>NZ_KB976100.1:0-87500 GCF_000398905.1 Klebsiella sp. KTE92
TAGCGCGGTGGTCCCACCTGACCCCATGCCGAACTCAGAAGTGAAACGCCGTAGCGCCGATGGTAGTGTGGGGTCTCCCCATGTGAGAGTAGGGAACTGCCAGGCATCAAATTGCAGTAAGCCGGGGTGACAACCGGTGGTAATAAAGCGAAGAAATTCGGTGGAGCGGTAGTTCAGTCGGTTAGAATACCTGCCTGTCACGCAGGGGGTCGCGGGTTCGAGTCCCGTCCGTTCCGCCACTTATTAAAATTAAGCCTGCTATATTAGCGGGCTTAATAGCGAGAAAGATTTAGGGGCGTAGCTCAGTTGGTAGAGCACCGGTCTCCAAAACCGGGTGTCGCGAGTTCGAGTCTCTCCGCCCCTGCCATATATAATCCTTTGCTTAGGCAAAGGATTTTTTTTGCTTGTAATTTTTCCATTCCTCTCTCTTCCTTGCTTTCTGAGCACTCCATCCATGGAGTCAGATCTTTATTCCAGTATGCTGCTTTTCAGGATCTCGCGAATATGCGCTTGTTTATCACTATTTTGTAGCCAAATGGCATACAGAGGACGTGAGAGCGTTACGCTATCGGTCACCGTATGCAGACCACTTTTCTGCTGCGCCCAACTGACGGGTAACCAGGTACAGCCATTCAAGGTACTGAGTTGCTGATAAGCCAGTTCTGCGGAGCTCGTCGTTAACAGTGGCACATCATCGCTACCAATCAGCCCCACTTCGTTTTGCTGGAAATCCGGCCCCCATTCCAGACGCAGGTAGTTCAAATCATTCTTATTTTTCCCTGGGGCGGCACAATAGAGCGCCAGGGTGAAATTACCCAGCAACTGGCAGCTTAATTCATCCATCTTCGGTGATTCAGTTGTGATCAGGAGATCGAGCTGGCGTTCATGCAACTGTTTAACTAATGACTGACGTTGGGCGATCCGCGCCTCGAATTGCAGGTTATAGGGATCTTTGTAGAGAGTCCCCAGCCAGCCGTTCAGTAGACATTCCCACAGCGACGCGCTGGCCCCGATGGAGAATTCGTTATGTCGCGAAGAGTGAGCGACCTCCTTGCGCGCGGCCTGCCAGGTGTTCATCAACGTTTCGGCGTAGGGCAGTAGCTTTTCTCCGGCGGTCGTCAGACGAATGTTATTACGATGGCGGGTGAACAGGTTCACGCCAAGTTGATTCTCCAGCTGACGAATACGAAAGCTGACCGCTGACTGCGTCAGGTAAAGTGCCTCTGCTGCCCGCCCAAAGTGACGAGTTCTGCTCACTTCCAGGAAAGTCTTGAGCAATTCCGTATCCACACCGTTCTCCACAAAATTATTTGTCGTCATGATTTAAATGTTTTGTTTGACGCTCTGTCAAGCGTAACTAATACTCCGCGCCATAAATAGCTCGGCCAAAGAATCAGGAGCGTGTAGGATGGCGGAAAGCTTTACGACGACTAATCGTTTTTTCGACAATAAAAATTATCCACGCGGGTTCTCCCGTCATGGTGATTTCACCATCAAAGAGGCGCAACTGCTGGAACGTCATGGTTATGCCTTTAACGAACTGGAACTGGGTAAACGCGAACCTGTTACCGATGATGAAAAACAATTTGTCTCGGTGTGCCGTGGTGAACGTGAGCCGGTAACGGAAGCAGAACGCGTATGGATTAAGTATATGGCACGCATTAAGCGGCCGAAGCGTTTCCATACTCTTTCCGGCGGCAAACCGCAGATGGAAGGCGCTGACGATTACACCGAAAGCGATGACTAAGAAAAAAGGGCGTAAGCCCTTTTTTTACGCCATCATTTTCTGCAGATGGTTTAGCATCCGGTCTATTGCCCGATAGCTGAGCGCCTCCTGCAAATGGCGGCGTTCAATCTCTTCAGCTTCTGCCAGATCGGCAATGGTTCTTGCCACCTTTAACAGACGCTGCCAGGCCCGTATAGAAAGCCCCAGCTGCGTTAACGTCTGTTCCAGCCAAAGCGCATCCTCCTGGCGCAAGTGACAGCAGCTCTTCATTTCACGATTCTCAAGATGCGCATTCAGCTTATTTTGCCTGAGCATTTGACGTTCACGTGCCGCCAGCACACGCTGACGGACCATCGCACTCGATTCTTCGCCCTGCGTGCCCTGGCTCAGTATCCCCGGCGGCGGGAGCGGGATCTCTAAAGAAAGATCGAAGCGGTCGAGAAAAGGGCCGGACAGGCGCCCAAGGTAGCGCAATGTCTGCTCAGGCGACGCGCGATTATGTTTGCCCTGATAATGCCCGGTAGGGCTTGGGTTCATTGCCGCGATAAGCTGAAAACGCGCCGGATAGTCAATCTTGGCGCGCGATCGTGATATGTGGATCTTGCCTGACTCAATGGGTTCACGCAGCGCGTCCAGCACCCGTCGTTCAAACTCTGGCAGTTCATCAAGAAACAGCACGCCATTATGGGCCAGTGAAATCTCGCCGGGGACAGGTATTGAGCCTCCGCCTACCATCGCTGCCAGCGAGGCGCTATGGTGAGGGGCGCGAAACGGCCTCTGACGCCACCGGGTCTTCGCAGTCTGGAGGTTGACCAGACTTTGAATGGCCGTGCTCTCCAGCGCTTCCTGGTTGCTTAATGGCGGCAAAAGGCCGGGGAGCCGGCAGGCAAGCATTGTTTTGCCGGTACCGGGCGGGCCAATCAGCAGCAGGTTGTGGCCACCGGCCGCCACAATCTCCAGCGCTCGCTTGCCTTGTTGTTGGCCGATAACATCACGTAGATCTTCACAGCGTTCATCAACGGCGGGCACGTCGGCGAGAGGCGGCGAGAGCGATGCTTGCCCTGCGAGAAACGCGCACACCTGTTGCAGATGGTCGGCGACCAGGCAATCGCTGCCGCCGATCAGACCCACCTCAGCCGCATTGTCAGAGGAGACGACAATGCGCCGGCCGGCTTTGATGGCTTCCATTGCGCTGGGGATCGCCCCTGGAACGCCACGTAAGCCGCCTGTAAGGGCGAGTTCGCCCACAAACTCATATTGATTCAATCGGGTAGTGTTGAGCTGCTCTGAGGCGACGAGAAGCGCGAGAGCGATGGGAAGGTCATATCGCCCGCCCTCTTTGGGCAGATCCGCGGGTGCCAGGTTAATGGTTATTTTCTTCGCAGGGAAAGCGTAGCCGCTGTTGATCAAGGCGCTGCGTACCCGGTCGCGGGCCTCTTTCACGGTGGTCTCCGGTAGCCCGACCATGGTCAAGCCAGGCAGACCGCTGCTGAGATGAACCTCGATAGTAATCAATGGCGCTTCGATACCGAGCGCCGCGCGTGTGTAAACGATGGCGAGCGACATAAAACCTCCTGGACAGAGAAGGATTATGACGAGCCTGCCGTGAAACGGCAGCGGCAATAACACGAAGTTAGAAGCATAAATCCATTATTTTCACGCCATCTCGTTACATTTAGCCGAAAATGGAAGCGTGATCGAAAAACGTGGTGCATCCGAAACAGAGATGGGCGCTGAGCGTACAGCGTGAAAGAAAACTGAATTTTTTTCATTTCTGATTTTCTTCATATAAAACAATTATTTTTCCTGAAACTGTTAGGCTGCTCAGAAACCAGGATATAAAAAAATCTTGTGTTTTATGTGATGTCTGTGGTACCTCTTTAGGTATTCCTTCGAACAAGAAGCCAGAAAGTACAGAAAATGACAGCCCTTCTACGAGTGATTAGCCTGGTCGTGATTAGCGTGGTGGTGATTATTATCCCACCGTGCGGGGCTGCACTTGGACGAGGAAAGGCTTAAGAATCAAGCCTTAACGAACTAAGACCCCCGCACCGAACGGTCCGGGGGTTTTTTTATAACTGAAATAACCTAAGCGAGGAGCAGATGATGACTTTTAGCATAAAATTCTGTTTCTCCCGATTTATGACGGGGAACTAACTATGAATGGCGCGCAGTGGGTGGTACATGCTTTGCGGACACAGGGAGTCGACACAGTTTTTGGCTATCCGGGTGGCGCAATTATGCCGGTTTACGATGCACTGTATGACGGCGGCGTGGAGCACCTGCTGTGTCGGCATGAGCAAGGGGCAGCCATGGCGGCTATTGGCTATGCGCGAGCAACCGGGAAAACCGGGGTGTGCATAGCGACGTCCGGCCCGGGCGCGACCAACCTGATCACTGGCCTGGCGGACGCCCTGCTTGATTCCATTCCCATTGTCGCTATCACCGGCCAGGTGGCCGCTCCCTTCATCGGCACGGATGCGTTCCAGGAAGTAGACGTTCTTGGTTTGTCACTGGCCTGTACTAAGCACAGTTTCCTCGTGCAGTCTCTGGATGAGCTGCCGCGGGTTATCGCTGAAGCTTTCCAGGTGGCAAACTCAGGCCGTCCGGGCCCGGTGCTGGTTGATATCCCTAAGGATATTCAGATGGCCCAGGGCGAGCTTGATCCTCATTTCTCTACCGTCGACGATGAGATGGCGTTCCCGCAGGCGGAGGTTGCTCAGGCTCTGCAGATGCTGGCTCAGTCACAGAAGCCGATGCTGTATGTTGGCGGCGGGGTGGGTATGGCGCAGGCGGTACCAGCTTTGCGTGAATTCCTGGCGGTAACCCGAATACCGGCAACCTGCACGCTGAAAGGGCTGGGCGTGGTGGCCGCAGATTATCCGTATTATCTCGGTATGCTGGGCATGCACGGCACTAAGGCGGCCAACCTGGCGGTACAGGAGTGCGATCTGCTGATCGCTGTCGGCGCGCGCTTTGACGATCGTGTGACCGGTAAGCTCAATACCTTCGCTCCGCATGCCAAAGTGATCCACATGGACATCGATCCGGCGGAGCTGAACAAGCTGCGTCAGGCGCACATCGGTCTGACCGGCGATCTGAACCGCTTGCTGCCGGCGCTGCAGCAGCCGTTAGCTATCGATGCCTGGCGCGAGCATAATGCCGCACTGCGCACCGAGCACGCCTGGCGTTACGATCATCCCGGCGAGGCGATCTACGCGCCGCTGCTGCTGAAGCAGCTTTCCGACCGTAAGCCGGCGGATAGCGTCGTGACAACCGACGTTGGCCAGCACCAGATGTGGTCGGCTCAACATATGACCTATACCCGCCCGGAAAACTTTATCACCTCCAGCGGCTTAGGCACGATGGGCTTTGGCCTGCCAGCCGCCGTTGGTGCCCAGGTGGCGCGCCCGGACGATACGGTGATCTGTATCTCCGGTGACGGTTCCTTCATGATGAACGTGCAGGAGCTGGGCACCGTCAAGCGCAAACAATTACCGTTAAAGATCGTGTTACTCGACAACCAGCGGTTAGGGATGGTTCGACAATGGCAGCAGCTGTTTTTCCAGGAACGTTATAGCGAAACCACTCTGACTGATAACCCTGATTTCCTCACGCTGGCCAGCGCCTTCGGTATTCCTGGCCAACACATCACCCGTAAAGACCAGGTTGAAGCGGCACTCGACACCATGCTTTCGAGCCAGGGGCCATACCTGCTTCATGTCTCAATCGACGAACTTGAGAATGTCTGGCCGTTGGTGCCGCCCGGCGCCAGTAATGCAGAAATGCTGGAGAAATTATCATGAAGCAACATCAGGTCGCTTTGCAGGCGCGTTTCAATCCGGAAACCTTAGAGCGCGTGCTGCGCGTGGTCCGCCACCGTGGTTTTCAAATCTGCGCAATGAATATGGAAACCGCGTCGGATGCGCAAAATATAAATATCGAATTGACCGTTGCCAGCCCGCGGCCCGTCGAATTACTGTTTAGTCAATTAAGTAAACTGGTCGACGTCGCCTGCGTCGAGATCCAGCAACCCACATCACAACAAATCCGCGCCTGAGCGCAGAGGAATAAAAAAAATGACGACGAAGAAAGCTGATTACATTTGGTTCAATGGCGAGATGACCCCATGGGGCGAGGCGAAAGTGCACGTCATGTCCCATGCGTTGCACTACGGGACTTCGGTATTCGAAGGCATCCGCTGCTACGACTCGCACAAGGGCCCGGTGGTGTTCCGTCATCGCGAACATATGCAGCGTCTGCATGACTCAGCCAAAATTTATCGTTTCCCGGTCTCGCAGAGCGTTGATGAGCTGATGGAAGCCTGCCGCGAAGTTATCCGTACCAATAAACTGACCAGCGCTTATATTCGTCCGCTGGTGTTTGTTGGCGATGTTGGCATGGGCGTTAACCCGCCGGACGGTTACAAAACCGACGTTATCATCGCGGCGTTCCCGTGGGGCGCCTACCTCGGCGCAGAAGCGCTGGAGCAGGGGATCGATGCGATGGTTTCTTCCTGGAACCGCGCGGCGCCTAACACCATCCCAACCGCGGCGAAAGCGGGCGGCAACTATCTCTCCTCTCTGCTGGTCGGCAGCGAAGCGCGTCGTCACGGTTATCAGGAAGGTATCGCGCTGGATGTTAACGGTTATATCTCCGAAGGTGCAGGCGAAAACCTGTTTGAGGTAAAAGATGGCGTGCTGTTTACTCCGCCGTTCACCTCTTCCGCGCTGCCGGGCATTACCCGCGACGCGATCATCAAACTGGCGAAAGATCTTGGCATCGAAGTGCGCGAGCAGGTGCTGTCCCGTGAATCGCTGTACCTCGCGGATGAAGTGTTCATGTCCGGCACCGCGGCAGAAATCACCCCGGTACGCAGCGTTGACGGCATCCAGGTCGGCGCAGGTCGCCGCGGGCCGGTGACCAAACGCATTCAGGAAGCCTTCTTTGGCCTCTTCACCGGTGAAACAGAAGATAAATGGGGCTGGTTGGATCCGGTAAGTAAGTAATTAAAAATGGGACGGCACGCACCGTCCCATTTAATAAACAGAGATGGGAGTAAAAAGAGCATGCCTAAGTACCGTTCCGCCACCACCACACATGGCCGCAACATGGCGGGCGCCCGCGCGTTGTGGCGCGCAACCGGAATGACCGATGCCGATTTCGGCAAACCGATTATCGCCGTCGTCAACTCCTTTACCCAGTTTGTCCCCGGGCACGTGCACCTGCGCGATCTCGGTAAACTGGTTGCTGAGCAGATTGAAGCGGCAGGCGGTGTCGCCAAAGAATTTAACACCATCGCGGTGGATGATGGGATCGCCATGGGCCACGGGGGTATGCTCTATTCACTGCCATCCCGCGAGCTGATCGCTGACTCGGTCGAGTACATGGTTAACGCCCACTGTGCTGATGCCATGGTCTGTATCTCCAACTGCGACAAAATCACTCCGGGGATGCTGATGGCCTCTCTGCGCCTGAACATTCCGGTGATCTTTGTTTCCGGTGGCCCAATGGAAGCCGGGAAGACCAAGCTGTCAGATAAAATCATCAAGCTCGACCTGGTGGATGCGATGATCCAGGGGGCGGATCCGAAAGTGTCCGACGAACAGAGTAACCAGGTGGAACGTTCCGCTTGTCCGACCTGTGGTTCCTGTTCCGGGATGTTCACCGCGAACTCCATGAACTGCCTGACCGAAGCGCTGGGCCTGTCACAGCCGGGTAACGGCTCGCTGCTGGCGACCCACGCCGATCGTAAGGAGCTGTTCCTGAACGCCGGTAAACGTATCGTGGAGCTGACCAAACGCTACTACGAGCAGGATGACGCTTCCGCCCTGCCGCGCAATATCGCCAGCAAGGCGGCATTTGAAAACGCCATGACCCTCGATATCGCGATGGGCGGTTCAACCAATACCGTACTGCACCTGCTGGCGGCGGCGCAGGAAGCCGAAATCGACTTCACCATGAGCGATATCGACAAACTGTCCCGCAAGGTCCCGCAGCTGTGTAAAGTGGCGCCGAGTACGCAGAAATACCATATGGAAGACGTGCACCGGGCCGGTGGCGTTCTGGGCATTCTGGGCGAGCTGGACCGCGCTGGTTTACTCAACCGCGATGTGAAAAACGTCCTTGGCCTGACGCTGCCGCAGACCCTGGAACAGTACGATGTAATGGTGACCCAGGACGACGCGGTGAAAAAAATGTTCCGCGCCGGCCCGGCCGGGATCCGTACCACCCAGGCGTTCTCGCAGGATTGCCGCTGGGATACGCTGGATGACGATCGCGCCGAGGGATGTATCCGTTCTCTGGAACATGCCTACAGTAAAGACGGTGGCCTGGCGGTCCTGTACGGTAACTTTGCCGAAAACGGCTGTATCGTCAAAACCGCTGGTGTGGACGATAGCATCCTGAAATTTACCGGCCCGGCGAAAGTTTATGAAAGCCAGGACGAAGCGGTTGATGCCATCCTCGGCGGCAAAGTCGTGGAAGGCGACGTCGTGGTTATTCGCTATGAAGGGCCGAAAGGCGGGCCGGGGATGCAGGAGATGCTCTATCCGACCACCTTCCTGAAGTCCATGGGTCTTGGCAAAGCGTGCGCGCTGATCACCGATGGCCGTTTCTCCGGCGGCACCTCCGGGCTTTCCATCGGCCACGTATCGCCGGAAGCGGCGAGCGGCGGCAACATCGCGATCATCGAAGATGGCGACATGATTGCTATCGATATTCCGAACCGCGGTATTCAGCTGCAGCTCAGCGATGCCGAAATCGCCGCCCGTCGCGAAGTACAGGAAGCGCGTGGCGATAAGGCGTGGACGCCGAAAGACCGCGAGCGCCAGGTCTCCTTTGCACTGCGCGCTTATGCCAGCCTCGCGACCAGCGCCGACAAGGGCGCGGTGCGCGATAAATCAAAACTGGGTGGCTAATTATGGCGGACTCACAACCCCTGTCCGGTGCCCCTGAGGGCGCCGAATACCTGAGAGCAGTGCTGCGCGCGCCAGTTTATGAAGCGGTGCAGAAAACGCCGCTGCAAAAAATGGAGAAGCTCTCTTCGCGGCTGGATAACGTTATTCTGGTCAAACGCGAAGATCGCCAGCCGGTACACAGCTTTAAGCTGCGCGGCGCCTACGCGATGATGTCCAGCCTGACGGCGGAACAGAAATCGAATGGGGTGATCACGGCGTCGGCAGGCAACCATGCGCAGGGAGTGGCTTTCTCAGCCTCCCGGCTTGGGGTTAAGGCGCTGATCGTGATGCCGGTGGCGACCGCGGATATCAAAGTCGATGCCGTTCGCGGTTTTGGCGGCGAAGTGCTGCTGCATGGCGCCAACTTTGACGAAGCGAAGGCGAGAGCGATTGAGCTGGCGCAGCAGCAGGGCTTTACCTGGGTGCCGCCGTTTGATCACCCGATGGTGATCGCGGGTCAGGGAACGCTGGCGCTGGAGCTGCTGCAGCAGGATGCCCACATCGACCGTGTATTCGTCCCGGTGGGCGGTGGCGGTCTGGCGGCGGGCGTGGCGGTGCTGATCAAGCAGCTGATGCCGCAGATTAAAGTGATAGCGGTAGAAGCGGAAGACTCGGCATGTCTGAAAGCGGCGCTGGATGCCGGCCATCCGGTGGATCTGCCGCGCGTCGGTTTGTTTGCTGAAGGCGTGGCGGTCAAACGCATCGGCGATGAAACCTTCCGTTTGTGCCAGGAGTATCTGGACGACATCATCACTGTCGACAGCGACGCTATTTGCGCGGCGATGAAAGATCTGTTCGAAGATGTGCGGGCGGTGGCGGAGCCTTCCGGCGCGCTGGCGTTGGCGGGGATGAAGAAATATGTCGCCCAGCACAATATTCGCGGCGAGCGACTGGCTCATATTCTGTCCGGGGCCAACGTTAACTTCCACGGCCTGCGCTACGTGTCTGAGCGCTGCGAGCTCGGGGAACAGCGCGAAGCGCTGCTGGCGGTGACGATCCCGGAAGAGAAGGGCAGCTTTCTGAAGTTTTGCCAACTGCTGGGCGGGCGCTCGGTGACGGAGTTCAACTACCGCTTTGCTGATGCTAAAGATGCCTGCATTTTTGTCGGGGTACGCCTGAGTCGCGGGCTGGAGGAGCGGAAAGAGATCCTCCAGTTACTGAACGATGGCGGCTACAGCGTCGTTGACCTTTCCGATGACGAAATGGCCAAGCTCCATGTGCGCTATATGGTCGGCGGCCGGCCGTCCAAAGCGCTGCAGGAGCGGCTGTTCAGCTTCGAGTTCCCTGAATCGCCGGGGGCGCTGCTGAAGTTCCTGCACACCCTTGGCACCCACTGGAATATTTCGCTGTTCCACTACCGTAGCCACGGCACCGACTATGGTCGGGTGTTAGCGGCCTTTGAGCTGGGCGAGCACGAGCCGGACTTTGAAACCCGCCTTAATGAACTGGGCTATGAGTGCCACGACGAAACCCATAACCCGGCGTTCCGCTTTTTCCTCGCGGGCTAGTGGTTAGGCAGGATTTTCCAGAAAGCATCAATAAGCGGCTCATGCAGCCGCTTTTTTTGTGCGCAAACGCCCAGCTCAAACGGGGTTTGCTCATCACTGCGCTCCAGAATCATCACCCGGTTGCGTACTGGTTCCGGGCTGTTTTCCAGTACCACCTCCGGTAGCAGCGCCACGCCGCAGCCGAGGGCGACCATCGACACCATCGCTTCGTGTCCCCCGACGGTGGCATAGATCGACGGGTTGCTGATTTTATGGCGTCGAAACCACAGCTCGATGCGCCGACGTACCGGCCCCTGGTCAGCCATGATAAACGGCACTGTCGACCAGTCCGGACGCTCGACGGTCACCTGGTTACGCACCGGGCAGGGAAGCGCCGGGGCAATTAACACCACGGCGAGGTTCTCCAGCATCGAAAACGCCACCGATCCCGGCAGGGTCTCTGGTTTACCGGCAATCGCCAGGTCGGCTTCGCCGGTGACGACCTTCTCCATGGCGTCAGCGGCATCGCCGGTCGATAATTTTATCTCAACCGAAGGATGCGCGGCGCGAAAGCGGTCGAGGATCGGCGGCAGATGGCTATAAGCGGCGGTGACAGAGCAGAAGATATGCAGCTCGCCGGAGAGCGACGGTCCCTGCTGATCGATGGCGTGGCGAAGCTGCTGATACTGCAGTAAGGTCTGCTGGGCAAAGGTGCGTAACTCTTCCCCGGCTTCGGTGAGCGTCACCGTGCGATTATCACGCACGAACAGCGGCTGGCCGAGGTCCTCTTCCAGGCGTTGGATCTGCCGCGAAAGGGTCGAAGGACTGACGTGCATGGCCCGCGCGCTGCGGCCAAAATGGCGGCTTTCCGCCAGATGCAGAAAGGTTTTCAGATCGCGTAAATCCACGGCGCGTACTCCCCGATTTTGTATTTCATAAATTGCAACGTGACGTTGTGAATATATCAATTTCCGCAATAAAATTCCTGTCATATAGTAAGTTCATTCTCGCAAAAGCGAACCGAACAATAAGCACGACAACACAACATCACGAGGTATCACCATGGCTAACTACTTCAACACACTGAATCTGCGCCAGCAGCTGGCACAGCTGGGCAAATGCCGCTTTATGGGGCGCGATGAATTTGCCGATGGCGCAAGCTATCTTCAGGGTAAAAAAGTAGTCATCGTCGGCTGTGGCGCGCAGGGCCTGAACCAGGGTCTGAACATGCGTGATTCCGGCCTGGATATCTCCTATGCGTTGCGTAAAGAAGCGATTGCCGAGAAGCGCGCTTCCTGGCGTAAAGCGACCGAAAACGGCTTCAAAGTCGGTACCTATGAAGAGCTGATCCCGCAGGCCGACCTGGTGGTTAACCTGACGCCGGACAAACAGCACTCTGACGTTGTGCGTTCCGTACAGCCGCTGATGAAAGACGGCGCGGCGCTGGGTTACTCCCACGGCTTCAACATCGTTGAAGTGGGCGAGCAGATCCGCAAAGACATCACCGTGGTGATGGTGGCGCCGAAGTGCCCGGGTACCGAAGTTCGTGAAGAGTACAAACGCGGTTTCGGCGTGCCGACGCTTATCGCCGTCCACCCGGAAAACGATCCGAAAGGCGAAGGCATGGCTATTGCCAAAGCCTGGGCAGCGGCGACCGGCGGCCATCGTGCGGGCGTTCTGGAATCCTCCTTCGTGGCGGAAGTGAAATCTGACCTGATGGGCGAGCAGACCATCCTCTGCGGCATGCTGCAGGCGGGTTCTCTGCTGTGCTTCGACAAGCTGGTGGCGGAAGGTACCGATCCGGCGTATGCGGAAAAACTGATTCAGTTCGGCTGGGAAACCATCACCGAAGCGCTGAAGCAGGGCGGTATTACCCTGATGATGGATCGCCTCTCTAACCCGGCGAAACTGCGCGCTTATGCGCTGTCCGAACAGCTGAAAGAGATCATGGCGCCGCTGTTCCAGAAACACATGGACGACATCATCTCCGGCGAATTCTCCTCCGGTATGATGGCAGACTGGGCGAACGATGATAAGAAACTGCTGACCTGGCGCGAAGAGACCGGCAAAACCGCGTTCGAAACCGCCCCGCAGTATGAAGGCAAAATCGGCGAGCAGGAGTACTTCGATAAAGGCGTGCTGATGATCGCGATGGTGAAAGCGGGCGTTGAGCTGGCGTTCGAAACCATGGTTGATTCCGGCATCATCGAAGAGTCCGCTTACTATGAATCACTGCACGAGCTGCCGCTGATCGCGAACACTATCGCCCGTAAGCGTCTGTATGAAATGAACGTGGTTATCTCTGATACCGCAGAGTACGGTAACTACCTGTTCTCTTACGCTTGCGTACCGCTGCTGAAAGAGTTTATGACTACCCTGCAGACCGGCGACCTGGGCAAAGCGATTGCTGAAGGCGCGGTAGATAACGCTCAGCTGCGCGATGTGAACGAAGCAATTCGCAGCCACGCTATCGAGCAGGTAGGTAAGAAACTGCGCGGTTATATGACTGATATGAAACGTATCGCGGTAGCCGGCTAATTCCTCGTCGTCTTTCGACTTGCCGATGCGTTGGCTACGGTACGTACACCCCAGTCACATAGTAATCTATGTTCCTGGGGATGTACTTCCTTGCCGCCTTCCGGCAAGCCGAAATCCATAGAGGAATGGATTTGTTTAGTCGGTCTGATAAGCGAAGCGCCATCAGGCAGAAACCCGGAGATTAAGATCCCCGGGTTTTTTATTATTTCCGGTATAGCACTTTGATGATGTGGTAGCCGAACTGGGTATGCAGCGGGCCGGTTGGCTCCAGTTCCGGGCAGGAGAAGACCACTTTATCGAAGGCCGGTACCATCTGGCCCTGGCGGAACTCACCCAGATCGCCGCCGCGTTTGCCTGACGGACAAATGGAGTGTTTCTTTGCCAGCTTGCCGAAATCGGCGCCGTTTTTGAGCTGCTCGAGCAGATCGAGCGCCAGTTTCTCTTCTTTTACCAGGATGTGCAGTGCTGCCGCGGTTTTAGCCATGATTGCGCCTTGATTGAGTTGGGATAAATCAGGGCGCCATAGTAGCACGCGTTACCGGCGATACAGCACCTTGATGATATGGTAGCCAAATTTGGTTTTCACCGGGCCATAGGGTTTGAGCAGCGGACAGCTGAAGACAGCTTGATCAAACGGGCCGACCATCGTCCCCTGCGGGAATTCGCCTAAATCACCGCCATGACGTCCGGACGGACACTTTGAGTAACGCTTCGCCAGATGATCGAAGCTGATGCCCCGTTCCAGTTTGGCGAGGATCTCGTGCGCCAGTTTCTCTTCTTTAACCAGAATATGCAGGGCCGCTGCGCTTTTTGCCATTACCAGATCCTCAGGATGAATTGCGTGGCTGACACTTTACCATCAGCCGGTAAATCTCGGCCTCGCTTTCTGCTACAATCCACACCCCGTTCGAAGATTGAGCAATATTCCCATGCGTTTAAACCCTGGCCAACAACAAGCCGTCGAATTCGTTACCGGACCGTGCCTGGTGCTGGCGGGCGCCGGTTCCGGTAAGACCCGCGTTATTACGAATAAAATCGCCCACCTGATCCGCGGCTGCGGCTATCAGGCGCGCCATATCGCGGCCGTCACCTTCACCAACAAGGCCGCGCGCGAAATGAAAGAGCGCGTCGGGCAAACGCTGGGGCGCAAAGAGGCGCGCGGGCTGATGATCTCCACCTTCCACACCCTGGGGCTGGATATCATCAAACGTGAATACGCCGCGCTGGGAATGAAGTCTAACTTTTCCTTGTTCGATGATACTGACCAGGTCGCGCTGCTGAAAGAGCTCACCGAAGGGTTGATCGAAGATGACAAAGTGGTGTTGCAGCAGCTGATCTCGACGATCTCCAACTGGAAAAACGATCTGAAAACCCCGGCGCAGGCGGCGGCTGGCGCGAAAGGCGAACGGGACCGCATTTTCGCCCACTGCTATGGGCTGTACGATGCGCACATGAAGGCCTGCAACGTCCTCGATTTTGACGATCTGATCCTGTTGCCGACGCTGCTGCTGCAGCGTAATGAAGAGGTGCGCGAACGCTGGCAGAACAAAATCCGTTACCTGCTGGTGGATGAGTATCAGGATACCAACACCAGCCAGTATGAACTGGTGAAATTACTGGTGGGGCAGCGCGCGCGTTTTACCGTGGTGGGGGACGATGACCAGTCGATCTACTCGTGGCGTGGCGCGCGGCCGCAGAACCTGGTGCTGCTCAGCCAGGACTTCCCGGCGCTGCAGGTGATCAAGCTTGAACAGAACTACCGCTCCTCCGGGCGTATTCTGAAAGCTGCTAACATTTTGATCGCTAATAACCCGCACGTCTTTGAAAAGCGGCTGTTCTCAGAACTTGGCTACGGTACCGAGCTGAAAGTACTCTCCGCCAACAATGAAGATCATGAAGCGGAGCGCGTGGCCGGGGAACTGATCGCCCACCACTTTATTAATAAAACCAACTACAAAGACTACGCGATCCTTTACCGCGGCAACCACCAGTCGCGGGTCTTTGAAAAGATGCTGATGCAGAACCGCATCCCGTACAAAATCTCCGGCGGCACGTCGTTCTTCTCGCGTCCGGAAATTAAAGACCTGCTGGCCTATCTGCGCGTGCTGACCAACCCGGATGACGATAGCGCCTTCCTGCGTATCGTCAACACGCCGAAACGCGAGATCGGCCCGGCGACGCTGCAAAAGCTGGGTGAGTGGGCGATGAGCCGCAATAAAGGCTTATTCACCGCCAGCTTTGACATGGGGTTAAGCCAGACGCTGACCGGGCGCGGCTACGAATCCCTCACGCGCTTTACCCACTGGCTACGGGAAATTCAGCAGCTGACCGAACGCGAGCCCGTTGCCGCCGTGCGCGATTTGATTCGCGGGATCGACTACGAATCCTGGCTGTATGAAACCTCGCCCAGCCCGAAAGCCGCGGAAATGCGAATGAAAAACGTCAACCAGCTGTTTACCTGGATGACCGAGATGCTGGAAGGCAGCGAAATCGATGAGCCGATGACCCTAACGCAGGTGGTCACCCGCTTTACCCTGCGGGACATGATGGAGCGCGGCGAATCGGATGAAGAGCTCGATCAGGTGCAGCTGATGACCCTCCATGCCTCAAAAGGGCTGGAGTTCCCGTATGTTTACCTGGTGGGAATGGAAGAGGGATTGCTGCCGCACCAGAGCAGCATCGATGAAGATAACGTCGATGAAGAGCGCCGGTTAGCCTACGTCGGCATCACCCGTGCGCAAAAAGAGCTGACCTTTACGCTCTGTAAGGAACGCCGACAGTATGGTGAGCTGGTGCGCCCGGAGCCAAGCCGTTTCCTGCTCGAGCTCCCGCAGGACGATCTGATATGGGAGCAGGAGCGAAAAGTTATCTCTGCGGAAGAACGTATGCATAAAGGCCAGGCCAACGTCGCGAATATTAAAGCGATGCTGGCGAAGGCGAAAAAAGGCTAACGCCCTCAGGCGACAAACTGCTGCCAGGCGGCGGAGAAGGGCATTACCAGCAGCAGTGAGGGCAGCATATTGGCGGTGGGGAAGGCGCGGATCCCGCACAGACGAAAACCTGTCGCCAGCATAATGATGCCGCCGCAGGCAGTGAAATCAGCAATCATCGATGGGTTTATCAACGTCATAATAAACGTGGCGGCGAAGAACAGAATCACGAAGATGATCAGCTGAGGAATAAAAATCGTAGTGATGATGTAGCCCAGCGTGGACGCGAAAATCGCGGCAGTGAAAAAGTCGAGTATCGACTTGGTCAGCAGAATGGTTGGGTCGCCGGTCATCCCTTCGGTTAAAGCACCGAAGATGCCGGTGCCGCTGGCGCAGAAGAGGATCAGCACGGCGATAAACTGATTCATAAAATCTTCCGCACTCACGCTGGCGCTGGCCTGCGCCGGGAAAATGCGCTCAATGGGCGTGCGTAGCGTTGTCCCGGCCCGCTCAATCCATTTTTCAATATTCAGCAGACCGCCGATAATCGTGCCGACAATAATGGCCAGGGCAATGGGTGGCAGATTATGCAATTTATTGACAAAGTGGATGCCCATGCTGATGGAGATCAGACCGGCAATTAGCGGCAAGGTTTTCTTGAAGTGTTCCGGAATAAAGCGATTCAGCGAGGCGCCGGCCAGCGCACCGACGAGAAGCGAGCCGCTACAGACAAATATACCTATTGCCATCATTTATTCTCCCTAAT
Source organism: Klebsiella sp. KTE92 (assembly GCF_000398905.1). NCBI lineage: Bacteria > Pseudomonadati > Pseudomonadota > Gammaproteobacteria > Enterobacterales > Enterobacteriaceae > Klebsiella > Klebsiella sp. KTE92. The sequence goes on from NZ_KB976100.1 coordinate 16,407, forward strand.
AAAAACAGGGCCTGAATATTCAGGCCCTGAAGTCTGTCTTTAATATTATTGAATGTTAAAGACGCGGCTGGCATTGCCCCAGGCAATTTTATCTTTCAGGCCCGCTTCAAGTTCTAACGGATCAAACCAGTCACAAGCCTGATGAATATCTTCATACGGATAATCGACAGAGAACATCACACGATCGGCGCCCATGACTTCAATGGCATTATTCAGCGAATGGGTATTAAAATGGCCGCTGGTGGTAACAATGAAGTTATTCTGCAGGTAGTGCATTAACGGTTTTTCCGCTTTACCCAGACCGCAGCCGAAACGCTGACGATAGAGGCGGTGCTGAGTGCGCGGCAGCATATGAACCAGCCCTTCGCCGAGGTGGCCCAGTACCAGATTGAGGTTAGGATAACGATCGAACAAACCACTCATCATCAGACGGATAGCATGCACTGCCGTTTCCTGCGCAAAGCCCCACGCGGAGCCGATCAGGCTTTCGTAACCGGTGTAGATGCCGCGCGCAGGACCTTCCAGCGGTTCGCGAGGATGCAGGTACACCGGTACGTTCAGCTCGTTGACCTTATCCCAGAAAACCAGCATCGATTCGTCATCAAGATACAGGCCATGCTCGCTATCTTTAACGTTGGTATAGCCGTTGATCAGCGCGCCTTTCATGCCTAGTTTCTTCACGGCGCGCTCCAGCTCTTCCGCCGCGGCTTCCGGGTTTTGCAAGGCCAGGGTGGCGAAAGCGCTAAATTTATCCGGATTTGGCTTCACATAATTCTCGACGATAAAATCGTTAGTATCATGAGCAAAAGAGACCGCTTTGGCTTTATCTAAAATAGATTGCGCGCCAGGTGAAGTTAGAGAAAGAATGACGTGGTCAATATGACGCTGCGCCATTTCTTCCAGCTGAATACTGCGATCCAGCAGGCGACGTTCAACGTCTTTCATATATTCTGTACCGTTACGGCCGGCTTCACCGGTTGAATCCCACAGACGGTTATTTTCAGGAGTGGAGACGTGTTCTTCTAAAGCGATTTTTCCGCGCATGATATATTCCTTGCGATATTTGTCAGTATGGCTCGATGCAATGAGAATAAAAGCTTTCTCGTATTGCCAGCAATAAACCAAACGTAATAGGGATTATCAGTAAAACTAATACAGCGGTATATTTCGCGGTTTAGATCGTAATAGATCCGCTCTGCTGAGCGGGATCGGCAAGTGCGGCGATCAGCGAACGTAGCCAGATATGCCCGGGATCGCGGTGCAGCCGCTGATGCCAGACCTGACGGATGGCGATCCTGGCGAGAGGAAAAGGTAGCGGCCAGCTGCGGCAGGGATAGCGGCGGGTGATATGCCGCGCCACCTGTTCCGGGACGACGGCAATCATATCGCTTTCGGCCACCAGCTCGCCGGTACCTAAAAAGCTCGGTAATGTCAGCGCGATCCGCCGGGGCATACTGTGCTCATCAAGCCGCTTATCCATATCGCCGTGGGCAGTCCCCTCCACGCGGATCGCCAGATGCTTTTCCTGCCGCCAGTCTTCGGCACGAAGCTGGGTTCGAATACGTGGGTGATTTTCCGCCGCCAGGCAGACATACGATTGATCGAAGAGATGCTGCTGGTAGACGCTATCCGGAAGCTGCGTCAGGTAGCCGATCGCGAGATCACATTTCCCGGATTCGAGGGCGTTGAGGGTCTGCTCATCCAGATTCTGTATCGTAAAGGTGATCCCGTCCGCCGCCTGCTGCTGGAGCGCAATTTGCAGCAAAGGCAACAGCGTCATTTGACTGATATCGGTCATTCCGATCGTGAAGTTACGCTGGCTCTGCTGGGGAAGAAATTCAGGTTTGACGGCTAAATCGTTATCGGCAAGCTGGAGAAGGGTAAATACAGTCGGGGCGATCGCGTCCGCTCGCGGCGTCGGCATCATCCGCTGTCCCACCCGGACAAACAACGGGTCAGCAAAATGATCCCGTAGTTTTTTCAGCAAAAGGCTGCCGGTGGGTTGGCTGATATTCAGCGCGTCAGCCGCCGGGGAGACATTGCCTAGCCGGTAGAGCGCGGAGAAAAAGCGTAGCGATTTGAAATCCAGTTCTTCCCGCATCCGCCCTCCTGGCTGGATATTATCTTGGCGTATCGCCGCTGGTGACCCGTAGCGTCCAGTGGACGTAGCTTTGCCATTGACACTCCTGATCGACCATTTCCCGGCCAAGCGGATGTTCAGCCAGCCAGTTCTCCGGCAGCGTCAGCGTTAACTGGTCGTCGTGAGCGGCCAACTGAATGGCCGGCAACAAATCGTCGCGCCGCCGGCTGGCAAACAGGATCGCCAGTCGCAGCAGGCGACACAGATGTTCGGCCACTCGCGGCGGGACCGCATTCTGCTGATGAAGCGAAGACAGGTCGATGGCGTTGGTCTGATTCAGGAGCAGCGTGGCAATCAACTTCTTCTGCGCCGGGGTAAAGCCGGGCAGGTCGAGGTTATTGACCAGATAAGCCGCGTGCTGCGGCGCGCGCTTGAAATCCACACTCAGCCCAATTTCATGCAGCGAGCAGGCGCTGAGGAGTAAATCGCGGCTCAGCGGGTCCAGCTCCCAGCTGCCATCCAGCTGACTGAGCAGATGGCTGGCCAGACTGGCGACGCGCTGGGCCTGCTCGGTGTCGATCATAAAACGGCGCTGAATATTGCGCAGGGTGCGGCTGCGGATGTCCTGTTCGACAGAGAGATGCAGCATGCCGTACACCAGACCTTCGCGTAACGCGCCGCCTGCCAGGGTCATACACTGAATATTCAGTTCGCTGAAGATAGCGATCAGGATCGCCAGCCCGCTCGGGAACACCAGCGCCCGCTCAAGGGTTAAGCCTTCGATCTCCAGCTCTTCCAGACGTCCGCACTGGATGGCGCGCTGTTTAAGCTGCTGGAGTTTGGCGAGGGTGATGCGTTCATCCATCCCCTGCGCCATCATAATTTCCTGCAGCGCCTGAACGGTGCCGGAAGCGCCGACGCACACTTTCCATCCGTGATAGCGCAGCACATCGGCGATGGGTAATAACACCTCGCGCGCGGCCGCTTCGGCGAGATCGAAATTCTCTTTCGTCAGGCTACGGTCGGCAAAATAGCGTTCAAGCCAGGTCACACAGCCCATCGACAGACTGAACAGCGAGGTCGTTTGCGCGCCGGTGCCGGTCACCAGCTCGGTGCTGGCGCCGCCGATATCGACCACCAGACGCTGATCGGCGCCGCCGGTGGTGTGGGCGACACCCTGGTAAATCAGGCGCGCTTCTTCTTCGCCGCTGATCACCTGCACTGGCGTGCCGAGGATCTCTTGCGCTTTCGCCAGAAACTCCTCTGCATTGACGGCAAGACGTAGCGTGGCGGTGGCCACGACGCGAATTTGCGTCGGCGGAATATCCTGCAGGCGTTCGGCAAACAGGCGTAAGCACTGCCAGCCGCGCTCCATCGCTTCCGCGGAGAGCGTGTTGTCGCTATTCAGACCGGCGGCCAGACGAACCTTACGCTTAATACGGCTCAGCGTCTGGATGCTGCCCGCCACCTCGCGCACTACCAACATATGGAAACTGTTGGAACCCAAATCAATGGCGGCATACAGCGAGGTGGAGCTCATACTCTTCATCGTTCAGAAGGCTCCCTGGTTGGCGGAGCATTTAGGCCCGGTCCACATCACTGAGCGGGTTGCCAGAGGAAGGTCGCCCTGGCTGATTCTGAATGATTGAGCGTATGGCATAGATTTCTTAACCTGAACGACGACGATTGCGCGGTGGACCGTTGCGGCGCGGGCCGTTGCCTGGGCGCGCACGGGTCAGACGCAGCGGCTTAGGCAGGTCGGTCATCAGCGCGTCCGGGTTGTACTTACTGACCGGGATCGAGTGACCAATATAGGTTTCGATTGCCGGCAGGTTCAGCGCGTACTCTTCGCAGGCGAGGCTGATAGAGTTGCCGCTGGCGCCAGCGCGGCCGGTGCGGCCGATGCGGTGAACGTAATCTTCGCAGTCGTCCGGCAGATCGTAGTTAAAGACGTGGGTCACGGCCGGAATATGTAAGCCGCGCGCAGCAACGTCAGTTGCGACCAGAATATCGAGATCGCCACGAGTAAATTCGTCGAGAATACGCAGACGCTTTTTCTGCGCCACGTCGCCGGTCAGCAGACCTACACGATGGCCGTCAGCGGCGAGATGACCCCAGATATCTTCACAACGGTGCTTGGTGTTGGCGAAGATGATGGCGCGATCGGGCCACTCTTCTTCCAGCAGCGTCTGCAGCAGGCGCATTTTTTCTTCGTTGGAAGGGTAGAACAGCTCTTCTTTAATACGGTGGCCCGTTTTCTGTTCCGGTTCCACTTCGACATATTCGGCGTTGTTCATCTGCTCGAACGCCAGTTCGCGAACGCGATAAGAAAGAGTCGCGGAGAACAGCATGTTCAGGCGCTGCGTCGCCGGCGGCATGCGGCGGAACAGCCAGCGGATATCTTTAATAAAGCCGAGATCGTACATGCGATCGGCTTCGTCCAGTACGACGACCTGAATGGCGCCGAGGTTAATGTGGTTCTGTTTCGCGTAATCGATCAGACGACCAGTGGTACCGATCAGAATATCGACACCGCTTTCCAGCACTTTCAGCTGCTTGTCGTAGCCGTCGCCGCCGTAAGCCAGACCCAGCTTCAGACCGGTGGCCTGCGCCAGCGGTTCAGCATCCGCGTGGATCTGTACCGCCAGTTCACGCGTTGGTGCCATAATTAGCGCGCGCGGTTGGTTAACCTGGCGATCGGCGATAGCCGGGTGAGAGAGAAGATAATGAAACGTTGACGTCAGGAACGCCATCGTTTTACCGGTACCGGTTTGCGCCTGCCCGGCGACATCGCGGCCTTCCAGCGTCAGCGGAAGGGCGAGGGCCTGAATGGGTGTGCAATTATGAAACCCTTTCTTTTCAAGGGCTTCAATGACTGCCGGGTGCAGGGCGAAGTCGGAAAACTTCTGTTCTGTTAAATGTGTTTTGCTCATAGTGTGGTAGAATATCAGCTAACTATTGCATTAAGAAAGCGTATCCGGTGAAATAACGTCAACCTTTCGTTGGCGGTGTACGAAATTATTCAAGGTACGTCTACGGTAACTGAACGAATCCAGGATAGCTTAGACTACTAAGCGAGTCGGGAGCGATAAATCTGCAGCATGCAGTTCGCGTTCGGGCACCCTGGCGTCAACAGGCGAGTCCATGATGGATTGCGCCAGTTGGCAGCCCAGAGAATTGAGGTATCCTGAAGAATAGCGTGCATAACGTAGCCGCAGCACGTCGTTGATGGCTACGACACCAACACACCAGGCTTATTCCTGTGGAGTTAAATATGAGCGATAAAATTATTCACCTGACTGACGACAGTTTTGACACGGACGTACTCAAGGCTGACGGGCTGACCCTCGTCGATTTCTGGGCAGAGTGGTGTGGTCCGTGCAAAATGATCGCCCCGATTCTGGATGAGATCGCTGAAGAGTATCAGGGCAAACTGACCGTAGCTAAGCTGAACATCGACCAGAACCCGGGCACCGCGCCGAAATACGGCATTCGCGGTATCCCAACCCTGCTGCTGTTCAAAAACGGCGAAGTGGCGGCCACTAAAGTTGGCGCACTGTCCAAGGGTCAGCTGAAAGAGTTCCTCGACGCCAACCTGGCGTAAGCGAATTGCTGGTCCGGCGTCCAGATTCCTATTTTTTGCGGAACTCTGGACGCCCGGCAGGAGTCGTGCTAAGTTAATCCACAGACTTCGTTTTAAACATACCTATTGTTTGAATCTTGTTTTACCCAAAGCGTCCCGCAGACGATGCGCGTGAGGCTAATAATTCCGGGCTTATCACTCATTCCGTCTTGTCGTTTCAGTTCTGCGTTCTTTCCTGTGACCAGGCAACGTACAGACACGAGATGAAGCCGCTAACAGGCATGGATGTTCCTGCCATACCATTCACAACATTAAGTTCGAGATTTACCCCGAGTTTAAGAACCCACACCACTATGAATCTTACCGAATTAAAGAATACGCCGGTTTCTGAGCTGATTACTCTCGGCGAAAATATGGGGCTGGAAAACCTGGCTCGTATGCGTAAGCAGGATATTATTTTTGCCATCCTCAAGCAGCATTCGAAGAGTGGCGAAGATATCTTTGGCGACGGCGTACTGGAGATACTGCAGGATGGATTTGGATTCCTCCGCTCCGCAGACAGCTCCTACCTCGCCGGCCCTGACGACATCTACGTATCCCCCAGCCAAATCCGCCGTTTCAACCTTCGCACTGGTGACACCATTTCCGGTAAGATTCGTCCTCCGAAAGAGGGTGAGCGTTACTTTGCACTGTTGAAAGTTAACGAAGTTAACTACGACAAGCCGGAAAACGCGCGTAACAAGATCCTCTTCGAGAACTTAACGCCGCTGCACGCGAATTCTCGCCTGCGTATGGAACGTGGTAACGGTTCTACCGAAGACTTAACCGCTCGCGTACTGGATCTGGCCTCCCCGATTGGCCGCGGCCAGCGTGGTCTGATTGTCGCGCCGCCGAAAGCCGGTAAAACGATGCTGCTGCAGAACATCGCGCAGAGCATCGCTTACAACCACCCGGACTGCGTGCTGATGGTGCTGCTGATCGACGAACGTCCGGAAGAAGTGACCGAGATGCAGCGTCTGGTGAAAGGTGAAGTGGTTGCTTCCACCTTTGACGAGCCGGCATCCCGCCACGTGCAGGTTGCCGAGATGGTTATCGAGAAAGCAAAACGTCTGGTTGAACACAAGAAAGACGTTATCATCCTGCTCGACTCCATTACTCGTCTGGCGCGAGCCTACAACACCGTGGTACCGGCTTCTGGTAAAGTCCTGACCGGTGGTGTGGACGCCAACGCCCTGCACCGTCCGAAGCGTTTCTTCGGTGCGGCACGTAACGTCGAAGAGGGCGGCAGCCTGACCATCATCGCCACGGCGCTGATTGACACCGGCTCCAAAATGGACGAAGTGATCTACGAAGAGTTTAAAGGCACCGGTAACATGGAGCTGCACCTCTCTCGTAAGATTGCCGAAAAACGCGTCTTCCCGGCTATCGATTACAACCGTTCCGGTACCCGTAAAGAAGAACTGCTCACCACTCAGGAAGAGCTGCAGAAAATGTGGATCCTGCGCAAAATTATTCATCCGATGGGTGAGATCGATGCAATGGAATTCCTCATTAACAAGCTGGCGATGACCAAGACGAATGATGACTTCTTCGATATGATGAAGCGCTCGTAAGGTAAAAAAAGCCAAAAACGCCACGCCTTTGCGTGGCGTTTTCATTTTTGGGTTTGTATGATCCAGAGACAGAGAAAGCGGGACGAAAGTTGTCGTATAATGGCGCCGGATAGCAGGCGGAGACAGCTTTAACAGACTAAAATCTATACAATAAATTTGTAATGTTCTGCTTTTCCCCTTCTGGAGTTGGGGCATCATCGCTATACTTCCCGGATTAACTATGCTGAGAGCACATGCGTTGTGAATTTACTCACTGCTATTACTGAATTAATCAGTATTTTCTTATTCACGACCCTCTTTATTTTTGTCGCGCGGAAAGTGGCAAAAAAGATCGGGTTGGTGGATAAACCAAACTATCGCAAACGGCATCAGGGGTTGATTCCGTTGGTCGGTGGTATCTCAGTTTATGCAGGCATCTGTTTTACTTTCGCCATCGCCGATTATTATATTCCTCACGCCTCGCTGTATCTGGCCTGCGCGGGGGTATTGGTGCTGGTTGGCGCGCTTGACGATCGCTTCGATATCAGCGTGAAAATTCGCGCAGTCATACAGGCTGCGATCGCCGTGATTATGATGATGGCAGGGAATCTGCATCTGAGTAGTCTCGGCTTTATTTTTGGCTCGTGGGAGCTGGTGCTGGGGCCTTTCGGCTTCTTCCTGACGCTGTTTGCCGTGTGGGCTGCCATCAATGCGTTTAACATGGTCGACGGGATCGACGGCCTGCTCGGCGGTCTGTCATCGGTCTCCTTTGCGGCGACTGGGATCATCCTCTGGTTTGATGGTCAGTACAGCCTGGCGATGTGGTGTTTCGCGATGATCGCCGCCATTCTGCCCTATATTCTTCTCAATCTTGGCGCCCTCGGCCGCCGCTATAAAGTCTTTATGGGTGACGCCGGCAGCACGATGATTGGCTTCACCATTATCTGGATCCTGCTGGAAACCACGCAAGGTAAAACACATCCCATTAGCCCGGTGACCGCGCTGTGGATTATCGCTATCCCGTTGATGGACATGGTGGCGATTATGTATCGCCGCCTGCGCAAAGGCATGAGTCCTTTCTCTCCGGACCGTCAGCATATTCATCATTTGATCATGCGCGCCGGCTTTACTTCCCGTCAGGCGTTCGTCCTGATTACCCTGGCCGCCGCCCTGCTGGCGCTGGTTGGCGTCGCGGCGGAATACACCCGCATTGTGCCGGAATGGGTGATGTTAATTCTCTTTTTGGTAGCCTTCTTCCTTTATGGCTACTGTATTAAGCGCGCCTGGAAAGTGGCGCGCCTGGTTAAGCGCATCAGACGCAGAATTCGGCGACACAGCGGCAATAATCCGAAACTAACCAAGTAAAGCTGGGGATGTGATGACTCAACCATTACCGGGAGCACAAGCAGTGAACGTTGAGAACGAGCTGGATATTCGCGGGCTGTTTCGCGCTTTATGGGCAGGAAAAGGCTGGATAGTCGGCGGCGCCGTACTCTTCGCCGCCATCGTGCTGGTATATACCTTTTTTGCTCGCCAGGAGTGGAGCGCCACGGCGATCACCGATCGGCCTACTGTCAATATGTTGGGGGGGTACTATTCCCAGCAGCAGTTCTTACGCAATCTGGACATTAAAGCCGACCTTGCCTCGGTCGATCAGCCTTCCGCCATGGATGAAGCGTATAAAGAGTTCATCATGCAGCTGGCCTCCTGGGATACCCGGCGCGATTTCTGGCTACAAACGGACTACTACAAGCAGCGTCAGTCGGGTAATGCCCGCGCGGATGCGGCGATGCTGGATGACCTGATTAACAATATCCAGTTTATGCCAGGCGATGCGGCCAAGAGCATTAACGACAGCGTCAAACTGACCGCCGAGACCGGGCAGGATGCCAATAATCTGTTGCGCCAGTATGTGGCTTTCGCCAGCCAGCGGGCGGCAGGCCATCTTAATGACGAACTCAAAGGCGCCTGGGCGGCGCGGACCGTGCAAATGAAAGCGCAGGTGAAGCGCCAGGAAGAGGTGGCCGAGGCCATCTTCAACCGTCGGACGCACAGCGTGGAGCAGGCGCTGAAGGTGGCCCAGCAGCACAATATTTCACGCAGCGAAACGGATGTTCCTGCCGATCAGTTGCCGGATTCAGAGCTATTTTTATTGGGCAGGCCGATGCTGCAGGCCAGGCTGGAAAACCTGCAGGCCGTCGGGCCGGAATATGACCTCGATTACGACCAGAACCGCGCCATGCTGAGCACGTTGAACGTCGGTCCAACGTTAGATCCGCGTTTTCAGACTTACCGGTATTTGCGGACGCCGGAAGAACCTGTAAAACGCGATAGCCCGCGCCGTGTATTTCTGATGGTGATGTGGGGGATTGTGGGTGCGCTCATCGGCGCAGGCGTGGCGTTATCACGTCGTCGTGTCCTGTGATTGCGGCCTGTGGTGAAGGGCAGATGACCTTCATCGCCTAATCGAAGAGAATCGATGTGAAAGTACTAACTGTATTTGGCACGAGGCCGGAAGCCATCAAGATGGCGCCTCTGGTCCATGCGCTGGCAAAGGATCCTCATTTTGAGGCGAAAGTATGCGTGACCGCGCAGCATCGGGAGATGCTCGATCAGGTGTTGAAACTTTTCTCTATTGTCCCGGACTACGATCTCAACATCATGAAGCCGGGGCAGGGGCTGACCGAGATCACCTGTCGCATCCTTGAGGGGCTGAAGCCGGTTCTGGAGTCGTTTAAACCCGACGTGGTGCTGGTGCATGGCGATACCACGACCACCATGGCGGCGAGCCTGGCGGCGTTTTATCAGCGGATACCGGTGGGCCACGTAGAGGCCGGCCTGCGCACTGGCGATTTAAGTTCGCCGTGGCCGGAAGAAGGCAACCGTACGTTGACCGGCCATCTGGCGACATACCATTTCGCCCCCACGGAAACCTCGCGGCAGAACCTGCTACGGGAAAATATTGCCGACAGTCGCATCACGGTCACCGGGAATACGGTCATTGACGCCCTGTTCTGGGTGCGGGATCGGGTTCTGGGTGATGAAGCGCTACGGGAGACCCTGCTGCAGCGCTATCCTTTCATTAGCCACGGTAAAAAGATGATTCTGGTTACCGGCCACCGGCGGGAAAGCTTTGGGCTCGGCTTTGAACAGATCTGCCAGGCGCTGGCGGAGATAGCCCATACCCACCCTGAGGTGCAGATTGTCTATCCGGTTCACCTGAATCCTAACGTCAGCGAGCCGGTGAATCGTATTCTCGGTCATATTGACAATGTGATGTTGATTGAACCGCAGGACTACCTGCCGTTCGTCTGGCTGATGGATCGGGCCTGGCTGATCCTGACCGATTCCGGCGGCATTCAGGAAGAGGCCCCTTCTCTCGGGAAACCGGTACTGGTCATGCGCGATATGACCGAACGTCCGGAAGCGGTGGCCGCTGGCACCGTGTGCCTGGTCGGCACCGACAGCCAGCGCATCGTGGCGGAAGTCACGCGACTGCTGCAGGATGATGCCGCATACCAGGCGATGAGCCGCGCGCATAATCCCTATGGCGATGGTGAAGCATGTCGTCGAATTTTGTCTGCACTTAAAAATAATCAGGTAACGTTATGAGTTTTTCTACCATTTCAGTGATTGGCCTTGGCTATATCGGGCTGCCAACCGCTGCCGCGTTCGCCTCCCGGCAGAAGCGGGTGGTCGGCGTTGATGTTAATCAACATGCCGTGGAGACCATTAACCGTGGAGAGATTCATATCGTGGAGCCGGATCTGGCGAGCGTGGTGAAGACCGCGGTCGAACAGGGTTATTTAAGCGCCACCACCACCCCGGTGGAGGCGGATGCCTACCTGATTGCCGTGCCGACGCCGTTTAAAGATCGCCACGAGCCGGATATGGTGTTTGTCGAGTCGGCCGCTAAATCCATTGCGCCGACGTTAAAGAAAGGGTCACTGGTGATCCTGGAGTCCACCTCGCCGGTGGGTTCGACTGAGCAGATGGCCGGCTGGTTGGCGGAGATGCGCCCGGATCTCAGCTTCCCTCAGCAGGCGGGCGACGCCGCTGACGTGAATATCGCCTACTGCCCGGAGCGGGTATTGCCCGGTCAGGTGATGGTCGAGCTGATTAAAAACGATCGCGTTATCGGCGGCATGTCGCCGGTCTGCTCGGCGCGCGCCAGCGAGCTGTATAAAATCTTCCTCGAAGGCGAATGCGTGGTGACCAACTCGCGCACCGCCGAGATGTGTAAGCTGACGGAAAACAGCTTCCGCGACGTCAACATCGCCTTTGCCAACGAACTGTCGCTGATTTGCGCCGACCAGGGCATTAACGTCTGGGAGCTGATCCGCCTGGCAAACCGCCATCCGCGCGTCAATATCCTGCAGCCGGGCCCGGGCGTCGGCGGCCACTGCATCGCCGTCGACCCGTGGTTTATCGTGGCGCAAAACCCGCAGCAGGCGCGTCTGATCCGCACCGCTCGCGAGGTCAACGACCATAAGCCGGAATGGGTTATCGAACAGGTGAAAGCGCAGGTCGCGGACTGCCTGAATGCCACCAACAAACGGGCCAGCGAACTGACGATCGCCTGTTTTGGCCTCGCTTTTAAACCGAATATTGACGACCTGCGCGAAAGCCCGGCGATGGAAATTGCCGCGCAGATTGCCCGCTGGCACAGCGGCACGACGCAGGTGGTTGAGCCCAACATTCACGCGCTGCCGAAGAAACTCGATGGACTGTGTACGCTGGCGACCCTCGATGCGGCGCTGGCCAGCGCCGATGTGCTGGTGATGCTGGTCGATCATAATGAATTCAAAGCCGTTAGCGGCGATAGCGTCACCCAGGCGTATATCATCGACACCAAAGGAGTGTGGCGGTGAGAACCATTCTGGTCACCGGCGGCGCGGGCTTTATTGGTTCGGCGGTGGTGCGGGAGATTATCCAGCACACCGCCGATCGCGTAGTGGTGGTGGATAAACTGACCTATGCCGGCAATTTAATGTCGCTGGCGCCAGTGGCGCAGGATGCGCGTTTCGCCTTTGAACAGGTGGATATCTGCGACCGCGGCGAGCTGGACCGTATTTTCCGTCAGCATCAACCCGATACGGTGATGCACCTGGCGGCGGAAAGCCACGTCGATCGTTCGATTGACGGCCCGGCGGCGTTTATCGAAACCAATATCGTAGGCACCTATACGCTACTGGAGGCGGCCCGCAGCTGGTGGAATACCCTGGCCACGGAGAAAAAATCGGCGTTCCGTTTTCACCATATCTCGACCGACGAAGTGTATGGCGATCTGCACGGCAGCGAGGATTTCTTTACCGAGACCACGCCCTATGCGCCAAGCAGCCCCTATTCGGCCTCGAAAGCCAGCAGCGACCACCTGGTGCGCGCCTGGCTGCGGACCTATGGCCTGCCGACGCTTATCACCAATTGCTCCAATAACTACGGCCCGTATCACTTCCCCGAGAAGCTGATCCCGCTGACGATCCTCAATGCGCTGGCGGGCAAGCCGCTGCCGGTGTATGGCAATGGGCAGCAGATCCGCGACTGGCTGTACGTGGAAGATCACGCCAGAGCGCTGTATCTGGTGGCGACCCGCGGCGAACCGGGCGAAACTTACAATATCGGCGGTCATAACGAACGTAAAAATATCGAGGTGGTGGAAACCATTTGTCAGCTGCTGGAAGAGCTGGCGCCGCATAAACCGCAAAGCGTGGCGCACTATCACGATCTGATCACCTTCGTAGCCGATCGTCCGGGCCACGATCTGCGCTATGCCATTGATGCCTCGAAGATTGCCCGCGAGCTGGGCTGGACGCCGGCAGAGACCTTTACTTCCGGTATGCGTAAGACCGTGGCGTGGTATCTGGCGAACGAGAGCTGGTGGCGCCAGGTTCAGGATGGAAGCTATCAGGGCGAGCGTCTTGGGCTGCAAGGCTAATCATCTCTGGGGGGAATGATGAAAGGTATTATTCTGGCGGGCGGTTCCGGAACGCGACTGCATCCCATCACCCGCGGCGTATCGAAGCAGTTGTTGCCGATCTACGACAAGCCGATGATCTACTACCCGCTGTCGGTATTAATGCTGGCCGGGATACGTGAGATCCTGATCATCACCACGCCGGACGACCTACGTGATTTCCAGCGCCTGCTCGGCGATGGCTCAGAGTTTGGCATTGCGCTGCACTATGCCGTACAGCCGACGCCGGATGGTTTAGCCCAGGCGTTTATCATCGGCGAAGCCTTTCTTAACGGCGAACCGGCATGTCTGGTGCTAGGCGACAATATTTTCTTCGGCCAGAGCTTTAGCCCGAAGCTGCGCAGCGTGGCTGCTCGCACGGAAGGGGCGACGATTTTTGGCTATCAGGTGATGGATCCTGAGCGCTTTGGCGTGGTGGAGTTTGATGACAACTTCCGCGCGCTGTCACTGGAAGAGAAGCCGAAGCAGCCGAAGTCGAACTGGGCGGTCACCGGTCTCTATTTCTACGATGGCAAGGTGACGGAGTATGCCAAACGGGTCAAGCCGTCCGAGCGCGGCGAGCTGGAAATCACCTCCATCAACCAGATGTACCTTGAGGATGGCGCATTGACCGTCGAGCTCCTCGGGCGCGGTTTTGCCTGGCTGGACACCGGCACGCACGATAGCCTGATCGAGGCCAGCATGTTCGTGCAGACCGTCGAGAAGCGCCAGGGCTTTAAAATCGCCTGTCTGGAAGAGATCGGCTGGCGTAACGGCTGGCTGGACGATGATGGCGTCAAACGCGCCGCGAAGCGGCTGGAAAAAACCGGCTACGGCCAATACCTGCTGGATCTGCTCCGTGCCCGTCCGCGCCAGTATTGATCCCCTGGAGTGGGAGAACCGCTTCTTTGCCGTTAACAGCGCCATCGTTCACTTTGATGAACGTGCGCCGCGGCTGACGCCTGAGGCGCTGGCGGGGTGGTCGCGGGTGCAGGCGAAGGTGGCCGCCAGCGACACCGTCCGGCTGGACGCGCTACAGCAGCTGGGTTTTCAGCTGGTGGAAGGCGAAGTTGATCTGGCGCTACCGGTGGGCAACCCTGCTGATGCGGGCGCCGACGTCGCCGTGGAAGCGGATATTGCGCCGCTGCGCGAGCTGGCGGCACAGGCCTTTGCCATGAGCCGCTTTCGCGCGCCCTGGTACGCCGCCGATGCCAGCGGCCGCTTCTATGCCCAGTGGATTGAAAATGCGGTGCGCGGCACCTTCGATCATCAGTGCCTGATTTACCGCCATCCTGAGGGCGATATTCGCGCCTTTGTCTCTCTGCGCCAGCTCAACGCGACCGAGGCGCGTATCGGCCTGCTGGCCGGGCGCGGCGCCGGGGCGCAACTGATGCAGGCGGCGCAGCACTGGGCTGCCTCGCGCGGACTTTCTACACTGCGGGTGGCGACCCAGATGGGCAACACCGCCGCGCTTAAACGTTATATTCTCAGCGGTGCTAACGTGGAAAGCACCGCCTACTGGCTATACAGGTGACCCCATGATCCCATTTAACGCGCCGCCGGTGGTTGGAACCGAGCTTGATTACATGCAGTCTGCGATGAACAGCGGCAAGCTGTGCGGCGACGGCGGTTTTACGCGCCGCTGCCAGCAGTGGATGGAGCAGCGATTTGGCACGGCAAAAGCGCTGCTGACGCCTTCCTGCACGGCTTCGCTGGAGATGGCCGCGCTGCTGCTGGATATCCAGCCGGGCGACGAAGTGATTATGCCCAGCTATACCTTTGTCTCTACCGCCAACGCCTTTGTGCTGCGTGGGGCGAAAATCGTCTTCGTTGATATCCGCCGCGATACGATGAATATCGATGAAACGCTTATCGAAGCCGCCATCACCGATAAAACCCGGGCGATTGTCCCGGTGCACTATGCCGGCGTAGCCTGCGAGATGGACACCATCATGGCCATTGCCGACAAATACAACCTGTTTGTGGTGGAAGACGCCGCGCAGGGGGTGATGTCTACCTATAAGGGGCGTGCGCTGGGCACCATCGGCCATATCGGCTGCTTCAGCTTCCATGAAACCAAAAACTACACCGCCGGCGGTGAGGGCGGGGCGACGCTTATCAACGATCGCACACTGGTGGAACGCGCGGAGATCATTCGTGAAAAAGGTACCAACCGCAGCCAGTTCTTTCGCGGTCTGGTGGATAAATATACCTGGCGCGATATTGGCTCCAGCTATCTGATGTCCGACCTGCAGGCCGCCTATCTGTGGGCGCAGCTGGAAGCGGCGGAGCGGATCAACCAGCAGCGCCTGGCGCTGTGGCAGAACTATCACGATGCGCTGCTGCCGCTGGCGCGTGCGGGGCGTATCGAACTGCCGACGGTTCCGGCCGACTGTGGGCAAAATGCGCACATGTTCTACATTAAGCTGCGTGATATCGAGGATCGCAGCAGGCTGATCGCCTGGCTGAAAGAGGCGGAGATCCTCGCGGTATTCCATTATATTCCGTTGCACAGCTGCCCGGCCGGAGAACACTTCGGCGAGTTCCACGGTGAAGACCGCTACACCACCCAGGAGAGCGAGCGCCTGGTGCGCCTGCCGCTGTTTTACAATCTCTCTCTGGTGAACCAGCGGACGGTGATTAACTCGCTGCTGAGCTATTTCTCCTGATATGTCGTTAGCAAAAGCCTCACTGTGGACGGCGGCATCGACGCTGGTCAAAATCGGCGCCGGTCTGCTGGTCGTCAAGCTGCTGGCCGTCTCGTTTGGGCCGGCGGGCGTTGGCCAGGCCGGTAACTTCCGGCAGCTGGTCACCGTGCTCGGCGTGCTGGCGGGTGCCGGGATATTTAACGGCGTCACGAAGCTGGTGGCTCAGCATCACGACGATCCCCCACGTCTGAAACAGGTGGTGGGTACCTCGTCGGCTATGGTGCTAGGCTTTTCCACGCTGCTGGCGCTGGTGTTTTTACTGGCGGCGGCGCCGATAAGCCAGGGGCTGTTCGGCCATACGCACTATCAGGGGCTGGTACGCCTGGTGGCGCTGGTGCAGATGGGGATCGCCTGGGCGAACTTCCTGCTGGCGCTGATGAAAGGCTTTCGCGATGCGGCGGGTAACGCTTTCTCGCTGATTGCCGGGAGCCTGATTGGCGTCGCGGCCTATTATGCCTGTTACTACTTCGGGGGTTACCAGGGGGCGCTGTTGGGGTTGGCGTTAGTGCCGGCGCTGGTGGTGATCCCGGCGGGCATCATGCTCTGGCGGCGGGGTAATATACCGCTGAGCGCCCTGCGCCCGCGCTGGGATAACAGTCTGGCGGGACAGCTATCGAAATTTACCCTGATGGCGCTCATAACCTCGGTGACGCTGCCGGTGGCCTATGTGATGATGCGTAATCTGCTGGCGGCGCATTACGGCTGGGAGGCGGTCGGGATTTGGCAGGGGGTGAGCAGCATTTCCGATGCTTACCTGCAGTTTATTACCGCCTCGTTTAGCGTCTATCTGCTGCCGACGCTGTCGCGGCTGAGCGCCAAAACGGATATCACCCGCGAGATTGCCAAATCGCTGAAATTCGTTCTGCCGGCGGTGGCGGCGGCAAGCCTGACGGTCTGGCTACTGCGCGATTTTGCCATCTGGCTGCTGTTTTCCGATCGCTTTACCGCGATGCGTGACCTGTTCGCCTGGCAGCTGGTGGGCGACGTCTTAAAAGTCGGCGCCTATGTCTACGGCTATCTGGTGATCGCCAAAGCGTCGCTACGTTTTTATATTCTGACGGAAATCAGCCAGTTCACGCTGCTGACCGCATTCTCACACTGGCTTATTCCGGCGCACGGCGCAATTGGCGCGGCGCAGGCGTATATGGCCACGTATATTGTTTATTTCGCCCTCTGTAGTGGCGTGTTTTTACTCTGGCGTAAACGGGCATGACAGCACTGATACATGTACTGGGATCGGATATCCCGCACCATAACCAGACCGTACTGCGGTTCTTTAACGACGAACTGGCCGCCGACCCGAAGGCCCGGAAGTTTTTGGTCGTCGATGATGAGGCCAGCGTGCGTGATGGATATCCGGCACTGGACATCACCTGCTATCCAGGAAAGAAAGCGCTGGCGCAGGCAGTGATTGCCACCGCGAAAGCCAACCGCCAGCAGCGCTTTTTCTTCCACGGCCAGTTTAATACCGGGCTGTGGCTGGCGCTGTTGAGCGGCGGCATCCGCCCGTCACAGTTTAACTGGCATATCTGGGGGGCAGATCTGTATGAAAACTCTGCCAGCCTGAAGTTTCGCCTGTTCTATCCGCTACGCCGCATGGCGCAGGGGCGAGTAGGGCGCGTTTTCGCCACCCGCGGCGATCTCAGCTGGTTCGCTAACCGCCATCCGCGTGTGCCGGGCGAGCTGCTCTACTTCCCGACCCGAATGGATCCGGCGCTGAATACCCTGGCCGATAACGCCCCGCGCGGTGATACCCTGACTATTCTGGTCGGCAACTCCGGGGATCGCAGCAATGAACATATTGCCGCGCTGAAGGCTATCCATCAGCAGTTTGGCGATACGGTGAATGTCATCGTGCCGATGGGTTATCCGGCGAATAACGACGCCTATATCAACGAGGTGCGCGAGGCGGGGGCGGCGCTGTTTAGCCATGCGCATCTGCAGATCCTCAGCGAGAAGCTTGAATTTAATGATTATCTGGCGCTGCTGCGCCGCTGCGATCTGGGCTATTTTCTGTTTGCCCGCCAGCAGGGGATCGGCACCCTGTGCCTGCTGATTCAGGCGGGTATTCCCTGCGTGCTCAATCGGGAAAACCCGTTCTGGCAGGATATGACCGAGCAGCATGTGCCGGTGCTGTTCACCAGCGACGCGCTGGACGTCAGCGTGGTGCGTGAAGCGCAGCGTCAGCTGGCGAGCGTGGATAAATCTACTATCGCCTTCTTCCGGCCGAACTATCTGACGGGCTGGCAGCGGGCGCTACGGTTAGCGGCGGAGGGGCAGGCATGACGTTAATGCAATTTAGCGGGCTGCTGGTGGTCTGGCTGCTGTCGACCCTGTTTATCGCCACCGCCACCTGGTTTGAGTTCCGCCGGGTACGCTTCAACTTCAACGTCTTTTTCTCGTTGTTGTTTCTGCTGACCTTTTTCTTCGGCTTCCCGCTGACCAGTATTCTGGTGTTCCGCTTTGACGTCAGCGTAGCGCCGCCGGAGATTTTGCTGCAGACGCTGCTGATCGCGGTATGCTTCTACGCGATCTACTACGTGACCTATAAAACGCGGTTGCGCCCGGCCTCGCGCGAGGTTGCGCATCGCCCGCTGTTTACCATGAACCGGGTGGAAACCCATCTGGCGTGGGGCATACTGATGGGGCTGGCGCTGCTGTGCGTCGGCATCTTCTTCGCTCACAACGGCTTTCTGCTGTTTAAGCTCAACTCCTACAGCCAGATTTTTTCTGCTGAAGTGTCCGGCGTGGCGTTGAAGCGCTTCTTTTACTTCTTTATTCCGGCGATGCTGGTGGTCTATTTTCTGCGCCAGGATTATAAGGCGTGGATCTTCTTCCTCGTCAGCACCGTGGCCTTTGGTTTGCTGACCTACGCCATCGTCGGCGGGACCCGCGCCAATATCATCATCGCCTTCGCCATCTTTCTGTTCATCGGTATTATTCGCGGCTGGATCAGCCTGTGGATGCTGGCGGCGGCGGGCGTGCTGGGTATTGTCGGCATGTTCTGGCTGGCGCTGAAGCGCTACGGGATGAACGTCAGCGGCGATGAAGCGTTTTATACCTTCCTGTATCTCACGCGCGACACCTTCTCACCGTGGGAAAACCTGGCGCTGCTGCTGCAGAACTACGACAAGATCGATTTCCAGGGGCTGGCGCCGATGATCCGCGATTTCTACGTCTTCATCCCCAGCTGGATGTGGCACGGTCGTCCGACGATGGTGCTCAATACCGCCAACTACTTCACCTGGGAGGTGTTAAACAACCATTCGGGGCTGGCGATTTCGCCGACGCTGATTGGCTCGCTGGTGGTGATGGGCGGCGTCTGGTTTGTGCCGCTGGGCGCTGTGGCGGTAGGGTTGATTATTAAATGGTTCGACTGGCTGTATGAGCTGGGCAACCGGGAGAGCAATCGTTACAAAGCGGCTATCCTGCACAGTTTCTGTTTCGGCGCTATCTTCAACATGATAGTGCTGGCGCGCGAGGGTCTGGATTCGTTCGGCTCCCGCGTGGTGTTTTTCCTCGTGATCTTTGGTATCTGCTTGCTGGCGGCGAAATTGCTGTACTGGTTCCTGGATAGCGTGGGACTGATTCATAAGCGCGTAAAACCGCTTTCGCAACCGCAAGTCTGAGAAGGATAGACATGACTGGGACCATTTCCGCGCCGTTGTACCTGTTAAGAGGGCTGCAGCTCATAGGCTGGCGCGATATGCAGCACGCTCTGGATTATTTGTATGCCGACGGCGCGCTCCGGGAGGGGACGCTGGTGGCCATTAATGCTGAGAAAATGCTGGCCGTAGAAGATAACCCGGAGGTACGGGCGCTGATTGAGGCGGCAGAGTTTAAATATGCGGATGGCATCAGCGTGGTGCGTTCGCTGCGCAAAAAATACCCGCAGGCCCAGGTATCCCGCGTCGCCGGGGCCGATCTCTGGGAAGCGTTAATGCAGCGCGCTGGCGCTGAAGGGACACCGGTGTTTTTGGTTGGTGGTAAACCTGAGGTCCTGACGCAAACGGAGTCCAGGCTGCGTCAGCGCTGGCAGGTGAACATCGTCGGCAGCCAGGACGGTTATTTTACCCCTGAGCAGCGCCAGGCATTGTTCGAACGCATTCGCGACAGCGGGGCGAAAATCGTCACCGTCGCGATGGGGTCGCCGCGCCAGGAGATCTTCATGCGCGACTGCCGGCGCCTGTATCCGCACGCGCTGTATATGGGCGTCGGCGGCACTTACGATGTCTTCACTGGGCACGTCCATCGGGCGCCGAAGTTCTGGCAGGATCTGGGGCTGGAGTGGTTCTATCGCCTGCTTTTGCAGCCGAGCCGCATCAAGAGACAGTTCCGTCTGCTGCGCTATTTACGTTGGCATTATACCGGCAAGCTCTGATATTCCACTGCAACCAGGCGAGTTTGCATACATATTCTGTGTAATCTCTTCACTCGCCTGATACTTTATTTGCCATTTCCGCAAAATTAATTAACCATTCGCAGGCTTCATACGCGCGGGGGAGACCTGCGCGTCGGCAAGGCTATGGTTTCAGTTAATAACAATAACCGGGAGTACCCGGAATACGGCAAACACAAGAGGATATATGACTGAGAAAAAAGCGGAACTCCAGCGTGGACTGGAGGCCCGGCATATTGAACTGATCGCCCTTGGCGGGACGATTGGCGTGGGGTTGTTTATGGGGGCGGCCAGTACGTTGAAATGGGCCGGGCCTTCCGTGCTGCTGGCGTACATTATCGCTGGCCTGTTCGTCTTTTTCATTATGCGCTCAATGGGCGAAATGCTGTTCCTTGAGCCTGTCACTGGCTCCTTCGCGGTGTATGCGCATCGCTATATGAGCCCCTTCTTCGGCTACCTGACCGCGTGGTCCTACTGGTTTATGTGGATGGCGGTGGGGATCTCGGAGATTACCGCCATCGGGGTCTATGTGCAGTTCTGGTTCCCGGAGGTGGCGCAGTGGATCCCGGCGTTAATTGCCGTGGGGCTGGTGGCGCTGGCGAACCTGGCGGCGGTCCGGCTTTACGGTGAAATCGAGTTCTGGTTCGCCATGATTAAAGTGACCACCATTATCGTGATGATCGTCGTCGGGCTGGGCGTCATTTTCTTCGGCTTTGGCAACGGCGGGCACTCCATTGGTTTTGGTAATCTCACCGAACATGGCGGTTTCTTCGCCGGCGGCTGGAAGGGCTTCCTGACGGCGCTGTGTATCGTGGTCGCATCCTATCAGGGCGTAGAGCTTATCGGTATTACCGCGGGTGAAGCGAAAAATCCGCAGGTGACGCTGCGCAGCGCGGTGGGCAAAGTGCTGTGGCGGATCCTGATTTTCTACGTGGGCGCGATTTTCGTTATTGTCACTATCTTCCCGTGGGATCAAATTGGCTCCAACGGCAGCCCGTTCGTACTGACGTTTGCCAAAATCGGGATTACCGCGGCGGCGGGAATTATCAACTTCGTGGTGCTGACGGCGGCGCTTTCCGGCTGCAACAGCGGAATGTACAGCTGTGGACGTATGCTGTACGCCCTGGCGAAGAACCGCCAACTGCCGGCGGCGATCGGTAAGGTATCGCGCAACGGCGTTCCGGCCGTCGGCGTGGCGATGTCGATTCTGATCCTGCTGGTGGGCTCCTGCCTGAATTACATCATTCCTAATCCGCAGCGGGTGTTTGTCTATGTCTACAGCGCCAGCGTGTTGCCAGGGATGGTGCCATGGTTTGTGATCCTGATCAGCCAGCTGCGTTTCCGTCGCGTGCATCGGGCGGCAATCGCCAGCCATCCGTTCCGTTCGCTGCTGTTTCCGTGGGCCAACTATTTCACCATGGCCTTCCTGATCTGTGTGCTGGTAGGGATGGGTCTGAATGATGAAACCCGGATGTCGCTGTTTGTCGGCATTATTTTCCTGGCCGCCGTCACCCTGATTTATAAGGTGTTTGGCCTCGGAAGACAGGGGCAAGTCAATAATACGGCTGAATAACCGTCAAAACGAACAAAGCATGAGCAAACGATAATTTTCTTTTAAAAGGCACTAGACAGCGGGGTAGGAAGTCCGTATTATCCGACCCCGCAACGGCGCTAAGCGCCCGTAGCTCAGCTGGATAGAGCGCTGCCCTCCGGAGGCAGAGGTCTCAGGTTCGAATCCTGTCGGGCGCACCATTAACCCGGTGCTGGAGCTGCGGTGGTTTTAATACCGCGTAAAAGGTTTGCAGTGGTGGCTATAGCTCAGTTGGTAGAGCCCTGGATTGTGATTCCAGTTGTCGTGGGTTCGAATCCCATTAGCCACCCCATTATTTGATAGAGTTGTGAATTTGCGAAGGTGGCGGAATTGGTAGACGCGCTAGCTTCAGGTGTTAGTGTTCTTACGGACGTGGGGGTTCAAGTCCCCCCCCTCGCACCATAATCCACAAAGATATTGCTCGCACTGGGCGAAGGTGGCGGAATTGGTAGACGCGCTAGCTTCAGGTGTTAGTGTTCTTACGGACGTGGGGGTTCAAGTCCCCCCCCTCGCACCACGACTTTAACGAATTGAACTAAAAATTCAAAAAGCAGTATTTCGGCGAGTAGCGCAGCTTGGTAGCGCAACTGGTTTGGGACCAGTGGGTCGGAGGTTCGAATCCTCTCTCGCCGACCAATTTTGAACCCCGCTTCGGCGGGGTTTTTTGTTTTCTGCTGCCGTCCGCCATCTCTTATTTCTCTGATCTTGCTGATAAAAAATCTTCTCTTTGCTTAAGAATACGCGTCAGGAAAACTCTCAATTCATCACTGTGGTAGATGCAATTTCCCCGGATCCTGTGCGATAATAACCGGGTAGATGCTCATTCCATCTCTTATGTTCGCCTTCGTGCCTCATAAACTCCGGAATGATGCAGAGCCGTTCTTACGGTGCTTATCGTCCACTGACAGATGTCGCATTTATGCCTCATCAAACACCATGGACATTACGTTGAGTGAAGCACCCAATTTGTTGTCAAACAGACCTGTTTTAACGCCTGCCCTGATTTCAGCGCAGGCGTTTTTTTCTTTCAGGGATCCGTCAACGCGAAGGCGGGGGAGAAGGGCTATCGCCCCGCAGGAGGCGATAGCCATGGCAGGTTACGGCTGAGGATTATTCTGCAGCGTCAGCAGCAGCCCATCGCGGCGCATAGCGGCGGCTTCTTCCGGCTGATGCAGGCGATCCAGGGCATCCGCCAGCCAGGCGTAATCAAAGGCATCCGGACGCTGCTTAAGCGCGGCGCGGAAGGCGATGCTGGCCTCCTGCCATTCGCCGTGCCGCATCAGCGACTGGCCCAGGGTACTCCACAGCAGCGGACGGTCGCCAACGACTTTGATCTGCTGGCGCAGCACTTTCTCCAGCTGTTCCGGGTTATTGGTCTTCAGACGCGGGATCGGCATCACCAGACGGTCATCATACTGTTTCTTCAGACCATCAATGATAATTTGCTGCGCGGTATCGTGATCGTCGCTCTCGATGAGGCGCTCGGCCATTGCCACCTGCAGCGGCACCAGCGCCCGTGTTTTACGGCTCTGGTTGCGCCACCATTCGCGCAACCCTTCGCTGCCGCCGTCGGCCAGCGCTTTATCCATCAGGCCAACCCAGGCCAGCTGTTCCAGCGCAGCGCGGTGCTCTTCATCGCCGACGTTAGCTTTCGCCATCGACGGAATGATGTCCAGCAGCGACTGCCAGGCGCCGGTACGGGTGTATGCCTGTTCGGCGAGGCGCAGCACTTCAGGATGACGTGGAGTAATTTCCAGCAGCTTATCGATGCCATGGCGCGCGGCGTGATTTTCATTACGCGCCAGCTGCAGGCGAACGCGGGTGATTTCCACCGGGATCAGGTCATCGCCCGCCAGCTCGGTGGCGCGCTCCAGATGCTGGTTGGCCCGCGCTTCATCGCCGCGCTGCTGGGCCGCTTCCGCCGCCAGCAGATAGTTCACCACCGGTTGTTCGGCGTGATCGGCATTTTTCGCCATCAGCTTCTCAACCTGCTGGTAATCACCTTCCGCCAGCTTGAGTAGCGCCT
Organism: Klebsiella sp. KTE92; assembly: GCF_000398905.1. NCBI lineage: Bacteria > Pseudomonadati > Pseudomonadota > Gammaproteobacteria > Enterobacterales > Enterobacteriaceae > Klebsiella > Klebsiella sp. KTE92. The sequence goes on from NZ_KB976100.1 coordinate 40,339, forward strand.
GCTCGGTTTGCTTACGCGCGCGACGGCGTTTACGGCCGACAAACCAGCCGCGCGTATGCGCTCCGGTGCGGAAAATGCGGCGCAGCAGCCATTCGATGGCGAACAGCACCACCATGGCGAGGATCAGAATGATCACCAGCCCGGTGACGCTGGTCTCGATATTGTAATTATCGGTCTGGATCAGGACGTAGCCCTGATGCCCGGCGATCATCGGGCCAAGCACGATCCCGGCGATCAACAGCGCGAAGAGTAGAAGAATTTTCAGCATGCGTTACTCTCCTTGCGGCGCAGCAGGGGCGGCCGGTGCAGCAGGGGCTGGTGAGGGCGCGCCGCCCGCGGTAACGGCAGGCTGCGCCATCAGGTTGCGCACCCGGGTCTGCATCAGTTTTTCCAGCAACGCCTGGCTCTGCAGCGTTTCCGGCACCGTCATGGTAATGCTTTGCTGACTGAGCTTATCCACCTCGTCGAGGAAGGCTTTGGTGGTGGCGTCATCAGTATCGTAATAGGCGCGTACCCAGGTCGAGACGTTATCCAGCGACTGTTTCCAGGTCTCTTCCTGATGGCGCGGCACTGCCTGCGCGGCGACCAGCAGGCGAGAGCGAATATTTTCCCGCAGATAGATATCCTGATTCGGCTCCAGCAGCGGGACCGCGGTTTCATCGCGGCGGCGCACGGTGATAAAGCTGTCCATAAAGTTCTGCCAGCTTTTCTGCAGATTGACGCGCCATTCGCTGATAGAGCTGGAAAGCTCGTCGCTATCAGAGTCCATCGGCGAATCGTCATCGTTATTATCGGCCAGCCGCAGGTTGTCGATTTGGTTCGCCAGCTGATTCACCTTGAGGATCATGCCGTCGTAGTCCACCTGGCTTACCGCGGAGAGGGTGGCGATGTCGTCGGTGATCGCCCGGCGGGCGCCGATCAGGCTGGGGTCATTCATGTCGGCGAGGCTGGCGTCGGCGCTTTTTAGCAGCGCGGCGGCGGTAGTGACATCCTGATCGCTCCACAGCTTACGTCCCGCCAGCTTGACGAGGAAATCGGCCTGGGCCAGCAGCCAGGTTTTGGCATCGCTGCCCGAAATCACGGCGACTTTCTGCTGCAACTCATCAAGCTGTTTGGTCAGGGTTTCCTGCTCGTGTTTGGCCTGACTCAACTGGTCGGCCTGCTGTTTGATAATGCCTTCCAGTTCGCTCTTTTGGCTCTCCTGCGCTTTTTGCAGTGCCGCAAGCTGGCCTGATAATTCAGCGGTGGTTGCGTTTTGCCGCGTGGCCTGCTGTTTGTTCAGGCCATACAGGCCGATGCCAGCGGCTATCGCAATGGCGATAGCGATCGCGCTGAGCGCCAGGCTGGTTTTGTTACCCGCCTTCTTCTTATCGTTGTTCTCTGGCTGTGGTGTGGTTTCCACGGCCTCCCTGGTCTCTTCAACCACGGCGGATTGATTTTGTTGTTCCGTCATTATGGCTTCCAATGTTGAGAGTTATTGTAATGCGCGTAGCAGCGCATCGTTGTCAGCGTTATCGGCAACCTGAATCTCCTGCCAGCCCAGTTCCCGGGCCTGAAGGGCCAGACGTTCGCTGACAACGACAAGGCGGCAGTGCAGGAGCCACTGTTCGCGATACCATTGCGGTATGAGCGACCACAGCTGCTGCAGCATCTCACCGCTGGTGACCACCAGCGTGGTGACCCCGCGAGACTGCCAGCGCATCGCTTCTTCTGCGCCATCGTAATGTTTTGCACTACGTTGATAACATTCACAAAATGTGACCCTGGCGCCGCGTTCAGCCAGCGTGGCGCCTAAGAGTTCCCGCCCACCATTGCCGCGTAGGATTAGCGCATTTTTCCCGGCAATGTTTTGTAATTCAGGTAATTGTAGCAAGACTTCGCTAATTTCCCGATCTAACGGGTAACGGATGTGCTGCCCGCTGACCGTATGCAGGGCCAGCGCCGTCGTTCGACCAATGGCAAAATAGTGCGGAGAAGTGGGCCAGGGCAGGCCTTGCTGCTGCAGACGGGCATGGGCGAATTCCACCGCATGCTGGGATAGCGCAAACAGCAGGTCGTCGGACCCCAGATGGGCAAGATGGTCGCCCAGCACGGGAAGCTCCCGGCCAGGCATAAATTCTATCAGCGGAAAGCTCCAGGCCACGCGTCCCATGGCCCGCAGACGGCTGACCAGCGCTTCCCCTTGCGGGAGTGGACGAGTGACCAGGATGCTCATCGTGGGGCTTCTCCATCATAAACTGCCGCGAGAATGTCGCGGGCGCCGTTATCCAGGAGCTCTTCCGCCAGCGAGATGCCGAGCGCTTCGGCCTGCTCTGCTGGCCCGCGCCGTTCGCCGCGTACCATCTGCGAACCATCCGGGGCGCCAACCAGCGCCCGCAACCACAGTTCGCCGTTGACGAGTTCCGCATAGCTGCCAATTGGCACCTGACAACCGCCTTCGAGGCGGGTGTTCATCGCCCGTTCGGCGCGCACGCGTACTGCGGTTTCCGCATGGTTGAGGGGCGCTAACAGCGCCTGGGTCCATGCATCGTCAAGACGGCATTCGATACCCACCGCGCCCTGGCCGACGGCCGGCAGGGATTGCTCCGGCGACAGCGGCTGGCGAATACGCGCTTCCAGTTTCAGGCGCTTCAACCCGGCGGCGGCAAGGATAATGGCGTCATACTCACCGTTATCCAGTTTACTCAGCCGGGTACCGACGTTACCGCGCAGAGAGCGGATCACCAGGTCTGGACGGGTGGCGGCCAGCTGGCACTGACGGCGTAAACTTGACGTGCCAACGACGCTGCCGGCCGGCAGTTCGTCAATTGAGGCATAGTGATTGGAAACAAACGCGTCGCGCGGATCGTCGCGCTCGCAGATGGTGACCAACCCCAGGCCCTCCGGGAATTCCACCGGGACATCTTTCATCGAATGGACGGCGATATCGGCCCGCCCTTCGAGCATGGCGAGCTCTAACTCTTTCACAAATAAGCCCTTGCCGCCCACCTTTGCCAGGGGCGTATCAAGGATGACATCACCGCGCGTAACCATCGGCACCAGCTCGACGTTCAGTCCTGGATGCGCTTGTTCCAGGCGCGCTTTAACATACTGCGCCTGCCATAGCGCAAGCGGGCTTTGCCGTGTGGCAATTTTCAAAACTTTGTCTAACATGCTTGTTACCGTCATTGTCGACCACTATCCATCCTAACATTGTTGTCTTACGGATGTTAGTTTTCACGGTTTATGTGGGAGATGGCTCCGGCCTTCTCTTTTTTAACCTTTCATGCGCGTGGCGGTTGCCGGAGGCGTAGTGAGGAATTTACAGGTAATAAACGGTGCTACACTTGTATGTAGCGCATCTTTCTTTACGGTCAATGAGCAAGGTGTTAAATTGATCACGTTTTAAACCATTTGTCCGTCCGCTGCTCATCACAACCACACCGACGACGAATGGTGACGGTTTTTGTTGAAATACTGAAATCCTCCGTACTATTGTACTTCGGGTTTTTGAACATCAGGCGATATGTCTTGTACCTCTATATTGAGACACTGAAACAGAGACTGGATGCCATCAACCAATTGCGCGTGGATCGCGCGCTTGCTGCCATGGGACCCGCTTTCCAGCAGGTTTACAGTCTACTGCCAACGTTACTACATTATCATCACCCGCTGATGCCGGGTTACCTTGACGGTAACGTTCCCCGTGGCATTTGCCTCTACACGCCTGATGAAACCCAACGCCACTATCTTGAAGAACTGGAGCTGCATCGCGGCATGCAGACCCAGGAGCCGCCGAAAGGCGAGCTGCCGATCACCGGCGTCTACTCGATGGGCAGTACTTCCTCCGTTGGTCAAAGCTGTTCTTCCGATCTGGATATCTGGGTATGTCACCAGGCCTGGCTGGATAGCGAAGAGCGCCAGCTGCTGCAGCGAAAATGCAGCCTGCTTGAGAGCTGGGCGGCCTCGCTCGGCGTGGAAGTCAGCTTCTTCCTGATCGACGAAAACCGCTTCCGTCATAATGAAAGCGGCAGTCTCGGCGGCGAAGACTGCGGTTCGACTCAGCATATCCTGTTGCTCGATGAGTTCTATCGCACCGCGGTGCGCCTCGCCGGCAAGCGTATTCTGTGGAATATGGTGCCGTGCGATGAAGAAGAGCATTACGATGATTACGTCATGGGGCTGTATGCCCAGGGTGTGCTGACGCCTAACGAATGGCTCGATCTCGGCGGCCTCAGTTCGCTGTCGGCGGAAGAGTACTTCGGCGCCAGCCTGTGGCAGTTGTATAAAAGTATCGACTCCCCCTATAAAGCGGTGCTGAAAACGCTGTTGCTGGAAGCCTACTCCTGGGAATACCCCAATAACCGCCTGCTGGCGAAAGATATCAAACAGCGTCTGCACGACGGCGAGATTGTCTCCTTCGGCCTCGACCCGTACTGCATGATGCTGGAGCGCGTGACCACCTATCTGCAGGCCATCGAAGATGAAACCCGCCTCGACCTGGTGCGCCGCTGCTTCTACCTGAAAGTTTGTGAAAAACTCAGCCGCGAACGCGCCTGCGTCGGCTGGCGTCGCGAAGTCGTCAGCCAGTTGGTGAATGCCTGGGGCTGGGACGAAAAGCGTCTGATGATGCTCGACAACCGCGCCAACTGGAAAATTGATGAAGTGCGCAAGGCGCACAACGAACTGCTCGACGCCATGATGCAGAGCTATCGTAATCTGATCCGCTTCGCGCGGCGCAATAACCTTAGCGTCTCCGCCAGCCCTCAGGATATTGGCGTGCTGACCCGTAAGCTGTATGCGGCCTTTGAAGCGCTGCCGGGGAAAGTGACGCTGGTGAACCCGCAAATTTCGCCGGATCTGTCGGAACCGAACCTGACCTTTATCCACGTGCCGCCGGGCCGTGCCAACCGTACCGGTTGGTATCTGTATAACCGCGCGCCGGATATGGAATCGATCATCAGCCATCAGCCGCTGGAATATAACCGTTATCTTAATAAGCTGGTGGCCTGGGCCTGGTTTAACGGCCTGCTGACCTCACGCACCCGCCTGTTTATTAAGGGCAACGGCATCGTCGATCTGGCGAAGCTGCAGGAGATGGTGGCCGACGTGTCGCACCACTTCCCGCTGCGCCTGCCGGCGCCGACGCCAAAAGCGCTGTACAGCCCGTGCGAAATCCGCCATCTGGCGATTATCGTCAACCTCGAATATGACCCGACCGCGGCCTTCCGCAATCAGGTGGTGCACTTCGACTTCCGTAAACTGGATGTTTTCAGCTTCGGCGAAGAGCAAAAATGCCTGATCGGCAGCGTCGACCTGCTGTATCGCAACTCGTGGAACGAAGTACGTACGCTGCACTTTAACGGCGAGCAGGCGATGATCGAAGCGCTGAAAACGATCCTCGGCAAAATGCATCAGGACGCCGCGCCGCCGGACAGCGTGGAGGTGTTCTGCTATAGCCAGCACCTGCGCGGCCTGATCCGCACCCGCGTGCAGCAGATGATCTCCGAATGCATCGAACTGCGTCTCTCCAGTACCCGCCAGGATACCGGGCGCTTCAAAGCGCTGCGCGTCTCCGGCCAGACGTGGGGGCTGTTCTTCGAGCGTCTTAACGTTTCGGTGCAGAAGCTGGAAAACGCCATTGAGTTCTACGGCGCTATCTCGCACAACAAGCTTCACGGGTTGTCGGTGCAGGTGGAAACCAATCACGTTAAGCTGCCGGCGGTGGTGGATGGTTTCGCCAGCGAAGGGATTATTCAGTTCTTCTTTGAAGATGCGGATAACAACGACAGCGGCTTTAACATCTATATTCTTGATGAGAGCAACCGCGCCGAGGTCTATCATCACTGCGAGGGCAGTAAAGAGGAACTGGTGCGCGACGTCAGCCGCTTCTATTCGTCATCGCACGATCGTTTCACCTACGGCTCCAGCTTTATCAACTTCAACCTGCCGCAGTTCTATCAGATTGTCGAGGTAGACGGGCGCACCCAGGTGATCCCCTTCCGCACCCAGGCGATTGCCGCCGCGATACCCACCAGCCAGGACGTTACCGCTTCGCCGGTGCTGCAGCAGCGCTACTCGTAGATTTGGCCCGGATAAGGCGTGAGCCGCTATCCGGAGATCTTCCCTGCTGGCGCTGCGCTTAGCAGGGCTACGGTTCTAAGTCGTCGGGTAGCCCGGATAAGGCGCGATGCGCCGCCATCCGGGAAACACGTCATTAACGGAATTTCACCGTCTCACCGGCCTGCTGGCTCGCCGCCTGCTCCAGCAAATCCCAGAAGGTCTCGCCGCTGCGATCGCAGATCCACTCGTCGCCTTTGAGATCAAAATGGTAGCCGCCCTGTTTGGTGGCCAGCCACACCTGGTGCAGCGGCTCCTGACGGTTAATAATGATTTTGCTGCCGTTTTCAAAGCTGATGGTCAGCACGCCGCCGTTGATTTCACAGTCGATGTCGCTATCGCCGTCCCAGTCGTCCAGGCGTTCTTCGATGGTCATCCACAGGCTATCCGCCAGGCGATGGAATTCACTGTCGTTCATGGTTCTATCCTGCTTTTTTGAAGATGGCGGCAGTATAGCGCGAAACAAAAGCGCGCGCAGTCGGATGCTAAACGCTTGCTTTTACGTCTTCTCCTGCGATGATAGAAAGCAGAAAGAATGAATCACGGGCAACTATCAATGAAAAACGTTTTTCCTACGCTTGCCGTTTTGTTTGCGATCTTCAGCCTGACCGGCTGCGGTCTGAAAGGGCCTCTTTATTTCCCGCCGGCGGACAAAACCGCGCCGCCGCCGACCAAACCGGTTAACCCGGGCATTCAGAGCTCAACGCCGGATCGTAACGATCGTGGCGATACCGGTGGTCCGAGCCAGGTCAATTACTAACGATAACGTTCTGTTCCGCGCAACTGGAGTAGATGATGCAGTTCTCTAAAATGCATGGCCTTGGCAACGATTTTATGGTCGTTGACGCGGTAACGCAGAATGTTTTTTTCTCGCCGGAGTTGATTCGCCGCCTGGCAGATCGCCATCTTGGCGTCGGGTTCGATCAGCTGTTGGTCGTCGAGCCGCCCTACGATCCCGATCTGGATTTTCATTACCGGATCTTTAACGCCGACGGCAGCGAAGTGTCGCAGTGCGGCAACGGCGCGCGCTGTTTTGCCCGCTTTGTCCGGCTGAAAGGCCTGACCAATAAACGTGATATTCGCGTGAGTACGGCCAACGGGCGTATGGTATTAAGCGTAACGGAAGACGATCTGGTGCGGGTGAATATGGGCGAGCCTAACTTTGAGCCGTCCCAGGTGCCGTTCCGCGCCAACAAAGCGGAAAAGACCTATATCATGCGTGCCGCCGAGCAGACAATATTGTGCGGCGTGGTGTCCATGGGGAATCCGCACTGCGTCATCCAGGTGGATGACGTGGATACAGCGGCCGTAGAAACCCTCGGCCCGGTGATGGAAAGCCACGAGCGTTTTCCGGAGCGCGCCAATATCGGCTTTATGCAGGTGGTCGGCCGGTCCCACATCCGTCTGCGCGTCTACGAACGCGGCGCGGGGGAAACCCAGGCCTGCGGCAGCGGCGCCTGCGCCGCGGTGGCGGTGGGGATCCAACAGGGGCTGCTCGCTGAAACGGTACGCGTGGAATTGCCCGGCGGTCGTCTTGATATCGCCTGGAAAGGCCCGGGCCAGCCGCTGTTTATGACCGGCCCGGCGGCCCATGTCTATGATGGATTTATTCATTTATGAAACCAATCGGGGAAGAACAGCAGGAGGTTACCAGCGCGTTGAACGATCGGGCGGTGGTGGACTATCTGTTGCAACATCCTGAATTTTTTATTCGTAATGCCGCCCAGGTTGAACATATCCGTGTCCCGCATCCGGTCCGCGGTTCGATTTCGCTGGTGGAGTGGCACATGATGCGGGCGCGTAACCATATTCATGTGCTGGAAGAGAATATGTCGCTGCTGATGGAGCAGGCGGTCGCTAATGAAAGCCTGTTCCAGCGCCTGCTACAGCTGCAAACGCGGCTGGCGGCCGCGGAGAGCCTCGACGATATGCTCAACCGCCTTCATCGCTGGGCTCGCGAGCTGGGGTTAGCTGGCGCCACGGTGCGCCTGTTCCCTGACTGCTGGCGCCTCGGCGCGCCCTCGAAGTTTACCCATTTGGCGTTAAGCCGGCAGGCGTTTGAGCCGATCCGTATTCAACGTCTGGGCCAGGCGCGCCACTATCTTGGGCCGCTGAACGGTCCGGAGCTGCTGGTGGTGCTACCGGAAGCGAAGGCCATTGGATCCGTGGCGATGTCGATGCTGGGCGGCGATAACGCTCCGGGCGTGATGCTCTTTAGCAGCCGCGATGCGCAGCATTATCAGTCAGGGCAAGGGACGCAGTTGCTGCAGGAAATTGCGCAGATGCTCCCTGGCCTGCTGGAGCGCTGGATTGAACGCGCATGACCGACTCTCCGCTTTTCGCCTGCGTCGACCGCTTCCTGCGCTATCTCGGCGTTGAGCGTCAGCTTAGCCCGATTACGCTGACTAACTACCAGCGTCAGCTGGACGCGTTGATCGCCCTGGCGGATGAGGCTGGGCTGAAAAGCTGGCAGCAGTGCGATGCCGCTCAGGTGCGTAGCTTTGCGGTACGCAGCCGCCGTGCGGGTTTAGGCCCGGCGAGCCTGGCGCTGCGGCTTTCCGCGCTACGCAGCTTCTTTGACTGGATGGTCAGTCAGGGCGAACTGGCCGCTAACCCGGCGAAGGGGATTGCGGCTCCGAAAATTCCCCGCCACTTGCCGAAAAATATCGATGTCGATGATGTAAATCGGCTGCTGGATATCGACCTCAACGATCCGCTCGCGGTGCGCGACCGGGCGATGCTGGAAGTGATGTACGGCGCGGGATTGCGTCTGTCTGAGCTGGTCAACCTTGATATTAAGCACCTCGACCTCGAAAGCGGTGAGGTTTGGGTGATGGGCAAAGGCAGCAAAGAACGCCGTTTGCCGATCGGTCGTAACGCGGTGGCGTGGATTGAGCACTGGCTGGATTTGCGCGGCCTGTTCGGTACTGACGACGACGCGCTGTTTTTGTCGAAGCTGGGTAAACGCATTTCGGCGCGCAACGTGCAGAAGCGATTTGCCGAGTGGGGGATTAAGCAGGGGCTGAACAGCCATGTGCACCCGCACAAGCTGCGCCACTCCTTTGCCACCCATATGCTGGAGTCCAGCGGCGATCTGCGCGGCGTGCAGGAGCTGTTGGGCCATGCTAACCTCTCCACCACTCAAATCTATACCCATCTTGACTTTCAACACCTTGCCTCGGTGTACGATGCCGCGCATCCGCGCGCTAAACGGGGGAAATAATGCGTTTTTACCGACCTCTGGGCCAGATTTCCGCACTGACGTTTGACCTGGACGACACCCTATATGATAACCGCCCGGTGATTGACCGGACGATGCACGAATCGCTGGCCTTTGTGCGCAATTACCATCCGTCGCTCAGCCAGTTCGATGCCCATGAGCTTAATCAACTGCGTCAGACGCTGCTGGCATCTGAGGCGGAGATCTACCACGACGTGACCGTCTGGCGCCATCGTGCGCTGGAGCTCGGCATGCGTAACGCTGGACTCTCCGCCGAAGCGGCAAAAGCCGGCGCCGATGCGGCGATGGAAAACTTCGCCCACTGGCGCAGCCGGGTCGATGTTCCGCAGGAGACCCACGATACGCTGGCGAAGCTGGCACAGAAGTGGCCGCTGGTGGCCATTACCAATGGCAACGCCCGCCCCGAGCTGTTCGGCCTGAGCGACTATTTCCGCTTCGTGCTGCGCGCGGGTCCGGATGGTCGTTCCAAGCCGTTTGCCGATATGTATCACCTGGCGGCGGCGCGTCTGAATTTACCGCTCGGGCACATTCTGCACGTCGGCGATGATCTGACGACCGACGTCGCCGGTTCGCTGCGCTGTGGGATGCAGGCCTGCTGGATCAAACCGCAAGGCGCGGACCTGATGCACACCGCGGACAGCCGCCTGCTGCCGCATATTGAAATTTCACGGTTGGCATCTCTGACCTCGCTGATATAATCACCAGTCACTCTGTATATATTAACAGGGGTTCATGGAACCCCTTCTCTTCCGGCGGTGCCAATGGACGTTTCTTACCTGCTCGACAGCCTTAATGACAAACAGCGTGAAGCCGTAGCGGCCTCGCGCACCAATATGCTGGTTCTGGCAGGGGCGGGCAGTGGTAAGACGCGCGTTCTGGTGCACCGTATCGCCTGGCTGCTGAGCGTGGAGAACTGCTCGCCGTACTCGATTATGGCGGTGACCTTTACCAACAAAGCGGCGGCGGAGATGCGCCACCGTATCGGCCAGCTGATGGGCACTACCCAGGGCGGCATGTGGGTAGGCACCTTCCACGGCCTCGCGCACCGCCTGCTGCGTGCGCATCATCTGGACGCCAACCTGCCGCAGGATTTCCAAATCCTCGACAGCGAAGACCAGCTCCGTCTGCTGAAGCGTCTGATTAAGGCGATGAACCTCGATGAGAAGCAATGGCCGCCGCGTCAGGCGATGTGGTACATCAACAGCCAGAAAGATGAAGGGCTGCGCCCGCATCACATTCAGAGCTACGGCAACCCGGTCGAGCAGACCTGGCAGAAGGTCTATCAGGCCTACCAGGAGGCCTGCGACCGCGCCGGGCTGGTGGATTTCGCCGAGCTGCTGCTGCGCGCGCACGAGCTGTGGCTGAACAAGCCGTATATCCTGCAGCACTATCGTGAGCGTTTCACCAATATCCTCGTCGATGAATTCCAGGACACCAACAACATCCAGTACGCCTGGATCCGCCTGCTGGCGGGTGATACCGGCAAAGTGATGATCGTTGGCGATGATGACCAGTCGATTTATGGCTGGCGCGGCGCGCAGGTCGAGAACATTCAGCGCTTCCTCAACGACTTCCCCGGCGCGGAAACTATTCGCCTGGAGCAGAACTATCGTTCAACCAGCAATATTCTTAGCGCTGCCAACGCCCTGATTGAAAACAACAACGGGCGCCTGGGCAAAAAGCTGTGGACCGACGGTGCCGACGGCGAGCCGATTTCGCTGTACTGCGCCTTCAACGATCTCGACGAAGCGCGCTTCGTGGTGAACCGCATTAAAACCTGGCAGGAGAACGGCGGCGCGCTGGAGCAATGTGCCATTCTCTATCGCAGTAACGCCCAGTCGCGCGTGCTGGAAGAGGCGCTCCTGCAGGCCAGCATGCCGTACCGTATCTACGGCGGTATGCGCTTCTTCGAACGTCAGGAAATCAAAGATGCGCTCTCTTACCTGCGCCTGATTGCCAACCGTAACGACGATGCCGCCTTTGAGCGGGTGGTCAATACGCCGACTCGCGGCATCGGCGATCGTACGCTGGACGTGGTACGCCAGACCTCGCGCGATCGTCAGCTGACGCTGTGGCAGGCCTGCCGCGAGCTACTGAAAGAGAAAGTGCTGGCTGGCCGTGCCGCCAGCGCTCTGCAGCGCTTTATGGAGTTGATTGACGCGCTGGCGCAGGAAACCGCCGATATGCCGCTACATGTTCAGACCGATCGGGTGATTAAAGACTCCGGGCTGCGCGCGATGTACGAGCAGGAGAAAGGCGAGAAGGGCCAGACCCGTATTGAAAACTTAGAGGAACTGGTGACGGCGACGCGCCAGTTCAGCTACAACGAAGAAGATGAAGACCTGATGCCGCTGCAGGCGTTCCTCTCCCACGCCGCGCTGGAAGCGGGCGAGGGGCAGGCGGACACCTGGCAGGACGCGGTTCAACTGATGACCCTGCACTCGGCGAAAGGGCTGGAATTCCCGCAGGTGTTTATCGTCGGCGTCGAAGAAGGGATGTTCCCGAGCCAGATGGCGCTTGATGAAGGCGGCCGCCTGGAAGAAGAGCGTCGCCTGGCCTACGTTGGCGTGACGCGCGCCATGCAGAAGCTGACGCTGACCTACGCCGAAACCCGCCGTCTGTACGGCAAAGAGGTTTACCATCGCCCGTCGCGCTTTATTGGAGAACTGCCGCAGGAGTGCGTAGAAGAAGTGCGTCTGCGGGCCACGGTGAGCCGTCCGGTAAACCACCAGCGACTGGGGGCGCCGATTGCCGAGAGCGATACCGGCTACAAGTTAGGTCAGCGGGTGCGTCATCCGAAGTTTGGCGAAGGCACTATCGTCAACCTCGAAGGCAGCGGCGAGCACAGCCGGCTGCAGGTAGCTTTTCAGGGCCAGGGAATCAAATGGCTGGTGGCGGCTTACGCGCGGCTTGAGACGGTGTAACTTTAAGAAAAATATCATTATTTTGTAATATTCTGCTACCTTTATACGTTAAGGCGCCTGATTTGCGCTTTCGCGTTCCGTTGCGTGTTGACGCCGATTTTGCGCTGGCGTAACATGCGCGCACGATTACGCTAAGAGGACATTCGCCTTGGACACACCCAGTAGATGCTGGCTCAACTTCCTGTCATTCAGGAACAACTCCTAAGGCTATCCTCTTATGCTGATAGCCTTAGCGGTTGTCAGCGACCTGCCCTATTCCCGTCGCGCTGAGTCAGGCTTAATGGTCTGAAACCCAATTTGTTTCTGTGTGCCCACCGAACTGTCCGATAATTTTTTTGCATTGGGAGTCCCGGTCATGCTGAGCGCATTTCAACTGGAAAACAATCGTTTAACGCGCCTGGAAGCCGATGAGATCAAGCACCTCGCCAGCTCGGTGTGGGTCGATCTGGTCGAGCCTGACGACGATGAGCGAAGCCGCGTGCAGACGGAACTGGGTCAGAACCTGGCGACGCGCCCGGAACTGGAAGATATCGAAGCCTCCGCGCGTTTCTTTGAAGATGAAGACGGGTTACACATCCACTCGTTCTTCTTTTTTGAAGATGCGGAAGATCACGCCGGCAACTCTACCGTGGCGTTTACCATCCGCGAAGGTCGCCTGTTCACGCTGCGCGAGCGCGAACTGCCCGCTTTCCGCTTGTACCGTATGCGCGTGCGCAACCAGACGCTGGTCGACGGTAACGCCTATGAACTGCTGCTCGACCTGTTCGAAACCAAAATCGAGCAGCTGGCGGATGAAATTGAAAATATCTACAGCGACCTGGAAAAGCTGAGCCGCGTGATTATGGAAGGCCATCAGGGCGACGAGTACGATGAAGCGCTGTCGACGCTGGCGGAACTGGAAGATATCGGCTGGAAGGTCCGCCTCTGTCTGATGGATACCCAGCGCGCGCTGAACTTCCTGGTGCGTAAGGCGCGCCTGCCGGCGGGCCAGCTGGAACAGGCGCGGGAGATCCTGCGCGATATCGAATCCCTGCTGCCGCACAACGAATCGCTGTTCCAGAAGGTGAACTTCCTGATGCAGGCGGCGATGGGCTTCATCAACATCGAGCAGAACCGCATCATCAAGATCTTCTCGGTGGTGTCGGTGGTATTCCTGCCGCCAACCCTGGTGGCGTCCAGCTACGGGATGAACTTTGAATTTATGCCGGAGCTGCACTGGAGCTTCGGCTACCCGGGGGCGATCGTCTTTATGATGCTGGCCGGCCTGGCGCCATATCTCTACTTCAAGCGTAAAAACTGGCTGTAAAAAAAGGGAGCGGCGGCTCCCTTTTTTACTGGCTGAGGCCGGCTTAGCCTCTGCGCAGCCGGCGCTGGGTATACAGCGCATCGACGATAAATACCGCCAGCGCGACCCAGATAAAGCCGAAGGTCACCATTTTATCCTTGCCCGGCACTTCGCCGTAGAACGTCACCGCCAGCAGGAACATCAGCGTTGGGCCGATGTACTGGAAAAAGCCCAGCGTGGAGAGCCGCAGGCGCGTTGCCGCGCCAGTGAAGCACAGCAGGGGAATGGTCGTGACCACGCCCGCGGCCATCAGCAGCAGATTGAGCGACCAGGGGTTCTCCCCCATATGGCTGGTCGGGCTATCAGTGATGCCAAACAGCCAGATTGCCGCCACCGGCAGTAGCCACAGCGTTTCCACCAGCATGCCGGTCTGCGCGTCGACAGCGATTTTCTTCCGCACCAGGCCGTAAAAGGCAAAACTGAAGGCCAGCCCAAGGCCGATTATCGGCAGCGAACCAAAGGTCCACAGCTGGACCAACACGCCGCAAAAGGCGAGGATCACCGCCAGCCACTGCAGGCGACGGAAGCGTTCGCCGAGGAAAATCATCCCCAACAGAATATTTACCAGCGGGTTGATAAAGTAGCCGAGGCTGGCTTCCAGCATATGGTGGTTATTCACCGCCCAGATGAACAACAGCCAGTTACCGCCGACCAGCACTGCCGAGAGCGCCAGCAGGAAGATCTTGCGCGGCGTCTTCAGCAGCTTTTTCACCTGCGGCCACTGGCGGCTGACGCTGATGAGCGCCACCATGAAGAAGAAGGACCAGATCACGCGATGGGTCAGAATTTCATCGGCGGGAACATAGTAGATAAGTTTGAAGTACGCTGGCGCGATACCCCAGATAAAGTAGGCGGCGAGGGCCAGAATGATCCCCAACCGCGTCTGTTTCGCATCCATCGGTAAAATCCATTGCCAAAGAGAGTGATGTTACTCGATTTTGGCCAATCAACCCACCATATAGGTGGCCGTTGCGCTGGCAATATAGACCTGAGCTTCGTTATGCAGTTCCACGCGGGCTACCGCCACTTTATTGCCGGCGCGCAGCAGGCTGCTGGTGGCGGTAAACCGTTCACCGCGGCCCGGACGCAGGTAGTCTACGCGCAGGTCGATGGTTCCCATGCGGGAGAGGCGTTGGCGCAGCTCTTCTTCGTTGATGGTGTCATGGCGGGTGAGGGTGCTGCCGACGCAGACCAGGCCAGCGGCGACGTCCAGCGCGGAGGCGATCACTCCGCCATGCAAAATACTCTGCGCCCAGTTGCCGACCATCATCGGCTGATTATTAAAGCTGAGCTGGGCAAACGCCTTTTCATAGCGCTCCAGTTCGAGACCGAGGGCGCGGTTAAACGGCATGTGATAGACGAAAATCTCCCCCACCAGTTTCAGCGCTGCTTCGGCAGTAAGTTCAGACATAACACCGGTTCCATTCGTTAACAAAATGTTGATTTTATGCTTCTAAAATATTGATTTCCACTTTCGGAGCGGATTAGGGGGCAGGTGATTAATAAACAGGTAGAATGGCTTCAGGTTAAACAAAAATAAAAACTATTTATCAGGAGACCAGCATGCGTATCTCTTTGGCCTGCCTGGTGGCGCTGTGCGCGCTACCGGCCGGTGTTATGGCGCAGGATGCGTCGGTTCACGACAAACCGGCAGTGCGCGGCAGCATTATCGCCAACCTGCTCCAGGACCATGATAATCCTTTCCTGCTCTACCCTTATGAGAGCAACTATTTGCTCTACACATGGACCAGCGACCTCAATAAAGAGGCGATCCGCAGCTATGACTGGGCCGAAAATGCCCGTAAAGATGAAGTGAAATTTCAGCTGAGTCTGGCGTTTCCGCTGTGGCGCGGCATCCTGGGTGATAATTCGCTGCTCGGCGCATCGTACACCCAGAAATCCTGGTGGCAGCTCTCCAACAGCAAAGAGTCGGCGCCGTTTCGCGAAACCAATTACGAACCCCAGCTGTTTTTGGGCTTTGCGACCGACTACCAGTTTGCCGGCTGGACGCTGCGCGACATCGAGATGGGGTATAACCACGACTCGAATGGTCGTTCCGACCCCACCTCGCGCAGCTGGAACCGGCTTTACGCCCGCCTGATGGCGCAAAACGGCAACTGGCTGGTGGAAGTGAAGCCCTGGTATGTGGTGGGCAACACCGATGATAACCCGGATATCACCAAATATATGGGCTATTACCGGCTGAAGGTGGGCTACCAGCTGGGAGAGGCGATCCTCAGCGCGCAGGGGCAATATAACTGGAACACCGGCTATGGCGGGGCGGAGCTCGGCGTGAGCTATCCCATTACCAAACATGTTCGCGCCTATACGCAGATCTACAGCGGTTACGGCGAATCGCTTATCGACTACAACTTCAATCAAACGCGCGTCGGCGTCGGGCTAATGCTCAACGATCTGTTTTAATCGTTGCACTCTGGCTCACAGGCGCTGAAAATAGCGCCTGTTTTCTTTTCAGGCAAATGGGGTCAACGTGGCACAGGCGGAAGTATTAAATCAGGAATCGCTGGCGAAGCAGGTTTTACAAGAGACCTTCGGCTACCAGCAGTTCCGTCCTGGCCAGGAAACGATTATCGAGACGGTGCTTGAGGGCCGGGACTGCCTGGTGGTCATGCCGACCGGTGGCGGTAAATCGCTGTGCTATCAAGTGCCGGCGCTGGTCATGGGCGGTTTGACGGTGGTGGTCTCGCCGCTGATCTCGCTGATGAAAGACCAGGTCGATCAACTGCTGGCCAACGGCGTGGCGGCGGCTTGTCTGAACTCGACGCAAAGCCGCGAGCAGCAGCAGGAGGTGATGGCCGGCTGTCGCAGCGGGCAGGTTCGTCTGCTGTATATCGCGCCGGAACGGTTGATGCTGGATAACTTTCTTGAGCATCTGGCGAACTGGAACCTGGCGATGCTGGCGGTAGACGAAGCGCACTGTATCTCCCAGTGGGGCCATGACTTCCGTCCGGAATATGCCGCGCTGGGCCAGCTGCGCCAGCGGATGCCGCAGATCCCGTTTATGGCGTTGACCGCCACCGCCGATGACACCACCCGCCGTGATATCGTCCGTCTGCTCGGGCTTAACGATCCGCTGATTCAGGTCAGCAGCTTCGATCGGCCGAACATCCGCTATATGCTGATGGAGAAATTCAAACCGCTCGACCAGCTGATGCGCTACGTTCAGGATCAGCGCGGCAAATCGGGCATCATCTACTGCAACAGCCGCTCGAAAGTGGAAGATACCGCCGCGCGTCTGCAGAGCCGCGGCATCAGCGCGGCGGCTTACCATGCTGGTCTGGAAAACGCCGTTCGCGCCGACGTGCAGGAGAAATTCCAGCGCGACGATCTGCAGATCGTGGTGGCGACGGTGGCCTTCGGGATGGGTATCAACAAGCCGAACGTCCGCTTTGTGGTGCACTTCGATATCCCGCGCAATATTGAATCCTACTACCAGGAAACCGGCCGCGCCGGGCGTGATGGCCTGCCGGCGGAAGCGATGCTGTTTTACGATCCGGCGGATATGGCGTGGCTGCGCCGCTGTCTGGAGGAAAAACCCGCCGGACCGCTACAGGATATCGAGCGGCATAAGCTGAATGCGATGGGGGCGTTTGCCGAAGCGCAAACCTGTCGTCGTCTGGTGCTGCTGAACTACTTTGGCGAAGGGCGCCAGGAGCCGTGCGGCAACTGCGATATCTGTCTTGACCCACCAAAGCAGTACGATGGCTTAATGGATGCGCGCAAGGCGCTGTCAACGATTTACCGGGTGAATCAACGTTTCGGGATGGGTTACGTGGTGGAGGTCCTGCGCGGGGCCAACAACCAGCGCATCCGTGACATGGGCCACGATAAGCTGCCGGTTTACGGTATCGGCCGGGAGCAGAGTCACGAGCACTGGGTGAGCGTGATCCGCCAACTGATTCACCTTGGGCTGGTGACGCAGAATATCGCCCAGCACTCCGCACTGCAGCTGACCGAAGCCGCACGACCGGTGCTGCGCGGCGAGGTGCCGCTGCAGCTTGCCGTACCGCGTATCGTGGCGCTGAAGCCGAAGGCGATGCAGAAATCCTTTGGCGGCAATTATGACCGCAAGCTGTTTGCCAAGCTGCGCAAATTGCGTAAAGCGATCGCCGACGAAGAGAATATCCCGCCATACGTGGTCTTCAACGACGCGACGCTGATCGAGATGGCGGAACAGTCGCCACTCACCGCCGGCGAGATGCTCAGCGTCAACGGCGTGGGGACGCGTAAACTTGAGCGCTTCGGTAAAGAATTCATGGCATTGATACGCGCTCATGTCGATGGTGATGATGAGTAGTCAGCCGCGGGAAAAGGTGCCAGAATAGTTTCCCTCTTCACTATTTTCCTGCGAGTTAACTATGCTGATGCTTTTCCTCACCGTGGCGCTGGTGCATATCATTGCGCTGATGAGCCCGGGGCCGGACTTTTTCTTTGTCTCACAAACGGCCATCAGCCGCTCGCGCAGAGAGGCGATGATGGGTGTGCTGGGGATCACCTGCGGCGTCATGATCTGGGCGGGGGTTGCCCTGCTCGGCCTGAACCTGATCCTCGCGCAGATGGCGTGGCTGCATAACATCATCATGGTCGGTGGCGGCCTGTATCTGTGCTGGATGGGCTACCAGATGCTGCGCGGCGCGCTGAAAAAAGAGGCGGTGGCCTCGGCGGAGCCGCAGGTGGAGCTGGCCCGCAGCGGACGCAGCTTCGTGAAGGGACTGCTGACCAATCTGGCGAATCCGAAAGCGATCATCTACTTCGGCTCGGTGTTCTCGCTGTTCGTGGGTGACAGCGTCGGCGCTGGTGCGCGCTGGGGTATTTTCCTGCTGATTATCGTCGAGACGCTGGCCTGGTTTATGGTGGTTGCCAGCCTGTTCGCCCTGCCGGGGATGCGCCGCGGCTATCAGCGGATGGCGAAGTGGATCGATGGTATCGCCGGTACGCTGTTTGCGGGATTCGGCATCCACCTGATTATCTCGCGTTAACCGGTATGCTGTTTCCCACCCGGCTGTTTCCGGGTGGGAAAGTGTCAGTGGCGAAGCCGCTGCAGCTCATCCTCAGCCAGACCGGTCATTTCCATAATAGCTGCGTCATCAATACCGCGTTTGCGCATTGCTTCGGCAACCTGCAGCAAGGCCTGGTGTTTACCTTCTTTTATGCCCTGCTGTACGCCTTTCTCCATACCTTCTGCAAGCCATGTTTCCGCCAGCGTCATCAGTAATCCTCCATGCTGCGGCACGCGCTGTGCCAGTCCGTACAAGAGTGTCCGTGTATCCTCGGCATCTCCTGCCTGAGCCATATAGTTTACCAATACGGTGATTTGTTGTCCGCTCATCTGCTCCAGCAGTAAGAGATGGGTCAACTTATCCAGCAATTGCGCCATATCGCGCTGGCGGATGTGCTTTTGCACCAGCGTCAGGGCTGCCATGCTGCGGTGCTGCATGATGTCGTCGTCGGGGATCACCGTGATATCGACCAGCGGAAACGCCCCGCTATAGAGCTGGCGGGCGGTCTCAGGATCGGCAAAATTATCCAGCCAGCGCATCGACCAGGGATAGGGGCTGCGTCGTCCCTGATAAAAGAGAATAGGGATAACCAGAGGCAGCGTTTTATGGCCGCTCTCCAGGTGCCGCTGCATGGCGGCGACAGCATAGCGCATTAAGCGAAAGGCCATCAGCTTATCAGGTGCGCTCTGGTGCTCGATCAGAACATGGACATAGCCCGCACCGCGGGTGGTTTCCAGCGAATAAAGGATATCACTGTAGTAAGGCCTGAGATCGTCTTCGAGAAAGCTGCCGGATTCCAGACGCAGGGTATCCAGTTTGCAGATCTGTGTTAACGACGAAGGCAGGTGGAGCTCGATAAAATCGCGCGCCGTCTCTACCCGCGAGAGAAAGGTTTTAAATACCGCATCATGAGGAGTCGCCGTTTCCGCCATCGCCGTTCATCCGTGAATCACGTATCTGGCGGCATCCTGACACGGTGGGTTCAACGCCGACAGCGGGTAAAAAAATTAATTACCCGCTTTGCGTGTCGGCTCGTGCAGAGAGTGCGCGTTTTTCGCCCGGCAAACCTCTCTTTGCGAGCGAGATTCCATGATTCAGGCGTGACGGGCGGAGGCGAGCAGCGCCCCGACCAGCATAAACAGCGAACCAAAGACTTTGTTCAGCGCCTTCATCTGCTTTGGCCCTTTGATCCATGCGGAAATGCGCTGCGCCAGGGTCGCATAGCCAATCATCACAATGATATCGACGACAATGGTGGTGACGCCCAGAACAAGATACTGCATCACCTGTGGCTGGTGCGGCAGGATAAACTGCGGAAACAGGGCGGCCAGAAACACAATGCTTTTGGGGTTGGTGAGATTCACGAACACCGCGCGCTGGAACAGTTTGCCGCGCGTCTGCGCCTTCGCCAGCGTATTCAGGTCGATCGCCCCCGCCGCCCGCCATTGCTGGATCCCCAGCCAGATAAGATAAGCCGCGCCGGCCCATTTCAGCACTTCAAAGGCCAGCACCGAGCGGGAGAAAAGGGTGCCGAGACCAACACCAACCAGCACGATATGAATAACCAGCCCGGTCTGCAAACCGGCAATCGACGCCGCCGCGCCGCGGTAACCGTGGTTAATGGAGGTGGTCATGGTATTAATCGCTCCGGAACCTGGTGACAGGCTGAGAATGATTGATGTCAGCAGGTAGGCGAACCACCACTCAATGGTCATGAGAAACTCCCTGATTGTCTGTTTTTATGCCACAATACGCTATTGTGTCAGCATTGTGTGATACAGGGCAAAAAAACGATTTTCAGCGGTTAACAGGGGTGTAAACCCGATGTTTGGGCAGAAAAAGGACTGGGAAACACGAGAAAACGCGTTTGCGGCCTTTAGTATGGGGCCGCTGACGGATTTCTGGCGACAGCGCGAAGAGGCTGAATTTAAAGGCGTCGATGATGTACCGGTACGCTTTGTTCGCTTCTGCGCGCAAAATAACGATCGTCTGGTGCTGATTTGCCCCGGGCGCATTGAAAGCTACGTGAAGTATGCCGAAGTCGCCTACGATCTCTTTCACAGCGGCTTTGACGTGATGATCATCGATCATCGTGGCCAGGGACGCTCGGGCCGCCTGCTCTCTGATACCCACCGCGGACACGTCGTCAACTTCAGCGACTATGTCGATGACCTGGCGGCGCTCTGGCAGCAGCAGGTGGTCCCCGGACACTGGCGAAAACGGTTTATCCTCGCTCACTCTATGGGCGGGGCGATTGCCACGCTTTTTCTGCAACGTTACCAGGCGCATTGCGATGCGATTGCGCTCTGCGCGCCGATGTTCGGGATTATCATTCGATTGCCGGACTGGATGGTGCGCCATATTCTCGACTGGGCTGAGGGCCATCAGCGCATTCGCGAAGAGTATGCCATCGGCACCGGGCGCTGGCGGGCGCTGCCTTTTGCCGTTAACGTGCTGACGCACAGTCGACAACGCTATCGTCGCAACTTGCGCTTCTATGCCGATGAACCGCGACTGCAGGTTGGCGGCCCGACCTGGCACTGGGTGCGGGAGGGCATGCTGGCCGGCGACGAAGTGCTGGCGAATGTGGAAAAAGATACCGCCCCGACGCTGCTTTTACAGGCGCAAGAGGAGCGGGTGGTCGATAATCTGATGCACGACCGCTATTGTGAATTACGGGCCGCTGCCGGCCATCCCTGTGAGGGCGGTAAACCGCTCGTCATTGAAGGGGCATATCATGAGATCCTTTTTGAAAAGGACGCTATGCGCTCAGTCGCGCTCAATGCCATCGTCGAGTTTTTCAATCGACATACTTAATCCGACGATAACGCTCGTCGCCCTGCTTAGAGGTTAACTTTTTTATGTACCAGGTTGTTGCGTCTGATTTAGACGGCACGCTGCTTTCCCCCGATCATTTCCTGACCCCGTATGCCAAAGAGACGCTGAAATTGCTCACCGCCCGTGGGATCAATTTCGTCTTCGCCACCGGCCGTCACTACATCGACGTCGGGCAGATCCGCGATAATCTCGGCATCCGGTCGTACATGATCACCTCTAACGGCGCCCGGGTTCACGATAGCGATGGCCAGCAGATCTTCGCCCATAACCTCGACCGCGATATTGCCGCCGACCTGTTTGAGATCGTGCGTAACGACCCGAAAATCGTCACTAACGTCTATCGGGAAGACGAGTGGTATATGAACCGCCATCGTCCGGAAGAGATGCGCTTCTTCAAGGAGGCGGTGTTTAACTACAAGCTGTATGAGCCGGGCGAACTGGATCCGCAGGGGATCAGCAAAGTATTCTTTACCTGCGAGGATCACGAGCATCTGCTGCCGCTGGAGCAGGCGATGAACGCCCGCTGGGGCGATCGCGTGAACGTCAGCTTCTCCACCTTAACCTGCCTGGAAGTCATGGCGGGTGGGGTATCGAAGGGGCATGCGCTGGAGGCGGTAGCGAAAATGCTCGGTTACACTCTTGCCGATTGCATCGCCTTCGGCGACGGTATGAATGATGCTGAGATGCTGTCGATGGCCGGCAAGGGCTGCATCATGGCCAACGCCCATCAACGGCTGAAGGATCTGCATCCGGAACTGGAAGTGATCGGCAGCAACGCCGACGATGCGGTCCCGCACTACCTGCGTAAGCTATACCTCGACTGAAAAAGATTGACGACTGGCGAATAACTGTCCAGTCGTCAACCTGACTCTTCGCTACAATGCCTGTTCTTTATCCAACGAGACGACCATTGTGGCGCTGTTAATTATCACCACTATCCTGTGGGCCTTTTCTTTTAGCCTGATTGGCGAATACCTGGCCGGTAGCGTCGACAGCTATTTTTCGGTGCTGATGCGTGTGGGCCTGGCGGCGCTGGTGTTCCTGCCTTTCCTGCGCACGCGCGGCCAGTCTCCGCGCACGATCGTGCTCTATATGCTGGTGGGCGCGATGCAGCTTGGCATCATGTATCTGCTGGCTTTCCGCGCCTATCTCTATCTGACGGTTTCGGAATTTCTGCTGTTTACCGTATTTACCCCGCTGTATATCACGCTGATCTACGACCTGCTCAGCGGACGTAAGCTGCGCTGGGGCTATCTGCTGAGTGCTGCGCTGGCGGTGCTGGGGGCGGCGATTATCCGCTATGACAAAGTCAGCGATCATTTCTGGACCGGGCTGTTACTGGTGCAGTTGTCAAACCTCTGCTTCGCTATCGGCATGGTGGGTTACAAGCGCCTGATGGAGGTACGTCCGATGCCGCAGCACAATGCCTTTGCCTGGTTTTATGTCGGGGCCTTTATCGTGGCGGTGGCAGCGTGGTTTATGCTGGGCAACCCCCAGAAGCTGCCGACCACCACGCTGCAGTGGAGCGTGCTGGTGTGGCTTGGCGTGGTGGCTTCCGGGCTGGGTTACTTTATGTGGAACTATGGCGCCACGCAGGTGGATGCCGGCACGCTGGGGATCATGAACAACGTCCATGTCCCCGCTGGTCTACTGGTTAACCTTGCCATCTGGCAGGAGCAGCCGCACTGGCCGAGCTTTATTAGCGGAGCGTTGGTGATCCTGGCCTCGCTGTGGGTCCATCGCCGCTGGGTCGCTCCGCACTCCGGACAAACGGCAGCTGATCGCAGGCGTGGTTCCGCGCAGAGCGAATAAACGCTTCGGTGACCGGTTGACGCTGTTCGCCATCGCGGACGGCCGCGTACAACCGGCTCCATAATCCCTCACCCAGGGTTTTGGTGACCACCAGGCCCTGGCGCTCAAAGCTTTCCACCACCCAGTGCGGCAGCGCGGCGATGCCCATCCTTGCGGCCACCATCTGGATCAGCAACAGCGTGTTATCGACGCTTTTCAGCTGGGGACTGATGCCGGCCGGCTGCAGGAAATGGCGCCAGATATCGAGGCGCCCGCGCTGCACGGGATAAATCAGCAGCGTTTCCGCGGCCAGGTCCTCTGGCGTAATCAGGGTCTTCATGGCTAACGGGTGCTCGGGCGCCAGCACCAGACGCACCTCATAATCAAACATCGGCGAGTAGTGCAGACCGCTGCGCGGCAGGATATCGGAGGTCATCACCAGATCCAGTTCGCCCTGCTGCAGCGCAGGCTGCGGGTCGAAGGTCACTCCGGAATGGAAGTCGACCTCCACGTGCGGCCAGCGGGCGCGGAAATTCTCCAGCGCCGGCGTCAGCCACTGAATACAGCTGTGACATTCGATAGCCAGGCGCAGCCGGGTCTGCTGCGGTTCGTTACAGTCCTGCAGGGCGCGAGCGATCTGCGGCAGCACCTGATTGGCCAGCTGTAAGAGGATTTCCCCCTGAGGAGTAAAACGCAGCGGCTGGCTCTTACGCACAAAGAGACGAAAGCCAAGGCGCTGTTCCAGATCGCTGAACTGGTGAGACAAGGCGGACTGGGTCTGGTGCAGGGCCGCTGCCGCACCCGCCAGTGAACCGCTGTTCCGCAACGCTTGCAGCGTTTTCAGATGTTTAATTTCGATCATGAAAGTCCTTCACTTCGCCATGAGCAATTTGCGCTTGAGGAATATACAGTAACTGTCAATTATGGATGTGTAAACATCTGGACGTCTAAAACTCGTCATATTTCGACTTGCAGATGCGTTGGCTGCCTCGCTTACCCCAGTCACTTACTTCAGTAAGCTCCTGGGGATGCGCATCGTTGCCGCCTTCCTGCAAGCCGAACTATTTAGAGTTTTTCTTCAGATTCAATGAAATAAGAGAGGAACAAAAATGACAATTATTAACCACACCCTCGGTTTTCCTCGCGTTGGCCTGCGCCGCGAGCTGAAAAAAGCGCAAGAGAGCTACTGGGCGGGCAACGCCACTCGCGAGGAACTGCTGACAGTAGGCCGTGAGCTGCGTGCCCGCCACTGGGAGCAGCAGAAACAGGCGGGCGTTGATCTGCTGCCGGTGGGGGATTTCGCCTGGTACGACCATGTTCTGACTACCAGCCTGCTGCTGGGCAACGTGCCGGCTCGTCATCAGAACAAAGACGGATCCATCGATATCGATACCCTGTTCCGCATTGGCCGCGGCCGTGCGCCGACTGGCGAACCGGCCGCCGCTGCGGAAATGACCAAATGGTTTAACACCAACTATCACTACATGGTGCCGGAGTTCGTGAAGGGCCAGCAGTTCAAACTGACCTGGACCCAACTGCTGGATGAAGTAGACGAAGCGCTGGCGCTGGGCCACAAGATCAAGCCCGTGCTGCTGGGGCCGGTAACGTACCTGTGGCTGGGTAAAGTGAAAGGTGAACCGTTTGACCGTCTGAGCCTGCTGAATGACATCCTGCCGGTTTACCAGCAGGTGCTGGCCGAACTGGCGAAGCGCGGCATCGAGTGGGTGCAGATTGATGAACCGGCGCTGGTGCTGGAGCTGCCGCCAGCGTGGCTGGAGGCCTTTAAACCGGCTTATGACGCCCTGCAGGGCCAGGTGAAACTGCTGCTGACCACCTATTTTGAAGGCATTAGTGACAATCTCGCGACCATTGCTGCGCTACCGGTCCAGGGGCTGCACGTCGATCTGGTGCACGGCAAAGATGATGTTGCCGAGCTGCACAACCGCCTGCCGGCCGACTGGCTGCTGTCTGCGGGTCTGATCAATGGGCGCAACGTCTGGCGCGCCGATCTCACCGAAAAGTATGCGCAAATTAAAGACCTCGTCGGTAAACGCGACCTCTGGGTCGCGTCATCCTGTTCTCTGCTGCATAGCCCGATCGATCTGAGCGTGGAGACGCGCCTTGATGCGGAAGTGAAGAGCTGGTTTGCCTTCGCGCTGCAGAAATGCGGCGAGCTGGCGCTGCTGCGCGATGCGCTGAACAGTGGCGATACGGCGGCGATTACCGAGTGGAGCGCGCCAATCCAGGCCCGTCGCCATTCGACCCGCGTGCACAACGCGGAAGTGGAAAAACGGCTGGCGGCGATCACCGCTCAGGACAGCCAGCGTGCCAGCCCCTATGAGGTTCGCGCGCAGGCACAGCGCCAGCGCTTTAACCTGCCGAAATGGCCGACCACCACCATCGGGTCATTCCCGCAAACGACGGAGATCCGCGGTCTGCGCCTGGACTTCAAAAAGGGCAACCTTGACGCCAGTCATTATCGGACGGGGATTGCGGAACATATTAAGCAGGCGATCGTCGAGCAGGAGCGGTTAGGTTTAGACGTACTGGTGCACGGAGAAGCCGAGCGGAACGACATGGTGGAATACTTCGGTGAACATCTGGACGGTTTTATCTTCACGCAAAACGGCTGGGTGCAGAGCTATGGTTCCCGTTGCGTGAAGCCGCCGGTGGTGATCGGCGACGTCAGCCGTCCGCAGGCGATCACCGTCGACTGGGCGAAGTACGCGCAGTCGCTGACCGACAAGCCAGTGAAAGGGATGCTCACTGGACCGGTGACCATTCTGTGCTGGTCCTTCCCGCGGGAAGATGTCAGCCGTGAAACCATCGCGAAACAGATTGCGCTGGCCCTGCGTGATGAAGTGGCGGATCTGGAAGCGGCGGGGATCGGCATCATCCAGATTGATGAGCCGGCGCTGCGCGAAGGGTTACCGCTGAAGCGCAGCGACTGGGATGCCTATCTGCAGTGGGGTGTGGAAGCCTTCCGCCTTAATGCTGCGGTCGCCAAAGACGACACTCAGATCCACACCCACATGTGCTATTGCGAGTTCAACGACATCATGGACTCCATTGCCGCGCTGGATGCCGACGTGATCACCATTGAAACCTCGCGGTCCGATATGGAGCTGCTGGAGTCGTTCGAAGCGTTCGAGTATCCCAATGAGATCGGGCCGGGGGTATATGATATTCACTCGCCGAACGTGCCGAGCGTGGAGTGGATTGAAGCGTTGCTGGCAAAAGCCGCGCAGCGTATCCCGGCGGAGCGGCTGTGGGTTAACCCGGACTGCGGCCTGAAAACTCGCGGCTGGCCGGAAACCCGCGCCGCGCTGGCGAATATGGTGCAAGCGGCGCAGAACCTGCGCCAGTCCGCCTGATCGTTACGCGAAAAATCAAAAAAGGAGGCATTTGCCTCCTTTTTTCATGCATTGGGTGATTATGCTTTTTTGCCGCCATACTGAGCAAACCACGCGAGCATTCGCTGCCAGCCGTCTTTGGCTGACTCTTCATGATAGCTGGCGCGATAGTCGGCGTTAAAGGCATGATCGGCTTCGGGATAGACCACGATTTCCGCTGTGGCGTTGGCCGCCCGCAGCGCCTGACGCATGGTCTCGATGGTGTCCTGTGGAATACTGGCGTCTTTAGCGCCGTACAGACCAAGCACCGGGGCGTTGAGATCGACCGCGATATCTACCGGATGCTTCGGTGAATTCAGCGATTTTTCTCCCACCAGCTTGCCGTACCAGGCCACGCCTGCCTTCAGCTGCGGGTTATGCGCGGCATACAGCCAGGTAATGCGTCCGCCCCAGCAGAAGCCGGTGATTAGCAGACGATGGGCATCGCCGCCGTGGCGCGCCGCCCAGCTGGCGACATGGTCGAGATCCGCCAGCACCTGCGCGTCCGGCACCTTGGTAACCAGCTCTTTGAACAGGGTCGGGATATCGTGGTACTCATTCGGATCGCCCTGACGGAAGTACAATTCAGGCGCAATAGCCAGATAGCCTTCCTGCGCCAGGCGGCGACAAAGATCGCGAATATGTTCATGCACGCCGAAAATTTCCTGTACCACGATAACGATCGGCAGCGGACCGTCGGCATTTTTCGGGCGGGCGTGGTAGGCCGGCATGTTTTCACCCTGAGAGGGAATAGACGTCTCTCCGGCGATAATATGCTCTTCCGGCGTATGAACGGCGGTGGCGGCGTGTGGTGAAGCTGCAGGTGCGAATCCAGGTTGCTTGGTGGTGGTCATGGTATTCTCCGTACCCTTATTTATTAGCGCATCAATAACTATAGACCCTTTACCTTTAGTTCGGGCGGTAATAAAGCACAGTGCCTGAAAGCGGCTATCTTTTGTTCTGTGACGATGAATATAACTTGTTAATGTGATGTGTATCACTATTTACTGAAAAACAAATGCAATCATTATTGGTCTTGGTGACTATCATCACAAAATGTTGCCAGGGGCTTCTGTACAGTACCGTTTTGCTTCTGCTGATAATTCGACCCACAGAGGAGTTTTTTATGTCCAAGTCTGATGTTTTTCATCTCGGCCTCACCAAGAACGATTTACAAGGGGCTACGCTGGCTATCGTCCCTGGCGATCCGGAGCGTGTGGAAAAGATCGCCGCGCTGATGGATAAGCCGGTCAAGCTGGCATCCCACCGCGAATTTACCTCCTGGCGCGCGGAGCTGGACGGCAAGCCGGTGATCGTCTGCTCTACCGGCATCGGCGGCCCGTCGACTTCTATCGCCGTGGAAGAGCTGGCGCAGCTGGGCGTGCGTACCTTCCTGCGTATCGGCACCACCGGCGCGATTCAACCGCACATTAACGTTGGCGATGTGCTGGTTACGACCGCTTCCGTTCGCCTGGACGGCGCCAGCCTGCACTTCGCGCCGATGGAGTTCCCGGCCGTCGCAGACTTCGCCTGCACCACCGCGCTGGTGGAAGCGGCGAAATCTATTGGTGCCACCACCCATATTGGCGTGACCGCCTCTTCGGATACCTTCTACCCAGGCCAGGAGCGTTACGACACCTTCTCCGGCCGCGTGGTGAGCCGCTTCAAGGGCTCAATGGAAGAGTGGCAGGCAATGGGCGTGATGAACTATGAAATGGAATCCGCCACGCTGCTGACCATGTGCGCCAGCCAGGGCCTGCGTGCCGGGATGGTCGCCGGGGTTATTGTGAACCGTACCCAGCAAGAGATCCCTAACGCCGAAACCATGAAGCAAACCGAAAGCCACGCGGTCAAAATCGTCGTGGAAGCGGCGCGTCGTCTGCTGTAATTCAACCCCTTCTCTGTCAGGCCGGATCCTCCGGCCTTTCTTTTTTGCGTTGCTCCTCGCAGGAAATCCCTTTTAAACTGGACGTTTGTACAGCACAATTCTATTTTGTGCCATCAGGTTATCGCAGGGGGCGTCGTGGATCTCTCAATCATTATCAGCGCGGTTATCGCACTGGCTGCCGGGTTAATGGTCGGCTGGCTGGCAACCAAAGCGCGCGCCGACCAAATCCGGGCCGATCTCATTGAGGAGCGGCGAGAGCTGGATATTGAGCTGAGCGCCGCCCGTCAGCAGCTGGTGCAGGAGGCCCACTGGCGTGAGGAGTGCGAGCTGCTGAACAATGAGCTGCGCAGTCTGCGGGATATCAATACCTCGCTGGAGGCCGATCTGCGTGAGGTCACCACCCGGCTCGAATCCACCCAGCTGCATGCGGAAGATAAGATCCGTCAGATGGTTAACAGCGAGCAGCGCCTGAGCGAGCAGTTTGAAAACCTCGCCAACCGCATTTTCGAACACAGCAACCGGCGCGTCGATGAGCAAAACCGCCTGAGTCTGCATGGTCTGCTGACCCCGCTGCGCGAACAGCTCGACGGGTTCCGCCGCCAGGTGCAGGAGAGCTTTGGCCAGGAGGCGCGGGAAAGGCACACCCTGGCGCATGAGATCCGCAATCTTCAGCAGCTGAACGCGCAGATGGCGCAGGAGGCACTGAACCTGACGAAAGCGCTGAAAGGTGATAACAAAACCCAGGGCAACTGGGGGGAAGTGGTCTTAACCCGCGTGCTGGAGGCCTCCGGCCTGCGCGAAGGCTATGAGTACCAGACCCAGGTCAGTATCGAGACCGATAACCGCTCGCGGATGCAGCCGGACGTCATTGTCCGCCTGCCGCAGGGCAAGGACGTGGTGATAGACGCCAAAATGACCCTGGTCGCCTATGAGCGCTATTTCAACGCCGAAGACGACTACACCCGCGAAGTCGCGCTGCAGGAACATCTTGCCTCGGTGCGAAACCATATTCGCCTGCTGGGACGCAAGGATTATCAACAACTGCCGGGGCTGCGCTCTCTCGACTACGTGCTGATGTTTATTCCCGTCGAGCCGGCGTTCCTGGTGGCCATCGACCGTCAGCCCGAGCTCATCAGCGAGGCGTTGCAAAATAATATCATGCTGGTCAGCCCGACGACGCTGCTGGTAGCCCTGCGTACTATCGCCAATCTGTGGCGCTATGAGCATCAGAGCCGCAACGCGCAGAAGATCGCCGAGCGGGCGGGGCGCCTTTACGACAAAATGCGCCTGTTTGTGGATGATATGTCCGCCATCGGCCAGAGTCTGGATAAGGCGCAAGAGAACTATCGCCAGGCGATGAAAAAGCTCGCTTCCGGGCGCGGGAATCTGCTGGCCCAGGCGGAAGCCTTTCGCGGCCTGGGGGTGGAGGTGAAGCGCGGGATAAATCCTGATTTAGTCGAACAAGCCACTGCCCAGGACGATGAATATCGTCTCGAAGACGAGGATAACCTCCCGGAAAATGACGCATTTTCAGCCGACTCTGCCGAGGCGTTACATAATCGGGAGGCGGCTCCGCCACGTTGAAACGTATGGGAAATGCGCTGAATCTGATACACTCAGTGAACATTTTCTTGAAAAGCAAGCAGGCATAGAGATGGTTGAGGATTCACAAGAAACGACGCACTTTGGCTTTCAGACGGTCGCTAAAGAGCAGAAACAGGACATGGTGGCGCATGTATTCCATTCTGTCGCGGCAAAGTATGATGTGATGAACGACTTGATGTCGTTTGGTATCCATCGTTTGTGGAAGCGTTTCACCATCGACTGCAGCGGCGTACGTCGCGGGCAGACCGTGCTGGATCTGGCAGGGGGGACCGGCGATTTGACAGCCAAGTTCTCCCGTCTGGTAGGAGAAACCGGCCGCGTCATGCTTGCTGATATCAATGATTCCATGCTCAAAATGGGCCGCGAAAAGCTGCGTAATATCGGCATCGTGGGCAACGTTGAGTATGTTCAGGCCAACGCGGAAGCCCTGCCGTTTGCTGATAATACCTTTGACTGCATCACCATCTCTTTCGGTCTGCGTAACGTTACCGATAAAGAAAAAGCGCTGCGTTCGATGTACCGCGTGCTGAAGCCGGGCGGACGTCTGCTGGTGCTGGAGTTTTCTAAACCGATTATCGAACCGCTCAGCAAAGCCTACGACGCTTACTCCTTCCATATCCTGCCGAAGGTGGGGGAACTGGTGGCAAAAGACGGCGACAGCTATCGCTACCTGGCAGAATCTATCCGTATGCACCCGGATCAGGAAACCCTGAAAGGGATGATGCAGGATGCAGGTTTTGAAAGTGTCGACTACCACAACCTGACGGCGGGTATCGTTGCCTTGCATCGCGGTTACAAGTTCTGACAGGAGGGACGCTATGCCTTTCACACCCCTGGTGACCGCTAGCATTGAGACGGCGCTGAATACTTTTCTCTGGCGTGACAAGGCGCTAAAACCCGCTCGTCAGCGCCTGCTGGGTAAGGTATTGCGAGTTCAACTGCAGGACTTCTCCACCCCGATCGTACTGGCGTTCAGCGAACGCCAGGTTGATGTCCTGAGCGCCTGGGAGGGAGAGGCCGACTGCACTGTGATTACCCGGCTCAGCGTGCTGCCCAAACTGCGTAATCGTCAGCAGCTCACGGCGCTTATCCGTAGCGGAGATCTGGAAGTGCAGGGCGATCTGCAGGTGGTGCAGAATATGGTCTCCCTGTGCGATCTGGCGGAGTTCGATCCCGCTGAACTGCTGGCGCCTTATACTGGCGATATCGTGGCTGAAGGCGTTGGCAAAGTCCTCCGCGGCGGCGCTCAGTTTTTACTGAAAGGCGCGCAGCGCCAGCAGCGCTATGTCGCAGAAGCGATCACTGAAGAGTGGCGACTGGCACCGGGGCCGCTGGAGCTGGCATGGTTTGCGGAAGAAACGACGGCTATTGAACGCGCGCTGGCCGCACTGGAAAAACGGCTGGAAACGCTGGAGGGCAAATGACGCCAGGAGAATTACGGCGCCTGTATTTCATCATCCACACCTTTTTGAGCTACGGGCTCGATGAGCTCATCCCCAAAATTCGTCTCACGCTGCCGCTGCGTATCTGGCGGCGGATGCTGTTCTGGATGCCAAATCGTCATCAAGACCAACCCCTTGGCACTCGTCTGCGCCTGGCGCTTCAGGAGCTGGGGCCGGTGTGGATTAAATTTGGCCAGATGCTTTCCACCCGCCGGGATCTCTTCCCGCCGCATATTGCCGATCAGCTGGCGCTGTTGCAGGACCGCGTAGCGCCCTTTGAAGGAAAGCTCGCGCAGCAGCAGATAGAGAAAGCGATGGGGGGCCTGCCGGTGGAAGCCTGGTTTGATGATTTCTCCGTAGAGCCGTTAGCCTCGGCGTCCATCGCCCAGGTGCATACCGCACGTCTGAAAGAGAATGGCAAAGAGGTGGTGATCAAGGTTATCCGCCCGGATATTTTGCCGATCATTAAAGCGGACATGAAGCTCA
The DNA here is from genome assembly GCF_000398905.1 of Klebsiella sp. KTE92. Lineage (NCBI taxonomy): Bacteria > Pseudomonadati > Pseudomonadota > Gammaproteobacteria > Enterobacterales > Enterobacteriaceae > Klebsiella > Klebsiella sp. KTE92. Next base: position 72,411 of record NZ_KB976100.1, read on the forward strand.
TCTACCGCCTGGCGCGCTGGGTACCGCGTCTGCTGCCTGACGGCCGCCGTCTGCGCCCGCAGGAGGTGGTTCGCGAATATGAAAAAACGCTGCTGGACGAGCTGAACCTGTTGCGGGAATCCGCCAACGCCATTCAGCTGCGGCGTAATTTCGAAGATAGTCCGATGCTGTACGTGCCGGAGGTGTACCCCGACTACTGCAGCGAAAGCATGATGGTGATGGAGCGCATCTACGGTATCCCGGTGTCCGACGTGGAGGCGCTGGAGGCCCAGGGGACCAACATGCAGCTGCTGGCGGAGCGGGGCGTACAGGTCTTCTTTACCCAGGTGTTCCGCGACAGCTTCTTTCATGCCGATATGCACCCTGGCAACATATTCGTCAGCTACGAGCACCCGGAAGATCCGCAGTATATCGGCATCGACTGCGGTATTGTCGGCTCGCTGAACAAAGAAGATAAGCGCTATCTGGCGGAAAACTTTATCGCCTTCTTTAACCGCGATTATCGTAAGGTGGCTGAGCTGCACGTCGATTCCGGTTGGGTACCGCCCGATACGAATGTCGAAGAGTTTGAGTTCGCGATCCGCACGGTCTGCGAGCCGATCTTTGAGAAGCCGCTGGCGGAGATCTCCTTCGGCCACGTGCTGCTTAATCTGTTCAATACCGCGCGGCGTTTCAATATGGAAGTCCAGCCGCAGCTCGTTTTACTACAGAAGACATTACTTTACGTAGAAGGGGTAGGCCGGCAGCTCTATCCTCAGTTAGACTTGTGGAAAACGGCGAAGCCTTTCCTCGAGTCGTGGATCAAAGATCAGGTCGGCATTCCGGCGCTGGTGCGCGCGTTTAAAGACAAAGCGCCGTTCTGGATCGAAAGAATGCCTGAAATACCTGAGCTGGTGTATCAGAGCCTGCAGCAGAGCAAACAGCTGCAGACCAGCGTCGATACCATCGTGCGGGATATGCATGTGCGTCATGTGCGCCAGGGCCAATCCCGTTATCTGTTTGGTATAGGCGCGGTTTTATTGCTCAGTGGTACGCTGCTCTTTATCCATCGCCCTGAGTGGGGAATGATGCCCGGCTGGTTGATGGCCGGCGGTGTGGTGACCTGGCTGATTGGCTGGCGGAAAACCCACTGATCGGTTCGCCTCTTCATGACGCAGGCTTATTTGCGCAAAATCATGCCGGCGGCCTGACGAAGAGGCGGCTCGCAGGATGGCGTGTATAATGCGTCCACATAATTCATCATCTGTCATAGGGGAACGTGTATGGGTGGTATCAGTATTTGGCAGTTATTAATTGTTGTCGTCATCGTAGTTCTGCTTTTTGGGACGAAGAAGCTGAGCTCACTGGGGTCAGACTTAGGGGCATCTATCAAAGGCTTTAAAAAAGCCATGAGTGATGATGATAAACCCGAAAAGTCGGCGCCAGACGCAGATTTCACGGCGAAAACCATCGCCGATAAACAGGATGATGCAAAAAAAGACGAGACAAAACGCCACGACAAAGAGCAGGTGTAACTCGTGTTCGATATTGGTTTTAGTGAACTACTGCTGGTGTTTGTGATTGGCCTCATTGTTCTGGGGCCACAGCGGCTTCCCGTCGCGGTTAAAACGGTGGTTGGCTGGATCCGTACGCTACGCTCGCTGGCGACCACGGTACAAAATGAGCTGGCCCAGGAGCTAAAACTGCAGGAGTTCCAGGAGAGCCTCAAGAAGGTGGAAAAGGCTAGCCTGAATAACCTGACGCCGGAGCTGAAAGCCTCCATGGATGAACTGCGCGAGGCCGCGGAGTCGATGAAGCGCTCCTATAGCGCCCACGATCCTGAAAAGGCCAGCGACGAAGCCAATACCATCCTTAATCCGGTGGTGAAAGGCAGTGAAGCGCAGCGCCAGGACGTCACGCCGGCGACGGCAGAACATCAGGCCAGCGCTCCGGCTCATGCGCCGGGTCCCGTCGCCGATGAGCAACCCGCTTCACCGGCTGAACTTCCGGCAGAGAAAACATCCGCTACGGCGGCAGCCCCTCATTCTTCCCCCGCATCGAGTGATAAACCGTAAACATGGGCGTAGACGATACACAACCGCTAATTTCGCATCTGATTGAGCTGCGCAAGCGTCTGCTCAACAGCATCATTGCTATCCTGGTGATCTTCCTGGCGCTGGTCTATTTCGCCAATGATATCTACCAGCTGGTCTCGGCCCCGCTTATCAGCAAGATGCCGGTGGGCGCGACGATGATCGCCACTGATGTCGCTTCACCTTTCTTTACGCCGATAAAGCTGACCTTCATGGTGTCGGTGATCCTGTCAGTGCCGATTATTCTTTACCAGGTATGGGCCTTCGTCGCGCCGGCGCTGTATAAGCACGAGCGCCGGCTGGTGGTGCCTTTACTGGTATCCAGTACGCTGCTGTTCTATATCGGCATGGCTTTCGCTTATTTTGTCGTGTTTCCGCTGGCGTTCGGCTTCCTGACCCATGCTGCCCCGGAGGGGGTGCTGGTCTCGACTGATATCCGCAGCTATCTCGACTTCGTGATGGCGCTGTTTATGGCTTTCGGGGTCTCTTTTGAGGTACCGGTCGCCATTGTGCTGCTCTGCTGGATGGGCGTTACCACGCCGGAAGAGCTGCGCAAAAAACGGCCGTATGTGCTGGTGGGCGCCTTCGTGGTGGGTATGCTGCTGACGCCGCCGGACGTATTCTCGCAGACGCTGCTGGCCATTCCGATGTACTGTCTGTTTGAAGTCGGGGTGTTCTTCGCCCGCTTCTACACCGGGAAGCGCCTGACGCGTGATGACGACGCTGCGGCCGAAGCTGAAGCCGCGGAGCACAGAGAAGAGTAATACCGCCAACCGCCCGTCAGGGCGGTTGTCATATGGGAGCGATCATGTTTGATATCGGCGTTAATCTCACCAGTTCGCAGTTTTCCCGCGACCATGATGAGGTGGTGGCGCGCGCCCGGGCGGCGGGGGTTCACGGCATGCTGCTGACCGGCACAAGTTTGCCGGAGAGCCAGCAGGCCCAGAGAATGGCGAGCCATTATTCTGGTTGCTGGTCCACGGCAGGGGTTCATCCCCATGACGGCAGCAGCTGGTCGCCAGCGGTCGCCGAGGCGATTTATACCCTCGCCCGTGAGCCACAGGTGGTGGCGATAGGTGAGTGCGGTCTGGATTTCAACCGTAATTTCTCCACGCCGCAGGAGCAGGAGGCAGCGTTCAGCGCCCAGCTGGCGCTGGCCGCTGAGCTGTCGATGCCGGTGTTTTTACACTGCCGCGACGCCCACGACCGGTTTCTGGCGTTGCTTAAACCCTGGCTTGAGAAGATCCCGGGCGCGGTGCTGCACTGCTTTACCGGCAGCCGCAGCGAGGTGCAGGAGTGCCTGGATCTGGGCCTGTTTATCGGTATTACCGGTTGGGTATGCGATGAGCGGCGGGGACTGGAGCTGCGCGAGCTGCTGCCGGCGATCCCGGCGGAACGTCTGCTGCTGGAGACCGATGCGCCTTATCTGCTGCCTCGCGACCTCAAGCCGAGACCGGCCTCGCGGCGTAACGAGCCCGCGTATTTGCCGCATATCCTGGCCAGCGTCGCGAGCTGGCGGGGCGAAGAGACGCAATGGCTGGAGGCGCAAACGGACGCAAACGTCAGGACGCTGTTTGGCATCGACGTTAACGGCGTTTAGATTTTCTGGAAGTCGGTATTTTTAACGCTCTGCAGGACTTGCTTATTCAGCAGGTTTAACAGCAACATAGAACGAGCTTCGCCGTCCGGCTCGGTGAAGATAGCCTGTAAGCCTTCGAACGCGCCGTCGGTGATTAGCACGCTATCGCCCTCATGCGGCGTTTCCGGGTCGGTAATGCCTTCTGGTTTGTAGATAGAGAGCTGATGAATCACCGCCGAGGGAACGACAGCGGGCAGGGCGCCAAAGCGCACGAAGTTGTTAACCCCGCGGGTGGCGCTGATGGTAGTGGTATGAATCACCTCTGGATCGAACTCAATAAACAGGTAGTTCGGGAACAGCGGTTCGCTGACCATGGTGCGTTTACCGCGAATGATTTTTTCCAGCGCAATCGTCGGCATCAGGCAGTTAACTGACTGACGTTCCAGATGTTCCTGGGCTCGTTGTAGCTGCCCACGTTTGCAATACAGTAAGTACCAGGCTTGCATAATGACTCATTCCACTTCTAATAACGGCAAGCATAACAAATGGCTGGTGTAATCGCGAAAGCCATTATAATTGAAATCCAAATTTCAGCGTTCTTTCACGCTAATTTAACAAAATTACAGCATCGCGCCGTCGAACACCGTATAATTAGCCGCCTGTAGAGAGGTCAATAACACTTTCATGAAATACCACGATCTTCGCGACTTTCTGACACTCCTGGAACAACAGGGCGAACTAAAACGTATCACTCTGCCGGTCGATCCTCACCTGGAAATCACCGAAATTGCCGACCGGACCCTGCGTGCCGGTGGCCCGGCGCTGCTGTTTGAAAACCCGAAAGGCTACTCGATGCCGGTGCTGTGCAATCTGTTTGGCACGCCGCGTCGTGTGGCGCTAGGGATGGGCCAGGAAGACGTCAGTTCGCTACGGGAAGTCGGGAAGCTATTGGCCTTTCTGAAAGAGCCGGAGCCGCCAAAAGGCTTCCGCGATCTGTTTGATAAGCTGCCGCAGTTCAAGCAAGTGCTGAATATGCCGACCAAACGCCTGCGCGGTGCGCCCTGCCAACAAAAAATCATCCAGGGCGATGACGTCGACCTGAATAAAATCCCGATTATGACCTGCTGGCCGGAAGATGCCGCGCCGCTGATCACCTGGGGGCTGACGGTGACCCGCGGGCCGCACAAAGAGCGGCAGAACCTGGGAATTTATCGCCAGCAGCTGATCGGTAAAAATAAACTCATCATGCGTTGGTTATCCCACCGCGGCGGCGCGCTCGATTTCCAGGAGTGGTGCGCGGCGCATCCCGGCGAGCGCTTCCCGGTTTCCGTGGCGCTTGGCGCCGATCCGGCGACCATACTTGGCGCGGTGACGCCGGTGCCCGATACCCTGTCGGAATATGCTTTCGCAGGCTTGCTGCGCGGCACCAAGACCGAAGTGGTGAAGTGCGTTTCCAATGACCTTGAAGTGCCGGCCAGCGCGGAAATTGTGCTCGAAGGTTACATTGAGGCCGGGGAGATGGCGCCGGAAGGCCCGTATGGCGATCATACTGGTTACTACAATGAAGTGGACAGCTTCCCGGTATTTACGGTGACCCATATTACCCAGCGCGAAGACGCGATTTATCATTCGACCTATACCGGCCGACCGCCCGATGAGCCCGCGGTGCTGGGCGTGGCGCTGAACGAAGTCTTTGTGCCGATTCTGCAAAAGCAGTTCCCGGAAATCGTCGACTTTTATCTGCCGCCGGAAGGGTGTTCCTATCGCCTGGCGGTGGTGACCATGAAAAAACAGTACGCGGGCCATGCCAAGCGCGTGATGATGGGCGTCTGGTCATTCCTGCGCCAGTTCATGTATACCAAATTCGTGATCGTATGCGATGACGACGTCAACGCACGCGACTGGAATGACGTGATTTGGGCGATTACTACCCGTATGGACCCGGCTCGTGATACGGTACTGGTAGAAAATACGCCAATAGATTATCTGGATTTTGCCTCGCCGGTTTCCGGCCTGGGTTCAAAAATGGGGCTGGATGCCACAAATAAATGGCCTGGCGAAACCCAGCGTGAATGGGGTCGTCCAATCAAAAAAGATCCTCAGGTGACGGCGCGCATCGACGCCATCTGGGATGAACTGGCCATCTTTAAATAACAGTAAGCGGGGCTAACGCCGCTGTTTTGCTCTATAGACCCGACAGAGGGGACGCATGACAACCTTAAGCTGTAAAGTGACCTCGGTGGAGGCGATTACCGATACCGTGTATCGCGTTCGATTAGTACCGGAAGCGGCATTCTCTTTCCGCGCCGGCCAGTATCTGATGGTAGTGATGGATGAGCGCGACAAGCGTCCGTTCTCTATGGCTTCCACGCCGTCAGAGCACGAGTTTATCGAGCTGCATATCGGTGCTTCTGAACTCAATCTGTATGCGATGGCGGTGATGGATCGCATTCTGAAAGAGCGTGAAATTGAGGTTGATATTCCGCATGGCGAAGCGTGGCTGCGCGATGACGAAGATCGCCCGCTGATTCTGATCGCCGGCGGCACCGGTTTCTCTTATGTGCGTTCTATTCTGTTAACCGCGCTGGCGCGTAACCCGGATCGCGATATCGCCATTTATTGGGGCGGCCGCGAGGCTAAGCATCTGTACGATCTGGCCGAGCTGGAAGCGTTAAGCATCAAGCATCCGAATCTGCGCATCGAGCCGGTGGTAGAGCAACCGGAAGAAGGGTGGCGTGGTCGCTCCGGTACGGTACTCACCGCCGTGCTGCAGGATTACGGTACGCTGGCCGAGCATGATATTTACATTGCCGGTCGTTTTGAGATGGCCAAGATTGCCCGCGACCTGTTCTGCAACGAACGCGGCGCGCGCGAAGATCGCCTGTTTGGCGATGCGTTTGCCTTTATCTGAAAAGAAAAAACCCGCCCCTGACAGGCGGGAAGAACGGCAACTAAACCTGCTCTCTTCGCCATTGCAGCCTGTTTCTGGTCGCAATGGCGTTGAGATAACCCTTCGATTAAATCCGCTCAAACACAGTGGCAATACCCTGACCTAAACCGATACACATGGTCGCCAGACCGAACTGCGCGTCTTTGCGTTCCATCTGATTGATCAACGTGGTGCTAATGCGCGCCCCGGAGCAGCCCAGCGGATGTCCGAGCGCGATCGCGCCGCCGTTGAGGTTGATCTTCTCGTCAATCTGCTCCATCAAGCCCAGATCTTTAATACACGGAAGGATCTGCGCGGCAAACGCTTCATTCATTTCAAAGACGTCAATATCGCTGGTGGATAAGCCCGCTTTTTTCAGCGCCAGCTTTGAGGCCGGAACCGGGCCATAACCCATAATTGACGGGTCGCAGCCGACCACCGCCATCGAACGGACGCGGGCGCGTGGCTTCAGCCCCAGCTCGCGGGCGCGGCTTTCGCTCATCAGCAGCATCGCCGCCGCGCCGTCGGAAAGGGCGGAAGAGGTACCCGCCGTTACCGTACCGGTCACCGGATCAAATGCCGGTCTCAGCGCCGCCAGCGCTTCGACGGTGGTTTCCGGGCGGATCACTTCGTCATAGTTAAAAGACTTCAGTACGCCATCGGCATCGTGGCCACCGGTCGGGATAATCTCGGCTTTGAAGGCGCCTGATTGCGTCGCCGCCCAGGCGCGAGCGTGAGAGCGTGCGGCGAACTGATCCTGCATTTCGCGGCTGATGCCGTGTAGACGCGCCAGCATTTCCGCGGTCAGCCCCATCATGCCGGCGGCTTTCGCCACATTACGGCTGAGGCCCGGATGGAAATCAACACCGTGGCTCATTGGCACATGACCCATGTGCTCGACGCCGCCAATCAGGCAGACGCTGGCATCGCCGGTCATGATCATACGGGCCGCATCGTGCAGCGCCTGCATGGAGGAACCGCAAAGGCGGTTAACCGTCGTCGCCGGTACCGAGTGCGGGATTTCTGCCAGCAGCGCGGCGTTACGCGCAATGTTGAAACCCTGCTCCAGCGTTTGTTGCACGCAGCCCCAGTAAATATCGTCAATCGCGCTCGCCTCAAGCGATGGGTTACGCGAAAGCAGGCTACGCATCAGGTGCGCCGAGAGATCTTCCGCACGCACGTTGCGAAAGGCGCCGCCCTTTGAACGGCCCATCGGGGTGCGAATTGCATCGACAATGACAACCTGTTCCATTGTGACTCCTTAAGCCGTTTTCAGAGCGCCAACCGGACGGGCTGGCTCTACCTGGGGATAATACGCTTCGTTATGGCGCGCTTTGTCACGCAGACCGGCTGGCACGTCATACAGCGGGCCAAGGTGCTGGTATTGCTGTGCCATATCGAGATACTTCGCGCTGCCAATGGTGTCCAGCCAGCGGAATGCGCCGCCGTGGAACGGAGGGAAGCCCAGGCCGTATACCAGCGCCATATCCGCTTCCGCCGGGCTGGCGATAATGCCTTCTTCCAGGCAGCGGACGACTTCGTTAACCATCGGGATCATCATGCGAGCGATAATCTCTTCATCGCTGAAATCGCGCTTCGGCTGGCTGACGTCGGCCAGCAGGCTGTCGACTGCGGCATCTTCTTCTTTCTTCGGCTTGCCTTTACTGTCTTCTTTATAACGCCAGAAGCCGAGGCCATTCTTCTGGCCGAAACGGCTGGCGTCAAACAGGGCGTCGATTGCGTCGCGATAATCTTTCTGCATCCGCTGCGGGAAGCCCGCCGCCATGACGGCCTGGGCATGGTGGGCGGTATCGATGCCGACCACGTCCAGCAGATAAGCCGGGCCCATCGGCCAGCCAAACTGTTTTTCCATCACTTTGTCGACTTTGCGGAAATCCGCCCCGTCACGCAGCAGCTGGCTAAAGCCGGCGAAGTAGGGGAACAGCACGCGGTTGACGAAGAAGCCGGGACAATCATTCACCACGATTGGCGTCTTGCCCATTTTGCTGGCCCAGGCCACAACTGTGGCGATGGTCTTATCCGAGGTTTTTTCGCCGCGGATCACTTCAACCAGCGGCATGCGATGCACCGGGTTAAAGAAGTGCATACCGCAGAAGTTTTCCGGGCGCTGCAGCACGCTTGCCAGTTCGCTGATGGGGATTGTAGAGGTGTTAGACGCCAGCACGGTATCTGGGCGTACTTTTGCCTCGGTTTCGGCCAGCACCGCTTTCTTCACTTTCGGGTTTTCCACCACCGCTTCAACAACCACGTCGACGCGATCAAAACCGCTGTATTCCAGGGTTGGCTGAATGGTGCTAATCACCCCGGCCAGTTTCAGACCGTCGATTTTTCCGCGTTCCAGTTGCTTGTTCAGCAGCTTCGCCGCTTCGGTCATGCCAAGGGTCAGCGATTTGTCGCTAATGTCTTTCATCACCACTGGCACGCCTTTCCAGGCCGACTGATATGCGATACCGCCGCCCATAATGCCAGCGCCCAGGACAGCAGCATGCTTCGGCGTCTCGACATCTTTGGTCAACTTTTTCGCTTTCGCTTTGACGTACTGGTCGTTCAGGAAGATACCAACCAGCGCGCGGGCCTCATTGGTATGGGCCAGCGGGACAAAGCTTTTATTTTCCAGCACCAGGGCTTCTTCACGACCAAGACGCGCGGCGGCTTCAATGGTTTTCACCGCGGTGATCGGCGCCGGGTAATGTTTCCCGGCAGTTTGCGCGACCATGCCTTTGGCAATCGTGAAGCTCATGGTGGCTTCAATTTTGCTGAGCTTCAGCGGTTCCAGTTTCGGCTGACGTTTAGCTTTCCAGTCCAGGTCGCCATTAATGGCCTGACGCAGGATCGCCAGCGCGCCATCGCGCAGTTTTTCCGCTGCGACCACGCCATCCACCAGGCCGATTTTCAGCGCTTGATCGGCGCCGACGTCTTTTCCGGCGGCAATAATTTCCAGCGCGCTATCGGCGCCGAGCAGGCGCGGCAGACGCACGGAACCGCCGAAGCCTGGCATAATGCCAAGCTTGGTTTCCGGCAGACCGATACGTAGATCCGGCGTCGCCAGGCGGTAATCGGTCGCCAGGACGCATTCACAACCGCCGCCCAGCGCGTAACCATTGACGGCAGAGATAGTCGGGACGGGAAGATCTTCCAGACGATTGAAAACGCTGTTAGCAAAATGCAACCACTGGCTTAACTGCTCCTCAGGGACCAGGAACAGCGAGAGAAATTCGGTGATATCCGCGCCGACGATAAAAGCCGCTTTTTCAGAGCGCAGCAGCAGGCCTTTGAGATCGTTTTGTTTTTCCAGTACGTCCAGCGCGTGACCGAGGCTGGCTACGGTTGCGGTATCAAGCTTGTTGACCGAACCTGGGGCATCGAACACCAGTTCGGCGATGCCATCTTCCAGCCAGTCGAGGTACAGGGTGTCGCCTTTGTAGAGCATGTCAGTCTCCTGAATCCAGCAATATGATCTGGTCATACCAGATGAAACGGAGTGTGGAATTTATGTTAAAGAATTGCAAATTACTCTTTAAATAATTGCTGGTCGGATCACATCCGGCGGAAATCACCCGCACGCAGGGTGATGTGCTAAGATGCGGAGTATCACGATCCCATAAAAGCAAAGGATGAAAGATGGAATCCCTGTCCGCGCTCTATAAAAATCATATTGTTACCCTACAAGAACGTACCCGTGACGTGCTGACCCGTTTTCAAATGGATGCGTTGCTGATTCACTCCGGTGAATTGGTTAACGTCTTCCTTGACGACCATCCGTATCCGTTCAAGGTCAACCCGCAGTTCAAAGCCTGGGTGCCAGTGACCCAGGTGCCTAACTGCTGGCTGCTGGTGGATGGCGTCAACAAACCGAAGCTGTGGTTCTATCTGCCGGTCGATTACTGGCACAACGTCGAGCCGCTGCCAACCTCATTCTGGACCGAAGAGGTTGACGTTATTGCTCTGCCGAAGGCCGATGGTATCGGCAGCCAGCTGCCTGCCGCTCGCGGTAATATCGGCTATATTGGGCCGGTACCGGAGCGCGCGCTGGGGCTGGGTATCGCTGCGGATAAGATCAACCCGAAAGGGGTTATCGATTACCTGCACTACTATCGGGCTTACAAAACGGATTACGAACTGGCCTGCATGCGTGAAGCGCAGAAATCGGCGGTCAATGGCCATCGCGCGGCCTATGAAGCGTTCCAGTCCGGAATGAGCGAATTCGATATCAACCAGGCCTATCTCACCGCCACCGGCCATCGTGATACCGACGTGCCTTACAGCAACATCGTGGCGCTGAATGAGCATGCTTCTGTCCTGCACTACACCAAACTGGATCATCGCGCCCCGGCGGAGATGCGCAGCTTCCTGCTCGACGCCGGTGCAGAATATAACGGCTATGCCGCAGATCTGACGCGAACCTGGGCGGCACACGGCGACAACGACTTTGCCCATCTGATTAAAGACGTTAATGACGAGCAGCTGGCGCTGATTAGCACCATGAAGGCCGGGACCCGTTATGTTGATTACCATATCCAGTTCCATCAGCGCATCGCAAAGCTGCTGCGTAAACATCAGTTAGTCTCCGATATGAGCGAAGAGGCGATGGTGGAGAATGACCTGACCGGGCCGTTTATGCCGCACGGGATTGGCCATCCGCTGGGTCTGCAGGTACATGATGTTGCTGGCTTTATGCAGGATGACACCGGTACGCATCTGGCGGCGCCGTCGAAATACCCGTATCTGCGCTGCACCCGTATTATCGAGCCGCGCATGGTGCTGACCATTGAACCCGGCATCTACTTCATCGAGTCGTTACTGGCGCCGTGGCGTGAAGGCCCGTTCAGCAAGCACTTCAACTGGCAGAAAATTGACGCCATGAAACCGTTTGGCGGGATCCGTATCGAAGATAACGTGGTGGTTCACGAAAACAGCATTGAAAATATGACGCGCGATCTGAAGCTGGCGTAATGGAAAGCTGGTTAATCCCGGCGGCGCCGGTTACCGTCGTTGAGGAGATTAAAAAAAGCCGTTTTATCACGTTGTTGGCGCATACCGACGGCGTGGCGGCGGCTAAAGCCTTTGTCGAGTCCGTCAGAGCGGATCACCCTGATGCCCGTCACCACTGCGTGGCGTGGGTCGCCGGGCCGCCTGATGATTCGCAACAGCTGGGATTTTCTGACGATGGCGAACCGGCGGGGACGGCGGGCAAACCGATGCTGGCGCAGTTGATGGGGTGCGGTGTGGGTGAGATAACCGCTGTCGTCGTGCGTTACTACGGTGGTATCCTGCTGGGCACCGGCGGCCTGGTCAAAGCCTATGGCGGCGGTGTTCATCAGGCGCTGGCGCAGTTGACAACGCAGCGCAAGACGCCGTTAACGGCATATACTTTGCAATGTGAGTATGGGCAACTGGCCGGTGTCGAAGCGCTGCTCGCCCAATTTTCCGGGCGCGTAGTCGAAAGCGAATATCTGGCGTCGGTTCGGCTTCGCGTGGCGCTTCCCCGGGCCGAAGTGGCGGCTTTTTCAGCAAAACTGGCTGATTTTAGTCGCGGTTCATTGCAATTACTGAAGATTGACGAATAATCCCCTCTGTTTTTTTGCCTATCAAAGGAAGCGCCAGAGATGCATTTTCGCGCCATAACCCGAATCGTTGGACTGTTGGTCATCTTATTTTCGGGGACGATGATCGTTCCGGGATTAGTGGCCCTGATATATCGCGATGGCGCGGGGCGGGCCTTCACTCAAACCTTTTTTGTTGCGCTGGCGATTGGCTCCATGCTGTGGTGGCCGAATCGTAAACAAAAAGGCGAACTGAAATCCCGCGAAGGGTTTCTGATTGTGGTGCTGTTCTGGACCGTGCTGGGGAGCGTGGGGGCCTTGCCCTTTATTTTCGCCGAGCAGCCGAACCTGACGGTGACCGATGCCTTCTTCGAGTCATTTTCCGGCCTGACGACGACCGGAGCGACCACCCTGGTGGGTTTGGACTCATTACCTCATGCAATCCTCTTTTACCGGCAGATGCTGCAATGGTTCGGCGGCATGGGGATCATTGTGCTGGCGGTGGCGATTCTGCCTATCCTCGGCGTAGGGGGGATGCAGCTCTACCGCGCGGAAATGCCCGGTCCGTTGAAAGACAACAAGATGCGCCCGCGTATCGCCGAGACGGCGAAGACGCTGTGGCTTATCTATGTGTTATTGACGATAGCCTGCGCATTGGCGCTCTGGTTTGCCGGTATGCCGGCGTTCGATGCGATTGGGCACAGCTTTGCCACTATCGCCATCGGCGGTTTCTCGACTCACGATGCCAGCGTCGGCTATTTCAATAGCCCGATGATTAACTCTATCATCGCGATCTTTTTGCTGATCTCTGGCTGTAACTACGGTCTGCATTTTTCGTTATTGAGCGGACGCAGCCTGAAGGTGTACTGGCGCGACCCAGAATTTCGCATGTTCATTGGCGTCCAGTTGACGCTGGTCATCATCTGTACGCTGGTGCTATGGCTCCATAACGTGTATGGGTCGGTGCTGACGACGCTGAATCAGGCATTTTTCCAGGTGGTGTCGATGGCGACCACCGCGGGATTCACTACCGATAGCATTGCGCGCTGGCCGCTATTCCTGCCGGTGTTGCTGCTCTGCTCCGCATTTATCGGCGGCTGTGCCGGTTCCACGGGCGGTGGCTTAAAGGTGATCCGTATCCTGTTGCTGTTTAAGCAGGGCAACCGTGAGCTTAAGCGTCTGGTACACCCGAATGCGGTTTATAGCATCAAGTTAGGTAACCGCGCCTTGCCGGAACGTATTCTTGAAGCCGTGTGGGGGTTCTTCTCCGCCTATGCGCTGGTCTTTATCATTAGTATGTTGGCTATTATCGCCACCGGGGTGGATGATTTCTCTGCCTTCGCCTCCGTGGTGGCGACGTTGAACAACCTCGGGCCTGGGCTTGGCGTTGTCGCGGACAACTTTGCCACTATGAACCCGGTCGCGAAATGGATCCTGATTGCTAATATGCTGTTTGGTCGTCTGGAAGTGTTCACCTTACTGGTGCTCTTTACTCCCACTTTCTGGCGCGAATAACAGGAGTGCTCGTGAAAACTTTAATACTCTTCTCCACCCGCGACGGGCAGACCCGTGAAATCGCTTCGTTTCTGGCCTCCGAGCTGAAAGAGCTGGGCATCGACGCGGACACCTTGAACCTGAACCGTACCGATGTCGTCGAATGGCATCACTACGATCGGGTGGTCATCGGCGCGTCGATTCGCTACGGGCACTTTCATCCGGCGGTGGACCGCTTTGTGAAAAAGCATCTGGCATCATTGCAGGCGCTGCCGGGAGCATTCTTCTCTGTTAACCTGGTGGCGCGTAAACCCGAGAAGCGCACGCCGCAGACCAACAGCTATACGCGTAAGTTTCTGCTGAACTCGCCGTGGCAGCCGCAGAGCTGCGCGGTATTTGCCGGCGCGCTGCGCTACCCGCGCTACAGCTGGTACGATCGGTTTATGATCCGCCTGATTATGAAAATGACCGGGGGGGAAACGGATACCCGCAAAGAAGTGGTCTATACCGACTGGCAACAGGTATCCCGGTTTGCTCGGGAAATCGCACAAATGGCGCGCAAATAGCGCGTAAAACTCGCGTTGTGATGGAAAATCGAGCGAACGAAAAGTTTTTTTGAATTTCCCCTTGTCACCTCAGAATTACTCCCTATAATGCGCCTCCACTGACACGGAACAACGGCAAGCAAGCCGCCGGGTCAGCGGGGTTCCGGTGAGAACCTCGCAGAGAAAAGCAAAAATAAATGCTTGACTCTGCAGCGGGAAAGCGTAATATGCACACCCCGCGCCGCAGCGAAAAACGAAGCGGCACTGCTCTTTAACAATTTATCAGACAATCTGTGTGGGCACTCAAAGTGACATGGATTCTTAATGTCTTCGGACGATAAATGAATACCAAGTCTCTGAGTGAACATACGTAATTCATTACGAAGTTTAATTCACGAGCATCAAACTTAAATTGAAGAGTTTGATCATGGCTCAGATTGAACGCTGGCGGCAGGCCTAACACATGCAAGTCGAGCGGTAGCACAGAGAGCTTGCTCTCGGGTGACGAGCGGCGGACGGGTGAGTAATGTCTGGGAAACTGCCTGATGGAGGGGGATAACTACTGGAAACGGTAGCTAATACCGCATAACGTCGCAAGACCAAAGTGGGGGACCTTCGGGCCTCATGCCATCAGATGTGCCCAGATGGGATTAGCTGGTAGGTGGGGTAACGGCTCACCTAGGCGACGATCCCTAGCTGGTCTGAGAGGATGACCAGCCACACTGGAACTGAGACACGGTCCAGACTCCTACGGGAGGCAGCAGTGGGGAATATTGCACAATGGGCGCAAGCCTGATGCAGCCATGCCGCGTGTGTGAAGAAGGCCTTCGGGTTGTAAAGCACTTTCAGCGGGGAGGAAGGCGGTGAGGTTAATAACCTTGTCGATTGACGTTACCCGCAGAAGAAG
>NZ_KB976100.1:89299-132599 GCF_000398905.1 Klebsiella sp. KTE92
TAGCGCGGTGGTCCCACCTGACCCCATGCCGAACTCAGAAGTGAAACGCCGTAGCGCCGATGGTAGTGTGGGGTCTCCCCATGTGAGAGTAGGGAACTGCCAGGCATCAAACAAAGCAGAAAGCTCAGTCGAAAGACTGAGCTTTTTGTTTTGTCTGTTGTCTGTCGGTGAGCGCTGTCCTGAGGAGGACAAATCCGCCGGGAGCGGATTTGAACGTTGCGCAGCAACGGCCCGGAGGGTGGCGGGCAGGACGCCCGCCATAAACTGCCAGGCATCAAACAAGTAAAAAGCCCATCCTTACGGATGGGCTTTTTGCGTTTCTGTGGTCCGGCAACCGTGCCGGTATGTCTCCCCGGTGGCGCTGCGCTTACCGGGGCTACGGATTCGCACCCGCCCTGCACGACCTGTAGCCCGGACCGGTACACCGCATCATTACCGGTAACGCCCCCAATATCACTGCCCCTGCAATCAGGCAAGCCTTCCCCCGCCAGATACGGTAAACTAACGCCGATTTTGCATCAGGAAGCCACTATGAACCACTCCCTCAAACCCTGGAATACCTTTGGCATTGAGCGCTCCGCCAGGACGATTGTACGCGCCGAAACTGAGCAGCAGTTATTAAGCGCCTGGCAAACTGCTGTCGCGGCAGGCGAACCCACGCTGATCCTTGGGGAAGGTAGTAATGTCCTGTTTCTGAACGACTATGCCGGTACGGTGATCCTCAACCGAATTATGGGGATCGAGGTGAGCGAAACGCCGGAAGCCTGGTGCTTGCACGTCGGCGCCGGCGAAAACTGGCATCAATTGGTGCAGTTCACGCTACAGCATGCGATGCCAGGTCTGGAAAATTTGGCATTGATCCCTGGCTGCGCAGGATCTTCGCCGATCCAGAATATTGGCGCCTACGGTGTCGAGCTCCAGCGGGTTTGCAACTATGTGGACTGCATTGAGCTGGAAACGGGTCGTAAGCAGCGTCTTTCAGCGGCGGAATGCCGTTTCGGCTACCGTGACAGTATCTTTAAACATGAATACCAGGATCGCTACGCCATCGTCGCGATTGGTTTAACGTTAGCGAAAGCATGGCAGCCTGTACTGAGTTACGGTGATTTAACGCGTCTTGATCCACAGACCGTCACCCCGCAGCAGGTATTCGATTCCGTTTGTCATATGCGAATGACTAAGTTGCCGGATCCCAAGATTAACGGCAATGCCGGAAGTTTCTTTAAGAATCCGATCGTCAGCGCTCAGGTTGCTGAAGCGCTGCTGGCGCAATTCCCCCAGGCGCCGCATTATCCGCAGGCAAACGGCACCGTCAAGCTGGCCGCGGGCTGGTTAATCGATCAATGTCAGCTCAAAGGGCAACGCATTGGCGGCGCGGCCGTCCATCGACAACAGGCCCTGGTACTCATTAATGAAGATCGAGCGACCAGCGAGGACGTGGTAAAACTAGCCCATTACGTTCGCCAGCAGGTGGGTGAGAAATTCGATGTATGGCTTCAGCCCGAGGTGCGCTTCATTGGAACGCATGGTGAAGTCAACGCAGAGGAGAGCATTGCGTGAAAGACCATACTATTCCCTTAACGTTGATTTCTATCCTCGCTGATGGCGAGTTCCACTCAGGTGAACAGCTTGGTGAGCAGTTAGGTATGAGCCGGGCGGCGATTAATAAGCATATCCAGACCTTACGCGACTGGGGCGTCGATGTGTTTACAGTGCCAGGCAAGGGTTACAGCCTGCCGGAGCCCATTCATCTGTTGGATGAGAAAAAGATTTCCCAACAGATTGAACATGGCCGAGTGACGGTTCTCCCCGTGATTGACTCCACTAACCAGTATTTACTGGACAGGCTTGATGAGCTGACATCCGGGGATGCCTGTGTAGCTGAATATCAGCAGGCAGGGCGAGGACGGCGAGGTAGAAAATGGTTCTCGCCCTTTGGCGCCAATCTTTATCTCTCGATGTACTGGCGCCTGGAGCAGGGGCCGGCGGCGGCTATTGGACTCAGCCTGGTGATTGGTATCGTGATCGCTGAAGTTCTGCAGCAGCTCGGAGCCGATCAGGTTCGTGTGAAATGGCCAAACGATATTTACCTGCAAGATCGTAAACTGTCAGGGATCCTCGTGGAACTGACCGGGAAAACGGGTGATGCTGCACAAATCGTTAGTGGCGCGGGTATCAATCTTGTGATGCGTCGCGTGGAGTCTGACGTGGTCAATCAGGGGTGGATAAGCCTTCAGGAGGCGGGGGTTGTCATCGACCGCAACCTCCTCGCCGCGCGCCTGATTAAAGAGCTACGTCTGGGCCTGGAACTGTTCGAGCAGGAAGGGTTAGCGCCCTATCTGCCGCGCTGGGAGAAACTGGATAACTTTATTCATCGCCCGGTAAAACTCATTATCGGTGATAAAGAAATCTATGGAATTTCCCGGGGCATTGATGCGCAAGGCGCACTATTGCTGGAACAGGATGGGGTGATAAAAGCCTGGGTTGGCGGTGAAATATCATTGCGCAGCGCAGAATAAAAAAGGGAGCTTCGGCTCCCTTTGCTTTATTTACGTAAGCGTACTTGATTCACAGAATGATTGGCGCTTTTGGTCATGATCAGGCTGGCACGTTCGCGGGTTGGAAGGATGTTTTCTTTAAGATTCATTAAGTTAATCTCGTTCCATAGCGAGGTGGCAATATCCACCGCCTCTTCCTTCGACAGCTTAGCGTAATTGTGGAAGTAGGAGTCAGGATCGGTAAACGCCCCTTCTCGGAATTTGAGAAAACGGTTGATATACCAGCTTTTCAGTAATTCTTCCGGGGCATCGACATAAATAGAAAAATCGACAAAATCGGATACAAATACATGATGAGGATCGTGCGGATAATCCATTCCACTTTGCAGAACGTTGAGTCCCTCAAGAATTAAAATATCCGGCTGCGCGACGGTTTTATCGCCGTCGGGAATAACATCATAAATCAGATGGGAATAAACCGGCGCGGTTGCCTGCGGTACACCTGATTTAAGATCGGAGACAAACTTCACCAGTCGATGCATATCATAGGACTGCGGGAAGCCTTTCTTCTTCATTAATCCGCGTTCTTTCAATACTGAGTTAGGGTGCAAAAAACCGTCAGTAGTGATGAGTTCAACATGGCGGTGCTCCGGCCAACGGCTAAGCAAGGCCTGCAGTACACGCGCGGTGGTGCTTTTCCCCACCGCAACGCTGCCAGCGATGCTGATGATATAGGGAATGCGTTGACCGTTGGTGCCAAGAAATTGTTCGAGAACAGCCTGACGACGCAGGTTAGAACTGATATAGAAGTTGAGCAAACGCGACAGCGGCAAATAGATCTCGGCAACCTCTTCCAGAGAGAGATCTTCGTTGATGCCTTTTAACCGCGTGATTTCATCCTCGGTTAACGTCATCGGGACAGAATCACGAAGTGCAGCCCATTGGTGGCGGTTAAATTGTAGGTACGGTGTCATTAACGTCTGCTCTTTTTGGCTCATAAGCATGTTCTTACCATCGCCGTATACGTTGAAACGGCGATGCTTCACACGAGTTAATCAGGACAATGGGCAGGAGGGTAACACCAGATTGCCGGGAATAATAAGAAAAAAACTCATTGAATGCTGCTTTCTCGCGCCAGCATCACAAGAGAGGAATAAGTTTCTTATTCGTAGTAAACCAGCAGGATAGTGCTAACGGCCCGTTACCTTTCTGTCAGTCGTCCGCATACATCCTGGGCATCAGCGGGTGACTGGAACCGCTCCTGATGAGCTGGATTGCTGGCGAATATTTGCACTGCCCTGTTTGAAATTACACCGTTTTTTCGTGTAAGAGCACAAAATGTGAGCAAGAGAACGTTTTATGCAAATTTTTAGTTGCATGAACTCGCTCCTCTCCCTAGAATGCGCGCTACTTGATGCCGACTTAGCTCAGTAGGTAGAGCAACTGACTTGTAATCAGTAGGTCACCAGTTCGATTCCGGTAGTCGGCACCATAACAATTTGGGTGGGGTTCCCGAGCGGCCAAAGGGAGCAGACTGTAAATCTGCCGTCATCGACTTCGAAGGTTCGAATCCTTCCCCCACCACCACTTTCTGGCGACGCTTTGCGTAGCCGGAGTTGGTTGGGTAAACTAATCAGCTCAATACTAAAGAGAGCAGTCTCTTTAGTATTACAGAAAGAACTGGGTAGCCGAGTTTCAGGATGCGGGCATCGTATAATGGCTATTACCTCAGCCTTCCAAGCTGATGATGCGGGTTCGATTCCCGCTGCCCGCTCCAGACGTGCTGATATGGCTCAGTTGGTAGAGCGCACCCTTGGTAAGGGTGAGGTCCCCAGTTCGACTCTGGGTATCAGCACCACTTCTTTTCTCTCCTTCCCTGTTTCTCTTCTGTTATTTTCATTCAACAAGTCGGGCATGTTGCCTGGTTGATGTGGTGATATCACCGATTTATCCGTGTCTTAGAGGGACAATCGATGTCTAAAGAAAAGTTTGAACGTACAAAACCGCACGTTAACGTCGGTACTATCGGCCACGTTGACCATGGTAAAACAACGCTGACCGCTGCCATCACTACCGTTCTGGCTAAAACCTACGGTGGTTCTGCTCGTGCATTCGACCAGATCGATAACGCACCGGAAGAAAAAGCTCGTGGTATCACCATCAACACCTCTCACGTTGAATATGACACCCCGACTCGCCACTACGCGCACGTAGACTGCCCGGGCCACGCCGACTATGTTAAAAACATGATCACCGGTGCTGCGCAGATGGACGGCGCGATCCTGGTTGTTGCTGCGACTGACGGCCCGATGCCGCAGACTCGTGAGCACATCCTGCTGGGTCGTCAGGTAGGCGTTCCGTATATCATCGTGTTCCTGAACAAATGCGACATGGTTGATGACGAAGAGCTGCTGGAACTGGTTGAGATGGAAGTTCGTGAACTGCTGTCTCAGTACGATTTCCCGGGCGACGACACTCCGATCGTTCGTGGTTCTGCTCTGAAAGCGCTGGAAGGCGACGCAGAGTGGGAAGCGAAAATCATCGAACTGGCTGGCCACCTGGATACCTATATCCCGGAACCAGAGCGTGCGATTGACAAGCCGTTCCTGCTGCCGATCGAAGACGTATTCTCCATCTCCGGTCGTGGTACCGTTGTTACCGGTCGTGTAGAGCGCGGTATCATCAAAGTCGGTGAAGAAGTTGAAATCGTTGGTATCAAAGACACCGCGAAGACCACCTGTACTGGCGTTGAAATGTTCCGCAAACTGCTGGACGAAGGCCGTGCTGGTGAGAACGTTGGTGTTCTGCTGCGTGGTATCAAACGTGAAGAAATCGAACGTGGTCAGGTACTGGCTAAGCCGGGCAGCATCAAGCCGCACACCAAGTTCGAATCTGAAGTGTACATCCTGTCCAAAGACGAAGGCGGCCGTCATACTCCGTTCTTCAAAGGCTACCGTCCGCAGTTCTACTTCCGTACTACTGACGTGACTGGCACCATCGAACTGCCGGAAGGCGTAGAGATGGTTATGCCGGGCGACAACATCAAAATGGTTGTTACCCTGATCCACCCGATCGCGATGGACGATGGTCTGCGTTTCGCAATCCGTGAAGGCGGTCGTACCGTTGGCGCGGGCGTGGTTGCTAAAGTTCTCGGCTAATCGCTGATAACATTTGACGCAATGCGCAATAAAAGGGCATCATTTGATGCCCTTTTTGCACGCTTTCATACCAGAACCTGGCTCATCAGTGATTTTTTTTGTCATAATCATTGCTGAGACAGGCTCTGAAGAGGGCGTTTATACACCAAACCATTCGAGCGGTAGCGCGACGGCAAGTCAGCGTTCTCCTTTGCAATAGCAGGGAAGAGGCGCCAGAACCGCCAGCGTTGAAGCAGTTTGAACGCGTTCAGTGTATAATCCGAAACTTAATTTCGGTTTGGATCGCCTCGCCCCCGCGGGGTGAAATTGTTTGTAGAATACTTCTGACAGGTTGGTTTATGAGTGCGAATACCGAAGCTCAAGGGAGCGGGCGCGGCCTGGAAGCGATGAAGTGGATTATCGTTGCCGTGCTGCTGATCGTGGCGATCGTGGGCAACTTCCTTTATCGCGACATTATGCTGGCGGTGCGTGCGCTGGCCGTGGTTATTCTTATTGCTGCTGCCGGTGGCGTCGCGCTGTTGACGACGAAAGGTAAGGTGACCGTTGCTTTTGCTCGCGAAGCGCGAACTGAAGTGCGTAAAGTGATTTGGCCGACTCGCCAGGAAACGCTGCATACTACGCTGATTGTTGCTGCCGTGACTGCAGTAATGTCACTGATCCTGTGGGGACTGGATGGTATTCTGGTTCGCCTGGTCTCCTTTATCACTGGCCTGAGGTTCTGAGATGTCTGAAGCTCCTAAAAAGCGCTGGTACGTCGTTCAGGCGTTTTCCGGTTTTGAAGGTCGCGTAGCTACTTCGCTGCGTGAACATATCAAATTACACAACATGGAAGAGTTGTTTGGCGAAGTCATGGTTCCAACCGAAGAAGTGGTTGAAATCCGTGGCGGCCAGCGTCGCAAAAGCGAACGTAAATTCTTCCCAGGCTACGTTCTGGTTCAAATGGTCATGAACGACGCGAGCTGGCACCTGGTGCGCAGCGTACCGCGTGTGATGGGCTTCATCGGCGGTACTTCCGACCGTCCGGCGCCGATCAGCGACAAAGAAGTCGATGCCATCATGAACCGCCTGCAGCAGGTTGGCGATAAGCCGCGTCCGAAAACGCTGTTTGAGCCGGGCGAAATGGTTCGTGTCAACGATGGTCCGTTCGCTGACTTTAACGGCGTCGTTGAAGAAGTGGACTATGAGAAGTCCCGCCTGAAAGTTTCTGTTTCTATCTTCGGTCGTGCGACGCCGGTAGAACTGGACTTCGGTCAGGTTGAGAAGGCGTAAGCCGGCGATCAAAAAAGCAGCGATTTAATCGTTGCATAGGGCGCGAAATTGGCATACAATTTCGCGCCTTTTGTTTTTATGGGCCTGGCCCGTAAAACGATGTTTAATCACGGGGAGCTTCTCTGAAGCGTTAATACCCAATTTGAGGATTTAAGAATGGCTAAGAAAGTACAAGCCTACGTCAAGCTGCAGGTTGCAGCTGGTATGGCAAACCCGAGTCCGCCGGTTGGTCCAGCACTGGGTCAGCAGGGCGTTAACATCATGGAATTCTGCAAAGCGTTCAACGCAAAAACTGAATCCATGGAAAAAGGTCTGCCAATCCCGGTTGTTATCACCGTTTACGCTGACCGTTCTTTCACTTTCGTTACCAAAACCCCGCCGGCAGCAGTTCTGCTGAAAAAAGCGGCTGGTATCAAGTCCGGCTCTGGTAAGCCGAACAAAGATAAAGTGGGTAAAATTTCCCGCGCTCAGCTGCAGGAAATCGCGCAGACCAAAGCTGCCGACATGACTGGTGCCGACATTGAAGCGATGACTCGCTCCATCGAAGGTACTGCACGTTCCATGGGCCTGGTAGTGGAGGACTAAGAAATGGCTAAACTGACCAAGCGCATGTCCGTGATCCGTGACAAAGTTGATGCAACTAAACAGTATGACATCAACGAAGCCATCTCTCTGCTGAAAGAACTGGCTACTGCTAAGTTCGTTGAAAGCGTTGACGTTGCTGTAAACCTGGGCATCGATGCTCGTAAATCTGACCAGAACGTACGTGGTGCAACTGTACTGCCGCACGGTACTGGCCGTTCTGTTCGCGTTGCCGTATTTGCCCAGGGCGCAAACGCTGAAGCTGCTAAAGCTGCAGGCGCTGAGCTGGTAGGTATGGAAGATCTGGCTGACCAGATCAAGAAAGGCGAAATGAACTTTGACGTTGTTATTGCTTCCCCGGATGCAATGCGCGTTGTTGGCCAGCTGGGCCAGGTTCTGGGTCCGCGCGGCCTGATGCCAAACCCGAAAGTGGGTACCGTAACCCCTAACGTTGCTGAAGCGGTTAAGAACGCTAAAGCAGGTCAGGTTCGTTATCGTAACGACAAAAACGGCATCATCCACACCACCATCGGTAAAGTGGACTTTGACGCTGACAAACTGAAAGAAAACCTGGAAGCTCTGCTGGTTGCGCTGAAAAAAGCAAAACCGACTCAGGCGAAAGGCGTGTACATCAAGAAAGTTAGCATCTCCACCACCATGGGTGCAGGTGTTGCAGTAGATCAGGCTGGCCTGAACGCTTCTGCAAACTAATGCCTTTACGTGGGCGGTGATTTTGTCTACAATCTTACCCCCACGATTCTGTCAATAAGACAGACGCTATGCGAGTCATTTGAATTGCAGCAAGGCAGCAATCGAGTGAATCACCGGGAGTGTAGTTAACTACATGACCGGTGTGAACGAGAGCAGCTAACGCCGCTGCGGTTCGAAGGACGAAATCATAGGAAGAATTTGTTCGTTGGAGCCTGGCCTATCCAGGCCTCCGTCGAAGACCGCAGGTGTTTCGCAAGAAACTTAATCCCCTGCGTAGACGGTGACAGAACGCTAAGATTATTTTTGGATACTCTGGCTTGTTTCTGCTCACCGTATTTAGACGCTCTTTTCGTTGAATTGAGTGAAGTGAGTTCCAGAGCATAAGCTCTGGCAAACATCCAGGAGCAAAGCTAATGGCTTTAAATCTTCAAGACAAACAAGCGATTGTTGCTGAAGTCAGCGAAGTAGCCAAAGGCGCGCTGTCTGCAGTAGTTGCGGATTCCCGTGGCGTAACTGTAGATAAAATGACTGAACTGCGTAAAGCAGGTCGTGAAGCTGGCGTATACATGCGTGTTGTTCGTAACACCCTGCTGCGCCGCGTCGTTGAAGGTACTCAGTTCGAGTGCCTGAAAGACACGTTTGTTGGTCCGACCCTGATTGCATACTCTATGGAACACCCGGGCGCTGCTGCTCGTCTGTTCAAAGAGTTCGCGAAAGCGAATGCAAAATTTGAGGTCAAAGCCGCTGCCTTTGAAGGTGAGCTGATCCCGGCGTCGCAGATCGACCGCCTGGCAACTCTGCCGACCTACGAAGAAGCAATTGCACGCCTGATGGCAACCATGAAAGAAGCTTCGGCTGGCAAACTGGTTCGTACTCTGGCTGCTGTACGCGATGCGAAAGAAGCTGCTTAATCGCAGTTATCTTTATAAAGCATTCGCTTACGTATAAACTTATTCTGATATTCAGGAACAATTTAAATGTCTATCACTAAAGATCAAATCATTGAAGCAGTATCCGCTATGTCCGTAATGGACGTTGTTGAGCTGATCTCTGCAATGGAAGAAAAATTCGGTGTTTCCGCTGCTGCTGCTGTAGCTGTAGCTGCTGGCCCGGTTGAAGCTGCTGAAGAAAAAACTGAATTCGACGTAATTCTGAAAGCTGCTGGCGCTAACAAAGTTGCTGTTATCAAAGCAGTACGTGGCGCAACTGGCCTGGGTCTGAAAGAAGCTAAAGACCTGGTAGAATCTGCTCCGGCTGCACTGAAAGAAGGCATCAGCAAAGACGACGCTGAAGCTCTGAAAAAATCTCTGGAAGAAGCTGGCGCTGAAGTTGAAGTTAAATAAGCCAACCCTTCCGGTTGCAGCCTGAGAAATCAGGCTGAGGCTGGTGACTTTTTAGTCACCAGCCTTTTTGCGCTGTAAGGCGCCAGTAGCATTTCACACTGTTTGACTGCTGGTTTGCCTGACAATGCTTGTTTCTATCGACGACTTAATATACTGCGACAGGTTAGGGTTCCTGGGCTGTGTAAATCGCAACGAAATGGTTTAAGCGTGATAGCAACAGGTATTGCGGAAAGTGTTCCATTTTCCGGTCAACAAAATAGTGTTGCATAAAAAACTGCCTTACTTAGGCAGACGGGTCGACTTGTCAGCGAGCTGAGGAACCCTATGGTTTACTCCTATACCGAGAAAAAACGTATTCGTAAGGATTTTGGTAAACGTCCACAAGTTCTGGACATACCTTATCTCCTTTCTATCCAGCTTGATTCGTTCCAGAAGTTTATCGAGCAAGATCCTGAAGGGCAGTATGGTCTGGAAGCAGCCTTCCGTTCCGTATTCCCGATTCAGAGCTACAGCGGTAATTCAGAGCTGCAATACGTCAGCTACCGTCTGGGCGAACCTGTTTTTGATGTTAAAGAATGTCAGATCCGTGGCGTGACTTATTCTGCACCGCTGCGCGTAAAACTGCGTCTGGTGATCTACGAGCGCGAAGCGCCGGAAGGCACCGTTAAAGACATCAAAGAACAAGAAGTCTACATGGGCGAAATCCCGCTCATGACCGACAACGGTACCTTTGTTATCAACGGTACCGAGCGTGTTATCGTTTCTCAGCTGCACCGTAGCCCGGGCGTCTTCTTTGACAGTGACAAAGGTAAGACCCACTCCTCCGGTAAGGTCCTGTATAACGCACGTATCATCCCTTACCGCGGTTCCTGGCTGGACTTCGAATTCGACCCGAAAGACAACCTGTTCGTTCGTATCGACCGTCGTCGTAAACTGCCGGCAACCATCATTCTGCGCGCGCTGAATTACACCACTGAGCAGATCCTTGACCTGTTCTTCGAGAAAGTGGTCTTTGAAATTCGCGACAACAAGCTGCAGATGGAGCTGGTACCGGAGCGTCTGCGCGGTGAAACCGCCTCCTTCGATATCGAAGCCAACGGTAAAGTGTACGTTGAGAAAGGCCGTCGTATTACTGCGCGCCACATTCGCCAGCTGGAAAAAGACGATATCAAACATATCGAAGTTCCGGTTGAGTACATCGCGGGTAAAGTTGCTTCTAAAGACTACATCGACGAAGCGACCGGCGAACTGATCTGCCCGGCGAACATGGAGCTGAGCCTGGATCTGCTGGCTAAACTGAGCCAGTCCGGCCACAAGCGTATCGAAACGCTGTTCACCAACGATCTGGACCACGGTCCGTACATTTCTGAAACGGTACGCGTCGACCCGACCAACGATCGTCTGAGCGCGCTGGTAGAAATCTACCGCATGATGCGCCCTGGTGAGCCGCCGACTCGCGAAGCGGCTGAAAGCCTGTTTGAGAACCTGTTCTTCTCCGAAGACCGCTACGATCTGTCCGCGGTTGGTCGTATGAAGTTCAACCGTTCTCTGCTGCGCGACGAAATCGAAGGTTCCGGTATCCTGAGCAAAGACGACATCATCGAAGTGATGAAGAAGCTCATCGATATCCGTAACGGTAAAGGCGAAGTCGATGATATCGACCACCTCGGCAACCGTCGTATCCGTTCCGTTGGCGAAATGGCGGAAAACCAGTTCCGCGTTGGCCTGGTACGTGTAGAGCGTGCGGTTAAAGAGCGTCTGTCTCTGGGCGATCTGGATACCCTGATGCCTCAGGATATGATCAACGCCAAGCCGATTTCCGCAGCAGTGAAAGAGTTCTTTGGTTCCAGCCAGCTGTCCCAGTTTATGGACCAGAACAACCCGCTGTCTGAGATTACGCACAAACGTCGTATCTCCGCACTCGGCCCAGGCGGTCTGACCCGTGAACGCGCAGGCTTCGAAGTTCGAGACGTACACCCGACGCACTACGGTCGCGTATGTCCAATCGAAACGCCTGAAGGTCCGAACATCGGTCTGATCAACTCCCTTTCCGTGTACGCACAGACTAACGAATACGGTTTCCTTGAGACCCCGTATCGTAAAGTGACCGACGGTGTGGTTACCGATGAAATTCACTACCTGTCTGCTATCGAAGAAGGCAACTACGTTATTGCTCAGGCGAACTCCAACCTGGACGAAAACGGCCACTTCGTAGAAGATCTGGTTACCTGCCGTAGCAAAGGCGAATCCAGCTTGTTCAGCCGCGACCAGGTTGACTACATGGACGTATCCACCCAGCAGGTGGTATCCGTCGGTGCGTCCCTGATCCCGTTCCTGGAGCACGATGACGCCAACCGTGCATTGATGGGTGCGAACATGCAACGTCAGGCGGTTCCGACTCTGCGCGCTGATAAGCCGCTGGTTGGTACCGGTATGGAACGTGCTGTTGCCGTTGACTCCGGTGTTACTGCGGTGGCTAAACGTGGCGGTACCGTTCAGTACGTGGATGCTTCCCGT
The DNA here is from genome assembly GCF_000398905.1 of Klebsiella sp. KTE92. NCBI lineage: Bacteria > Pseudomonadati > Pseudomonadota > Gammaproteobacteria > Enterobacterales > Enterobacteriaceae > Klebsiella > Klebsiella sp. KTE92. The sequence goes on from NZ_KB976100.1 coordinate 101,378, forward strand.
ATCGTTATCAAAGTTAACGAAGACGAGATGTACCCGGGCGAAGCAGGTATCGACATCTATAACCTGACCAAGTACACCCGTTCTAACCAGAACACCTGCATCAACCAGATGCCTTGCGTGTCCCTGGGCGAACCCATTGAGCGCGGCGACGTGCTGGCCGACGGCCCGTCCACCGACCTTGGTGAACTGGCGCTGGGTCAGAACATGCGCGTAGCGTTCATGCCGTGGAACGGCTACAACTTCGAAGACTCCATCCTCGTCTCCGAGCGTGTTGTTCAGGAAGACCGTTTCACCACCATCCACATTCAGGAACTGGCGTGCGTGTCCCGTGACACCAAGCTGGGGCCGGAAGAGATCACCGCTGACATCCCGAACGTGGGTGAAGCTGCGCTCTCTAAACTGGATGAGTCCGGTATCGTTTATATCGGCGCGGAAGTGACCGGCGGCGACATTCTGGTTGGTAAGGTAACGCCGAAAGGTGAAACCCAGCTGACGCCGGAAGAGAAACTGCTGCGTGCGATCTTCGGTGAGAAAGCGTCTGACGTTAAAGACTCTTCTCTGCGCGTACCGAACGGTGTCTCTGGTACCGTTATCGACGTTCAGGTCTTTACCCGTGATGGCGTAGAAAAAGACAAACGTGCGCTGGAAATCGAAGAGATGCAGCTGAAGCAGGCGAAGAAAGACCTGTCTGAAGAACTGCAGATCCTCGAAGCCGGTCTGTTCAGTCGTATCTACGCGGTGCTGGTCTCCGGTGGCGTTGAAGCTGAGAAGCTCGACAAACTGCCGCGCGATCGCTGGCTGGAACTGGGCCTGACCGACGAAGAGAAACAGAATCAGCTGGAGCAACTGGCTGAGCAGTATGACGAACTGAAACACGAGTTCGAGAAAAAACTCGAAGCGAAACGCCGTAAAATCACCCAAGGCGACGATCTGGCACCGGGTGTGCTGAAGATTGTTAAGGTATACCTGGCCGTTAAACGCCGTATCCAGCCTGGTGATAAGATGGCAGGCCGTCACGGTAACAAGGGTGTTATCTCTAAGATCAACCCGATCGAAGATATGCCGCACGATGCTAACGGTACGCCGGTAGATATCGTACTGAACCCGCTGGGCGTACCGTCTCGTATGAACATCGGTCAGATCCTGGAAACTCACCTGGGTATGGCTGCGAAAGGCATCGGCGATAAGATCAACGCCATGCTGAAACAGCAGCAAGAAGTCGCGAAACTGCGCGAATTCATCCAGCGTGCTTACGATCTGGGCGCTGACGTTCGCCAGAAAGTTGACCTGAATACCTTCAGCGATGAAGAAGTTCTGCGTCTGGCTGAAAACCTGCGTAAAGGCATGCCGATCGCAACGCCGGTATTCGACGGTGCGAAAGAAGCTGAAATCAAAGAGCTGCTGCAGCTGGGCGACCTGCCGACTTCCGGTCAGATCACCCTGTTTGACGGCCGCACCGGTGAACAGTTCGAACGTCCGGTAACCGTGGGTTACATGTACATGCTGAAACTGAACCACCTGGTCGACGACAAAATGCACGCTCGTTCCACCGGTTCCTACAGCCTGGTTACTCAGCAGCCGCTGGGTGGTAAGGCGCAGTTCGGTGGTCAGCGCTTCGGTGAGATGGAAGTGTGGGCGCTGGAAGCTTATGGCGCGGCCTACACCCTGCAGGAAATGCTCACCGTTAAGTCTGATGACGTGAACGGTCGTACCAAGATGTATAAAAACATCGTGGACGGCAACCACCAGATGGAACCGGGCATGCCGGAGTCCTTCAACGTACTGTTGAAAGAAATCCGCTCGCTGGGCATCAACATCGAACTGGAAGACGAGTAACTCTCGCTCAAACAGGTCACTGGTGCCGGGATAAAACCCGGCGCCAGATTGTGCTAACTCCGACGGGAGCAAATCCGTGAAAGACTTATTAAAGTTTCTGAAAGCGCAAACTAAAACCGAAGAGTTTGATGCGATCAAAATTGCTCTGGCATCGCCAGACATGATCCGTTCATGGTCTTTCGGTGAAGTTAAAAAGCCGGAAACCATTAACTACCGTACGTTCAAGCCTGAGCGTGACGGTCTGTTCTGTGCTCGTATTTTCGGGCCAGTAAAAGACTATGAGTGCCTGTGCGGTAAGTACAAGCGCCTGAAACACCGCGGTGTGATCTGTGAGAAGTGCGGCGTTGAAGTGACCCAGACTAAAGTGCGTCGTGAGCGCATGGGCCACATCGAGCTGGCATGCCCGACGGCGCACATCTGGTTCCTGAAATCGCTGCCGTCCCGTATCGGCCTGCTGCTGGATATGCCGCTGCGCGATATCGAACGTGTACTGTACTTCGAATCCTACGTGGTTATCGAAGGTGGCATGACCAACCTCGAACGCAACCAGATTCTGACTGAAGAGCAGTACCTGGATGCGCTGGAAGAGTTCGGTGACGAATTCGACGCGAAAATGGGTGCGGAAGCGATCCAGGCGCTGCTGCGCAATATGGATCTGGAGCAGGAATGCGAACAGCTGCGTGAAGAGCTGAACGAAACCAACTCCGAAACCAAGCGTAAAAAGCTGACCAAGCGCATTAAGCTGCTGGAAGCGTTCGTTCAGTCTGGCAACAAGCCGGAATGGATGATCCTGACCGTTCTGCCGGTTCTGCCGCCAGATCTGCGTCCGCTGGTTCCGCTCGATGGCGGCCGTTTTGCGACTTCTGACCTGAACGATCTGTATCGTCGCGTCATTAACCGTAACAACCGTCTGAAACGTCTGCTGGATCTGGCTGCGCCGGACATCATCGTACGCAACGAAAAACGTATGCTGCAGGAAGCGGTTGACGCCCTGCTGGATAACGGCCGTCGCGGTCGTGCGATCACCGGTTCTAACAAACGTCCTCTGAAATCTTTGGCCGATATGATCAAAGGTAAACAGGGTCGTTTCCGTCAGAACCTGCTCGGTAAGCGTGTTGACTACTCCGGTCGTTCTGTTATCACCGTAGGTCCATACCTGCGTCTGCATCAGTGCGGTCTGCCGAAGAAAATGGCGCTGGAGCTGTTCAAACCGTTCATTTACGGCAAGCTGGAACTGCGTGGCCTGGCCACCACCATCAAAGCCGCTAAGAAAATGGTTGAGCGCGAAGAAGCCGTTGTTTGGGATATCCTGGACGAAGTTATCCGCGAACACCCGGTACTGCTGAACCGTGCGCCAACGCTGCACCGTTTAGGTATCCAGGCATTCGAACCGGTTCTGATCGAAGGTAAAGCTATTCAGCTGCACCCGCTGGTTTGTGCGGCCTATAACGCCGACTTCGATGGCGACCAGATGGCTGTTCACGTACCGCTGACGCTGGAAGCCCAGCTGGAAGCGCGTGCGCTGATGATGTCTACCAACAACATCCTGTCCCCGGCGAACGGCGAACCAATCATCGTTCCGTCTCAGGACGTTGTACTGGGTCTGTACTACATGACCCGTGACTGTGTTAACGCCAAAGGCGAAGGCATGGTGCTGACTGGCCCGAAAGAAGCGGAGCGTATTTATCGCGCCGGTCTGGCCTCTCTGCATGCGCGCGTTAAAGTGCGTATCACTGAATACGAAAAAGACGAGAATGGTGAATTCGTCGCGAAGACTAGCCTGAAAGACACGACCGTTGGCCGTGCCATTCTGTGGATGATCGTACCGAAAGGTCTGCCGTTCTCTATCGTGAACCAGGCGCTCGGTAAGAAAGCGATCTCCAAGATGCTGAACACCTGTTACCGTATTCTGGGCCTGAAACCGACCGTTATTTTTGCGGACCAGACGATGTACACCGGCTTTGCTTATGCAGCGCGTTCAGGTGCATCCGTTGGTATCGATGACATGGTCATCCCGGAGAAAAAATACGAAATCATCAGCGAAGCGGAAGCGGAAGTTGCTGAGATTCAGGAACAGTTCCAGTCTGGTCTGGTCACCGCGGGCGAGCGCTACAACAAAGTTATCGATATCTGGGCTGCGGCGAACGATCGTGTATCCAAAGCGATGATGGATAACCTGCAAACCGAAACCGTGATTAACCGTGACGGTCAGGAAGAGCAGCAGGTTTCCTTCAACAGCATCTACATGATGGCCGACTCCGGTGCGCGTGGTTCTGCGGCACAGATTCGTCAGCTGGCTGGTATGCGTGGTCTGATGGCGAAGCCGGATGGCTCGATCATCGAAACGCCGATCACCGCGAACTTCCGTGAAGGTCTGAACGTACTCCAGTACTTCATCTCCACCCACGGTGCGCGTAAAGGTCTGGCGGATACCGCACTGAAGACTGCGAACTCCGGTTACCTGACTCGTCGTCTGGTTGACGTTGCGCAGGACCTGGTTGTCACTGAAGACGACTGCGGCACCCTGGAAGGCATCACCATGACGCCGGTTATCGAAGGTGGCGACGTTAAAGAGCCGCTGCGCGATCGCGTACTGGGTCGTGTGACTGCTGAAGACGTTCTGAAGCCGGGTACCGCGGACATTCTGGTTCCACGCAACACGCTGCTGCATGAGCACTGGTGTGACCTGCTGGAAGAGAACTCCGTTGACTCCGTCAAAGTTCGTTCCGTTGTATCCTGTGACACCGACTTTGGTGTATGTGCGCACTGCTACGGTCGTGACCTGGCGCGTGGCCACCTCATCAACAAAGGTGAGGCTATCGGCGTTATCGCGGCACAGTCCATCGGTGAGCCGGGTACACAGCTGACGATGCGTACGTTCCACATCGGTGGTGCGGCATCTCGTGCGGCTGCTGAATCCAGCATCCAGGTGAAAAACAAAGGTAGCATCCGTCTGAGCAACGCGAAGTCGGTTGTGAACTCCAGCGGTAAACTGGTTATCACCTCTCGTAACACCGAGCTGAAACTGATCGACGAATTCGGTCGTACCAAAGAAAGCTATAAAGTGCCTTACGGCTCCGTTATGGCGAAAGGCGATGGCGAACAGGTTGCCGGCGGTGAAACCGTTGCAAACTGGGATCCGCATACCATGCCGGTTATCACCGAAGTGAGTGGTTTCGTCCGCTTCACTGACATGATCGACGGCCAGACCATTACTCGTCAGACCGACGAGCTGACCGGTCTGTCTTCGCTGGTGGTTCTGGATTCCGCAGAACGTACCTCCGGTGGTAAAGATCTGCGTCCGGCACTGAAAATTGTTGATGCTCAGGGCAACGACGTTCTGATCCCAGGCACCGATATGCCTGCTCAGTACTTCCTGCCGGGTAAAGCGATTGTTCAGCTGGAAGATGGCGTACAGATCAGCTCTGGTGACACCCTGGCGCGTGTTCCGCAGGAATCCGGCGGTACCAAGGACATCACCGGTGGTCTGCCGCGCGTTGCGGATCTGTTCGAAGCTCGTCGTCCGAAAGAGCCGGCAATCCTGGCTGAAATCAGCGGCATCATTTCCTTCGGTAAAGAAACCAAAGGGAAACGTCGTCTGGTTATCACCCCGGTAGACGGTAGCGAACCGTACGAAGAGATGATTCCGAAATGGCGTCAGCTGAACGTGTTCGAAGGCGAACGTGTAGAACGTGGTGACGTGGTTTCCGACGGTCCGGAAGCACCGCACGACATTCTGCGTCTTCGTGGCGTGCACGCGGTAACGCGTTACATCACCAACGAAGTGCAGGACGTTTACCGTCTGCAAGGCGTTAAGATTAACGATAAGCACATTGAAGTTATCGTTCGTCAGATGCTGCGTAAAGCGACCATCGAAAGTGCTGGTAGCTCCGACTTCCTCGAAGGCGAGCAGGTTGAATACTCCCGCGTTAAGATCGCTAACCGCGAGCTTGAAGCGAATGGCAAAGTGGCGGCAACCTATTCCCGCGACCTGCTGGGTATCACCAAAGCGTCTCTGGCAACCGAGTCCTTCATCTCCGCGGCCTCGTTCCAGGAGACCACTCGCGTGCTGACCGAAGCAGCCGTTGCGGGCAAACGCGACGAACTGCGCGGTCTGAAAGAGAACGTCATCGTGGGTCGTCTGATCCCGGCGGGTACCGGTTATGCGTACCACCAGGATCGTATGCGCCGTCGCGCAGCGGGCGAACAGCCAGCTGCCCCGCAGGTGAGCGTAGAAGAAGCGTCTGCCAACCTGGCAGAACTGCTGAACGCAGGCCTGGGCGGTTCTGACAACGATTAATCGTTGATGCACTGCTAAAAAGCCGGTCAGGTTTCCTGACCGGCTTTTTTATTGTTTGTCCGCCGCCTCACCCTCTTCTTTAATTACATTTACGACATATTAACGCCGCATATTTTTAGCAATTAATTCATATAAAATATTCATCCCCCGTTCACTGGAAAAACCTTTGTTTATCTATGGGTAAAAGTTCTACTCATATCAAAAAACAATCAATTCAAAGGCGATATATTCAAAATACCTAATGAATCATGGGATTACTTCTGCTGCTTTATCTTCGGAGCTACGGCTCTGGAGAGGGATCGCCGCATCTCATGCTTCTCCCGATAAGACGCAGAAATAATACCGGCAGGCAGGTGTTGGTCATTTCTTTTGGTCTGAGTGGACAGGCTCTGGGGGCTGCATGGAATTTGCGATACAACTCATTATTATCTTAATTTGTCTGTTTTATGGTGCCCGAAAAGGCGGTATTGCGCTGGGCCTGTTGGGCGGCATCGGTTTGGTTATCCTTGTTTTTGTGTTCCATCTCCAGCCGGGTAAACCGCCGGTTGATGTGATGTTAGTCATCATTGCCGTTGTGGCCGCTTCGGCGACGCTACAGGCGTCCGGCGGGCTGGATGTTATGTTACAGATTGCCGAGAAGCTGCTGCGGCGCAACCCGAAATATGTCTCGATCGTCGCACCTTTCGTCACCTGCACGCTGACCATTCTCTGCGGTACCGGACACGTGGTGTACACGATCCTGCCGATTATCTACGATGTCACCATTAAGAATAACATTCGTCCGGAGCGTCCGATGGCGGCCAGCTCCATAGGTGCCCAGATGGGGATCATCGCCAGCCCGGTCTCGGTAGCGGTGGTGTCGCTGGTGGCGATGCTGGGGAATTTTACCTTTAACGGTAAACACCTGGAATTTCTCGACCTGCTGGCGATAACCATTCCGTCCACGCTGCTGGGGATCCTGGCGATTGGTATCTTCAGCTGGTTCCGTGGCAAAGATCTGGATAAAGACGAAGCCTTCCAGGCGTTTATTGCGGTACCGGAAAATCGCCATTACGTCTATGGCGATACGGCGACGCTGCTGGATAAAAAGCTGCCGACCAGCAACTGGATTGCGATGTGGATCTTCCTTGCTTCCATCGCCGTGGTGGCCTTACTCGGCGCGTTTTCCGAACTGCGTCCGGCCTTCGACGGTAAGCCGCTGTCGATGGTGCTGGTGATCCAGATGTTCATGCTGCTCTCCGGGGCATTGATCATCATCATTACCAAAACCAACCCGGCGTCGATTTCTAAAAATGAGGTTTTCCGTTCGGGAATGATCGCTATCGTCGCGGTATACGGCATCGCGTGGATGGCGGAAACTATGTTCGGCGCGCATATGACCGAGATTAAAGGTGTGCTCGGGGAGATGGTGAAGGAGTACCCGTGGGCTTACGCCATCGTACTGCTGCTGGTTTCGAAGTTTGTGAACTCTCAGGCGGCAGCGCTGGCGGCGATTGTTCCGGTGGCGCTGGCCATCGGCGTCGACCCGGCCTATATCGTGGCTTCCGCGCCGGCCTGCTATGGCTACTATATTCTGCCGACCTACCCAAGCGATCTGGCGGCGATCCAGTTCGACCGTTCAGGGACCACCCATATCGGCCGCTTTGTCATTAACCATAGCTTCATCCTGCCCGGGCTCATCGGCGTCGGTGTCTCCTGCGTGTTTGGCTGGGTATTCGCCGCGATGTATGGTTTTCTTTGAGAGGGGACGGGCGCCGGCAGCGGCGCCCGTTAAATCCGCGAGATTACTGCGCGAGCGGCAGACGACGATAGAGTTCAATCATATCGGTCGCCAGATCCTGAATGACCATGGCGTTCATCAGGTGGTCCTGAGAGTGAACGGTGATCAGGTTGACCGGCAGCTTACCGGTGCCTTCATCCAGGCCGATGAGCTGGGTCTGGATTTTATGCGCATGTTTGACGAACTCATGGGACTCGGCCATGGCCTGCTCGGCTGCCGCAAAGTCACCTTTCCGTGCTAACTGGAGAGCAGTGAGCGCCGCGCTACGTGCGGAACCGGCATTAACCAACAGCTCCATGATGATCGTTTCTAAATCTTCCATCGATTACTCCAGCATCTTCAGGGCTTTATCCAGAACGGCATCGCCTTTCATCATGCCGTAGTCCATCATATCGATCACCGCGACTTTCTTGCCGAATGGATCGGCCAGCGCCTGCAGTTTCGCCTGCTCATATTTCACCTGCGGGCCGAGCAAAATAATGTCGGCGGCGGCCAGGTTATCTTTAAACTCGGCGACCGGGACGGCCTTGATAGAAACCTCAACACCTTTTTTCTGCGCGGCATCTTGCATACGCTGAACCAGCATGCTGGTGGACATACCGGCGGCACAGCACAAAACGATATTCTTCATAGTCAGTGGCCCTTGTGTTCCGTGATGTCTTATCTTTATCGCGGCCCTGGCGATGCGACAACCGCTTTACCGTGATTGTGTGTAAGTCATCACACAAAAATTGAAACCGGTTTCATTTTTGCCGATAAAAATAAAAAAGCCCACCGAAGTGGGCGGCCGCGTCCTGTTGTCTCACGCGCGGAGGATGCGGTTTTTACCTTGTTGCTTGGCTTTGTAAAGTGCCTCATCGACGCTCACCACCAGCTTATCCAGCGGCTCCATATTCCATTCCCCCAGTCCGGCGCTAAAGGTGACCGTCAGGCCATCTTCGCGCCAGGTACGCCGTTCGACGTTGACCCGCCATGTTTCCAGTAGCGTTCGGGCGTTATCGATGTGTTCGGCAGGAAAGACCACCGCGAACTCTTCACCGCCGTAGCGATAAAGGGAAATCTCCAGCGGCTGGAGGACCTGCAGCCCCTCGCGGGCGACGTTGCGCAGGACGATATCGCCGTTGAGGTGTCCCCAGGTGTCGTTGATCGATTTGAAGTTATCGATATCGACCAGGGCAAGGGCGAAAGGTTGGTGATCGTTCATCAGCGCGGCGATATCGCTGTCGAAGGCGCGGCGGTTTTTGCAGCCAGTGAGGGCGTCGATGGTGGCCTGGCGAACGTAGGTCAGTTCACGCTGTTTGTTGGTTTCAATGGCTTTACTCAGCATTGCCTCAAGGCGCGGAGCGCGTTTGACGTCGCCGGTTTTAATCGCATTGATGATATTCATCAGCACGGTACGGGAAGCATGACGCAGATAAAGGCCGAACAAGAGGATGATAATCGCCGCGAGTGAGAAACCGCCGATCACTAAGTTTGTCTCATGGCGCGTCAGATTGATCAGGGTGGCGTTATCGACACGGTAAATCACGAACCAGTCGGGATTGGTAAAGGAGTAGTAGTAATACCAGGTATCGCTCCTGACATCGTAAAGCTGCCCCTCTCCGCTGGTCATTTTATCCATCAGTTCGTCGCTGACGAAGGGTTTAAACAGCGCGCCCGGGTCGGAGTGCAGGACAACTTTGCCATCCCGCTGCACCACAAAAAATTCCCCCTGTACGGGGGCGACCATCTGCCGTAGCGCGAACCCCATGGAGGTGAGATCTAGATGAAAAGCCAGGCTGCCCTTGAGTTTACCCTCCGGAGTAATGATGGGTTTGAAAATGGTAATCGTCGGATGGTGGGTGAAAAAGTCCATATACGGGCTGGTGTAGTGGCTGAAGGTGCTGGCTTCTGCCTGTTTGATAAACCAGGGCCGCGTTTTGGGGTCGAAAGCCAGGCTGTCTTCATTTTTCAGTACTTCCGGGGCGCGCAGATAGTGGCCCTCGGTATCCGCCAGCGAGATGGATGAGACGCTTGGCATCATGTTCTGTAACTGCATTAGCGTGGTTAACCCTTTCTCCGGATCAACGTTCACCGCGCGGTTCAGTTCGTCATTACGGGCAAAGAAGGTGGCCGCGCGGCCGAGGATAAAATCATTTTCCCGCAGCAGCGTTTCCGTATAGTTGATGGCCAGGTTGTGGGTAAAGTTGCGGTTAATATCGTGATAATCTTCGAGAAAATCTTTCCGCTGTGCCAGGGTGACAAAAGTAGCAATCAGCATGAAACTGAGCAAAATGCCGGCAAACCCCACGACGATTGGTGTCGTAAAAGAGAGTTTTCTGTTGTGTAGCGCCATGAATCGTTAATCGTCCCGGATGTATAAACCAAGGGTCCGAACGCAGCTTGTGTCAGCGAGCCTGCCGATCGAATCAGTTAACTATTGCTCAATTATAACTCTGAGGCCTTCATCTATCGTGATTTATATTCGTCGATAATGAATCGGCCCTCGCGCAGCGCGGAGAGGCAGGGCGAAAATGAGGAAGAAAACGTTCGCCCTGGTCAGCGTCCGCTGCTGACCCGGGCAGAATAGAAAAACGGCGGCAATCGGGCGACTCCCCGTTTTTCATCTCTCGTGCAGGCACGCAAAATAATCAGCGGCTTGCAACATACTTCATGATGATTGCGAGGCGCGTCCCAGCCAGCTGTCCCAGTCTTTCCATACCGGCTGCAGGCCACGGGCGGCTAGTGCGCTGGCGACCTCTTCAGGGCGGCGATCGTCATGTGGGGCAAATTGCTCGAGCTCCGGATGATCGTCGGCGTAGCCGCCGGGCTGCGTTTTAGAGAAGGCGCTGACGTTATTGATCGCCAGCGGGATCACCCGGTCGCGGAACCAGGGTGATTCACGGGTTGAAAGCGACAGCTCAACCTCCGGCGCCAGCAGGCGGAAGGCGCAAATGGTCTGCACCAGCTGGCGCTCATCCATCAGCGAAGCTGGTTCAATACCGCCGGCGCAGGGACGCAGGCGCGGGAAGGAGACCGAGTAGCGGCTGCGCCAGTAGCGCTGCTGCAGCCACAGCAGGTGCTCGGCGACCATAAAGCAGTCCACCCGCCAGCTGTCGGAAAGACCAATCAACGCGCCGAGGCCGATCTTATCGATCCCCGCCTCGCCCAGGCGATCCGGTGTATCCAGCCGCCAGAAGAAATCCTGTTTTTTCCCTTTCAGATGGTGCTGGGCATACATGCTTTCATGGTAGGTCTCCTGATAGACCATTACCCCGTCGAGCCCCAGCGTTTTCAGCTCGGCATACTCTTCGGTCGCCAGCGGCTGCACCTCCATATGCAGCGAGGCAAACTGGCTGCGGATAGCCGGCAGGTGCTGGCGGAAATAATCCATTCCCACCTTGCCCTGATGCTCGCCGGTCACCAGCAGCAGATGCTCAAAGCCCAGGTCGCGGATCGCGGCGCACTCGCGGGCAATCTCGGCGGCATCCAGCGTCTTGCGCTTAATGCGATTGCTCATTGAGAAGCCGCAGTAGGTGCAGTCATTGGCGCACAGGTTGGAGAGATACAGTGGTACGTAAAAGCTGACGGTATTGCCGAAGCGTTGCCGGGTGAGCCGCTGCGCACGCTGGGCCAGCGGTTCAAGATAGTTGACCGCCGCCGGTGAAAGCAGGGCCATCATGTCGTCACGGGTGAGCTGTTTGGCCGCCAGCGCCCGTTCGACGTCTGCGGCGGTTTTGCTGTTGATGCGCAGGCGGATGTCGTCCCACTCCAGCTCCCGCCAGCGATCGCTGAAGGTTTTCATGCCAGCGCCTCCAGGAATCCGGTCAGCGGGCTGGTGGCCTGCGCCTGCGTACTGCGTGCCCCCGGTCCGGCCTGACGCGCCAGTAATCCGGCATCGACTGCCATACGGAAGGCGCGGGCCATGGTCACGGGGTCGTCGGCGACGGCAATGGCGGTATTGACCAGCACCGCATCTGCGCCCATCTCCAGCGCCTGCGCCGCATGGCTCGGCACGCCGATCCCGGCATCAACCACCACCGGTACCGTCGCCTGTTCGATAATAATCTCCAGCATAGCCCTGGTTTCCAGCCCCTGATTGGAGCCGATCGGCGCACCCAGCGGCATCACCGCCGCGCAGCCAGCCTCTTCCAGCCGTTTACACAGCACCGGATCGGCGCCACAGTAGGGCAGGACGACGAACCCTTCGCGCACCAGCAGCTCCGCCGCCTTCAGGGTTTCAATCGGGTCAGGCAGCAGCCAGCGGGCATCCGGGTGGATCTCCAGCTTCAGCCAGTGGGTGCCCAGGGCTTCCCGCGCCAGGCGGGCGGCAAACACCGCCTCTTCCGCCGTCTTGGCGCCTGAGGTATTCGGCAGCAGGTTAACGCCCGCCGCCAGCAGCGGCGCGAGAATCGCGTCATTGTTCTGGCGTAAATCGACGCGCTTCATCGCCAGCGTCACCAGCTGGCTTCCCGAGGCGCGAATCGCCTCAACCATCACCTCCGGGGCGGCGAATTTGCCGGTACCGGTAAAAAGATGGGATTCAAACGTTTTGTCTGCAATACGTAACATGTCAGCCTCCAGCGATAACCTGAAAAAGCAGGATCCGATCGCCTTCCTGTAAGAGATGATCTTCCCACCGGTCGCGCGGCAGGATGTGTTGATTAAGCGCCAGCGCAACGCCCGGCTGCAGCTGTTCGAGCTGGGTCAGTAGGGCGCTGACGCTGAGATTGTCGGCACATGCCAGCGGCTCGTCGTTAAACCAAATCTGCATGCCGCCCTCCGCACACCGGGCAATTTCGGGAGCGCTGTAGCGCCAGATTACGCCAGTTGCTGGTGCGGGCGTCGAACAGCCGCAGGGTATTACGCGGCGTCGTCATGCCGCTGAGCAGCTTAATCGCCTCCAGCGCCTGCAGCGTGCCCATCATGCCGACGACCGGGCCGACGATCCCCGCGGTGCGGCAGTTGCGCTGCGGTTCGTCGCTATCCGGCCACAGGCAGCGATAGCAGCCCTGCGCCCAGGGGGGAGTGAGCACCATCAACTGACCGCCGAAGCCGACGGCGCTGGCGGTCACTAACGGGGTGTCGAGGGCCACACAGGCGGCGTTGATTGCCTGGCGGGTCACCATGTTATCGGTGCAGTCCAGCACCACGTCCGCTTTCGCCACCTCAGCGCGCAGCGCCTCGCCGCTCAGACGTTGCTGGAGCGCAACCAGTTTGATCTGCGGGTTTAGCTGACTGAGCCGGGTCTTTGCCGCCGCGGCTTTTGGCCGGTCGATATCTTCGCTGGTGAACAGGATCTGCCGCTGCAGGTTGCTGAGATGCACGGCGTCGTCATCGGCCAGGGTCAGCGTCCCGACGCCCGCTCCGGTAAGATAGAGCGCCGCCGGGGAGCCCAGCCCGCCAAGGCCGATAATCAGCACCCGGCTGGCTAACAGCTTCTGCTGACCCTCGATGGCAATATCCTCCAGCAGCAGCTGGCGGCTATAGCGCATAAAGTCGTGATCATTCATCGCCTGCTCCCGCCAGCGCCAGCAGCTGGTCTGTCGCTGCCCGCCAGTCCGCCGCCTGGGTAATAGCGCTGACCACCGCGATGCTGCCGACGCCGGTCGCCAGCACCGCCGGAGCCTTTTCAAGACTAATTCCACCGATCGCGACGGTGGGGTAATCCGCCAGGCGTTGAATATGTCTGGCTAGCTGGTCGAGTCCCTGCGGCGCGGAAGGCATCTGTTTGGTTTGCGTCGGGAAGACGTGGCCCAGCGCGATGTAAGAGGGGCGCGCCGCCAGCGCGACATCAATTTCCATATCGTCGTGAGTAGAGACGCCCAGACGCAGTCCGGCTTTGCGGATAGCGCTCAGATCGGTGGTTTCCAGATCTTCTTGCCCCAGGTGTACCCCGTAGGCCTGATGCTTAATCGCCAGCTGCCAGTAATCGTTAATGAACAACCGGGCGTGATAGCGGCGGCCAAGGGCGATGGCGGCGATCACGTCATCCTCCACGTCGCTGTCACGTTGGTCTTTGATGCGCAGTTGAAGAGTACGCACTCCCGCCTCCAGCAGGCGCTCAATCCACGCCACGCTGTCAACCACCGGGTAGAGTCCAAGACGAAATGGGACGGGTGGAAAATCAGGTTGATACATCAGGCTTCCTCCTGTTTCAGGTAGATTTCGCCGCCACGGGCGCGGAAGTGATGCGACATATCGGCCATGCCAGCTTCGATATTTTGCTTCGCGGCGTAGTCGCGGACTTCCTGGGTGATTTTCATCGAACAGAATTTCGGCCCGCACATGGAGCAGAAATGGGCGACCTTGCCGGACTCCTGCGGCAGGGTTTCATCGTGATAGGCCCGCGCGGTGAAGGGGTCGAGCGCGAGGTTGAACTGGTCTTCCCAGCGGAATTCGAAACGCGCTTTGGACATCGCGTTGTCGCGGATCTGCGCCCCGGGGTGGCCTTTCGCGAGGTCGGCGGCGTGGGCGGCGATTTTGTAGGTAATCAGCCCCTGTTTCACATCCTCTTTGTTGGGCAGGCCGAGATGCTCTTTTGGCGTGACGTAGCACAGCATCGCGCAGCCAAACCAGCCGATCATCGCCGCGCCGATACCGGAAGTGAAATGATCATAGCCCGGCGCGATGTCGGTGGTGAGCGGGCCTAAGGTGTAGAATGGCGCTTCGTGGCAATGCTCCAGCTCTTCGGTCATATTGCGGCGGATCATCTGCATCGGCACGTGGCCGGGGCCTTCAATCATCACCTGCACGTCATACTCCCAGGCGATTTTCGTCAGTTCGCCCAGCGTATGCAGCTCGGCGAACTGCGCCTCGTCGTTGGCGTCCTGGATCGAGCCGGGGCGCAGACCATCGCCGAGGGACAGCGACACGTCATAGGCGGCGCAGATTTCACAGATTTCGCGGAAGTGCTGGTAGAGGAAGTTTTCCTGATGGTGCGACAGGCACCATTTGGCCATGATGGAACCACCGCGCGACACGATACCTGTCAGGCGCTTCGCGGTCATCGGCACGTAGCGCAGCAGTACGCCGGCGTGAATCGTGAAGTAGTCGACGCCCTGTTCGGCCTGTTCCAGCAGGGTATCGCGGAAGGCTTCCCAGGTCAGGTTCTCGGCAATGCCGTTGACCTTCTCCAGCGCCTGGTAAATCGGAACGGTACCAATCGGCACCGGGCTGTTGCGCAGGATCCACTCGCGGGTTTCGTGGATATAGCGGCCGGTGGAGAGGTCCATCACCGTGTCGGCGCCCCAGCGGGTTGACCAGACCAGTTTTTCCACCTCCTCTTCGATGGAAGAGGTCACCGCCGAGTTGCCGATATTGGCATTCACTTTCACCAGGAAATTGCGGCCGATAATCATCGGCTCAGATTCCGGGTGGTTGATGTTGGCGGGGATGATGGCGCGTCCGGCGGCAACTTCATCGCGGACGAACTCGGGGGTAATGTTTTCCGGCAGGCGGGCACCGAAGCCTTCCCCGGCATGCTGCTGGCGCAGAACCTCGCTGCGGATACGTTCGCGACCCATGTTTTCGCGAATGGCGATGAACTCCATCTCCGGGGTGACGATCCCCTGGCGGGCGTAGTGCAGTTGGGTAACGCATTTCCCGGCGACGGCGCGTTTGGGCGTCAGCAGGCCGCTGAAGCGCAGCTCATCGAGACCGTCATCGGCCAGCCGCGCTTTGGT
Organism: Klebsiella sp. KTE92; assembly: GCF_000398905.1. Classification (NCBI taxonomy): domain Bacteria; kingdom Pseudomonadati; phylum Pseudomonadota; class Gammaproteobacteria; order Enterobacterales; family Enterobacteriaceae; genus Klebsiella; species Klebsiella sp. KTE92. The sequence continues at coordinate 116,958 of NZ_KB976100.1, forward strand.
ATAGGCCGAGCTGCGTTCGCTGAGCGGCGCGCAGTCGTTACGCGCGTCGATCCACGGCTGGCGCAGCTTTGCCAGCCCCTGGCGGACATCAATGCCAATATCCGGGTCGCCATAAGGGCCGGAGGTGTCATATACCGGGATCGGTTCATTGGCTTCGTACCGGGGGTTATCTTTATCGCCGCCGACGAGGGTCGGGCTGAGCTCAATTTCACGCATCGGGACGCGGATATCCGCTTGTGAGCCGTGAACGTAGATGCGGCGTGAATTGGGAAAAGCGGTACCTGCCAGCGTATCAATGAATCGCTGCGCGTGCTCGCGTTGTTCCCGACGGGTGAGTTTGGTAGTAGACATAGCGCATTCCAGTTAAAAAAGGAGATGGCTTGTCAGACGACGGATGGAGTAACAGATGCGACCGATCCAGAACGGACAGGTGCGACCAGCAGTTTACTCTTGTTCCCTTCGCAGGTATTAGCCTGATCAGGTTCCGCGGATCCCGAATTAACGGTCTCAGCCTTTTCCACTTTAGCCAGCGCATGGAAAATAGGCACTCCGACAAGATGACGTCCCCTCCGGAGAGGGGGAATGGAGGTAAACTACTCGTTAATTGCGCACAACTCAAGCGGTCGGCGCAATATTATCGCGCACGTCGTTGCTCAGATTATGCGCGACGGCGAGGGCGATCAGTTTATCCTCCAGCGCGAAACGTGCTTCCAGCGACTCGCCGATATCCGACAGCGCCTGCTGAAATTCAAGGTAGTTATCGTGATCGATAGCGTTTTCGAGGCAGGTATCGTAGTAGTCCATCATCTGCTGGGTATTGGCTTCCAGCTGTGGATAAAGCCGGGTGGCGGCTAAAAGTGGGGTATCGCCTTCCATTTCGCCAATAATGCGTTCATAAATACTAAAATGACCGGATGAGAGGTAATCCACCAGACTTTGGCAAAAGTCATCCAGCGCCTTTTCGTTTAGCCGCATAAATGACTCTTTGCCCGGTTTCAGGCCAACCAGATTGTAGTAAGCCACGAGCAGATGCTTACGCACTTGTAGCCAGCGATCGACCAGTTCATTACTACCGCCAACGCGCTCCGTCAGATTTTCCAGCTGGTTTAGCATGATTGACTCCGCTAGTTTTGATTTAAATCTGCTCACCAAAATGTAAATATAATGTTAACAACATGCCAGTGAAGCAAAGGTAGTGCAATAGATATGGATCGTATTATTGAAAAATTAGATCGCGGCTGGTGGGTTGTCAGTCACGAACAAAAATTATGGTTGCCTGGTGGAGAATTACCACATGGCGAAGCGGTTAATTTCGATCTTGTCGGACAGCATGCGCTGCATATTGGCGAGTGGCAGGGCGAGTCCGTCTGGATGGTGCGCCAGGATCGCCGCCATGACATGGGATCGTTACGCCAGGTTCTGGATCAGGATCCGGGTCTCTTCCAGCTGGCGGGGCGAGGGATCCAGCTCGCCGAATTTTATCGATCGCATAAATTTTGCGGCTACTGTGGCCATCCGATGCATGCCAGCAAAAGCGAATGGGCGATGCTGTGCAGCCACTGCCGTGAACGCTATTACCCGCAAATTGCCCCCTGCATTATCGTCGCTATCCGTCGCGATGATTCGATCCTGTTGGCGCAACATACCCGCCATCGTAACGGCGTGCACACCGTGCTGGCCGGGTTTGTCGAAGTGGGTGAAACCCTTGAGCAGGCAGTGGCCCGCGAGGTGATGGAGGAGAGCGGCATCAAGGTGAAAAACCTGCGCTATGTGACCTCTCAGCCGTGGCCGTTTCCGCAGTCGCTGATGACCGCCTTTATGGCGGATTACGCGGATGGCGATATCGTGGTCGACAAAAAAGAGCTGCTGACCGCGGACTGGTACCGCTATGACAATCTACCGCTCCTGCCACCGCCGGGCACGGTGGCGCGTCGGCTTATCGAAGATACGGTGGCGATGTGTCGGGCAGAGTTCGAGTGACATGTTACACTGGGCGCATCAACGCTAAAGGAATGTAAAAATGACCGAACTGAAAAACGATCGTTACCTGCGCGCGCTGCTGCGTCAGCCGGTTGATGTCACCCCGGTGTGGATGATGCGCCAGGCGGGCCGCTATTTACCGGAGTACAAAGCCACCCGTGCGCAAGCGGGCGACTTTATGTCGCTGTGTAAAAATGCCGAGCTGGCCTGCGAAGTGACGCTCCAGCCGCTGCGCCGTTACCCGCTGGATGCGGCGATCCTCTTTTCGGACATCCTGACGATCCCGGACGCCATGGGTCTGGGGCTGTACTTTGAAGCTGGCGAAGGTCCGCGCTTCACCTCGCCGATAAAAAGCAAAGCCGACGTCGACAAGCTGCCAATCCCGGATCCGGAGCAGGAACTGGGCTATGTCATGAACGCCGTGCGTACCATTCGCCGCGAACTGAAAGGCGAAGTGCCGCTGATCGGCTTCTCCGGTAGCCCCTGGACGCTGGCGACCTACATGGTGGAAGGCGGCAGCAGCAAAGCGTTCACCGTGATCAAAAAGATGATGTACGCCGAACCGCAGGCGCTGCATGCGCTGCTGGAGAAGCTGGCGAAAAGCGTCACCTTGTACCTCAACGCGCAGATCAAAGCCGGCGCGCAGTCGGTGATGATTTTCGACACCTGGGGCGGGGTGCTGACCGGTCGCGACTATCAGCAGTTCTCGCTCTACTACATGCATAAAATTGTCGATGGCCTGCTGCGGGAGAACGAAGGCCGCCGCGTGCCGGTGACCCTGTTCACCAAAGGCGGTGGCCAGTGGCTGGAAGCGATGGCGGAGACCGGCTGTGACGCGCTGGGGCTCGACTGGACCACCGATATCGCTGATGCTCGCCGTCGTGTAGGTCACAAAGTGGCGCTCCAGGGCAATATGGACCCGTCGATGCTGTATGCGCCAGCCCCGCGTATTGAAGAGGAAGTGGCGACTATTCTCGCCGGCTTCGGCCAGGGCGAAGGTCATGTCTTTAACCTTGGTCACGGCATCCATCAGGATGTCGACCCGCAGCATGCGGGCGTCTTTGTTGAGGCGGTGCATCGTCTTTCCACACCCTATCATCAATAGGAGATAAGCCGTATGGATTTAGCCGCGCTACGTACCCAACAACAACAGTTAGCCGCGTCGGTCGAGCGAGCGGATCGACTGGATCGCGACCCGCCGGCGTTGATCGGCGGCGCGGATGTCGGGTTTGAGCAGGAAGGGGAAGTGACCCGGGCTGCGATGGTGCTGCTGACCTGGCCTGAGCTTGAGCTGGTGGAGTATCAGGTGGCGCGCGTCGCCACCACCATGCCCTATATTCCCGGCTTTCTCTCGTTTCGCGAAACACCTGCGCTGCTGGCGGCGTGGGAGCAGCTTTCGCAAAAACCGGACCTGCTCTTCGTCGACGGCCACGGTATCTCCCATCCCCGGCGGCTCGGCGTCGCCAGCCATTTTGGTCTGATGATTGACGTGCCGACCATCGGGGTGGCGAAAAAACGGCTGTGCGGAAAAATCGGCGAACTGGGTGATGAGCCCGGCGCACTGGCCCCGCTGATGGATAAAAATGAGCAACTGGCCTGGGTCTGGCGCAGCAAAGTGCGCTGCAACCCGCTGTTTATTAGCACCGGTCACCGGGTGGGCATGGACAGCGCCTTAATGTGGGTTGAACGCTGCATGCGAGGCTATCGTCTCCCCGAGCCGACGCGCTGGGCCGATGCGGTGGCGTCCCGTCGTCCGTCGTTTGTGCGTTGGCAAGCAAATCACGGCTGATTCAGGTACACTGCGCCTAATTTCTGACTTCGAGAATTCATCATGTTACAAAACCCGATTCACCTGCGCCTGGAGAAGCTGGAAAGCTGGCAGCATGTCACCTTTATGGCTTGCCTGTGCGAGCGTATGTACCCTAACTACGCCATGTTCTGCAAGCAAACCGAGTTCGGCGACGGCCAGCTGTACCGTCGTATCCTGGACCTGATCTGGGAAACGCTGACGGTTAAAGATGCGAAGGTGAATTTCGACAGTCAGCTGGAGAAGCTGGAAGAGGCCATCCCGGCGGCAGATGATTTCGACCTGTACGGTGTTTACCCGGCTATAGACGCCTGCGTGGCGTTGAGCGAACTGATCCATTCGCGTCTGAGCGGTGAAACACTTGAGCACGCGATTGAGGTGAGCAAGACATCCATCACCAGCGTGGCGATGCTGGAAATGACCCAGGCCGGTCGCGAAATGACCGATGAAGAGCTGAAAGCGAACCCGGCGGTAGAGCAGGAATGGGATATTCAGTGGGAAATTTTCCGCCTGCTGGCCGACTGCGAAGAGCGTGACCTTGAGCTGATAAAAGGTCTGCGCGCGGACCTGCGTGAGGCCGGTGAGAGCAATATTGGTATAAATTTTCAGCAGTGAGACCAGAAAACGTGATTTACCGCCTGAATTGTAGCGTCTGAAGGCTTCCATTCCGCCCCCCGTCTGGTCTACATTTGGAGGGCGAAAAAAAGTGGCTATCGGTGCGTGTATGCAGGAGGGTGCTTTTTTGGCATTTCCGTCGCACTCGATGCTTAGCAAGCGATAAACACATTGTAAGGATAACTTATGAACAAGACTCAACTGATTGATGTAATTGCGGACAAAGCTGACCTGTCCAAAGCACAGGCTAAAGCTGCCCTGGAATCTACCCTGGCTGCAATTACTGAGTCTCTGAAAGAAGGTGATGCTGTTCAACTGGTTGGTTTCGGTACCTTCAAAGTGAACCACCGCGCTGAGCGTACTGGCCGCAACCCGCAGACCGGTAAAGAGATCAAAATCGCTGCAGCTAACGTGCCGGCATTTGTTTCTGGCAAAGCACTGAAAGACGCAGTTAAGTAAGACCGCGTGGCAGTGAACAGTTTTATCGAAGGGGCTATTAAGCCCCTTTTGTCTGTCTGGCGCCGGCCTCTGGCGCTGGCGGGCATCCTGTTGCTGACTGCCTGCAGCCACGACGCCTCGCTTCCACCGTTTACCGCCAGCGGTTATGCGGATAATCAGGGGGCGATGCGTATCTGGCGTAAAGATTCAGGTGATGAAGTCCATCTTCTCGCCGCTTTCAGCCCGTGGCGTCACGGGGATACCTCGACCAGTGAATATCGCTGGCAGGGCGATCAATTGACGTTTATCGAACTCAATGTCTACGGTAAGCCGCCGGAACATATTCGCGCCCGCTTCGACGCGCAGGGCGATCTCAGCTTTATGCAGCGGGAAGTCGACGGGCAGAAGCAACAGCTCTCCAGCGACCAGGTCGCACTGTATCGTTATCGCGCCGAGCAGATCCGCCAGACCAGCGATGCTCTCCGGCAGGGACGCGTCGTCCTGCGTCAGGGGCGCTGGAACGCTGCCGCGCATACCGTGTTGACCTGCGAAGGTCAGACGGTGAAGCCTGACCTCGATAGCCGGGCCCTGGCGCATATTGAACGTCGCCAGAGTCATTCCTCCGCCGCGGTGAGCATCGCCTGGCTGGAGGCGTCTGAAGGCTCTCAACTATTGCTGGTCGCCAATGAAAACTTCTGCACCTGGCAGCCGACAGAAAAAAGCTTCTAACGATTACCAGTGGTTCATGCCCCTATGACCACCGCCGTTACCGCGGCAGCCGTTGTATCCCATTCCTGCGCCACGGGGAACGCCCGCCTCAGCCAGGGCGACATCAAACTTCACCCGCTGCTGATCCAGCTTCTGGCGTAAGCCTTCCATCTCCTGAGCGACAGCTTCAATCTTTCCACTGTCCGGCTTTTGCGTCGTGAGCAGCGCATTGTACTCATAGCGTTTGGACTGCAGCTGCTGGCGCAGGGCGCTGGTTTGCGCAGCGTAATCGTTATGCAGCTTTTGCGCGGTAGCCTGCTGCTCCTGGGTCAGCTGGCTGTAACCCTGATTGCCCATCCCGGTGTTATTGCCCCAGTGATGGTTGGCCCAGGCCGCGTTGCTGCCAAAGGTCAGTACGGCAAGGGTGACGAGGGTGAGAGGTAAGTTACGGTTCCGTTTCATAGCATTATCTCCTGTGTGGTTTCTCTCGTTACTGCATCTTCCATGCCAGCCTGAAAAAGCCCGCCCGTACGGGCCTGCCGGAGGAGCCGATGGGGAAGGTGAGTAAAAATGACCCGTTCCTGGCGGGTCAGGTGGGTCATTTTTACTCGCTAAACCGCAGGCGATATGTTTGAGAACAGGATTGACGGCGTGGGAAAATGGCATGATTTCTGCTGAAGGATCCTGCAGAAAGCAAAAAGGATATGACAAGGACTCACCGATGAAGATCAAACCTTTCTCCCGGCACGCCGCTGCGGACGCCCTGAGCTGGCTGCTGACCGGCGCAATGGTGCTGTTGGTCATGCTGTTCTCCGTAATGATCGTCCGCGACTACGGTCGTGAGACGACCGCCGCCCGACAAACCATTGAGGAGAAGGGGAGCGTGCTGATCCGCGCGCTGGAGTCTGGCACGCGCGTCGGGATGGGGATGCGTATGCATCATGCGCAGCTGCAGGCCCTGCTGGAAGAGATGGCCTGGCAGCCTGGAGTGCTGTGGTTCGCGGTGACCGATGAAAACGGTAAAATCATCGCCCATAGCGATCCGCAACAGGTGGATAACGCGCTGTACAGTCCGGCGCAGATGCGCGAACTCCACGTGAGCGAACAGGCCCGCTGGCGCCGGCTTAGCGAACCGCAGCCGGCGCTGGAGATCTATCGCCAGTTCCGCCCGCTCAATCCTTCTCGCGGCCATCATATGGGGATGATGAAGCGCTGCAACAGCGCGCTGGCTCAGCCCAATGTTCCACAGGTGATTTTTATCGCCTTTGATAGCCGCGAGCTGGATGCGGCGCAGGCCCGCGGCCAGCGTAACATGATGATCATGCTGGTGGCCGCGGCGCTGGTCATCGTCGCGACGATCCTCGCTCAGTTCTGGTTCCGCCGCTACCGTCGTTCACGTCAGCAGCTACAGGAGGCGATGGCCCGCAAAGAAAAACTGATGGCCCTTGGGCATCTGGCGGCTGGCGTCGCGCATGAGATCCGCAACCCGCTCTCTTCGATTAAAGGACTGGCAAAGTATTTTGCCGAGCGTACGCCGCCGGGCGGCGAGGCGCAGGAGTTAGCGCTGGTGATGGCGAAAGAGGCCGACCGCCTGAACCGGGTCGTCAGCGAACTGCTGGAGCTGGTTCGCCCTGCCCATTTAAACTACCAGCCGGTCGATATTAACGCGCTTATCCATCACTCATTGCAGCTGGTAAGCCAGGATGCGCAGAGTCGCGGGATCGAACTGCAATTTACTCCGCGCCCTGAATTAACCTCGATTAAAGCCGACCCCGACCGTCTGAACCAGGTGCTGTTGAATCTGTATCTGAATGCGATGCAGGCTATTGGCCGCGACGGCGTCATTCACGTATCGGCAAGCGAAGCCGATCGGCAACGTGTGAAAATTGTCGTCAAGGATAGCGGTAAGGGGATGAGCGATGAAGAGCTGCAGGCCATCTTCACTCCTTATTTCACCACCAAGGCGGACGGCACAGGGCTGGGGCTGGCGGTGGTACAGAATATTATCGAACAACATGGCGGGACGATCCGCGCCGAAAGTCAGCCGGGAGCCGGAGCGATATTTACGCTTTGGCTACCAGTAGATGCTCAACGGAGGGAAGATGAGCAGCGATAAAGTACAGATTCTGGTTGTCGATGATGACGTCAGCCACTGCACGATCCTGCAGGCGCTGCTACGCGGCTGGGGCTATCAGGTGGCATTAGCTCACAACGGCCTGCAGGCGCTGGAGCAGATCCATCACCAGGTCTTCGACCTGGTGCTGTGCGATATCCGTATGGCGGAGCTGGACGGTATCGCGACGTTAAAAGAGATAAAAGCCTATAACCCGGCGATACCGGTGCTGATCATGACGGCGTTTTCCAGCGTCGGCACGGCGGTGGAGGCCATTAAGTCCGGGGCGCTGGATTATCTGGTCAAACCGCTGGATTTTGACACCCTACAGCAGACGCTGGTTCAGGCGCTGGCACACACCCGGCAGAGCGAGGGCGATTTCAGCGGCGCGACAGAATTACGATGGGGAATGATTGGCGATAGCCCGGCAATGCAGGCGCTTATCAACAATATTACGCTGGTGGCGCCCTCGGATGCGACGGTGCTGATCTGCGGCGAATCGGGAACCGGTAAAGAACTGGTGGCGCGCGCCATTCACGCCTGCAGCGAACGCCGCGAGAAGCCGCTGGTGACGCTAAACTGCGCGGCGCTGAATGAGTCGCTGCTGGAGTCCGAGCTGTTCGGTCATGAAAAAGGGGCGTTTACCGGGGCGGATCGGCGGCGGGAAGGGCGTTTTGTCGAGGCGGATGGCGGCACGCTGTTCCTTGATGAAATTGGTGATATCTCACCGCTGATGCAGGTGCGTCTGCTGCGGGCGATTCAGGAACGCGAGGTGCAGCGCGTTGGCAGTAACCAGACGCTTGCCGTTGATGTGCGGCTGATTGCCGCTACCCATCGTAATCTGGCGGAGGAGGTGAGCGCCGGGCGCTTTCGCCAGGATCTCTATTATCGCCTGAACGTCGTGACCATTGATATGCCGCCGCTGCGTCAGCGCCGGGAAGACATTCCTCTACTGGCGCAACACTTTCTTAAGCGCTATGCCGAACGCAATCGCAAAACGGTGCAGGGGTTTACGCCGCAGGCGATGGATCTGCTGATCCACTACCCCTGGCCGGGTAATATCCGTGAACTGGAAAACGCGGTGGAGCGGGCGGTGGTGCTGCTGACCGGAAACTATATCTCCGAACGAGAACTGCCGCTGGCGATAGCGGGCACGCCGTTGCCGTCGGGTGGTAGCGAGAACGCGCTGATTCAGCCGTTAGTGGAAGTTGAAAAAGAGGTGATTCTGGCGGCGCTGGAAAAAACGGGCGGCAACAAAACTGAAGCCGCCCGTCAGTTAGGCATTACGCGGAAAACGCTGCTGGCAAAACTTAGCCGTTAGCTTTTTCACGTTCGATGGCGCGCCAGCCGATATCGTTACGGCTAAAGCTGCCGTCCCAGCGAATATCGGTCAGCAGTTGATAGGCGCGCTGCTGCGCCTGCGCCACGGTTTCACCCAGCGCGGTCACGCACAGCACGCGCCCGCCGTTGGTGACGACGCGCTGGTCGTCTGCCAGTTTGGTGCCGGCATGGAAGACTTTACCATCTGCCGCTTCCTGCTGCGGCAGGCCGAAGATCTCATCACCCGTGTTGTAATTGCCCGGATAGCCGCCGGCGGCAACCACCACACCCAGCGACGCGCGGTCATCCCACTCGGAGGTTTTCTCGTCCAGTTTGCCCGCGCAGGCGGCGAGGCACAGATCTACCAGGTCGGACTTCATGCGCAGCATGATCGGCTGGGTTTCCGGATCGCCAAAGCGGCAGTTGAACTCAATTACCTTCGGGTTACCCTGTTTGTCGATCATCAGACCGGCATACAGAAAACCGGTATAGGTATTGCCTTCAGCGGCCATGCCTTTCACGGTTGGCCAGATAATCCGCTCCATGGTGCGCTGATGGACTTCATCAGTCACGACCGGCGCCGGAGAATAAGCGCCCATCCCACCGGTGTTCGGGCCGGTATCGCCGTTGCCGACGCGTTTGTGATCCTGGCTGGTGGCCATCGGCAGGACGTGCTCGCCGTCGACCATCACAATAAAGCTGGCCTCTTCGCCATCGAGGAACTCTTCAATCACGATACGGTGGCCAGCATCGCCAAAGGCGTTGCCGGCCAGCATATCTTCGACCGCCGCTTCGGCTTCCTCAAGGGTCATCGCCACGATAACGCCTTTACCTGCCGCCAGACCGTCGGCTTTGATGACGATCGGCGCGCCTTTCTCCCGCAGATAAGCCAGCGCAGGCTCGACCTCGGTGAAGTTCTGGTATTCCGCCGTCGGGATATGATGACGGGCGAGGAAATCTTTGGTGAAGGCTTTTGAGCCTTCCAGCTGCGCGGCGCCTTCGGTTGGCCCAAAGATGGTCAGCCCTGCGGCACGAAACGCGTCAACCACGCCAATGACCAGCGGCGCTTCCGGGCCAACGATGGTCAGATCGATGTTCTCATCCTGCGCAAAGCGAAGCAGCGCCGGAATATCGGTGACGCCGATGGCGACGTTTTGCAGCGCCGGCTCCAGGGCGGTACCTGCGTTGCCCGGCGCGACGTAGACGGTATCAATCAGCGGCGACTGGGCCGCTTTCCAGGCCAGCGCGTGCTCACGCCCGCCGTTGCCGATTACTAATACTTTCATCTGTAGCTCCGTGAATTAATGGCGGAAGTGGCGCATGTCGGTGAAGATCATGGCGATACCATGTTCGTCAGCGGCAGCAATCACTTCGTCGTCGCGGATAGAGCCGCCCGGCTGGATCACACAGGTGATGCCCACTGCGGCTGCGGCATCAATGCCGTCGCGGAACGGGAAGAAGGCGTCAGAGGCCATGGCGGAACCTTTCACTTCCAGACCTTCGTCACCGGCTTTAATCCCGGCAATTTTCGCTGAGTAGACGCGGCTCATCTGACCGGCGCCTATCCCGATGGTCATATTGTCTTTGGCATAGACGATGGCGTTGGATTTGACGAATTTCGCTACTTTCCAGCAGAACAGCGCATCGCGCAGTTCCTGCTCGCTTGGCTGACGTTTGCTGACTACGCGCAGTTCGCCCGCGGTGACCATGCCGAGATCGCGGTCCTGAACCAGCAGGCCGCCATTGACACGTTTGAAATCGAGGCCGGCAACGCGAGTATCCCACTGGCCACAGACCAGTACGCGGACGTTCTGTTTCGCGGCGGTGATCTTCAGCGCTTCTTCGCTGGCGGACGGCGCGATGATCACTTCGACGAACTGGCGAGAGATGATCGCCTGCGCGGTTTCTGCATCCAGCTCGCGGTTAAAGGCGATGATGCCGCCGAACGCGGAGGTTGGGTCGGTTTTGTATGCGCGATCGTAGGCGTCGAGAATCGAGTCGCTGACGGCAACGCCGCATGGGTTAGCGTGCTTGACGATCACGCAGGCTGGCTCATTGAACTCTTTCACGCACTCCAGCGCCGCATCGGTATCGGCAATGTTGTTATAGGAGAGCGCTTTACCCTGCAGCTGGGTAGCGGTTGCCACGGAAGCTTCTTTGACATTCTCTTCTATATAGAAGGCAGCCTGCTGGTGACTGTTTTCGCCGTAGCGCATATCCTGCTTCTTAATGAAGTTCAGATTCAGGGTGCGCGGGAAGCGGCCAGCGGCTTCTTTGCTTTCGCCGTGATAGGCCGGAACCATGCTGCCGAAGTAGTTAGCGATCATGCTGTCGTAAGCTGCGGTGTGTTCGAAGGCTTTAATGGCGAGATCGAAGCGGGTGTTCAGCGTCAGGGAGCCTTCGTTGGCGTCCATCTCATTAATGATGGCGTCATAGTCGCTGCTCTTCACTACGATAGCGACGTCTTTATGGTTCTTCGCTGCGGAGCGCACCATAGTCGGGCCGCCGATATCAATGTTTTCCACCGCGTCTTCCAGCGAGCATCCTTCACGAGCGACGGTCTGGGCAAACGGGTAAAGGTTAACGACCACCATATCGATAGGCGCAATACCGTGCTGCTGCATGATACCGTCATCCTGACCGCGACGACCGAGGATGCCGCCGTGTACTTTCGGATGCAGGGTCTTCACGCGTCCATCCATCATTTCCGGGAAACCGGTGTAGTCAGAGACTTCGGTAACCGGCAGGCCTTTATCTGCCAGCAGGCGGGCGGTGCCGCCGGTGGACAGCAGCTCGACACCACGAGCGGAAAGCGCCTGCGCGAATTCGACGATACCGGCCTTGTCAGAAACACTGAGCAGAGCGCGGCGGACTGGACGACGTTGTTGCATGGTATTAAATCCCCAGGATTTGAACATTACAGAGAGCGTTAGGTGAGTTTTTGCCTAAAAACTCACCTAACGCACCCAACCGGGCATCCGTGTCATAGCGCGGCATTGTAACGAAAACGTTTGCGCAACGCTCGCGAATTTTTATCTTTCTCTTTCAGCCACCGTTTCTTCTTTATATAGAAGCTGACCCACCGGGCTTTTGTCGCCCTTTCATCGCGCTTCTGTGGATAATTCTGTGTGTAAAAGGGTATAAAGCGGGGTTTTGCTGGGGAATGCAGCAGTCAGTCATTTTTCTGCCATTTTTCTATTGCAGGCGCTCGAGAACTCCCTATAATGCGCCTCCATCGACACGGCGGATGTGAATCACTTCACACAAACAGCCAGTTCGGTTGAAGAGAAAAATCCTGAAATTCAGGGTTGACTCTGAAAGAGGAAAGCGTAATATACGCCACCTCGCGACAGAGCGCTAAAGCGCGTCGCAACTGCTCTTTAACAATTTATCAGACAATCTGTGTGGGCACTCAAAGTGACATGGATTCTTAATGTCTTCGGACAATAAATGAATACCAAGTCTCTGAGTGAACATACGTAATTCATTACGAAGTTTAATTCACGAGCATCAAACTTAAATTGAAGAGTTTGATCATGGCTCAGATTGAACGCTGGCGGCAGGCCTAACACATGCAAGTCGAGCGGTAGCACAGAGAGCTTGCTCTCGGGTGACGAGCGGCGGACGGGTGAGTAATGTCTGGGAAACTGCCTGATGGAGGGGGATAACTACTGGAAACGGTAGCTAATACCGCATAACGTCGCAAGACCAAAGTGGGGGACCTTCGGGCCTCATGCCATCAGATGTGCCCAGATGGGATTAGCTGGTAGGTGGGGTAACGGCTCACCTAGGCGACGATCCCTAGCTGGTCTGAGAGGATGACCAGCCACACTGGAACTGAGACACGGTCCAGACTCCTACGGGAGGCAGCAGTGGGGAATATTGCACAATGGGCGCAAGCCTGATGCAGCCATGCCGCGTGTGTGAAGAAGGCCTTCGGGTTGTAAAGCACTTTCAGCGGGGAGGAAGGCGGTGAGGTTAATAACCTCATCGATTGACGTTACCCGCAGAAGAAGCACCGGCTAACTCCGTGCCAGCAGCCGCGGTAATACGGAGGGTGCAAGCGTTAATCGGAATTACTGGGCGTAAAGCGCACGCAGGCGGTCTGTCAAGTCGGATGTGAAATCCCCGGGCTCAACCTGGGAACTGCATTCGAAACTGGCAGGCTAGAGTCTTGTAGAGGGGGGTAGAATTCCAGGTGTAGCGGTGAAATGCGTAGAGATCTGGAGGAATACCGGTGGCGAAGGCGGCCCCCTGGACAAAGACTGACGCTCAGGTGCGAAAGCGTGGGGAGCAAACAGGATTAGATACCCTGGTAGTCCACGCTGTAAACGATGTCGATTTGGAGGTTGTGCCCTTGAGGCGTGGCTTCCGGAGCTAACGCGTTAAATCGACCGCCTGGGGAGTACGGCCGCAAGGTTAAAACTCAAATGAATTGACGGGGGCCCGCACAAGCGGTGGAGCATGTGGTTTAATTCGATGCAACGCGAAGAACCTTACCTGGTCTTGACATCCACAGAACTTTCCAGAGATGGATTGGTGCCTTCGGGAACTGTGAGACAGGTGCTGCATGGCTGTCGTCAGCTCGTGTTGTGAAATGTTGGGTTAAGTCCCGCAACGAGCGCAACCCTTATCCTTTGTTGCCAGCGGTTAGGCCGGGAACTCAAAGGAGACTGCCAGTGATAAACTGGAGGAAGGTGGGGATGACGTCAAGTCATCATGGCCCTTACGACCAGGGCTACACACGTGCTACAATGGCATATACAAAGAGAAGCGACCTCGCGAGAGCAAGCGGACCTCATAAAGTATGTCGTAGTCCGGATTGGAGTCTGCAACTCGACTCCATGAAGTCGGAATCGCTAGTAATCGTAGATCAGAATGCTACGGTGAATACGTTCCCGGGCCTTGTACACACCGCCCGTCACACCATGGGAGTGGGTTGCAAAAGAAGTAGGTAGCTTAACCTTCGGGAGGGCGCTTACCACTTTGTGATTCATGACTGGGGTGAAGTCGTAACAAGGTAACCGTAGGGGAACCTGCGGTTGGATCACCTCCTTACCTTAAAGAACCTGCCTTTGTAGTGTCCACACAGATTGTCTGATGAAAAACAGCAGTAAAAACCTCTACAGGCTTGTAGCTCAGGTGGTTAGAGCGCACCCCTGATAAGGGTGAGGTCGGTGGTTCAAGTCCACTCAGGCCTACCAAATTTGCGAAGCAAATTTGAAGAGGTTGCAAACGATGGGGCTATAGCTCAGCTGGGAGAGCGCCTGCTTTGCACGCAGGAGGTCTGCGGTTCGATCCCGCATAGCTCCACCATCTTTACTGCAAACACAAGAAAACTTCAGAGTGAACCTGAAAAGGTGCACTGCGAAGTTTTGCTCTTTAAAAATCTGGATCAAGCTGAAAATTGAAACGACACACAGTTAATGTGTGTTCGAGTCTCTCAAATTTTCGCGACACGATGATGTTTTACGAAACATCTTCGGGTTGTGAGGTTAAGCGACTAAGCGTACACGGTGGATGCCCTGGCAGTCAGAGGCGATGAAGGACGTGCTAATCTGCGAAAAGCGTCGGTAAGGTGATATGAACCGTTATAACCGGCGATGTCCGAATGGGGAAACCCAGTGCAATTCGTTGCACTATCGTTAACTGAATACATAGGTTAACGAGGCGAACCGGGGGAACTGAAACATCTAAGTACCCCGAGGAAAAGAAATCAACCGAGATTCCCCCAGTAGCGGCGAGCGAACGGGGAGCAGCCCAGAGTCTGAATCAGCTTGTGTGTTAGTGGAACGGTCTGGAAAGTCCGACGGTACAGGGTGATAGTCCCGTACACCAAAATGCACAGGTTGTGAACTCGAAGAGTAGGGCGGGACACGTGGTATCCTGTCTGAATATGGGGGGACCATCCTCCAAGGCTAAATACTCCTGACTGACCGATAGTGAACCAGTACCGTGAGGGAAAGGCGAAAAGAACCCCGGCGAGGGGAGTGAAAAAGAACCTGAAACCGTGTACGTACAAGCAGTGGGAGCACCTTTATGGTGTGACTGCGTACCTTTTGTATAATGGGTCAGCGACTTATATTCTGTAGCAAGGTTAACCGTATAGGGGAGCCGCAGGGAAACCGAGTCTTAACTGGGCGTTAAGTTGCAGGGTATAGACCCGAAACCCGGTGATCTAGCCATGGGCAGGTTGAAGGTTGGGTAACACTAACTGGAGGACCGAACCGACTAATGTTGAAAAATTAGCGGATGACTTGTGGCTGGGGGTGAAAGGCCAATCAAACCGGGAGATAGCTGGTTCTCCCCGAAAGCTATTTAGGTAGCGCCTCGTGAATTCATCTTCGGGGGTAGAGCACTGTTTCGGCTAGGGGGTCATCCCGACTTACCAACCCGATGCAAACTACGAATACCGAAGAATGTTATCACGGGAGACACACGGCGGGTGCTAACGTCCGTCGTGAAGAGGGAAACAACCCAGACCGCCAGCTAAGGTCCCAAAGTCATGGTTAAGTGGGAAACGATGTGGGAAGGCACAGACAGCCAGGATGTTGGCTTAGAAGCAGCCATCATTTAAAGAAAGCGTAATAGCTCACTGGTCGAGTCGGCCTGCGCGGAAGATGTAACGGGGCTAAACCATGCACCGAAGCTGCGGCAGCGA
>NZ_KB976100.1:132904-234733 GCF_000398905.1 Klebsiella sp. KTE92
TGCTGGAGGTATCAGAAGTGCGAATGCTGACATAAGTAACGATAAAGCGGGTGAAAAGCCCGCTCGCCGGAAGACCAAGGGTTCCTGTCCAACGTTAATCGGGGCAGGGTGAGTCGACCCCTAAGGCGAGGCCGAAAGGCGTAGTCGATGGGAAACAGGTTAATATTCCTGTACTTGGTGTTACTGCGAAGGGGGGACGGAGAAGGCTATGTTAGCCGGGCGACGGTTGTCCCGGTTTAAGCATGTAGGCGGAGGTTCCAGGTAAATCCGGTACCTTTTAACGCTGAGGTGTGATGACGAGGCACTACGGTGCTGAAGTAACAAATGCCCTGCTTCCAGGAAAAGCCTCTAAGCATCAGGTAACATCAAATCGTACCCCAAACCGACACAGGTGGTCAGGTAGAGAATACCAAGGCGCTTGAGAGAACTCGGGTGAAGGAACTAGGCAAAATGGTGCCGTAACTTCGGGAGAAGGCACGCTGGTGTGTAGGTGAAGTCCCTGCGGATGGAGCTGAGACCAGTCGAAGATACCAGCTGGCTGCAACTGTTTATTAAAAACACAGCACTGTGCAAACACGAAAGTGGACGTATACGGTGTGACGCCTGCCCGGTGCCGGAAGGTTAATTGATGGGGTTATCCGTAAGGAGAAGCTCTTGATCGAAGCCCCGGTAAACGGCGGCCGTAACTATAACGGTCCTAAGGTAGCGAAATTCCTTGTCGGGTAAGTTCCGACCTGCACGAATGGCGTAATGATGGCCAGGCTGTCTCCACCCGAGACTCAGTGAAATTGAACTCGCTGTGAAGATGCAGTGTACCCGCGGCAAGACGGAAAGACCCCGTGAACCTTTACTATAGCTTGACACTGAACATTGAGCCTTGATGTGTAGGATAGGTGGGAGGCTTTGAAGCGTGGACGCCAGTCTGCGTGGAGCCAACCTTGAAATACCACCCTTTAATGTTTGATGTTCTAACGTTGGCCCCTTATCGGGGTTGCGGACAGTGTCTGGTGGGTAGTTTGACTGGGGCGGTCTCCTCCCAAAGAGTAACGGAGGAGCACGAAGGTTAGCTAATCCTGGTCGGACATCAGGAGGTTAGTGCAATGGCATAAGCTAGCTTGACTGCGAGCGTGACGGCGCGAGCAGGTGCGAAAGCAGGTCATAGTGATCCGGTGGTTCTGAATGGAAGGGCCATCGCTCAACGGATAAAAGGTACTCCGGGGATAACAGGCTGATACCGCCCAAGAGTTCATATCGACGGCGGTGTTTGGCACCTCGATGTCGGCTCATCACATCCTGGGGCTGAAGTAGGTCCCAAGGGTATGGCTGTTCGCCATTTAAAGTGGTACGCGAGCTGGGTTTAGAACGTCGTGAGACAGTTCGGTCCCTATCTGCCGTGGGCGCTGGAGAATTGAGGGGGGCTGCTCCTAGTACGAGAGGACCGGAGTGGACGCATCACTGGTGTTCGGGTTGTCATGCCAATGGCACTGCCCGGTAGCTAAATGCGGAAGAGATAAGTGCTGAAAGCATCTAAGCACGAAACTTGCCCCGAGATGAGTTCTCCCTGAGACTTTAAGTCTCCTGAAGGAACGTTGAAGACGACGACGTTGATAGGCCGGGTGTGTAAGCGCAGCGATGCGTTGAGCTAACCGGTACTAATGAACCGTGAGGCTTAACCTTACAACGCCGAAGCTGTTTTGGCGATTTGAGAGAAGATTTTCAGCTCTGATTCAGAGTCCGAAGGATTTTGCGCTGAGACAAGGCGGCAAACGAGGCGATGGAAGGAGCATACATAAGTATGTGACTGACACTCGCGAGAGCAGCCAACGCAGTATGAGCGCAAAAGACACAGGACGAGCACAAAGAATTTGCCTGGCGGCACTAGCGCGGTGGTCCCACCTGACCCCATGCCGAACTCAGAAGTGAAACGCCGTAGCGCCGATGGTAGTGTGGGGTCTCCCCATGTGAGAGTAGGGAACTGCCAGGCATCAAACAAAGCAGAAAGCTCAGTCGAAAGACTGAGCTTTTTGTTTTTGCGTTTTAACAAGAACCCCGTCCCGAAAGGTGCGGGGTTTTTTGCTGTGTGGGGTATGTCTCCCCGGTGGCGCTGCGCTTACCGGGGCTACACGATCCGTAGCCCGGACAAGGTGCGCAGCACCGCCTCCGGGGAGGCCCCTGTCTAAGAGTCAGCAGTTGCGACGTCAATCTTAGTCTGCTTCAGCCTGCTGCTCATGTATCAAATTCAATAACGGATACGGTTGCCCCAGATCGTCCGTCTCAGAACGCCCTGTCACGTTAAAACCCATCCTCTGATAAAACCCGACCGCTTGTTCATTCTGCTCATTCACATTCGTCGTCAGCTTTGGCGTTAACGACAGCGCATGCTCAATCAGCAATTTCCCCACGCCACAGCCGCGGACATCCGGATCGACGAACAGCGCATCCATATGCTCTCCGGTAAGCAGCATAAAGGCGATCGGCTGGTCCTGGGTGTTAGCCGCCACCCACAGCGGAGCCTCCGGTAAAAATGCGCGTACCATCTCCTCCAGCTCCTTTCGATACGCTTTTGACAGAAAATCGTGCGTGGCGTCGACCGACCGACACCATATCGCAATCAGTTTATCCCCTTCATCTGGCCGGGAACGGCGGATGCTAATAACCATATTTTCTCCTTTTCTTCATTCTTATATTCTAACTCAATGCGCGCCGTGAAATTTTCTCACCGTGAACATGCAGACTCGACATTCACCCGATTCCTGGTTATCTTCAGCTATCTGGATGTCTAAACGTTTATACGTATGCTATGAGGTAATACAGTTATGCCAATTCGGGTGCAGGACGAGCTACCAGCCGTCAGTTTCTTGCGCAATGAAAACGTCTTTGTGATGACGACAACACGTGCAACGACTCAGGAAATTCGCCCCCTGAAGGTGTTAATCCTCAACCTGATGCCGAAGAAAATCGAGACGGAAAATCAGTTCCTGCGTCTGCTGTCGAACTCTCCGCTGCAGGTGGACATCCAGTTGTTGCGTATTGATGCGCGTGAGTCGCGTAATACGCCGGCGGAGCATCTGAATAACTTTTACTGCAATTTCGATGAGATCTGCGATCAGAACTTTGATGGCCTGATTGTCACCGGTGCCCCCTTAGGCCTGGTTGAGTTTAACGATGTTGCTTACTGGCCACAGATCAAACAGGTGCTGGAGTGGGCGAAGGATCACGTCACCTCCACGTTGTTCGTCTGTTGGGCGGTTCAGGCCGCGCTGAATATTCTGTACGGCATTCCGAAGCAGACCCGCGCCGAAAAGATTTCTGGCGTTTATGAACACCATATTCTGCATCCACACGCCTTACTGACCCGCGGTTTCGACGACTCTTTCCTGGCCCCGCACTCACGCTATGCTGATTTTCCGGCGGGGCTTATCCGCGACTACACCGATCTCGAGATCCTCGCGGAGACGGAAGAGGGCGATGCGTATTTGTTTGCCAGCAAAGATAAGCGCATCGCCTTTGTTACCGGCCACCCGGAGTACGATGCCAATACCCTGGCAAGCGAATATTTCCGCGATGTGGAAGCCGGTTTGAATCCAGAGGTTCCTTACAACTATTTTCCGCAAAACGACCCGCAGAACAAACCGCGCGCCACCTGGCGGAGCCACGGCAATCTGCTGTTTGCTAACTGGCTTAACTATTATGTCTACCAGATTACACCATACGATCTGCGCCATATGAATCCTACACTGGAGTAATACTCTACACGAAACGATCCTAAAGCGTTTCAGCACTTTGCCTCTGGCACCTTCGGGTGCCTTTTTTATTTCCGAAATTCACTTCATGCTCAATGATAACTTTAATTCCATTGTTATCAATATGTTAACTCTATTTTAAAATTAAAATGGAAATTGTTTTTGATTTTGAAAATTAATTGAGTAGTCTTAATTGTGCTGAGCGAAAACTACACAACGATCTCTCGCTCGCTTCCAGCGGATCAACCAAGAGGAACAGCACAATGACGCAGCAGGCGACAATCACCGATGAACTGGCCTTTAGTCAGCCCTATGGCGAGCAGGAGAAGCAGATCTTAACGCCTGAGGCGGTAGAATTTCTGACGGAACTGGTGAGCCGCTTTGCGCCGGCGCGTAATAAGCTACTGGCCGCGCGTCAGCAGCAGCAGCAGGCCATTGATCAAGGTGTACTTCCTGACTTTATTTCGGAAACCGCTTCCATTAGAAATGAAAACTGGACCATCCGCGGTATCCCGGCGGATTTGCAGGATCGCCGTGTTGAAATCACCGGTCCCGTTGAACGCAAAATGGTCATTAACGCGATGAATGCCAACGTCAAAGTCTTTATGGCGGACTTTGAGGATTCGCTGGCGCCTGACTGGCGTAAAGTCATTGATGGCCAAATTAACCTGCGTGATGCCGTGAACGGGACTATTAGCTACACCAACGAGGCCGGCAAAATCTACCAGCTGCAGCCCAATCCCGCTGTGCTGGTATGCCGTGTGCGCGGCCTGCACCTGCCGGAAAAGCACGTCACCTGGCGTAATGAGGCCATCCCCGGCAGTCTGTTCGATTTTGCGCTCTATTTTTTTCATAACTACCAGGCGCTGCTGGCGAAGGGGAGCGGTCCCTACTTCTATCTGCCAAAAACCCAGGCCTGGCAGGAGGCGGCATGGTGGAACGATGTCTTTAGCTTTACGGAAGATCGCTTTGACCTGCCGCGCGGCACCATCAAGGCCACGCTGCTGATTGAGACGCTGCCAGCGGTGTTCCAGATGGATGAGATCCTGCATGCGCTGCGCGACCATATTGTTGGCCTGAACTGCGGCCGTTGGGACTACATCTTCAGCTATATCAAAACGCTGAAAAACCATCCGGACCGCGTGTTGCCTGACCGTCAGGTGGTGACGATGGATAAACCGTTCCTCAGCGCCTACTCACGGTTGTTGATTAAGACCTGCCACAAACGCGGTGCGTTTGCGATGGGCGGCATGGCGGCGTTTATCCCGAGCAAAGATGCCGAACGCAACCGTCAGGTGCTGAGCAAAGTCACCGCCGATAAAGAGCTGGAGGCGAACAACGGTCACGATGGCACCTGGATCGCCCACCCGGGGCTGGCGGATACCGCTATGGCGGTGTTTAACCGCGTACTGGGCGATAAGCCGAATCAGCTCTCGGTCACCCGGAGCGCGGATGCGCCAATTACCGCCGAACAGCTGCTGGCCCCCTGCGAGGGCGAGCGCACGGAAGCCGGGATGCGCGCCAACATTCGCGTGGCGGTGCAGTACATCGAAGCCTGGATCTCCGGCAACGGTTGCGTCCCGATTTATGGCCTGATGGAAGACGCCGCGACGGCCGAGATCTCGCGCACCTCTATCTGGCAGTGGATCCATCATCAGAAAACCCTGAACGACGGCACCCCGGTCACGAAGGCGCTGTTCCGCCAGTGGCTGGCGGAAGAGCTGATGGTGATTCAGGAGGAGCTGGGAGAGCACCGTTTCAGCCATGGCCGCTTTGACGATGCGGCGCGACTGATGGAGCAGATCACCACCTCCGACGAGCTAATTGATTTTCTGACATTACCGGGCTACCGCCTGCTGGCCTGATCGCCAGATGGTGTGGTTCGCCATTTAGTCCTTCACCAATGCGCCTGGGGAGCCAGGAAATTATATGGAGCATCTGCACATGAAAACCCGTACCCAACAAATCGAAGAATTAAATAAAGAGTGGACGAACCCGCGCTGGGAAGGCATTACCCGCCCGTACAGCGCGGAAGAGGTGGTGAAGTTACGCGGCTCGGTGAATCCGGAATGCACGCTGGCGCAGCTTGGCGCGGCGAAAATGTGGCGTCTGCTGCACGGTGAGGCGAAAAAAGGGTACATCAACAGTCTCGGCGCGCTGACCGGCGGCCAGGCCTTGCAGCAGGCGAAGGCGGGTATCGAAGCCATTTATCTCTCCGGCTGGCAGGTGGCGGCGGATGCTAACCTGGCGTCCAGCATGTATCCGGATCAATCGCTGTATCCGGCCAACTCGGTACCGGCGGTGGTGGATCGGATCAACAACACTTTCCGTCGTGCCGATCAGATCCAGTGGTCGGTCGGGATTGAACCGAACGATCCGCGTTATATCGACTACTTCCTGCCGATCGTGGCGGATGCGGAGGCCGGTTTTGGCGGCGTCCTTAACGCCTTTGAGCTGATGAAATCGATGATTGAAGCCGGTGCAGCGGCGGTTCACTTCGAAGATCAGCTGGCGTCAGTGAAGAAGTGCGGTCATATGGGCGGTAAAGTGTTGGTCCCGACCCAGGAGGCGATTCAGAAGCTGGTGGCGGCGCGTCTGGCAGCCGACGTGATGGGGGTCCCGACGCTGGTGATCGCCCGTACCGATGCCGATGCGGCCGATTTAATTACCTCTGACTGCGATCCGTACGATCGTGAGTTTATTACCGGGGATCGCACCAGCGAAGGGTTCTTCCGCACCCACGCCGGGATCGAGCAGGCGATCAGTCGCGGGCTGGCTTATGCGCCGTATGCGGATCTGGTGTGGTGCGAAACGTCGAAACCGGATCTTGAGCAGGCGCGCCGCTTTGCTGAGGCTATCCATGCGCGTTTCCCGGGCAAATTGCTGGCCTATAACTGCTCGCCGTCGTTTAACTGGAAGAAAAATCTCGACGATAAAACCATCGCCAGCTTCCAGCAGCAGCTGTCGGACATGGGATACAAATACCAGTTTATTACCCTCGCCGGGATCCACAGCATGTGGTTCAACATGTTCGACCTCGCCCATGCCTACGCTCAGGGTGAGGGGATGCGCCACTATGTTGAGAAAGTGCAGCAGCCGGAATTCGCTGCCGCGCCGGAAGGCTATAGCTTCGTCTCGCACCAGCAGGAGGTGGGCACTGGCTACTTCGACAAAGTCACTACCATTATCCAGGGCGGCGCCTCATCGGTGACGGCGCTGACCGGCTCGACCGAAGAAGATCAGTTTTGAGCCATGCCCGGCGGCGCGACGCTGACCGGGCCTGGGAAGGGATGCAGGCCGGATAAGCGAGCGCGCCATCCGGCATGACGTGGTGCCGGATGGGGGAAAGCGATGACGCGTGGCCTGGAACTACTGATTGCCCAAACCATTTTACAGGGATTCGACGCCCAGTACGGGCGTTTCCTGGAGGTGACCTCCGGCGCGCAGCAGCGCTTTGAACAGGCTGACTGGCACGCCGTACAGCAGGCGATGAAGCAGCGTATCCATCTCTACGATCACCACGTTGGCCTGGTGGTAGAGCAGCTGCGCTGCATTACCGAAGGGAAAAGTACCGACGTCGATTTTCTTTTGCGGGTGAAACAGCAGTACACCCAACTGTTGCCGGATTACCCTCGCTTTGAAATTGCCGAGAGCTTTTTCAATTCGGTCTACTGCCGACTGTTTGACCACCGCTCGCTGACCCCCGAGCGGCTCTTTATTTTCAGTTCGCAGCCCGAGCGCCCCTTTCGCACCCTACCGCGACCGCTGGCGAAAGATTTCTTTCCGGAACGCGGCTGGTCCCACCTGCTGGGCAAAGTACTGTCCGATTTGCCGCTGCGGCTGCCGTGGCAGAACAAAGCGCGGGATATCGGCTATATCATTGCCAGTCTGCAGGAGGCGCTGGGGGAGGAACTGCTCGCCACCTGTCATCTGCAGGTCGCCAATGAGCTGTTCTACCGGAATAAAGCTGCCTGGCTGGTGGGCAAACTGGTCATGCCGATGGCGACGCTGCCTTTTTTGCTGCCGATCCACCGCAGCGATGAGGGTGAGCTGTTTGTTGACACCTGCCTGACCACCCATGCCGAAGCGAGCATCGTTTTTGGCTTCGCGCGTTCCTATTTTATGGTTTATGCGCCGTTGCCCGGCGCTCTGGTGGAATGGCTGCGTGAGATCCTGCCGGGCAAAACGACGGCCGAGCTGTACATGGCGATTGGCTGTCAGAAGCACGCCAAAACCGAAAGCTATCGCGAATATTTACACTACATTACTCGCTGCGATGAGCAGTTTATTGAAGCGCCGGGCATTCGCGGGATGGTGATGCTGGTGTTTACCCTGCCGGGGTTTGACCGGGTGTTTAAGGTGATCAAAGACCGCTTCGCGCCGCAGAAAGAGGTGACCGCCGCCCACGTGCGCGCCTGCTACCAGCTGGTAAAGGAACACGACCGCGTCGGGCGGATGGCGGATACCCAGGAATTTGAAAATTTCGTGCTGGATAAACGGCAAATCGCGCCGGCGCTGCTGGCGCTGTTGCAGGCGGAAGCGGGGAACAAACTCACCGATCTCGGCGACCGCATCGTCATCAGTCATCTCTATATTGAACGGCGAATGGTGCCGCTCAACCTGTGGCTGGAGCAGGTTAACGGCCAGGCATTGCGTGATGCGGTAGAAGAGTATGGCAATGCTATCCGCCAGCTGGCCGCCGCCAACATCTTTCCCGGCGATATGCTGTTTAAAAACTTCGGCGTCACCCGCCACGGCCGGGTGGTGTTCTACGACTATGACGAAATTTGCTATATGACAGAGGTGAATTTCCGCCAGATCCCGCCGCCGCGCTATCCGGAAGATGAGCTGGCCAGCGAGCCGTGGTACAGCGTTTCGCCGGGGGATGTGTTTCCGGAGGAGTTCCGCCACTGGCTGTGTGCCGACCCGCGCGTTGGGCCGCTGTTTGAGGAGATGCATGCCGACCTGCTGCGCGCGGACTACTGGCGCGAGCTGCAGACGCGGATTAAAAACGGCCATGTGGAAGATGTTTACGCCTACCGGCGCAAGCAGCGTTTTAGCGTGCGCTATGGCGCTGACAGTAGGCCGGATAAGGTGTTTACGCCGCCATCCGGCAGGGTGCGCCGATCTGCCTGATGGCGCTACGCTTATCAGGCCTACTTAAAATGCCCCAGTGGGGCATTTTTTTATTTAACCCCGCCATACGCCAGCGTCACTTCCTTCGCCGCTTTGATCACCAGCGCGCCCAGCTCGGTCACCCGGTCATCGGTCATGCGTGAAATCGGTCCGGAGATGGAGATTGCCGCGAACGGTTCGCGATGTTCATCATAAATGCAGGCGGCGACGCAGCGCAGGCCGAGCGCGTGCTCCTCGTCATCGAAAGAGTAGCCCCGTTTGCGGGTCTGCGCTAAATCTTCCTTCAGATGCAGCGGCGAGACCAGCGTGGCATGCGTATAGGCATGCAGCCCTTTACGGTGCAGCAGGCTGGTGACCTGCTCTTCGCTTAATTGCGAGAGAAACGCCTTCCCGGCGCCGGAGGCGTGCATCGGCAGTTTACCGCCGATCGGCGCCGACATACGCATCAGCTGGGTGCACTGCACCTGGTCGATAATGATCGCCTGGTGGTCGCTCTGGTCAAGCACCGCCAGATTCACCGTTTCACCGGAATCTTCCATCAGCTGGCGCAGGATCGGGTGGACAATCGCCAGCAGATTGCGGCTTTGCAGAAAGCTGCTACCCACCACGAAGGCATGCGCCCCGACGGCCCAGTGGCCCAGCTCGCCGACCTGGCGGACGAAACCCAGCTGCTGCATGGTGGTCAGCAGGCGGTGAGTGGTGGAGTTGGGCAGACCCGCCTGCTGCGCCAGCTCGGTCAGCGCGACGCTGCTGTGAGACTCGGCAATCCATTCGAGCAATTTCAGGCCGCGGGTCAGCGACTGAACCTGACCGCCAGCCTGCTGGGCGGTGGCAGCCGCGGGTTTTCTGCCGCGTTTCGCGGGAACGGGGGTAGTGGCCATCGCGGACTCCTTTTTCTGTATCGTGGAAATGATTTTCGTTTTATTTGGCGATAATGCAATCACAACCGGACTCATCGGAGGAGTGAAGCTGAACATGTCTCATATTGCCTGTTGTTGTCTTTTCCGCTCCGGTGGTTTATGCCAGTATGGTTTGTTGGCTATTTGGCCTGAGTTGAGCGTTGTCGGGAGCAAGTGTGAGCAGCAAAGTTGAGCAACTGCATCAGCAGTTAAAAGAACGTATTCTGGTTCTGGATGGGGGCATGGGCACCATGATCCAGGGCTATCGTCTGAGTGAGCAGGACTTTCGCGGTGAGCGCTTTGCTGACTGGCCGTGCGACCTGAAAGGCAACAACGACCTGCTGGTGCTCAGCAAGCCCGAGGTGATCCGCGAGATCCACGACGCCTACTTCGAGGCCGGTGCGGATATCATTGAGACCAACACCTTTAACTCGACGACCATCGCGATGGCGGATTACCAGATGGAATCCCTGTCGGCCGAGATCAACTTTACCGCGGCGAAGCTGGCCCGCGCCAGCGCCGACGCCTGGACGGCCCGCACGCCGGAAAAACCGCGCTACGTCGCGGGCGTGCTTGGCCCGACCAACCGTACCGCCTCTATCTCGCCTGATGTGAACGATCCGGCGTTCCGTAATATTACCTTTGACCAGCTGGTGGCCGCCTATCGCGAATCCACCCGGGCGCTGGTGGAAGGTGGCGTGGATCTGATCCTGATTGAAACGGTATTTGATACTCTGAACGCCAAAGCGGCCATCTATGCGGTGAAAGAGGAGCTGGAGGCGCTGGGCGTTGACCTGCCGCTGATGATCTCCGGCACCATCACCGATGCGTCCGGCCGCACGCTTTCCGGACAGACCACCGAAGCCTTTTATAACTCGCTGCGTCACGCCGAAGCCTTATCGTTTGGTCTGAACTGCGCCCTCGGGCCGGACGAACTGCGGCAGTATGTCCAGGAGCTGTCGCGCATCGCCGAATGCTACGTTACCGCGCACCCGAACGCCGGTCTGCCCAACGCCTTCGGTGAATACGATCTGGATGCCGACACCATGGCGACGCAAATTCGCGAATGGGCGGAAGCCGGTTTCCTCAATATCGTCGGCGGCTGCTGCGGTACGACCCCGGAGCATATTGCCGCTATGAGCCGGGCGGTGGCCGGTTTACCGCCGCGCCAGTTGCCGGAACTGCCGGTGGCCTGCCGCCTCGCCGGCCTGGAGCCGCTGAACATCGGCGACGACAGCCTGTTCGTTAACGTCGGCGAACGTACCAACGTCACCGGCTCGGCGAAATTTAAGCGCTTGATCAAAGAAGAGAAGTACAGCGAAGCGCTGGACGTTGCCCGTCAGCAGGTCGAAAGCGGCGCGCAGATTATCGATATCAACATGGATGAGGGGATGCTCGACGCGGAAGCGGCGATGGTGCGCTTCCTCAACCTGATTGCCGGCGAGCCGGACATTGCCCGCGTGCCGATCATGATCGACTCCTCCAAGTGGGAAGTCATTGAAAAGGGTTTGAAATGCATTCAGGGCAAAGGCATTGTTAACTCGATTTCGATGAAAGAGGGCGTTGAACCTTTTATCCACCATGCGAAGCTGGTTCGCCGTTATGGCGCCGCGGTAGTGGTGATGGCCTTTGACGAAGTGGGCCAGGCCGACACCCGCGAACGCAAAATTGAGATTTGCCGTCGCGCTTACAAAATTCTCACTGAAGAGGTCGGCTTCCCGCCAGAAGATATCATCTTTGATCCCAATATCTTTGCGGTAGCGACCGGTATCGAAGAGCACAATAACTATGCGCAGGACTTTATCGGCGCCTGCGAAGACATCAAACGCGAGCTGCCGCATGCGCTGATCTCCGGCGGCGTCTCCAACGTGTCGTTCTCGTTCCGCGGTAATGACCCGGTACGTGAGGCGATCCACGCCGTGTTCCTCTACTACGCGATCCGTAACGGCATGGATATGGGGATCGTCAACGCCGGCCAGCTGGCGATTTACGACGATCTGCCGGGCGAGCTGCGCGACGCGGTCGAAGATGTGATCCTTAACCGCCGCGATGACAGTACCGAACGGTTACTTGAGCTGGCGGAAAAATATCGCGGCAGCAAAGCGGACGACGGCGCGAATGCTCAGCAGGCGGAATGGCGCAGTTGGGACGTGAAAAAGCGTCTCGAATATTCGCTGGTGAAGGGCATTACCGAATTTATCGAACAGGACACCGAAGAGGCGCGTCAGCAGGCTGCCCGCCCGATTGAGGTGATTGAAGGGCCGCTGATGGACGGCATGAACGTGGTCGGCGACCTGTTCGGCGAAGGTAAAATGTTCCTGCCGCAGGTGGTGAAATCCGCTCGCGTGATGAAACAGGCGGTGGCCTACCTCGAACCTTATATCGAAGCCAGCAAAGAACAGGGCTCCAGTAACGGCAAAATGGTGATTGCCACCGTAAAAGGCGACGTTCACGACATCGGTAAAAACATCGTCGGCGTGGTGCTGCAGTGCAATAACTACGAAATTATCGATCTTGGCGTGATGGTCCCGGCGGATAAAATTCTCAAAACCGCCAAAGAGGTCAATGCGGATCTGATCGGCCTTTCCGGGCTGATTACTCCGTCACTGGACGAGATGGTTAACGTGGCGAAAGAGATGGAGCGCCAGGGCTTTACCATCCCGCTGCTGATCGGTGGCGCGACTACCTCGAAAGCGCATACGGCGGTGAAAATCGAGCAGAACTACAGTGGCCCGACCGTTTACGTACAGAACGCCTCGCGCACCGTCGGGGTGGTGGCTGCGCTGCTCTCGGATACGCAGCGCGATGATTTTGTCGCCCGCACGCGTAAAGAGTATGAGACCGTGCGTATCCAGCATGGGCGTAAAAAACCGCGCACGCCGCCGGTGACCCTGGCCGCCGCGCGGGAAAACGATCTGGCCTTCGACTGGGAGAGCTACACGCCGCCGGTGGCCCATCGCCTGGGGGTACAGGAGGTGGAAGCGAGCATCGAGACGCTGCGCAACTACATCGACTGGACGCCGTTCTTCATGACCTGGTCGCTGGCGGGTAAATACCCGCGGATTCTGGAAGATGAAGTGGTGGGCGAAGAGGCACAGCGCCTGTTCAAAGACGCCAACGATTTGTTAGATAAACTCAGCGCAGAGAAAACCCTGAACCCGCGCGGCGTGGTCGGGTTGTTCCCGGCCAACCGCGTGGGCGACGATATTGAAATTTATCGCGATGAAACCCGCACCCACGTGCTGATGGTGAGCCATCATCTGCGCCAGCAGACGGAGAAGGTCGGCTTCGCGAACTACTGCCTCGCCGATTTTGTCGCGCCGAAGCTGAGCGGCAAGGCGGACTACATCGGCGCCTTTGCCGTGACCGGCGGCCTGGAAGAGGACGCGCTGGCGGACGCCTATGAAGCGCAGCATGATGACTATAACAAGATCATGATCAAGGCCATCGCCGATCGTCTGGCGGAAGCCTTCGCCGAGTATCTGCACGAGAAAGTGCGCAAGGTCTACTGGGGGTATGCGGCCAATGAGAACCTCAGCAATGAGGAACTTATTCGCGAGAATTACCAGGGGATCCGTCCGGCGCCGGGGTATCCGGCCTGTCCGGAGCACACCGAAAAAGGCACCATCTGGCAGCTGCTGGACGTCGAAGCCCATACCGGCATGAAGCTGACCGAATCGTTCGCCATGTGGCCGGGGGCATCGGTTTCCGGCTGGTACTTCAGCCATCCGGACAGCAAGTACTTCGCCGTGGCGCAGATCCAGCGCGACCAGGTCGAAGACTACGCGCTGCGTAAAGGGATGACCCCGGCGGAAGTCGAGCGCTGGTTAGCGCCTAATCTGGGCTATGATGCCGACTAAATCGTCACCTTTCCTTACAACAAACAAGGCGCTCTGTGAGCGCCTTGTCTCTTTATTGAGGTTAACCCCTTATACTGAGAGAGGTTCCTGATCTTCGGAAAACCTATAACGATAAGGAGAAGCTGATTCCGTGTTAACTCTGCTACACCTGTTGTCCGCGGTTGCTCTGCTGGTGTGGGGCACGCATATTGTGCGTACCGGGGTGATGCGCGTCTATGGCGCTCGCCTGCGTACCGTTCTCAGTAGCAGCGTAGAGAAAAAGCCGCTCGCCTTCTGCGCGGGTCTTGGCGTCACTGCGCTGGTGCAAAGCAGCAATGCCACCACCATGCTGGTGACCTCGTTTGTCGCCCAGGATCTGGTGGGCCTGACGCCAGCGCTGGTAATGGTGCTGGGGGCCGACGTCGGGACGGCGCTGATGGCGAGGGTGCTGACCTTCGACCTGTCGTGGCTATCGCCGCTACTCATTTTTATCGGGGTGATCTTCTTCCTTGGCCGCAAGCAAACCCGCGCCGGGCAGCTGGGGCGAGTGGGGATTGGTCTGGGGCTGATCCTGCTGGCCCTGGAGCTGATTGTGCAGGCCGTGAACCCCATCACCCAGGCCAACGGCGTGCAGGTGATTTTCGCCTCGCTGACCGGCGATATCATGCTGGATGCCTTAATTGGCGCCGTATTCGCGATCATCAGCTACTCCAGCCTGGCGGCGGTGCTGCTGACGGCGACGCTGACCGCGGCGGGAGCAATCTCCTTCCCGGTGGCGCTGTGCCTGGTAATTGGCGCCAACCTGGGCTCCGGGCTGTTGGCGATGCTCAACAACAGCGCGGCAAACGCGGCGGCGCGCCGCGTGGCGCTGGGTAGCCTGCTGTTTAAGCTGGTGGGGAGCCTGATTATTCTGCCATTCGTCCATCCGCTGGCCGCGGCGATGCACAAGCTGCCGTTGGCGGAGTCTGAGCTGGTTATCTACTTCCACGTCTTTTATAACCTGCTGCGCTGCATCGCGATGGTGCCCTTTGCCGGACCGATGGCGAAGCTGTGCCAGCGTATGATCCGCGATGAGCCCGAGCTGGATAACCAGCTGAAACCCAAGCATCTTGACCCGTCGGCGCTGGATACGCCAGCGCTGGCGCTGGCCAATGCCGCGCGCGAGACGCTGCGCATTGGAGATGCGATGGAGCAGATGCTGGGGAGCCTGCATAAAGTGATGCATGGCGAACCGCGTCAGGAGAAAGAGCTACGTCGTATGGCGGACGATATCAACGTGCTCTACACCGCCATTAAGCTCTATCTGGCGCGAATGCCAAAGGATGAGCTGGCGGAGGAGGAGTCCCGGCGCTGGGCGGAAATCATTGAGATGTCGCTAAACCTCGAGCAGGCGTCCGATATCGTCGAGCGGATGGGCAGCGAGATCGCCGATAAATCGCTGGCGGCGCGGCGCGCCTTCTCGGTGGAAGGGTTAAAGGAGCTGGATGCGCTGTACGATCTGCTGCTCAGCAATCTGCAGCTGGCGATGTCGGTCTTCTTCTCCAGCGATGTACCCAGCGCCCGCCGTCTGCGGCGCAGCAAACACCGGTTCCGCATTCTTAACCGCCGTTACTCGCATGCGCACGTTGACCGTCTGCATCAGCAGAACGTGCAGAGTATCGAAACCAGTACGTTGCACCTGGCGCTGCTGGGGGATATGAAGCGTCTGAACAGCCTGTTCTGCTCGGTGGCCTACAGCGTGATGGAGCAGCCGGATGAAGACGACGAACGGGATGACTACTGAGACGGATTATTTTTCCGTCTATGTCGCTTCTTTTCTGGCGAGGTAGCCCTCCCGGGACGTGGCTGACGCCTTCCCGGGAGGGACATCCTAGCTTCTGGCAAACGCCGAGGCTTCTGCCACCAGCGCGTTATCCGGTCGTACGCCGGTATAAAGGGCGAACTGCTCGACAGCTTGCAGGGCAATGACTTCCGCACCGCTGATGGTTTGCTTACCCCGTTGTTGCGCCAGGCGGATCAGCGGAGTTTCCGCCGGCAACGCGACCACGTCAAACACGACGCTGGCCTGGGCCACCATGGCCTTGCTGAACGCCAGCGTGTTACTTTCCGCTCCCCCTGCCATGCCCAGCGGTGTGACATTGACCAGAATCTCGGCTGCGATCCCTTCGGGCAGGGGCTGCCACTGAAAGCCATACTGTTTTGCCAGCGCCAGGCCGCGCTGGCGATTGCGGGCCGCAATGATCACGTCGCGGAAACCGGCATCACGGAAGGCGGCAATGACGGCTTTCCCCATGCCGCCGCTACCCTGAATCATCACTCTGGCGTTGGTATCGAGCCGATGGCTGGCGATCAGGCTTTTGACCGCGATGTAATCGGTGTTTAGCCCGGTTAACTTCCCGTCGTCATTGACGATGGTGTTGACGGAGTCGATGACTTTTGCTGACGGATCGATCGCGTCAAGAAACGGTATGCAGCTCTCTTTAAACGGCATGGAGACCGCACAGCCGCGGATACCCAATGCGCGAACCCCTTTTACCGCCGCCTCAATATCCTTAGTCGTAAAGGCTTTGTAGAGGTAGTTCAATCCCAGCTTGTCATACAGATAGTTATGAAAGCGGGTGCCGAAGTTGCCGGGGCGACCGGCCAGGGAGATGCACAGCAGCGTATCGCGGTTAATCATGCGTAATATCCTCCGCGTGGGCCAGCAGATACGCTTCAGCCTCCTGGGACCAGATCCCATGGTGACGCGCCACAATCGCTGCCAGTTCGGGATCGGCGATCTCGCCCAGCGGCGTGAGCGGGAAGGCTTTTCCGGTATACACCAGCTTTTTTCCCCCGCCGACGGCAGGCAGATCGAGGGTGGTTTCGCCCGCGGCGTTCAGGCCGAGAATATGGGTGACCACTTTCGCCGTCTGGACCTTTTTCGCCTGCATCAGCGCCACCGCGGCGCGCATATCGTCAGTATTACCGCCGGAGGTGCCGACGTAGTGGGTAAAGGCGTAGTGCACGTCGTAGAAGTTGATCGGGGCGCTGAATTGCTTATCCTGGGGGCCAGCAAAGAAATTCAGGCAGCCGTCCGGGGCCAGCAACGAGGAGGCCAGGGTGATCAGCTGTTCGTTTGGCACAAACACGAAGATATCGTCGAAGCCATGGCCGCCGCTGAGCGCCAGCAGCGTATCGCGACTGGCCTCATGGCCGTCGAGGTAGTGGATCAGCGTCTGCGGCTCAGAGGGGTAATGACGGCGGGCGTAGCTGAGCTTCGGCTTATTGGTATCGGTCACTACCAGTAGTGAAGGATTGATGGGGCCGTGCAGCGCATAGTCGATGGCCAGCAGCCCCATCGGCCCCGTCCCGCCCAGGATCAGGGTGCGTCCCTGAGGACGGATCCCCATCACGTGGTTGTAACTCCCCTCCTGCAGATGATAGTTGGCGTTGAAGGCGCCAATGACGCAGGAGAGCGGCTCTACCAGCGATCCTTCAAACCAGGTATCCCCCTCCCAGGTGAGCAGGCAATCCTGCGCCATCACCTCATTGGGGATCACCACATGGGTGGCTTCGCCACCGATCCATGGGAATGAGTAGCCGGGACAGTCGGGTCGGTCGGGCAACTGCAGGTTGGCCTGGATCACGTAGCGCTGCCCCGGCTGAAACTTATGCTGCCACTTTTTACCGACGGCAAGGATTTCGCCGCAGAATTCATGACCGATAATAATGGGCCTGGTGGCCACATCATCTGGCACTTTTTTATGATCGGCACCCTGATTGGCCTCTTTCCATGAGGAAAGACACAGGCTGTCCGTGACCACCCGGGCGAGGATCTCATCGTCCTGCATCGCCGGGAGGGTAAAGGTTTCCAGGCGCAGGTCTCGTTTGCCATACAGGCGCAGGGCCGTTGTTGTTTGCATAAACCACCTCATCCCCTTCATCTTTCGGGGCTATGTTGTTGACGTCACCCCGGCATCGCCGGGGCGGAATAATCAGGACAGAAAGCCAAGGGCGTTGCCGATAATGCCTAAGCCGAAAAGGGCGAAAATCAGCCAGACCGGATTCACTTTCTTGTTCAGCAGACGCACCATCAGTAGCGTCAGGCCCAGCGCCAGCAGGCCGGGGCAGAGCTGATCGAGGATGTTCTGGACGGTCATCGTGACGGTGGCGCCGTCTGCACCGGGCGTTTGGGAAACCACCAGCGGCACATTGATGGTGGTCCATTTGGTCACCAGCACCCCCATGACAAACAGGCCGAGAATGGAGGCGCCTTCGGTCAGCTTCTGCAGCAGGTTACCGCCCATATCGCTGACGATATTGACCCCTTTACGGAAGCCCAGTTGCAGGCCGTACCACTTCATTGCCAGCCGCACTGCATTGAAAATAAAGAAAAATAACAAAGGTCCCAGAATGTTGCCGGAGAGGGCCAGCGAGGCGCCAAGGGCCGCGGTAATCGGCCGCAGCGTGCCCCAGACCAGCGGGTCGCCGACGCCGGCCAGCGGGCCCATCAGACCCACTTTGATGCCGTTGATAGCGCCATCGTCAATGGCCGCGCCGTTAGCCCGGGCCTCCTCCATGGCGGCGGTGACGCCGATCACCGGGCCACACACCGCCGGCGTGGTATTAAAGAACACCAGATGACGCTTCAGCGCCGCGACCTGATCGGCTTTGAGCGGATACAGGCGTTTGATCGCCGGGATCATGTCGTAGCAAAATCCCAGGCCATGAATACGTTCGAAGTTAAAGGAGGCCTGCTGGAGGTTGGAGCGGAGAAACATGCTCACCAGGTCGCCTTGCGTGATTTTTTTCTGTTCCATTTTCGGCTCCATTAGTCGTCAAGCTGGTCAAGGGCGGGGGCAGAGGGGGCAGTGGAGGCGGCGGGTTCAGCCTTACGCCACTGTGGATTGAGCTGGATGTAGATCAGCGCGATGATGACGCCCACGCCGCCGAAGGCCAGCAGGCTGAAGTCGAGATAACCCCCGGCGAGAAAACCGAGGAAAAAGAAGGGCATCAGGTACTTCACGCCCATCATTCGCAGCACCATCGCGTAGCCCACGACGACAATGAAACCACCGGCAATCTGCAGGCCGCGGGTGACGAATTCCGGGATCGCGCTGAGCATACTGCTGACCATGTCCGCGCTAACGAACAGCGAGACCACCAGCGCCGGGATTGCCACGCGCAGTGCCTGCACCCCCAGTGCGGAGACATGCAGCAGGTCGATGGTGCGAAAGCGCGCCTCCTCGGCCGCTTTGTCCGCGGCGTGCTGGAACACCACGGTAATGGTACGGGCGAAAACGGTCAGCACCTGCCCGGCGGCGGCCACCGGCAGAGCAATGGCGATACCGGTGGCAATGCTCTGGTGGCCCACAATCACCAGAATGGCGGAGATAATGCTGGCCAGCGCCGAATCTGGCGACTGCGCTGCCCCCACGTTCATCCAGCCGAGGGCGATCAGCTCCAGCGTACCGCCGAGCATAACCCCGGTTTTTAAATCGCCCAGGATGAGGCCAATCACGGTACAGGCGATAAGGGGCCGATGGGTCTGAAATTCATCCAGCACGCTGCCCATTCCGGCAATACAGGAAAAAATAAATATGGCTATTATCTGTAGGGTACTAATTTCCATAATTTTTGACCTTTAAGGTGTGAGTCATCCTGCCTGCTACGGCATATCACAACAGGCGCTATTTTTTATTCGCAGAAAGCTGTTTCGTTAATTTTGTCGAGAATATTGACTGACGGATCTGATGCGACCACGCGTAAATCGAGTTTTACGCCCAGTTTATCGAGTTCACGGAATGCCTGAATATCCTGCGGATCCAAAGAAACGGCTTTGGTTAGCTGTTTTTTACCGGGTCGCCAGGCCATGCCACCAATATTTAACGTGGCGATCTGCACGCCCTGGCGCACCATCGTTAAAACATCGTGTGGATTGGTAAATAAATAAAAGACGGTCTCGTCCTGATATTGCGGGTTATGATAGACCGCAACCGCTTTTTCCAGACTGACAACGTTTACCTTCATGCCTGGCGGAGCCGCCTGGCGCAACAGGGTCCGGCGAACCTCATCGTTAAATACATCGTCATTGCAGATAATTATCCGCTGGGCGTTGGCGACTTTTGACCACACGGTGGTGACCTGGCCATGAATCAGTCGGTCATCAATACGGGCGAGGGTAATTTGCATCAGAACTCCTCCTCAACGGTTTCTGGCTGCTGCCAGACCACACAGCACTGACTGGCGATGGCCTGCAGATGCTGGCATAAGTCATCGGCGCTCAGGGTATGCTGGTTATCCACCAGCTCGAGCGCCAGCGGCAGCGACAGGCCGCTAATCACCCGGATCTGCGGGTGACGCATTGCCAGCCCGGCTGCGGCATTCCATGGGCTTCCGCACTGCAAATCTACCGCGATTACCCACTCCTCATCGGTGTGGGCGCTTACTAACTTTTCCAGGTTAATGGCGATATCCGCCGCGTTTTCGCCGGGGACAAACGCGACGGCGCTGACGTTAACCTCGCCGTAGACCATGCATACCGAATCAAGCATGGCCCCGGCCAGCTGGCCGTGGGCGCAGAAGATAGCGTGAACCATACTGCCTCCTTAACCGCGCGTTTTTCCGCCGGCAATGTTAGTGGTGACTCCGGTGATGTAGCTGGCGCGCGCTGACAAGAGATAGCAAACAAAATCAGCCACTTCCGAGAGCTTTCCTGCCCGCCCGATGGGAATGGCGTTTTTGGTATATCCCTCGCGAAGTTGCTCGACGGTGATATTGCGCGTCCAGGCCAGCGCCTCTTCATATTCCGGTGTCCGCAGACCGGTTTTTTCGAGGATCCCCGGCGCAACGCCGACCACGCGGATCCCATATTTACCCAATTCTTTGGACCAGGAGCGGGTAAAGCTGTTGAGCGCGGCCTTGGTCGCGGCGTAGCAGCTTTGACCTTCAGAGCCTTCCAGGCCGCTCTCCGAAGAGACATTGACAATCACACCGGCGCGCTGTTTGACCATTTGACGCGCCACCGCCTGCGACATGAAAAACACCCCTTTCTGGTTGATATTGACCATTTTTTCAAAAGCGGCTTCGTTTAATTCATAGCGGCCGGCCGGTGCTTTTTCGTCGACTAATAAACGCGGGAAATTCACGCCAGCGTTATTGACCAAACCATCAATACGCGACCAGCGCTGAATAATGGCATCGATAGTCTGTTGCACCTCTGTCGCGCTGGAAATATCCGTCGGCCAGAAGTGATAATTATCGCCATTGTGATGACGATCGCCGCCATGAATATCAATCATCTGGACATGAGCACCTTGTGATAATAATTCATCGACAATGGCCAGCCCAATTCCCGAGGCGCCGCCGGTCACGATAATGACGTTATCTTTTAAATTTAACCAGGTATTCATTATTCACTCCCATTTCTTTAGATAAAGGGATCCCCCGCAGCGGGTGCTGCGTGAAATCATATCCTGTGTGTTATTTCAGTAATAACTCAGCCGTTTCTCTGTTTGTCACCAGACAATTAATATAGCGTCCGTGCAATGCGCCAAGAATGCCAGAGTATTTCTCTTCCCCCATGGCGATGCCGATGGAATAGCGAGCCTGGCGCAGCTTCGCCATTTCGATCGACAGGGTTTTTTCGCTCATATTGGTATCGACTAACCCGCCGTTAATATCGTAGAAACGCGAACAGATATCCCCGGCGACGTGGCGGGCGTTGAGATCGTCGCTCTCTTCGCTGCCGTAGAAGGCGTGCCAGTTTGCGCCGTCGCGAATGGCCGGTGAACCAATACCCACCAGCGCCACATCCAGGCTGTCCCAGTAGGATGAGATGGTTTTAAAGTGCTGGGACTGCATGATGCCGTTGCGGATCAGCGGGTTATCCAGCAGGGCTGGAAAATCGGCAAGGTGGGATTCCGCTTTCAGTCTGGCTGCCGCGCCGTAGGTTAAGGTGTTCACATGGTAGCGGCTCTCCAGTTTACCGGAAGGTCCACCGATGATGGGGACGCAGATCACCTGGCGTGACTGGCTGGCCTGCGGCAGGTTCTCCACCAGCGAACGCACGGCGCGGCCCCATGAAAAACCGATGATATCGCCTGGCTCCAGCAACCGATCGACAAGCAGGGCGCCATGCTGGCCCATCGCACTCAGCTGTTCTTCTTCCAGCAGCCCATCGCTGCTGGCAACCACCGCCTCTTTCAGGCCAAATTTTTGCTTGAGCTGTTGCTCGAGCCACAGGTTTTCATTGTAGTCATAGTTGATGGCGATGGTAACAATGCCCTGCTCGCGGCCGCGCTTCAGCAGGCGACTGATGGTGGTGCGATAGATCCCCAGCTCGCGAGCGATTTGCGCCTGAGTCATATCCTGCTCGTAATAGAGCTGGGCGATTTTGACAATCAACCGGATATCATCGCTGTTTTCCATGGTCATCTGCAGGCTCCTGCACATTTGTGCAAATCGCGGGTTTGTGCTGTTGATCTGATATAACCCTATTAGAGCCACCGTTTAAAGCGATTTTCTTTTATTTCATCACCCTAATCTGGCGAATAATCTTGCACATTTGCGTTATCAATAGCGGGTTGTTGGCACCTTTGTGCATTGCACGCTAAATCGCTGATTCTGTGATATTTCATCATGCAAAGTTGCCAGGCGTTGAGCGGGACACTTTTGTGAAAAAAGGCGTAGTCGATCACACCTTGCGCCGGAGGGCGCAAAGGCACATCTTTTTTCTCGCCCACAAGGTAGGGTATATTTCGCTTTTACAGGAGAATCTATGCTGCCCGACTCATCAACCCGATTAAATAAATACATCAGCGAAAGCGGCATCTGCTCGCGTCGCGAAGCGGACCGCTTTATTGAACAAGGCAACGTCTTTATTAATGGCAAGCGCGCCACCATTGGCGATCAGGTGAAGCCTGGTGACCTGGTCAAAGTGAACGGACGGTTGATTGAGCCGCGTGAAGCGGATGATCTGGTGCTGATTGCGCTGAATAAGCCGGTCGGTATTGTGAGCACCACCGAAGATGGCGAACGCGACAATATTGTCGACTTCGTCAACCACAGCAAGCGTATCTTCCCTATTGGCCGTCTGGATAAAGATTCTCAGGGGCTGATCTTCCTCACCAACCACGGTGATCTGGTGAACAAGATCCTGCGTGCCGGCAACGACCATGAAAAAGAGTATCTGGTGACGGTCGATAAGCCAGTGACCGATGAGTTCATTCGCGGGATGGGCGCGGGGGTGCCGATTCTCGGGACGGTGACGAAAAAATGTAAAGTGAAGAAAGAGGCGCCGTTCGTTTTCCGCATCACTCTGGTGCAGGGGCTGAATCGCCAGATCCGTCGTATGTGCGAGCACTTTGGCTATGAAGTGACGAAGCTTGAGCGTACGCGGATTATGAACGTGAGCCTGACGGGGATCCCCTTGGGGGAATGGCGTGATCTAACCGATGACGAGTTGATCGACCTGTTCAAGCTGATTGAAAACTCCTCTTCCGAAGCGAAGCCGAAAGCCAGGCCGAAGGCCAAAGCGGCGACTCCCGGCATCAAGCGCCCGGTGGTGAAGATGGAAAATAGCAACGATAAGGGCCGCCCGGCTGCTAACGGGAAACGTTTCACCCAGCCGGGACGTAAAAAGAAAGGGCGTTAACGCCTGCCGCGGGTCGGCGTATTCGCCGACCAGGAAAAGGTCGCTTCCTTATCCGTTTTATAAGCCTGCTGTTTTTTCACCTGGCGGGCTTTCTTCGCTTCCGCTTCACGCTGCGCCATCAGCTTATCGATATATTCCTTTTTCACGCTGTTCGTTTCCGCATTGCTCAGCGGGCGGCCATGCGCAATGCGCGCGCGGTCAAGCAGCGTTTTCAATTCGCGCTGTTCGCGCTCGGTCATCTCTTTTTGTGTAATACGGGGGAGTGCCATGGTGGTGCCCTCAGTCAGACCAGAGCACCCAGTGTACGGCAATCAGCGCAAAATAGAACGCATCCGGAAAGCGCCTCGCAGAATATTTCCCTCGTTGGTGACCAGTGCGCGGGTCTGGCTTAGGGTAACGGCACGCCTACTGGCCAACGACGACAAATTTTGGGCGGGGGATGTATAAAATTTTATACAAGGATGTGGTATGCTCAATCAGCAACAGAGAATGAGGCGTATCGTCTGGATGGGCTCTTCCTTTGACGATCTGCGCCAGTTTCCTGAGGACGTCCGCAGAGATGCCGGATTCCAGCTTTATCGTTTACAGTCGGGTTTAGAGGCTGCGGACTGGAAAGCGATGCCTCAACTGGGGCGGGGCGTTGAGGAAATCCGCCTGCGCCACTTTTCCGGTGCATATCGGGTAATTTATCTGGCCCGTTTTGCAGAGGCGATATATGTCCTGCACTGTTTTAACAAAAAGACGCGACGTACCGCCGAACACGAAAAACAGATTGTCAGAAACCGTTTGCAGGTAATACAGCAGGAACACAGGAGTCATAAATGAATCGTAAGAGGGTGGATGGTATTCGTCATGTGACCTCTGAAGAGAGCAATATATTCAGTGAACTGGGCTTTGATGATGCTGACGCAGAGCAGCTTCGGGGACAAGCGGAAAAAGAAGTTGAGCAGTTGATGGCGCTTAAACGACAGTTAATGCAGGAAATCGCTGAGTGGATAGATGAACATCAATTGAAGCAGGCCGATGCTGCCGCGAAGTTGAGCATTTCGCGCCCGCGTATTTCAGATGTGGTCAATCAGAAAACCAGTAAGTTTACCCTGGATGCGTTAGTCATGATGTTAATGAAGTTAGGTAAACCAGTACGTTTGCAGATTGGATAACGCACACGCCCGGGCCTGCGCCCGGACGTATCACGCTCAGCGCTTGTCGGCTTTTTTGGCGATAGGCTTTCCTGACCAGTACCCGGCCAGCAGCGAACCGGACAGGTTATGCCAGACGGAGAACAGCGCGCCTGGCAGCGCCGCCAGCGGGCCGAAGTAAATTTTACCCAGCGCGGCCGCCAGGCCAGAGTTCTGCATCCCCACCTCGATCGCCAGCGTACGGCAGGTGGATTCATCAAAACCAAACAGACGTCCGCCCCAGTAGCCGCCAAGCAGGCCAATGGTGTTATGCAGGATCACCGCGATAATCACCACCAGGCCGACGGAGGCGATATGGGCGGCGGAACCCGCCACCACCGCGCTGATGATCGCCAGTATGCATACCATCGAGAAAGCGGGCAGGAACGGCTCTACCGCTTTCACCACCTTCGGCAGCAGATGATGGACAATCAGTCCCAGCGCGATGGGGATGACCACAATCTGCAGAATGCTGAGCAACATGCCCATGACGTCGACCTGAATATGCGCGTCGACGTACAGACGGGTGAGCAGCGGTGTCGCCACGACGCCGACGAGGGTGGAGACCGAGGAGATGGTCACCGACAGCGCCACATCCCCTTTGGCAAGAAAGATCATCACGTTGGAGGCGGTCCCGCTGGCGACGCTGCCGACCAGCACCATCCCGGCGGAAAGCTCCGGCGGCATATGAAACAGCAGTGCCAGCAGCCAGGCGGCGAGCGGCATCACCAGATAATGGAGAAAGATCCCTGCAGCGACCGGCGCCGGGCGCGACAGGACGCGTTTGAAATCCTCCAGCTTCAGATGCACACCCATACCGAACATGATCAGCATCAGCAGGGTGGTGACCCATGGGCCAATTGGGGTGAAGGTGGTGGGAGTGTAATAGGCCAGAACGGAGAGCAGCAGTGCCCATAACGGGAACAGCCGCGTCAGAGTTGCGAGCATGTTGTGTTCCTTGCGATACGCGAACCGGGCCGCGCCATCCCGATGGGACGGCGAGCAGGTCCGCTGGTTGTGTTGATGTTGTTATAAAAAAGCCGGGTTCGAGCCCGGCTATAGGTATTGTTTATCGTGCTAAGAAATTTTATTCAAACAAATTGTGATGCAGCTTCTGCACCACCTTCTCCGCATCGGCGCCAGGCACCAGGAAGCAGAGGTTATGGCTGGAGGCGCCATAGCAGATCATGCGGATATTAAACGGCTCGAGGACGCCAAAGACCTCTTTGCCGACGCCGCAGGCTTTCGACAGCTCATTGCCAATCAGGGCCACCAGCGCCAGGTCTTCCTCCACTTCCACGCGGCACAGCGAGGAGAGTTCAGTCAGCAGCGCCTGGGTCAGCAGGGTATCGCCTGCAGAGGTTGAGCCGGTGGTATCCATGGTCAGGGCCACGCTCACTTCGGAGGTGGTGATCAAATCGACGGAGATGTTATGGCGCGCCAGAATGCCGAATACCTCGGCGAGGAAGCCGCGGGAGTGCAGCATATTCAGGCTGTGCAGCGTCAGCAGCGTCTGGCGGCGACGCAGCGCCAGCGCGCGGAACAGCGGCGGGTTCTCGGTGGTTTTACACACCAGCGTACCGCCCGCTTTAGGCTCTTTACTGGAGCCGACAAACACCGGGATATCGCTGCGCACAGCGGGCAGCAGGGTCGCCGGGTGCAGCACTTTGGCGCCAAAGGTGGCCATTTCCGCTGCCTCTTCAAAGGCGATGACGTCAATGCGTTTCGCCGCTGGCGCCACGCGCGGATCGGTCGTATAGATCCCGGGCACATCGGTCCAGATATCGACGCGGGTGGCATTCAGCGCTTCGCCGAGCAGAGCGGCGGTATAATCGCTACCGCCGCGGCCGAGGGTGGTGGTGCGGCCTTTCGCTTCGCTGCCGATAAAGCCCTGCGTCACCACCAGGCCTTCCGCCAGGCGCGGCGCCAGCTGCTGCTGGGTCAGTTCGGCGACGGCGGCGATGTCCGGTTCGGCGCGGCCAAAGCGATCGTTAGTGCGCAGCACTTTACGGGCGTCAAACCACTGCGCCTGAATACCGCGTTCACGCAGAATTTCTACAAACAGCAGGGTGGACATCAGTTCGCCATGGCTGACCAGTTCGTCGGTCAGGGCGGTCGAGGAGGCGAGCGCGGCGGCTTCCGCCAGCGTCGTGATATTTTCCAGCAGGCGCTCAATCTCTTCGCGGATCACGTTGGGATAGCGCAAACGCTCCAGAATATTGAACTGGATCTGGCGCAGAGCATCCAGCTGGGAAAAACGTTCGGTGGGTTCCAGCCCTCCCGCTAAGGCCACCAGAATGTTGGTCACGCCGGCGGAGGCGGAGAGCACAACAATACGGGTATTGGCATCGAGCAGCGCCACATCGATGCTGCGGTTCATAGCGTCAAAATCGGCAACGCTGGTGCCGCCAAATTTGGCGACGACTAGATCTGTCATAACAACCTCGTGTCAGGGGGCCTGACTTATTAAAACGATTCCTGAACACCGATCGTGGCAGGGGCTGGACGCCGCCGGATCGCAACAAAATGTCTTAATAAGCCAGGCCAAATTATTCAGCCATGGCACAAGGGAAGAGCGATAAACAGGGTGGCGCAGAGTGATAAACAACTACGATGTCACCCAGAAGTGCTCCACCTTGTAGACCCGACTCACCGCTCTGGGCGCTGAGGTGTTCGGGTATGAAACGCCCGACTGCGAACGTTTCTGGTGACAACCCAGGGGATTCAGCCCCTGTGGCCGGTGAGGAGCGTGACCAGACGCTCTTTCACCTCGGCGTTGCTCCCCCTCACGTATTTTCCCCGGACTGGTTCCTCCAATACGGTTACCTGGGCAACGCACCTCTTCTGGCAATTACCGACGTCTTTCACCTGGCCGGGGGAACAGGGACATTATATCCCCCGCGAATACCCTTTCGCTGTAGCGTGAAATGCGCGAGCAATAGATACCTACCAATACGTAAGCACTGCGGATATATAAAGGCTTAACACCAGCTATGTCAACGCTGCGGTTATGCGGATTTTTCATGCCCCTGCGGCTAACAGAAAAAAGCCTTATGATAGCTATACTAATGGGGCTTTTTACTCCGTTTTGACCCGATTCCTGACCGGCGTCAGGGACAAGTCACAAAAATCATCACAATTTTCCGTCACCGGCGCTACAATCGACCGAAGTCACAATCTCAAATCAGAAGAGTATTGCTAATGAAAAACATCAACCCAACGCAGACCTCTGCCTGGCAGGCATTACAGAAACACTTCGACGAAATGAAAGATGTCACTATCAGCGAGCTGTTCGCCAAAGATAGCGACCGTTTTTCTAAGTTTTCCGCGACGTTCGACGATCTGATGCTGGTGGACTTCTCCAAAAATCGCATCACCGAAGAGACGCTGGCTAAACTGCAGGATCTGGCGAAAGAGACCGATCTGGCAGGCGCCATTAAATCGATGTTCTCCGGCGAAAAGATCAACCGTACCGAAGACCGTGCGGTACTGCACGTCGCGCTGCGCAACCGCAGCAATACGCCGATTGTGGTTGATGGCAAAGATGTGATGCCGGAAGTGAACGCTGTGCTGGAGAAGATGAAAACCTTCTCAGAAGCGATTATCTCCGGTAGCTGGAAAGGCTATACCGGCAAACCGATCACCGACGTGGTTAACATTGGTATCGGCGGTTCCGACCTCGGTCCGTTCATGGTCACCGAAGCGCTGCGTCCGTACAAAAACCACCTCAACATGCACTTTGTCTCCAACGTCGATGGCACCCACATCGCTGAAGTGCTGAAGAACGTCAACCCGGAAACGACCCTGTTCCTGGTGGCGTCCAAGACCTTCACCACTCAGGAAACCATGACCAACGCCCACAGCGCGCGCGACTGGTTCCTGGCGACCGCGGGCGACGACAAGCACGTGGCCAAACACTTCGCGGCGCTTTCTACCAACGCGAAAGCGGTTGGCGAGTTCGGCATCGACACCGCCAACATGTTTGAATTCTGGGACTGGGTTGGCGGCCGTTACTCCCTGTGGTCGGCGATTGGCCTGTCCATCATTCTCTCCGTGGGCTTCGACAACTTCGTTGAGCTGCTGTCCGGCGCGCATGCGATGGATAAACACTTCTCCACCACCCCGGCGGAGAAAAACCTGCCGGTGCTGCTGGCGCTGATCGGTATCTGGTACAACAACTTCTTCGGAGCAGAAACCGAAGCGATTCTGCCGTACGACCAGTATATGCACCGTTTTGCCGCCTACTTCCAGCAGGGCAACATGGAGTCCAACGGTAAGTATGTTGACCGTAACGGCCACGCGGTAGACTACCAGACTGGCCCGATCATCTGGGGTGAGCCGGGCACCAACGGTCAGCACGCGTTCTACCAGCTGATCCACCAGGGCACCAAAATGGTACCGTGCGATTTCATCGCCCCAGCCAT
Source organism: Klebsiella sp. KTE92 (assembly GCF_000398905.1). Taxonomy (NCBI): domain Bacteria; kingdom Pseudomonadati; phylum Pseudomonadota; class Gammaproteobacteria; order Enterobacterales; family Enterobacteriaceae; genus Klebsiella; species Klebsiella sp. KTE92. The sequence continues at coordinate 161,761 of NZ_KB976100.1, forward strand.
CACCCACAACCCGCTGTCCGACCATCATCCGAAGCTGCTGTCCAACTTCTTCGCTCAGACCGAGGCCCTGGCTTTCGGTAAATCCCGTGAAGTGGTCGAGCAGGAATATCGCGATCAGGGTAAAGATCCGGCGACCCTGGAGCACGTGGTGCCGTTCAAAGTGTTTGAAGGCAACCGTCCGACGAACTCCATCCTGCTGCGTGAAATCACCCCGTTCAGCCTGGGGGCGCTGATTGCCCTGTACGAGCACAAAATCTTCACCCAGGGCGCGATCCTCAACATCTTCACCTTCGACCAGTGGGGCGTTGAACTGGGCAAACAGCTGGCTAACCGCATCCTGCCGGAGCTGAAAGACGGCAGCGAAGTTAGCAGCCACGACAGCTCGACTAACGGCCTGATTAACCGTTATAAAGCCTGGCGCGCATAATCTTGCGCAGCTAAGACGCAATGCCGACCCTTAGGTCGGCATTTTTTTTACAGCCGCCGCAGCAGGCGGGCTGGATTTCCCGCCCACACCCCTTTCTCGGTAATGGACTTCGTCACCACGCTGCCCGCGCCAATCACCACGCCGTCGCAGATGCTGACGGCCAGAATCGTGGCGCCACTGCCGATCGACACGTCATCGCCAATCTCAATTCGCCCCCAGCTGGCGCGGTCGGCGTTTGGTTTACCCTCGCGAAACAGGTCGTTGGCAAACATCACGCCGTGACCGATAAAGCAGCGCTGGCCGATGGTGACGTACTCGCAGATAAAGGTATGGGACTGAATTTTACTGTTCGCGCCGATGCGGGTGTTGCCCTGGATCTCAACGAACGGCCCAACGAAGACGTTATCGCCAAGGACACAGTCGTACAGGTTGGCGGGCTGGTAGATCACCACGTTCTCACCGCTGGTGACGTTGCGGATCGCCGTTTCCCGAAGGGTATGCATAGTGCCTCTCAGATCGGTTTGGCCAGAATATGTAAGGTGCTTTGCTGGCTGGCGGAATGAAATGCGACATCTTTCACGTGCTGCATGCCCTGACGTTCGTAAAAGCGGCGCGCAGCGGGGTTATCGGCGAGCACTTCCAGCCACAGCCAGCGTTCACCGGCCGCTTTTGCTCTCGCCTCGACGGCGCGAAATATCTGCTCGCCGTAGCGTCGGCCCGTTGTGTCAGGCAGCAGATAGAGCTTATGCAACAGCGTACCGGACGGACCTTCAGGACTTATCGCCTGACGACAGGCGTATTTCGCAAAGCCGACAGGGTGGGGGGCTTCAGCAATCAACCAACAGCACTGGGAATCGGTCAGGCTGCGTTGCAGCGAGGCCAGGGAATACTCTTGTTGCAGGTAGCACGCCAGCTCGTCGGCGTTATGCCAGAGGTGAGCAAAGTGATGGCGATAGCTGGCATTGCCCATTTCATTGAGTAAAGCCGCATCCTCTGCGCGTGCGGTACGAATCTTCAGCATGGTTGTTTCCTTTTTAACCCGTCCGTCTGGACTGTGATTGTTACATCTTCGCCGGTGGTGGCAAAAAGTTAGCGAATAATGTCGATCTGGATCACATTTTTGCGTTATACAGGTCTCAAAGAAGCATAATGATGAGGGGTATTTATGTCGTCGGTTTATCGTCCGCTGGTGAATTTTATCGCCACCGCGATGCAAACGGTTTTGAATCTTGGGCTGCTGTGCCTGGGGATTATTTTGATCGTCTTCCTCGGGAAAGAGACGCTGCATCTGGCCGATGTCCTCTTTACCCCGGAGCCGACCAGTAAGTACCGGCTGGTGGAAGGTCTGGTGGTCTACTTCCTCTACTTCGAGTTTATCGCGCTGATCGTCAAGTATTTTCAGTCGGGGTTCCACTTCCCGCTGCGCTATTTCGTCTATATCGGCATCACCGCGATTGTGCGCCTGATTATCATCGACCATGAGTCGCCGATGGCGGTGCTGATTTACTCCGCGGCGATCCTGATCCTGGTGATTACGCTCTGGCTGTGTAACTCCAATCGCCTGAAACGCGAATAAAAAAAAGCGGCCTCCAGGGCCGCTGACCAACAGTCACAAATAAAATTTATGTAGGGTCCAGTTGAGGATAGCAGTGGCATTGGCCTTACTTTTTCAGCTGAGGGCGACGGCGACAATACCCGGTTGGGGTCGTGTATTGCGGCTAGACCGTCGGCCCTCATCTGAAATTTGGGGCCGGTGTTACAAAAAAAACTTAACCTTTCACCCCACCCGCCGTCAGGCCGTTAACCAGCCAGCGCTGCGCCAGCAGGAAGACGACCGTGATCGGGATGGCGGAGAGCACCGCCGCAGCGGCGAAGTCGCCCCACAGATAGTTCTGCGGGTTGAGATACTGTTGCATACCTACCGCCAGGGTATAGCTGTTCACATCGCGCAGCAGCAGCGAGGCGACGGGCACTTCGGTGATGGCCGCGATGAACGACAGAATAAACACCACCGCCAGAATCGGCACCGACAGCGGCAGCAGCACGAGGCGGAAAGCCTGCCATGGGGTCGCGCCATCCAGCGCCGCCGCTTCTTCCAGCGAACCATCGATGGTTTCGAAGTAGCCTTTAATCGTCCAGACGTGCAGCGCGATACCGCCCATATAAGCGAAGATCACGCCGCCGTGGGTGTTGAGGCCGACGAACGGGATGTACTGGCCCAGGCGGTCAAACAACGCATACAGGGCCACCAGCGACAGCACCGCCGGGAACATCTGGAAAATCAGCATCCCTTTCAGCAGCGTCGCTTTCCCCGGGAAGCGCATACGGGCAAAAGCGTAGGCGCAGGTGGTGGAAAGGGCGACGATACCGATCGCGGTAATGCCAGCGACCTTAATCGAGTTCCACAGCCACAGCAGGACCGGGAACGGCGGCGGCGTGACGCGGCCATCGGCGTGTTCGACGCTGAAGCCTAACGCCAGACGCCAGTGTTCCCAGGAGATGGTATCCGGGATCAGGCTGCCGGTGGCGAAGTTACCCTCGCGCAGCGAGATAGCGATAACCATCAGCAGCGGAAACATAATCGCCGCGATAAAAATCAGTAGCAGGAGATGCGTGGTCAATAAACGTAGCTTCTGCGATTTGGGTTGGACCATAGCCATTATCGTTATCTCCCTTAATCAAACTTCATGCGTGTGGCTTTCAGATTCACAATCGCTAACGCGCCAACCAGCAGGAAGATAAGCGTTGCGATAGCCGCCGCCAGGCCGAAGTCCTGACCGCCGCCGCCTTCAAAGGCGATGCGATAGGTGTAGCTCACCAGCAGGTCGGTATAACCGGCCGGGGTGGTGGTGCCGAGACGGTCCGGGCCACCGTTGGTCAACAGCTGAATCAGCACAAAGTTGTTAAAGTTAAAGGCGAAGCTGGCGATCATCAGCGGTGTCAGCGGTTTGATCAGCAGCGGCAGCGTAATTTTAAAGAAGTTCTGGAACGGACCGGCGCCATCCATCGCCGACGCTTCGTACAGATCGTCCGGAATCGCCTTCAGCAACCCCATGCACAGGATCATCATGTACGGATAGCCCAGCCAGGTATTGACGATGATGATCATGGTACGCGCGGTGGTCGGGTCGCTAAACCAGGCCGGCTTAATGCCGAACAGCGCGCTGAGCATCATATTGATTTCACCAAAGCTCTGGTTGAACAGCCCTTTGAAAATCAGAATCGAAATAAACGACGGTACGGCATACGGCAGAATCAACAGGACGCGGTAAATTGCTTTGCCTTTCAGCGCTTCCCACTGCACCAGACAAGCCAGCACCATTCCCACGGCCACGGTCAAAATCACCGTCAGCACCGAGAACACCACGGTCCAGACGAAAATAGCGAAGAACGGTTTCTGGATACCTTCGTCCTGGAAGACGCGAGTGAAGTTATCCCAGCCGATCGTCACGGTGTAGCCCGGGCTCAGCTTTTCAGTGCCCCAGCTGCCGTCGGCGTTAATAGCCTGGTAGAAGCCTACGTCATTGTTCGGGCGGTATTTAACGTGGGTCTGATTGTTGGTCAGCACCCCATCTTCGCTAAGCGTATACAGCGGTTGAGTGCCAGAGAACTGACGCAGCGAGCTCATGATCACTTTGCTGTCATCCGGCAGCACCGCGGTCAGTTGGTTCAGCGCGGTGCGGTTCTGGGTAATGACGCGCAGGCTGACGCGCTCGCCTTCCGGCAGGGCATTGGTTTCTTTTAACGCCAGCTTCTGCTCACCGCCGAATTTAAAAGCGTCGGAAAGGTAGTTTTTACCGCTCTCGCCGTCGGTCAGGGCCAGTTTCCACTCGTCCCCCGCCGGGATCAGCGTGAAGTTATAGGCTTTGCCAGCCTGGAAAGAGCGATCCATCAGCACCTGCTGCGCACGTTCAAAGGTCAGCTGGTTGGTGCTGCTGTAGTTAGTGAAGGCGATGGCAATGGTACAGATCAGCGGAAACAGGACGAACAGACCCATGCCGGCGAGGCCGGGATAGACATAGCGCCAGGCATAAGCCTTGCGATTAGCGAAAATATACAGGCCAACTGAGCTTAAAATCAGCGTCATGATGGCGAACAGGTACTCCCCCTGGGCGTACATCAAAACAACAAGGTAACCCACCAGCAGGCACAGTAAGCCAATCACAGACCATGTGAGTTGCGGACTTTGCCACCAGTGTTTCTTTTTAACGGCATCCATGGGGATCATCCTCTACAGCGGTGAAAACTTATTTGTCAGGCGGCGCTTCGCTTACCTGACCTACGGTCCGAGCCGTAGTGGTAGGGCGGGTAAGCGCAAGCGCCACCCGCCGTTTTCTTACTTGGTGATACGGCTCTGTGCATCCTTCAGTGCAGCATCGACCGTCTGGCGACCGCTGGCGGCGTTGATTACCGCGGTACGAACGGCATACCAGAAGGCAGACATCTGCGGGATGTTAGGCATGATTTCGCCATTCTGGGCGTTCGCCATGGTGGCGGCGATGCGCGGATCTTTTTCCAGTTTCTCCTGGAAGGATTTCAGCGCGACAGCACCCAGCGGTTTGTCGTTGTTAACCGCTTCCAGACCCTGATCGGTCATCAGGTAGTTTTCGAGGAACTCTTTCGCCAGCTCTTTGTTCGGGCTGGCGGCGTTGATACCGGCGCTCAGCACGCCAACGAACGGTTTCGATGGTTTGCCTTTAAAGGTCGGCAGCAGGGCGACGCCGTAATTAACCTTGCTCTTATCAATGTTAGACCACGCCCACGGACCGTTGATGGTCATGGCGGTTTCGCCTTTGTTGAAGGCGGCTTCCGCGATGGAGTAATCCGTGTCGGCATTCATGTGCTTGTTCTTGATCAGGTCAACCAGGAAGGTGAGACCCGCTTTCGCGCCTGCGCTGTCTACGCCGACGTTTTTCACGTCATATTTGCCGTTTTCAAACTTGAAGGCGTACCCGCCGTCGGCAGCGATCAGCGGCCAGGTGAAGTACGGTTCTTGCAGGTTGAACATCAGCGCGCTCTTACCTTTCGCTTTCAGCGCTTTATCCAGCGCCGGGATCTCTTCCCAGGTTTTCGGCGGGTTCGGCACCAGGTCCTTGTTATAAATCAGGGACAGGGCTTCAACCGCCACCGGATAGGCGATCAGTTTGCCGTTAAAGCGCACGGCATCCCAGGTGAAGGGATAGAGTTTGTCCTGGAACGCTTTGTCCGGGGTGATTTCAGCCAGCAGGCCGGACTGTGCGTAGCCGCCGAAACGGTCATGCGCCCAGAAGATGATGTCCGGGCCGTCGCCGGTCGCCGCAACCTGCGGGAACTTCTCTTCCAGCTTGTCCGGATGCTCTACGGAAACTTTAATGCCGGTGTCTTTTTCAAACTTTTTACCCACTTCAGCGAGGCCGTTATAGCCTTTGTCGCCGTTAATCCAGATAACCAGCTTACCTTCTTCAATTTTTGCGAGGGCAGAGGCGGAAAACATCATCGTGGTCAGTGCTGACAGCGCGAGGATGCGAGCGCCAGTTTTGATTTTCATATACCCGTCCTATTTGGTGATGTACTCGTGGATACACTTCGGTGGCTTAACGATGATGAGTTTCCTTTTTTAACAACCCCTTTCCATCCTCCCCAGGTCTACGCCCCACCCGCTGGTTGTGTGATCTCCATTGCAAAAACGGCCGTATTGCGTCCTGGAGCACAGAAAAAAGTGCCCAATTTTGTCGTCCCCATCACGAAATCACGCTGCGTCCGCCATCCCCCGCGGCGAGAGGCAATCTCTCATCCTCCCATCTCCTCCCCCATAAAAAAGCCGGGGGGTGGAGGATTTGCCAGCCTAAGGAATGCCGCATAGTCGACCCATCTTGAATGTGTCTTTAAGTGACAGGTTGTAACGAAGGGAGAAGGGCATGGCGAGCGTACAGCTGCGAAATGTAACGAAAGCCTGGGGCGACGTGGTGGTATCTAAAGATATCAATCTCGAGATCCAGGATGGGGAGTTCGTCGTGTTTGTTGGACCGTCGGGCTGCGGCAAATCCACCCTGCTGCGTATGATTGCCGGACTGGAAACCGTCACCAGTGGCGATCTGTTTATTGGCGATACCCGGATGAACGACGTGCCGCCAGCCGAACGTGGCATCGGCATGGTATTCCAGTCATATGCGCTTTATCCCCATCTTTCCGTTGCCGAAAATATGTCTTTCGGCCTCAAGCTGGCCGGCGCGAAAAAAGAGGTTATTAACCAGCGTGTGACTCAGGTGGCTGAGGTCTTACAGCTGGCGCATCTCCTGGAGCGTAAACCGAAAGCGCTTTCCGGTGGTCAGCGCCAGCGTGTGGCGATCGGTCGTACGCTGGTGGCAGAGCCAAGCGTCTTCCTGCTGGATGAACCGCTCTCTAACCTGGATGCCGCCCTGCGCGTCCAGATGCGTATCGAGATCTCCCGTCTGCATAAGCGACTGGCCCGCACCATGATTTATGTCACCCACGATCAGGTGGAAGCGATGACCCTCGCCGACAAGATCGTGGTTCTGGACGCCGGCCGTGTGGCGCAGGTCGGGAAACCGCTGGAGCTCTATCACTATCCGGCTGACCGCTTCGTTGCCGGCTTTATCGGTTCGCCGAAGATGAACTTCCTGCCGGTCAAAGTCACGGCGACGGCTATCGATCAGGTGCAGGTAGAACTGCCGAACCGTCAGCAAGTCTGGCTGCCGGTGGACAGCGCCAACGTTCAGGTGGGCGCCAACATGTCCTTAGGTATCCGCCCGGAGCATTTACTGCCCAGCGATATCGCCGATGTGACCCTCGAAGGCGAGGTTCAGGTCGTCGAACAGCTCGGTCATGAAACGCAAATTCATATCCAGATCCCCGCCATCCGTCAGAACCTGGTTTACCGCCAGAACGACGTGGTGTTGGTAGAAGAGGGAGCCACATTCGCCATCGGTTTGCCGCCAGAACGTTGCCACTTATTCCGTGAGGATGGCACCGCTTGTCGTCGGCTGCATAAAGAGCCGGGCGTGTAAGGCTTCCCATTAAAAAAAGGCGCGAACCCGGCAGGCGGTACACCGGCGAAGCGTTCAAAGAAAAGCAATGATCTCAGGAGATAGAATGATGATTACTCTGCGCAAACTTCCTCTGGCGGTCGCCGTCGCAGCAGGCGTAATGTCTGCTCAGGCGCTGGCTGTCGATTTCCATGGCTACGCGCGTTCCGGCATTGGCTGGACCGGCAGCGGCGGCGAGCAACAGTGCTTCAAAGCGACCGGTGCTCAAAGTAAATACCGTCTTGGTAACGAATGTGAAACCTATGCGGAACTGAAGCTGGGCCAGGAACTGTGGAAAGAAGGGGATAAGAGTTTTTATTTCGATACTAACGTTGCCTATTCCGTGAATCAGGAAGATGACTGGGAAAGCACCTCTCCGGCGTTCCGTGAAGCCAACATCCAGGGTAAAAACCTGATCGACTGGCTGCCGGGCTCCACGCTGTGGGCGGGTAAACGCTTCTATCAGCGTCATGACGTTCACATGATCGACTTCTACTACTGGGATATCTCCGGCCCGGGTGCAGGTCTGGAAAACGTTGACCTTGGCTTCGGTAAGCTCTCTCTGGCCGCTACCCGTAACTCAGAAAGCGGCGGTTCTTATACCTTCTCCAGCGATGACACCAAAAAATATGCAGCGAAAACGGCCAACGACGTCTTTGACATCCGTCTGGCGGGCCTGGAAACCAACCCGGGCGGCGTGCTGGAGTTAGGCGTCGATTACGGCCGTGCGAACCCGCAGGATGACTACCGCCTGGAAGACGGCGCGTCGAAAGACGGCTGGATGTGGACCGGTGAACATACTCAGTCCATCTGGGGCGGCTTCAACAAGTTTGTCGTTCAGTACGCGACCGACGCAATGACCTCCTGGAACAGCGGCCACTCTCAAGGGACCAGCATCGATAACAACGGCAGCATGATCCGCGTTCTGGATCACGGTGCGATGGACTTCAACGATGACTGGGGCCTGATGTACGTGGCGATGTACCAGGACGTGGACCTGGACAGCAAAAACGGTTCGACCTGGTACACCGTGGGTGTCCGTCCGATGTACAAATGGACGCCGATCATGAGCACCCAGCTGGAAATCGGTTACGACAACGTGAAATCCCAGCGTACCAGCGAAAACAACAACCAGTACAAAATTACTCTGGCTCAACAGTGGCAGGCAGGCAACAGCGTCTGGTCTCGTCCGGCTATCCGTATTTTCGCAACCTACGCGAAGTGGGATGAAAACTGGGGTTACAGCAACGCCTCCGGTCTGCAGACCAAAGACAGCAGCGGAAGCGGCATGTACACCTCCAGCCGCGGTGACGACAGCGAAGTTACCTTCGGTGCCCAGATGGAAGTGTGGTGGTAATACCGTCCGCAGGACGGGTGTAACCTGGGAGGGGCGTCAGCCCCTCCTGACTATTCAGGGTTAGCGCGCTATTGCCTGGCTACCGCTAAACCGATGCTATCCAAGGTGAGAAGAATGAAAATGAAGAAAACTCTCGTCGCTCTGTGTTTATCCGCAGGGATGTTGGCATGCGTGCCGGGGATGAGCCTTGCCGATGTTAACTTTGTACCGCAGAACACCAGCGCCGCGCCGTCTATTCCAGCCAGCGCGCTGCAGCAGCTGATCTGGACGCCTGCCGATCAATCAAAGACGCAGAGCGTTGATTTAACCACCGGCGGTCAACGCCTGGATGTCCCGGGGATCGTCGGACCGGTCGCCGCCTGGAGCGTACCGGCCAATATCGGTGAGCTGACCCTGACGCTCGACAGCGAACTGAACAAACATAAGCAGATTTTTGCGCCGAACGTGCTGATTCTGGATCAGAACATGACGCCAGCGGCGTTCTTCCCCAGCAACTACTTTACCTATCAGCAGCCGGGCGTCATGACCGCTGACCGCCTGGGCGGCGTGATGCGCCTGACCCCGGCGCTGGGCCAGCAAAAACTCTATGTGCTGGTGTTTACCACTGAAAAAGATCTCCAGCAGACCACGACCCTACTGGATCCGGCGAAAGCCTATGCCAAAGGCGCCGGCAATGCGGCCCCGGATATCCCGGATCCGATCGCTAAACATACCACCGATGGCGTGCTGAAGCTGAAAGTGAAAACCAATAGCACCTCCAGCGTGCTGGTGGGCCCGCTGTTCGGCTCCTCCGGCCCGGGTCCGGTCACCGTCGGCAATACCGCCGCGCCGGTGGCCGCGCCAGCCGCCGCTGCTGCTGCTGCGCCGGCAGCCAAAAGCGAGCCGATGCTCAGCGATACCGAAACCTACTTCAACAACGGTATTAAGCAGGCGGTGAAACAAGGTGACATCGACAAAGCCCTGAAATTGATGAACGAAGCTGAGCGCCTCGGCTCGAAATCCGCTCGTTCCACCTTTATCAGCAGTGTAAAAGGCAAGGGGTAATCGTCTCCCCACAATGCTGATGTTTAGGCACAGCCTTTAGGTGCATCCTTCGGGATGCACCTTTTTTTGCACGCGCGGCAGCCTGTTGCATGGCTGTTGCGTGAATGATCGTATATTGACGTTTGCCCGCCACCAACCGCCTATTCTGCGATACAATGCTTTCACGTTATGTACCGGAGAATCAGGCATGTCCCATCCTGCGCTTACGCGACTGCGTGCGCTGCGCTATTTTGCCGTTATGCCATCCCTGGCGCCGCCCCTGAGTGACTGGCTGCTGCTGGAGGACTCAATGACCCAGCGCTTTGAGCAACAAGGAAAGCAGGTCACCGTGACCCTGATTAACGAAGGGTATATTGAGCGTGAGGCGCTGACTGACGAAGCGGCGCTGCTACCTGACGAGCCGCGCTACTGGCTGCGGGAGATTATACTCAATGCCGATGGCGAACCCTGGCTGGCCGGGCGCACGGTGGTGCCGGAGTCGACACTGTGTGGTCCGGAGCTGGCGCTACAGCAGCTCGGGCAGATCCCGCTGGGCCGATACCTGTTCACGTCGTCGACATTAACCCGCGATTTTATTGAAATTGGTCGCGATGCAGCGCTGTGGGGGCGTCGTTCCCGCCTGCGGCTGAGCGGCAAACCCCTGCTGCTGACCGAGCTGTTTTTGCCTGCGTCGCCGTTGTACTAAGAGGAAGAAAAAATGGAGTGGAGTCTGTCGCAGAATAAGCTGTTGGCGTTTCATCGCCTGATGCGCACTGACAAACCGATCGGCGCTTTGCTGCTGCTGTGGCCGACGCTGTGGGCGCTGTGGGTGGCCTCGCCGGGCGTCCCGCCGCTGTGGATCCTGGCGGTATTCGTCGCCGGCGTCTGGCTGATGCGCGCCGCCGGCTGCGTGGTGAATGACTATGCCGATCGAAAATTTGATGGTCACGTAAAGCGTACCGCCCGTCGTCCGCTACCGAGCGGCGACGTTACCGAGAAAGAGGCGCGAACGCTGTTTATCGTTCTGGTGTTGCTCTCCTTCCTGCTGGTGCTCACCCTCAACACCATGACCATTCTGCTGTCGGTCGCGGCGCTGGCCCTGGCGTGGGTCTACCCGTTTATGAAGCGCTACACTCATCTGCCGCAGGTGGTGCTGGGGGCCGCCTTTGGCTGGTCGATCCCGATGGCCTTCTCGGCCGTTAGCGAATCGCTGCCGCTGAGCTGCTGGCTGATGTTCCTCGCCAACATTCTGTGGGCGGTGGCCTACGATACCCAGTATGCGATGGTGGATCGCGATGACGACGTGAAGATCGGCATCAAGTCCACGGCGATCCTGTTCGGCGAAAACGATCGTCTGATTATCGGTATCCTGCAGGTGGCCGTGCTGGCGCTGATGGGCGCGGTGGGCTGGCTGAATGGGCTGGGCTGGGAATACTACTGGTCGTTGTTTGTCGCGGCAGGTCTGTTTGGCTGGCAGCAGAAGCTTATCTTCAATCGCGAGCGCGATAACTGCTTCAAAGCGTTTATGAACAATAACTACGTCGGGTTGGTGCTATTCCTGGGCCTGGCGATGAGCTACCTGTAATCCCCTGTCAGCTTCCCCCCGGTGTATCGGGGGGAAGCGAGGGCAGAAAACACCGCGTTACGCGTCATCCTGCGTGACGCTTTCAATCGTCAGCCGCACATCCGACGTAATCAAGTCCGCCAGCATCCGATAAACCTTCAGGGTCTCTTCCGGCTCGGCATCGCCGGTGTCGCTAATGTAGCCTTCATCGCGCAGGGTCAGCACCAGGGTGCTGAACACCGCTTTGTCGAAGAACTCCGGCGCGTTAATGCCATGCAGCACCGACAGGCGCTGGGCCACGGTACGACTCTCTTTTTCCAGCGAACTGCGGTTGATCGACGGGTTGGCGCTCAGCAGCCAGAAGGTAATGGCATAGCGCTGCAGCGTCTCGCGCGCGCCAGCGGCCAGCAGTTGCAGGGAGCGAGAGTGCGACGGATTGAGGCTCATCACCTCGCCATCGACGACGATCAGCTCCTGACGCAGCATCTCGGCAATCAATGCATCCACCACCCCGGCCAGCTCTGCTTTCTTCCAGCGCAGGAACAGCTCGGCCTTGAGGAACGGATACAGCGTTTCGACATGGCGCAGCACTTCGGTGCGGCTGAGCTGACGATGCTGAGTCACCAGGGCGGCTAACAGCGACGGTATCACCAGCATATGGGCGATGTTGTTGCGATAGTAGGTCATCAGCACCGCCTGCTCGCGCGGCAGGATGATGATATCGCCGATGGTGTCCTTCTCCACTTCGAACTTGTTCATTTGCAGCGCGTGGTCGATAAGCTCGCTGGCCGAAGCGGAAGGTGTCGTCGCATCTGGCGAATAGGGCACATTGCGCAGCAGCGCGAGGTAGCACTCCAGCTGTTGGGTGAGCTGCTCCCGGGTCAGTGAACGCTGACGCGAGGCCAGCAGCGCCGTGCAGCACAGGTTCATGGCGTTGGCCGCGCCGGCGTTGTTGATGCGCACCATCAGGTCAGCGGCGATGTTGTTCACCGTTGGCGTCAGCCAGGAAGGGCGGATGGCTTCGATCGGGTCGATGGCTTCCCGCCACTCCGGCACATGGTGGTTAAGGTAGGTCATCAGCGGCAGTGGTTCGCCGAAGTTGACATAGCCCTGGCCAAGGTTGCGCAGCTTGCTCAAGCCACGCACCATCTGCGGCAGGCTCTCTTTCTCTTTGGTGGCGCCGCGCAGCTCTTTAGCGTAGGTGCCTACTTCCATCACGTGTTCATAGCCGATGTAGATAGGCACCAGAGTGATCGGCCGGGTGCCGCCGCGCAGCATCGCCTGGATGGTCATCGACAGCGTACCGGTCTTCGGATCGAGCAGACGGCCGGTACGGGAGCGGCCGCCTTCGACGAAATACTCGACGGAATAGCCGCGGCTGAACAGCTCGCCAAGATATTCACGGAACACCGTGGAGTAGAGCTTGTTGCCCTTAAAGGTGCGACGGATGAAGAACGCGCCCAGGCGGCGGAAGATCGGCCCGGCAGGCCAGAAGTTGAGGTTGATGCCCGCCGCGATATGCGGTGGCACTAGGCCCTGATGATACAGGACGTAGGAGAGCAGCAGATAGTCCATGTGGCTGCGGTGGCAGGGGACATAGACAATCTCATGGCCGTCGTGAGCCAGCTGGCGCACGCGCTCGGCGTTATGCACGTTGATCCCCTGGTACAGGCGGTTCCAGGTGAAGCCGAGAATGCGGTCGGTCAGGCGGATCATCTCGTACGAGAAGTTCGCGGCAATCTCTTCCATCAGCGCGATAGCGTTCTGCTGAGCCTTCTCATGCGAAATTTTCTTGCTGCGCGCTTCGTCTTCCACCGCGCGGGCAATCGCTTTCGAGGCCAGCAGTTTATTAAACAGATCCTGGCGGGCCGGCAGACGCGGGCCGACGGCGGCCAGGCGCTGGCGGGCAAAGTGCATCCGGGCGACGCGAGCCAGCTTCTGGGCGATGATCTTATCGGTACCGTGCTCATCCGCCATGCGGCGCAGCGACACGGAAGGCGAGAAACGCACGAAGCTGTCGCGGCCGAGCCAGGAGACGGCGAAAAATTTCTGGATACCGTTCAGCATCCGCAGCGGCGGATTGACTTCCCCTTTCTCACGACCCGGCGAGCGGCCGAACATCACCGAGACCGGCACCATTTGCACATCGAGGTCCGGATGGTTGCGGTGCAGATCGAGGTAGTCGTGGAACAGCTTGATGGACTCTTCTTTTGGCGTGTAATAGGTAAATACGCGCGGCCCACCGTGGATGAATACGTAACGCGGCAGCAGCGCGCCGTCGATCTCCAGCGGTTCAAGCGGGTCGGGTAAATCATGCGCCAGGCATTGGGCGCGCAGCGTCAGCAGGTCCGCCTTGGAATTATATGGCAGGACGTACATGACCGGACGCGAGGTATCGAGTCCTAATTCCTGGGCAGGCTCTGCCGGAATAGACTTGCTTTTTACCAGCACCCGTAATGGTAAATTCAGTAATTTATAGTAAATTCGTTGCCAGCCGGACATAAACGATGTGAAGCCTCTGGTTAATCATGCAAATGCGCGGCAAGAATAACAGAAAGTGGGCAAAATTTCCGTTACCACGCGGCAAACGCGTACACTCATCGACGTCATTTACGTAAAAAGGTTTTGTGATGGCCAATAATACCACCGGGTTAACCCGAATCATTAAGGCGGCAGGTTACTCCTGGAAAGGATTTCGCGCAGCGTGGATCAACGAGGCCGCGTTTCGTCAGGAAGGTATCGCCGCCATCGTGGCCGTCGCGATAGCCTGCTGGCTGGACGTCGACGCCATCACCCGCGTATTGCTGATTGGGTCGGTCCTGCTAGTGATGATAGTCGAAATTCTCAACAGCGCGATTGAGGCGGTCGTGGACCGTATTGGCTCGGAATATCATGAGCTTTCAGGGCGCGCCAAAGACATGGGGTCGGCGGCGGTCCTGCTGGCGATTATCATCGCGCTGATCACCTGGGGAACGCTGCTGTGGAGCCATTATCACTAACGTTCTTCGCTAAGCCTCGCAAAATATAAACAATCTGCCGATTTTTGTGTGCCATGTGGTTCCAAAATCACCGGTAGCTGTATATACTCACAGCATAACTGTATATACACCCAGGGGGCGGAATGAAAGCGTTAACGACCAGGCAGCAAGAGGTGTTTGATCTCATTCGGGATCATATCAGCCAGACGGGCATGCCGCCGACGCGTGCGGAAATTGCTCAGCGCTTGGGGTTCCGTTCCCCAAACGCGGCGGAAGAACACCTGAAAGCGCTGGCGCGTAAAGGCGCGATCGAGATCGTCTCCGGTGCTTCTCGCGGTATCCGCCTGCTGACGGAAGAAGAACATGGCCTGCCGCTGATTGGCCGCGTCGCCGCCGGCGAGCCGCTGCTGGCGCAGCAGCACATTGAGGGGCACTATCAGGTCGACCCGTCGATGTTTAAACCCAACGCGGATTTCCTGCTGCGCGTCAGCGGCATGTCGATGAAAGACATCGGTATCCTTGATGGCGATCTGCTGGCGGTCCACAAAACCCAGGACGTGCGTAACGGCCAGGTGGTGGTAGCGCGCATTGACGACGAAGTGACGGTGAAGCGCCTGAAAAAGCAGGGCAATGTCGTTGAACTGTTGCCGGAAAACAGCGAGTTTTCCCCGATCGTCGTCGATCTGCGCCAGCAGAGTTTTACCATTGAGGGTCTGGCCGTTGGCGTGATCCGTAATGGAGAATGGCTGTAGCGCCTGCCTCTGCGCAGCGTCATCTGTTGCGTGACGCTGCGACGTTTTTCCTCAATCAGGTCCTCAAACATGCTGCTCAACGCTGCCGATAAAGCGCTGTGGCGTCTTGCCCTCCCTATGATTTTCTCCAACATCACCGTCCCGCTGCTGGGGCTGGTGGATACCGCGGTGATCGGCCACCTTGACAGCCCGGTATACCTCGGCGGCGTCGCGGTTGGGGCGACGGCTACCAGTTTCCTCTTCATGCTGCTGCTGTTTTTGCGCATGAGCACCACCGGGCTCACCGCTCAGGCCTGGGGTGCCAAAGATCCGCTGCGACTGGCGCGGGCGCTGGTGCAGCCGCTGGCTCTGGCGCTGGGCGCCGGGGTTCTCATCATCCTGTTTCGCCTGCCGCTGATTAACCTCGCTCTGCATATTGTCGGCGGCAGTGAGGCGGTGCTTGAGCAGGCGAGACGGTTTCTCGAAATCCGCTGGCTCAGCGCCCCCGCCTCGCTGGCCAATCTGGTGCTGCTCGGCTGGCTGCTGGGAGTCCAGTACGCACGGGCGCCGGTGATTCTGCTGGTGGTCGGTAATCTGCTCAATATTGTGCTCGACCTGTGGCTGGTGATGGGCCTGCGGATGAACGTCCAGGGGGCGGCGCTGGCCACGGTCACCGCGGAGTACGCCACTCTCATTATTGGCCTGATGATGGCGAAGCGGGTGCTGACGCTGCGCGGCGTGTCGCTGGCAATGCTGAAAAACGCCTGGCGCGGGGATCTGCGCCGTCTGCTGGCGTTGAATCGGGACATCATGCTGCGTTCCCTGCTGCTACAGCTGTGCTTTGGCGCGCTGACCGTGTACGGCGCGCGACTGGGCAGCGACATTGTGGCGGTCAATGCGGTACTGATGACCATGCTGACCTTTACCGCCTATGCGCTGGATGGCTTTGCCTATGCCGTTGAGGCCCACTCCGGCCAGGCCTACGGCGCCCGCGACGGCAGCCAACTGCTGGAAGTCTGGCGGGCGGCCTGCCGGCAGTCTGGCATGGTGGCGCTGGCGTTTGCCCTGATTTACAGCCTGGCGGGGGAGTACATCATCGCGTTGTTAACCTCGCTGCCTTCTCTGCAGCAGCTGGCCGATCGCTATCTGATCTGGCAGGCCATCCTGCCGGTGGTGGGCGTCTGGTGCTATCTGCTGGACGGCATGTTTATCGGCGCCACACGCGGCGCGGAGATGCGGAACAGCATGGCGGTCGCCGCGGCGGGGTTTGCTGTAACGCTGCTTTCGGTCCCGCTGCTCGGTAACCACGGTCTGTGGCTGGCGCTGGCGGTGTTCCTCGCCCTGCGCGGCCTGTCTCTGGCGCTGATCTGGCGTCGCCACTGGCGACACGGCACCTGGTTTAGCTAGTCATTGCCGTTCATCACGGCCATCTATGAATTCCCGCGGTTGCGCGCCGCTTACCGGGGCAACTCAGTAGCCCGGCTCAGCGTAGCGCAAGCCGGGAAAATCGCCTCAGCCTTACCCATCGGTATGATGGTTAAAAATTCCGAATAACGAATCGGTACCAGCATTCTCATCTATAGTTAATACCATGTCCGGTACAAAACGGGCTGTAAACCCACCGAATGATGAGGACGTTATCATGAATAAAGACGAAATCGGCGGTAACTGGAAACAGTTGAAAGGTAAAGCCAAGGAACAGTGGGGCAAACTTACCGATGATGATATGACCGTGATCGAAGGTAAGCGCGATCAGCTGGTCGGTAAAATTCAGGAACGGTACGGCTATGCGAAGGATCAGGCTGAGAAAGAAGTCTCAGACTGGGAGCATAAAAACGACTACCGCTGGTAGCGTTCCGTGGCTCAAAGAATAAAGCATTTGTGTTAGTGCCTGTCTGAATGGCGTAAGGATGCGCCGTTAACCCTGTTTCCCGCTGCGGCTGACGCTCAGCGGGCTTTCTTTTTCAGCTGAATGGAATGGTCGTGCTGGCAGTGTCCCGGCGTGCTGCAGGCTTCGACTTCCACGCAGTCTGCACAAAGGCCGTGAGCTTCAATCACGTTGTGGCGCAGGGCAAAGCCCATTCTGGCCGCTAACGTATGCATGATATCTTCCACCCCTTCCGCCGCCTCTTCCTTCACCACGCCACAGCGGTCACAGATAAACATGGCTGAGCTATGGGTCGGCTGGTCAAAGAGATGGCACAGCACATAGCTGTTGGTCGATTCAACCTTATGAACAAAGCCCTGCTCGAGTAAAAACTCCAGCGCGCGGTAAACCGTCGGCGGTTTAGCCTGCGGCTCTTTGTCACGCAGGAGATCCAGCAGATCGTAGGCGCTGATCGCCCCTTGTTGCAGGCTCATCAGGCGCAACACCTCCAGACGCTGTGGGGTCAGGCGTACGCCGCGCTGCGCGCATAGCTTTTCAGCATGCGCTAACATCTCTTGCGAAGGGGTCTTATCCATGAGCATCCTCGGGTTGCGTGAATTTGAATCTGTTACTTTATCACGTTCCTCAGAAAACACCGAGAGCCGGCAGGTGATACGGGTCATACTTCAGATTGTCGGTACCTGCGCCAGTTCCGGGTGCTGGCCGCTGACTTTCGTGCAGACTACGCCTTAGTCGATCGCTAAAACCGTCCTGCCCGATTTAATCGCAACACGCATGACCCTGGGTATGCTATATCTGAAGTGTCTCATTTTCGGGAGAAAACGATGAAACGACCTGATTGCATTCGCCACTGGCGCGAACTGGAAGGGCCCGACGATGCCACTTATCCCGATAGCCCGGAGCGTTTTTCGATTGGCGCGCCGCTGGGGCGCGGTTTACGTCTCAACCGGCTGGGGATCCACCACGAGCGACTGCCGCCCGGGCGGCGCACCTCGTACCCGCACGCGGAGAGCGATGAGGAAGAGTTCATCTACGTGCTGGAGGGCTATCCGGAAGTGTGGATAAACGGCTATCTCTGGAAGCTGGAGCCGGGGGACAGCGTGGGTTTTCCCGCGGGTACCGGTATCTGCCACACTTTTCTCAATAACACCGAGCAGGAGGTTCGTCTGCTGGTGGTGGGCGAGGCCAACAAGAAATACAACCGCATCTATTATCCGCTCAATCCAGGCTATGCCGCGACGCGCCAGGATCGCTGGGTTGACCATCCGCCGCAATTCTTCGGTCCACACGACGGCAAGCCGCGGAAAAAGTAATCGACCCGGGGAAGGGGCGAAGCGCGGCGCACTATGCGCCTGTGGTTTATCTTTGTGCTATAGTAGCGCCCCTTTTTACCCGGATGCTTATTTATTCGCCATGATGCCTGAATCAACGTCACCTGTTTTCCCTGCTCACCGCTTCTCCATCGCGCCGATGCTCGACTGGACTGACCGACACTGCCGCTACTTCCTGCGGCTGCTGTCGCGGCATACGCTGCTGTATACCGAAATGGTGACCACGGGGGCGATTATTCACGGCAAAGGTGACTATCTGGCCTATAGCGAAGAAGAGCATCCGGTTGCTCTGCAGCTCGGCGGCAGCGATCCGCAGGCCCTGGCGCAGTGCGCGAAGCTGGCTGAAGCGCGTGGCTACGATGAGATCAATCTCAACGTCGGCTGCCCCTCCGACCGCGTGCAGAACGGGATGTTTGGCGCCTGTCTGATGGGCAATGCGCCACTGGTGGCCGACTGCATCAAGGCGATGCGCGATGTGGTGTCGATTCCGGTCACGGTGAAAACCCGTATCGGGATTGACGATCAGGATAGCTATGAGTTTCTATGCGAATTCATTGAGACGGTCTCCGGCAAGGGCGAGTGTGAGATGTTTATTATTCACGCCCGCAAAGCCTGGCTCTCCGGCCTGAGCCCAAAAGAGAACCGCGAGATCCCGCCGCTGGATTACCCCCGCGTCTGGCAGCTGAAGCGCGACTTCCCCCACCTGACGATGGCGATTAACGGCGGGATCAAATCGCTGGACGAAGCCAGACTGCAGCTTGAGCATATGGATGGGGTGATGGTCGGGCGTGAGGCCTATCAGAACCCGGGTATTCTGGCCTCGGTCGACCGCGAAATTTTCGGCATCGCCGGCGCGGATGCCGATCCGGTGGCGGTGGTGCGAGCCATGTACCCGTATATTGAGCGCGAGCTCAGCAATGGCACCTATCTGGGCCATATTACCCGCCATATGCTGGGGCTGTTTCAGGGCATCCCCGGCGCTCGCCAGTGGCGTCGCTACCTGAGCGAGAACGCGCATAAAGCCGGCGCCGATATTGCGGTGCTGGAGCATGCGCTGAAGCTGGTGGCCGATAAACGTTAATTTCTGACGAAAACCTGGTGAAATTGACCACGCCTCGCGCACTGACGCGGGGCGTTTTCTTTTAAAGTCAAATGCTTATGTTTGGCATGCTTTTTGTAATACCTGCAGAGTGAAGTATTCATTCGTTGGGGAGAGAACCATGCTGGAACTGCTATTTGTCATTGGATTTTTTGTCATGCTGTTGGTGACCGGCGTATCGCTGCTGGGGATTATCGCGGCTATCGTGGTCGCTACCGCGCTGATGTTCGTCGGCGGCTTGTTCGCCTTGATGATCAAATTACTGCCGTGGTTGCTGCTGGCCGTGGTGGTGGTGTGGATTATTCGGGCGCTGAAATCCCCGAACGGAAACGCTTTTCGCGACAATAACCGTTGGCGTTACTAAGGTATTGAGGGGTCTGTCACAACCTGAACAATTTTGCAGACAACCGCGTAGGCATTACTGAGCAAATCTGTCACTATTAGCGCGTTAACGAATTCATCGCGCTGTACCCTACATACAGCCGAACTAAAAAAAAGTAAGGGCTTCCCAGGTGGAAGCCCTAAACTTTTGTCCCTTTGTCCGCTTACGGCAGCAGCAAACTCGACCCCTGAGTTACCCGGCTTTCCAGAACTTCATGCGCCCGACGGGCCTCGGTCAGCGGATAGGTCTGACTCTCAGGCACGTCCACTTTGATTACCCCACTGGCGATCAGCGAAAACAGTTCACTACAGGCTTCCGCCAGCTCTTCCCGGTTGGTGATATAGCCCTGCAGCGATGGGCGGGTGACGTACAGAGAACCTTTCTGATTCAGGATCCCCAGATTGACGCCGGTCACCGGGCCGGAGGAGTTGCCAAAGCTGACCATCAGGCCGCGTCGCTGCAGGCAGTCCAGAGAGGCTTCCCAGGTATCTTTCCCCACCGAGTCGTAGACCACGGCCACTTTCTTACCGTCGGTAAGCGCCTTGAGTCGCTCCACGATTTGCTCTTCGCGATAGTTAATCACCTGCCAGGCGCCAGCCTCTTTGGCACGCTGCGCTTTCTGCGCGCTGCCGACGGTGCCGATAAGTTTCGCGCCCAGCGCTTTCGCCCACTGACAGGCAATCAGCCCCACGCCGCCGGCGGCCGCGTGAAACAGGAACACTTCATTAGGCTTAATTTCATAGGTTTTACGCAGCAGATACCACACCGTCAATCCTTTCAGGAACGATGCCGCGGCCTGTTCGAAAGAGATGGCGTCCGGCAGGACCGCGGCTTTGTCGGCCAGCACATTGTGTACCGTGCTGTAGGCGCCGAGCGCCGACTGCGCGTACACCACCCGATCGCCTACCTTAATGTGCGTTACCCCATGGCCAACTTTACTGACGACGCCGGCTGCCTCGGTGCCCAGACCGCTCGGCAGCGATGGTGGCGGATAGAGGCCGCTACGAACATAGGTGTCGATATAGTTGATACCGATGGCTTTGTTTTCGACCTGAATTTCATGTTCCGCAGGATCGCGGGGCGTGAACTCAACCGCCTGAAGCACCTCCGGCCCGCCGTGTTTTGAAAATTCGATGCGTGTTGCCATGTTCGCTCCTGTGTTGTTCTGAGATTATCCAGTAAGCTTAACAGCCTGCGGCGGCAGCGACGGATTTTCTTATCCGCCTCAGGCCTGCCACGCTTAATGGGTTCTTTAGCGGCAATGGCTTTCTCGCTATACTGTCACGCTCTTTTCCGTATCGGTGAAATGTTAGGCTATGGCAGGAAATAAACCCTTCAACAAACCACAGACAGAAACCCGCGAACGCGATCCGCAGCTCGCCGGGCTGAAAGTCCCGCCGCACTCGATTGAAGCGGAGCAGTCGGTGTTGGGCGGTTTAATGCTGGATAACGAGCGCTGGGACGACGTCGCCGAACGCGTGGTGTCGGAAGATTTCTATACTCGTCCGCATCGTCATATCTTTACCGAGATGGCGCGTCTGCAGGAGTCAGGTAGCCCGATTGACCTGATCACCCTTGCGGAGTCGCTGGAGCGTCAGGGGCAGCTGGACAGCGTCGGCGGCTTCGCCTACCTGGCCGAACTGTCCAAAAACACGCCCAGCGCGGCGAACATCAGCGCCTATGCTGACATCGTGCGCGAACGCGCGGTGGTGCGCGAGATGATTTCGGTGGCCAACGAGATCGCCGAAGCCGGCTTCGACCCGCAGGGGCGAACCAGCGAAGATCTGCTCGATCTCGCCGAATCCCGGGTTTTCAAAATCGCCGAAAGCCGGGCCAATAAAGACGAAGGGCCGAAAAACATCGCCGATGTGCTTGATGCCACCGTCGCCCGTATCGAACAGCTGTTCCAGCAGCCGCATGACGGTGTCACCGGGGTGAATACCGGCTACGACGACCTCAACAAAAAGACCGCTGGCCTGCAGCCGTCGGATCTGATTATCGTCGCCGCCCGTCCGTCGATGGGTAAAACGACCTTCGCGATGAACCTCGTGGAAAACGCGGCAATGCTGCAGGATAAGCCGGTACTCATCTTCAGTCTTGAGATGCCCTCGGAACAGATCATGATGCGTTCTCTGGCCTCGCTGTCGCGCGTCGATCAGACCCGCATTCGTACCGGTCAACTGGACGATGAAGACTGGGCGCGGATCTCCGGCACCATGGGCATCCTGCTGGAAAAACGCAATATCTATATCGATGACTCCTCCGGCTTGACGCCGACGGAAGTGCGCTCCCGCGCGCGGCGTATCGCCCGTGAGCACGGCGGCATCGGACTGATTATGATCGACTACCTGCAGCTGATGCGCGTGCCGTCGCTCTCCGACAACCGTACCCTTGAGATCGCCGAAATCTCCCGCTCGCTGAAGGCGCTGGCGAAAGAGCTGCAGGTGCCGGTGGTGGCGCTGTCGCAGCTGAACCGCTCGCTGGAACAGCGCGCCGATAAACGCCCGGTCAACTCCGACCTGCGTGAGTCCGGATCCATTGAACAGGATGCCGACTTGATCATGTTCATTTACCGTGATGAGGTTTATCACGAGAACAGCGATCTTAAAGGCATCGCGGAAATTATCATTGGTAAACAACGTAACGGCCCGATCGGCACCGTGCGACTGACCTTTAACGGCCAGTGGTCGCGGTTCGATAATTATGCCGGCCCTCAGTATGACGATGAGTAAACCTCTGTCTGTCTTTTTTTAAGGAATTCAAATGCAAGCGGCAACTGTAGTTATCAACCGCCGCGCTCTGCGACACAACCTGCAACGTCTGCGTGACCTGGCGCCTGCCAGCAAACTGGTTGCGGTGGTGAAAGCGAACGCCTACGGACACGGCCTCCTTGAGACCGCGCGAACGCTGACTGACGCCGACGCCTTTGGCGTCGCCCGCCTGGAAGAGGCGCTGCGCCTGCGAGCAGGAGGCATCGCCCAGCCGATCCTCCTGCTGGAAGGCTTTTTTGCTGCGGAAGACCTGGCGGTGATCGCCGCCCAGCGCCTGCATACGGCGGTGCATAGCCCCGAACAGCTGGCGGCGCTGGAGCAAGCCGATCTCCCCGAGCCGGTAACCGTGTGGATGAAGCTGGATACCGGCATGCATCGCTTAGGGGTGCGCCCGGAGGAAGCCGAGGCGTTTTATCAGCGTCTGAGCCAGTGTAAAAACGTCCGCCAGCCGGTGAACGTGGTGAGCCATTTCGCCCGCGCCGATGAGCCGACCTGCGGCGCCACCGAACGCCAGCTGGATATCTTCACCACCTTTACCGAAGGCAAACCGGGGCTGCGCTCTATCGCCGCCTCGGGCGGCATTCTGCTGTGGCCGCAATCGCATTACGACTGGGTGCGCCCCGGGATTATCCTGTATGGCGTGTCGCCGCTGGACGATCGCTCCACCGGGAAAGATTTTGGCTGCCAGCCGGTGATGACCCTGACGTCCAGCCTGATTGCGGTGCGCGAGCATAAAGCAGGGGAGCCCGTCGGCTACGGCGGCACCTGGATCAGCGAACGCGATACCCGTCTCGGCGTGGTGGCGATGGGCTATGGCGACGGTTATCCGCGCGCCGCGCCGTCGGGCACGCCGGTGCTGGTCAATGGCCGGGAAGTGCCGATTGTCGGCCGGGTAGCGATGGATATGATCTGCGTTGACCTCGGACCGCAGGCCCAGGATAAAGCCGGCGACGCGGTAGTGCTGTGGGGAGAGGGACTCCCGGTAGAGCGCATCGCCGAGATAACGAAAGTGAGTGCTTACGAACTTATTACGCGACTGACCTCCCGCGTCGCCATGAAATACCTCGACTAAGCACCAGCCGTACCGGATAACCCTGATGTTATCCGGTACGCCATCGGCACAGCCGTGAGCGAAAAAGCGGTTTATGCCACCTCGCGGTCATTTTCCCCTCAACATCCTCTCGACCTGTCGTCATATCCGGTTTATTGTGTAAGAACCTGCCCTATGTAAACCTGGAGATACATCGCGTGTTTCAAAAAGTTGACGCCTACGCCGGCGACCCTATTCTTTCTCTGATGGAACGCTTCAAAGAAGATCCGCGAAGCGACAAAGTCAACCTGAGTATCGGGCTGTACTACAACGATGACGGCATTATCCCGCAGCTGCAGGCGGTGGCGGAAGCGGAAGCACGCCTGAACGCCGGGCCGCATGGCGCCTCGCTATATCTGCCGATGGAAGGGTTGAGCGGCTACCGTCAGGCGATTGCGCCGCTGCTGTTCGGCGCAGAGCATACCGCGCTTAAGCAAAACCGCATTGCCTCCATTCAGACGGTCGGCGGTTCGGGCGCGCTGAAGGTCGGGGCCGACTTCCTCAAACGCTACTTTCCGGAGTCTCATGTCTGGGTCAGCGATCCGACCTGGGAAAACCACATCGCCATTTTTGAAGGGGCTGGCTTCGAAGTAAGTACTTACCCCTGGTTTGACAAAGCCACCAACGGCGTGCGCTTTGAGGACCTGCTGGCGACGCTGCAAACGCTGCCGGCGCGCGATATTGTGCTGCTGCACCCTTGCTGCCACAACCCGACCGGCGCCGACCTGACGCCAGCCCAGTGGGACCGCGTGGTTGAGGTATTACAAGCGCGTCAGCTGATCCCCTTCCTCGACATCGCCTACCAGGGCTTTGGCGGGGGGCTGGAAGAGGATGCTTACGCCATTCGCGCCATCGCCAGCGCC
Organism: Klebsiella sp. KTE92; assembly: GCF_000398905.1. NCBI lineage: Bacteria > Pseudomonadati > Pseudomonadota > Gammaproteobacteria > Enterobacterales > Enterobacteriaceae > Klebsiella > Klebsiella sp. KTE92. The sequence goes on from NZ_KB976100.1 coordinate 186,290, forward strand.
GGGATGCCGATGCTGGTCAGCAACTCGTTCTCCAAGATTTTCTCCCTGTACGGGGAGCGTGTCGGCGGCCTGTCAGTGGTCTGTGAAGACAGCGAAACTGCAGGCCGCGTGCTGGGTCAGCTGAAGGCCACCGTGCGCCGCAACTACTCCAGCCCGCCAAGCTTTGGCGCGCAGGTGGTGGCGACGGTGCTGAACGATGCAGCTCTGAAAGCCACCTGGCAGGCGGAAGTGGACGCCATGCGCGCGCACATCCTGACCATGCGCCAGGCGCTGGTCGACGCGCTGCAGCAGGTTGCTCCGGGCAGCAAGGTGGATTACCTGCTTAAGCAGCGCGGGATGTTCAGCTACACCGGCTTCAGCGCAGCGCAGGTCGATCGTCTGCGCGACGAGTTTGGCGTCTACCTGATTGCCAGCGGTCGTATGTGCGTGGCAGGGTTAAACTCACGTAATGTTCAGCAGGTGGCGAAAGCCTTTGCTGCGGTGATGTAAGCCGCTCTCCAGTGGGTTGCCGCTGCCGGTCAACGGGCAGCGGCAACCTCCTCTCTGATTGTGATCATCCTCTTTTTCTATGACATCTACGCGAAAAAGGCTTTTCATCCACGCGATCGGCGGGTAAGGTCGGGGCGTTGCTAAGCATGCACATTATTAAAAATAATAATGATTGATAGATTTAGGGATAAATATGCGCAAACTTACTCTCGCCTTTGCGGCGGCTTCTCTTTTGTTCACGCTGAACAGCGCCGTTGTGGCGCGCGCCTCCACGCCACAGCCGCTGTGGGTGGGCACCAATGTGGCCCAGCTGGCCGAGCAGGCGCCGATCCACTGGGTTTCGGTGGCGCAAATCGAGAACAGCCTGCTGGGGCGGCCGCCGATGGCCGTCGGTTTTGATATCGATGACACCGTCCTCTTCTCCAGTCCGGGCTTCTGGCGCGGGCAAAAAACTTTCTCCCCCGGCAGTGAGGATTACCTGAAAAACCCGCAGTTCTGGGAAAAAATGAACAACGGCTGGGATGAATTCAGCATGCCGAAAGAGGTGGCGCGCCAGCTGATTGCGATGCATGTGAAGCGTGGGGACAGCATTTGGTTCGTCACCGGCCGCAGCCAGACCAAAACAGAAACCGTTTCTAAAACCCTGCAGGATGATTTTCTCATTCCGGCCGCCAATATGAATCCGGTGATTTTCGCCGGTGATAAGCCTGGCCAGAACACCAAGACCCAGTGGCTGCAGGCGAAGCAGATAAAGGTTTTCTACGGCGATTCGGATAACGACATCACCGCTGCCCGTGAGGCCGGCGCCCGTGGGATCCGCGTGCTGCGGGCCGCCAACTCCTCCTATAAGCCGCTGCCGATGGCCGGGGCGCTGGGCGAAGAAGTGATCGTCAATTCCGAATACTGACGATCGCCTGAACGCGATAAACGGCAGCGGTAGCGCTGCCGTTTTTTTATGCAAAATCAGGGGTGGAAGGTTTTACCTTTTCACGTATTGCTGCACACTTAGAAGGATTCATTCGCAAAAGGAGTCGATGATGTGGTATCAGCAAACCCTGACGCTTGGGCCAAAATCCCGCGGTTTTCATCTGGTCACCGATGAGGTCCTCGGTCAGATTCGCGGGCTGTCCGGGGTGAAGGTTGGCCTGCTGCACCTCCTGCTCCAGCATACTTCCGCTTCCCTGACGCTCAACGAAAACTGCGATCCCACCGTCCGCTATGACATGGAGCAGTATTTTCTCAACGCCGTGCCGGACAATGCGTCGTACGAACATGATTATGAAGGTCCTGACGATATGCCTTCGCACATCAAATCATCGATGCTTGGCGTGTCGCTGATGCTGCCGGTCGAGGACGGGCGCGTCAGGCTGGGAACCTGGCAGGGCATCTGGCTGGGGGAGCATCGGATACACGGCGGTTCGCGGCACATCGTTGCGACGCTCATGGGGGAATAAAAGATGACAATTTCGGAGTTATTGCAGTACTGCATGGCGAAACCGGGAGCGGAGCAGAGCGTCCATAGCGACTGGAAAGCCACGCAGATCAAAGTCTCGGACGTGCTGTTTGCCATGGTGAAGGAAGTAGAGGACCAGCGGCCGGCGGTCGCGCTGAAAGCGAGCCCGGAACTGGCGGAGCTGCTGCGAGAGCAGCATCGCGATGTCCGGCCCAGCAAGCATCTCAATAAAGCGCACTGGAGCACCGTCTTTCTGGATGGCTCCCTGCCGGATTCGCAAATCTACTACCTGGTCGATGCATCTTACCAGCAGGCGGTGAAAATGCTGCCGGAGTCGGTCCGGCAGCAGCTATCCCGCTAATTATTTCAGCATCGGCTTCAGGAAGCGCGCGGTGTGCGAGGCTTCGCACTCGGCGACGGTCTCAGGTGTACCGGAGACCAGTATTTCGCCGCCGCCGCTACCGCCTTCCGGACCCAGATCGACAATCCAGTCGGCAGTTTTAATCACATCGAGGTTATGCTCAATCACCACGATGGTATTGCCCTGATCGCGCAGCTGATGCAGCACTTCCAGCAACTGCTGAATATCGGCGAAGTGCAGACCCGTGGTCGGCTCATCGAGGATATACAGCGTCTGGCCGGTACCGCGTTTGGAGAGTTCGCGCGCCAGCTTCACGCGCTGCGCCTCGCCGCCGGACAGTGTCGTCGCCGACTGGCCGAGACGGATATAGGTCAGGCCGACGTCCATCAGGGTTTGCAGCTTACGCGCCAGCGCCGGTACGGCATCAAAGAATTCACGCGCCTCTTCAATGGTCATATCCAGCACTTCGTGGATGGTCTTACCCTTGTACTTAATCTCCAGCGTTTCGCGGTTATAGCGTTTGCCTTTGCACTGGTCGCACGGCACATAGATATCCGGCAGGAAGTGCATCTCAACCTTAATGACGCCATCACCCTGGCAGGCTTCACAGCGCCCGCCGCGAACGTTAAAACTAAAGCGCCCTGGCGTATAGCCGCGTGAACGTGATTCCGGCACCCCGGCGAACAGTTCGCGCACCGGCGTAAACACCCCGGTATAGGTCGCCGGGTTGGAGCGCGGCGTACGGCCGATCGGGCTCTGGTCGATATCGATCACTTTATCGAAGTGCTCCAGCCCCTGGATATCGCGATACGGCGCCGGTTCGGCGATGGTCGCGCCGTTAAGCTGGCGCTGAGCAATCGGGAACAGGGTGTCGTTAATCAGCGTCGATTTACCCGAGCCGGAAACGCCGGTAATGCAGGTAAACAGACCGACCGGCAGGGTCAGTGTTACATCCTTCAGGTTGTTGCCGCGCGCGCCGGTCAGTTTCAGCACTTTTTCCGGATTGGCGGGTACGCGCTGTTTCGGCACTTCGATTTTGCGCTTACCGCTCATGAACTGCCCGGTGAGGGATTCTGGTACCGCCATAATGGCGTCCAGTGGCCCTTCGGCCACCACCTGGCCGCCGTGGACCCCAGCGCCAGGGCCGATATCGATCACATGGTCGGCGGCGCGAATCGCGTCTTCGTCATGCTCAACGACGATCACCGTGTTGCCTAAATTACGCAGATGGATCAGGGTACCCAGCAGGCGTTCGTTATCGCGCTGGTGCAGGCCGATAGAAGGCTCATCCAGCACGTACATCACACCAACCAGCCCGGCGCCAATCTGGCTCGCCAGACGGATACGCTGGGCTTCGCCGCCGGAGAGCGTTTCCGCCGAACGGGAAAGCGTCAGATAGTTCAGACCGACGTTGACAAGGAACTTCAGGCGATCGCCGATCTCTTTCAGCACTTTCTCAGCGATTTGCGCCCGCTGGCCGGAGAGCTTCAGGTTGTTGAAGAAGTCCATCGCGTGGCCGATGCTCATATCGGAAATGGTCGGCAGCGGGGTGTTCTCTACAAACACGTGGCGCGCTTCACGACGCAGCCGCGTGCCGTCACAGCTGGCGCATGGGCGGTTGCTGATGAATTTCGCCAGCTCTTCGCGCACGGCGCTGGATTCCGTCTCTTTGTAACGGCGCTCCATATTGTGCAGCACGCCTTCGAACGGGTGACGACGTACCGAGGTGTCGCCGCGATCGTTCATGTATTTGAATTCAATATTCTCTTTACCGGAACCGTACAGGACCACTTTCTGCACGCTGGCGCTGAGGGTGCCCCACGGCGCTTCGACGTCGAATTTATAGTGCTCCGCCAGCGACTTCAGCATCTGGAAGTAGTAGAAGTTGCGGCGATCCCAGCCGCGGATGGCGCCGCCCGCCAGCGACAGCTCCGGATTCTGCACCACGCGGTCGGGATCGAAATATTGCTGAACGCCGAGGCCGTCGCAGGTCGGGCAGGCGCCCGCCGGGTTGTTGAAGGAGAACAGGCGCGGCTCCAGCTCGCGCATGCTATAGCCGCAGATCGGGCAGGCGAAGTTAGCGGAAAACAGCAGTTCTTCCGCTTTTTCATCATCCATATTGGCCACAATGGCGGTACCGCCGGAGAGCTCCAGCGCGGTTTCGAACGACTCGGCCAGGCGCTGCGCCAGATCGTCGCGCACCTTAAAGCGGTCGATGACCACCTCGATGGTGTGCTTCTTCTGCAGCTCCAGCTTCGGCGGATCCGAAAGATCGCAGACTTCGCCGTCGATCCGCGCGCGGATGTAGCCCTGGCTGGCGAGGTTTTCCAGGGTTTTGGTGTGCTCGCCTTTACGCTCTTTAATAATGGGCGCCAGCAGCATCAGGCGCAGGCCTTCCGGCTGCGCGAGGACGTTATCGACCATCTGGCTGACGGTTTGCGCCGCCAGCGGCACGTCGTGATCCGGACAGCGCGGTTCACCGACGCGGGCGTACAGCAGACGCAGGTAGTCGTGAATTTCGGTAATGGTACCCACCGTCGAACGGGGGTTGTGAGAGGTTGATTTCTGTTCGATGGAAATCGCCGGCGACAGCCCTTCGATGTGGTCGACGTCCGGCTTCTCCATCAGCGACAGGAACTGTCGCGCATAGGCGGAGAGCGATTCGACGTAGCGACGCTGGCCTTCGGCATACAGGGTGTCGAAAGCGAGTGAAGATTTGCCAGACCCGGAAAGCCCGGTGACGACAATGAGTTTGTCGCGCGGGATAACGAGGTTGATGTTTTTGAGATTATGGGTGCGGGCGCCCCGAACTTCGATCTTATCCATTCACCTTTCCCGGTAGGTAGATACACGGATTGCCTGGTTTGCTTGAAGGACAAACGGCAGAAACGGCTAATTATGACACAATTTAACCTGAATGAATATACAGTATCGGAATGCAAATTCAGGGGGAGTGTGCAACAATGTCTTGTACGAGTGCTATCTCTGGAATCAGCCTCGCAGCTATCAAAATGCTACGTGGAAATGGTACACTCGCGCGTTTACACTATTAAGAAACGTATTCAGGAGACACGAACATGGCCAGCAGAGGCGTAAACAAGGTGATTCTCGTCGGTAATCTGGGGCAGGACCCGGAAGTACGCTACATGCCAAGTGGCGGCGCTGTCGCCAACTTCACGCTGGCAACTTCCGAATCCTGGCGTGACAAGCAGACCGGCGAAATGAAAGAGCAGACCGAGTGGCACCGCGTTGTGCTGTTCGGCAAACTGGCGGAAGTCGCTGGCGAGTATCTGCGCAAAGGCTCTCAGGTATATATCGAAGGCCAGCTGCGTACCCGCAAGTGGACCGATCAATCCGGTCAGGAGAAATACACCACCGAAGTCGTGGTTAACGTTGGCGGCACCATGCAGATGCTGGGCGGCCGTCAGGGTGGCGGCGCGCCGGCAGGCGGCGGCCAGCAGCAGGGCGGTTGGGGTCAGCCTCAGCAGCCGCAGGGCGGCAACCAGTTCAGCGGCGGCGCACAGTCCCGTCCGCAGCAGCAGGCCCCGGCAGCGCCTTCTTCTAACGAACCGCCGATGGACTTCGACGACGACATCCCGTTTTAAGGCTTGCCTTAAACGCGTTGCCTGCGCCGTAAAATACAAAAAGCCCCGGTTTCGCCGGGGCTTTTTCTTTATCCTTTCAGCATTTTTTCTGCGCCACCGTGTCAGAACCGGTTTTTAACCTGCGGCGACGAGCGTTTCAGGCAGAGGGCGCCTGAGCGGTCTCCGGCGTCGCCACGCTGGGCTGCGGTTTCACTGGCTCTGCTGCTGGCTCCTGTCGCGGCGCGGCCGTCGCTTTCTGTTTGCGGGCCATATCATCGACGATCAGCCGATAGGCGATGTAATACTTATAGATATTACTGACGTAGGTGACCGTCTCGGCGCCAATTTTTTCTGCCGCCAGATTTTCGACATTACCGAACCAGACGTTCGGGTCAAATCCTCGCTGTTTAGTCATGGTGCGCAGGCGGGCGATACGCGCCGGACCCGCGTTATAGGAGGCAAAGGCAAACAGCGCCTTATCGAGCCGGGTCATGGGCTCATCAGCATAGTAGCGATCTATCATCCAGCGCATGTATTTCACGCCAGCATGGATGTTGGGATCCAACTGTTTAATATCGCCCACTTTCAGCTCTTTTCCGGTGCTGGGCATCACCTGCATTACCCCGACGGCGCCGACGTGGCTTCGCACCGACTGGTTCAGTCGCGATTCCTGGTACCCCTGGGCCGCCATCAGCAGCCAGTCGACATCGTAGCGATCGCCATATTTGCGGAAGACTTCCACCATGGCGAGGAACTTGCGCCGTTCCTTACTCGCGGCGGCATTTTTGACATATTTGGCATTTTTCAGGTAACGCAGCAGGAGGGTATTACCCAGCGTGGTGCCCTGACGATTCTTTTTGACGAAGTTGTTTAGCACCGCCAGCAGCTGCGGGCTGTCTTTGCGTACCGCCCAGGCAATGTTGCCGCCGTCGCGCAGCACCACGTTGTCATGGACCTGAATTTTCGGAAACACCTGTTTCCAGAAAACGGCTTTGTGTTGATCGACGACGATCAGCGGAATCAGCCCGGCGTTGAGCATTTCCAGCAGATCTTCATCCTCCAGCGCTTCCGGCGCTGCCTCCAGGATAACCGGCGGCCGCGACTCACTGGCAAATCGGGCATTCAGCGCCTGCAGACTCTCGTAATAGCTGGAGGAGCGGCGAACAAAGACGGTTTGGCCGGAGAGCTGCTCCAGGCTGTCGATCTTCGGCGATGCCGGCCCGGAGATCAGTAATTCTTTCACGTTGCTGTAGAGCGGCTGGGCGAAATCGACCTGGGCTTCCCGCGAGGGCGTGATGGTCAGATTGGCAGCCGCAATATCGCCTTTACCTTCATTAAGCGCGATAAAGAGATTATCCCGGCTGACCGGCACAAAAACGATATGCAGCTTCAGGTGGCGCTGTTTGAGCTTTTTATCCTTCGCCAACTGCTTATTCAGATCGTTTTCCAGCGCCATAAAGATATCGTGGGTTGCTCCGCGCTGAGTGCCTTTATCAATAAAAAAGAAGGTCTTGCTGTAGGTGGTTAATACCCGAATGGTGCGCCGCTCGGTCATGCCGGGCAGATCGCCTTTCCATGGCTGCAGCATATCGTCGATGTGGATCGACAGCGTATTGTCTTCGGTTGCGACTGGCGGCGCTTTTTCCGCCTCCGCCGCAAGCAGGATAGGGGCGAATAACAGCGGCGCGAGGCAGGTGAGCCAGGCGATAAACAGGCGTGATAGCAAGTTGGCGTTCATGGAGGAACACTCCGCAGGGGGATGTGGTTATTTTAGCAGAACGGCTGCCGTTAGCCGGGCACGACAAGGGCGTAAAAAACATAACGATGCCGACAAATAGTCTTCTCCCATTTTATCGCTTGCTATTAATGTGCTTTTATCTTTACTTTAACTATGGAGATAATATGGCGGAAATGTGTGTTTTTAATGATAAATAGAAAATGATGATGATATTTTTATTTTATTCTTCTCCATTTGTTTTGTTGTAACTGTTTGATTATTTGTGTTTATTTTATTTTTCCCTGATATTGATTATTATCATCTTGATAATGAATCTCATTTTTATTACCGTAGCACAGCACATTACTCTTATTATTCGCTGTCTGGATTACGCTATCAAAGAATAGCGCGCAGCGCTTTTTCTCTAATGATGAAACAGGGCACTTAATTTTATTATGCCTCATGCTGTTTTCTTATTCCCATGACTATCGGGAAGGGGCTGACCTACGCCAAAATCTGGCGAGGCGCAGAGGCGAGTATTTTATCCCATTGTTTTTTCAATTGGGGAAGGCGTTATGCCCGACAGCAACAGAAAACAGGGCATATTCTATGAAATACACGTCTCACTTCCCGCTGGGGATCGTCATTCCTTTGCTCGCCTGTAGCGTGCCGCTGCAGGCGGCAGAGAATATGACAGAACAATCGACGCGCGATAAGAGCACCCCAACGGCCGAAAACCAGGAGGAAACGATGGTGGTGACCGCTGCCAGGCAGAACCTGCAGGCACCGGGCGTGTCGACCATTACCGCAGAGGAGATTCGCAAACATCCCCCCGCCCGCGATGTATCGGAGTTAATTCGTACGCAACCTGGGGTAAACCTGACCGGCAACTCCACCAGTGGTCAGCGCGGCAACAACCGGCAAATTGATATCCGTGGCATGGGGCCCGAGAATACGCTGGTGCTGGTCGATGGTAAACCGGTGACCAGCCGTAACTCGGTGCGGTATGGCTGGCGCGGCGATCGTGACTCCCGCGGCGATACCAGTTGGGTGCCAGCGGAGATGATCGATCATATCGATGTGATCCGCGGCCCGGCGGCGGCGCGCTATGGTAATGGCGCGATGGGCGGGGTCGTCAACATCGTGACCAAACCGACCACGCCAGAATGGCACGGGTCGTGGAATACCTATATGAATGCTCCGCAGCACCGTAAAGAAGGGGCGACGAAACGTACCAACTTTAGCCTCAATGGTCCACTGTCGGACAGTGTCAGCTTCAATCTCTGGGGTAATCTGAGTAAAACCCAGGCTGATGCTCAGGACATTAACGCCGGGCATGAAGCGGAGCGTACCGGTTCCTACGCCGGTTCTTATCCCGCCGGACGTGAAGGGGTGGTGAACAAAGATATTCACAGTAAGCTACGCAGGGAGTTCGCCCCGATGCAGGCCCTGGAGTTTGAGGCCGGCTACAGCCGCCAGGGCAACCTCTATGCCGGCGACACGCAAAACACCAATACCAGTACGTTGGTGAAGAGTATGTACGGGAAAGAGACCAACCGTCTCTACCGGCAAACTTACGGCGTCACATGGACCGGCGGCTGGGATAATGGCGTGACCAGCAACAGCTATGCCCAGTACGAACACACCCGTAACTCGCGAATGAATGAAGGGCTGGCGGGCGGTACGGAAGGGATCTTCTCCAGTAGCGAGTTTTCAGATATCGATCTGGCCGATGTCCTGCTACATAGCGAAGTGAATATTCCGTTTACGCTGGGGGTCGATCAGAATCTGACGCTGGGCACCGAATGGAATCAGCAGCGGATGAAAGATGGCGTATCGACAACCCAGGCGCTCTCTTACGGGACTATCGACGGTGTGTCGGCTACCGGTCGTAGCCCGTACTCCAGCGCCGAGATCTTCTCGCTGTTTACCGAAGATAATATGGCGCTAACGGACAGTACCATGCTGACACCCGCCCTGCGCTTCGATCACCACAGCATCGTCGGCAATAACTGGAGCCCCTCACTGAACCTCTCCCAGGAGTTGACGGATGACTGGACGCTGAAGCTGGGCATTGCCCGCGCTTACAAGGCACCTAACCTCTACCAGTTGAACCCGAACTATATTCTCTACAGCAACGGTCAAGGCTGTTACGCCAGTAGTTCCGCCTGCTATCTGATGGGGAATAGCGACCTGAAAGCGGAGACCAGCGTTAATAAAGAGATTGGTCTTGAGTACAAGCATGATGGCTATCAGGCGGGAATCACCTGGTTCCGTAACGACTATCACAACAAGATTGAGTCAGGGTACGCGGCGGTGGGCACCGCCAGCAACGGCACCACCAATATCTATCAGTGGGAAAACGTACCAAAGGCGTTAGTGGAAGGCCTGGAAGGAACGCTGAATCTTCCGGTGGGGGAGACGGTTAACTGGAGCAATAACCTGACATGGATGCTGCAGAGCAAGAATAAGACGACCGGCGACCGGCTGTCAGTGATCCCGCAGTTTACCCTGAACTCGACTTTGAGCTGGCAGGTTCGTGAAGATCTCTCCCTGCAGAGCACCTTTACCTGGTATGGTCGACAGAAACCAAAACGCTTTAATTATAAGGGCGAGGCGGTCAGCGGCAGCGAACTAAACGAAGTCAGCCCATACAGCATTGTCGGCCTCAGTGCGACCTGGGATGTGAACAAAAATCTGAGCTTCACCAGCGGGATAGATAACCTGTTTGATATTCGCCACTACCGGGCAGGGAATGCGCAAACGACCGGCAACGCGACGACGGGGGCTTATCTGTATGGCGCGGGTGCGGAGACCTATAACGAGTCGGGGCGGACCTTCTTTATGAGCGTTAATACTCATTTCTGATGATGCTGATGAGGAGTAAACCGGGTGCAGCGCGACCCGGTTTTTTTATTTCAGATGAGAGCGGAGGAGGCGGTTATAAATCGTGACAAAATCTTCACGCCCTCTACATTATTAGCTCAACATATCCTTTTATACTGATTTCCGTCGCGCAAGGTCGTTGATCCCGACCGGGTTCGATAATAGCATCCTGCTATTTCCCTTCTGTAATATCCCCTGTCCCCCTTCCATTCCCAACCGCAGCGATGCGGAGGAGGGGGACCTCCTTATTTTTGCCGCGTGATCTGATAGCGATACTGAGTGGGTGTGAGCGCATAATATTTTTTGAAGGTACGATTAAACGCACTGAGATCGTCATAACCGACCATCATACAAATATCGACGATTCGGTAACCAGGCGTCGTCAGCAATAAACGGCAATACAGCGACATGCGCTGCTGGCGGATATATTCCATGGGCGAACGATCAAAATAATGGCGGAAGAGTCGAAATAAATGCCAGGGGGAATAACCAGAGATATCGCTCAGATCGTCGACGGTCAGTTTCTTATCCAGATTATTATCGATCCACAGGAGCAGGTCGTTTAATACCGATTGCTGGAGCGTTTTGCTACGCATGATTGCGGCTAATCCCATAACGAATGGCTCCTCAGCGAGGAGCCTTGGGGTTTATTGAACAGTGAGTTCGCCGTGGCGAACCTGATAATTTTTTTGATTATCAGGGCCAATATAGTCGCTGGCGGGTTTTGCCAGCTGCAGATGACCAAACGCGGTTGATTGCTCTGCATGATAATTTTCGCCGTCATTCACGTCGCCGTGCCCGTTATAACGGGCAATGGCCGGAAAGGGGTACGCCGGGCGAGTCGCGATAACGGCTGGGGCGGCGTCAGCGAAAGGCTGACTGACTTTCTGCACGCCGTGAAACTGCGTTTGGGCATCTGGTTTTTCTGTCATCGGCGGCAGGCTGGTGGCGGCTGGCGCCCGTTTTCCGGCCATGATCTCTTGCGGCGCGATGCCTTCCTCGGTCCAGCGCATCAGCGGGGTAAGGAGATCAATTTGATCGTAACCTTCGCCATTACCGCAATGGGCTACCCCAGGCAGCAGGAATAACCGCAGGAAGGTATCCGTTGCGGCATGGCCCATCTCTGCTTCTACGCCGCGGTAATAGGCGATAGAAAAGGCTGGGCTGACGGAGTCATCGGCCAGACCGTGCCACAGGATAAGCTTGCCGCCGCGCTGTTGATAGGCATGAAGATTGGTATTTGCCGCGTTATAGAGCGGTGCCAGTTGAGCGACGGCGTCAAAATTCTGCTGGTTCAGTGGGAAATCCCGCATCGATTGGATCTTCTGTTTTCCTCCCGGCAGGAGCACGGATTGCAGAGCCGGCAGTACCATCATTTCCGACATCGAGTGGCCGGTCGGGGTCTCGGGCACCGGCCAGCGTAGCTCGGAGCCCAGCGGCAGACCGCCAGCGACAAACTGGGCGCCGTGGCTGTCGTAAGCGCCGCGGTAGAGTTTTTTCACCACCTCGATCTCTTCCTGCGTCAGGCAGGTAGAACGGTCCTGAGCATCGGCAGGACAGCGGGGGAGCCATGACTCAGAGAACTGACAGGCATACGGATTTTGCAGGATACCATCCTGCACGCCGGAAAGCGTCGGGCAGTGAGCCAGCACGGCCTGGTGAATCAGAGGAAGGCGATCTTTCAGCAGGATAGCGGTACCGTCCGGACGCTGATTGGCGGCCACATTCCAGCCGTGGAAGAAGGAATTCTGAAACTGGAAAAAGGCCGCAGGCGCGCCAGCGCTGATACCGTCAAAATCTTGCGGAAAGCGCTGTGCTTCCATCAATGCTTCGCGACCGCCGTCTGAGCAGCCCATAAAGTACGCGTACTTTGGTTGCTGGCGGTAAAGCGTCTGAATCACCGCTTTGGTCAGCACGGCGGTCAGGTGGTTGGCGCGCCAGGCAAAATCGATGCGCTTTTGCGGATCCTCGGCCCATGAAGCATCCATCATACTGCCATGGTGCCCCATATCGGTTGCTGCCACCACAAACTCGCCGTTCATTGCCGGCAGGCAGCCGCTGGCATTCGACAGACTCAGGTTAATACTCCCGCACAGTCCGCCGCAGCCGACCTGCAAGAAACGTTGACTCCAGCGTTGGGTCGGCAGGGCAATCTGCACGCCAATCTGGGGGGCGATAGTGGCGCTCACCTTGCACCAGCTTCCCTGCGCGGAGGTTTGCATTTCAGTGTGGTTGATAGTGACCTTTGCGCCAACGGCGGCGCTGAAGTCGGTCGCGCTCAGCGCATCGCATGTTAGCGCGGGGAGAACCATCGGCAGACTGGCGGCAGCCTGCGTGGGTGAAGCGAACGATAACCCAAAGAGGGTGCAGAGGATGACGGGTAAGATCGTCTTGAGTAAGCGTGTCATACGCAGTTCCCTGTTGCTAATGATGGGAGGCGGCAGGATGGCGAAGCCTATGCCTCACCTTCCCTGGCGAGGCGCCACTGCTTGGCTATTGTAGATAACGATAGACTTTCCTTGATGCCTTGATAAGGCGACCCTACTGTATTCTGCTATTTTGAGGAAAATATGGAGATGTTCGTTAACGGCCTTTGGCAGTGTATACGGGGTAGAATGTTGTGATATCAGTTGCATAATTTATTCAATTTCTCTTCATTATATCTGCTGGGTTTCAGGATATTTTTCTCCCTGTTCCTGGTGATCCCAGAGAGCATCATTCCTAACGAGAATTTTCCCCCTTTCCATTAACAAGAAAGGGGGCTTTTTTAATAAAAAACGTTCAGGTAAATCTAAATATAGCTCTGGTGTTGGCCATTAGAACCACGGCGTTCAGCAAAAGTTCCATCATTAAATATATTTTTAAAGATGATTTAACATCCTTTTTTTCTCCATTTTATCGCCATAATTGCATGTAATTCTGCGCCTCGCTCAGGTTATTTTCTGTCGCACATTTTAGAGATGCATCCTGAACAAATAAGCTCAACACCAGCAGAATACTGCTATTGCTCATTATCTCGTAGACGACACATTCATGTTAAAAAAGACTCATATCATCAGCGGATTATTGATCGCCCCTTTAACGTTATATGCCGCAACATCATATCAAGTTGATGATATCCGTTTTGAAGGGCTACAGCGCGTGACCGTCGGGGCAGCGCTATTAAGTATGCCATTGCACGCGGGAGATGCGGTGACGCCAGAAGATGTCAGCGAGGCTGTGCGCGCGCTGTATGCGAGCGGCAATTTCGAGAATGTGCAGATCCTGCGCGATGGGAAAACGCTGGTGGTGCAGGTTAAGGAACGGCCCACTATTGCCAGCGTCAGTTTTTCCGGGAATAAGTCAGTGAAGGATGATGCGCTAAAGGAAAATCTCACCGCGTCCGGTATTTCTGCAGGTAGCGCACTGGACAGAAATTCGCTTAGCGAAATAGAAAAAGGGTTACAGGATTTCTATTACAGTGCGGGGAAATACAGTGCGCAGGTTCACGCGGTGGTGACCCCGTTACCGCGTAATCGCGTTGACTTAACGTTCGTCTTTCAGGAAGGCATCTCGGCGAAAATCGCACAAATAAACATTATCGGTAATCAGGCGTTTCGGGAAGAGACGCTCCTGGACCAGCTTCAGCTACGCGATAATGTGCCGTGGTGGAACGTGGTAGCCGATAAAAAATACCAGAAGCAGAAGCTGGAAGCCGATCTGGAAACGCTGCGCAGTTTTTATCTCGATCGCGGCTATGCGCGCTTTGCTATCGAGTCCACGCAGGTCAGTATGACGCCAGATAAAAAATCCCTGTATATCACTATCGCCCTCAATGAAGGCGAACGTTATCGGGTCGACCGAACTCAGGTGACAGGCGACCTGGCGCAGCATGGCCCAGAGATCGAGGCCCTTGCCCAGCCGCTGGCGGGGGCATGGTACAGCGGGGCGCAAGTCACCACAGTTGAAAATGAGATCAAAAAGCGTTTCGGTAAGTATGGTTATGCCTGGCCGCAGGTGACGACCACGCCGGAAATCGATGATGCGCATCACCGCGTGGCGCTGCATATTCAGGTCAACGCGGGCCGCCGCTACTCGGTACGCCAGATCCGATTTTCCGGTAACGACACCTCCCGGGACGCGGTGCTGCGTCGTGAAATGCGCCAAATGGAAGGGGCGTGGCTCAACAACGAAAAAGTCGAACAAGGGAAAGTACGTCTTGACCGAACGGGTTTTTTTGAGAACGTTGAACAGCAGATCGTTCCGGTCAGTGGGACGGCAGATCAGGTCGATGTGGTCTACAAGGTGAAGGAGCGCAACACCGGCTCATTTAACGTGGGCCTGGGATTTGGTACGGACAGCGGCGTGAGCTATCAGCTTGGCGTGACTCAGGATAACTGGCTGGGAACGGGTAATAGCGTTAGCTTCAACGGGACGCGCAACAGCTACCAGTCTTATCTTGAACTGGGGGCGACGAACCCGTGGTTTACCGTCGATGGCATCAGCCTGGGCGGAAAGATTTTTTATAACAGCTATGATGCTTCCGATGCGGATGCCGGGAGCTATAACCAGCAGAGCTATGGCTTAGGCAGTACGCTGGGGTTTCCCATTAGCGAAAATAACTCCCTGAACCTGGGACTGGATTATGTTCATAATCGCCTGACCAATATGGATCCGGAGCTGACGACCTGGCGCTACCTCAGCTCCCGGGGAATCGAGCCCAGCGTGGTGACGAAAGATGGCGACAGCGGCGCGAAATATAGCGCCAACGACTATTTTGTGAGTCTTGGATGGGGATATAACGATCTCGATCGCGGTTTCTTCCCGCGTGCGGGAAACAAGAGCAGTCTTAGCGGTAAAGTGACCCTCCCCGGTTCGGATAATAGCTACTACAAGCTCTCATTTGACACCGCCCAGTATCTGCCGCTGAGCGAGAATAAGCGCTGGGTCTGGATGGAACGTTTGCGTGCAGGCTATGCCGGTGGGTTAGACGGCAAAAGTGTACCGTTCTACGATAACTTTTACGCCGGCGGCTCGTCGTCAGTGCGCGGCTTCTCTTCTAACACCATTGGGCCTAAAGCGGCCTATTACCGCTGCAATGGTAGCGAAAGCAGCTATAGCGCCTGCCCGCTGGACGCCTCATCTGATGCGGTCGGCGGGAATGTCATGGCGGTGCTGAACAGCGAATTTATCATTCCAACCCCCTTTGTGAATGATAAGTACGCCGATAGCTTGCGAACCTCGCTGTTTGTTGATGCCGGGACGGTCTGGAGCACATCCTGGCAGAACACCGCGCAGACGCTGGCGGCAGGGATCCCTGATTACGGCGATCCGGGTCATATTCGTCTCTCCGCGGGGATTGCCGTGCAGTGGATGTCTCCCCTCGGTCCACTGGTCTTCTCCTGGGCAGAGCCGTTTAAAAAGTATGATGGCGATAAAGCAGAACAGTTTCAGTTTAATATTGGCAAAACCTGGTAAAAACGCAGGCAGGTCCAACGGGCCTGCCTGCCGTGTGGATCAGGGTTGCACCACTTTCCAGATGGTATATTTCTCTTCTCCCGGTTTAACCGCCTGAGCGAAGTGTTGGTTTAAATGGCTGGCGGTGAACATTACCGCGCCATCCGGGCCGATAGTCGGCGTATCGGGCCAGTACACGCGGTCGTCAGCGGCAAGCAGGGTGAACCGCCCGCTCTGCGGGCGATAACGGACAATACCGTTATGGGTCACATCGGTGATATAGAGTGCGCCATGCTTATCGACCACGATCCCATCGCTATTCCCGCCGACCTCACCCGCGGTACGGATGGCCGCGGCGAGCTGGCGTTCGTTCATCGCGGGATCGCGCAGCGCGGCGGTGGCGATGGTCCGCGCCGTGGTACCGGTGGTGACCGTCCAGTAGAGGGTTTCCTGGTCCGGTGACAGCGCAATACCATTGATACCAAGCATAATGGGGTTGCCCGGCCAGACCGTTTCCCCATGTGAAACCACCTGCAGACCGGCAACCGGCATCAACGCCGGGTGCTGGTTCAGTACCCGGCGGACCGTCCCACGGTTAGCATCCGCGACGATCAGTCCGGCCTGATTGTCCGGCGCGCTGCGCAGGCCGCTGTCGGCGATATACGCCACCCGGCGCGCCTCATCGACCACAATATCGTTGAGGAAGCTTCCTTCCCGGTCGGCGACGCTGTCGAGCGGAATACGCTGCACCAGATGACCGTCGCTGAGCGCATAGATCATGATTTTTTGCGCCCCCGGCGGCGCCGTCTTTTCCCCTGCGACAAAGCCCTGATCTAACGCCCATAGCCAGCCGTTGCGGTTATCGACGTAAAAGCCCAGCACATTGCGCAGGTGCGTGCGGGGATCGGCGCTGATGCTGTTGGCCGCGGTGGACGGAAAGGCGGTGAGTCGTGCCGGGCCGCTCAGGGACTTGGTATCGAGCAGGCTGAGCGTGGCGGGCGCCTGGGTCGAAATCAGACGTGGGGTGCTAACAAATGCCCGACCGGCGGCGTCAAAGTGCAATCCTGCGATGGGCGCATTGACGGAATGCGCATCGACGCGCTGCTGCCAGGTGACCCCGGTATAACTGCGCCATAGCGCCAGATGGGCAGGGGCGTCAGGCCCGGCCGCCAGTGCGGTCTGCCCCAGGGACAGCAGGCCGAGAATGAAGAGTGAAAAACGATGCATCATGGTCTCCAGAAAGCAGTAAAAAAGAGGGGCAGATGGCCCGGTTAAGCCTCGGTAAACGATTTTATTAAATCCCTTTGGGAAGATAAGATGCCTGGAATGACAATCATTTGTTCTCTGGAGAACCAAATGGCCCGGCGGTTTGATTATCTTGCGGATGTAGAAGTCTTTCTGGCGGTGGCCGAGCGCGGGTCGTTTACCGCCGGCGCGGTGGCGCTGTCGTCGACGCCGTCGGTGTTAAGCCGGGCCGTCACCCGTCTTGAAACGCGTCTGGGGTGCCAGCTGCTGCGCCGCTCCACCCGTCGGATCAGCCTGACCGAGGCCGGAAGCGCCTATCTGAGTCAGGTCCGCCAGGCGTTTGAGGTGCTGGATAATGCCGAACGGGAGACGCAGGGGCAAAAAGGGGCGTTATCCGGGCGCGTTAAATTGAGCGCCCCCACCACCTGGGGACACTATCGTTTGCCCGCCCGGCTGGCGTTGTACCGTCAGTTGCACCCCGACGTACAGATTGAGCTGAATATTACCAACCGTAATGTCGATATTATCGCTGAGGGCTTCGATCTGGTGGTGCGCCAGGGACATTTACCCGACAGCGGCCTGGTGGCAAAAAAGCTGGAGGATGCGGCGCTATGTCTGGTGGCCTCGCCGGCCTATTTACGCTCGACAGCGAGACCGCTGAGTAAAATAGCCGATTTGCGCCATCATTCATGCCTGACATTTATTATGCCGGCAACGGGAAAAGTCGCCGAATGGGTATTTCGTGAGGATGGCCGGGATATCAGCTGGCTACCGACGTCATCTCTGCATGTCTCCGATGATGTGCTCGGGGTGGTCTCGCTGGCCCTGCAGGGGGCGGGGATCTGTCAGAGCTATGCGTTTATTGTGCAGGAGGCGATCGCGCGCGGGGAGCTGGTTCCTGTTCTTCCGGCGTTCGCCGGACGTTCACGGCCTTTCTCGGTGCTTTACCCGCCGCATAAAAGCCAGTCAGCCGCTGCCCGGGCATTAATTACTCTGCTGACCATGCCTGCCGAGGCGCTGGCGACGCTGTGCGCGACATTACCTGATGCCTATGGCTGAGGGCTCATCCACAAGGACTAAGACGTTTTGTCAATTATGTTTATATTATCTTATTTTTTATTATATTTTCTTTTCTGTGGTTAATTTATTTCTTTTTTTATAGAGGTTAACCATTAATCTCTTGATGAAAAATTAAGGTTACCGATAATGGGTTATGTTGTTAGGAATTGTCTTAAGTCACATAATTGTCAGGTGTGCTTGCAGTTTATAATAATGGATGCTATCACTATATAAGGTAATAATTTGTAGCATCTTTTATAAGGAAGGAATATGAAATGGACTATTCTTAATACTCTCATCTGCCCGCAATCCGGCATCGCCTTTTCGGCAATATCCAGCCTGCGTTTCTTAAAATTTATTATGTGGTACGAGGCCGATGTGATACTACTGCCCGGCGAGTCGATGAAGCTCTATTCCTCGAGAGTTTTAATTAATGACCAGTATCATTCATTAAAAATCTACAATATTACGGTGTACGACGAGGCGCAATGGGAGAAATTACGCGAACGGCCATCTTGCCCGTATCAGGCTGGCGGCAAGCAGTCTGACTCCTGTTTTTTCCAGTCCTTTTGCGCGATTAAGCGCTGCCCGAATAATATTCCGCGCGGTGAACCCTGGCGTTAGCCCGAGAAAGCCGCCGGTCGGCTACCGGCGGCGCGATGTTATTTGACCAGCAGGGCGGCCATTCGTGGCTGGACGCTTGCGCAGCCGGCGAGGACGAGGTTGCCTTGCCGCAGCCCTTCATTGGCGAGAAATGCATTGCACGTTCCGCCCGCCTCCTCAATCAACAGCATACCCGCCAGCGCGTCCCAGCTGTTCATATGCGCTTCAAAATAGCCATGGATCTGACCGGCAGCGACATGCGCCAGCATCAGGGCGCCTGCGCCAAAACGGCGATACTCCAGGCCGGCGTCGAGCAGCGTGTCGATGGCCCGGGCATAGTCGCTGGCCGGGGCGCGGCTGGAGCGCCCCATGCCGATCACCACCGCGTCGGGATCCGGTTCACGCAGCGTCAGGCGACGACCGTTGAGAAACGCCCCTTCGCCGCGGCCGGCGAAGAAAAACTCATTGCGATCGGGGGCGTAGATGATGCCGAGCGAGAGTTCGCCCTGGCACACTCTCGCCAGTGAGATGCACCAGTAATCCATGCCAAGGATAAAGTTGGTGGTGCCATCCACGGGGTCAAGCACCCAGACGGTGTGCTCATCGCCTTCGAAACCGCTCTCTTCACCGAGGAAACCCTCCTGCGGAAAGTGCGCCTTCAGCCACCCTTTAATCTCCTGTTCTACCGCGAGATCTGCTTGCGAAACAAAGTCCTGGCGCGATTTTTTATCGACCTGCAATCCCGCATCGCGCAGCGCCTGGGCGTGGGCGCCTGCCTGGCGAATCAAGGCGCATAATGACTCTCGTTGTGCTTCCGTCATGGTCTTGCTCTCAGATAATAAAGGGCGACGTGCGCCGGTGAATTAATGTCACCTCCACCCAGGTGGTGCGTGAAGGTTGTAAAGGGTCGACGGTGCGCTCCTGCAGCCGGGCGAGCGCCTGGCGGGAGATCGCCGCCACATCCTGATGTAGCGTGGTGAGCTGGTAGCTATATTGCGCGGTCGGCGGCGTGTTATCAAAACCAATCAACTGATAATCCTCAGGCGCCTGTTTGCCGCGCTGGCGCATTCCATCGAGAAAGCCGCAGGCAATCTGGGCGTTAGCGCAGAAGATCCCCTCCAGCGCCTCGTCGGCGAGCGCAGCGGCCTGAAACCCGCCCGTATAGCCCTCTTCCGGGCAGGCGAGGATCGCCAGATTGCGTTCGACGTCCACTCCGCGCGCCTGCAGTGCCCGGCTGAATGCTTCCCCACGCATGCGCCCGGCCCAGGTGGAAGGTGAGTGGTTGAGCCAGCCAAACCGCCGGCAGCCGCTGCGCAGCAGCTGGTCGGCCGCCAGTTCGGCGCCGGCGATGTTGTCAGAGCAGACATAATCCACCCCGGGTATCGTCGGCTGGCGGTTAATGCCCACTACCGGGATATGCTGCTGGACGCACTCATTCACCAACGCCTCCGGCGGCTGGCCGGAGGTGACGATAACGCCGGAGACGCGAAACTGCGTGAAACGGCGCAGGGTGTGCGCCAGGTCCTGCTCGCTGTGGATCTCGCTCACCAGCGCCTGAAAGCCCTGGCGCTGGATCTCGTTGAGCAGGGCATCAAGCAGGGCGCTGCGAAAAGGATCGCTGATGCGCGAGACGATCACGCCGATTAAGTGGCTGCGCTGGCGATTGAGCCCCTGGGCAAGAAAGTTAACCTGGTACCCCAGCTCTTCGGCGGCGCGCAGCACCCGCGCCCGGGCGTCGGGAGAGATGCTGCCGTTGCTGCTCAGCGCGCGTGACACCACCGCCCGCGAGACGCCGGCCAGTCTGGCCACATCCTGGGCGGTGACGCTGGGTTTACGTGGGCTCATAGGGCATGCGCCTCATCGGCGAATGCGGGACGCGGCAGCGTAAAGTGGTCCCCATCCTGCGACACGAATAATCCCTGCCACGGCTGACAGGCTTGCTTCAGCGCCGACAGGGCGGCGTCCTCGCAGTGATAGAGCCCCAGCGCCGGGAGCTGCAGCGTTCTGAACAGCATCAGGCAGGAGGGGAAATCGCCATGAGAAGCATCGTCGTCAAGGGCCGCCACTGAGGCACACTCCTGAAACGCCAGCCCGGCGCCGGCCATCAGGGCTATCGAGTCGGCGGTTGGCCGGCCATCGCCGCTGTAAAACAGCGTCTGCCCGGCAATGGTGATGCGGATGGCGCGATTACTCAGCTCATGCTGGGTGGCGGCGGTGCGGATCTGCCAGTCCTGCCACGTCCAGGCTTCGCGGCATTCCTGCCAGTCGATGGTGAAACCAGGGTCCGCCTGAGGCCAGTTCGCCAGCGCGGCCAGCTGCATGAGCACCGGCTGCTGCGCTGGCTGGCAGTAGATAATCAGCGGCTTCTGACGGGAGCCACTTTTCCAGTAATTCAGCAGCGCCGTCAGACCGGTACAGTGATCCGGATGGATGTGGGTGAAGTAGATTGCGTCAATATCATTGACCCCACCGCCGCGCTGCCAGAGTGCGCGGGGAACGGTGGGGCCGCAGTCGATTAACCACTGTTTGTTGTCCGCGTCGATCACCCGCAGCGCGGAGGTATTTTGCGTGCAGGAAAAGGCGCTCCCGCAGCCAAGCACATCTATTTTCATTGACCCTCGCCAAAATTTTTTGCCGCTTAATTAAATTGTCATAAATACCCGACAAAGTAGGCTCACATCATGTCGAGTTAACGTTGCATTTTTTTTACAGCCAAATGAACACGTGTTCACCTTGCTAAAAAAATGCCGCAGCAGCGCTTTCAGGTAGCGAATATGAGTTATTTACAGATCACCGGCCTTAAAATTAGTTATGGCGATAACGTGGTTTTACATAATATCGATCTGGCGGTCGAGCAAGGGGAAATGATTGCCCTGCTGGGTCCGTCGGGATGCGGAAAAACCACGCTGCTGAACGCGCTCTGCGGTTTTATTCCGGTGCAAAGCGGCGAGATGGCGATTGCCAGTCGAACGATCACCCATCTTGCGCCGGAGCAGCGCAATATCACCATGGTGTTTCAAAGCTACGCCCTGTGGCCGCACCTGACGGTAGCGCGCAATATCGGCTATGGCCTGAAGCTGCGCAAATGGCGCGGGGCGGATATCGCGCGGCGGGTGGCGGAGCTGCTGCGAATAGTGAATCTTGAGGGGCTTGGCGAGGTGAAAGTGACCGAACTGTCGGGCGGTCAGCGGCAGCGGGTGGCGCTGGCGAGAGCCCTGGCCATAGAGCCCCAGGTGCTGGTGCTGGATGAGCCGTTATCTAATCTGGATGCCAAAGTGCGCCTGAATGTGCGCCATGAAATTAAATCTCTGCAAAAGAGACTGGGTTTCACGTCATTAATTGTCACCCACGATCAGCAGGAAGCCTTAGTGATGGCGGACCGCATTGCGGTATTAAATCAGGGGCGTATTGAACAAACTGGCACCCCGGAACAAATATATCAACGTCCCGCGACGCCCTTCGTCGCTGATTTTATGGGCGCCGATAATAAAATAACCTCCGGTGAATTATCTGCTGCTGCAATATCCGGTTTATCCGCCGCTCAGCAGGAGGAAAAAGTTATTTATTTTCGCAGCGCCGATGCCGCGCTCGCTGAATTAACGCAGCCTGCGCCGCAGGAGGGACTTGCTCTGGAGGGCGTGGTGGAGCAAAGCGCGTTTCTGGGCAATCTGTATCGCCACAGCGTGCGCTGTCATGACCGCCTGCTACTGGCTGATGCCGCGCAGTGCTGGCCGACAAAAAGCCGCGTTCGGCTCCATGTGCCAACGCCGGCCCTGCATATTTTTCCTTTACCACTATCACAGTGATATCAGCGTGTTCATTCTGGGGACAATCCATGTTGACTAAGACGAAAGCAGCGATCGTAACGACCCTCTTCCTGAGCCTTGGCGCACAGGCCGACACCATTCTGAATGTCGCCACCGCGGGCGATCAGAATATGGTGGATTATGTAAAAACCTGGCTGGGGCCAAAATTTGAAGCCGCTCATCCCGGCGTCAAGGTGCGGGTGATCGGTACCGGCCCCGGCGACGCCGGGTCGAATAAAATTAGCGAGAAGCTAACGGCCCAGCAGGAGAGCGGCGCGCAGCAGTGGGATATCGACGTCGCGGTAGTGCACCAGAAGGCGGGCGGTGAGCAGGTGGAAAAGGGATTACTGCAAAAATACCGTCAGGATATTCAGACCGGCGGCATGGTGAGTTCGCCGAGCGCCACTCAGGCGCTGGGCGTTAACGTCGACGGATACGTCATGCCGATGTTCTTAAGCCAGACCGCTATCGCCTGGAACAGCGATCTGGTCACTACCCCGCCGGCGTCGTATGACGAGCTGGTGGCCTGGACGCAGAAACATCCGCAGGCTTTTGGCTATAACGGCATCAAGAACGGCATGTCCGGCGTCAGCTTTGTGGTGGGCTGGATCTACGCCTACGGGACCGACGCCCAGCGTCTCTCCGCCGGGCCCTATGATAAAAGCGTCGAAAAAGGCTGGCAGCAGGCCTATGAGAAGCTGAAGGCGTTCAATAAAAACGTAACTTTTACCCCGGGCAACGCCGGGACGCTCGATATGCTGAGCCGGGGGGAAATCGCCATGGGCCCGGTGTGGGTCGATATGTTCTATAGCTGGAAAGATCAGGGCAAGCTGCCGCCCTCGATCAAGCTTGCTTTACTGGCGCCGGGTATGCCGGGTCAGCCGATGTATTACGTCATCCCGGCGAAGGCGGCGAATCCGCAGCTGGCGCGCGACTTTATCGCGCTGGCCACCAGTCCGGAAGTGCAGGCGCAGGGGATCGTTAAGCAGTTTAACTGGTATCCGGGCATCGACGCCGGGCAGGTGAAGCCGAAGCTGGATACGGCGACCTGGCAAAAGCTGTTTGCCGAAATCTCGCCGGAAGCGCTGGCAAAGTATGGCAAAAGCTTCCCGATCGCTCCCTATTTTGACGACATCAAAGAGGGTTACGAAAGCCAGGTGGCCAACTAACGCCTTCTCCCGCCCGGGTTGTCGGCCCGGGCGCTTTCTTGTGCTGACGCCAGGTGCATTATGTCCAGTTCATTAAAATATCTGCTGCTGGTTGCTCCGGCGGCGCTGATGATCGCGATCCTGTTTTTGTATCCGCTGGGGTTTTCGCTGGTCTCGGCGTTTACCGCGCCGGGACAGCCGTTCACGCTCGATCACTTCCGCAAGGTCTATGCGCTTTACGCCAGTGATGTGCTCTTTTCGCTGATTATCGTACTGGTCTCAGTGGCGCTGTTAGCGCTGATCGCCATTACCCTGTCGGCAGTGATTGCGCTGTCACCGTGCCGACCCGTTGTTCGTCTGCTGGGTTTTTTGTATCGCTTACCGCTGTTTATTCCGTTTATCGTTGTCGCCCAGATGATGCGCACTTTTCTCGCCAAAAATGGCCTGATGAACAATGCGCTGGTGGCGGCCGACCTGGTCACACCGCTGGAGACGCTCTCCTGGCTGGGATGGAAAGGGATAGTGATCACCTTTGTCTGGAAGCAACTGGCCTTTGCCACGCTGCTGATCTGCGGGGCGATGGCGGCGCTGGAGTCGTCGCAGATCCTTGCTGCGCGTAACCTTGGCGCCTCCCGGCCGCGGATCCTGTTCGATATCATGCTGCCGCAGGTCCTGCCGACCATCGGCGTGGCGCTGGTGCTGTCGACGGTGACCATGATGTCGGTGCTGTCGGTACCGTTGATGATCGGCGTCGGAACGCCGACGATGCTGACGGTGGATATGGCGTTTCGCGTGAATTCCTATGGCGATTACGCGGTGGCGAATGCGCTGGGTATGGTGTCGCTGGCGATCTGCGGCGCGCTGTCGTGGTTTTACCTGCGCCACAGCCTGCAGCAAAAAGGAGGGGAATCATGAAAGCGCTGACTCTCGCCTCATCCCCGTCATGGTGGATAAAAGGGCGCCGTAAAGTGCGCGCCAGCCTGGCGCTGCAGACCCTGCTGCTGCTGTTTATGCTGCTGGCGATGTTTGGCCCGTTGCTGAACCTGTTGATCTGGACCGTAGCGGAAAGCTGGTATTTTCCCCATTCGCTGCCCAGTCAGTGGGGGTTGAAGTACTGGTATCAGGTTTTCAATCCATACAGCGATGTGTCCGGTTCGCTGTTAACCAGCGTGTTGATCGCCCTGTTATCGGTGGGGGTCTGTTTGCTGATTTCCGTCCCCGCCGGCTATGCGCTTTCCCGGCGGAAAATGCCGCTGCGGGTGCTGTTTATGCTGCTGTTTCTCATCCCGCAGGCCTTTCCCAACTTGACGGTATACATGAATGTTGCCCGATTGTTTTATCAGTGGGGATTGAACGGCAGTATCGCGGGGGTGGTGCTGGTGCATAGCGTCCACGGCCTGATGTATTCGGTGTGGATCTGTATGGCAGCCTTCTCATCCATCGACCCGCTGCTGGCGCGGGCGTCGCGTAACCTTGGCGCCGGACCGGTATATACCTTCTGGCACATTGTGCTGCCGCAGGCGGCGCCGGGGATCGTTGCCGCCAGCATCTTCGTTTTTCTGGAGTCGCTGGATGAGTTTACCGGCACCTTCTTTGTCGGCGCGCCGGATATCACCACGCTGCCGCTACTGCTCTATAACGCCAGCATGTCGGGTAACTATCAGGTCTCGTCGATTACGGCGCTGATTTTGCTGGTGCCATCGCTGCTCTTTATGGTGGTGATCCATAAATTTATGCGCCCGGAGATGATGGCGAAACTGGGGAAGTAAGGACCGTAGAAAACGAAAAAGCTTCCCGGTGGGAAGCTTTTTAACCTCAGGTCATCATCATTGGCCATTCTGGCGGCGTCTGACTCATGACCTCAATCATCACATCTTTGATGTTGCCCCAGATTTTGGCGATATCGATCAGGGTGATGCCCAGCAAACCGGTGGCGAACCAGCAGGCGGCGGCAAGGCCGAGGCAGCTGCAGATCACTGCCAGACCGGCATAATCGCTTTTCCGTAACTGGATATTCAACGAGCTGGCGAGAAACATCAGTACCGCGCTCACCAGGGGCCAGCGCAACAAAACGACACTGGTAGTAATGGAAGCCATTAACCTATCCTCAAAGAAAGTCGGGGAGCCATGGATGACCTGGCGCGACTGACGATGGCATAGCGCTCTGGTCTCGACTGGCAAACTAGAGAGTGATGAAACGTCATTTCTGTTTCATCAACTTGTGTGAACTATATCACACTTGGTGCTTTATTCGCCAGCCAAAAAATGAGCTTTCGCTGCGCTTAATAAGCTTTAATTTTGTGTGGATATAGGTAAGCAAAACCCGATTATCTTATTTTCATTCTCTTGCTAATGATTATTATTCTGCGGGTTTTATTACCAGTTCCTGTTTATTACACGGAGAAACCGAGTCAGATGCGCGTCTATTCTTAATCTGACGAGAATATCTTTCGAATACCTGATAAATAAGTATTATTCAACACCACCAGCTGAAAAGCTGACGCCCTGAAGGGCTGGCAGATATCTGCTGATGTCTATCGCAGTCGCGATTGCTAACGTGTTCGGGCTACCTTAATTAAGGCATATCGCATGGATGAAAGCGTAAATGGCTGACAGTGCGCCGCATAAGGCGCTCAGACTTGTCGGAATGGGGCTGGTTATTTTATTGCCGGTGATGTTGGCATTGTGGTTTGCCCAGCTGCGGGCCAAAGCCGAAACCATTGATCAATTGCACTCATTTTCGCAGCTGGCGCTGCAAAAAACAGAAATGGTCATCCGGGAAGCGGATCAGGCGCGGTTTAAAGCCAGCCAGTATCGTGGTGAGCTATGCTCAGCGGAGCACCAGCGTTATTTACTGCATATTGTTCGCGGTCTGCTGTATGTAGAAGATCTGATCTACGCCAACGGTCAGCGCTTTATCTGTTCAACGTCCGCTCATCCCGAGACCGGCTGGCGGATGCCCGCGGCGAATTACACCAAAAAGCCGGATGTGGCGATTTACTACTATCGGGATACGCCGTTTTACCCGGGCTTTGCCATGAATTATATGCAGAAGGGGCCCTATGTGGTGGTGGTCAACCCCTACTCGTTCAGCTCGGTGATTGCCAGCGACCGCGATTTAGCCTATGGCGTTTTCGATACTAAAACCAACCTCTTTTTCTCGCTGAGTAATAATGTTGAGCCCGCCGAACTCCAGGCGTTAATTCGCGAAGGCGATGCTTTTTTTAATCAGAATGGTCGGGTGTATACGATAGCCCGCTCCGCTATCCGGCCGATCGCGGTCATCATGTCCACCTCCCGGGCCAGCTACTACCACAACTTCTGTGACCAGGCGAGCCTGACGCTGCCGCTGGGGATCATTTGCAGTATTTTACTGGTGCTGGTGTGGACACGAACCCGCCGCCAGTATCACTCACCGCGCAATATGCTACAGCGGGCTCTGAGCTGCCGCCAGCTGCGGCTGCACTACCAGCCGATTATCGATATTAAAAATAACCGCTGCGTCGGGGCGGAGGCGCTACTGCGATGGCCGGGGTTTGATGGTCCGGTGATGAACCCGGCGGAGTTTATCCCGCTGGCGGAAAATGAAGGCATGATTGCCCAGATCACGGACTACGTGGTGGACGAGCTGTTTTATGAAATGGGTGAGTTTCTTGCCAGCCATCCGCAGCTGTATGTGGCGATCAATCTCTCTGCGTCCGATTTCCACTCGGCGCGGCTGATTTCCCAGATCAGTGAGAAAGCGCACAGCTATGCGGTCTGCATCGGACAGATCAAAATCGAAGTGACCGAGCGCGGGTTTATCGACGTGGCGAAAACGACGCCGGTGATCCAGGCGTTCCGCGAAGCAGGCTATGAGATTGCGATCGATGATTTTGGTACCGGCTACTCGAATCTGCATAATCTGCACGCGCTGAATGTCGATATCCTCAAAATCGATAAAACCTTCGTTGATACGCTGACCACCAACAACACCAGCCATCTGATCGCTGAGCACATCATCGAGATGGCGCGCGGGCTGCGTTTAAAAACTATCGCGGAAGGGGTGGAGACCCCGGAGCAGGTAAGCTGGCTCTACAAGCGCGGCGTGCAATTTTGTCAGGGCTGGCTGTTTGCGAAAGCCATGCCGGCGCGGGAGTTTATGCAGTGGTTAGCGAATGCTCCCACGCCCATAAGCAGGCCTCAGCCGCCGCGTCACGCGGAGATCTGATGGCGGTAGTCGCTGGGAGTGCGGTCGAACTCGCGACGGAACACCCGGGAGAAGGTTTGCTGCGAGACGTAGCCCAGATCCATCGCGATATCAAAGATAGGTCGCTGAGTGGTTCGCAACGCTTCCGCCGCCAGCAGCAGGCGGCGCTGACGAATATAATCACCCAGCGTCTGATGCATTACGGTACGGAACATCCGCTGCAGATACCATTTCGAGTATCCTGACTTTCTGGCGACTATATCAATGTTAAGTGGTTGATCGATATGTTCATCAATCCATTCAATCAGTGTTTGAATAATATCCTGATGGGACATAAAGCGGCCTCTCTCAATTCTCGATTCGTCGTTTTGTCTGCGGGCGAGTATAATTCCTCAAGTTAACTTGAGGTAAAGCGCTTTATGGAAAAGAAATCACCCCGCATCAAAATGCTGCTGACGCCCGGGGAAGTGGCAAAACGAACCGGCGTGGCGGTCTCGGCTCTCCATTTTTATGAGAGTAAAGGCCTGATCCATAGCCAGCGGAATGCCGGCAACCAGCGGCGCTACCGGCGCGATGTCCTGCGCGCGGTGGCGATTATCAAAATTGCGCAACGCATCGGCATCCCGCTGGCGACCATCGGCGACGCGTTTGGCGTACTGCCGGAAGGGCACAACCTCAGCGCAAAAGAGTGGAAGATGCTGTCATCGCAGTGGCGTGAGGAGCTGGACCGGCGTATTCATACCCTGACGGCGTTGCGCGACCAGCTCGACGGCTGTATCGGCTGCGGCTGTTTATCACGGCGCGACTGCCCGCTGCGCAACCCGGGCGATAAGCTGGGGGAAGAGGGGACCGGCGCCCGGCTGCTGGAAGAGGAGTAATAAAACTAAAGCGCCACAACTGGGCGCTTTAGTTGTTTTCCGGTCTTTGTCTTTCGCATTATCTCGCTGGTTCACGAGAGGGTTTCCCCCGACATCGACGTCCCTCAGTATTGCGCAATCTGTTGATGGAGGTTCCGGTTTGCGTCGACACTTTAACTATGGCAGCTGCCGTCATTTTTTCCTCACTATTTTGCCGAAATTTTCCCGGCAATGAGCGCCTGTTCCTATAGTTAATTTGAACAAACCACGGGAGAGGCCCATGCTGACGGTACACCATCTTAATCAATCACGATCGCAACGCGTACTGTGGGCACTGGAAGAGCTGCAGCTGCCTTATCAGATAGTCCGCTATCAGCGGGAAAAGTCGATGCTGGCGCCGGCGGCGCTGAAGAAAGTCCATCCGTTGGGGAAATCGCCGGTGCTGGAAGACAACGGCTATGTGCTGGCGGAGTCCGGGGCCATTCTCGAGTATTTGCAGGAGACCTGGGACAGCGGCGGGCTGCTGAAGCCGCAGGCGATAGAGGACAAACTGCAGTACCGCTTCTGGCTGCACTATGCCGAAGGCTCGCTGATGCCGCTGCTGTTAATGAAGCTGGTGTTCGCCAGCCTGGGTAAACCCCCTGTGCCCTTTGGCGTCCGCTCTCTGGGCGCCCTGCTGGGCAAGGGCATTCAGAAAGCGTGGCTGGATCCCCAGCTGGCCACCCATGCGCGGTTTATTGACGACCATCTTGCCACGCGGCCATGGTTTGCCGGCGAGCGTCTAAGTATGGCCGATATCCAGATGAGCTTCCCGGTGATGGCGCTGTTGGCGCGCGGTGGCGTGCATGACCTTGTCCATATTGAGGCCTGGCGACAGCGGGTGGAGCAGCGTCCGGCCTGGCAGCGGGCCATCGAGCGCGGCGGTCCCTTCACCTTACCCGGCGCCTGAGGTATCAGCGGATCCGATGACGCCGACAAATGAAAGCAACTCACTAAAAATTTGTTAGCGGATTGCGCATAGACGATAACGTTTGCGCATCGTCTGGTTATTTTCTGCTCGTCATAAGCGAAATTTAGCGAAATACGATAAACATCGGTTGAAAAGGGTTATCTAAAGGCCGGATAATCGTTTGCCTTTCTGTTTTGCTCCCTCTTTTTTCTGCTATCCAGAGGGAGGAGATAAGGTTGACACACCGTAGTGTATGCGCGGAGTTAAACGTTTGCTTTTTTGCAGCCCCCCTGGCGCTGCGATTCGGTACAAGGAGATCGCGTTTAACTGGCAGTGGAGGGTCCACCATGCATATCAACGAACAATAAAAATTTTCAGGGGAAGTTTTCTATGTCTACGCCTTCAGCGCGTACCGGCGGTTCATTAGACGCCTGGTTTAAAATTTCGGCGCGCGGTAGCACCGTGCGTCAGGAGATTGTTGCAGGTCTTACTACCTTTCTGGCGATGGTTTACTCCGTCATCGTGGTGCCGGGCATGCTCGGTAAAGCGGGCTTCCCGCCGGCCGCGGTGTTTGTCTCGACCTGTCTGGTGGCGGGCGTTGGCTCGCTGGTGATGGGGTTATGGGCAAATCTGCCGATGGCTATCGGCTGCGCCATTTCGTTGACCGCCTTCACCGCCTTCAGCCTGGTGCTGGGGCAGCAGATCAGTATTCCGGTGGCCCTCGGCGCGGTATTCCTGATGGGTGTCCTGTTTACGGTGATTTCCGCGACCGGCATCCGCAGCTGGATCTTGCGCAACCTGCCGCAGGGCGTGGCGCACGGTACCGGGATCGGGATTGGCCTGTTCCTGCTGCTGATCGCCGCCAACGGCGTTGGTCTGGTGATCAAAAATCCGCTGGACGGTCTGCCGGTGGCGCTGGGCAAATTTGCCAGCTTCCCGGTGGTGATGTCGCTGATTGGCCTCGCGGTGATCATTGGTCTGGAAAAAATGAAGGTGCCGGGCGGTATTCTGCTGACCATTATTGGTGTGTCGAT
This sequence comes from Klebsiella sp. KTE92, assembly GCF_000398905.1. Lineage (NCBI taxonomy): Bacteria > Pseudomonadati > Pseudomonadota > Gammaproteobacteria > Enterobacterales > Enterobacteriaceae > Klebsiella > Klebsiella sp. KTE92. Next base: position 217,106 of record NZ_KB976100.1, read on the forward strand.
TGTGGGCCTGATTTTCGATCCGAACGTCCATTTCTCCGGTATTTTCGCCATGCCATCCCTGAGCGATGATAAAGGCAACTCGCTGATCGGCAGCCTCGACATCATCGGCGCGCTGAACCCGGTCGTGCTGCCCAGCGTGCTGGCGCTGGTGATGACGGCGGTCTTTGACGCCACCGGTACTATCCGCGCGGTGGCCGGCCAGGCAAACCTGCTGGACAAAGACGGACAGATCATCAACGGCGGTAAAGCGTTGACCACCGACTCCCTGAGCAGCGTCTTCTCCGGTTTAGTTGGCGCGGCGCCAGCGGCGGTGTATATCGAATCGGCGGCGGGTACCGCGGCTGGCGGTAAAACCGGTCTGACCGCGGTGACGGTCGGTGTCCTGTTCCTGCTGATCCTGTTCCTCTCCCCGCTCTCTTATCTGGTACCGGCCTACGCGACCGCGCCGGCGCTGATGTACGTCGGCCTGCTGATGCTGAGCAACGTGGCAAAAATCGATTTCAACGACTTCGTTGACGCGATGGCTGGCCTGATCACCGCGGTGTTTATCGTGCTGACCTGTAACATCGTGACCGGCATCATGATCGGTTTCGCTACCCTGGTGATTGGCCGTCTGGTCTCCGGCGAGTGGCGCAAGCTGAACCTCGGTACGGTAATTATCGCCGTGGCACTGGTGGCGTTTTACGCGGGCGGTTGGGCGATTTAAACCCTTCGTGCTCCTCACGGGCGGCTCAGGCCGCCCGTTTTATTTTTAAGCCACATCCTGTTTCCATTTGCGTTAATCTGGGTAGCGTATGATTCACAGGCACGACGCCTCACAGGTATAAAAGAAAACGCAGCAAACAGGGAACACATGGAAATATTCTTTACCATCCTCATCATGACCCTTGTGGTCTCACTGTCCGGGGTAGTGACGCGTGTACTGCCCTTTCAGGTTCCACTCCCACTGATGCAAATCGCCATTGGCGCGCTTCTGGCGTGGCCGACCTTCGGTTTGCACGTTGAATTTGATCCAGAGCTGTTTCTGGTCCTGTTTATCCCGCCGCTGCTGTTCGCCGACGGCTGGAAAACGCCGACCCGTGAATTTATTGAACACGGGCGGGAGATCCTTGGTCTGGCGCTGGCGCTGGTGGTCGTGACGGTGGTCGGCATCGGCTTTCTGATCTACTGGATTGTGCCTGGCATTCCGCTGATCCCGGCGTTCGCGCTGGCGGCCGTACTCTCGCCGACCGATGCCGTGGCGCTCTCCGGCATCGTCGGGGAAGGGCGGATACCGAAAAAAATCATGGGCATTCTGCAGGGGGAGGCGTTAATGAACGACGCCTCTGGTCTGGTTTCGCTCAAGTTTGCCGTCGCGGTGGCGATGGGCACTATGGTCTTTACCGTTGGCGGCGCGACCGTAGAATTTCTGAAGGTGGCGATCGGCGGCGTGCTGGCCGGGTTTGTGGTGAGCTGGTCGTATGGCCGTTCGATGCGTTTCCTCAGCCGCTGGGGCGGGGATGAACCCGCCACGCAGATTGTCCTGCTGTTCCTGCTGCCGTTTGCCTCCTATCTGATTGCCGAACATATCGGTGTCTCCGGTATCCTGGCGGCGGTGGCGGCGGGGATGACCATCACCCGTTCCGGCGTGATGCGTACCGCGCCGTTGGCCATGCGTCTGCGCGCCAACAGCACCTGGGCGATGCTGGAATTTGTCTTCAACGGCATGGTCTTCCTGCTGTTGGGCCTGCAGCTGCCGGATATCCTCTCCAGCTCGCTGGTGGCGGCGGAAGCTGACCCCAACGTCGAGACCTGGATGCTGTTTACCGACATCATCCTGATCTATGCCGCGCTGATGCTGGTGCGTTTTGGCTGGCTGTGGTCGATGCGTAAGCTTAGTCAGCGCTTCCTGAAGAAGAAACCGATGGAGTTTGGCTCCTGGACCACCCGCGAGCTGCTGATCTCCTCTGTGGCCGGGGTGCGCGGGGCGATTACCCTCGCCGGTGTGCTCTCGATTCCGCTGTTGCTGCCGGACGGGAATGTTTTCCCGGCGCGCTATGAGCTGATTTTCCTCGCCGCCGGGGTGATCCTGTTCTCGCTGTTCGTCGGGGTGATAGCGCTGCCGATCCTGCTGCGCCACATCGAGTCGAGTGACAACGTGCAGCAGCGGAAAGAGGAACGGCTGGCGCGCGCAGCGACGGCAGACGTGGCGATTGTGGCGATCCAGAAGATGGAAGAGCGGCTGGCGGCGGATACCAAAGAGAATATCGATAACCAGCTGCTGACCGAAGTCAGTTCGCGGGTGATCGGTAACCTGCGCCGCCGCGTCGATGGTCGTAACGACGTGGAAACCTCTATGCTGGAGGAGAGCCTCGAGCGTCGCTTCCGCCTGGCGGCGCTGCGCTCCGAGCGTGGAGAGCTGTATCACCTGCGCGCCACCCGGCAGATCAGTAACGAGACGCTGCAGAAGCTGCTGCACGATCTCGACCTGCTGGAAGCGCTGTTAATCGAAGATCAATAACCTTTAGTCCGGATAGCGCGACGCTTATTCGGGCTACTGGCGAGACTGCAGCCAATGTGTCGCCCCGGTAAGCGTTAGCGCGACCGGGGGAAACCCGGGCAGCGGCGCAAGCGCCTGACCCGGGCTACCCATTCCTCTGCGAAACGCGTTGTCACCAGGGAATTATTCCAGCCAGAACGCTTTACTGCACGCCAGCCAGGCCTCAGCGCTGCGCGACATATACACGCCCTCCCGCCAAATCATCCCCAGCTCCCAGCGCAGCTCGCTTTGTAATGGGATCCAGCAAAAGTTCTGCGGGTCGAGACGCTGGCAAATCGGCTCGGGCAGGATCGCCACGCCAATGCCGGCCTGCACCATCGCGGCGAGAAAATCCCACTGTCCGCTGCGCACCGCGATACGCGGCTTTACGTCATGCTCGGCAAACAGGCGCATCAGCTGCTGGCTGAGGGCAAATTCTTCGTTGTAGATGACCAGCGGATATGCCGCCAGCTCTGCCGGCGAGAGCGAGGTCACGCCCTCCCACGGCGCGGTTCTTGGCGTCAGGACGCACAGCGGGTGGTTGAACAACGGCAGGGTGGTGAGGTGGCTACCCTCTTCGATGGGCAGGGCGGTCATCGCCATATCGAGCTCGCCGTTGCTGACCGCCTGCTGGACCGTCAGGCCGCCAAACTCGGCGATTTTCAGCTCGACGCCCGGGTAGCGCTCGCGGAAGCGGCTGATCGGCTCCGCCATCAGCATTCCGACCATCGGTGGAATGCCAAGCCGCAGCACCCCTTTATGCAGGTGGTTGATATCGCTCAGTTCTGACTCCAGCTGGCTGAACTCGCCAAGGATCGCCTGGCCGCGTTCAAAAACAACGCGCCCGGTATCGGTGAGCAGCAGTTTACGGCCATCGCGGATCAACAGCGTGCAGTTCAGTTCATCTTCGAGATTTTTGAGCATCTTGCTGATGGTGGGCTGTGTGACGAACAGCTTTTCCGCCGCGCGAGTAAAACTCTGCTGACGAACCACTTCAACGAAATAGCGCAGCGTTCGGATATCCATAATTATTCCCTGAGACTATACCTGCGATGATTTTAATTCATTTCTGTCCGCTTCGGCGGCTCTCTATACTGCACGCCTGACTTCTTTTTTTCAGGAATATCGCTCATGGCCTTCGCGCCAGCTCGCGTTGCCCCCGCCGTGGCGCAGCGTCTTCAAATCCCGCTGCAGGTGCTTCTTTATGTCGGGTTATTTATTTTTGCGCAATATCTGGTGAACAGGTGGCAGGTACCCCTGCCGGCTAACCTGGTCGGCATGGTGATGCTCCTGCTGCTGATCGTCTGCCGGGTGATCCCCTTGAACTGGGTTCGCGCCGGCGCCCGCTGGTTGCTGGCGGAGATGCTGCTGTTTTTCGTCCCGGCGGTGGTCGCGGTGGTCAATTATACCCAGCTGCTGATGGTTGATGGCTGGCGGATTTTCCTGGTGATTGCCTTAAGCACGCTGATGGTGCTCGGCGCGACGGCCTGGGTCGTCGACAGGGTCTATCGTTACGAAGTGAGCCGGCTAAAAAAATGAGTGATGTCATGCTGAGCGTCCTGTGTCTGGTGGCGACGCTGGGTCTCTATTACGCCAATAAAAAACTGTATCGCCGTTTTCATAAACTGCCGCTGATGCCGCTGGTGTTCACGCCGATCCTGCTGGTGCTGATCCTGGTGCTGGGCCATATCTCTTATCAGAGCTATATGGGAGAGACCCACTGGCTGCTGTGGCTGCTGGGCCCCGCCACCATCGCCTTTGCCGTCCCGGTCTATGAAAATGTCGCGGTGATCAAACGCCACTGGATGTCGCTCAGCGCCGGGGTGGTAACGGCGGTGGTGGTGGCGGTGACCAGCTCCGTATGGCTGGCGCGCGGATTGATGTTGTCTGATGAAATCCAGCGCAGCCTGGCGGTGCGCTCGGTGACCACGCCCTTTGCGCTGGCGGCGGCGAAACCGCTCGGTGGTCAGCCCGATCTGGTGGCGCTGTTTGTGGTGATCACCGGCGTCTTTGGCATGGCGGTGGGGGATATGCTGTTTTTACGCCTGGCTATCCGGGAAGGGATGGCGAAAGGAGCCGGGTTCGGCGCGGCTTCCCATGGTGCCGGGACGGCGCGCTCCTATGAGCTGGGCCAGCAGGAGGGCGTGGTGGCCAGCCTGGTGATGATGCTGTCTGGCGTAGTGGTGGTGCTGGCGGCGCCGTTAGTGCGCTGGCTGCTGTTTTAGCGTTCTCGTGTAACCGGTTGTTATGAAATATTGAGGGGCGGAATAGTTGTGAACTATTTTCGCCCCTTTTTGTTTATGCCGGTTATTGGTCATCAGAAAAGATTAAGGCAATTCTTATTACCATCCTCTCTTTGTAACTAAATATTTCATAATCAATAGTGATCTAATTATATTGCGAATGATGTATAGGCTTTTTATTATCTCTAAGAATTTTATAAGTTTGTATCGCTATGATTTCAAAGGAACTTTATCTTATTTTTCTCATTTTTTAAGGCGATTTGTTTAAAAATCAATTTTTACATTAATAATTGAGCTTTTACCCTCTGTTCGTTATTCTTTTTACGCGGGCTTGTATTATTGAATGGATTCAAATGCTGGTCGTTTATTTATGTATAATATTAATTATCATAAATTATATGTCACGTAAATGTGTATGTGACGCCGCGCGGATGCAAATTCATTCTCTAATATATCTGCATAAAACAATTGACGGACTGATTGTCGTTTATAATGGATATGGGAATAAATATGAAGATGAGTAAAAAAATTCTGGCGGGTGCCCTGATTTTCTCTGCCTGCAGCGTGCTGTCTACCGTTGCTCAGGCCGATAACACCATTACTTTTAATGGTGTTGTTTCCGATACGACCTGTACGGCGACTATTGACGGCGGCGTAACGGCTATTGATATGGGCACCACCTCAGTGGCGGATCTGAAAGCGTATACCTTCGGCGCTGCCAAGAACTTCTCCTTTAGCTTAGCCGATTGCCCGACCGCGGAAGACGGTGGCAACAGTATCGCTCGCGTCACTTTTGGCGGTGTTTCCGATACCGCGAACAGCGATTATTTTAAAAACCAGGCGACTGATGAGCCGGCAACCGGTGTTGCTGTGGCCCTTTTTGACGAAGCGGGTAAGGTAATGAAGAATAATGAAGAGGGTTCGGATGTCGATATTTCTTCCGGTGCCGCAACCATTCCATTCACCGTTAAAATGGTGAAGTCGGGTGATACCGATCCGACGAAAGGTACCGTTCAGACAACTGTGACTTATAACGTGACTTATTATTAATTCGGCGTTTTGTTGAATGGAGAAAGGGGAATCGTCTGCTATTCCCCTTTAATTAAACGTATGAGATATCCTTTTTTTGTGGTCGGTTTTTTGCTGTCTTCCTCTATTGCGCAAGCCAGCGTGGTCGTGGGCGGCACGCGTCTGGTGTTTGATGGTGCGAAAAACAACGCCGTCATCACGGTTGAGAATAAAGATCAGAGCAGCAATATCGTCCAGTCCTGGCTCTCGGTGGTGGATGCCGCGTCGCCAGCCAAAGACGCGTTTATTATTACGCCGCCGCTGTTCCGTCTCAAAGCCGGAGAGAAAGGATTCGTGCGCGTTGTCCGCTCAGGAAAAAAATTACCCGACGATCGCGAGTCGATGTTTTGGCTCAATATCAAAGGGATCCCGGCAACGGAATATGTCCCGGATAAAAATGTGGTGCAGTTTGCCATCAACTCGAAAATAAAATTGATTTATCGACCTGCCGCGTTAAAAGGCAATACACCGGAATCGTATGCCGAAAAATTACAGTGGGGAAAAGCGGGGGACTCGGTGACGGTAAAAAATAACTCACCGCTGTATATGAATTTTTCCCAGGTTAGTCTTAACGGGAAAAATATTTCTGGCGCATGGTTTGCTGCCCCATTTTCTACTTTAAAAATACCCGTGCAGAGTACCTTGTCCGCGACAGGGAAAAAAGAGATCACATGGAGCGTGATTAATGATTATGGTATGTCAGGGAAGAAATATACCGCTATCATTCAGTAGCGTTGAGCTACTGTTTTCAACCAAAAGTATCTGCGTCGCTATTGTTTTGTGCCTGAGTACCTTGTCTTCTCGCGCTGAGGCCGGTGAATATTTCAACCCGAATTTACTCGAAGTCGCCGAGGATCCTGCGGCTTCGGTGGATCTGTCCTATTTTTCGCAAGATGGCGTACCGCCGGGCACCTATCATCTGGATGTTTACATCAATGATAAGTATGTCAGTTCAGAATCGCTGACCTTTCAGGAAATTGGCCATGACGCAGGCGCGACCGCTTCTCCCTGTCTTTCCGCGGAGTATCTGAATTCGTGGTTGATTAATACCACCGCCTATCCCCAGCTGTTCGCGGCAGGGGAAACCTGCGCCCGGCTGTCGGCGATCCCCGGGATGACATTTTCGGTGTCTCTTGCCCAACAGCGAATCGATTTTACCGTGCCGCAGGCCGCGATGCTGAATCGCCCAAGAGACTATATACCGGAGAGCCAGTGGCAGCAGGGGATCAACGCCGGTCTTCTCAACTATAGTGTCACCGGGCAGCGCAATGCGCCGCGGCATAATGGCGCGACCGTAGACAGCCAGTTTGTTAGCTTGCAGCCTGGGGTGAATCTGGGGCCATGGCGTCTGCGCAACTACAGCACCTATAGCCACAGCGACAACAGCAGCCGCTGGGAGTCGGTTTACTCGTACCTTGCCCGCGATATTCACACCCTGCGCAGTCAACTGGTGGTCGGTAATACCTATACCTCTTCCGGCATCTTCGACAGTGTGAGCTTTACCGGCCTGCAGCTCAGTTCGGACAAAGAGATGCTGCCGGATAGCCTGCATGGCTTTGCGCGGACGATTCGAGGGATCGCGCGCACCACCGCGGAGGTCTCGGTTTATCAGAATGGTTACAGCATTTATAAAACCACCGTCGCTCCCGGCGCCTTTGAGATTAACGATCTGTATGCCACCGGCAGCGCCGGCGATCTGTACGTCACCGTTAAAGAGTCTGACGGCAGCGAGCAAAACTTTGTGGTGCCTTTTGCCTCGCTGGCGGTCCTGCAGCGCGAGGGCCAGCTGGACTATGCGCTGAGCAGCGGCAGGACGCGCTCAGGCAGCTCCGACGATAAAGAATACAACTTTATTCAGTCTTCCCTGGCCTATGGCGCCACCAGTAACTTTACTCTCTATACCGGCTTTCAGCAGGCGGAAGATAAATACACCAACCTGCTGTTAGGCGCTGGCTTTAACCTTGGCACCATCGGCGCGCTGTCGTTTGACGGCTCTCAGTCGTGGGCCGACGTGAAAACCAGCGATACGGCCTCGTCAACCCGCAAAGAACAGGGGCAATCGTATCGCGTCCGCTTCAGCAAAAGCTTTCTGCAGACGGGCACCAGCTTTTCCGTGGCCGGCTATCGCTACTCCACCGCGGGATACTATTCGTTTCAGGATTTTGTCGATAACGCCTCCACGCAGCGCGACTGCTGTACGCAGAGCGGCAGAACGAAAGGCCGGTTTGACGCTTCGCTGTCGCAGACGCTGTTTGGCTATGGTTCGCTCTCGCTTTCGCTGGTCAATGAAACCTATTGGGACAGCTCGCGCATGGAGTCGGTAGGCGTGGGCTATAGCGGGTCGATTGGCAAGGCCTCCTACTTTATTAACTATTCCTATAACCGCAATGTGCAAAGTACCGATGACAGCGGCAATAACCGGCCGGCCAGCGATACCATCGTCTCCCTGACGCTAAGCATCCCGCTTGGCGAGACGCTCTCGGCGAATTACACCTTGAACCATGGTCGGCATAACGACACCACGCACAGCGTGGGGCTCAATGGCTCGGCGTTCGAGGATCGCTCTCTCAACTGGAGTCTCCAGGAGGGTTACAACACCCAGGATAAGAGCACCTCCGGCAACCTCAGCGTCAATTATCAGGGAGCAAAAGGCGATGTCGCCGGCGGCTATGGCTACGACCACTACAGCAATCACTACAATTATTCGCTGCGCGGCGGCATGGTTGCTCACGCGGGCGGGCTCACGCTGTCGCGCTTTCTGGGTGAGAGTGCTGCACTGATCGAAACGCCCGGCGTCAGCGATGTGCGGGTGCAGGGCCAGACCAACGTGACGACGGATGCCGCCGGGTATGCCGTCGTACCGTATGTTCGCCCTTACCATCGCAACAGCCTGGCGCTGGATGAACAGCAGATGGCTGGCGCCGAGGTGGATAACGTCGCCAGAACGGTGGTCCCAACGCGCAATGCAATCGTCAAAGTGCAGTATGACACCCGAATTGGCTATAAGGCGATGCTCACCCTGCGTACTCGCAACGGTGTGGTGCCTTTCGGCGCGCTGGTGACCCTTGATAATGATCGCGCCAGCGCGGCGCGCAGCAATATTGTCGGCGATGAGGGGCAGGTGTATCTCACGGGGCTGCAGAAAAAAGGCCAGCTGTTAGCGCGCTGGGGGGAGAAAAGCAGTGAGCAGTGCACCGTTCATTACGACTTCTCCAGCATGGCTCTTGGCGACGATATTCTGTTCTATCAGGCCGAATGCCGGTAATGGATGCAGGTTTTCAACATGGAAGAAGGGGCTGATATGAATATGCGAGACGGCAGCACAAGGGGCATCCTGGTGGCCAGCCTTTTGCTGCTCTCCCTTCCGGCGCTGGCTTATGAAGGCAGCAGCACGGTCAATTTTAACGTCACGGGCACCATCGAAGCGCCTTCCTGCGAGGTGGCCGTGGAACCGTCGAACAGTATCGATTTAGGCACCGTCTCCTCGCAGACGTTCTCCGGAAATGCCGGGTCGAGCGGCGCCAGCGTGCCGGTTAAGCTGGTCTTTTCCAGTTGTTCCGCCGATGCGTCGGCGGTAACCATCGCATTTAGCGGAGCAAAATTCGATAACACTTACACCTCGGTTTATAAAAACTTCCGCACAGGCAGCGACGGGGCCAGCGGCGTCGGTATGCAACTTCTCACTCTTGCCGATCAGCAGCCCCTCGGGCCTGGCGACCAGTATCTCTATACCTTTGGTGATAATGCGGACGTTCATACTTTCAATATGATGGCGCGCATGTTTTCGCCCTATGGCCAGGTAAGGCCGGGGATTGTCGGCTTTACCGCCACGTTCGATGTGGCTTACAAATAACGTTTCGACAGGGATGGATATGAAAAAATGGATCTTATTGCTCATATTGGCGCTGTGCCCCGTCTATAGCTGGGCAGTATGCGGAGGGACCAACTATGGCGATATCTCAATGACCAACCTGCCGGAAAAGATCCTGGTTAACGCCGGGAGCTACACCGCGGGCACCGTGCTGTATGACTCGGGGAAAATTACCCGCGCGCAAACGAAGCTGACTAACTGTCAGGGCAGTGTCTACGCGGTGTTTGCCTGGTCCTCAAACAATGCCGGGGCGCTGATAGGGGATAATATCTATGCCACTTCGGTGCAGGGGATCGGTATCCGCGTTAAGGTGTGGCTCAATATCACTGGTGACGATGGTGATGGCGATACCGATGATTTCAGCCCCGACTCGCAGGTGCATTATATCGGCGATGTGAATTACTATCTCGGTAAGCCCACCGGTCTGTTTGATTATTATGCGTCGACCTATTACACCCCGGCGTATCAGCTGCAGCTGGTGGCCACCGGCGGCGCTATTGGCAGCAACAGTCAATTATCGTTCAGCGATCCGGTGGCCACAGTATCGGCTAAGGATAGTGGCGGGACAATCTCCATTTCCCGGCTGCACATCAGCGGCACCACCAGCATCCAGATGATCCCGATGGGGTGTATCGTCAGTAGCAATAGTCTCAGTTTTGCCATGGGTAGCATCAATGCCAGCGAGTTTAACACCGCGACGAAGGTGGGGAGTGCGCAACAGCCCCTGACCCTCTCCTGCGAGCCGGGGACCAATGTTTTAATGCGGGTGGTGGCGACGCAAGCGAGCGGCAATAATCCTGGCAACACGGTGATGGCCTTAACGGCAGAGGAGAATGTTGCCACCGGGGTGGGGGTTCAGTTAAATATGGATGGCAAAGCGATGCCGTTGAATACTGACCTCAGTCTCTATTCCTCGGGCCGCACTACGGTGACCAACAGCGGCGCGGATGCCAGCTACAGCTATTTTACTAATCCCGACAGTCCTGGTGGCGCAGCGGCCATGCAAACGCTCACTTTTACCACCAACTATTACAAAACAGGCAGCGCGGTGACCGCCGGTTCGGCAAACGCCACCGGGGTGATCACATTTACCTATAACTGAGCCGGTCAGAATAACCCCCTTCTCCGGACGGCGCCGGGGAAGGGGAGAGAACGATTAATGCGCCTGGCCGCGTTCGATACCGATCCCGGTTTGTGAACGGATAAACTGGGCGCGGAACTGCTCGCGCTCGCGCATCCCTTCCGGTGAGTTATCGGTGGCGGAGAAGACCCAGATACCGATGAACGCGATGGCGATGGAGAACAGCGCCGGATATTCATACGGGAACAGCGCTTTCTCATGGCCGAGGATCTGCACCCAAATGGTCGGGCCGAGGATCATCAGAATGACCGCAGTCAGCAGGCCCAGCCAGCCGCCGACCATCGCGCCGCGGGTGGTCAGCTTCGACCAGTACATCGACAGCAGAATAATCGGGAAGTTACAGCTGGCGGCGATGGAGAAGGCCAGGCCGACCATGAAAGCAATGTTCTGATTTTCAAACAGAATACCCAGCAGAATGGCCACCACCCCAAGGATCAGCACGGTGATCTTGGAGACCTTCAGCTCCTGACGCTCGGTCGCGCCCTTGCGGAAGACGTTGGCGTACAGGTCGTGCGACACCGCTGACGCGCCGGCGAGGGTCAGGCCCGCCACCACCGCCAGGATAGTGGCGAAGGCTACCGCGGAGATAAAGCCGAGGAACAAATTGCCCCCCACCGCATCCGCCAGGTGCACCGCCGCCATGTTATTGCCGCCGATAAGCTGTCCGGCCGCGTCTTTAAACGCCGGGTTCGCGCCGACCAGCATGATGGCGCCGAAGCCGATGATAAAGGTCAGGATATAGAAATAGCCCATAAAACCGGTGGCGTAGAAGACGCTTTTACGTGCTTCTTTGGCGTCGCTCACGGTAAAGAAGCGCATCAGAATATGCGGCAGGCCAGCGGTACCGAACATCAGACCCAGACCCAGAGAGAGCGCCGATATCGGATCTTTCACCAGTCCGCCGGGACTCATAATCGCCGCCCCTTTCGGGTGGACCGCCATCGCCTCGGTAAACAGGTTATTGAAGCTGAAGCCGACGTGCTTCATGACCATAAAGGCCATAAAACTGGCGCCGCACAGCAGCAGAACCGCTTTAATAATCTGCACCCAGGTGGTCGCCAGCATGCCGCCGAACAGGACATAGAGCACCATCAGCACGCCAACCAGCACCACGGCGACATGGTAATTAAGGCCGAACAGCAGCTGGATCAGCTTGCCGGCGCCCACCATCTGGGCAATCAGATACAGGGCCACCACCACCAGCGAACCGCAGGCGGAGAGGGTGCGGATCGGCCCCTGCTTCAGGCGGTATGAAGCGACGTCAGCAAAGGTATAGCGGCCAAGGTTGCGCAGTCGTTCGGCAATCAGAAACAGGATAATCGGCCAGCCGACGAGAAAGCCAAGCGAGTAGATCAGGCCGTCGTAGCCTGAGGTATACACCAGCGCGGAAATACCGAGGAACGACGCTGCCGACATAAAGTCGCCGGCAATCGCCAGCCCGTTCTGGAAGCCAGTAATATTGCCGCCGGCCGTATAATAATCGCTGCGCGAACGTACCCGTTTTGAGGCCCAGTAGGTGATGTAAAGCGTCAGGGCGACGAAAATCAGGAACATGACAATCGCCTGCCAGTTGGTCGGCTGGCGCTGTACCGCGCCGGTAATGGCGTCTGCCGCGTGAGCGCCGAGGGGCAGCAGCGTGGCGGCGAGCGCCGTCAGGACTCTCTTGATCATGCTTTTACCTCGTTGAGAACGCTCTTGGTCAAACGGTCGAATTCACCATTGGCCCGCCAGACATAAATACCGGTCAGGATAAACGAAATGACGATCACGCCAATGCCGAGCGGGATCCCGCGGGTGACGCTGGTACCGGCGTGCAGCGGAGTGCCGAGCCAGCCGGGCGCGAAGGCGATAAGCAAAATAAAGCCCACGTAGATCACTAACATAATCACTGACAGAATGGCGGCAAACCGTTGCCGTGATGCAACTAACTCCCTGAAATGCGCACTATTTTCTATCCGCTGACAAAGTTGTTCATTCATCTTAGCGTCTCCAGAGGTCTCCCTTTCGTCATCCACTCAGCGGACGCTGGCGACAGCAACCCCTCCGGCGATGGAGCCGGGATACGGTTTGCTGACGGCGTTCCTGCGAGTGGAATCCTGGGGGAGGGACTTATTTTTATCCTCTCCCCGGCGGGGGGAGAGGGTGTAGGGAATCGGTCCTTGCTTACGATGGCATCGTTATGGCCTGCTTCTCTTCGAGCAGTTTTTCCACGACGCCAGGATCGGCGAGCGTCGAGGTATCGCCGAGGTTGCTGGTGTCGCCCGCGGCAATCTTACGCAGAATGCGACGCATGATTTTGCCCGAGCGGGTTTTCGGTAGCGAATCGGTCCAGTGCAGCACATCCGGCGTCGCCAGCGGGCCGATCTCTTTGCGCACCCAGTTACGCACTTCGGCATACAGCTCCGGCGTTGGTTCTTCGCCGTGATTGAGCGTCACGTAGGCGTAGATGGCCTGGCCTTTGATGTTGTGCGGGATCCCCACCACCGCCGCTTCAGCGATTTTCGGGTGCGACACCAGCGCGGATTCAATTTCCGCGGTACCCAGACGGTGGCCGGAGACATTCAGCACGTCATCCACGCGGCCAGTGATCCAGTAGTAACCATCTTCATCGCGACGCGCGCCATCGCCGCTAAAGTACATATTTTTGAAGGTGGAGAAGTAGGTTTGCTCAAAGCGCTCATGGTCACCGAACAGGGTACGCGCCTGGCCGGGCCAGGAGTCGGCGATGGCAAGATTGCCCTCGGTGGCGCCATCCAGCGGCAGGCCTTCGTTATCCACCAGCACCGGCTGGACGCCGAAGAACGGACGCGTCGCGGAGCCGGCCTTCAGCTCGATTGCGCCCGGCAGCGGAGTGATCATAAAGCCGCCGGTTTCGGTCTGCCACCAGGTGTCCATCACCGGGCACTTCTCGTTGCCGATCTTCTTCCAGTACCACTCCCAGGCTTCCGGGTTAATCGGTTCGCCGACCGAGCCGAGAATGCGCAGCGAGGAACGGTCTGTGCCTTCGATCGCTTTGTCGCCTTCCGCCATCAGGGCGCGGATAGCCGTCGGGGCGGTATAGAGAATGCTGACCTTATGCTTATCGACGACCTGGCACATACGCGCCGGGGTTGGCCAGTTCGGTACCCCTTCGAACATCAGGGTGGTGGCGCCGCAGGCCAGCGGACCATACAGCAGATAGCTGTGGCCGGTGACCCAGCCCACATCGGCGGTGCACCAGTAAATATCGCCCGGATGGTAGTCGAAAACGTATTTAAAGGTGGTGGCCGCGTAGACCAGATAGCCGCCGGTGGTGTGCAGCACCCCTTTCGGTTTGCCGGTGGAGCCGGAGGTATAGAGGATGAACAGCGGATCTTCGGCGTTCATCTCGACGGGCCGGTGCTCGGCGCTGGCGTTCGCCATCAGGTCGCTCCACCACAGGTCGCGGCCTTCCTGCCAGTCGATTTTGCCGCCGGTACGTTTCAGGACCACGACATGCTCAATACTGTTGACGTTCGGGTTTTTCAGCGCGTCATCAACGTTTTTCTTCAGCGGGATGGCGCGACCAGCGCGCAGCCCTTCGTCAGCGGTGATCACCAGGCGCGAGCTGGAGTCGATAATGCGTCCGGCCACCGCCTCCGGCGAGAAGCCGCCGAAAATCACTGAGTGGATAGCGCCGATGCGGGCGCAGGCCAGCATCGCCACCGCGGCTTCCGGCACCATCGGCATATAAATGGCGACCACATCGCCTTTTTTAATCCCAAGGTCGAGCAGCACATTGGCGAAGCGGCACACGTCCGCATGCAGTTCACGGTAGGTGATGTGCTTGCTCTGGCTGGCGTCGTCGCCTTCCCAGATGATGGCGGTTTGATCGCCGCGCTCGGCGAGATGGCGGTCGAGGCAGTTGGCGGCGAGGTTCAGGGTGCCATCTTCATACCATTTGATGGAAATATTACCCGGCGCGAAAGAGGTGTTCTTCACGCGGGTATAGGGGCGTATCCAGTCAAGGATCTTGCCCTGCTCGCCCCAAAATGTATCAGGGTCGGTTATGGATTGTTGGTACTGCGCCTTGTACTGTTCCGGGTTAATCAGGCAACGTTCCGCGATATTAGCGGGAATAGGGTGTTTGTGTATTTGGCTCATGGCTTTTTTTCTCCTTTGAACTTGTTAAATATATGTCAAACAAACGTTAAGAGTAGGGGTTTTGACAGCTTTGTTTGTTAATTGGGGGGCAGATCACGCAATGATTCAACTGAGTGAAATTTCATCAAATGAAACTTTGAAGTGAAATAATTACGTAAATGAATTTATAGAAACGGAAGGTGTGAAATATTTTTTATTACAAATACTTATGCATTGTAACTGGGGAAAATTCGTGACTTTATGCAGAAAACCAGAAGAAAGCCCTATTCTTAAAGGCTTGCGCAGCATGCCGTGCAAATGATACTGATATTGCGCGTTAAATAACCCCACAAAGCAACGCAACACAATTCATACCCCCTGCAGTGGGTACCATGACGAAAAGGAATGGTGCCTTTCATTGAGGAAGTCAGTAGTGAAGAAAACGAAAAAAGTCAGTCTGGCCTGGCAAATCTTGCTAGCCCTGGTGCTGGGTATCCTTCTGGGCAGTTATCTGCATTACCACGCCGAAAGTCGCGATTGGTTGATTAGCAATTTGCTGACGCCGGCGGGCGATATCTTTATCCATCTGATTAAAATGATCGTGGTCCCGATTGTCATTTCGACCCTGGTGGTCGGGATTGCCGGCGTGGGCGATGCCAAGCAGTTAGGCCGGATCGGCGCCAAAACCATTATCTATTTCGAAGTGATCACCACGGTGGCGATCGTGCTGGGTATCACCCTGGCCAACGTCTTTCAGCCGGGGACCGGCATTGATATGTCACAGCTGGCGGCGGTTGATATTTCGAAATATCAGAGCACGACTGCCGAGGTGCAAAGCCATGCGCATGGCCTGATGGGCACTATCCTGTCGCTGGTCCCGACCAACATCGTGGCGTCGATGGCGAAAGGCGATATGCTGCCGATTATCTTCTTCTCGGTGCTGTTTGGTTTGGGGCTCTCCTCGCTGCCGGCGACCCACCGTGAGCCGCTGGTGACGGTCTTCCGCTCCATCTCCGAAACCATGT
This sequence comes from Klebsiella sp. KTE92, assembly GCF_000398905.1. Taxonomy (NCBI): domain Bacteria; kingdom Pseudomonadati; phylum Pseudomonadota; class Gammaproteobacteria; order Enterobacterales; family Enterobacteriaceae; genus Klebsiella; species Klebsiella sp. KTE92. Next base: position 233,073 of record NZ_KB976100.1, read on the forward strand.
TTAAAGTCACCCACATGGTGATGCGCTATGCGCCGATCGGGGTGTTCGCCCTGATTTCGGTGACCGTCGCCACCTTTGGTTTCGCCTCGCTGTGGCCGCTGGCCAAGCTGGTACTGCTGGTTTACTTCGCGATCCTGTTCTTCGCGCTGGTGGTGCTGGGGATTGTCGCGCGTCTGTGTGGCCTGAGCATCTGGATCCTGATCCGTATCCTGAAAGATGAGCTGATTCTGGCCTACTCCACCGCCAGCTCGGAGAGCGTGCTGCCGCGCATTATCGAGAAGATGGAAGCCTATGGCGCGCCGGCGTCGATCACCAGCTTTGTGGTGCCGACCGGTTATTCCTTTAACCTCGATGGTTCAACGCTGTATCAGAGCATCGCGGCGATCTTTATCGCCCAGCTGTACGGTATCGACCTCTCTATCTGGCAGGAGATCACCCTGGTGCTGACCTTAATGGTGACCTCGAAAGGGATCGCTGGCGTGCCGGGCGTCTCCTTCGTGGTGCTGCTGGCAACCCTGGGTAGCGTCGGGATCCCGCTGGAAGGCCTCGCCTTTATCGCCGGTGTCGACCGTATTCTCGACATGGCGCGTACCGCGCTGAACGTGGTGGGCAATGCGCTGGCGGTGCTGGTTATCGCCAAATGGGAGCATAAGTTCGACCGCAAAAAAGCGCTGGCGTATGAACGCGAAGTGCTGGGCAAGTTTGATAAAACCGCCCAATAAAACACAAAGCCCGGCGCGAACGCCGGGCTTTTTCTTATCCTTTACTGATCCGGTCAAACTCTTCGCAGCCGGTATCAAACCCCTCCAGGCAGCTGACGTTAAGCCAGTGCAGCGCCTTCTGCTTATTCGGTTCGATAAAGCCTTTCTCTCCCTGCTGGAACATCATCCCGGCCCAGTATTCGGCATAGCCGGTCCGTGAGAGCGCCGAGCTGCCTTTGAAGTATTCGCTCGCTTTCACATCATCTTCCGGGCCGTGCACGCCGCTGGCGTAGATCAGCCCCAGCAGCATCTGGGCGTCCACCGCTGCATCGCTTTCGCTATCCCGGGCGGCATCCTGCAGCAGCGTGATGGCGTGCGCCACATCGGTGGGGCCAGCCTGACGGTTCACCAGCACCCGCGCCAGAACGATCTCCCCGGATTTACTGCCGACCTTGACGGCTTTTTCCGCCAGCTGGCGGGCCTGCGGATAGTCCGCCTGCTGAGGGTTGCGAATTTTGAGCTGCGCCAGCAGCGCCAGTGCATCGCCATCGCCCTGGGCGGCGGCCTTCTGCGCCCAGTATTCGGCTTTCTGATAATCACCGGAGCTGACCCAGGTATCGGCAAGGTAATATTGCGCGCGTCGATCGCCGGCTTCCGCCTGCTGTTGATACTGGCTGCCCGGTTCGGTGGCGACCGCTGCGCCGCTGGTGAAAACCAGTAAAAATAAAAAGAGGTATTTCATTTGTATTTATTATCAGCAAGGAACATAGCGCGCAGTATAAAGGGAGGCGAAAAAGAAGAAAATGGCGGGAATTAGCGGGGTAAATACCCGGAGAAGGCGCAACGCGCCGCCTCCGGAGAAAATCCCCGGTATCGCTACCGCTTACCGGGGCTACAGCGTTGTGCGATTTGGTAGCCCGGAGAAGGCGCAATGCGCCGCCTCCGGGGAAAATCCCCGGT
>NZ_KB976100.1:234743-264045 GCF_000398905.1 Klebsiella sp. KTE92
CGCTTACCGGGGCTACAGCGTTGTGCGATTTGGTAGCCCGGAGAAGGCGCAATGCGCCGCCTCCGGGGAAAATCCCCGGTAGCGCTACCGCTTACCGGGGCTACTCAATGGTACAAAGGTTCGAACCTTAACCCATTGCGCTTTCGCGCAGGCGGGCTTTCAGCTTGTTGTACTCATCAATCACGTACTGTTCCGCCGCGCGCTGATCGGCAATCCGCTCAACGTTGACCGCGCAGTACTTGTACTCCGGCGTTTTGGTTATCGGACTCAGGTTCTCTGAGACCAGCTCGTTACAGGCACCGATCCACCACTGGTAGGTCATATACACCGCGCCTTTGTTCGGCCGGTCGCTGACCTGCGCGCGGGTGATGATCCGACCCTTACGCGAATTCACCCACACCAGCGCTTCATCTTCGATGCCTAACCGTTCGGCGTCGGCGGTGTTGATTTGCGCATAGCCAGGTTCATCCGCCAGTGCCGCCAGCGCCGCGCAGTTACCGGTCATTGAACGACACGAGTAGTGGCCGACTTCGCGCACTGTCGACAGCACCATTGGGTACTCGTCGGTGAGCTTATCGATCGGCGCGACCCAGTCGCAGGTGAAGAACTGCGCCAGCCCGTTCGGGGTATCGAACTTCTCTTTAAACAGATACGACGTCCCCTGGTCGGCGTCGGACTCATCGCGGCATGGCCACATGACGTAGCCGAGTTCGCCCATTTTTTCATAGGTGGCGCCGTAGAAGTCCGGGCACAGATGCCGCAACTCATCCCAGATCTCCTGGGTATTGTTGTAGTGCATCGGATAGCCCATCCGGGTGGCGATTTCGCTGATGATCTGCCAGTCGGTTTTCAGGTCCCACTTCGGCTCCACGGCTTTAAAGAAGCGCTGGAAGCCGCGGTCCGCTGCGGTATACACGCCTTCGTGCTCGCCCCACGAGGTGGACGGCAGGATGACGTCGGCCGCGGAGGCGGTTTTGGTCATGAAAATGTCCTGGACGATAACCAGTTCCAGATCGTCGAACGCTTTGCGGACCGCCGAGAGTTCGGCATCGGTCTGCAGCGGATCCTCACCCATGATGTACGCTGCCCGCACTTCACCGTGCGCCGCGCGATGCGGCAGCTCGCTGATGCGATAGCCGGTATGTTCCGGCAGGCTGTCGACGCCCCAGGCTTTGGCGAACTTCTCGCGGTTCTCCGGGAATTTGACGTACTGATAGCCCGGATAGGTATCCGGCAGCGCGCCCATATCGCAGGCCCCCTGGACGTTGTTCTGGCCGCGTACCGGGTTGACGCCGACGCTCGGCTTGCCGAGGTTGCCGGTGAGGATCGCCAGGCTGGTCAGCGACCGGACCGTCTCCACACCCTGATAGAACTGGGTGACACCCATGCCCCACAGGATGGCGGCGGATTTGGCGCTGGCGTACATCCGGGCGCAGGCGCGGATCTCCTGGGCGCTGACCCCGGTGATCGCTTCCACCGACTCCGGCGTATAGCCTTCAACGATTTTGCGATACTCCTCGAAGCCCTCGGAACGGCTGGCGACGAAGGATTTATCGTACAGATCCTCTTCAATAATCACGTGGCCAATGGCGTTGAGCAGCGCGATATTCGAGCCGTTCTTCAGCGCAATGTGCATGTCGGCGATGCGCGCGGTTTCAATTTTGCGCGGGTCGCAGACGATGATTTTCGCCCCGTTGCGTTTGGCGTTAATGACGTGATTCGCCACGATAGGGTGGGAATCCGCCGGGTTGTAACCGAAGATAAACACCAGATCGGTGTTATCAATCTCCGTGATGGCATTACTCATGGCGCCGTTACCGACCGACTGGTGCAGACCTGCAACCGAAGGGCCGTGTCAGACGCGAGCGCAGCAGTCGACGTTATTGGTACCAATAACGGCGCGCGCGAATTTTTGCATCACATAGTTGGTTTCATTACCGGTGCCGCGGGAGGAGCCGGTGGTTTGGATCGCATCCGGGCCATATTTGGCTTTAATGGCGCTGAGGCGAGTGGCGACGTAATCCAGCGCCTCATCCCAGGAGACAGCTTCCAGCTTGCCGCCGCGTTGACGACGGATCATGGGGGTTTTCAGGCGCGGCGTCAGGATCTGGGTATCGTTAATAAAGTCCCAGCCATAATAGCCCTTCAGGCACAGGGTTCCCTGGTTGGTTTTCCCCTGCGCCGCTTCAGCCCGAACGATTTTGCCGTTATCGACCACCAGGTTGATTTTGCAACCTGATGCGCAATACGGGCAAACCGTGACGACTTTTTTCATCGGTCTTGCTCCAGTTATTCAATGGGCGCGTTTGCGCTATCGCGCCGTCACTATGCATCTTCTATGCCATATTTTCATTGTGGATATTCCTTGATGATACGCGGCTTTTTTGGGCGAAATGCTGACGAAAAACAGCCTGTCGACAGATTTGACGTGTCGATACGCCGGAGATGTGACGGCGCTTGAAAAAATGTCACCGGGAGAGGAATTTGTCGGCGCAGGCTTGCAGAATCGATCAGACTGACACTAATTCCCCGCGGGCAGAGGCAAAGATGAAACCAGTCATTTTGGTGGTGGATGACGACATAGCGATGGGCGAACTGCTCAGCGATGTGCTTGGCGCGCACGCGTTTGAAGTATTGGTCTGCCAGACCGGCGGCGACGCGCTGGCGAGGGTGGCGCAGCGGGCAGACATCGCGCTGGTTTTGCTGGATATGATCCTGCCGGATACCCATGGTCTGCAGGTGCTTCAGCAGCTGCAGCGCACGCGGCCTGAGCTGCCGGTGGTGATGCTGTCTGGTCTGGGCAGTGAGTCTGATGTAGTGGTGGGCCTGGAGATGGGCGCCGATGATTACATCGCCAAACCTTTTAGCTCGCGGGTGGTGGTCGCCCGGGTGAAAGCGGTACTGCGACGCAGCGGGGCGCTGGCCGGCGAGACGTCGGGCGTCGGCAGCGGCCTGACGTTTAACGGCTGGCGGCTGGATACCACGCGCTGCGAACTGTATAACCCGCAGCAGCAGGCGATCCCGCTGACCCAGGGAGAATATGGCCTGCTGCTGGCGCTGGCGCAGAACGCGCGCCGGGTATTGAATCGCGAACAGCTGCTGGCGCTGACTCATAATGAAAGCACTGAGGTGTTCGACCGGACTATCGACGTGCTGATCATGCGCCTGCGCCGCAAAATCGAGTTAAACCCGCATCAGCCGACGTTGATTAAAACCCTACGCGGTCTGGGCTATGTCTTTTCCGCCGATGTGACCCACAGCGATAAGGCGGCGTAGGGCGAGGTGCTGCCAACCTGCTCTTGACTTTATTTAGCGCGGCGAGTTTACTTTTTTTATTAAAGTGACACCTTGGGTTAATCTATGCCATCAAAATTAAACTGGCTGCTGCAAAACAGTGCTCCCGGAGATGTGATCCTTCAGTCCTGGTTAAGCCGGCATGCCATCTCTCCCTCTCTGGCCTTTAAATACACGCAAAGTGGCTGGTTAAAAAAACGAGGCAACGGCGTATACGCGCGTGCGGGACGTGAGCCGGAGTGGAACGATGCATTAGCATGTTTGCAAAATCAGCTAGCCGCTCCGGTGTATGTCGCGGGGCTCAGTAGCTTAGTCTGGCAGGGTCGTTCACACTATCTACAGCTCAAACAAAACCAGTGCTGGTTGAGTATGGAAAATAAAGCGCTGCTGCCAAAATGGTTCAGGGAATTCCCGGGTGTGGAGTGGATAGTCATATCGGGGCAAAAACTGCCGGTGCTGGATGATAAATACCGCGTAACGCTTGATGTAAAAGGGAAAAGACTCACCGGCAGTGCGCCGGAACTGGCTGCTTACGAGTTGTTGAGCGCGGTACCGGGGACCCTCTCATTTAACCACGCGGCAGAGCTTTTCCAGGGACTGGTTAATCTTAATCCTCGTAAAGTAGAGTATCTGCTTTCTGTCAGCCAGTCCGTGCAGACCAAGCGTTTGTATCTCTTTTTCGCCAGTTTTTACGAGCATGGTTGGCTCAGACGAATCGATAGCCAAAAAATCGATCTGGGAGCGGGTAAGCGGCAAATCGTGGTAAATGGCAAGTTCAATGCTCAATACCAAATCACTGTGCCTGAACGCTTTCAAAAGGAATAAAAAATATGGATATACAGGCGCCCTATTATCGGCAGGTTGCTCTGTTAATGCAGGTTTTACCCTATGTTGCCGTCGAACGGGAATTTGCGCTGAAAGGTGGCACGGCAATCAATCTCTTTATCCGTGATTTCCCACGATTATCGGTGGATATCGACCTCGCCTGGGTGCCCCTGGAAAGCAGAGCGATCGCTTTACCTCATATACGGGATGCGCTTGCACGTATTGCCGCTAATCTGCAACAACAGGCGGGTATGAACGCTGTATTACAAGCTAATCGTTCCGATGAGATGCGTGTCGTTGTTACTACCGATAGCGCACAAATAAAGATAGAGGTCTCACCGGTCGCACGGGGAACATTATATCCACCACAGGAGCGAGAGGTGGTGGGGGCGGTAGAGGACGTTTTTGGCTATGCCAGCCTTCCGGTGGTTTCGTTGCCCGATCTCTACGGTGGAAAATTATGCGCGGCGCTGGATCGCCAGCATCCCAGAGATTTTTATGATGTGAAATTACTTCTTGATGCGCAGGAGCTTAACCGTCCCATTTTCAATGGGTTTATCGCGTATTTACTTAGCCATAATCGGCCTCTGGCTGAAGTGCTTAGTCCTCGCTGGAAAGATATTGCTGAACCCTTTTACCGTGAATTCAGCGGGATGACATTTGAGACGATAGCCCTGGAGGAACTGACAGCAGTCCCCTACAGGATGATTGATGCGTTAAAATCCTGTTTCACGCAACAGGATATCGATTTTTTGCTGTCATTTAAACGAGGCGAACCAGACTGGCGTTTAGCGCCGGAAACACGTATTCAGGATTTGCCTGCCGTGCAGTGGAAATTGCGCAATATTCATCAGATGCCAGCGATAAAACGCGCTGAGTCGTTAGATAAACTGGAAAAGGTGTTGGCCGAGTGGCGCAGTTAGTCATCTGGCCCGCCCTTGTTGAACTCAGCGTAAAACAGGCGTGATTTGAATAAACCGTATCCCTTTTCTCGCCATGATACGTCGTTCTCCTGTGGCATCGCCCTGATAGCGGGATCTACCCAGTCTAACCATTCTGCAACTGAATAAACGCCTGCAGCTCAGGGAGCGTTTTGGCGCCGTCGATCGCATTCGCGGCCTGCAGGCTGGCGCGGGCGCAGGCGTGGGCCAGCTGCAGACTGTCGGTTAACGGCCAGCGTTCGTGGCTGCCGTACAGCAGGCCGGCGCAGAAGGCGTCCCCGGCTCCGACGCTGCCGATAATCTCCTCCGGCGGCAGCCGCCATGACGGTACCCAGCGCCCGGCTTCCGTGCGGGATACGCCCCATGCGCCCTCCGGACAATGGATCACCACCCGCTGGCGCACGCCGGCGTCAAGTAATGCGCTGGCGGCGCGGGCGATATTAGCGACGTGCGGCTCACCGTTGGGCAGACGGATTTCCAGCCCGCTAAACTCGCTGGCCTCCAGCTCATTGATGGTCAGGTAGTCGAGATGCGCCAGCGCCGGCAGGACCCGCGGGCGGTAGTGCGGATCGCCTTTGCGCGACACCAGGTCGAGGGACACTTCATAGCCTCGATCGCGCATCTGCGCCAGCAGTCGCGCGCTGCGGGTGCCGAACGCCTCGTCGGGGAGATCGAGGCTTTCGAGCAGCAGCAGATAGCCGAGATGAAAAATCTTCAGCGGCGTATCCAGCGGCTCAAAGGCTGGGAGGTCAAGCAGTCGGTTGGCGCCGGGAGAGTGAAAGAAGGTGCGCTGGCCGTCGGCGTCGGTCATCACCTGGGTCATCGAGGTGGGTGCGGAGCTGGTGCGCTGCACGAGCTGGCGATTGATATGGTACTGATCGAGCATGGCGGTAATGTAGTCGCCGTCGTTATCCTCGCCAATCAGGCCAACCGCCTGCAGCGGCAGTCCGGCATGCATTTTAGCCAGGGTCAGCAGGACATTCAGCGGGGCGCCGCCGGTGGCGCGTTCACTATGGACAATTTCCACCAGCCAGCCGCGCTCCGGCCACTGCCTGATCTGGTGGACATGATCGACCAGCATGTTGCCTGCGGCAATAATCCCTTTACGTTCCATGATCGCTACTCCGCGCCGTCATACTCGTTAAGCGTAGCGCACAATCGGCGGAACGATTGTGCGCCGGGTTGCGCTTATTTCACGGTCCAGCCTTTGTAAGAGCTGACGTTGTTTTTGTCGATCATCGTCACCGGGATTAGCACAGGCGCGGTCGGCGCCGGTTTGCCCTGCAGGATGTCGTAGCCAATCTCCACCGCCTTCGCCGCCATGACCTGCGGATCCTGCGCCGGCGTCGCGACGAACAGGGAGTTCTTACGCTTCAGCGCCTCTTCGCCGTCCGGGCTGCCGTCGACGCCCACGATGAAGAATTCGCTACGCTGCGCCTGTTTCGCCGCCAGATCGGCGCCAATCGCCGTCGGATCGTTGATCGCGAACACGCCGTCAATCTTCGGATTGGCCGCCAGCAGGGAGGTCATCACCTCCAGGCCGCCTTCCCGGCTGCCTTTAGCGTTCTGGTTGGAGGAGAGGATTTTTATATCTGGGTGTTTTTTGAACTCCGTTTCGCAGCCTTCGACGCGGTTTTGTACCGCAGATACCGGCGGCCCGTTGATGATCACCACGCTGCCTTTGTTGTTCAGGCGGTCGCTAATGTATTTACAGGCCAGCTCGCCCGCCTGGGTGTTATCGGAGGTAATGGTGGCGTCGGCGCCTTCGGCGGCGACGTCAACCGCTACCACCACGATCCCGGCCTCTTTGGCCCGCTTCACCGCCGGGCCAATGCCCTTCGAATCGGCGGCGTTGAGGATGATCATATCGACTTTGGCGGCGATAAAGTTATCGATCTGCGCCACCTGCTGGCCCAAATCGTAGCCGCTGGAGACCAGCGTCACTTTGACATTATCTCCCGCCAGCTTGCGGGCCTCCAGCTCCGCCCCTTTGGTGATCTGCACAAAGAACGGGTTGGCAAGGTCGCCCACTGTCACGCCAATCGCTTTCAGTTCTTTGGCCGACGCAAAGGGGGAGGCGGCCAGCAGCGCGCCAGCACACAGCGCGGTCACTATCGGTTTTAAACGCATTCGCTTTTCCTCGCAGGTAAGATGGTGTTGTTATGCACTTTGATGGTGTCGGGTACGGTATTTGTCGATCAGCACCGCAATGATGATCACCGCCCCTTTGATCACCAGTTGCCAGAAGTAGGAGACCCCCATCAGGGTCATGCCGTTATTGAGGGTGGCGATAATCAGCGCCCCCACCAGCGTACCGGTGATGGTGCCGATACCACCGACGAAGCTGGTGCCGCCGAGAATGACCGCGGCGATGGCATCCAGTTCGTAGCCGACGCCGAGGTTGCCGTTGGCGCTGTATAACCGCGAGGCGCTCATCACCCCGCCAAGACCGGAGAGCAGGCCGCTCATGCCGTAGACAAACAGCAGCACCAGCCAGACTTTGATGCCGGTCAGCCGCGCCGCCTGCATGTTGCCGCCCACCGCGTAGATATGCACCCCAAGGGTAGTGCGGCGCAGGATAAACCAGCACACCGCGATAACCGCCAGGGCGATGACCACCAGCCACGGCACCGGGCCGAGATAGTCATTGCCGATCCACTCAAAGCTGATATCGGAGTTGATCACCGTGGTGCCGTCAGCCAGCAGATAGGCGGCGCCGCGCAGCGCCGTGTAGGTGCCGAGGGTGACGATAAACGGCGGTAACCCGGCGAAGGCGACCAGCGCGCCGTTGAACAGCCCAAGCAGCAGGCCGAGCATCAGCGCCGCCGGAATCGACAGCAACGCCAGCTCCGGGATCAGCGACACCACCATTGCCGCCACCGCGGTGGTGCCGAGAATGGAGCCGACGGAGAGGTCAATGCCGCCGGTAAGAATGATGAAGGTCATTCCCGCCGCCAGCACAATGTTGATCGAGGCCTGGCGGGTGATATTCAGCAGATTGCTTTCCGTGAAAAAGTTGGGGGCGATAAAGCCGAAAACGGCGACGATCAGGATGAGGATCGGCAGAATGCCGACGGTCTGCATCAGGTCGCCCATCAACATTTTTTTCGCCGAAGCGGATTTCGCGACCGGCGCGGAGGTCTCTTTCGGTATGCTCATAGTTGCCCTGCCTTAAGGTGAGAATCGTTCACGCCGGTGGCCAGCGTCATGATACTTTCCTGGCTGATATCGCCGGCCTGTAACTCGCCGGCGATAGCGCCCTCGCGCATCACATAGACCCGGTCGCTCATGCCCACCACTTCGGGCAGTTCGCTGGAGATCATCAGAATGGCGACGCCCTGGCGCGCCATGTCGTTCATGATGCGGTAAATCTCGCTTTTCGCGCCGACGTCGACGCCGCGGGTGGGTTCATCGAGGATCAGAATGCGCGGGCCAATCGCCACCCAGCGTGAAATCAATAATTTCTGCTGGTTGCCGCCGGACAGTCCGCCGGCGCGCACCTGGGCGTGCGGCACGCGGATGTTAAGCAACTGGATGGCGTCATCGGAGATGGTTTGCGCCTTCCGGCGGTTGAGCATCCCCCAGTTCGCGTCGCGCTCCAGCGTCGCCATGGTGATGTTTTCCTGGGCTGCCAGTTCGAGAAACAACCCCTGTTCTTTGCGGTTTTCGGTCAGAAAGCCGATCCCGAGGTCGATGGCTTCGCGCGGCGAGTGGATCACCACCGGCTCGCCGTCGATCTCAATCACCCCGCCAGTGGCTTTGCGCACGCCGAAGATCAGCTGCGCCAGTTCGGACCGTCCGGCGCCGACCAGCCCGGCGAGGCCGACGATTTCGCCAGCATGCACCACGAGGCTGCTGGGCTTCACCTTGCCGCCATCGGTCAGATCCTCGACCCGCAGGCGCGGCTGGCCGCGGGGGATGTCACGTTCTTTATTGAACAGATCGCTGAGCGGGCGGCCGACCATCATGCGCACCAGCTCCGGCGCGTTGAGCTTGTCACGCACCAGGCTGCCGACATACTGCCCGTCGCGCAGGACGCTGACGCGGTCGGAGAGCTCATACACTTCCGCCATGCGGTGGCTGATATAGATAATCGCCATCCCCTCATCGCGCAGGCGCAGGATGAGCTCGAACAGGCGCTGGGTTTCCCGCGAGGAGAGGGCGGCGGTGGGTTCATCCATCACCAGAATGCGGCTTTGACGGTGGAGCGCCCGGGCGATCTCCACCTGCTGCTGTTCGGCGATGGTCAGGGTCATCACCCGGTCGCTGGCTTTGAACTGGGCGCCGAGACGGTCGATCACCGCCTGCGCCTGGCTGAGCATGGCTTTGCGCTGCACCAGGCCACCGCGCGCCAGCTCGCTGCCGAGGAAAATGTTTTCCGCGACGGTCAGGTTCGGCGCCAGCTGCATCTCCTGATAGATCAACGTGATCCCAGCGGCCAGCGCGTCCTTGGGGCCGCGGATGGTTTGCGGTTTTCCGTCGATCAGGATCTCGCCGCTGGTGGCGGTATAGGCGCCGGCAAGGATCTTCATCAGCGTGCTTTTTCCGGCGCCGTTTTCTCCCATCAGGGCATGGATCTCCCCTGGCCAGACCGTCAGGTCGACGCCCTTCAGCGCGTAGAATTTGCCAAAAGCTTTGGCGATATGGCGCATTTCCAGTACCGGGGTGGCGGTCATCGCGGCGCTCCTGTCTATGAGAACAATAGCTGCAGTCCACCACCGGAAAATAAATGCAGAATGTCAGAATCCATTCATATTTGTCATAGTGATAAATAGTTAACCGCGATCACAGTTACGCGGCGTCATTTTCTGCACCGTCACGCTTATCTGCCGACCGATCCTTCACTGGAGTTGCTATGACCGCTCGCCGACACCCGTTTTTCACCAGCGCCCGTGGCCGCCTGCTCTCCTTTAATCTGCTGATGGGCGTGGTCACCCTGTTGGTGAGCGGCGTGGCGGTGTTCGGCTTTCACCACGCCAGCCAGTTGCAGGAGCAGGTGCAGCGCCAGACTCTCAACGACATGCGCGGCAGTATGGATCTGGCGCGGGACACGGCGAATGTCGCCACGGCAGCGGTGCGCCTGTCGCAGGTGGTGGGGGCGCTGGAGTACAAAAGCGAAGCGGAACGGCTGCTGGCGACGCAGCAGGCGCTGAAGCACTCGCTGGCCCAGCTGGCGGCGGCCCCGCTGGCGCAGCAGGAGCAGGCGCGGGTGGCCAATATTATTCGCCGCAGCAACGCGCTGCAGCAGAGCGTGGCGGAGATGCTGGAGCGCGGCCAGCGCCGCCATCTGCAGCGCAATGCGCTGCTGAGTTCGCTTTACCAGAATCAGAGCAACCTGCGCCATCTCGCCGATCTTAACGATCGCGGCGGGGATAAGGCGATCGATCCGCGCCGGCTGGCCGAGATGGACCGGCTGATCGTGGCCGCGATCCATACCGTTACGCCGCGGTCGATCGTTCTGCAGCTCGACCAGCTGCGCGGCGACCTGCCGGCAGGCAGCGCCGATCCCGCGCTGGCGTTTTTCCTGCCCGACGTCAACCGGGAACTGGCGACGCTGGCCCCGCTGTCGGCCCAGCTGGAGGAGAGCGATCTGACGATCAGCTGGTACATGTACCACATCAAAGCGCTGGTCGCGTTGCTTAACGAGGACATCAATCAGTACGTGACCCGGGTGGCGGAAGCCTCAGAGCAGCGGGCGGCGCAAAGCCATCGGGAGCTGCGCTCCATCAGCATGTTTATTCTGCTTTCCGCGCTGCTGGCGCTGGCGATCACCGGCTGCGCCGGGTGGTATATCTACCGTAACCTTGGCTCGAACCTGACCGCCATCTCCCTGGCGATGTCGCGGCTGGCTCAGGGGGAGCCGAACGTCTCGGTGCCGGCCCTGCAGCGGCGCGATGAGCTGGGCGAGCTGGCGCGAGCTTTTAACGTTTTCGCCCGCAATACGGCGTCGCTGGAGCACACCACCCGGCTGCTGAAAGAGAAGACCACCCAGATGGAGATCGATCGGATTAAGCGCCAGGAGCTGGAAGAGGCGCTGCTGCACAGCCAGAAGATGAAGGCCGTCGGCCAGTTGACCGGGGGGCTGGCGCATGACTTTAACAACCTGCTGGCGGTGATCATCGGCAGCCTCGAGCTGGTGGAACCGGACGCACGCGATGCGCCGCGCCTCTCCAGGGCGCTGAAGGCGGCGGAGCGTGGGGCGCTTCTGACTCAGCGGCTGCTGGCCTTTTCGCGCAAACAGGCGCTGCATCCCCAGGCGGTGGCGATGGCGCCGCTGCTGGAGAACCTCAGCGAGCTGATGCGTCACTCCCTGCCGGCGACCTTAAGTCTGGAGATTGAGGCGCAGTCGCCGGCGTGGCCGGCATGGATAGACGTTGGCCAGCTGGAAAACGCCCTGATCAATCTGGTGATGAACGCCCGTGACGCCATGGCCGGGCGCGACGGGGTTATCAAAATACGCACCTGGAATCAGCGGGTCACCCGCAGCAGCGGTCAGCGGCAGGATATGGTGGCCCTGGAGGTGATCGATCATGGCAGCGGGATGTCACAGGCGGTGAAAGCCCGGGTGTTTGAACCGTTCTTCACCACCAAAGCCACCGGCAGCGGCAGCGGTCTGGGACTGTCGATGGTGTATGGCTTTGTGCGCCAGTCGGGCGGCCGGGTGGCGCTGGAGAGCGCGCCGGGGCAGGGGACGACGGTGCGGCTGCAGCTGCCGCGGGCGATGACCGAGGTTGAGACGACGGTGGCGCCAGCGGAGGACGAGCCGCTGCCGGCGGGAGAACGGCTGGCGCTGGTGCTGGAAGATGAAGAAGATGTACGCCAGACGCTGTGTGAACAGCTGCATCAGTTGGGCTGGCTGACGCTGGAGACGCCGAGTGGCGAAGAGGCGCTGCAGCTGCTGGAGGCGTCGCCGGATATCGCGCTGTTGATTAGCGATCTGATGCTGCCCGGCGCGCTGAGCGGCGCCGACGTGATCCATACCGCCCGACGCCGCTTTCCGGCGCTGCCGGTGCTGCTGATCAGCGGCCAGGATTTGCGTCCGGCGCAGAATCCGGCCCTGCCGGAAGTGGAGTGGCTGCGTAAGCCGTTTACCCGCGCCCAGCTGGCGCAGGCGCTGAGCGCGGCGTACGCGAGGATTTGAGATTCCTCCGCTACTCGGGGGGTGTACGCTTGATTAAGGTAGCGGCAGGACTCTGACGAGATTGGCCCCGATGAAACGTTACGCAACCGCACTGCTCTTTTGCACCCTGTCGCTGACCAGCCTGGCCGCTCGCGCCGATATTATCGATGACGCGATCGGCAATATTCAGCAAGCCATTAACGACGCCTATAACCCGGGTAGCAACCGCTCCGATGACGACGACAGATATGATGACGATGGCCGGTATGATGACGGGCGCTATCAGGGGAGCCGTCAGCAGAGCCGCGACAGCCAGCGTCAGTATGACGATCGACAACGGCAACTGGACGATCGCCGCCGCCAGCTTGACGAACGCCAGCGCCAGCTCGATCAGGATCGTCGCCAGTTAGAAAGCGACCAGCGTCGTCTGGATGATAGCTACTGATCGCTCCGCAACGGACCTGCACTTAATCCAGCACGATTTCCATCCCGTCATATCCCGCTTCGAAACCTGTCGGCAGCGGGTTATCCATCATCCAGACATCTAACTGGTGGCTGATATGGGTAAGGATCACCCGCGGACAGCCTATCACCTGGTTAAGGTGGCGGACGGTGTTTAGATCGTTGTGGTTACGCGGGGTCTGCGCGCGCGGCTCATGACTGCAATCAATGATCATCGCCTGCGGGCGGTTGTTGAGTAAAAACTTCAGCGTCTTGTCCGGCAGCCCGGCGGTATCCGAGAGCCAGGCCACCCGGCTGTGGGCCGACTCCAGCAGATAACCGAAGGTGAGCTTCGAGTGGTTGAGCGGCAGGGGCGTTACCCGCAACCCCTGCAGGTCAAACACCACAAACGGCGTGACGGTATGGCTAAAATCGAGCAGGCCGGGGTGCTTGAGTAGATCGTCGCAGCCGGCGTCGTCCGGCGGGCCATAGACCGGGATCGACGCGCCGACTCCCCAGCGCAGCGGAAACAGCCCCTGCACATGATCCAGATGGTAGTGGGTCAGCAGCACCTGCTGAAAACTACCGGCGGGATGATGTTCCATCAGATCCGGTCGTCCGGCATCAAGCAGCGTCACGGCGCTGTTGAACGTGACCACGCCGCTACAGGGGCGGCGTCGGTGGCTCTCCTCGCGGCGGGCGCGGCGGCAGGCCGCGCAGTCGCAACCGAAGACGGGCACCAACTGGGCGCCGCCGGTGCCGGTTAAACGGATTGTCAGGCTCATCGTGTCACCTTTCACTCATACCGGCTGATCTTCTACGCGTGCCACGTGGCTGCGCAGCAGGCGGAAGAAATCGTCAACCGATTGTCGAAGACTCCCGTCATTATTCAACGTCAGGCAATTGTCCGGCTTATAGCGCGCGGCGCGATCCAGACGCTGGGCGATTTCCAGCGCGTTTTCCCGGCCGCGCTGCTCCAGCCGCTGGCGGAGCACCGGCGGCGAGACGGCGAGACAGATCGGCACCAGCACCTCGCCGTAGCGTTCCCGGGCCAGCGCCAGGTGGGCGCGGGAGCCGTTGGCCACCACGTCAAAGCCAGCGTGCAGCCACAGGTCGATCTCCACGCCAATGCCATAGTAAGTATTGTTGGCGTGCCAGCTGAGAGCAAAAAGATGCTGCTCGGCGCGGGTAAAAAATTCATGTTCGCTGAGGGCGATATGATTCTCGCTGCCCGCGTTAAACGGGCGGGTAATGTAACGATGGGCCACCAGCAGCTGCGGGTGCTCGCGCTCGCGCAGCGCCGCCAGCAGGCTGTCTTTACCGGAGCCGGAGGGCCCCACCAGCCAAATCAGTTTTCCCGGCATTAAAAGACCCTCGTTCCCTGGCGCCAGACATGGTCGATGTGCACATGCTCGCCGCGACGGTGCGCCAGCACCAGGTCGGCGCGTTTCCCCTCGGCGATGACGCCGCGATCGTCAAGGCCCAACGCCTGCGCCGGATGCTTGCTGACCAGACGGATCGCCTGCGCCAGGGTGAAGGCGTTATCCTCGGCGTCGGCGATGCGGAAAGCGGCATCCAGCAGGCTGGCGGGGTAATAGTCAGACGAGAGAATGTCCAGCAAACCACTGCTCGCCAGCTGGTGCGCCGCGATGTTGCCAGAGTGGGAACCGCCGCGCACGATATTGGGGGCGCCCATCAGGACGTGCATCCCATGCTGACGTGAAGCCTGCGCTGCGGCCAGCGTGGTGGGAAACTCGGCGATGACGCTACCTAACTGACTGGATTCGGCCACATGCGCCTCGGTGGCGTCGTCGTGGCTGGCGAGGGCGATACGACGGGCGCGGCACATGGCGGCGATGGTCTGACGATTCGGCTGCGACCAGGTGGCGGCCAGGGCCATCTGCTCGGCTTCAAAACGGTCCATTTCGTCGTGAGTGAGATGGTATTTGCCCTGATAGTAATCGCGGTACTTACTGCGATCGGCGTACTGACGCTGGCCCGGGGAGTGGTCCATCAGAGAGACCATGCTCACTGACTCGCGGTCAATCAGCTTTTCGAACAGCGGCAGCGTGGTGTGATGCGGCAGCTCGCAGCGCAGGTGCAGGCGATGCTCGGCGCGGTTGAGGCCGCGCTTTTGCGTCTCTTCCACCGCATTGACCATCTTCTCCAGATTCTCAAGACGATCGCCGCCATCACGCACGTCGCCAATCGCCACGGCGTCCAGCACGGTGGTGATGCCGCTGGCGACCATCATGGCGTCATGGCTGCTCATCGCCGAGTGGGCCGGCCAGTCTACCTTCGGTCGCGGGGTAAAGAACTTGTCGAGGTTATCGGTATGCAGTTCGATAAGGCCCGGCAGCAGCCAGCCGCCTTCCCCATCCAGCGCCTGCGGCAGCCGACTCTGGCTTTCGGCGAAAGCGAGGATGCGACCGTGCTGGACTTCCAGTGAACCGTGGACCACGTCGTCGTCGAGAACCAGTTTTACGTTATTGATAATCATGCTGTCATTCCCATGGGGTGCAGTCGGTCGGCGACCTGACGGCGTACCCCTTCGTCATGGAAAATCCCCACGATGGCCGCGCCGCGCGCTTTGGCATCGTGGATCAGGTTGACCACGGCAGCACTGTTTTTGGCATCCAGTGAGGCGGTGGGCTCGTCAAGGAGCAGAATCGGATAGTCGACCGCAAAGCCGCGGGCGATGTTGACCCGCTGCTGCTCGCCGCCTGAAAAGGTCGACGGCGCAAGGTGCCACAGGCGTTCCGGAACGTTGAGGCGGGTCAGGAGCTGGGCGGCTTTCGCGGCGCTCGCTTCACGCGGCGTCCCAAGGTCGAGCAGCGGCTGCATCACCACCTCCAGCGCTGAAATGCGCGGGATCACCCGCAGAAACTGGCTGACCCAGCCGATGGTGGTTTTGCGCACTTCCAGTACCTTGCGTGGGGTGGCGGTGACCAGATCCACCCATTCCTCGCCGTGGCGGATGTGGATATGGCCGCTGTCCGGCAGATAATTGGCATACAGCGAACGCAGCAACGTCGATTTGCCGCTGCCGGAGTGACCGTGGAGTACCACGCACTCCCCGGCGTTAACGGTCAGCGAGGCGTCGGCCAGCACCGGCAGGCGCACGCCGTGCTGCTGGTGCAGAACAAAGGTTTTATGGATGTTTTCAACGCGGATCATGTTAGCCCTCGCGGGGTTGGGTTGCCGGGTGGCGCTTCGCTTACCCGGCCTACGAATAACGCACCTGTAGGCCGGGTAAGGCGCAGCCGCCACCCGGCAAAACAGCATCAATTCTGCAACACCGACGACACCAGCAGCTGGGTGTAAGGGTGGTGCGGATCGTCGAGCACCCGGTCGGTTAAGCCACTCTCGACTACCTGGCCCTGCTTCATCACCAGCAGACGGTTCGCCAGCAGACGGGCGACGCCGAGATCGTGGGTAACAATCACCACCGCCAGATTCAGCTCCACCGCCAGGCCGCGCAGCAGATCAAGCAGCCGCGCCTGCACGGACACATCCAGCCCGCCGGTGGGTTCATCCATAAACACCAGCTTCGGCTGGGTAACCAGATTGCGGGCGATCTGCAGACGCTGCTGCATGCCGCCGGAAAAGGTAGTGGGCAGGTCGTCGATGCGTGAGGGCGGGATCTCCACCTCCTGCAGCCACTTTTCGGCGGTGGCGCGAATGTTGCCGTAGTGGCGGGCGCCGGTGGCCATCAGCCGTTCGCCGATGTTGCCCCCGGCGGAGACCTGGCGACGCAGGCCGTCCATCGGGTGCTGATGCACCACGCCCCATTCGGTACGTAGCAGGCGGCGGCGTTCGGCTTCGCTCATGGCATACAGCGAGCGCTGCTGGTACAGCACCTCGCCCTGCTGTGGCCTCAGGCGGGCAGAGATCGCCTTCAGCAGGGTGGTTTTACCGGAGCCGGACTCCCCGACGATGCCGAGTACTTCTCCCGGCCACAGTTCAAAGGAGACATCGCGAAAACCTTTGTCCGGGGCGTAGAGATGGGTCAGGTTATTCACAGCAAGTAATGGCTGGCTCATTTTTTCTGCCCCTCGCTCTGCTGGCGGCAATAGTCGGTATCGGAGCAGACAAACATCCGCTGGCCGCTGTCATCCAGTACCACTTCGTCGAGGTAGCTGTGGCGCGAGCCGCAGATGGCGCAGGGCTCATCCCACTCCTGCACGGTAAATGGATGGTCATCGAAATCGAGACTTTCCACCGGGGTATAGGGCGGCACCGCGTAGATCCGCTTTTCGCGCCCGGCGCCGAACAGCTGCAGCGCCGGCATCATGTGCATTTTCGGGTTATCGAATTTCGGGATCGGCGAAGGGTCCATCACGTAGCGGCCATTGACCTTCACCGGGTAGGCGTAGGTGGTGGCGATATGGCCGAAACGGGCGATATCTTCATACAGTTTCACCTGCATGACGCCGTACTCTTCCAGCGCGTGCATGGTGCGGGTTTCGGTTTCGCGCGGCTCGATAAAGCGCAGCGGTTCCGGGATCGGCACTTGATAGATCAGGATCTGATCCTCCACCAGCGGCGTCTCCGGGATCCGGTGGCGGGTCTGGATCAGGGTGGCGTCTTCGGTACGCTCGGTGGTGGCGACACCGGTGACGCGCTTAAAGAACTGACGAATCGACACCGCGTTGGTGGTGTCATCCGCGCCCTGGTCAATCACCTTCAGCACGTCGTTCTCGCCGATGACGCTGGCGGTCAGCTGGATGCCGCCGGTGCCCCAGCCGTAGGGCATTGGCATTTCGCGACCGCCGAACGGCACCTGGTAGCCGGGAATGGCCACCGCTTTGAGGATCGCCCGGCGGATCATGCGCTTGGTTTGCTCGTCGAGATAAGCAAAGTTATAGCCAGTCAGTGGGTTAGCCACGTTCGTTCTCCCGTTGCAGGCGTTTCAACAGCGCCAGTTCGGCCTGGAAATCGACATAGTGCGGTAGTTTCAGATGCGAGACGAAGCCGGCCGCTTCGACGTTATCGGCATGGGCCAGCACAAACTCTTCATCCTGAGCCGGGCCAGCAATCTCTTCGTCATAGTCTGGCGCCTGCAGGGCGCGGTCGACGAGGGCCATGGCCATTGCTTTGCGCTCGCTCATGCCGAAGGTCAGACCGTAGCCGCGGGTGAAGTGCGGCGGCTCATCCTGCGGGGCGACGAAGCCGTTGACCATTTCGCATTCGGTGAGCAGCAGCTCGCCAATATTGACGCTAAAGCCCAGCTCTTCCGGCACGATTTCCACCTGCACGTAGCCGCTGCGGATCTCGCCGGCAAACGGATGGTTGCGGCCATAGCCGCGCTGGGTCGAATAGGCCAGCGCCAGCAGGTAACCTTCATCGCCGCGCATCAGCTGCTGCAGGCGCGAGGAACGCGAGCAGGGGTAGACCGGCGGGGTGCGGGTGATATCGTCGGGCGGCGTGCCGCGATCTTCCTCGGCCTTCGCCAGCCCCTGCTGCGTGAGCAGGCTAAAGACGTGCGGCGTCGGCTCTGCTTCGCCATCGGCTTGCTGCACAGACGGCGCTTCGCCGTTGGCCAGCAGGGTAAAATCGAGCAGGCGATGGGTGTAGTCGTAGGTGGGGCCCAGCAGCTGGCCGCCGGGAATGTCTTTGTACACTGCGGAGATGCGGCGTTCGAGGCGCATCTCCGCAGTGTTAATCGGTTCGCTGACCGCCAGCCGCGGCAGGGTGGTGCGGTAGGCGCGCAGCAGGAAGATCGCTTCGACGTTATCACCGCTGGCCTGCTTGAGCGCCAGCGCCGCCAGTTCGCGGTCGGCGATGCCGCCCTCGGTCATCACCCGGTCCACCGCCAGGTTGAGCTGGTCGCCTATCTGATCAACGCTCAGTTCGGGAAGCCGTCCATCGCCCCGCCGTTTCTGTTCCTGTAAGGCGTGAGCGGCGAGGATCGCCTTCTCGCCGCCCTTGACGGCTACATACATTTAGCAAACCTCCACGTGGGTGGTGCGCGGGATCGCCAGCAGGCGCTCGCCGCAGGTGAGGATCAGGTCGATGCCCAGCGGGAACGGATGCGGGCGTTCGGTTAATTCGTCGATGATGCAGTCCGGCAGCTGCGGCGCAATCATTCGCTCTTCGGCAATGCCTGCCCCGGTCAGGCGCAGCATGCGTCCGCCGCTGAGGCTGGCGAGCTGAACAATCAGCGTGACGCCGGTTTCCGGAGCGGTGACGGTGCCAGCGGAAAGGACGTTGAGCTGCTCGGCGCTGATACCGTCATTGGCGACGGCAAAGACTGCCTGCTGCGGCTGGTCCACCAGCGGCGCGCCGGTATGAAAGCGCAGATTCTGTCCCACCAGATCGTTATGCAGGGCGCTGGCGAGCCAGACCGGCGTTTCATGATCGGCAAGGGTCAACAGCAGGCTGGTGGAGGCCACGTTCAGCGGCTGCCAGCCGTGCTGCAACTGCTGCAGGGAGACAATCACCCCCGGCTCGCTCATCGCTTTCAGCAGGCGACGAAAACTGTGTTGGGCATCCTGCACAGCCAGGGAAAAAGCGGGTTGTAAGGTCATGCGTTATCTCCGCGAACCAGGGTAAAGAAGTCGACCCGGCTGGCGTTGACTTCGGCGCGTCGGGCTTCAATGTGCGCGCTGCGTAGCGCTTCCAGCGGGGTTATCAGGGTTTCCATTAACGTGTGAAAATGGCGGGGCGACTGCAGCAGGGCGTCGATGACCGCGCAGCGTTCGGCATGCGGGCGGTCGCGGCCTAAGATCCAGCTGTAGCCGAGCGTCCCGTCGGCCAGACGTACCGCCGCGCGGGTGAGCGTGGCGTCGCCGGCAAAGAAACGGTCGCCGATGCCGCCCATGCGGGCCTGGAGCTGTACCAGCCCGGTTTCCGGGGTGCGAATCAATTCATACGCCGGCGCCAGCTGCAGGGACTGCATGCGCGCCAGAAGATCTTGCGGTTCACTGTGGGCCAGCACGGACATCCAGCGCTGGCGGGTGGCGGTATCGAAGTGCATTCAGTGCTCCATGGTAAATTCAATCATGTCGGCGCGGGTCAGGCTGACGGAGTATTCGATGGGGGTCTGCTCGCCCTGGCGGCTGTTGAGGGTGCGTACGCAGAGCAGCGGCGCCATGTTGGGGATCTCCAGCAGCTTGCTCTCTTTCGCCTGCGCGCGGCGGGCGCTGATTTTGGTGCGTGCCCGGGTCAGTTTGACGTCGAGCTCATCGCGCAGCAGGTCGTGCAGCGATCCGTGGCTAAAGGTTTGCAATACCGGCCAGAAACGCAGGTCGGCGAAGTAGTGGTCGATCAGGCACAGGGCGACGCCATTGACCCGGCGCAGGGTGCGCAGGTGGATGACGTTCTCGCCCTCATTGATGCCAAAGGCCTCGGCAACATGCGCGCTGGCGGGGCGCAGCACCGACAGCAGCTTTTCGCTGGTGGGATCGCTGCCCTGTTCCAGCAGGTTCTGGCTGAACCGCGCCTGAGCATTAAGCGGGTAATCGATCGGCCGCATCAGCACCAGCACGCCGACGCCCTGACGGCGCTGGACCCAGCCGCGTTCAACCAGCTGGTCGATAGCCCGGCGCAGGGTATGGCGGTTAACGTCGAAGCGCGTCGCAAGCTGCTGTTCGGCGGGCAGATAGTCGCCGCAGCGATAGTGGTGGCGCAGCTCCTGCTCAAGTCGGGCGGCGATTTCCTGATAGCGCGTGGGATAACTGGTCGGATGTCTGGACAGGTGCATAGTCATCAAGCCTCACACAGCATAGGCGAGGAGGTCCCTCGCGTTGTGGGCCGATCCTGACCGGTTTATGTTGCATTTCGGTTAAGTGATGATGACCAAAGGATGAAGAGTTGGTGCCAGACGGATGACAGGGCGGCCGGGCCGCCCTGGCGGGGTCAGCCTTGTTTGACCACGTTGATCATCCAGGGGACGCCAAAGCGGTCGACGACTTTGCCGAAGCCGTGGGCCCAGAACGTTTCCTGCCAGGCCATCTCAATGCGCCCGCCGACGGCCAGCGCGTCGAACCAGCGCTGGCCTTCAGCGACATCGCTGGGATCGAGGACGAGGGTGAAGCCGGCGTAATGCACATCGGGCCCGAAGGCGCTGTCGCTCAGCATCAGCTCGCCATTATTGATGCGCAGGCTGGCGTGGGCGATGGCATCATCTGCCATCTTCTGGCCAGACGGGCAGCCGTCTGACGCTTCTTGCGCCGGGGGCGGCATTTCGCCAAAGGTCATTTTAAACATCAGCTCCGCGCCCAGCGTCTGCTGATAGAAGGCGATTGCCTCGGCGCAGTTGCCTGCAAAGGCAAGGTAGGGACTTAAGGACATGGTGAATACCTCAGTGACCGTAACCCGTAAAGCGTAGTCGCCGGGGACGCTGTTGAGCCAGACGGCAGCGCGAAAATGTGTAGCGGCATAGCGGCGAAATGGTCAGTGAAAATAGAGGGGACTGAGGCGGAAAATAACAGGTTGCACAGGGAGCGGGTGGGGCACGATGATATCGGGAGCGGCGACGGTGGTGCAGGAAAATAATGACGCCGACCTCCCGGAAATAAATCAGTTCTTTTTGACGAATTCCGACTTGAGCTTCATCGGACCAAAACCGTCAATTTTGCAGTCAATATTGTGATCGCCTTCGACCAGACGGATATTCTTCACTTTGGTGCCGATTTTCAGCATCGAAGAGCTGCCTTTTACCTTCAGATCTTTCACGACGGTAACGCTATCGCCATCGGCCAGTAAATTGCCATTGGCATCTTTAACGATCAGAACGTCGCTCTCTTCTGTCGCCTCGGCAGGGTTCCACTCATGGGCACATTCCGGGCAGATGTACATGCCGTTATCTTCATAAGTGTAAGTCGAATCGCATTTTGGGCAGTGTGGCAGTTGCATGACGTTCCTCGTGATGTCATCGGAAAACAGGACGTTGGTCCTCTAAACAGCGGCTGATAGCCGAAAGTGTGGCTGATTATAGCGCAATCACCCACTTTTGTCGGGTGTTTTTTTAGTAAAAATTACCCATCATACTATTCGGGTGAAAGCAGAATAACCGCCAAAATTATCCGCCAGAGGATAAGGGGGAGTGAGGAAATAATTTTTGCGAGCAGCCAGGAAAATGAACTTATTTATTTTCGGACACTCTGTAATAGGGCGGTAAATTTATGTGAAGTTGATCGCAGATATAAACGCTGTTAGGGTAAAAAAGGGGAGCAGGTCAATTTCATCAGGTATCACGATCGGCCGCTCTATTTATTCACCAGTAGCCAGAGCAGGCGTCAACAGGTTCGGTTGTACATTCTGTCAGCAGACAGTGCAGGCAAACCTGCTACGCTTGAAATGAGGAGCACAGCAATTCACCGCTCCTGACGCACGATACGGATGGCCTTGTCATTCGGCGATGATGCGTGTACTCAAGGCGGAGTAGCAGAGGAAAAATATGCTTAAAAGGAAAAAAATAAAGCCCATCACCCTTAAGGATGTGACCATCATCGATGATGGTAAACTGAAAAAGGCGATCACCGCGGCCTCCCTGGGTAACGCGATGGAGTGGTTCGATTTCGGCGTCTATGGCTTTGTGGCCTACGCCTTAGGTAAAGTCTTCTTCCCCGATGCCAACCCAAGCGTGCAGATGATTGCCGCACTGGGTACCTTCTCCGTTCCATTTTTAATTCGTCCGTTAGGCGGCCTGTTTTTCGGGATGCTGGGCGATAAATATGGTCGGCAGAAAATCCTCGCAATAACCATCGTGATCATGTCGATAAGTACTTTCTGTATCGGCCTGATTCCGTCGTATGCCACGATAGGCATCTGGGCGCCGATCCTGCTGCTGCTGTGTAAAATGGCGCAAGGCTTCTCGGTCGGCGGTGAATATACCGGGGCATCGATCTTCGTCGCGGAATATTCTCCTGACCGTAAACGCGGCTTTATGGGCAGTTGGCTGGACTTTGGCTCCATCGCCGGGTTTGTGATGGGGGCCGGCGTGGTGGTTCTCATCTCCAGCGTGGTGGGGGAACAGAACTTTCTCGACTGGGGTTGGCGTATCCCGTTCTTCCTGGCGCTGCCGTTAGGCATCATCGGTCTCTATCTGCGCCATGCGCTGGAAGAGACCCCGGCGTTCCAGCAGCATGTGGACACCATGGAGCAGGGCGACCGTGAAGGACTGCAGGACGGGCCGAAGGTCTCTTTTAAAGAGATTGCCACCAAGCACTGGCGTAGCCTGCTGACCTGTATTGGTCTGGTGATTTCCACCAACGTGACCTATTACATGCTGCTGACCTATATGCCGAGCTACCTGTCGCATAACCTGCACTACTCGGAAGATCATGGGGTGCTGATCATCATCGCCATCATGGTCGGGATGCTGTTTGTGCAGCCGGTTATCGGTATGCTCAGCGACCGCTTTGGCCGTCGTCCGTTCATCCTGATTGGTAGCGTGGCGCTGTTTGCCCTGGCGATCCCGGCCTTCATTATGATTAACAGCAACGTGATTGGCCTGATTTTCGCTGGTCTGCTGCTGCTGGCGGTCGTGCTGAACTGCTTTATCGGGGTGATGGCCTCCTCGTTGCCGGCGATGTTCCCGACGCACATCCGCTTCAGCGCCCTGGCCAGCGCCTTTAACATCTCGGTGCTGGTTGCTGGTCTGACGCCAACCCTGGCGGCGTGGCTGGTGGAAACCACTCAGAACCTGATGATGCCGGCGTACTACCTGATGGTCATCGCGGTGGTGGGGATGGCGACGGGTCTGTCGATGAAAGAGACGGCTAACCGCCCGCTGAAAGGGGCGACCCCGGCGGCGTCGGATATCCAGGAAGCGAAAGAAATCCTTGGCGAGCACTACGATAACATCGAACAAAAAATCGAAGATATCGATCAGGAGATCGCCGATCTGCAGGCAAAACGGTCGCGTCTGGTGCAGCAGCATCCGCGTATCAACGACTAACCGTTTTCACTGTCAATCATGCCGCCTGGGGAGACCCCGGCGGCATTTTTTATGCCTCCGGCAAGGCCAGCCCGTGACGTCGCTGCTGGCTAAGTTTACGGTACTGCTGCGGCGGCATGCCCACGTAGCGGGTAAAGGTGCTGTAGAAGCGGCTGCTGGAGCGGAACCCGGCGGTAAGGGCAATATCCAGGATGGTCTTGTCGGTATCGCTCAGCAGCGCCCGCACATGATTGATACGCATGGCGGTAATATACTGCTTCATGGTCTGCTGCATCACCCGCTGAAAGACCCCCATCGCGTAGTTCGGGTTGAGCTTCACGTGCTCGGCAACGGCATTGACGGTCAGCGCCTGGTCATAGTGGGCGGCGATAAACTCCAGCATCTGGCTGACATAAAACTGCGCGTGGCGCGAGACGCTATTCTTGTGGGTGCGCGAGGTTTTGTTGACCAGAATCGGCTGCCAGCCGGAGAGGCTCAGCCGCTTGAGCATCAGGGCGATTTCATCGATCGCCAGCTGGCGAATCTGTTCATTGTCGTGGTTCAGCTCCTGCTGCCAGCGGCGCACTTCAAAGGCGCTTAACTGCTGCGCGGCGAGGGACTTAATTACCATTCCATGGGTGACGTGGTTGATAAGCTCCCGGTCCAGCGGCCATGAGAGAAACAGATGCATCGGCAGGTTGAATATCGCCATCTGCTGGCAATCGCCGGGGCGGGTCAGCTGATGCGGCGTACAGGCCCAGAAGAGGGTGATATAGCCTTTCTCAATGCGCACCACTTCGTTATTAATCAAATACTCCACGTCGCCATCGAACGGCACGTTGACCTCCACCTGGCCGTGCCAGTGGCTGGTGGGCATGGCGTGCGGCGGGCGCAGTTCGATATCCATACGCTGATACTCGGAGTAGAGCGCCAGCGGGCTGCGGCTCTGCTTTTCGTCGCTGCTGCACATAAAGGGATCGGGGGGCAGGGAAGTAAAGCGGTGTTCCATGATTAACCTATTCCTGGATTGTCAGAGTGGCTGCATTTTTCGCCAGAACTGACTACAGCTTAGCGGAATAACCGGCCCGTTTTCTCTCCTTTTAAGTCGATCTATTGCCAAAAACTCAGATTTTGTGGCGCTTAATGGCCGATCTGAGTTTCCAGGAATGCTCCGGCGGGAACAGGGCAGCGTAACGCTGAGCGACGTGCCACTCTGCAAGTGTTCAATGACCTGATGGAGAGTGCGTGATGACCGCCCCAAAAATTACTTTTATCGGCGCCGGTTCGACGGTGTTCGTCAAAAATATTCTCGGTGATGTTTTCCAGCGCCCGGCGCTGAAATCGGCGCATATCGCGCTGATGGATATCGATGAAACCCGGCTGGAAGAGTCGCATATCGTGGTGCGCAAACTGATGGATTCGGTGGGCGCGAACGGCGAAATCAGCTGCCATCGCGATCGTAAAACCGCCCTGCAGGGCGCCGATTTTGTCGTCGTCGCTTTCCAGATTGGCGGCTATGAGCCCTGTACGGTCACCGATTTTACCGTCTGCAAGCGCCACGGCCTGGAGCAGACCATTGCCGATACGCTGGGGCCGGGAGGCATTATGCGCGCGCTGCGCACCATCCCGCACCTGTGGGCTATCTGCGACGATATGACCGAGGTCTGCCCGGACGCCACCCTGCTTAACTACGTCAACCCGATGGCGATGAATACCTGGGCCATGTACGCCCGCTACCCGCATATCAAGCAGGTTGGCCTCTGCCATTCGGTACAGGGGACGGCGGAAGAGCTGGCGCGCGACCTCGATCTCGATCCGGCGGATTTACGCTACCGCTGCGCGGGAATCAACCATATGGCGTTCTATCTGTCGCTGGAGAAAAAGCTCGCGGATGGCAGCTACGGCAGTCTCTATCCCGACCTGCTGCAGGCCTACGCCGAGGGCCGGGCGCCGAAGCCTAACCTGCACGGCAACCCGCGTTGCGAAAACATCGTCCGCTACGAAATGTTCAAAAAGCTGGGCTACTTTGTCACCGAATCGTCGGAGCATTTCGCGGAATATACGCCATGGTTTATCAAGCCGGGCCGCGATGACCTTATTGCTCGCTATAAAGTGCCGCTGGATGAATACCCGAAACGCTGCGTCGAGCAACTGGCCAACTGGCATCAGGAGCTGGAGAGCTATCAGCGCGGCGAGCGCATCGAGGTGAAACCATCCCGCGAGTATGCCAGCACCATCATGAACGCCATCTGGACCGGCGAGCCAAGCGTGGTGTACGGCAATGTGCGCAACGATAATCTCATCGACAACCTGCCGCAGGGTTGCTGCGTGGAAGTGGCTTGCCTGGTGGACGCCAACGGTATTCAGCCGACGAAAGTGGGCGCGCTGCCGGCGCATCTGGCGGCGCTGATGCAGACCAACATTAACGTACAAACGCTGCTGACGCAGGCGATCCTCAACGAAGACCGGGATTACGTCTATTACGCCACGATGATGGATCCGCACACCGCCGCGGTGCTGGGGATCGAAGAGATCTACGCGCTGGTGGACGATCTGATCGCCAGCCACGGCGACTGGCTGCCGGCCTGGCTGCACCGTTAATCCTCTCATGCCGCCGGGGGCAACGAACCCGGCGGTGCCTGTCACGCTCTATCAAACGCTGAAGGAGGCGCTGGCGACAGCGACCTGTACCCTATGAGTATTTCAATGACAACAAAGCTCAGCTACGGATTTGGTGCCTTTGGTAAAGATTTCGCTATCGGTATCGTCTACATGTATCTGATGTATTACTACACCGATATTGTTGGCCTGTCGGTTGGGGTGGTCGGCACCTTGTTCCTGGTGGCAAGGATCCTCGATGCGATAGCCGATCCGATCATGGGATGGATCGTCAACTGTACGCGATCGCGATGGGGGAAGTTTAAACCGTGGATCCTGATCGGCACGATAACCAATTCGGTGGTGCTGTATATGCTGTTCAGCGCCCATCACTTCAGCGGCGGGGCCCTACTGGCGTGGGTGTGGCTAACCTACCTGCTGTGGGGCTTCACCTACACCATCATGGATGTGCCGTTTTGGTCGCTGGTGCCGACCATTACCCTCGATAAACGTGAACGTGAACAACTGGTGCCTTACCCGCGCTTTTTCGCCAGCCTTGCTGGGTTTGTGACGGCCGGCGTCACGCTGCCGTTTGTCAGCGCCGTGGGCGGCGCCGACCGCGGTTTCGGTTTCCAGATGTTTACCCTGGTGCTGATTGCCTTCTTTGTGATTTCCACCCTGGTCACCCTGCGTAACGTGCATGAGGTTTACTCCTCGGATAGCGGCGTGAGCGAGGATTCCAGCCATCTTTCACTGCGCCAGATGGTGGCGCTCATCTATAAAAACGATCAGCTGGCCTGCCTGTTAGGCATGGCGCTGGCCTATAACACGGCGGCGAACATTATCGCTGGCTTTGCCATTTACTACTTTACCTACGTGATTGGCAGCGCGGAGATGTTCCCGTATTACATGTCCTACGCGGGGGCGGCGAATTTGCTGACGCTGATCCTGTTCCCACGACTGGTGAAAGGGCTGTCGCGGCGCATTCTGTGGGCGGGTGCTTCGATCATGCCCGTGCTGGGCTGCGGCGTGCTGTTGCTGATGGCGCTGAGCGGCGTTTACAACATCGCGCTGATTTCGCTGGCCGGGGTGCTGTTGAATATCGGCACCGCGCTGTTCTGGGTGCTGCAGGTTATTATGGTGGCCGATACCGTCGACTACGGCGAATATACGATGAATATCCGCTGCGAAAGCATCGCCTACTCGGTACAGACGCTGGTGGTGAAAGCGGGCTCGGCGTTTGCGGCCTGGTTTATTGCCATCGTGCTCGGTATCATCGGCTACGTGCCGAATGTTGTGCAGTCATCTCACACGCTGCTGGGGATGCAGGCGATTATGATTGCGCTGCCGACGCTCTTTTTCGCCCTGACGCTGTTTCTCTATTTCCGTTATTACAAACTGAATGGCGATATGTTGCGCCGTATTCAGATTCACCTGCTGGATAAATATCGCCGGGTACCGGAAAATGTCGTCGAGCCGGAACGGCCGATTGTGGTACCCAACCAGGTGTAAAAAGCGTGCGAAAACCGCTGAGGAAAGAGGGGAGGGATGCTCTCTTTTTGTACAAGAACAGTGTCTGAAACAGACAGAAAGAGAGAAACTGTATTTCTCTATTTTGTCTCAGTTATTTCTCTTTCAGGGCGCATTGAATTGTTCGTTTCTCCATTTGTTCTCAAATAAAACTCGGAATTGTCTCTTTTTCGTGCTCTTGCGCGGCTTTTTAACTCTTGCTACTCTTTTTGGGTCTTACATTTTTCTCTTATTTGTCTCAGTGATGGAGCAATGCGATGCGCATTTTTATCGATGATGGTTCAACCAATATCAAAATGCTGTGGGAGCAAGATGGCGAAACTTTCACCCATATCAGCCCCAACAGTTTCAAACGCGGCTGGTCTGCCACCTTCGGTTCCGGGAAGCCTTTTAACTACACCGTGGATGATGAAAAGTACTCATTCGACCTGATCACTCCCGATGCGCTCCCCACCAATAACATTGACTGGCAATATAGCCCGTTGAACTCCATCGCTGTCCATCACGCGCTGCTGACCAGCGGTCTTGAGCCGCAGGATGTCGAGATTGTGGTCACCCTGCCGCTGACCGAATTTTACGACGAAGATGCGCAATATCGCCTCGACAATATTGAGCGCAAGAAAAAGAGCCTGCTGCGCGACGTTAAACTGAACAAAGGCGTGGTGTTCAATATCACGAAAGTTACCGTGCGTCCGGAATCCATTCCGGCGGGGATCAGCCTGTGCGATGAACTGAAACCGTCGCATTCGGTGCTGATTATCGACCTCGGCGGCACCACGCTGGATATTTCAATGGTCGCCGGGCAGATGACCTCGGTTTCGCGCATTTACGGCGATCCGAAGCTGGGCGTGTCGCTGGTGACCGATGCCGTTAAGCTGGCGCTGGCCCGGGCGAATACCGACACTTCCAGCTATAACGTTGACCAGATAATCATCAACCGCCACGACGAAGAATACCTGACCGACAACATCAACGATCCGGATGCGGTTTCTGAGGTGAAGAAGGTGATCAATAACAGCATTGAA
The DNA here is from genome assembly GCF_000398905.1 of Klebsiella sp. KTE92. Classification (NCBI taxonomy): domain Bacteria; kingdom Pseudomonadati; phylum Pseudomonadota; class Gammaproteobacteria; order Enterobacterales; family Enterobacteriaceae; genus Klebsiella; species Klebsiella sp. KTE92. The sequence continues at coordinate 263,403 of NZ_KB976100.1, forward strand.
CGTCTGACCACCCGCGTCCTGACGGCGATTGATAGCTTTAAAGGCTATTCGCACGCCATCGTGATTGGCGGCGGCGCGCCGCTGGTGGCCGATGCGATTCGTGAACGTATGGGGCTGCGCGAGGACCGTTTCGTGGTGGCTGAAGAGCCGCAGTTTGCCCTGGTGCGTGGTCTGAAAATTATTGGCTAAGGAGCGTCTATGACTCTGGATCGCAGAAAAGTGCTGATTTACCTGCGCCCGGATATCAGCGCCAGCGAGCGCTTCGCGGACGCAAAAATTGAGGCCCATCACCGTGGCGACCGCGGCGATATGTCGCGTACGGCGCTGCTGGCGGGGCTGGCGTTAGGGGAAGTTGATAGTCGCCTGCCGTCGATGCTGGCGGCGCTGCTGGCGGAAGATACTAAACCGGAAACGCTGCGTAAGATGCTGGCTTCGTTCCTTGAGATCCAGCCGGCCTCTTCCGCCCCGGCATCCGCGCCAGCGGCGGCTCCAGCTAAGGCGCCGGAGCCGCCCGCGCCGGTCAGCGAGAGCGTCTCCGCGCGTAATCTCGCCGGTTCGTTACCGGATTAAGCGCTATTCCCGGTTTGCGCTATCCGGGAAACTCCCCGGCTTGCGCTGCGCTTAGCCGGGCTACTGTTTGCAC
>NZ_KB976100.1:264336-317335 GCF_000398905.1 Klebsiella sp. KTE92
GTCCGGTAGCCCGGGTAAGGCGGAACGCCGCGACCCGGGAAATTCCCCGGCTTGCGCTGCGCTTAGTTTGTAGGCCGGATAAGGCGTAGCCGCCATCCGGCACGAAGGCGGAACGCTGCCACCCGGGATGTCGCCCCTATCCGTGGGCGAGGAAGCGGGCCAGGCGCTGCTGCAGCAGGCGATTTTCGCGGGTCAGCCGCGCGTTCTCATCCAGCAGGGTCAGCGCCACCGCGATCCCCGGCCAGTCCAGCTCCAGCTCGTTACGCAGGCGCACCGCGCGATGGACAATCGTCACCGCGCTGTCGTCGAATAGCCAGGTTTCCGCCTGCGGCTGGTGCGGTTCAATCATCCCCAAGCCGACGATCTCCGTCAGCTCCTCTTCCGATACCCCGGTACGCAGGCACAATTCGGTAATGGTAAACGTCACTGTTACTGTAGCCATCAGGCTTTCCCCCATGTCTTACGCGGATCGAAGCTGGCTTCGGCGGCGGCCAATTGTTGCCAGAGCTCACGCGCTTTTTCATCTGGTTTTGGCGGCATGACAATTTTGATGACGGCGAACAAATCGCCAGTGTGGGTTTTGCTCACCAGCCCTTTGCCCTTGATACGCAGTCGCTGCCCTGCCTGACTGCCCGGCGGCACCGTCAGCAGAATGCTCTCTTTCAGGGTGGGCACCGTGACTTTCGCACCCAGCGCGGCCTCCCATGGCGCCAGCGGCAGGACGATCTCCAGGTTATGGCCGACAATATCGAACAGCGGATGCGGGGCGATGTGGATAACCAGCCACAGATCGCCGTTCGGGCCGCCGTTTTCGCCCGGCGTTCCCTGGCCTTTCAGACGGATACGCTGACCATCGACTACCCCGGCGGGGATCTTCACATTCAGCGTTTTCGGCGTTTCACTTTCGATCATGCCAAACACGTTGTACACCGGCAGGTTATAGCTGATGGTGCGGGTCTGCTCGGCCAGCGTCTCTTCAAGGAACACCGCCACTTCGATCTCCAGATCGTGGCCGCGTGCGGCATGCTGACGGCGACGCTGATGCGCCTGCTGGCCAAACATGGAGGAGAATATGTCGTCGAAATCTTGCTGGCTGTAGCTCTGCTCGTGTGTCTGCTGCTGGCGACCGAAGCCGGGATCGTTGCGATGCTGCCAGAGCTGATCGTATTCGGCGCGCCGCTGCTCATCTTTCAGGACTTCCCAGGCTTCGGCGAGATCCTTGAATTTGGCTTCGGCATCGCTTTCTTTACTGACGTCGGGGTGATATTTGCGCGCCAGGCGGCGGTAGGCGGTCTTGATAGTTTTCAGATCGTCGGTTGGTTGCACCCCGAGAATGGCATAATAATCCTTCAATTCCATGATTTTATCTCATCTATGCTCAGTGCGGTGGTTACATATTCCCTGGAACAGGCGTCAGTATAAAGCGTAGGGCAAATGCGCCCTGAAGGGGAAGAAAAGTGGCGGAAACTTGACGCCGTCGGGGTCGGCGGCGTCGTGGGCGAGGCTACTCTTTCGCCTGCGGCCGTGGGCGGCGGCGCCATCCTTCAAACAGCACCAGCAGCGCGCCGACGGCGCCAGCCACGCGCGCGGTGCCGTCCCCGGCGGCGGGAAACAGTTGCTGAATGGTGGGATCGCTGACCAGCATTGAGCCGGCAATCCAGCCGATGAGCATTCCGCCCAACAGCACCACGGCGGGAAAGCGGGTGAGCAGGACCAGGACCAGTTTACTGCCCGCGACGATAATCGGAATGCTGATCGCCACGCCGAGGGCGACCAGCGCAATGTGCCCTTTCCCCGCCGCAGCGACCGCCAACACATTATCCAGCGACATGATCACATCGGCGACGGTGATGGTGATCGCGGTGCGCCACAGGCTCGCGGAGCTGCCGACCTCGCTCTCTTCTTCCTCATTACTCACCAGCTTCATACCAATCCACAGCAGGAGCAACGCGCCGACTATTTTCAGCCACGGCAGCGACAGGAGATACAGGGCGAGTGCCAGCAGCAGCACGCGCGCCAGGATCGCCCCCACGGTACCGATGATGATCGCTTTGGTGCGCTTTTGTGGCGGCAGTTTGCGGCAAGCCATGGCTATCACCACGGCGTTATCGCCGCCCAGCAGTAAATCGATGGCGACAATCTGCAGCATAATCACCGCCATGTCCCATTGTTGGAGTAACGCATTCATTTCGAGAGAAACCACCTGAAAAAAGAGCAAGAAAAACCGCTGCGCAGGGTACTCCGCCTGGGGCGCATTGACCACTGACGCAGACCCACGCCGTCGCGCGGGAAAAGCGTGCCTGAAAAATAAAGTTACGAATCAACGCGCCGTTGGGCAAGGCTTCGGCGAAAAAGGGTGATATTTTGTCACCCAGACTCACCTGCCGTTCACTTATCGCAAGGATCCCCACTATGTCTGGCCACAAGAAATACCTCTCTGTCGCCCTGCTGAGCGCTGTCTTACTGCCGGCGATGGCCTCTGCCGCTGACGCGCCGGCGACTTTCACCCCGGAACAGGAGGCGAAAATCGGCAAAATCGCCGCCGACTACCTGGTCGCCCACCCGGAAGTCCTCCTGCAGGCGAGCCAGAAATTGCAGCAAATACAGGCTGAACAGCAGGCCAGCGCGGCCACTCAGGCAGTGCTGAAAAACGCGGCTGTATTGACCCAGGATAAAAATACCCCGACCTACGGCCCGGCCAACGGCAAAGTCACGGTGATCGAATTCTTCGACTACCAGTGCGTGTACTGCAGCCGTCTGGCGCCGGTGATGGAGCAGGTGATTAAAGCGCACCCGCAGACCCGCTTCGCCTTTAAAGAGTGGCCGATTTTCGGCGGCCGCTGGGAAAGCTCGCTGGAGGCGGCAAAAACCGGCCTGCAGATCTATCAGCAGAAAGGGGCGGATGCCTATCTGGCCTACCATAACGGGATTTACGCTACCGGCCATAACGAAGGTAAGCTGACGACGGCGGATATCCAGCAGCAGGCGAAGAAAGCCGGCTTTGATGCGAAGAAGGCCACCGACGTCGAACCGGTGCTGCAGAGCATTAACGATCTGGCGCAGGAGATTGGTCTGAGCGGTACGCCGGGCGTGATCGTGATGCCGACCACCGGCGCCACGGAAGCCAGCATCACCGTCTTCCCGGGGCTGGCGGATCAGGCTTCGCTGGAAGCCGCCATCAAAAAAGCCGGCGGCTGATCCCCGGCGTCGTAACCCATACAGGCCGCCGACGGCGGCCTTGCTCTCATGCGCGCTCGCTCTCTTCCTGCGGCGGCGGTAACGCGTGGCTTTTTAAATCAATAATCTGCCCGATTTGATCGTGGTAAACGGTGAGCAAATTATAGCGGCTCATCTCCGAGATAATTTGCGGCGCAACGTTAAAGCTGCTCGCCAGCTCATCATGTCGCAGGGTGAGCACCGCGGTATGATGCCGGGTGCGAGCGCGGCGCCGGTTGTAATGATACCAGAGGATCAACAGCCAGCCGTTCAGCGCGGCAATCAGCAGATACACCAGCGCCGTATTCAGTGAAGCCATCAGCGACTCCCAGCGCGGAGAGGGCGGCGCGATGAACTGCATCAGCAAATTGGCGTACAGAAAGAACAGAAAACCGAGCCAGGCCAGCAGCGTTAAACCGGCGTCGACCAGCCGGGGCAGCACACGGTGTTCGGTTAAGATGAGCGTATTTTCATTCATCACAGGCTTCCTTTTCCCCGGTCCGGACTCACCCAGCGCGCGCGGGAACGTTGACGTTTCACCATCACTTTCGGAAAAGCGACCAGCGTGGTCAGCAGGCCGATCATCCAGTAGACCATCGGGAACCAGATCACCCAGAACAGTGATTTGGCGACCTTTTTCTCGTAGCGTCGCTCGATATACAGACTGGCGACGAACTGCAGCAGGCACATCACGCCAAGCAGCATGCCGGTGAACTCCGGCGGAAACAGGCTGTGCACCGCCAGATTGTCAGGCAGCGGCATCAGGCGGCTGAGGATAAACAGCAGAATGGTAACCGCGTAGGCAAAGGCCCACAGCGTGGAGCAGGCATACTCCAGAAACAGCGGCCACATCCGATGATGCTCCCAGTGAAACAGGCGACGGAGGTTGACCAGAAAAACCTCCGCGCCGCCCTGCGCCCAGCGCAGACGCTGCTTCCATAACCCTTTGAGGGTCTCCGGCATCAGGATCCAGCACAGCGCCCGCGGCTCGAAAAAGATGTCCCAGTGGCGGAGCTGAAGCTTCCAGCTGATATCAATATCTTCGGTGATCATATCCGGGCTCCAGTAGCCGACGTCCGCCAGCGCCTGGCGCCGGAAGGCGGCAATCACACCGGAGACGGTAAAGACCCGGCCATAGATCCGCTGCGTCCGCTTGATAAGCCCAATGATCGACGAGAACTCACCCACCTGAATGCGGCCGATCAGCGTGGATCGGGTGCGGATCCGCGGATTGCCGGTGACCGCCCCGACGTGCGGATAGTGGATCAACGGCGCGACCAGCCAGGCCGCGGTATCCCGGTCCAGCAGGGCGTCGCCATCGATGCAGACCAGCAGATCGCCGCGGGCGGCGGCGGCGCCTGCTTTGAGCGCTACCGCTTTTCCCTGATTGGCGGCAAGGTGGATCACCCGCAGCCTCGGCTCCTCCTGCGCCAGCTGCTGGAGCACCTGGGCGGTGTTGTCCGAAGAGCCGTCGTTAATGGCGATCACTTCGAGATTGGCGTAACGCTGGGCCAGCGCCGCGCTGATGGTTTCCCGAGCGTTTTTCTCCTCGTTAAAACAAGGGATCAGGATCGAAATCAGCGGATTGCCCGGCAGCGTCGGCGGCGGGGTATCCTCCCCCCACGGCCAGTGGCGTTCCAGCTGAAACCAGAAATAAAGGCCCCCGGTGATCCACAGCACTGACATAAACAGCGGCCAGAAAAAGACAAAGTCGAGGATAAGCTCGCCGGTAAATACCGCTGCGACGCCTAACGGCAGCCCGAATACGAGGCATAAAATGCACAATGCGATAATGCGATCAGTCATGGTCAGGGTACCACCAGGAAGAAAATTGCGGCCTGATACGGGAGATATCAGGCTGGTTGTTAATAAAATCGTCAGGGTAGTAGCCGTAGTTTTTGACGCCGTTCAGCCGCAGCAAACGCATCCAGTCCGCCAGCTGCTGGTCGGGAATGGCGTTTTGCTGGCGTCGGTTCCAGTCTCGGGCCTGCAGTTCAAAGATGGTTTTCTTCAGCGCGCCCGGGTGGCTGGCGACGGCCTGGACCAGCCGCGTCAGCCAGGCCTGGCTGGCGTCAATCGGTACGGACTCCATCAGCGGCATCGCCATGGGTACCGTCCAGTCATAGGCGGCAAGGAAGTCATCCAGATTCTGCGCGAACCAGGCTTCGCTCTGCGGCTCCAGGATCGGCAGGGCGAAGAGATTACGCGCCGTTTTCACCTGCGGGCCGCGGATGGCCTGCACCGCCTGGCGTAGATCCAGAGTGAAGCGGGTCAGGGTTTGGCTTTTGAAACGCATCCATGCCTGGCGCTCTTGCGGACGTTGGGGCACCGGGCCGGCATCGTGCCCCAGACCCGTCTGCCGCCAGGCGGCGACCGCCTCCGGGCTCACGTCTTCAAAATCGGTCAGCACGGCGTCATCGTGAAACAGAATCCCGCTGAAGCTGGCGTGCCGGGCCAGATCTTCGTAGATGTCGGTGATCCGCTGGCGAACCCGGGGATCCCAGGGCGACAGACGGACGTACGGCTGGCGGGCAAGTAACGCCTTCCCGGTTTGCGGATCCCAGCGCTGAACGCGCGGCAGATCGGACGAGAGATCGAAGGCCAGCACCGGCATCCAGGCATACACCTTCACCCCGCCGCGGGTCTGCAACTGCCAGGAGACGAAGTTAAACAGGTCGGCGCGCATCGGCAGCCAGCGGTTGGGGAAATAGAGCGACTTGACCGTGCCGTCGCCCTGCGGGTCGGAAAAGGCCTGCAGAAAGACATGGCTGATTTTCATGTCATAGACGCGCTGCACCAGCTTATCGATATTTTTCGCCTGCTGGACGGGATTGGGGTCATAGACATAGTCCAGATCCACATGCATCACCCGAACAGGATCGGCTTCCTGAATCTGGGTTACGGCGTTGGCAAAGGCCTTGATCGACGGGTTACCGGCGATCAGCATGCGCGGAATATTGTCCAGATCTTTCACATTGCCCAGGCCGTCGTTCAGCGTAAACGCCAGCTGATACCCCTGCTGTTTGGCGATAGCCAGGGTGCTGCCGCTGGCGGCGCCATAGGGCCACACCCAGGCGCGCGGCGCTTTCCCGGCGACCTCGTGGATTTTCGCCGTCACTTTCTGCACGTCATCGGCCATGCGCCGGGTAAACTGCGCGTCGCTTTCATAGCGGCCGGTGGTTTTATCCCAGCCGCGGTTGGCGGCGGCGGGCTCGCGGCTGCCCTGCGGATTGGCCGGCAGACCGTAGTGCGAGGCCCAGGTGTGCGCGCCGATCTCCACCAGCGGCGAGCGGCTGAGCTCGCGCACCATCTCCCAGGTAGCGAAGCGCTCGCGCGGCGTCATCAGGCCGCCAAAATTAACGGGCTGGTCAGCGGGAGTGTCCACCCAGCTGCCCACCGGCGCCCACAGCGCCGGAACATTCCAGGCTTTAAGTAGCGGCCAGACGCGGGTGTAAAAGCTGCTATAGCCATCGTCGAAGCTGAGAAGAAAAGCCCTGGCCGGCAGCGGCTTAATGCCATGGTGTGCATCGAGAATGTCCTGGACGCTCACCGCATGGTAGCCGTGATGCAGCAGCCAGGCGATCTGCTCGTTGAGCGCACTGGTGCGCACTGAAAGATAACGCTGGTCGGCGGCATCGTCTTCGACGTCATGGTAGGCCAGCACCAGAAAGCGATCCGCCGGCCAGGGTTGATTGGCCTCCGGTTGGGGGCGCTGCTGCGGGGCGAGGAAGGGGACTTCCTCAGCACGCACGCTGAAGATAAGGCACAGCCAGACGAGAAGCATCAGGCCGTTGCGCAGGGTCGTGTTCAGCATGGTCATCCTTAAAACCGTATAGTTGCATCAAGAGTGATGGCGAGGTTGTTTTCGCGTTTACCGTCGTAGGGGCGTTTGTCCCAGTTCAGCATCACCCCGGTGTCGACGACGTTGTTCCAGCGCAGGCGCTGCCCATAACCCAGCACCGTGATCGCCCCGGCGGCGTGATTTTTTTGCCAGTAGCTGCCGCCGCCGGCGAGCAGCTGCTGGCTCCAGACGGTGTCATAGCGCTGGTAAAGCGTGTGATCGACGGCCAGCGCCGCGGTGGCGGCGAGGTCCCGTGCCGGACTGTAGTAGGCGGTGTCGGTGCGGCTATTGGCGCTGGCCGACAGACCGGGCTGCAGATCCAGCGTTAACCACGCCGTCTGCCAGAGGCGCTCTTTACCGGAGAGGGTGTACTCCTGGCGGCGGTTGTGGTCGGTAAACCGGCTGGCGGCCACGCTGACGCGGTACTCCCGGCGTTCGTTTTGATACCAGCGCAGCCAGCCTTCGCCGCGGTTGGCGCTGACGCCGTTGCGTAATGCGCGCAGCGGAGTCTGCTGCGAAATCCGCTCCAGTTCGCCGCCCAGCTGCCAGCGATCGCTGACGTCGTGGGCGGCGGAAAGGCGGACGCCGGGCTTGTTCTCGCCGTGAAAATTGACGCTGGAGAGTTCAAGCTCGCCCCAGTAGTCGCGCGGGCGCCATTCAACGCCGGCGAACAGCTGGCGACGGCTGCCTTTCCCCTCTTCAAAATTGCCTTCAGCGAAGCGGTGCCCGCCGAACAACCGCCAGCTGTCGGCTAGCGGCGGGCTGTAGATCGCCGTCTCAAAACTGAGGTCGTGGGTGCCGCTCACCGGGTTGTCGGAGTGCAGCCCTTTGCCAACGCTCAGGCGAAGTTCGGAAAGATGATGGACCTCGCGCGCTCTGGCCAGGCGCTGGGTATTCAGATCCCGTGGCGAGCGGGCGACGACGTCGTCAGTCAGCAGATCCATTTGCCGCCACTCCTGCAGATCGAGGGCGACCCAGGCCTGCTGGCGCTCCAGCTGCAGGCTGGCGGGTTCCAGATATTCCGCTGCTTTTAGCTGGCTTTCGGCGGCTCGCGGTAGCCCTCTGTCCTGCAGAAGGGCGGCATAATCTATCTGCAGGCCCTGATTGCCGGGGGCCGTTGCCGCCAGGCGCTGCATCCGGGCTTCGGCCTGCGGCAGGGCGTTGGTGGCCGCTAAATAGTGCACGTTAAGCGACTGTGCGGTGAGCCAGTCGTCATTCGGCTGCGGCGTCGGCGAACCGTAGAGACGACGGATGTAGGGTGCATTCCGGGTGAGGCGGGCGACATACTGTTGGGCCGCCGGGTACTGACCGGTGTCCAGCAGGGCGTAGAAAAGCTCGTGTTCCTCATTCTGTTGGCTTGTCAGCCACGAGGGATGCTGGTGAATAAGCGTCAGCGCAGGCTCAATTTGCTTAAGGGCGATATAAGAGGAGATGACCCAGCCGATGGCCCAGTCGGGAACGGTCTGCTGCTGCGCGATGAGATTTTGGTATTCACGGATGACCTGCGCGTAATCTGCATTGGCGTACAGCGCACCCAGACGATCAATGCGCGCCCGGATGATGTCGGGCGCAGCCTGTGGGTCGGGGTGCCAGGCGGCAATCATCGCGTCATACTGCGTGAGCGCCGTGCGGGCCAGCGCGTAACGCGCGTTTTCTTCGCGGGAAGGGGTATCGGCAAGGCGCACCAGTTCGGCGGCGGCGTTCAACTGCAGATTGCGCTTTTCCGCAGGCGTCAGTTCGACGCTATCCGCCAGGCCGAGAGCAGGGGAATCGATCCGGTTGCGGGTAAGGGTCGCCATCAGGCTGGCCAGCGCGGCTTTGTTTTGCGGTTCGCGATCGAGGATCTGCGTGTCAACCAACAGCTGGTCCCAGCTTTTGCCAAGCCGCAGGTAGACATAAGAGAGCGTCTGCAGGTGCGCAACGCTCGCCTGCTCCGTCACCAGGCGACGCGCTTCGCTGAGCGCCTCGCCGTCCTTGCGGGCATCGGCCAGCGTTTTGATATAGCCGATACGATAATCGTCACTGTCAGGGGCCTGGCTGAGAGCCTGCTGCCAGAGGGTGAGCGAGGCTTGCCACTGTTTCTGGTTACGCAGGGCCTGTGCCGCCGCGGCGGTACCGCGTGCGGGAAGCGGCATATAGACTTGGTAGCGTCGCCAGACTTTCACCACTTCATCGTCCTGGCCGGCCCAGAGAGCTACCTGCAGCCAGTCCGCCACCTGAGAAGGGGTTAAGGCATGCCGCAGCTGGTACTGCTGAAGATAAGAGAGAAAGGGGGCGTACTGGCCTTGACGCGCTTGCAGGATCTGCTGGTCATAGAGCGAATCTGCTCCCTGAACCAGCGCCGGGAAGAGCAAAAGCAAGCCGATTGACAGCGAGAGTTTCGTGTTGCGATTAAACAATAACGTATTTGAATAAGGTGATCTTTCCATTTCTATTTGCCATATGTTCATCAAGAATCCATTGCACAACACGACCGTCCTTTGACGGTGAGTTAAAGGATGAGGATGGTCCCATTTAGCTGACTGGCACTGCGGGTGAATGACTTATTGCAAACTAATAAACATATCTCCTGTTGATAATTGAATGGATAATTTATACCCGATACGGCAGCGGATAAATATGGATAAATGATGAGCTGCGTTTTAAGATAATTCTGTAAAATCGACTTAATTCGAGCGGCGTTGTTGAAGTTGGTTTCTTTAACTTACTGAAATAAATAAAAAAGAGAGAGGGTTGGAATTTTGTTTCAAAATTGATGTGCTGCTTATATTGTGAAGAGGTTGGTGGTTTTTACTGGATATTTAAGATGATTTCTGACAAAAATTCTCAATGCCAAAAAAAGCATCTTTTCTGTGGATTTTTTTTATTTATAATTAATCCGTTTATTTTCCATCAGAACGCAAGGAGGGTTTTCACAGCCAGAGTCAGATGCCGCGCTAATGAAAAATCACAGGTCTCGTTATTTTTACCGCCATGCGAAGCGTCCAAAGGGGGAAGGAAAACGTCTGGTTGACGAGAATTTGTTGATTAAATGTTAAAGGGACGATTTGTGGCAACTTCAATGATATTGGTTACTCAGGATTACTATCTTTTTCAAGGGGTTAAGAATTTCTTTCCTGATATCATTCAGTTAGATTCTAGCGGAAAAACGATTTTAGATAATGAGGTTGATGAGGTCTCTCTGCTGGTTGATAGCCGTTCGCCGCTTTGTCATTACGATTACCTGGTGATGGAGGCGGCACAATCCAGAAAGCGAATATGTTGTATCGTCCTCGATATGCGCCATCGGGAAGAGCATTTACTGAGTCTGAAATCGTTTTTAAACATGTCATTATCACCCGCCGATATGGCGACATTATTTGGGCTTTTTCTGGAGATGAAGAGCAAGCGGCTGACCAAAGAGTGGTTTGACGATCTGCGCTTAAGTTTGTCTGAACAGTTAATGCTACGTTTGCTTGGGGCGGGTATGACCATGGAGGAGGTGGCGGTGAATCTGAATACCTCGGTAAAAAGCCTTTACCGGAAGCGCACTGCGCTTTATGAGCGACTGGGGTTAGATAATTTTAATGAAGCCTGCTTATTTATCTTCAGAAATAAACTGCTGGAGCACTCCGTTAGGTCGCCATGAGGCTTGGTTGTACAGGGAGTAGATGACATCGCAAGGTATTTGATAACGGAAATATAATAAATTAAATAGCTATTGATAGGTACAACCGTCGATACCATCCGGTATCCATGGCGGCATTCGACATATAATTCCGGAGCTCTTTGGAAGTAATTACCGCGAATGCGGTTTGCTATGCACAGCGATTATTATAATGAATATATTCCTTGCGCTGCACAGGAATAGTTTTGTCATAAATTAACTCTACCATGGTATTCCGGCCCAGGTGTCGGAATACCATGGGATATCGTGAAAGCATCAGAGGAGCGAGGTGGATGAGAATAAGGGACAGTATTGCTGAACGGTTAGAGGCGAGTGGGCTCTACCGTCGGGCGGCATCCAGATGGATTGAGGTGATGCAGCGCTGCCTGAACGATGATGACAGAGAGTGGATCCGTCACCATCGTAATCAGTGTCTGAAAAAGGCGCAACGTCCGCCAGCGCCGAAAGAGGAGTTTGCCGACCTCCACCAGGCGGCCAAAGAGACGCAATATCGCATGGGTATCGCGAAGCCCTATGGCGAAGCGTTCAGGCTGCCCGGCAAAGGGAAAACGGCCGCCGAGTAATCCCTTTCTTCATGGCGTTTGCCTGACGGCTTCGTCTTATCCGGCCTACGGGTCCCCCACAGGTTCAAACAGCGTAGGCCCGTGCAAGCGCAGCGCCGCCGGGCGATACACATCAGACGGCGTACCCGCGGTTGTGCCTGATGGCGGCATAAATGCCTTATCCGACCTACGGGTCCTCCACAGGTTCAAACAGCGTAGGCACGCGCAAGCACAGCGCCACCGGGCGATACACATCAGACGCCGTACCTGCGGTTGTGCCGGATGGCGGCATAAATGCCTTATCCGGCCTACGGGTCCCCCCGCAGGCTCAAACAGCGTAGGCCCGCGCAAGCGCAGCGCCGCCGGGTAGGGGATCATAGAGTGGAGTTCGATGAAGAGTCCGGATGCAGAAAAGCAAAAACCCGCCTTTTGGGCGGGTTCTTTAAATAGTGGTGCCCGGACTCGGACTAACGCCGCAGGCGTTGAACAGCGCGCTTGTCGCGCTGGCCCCGAAGGGGTGAGCCGCTGTACGGCGAATAATCGAACGGAGTTCGATGGAGAGTCCGATCGTAGAAAAGCAAAAACCCAGCCATAGGCTGGGTTCTCTAAATAGTGGTGCCCGGACTCGGAATCGAACCAAGGACACGGGGATTTTCAATCCCCTGCTCTACCGACTGAGCTATCCGGGCAACGGGGCGCATTAAACCGTAATCCGCCCACCCCGTCAACCAAATTTCTTAAATTACTTATCGATTGCTTATCTTTGCGGCAATTCTGCGTTCAAAGGCGCGTTTTGGCTTAACTTCACTGCATGCCGTTATCACCCTCGCGGGTTTTCCAGCCGCTGGTAATGGCGATTACGTGGCGCAACCCGGAGATAATATAATCGCCAATGACCTCTTCATCCTCGCGCGGGGAGCTCAGCGTAATTTCCGCATCCACGCCGTGGCGATAGGCGCCATGGTGGCTAAAAATAGTGCCGATATAGCACTTCCCGTTCAGCCAGACCGGAATATAGGCCACTGTCTCATAGATATAGTTGATGGCGACGCCGCTGTAGTAGTTATCCGCCTCGTCGGCGGAGGTGCCCGGTGGGATGGGGCAGATCGGCGCATCGTTGTCGCTGACGGGTTTGTCTTTCAGCAGGCTGCCCTGCATGACCTCCAGCGAACGCAGCAGATCCGCTTTATCGCTGTCGCTGAGGGGTGGGGTTAACGGCTGGTCTTTCTCCGGGGAGCGGATGCTGTTCAGCGTATAGCGATAGCGAACCGTCACCGCGGGCGTCTGGCTCGCAGTGCTGAACGGGCGCAGCAGGTAGAGATTATCTTCGCCAAACTGGCCGTTGTACCACAGGGCATACACCTGACCGTTGATTTTGACCCAGTGGTTCCATTGGTTAGCCCCGCGGCCATTGATAGAAAAGAGGGCGCCGGGCACCCCGGCATCGAAATCATCGCCGTTATCACTGTCGCTGCCGTCGACGGCGGCAAAGTCATTATCGCCGCGCCGGAGCACCCCGGTGTAGCTGAAGAGCCCGGTGCCGCCCACGTAGCTGTCGATGATCAGATCGCGTTTGCCGTCACCGTCGAGATCGATCAGGGTAAAGCTGACTTTACCGTTTTCTGAATCTGCGCTGATCGAGGAGCGCAGAAACGCCTGCCACTCGTCATCGCTGATATCCGGGGAAGGTTTGCTGGTCGAAACCAGGGTGTCATCGGCGTAGGTGAGCGTGAAGTCGGTAATATGGCCGGTTAACGGAAACTGCTCGGCGACCTTATTCAGCGACAATTCTGGATCGCTTTTTTGCGCTTTCAGCACTGCGTTATACAGCGTGCGCAGGGCGAGGTTATCCGCCTCTTTCTGCTGCCTGGGGATCACCTGGCTGACAAAGGTCGGCAGCATCCAGGTGCCGCCGGGGGTGATTTCCCGACACATACCGGTGCTGTACTTCAGGCTGGGGGTAAAGGTTTTACCGTCCCAGACGCGGGTTTCGCCGGTTAGGCAGTCGGCAATGCCCCGTTCTTTGTGCAAAAAGACGATAGTGCCGTTGGCGTAGCTCGAGGCCTCGGTGGTCAGCAACCGTGGCTTGTTCAGCTGGGCGTTATCGACCAGCCACAGCGCATAGCCGTCGTTATAGGGCGCTCGCCAGCAGAGCGCCTGCACCAGAGAATGGGTTTTATCCAGCGCGGTCAGCGTGATCTGGCGCTCTGCCGCCGGGATGGCCGGGTTCTGCCAGTCGTCACAGCGCTGGTTCAGCAGCGGCGTCAGGGAGGGCAGCAGCTTCTGACGCTGAAGTATGCTCAGCGCCACCGGCTGCGCGTTATGGATCACCGGGGCGGCGATAATCTCCGGGGCGGCAGTGGCTGGCAAAATGGCATCGTCGCCGGCATCGCCTTTATCCAGCAGCGCGTCGGCGGTGCCAGTGCGTCGCTGAAACGCATCCATTTTACCCAGCACCTCGCGGCTGCCGGCGCTGGAAAGCGGCAGGTGCTGGCCGTTCAGGGTGAATTCGATTTTGCGCTGATTCGCCAGGGCCTGTAGCAGGGCGGCAGTCTGATCGCTGTCCAGACGGAAGTGGCTGTCGTCCTGGGCGTCCAGCGCGCCAAGATCCCGGTCGTCGATCAGCAGGCTAGCGGTGGAGTCGGCGGGGATATCGTGCTCGATTTGCGCAAAGGTGGCCGTGGCGGCGAGGTGCTGTTCGCTGCCGGCGTTGCGGGTCAACAGCACGCTGACCTCGCCCATGCGGACGCCGTAACCCGCCGCCCGGCAGGTGCCAGTGTTATCGCAGGCGAGCTCCCAGTCTTTTTGCGTAAAGGAAAAACCTTGCAGGGGAGCCGCCAGCAGAGGCGTGGAGCACAGCCCCAGCCAGGCAGCCCAGAAGAACGCGCGCATATCAATCCCTGTCAGCAATCAGTGAGGGGGAAATTATAGGCGCGACGTGGCGGTTAGGATATCAGAATCAGGTTAAGGCGCCGCCCATACGACACTGGGCGAAGCGCAGAATATCTTCTGCCAGCCGCCGGGCCGTATCCACATCCGTCTGGCTACGCTTGATCAGCAGACGGCTCAGGCAGCCCTCGACGATCAGCTCCATCTGTTTAGCGACCATTTCCGGGTCATCCACCTCCAGCTGAGTCAGCAGCTCATGAGTATAGGCCAGCGAAGCCTGCTTCTGCTGTTCCGCCAGCTGGTGAATGGGGTGCTGGGGATCGGGATAGAAGGTGCAGGCGGCGATAAACAGACAGCCGGGGTAGCGGTGGTTACTAACGCAGGTGGTGAGCGCGGCATAGCGTGCCAGCAGCTTTTGCTCTGCGCTTAAGGTGTCGTCCAGCAGCAACTGTCGGCGCCAGGCATCCACCTGCTGGCTCAGATAGCGAAGCGCGTCGTACAGCAGCGCTTCGCGATCGGGCCAGAAGCGTTTCAGGTCGCTCGTCGGACAGGACACGCGCTCAGCGACCATCTCCAGCGACGTGTTGGCGATACCTTCAATTTCAAGAATTTTAATGGCTTCTGCCAGGACGTCTTCACGTAGCACGGTGTTCTCCTCCATCTTTCCTCCTAAAGTGTCGCTCACGCTTGCCAATCGCGCAAATGGGCGCTGAATGCCGCGGCATCCATAAAGCCGGTGACTCGCCGCTCAGGCTGTTCCTGACCCTCAGCGTTGAAGAACAAGATCGTCGGCAGACCGAGCACCTGCAGGTGTTTCAGCAGCGCGACGTCTTGCGGGCTGTTCTTCGTCACATCAATCTGTAATAACACGGTGCCTTTCAGCGCCTGCTGCACGTCAGGTGAACTAAAGGTGTATTTTTCAAACTCTTTGCACGCCACGCACCAGTCGGCGTAAAGATCGAGCATCACCGGTTGGCCTTTTGCCTGCGCCAGCGCCTGGTTAAGCTCGGCCACCGAGTTGACGCGGGTGAACGTCAGATGCGCCTGCTGCTCGACTGCCGGAGCGCCAAATGCCCAGTCCTGCAGGGGCCGCGCGCTGACCAGCGCGGCAGCAAGCAGGATGATTTGTACCAGCCGCATCCACGGCCGGGTAGCGCCCAGCGAGGTGATAAACGCCCAGCTGAAGAAGGCGACGCCAAGCATTGACCACAGACGTAATCCCCACGGGTCGCCGACAATGCGCTCCAGCAGGAAAACGGGCAGAGCCAGGATCACGAACCCGAAGGCGGTCTTCACATGGCTCATCCACGGGCCGCTCTTCGGCAGCAGACGGTTGCCAAATACGGTGACGAGGATCAATGGCAGGCCCATGCCCAGCGCGTAGAGGTACAGCGTGCCGCCGCCCAGCCAGAGATTACCGCTCTGGGCGATATACAACAGGATGGCGCTCAGCGGCGCGGTGGTGCATGGGGAGCAGATCAGTCCGGCAATGGCGCCCATCGCGAAAACGCCACCGGGCGAGCCGCCCTGGCGCTTATTGCTGAGCAGCGCCAGCCGCGTCTGCAGCGACGAGGGCAGCTGGAGCGTGAACAGGCCGAACATGGAGAGCGCCAGCAGAATAAATACCACCGACAGTCCTGCCAGGACATACGGGTGCTGCAGGGCCGCCTGGAACTGCAGACCGGCGGCGGCCACCACCAGCCCCAGCGCGGTGTAGGTTAAGGCCATCCCCTGGACGTAAATAAAGGCCAGCAGCAGGGCGCGCGCGGTGGAAAGCCGCTGCTTTCCGCCCAGCACAATGCCGGAAATCAGCGGGTACATCGGCAGCACGCAGGGGGTGAAGGCGATACCAATACCTATCAGCAGCGCCCACAGCGCCGTAAAGGGCAGGCGGGCAGGCGTGTCTGCAGGCGGCACTGCGGCAGGCGCAGGTGATGTGGCGAGCTCCGGGGCCGGTCGCGGCTCAACCGGCAGCGGCGGGTTGAACGCCGGACGGCTGCTCGCCGATGGCGCGGGCTCGATGGCGGTTGCCTGACCGTCGGATGAAGCCGCCAGCACGGCGCTCAGCGGGACCACCTTCGTTTCCGGTGGATAACAGAATCCGGCATCGGCGCAGCCCTGCCAGGTGACGGTGAGGGTGGCGCCTTTCTCCGCCTGCTTCACCGTGACCGGCACGGTCAGGCGCTGGCGGAAAATCTCGCTTTTGCCGTAAAACTCATCTTGATGCCACTCTCCTGCCGGGAGCGCCGGTTCGTCGATCGTCGCCCCGGCGGCGCGGAAGGTAAACTGTTGACGATAAAGATAGTAACCATCCTTGATTTGCCAGCTTAGGTTGACATCGTGCTGTTGCTGCTGAAAGTCAAAGGCGAAGGCCTGGTCAGCAGGCACGAAGTTCGAGCGCCCCGGCGCGTCGAATAACCCGGCGGTGGCTGACGTGCTGCACAGCAGCAGGATCAGCGTAATGATGCGGTAAGCCATGAGAGGTAATCGTTGTCTCCATGAATGACGGGTAGAACCAGCAGTTCAGGGGTTTGATACGGGTGGTGAGACTTCAGGCAATCCAGCAGTGCCTGCTGATGGGCAAGGTCGGTTTTGAGCAGCATCTGAACTTCATACTCCTGCTCGAGTTTCCCTTCCCAGTAATAGAGCGAGGTGGCGCCCGGCAGCAGCGTGGCACAGGCGGCCAGCTTGTCCGCCAGCGCTTTTGCCGCCAGATCCTGGGCGGTCGCTTCATCCGGCGCGGTACAGAGCACAACAACAGCATCAGGCGTAGTCATCATGAACCTCGTATCAGCGAAAAGAGGCACTATAGCACGCAAGATGCGGGGATATTAGCGTCACGATCGGGGGTAGGGGAGGGAAACGGGCAGCGGGCCCGCGCTGGGCCCGCCGCCAGCGGTATTTACAGCATAATCCCGCCAAAGATAAAGCCCAGGATTACGCACAGCGTGATAGCGATAACGCCAGGGATCAGGAAGGCGTGGTTAAAGACGTATTTGCCGATGCGCGTCGAGCCGGTGTCGTCCATCTCCACCGCCGCCAGCAGGGTCGGATAGGTTGGCAGGACGAACAGCGCCGAGACGGCGGCAAACGAGGCGATCGCCGTCAGCGGGCTGACGCCGAGCAGCAGCGCAGCGGGCATCAGCGCCTTGGTGGTGGCTGCCTGTGAGTAGAGCAGCGTGGCGGCAAAGAACAGCACCACCGCCAGCAGCCATGGGTAATTGTGCAGCAGGTCGCCGGCCACGGCCTGGATATCGCTGATGTGCGCTTTAACGAAGGTATCGCCCAGCCAGGCGACGCCGAGGACGCAGACGCAGGCGCTCATCCCGGACTTAAAGGTGCTGGCGTTGAGCACTTCGCCAGTGTCGATTTTGCAGGTGATGCTAATCAGGGTGGCGATGGTCAGCATAAACACCACGATCGCTTCGTTACGCGGCAGCACCGGGTTCTTAATCAGGCCGACGGTATCGCTGATGGCCGTGGCGTAGAACATCACCGCCACGATGCCGATCAAAAACAGGAGGACAGAGCGTTTGGCGTGCGGCTTCAGCTCAAACACCTGGCTGCCGCGCAGTCTAACTTCCCCCTTGGCCAGCCGCTCCTGGTAAATGGGATCGTCTTTCAGTTCGCAGCCGAGGAAGTTGCAAACAATCGCGGTGAGCATTACCGCCAGCAGGGTGACCGGAATACAGATGGCCAGCAGCGTCAGGTAGCTAACGCCCAGCGGCTCAAGGATCCCGGCAAAGAACACCACCGCCGCGGAGATAGGCGAGGCGGTGATCGCTATCTGAGAGGCCACGACCGCAATCGACAGCGGACGAGATGGGCGAATGCCTTGCTCTTTGGCCACTTCGGTGATCACCGGCAGCGTGGAGAAGGCGGTATGGCCGGTGCCGGCGAGTACGGTCATAAACCAGGTCACCAGCGGGGCAAGGAAGGTAATGTACTTCGGGTGGCGGCGCAGCATCCGTTCGGCGAGGCTGACCAGGTAATCCATCCCGCCGGCGACCTGCATGGCGGCGATAGCGGCGATGACCGCCATGATGATTTCAATAACGTCGAAGGGGATCGCACCCGGTTTGATTTGAAAAATAAGCGTCAGGACAAGGACGCCAAGGCCACCGGCAAAGCCGATACCAATGCCGCCGAGCCTGGCGCCGAGATAAATCGCCAGCAGGACAATAACCAGTTCTGCACCAAACATATATGCCTTCCTTGTTTTTTAACAAGTTGATATTGGATTGTTGTATTTTAGTAAAACTAAAAAGCAAAAAAGGCATGTCATCGCTGACATGCCTTTCAATGACTAACCGGAAAGATTACTGTTCGCTTTCATCGGTATAACGCTTCGCTTTATAAGCAGGATGCATCAGGTTTTGCGCGGAGAAAATATCATCCAGCTCCGCCGCCGTCAGCAGCCCACGCTCCAGCACCACTTCCCGCACGCTCTTGCCGGTTTCGGCGCAGATCTTGCCGACGATATCGCCATTGTGGTGGCCGATAAACGGGTTGAGGTAGGTGACGATGCCGATGGAGTTGTAGACGTAGCCTTCACATACCGCTTTATTGGCGGTGATGCCGTTAACGCATTTCTCCAGCAGGTTGTAGCAGGCGTTGGTCAGGATATGTATGGATTCGAACATCGCCTGGCCGATCACCGGCTCCATCACGTTCAGCTGCAGCTGCCCGGCTTCGGAGGCCATGGTCACCGTGGTGTCGTTGCCGATGACTTTAAAGCAGACCTGGTTGACCACCTCCGGCACTACCGGGTTAACCTTCGCCGGCATAATAGAGGAACCCGCCTGCAGCTCCGGCAGGTTGATTTCGTTGAGGCCTGCGCGTGGACCAGAAGAGAGCAGGCGCAGGTCGTTACAGATCTTGGACAGTTTCACCGCCAGGCGTTTCAGCGAGCTGTGAACCATGACGTACGCCCCGCAGTCCGAGGTGGCTTCAATCAGATCTTCCGCCGGAACGACCGGTAAGTTGCTCACTTCCGCCAGCTTCTGCACCGCCAGCTGTTGATAGCCGTCCGGGGTGTTGAGACGTGTACCGATGGCGGTGGCGCCGAGGTTCACCTCCAGCAGCAGCTCCGCAGTGCGCAGAATACTTTTGGTCTCTTCATTAAGCAGCACATTGAAGGCATGGAACTCCTGGCCGAGGGTCATCGGCACCGCGTCCTGCAGCTGGGTGCGGCCCATTTTGAGAATGTCCTGGAACTCCACGGCTTTCGCCTGGAAGCCTTCGCCCAGCTGTTTAATCGCATCGATTAACTTCAGGATGGAGGCATACACCGCGATGCGGAATCCGGTCGGGTAGGCATCGTTGGTGGACTGGCATTTGTTGACGTGATCGTTTGGGTTCAGGTACTGGTATTCGCCTTTCTGATGGCCCATCAGCTCGAGGCCGATGTTCGCCAGGACTTCGTTGGTGTTCATGTTTACGGAGGTGCCGGCCCCGCCCTGGAAGACATCGACCGGGAACTGGTCCATGCATTTGCCGTTATTCAGGACTTCGTCACAGGCGGCGATAATCGCATTTGCCGCGCTTTTGGGAATGGTCTGCAGCTCCTTGTTCGCCAGCGCGGCGGCTTTCTTCACCATCACCATGCCGCGCACGAATTCTGGTATGTCGCTGATTTTGCTGTTGCTAATGTAGAAGTTTTCAATCGCTCGCAGAGTATGAACGCCGTAGTAAGCGTCCGCGGGAACTTCCCTGGTGCCCAACAGATCTTCTTCGATACGAATGTTGTTTAACATGTGAACCTTCTTTTCAAGCTGCCAATGAATTCACCAAATACACAGAATATCCAGGATTCAGTATATTTTCTGGCCGACGATTATTTCCTTAACCGGCCTGGTGCCCAAGATCATATGCTGATGATAGCGAATATCAGTAAGCTTGATCACTTATTACATCGCGGGTGTGAGAAGATTTATTAATCTGTGAAATGGGTCACCGCTTTCCTATTGCTGGAAAAAATAAGCATTTCCGCTGATTGAAAAGCCGCGCAGCATCCCCATCTTAGAGGGATGCGATCAGCAAATTGATGATTACGGGGGCTGAGCTCAGCGCCCGTTGATGAAGGAGACGCCGGTGCGTTGGATTCCGTTT
Source organism: Klebsiella sp. KTE92 (assembly GCF_000398905.1). Taxonomy (NCBI): domain Bacteria; kingdom Pseudomonadati; phylum Pseudomonadota; class Gammaproteobacteria; order Enterobacterales; family Enterobacteriaceae; genus Klebsiella; species Klebsiella sp. KTE92. The sequence goes on from NZ_KB976100.1 coordinate 284,603, forward strand.
ATTGCCTTTTTTCTTTACGTTTACATTGAGATATCGATCTTTATCCAGGTCGCGCACGTGCTGGGCGTCTTTATGACCCTAATCCTGGTGATCTTTAGCTCGGTGGTAGGGATGTCGCTGGTGCGTAACCAGGGCTTCAAAAACTTCCTGCTGATGCAGCAGAAGATGGCCGCAGGCGAGAGCCCGGCAGCGGAGATGATCAAGAGCGTTTCACTGATTATTGCCGGTCTGCTGCTGTTGCTCCCGGGGTTCTTTACCGACTTCCTTGGCCTGCTGCTATTGCTGCCGCCAGTGCAGAAGCACCTGACGATGAAGCTGATGCCGCATCTGCGCTTCAGCCGGATGCCGGGCGGCGGCTTTAGCGCCGGAACTGGCGGCGGTGAGACCTTCGAAGGGGAATTCCAGCGTAAGGATGAGCATCGCGATCGTCTGGACCATAAGGACGATCCCCGCGATTAATACACGCCCGGCCCGGTCAGCAAATGCGACCGGGCCGGTTTCTTTCCTGGCTTACACGCTACCTGTCGCCAGCTTGCGCCTGGGTAAAAACAGCCACAGCCCCGCCAGCATCACCAGCGCGTACAGACTCTTCCAGCCGACCATCGCCAGCAGCAGCAGACAGAGAATACTGCCCACCACCGCCAATAGCCGATAGCGCCCGCGCAGCAAACGACAGCCGGCCAGCATGCACAGCAGATAGATCATGATGAAAATGCCGTTGGCATAGACGATCAGCGCGTCCAGGTTGATATCGAGCAAATAGATACACAGGGTGCTGACCACGCAGGAGCCCAGCACGGCGTTGAGGGCATTGCGCGGGATCTGCCGTGGCGACAGCCGTGCGAGGTAGCTTTCGGGCTTATGCTGCGCCTGCGACCAGACCAGGCGGGCGAAGCTTTGAATATAGATGTTGAGGCTGGCGAAACAGGCGAGATAGCCGATGACGCAGGCCACCCACAGCGCTTCGACACCGAACAGACGGACCACGATGTTCGGTAGCGACGCGGCCGCCGCCATCTCCTCGCCAAAGGCGTGGAAGTGCAGCACCAGCACGGTACAGGCCCAGTAGACCGAACCGGCAAGCAGCAGGCCTATCATCAGCGCCCTGGGGAAGTCACACTCGGGATGTTTAAACTCCGAGGCCAGGTGAGCAAAAGCTTCCAGACCGACAAAGCACCAGAACATGACCGATAGCGCGGAGAAGAGCTGACCATGGTCGATCTCCGTCAGGGCGGGGAAGGGGATCTGCGCCGGGCTTATCCCGCCACGCCACCAGACGGCGACGATCAGCGCCACAATCAGCACGGCAACCAGCGTCTGCAGGTTGGCGCTGGAGCTGGCGCCACGCGAACCGATCCACCAGACGATGGCCAGGGTGCCCAGCTCCGCCAACAGTAGCTGCGCATCATGCCAGCCGAACAGCGCCTGGCCGAAGCCGGTGGCGATGTGCAGCGCGGCGGGGAGTCCGACCGGGATAACGGATAAAAACAGCCAGCCGGTGACGCTGGCCAGACGTGGGCCAAATGCCATATCGACAAAGTGGGCCACGCCGCCCGCGCTGGGAAAATGGCGGCCCAGCAGGGCAAAGACGATGGCAATCGGGAAAACAAGGAGAATGAGCAGCGGCCATGCCCACAGACTGTTATCGCCAGCGACCAGCGCCGCCAGCGCCGGGACGGCGAAGACGCCGGTACCCAGCAATGAGGTGGAAAGTAATCCGACTCCCTGTCCCAGTCCCAACTCCTGTTTTAAACCACTCATGATTCCATCCTGCGCCAGTGAAAAAAAAGAGAGTATCACAATCGCTTTTCCTTATGACGCATTGGCCGATAGCGCTGCTTTTTGCGCGCTAGCGCAAAGGTAAAAATTTTTTTTGATTTTGCCCTTGAAGCGGGAAATGGCCACCCCCATCTCTCTCTGCACTAGCCGGTAAACCGCGTTCGGCCCGGCGTCACCCATAACTGATAATGACTTTCTCGAAGGAGAGCTATCAATGAGTATTCGTCCGTTACATGATCGTGTGATCGTCAAACGTAAAGAAGTTGAAACCAAATCTGCAGGCGGCATCGTTCTGACCGGTTCTGCGGCAGCTAAATCAACTCGTGGCGAAATCATCGCTGTCGGTAAAGGCCGCATTCTGGAAAACGGAACTGTGCAGCCGCTGGACGTTAAAGTTGGTGACATCGTGATTTTCAACGATGGCTACGGCGTGAAGTCTGAGAAGATCGACAACGAAGAAGTGCTGATCATGTCCGAAAGCGACATCCTGGCAATTGTTGAAGCGTAATTCGCACGACCCTGAACGAATTTGAGGAATAAAAGAAATGGCAGCAAAAGACGTAAAATTCGGTAACGACGCTCGTGTAAAAATGCTGCGCGGCGTAAACGTACTGGCAGATGCAGTTAAAGTGACCCTGGGCCCGAAAGGCCGTAACGTGGTTCTGGACAAATCCTTCGGCGCGCCGACCATCACTAAAGATGGCGTTTCCGTTGCTCGTGAAATCGAACTGGAAGACAAGTTCGAAAACATGGGTGCGCAGATGGTGAAAGAAGTTGCCTCTAAAGCGAACGACGCGGCAGGTGACGGTACCACCACCGCAACCGTGCTGGCTCAGGCTATCGTGAACGAAGGCCTGAAAGCTGTTGCAGCAGGCATGAACCCGATGGATCTGAAACGTGGTATCGACAAAGCTGTCATTGCCGCCGTTGAAGAACTGAAAGCGCTGTCCGTACCGTGCTCTGACTCTAAAGCTATCGCTCAGGTTGGTACCATCTCCGCTAACTCCGACGAAACCGTCGGTAAACTGATCGCGGAAGCGATGGATAAAGTCGGTAAAGAAGGCGTGATCACCGTTGAAGACGGTACCGGTCTGGAAGACGAACTGGACGTAGTTGAAGGTATGCAGTTCGACCGCGGCTACCTGTCTCCGTACTTCATCAACAAGCCGGACACCGGTGCCGTTGAGCTGGAAAGCCCGTTCATCCTGCTGGCTGACAAAAAAATCTCCAACATCCGCGAAATGCTGCCGGTTCTGGAAGCCGTAGCGAAAGCTGGCAAACCGCTGGTTATCATCGCTGAAGACGTTGAAGGCGAAGCGCTGGCGACCCTGGTGGTTAACACCATGCGCGGCATCGTTAAAGTGGCTGCGGTGAAAGCACCGGGCTTCGGCGACCGTCGTAAAGCCATGCTGCAGGATATCGCTACCCTGACTGGCGGTACCGTTATCTCTGAAGAGATCGGTATGGAGCTGGAAAAAGCGACTCTGGAAGATCTGGGCCAGGCGAAACGCGTGGTTATCAACAAAGACACCACCACCATCATCGATGGCGTTGGCGAAGAGTCTGCAATCCAGGGCCGTGTAGCTCAGATCCGTAAGCAGATCGAAGAAGCGACCTCCGATTACGACCGTGAAAAACTGCAGGAACGTGTCGCTAAACTGGCTGGCGGCGTGGCAGTAATCAAAGTCGGTGCGGCTACCGAAGTTGAAATGAAAGAGAAAAAAGCACGCGTCGACGACGCCCTGCACGCAACCCGTGCTGCGGTTGAAGAAGGCGTGGTGGCTGGCGGCGGCGTAGCGCTGGTTCGCGTTGCGGCGAAACTCGCTGGCCTGACCGGTCAGAACGAAGATCAGAACGTCGGTATCAAAGTTGCGCTGCGCGCAATGGAAGCACCGCTGCGTCAGATCGTGTCCAACGCCGGTGAAGAGCCGTCTGTTGTTGCTAACAACGTGAAAGCTGGCGACGGTAACTACGGTTACAACGCAGCAACTGAAGAATACGGCAACATGATCGACTTCGGTATCCTGGACCCAACCAAAGTGACCCGTTCTGCTCTGCAGTACGCGGCATCCGTGGCTGGTCTGATGATCACCACCGAGTGCATGGTGACCGACCTGCCGAAAGGCGACGCGCCTGATTTAGGTGCTGCTGGCGGTATGGGCGGCATGGGCGGTATGGGCGGCATGATGTAATCGTGCGCTCTACGGCATAAAAAAGCAGAAACCCCTGGCCAGCAATGGCTGGGGGTTTTTCTTTTGGCGCGCTTTTTAGTATAAGGCTTATACATAAAAATCATTTAAGCTGCATCAGAGCGGCAAGCACCTCCGTTTCGGGCGTGAACTGACAAGCGCGACCGGGGAGGAAATGAACGCGGCTCATGCCGACGCAGTTTGAAGGATGACAGATTTACATCCGGGCCAGTGCGTCCAGCTCATCGATCATGGGGAATAACATGCAGGTAAAATATTTAGCAGGGATTGTCGGCGCAGCCTTACTGTTGGCAGGTTGCAGTTCCAGCAATGAATTAACCTCTGCCGGCCAGAATGTGCGCTTCGTGCAGGAGAAGCCGGGCGCAGAGTGTCAGCTGTTAGGGACCGCGACGGGTAAACAGAGCAACTGGCTCTCCGGCCAGAATGGCGATGAGGGTGGTTCTATGCGCGGTGCGGCGAACGCTCTGCGTAACCAAGCGGCAGCGATGGGCGGCAACGTGATTTACGGCGTCAGCAGCCCGACGCAGAATCTGCTGTCGAGCTTTGTACCTACCGACAGCGAAATGAACGGCCAGGTTTATAAGTGCCCGAACTGATGCGTGACGCCTCTCTCTGCGAGCGCGGAGAGAGGCGTGGTCGCTAGATGAGGATCAGGCGCTAAGCTCCGCTTTCTTCTCCAGATAGAAGGCGTGCAGAGGACGCAGGCACTCTTCCAGACAGAGCATTCTTCCCGGCTGGGAAGGGATAATGGTACTGAAGATCTGGCATGGCGCCAGCTCCGCGTGCATCGCCTTGAGCTTGGGGCTTTTCTCGATAAGCTGCATCACGATGTTGTTTTCCAGTTCAGACAGATGCGGTACGCTGGTTTTGACTACCGCACCGGAGACAATTTTCTTCCCTTCCTCCGTCTCGCAGCAGTACAGCACGCCCAGGTAATGGGAAAACAGGTTCAACTTCCACTCTTCCTGAGGATGCTGCTGATAGTCAATATTCGGCTGAGTGGTTAAGTCGACAGTATAGCATATTAAGAAATCAAGGTTTGCAGCTAAGTAATTTATGACATCTAGATCATTAACAGTTTTCAACGCTTGCTGAATACCAGCGAGTAATGCCTCTACCTGCCTGTCTTCAATACATAATGTGCAAATTTGCTCATTCTGCAGAACCAGAATGAGAGTCGATTCAGTCTCGCTTGGTTTAAGAGTAATCGACATAATACGCCGCTCAGGATTCGGCTGCTGAATCTCCGCCATCTCTACGGCAGGGATGTTAGCGATCAGCGATTCATTATAAGCGATAAGCTCTTCTTTATAGGTTTCCCCTTGTTCGTGTAATCGCTTATACGTCACAAGCAGACGATTTTGAAGTATGAGAACAAGATCGAGTAGTATGGGCGCTTGCAGATAATATTGCTGACAGAGCCCATTTTCCTGCTTTATTTTTAATAACAGCGCCAGAAATCGATCTTCAAAGGTAATGCCTGCAGTATTAAAACCAATAAACGTTCCTTGCATAGTTTTCTCCTTTTAGACTGGCATGAGGTTCTTTGTCTGCGACAGGTCGATAACGCGATCGGCTGAGGCAATTGTGGATGGCCGATGAGCGACGATAATTCGGGTAATGCTTAACGCCGAGATTGACTGGTTGATAACGGATTCATTTTTTAGGTCAAGATGGCTGGTGGCTTCATCCATAAACAGTATGCTTGGTTTACGATACAAGGCACGGGCGATGAGGATACGCTGCTTTTGCCCACCGGAAATACCTAGTCCCAGTTCACCGACGATGGTTTCATAGCCCATCGGCATCTTCATAATTTCGTCATGAATGTTGCAGTGTTTGGCGCATTCCATCACAAAATCAAGGTCGGCGTTATCTTCAAAGCCGCTAATATTATCGATAAGCGAACCGGAAAAAAGGCGGTCTTCCTGCAGTACACAGGCGGTGCCAAGTCGATAATTATTAATACCAATTTTAGTGATATCAAGATTATCCGCTAAAACATCGCCACTGGTTGGTGAAAGCAGACCACACATCACTTTTAACAGCGTGGTTTTACCAACGCCTGAAGGACCGACCAGGGCCACGGATTCTCCTGGCTCAACCGTGATATTTAAATTTGAAAAAATCGGCTGAGAAAATGGATCATATTGATAACAGAGGTTTTTGACCTCCAGTTTGGCGCCTGAATCCGGAGAAAATACTTCTCGCGCGGGGAGCTCTTTTTCCGGCTCGCTAAAGACGATCTCTGACAGACGTTCGTTATGTAAAGAGAGCATTCGCAGTTGCATACACAAATCGACCAGGCTGGAGGCGCGCTGCGAGAATTGTCCACGGTAGGCGTTAAATGCCATAAACATACCGAGGGTCATATTATTATCAATAACCATGATGGCACCCAGCCAGAGGACTGCGACCTGATCGATAGCGGTAATAAAAGTGTTCACCCCTCCAAACATCATATCAAAGCGGGTTTGTTTAATACCGGCGTTGCAGGCTTCGATATTAATATTGAGCCAGTGCTGGGAGCGCCGCTCTTTAAGATTGAGCGCTTTGATAGTCGAGATACCGTACAAAGACTCCATAAAGTGCGAGCTGGAACGGGCCCCCTTAATAACCTGCTCTTCTGCCACGCGACGATAGAAATGATAAGTTGCCAGGCGCATAATCGCATAGCACAGGGTAAAACCAACGACTACCCAGGTCAGCCAGCCGCCGTACAGCGTCAACATGATCAGCAGGCCAATAGTCATGATCGAGTCAATAATGCCGCTGACAATACTATTCGTAAACGTCGAGCGTATCGTATCCAAAGAGGAGAAACGAGACTGAATATCCCCAAGATGACGTTTTTCGAAGAACGACAGCGGTAGACTGGTCAGATGATCGAAAAGGGTGGTTTTCCACTGAATATTTGTTAGCGTATTCAGCGTCAATGAGGTCCAGGCGCGCAGCATACTGATGAAGGTGCGAAACAGCGTAAAAAAGACCAGACCTATACAGATGACCGACAGCAGACTTTGGTCGTGCGCCATAATGACATGGTCGGTAACCAACTGGGTACCTATCGGCAGCAGTAAACCAATCGCTTCAACGACCACCGAGAAGGCAAAAATTTTCAGTAGCGCTGACTTCAATCCGACAATATTACGCATCAAATCCAACAGACGCAGGCGGGACTTAGCTTTTTCCTGCTGAAAGTTTTGATCGGGCCAGAGTTCCAGGGCGATACCCGTAAAATAATTGGACATCTCCTGATTACCAATGATGCGCTTGCCTAGCGCTGGGTCGTGCACCACAAAGCTGGATTTGCGGACTTTGGTCAACACCACATAGTGGTTCATCCCCCAGTGCAGCACGCAGGGGAGTTTAAGCTGGCGAATCTCGTCAAGGTCTAATGACAGCGCACGACTTTTTAAACCAGCATGTTCTGCTGTTTTGCTCAAAGACATCAGCGTGACGCCCTGTGAAGGACTACCAAAGCGCTGGCGGAAATTAAACAGATCAATCTCCAGTCCATAATAGCCGCAAATCATGGCCAGACAGGCGATCCCACACTCAGCGGCTTCCGATTGTAATATAACGGGAGTTTTCTTCAGGAGAGAAAAGTTAACTTTTGCGATGATCTTTTCAAACAGTTCGTTATTCATTAACAGGGCCGCTCACGCTTTGAGAAATTTTATAAACAGGGGTGAACATCCACATATAAAGCGGGCGCTCTTCAAGAAAGACGACGGCTTGTGCCTTAAGACCATTAGATAAACGCAACGTTTTACCATCGTGTTTAAACTCTTTATCTTTAATTTTGACAATTGCTTTGTAAAGTGCCAGTTCCTGTTGTGCTGTGCCATCGCCAACGTTAGTGTATTCAGACATTTCCTGTCGGGATGCCGGCATAGAAGATATGGAGAGAATCGTCCCAGGAAATTGGCCAAATTTATCCGAAGGAAATGCATCATATCTAATATTAATCGGATCACCGACTTTAAGATAAGGGATGGCATTATTCGGTAACCAAAGGATAAGATAGTATTCTACATTTCCAGTCGGTTTAATCTGCGCCAGGCTACTGCCGTTTTCAACGGTCTGACCTTGCGTTGCCGATAAAGACTCAACTCTACCATCACTGGTCGCTTTAATAATCAAGTTGCCATTGGCATTTGATTCTACCAGTTGATTTTTATAGTCATTAGCCTGGTTATACTGGCTGGAAATCTGGTTATCAAAGTCTGCAGCTTTTGTCACCCTGTCACTATTTAACTGGGTGATCTGTGATTCAAGTTGCATCTTTTGACTTACCAGCGACTGATAAGCACTCTGTTGCTGAAAGTATAAAGAGTGTTGGTAGTTATATTGATCCTTGGTGATTAATCCATTGCTAAGGTATTTATCGTAGCTTGCAAGGTTAGCATGCATTTTTTTGAGTCCGGCCTGGGTGTTTTGTAACATCCGGTTGGTCTCTTTCAACGAATCGGTTGATGTTTTTAACTGTGCGATTAACGCATTAATCGTCTGATTTTTATTATCAACCAACTTTTTGATAATATCATTTGAGTTTTCTATTTTTTCGTTGATAGCTTCAACCTGTGCAGCGCTAACGTTACCGCTGGAGGTGTTGCGAGAAACGTCTATCTCATACAGAGGTTGGTCTTTTTTAACGTAGTCACCAATTTGTACGTATTGTTTAATAATAAACCCATGCTGAGGGGAAAATACGTTAATAGAGTGTGGTAGGGTAATTACTTCTCCCTTTACGTCTATTCTTTGAGTGAATTTACAGAAAATTATCGCTGAGATTAATGCAATTAAAAAGATAGTGGATAGTAAAGTGACTGCCCATGCGGGTAAGCCAGCTAACAATAATGCTTTACCTCTCCAGTGGTTCCTTTTATATTCGATCGCTTCCTTGCGATAGAGGTTAGTATTCATATTGGTAACTTTTATTTATGTGGCTAGAGGAAAACAAAGGCCTTTAAGGCCTTTGTTTTAGATATTAAACTCTTAATGAGACCATGGAACAAAGGTACCATTAAGAATACCTTCCACCGTTTCTTTTACATATCCCAGTGTCCCATCCCAACCTATGGCAGCGCCACCAATCGCTCCGCCGATAGCCCCCATGGCTAAACCCCAAAACATCCCTACGAGATTACCCAGCAGACCAAAACCTAACAAACCACCATTAGCTCCTGACTGTGTTCCGCCAATTAATGTTCCTGCAACGGCAGCAATAGTACCGCCCAGAATAGCTGCGCCTACAGCTTCTACGCCGTTAGAAACCAACGAGGTCAGGCTAGAAGATAAAGAGGAGAAATCCCAGCTATAACCACCAGAAATTTCTTCCATTTCGAATACAGTTAATTCTTTCATTGGTATAATCCCTTAAATAAATATTATATGTTGAAAATAGCGGGGATAATTAATAATCGCCCGGTGCAAAAAGATAGTGGAAAGTTTTAAGATGATCAATAAAAATATTGTGATTTATATGTGAATGGATAACTTCATACTTTATTTCATGTTTTAGAGTAGACGTTAATATGACAGTGAGAGATGAAGTGATAAGGAACTTGAATGATTTCATATAACTCACTCCGTTATCGTCATATTTATATTAATGTCTTTGAGTTTTATTGTTGTAATAGGGGCAAGTTCATGCCCCTATTAGAGGTTAGGAGGGAGTTAATCCTCCTGAATAACAACTTCCATCATTCCTTTTACCAGTCCCAGTGTGACATCAGCGCTACTATCACTTTGTCGATAATAGTCGGCAGTTAAATTGATGGTTTTGTTGAGGTCATTGCTGGTATTTATTTTATAATTGTAACTATCGGTATCATAGAAAACAACAGGGCTGCCCGATAGCTTGAATATGACTCCTACCTTATTAGCTGCTTCTGTTCCGGTAAGCATGTTGTCGACAATACCATCACCTGAAGTGCTCATCCCACCTATCGGGTTGAACCAGTAGGTCACCGTGTTACCGACTGAATCATTCGGACAGCTAATGTTCATTGGAATGGTCTTCTGCGCTGGCGTTGTTGCCCCACGAGCCAGTGACATGAGTTGTCCTTTGTCAATACGATTCAGTGTCACCTGCGACCGTGGCGTAGAGATATTACAAGATGTAGTACGATAATTGATGTTTTTAATTGAAATGGAAATTGCTTCGTATATGAGTCTATCGTTTGCGACCGGGTTGGTTTTTAGATTCCCTACCGAAAAGGAAACGGAGGGGTTTGAGCTGGACTTGGTGCTGGTATCAATTACGGTTTTAGTTTTGACTAGCCATACGGTAATAAATTGATAGTTATTCTCGGATGATTTTGTTATCGGCACCAGGGTCGAACCTGCCTCGGCAGCGACCAGAGCGCCATTTTTACTGCGCAATAAATCCGAGACTTGAAACCCAATGCCATCAATCCCCGTTTCATATACGGTACCGCCCTGAATACCGGTAACGCCTGAAACAGCGGCGGCCCCGACATCAATAATATATTGGTCATCGGTGCTTTTATCACAAGTGAAACCTTTATACGATCCAGTACCAAACTTATGGGTATACAATACAGTCCCTACCGGAATGGAAGTATCCGTTGGAATTTTGACATTGTTCAGCGTTAAGCCTTGACGCTTGGTAGTGCCGCTATATGTGCACTTAGCAGCAGCCTCACCACCCAGCATCAGCAATGTTATTAGGATAAAAATTCTTTTCATCAATATATTCCCCTATGGATGACTAACGGCAAACCGCTTCGATTTGACTGATGCCAGTCGCTTTGCCTTCCCTGGCCGGTAAAGTAAATGAAGCATTGCACTGCTGCGCGGCGCTTTTGCCCCACTGAACGTTAAGGATCCCGGTCTGCTGCAAGCCGGACATATAGACCATGCCCGCGTCGCTGACGATACTTGGCTGCGATTTACTATTTCCGGCGAGCAGGACCATTGCGCCATAAGGTACGTCCTGACCATTGGCGGTTTTCAGATGCACAAAGGCCCGCTGGCCGATATTGCCGTCATAACTTGCACGCACGATGGCACCACGCGTCGGAACAACGCTCTTCGTGGTTTCTGGCAGTTCCATATCTTCACCAAGGGTGGTGCTGTCCAGTGTGATATCGGTGCGACGATAAGGCGTAACGTACGGGACAATAGCGTAACCGCGATAGTCGGTGGAGATGGTGTTATCGTTGGCCAGTCTGACGTTATCCAGCCCTGGTGCTTTAATCAGCACGGCAGCGTCGGTGATGTCCTGGCCAAGCGTGATGCCATCGGCATGGGCAAGAATGCTGCCGTTGGCGCCGTAGTCAATACGTTGGCTGTTATTGTCATAGCTGTAGCCGGCATTAACGCTGCCGCGGGCGCCGTTATAAGTTCCGCGCATATCGCCGCTGTAGTATTCCCGGTTGCTGTACCCTTGCTGCAGGCTCCACTCGAGGCTGTCGTTATCCAGCCCGACCCCCCCTATGGATACCGACTGATCGGTTGATCCCGGATTGCTGTTGGTTAACTGATAGCTGGTATAGGTACCCGGCAGCCAGTTGCTCAGCGGCAGGGTCACCGTCAGGGTGATGCGCTGATCGTCCTGGGCGTCTTTACCGGAGCTATCCCCGCTCCAGGTGTAACGGTTATAGCTATAGCCCAGATAGTAGTTCACATTGCGGAAGCCGCCGTTGTACCCCACGCTGATCGACTTGTTGGTGCGCTTATCGTCCCAGTAATCTTCAATTAATCCACTAACGGACAGGCTACCCAGGTCTTTACCCAGGCTTTGGTTAACCGTCAGGTTGGTACGGTTACGCAGCGAACGCGGGCTATAGTTGCCGTCATTAGAGTAGCTATCCAGCACCTCGGAGAGGGTATTAAACCCGCGGGTGGAATAGCGGTAGCCCGCGATGGTGACGTTAGTGCCGGTTTCGACGATGTTTTTCCCGTAACGTACGCGCCAGGACTGCCCGGAGGTCTTTTCATCGTCTTTCATTTTCGACCAGGCTTGGGTGACGTCTGCCGAGGCGGCGCCTAGCTCGCCGAGGTTATAGCCGAGACCCGTCGATAGCGCCTGGTAGCGCGAGGCCGCCTGCATGCCGCCATATACTGTCAGGCTACTGGAGACGCCGTAGGTCGCGGTAGCCTGAGTAAATGGCGTTTCATCGACTCCACCATCGTAAGGTCGATATTTACCGGAAGTAATCTCATACTCCAGTTGATTTTCACGCACCATGACCGGCAGGGTGGCGAACGGCACAACAAATTCTTGCTTGGATCCGTCGGACTCTTCCACGCTGACGTAAAGGTCGCCGCTACCGCCGCTCGGGTACATATCGGTGATTTCAAATGCCCCGGGCGCCACGTAGGTCTGGTAAACCTGGTAGCCGTTCTGTTTAATGACGACGCGGGCGTTGGTTTTGGCGATACCGCGAATAATCGGCGCATAGCCGCGCATACTTTCCGGCAACATCGTGGTATCGGTGGCCAGCTGAATACCGGTAAACGGCACGCTGTCGAAGATGGTTGAGAGCGATGAACTTTCGCCCATCACCAGGTTACTGTTGATCGGACGAATGCTGCGCTGCATATAGAGATAGGCTGAATCCCAGTCCCCGGCATCGCCATTGTTTTTATTCCATGTGCTGAGGTTGCGGATACGCCATGGGCCAACGTTGAGGCCAGACTGCAGGTTCAGGCTGTAGTATTCATCATTGGCCTGCATGTCGTTCGAGCCGCTGAACTGGTAGTTCACCAGCAGGGCGTTGATGCCATCATCAAACTGATCCGGTGGAATATATCCCTGCGCGGTGGTGGATAAGGCCGCCTGCGGAATAGAGATATTTAAGCGCTGGGCGGTGAAGTCAAAGTCCGCTTTGGTGTCCGGAATGACAGAAAAGTTTGCACAGCCGTTTTGATCCTCGGCTAATTCTGGAAAGGCTTTTATCCTTACGCCATATTCCGCGAGAGCTTTTAGACTCAGGCAGGGAACCAGAGCGGGTTCGCGGTTATCGCTGCTGGCGCGATTGTTGGCGACAAACTTTATCGTCCTGGTATCCAGGTAGCGACCATTAAACATGATATCGACCCGATAATCCCCCGGCGCCTGCGCGTTCTGGGTCTGAAATACGGATAAGTCAGGAGTGGTTGATGGATCGCTACCATTCAATGAGCTAATGAATGAGGGATCGAAAAAGTCACGTGCTTGCGCTTTATTATTCAAACCAGAAAGCAATGCCGGAAGCATTGCAAGGAAGATGGTGGATAGTTTGAATAATCCATTATTCTTATTTGGCATAGACACATCCCTATAATGATAAAATAAATTTCTTATTACAGCGATGAGGAGTAGAGCGACCCAGCTCCGCCATAATCATTGACAACTTTCCAGGTAATGCTGGAGGCATTAATATTTTCTTTTAACGTCACTTCTTTAGTCGTCATCGGGGCGACCGAGTTGACTTCCGGCTTCACTTCTTTGCTGCCAATCTGGATGCTATGGAAATAGAAGAAAAAGGGCGTTGGATTTTTGATCGTCAGCTTAGTGCCAGATTTTCGCCATTCGAGCTTTTTCGCTTCCGTATTAGGGGAGAGGTCGAAAAGTGCTTTAGGGCGATAGACCAGACGCATGCGGTGACGGACTGCTAGTTGAATGGTGTTGTTATTCGCTTTGGCATCATCTGCCGGAGGAATCGCCATGACGTTAAAATAGTACATGGATTCCCGGTCGGTCGGCGCATTAACGTTTCCGTTAGAAAACAGACGAACCGTATTCTGTTGTTTCCCTTCAAGGCGGAACAGCGGCGGTGTAGCCATAAAAGAGGGCGCTTTTCCTGCCGGCGCTTCAACCCAGGATTTAATCAGATAGGGAATATCATCTTTATTTTCTATTTGCGCGGTGATTTCACGTGCGCCTTCTTTATACAGATAGCGGGTGGATTCCACTACAATACCGGCATGGGCAATACTGCTGAGGAGTAATGCACAGGAAGCGGTGAAAGTTAATAAAGTCCTGAACATGTTTTTTCTCTGAATGCAAAAAAGGGCCCGCCGTGAAGCGGGGCCCTTTGGGGAAAAATTAGATGGTGTAATCGATAGTAAAGGTCGCAACACCTTTAACCGGGCCTTCGGTTACCGGAGTAGCAGAGTTCACTTTTACATAACCAGTGGTGTACTTCAGCTGAGTACCGGTAGTAGCAGAGTAGCTTTCGGTCATGGTGTCAGAACCGTCGAAGGCTACGCGATGGGAATCGCTGAGACGCTGGATACCGATACCGATACCGGTAGCGCCGCCAGCTGCGGTGTTGTCCAGGATGGTTTTATCGCTGGAGGTGATACCGGCAACGTTTACAGTCAGGCCAGTAACCGGGTTAGCGCTGCCCTGTGCGCAGTCAGTAACTTTAAAACCGAAGTCCTGAGTTTTGAACAGAGTACCTGCCGCTTCAGCATTCGCTTCCGCAGTGGTCACAGTGATCAGCTGAACGATACCGTTGTTCAGGGTACCAGTCGGAGTCACGACGCAAGAGTTAGCTGCATCAGAGACTTCACCCAGTACAGTTACCTGAGCAGTGTTAGTTGCCATTGCCTGAGCACTCAGCACTGCAGATGCAGCGACCATTACAGCTACGATTGTCTTTTTCATTTAATTAATCCATATATAGATACTTAGTCCTGTGTAGAGTCGATAACAGTTATCAAGGGAATGGAGTATGCATTCGCATTGATATTGAAAATAAGCGCCAGCATTCCTTTATATAGTGCTGAGACTAATCATCCTGTTGAACAACGCTACCATATCGCTTGCCATAGCGAACCATGGGAAAGCGGGAGTAATTTAAAAGCATGGTGCAAAAAATGCTTGTGAATTCTTTATGAAATGCCTCTGAATTTAATGCTTTTATAGTAGATTGAGATGCTGCCATTATTTGAGGTGAATTTAATCTGAAAATGCGGGGGCTAAACAAGATAACTGTCGCATATTGATTTATCTCCTGTATTCTGTGTGGCGCCGGTCAATGTGAACTAAACTCGTTCCTTTTTGAAATGATAATGTTCATAGACCATGTTGGCTGAACTAATTAGAATTTATTATGGATAATGGTTTTTCGTGGGGCAGGGATATGGATAACGCTGCGTTATTTAATGGGTGTATGATTAATCATGAAGTTATCTTTAATGCAAATATGAATGAGCTGCGGCCGCTTTCAGGTGACGGAGAGTGTGTCAGCCTCAATGCGCCCACTGCCAGATGCTTGCTGTTACTCTTGCAGAATAGCGGTAAAGTGATTTCGCGGGATGAATTTCTGGCTGCTGTTTGGGAAACCCGGGGAGTGGTGGTGTCACAAAATACGTTCTATCAAAATATCTCTTTGCTGCGAAAATCATTGCTCAAAGCGGGGCTGTCGGCGGATATCATTATCACCGTCAGGCAAAAAGGGTTTAGCGTCGCGCCAGATACCCTGATCATCCCTCTCTCTGATGAAGAGTGCGAGAATATGAATCGGGCGACATTAACGCATTATCAAAATAATAAGGTTGCCGACGTTACTGCCGAGAGCAAAGGTCATTCTGACGATCACGTAGTTATTCCATTAACAGAAAGCTTAGCGATTCAGGGCAATGAGTTGATAGAGAATAAAGTGGAGATACCAGGAAAACAATCGGAACGATTACAGGTAACTTTTAAAATGCCCACCTGGTTAATCGCGCTGATTGTAGTGATGATTGTGATTAATATCGTGGTGCTGGTGGTGCTTCACCGTTAGCTTGTCGCAATAGGGGGTTATCACGTAATGCGATAGCTGATAGCTGATAGCTGATAGCTGGTTACCTAATCCTCTGGCAAGAAATGGCTTCACATGGTTTGTCTGCCAGACCGTCCTGGCAGACAAGTGAATCTGACGTTTATCGCTGCTTCAGCCCTAAATCCAGCGGCGTCTTGCTGGGTTCCCCGCCGATCTCGCGCGCCAGCTTCGGCACCATGTAGCCGGAGATGAGGGTCAATAGTTCACGCATGATTTCACGGGCTTCATCATCGCTAACCATGAAGTGCGCCGCCCCTTGTACCCGATCCAGCACGTGCAGGTAGTAGGGCATTACCCCGGCGTCAAACAGCGCATTGCTGAGGTCGGCCAGGGTTTGCGCGTTGTCGTTCACCCCGCGCAGCAGCACGCTCTGGTTGAGCAACGTGACGCCCGCCTGACGCAGCATGGCCATCGCCGCGCGGAACTCATCGTCAATTTCATTGGCGTGGTTGACGTGGTTAACCAGGATTACCTGCAGCGACGAACGCTGGAAGCGGCTGGCCAGCGTCTCGGTAATGCGCGCCGGGATCACAATCGGCAGGCGGCTGTGAATACGCAGACGCTTAACGTGCGGAATAGCTTCCAGCTGGGTCATCAGCCAGTCAAGCTCATGGTCCTTTGCCATCAGCGGGTCGCCGCCGGAGAAGATGATTTCATCAAGCTGCGGATGCGCCGCGATGTAGTCCATCGCCGTCTGCCAGTTGCGCCTGGTGCCCTGATTTTCGGCATAAGGGAAGTGGCGGCGGAAACAATAACGGCAATTGACCGCACAACCGCCTTTCACCAGCAGCAGTGCCCGGTTGTGATATTTGTGCAACAAGCCGGGCACCACGCTGTGCTGTTCTTCCAGCGGATCGGTGGAGTATCCGGGGGCGACGATAAACTCTTCCTCGGCGGTAAGTACCTGACGAAGCAGCGGATCGTTAGGGTTGCCTTTCTCCATGCGGGCGATAAACGCGCGCGGGACGCGCAGCGGGAACAGGCGTCTGGCCTCGCGTCCGGCCAGCAGTTTTTCATCAGCGTCTACATTTAAAAGACGCAGCAGTTCATCAGGACTGGTCACAACATTGGCAAGTTGCGTTATCCAATCTTCTCTGGATGGGGTATTTAGGGTTACAATATGCGCCATTTTGTGGCTTAGCTACCAGTTAAACAATTTCAGAGGGCCTTATGGCGACTTACTATAGCAACGATTTTCGTGCTGGTCTTAAAATCATGTTAGATGGCGAACCTTATGCGGTAGAAGCCAGCGAATTCGTTAAACCAGGTAAAGGCCAGGCGTTTGCGCGCGTTAAACTGCGCCGCCTGCTGACTGGCACCCGTGTTGAGAAAACCTTCAAATCTACCGATTCGGCAGAAGGCGCGGACGTTGTCGATATGAACCTGACTTACCTGTACAACGACGGTGAGTTCTGGCACTTCATGAACAACGAAACTTTCGAACAGCTGTCTGCTGACGCGAAAGCGATCGGTGACAACGCTAAATGGCTGCTGGATCAGGCTGAGTGCATCGTGACCCTGTGGAACGGCCAGCCGATCGCGGTCACCCCGCCGAACTTCGTTGAGCTGGAAATCATTGAAACCGATCCAGGTCTGAAAGGCGACACCGCGGGTACCGGCGGTAAACCAGCGACCCTGTCTACTGGCGCCGTGGTTAAAGTTCCGCTGTTCGTCCAGATTGGCGAAGTGATCAAAGTGGATACTCGCTCTGGCGAATACGTATCCCGCGTGAAATAATTTCGCGCCATGTTGACTGGCGCAGCCTCCGTGCTGCGCCGCTCTTTACGCACAGGTACGACGAACACGAGACATGAAGCGCAGCGTAAAACTTCTGGTGTTACTGTTTCTGAGCAGCGCGTTACTGGCTGGCTGCAACACCGCCCGCGGAGTGGGTGAAGATATTCAGGGCCTGGGCCACGCCATCTCTCACGCCGTGAGCTAAATTTCCTTCCGTTTTGCTAGTGGCGGTTGCCTCCTGGCGCGCCAGCTTCCTCCACGAATATTCCTTTTCTCTTAAAAATCGCAAAGATCCCTTCATCTGTGGACGGTTTGTCTATGCTTATAGGGCATGAAAACAAAACTGACACTAAGGATGACATTATGGTGAAAAAAACGATTGCAGCGTTCTTTACGGTTTTGGTCCTCTCTTCAGCACTGACTGCTTGTAACACTACGCGCGGAGTGGGTCAGGATATTTCAGAAGGCGGCAGCGCAATCTCTGGTGCGGCAACCAAAGCTCAGCAATAACGCCGTCGACGGTACGGTTTACGCCGTACCGTTCTTCACTTCCCCCATCCTGTTGGATATACTCACTGCGACTTTTCATCCACCTTACGGGACGACCCGTAAGCGTTTCTCATCCGGGGACGGCCCCAGCAAAGGAGCCTTATGTCCTGGATAGTCTTATTTATCGCTGGTCTGCTGGAAGTGGTATGGGCCGTCGGCCTGAAATATACCCATGGCTTTAGCCGGCTGGTTCCCAGCGTCATCACCATCGTGGCGATGGTCGTCAGCATGGCGCTGCTTTCGTGGGCGATGAAAACCCTGCCGGTGGGGACTGCTTACGCCGTCTGGACCGGAATCGGCGCTGTGGGCGCCGCCGTGACCGGTATTGTGCTGTTGGGTGAATCCGCCAGCGCTATGCGTATCGCCAGTCTCGCCTGCATCGTGGTCGGCATCATTGGCCTGAAGATTAGCGCGCACTAGTTGTAGCGCTGATTGACCCAGATCAGTTTGCTGACATCAAAGCCCTGCCGGGTAGCAATATCCAGCATCTGCTGCCTGACCTCCGGAGCGATGGTGGGTGCCCGCGCCAGTAACCAGAGATAGTCGCGATCGGGTCCGCAGACCAGCGCGTAACGATACTCCTTATCCAGGGCAATGACGTTATAGCTGCCGTAGAAAGGGCCGAAGAAGGAGATCTTCAGCGCGGCGCGGCTGGGCTCGCCGGTAAAGTACGCCACTCCATCCGTTTTCTGCCACATACCGCGGTCGGGGTTATAGCCTTTATTGACCACGTCCAGGCCGCCGTCATCGCGTGGGTGCCAGGCGATCGTGACCTTTTCCAGCCCGCTTTCAAAAGGGTGGTCAAAGCGGGCGATTTCATACCAGGTACCCAGATAGCGCTGAACGTCGAAGGGACTGACCACGGTGACGCCCGGCGGTGGGGTGGGCGTGCTGCAGGCGACAGACAGGAACGAGACGGCAATCGCGGTGATTATCGGCAGGATACGCATGGCATGCTCCTTGCTGGCTTTTAAGCTAAGTGTAGAGTCCAGCAGGGAAAAGGCGGCAAGATTTTTACATGAAGCGAGCCCGGTAGCAGAAATGCGACCGGGCTCTTGCAGGATCAGATAAACAGTACGCCAACGAGGGTGATGACGCTGAGGATTGCCGCCAGGCCGTAGAAGACCCACTTACCGTTGGGTACATGGATTTTCAGGTCGTGCATGGCGTGGTGAATACGGTGTAGACCGCACCACAGCGGCAGAACAATCATCAGAAAGATGAATGCGCGGCCGATAAAGCTTTGGGCAAAAGCCAGCACGCGCTCATAGCTGAAGGCGTCTGTCGGGGCGAGCCCCAGCGGCAGCAAGATGCCGACCAGCAGCACCATCACCGGCGCGACGATCGCGCCCCACATGCCGCCTGCGCCAAACAGCCCCCAGAATACGGGTTCATCGGAACGTTTCGGATTGGGATTAATCATCTCAGCCTCCTTACCAGAACAGGGCCACAAACAGGATCACCACAGTGACCACCGCCGTTACCACCCAGAGCCCTTTAATGACCGGCTCTGGCCCCATTTTTTCGCCTTTGATGATGACGTTGGCGGCTTTCGGCGCCAGCTCAAACCAGGTTTTGGTGTGCAGCAGCGCCGCCGCCAGGGTAATCAGATTGAGGATCACCACCACCGGGTTTTGCAGGAATCCGATATATCCCGCCCAGCTTTCGGCGCCGTGCTTGAGGGCAAACAGCCCGTAAATCAGCACAATGCTAAACCATACTGTCGGTACCGCTGTCCCTTCCCGCACCATGTAGAAGCGATAAAACGGCAGCTTTTTCCACCAGGTGGAGGTCATTGGCCGCACGTAGGGTTTGCGTTTCGTCGTCATAATGCACTCCTTAGCGTGGTTTCAGGGTGGCGATAAGAAAGTCTTTCGAGCTTTCCACCTTGCCCTGCTGGATCGCGGCCGCCGGGTCGACGTGCTTCGGACACACTTCCGAGCAGTAGCCCACGAAAGTACAGGTCCAGACGCCGTTCTGGCCGTTAAGCTGCGCCATACGTTCCTTTTTGCCGTGGTCGCGGCTGTCTTCGTTGTAGCGGTGGGCGAGGGTGATCGCCGCCGGGCCGATAAATTCCGGATTCAGGCCGAACTGCGGGCAGGCGGCATAGCACAGCCCGCAGTTGATGCAGCCGGAGAACTGATGGTATTTGGCCATCTGGGCTGGCGTCTGCTTGTTTGGCCCCTGGTCCGGCGTGCGGTTATTGCCGATGATATACGGCTTAATGGCCTCCAGACTTTCGATAAAGTGGGTCATATCCACCACCAGATCGCGTTCGATCGGGAAGTTGGCCAGCGCCTCAACTTTGATGCCTTTGGTGTAATCGCGCAGGAACGTTTTGCAGGCCAGCTTCGGCACCTTGTTGACCATCATGCCGCAGGAGCCGCAGATCGCCATCCGGCAGGACCAGCGGTAGCTCAGGTCTGGCGCCAGGTTGTCTTTGATGTAGCCCAGGGCGTCCAGCAGCGAGGTCTGCTCATCATAGGGCACGTCATAGAATGCGCTATGCGGTGCGGTGTCGACCTCCGGGTTGTAGCGCACCACTTCGACTTTCAGGTTTTTCATCTCAGCCATGGGTGGTCTCCTTCTTCTCAGCCGCTTCCGCTTCGGCGCCATAGACACGTTTTGCCGGTGGCAGCGTGGTGATCTTCACGTCGCCATATTCCAGACGGGTGGTGCCATCGGCCTCGCGGAAGGCGAGGGTGTGCTTGAGGAAGTTGACGTCGTCGCGCTCGGTACAGCCCTCATCCAGACGCTGGTGCGCACCGCGCGATTCTTTTCGGGCGATGGCCGAGTGCGCCATACATTCGGCAACGTTCAGGCCGTGTCCCAGTTCAATGGTGTACAGCAGGTCGGTGTTGAACACGCTGGAGTTGTCGGTAATGCGCACGCGCTTGAAGCGCTCCTGCAGCTCAGCCAGCTTATCGATAGTTTTCTGCATCAGCTCCGGCGTACGGTAGATGCCGCAGCCTTCCTCCATCGACAGCCCCATTTCGTCGCGGATTTTCGCCCAGTTTTCGTTACCTTCCTGGTTAACGAGATTTTTCAGCCGTTGCTCTACATCGGCGGCCTGTGCATCCAGTGCGGCACTATTTGCCTCAGTCGTCTGTGCGGCGCGCTGCATAGCCTGTTCCCCGGCCAGGCGGCCGAAGACCACCAGCTCGGCCAGCGAGTTGGAACCCAGACGGTTGGCGCCGTGCAGACCGACGGACGAGCATTCGCCCACGGCAAACAGCCCTTTGATCCGGGTTTCGCACTGCTGATCGGTTTCGATACCACCCATGGTGTAGTGCGCGGTCGGGCGCACCGGGATCGGCTCTTTCACCGGGTCGACGCCGACGTAGGCTTTCGCCAGTTCACAGATAAACGGCAGACGCTCCAGCAGTTTTTTCTCGCCGAGGTGGCGGAGATCGAGGTAGACCACGTCGCCGCGCGGCGTCGGGATGGTGTTCCCTTTCCGCCATTCGTGCCAGAAGGCCTGGGACACTTTGTCGCGTGGACCCAGCTCCATATATTTGTTCTTCGGTTCGCCGAGCGGGGTTTCCGGGCCCATGCCGTAATCCTGCAGGTAGCGATAGCCGTTTTTGTTGACCAGAATCCCGCCTTCACCGCGGCAGCCTTCGGTCATCAGGATCCCGGAGCCCGGCAGGCCGGTCGGGTGATACTGAACAAATTCCATATCGCGCAGCGGCACGCCATGGCCCAGCGCCATACCCATACCATCACCAGTAACGATGCCGCCGTTGGTGTTGTAACGATAGACGCGCCCGGCGCCGCCGGTAGCCAGCACGACCGCGTTAGCGCGGATCTGCACCAGGGTGCCTTCCATCATATTCATCGCTACCAGGCCGCGGGCCTGCCCGTCATCGACCAGCAGGTCAAGGACGAAATGTTCATCAAAGCGCTGAATTTGGGGAAACTGAAGGGAGGTCTGGAAGAGAGTATGCAGCATGTGGAAGCCGGTTTTATCGGCGGCAAACCAGGTGCGTTCGATTTTCATCCCACCGAAGCGCCGGACGTTGACGCTGCCGTCGGGGCGGCGGCTCCACGGGCATCCCCACTGTTCCAGCTGGGTCATTTCCGTTGGGCAGTGATGAACGAAATAGTCGACGACATCCTGCTCGCACAGCCAGTCGCCTCCGGCGACGGTGTCGTGAAAATGGTACTCAAAGCTATCGTGATCCTGGGCAACGGCTGCGGACCCCCCTTCTGCAGCGACCGTATGGCTGCGCATCGGATAGACTTTAGAAATCAGGGCGATTTTGGCATTGGGGTTGGCCTGGGCGGCGGCGATAGCGGCGCGTAGGCCTGCTCCGCCAGCACCAATTACGGCGAGATCGGCTTGAAAAGTTTGCACGACATTCCTCCAGTTTTAGTGTATTTCGCCGCCGGGCTGGCGAAAAAGTATCACTGCTCCTTTATAGGTACAGGAGTATAGCTGTAGGGTCAGTAAGGAAAATTGACGTGTTCGATTTTTTTATCGATATGTGCGGTTATTTATCAGTGATATTTATGCATTCAGGTTAACGATAGATTAATGGCATGTAATCTGCCGGGGATTGCACAAAATTTGTTTCACTCGCCGGTTGCGAGTAGACTTCGTGCCCTTAATTTGCAATCGGAGAAAGTACCATGAGCGAGACGGCAACCTGGCAGCCGAGCGCACCCATTCCCAATCTGTTGAAACGCGCGGCGGTGATGGCGGAAATCCGCCGTTTCTTTACCGATCGCGGCGTGCTGGAGGTGGAGACGCCTTGCATGAGTCAGGCGACGGTAACGGATATTCATTTGTTCCCGTTCGAAACCCGTTTCGTCGGCCCGGGCCATTCACAGGGACTCAATCTGTACCTGATGACCAGTCCGGAATACCATATGAAGCGCCTGCTGGCGGCGGGCTGCGGTCCGGTTTTCCAGTTGTGTCGCAGCTTTCGTAATGAAGAGATGGGCCGGCATCACAACCCGGAATTCACCATGCTGGAGTGGTATCGTCCGTGCTATGACATGTATCGCCTGATCAACGAGGTGGACGACCTGCTGCAGCAGGTTCTGGAGTGTCAGCCAGCGGAAAGCCTCTCCTATCAGCAGGCGTTCCAGCGTCATCTGGATATTGATCCGCTCTCTGCTGATAAAACGCAGTTGCGTGAAGTCGCGGCGAAGCTGGATTTAAGCAATATCGCCGATACTGAAGAAGATCGCGACACGCTGCTGCAACTGTTGTTCACCATGGGCGTGGAGCCGCACATCGGTAAAGATCGGCCGACGTTTATCTATCATTTCCCGGCCACCCAGGCCTCGTTAGCGCAGATCAGCCCGGAAGATCATCGGGTCGCTGAGCGCTTCGAGGTTTACTACAAAGGTATTGAGCTGGCGAATGGTTTCCACGAGCTGACCGATGCCCGCGAACAGCGTCTGCGATTCGAGCAGGACAACCGCAAACGCGCCGCGCGCGGCCTTCCGCAGCAGCCTATCGATAACAACCTGCTGGCGGCACTAGAGGCGGGCCTGCCGGACTGCTCCGGCGTGGCGCTGGGCGTTGACCGTGTGGTGATGCTGGCGCTGGGTGCCGAAAGCATCGGCGAGGTGATCGCCTTTACGGTCGACCGCGCCTGATGGCGCTGTCACCTCCTGCCGCCTGAGAGCGGGGGAGGTGACAGACCCGCCCTGACCGATCCTCCCTCACGCTATCCCGGTTTTCGCCCGAATACCCACAATCTCCTTCCGTGCTTTTGCTACTATCCGCGCTCATTTTTTGAGGCCAGGCGTTGCCTGTTGGGTGATGCCCTCGTTTGGATAGATTTATGCATCAACAATTCAAGAAGATGAGCCTGATTGGGCTGATTCTGATGATCTTCACTTCGGTGTTTGGCTTTGCCAACAGCCCGTCGGCGTTTTATCTGATGGGCTACAGTGCGATGCCGTTTTATCTTTTTTCCGCCCTCTTTTTCTTTATTCCGTTCGCGCTGATGATGGCGGAGATGGGCTCGGCTTATCGTCGCGAAGAGGGCGGGATCTATTCCTGGATGAACCACAGCGTCGGGCCGCGCTTTGCTTTCATCGGCACCTTTATGTGGTTTGCGTCGTACGTGGTGTGGATGGTGAGTACGGCGGCTAAAATTTGGGTGCCGTTATCCACCTTTTTGTTTGGCGCGGACAAAACCCAGACCTGGGCGCTGGCTAGCCTGACCCCGACGCAGACGGTGGGCATTCTGGCAGCCTGCTGGATGGGTGTCGTGACCTTTATTGCCGTCAAAGGGATCAATAAAATCGCCAAAATCACCGCCGTCGGCGGCATCGCGGTGATGGGGCTTAACCTGGTGCTACTGCTGGTGAGCGGGGCGATCCTCCTGCTCAACGGCGGCCATTTCGCCCAACCGTTAAACTTCACCTTTTCACCTAATCCCGGGTATCAGTCGGGCATGGCGATGCTGTCGTTTGTGGTATTTGCCATCTTTGCCTATGGCGGAATTGAGGCGGTCGGCGGCTTAGTGGATAAGACTGATAAGCCGGAAAAGAACTTTGC
The DNA here is from genome assembly GCF_000398905.1 of Klebsiella sp. KTE92. Classification (NCBI taxonomy): domain Bacteria; kingdom Pseudomonadati; phylum Pseudomonadota; class Gammaproteobacteria; order Enterobacterales; family Enterobacteriaceae; genus Klebsiella; species Klebsiella sp. KTE92. The sequence goes on from NZ_KB976100.1 coordinate 309,187, forward strand.
CAAAGGGATTATCATCGCGGCGATCGTTATCTCGGTCGGTTACTCGCTGGCGATTGTGCTGTGGGGCGTGAGCGCCAACTGGCAGCAGGTGCTTGGCGCGCGTTCGACCAACCTCGGCAACATCACCTATGTGCTGATGACCAGCCTTGGGACGACGCTCGGCCAGGCTCTGCACCTGACGCCAGAGTCGGCTGCCCTGACCGGAGTCTGGTTCGCCCGTATTACGGGCCTGTCGATGTTTCTCGCTTACACCGGCGCGTTCTTCACCCTCAGCTATTCTCCCCTGAAAGCGATTATCCAGGGCACGCCAAAAGCGCTCTGGCCGTCGGTGATGACCCGTCTCAACGTCAACGGCATGCCCGCCGCGGCGATGTGGCTGCAGTGTCTGCTGGTCGGGGTGTTTATCGTACTGGTATCGTTCGGTGGGGATAGCGCTTCCGCGTTTTATAACAAGCTGACGCTGATGGCCAATGTCTCCATGACCTTGCCCTATCTATTCCTGACCATCGCCTTCCCGTTCTTCAAGGCGAAAACGCATCTTGACCGACCGTTCGTGATTTTCAAAAACCGTTCGTCGACGCTGCTGGCGACCGGCGTGGTGTTGCTGGTGGTGACTTTCGCCAATATCTTCACCATTATCCAACCCGTCATCGACAGCGGGGACTGGAACAGTACCCTGTGGATGGTCGGTGGACCGATCTTCTTCTCACTGCTGGCGCTGGGGATCTACGAAAGCTACCGTCGGCGCATGGCGTCCGGCGCGCTGGTGATGGAGAGTTAAAGAACCTGCCCGGCGGTGCAGCCGGGCAGGGGATGGTTTACAGGCTACCAGCCGTACGGCGGCTGGTTTTTCCGGCCGAGGTCATGGTTTTACTGCTTTGCCTGCCGTCGATACTTTCCAAACGCATCTGGAACGGAGGGAACGGCATATCAATGCCATGCTCGCGGAAGCCCGCCAGGATCAGCTGATGCATCTCATGGCGCAGCGGCATGCGATGCCCCATCTCCGCGGCAAAAATACGCAGCTCGAAAATCTGGATCCCCTGCTGCAGGTCGACGAGAAACGCCTCCGGCGCCGGGGTATCGATGACCAGCGAGCAGCGATGCGCCGCGGCAATGAGAATTTTCGTGACCTCGTCGGTATCGGCGTCCACGGGGGCCGGCACTGTCAGCACCACGCGGGTGACTGAGTCCGACAGCGACCAGTTGATAAACTGTTCGGTGATGAAGGCCTTGTTCGGCACGATAATCTCTTTCCGGTCCCAGTCACTGATGGTGGTTGCACGGGTATTAATGCGGGTGACGCTGCCCGTCAGGTCGCGAATGGTGACTGTATCGCCGATGCGGATCGGCTTCTCAAACAGGATAATCAGGCCGGAGATAAAGTTGGCGAAGATCTCCTGCAGGCCAAACCCGAGACCCACACCCAGCGCGGCGACCAGCCACTGCAGCTTCGACCACTCAATACCGATCATCGAGAAGCCCACCAGCCCGCCGACGAGCATCAGCAGATATTTGGTGATGGTGGTGATGGCGTAGCCGGTGCCGGGCGTTAAATCGAGATGCTGGAGGATCGCCAGTTCCAGCAGCGCGGGCAGGTTGCGCACCAGCTGAGTGGTGATGATCAGCACCAGAATGGCAATCAACACCGCGCCAAGCGTGATCGGCTCAAGGCTTTCCACCCCTTGTACCGTCGAGGTCACGTCCCACAGCGAGATATTCTCAAGGAAGCCAAACGCCGAATGAATTTCCGACCACAGCACGATGACCGACAGCAGCGCGATCAGCATCAGCAGGGAACGCACAAGCCGCAGCGACTGGGTACTGATGGCATCGAGATCGACCTCGCTGACCTCCGTCTCCACCGACCCCTCCGGACTGCTGACGTGAACGGGCTCATCTTCGCCGCGGGCGCGCTGGGCGAGAATTTCCGCGCGACGGTGGCGGGCCCGGTCGAAGGCCAGCCGGCGGCGCTGGATCAGCATCCAGCGGCGGATGATGTGATAGACCACCAGCAGCAGGAACCAGATGGCGACCGAGGTTTCCAGACGCGCAAGCAGCGCCTGGGCGGTGGCGAGGTAGCCGACGGCGGCCGCCAGCATGGCCACCAGCGGGGCGCCAAGCATCAGGTTCCACAGCAGGCGGTTCACCATATTGTCGCCATTCCCCTCTTTATCCAGATAGAGCGGAATACCGGCGTGCTTAAGGCTCAGGGTAACCACCGCCAGCGCGCCGCAGATCAACAGGAAGCACAGGCGGCCCAGCGAAGCGGAGAACTCGCGGTCGTTAAGATTATCAAACATGATCAGCGCCATAATCAGCGGCACAATCAGCCCGATGCTCATCAGGTAGTAGCGCATCGCTTTCGCCACGCGGTTACGCGGCCAGCCGAAGTGGGCGATAAACAGCCCGTTTGGCCGGGCGAAGGTGGCGCAGATCATCACCACCCACAGCAAAGGCACGGTCGCCGTGACCCCATCGCCTATCGCCACCGCCAGCGGGAAGGGCCAGGCGGACTGCAGGCCATAGCCGAGCGTCATCCACAGCACCGGCAGCGGCGAGGCCACCAGTATCGACCAGAAGACCGTGCGCAGCGTCAGCCAGAAGTGATCCTGGGTGACTTTCCCCACCCGGGCGCTGGAGCGCTCAAGGAAGCGGGTGAAATGGCGTCGGGAGCTGATGCTAAAGCCAACCAGCAGCAGGGCGGCAAACAGCGGCAGCAAGGTCTCTTTGCTGGTGAGCATCATCGCGCTGGCTTTGCCCAGCTCGCTGATGGTATCCAGGGAGATCAGACGCCGTAGATCCTGGACAATCTCCAGCGGCCAGGAGAAGCCGATGGGGCTGACGTCCGAAGTCCAGAACAGATAGCGGTGGGTCGCTTCGTTGATCTCTTTCAGCGCGTCTTCCAGCTGGCCGTTGGCGACCTTCAGCTTAGTGAGCTCCAGCATCAGAGTATCGCCGCCGCGCAGCAGCGAGTTCAGCAGCTCGTTCTGCGTGCGCAGCTGCGCCTGCAGGATCTTGTTCTGCTCGCTGGTCAGCGGTTGGCCGTCGGCCTGACGGATCTGCCGCAGCTGTGGTTGCTTACTGAGTAAATCTTCAAAGCGTAGACGCTGCACGCGCAACTGTGCCATTTCCGTATCCAGCTGCTGTGGGCGAGGGCGTTCCGGCAGTCGCGCCACCTGGGCGCGTAAGGCTTCACCCAGCAGGTTGGAAGAGCCCAGCCACTGCGATTGCTCGCGCAGGGTGTTTAACGCCTGGCGCACCTGCAGCGTTTGATTCGTCGCCTGCCGCTGCTGGGAGGCCACCAGATCCATGCGCTGCGCCTGCTGGTTCAGCGCCTGGGAGAGCTCCCGGTTGACCTTGAACTGCGCGGTGATGTCCGGCGGCAGGTTTTCACTGTTCTCCGCCAGCAGTTCGGTGCTCTCCAGCGCCTTTTCCGCCTCCCGCTGGCGCTGGCTGTTCTGTAAATTGCGCAGCGCCTGCAGATAGGCATCCAGTTGTTCGCTCTGCTTTTGCGCCAGCTCGGAACGGGCGCGCGACAGCTCCTGGCGGTTGTTGGCGGAAAGCTGGGCGAGGTCGAGTTCATCCACCAGCGCCTTCAGGCGCGCCGATTCCGCCTGCAGGGCAAGATTTTGCGCCTGGGCGAGAGCATTGTTGCCGGTTTGCGTGCCGATGCGGCGCTCAACCTCATTGAGCTGACGACGGGCATCGGTTTGCTGTTGCGGCAGCTGGTTCAGGGAGTCGGCGATTTCACGCGCGCGATCCTGCTCCTGCTGCGCCTGGCGGCTCGATTCCAGCAGCTGGCTGCTGACCTGCAGGATCTCCTGGTTCAGCGCATCGGCGGTCAGGCCGGTTGGCACCTGGCGCGGTTCTTCGCTCAGATTATTGAGCTGGGAGCGCAGGCTTTGAAACAGTTTGGGGAAATTATCGATAACGTCCTGATACTGACGGGCGCGCTCGAGGAACGATTTTTGCTCCTCAAGCGCGTTCAGCGCGGACTGCAGAACTTCAACGGTTTCAGGCTGGGCGGGCTTTGCCGCCTTCGCCTGTTCCAGTTCCTGGGTTATCTGTTTAGCATCCGGGGCTGTCGCAGCGTACGCCCCGAAACTGAGGCTCAAGGCCAACAGGAAAGTGTATATCAGGCGCACGGCATAACCCTTTTTGCTGAAGAATTAACCTTGGTCTTGTGTATCGTCAACCAGCGGGCTGGCGCGGTGTTCGGCGCGGATCTCTTCTTCCGGTAACGGCGCGGGTTCAGCAGCGGTGCTGGCTTCCACGGCGGTCGCCAGCGGTTGGCCGATTTTAGTCACGGACAGGCTTTGCAGCGAGTCGACCAGCTTCACCTGGCCCGGGGCAAACAGGTTGATCACGGTGGAACCCAGTTTGAAGCGGCCCATCTCCTGGCCTTTCAGCAGGGCGACGGAGCCTTCGCTGTCACCCGCGGGCCAGGTCCAGCGTTTAATAATGCCTTCGCGCGGCGGGGTCACGGTGCCGGACCACACGGTTTCGATGCTGCCAACGATAGTCGCGCCCACCAGAATTTGCGCCATTGGGCCAAACTCAGTATCAAACAGGCAGATGACGCGCTCGTTACGGGCGAACAGGTTAGGCACATTCTGCGCCGTCAGATGGTTAACCGAGAACAGGTCGCCAGGAACGTAGATCATTTCGCGCAGGATGCCGTTGCACGGCATGTGCACGCGGTGATAGTCGCGCGGCGACAGATAGGTGGTGGCGAAGCTTCCGTTACGGAACAGGTCGGCCATTTGATAGTTGCCGGCCAGCAGGGCTTCCAGGCTGTAGTCATGACCTTTGGCCTGCAGGATTTTATCGTCTTCAATGGCGCCAAGCTGGCTGATCACGCCGTCTGCCGGCATCACCAGCACGTTGGGATCGGTATTCAGCGGGCGAACGTCGTCGCGCAGCGGACGCACAAAGAAATCGTTGAAGGTGCGATAAGCCGCGGTATCCGGCTTCTGCGCCTCTTTCATATCGACCTTGTAGTATTTCACGAACAGATCGATGACCAGTTTCGTCAACCAACCTGCGCGTTTGCTCGCACCCCAGCCTGCGAGGCGGGTGAGCCACAGTTTAGGCAGAATGTATTGCAGTGAAAGTTTAAGATCGTTTAACAAAGTAGCCTCCAGGCCATGATATGTCGTTCCTGACCCCGCCCGCGGGCGGGGTCCTGAAAAAAGGGGACGATTCTATACGTAAACCTCGCCAAATGGCATCCGCGTTAGTCGCAGTTTGACCGCGTCCTGGCAGAGCCTGACGTGATGCTCAGCTTAATGATCAGTCATCGGACGAGGAAAAGTTTTTACGCGTTTTTACCTGTACCTGCTCCATGCTTTCGAGGATGCGGTGGTAGTTCTCAAAACGGCTTTCGGCGATCTTGCCGTTCTCTACCGCTTCGCGAAGCGCACAGCCAGGATCGTTATCGTGTTTACAGTCGCGGTATTTGCAATGGCCTAAATAATCATGGAATTCGACAAAGCCATGGGTGATTTGTTCCGCTTCCAGATGCCAGAGGCCAAATTCACGAACACCCGGCGAATCAATCACATCGCCGCCGTGCGGGAAGTGGTAGAGGCGCGCCGCGGTGGTGGTGTGCTGGCCTAAGCCGGAAACGTCCGAGACATCATTGGTGAGGATCTGATCCTCATTCAGCCCCAGCAGGGCATTCAGCAGACTCGATTTACCGACCCCGGACTGCCCGGCGAAAATGCTGATGCGGTCGGTCAGGGCCGCTTCCAGCGGCTTGAGACCGTCCTGAGTCCGGCTGGAGACCATGAGCACGCGGTAGCCGATATTGCGGTAGATGTCCATTTGCTCATTGACGAAGCGCAGGCCATCGTCATCCAGCAGATCGATTTTATTCAGGACGATCAACGGCTCGATATCCTGCGCCTCGCAGGCCACCAGATAGCGATCGATAATATTCAGCGACAGTTCAGGCAGGATCGCGGAAACCACCACGATCTGATCGATATTGGCGGCGATAGGCTTCACGCCGTCGTAAAAATCCGGACGCGTCAGGACGGAGGCGCGCTCGTGCACCGCTTCGACGATCCCTTTGACGTTTACGCCGTCGGCGGCGTCTTTACCCGGCCGCCAGACCACGCGGTCGCCGGTGACCAGCGAACGGATTGTCCGGCGAATGTTGCAGCGATGGACGCTACCGTCAGCGGATTCGACGTCGGCATGCATACCAAAGCGACTGATGACAATGCCTTCCGACGTTTCGCCAAACAGGTTGTCATCGTAGTCGGCCTTCTCCGCAGTGGTTTTCAGGCGGCGCTGGTGGTTGGCGTTGACGCGGCGCTGCTGGCCTTTGGAGAGTTTATTTTTACTCAATCGAACTGGCTCCTGGTCGCCCTGATGGGGCAAAACCTCTATGATACACGCTATTTTAGATGAATATAGTCACGCAAGAAGGGTGGAAAATAGCATGAGTGCAAATGAAAACAACCTCATTTGGATCGATCTTGAGATGACAGGGCTGGATCCGGAGCGCGATCGCATTATCGAAATCGCCACCCTGGTGACCGATGCCAACCTGAACATTTTGGCTGAAGGGCCGACCATCGCCGTGCATCAGTCGGATGCTCAGCTGGCATTAATGGACGAGTGGAATGTGCGGACGCATACCGGCAGCGGACTGGTGGATCGCGTGAAGGCCAGCGCCGTCAGCGAGCACGATGCCGAACTGGCGACCATTGAGTTTCTTAAGCAGTGGGTGCCGGCGGGCAAGTCGCCGATCTGCGGCAACAGCATCGGCCAGGATCGTCGCTTCCTGTTTAAGTACATGCCGCAACTGGAAGCCTATTTCCACTACCGCTATCTGGACGTCAGCACGCTGAAAGAGCTGGCTCGCCGCTGGAAGCCGGAAATTCTCGACGGCTTTAAAAAGCAGGGCACCCATCAGGCGATGGACGATATCCGCGAGTCGGTTGCCGAGCTGGCCTACTATCGCGAGCATTTCATTAAGCTGTAAACCAATACCGGGCCTGGTGCGGCCCGGTACATCTTTCTGATTATTTAAACCACTTTTGCTGCATCTGCTGGAAGTCAGGCGTCGCCATGACCGCGGTCAGGGCATCGTTGATGGCATTCAGCAACTCCGGATCGTCTTTGCGCACCGCAATCGCATACTGCTTACCGTAATAAGCCGGGTCGGTGGCCCGCTCATCCATGATGGCGTAGTCAGGGTTCTCTTGTTGCCAGGCGTCAAGGGTGGCGAAGTCGCTCATGACGCCGGTTATTTCGCCGGCTTTCAGCGCGGCTAAAGCGCTGGCGACGTCGTCGTAAGGGATCGCCTGCACGGCCTTCTGCTTATCGCGCAGATAGTGCTGGTGCAGCGTGCCTTTCACCACGCCGATTTTTTTGGCTTTCAGATCGGCAAAGGTATGGGCGACATCTTTATTGACGATCACCACCCCGGAGAGGGCCTGGCGATAGGGGCGGCTAAAGGCGACCTGCTTCTCGCGCATTGGGATCACTTCCATACCGGCAATCACCGCATCAAACTTCTTAAAGCGCAATGCCGGGATCAGGGTATCGAAACGCTGCGCCGTAAACTGGCACTGCGCCTGCATCTGCTGGCACAGGGCGTGAGCGAGATCGATATCGAAGCCGACGGGCTGATTTTTGCCGTTGGCGGTGACAAACGGCGGATTGGCCGTGGTAGTGCCAAAATGGAGCGTCTCGGCTGACGCGGTTCCGATGGCCAGCGTGCTCAGCAGCAGGACGGTGAGGACTTTTCTCATGCTAATTCCCTGTTTGGCGTCGTGGTGGCCACGTTATACGTCGCGCCACCGCACTATGATGCGAGCGATTTTGCGTCATTCAGCCGGGCGGAAAAAGCAATTTTGCCCGTTATGACGCTTATTTATACAATTCAGCGGCGTAGGTGGCGAGAAAATGTCCATTTAAACAAAAAACGCAAAAAAGTGATCGTCAGGGGGTTGCAGGGGCATCGAATTCTCGTATAATGCGCCTCCCGTAACGACGCAGAAATGCAAATTACGACGCCATCAAAATATGGCAAAAAAGCAGTAACGCGGGAATAGCTCAGTTGGTAGAGCACGACCTTGCCAAGGTCGGGGTCGCGAGTTCGAGTCTCGTTTCCCGCTCCAAAATTTGAAAG
>NZ_KB976100.1:317345-427457 GCF_000398905.1 Klebsiella sp. KTE92
GATTAAGCGGGAATAGCTCAGTTGGTAGAGCACGACCTTGCCAAGGTCGGGGTCGCGAGTTCGAGTCTCGTTTCCCGCTCCAAATTTTCTTCCATCTCTTATTTATCCACAGTGCAATCCAGCGCCGGGGATGATTTTCATTTGATATCCAGAAATACTGTGAACAGAGTTATCCACAGGTTGTCGTTCCGTCTTTGACGGCGTAAATGCTTCGCTTTGTAAATAGTATCTTTATATACCATTGAAATTTAACAATTAAATTTCATTTCGAAATGTTAATCCGATCACTTGACCTCGGTCTGCGCCTTGAAACGCAATGTGTTTTAGATTTTATTCACAGCCTGTGAATGAATCAGGCGTCGCGCGGCAAGCCTTTCTCTACTACCCTGACCAGACGTAATTTTTTCGGCAGTTGTACTTCGACGGCGTCGGCGTTCCGCTTGTTTATTTGCTCAGCGATAGCCCATTCGATGTGCTCGTCGAGAAGCGGGTGCTCACCCCGGCGACTCTCCAGCGCGCGAAGATGGGCTTCATCCCAGGGCGCATTGCCCAGCGCGACGGCGATATTGCGCAGCCAGCGCAGGTGGCCAATGCGACGAATCGCCGACCCTTCGGTTACCTTCAGAAACCACGCTTCGCTCCAGGCGAACAGCTCCACCAGCGGTGGCGCATGCAACGCTTTGCGTGGACTGAAATCCTCTTCATCGGTGAGCTGTGAGAAACGGTTCCACGGACAGATCAACTGACAATCATCACAACCGTAAATACGGTTGCCGATAAGCGGACGGAACTCCTCCGGGATAGAGCCTTCCAGTTCAATGGTGAGATAGGAGATGCAGCGCCGGGCGTCGACGGTGTAGGGCTCAACGATGGCGCCGGTGGGGCAGATGGTCATGCAGGCGACGCAGCGTCCGCACTCTTCCGCAACCGGGCTGTCGACCGGTAGAGGCAGATCGATCAGCAGTTCGCCGAGGAAAAAGAATGACCCCGCGTCGCGGCTTAAGATAAGTGAGTGCTTACCTGTCCAGCCAAGGCCCGCTTTTTCTGCGATTGGCCGCTCCAGGATAGGCGCGGAATCGACAAAAGGTCTAGAATTGAGCGAAGCACACTGTTCCTGAATCTTCTCCCCCAGTTTTTTCAGGCGATTACGTAGCAGCTTATGATAATCACGCCCGAGGGCATAACGGCTGACGTAACCCAGTGCGGGATCTTTCAGGGTGCGGGCAAAGGCGGCGTTGGCGGGCAGATAGTTCATCCGCACGCTGATAACGCGTAACGTACCGGGCAGCAGTTCGTGGGGACGGGCGCGCATCATACCGTGACGGGCCATCCACTCCATTTCGCCGTGGTATTGTTTATCCAGCCATGCCTGCAGTTTGGGTTCACTGGCGCTGAGGTCGGTATCGGCGATACCCACCTGCTGGAACCCGAGCTCTGTGCCCCACTGTTTGATTTGTTGCGCTAACTGAACGAGATCGAGGGGCTGTGACATGATGGACCATACAATGACGAAAAACCCTGACAGTATACCATACAACATTTGGCCTGCGGAGGCGCTGCGCCTGGCCGAACGAGAGGCGGCGGACAGCCTGGGGCTGACGCTGTTCGAACTGATGCAGCGCGCGGGCGAGGCGGCCTTTCAACTGGCCAGCCGCGCTTATCCCGCCAGCGCGCACTGGCTGATCCTCTGCGGACATGGTAACAACGGCGGCGACGGATATGTCGTCGCGCGTCTGGCACAGGCCGCGGGGCGGCGGGTGACGCTGCTGGCGGTGGAGAGTGACAGCCCGCTGCCGGAAGAGGCGCAGGCGGCGCGGGAGGCGTGGCTTAACGCCGGCGGTGTGATCCATGCGGCGACCATCCCATGGCCCGACGATATCTCACTGATTATTGACGGCCTGCTTGGCACCGGTCTGCGCAGTGCGCCGCGCGATCCCGTCGCGGCGCTCATCCACCAGGCTAACCACCACCCGGCGCCGGTGGTGGCGCTGGATATCCCTTCCGGCCTGAATGCGCAGACCGGCGCGACGCCAGGTGCAGTGGTTCAGGCTGACCACACCCTGACCTTTATCGCCCTCAAACCCGGGCTGCTGACCGGCAAGGCGCGGGATGTCGTCGGGCATCTCCATCATCATGCCCTTGGGCTCGAGCGCTGGCTCGCCGGGCAAAGTACTCTCCTGACGCGGTTTTGCGCCGCCCACCTCGCCGACTGGCTGCCGCCGCGGCGGGCCACCTCCCATAAGGGCGATCACGGCAAGCTGGTGATTGTCGGCGGCGATCGCGGCACGGCAGGCGCTATCCGTATGTGCGGTGAAGCGGCCCTACGCAGCGGTGCAGGGCTGGTGCGAGTGCTTACTCACCCGGAGAACGTGGCGCCCATTGTCACCGTGCGGCCGGAATTAATGGTGGATGAACTGACGCCCCAGACCCTGAAAGCCGCGCTGGAGTGGGCTGATGTGGTGGCGATTGGCCCGGGTCTGGGGCAGCGCGAATGGGGGCGCAGCGCCCTGCGCACGGTGGAAAGTTTTAACAAACCGATGGTCTGGGACGCCGACGCGCTGAACCTGCTGGCATTCAATCCCGATAAACGTCACAATCGCGTGTTAACGCCGCACCCCGGCGAAGCGGCCCGTCTGCTGAACGTCAGCGTGGCAGAAATTGAAAGCGATCGCTTACTTTCTGCGCAGCGTCTGGTAAAACGGTATGGTGGCGTGGTTGTGCTGAAAGGCGCGGGCACGGTGGTGGCCAGTGAAAGCGGGGCGATGGGCATTATCGATGCCGGCAATGCCGGGATGGCCAGCGGCGGGATGGGCGATGTGCTTACCGGCATTATTGCCGCATTGTTAGGACAGCACCTGACGCCGTATGATGCAGCCTGTGCCGGGTGCGTCGCTCATGGCGACGCCGCCGACCGGGTGGCCGCTCGCGAGGGCACCCGCGGTATGCTGGCGACCGATCTCTTTTCCACGCTCAGGCGTGTTGTTAACCCGGATGTGATTGACGTAGACCATGATTAACCGAGTGATTCCTTTACCCGATGAGCAGGCCACGCTGGCCCTTGGCGACCGCATCGCGCAGGCCTGTACCGGCGCCACCGTGATTTATCTGTATGGTGATTTAGGCGCGGGGAAAACGACCTTCAGCCGCGGATTTTTGCAGGCGCTCGGTCACCGCGGCAATGTCAAAAGCCCAACCTATACCCTGGTGGAGCCGTATACCCTCGAGAATCTGATGGTATATCACTTCGATCTCTACCGACTGGCGGATCCTGAGGAGCTCGAATTTATGGGGATCCGTGATTATTTTGCCGACGATGCCATCTGCCTGGTGGAATGGCCGCAGCAAGGCGCAGGTGTCCTGCCTGACCCGGATGTTGAAATTCACCTTGATTACCAGGCACAAGGGCGTGAGGCGCGTATTACCGCGATCTCCTCACGGGGTGAATCTTTACTGGCGCGTTTAGCCATTTAGCCTGAAGGATGACGGGATGAAGTATCGCATAACCACCTGGCTTGCCGCTGCGCTAATGCTCTCGAGTCTTCACGCCACTGCGGCGAGTTTATCCGATATCCAGGTCTCCAACGGAGACCAGCAGGCCCGTATTACCCTAAGTTTTGTCGGTGAGCCGGAGTACTCCTTTACCCCACAGGGTAAACGTCTGGTCGCGCTGGATATCAAGCAGACCGGCGTATTGCAGGGACTACCGCTGCAGTTTAGCGGCAGCAACCTGGTGAAGAGTATTCGCGCCGGTACGCCGCAGGATACGCAGACGCTGCGTCTGCTGGTGGATTTGACGGAAGATGGTAAAACGCGAGCGGTGAAGCAGCAGAACGGGACGAATTACACGGTGGTCTTTACCATCAACGCCGACGCACCGCCGCCACCGCCACCGCCACCGCCGCCTGTGGTGGTGAAACGGGCTGACCCGCCGCCAGTGATGCCTTCCCGGACGGCGACGTCAGGGCGTAACCCGTTCAGCTCGTCGGGTCATGAACGGCAGACGGCGATGACCTCCTCCCAGCCGGCGATGACCAACAATCAGACCGTGACTCGCCCGGCGGCCCGTACGGTGTCGGCGGATGATAAGGTGATTATCGCCATCGATGCCGGACACGGCGGTCAGGATCCTGGCGCAATTGGTCCGAATGGCACCAAAGAGAAGAACGTCACTATCGCTATCGCGCGCAAGCTGCGGGCGTTACTGAACGCCGATCCGCAGTTTAAGCCGGTGCTGACCCGCGACGGAGATTACTTTATTTCGGTGATGGGCCGCTCTGACGTGGCGCGTAAGCAAAACGCCAACTTCCTCGTCTCTATCCATGCTGATGCCGCGCCAAACCGCGATGCGACCGGCGCCTCGGTGTGGGTGCTCTCGAACCGTCGCGCCAACAGCGAAATGGCCGGTTGGCTCGAGCAGCATGAGAAGCAGTCTGAACTGCTCGGCGGGGCAGGCGACGTGCTGGCGAACAGCCAGGCCGACCCCTACCTGAGCCAGGCGGTGCTGGATCTGCAGTTCGGTCATTCCCAGCGCGTCGGCTACGATGTGGCGACCAACGTGCTGAGCCAGCTGCAGCGCATTGGCAACCTGCACAAACGCCGCCCGGAGCATGCCAGCCTCGGTGTATTGCGCTCGCCGGATATCCCGTCGATCCTTGTGGAAACGGGCTTTATCAGTAACAACGGTGAAGAGCGGCTGCTGGGGAGCGATGATTACCAGGAGCAGATTGCGGAGGCGATTTATAACGGCCTGCGCAACTACTTTATGCAGCATCCGCTGCAGTCGGCGCCTCGCGGCGAGGCGGCGCAGACCGCCAGCGCCGCAGCGCCAGGCGGGATGTTGATTAACTAAGGAGCAGGGGATGCCGATTCAGGTTCTGCCGCCGCAGCTCGCCAACCAGATTGCCGCCGGCGAAGTGGTGGAGCGGCCCGCGTCGGTGGTGAAAGAGCTGGTTGAGAACAGCCTTGATGCTGGCGCTACGCGGATTGACATTGATATCGAACGCGGCGGCGCGAAGCTCATTCGCATCCGCGATAACGGCAGTGGCATCAAAAAAGACGAGCTGGCGTTGGCCCTGGCCCGTCATGCGACCAGCAAGATCGCCTCGCTTGACGATCTGGAGGCGATTATCAGCCTCGGCTTTCGCGGCGAAGCGCTGGCCAGTATCAGTTCGGTGGCGCGCTTAACGCTGACTTCGCGCACGGCGGAGCAGCAGGAAGCCTGGCAGGCTTATGCCGAAGGCCGCGATCAGGCGGTAACGGTGAAGCCGGCGGCGCACCCGGTCGGCACCACCCTGGAAGTCCTCGATCTGTTCTACAACACGCCGGCGCGGCGCAAATTTATGCGCACCGAAAAAACCGAGTTCGGCCACATTGACGAGGTGGTGCGCCGCATTGCGCTGGCGCGCTTCGACGTCACCATTAACCTCAACCATAACGGTAAGGTGATACGACAGTATCGGGCAGTGGCGCAGGATGGCCAGCGGGAGCGGCGGCTGGGAACCATTTGCGGCGCCGCTTTTCTCGAACATGCGCTGGCGATCGAGTGGCAGCATGGCGATCTGACCCTGCGCGGCTGGGTTGCCGATCCGCTCCATACCACCCCGGCGCTGGCGGAAATTCAGTACTGTTACGTCAACGGCCGGATGATGCGCGACCGGCTGATCAATCATGCTATCCGCCAGGCCTGTGAAGACAAGCTGGGCGCCGATCAGCAGCCGGCGTTTGTGCTGTATCTGGAGATCGATCCCCATCAGGTGGATGTGAACGTCCATCCGGCCAAGCATGAGGTGCGTTTCCATCAGTCTCGCCTGGTGCATGACTTTATCTACCAGGGCGTACTGAGCGTGCTGCAGCAACAGCTTGATGCGCCGCTGGCGGAAAAAGACGACCCGCCGACGCCGCGCCAGATGCCGGAGAACCGCATCGCCGCAGGCGGCAACCAGTTTGCTCGGCCGTCGGAAGCGCGTGAACCGGCAACCCGATTCAGCATGACATCGTCGCGTGAGCCGGCTGTCTCCGGCGGCAGTTCTGGCGGCGCGAGCTGGCCGCATGCGCAGCCCGGTTACCAGAAGCAGCAGGGCGCGCTTTATCGTCAGTTGCTCGACACGCCCGCCGCTCCGCGACCCGCGCAGCCGTCCGCCGCCCCGGCGGAACTGGCTGGTCACAGTCAGAGTTTTGGCAGAGTGCTGACGATCGTCGGCGGCGATTGCGCGCTGCTGGAGCGCGAGGGCAGTCTGGCGCTGCTGTCGTTGACCGTTGCCGAGCGCTGGCTGCGCCAGGCGCAGTTGACGCCGGGTACGGAAGCGGTATGTGCCCAGCCGCTGCTGATCCCGTTGCGGTTAAAAGTCACGGAAGGGGAGAAGCGGGCGCTGGCCGCTGCGCAGTCGGCGCTGACGCAGTTGGGGATCGAGCTTCATACCGATGCCCTGCACGTGACGGTGCGCGCGGTCCCTTTACCCTTAAGACAACAAAATTTACAAATCTTGATTCCTGAACTGATAGGCTACCTGGCGCAGCAAAACGCATTCGACGTCGGCAACATCGCCCAATGGATGGCGCGTAATCTGACGAGCGAACAGGCGTCATGGAATATGGCGCAGGCGATTGCGCTGCTGGCGGACGTCGAACGTCTTTGCCCGCAGCTGGTGAAAACGCCGCCGGGTGGCCTGTTACAACCTGTAGATCTCCATTCGGCGATGAATGCCCTGAAAGATGAATGATGTAACCGAGGCGAGCCTGCCCAAGGCAATTTTTTTAATGGGCCCGACGGCCTCAGGTAAAACCGCGCTGGCGATAGCCTTACGTAAAGTTTTGCCAGTAGAGTTGATTAGTGTTGATTCCGCCCTCATTTATCGGGGAATGGATATTGGCACTGCCAAACCGGATGCCGCGGAGCTTAGCGCTGCGCCGCACCGGCTGCTGGATATTTTGGATCCCGCAGAAGCCTATTCCGCGGCTGATTTTCGCCGCGACGCGCTGGCGGCGATGGCCGATATTGTCGCCGCCGGGCGTATTCCGCTGTTAGTCGGCGGAACGATGTTGTATTTCAAAGCGTTGCTGGAAGGATTGTCGCCCTTACCGTCGGCTGACCCAGAGGTCAGAGCGCGGATTGAGCAGCAGGCCGCAGAGCAGGGGTGGAACGCGTTACATCAGCAATTACAGGAAATTGATCCCGTGGCTGCTGCGCGTATTCATCCAAATGATCCGCAAAGGCTTTCCCGGGCACTGGAAGTTTTTTTCATTTCGGGTAAAACTTTAACGGAACTGACGCAAACGTCAGGAGACGCTCTGCCATATCAGGTGCATCAGTTCGCCATCGCCCCGGCGAGCCGTGAACTGCTCCATCAACGCATAGAACAGCGTTTTCATCAGATGTTAGCTTCAGGTTTTGAAGCAGAAGTACGGGCGCTTTTTGCCCGCGGAGATTTGCATACGGATATGCCTTCCATCCGTTGTGTTGGATACCGCCAGATGTGGTCATACCTCAATGGCGAGATCCCTTATGATGAGATGGTTTATCGAGGTGTTTGCGCCACGAGACAGTTAGCCAAACGTCAGGTCACCTGGCTGCGCGGTTGGGAAGGTGTGCACTGGTTAGACAGTGAACAACCTGAACAAGCGCTCAACAAAGTATTACAGGTTGTTGGTGCGAGCCAGAACTGAACGTGTACAATTGAACGGTATCGTGCGTAATTTTTTTTAAGAATCGTAAGGTTCTGAGTACAAAACAAGCATACATATAAGGAAAAGAGAGAATGGCTAAGGGGCAATCTTTACAAGATCCGTTCCTGAACGCTTTGCGTCGGGAACGCGTTCCGGTTTCTATTTATTTGGTGAATGGTATCAAGCTGCAAGGGCAAATTGAGTCTTTCGATCAGTTCGTGATCCTGTTGAAGAACACGGTCAGCCAGATGGTCTATAAGCACGCAATTTCTACTGTTGTCCCGTCTCGCCCGGTGTCTCACCACAGCAATAATGCTGGCGGCGGTTCCAGTAACTATCACCACGGTGGTAGCGCGCAGGGCTCTTCTGCGCCGCAACAAGACAGCGACGACGCCGAATAAGGCCAGTGCTGTTTTTCCACGCCGGGGAGCCAGGTTTTCTGTGTTCCCCGCTGGTATTTTATAAGGGGTTTACGCTTGTTTGACCGTTATGACGCCGGTGAGCAGGCGGTACTGGTACACATCTATTTTTCGCAAGACAAAGATATGGAAGATCTCCAGGAGTTTGAAACTCTGGCCTCTTCCGCCGGTGTCGAAGCAATGCAGGTGATTACCGGTAGCCGTAAAGCACCGCACCCGAAGTATTTTGTTGGTGAAGGTAAGGCAGTCGAAATTGCGGAAGCCGTTAAAGCGACCGGCGCGTCGGTCGTGCTCTTCGATCATGCCCTGAGTCCGGCGCAAGAACGCAACCTGGAACGTCTGTGCGAATGCCGGGTTATCGATCGCACCGGTCTTATTTTAGATATTTTCGCCCAGCGCGCGCGCACCCATGAAGGGAAACTGCAGGTTGAGCTGGCGCAGTTGCGCCATATGGCAACCCGCCTCGTCCGCGGCTGGACCCACCTTGAAAGACAGAAAGGCGGGATTGGTTTGCGTGGCCCGGGTGAAACCCAGCTCGAAACCGACCGTCGTTTATTGCGTAACCGCATCATGCAGATCCTGTCGCGACTGGAAAAAGTTGAGAAACAGCGTGAGCAGGGGCGGCGGTCGCGCGCGAAAGCCGATATTCCAACCGTGTCGCTGGTGGGCTACACCAACGCCGGAAAATCAACGCTCTTTAACCAGATCACCGCTGCCGAGGTCTATGCCGCGAACCAGCTGTTTGCCACCCTGGACCCGACGCTGCGCCGCATTGACGTCCCTGACGTCGGCGAAACGGTACTGGCCGATACCGTCGGCTTTATTCGCCATCTGCCGCACGATCTGGTAGCCGCGTTTAAAGCGACGTTGCAGGAGACGCGTCAGGCGACGCTGCTGCTGCATGTGATTGACGCGGCGGATGTCCGTGTGCAGGAAAACATTGATGCGGTAAATAAGGTTCTCGCTGAGATTGAAGCCGATGAGATCCCCGCGCTGATGGTGATGAACAAAATCGACATGCTTGACGATTTTGAACCGCGCATCGATCGCGACGATGAAAATAAACCGATTCGGGTCTGGCTTTCAGCCCAGACCGGGGTTGGCGTACCACTGCTTTTTCAGGCATTAACGGAACGTCTTTCCGGTGAAGTGGCCCAGCATACGCTGCGCTTACCGCCGAAAGAAGGGCGACTGAGAAGCCGTTTCTATCAGCTTCAGGCGATAGAAAAAGAGTGGATGGAGGATGACGGCAGCGTGAGTCTGCAGGTGCGCATGCCGATCGTTGACTGGCGGCGCCTCTGTAAGCAAGAGCCAACGCTTGTTGACTATGTGGTTTAACCTTGCAGCTTGCCTGAAGATATTGACCCCTGTGGGGATATCAAAAACAAATATGGAGCATATACATGGCGTGGAATCAGCCCGGTAATAACGGACAGGACCGCGACCCGTGGGGGAGCAGCAAACCTGGCGGCAACTCTGAGGGAAATGGCAACAAAGGTGGTCGCGAGCAGGGGCCGCCGGATCTGGATGATATCTTCCGCAAGTTAAGTAAAAAACTTGGCGGGCTCGGCGGCGGCAAGGGCGGACTGGGCGGTGGTAATAACGCGCAGACCCCTCGCGGACCGATGGGCGGGCGTATTGTCGGCATCGTTGCCGCGGCGGCAGTGATTATCTGGGCGGCCAGCGGTTTTTATACCATTAAAGAAGCCGAACGCGGCGTCGTGACCCGTTTTGGTAAGTTCAGCCATCTGGTTGAGCCAGGCCTGAACTGGAAACCGACCTTTATCGATAACGTTCAGGCGGTGAACGTGGAGTCGGTACGTGAACTGGCCGCTTCCGGCGTCATGCTGACCTCTGACGAAAACGTCGTGCGCGTTGAGATGAACGTGCAGTACCGCGTCACCGATCCGGAACGCTATCTGTTTAGCGTTACCAGCGCGGATGACAGTCTGCGTCAGGCGACTGACAGCGCGCTGCGCGGCGTGATCGGCAAATACACTATGGATCGCATTCTGACCGAAGGTCGTACTGTGATCCGTAGCGATACCCAGCGCGAGCTGGAAGAGACTATCCGCCCGTACAACATGGGGATCACCCTGCTGGACGTCAACTTCCAGACGGCACGTCCGCCGGAAGAGGTGAAGGCGGCGTTTGACGATGCCATTGCCGCGCGTGAGAACGAGCAGCAGTATATCCGTGAAGCGGAAGCTTATACCAACGAAGTACAGCCGCGGGCGAATGGCCAGGCGCAGCGTATCCTTGAAGAGGCGCGTGCCTACAAGACCCAGACCGTCCTGGAAGCCCAGGGTGAAGTGGCTCGCTTTGCTAAGCTCCTGCCGGAATACAAAGCCGCGCCGGAAATTACCCGCGAGCGTCTGTATATCGAAACCATGGAAAAAGTGCTGAGCCACACCCGTAAAGTGCTGGTCAATGACAGCAAAAACGGCAATCTGATGGTTCTGCCGCTTGACCAGATGCTGAAAGGCGCCGCCGCGCCGGCAGCAAAGAGCGATAGCAGTGACGCCAGCGATCTGCTGCGTCTGCCACCTGCATCCAGCACAGGCAGCGCCAGCACCTCATCAACCTCGAGCTCAACCGGGGGTAGCATTATGGACCAACGCCGCGCTAACGCGCAGCGTAACGACTACCAGCGTCAGGGGGAATAACGATGCGTAAATCTGTTATCGCGATCATTGTCATCGTGCTGGTAGTGCTCTACATGTCAGTCTTTGTCGTAAAGGAAGGCGAGCGCGGGATTACGCTGCGTTTCGGTAAAGTTCTGCGCGACGACGAAAACAAGCCGCTGGTGTATGCGCCGGGCCTGCACTTCAAGATCCCGTTTATCGAATCGGTGAAGATGCTGGATGCGCGTATCCAGACCATGGACAACCAGGCTGACCGTTTTGTGACCAAAGAGAAAAAAGACCTGATCGTCGACTCCTATATCAAGTGGCGCATCAGTGACTTCAGCCGTTACTACCTGGCAACCGGCGGCGGCGACGTCTCCCAGGCCGAGGTGCTGCTGAAGCGTAAATTCTCTGACCGTCTGCGTTCTGAAATTGGTCGTCTGGATGTGAAAGACATCGTCACCGACTCCCGTGGCCGCCTGACGCTGGAAGTGCGCGATGCGCTGAACTCGGGTTCTGCTGGCACGGAAGACGAGGTCAGCACCCCGGCGGCTGATGACGCTATCGCCAAAGCCGCTGAGCGGGTGGAAGCGGAAACCAACGGCAAAGTGCAGGTGATCAACCCGAACAGTATGGCGGCGCTGGGTATCGAAGTTGTCGACGTGCGTATCAAACAGATCAACCTGCCGGCAGAAGTGTCGGAAGCGATTTATAACCGTATGCGCGCGGAGCGTGAAGCAGTTGCTCGTCGCCACCGTTCACAGGGTCAGGAAGAAGCTGAGAAACTGCGCGCGACCGCAGACTACGAAGTCACCAAGACGCTGGCGGAAGCCGAGCGCCAGGGTCGTATCCTGCGTGGTGAAGGCGATGCGGAATCGGCAAAACTGTTTGCCGACGCGTTCAGCCAGGATCCAGGCTTCTACTCCTTTATCCGTAGCCTGCGCGCCTATGAGAAGAGCTTCCAGAGCAACCAGGATGTGATGGTCCTGAGCCCGGACAGTGATTTCTTCCGCTATATGCGTTCACCGGATTCGGCGCGTAAATAAGCCGCAGAGGGTGTAAGCCTGAAGTGCTAACGCGAAAAGGCGCCTGTTTCAGGCGCCTTTTTTCATACTGCGGGGGCGTGAATTAGTTGCCGAGCAGTTTGTTCAGCAGGCCACCGATCACCGGCAGGCTCGCCAGCGCACTTTCGATGGTGCCACCGATAGTCGACCCAACGCTTTCGCCCAGGGTTTTGCCCAGGTCTGGCGCCAGGTCGGCCAGATTGAGGGTGCCAATCAGCGGCAGGTTGATGCTCAGGGCATCGGTACCCATCGTCCATGCGGCGGCGCCGACCTTGCTGCCTAAGGAAGCCAGGCCATCCTGTAACCAGCCTGCGCCGCTCACATTTTCGATTTCAAACGCAGTTAATTCTCTCATGATAATCTTCCTGATTATGTAGACGTACCGGGTTGTAGTACGCGACGGCATAGTTACAATTTAAAAAATATGCAGCAATACAATTAGTTGTGAATTTTGTTTCACCTTGCCAGTTCATAATGAAGATGAAATACGGGACAATATGAAATGAGTGAATGAATTCACCATGCTGGCCGATGACGCCCGCGAGGGCGACGATAATACTTTTCAATTAGGGTTGATAATGAACTCCACCATTTGGCTGGCGCTGGCGCTGGTTTTAGTACTCGAAGGGCTCGGCCCGCTGCTCTATCCTCGCGCCTGGCGCAAAATGGTCGCCAGCCTGAGCCAGTTACCGGATAATTTATTGCGCCGCTTTGGCGGCGGACTTGTGGTTGCAGGGATTGTGATCTACTACATGTTGAGGAAATCGATTGGCTGATCAAAAAGTGGTCGGATTTGCCTTATTTTGGATGCAAAAAGTGCTGTAACTCTGAAAAAGCGATGGTAGAATCCATTTTTAAGCAAACGGTGATTTTGAAAAATGGGTAACAACGTCGTCGTACTGGGCACCCAATGGGGTGACGAAGGTAAAGGGAAGATCGTCGATCTCCTGACAGAACGGGCTAAATATGTTGTGCGCTACCAGGGTGGCCATAACGCAGGCCATACTCTCGTAATCAACGGTGAAAAAACCGTCCTCCATCTTATTCCATCAGGTATTCTCCGTGAGAATGTAATCAGCATCATCGGTAACGGTGTTGTGCTGTCTCCGGCTGCGCTGATGAAAGAGATGAAAGGTCTGGAAGACCGTGGTATCCCTGTTCGTGAGCGTCTGCTGCTGTCCGAAGCCTGCCCGCTTATCCTCGACTATCACGTGGCGCTGGACGTCGCACGTGAGAAAGCACGCGGTGCGAAAGCTATCGGTACGACCGGTCGCGGTATCGGCCCGGCTTACGAAGATAAAGTTGCTCGTCGCGGTCTGCGCGTTGGCGACCTGTTTGATAAAGCCACCTTCGCTGACAAACTGAAAGAAGTGATGGAATATCACAACTTCCAGTTGGTGAACTTCTACAAAGCAGAAGCGGTTGACTACCAGAAAGTGCTGGACGATGTCATGGCGATTGCCGACATCCTCACCGGCATGGTCGTTGATGTTTCCGATCTGCTGGATCAGGCGCGTAAGCGCGGCGACTTCGTGATGTTCGAAGGCGCGCAGGGCACGCTGCTGGATATCGACCACGGTACCTATCCGTACGTAACTTCCTCTAACACCACCGCGGGTGGCGTGGCGACCGGTTCTGGCCTGGGTCCGCGTTATGTGGATTACGTACTGGGTATCATCAAAGCTTACTCGACTCGCGTAGGCGCGGGTCCGTTCCCGACCGAGCTGTTTGATGAAACTGGCGAGTTCCTCTGCAAGCAGGGTAACGAATTCGGCGCCACCACCGGTCGTCGTCGTCGTACCGGCTGGCTGGACGCGGTTGCAGTACGCCGCGCGGTGCAGATTAACTCCCTGTCCGGCTTCTGCCTGACTAAACTGGACGTCCTCGACGGCCTGAAAGAAGTGAAAATCTGCGTCGGCTACCGTATGCCGGACGGCCGTGAAGTGACCACCACTCCGCTGGCTGCCGACAACTGGGAAGGTATCGAGCCTATCTACGAAACCATGCCGGGCTGGTCCGAAACCACCTTTGGCGTGAAAGAGCGCAGCGGTCTGCCGCAGGCAGCGCTGAACTACATCGCTCGTATTGAAGAGCTGACCGGCGTGCCGGTGGATATCATCTCTACTGGTCCAGACCGTACCGAGACCATGATTCTGCGCGACCCGTTCGACGCGTAATCACTCTCAAGGGGCGCCGTTCGGGCGCCCTTGTTTTTGCTGTTCGCCCGCCCCATTTCAAATAAATTAGCGGCCTGAGCGCTGGCTGGTTTATCATCAATAATAATGATGTCGCTCGACATACCCTGTTTTCTTTTCCCTGAGGTTTATGTGCAGTTAACGAGTTTCACCGATTACGGATTACGCGCGCTGATTTATATGGCGTCGCTGCCGGAAGGACGCATGACCAGCATTTCGGAAGTGACCGAGGTCTATGGCGTCTCCCGTAATCATATGGTTAAAATAATCAATCAGTTAAGCCGCATGGGCTACGTGACTGCCGTGCGGGGGAAGAATGGGGGCATTCGCCTCGGTAAACCAGCAGGGCAGATCCGCGTGGGCGACGTGGTGCGCGACCTTGAACCCTTATCGCTGGTCAACTGCAGCAGCGAATTTTGCCACATTACACCAGCCTGTCGTCTGAAACAGGCGCTAGCTGAAGCCGCGCAGAGTTTTCTCAAGGAGCTGGATAACTATACGCTGGCTGATTTGGTTGAGAAGAATCAACCGCTTTATAAATTATTACTGGTGGAGTGACGCCACTCTGCCGGAGATGACAACGGAGGAACCGATATGTCACAAGATCCATTCCAGGAACGCGAAGCTGAGAAGTACGCGAATCCCATCCCGAGCCGGGAATTTATCCTCGAACATTTAACCAAACGGGAAAAGCCTGCCAGCCGCGATGAGCTGGCCATCGAGTTGAATATTGAGGGCGAAGAACAAATAGAAGCGCTGCGCCGCCGCCTGCGCGCGATGGAGCGCGACGGTCAGCTGGTCTTCACACGCCGCCAGTGCTATGCGCTGCCGGAGCGTCTTGATCTCCTCAAAGGTACCGTTATTGGCCACCGTGATGGCTATGGATTCCTGCGCGTTGAAGGGCGCAAGGACGATCTGTATCTGTCGTCAGAGCAGATGAAAACCTGTATTCACGGTGACCAGGTGCTGGCCCAGCCGCTGGGTGCGGACCGTAAGGGCCGCCGCGAGGCGCGCATCGTTCGTGTGCTGGTACCGAAAACCAGCCAGATTGTTGGCCGCTACTTCACCGACGCTGGTGTCGGCTTCGTCGTCCCGGACGACAGTCGCCTGAGCTTCGATATCCTGATCCCGCCTGAAGATATTATGGGCGCGCGGATGGGCTACGTGGTGGTGGTCGAACTGACCCAGCGCCCAACCCGCCGCACCAAAGCGGTCGGGAAAATCGTCGAAGTGCTGGGCGACAACATGGGCACCGGCATGGCCGTCGATATGGCGCTGCGTACCCATGAAATTCCTTACGTCTGGCCGCCGGCGGTGGAAAAACAAGTTTCCGGCCTCAAAGAGCAGGTGCCGGAAGAGGCGAAAGCCGGACGCGTCGATCTGCGCTCTCTGCCGCTGGTCACTATTGATGGCGAAGATGCCCGCGACTTCGATGACGCGGTGTACTGCGAGAAGAAACGCGGCGGCGGCTGGCGTCTGTGGGTGGCTATCGCCGACGTGAGCTACTATGTGCGCCCTGGTACGCCGCTGGACGGCGAAGCGCGTAGCCGCGGGACGTCGGTCTACTTCCCGTCGCAGGTGGTACCGATGCTGCCGGAAGTGCTGTCGAACGGCCTGTGCTCGCTGAACCCGCAGGTCGATCGCCTGTGTATGGTGTGCGAGATGACGATTTCGTCAAAAGGCCGCCTGACCGGCTTTAAGTTCTATGAAGCGGTGATGAGTTCACATGCTCGCCTGACCTACACCAAAGTGTGGCATATGCTGCAGGGCGATCAGGAGCTGCGCGAACACTACGCGCCGCTGGTGAAGCATATTGAAGAGCTGCATAACCTCTACAAAGTGCTGGAGAGCGCCCGCGAAGAGCGCGGCGGTATCTCATTTGAAAGTGAAGAAGCTAAATTCATCTTCAATGCCGAACGCCGTATTGAGCGTATCGAACAGACTCAGCGTAACGATGCGCATAAGCTGATTGAAGAGTGTATGATCCTGGCGAACATCTCCGCCGCGCGTTTCGTTGAGAAAGCGCAGGAGCCGGCACTGTTCCGTATCCACGATAAGCCAAGCACCGAAGCGATTACCTCGTTCCGTACCGTGCTGGCTGAGCTGGGACTGGAGCTGCCGGGCGGCAACAAGCCGGAGCCGCGCGATTACGCCGAACTGTTGACCTCCATTGCCGATCGTCCGGATGCCGAAATGCTGCAAACGATGCTCCTGCGCTCCATGAAGCAGGCGGTCTACGATCCGGAAAACCGTGGCCACTTTGGCCTGGCGCTGCAGTCATACGCCCACTTCACCTCGCCGATTCGCCGCTACCCGGATCTGTCGCTCCACCGCGCCATCAAGTATCTGCTGGCAAAAGAGCAGGGACATAAAGGGAATAGCACCGAGACCGGCGGCTGGCACTACAGCATGGAAGAGATGCTCCAGCTGGGCCAGCACTGTTCGATGACCGAGCGCCGCGCCGACGAAGCGACGCGTGAAGTGTCCGACTGGCTGAAGTGCGACTTCATGCAGGATCAGGTGGGCAACACCTTCTCCGGTGTCATCGCCAGCGTGACCGGCTTTGGCTTCTTTGTCCGCCTGAACGATCTGTTTATCGATGGTCTGGTGCATGTCTCCTCCCTGGATAACGACTATTACCGTTTTGACCAGGTTGGCCAGCGGCTGATCGGCGAGTCCGGCGGCCAGACTTATCGTCTGGGCGACCGCGTGGAAGTCCGCGTGGAAGCCGTCAACATGGATGAGCGTAAGATTGATTTCAGCCTGATTTCCAGCGAGCGTGCGCCGCGTAATGTTGGCAAAACCGCCCGTGAGAAAGCGAAAAAGAGTACCTCTGGCAAACCGGGTGGCCGTCGCCGCCAGGTGGGTAAACAGGTGAACTTCGAGCCGGATAGCGCGTTCCGCAAAGAAAAAGACCAGGCTAAAGCGAAGCCCAAAGGCGAGAAGAAAGCGAAAAAACCGTCGGCGAAAACACAGAAAATCGCCGCCGCGACCAAAGCCAAGCGCGCGGCAAAGAAGAAAATCGCCGAGTGATTGACGTCCCTTCACCCCAGCAGTCTGCTGGCGCAGAACGGGGTGAAGGGGACGGATAACAGAACCTAAAACGAGTACATCAATGAGTGAAATGATTTACGGCATCCATGCGGTGCAGGCACTGCTGGAACGCGCACCTGAGCGTTTTCAGGAAGTTTATATTCTGAAAGGCCGTGAGGATAAGCGCCTGCTGCCGCTGATCCATGCCCTGGAAGCGCAGGGCGTGGTGATTCAGGTGGCCAACCGCCAGTTCCTCGATGAGAAGAGCGAAGGCGCGGTGCATCAGGGGATCATTGCCCGCGTGAAGCCAGGACGTCAGTATCAGGAGAACGATCTGCCGGATCTGCTGGCGCAGCACGATCAGCCGTTCCTGCTGATCCTCGACGGCGTAACCGATCCGCACAACCTCGGCGCCTGCCTGCGTAGCGCTGATGCCGCTGGTGTGCATGCGGTGATCGTGCCAAAAGATCGTTCCGCTCAGCTGAATGCGACGGCGAAGAAAGTGGCCTGCGGCGCGGCGGAGAACGTCCCGCTGATCCGCGTGACCAACCTGGCGCGTACCATGCGTCTGCTGCAGGAAGCGAACGTCTGGATCGTCGGGACCGCTGGCGAAGCCGACCATACGCTGTTCCAGAGCAAAATGACCGGCCCGATGGCGCTGGTGATGGGCGCTGAAGGTGAAGGTATGCGTCGTCTGACCCGCGAGCACTGCGATGAGCTGATCAGCATCCCGATGGCGGGTAGCGTCTCCTCGCTGAACGTCTCGGTGGCCACCGGCATCTGCCTGTTTGAAGCGGTGCGCCAGCGCAGCTAAGCTGAACCGTCGACGAATCCAAAAAAGCCATCCTCCGGGATGGCTTTTTTGTGACCGCTTTCGCGGGCGAGAATCCCCCTGGAAAACCATACTTATGGCTATCGCCATTGATGGAGGGAGACACGATGCACTGGCAAACGCACACCGTTTTTAATCAACCGACTCCGCTGAATAACAGCAATCTTTTCCTGTCCGATACCGCCTTGCGTGAAGCGGTGGTCCGCGAAGGCGCCGGCTGGGATGGCGATCTGCTCGCCAGCATTGGCCAGCAGCTGGGGACCGCCGAATCGCTGGAGCTGGGACGCCTGGCCAACAGTAACCCTCCGGAGCTGCTGCGCTATGACGCCACTGGCGCCCGGCTGGACGACGTACGCTTCCATCCCGCCTGGCACCTGCTGATGCAGGGGCTGTGCGCGAACCGGGTGCATAACCTCGCCTGGCAGGAGGATGCCCGCGAAAGCGCGTTTGTGGCGCGTGCCGCCCGCTTTCTGCTTCATGCCCAGGTGGAGGCCGGGACGTTGTGCCCGATTACCATGACCTTCGCCGCGACGCCCCTGCTGCAGCACGCCCTGCCCGCGCCCTTTCGCGACTGGCTGTCGCCGCTGCTGAGCGACCGTTACGATCCCCACCTCGCGCCTGGCGGCCAGAAGCGCGGCCTGCTGATCGGCATGGGGATGACCGAGAAGCAAGGGGGCTCCGATGTGCTGAGCAATACCACCCGCGCGGAGAAAACGGCGGAAGGGTTTTACCGGCTGGTGGGACACAAGTGGTTCTTCTCAGTGCCGCAGAGCGATGCCCACCTGGTGCTGGCCCAGGCCCCCGCGGGACTGTCGTGCTTCTTTGTGCCGCGTCTGCTGCCCGACGGGCAGCGCAACGGCGTGCGTCTTGAACGCTTAAAAGAGAAGCTCGGCAACCGCTCCAACGCCAGCAGTGAAGTGGAGTTTTATGATGCCTGCGGCTGGCTGGTGGGCGAAGAGGGCGACGGCGTGCGGCAGATCCTCAGGATGGGCGGCCTGACCCGCTTTGACTGCGCGCTGGGCAGCCATGCCCTGATGCGTCGCGCCTTCTCGGTGGCACTGTATCACGCGCTACAGCGTCAGGCGTTTGGCAAAAACCTGGTCGATCAGCCGATGATGCGCCAGCTGCTGGGGCAAATGGCGCTGCGTCTGGAGGGGCAAACCGCGTTTCTGTTTCGCCTGGCTCGCGCCTGGGACCGTCGGGAGGATGCCCGGGAAAGCGCATGGGCGCGCCTGTTTACGCCGGCGGCCAAGTTTGCCATCTGTAAGGCCGGCATCCCGTTTGTCGCCGAGGCGATGGAAGTACTCGGCGGCATCGGCTATTGCGAGGAGAGCGAACTCCCGCGCCTCTACCGTGAGATGCCGGTCAACAGCATCTGGGAAGGTTCCGGCAACATTATGTGTCTCGATGTCATGCGGGTGCTCAGCAAGCAGCCGGCGGCGATGGAGCTGCTGGCGGCAGAGTGCGCGGAGGTGAAAGGACAGAATCGCCATCTCGACCGCGCGTGGCGTCAACTGCAGCAGCTGCTGAGACGGCCCGCCGAAGAGCAGGGGAGAGAGATTGCCCGGCTGGTCTATCGTCTTGGCGCGGGGGCGCAGATGCTGCGCCACGCTTCGCCGCCGCTGGCTGAAGCCTGGTGTCGGATGATGCTCGACACCCGCGGCGGCATGCGTCTTGATGCGCCGACCCTCGACGACCTGCTGCTGCGGGCCATGGGGCGCGGGCGCCAGGCGCCTCAGGCGTAGAGAATGGCCTGAACGCGCCAGCTGTCCGGCTGTTGTTCTTCGTACATCTGAATAATGCGATACCAGGAGGCGCCTTGCTCGTCCGCTTTGCGGGCAATGGCGTGCTCCACATCCTGTTGGCTGCCGGAAAGATTAGTGACGGAGATCAGACCGATTTCATTCAGGCCAGTGACGCAATCCGCGCTGGCGAATTCGGCTGACTGCGCGGACGTATTGGCCGTCGCAGCGGTAAACAGCAGGCTGGGTAGGGTAAAAGATCGTTTCATCGTCAGCTCCATTTCACGTAGTCCCAAGGGCAGTCCGTTGCTAACGTCCTGCCAGGTGGCTGGCCGAACGTTATTATGCACAGGAGAACGTGAATGGACGCAAAGCTGTGTAAAGCAGATTTAAAGACGCCGCCTCGTCATCGACGATAGAGGATCGCCTGCGAATACCACTGGCCGGGTACCATGGTGTCATCGATCATGATGATGACGTAGTAATCGGCTTTGGCCGCTTCTGCTTTGGCCTTCAGCGCCGCTTCGACATCCATCGGCGAACCGTACATCAGCACACTCACCGTGGCCATTTTCTGCAGGCCAGCCGTCTGGTTACGCTGGATCTCCTGCGGATGGTCGGTGGCGGGCGGCGGGGCTTCCGGCGTTCCCTGCAGGGCACTACACCCGCTGAGGACGATAGCCAGTAACCACGGTGAAAACCTGCGCATAACCATATCTCGTTTCCTGATAGTGATAGTGTAGTGGTAGCCTTAACAGGATTGCCGGGGAATGTTCCCGAACTGTTATCTCTGACGCGATTTTCGAATGAAAATGTTGTGAAAGCGTAACCGGGTTCTCAACATTATGAATCGTAGCAAACTGGGTTGCCCGGTGAATGAATTTTCCCATGACGCCTTACCACGATAGAGAAGGGAGACGATAAATGATTGCACTAGAAATGCGCAACCTCGGCGGCGGTGAAATTTTGCATGCCTGCCCGCAGGAGAGTCTGGATAAACCCTTGCCCTGTATCGTCTTTTATCATGGCTTTACCTCCTCGAAGCTGGTCTACAGCTACTTTGCGGTGGCGTTGGCCGAGGCGGGCTTCCGGGTGATCATGCCGGATGCGCCGGAGCATGGGGCGCGTTATCAGGGCGACGAGGCCGGGCGGATGCAGCGCTTCTGGCCGATCCTGCAGCAGAATTTCAGGGAGTTTCCCGCGCTGCGCGAGGCGATTATCGCCGAGGGATGGCTGGAGGGAGAGCGGCTGGCGGTGGCTGGCGCCTCGATGGGAGGGATGACGGCGCTGGGCATCATGACGCACCATCCCGAACTGAACAGCGTCGCTTGTCTGATGGGGTCGGGCTATTTTCGTTCGCTGTCGCAAACCCTGTTTCCCTCGCCTGGCTTTGATGCTGACAGTCTCCGCGAATGGGATGTCAGCCATCAGCTGGCGTCCCTTGCCCGGCGGCCGCTGTTGCTCTGGCATGGGGATGCTGACGATGTGGTGCCGCCGGAAGAGACCTTCCGTCTTGAGCAGGCGCTGCGGCAAGGCGATCTTACCGCCAGGCTGACCTGCGTCTGGCAAAAGGGCGTCCGCCATCGCATTACGCCAGAGGCGCTGGCCGCGACGGTCGCCTTTTTCCGCCAGCATCTTTAAACGCGGATCACGCTGACGCCCTGATCCTCAAGCTGTTTGAGGATTGCGGCATCAGCCTGTTTCCCGGTGATCACCACGTCAATTTGCCCGGCCTGGCTGAATAACATCCCGGCGCGCTCGCCGACCTTGCTGCTGTCGACCAGCACCGCCAGTTTGCCGACCACGTTGAGCATTTTCTGCTCGGCCATGGCGGTCAACATATCGGTTTTGTAGAGCCCTTCGGCGGTGAGTCCTTTGCCGCTGGTGAACATCCAGTGCCCGGCATACAGGCTGTTTTCGCTACCGTGGGGGCTGAGCGTGATGGCGTGGCTGCGGTTGTACTGTCCACCCATGATAATCACGCTGTCGTGCTCCTGGTCGATCAGGTAATTAGCCAGCGGCAGATAGTTGGTGATGATCTGCACCGGTTTACCGCACAATTCCCGCCCCAGCAGAAAGGCGGTGGAGCCGCAGTTAATGACGATACTTTCCCCCGGCGCGATCAGCTGCGAAGCGGCGCGTGCGATACGCACTTTTTCATCCAGGTTTTGCGCCTGATGGATATTCATCGGCGTCCAGCGGGGGCGCTGCTCACTAATGGCTTCCGCGCCATTGCGAACCTTTTTCAGTTTGCCGCTTTCATCCAGCTTGTTGATATCACGTCGGGCGGTTGCGGGTGAGATCCCGAGCCGCGACATCACCTGCTCTACGGTAACAAACCCCGTTTGGGCGAGCAGATCCAGCAGAATTTGGTGCCTTTGCGCTTCCGTCATGAGCGAATCCGATTAAAAGTGAACGGCAAAGATGATATTTGAAATCATGTGAAAATACTAACCCTGAGACGGGGTATTTCCGGCAGGCAGTGCCTGCCGGAGGCGGCTTACAGGAAGGATTTGAACGGCAGGTCCGGCTCAATGGTGAAGCAGTCATCGAAGCCGCGCGGGTAGTGATATTCGAAATTGTCTTTATCCAGCGGCCAGGTAAATTTGCCGCCGACCTGCCAGATAAACGGCTTGAAGCCGTACTTCAGACGATCCTTTTTCATCTCCCACAGGACGCGGATCTCCTGCGGATCGGCCTGAAAGTTTGACCAGATATCATGGTGGAACGGGATCACCACTTTGGCGTTGAGCGACTCCGCCATACGCAGGATATCGGCGCTGGTCATTTTGTCGGTGATGCCGCGCGGGTTCTCGCCATACGAGCCGAGGGCGACGTCAATTTGATGCTCGTTGCCGTGCTTCGCGTAGTAGTTGGAGTAGTGGGAATCGCCGCTGTGGTAGAGATTGCCGCCCGGCGTTTTAAACAGATAGTTGACTGCGCGCTGGTCCATGCCGTCCGGCAGCACGCCGGCGGCTTTTTGATCCGCCGGGAGGGTGATCAGCGCTGTGCGATCGAACGCGTCGAGCGCGTGGATCTCAATGTCTTTGATCTTCACCACATCACCGGGCTTCATGACGATACAGCGCGCTTTCGGTACGCCCCAGCCGATCCACAGGTCGACACAGGTTTTCGGCCCAATAAAGGGCACATCGGCCGGGCAGTTCTGCATCACGGCGGCGGCGACGTTGACGTCAATATGATCGTTATGATCATGGGTCGCCAGTACGGCGTCAATCTGGCGAATGGCGAACGGATCGAGCACGAACGGCGTGGTGCGCAGGTTCGGCTGCAGTTTCTTCACCCCCGCCATCCGCTGCATTTGATGGCCGGTTTTCATCAGCGGATTGCCGTGGCTCTGTTTACCGGTGCCGCACCAGAAATCGACGCAGACGTTAGCCCCTCCCTCGGATTTTAACCAGATGCCGGTACAGCCCAGCCACCACATGGCGAAGGTGCCTGGCGCAACCTGCTCTTGTTCAATCTCTTCATTCAGCCAGCTACCCCATTCCGGAAAGGTGTTCAGGATCCATGATTCTCGGGTGATGGTTTGGACTTTACTCATCGCGGTCTTCCTCATGCATTTTCAAAAGTAATTAGTATTTGATTGGTTTTGATTTATGTTGTCACTGTGTTTTCAAGATTGCAATCTTGTTTTCCTGCATTTTTGCGAGGCATCGCGCATAATTTCCGGGCTCTATCCGCTCAAATTGACGTTAGGTGTTGTTTTATCTATATGATTTAAAGATGTTTATTTGTGTGTCTACGTACATAATTGGTAATGACCAGAGTGAAAGTGAGGATTATTGCGGTGTGCGTCACATTTAATCAAATTCAATCTTGTTGTGATTATTTTTGATTATTAGAGTGAGGGCGACGACAACTGCTGAGCGACATGCGCGTTCAAAGCCTTCCTCTTCTGGAGTGTGTTATGGAGATCCTCTACAACATCTTTACCGTCTTCTTTAATCAGGTCATGACCAATGCCCCGCTGCTGCTGGGTATCGTGACCTGTCTTGGCTATATTCTATTGCGTAAAAGCGTCAGCGTGATTATCAAAGGTACGATCAAAACCATCATTGGTTTCATGCTGTTACAAGCTGGTTCCGGCATCCTCACCAGCACCTTTAAGCCGGTGGTGGCGAAAATGTCAGAGGTCTATGGCATCAATGGCGCGATCTCCGATACTTACGCCTCGATGATGGCGACCATCGACCGGATGGGCGAGGCCTACAGCTGGGTAGGGTATGCGGTGCTCCTGGCACTGGCGCTGAACATCTGTTACGTCCTGCTGCGCCGCATTACCGGTATCCGCACCATCATGCTGACTGGCCATATCATGTTTCAGCAGGCGGGGCTGATTGCGGTCTCGTTCTTCATCTTTGGTTACGGGATGTGGACGACCATTATCTGCACCGCGGTACTGGTCTCTCTGTACTGGGGGATCACCTCCAACATGATGTTCAAGCCGACTCAGCTGGTCACCGACGGCTGCGGCTTCTCCATCGGTCACCAGCAGCAGTTTGCCTCGTGGATTGCCTACAAAGTGGCGCCGTATCTGGGGAAAAAAGAGGAGAGCGTCGAAGATCTCAAGCTGCCTGGCTGGCTGAATATCTTCCACGACAACATCGTCTCTACCGCGATTGTGATGACCATTTTCTTTGGCGCGATCCTGCTTTCCTTCGGTATTGACGTGGTGCAGGCGATGGCGGGCAAAACCCACTGGACGGTCTATATCCTGCAGACCGGTTTCTCCTTCGCGGTGGCTATTTTCATCATTACCCAGGGCGTGCGGATGTTCGTCGCCGAACTGTCCGAAGCCTTCAACGGCATCTCGCAACGCCTGATCCCCGGCGCGGTGCTGGCGATTGACTGCGCCGCGATCTACAGCTTTGCGCCGAATGCGGTGGTGTGGGGCTTTATGTGGGGCACCATCGGCCAGCTGATTGCCGTGGGCATTCTGGTCGGCATCGGCTCTTCAATTCTGATTATTCCAGGCTTTATCCCGATGTTCTTCTCCAACGCGACGATTGGCGTTTTTGCCAACCATTTCGGCGGCTGGCGTGCGGCGCTCAAGATCTGCCTTGTGATGGGCATGGTTGAAATTTTCGGCTGCGTATGGGCGGTGAAGCTCACCGGTATGAGCGCCTGGATGGGGATGGCGGACTGGTCGATTCTGGCGCCGCCGATGATGCAGGGCTTCGCCTCCATCGGGCTGGCGTTTATGGCCGTCATCATCCTGATTGCACTGGCTTATATGTTCTTCGCCGGCCGCGCGCTGCGTGCCGAGGAAGACGCGGAAAAACAACTGGCAGAGGCCTCTGCCCAATAAGGAGTTCTGATTATGACCGTACGTATTCTGGCTGTGTGTGGCAACGGGCAAGGCAGTTCCATGATCATGAAAATGAAGGTGGATCAGTTCCTGACGCAATCCAACATCGACCACACGGTAAACAGCTGCGCGGTAGGTGAATACAAAAGCGAACTGAACGGCGCGGATATCATCATCGCTTCAACCCATATCGCGGGTGAGATTACCGTCTCCGGCAATAAACACGTGGTGGGCGTACGCAATATGCTGTCGCCGGCGGATTTCGGCCCAAAACTGCTGGAGGTGATCAAAGCTCACTTCCCGCAGGACGTGAAATAAGGAGCGGCCATGAAACTCCATGACTCACTGGCGCAGAACCACTCCATTCGCCTGCAGGCGGAAGCGGAAACCTGGCAGGAGGCGGTGAAAATCGGCGTCGATCTGCTGGTGGCCGCCGACGTCGTGGAACCGCGTTACTACCAGGCGATCCTCGACGGCGTCGCGCAACATGGCCCCTATTTTGTTATCGCGCCGGGGCTGGCGATGCCGCACGGGCGGCCGGAAGAGGGCGTTAAGAAAACCGGCTTTGCGCTGGTGACGCTAAAAAAACCGTTGATTTTCAATCACGAAGATAACGACCCGGTCGACATCCTGATCACCATGGCGGCGGTTGACGCCACCACCCACCAGGAAGTGGGCATCATGCAGATCGTTAACCTGTTTGACGATGAAGCCAATTTCGACCGTTTACGCGCCTGCCGTAGCGAGCAGGAAGTGCTGGATTTAATCAAAAACGCCACCGCGGCGGCTGTTTAAAAGGAACACCATCATGTCATTACCTATGTTACAGGTCGCTCTGGACAACCAAACGCTGGCCAGTGCCTATGAAACGACCCGCCTGATCGCCGAAGAGGTGGATATCATTGAAGTCGGTACTATTCTTTGCGTCGGCGAAGGGGTGCGTGCGGTGCGCGATCTGAAGGCGCTGTACCCGCATAAAATCGTGCTGGCGGACGCCAAAATTGCCGACGCCGGCAAGATCCTGTCGCGGATGTGCTTTGAAGCCAACGCCGACTGGGTCACGGTGATCTGCTGTGCCGATATCAATACCGCCAAAGGGGCGCTGGACGTCGCCAAAGAATTTAACGGCGATGTGCAAATTGAGCTGACCGGCTTCTGGACCTGGGAACAGGCGCAGGCATGGCGCGAGGCGGGTATTCAGCAGGTGGTCTATCACCGCAGCCGCGACGCACAGGCGGCAGGCGTGGCGTGGAGCGAGGCGGATATCAGCGCGATTAAACGTTTGTCCGATATGGGCTTCAAAGTGACTGTCACCGGCGGTCTGGCGCTGGAAGACCTGCCGCTGTTCGCGGGTATCCCTATTCACGTCTTTATTGCCGGGCGCAGCATCCGCGATGCCGCCTCGCCGGTGGAAGCGGCGCGCCAGTTTAAACGCTCTATCGCCCAGCTGTGGGGTTAAGGAGCGGTTATGTTGGCGAAATCCATTCCGCTCGGCATCTATGAAAAAGCGCTCCCCGCCGGGGAGTGCTGGCTGGAGCGGCTGCAGCTGGCGAAGGCGCTGGGCTTTGATTTTGTGGAAATGTCTCTCGATGAAACGGACGTGCGCCTTGCGCGACTGGACTGGAGCCCCGAGCAGCGTCTGGCGCTGGTCAAGGCGGTGGCTGACACCGGCGTCCGGGTACCATCGATGTGCCTTAGCGCCCATCGCCGTTTTCCGCTGGGTAGTGAAGACGACGCGGTGCGTCATCAGGGGCTGGAAATTATGCGTAAAGCCATCCAGCTGGCGCAGGATGTGGGGATCCGGGTGATCCAGCTGGCAGGCTACGACGTCTATTACCAGCAGGCGAACGATGAGACGCGCCGCCGCTTTCGCGACGGCCTGAAACAGAGCGTCGAAATGGCCAGCCGTGCCCAGGTCACGCTGGCGATGGAGATCATGGATTACCCGCTGATGAACTCGATCAGTAAGGCCTTAGGCTACGCCCATTACCTGAATAATCCGTGGTTCCAGCTTTACCCTGATATCGGCAATCTGTCAGCGTGGGATAACGACGTCCAGATGGAACTGAAGGCGGGGAGCGGGCATATCGTGGCGGTACACGTCAAAGACACGAAACCTGGCGTCTTTAAAAACGTGCCGTTTGGCGAAGGGGTGGTCGATTTTGAACGCTGCTTCGAAACGCTCAAGCAGACCGGCTACTGCGGACCGTATCTGATTGAGATGTGGAGCGAAACCAGCGCTGATCCGCTGGCGGAGGTGGCGAAGGCACGTGACTGGGTGAAGGCGCGGATGGCCCGCGCGGGCCTGATGGAGGCGGCGTAATGCAACAACTGAAACAGCAGGTGTTCGAGGCCAATATGGATCTGCCGCGCTACGGTCTGGTGACCTTCACCTGGGGCAATGTCAGCGCCATTGACCGGCAGCGCGGGCTGGTGGCGATCAAGCCCAGCGGCGTCGCCTATGAGACCATGAAGGCGGACGATA
This sequence comes from Klebsiella sp. KTE92, assembly GCF_000398905.1. NCBI lineage: Bacteria > Pseudomonadati > Pseudomonadota > Gammaproteobacteria > Enterobacterales > Enterobacteriaceae > Klebsiella > Klebsiella sp. KTE92. The sequence continues at coordinate 344,737 of NZ_KB976100.1, forward strand.
TGGTTGTCGTGGATCTTGAGGGCAACGTGGTGGAAGGGCTGTATCGCCCCTCCTCTGATACCGCCACCCATCTGGCGCTCTATCGTCGTTATCCCGACCTTGGCGGAGTGGTGCATACCCACTCGACGCATGCCACCGCCTGGGCGCAGGCGGGGCTGGCGATCCCGGCGCTTGGCACCACCCATGCGGACTACTTCTTCGGTGATATCCCCTGTACCCGGGCGCTTAGCGCACAGGAGGTGGACGAGGCTTACGAGCTGAACACCGGGCAGGTGATTATCGAAACGCTGGGCGCGTCGAATCCGCTGCATACGCCTGGGATCGTCGTCTATCAGCACGGGCCGTTTGCCTGGGGCAAAGACGCCCACGAGGCGGTACACAACGCGGTGGTGATGGAAGAAGTGGCGCGCATGGCGTGGATTGCCCGCGGGATTAATCCGCAGTTGCAGCCCATCGATAGCTGGCTGATGAATAAGCATTTTCAGCGTAAGCATGGGCCAAACGCCTACTATGGGCAAAAGTAGATAGCGCGCTCCGGGGCTTTCATCCCTCACGGTGAAGCAACTGGTCTGGCCCCGGAGCCGTTTTTTTAGCCCTGACGATAGGCCGACGGCATCACGCGCATGCCGATGAGCGTGACCATACAAATTATCGCGCCGGCGTAAAACGTCGAGGCGGCGCCGAAGGTTTCCCACAGTACCCCTGCGCCGGTACTGGCCAGCAGCAGCGCCAGGCCGCTCATCAGGTTGAACATACCGAATGCCGTACCGCGTAGTTCCGGCGGCGCGGTATGCGCAACCATCGCTGCCAGCAGGCCCTGGGTCATTCCCATATGAATCCCCCACAGCGCGACGCCGAGCAGCAGCGTACTCCAGTGGCCGCTGAGCGCCAGCACGATATCGGCGAGGATCAGCACCAGCAGTCCCCACTGCAGCAGTTTGCTGTGGCTCATGCTGTCTGAGAGTTTACCGAACGGGTAAGCCGTGAGGCTGTAGACCAGGTTCATCGCCACCATCACCAGCGGGATGGTAAACAGCGGGATCTCCATCTGCTGGGCGCGCAGCACCAGAAAGGCTTCGCTGAAGCGGGCGAGGGTGAAGATGCTGCCGATGGCGACTACCCACCAGTAGGCGGCGGAGAGCTTTTTCAGGTTTTCGCGCTTCAGCGGATTGCTGCGTTTGTGTGCGATGGCGGATTTTGGCTCCTGCAGGCCAAACCCGAGCAGGAGAATGGAGAGCACGGCGGGAATGACCGCCACCCAGAAAATAGCGTGAAAATCGTTGGCCCAGATAAACATCAGCAGCACCGCCAGCAGCGGGCCGAGAAAGGCGCCAACGGTATCCAGCGCCTGGCGGAGCCCGTAGGCGGCGCCGCGGATCTCCGGCGGGGTGACGTCGGCAACCAGCGCATCGCGCGGCGCGCCGCGAATACCTTTCCCTACGCGGTCAATCATGCGGGCGCTAAACACCACTCCGGCGGTGGGGGCGATGGCAAACAGCGGCTTACTGAGCGCGCCCAGGCCGTATCCCAGCAGCGCCAGTCCTTTGCGCTTGCCGACATAGTCGCTGATCACGCCGGAGAAGACTTTCAGGATCAGGGCGGTGGCTTCCGCCAGTCCCTCGATAAGACCGATAATTATCACGCTGGCGCCGAGGGTGGTGGCCATAAACAACGGTAAGAGGCTGTGGATCATCTCGGAGGAGACATCCATCAGCAGGCTGACGCCGCCGAGTACCCAAACGCCTTTGGGGATACGGCCTAAGGTGGCGAAACGCGGAACCATCAATCACTCCTGATTATCAAATGGCGAGTGGCTGATTAAATCAGGTTGCGATGGCGCTGATAAGTCGGTTTGTAAAATAATTCTCAATTGCGTTTAGGTGAAAACCTCGCTTCGCCCCTCGCGAAGAGAGGCGAAGAGTCGGCCTGGCGCTAACGGTATATCACCGCGCTGGCGCGAAGCGGGCCGTTGGTTTCGGGTTCGTGCATCAGGATAGGCTGAAAGTATTTCGCCCCCTGCGCATCGCTCATCTGGCTAAGGGCCTGCTCGGCCTCGTGCTCAGTGGCCATGTTATGATTGATATAGATAACGCCGAGGCTCTGCACATCGTCCATGTTGCGGGCCTGACGTTCGGTGATTTGGATAGCTGCCAGCGCGTTGGCGCTGAAGAAAAGCGCAGCCATCATGGCGATGATTTTCAGTTTCATATACTACGCTCCTGACTGACAGTCCTGACGCTGACTCGGGGGCTCTCCTGTGGTCGTTTGGCTCTGATATAAGTGTAATCGCTGCGCGTTCGTCGCATGGCGACCTTTTCTGATGCAGTTGTTCAAAAAAATGCCGCTTCCTTTATTGGTTAATTTTAAATCACCCACTTAGCGCCACTTGGCGCTTAGTGCGAATTATTTGTGCAAATCCGCTTGTGTTCCTGGGGGGGGCGCCATTAGAATGACGCGTCAATTTTTCAGCCGCCCTTTAACACGTTCCTTGCCTCCATGGGCCGCGGCTGACCCAGACAGGAGGCTGAATAATCCGTAAGGAGCAATTCGATGCGTCATTACGAAATCGTTTTTATGGTCCATCCTGACCAGAGCGAACAGGTTCCGGGCATGATCGAACGTTACACTGGTGCAATCACTGCAGCAGCAGGTACGATCCACCGTCTGGAAGACTGGGGCCGCCGTCAGCTGGCTTATCCGATCAACAAACTGCACAAAGCTCACTACGTTCTGCTGAACGTTGAAGCGCCGCAGGAAGCGATCGATGAGCTGGAAACTAACTTCCGCTTCAACGACGCCGTTATCCGCAGCATGGTAATGCGTACTAAGCACGCTGTTACCGAAGCATCTCCGATGGTTAAAGCGAAAGACGAGCGCCGTGAGCGTCGCGAAGATTTCGCCAACGAAACCGCAGATGATTCTGAAGCTGGGGATTCTGAAGAGTAATCCTGATGACCAACCGTCTGGAGCTGTCCGGCATTATTTGCAGGACTCCACTTCGTAAGGTCAGCCCGTCAGGAATTCCTCACTGCCAGTTCGTGCTTGAGCATCGTTCAGTGCAGGAGGAAGCCGGTTTTCACCGGCAGGCATGGTGTCAAATGCCCGTTATTATTAGCGGTCACGAAAACCAGGCCATTACTCACAGTATAACGGTCGGTAGCGCAGTAACCGTTCGAGGGTTCATCTCTTGCCATAAGGCAAAGAACGGCTTGAGCAAAATGGTTCTGCATGCCGAGCAGATTGAATTGATAGATTCTGGAGACTAGCCATATGGCACGTTATTTCCGTCGTCGCAAGTTCTGCCGTTTCACCGCGGAAGGCGTTCAAGAGATCGACTATAAAGATATCGCTACGCTGAAAAACTACATCACCGAAAGCGGTAAGATTGTCCCGAGCCGTATCACCGGTACCCGTGCAAAATACCAGCGTCAGCTGGCTCGCGCTATCAAACGCGCTCGCTACCTGTCCCTGCTGCCGTACACTGATCGTCATCAGTAATCGGTCACGGTCCATTAATACGACTTTGAGAGGATAAGGTAATGCAAGTTATTCTGCTTGATAAAGTAGCAAACCTGGGTAGCCTGGGTGATCAGGTTAACGTTAAAGCGGGCTATGCTCGTAACTTCCTGGTCCCGCAGGGTAAAGCTGTTCCTGCTACCAAGAAAAACGTTGAATTCTTCGAAGCACGTCGCGCTGAACTGGAAGCCAAACTGGCTGACGTTCTGTCAGCTGCTGAAGCTCGTGCTGCGCAGATCAACGCCCTGGAATCCGTAACCATCGCGTCCAAAGCTGGCGACGAAGGTAAACTGTTCGGTTCCATCGGTACTCGCGACATCGCTGACGCTGTTACTGCAGCAGGCGTTAAAGTTGCTAAGAGCGAAGTTCGCCTGCCGAACGGCGTTCTGCGTAACGTTGGCGAGCACGAAGTGGACTTCCAGGTTCACAGCGAAGTATTCGCTAAAGTTATCATCAACGTGGTTGCTGAGTAATCGGCCTCTGACGTTCTGGTAACAACAAATCGCCGGCCTTGTGCCGGCGTTTTGCTTTTTAGCGCCTTTCATTTTGCGGCGGCGTAACGCTTGCTGTCGTCTTCTCCGCTATCGCGCACGCACAAAGCTGCCGTTCGACTGGCGGGTAAACAGCACCTGCTGGCCGTTGCCGGTATCGATAGTGAGGCCGGTGACTACACCGTTGGCGTTCTGCCGAATTTGCACCGTCTGTCCACTCTGCAACGTGCTTAATGGTTTGCCTGCGCCTTCAACCTGCGCCATCGCGTAAACGTCGGTGGCAGGCAGCCCATGATCGCGGAACAGCTGGGCCAGGGTTTTACCTGACTCGATGCGATAGGTCCGCCACTGCTGCTCAATGCCCGGTGCGGACTGCTGCTGCGAGGATTGATACGGTTGGGAAGCTGGCTGTTGCGTCTGCGTCTGCGCCTGATCTGGCTGCTCGTCCTGTATCGGCTCCGGGGCGACGGGCGCCATCTGATCGGCATCGCTCACGGTCGGCGTATTGGTGATCGGCGGGAGCGGAACGGCCTGATTGCCGCCAGCTTGCGGCTGGGACTGCGACTGAAGATTCAGGTTCGCTTCGCGGCTGTTTGTCGCCGGGCTTTGGCTATCGTCGGAAGGAAGAAGGATACCGATAATGACCAACAGGAAGCCTGCGATGATACCCCGGCGGTGCATCGGGGGCAGCGGGTCCAGGAGGCGAAAATGATCCGGGGCGTGCCAGATCTTCGCCAGGGTAGATGTCAGTTCAAAGCGCCCGGGCATGGCTTTCCTCCTGCTCCGCATATTTTTATCCTGCATATGAGTATAGATGGCTAACGTCCTGATGACCGGAACAAAGTAAAGTTAACCTGCTGCCGCCTATTGTTTCTGTTTCGCTGAGATTTGTCATCATCCGCCGACAAAGTTTTACCCATTTCGCTATGGCTGTTATGCTTTCGCACGCTTTTCTCTTGATGTTTATCACCCAAAAAGGAACAAAGATGGCAACCCCAACTTTTGACACTATCGAAGCGCAGGCAAGTTACGGTATCGGCTTGCAGGTTGGACAACAGCTGAGCGAATCCGGCCTGCAGGGGCTGCTGCCGGAAGCGCTGGTGGCGGGTATCGCTGATGCGCTGGAAGGTAACCAGCCGCAGGTGCCGGTAGAAGCCGTTCACCGTGCGCTGCGTGAAATCCACGAGCGTGCTGACGCCGTACGCCGCGAACGTTTCCAGGCTATGGCCGCCGACGGCCAGAAATACCTCGATGAAAACCGCGAGAAAGAGGGTGTGAATAGCACCGAATCTGGTCTGCAGTTCCGCGTACTGACCCAGGGCGAAGGCCCGATCCCGGCACGTACCGACCGCGTACGCGTGCACTACACCGGCAAACTGATCGACGGCACCGTCTTCGACAGCTCCGTCGCCCGTGGTGAGCCAGCTGAATTCCCGGTGACCGGCGTGATCGGCGGCTGGATTGAAGCGCTGACCCTGATGCCGGTCGGTTCTAAATGGGAACTGACGATCCCGCACAACCTGGCCTACGGCGAACGCGGCGCTGGCGCGTCGATTCCTCCGTTCAGCACCCTGATCTTCGAAGTTGAACTGCTGGATATTATCTAAACAGCAGAGGCTTCCTCTTCCCCTGAGGTGGGGGAAGCCGCAAAAATAGCGTAAAATCCTTAAGTTAAAAATTAATTAGAATTATGTTTTGCATTCATCGCGTATGGGTGTATTTTTGTGAGCTATTTCGCGGTGGATGAGTGATATAACACTCACTTTAAACATAAAATTAACATTATATCTAAATCATAGTATTCATCCCTCCGATTCTTACCTAATATCGACTAGCCCTTGCTGGGGTTAATGACAGACGACGGGCCATCAGAGCCTGAACAACACAGACAGGTACAACAGGAAGAAATCACATGGTAGATCAGGTTAAAGTCGCTGCTATTGAGCAGGAGCCGACTGAACAATCGCTACGGCGAAATCTCACAAACCGACATATTCAGCTGATTGCGATTGGCGGGGCGATCGGCACTGGGTTATTTATGGGTTCTGGCAAAACTATCAGCCTTGCCGGGCCATCTATTATTTTTGTTTATATGATTATCGGTTTTATGCTGTTTTTCGTTATGCGAGCCATGGGCGAATTACTGCTGTCGAACCTCGAATATAAATCCTTCAGCGATTTTGCGGCCGATCTGCTGGGGCCGTGGGCGGGTTACTTTACCGGCTGGACCTATTGGTTCTGTTGGGTCGTCACCGGAATGGCGGACGTAGTGGCGATCACCGCCTACGCGCAGTTCTGGTTTCCCGGACTCTCCGACTGGGTCGCCTCGCTGGCGGTGATCCTGCTGCTGCTGGGCCTGAACCTGGCCACCGTCAAAATGTTTGGCGAAATGGAGTTCTGGTTCGCGATGATCAAAATCGTCGCCATTGTGGCGCTAATCGTCGTCGGCCTGGTGATGGTCATGATGCATTTCAAATCGCCGACCGGCGTCGAAGCCTCTTTCGCCCATCTGTGGAATGACGGCGGCTGGTTCCCGAAAGGGCTGAGCGGCTTCTTTGCCGGCTTCCAGATTGCGGTGTTCGCCTTCGTGGGGATTGAGCTGGTGGGGACCACCGCCGCCGAAACCAAAGACCCGGAGAAATCCCTGCCACGGGCGATTAACTCCATCCCGCTGCGTATCATTATGTTCTACGTCTTCGCGCTGATTGTGATTATGTCGGTGACGCCGTGGAGCTCCGTGGTGCCGAGCAAGAGCCCGTTCGTCGAGCTGTTCGTGCTGGTCGGCCTGCCGGCGGCAGCGAGCCTGATCAACTTTGTGGTGCTGACTTCCGCAGCCTCCTCGGCCAACAGCGGCGTGTTCTCTACCAGCCGTATGTTGTTCGGTCTGGCGCAGGATGGCCAGGCGCCGAAGATGTTCGCCAAGCTGTCGAAGCGTGCGGTGCCGGCGAAGGGTTTAACCTTCTCCTGCATGTGCCTGCTGGGCGGTGTGGTCATGCTGATGGTCAACCCGAGCGTGATTGCCGCGTTCACCATGATCACCACGGTGTCGGCGATCCTGTTTATGTTCGTCTGGACGATTATCCTCTGCTCTTATCTGGTCTACCGTAAAAAGCGCCCGCAGCTGCATGAAAAGTCCAAATACAAGATGCCGCTGGGCAAATTCATGTGCTGGGTGTGCATGGCCTTCTTCGTCTTCGTACTGGTGCTGTTGACCCTGGAAGATGATACCCGTGAAGCGCTGATGGTCACCCCGCTGTGGTTTGTTCTGCTGGGCGCGGGCTGGCTGTTTGCCGGCAAAAAACGTCTGTCGAAATAAAAAAGGCCACCCGGAGTGGCCAAATAAGACGGACAATGTCGAGGGCGCCTGCGGGCGCCTTTTTCTTTATTTTCCGGCAAGGGCGCGCGGGAACAGTACGTTATTTTCCAGACTGATGTGCTCCATCAGATCGTCAATCATCTCGTTGATACCGTTATACATCGTCTTCCAGGTGGTGCAGGCTTCCGGCGGCGGCGTCACGTTATGGGTGATGTGCTTAATGACCTCCAGCAGTTCACCCGCTTCATCGTGCTCGCTTTCCATTACGCTGATCGGCCCCCCGGCCTGGGTGCCCATCCCCTGTTTGATCATCGGGAACAGGATCTGCTCCTCTTTCATCATGTGGCTGGAGAGTTCCTGATGCAGCATGGTCAGGTATTTGGTCAGCCCTTTCGGCACGTTCGGTTTATCGGCGTGGACACGTTCAACCTTTGTGGCCTGCAGGATCAGCTCCGGCAGCTGTTCGCGGTGCCGGTCGTGATAGCGGACGATGATATGGTCGATAATCTCCGGGAGGGGCGCCGCGCGCCAGTCGCGGGAGAGGGGCTGCTCGGCCAGTTTCGCCAGCTCGGCTTCAATCACCGCGACATCCAGCGCTTTCCGCGATGCGGCGCGCGCCAGGGTCTGTTTGCCGCCGCAGCAGTAATCCATATCGTATTGACGGAACAGGGCGGAGGCGCGCGGGATGGTCAGCGCCAGCTCGCCTAAAGGTTGGTCACGGAAAGCCATAGCAGTTACCTCGTCATCAGGAATATAAGATGTATTTTAAATGCATCTTTTTGGCGAGGGAATACCCCTTAAGGAGGCCTGGCTACTTTTTTTCGTCCGTCAGCGGCTGCAGCATCGGTTTTTCCGGTCTGGCGCGTACGGCGGAGACCACGCCGAGCACCAGCAACAGGATCCCGCTCAGGGTCAGCAGCGGCGGTAAACTTTGCCGCAGCAGGAAGGTATACAGCAGCCCGGCCAGAGTTTCGAAGACGATCAGCGGCCCGAGGATCACCGTCGGCAGCCGCTGGCTGGCGATATTCCAGCACAGCGCGCCGACCCATGAGCAGAGCACCGCGATGGCCAGCATCAGCGTAATGAACACCGCCGGGCGCGGGCCGAAGGGCAGGGGAAACCCGGCCTGCTGGCCGTGCAGCCAGGCGCAGGCGGCGAGATAGCCGGCCAGCGAAACCGGAAGCGTGACCAGTGCCTGAGCGGTAGCCCACATCATCGGCGGCTGATGCGGATTTTCCCGCAACCAGCGGGCGTTGCGCAGGGCATACCAGGCCCAGCAGGCCACCGATCCCAGCGCCAGCGCGATGCCGGAGCCGTAGCGCCACGGGCTAAAATCAGGCAGCCCCTGGCGCAGTTCTGCGACGTTAACGCAGATCAGGCCCACGGCGATGCAGACCAGCGCCGGAAACAGACGCCGCCACGGCAGCTTTCCGTCGCGCTGGCTGTAGAGCAGATTGGCGAACACCGGCAAGACCACCGGCAGCGTGCCGATAATCATGGTGGAGACCGGCGCCCCGGTGCGCTGAATGGCGCTGGCCAGGCAGGCGTAATAGATAAGATTTCCCATCATCGTCAGGCCCAGCGCAGTCCACCAGTCGTTGCGGCTCAGCTGGCGCAAACGCGCGCGCCCGAGCCACGCCAGCGGCAGGGCGATCAGGCCCAGCGCCAGATAGCGCCCCATCGACTGCAGCATCGCCGGGTACTCTGGCACCAGCAAAGGCCCGACAAAAATTAATCCCCACATCAGCCCCGCCAGCAGGGCGTACAGCACACCACTAATCATCATTGCATCCGTTGTCATCACAGTTGTCTGCAGTGTAGAAGGGGGCCGGGCAGGAATATTGTATGAGATTGCGCATTAGCGCCTGGCGACCTGCTTCTGATAGCGCACCGGCGTAATGCCGTAACGCAGGGTGAAGGCGCGGGTCAGGTGGGACTGGTCGGTGAGGCCGACGGCTATCGCCACTTCGGCGGCGGGCATACCGTGGGTGAGAAACGCTTTGGCGCGCCACAGACGGATGGCCATCAGCATCTGATGGGGCGTCACGTGATAGTGGGCTTTAAACTGGCGCTGAAAGTGGTATGGGCTAAGCGCCGCCACCTGCGCCAGCTCGTCGAGGGTGATGGGGCGCATATAGTTATCGTGCAGGTAGTCGCGCACCCGGTCGAAGCGATGCCCGGCCTCACCCTGCGCAGAGGCATGGTGGGCCAGAGGGCGGAAGGCGTCGATGAGGTCGAGCAGCAGTCCCTGCTGGGCCAGCGGATCGTCGCTATGCCACAGGCCATAAATCAGCTGGCCAATCTGTCGCGAACGTAGAGGATCCTCGCGAACCACCTCGCTGAACCACCAGTCGCGCACCCCGGTGATGGCTTCCAGACGGTCCGGCTCCAGATAAATCATCCGGTAGCGCCAGCCGTCGGCGGTTTCCGCTTCGCCAGTATGCAGCTCGTCGGGATTCATGGTGACAATGGCGTTCGCGGCGGCGATATGCTGGCTGCCGCGGTAGCGAAAGCGTTCAGTGCCTTGCTCAATCACGCCGATACCGAAGGCTTCGTGGGTATGGGGTTCAAAGGCGTAGCGAGAGATATGGGCGTGGTAAAGCTCCACCCCGGGCAGCTGTTCGAGATGGCGAAAGCGCGCGCGGTCTTTTTCATCACTAAATTGGGGTGGTACGCCCTGCATGCCTGCCTCCCGACGGTTATCCCTTCAATATGAGAGAGGAACCGCCGGGACGCAACCGCAAAAGCTGACAGGGGTGGTTACAGAATGCCTTTCACGCTTTCAGCAAGGGAGGTGGTCGGACGGCCGATCAGCGTACTCAGGGTGCGGCTGTCGTCAAACAGCCCGCCTTTCGACGCGCCGACATCGGAATCCGCCAGCATATCCGCCAGACCCGCCGGCAGACCGACGCTTTTCAGCGCGGCGGCGAAATCGGCTTCGCTGAGGTTCTGGTAGACCACGTTTTTTCCGCTTTGCGTGCTCAGCTCAGCAGCCAGGTCGCTCAGCGTCCAGGCGTTATCACCCGCCAGTTCGTAAATCTTCCCTTCATGGCCTTCACCGGCGATAACGCGGGCGGCAGCGGCGGCATAATCCGCGCGGGTGGCGGAGGCAATTTTACCCTCGCCGGCGGCGCCGATAAACACGCCATGCTCCAGCGCCGGCGGTGCGCTGGCCAGATAGTTTTCGGTATACCAGCCATTGCGCAGCAGGGCGTAAGCGATACCAGAGTCGGCCAGCATCTGCTCGGTTTCAATATGCTCTGCGGCCAGGCCCAGCGGCGAGGTGTCGGCGTGCAGCAGGCTGGTGTAGGCGATGAATGTCACCCCAGCGGCTTTGGCGGCGTTGATGACGTTGCGGTGCTGAACGGCGCGCTGACCGACTTCGCTGGAGGAGATTAACAGCAGTTTATCCACGCCCTGCAGCGCGGCGGTCAGTGCCGCTTCGTCGCTATAGTCGGCCTGACGGACAACGACGCCCTGCTGGCTGAGGGACTGGGCTTTGGCCGGGTTGCGGACAATCGCCACAATCTGGCTGGCAGGGACGGTTTTTAACAGGTCTTGCAGAACGTAGTGGCCAAGCTGGCCGGTGGCACCGGTAAGGGCGATCATGGGTCTTCTCCTTCGTGTTTAGTGGCAGTTGTGGTAAGCTAACACCTTAACTAACTTTTAGTAAGTACGTACAAAAAGGTAAGTGTGAAAATGGCCGAACCGACGCTGAGCGAGAAACTGCGCAACGGCAACCTGTTTGCGGAACAGTGCCCGTCGCGCGATGTGCTTAAACATGTCACCAGTCGCTGGGGCGTGTTGATTCTGGTGGCGCTGCGCGAGGGGACCCATCGCTTCAGCGATCTGCGCCGCAAAATGGGCGGGGTCAGCGAAAAGATGCTGGCGCAGTCGCTGCAGGCCCTGGAGCAGGATGGTTTTATCGACCGCGTCTCTTATCCGGTGGTACCGCCACACGTTGAATATAGCCTGACGCCGCTCGGCCTGCAGGTGAGCGAGAAAGTGGCGGCGCTGGCGGACTGGATCGAGAGCAATCTGCCTGCGGTGTTGGCTAACCACGGGGAGTGAAAATGTATCACTCCCTGTAGCCCCGCCACCGGGGAGATATTCCCGGATAGCGGCTGGCGTCTTATCCGGGCTACCAGCCAGCCCCGGTTTGTAGCCCCGGTAAGCGCAGCGCCGCCGGGGAACAGGCATTACTTGCTCAAATCCAGCTGATAAATGGCGAAGCCGATATCATCGGTGGCCACCTGGCGCATTGGATACTGTGCTTTCTCTTTGATAAACGCCGCGGCTTTGTCGCCTGGCGAGGTCTCAAAACGAATATCCAACGGCGTGTTGCTGTGGATCGGCGCCAGACGCCAGTTGTTATCCGCCGCCGGATGGATCGCGCCATCCTTCTTCGATTGCGCGCCTATCCACGCCGCCAGCACTGAACGGTTTTCATCCGGTGAGGCAAAGGCGATATGGCTCTCACCGGTGCCGGCGAATTTGCCGCCGTAAGCGCGATAGTTATTGGTCGCGACCAGGAAAGTGGCCTGCGGATCGACAGGTTTACCGTTAAAGGTCAGGTGCTTAATACGCTCTGCCTGCGGATGGATCATCTGACATTCGCCGTCGTAGCGGGCCGGCTGGGTGACGTCAATCTGGTAGTTCACCCCGTCAATGACGTCGAAGTTATAGGTGCGGAAGCCGTCCCAGTTGATCAGCGACTGCGGCTTGCTGCTGGCGGGATCGATCTGGTTAAACTGTCCGGCGGAGCACTCCAGCCACTCCTTGACCTCTTTCCCGCTGACCTTCATCACCACCAGGGTGTTGGGGTAGAGATAGAGGTCGGCGGCATTGCGGAAGGTGAGCTGACCTTTCTCCACTTCGACAAAGCTCGCCGGATCGTTTTTACGTCCGCCGACTTTAAACGGCGCGGCGGCGGAGAGCACCGGCAGCTTCGCCAGGTCCGGATCGCCCTGAATATAGTGTTCTACATAGGCTTTCTGCGCCATGTTGACCACCTGCACCGTCGGATCGTCCTGCACCAGCGCCAAATAGCTGTACATGTTGTCGGCCGACTTGCCGATCGGCTTACCGACGAATTCGCGGGTGGCGTCGTGGTCGGCTTTCAGCACCGCCACCAGCTTGCCGTCTTCGGCCGCCAGCGATTTCTTCGCCACCGCGTCATAGATTGGCCGCGCTTCCGCTCTACTCTGAGTGACCTGCCATTTGCCGCTGTCGTTGTTCAGCACCAGATCAACCACCCCGAGATGATCGCCCCACATTCCCGGCATCACCGCCGGTACGCCGTTCAGCGTCCCTTTGGCGATATCCGCGCCTTTGATGTTGGCGAAGTCTTTACCCGGGAACACCGCGTGGGCATGGCCGAACATAATGGCGTCCACGCCGGGCACCTGGCTTAAGTAGTAGACCGAGTTTTCGGCCATCGCCTGATACGGGTCGGCGGAGAGGCCGGAGTGCGCGACCACGACCACCACATCAGCGCCTTTCGACCGCATCTCCGGAATATATTTGCGCGCGGTTTCGGTAATGTCGTTGACCGTCACTTTACCGCTGAGATTGGCTTTATCCCAGGTCATGATCTGCGGCGGCACAAAGCCGATATAGCCGATGCGCAGAGTATGGGGTTGACCATCGCTATCCTGAACCTGGGTATCCTGAATCAGATAGGGCGTAAACATCGGTTTGCCAGTTTTGGCATCGATGATATTGGCGTTCACGTAGGGGAATTTCGCCCCGGCCAGCGCCTTATGCAGGAAGTCGAGGCCATAATTGAATTCATGGTTACCCAGGTTGCCGACGGCGTAATTCAGGGTATTCATCGCCTTATACACCGGATGCACATCGCCTTCTTTCAACCCTTTCGCGGCCATGTAGTCGCCTAACGGGCTACCCTGGATAACATCCCCGTTATCCACCAGCACGCTGTTTTTCGCTTCTGCCCGCGCCTGTTCGATCAGGCTGGCGGTACGCACCAGGCCGAATTTCTCCGTGGCGGCATCTTTGTAATAGTCAAAGTCCATCATATTGCTGTGCAGATCGGTGGTTTCCATGATCCGCAGGTCGACCGTTGCGGCGTTGACGCTGGCGGCGATCAGCGTGGCCAGGAGCGTTGCGCTAAACTTAATCATCAGAGGCGTCCTTTTTTTATGAGCGATAGCACAGTAGAAAATGTATTTATATTCTGTTGCTTACAGAAATGTGAATCTTGCCAGAAAAGCGGGCAGAGAAACCGCCATCGTTATCACAGATAGCGGAACTCGCGGTGATGCGATATAAATAAAACAACGAGTTAACGCCACTGTAACCAGACGAGGTGGAGAATGTTAGAACAAGTATGTCAGCTTGCACGGAACGCGGGCGATGCCATCATGGAAGTCTACGATGGAAACCAGCCGATCAACGTCGCCAGCAAGAAAGATGATTCTCCGGTCACGGCGGCGGATATCGCAGCGCACAACGTCATCATCAGCGGTCTGAAAGCGCTGGATCCTGACACCCCGGTTCTTTCCGAGGAGGACCCGCCGGCCTGGGAGGTACGTCAGCACTGGCAGCGCTACTGGCTGGTCGACCCGCTGGACGGCACCAAAGAGTTTATTAAGCGTAACGGCGAATTCACCGTCAATATCGCGCTGATCGAAAACGGCAAGCCGACGCTGGGCGTGGTCTATGCGCCGGTGATGAAGGTGATGTACAGCGCGGAAAAAGGCAAAGCGTGGAAAGAAGAGTGCGGGGTGCGCAAGCAGATCCAGGTCCGCGATGCCCGTCCGCCGCTGGTGGTGATCAGTCGCTCTCACGGTAACGATCCGGAGCTGCAGGAGTATCTTGAGCAACTGGGCGAGCATCAAACCACTTCTATCGGATCTTCGCTGAAGTTCTGCCTGGTGGCGGAGGGTCAGGCCCAGCTCTATCCGCGCTTCGGGCCGACCAGCACCTGGGACACTGCCGCCGGCCACGCGGTCGCGGTGGCCGCCGGGGCGCATGTTCACGACTGGCAGGGCAAAACCCTCGACTACACGCCGCGTGAATCCTTCCTCAACCCCGGCTTCCGGGTCTCTATTTATTAAGCAATTTATGCAGCAGGTCGATGACCTGCTGCACCTCCTGCTGGGTCAGCGCACCGTCTTTGGCCCACTTTACGCGCCCGTCCTTATCCAGCACCGCGATCGCCGAGCTCTTCTCGTCCAGTTGCCAGGCTTTACGCACCAGCCCGTTGCTGTCGACAATAAACTGCGACCATGGAAAAAGCTTTTTATTACTCTCAATGCTGCTGCGCACGAACATGCCGGTGCCCGGAATGGCATCGTCGGTGTTAACGATGGTGGTAGTCTGGTAACGATCGTGCGGGAAACCTGCCGCTTTAATCGCCTCGATCAGGTTGGCATTTTTCTCTTTGGCTGACGAGCGACCGGCAATGTGCTGGATAACTCGCACTTTTCCCACCAGCTGCGAGCTGTTCCAGTTTTTATAGCTAAACTTATCCTTATCCAGAATGAGTTCTCCCCGATCCGCGACGCCGACCGGCGCCACACGCTGGCCGTCGACGAAGTTATGCGCTGTGGCCAGCAGCGGGAGAAGCAGTAACGAGGCGGCCAGTATGCTACGTAGGGTCATGCGTAATCCTTAATCATTTTTATGCAGGTGATCCGACCACTTGGTCTCGTTTAATCATAAGTGCGATTGGCGGCGATTACCCGCAATGAGGATGCCAGTTTGCGTGTTGACGCACAAATTAGTAGAAAAACGGCGACTTATACTTACTTCATCGTATGTCCGAAACGAAAATTCTGAATTATTGTCATCAAACGGTAAATAAACTTATACACACTGGGTCCCTCTGAGATTCTGGACTATAGTTTTAGGGCATTAAAATTTGCGCTCCCGATACGTGGGCTAACTGTGGCACCACAGGAGCGTAACCCTGGCAGGAGAGAAGAATGAAAATTTTCCAACGCTACAATCCGCTGCAAGTGGCGAAGTACGTGAAGATCCTGTTTCGTGGACGGTTGTACATCAAGGACGTTGGCGCATTTGAATTTGATAAGGGCAAAATCCTTATCCCGAAGGTCAAGGACAAGCTGCATCTGTCAGTGATGTCCGAAGTCAATCGTCAGGTGTTGCGTCTGCAAACTGAGATGGCATAACCTGAAACGTAGCAGTACGTAGTAGGTAAAAGACGGCTCCCGATGGGAGCCGTTGATGTTTTTAGCCCTTCATTTCCGCATAGCGTTTGCGATATTCGCCCGGTGGGATGCCGTTATGTTTACGAAAAAGGCGGGTGAAATAGACCGGATCGCTGTAATCCACCGATAAAGCAATTTTGTTAAGTGGGAGCGAGGACGTTATATTCGGGCAATAAAAAGGGCGGATGGTTATCCGCCCTGAAAATAGAGGAAGGGTTACGCTCAGGCGTTCTGGCTTTCCGCCGCTTCGGCCTGCTTGGGCACCAGCACCGTTGGCTTGTTATCGATACGGGTCACCAGCAGCTGGTCGATCCGGTAGTTATCGATATCCACGACCTCAAACTTATACCCGGAGAACTTCACCGCGTCGGTGCGTTTGGGGATTTTACGCAGCATAAACATCATAAAGCCGCCGATGGTTTCGTAATTCCCGGACTGCGGGAACTCGTCGATATCCAGCACACGCATCACGTCATCAATCGGCGTACCGCCATCGATCAGCCACGAGTTTTCATCGCGGGCGACAATCTGCTCTTCCAGCCCCTGGCCGACGAGGTCGCCCATCAGGGTGGTCATGACGTCGTTGAGGGTGATGATCCCGACCACCAGCGCGTATTCATTCATGATCACCGCGAAATCTTCGCCGGCGGTTTTGAAGCTTTCCAGCGCTTCTGACAGGGTCAGGGTATCCGGCACGATCAGCGTGTTGCGGATCTGCACGCCGCCGGTCAGCACCAGGCTCTGGTTGGCCAGTACGCGGTTCAGCAGATCTTTTGAATCGACGTAACCGATAATGTGGTCGATATCTTCATTACAGACGAGGAATTTCGAGTGCGGATGTTCGGCCACTTTATTTTTCAGGCTCTGCTCGTCTTCGTGTAAATCAAACCAAATGACGTTTTCGCGCGAGGTCATGGAGGAAGGAACGGTACGGGACTCCAGCTCGAACACGTTCTCAATCAGCTCGTGCTCCTGCTTGCGCAGCACCCCGGCCAGCGCGCCGGCTTCAACGACGGCATAGATATCGTCGGAAGTAATATCGTCTTTACGCACCATCGGCAGTTTGAAGATGCGGAAGATCATGTTGGCCATGCCGTTAAACAACCACACCAGCGGGCGGAAGACTAACAGGCAGAAGCGCATCGGGTTGATGATGCGCAGAGCCACGGTTTCGGGCGCAATCATACCGATGCGTTTCGGAGTCAGGTCAGCAAACAGGATGAACAAGCTGGTGACCAGGGTAAAAGAGATGATGAAGCTCAGCTGCTCGGACAGCTCCGGCGACATATACCCGCTGAGCAGGCTATGAAACGCCGGGGAGAAGGCCGCGTCGCCCACGATACCGCCAAGAATGGCGACGGCATTGAGGCCGATTTGCACGACGGTAAAGAAGGTGCCCGGGTTCTCCTGCATCTTCAGCACGCGCTGTGCGTTGACGTTGCCTTCATCGGCCAGCAGTTTCAGTTTGATTTTACGTGAGGCGGCCAGTGAGATTTCCGATATCGAAAAAAAGGCACTGACGGCTATCAGACAGAGTATTACTAAAATACTGTTTAACATATCTTTTCTGACCGTTGAGGTCAGATCCTCGGAAGGGAAGTTGATCGAACTATAAGGAAGCTACTTGAACACCCGCCCACAGGCGTGGGCTGGCAATTTCAGAAGGTAGTATAGCGTAACAGTCAGCAAAATCGCCAGAGCATTGATTAATCATTGTTAATTACGCGGTTATCTCTCCGCCACGCGTCAGCGTAAACGCGTACTTATGATGACAGGTGCGTCGCAGGATAATTCCCGCAACAAGAGCGACTCATCTGCAGGTGAAAGGGAAGTCGATGATCCGCTAATAAAGGGAGCGGAGTCGATCACAGAAATTCATCTGCCATGATAATAGCGGATGAAAATTTGTGATGAGAATAGCATCGGTATTTTTACCGTCTTGACCATTCGTATTTAGTAATAGAAATATATCTGTAATTGAAAACGATACCGCAAACGATTTCACATTGGTTTATATAATATATAGATACCGTCATATTCTTTTCCGTTTCATTTCAAGATGATTAATTTTAGGGATAAAATATGCATACAAAAACCGCTTTTATTATGTGTTGCGTTCTTGGCATTCCTGCAGCCGGCCACGCGCTGACCTTTGATGTCAGGGGAGGATATCGGGCGGGAAGCCACTCTTACGAGTCCCGCTATAAGGTCAGCCAGGGATGGGAAACAGGCTGGTGGGCGAGTATGGAGATGGATAACAAAAACAACAAAAATAACCATCAGGGCAACCAGGGTACTGACAGAGCTGATGGTTCCCACTCCTTTGGCGACAGCACGGTCGATTATAATGAAATAGAGGTTAACTATAGCTGGCCATTCGCTGAAAAATGGGCCTTGCAGCCTGGCGGCATCTATCACTGGAGCAGCAAAGGCACTCAGCTACGGCCTTATCTGCGCGTTAATTATAAAGCCACGCCCGACCTTACCTTTGGGCTGCGTTATCGCTATGACTACAACACTTATGAAACGGTCAATAGTGCCGGTGAGTCGCATCGGGATAGCGTCAATCGTCTGGATTTATATGTTGCCTATAAATTTAATGCACAATGGAGCGCCTTATATCAAGGCACGGTCTATCGCCACGTCAATGACGACTATAAGTATAAAAATGATAAGTCTTCGGCGACAGAAAATGCGCTAACGCTACGCTATAAATGGAATGACTGGTTTAGTCCCTATATCGAATATGATTATCTCGGGAAACAGGGCTACCATGACGGCCAAAATAAAATCTCAGAATCACGGTATCGTATTGGCATGACGTTTACGCTATAACCTCCCCCTGAAGAGCAAGAATCAATATCTGATAACATTAGCTGGCATAATATTAAATACTGCCCCGGCCCTGTCACACCCTTTGGGCCGGGAACCTTCGCCGCTTAGCGATAAGGCCGCGTGGAAGCGCGCGGGATCAGCGTCGGCAGAGAATAGCGCTGGGGATTTTCCGCATGGTTGCTTAACAGTAATTCGACAGCATGGCTGGCAAGCTGATCAAGCGGCGTTTTTACCGAGGTTAAGGGGATCGGCAGGCGGCTGACCAAAGGAATATCGTTATAGCCCACCAGCGAAACGTCGCGGCCTATCTCCAGCCCGAGTCGATGTGCCGCCGCCATCACGCCGATCGCCAGGTCATCATTGACGGCGAAAATGGCGCTGGGGCGCGCAGGACTATTCAGTATTTCATAACCGGCGTTTTCACCGGCCACAATGGTAAAATCGGAATCTCGCCACCACTGGGGATTCACCTCGGCCTGCGCTTCCTGCATGGCACGCAGGAAACCCTTTTGCCGGTTTAAGGTGCTTGATGAAAAATTCGGCCCGGCAATGATGCCGATTTCCCGGTGCCCTAAATCCAGTAAATGGCGGGTCGCCAGATAACCCCCCAGTTCGTCATCACCAATGGCCGATGGACTAATGCCGTCGGTGCGTAGCGCCAGAACATGGTTGATCTGTTTTTCCCGTAGCTGCTGGGGCAGGCGATCGCCCAGGCGGCAGGTGGAAAGGATCAGGCCGTCCACCCGGCGGTCTAACAGAGATTGCGTGGCGCGCTCTTCCGTTTCTGGATCGTTGCCACAGGTGGCCACTACCGTGAAATACCCATGGCGCGCAGCGGCCTGAGAGACGGCTTCATAGAACATCGCCGTCACCGTGTCAGTCAATCTGGGGACCAGGACGCCTATCGTGCCGGTATCGCCCCGGCGCAGACTTGACGCCACATAGTCACGTCGATAACCCAGCTGCTTCGCCGCTTCGCGTATTTTTTCAGCGGAAGGGCTGCGGGACGGGGGGAGACGTTCATCCAGCACGCGTGAAACAGTTGAAACACTCACGCCTGCAGCGCGTGCCACATCCTGCATCGTGATCGTTCTTCCATTTTGCTCTGAAGATGACTGATTTCCCATGACCGATTCCCTGTTTAAATTCAGCTGAGATTGTATTCGTAGTTATTTCGCCCACGCAACTGAATTGGCGTGAGCGGTAACAGGCAATAATGTGGGAAATAGATCACGTAATGCAGATTGATAAACATTTAAGCCGCTCTTTTTTGTGATTCGAATTGCATTTATTCGCAGAGTACCCTTGATCTTGCGGAGTAAAGGGAAGACATTTCAACTCACTTGCAATCGTTCCTGCAATCGATTTCAAGAAGGGGATTTTATCATCTTTATTGTTGAAATGTGTAAGGAGTTAACATGAAAGCACTTGATTTGCGTGGTATTGTTCCAGCCCCCGTTACCCCTTTTACCCGCGATGGACGCATCGATCATCAAGCGATCAAACGCTTAGGTTCCTGGCTTGGCAGCGTGAAAGGCGTGAAAGGTCTGGTGGTGCTGGGACATGCCGGGGAAGGTACCTTCCTGACTCAGCAGGAGCAGGCCGATGTTATCCGTAGTTTTGTGGACTCGACCGAAGGCCGCGTGCCGGTTATCGCCGGTATTACCGGCGAAGGGACGGAAGTGGCGGCGCTGGAAGCACAGCGTGCCGTCGACGCTGGCGCCTCTGCTGGCCTGCTGTATCCCTCCCATGGCTGGCTGCGTTTTGGCTACCAAAAAGGGGCGCCGCAGGATCGTTATCGCGTGGTATACGAAGAGAGCGGCCTGCCGCTTATTCTGTTTCAGTATCCGGATGTCACGAAAGCCACCTATAACCTCGAAACGATGCTGGATATCTCCGCGCAACCGGGAGTCTTTGCGATGAAAAATGGCGTGCGGAATATGCGCCGCTGGGATACGGAAATTCCGGTGATTCGCCGCGAACGCCCTGATTTACAAATCCTCAGCTGTCATGATGAATATTTGCTGCATACCGCTTTTGATATTGATGGTTTCCTGGTGGGGTATGGCAATATTGCGCCGGAACTCCTGTTAGAGCTGCTGGAGGCCGGAAAAGCGCAGGATTATGTGAAGGCCAAAGCGGTTCACGATCGTCTGCTGCCGGTTACCAAGGCCGTTTATCACCGTGGCTCGCATATGGAAGGCACGGTCGCGCTGAAACATGCTCTGGTTGAACGTGGCATCCTGGAACACGCGACCGTTCGTTCACCGTTGTTACCGCTGGAACCCGGCGCGGAAGAAGAGATCAAAGCGGCTATCCGTGAAGCAGGTATTAAAAAAGCGGTTATTTAATTCATTATTTGTATGTTAAACCCGTATTCTTCATGAATACGGGTTGGTTTTACCAGGGACTATCCGGTTTTATTCAATATATAAGGTTGGCCATATAATATTCTGTAAAGATAATATAATGAGGCTGTCATGAATAATTTAGAAAAAACATCTTCCACTGTACCCGCACAAATAGAAAAACTTCCCTTCTCTCAATTAATTCGCCGTATTGGTCCGGGTATTGTTCTTACCGGGGTCGTTGTCGGTCCCGGCGCTATCACCACCGCGTCGATGTTAGGGGCGGACTATGGCTACTCTTTGTTATGGCTGCTGATCCCCATTGCCTTTATGGGGATCACGTTTATGTTGACGACCTATCGTATCTCGATGCTCACCGGAATGCCGTCAATCGAGGCGATACGTCACTATTACGGTAAAGTCGCCTCGGGGTTTGTGGGGGTGGCTACTTTTTTAGCCTGTCTTTTTTTTACCATGGGGAATATCTCGGGTACCGGGGCCGGCATGAACCTGGTTTTCGGCATTGACTGGAAACTCGGTGCGTTAATTATGATTGCGGTGATGATCTATTGCTATTTCTCTAAAGGCGTTTATTCCAAAGTCGAAAAAGGGATCACTATTTGTATTGTGGCAATGATTATCGCTTTTTATATTACCCTGGTAGGGACGGGGGGACCAGACTGGAAAGCCAGTGGCGAAGGGTTAACGCATTGGATGTTTCCTGCGGGGAGTTTAGTCACCGCCCTGGGCTTTATCAGTACCAATGCCTCCCTGACGACCGGGATCTACGGCACTTACCTTGGCAAAGAGAAAAAATGGAAAAAAGATGACCTCTTTAATGGCGTGATGGTGGCGGATACCGTCGCCCATATTATCGGTGTGCTGCTGATCAGCGGGGCGATTATTCTGGTGGGGGCCATCATCCTTTTTCCGCAAGGGATATCAATCAATACGCCGACGCAGCTGGCCGATTTGTTAACGCCCAGTATGGGACGGGCGGCAAAATACATTATGGGTGTCGCCCTATTGGGGGCGGGTTTCTCATCTCTACTGGGGAATACTCAGCGTGGGGTTGTGCTGCTCAATTCCGGCTTCAATAAATCTACCGCGCTGGAGAGTAAAGCGGTCCAGTGGGGATCCATGGTGGTGCTGGTGGTGGCGGGGTTAATCTGCTTTAGCTTTGGCGGTTCGCCGGTGCAGTTAATTTACTTAGCGAATGTGGCAACGGCGGTATCCACGCCGGTCGCCGGCTTGTTTATTTGCCTGCTGCTGTGGCGAAAGGATATTAATAAAGGATACAAGGCGCCACGGTTATTACAAATATGCATGGCGATCAGCTATCTCTTTTGTTTGTTGCTCACTCTCGTTGCGCTGATAAATACCTTACCTAAGTTTATGTCCTCTCTTTCACCCCTGTTTTGAGGTGGGGTATGACTGATGCTGCGCGATTAAGCGAAGGCTGGAATCAGATGCGTCCCGGCATGGGCGTTGTGCAAGTACGTATAACAGAGGGAAAATAAAATGGAAGAGACTGTTTTACTGGATGTGCAGAGAATACAGACCTCCGAACAGAGCAGCATTATTCTTCACTCTGTCCGGGCGGTGGATTTAGTGAATCACCTGGTACCTGAGTTACACCTCCTCGATAGCCACAGCGAGCCATACAACGTCCAAAAAACAGTGGTTAACTGCCTTTATGCCGGACAGCAGCTTGCCAGAGAACGGCGGGTTGTTTTGCCATTATTGCCAGAGTCGCTCTATTTGCTGGGTGGGATGGTGATTGCTGCCGGGAAGACCATCGAGAAAAAAGAGGTTATTACCCATAATCGTCTGTGCGAAGAGGCCGGGAGGCTGCTGAAAGACGAGGCGGTATGGGAGAGTATCGACATTATAAGAAGTGTTGCTCTGCCTGTTTACCGCCGGCTGGTGAAAGAGCAGCGCACCCACGTCGCCTCTTTATTACAGGCTCTGCTGCATATCCTTGCCTGGCGTAGCGAGAGTGGCTGGGCGCGGGACCAGGCGCAAAGAATACTATGGGCCGGGGGCGTGTTCGGAACGGCAGGCATCGATTCGCTAATCGCTTTCGATCGGGCATTGGCAGAGAAAGAGATGACGTTTCCGTCATTGCGTGAATGGTTAACCGTGACGGCATTTCTGGCCCACTTCCCTGCGGGC
This sequence comes from Klebsiella sp. KTE92, assembly GCF_000398905.1. NCBI lineage: Bacteria > Pseudomonadati > Pseudomonadota > Gammaproteobacteria > Enterobacterales > Enterobacteriaceae > Klebsiella > Klebsiella sp. KTE92. The sequence continues at coordinate 367,613 of NZ_KB976100.1, forward strand.
CCGGTCTTTTCTGATTAACCACCACTCCCCGATAGCGCAATCGGGTTGTTACTGAGGCGGCAGGCACACGCCGATGCCGCCGATGCCGCAATAGCCGTGCGGGTTTTTATACAGATACTGCTGATGATCGTCTTCGGCATAGTAGAAGGGTTTGGCGGTAGCGATCTCGGTAGTGATGTGACGAGTATCGTGCGCGTCGTTCATCGCCGCCTGGAAGCGGGCGAGGCTGGCCTTTGCCGCTGCCGTTTGTTCCGGCGTCAGCGGGTAAATCGCCGAACGGTACTGGGTACCGTGGTCGTTGCCCTGTCGCATGCCCTGCGCCGGATCGTGATTTTCCCAGAACACCTGTAATAACTGCTCATAGCTAATCACCTGCGGATCGTAAACCACGCGCACTGCTTCCGCGTGACCGGTCTGGCCGCTGCACACTTCGCGATAGGTCGGATTTGGCGTATAGCCGCCGGTATAGCCTGCGGCGGTGCTGTAAACCCCCGGCAATTGCCAGAACAGGCGCTCCACTCCCCAGAAGCAGCCCATGGCGAACAGCGCCACTTCCATCCCCGCCGGGACGTTGGTCATCGAGTGGCCGTTAACTGCGTGGAGCGTCGCCACTGGCATGGGGGTATTGCGTCCAGGCAGCGCATCCGCCTGGGCGACAAGATGCGTTTTATCAAATAGACTCACGGTTGGCCTCTCAATACAGAAATCGTCGTTAAGGTTGTAACGAAGCGTGTCTTTTAACACAATAAACACGCGTAATACGTCTAGATTAATACATAAGAATTATTTGGGTTATTGCCACTTTTTCAACCCTGGTTGTTAGGGTTTTGTTAAGCCGTGGAGCGGCGCCAGTGTTTCCTGTAGGGGGAAACAGGGAGATTCAGGAGAAAATGTGCTAAAAATCCGCCAGTTATGTATCACCAGCCTTTTGCTGGTCAGCGGGGTCGCCAGCGCAGCGAATGTGCGTTTGCAGGTTGAGGGATTATCCGGGGAGCTGGAGAGAAACGTTCGCGCCCAGCTTTCCACCATCCAGAGTGATGAGGTCACGCCGGATCGTCGCTTTCGCGCGCGCGTCGATGACGCCATTCGCGAAGGTCTGAAAGCGCTGGGTTATTACGAGCCGACGATTGAATTTGATTTACGTCCGCCGCCGAAAAGGGGGCGTCAGGTGCTGATCGCCAAAGTGACCCCGGGTGAACCGGTGCGCATTGGTGGAACCGAGGTCATTCTGCGCGGCGGCGCCCGTACCGATAGCGACTATCTGGCGCTGCTAAAAACGCGTCCGGCCATCGGGACGGTGCTGAACCATGGCGATTATGACGGTTTCAAGAGCTCGTTGACCCGCGTCGCCCTGCGCAAAGGCTACTTTGACAGCGAGTTCAACAAAAGCCAGCTCGGGGTCTCCCTTGACCGCCACCAGGCGTTCTGGGATATCGATTACGACAGCGGCGAGCGCTATCGCTTTGGTCACGTCACCTTCTCCGGATCGCAAATTCGCGATGAATACCTGCAAAACCTCGTGCCGTTTAAAGAGGGCGACTACTACACCTCGCAGGATCTGGCCGAGCTAAACCGCCGCCTGGCGGCGACCGGCTGGTTCAGTTCAGTCGTGGTGGCGCCTGATTTCGCTAAGTCACGGAAAACCAAGGTGCTGCCTCTGCAGGGCGTTGTTTCGCCACGCAAAGAGAACACCGTGGAAACCGGGGTTGGTTTTTCAACCGATGTCGGGCCGCGCGTGAAAGCCACGTGGAAAAAACCGTGGATGAACTCGTATGGCCACAGCCTGACCTCCAGCGTCAGCCTCTCCGCTCCGGAGCAGCAGTTCGACTTTACCTATAAAGTCCCGCTGTTGAAGAGCCCGCTCGAGCAGTACTATCTGATGCAGGGCGGCTTTAAGCGCACCGATCTTAATGACACCCAGGCCGACTCCACCACGCTTGGGGTATCGCGTTTCTGGGAGATGTCGAGCGGCTGGCAGCGGGCGATCAACCTGCGCTGGAGCCTGGACCACTTTACCCAGGCGAACGTCACCAACACCACCATGCTGATTTACCCTGGGGTCTCGGTGAACCGCACTCGCTCTCGCGGCGGTCTGATGCCCACCTGGGGCGATTCACAGCGCTACTCCGTGGACTACTCCAACACCATGTGGGGCTCGGACATCAACTTCATCGTGATGCAGGCCCAGGACGTCTGGATCCGTACCCTCTATGACCGCCACCGCTTTGTGGTGCGCGGCAACCTTGGCTGGATCGAAGCGGATAACTTTGACAAGGTGCCGCCGGATCTGCGCTTTTTCGCCGGGGGCGACCGCAGTATTCGCGGCTATAAATACAAATCTATCTCGCCGAAGGACGATGACGGCAAGCTGATCGGGGCCTCGAAGCTGGCGACCGGCTCGCTGGAGTATCAGTACAACGTCAGTGGTAAATGGTGGGGCGCCGTGTTTGTCGATAGCGGCGAAGCGGTCAGCGATATTCGCGAGAGCGATTTCAAAACCGGCGCCGGGGTGGGCGTGCGCTGGCAGTCGCCGGTGGGGCCGATCAAGCTGGATATCGCCCGGCCGATCGGCGACAAAGAAGAGCATGGTTTACAGTTTTACATCGGTCTGGGGCCTGAATTATGAGTTTATGGAAGAAAATAAGCCTCGGCGTCTTAATCGTGTTGGTGCTCCTGCTGGGCACCGTCGGGTTCCTGGTGGGGACGACCACCGGCTTGCATCTGGTGTTCAAAGCGGCGGATCGCTGGGTACCGGGGCTGGATATCGGCAAAGTCACCGGTGGCTGGCGTGATTTAACCCTCGATAATGTCCGCTACGAGCAGCCCGGCGTGGCGGTCACCGCCGGCCAGTTTCACCTCAGCGTCAGGTTGCGCTGCCTGTGGGACAGCAGCCTGTGCGTGAACGACATCGCGCTGCGCGATATTTACGTCGCTGTCGATACGAAGAAGATGCCGCCCGCCGCGCCGGTCGAGGAAGAAGACAGCGGGCCGCTGAATCTCTCCACCCCTTATCCGATCACCCTCAGCCGCGTCGCACTGCATAACGTCAACGTCAAAATCGACGATACCGCAGTGTCCGTGCGCGATTTTTCCACCGGCCTGAACTGGCAGGAGAAAAACCTGACCCTGACGCCGACCTCGCTGCAGGGGCTGCTGATCGCCCTGCCGAAAGTGGCGAAAGTGGCGCAGGAGCAGGTGGTCGAGCCGAAAATCGACAACCCGAAGCCGCAGGAAAAACCGCTCGGCGAGACGATGACCGACCTCTTCTCGCAGCCGGTGCTGCCGGCAATGACCGATGTCCATCTGCCGCTGAACCTCAATATTCAGGCGTTCCGCGGGGAACAACTACGCCTGACCGGCGATACCGACATCACCGTGTATAACCTGCTGCTGAAAGTCAGCAGTATCGACGGTCAGATGAAGCTCGACGCCCTCGATATCGACTCCGATCAGGGCAAGGTCAGCGCCTCGGGCCACGCGCAATTGCAGGATAACTGGCCGGTGGACATTACCCTCGCCGGAACGCTGAACGTTGACCCGATGAAAGGGGAGAAGGTGCAGCTGAAGGTGGGCGGCGAAGTGCGTAAAACGCTTAAGGTCGGGGTGGACTTAAGCGGGCCGGTCGCGGCCACGCTGCGCGCGGATGCGCAGCTGGCGGAGGCCGGGCTGCCGCTCAATATGGAGCTGAAGAGTAAGCAGCTCGCCTGGCCATTCAGCGGCGAGAAGCAGTTCCAGGCCGACGACGTCCAGCTGAAGTTTAGCGGCAAAATGACCGACTACGCGCTGGCCTTCTCCACGGCGGTGAAAGGTCAGTCGCTGCCGCCGGCGAAAATCACCCTCAACGCCAAAGGCAATGAGCGGCAGATTAATCTCGACAAGCTGACGGTCAACGCCCTGGAAGGGAAAACCGAGCTGAAGGCGCTGCTCGACTGGCAGCAGGCGATCAGCTGGCGCGGCGAGCTGACCCTCGATGGGATCAACACCGCCAAAGAGGTGCCGGACTGGCCGTCGAAGCTCAACGGCATGATCAAGACCCAGGGCAGCCTGTACGGCGGCAGCTGGCAGATGTCGGTGCCGGAGCTGAAAATTACCGGCAACGTGAAGCAGAACAAAGTGGATGTTTCGGGCTCGCTGCAGGGTAACAGCTATCTGCAGTGGAAAATCCCGGGCCTGCACCTGGCGTTAGGCCCGAACAGCGCCGATATCAAAGGTGAGCTTGGGGTGAAGGATCTTAACCTCGACGCCACTATCGATGCCCCGCATCTGGATAATGCATTGCCGGGGCTTGGCGGAACGGCGAAGGGGCTGGTGAAAGTGCGCGGCACTGTCGATGCGCCGCAGCTTCTGGCCGACATCACCGCCCGGGCGCTGCGCTGGCAGGAACTGACGATCGCCCAGGTCAACGTCAAAGGGGACGTGAAATCCACCGATCAGATTGGCGGTAATCTGGATGTGCGGGTCGATCGCATTAGCCAGCCGGGGGTCAATATCAGTTTGGTGCAGCTCAATGCCAAAGGTACTGAGAAGCAGCATGAGCTGCGGCTGCGCGTGCAGGGCGATCCGGTTTCCGGCCAGCTGACGCTGGCAGGCAGCTTCGATCGTCAGGCCGAACGCTGGAGAGGCTCGCTGAGCGATACCCGCTTCCAGACGCCGGTAGGGCCGGTAGCGCTGACGCGCAGCATTGCGCTGGACTACCGCAACCAGGAGCAGAAAATCAGCATTGGGCCACACTGCTGGACCAACCCGAACGCCGAGCTTTGCGTCCCGCAGACCATCGACGCGGGCGCCAGCGGGCGGGCGCGAGTGAACCTCAACCGCTTCGATCTGGCGATGCTTAAGCCGTTTATGCCGGAGGCGACCCAGGCCAGCGGCGTGTTTACCGGTAATGCCGATGTGAGCTGGGACACCACCAAAGAGGGGCTGCCGCAGGGCAAAGTGACCCTCAGCGGGCGCAACGTCAAGGTGACCCAGGTGGTCAACGACGCGCCGCTGCCGGTGGCATTCGATACGCTGAACCTCAGCGCCGACCTGCATAACAATCGCGCCGAGCTGGGCTGGCTTATCCGCCTGACCAACAATGGTCAACTGGATGGGCAGGTGCAGGTCACCGACCCGCAGGGGCGGCGTAATCTCGGTGGCAACGTCAATATCAGCAACTTCTCGCTGGCGATGATCAACCCGATTTTCGCTCGCGGCGAAAAAGCCGAGGGGAGGCTCAACGCCCGTCTGCGTCTGGGCGGCAACGTGAAAAGCCCGCAGCTGTTCGGCCAGATGCAGCTCAGCGGGGTGGATATCGATGGCAACTTCATGCCGTTTGATATGCAGCCGAGCCAGCTGGCGATGAACTTCAACGGCACGCGCTCGACCCTGCAGGGGACGGTGAACACCCGCCAGGGGCAAATTGCTCTCAGCGGCAACGCCGACTGGACGCAGATCGATAACTGGCGGGCGCAGATTGCAGCGAAGGGCAGCCGGGTGCGGATCACGGTGCCGCCGATGGTGCGTCTCGATGTGTCGCCGGACGTGGTATTTACCGCCACGCCGAGCCTGTTCAGCCTTGATGGCAAGGTGGATGTGCCCTGGGCGCGGATCGTGGTCAACGAGGTGCCAGAGAGCGCGGTTGGCGTCTCCTCTGATGAAGTGATGCTGGATAAAAACCTCAAGCCGATTAATCAGCAGAGCGCCGGTATCCCGATCAACAGCAACCTGACGATTCACGTCGGCAACAACGTGCGTCTGGAAGCCTTTGGTCTGAAAGCGCGTCTGACCGGTGATTTGAAAGTGGCGCAGGACAAGCAAGGCTTGGGCCTCAACGGGCAGATCAATATTCCGGACGGCCGCTTCCACGCCTATGGTCAGGATCTGATTGTTCGCAAAGGGGAGCTGCTGTTCTCCGGTCCGCCGGACCAGCCGCTGCTGAATATCGAAGCGATTCGTAACCCGGATGCTACCGAAGACGATGTGATCGCCGGCGTTCGCGTCACCGGCTCCGCCGATCAGCCGAAAGCGGAGATCTTCTCTGACCCGGTGATGTCCCAGCAGGAAGCGCTATCTTATCTGCTGCGCGGCCAGGGTTTGAGCAGCGGACAGAGCGATAGCGCCGCGATGACCTCAATGCTTATTGGAATGGGGGTTGCACAAAGTGGTCAGGTTGTGGGTAAAATCGGCGAGACGTTTGGCGTAAGCAATTTGGCGTTGGACACCGAAGGGGTAGGCGACTCTTCCCAGGTGGTGGTCAGCGGCTATGTACTGCCGGGTCTGCAGGTAAAATATGGGGTCGGTATTTTCGACTCCCTGGCGACGCTGACTTTACGTTATCGCCTGATGCCTAGGCTATATGTGGAAGCGGTGTCTGGCATTGACCAGGCGCTCGATTTGCTCTATCAGTTTGAGTTTTAGCAATGCGAATATTTGTTTACGGCAGTTTACGACGCAAACAAGGCAACAGCCACTGGATGACCAACGCCCAGTGGCTGGGCGCTCATAGTGTCAACGATTATCAGCTGTACAGCCTGGGCCACTATCCAGGCGCGGTGCCCGGCGAAGGCACAGTACATGGTGAAGTTTATCGTATTGATGCATCGACGCTGGCCGAACTGGATGCGCTACGCACGAAGGGGGGCGAGTATGCGCGCCACCTCATTCAGACGCCTTACGGCAGCGCATGGATGTATGTGTATCAACGTTCCGTTGAGGGATGTACGTTGATAGCGAACGGCAACTGGTTGGATCGCGACCAGTATTAACCACGACAGCGCCACCTTCGGGTGGCGTTGTTTTTTCTGCCCCGGCGCCTTACCAGAGTGGCAAACGATCCTTTGCCAGCCACATCGCGGAAGCCAGCGTCGTCAGCGCGAGAAAGAATAATCGTCGTGTTGGAGTACTGAACATTACATGATCTCCTCAAGCGTGGTATGGCGGGCCACTCCCTGCAGGTAGCGCCGCATCGCCGAGCGCATCTTCAGCCAGTCAGCTACCCGGTGTGATAATAACCAGGCCGTTGGGCCAATCAGCTCCAGTACCGCCAGGATCCCGCCGAAACTGAGTAATAATAGGGACAGCATGTCCAGTGAATCCTGAACCTGCCACCAGACGCTCCGGCCTGACTGAAGGGCACTGATGAGTTCAACAGCGAGAAATAGCAGATACATCACCAGCGCGAGGCCGTAAAACAGGTAATAGAGCAGCGCCAGTTGTCGGCGACCTGGATAGAGTGGATGGTTTTTTATATAAGCCGCGCCGTCGCTGGCATTGTATAGCGCGTGGATCGCACGGCTGTCGCGCTCGTACACGGCGACGAGGCGATCGCCAATGGCGATAAACGGTGGCTGACGACGATAGAGAACGGGATGCAGCGCGAAATTGGCGCAGCCTGCCTGCCACCAGAAGGCCAGCGGCGCCGTGTCGCATTGTATCCCAACGCCATGGTATTCCCGCGTTGGGTTCCCCGCGAACCACTTCTTAAAAATGATATTGCTAATTTTTCCCGTCCGGACGGCATAGCGTTCCGGCAGGGCTTGCGTAAAAGGCATTGCCGACTGGCGGACGGCCCGCGCCGTTGCAGGTAGCCGCTGGCAAAAGGAAAAGTCGCGGCGGCGGGCCTGCGCCATCTTCGTCAGCAGATCGCGCATGGCGGGGTGCCGTTTTAGCACCGGGTGGAACAGTCGCTCATAGAGCCCTGTTAACAGTCCGATGAAGGCCAGTATCGCGATAATGCCGCAGCCGAACCTTCCCCATTCTGAGGTGCTCATCACGAGCGGGATAAGAGCGACGATGAGCGTCAGCAGGCTGATAATCAGCAGCGGACGGGCCCAGCGCGTTACCCGTTGACTGGGTTCAAGGAGCGTTTCGCCATCGCTGAGCCAGTGGATCCAGTAACAGCCGTTGTCCAGACGGCGGACGCCAAGGTGCAGAGGCTGATTGATCGTCAGGCGGTCAAAAAGCGCGGGGTCTTTAAAATAGCGTTTATCGGTATAAAAGACATGCTCGCCGGCGATAAGGCGCAGATATCCCTGTTTTTCACAGGCGGCGGTGGTGAAACCGGTATAGTTCAGAGTGAAATAGCGAACGCTTTTCACGGGACACCCTCCATGGTGTTATCGCGGCTATCCGTGCCGCAATCAGGCAGGGGATGACCCTGCCTGAGACAGAATTACTTCTGCTTTGCGCGCTCGAAAGAGGCAACGATTTCAGCTTTCGCTGCTTCCGCGTTGTCCCAACCGTCGACTTTAACCCACTTGCCTTTTTCCAGATCTTTGTAGTGCTCAAAGAAATGAGTGATCTGGGCTTTCAGCAGTTCCGGCAGGTCGTTCACATCGTTGATGTGATCGTATTCTTTGCTCAGCTTGGTGTGCGGTACGGCAACCAGTTTCGCATCTTCACCGGATTCGTCGGTCATCTTCAGAACGCCAACCGGACGGCAGCGGATCACGGAGCCCGGCTGCAACGGGTACGGCGTCGGGACCAGCACGTCAACCGGGTCACCGTCCAGGGACAGGGTGTGGTTGATGTAACCGTAGTTGCACGGATAGAACATTGCTGTGGACATGAAACGGTCAACGAACAGTGCACCGCTCTCTTTGTCGACTTCATATTTGATAGGATCTGCGTTCGCCGGGATTTCGATCACGACGTAGATGTCTTCCGGCAGATCTTTGCCCGCAGGTACGTTGAGTAAGCTCATGTCTGTTTCCTTTAAAATGTATGGCAAACAAGTGCTCGGTATTATAGCCAACTCACATCGAAAGTCTTCGCTTCTTTTTCCCGATATCGCCGCGGAGTGCTCCGAATTTTTCGCGTAATAATGACATGAAAATCCATAAACATAGCCACATCATGAATAAATTTATGTAACCGTTTTCATTGCATGTGATTGATTTACCAAACTGCTTAAAAAAACGTCATAAACCGCAACAGCCGCGCTCCCTGCGAAGCCTTATCGGCTCTCCGCTGGGCAGCGGGGCCATCATTAACATCTCATTTACTTTTTTGAAGTGTGATGTAACGCATTCAGTTACATCACCGATTGTCTATAGTTTGTCCGCAGGTGAGACTTTAACCAACAATAACCCTACGAGGATACCCTTATGTGGAAGCGCTTACTTCTTGTCACAGCAGTTTCCGCAGCTATGTCGTCTATGGCGATAGCTGCCCCGCTAACCGTAGGTTTTTCGCAGGTCGGTTCTGAATCCGGCTGGCGTGCGGCGGAAACCAGCGTCGCGAAAGAGGAGGCCGCCAAGCGCGGTATCACCCTGAAGATCGCTGATGGTCAGCAAAAACAGGAAAACCAGATCAAAGCAGTGCGTTCCTTTATCGCTCAAGGGGTCGACGCGATCTTCATTGCACCGGTGGTGGCCACCGGCTGGGAACCGGTGCTGAAAGAGGCGAAAGAGGCCAAGATCCCGGTCTTCCTCCTCGACCGTTCCATTGATGTTAAAGATAAAGATCTCTACATGACCACCGTGACCGCCAACAACGTGCTGGAAGGCCAGCTGATTGGCGACTGGCTGGTGAAAACCGTCGACGGTAAGCCGTGTAACGTCGTTGAACTGCAGGGCACCGTTGGGGCCAGCGTGGCCATCGATCGTAAGAAAGGGTTCGCCGACGCGATTGCCAAAGCGTCGAATATCAAAATTATCCGCTCTCAGTCCGGCGACTTCACCCGCAGCAAAGGGAAAGAGGTGATGGAGAGCTTTATCAAAGCTGAGAATAACGGCAAAAACATCTGCATGGTCTTCGCCCATAACGATGACATGGTAATCGGGGCCATCCAGGCCATTAAAGAGGCGGGTCTGAAGCCGGGCAAAGATATCCTCACGGGCTCCATCGACGGCGTGCCGGATATCTATAAAGCCATGATCGCTGGTGAAGCCAACGCCAGCGTCGAACTGACGCCAAATATGGCCGGCCCGGCGTTTGATGCGCTGGAGAAATACAAAAAAGACGGCACCCTGCCTGAGAAGCTGACCATTACCAAATCGACGCTGTATCTGCCGGATACGGCGAAAGAAGAGTTAGAGAAGAAGAAAAATATGGGCTACTGAGTGGGGAGCCCCTCATTCCATCCCTCTCCCCAGTGGGAGAGGGTGAAAAGCAGCGTTCCAGTAACCCCGGGAAGCCCAGTGCGACCCGGGGTAACCTGACATCATTTGAAGGTGACATCGATTATGAGCGCCGAGGCACACCAGGAGATCCTTCGTACCGAAGGACTCAGTAAATTCTTCCCCGGCGTTAAGGCGCTGGATAACGTCAACTTTAGCCTGCGGCGCGGCGAAATCATGGCCCTGTTGGGCGAAAACGGCGCCGGAAAATCGACGCTGATCAAAGCGCTTACCGGCGTTTACCATGCCGATCGCGGCACCATCTGGCTGGAAGGCCAGGCTATTTCGCCCAAAAATACCGCCCATGCCCAGCAGTTGGGGATTGGCACCGTCTACCAGGAAGTGAACCTGCTACCCAATATGTCGGTGGCGGATAACCTGTTCATCGGCCGTGAGCCGCGGCGGTTTGGCCTGCTGCGACGCAAAGAGATGGAGGCGCGGGCGACGGCGCTGATGGCCTCCTACGGCTTTTCTCTCGACGTGCGCGAACCGCTGAACCGCTTTTCGGTGGCGATGCAGCAGATCGTCGCTATCTGTCGGGCCATCGACCTGTCGGCCAAAGTGCTGATCCTCGACGAGCCCACCGCCAGCCTCGATACCCAGGAGGTGGAGATGCTGTTCACCCTGATGCGCCAGCTCAGGGATAACGGCGTCAGCCTAATCTTCGTCACCCATTTTCTCGATCAGGTCTATGCGGTCAGCGATCGCATCACCGTGCTGCGCAACGGCAGTTTCGTCGGCTGCCGCGAGACTCGCGAGCTACCGCAGATTGAGCTGGTGAAAATGATGCTGGGTCGCGAACTGGACCACAATGCCCTGCAGCGGGCGGGCCGTACCCTGCTGAGCGATAAGCCGGTGGCGGCGTTTGAAGGCTACGGTAAAAAAGGCACCATCGCCCCGTTCGACCTGCAGGTCCGTCCGGGCGAAATTGTGGGCCTCGCCGGCCTGCTGGGTTCCGGACGCACGGAAACCGCCGAGGTGATCTTCGGTATTAAAACGGCGGACAGCGGGAAGGCGTGGATCAAAGGCAAACCGCAGACCCTGCGCTCTCCGCATCAGGCTTCCTGCCTCGGGATCGGCTTCTGTCCTGAAGATCGCAAAACCGACGGCATTATCGCCGCCGCTTCGGTGCGGGAAAATATCGTCCTCGCCCTGCAGGCGCAGCGCGGCTGGCTGCGGCCGATCCCCCGGCGTGAACAGAACGAGATCGCCGAGCGCTTTATTCGCCAGCTGGGGATCCGTACCCCGAGCGCGGAGCAGCCGATCGAGTTTCTCTCTGGCGGCAACCAGCAGAAGGTACTGCTCTCCCGCTGGTTGCTGACCAAACCGCAGTTCCTGATCCTCGATGAGCCGACCCGCGGCATCGACGTCGGCGCCCATGCGGAAATTATTCGCCTGATTGAAACCCTCTGCGCCGATGGTCTGGCGCTGCTGGTTATCTCCTCTGAACTGGAGGAGCTGGTGGGTTACGCCGATCGGGTCATTATCATGCGCGATCGCCGACAGGTGGCGGAGATCCCGCTCGCCGAGCTCTCTGTACCGGCGATCATGAACGCTATTGCGGCATAAGGAGTAACTCATGATGCCTCGATCTCTTTCGCAAACCGGCCCGGAGAAGCGACGCTTCAGCTGGCCGAAGGGTACCCCGCAGATTATTGCCCTGCTGCTGGTGTTGCTGGTCGACAGCCTGGTGGCGCCCCATTTTTATCAGGTGGTGCTCCAGGATGGCCGCCTGTTTGGCAGCCCGATCGATATTCTTAACCGCGCCGCGCCGGTGGCGCTGCTGGCCATCGGCATGACGCTGGTGATCGCCACCGGCGGCATCGACCTGTCAGTGGGGGCGGTGATGGCGATTGCCGGCGCGACGGCCGCCTCGATGACCGTCGCCGGGCACAGCCTGGCGGTGGTGGTGCTAGCCTCGCTGGGGGCCGGTGCGCTGGCCGGGCTGTGGAACGGCATCCTCGTGGCGATCCTTAAGATCCAACCTTTCGTGGCGACGTTGATCCTGATGGTGGCCGGGCGCGGGGTCGCGCAGTTGATCACCGCCGGGCAGATCGTCACTTTTGATTCCCCGGCCCTGGCGTGGCTCGGCAGCGGATCGTTTCTGCTGTTCCCGACGCCGGTGATCATCGCCGCCGCCACCCTGCTGCTGTTCTGGCTGTTTACCCGTAAAACGGCGCTGGGCATGTTTATCGAAGCGGTGGGGATTAACATCCGCGCGGCGAAAAACGCCGGCGTGAATACTCGTATCGTGGTGATGCTGGCCTATGTCCTGAGCGGCGTCTGCGCAGCGATTGCCGGGATTATCGTGGCGGCGGACATACGCGGCGCGGATGCGAATAACGCCGGGTTGTGGCTCGAACTGGACGCCATTCTGGCGGTGGTCATCGGCGGCGCCTCCCTGATGGGCGGGCGCTTCAACCTGCTGCTGTCGGTGGTGGGGGCGCTGATTATCCAGGGAATGAATACTGGCATTTTGCTCTCTGGCTTTCCGCCGGAGCTCAACCAGGTGGTGAAAGCGGTGGTGGTGCTGTGCGTACTGATTGTCCAGTCGCCGCGCTTTATCGGTTTACTGAAAGGGGTACGCGGCCATGATAAAACGTAATTTACCGTTGATGATCACCCTGGCGGTGTTTGTGCTGGGCTATCTCTACTGCCTGACGCAGTTCCCCGGCTTTGCCTCAACGCGGGTGATCTGCAATATCCTGACGGATAATGCCTTCCTCGGGATCATCGCCGTGGGCATGACCTTTGTGATCCTCTCCGGTGGGATCGATCTGTCGGTGGGGTCGGTGATCGCTTTTACCGGCGTCTTCCTCGCCAAAGCGATTGGCTTTTGGGGAATATCGCCGCTGGTGGCGTTTCCACTGGTGCTGGTGATGGGCTGCGCCTTCGGTGCGTTTATGGGGCTGCTTATCGACGCGCTGAAGATCCCGGCTTTTATCATCACGCTTGCCGGCATGTTCTTCCTGCGCGGCGTCAGCTATCTGGTGTCGGAGGAGTCGATTCCGATTAACCATCCGGTCTACGACACCTTGTCCGGACTGGCATGGACCATCCCCGGCGGCGGTCGTCTCAGCGCCATGGGGCTATTGATGCTGCTGGTGGTGGTGGCCGGTATTTTTGTCGCCCATCGCACCCGCTTTGGCAACCAGGTGTATGCCATCGGCGGCAACGCGACGTCGGCGAATTTAATGGGGATTTCGACTCGCAGCGCCACGATCCGTATCTATATGCTTTCCACCGGGCTGGCGACGCTGGCCGGGATCGTCTTTTCCATTTATACCCAGGCGGGCTATGCGCTGGCGGGCGTTGGCGTGGAGCTGGACGCGATTGCCTCGGTGGTGATCGGCGGTACGCTGCTCAGCGGCGGTGTTGGCACCGTGCTGGGAACGCTGTTCGGGGTGGCGATCCAGGGGCTGATTCAGACTTACATCAACTTCGATGGCACCCTCAGCTCATGGTGGACGAAAATTGCGATCGGTATTTTGCTGTTTATCTTTATCGCGCTGCAGCGTGGGCTGACGGTGCTGTGGGAAAATCGGCAGAATGCGGCGGTGACGCGGGTGAGCGGAGCGGGGAGTCGCTGACAGGGAACTCCCTTCCCGCAAGGCGGGAAGGGAGGGCAGGGATCAGGCGTCCGGGAACGCTTTAATGAAGTTCTCGACGTCTTCAACCATGTGGTTGTTACCGACAAAGAAGGAGCGGCGCTGGTGCAGGCTTTCCGGGATAATATCCAGAATACGCTCTTTACCGTCGCTGGCCTTACCGCCCGCCTGTTCGGCGAGGAAGGCCATCGGGTTGCATTCATACAGCAGGCGCAGCTTGCCGTCCGGGTGGCTGGCGGTGCTCGGATACAGGTAGATGCCGCCCTTCAGCAGGTTACGGTGGAAGTCCGCCACCAGCGAGCCGATATAGCGTGAGGTATAAGGACGCTGAGTCTCTTTGTCCTCTTCCTGGCAGTACTTAATGTACTTCTTCACGCCCTGCGGGAATTTGATGTAGTTGCCTTCGTTGATGGAGTAGGTATTGCCCTTCTCCGGGAAGCGCATGCGCTCCTGACACAGACAGAAGACGCCGAGGGACGGGTCGTAGGTGAAGGCGTGGACGCCGCAACCGGTGGTATATACCAGCATCGTCGAAGAGCCGTAGACCACATAGCCCGCGGCCACCTGCCTGTTACCCGGCTGCAGGAAGTCTTCTTCTGTCACCGGCGTGCCGACAGGCGTGACGCGGCGGTAGATAGAGAAGATCGTTCCGACAGAGACGTTAACGTCGATGTTAGAGGAGCCATCCAGAGGGTCCATCAGCACCACGTATTTGGCGTGTTCACACCCTTCGAAGACGACAATTTCATCTTCTTCTTCGGAGGCGATCCCGGCAACAATATCGCGTGCTCGCAGTGCGGCTTTTAATTTTTCATTAGCGAACAGATCGAGTTTTTGCTGAACCTCGCCCTGAACGTTTTCAGCACCGCTGGCACCCAGGATATCGACCAGACCGGCCTTGTTGATATCGCGGTGGATGATCTTGGCGCCCAACTTTATTGCTGACAACAAAGCAGTCAGCTCACCGGTGGCGTGGGAGAACTCGTGCTGCTTTTCAACAATAAACTCACCTAACGTTTTCATAACTCGTTCCCTGCATTTTTATGTTGAGTAAAACGAACGCAACAATCTTAACAAAGAATCAAAAAAGTGCGCACTGGTGAATCGCGCCAGCAAAATACAGATTCGCCTGAAATGCATTTCGCCAGGGCCCGGGATATGGGTAAAATGTGCCCCGGATAAGAGAAGGAAATGACGAATGCGCATTCATATTTTAGGAATCTGTGGCACGTTTATGGGGGGCCTGGCCATGCTGGCGCGCTCCCTCGGTCATGAGGTAACAGGGTCGGATGCTAACGTCTATCCGCCGATGAGCACCCTGCTGGAAAACCAGGGGATTGATTTAATTCAGGGTTATGACCCCAGTCAGCTGGAGCCCCGGCCGGATCTGGTGATCATCGGTAATGCCATGACTCGCGGCAACCCGTGCGTTGAAGCGGTGCTGGAAAATAATATTCCGTATATGTCCGGCCCGCAGTGGCTGCACGACTTCGTGCTGCGCGATCGCTGGGTGCTGGCCGTCGCCGGGACCCACGGCAAAACTACCACCGCCGGGATGGCGACCTGGATCCTCGAAGCCTGCGGCTATAAACCGGGCTTCGTGATCGGTGGCGTACCGGGGAACTTTGATGTTTCCGCGCGCCTGGGCGACAGCCCGTTCTTTGTGATTGAAGCCGACGAATATGACTGCGCCTTCTTCGACAAGCGCTCCAAGTTTGTTCACTACTGCCCGCGGACGCTGATCCTCAACAACCTTGAGTTCGACCACGCGGACATCTTTGACGACCTGAAGGCGATTCAGAAACAGTTCCACCATCTGGTGCGTATCGTGCCGGGCAAAGGCAAAATCATCCTGCCGGAGAACGACATCAATCTGAAGCAGGTGATGGCGATGGGCTGCTGGAGCGAGCAGGAGCTGGTGGGCGAGCAGGGCCACTGGCAGGCGAAGAAGCTGAACGCCGACGCCTCGCAGTGGGAAGTGCTGCTCGATGGCGAAAAGGTTGGTGAAGTGAAGTGGGCGCTGGTCGGCGAGCATAATATGCATAACGGCCTGATGGCGATTGCCGCGGCGCGTCACGTCGGCGTGCTGCCGGCGGATGCCGCGAACGCGCTGGGCAGCTTTATCAACGCCCGCCGTCGCCTGGAGCTGCGCGGCGAAGCCAACGGCGTCACCGTGTATGACGATTTCGCCCATCATCCGACGGCAATCCTCGCCACGCTGCAGGCGCTGCGCGGCAAAGTGGGCGGCACCGCGCGCATTCTCGCCGTGCTGGAGCCGCGCTCTAACACCATGAAAATGGGCATCTGCAAAGACGATCTGGCGCCGTCTCTCGGTCGCGCTGATGAAGTGTTCCTCCTGCAGCCGCAGCATATTCCGTGGCAGGTGGCGGAAGTGGCGGAAGCCTGCGTCCAGCCGGCCCACTGGAGCGCCGACGTCGATACCCTGGCGGAGATGGTGGTCAAAACCGCCCACCCGGGCGACCATATCCTGGTGATGAGCAACGGCGGCTTCGGTGGCATTCATCAGAAGCTGCTGGATAAGCTGGCGCAAAAAGCGGCCGCGGCAGAATAAGCTCGAACGCCTCCGATCACTGCCCTCCGTGTGAGGGCAGTTTTGTTTTCGCCACCAGGGATTGTGCCATGCTGACCTGCGAAAGATTACGTTCTACCGACTCGCCCCATTTCGCCACGCTGGACGCGCTCTACGCGCGCGCCTTTCCGTGGCACGAGCAGCGCGAAAGCGACGCCAAACTTCAGGCGCTGAGCCACCCGCGCTACGCGCTGGAAGCGTGGTTCGATGAGGGCGTATTTATCGGCCTCAGCGGCTGCTGGCAGTTTGCCGGCTACGGTTATATCGAACATCTGGCGATCGACGATACGCTGCGCTCCCGCGGCTATGGTAAACAGCTGCTGGCGCAGATCCTGACGCGCGCGCCGCTGACCATTCTGGAAATCGATCCGCTAACCACGGCAATCGCTCATAAACGGCTGCGCTTTTATCAGTCGATGGGATTTCATGCCAATGCGTGGGCGCATCATCACCCGAGCTATCATCAGGGCATCGCGGATCATGAGTTGCTGGTGCTGAGCTACCCGCAGCCGATCGATGAGCGACAGTACCAGCAGTTTGCCCGGGATCTCGGGCGCGAGGTGATGGGGCGGGAGTAGTCCGGAACGGGGCGTCGCCCCGCTCCGGGAATTCACTGGTTACAACCTTACTCTTTGGCGATCGGCGTCTCGTTCTCCGCGACTTTATTGTCGCCCTGAATCTGCGCGATTTTCTGCTCAACGGCGGCCACCTGAGCGCTGTCGTGCAGCAGGGTGTAGGTCAGATCAAACTGCGCGCTGGCGCCCGGCTGCAGCTGCTTCACGCGTTTTTGTTCGCGTTCAATGGTGACCGGATAGGCGTAGCTGGTGCCCGGTTCGATACCGGTGACGTAGCCCTGTTTGATGGTGTCGGTGTTTTTCCATAGCGTCAGGACCGGCAGCTGACGGGTATCAAACTGAATGGAGGCCCCTTTATCGCCCGCTTTGTTGACCACCGCGGCCAGGGTCTGGTGATTTTCATCGGCCAGCGGCTGAATATTAAATACCATCTCGTCAAAATCTTTGGTCGGTCCCTGATAGGTCTGCCAGGTTTTTAACCCGCTCTTCGCGTAATCATTGAACGGGCTGATGCTGGACATCGGGGCGAGGAAGCGCGCGCCTTCTTCCAGAATCGGGGTGCCGAAGTTGCTGTGGTAGATAATCTGATAATCATGCGGATAGTCAGCATGGTTGGTTAAGACATCATGCAGGCTGAAGCTGTTGCTGCCCGGCACGTAGCGCAGTTCGGTCAGGGTCTGCAGATCGGCTTTTTTGAAGGTGCTCTCTTTCACCAGGCCGCGGATGCGGATTTCATACGGCGCGCTGTCAGCCACCTCGACTTCTACCCGCGAGACCGGCGTGTTGCCCGCCTTGCCGTGCAGGGTATAAATCTGCCCGTCCGCGGTCACCGGATGGCCGGTCCATTCATAGCCGCAGCGGACCATCATCTCGTTGAATCCTTCCAGCCAGCCGAGTCCATTGCGGCTTTCCAGGTTGATAAACGCCGGGTTGACGACCTCTTTAACCGGCGAATCCCAGCCCATCCGGCTGCCGAAACCCTCAATACGCAGTAAGTTCATGCCGCGGGTTGGGCTGAGAGTGATGGTCAGGCCGTCTTTACTGTGAATGGTGAGGATTTTGCTGCCTTCCTGCTTACCGCCGTGCAGGACTTTTTGCTCAATGCTGAACACATGGTCTTTCACCTTCAGCTGATCGCTGCTGATCTGCCAGTTTCCTTTATCCATGCCCTCTTCAGCGTTCGTCAGCACCCATGTTTTTGCCGCGGCTGAGCCAGAAACCAGCAGGGCGATCGTCGTCAGAACCAATGTCTTTTTCATTTTTATTCCCTTTTTGCTGAATCGATTGTGTCATTGACGTGTGAAATCTACCGGCATGGGGGTGATTAAAATGTGAAGCGCCTCACCTGGTGAGAAAGTGGCCGTTTTTATGATGTTAAATGAGATGAAAGTCGTATTATTTTGCTAAGTAATGCGTATTTATCACCAGGATATGTGATCTACATTGTTTTTAGCTTTAACGATTCAGCTTGGCGACAAGGCAAAAAACAAACGTATCGTCGTGCGGATGAGGGGCCCCAGGCGATACGGAGGGTACATCCCTGCTGGCGCAAACCTTAGAACTGGGGTGAAGGTAGGCCGGATAAGGCGTTAGCCGCCATCCGGCACAATGACGGGAACGGAGCATGGTACAGCTTGCCCGGCGGCGCTGCGCTTGCGCGGGCCTACGAAACAGAGTAACCGGTTGATATACAGGGCTCCGTAGGCCGGATAAGGCGTTAGCCGTCATCCGGCACAACGACGGGAACGGAGTCTGGTACAGGTTGCCCGGCGGCGCTGTGCTTGCGCGGGCCTACGAAACAGAGTAACCGGTTGATATACAGGGCTCCGTAGCCCGGATAAGGCGCAACGCGCCGCCATCCGGGAGAATATTGCGGGCAAAAACAGCGGGACTTAGCCTTCGTTTTCCGCCAGTTCACGCAGATACTGGAAGATCAGGCGCGCCGATTTCGGCGGCTTGTTGCCTTCTTTCTCTTTCTTCGCATTGCGGATCAGCGAACGCAGCTGCTGACGGTCAGCATCTGGCCACAGGTTCAGCACTTCAGCGACAGCGTCATCCCCATCGTCAATCAGTCGGTCGCGGATCTGCTCCAGCTTGTGGAACAGCGCAACCTGCTGGTTGTGACGGTTTTTCAGCTTGTCCAGCGCCTGACGAATCGGATCGACATCGCGGTTGCGCAGCATCTTACCGATAAGCTGCAGCTGGCGGCGGCGACCCTCTTTTTTGATTCGCTGGGCGAGTTCGATGGCGTCGCGCAGGTCAGTATCCAGCGGAATTTTATCCAGCGCGTTTTTCCCCAGGTCAACGAGTTCCGCGCCAAGACGCTTCAGTTCTTCCGCGTCGCGCTTAATTTCACTCTTACTGACCCAGATGATTTCATCATCTTCATCTTCAACGTCATCACCGGGCACGTCGTCGAGCCAGTCTTCGGGCTGCTTTGTCATCTCAGGCTCCTTAAAAAAAGAGGCTAATGTTACCAGTTAAGGCGCGCACTGAAAAACGGTTCTCTGTTAGACTTCAGTTAACTCCTTCTTACATTATGGCATTAGCAATGAAAGTCATCTCTCAAGTTGCACAGCAGCGTAAGACGCTGGAAGAAGCCGTTACCACGGCACTGGAACTGGCGGCAGGTAAATCTGACGGTGCGGAAGTCTCCGTCAGCAAAACGACGGGCATCGGCGTCAGCACCCGCTATGGCGAAGTGGAGAATGTAGAATTCAATAGCGATGGGGCGTTAGGCATTACGGTTTACCATCAGAACCGCAAGGGCAGCGCCTCTTCCACCGATCTTAGCCCGGACGCCATCGCCCGCACCGTACAGGCGGCGCTGGATATTGCGCGCTACACCTCCCCGGATCCGTTTGCCGGTGTGGCCGATAAAGAGCTGCTGGCCTTTGACGCCCCGGATCTGGACCTGTTCCACCCGGCGGAGGTCTCCCCGGACGAAGCCATCGAACTGGCCGCCCGCGCGGAGCAAGCGGCGCTGAAGGCCGATAAACGCATCACCAACACCGAAGGCGGCAGCTTTAACAGCCACTACGGCATCAAAGTGTTCGGTAACAGTCACGGCATGCTGCAAAGTTACTGCTCGACTCGCCATTCGCTCTCCAGCTGCGTCATCGCGGAAGATGATGGCGATATGGAGCGCGACTACGCCTACACCATTGGCCGGGCGATCGAGGATCTGCAGTCCCCGGAATGGGTCGGGGAAGAGTGCGCTCGCCGCACCCTGTCGCGTCTGGCGCCGCGTAAGCTATCGACCATGAAGGCGCCGGTTATTTTCGCCAACGAAGTGGCGACCGGGCTGTTTGGCCACCTGGTCGGAGCGATTGCCGGTGGTTCGGTATACCGCAAATCCACCTTCCTGCTCGATTCGCTGGGCAAACAAATTTTGCCAGAGTGGCTGACCATCGAAGAGCATCCTCACCTGCTGAAAGGGCTGGCCTCCACGCCGTTCGACAGCGAAGGCGTGCGCACCGAGCGTCGTGACATCATCAAAGACGGCGTGCTGACCCAGTGGCTGCTGACCAACTACTCGGCGCGTAAGCTGGGGATGAAAAGCACCGGCCACGCCGGGGGCATCCACAACTGGCGCATTAACGGCCGCGGCCTGAGTTTTGCAAAGATGCTTAAAGAGATGGGCACCGGTCTTGTGGTTACCGAACTGATGGGGCAGGGTGTCAGTGGCGTCACCGGCGACTACTCACGCGGCGCATCCGGCTTCTGGGTAGAAAACGGCGAAATTCAATATCCTGTCAGTGAGATCACCATTGCAGGAAATCTGAAAGAAATGTGGCGTAATATCGTGACCATTGGCGATGATATTGAAACGCGCAGCAACATTCAGTGCGGTTCTGTGCTGCTGCCGGAGATGAAAATCGCCGGGCAATAACACCTGTTTGCTTAAATAATAAAAAGGAAGTGAGCAATGCGTAAAAAACTGTTAGCGATGCTGGCTGTCTCTGCTTTTGCGCTCGGTTCAGCGTCGGCCTTCGCCGACCTGGGCGAAGACATGGACACTCTGGCAGAAAACCTGCAAGTGGTACAGAAGACCTCCGACGCCGGCGAGCTGAAAGCGGCGCTGAATAAGATGCGTACCGCCGCGGTCGATGCCCAGAAAGAGACCCCGCCGAAGCTGGAAGGCAAAGCGGCCGACAGCGCTGAGATGAAAGATTACCGTCATGGTCTGGATATTCTGATCGGCCAGATCGACGGTGCGCTGAAGCTGGCGAACGAAGGCAAGGTGAAAGAGGCGCAGGCCGCCGCGGAGGAGTTTAAAACCACCCGCAACACCTACCATAAGAAGTACCGCTAACCGTTCTTTTCGGGAGGCATCAGCCGATGCCTCCCGCCTGAAAGCCTACCGATATCACATTTTTCCACTCTCTTTTTCCGGCCTTTCCGCTGCCGCGGGCGCCTTGTCCACGCTCATTGTTGTGATACATCTCACGTCATAGCCGTCGTTTTTGCCTTTTCCCTGTGAATATGTGGGGTCGATCACGCCTGCCGTCTCCCTTTCCACTTCGAAGTGGAAAACAACTCGCTACAAACTCCCATCCCCCGGCGCTACCTTGATTTCCAGAGACATCAGCGGGGTATCAGAAGTGAATAACGGAGCGGTAATACACGACGAAGGGGAGCAGGCAGCGCAGACCGAACGGCTGGCTGACAAGATGCTGCAGCAGGTTTACGCCTTGTTAAACCGTCACGGCATCGTCCCTAACGACGTTCAGGAGCAAATGCTGACTTCCCACGTGCGGGCCATGGCCCACCGGTCAATCAGTGGTGAACCGCTGCCGGAAGTGGATGCCAGCCTGTTCGAAGAGATTTCACCAGATTCAATGACGCTGGCCCGCGAAGTGGTCGCGCAGTTCGGCAACCTGCCCGATGAAGAGGCCTGGCTGCTGTCCGTCCATTTCGAAGTCGCAAAAGAAAACCTGTAAGGAGCAAAACATGGAACAAATCACCGTAGTCATTGGCGACCGTCTGGGTAAAGGCCAAAAAGTCGCTGCAGGCGCTGAGAAAGCGGGCGCACGTGCTGTGGTCGTCCCTGGCGTTGCTGCCGATATGAAGCTTGGCGACATGATGAAAGCGGAAAACGCTACCTTCGGCATCTCCTTCTGCGGCAGCGGCGGCGCCGGGGCCATCACCGCCCAGACCAAATACGGCTACAAAGCGAAATATGGCATGCGTTCGGTGGAAGAGGGCGTCACTGCCATCAACGAAGGGTGCAACGTGCTGGGCTTCGGCTTTATGGATAAAGAAGAGCTGGGCGAGCGCCTGGTAGAAGCCTGGAAAAAGAAATACGGCGCATAAGTATGAAAGAGCAATTCACCACCACGGTGAGGGTTGCCGGCAAAGGCGAAAGCAAATCACGGGCCTTCGCCGATGCCCTGAACCATGTGCAGGCTGCGGTGATGAAAACCTCATCGCACATTCTGCTGCGTATTGAGCCACAGGACGTGACGGTTGTTCATGCGCGCGAAGCGGTACGAAAAGAGGCCTTCCTGTTCTTCTTTTTGCGCCGTGAACGACGGACCTACAGCGTGGAGCTGGACGTCACCGTCAACGTGACCGCCATCGATCTCGATAAAGTGGATTTCGTCACGCAAACCTGATTGTTAGCAAAGGGTCTGACTATGTTCCTGATAATTTTAATAAAATCGCTCATCATCGGCGGCCTGGTCGGCGTCGGCGTGGGCGCCGGAGCGGCACGCATGTTTCACGCCCCTACCACCCAGGGGATGGGGGCGTTTCGAACCCTGGGCGAGCTGAATTCCTGCGAAGGCGATCCGGCTTCCCACTTCTCCTTTGGCCTCGGTTTCTTCTTTAACGCCTGGGCCTCTTCCGTGGCAGCAGGCTCCTTCACCCAGGATGTTGACCACCGCATTATCCCCAACTGGGGCGCGGCGGCGCTAATGCTGAAAAATCGTAACGTCGGCGAAACGCTGCACGATCCGAAAAAAATGGCCATCTCCTGCGGCATCATCGGCATGATTGTCGTCGCCTTCCTCAACCTCACCGCCTCGTCCGTACCGGAAGCGCTGCAGGTGACCGCGGTTAAGGTCCTGGTGCCGGCGGCAAACCTGCTGGTGAACACCGTGATGCCGGTGATCTTCTGGCTGGCGGCTATCGATGCCGGTAAGAAATCAGGCTTCTGGGCGACGATTTTCGGCGGCGCCGCGCAGCTGATTATGGGTAACGCCGTACCGGGTCTGGTGCTGGGGATCCTGATCGGTAAAGGCGTCGAAGAGAGCGGCTGGAACCGGGTGACTAAAGTGATGATGGTGGCCATCGTCGCGCTGTTTGTCCTCAGCGGCTTCTTCCGCGGCTTCGACATGAAGATGATCGAATCCTTCCATCTGACCGTGCCGAACTGGCTGGACATGATCCACAACTCACTCAGCGGCAAGTAACGGGAGCCTGATAATGGAACAGAATAAAGGTTTTTGGTATGCCGACTGGTCGTTCCCGATCTTTGTTGGCCTGCTCTCCTCCGGCGTCTTCGCCGGGACGCACATGTACTACCTGTACGGCATCGGCGCCTTTAACGAAGTGGCCTTCGTGGCCATGCTGAAGTCGGGGATTGATACCGGCGTTTACGGCGCGGTGGCGGCGTTTGGCGCCAGCTTCCTGTTCGCCCGCATCATCGAAGGGTCGCTGGTGGGGATCCTCGATATCGGCGGAGCGATACAGACCGGTATCGGTCTTGGCGTACCGGCGCTGCTGCTCGGCGCGGGCTTTGTCTTCCCGGTGGCGAACTTCGCCGCCTCGCTGGTCACCGGCCTGGTCCTTGGTCTGGCAGTGGGTTACATCATCATTCTGGCGCGTAAGTTCACCATTAACCAGAGCGATTCCACTTACGGCGCCGACGTGATGATGGGGGCCGGTAATGCCTCCGGCCGCTTCCTCGGTCCTTTGATTATCCTCAGCGCGATGACCGCCTCGATTCCTATCGGGATTGGCTCGCTGGTTGGCGCACTGCTGTTCTACATCTGGCAGAAACCGATCACCGGCGGCGCCATCCTCGGCGCGATGATCCTCGGCTCCATCTTCCCGGTGGCGATTAGCTAATCGCCCGATGGCGCTGCGCTTATCGGGCCTACACGTCAGCGCGATTGGTAGGCCGGATAAGGCGGTACGCCGCCATCCGGCAACAGATTCACCCTTTTCATCAGGAGATAGCTATGTTTGATTTACTCCTGCGCCGTGCGCGCCTCGTCGACGATACCCTGACTGATATCGCCATCCAGGACGGGAAAATCGCGGCGCTGGGCGAGATTAGCGCGCCCTCCCGCAACACCCTCGATCTGCACGGCAACAGCTACGTCAGCGCCGGCTGGATTGACTCCCACGTTCACTGCTACCCGAATTCGCCGATTTATCACGATGAGCCGGACAGCGTCGGCATCGCCACCGGCGTCACCACCGTGATTGATGCCGGCAGCACCGGCGCCGACGACGTCGATGACTTCTATCAACTGACCCGTAACGCGGCGACGGAAGTTTATGCGTTGCTCAATATCTCCCGCGTCGGGCTGATTGCGCAGAATGAACTGGCGAATATGGCCAATATCGACGCCGCTGCGGTGAAGCAGGCGGTGCAGCGTCATCCTGATTTTATCGTCGGCCTGAAGGCGCGGATGAGCAGCAGCGTCGTCGGCGAAAACGGCATTACGCCGCTGGCGCGCGCCAAGGCCATTCAGCAGGAAAACGGCGATCTGCCGCTGATGGTGCACATCGGCAATAACCCGCCGAACCTCGATGAAATCGCCGATCTGCTGAGCCGCGGCGACATCATTACCCACTGCTATAACGGCAAGCCGAACCGCATTCTGAATCCCGTCGGCGAACTGCGTAGCTCGATTACTCGCGCTCTGCAGCGCGGCGTGCGCCTCGACGTTGGGCACGGCACCGCCAGCTTCAGCTTTGAAGTGGCGCGGCGGGCGATTGCGCTGGGCATTCTGCCGCACACCATCAGCTCCGACATTTACTGCCGCAACCGTATCGACGGCCCGGTGCGCTCGCTGGCGCTGGTGATGTCGAAATTCCTCGCCATCGGCATGACCCTGCCGCAGGTCATTGCCTGCGTGACCGTCAGCGCCGCCGAGGGGCTGCGCCTGTCGCGTAAAGGGCGGCTGGAAGTGGGCTTCGACGCCGATTTAACGCTATTTCGCCTGGAGCACCGGCCCACGCTGCTGGTGGATGCCGAAAAAGAGAGCCTCCAGGCTGACAACATTCTGGTGCCGCTGGCCGCGATCCGCGCGGGCAAAGGCTATCTGACCGAACAAGGGAGCGCGGAACATGCCTTCGATTTTTGAGAAATACCATTTAAAACAGGTGATTAATACTTCGGGCCGCATGACGGCGCTGGGCGTTTCCACGCCGCGCCCGGAAGTGGTGGAAGCCGCGATGGCCGGTATGAACCAGTACTTTGAAATGAAAGACCTGGTGAATAAAACCGGCGAGTACATCGCCAGGTTGCTGGATGTGGAAGGGGCGACCGTTGTCTCCTGCGCGTCGGCGGGGATTGCCCAGTCGGTGGCGGCGGTGCTGGTGAAAGACAGCGACTGGCTGCTGGAGAACCTGCACGTTACGCCGATTGAGAATAACGAAATCGTGTTGCCGAAGGGCCACAACGTCAACTTCGGCGCGCCGGTTGGCACCATGGTGGCGCTGGGCGGCGGTAAGCTGGTGGAAGCGGGCTACGCCAACGAATGTTCCGCCCAACAGCTGGCGGCGGCAATCACCCCGCGCACCGCGGCGATCCTGTACATCAAATCCCACCACTGCGTACAGAAAAGCATGCTCAACGTCGCGCAGGCTGCGGAAGTGGCGCGCCAGCATGGCTTGCCGCTGATTGTCGATGCGGCGGCGGAAGAAGATCTGCAGTGCTACTACCGCATGGGCGCCGACCTGGTGATCTACAGCGGCGCAAAAGCCATTGAAGGGCCGACCAGCGGGCTGGTGATCGGCAAAACGCAGTACGTCGAGTGGGTTAAACGCCAGTCGATGGGGATTGGCCGGGCGATGAAAGTGGGTAAAGAGGGCATTCTCGGCCTGACCTGCGCCATTGAACACTACCTGACGGCGAGCAAAGAGAGCGGCGAGCAGATGGTGGCGAAGATGACGCCGTTTATCGAACAGCTCAACACGCTTAACGGCGTGACCGCCCGGGTGGTGTGGGATAGCGCGGGTCGCGATATCGCCCGCGCCGAAATCAAATTCAACGAAGCGGTGACCGGCGTGAAGACCGGCGATCTGGTTAACGCGCTGAAGCAGGGCGAATACGCCATCTACTTCCGCGGCTATAAAGCGAATGAAGGCATTATTGAAGCCGATGTCCGCAGCGTGAACGCGCAGCAGCTGGCGGTGGTTGCTCGCCGCATCGCGGAAGTGCTGAACAAGGAGAAACAAGCATGAAACTGACCCCAAACTTTTACCGTGATCGCGTGTGCCTGAACGTCCTGGCGGGCAGCAAAGACAACGCCCGCGAAATTTACGACGCGGCGGAAGGTCACGTCCTGGTCGGCGTGCTCTCCAAAAACTATCCGGATGTCGCCAGCGCGGTGGCTGATATGCGTGACTACGCGAAGCTTATTGATAACGCGCTCTCCGTCGGGCTGGGCGCAGGCGATCCAAACCAGTCGGCGATGGTGAGCGAGATTTCTCGCCAGGTGCAGCCGCAGCATGTCAACCAGGTCTTCACCGGCGTGGCTACCAGCCGCGCGCTGCTCGGGCAGAATGAGACCGTGGTGAATGGCCTGGTCTCGCCGACCGGTACGCCGGGAATGGTGAAGATCTCCACCGGCCCGCTGAGCAGCGGCGCGGCGGATGGCATTGTGCCGCTGGAAACCGCCATCGCGCTGCTGAAAGACATGGGCGGCAGCTCCATCAAATACTTCCCGATGGGCGGCCTGAAGCACCGCGCCGAATTCGAAGCCGTCGCCAAAGCCTGCGCTGCGCACGATTTCTGGCTGGAACCGACCGGCGGTATCGATCTGGACAACTACAGCGAGATCCTGAAAATCGCTCTCGATGCCGGGGTGAGCAAAATCATCCCGCATATCTACAGCTCGATTATCGATAAAGCCAGCGGCAACACCCGCCCGGCCGATGTGCGCCAGCTGCTGGAGATGACTAAACAGTTAGTGAAGTAGTGCTATTGCCGCTCATCCTAACTTTCTCCCGGAGGGAGAGGGAACCATCTGGTTTTCTCCCTCTCCCTTTGGGAGAGGGCCGGGGTGAGAGGCAACTTATCCCACCGAACCATCAAGGAGTTGCTATGCCTGTCGCTCGTCATCTGCTTGTCGCTTCACTGTCCCTGTTTGCCGCCGCCGCGGGCGCCGCGCAAACCCACTATGCCTGGGTAGGTACCTATAATCCCAATGGCGAAGGTCTGTACCGCTTTACCGTCGATGCCAACACCGGCGCGCTGCGTGACAGGGCGCTGGTGAGCGCGTTGCCAAACGTCGCGCAGCTGACCGTGTCGCGCGATGGCAAAACGCTGTATGCCGCCAGTGAAGTCGAAAAAGGCGTCGTGCAGGCGTGGCGCATTGAGAAGAATGGCGAGCTGACCGCGCTCAGCCAGGTTGCCTCCGGCGGCGCCGGGCCGGTGTATCTCTCCCTGACGCCGGATGGTAAACATCTGCTGGTGGCCAACTACGTCAGCGGCAGTATCGCCGTGCTACCGGTGAAAGAAGATGGTAGCCTGGGCGAGGCAGTGGACAAGCATCAGGATGAAGGCCCGGCAGGCGCCGAACGCCCGGCGGCGGCCGTCGAGGGCAGCTTCGCCATCAGCGATCACAATGGCCCGCACGCCCATATGATCGCCGCCGATCCCAGCGGAAAATTTGTTTATTCCACCGATCTGGGGCTGGATCGGATCTATCAGTACCGGCTGGATAGCGACAGCGGCAAGCTGACGCCGAACGATCCGCCGTTCATCGCCGCTTCGTCGCCGGGCGCCGGCCCACGCCACTTCGTCTTTACGCCAAAGGGCGACGGCCTGTGGCTGATCAACGAAGAAGCGTCGACGCTGACTTTCTATCATCTGGATAAGCAAAGCGGCTTGCTGCGCGAAGGCAAAACCGTCTCCGCGCTGCCGAAAGAGTATAAGGGCACCAGCTTTGCCGCCGGTCTGGCGCTGAGCAACGATGGTAAGCAGCTGTATGTCGCCAACCGCCTGCATAACAGCATCGCCCACTTTACGGTGCAGGCCGACGGCCGCCTGAGCCACCAGGAGGATATCTGGACGCGTGGGGATTACCCCCGTACGCTGACCCTGGATAATCAGGGGCAGTGGCTGTACGTCATGAACCAGCGTAGCGATAATATTACCCGCTTCAGCGTGGCGCCGAAGGATGGCAAATTAACCTTTGCCTCCGACTACACGCCGGTTGGTAGCCCATCGCAGATGGTGATATCCGCCCAACCCTGAGCCGTAACCACAAGGAACTGACATGCGATTTCCCAACCAACGCTTAGCGCAACTCTTCACCCTGCTGCGGAATGAAACGCTGCCGCAGGATGAGCTGGCGCAGCGGCTGTCGGTTTCCACCCGTACTGTGCGCGCCGATATTACCGCCCTGAATGCGCTACTGGCGCAGTATGGCGCGCAGTTTATCCTCAACCGCGGCAGCGGTTATCAACTGAAAATTGATAACCCGGCGAGCTTTCAGGCGCTGGAGGAGACGGCGCCGAAGACGCAGCACGTGCCGCGAACCGCCCAGGATCGCATCACGTTTCTGCTGGTGCGCTTCCTGACGTCGGCGTTCTCCATCAAGCTGGAAGATCTGGCGGATGAGTGGTTCGTCAGCCGCGCGACGCTGCAAAATGATATGGTCGAGGTGCGTGAGCGCTTCCAGCGCTATCAGCTTACCCTTGAAACCCGCCCTCGCCACGGCATGAAGCTGTTTGGTAGCGAGGTGTCGATTCGCGCCTGCCTGACCGATCTGCTGTGGGAGCAGGCCCAACAGGGCGGTATCAATCCGTTGATCGGCGCCGAGGCGCTGGAGGCGGAAGTGCCTGCGCTGCTGGAGCCGATGCTGCAGGAGACGCTCACCCGGCACCATATTCGCCTCACTGATGTCGGTGAGCGCTTTATCTGCCTGTACGGCGCAGTGGTGGTGCGCCGCGTCAGCGAAGGCTATCCGCTGGCCGATTTCAGCGCCGAAGATGTGGCGCAAAACGTCCGCGACGCCGCGCGCGATTTGGCGGGAGAGCTACAGCGGCTGGCCGGAAAGCCCTTCTCGCCCGCTGAAGAAGAGTGGCTGTGCGTGCATCTCGCCGCCCGTCAGGTGCAGGACGTCGACCCGGAAACCATCAGCGCCGACGATGACGAAGCGCTGGTCAATTACATTCTGCGCTACATCAACAGCCAGTATAACTACAACCTGCTGGACGACGCCCAGCTGCACGCCGATCTGCTGACCCACATTAAGACCATGATCACCCGCGTGCGCTACCAGATCATGATCCCCAATCCGCTGCTGGATAACATCAAACAGCACTACCCGATGGCCTGGGATATGACCCTCGCCGCGGTCTCCAGCTGGGGGAAATATACTCCGTACACCATCAGCGAAAACGAAATCGGCTTTCTGGTGCTGCATATCGGCGTCGGGCTGGAGCGTCACTACAACATTGGCTACCAGCGTCAACCACAGGTGCTACTGGTCTGCGATACCAGCAATGCGATGGTACGGATGATCGAAGCGATCCTGCAGCGCAAATATCCGCAGCTGGAGATCGCCGCCACGATTTCCCAGCGCGAGTATGAACAGCGGGATGCGATCGAGGCGGATTTTGTTATCTCCACGGTGCGCATCAGCGAAAAAGACAAACCGGTGGTGACCATCGCGCCGTTTCCCACCGACTATCAGCTGGATCAGATTGGCAAGCTGGTGCTGGTGGATCGCACCCGTCCGTGGATGTTGAATAAGTACTTCGATGCCGCCCACTTCCGGGTGGTCGATAAGCCGATGGATCAGCAAACGCTGTTCGCTGAGCTGTGCCAGCAGCTGCTGGAGGAAGGCTTTGTTGACGCCGAGTTTCATGCTTCGGTGGTGGAGCGTGAGGCGATTGTCAGCACCATGCTCGGCGATGGCATTGCGCTGCCGCACTCCCTGGGACTGCTGGCCAAAAAGACGGTGGTTTATACGGTTATCGCCCCGCAGGGCATCGCCTGGGGCGACGAAACCGCCCATATCATTTTCCTGCTCGCCATCAGTAAGCGCGAGTACGAAG
The DNA here is from genome assembly GCF_000398905.1 of Klebsiella sp. KTE92. Taxonomy (NCBI): domain Bacteria; kingdom Pseudomonadati; phylum Pseudomonadota; class Gammaproteobacteria; order Enterobacterales; family Enterobacteriaceae; genus Klebsiella; species Klebsiella sp. KTE92. Next base: position 397,734 of record NZ_KB976100.1, read on the forward strand.
AGGCGATGGCGATCTACGATATTTTCGTGACTTTCCTGCGCGAGCGCGCCATGAGCCGCCTTGCCACGACCCGCAGCTTCAATGAGTTTAAAACGGTGGCGATGGAGTGCGTCAGCCGGTTTTGAGAGGCTGACGGAGGGGATTAACGCAAATGATGTACCACCTGGTTGCTGCTGCCGCGCCAGATCAGCGCCGGGTCTTTTAAATCCTGCACAAACTTACCGTCGACCAGCACGTTGATCAGGTTCACTACCTGCATCTGCGCCTCATTCAGCTCATCCAGTTTATAGCCGGTCCAGACCCAGATATCTTTGCCGGGGCATTCGGCGCGCACGCGCTGAACCAGCTTGAGGATCTCCGCGACGTTCTGCGGATGCAGCGGATCGCCGCCGGAGAGTGAAATCCCCTGGCGCTTGATGCGGGTATCGTTGAGGTCGGCAATGATGCGGTCGGCCATCTCAGCGGTAAACGGCATACCGGAGTTCACCCGCCAGGTGCTCTTGTTGTAGCAGCCTGGGCACTCGTGGACGCAGCCGGAAACAAACAGGGTGCAGCGGGTGCCGGGGCCGTTGACGATATCTACCGGGTAGTACTGATGGTAATTCATTTTTCGCTTCTCAATTAACGCCATAGCCGCGTTGGCTGCGCTCGCTCACCCCAGTCACGTACTGAATGTACGCTCCCGGGGATTCCCTCGTTTGCCGCCTTGCTCTGACGCTAATTGCTTTGCGAAAACGGAGGAATGCGGCCATTTCCCGGGTCGCGGCGTTCCGCCTTACCCGGGCTACCGGACGGTGCAAAACAGTAGCCCGGATAAGGCGCTGCGCGCCGCTATCCGGGAAAAGCGCATTGGTCTTTAACCGATTTGCCCATTGCCCAGGTGCTTAACGCGGCGCTTCACCTCTTCCTGCTTGCCGGCGTTGAACGGGCGCGCGTCCGGACTGCCGAGATAACCGCATACCCGACGAGTAACCGACACGCGAGCGGCATCGTGGTTACCGCATTTCGGGCAGGTAAAGCCCTTGCTGGTGCACTCGAACTCGCCGGTAAAACCGCACTCGTAGCATTCATCGATCGGCGTGTTGGTGCCGTAGTACGGCACGTGCTCATAGCTGTAATCCCACACGTCTTCCAGCGCCTTCAGGTTGTGCTGGATATTCGGGTACTCGCCGTAGCAAATGAAGCCGCCGTTGGCCAGCGGCGGGTACGGCGCTTCGAAATCGATCTTGTCGTACGGGTTGACCTTCTTCTCGACGTCAAGGTGGAAGCTGTTGGTGTAGTAGCCTTTATCGGTCACGCCCTCCACTATGCCAAACTCGGCGGTGTCGAGACGGCAGAAGCGGTCGCACAGGTTTTCGCTCGGCGTGCTGTACAGACTAAAGCCGTAGCCGGTTTCTTCCTTCCACACATCGACGGCGTCGCGCAGGCGCTGGACGATGGCCACACCTTTCTCACGCAGCGCCTCGCTGTCGTACATATGCTGATTACCGTACAGCGCATTGATGGTCTCATGGATACCGATGTAACCCAGTGAAATGGACGCGCGGCCGTTTTTGAAAATCTCGGAGACGTCATCGTCGGCTTTCAGCCGCACGCCGCAGGCCCCTTCCATATACAGGATCGGCGCCACGCGGGCCTTCACCCCTTCCAGACGGGCAATACGGGTCATCAGCGCTTTGCGCGCCAGCTGCAGGCGCTCGTCCAGCAGCGCCCAGAAGGCGGTTTCGTCGCCTTTCGCTTCCAGGGCGATACGCGGCAGGTTGAGGCTAATCACGCCGAGGTTATTGCGCCCGTCATGCACCTGTTCGCCGTTCTCGTTTTCCCACACCCCGAGGAAGCTGCGGCAGCCCATCGGCGTTTTAAACGACCCGGTGACTTTCACCACCTGATCGTAGTTGAGGATATCCGGGTACATGCGCTTGCTGGCGCACTCCAGCGCCAGCTGCTTGATGTCGTAGTTCGGATCGCCGAACTTATGGTTCAGACCGTCGCGAATGGCGAAGACCAGTTTCGGGAATACCGCGGTTTTGCGATTTTTACCGAGGCCAGCGATGCGGTTGCGCAGAATCGACTGCTGGATCAGGCGCGACTCCCAGCTAGTGCCGAGGCCAAAACCAAAGGTGACAAACGGCGTCTGACCGTTGGCGGTATGCAGCGTGTTGACTTCATACTCCAGCGACTGGAAGGCGTCGTAGCACTCTTTTTCGGTACGGGCGCGGGCATAGCCTTCGGCGTCCGGGATCTGCCACTCTTCGGCGATTTTACGATGCTTTTTGAAGCTTTCGGTGACGAACGGCGCCAGCACTTCATCGATACGGTTGATGGTGGTGCCGCCATAAATATGGCTGGCGACCTGGGCGATGATCTGCGCCGTCACCGCGGTGGCGGTAGAGATAGACTTCGGCGGCTCGATCTCCGCGTTGCCCATCTTAAAGCCCTGGGTCAGCATCCCTTTCAGATCGATCAGCATGCAGTTGAACATCGGGAAGAAGGGCGAGTAATCGAGGTCGTGATAGTGGATCATGCCGCGCTCATGGGCCATCACCACATCGTGGGGCAGCAGGTGCTGCCGCGCATAGTGCTTGGCGACGATACCAGCCAGCAGGTCGCGCTGGGTCGGGATGACTTTACTGTCCTTGTTGGCATTTTCGTTGAGCAGCGCGGAGTTGGTCTGCTCGACGAGGCCGCGGATCTCCTGATTGAGGCGGCCGCGCTTCTCGCGCTGGCTATCGCGGTCATGGCGATACTCAATGTAGGCGCGCGCCAGCTGCTTATAGGGGCCGGACATCAGCTGGTTTTCTACCGCAGTCTGGATCTCGTTGATGTCGACCTGGGCGCGGCCCTGCATTTGTTGGCTAACGACTTCTGCGACGGTGGCGCAATAGTCTGCGTCATCGACTCCCGCTGCTTTAGCTGCACGTAGAATTGCTTCCTGAATGCGCTCTGATTTGAACGGCACTTTACAGCCATCACGTTTCATCACATGCGGTGTCATGATCACTCCATATATAGAACAGGTTATCCACAGAGGCGGAGGTTATCCCGAAGGCGCTGCACGCTACGGCTCGTGCTGTTTGCCTTCAGATCCGGCCCGTTTTATCCACATCTCATCACCGCCAGACATCGACAAGATATGGTGACATAATAGACGATTAATACAACATGTAGGGCCGGGACGCATTTTAAGTTCTATATGTAGTGATTTGCATCAAAGATGTTTGCGATTTTATTGACCCAGAACAAGGTAAAAAGGTGAGAGTACGGATGATGGGCGCTGGCGATAAATGTAAATTTATCTGGCTGGAAAATAAGCAAAAATGCCTGGCATCCACCTCCGATGCCAGGCATTACGCTCCGGTTTCTGTCGGGCAAGAAGTACCTTACGCCTGCAGCCACCATACGGCTTCGAACGGCCGCAGCGTCAGACCGGTCGGGCGGGGCGTGGTTTCGGCATAGTTGCTGATGATCATCTTCCAGTCGCCCTGGGCTTCCTCTGGCTGCCAGGTCTGCAGGTCGCGGCTCAGGTTGGCGGCCACCACCAGCGTTTGCCCCTGCCACTGACGGCGATAACACCACAGCGACGGATGGTCCGGCAGGAGATCCTGGTAATCGCCCCAGGTCAGCAGTGGCAGGGTTTTGCGCAGCGTAATCAGTTGCTGATAGGCATAAAACACCGAATCGGGGTCCGCCAGCGCCGCCTCGACGTTGATCTCCCGGTAATTATCGCCAAGGCCGATCCACGGCTCACCGTCGCTGAAGCCGCCGTTCTCCCCGGCGTGCCATGGCATCGGCGTGCGGCTGTTGTCGCGCGACTTACTGGCGAGGATTGCCAGCAGTTCGTCCGGGCTTTGCCCCTGCGCTGCGCGTTCGATAAACATATTGTGGCTTTCGACGTCGCGATAGTCGCTGATGTTGCTGAAGTGCGGGTTGGTCATGCCGATCTCTTCGCCCTGGTAGATATAGGGCGTGCCCTGCATGCCGTGCAGCACCATCGCCAGCATCTTCGCCGCCGGCACCCGATACTCACCTTCGTCGCCAAAGCGCGACACGATGCGCGGCTGATCGTGGTTACACCAGAACAGCGCGTTCCACGCCCGATTGTGCATCCCCTGCTGCCAGTGGCGGAACAGCGCTTTCAGCGCCACATAGTCCGGGCGGGCGAGGGTCCATTTTTCACCGCCGGGATAATCGACCTTTAAATGGTGGAAGTTAAAGGTCATCGACAGCTCGCGGCCGTCCAGCGCGGCGTACTGCTGGCAGTGCTCCAGCGAGGTGGAGGACATCTCGCCGACGGTCATCAGGTTACGGGGAGTAAAGACATCGCGGCTCATCTCCTGCAGGAATTCATGCACCCGCGGGCCGTCAGTGTAGAAGCGGCGGCCATCACCCTCCGCATCGCAGGGGAAGGTCTGGTCTTTCGAGATCAGGTTGACGACGTCGAGGCGCAGACCGTCGACGCCGCGGTCGGCCCAGAATTCGCAGACCTTTTTCAGCTCAGCGCGTACCGCCGGGTTCTCCCAGTTGAGATCCGCCTGTTCAATGGCGAACAGGTGCAGATAATACTGCCCGCTGTCGGCGTGCCACTGCCAGGCGTTGCCGCCAAACTTGGAGCGCCAGTTGTTCGGCAGCGCGTCCGGTTCGCCGTCGCGCCAGATATAGAACTGCCGGTAGGGACTCTCCTTATTCAGCGACTGACGGAACCATTCATGCTCGGTCGAGGTATGGTTCAGTACCATATCCAGCACGATGCGGATACCACGGGCCTTCGCCTCCGCCACCAGGGCGTCAAAGTCGGCCATCGTGCCGTAGGAGGGATCGATAGCGGTGTAGTTCGCCACATCGTAGCCGTTATCCACCTGCGGTGAGACATAGAACGGCGTCAGCCAGATGGCGTCGACCCCAAGCTTCTGCAGATAGTCGAGGCGGGAAGTGACGCCGCGCAGATCGCCGGTACCGCTGCCGGTGGTATCCTGAAAACTCTTCGGATAGATTTGATAAATAACGCCGTTTTGCCACCAGTGGGGAAGATGATTCATAGTGCTTTCCTGCTGCAACGAGGGGCGCCAAAGGCGCCCCGAAAGAAGAAGTTAGACAATCTGCAAGGTGCCCTGACGGTACTTGCGCTGATACACCACGGTGGTCAGGATAATCGGCACCACCACCGCGATAGCCATCGCCATGGCGTACACCTGCCAGTAGGTTGGCTGGATGGAGAGGATGCCCGGCAGGCCGCCGACGCCGATGCCGTTCGCCAGCACGCCGTTCAGGCCGCACAGCAGGCCGGCGAGGCCGGAGCCGATCATCGCGCACAGCATCGGGAAGCGGTACTTCAGGTTGATACCGTACATCGCCGGTTCGGTAACCCCGAGGTAAGCAGAAATTGCCGCCGGCACCGAGATTTCACGTTCATTCTGTTTACGGCTGGCGATGATGATGCCGACCACCGCCGACGCCTGGGCAATGTTCGACAGCGCAATCAGCGGCCACACCGGGGTGCCGCCCATGCTCTGGATCATCTGCATATCGATAGCGAGGGTGGTCTGGTGGACACCGGTAATCACCAGCGGCGCGTAGAGGAAGCCGAACAGCGCGGCGCCGATTGGCGCGAAGCTGCCAGTTAACAGATGGCGTACCGCGAAGGCCACGCCGTCGCCGATCAGGCGGCCGAACGGACCGATAATGGCGTGCGCGAGGAACACCGCGAGGATCAGCGAGCAGACCGGGACAATGACCAGGTAGAGGTAGTCAGGCACGATGCGCTTGAGGCGCGTCTCGATAAAGCCGAGCGTCAGGCCCGCCAGCAAGGCCGGGATCACCTGCGCCTGGTAGCCGACTTTGGCAATCGTAAACAGGCCGAAGTTCCACACCTCCGGCACCTGCTGGCCGAGGAGATAGGCGTTCATCAGCTGCGGGGAAACCAGGGTGACGCCAAGAACGATCCCGAGGATCGGCGTGCCGCCCATCTTCTTCACCGCTGACCAGCAGATCCCCACCGGCAGATAGAAGAAGATCGCCTCGCCAATCAGCCACAGGAAGTCATAGATGGTTTTCAGCGACGGGTGCATCTGAGCCAGCGTCTGGCCGTTGCTCATGGGTAAGTCGCCGATGACGTTACGGAAACCGAGGATCAGACCGCCGCTGATCAGCGCCGGCAGCAGCGGGAAGAAGATCTCGGCAAAGTGCGAGATCAACTGCTCATGCCACTTCATATTTTGCCGCGCGGCCTGCTTGACCTGCTCTTTATCGGCGGAGGTCTGGCCGGTGGTGGCCAGCAGGGCCTTGTAGTAATCGCCCACCTCGGTGCCGATGACCACCTGGAACTGACCGGCGTTAGTGAAGCATCCCTTCACCATGCGCAGCTGTTCAATCTCTTTTGGTTTGGCGATGGCCGGGTCGTTCAGCACAAAGCGCAAACGGGTAATACAGTGGCTGACGGTGGCGATGTTGCCGCGTCCGCCCACCAGTTCGATCAGTTTATCGATGTCCTGCTGGTTTACTTTGCTCATGATGAAGCCTCAAAAACAGAGGGGGAGAGATGCCGTTTTTTACCTTGAGGGCATCCTAACCGTTCCGCTTGATTTGCAAAATGGGAACGTTCCCGAAACCCGGCGACGATCACATAAATCGTCCGAATGAGATTAATTCAGGGCGGCAGGAATCACGATCTGGCGGGGTTCGACGCTGCCGGCGATCTGCTCGATCAACTGCCGGGCGGCCCGGCGTCCGGACTCGGCATAGCCGGGATCGACGGTCAAGATTTCCGGGTGGAGAAACTTCATTAGCGGCGTGCTACCGACGCTGGCGAGCTGCAGCGCAGCGCGGCCCTGCTGCTGGAGGTACTTGCTGGCGCCGAGGGCGAGGGTATCCGTCGCGCAGACCAGGGCACTGGTTTCGGCCGTCAGCACGCTGGCGACGGTGTCATACCCCTGCTTCATGCCCAAGCCCGGCAGAGCGGCGGTGGGCGTCAGGCGATGCTTTTTACAGAAAGCGAGGTAGGCGAGATGGCGGCGTTCGCCGGTGGTGACGTCGCTGTGCGGGACGCCAAGAAAACTGATGTGGCGATGTCCGCGATCGTAGAGCCGCTGCATCAGCAGCGTGATGGCGCCTTCGTCGTCATAGCACACCGAGGCGAAACCGGGGGCGTCGCGGGCCATCAGCACCAGCGTATCGCGCCAGGGGGCGAGCATCGCCTCATCAATGCCGGTAAATCCGAACAGCACCACGCCGTCAATATTACGCCGGGCGAGCATGCCGAGATGCTCTTCAACCAGTCCCGGGGAGAACTGGCTCTCCATCATAATCGGATCGTAACCCTGTTCATAAAAGGCGGGCAGCATGGTCTGTACGGCAAGGTTTTCCGACAGGGAATCCAGACGGGTGACGATAATCGCCACCACTTTATCGCTCTGGCCGCGCATGGCGCGGGCGGAGCGGGAGGGGGAGAAACCGTGCTGCTGCATCACCGCTTCGACGCGCTCGCGGGTCCGTTCGCTGACCCCGCTCTCGTTGTTAAGGACGCGGGATACCGTCGATTTTCCTACGCCGCTTAAACGCGCGATATCTTTGATGGTCAGCCGGTTCTGCATGCGGAATTCTCGTCAGGGATGGTAGAAGTGAGCCTAATGCTACTCAACCAAACCGCAATGAGCAAAGTCTGGTTTACGTTCGGTTTAGTTGCGCGGGCTTATCATCGCCATAAATGCCACACATGTCTCAACGAGCGCGCTATAATCCGCGCCGTTTATATTCACTTACCGGAGAATTTATGGACCCCGATCCCACTCCTCATCCTCGATGGAGCAACCTTTCTTTCCGGTAAGCCTGTTTAACACTGCTTTACCGGAAAGCGTAAAGCAGTGACGTCCTTGATGTCCCTGCCATAAAAATTACATGCCTGACAGGTAGGCTTTGCTACGCCTGTTGGCAACGCTGCGTTCGCTCGCGCGAGCGCGGAGGGACTGTTTATGTTGAAAAATTATACCCGGCAGCTGTTCGCGCAGCTTAGCCGCCATCTGCCACGCCGTTTGGTCCAGCGCGATCCGCTGCCTGATGCCCGTAACCTGACCAGCGTGCCGATCCCGGACTCGCTCGGCAAGCGCTGCCTGGACGTTGCGGCGATGGATGACCAGGAGATCTGGCGTGCCTTTGACAGCCACCCTGAAGGGCTCAATGAAGGCGAAGTGGCGGCAAAGATCCTCAAACATGGTGACAATCAGATCCCGGCGCAGAAGCCCTCGCCGTGGTGGGTGCATCTGTGGACCTGCTATCGCAACCCGTTCAACCTGCTGCTGACGGTGCTCGGCATCGTCTCCTATTCCACCGAAGATCTGTTCGCCGCGGGCGTTATCGCGCTGATGGTCGGCATCTCGACGCTGCTTAACTTCATCCAGGAAGCGCGCTCGACCAAAGCGGCGGATGCGCTAAAGGCGATGGTCAGCAATACCGCCACGGTGCTGCGGGTGGTGAACGAGCAGGGGGAGAGCCGCTGGCTTGAACTGCCTATCGACCAACTGGTGCCAGGAGATATCGTCAAGCTGTCGGCGGGAGATATGATCCCGGCGGACCTGCGCATTATTCAGGCGCGCGATCTGTTTGTCGCTCAGGCCTCGCTGACCGGCGAATCGCTGCCGGTAGAGAAAGTCGCGCGCAGCCGCGACCCGCTGCAGCAGAACCCGCTGGAATGCGACACCCTGTGCTTTATGGGGACCAACGTGGTGAGCGGCTCGGCGCAGGCTATCGTCTACGCCACCGGCGGCAACACCTGGTTTGGCCAGCTGGCCGGGCGCGTCAGCGAGCAGGAAAGCGAGCCGAACGCCTTCCAGAAAGGCATCAGCCGGGTCAGCATGCTGCTGATCCGCTTTATGCTGGTGATGGCCCCGGTGGTGCTATTGATTAATGGCTACACCAAAGGCGACTGGTGGGAAGCGGCGCTGTTTGCACTGTCGGTGGCGGTCGGCTTGACGCCGGAGATGCTGCCGATGATCGTCACCTCGACGCTGGCGCGCGGGGCGGTGAAGCTGTCGAAACAAAAAGTGATCGTCAAACACCTCGACGCCATTCAGAACTTTGGCGCGATGGATATTCTCTGCACCGATAAAACCGGCACCCTGACTCAGGACAAGATCGTGCTGGAGAACCACACCGATGTCTCCGGTAAGTCCAGCGAGAGAGTGCTGCATACCGCCTGGCTCAACAGCCATTACCAGACCGGGCTGAAAAACCTGCTCGATACCGCGGTGCTGGAAGGCGTGGAACTGGATGCCGCCCGCGGCCTCGCGGAGCGCTGGCAGAAGGTGGATGAGATCCCGTTCGACTTCGAACGCCGCCGCATGTCGGTGGTGGTAAAAGAGCAGGGCGACGCGCATCAGCTGATCTGTAAAGGGGCGCTGCAGGAGATCCTTAACGTCTCGACCCAGGTGCGCTACAACGGCGAAATCGTACCGCTGGACGACACCATGCTGCGCCGCATCCGTCGGGTCACCGATACTCTGAACCGTCAGGGACTGCGGGTGGTGGCGGTAGCAACCAAATACCTGCCGGCGCGCGAGGGCGATTACCAGCGCGCCGATGAATCCGATCTGATCCTCGAAGGCTACATCGCCTTCCTCGATCCGCCTAAAGAGACCACCGCCCCGGCGCTGAAGGCGCTGAAGGCCAGCGGTATCACGGTGAAAATCCTCACCGGCGATAGCGAACTGGTGGCGGCGAAGGTGTGCCATGAAGTGGGGCTGGATGCGGGCGAAGTGGTGATTGGCAGCCAGATTGAAGCCATGAGCGACGACGAGCTGGCGGCGCTGGCGAAGCGCACTACTTTGTTTGCGCGTCTGGCGCCGCTGCATAAAGAGCGTATCGTGACGCTGCTGAAACGCGAAGGTCACGTGGTGGGCTTTATGGGCGATGGCATCAACGACGCCCCGGCGTTACGCGCGGCGGATATTGGCATCTCGGTTGATGGCGCGGTGGATATCGCCCGCGAGGCGGCGGATATCATTCTGCTGGAAAAAAGCCTGATGGTGCTGGAGGAGGGGGTGATCGAAGGCCGCCGCACCTTCGCCAACATGCTCAAGTACATCAAAATGACCGCCAGCTCCAACTTCGGTAACGTCTTTAGCGTGCTGGTGGCCAGCGCCTTCCTGCCCTTTCTGCCGATGCTGCCGCTGCACCTGTTGATTCAGAACCTGCTGTACGATGTCTCCCAGGTGGCGATCCCGTTCGATAACGTCGATGATGAGCAGATCCGTAAACCGCAGCGCTGGAACCCGGCCGATCTCGGGCGCTTTATGGTCTTCTTTGGACCGATCAGCTCGATTTTCGATATCCTCACCTTCGGCCTGATGTGGTGGGTGTTCCACGCCAATACCGTGGAGATGCAGACTCTGTTCCAGTCCGGCTGGTTTATTGAAGGGCTGCTGTCGCAGACGCTGATTGTGCACATGATCCGCACCCGGCGCATTCCGTTCGTTCAGAGCCGCGCCGCGTGGCCGCTGTTCGCCATGACTCTGGTGGTGATGGCCGTGGGCATTGCCCTGCCGTTCTCGCCGCTGGCGGGCTACCTGCAGCTGCAGGCGCTGCCGCTCAGCTACTTCCCGTGGCTGGTGGTGATCCTGGCGGGCTATATGGTGCTGACCCAGACCGTTAAAGGTTTCTACAGCCGTCGCTACGGCTGGCAGTGAAGGGCGCATTTTCGGATGAGCCACGTAAAAAAGGCAGCCACTGGCTGCCTTTTTTCCTGCCAACCAAAGCGATCAGCGACGTACGGCGATGGCTTCGATCTCGATCTTCACGTCTTTCGGCAGACGAGCGACTTCCACGCAGGAGCGCGCCGGGAAGGTGGCATTGTGCTCGGTGAAAAACGCTTCGTAGGTGGCGTTAACGGTAGCGAAATCGTTGAGGTCTTTGACGAATACGGTGGTCTTGACGATGTCGCCAACGGTGAGGCCAGCGGCTTCAACGATCGCTTTCACGTTGTTCAGCGACTGGCGCGCCTGCGCGGACACGTCTTCCGGGACGCTGCCGGTTTTCGGGTCGACCGGGATCTGGCCAGAGGTGATGATCATGCTGCCCAGATCAACGCCCTGAACGTATGGGCCAATCGCTGCTGGTGCATTTTCCGTCGCAATAGTTTTGCTCATGTTATCTCCAGATGAACTGAGTAATGTTACGCAAAATCATTCAGGTTGCCGCCAGAGGGTAAGCGCTGTGCCGCCGGCGCAGACGCCGCCTGAAGGACGAAGCGTAGGGTGGTAGCCATTATAGGGAGGCCTACCACCAATACCAACCGCATTTAGTTGGCCAGCACCACATAATGAGAAAACTCTTTTTCACAGTATTTGCATTTGAGTGCGATGTCATCGGCGCGTTTTTTCACTGCAAAACTGGAAGAAACCGGTTCGGCGTGGCTAATACAGTTGCTGTTCGGGCAGACCAGCACGCTGTCAATGCGATCCGGCAGGCTCGGGCGGGATTTGCCCACCACTTCGTAATCATCAATGCGGTTTACCGTCGCCTGCGGGGCGTACAGCGACAGCTGGTTAACCTGCTCGTCGGTCAGGAAGGTGTTCTCGATTTTAATCAAATCCTTGCGGCCCATCTCGCCGGAGGGCAGGTTCAGGCCGATGGTGATACGCTGGTCGGTTTCGGTCAGTTTGAACAGGGTGAGCAGCTTAAAGCCGACCTGCGCCGGGATATGGTCAATCACGGTGCCGCGTTTAATGGCTTCTACTTGCAGTTTATTGTCGTGTGTCATCTCTCATTCCCCCTTACAGTGCCAGCTCGCTATTCAGTACCAGTGCCAGTAACGCCTGGCGGGCGAAGATGCCGTTACCGGCCTGCTGGAAGTACCAGGCGTGCGGTGTTTTATCGACATCGGTGGTGATTTCGTCAATGCGCGGCAGCGGGTGCAGCACCTTCATGTTGGCGCGCGCCCCTTCGAGGTCGGCGGCGCGCAGGACGAACTGCGCTTTCACGTTGGCGTATTCCGACGGATCCAGACGCTCTTTCTGCACGCGGGTCATGTACAGAATATCCACTTCCGCCATCACGTCGTCGATGGCGCTATGCAGGCTCCAGGCGATACCTTTTTCATCCAGCATATCGAGGATGTACTGCGGCATGGCCAGCGCGTCCGGGGCGATAAAGTAGAAGCGGTTGCCGCTGAATTTGGCCAGCGCCTGGGTCAGGGAGTGGACGGTACGGCCATACTTCAGATCGCCGACCATCGCCACGTTGAGGTTTTCGAGGCGGCCCTGGGTCTCCTGGATGGTGAACAGGTCGAGCAGGGTTTGGGTCGGGTGCTGGTTAGCGCCGTCGCCAGCGTTCAGTACCGGCACGCCGCCGGAGAATTCGGTCGCCAGGCGCGCGGCGCCCTCCTGCGGATGACGCATCACGATGGCGTCAACGTAGGTGCTGATGACGGAGATGGTATCCGCCAGGGTTTCCCCTTTTTTGCCCAGCGAGGTATTGGCGCTGTCAGAAAAGCCGACCACGCTGGCGCCCAGGCGGTGCATCGAGGTTTCAAAAGAGAGACGGGTACGGGTGGAGGCTTCAAAGAAACAGCTGGCGATAACCTTATGCTTCAGCAGCTCGGGTTGCGGATTGGCTTTCAGCTTTGCCGCCGTCGCCAGCACCAGTTCGAGGTCTTCGCGGCTGAGATCGTTTATGGAAATGATATGTTTTTGATATAGCGGGTTAGCCATGCTTATCTCCTGACGCCTGGGCAAAAAAAAAGCCCCTTAAATAAGGGGCTTCGGGAATCCAATGAGCAACGGAAAGAAAAACGCCAGGCCAGCGTCTGCGTTCAGACGCGCTAAGACAGAATGTCGTACGCAATTGGCCATGCTTCCTCCCGGCAAAACGACTGGCATTATACGCAGACCGTTATGACGATCAAGCGATTCATTCACAAACAGGTAATCGTTTGCCTGCAGAAAAGTGCGCCAGCGCAAAGAACGGTGAAACTGTACTGGTATGGCAGTGGCGATGGGGGTATAAAGTCATAAAATGAAATGCTGTTTTATATTCGAGGTAAGTGATGATTATTGGCAATATCCACCATCTGCAGCCATGGCTGCCTGCCGCGCTGCGCGAGGCCATTGAGCACGTCATCGCCCATGTCAGCGAGGCGACGCCGCTGGGTAAACACGATATCGACGGCAATAACCTGTTTTATCTGATTTCCGAAGACACCACCGAGCCGCAGGCCGCGCGCCGCGCGGAATACCATGCCCGCTATCTCGATATTCAGATTGTGCTCCGCGGCATCGAGGGGATGACCTTCAGTACCTTGCCGGCTGGAGAGCCGCAGACCGACTGGCTGGCGGAGAAAGACATCGCTTTTCTGGCCGAAGGCCAGCAGGAGAAAACGGTGATCCTCAACGAAGGGGATTTTGTGGTGTTTTATCCCGGCGAAGTGCATAAACCGCTGTGCGCCGTAGGCGCCCCGGCGAAGGTGCGCAAAGCGGTAGTGAAGATGCTGATGGCGTAAAATGGCGAGCCATATCCCGGATAAGCGCCGTGCTATCCGGGATTTGACCGCCAGCGAGGGGCTACTTGCCCAGCGTCGCCACCATCACCGCTTTGATGGTGTGCATCCGGTTTTCCGCCTGATCGAAAACCACGCTCGCCGCCGACTCAAACACTTCGTCAGTCACTTCCATGCCGCCGTGCAGGCCGTAATCGGCGGCCATCTGTTTGCCCAGCGTGGTCTGGTCGTCATGGAATGCCGGCAGGCAGTGGAGGAACTTGACCTGCGGATTGCCGGTCAGCGCCAGCATCGCGCTGTTAACCTGATAGTCGCGGAGCAGGGCGATACGTTCGGCCCATTTTTCCTTCGCCTCGCCCATCGATACCCAGACGTCGGTATAGATAAAATCGGCGCCTTTCACCCCCGCGGCGATATCTTCCGTCAGGGTGATGTTGCCGCCCTGCTGTTTGGCCAGCGCGGTACAGGTCTCCACCAGCTGAGACTCCGGCCAGCAGGCCGATGGCGCTACCAGGCGCAGATCCAGACCGGTCAGCGCTGCGGCTTCCAGCATCGAATTGCCCATGTTGTTGCGCGCGTCGCCGGCGTAGACCAGCGTCATCTGGTTAAAGGCTTTGCCCGGCAGGTGCTCTTTCATGGTCAGCAGGTCCGCCAGCAACTGGGTGGGGTGGAACTCGTTGGTGAGGCCGTTCCACACCGGCACGCCGGCGTATTGCGCCAGGGTCTCCACCACCTCCTGGCCGTGGCCGCGATACTGAATGCCATCGTACATCCGCCCGAGCACGCGGGCGGTGTCTTTGATCGACTCTTTATGGCCAATCTGGCTGCCGCTTGGCCCCAGATAGGTCACGCGGGCGCCCTGATCGTATGCGGCAACTTCGAAAGAGCATCGTGTACGGGTTGAGTCTTTTTCGAAGATGAGCGCGATGTTTTTCCCTGCCAGTTTCTGGACTTCGATACCGTTTTTCTTATCGGCTTTGAGCTTTGCCGCCAGCTCGAGCAGGGCGGTGATTTCTGCAGGCGTAAAATCGAGTAACTTTAAAAAATGCTTCTGGTAAAACGCAGACATGGTTCCCTCACCTGGCATAGGCCACTAATTGAATTAAAATTCAATTTATATGTATGAATATTCATTTGCAAGTCTGTGATCGAAATCTTTCACTGAGAAGTGGAGGCAATGACGGCGGTATGTGACAATAGGGACAACTGCCGCACATTATGAGGAACGAGCCATGGCAAACCCGGAACACCTGGAAGAACAGCGTGAAGAGACGCGTCTGATTATCGAAGAGCTGCTGGAGGATGGCAGCGATCCGGACGCACTGTACACGATTGAGCATCACCTCTCTGCAGACGATTTCGAAACGCTGGAGAAAGTGGCGGTGGAAGCGTTCAAGCTGGGCTATGAAGTGACCGAGCCCGAAGAACTGGAAGTGGAAGAGGGTGACATGGTCATCTGCTGCGATATTCTCAGCGAATGCGCGCTGAACGCAGACCTGATCGATGCCCAGGTGGAACAGCTGATGACGCTGGCAGAAAAATATGACGTCGAGTATGACGGTTGGGGTACCTATTATGAGGACCCGAACGGTGAAGAAGACGGCGACGATGACGAAGATTTTGTCGATGAAGACGACGATGGTGTTCGCCACTAAGTTGCAGATGGATACGGCGGCGCCTGCCGCCGTATAGCAAGGAACTTCCATGGATTACCCGCAGATACTCTCCCCGATTATCAACTTCCTGCACTGCCCGACACCGCAGGCGTGGATTGATGAAGCCCGCAAGCCGGAAAACCTGCCGCTGCTGCTGACCGACCATATGGTGTGCGAACTGAAAGCGGCGCAGAACGCCATGCTGCTGGTGCGTCGCTACGTCGCGGATAAAGCCGACGCCGACGAGCTGCTGGCCTGCCTGAAGCCGTATGAAGACTTCACCTACCGCTGGGGACCGGAGCCGGATTTCGTCGCCCTGCATAAGCGGATCAACAAAAGCGCCATGCCGCAGACCGACGACCCGTGGGGCCGCCAGTTGCTGGACAGCATGATTTTGCTGATTAAAGAGGAGCTACATCACTTCTGGCAGGTGCGGGAGATGATGCTGGCGCGTGATATTCCCTACGTCAAAATCACCGCCAGCAACTATGCCCGCGGCATGCGGCGGGAGGTGCGTTCGCACGAGCCGGTGATGCTGATCGATAAGTTGATCTGCGGCGCCTATATCGAGGCCCGCTCCTGCGAACGCTTTGCGGCGCTGGCGCCGTGGCTGGATGACGATCTGCAGAAGTTTTATCTGTCGCTGCTGCGCTCCGAGGCGCGTCACTATCAGGACTATCTGGATCTGGCGCAGAAGATTGCCGGAGACGATATTAGCGAGCGGGTGCGCCAGCTCGGCGAGGCGGAAGCGGCGCTGATCCTCAGGCCGGAGGCCGAGTTCCGCTTTCACAGTGGTGTGCCGGTAGCGGCGTAACCCTCGGTATTCGGGCCCTGTAGCCCCGGTAGCCACTAACACCGGCAGTTTCAGTAGCCCTGGGGAGAGAGATAGCGTTGAGAGCTTCAGCTCGCAATGGTATGGGCCGTAGGTCGGGTAAGGCGTTAGCCGCCACCCAACAAAAAAACGGCACCGCGAGCACGGGTAAGGTGCAAGGGGTTCCATCCGGGACATACCCCGGCTTGCGCTACGCTTAGCCGGGCTACCAAACTGTAGCCACGGTAAGCGTAGCGCTACCGGGGACGCCTGCGATATCGAGGCGCTACAGCGTTTTCAGCATCCGCACTTCACAGTCAACGTGGCCGGTGCAACCCAGCGGCCCGTCAATGTGCTCAAAGCCGAGATGTTCATATAAGCCGATCGCCTCCGTCAGGAAGGCGGTAGTTTCCAGATAGCAGCGTTTAAAGCCCTGCTCGCGGGCGTAGTCCAGCGCCAGCAGCGCCAGCTTCTTCGCCAGCCCCTGACCGCGCGCGCTGGTCATAAAATACATTTTCTGTAACTCGCAGATATCCGGCTCGCTGCAGGCGAGCGGCGCGACGCCACCGCCGCCAACCACTTCGCCCTCTTTCTCCACCACCCAATAGGCAGAGCCTGGCTGGCTGTACAGCTCATACAGTTCATCGAGATTCGGGTCGGCGACCGTATAGCCTTTATCGGCGGTCAGGCCATATTCAGCCGAGACCTGGCGGATGACCCTGGCGATGGCGGCATTGTCTGCCGCCGTAATGCGACGCAGCAACGTCGCCGCGGGGACGCTCGTATTCATACAATGACTCATTACCCAAAAAAGACGAATGATGATGTTAATAACATCGCGACAGGGGAAAGCGCAAGCGAGGATGTTTCATAAAAAAACGCCCCTTGCCGGGTGGCAAGGGGCGGGAGGATCACAGCGCGGCGATCACCGCCTGCTGCTCAATCAGCTTCGCTTTCGCTTCCGCGTAGCCTTCCAGCTTCTCGCGCTCTTTAGCGATCACCGCTTCTGGCGCGCGGGCGACAAAACCTTCGTTGGACAGCTTGCTTTCGATGCGGCCAATTTCACCTTCGATTTTGGCCACTTCTTTCGCCAGACGCGCCAGCTCATCTTCTTTATTGATGAGGCCCGCCATCGGGATCAGCAGCTCGGCGCCGTCGATAATCTTGGTCACGGAGACCGGACCTTTATCATCGGCAGGCAGCACGGTAATGCTTTCCAGACGCGCCAGGTTCAGCAGGAAGCTGCGGTTGTCGTTCACACGACGCTCGGCCTCTTTGCTGCAGCCGCGCAGCAGCAGTTCCAGCGGTTTACCCGGGGCGATGTTCATTTCCGCACGGATGTTACGCACGGCGACGATCGCCTGTTTCAGCCATTCGGTATCGGCCAGCGCCGCTTCATCGACCTGAGAAGCATCGTACTGCGGGAACGGCTGCAGCATGATGGTGTCGGCGGTGATACCGCAGATCGCTTTCACGCGCTGCCAGATGGTCTCGGTGATGAACGGAATGATCGGATGCGCCAGGCGCAGCAGACCTTCCAGCACGGTCACCAGCGTATGGCGAGTCCCGCGCAGCTCCGCTTCGCTGCCACCGTTCATCACCGGCTTGGTCAGTTCCAGGTACCAGTCGCAGAACTGGTTCCAGGTGAACTCGTACAGGATGCCGGCGGCGATATCGAAGCGGAAGTTATCCAGCGCTTCGCGATACGCTTTCACGGTGTGGTTGAATTCCGCGAGGATCCAGCGGTCGGCCAGGGAGAGCACCATTTCGCCGCCGTTGAAGCCACAATCCTGATCTTCGGTATTCATCAGTACGAAGCGGCTGGCGTTCCACAGCTTGTTACAGAAGTTACGGTAACCTTCCAGACGCTTCATATCCCAGTTGATGTCGCGGCCGGTAGAGGCCAGCGCTGCCAGGGTGAAACGCAGGGCGTCGGTGCCGTGCGGCTCAATGCCGTTCGGGAACTGTTTCTCGGTGCGCTTACGGATTTTCTCCGCCAGCTGCGGCTGCATCATGTTGCCGGTACGTTTCTCCAGCAGCTCCGGCAGGGTAATGCCGTCAACCATATCCAGCGGGTCGATAACGTTACCCTTGGATTTGGACATCTTCTGGCCTTCGTCATCGCGGATCAGACCGGTCATGTAGACGGTCTTAAACGGTACCTGCGGCTTGCCGTTTTCATCTTTGATGAAGTGCATGGTCATCATGATCATGCGGGCGATCCAGAAGAAGATGATGTCGAAGCCGGACACCATCACGCTGGTCGGGTGGAACTGACGCAAGGCGTCGGTGTTTTCCGGCCAGCCGAGGGTGGAGAAGGTCCACAGCGCGGAGGAGAACCAGGTATCGAGAACGTCTTCATCCTGACGCAGGGCAACGTCCGTACCGAGTTTGTTTTCCTGACGCACTTCGTCTTCGCTACGGCCCACGTAGACGTTGCCGTCGTTGTCATACCATGCCGGGATGCGGTGACCCCACCACAGCTGACGGGAGATACACCAGTCCTGAATATCGCGCATCCAGGAGAAGTACATGTTTTCGTACTGCTTCGGCACGAACTGAATGTCGCCATTCTCAACGGCTTCCACCGCCGGCTTGGCCAGCACGTCCGCACGCACGTACCACTGGTCGGTGAGCATCGGTTCGATAACCACGCCGCCGCGATCGCCGTAAGGGACGGTCAGGTCGTGCGGTTTGATCTCTTCCAGCAGGCCGAGGGCGTCAACCGCCGCAACGACGGCTTTACGCGCCGCGAAGCGTTCCAGTTTCTGGAACTCCGCCGGGATCTCGCTGGAGTAGACGTCGGATTCATTGCCTTTGGTGTCGTAGACTTCCGCGCTTTCGCGGATGTCGCCGTCAAAGGTCAGGATGTTGATCATCGGCAGCTGATGACGACGACCCACTTCGTAGTCGTTAAAGTCGTGCGCCGGGGTGATCTTCACGCAGCCGGTGCCTTTTTCCATATCGGCGTGTTCGTCGCCCACGATCGGGATGCGACGGTTAACCAGCGGCAGCACCACGAATTTGCCAATCAAATCTTTGTAACGCGGATCTTCCGGGTTAACGGCCACGCCGGTATCGCCAAGCAGGGTTTCCGGACGGGTGGTGGCGACCACCAGGTAATCTTTACCGTCAGCGGTTTTCGCGCCATCGGCCAGCGGGTAGCGGATGTGCCACATGGAACCTTTCGATTCGCGGTTTTCCACTTCGAGGTCGGAAATGGCGGTGCGCAGTTTCGGGTCCCAGTTAACCAGGCGTTTACCGCGGTAGATCAGATCTTCTTTGTACAGGCGAACAAAGACTTCTTTCACGGCATTGGAAAGCCCCTCGTCCATGGTGAAGCGCTCGCGCTCCCAGTCCACGGAGTTGCCGAGGCGGCGCATCTGGCGGGTAATGGTGCCGCCGGATTCCGCTTTCCACTGCCAGATTTTGTCGATGAAGGCATCGCGGCCGTAGTCGTGACGGGTTTTCCCTTCTTCCGCGGCAATCTTACGCTCAACCACCATCTGGGTGGCGATACCCGCGTGGTCGGTACCGGCCTGCCACAGGGTGTTTTTGCCCTGCATGCGCTGGTAGCGAATCATGGTATCCATGATGGTTTGCTGGAAGGCATGACCCATATGCAAACTGCCGGTGACGTTCGGCGGCGGGATCATGATGCAGAAGCTCTCCTGGCTTTCATCACCATTCGGTTTGAAATAGCCCTGCTTTTCCCAGTGCTCGTAAAGCGGCTGTTCGATATCTTGTGGGTTGTATGTCTTTTCCATTATTTCCAGGTTGCCGTGTTCAGGTTGAAACCAGCCATGCGGTACGCTTTATAGCGTTCGCGCGCCAGTTGTTTCAGATTTTCTTCGTAAGGGACAAAGTCTATCACTTCTGTGAAAGCGGTGGCAAAATCTGCAAAGTTAAGCCGCAGACTGATCAGAATGTCCCGCGGGCTGCTGTTGCGTTTCTGCGGCCAGGCAATCTCCACCGGCGCGCCGCCTCTCGGGCCTTCGCCCGCCAGATTATGCGGCACAAAGCTCTCCGGCGGCCGCGACCACAGCGCCTCGTCGAGACGAATCGCCTGCTGCTCATCTTCACAGGCGATCAGGACGCGCTTGCCGTTGCGCCAACGTTCTGCGGCAATGTCACACACCAGCTGCTCGACGGCGCTCAGGCCTTCGACGGTGTTTTCGTTGTCCAGAAGGTAGAACGTTGCATTCTTCATATATGGGGCTTCTTGTCGTGGATTTAAATGCAAAGCCGGGTGGCGCTACGCTTACCCGGCCTACAAACGGCATCTTTCCGTAGGCCCGGTAAGCGTAGCGCCACCGGGCATCAGACGGCAATCACTCTTCGCCGTTAAAACCCGCACGATTGAGCAGGAACTGCGACAGCAGGGCGACCGGACGACCGGTGGCGCCTTTGGCCTTACCGGAACGCCAGGCGGTACCGGCGATGTCGAGGTGCGCCCAGTTGTACTTACGGGTAAAGCGCGACAGGAAGCAGCCGGCGGTAATTGCGCCGCCAGGACGGCCGCCGATGTTCGCCATATCGGCAAAGTTGGACTCCAGCTGATCCTGGAACTCGTCGGCCAGCGGCAGACGCCAGGCGCGGTCGCCCGCCAGTTCGGAGGCGCCGATCAGCTCATGAGCCAGCGGGTTATGGTTCGACATCAGGCCGGTGATGTGATGGCCGAGGGCAATCACGCAGGCGCCGGTCAGCGTCGCGACGTCGATAACCGCTTCCGGTTCGAAACGCTCAACGTAGGTCAGGACGTCGCACAGCACCAGGCGGCCTTCGGCGTCGGTGTTCAGGACTTCCACCGTCTGACCGGACATGGTGGTCAGGACGTCACCCGGACGATAGGCGCGACCGCCAGGCATGTTTTCGCAGCCCGCCAGCACGCCGATGACGTTCAGCGGCAGCTGCAGCTCGGCAACCATCCGCATCACGCCGTACACCGCCGCGGCGCCGCACATGTCGTACTTCATCTCGTCCATGCCTTCGGCAGGCTTGATGGAGATGCCGCCGGAGTCGAAGGTCAGGCCTTTACCGACCAGCACGATAGGGCGCGCGTCCTCAGACGGGTTGCCTTTATACTCGATGACCGACATCAGCGACTCGTTCTGCGAGCCGTTGCCGACGGCGAGATAGGAGTTCATCCCCAGCTCGCGCATCTGCTGTTCGCCGATCACGCGGGTAATGACGTTCTTGCTGTAGGTATCGGCCAGCTGACGCGCCTGGGAAGCCAGATAGGCGGCGTTACAGATGTTCGGCGGCATGTTGCCAAGATCTTTCGCCGCTTTGATGCCGGCGGCGATCGCCAGGCCATGCTGAATGGCGCGTTCGCCACTGGTCAGCTCGCGACGGGTCGGCACGTTAAAGACCATTTTACGCAGCGGGCGACGCGGCTCGCTTTTGTTGGTCTTCAACTGATCGAAGCTGTACAGCGTCTCTTTGGCGGTTTCAACGGCCTGGCGAACTTTCCAGTAGTTGTTGCGGCCCTTGACGTGCAGCTCGGTCAGGAAGCAGACGGCTTCCATTGAACCGGTATCATTCAGGGTATTGATGGTTTTCTGGATGACCTGCTTATACTGACGTTCATCCAGCTCGCGCTCTTTGCCGCAGCCAATCAGCAGAATGCGCTCAGACAGAATGTTTGGCACATGGTGCAGCAATAACGTCTGGCCAGGTTTGCCTTCCAGCTCGCCGCGACGCAGCAGGGCGCTGATGTAGCCGTCGCTGATTTTATCGAGTTGTTCGGCGATGGGGGAGAGGCGACGTGGTTCAAAGACGCCGACCACGATACAGGCGCTCCGTTGCTTCTCCGGGCTACCGCTTTTTACACTGAACTCCATGCACTATGCTCCTGAATCTTAAAGACAACAGTGGTGGCTACGGCTATACTCGTCGCCTTTCAAGTTGCAGATGCGCCGGCTGCGCCTGCTTACCTGATGCGGGCCTAACGCGCGCGCCAGGGGTCACAGCCCTGCTGCCTTCTTACAACTCGAAATCCATTGAGTATATAATTGCAAGCTTTCGTAACTCATGTCCGCTGTTGCGGTGACTTCGTGTTAATCTTAACGTTATTAAGGCCTGGGTTCGTCAGAAAAGATCCTGACATGCAGAACCGATGAGTCATTTAATCTTAGCGATGTTTTCAACGACCAAAGAGAATAAATGACGTTTAAGCCATGAAACAAGCAATTTTCCTGCAATAAAACGGGTTTTTACGGGCGTATTTATAGTGATAATCATAAGATATCTGGTTCGTGAGACGCTGAAAAGCCAGTTGGCGATCCTATTCATCCTGTTACTGATTTTCTTTTGTCAGAAATTAGTCAGGATCCTCGGCGCCGCGGTGGATGGCGATATCCCAACCAATCTGGTGCTCTCGCTGTTGGGGCTCGGCATCCCGGAGATGGCGCAGCTTATCCTGCCGTTAAGTTTGTTCCTTGGCCTGCTAATGACCCTGGGCAAACTCTACACCGAAAGTGAAATTACGGTGATGCACGCTTGCGGTCTGAGCAAAGCCGTGCTGATCAAGGCGGCGATGATCCTCGCGCTGTTCACCGGCGCGGTGGCGGCGGTCAACGTCATGTGGGCGGGGCCGTGGTCGTCGCGCCATCAGGACGAAGTGCTGGCCGAAGCCAAAGCCAACCCCGGCATGGCGGCGCTGGCCCAGGGCCAGTTCCAGCAGGCCAGCGATGGTAACGCGGTGATGTTTATCGAGAGCGTCAACGGCAACCGCTTCCATGACGTCTTCCTTGCCCAGCTGCGTCCGAAAGGCAATGCGCGCCCCTCGGTGGTGGTGGCGGATTCCGGCGAGCTGTCGCAGCAGAAAG
This sequence comes from Klebsiella sp. KTE92, assembly GCF_000398905.1. Taxonomy (NCBI): domain Bacteria; kingdom Pseudomonadati; phylum Pseudomonadota; class Gammaproteobacteria; order Enterobacterales; family Enterobacteriaceae; genus Klebsiella; species Klebsiella sp. KTE92. The sequence continues at coordinate 420,510 of NZ_KB976100.1, forward strand.
ACGGCTCGCAGGTCGTGACCCTCAACAAGGGCACCCGCTTTGAAGGCACCGCGATGCTGCGCGATTTCCGCATTACCGACTTCAATAACTATCAGGCCATTATCGGCCACCAGGCAGTGACCTCCGATCCGGACGACACCGAACAGATGGATATGCGCACTCTGTGGCAGACCCATACCGACCGCGCCCGTGCCGAACTGCACTGGCGCTTCACGCTGGTGGCGACCGTCTTCATTATGGCGCTGATGGTGGTGCCGCTCAGCGTGGTGAACCCGCGTCAGGGGCGCGTGCTGTCGATGCTGCCGGCGATGCTGCTTTACCTGGTGTTCTTCCTGCTGCAAACGTCGATTAAGTCGAACGGCGGCAAAGGCAAAATGGACCCGGCTATCTGGATGTGGGCGATTAACCTGCTCTATTTTGCGCTGGCGGTGCTGTTAAACCTGTGGGACACGGTGCCGATGCGCCGCTTCCGCGCCCGTTTTAATAAAGGAGCGGCCTGATGCAGGCGTTTGGCGTACTTGACCGTTATATCGGTAAGACGATTTTCAACACCATCATGATGACCCTGTTCATGCTGGTGTCGCTCTCCGGCATTATCAAGTTTGTCGATCAGCTGAAAAAGTCCGGGCAGGGTAGTTACGATGCGCTGGGCGCTGGTCTCTACACCATCCTCAGCGTGCCGAAGGACATCCAGATCTTCTTCCCGATGGCGGCGCTGCTTGGCGCGTTGCTGGGGCTGGGGATGCTGGCCCAACGCAGCGAGCTGGTGGTGATGCAGGCATCCGGTTTCACCCGGCTGCAGGTGGCGCTGGCGGTAATGAAAACTGCGATCCCGCTGGTGCTGCTGACCATGGCGATCGGCGAGTGGGTGGCGCCCCAGGGCGAGCAAATGGCGCGCAACTACCGCGCCCAGCAGATGTACGGCGGTTCGCTGCTGTCGACTCAGCAAGGGCTGTGGGCGAAAGATGGCCACAACTTTGTCTATATCGAACGCGTGAAAGGCAACGATGAGCTGGGGGGCGTCAGCATCTATGCCTTCAACCCGGAGCGTCGTTTAGAGTCGGTACGCTATGCCGCCTCGGCAAAGTTCGATAGTGAAAATAAAGTGTGGCGCCTGTCGCAGGTGGATGAATCCAACCTGACCGATCCAAAGCAGGTGACCGGGTCGCAGATGGTGAGCGGCACCTGGAAAACCAACCTCACGCCGGATAAGCTCGGCGTGGTTGCCCTGGATCCGGATGCGCTGTCGATCAGCGGTCTGCACAACTATGTGAAATACCTGAAGTCCAGCGGCCAGGATCCGGGACGCTACCAGCTCAATATGTGGAGCAAAATCTTCCAGCCGCTGTCGGTGGCGGTGATGATGCTGATGGCGCTGTCGTTTATCTTTGGTCCGCTGCGTAGCGTGCCGATGGGCGTGCGGGTGGTGACGGGGATTAGCTTCGGCTTTATCTTCTACGTACTGGATCAGATTTTCGGCCCGCTGACCCTGGTCTACGGCATCCCGCCGATCATCGGCGCGCTGTTGCCGAGCGCCAGCTTCTTCCTGATAAGCCTCTGGCTGATGATGCGCAAGGCCTAGCGGGTGAAGCCCGGAACGTATAAGCCCCCTCAACGATGAGGGGGCTTTTTTTTAGCGCTTGCGTCCGCCCAGCAGGCTGCCCAGCATGCCGCGGACGATCTGATTGGTGACCTGGCGAACCGCGCTTTTCGCCGCGGTCTGCACGATACCGTCGCGTTTGCCGCCGCGCGGGCCGGTGCTGCCGAACAGAATATCTTTCAGGCCGCCGAGTAGCCCATCGTCATCGCCGCTCTGCTGGCCCTTCGCCGGCGGAGCCGACTGCTGCCCGGTGGCGACCTGCACCCCTTGCTGCAGCATCTCAAAGGCCGACTCGCGGTCCACCTCCTCCTCATACTTGCCGTACAGCGGCGAGTGATTCAGCAGGCCATTGCGCTCGTCATCGCTGACCGGACCCATTCGCGAGCAGGGGGCGATAACCATCGCCCGCTCGACCACCGACGGACTGCCTTTCTCATCGAGGAAGGAGATCAGCGCCTCGCCGGTGCCCAGCTCCTGGATCGCCTGCTCGGTACTGAAGGCCGGATTGGCGCGCATGGTCTGGGCGGCGGTTTTCACCGCCTTCTGGTCCTTCGGCGTAAAGGCGCGCAGGGCATGCTGCACGCGGTTGCCCAGCTGGCCGAGCACGGCGTCGGGAATATCCGCCGGGTTCTGCGAGACAAAGTAGACGCCGACGCCCTTGGAGCGGATGAGGCGGATCACCTGTTCGATTTTATCCAGCAGTACCTGCGGCGCGTCGTTGAACAGCAGATGCGCCTCATCGAAGAAGAACACCAGCTTCGGTTTTTCGAGGTCGCCAGCTTCCGGCAGGCGCTCGTAGAGTTCGGAGAGCATCCACAGCAGGCTGGCGGCATAGAGCTTCGGCATCTGGTAGAGTTTTTCGGCGCTGAGGATATTGATCACCCCTTTACCACTGGCATCGACGCGCATCCAGTCGGCAATATCCAGCATCGGCTCGCCGAAGAAGTGCTCGGCGCCCTGCTGCTCCAGGGTTAACAGCCCGCGCTGGATGGCGCCGATCGAGGCGCTGCTGATATTGCCGTACTGATTCTGGAACGCTTTGGCGTTGTCGCCGATAAACTGGGTGATGGCGCGGAGATCTTTGAAGTCGAGCAGCAGCAGGCCGCGGTCGTCCGCGATGCGAAAAATAATGTTCAGCACGCCGCTCTGCACCTCGTTGAGATTGAGCAGGCGCGCCAGCAGCAGGGGGCCAAGATCGGAGACCGTCGCCCGAACCGGGTGACCCTTCTCGCCAAAGATATCCCAGAGCACCACCGGGTTGGCGTGCGGCTCCCAGTCGCTGACGCCGATCTTCTCCAGCCGCGCCTGCAGTTTCTCTGAGCTCTGCCCCGCGGCGGCAATGCCGGTCAGGTCGCCCTTGACGTCCGCCATAAATACCGGGACGCCAATCTCCGAGAACGACTCAGCCAGCTTTTGCAGGGTGACGGTTTTACCGGTGCCGGTTGCACCGGTGATCAGCCCATGGCGGTTGGCCATCGCGGGCAGCAAATACAGCGCGTTATCCAGCGTGCGCGCAATCAACAAGGGTGAGCTCATGATCGATTCCTCCATTTATCCTGCGACGATTATAGGCAACCTCGTCGTCCGGCGTTGGGAAAATCGTCACGCGCCGCGCACGCTGTCCAGAGCAGGCTTCAGGCGCAGTGGCGCTGGATAAGCGCGATGCTCTGCTCAATTTCGCGCTCGATATCCGCTTCGCTCCACTGCGCCAGCTCAGGTGCGAAGGGTTCAAAAGCGTATACCCCTTGATAGCCGCGGGCTTCCAGCGCTTTAACCTGCTCGCAGGTGCCGAGACGATCCTGCGGGGTCAGCATGATGCGCTCGGCATCGGTGAGCTGCTCGCTCGGACGGGTATCGTCCACCCCGGAGAGGTGCACCAGACCGATGTCCGCCACCTCCACCTGGCTGAACTCGTCCGCCGCCTGCGGGTAGAGATGGTGATGGAAGGTGTCGATCAGCAGCTTAAACGGCACGCGGGCGTCGTGGATCAGCGTTTGCGCCTGGAGTGCCGAACGCAGCGAGCTTTGCGGGAAGCCCAGCGGCTCCACCAGGCCGTGGATGCCGTAGAAGGCGAACAGTGGCGCCAGGTCGCGCAGGGCGCTCAGGGTTTCGCTGGCCGGCACTTCGCTGCCGTCGTTGAGCGGACAGAGCACCAGCGATTTGGCGCCGATGGCCTGGGCCTCTTTCAGCAGCGATTCGGTCAGCTGCCGCACCTCTTCGCTACGACGGTTAAAGGGGTAGACCGCGTTAATCGTCAGGATCTCGATGTGGTAGCGCGCCGCCAGCTCGCGCACCTGCTGATGGCTCAGATCGTCGGTCACTTTTCCGCTGGGTAAATCGTTGCGCAGCTCGACCTTATTCAGGCCCAGACGGTTCACCAGACGGAAAAACGCTTCAATGCTGAGCGCTGGCGCGATTTTGCGGTTAATACAAAAACGTTGCATTGCGATGGCCATAGGACACTCCTGACGGAAGAGGGGGTAGGTTCGTTCAATTGGCTAACAGTCAAAACGTTTATTCCAAAATTAGCAAGAATGGAAATGATGAATGTTTGAGCTGTCTCGCAAAATATCACTGGCCCCGACTACGGAGGCGACAGCGGCGGGAAGCCTGGCGTCGAGAGACAACGAGGCGCGATGCGGGCAACGCACAGGCAATCCGTCAGCGCAAAATGCGACTGTTATCACCAAAATGAAATTTCATTTCACGACAATGTTGAAATATAAATTTCATTTTACTACGGTTATAGCACAGCAGAATCAGCGACGGGCCGGTGTGCGCTGGCCCCCTTCACTATGAGGCGAGAACATGACGATCACAGGAAACTTTATTGGCGGGAAAACCGTTATTAGCAGCAGCAACGAAACGATGCCGGTGTACGACCCGGCGACGGGCAAAGCGGTGCGCGAAGTCACGGTGTCAACCGCGCAGGAAGTCTCCGAGGCGATTCAGGTTGCTCGCGATGCGTTTGACAGCTGGTCCCGTACCACGCCGCTGCGCCGCGCCCGCGTGCTGTTCAACTTCAAAATGTTGCTGGAGCAGCACGTGGAAGAGCTGGCGGGGATCATCGTCAGCGAGCACGGCAAAGTGTGGTCGGATGCGCTGGGCGAGCTGACCCGCGGCATGGAAGTGGTCGAATTCGCCTGCGGGATCCCGCACCTGATTAAAGGCGAATACTCCTCTGACGTCGGCACCGGCGTCGACAGCTATTCGCTGATGCAGCCCCTGGGCGTAGTGGCCGGGATCACCCCGTTCAACTTCCCGGCGATGGTGCCGATGTGGATGTTCCCGCTGGCGCTGGCCTGCGGCAACAGTTTCGTCCTCAAGCCGCCGGCGCTGGCGCCGACGGCCGCCGTGCGTCTGGCAGAGCTGCTGAAAGAGGCCGGTCTGCCGGACGGCGTGTTTAACGTCGTGCACTGCAGCAATGAAGATGCTGAGCAGCTGTACACTGACCCGCGTATTGCGGCGGTGAGCTTCGTCGGCTCCTCCGGCGTGGCGGAGTATATCTACAAGACCGCCAGCGCCCACGGCAAGCGCGTACAGGCCTTCGGCGCCGCCAAGAACCACGCGATTGTGATGCCGGATGCCGATCTCGACGCCACCGTTAACGCCATTATGGGCGGCGCTTTTGGCTCCGCAGGCGAGCGCTGCATGGCGCTGCCGGTGGTGGTGGCGGTGGGAGATGAAACCGCCGACAAACTGATCGCCCGCCTGAAGCCGCTGGTGGAAGCGCTGAAAGTAGGCCCGGGCTGCATGCGCGGCCAGGAAGAGAACGAGATGGGACCGGTGGTGTCTGATACCCACCAGAAAAAAGTGCTCGGCTATATTGATAGAGGCGAAAGCGAAGGGGCAAAACTGGTGGTCGATGGCCGCAAACTGCGCGTGCCGGGTTACGACGCGGGCTATTATGTCGGCGGCACCCTGTTCGATCACGTCACCCCGGAGATGACCATCTGGCGCGAAGAGATCTTTGGCCCGGTGCTGGGAATTGTGCGCGCGGCGGACTATGACAGCGCCCTGGAGCTGGTCAACAGCCACGAGTTTGGCAACGGCAGCGCCGTTTTCACCAGCAACGGCCACACCGCGCGTGAATTTGTCCACGACGTGCAGGCGGGGATGGTTGGGGTGAACGTGCCGGTCCCGGTGCCGATGGCGTTCCACAGCTTCGGCGGCTGGAAGCGCTCGGTGTTTGGCGCGTTGAACGTCCACGGGCCGGACGGCGTGCGCTTCTACACGCGCATGAAGACCGCCACCGTACGCTGGCCGGCAGGGCAGCAGACCGTATCTGAATTCAGCATGCCGACATTAGGTTAATCGGCGAAGGAGAGCGCCATGTCGTTACTGGCTAAATCGCGAAAAGAGGGACAGATCCAGCATATTACGCCGCAAAGCGCCGGTTGGCGCTATATCGGCTTTGATGTCTGGATGTTGAAAAAAGGGCAGACCGTGACGCTGGAGAGCGGCGATCGCGAGCTGTGCCTGGTGCTGGTCGCCGGGCTGGCGTCGGTGAAAACGCAGCATGCCGATTTCCCGAATCTCGGTAAACGGATGTCGCCGTTTGAACGCACCCCGCCGTGGTCGGTCTACGTGCCGCCACAGGATAAAGTCGAGGTAACCGCCGATTCCGATCTGGAGCTGGCGGTATGCAGCGCGCCGGGCAAAGGCCGCTTCCCGGCACGCCTCATTCGGCCGGAAGATGTCGGCGTAGAGCACCGAGGGAAAGGGCGCAACCAGCGCCGGGTGCATAATATTCTGCCGGACAGCGCCGAGGCGGACTGCCTGCTGGTGGTGGAGGTGTACACCGACGAGGGTGCCACCAGTTCGTGGCCGTCGCATAAGCATGATACCGCCCTACCGGGCAAAGAGACGCAGCTGGAAGAGACCTACTACCACCGCTTCGATCCGCCGCAGGGCTTTGCCTTCCAGCGGGTCTACACCGACGACCGTAGCCTGGACGCCTGTATGGCGCCCTACAACCACGATGTGGTGATTGTGCCGCGCGGTTACCACCCGGTGGCGGCGATTGCCGGTTACGACAGCTACTATCTGAACGTGATGGCCGGGCCGGATCGGAAATGGTTGTTCACTTGGGAAGATGACCACGCCTGGATCAACACGCCGGAGTACCCGCGCCACGACTGACGCGCCGTGCAGAAGCGGATACAAAAGGCCGGTTAGCGATGCTAACCGGCCTTCTTGTTTGAGGGCGGCAGGTGTTTTTTAGCGAAACGCTCCGCGGAATCCCACTCCCCGACCCGGCAAGCGCAGCGCCGCCGGGCAGGAACCTCCGGCACCGTACCCGTCTCGTGCCGGATGGCGCTACGCTTATCCGGCCTACGGGATCCTCC
>NZ_KB976100.1:428552-496460 GCF_000398905.1 Klebsiella sp. KTE92
CTTATCCGGCCTACGGGATCCTCCCGTAAGCCTATACAGTGCCGCCGGGTCACCGACGCCAGGCGGCTTATCTCACGCCTTCTGCTTGGCCTCGGACTCCTGGCTGCTGTTCAGCGCCAGCGAAACCGCCAGCGTCTGGGCCAGACACAGGGAAGCAACCTGCGAGCGGAAGCCATCCACCTGCGCTTCACGCACCACAAAGCAGACGTCGCTGAAGGCCGCCAGCGGGCTGACCTGACTGTCGGTGATCGCGATCTGCCGCGCTTTGCGCTGCGCGCCCAGCTCCACCAGCTCGACCACTTCCCGGGCGTACGGCGAGAAGCTCACCGCTACCACCACGTCTTTCGGGCCGACCAGACTCAGCTGCTCGGTGAACATGCCGCCTAGGCCGTCGATCAGAAAGGCTTTGCGATCGAGGTGGCGCAGCGCATAGGTCAGATAGGAGGCGACGCTGAACGACCGGCGCAGGCCAATGACGTAGATATTTTCCGCTTCGCCCAGCAGGGCCACCGCGCGCTCCAGCTCATCGCTGGAGGTCTGCATCGCCAGCTGCTGCAGCGCCTGGTTGTTCACCATCGTGAACATATTGAGGATTTCCGTTGGCGTTTCCGGCGGGCTGGACTCATCGCTGGTGGTCTGACGGAACAGACGGGCGCGCTCGGTATAGTTGGCGGTCTCTTCCATCAAGTGTTGCTTGAACATCTGTTTCATTTCGTTAAAGCCGCTGAAGCCGAAGGCGTTGGCAAAACGAATCAACGTGGAAGGGGGAACATCCGCCTGTTGCGCAATGGAGGCCACGGTATCGAAAGCCACGCTATTGCTGTTATCAAGGATATAGCGGGCGACCTGTTTCAGGCGTTTGCTTAACGTATCGTAGCGACGCCTGATTTCATCCTGCAGGATGGTCAGCTGTGTTGGGTTATTGGCCATAGAGTGCGCTCTGAGAAAATGGAAGGAATATGGCTTCCAGTGTACCAAATGAAGCGAATTTTTCATTTATTGCGACGAAATACGCGATTCATTTCACGAAGAAACAGAAAAACGCCCGCTCCGCAAGGTGACGGAGACGGGCGTCGGGGGATCAGCGGCGGGCTTCGCGCCAGTAGCCAATAAGCGTCAGATAGTTGCGTTTCACTTCCTCTATCAGGGCCTCATCGCTGAGCTCACCTTGCATCCAGCGCCGCGACGGCTGGCCAAAGATGGTGCGCCCGACGGCGAAACCTTTGATTATCGGGTGTGCGGCCGCCTCGGCGAAACCGGCGCGCAGTTTGTCGGAAGGCGCGTCGAGGCCGAGGATCAGGATCCCGCGGCTCCACGGATCTTCGCGCTCGATAAGGGCGGTGATCTGCTGCCAGCAGGCGCTGGAGAGCGGCGGCAGCTTCCACCAGTCCGGCTTGATCCCCAGCTGATAGAAGTGTTCCAGCATGGTGTGGTAATGGCGCTCGTCTTTGTCCGGACCATTTTCCGGCAGGATCACCTCCAGCAGCAGCTCATGGCCTGACTTGTTACAGGCCTGCCACACCTCCAGCAGCAGGGCGTCCTGCTCTGCACGCAGCGCCGCCGGGTCGGCAGGATGATAGAAGACCAGGCATTTGACGACATGCTCCAGCGGCCAGTCGATCAGCTGCGAGCCGATGTTGCCATGCTCCAGACGCAGCGGTCGCGAGCTGGGCAGCTCGATGGGGCGGCCGATCCACCAGCCCTTGCCGGTAATGGCGTTCAGCGCACGCTGGCCATAGGTGCCGTCGGCCAGAATGCCGCTGCGCTGATCGAGACCCGCCTCCTGCGCCGCCGCTTCGGCCGCGGCTAACAACAACAGCTTGAGCTGCGGAATGCAGGCTTCATCGCGCCCGGTCTCCCGTGCCAGGTCGGCCAGCTGTTTGCGATGGTCGAAGGCGAAAATGCACAGCTCCGGCCACTGCTGACGGCGGCTGGTGACCCGGTGCAGGTGGTTGAGGCGCTCGTCGACGTCCGGGCGCGGCACCGATTCGGCGCGCAGCAGGTAGTCATCGAGTTCGACTTTGGTGGGCATCGCTGGCGCGCAGCCGTGGCGGGAGACCACCAGCGCGCCGCAGGCGTTGGCGTAACGGCAAGCCTGCTCCCAGCCTTCGTCGTTGAGCCAGCCGCGCAGCAGGCCCGACATAAAGGCATCCCCGGCGCCCAGCACATTGAGAACCTCCACGCGCACGCCCTGCTGCAGCGGCACCTGGTCCCAGCTGTCCGGGATGTCGCCTTCCAGCACCACGCAGCCCATCGGCCCGCGCTTGCAGACGAGGGTGGCTTTGGTGGCATTGCGCACATTTTTCAGCGCGGTCAGGGTATCGGTGCTGCCCCCGGCAATATGAAACTCTTCTTCGGTTCCCACCACCAAATCGAACAGATGCAGCACTTCCTGCAGCTGGCTGGTGACCGGTCCGGACTCAATGAAACGGGTTTCGCCATCGCCGAGCGAGGTGAGCCCCCACAGCACCGGACGGTAATCGATATCCAGCGCGGTACGCAGGCCGTGACGGCGAGCGTACTCCAGCGCCTTCAGCACCGCGGCGCGGGTATTGGCGTGCGACAGGTGGGTGCCAGTCACCGCCAGCGCCCGGGAGGAGGCAATATACTCCTCGCTAATGTCGTCAGGCGTTAAGGCCATATCGGCGCAGTTATCACGGTAGAAAATCAGAGGGAAGGTCTCCTGATCCTTAATCCCCAGCATCACCAGCGCGGTCAGGCGAGATTTGTCGGTGATCAGATACTCGGTATCCACCCCGGCGCGGTTGAGCGTTTCGCGCAGGAAACGGCCGTTGTGTTCATCGCCAACGCGCGCCAGCATGGCCGATTTCAGCCCCTGAATCGCGGTGCCAAAGGCCACGTTGCCGGAGGAGCCGCCCAGATATTTCGCGAAACTGGCAACGTCTTCTAGCCGCGAACCGATCTGCTGGGCATAGAGGTCGACGGCCACCCGACCTATACAGATGACGTCGAGCCGCTTTACTGCTGCATTCATAGCTAGGATTTCCTTTTTGGTGTCTGCTGCCTTGAAGGGTCGGGATCCCGACGTCGACTCCGTGAACAGCCTGAGGGTTATTGGTTACCCTTAGTTTGAGAAATAAATATTTCATTTGCAAACTCGTTCGAAATTAAAAAACCAAAAGTGTGAGGGATCTACCACTCTGCCGCACTGAGCCTCGCGCGAGCGTGGATCGGCCCCTCTGTCGCCCCAGGGGAAAGTGAAACGCCGGAAGCGGTTTCTTTACCTATGATTTTTAAGGGGATATTGTCGTGTGGCGCGGCAAAAAAGGGTCCGAAAACGTGTCTGGAATGTAAGTGAAACGTATGAAATGGGTAGAGAGTTTGATCCCTCTCGCAAAATGAAATATTTCTTCTGTATTTGTATTTAATGAAAAAAATGTTTGCCTATAATCCACAGGTATTCCAGTGACGTGAACGACGGCCCCGGCGGCATCGGCGCGACGCCACACACAAATACTGAACAATAAGGATTGTGCATCATGGGCAAACTGAGACTGACAACGGCGCAGGCGCTGGTGAAGTTCCTCGATAACCAGTACCTGGAAGTGGATGGCGTAGAGCTGAAATTCGTGAAAGGCATTTTCGCGATTTTCGGCCATGGCAACGTCCTGGGGCTGGGGCAGGCGCTGGAGCAGGACAGCGGCGATATGCGCGTCTATCAGGGGCGTAACGAGCAGGGGATGGCCCACGCGGCCACCGGTTTTGCCCGCCAGGCCCTGCGCCGGCAGATTATCGCCTGCACCTCCTCCATCGGTCCGGGAGCGGCCAACATGATCACCGCCGCCGGCACCGCCAGCGCCAACCGCATTCCGCTGCTGTTGCTGCCGGGCGATGTTTTCGCCACCCGCCAGCCGGACCCGGTGCTCCAGCAGATTGAACAGAGCTACGATCTCAGCATCAGCACCAATGACGCTTTCCGCGCAGTCAGCAAATACTGGGACCGTATTACCCGCCCGGAACAGCTGATGAGCGCCTGCATCAACGCTATGCGCGTCCTGACCGACCCGGCGGAAACCGGCGCGGTGACGCTGTGCCTGCCGCAGGATGTGCAGGGCGAAGCCTGGGACTACCCGGAATCCTTCTTTGCGCGCCGCGTGCACCGTCTCGACCGCCGCCCGGCCAGCGCCGCGCAGCTGGCGGACGCCGTCGCGGCCATCAAAGCCAGCCGTAAACCGCTGATCGTCTGCGGCGGTGGGGTGAAATACTCCGGCGCGGGCGAAGCGCTGTCCCGTTTCGCCGAGCGCTACGGGGTGCCCTTCGCCGAAACCCAGGCCGGGAAGGGGACGGTGGTCTCGTCTCACCCCCTGAACGTCGGCGGCGTCGGCGAGACGGGCTGCCTGGCGGCGAACCTGCTGGCGAAAGAGGCCGACCTGGTGATCGGCGTCGGCACCCGCTTCAGCGATTTTACCACCGCCTCGAAATGGATTTTCCAGCACCCGGAGGTGCGTTTCCTGAATATTAACGTCAGCAACTTCGACGCCTGGAAGCTGGACGGCATTGCCATGCTGGCGGACGCCCGGGAAGCGATGACCGCCCTCGACGCGGGGCTGGCGGACAGCGGCTGGCAGGCCGGCTGGGGCGCGCAGATCGAGAGCGTGCAGAGTCGTCAGTTAAAAGAGACCCAGCGCGTCTACCAGGCGGTGTGGCAGGAAAAATCCTTTGTGCCGGAGATCGACGATCATCTCGATCGCGAATCGGTGTATCGCGAGTTCCGCCAGATCACCGACTCCACCCTGACCCAGAGCAGCGTCCTTGGGGTACTGAATGAAACGCTGCCGGCCGAGGCGGTGATCGTCGCGGCGGCGGGCAGCCTGCCCGGCGATCTGCAGCGCGTCTGGCGCAACCGCGCGGAAAACACCTACCACGTGGAGTACGGCTACTCCTGCATGGGATACGAAGTCAACGCCGCGCTGGGCGTGAAGCTGGCGCAGCCGCAGAGCGAAGTCTACTCCCTGGTCGGCGATGGCTCCTTCATGATGCTGCACTCTGAGCTGGTCACCTCCCTGCAGGAGCGGGCGAAGATCAACGTCGTGCTGTTCGACAACATGGCCAACGGCTGCATCAACAACCTGCAGATGGAGCACGGGATGGACAGCTTCGGCACCGAGTTCCGCTACCGCCAGCCGGAAACCGGCCAGTTGCAGGGCGGCCTGGTGCCGGTGGACTTCGCCACCATCGCCGCCGGCTACGGCTGCAAAACCTGGCGCGTCACCACCCTGGACGAACTGCGCCACGCGCTGGACGCCGCCCGTCGCGAAACGGTCAGCACCCTGATTGATATTAAAGTGCTGCCGAAGACCATGGTGCACAAATACGGCAGCTGGTGGAACGTCGGAGTCGCCCAGACGGCGCTCTCAGAGCGGATCCGCAAGGTGGCGCAAATGATTAATGAAAAGCGCGCCCAGGCGCGTGATTACTAAAACGAACCTCTACCCTGAATCCTACAGACTTACGGAGAAAACCATTATGTCGCTCAAATTAGGTGTCATCGGCGCTGGCGCTATCGGTAAAGAACACATCCGTCGCTGCACCCAGGTTCTGCAGGGCGCCACCGTTGTGGCGGTGTCTGATATCAATGCCGACAACGCCCGTGCGGCGGTCGCGCTGCCGGGCGTGCAGGCGGAAGTCTACGCCGACGGCCACGACGTGATTAACGCCAGCGATGTCGATGCCATCCTGGTCACCTCCTGGGACCCGACCCACGAAGAGTACACCCTGGCCGCCATTGCCGCCGGTAAGCCGGTGTTCTGCGAAAAACCGCTGGCGATGTCTGCGGAAGGCTGCCGCCGCATCGTCGATGCTGAAATGAAGGCCGGCCGTCGTCTGGTGCAGGTTGGCTTTATGCGCCCGTACGACGAAGGCTATCTGGCGCTGAAAAAAGTGATCGACGATGGCGATATCGGCGCGCCGCTGATGCTGCGCTGCGCCCACCGCAACCAGTCAGTCGGCGAGAACTACACCACCGATATGGCGATCACCAACACCCTGATCCACGAGCTGGACGTGCTGCGCTGGCTGCTGAACGATGACTACCGTTCCGTGCAGGTGCGCTTCCCGCGTTCCACCTCGCACACCCATGCGCGCCTGAAAGATCCGCAGATCGTCTCCTTTGAAACCAAAAAAGGCACCCTGATCGACGTCGAAGTGTTTGTGAACTGCCAGTACGGGTATGACATCCAGTGCGAAGTGGTCGGCGAAACCGGGATTGCCCGTCTGCCGGAGCCGTCTGCCGTCCAGATGCGCAAGTCCGCCAGTCTGTCGACCGCCATTCTGACCGACTGGAAAGACCGCTTTATCAAAGCCTACGATGTCGAGCTGCAGGCCTTTATCAACGACGTCAAAGCTGGCCAGTTGCACGGCCCGTCGGCCTGGGACGGCTACGCGGCGTCGGTGGCGGCGGACGCCTGCATTAAAGCGCAGGGAACCAGCGAGCCGGTTGAGGTGACGCTGCCTGAGTGCCCGGCATTCTACAAACGTTAAGCGCGTTTTGCTGACGGAACTTCTTTGCACAGGTAACGACGATGAAAATTGCCTTTGATGTGGATGTCATTAAGGACCTCGGGATCACCCGCATGGTCCATCAGGTAGCGGAGTGGGGCTACAAGTACATTGAACAGTCGCCGCACCCGCAGATTAACCCGTTCTACAAGCACCCGCGCGCCAGCCGGGAGATCATGGCGGAGTACAAGCAGGCGCTGCGCGATACCGGCCTTGAGCTGTCGTCGTTTATCTGCGTCTACCGCTGGTCTGGCCCGGACGAACTGCGCCGTCAGGCGGCGGTGAAAAACTGGAAACGGCTGGTGGAAATTGCGGTGGAGATGGGCGTTCAGGTGATCAACACCGAGTTCTCCGGCGATCCGAATCAGCCCGAAATCTGCGATGAAATGTTCTATCGCTCAATGGAAGAGCTGTTGCCAATTTTTGAGCGGGAAGGCATCCGCGTGGAGATCCAGGCGCATCCCTGGGATTTCTGCGAAGAGAACAATGAAACCGTCGATATTGTGAAGTCGTTCCGCAGCGATAACGTGAAGTACGTCTACAGCGTGCCGCACACCTTTTTCTACGACAAAGGCGTCGGCGACGTGGCGAGCATGCTGCGCTATGCCGGGAGCGATCTCTCCCATGTCCTGATTGCGGATACCCGCAACCATACGAAACATTGCCGCTATATCGTTAACCCGCCGGGCGTGGATGCCGTGGTGCATCAGCACGTAGGCGTCGGGGAAGGGGATGTGGATTTCGACGCGCTGTTCCGCACCCTGCGCGAAATGAAATTCGCCGAGCAGACCTTCAAGGTCGGCGGGGAGCCGATTGTCGCCACCTCGCTGTTTGGCTACCCGGAAAAAATGAAATACCAGGCAGTGGAAACCCGTGAACTTATTGAACGTGAATTGCTGCGCCGGTAAGGCGCAGCGGCAGGAGCCCTACTATGAACAAAGATAACGTCAAACTGGCTATCGCCCCGATCGGCTGGACTAACGATGATATGCCGGAGCTCGGCAGCGAAAACACCTTCCAGCAGATCGTCAGCGAAATGGCGCTGGCCGGCTTTACCGGCAGCGAAGTCGGCAGCAAATATCCGCGCGACCCGGCGGTTCTCAAGCCGATGCTGGATATCCGCGGCATTCAGATCTGCAACGCCTGGTTCAGCACCTTCTTCGCCAACGGCCAGCGGGAAAAAACCATTGATGAATTCGTCAATCACATGAACTTCCTTCATGCGATGGGGGCGAAAGTGATTGGCTGCTCCGAGCAGAGCGGCAGCATCCAGGGGCTGGATAAACCGATCCTCGGCGATGTGAAGCCGTGCTTCAGCGACGAAGAGTGGCAGCGGGTAGCGGAAGGCTATAACACCCTCGGCCGCCTGGCGGCGGAGAAGGGGATGCAGGTCTGTCTGCACCACCACATGGGCACCGGCATTCAGACCACCGCGGAAATCGACAAATTTATGTCGCTGGTGGACGAGCGCGTCTTCCTGCTGTTCGATACCGGCCATGCCTGGTATTCCGAAGGCGGCGAAGCGCCGATGCTGGCGATCCTCAAAAAGTATCTGCCGCGCATCAACCACGTTCACCTGAAAGACGTCCGTCCGCCGGTGATCGACCAGGTGCGCCGCGACGGTCTGTCGTTCCTCGACGGCGTGAAAAAAGGCACCTTCACCGTCCCGGGCGACGGGGTGATCGATTTCCGTCCGGTGTTCAAGCTGCTGGACGACTTTGGCTATAAAGGCTGGATGGTGGTGGAAGCAGAGCAGGATCCTGCCCTGGCCAATCCTTTCGAATACGCCGTCAAAGCGCGCAAATATATCCGCGAAACGGCAGGGATCTAATCGTTGTGACATTTTCAGGCCATACCGGGTATGGCCTGCTTTTTTTCCTTTCACAACCGGACTCAGGGCTTAACCACGGCGCCGTACCGTCCCCTCTCCCGGATTCAGGGCTCAACCACGGCGCCGGACAGTTCCCTCTCCCGGATTCAGGGCTTAACCACGGCGCTGTACCGTCCCCTCTCCCTCAGGGAGAGGGCCAGGGTGAGGGTGACGATGACGGGTAACGCGTCACTTCACTTCCGCCAGCGCGGTCTTATCCACATAAGGTTTCATCAGCGCGTCGGCTTCCTTCTGCGCCGCCTGAACCGCCGCTTCCGGCGTCACTTTGGCATCATTGACCACCGCCGCCAGCTGGTTCTCCATCGCCTTACGCACCGCCACGGTCTCCCAGGTGGAGTACCACGGATGGGCGTACTTCAGTTGCTCAAGCGCGATCGCCGCCCGCGGATCCTGCTGCAGATAGGCCTTCATCTCCGGCGTATCATATGACGCCTTGCGCGGCGAGAAGTAGCCGGTAAAGCGGCTCCACGCGCCGTTCACGTCGGGGCTCACCAGATAGGTCAGGAACTGATACGCCGCTTTCTTCTGCGCCTCGTTGATGCCTTTAAAGCTCACCAGGCTGGCGCCGCCGATCGGCACCGCGCGCTGCTCTTTGGCCGGCAGCATCGCCACCCCAAGCTCAAAGTCTTTGCTGTTCTCGCGCATAAAGCCCAGCGCGCCAGTGCTGAGCATCGCCATCCCGAGCTTGCCGGAGAAGAACGCGGCGCTGATCTGCTTCGAGTTCAGCACCCCGGACGGCATCACCTTGTCCTTGTAGATCAGATCCTGCCAGAAGCGCAGGGCGCCGATGGCGGTCGGCGAGTTGTAATAGACCTCGCCCGGATAGTCTTCGTTAAAATATTTCCCGCCGTTGGCGCGCACCAGCGCCGAGAAGATCCAGCCGCCGTAGTCGTCGTTGGTCGACGGCAGCATGATCCCCCACTGGCCTTTGCTTTCGTCGGTCAGCTTTTTGGCATCGGCCAGCAGCTCGGCCCAGGTCTGCGGCGGCTGTTTGATCCCGGCCTGATCGAACATCGTCTTGTTGTAGTAGAGGATCGGCGTCGAGTTATGGAACGGGATCGCATAGGTGGTGCCCATCACCTGGGCGTTCTTATGCATCGCGGGCCAGAATTCCTTTTGCAGAAAATCGCCAGCCTTTTGATCGCCATATTTAAACAGCTCGTCCATCGGCAGGATCTCATCCTTCAGCGCCAGATCGGTGGTGAAGTTGGCGGACATGATCACCAGCGCCGGCGGCTGGCCGGCCTTCTGCGCCGATTCGGCTTTGATCTTGGTGGTGTCGTAGTTGCCGGTGAAGATGCCGCGCACTTCGACATCCTGCTGCGAGTCGTTGAATTGCTTAATGACGCGGGTCATCTCCATGGTCAGCTTGCCGTCCACCGGCGCCGGGAACATGAAGTCTATTTTCTCTTTTGCCAGCGCCGCGCCGCTCAGGGCAAGACTGAGGCCAACCGTGACTACCGTAAGAGGTTTAAACATGATTACACTCCATCAGTAAATTATGCTGGGTCTCAGCATGAAAAAGATGCACATCGGCAGGCGAGAAGCCGATCGGTAGCGACTCGCCTTTCTCCGGCACCGTGCCGCGGTGGCGGCGGCTAAAGCGCAGGGTGCCGATCGGGGTGCTGACGTGGAGCAGGTAGTCGGCCCCCATCAGTTCTCGTTGCAGAACGGTGGCCGGGAGGCGCAGATGGCCCTCCTCCACGCGGTCGGTAATATGTTCCGGGCGAACGCCCAGCCAGACGCGGGTCTGATCCCGGTGGCGCGGCGGCAGCGGATGGCGCTGTTCTCCCAACAGTACTTCACCGTTGGCGCAGGGCAGCGACAGGAGGTTCATCGCCGGCGAACCGATAAACCCGGCGACGAACAGGTTGGCCGGGTTGGCGTACAGATACTCCGGGCGCCCGACCTGCTGTACGTGGCCGCCGTTCATCACCACGATGCGGTCGGCCATCGACATCGCCTCGGTCTGGTCGTGGGTCACATAGATGGTGCTGGTTTTCAGCTGCTGGTGGAGGGCCATAATGCTGTCACGCACTTCGCTGCGCAGGCGGGCGTCGAGGTTGGAGAGCGGCTCGTCCATCAGGAACAGCCGCGGATTGCGCACGATCGCCCGGGCCATCGCCACCCGCTGGCGCTGGCCGCCGGAGAGATTCGCCGGTTTGCGGTCGAGCAGCGCCTCCAGCTGCAGCATCTGCGCCACTTTGTCCACCCGCGGCTGCCAGCTGCTTTTCTCTTCCTTGCGCACCTTCATGCCGAAGGTGATGTTGTCGCGCACCGACAGATGGGGGAACAGGGCATAGTTCTGGAAGATCATCGCGAAGTTGCGCTCGCGCGGCGTGGTGGCGGTGATGTTCTCATCATGCAGCCAGATTTGGCCTTCGCTGACCGGCTCCAGGCCGGCGAGCAGGCGCAGCAGGGTGCTTTTCCCGCAGCCCGACGGGCCGACCAGCACCACGAATTCGCCTTCGTGAATATCCAGCGACAGGGCGCTGAGCGCCGGTTTGCCGTCGAAACGTTTACTGATGTTTTGCAGACTGAGCATGGCGGTTAGCGCTCTTCCGTTGGGCAACTGATGTTTTCGTCATACAGCCACGGCCCGGCGTAGTGGGCCAGCGAGTGCTGATAGCTTACCCACTGATCGCCGACCTGACGGTGCATCAGGCACGAGGCCGGGGAGAGGTCGTAATAGGGCCGGGTGTCTTCGTGGCAGTACGGCACCTGATGGACGGTGCCAGGGATAGTGGAGATCAGCGCCTGGCGATACTGGGTCATGGTCAGGCTGTGGTTGTGGCCGCAGAAGATGCGCGTCAGCGACGGGAAACGCTCCACCAGCGCCAGCAGACGGTGACCGTTTTCGCAGGCGATCGGGTCCATCTGCGCATTGCCCAGCGGCAGCGGCGGGTGGTGCATAAACACCGTTGCCGGTTTGTCGCCGCCCTCGAACAGCTGGGCTTCCAGCCAGCCGATGGTCTCGTCGGTCAGCCAGCCTTTTGAGGTGCCGGCACGACTGGAGTCGATAAACAGCAGGCGGGTGGCGAAGTCATCCACCGCATAGCGCATATTTTGCGGATCGTTGCCCAGCTGCGGGCACAGCGGGTGAAGATGCTCGAGAAAATGGGCTTTGTCGTCGTGGTTGCCGGGGATCAGATACAGCGGATAGTTCAGGCTGCCGAGGATCTGGCGGGCCACCTGATACTCCTCCGGGCGGCCGCAGTTGACGATATCTCCGCTCACCACCACCGCGTCCGGGCGTTCGCGCAGCGCGTTAAGCTGGGAGACCACGTCGGCGTTGGCGGCATTGACGTCGATAAAGCCGTACAGCTTCTCGCCGCGGCTGCGGAAATGGGTATCGGAAATGTGCGCTAACAGCATGAATCACTCCTTATTTGATCCCGGAGAAGCCGAAGCTCCGCAGGAACTGTTTCTGAAAAAGGATGAACGCCAGCATCAGCGGCAGGCAGACCATCAGCGTCCCGGCGCCGATGGTGCCCCACTGGCCGCCGGATTCGGCGCCCATGGCGAAAGAGACCAGCCCGACGGTCAGCACCTGCTTATCGGGATCGTTGAGCATCATCAGCGGCCACAGGTACTCGTTCCAGTGGTAGGTAATGCTGACGGTGGCGAAGGCCAGCACCGACGGCCAGGACATCGGCAGCAGCACGCGGAACAGCACCTGCCACCAGCGGCAGCCCTCCATCAGCGCCGCCTCCTCCAGCTCTTTCGGGATGGCGAGGAACGCCTGACGCATCAGGAACACGCCGAACGCCGAGGTGAAGTAGGGCATCATCACCCCGGTGAGGGTATTGAGCAGGCCGAAGGTTTTCAGGGTCAGCATGTTCGGCACCATCATCACCACCGGCATGATCATCAGCTGGACGAGGAACAGGAGAAACAGCGTCTGCTTGCCGCGAAACTCGTGACAGGCGAAGACGTACCCGGCGGTGGTGATGGTCAACAGCTGCACGAAGAAGGTGCCAAAGGTGAAGATAAGGGTGTTTGCGTACAGGCTCAGCCAGTCGGCGCTCTGCCAGGCGTCGCGGAAGTTATCGAGAGTCAGCGGCAGGCGCGGCAGCAGCGACGCCATATCGTCGCCGAAGGTGGTAGCGCTGAACGAGGTCGCCAGCATCCAGATAAACGGGCTGACCCACAGCAGCGCCAGGCAGCACATTAATACTGTGAGCGTAAAGGGCGACGAGCGGCGCAGGCGCAGCCACAGCGGACGGGCGGCGGCGGGCGTGCGGACCAGCAGCGGCGAGATTTCAGCGCTCATAGTGGGCTCCTTTCTCCAGCAGTTTCAGGTTAATCAGCGAGAAGGCGAACAGCCCGACCAGGGTGAGGAAGGTGGCGGCGGAGGCTTTGCCGAGGTCGTGGGTATCCCAGGCGAGATTCTGGATGTAATAGAGCAGCACGGTGGTGGCGTTGTCCGGCCCGCCGCGGGTCATCACCGCCACGTGGTCGATCTGGGTGATGGAGTAGATCAGCGCGGTGGTGATCACAAAGCTTAGCGTCGGGCGCAGCAGCGGTAACGTGACCTTAAAAAAGACCTGCGTGCGGGTAGCCCCCTCCATCAGCGCCGCTTCCCGCGTCGAGGCCGGAATGCTCTGCAGCCCGGCGAGGAAAAACAGCATGTAGTAGCCGGCGAACTTCCATACGCCGATCAGCGCCAGGGCCAGCAGCGCGCTGTTGCTGCGCCCCAGCCAGTTGTTGTTCATCGGCCCGAACAGCTTCGCCAGATAGTGGTCGAGCAGGCCGAGGCCGGGCATAAAGATAAACAGCCACAGCGCGGCGGCGCTGACCATCGGGATAATCATCGGGAAGAAGAAGGCGGTGCGCAGCCAGCGGTTGACGCGATGGTTCTCGCTCAGGGCGACCGCCAGCAGCAGGGCGAGGGTCACCCCGGGCACTACCGTCAGCAGGATATAGAGCAGGTTATTGCCCAGCGACTGCCAGAAGACGTTATCGGCAAACAGGCGGGCGAAGTTATCCAGCCCGACGTACTGCGCGCCGTCGCTGGCCATGCGGGTATCAAACAGGCTGTCATACACCGAACGCCCCAGCGGGAACCAGGTAAACAGCAGTAAAAACAGCAGGGAAGGCGACAGGATCAGCCAGGGAAGCCAGGTCTTTCTCATGGTGACGCGCATCTCGTTCAGCCATTTATCGAAGCCCGGATTGTGGGAAGCAATGACTACAGAGGCATGGCGGGGAGATGACGGTTTGATGAAGCGACGGGGAAAACGCCGGGCGAGCGGGCCGCCCGGCGGGAGAGAACCATCAGAAGTCGGCTTTCAGCACCGCGCGGTAGCGGGCTTTGCCTTCGCGAACGTGCTTCAGCGCTTCGTTAATCTGCGACATCGGGAACAGCTCGGTGGTCGGGGCCACCTTGCTGCGCCCGGCAAACTTCATCAGCGTGCGCAGTTCGGACGGATTACCGGTCGCCGAGCCGGAGATGCTGCGGTCGCCGCCGATAAGGGTAAAGGCCGGCACCGGGAACGGCTTCATCACCGCGCCGACGGTATGGAAGTTGCCGCCGTAAGCCAGGGCTTCGAAGTACGGCTGCCAGTCGAGATCCACCGCCACGGTGTTGATGATCAGGTCAAACTGACCGGCCAGCGCTTTTAAGGCTTCCGGATCGCGGCTGTTGACTACGCGATCGGCGCCCATCGCCAGCACTTCCTGCTCTTTCGCCGGGTTGGAGCTGAAGGCGGTCACTTCCGCGCCCATCGCCCGCAGCAGCTTAATGGCGATATGGCCGAGGCCGCCGATGCCGATCACCCCGACGCGGCTGGTGGCGGTCACGTGGTGGGTCAGCAGCGGTTTAAAGACGGTGATGCCGCCGCACAGCATCGGGCCGGCGGAAGCCAGATCGATACTCTCCGGCAGGGGGATCACCCACTGCCAGTCGGCGCGCAGCTTATTGGCGAAGCCGCCGCGATTGAGAATGGTCGGCACCGAGCCTTCCAGACAGTTGATCTGGTTGCCGCTGATGCAGGCGTCGCAATGGCCGCAGCTGCGCGCCGTCCAGCCGATGCCGACCTTCTGGCCAATCTTCAGCCCTTTATCCTGCGCCGCGCTGCCCAGTGCCGCCACCCGGCCAATCACCTCGTGACCGGCCACCAGCGGGTAGCTCGACATCCCCCATTCGTTGTCGATCATCGACAGGTCCGAATGGCAGATCCCGCAGTATTCCACCTCAACTTCGACATCTTCCGGCTGCAACTCGCCGGCATCGTATTCCCACAGCGACAGATCGGCGCCCGCTTCTTTGGCGGCGTAGCTTTTAATGATGCTCATGTTTATTTCCTTGGGGTTGGCGTGATAACCCAGAAAGTGTAGAGCATGGTATTCCCCGGCGCTTGGCAATCGGAGGGGTCGCGAAACGGGCGGACCAGCCGCCCGTTAAGGTCAGCGGCTGGCGAGCGGCCACTGATTAAGGCGGATGCCGCGCTGCGGGGCGCTCTCGGCAAAATCATCCAGCACCGCCCGCACGTCCGGGTCGAGATAGCCGACGCTGTCGTGTTCGACGATCACCACGCTCTTTTCCGGAATTTTCGCCAGCAGAGCCAGCAGATGCGGATTGTGCATAAAGGTCAGATTCTGCTGGATGCGCAGCACGTAGTGGTCATCGTAGCGTGCCAGCTGCAGCGAGTGGCGATGGCTGCGCCAGAGACTGAACGCCATCTGGGTGGCAAGACCAATCCCAATCCCCGCCAGCATGCCGAAGGCGATAATCCCGCCGATGGTGGCGAGGAACGGGACGTACTGCGCCGCCCCCTGGCGGAACTGCTCGATGAACAGCCGCGGCGTCGCCAGCTTATAGCCGGTATACAGCAGCACGGCGGCGAGGCTGGCGAGCGGGATTAAGGTCAGCAGGCCGCTGAACCACAGGCCGCAGATTAACAGCAGGACGCCATGGATAAAGATCGACAGCTTGCTCTGCGCGCCATTGCTGACGTTCACCGAGCTGCGGACGATCACCGCGGTGATCGGCATCGCCCCCAGCACGCCGGAGAGCAGATTGCCGACGCCCTGGGCGACCATTTCGCGGTTCGGCGAAGGGGGCGGATTTTGCGGGCGCAGCTTTTTCAGCGCCTCCTGGCTGAGCAGGGTTTCGAGGCTGGCGACCAGCGCCAGGGTCACCGCCACCACCCACACCGACGGATTACGCCAGGCGCTCCATGCGGGGGACTCCAGCTCGCCCAGCAGATCGCCGAGGCTGCCGAACGCCGGCAGGGTAATACGCGGCAGGGCGGCCAGCTGCTGCGGCGCAAAATGGGTCAGCAGCAGGGTGGTCACGCAGCCGAGCAGGACGGCGATCAGCGGCCCGGGGATCCAGCGCAGGCTCTTCACCTGGCGGATAAGCGGCGAGCCCCACAGCCAGAGCACCAGCAGGCCGCCCGCGGCGACGGCCATCGCAGTGACGGAGAAAGCGGCATTGCCCTGAACCACTTCGGCAAGCCCGGTCTCTTCCGCCGTGCCGAGCGCGACGGGGATCTGCTGCATAATCAGCAGGATGCCGATCGCCGCCAGCATGCCTTTGATGACGCTGGCGGGAACCAGCGAGATAAAGCGCCCGGCCCGCAGGATGCCGAACAGCAGCTGCAGCACGCCGGCCAGCACCAGCGCCATCAGGAAGACGGAGAAGGAACCCAGGGATTCAATGGCGGCGACGACGATGGTGACCAGTCCGGCGGCGGGGCCGCTGACGGCGAAGCGGGAAGGGCTGAGGGCGGTGACGACCAGGCCGCCGATGATGCCGGTCAGCAGGCCCACGAAGGGCGGTAAGCCGCTGGCCTGGGCGATGCCGAGGCACAGCGGCAGGGCGACAAGGAAGACGACGATGCCGGCGAGAGAGTCCTGACGAAACGTATTCATGGGGCGTGCTCCTGCGGTGAGAGGTGTTCGACGAGGGTGGTTAAATGGCCGGAAGCCAGGTCGTAGACGCAGCCGTGCAGGCTGAGGGGCCGCCCGCTGGCGATCACCGTCTGCACCGGTTCACTCTCCAGCAGACGGACGAACTGGGCGCGAACGTTGGCTTCCACCAGGGCGTCCAGCGCATGGCGAGAGCGCTCCGCGTCAGTGCTGGCGCTGGCGCCGGGGGAGGCCGCAACACAACAGTCATCGGCGATCTGCGCAATTTCGTGATGCAGGGTGTGGCGCAGCTGGCCGATGCGGCGAGCCAGCGCCGAGGACTCCTGCGCCAGCGGCAGGGTGGGCAGAGAGAGCGCCGCCTGCACGCCGCCGCAGCCGTAGTGGCCGCAGAGCACCACCCGCTCCACCTCAAGGTAGTGGAGGGCATACTGCAGGACGCTCATGACGTTGTCGTCGGCGGGGTCGAGCATGTTGGCGATATTGCGGTGGACAAAGAGCTCGCCGGGCTGGCTGCCGGTGAGCACCTCGGCGGGCACGCGGCTGTCGGAGCAGCCGATCCACAGCGAGTGGGGCCGCTGCCCGTCGACCCATTTTTCGAAATAGTCCGGGTCATGCTGACACTTCTGCAGCGCCCAGCTGCGGTTGCGGGCCAGCAAAGGTTTTAACGTCGTCACAAGTATTCTCCTGAGTTAATTCATCGAGTGAATATGTCCATCAAGACTCGTACAGCGACTAGTAAAAATAGTGTTTACCGGAACCCTTCACGCCTGAGGAAAATCCTGGAATAAACGGCAAAAAGAAAACTTTTCATTAATGTAAAGTTATAAAAATATTGATGAAATTAATATTTGGCTGCGAAGTGGGTGAATAACAAAAAGGCATTGGCTAAAACTTTCTGGAATATATGGGAATGGTGGCGGGTGGGGTTAGGGGAATAGTTGGGGGGAATATTGGGGGATTGGATATTGGGGATGCATGGGGAGCGTTGGGTTGTGTTGAGGTATGCGGGTGAGAGTGATGTGAGAAAAACTTGAGATAATTTTGAGTGGGGTTTGGGGGGATCAAGGGGGAAAGGGGAGTGGCTGGCAGGTGAAGCTGGGTTCTCGGGGGAGTGAGAGGAGGGTTGCAGGTGGCAGTCGCGCTGTGGAACGGTCGTAAAAGGTGACGCCGCGCAGGATAGCGCTGTTTTTTTCAACACTTAGCGCAATGACGATACTCTGTCGCTTGCATGACCGCCGCCGACAGGTATAATCCAGAACGTTTCCGCATCCCCTTCAGTGCCGAAGTGGCGAAATCGGTAGACGCAGTTGATTCAAAATCAACCGTAGAAATACGTGCCGGTTCGAGTCCGGCCTTCGGCACCATCGGAACATCAATAGACGTCAACGGACGTCTTTTTTGTGCCTGAAATCCAGTATCCGCAAGGCTTTCCTCGCTTTTTCACTCAACAGAAGTCAATCTGAGTCAACCCACATCAAGTCGCTTGTGAGTATAGAACCGAGTATATATTCTGGTTCGATAATGGTTGTATACTCACGGCGGCACATGGAAGGAGAACTTTTATGGCTCTGACAGATATCAAAGTGCGTACTGCAAAACCGCAGGAAAAGGAATACACCCTTTTCGATGGGGATGGCATGTTTTTGCTCATTCACCCTAACGGCTCAAAATACTGGCGGTTCCGCTTTCGCTTTGGTGGTAAGCAGCACCTGATGGCGTTTGGGGTTTATCCTGAAACTTCATTAGCTGATGCTCGTCAAAAGAGGGAAGAGGCCAGAAAGCTTGTTGCTGCAGGTATCGATCCCCGTGAACACAAGCGTGCAGTGAAAGAAGAGCAGGCGAAAGAGGCTATTACCTTTGAGTCAGTTGCCAGAGAGTGGCACGCAGCAAATAAAAAATGGTCAGAAGAGCATAGCCGACGGGTGCTGAAGAGCCTGGAAGATAATTTTTTTCCAGCAATTGGGAAGCGGAGTATTGATAGTTTTAGCACGCGCGATCTCCTTATTCCTATCAAAGTCGTTGAGGCTACAGGGCGTTTTGAAGTGGCTTCGCGTCTTCAACAGCGTACCAATGCGATTATGCGTTATGCAGTGCAAAGCGGTTTGATCGATTACAATCCTGCTCAGGAGATGGCTGGGGCAGTTGCTTCAAGTAATCGTGTCCATCGACCTGCACTTGAACTGAAACGCTTACCTGAACTACTCCACCGAATTGATAACTACACCGGACGGCCTTTAACCCGTCTGGCTGTTGAGCTCACGTTATTAATCTTTATTCGTTCTAGTGAATTGCGCTTTGCCCGTTGGTCTGAGATCGATTTTGAAAGGGCAATGTGGACGATTCCGGCAGAGCGTGAAGCTATAGAGGGTGTTAAGCATTCGCAGCGGGGTTCGAAAATGCGCACACCTCATTTAGTACCGCTGTCTCGCCAGGCATTAGCAATACTCAAACAGGTTCACAAGCTTAGTGGTGGGCGCGATTTTGTTTTCGTTGGAGATCATAACCCTCATAAGCCCATGAGTGAAAACACGGTGAACAAGGCACTGCGCGTCATGGGATATGACACGAAGGTTGAAGTTTGTGGGCATGGTTTCAGAACAATGGCCTGTAGCTCGTTAATTGAATCAGGGCTGTGGTCGAGGGATGCGGTAGAGCGTCAGATGAGCCATATGGAGCGTAACTCTGTGCGTGCTGCTTACATCCATAAGGCGGAGCATTTGGATGAACGCAAACTGATGCTCCAATGGTGGGCTGATTTTCTGGATGCTAATCGGGAGATGGGGGTTAGTCCGTTTGATTATGCCAGAATTGCGATAGAAAAATAACATCAATGCATCATTTTAATGATAGTTGCTTGGAAGAAAATAGACGCAACTATCATTAAGTTACCTAAGTTTAGTACAAAAATAGTACAGGTTGGTGAATATAAAATGACAAGATGTGATTTTTACTGTATTTTTAACCAGTATTTTGAGGGGGAAGGAAAAAAGAATGAAAGAGTATGAAGTCAAAATAAAGCTAACTGAGTATCTTTTGGCAAATATGAAAAAAAATATTATAGGCTCAGAGTTTAGATTTGATTTCGGAGCCAGAAGAGCTGACATAATAACAATATGTGATGGAATAGCAACAGCATTTGAAATAAAAACATCAGGTGATAATGTAACTCGGCTACCGCAGCAAATTTATGGATATAAAAAATATTTTGATTTTTGCTTTATTGTTTGTGAGCCAGGCAATATTGATAATGTTAGAAAGGTTATTTCAAAAGAGATTGGTTTAATTATGGTAGATGATATGCAAGTGACTTTAATAAGAAAATCTAAACAATTTAAGGCTCATGATAAGTTAATATTAGCAAGCACTTTGAATATTAAAGAAATTAGAGGTCTTGTTAAGGTTGGTAAGTTATCAAAAATGGAACTATGTCAGAAAATTTCTGATACCTTTAATCTTGAGAAAATTAGATCCATTTCAAGATATTCTTTAGAGAAAAGAATGAAGACTCCGTTTGAAACCTTCATAAATGAAAAAGGGGATAGTATAACTCGAGATGATTTAATGACTTTAAATAGAATGCCATCACATAGATTAACCTTTGCTTCTTAATTTTACTCTTGTGTTCATGAAATGATTCATTCGTACAGATATCCAAAAGGAAGGGCTAATACCAGAAGGTTCGTTGCCTTTTGCTTTTGCTATTTCTTTATCAGGCCAAATGTCCATTGCCGCATATCTTTTATCTTTTAAAATATATTCCGCACATTTTTGATAACTGCCTGCATTTCTTCTATATCTCTTATAAAAAATAATCTTTTCCAACGAGAAATCTATCCTTGGAACAAATGTTCCACCTTTTATTTCGATTTGTTCAATATTAATTGAAGCATAATCCCCATATAGAACATAAGGTTCTTGGAATTTTTCATATATATATTCCTCTAGAATAGGAATATCGCCTTCTTTGTCGCCATAGTCGGATACCGTTTTAGGAAATGAAGTTCCTGCAATAATGGCATTGATGTTTTCATTCAATATTGGTTTTATTTTTTCCATATTTAACTGGAGGTTTGCTATAACTTCATCAATATTAGATTCAGTTATCTGCTCCGAATCCAATATGATGAAGAGCTTTTGGTTGACAGACATGGTTGAAGTTATTTTTTTTATGTATTCATCTATGTTGTTAATATTTATTGGAAATCTTGCTGCTATAGAGCGACCCTTCTTACTTTGTGATAGGATGAAACTTTCCATATTGTAGAGAGAGTCATTATCATCAATGTGAACCATAGGTATTATATTGAGTTCGTTATATGTGTTGATAAAGTATTGCCATTCAAAATAGCCATTATCCGGGGATAGAAGTTGTTCAAGTTGAGCATTCATGTAATTTTCATTTATGCAAATGTCGAGTATGAAAGGTCTGCCTTTTTGAATTTCTTTTAACTCTTTCATACGTCTATGTATGTCTCCATCTGGAGTGGTTTTTGTTTTTCTTGATTTGGTTAGTTCATAAATAGGTAATATTTTATCAAAAACATCATCTTTTAGATGAGTCATTGCTTTGAGCTCGGCGTCACGGGTTTTTATTATTGGAAAATAAGTAAAATTACTCATAAATTATGTCCTTGATATCCTAGTTGCTGAGCTCTTATCCTTACAGCCATAGCTGAAACACCGAAGTAATTGGCAATATCTGCTACAAGTGTAGATTTTTGTTTAATAAATACACTAAATGCTTCGGGTGGCATTAATAATTCGGCAGCGAAACGATTCGCTTCTATTTCAATTATATTAGACTCTCCGTTCCTAAAGAAAACTTCATCTTTAAAGAAATCTAATTGCTTGCTATGCATCAAATAATGTGCGATCTCATGAGCGATTGTAAATCTTTGTCGATTTGGGTGATGTAAAGAATTCACAAGCATAATCCACTCTTGGCTTTTATTATCCTTGTATAAGCAGCCTGAGTCTTCACCTTTTAAAGGTTCCAGTCGCATTTTTATTCCTAGCAGAATAGTTAGTCGGGAAACATCTAAGGGATATAAGTCAATATTGTTTTTTTGTGCGAATTGTAAAAGCTGCTCTGGTGTTTTCATTGATGTATCAGTGGAAGAAGGTGCTTTCTTCTCTTGTGTTTTTTTTCTGATAAAAGCCATCATTATTTTCCTTCACTAATGATCAAATCATTACCAAGTTCATCATCACTTATAGTTTTATTTTCGGATTTATTTGAAGGTGATTTTTTGTTAAATATATCGACTTGAGCTTGTAACAACTGATTTTGCTTCTGAAGATCTTCAATTGAGTTGCTCAAATATTCAATTGATTGCATTATATCTCCGATATCAAAATCGGCATCTTTTATTTTATCTTTAACTATTTTTTTTAATCTTTTGTTAAACTCGGCACTACTAAGATGTATGGAAACTTCCGTAATTGTTTCTTTTCTGGCCTCTTCGCGGGCTACTGAATTAGTTGAGTTTCTGATGAGCACAAAAGATAATGCACAAAGAATGGCATTAATCGCTATCAAGACAGTGATTATAGTTTGGTAAAGCCCTGTTTGCATACTCCAAAGGTTATCTAAGCTAAGAATTGTTCCGTTAGAAATTAACTCTAATAAGTGTTCACTTTGAGCGGAGTCTGGGTTTTTTAATGGGTTAGTGAGAAAGTATTTTGGAGCAAATCCAAAAAATTTAAGGTAACTTGGTCTAAATATAAGGAAAAAAATAAATATCCATACTGCGACAGTAAATAACGACGCACCAATAACAGAGAGTACTATAGAAGTCCTACTGTGGCCACATCTGATATCTATATTCCGTATCGACATTTTAGTTCCTGACTGTTTTTCTATAACCATTACCACAAATGTCAATAAAATGCAAGAAAAATATTAAGGGGTATGATGAATGTAAAATTATACTGCTATATTTATCAATTATCTGAAATGTTATATGTATATTTAAATCATCTATGTTTATCAAGATGTAGCTATGAACAACGAGCACCAAATTATCTTCATCAAAAAAATAACTACATCACAGTCAGATTGCTATTCCTACCTCATGTTTTAAAATTGTTTTTTTAGTTATATATTTTTCAGGGAGTATCAGTAGTGTGGAATATGAAAGCTACTTCATTTTTATGCGAGGGTTGAATACACAAATAAATCCGTAACTCTCAACATGCAGTTTCAAATTACATCTGCAGGTTATGATTGACTATGGCATGTTGCCTCATCTTTAATAACCTGCATCGATATTTTTTTTCAATTTTACTTATGCTTCTGGCAACATTTTTCGAGAGTGCTCTATCTCAAATCCATCCGGAACAGGCTTAAAGGGTTTACCAGGAGAACGATAGCTACTTTGAAATTGTCGTAAAGAATGTACGTCAATTTCGCCTATTACACAATAATCTGTAATACCACCTTTGACTCGCAATACATCACGCTTCCAGCTATCTTTGAAGGGGCCTCGGATGCGGCTATCGCCATACTGGCGGTCATTGCATTGGATGATGTAAGCATGGATATCTAGCGCAGCAGACTCGACCAAGGCATTGAAAGTTTCAGTATCCTGATTCCATTCTGGCACAAACAGCGCGTCAACGTTGCCACGCAGCGCTGCGCGATAACTAATATTGGTCAGCTCACTACAAATCAACAAGGAAAAACGAAAATCACCGTGTTGAATGATGGGAGGCGTTGTCCATTTCTTTTCTGGTTTCATTTCTAGCCCTGCTATTCGTTGTAATTCCTGCTCTTCATGCAGTGCTGGGCGTTGTTTGTCCTGACGGTAAATCATTAGTGAAGGAAAACCCAACCCATCATGAGACAAGGAAGCCCATACCTGATTGCGTACTCTTGCTTTACTGGCATGTAAATATTCAATGCCGGTGACAAGTGAAATCCCGCGACCTTGTAACTTACGGGCAATTCTAATAAACCAGTGCGCAGGGAGTGAGAGCTCCGGCAGAATTAAGTAACGACTGTTATGTGGTTGGGCTATCACACCATCAAGCAAGCGACATAAGCGAGTGTAACGGTTTGCATCCGGATCGGCTGAACGCATGACCGCCGCAGTCCAGCTTGACATGGACGTTTTCCAGCTAGATATGGCAACCCCATATTTTCCAGCAGATTGGCCGTCAGGGATTTGCAATATGCCTTGTTTATCGACACAAGGTGTTTTATTACCGAGTACAAAACCGCGAACAGCGAAAATAATAGCTCGCATTTCTTGCTGAGCTGAAGCTGTATAAGCCTCATTGTTTAGGATAAAGAGTTCCGGCAGGCTGAAAGGCCGGGTGGCAAATAGCAGTCCATGTGGAATGATTTTAAATTTGCACCATTTTGCTACAACCTGATTACCCAAAACGACAATATCAGGCAGTAATTCTGCTGCTTCCGCACAGTGGGCTACTGTTTTCGGCGCGGGTATGCCCCGTTGAGCAATCATCTCTTTTGGTAGACCTATAAAGCGGAATGGCATGTGCGCTAAGTCGAAAGAGAATAATCTCGCCTGCTGTTCTTGGTAGCCCTTTAATGAAAAATCACGACCCGAATATTGAATGTCTAGTTTACACCGGGCGTGCCAGTTTTTTAAATGGTCATTCCAGGCTTGCTTACCCACCTTGGAAATACGCGGAGGAAATGCCGCAACGATAGCTTCAAGCACACTGCTAAAAAGCTGAGCCCTCCATTTGCCAATAATCTCTGCTTCAAAAGGGAGGTTATCATCAGGACACGCCTTGATGGTAAGGAGGCAATTTTCTCGAACTTCATCGCAAATATTCTCGAGCGCTAAGATAAGTTTGCGCAGTTCGACAAAGTCCTCACAGGCCGTGGCCAGTCGGATCACTCGGGGTAGGTAGACTGATAAATCAAAGAATTGTGGCAGCACCACAACATGATCAATAAATGCACGAAAAAATGCCTGGCGATGGCCTTTCCATGTGCCCGGTTGCAGGTCACGCTCATAGGCTTCAAAGTCGCGTAGTTTGATGGCAAAACCAGCCCTACGCATAGTCAGTGCATCTGCTTTACGCAAATTGTCAGCGACTTCGCCATTACTTTGAGTTGCAGCAAGCAAATCAGTTCCAACATTGTTCGAGGAATGCGGTAACCGAGGCATGGCTCGCCACTCGCTGGCTCGTTCATAAATCTGATGAGCAATAGCTTCTACTAAGGTTTTTCCGGAGTCACCCGCAAGGATAAACACTTTATTCTTCGCATTTGCAAAACGAATCTGGCTGTCATGCAGGTAGTTTGGTTGAAAACTGATCTGTTTGTTTTCCTCGCCCTTTACCCAGTCCAGTTTGCCGGAAGAACGGGCGAACAACCATTGCCATAGCTCTGCCATGGAACAGAAATTCGCACCATTTTCCATGACCAGAATGATGTCATCTACATACCGTCCGTAATATATAGGTGCGACTTGCTGCTCAATAACGCGATCCAGCTCGATCAGGGCTACGTTGGCAACAACAGCTGAAGCAGGGAGACCTACTGGTAACCCTTTCTTCAACGGAGTCTCAATTGCCCATGCTTTTAACGCATTAATGAATAATCGATTAAGCTTGCTTTGTTCAGCAGTGAGTTCCAACTCCAAAATATCTTTGACGAAGGTTGGATCAAGCATAAACCCGGGATTCAGTTCGTGATAGAAAGAACTAACATCAGCAGTGAGTGCCACGATTTTTTTGCTTTCACTAAGCGCGCTCCGCATGGCGTTAATGCCATTGTCACGCCAATCACGAAAAGGTCTGAGGTAAGGTTGAAAAGAACCAATTGAAAGTGCATTGATGTCTTTTCCATCTAGAGTACGGCGCAGGCGGTTACCGTAAGCACAGGTAGATAATTTGGCATCAAAAAGATGCCCGACTTTTAACATCCAAAGAGTCGAGAGAACATGAAAATCCAGACTGCATTGAGCCATTACTCGAAACTCGGCTTTGATTTTTTTTTGTTCGTTTTTATCAGCCATTGAGTTGCAAGCATATGCCCATTTTTCAGCAGGTGAGGAAAATATGAGACCGTTAGCTTGCGGTTCTCGCTGCTGTTCCCAGCAAGACATGTCTACAGATTTGGTGGCCAGAAACCAATTGCCAGTGAACTCAGTCTCTTCCACCCATGATTCGTCGTCACCTTGTATTTTTTCCTGCAGAACCGTCAGATTCGTATGTAGGGACTCTTCGTAAGACGCAATTGCTTCCAGCGAAACATGGGATGAATAGTACAAATCGACTTTTGCTTTTCGGTAGGCAAGGCCAAGCTCTTCAAGGCTAATAATCATGCCAATTCCTCTTTAAAAAATAACCACATTCTCAGCTTCTGAATGACCATTCGCCGGTCGGAAGCAGCCGCTTTAATTAACGAGAATGCAACTGTTCCAATAAAACGAATCATCCACTTTTAGATGCCTTTAGATATAATGATTTCTAGTATATTTGGAAAGCGAAACTCCTTTGAAAATTACAATTCGGCGTTCCAGTTTCCGAAGTATCGTTTAAGTTTTTCAATAGTGTGTCGCCATTTTGGAGTTGTAGGTTTGCAGACCGTATTTTGATTTCCGAAGAATCCGACCTCATTCACCGCGTCTTGCTCACTGCGGGTTTCCAGCCACTTCACGGGAACAAAATACTCGGACTTATCAGGGTCATCTGCGTTCCGGTGATAGAGATCGCTGTACTTAAGCACATCCATCGCCCGCTTTTCGCCGTCGTCAGTGTTGATGGTGAAGCTACTGGCAGGCTCAACGGCGCTCTGTACAATACCGACGCCGACGTAACCGGTCGCCGGGACTTTTACCCATACACGATTGCCAGGCTGAAGCTGTTTTAACGTCTGACTGTACCAGCTTCCGCCCCCCGCGCTGATAAACCCATAGCGGCGCGCCTCTTCCCAGACGCGACTGTTTGAATCGCCAAACGAGACATAAAACTCACCGTTCCAGGGTTCTTTCGCACTGGCGCTGGTGGCAGTGGACTGTGCGGCATTGGTTTGCGTTTCGCTCGGATCGATAAGCCAGGCGCGGCTTAAGAATTGTTCGTCACCGTGCTGGAATACTTTAAAGAACAGAACGTTAATCGAGATGCCGTTCTTGCTCAGATAGTCGACGATACGCTCGGTGGAGGGATCCAGCTCCGCTGCGACAATAATGATTTGATGTGACTTGTTGATGGAATCATCTTCCAGCTCGGCGTTGAAGCGTTGTCTGAATGCGTCACCCAAGTTCCCTCCACCGGAAAATCTATCGTAAATCTGCGACAGACGCTCGGCACTTAAGTCATCCACCCAGGAGGCGTAATCCAGCGCCTGAGCAACCACTTCGCGCGGCGTGCGGTCGCGTTTCAGTTCAATCAGGATCAGCGACGCATCCGGCGCAATCGCCAGCAGATCGATACGCCCTTTATCGAGCGTATTTTCCTGATGGCCGATGATCATCCACTGATCAGAGAGGATAGTGGGATCGTTTAAAATCATCTTCTCCAGCAGTTGCTCGCTGGCGAGTTTGCTGATAGTTAGCGGCTGGGGATTCTCCCCTATCCGCCAGATTGCATGATGAACCGGCATCGTCTGATCCTTAGTTTAATGCTGCGTCGGTGAGCGCATCCGCCAGGTGGAGTTGGGTTTGCTGGGCGGATTGCAGGCGGGATTGAAGGGTGTCACAAATATCATTAAGTCGCTTCACTTCGCTAACGATTCGCTGCTGTTCTTTGATTGGAGCCAAAGGAAAGATAAAGCTTCTGACTTTCTTCCCGTTTAGTGCGGGTTGTGCTCCACCGTGGCCATCTCCTCTATGGGACAAATACTTACTTTTCGCCCAGATCCAAACATATTCAGGTTCGACAAGCACTTGGTTAAAAACAAAAGCAGCAACATTTTGATTGGTGCATGCATCAATACCTAAAATTGCCGTCTGTCCTCTCGTTTTTCCTTGTCCAATAATTGCCATAAGTAAGCTACCAGTTGGAATCATACTTGTGCTCGAGTTTTTAAAACCCTCAGGTGTGATTTTTTCTTTTGTATCTAAAATAACCTCATTGGCAACTTCGCCAGAGCTAACCCAAGGGATATCTCCATTCCAATATTTCTTTTCAGATCTATCAGGAGTACTTCCCAACCTTATGTCAGCAAAATCCTGAACAACAATATTTAACCACGAACGGGGTAATAAGGCAGGTTCTCCCAAAGGTTCAACCGGAGGATGTTTTTTAATTTTACCTTCTTTCACCAGTTGCGCTTTTTCCTGCTCAATACGTTTAAGCAGTTCAGAAGCAGGTTCGTCGTTAGGATCTTGCGGCACCAGTTTACCCATTACTGCCAGTTGAAGAATTGTTTGCTTAAGCGCATCAATACTCGCTTCGGTGGTAAACAGCGTGTCGAAATGCTGGCCGATTCGAGCCCAGTTTTCGGCAAGATCTTCTGCATTTTGGCTATCGGTAAGCGTTGCCAGTAGCGTTTCAACAAGCTGAGAATGCGCATCCAGACTGGTCAGGGCTTGCTGTTCCAGTTGGTCACACAGGGACATGAGTTCATTTACTTTATTACTAATGCGTAATTGTTCTTTTAACGGAGGAATAGCAATTATAAATGGTTCCAAATTTGTAGTAGTTACTTGCGGTTGAGCACTACCTGTGACAATTGTTTTTTTATCCGCGATTGTTAAAGTATGAAAGCAATATGCTTGGCAGAGATACTTCCAGCTATTCTCTAAAACTAAAGAGTTACTAGTTACAAAACAGTATTTAGGTGAAATGTTAGGTTTCCCGCTATAAGCACCTCGACAGGAAACTAAAAGTTGCTCCACCTCATATAAGTATGATGAGTAAAAACCAATAATCCCATTTGCTCCGAACACCTCGTAACCAGAATCTACTAAGTCCGAGTTGGAAAAACTCTTGCCATATACAATATTGAACAACTCTCCAAGTCTTGAATAGCCCCACCCATTCGGCAACTCAAACGGCTTCTCATCCTCACTAATTTCCGGCAGCGGCTTCTGTTTTTTAATCTTCCCCTGCTTCACCAGCTCAGCTTTCTCTGCAGCAATACACTTTAACAGCTCCGACGCCGGTTCGTCATTCGGATCCTGCGGCACCAGTTTGCCGCGCACCGCCAATTCCAGAATCAGCTCACGCAGTTTCTTAATGCCATAGAGGTCGATTTTGCCGTTGCTGCCGCGCCCGGCTGTAGAGCGGGTTTGCAGCGCGGAAGACCAGATATCGATATGGTCGGTGATCAGCTTCCCAACGGTCATCAGTTCGCCCCCTTGTTGCCTGCCAGTGCAGCACCGAGAATATCGCGCAGCTGGTTACGCAGCTCGCTGATTTCCGCCTGCTGAATCTGGTACTGCGCCAGCAGCTCATCCGGATCGTGACTGATGGTTTCGCCCTGATACGGGTTCTTGATATCAAGGTTGAAGTTGCGGGCGATGATGTCGTCGATGCTGACTTTCCACGCCTGATTGTTTTCTTCGCGGCTGGTAAAACCGTCAGCTTCACAGCCCCACCAGTCGATTTCAGTTTGGAACTCTTCAAACTTCATCGGTTTGGTTTTGCTGTAGTTCTTCACGCCATCCGGGTACGGATGCTCGTAGAACCAGACGTCTTTGGTTGGCTGACCTTTGGTGAAGAACAGGATATTGGTTTTGATGCCGGTGTACGGGTTAAACACGCCGTTCGGCAAGCGCACGATGGTGTGCAGGTTGCACTCTTCGGTGAGCAGTTTTTTGATTTTAGTTTTTACGCCTTCACCAAACAGCGTACCGTCCGGCAGCACCACCGCCGCGCGGCCTTTGTCAGCCAGCACTTCGATAATCAGTTGCAGGAACAGATCGGCGGTTTCACGGGTCTGCATCTCTGCCGGGAAGTTTTTCTCAATGCCGTCTTCTTCTGTGCCGCCAAACGGTGGGTTGGTAACAATTACATCGATCTGCTCATCCCAGGAAGAGAGCGGTTTATTCAGCGTGTTGTCGTGTCGGATTTGCACCGGCACTTCAATGCCGTGTAAAAGCATATTGGTCGTACACAGCAGGTGCGGAAGTTGCTTCTTCTCTACGCCATATATCTGCTGTTGTAGGGTTTTATGATCTTCAGTCGTTTTGACGTAATTGTCTTTCACATGGTCGAAGGCGCAAGCGAGGAAGCCGCCGGTGCCGCACGCCGGATCCATAATCGACTCACCCAGCTTCGGGTCGATGCGGTTGACCATAAAACGCGTCACAGCGCGCGGGGTGTAGAACTCACCCGCATTCCCGGCGCTTTGCAGGTCGCGCAGGATCTGTTCGTAGATATCGCCAAACAGATGACGTTCCTGGCTGCTGCTGAAGTCGATTTCATTGAGCTTGTTGATCACCTGGCGAAGCAGCGTACCGTTTTTCATGTAGTTGTAAGCATCGCTGAACGCTTGTTTGACCACAAAGCCACGCGGGTTCTTATCGATCGGCGCGGTGAGGTTTTTCAACGTCGGGAACAGGTCGTCGTTCACAAATTCCAGCAACGCATCACCGGTGATGCCTTCGCTGTTCGCCGCCCAGCTACGCCATAAATAGCGCTGGGGGATCGGCAGCTGATAGTCATCCTGCTCCAGTTCCAGCTCTTCTTCCTGGGTATCAAAAATCTTCAAAAACAGCAGCCATGAAAGCTGCCCCAGACGCTGGGCATCGCCGTCCACACCGGCGTCTTTACGCATAATGTCCTGAAGGGATTTAATGACTGAGCTAATCGACATGTTTTCTTTCCATACTTAAAAAAGGATGCCGCCGGTCGCAGACGCGGCCAGTGGCAATGTATTTATACGTTATCAGGCTGAGCGTGGCGGTAACTGGTAGATTTCATTTTCCAGTTCATTAACGGCTTGCTCATACGCCTTTTTGTCACCAAAGCGGGTTTTGATGATTTCTATCGGACGACCCAGCGTATCGAACGGCTTCAGTTTGAGTACCTGAACGTCCTCAATTTCCTGAACCCCTTCATCGGCGTATTTATCCAACAACGTGTTAAGTACCTGCTGTGCTGGCTCGGCGTATTTGGTGAAGTAATTGCGCTTACGCACATTGGCCACGCGTTCCTGTCGGGTTAACGGCGGCTGACCGTACACCACATGGCAGAGCACATCAAACGGGTCGAGATCTTTACCCACCTCTTCGGCCAGCACGTCCCACAGAATCCCCAACTGCTCCAGTTCTTCGATGATCACCTGTTTGCGTGGTGCATCCTGCCATTTGCGCACGAAGCTATCCAGTGAGGCGTATTCGCTATCTTTGAGCATCGTTTTGCGGGTGTAATCCTGGAAAGATTCAGTCACCAGTTTGCCATCTGAATCGTAATACTGAACGCGCTTAGCCAGCACTTTTACATCCACGCCATTCACATAGAATTTGCGGACTTTGTTTTCATCATCGTCATGGAACTCACCGTTGCCCGCTTGCTTGTCACGATTGACCTGATAGTCAGCGACGTCTTCTCGCGCTTCACTGGCGTCATTATCACCGCCATCAGCGTTATTTTCCGCATCCAGTTGTTCATTGAAGTCTGAATCTTTGTCAGAAATATCACCGGGTTTTACCACCAGCACCTTTTCTGGCAGGCCATCAAAGCGTGGGTCGGCAAACAGCTCGGTCGCTTTTTTGAAATCGAGAATAGTGAACCACAGCTTGCCGTGTTTTTCGTTGATGCGCGTGCCGCGCCCAATGATCTGTTTAAACTTGGTCATCGACTGAATGTTTTGATCTAATACCACCAGCTTGCAGGTCTGCGCATCAACGCCAGTGGTCATCAATTCTGACGTTGTCGCGATAACCGGGTAGGCTTTTTTAGGATTGATAAAGTTATCCAGTTGCGCCTTGCCGATATCATCGTCGCCGGTGATTTTCATCACGTACTTTTCGTTCTTCAACACCTGCTCGGGGTTGAGCACCACCAGCGCATGGCGCATTCGATCGGCGTGATCGATGTCGTTGCAGAAAACGATGGTTTTATCCATCGGGTTGGTACGTTTCAGGTAATCGGTGATGGTCTGCGCCACCAGCATGGTGCGCTCATCAATCACCAGCGTGCGATCAAAATCTTTCAGATTGTAGATACGGTCTTCAATCTCTTCGCCGTATTTATCCAGTTGACCTTTGACGGGCCGCCAGCCCTGGACATCAACGTCGATATCAACGCGCACGACTTTGTAAGGTGCGAGGAAACCGTCTTCAATACCCTCTTTCAGCGAATAGGTGTAAACCGGCTCACCGAAGTAATCAATATTGGAGACGTCTTCCGTTTCTTTTGGCGTTGCCGTCAGACCGACCTGAGTGGCGCTGCCGAAATACTCCAGAATCTCTCGCCAGGCTGAATCTTCAGAAGCGCTGCCACGGTGGCATTCGTCAATGACAATCAGGTCGAAGAAATCAGGCGCCACCTGTTTATAGGCTTTCTGGTGTTCTTCTGGTCCGGTAATGGCCTGGTACAGCGCCAGATGCACCTCATAAGCCGGATCGATGGTGCGCCCGGTAACTTTAGTCATCGCATTACCGAACGGCTGAAAGTCGTTACGTTTAGTTTGATCAACCAGGATGTTGCGGTCCGCCAAGAATAGAATGCGTTTTTTGTTTTTAGCTTTCCACAGCCTCCAGATTATCTGGAACGCGGTATACGTTTTGCCCGTACCCGTGGCCATGACCAGCAGAATACGGTTCTTACCTGCCGATACGGCATCCACCGTTCGGTTAATCGCCTGCATCTGATAGTAACGGGGTGATTTTCCGCTGCCGTCGTCGAAATAGTCCTGGCTGATAACCGGCAACTGCTCCTGAGTGAACCCTTTCCAGACACAGTATT
The DNA here is from genome assembly GCF_000398905.1 of Klebsiella sp. KTE92. Lineage (NCBI taxonomy): Bacteria > Pseudomonadati > Pseudomonadota > Gammaproteobacteria > Enterobacterales > Enterobacteriaceae > Klebsiella > Klebsiella sp. KTE92. Next base: position 460,678 of record NZ_KB976100.1, read on the forward strand.
TTTGCCAGAGTTGTTCGGGTGTTGGGAAGTCACTGAGGGCAATTTCGGATTCGAGCTGCTGTGGATTGGTTTTATCGTGGAAGATAAACCCATCACCGTTGGAGGCAAATACAAAGGGAACATCGAGCAGGCTTGCGTAGTCTAGTCCCTGCTGCATCCCTTTACTGATGGCGTGCTTGTTAGCCTTGGCTTCGATAACTGCCAATGGCAAGTTAGGCTTGTGGTACAGCACGATATCGGCAGACTTAACTTTGATACGTGAGGCCAGCTTTCCGCGAACCACAATCTTACCATCTCGCAGTTTCACTTCCTGGCGAATCTGCGACATCACATCCCAGCCCGCATCCTTAACCGCAGGAAGGATGAATTTAGTAATGATGTCTGTTTCAGTCAGGTGCGTTTTGTTCACGCCAGCCATAGCAGGGCACTCCACGAAATTGGGTTAGCTCTGATTTTACACAGAATAGTGCCTGACGTAATGACCTGAAACGTGGTTTTGGGTAGCTACTGGTAAGATAAGTTCTGGCAGAACAATTTCTATTGCTTCCCTACCATAGATTTTTTCATTTTTTGTAATTCCTGAAATTCGCTTCTGAAACGAAATAAATGTTTCCCCGAGCCCGGGAGCAAGCTACATAAAGTTTATTGCGCGACGAAGGTGGAAGTGTCTGTAGATTCGATCTGTTTAGAAGACGCCAGTGCGTAGCTCCCATCACAATGCATATGTCCTGAAAGTGATCCAGTCCTTTACTGGCTCCCCAATTTAGAGAGTAACAACCATAACGATGGTGCTCACTATAGAAAAGCTTAATGACGCTAACGTCTGAATGTAAGGTGGCCACACGCTCAGTATCGGTTACGATGTCAATAGATGTTTCACGAAAGTCATGTCCATATGCTCCCCCAATGCTCAAACTATAGGGCAGAATCGTTTACCGGGATGGAGGCAGTACAATACGGTTACAGCATCAGTAGCAATCATTGCTTGCAAAGGCTCTACATACTCTTAGCTTATCTACAGGAACTTTTTTTAATATTTGATATACAATGCTTAGACATTAAAGTCAGAAGCTCTTTATAGAAAGTTATTTTCTCATCCAACTAAGAGAAATAGCTTGGTATACAAAAAAGTTTTAGTTAAACTGCAGTAAATATTTTATGAGGTAGTATTATGGGACGTGGCGATTTTGGCTTTATAAATTCCAACAAAATTTATTTTGAATCGGAAAAATCTTGGTGGGTAGAACTTATAAATACTAATTGCATTTGGTATGATATGCTTATAAATCCACCCGATCGTATTGACACCAATAAAATCATAAAGAATTATCTTGGGGCGGTTGAGGCTTATTTGAGTGAGCATTGTGAAAAAAGATTTATCTATTTTTTAGGTGCAAGAAAAAAAGTTAGATTTTCCACTGAGAAAAAACCAACATACTCTTATTTAACGAAGGATTTAAACCTAACTTTATTGATTGGACAGGAGTGTAGAAAGTTAAAATTAAAATATTCTTTTTTTGATGTTACGCCAAATGGTAAGAGGAAAATAATGCCAAAAATAAGAGTGACTGATAAATATTTATATGTTGAACATGATAGTAAACATGTGAGTATAATTTCTATCCATGATTTTCTTAAAGATAACTATATAAATTTGGGAATAAGTACTGAGATACATTATGTTGGATATACTCGTCATCCACATAAACGACCTATAGATTTTATTCATCGTGGTTTATCAAGAATGCTTTATAATGTTTCAAACGAGGATAATGATTTTTTTGTTTACTTTAGCATATTTAACCCTGTAGTAATATCCCATAATGATGATTATAATGTTAGTTTTGGTATTGCTAATTCTCAGATAGATGAGGTTGAGGTAGATAAAGAGGGGAGGATCATTGAAAATTGTTTTATACGATATTTTGATACGGAACTACAAAATGATGATAAAGAAAGTAAACGCCCGGATTTAAATAAAATTTTCACAGAGCTTGTTAACCACAAGAGAATAAAAACAATCGCTGTAGATTTTCGATATAAAAATAACAATGAATACTTCTCTTTTTATTCTAACACTGTTCAGTCGAAAAATGAACATTTTTTTGTAATCGATTTTGTTGATGGGAAAATTAACATAGATAGGAATAAAAATATAGCCACTCACATGGAATGGGTTATGGGTAACAATTCTTAAGTAATATTCTTTGCTTATTAATGTGTTAGCTTTCGGAGATAACAATTAAGAGTTACTATACTCACAAAATATAATTCTTTGTTGTCTCCCGCATAGCCTGGATCTGCTCCGATTTCTCATAATTCTAAGCCATGACGTGGGTAGGTATAGCATGGATGGTGTCGCCAGAAACAAAGCCTCAACTCATGCGTAGAGGTCTACATTTATGATATGCTGTTCCATGATTCTAACACTAATCACGAAAACAGGCGTTGTTCTTCAACCTGTGACTGGAGCAAATAACAGGATATCTTTGTACGTTATGGCAACGGACGACATAACTGCTCAGTCAGCTAAACCATCAGTCGTGCCGGATAGCGCACATGCCCGCGACGCTACGAATCATCCAATAATCCGGCCAGTCTTAATGATCTCTAAATATGAATAGCTCAATTATACGGGATACTTACACAAACACAGCCACTACATACTACATACTACCTAATGCTTTAACCTCAACCCCTAATAAAATTAATATTATCTGAAAATCATAGCCTAACTCTGGAACCTTTCTAAACCAACCACTACCATATCTCAAATCATTAAGGAACGATGGTATATCATGGCTCTACAGGGAAAGTTGATATTAAATGGCGCTGATTATGCACCTTTTAATTTGTACGGCGTCGGTGTTTTTATGGCGCATTCAGGGCGGGGCGTATATCGCAATAAAGCTGCATGCAGCGCAGTCGTGAAAGATGGCCCGCTGCCTCCGGGAAAATACTGGATTGTTGACCGCAATGAAGGAAACTGGATTTCTCAAAAGGGACGAGAAATTAAGGATACGGTCAATAAGGTTTTAGGTTATCGTGAATTTGGTAAAAGCGATTGGTTTGCATTATGGCGTGACGACCACGGAATCGACGATGAGACGTGGGTCGAAGGTGTGAAACGTGGTAACTTCCGTTTGCATCCGGGTACGGTTTCCGAAGGTTGTATTACTATCGCCCATAATTCTGATTTTGCCATGATCCGGAATGCGCTTATGAATACATCACTGGTTCAGGTTCCCTGCATGCGTTCCCTTATGGCTCGTGGTTGGGTGGAGGTTGTTGCCAGTGGCTCTAACATCTCTTGCCCGTAAAATAAGTAAGATTATTTATTTTATATTGCTGTTTTTGGTTCTGGGACGTGCACTTCCAAGGCCGGAAATCTATCTCGATTATGATATCGCAAGGGATGTTTGCCACTTCTTATTCGGGAGTATGAATGCCGATACGATGTATGACACTTTCTTTTATATATCGTTGATAATAGTGATATTCCTTTCAACTGTACTCTACATTATTACATTGAAGTTAATTTCTACGATAAGGAGCAAATGAGATGCCAATTCCTCCATATATGTGGCTTAAAGACGATGGTGGCGCAGACATTAAAGGGTCTGTTGATGTTCAGGATCGAGAGGGAAGTATCGAAATCATCGGATTGAGTCATGGTGTTAATCTGCCTGTGGACAGTGCCAATGGGAAAATTACGGGCACGCGTCAGCATTCGTCAATGATGATTGAAAAAGAAGTGGATAGTTCGACCCCATATCTTTACAAGGCCGCCGCAACGGGGCAGGCACTACAAAGTGCAGAAATCAAGTTTTACCATATCAACCACGCAGGGCAGGAAGTGGCCTATTATTCTGTACTTATGGAGCAGGTCAGAATAACCGGGGTTAACTGTGGTGTACCTAATTGCAAACTTTCCTCGAATGACAAAATTAACCATGTTGAAAGCATTAGCCTGCAATATGAGAAAATCACCTGGAGGATCCACGACGGGAATATTCAGTTCAGTGATGCATGGAACGAGCGTCCTTCAGCCTAATTCTGTGGGGCGTTTGATCCCCCTTTATGTTTCCCCGGCGTGTTTGATGCCTGTTTAGAAGGTTGACGACAGGCTGAGGGATGCAAAGCTAAGCAAACACAAATCCCGCTCATTGCCACACACCATCCCCCCTCACCCCCTGAACACCTCCCGCCGGTGCCACGCCACAAACCCTTCCTGCGGATAGCATTCTTTCCCCTGCGGCAAGGTAATCGGCTTACCATCAAAATCCCAGAACAGCCTGCCAACAATGCCCCCGCCGTTCACCGCTGGCGAAACCTGGATGCGCATATCCTCATCCAGACCAATGGTGTAATGGCTCAATAGTAATGTCCGCCTGTGGCTCAATTCAGATGTCCGCGCTATGGTAAGCTTCACTGGTCCGTTTAAACTACCGGGAGGCATATCATGAGCGCAGAAAGCTCAGGAGTGTTTACTTTGAAAGAGATCAACCGGATCAAGATTATACAGGACGTCATTGAACGTCGCATCACAACGCGCCGTGCGGCCGAGCACCTCGGTATCAGCGACAGGCAATGCCGCAGACTTCTTGCCCGTTACCGTGAAGGCGGACCGCTTGGTATGGCCAGCAGACGATGTGGCATGCGTGGTAACCGCCAGTTGCCACCCGGGCTCGCAGATCAGGCTCTGGAACTGATCAAGACGCGTTATGCTGATTTCGGTCCGACTCTGGCGCGTGAAAAGCTCGAAGAACTCCACGGACTGTTTCTTGGCAAAGAAACTGTCCGGCGCATCATGGTGCGGGCTGGCTTATGGGTTCCCCGTAAACAACGTGCCGCAAGGATCCCTCAACCACGGTACCGGCGTCCGTGTACTGGTGAGCTGATACAAATAGATGGCTGTGATCACGACTGGTTTGAAGGCCGTGGCCCGGCCTGCACCGCGCTGGTCTATGTTGATGATGCAACCAGCAAACTGATGGAACTGTTGTTTGTTAAATCGGAGTCCACGTTTTCTTACTTCGAAGCCACGCGGCGCTATATCGATAAGCATGGTAAACCGCTGGCACTGTACAGCGATAAAGCCGGTGTTTTTCGTGTTAACAATAAACACGCCACAGGCGGAGACGGGCATACTCAGTTTGGGCGAGCCATGCATGAACTGAACATCCAGACTATCTGTGCAGAAACCAGTCCCGCCAAAGGGCGTGTAGAACGAGCTCACCTCACTTTACAGGATCGTCTGGTCAAAGAGCTGCGGTTACAGGGCATTTGTTCAATGGAGGCTGCAAATGACTTCGCTGAGGCCTATATGGCTGACTATAACCGCCGTTTTGGCAAAGTACCGCGACATGATTTTGACGTACACCGTGCTGTAGAACATGATGAGGACCTGGGGCTTATTTTCACTGTTCGTGAAAAACGTAAAGTCTCAAAATCGTTGACGATACAATATGATAAAATGTTGTACCTGATTGAAGACAGCGAACTGAGTCGCCGTGCAATAGGTAAATATATCGATGTGTATCACTATCCTGATGGCAGAAAAGAGCTGCGCCTGAACGGTACGCTACTTCCCTACTCTACCTACGACCGACTGTCAGAAATCGACCAGGGCGCGATTGTCGATAACAAGCGTCTTGGCCGAACCCTGGAGTTTATCAGTCTGGTGCAGAGCAAGCGGGATAACACGCGCTCTCAGTCAATTCCCGCTGGAGATGGCCCTTCCCGACGACGGCCAAAGCAGGAAGGGAAGAAATCCCAGCGCTCACTGGATAATGATGACATGCTCGAAGCACTCAAACAGCTTCAGTCACGTTCAGAGGACATTTTTGGTAAAAGAGCCCGCTGATGGTACTCACTGGCCGGACAGTGGTTGCTCACCAGTTGATATTGTCCGGCCAGACCCATGATGTATTATTCATTTCGTTCAGCATCTTTATGTCCTGCTTTTCACGGGCATACTTACCCCATAATGAATGAAAAGAACGAACAATACTGATTAACTGCTTTTTTCTTTGCTCCGGAGATAGGCTGATAAAATAGCAGCACCTGCTGTCAATATTATCCTCAATGAAATTAAAATCAGAGTCTGATGCATATTTTACTGTTAGCATAATATCATTCGACGTTGTTCTCTCAGACTCTGTTAATGCTGATTCTATCAGGTATTCAAAGGCATACATGACAGACAGCTGGTTTTTGTCTGTCTGAATATAACCCATTGAGTTTCTGAGTATTGAGGACTGTACCAGGACCAGAGGCCATAAAAGCTCAACACCATAAAGCTTATATGTATCATGTTGATCATACTGATGTTGCTCAACACGACGATTACCTTCCCGTGCTTTACGAATATCATAGGCAAGGGATAACATAAATCCGTCTTTAACTTTAATCAGTGGGCTTTCATCCACGATGTAATGAATGAGTTCATGTAATTCATTCAGGGCTTCTGAATCTCCCCACAGTATAAAACCTGCATTGTTCGGCGTTAACTCGTATCGAAGCATGGGCTCAATCATCCTGTTGTTTCAGTCGGAGGAAAGTCTATCAGTAAAGAGAATGAGAGATCAAAGTGGTCATTTTAATTGAGCTGGATAACGGACATTTCAATTGAGCCTTGACAAATGGAGCCTTTATCAAAAGCCTTATGGTGAATCGCGCAGAGCGCCAGGCCGTTAGGGATTTCGCAGGGGCCGCCGTGCTGCTTCCATTTGACATGGGCCGCTTCCAGAGCGACGGAGGTATTATCATGGCGCATATTGAAGCCGCAGATCGCGCACTCATAGTTATAGGCGCGCAGCACCTGCTGGCGAAAATGCGGGTCGCGCTCTTTGCGGATCTGCAGCAGATCAAACCCCATCTCTTCAGCCAGTTCTTCCTGAATACTCTCCGGAAAGTGCGCCTCGAGGATCTGATGGGCGAGGGTATTGATCAGCTTCTTATTTCTGTTAAGTAACGCAAAATGCTGCTCATCAAAGCCGCCGGCGACGTGGCAGAACTCCAGCTCTTTGCCGGGCGGCTGTCGGCTGCCCTGGGTTGAGCACTGTTCGCTGTTGTGCAGCTCCCAGAAGCCGTCGCCTTTCAGGCGCCAGAAGGGCATGTCCGGCCGGTACTGGCGGCGCTGCGGGCCAAAGCGTTCCAGCAGGCTATGCAGCTCATCGCGTATCTCCGAGGCGTAGTCGAACATCCGCGCATGGCCGCGCTGGTACTGCGAAAGGACGTACAGCAGTAACAGTGGCTTATGCGGCGCACGCTGTTCGCCTTTGCGCCAGATGGTGATGTTCTCGATCGCGTGTTGCAGGGTCGTGCTCGAGGGCATAGCGTTACATTGGCAGCTAAATAAATGCGATAATGCTCGCAAAATCCTTGCCGATCAACCCACCAGATGCGGCGATTCTACGTGGATCGCTATTTAACTATCACTGCTATTTATTTTTTCGAAAAGCCCATAGCTTTCTATTTATACTCAAGCTTCGCGCCATCAGATAGCTATGTCTTATGAAAAAACTACCGGACCATTTATCCAGGGAATGCATCATCGCCGCCATTCGCGCTTACGATGCAGGCGTTGCGCATCAGTTTAAAAACGCGCGTCTGTATGAGATCGAGTTTGAGGGGCGTCGGTATCCTTCAAAAGCCATCGTCGGGTTAGCGGCCACGCTTGCGACGGGGACGGAATTTACCCCGGCGGATTTCAGCGGAGGGATTAAATCCAAATGCGTGCGTCTGTTACTGGAGCAAGGATTTACGATCGCGTCGCAGGGCGCTGGCGATGACGAGGTTGCGCTTTTCCCCGATGAGGGACAGACGACCATGGAGTACGTGGAAGGGGCGGCGATGCAGGTGGTGGTCAATCGCTATGAGCGCGACCGTCAGGCTCGTCAGGCGGCGCTTCGCCTGCATGGCTGCCGGTGTCAGGTATGCGGTCTGGATATGGCCAGCCGCTATGGCGATATCGGCCAGGGCTTTATCCATATCCACCATCTCATTCCGCTGGCCGGGATAAAGCAGGACTACCGTCTGAACCCTGAAACCGATCTGATCCCGGTATGTCCCAATTGCCATGCGATGCTGCACCGGCGAGATCCGCCGTTTACTCCCGAAGAGCTGAAGGCCCGGCTGCGCCCCGCAGACTGACATCCGACAGCGCTCGCTTTAATTACATCAAACACACCACAAAACCCACGCTACCTCACCGGTAGCGTGGGCCCGCTCTCTCTTACTTATCCCGCGTCTCGCCAGCCTCCCAGCTGTAGCTCCCATCGGCCGCTAACCTATCGCCCAGCTCCTGATACTCGAACTGATAAAACTCAGCCTGGGTGCCGTACCCGGCGTAGTCTACCGCCGCCAGGCCGACGAACGCCCCGGTAAAGAACCCGCCGTAGCTCTGCAACACATAGTCATCGGACAGTACCGCGGCATCCAGCAGGACCGGGATCTCGGTGAACGACACGCCATCGAAGCTGTATTCATAGCTGTAGGTCTGCTTGCGGACCTTAGTCCGGAACCAGACGTATTCCACGCCGTCCGGCACCTTGATGGCATTATCTTTCAGGTACGACGTGTATTTTCCGCGGTTATTTTCGCCAACTTCGATGACCTTGCCGTTAATTTCATTCCAGGTCAGGAAGACAAAGCTCCAGTGGCGGTCGTTATAGTAATTCGTTAACCCGGCCATCTGCTGGTAGCTGAAGGGCTCGAATTTCACTTTCACCGCAGCGTCAAAATAGAAGGCCTGCCAGCGGCGGGCAATCAGCGACAGGTCATGCGTATTGGCTAACGAACCCTGGCCGATTAAGGTTAATTTGCCGTCGCCGGTGGTGCCCATTTTGGCCGTAAACGGCACCCGCAGGGTATTCCAGTTCGGGTCGAGCGCTGGCGAGGTAAAGTCATCCTGCTGGCTATTATCGCCGGCGCTTTCGGTGAAGATGGCGTCTTTCGGCCCTTCGACGAAGGTTTTCCCGCCGTGACCGCCTTCAATACGCGGCCAGCCCTCATCGTCCCAGTACACTTTCTGGATCGAGGTTTCCCGGCCGAGGGTTGACCAGCCGCGCGGGTCGTAGATGGATTCCACCGGGCGATTCCACGGCCGGGCGCAGAGCGAAGCGTAATACCATTCGCCTTCCGGAGTGGAGACCAGCGCGCCATGGCCCTGTTTCTGGATGTAGCTGTCCGGCGTGTCGACGTTGGTTAAGAACACGTCGCCCGGTTCGGTTTCGAAGCTGTCGGCCTCGAGGGTTTTCGACCGCGCCACCACCTCCTGGTGGGTAAACACGGTGCCGCCCTGGGCGGCAAACAGATAGTAGTAGCCGTTCAGTTTATAGAGGTGCGGCCCCTCGACCAGCGCCACGGCGGTGCCGCGGTAGATGGTGCGCGCAGTTTCCGGTATTAACTTCAGCGTGTTGGTATCCAGCTCCGTTAAGGTAATGCCATCGAAGGGATGATGGTACTCCCGGTGATCCCAGGTTTGCTGGACGATATATTTCCGGCCATCGTCGTCATGGAACAGCGAGGCGTCAAACCCGACGCCGTTCAGCTTGATCGGGTCGCTCCACGGGCCCCGAATATCCTTCGCGGTGGTCAGGTAGTTGGTCATGTCTTTAAAGGCGCCTTCGGTGACCTTCACATCGGTATACACCAACCAAAATTGCCCATCGGCCCAGGAGAGCGCCGGCGCCCAAATGCCGCCGGAGGAGGGGTTGCCCTTCATATCCAGCAGGGTGGTGGTGGAGAGCGGCGAAGGTAGCAGGTTCCAGTTTTTCAGGTCTTTCGACTCATGTAAACGCACGCCAGGGAACCACTCAAACGTCGAGTTGGCAATATAGTACGTATCCTCGACGCGAATAATACTGGGGTCGGCATTAAAGCCGCGTAATATCGGGTTTTGAATAAGTGACATTTCATTACACCTTTTAAAATGGAAAGTGACGAATCGGTCTGATTTATAATTTTTTTAACTACACGCGGATCTCATCCAGCTGACGGTTAATGTCGGTAACATGTTTATCGGAGATCGGATAAACCTGGATAATCACCATCGAAATAGCGGCCAGCGCAATCGGGATCCACACCGCGGTCATAATGATCCCGTCGATGGCGCTGGCGCTCTGCACGGCGCCGCTTTCATTAAATCCATACACCGCCAGCAGCCACAGCGGGATAGCGCCGCCGATGGTGAAGCCGATCTTGAAGAAGAGTCCCATAATGGCATTGATAATGGCGGCATTGCGTTTGCCAGATTTTAATTCGCCGTACGCGATGACTTCCGGTACCAGCGCCCACATAAAGCCGGTGGCGGAAGTTAAGCCCCACTGTTTAATAAAGGTGGCGATGTAGGCCAGCCACAGGGCGTCGTGCATCCCTTCGCGTGACCAGACGTAGGTCAGCAGTTCGCCGACGATGAACATGGCGAGGAACAGATGGAAGAAGCCTTTTTTACCAAAGATTTTTTTCAGTTTCGGCCAGAACACCGGGAAGGCGATGCCTGGAATAGACGCGACGAGACCCACGGCGCCCATCCATTCGGAGTGGCCGACGACGAATTGGTTGAAGAAGCCGTTAACGGTGTTCATGAAGAACATGAAGGTAAAGGCCAGCATAAAGAACATGCCGAGAATAACCAGCGGGCGGTTATGTCTGAGTTCGTGGAAAAGGTCAGTGGTTTTGACGTTGGCGGTCTGCTCGGCGGTCGCGACAACGCGTTCTTTGGTGAATTTATAACAAATAAACAGGGCCACCGCGCCGATGATCATATAGATGGCGTACACGCCAAACCAGGCGTAGTTCGCCGACGGATCGGTATAGTTGCCGAGATTCAGCTCAAGGCCAAAAAAGCCGGTGTCTTTCAGGCTGCGATCTTTCGGCGCCGCCATCTGCACAAACATCGGGAACAGGGTATAGACCAGCAGGTTGGCGCTGTTGGCCAGCATCATGCGGGTACTGGTCAGTTTATCGATCGATTCCGGGTCGCGGGTCAGCGACGCATTCAGCGAGCCATAGGGAATATTGACTAAGGAATAAACTAAGTCCAGCGCCAGATAAATAATAAAGGCGAAAGCCACCGAACCTTTAACGCCAGGGATCGGCGCGAACAGTAATGCCGACAGGATCACCAGCGGCACGCCGGCTCGTAACAGCCAGGGGCGATATTTCCCTGCTTTCGAGGTTCGCTTATCCACATAGGTTCCGACCATCGGATCCCAAAACACATTAATGATACGGACAAAAAGAAAAATAAAGCCTGCCGTTGCCGTGCTGATGGTATTTACCGTCAGCATATGCAAAGCCAGAAAACCCCCAATTGTGCCGAAAACCAGGTTTTGCGCAAAGTCGCCCATGCCATAACCAATTCGTTCTCCACGGGTTAATTTATGATATTCATCATGCCGACTGTGCATTATGTTTTTACTCATTCTAAGCAGACTCCGGTTTGTTTTGTGTAGGTGAAACACTTTCTGACACAGTTGACCTGGAAGAATCTATTACGTTTTTAAATTACGTAATTATGTTTTTTTACTTCTGTGATCCTCGAAGCAAAGGCCTGTATCGCCTGCGTTGAACCGTTATCCGCCGCTAATTTTCTGGCAGGCAGGCATTGTGACAAAACCGGCATTTTAATTTGGTATGGATACCTGAATTCCCCAGGAAGTGTACTCTATACGCGCGCGAAGCGAGATATTTAAAATAGTTTTATTTGCGAGATGGCTCACATTTGAGCATTTTCTCAATCGCTGAGTGAAATAACGTAATTGAGCAACCGACGATGAGAATACACGATGTGTCACAGTTGTTAATTTTCCTGTTTCTCAATTTCGGAGTTCATCATGCAGACCTATTTCGACCAGGTTGATCGCGTTCGCTTTGCCGGACCAAAAACCGATAATCCGCTGGCGTTTCGCCACTATAATCCGGATGAAATCGTGCTGGGAAAACGCATGGCAGATCATCTGCGTTTTGCCGCCTGTTATTGGCATAATTTCTGCTGGAATGGCGCGGATATGTTTGGCGCCGGTTCGTTTGAGCGTCCCTGGCAGGCCGCGGGCGATGTGCTGGAAATGGCCAAACGCAAAGCGGACGTGGCGTTTGAATTTTTCTACAAGCTCAATGTGCCGTATTACTGCTTCCACGATGTCGACGTCTCGCCAGAAGGCGCGTCGCTGAAAGAATATCTGCACAATTTCGCCGTGATGACCGAAGTGCTGGCGGAGAAACAGCAGCAAACCGGCGTGAAACTGCTGTGGGGCACCGCCAACTGCTTTACCCACCCACGCTACGGCGCCGGGGCGGCGACCAACCCCGATCCGGAGGTGTTTGCCTGGGCGGCCACGCAGGTAGTGACCGCCATGAACGCCACCCACCAGCTCGGCGGCGAAAACTATGTGCTGTGGGGCGGCCGCGAAGGTTACGAGTCCCTGCTGAATACCGACCTGCGCCAGGAGCGTGAGCAGATTGGCCGCTTCCTGCAGATGGTGGTGGAGCACAAGCATAAGATTGGCTTTGGCGGCACGCTGCTTATCGAGCCGAAACCGCAGGAGCCCACCAAGCATCAGTACGATTACGATGTCGCGACGGTGTATGGTTTCCTGAAGCAGTTTGGTCTGGAAAATGAGATCAAGGTGAACATTGAAGCTAACCACGCCACCCTGGCGGGGCACTCTTTCCACCATGAAATCGCCAGCGCCATCGCGCTGGGGATCTTTGGCTCCGTTGATGCCAACCGCGGCGATGCGCAGCTCGGCTGGGATACGGACCAGTTCCCGAACAGCGTGGAAGAAAATACCCTGGTGATGTACGAGATCCTCAAAGCCGGGGGATTCACCACCGGCGGCCTGAACTTTGACGCCAAAGTTCGTCGGCAGAGCACCGACAAATACGACATGTTCTATGGCCATATTGGCGCCATGGACGTGATGGCGCTGTCCCTTAAGCTGGCCGCGCGCATGATTGAGGATGGCAAGCTCGATCAGGGTCTGGCAAAACGCTATGCCGGCTGGCAGAGCGTGCTGGGGCAGAAAATTATGACCGGGCAGATGTCGCTGGATAATATTGCCCGATACGCTGAGCAGCATAATCTGAATCCGCAGCCTCAGAGCGGGCGTCAGGAATTACTCGAAAATCTCGTCAATACCTATATCTTTGGTTAAATTTTGCTGACATGCCCCTGCGGGGGCATGTATTACGCCGTCTGCCTGCAGCCGAAAAATAGCGTTTATTGGTTCGTGCTGTGTTTTTTTGTCAGTGGCGAAAGACCGTCTGTCTAATACCAACGAAGGAGGGAAGGTAGCGATAATTGTGTAACGCCTCTGTGACCGTACAAAATAAAAAATAACTTGTTCTGATGATAGCGACATATTCTGTCAGCTCAGAATAGGCTGGTTATTGTCTGAATAAAATTAACCTATATTGAGAAACTCATGACAATGATAAAAAAGCTTCCATTAACCATGGCGGTTATCGCCGCGTTTTTTCCGCTTACCTCTGTAATGGCGCAAGAATTTACTCAGGAACAGATCGACGCCATCGTCGCCAAAGCCGTTGATAAAGCGCTGGCCGATCGCCAGGCGAAAATCGACGCCGCGGCTAACAAAAAGGTCGACGTGATCACTAACCCGCAGACCACCGCCGCCTCGCCGGATATGGCCATTCCGTTCGGCCTCAAGTTCAGCGGCTATGCCCGCTATGGCGCCCACTTCCAGACCGGCGACCAGAAATATGTCGGCGTCGACGGCTCCTATAACGGCGCCTCGGCGATCGGCCGTCTCGGCAACGAAAGCAACGGCGGCGAATTCCAGATCAGCAAGGCCTTCAAAAGCGCGCAGGGGGCTATCTGGGATCTCAACGTCATGTTCGACCACTGGAGCGACGAAGTTAACCTGAAGAAAGCCTACGTCGGCGTCACCAACGTCCTCGACTCCAACCCCAACGCCTATCTCTGGGCCGGGCGCGACTTCCACCAGCGTCCGCAACAGGGGATCAACGACTACTTCTGGATGAACCACGACGGCCAGGGCGCCGGGGTGAAGAACTTTGATATCGGCGGTGTGCAGTTTGACGTGGCGACGGTGTCGCAGGTGAAATCCTGTAGCCCGGAAGTGATGGCCGATGAGACCAACCCGTCGCGCATCACCTGTACCGGCAGCTCCGATACCGGCGACAACGGCCACTACGCGCTGACCACCAAAACCCACAACATCAAGGCCGGGCCGATCGACGTCGAGGTGTACGCCAACTACGGCTTTGACTCGAAGGCGGTGGACAGCGACGCGCGCCTCGAAGCCTGGCAGGGCGGCCTGGTGCTGAGCCACACCAACGACAGCGGGGTGAACAAGGTGATCCTGCGCTACTCCGACAACTCGGATAACAGCGTCTACAACAAAACCGACGACCTGACCACGGTCTACGCCAGCTTCGAGGGCAGCCATAAGTTCACCCAGCAGGCGCAGATCGAATACCTGCTGGCCTTCCACGACTACGACAACGGCAAGGACAACACCGACAACCGTAAAAACTACGGCGCCATCGTGCGGCCAATGTACTTCTGGAACGACGTGCACTCCACCTGGCTGGAAGCGGGCTACCAGCGCGTGGATTACGACCAGGGCGGGGATAACCACGGCTGGAAGCTGACGCTGTCGCAGAACATCGCCATCGGCATGGGGCCGGAGTTCCGTCCGATGCTGCGCTTCTACGTGACCGGTGGCCAGGTGGACAACGAGCATACCGCGAAGGTTAACGGCACCCAGGACCAGCAGCTGGATTCGCTGAACGTCGGCGGGATGTTTGAGGCGTGGTTCTGATGCGATAGCGTTGTCGAAGGAGCGTTCCCGGCTGGCGCTACGCTTAGCCGGGCTACGACTGAGGAGGCCTGCGGGATCCCGCCGTAGGCCCGGCAAGCGCAGCGTCGCCGGGCGGTCAGGCGCCGTACCCGCGGTAGTGCCGGATGGCGGCATCAATGCCTTATCCGGCCTACAGAAAACCTCCTTCCCCCCAGGCCCGGCAAGCGCAGCGCCGCCGGGCAGCTGGCCCTGGTTCCCTCAGTTCACCGTCAGGCGCAGGGCCAGATCCTGCGGGTAGGGGTCAAAATAGTTCTGCGCCTGGAGGTAGCGATCCGGATACTCGGCCAGATAGTGCTTAAGCAGCGTCAGCGGGGCGAGGATCGGCAGCAGCCCGGCGCGATAGTTGAGGATCACCTCCCGCAGCTCGCCGCGCTGGCGGCTGTTCAGCTGGTCGCGGAAATAACCCTGAATATGCATCAGCACGTTGGTGTGGTTTTTCCGCGAGGCGGGCTGCTTGAGGATCGCCATCAGCTTTTCGCGATAGACCTCGAAGAACGCCTCCAGATCCTCCCATTCATGCAGCGAGGCGACGAACGGGCCGATCTCCCGGTAGCCCGCCTGGTGGTGAGCCAGCAGCTGCAGCTTGTAGCGGCTGTGAAAGGCCAGCAGGCCGTGACGGGTCAGGCCGCGGGCGCGCAGGGCGTTGAGTTCATGCAGGGCGAAAACGCGCTCGACAAAATTCTCCCGCAGCAGCGGATCGTGCAGCCGGCCATCCTCTTCCACCGGCAGCCACGGGTAGCGCGCCATCAGGGCGCCGGTAAACAGCCCCACGCCTTCCTTACGCCCGCGATTGCCTTTTTCGTCATACAGCCGCACGCGCTCCATTCCGCAGCTCGGCGATTTGGCGCAGACGATAAAGCCCGACAGCTCGCCCAGGGTTGCGAGGTGGGCGCTGGCGAAATCAGCCATCTTCTCCGTCACATCCTCGTGCGGGGCGTGGCTGAAGCGCATGCGGATCTCCCCGACCGGGGTCTGCACCAGGCGAAGTGCCGGGCGGGGAACGGGCAGGCCGATCGCCATCTCCGGGCAGACGGGTTTAAACGCCACCCACTGCGCGAGCTCATCCATCACAAAGCCCATACGCTTATGCCCGCCGTCGAATCGCACGGCTGAGCCGGTTAAACATCCGCTGATCCCAATGACAGGTTGCGTGTTCATGGCGCTGTCCTCTCTTCTGCTGTGGTTCGGGTAAAGAAAAGGGTCACGGTGGCGACCGTAATGCCGAATTTCTTCATCTCGGTTTTGTTAAATAAATGGCTGCCGTCCTGCAGGAACATCCAGTCGTCAAAGTGCAGCAGCCAGCGGCTGCCGCTGGCTTCGACGTTCATGCTGTAGCGCCAGTGAAAGGCATTGCCTGCCGCCTGGCCGCTGGCCACGCCTTCGATGTCCCCGGCGGTGCCCTGATAACGGTTATCGCCGGTGCGGCGAATGCGCCACACCCGCTGCTGCTTCTCGCCATCGTCATAGACAAAGCGCTCATGGAGCGTCAGGGTGTCGCCGACGACGTCGCCATCGATCGCTACATGGAAGCGGCGCAGCTGCTTGCCGCTGCGATCCTGCACCATCCCCCACGCCTCGGTTCGCCCCTGAAAATAGTGAAAGATGTCGAGGGCGGGCTGCTGCTGCCGGTACTCCGTGACCTCGGTGCTGCAGCCAGCGAGGATCAGCATCAGCAGCGCCAGGCCAAGGGTCAGAATGCGTTTCATGGTGTACCTCCGATCAACTGCTGACGCAGTTCGGGATAAGTGGTGCGCGGATCGAGCCAGATGGCGAGAAAGCGGGTGCTGAACGCCGCCGACTGGCGCGGGCCGAGCGGGGTAAAGGCGGTCTGCGCGGCGCTGGCGCGGTACCAGAACTGCCCCTCGCCGCCGCTGACCACGAACGCCAGCTGGCTGCCCGGCGCGACGTCCGGCCAGATCCCCTGCAGCATGCGCAGCCAGGCTTCGCTGCGCGGCTCCTGCTGCAGAATGCCCTGCGCCTGCCACTGGTCACGGGTGGCGTCCACCAGCGCCTCGCGATCGATGTCGCGCCGGTAGGTGATGATCAGCGCCCGATCCTGCTGCGGGCCGTCATACCGGCCATTGGGCGTGCGCAGCTGCGATTGATAGACGGTGAATGGCCCCCAGGTGAGGGTCGCCTCGCCGACGCGACGCCACGTCAGCCAGTCGGCGGCGTGGGCCGCCGGAGCGAGGGTGGTCAGCCACAGCAGTAACAGCGCGAATCTCATTTTCGCCTCCCCATCCCCAGATGGAATAACAGCATGAGCACCAGCCAGCCGCAGGCCATGGCGGCCACGGCAAGCGCCATCGGCACCAGCAGGGTCATGGCTCCGAGGCGAGCGCCGATCAGGTAGGCCACCGGGCCGCCGACGGTCGCCACCGTGGCCAGCACCCAGCCGGGAAGCGTCGTGGTGCGGGTCAGTCGGGTCCAGACGACGGCGAACATCAGCCACAGGGCCACCATCCACAGGGGCAGCAGGCTGTCGCCGCGAAAATCGATCAGTCCCGCCAGCGCCCAGCAGGCGTCCAGGCCGCAGCCCGCCGCGGCCAACAGCAGGGCGGGCGGACGGCTGGCCGCCGGCAACCGCAGCCAGGCGAAAATGGCCAGCGTCAGCCAGATCAGCAGGCCGCGCTCGCGCAACATCACCACCAGCGTCCAGTAAACATCGAACGCGAGGGCCATCAGCAGATGCTGCGCCGGGCGTGTCATACCCGCTCCGCGGTGAGCTGCACCACGCTGATGGTGCGGGCGTTAAATCCGGCTTCGCAGTAGCCGAAGTAGTAGAGCCACATCCGGCGGAAGCGCTCATCAAAGCCGAGCTTTTCAATATCCTGCCAGGCGTGGGTAAAACGCTGCCGCCAGTGCGCCAGGGTGCGGGCGTAATCCGGGCCCATGTCGAACAGGTTGCGCACCACAAAATCGGTATGGCGGGTCATCAGCTCGCTCATTGCGGTGATGCTGGGCAAAAAGCCGCCGGGGAAGATGTAGCGCTGGATAAAATCGACGCTTTTGCTGTAGTCGCGATAGCGCTGATCCTGGATGGTGATCGCCTGTAGGGCCATTCTGCCGCCCGGGCGCAGGCGCGCCTGGCAGGTGCGGAAGAAGGCCGGGAGGTAGCGCTGGCCCACCGCCTCAATCATCTCCACCGACACCAGTTTGTCGTACTCGCCGCGCAGATCGCGGTAGTCGCAGAGCAGCACCTCGACGCGATCCTGCAGCCCGGCGCGGGCCATGCGCTCGGTAGCCCAGCGGTGCTGCTCCCGGGAAAGGGTGGTGGTGGTGACCCGGCAGCCGTAATGGCGGGCGGCGTACTCGGCCAGCGCCCCCCAGCCGGTGCCAATCTCCAGCAGATGATCGCCGGGAGTGAGCGCCAGCTGGTCGCACAGGCGCGCCATCTTGGCCCGCTGGGCCTGGGTCAGATCCTGCTGGTCATCGGTAAACAACGCGCTGGAGTAGAGCAGGTCGTCATCCAGAAAGTGGGCATAAAATTCGTTGCCGAGGTCATAATGGGCGGCGATATTCTCCCGCGCCTGGGCGCGGGTGTTGCGGCGGGTCCAGTGGTGCAGGCGGGCGACGGGCTTGCCCAGCAGACGAAAGCCGCGCTCCAGACGCCCCAGCACCTCGCCGTTGCGCGCGAGGATCTGCAGCAGCGCCGTCAGCTGGTGGCTCTCCCAGTCGCCGTCCATCCAGGCCTCGGCCGCCGCCAGGCTGCCGCCGGTCAGCAGACGCCAGTACACCTCCGGCGTGCAGACCCGCGCCTCGGCGCGCAGCGCGGCGGCGGGGTCGCCAAAATGAAACGTCTGCGCCCCTTCGCGCACGGTGAGCGAGCCTTCGCGGAGGCCGCTCAACAGACGAAAGAGCAGCCAGCGCGCGAGCCGCACGTTGCGCGGCACATCGGGTTCAAGCGCAAAGACGGGATCGGTCATGAGCGTTCACTCCTGCTGACAGGATGGTTGTACAGCGGCACGCGCTTCAGCCACAGCCGCAGCGCCTGCCAGTAGATGGCGAGGACGGTTTTCAGGGTCATCAGCGGCAGACGCAGCAGCAGCCCGCGCAGGTTGGCGCGGGTCAATGGCACGCGGCTCAGGGCCAGCGTGGCGTCGAACACCTTGCTGGCCTGATGGTTTTCAATATGCATATGCAGCGTTTTGCCGGGCGCGTTGAAGCGCCAGTGATAGACCATGTCCATCGGGTTAAACGGCGAAACGTGAAAGGCTTTCTCCAGCGGGCGCGCCTGCTGGCCGTCCACCGCGTAGTAATGACGCTCATTCCACGGCGTGTTGCGCACTTCGGCCAGCACCCAGCGCAGGGTGTCGGCTTCGTCATAGCAGTAGTAAAAGTTGACCGGATTAAAATGGAAGCCGAAGTAGCGCAGCTGGGTCAGGAGCATCACGCGTCCCGCCGGGCGGCAGCCGGTCAGGCTCTCCAGCCGGTTCAGCACCTGGGCCTTCAGCGGCGCGCCCAGCGGATAATCGGCGTCGTACCAGGCGGCGGCGGCCAGGCGGTTGCGGCGGATACCCGCCTCAGGCAGCCTGTCGAGTTCGTCGAGGTCGAGCCAGGCCATAAACAGGCGGTAGACGAAGTGGTGCGCCTTCGGCTGCAGGCGACGGTGGCGCAGGACGCCCTGATAGAGGCAGCTGTTCATCTCAGTTGCCCTCCGCCGCGGCGATGCCCTGCACCACGTCGAGCGCGCTGCGCACCCCGTCCTCATGAAAGCCGTTGTACCAGTAGGCCCCGCAGTACCAGCTCCGCTGCTGGCCGTTAATCTCTTCGCGCCGCAACTGGGCTGACCAGCTTTGCGGGTTAAACAGCGGATGCTCATAGACGAAGCGCTGCCAGACGTAGCGGTCATCCACCGGCGCGTCCGGGTTCAGGGTGACGCAGAATAGCGGCGCGTCTGCGGGCAGCCCCTGGAGAATATTCATGTTGTAGGTGACGCAGGCCCGGGCCCGATCCCCGTCGCTCAGGCGATAGTTCCAGCTGGCCCAGGCACGCTGGCGCTCCGGCAGCCAGCGCGGATCGCTGTGCAGCACCACCTCGTTGTGCTGCCAGCCGATGTCCCCGAGGACTTCTCGTTCGGCGTCGGTGGGCGCCGCCAGCATCGCCAGGGCCTGCGCGGAGTGGCAGGCGAAGATCACCTGGTCAAAATGCGCCTCCCCGGACGCCAGCCGCAGGGTGGCCCCCGCCGGGTGACGGTCCACCTGCTGCACCGGCGCGTTGAGCCGCAGGTCCAGACGATCGCCGAGCCTGGCGAGCAGGGCGCGAACGTACTCCCGGGAACCGCCAGGCACCACGTACCACTGCGGGCGATCGCGAATATCCAGCAGGCCGTGGTGTTCAAAGAAGCGCAAAAACAGCGGCAGCGGGAAGCGGCGCATCTCCTGCAGCGACGACGACCAGATGGCCGCCCCCATCGGCAGAATATAGTGGCTGGCGAAGAAAGGGCTGAAGCGGTGGCGGACGAGGAAGCTCTCCAGCGTCGCCCCTGGATCCAGCGCCTCGGTCAGCGCCAGTTTTGCCAGCCGGTTGAAGCGGACGATCTCGCTCAGCAGCCCCCAGAAGGCCGGCTTAAGCAGATTGCGCCGCTGGGCGAAAAGCGAGGTCAGGCTGTGACCGTTGTACTCCAGGCCGCTGGTCGGGTTGTGAACCGAGAAGCTCATCTGCGTTTTTTGCCCGTCGATCCCCAGCTCGCTGAGCAGGCCCATAAAGCGCGGATAGGTGCGATCGTTGTAGACGATAAATCCGGTATCGATGGCCCAGGTGCCCTGCGGCGTGGCGACATCCACGGTGGCGGTGTGGCCGCCCGGCGTGGCGCCCGCTTCGAACAGCGTCACCTGATGGTGTCCGGCCAGCCGCCAGGCGCAGGTCAGCCCGGCGATGCCGCTACCGATGATGGCGATGTTCATGAGCGCACCATCCTGCGCAACAGCAGGCGCTGGATACCCGATGGCAGGCTGGCCAGCAGCCGCAGGGCCAAGCTGAAACCGGTGGGGAAGGCAATGTGGTTTTGGCCTTTCGCCAGGCCATGGCGGATCGCCGTCACCGCCCGATCCACGCTCACCCGGCCGGGCATGGCGAAGTCGTTTTTGCGCGTCAGCGGGGTGTCGACGAAGCCCGGAGAGACCACCGTGACGGCGACCCCTTTCGGCTCCCAGTCCAGACGCAGGCTGTTGGCAAACCAGGTCAGCGCCGCCTTGGAGGCGCCATAGGCTTCCGCGCGCGGGAAGGGTAGCCAGTGCGCCATCGAGCTGACCAGCACCACCCGATCGCCTGCCTCCAGCTGCGTCTGCAGCGCCGCCAGGCAGTTCACCGGCCCGAGAAAGTTGGTGGCCATCACTCGCTCCACGAGGGCGGCATCCACCTGCCCGTGGTCGAGGTATTCGCAGGTCCCGGCGCAGAGAATGATCAGGTCGGCAAAACAGCCCGTCAGCGCCTGGCGACAGGCGTCCCTGTCTGTCATATCGAACAGGCGCACACTGATGTTGGGGCTGAACTGCTGGAGCGTTGCCAGGCGCGAAGCATCGCGCCCGCAGGCGATAACCAGATGGCCATCCGCCGCGAAGGATTTCGCCAGACCGGCGCCGATCCCGGAGCTGGCGCCGGTGATGAGCACCGTCATCATGAGCGCACCCTCCGCTTCACGCCGCGTACCGCCCAGCCCAGCAGGGGAAGATGCTCGTAGATCATCTCCCCGGCGTCGTAGTAGTCGCGCTGATGGAGGATCTGCTCCCCGGCGATGTCCACCACCGAGCAACCCGGCAGGGCCAGGGTTTCTCCACCGGCAATGCGCGGATGCGACCAGTGCATGGTCCAGGTCACGGCGAACCGTTGGCCGTCGCAGAGCGGCGTGTCGATGGTGAACCGGCACTGCTCCACGTTGGCCAGCAGATGGGTAAAGTAGCGCTGAATGGCGAACAGCCCCTGATGCTGACCAAAAGGATCGCTCAGCGTCGCATCCGGATGGTACAGCGCGGCCAGCGCCGCGGGCGGCTGCGCATCCAGCCCGGCGTAGTACTCAACGAAACGACGAATCACAGACGGCGAGGTGCTCATGGATCACATCCTGGCTAGATACGGTAGCGTAATGGCATACTTAAAACTTACACAAATAAAATTATTTGTCCAAGTTTGTAGAAAAATATATTTTATTTGTGTTAAAAATCATGTTGTTATGATTGGTGTTTTAAGGGGTGAAAATCGCGTGTGTTGCAAAAGGCAAGCGTGCGCCCGCCGCGCCACCGGGCGCTGGCGGAACAGAGAGTGGGGTAAGTTAAAACAGGGAGTTAGAGCGGAATCACCTCGAGGGAGACGACCTGCTGCTGCCAGAGTTCGACCTGCCTCTGGCGGGCGGCGGAAAGTTTGCCGCTGGTGACCAGCAGCCAGTTGCGCTGGGGGAAAATCTCCGGCGCCAGGGCGGCGGGAGGCACCGGCAGGACGTCGATGCGATGACCCTGGCCGGTACGTTTGAGCGCCTCAAGCCAGATTTCGCAGGCGTCGGTCAGGTGCCAGCCGGTGATCAGAAAGTTATCCCCGGGCGCCTTCTTATCGCCTTCAAGGCAAAATGAGGTATAGGCGATGATGATGCCGTCGAGGATTTCGCGCAGCGTCATGATGGCCGGCACGTTGGCGGAGACCTGGCTGCGCAGCGGACGCAGCACCTCGGTGACCAGCTCCTGGCGCGGATATTCGCGCCCGGCGTCGTAGATCAGCTGGCGCAGGGACTCGATTTTTCCCTCTTTCAGCCTCTGCAGCATGGTCTCCTGCAACGTCAGCCAGTTGTTGGTGCGCCGTGCGCCGGGGCGCGACAACAGGGGCTTCACCTGGCTGACTGGTACCCCTTTTTTCACCCAGTCGAGGATCTTCAGCGCCTGCTGGACGTCGTCATCGCTGTACTGACGGTGACCACCATCGGTGCGCAGCGGCTTGAGCAGGCCATAGCGGCGCTGCCAGGCGCGAAGCGTGGTCGCATTTATCCCGCATAGTCGGGCAAATTCGCCGATGGAGTAAGGCATGGAGGCCACCTGTTAACAAAGAATATTCTCAATATACTACGAATCACGTCGGCTGGCGTGAAGTGTAGTGGCTTTGCACTACACTTTCCCCTACCGCGTAAATGAAAGGAGTTCTCATGAAGCTATGGCCTGTTGTCACTGGCGTTGCTATCGCGTTAACCCTGGTGGCCTGCAAATCGCCCACCCCGCCGAAGGGCGTTCAGCCGATTAGCGGGTTTGACGCCAGCCGTTACCTCGGAAAATGGTATGAGGTCGCCCGCCTGGAAAATCGCTTCGAGCGAGGCCTGGAGCAGGTGACCGCCACCTACGGCGCCCGCAGCGACGGGGGGATCAGCGTCGTCAATCGCGGTTATGACCCGGTCAAAAAACGCTGGAGTGAGAGCGACGGAAAAGCCTATTTCACCGGCGCCCCCACCACCGCGGCGCTGAAGGTGTCGTTCTTCGGGCCATTCTACGGCGGCTATAACGTGATCCGCCTGGACGACGACTACCAATACGCGCTGGTCAGTGGCCCCAACCGCGACTATCTGTGGATCCTGTCGCGCACCCCCACCATTCCGGCGGCGGTGAAGCAGGATTACCTGAATACCGCGCGCGAGCTGGGCTTTGACGTCGATCGCCTGGTGTGGATCCGCCAGACGCCGCGCTAGCCTCGCCCCTTAGCGGCTGAGCAGGTGGGTATAAACCACGTACAGCCCGGCCAGCGCCGCCACGTTCAGCGCCACGCTGACGAAAAACCACCGCCGGAAGGGCTGCTTTTGCGTTTTATGGCGAAAGCACTGCTGGCCGAGGATGGCCCCCGGCCAGCCTCCCGCCAGGCCCAGCACCAGCAGCGTGGTTTCCGGCACCCGTCGCCAGGCTTTGCGCGCCGCCAGCTTGTCGGCGCCATAGATAAGCCATGTCAGAAGGCTGCTCAGTAAAAACCACATCGCCAGCGGGTAGGGCAGCAGGGCGCTGCCCACGGCGGTGAGCAGCAGCAGGGAATAACACAACAGGTTCAGATTCATAGGGACGTTCACGCCGGCCAGAAGAATGGCGCCACTATAGCCAATTTCCCGGACCGGCGTAAACGCGGCGGGTTATTCGCTACGCTTGCTCCGATGCCGGGACAGCCACATCAGCTTATATGCCGCCGGAATGATAAATAGCGACAGCAGCGGGGCGGTGATCATCCCGCCAATCATCGGTGCGGCGATACGGCTCATGACTTCCGACCCGGCGCCGGTACCCCATAAAATCGGCAACAGGCCGGCGATAATCACCGCCACGGTCATCGCCTTCGGCCGCACGCGCAGCACCGCCCCCTGGTACAGCGCCTCGTCGAGCTTATCGACGCTGAAAGTCTGCGGATTCTTCAGCGACGGTTCCGCCTCGATGGCGTGGCGCAGGTACATCAGCATCACCACGCCAAACTCCGCCGCCACCCCGGCCAGGGCGATAAAGCCGGTCCCGGTGGCTACCGATAAATGGAACCCCATCCAGTAGAGAAACCAGCTCCCGCCGACGAGGGCGAACGGCACGCTGGTGATAATCAGCAGCGCCTCGCCGACGCGGCGGAACGCCAGGTATAGCAGCACGAAGATAATCATCAGCGTCATCGGCACCATCAGCTTCAGCTTCTGATTGGCGCGCTCCAGCAGCTCAAACTGCCCGGAGTAGGACACACTGATGCCCGGCTTCAGCTTCACCTCCTTGCCGATGCCCTGCTGCAGATCGTGCACTACCGACACCATGTCGCGGTCGCGGGCGTCGATGTAGATCCAACTGGTCGGGCGGGCGTTCTCGGTCTTCAGCATGGATGGTCCGGTGACCACTTTCACCTCAGCCACGTCGCCGAGGACGATCTGTTGCTTCAGCGGCGTGAGGATCGGCAGCTGGCGCAGGGTCTCCGGGCTGTCGCGATAGCTCTGCGGGTAGCGGATGTTGATCGGATAGCGCTCGACGCCCTCTACCGTTTCGCCAACCATCGCGCCGCCGATGGCGGACGAGACGAACAGCTGCACGTCGCCGACGGTCATCCCGTAGCGGGCCGCCTTCTCACGCTGAATATCAATATTGAGGTAGCGCCCGCCGACCAGCCGCTCGGCTAATGCCGACGTGACTCCCGGCACGGTGCGCGCCACCCCTTCAATTTGTTCGGCGATGGCGTCGATATCGGCCAGATTAGTGCCGGAAACTTTAATGCCAATCGGGCTCTTGATGCCGGTGGAGAGCATGTCGATGCGGTTGCGGATCGGCGGCACCCACAGGTTCGCCAGCCCCGGCAGACGCACGGTTTTATCCAGCTCCTCGACGATCTTCTCCATGGTCATCCCCGGCCGCCACTGGTCCTGTGGCTTAAGTTGAATCGTGGTCTCTACCATCTCCAGCGGCGCCGAGTCGGTGGCGGTCTCGGCCTTGCCGGTTTTGCCGAACACCCGCGCCACTTCCGGTACCGTCATAATTAGCTTATCGGTTTTCTGCAGCATATCCGCCGCCTGCGCAGCGGAGATCCCCGGCAGCGTGGACGGCATATACAGCAGATCGCCCTCGTTGATCTGCGGCAGAAACTCGCCGCCGACCCGGTTAAGCGGCCAGGCAACCGTCAGGATCGACAGGAGCGCGATCAGCAGGGTGGTCTTCGGCCAGTGCAGCACCTTCAGCAGCAGCGGATGATAAATGCGGATCAAAAAGCGGTTCAGCGGGTTGCTGCTCTCCGCCGGGATCCTGCCGCGGATCCAGAAGCCCATCAGGATCGGGATCACCACGATCGCCAGCAGCGCCGCCCCGGCCATCGACCAGGTTTTGGTGAAGGCCAGCGGGCCGAACAGTTTGCCCTCCTGACCTTCGAGGGTGAAAATCGGGATAAACGACAGAGTAATGATCAGCAGGCTGATAAACAGCGCCGGGCCGACCTCCACCGACGCATCGGTAATGATTTTCCAGCGGATGTCGTTGCTGAGCTTCTCTCCCGGGTGCTGATGTTCCCACTCCTCCAGCCGCTTATGGGCGTTCTCAATCATCACGATGGCGGCATCGACCATCGCCCCCACCGCAATCGCGATCCCGCCCAGCGACATGATGTTGGCGTTGAGCCCCTGGAAATGCATCATGATAAAGGCGAAGCACAGGCCGAGCGGCAGCGAGATAATCGCTACCAGCGCCGAGCGCACGTGCCACAGGAACAGGGCACAGACCAGCGCGACGACGATAAACTCTTCCAGCAGTTTGTGGCTGAGGTTGTCGATGGCGCGGTCGATAAGCTGGCTGCGGTCGTAGGTGGTGACCACTTCAACCCCTTCCGGCAGGCTGCTTTGCAGCGACGCCAGCTTCGCTTTGACTGCGGAGATCACTTCGCGTGCGTTCTTGCCGGAGCGCAGGATCACCACGCCGCCGGCCACTTCGCCTTCGCCGTTAAGCTCGGCGATACCGCGGCGCATCTCCGGGCCAATCTGCACCCGCGCGATGTCGCCGAGATACACCGGCACACCGTTGTCACCGGTTTTCAGCACGATGTTTTTGAAGTCGTCGAGCGTCTGCAGGTAGCCGCTGGCGCGCACCATATATTCGGCTTCCGCCAGTTCGACGGAAGAGCCGCCCGCCTCCTGGTTAGAGACGTCCAGCGCCGATTTCACCTCGCCGAGGCTGATGCCGTACTGGGTCAGCTTCATCGGGTCGACAACAATCTGGTACTCCTTGACCACGCCGCCCACCGACGCCACTTCCGAGACGTTAGGGATGGTTTTCAGCTCATATTTTAAGAACCAGTCCTGCAGGGAGCGCAGTTCGGCGAGGTCGTGCTTGCCGCTGCGGTCGACCAGCGCGTACTCGAAGACCCAGCCGACGCCGGTGGCGTCCGGGCCCATTTCGGCGCTGACCCCGGCGGGAAGTTTGCCCTGCACCTGGTTGAGATACTCCAGCACCCGCGAGCGCGCCCAGTAAGGATCGGTGCCGTCTTCAAAAATCACATACACGTAAGAGTCGCCGAATTGCGAGAAACCGCGTACCGTTTTCGCGCCGGGGACCGACAGCATGGTGGTGGTCAGCGGCCAGGTGACCTGGTTTTCGACGATCTGCGGCGCCTGCCCCGGATAGCTGGTTTTGACGATCACCTGTACATCAGAGAGGTCCGGCAGGGCATCCACCGGGGTGTGGACGATAGTCCAGGTGCCCCAGATGCTGAGAAACAGCGCCGCCATCATCACCAGGAAACGGTTGGCCACCGAGCGGCGGATAATCCATTCAATCATGGTTCCGTTCCTCAGTGCGCGTGGGCGGCAGGGGCCGCGGTACCGGGAGCCTGCGCACGCATGCGCTCCAGCGCACCGGCGATATTGGCCTCCGAGTCGATCAGGAACAGGCCGCTGGCGACGACTTTCTCACCCTCCTGCAGCCCGCTGCGAATGGCCGTGACGCCAGCGGATTCATGGAATACCTGCACGCGTTTCGGCACGAAGCGCCCCTCGTTATCCACGGTAATCACTCGCTGCTCGCTGCCGCTGTCGATCAGCGCTTTTGACGGGATCAGCAGCATCGGTTCGCTTTCACTGGTCAGTTGCAGATAGGCATTCATCCCCGGCTTCAGCGCTTCATCCGGGTTGTTGACCTGCAGGCGCAGCTGCAGGGTGCGGGTGGCGCTATCGACGCTGGGGAGAAGGGTCCATTTGCTGATGCTGAAAGTTTTTCCTGGCCAGGCGGGAACCTGAATGGTGAACTGCGAGGCGTCTTTAATCAGCCAGGCGATGGATTCCGGCACCGCCACGCTGACCCACACCGGATCCATGCCCTGAATTTTCGCCACCACATTATCTTTGGCGATGTTCATTCCGGCACGCAGATCGAAGGCGGTAATCACGCCATCGATCGGTGCTTTGAGGGTAAAGCGGGTCTGGATTTTACGCGTGGCTTTCAGGCGGCGGATATCGTCATCCGGCATTCCGGCAAGGCGCAGGCGTTCGAGGATCCCCTCAACCTGGGTGGCGGTGCCCCCGGTCTCCTGCAATAACAGATATTCGCTCTGCGCTTCCACCCAGTCAGGGATGGTCAGCTCGAGGAGCGGCGTGCCTTGTTTCACCTTGTCGCCGACGGTCAGCGGATAGACTTTATTGATAAAGCCCGCCGCCCGCGCCTGCATAATCACGTACTGGTACTCGTTATAGCTGATGTTGGCCGGGAAGGTCTGAGCGTAGCGCAGCGGCCCGCGGGTGACCGCGGCGGTTTTCACCCCAAGATTCTGGGTCTGCGTCGGGTCGATACGCACCCCCGACGCACCAGCGGCGGCATGCTCCTCATCGGCGTATTTCGGCACCAGATCCATATCCATAAACGGCGATTTACCCGGTTTATCGAAGCGGGTGTTCGGGTACATCGGATCGTACCAGAACAGCACTTTACGCTGCTGCTCGGCCGCCGGAGCGGCAGCGTGGGGCGGGGAAAGCCGGGCGTACAGCGCCGCAGTAAGCGCGCCGCCAATCACCATGCTGCCGAGGATCAGCGCCGTATTTTTCAGTGTCAGGGATGCCATGTGTCGTCCATTTAGTCGTTGAGGGGCTTACCGTCGCCGGGCCATTAGTGGGCGCGAATATCCTGCAGCAGCGACAGGTTGCCCTGCTGAACGAAGGTGAAGTCCACGCTGTCGCCATTCTTCACATTGTTGAGCTGCGTCTGCGGGGTGATGGTGAAGCGCATGGTCATCGGCGGCCAGTTCACCGCCGGGATGGCTTCGTGGGCGATGGTGATTTTTTTGCTATCCATATCAATAGCTTTAATGACCCCTTTGCCGCTGATGCTTTGCGTCTGCGTGACGGCGGGTTGTTCGTGCATCGCCATGCCGGCGTGCGGGTCGGCGGCCTGGACGGCGAACACCGCGCCAGAAATCAGAGTGAACAGGGCGACTTTAGAGAGTGAATTCATGATCGGGACTCCTTGGGTTATTCCATCCAGCCGCCGCCGAGGGCGGTGAACAGGGTGATTTCATTTGCCTGACGGGAATAGTTGAGTTCCAGCAGGGTTTGTCGGGTGGTAAAAATGTCGCGCTGGGCGCTCAGGACTTCGATGTAGCTGACCGCGCCGTGACGATAGAGCGCAGTAGCGCGCTGCAGGGTGATATTTAGTGAAGCGAGATAGCGCTCCTGGGCGGCAATCTGATCGGCCAGGCTTTGGCGCAGGGCCAGCGCGTCGGCCACCTCTTTAAAGGCGGACTGTATTTTTTGTTCATAGTTGACCACCTGCTGCTGCTGGCGGATCTCCGCCAGATCGAGGTTGGCCTGATTGCGCCCGGCGTTGAAAATCGGCAGTTCGATTTTGGGGATGAAGTTCCACATCGCGCTGCCGGCGTTAAACAGGCTGGAGAGCTCGCTGCTGCTGCCGGAGAGCGAGCTGGTCAGGGTGATCGCCGGGAAGAAGGCCGCCCGCGCGGCGCCGATATTGGCGTTGGCCGCCAACAGGCTGTGTTCGGCCTCTAAAATATCCGGCCGCTGCAACAGGATCGCTGAGGAGAGCGATGGCGGCAGGGTTACGCCTTTCAGGTCCACCGCGCTGCTGGCGCTATCGTCCGGCAGATGCTGGTAGCTGCCGAGCAGCAGTTGCAGGGCGTTATTGGCCTGCGCCAGCTGGCCCTGAC
The DNA here is from genome assembly GCF_000398905.1 of Klebsiella sp. KTE92. Taxonomy (NCBI): domain Bacteria; kingdom Pseudomonadati; phylum Pseudomonadota; class Gammaproteobacteria; order Enterobacterales; family Enterobacteriaceae; genus Klebsiella; species Klebsiella sp. KTE92. The sequence continues at coordinate 490,146 of NZ_KB976100.1, forward strand.
GTTTGGCGATATCGGCGCGGGTGCTTTCGATCATCCCGCGCGCCTGCTCCAGCGCCAGCACGGTGGTGCTTCCGGTCAGCAGCTGTTTTTCAACGAAGGCGTAAGACTGCTGATAGTTCTGTAAGGTGTCGTTGGCCACCTGCAACTGCGCTGCCGCCAGCCGCTGGTTGAAGTAGCTTTGTGAAACGTTAGCAATCAACAGGATATGCACCGCACGCCGGGCCTCTTCGCTGGCGAAGAAGTTCTGCCGGTCGGCCTCGCTGAGGTTTTTCAACCGGCCAAAGAAGTCGAGGTCATAGCTGAGATTCAGGCCGGCGGCATAATCGCTGCTGGTGGTGGTGTCGCCTTTAAGCTTGCCGCCATAGGTGGTGCTGCCGTCACCGTTCAATTGCGGGTAGCGGTCGGCGTCGGTAACCCGGTACTGGGCGCGGGCTTCCTGCACTTTCAGCGTCGCCATCCGCAGATCGCGGTTGTTGGCCAGCGCGGTGCTAATCAGGCTTTTCACCTGCGGGTCGACGAAAAAGGTGCGCCAGCCGGTCTCCTGATAGCCCGCTGTCGCAGTAACCAGCTTGTTCTGGCTGAGAGAGAACTGCTGCGGCACCGGCGCGGCGGGGCGCTGGTAGTCCGGAGCAAGTGACAGACAGCCGGTTAAGGCGAATATCACGCTGAGAGTAAGAAGCTTTATTGGGCGCATGGCGGCAGACGCTTTCGACGATTTATCCATGGCGGCTACTTTACGTAGCGGGCTCTGTTCAGGGCGTGACAGGAAAATGACAAAGCTGTCATTTTCCTGATATTTCATTGCTATCCGGAGGCGCTCCTCTAAAATTGAATACCCGCACAGAACGCGCGTGAAGGAGCCTGCCGTGAAGATTTTGATTGTCGAAGATGAGAAGAAAACCGGAGAGTACCTGACCAAAGGGCTCACCGAGGCCGGCTTCGTCGTCGACCTGGCCGATAACGGCCTTAACGGCTATCACCTGGCAATGACCAGCGATTACGATCTGCTGATCCTCGACATCATGCTGCCGGATGTGAACGGCTGGGATATCGTGCGCATGCTGCGCGCCGCCAATAAAGGCATGCCGATCCTGCTGCTCACCGCGCTTGGCACTATTGAGCATCGGGTGAAGGGGCTGGAGCTGGGCGCCGACGACTATCTGGTGAAGCCATTTGCTTTTGCGGAGCTGCTGGCGCGAGTGCGGACCCTGCTGCGCCGTGGAGCGGCGGTCATCGTCGAAAGCCAGTTTCAGGCGGCGGATCTCAGCGTCGATTTGGTCAGCCGCAAGGTGACGCGCGGCGCGACGCGTATCACCCTGACCAGTAAGGAATTCACTCTGCTGGAGTTCTTCCTGCGCCATCAGGGCGAGGTGCTGCCGCGTTCGCTGATTGCCTCGCAGGTCTGGGATATGAATTTCGACAGCGACACTAACGCCATTGACGTGGCGGTGAAGCGGCTGCGCGCCAAAATTGATAACGACTTCGAGCCGAAGCTTATCCAGACCGTGCGCGGCGTCGGCTATATGCTTGAGGTGCCGGATGGCCGCTAAGCGCCCCTTTTCCCTGGCCACCCGGCTGACCTTCTTTATCAGCCTCGCCACCATCATCGCTTTCTTTGCCTTCACCTGGATCATGATCCATTCGGTGAAGGCCCACTTTGAAGAGCGCGACGTGCACGATCTCAGGCAGCTCAGCACCACGCTGGAGACGGTCCTCGACCACGCTGACTACCCGCAGGCGCGGCGGCTGGAGATCGTGAGGAATATCATTGCGGGTTACGCCAACGTCTTTATCTGTCTGGACGACGGCCAGGGCAATATTCTGTTTCAGTCGCCAGACGGGCCGGATCTCAGCCATATGCTGAGTACGCCGGGGCTGGCGATGCAGCTGCGCGACGGGAATGTGATTTCATGGACTGACCCGCAGCCGCGGATGATGGTTCATGATAATCATCCAATGGAGACCCGCGCCTGGCGGCTGATCATGCTGCCGCTGGGCAAGCAGGCGGACGGCAAACCGGCGTACCACCTGCTGATGGCCTTATCCATCGATTTTCACCTGCACTATATTAATGAGCTGAAAGCGAAGCTGATTTCCGCGGCGACGATAATCAGTTTGCTGATCATCGCCATCGTGCTGTTTGTGGTCTATCAGGGGCATAAGCCCATCCGCCAGATCAGTCGCCAGATCCAGAATATTACCTCGCGGGATCTCGACGTGCGCCTCGACCCACAGGCCGTGCCTATCGAGCTGGAGCGGCTGGCGCTGTCGTTTAACCATATGCTGGAGCGCATAGAGGATGTCTTTACCCGCCAGTCCAACTTCTCCGCCGATATCGCCCATGAAATCCGCACGCCGATTACCAACCTGGTGACGCAAACCGAAATCGCTTTAAGCCAGAGCCGCAGCCAGCAGGAGCTGGAAGAGGTGTTGTATTCCAATCTCGAAGAGTTCTCGCGGATGTCGCGGATGGTCAGCGATATGCTGTTCCTCGCCCAGGCGGATAATAACCAGCTGATCCCTGAGCAACAGGCGCTGGATCTGGCCGAGGAAGTGCATAAGGTGTTTGAGTTCTTTGAAGCGTGGGCGGAAGAGAAGGCGGTGGCGCTGCGCTTTGTCGGCAGCCACTGCCGGGTGATGGGCGATCCGCTGATGCTGCGGCGGGCGATCAGCAACCTGCTGTCGAACGCGATCCGCTACACGCCGGCCGGCCAGGCGGTGACCATCCAGTTGAGCGAAAGCGCCGAGACGATCCGTCTGGTGGTGGAGAATCCCGGTACGCCGATTGCCGCCGAGCATCTGCCGCGGCTGTTTGACCGTTTCTATCGCGTCGACCCCTCGCGTCAGCGCAAAGGCGAGGGCAGCGGTATCGGCCTGGCGATTGTGAAATCCATCGTCAGCGCCCACCACGGCAGCGTAGCGGTGCAGTCCGATCTGCGCTCTACGCGTTTTATTATCGTGCTGCCGAAATAGACGCAATAACGGCTGAAAGCCAGCGGGCAGCGCCAGGCGGCCGCCCGCAGTATTGCCGCTCTCTTACTCTTCGAAGTACCAGTAGCCCTGATTAATCAGCCGCGTCAGTTCGCTCACGAACGCCGGATTCTGCAGGCCGCTGCCGAGCTCTTCCTGACCTAATGAGGTATAGCGGCACAGCGCATCCAGCGCTTTGGCATCGGTAGTGTCCAGCTGTTCGCTATGCACGAAGAAGCTGTCGCCGATATGCAGAACGCGCAGGCCGCTCAGGCGGGAGAGCTTTTCGCCGCCCAGCAGCGCATCGACCACTTCCTCTTCTTCATACGGTGGTTCCGCCGGCGCAATATCCAGCTCGTGACGCGGGGTGGTGACGAAACTGCCGAACCACTGCTTGAAGTCTTCCGGCTGGCGAATCATGTCGATCATCATGGTGCGCAGACGTTCGAGTTCATACTCCTCAACCCGGCCAGGATGCTCGCGGCAGGTGAGGTCCGGATCGCTGTAGTGCTCGCCGCCAAGATCGTTCTCCAGCACATAGTCGGCGAAGCTGCTGATCAGGTCGCGACCGTTTGGCCCGCGGAAGCCGACGGAGTAGTTCAGCGCGGTTTCGTGGGTCACGCCATCGTGTGGGAATCCCGGCGGAATATAGAGGATGTCGCCCGGCTGCAGATCTTCATCAATGATCGGCGGGAACGGATCGACGTGCAGCAGTGCCGGATGCGGGCAGAACTGACGCATCGGCAGCTTATCGCCCACGCGCCAGCGGCGGCTGCCCATGCCCTGAATAATAAAGACGTCATACTGATCGATATGCGGGCCGACGCCGCCGCCGGGGACGGAGAAGGAGATCATCAGGTCGTCCAGACGCCAGTCCGGCAGTACGCGGAACGGGCGCACCAGCTCGGCGACGGGCATATGCCAGTGGTTTACCGCCTGGGCCAGCAGCGACCAGCCGGTTTCGCCCAGCCCGTCGAAATGTTCAAAAGGACCATTGCTGGCCTGCCATTTGCCGTTGGTCAGGCTGACCAGCCGGCTGTCGACTTCCGGCTCCATGGCTAATCCGGCCAGCTCGTCCGGAGTAATCGGGTCGACGAAGTCCGGAAACGCGTTTTTTAATACCACCGGCTGTTTTTGCCAGTACTTCTCTAAAAACTCGGGCCAGTTAATGTTGAGTTGATAAGCCATCGATTATTACCAGTAAGAAGAAACGGGCCTGATTATAGAAACGGGGGCCAGGTGGGCGCTTTGTCGTGGGTCAAGAGTGGTGCTTAATTCACCATCGGCGCGATAATGGCGTTGGGTAAGAGAGAAAAATCACATTTTTGCCAAAAAACGATCTTAGCGTAAACTGCGCTGCAGGCCGCATGAACACTGGGATGGCGCCTTGAATGGTAAGAAGATGAATAAGCGAAAAGTTCAAATAATGAGCGGTCGATAAGATTTTTCTATTTTAACGCTTGCTACTTCCGGCGAACTCCCTATAATGCGCTCCCACTGACACGGCAGATGTGAATCACTTCACACAAACAGCCGGTTCGGTTGAAGAGAAAAATCCTGAAATTCAGGGTTGACTCTGAAAGAGGAAAGCGTAATATACGCCACCTCGCGACAGAGCGCTAAAGCGCGTCGCAACTGCTCTTTAACAATTTATCAGACAATCTGTGTGGGCACTCAAAGTGACATGGATTCTTAACGTCCTCGGACGAAAAATGAATACCAAGTCTCTGAGTGAACATGCGTAATTCATTACGAAGTTTAATTCACGAGCATCAAACTTAAATTGAAGAGTTTGATCATGGCTCAGATTGAACGCTGGCGGCAGGCCTAACACATGCAAGTCGAGCGGTAGCACAGAGAGCTTGCTCTCGGGTGACGAGCGGCGGACGGGTGAGTAATGTCTGGGAAACTGCCTGATGGAGGGGGATAACTACTGGAAACGGTAGCTAATACCGCATAACGTCGCAAGACCAAAGTGGGGGACCTTCGGGCCTCATGCCATCAGATGTGCCCAGATGGGATTAGCTGGTAGGTGGGGTAACGGCTCACCTAGGCGACGATCCCTAGCTGGTCTGAGAGGATGACCAGCCACACTGGAACTGAGACACGGTCCAGACTCCTACGGGAGGCAGCAGTGGGGAATATTGCACAATGGGCGCAAGCCTGATGCAGCCATGCCGCGTGTGTGAAGAAGGCCTTCGGGTTGTAAAGCACTTTCAGCGGGGAGGAAGGCGGTGAGGTTAATAACCTTGTCGATTGACGTTACCCGCAGAAGAAGCACCGGCTAACTCCGTGCCAGCAGCCGCGGTAATACGGAGGGTGCAAGCGTTAATCGGAATTACTGGGCGTAAAGCGCACGCAGGCGGTCTGTCAAGTCGGATGTGAAATCCCCGGGCTCAACCTGGGAACTGCATTCGAAACTGGCAGGCTAGAGTCTTGTAGAGGGGGGTAGAATTCCAGGTGTAGCGGTGAAATGCGTAGAGATCTGGAGGAATACCGGTGGCGAAGGCGGCCCCCTGGACAAAGACTGACGCTCAGGTGCGAAAGCGTGGGGAGCAAACAGGATTAGATACCCTGGTAGTCCACGCTGTAAACGATGTCGATTTGGAGGTTGTGCCCTTGAGGCGTGGCTTCCGGAGCTAACGCGTTAAATCGACCGCCTGGGGAGTACGGCCGCAAGGTTAAAACTCAAATGAATTGACGGGGGCCCGCACAAGCGGTGGAGCATGTGGTTTAATTCGATGCAACGCGAAGAACCTTACCTGGTCTTGACATCCACAGAACTTTCCAGAGATGGATTGGTGCCTTCGGGAACTGTGAGACAGGTGCTGCATGGCTGTCGTCAGCTCGTGTTGTGAAATGTTGGGTTAAGTCCCGCAACGAGCGCAACCCTTATCCTTTGTTGCCAGCGGTTAGGCCGGGAACTCAAAGGAGACTGCCAGTGATAAACTGGAGGAAGGTGGGGATGACGTCAAGTCATCATGGCCCTTACGACCAGGGCTACACACGTGCTACAATGGCATATACAAAGAGAAGCGACCTCGCGAGAGCAAGCGGACCTCATAAAGTATGTCGTAGTCCGGATTGGAGTCTGCAACTCGACTCCATGAAGTCGGAATCGCTAGTAATCGTAGATCAGAATGCTACGGTGAATACGTTCCCGGGCCTTGTACACACCGCCCGTCACACCATGGGAGTGGGTTGCAAAAGAAGTAGGTAGCTTAACCTTCGGGAGGGCGCTTACCACTTTGTGATTCATGACTGGGGTGAAGTCGTAACAAGGTAACCGTAGGGGAACCTGCGGTTGGATCACCTCCTTACCTTAAAGAACCTGCCTTTGTAGTG
>NZ_KB976100.1:497100-590195 GCF_000398905.1 Klebsiella sp. KTE92
TGCTGGAGGTATCAGAAGTGCGAATGCTGACATAAGTAACGATAAAGCGGGTGAAAAGCCCGCTCGCCGGAAGACCAAGGGTTCCTGTCCAACGTTAATCGGGGCAGGGTGAGTCGACCCCTAAGGCGAGGCCGAAAGGCGTAGTCGATGGGAAACAGGTTAATATTCCTGTACTTGGTGTTACTGCGAAGGGGGGACGGAGAAGGCTATGTTAGCCGGGCGACGGTTGTCCCGGTTTAAGCATGTAGGCGGAGGTTCCAGGTAAATCCGGTACCTTTTAACGCTGAGGTGTGATGACGAGGCACTACGGTGCTGAAGTAACAAATGCCCTGCTTCCAGGAAAAGCCTCTAAGCATCAGGTAACATTAAATCGTACCCCAAACCGACACAGGTGGTCAGGTAGAGAATACCAAGGCGCTTGAGAGAACTCGGGTGAAGGAACTAGGCAAAATGGTGCCGTAACTTCGGGAGAAGGCACGCTGGTGTGTAGGTGAAGTCCCTGCGGATGGAGCTGAGACCAGTCGAAGATACCAGCTGGCTGCAACTGTTTATTAAAAACACAGCACTGTGCAAACACGAAAGTGGACGTATACGGTGTGACGCCTGCCCGGTGCCGGAAGGTTAATTGATGGGGTTATCCGTAAGGAGAAGCTCTTGATCGAAGCCCCGGTAAACGGCGGCCGTAACTATAACGGTCCTAAGGTAGCGAAATTCCTTGTCGGGTAAGTTCCGACCTGCACGAATGGCGTAATGATGGCCAGGCTGTCTCCACCCGAGACTCAGTGAAATTGAACTCGCTGTGAAGATGCAGTGTACCCGCGGCAAGACGGAAAGACCCCGTGAACCTTTACTATAGCTTGACACTGAACATTGAGCCTTGATGTGTAGGATAGGTGGGAGGCTTTGAAGCGTGGACGCCAGTCTACGTGGAGCCAACCTTGAAATACCACCCTTTAATGTTTGATGTTCTAACGTAGGCCCCTAATCGGGGTTGCGGACAGTGTCTGGTGGGTAGTTTGACTGGGGCGGTCTCCTCCCAAAGAGTAACGGAGGAGCACGAAGGTTAGCTAATCCTGGTCGGACATCAGGAGGTTAGTGCAATGGCATAAGCTAGCTTGACTGCGAGCGTGACGGCGCGAGCAGGTGCGAAAGCAGGTCATAGTGATCCGGTGGTTCTGAATGGAAGGGCCATCGCTCAACGGATAAAAGGTACTCCGGGGATAACAGGCTGATACCGCCCAAGAGTTCATATCGACGGCGGTGTTTGGCACCTCGATGTCGGCTCATCACATCCTGGGGCTGAAGTAGGTCCCAAGGGTATGGCTGTTCGCCATTTAAAGTGGTACGCGAGCTGGGTTTAGAACGTCGTGAGACAGTTCGGTCCCTATCTGCCGTGGGCGCTGGAGAATTGAGGGGGGCTGCTCCTAGTACGAGAGGACCGGAGTGGACGCATCACTGGTGTTCGGGTTGTCATGCCAATGGCACTGCCCGGTAGCTAAATGCGGAAGAGATAAGTGCTGAAAGCATCTAAGCACGAAACTTGCCCCGAGATGAGTTCTCCCTGAGACTATAAGTCTCCTGAAGGAACGTTGAAGACGACGACGTTGATAGGCCGGGTGTGTAAGCGCAGCGATGCGTTGAGCTAACCGGTACTAATGAACCGTGAGGCTTAACCTTACAACGCCGAAGCTGTTTTGGCGGATTTGAGAGAAGATTTTCAGCGTGATACAGATTAATCGATGCGTCCGCAGGACGTGTTGAAAACAGAATTTGCCTGGCGGCGATAGCGCGGTGGTCCCACCTGACCCCATGCCGAACTCAGAAGTGAAACGCCGTAGCGCCGATGGTAGTGTGGGGTCTCCCCATGTGAGAGTAGGGAACTGCCAGGCATCAAATAAAGCAGAAAGCTCAGTCGAAAGGCTGAGCTTTTTGTTTTTGCGTTTTAACAAGAACCCCGTCCCGAAAGGTGCGGGGTTTTTTGCTGTGTGGGGTATATCTCCCCGGTGGCGCTGCGCTTACCGGGGCTACAAACCGGGGCTGACTGGTAGCCCGGACAAGGTGCGCAGCACCGCCTCCGGGGAAACATCCAGCCCGACCGCCGGGCTCGTTAACATCAGCAATACCTATCACATTAATAGGTTACCCTGTAATTGTCCTTATTAATAATATGGATTATCTTCCCTGCGTGATGAATCAACGCATCATCTCTCCTGAGGGAGAAAAATAGAAAGCAACTCGCTTATTTCTCATCCTGTTAACTGGTTATAAATTCAATGAAAAAACCGCTAATTGGGATCCTGACCTTCGCTTATGGACTAAGCTTACCTCTGTTTGCTGCTGATACCGCCACATTAACGCTCTCCGGGCGGGTGGTTTCAGAAACCTGCAGCACCGATATCGTCAATAAACAACCTCAGCAGCGTTGCGGAAAGAATACCTATCTTATTGCTTCGCAAAATAGCGTGACGAATGCTCGCGGCGTGATCACGCGGACGGTGAATTTACCGGATGATGCAAGTCGGAAAATAATTATTAGTAGTTACGATTAATATTATCTCTCTATTTCAGCGCCATTTTATTGTGCCTCGGTAAAATAATGGCGCTGCCTCTTCCTCCCGCAAAATAACGCACTTACGATTCAGAAAAAATATTTCCGTGACTGAATACTTCGCTCCCGGATGTATTGTGGCAAACGGCATGCTTCTTCCCTGTTTTTGTCTTAATGAGCTACATCATTAACACTTTGTTAACTTGATCTGGTTTATATGGCGGAAAATTTGTTATACAAAGGGGGATGATTGCCTGTATGGATGCTGCCCGAAATACCTTGCGAGACATATGCAGGTTATCGGCTGGCAATATGAGAATAGAAATGAAAATCCTGTTTAACTGGTCGCCACTGCGCCAGCTCTTCACTTACATTCAGGAGCGCTTTACCTTTCTGGTGCTGCTCTGCTGGCCAGCGATTATCTGGCTGTTCTGCCGGGTCGGCGTATGGCTTATGGATAACGTTTATGAACTGCTGGGGAAATCACCCGCCCAGTCCTTCACCGTTTATCTGCAGCCGTTTATGACCCCCGGCACGCTGCTGCGCATCTCCATCAGCTGGATTGTCTTATTGTTTATCCTGTTTAGTATGGCGATGGCCTTCACCTGGGGTTTACGTCGCTTTATGAACCGCCACAAATAAATCCCTGGGCCGCCGTCAGTCGACGGCCCTTCTTAAGCCCTTACGCCATCTCGCCAATAGTCTTACGAAAACGCAGCAACGCGATAGTAAAGAATACCCCGCCGATAGCCAGCAAGGTTAAGAACTGCGGCCAGACGATGGCGAAGCTGGCGCCGCGGTACAGTATCGCTTGCGCCAGACTGACGAAGTGGGTGGTCGGCATGGTCAACATAATATCCTGTACCAGCTGCGGCATACTTTCCCGCGGTGTGGATCCGCCGGAAAGCATCTGTAGCGGCAGCAGCACGAGAATCATCAGCAGCCCCAGCTGCGGCATCGAGCGGGCGAGGGTGCCCATAAAAATGCCGATTGAGGTCGTGGCGAACAGGCTGAGCGCCACCCCCAGCATAAACAGGGGAATCGACCCTTCAATGGGCACCTGCAAAATCCCCTGTACCATCAGTATCAGTGACAACCCGGAGACCACCAGCACCACCAGGCCCATCGACCAGATCTTGGCCATCATGATTTCAAACGGCGTTACTGGCATCACCAACAAGTGCTCTATGGTGCCATGTTCCCGCTCGCGGATCAGCGCCGAACCGGTGAGGACGATCGCCAGCATGGTGATGTTATTGATGATCGCCATCACCGCGCCAAAGCGCTCCTGCTCAAGGTTAGGGTTAAAACGCATCCTTACCGCCAGCTCTACCGGCAGTACGCTGTTATCCCGATAACGGGCGACAAAGCTGTTGACTTCGCCACTGATAATATTCTGGATATAGCCGTTGCCGGTAAAGGCCTGGCTCATTCGCGTGGCGTCAACGTTGACCTGGATTTCCGGCTGCCGACCGGCCAGCACATCGCGCTGGAAGTTAGGCGGGATGTTGATGGCGAAAGTGTAGCGCCCGGCATCCAGCCCGGCGTCCATCTCATCAGCGGTGATCAGCTCCGGCTCGAGAAACCAGGGACGGTAGAAAGCGTTAATAATGCGTGAAGAGAGCTGGGATTTATCCATATCAGCAACCGCGATCGGCGCCAGGTGCAGCGAACCAGGCATCACCGTGGCCGAGGAGTACACCGACACGGTAAACGCAAACACGATCAGCGCCAGCATCGCTTTATCGCCGAGCAGGCTGCGCAGCTCTTTGACGCCAAGATTATAAATATTGCGTAATCCGCGCATCATCCCTCCTGTTTCTTCAGCAGCAGCACGCTCAGCCCGAGCACCAGCGGCACCGCAATCAATAGCGGAATGAACGAGCCCCACAAATCGCTGAGATTCAGCGCCTTGGAGAAGGTGCCGCGAGCGATAGTCAGGAAGTGGCTGGTCGGATAAATTTGCCCGATCCAGCGCCCGGGCCCTTCCAGCGACGCCACCGGATCGATCATCCCGGAGAACTGGGTTGCCGGGATCAGCGTAATGATCGCGGTACCGAAGATGGCGGCGATTTGGCTCTTCATAAAGGTTGAGATCAGCAGCCCCAGACCGGTGGCGATGGTGACATACAGCAGCGCCGCCAGGGTCAGCGTCAGGAAGCTGCCCTTATGCGCGACGCCAAAGACAAAGACCGACAGCGCGCACAGCAGGAAGAAGTTAAACATGCCCAATACGATGTAAGGCAGCTGCTTGCCGAGCAGGAATTCGCTGCGGGTGGTTGGCGTCACGTACAAGTTGATAATCGATCCGAGCTCTTTCTCACGGACTACGCTCAGGGCGCTGAGCATCGCCGGGATCATCATCAGCAGCAGCGGGATCACCGCCGGGACGATGGCCGGCAGGCTCTTCACGTCCGGATTATAGCGATAGCGGGTCTCGATGGAGATGAGCGAGGTATCGCGCTGTGGGCTGCTCTGCCGGGCGGCCATCTCCTGCAGCCAGGCGAGATGCATCGCCTGCACGTAGCCGCGCACGGTTTCCGCGCGGTTGGGCATCGCGCCGTCCACCCAGACGCCGATTTGCACCGGTGTGCCGCGGGCGATATCGCGACCAAAGTTCGGCGGGATCTCTATCGCCACCGCCAGTTCGCCGTCACGCATCCGGCGGTCCAGTTCGTCATAGCTGTGCAGCGGCGCCTGTTCGATAAAGTAGCGTGAACCGGCTATGTTCTGCGACCAGCCCTGGCTGCTGAGGGTTTGGTCGCGGTCGAGTACGGCAAAGCGCAGATCCTCAACGTCCATGCTGATCCCATAACCCATGATAAACATCAGGATCACCGTCCCCAGCAGCGCCAGCGTCGATCGCACCGGATCGCGGCGCAGCTCCAGCGCCTCGCGGCGGCTGTAGCTAAACAGGCGGCGTAGACTGAAGGCCTGCCGTGGGGCCGTGTGTTCCGAATGCGATGCGACAGCAGACGTGGGGTCCTCTGGTACTGGAGAGGACGGTTGGGCCTCTTTAAGCCAGGCGATAAACGCCGCTTCGAGGCTGGCTGAGCCACGTTGCTCAACCAGCGCCTGCGGCGTATCGCTGGCCAGCACCTTGCCGGCGTGCATCAGCGAGATGCGATCGCAGCGTTCCGCCTCATTCATAAAGTGGGTGGAGATAAATATAGTAACGCGATCCTGGCGCGCCAGGTCTACCATCAGCTGCCAGAACATATCGCGCGCTACCGGGTCGACGCCGGAGGTCGGCTCATCGAGGATCAGCATCTCCGGGCGGTGGATGACCGCCACCGCTAACGACAGGCGCTGACGGATCCCCAGCGGCAGATCGGCGGGAAGCGCGTCTTTAACCTCGGTCAGCATAAAGCGCTCGCTCATCTCAGCGACCCGGTGGGCTATTTCGTCGTCCGGGATATGAAACAGGCGGGCGTGCAGCTCGAGGTTTTGCCGAACGCTCAGTTCGCTATAGAGCGAAAAGGCCTGTGACATATAGCCCACCCGCTGGCGGGTGGCGATATCCTTCGGGTCGACCGGCTGGCCGAACAGCCAGGCTTCACCTTCGCTGGCGGGCAGCAGGCCGGTGAGCATCTTCATGGTGGTGGATTTGCCGCAGCCGTTAGATCCAAGGAAGCCAAAGATTTCGCCGCGGGCGATGCGAAAGTTAACGTGGTCGACGGCAACAAAGTTGCCGAAGCGCATGGTCAGGCCGCGCGCTTCGATAGCGATCTCTTCCTCACGGTCGTCGCGCGGCGGGATGATTACCGCCTTATGCGCCTGACGTTGCGCTTCAGGTAGCAGGGCGATAAACGCCTGCTCCAGGGTCTGGCTGCCGGTCTGGGCTTTGAGCTCCGCGGCGCTGCCGGTCGCCAGCACCTCGCCGGCATTCATCGCCACCAGCCAGTCAAAGCGCTCGGCCTCTTCCATGTAGGCGGTAGCGACCAGAACGCTCATCTCCGGCTGGCGCTGGCGAATACTGTCGATAAGCTCCCAGAACTGCGCCCGGGAAAGCGGGTCGACGCCGGTGGTCGGTTCATCAAGGATCAGCAACTGCGGGTCGTGGATCAGCGCGCAGCACAGGCCGAGCTTTTGCTTCATCCCACCGGAGAGTTTACCGGCGGGGCGATCGCGAAACGGCGCCAGCCCGGTGCTCTGCAGCAGCTCGTTGATGCGCAGTTCGCGCTCGGCTTTATCGTGACCAAACAGGCGGGCGAAGAAGTCGACGTTTTCATACACCGAGAGGGTGTGATAGAGGTTTTTCCCCAGCCCCTGTGGCATCCACGCGATTTTCGGGCACACGTCGCGGCGGTGATGCACATCACGCATATCGCCGCCAAGCACCATCACGTTACCCTGTCCAATGGCCCGCGCCCCGGCGATCAGCGAGAGCAGGCTCGATTTGCCGACGCCGTCCGGGCCAATCAGACCAACCATACGCCGTGCCGGGATCGCCAGGCTGATATCCCGCAGCGCGATGGTGGCGCCATACTGCTGGCCAACGTTTTCCAGCAGGGCGACGGGGGGCGAGGTATCCTGCGGCGTCAGTTTCATTGCGGCAACCTCACCGTTAGCGCCTCAGGCCAGGGTTGCTGTTTATCCACCCGCACGTAAGCCATGCCGGGCAGGCCGGTTTTGACATATTCCAGATGCTGCGCCAGCAGCTCCGGCGGGATGCGCGCTTTGACGCGGAACATCAGCTTAAGGCGCTCGTCGCTGGTTTCTACCGTTTTCGGCGTGAACTGGGCGACGCTGGCGACAAAGCTGATGTTGGCCGGGATCACCAGATCCGGCGCGGCATCAAGGATCAAGCGCGCTTCGCTGCCGAGCGCCAGCAGGCCAGCCTGTTCGGTTGGCAGAAAGAAGGTCATATAGACATCGGCGAGATCGACCATATTCAGCACCCGGCCACCGGCGGCCAGGACTTCGCCTGGCTCAGCGACGCGATATTGAATGCGGCCATCACGGGGTGCTTTCAGCTCGCTATCGTCAATATCGGCAAGGATCCGCCGTTCGGTCGCCTGGGCGGCTTCGACGCGGGTTTGCGCCTGAATAATGCTGGTGCGGGCAGCTTCGATGGCGGCGCGGGCGGCAGAGACCTGGGCTTTTGCCGATTCCAGCGCCGCGCGGGCACTCTCTGCTGCCGCGCGGTCGTCATCCAGCTGCTGGGCGGAGACGGCGCCGCGCTGCGACAGGGCATTCGAGCGGACATGGCGTTTCGCCGAGGAATCCAGCTCCGCCTGGCGCTGCTTCACCACTGCTTCGCTGGCGCGCATTTCACTCTGCCGCTGATCGAGCAAGGCTCTGGCGGCGAGCACCGCGCTTTCCGCCTCCTTGATTTGTGCGGCGGCTTCAAGACGCTGCTCGTTCAGTACGCGGGTATCCATCCTCGCGAGGACTTCTCCCTGACGCACAAACTGGCCCTCTTTGACCAAAATCGTGTCGATACGCCCGGCGATTTTACTGGCAATATCGACTTCGGTGGCTTCGATTCGGCCGTTGCTACTGGCAAAACCGTCCGGGAGACCTGGCGGGCGCAGCAGCCACCATGCGGCGGCGGCGAGCATCACCAGTAAGCCGACAAGATACCCTGCCCAACGTTTCTTTATTTTGTCCATACGCGACTCGCTTGATTCCCTTTGCTGAGTGGTGCGCGTGTTTCCTCCGCCGAGCGGAGCGTCCTCCTTGCGAGGGACGAAAAGGTGGGGATAAAGGCCGCTGACGCCGCGCTCTGCCGCGTCGATGCGCAGCCGATCGCTGTGCTACTTATGTGGTCATCATCAGCGATCCTGGCCTTAATGAAACACGCATAGTGAGAGCTACCGTCATCGCGATAGTAACATTCGTGGCGATGTTGTCCATACGAAGTGCATGGTCTTGTCGGTGTGTTAACAGAAATACCCACCGTCAGGATAAAACCGCGAAAACAGGGCGCCTGTTTTGTTATCTGGTTGCCCCCCGGTAACTACGATATGATTCCGCTCCTGGCATTAAGAAACATCCGACGAGTGCTTTAATTTCATGAATGAAGAAAGCCAAAAATATATCGCCGTGATTTTTAAGGAATGGCTACCGCTGTATGACAGCCTGACGCCGGACGTCCGTGCATTGCTTAAAAAAATGGCCGATGAGCGATCGTCGATGTTAGCGACCCGCTTTTACGATTTTATTTTTCAGGATCCGGATATCGCCAGGCACCTCTCTTATGAGCTGGTTGAGGAACGTCTGAGCCGCTCTCTGGCGGGATGGGTACAGCAGATCCTGACCTGTGAAAAAGAGGATCTTCAGGCTCTTGCGGAGCGCCAGTATCAGATCGGCAGCATTCATTCGCGGATTGGCATCCCGGCAGAGGCGGTGCTGCGCGGCACGCGGCAGATAAAATCCGGGCTGGTGGAGGCGATTCGTGACAGCCAGGTCGCGCGGGACACCGGGATAGCGGCTATCCATTACGCGATCATGGCGATGAATATGGCGGTGGAGATGATGTGTCACGCCTATACGCTGTCGCATTATCGGGCTACCAAAAATGAAGAAGCTTTTCGTCTGTACAGCCTGATGGATAACGTCCCGATGGAGTATGGCAAGCAGCAGGCATCGCTTTCGGGTTGGGAAAATAGTGCGATTTTTAATATCGTCAGCGAGAACAGGACGGACCTTAACGCAACGTTATTATCTGAATCCGAATTTGGTTTGTGGTTTCGCCATAAATGCGTTCGCTATTTTAACCACAATCCGCAGATGGGGGAGATTACTGAGTTGATCGGTCAGGTGGATGCGTTGATTACCGAATGGCGTACCGCGGAACAGGATGCTGGTTATAAAAATACTCAGAGCCTGCTGCAAAAGATCCATATCCATTGCCAGCACATCAGCAGCCAGCTGGGAGTGTTATTCAGTAGTCTGTCGCAGATGCAAAATGGCAAAGACGCGCTAACCAGCCTGCTTAACCGTCGCTATCTGCCTGTGGTGCTCAAGCATGAAGTCACCCTGGCGATTGAGTATGACCTGCCGCTGACGGTAGCGATTATCGATATTGATTTCTTTAAAGAGATCAATGACAAATGGGGCCATATGGTCGGCGACCGCGCCATTAAGCACGTAGCCGATCTGCTCAGCGATAATATTCGCTCCAGCGACTATCTCTTCCGCTACGGCGGCGAGGAGTTTCTGCTGGTGCTGGTGGAGACCCGCGCGGCAGAGGCTTTCCCTCTCCTTGAACGTCTGCGCAAAAAGATTGGCCAGCTGGCGTTTAACGTTGGCGGCGACACGCAGATCCCCATCACCGCCAGCATTGGCTTTGCCGCCCACACCGGTCACCCCGATTACAATCTGCTGCTGCGCGACGCCGATAACGCGCTGTATGCCGCCAAGCGCGAGGGGCGCAACTGCGTGAAGATGCACAAAGGCGGGGGATAAAACCGTAGCCCCGGTAAGCGTAGCGCGACCGGGGAAGGGCTCTGAAACTCAGAACAGCACCGGCAGCCCCAGCCCGCGCTTCACCTCATGTAGCGTCTGCTGCGTGAGCTGGTGGGCACGTTCGCTGCCCTGGCGCAGCAGCTCAAGCAGCATCCCTTTATCCTGAATATAGGTAGCCCGGCGTTCGCGGATCGGCGCCAGTAGCGCCTGCAGGCAGGTTTCCAGTTCATTCTTACACTGGCGATCGCCCAGCCCGCCGCGCTGATAGTGGGCTTTCATCTCAGCAACCAGCGCCTTATCGCTATGGAAAGCGTCGAGATAGGTGAACACCACGTTGCCGTCGACATGTCCCGGATCGCTGACTCTCAGGTGCGTCGGGTCGGTATACATCGCGCTGACCGCGCGGTGGATCTCCTCTTCACTGGCCGATAACGTCAGCGTATTGCCCAGCGATTTCGACATTTTGGCATTACCGTCGACGCCCGGCAGGCGGCTCACTTCGCTGAGTAGCGCCTTACAGTGGCGCAGCACCGGCTCGCCGGTGAGGCTATTCATCTTGTGGACGATCTCGTTGGTCTGCTCAATCATCGGTAGCTGATCGTCACCCACCGGCACCAGCTCGGCCTTGAAGGCGGTGATATCGGCCGCCTGGCTAATCGGATAGGCAAGAAAGCCCACTGGCAGCGAACGGGCGAATCCCTTTTGGGCAATCTCATTTTTGACCGTCGGATTACGTTCCACGCGGGCGACGGTGACGATATTCATATACAGCGCGCTGAGCTCCGCCAGCGCGGGCAGAGCGGACTGCAGGCAAATAGTGGTGAGCCTGGGGTCGATGCCGACGGCCAGATAATCGGCCATGACTTCGAGGATATGGTGGCTGATTTTTTGCGGGTTGCTGCCGTTATCGGTGAGCCCTTGCAGGTCGGCGATCAGGATAAACTGCTGGTGGTCGTGCTGCAGCGCGACGCGCTGGCGCAGCGAGCCGACGTAGTGGCCAAGGTGCAGCTGGCCGGTCGGGCGGTCGCCGGTGAGGATGGTTTGTGGATGGTTCATCAGGGACTCCTTATCAGACTGTTCAGCCGAAAGACGTCCTGAAAACACCAAAGCCGCCTTCCGGCGGCTTTGAAAATGGAAACGTGTATCGTGCCGCCTGTTATGCAGGCCGCCACCAACGACGGGGATAGGTAACGATAACGTTTCTGTTCATAGGGAGTATCCTGCCACGGAAGGGGCTGGAGGCGCAATCAAAAATCACATACTTTTCCTGATGTTATTTATGTGTTTGTTTTTCGGTAAATGACGAAGCGGGAAAAATATATTTTCTCTGCGACCCGATCATTATTCTGGAACAACAAACTATGTTGCATGTTTTTTGTGAAAAAGCTCACGTCACAGGATTATAGTATTATTATCCATATTTATAGCTGGATATTACCTGTCTGCTGTTACGGCTTGTGTTTATTCTCTTCTAAATTATTAACATTATTACAATTTATATCTCTTTTCCGCTTTGCGTCATACCCCTGTCTGACTACAACGTATTGAGGCTAATTATTATGCATAAACGTCTGGTCGTTAATATTTTTTCATCATTGCTGTTGGGGGCTGCGCTTATTTCCGCGCCGGTATATGCGGCGGAAAAAACCGTAGTCAATATTTCAAAAGTGGATGGCATGCCATGGTTTAACCGGATGGGTGAAGGGGTCGTCCAGGCCGGGAAAGAGTTTAACCTCAACGCCTCCCAGGTAGGGCCGTCCAGCACCGATGCGCCGCAGCAGGTGAAAATTATTGAGGACCTGATTGCACGTAAAGTGGATGCCATCACTATCGTGCCTAACGATGCCAACGTGCTGGAGCCGGTATTCAAAAAAGCCCGTGACGCCGGCATCGTCGTGCTGACCAACGAATCGCCCGGGCAGCCGAGCGCCAACTGGGATGTGGAGATCATCGATAACGAGAAGTTCGCCGCTGAATACGTGGAGCATATGGCCAAGCGGATGGGTGGCAAAGGCGGCTACGTTATCTATGTGGGTAGCCTTACGGTACCGCAGCACAACCTGTGGGCAGATCTGCTGGTGAAATACCAAAAAGAACATTACCCGGACATGCATGAAGTCACCCGCCGAATGCCGGTGGCGGAAAGTGTTGATGATTCCCGCCGTACCACGCTTGATCTAATGAAAACTTACCCGGATCTGAAAGCGGTGGTCTCTTTTGGTTCGAATGGCCCAATTGGCGCGGGGCGCGCGGTGAAAGAGAAGCGTGCGAAAAACAAAGTCGCGGTCTACGGGATGATGATCCCATCGCAGGCGGCTTCTCTTATTAAGAGCGGCGATATTACTGAAGGGATCACCTACGATCCGGCGACAGCCGGCTATGCCCTCGCGGCGGTCGCCAGCACCCTGCTGAACGGCAAAACCATTGAGCCGGGCTTCGAACTGAAAGAACTCGGTAAAGCGGATGTCGATAGCGACAAGCATATTATCCGCTTCCATAAAGTGCTGTTGGTGAATAAAGACAATATTGATTCGCTCTACTAATCCACCTTCCGGGGCGCCTGCCGCCCCGGCTTAACCAGCCAGGGGATGCTATGGAACCTTTCCTTTCCCTTCGTCACGTCAGCAAAACCTTCCACGCCAACCGCGCGCTCAATGATATCAGCCTCGACTTTATGCCCGGGGAAGTGCACTGCCTGGCCGGGCAGAACGGTTGCGGGAAGTCGACGTTGATCAAAATTATCTCTGGCGTCTATCGCCCGGATGAGGGCGCAGCGATGACGCTAGGCGGCAAGACGTGGCCCAAACTAACGCCAGCGGCCTCTGTCGCCCATGGGATCCAGGTGATTTATCAGGATCTGTCGCTGTTTCCCAATCTCAGCGTGTGGGAGAACATTGCCATTAACCACTATCATCGCGGCGTGCTGGTGAGGCGCAGCGAGCTGCGGCGCAGTGCGGAGCAGGCGATGCGCAGTATTAACGTCTCGCTGCCGCTGGATGCCGCTGTGGAGTCGCTCTCCATCGCCCGCTGTCAGCTGGTGGCTATCTGCCGCGCGCTGGCGCAGGATGCCCGGCTTATCATTATGGATGAACCCACGGCCTCATTGACCCATCAGGAAGTGGAAGGACTACTGCATGTGGTGCGCCAACTGCGTGAGAGGGGGATCTGCGTCGTCTTCGTTAGCCACCGTCTGGAAGAGGTCATGGCCGTATCGGACCGCATCAGCGTGCTGAAGGATGGCAATCTGGTTGGTACCTTGCCGGCGGCTGAGGTGACCACCCGACGGCTCGGTTTTCTGATGACGGGCCAGGAGTTTGACTATCAGGTGCGCGATCTGTGGCAGGGGAAGGGCAGCACGCCGGTGCTGGAGGTGCGCAATCTCTGTCGCAAAGGGGAATATCACAACGTCTCCCTGAAGGTCGAAGCCGGAGAAGTGGTGTCGATAGTCGGCCTGTTGGGCGCCGGGCGAACAGAGCTGTGCCTGAGCCTTTTTGGCATGACCCGCCCCGACAGCGGTGAGATCCTGATAAATGGCCAGCCGGTGCGGTTGCGCAGCAACCAGGATGCTATCCGCCACGGTATTGGCTATGTCTCTGAGGACCGTATGTCGCGCGGCCTGGTGATGAGCCAGTCGATTGAAAACAACATCATCAGCACGGTGTTTCATAAAGTGAAAGGCGCTTGTGGGCTATTGAGTGACAGTAAAGCTCAGCAACTGGTCGCAAGAATGGTCAACGCGTTGACCATCAAGGCGCCGGATACGCATCTGCCGGTGAATACCCTCTCCGGCGGCAATGCCCAGCGCGTCTCTATCGCCAAATGGCTGGCGATCTCGCCTAAGCTGCTGATCCTCGATAGCCCAACCGTGGGGGTGGATATCGCAAACAAAGCCGGGATCTATCATATCATCAGCGATTTGGCTGCCCATGGTATCGCTGTGCTGATGATTTGCGACGAGATCGAAGAGGCGTGGTACCAGAGTCATCGCATCCTGGTGATGAAGCAGGGCGAGCTAACCCATAACTTCCCGCCGGACAGCAGTACCCAGCAGCAGATAGCGGAGGTGGTCAATGGCTAATCTGTTGAAACAACATGAATTCTGGTTAGGTATGTTTATTATTGCGTTGTGCCTGCTGCTGGGCTGGCGCAGTGAGGAATTTTTCACTTTCGGCAATCTTTACGACCTCGCTAATAACTACGCGATGCTGACCATTCTCGCCTGTGGTCTGTTCGTGGTGCTGATCGCCGGCGGGATTGATATCTCCTTCCCGGCTATGACCATTATCGCCCAGTACGGCATGGTGGTGATGCTGCAAAAAGTAAGCGGCAACTTCGCGGTGGCTTTTGTGCTTGCCGGCGGCATCGGCGTGCTGCTGGGGCTGGTGAACGCGCTGTTGGTTAATCGTCTGCGGGTCCCCTCGATCATTATCACCATTTCTACGCTCAATATTTTCTACGGTTTGCTGCTGTGGTTAAGCAAAGGTGTCTGGCTCTACGACTTCCCCCCGTGGTTTGAAAAGGGGGTCATGCTGTTCAAATATACCGATGCCGATGGTTACGATTACGGCCTGGGGCTGCCGCTGCTGACGATGATCGCCGTGGTGCTGTTGACCGCGTTTATCATGAATTTCACCACCGTTGGCCGCAAGATCTATGCCATGGGGGGCAACCGGGAATCCGCCAGCCGCGTCGGCTTCAGCGTGCTCCGCCTGCAGCTGTTCGTTTATGGCTATATGGGGCTAATGTCGGGGGCCGCAGGTGTCGTGCAGGCGTGGACAGTGATGACCGTTGCGCCGGATTCACTGCTGGGCTATGAGCTGACGGTGCTGGCGGCGGTGGTGCTGGGCGGCACCAGCCTGATTGGCGGGCGCGGAACTCTCACCGGTACGCTGCTGGGGGTGATTTTACTGGCGGTGATGCAGAACGGCCTGAACCTGCTGGGGGTCTCCTCCTACTGGCAGACCCTGATCACCGGGGCGATCATCGTCGTCAGTATCAGCGTAACGGCATGGAGCCAGCATCAGAACCGGAGCTTGTTATGAAAAAATCGTGGCGCAACAACGTTGAGTTTTACCTGATCGGCCTGCTGCTGCTGACGGTTATCGCCTTTAGCATCGCCATGCCAAACATCTTCTGGTCTGTCAGCAATTTCCAGTCGATTGCCTCGCAAATGCCGGTGTTGGGGATCCTGGCGCTGGCGATGGCCATGACCATGCTTTGCGGCGGCATTAATCTGTCCATTATCGCGACGGCCAACGCCTGTTCGCTGGTGATGGCTTGGGTAGCGACGAGCTATCCGCCGGGTGGCGCCACCGCGCTGGCGACGCTGTTGGCCGGCGGAGGGGCGGCGATGATCATTGGTCTGTGCAACGGGATACTGATTGCCGGGATCCGCGTTTCGCCGATCCTGGCTACCCTTGGCATGATGACCCTGCTTAAGGGGATCAATATTCTGATCACCGGCGGCAGCGCTATCGCTAACTATCCGCAGTGGGTGCTGTGGCTGAATCACGCTCAGTGGTTCGGTATTCCGCTGCCAATGTGGCTTTTTGCGGTGGTGGCGTTTGGGCTGTGGGTGCTGCTGGAGAAAAGCCCGCTGGGTCGGGCGATCATGTTGATCGGATCCAACGAGCGGGCGACCCATTATTCCGGGATCAATACCCGACGGGTATTAATGTGGGTATATGTCATCTCGGCCCTGCTCTGCGCGGTGGCGGCGTTTCTGATGATGTCGAAGCTGAACTCAGCCAAAGCGTCTTATGGAGAATCGTATCTGCTGGTGTCGATCCTCGCGGCGGTGCTCGGCGGCGTGAATCCGGATGGCGGCAGCGGGCGCATCGTCGGGATGGTGCTCGCGCTGTTCCTGCTGCAGATCATTGAGAGTGGGTTCAATATCCTCGGGATCAGCCCCTATCTGACGATGGCGCTGTGGGGCGTATTGCTGCTGTGCTTTATCCAGGCGCGAGGCATGCTGGGACTGGAGAGAGCTGGGTAAATGACCCGTCCTCGGGGGGCGAAGACGGGGTAGTCAGTTATTCGCTACGCAGATGCACCGCCAGGCCGCTTTGCCCCGGCGCCAGCTCCGGGCGCAGCGTCAGCGACGGGATCAGATAATCGCCATGATTCTGCCGGCGGAATGGAATGGGCTCGGTTTGCCACAGCGTGTCCAGCCGCTCGGCCAGCGTGGCGCACTGGTCGGCGAATTGCCCGGCATCGGTTTTATCCGTGCGGTAGAACACCAGCGGCGGAAGCACCTCAAAGCCGGGATAGAACAGCATACCGTGCTGAATGGGGAACAGGATGTCGTCGATGGGGCCATTGATCCCGCGCGGTGAATAGTGTTCCGCCCAGCCGCCGGCGGTGACGATCAGCATCGCCCGTTTGCCGACGAAGGTGCCTTCCCCATAGCGATCGCCCCAGTGGCGGTCGCTGTGCTCGCCGACGCCATAGGCAAAGCCCCAGGCGTACACCCGGTCGATCCAGCCCTTCATGATGGCGGGCATTGAGAACCACCACAGCGGGAACTGGAAAATCACCGTATCGGCCCACAGCAGCTTTTCCTGCTCGGCTGCGATATCCGCACTTTGGGTGCCCTGGGCAAAGGCCTGTTTGGAATCGAGGGTCGGCCGCCAGAACTCGCCGACCGGCGGGGCGCCGCTGTCATCGGCGTCATACCCGGCCTTCCAGCGCATGGCGTAGAGATCGGAGACTTGCACTTCATGCCCGGCCTGCTGCAGATGGCGGACGGCAAAATTTTTCAGCGCGCCATTAAGCGAGCGCGGTTCCGGATGGGCGTAAATCAGCAGTACTTTCATAACATCACCTCTGGCGTATGGAGAGCTGCAGAGTAGGAAAGCTGACGTTATAGTAGAAATTAATTACTTAAATTCCAGGTATAGCCGTGATTAATTTACATCGTCTGGATCTTAATCTGCTGCGCACGCTTGATGTGCTGCTCAGTGAAAATAATGTCACCCGGGCGGCGCAGCGGCTGAATCTGTCGCAGCCCTCGGTGAGCATTCAGCTCGCCAGGCTGCGGGAGATTTTCGCCGACCCGCTGCTGATGCCGGGCCCGCGCGGCATGCAGCCCACCGCCCGTGCCGATGAGCTTCGCCAGCCGCTGCGCGCAGCGCTAGCCGCACTGGAGCAGGCGGTAGCGCCGGTCAGCCCTTTTGATCCGGCGACGGCGGCGGAGACCTGGCGGGTGGCAGCGACGGACTATATGGCCTCGGCGATCCTCCTGCCGATGCTGGGCAGGCTACGGCTGGCCTCTCCCGGCAGTCGGCTGGCGGTGTTCGAGCTACAGCCGGCGCGGCTGGAGCAGCAGGCGGCCAGCGATACAGTAGATCTCTTCTTTCATACCCGCGAGGGCGCGCCGCCGGGGCTACATCAGCGCCTGCTGTTTCGCGAACGCTATGTGCTGGCAGGCCGGGCGGAGCATCCGGCGCTGCGGCCTGGGCTTAGCCTGGAAACGTTCTGTCAGCTGGAGCACGTGATCGTCTCCCCGGACGGGGGCGGCTTCAGCGCGGCGACCGATACCGCGCTGGCGAATCTTGGCCTGGCGCGGCGGGTTGTCCTTTCCGTGCCACATTTCCTGTTTATGCTGGAGACCCTGCGCAATAGCGATCTGGTGGCGGTGCTGCCGGAGCGGCTGGTGCGCGGGCAGAGCGGGCTGGAAGTCGTCGAGCCGCCACTGGCGGTCGCCGGCTTTGAGATGCTGATGCTGTGGCACGAGCGCTGGCACCGCGACCCGGCGCATCAATGGCTGCGTCAGTTCATTGTGAATTCACTGGAGGAACAGACATGCTGAGTGGACTGAATCACCTGACCCTGGCAGTCAGCCAGTTGGCGCCGAGCGTGGCGTTTTATCAGCAACTGCTGGGCATGACGCTGCACGCCCGCTGGGACAGTGGCGCCTATCTCTCCTGCGGCGATCTGTGGCTGTGCCTGTCGCTGGATCCGCAGCGGCGCATCACCCCGTCGGAAGAGAGCGACTACACCCATTATGCGTTTAGCATTAGCGAGGCGGATTTCGCCAGCTTCGCCGCCCGCCTGGAGGTTGCCGGCGTGGCGGTCTGGAAGCTAAACCGCAGCGAAGGCGCCTCGCACTATTTCCTCGATCCCGATGGCCACAAGCTGGAGCTGCACGTCGGCAGTCTCGCCCAGAGGCTGGCCGCCTGCCGTGAGCAGCCGTATAAGGGAATGGTGTTTTTTGACCAGTGAAGCTGATTTGCGGACGCGGGGTAACCCGTAGCCCCGGTAAGCGCAGCGCCAGCGGGGAGAACAGATTAAACTTCACTCCATCGCCACCTTCACCGCTTCTCCCAGCTTCACCATCACTGCTTTATGTTTCTCGGTCGGCGGCAGGGCGCAGTTGATCCTGACGCAGTTGCGATACTTGCCCGCTGCCGAAAACAGCGAGCCCGGCGCGACCTGGATCTTCAGCCGGCACAGCTGTTTGGCGACGCAGACCATATCCACCTGCTCCGGGAGCTCCACCCACAGCATAAAACCACCTTTTGGCCGGGTGACGCAGATCCCGCACGGGAAAAACTCCCGCAGCCAGCAGGTGTAGATCTCCATATTACGCTGATAGATCTGCCGCATCCGCCGCACGTGACGGTGGTAGTGGCCTTCGCGAATAAAATTGCAAGCCGCCAGTTGGGTTGAAGGGACGTTAGTGCCGCTGGCGGCGTACTTCATCTGTAGCAGCTTGTCGTAGTAGCGCCCGGGCGCTATCCAACCGATGCGCAGGCCGGGGGCGATGGTTTTGGTAAAAGAGCTGCAGAGCATCACCCGGCCGTCGATATCCCAGGAGTGAATGGTGCGCGGGCGAGGGTACTCGGTGGCCAGCTCGCCGTAAATATCATCCTCGAAAATCACGATATCGTGGCGCTGGGCCAGGTTCAGCACCGCGCGCTTGCGAGCGTCCGGCATGATAAAGCCCAGCGGGTTATTGCAGTTTGGCACGAGGATCACCCCTTTGATCGGCCACTGATCCAGCGCTAGCTCCAGGGCCTCAATGCTGATCCCGGTTTCCGGATCGGTAGGGATCTCAATGGTCTTTAATCCCAGTCCGCGCAGCATCTGCATCGTGCCGTAGTAGCAGGGAGATTCCACCGCCACGATATCGCCAGGCTGGCATACCGACAGCAAGGCCAGAGACAGCGCGCTATGGCAGCCGCTGGTGAGCACCAGATCATCAGCCGTCACTATCGAGCCGCCGTCAAGCATCAGACGGGCGATCTGCTCCCTCAGCTCGCGGCGCCCGGCCAGCTCGTCATAGTTCAGCACTTCGCTGAGGTTATGCTGGATCGCCCGGCTCAGTTCGCGCCAGATAGGCTTCAGGCTTGGCTGTGTGACATCCGGCGAGCCGCCGCCGAAGGGGATAATCGATTTATCGTAGCGGGCGTCGAGCATGGTCAGCACCTGATCCCACTGGGTGATCTCCACCGGGCGCTGTACCGGACGCGACATCGGCGGCACCGGCGGCTGGGCCTTGCGGGGGGCAACGAAATAGCCCGATCGCGGCTGCGGTACGATCATCTGCTGCTGCTCAAGCAACTGATAGGCCTGCTGGACGGTGCTGATGCTGACGCCGTGCTCCTGGCTCAGGCTGCGCACCGACGGCAGTTTTTCGCCGTGGCGATACAGGCCCTGTTCGATGCGTTCGGCCAGCAGCGTAGCGAGATGTTGGTAGCGGGTCATGCTGTATCCTTAATTGCAGCCATACAGATGGAATAACCAGTACAGATTGGCGTAAAAATTGGGCTCTGGTGTACGTTTTAGCTAATCTGTATGTTAAAGAAAAGCATTTTGTGAATCTGTATTCCTTGGCCCCAAATCCGTGAAGATAAAGCCTCTGGCAAGGTGAGGAGGTAGAGGATGGAATTTCACGAGAACAGGGCAAGACAGCCATTTATCGGTTTCGTACTGCTGGTGCGGTTTATCAAAAAATGGTGGCTTCAGGAGCAAACGCGCAGAGCTTTGCAGCGAATGAGCGACGAACAGCTGAAAGACATCGGCCTGCGTCGGGATCAGATCAATTAAAAAGTGCGGTTTTTTTCAGGCATCATTCCTTCTTTGCCCCGGTAAGCGCTGGCGACGCCGGGGAATACATTCACGAAATTTATCAATTGATGCGGCGCGATCGTCCGTTTCTTGATACTTACCCTGATAAGTATTATTTTCTTCTCAACAATGAGAGGAAAACCTGTGACCGAAGACGACCTGTTTGCCCGCCGCCCGTTGGGGATGAGAATGGCCATGGTGGTGCGCCAGTGGCGCGCCATTATTGACTCCGCTATCACCGATACCGGACTCACCCAGTCCAGCTGGACGGTGTTGATGCAACTGCATCAGCTGGGAGACAACGTCTCGGTCAGCGAACTGGCGGAGGTGCAGGGGATTGAACTGCCGCCGCTGATGCGCACCCTCTCGTTACTGGAAAAGCAGGGCTATCTGGTGCGTTCTACATCGCCATATGACAAACGCATTCGCCTGCTGACGCTGACCGCCGAGGGGCAGGCGATTCTGGAAAAACTGAGCTGCGTGATCGAGACCTATCAGGAACGCGTGACTCAGACCATCCCGGAGGCCGACCTCGCCACCTTCAGCGCCACATTAAATCAAATCGCCTGCCGTTTGCGGAATATCCGCGAAGAAGATAACAAGATCTAACACACTATGATGACGCCTGAACAAAAATTTGCCCGCTGGGTACGGGTGAGTATTGCCGCTTTTCTGGGAATATTCGCCTGGTTTATCGTTGCCGATATCTGGATCCCGCTGACGCCAGACTCCACCGTCATGCGCGTGGTGACCCCGGTTTCGTCGCGGGTCTCCGGCTATGTCTCGCACGTTTACGTGCACAACAACAGCCAGGTGAAAAAGGGCGACCTGCTGTATGAGCTCGACCCAACGCCATTCATTAATAAAGTTGAAGCGGCGCAGATCGCCCTCGAGCAGGCGAAACTGAGCAACCAGCAACTGGATGCACAAATCGCCGCCGCCCGCGCCAACCTGCGCACCGCACAGTACACCGCCCGTAACGATAAGGTCACGCTCGATCGCTACCAGCGCCTGAGTACGATGCAGAACGTCTCGCAGTCCGACCTCGATAAGGTGCGTACCACCTGGCAGACCAGCGAGCAGTCGGTCTCGGCGCTGAACGCGCAGATCCAGAACCTGCTGATCCAGCGCGGCGAGCGCGACGATAAGCGCAACGTCACCCTGCAGAAATACCGTAATGCGCTGGAGGAGGCGCAGCTGAACCTGGCCTGGACCCAGGTGCGTGCCGAAACTGACGGTATGGTCAGCAACCTGCAGCTTAACCCGGGGATCTACGCCACCGCGGCGACGGCTGTGCTGGCGCTGGTCAACAACAACACTGACATCGTCGCCGACTTCCGTGAAAAGAGCCTGCGACACACCGCGGTGAATACCGATGCAGCGGTGGTCTTTGATGCCCTGCCGGGGCAAGTCTTCCCGGCGCACGTCACCAGCAGCGATGCCGGGATTCTGGCGGGGCAGGAGGCGGTGAACGGCCAGCTGTCGCAGCCGGAGCAGTCCACCCGCTGGGTGCGCGACGCACAGCGCATGCGCATTCACGTCGCGCTGGATCAGCCGCTGGCGAAACCGCTGCCGACCGGCGCCCGCGCCACGGTGCAGCTGTACAATAGCGAGGGACCTTTCGCCCGCACCTTCGCCGGCCTGCAGATCCACCTGGTGAGCTGGTTGCACTATGTCTATTAATACCCTGGCGCACGTCTTTACGCCGCACGGCAATATCGTCTACACGGCGAATGATTTTCGCCAGACGGTGCGTATCGCCGTGGCCGGGACGATTGCGCTCAGCATCTCCACCTTCTACGACGTGCAGTACGGCGTATTTTTTGTGGTGTATCCGCTGATGCTGATGTCGCTGGTGCCGGTGTTCAACCGCCATGTCGCCCGCCAGTTTGTGTTCAGCGCGGCGGTGAACTGCGTCGAAATGGTACTGATCGTCGGTTATCTGTCGCAGTGGCCGGTGATTATGACCCTGGTGGTGTTCGCCCTGTACGTGATGCGTTTTCGCTTTATGAGCCAGGGGCCGCTGTTTCTGCTGGGGTCTATGGGCGTGGTGTGCCAGAGCACGATGCTCAACTTTATGAGCTATCCCACCAGCAACTGGCACACCCTGATGTTCTCCAATATGGAAGCCTGTGTGCTGGCGGTGGCGCTGAGCGCGCTGCTGCATTACCTGATCCCGGACGTCGAATCGCGCAAGCCGCCGCCGCGCATTGAAAAAGACGCCGCCCGCATTCGCCACGAGTCGCTGCTCTCCGGTACGGTCGCGACGATCATCTTTGTGGTGTTCCAGATCTGCGATCTCAGTGACTCGCTGTCGGCGCTGATGGCCGGGATCTTGATCCTGTTTCCGATGCACTATCGTGGGGCGGTGATCAGCTCGATCTGGCGCGTCGTCGGGGTGGTGCTGGCCTGTCTCTATATTCTGGTGGTGCAACTGATCATCTATGATTTCAGCAACCACATGATCCTGATGATGCCGCTGATTGGTCTCGGGCTGGCCTTCAGCGCCCGCCTGCACGTGATGGAGAAAGTGGGCGCCGGGGTGGGCTTCGCCAGCATTACCACCATCGGCATTATGTTCGGCCAGAATCTGCATCCCTATCAGGATCTGGTGTTCAGCGACCTGTACCGCATCACCTCGGTGACGGTCTCGCTGGTGGTGACGCTGACTCTGGTCTTTCTCATGCACCGTCTGCTGAACTGCTTTGCGGCGACGCGCTTTGTGGTGAGCGAATAGGGTCACACCGTCATCGCCCGCTGCGCATCGCGAAAGGCGTTATGGAGTAAGCGCCACATATGGTGCGCGGCGGGGGTAAAGCGGCGGTTCGAGTTGCGTAATAAGTGGCATTGGGCGCTGCTGGCGATCGGATGGTCGATGGGGACCGCCTTTAGTATGCCGTGAGCGATTGCTTCCCGGGCGGCGAATTCGGTCATGAAAGAGATCCCCAGACCGGCCTGGCTCAGGCTCATGGCGGTGGAAAAGAGGTTGCAGCGATAGGCCGGATGAAACTGCCGCCCGGCGGTTTTAAACATGGCGTTCATATGGCGCTGTAGGCCAAAGCTTTCTGTCAGGGCGATCAGGCGATATTGCGTCAGCTCATCGATGGTCACCATTGACTGTCGCGCGATGGGATGCTGCGGAGAGACCACCGCGCAGATGGGCCCCCACTGGAAACTGTGGCGTTTAAGCTCCGGATTGCCGATGGGGCCGAAGGCGACCGCCATATCCGCTTCACCGCTGGCGATATCGTTGAGCATCTCCTGCATATTGCCGACGCTAATATCAACGAATACGTTCGGCCACGACTGCGAAAACGTGCTCATCACCGACTCGATAAAGGTCGTCACCAACCCTCCGCCAATTCTCACAGAGATGGTGCCGCCACGCATATGGCGTAAATCCTTTAGATGACTCTCCAGCTTTTCCCGCCGCTGGCGGCTTTCGTGGTAATCCTCGGCCAGCAAACGTCCGGCTTCAGTGAGCGCCACATTGCGCCCCTGTCGCTCCAGCAGAGGGAGTTCCAGCGTTCGCTCCAGCTGCGCTATCTGGCGGCTGATAACCGACGGATTAATCCCCAGAATATCAGCGGCCCGCCGAATGCCCCCCTGGATCCCGACTTCGTACAGATAGCTCATGGGACGTTCGTGCAACATCCTGTCTCCCTCCTTTGTTGACTTCAGGTCAACAATAACATCCTTTACCAGACATTTATCATCCCGGCTAGTTATAGATAATCGTGATTCAGGTACATAACAGACAAGGGGAGTCACGGAACGGATTAACTGCCATGGCAATAAACCAGTACCACCGGTGGTTGCCAATAATAAGATATCGATATGCCAGTAAAAAGATAAATAAGTGAGGTATATGCCTGTTGCCGGCTTTTCGGGAAAAGAGAGGCACCTTATTTATTGATGGGTGTTTTACGTCAAAATAATCAATGCCAAAACCAATACATTGAAAAGCGTCCAAATGGCAAAAGACCAATAAAATATTTCATAATGTGAGGACAGGGTATGAGTGAAAATAAAACGTTGGAACGTTCCTCCGACGACGCGACAAATGAGTGGCGGGTAGGACCTGGGGCATGGATCTCGCTGGTGGTGGTGTTATTAGTCTTCTCCGGGCTGCTGTTTAAAGTGGAAGGGATGGCCTGGCTGGGGGCTTTCGACTTTACCACCCTCGGCGGCGCATTTGGTACGATGAAGACCCCGGAAACTAACACTTTTATCGGCAGCGGCGGCATCAGCGCCAAGGCCGGTTTCTTGTTTGCGCTGTCGCTGGTCCCTACGGTGATGCTGGCGCTGGGGTTGCTGGAAATCTTTACCCATTATGGCGCGATACGTGCAGCGCATAAGCTGCTGACGCCGTTGTTACGCCCGTTACTAGGGATCCCGGGTTATACCGGTCTGGCGTTAATTACCGACCTCCAAAGCACCGATGCCGGGGCCGCGTTGACCAAAGAGCTGTATGACAGCAAAAAAATTAGTCGGAAAGATGTGGTAATTATGGGGGCATGGCAATATTCCGGCGCCGGTCTGATCAATAACTATTTCTCCATTGGCTCAGCGCTTTTCGCGTCGTTAACCATCCCTATTATTATTCCGCTGCTGTTAATGTTTGTGCTGAAATTCGTTGGCGCGGCAATCACCCGTCTGGTTTTGAATACGGCCTATAAAGGGGATTTTGATAATGAGTAATTCGGCAAAAGTGGCCAGTAATCCGTTTGATATTTTTGTTATCGGTGCACGTAAAGGATTTAATATTGCCATCAACAACCTGATGCCGAATGTATTAATGGCATATGTGATCGCCGAAATGCTTAATTTGCTCGGGGTGATGCAGTTGATAGGCCAGGTCTGCGCGCCGCTGATGGGCCTGTTTGGCTTACCGGGCGAAGCGATTACCGTGCTGCTCACCTCCTGGCTTTCCGCCTCGGCGGGGACGGGAGTGGCGGTGAGCCTGTTGAGTAAAGGCACCCTCAACGTGGCGGACGTCACCATCCTGATCCCGGCCATCTTCCTGATGGGTTCGCAACTACAGTATATGGGGCGGCTGCTTGGGGTGGCGGATGTACCGAAAAAATACTGGCCGCTGCTGATGGCGGTGAGCATTATCAACGCCGTCATCGCCATGCTGGTCATGCGCGTGATGGCATAATGAAAGGCAAGGAGTCAGTCGTGTCGCGAACGTTAGAGCATTTCAATTACCTGCACCAAATACCTGAGCTGGGCTTTGAGGAGTACAAAACCTCGGCTTACATCGGCGACGCCCTGGCGGCGGCAGGGTTCCGGGTTCACCGCAACGTTGGCGGGACTACCGGGATTGTCGCCGAAATCGATAGCGGGGAACCGGGGCCAGTGGTGGCGCTGCGGGCAGATATGGATGCGCTGGGCCATATTATCGATGGCCGCTTAGAGGCCCGTCATACCTGCGGTCATGATGGCCACTCTTCGGTGGTATTAACCGCCGCCGAAGAGATCCTCGCCGAGGGGCTGGTAAAGCGTGGGAAGTTAAAAGTGCTTTTTCAGCCTGCTGAAGAGCTGGGGACGGGCGCGATCGCTTTAACGGAGGCCGGGGTACTGGATGACGTAGAGATGCTGTTCGGCTTCCATCTCCGGCCGTTGGAAGAGTGTCCGATGGGCCAGGCGGTACCGGCAATGTACTATTCCGCTTCGGCGACGGTGATGGTGGATTTTCACGGCAAAGCCGCTCACGCCGCTCGTCCGCATCTGGGCATTAACGCGCTGGATGCCGCCTCGCATGCAGTACAGGCGGTGAACGGTATCCATCTGGCGCCGTCGCTCACCTGGAGCGCGAAAGCGACGCGCTTTCTTTGCGATGCGGGCGTCACCAATTCGGTGTCGGCGAAAGCGCACGTCTGTTGGGATCTGCGCTGCGAGGAAAATGACGGCATGGCGACACTCAAAGAACGCGTGGTCAGGGCTATCGAGAGTAGCGCAGCAGCATATGGCGCCAGCGTCGACATCCGGGTAGTCAAAGAGATGCCGGCGGCGATTATCGACGCAGAAGCCACGGCTATCATAAGCCAGGCAATATGCGAAACCTTTGGCGAGGCAGGCTTAACGACCGCGAAGAGTACGCCGGGCAGCGAAGATTTTTTCCACTATTTGCGTCTGCGCCCGGCGGTGAAAGGTGGCTTCTGGGGACTGGGCTGCAACCTGCTGCCGGGCCTGCATCATCCGGAAATGCATTTCGATCGCACCGCGCTGGCGGATGGCGTGCGGGTATTCAAATCCTGCGTTCGCCAGCTGTTGGGCTGAAGCTAAGCTGCCAGCCCCCGGGTAGCGGCTTACGCCTTACCCGGGCTACGGTTGGGCATTTTGTCGGTAGCCCCGGTAAGCGTAAGCGCTACCGGGGAAGCGTCCCGGATGTCGGCTAACGCCTCATCCGGGCTACCGCGGTGCGCATAGGTCGCCAACAGGTGATAGTCATTTCCGGCGACGCGAAACAGGGCTGCCGTTTCGCCGGGTATAACCCATCGTTGCTCATCGCCTGGCATGCAGCTCAGGTAAATGCACAGCCCGCAGCCGCTGCGCAGCTGGCGCGGAATATCCTTCACCTCGAAGGTCATTCCCGCCGCCTGCAGGGCTTTGCGCATCCGCACCACCCCCACCGTGGAATGAAATAAAAACAGAAAGGTTGTCATCCGCGCCTCCGCTGGCGCTGGCCGATCAGCGCCGCGCCGATCGCCCCGGCAAACTGGGCGTCGGGATGGGATGTCACCGCCATGCCGACATGGCTTTCCAGCATCCGGGCAAAGGTGGCGCAGTGGCTGACGCCGCCGGTAAACAGCAGCGGCCCCTGCGCCGATAAGCGGCCAATAAAGTTCGCGCTGCGCCGGGCCATGGCGTTAATCACCCCGGCCAGAATCGCCTCCGGCGCGACGCCGGCCGACCGCAGGCTAATGACCTCCGATTCGGCAAACACCGTGCACATGCTGGTAATCGCATGCGGCTCGACGTCTGCGGTGATGCTGTCGAGTTGTTCGACGCTGGCGCCAAGCGTCCGTGAAATGACCTCCAGGAAACGTCCGGTACCGGCGGCGCATTTATCATTCATCAGGAAGTCGCTGAGATTGCCCTCAGTGTCCAGCTGGATAACTTTGCTGTCCTGGCCGCCGATGTCAATCACAGTGCGGGTGTCCGGCGCCAGCAGGCGAGCGCCGAGGCCGTGACAAGAGATCTCCGTCACCTGCTTATCGGCAAAATCCACCAGCTGGCGACCATAGCCGGTGAGGGTTAAAAAAGGCGTCTCCGTGAGGCCAGCGCGTAGCGTTTCCCAGGCCTTATGGATGGCGTCGGCGGGGCGAAAGGGAGTGGGGCAGAGGAAGCGGCGTACAATGACGCCGTCTGCCAGCAGGATGCCTTTTGTGGCGGTGGAGCCGGAATCAATGCCAACCGTATAGTTCACGCGAGCTCCTTACAACATTTCGATAAAGGCGGCGACGCGGGTGCTGAGCTGGCCGAGGTCCGCCGTCGAATAGTCGGTTTCTATCGCCATATAAGGAAGGTCGTGCTGCTGGCGCAGATGGCGTTTAATCGCCAGCGATTCCACGGCATAGGTATGGCAGGCCTGCAAAATGACGTCGATCACCCCGTCGGCCTGATACTCCTCCACCATCTGGCTCAGCAGTTGCAGACGCTGGTCGTTGGGGGAGATACAGGAGCAGCCGATGGCGAGATATTTATCGGTTAAGGCGTCGTAGACGTCACCCTCTTCCGCCACGCAGCGCTCGGTGGCTTTCGCGCCGGTGCAGTTCTCATAGCCGACCACCCAGCCGCCGTTTTCCTCGATGGCGCGGACCACTTTTTCCGCCGCGCCGCCGATCGGGCAGCCGGTGATCAGGATCCGCGGACGAGGTTCCAGCCGTTTACCCTGCTGCCACTCCTGATGGATGCGCTCCGCCATGGCATGTAGTTCATCAATCAGGGCGGTTTTGTCGAAACGGAAGGTGGCGCCATACACCACTTTCAGGATGTCGCCGCCGCTGAGCGCCGGCGGATTGAGTTGCCCGAGACGATAAAAGTGGGCCAGCGCCCGGCGCTCGCGATTTTTCAACACGATGGCTTCGCGTAGCGCCGCCTCGCTAATCGGCGTGCCAAACCGGGTCTCAATCACCTGCTGCAGGCGCAGGATCTCCGTTTTCCACAGCGTGCGGGAAGCGGCGTCGCTGGCGCTGTTCGGCAACTGCATGACGTGGACCGCCTTGAACTCGGCCATGTACTCGTACATCTTCTTTTTACCGTCGCAGGTGGTTTCCCCGACCACCAGGTCAGAGAAATAGAAGTACGGGCATTTATCGGTTTTGCCGAAGCCGTAGCTGCTTTTGATCAGCGGGCAGAGGTTGCGCGGCAGATCTTTTTCCGCTTCCTCGATGGTTTCATCGGAGGTGGAGCACAGTGAAACGACAATGGCGCCCGCCGCCATGGCGATCTCCTGAGGCATAAAGGTGCAGTAGGTGCCCACCAGCGGCACGTTCTGCTCTTTAAGATCCATGACGGTGAGAAAGCCCTTCTTGCGAGCTTCTGAGAACTGGTCAAAAATGGCGGGTAGATCGGTGATAAGCGACATGATTTTCCTTCCCCGTACACGGGAGATGCTGAAAGAGTCGCCATTATAGCCCTGTTGTTTGTGAGCTTTTATTGATCTCCTGCGTCTGAGCGCGGCGTTAATAGACCTTCTTCAAATCCATCTCTTCCTGGATCCGCTCGCTCCACGCCAGATGGGTGCGGATAGCCTCTTCGATACCGGCGTTGTAAAACAGCGGCCCCAGCTCTTTGGCGATAAAGTCGACAAAAAACTCGGCGTCAAACTGCTCCAGCTCGAGGTTGAAGGTCTCTTCGCAGTACTTGCTGAGCTTGTCGCGCAGCAGGTCGCGCTGTGCCGGGCTGAGTTCAATGTCGTTCATGATGGAGCTTTCTCCGTAAAAGGGCTCACGACTGCCGGGCTTCGATCACCGCTTGCCCACACTGGCGCTGATGGCGTAACAGTCCGGCCAGGCAGCAGGCGGCGACGATCCCGGCGGCCACCGCCAACAGGTGGAAAGGGAGTCTGCCGCCATGGAACCACAGCCAGCGCGCGCCTTCAATCGATAACGCGCTGACGCTGAGGATCACGATATTCAGCGAGGCGGAGACCGTGCCTTTCGGCAGGTCGTTGGAAAAGAGGGTAAAGCGAAACAGCGTCGGGAAAATCAGCCCGATGCCGAAGGCGTAGAAGCAGGTGCCGAGCACTGACCACAGCCAGACGTGCGGCCATATCAGATTCCCAACGATCAGGATGGCCAGGCCGAGCATTTGTATCGGGACCGCGCTGAGCACAAAGCGCGGGCGGGTGGGATCTTTTACCCAGCGCGCCACCGACAGATTAGCGATGATGACGGCGCTGAAGACCGGCACCTGGCTCCAGGCGAACTCGCTGGTGGTCAGCCCGCCGGCGTCCATTAAAATCACTGGCGATACCGCCACCCAGCTCATCAGCGGAATATAGCTCAGAGACAGCGTGGCGGCGCCGAGTAAAAAGATGCGGTTACGAAAGACGGCGCGGAAATCCCGCAGCACGCCGGGCAGGCTGAATGGCACATCGCCGCGGCGCACCGTCTCCGGCATGGTCAACAGCAGGCCGAGCCAGGCCACCAGCCCCATGGCGGCGATGATGCCGAACAGCGCTTTCCAGTGGATGAAATGCATCAGCGCCGCGCCGGAGAGCGGGCCGACGATCGGCGCCACCAGCACGACGGAGGTGATCACCGCCATCAGCCTGATCGATCTTTTTTCCTCAAAGGCCTCCTGCACGGTGACGTAGCCGACGGTGGCGATAAAGCAGATGCTGGTGCCCTGCACGAAGCGGGCAATCAGGAACTGGGTCATGGAGGTGGTGAACAACGTCGCCAGGCACGCGAGGGTGAAAATCAGCGCGCCGGTGAGCAGCACCGGACGCCGTCCGATCCGGTCAGAGAGCGGCCCCAACAGCCATTGCAGCGCCATGCCGCCAGCCATATACAGGCTCACCGAGGCCGGAGCCAGCGCCACATCGGCATTGAAATCCCGCACCACGTGGAGGATCCCCGGCTGGATCAGGTCGGTAGTAAGATAGGCTGAAAAATCATACAGAATGAGCGCCGCCGGGAAGAACAGCGCGGCGGCGTGGCGGGTCAGCCAGTGGGAAATCCGGTGCATCATTTCTCCCTCCCTGTGGAATATTTATCAGCGCTATTGTTCGGATAGTATCATTGCTAACCAATATGCAGATGCAGCAGCGAGGGGATCTGCGAGAACAGCCACAACATCAGGCCGATGGTCCCCCCCACCAGGGTGCCGTTGATGCGGATAAACTGCAGATCTTTACCGATATTGAGCTCGATCTGCCGCGACATATCGCGGGCGTCCCAGCTCTTCACCGTGTCGCTGATATGGCGGGTGAGGAAGGCGGCGAACTCCGGCGCCACCCGGTGCGCCGCCTGTTCCAGGTGTTCGTTAAGCGATTCGCGCAGGGCGTCGTCGCGGAGTAAGGTTTCACCGAACCACTGGCCAGCCTCGGCGATGCGCTGCTTAATACGTGAGTCATCGCTGCTGATATCGTTTTTTACCCAGCTGCGCAGGTCGCCCCACACTTCACCGAGATAGCGGTTAAAGGTCTCATCATTTTTCAGATATGCTTTGATGTTCTCGGCCTTCTGCGCCATGAGCGGGTCGGATTTCAGGTTGTCGATAAGCTTCTGCACCGCGTGGTCGAAGGCCTGGCGGATCTGGTGGGTACGGTCATGGCTCACCTCGTCCAGCAGGGTATTCACCGCATCGGTGACCATCTCGGCGCTGTGCTCGCCGAGCCACTCGGTGGGTAACAGTTTGGCCTTCAGCGGGTGCTCGGTCTCCAGCCAGCGCACGATGCCGCGAGCGATAAAGGCGCGGGAGTTGTCCCGCTGCAGCAGGGCGATAAGCTGGCTTATCAGCGAATCCAGCAGCTTCTGGTGGCGATTGTCGCGGGTCATTCCCTCCAGCATCATGGCGCTGGTCTGCGTCAGGTCGACTTTATCGATCGCCTTATGTACCGCGCGGCGCAGCAGGCGCTGAATGCGCGCGTCGTCGGTCAGTTCAAGAAAACCGCTCATCACCTGCAGCAGATGCTGGCCGACCCGCCGGGCATTCTCCGGCTGGCTGAACCAGTTGCCGAGCATCAGGGCTGGCTCATAGCGGCGGATCAACGCGACCAGCGACGGGGTATCGAGGAACTTCTCCTCGACAAAGCGGCCAAGATTATCGGCGATGCGGTCTTTGTTACGCGGGATAATCGCGGTATGGCGGGCGACAAAGGGCAGCGGAATACGACGAAACAACGCGACCACCGCAAACCAGTCGGCCAGCGCCCCGACCATCGCCGCTTCGGAAATGGCCTTTAGCGCGCTGACCCACGGCGTCGGCGGCAGCAGCAGGGTGGTGATAAATAGCGCGGCGGCGATCAGCAGCAGCGACAGCGCCAGCAGTTTGGCGCGTTTGAGTTCAGCGAGTTTTTCCATAAACTTAAGCATATAACCTGACGGCGAGGTCGTGCAAAAATCGCCAGATAATCCACAGACCGAAGATCATCAGGACCGCCCCTGCCGCCCGCTCGACTCGCCAGACGATGGCGCCCAGGCGGCGCTGTACCTGCGGCAGCGCAATCGCACTCACCAGCAGTAAATCCCAGAAGAACACCACGCTGACCATCCACAACCCGCTCACCGTTTGCTGCAGCAGGGTGACCGTCGGCCCGAGCAGGGAAGTCATCAGCGCCAGATAAAACAGAGCGTTTTTGGGGTTGAGCAGCGATGACCCCAGCCCGAGCAGCAGCTGCCTGCCGAACCCCGGACGCGATGCGCGAATGCTCTCCACCGCCAGCGTCGCGGGACGGCTGCGTATCAGCAGGCTGCCAACCCACAGTAAATAGCCCGCCCCCAACAGCTCAATGAGCAAAAACAGCAGCGGCGCCTGGCGCAGAAGCCCCCAGCCGACAATGGCGAGAACAATATACAGCGCATTGCCGGCGGCGATGCCGAGACACAATCCGATGCTGCCGCGGATCCGGTAGCGCACGGCGTAGCCGACCAGCAGAAAAAAATCAGGGCCCGGGCTGAGCAGAGCGACAAAGTGAGACAGGGCTAGCGCCGGGAAGGCGGCGGGAAAGAGCGTCGATAAGGTATGCATAGTGGCCTCGATAATGGTACTGAGGCCACCCTAAGCGAAGTGCCGTATTACTTATTGTCGGATATTGATCTGCTGTGCGCATATTGCCGCGGCGTGGCGGCGGTATAGCTGACAAAGGTTTTATGGAAATGGCTCTGATCGGCAAAGCCAGCCTGATAGCCGACATCGGCAATAGGGTCCCCGGCGCGTAAGCGCGTTTTCGCATATTCGATGCGCGCCATGTTGATCAAACTGGCGGGTGTCAGGCCGGTATCCTGTTTCACGGCGCGGATAACGGTCTCTTTACGAAGCGCGCTGTCGTGGGCCAGCTTATCCAGCGACGGCGGCGCTGGCAGATCTGTCGCCAGGCGCTGAAACAGCAGGGCGCTGGCGTGATGTGGCGCCTGCGGCGCGGCGGCGCACAGCGGCAGCGCGTGCAGGAGTTGCGCCAGCCGGGCGGGCAGTTGTTCAAGGCTCCCGCGGCTCATCAGGGCGACAACCTGCTGGAAACAGGCAAAGAGAGGGCTGTCGCGCAACAGTGGCTGCGGCGAGGCGATACTGGCGCCAGGGGGAATATCCGGGCGCTGCGCGTGGCACCATGCCGCCTCCAGGTACAGCATATGATAGCTGCGCGGCCTGTCATGCAGCGGATTACAGCTATGCGGCGCGTGCGGGGGGATCACGATCAGATCCCCGGGCTGCAGGAGATATTCCTCACCATTGCACAGGCAGCGCGTTTCCCCCTCGATAATCGCCCCCACCGAGAGCTGCGGGTGGCTGTGGCGTTTGTAGGCCTGGCGGCTGCGCCAGGTGCTGCGCAGCTCCAGCCACGGTAGACGATCGTCTCGCCAGAAGGTTTGGGGGATATCTCGGGTATGGTTCACCGCATCGACCTTTGCTGAGGAGGGAGAGGTCGTTTATAGCATGCTGCGCGGAGGCTGTCGCCCGCCTGGATTTGCGTACCGCCTCGAAAAAGGATGTCGCGCTTGCAGTCCGGGGAAATCTATTTTCGTGGCGGTGCGTAAAGGTTGTATTGCCCGGGTGTCAGAAACATTCCGAGCGCGTAGAGTCCCTGCAGGATAAGCAGGCAGGGATGAGCCGATGGCAAAGGGTACCACCTCGACGCCGCATGATGCGGTGTTTAAACAGTTTCTCACTCAGACCGACACCGCGCGTGATTTCCTGGCGATCCATTTACCGCCTGCGCTGCGTCAGCGCTGCGACCTCGATACCTTACAGCTGGAATCGGCAAGCTTTATCGAGGAGAGCCTGCGGGCCTGGTACTCCGATGTGCTGTGGTCACTCAAAACCGCGTCTGGCGAGGGCTACATTTATGTGGTTATCGAACATCAGAGCTCGCCGGACGCGCAGATGGCTTTTCGCCTGATGCGCTATGCCATCGCCGCGATGCAGCGCCATCTTGATAGTGGTCATACCAGACTGCCGCTGGTGGTGCCGATGCTGTTCTACCACGGGGCGACCACGCCATACCCGTGGTCGCTCAACTGGCTGGACTGCTTTACCGATCCGCAACTGGCGAGGGAGCTTTATATCTCGCCCTTTCCGCTGGTGGATATCACGGTGATCCCCGACGATGAAATCGTTAGCCATCGGCGCGTGGCGCTACTTGAGCTGATACAGAAGCATATTCGCCAGCGCGATTTAATGGGGATTGTTGAGCAGCTGACGACGATTTTACTTAGCGGTGACGCTAATGACAGACAGCTAAAAACGCTGTTTAATTATCTGCTGCAAACTGGCAACGCGCGCCGCTTTGGCCGGTTTATCCACGAAGTGGCGCAACGGGTTCCTCAGCACAGGGAGAGCTTAATGACCATCGCCGAAAGATTACAGGAAGTGGGCCGCAGAAAAGGCAAACGGGAAGGCCGGCAAGAAGGACAGCATGCCGAGGCGCTGCGCATTGCACAGAGGATGCTGGACGACGGTATTGCCCGCGAGACGGTGGTGAAAATCACTGGCCTGGCCGCCGACGAGATCGCCACGCTGGCGCATTGATAACGCCGGGGCGGCCTGAAGGTAGCCCCGGTTAGCCTCTTTATGGAATATTCCGGATATACCTAACTTTACCCGCATCGCCAGCCATCTCGACTACCCTTAATATCCTTAACGGCATTTTTGACTGCCTTAATAGCGATAACAAGGAGACATGCGATATGGCCTATCAGACGGTGAATCCTGCGAATAATCAGCTTATTAAAACGTACCCGGCGCACAGCGACGCGGACGTGGAGGCGGCGCTGCAGCAGGCGGATGCGCTCTACCATTCAGCCTGGGCAAAAGGCGATATTGAACCGCGGCTGGCGGTACTGCATAAGCTGGCGGATCTGATCGACAGCCGGGCGGAGGAACTGGCAAAAATCGCCAGCCAGGAGATGGGGAAACTCATTAAGCAGAGCCGCGGCGAAGTGAAACTTTGCGCGCAGATCGCCCGCTATTATGCCGATAACGCCAAATCGTTGCTGGCGCCGGTGAAATATCCCTCCGAACTCGGCGACGCCTGGGTTGAGCATCATCCCATCGGCGTCTTAATGGCGGTGGAGCCGTGGAACTTCCCCTATTACCAGCTGATGCGCGTCCTGGCGCCAAACCTGGCGGCCGGCAACCCGGTTATCGCCAAACACGCCAGCATTGTGCCGCACTGCGCGGAGACCTTTGCCCATCTGGTGCGTGAGGCCGGCGCACCGGAAGGGGCGTGGACCAACCTGTTTATCTCCCAGGAGCAGGTGGCGAAGATTATCGCCGACGATCGCGTGCAGGGCGCGGCGCTCACCGGGTCGGAGAAAGCCGGCAGCGTGGTGGCGGCGCAGGCGGCGAAGCATATTAAGAAATCGACGCTGGAACTGGGCGGTAACGATGTATTTGTGGTACTGGACGATGCCGACCTGGAACGCGCGGTGAAAATCGGCGTCCAGGCGCGGCTGAATAACGCCGGCCAGGTGTGTACCGCTGCCAAGCGTTTTATCCTGCACGAAAATATCGCTGAGTCGTTTCTGGCGA
Source organism: Klebsiella sp. KTE92 (assembly GCF_000398905.1). Classification (NCBI taxonomy): domain Bacteria; kingdom Pseudomonadati; phylum Pseudomonadota; class Gammaproteobacteria; order Enterobacterales; family Enterobacteriaceae; genus Klebsiella; species Klebsiella sp. KTE92. The sequence goes on from NZ_KB976100.1 coordinate 532,337, forward strand.
AATTTAGTGAGGCGTTTCGCCAGGTGAAAATCGGCGATCCGCTGGATGAAAGCACCACGCTGGGGCCGCTCTCTTCCAAAGATGCGCTGGACACCCTAAGCAAACAGGTGGACGAGGCGGTGAAAAATGGCGCTACGCTGCATCTGGGCGGCAAAGCGGTGGCACGAGAAGGCAATTTCTTTGAACCCACCATTTTGACCGGTATCACCCGTGACAACCCGGCGTACTTCGAAGAGTTCTTTGGTCCGGTGGCGCAGATCTACGTGGTGAAAAATGACGAGGAGGCAATCCAGCTGGCCAATGATTCCCACTATGGTCTGGGCGGCGCGGTCTTCAGTCAGGATATCGAACGCGCCAAACGGATGGCCTCCGCCATTGAAACCGGGATGGTTTATATCAACTGGCTTACCGATACCGCGCCGGAGCTGCCGTTTGGCGGCGTGAAGCGTTCCGGTTACGGACGGGAGCTCTCCGATCTCGGCATCAAAGAGTTTGTGAACCAGAAGCTGGTGGTGGTGCGCCACTAAGCCCGGCCATAAAAAAACCTGCCATTCGGCAGGTTTTTTTATAATAGATTCATTGCACTTCGACTTTATCCCAGCCGCTTTTGAACATACAGCTGTCGACTAAGGTCTCCCGCTGATATTCATTCGCGTCTTCTACCGTATAGCTTGTTTCAACATCCTGTTTCTTATGTTTTTTGTCCGTTTTTTCTGAACTGGACCCGGTCACCACGTTATCCGGAGGGAGATCGACCAGGGCCTGCGCTTCACATTCGGTGAGCTTTTTATGCATTTCGGCATCGCTTAAACCCGGCTTCACCCAGGTATACTGAGTGCAGCCGGTCAGCAGCAACGCCAGGCTCAGCGCAGAGAGCGCGGCGAGACGTGGTTTCATCAGAAGGTGACTCCGCCGCCCACGTAGGCGCCATCAATCAGGGTGTGGTTTGGGCGACCCTCTTTGCCGTCAACGCTCACGTGACGGTAACCCACTTTCAACGTCACTGGACCAATCGGGGACCAGCTTACGCCGCCGTTCGCTTCGACATAGTTTTTTACGCTGTTGTTCAGGCCGTCCGGCGCGACATACCCTTCGCCAAACACGTGGATGCTGTCGGTCAGGGCCACGTTCACCCCGCCGCCGACCGGAAACGCGACGCCGTTATCGCCTTTTTTCGGCCCGAGGTAGATAGCTTTCGCGCCAGCGTTGAGCATAACCGGACCTACTTCCAGATTGTAACCCGCGCCAACGCCGCCGGTCTGGCTACCATCATCGGTATTCTTCAGCCAGTGGCTTTCGGCGTACAGGCCAGAAGAGGATTTACCCATTTCCATATTCAGATTGGTGAAGTTTTTACCTTGTTCAACGGTAAATCCCATCGCCATGGCGGAACCAGAGACCGCGGTCAGGGCAGCAACAATCAGGATGTTAAGCTTTTTCATGGTTTGCTCCTCGTCATTAAATTTGTCTGAGCGCACCTTAACAATCGATGTTTACCTCTGCAAATGTGACTTACGTCAATTTTTTATGCTGGGTTTGTCAGGGCGGTGTTTTGAAAATGTTGTAATGACGTTGGGTTACGGCGAGGTCAATCAGCAAATTTGGTCTGTTTAGCCGCGGTTTAATGGGTGGGCTAAACAGAAACTGAACAGGGCGGGCATTAATTATTAAGGATCCTATTCATTTAGTTTCTTATTATTTCCAAAAGTGTTTCTGCTGTTACTTATTAAAACGTTGCTTTACATTTTTCGACGCGCTGCCGACGTTTGGTCCCTGTTTTTGGCGAGGTGTCAGAGAGAGGATGGTGCCTGCGCCTTGGGGCGCAGGCGGGCAGGTTAGCGTCGTAACCCGGCAAATGCGGCGCGAATTTCCTCTTCCGGCAGCTGAATGCCGATAAATACCAGCGTGCTGTGCGGCGTTTCATCGCCCCACGGGCGATCCCAGTCGGCGCTGTAGAGGCGCTGCACGCCCTGAAACAGCAGGCGATTTGGCTCGCCGTCGATCCACAGCATGCCTTTATAGCGCATCAGTTGCTCGGCGAAGGAGAGCAACAGGTTCTCCATTACCCGTGAAACTTCACTGATATCCACCGGATAGTCGAGCTCGACCACAATCGACGAGACGTCGTTCTGCTTTTCTGCAACAAAATGAAAACGCGGTGTGGCGCTGACAACCTTTTCTTCCAGCATAAAGCCGCTGGTGTTAAACAGCTGGCTTAGATCGATATCGCCGTGAATGACGGTATAAACCGGCGCCCGCGCATTGATGCGCGCCAGCCGTTCGCGCAGCTTCTCGGTGTCGCCGGCAACATCGGTTTTGGTTAGCAAAATGCGGTCCGCATAGCCGACCTGCGACTGGGCGATGGTGAACTGATCCATCTGCTGGTCGGCATGGACGGCATCCACCAGGGCGATCACGCCGTCCAGCAGATAGCGCTCGCAGAGCACCTCATGGGAGAAAAAGGTCTGGATAATCGGCCCCGGGTCGGCCATGCCGGTGCACTCAATCACCAGCCGGTCAAACTCGATTTCGCCGCGATCGCGACTGTCGAGGAGATCGAGCAGGGCGTCTTCCAGTTCGTTGGAGCGCGTACAGCAGATACAGCCGTTGGTCAGGGTTTTGATCTGCGTGGCGCGGTCGCCGATCAGCTGATCGTCAACGGAGACTTCGCCAAATTCATTTTCAATCACGGCGATTTTGAAACCGTGCTGCTCATTCAGGATATGGCGCAGGAGGGTGGTTTTTCCTGCGCCGAGAAAACCGGTGAGTAGGGTGACTGCAATCGGTGCCATTATTGCCTCCATTAACAGCAGCGTACGCCGCCTTTGCCGTCTCCGCCGTAGCGGGCCTGCTGGCGTTCGCGGAAGAATTCTTCATAAGTCATGTAGGGCTGATTCGGATGGTTGGTTTGCATATGCGTGACGTAGTTGTCGTAATCCGGAATGCCAATCAGCATTTTTGCCGCCTGACCGAGATATTTTTTTGCCTGACCTAAGTTACCAAACATTGTAAGTTCCAGATAACGAATAAAGCCGGATGGCGGCTAGCGCCTTATCCGGCCTACGTTGATGCACTTTTCTGTAGGCCGGATACGCGTAGCACTATCCGGCATCAGGGTTAATGATGTGACGAGGTCTTCACGCCGCCTTCCGGTACCGGCACGTACGGGGTCTCTTTGTCGGTACGCACCTTATTGTTGCGCACGTTGAGCCAGGTTTTGATGCCGTAGAAGATGATGCTGTACACCACCACCAGGAACAGGATACTCAGCCCGGCGTTGGTGTAGTTGTTGACCACGATATGATTCATGTTGGCAATCTGTTGCGCGGTCAGCTCGCCGCCGGCGGCAATCTTCTCTTTATACTGCTGAGCCATAAAGAAGAAGCCTTCCATCTGCGGATTGCTGCTGAACAGCTTCAGACCCAGCGCCCAGGTGGTGCACAGCAGCAGCCACGCTGCCGGGATAACGGTGACCCAGATATATTTGGTGCGCTGCATCTTGACCAGCACCACGGTGCCAAGCACCAGCGCCACGGCGGCCAGCATCTGGTTAGAGATACCGAACAGCGGCCACAGGCTCTTCACACCGCCCAGCGGGTCGACCACGCCCTGATACAGCAGGTAGCCCCACAGCCCGACGCAGCCCGCGGTACCGATAATCCCGGCGACCAGCGAGTCGGTTTTTTTCAGGAACGGCACGAAGTTACCCAACAGATCCTGCAGCATAAAGCGGCCTGCGCGGGTACCGGCATCCAGCGCGGTGAGGATAAACAGCGCTTCAAACAGGATACCAAAGTGGTACCAGAAGCCCATATCCGCCATCGGGATGATTTTATGGAACACATGGGCGATACCGACGGCCAGCGTCGGCGCGCCGCCGGCGCGGTTCAGTACCGAAGGTTCGCCGATATCTTTCGCCGTCTGCAGGATCTGCTCAGGGGAGATCACGAAGCCCCAGGAGCTGACGGTCGCCGCCGCATGGACGGTCACTTCTTTCAGCTGCGCGGCGATCATCGCCGCGTTTTCGCCACCCATCTCATGCAGGTTCGGCATGACGATGCCCAGGCCTGCCGGCGGGGTGTTCATCGCGAAGTAGAGACCCGGTTCGATAATCGATGCCGCGACCAGCGCCATGATGGCCACGAAAGACTCCATCAGCATCGCGCCATAGCCGATAAAGCGGGCATCGGTTTCGTTGGCCAGCAGCTTCGGCGTGGTGCCGGAGGCGATCAGCGCGTGGAAGCCGGAGACCGCGCCGCAGGCGATAGTGATAAACAGGAACGGGAACAGCGCGCCTTTCCACAGCGGGCCGGTACCATCAATGTACTGGGTCACCGCCGGCATTTTCAGGTCCGGGTTGAGGATAACGATCCCCAGCGCCAGGCCGACGATCACGCCGATTTTCAGGAAGGTGGCCAGATAGTCACGCGGCGCCAGAATCAGCCATACCGGCAGCAGGGCGGAAATAAACGCGTAGCCAATCAGGGTAAAGGTGATGGTGGTGTCTTTAAAGGTCAGCGCCGGGCCCCAGTATGGGTCGTGGGCAATGATGCCGCCAAACCAGATGGACGCCACCAGCAGCACGATACCGATAACCGAGACTTCACCCACGCGGCCAGGGCGCAGGAAGCGCATGTAGATCCCCATAAACAGGGCAATAGGTACCGTCGAGCAGACGGTAAAGACGCCCCACGGGCTTTCCGCCAGCGCTTTCACCACGATGAGCGCCAGCACCGCGAGGATGATGATCATAATCAGGAAGCAGCCGAACAGCGCGATAGAGCCCGGAACCGGCCCCATTTCCTGCTTGATCATCTCGCCCAGCGAGGCGCCGTTACGCCGTGAGGAGATAAACAGCACCATGAAGTCCTGTACCGCGCCCGCCAGCACCACGCCGGCCAGCAGCCACAGGGTGCCCGGCAGATAGCCCATCTGCGCGGCCAGCACCGGGCCAACCAGCGGGCCGGCGCCGGCAATGGCGGCAAAGTGGTGGCCAAACAGCACGTAGCGGTTGGTTGGCACGTAGTTCAGGCCATCGTTATTAATAACCGCCGGCGTCGAGCGCGTTGGGTCAAGCCTCATCACCTTCTGCGCGATGTACAGGCTGTAATAACGGTAGGCGACGAGGTACACAGAAACCGAGGCGACGACGATCCACAGGGCACTGACGTGCTCACCGCGGCGCAACGCGACGACTGAGAGGCAAAATGCCCCGATGATTCCGAGAATCACCCAGGGTATGTGCTTGAATAGTTTTTTGGTATCCATAGTAAAACCTGGCGTTAATTAGATGAATAATTGGCCGAAGCCGTCTGGTTTTAAGTAAGGGTTGATGGAGGTATTGATTAGCTAGGCTGCCTTCGATCTTGCCAGAACAGCGCGCGCGTAAAGTTGGGTAAATGGGTGAGTGGTTGTATAGGGGGTTAAGCGGTTACTGGAAGGGGTAAGCGGTTAGATATGAGTACGAGAGCGCGTAAATGTGTGATTAAGTTCACAATATTATTCTGCGCATCTCAAAGATATGCTTTCAAACTGAGGATAACGGTTTTTATCACCCGCAGATTACTATCTTTATTTCAAATAGAGGTATTTTGATATTATGCTGGCTTTGTCATGTCGTATGGATAGCGTTTAGCAAAGGGAATTCGTGTTATGAAATTTGTAAAGATAATGATCGTCGCCAGTGCTTTTTATTTAACATTTGCTCATGCAAGAGAGATACATCAGGCTGTTGATGAGCCGGCAGCCCCTTATAATTTGCGCTGGGGGATGAGTTACGATGAAGCCAGAAACACGCCTTTATATTCTCTTGAGGTATCAGATATCAATTATGCCGGAAAAGACCCGGATCTGATTATCTCAACGCTGACTCCCCAGGAAGTGGGGGCATTGAAATATCAGGAGATGAAGCTTTATTTCGATAAGAATAAAGGGCTGAAAAGTGTTTTTGTTAGCGCTGATGTTGATTCCAGTCAGCAGGCCTATAAAGTTGATGATGGCCGGGAAGCACTCGCCTTATATAATGAGGAAGTTAAGGTCCTTGATCGAGAATATGGGCCAGCGACAATCAAAGAAGAGTTCATTGCAGACAAAGGGAAATTCTATCAAAGTCTTTCCGCCTGCATTGCAAAACAGCAGGAGTGGTATAGTAAAAGATTAGATCTGAATAAAATAACAAATTGTTCTACCTGGCAACGTACTTATAAAAAAGGTCGGGTAACCGTTTTGCTATACATCGAACCGAGACAAGTTTCCAAACATTATATTTATAAATAAATTAAAGGACTTCACGGTGAGAATATATAAGATTTTTTTTAGAATTATTGCCATGGTCATTATGGTTATGCTCCTTTCTGATTGTCGTCAGTCGTATTATATTGCCAGAAATACGGGGCGCAATATAATGACCTTATCCGACCATCAGCGCGCTAAATCGGCGTTAAACGCTAACGATTTAAACGCAGCTCAGGGCTACCTGACGGGAGAAAAATACAATAATCGCTACAGGCCTGTTAGCGGTGAGGAATCCTGGGGAAGTTTACAATATCGGGCGGCGAAAATCGTCGCCAACGCCGCGGCGAACGGTCAAAAAGTGCGTGATGATGCGCTCTATCTCGCTTATATCTCTTTGTTTGAAGCAGAAGAGGGAGTGCCCGAACGTCCCGATATTATGTTGGGTTACATGCATAAAGCCATGGCGCTACTGTTAGCGAATTCGCAATTACTCGATAAAATCGATTCTAAAAATGTCAGTACTTTACCCAGCCAGTTTACCCTTGAGCGCTATGCTGTATGGCAATATTTATACGATGGCGGCGAGATTGACTGGACCAAAAAAGCGCCTGAAGGTGAAGGTTATACAATTGCTGGTGAAAGCTATCAGACCTGGAATATCAAGTTAAAAAAAGCTATCTGGAATCGGGGAGATGCCTTTTTAACAAATATAGGTAAACAACAATTTATTCATGACGCTATAGATTATTCTCAATTTCCGGTTATTGCCTGTACCGCCAGGCGAAAAGGCTGGCACTTAACATTACCTGCTGACTACCGGGAACAAAATTTCCGCGGCGGTGGACGTTTTGATTGGGCTTCATGTCGCGCTGTTGAATAAGGCTGGCGGGTGAGATGACGCATATTAAGCGCCAGGTTTACGCATCGGGCGATAAGTAAACCTGGGCGCGGATTTTAGACTGCCACTTCCATTTCCATCATCACCGGGTGGAAACGGCGTTTAAAGTAAATCAGGCCGTGCCCTTGCGGGCTCAGGGTAATATTGCGGATCTCCACCAGATACACCAGGTGGGTACCAATGGTTTGCACCTGGCTAATCTCGCCTTCGAGACTGGCCAGCGAACCTTTCAGCACCGGCTGTCCGAGCGCGCCCTGCTGCCAGCCGCTGAGGGCAAACCGCTCTTCCATCGTCACCCCGGTCATCCCGGCGAAATGACGGGCCATGATTTCCTGTTCGTGGTTCAGCACGTTGATGCACAACTTGCCGTTACCCTGAAACACCGGGTTCATCGCGCTGTTGGCGTTGATACAAACCATCACCGATGGCGGCGTATCCGTCACCGAGCACACCGCCGTGGCGGTAATGCCGCAGCGACCGGCTTCGCCTTCGGTGGTGACAACGTTAACCGCCGCCGACAGGCTGGCCATGGCATCGCGAAAACGCAGGCGTTGTTCATCTAATTGCATTATGACCTCCCGCTGTGAATTACTTCAGCAGCTTATCCAACATGTTGATATCAGCGTTATTGTGCAGATGCGGCACCGTCCAGCCGTTCTGGTCGTACTCGGACAGGCAGCGGTCGACCATCGCCATCATTTTGTCCATATTGCCGGAGCTCTGCGCCTGGCGCAGACACTGCAGGCGAATTTCATCCTGGCTACCGGAGTAGTTGATCTCATACAGTTCATGGCGACCGCCGAATTCGCTGCCGATGGCGTCCCACATCAGTTTGAGGATCTTGATACGTTCAACGTGATCCATACCGTTGGAGCCGCGCACGTACTTCGCCAGATACTGGTCGATCTGCGGGTTGTTCAGATCGCGGGCGCTGGACGGCAGATAAATCAGGCCGCTGGTGACGTTGCGCTCGATGATGTTCTTGATCTTGGCGTAGGCCATCGGGGCCATCACGCGATAGGTCTGCAGCGCGGCGTGATCCGGCAGCCATGCGCCGTTGACCCACGGCGTCGCTTCCGAGCACATGGAATCGCTAAGCGCCCAGAACATGTTGCGCCAAGCGACTACTTCGCCGAGGTCGGCCTGTACGCCGCGGAACTCGAGGGTGCCGGTACATTCCAGAGAGCGTTTCAGCAGGGCAGTGATAAAGTCCAGTTTTACCGCCAGGCGTACGCAGGCCTGCAGGGGATACATGCGGGCGAAACCGCCCTCCATGGTCCAGCGACGGCAGCGGTCAAAGTCGCGGTAAATCAGCACGTTCTCCCAGGGGATCAGCACTTTATCCATTACCAGAATCGCGTCGTTCTCGTCGAAACGGCTGGAAAGCGGATAGTCGTACGGGGAGCCGGTCGCACCGGCGACCATCTCATAGGAGGCGCGGGAGATAAGCTTGACGCCTTCGGCATCCATCGGCGCGACGAACATCAGCGCGAAGTCTGGGTTCTCGCCCATCACCTGTGCGGAGCCGAAGCCGATCATGTTGTAGTGGGTCAGCGCCGAGTTGGTGGCGACCACTTTCGCGCCGCTGACGATGATCCCGGCATCGGTCTCTTTTTCCAGCTTGATGTAGACATCCTTCACTTCATCAGCCGGCTTGTGGCGGTCGATCGGCGGGTTGACGATAGCGTGGTTAAAGTACAGGCCGGTTTCCTGAATGCGGGTGTACCAGTTGCGGGCGTTCTGCTCGAACTGGCCGTAAAACGCCGGGTTGGCGCCCAGCGCGCAGCCGAAAGCGGCTTTGTAGTCCGGGGTGCGGCCCATCCAGCCGTAACTTAAGCGCGACCACTCGGCGATGGCGTCGCGCTGCTGGCGCAGGTCGTCGGCGCTTTTCGCCACGCGGAAGAATTTATGGGTGTAGCCGCCGCTGCCGGTATCGGTGCCCCAGCACAGGGAATCCTGCATCTCCGGTTTGTGCAGCGCATCGTACAGCTGAGCGACAGAAGCCGCGGCATTACGGAAGGCCGGATGCGTGGTGACATCCTTCACGCGCTCGCCGTAGATATAAATTTCGCGGCCATCCTGCAGGCTTTTTAAATACTCTTCGCCAGTTAACGGGCGTTTCGCGTCGGCGCGGAAATCTTCAGGTTTCATAGGGGCCTCTTCAGTATTTATCGGAAAAATAATGTTAAATATATGTTTTGTTTTTGTTGTTTAATTGAAGCGGTTATTGCGCTTGTCGTGAAGGGACGTTTGCGACAACGGCGGGTACTTTTCAGGCGGGATTAAATTTTGTGATCTCGGCAGCTTTTGGCGGGTGGCGCGGCGCTGACCCGCCCTGTGGTCTGTAGCCCAGGCAAGCGCAGCGCCGCCGGGGTATTACGACACAGGTACTTTTTGCGCCCGGTAGCTGCTGGGCGAGCAGCCGACCTGGCGGCTAAAAAAGCGCGCAAAATAGGCAGGGTCTTTAAACCCCAGCTGCCAGGCAATCTCATTGACCGCGCTATCGGAAAACAGCAGCAGCCGCTTCGCCTCGCGCAGCTGGCGGTCGAATATCAGCCGCTTCGGCGAACGGTTGGCGAAGCGGCGGCAGATATCGGTCAACCGCGATTCGGTCAGGTGCAGCTCCCTGGCGTAATCCGGTACCGTCCAGTGCTGATGGTAGTGGCTGTCGATCATCTGGTTAAAGCGCTGGAATAGCTTCAGCTCGCCGCGCATGCCGCTGGCTGCGTGATCGTCGAGCTTTGCGTTACGCAATAGCAGGGTAAAGACCGCCTGCGCCAGCAGCGCCAGGGTATGCTCGCGCCCCGGCAACTGGGCGGTAGATTCCCGGCGAATCAGCTGCCAGTAGTGGGCCAGCGCCGCCAGCTCGTCGGGTTTATCTGCCAGCGACAGACAGATCCCCGGCAGGCCGAAGGTCTCCCGTGTACCGGGATAGAGCACCTCCAGCAGCGGCCAGATGAGTTCTTCGTGCACCGTCAACACGTGACCATCGCTATCGGACTCGGTAATAAAGGCGTGCGGCACCGAGGGCGGCGTTAACACAAACAGCGGCGCCTGCACCGAATAGCGATGGTCATCAAGCTGCAGCTCAATCTGCCCGGTATCAAGGTAGTGCATCTGGAAATAACGGTCGTGACGATGCGCCTGCATGTCGCGGCCAAAAAAGGCCGCCATGCGGGAAAACGACTGGTAGTGCACCTCTTCGGTGCCCAGGCTCTCGTCGTACTCTTTATTGATATCGATGTTGGCGATTGGGCTTTGGCACATAGCGGCTCCTTACGGTGTCGCGCGAGGGCGCGAGCCCTTCATCGGAATCGCCCAGATGATCACCGCGCCAATCACCAGCAGTGCGGCGACGAACCACAGCCCGCTGCTGAAGCTGCCGGTAATATCCTTCAGCCAGCCGATCATAAAGGGACTGAGCGCCGATCCGATATTGCCGGTGGCGTTGATCACCGCAATGCCGATTGCGCGGGCACGCAGACTAATGGACTGATCCGGCATGGTCCAGAAGATGGCCATAGCGCTAAACGATCCGGTGGAGGCCATCACGATCCCGAGCAGCTGGATCAGGTTATGATCGGTGGCTGACGCCAGCAGCCAGCCCGCAGCGGCGAACAGGAACGGCAGGGCAGTGTGATGCTTCCGCTCCTGGTATTTATCGGAGTGGCGGCTCCAGTAGATCATCCCGAGAATGGTACAAATTTGCGGGATCGCCGCCAGCAGACCGATGGTGATATTGCTGCTGCTTTCGTTAAAGCTTTTGAGGATCTGCGGCGTCCAGATGCTGATCGCGCTGAGCGTATTGGTCAGGCAGAAGTAGGCGAGGGTATACATCAACACGATCGGGGTGAACACTTCCCGCCACAGGCTGCGCTGCTGCATGGCGTGATGGCTGATGGCCCCTTCCGGCTGCACCAGAGTCAGGCGATCGTTATCCATCATCTCCTGCAGACATTTTTTGTCCTCCGCCGTCAGCCACCTGGCCTTCGACGGAGAATCATCCAGCCAGAACCAGACCATAATGCCGAGCAGCACCGACGGGAAGCCTTCCAGCAGGAACAGCCACTGCCAGCCGTGCAGGTTCAGCAGACCGTCGAGGGACAAGATATAGCCGGAGACGATCGACCCCAGCGCGGTGGTCACCGGCATCGCAATCATAAACAACGCGTTAGCGCGGGCGCGGAAAAATGCCGGGAACCAGTAGGTCAGGTACAGCAGGATACCCGGCAGGAAACCGGCCTCGGTGATCCCCACCAGCATGCGCAGAACATAGAGACTTTTTGGTCCGGTGGCGAACATGGTGGCGGTAGAGGCGATGCCCCACAGCACCATGATGGTAGCGATCCAGCGTCGTGCGCCGACGATGCTGAGCATCACGTTGCTGGGAATGCCAAAAATGACGTAAGTGGCGTAAAACAGGGTGGTGGCCAGGCCAAACATGGTGGCGTTGAGGCCCAGATCCTGCCCCATGGTTAATCCAGCAAAGCCGATATTGATCCGGTCTAAAAACGAAAAGATAAACAGGACGAATAAAAACACGATCAGACGGCGGAAGAGCTTGTTGATAACCGACTGCTGCTGCGCCGTCAGCTGTTTGTGCTGATTCGCCGGATCGAACTTTTCCGGGATGGCAGGTGATGTATCGCTCATTATTATTTTCCTCTAATGGGAATTTTGTAGGGTACTGCGGGTTGCCCGGTAGTGCGCGCTTACCGGACCTGCGATTCGCTGCTGCTCCGGGCCGGATGAGCGTAGCGCCACCCGGCGTTAGTAGACGCCTGACGAACCCAGGTCGGTTTTTTCCGCGCCAAACCGCGCCGCCAGCGCTTCTGCGCCGCGGGCCAGCAGGGTGGTATCGACGCCGACGGCGACGAACAGCGCGCCCAGTTCGAGATAGCGTTTCGCCAGCTGTTCATTGGCCATCAGGATCCCCGGCGCCTTTCCGGCCTGGCGGATTTGCTGGATGGCATCTTCAATGGCGGCCTGCACTTCCGGGTGTTGTGGGTTGCCGCCGTGGCCCATATCGGCGCTGAGATCCGCCGGGCCGATAAACACGCCGTCCACCCCGTCGACATCGAGGATCTGCGGCAAATTTTTCAGCGCTTCGCGGGTCTCAATCTGTACCAGTACGCACATGGCGTCATTGGCCCGGTGGATATAATCCGGAATGCGATTCCAGCGTGAGGCGCGGGCCAGCGCGCTGCCGACTCCGCGGATGCCGGCAGGCGGGTAGCGGGTGGCGCTTACCGCCAGCCGCGCTTCTTCGGCATTCTGCACCATCGGCACCAGCAGAGTTTGCGCGCCGACATCCAGCAGTTGTTTAATTTGTACCGGATCGTTCCACGACGGACGCACTACCGGCTGGCTGGGGTAGGGCGCAATGGCCTGCAACTGGGTCAGCACCGTTTGTACGTTGTTGGGCGCGTGTTCGCCGTCGATCAGCAGCCAGTCGAAGCCCGCGCCGGCCAGCAGTTCGGCGCTGTAGCTGCTGCACAGCCCAAGCCACAGGCCGATTTGCGGACGGCCGGCCTTGAGCGCCTCTTTAAATGCGTTGTTCATGTTGCTCTCCTCAAACAAAGCGGCAGCTGATGGCGCCCATGTTGCCGTAGTCGACGTGGAAGGTATCGCCCTTGCGCGCCGGGACCGGGCGGGTGAAGGAGCCGCCGAGGATAATTTGCCCGGCTTCGAGCTGGACATCGTACGGCGCCAGTTTGTTGGCCAGCCAGGCCACGCCGTTGGCCGGATGATTGAGTACGCCCGCGGCGACGCCGGTCTCTTCAATCACGCCGTTGCGATACAGCAGGGCGGAGATCCAGCGCAGGTCGAGCTCATCCGGTTTAATCGGCCGGCCGCCGAGGATCACCCCGGCGTTGGCGGCGTTATCGGAGATGGTGTCGAACACTTTGCGCGGACGCTGGGTTTCCGGGTCGATGTTGTGGCAGCGCGCGTCGATAAGCTCCAGCGCCGGGATAACGTAGTCGGTGGCGTTGTAGACATCAAACAGCGTGCAGTTCGGGCCGCGCAGCGGTTTGGCCAGCACGAAGGCCAGCTCGACTTCAATACGCGGAACGATAAAGCGGTCGGTGGGAATATCGCTGCCGTCGTGGAAGAACATATCGTCGAGCAGCGCGCCGTAGTCCGGCTCGCTGATCTGCGAGCTGGCCTGCATCGCTTTAGAGGTCAGGCCGATCTTGTGGCCTTTGAGCACGCGGCCTTCGGCGATCTTCATCTCGACCCACTCGCGCTGGACGGCGTAGGCGTCCTCAATGGTGATCGACGGATAATCCAGCGAGATCGCGCGGATCTGTTCACGCTGTTTTTCGGCCTGGTTCAGCCGCTGGGCAATCAGGGTGCGGGTCTGTTTATCGAGCATAGTGATTCCTGTGGCATTGTATTGCCGGATGGCGCTTCGCTTATCCGGCCTACAAATTCATGGCCGTTGTAGGCCCGGTAAGCGCAGCGCCACCGGGCAATTTGCACATTATTTAAATAACGCGTGCACGTTGTTCTGTTTGTAGTTCAGCGTCGGGTCGAGCTCTTCCATGGCGAACGACAGCGCCAGATAGCGGCTCTCCATCAGTGCGGCAAAGTGGGCTTTGATCAGCGCGAACAGCATATCTCCCACGTCCTGACGGCTCTCCAGACTGCGCCCGGCGCCGATTTTCAGGGTCATATGCACGAAGGCGTAATCCTGCCTGCCGTCGGCCATCTGCCAGGTATCCAGCCAGTGGGCGCGGCTGCGAATGCCGCCGATGGGGAAGATGCCGGTGTCGGCCAGTGCCTCGTTGACTTTGGCGAACAGCCCTGGCAGATCGGCCTGTTCGCGGATGTTGTCGGTACATTCGGCGATAAAATGCGGCATGGGGCCCCCTTACGCCTGCGCTGGCAACGGGAACACGGCGTTAACCTGGCCGGTACCGGAGCTGGCGAATAGCTCGGTGATAAACTCCACCTTGCCGTCGTATTTATCCCAACCCAGCAGACCGAGCAGCATCACCGTGTCGTGCATGTTGCCTTCGCCGTAGCAGTAGTCGGCGTACTCCGGCAGCATGGTGCAGAACTCTTTGAATTTGCCCTCCCGCCACAGTTTCACCACGCGCTCATCCATCTGATGATCAAACTCGCGGGTGTAGCTGTTCATGCCCTCTTCGGCGCGCTGGTCATCGATAAAGCGGTGCGACAGCGAACCGCTGGCCAGCACCGCTACGGTGCCGTCATATTTCTCAATGGCTTTGAGGATCGCTTCGCCCAGCCTGCGGCTGTCGGCAAAGTCGTGAACGGTACAGAAGGCGGAAATGGACACCACTTTGAAATGCTTATCGCTGTTCATGTAGCGCATTGGCACCAGGGTGCCGTACTCCAGCTTCAGGCTGGGAATATTGTGTGCTTTGGCGCGTACGCCGAGCTTTACGGCCTCGTCGGCGATAAGCTGGCCCAGCTCCGGGTTGCCGTCGTAGTCGTAGGTCATGTCGCGAATAAAATGCGGCAGTTCGTTACTGGTGTAGACGCCCTGAAAATGGTCGGCGCAGTTGATGTGATAGGCGCTGTTGACCAGCCAGTGGGTGTCGAACACGATGATGGTATCGACGCCCATTTCACGGCAGCGCTTGCCAATTTCTTTATGCCCGTCGATCGCGCCCTGGCGGCAGCCGTGGTTTTTCCCCGGCAGCTCAGACAGATACATCGACGGCACGTGAGTGATTTTTGCTGCTAACGCTAACTTACCCATATCAGACTCCCCATTTCGGGATCGGATGGTCGCCCATCGAGATGCAGACGTTTTTCATTTCGGCGAACACTTCAAAGCTGTACTCGCCGCCTTCGCGGCCGGTGCCGGAGGCCTTCACGCCGCCGAACGGCTGACGCAGGTCGCGCACGTTCTGGGTGTTGACGAACACCATCCCGGCTTCAATACCGCGCGCCAGACGCAGCACTTTGCTGACGTCCTGGGTCCAGATATACGACGCCAGGCCGTATTCCACATCGTTCGCCAGGCGCAGCCCTTCCGCTTCGTCTTTGAACGGCAGCAGGCAGGCGACCGGGCCAAAAATCTCTTCCTGGGCGACGCGCATGCGGTTGTCGACATCCGCCAGTACCGTCGGGCGCAGGAAGTTGCCGGCTTTCAGATGCGCCGGCAGGTCGGACGGTTTATCCGCGCCGCCGGCCAGCAGGGTGGCGCCCTCTTCGATGCCGAGGCGAATGTAGCCGGACACTTTCTCCCAGTGCTGCTTGCTAATCAGCGCGCCGACCTGGGTATTCGGATCGGTCGGATCGCCCACGCGCAGGCGGTTGGCGCGCTCGGCGAAGCGCTTGACGAACTCCGGATAAATACTCTGCTGAATGAAAATGCGCGAACCGGCGGTGCAGCGTTCGCCGTTGATCGAGAAGATGGTGAACAGCGCGGCGTCGAGCGCTCGCTCAATATCGGCGTCTTCAAAAATCAGCACCGGCGATTTTCCGCCGAGCTCCATAGAGTACTTTTTCAGACCGGCGTTCTTCATGATGTTGCGGCCGGTGGCGGTGCCGCCGGTGAAGGAGACGGCGCGCACATCATGATGGCGCACCAGCGCGTCGCCGGCGGTGGCGCCATAGCCCTGCACCACGTTGAGCACGCCAGCCGGGATCCCGGCTTCCAGCGCCAGCTCGCCCAGACGATCGGCGGTCAGCGGCGACAGCTCGGACATTTTCAGCACCGCGGTATTCCCCAGCGCCAGGCACGGCGCCACCTTCCAGGTCGCGGTCATAAACGGTACGTTCCACGGCGACACCAGCGCGCACACACCAACCGGCTGCACGAGGGTATAGTTAAGCATCTTGTCATCGACCGGATAGGTCTTGCCGTTCATCTGCTGGCATACTTCGGCGAAAAATTCGAAGTTATGCGACGCCCGCGGGATCAGCACGTTTTTGGTCTGGTGGATAGGCAGGCCGGTATCGGCGGTTTCCATCGCCGCGATCTTCGGGACGTTCTGATCGATCAGATCCCCGAGGCGGCGCATCAGGCGCGCGCGCTCTTTCATCGGCAGGTTAGCCCACTTCGGGAAGGCCTCTTTCGCCGCCGCTACCGCCTGGTTGATTTCGGCTTCGCCGCCGGAGGCGACTTCAGCCAGTACCTCGCCGGTGGCCGGGTTGGTGGTATGAAAATAGTCTGCGCCGGCAACGTTTTTACCGTTGATCCAATGGTTAATCTTTTTCATGACAGTGTCTCCTCATACGCTTGCTGGCTGATGATATGGTTGACCAGGCGGCCCACGCCCTCGACTTCAACGATCACCTCGTCGCCCGGCACCACATCGGATAGCCCTTTCGGCGTGCCGGTGGCGATCATGTCGCCCGGTTGCAGGGTCATAAATTCGCTTAAATAAGCGATGAGGAACGGGATGCTGAAGATCAGATCGGCGGTGGTGCCCTGCTGGCGCAGTTCGCCGTTGACCCAGGTGCGCAGGGCCAGATTATGCGGATCCGGGATCGCCTCTTTGGCGACGATCCACGGGCCAATCGGCGTCAGGGTATCGCGGCTTTTGACCCGCAGGTTCGGGCGGTAGTAGTTTTCCAGGTAGTCGCGGATCGCGTAGTCGTTGCACACGGTATAGCCAGCGACATAGTCCATGGCCTCGGCTTCGCTGACGCGGCGCGCGGTTTTCCCGATCACCACCACCAGTTCGGCTTCGTAGTGCATGTATTCGACGTTATCCGGGCGTACCGACTGCTGCTGGTGGCCAATAAAGGTGTTCGGCGCTTTGATGAACACCAAAGGCTCGGTTGGCGGCTTAAATTCCAGCTCGCTGGCGTGGTCGGCGTAGTTCAGCCCCAGCGCGAACAGCGTGCCGTCGGCGGGCGGCAACCAGCGGAATTCGCCTTCTTTCAATACCGTGCCATCGTTCAGGCGCACCTGGTCGCGTTCATCGACCAGCACGTCGCGTACCTGTCCCTGCCATTCAATGCGTGCCTGTTTCATGCCAGCTCTCCTTCTGCGACAACCGGGTTTTCCAGCGCCGGGAATCCGTCGGCGAGAATACGTACGCGGTCGCCGGGGCGCAGCGTGACGCGAGAGTGGGGCGTGCCGATAAGGATCGCGTCGCCGGGATTGAGGGTGGCGAACTCGCTTAAGGCGCTCAGCAGCTGCGCGGCGTTACGCTGCAGATCGCCGGTATGCCAGCTATCCGCCTCGCGGCCGTTGATTTCGGTGATGATGGTCAGGTTATCGACGTTACGCACCGCCGACAGCGCGCCGACGGGGCAGAAGCCATCGCGGCATTTCGCCTTGATCGCCGGGCGATAAAAACTCTCTTCCGGCAGACTCACATCGTTAGCCAGCGCGTAGCCGGCGATATAGTTCGCTGCCTCTGCCGCCGCCACTTTACGCGCGGTTTTGCCGACAATCAGCGCCACCGTCGCGCCGCTTTGTACGGTCTCGCCCTGCGGATAGGGGATCGCCTCGCCGTCGCCAATCACGGTATTGCGCGGCTTGATAAACCAGACCGCGGTTTTCGGCGGCGTCTTGTAGGGGGCCTGTTGAAACGCTTCGCGCCAGGCGTCGAGCTGGCTGCGATGATTGAGCGCAACGGCGAAGATGGTACCTTTCATTCACCACTCCTCTGGTACTGATTTCGGATTTAAATGCATTTCATTAATATGTTAATGATCATCTTTTATGCTTTGCGGCCAGGTTTAGCAACTGGAAGTGAATGTTTTGTGATCTGATTAACACAATATTTACACATCAATAACTTATTGGTTTTTAATCAATGAGTTGACTGTTTTTCAGGAAGAGGCTGGTACTTTTCAGGTGCAGAAACCGGTTGTACATGGCAGGATTAAAGCTAATTATTAAGTTGTTAATAAGTTTTGGATGAGGCTGTAGAGGGGATACTATGCATGATTCATTAACCATTGCCTTGTTGCAGGCGCGTGAGGCGGCGATGGCCTACTTTCGGCCGATCGTCAAACGGCACAATCTCACCGAACAGCAGTGGCGGATCGTGCGAATTCTCGCCGAACGTCCGTCGATGGATTTTCACGATCTGGCCTTTCGCGCCTGCATCCTGCGCCCCAGCCTGACCGGGATTTTGACGCGCATGGAGCGGGATGGGCTGGTGCTGCGCTTAAAGCCGGTTAACGATCAGCGCAAGCTGTACGTCTCGCTGACGCCTGCCGGAACCGCGCTGTATGAAAGCGCTCAGGCCGAGGTGGAAGAAACCTATCGTCTGCTGGAGGCCCAGTTCACCACGGAAAAGCTGCAGCAACTGACCTCGCTGCTGGAGGAGTTTATTGCGCTTGGCGTCCCTGCCGGGCGCGGTGATGAAGAAGAGTAGTGGTTACGGCTCGGCGCTCGGCCGGGCGAGGGCAATAAGCGTTTCCGCGCGGGCGGGGGCCAGCGGTTCTCTTGGCTGCGGCAGCGGCCAGCCGTACAACCAGCGGGCGCTGGCGGCGCAGGTACGCCCCTGACAGGCGCCCATTCCGCAGCGCTGGGTCAGTTTGGCCTGCAGCCAGCCTCCGGCGGCCGCCACATCGCCGCAGCGTACATCCTCGCAGCGGCACAGCAGGCTCTCCGGCGTTGCGGCGTCTTTCAAGGATTCCGTCAGCCGGAAGGTACGGTTGATTGCTTCGGCGAAACGCTGCCAGCGGGCGCGGCGGGTAAATAACGCCTGCGCTTGCTGGCTGGCCCCGGCGGCGGCATACCCGGCGATTTCGCCCTCCGCCAGCGCCAGCTCGCTACCGCCGAAACCGGTGCACTCGCCGGCGGCATAGATATCCGTGACGCTGGTCTGCTGCCAGCGGTTAACCTGGATCGCCTCCTGTGCCGTGGCGCAGCCAAACAGCAGCCCCGTCTCGATATTGGGTATCAGCCCGTAGCCGATAGCCAGCCGATCGCAGGCGATAGTTCGCTCGACGCCGCGCTGGCGAAGCGTAACGGCTTCCAGCCGCGTTGTGCCGTGAGCGCGGATCGCCTGCGCGCCGCTCAGATAGCCTTTCGGGGCCAGCGTCGCTAACTGGCGCAGCTTCTGCGGCCAGCGCCACAGCCCGCTGGCGAAGCGCAGTAGCGCCGGGAGCGGCGCTTGCTCAATGATATTCGTCACGTCGCCTCCGGCCTTGTTCACCGTATCCGCCACCGCCAGCAGTAGCGGACCGCTGCCGGCAATCACCACCTTTTCTCCTTTCAGCGACAGGCCCTGTTTGATTTGCGCCTGCAGGCCGCCCGCGCCGGTTACGCCGGGTAAGGTCCAGCCGGGAAAGGGCAGCGACAGCTCGCGCGCGCCGCAGCAGAGGATCAGTTTCTGCCAGCAAACCACGCCGCCGCCGTCGGCGGTTTCAAACAGCACGCTGTACGCGGAGGGGCGGGCAATCAGCCGCGCGCCGTTCACTAACCGGATGGCGGCAGACGCGGCGATGGCGTCGCGGTAGCGCCGGGCCAGGGCGGGTTGCGTCGCCTGCGGACCGGCCCGCCAGATTTGCCCGCCAGGGGCGGGATTATCGTCGAGAATAATCACCTGTTTATCGCAGGCGGCGGCGGAGAGCGCGGCCGCCATCCCTGCGGGGCCGGCGCCGAGGATTAAAATGTCACAGCGCAGCGTGTTCATCGCGGCTCCTTTCTATTTGCATATCGGACCGGCACAAGGTCTGGCAGGCCAGTACCCGTAGGCCATCGACGGTGACCCGGCACTCCTGGCAGACGCCCATGCCGCAAAACGGCGCGCGGAGATCGCCGTTAACCGCCTGGCGGGTGGTGGGGTCGCCGGTCAACGCCAGCGCCGCCGCCACGCTAATGCCTTCCGGCACCGTCAGCGCTTCGCCATCAATGGTGATAGTGAGCGTGGCCTTCATGCAATCGCCTCCTGTTGACACAAACGGGCCGGGAGCCAGGCGTCGGGCGCCACTGGGCAGCGTTCATCGAGGATCTGCGCCGCCAGCAGTTCAGCTGTGGCCGGAGCGGTGGTGACGCCCAGCCCTTCATGGCCCAGCGCCAGCCATAAACCACGGCGGGTGGGGTGCGGGCCGATCAGCGGGTTGCCATCCTGCGAGGCGGCGCGCAGGCCGCTCCAGCAGCGGATGATATTCAACGTCGCCAGCGCCGGCACGAAATGGCGGGCGCGATCGAGCATCTGCGCCAGCAAGGGCAGATCCAACTCGCGCTCACGGTTATCAAACTGACGCGAAGAGCCAATCAGCAGCTGGCCGGTTGGCCGCGGCTGAAGGTTAAACGCCACCGAGGTGCCGCCGCCATGGGCGCTGGCGCCGTAACCCAGCTCAACCAGCTGGTGCTGCACCCGCGGCCGGTAGCGATCGGTAATCGCCAGTTGGCCTTTTTTCGGTCGCAGCCAGTTTTCCGCTAACAGCGCGTTGGCTTCAAGTCCGCAGGCCACCACGATGGCCCGCGCCTGTAGCCGTTTGCCGCTGGCGAGCAGCACCTGCGGTTCGGTAATCGCCTGCGCGCTGTCGTGCAGGCAGGTGAGATGGTCTCCGGCATCGGCCATCAGCCAGCGGGCGACGTTTGGCGCGTAGACGATACCATCGCCTGGCACCCACAGGCCGCCCGCCAGCCCGCTGCGCAGCAGCGGCTCGCGTCCGGCGATCTGCTGCGGGGTCTGGCGTTCGCTGGGCACCTGATAGCTGGCCAGCCGCCGCTGTTTGTCGCCAGCCACGGCCATCTCTTCTTCGCTTTCCGCCAGCCACAGCGTGCCGCAGCCGCGCCAGGCGCAATGGTCGGGCATCCGTGGCGTGATAGCGCGCCAGCGTTCCAGCGACCATGCCGACAAGGCAAGCTCGGCGGGGTCGTCATCCATGCACACCAGATGGCCCATACCGGCCGCCGTCGCGCCGGGCTGACCGTCATCGATAAGCGTCACGCTCTGCCCCCGCTTCGCCAGCTGCCACGCGCAGGCGGCGCCGATGATCCCGGCGCCGATCACGATGACGTCGCACTGCTTCACGGCGCGATCCCCCAGCAGAAGGGATCGTCAGGGTTGAGGATCAACTGGTTGTCTCCACACACCCAGGCTTCGCCGCGGATCGTTGGGATGATGCTTTCCGCGGTGCGCTGGTAGCTGGCGGTAAACTGGCTGCCGATGATGCTGGCCTGACGCCAGATTTCCCCCGGCTGCAGCTTGCCATCCTGCGCCAGGCAGGCCAGCTTGGCGCTGGTGCCGGTACCGCACGGCGAGCGATCCCAGGCCTTTCCCGGACAGAGTACGAAGTTGCGGCTGTCGGCGGTATCGTCATCGGCGAAGAGTTCGATATGGTCGATAACGCCGCCGTCGTCGCCGCGGATCCCCGCGGCTTCCAGCCCCTCGCGCACTGCCCAGGCGTAGGCGGTGAGCTGTGGAATATGTTCGGGGGTAATGGCGAACGGGTGGTCGTTAATCAGGAAAAACCAGTTGCCGCCCCAGGCAATATCGCCGATGACGGGACCATGCGCGGTCTCAACGCGGATCTGTTTTTTCCAGCGGCGGGCCGGGACGTTTTGCACCGATACGCTGCCATCGTCGTGCAACGTAGCGCTTACGTCGCCGACCGGTGTTTCAATCAGATGTACGCCGGGCTGGATACGCCCAAGCCAGGCCAGCGAGGCGATAAGCCCGATTGTGCCGTGGCCGCACATATTCAGAAAACCGGCATTGTTGAAGAAAATCACGCCAGCGGTAGCCGCCGCCGAGACCGGTTTGCACAGCAGCGCGCCGACCAGTACGTCATTACCGCGCGGTTCGAGAATGGCCGCCTGACGCCAATGGTCAAAGTCGCGGGCGAAGCGGTCGCGGCGCTTCGCCATGCTGCCGCCGCCGAGATCGGGGAATCCGTCAACGATCAGGCGGGTCGGTTCGCCGCCGGTATGTGAATCAATAGCTCTCAACGTAACAGGGGGGCGTGGCGCGGTCATCAGGCTCTCCGGAAGTTAACAACATGTTTCATCATGCTGGCGCAACCTTTCCCGACCTGCTTGAGCGCTTTCGTCAGAGAAAATGACGAAATCTGCACAGTCATGAGCGCGGTATATTTCTATTTCACATAGTTATTTCTTATTAATCATTTGCTTAATGCTGTGGTAAACCGAAAGTGACCATTGCGCCAGTGGCTAAATCAGGGGAAGGCGTAAAGCGGATCCAGGATCGCAAAACCGAGGGATGCTGCTTGAGGTGTTAACGGAAAGTGAATAAATATCCTTCGGTCACTTACCATGAGGAGGCCTTATGATCGGTGTTTCTGATGCGGCGCCGCCGCGCGCGGTTAACCAACCTGAGCTGGCCGTCGATGAGCTGAGCCAGATCTGCGAAGGGCTGGCGCGCCAGCGGCCGGAAAATATGCCAGCGCTGCTGAATGCGCTGGCGCTGATTGCGCCCCTGCTCAATGCCATTCCTAATGTGGTCTTTTTTATCAAAGATCGTCAGGCGCGCTATCTGCTGGCGAACCTGACGCTGGCCCGCCGCTGTGGTTTCAAAAGCGTCTCCTCGCTGCTGGGCAAAACCTCCGCCGATGTCTTTCCTTCCGCGCTGGGTCAGGGTTATACCGAACAGGATCTGCGGGTGTTGCGCGAAGGTGTGACCCTGCGCGATCAGCTGGAAATGCATCTCTACAATGGCCGCGAGCGCGGCTGGTGCCTGACGCAGAAATTGGCGCTGCGGGATGTCCGCGGGCAGGTGATCGGCATGGCCGGGATCTCGCACGATCTGCAGGAGGCTCATGCCCGCCATCCGGCGTGGCAGCGGCTGGCGATCGTCGACGATCATATCCGCCGCCATTATCACCGGCCGATCGCCATGGAAGAGTTAACCGCCTTAAGCGGGATGTCGATTGCGCAGATCGAACGCTACTGCAAACGGATCTTTCATCTCACTCCGCGGCAGATGATCCACAAAGTGCGGCTGGAAAAAGCGACCGAACTGCTGGCTGGCGATACGCCGATTACCGATATCGCCCTGCAGTGCGGGTATACCGATCACAGCGCCTTTAGCCGCCAGTTCAAGGCGATGACCGGCTCGACGCCGCGCGATTTTCGCCTCACGCTGCTCGGATAAACGCTGGCTCACACTTTTGCCGACTGTGCTAATTTCGTCATCGTATTGAGGGAAAACCGACAAGCCGCCGGTTCCGCGACACGTCAATCTGTCAGTGAATATTCACCATTCATTCACTTCGACTTAACAAAATGACGACAAGGAACCGAGCATGAGCAAAAAAGCGATTCACTGGAGCGGCGTATTCCCGGCGGTCAGCACGCAGTTTCGTAGCGATTACTCCCTCGATTTAGACGCCACTCACGCGGTGATGAAAAACCTGGTGAAAGATGGCGTTTCCGGGCTGGTGGTGTGCGGCAGCGTAGGGGAGAACACCTCGCTGAGCACCGATGAAAAACTGCAGATTATCGAGGTGGCGAAGGATGCCGCCGGCGGCAAAATTCCGGTCATCGCCGGGGTGGCCGAGTTCACCACCGCCTTCGCCCAGAAAATGGCGAAAGAGGCGGAGCGCGTCGGCGTCGACGGGATCATGGTGATGCCGGCGCTGGTCTACTCCTCAAAACCGCATGAAACCGCGGCCCACTTCCGCAGCGTGGCGAGCGCTACCGACCTGCCGATTATGGTCTATAACAACCCGCCGATTTACAAAAACGACGTGACGCCGGACATTCTCGCCACCCTGACCGACTGCGACAACATCGTCTGCTTTAAAGACTCCTCCGGCGATACCCGCCGCTTTATCGACCTGCGTAACACCGTTGGCGACCGCTTCGTGCTGTTTGCCGGGCTGGATGACGTGGTGGTGGAAAGCATCGCCGTCGGCGCGGAAGGCTGGATCTCCGGAATGTCCAACGCCTTCCCGCGCGAAGGGGAAACGTTATTCCGTCTCGCCCGCCAGCAGCGTTACGAAGAGGCGATGGCGCTGTACCGCTGGTTCATGCCGCTGCTGCATCTCGATGCGCGTCCGGATCTGGTGCAGTGCATCAAGCTGTGTGAAGAGTTGCTGGGCCGCGGCAGCGCCATTACCCGTCCGCCGCGTCTGGCGCTGGAAGGCGAAACGCGCCAGCAGGTGGTGGCGATCGTTGAACAGGCGCTGGCGACTCGTCCGACGCTGCCGGATGTCGGCCTCTGAGCACAGGAGTCAATATGAATGCATCTCAGACCACGGCGGGACGGCAGTTTATCGCCGGACGCCGCATTGCCAGCGGTGAGGCGACGCTATTGAGCCTGCGGGCGGTGGACGGCGAAGCCACCGGCCACCGCTTTTATCCGGCTTCACACGAGGAAGCCGCTCAGGCCGCAGAAGCCGCGCAGCAGGCCTTTGCCGTCTATTCACAAACCACGCCGCAGCAGCGGGCGCGCTTTCTCAACGCCATTGCTGATGAACTCGATGCGCTGGGCGAGCCGTTTTTTGCTATCGCCGGGCAGGAGACCGCGCTGCCGCTGGCGCGGCTACAGGGAGAACGGGCGCGCACCAGCGGCCAGTTGCGGATGTTTGCTGGCGTGATCCTGCGCGGGGATACCTTCGCCGCCCGTATTGATACCGCCTTAGCCGACCGTCAGCCGCTGCCGCGCCCGGACCTGCGCCAGTATCAGCAGGCGTTAGGGCCGGTGGCGGTGTTTGGCGCCAGCAACTTTCCGTTGGCCTTTTCCACCGCCGGCGGCGATACCGCCTCGGCGCTGGCGGCTGGCTGTCCGGTGGTGGTGAAGGCCCATCCGGGCCATATGGCCACCGCCGAGCTGACCGCCGAGGCGATCGTCAGGGCGGTGGTACGGTGCGGTTTACCCGGCGGCGTATTCAATATGATTTTCGGGACCGATATCGGCGCCGAATTGGTCCGTCATCCGGCGATTCAGGCCGTTGGCTTTACCGGTTCGTTAGCCGGCGGTAAGGCGCTGTATCAGCTGGCGCAGCAGCGCCCGCAGCCAATTCCGCTGTTTGCTGAAATGTCGGCGATTAACCCATTGATTATTCTGCCGCAGGCGCTGCAGACGCGGGCCGGGGCGCTGGCAAACGAGCTGGTGGCGTCATTCACCCTCGGCGGCGGCCAGTTCTGTACCCGTCCGGGGCTGATTCTGGCGCTGCGCGGCGCCGGGCTGGAACGCTTCAAGTCGGCGCTGTGCGCGGCGGTAGCGGACTCCACGCCGCAGGTGTTGCTCAATGCGCCGACCCTTCAGCACTACCATCAGGGAGTGGCGGCACTGGCGGCGCACCCGCGTATTGAGAGGCTGGCGAGCGGCCTCGTCGCCGGCGTCGGGCAGGCGCAGACCCTGCTGTGGCAGGCTCAGGTCGAGGATCTGCTGGCGCAGGATACGCTGCTGCAGAGCGAAGTTTTCGGCCCGCTGTCGCTGCTGGTGGAAGTGGACGATGAGGCCCAGCTGCAGGCGGTGGTGAAAGCGCTGCAGGGGCAGCTCACCGCGACGGTGCATGCTGAGGCGGATGATGGCCCGCTGGCGGCGAGCCTGCTACCGCTGCTGTGTGAGAAGGCCGGACGGGTGCTGTTTAACGGGTATCCCACCGGCGTGGAAGTGTGCGATGCGATGGTCCACGGCGGCCCGTGGCCGGCGACCACCGACGCACGCGGGACCTCGGTCGGCAGCCGGGCGATTGAGCGTTTTCTGCGCCCGGTCTGTCTGCAGAACGCGCCGGCTGCCCTGTTACCGCCGGCGCTGCAGGATGCGAACCCTTTGAACCTGCTGCGCCTGGTCAACGGCCAGTGGACCCGGGAAGCGATTTCCTCCTCTCATTGACGCAAGGGCATCACCATGACCATTCACACTACGCATAACAGTCAAACCCGCGTTGCTGAGTCGGGTAAGTTTAAAAAACAGCTGACCCTGACCGATCTCACCTTTATCGGCCTGGGGGCGATATTCGGCTCCGGATGGTTATTCGCCGCCAGCCACGTGGCCTCCATCGCCGGTCCGGCCGGGATCGCATCGTGGGTGATCGGCGGCTTTGCGGTGCTGCTGCTGGGGATTGTCTACTGCGAGCTGGGGGCGGCGCTGCCGCGCGCCGGCGGCATTATTCGCTATCCGGTCTTTTCCCACGGCGAGCTGATGGGCTATCTACTGGGGTTCATCACCCTGATCGCTTTCTCCAGCCTGATCTCGATTGAAATTGTCGCCGCCCGGCAATATGCCGCCGCCTGGTTTCCGGCGCTGACCCAACCGGGCTCCAGTTCGCCGACGCTGCTGGGGTGGGTGGTGCAGTTCCTGCTGCTCTGTTTCTTCTTTGCGCTTAACTACTACAGCGTTAAGACCTTCGCCCGATCGAACAACTTCATCAGCGTGCTCAAGTTTTTGGTGCCGCTGCTGGTGGTGGTGACGCTGTTCGCCTTCTTTAAACCGGAGAACCTGCACGCGCAGGGGATTGCGCCATTCGGCATGTCCGGGGTGGAAGCGGCGATCAGCGCGGGCGGAATTATCTTCGCTTATCTGGGACTGACGCCGATTATCTCGGTGGCCAGCGAAGTACAAAAGCCGCAGCGGACTATCCCTATTGCGTTGATTTTATCAGTGGTGCTGTCGACGATTATCTACGTGCTGCTGCAACTGGCGTTCCTTGGCAGTATCCCCACCGAAATGCTGAACGGCGGTTGGGCCGAGGTGAGCAAACAGTTTTCGCTGCCGTATCGCGATATCGCCATTACCCTCGGCATGGGCTGGCTGGCCTTTATGGTGATAAGCGATGCGATCATCTCCCCGAGCGGCACCGGCAATATCTATATGAACGCGACGCCGCGGGTGATCTACGGCTGGGCGAAGGCGGGTACTTTCTTTAAAGCCTTTACCCATATCGATAAAGCGTCCGGGATTCCGCGTCCGGCGCTGTGGCTGACCTTCGGGCTTTCAATCTTCTGGACGCTGCCGTTCCCCTCCTGGGAACAGCTGATTAGCGTGGTGTCGGCGGCCCTGGTGCTGAGCTACGCCATCGCCCCGGTAACCGCCGCCGGGCTGCGCCGCAACGCGCCGGATCTGCCGCGGCCGTTCCGCGTGCGCGCCTTCGGCATCATCGGCCCGGTATCGTTTATGATCTCGGCGCTGATTGTCTACTGGTCCGGCTGGAATACGCTCTCGTGGCTGTTGGGGCTGCAAATCGTGATGTTTGTCATCTATGTGATGTGCAAAGGTAAGGTGCCGGAACATACCGTGAGCCTGGCGCAGCAGGTGAAATCGTCGCTGTGGCTGATCGTTTTTTATGCGTTGATTATCCTCTTTTCCTGGCTGGGCAGCTTCGGCGGGCTTAATGTCATAGGTCACCCCTGGGATACGGTGCTGGTGGCGGCGATGTCGTTGGGGATTTACTACTGGGGCGCGCGCAGCTGCCTGCCGCAGGCTAACTTTAGCGGAGACGAAGAAGAGTAAAGGAGAACAGTATGGAGTCGGTAACTCTATCGTTACCTGAAGCTTATGACCTGGCGCTGGAGGTACTCAGCGCCAATGGATTTAGCGCCGACCACGCGGCGGCCATTGCACGTAATGTGGCCGCCGGGGAGCGCGACGGCTGCGCTTCCCACGGCCTGTGGCGGCTGTTGGGCATTGTCGACACCTTGCGTAAAGGTAAGGTATCGCCTGATGCCGAGCCGCAGATCCACGATCAGGCGCCGGCGATTGCGCGGGCGGACGCCGGCGGCGCCTTTTCGCTGCTGGCCTACGAGCGCGCGCTGCCGTTACTGCTGGAGAAGGCGCGCCACAGCGGCATTGCGGCGCTGGCGATTAACCGCTGCGTCCATTTTTCCGCGCTGTTTGCCGATATTGAGCCGTTGACCGAGGCAGGGCTGGTGGGGCTGGCCTGCACGCCAAGCCACGCCTGGGTCGCCCCGGCGGGCGGCACGCGTCCGCTGTTCGGCACCAACCCTATCGCCTTTGGCTGGCCGCGGCGGGACAAACCGCCGTTTATTGTTGATATGGCGACCAGCGCCGCGGCGCGCGGCGAGATCCAGCTGCATCAGCGTGCTGGCAAAGCGCTACCGCAAGGATGGGGAATCGACAGTCAGGGACAGCCAACGACCGATGCCGCGGAGGTGCTGAACGGCGCGATGTTAACCTTTGGCGGGCATAAGGGCTCGGCGCTGGCGGCAATGGTTGAGCTGCTGGCCGGGCCGCTTATCGGCGATATGACCAGCGCCGAATCGCTGGCGTGGGATAACGGCGCGGGTGGGCTCCCCTACGGCGGCGAGCTGATCCTGGCGCTGGATCCGCAGCGCTTTCTCGGCGCACAGGCACAAGAGCAGCTGGCGCGCGCCGAAACGCTGTTCAATGCGATGCAGGATCAGGGGGCGCGACTGCCGGGCGAGCGGCGTTTCGCCTGCCGCCAGCAGAGTGAGCGGCAGGGGGTTACCATCAGCCGTTCATTGCATGATGAGATTGGCGCCTTGCGGCCATAGTAAAGCGCGGAGCGCGGCGGGCCGACCATCAGAGCGACAGGCGCATGGCGCAGCGCGACTCGGGCGGCAGGCCGTGCCGGGTCTCCTGTTCCCTCTTTGCCGCCAGTCCGGCAGGCAGGGTCAGCTCATCGAGCATGGTGAATCCCAGACGGGTATAAAACGGCGCATTCCACGGCACCTCGCGGAAGGTGGTGAGGGTTACCGCCGGATAGCCCATCTGCTGTGCGCCCTCAATAACCTGCTTCAGCAGCATCCGGCCGATGCCCTGATGCTGCCAGTCCTGATGGACGGCGACTTCGACGATAAATAACGCATCGTCGAGCGGTTCGGTCAGAATAAAGCCAATCGGCTGCCCGGCGGCTTCCGCCAGCAGGCTATGCTCTGTTTCCAGATAATCATGATGACGCGCAACGCTAATCACCTCGCTGTCCGCCAGCCAGGCGAGAGAGGGGATCTGGCGAAATGCCTGGGCGGCAGAACGTTCAATGGTGGGCAGAAGGGCGATATCGCTCTCCTGAGTCAGGCGTAATACGGCACCGGCAGTTATAGTGTTAGTTTTCATCACCTCAGCATAGCAGCCTTCGGGAGAAAAGTATGGAGCTGACCGCCGTTCCCGCCACGCAGTTCAGCAGCGTGCAGTTAACGGATATTCTCAACGCCTGTTTTGAAGCCTATCTGGTGCCTGTTACCCAGTCGGTGGCGGGATTTGTACAGCGTTTCAGCGCCGAGGGGATGAGCCTGATCGATTCCCGCGTCTGGCTGGCCGGAGATGAACCGGCGGCGATCGCGATTGTCGCCCGCCGGGGAAGTGCCGCTCGCCTGGCGGCCTTTGCCCTGCGCCCGGCCTGGCGCGGCAAAGGCCTGGGCCGGGAACTGATGCAAGATCTGCTAATGCTCCTGCAACAGCAGGGGGTTGAGATGGTATCTCTGGAGGTGATCCGCGATAACCATGCGGCCGTCGCGCTATATCAGACGCTGGGCTTTACGCGACGCTACGGGCTCTGCGGCTACCTGAGCAATGAACCTCTGGCTCCGGTAGCGGGCATATTACAGCTTTATCCCACCCTGGCCCTGCTACGGCGCGCCATTGACGAGAGTAACAGTCAGCTCCCCTGGCTGCTGGATCCGCTCACCTTCGCCACCCTGCCATGTCAGGTCGTGACGCTGGAACAGCGCGCCTTCGCGGTTCTAACAACGGCGGGTTCACGGCCTGTACTGCAATTTTTGTGGGTGGAGCCCGCCGCCCGCCGTCAGGGGCTGGCGCGTGAGCTGCTGGTGACGCTGGCGCAGCAGTTCCCGGGTGTGGGGACTTCGGTGACGGTCCCGGAAACGTTTACGCCGCTGTTTGCCGCGGCGGGATATGCGCCGCTATCGCTGCAGCAGTATGAAATGAGCGCAACGATGAATGCCCTGCGGTCAGCAGGGCGTTAAGATTCAGTCGTTACGCGGGTCACTAATCGGCTGGCGAACCAGGAAAATGTAGGCCAGTGCGCCGAGAGCGGTCACACAGCCGCATATAACCAGTGCCAGCTGGAAGGAATGGGTGGTATCGACAATAAATCCGGTCACCACCGGTGCGAATGAAGCGCAGATAAAGCTGGCGAAATTCTGAATACTGCCGACGGAAGCCGTCATTCTTGATGCTACGGCGACGTGGATCAATCCCCAGCAGGACGTTCCGGCAAAATGAATGCAGAACAACGCCATACCGATTAACAGTACCGCCGCGATTGAGGTGGTGGCATGCGGCACGATCAGCGTAAACGCCGCGGAGCAGAACATCCCGGCAATAATGCAGATCTTGCGGCTTTTGATCGGGGCCATGCCGCCTTTGACCAGCCAGTCGGTGACGTAGCCATTGATCAGCATACCGGCGGCACCAAACAGGAAAGGAATGGCGGCCATAAACCCGGTACTTTTCAGATCGAGGTTATACGCCGTTTGCAGGTAACCCGGCAGCCATGCCAGATATAGCCACGCGGTATAGTTGATGCCGCTGAAGCCGAACATCATTCCCCACATGGTTTTGTTTTTAAACAGACTGCGCCATTCGGCAAAGCTCAGCGGGTCGCGGCGCACGTTGACGCTTCCGGCATTAAGGTAGGCCTGCTCATCGGCGGTGAGGGGGATATCCTCCCGGTTGCGATAAAGCATATACCAGCCGATAGCGACAAAGATCCCCAGTACGCCGATGGTAATAAACATCCAGCGCCAGCCCATCATCAGCATCATCGCGGCAAGGATCGGCGGGCTGATCGCCACGCCAATCGTCGAGGCGGCGTTAAAGAAGCCCATTGGGCGGCCGCGCTCTTTAATATTAAACCAGTCGTTGATCACCTTGACGCCGCACGGGTTCATCGGCGCTTCGCCGATCCCCATGCCGATACGCACCAGGACAAACTGGGTAAAGCTGTGCACCATCCCGGAGACCGCCTGAAATAGCGACCAGAAAAACATGCCCAGCCCCAGCATGATGCGTGGACCTTTGCGATCCAGCAACGGCCCGCAGGGCAGTTGCGCAATGCCATAGGCCAGAGAGAAAACCGATAACAGCGCCCCGATTTCAGTGGCGGTAAGCCCTAACTCCTCGCGAATCGTTAAGTTCGCAACGGACAATGAACTTCGGTCAAGGTAGTTAATCACCGCCGCCAGAAATAACAGAATCATTGCCGTTGTTTGAATCTTTTTAATACGAGAACTACGTTGTAGTGTATTTTCTAAGGGAACTGAAAGGGTTTCCGCTTCCCCCTTTTTAAAGTCGGTCTGCGGGTCTATGGTTATATTTTGTGATTCCACGCCTGACTCCTGATTATTATGTTTGAATACCAAGTGACAACGAAGGGGGTAAACATCACCCACCTGTTTCACAGTAAAGTAAGTCGACTTGTTTTCAGCATAAATAACCTTTTTGAGGGCGCCGGATTACGTTTTTGGATTTGTGCTGTTGCTAATCATTTTCTGTTTTTAATCGGTACTTAATGTGCCAGCGATTCACTTTGCTTGAGAGAGTTAATCATGGATTGCTTCGCAGAGTTCAGGTGGTTACGTAGCGCCAGGTTGGCATCCAGATCGCTGCGACAGATGAGTGCGCTCAGGATCGTCATATGTTCATCAATGGCGATGATATTGCGCTGTTTAAGGTCACTTTCATCCCACTGATAGTGGAAGTGAAAGATCACGGAAATAATTTCAAGTGATTGATTAAAAAATATATTATCAGCAGCGGAAAGCAGCAGCGAATGAAAATCACGATCGAGCTGGGAGAACATACGAAAGCTGTTGCCGATGCTGTCCCGCAGGGTGCGGTGGCGCTCAAGCAGGGTTTTGGCCTGCAGCCAGCGGGCATCGCTGTCCGGCAGATTAAGAAAATGTTGAAGTGCGTGGGTTTCCAGCATTTCCCGCAATTCGAACAGTTGCTCGGCCCAGGATTGCTCAAATTTTTTCATGTTCCACTGGCCGCGCTTTTCGCTTTCAATCAGGTTGTAGCGGCTGAATTTCAGTAAAAATTCTCTGACCACGACCGGGCTGACGCCCGCGGCACGCGCCAGTTGCAGTTCGGAGAACCGCTCCCCGGCGCGTAGCTGACGCTGGTTAATCATGGTGAAAAAAGCTTGTTCAAAGAGACGGTTTTGTTCGGTCAGCGAGGCGCTGGAACCATCGAAGCCGTCCTGTACTTCCGGCTGCCGAAGGATCTGGTAGTCGTGATTGACCTGGCTCAAGACGCCGCGCTCGCATAAGTGGCAAAGGATATGGCGCACCGTGGTGCGGCTAATGTTATACATCTCCGCCAGTGCGCTTTGCGAGGGTAGCGGCGAGGGGATAAAGCCGCGCGCCATATCGTTGATGACCTGGTTAATAACATTGTGACGTAGGTTTTGTGAGCGACTCATAACGTTTTCCTTTTTTATCCATTAAAGCCGGATTTAAAACAGTTTTGTGCGCGACATTTCACAGATTTTGCGATGAGTTTCACTCTGTTTCTATTTTTCATCGATATCTAAGCCAACAAATACGGAGGCAATTATTATGACGTCGATGAATACTTTAGTGTGTCAGGAACCTAAAAAACTACACTGGGAAAAACGCCAGATTCCCATTCCCGGCGATGATGAAGTGCTCATTAAAATAAAGGCAGTGGGGATTTGTGGGACAGACATTCATGCCTGGGGCGGCAATCAGCCTTTTTTTAGTTATCCGCGTGTTCTTGGACATGAAATATGCGGTGAGATAATTGGGCTGGGTAAAAATATTCTTAATTTGAAGAGCGGCCAACAGGTTGCTGTGATTCCCTATGTCGCCTGCCGCCAGTGTCCGGCCTGCCTGAACGGCCGGACAAACTGCTGCGAGAAGATTTCGGTGATCGGCGTGCATCGCGACGGCGGGTTTAGCGAGTATCTCTGCGTGCCGGTAAACAATCTGCTGGTGGTGGATGACGTCGATCCTGAAGCCGTGGCGTTGATTGAGCCATTCGCCATTAGCGCCCACGCGGTGCGTCGCGCAGCGATCCAGCCGGGAGATCAGGTGCTGGTGGTTGGCGCGGGCCCCATTGGGCTCGGAGCCGCGGCGATCGCTAAGGCTGACGGTGCGCAGGTAGTAGTGGCGGATACCAGCCCGGCGCGGCGCGATCATGTGGCACAGCATCTCGGCCTGACCACCCTCGATCCCTCCGATCCGCTGTTTATCGAGCAACTGTCTGCCACGTTTGGCGGTTCTCTGGCGCAGAAAGTGATTGACGCGACGGGAAATCAGCAGGCGATGAATAACACCGTTAATTTAATTCGTCACGGCGGCAGCATCATTTTTGTTGGTCTGTTTAAGGGGGAACTGCAGTTCTCCGACCCGGAATTTCATAAGAAAGAGACGACGATGATGGGCAGCCGTAACGCGACGGAAGAGGATTTTGCCAAAGTTGGGCGGCTGATGGCCGAGGGGAAAATCACCGCCAGGATGATGCTAACCCACCGTTACGACTTCAAATCGCTGGCGGACATTTACGAAAGCGAAGTGATTAACAATCGTCAGCTGATCAAAGGCGTTATTCATTTTTAGCAGGTAAGCTTATGAAATCGTTAAACAGACAAGATTTTCCCGGGCCGCAGTACCCGACGCGCGCGATTCAGTTTGGCGAGGGCAACTTCCTGCGGGCATTTATTGACTGGCAGCTGGATCTGCTGAATGAGCAAACCGATCTGGCGGCGGGCTTGACCATTATTCGCCCGATCAACACCGCGTTTCCGCCGTCGTTAAATACCCAGGACGGACTCTATACCACGATCATTCGTGGGTTGAATGAACGCGGCGAGGCGGTGAGCGAATCGCGGATTATTCGCTCCGTTAATAACGAGCTCAATCCCTGGCAGGATTTTGCCAGCTATCTGGCGCTGGCTCGTAATCCGGCGATCGCGTTCGTATTTTCAAATACTACCGAAGCGGGTATTAGCTATCATGCCGGAGACCGGCCTGACGATAAGCCGCCGGTTAGCTTCCCGGCGAAGCTGACCCAACTGCTGCTCGAACGTTTCCGCCATTTCAATGGCGCTGCGGATAAGGGGTGGACGATTATCCCCTGCGAGCTGATCGACTACAACGGCGAAGCGCTGAAGGCGCTGGTGCTACGCTACGCCAAAGAGTGGCAACTGCCTGCGGCTTTTCGCGACTGGGTTGAGACCGCCAATACATTTTGTTCGACGCTGGTTGACCGCATCGTCACCGGCTATCCGCGTGAGGATGCGGAAAAGCTGGAGGCGGAGCTGGGCTACCATGATGTTTTCCTTGATACCGCCGAATACTTTTGGTTATTCGTCATTCAGGGTCCGCAGGCGCTGGCGGAAACGCTGCGGCTGGATCGCTACCCGCTTAATATCCGCATCGTAGAGGATATCCGGCCCTATAAAGCGCGCAAGGTTGCCATTCTTAACGGTGCGCATACCGCGCTGGTGCCGGTAGCATGGCTGTGCGGGGTGGATACCGTTGGCGAAGCGATGCAGGACGAAGCCATTCGCCATTATGTACAGCAGACGATTGATGAAGAGATTATCCCGGCGCTCGATTTACCGGCCGAGGAGCTTCGTCAGTTTGCCGATGCGGTCACCGGGCGCTTTCTTAATCCCTATATTCGCCATCAATTGCTCGCCATCGCCCTGAACGGCATGACTAAGTTCCGCACCCGGATCCTGCCGCAGCTGCTGACGACAATCCGCCAGCACGGCGCGATCCCGCCGCGGCTAACGTTTGCCCTGGCGGCGCTTATCGCCTTCTATCGCGGCCAGCGCGACGGACAGGTGTATCCGCTGCAGGATGATGACGTCTGGTTAACCCGCTTCTCGCAAGGATGGAAGCAGGTGGCGAACGGGAGCCCGCTGCATGGACTGGTGCTGGAGGTTTTACAGGATAACGCGCACTGGGGCGAGGATCTGACGGCTATTCCCGGCCTTTCCGACCAGGTCACGCGCTATCTGGAAATGATTTTGCGCTCAGGAATGCGGGAGGCCCTGGCGCGGCTGTAACGGTTTTGTTATGCGGCGTCCGCGGATTTGGGCGCCGTTTTTTTTGTGCTCCGAACCGCAAAAAGTGAATTTAGCGCCAACGCCTGGTGGATTTCCCGCATCATAAGCCTCTGTAAGGTGAAGAGGGGGATGTCATGCGTAAAACGGAACTGTTGGCTTTTCTGCAAAATCAGACCGATTTTTTTGATCCGGATAACCTGAGCGAGGTCTTCACCGCTGGCTACCTGGCTCAGCGTTTTGCGATGCAAAGAAATACCGCCAGCCACTATCTGAATCAGTTGGTGGCCCAGGATGTGCTGGTGAAGATCAATACTCGACCAGTCTATTTCCTGCATAAAGCCGCCTTCTGCCAGCAGTTTTTCCCTCTTTCCCGCAGCGAGTACGCCAGCATGGCGGAACTGCTCGCAGAGAGCGACCGGCAGCCGGAGCAGGCGGATCATTTCTCATTGCTGACCGGCCATGACGGTAGCCTGCGCAAGCCTATCGAACAGATGAAAACCGCGCTGTTTTATCCCAACGGTGGGCTTCCGCTGCTGATCGTTGGCGACAGCGGAACTGGCAAGAGCTATATGGCGGAGCTGATGCATGAGTTTGCTATCGCCCAGGGGCTGCTGCCGCCCGATGCGCCTTTTGTCAGCTTTAACTGCGCCCAGTATGCCAGCAACCCGGAGCTGTTGGCCGCCAACCTGTTTGGCTACGTCAAAGGCGCGTTTACCGGCGCGCAGAGCGATAAAGCCGGGGCGTTTGAAGCGGCAAACGGCGGCGTGCTGTTTCTCGACGAAGTCCACCGCCTGGATGCGCAGGGGCAGGAGAAGCTGTTCACCTGGCTGGACCGTAAGGAGATCTATCGGGTGGGGGAAACGGCGCAGGGGATGCCGATTTCGCTGAGGCTGGTGTTTGCCACCACCGAAGATATTCACAGCACGTTTCTGACCACCTTTATTCGTCGTATCCCGATCCTCGTTAGCCTGCCTGATTTACAGACCCGCAGCCGCCACGAAAAAGACGCGCTCACGCTGCAGTTTTTCTGGCAGGAGGCGCGCACGTTGGCTACCCGGCTGCAGCTGACGCCCCGGCTGCTACAGGTGCTGACGCACTATGTTTATCGCGGTAACGTCGGTGAGCTGAAGAATGTGGTGAAATACACCGTGGCGTCGGCCTGGGCCAGGTGTCCGGGCAGCGAGATGCTTACCGTGACGCTGCACGATCTGCCGGAAAATATCATGGCTGCGACGCCAGCGCTCAGTGAAGCGATGGGCCAGCAGGAGCCGCTGCTTATCGAGCCGCAGACCAGCCTGGTCTGGCTGCTGCGCGCGCGCGACCCGATTCAGGGGCTGATTTATGATACTCAGTGCCGCGTTCTCGCGCTGTATGAGGCGGTGCAGAGTAAAAAAACGCTCTGGGATGAGGCGCAAAAAAGCATGGGCGAGGAGATTGAAACCCTCT
Organism: Klebsiella sp. KTE92; assembly: GCF_000398905.1. NCBI lineage: Bacteria > Pseudomonadati > Pseudomonadota > Gammaproteobacteria > Enterobacterales > Enterobacteriaceae > Klebsiella > Klebsiella sp. KTE92. The sequence continues at coordinate 568,764 of NZ_KB976100.1, forward strand.
TCGATCGGCTGATTTTCGATAATCACGATGCCAATAGTTCGCATATGCTGCTACTGATAACGCATCAGGTGCGGGAGGAGTTTTATCGCCTTGAAAAGCGCTTCAATATCCAGTTTAACGGCAACTGTATCTACGCTATAAGCCACTACCTGATACATCGTTCCCGGCAGGGGCCGTCCACGATGAGCAACGAGAAAAGCCGCCTGCTGGAGGATTTTCTGGCGCAGAAATATCCGCTGCTGTATCGCTTTTGCGAAGAGATCCTCGCTGCGCTGGCGCTGAAGCTGGACATTGAACCCCGGCGCATTGACCTGCTGCTGCTGGTGCTGTGGTTACAGAAAAATGGCGCCATCAGCCAGCAGCAGGTGACCCGGGCAATTATCCTCGCCCACGGTTACGCCACCGCCAGCAGCATCGCCAACGTGGCGAACCGGTTGCTGAAAAGCCAGCTGTTTGAGTCATTCGATATGCCGCTCGACGTGACGCCGGAGGCTATTGCTAACCAGGTGATGGCCTATATTGAGAGCCACGCTCTGGCGTCAGGGTTGATCATTCTGGTCGATATGGGATCGCTGAACGCCATTCATCGCCATTTTAATCGTCGGCTGAGTACGCCGATGGCGATAATTAATAACGTCTCGACCGGGATGGCGATGTACGTTGGGGAGCGCATTTTGCAGGGCGTTATGCTGGAAGATATCGTCCGCGACCTCGGCGATGACCTTGCGGTTGAGCACCAGCTCTATTACCCGCAAACCGATAAACCGCGGGCGATTCTTACGACCTGCGCGACCGGTCTGGGCGCGGCAGCGAATCTGTCGGCGCTGTTAAAAGCCAGCATTCCTGAAGCGCTGGGGATCGATATTGTGGCCTGTGATGTGGAAACGCTCGCCGATCCCGCGCGGCGGCAACCGATGCTCAGCCGCTATGAGGTGCTGGCGATCGTCGGTACCCTGGATCCGCAGCTTGCCGATCTGCCGTGGATCTCGCTGGATTCGCTGATTTCCGGCCAGGGCAGCCGCCCGCTGATGCGTATCTTCGGCGAGCTGGCCTCCTCTGAACAAGTCAGCGAGATCAATAACCTGATCCTGAAAAATTTCTCGCTGCGCCGGGTGATCGAGTCGGTGACGATCCTCGATACCGCAAAGGTCATCAATCAGGTCGAGCAGTTTTTACTGCGCTATGAGCATCTGGCCGGCTGCGACGTGCCCAACGATCGCAAGGTGGCGCTGTATGTGCATATCAGCTGTCTGATAGAGCGCCTGATCCGCAACGCGTCGCCATCCCATTATTCCGGAAGGCAGTGTCCGCAGAGCGAGCTGGCGACGCTCCGCGAGGCTTTTAGTGTCATAGAGAGCGGGTATAGTGTCAAAATCCCCGTCGTCGAGCTCTGCTACATTCATGATATCCTGACGCGGGAAACGGAATTTATTCAGGAAGATCAAGAGTTTTAGTTCCCTCAGTCCGTTCGTCTTTGCGCTAACCAGCGCGCCACTGTTTCTGGCACGCCGGTTGCAATTAAGAAAGCAGTGGAATGCGCTTTCGAGGTAAGGATGAAACGACACTATATTTTTGCCAGCCATGGCACCTTTGCTAACGGTTTGCTGAACTCCGTGGAGCTAATCCTCGGTAAACAGCCGGATATTCATACCCTGTGCGCCTATGTAGAAGAGGAGTCCGATCTCACGCAGCAGGTGGAGGCGCTACTGGCGCGTTTCCCGGCACAGGATGAGCTGATAGTGATTACGGATATTTTCGCCGGTAGTGTGAATAACGAGTTTGTGCGTTTTTTATCACGCCCACACTTCCATTTATTATCCGGTTTAAATCTGCCGTTAATTATTGACTTGCTGATTTCCGCAGCGGAAGAGAATACTGAAAAATTAATTACCGAAGCATTAACCAGCGCCAAAGAGAGCATTCAGTACTGCAATCAAACGATTGCCAGTGCGATGACTATGGATAAAGACTTCTGAAATGAGGAAGCATGATGATTACGTTATTAAGGGTAGACCATCGATTACTTCACGGCCAGGTGGCCTTTTCCTGGACCCAATATGTCGGCGCCGATTGCATTTTGATCGCCAACGACAGTGTCCCTGAAGATGAACTGCGGAAAACCACCATTAAGCTTGCCAAACCGCCCTCGGTAAAACTGGTGATTAAAAATATCAATGATGCTATTGAGGCGATAAAAAGTGGGGTGACCGATAAATATAATTTATTTATTGTCGTGGAATCGGTCAATGACGCCTGGCGTATTGCCTGCGCTATCGGGGAAATAAAAAGCATAAATCTCGGCGGAATTAAGGCTAAAGAGGGCAGTAAAAATATCTCTAAGGCGATTAATTTATTGCCGACAGAAATAGAGCAGCTACAACAACTGGTGGGGAAGGGCGTCGAGGTGGAGATTCGCCAGGTCCCGAACGATCGCAAACAGCTTTTTACGGAATGCGTGTAATTCCGGAGGACAGATTATGGTAGAGGCTCTCTTACTGGGTCTGGTGGCGTTTATCGCGCAATCGGAATATGCCTTAGGGACGTCGCTGATTTCCCGGCCTATCGTCACCGGGCTGCTGACCGGACTGGTGCTGGGGGATGTACAGACCGGCGTCATTATGGGCGCGACGCTGGAGCTGGCGTTTATCGGCTCTTTCTCCGTTGGTGCCTCGATCCCGCCCGACGTGGTGACGGGCGGTATTCTCGGCGTGGCGTTCGCCATCACCTCCGGCGCGGGCACGGAAACGGCGCTGTTGCTCGGCCTGCCTATCGCCACCCTGACCCTGATCCTGAAAAACGTTTATCTGGGGATGTTTATCCCGATGCTCAGCCAGAAGGCGGACGGGTATGCGGAACGGGCGGATACGCGGGGCATTGAGCGGATGCATCTGATTGCCGGCTTCGGGCTGTCGCTGATGCTGGCCACGGTGGTGACCGTTTCATTCCTGGTGGGCAGCAACGCGGTGAAATCCCTGCTCGATACCATCCCGGAATTTATCAAACACGGGCTCAGCGTCGCCACCGGCATGATCCCGGCGCTCGGCTTCGCGATGCTTGCCAGGTTGCTGATTAACAAGAAAGTGGCGCCGTACTTTTTCCTCGGCTTTGTGCTAATGGCTTATTTGAAAATCCCGGTGACCGGCATCGCCATTCTCGGCGCCATCGTGGCGGTGGTCATGGTTAACGTCACCGCGTTGAATTCACCTCGTACGACGACAGAACAAGGAGTCAGCGATGACGACGAAGACGATTTCTGAAGAGACCCTGCAACCGCAGGAGCAGGAAGAAACCCAGATTACGCCACGAGATTTACGCCGGGTGTTCTGGCGCTCCTTCCAGATGGAGTTCTCGTGGAACTATGAGCGGCAGATGAATCTCGCCTTTGTTTACGCGCTGATTCCGGTGCTGAAAAAGCTCTATCCGCGCAAAGAGGAGCTAGCCAGGGCGCTGAAACGTCATCTGGTGTTTTTCAATACCACGCCGCATATCGTCACCCTGCTGCTGGGGATCACCACGGTGATGGAGGAGAAAAACAGCCAGCAGAAAAACATGGATGCCACTGCGATTGATAACGTCAAAGCCTCGTTGATGGGGCCGCTGGCCGGGCTGGGGGACTCTTTCTTCTGGGGGACGCTGCGCCTGATCGCCACCGGGATCGGCACCAGCCTGGCGCTGAAGGGCAACATCCTCGGGCCGATCCTGTTTCTGCTGGTGTTTAACGTGCCGCACATTCTGGTGCGCTGGTGCTTTACCCGCTGGGGCTACGTGCTGGGAACCGGGGTCCTGCAGCGGATCCAGAAGAGCGGAATGATGGAGAGCCTGACCTACGGAGCGTCGATTATCGGCCTGATGGTGGTCGGGGCGATGACCGCCTCAATGATCGATATCACCATCCCTCTCTCCTTTGGTGCCGGAGAAGCCAAAACTCAGGTGCAGGACATTATCAATGACATTCTGCCCTGCATGCTGCCGCTGGTGAGTTTTGGCATCGTCTACTGGCTGCTGGGACGGAAAGTTAAACCGCTCTCAATTATTGGCGGCATGGCGCTGGTGGGCATTCTGGGTTCGTGGATCGGATTGTTTTAACGGGAGTGAGCTATGCGACCAACAATGATGACCTATATCAGTGAAGAGCCGGCCTGCCTGGCGCAGATCCTGCGTGGCTACCGGCAAAAGCTGGCGGCGATTGAGACCTTTGCCCGCCAGCACCCGGTACGCCGAATTTTGCTGCTGGCGACCGGATCGTCGCTGAATGCCGCGCTGTGCGCGCGCTATTTCTTTGAACAACGCTTCGGCGTGCTGGTTGACATTAAAGAGCCGTACAACTTTACCCATTACGAAGCGATCGACCCGCATACCGATCTGGTGGTGGCGATTTCACAGAGCGGGAAAAGCGCGTCAACGCTGGAGGCGATGCGTAAGGTACAGGCCTCAGGATTGCCGGTATTTGCCCTGACCTCCGACCCGCAAAGCCCGATAGCCCGCGCTTGCGATGGCGTTCTGGATATCAATACCGGGATCGAGAGCGTAGGGTTTGTGACCCGCGGTTTTAGCGCGACGGTGCTGAATCTGTTGCTGATAGCGCTGATCATTGCTCGTCAGCAGGGGAAAGTCAGCGAGGTCGAGGAGCAGCACTATCTCGCTGAATTCCAGCGGCTGGTTGCGGCGATCCCGGATGTTATTGCCCGCACCTCGCGCTTTATCGACCGGTATAGCGAAACGCTGCGGAGCGGGGAGCGCTTTGTCGCCACCGGCTACGGTGCGCTGGTTGGCGTGGCGAAGGAATTTGAAACCAAATTTACTGAAACGGTGCGCGTGCCTTCCAGCGGCTTTGAGCTGGAAGCCTATATGCACGGTCCCTATCTGGAAGCCAACGCCCGCCATGTGATGCTGTTTATTGAAGATGCGCCGGATGCGCGAACCCGGGCGCTGCGGGACTATATGGCGCGGTCCATTGCCCGGGCTTTTACGCTAACGCTGAGCGATGACGAGGATGCGCAGACGCTGGCGCTAAACTGTCCGTGCGAGCATCACCTGGCGCCGCTGTTGCTGATTGTTCCCGTCCAGATGCTGGCCTGGCATACCGCCGGACTGAAAGGTATCGATCTGGCTAAACGTATTTTTGACGATTTTGACCACGTATTAAAAAGTAAAATCTGAATATTCAGGAGAAAACTATGTTGGGTTTTAATCAGGACGAGTACCTGACCAGTGCTCGCGAGATCATCGCTGCGCGTAAACAGGCTGAAACCGTGGCCGATGATATTTATGACAGCGGCTGCAGCGCATTATTTTTTGCCTCGGTAGGCGGTTCTCTGGCACCGATGATGGCCATTAATGAGTTTGCCAAAGAATTAACCAGTGTGCCGGTATATCTTGAGCAGGCGGCCGAATTAATTCATCGCGGACATAAAAAATTAAATAAAGATGCAGTTGTCGTTACGTTATCTAAATCCGGTGATACCAAAGAGTCGGTGGCTATTGCCGAGTGGTGCAAGGCGCAGGGGATCCGCGTGGTGGCTATTACCCGTCATGCCGACTCGCCATTGGCCGCCGCCGCCAGCTGGCATATTCCGATGTGCCACAAGAACGGTGTGGAATATGAATATATGCTGCTGTACTGGTTATTCTTCCGCGTTATTTATCGTCACGGCGAGTTTGAAAATTATGCGCGATTTGCCAGCCAGCTCGAATTACTGCCGGAAAATCTCCTGCAGGCCAAGCGCCAGTTCGATTTCCAGGCGGATAGCATTGCCGCACAATACCATGACTGCGACTATATGATGTGGATTGGCGGCGCGGAAATGTGGGGCGAGGTTTACCTGTTCTCAATGTGTATTCTCGAAGAGATGCAGTGGAAGCGGACGAAATCCGTGAGCTCGGCTGAATTTTTCCACGGCACCCTGGAGCTGCTGGAAAAAGAGGTCCCGCTGTTTCTGGTGAAAGGAGAGGGGAAATGCCGGGCGCTGGACGAGCGCGTCGAACGCTTTGCCGAAAAGATAACTGACCATCTGGTGGTGATCGACCCGCGCGACTATCCGCTGAACGGCATTGATGACGCGTTCCGCTGGATTATGGCGCCGTGCGTGGTGTCCACCCTGCTGGTGGATCGGCTGGCGGCCCACTTTGAACACCATACCGGCCACGACCTCAATATCCGCCGTTACTACCGTCAGTTTGATTACTAAGCTGTGTTGATGGCGGCCAGCCGGGCTGGCCGCCATGCTATTCTCCGAGGCGCTTCCCAGAAAATTATCGTCAAATCCATTCGGGTAAAAACCGGTGGTAGAGTCCGGCTTTCCTTCTCTTTCAGGCAAGCGGATGGCCATGAAAAAACGGATGACCTCGACGCCGCACGATGCGGTCTTTAAACGATTTCTTCGCCACCCGGAGACGGCGAAGACGCTGTATGGCTGTCCGTTTACGTTGATCGACGTTACGGTGATGCCAGATGATGACCTCGTGCAGCATCGGCGAGTCGCCTTGCTGGAGCTGATGCAAAAACATATTCGCCAGCGCGATCTCAGCGGCATAACGGAGTCGTTGGCGGCCGTTGTGATGCTGGGATACACTAACCGTCGGCAGTTGAGAATGCTGTTTCACTATATGCTGCAGTACGGTAATACGGCCGAGCCGGGCGTGTTTCTCCGCCGGCTGGCCCGCCGTCTGCCACAGTATGAGGAGACACTGATGTCTATCGCGCAAAAGCTTAAGCAGGAAGGTCGGCAAGAAGGTCGGCAAGAAGGTCGACTAGAAGGCCGGGAAGAAGGGCACCAGGAGGGCTTGCAGGAAGGAAGCCGGCGCGAGGCGCTGCGCATTGCCGGCAGTATGTTACAAAATGGCCTCGACAAAGAGATGGTACAGAAAATCACTGGACTGTCGGCTGATGAACTACAGCCGCTGTAGGGTTAACGCCCTGCCACGGCAACCGTTGCCCGGCGCGGAAACCCGCCGGGCAGGATGGTTTTAGCCTTCGCTTTTCACCACTTTGATCTCCACCATGCCGATCCCCAGCTGACGTGGGGAGTGACCAAGGATATTGCCCTCGTTGGTGGACTGCGGGTCCGGCGGAGTGATGGTCAGGGTGTTGCTGCGCGACGGGTTGTCGAAATGCAGCGTCGTAGTGGTCACATCATTGGCCAGCGTAAGCACTTGCTCACTTTCACCTACCCGCACCGGGATCGGCTTATTGGCGTTTGGGCCGTAAGCTTTGGCGGTGATCACCAGATCAAATTTTTCCGGTAGTGGCTCTTTATATTCAATCTTCACGTCGCTGCCCAGCTGGGCATTGGACCACCGACCCCAGGACTCGGGACGCGAAATGCCGCTGAACTGCTTGACCTCTTCCGGGGCGCCGGCGACGTTAAACACGAAGCTGTCGGCCTTGTAGCGAATATCGTTGTCGACGACTTTTAGCGTATCGACGTTCCCCTTATAGCGCTCCATATCGATAAGGGTATCCCTGAAAGCGGTTTTGCCTTGCCACTGCGGCTTATCGACGTGCTGAACCTTTTGCTCACCGCCCAGCTGCCCCTGCGAGACGCACCAGTCGGTAGAGAGCGCGAGTTCAGGCGCCCACAGCTGCCCCATTTTATAGCAGCGATCGACCCAGACGAAATTATCCCGCGGCGCGAAATCGGCCAGCTGGAAGCGCAGCGGCGCGGAGTATTCGCTCTCCGGCAGCGGTTCAACGCGCTGGTTTGATACCCTGAGCAGTAGCGGCAGACGGAAATGGCTGCCGGAGAAGGCGATCATGTTCTTCTGCGAATCGATGGTGAAGTTTTTCATCTCTTTCGGGAAGTTCCACAGGCGGATCACGTCCGGTTTCCAGGCCAGGACCTTCTCTTTCATATTCATGAAAATACCGGAGAGCGACTGGCCGGAGAGGCTGCTGCGCCCGAGGCCGATATAGTTATCGCCGCCGAGAATATCGAGCACCGTCGCGCCGTTATCCATGGTATTGCGTTTCACCGCCAGGGTCTCCTGCTGCGGTTTATCGCCGCGCAGGACGAAGAACAGATTGCTGCGATCGTGCTTGTTGAGGTAATCCCAGGCGCTGTTTTTCATGGCCAGGTGATCGGAAGAGACCACGATGACCGTGTTTTTGAAATAGGGTGAGGCTTTAATCTTCTCTATCAGCGCGGCGATATGTTCCTGGCTGCAGCTAACGGCGCTGAAGGAGAGGTTTTTCTTACCGTCCACGTCATAGCGTTTACGCTCGCAGGTGCGCGAGATAAAGCCGTCGGGGTGGTGGGTATCCACCGTCAGGGCGAACAGCGAGAAGCGTTTACCGGAGCGCGACAGCTCTTCGAATTTTTTCCACGTCTCATCGAGCACGGTGTCGTCATAGAAGCCCCAGTCGTTGCGATAGGCGGGATCCGCTACCGTAGTTTTGAGCTCTTCCGCCCCGTACAGGTGATCGAAGCCGTGGGATTTGAGAAACACGTCTTTGCCGGCAAAGCGCAGGTTGGCTCCCTGCACAAAATAGTTTTCATAGCCGGAGTTTTTCAGGATATCGCCAAGGCAGATATTCTGGGGAAAGAAGCTGGAGACCGAGGCCGAGGCGTTGCCTTCAAACGGCGCGAACAGCGGAATGCCGCACTGCGAGGCGACCATACCGGCGATGGTGTAATCCGTCCCCGGGAGCTGCATGGTATTGCTGAAATCGAGGCCCTGATCTTTTATTTTGCCGAGCTCAGGGGTGAGGTTAGGAAAGGCATCGTTATCAAAATAGGTACGCTCGAGGCTTTCGCCATAGATATAGACCAGGTTCAGCTGTGGATTGTCGATACGCTTCGACGGCTCTTTGTAGTATGCGGCAAAGTCCGGGTCACCTTCCCGTGACTGCGATTTCACCAGCTCGCTGATCTGATGGAAGGCCGGGCTGGCATCCACGGAGGCCAGCGCCAGCAGCAGCGCCGCCAGGCTGTAACCGACGTGATGAGGATGATGCCGACGGCGGCGCAGCACCCAGCCCAGCGCGCCAAAGACGGCAACCAGCGCGACGCCCACCCCGACGCCCGGCAGAATGTATTTGCCGATCCCGGCGCCAGTCAGGCTGTTGGTCAGGGTATAGAGCACCGCGTCGTTGATGCCGTCGCCGGTAAAGTAGTCGCTGGCGTAGAGGGTGATGTTCAGCACCACGAACAGACCTAACACCGTGAGCGTGGCGGCAAACCACCAGGTGTTACGACCCGCTTTCCAGGCATACAGCACCACCGAAGCTAAAAATAAGGCGATGGATAACAACTCTGACACAGCTCATCCTCATTAGCGCCAGTTGTCGGCTGGCAGAATAGATTACTTTTCACGCCACACTGTAATTGCAGCGCCATCTTGCTGCAATTCTAGCGTCATGAAACTGTGCAGTTATTCAGAATTGGTTTAGATGTTGCCTTTTTTGATCGGTGTCGCATCGGGTGTGGCGGGGAAGCGGAGAGGGAAAAAGGGTAAAAAAACCGTTTCAGGCCGCGCTGCCGTCGCGAAGGCAACAAACGCGGCATGAGCAGTACGTATCAGGAGAGGAAGTTAACGCCCTGTTTTAAGACCAGATCGCAGGCTTTGGTTTTCACCTGTTTCGCCAGCGAGCTGTTGCCAAGCGTATTCAGGTCCAGCTGCTGGCCGTTATTACTGTTGAGCAAGCCCTGCAGGCCATCGAGATAGTTGGTGTCTTGTTTCTGTTTTTCCGGCGTGCTGAGTCCCAGTTTATCCAGCACCTGGTTTTTGACGTTATCGGCGCTGGTCACGGAGGCCAGTTTCTGTTGCGCGCAATATGACAGGATCCCGGCCGCATTATTCATGCTGCTGGCGGTCAGAGACTGGCTGCTGCCGCTGAGCAGGCTGGTTAGCGAGGAGACGGACATGCCGCCGCTGCCAGCCTGGGTGCTGCTGCCGCTAAGCTGGCTGGCGGCGCTGTTAAGAGAATCCTGCCAGGAGGCAGCGTGAGCGCCGGCGAGGGTAAATGCACTGGCGGCAAAAGCGGCAAGTAAGCCATTTTTAAACGATTTCATAGACGGACTCATAAGCGTGACTGAATAATCGCTTTAGTATAACGCCGTCATCGTCCGGAAATCTCTTAATACTCCTTGCCAGTGACGCGGTGCCGGTAACTTTCCCAGTTGAAGATAACCCACAGACTGTTCCCCAGCCGCATACGGTCCATTACCCGCTCGCCGAGCAGCTTGTTCATCTCTTCCATATTACTGTTGGTGAGCATCCCGGTAGGCCGTTTGGATGAAGAACGACGGTCAACTATCTGATTGATAATGACCTTCTCATAGCGAGACTCCGTCTGCATACCAATTTCATCAATCACTAACAGGTCGACTTTGCTGAGGTCGCTCAGTAACTGCTCTTCGCTCGTTTCCCGGTTGCCAAAGGTATCTTTCATCGCCGACATAATATCGGCCACGGTGATGATTAAGACCGACTTCCCGCGCAGCAGCAGCTCGTTGCAGATGGCTGCCGCCAGGTGATTTTTGCCGGTCCCCGGTTTACCGGAGAAGATAAAGCTGGCGATATTGCCATCGAACTCTTCCACATACTGACGTGCGCGGGCGAGGGCGTTCATCTGTCCTTCGCACTCGACGCGGTAGTTATCAAAGGAACAGTTCTGATGCAGCGGGCGGATCCCTGAGCGGTTGAAGGTGCGCTGCATTTTCATCGCGCGATTCTCCCGCTCCAGCGCTTCGGAACGCAGCCGGCCTTGCTCTTTTTGCCAGGCCAGCAGTTCTTCGCCGGTTTTAAACGCCGGTTCGATATGGGCCGGCATCATTTTCTGCAGACGCTTCATCAGGTCGCCCACGTTTTTCATGCTCATCCTCGGAAACCTCGCGGAATATGACTGTCGGGTTCGCTCACGCTGTTCACATCGCGCTTCGGCTGTCCGCCGTTGCTGGCGCGGCTGATTTGCACGCTACGCGCCAGCTTCTGCTGCCACTGCACGTGGTGAAACACTTTACCTTCCGCCTGCCAGTAAGCGACGAAGGCAGCCAGCTCTTCCGGCGTGACTGGCTGGCTCAGGGCAATGCCCCACAGCGCGGCCAGGCGCTGAAAATCGGCGTCCGGCTGCCAGTCGGCGTACATAGCAAATTTGCCCATTGGCACCGCAACTGGCGCCGCGGATGGCTCCTCGAAAAACTGTGGGTCAAGGGCGATGTCGCTGCCGGGGCGCGCCAGTCTGGCTTCCAGCTCCAGCAGTTGCGCCAGCCGCGCTGGCGTCAGCGCATAGAATGCCGGCGCGTTATTGGCAAAAACGGCAACGGTGCCGTCAGTTGATTTCGCCAGCAGCGCCGCGTGCTGCTGGAGGAACTCTTCCAGGCCGCTAAAATGGGAGGTTAAAATTCGCGAAGACATAACTCTATCTCAACTCTGAACTGCAAAGAGTGGGGTGATCTGCACATAGTAGCACAGAGCCCATCGCGGAAGGAGCGTCGCGGCTGTACCGCGACGCCGGGGTCAGACGCGAGGGCGCTTACGATACAGCCACAGACCGGGTATCGACAGGCCAATAGAAAGGGCGCCCACAATAGACGACGCCTTTAAAAAATTGCTCAGCAGCAAAATCATCATCTCTTCAGAATAGCCAAAATGGCTGATCTTTACCGCGGAGATCATCGCGGTGTAGGCCGAGATGCCGGGAAACATCGGGATCACGGCGGCGACGGTAAAAATCTTCGGATGCGCCAGATACCAGCGTGACCACTGAATGCCGATGCTGCCCACCAGCAGCGCGGCGAGAAAGGTGGCCCATTCAATGTTAAAACCGGCGCTCATCATGACCATTCGCGAGCCGTGACCGATCGCCCCCAGCAGCGCGCACCAGCGCAAGGCGCGCTGGGGGACATTAAAGACCATGGCAAAACCAACGGCGGGGATTGCCGCCAGCAGCATGTCTTCCGCCAGTGCGAAAATAAACGAGATTATGCCCATCCGCGCAGCCCCCATACGGTCATCGCCATCACCACGCCAATGCAGGTGGCAAGGGTTAACAGGCTGGCGATCGCCCAGCGGGCGAGCCCCGTATTAATATGCCCTTTAAACATATCGGCGACGGCGTTGATCAAAGGAAAACCCGGAACCAGCAGCAGGACGCTGGCGGCCATGGCAATGGTCGGCGTACTGGCAAAGGCCGGGAGGCGCAGCAGCAGCCCGGAGATGGTGGTGGCGACAAAGGCGGTGATGCAGAAGTTGATCTGCGGATGCATGGACCGGTGGGTCAGCACCTGGCGAATGTACATGGCTACCGTACTGGCGCAGAAGCTGACCAGCGCGCCGTCCCAGCCGCCGTTATTCAGTTTGCAGAAACAGGCGCAGGAGAGCCCCACCATGATGACCAGCAGCCAGCGCGGATAACGTAAGGGAACGATCTGCGCAAAGCGCTTCTCGACATCGCGATAGTCGAGCAGCTTATGTTCGGCGAGGATCACAATGTGCTGCACTTCCGTTACCACATGCATATTGATGCCGCGGTCGACATTTTTACGCGTTGAGGTGAGACATTCGCCATCTTTAATGGTGGTCAGCACGATGGCATTAGACGAGATGGCGCTTTCGACGCTGTCCATTCCCAGCGCCCGTCCGAGGCGGGTGGATAGCTCTTCCACCAGCGCACTTTCGGCGCCGTGCTGTAACAAAAAAAGACCACACTGGATGCACAATCGTGTGATTGCCCGCTGCTGTGACCGATCAACCTGCATAATTCCTCTGCTGTCCGCGACGTCTGGTTATCTGTCGATACTTTAACCTGAAGCGCCGTAGCGGCTGAGGGGGGCGGGATCAAATAATATGCAAAAATGTCCCGGCTGGCGGGGCGGCAGAATTTGAAGCATCCCACACTTTTGCCAGTTTGGTGAAAAGTGCAATTTTTGCCGCCATTCATCCCTTCTTTTTCCCGTCTGACTTATCAAAAATGCAGGAAAGCACTTTTATTAAACAAAAAATATACAAATAATTAACCCTGCAAGAGTGAGACAACCCTATGAAAACACAGGTCGCGATTATTGGCGCAGGCCCCTCCGGGCTGCTGCTGGGGCAGTTGTTGCACATCGCCGGGATCCATACCGTGATCCTCGAGCGTCAAACGCCACAGTATGTGCTGGGGCGCATCCGCGCGGGAATTCTGGAAAGCGGCACCGTCGATCTGCTACGCGAAGCGGGCGTGGCGCAGCGGATGGATGCCGAAGGCCTGGTGCATCATGGGGTGGAGTTTCTGTTTGATGGCCAGCGGGTACCCGTCGCACTGAGCGAGCTGACTGACGGCAAGAGCGTGATGGTTTATGGCCAGACGGAAGTGACCCGCGACCTGATGGCGGCCCGGACCGCCAGCGGCGCGCCGATCGTCTATGGCGTGAGCGAGGTGGCTATTCATGACGCGAAAAGCGACCGACCGACGGTCACCTACCTCAGCGAAGGTGAAACCTGCCGCTTGGAGTGCGACTTTATCGCCGGTTGCGACGGTTTTCACGGGGTGTCACGGCAAAGCATTCCCGCTGACATTCTCAAAACCTACGAGAGCGTGTGGCCGTTTGGTTGGTTAGGCCTGCTGGCGGATACGCCGCCGGTCAATCCGGAGCTGATCTATGCACACCATCAGCGGGGGTTTGTATTGTGTAGTCAGCGCTCACTTACGCGCAGCCGCTATTATCTACAGGTTCCGCTGAGCGATAAGGTTGAAGCCTGGTCGGACGAACGTTTCTGGCAGGAGCTGAAAAGCCGCTTGCCGGAGGACCTGGCATCCAGGTTAGTGACTGGTCACTCACTTGAGAAGAGCATTGCCCCGCTGCGCAGTTTCGTGGTGGAGCCGATGCAGTATGGGCGGCTGTTTCTGGTGGGGGATGCGGCGCATATCGTTCCGCCAACCGGCGCCAAAGGGTTGAACCTGGCGGCATCGGATGTTAACTACCTGTGGCGGATCCTGCGTGAATACTATCATCGTGGCCGCAGCGATCTGCTGGCGACCTACTCGCAACTGGCGCTGGATCGGGTGTGGAAAGGGGAACGCTTTAGCTGGTTTATGACTCGCCTGCTGCATGATTTCCCGGACCAGAATGCGTTCGACGCCAAAATGCAGGCCGCCGACCGCCGCTACTACCTTGGCTCCCGCGCCGGGCTGACCACCATCGCGGAAAACTACGTGGGCTTGCCCATGGAACGCGTTACCTGACTAAAGAGGAGTGATTATGCCGCCCATGCAAGCCGTCCCCGTATTTAAGCTGTATGGCGAAGAGCGCGGCTGGCCAACGCCGGACCTGCTGCACTGCGAGTCGATTTTGCAGCGTAGCAGTCTGTACGAGTGGCATATTCGCGTTCATCAGCATGCGGAAATGGTCCAGCTCCTCTACCTACATCAGGGCCGGGCGGAGATCGAAATTGAAGGCGCCACCGCGGTGATGACGGCGTCCTGCATCCAGGTGGTTCCCGCCCTTTGTATTCATGGGTTTCATTTTTCACCCGGGACACAAGGGTATGTGCTCTCCCTGGCGCTGCCGCTGCTGAGCCGGTTTGAAAACCAGTTCGGCCGGCCGCTGGATGTGCTTAGCGTACCGCAGTGCGTGCCGGTAGGCCGTTCCCGGGGGCATATGCATACGCTATTTTCGGCGCTTCGCGAGGAATATTGCGAAGAGCATGATGCCCGGGAGATGATGCTGTACTCGTTGCTGGGGACGCTGCTGGTCTGGCTGAACCGGCAGTGCCGCCCCGCACCGCCCGCGGAAGATAAAGCGGAGCGGAAGCGCAGTATGATGCGCCACTTTTCCCGGCTTATTGAGAGCCACTACCGGCAGCATCTCCCGCTGGCGGAGTATGCGAAGCTAATTGGGTTGTCGGTCACGCACTTAAATTATTTATGCCGCGAGTTCTATGGCTGTAGCGCGCTGGGAGTATTGCATCAACGCCTGATGCTGGAAGCGCGACGCAATCTGCAGTACACCCGCATGACGGTAACACAACTCTCTGATTACTTAGGGTTTAGTGATGCTGCTTATTTTTCTCGCTTTTTCCGCCGCTATAGCGGGATGTCGCCTAAAGCATTTAGAGAAACAATCAAAGATAATGCTTTATAACTCACGTGCCTGAAATTACTTTTGCTAAATAATAGTTTTATCTTTTCTAATTTATTAGCGCAGGAGCGTCTGTGCTAATATTAATCGCAAGTATACACAGCAATAATATTTACACGGTATGACCACGGTTCGGTCGTTACGTATACCGTGTACGCAGGCCATGAATATACTTTTTATATTCATTCAGAGAATGATAAGGCGATGATGTTAAGCGCCGATTGTTTGCCGGCAGGCGAAGGAACTTCGACAGGAAGCGGAGGTGTTATGTTACCAGGACAAGGTAAGTTTGGTGTTGTTATTAGTAAAATTCCCGTCATGCAGTCAGGGTTAAAGGTTATCTTCAATGAAAATCTCCCTGATTACGAACTCAGTTTTTGTCGTTCTCATGATGAGCTCACCCTTTTGCAACTGCGGCGGGCAGTGCTGGTCGTCGCGGATATCTCCGGCGAGATTGCGCATCCCCGTGCCGTCTGCGAGCGTTATTACTCTCTGATGACGCAGTATCGTGATATTCACTGGGTTTTTATGGTCAGTGACAGCCTCTATCCATTGGCCGTTGAGCTTTTAATTCGCCCTGAAAGCTCGCTGATCTCGGAGAGTGAGCCGGTTAACCGGTTGATTGAGGTGATTTGCGCCGGCAGTCGTGCCGCTGAGCAAATTAGCCGGACGTTGTTCACCGGAGACGAGGATAGCGATTTCGCAAGCTACCACTCTGCGGCGATGCTGACCCTTTCGGAACGCAAGGTTTTGCGTCTTCTGGCAAAGGGATGGGGAATCAATCAGATCGCTGCGCTGTTGAAAAAGAGCAATAAAACCATCAGTGCGCAGAAAAATAGCGCAATGCGACGCTTATCACTGCGAAGCAATGCTGAAATGTATGCCTGGATCAACAGCGTGCAGGGAATGCAAGAGCTGAATATCAATTCAGCTTACGGGGAGCAAATGGAATGGAAAAAAATAGCACAACCCGCCATGTCGCCATCGTAGAGAAATGTGTGATGACGGAAATGGCCTGGCGCTATATCTTTAGTCGTGAAGATAATAGCCGATATCATATTCATCTGTTTAAAAATGTCAGTATGCTCAGGGCGGCGGAAACATCGTTTTCCTGGTCGGCCATTATCTTTTCTCTTTCGGGAAGCCGTTCTTCACGAGCTGAGAGTCTGCTTTTTGTTCATGAAATGGCGCGGTGTCGGCCGGAAGTCCAGGCAATTATTCTGGCTAATAATGAAAGTGAAATGCATCTGATCGGCCATCTTATGCCGGCTTGTCTGCACGGCATACTAAATAAATCCGCGCCGCGACGCGGGTTACAGGAGCGTTTGTTACAGTTGCTGGACAATCATCACCTCAGCGGCAGCGAACAATTTTGCGACAGAGAGGCGTGCAACGATCCGCTAAGTCCAACGGAGCACGCCATCCTTCGGTATATGTCGTGGGGATATTCGCTTTCTGATATTGCGATACAGCTGAACCGGAACATTAAAACTATCCGCGCGCATAAATTTAACGCCATGACCAAGCTCGGGGTTCGCTCAGACATCGGTTTATTAAACGCGGCGGATATCTTGCTGCATCTACCGATGAGCAGCGCGAACAATGCCGTTAAACAGGTGGCGTAACGCGGCTATAAACACACGTCTACCCATGTCGCATCGGTGAGCTGCGCCAATCGTTCTGGTTCAATACGAACGGCGCTGTGAATGGCTCCCGCTGCGGGTAGCACCTCCTGATAGTGCCTGAGCGAGACGTCGCAATAGACGGCCAGCGGATTTTCCAGACCAAAAGGGCACACGCCGCCTACCGGATGACCGGTCCAGGTCACCACCTCATCGCTGCTTAACATTCTGGCTTTCGCACCAAAGGTCTCTTTCAGCTTTTTGTTATCCAGCCGCGCATCGCCCCTGGCGACGATCAGTACAATCTTATCCTTGATCTTGAGCGACAGCGTTTTGGCAATTTGTCCCGGCTCAACATTGTGCGCGGCAGCGGCGAGCGCGACGGTGGCGGTACTCTGATTTAACTCAATAATTTCGATATCGGGGGCGTGTTCGGCAAAAAACTGCCGTACAGACTGCAGACTCATTGGATTCTCCTGATTTAAGCCTGGTTAAATCTGTCACAAGCCTGGCGGAGTGTAAATAACAGCGCGGACAATCCAGATTCTTTCTATTTTGTCGATCTCCTTCACATTCACCGTAACCGGTTACTGTAACCGGTTGCGGTTGGGCGCGTAGAGATGAATACTGGAACAGTCACTTCTCACTTTATTTATAACATAAGAGCCGTGTATGAATCGTTGCGTCATGAGCAGTATAGCCGGTAATCCATCAGCGGCCTGCTGCATCAAAAAGCGGTCATCGTAACGGCAGGGTAATCGTTGTTGGGCCAGTATCAATAGCCTGTCAGGAGGGCTACTATGTCTGCTAACCATGCTGCGTTTAATTTGATATTTCGCTTTGTAGAAAATTACATAAGCCCCATAGCAGGGCGGATCTCATCGCAGCGCCACGTCATGGCTATCCGTGACGGTTTTATCTCAGCGATGCCATTTATGATCGTCGGATCGTTCCTGCTGGTATTTGCTTATCCACCTTTCTCACCGGATACCACCTGGGGTTTTGCCCGCGCCTGGCTGGATCTGGCAAAAGAGTTTGAGGGGCGTATTCTGACCCCCTTTGATATGACGATGGGGATCATGTCGATCTACATCTGCGCGGCGATCTCCTATAACCTCGGTAAGCACTACGAGAAATCCAATCAGCTCGATCCCTTTATGTGCGCAATGCTGTCGATCATGGCCTTTTTGCTGATTGCCGCGCCGAAGACCAATGGCACGCTGCCGGTGGATAGCCTCGGGGGGACCGGGATCTTTACCGCGATTCTGGTGGCGATCTATTGCGTGGAAATGATGCGTTTTTTGAAAGCGCACAACATTGGGATCCGCTTGCCGGACCAGGTTCCGCCGATGATCAAAAACTCCTTTGATCTGTTGATCCCGGTGCTGGTGGTCGTGCTGACGCTGTATCCGCTGAGTCTGTTTATCCAGCACCATTTTGACATGCTGATCCCGCAGGCCATTATGGCCATCTTCAAACCGCTCGTTTCGGCAGCCGACTCTCTGCCGGCAATTCTGCTGGCGGTGCTTATTGGCCACCTGTTGTGGTTCGCCGGGATCCACGGTGCCGCGATTGTGTCCGGGATGCTGCAGATGTTCTGGCTGACCAACCTCGGTATGAACCAGCAGGCGCTGGCCCAGGGGGCGCCTCTGCCGCATATCTTCATGGAGGCGTTCTGGACATTCTTCATAGTGGTTGGTGGTTCCGGGGCGACCATGGGGCTGGTGTTCTGTTATCTGCGTAGCCGCTCAGCGCATTTGCGCTCTATTGGCCGTCTGAGCGTGGTGCCAAGCCTGTTTAACATTAACGAGCCGGTTATCTTTGGGACGCCTATCGTCATGAATCCAGTGTTCTTTATTCCGTTCCTGCTGGCGCCAATGGTGAACGCGGTGCTGGCCTGGGCAGCAATGAAGCTGGATCTGATTGGCCGCGTTATCTCGGTGGTACCGTGGACGGCGCCAGCACCGATTGGCGGCGCCTGGGCGCTGGGCTGGGATTTTCGGGCGGCGGTTCTGGTGATCGTTCTGGCCTGCGTGTCGGCGATTATCTACTTCCCGTTCTTTAAGGTGTATGAGAAACAGCTGCTTGCTCAGGAAGCGGAAGAGGCCGAGCGAGCGGAGCAGGAGAGTCAACAGACCGCATAAATAGCAACGGGCGGCAAGGGCCGCCCGTTAATTTTGAGGTAGGGGGCGTTATTTCAGCGTGCAGTCGCCGCACTGTTGGACATCCGGCAGGCGATAGCGCTGGCAGCAGGTGCGTCGGACTAACAGCCCTTCACGCAGCACCACCGTTCGCCACAGCGGGTTATCCTGACCATCGGCGAGCTGTTTTTCAAAGAAGCAGTGCTGACGCAGAGCGGCGACCTGCTCATCGCCCAGCAGCGTGCGCATTTCACCTAAATACCAGTTGATCAGATAGCCGGTATTACTCCAGATAAGTTTGCCATTGATCTCGCCCGTCGCTTCCAGCGCCTCAACAACCGGCTGCAGGGTACGAATCACCAGGGCATCTATCCGCGCCTGCGGTGAAAGCGCTGCTATCCTGGCATCGTTATGCACATCAATCCAGAAGCAGGCAGCCCGACCGCTCTCGTGAAATTCGACATGGAAATGTTCTGGCGCCAGGCTGAGTCCCTGCGGTTCATTAAGCAGCGCCAGCATCAGCGGCGGCACCAGCAGGCCGATATACCACTGGGCCCAGAGCGAGAGCAGGGGCTTCTGTTCACGCGGCTGCGTGGGCTGATGACGATAGATATGATCGGACCAGGTGGCCAGCAGGGAGCGTAACGCGATGGGTTGCGACCACTCGGCGAGCGTTAACGCATGCGGCGGGGCAGGCTCATCCAGACGCAGGAAATCCAGCAGATGAGGGCGCAGGGCAGTGATTTTTGCCCGAAGACTCTCCGCCAGCGCGCGTTCAGCCGTCGGGAAGGGAGCCCGCCAGATGAGTTCGTCGCTAAGAGAAAGGGAGCGCCAGGCCATTTGATTTCCAGATACAAATCTAAATGATAATGATTCCTGATATTAGTTGTTTGCAGGCGGCATGGCAAGGAGTTTGTCGGCGCCGCGATACCGCGGCGCGCGAAGGAAAAGCTAACTGGCAAGAATAATATTGCGTCCTTTATTTTTGGCCTCATACAGTGCGCCATCGGCTCGTGCCAGCGCTTGCTCAATGTTGTCATCAATGAGCGGCGTCAGGCCAATGCTGATGGTCACGTTGGTGGCGACACTTTCATTAAACATATGCGGGATCTTCAGATCATAGACCCGCTGGCGAATGCGTTCGGCAGCCTGCCAGGCGGTTTCCTCGCTGCTGTTGGTCAGCAGGACCATAAACTCTTCCCCACCAAAACGAGCGACAATATCGCGTGAGCGCACGGCGTTGCGGATCGCGGCAGAGACGCGAATCAGCGCCTGGTCGCCCATCATATGGCCATAGTGGTCGTTATAGGCTTTAAAGTGATCGATATCGAGGAGCAGCACAAAGTGGTTGTCGCCGTCCAGCGCCAGCAGGGTGTCGAGGCGGTTCTGTAGCCCGCGGCGATTATACAAACCGGTCAGGGGATCCAGCATACTGAGATCGTTGAGCGTGTTGCGTTCCTGCATCAGTTTATCCATTAATCCTTGCGTGAAGGCATCGTTGCGCTTCTGGATAATATTTTGCAGGGTAATACCGGCAATAGGCAGCACAAAACAGTAGGTCATGCGCAACCATTGTTCCCCCTCTGACATTATCAGGCAGATAAGGAAAGTCGGTAAAGAGTGAAGGGTAAAGGCAGTGATATTATTGGAAAAAGCGATGGTGCCGATAAACAGAATGCTTAATAGGGCGATTACCAGATAGTTAAAATGCGGCGGTGTCAATAGCATCGCTTTTGCCACCACGTGCCATGCCCAGAGCATGCCAAATAACAACGAGATAGCCGGAATATTTATTTTCGCTTGCGGCCATTTCCAGTGCCAGAGCAGCAACAGCCCGCTGCAGGCCACGATCAGGGCGCAGGGCAGCGTAAAACGAACTACCGTAAATAGTGGGCTGACCAGCGACAGAGAGGAGGAAATGAAATTAAGCAGTAAAAAAAGCCGTAAGGAATATTGATATTTTTGTGCGTAGTGTGCTCGCCAGGTTTGTGCAGTCATATCGGAAGAATCATTATTAGTCGTTAAATTTCAAAATGATGAAAGCCAAAAATGAAGAGTCTGATAACAATGTGCAAAAAAAGGTTATTTGCAAAATAAGCAAAATATTTAATATATATCGATAATCCGCTTAATTTATCACCTTCATGAATGTATGTCATTACCGCGAACGTAAAGAAAAAGACGCAAAGCACATCGCAAATGACAAATGATAAATGTTATCATATGATATTGGTTATCATTATTGTTTTGAGAGGTGAAACCATGTTGCAGCGGGCATTAGGGAGTGGTTGGGGTGTGGTGGTTCCCGGCGTGCTGATTGCCGCTCTCGGGTATGCCGGAGTCTCGGCCGATGTGTGGCGGGCGCTGGTCACGGTGGGCATGCTGATGTCCGCAGCGATGATATGGCATCGTCAACTGCGCCATTTTATCCTGCTGCCATCTTGCGTTGCATTGATTGGTGGAATAATGCTGATGATTCTGGATTTTAAACTGGGGGGATAATGCCGGAAGAGAAAAGAATATTGGTGCGAGGGGGGGGACTTGAACCCCCACGTCCGTAAGGACACTAACACCTGAAGCTAGCGCGTCTACCAATTCCGCCACCTTCGC
>NZ_KB976100.1:590205-865202 GCF_000398905.1 Klebsiella sp. KTE92
GTGGATTATGGTGCGAGGGGGGGGACTTGAACCCCCACGTCCGTAAGGACACTAACACCTGAAGCTAGCGCGTCTACCAATTCCGCCACCTTCGCATACCATCGACACTATGAAAGTATCGTTACCACGGAGGCGCATTCTAGTGGTTTTCGGCGGCACGTCAATAGTTAATTATGCAGGTTGTATCGATTGCTGCAAAAATGGGCGGGTTTGCCGCGAAGAAGGGCCAGCGGCACCACAAATGGGCCGCTGGCGCCAGAAGACGATTATTTTTTCGCCTGGCGGGTCATGATGGTGCGATAGACCTTAAACCGTCCTGTTTGGGCGATCACTTCATGGAAGCCAAATGTCTCATCCAGTACCTGGGGATACGGCAGGAAGGCGTTGGCGACAATGCGCAGTTCGCCGCCGCTGTTCAGATGGCGAACCGCGCCGCGGATCAGCGCCTGGGCCGCTTCGAGGCTGGTCTGCAGCCCATCATGGAATGGTGGGTTGGAGATGATCATGTCGAAGCGACCATTGACCTCCGAAAAGACGTTGCTGGCAAACACATCGCCTGCAAAACCATTAGCGGCAAGCGTCGCGCGGCTGGCTTCGACCGCCGGGGCGCTGACGTCGCACAGGGTCAGACGCACCTTCGGCGAATGGCTGGCCAGCACTGCGGCCAGCACGCCCGCGCCGCAGCCGACATCCAGCACTTTCCCTTTGGTATGCGGCTCGAGAGTGGACAGCAGCAGCTGACTGCCGACGTCCAGACCGTCGCGACTAAACACGCCAGGCAGCGTTTTAATCGTCAGATTATCCAGCGCATACTCGCCCCAGAATGCTTCGGCGTCGAAGGCCGGCTGCTTTTCCAGACGACCATGGTAGAGGCCACAGCGACGGGCGCTGTCGATTTTATTCAGCGGGGCATATTCGGCCAGCATTTGCTCTGCGCTGCGAACGCCGCTACGGTTTTCCCCGACGACGAAAATATCGATTCCCACCGGCAGCAGAGAGAGCAGGTTCATCAGCTGGAACTGCGCCTCGGGTTTGTTCTTCGGCCAGTAGTAGATCAGGGTGTCGCAATCGGCGACGTCGGCGGCCTCGGCCACTAAGCTAAAACGGACGTTGTCACCCATCTGACGGTTCAGCACCTGCCAGTGGTGGAACTGTTGGGTATGAGCGCGGCTGGCCGCGGTATCCAGACGCGCAGGCAGGTCATCCTGCAGGTCACCGGCAAACAGAACGCGGGCGGACTCGAAATCATCACTGTGGCGCAGCAAGACTTCACTTGCCGGGGTAAAAGCGGACATGAAACACTCCTTCATTAAGACTGGCGCCGATTATAGTAGTTTGTTGGCGCAGATACGACGGATTTGCTATATTGCGCGCTTGTTTACCAGGAGTGTTTCGCTATGACATCCCGACGAGACTGGCAATTACAGCAGCTGGGCATTACCCAGTGGTCGCTGCGCCGACCGGGGGCGTTGCAGGGCGAAATCGCTATCTCGCTTCCTGAACATATTCGTCTGGTGATGGTGGCAGAAACCCCGCCGTCGCTGACAGAGCCGCTGATTGGCGACATATTACGCGCGCTGTCCGTGACGCCAGATCAGGTCCTGCAGCTTACCCCCGAGCGGGTGGCGATGCTGCCGCAGGACAGCCGTTGCAACAGCTGGCGGTTGGGCACAGAGGCGTCGCTGCCGCTGGCGGGCGCCCAGGTGTCCACCCCCGCTTTTGATGAACTTCAGACCAGCGTGCCCGCTCGCAGGGCGCTCTGGCAACAAATCTGCGCACATGAACACGATTTCTACCCTCAGCACGGCTGATTTATCCAACGCCTGGAAAATCGAAAAACGCGCCCACGCTTTTCCGTGGAGCGAACAGACCTTCGCCAGCAATCAGGGTGAACGTTATCTGAATTACCAACTGGCAGTGGATGGGGAAATGGCGGCATTTGCCATTACTCAGATTGTCCTTGATGAAGCGACGCTGTTTAACATCGCCGTCGACCCCGCATACCAGCGCCGTGGCCTGGGACGGGAACTGCTGGAACATGTTATTGATGAAGTTGAAAAACGCGGCGTCGTCACGCTGTGGCTGGAGGTGCGCGCTTCCAACGCTGCCGCCATTGCGCTCTATGAAAGCGTGGGTTTTAACGAAGCGACCATCCGCCGCAACTACTATCCGACGGTCGACGGGCGCGAAGACGCCATTATTATGGCTCTGCCAATCAGTATGTAAGACAAGGTGATACGATGAAATGGGACTGGATTTTCTTTGATGCCGATGAAACGTTGTTTTCGTTTGATTCTTTCAGCGGCTTACAGCGGATGTTTCTCGACTACAGCGTGACATTTACCGCCGAAGATTTTCAGGACTATCAGGCCGTGAATAAGCCGCTGTGGGTGGATTATCAAAACGGCGTCATCACCTCGCTGCAGCTGCAGCACCAGCGCTTTGACAGCTGGGCGGAACGTTTGAATGTTAAGCCGGGTGAGCTCAACGACGCGTTTATGAATGCGATGGCGGAAATCTGTGCCCCGCTGCCGGGGGCGGTCTCGCTGCTTAACGCGCTGCAGGGCAAGGTCAGGATGGGCATCATCACCAACGGTTTTACCTCGCTGCAGCAGACTCGTCTGGAACGCACAGGTTTACGCGATCACTTTGATTTACTGATTATTTCTGAAGAAGTCGGCGTCGCCAAGCCGGATGCGCGCATCTTCGATTACGCGCTGGAGCAGGCGGGTAATCCACCGCGCTCGCGAGTACTGATGGTCGGTGATACCGCCGAGTCGGATATCCGCGGCGGCGTGAATGCCGGCCTGGCGACCTGCTGGCTGAATGCGCACCAGCAAACGCTGCCGTTAGACCTGCAGCCCGACTGGACGGTGACCTCGTTAAGCGAACTGGAGCAGCTCCTGTGTAAACACTGATTGCCTCCCCCCCATTGATGGGTAAAATAGCCGCAATTTTTCGTATTCCACATGCGCAGCCCGTTGCTGCGTTTACTTAGAAGATTAATTATGACGTTGTCTCCTTATCTGCAAGAGGTGGCCAAACGCCGCACTTTTGCCATTATTTCTCACCCGGATGCCGGTAAGACCACCATCACCGAAAAGGTGCTGCTGTTCGGACAGGCGATTCAGACCGCCGGTACCGTAAAAGGCCGTGGCTCCAGCCAGCATGCAAAGTCCGACTGGATGGAGATGGAAAAGCAGCGTGGGATCTCAATCACCACCTCGGTGATGCAGTTCCCGTATCACGACTGCCTGGTGAACCTGCTGGATACGCCGGGGCACGAAGACTTCTCCGAAGATACCTACCGTACTCTGACGGCGGTTGACTGCTGTCTGATGGTGATCGACGCGGCGAAAGGCGTTGAAGACCGGACCCGTAAGCTGATGGAAGTTACCCGTCTGCGCGACACGCCGATCCTCACCTTTATGAACAAACTCGACCGTGATATCCGCGATCCGATGGAGTTGCTGGATGAAGTTGAGAATGAGCTGAAAATCGGCTGCGCGCCGATTACCTGGCCTATCGGCTGCGGCAAGCTGTTCAAAGGCGTTTATCATCTCTACAAAGATGAAACCTACCTGTATCAGACCGGTAAAGGCCACACCATTCAGGAAGTGCGCATCGTGAAGGGGCTCAACAACCCGGAACTCGACGCAGCGGTGGGGGAAGACCTGGCGCAGCAGTTGCGCGACGAGCTGGAGCTGGTGCAGGGCGCGTCAAACGAGTTCGATAAAGATCTGTTCCTGGCGGGCGAAATCACCCCGGTGTTCTTCGGGACTGCGTTAGGTAACTTCGGCGTTGACCATATGCTGGATGGCCTGGTGGAGTGGGCGCCGGCGCCGATGCCGCGTAACACCGACACGCGTGAAGTCACCGCCACGGAAGAGAAATTCACCGGCTTCGTGTTTAAAATTCAGGCCAACATGGACCCGAAACACCGCGACCGTGTGGCTTTCATGCGCGTGGTGTCCGGCAAATATGAAAAAGGCATGAAGCTGCGTCAGGTGCGTATCGGTAAAGACGTCGTGATTTCCGACGCGCTGACCTTTATGGCCGGCGACCGTTCTCACGTTGAAGAAGCGTATCCGGGCGATATTATCGGCCTGCATAACCACGGCACCATTCAGATTGGCGATACCTTCACCCAGGGCGAGATGATGAAGTTCACCGGTATTCCGAACTTCGCACCGGAACTGTTCCGTCGTATTCGCCTGAAGGATCCGCTGAAGCAGAAACAGCTGCTGAAAGGGCTGGTTCAGCTCTCTGAAGAGGGCGCGGTACAGGTCTTCCGTCCGATCGCCAATAACGACCTGATCGTCGGCGCCGTTGGTGTGCTGCAGTTTGACGTGGTGGTAGCGCGTCTGAAAAGCGAATACAACGTGGAAGCGATTTACGAATCGGTTAACGTGGCCACCGCGCGCTGGGTTGAATCCACGGATGTGAAGAAATTCGAAGAGTTCAAACGTAAAAACGAAGTTCAGCTGGCGCTGGATGGCGGCGATAATCTGACCTATATCGCCCCGACAATGGTCAACCTGAACCTGACGCAGGAGCGTTATCCTGACGTGGTGTTCCGCAAAACGCGCGAGCACTAATCCCTGATGAAGCGCGGCATAGCCCGCGCTTTTTTCTTTCCACGCTCGCGTTTCCCTCCTTCTGGAAAGTTCTTAAAACACCGCTAATTCGTCTGTTTTTTGTCCATATCATCCGCAACCCCTTCGTCTGTCTACTATATTTAATTCGTGATTTTAAAAATGCTGGCGTAATTCACTGCTTTCAGACGCCAGCGCTGGTGAAAAAACGAGGACATCACGATGACCAGACTAAAGAATGCCAATATGTTGCTGGCGCTCTTCTTAGGCTTAGCCGCGTTGAACGCCTCGGCAGAGACGGAAAAAACAACGGTAGACAGTGCGAAGTCGGCTGCCAGCAATGCGGGAGAGGCGGTAGACAATTCGATTAATAAAGTCGGCGATTTTATGGATGACAGCACCATTACCGCGCGGGTAAAAGCGGCGTTGATCGACCATAAAGATATTAACTCCGGCGATATTTCGGTGAAAACGGAGAATAAAGTGGTCACCCTCAGCGGCGACGTCACCAGTACTGAACAGAAAAGTCAGGCACTGAGCGTAGCGAAAGGGGTCGAAGGCGTCTCGCACGTTAACGACAAGCTGACGGTCCATCATAAATCATCGAGCGAGACGGCGACGCTGAAAGGCTATGCCGGGGATACCGCCATTACCAGCGAAGTGAAAGCCAAGCTGCTGGCGGATGACATTGTCCCTTCGCGCAATGTGAAAGTCGAAACCAACGCCGGCGCGGTGCATCTGACCGGTACGGTGGCTTCCGCGGCGCAGGCGGAGCGTGCGGCAGAGATTGCGAAAGCGGTCTCCGGCGTGAAAAGCGTCCGCAACGATCTTAGCGTTAAGTAAATCGAGTTATTAACAAAAGTGTTGTCTGGCCAAGGTTGCCGAACGAATAGCAGCATCCTCTGAGCGATGAGCTATACAGAAAGGGTGCGCAAACCGCTGTTCACCGTCCATTATGGTAAGGAGAAAAGTATGTTTCGATGGGGAATTATTTTTCTGGTCATTGCATTAATTGCTGCGGCCCTGGGCTTTGGTGGTCTGGCGGGTACTGCCGCTGGCGCCGCGAAAATCGTCTTTGTCGTCGGGATTATCCTGTTCCTGGTGAGCCTGTTTACAGGACGCAGACGTCCTTAGGTGGCCCGCGATGCGGGCGATGCTGAAGCCTGAGCATTTTTACTGACACGTCATCTTACACAAAGCCAGTCCTGCGGACTGGCTTTCGCGGTTTAAGCGGTGGGCAAATTGCGTTACCTTGTCAGGAGAAGACCAATCGAACAGGAAAGCAGGGTGGGGCAACGCATTCCCGTCACGCTGGGCAATATCGCCCCGCTGGCGGTTAAACCCTTCCGACCAGGTAAGCTGGCGCTGGTATGCGAAGGCGGGGGACAGCGAGGGATTTTTACTGCCGGGGTGCTGGACGAATTTATGCGCGCCGGATTTAACCCCTTTGATCTGATGTTGGGGACCTCCGCCGGCGCGCAAAACCTCTCCGCCTACATGTGTAATCAGCAAGGCTATGCCCGCAAAGTTATCACCCGCTACACCACCTCACGCCAGTTTTTCGATCCGATGCGCTTTGTGCGCGGCGGCAACCTTATCGATCTCGACTGGCTGGTGGAGGCCACTTCGCAGCAGATGCCGCTGGCCATGAATTATGCTGAAGCGCAGTTCGCGTTGGGGAAAGAGCTGTGGCTGTGCGCCTGCCGCGGTGACGATTACTCTGCCAGCTATTTTTCGCCGACGCCGCAAACCTGGCTGGACCTGATCCGCGCCTCCAGCGCCATCCCCGGCTTTTATCGCAGCGGCGTGTTGCTCGACGGCGTCAGCTACCTTGACGGCGGCGTCAGCGATGCGATCCCGGTGCAGGAGGCGGCCCGCCGCGGCGCGCAGACCATCGTGGTGATCCGTACCGTCCCCTCGCAGATGTTTTATACCCCGCAGTGGTTTAAGCGGATGGAGCGCTGGCTGGGGGAGAGCAGCCTGCAGCCGCTGGTCAATCTGGTGCACCACCACGAAAACACTTACCGCGCTATCCAGCAGTTCATCGAGAAGCCACCCGGCAAGCTGCGGATCTTCGAAATCTACCCGCAGCGGCCATTGCGCAGTATGGCGCTTGGCAGTCGACTGCCGGCGCTGCTGGAGGACTACAAAACCGGACGTCAGTGTGGCCGCTATTTCCTGGCGACGGTGGGTAAACTGCTGGCCGACCAGCCGCCGCTGCTGCGCCATGCGCCGCGTATTGCCCGGGCTGCGCCGGTGGTGGTGCCGCCCGTACCGGTGGCCAATGAAGCGCCTCAGGCGACTGTCATTCCTGCACCGCAGGCGAATGACGCCAGCTTTGATCATGAGGATCTGGCATGAGCCACCGTTTTATCGATACCCACTGCCACTTCGATTTTCCTCCCTTCGCCGAGGATGAAACCGCCAGCCTGGCGCGCGCGGCCCAGGCCGGTGTCGGGCAGATCATTGTCCCGGCCATCTCCGCTGCGCGTTTTAACCGGGTGCTGGCGCTGGCGGCGCAGCATGAGGCGCTGTACGCCGCGCTGGGCATGCATCCGATCGTCATTGAGCAGCATGCCGATGAGGGGTTGGCGCAGCTGGAGAGGTGTCTGTCCCTGCGTCCGCCAAAACTGGTGGCGGTGGGGGAGATTGGCCTCGATCTCTATCGCGACGATCCGCAGTTTGACCGCCAGCAAGCGCTGCTGGAGGAGCAACTGAGGCTGGCGAAGCGTTACGATCTGCCGGTGATCCTCCACTCCCGACGTACCCACGATAAGCTGGCGATGCTGCTGAAAAAACATGCCCTGCCGCGCACCGGCGTGGTACATGGCTTCGCCGGCAGCCTACAGCAGGCCGAGCGCTTCGTTCAGCTCGGCTATAAGATTGGCGTTGGCGGCACTATTACCTATCCGCGCGCCAGCAAAACCCGCGAAGTGATGGCGCGTCTGCCGCTTTCCGCGCTGCTGCTGGAGACCGATGCGCCGGATATGCCGCTGAATGGTTTTCAGGGTCAGCCGAACCGCCCTGAACAGGTGGCGCGCGTATTTGACGCGCTATGTGAACTGCGCGCGGAACCGGCACCGACGATTGAAGCCGCGGTGTTGGCGAATACAAAAAGCCTCTTTTCCGCGCTCGCGGGCTAAGCCTCTCCTTTTCTGCCCGAGACGAAGCAGGCCTCGATTTTGGCCTGCTGTGATAATTCCATCATTTTTTGTCCATCTAAAATTCTTTATATCTCAATAATAAACTGTTGTTTATGGCGACAATGTGCACAAATTGTGCGCCATGGCGTCGAGAAACTTCAGTAGTATATGTTAGAATAATAACATCATCACTCACTGCGCTTTGCCGGTTATGCTTAAACAGGACGTACAGGTCAGCGTCGCGATAGTGGATGATTAATTGTGACTTGCATCACATCACAGTAATGCAAATTAGTAAGTAGTTTTCATTAACTGTGATGAATGTCGAAGTGTAACAGCGAGTGGATGTTACAATAGTAACAGACTCGCAAGGTGAACAAACTATTGATCCGGCATGACGCCGGCGGAGTATGAAATGACTGATTTAAAAGCAAGCAGCCTGCGCGCGTTAAAACTGATGGACCTGACCACCCTGAATGACGACGACACCAATGAGAAAGTCATTGCCCTGTGTCATCAGGCGAAAACCCCGGTGGGTAACACTGCGGCGGTGTGTATCTACCCGCGCTTCATCCCGATTGCCCGTAAAACGCTGAACGAGCAAGGAACGCCGGATATTCGCATCGCCACGGTCACCAACTTCCCGCACGGTAATGACGATATCGACATTGCGCTGGCGGAAACCCGCGCAGCGATCGCTTACGGTGCCGATGAAGTGGATGTGGTCTTCCCGTACCGCGCGCTGATCGCCGGCAACGAGCAGGTCGGTTTCGAGCTGGTGAAAGCCTGTAAAGAGGCCTGCGCGGCGGCCAACGTGCTGCTGAAAGTGATCATCGAAACCGGTGAGCTGAAAGAAGAAGCGCTGATCCGCAAAGCGTCTGAAATCTCTATCAAGGCAGGCGCTGACTTTATCAAAACTTCGACCGGTAAAGTGCCGGTGAAT
Source organism: Klebsiella sp. KTE92 (assembly GCF_000398905.1). Taxonomy (NCBI): domain Bacteria; kingdom Pseudomonadati; phylum Pseudomonadota; class Gammaproteobacteria; order Enterobacterales; family Enterobacteriaceae; genus Klebsiella; species Klebsiella sp. KTE92. Next base: position 598,887 of record NZ_KB976100.1, read on the forward strand.
GCCACGCCGGAAAGCGCGCGCATCATGATGGAAGTGATCCGCGATATGGGCGTTGAGAAAACCGTTGGCTTCAAGCCTGCCGGCGGCGTACGCAGCGCGGAAGATGCGCAGCAGTTCCTGGCGATCGCTGATGAACTGTTCGGCGCCGACTGGGCCGATTCTCGTCACTATCGTTTTGGCGCATCCAGCCTGCTGGCTAGCCTGTTGAAAGCGCTGGGTCACGGCGACGGCAAGAGCGCCAGCAGCTACTAATCCCTTGATTTGCCGGATGGCGCTGCGCTTATCCGGCCTACGAATGGATGCCTGTAGGCCGGATAAGGCGCTCGCGCCGTCATCCGGCAATTTATTCTCTTTGGGAGGTTACCGTGTTTCTCGCACAAGAAATTATTCGTAAAAAACGTGATGGTCATGCATTAAGCGATGAAGAGATCCGCTTTTTCATCAACGGCATCCGCGACAATACTATCTCAGAAGGGCAGATCGCCGCGCTGGCGATGACCATTTTCTTCCACGATATGTCCATGCCGGAGCGTGTTTCGCTGACCATGGCGATGCGGGATTCCGGCACCGTTCTCAACTGGAAAAGTCTTAACCTCAACGGCCCGATCGTCGATAAACACTCCACCGGCGGCGTGGGTGACGTGACCTCGCTGATGTTGGGGCCAATGGTGGCCGCCTGCGGCGGTTATGTACCGATGATCTCCGGGCGTGGCCTCGGCCATACCGGCGGTACGCTGGATAAACTGGAAGCGATCCCGGGCTTCGATATCTTCCCGGACGACAACCGCTTCCGCGAGATTATTAAAGATGTCGGCGTGGCGATTATCGGGCAGACCAGCTCGCTTGCTCCGGCCGACAAACGTTTCTATGCCACCCGCGATATTACCGCGACGGTGGACTCCATCCCGCTGATTACCGCCTCGATTCTGGCCAAGAAACTGGCGGAAGGGCTGGACGCGCTGGTGATGGACGTCAAAGTCGGCAGCGGCGCCTTTATGCCGACTTATGAACTCTCTGCCGCGCTGGCCGAAGCGATCGTGGGTGTTGCCAACGGCGCCGGCGTGCGTACCACCGCGCTGCTGACCGATATGAATCAGGTGCTGGCATCCAGCGCCGGCAACGCCGTTGAAGTTCGCGAAGCGGTGCAGTTCCTGACCGGCGAATATCGCAACCCACGCCTGTTCGACGTGACGATGGCGCTGTGTGTGGAAATGCTGATCTCCGGCAAGCTGGCGGCGGATGACGCCGAGGCGCGCGCGAAGCTGCAGGCGGTGCTGGATAACGGTAAAGCGGCGGAAGTCTTTGGCCGCATGGTCGCGGCGCAGAAAGGGCCGACCGACTTTGTCGAGAATTATGATCATTATCTGCCGACGGCGATGCTGAGCAAAGCGGTCTATGCTGATACCGAAGGTTTTATCAGCGCGATGGATACTCGCGCGCTGGGAATGGCAGTGGTTTCTATGGGCGGCGGCCGCCGCCAGGCATCAGATACCATTGACTATAGCGTTGGCTTTACCGATATGGCGCGTCTGGGTGACCACGTTGACGGACAGCGTCCGCTGGCGGTGATCCATGCCAAAGACGAGAACAGCTGGCAGGAGGCCGCGAAAGCGGTCAAAGCGGCCATTAAACTGGACGATAAAGCCCAGGAAATTACACCGACAGTCTATCGCCGCATCACTGAATAGCGATATACTGATCTGATCGCTTTTTTGCAGCGCAAGATGTATGGAGAACAAGATGAAACGTGCATTTATCATGGTGCTGGACTCCTTTGGGATTGGTGCAACGGAAGACGCAGACCGCTTTGGCGACGTCGGCGCCGATACGCTGGGCCACATTGCGGAAGCCTGCGCCAAAGGCGAGGCTGACAATGGCCGCAAAGGCCCGCTGAATTTACCGAACCTGACCCGTCTGGGTCTGGTGAAAGCGCATGAAGGTTCTACCGGTAAAATTGCCGCCGGAATGGATGGCAATGCCGAAGTGATTGGTGCCTATGCCTGGGCGCATGAACTCTCTTCTGGTAAAGATACGCCGTCCGGTCACTGGGAAATCGCCGGTGTGCCGGTGCTGTTTGACTGGGGCTACTTTAGCGACCATGAAAACAGCTTCCCGCAGGAGCTGCTGGATAAGCTGGTGAAACGCGCCAACCTGCCGGGCTACCTCGGCAACTGCCACTCCTCCGGGACGGTGATCCTCGATCAGCTCGGCGAAGAACATATGAAAACCGGGAAACCGATCTTCTATACCTCCGCTGACTCGGTGTTCCAGATCGCTTGTCACGAAGAGACCTTTGGCCTCGACAAGCTGTATGAGCTGTGCGAAATTGCGCGTGAAGAGCTGACCGAAGGCGGCTATAACATTGGCCGCGTCATCGCCCGTCCGTTTATCGGCGACAAAGCCGGTAACTTCCAGCGTACCGGCAACCGTCACGATCTGGCGGTCGAACCGCCGGCGCCGACCGTGCTGCAGAAGCTGGTTGACGAGAAGAACGGCCACGTGGTGTCCGTGGGTAAAATCGCCGACATCTACGCCAACTGCGGCATCACTAAGAAAGTGAAAGCCACCGGGCTGGACGCGCTGTTCGACGCGACCATCAAAGAGATGAAGGAAGCGGGCGACGAGACCATCGTCTTCACTAACTTCGTCGACTTTGACTCCTCCTGGGGCCACCGTCGCGATGTCGCCGGCTACGCGGCGGGTCTGGAGCTGTTTGACCGCCGTCTGCCGGAGCTGATGGAGCTGGTTGGCGAAGACGACATTCTGATCCTCACCGCCGACCACGGCTGTGACCCGACCTGGACCGGTACCGACCATACCCGCGAGCATATTCCGGTGCTGGTGTACGGCCCGAAAGTGAAACCGGGTTCGCTCGGTCACCGTGAAACCTTCGCGGACATCGGCCAGACTATTGCGAAATACTTTGGTACGTCTGACATGGAATATGGCAAAGCCATGTTCTGAGGTCATTGCCCGGTGGCGCACAGCGATCCGGGCCTACGATTTGTAGGCCGGGTAAGGCGTAGCCGCCACCCGGCAAAAACAACAATGTAAAAGGAACTGAAGATGGCAACTCCTCACATTAACGCAGAAATGGGCGATTTCGCTGACGTCGTTTTGATGCCGGGCGACCCGCTGCGCGCGAAGCACATTGCAGAAACCTTCCTTGAAGACGTTCGTGAAGTGAACAACGTGCGCGGCATGCTGGGCTTCACCGGTACTTATAAAGGCCGCAAAATCTCCGTGATGGGCCACGGGATGGGTATCCCGTCCTGCTCAATCTACACCAAAGAGCTGATCACCGATTTCGGCGTGAAGAAAATCATCCGCGTGGGCTCCTGCGGCGCGGTGCGTGAAGATGTCAAACTGCGTGACGTGGTGATCGGCATGGGCGCGTGCACCGACTCTAAAGTGAACCGTCTGCGTTTCAAAGACCATGATTTCGCGGCGATTGCCGATTTCGGTATGGTGCGTAACGCGGTAGACGCGGCGAAAGCGCTGGGCGTTGACGCGCGCGTGGGCAACATCTTCTCCGCTGACCTGTTCTACACGCCAGACCCGTCCATGTTCGACGTGATGGAAAAATACGGCATCCTGGGCGTGGAAATGGAAGCGGCCGGGATCTACGGCGTGGCGGCAGAATTCGGCGCGAAAGCGCTGACCATCTGCACCGTCTCCGACCACATCCGTACTCACGAGCAGACCACTGCCGCTGAGCGTCAGACGACCTTCAACGATATGATCAAAATCGCGCTGGAATCGGTACTGCTGGGCGATAAAGAATAAGACCTGTTGTGCCGGGTGGCGGCTTCGCCTGACCCGGCCTACGGTTTTCCAGGCCCGCTAAGCGCAGCGGGCTTTTTTTATTAGCGCACCGCGCCGGCTATCCACGCCGACAGTTCTTTGAGTTCCGCTTCCTGCTCCGGGAAATCGCCGACCAGCGCCTTACACTGCTGCTGCAAGACTTCCGCCCGATACTGACAGCCAACTAAGCGTGCCGCCAGGGCCTCCAGCGGCGCCGGGTTCAGGCTATCGGTAAAGGCTTGTGCGCGGGTGATATGGCCTTTCTCGACATCAAAATGCAGCTCAACGCCGCCCCAGGGGAAGCGCTCGTCCAGCAGATGAGAGAAGGCCGGCGCCTGGCCGAAGTTCCACTCCCAACTACTCTGACGGGCAAAGGTCTCAGCAAAATTCGGCAGGTCCGGCGTGTTGTCCGGGGAGATCACCTCGGCGTCCACCCGTTCGCCGTAATGGCTGAAGAACGCCTCCTGAATCGCCTCGCAAATGTGCTGATGGGTAATGCCCGGTAGCAGCTCAACCAGGTTCGCCACGCGACCGCGCACCGAGGTAATGCCTTTGGCCTGTAGCTTTTTCTGGTCCGGGTTAAGGTAGTTAGCGAGGCGACTTAAATCGGCATTCAGCAGCAGGGTACCGTGATGAAAACCGCGGTCGATGGTCTCGCGATAGGCGGATCCAGACACTTTGCGGTCGCCGCTGTCGGTTTTGACCACCAGATCGTTGCGCCCGGAGGCTTCGGCGATTACGCCGAGTGAATTGAGCGCCGCCAGCACGATAGCGGTGGAGACGGTTTTGTCGTACTCCGGTTTGCCTGCCATAAAGGTAAAGCAGGTATTGCCGAGGTCGTGGAACACCGCGCCGCCGCCGCTGCTGCGACGGGCCAGCCGCACGTGATCTTCCTCCATGCGGCGGGTATTACACTCCTTCCACGGATTTTGCGCGCGGCCGATGACCACGGTATCGGCATTGCGCCACAGGAACAGCACCCGCTGGGTGGCGGGCATCTGGCGGAAAATACACTCCTCGACCGCCAGGTTGAACCACGGGTCGTAAGAGTCAGAGAGCAGGAGGCGCAATGTGGACATTATAGATTTCCTTTCTTTTCATCGTCTTCATCCTCAACCGGCTTGTTGGCGGTGAGCAGGAAGGGCGATTGCTGCCAGCGGGTGCGTTTGCCCTGCAGCAGCGTGCGGGTCAGCACCACGCCGATAGCCAGGGACAGTAACAGCATCAGGCGTAATATATTGGTGGTATTATCCACCTGCTTCGCCTCGGTCGCCAGGGTATGAGTATCGAGGGTCAGACGCAGGTAGCCCAGCGGACCGTTTTTCCCTGGCACCGGCTCGACAATCTGTTGGTTGAAGTAGCCGCCGGCTTTTTTGCCGTCCAGCGCCAGCCGGTCGCGAACCTCGACGCTTTCGCCAGAGCGTGCCACCAGGTCGCCCTGTTCGTCATACACGCCGGCGTCCAGTACGCGGCTGTTATGGGTCAGCTGCGTCAACAGTTGATTAATGCGCTTCTCGTCCGGTGTTTCGCTGCGCATCAGCGGCACGAGATTCAGTACCACCTGCTGCGCCAGCGTGCGGGCCAGCTCTTCCAGCTGCGGATTGCGTTGTTTCTGACTGTTCTGACTGAACCACGAGGCGCCCTGCATCAGTGCGACGAGCAGCGCCAGACAGATAAGGACAATGACCGCACGATGCAGCCGGAATTTCAGTTTTGCGCGAACCATATTCCACCTTTGAAAATTTGCAGCTTAATGTTGCCAGAAGCGCTGGTTACAAGGTAGCCTCATGCGTTATTTTCCTCGCCTGAATGAAGAGATGTGGAGCCGTAATGCCTAACAGTTTGACCTGGTGCGACCTGCCTGAAGACGTTTCCCTGTGGCCTGGGTTGCCGCTTTCCCTGAGCGGCGATGAGGTCATGCCGCTGGATTATCACGCCGGGCGCAGCGGCTGGCTGCTGTATGGTCGCGGTCTGAATAAGCGCCGTCTGACGGACTGGCAGCGCGAGCTGGGCGCCGCGTTAGTGATCGTTGCCTCCTGGGTGGTCGAGGATTACCAGGTGATCCGCCTGGCCGGTTCGCTGACTCCCCGTGCGACGCGACTGGCGCATGAGGCGGGGCTGGACGTCGCGCCATTGGGTAAAATCCCCCATCTGCGCACCCCGGGCCTGCTGGTGATGGACATGGACTCCACGGCGATCCAGATCGAATGCATCGATGAGATTGCGAAACTGGCTGGCACCGGCGAGCTGGTCTCGGAAGTGACCGAGCGGGCGATGCGTGGGGAGCTGGACTTCACCGCCAGCCTGCGCCAGCGCGTGGCGACGCTGAAAGATGCGGATGCCAGTATTTTGCTGCAGGTGCGCGACGCGCTGCCGCTGATGCCGGGCCTGGCACAGCTGGTGCTCAAGCTGGAAACGTTAGGCTGGAAAGTGGCGATCGCCTCCGGCGGCTTCACCTTCTTTGCCGAGTACCTGCGCGACAAGCTACATCTCGACGCGGTGTTCGCCAATGAACTGGAGATCCGCGACGGCAAGCTCACCGGCAACGTGCTCGGCGATATCGTCGATGCGAAATATAAAGCCAATACGTTGCGCAAGCTGGCGGAAAAGTATGAGATCCCAACGGCGCAAACTGTGGCTATCGGTGATGGCGCCAACGACCTGCCGATGATTAAGGCGGCAGGCCTCGGCATCGCCTATCACGCGAAGCCTAAAGTGAATGAACAGGCGGAAGTGACTATCCGCCACGCTGACCTGATGGGGGTATTCTGTATTCTCTCGGGCAGCATGAACCAAAAGTAAGAGGTAAACGTGGCGAAAGCTCCAAAACGCGCATTTGTCTGTAATGAATGTGGTGCGGATTATCCGCGCTGGCAGGGGCAGTGCAGCGCCTGCCATGCCTGGAACACCATCACCGAGATGCGCATCGCCGCGTCGCCGCAGGTGGCGAGAAACGAGCGTCTTTCAGGCTATGCCGGTAACGCCGGCGTGTCGAAGGTGCAGAAGCTGTCAGATATCAGCCTGGAGGCGCTGCCGCGTTTCTCCACCGGCTTTAAAGAGTTTGACCGCGTGCTGGGCGGCGGCGTAGTGCCGGGCAGCGCGATCCTGATTGGCGGCAACCCCGGCGCCGGGAAATCGACGCTGCTGCTGCAAACCCTCTGCAAACTGGCGGAGGGGATGAAAACCCTGTACGTCACCGGGGAGGAGTCCCTGCAACAGGTGGCGATGCGCGCCCATCGTCTCGGGTTGCCGACGGCCAACCTGAACATGCTCTCGGAAACCAGCATTGAGCAGATCTGTCAGATCGCCGATGAAGAAAAGCCGCAGCTGATGGTGATCGACTCCATCCAGGTGATGCATATGGCCGACGTGCAGTCGTCGCCGGGCAGTGTCGCCCAGGTACGTGAAACCGCGGCTTATTTGACGCGCTTTGCTAAAACTCGCGGCGTGGCGATTGTGATGGTCGGCCACGTCACCAAAGATGGCTCGCTGGCCGGTCCGAAGGTGCTGGAGCACTGTATCGACTGCTCGGTGCTGCTGGACGGGGATGCCGATTCCCGTTTCCGCACGTTACGTAGCCACAAAAACCGCTTTGGCGCGGTCAATGAACTCGGCGTTTTCGCCATGACCGAGCAGGGCCTGCGCGAAGTCAGCAACCCCTCCGCTATCTTCCTTAGCCGGGGAGATGAAATCACCTCCGGCAGTTCGGTGATGGTGGTCTGGGAAGGGACCCGCCCGCTGCTGGTGGAGATCCAGGCGCTGGTGGATCACTCGATGATGTCCAACCCGCGCCGCGTGGCGGTGGGGCTGGAACAGAACCGTCTGGCGATCCTGCTGGCGGTGCTGCATCGTCACGGCGGCCTGCAGATGGCCGATCAGGACGTCTTCGTCAACGTGGTTGGCGGGGTGAAGGTCACCGAAACCAGCGCTGATCTGGCGCTGCTGCTGGCGATGGTTTCCAGCCTGCGCGATCGCCCGCTGCCACAGGATCTGGTGGTCTTTGGCGAAGTCGGGCTGGCCGGGGAAATTCGCCCGGTGCCGAGCGGTCAGGAGCGTATATCCGAAGCGGCGAAGCATGGTTTCCGCCGCGCCATCGTCCCGGCGGCCAATGTGCCGAAAAAAGTACCGGAAGGCATGCAAATCTTTGGTGTGAAAAAGCTTTCAGACGCGCTAAGCGTTTTTGACGACTTATAATAAGTTAAAAGGAGATTAGCGATGTCGTCATTTGACTATTTAAAAAGCGCCATTAAGCAGAAAGGCTGTACCCTGCAGCAGGTGGCGGAAGCCAGCGGAATGACCAAGGGATATCTCAGCCAGCTGCTGAATGCCAAAATCAAAAGCCCGAGCGCGCAGAAGCTTGAAGCGCTGCATCGTTTCCTCGGGCTGGAGTTTCCCCGCCGGCAGAAAAGCGTCGGCGTGGTATTTGGTAAGTTTTACCCGCTGCATACCGGGCATATCTATCTGATACAGCGCGCCTGTAGCCAGGTCGATGAGCTGCATATCATCATGGGCTATGACGATACCCGCGACCGCGAGCTGTTTGAAGAGAGCGCCATGTCGCAGCAGCCGACGGTGCCTGACCGCCTGCGCTGGCTGCTGCAGACCTTTAAATATCAGAAGAATATTCGCATCCACGCCTTCAATGAAGAGGGGATGGAGCCCTATCCGCATGGCTGGGACGTCTGGAGCCATGGGATCCGCGCTTTTATGAGTGAAAAAGGGATCGAGCCGAACCGGATCTATACCTCGGAAGAGGCCGATGCGCCGCAGTACCTTGAGCATCTGGGGATCGAGACGGTGCTTATCGATCCTAAGCGGACCTTTATGAATATTAGCGGCGGGCAGATCCGCGAGAACCCGTTCCGCTACTGGGAATATATTCCGACGGAAGTGAAACCGTTCTTTGTGCGGACGGTGGCGATCCTCGGCGGCGAGTCGAGCGGTAAATCGACGCTGGTCAATAAGCTCGCCAATATCTTCAATACCACCAGCGCCTGGGAATATGGCCGGGATTATGTCTTTTCACATCTCGGCGGCGATGAGATGGCGCTCCAGTATTCGGATTACGATAAAATTGCCCTCGGACATGCGCAGTATATTGATTTTGCAGTGAAATACGCCAACAAGGTGGCGTTTATCGATACCGACTTCGTCAGCACTCAGGCCTTCTGCCTGAAGTACGAGGGGCGTGAGCACCCGTTCGTGCAGGCGCTGATTGATGAATACCGTTTCGACCTGGTGATCCTGCTGGAGAACAATACCCCGTGGGTGGCCGATGGGTTACGCAGCCTTGGGAGTTCGGTGGATCGTAAAGAGTTTCAGTCGCTGCTGGTGTCGCTGCTGAAAGAGAACGAGATCGAGTTTGTCCATGTTAAGGAGTCGGACTACGATGCCCGGTTCCTGCGCTGCGTTGAGCTGGTGAAACAGCTGATGGGCGAGCAGGGGTAGGTCCTCTGCGGGCTGTTGCCCTCACCCCAACCCTCTCCCGGTGGGAGAGGGAGCAAACCCTAAAAAAGGCAACTTGCGTTGCCTTTTTGCATTTACCTTGCCCTCACCCCAACCCTCTCCCAATGGGAGAGGGAGCAAACAATAAAAAAGGCAACCGAAGTTGCCTTTTTGCGTTTTATTTCGCGATACGCTTGTACTTGATTCGCTTCGGCTCCAGCGCGTCGGCGCCGAGGGTGCGTTTCTTGTACTCTTCGTACTCGGTAAAGTTACCTTCGAAGAACTCAACCTTACCTTCATCCTGGTAATCCAGAATGTGGGTGGCAATACGGTCAAGGAACCAGCGGTCGTGCGAGATTACCATCGCGCAGCCCGGGAACTCCAGCAGGGCGTTTTCCAGCGCGCGCAGGGTTTCGATATCCAGGTCGTTGGTTGGTTCATCGAGCAGCAGGACGTTACCGCCGACCTGCAGCAGTTTCGCCAGGTGCAGACGACCACGCTCACCGCCGGACAGCTCGCCAACGCGTTTACCCTGGTCGACGCCTTTGAAGTTAAAGCGGCCCACGTAGGCGCGGCTCGGCATCTCGGTGTTGCCGATCTTCATGATATCCAGGCCGCCGGATACTTCTTCCCACACGGTCTTGCTGTTGTCCATCGCGTCGCGGAACTGATCGACGGAGGCCAGCTTAACGGTTTCACCCAGGGTGATGGTGCCGGAATCTGGCTGCTCCTGGCCGGACATCATGCGGAACAGGGTGGATTTACCCGCGCCGTTCGGACCGATGATGCCGACGATAGCGCCTTTCGGTACCGAGAAGCTCAGATCGTCAATCAGCACGCGGTCGCCGTAGGATTTACGCAGATGGCTGACTTCCAGAACTTTATCGCCCAGACGCGCGCCTGGCGGAATGAACAGTTCGTTAGTCTCGTTGCGTTTCTGGTATTCGACGTTGTTAAGCTCTTCAAAGCGCGCCAGACGGGCTTTGCCCTTAGACTGACGGCCTTTCGCGCCCTGGCGAACCCACTCGAGCTCTTTCTCGATGGATTTACGACGCGCCGCTTCCTGAGAAGCTTCCTGCGCCAGACGCTGATCTTTCTGCTCCAGCCAGGAGGAGTAGTTGCCTTCCCACGGAATACCTTCGCCGCGGTCAAGTTCGAGGATCCAGCCGGCGACATTGTCGAGGAAGTAACGGTCGTGGGTAATCGCCACCACGGTGCCTTCGAAATCGTGCAGGAAGCGTTCCAGCCAGGCGACGGACTCGGCGTCCAGGTGGTTAGTCGGTTCGTCGAGCAGCAGCATATCTGGTTTTTCCAGCAGCAGGCGGCACAGCGCGACGCGGCGGCGTTCACCACCGGAAAGATTGGCGATTTTCGCATCCCAGTCCGGCAGGCGCAGGGCATCGGCCGCGCGCTCCAGCTGCACGTTCAGGTTGTGGCCGTCGTGCGCCTGGATAATCTCTTCGAACTTGCCTTGCTGGGCGGCAAGCTTATCGAAGTCCGCATCCGGCTCGGCGTATTTGGCATACACTTCGTCCAGACCCTTCAGCGCGTTAACCACTTCGGCGACCGCTTCTTCAACGGACTCGCGCACGGTGTGTTCCGGGTTGAGCTGCGGCTCCTGCGGCAGGTAGCCGATTTTGATGCCTGGCTGCGGACGCGCTTCACCTTCGATCTCGGTATCGATACCGGCCATGATGCGCAGCAGGGTAGACTTACCGGCGCCGTTCAGACCGAGCACACCGATTTTCGCGCCAGGGAAGAAGCTGAGGGAGATATTTTTCAAAATATGACGTTTCGGCGGAACCACTTTGCCGACACGATGCATGGTATAAACGAATTGAGCCACGTTGGACTTCGCCTCTTTCTATTTTGATAGATAGTTCAAAGCCGAAGTGTAGCCTTTTTCGCGCGCTAATCCCAGCGAGGCGACAGGATTCACAGAAGCGTAAAAAAATGTCCAGGACATGGCGCGTTTAGCGTTGTCTGATTAGCATAAGTAAAGCTGCCTGCCGAACCGGCGGGGGCTTTTAAGCGGCACGATGCTGCGAAAATGCACCGGAAAGAGGAAGAGCTTGTGGAAAAAGCCAAAAAAATGGCGTGGCGTCTTTTGGCTGCCAGCGTTGGTCTGTTGACGTTGAGTCAGCTGGCGCATGCGGATTCACTGGATGAACAGCGCAACCGCTACGCACAAATTAAGCAGGCGTGGGATAACCGGCAGATGGATGTGGTCGACCAGCTGATGCCCACGTTAAGCACCTATCCCCTGTACCCCTATTTGCAGTACCGGCAGATCACCGACGATCTGATGAACCAGCCGGCGCTGGTGGTGAAAAACTTTATTGACGCCAATCCGACGCTGCCCCCAGCGCGTTCCTTACGTTCGCGCTTCGTGAATGAACTGGCCCGGCGCAGCGACTGGCGCGGCCTACTGGCGTTTAGTCCCGATAAGCCGACCAGCACCGAGGCACAGTGCAACTATTACTACGCCAAGTTGAGCGTGGGGCAGTCGCAGGAAGCCTGGAGCGGGGCGAAAGACCTGTGGCTGACGGGCAAGAACCAGCCTGGCGCCTGTGAGCCGCTGTTCAGCGCCTGGCGTGACTCCGGACAGCAGGATCCGCTGGCCTATCTCGAACGGATCCGCCTGGCGATGAAGGCCGGCAATATCGGGCTGGTCAAATCGCTGGCTCAGCAAATGCCCGGCAACTATCAGAGCATCGCTTCCGCCGTCGTCGCCCTGGCTAACGATCCAAACAGCGTTCTGACCTTCGCCCGCACCACCGGGGCGACAGACTTTACCCGTCAGATGGCCGCCGTCGCCTTCGCCAGCGTCGCCCGTCAGGATGTGGAAAATGCCCGCCTGATGATCCCTTCGCTGGTGCAGGCTCAGCAGCTCAATGAGGATCAGACTCAGGAGCTACGTGATATTGTCGCCTGGCGCCTGATGGGTACCGATGTAACCGAAGAGCAGGCTATCTGGCGCGATGACGCGATCATGCGCTCACAGTCCACGCCGCTGGTGGAGCGGCGCGTGCGGATGGCGCTGGGGACGGGCGATCGCCATGGTCTGAACACCTGGCTGGCGCGCCTGCCGATGGAGGCGAAAGAGAAAGACGAATGGCGCTACTGGCAAGCGGATCTGCTGCTGGAGCGCGGTAGGGACGAGGAGGCGCAGGCGATCCTTCGCTCGTTGATGCAACAGCGAGGCTTCTATCCGATGGTCGCTGCGCAGCGACTTGGCGAGGAGTATACCTTCCGCATCGATAAAGCCTCGGGAACGATCGATCCGGCGCTGGCTTCCGGTCCGGAGATGGCGCGGGTACGCGAGCTGATGTACTGGAATATGGATAACACCGCGCGCACCGAATGGGCGAACCTCGTCACCAGCCGAACCAAATCCCAGCAGGCGCAGCTGACGCGTTACGCTTTTGATCAGCACTGGTGGGATCTGAGCGTGCAGGCGACGATCGCCGGCAAACTGTGGGATCAGCTGGAGGAGCGCTTCCCGCTGGCGTATAACGATCTGTTCGCGCGTTACATCAGTGGCAAAGATATCCCGCAGAGCTATGCGATGGCGATTGCCCGCCAGGAGAGTGCCTGGAACCCGAAAGTGCGCTCGCCGGTTGGCGCCAGCGGACTGATGCAGATTATGCCGGGCACCGCGACGCATACCGTCAGCATGTTCAGCATTCCCGGCTACAGCGGCCCGTCGCAGCTGTTGGATCCGGAAACCAACATCAACATCGGCACCAGCTATCTGCAGTATGTCTACCAGCAGTTCGGCAATAACCGTATCTATGCCTCGGCGGCCTATAACGCCGGGCCGGGCCGGGTTCGTACCTGGCAGGGGAACAGCGCCGGACGGATCGATGCGGTGGCGTTTGTCGAGAGTATTCCGTTCTCTGAAACCCGCGGCTACGTGAAGAATGTCCTCTCCTATGATGCCTACTATCGTTACTTTATGGGGCAGCAGGATAAGCTGTTCAGCGATGCGGAGTGGCGGCAGCGTTACTGATCGCCGGGAAGTATGTTATGCTTTGTACTCGTTGAAGAGTACATTCGACGGGCAGCGTAAGCTGCCCGTCTCAATATGGTGGCGCGATATGACCCAACAATCTCCTTATTCCGCGGCCGTTGCCGAACAACGTCATCAGGAGTGGCTGCGCTTTGTGGCGCTGTTACAGCAGGCCTATGCTGAGGATCTGCATCTGCCATTGCTGCAGCTGATGCTGACCCCCGACGAGCGCGAAGCGCTGGGCACCCGGGTGCGCATTATTGAAGAGCTGCTGCGCGGCGAGATGAGCCAGCGCGAGCTGAAAAATGAGCTCGGCGCCGGGATTGCGACCATTACCCGCGGGTCGAACAGCCTGAAATCAGCGCCGGCCGAACTGCGTCAGTGGCTGGAACAGACGCTGCTGACTAGCGATAAATAGCGTTATGAAACGGGCTTAACGCCAGCACGACCGCCTGATGGTAAACGCTGCTGCGGGTTAATTTTCCACCGGTGAAAACCCCAATCGCTCCCTCTTTACGACCGATCTGGTCGATGCCGGTATACTGCGACATGACCGGTCCCAGGGCTTCACCAGCGCGAACCTGCTCAAGAATTACCTCAGGTAACGGCAGTGTGGCTGAGCGCGCTTCTCCGCGCCGATCAGCGCTTTCAATGACCACCCAGCTAAAGGTGCTGCCATCGTCGATACCGGCCTCAATGGCCACCCAGAAATCGGCACTGGGTTGGACAAGACGCGCATTGGCGACGCGATTTCGTGCGCCAGCGCGCGTTTCCTCGCTGCCGAAGGGCTGTTCCGGCACGCCGCTCTCGACGGAGACGGACTCGATATGGCAGGATCCTTCGCCGAAAATCTCGTTAAAAGCCTGCAGAATTGCCTGAATTTTGGCGGGATTAGTGGTCGCTGAGACAACATGGTGCATAATCAAAACAACTCAGAATAAACTAACGTCATCGCAGTATACTCTAAATCACCCTCAGGGCAGGCGGTAATGCCCAAACCCGGTTGATAACGAGTCCAGAACGGAAAAAAAGCATGTTACAGGTATACCTTGTTCGCCACGGTGAAACGCAGTGGAACGCCGAGCGACGTATTCAGGGTCAGTCCGATAGCCCGCTGACCGCACACGGTGAGCGCCAGGCCTGGCAGGTTGGCGAGCGCGCCAGAACGCTGGGGATCACCCATATTATTACCAGCGATCTGGGACGAACCCGCCGCACAGCAGAGATTATCGCCGAAGCCTGCGGCTGCAGCGTGATCGCCGATGCGCGTCTGCGCGAGCTGGATATGGGGGTGCTGGAGAAGCGCCATATCGACTCGCTCAGCGACGAAGAAGAGGGCTGGCGTCGCCAGCTGGTCAACGGCACGCCGGATGGCCGTATTCCGCAGGGCGAATCGATGCAGGAGCTCAGCGAGCGGATGCATGCGGCGCTGGCATCCTGTCTGGAATTACCGGCCGGTAGCCGACCGCTGCTGGTGAGTCATGGGATTGCGCTGGGCTGCCTGGTAAGCACGATTTTAGGGCTGCCGGCATACGCTGAGCGTCGTTTGCGACTGCGCAACTGCTCTATCTCGCGCGTTGACTATCAGCAAAGCCCGTGGCTGGCTTCCGGCTGGGTGGTGGAAACGGCGGGCGACGTCTCGCATCTTGACGCCCCCGCGATGGACGAGCTGCAGCGTTAACGACGAATCGGGATCAGATACTCGCAGCGTAACTGAATCGGCGTAGCCTGATCCCGGTTTTCATCTTCAGGGTAGAAGCGTTCAATATCCAGCCCCTTGCGACGGGTCAGGTTTAGCATCGGCATGCAGGTACCGTAGACCGTCAGGATGAATTCCTGCAGGCCGGTGCCCAGTCCTTCATACGTGAACATGACATACTCGCCGCCCTCCAGGGTGACCGGGTGGGCGTTCTGCAGATGACCATTAGCCATCTCCGGCGTCAACGCAGTGGTATAGAACACTTCCTGCTCATCGTCTTTCTCCAGGCTCGGACGCGGCTCATGCAGCCCGTAGAGCACCGGAGGGATCGACGGCGAATTGCCGAGGAAGTCCCGCCAGAACTGGACGCGCATCTGGTTGCGGAAATCGGAGATTTCCTCGAGCTTACAGGTATAGCTCTGGGTGACGCCGAGCAACTGAGTGGTGGGCAGGGCGACAAATTCATGTTTTGGCAGCGTGAATTCGCCAAGACGCAGCGGCGGACGCATACCGAACGAGCTCCAGTCCGGGGAGCGGCGGTAGAGCGCCGGCGTCAGCGAGAACTGCTTTTTAAATGCCCGGGTGAAGGTCTGCTGGGAGTCGAAACGGTACTGAAGCGCAATATCAAGGATTGGACGGGCGGTTAGACGTAATGCGACAGCAGATTTCGATAACCGGCGCGCGCGAATATAGGCACCGATGGCATGGCCGGTGACATCCTTAAACATTCGCTGTAAATGCCACTTGGAATAACCTGCCTTCGCCGCCACATTGTCCAGAGAAAGCGGCTGATCCAGGTGACCTTCCAGCCAGCTAAGGAGATCGCGAATAATCCCTGCTTGATCCATAAAATGTCCCCATCCTTAAACACAGGTGCCTGATATTAAAGTAGCGGATAATAGCATTTTTTGATGTTTTAGCATTCAGTGTTTTTTTTGCTTTTAAATGCGGAAGGTCAGTGGAGCTGAACGATAATTTTGTAAAGCTGTGATCTATAAACCTTTTCTGCTAAGTGCGTGATAATCACTCAGCTATATTTTTTAATAATGGTAACAATATGAAATACAAGAAGTTTGCGATGGGCCTGCTGCTGCTGGCCGGCTGCCAGATGGCTCAGGCGGAGCAGATTGGTTCCGTGGATACGGTCTTCAAATGGTTAGGGCCGGATCACAAAATTGTCGTCGAAGCCTTTGACGATCCGGATGTGCAGAACGTGACCTGCTATATCAGCCGGGCGAAAACCGGCGGGATCAAAGGCGGGTTGGGGCTGGCGGAAGATACCTCCGACGCGGCCATCTCCTGCCAGCAGGTCGGGCCGATTGAGCTGACGGACAAAATCAAAAACGGCAAAAGCCAGGGCGACGTGGTGTTCCAGAAGCGCACCTCGCTGGTGTTTAAAAAACTGCAGGTCGTGCGTTTCTATGATGCGAAGCGCAATGCGCTGGTCTATCTGACCTACTCGGATAAAGTGGTTGATGGCTCGCCGAAGAACGCCATCAGCGCCGTGCCGATCATGCCATGGAATAAATAAACGGGAGCGCGCATGCAGCAGCCACGGATTTGGTTAGTTGAGGATGAACAGAGTATCGCTGATACCCTGGTTTACCCGCTGCAGCAGGAGGGCTTCCAGGTCACCGTCTTTGGCCGCGGGTTGCCCGCGCTGGAGGCGGCGGCGCATCAGGCGCCCGATGTCGCCATCCTTGACGTCGGCTTGCCGGATATCAGCGGCTTTGAGCTCTGTCGGCGCCTGCAGACGCGTTATCCGGCGCTGCCGGTGCTGTTTCTGACGGCGCGGAGCGACGAGGTCGATAAGCTGCTGGGGCTGGAAATCGGCGCTGACGATTATATCGCCAAGCCGTTTTCGCCGCGCGAAGTCTGCGCGCGGGTGCGAACCGTGCTGCGGCGACTGCAGAAGTTTGCCGCGCCTTCGCCGGTGGTGCGCGTCGGCGAGTTTGTGCTCGATGAGCAGGCGGCGTCGATAAGCTGGTTCGGCCAGCCGCTGAACCTGACGCGCTACGAATTCCTGCTGTTGAAAACCCTGCTTCACGCGCCTGGTCGCGTCTTCTCCCGTCAGCAATTGATGGAGCTGGTGTGGAGCGATGCCTGGGAAAGCCTCGACCGTACCGTCGATACCCATATCAAAACCCTGCGCGCCAAGCTGCGGGCCGTGAATCCCGAGGTTACGCCGATCAATACCCATCGCGGCATGGGCTACAGCCTGGGGCGTGGCTGATGCGTATCGGCATGCGCCTGCTGCTGGGCTATTTTCTTATCGTCGCTATCGCCGCGTGGTTTGTGCTGTCGATCTTTGTCCAGGAAGTGAAGCCGGGCGTGCGCCGGGCGACGGAGGGGACCCTCAACGATACCGCCACGCTGCTGGCGGCGCTGGCGCGTGAGGACCTGCTGGCGGCAAATCCGCAGCAGGGCAGGCTGGCTCAGGCCTTTCAACAGCTCAACCAGCAGCCGATCAACGCCCACATTGGCGGAATTAAAAAGGTGCGTAATGAGTACCGTGTCTATCTGACCGATGCCAGGGGCAAGGTAGTGTTTGACTCCAGCGGACAGGCGACAGGGCAGGACTATTCGCGCTGGAATGACGTCTGGCTCACCCTGCGCGGCCAGTACGGCGCGCGCAGTACGCGCAGCGATCCGCATGATGAAACCAGCTCAGTCATGTATATCGCCGCGCCAGTGATGGATAAGGGGCGGATTATCGGGGTGCTGAGCGTCGGTAAACCCAACCTGGCGATGACGCCGGTCATCAAGCGCAGCGAACGGCGGATCCTCTGGGCCGGCGGCGCCCTGCTGGGCATTGCGTTGTTGATTGGCGTCGGCGTCGTCTGGTGGATCAATTTCTCTATCGGCAAGCTGGTGCGCTATGCGGACTCGGTGACCGCTGAGCGCCCGCTGCCGCTGCCGGAGGTTGGCAGCAGCGAATTGCGCAAGCTGGCCCAGGCCCTGGAGAGCATGCGGGTAAAGCTCGAAGGTAAGAATGCCATCGAAAACTATGTCTATGACCTGACCCATGAACTGAAAAGCCCGCTGGCGGCCATCCGCGGCGCGGCGGAGATCCTGCGCGAAGGGCCGCCGCCTGCTGTGGCGGCGCGGTTTACTGATAATATCCTCGCGCAAAACACCCGGATGCAACTGCTGGTGGAGCGGCTGCTCCAGCAGGCGCGACTGGAAAGCCGGCTGGAGATAAAGCCGCAGCCGGTGTCGATAGATGCGCTATACCAACGGCTGACGGAGGAGCGTGACATCGCTCTGGCGGCGAAAGCTATCACCCTGCGCTGGCGGGAGAGTGGGATGCTGGTCAATGGCGATGGCGAGCTGCTGGCCCAGGCGCTGGGTAATCTGCTCGACAACGCGATTGACTTTACCCCCAAGGGCGGCGAGATCGCCCTGGCTGCGGAGAAGCGAAATGAAGAGGTGCAATTGAGCGTTATCGACAACGGGTGCGGTATTCCGGACTATGCCCTGGAACGAATCTTTGAGCGATTCTATTCGCTGCCGCGTGAAGACGGCCATAAGAGCAGCGGCCTTGGGCTGGCGTTCGTTCGTGAAGTCGCGCGCCTGCATCACGGCGATATCAATCTGCACAATCGGCCCGAAGGCGGCGTGGTCGCCACGCTGCGACTTCACCGTCCCTTCACATAGCTTCAAATTCCCCCCACATAGCCGTCCTACAGTGACGTCATCACGATAGGGAGAAAGGCTATGTTGAAATCACCGTTATTCTGGAAAATCACCACGTTAATCGGTTGTGTTGTGCTGTTATCTTTGCCGTTAATGATGGTCAGGGAGCTTATTAATGAGCGAGCGGATTATCGCAGCGAGGTGGTGGACGCCATTGAGCTGAGCACCAGTGGCTCGCAAAAACTCGCCGGGCCGCTGATCGCCATTCCGGTGACCGAGACCTTGTCCCGCATGGAGAACCAAAAAGAGGTCAACTATCAGCGGAGCTGGGAGTACTACTGGCTGCCGGAGTCGCTGGCGGTCACCGGCAAACAGACCGTGGAGTCGAGGAGGGTGGGCATCTACAGCGGCCAGGTCTGGCATAACGCCTTGCAGATTAAGGCCTCGTTTGATCCGCTGCGTCTGGCGGCGCTGAGAAAAACGAATATCGTCTTAGGCCCGCCGCGGCTGGTGGTGAGCGTCGGCGATGCCCGCGGCATTGGCGCCATCCATGCCCCGGAGGTCAACGGTAACGTATTAAGCGTGGAGCCGGGGCTGGGGATAAGCGGCGATGGCGCAGGTATTCATATGCCAATGCCTGCGCTGGCGGAGGACAACAAGCCGCTTGAGATTGCCTTTTCACTCGATCTGAACGGGACGGGAGAGTTTTCACTGGTGCCGATCGGGCGTAACAGCGAGCTGCAGTTAACCAGTAACTGGCCGCATCCCGGCTTTCTCGGCAGCTTCCTGCCAACGCAACGGGAAGTGAGTGCTGCCGGCTATCGCGCCCACTGGCAAAGCAGCTGGTTCGCCAACGATATGGGGAGCTATTTTAAGGATGATATGGAGATCCCGTGGTCGCGACTGCCGGCGTTCAGTGCCGATGTGATGTCGCTTGCCGACCAGTACCAGCTAACCGATCGGGCGACAAAATATGCCATCCTGTTAATCGGGCTCACCTTTATGGCCTTTTTCGTGTTCGAGAGCCTGACCCGTCGTCCCCTGCATCCGATGCAATATCTGCTGGTGGGCCTGTCGCTGGTGCTGTTTTACCTGGTGCTGCTGGCGCTCTCGGAGCATGTTGGATTTACCGCCGCCTGGCTGGCGGCCAGCCTGTCCGGCGCGGTGATGAACGGGGTCTATTTACAGGCAGTGCTCAGGGGATGGCGTAACAGCCTGCTGTTTGTCGCCGCGCTGCTGCTGCTGGATGGTGTGATGTGGTTTCTGCTGCATTCCGAGGACAGCGCGCTACTGCTGGGTACCGGGGTACTGGTACTGGCGCTGAGCGTCCTGATGTTTTTGACCCGCCGGGTGGACTGGTATGCGTTATCGTTACCGAAAGGCAGTGCGCCCCCGCCGCCGGCTGCCGATGACGACAAGCTGCGCCTCTGGAAAGAGTGACGACATAAAAAAACGGCGCCCTGAGGCGCCGTTTTCACATCATGACTGCGGAATAAAACGCATTATTCCTGCAGATCGCCACAGAAACGGTAGCCTTCACCGTGAATGGTGGCGATGATTTCCGGGGTATCCGGAGTGGATTCGAAGTGTTTACGAATCCGACGAATGGTCACGTCAACGGTACGGTCATGCGGCTTCAGCTCGCGACCGGTCATTTTCTTCAGCAGCTCGGCGCGAGACTGAATTTTGCCCGGATTTTCGCAGAAGTGCAGCATCGCGCGGAATTCACTGCGCGGCAGCTTGTACTGCTCGCCGTTCGGGCTCACCAGTGAGCGGCTGTTGATATCGAGTTCCCAACCATTGAACTTGTAGCTCTCCACGCTGCGGCGCTCTTCGCTCACGGTACCGAGATTCATGGTACGGGAGAGCAGGTTGCGCGCGCGGATGGTCAGCTCACGCGGGTTAAACGGTTTAGTGATATAGTCGTCAGCGCCGATTTCGAGGCCAAGGATCTTATCCACTTCGTTGTCGCGGCCGGTTAAGAACATCAGCGCGACGTCAGCCTGCTCACGCAACTCGCGCGCCAGCAGAAGACCATTTTTACCCGGCAGGTTGATATCCATGATTACCAGGTTGATATCATTTTCAGACAGGATCTGATGCATTTCCGCGCCATCGGTCGCTTCGAATACATCGTAACCTTCTGCTTCGAAAATACTTTTTAACGTGTTGCGTGTTACCAACTCGTCTTCAACGATAAGAATGTGCGGGGTCTGCATGTTTGCTACCTAAATTGCCAACTAAATCGAAACAGGAAGTACCAAAGTCCCTGACCTGCCTGCTGCATGTCGCAAATTAACATGCGCGGCGTAACATGACTAAAGTACGTAATTGCGTTCTTGATGCACTTTCCATCAACGTCAACAACATCATTAGCTTGGTCGTGGGTACTTTCCCTCTGGACCCGACGGTGTCAAAAACGGCTGTCATCCTAACCATTTTAACAGCAACATAACAGGCTAAGAGAGGCCGAACACCCAATAAAACTACGCTTCGTTGACATATATCAAGTTCAATTGTAGCACGTTAACAGTCTTGTGAAATCATTGCATCGTCATGCTCTTTATAGTCACAATCCTTACACAGCTCAACTAGTTGCGTGGATAAATTAATAAATACAGTGAATCCAATGCATGGAACGATGGCTCAGATGAAATTTCATTGCCCATCATATGGATAAATGGGTTCTGTTAACATACTCCTCGTCATGGCCTCCTGAGAACAGTTTAGATTTTTTTATGGGTAAGCAAACGCAATTTTAGTGATTTTTGTTGCAAATTTGTAAATTTTCACCGCGTAAAATGGTGGGGCCAGCGCTTCACCAACGCCTGAGAGAGAGAAAGAAACCGCAATGCGTTTAACGATTATTTTAGTCGCCCCAGCCCGGGCAGAAAACGTCGGTGCCGCTGCCAGAGCAATGAAAACGATGGGATTTCGCGATCTCAGGATCGTGGACAGTGAAGCCCACCTGGCGCCAGCGGCACGCTGGGTGGCGCATGGTTCAGGTGATATCCTCGATGGCGTCACTACCTATCCAACCCTTGCTGCGGCGCTGCACGACGTCGATTTTACCGTCGCCACCACCGCCCGCAGTCGCGCGCGGTTTCATTACTACGCCACGCCGCAGCAACTGTTGCCGCTGCTGGAGGAGAAGGCGCAGTGGATGACGCACGCGGCGCTGGTTTTTGGCCGTGAAGACTCCGGGTTGAGCAATGAGGAGCTGGCCCTGGCCGATGTGCTCACCGGCGTGCCGATGGTAGCGGATTATCCATCGCTCAATCTCGGCCAGTCGGTGATGGTCTACTGTTATCAATTAGCATCGCTTATGCAACAAACGGCTCCCGCCGCCGCCGCGGCAGATCATCATCAGCTGCAGGCGTTACGCATCCGCACCGAGGCATTGCTTTCGCGTTTAGGCGTGGAAGAGGATGCCAAACTGGCCGACTGGCTGGCGCAACGAATGGGGCTGCTGCAGCAGCGCGACACGGCAATGTTGCATCGATTGCTGCATGATATTGAAAAAAACCTACCAGAATAAAGCTCTATCATATTTTTTAGTTATAGTTATCTGTGCTGTTTTTGTGGGATAAATTCCGCCGAACTGGATGTTTTTTCTTGCCATGACGGCGCAATACGTAAGCTGGCTGAAATGGGGTTAATTGAGAAATTCATTGACTTAAGAAGGCAGATACTTTAACCAATATAGGCAGGACACACAGACAGATAAAAATACAGAGTACACAACATCCATGAATCGCATCGGCATGATTACCACCATTATCACCACCACCATTACCACAGGTAACGGTGCGGGCTGACGCGTACAGGAAACACAGAAAAAAGCCCGCACCTGAACAGTGCGGGCTTTTTTTTTGACAAGAGATCAAGGGGTAAGAACCATGCGAGTGTTGAAGTTCGGCGGTACATCAGTGGCAAATGCGGAACGTTTTCTGCGGGTTGCCGATATTCTGGAGAGTAATGCCAGGCAGGGGCAGGTAGCGACCGTACTGTCTGCCCCGGCGAAGATCACCAACCACCTGGTGGCGATGATTGAAAAAACGATCGGTGGCCAGGATGCCCTCCCGAATATTGCCGACGCTGAACGCATTTTTGCCGAACTTCTCCAGGGCCTTGCCGATGCCCAGCCCGCTTTCCCGCTTGCCCAACTGAAAGCCTTCGTTGAGCAGGAATTTGCTCAGATTAAGCATGTCCTGCACGGCATCAGCCTGCTGGGCCAATGCCCGGATGGGGTTAATGCCGCGCTGATCTGCCGTGGCGAAAAGCTCTCCATCGCCATCATGGCGGGTCTGCTGGAAGCCCGTGGACATAAAGTCAGTGTGATTAACCCGGTCGAAAAACTGCTCGCCGTGGGCCACTATCTGGAATCCACCGTCGATATCACCGAATCCACCCGCCGCATTGCCGCCAGCCAGATCCCGGCAGACCATATGATCCTGATGGCCGGATTTACCGCCGGCAATGAGAAGGGCGAACTGGTGGTGCTGGGGCGTAACGGCTCCGACTATTCGGCGGCGGTACTGGCCGCCTGCCTGCGCGCGGACTGTTGCGAAATCTGGACCGATGTCGACGGGGTGTATACCTGCGATCCGCGCCAGGTGCCAGATGCGCGTCTGCTGAAATCAATGTCTTATCAGGAGGCGATGGAGCTTTCCTACTTTGGCGCGAAAGTGCTGCATCCGCGCACCATTGCCCCTATCGCTCAGTTTCAGATCCCATGCCTGATCAAAAATACCGGCAACCCGCAGGCGCCGGGAACGCTCATCGGCGCCAGTCGCGATGAAGACGACCTGCCGGTGAAAGGCATCTCTAACCTCAACAATATGGCGATGTTCAACGTCTCCGGTCCGGGGATGAAAGGTATGGTCGGCATGGCGGCACGCGTCTTCGCCACCATGTCCCGCGCTGGCATCTCGGTGGTATTGATCACCCAATCCTCTTCGGAGTACAGCATCAGTTTCTGCGTG
Organism: Klebsiella sp. KTE92; assembly: GCF_000398905.1. Classification (NCBI taxonomy): domain Bacteria; kingdom Pseudomonadati; phylum Pseudomonadota; class Gammaproteobacteria; order Enterobacterales; family Enterobacteriaceae; genus Klebsiella; species Klebsiella sp. KTE92. The sequence continues at coordinate 622,468 of NZ_KB976100.1, forward strand.
CCGCAGAGCGATTGCGCGCGTGCCAAACGGGCGATGGAAGATGAGTTTTATCTCGAGCTGAAAGAGGGGCTGCTGGAGCCGCTGGCCATTATGGAGCGTCTGGCCATCATCTCCGTGGTGGGCGACGGGATGCGTACCCTGCGCGGTATCTCGGCGAAATTTTTTGCGGCGCTGGCCCGCGCCAATATCAATATCGTGGCGATTGCCCAGGGCTCTTCCGAGCGCTCTATTTCGGTGGTGGTCAGCAATGACGACGCCACCACCGGCGTGCGCGTGACCCATCAGATGCTGTTCAACACCGACCAGGTGATTGAAGTGTTTGTCATCGGCGTCGGCGGCGTCGGCGGCGCGCTGCTGGAGCAGATCAAGCGCCAGCAGGGATGGCTGAAGAACAAACATATCGATCTGCGCGTCTGCGGTGTAGCCAATTCTCAGGCGCTGCTGACCAGCGTTCATGGCCTGAATCTGGAGAACTGGAGTGAAGCGCTGGCTGAGGCGAAAGAGCCGTTTAATCTTGGCCGTCTGATCCGCCTGGTGAAAGAGTACCACCTGCTCAATCCGGTGATCGTCGACTGTACCTCCAGCCAGGCGGTCGCCGATCAGTACGCCGACTTCCTGCGCGAAGGTTTCCATGTGGTGACGCCGAACAAAAAGGCCAATACCTCTTCGCTGGATTACTATCACCAGCTGCGCCATGCGGCCAGCAGCTCGCGCCGTAAGTTCCTCTATGACACTAACGTTGGCGCTGGCCTGCCGGTGATTGAGAACCTGCAGAACCTGCTCAACGCGGGCGATGAGCTGCGCCACTTCTCCGGGATCCTTTCCGGCTCTCTGTCCTTTATCTTCGGCAAGCTGGACGAGGGGGTGAGTTTCTCAGCCGCGACGGCGCTGGCCCGTGAGATGGGGTATACCGAGCCGGATCCGCGCGACGATTTATCCGGGGTGGATGTCGCGCGTAAGCTGTTGATTCTGGCCCGTGAGACCGGGCGTGAACTGGAGCTGTCAGACATTATCGTGGAGTCGGCGCTGCCGGCGGACTTCGACGCCAGCGGCGACGTCGAAACCTTTATGACCCGTCTGCCCTCGCTGGACGATGGGTTTGCCTCGCGGGTTGCTAAGGCACGTGATGAAGGTAAAGTCTTGCGCTACGTCGGTAACATCGAAGAGGATGGTACCTGCCGCGTGAAAATTGCCGCCGTTGACGGCAACGATCCATTATTCAAAGTCAAAAATGGTGAGAACGCGCTGGCCTTTTACAGCCACTATTATCAGCCACTGCCGCTGGTGCTGCGCGGCTATGGCGCCGGGAACGACGTCACGGCGGCCGGCGTATTTGCCGACCTGCTGCGCACCTTGTCCTGGAAGTTAGGAGTTTAAGATGGTCAAAGTATATGCCCCGGCTTCCAGTGCCAATATGAGCGTCGGGTTTGATGTGTTGGGCGCGGCGGTCACGCCGGTGGATGGCACGCTGCTGGGCGATAACGTCACTGTTGAAGCGGCAGAGCAATTCAGTCTGCACAATCTGGGACGCTTCGCCAGCAAACTGCCGACGGCGCCGCAGGAAAACATTGTTTATCAGTGCTGGGAAAGCTTTTGCCGGGAGATCGGTAAGACGGTACCGGTGACGATGACCCTGGAAAAAAACATGCCGATCGGCTCCGGGCTTGGCTCCAGCGCCTGCTCGGTGGTCGCCGCGCTGGTGGCCATGAACGAGTTCTGCGGTAAGCCGCTCAACGAGACGCGGATGCTGGCGCTGATGGGGGAGATGGAAGGGCGTATCTCCGGCAGCATTCACTACGATAACGTGGCGCCGTGCTATCTTGGCGGCATGCAGTTGATGATCGAAGAGAACGGGATTATCAGCCAGCAGGTGCCGGGGTTTGATGAGTGGCTGTGGGTGTTGGCCTATCCGGGGATTAAAGTATCCACCGCCGAAGCGCGGGCGATTCTGCCGGCACAATACCGCCGCCAGGATTGTATCGCCCATGGTCGCCACCTCGCGGGCTTTATTCATGCCTGCTACACCCGCCAGCCGCAGCTGGCGGCAAAATTGATGAAAGATGTCATTGCCGAACCGTACCGTACCAAACTGTTGCCGGGCTTTAGCGAAGCGCGCCAGGCGACAATGGAGATCGGTGCGCAGGCTTGCGGCATCTCCGGCTCTGGCCCGACGCTGTTTGCGTTGTGTGATAAACCGGACACCGCACAGCGCGTCGCCGACTGGCTTGGCGCGCACTATCTGCAGAATCAGGAAGGCTTTGTTCATATTTGCCGGCTGGACACGGCGGGCGCACGCGTAGTGGGATAACCAATGAAACTGTATAACTTAAAAGATCATAACGAGCAGGTCAGCTTTGCGCAGGCCGTCACCCAGGGACTTGGCAAGCATCAGGGTCTGTTCTTTCCGCACGATCTGCCGGAATTCAGCCTGACTGAAATCGACGACATGCTGGCGCAGGATTTTGTCACCCGCAGCGCCAAAATTTTATCGGCCTTTATCGGCGATGAGATCCCGCAGGATGTCCTGCAGCAGCGGGTGCGCGCAGCGTTTGCGTTCCCGGCGCCAGTAAGCAAGGTTCAGGACGATGTCGGCTGCCTGGAGCTGTTCCACGGCCCGACGCTGGCGTTTAAAGATTTTGGCGGCCGCTTTATGGCGCAGATGCTGACCCATATCGCCGGCGATAAGCCGGTCACCATTCTCACCGCAACCTCCGGCGACACCGGGGCGGCGGTGGCGCATGCCTTCTACGGTCTGCCGAACGTTAAGGTCGTGATCCTCTATCCGCGCGGTAAGATCAGCCCGCTGCAGGAGAAGCTGTTCTGTACCCTCGGCGGCAACATTGAAACCGTGGCGATTGATGGCGACTTTGATGCCTGCCAGGCGCTGGTGAAGCAGGCGTTTGACGATGAAGAGCTGAAGGCCACGCTGGGGCTCAACTCGGCTAACTCCATCAACATCAGCCGCCTGCTGGCGCAGATCTGCTACTACTTCGAAGCGGCGGCGCAGCTGCCGCAGGAAGCTCGCAATCAGCTGGTGATTTCCGTGCCAAGCGGCAACTTCGGCGATCTGACCGCTGGTCTGCTGGCCAAGTCGCTGGGTCTGCCGATTAAGCGCTTTATTGCCGCCACCAACGCGAACGACACCGTTCCCCGTTATCTGCAGGGTGGCGAGTGGGCGCCAAAAGCCACCCAGGCGACGCTGTCTAACGCCATGGACGTCAGCCAGCCGAACAACTGGCCGCGCGTCGAGGAGCTGTTCCGCCGTAAAATCTGGCGCCTGAGCGAGCTGGGTTACGCCGCGGTTGATGATGAGACCACCAAAGCGGCGATGCGCGAGCTGAAGGCCATCGGCTACATCTCTGAGCCGCACGCGGCGATTGCCTGGCGCGCGCTGCGCGATCAGCTGCAGCCGGGAGAGTACGGCCTGTTCCTCGGTACCGCGCATCCGGCGAAATTCAAAGAGAGCGTGGAAGAGATCCTGCAGGAAACCCTGCCGCTGCCGAAGGAGCTGGCTGACCGCGCCGACCTGCCGCTGCTGTCCCACAATCTGCCAGCGGATTTCGCCGCGCTGCGTAAGCTGATGATGGGCTAGTATTGTCGTTCATCCACCAGCTAAACCGGGCCTGGTGCCCGGTTTTTTTACGCTCGAAGATGGAGATATTGTGTACGAACGAGCAATAAATGCGGCGCACTCTAGATTCAGATTGCAGAGAATAATCAGAATAGTTTTGTGGCGTTAATATTTTGCTATCGGCCCATAACGGGGACGGATAGAAGAGGTCACTTATGACAACGCTGAAATCTGCTTTGCTGGCACTTTCTATATTGCTGGTCGCTCCTGCGTTGGTTCATGCCGACGAAATCACCCTGCTCCCGGCGGTGAAGCTGCAAATCGGCGATCGCGATGATTATGGGCACTACTGGGATGGCGATCATTGGCGCGATCGTGACTGGTGGGCTCACCATTATGACTGGCGTGACGATCGCTGGCGCCCGCATGATGATTATCGCCACCATGATCGCGACGATGATGACGATCAAGGCCATCATGGCCATGGGCACGAGCGGCATCACCACGACGACTGATCATCTTTGCCCCCGCTGAGAGGCCGGGGGCATCGAGGCCTACTGCTCGTGGCGTTTAAACACCAGCTCACCTTTCTCCGAAGCCTCCGCATCAAAGAAATAGCCTTCGCTATTAAAGGCTTTGAGCTGCTCCGGCTGGGTTAAGCGGTTTTCGATAATGTAGCGACTCATCAGACCGCGCGCCTTTTTCGCATAGAAGCTGATCACTTTGAATTTACCGTTTTTCTCATCGAGGAAGACCGGCTTGATCAGCTGACCCTGCAATTTTTGCGTTTTCACCGATTTAAAATACTCATCGGAAGCCAGATTGATGACGATATCGTCGCCCTGAGCCTGCAGCGCCTGATTCAGCTTCTCGGTAATGGTCTCGCCCCAGAACTGGTACAGATCTTTGCCGCGCGGGTTTTCCAGACGGATCCCCATCTCCAGGCGGTAGGGCTGCATCAGGTCCAGCGGGCGCAGCACGCCATACAGGCCGGAGAGCATGCGCAGGTGTCGCTGGGCGAAGTCAAAGTCGTCCTCGGTGAGCGTCTCTGCCTGCAGGCCGGTGTAGACATCGCCCTTAAAGGCAAGGATCGCCTGGCGGGCATTTTGCGGCGTAAAGTCAGGATGCCAGTCGTGGAAACGGGTGGCGTTCAGATCCGCCAGCTTGTCGCTAATGCTCATTAGCTTGCCGATTTGCGGCGCGGTCAGCTTACGAGCGATGCCGATAAGCTGTTGAGAATACTCGAGGAGTTCGGGCTGGGTATAGCGAGTCGTTGCCAGCGGGCTTTGATAATCGAGCGTTTTAGCAGGTGAAATCAGAATCAGCATATCCAGTCCTTGCAGGTAATTTCGACGAATTTTAACAAAAAAAGTGCATGGTGGGATCGATAGCTGCGATTGCCGCGCTATTCGCGCGGCAGTTCATTCCAGGCGCCCGGGGCCAGTTGCTGGTGAATATCCGGGTAGCGGGCGGCATCGAAAGTGGGCTGGATACCCAGCCGCCGCTGGCGCAGATAATCGCTGGCGATAATCCGCACCGTCGGGGAAAGCAGCAGGATGGCCGTCAGGTTGGTCATCGCCATCAGCGCCATGATGATATCCGCGCTCTGCCAGACGACAGGCAGGCTTACCAGGGTCCCCAGCAGCACCATCAGGACGGTGAGTATTCGCAGCCCCCAGATGTAGCGAGGCTTATCCAGACGCAGAAAGACCAGATTATTTTCCGCATACACGTAGTTGGCCACAATAGAGCTAAAGGCGAACAGCAGCACGATGAGGGCGATAAAATCGGCTCCCCAGCCGCCGACCAGCACGCTCATCGCATGTTGCAAGTCCTGAATGCCATTGAGCGTATATTCATTGTCGGGGCGCGGCGCCAGCATGACGATAATCGCGCTGGCAGTACAGATCACGATGGTATCGATAAACACGCCAATCATCTGCACGATCCCCTGCGCTGCCGGGTGCGGCGGCCAGGAGGCGGCGGCCGCGGCGGCGTTAGGCGAAGAACCCATCCCTGCTTCATTGGAGAACATGCCGCGCTGGAAGCCACTGGTCAGTGCCTGGCTGATGGAGTAGCCCACCGCGCCGGCGGCGGCTTCCTGCCAGCCGAAGGCGCAGCGAAAGATGGTGGCAAAAATGGTCGGCAGGGCGGTGACGTGCCACAGGCCGATGAGCAGACTGGTGGCGATCCACAGCAGCGCCATGATGGGCACCAGCCATTGCATCAGGCGCGCCACGCCGCGCAGGCCACGGAGAATGGCCAGGAAAACGAAAATGGCCAGCACTCCGCCGCTGACTGCCGCTGGCAGATCGAACGCATAGTGCAGGGCATGGGCCACCGAGTTGGCCTGCACGGTATTAAAGATAAATCCATAGGCCAGCAGCAGAAGGATCGAAAACAGGACACCCATCCAGCGCATGCCGAGACCGCGCGCCATATACCACGCCGGGCCGCCGCGAAACTGTCCCTGGCTGTCGCGCTCTTTGTATAGTTGCGCAAGAGAACACTCAGCGAAGCTGCTGGCCATGCCGAGCAGGGCGGAAACCCACATCCAGAATACGGCCCCAGGCCCGCCGGCGGCGATCGCCAGCGTCACCCCGGCAAGGTTGCCGCTGCCGACCCGGGCGGCAAGACTGGTACAGAGCGCCTGGAAGGACGTTAAACCGCCTGGCTGCGGGTGCAGGCTTTTTTTCAGACTGCGGCCGAATTTGCGCACGTAACGGAACTGAATACCCCGGGTTTGCCAGCTAAACCAGATCCCCGCCCCCAGTAACAGATAAATCATCACTGAGCCCCAGAGTATTTCATTGATAAATGAGAGAAAATCAGGCATTAAACATCCTCTTGTCCATGCCGGTACGCTTGTGTAAGCGTTACCAATTAAGTGACAATCCTTTCGCTTTCAGCAAATTAAGCGGCACAGTTTATCACACTCTGCGCTCTTCTCTCGTCGGCGGTTGCGCTGACCCGGCAGCGTGTTATCATCTGGGCAGACCGGTTACATCCCCTTAACTGCTGTTTAAGAGAAATATATCATGACGGATAAATTAACTTCTCTGCGTCAGTACACCACTGTCGTCGCTGACACCGGAGATATTGCGGCAATGAAGCTGTATCAGCCTCAGGATGCCACCACCAACCCTTCCCTGATTCTCGGCGCGGCTCAGATCCCTGAGTACCGTAAGCTGATTGATGACGCTGTGGCCTGGGCACGTAGCCAGAGCAGCGATCGCGCGCAGCAGATCCTCGATGCTTCCGACAAGCTGGCGGTGAACATCGGTCTCGAAATCCTGAAACTGATCCCGGGCCGTATTTCCACTGAAGTGGATGCACGCCTCTCCTATGATACTGAAGCGTCTATCGCGAAAGCCAAGCGCATCATCAAGCTGTATAACGACGCGGGCATCAGCAACGATCGTATTCTTATCAAGCTGGCTTCCACCTGGCAGGGCATTCGCGCCGCTGAACAGCTGGAAAAAGAAGGCATCAACTGTAACCTGACGCTGCTGTTCTCCTTCGCTCAGGCTCGCGCTTGCGCCGAAGCGGGCGTCTTCCTGATTTCGCCGTTTGTTGGCCGTATCCTCGACTGGTACAAAGCCAACACCGACAAGAAAGAGTACGCGCCGGCAGAAGATCCGGGCGTGGTTTCCGTCAGCGAAATCTACGAATACTACAAGCAGCACGGCTATGAAACCGTAGTGATGGGCGCCAGCTTCCGTAATGTTGGCGAAATCCTGGAACTGGCCGGCTGTGACCGCCTGACCATCGCCCCGGCGCTGCTGAAAGAGCTGTCTGAAAGCGAAGGCGCCGTTGAGCGTAAACTGGTTTATACCGGCGAAGTGAAAGCGCGTCCGGAACGTATTACCGAATCTGAGTTCCTGTGGCAGCATAACCAGGATCCGATGGCGGTAGACAAACTGGCGGAAGGTATCCGTAAGTTTGCGATCGACCAGGAAAAACTGGAAAAAATGATCGGCGAACTGCTGTAATCCCGCAGGTGGCCGACGCCCGTCGGCCACATTACACTGTCTGTCCCGCCTCCGGCAGTGTATCATTTCGTTTAACGCCACAGTTTGAACGGAATAACCATGAATACCTTACGAATCGGCTTAGTTTCCATCTCCGATCGCGCCTCCAGCGGCGTCTATCAGGATAAAGGCATCCCGGCACTGGAAGAGTGGCTGGCGCGTGCCCTCACCACCCCTTTCGAACTGCAAACCCGCCTGATTCCGGATGAGCAGGTGATCATTGAGCAAACGCTGTGCGAACTGGTTGACGAGATGGGGTGCCATCTGGTGCTGACCACCGGCGGAACCGGCCCTGCGCGTCGCGATGTGACGCCTGACGCAACGCTGGCGATTGCCGATCGCGAGATGCCGGGCTTCGGCGAGCAAATGCGCCAGGTTAGCCTACACTTTGTGCCGACGGCTATCCTTTCCCGGCAGGTCGGGGTGATCCGCAAGCAGGCGTTGATCCTCAACCTTCCCGGACAACCGAAAGCGATTCAGGAGACCCTGGAAGGGGTAAAAGATGCTGACGGCAAGGTACTGGTGCACGGTATTTTTGCAAGTGTACCTTATTGTGTACAGTTGCTGGAGGGGCCTTATGTGGAAACCGATGGCCGTGTGGTAGAAGCATTTCGTCCTAAGAGCGCCAGGCGCGAAACTTTATCCTGAATTTAATGCATTTGTGACATAACCTGCATCGCTGATGGTGTGCCGTTTTATTTACGATATAGTGCTGTTTACTTTACACGCTATAAATCACGCTGCACACCTCAGGATGAAATCGCGTTATGTCATATGCAAACCGACCGCTAAACCGCCAGGATTATAAAACGCTGACGCTGGCCGCCCTGGGCGGCGCGCTGGAGTTTTATGACTTTATCATTTTCGTTTTCTTTGCCGCCGTCGTCGGTGAGCTCTTCTTTCCCGCAGATATTCCCGAATGGCTCCGTCAGGTACAAACCTTTGGCATTTTCGCCGCCGGTTATCTGGCGCGCCCGCTGGGGGGGATCATCATGGCCCACTTTGGCGATCTGGTGGGACGCAAGAAAATGTTCACCCTCAGCATCCTGCTGATGGCGCTGCCGACCCTGGCGATTGGCCTGCTGCCAACCTATAGCTCGGTGGGCATCGTCGCGCCGTTGCTGTTACTGCTGATGCGTATTCTGCAGGGGGCGGCGATCGGCGGGGAAGTTCCTGGCGCCTGGGTGTTTGTCGCCGAGCATGTCCCGGAAAAACGCATTGGTATCGCCTGCGGTACGCTGACGGCCGGCCTGACGGTTGGCATTCTGTTGGGGTCGGTGGTGGCGACGCTTATCAACACCAGCCTGACGCCGCAGGGGATCCACGACGGCGGCTGGCGGATCCCCTTCCTGTTGGGCGGTGTATTTGGTCTGATTGCGATGTATCTGCGTCGCTGGCTGCAGGAGACGCCGATTTTTCTTGAGATGCAGCAGCGTAAAGCGCTGGCGCAGGAGCTGCCGGTAAAAGCGGTAGCGCTGAAGCACCAGAAGGCGGTGGTGATCTCTATGCTGCTGACCTGGCTGCTGTCGGCAGGCGTGGTGGTGGTGATCCTGATGTCGCCGGTCTGGCTGCAGAAACACTATGGCTTCGCGCCGGCGATTACCCTGCAGGCCAATAGCATCGCCACGATTATGTTGTGCATCGGCTGTCTGCTCGCCGGGCTGGCGGCGGATCGCTTTGGCGCCAGCCGGACTTTCATCGTCGGCAGCCTGCTGCTGGCGGTTGCCAGCTGGGCATTTTACCACCTGTCCGGCGCCAGCCCGCAGCGGCTGTTTCTGCTCTACGGCACGGTGGGGCTCTGCGTCGGGGTGGTAGGGGCGGTGCCTTATGTCATGGTGCGGGCCTTCCCGGCTGAAGTGCGCTTCACCGGCATCTCATTTTCCTACAACCTGTCGTACGCGATCTTTGGCGGCCTGACGCCGATTGCGGTCACCATGCTGATGGGCGTGTCGCCGATGGCGCCAGCCTGGTATGTGCTGGCCCTCTCGCTGATGGGGCTAGGATTAGGTATCTGGCTGCGTCAGGGGATGACGGCGTCGGCGGGATTGCCGGAAGGGGAACTGCAGCGTTGAGTCTGGTTTACCGATGATGACCTGCCGCCGCCCTGTGACAGGACGGCGGCGGACGATTAACGTGGTTCGCCGATCGGCAGCACGGTGCGGCCGAACTGCTCGTTCAGCACTTCACCCATCGCCAGGTAAATAGCGCTGGCGCCACAAACCAGGCCGACCCAGCCAGCGACTTTCACAATGCCTTCGTTATCCACCAGATGACCAATCGCCAGCAGCGCGAACAACACGGTCAGGCTCAGGAAGACAAACTGCAGCATGCGGGCTGCTTTCAGGGTGCCAAAGAACATAAACAGGGTAAAGACGCCCCACAGGCCGAGGTACATGCCGAGGAAGTGCGCGTTAGGCGCTTCCGCCAGACCCATTTTCGGCATCAGGAGGATAGCCACCAGCGTCAGCCAGAAGCTGCCGTAGGAGGTAAAAGCGGTTAAGCCAAAGGTGTTGCCTTTCTTGTATTCAAGCAGGCCGGCAAAAATTTGCGCAATGCCGCCGTAAAAAATGCCCATCGCCAGGATAGCTACATCGAATGCGAACAGGCCGCTATTCGCCAGGTTAAGCAGAATAGTGGTCATGCCGAAGCCCATAAGGCCCAGCGGTGCCGGATTAGCCAACTTAGTGTTGCCCATAATTCCTCAAAATTATCATTAAAAGGGAAGCATTACCCCGCGACTTGGCGGCGGGGCGCGGCATAATAATGAGGCGCTGAAGGGCTGTCTATGATCTGGCGGGGTATTTTTCACCAATTTCTGTTGCGCCCGACGGCGGCTGGATCATTTGCCGTAAACAGGCAATATGCAGGACCGCAGGGATGGTGACCCGGTAAGCGCTGCCGCTCACCGCTTTGACGCTGTTCAGCGCGGCGCCGAGCGGCCCGCCCAGCCCGGCGCCGCGCACCAGACCATGACCAATAACGCTTACGGCGGCATGGGTGCGCAGAATGGCGGTTAAGCGCTCGTCCAGCAACAGGGCGACCCCTTCGCTTAGCTTGCGGTGCCTCAGCAGATGGGGCAACAGATCTTCCAGCTCATGGCTCCGGCAATCCACCGCGGCAAGAAATTGTGCCTTTTGCTCCGCATCCAGCTTATTCCAGCTGTGCTGCAGGAAATGTTCCAGTAACTGCTGTTCGATCTGCGGCGTCGTCATCTGTTTGTCGACCTTCGCCTTCAGCCGTTTACACACATCCAGCAGGATCGCGCGATAAAATTTGCCGTGGCGGCGTAGGGTGTTGGCGATGCTGTCGCCGCCAAAATGCTGTAGCTCTCCGGCAATCAGCTGCCAGTTGCGGCGATAGCGTTCAGGGTGGCCCTCCATTGCTAAAAAGGTCTCGTTGCGCAGCAGCGTGCTGGAGAGGCGGGGTTTGCCGTTTTCGCCGTGGGTCAGAATACGGGTAAAAGCTTCCAGATGCGCCTCGCTGCACTCAGGAAGAAAGGCCAGATCGTCATCTGCCAGATAGTTAATATGCATAAATCATCCCTCCTCAGGATAACGAGGTTAGTCGTCGCCGATAATTTTTAATGAGGCCATATCTGAGGAGTGGACCGTGTGGCCGGAGAAGGCGATTTTCTTCACACAGCGTTTGCTGTCGTTATCGCTATTGATGTTGATCCAGCCGGAGGTGCTGCCCTCTTTTATCCCGGCGGGGACGTTCAGCGTATGGCTGGCGCCGCGGCTGGCCTTAAAGTAGACCGTCGCCCCGGAGAGCTGTACATCGCCGCGCTCGGCGCTGAGCTGAATGCGTTTGACGACCCGACAGACCGGGAGTTTCAGCGTCAGGTCGTTGGTTTCATTGCGCGGCATGGCTACCACACCGAGGATTTTATGGTCGTTGGCGGCCGCCGAGGTGATAAACGATAAGCCGAGGATAAGCCCCGCGGAAATCCGGAATAGTGGTTTCATCAATATGTCCCCTGAATAAGTAAAGTGCGACGGCGAGGGATATTATCACCAGGGGCGTGGGGCCATTAGCGCGCAAGTATTGCGGGTTATGTCAATGATATTATGAATATATTTTGTTTTCACATTCATCATTTATATATGTATTTCGCTGCCTCTTTTGGCGCCTGACAATGTCGCTCGGGACGCTTTTCACGACTCAGGTCGGGGCACGGTGCAAAAAATTTTTAGGCTTGCCCCTTGATGCCGGGGTGGGCGACCCCATCTTGTAGTCAACCGCAGTGAAGAACCTGAAAAAAAATGATGTCTGGGCAGTTGAAACCGCACGTTTCGCCCTTATTACAGGTTCACAACCACATGTTGATCGAATTTTTAGTGGAGACGTTTAGATGGGTAAAATTATTGGTATCGACCTGGGTACTACCAACTCTTGTGTAGCGATTATGGATGGCACTACTGCGCGCGTGCTGGAGAACGCCGAAGGCGATCGCACCACGCCTTCTATCATTGCCTATACCCAGGATGGTGAAACTCTGGTTGGTCAGCCGGCTAAACGTCAGGCAGTGACAAACCCGCAAAACACCCTGTTTGCGATTAAACGCCTGATTGGCCGCCGCTTCCAGGACGAAGAAGTTCAGCGTGACGTTTCTATCATGCCATACAAAATTGTTGCCGCAGACAATGGCGACGCATGGCTGGATGTGAAAGGCACCAAAACTGCACCGCCGCAGATCTCTGCTGAAGTGCTGAAAAAAATGAAGAAAACGGCTGAAGATTACCTGGGTGAACCGGTAACTGAAGCGGTTATCACCGTACCGGCTTACTTCAACGATGCGCAGCGTCAGGCAACCAAAGATGCCGGCCGTATCGCCGGTCTGGAAGTCAAACGTATCATCAACGAACCAACCGCGGCCGCGCTGGCTTACGGTCTGGATAAAGAAGTCGGTAACCGCACTATCGCGGTATACGACCTCGGTGGTGGTACTTTCGATATCTCTATTATCGAAATCGACGAAGTTGACGGCGAGAAAACCTTTGAAGTACTGGCGACCAACGGTGACACCCACCTGGGCGGTGAAGACTTCGATACGCGTCTGATCAACTACCTCGTTGATGAGTTCAAGAAAGATCAGGGCATTGACCTGCGTAACGACCCGCTGGCCATGCAGCGCCTGAAAGAAGCCGCTGAGAAAGCGAAGATTGAACTGTCTTCTGCTCAGCAGACCGACGTTAACCTGCCGTATATCACTGCAGATGCGACCGGTCCGAAACATATGAATATCAAAGTGACTCGCGCGAAACTGGAAAGCCTGGTAGAAGACCTGGTTAACCGTTCCATCGAGCCGCTGAAAGTGGCCCTGCAGGATGCCGGTCTGTCCGTTTCCGATATCAACGACGTGATCCTCGTTGGTGGTCAGACTCGTATGCCGATGGTGCAGAAAAAAGTCGCTGAGTTCTTCGGTAAAGAGCCGCGTAAAGACGTTAACCCGGATGAAGCTGTGGCGATCGGCGCAGCGGTTCAGGGTGGTGTACTGACGGGTGATGTGAAAGACGTTCTGCTGCTGGACGTAACCCCGCTGTCGCTGGGTATCGAAACCATGGGCGGCGTGATGACAGCGCTTATCAACAAAAACACCACTATCCCGACCAAGCACAGCCAGGTGTTCTCTACTGCAGAAGACAACCAGTCTGCGGTAACCATCCATGTGCTGCAGGGTGAGCGTAAACGCGCGTCTGATAACAAATCACTGGGTCAGTTCAACCTGGATGGTATTAACCCGGCGCCGCGCGGTATGCCGCAGATCGAAGTCACCTTCGACATCGATGCTGACGGTATCCTGCACGTTTCCGCGAAAGACAAAAACAGCGGTAAAGAGCAGAAGATCACCATCAAGGCGTCTTCCGGTCTGAATGAAGAAGAAATTCAGAAAATGGTTCGCGAAGCAGAAGCTAACGCCGAATCTGACCGTAAGTTCGAAGAGCTGGTACAGACCCGTAACCAGGGTGACCATCTGCTGCACAGCACTCGTAAGCAGGTTGAAGAAGCAGGCGATAAACTGCCGGCTGATGACAAAACCGCTATTGAGTCTGCGCTGACCGCGCTGGAAACTTCCCTGAAAGGCGAAGACAAAGCGGATATCGAAGCGAAAATGCAGGCGCTGGCGCAGGCTTCTCAGAAGCTGATGGAAATTGCTCAGCAGCAGCACGCTCAGCAGCAGGCGGGTTCCGCTGACGCTCAGGCGAGCAACGCGAAAGACGACGATGTTGTCGACGCTGAGTTCGAAGAAGTGAAAGATAAAAAATAATCGCCCTTTGAACGGGTAAAACACTGGCACGGGCGAAGAGGTTTCCTCTCCGCCCGTGCACGCATGTTAAGGGGCTGAAAAACACCGATGGCAAAGCAAGATTACTACGAGATTTTAGGCGTCTCCAAAACAGCGGAAGAGCGTGAAATCAAAAAGGCTTACAAGCGCCTGGCCATGAAGTATCACCCGGACCGCAACCAGGGTGATAAAGAGGCCGAAGCCAAATTTAAAGAAATCAAAGAAGCGTATGAAATCCTGACTGATGCCCAGAAGCGTGCGGCCTACGATCAGTACGGCCACGCGGCCTTCGAACAGGGCGGCATGGGCGGCGGCGGCGGTTTTGGCGGCGGTGCGGATTTCAGCGATATCTTTGGCGATGTTTTCGGCGATATCTTTGGCGGCGGACGTGGTCGTCAGCGCGCGGCGCGCGGCGCCGATCTCCGTTACAACATGGAGCTGACGCTGGAAGAAGCGGTGCGCGGCGTCACCAAAGAGATCCGTATTCCGACGCTGGAAGAGTGCGACGTCTGTCACGGCAGCGGCGCCAAGGCCGGCAGCAAGCCGCAGACCTGTCCGACCTGTCATGGTGCAGGCCAGGTGCAGATGCGTCAGGGCTTCTTTGCGGTACAGCAGACCTGTCCGCACTGTCAGGGACGCGGTACGCTGATTAAAGATCCATGCAACAAATGTCATGGTCATGGGCGTGTAGAGAAAACGAAAACCTTGTCGGTTAAAATTCCGGCAGGTGTGGACACCGGCGATCGGATCCGTCTGGCGGGCGAAGGCGAAGCTGGCGAGCATGGCGCACCGGCAGGCGATCTGTACGTACAGGTCCAGGTGAAGCAGCACGCTATCTTTGAGCGTGAAGGTAATAACCTGTACTGCGAAGTCCCGATCAACTTCACGATGGCGGCGCTGGGTGGTGAGATTGAAGTGCCGACGCTCGACGGTCGCGTCAGTCTGAAAGTGCCGGGTGAAACCCAGACCGGCAAGCTGTTCCGCATGCGCGGCAAAGGTGTGAAATCCGTTCGCGGCGGCGCCCAGGGCGATCTGCTGTGCCGCGTGGTGGTGGAGACGCCGGTAGGGCTGAACGAGAAGCAGAAGCAGCTGCTGAAAGAGCTGCAGGAGAGCTTCGGCGGCCCGACCGGGGAAAACAACAGCCCGCGTTCGAAAAGCTTCTTCGACGGTGTGAAGAAGTTCTTCGACGACCTGACCCGCTAATTCCGCTTTTCCTGATATCCGGCCCGGGCCTTGCTGCCCGGGCTTTTTTTGCCTTACGCCTCCTCTTTTATTCGTAAAAAACGAACTTTAAAGCAATTTAAATCTGATTTTTTCGAGTTATCAGTGTGTGTATTATGCTTTTATCGAGTTATTCACCAACAGGATGAAAGTAAAAGTGAAACATCTGCAACGATTCTTTAGTAGCGATGCTTCCGGCGGCATTGTCTTAATCATTGCCGCCGCGCTGGCGATGGTGATGGCCAATACCAGCGTGACCAGCGGTCTGTATCACTCCTTCCTGGAGACGCCAGTTCAGCTGCGAGTCGGGGCGCTGGAGATCAATAAAAACATGCTGTTATGGATCAATGATGCCCTGATGGCGGTGTTTTTTTTACTGATTGGCCTGGAGGTCAAACGTGAGCTGATTCAGGGGTCGCTGGCGAGCCGTCGTCAGGCGGTGTTTCCAGTGATTGCCGCGCTCGGCGGGATGATTGTGCCGGCCCTGGTCTATCTGGCTTTTAACGCCCAGGATCCTGTCGCCAGAGAGGGGTGGGCGATCCCCGCGGCGACGGATATTGCCTTTGCGCTCGGTGTGCTGGCGCTGTTAGGTAGCCGGGTACCGACGGCGCTGAAGATTTTCCTGATGGCGCTGGCGATTATTGATGACCTCGGGGCTATCGTGATTATCGCGCTGTTTTATACCCACGACCTGTCCATGCTTTCGCTGGGCGTGGCGGCGGCGGCAATTGCGGTGCTGGTGGCCCTGAACCTCAGCGGCGTGCGGCGTACCGGGATCTATATTCTGGTTGGCGCGGTGCTGTGGACGGCGGTGCTGAAGTCTGGCGTTCATGCGACCCTTGCCGGGGTGATCGTCGGCTTTATGATCCCGCTCGAGGAAAAGCATGGCAAGTCACCGGCCAAAGCGCTTGAGCATGTCCTGCACCCGTGGGTCGCGTTTATGATCCTGCCGCTGTTCGCCTTCGCCAACGCTGGCGTTTCGCTGCAGGGAGTCACCCTGGCCGGACTGACGTCGCTTCTGCCGCTGGGCATTATGGCCGGGCTGTTTATCGGCAAGCCGCTGGGGATCAGCCTGTTCTGCTGGCTGGCGCTGAAGCTGAAGTGGGCCTCGCTGCCGGAGGGGACCACCTGCAAGCAGATCATGGCGGTGGGTATTCTGTGTGGGATTGGCTTTACGATGTCGATTTTCATCGCCACTCTGGCCTTCGGCAGCGTCGACCCCGCGTTGATCAACTGGGCCAAGCTTGGCATCCTGATTGGCTCAGTGCTATCAGCAGTCATCGGATATCTCATACTGCGTCAGCGCGTGACGGAGACTCGCCTCGCGGTATAACCTTTCTGCAGGAGAGCCTGCGTGGCTCTCCTGGACATTATCAGGGAGAGAAGCATGTCACATATCAACTACAACCATCTGTACTACTTCTGGCACGTGTATAAAGAAGGGTCCGTCGTTGGCGCGGCGGAGGCGCTGTTTCTGACGCCGCAGACGATTACCGGGCAGATCAAAGCCCTGGAAGAGCGCCTGCAGGGTAAGTTGTTTAAGCGAAAAGGAAGGGGACTGGAGCCGAGTGAGCTGGGCGAGCTGGTCTTCCGCTATGCCGACCGCATGTTTACCCTCAGCCAGGAGATGCTCGACATCGTCAACTACCGCAAAGAGTCGAATCTGCTGTTTGATGTCGGCGTCGCTGATGCGTTATCCAAGCGGCTGGTCAGCGGCGTGCTGGATGCCGCCGTCGTTGAGAGTGAGCAGATCCATCTGCGCTGTTTTGAATCCACCCATGAGCTGCTGCTGGAGCAACTGAGCCAGCATAAGCTCGATATGATTATCTCTGACTGTCCGATCGACTCGACACAGCAGGAAGGGCTATTTTCGGTGAAGATTGGCGAGTGCAGCGTCAGCTTCTGGTGCATGAATCCGGCGCCGACGAAGCCGTTTCCGGCCTGTCTGGAAGAGCGGCGGCTGCTGATCCCCGGTCGGCGTTCGATGCTGGGGCGTAAACTGCTGAACTGGATTAACGTGCAGGGCCTGAAGGTGGAGATCCTCGGCGAATTTGACGATGCGGCGCTCATGAAAGCCTTCGGCGCCGCGCATAATGCGATATTTGTCGCGCCGACGCTCTATGCGCATGATTTCTACTATGACGAATCGATTATCGAAATTGGCCGCATGGATAGCGTGATGGAGGAGTATCACGCTATTTTTGCCGAGCGAATGATTCAGCATCCCGCGGTTCAGCGCATCTGTAATCGCGATTACTCGTCACTGTTTACCGAACCCCGATAGCCTGCCGGCGTGGGCTGGCGTGGCGCTGGCCGCGCCAGCGCGCGTTAGCGGGGGAAGATGGCGGGCATAAAAAAACCCGCTTTCGCGGGTTTCTTTAACAAAGTTCAGCAAGCAGGCGATTAAGCCAGTTTGTTGATCTGTGCAGTCAGGTTTGCTTTATGACGCGCAGCTTTGTTTTTGTGGATCAGACCTTTAGCAGCCTGACGGTCCACGATTGGTTGCATTTCGTTAAATGCTTTCTGTGCAGCAGCTTTGTCGCCAGCTTCGATAGCTGCGTATACTTTCTTGATGAAAGTACGCATCATAGAGCGACGGCTTGCGTTGTGCTTGCGAGCCTTTTCAGACTGAACGGCGCGCTTCTTAGCTGATTTGATATTAGCCAAGGTCCAACTCCCAAATGTGTTCTATATGGACAATTCAAAGGCCGAGGAATATGCCCGTTTAGCCTTCTTTTGTCAATGGATTTGTGCAAATAAGCGCCGTTTAACACCACAGCGCTTCATTACGTAGTGATGGCGCAAGATTCTACCAGCTTGTTGCAGGCGAATACAGCTTTTCCACCATAAAAATCGCCGGGCGCGGCCAGTTTTCCCGCTTTCTCGCGCTGAGTGAATGAATTCCTGAGAACTTTCGTTGCCGAGGTGCAATCGCTGGTTAACGTTGACAGTTGTACAAGGTATACTCGGACGATTTTCACTGTTTTGAGCCAGACATGAAGCTGATACGCGGCATACATAATCTCAGTCAGGCCCCGCACGGGTGCGTGCTGACCATTGGTAATTTTGACGGCGTGCATCGTGGGCATCAGGCACTGCTGCAGCGCTTGCGCGAAGAGGGCCGCCAGCGCGGTTTACCGGTGGTGGTGATGATTTTCGAACCCCAGCCGCTGGAGCTCTTTGCCGCCGATAAAGCCCCGGCGCGGTTGACCCGCCTGCGTGAAAAGCTGGGCTATCTGGCTGAAAGCGGGGTCGACTATGTGCTGTGCGTTCGCTTTGACCGCCGTTTCGCCGCGCTGACGGCGCAGGATTTTATCAGCGAACTGCTGGTGCGCCGCCTGGGTGTGCAGTTCCTTGCCGTCGGTGATGATTTCCGCTTTGGCGCTGGTCGCCAGGGGGATTTCTTGTTATTACAAAAGGCCGGAGCGGAATACGGCTTCGACGTGACCAGCACCCAGACTTTCTGCGAAGGTGGGGTGCGTATCAGCAGTACGGCGGTGCGTCAGGCGCTGGCGGATGACGATCTCCTGCTGGCGGAGACGCTGCTGGGCCATCCGTTTAGCATCTCCGGACGCGTCGTTCATGGTGATGAACTGGGCCGTACCATAGGTTTTCCGACGGCGAACTTACCGCTGCGTCGTCAGGTTTCCCCGGTTAAAGGGGTCTATGCGGTAGAAGTGACAGGGCTGGGCGACAAACCCATAGCGGGCGTCGCCAATATTGGCACCCGTCCAACGGTCGCGGGCGTGCGTCAGCAGCTTGAAGTACATCTGTTGGACGTTGTAATGGACCTCTACGGTCGCCATATCAATGTAGTACTGCGTAAAAAGATACGTAACGAGCAGCGGTTTGCGTCGCTGGACGAGCTGAAGGCGCAAATCGCACGTGATGAGTTAACGGCCCGCGAATTATTTGGGCTGACCAGCCAGGCCTGAGCCGCTGGTGTTTATCAAACCGAAATACGGAACCGAGAATCTGATGAGTGACTATAAATCGACCCTGAATTTGCCGGAAACAGGGTTCCCTATGCGTGGCGACCTCGCCAAACGCGAACCGGGAATGCTGGCGCGTTGGACCGATGATGACCTGTACGGCATCATTCGTGCAGCCAAAAAAGGCAAAAAAACCTTCATTCTGCATGATGGCCCTCCTTATGCGAATGGCAGCATTCATATTGGTCACTCGGTTAACAAGATTCTGAAAGACATTATCGTTAAGTCCAAAGGACTGACGGGCTATGACTCGCCGTACGTTCCGGGCTGGGACTGCCACGGTCTGCCGATCGAACTGAAAGTCGAGCAACAATACGGCAAGCCGGGTGAGAAATTCACCGCCGCAGAATTCCGCGCCAAGTGCCGCGAATATGCCGCGGAGCAGATCGACGGTCAGCGTAAAGACTTTATCCGCCTGGGCGTGCTGGGCGACTGGTCGCGTCCGTACCTGACCATGGACTTCAAAACCGAAGCCAACATTATCCGTGCGCTGGGTAAAATCATCGGCAACGGTCATCTGCATAAAGGCGCTAAGCCGGTGCACTGGTGCGTTGACTGCCGTTCCGCGCTGGCGGAAGCGGAAGTGGAGTATTACGACAAAACCTCTCCGTCTATCGATGTGGCGTTCCACGCGGTAGACAAAGCCGCGGTACTGGCGAAATTCGGCGTAGCCGACGTCAACGGCCCGGTTTCCCTGGTTATCTGGACCACCACGCCATGGACCCTGCCGGCTAACCGTGCCATCTCTCTGTCGCCGGAATTCGACTACGCGCTGGTGCAGGTTGACGGTCAGGCGCTGATCCTGGCGAAAGACCTGGTTGAGAGCGTAATGAAGCGCGTTGGCGTTACGGATTACCGTATCCTGGCGGCGGTACAAGGTTCAGAACTTGAACTGATGCGCTTCCAGCATCCGTTCCTCGATTTCGACGTGCCGGCGATCCTTGGCGACCACGTGACGCTGGACGCGGGTACCGGCGCGGTGCATACCGCCGGCGGCCACGGTCCGGACGACTACACCATCAGCCAGAAATACGGTCTGGAAATCGCCAACCCGGTTGGCCCGGACGGTGCTTACCTGCCTGGTACCTATCCGTCTCTGGATGGCATCAACGTCTTCAAAGCCAACGACATCATCGTTGAGATGCTGCGTGACAGCGGCGCGCTGCTGCACGTGGAAAAAATGCAGCACAGCTATCCGTGCTGCTGGCGACACAAATCGCCGATCATCTTCCGCGCCACCCCGCAGTGGTTCGTCAGCATGGATCAGAAAGGCCTGCGCGCGCAATCGCTGAAAGAGATCAAAGGCGTGCAGTGGATCCCGGACTGGGGCCAGGCGCGTATCGAATCGATGGTCGCTAACCGCCCTGACTGGTGTATCTCCCGTCAGCGTACCTGGGGCGTGCCGATGTCGCTGTTCGTGCACAAAGAAACCCACGAACTGCACCCGCGTACCCTCGAACTGATGGAAGAAGTGGCGAAACGCGTTGAAGTTGACGGCATCCAGGCGTGGTGGGATCTCGATTCCCGCGACATCCTTGGCGATGACGCCGACAGCTACGAGAAAGTGCCGGATACCCTCGACGTGTGGTTTGACTCCGGGTCGACCCACTCTTCCGTGGTTGATGTGCGTCCGGAATTCGCCGGTCACGCCGCGGACATGTATCTGGAAGGCTCTGACCAGCATCGCGGCTGGTTCATGTCTTCACTGATGATCTCCACGGCGATGAAAGGCAAAGCGCCATATCGCCAGGTACTGACCCACGGCTTCACCGTCGATGGCCAGGGCCGCAAAATGTCCAAGTCTATCGGTAACACCGTTAGCCCGCAGGACGTGATGAACAAGCTGGGCGCCGATATCCTGCGTCTGTGGGTGGCTTCCACCGACTACACCGGCGAAATGGCGGTCTCCGATGAGATCCTCAAACGCGCCGCGGACAGCTATCGTCGTATCCGTAACACCGCGCGCTTCCTGCTGGCGAACCTGAACGGTTTCGATCCAGCGAAAGACATGGTTAAACCGGAAGAGATGGTGGTGCTGGACCGCTGGGCAGTCGGCTGCGCGCAGGCGGCACAGGAAGATATCCTGAAAGCCTACGAATCCTACGATTTCCATGAAGTGGTACAGCGCCTGATGCGCTTCTGCTCCATCGAAATGGGCTCGTTCTACCTCGACATCATCAAAGACCGCCAGTACACCGCGAAAGCGGACAGCGTGGCGCGTCGCAGCTGCCAGACCGCGCTGTTCCATATCGTGGAAGCGCTGGTGCGCTGGATGGCGCCGATCATGTCCTTCACCGCGGACGAAATCTGGGGCTACCTGCCGGGCGATCGTGAGAAATATGTCTTCACCGGCGAGTGGTATGAAGGTCTGTTCGGCCTGGCCGACGATGAAGCGATGAACGACGGTTTCTGGGATGAATTGCTCAAGGTGCGCGGCGAAGTCAACAAGGTGATCGAGCAAGCGCGTGCGGATAAGAAAGTCGGTGGCTCTCTGGAAGCAGCGGTCACGCTGTATGCCGATGCCGACCTGGCGGCCAAGCTCAACGCGCTGGGCGATGAATTACGATTTGTCCTGTTGACCTCCGGCGCCAACGTTGCCGATTATGCGCAGGCGCCGGCTGATGCCTGGCAGAGCGATCTGCTGAAAGGGCTGAAAGTGGTCCTGAGTAAAGCCGAGGGCGAGAAGTGCCCACGCTGCTGGCATTACACCAGTGACGTCGGCAAGGTAGCGGAACACGCAGAAATCTGCGGTCGCTGTGTGAGCAACGTCGCCGGTAACGGCGAGCAACGTAAATTCGCCTGATGAGTAAATCGATCTGTTCAACGGGGCTACGCTGGCTGTGGGTCGTCGTAGCCGTGCTGATTATCGATCTGGGTAGCAAATTCCTGATCCTCCAGAACTTCGCTCTGGGGGAGACGGTTCCGCTGTTCCCGTCGCTTAATCTGCATTATGCCCGCAACTATGGCGCGGCGTTTAGTTTCCTCGCCGACAGCGGCGGCTGGCAGCGCTGGTTCTTTTCCGGGATCGCGATCGGCATTTGTGTGGTGCTGACGGTACTGATGTACCGTTCGAAGGCGACGCAAAAGCTGAACAATATTGCCTACGCCCTGATTATCGGCGGTGCGCTGGGTAACTTGTTCGATCGCCTGTGGCACGGCTTCGTGGTCGATATGATCGACTTCTACGTCGGCGACTGGCATTTCGCCACCTTCAACCTCGCCGATAGTGCGATCTGCATCGGCGCAGCGCTGATTGTGCTGGAAGGTTTCTTGCCGAAACCGACCGCGAAAGAGCAGGCGTAAATGTCAATGCCGGGTGGCGCTACGCTTACCCGGCCTACAGAATTTGTGGCCGCCCGTCGGTCCGGTTAGCATAGCGCCACCGGGCAACCGGTGACCTAAAACAAGCGAGCAATTTGCATGTCTAAATCCGTACAGAGCAACAGCGCGGTACTGGTGCACTTCACACTGAAACTGGACGACGGCTCCACCGCCGAGTCCACCCGCAGCAACGGCAAACCGGCGCTGTTTCGCCTCGGCGACACCTCTCTGTCTGAAGGGCTGGAGCAACAGCTTCTCGGTCTGAAAGAGGGGGAGAAAAAGGCCTTTTCGCTGGAGCCTGACGCCGCCTTTGGCGTACCCAGCCCGGACCTGATTCAGTATTTCTCTCGCCGTGAGTTTATCGACGCTGGCGAACCGGAAATCGGCGCGATTATGCTCTTTACCGCAATGGATGGCAGCGAAATGCCTGGCGTGATCCGCGAAGTGAACGGCGATTCCATCACCGTCGACTTCAACCATCCGCTGGCCGGGCGCACCGTTCATTTTGATATTGAAGTGCTGGAGATCGATCCGGCGCTGGAGGAGTAACATGCAGATCCTGTTGGCTAACCCGCGCGGTTTTTGCGCTGGCGTTGACCGCGCTATCAGCATTGTAGAAAACGCGCTGACGCTGTATGGCGCACCGATTTATGTTCGCCATGAAGTGGTGCACAACCGCTATGTGGTGGATAGCCTGCGCAAGCGCGGCGCCATTTTTATCGAACAGATCAGCGAAGTGCCTGACGGCGCGATCCTGATTTTCTCCGCTCACGGCGTATCGCAGGCGGTACGGAATGAAGCGAAGAGCCGCGACCTGACGGTGTTCGACGCCACCTGTCCGCTGGTGACCAAAGTCCATATGGAAGTCGCCCGCGCCAGCCGCCGCGGCGAAGAGTCGATTCTGATTGGCCATGCCGGCCACCCGGAAGTCGAAGGCACTATGGGGCAGTACAATAACCCGCAAGGGGGCATGTACCTGGTCGAATCGCCGGAAGACGTTCTCAAGCTGGAAGTCAAAAACGACGCCCGGCTGTCGTTTATGACCCAGACCACGCTCTCCGTCGACGATACGTCTGACGTTATTGACGCCCTGCGCGCGCGTTTCCCGAAAATCGTCGGCCCGCGCAAAGACGACATTTGCTATGCCACCACTAACCGTCAGGAAGCCGTGCGCGCGCTGGCGGAGCAGGCTGACGTGGTGCTGGTGGTCGGGTCGAAAAACTCCTCCAACTCTAACCGCCTCGCCGAGCTGGCGCAGCGGATGGGCAAAGCGGCTTACCTGATTGACGACGCCTCCGATATCCAGGAAGCGTGGGTCAAGGATGCGGCCTGTGTCGGCGTGACGGCGGGCGCATCGGCGCCGGATATTCTGGTGCAGAACGTCATTACCCGCCTGCAGGAGCTGGGCGGCGGCGAAGCCGTGCCACTGGAAGGCCGGGAAGAGAATATCGTCTTTGAAGTGCCGAAAGAGCTGCGTGTGGATGTCCGTGAAGTAGAGTAAGTTCTTTCCTCCAGCAGTATGAGAAGATGCCAGACTTAACGTCTGGCATTTTTTTTAGGGAGAAACCATGCGCTTACCGATCATTCTTGATACTGACCCGGGCATCGACGATGCTGCCGCCATTGCCGCGGCGCTGTTCGCGCCCGAGCTGGAGCTGCAACTGATGACCACCGTGGCGGGCAACGTTTCGGTGGAGAAGACGACCCGTAACGCGCTGCAGCTGCTGCACTTCTGGAATGCCGATGTGCCGCTGGCGCAAGGGGCGTCGATGCCGCTGGTGCGTCCGTTGCGCGACGCCGCCTCGGTGCATGGCGAATCCGGCATGGAGGGGTATGACTTTGTTGAGCATCAACGTCAGCCGCTGGCGAAGCCGGCCTTCCAGGCGATCCGCGATGCATTGATGCACGCTGCCGAGCCGATTACTCTGGTGGCGATTGGCCCGCTGACCAATATAGCGCTGCTGCTGACCCAGTACCCGGAATGCGTGTTCAACATTCGCCGGCTGGTGATCATGGGCGGCTCGGCGGGCCGCGGCAACTTCACGCCGAATGCGGAATTCAATATTGCTATCGACCCGGAAGCCGCCGCGAAAGTCTTCCACAGCGGGCTGGAGATTGTGATGTGCGGGCTGGACGTCACCAACCGGGCGCTGCTGGCGGCAGATTACCTGGCGACCCTACCGACGCTGAACCAGACCGGTAAAATGCTTCATGCTCTGTTTAGCCACTATCGCAGCGGCAGCATGAGCAGTGGTTTGCGAATGCACGATCTCTGCGCTATTGCGTGGCTGGCGCGCCCGGAACTGTTCACTCTCCAGCCGTGTTTTGTGGCGGTGGAGACGCAGGGGACCTGGACCGCCGGCACCACGGTGGTGGATATCGAAGGACGACTGGGTCAGCCGGCGAACGCCCTGGTGGCGCTCGATATCGACGTGGAAGGGTTTCAGCGCTGGGCAGCGGAGGTGATTGCCCTGGCGCCGTGATAAATCACTCGATTTTCAAGGAAAGAAGCAATGACCTATGGACAGGCGTATTTGAGCGGCTGGAAAGAGACCTTTAATTTTAGTGGCCGCGCCAGCCGGCAGCAGTTCTGGACGTTTTTTCTCATCAATGTATTGATCGCCACCATGCCGCTGGCGGCCTGGTGTCTGGCAACCAGCGTTAACCCTCAATACGGTATCCTCAGTTTTGTTGTCATTCCCTTTGCCGCGCTCTGGCTGCTGCTGATGGCGCTCCCCTTGCTGGCTGTTGGCTGCCGGCGAATGCATGATATCGGCCGCTCCGGGATCTGGTTTGTGTTGGGGGTTATCATTCCGTGGTTTGCAATTATTTCGCTGGCTCTGTGCTGCCTGCGTTCAACGCCGGCACCGTCTCGCTGAGATAATCAATCATCACCCGCATCCTGGCGGGCATATGCTTATCTCCCGCCCACAGTAGCCACAGGTCGCCGGAGTAGCTGCTGATGAATTCCCACTCGGGCAGCACCTGCACGATATCGCCCTTCGCCAGCGCCTCGCGAGCGGTAAACAGCGGCAGGCTGCCAATGCCCAGATGCTGCTTAACCGCGTCGAGGCGGACGGCGGTATGGTTGGCGGCGTACCGCCCGTAGGTTTGCACTGTTTCGCTTTTCCCTTCCCGGCGGAACTTCCAGCGCGCGTCGGCGGGCGTTTCGCCAAGACTAATGCAGCAATGCGCGCGCAGATCCTGCGGCGTATACGGCGTACCGTGTTGCTGTAAATAGGGCTCAGTGGCGCAGATAACGTGCCTGATTGGCATCAGCGGTTTGCCATGCAGACCAGGGGAAGGGGTATCGGTGATGCGCAGCGCCAAATCAATACCGTCATCGATAAAATCCAGAGGGCGATCTTCCAGCCGCAGGCAGACGTCCACCTGCGGGTAGCGATGGAAAAACGCCATCATCAGCGGGTGGATCACAAAGCGGCCGACGGCTTTCGGTACGCTGAGCGTCAGCTTTCCCTGAGCGACCGTTTGGCGACTGCTGGCGGAATCTATCGCCTGCCGCGCCGCTTCCAGCATCTGCTGGGCATGCTGATACACTGTTTCCCCGGCATCGCTCAGTCGCAGCTTGCGGGTGGTACGATGCAGCAGCTTGCTGCCCATCTCCCGCTCCAGCCGCGACACGCTGCGGCTCACGGCGGAGGGCGTCAGTCCGCTCTGGCGGGCGACGGCGGAAAAGCTGCCCTGGTCGACAATCTGGACGAAGAGGGCGAGGTCCGGCAGGAGGTTTAGATTCATTTGTGCTCCCGGGGCAAAAGTGCATTGGCGGGTGGTGGGATTATCGCTGTCGATATTATCAATATACTGGTCGGACAGAGAGGAGAATCACCATGACTGAACGAGTTTATTACACCAGCGATGCTACCGACGGGCGCGCCCAGATCATCGCCTGCACCGCAGAAGTGGATGGCCGTTACGCCATCGAACTGGATCGGACGTTGTTTCACCCGCAAGGAGGCGGTCAACCGGCAGACCGCGGCTGGATAGCTGGGCAGGTGGTTGAGACGGTTATTGTGCGCGGCGACAGCGTGCTGCATATCCTGTCGCAAGCGCTTCCCCTCGGTGACGTGGAGATGAAAATTGATGCCTCCGCGAGACAGCTGCATGCCCGTCTGCATTCTGCCGGCCACCTGCTTGGCCTGGCGGGCGAACAGCTTGGCTGGCAACCGGTGAAAGCGCACCACTGGCCCGGCGAAGGGCGGATAACCTTTACCAGCAGGAACAATGCCGCGCTGCCGGACGCCAGTGCGCTACTGGCGCCGGTGAAGGCCTGGCAGGCGCAGGACTTACCGCGTCAGGTGACGTTCGCTGATGGCTTGCGCCAGGTGGGCTTCGGCGAACTGCCCGCTTATCCCTGCGGTGGCACCCACGTCGCCCGTCTGGCGGAGCTGGGCGACATTGTTATCAGTCAGATAAAGATGAAGAAGGGGCAGCTGGTGGTCAGCTATATCCTGGCATAAGGCTTTCTGCTCTACCGAAAGTATAATGTTTCCACAGCATTTCAATGCTGGTCGGTCGAGTTTGCCAGATTTAGTGCATCTTATTTCTTGAAACCGACAGATGACGAAAACGTCGATTATTGTCTCCGAGAGAGCACCCGCAAAGCACGCATTTCAGCACAATCGTATAGTTTTTACTGATATCGTCCGCCGTTTGTCATAAATTTCTAATTATCGGCGTTTTTGAGTAGCGGCCCGCTGACGGGCTGGTTACTCTGAAAACAATTTACGTAATGTTAACAAAAGAGAATAGCTATGCATGATGCACAAATCCGCGTGGCCATCGCCGGCGCGGGCGGCCGGATGGGACGCCAGTTAATTCAGGCTGCATTGCAGATGGAAGGCGTGGCGCTGGGCGCGGCGCTGGAGCGCGAAGGGTCAAGCCTGGTGGGCAGCGACGCCGGGGAGCTGGCGGGCGCCGGCAAAGCGGGCGTCGCGGTGCAGAGCAGCCTGACGGCGGTAAAAGATGATTTCGACGTGTTGATCGATTTTACCCGCCCGGAAGGCACGCTGAACCATCTGGCGTTTTGCCGTGAGCACGGCAAAGGGATGGTCATCGGCACCACCGGTTTTGACGACGCTGGCAAGCAGGCGATTCGCGACGCCGCGCAGGAGATTGCCATTGTCTTCGCCGCTAACTTTAGCGTCGGCGTCAACGTCCTGTTAAAGCTGCTGGAGAAGGCGGCAAAGGTGATGGGCGACTACACCGACATCGAAATTATCGAAGCGCACCACCGGCATAAAGTGGATGCGCCGTCAGGCACCGCGCTGGCGATGGGCGAAGCGATCGCCGGAGCATTGAACAAAGATCTGAAGGAATGCGCCGTCTACAGTCGTGAAGGTCATACCGGCGAACGCGTTCCGGGCACCATTGGCTTCGCCACCGTCCGTGCGGGCGATATCGTCGGGGAGCATACGGCGATGTTTGCTGATATCGGTGAGCGTATTGAAATCACCCATAAAGCCTCCAGCCGGATGACCTTTGCTAATGGCGCGGTTCGCTCTGCATTGTGGCTGAAAGACAAGAAAAATGGTCTGTTTGACATGCGTGATGTGCTGGATTTGAACAGTTTATAACGATTATTACCCATCGTGATGTGGTTATTGCAATCAATAAGTTATTGATGCAAGGGGCAATATATTGTTGCCCTTTTTTATTTTTATGAGTTTGGTGTGTGTTTTACGTTTTGATAGCTATAAATAATAATCTTCATGCTGTTTTTGGTGAATGAAATGTAAATTTTGACCATTTGGTCCACTTTTTAGCGCTTCGTCGCCAGGTTTTACACTCTTTCCCGTCCGCAAGCGTTTTCTCAGCCAGGTTTGTTGATCTTTTTGGCGTAAAAATCACATGTTATGCGCCAGTGGCGTAAAATGACATTAAAAATCTCCGCTTTAAGTTGACTTTTATCCGACATCTCTCCAGAATGCCGCCGTTTGCCAAAAATCTGCGGGCAACAGATTTGCATTGATTCAGATCGTGTTTATGAATTAATATGCAAATAAAGTGAGTGGATATTCTCTGGAGGGTGTTTTGATTAAGTCAGCGCTATTGGTTCTGGAAGACGGAACCCAGTTTCACGGTCGGGCCATCGGGGCAACCGGCACGGCGGTTGGGGAAGTCGTTTTCAATACTTCAATGACCGGTTATCAAGAAATCCTCACTGATCCTTCCTATTCCCGCCAAATCGTCACTCTTACTTATCCTCATATTGGTAATGTCGGCACCAACGCCGCCGATGAAGAATCTTCTCAGGTACACGCGCAGGGTCTGGTGATCCGCGATCTGCCGCTGATTGCCAGCAACTTCCGCAATACTGAAGATCTTTCTTCTTATCTGAAGCGCCATAACATCGTGGCGATTGCCGATATCGATACCCGCAAGCTGACGCGTCTGCTGCGTGAGAAAGGGGCGCAGAACGGCTGCATCATCGCGGGCGACAGCCCGGATGCTCAGCTGGCGCTGGAGAAAGCGAAAGCGTTCCCGGGTCTGAACGGCATGGATCTGGCGAAGGAAGTGACCACCGCAGAAACCTACAGCTGGACGCAGGGCAGCTGGACTCTGGCGGGCGACCTGCCGGAAGCGAAAGCGGAAAGCGAGCTGCCGTTCCACGTTGTGGCGTATGACTTCGGCGCGAAACGCAACATCCTGCGCATGCTGGTGGACCGCGGCTGCCGCCTGACGGTGGTGCCGGCGCAGACCTCTGCCGAAGACGTGCTGAAAATGAATCCGGACGGTATTTTCCTCTCTAACGGCCCAGGCGACCCGGCGCCGTGCGATTACGCTATCGACGCGATTGAAAAATTCCTTGAGACCGATATTCCGGTATTCGGTATCTGCCTTGGCCATCAGCTGCTGGCGCTGGCGAGCGGTGCGAAGACCATTAAGATGAAGTTCGGCCACCACGGCGGCAACCATCCGGTGAAAGATATTGATAACAATGTGGTGATGATCACCGCGCAGAACCACGGTTTTGCGGTTGACGAAGCCACCTTGCCGGCCAACCTGCGCGTGACCCACAAGTCGCTGTTCGACGGCACCCTGCAGGGCATTCATCGTACCGACAAACCGGCGTTTAGCTTCCAGGGGCACCCTGAAGCGAGCCCGGGGCCGCATGATGCCGCGCCGCTGTTCGACCACTTTATCGAGTTAATTGAGCTCTACCGTCAGTCCGCGAAATAATCAGGAGTAAAAGAGCAATGCCAAAACGTACAGACATAAAAAGTATCCTGATTCTGGGCGCGGGCCCGATTGTTATCGGTCAGGCGTGTGAGTTTGACTACTCCGGCGCGCAGGCCTGTAAAGCCCTGCGTGAAGAGGGCTACCGCGTTATTCTGGTGAACTCCAACCCGGCGACCATCATGACCGACCCGGAAATGGCTGATGCGACCTACATCGAGCCGATTCACTGGGAAGTGGTACGTAAAATTATCGAAAAAGAGCGCCCGGATGCCGTGCTGCCGACCATGGGCGGCCAGACCGCGCTGAACTGTGCGCTGGAGCTGGAACGTCAGGGCGTGCTGGCAGAGTTCGGCGTGACCATGATCGGCGCCACTGCGGACGCGATTGATAAAGCGGAAGACCGTCGTCGCTTCGACGTGGCGATGAAGAAAATCGGCCTCGACACCGCGCGCTCCGGCATCGCCCACACCATGGAAGAAGCGCTGGCGGTTGCCGCCGACGTTGGCTTCCCGTGCATTATCCGTCCGTCCTTCACCATGGGCGGCACCGGCGGCGGTATCGCCTATAACCGCGAAGAGTTCGAAGAAATCTGCGAACGCGGCCTGGATCTCTCTCCGACCAACGAACTGCTGATCGATGAATCGCTGATCGGCTGGAAAGAGTACGAGATGGAAGTGGTGCGCGATAAGAACGACAACTGCATCATCGTCTGCTCGATTGAAAACTTCGATGCCATGGGGATCCATACCGGCGACTCCATCACCGTTGCCCCGGCGCAGACCCTGACCGACAAAGAATACCAAATCATGCGTAACGCCTCGATGGCGGTCCTGCGTGAAATCGGTGTGGAAACCGGCGGCTCAAACGTGCAGTTCTCGGTGAACCCGAAAGACGGTCGCCTGATCGTTATCGAAATGAACCCGCGCGTCTCCCGCTCTTCGGCGCTGGCCTCGAAAGCCACCGGCTTCCCGATTGCTAAAGTGGCGGCCAAGTTGGCAGTGGGCTACACCCTTGACGAGCTGATGAACGACATCACCGGCGGCCGCACTCCGGCTTCCTTCGAGCCGTCCATCGACTACGTGGTCACCAAAATTCCACGCTTCAACTTCGAAAAATTCGCTGGCGCGAACGACCGTCTGACCACCCAGATGAAATCCGTCGGCGAAGTGATGGCCATTGGCCGCACCCAGCAGGAATCGCTGCAGAAAGCGCTGCGCGGCCTGGAAGTGGGCGCCACCGGCTTCGACCCGAAAGTGAGCCTCGACGACCCGGAAGCGCTGACTAAAATTCGCCGCGAGCTGAAAGACGCTGGCGCCGAGCGTATCTGGTACATCGCGGATGCCTTCCGCGCCGGCCTCTCGGTAGACGGCGTCTTCAACCTGACCAATATCGACCGCTGGTTCCTGGTGCAGATTGAAGAGCTGGTGCGTCTGGAAGAGAAAGTGGTGGAAGTGGGCATCAACGGCCTCGACGCCGACTTCCTGCGTACCCTGAAGCGTAAAGGCTTTGCCGATGCGCGTCTGGCGAAACTGGCGGGCGTGCGGGAAGCGGAAATTCGCAAGCTGCGCGACCAGTATGACCTGCATCCGGTCTACAAGCGCGTGGACACCTGCGCCGCCGAATTCGCCACCGATACCGCCTACATGTACTCCACTTATGAAGAAGAGTGTGAGTCCAACCCGTCCGTTGACCGCGATAAAATCATGGTCCTCGGCGGCGGCCCGAACCGTATCGGCCAGGGTATCGAATTTGACTACTGCTGCGTACACGCCTCTCTGGCGCTGCGCGAAGACGGTTACGAGACCATCATGGTCAACTGTAACCCGGAAACCGTGTCTACCGACTATGACACCTCCGACCGTCTGTACTTCGAGCCGGTGACCCTGGAAGACGTGCTGGAAATCGTGCGCATCGAGAAGCCGAAGGGCGTTATCGTCCAGTACGGCGGCCAGACGCCGCTGAAGCTGGCGCGCGCCCTGGAAGCCGCAGGCGTACCGGTTATCGGCACCAGCCCGGACGCTATCGACCGCGCGGAAGACCGTGAGCGCTTCCAGCATGCGGTTGACCGTCTGAAGCTGAAGCAGCCGGCGAACGCCACCGTCACTGCCATTGAGCAGGCGGTAGAGAGAGCGAAAGAGATTGGCTACCCGCTGGTGGTTCGTCCGTCTTACGTGCTCGGCGGCCGGGCGATGGAAATTGTTTACGACGAGCAGGATCTGCGCCGCTACTTCCAGACCGCGGTTAGCGTCTCCAACGATGCACCGGTACTGCTGGATCGCTTCCTCGACGACGCGATTGAAGTGGATGTCGACGCCATCTGCGATGGCGAGATGGTGCTGATTGGCGGCATCATGGAGCATATCGAGCAGGCGGGCGTACACTCCGGCGACTCAGCCTGTTCCCTGCCAGCGTATACGCTGAGCCAGGAAATTCAGGATGTGATGCGCGAGCAGGTGCAGAAGCTGGCTTTCGAGCTGCAGGTTCGCGGCCTGATGAACGTCCAGTTCGCGGTGAAAGATAACGAAGTTTATCTGATTGAAGTGAACCCGCGTGCGGCGCGTACCGTACCATTCGTCTCCAAAGCCACCGGCGTCCCGCTGGCGAAAGTCGCGGCGCGCGTAATGGCCGGTAAGACGCTGGCGCAGCAGGGCGTGACCAAAGAGATCATCCCGCCGTACTACTCGGTGAAAGAGGTGGTTCTGCCGTTCAACAAATTCCCGGGCGTTGACCCGCTGTTAGGGCCTGAAATGCGCTCTACCGGGGAAGTGATGGGTGTGGGTCGTACCTTCGCGGAAGCGTTCGCCAAAGCGCAGCTGGGCAGCAACTCAACCATGAAGAAACAGGGCCGCGCGCTGCTCTCCGTCCGCGAAGGCGATAAAGAGCGCGTGGTTGACCTGGCGGCGAAGCTGCTGAAGTTTGGCTTTGAGCTGGATGCGACCCACGGTACGGCGATTGTGCTGGGCGAAGCCGGTATCAACCCGCGTCTGGTGAACAAGGTGCATGAAGGTCGTCCGCACATTCAGGACCGTATCAAGAATGGCGAATACACCTACATCATCAACACCACCGCAGGTCGCCAGGCGATTGAAGACTCCAAGCTGATTCGCCGCAGCGCGCTGCAGTACAAGGTGCATTACGACACCACCCTGAACGGCGGCTTTGCCACCGCGATGGCGCTGAACGCTGACGCCACCGAGAAGGTGATTTCGGTTCAGGAAATGCACGCGCAAATCACCAAATAAGCGCGCCGGCCTGGCCGGAGAGCAACAAACCAGGGCTGACGACATCGTCAGCCCTTTTTTTTGGCTGCAGTCATCTTCGGAGAGTTCTGCTTTTAACCACCTGTCGGGTCAGGCTAACTATAGTGAGCACCATAACGATACCTATTGATGAAAAGACAGGAGGATACAATGCGGAACAATATTCTGGTGGCATCCGCACTGGCAGCGACGGCAATCATGTTCGTGGCCGGCTGCTCATCGAATCAGTCGATCAAAACCACCGATGGCAAGACCATTGTCACCAGCGGCAAACCGCAGGTGGATGATGACACCGGCCTCGTCTCATACAAAAATGCCGAAACCGGCCGCGTGGAGCAGATTAACCGCGACCAGGTGAAGTCCATGGATGAGCTGGATAACTAATGGTTATCCCAGGCCCCGCGGGGAGTGTGCGGGGCCGAACGATCGCGTTACAGTAGCGCGCGATCGATTTTAACCACGATTTTACGCAACGCTGCGCCTTGTTCGAGGCAGGCCATCGGGCGGTGTAATTCGCCAGGGAAGAGGATCGCCAGCTCTTCCGGGTAGAGATGAATCAGCGTTTCGCTGTCGATAGCCTGACAGAAACCGATATCCTGCGTCGTGTTGAAGTGACCATCTTCAACGACCGGCAGCCCTTTATTCCCGGCACCGATGATCTCTTCACCTTTCAGCACAATGTGAATGTCGAGATATTGACGATGATATTCCGGGCGTTGCTCGCTCAGCGGCCGGGTATGGCCTTCGACGACGGTAAAAAACACATTATCACTCTCGACGGTATATTTCCCCGGCGGCAGCGCGTGCGGTTGTTGCTGTAACACGGCCTGCAGCGCCTGGCGGATCACCGGCGGATAGAGCTCATTTTCGGCGGCGGCGGTTAAGGTATCGATAATCATGCCGGGATCCTCTGCGGTTGTTGCGAATGAAGTAACGTTAATGAGTGAGCGACAATACTGGCGATGTCGGGGGTAATATCGACGGCCAGAACATCGCTTTCACTGGCGTCTGGCGTCTCCAGGGCGGCAAACTGGCTACGCAGTAACGCTTCTGGCATAAAGTGGCCTTTACGCTGGCGCATTCGCTGCAAAATGCAGTCATAATCCCCGGTCAACCATAGGAAGCGTAGCTTCGCGTTCCCCTCACGCAGGCGGTCGCGATAGCGCTTTTTTAATGCGGAACAGACCAATACACCTGACTCGTTTTTCTGCTCAAGACTGAAAATGACGTCGGCGATACGCGTCAGCCACGGCTGACGATCCTCATCATTCAGCGGCTGGCTGGTGGCCATTTTGACGATATTGTTGCGTGGATGAAGGTCGTCGCCGTCGATAAATTTCGCTCCCAGCGCGTGGGCCAATGCCTGACCGACGGTGGATTTGCCGGTTCCGGAGACGCCCATCAAAATAATGCATTGTCCTGCCATCATGCGCTCCTTCTCTCAGACCGCGACCAGCATGCCGCCGTCAACGAACAGCAGATGGCCGTTGACGAAATTCGACGCGTTTGACGATAAAAAGACGGCAGCGCCGACCAGCTCCTGCGGATCGCCCCAGCGGGCGGCAGGGGTGCGTTTGCATAACCAGTCGGTAAACGCCTTATCCTCAACCAGCGTCCGGGTCATCGCCGTATTAAAGTAGCCCGGGGCAATGCCGTTGACCTGAATGTTGTGCCGCGCCAGCTCAACGCACATTCCGCGGGTTAGCATCTTCACCGCGCCTTTGGCGGCGGCGTAGGGGGTGATGGTGTCGCGCCCCAGCTCGCTCTGCATGGAGCAGATATTGATGATTTTTCCCTGCTGGCGGTCAACCATGCGCTTCGCGACGGCCTGAGAGACGAGAAATACCGCCGTCTGGTTAACTGAAATCACGTCATTCCATTCCTGCACCGGGAATTCGGTAAACGGGTGGCGGCGCTGGATCCCGGCGTTATTGAATAACACGTCAATCGGGCCAAGATGCGCTTCGATATTGGCAATGGCTTCTTCAACGGCCTCGGCATCGGTCACGTTAAATACCGCAGCATGGGCGGTGGCGCCTTCGTCGCGGAGCTTCATCACCGCATCGTCCGCTCGCGGGGCAGAAAGGTCATTAATAATGATTTCTGCGCCATATTGCGCCAGACCCTGAGCCATGACAAAACCGATCCCCTGTCCTGCGCCCGTAATTAAAATGCGTTTACCTTGTAAGCTGAAAAGATCGTTCATCTCGATATCCTGATTAGCGGCTGAAGAAAACCTGTGCCCTATCTCACGGATTTTTACCGGGGGAAACTGTGATGAAGATCACTCGGAACCGTGTTACAAAAAGGGGTTACTTTAAACGTGACGCTGCCGGTAAATCTCGCTGACTCAACAGGTTAACGGCTACGGACTGGCATTCTCTTTTGCCCCCCCGACAGGCATAATGGCCTGAAGCAGTCAGGTATTTGGCGGACACACAGATGAAAGCACAACGCATTACTCTCCATGATATTGCCGAGCTGGCTGGCGTAACCAAGATGACCGTTAGCCGCTATTTGCGCACCCCGGAAAAGGTGAAACCGGAGACGGCGGAGCGTATTGCCAGCGTGATAGCGGAGATCGGCTATCAGCCCGACCCGGATAATCCGGCGATGACCAGCGTCGCCGTGCCGCGGATTGGCGTACTCATTCCCTCCTTTCATAATCAAATTTTTGCCGATCTGCTGGCCGGCATCGAATCTGTCGCCGCCGGGCATGGTTACCAGACGCTGGTGGTGAATTACGACTACGATCGCCAGCGTGAAGAGGAGCAGATTGCCGCCGTGCTGGCATTTAATGTGAAAGGACTGCTGCTGACCGAGTCGGTGCACTCCCTGCGGGCGGACAAGTATCTGAATGCCGCGAAGATCCCGATCGCCGAAGTGATGGGGCTGGCGGAGAATCCAGGACGCATCAACGTCGGATTCGATAACTTCCAGGCCGGCTTCGATATGACCACCATGCTGCTGGCCAGCGGTAAACGACGGATCATCTACTTCGGCTCGATGTCCGACGTCCGCGACGAGCAGCGTTATCTGGGCTACTGTCGGGCGATGGAGAGTGCCGGGCTGGCGGTGGGTCGCATTTCGCCGAATAAAGTCTCGTCGGTTTCCATTGGCACCGGCATGATGACCCTGGCGCGGCAAATGTACGCCGATATGGACGGTATCCTGTGCACTAATGACGACCTGGCGGTGGGCGTGTTACAGGAGTGCCTGGCATCCGGTATCAGCGTGCCCCAGGAGCTGGCTATCGCGGGCTTTCATGGCCTGGAGATCGGCCAGATCGTCTCTCCCCGGCTGGCCAGCGTCCTGACGCCGCGCTTCGAGATGGGTAAGGTGGCGACAGAGATTTTAATAAAGAAAATCAAAGGACTGCCCACCATTGAAAAAGTGGACCTCCACTACCGCCTGTCGATGGGCGAAACGATTTAACGGCCACCAGCCAGCGCCTGTCGTGTGTTAGCGAAAGGTTAATGCGCGCGCGGTCCATCGCCTGTCTGGTCGCCGTTTTGTCTTCACGATCACGCGTCCGGTAACACGCATTTTTAACACGATTCGGCGTGATACAGATCGCAAAATCCCCCGATAAAAACCCGTTTGATAGTGGCTACCGTCGTAACCAAACGTCAAACAGGTGATCTGATGAAGAGTGTTATTCCCCGCGCCGTCCTTTTAGTGGCCCCCGTAATTGAAACCCTGCAGCGGCAGCTGGCGGAGCATTTCCCGCTGCTGCGTCTCTACGAGCAGGACGATCCGATCGCCTTTCTGCGTGAGCAAGGAGAGAACATTGCCGTCGTGGTCACTCGCGGCGACGTCGGCGTAGCAAACAGCGTCCTTGAGTTGCTGCCTCAGGCTGGGCTGATTGCCATCTTCGGCGTCGGTACCGATGCGGTGGATCTGGCGTATGCCCGCTCGCGGCAAATTGCCGTCACCATCACCTCCGGGGTGTTGACGAATGATGTCGCTGACCTGGCGATGGGGCTGCTGCTGGCCGGTTCCCGTCAGCTCTGTCAGGGCGATCGCTTTGTCCGCGAGGGACGCTGGCTGAGCGGTGGTATGCCGTTGGCGACTCAGGTCAGCGGGAAGCGTATCGGCCTGCTGGGTATGGGGAATATTGGCCAGGCGATCGCCCGCCGGGCGCGGGGTTTTGATATGCAGGTGCTGTATACCGACCGTAAAAAGATAGCGGGCCTCGATTATCAGTGGTGTGCCGACCTGCATACCCTGGCGCATGAGAGCGATTTTCTGGTGATTGCCGCATCCGGCGGCGAGGCGAACCGCGGCATCATCGACGCCTCGGTGTTTAACGTGATGCCGGCGCATGCCTGGCTTATCAATATTGCCCGCGGTTCGCTGGTGGATGAAAAGGCGTTGATCCACGCGTTACAAAACGGCGTTATCGCCGGGGCCGGGCTCGATGTTTTCGAACAGGAACCCCAGGTCCCGGCGGCGCTGATCGCCCTCAATAACGTGGTGCTGCAGCCGCATGTCGCCAGCGCCACGCAGGAAACACGACAGAAAATGAGCGAAGTGGTTTTTGCTAACGTCGCCGCCTGGTTTGCCGGCGCAGCGCTGCCAAACGCTATCGATTAATTAGCTTTTTATTTCTGTACCCGCGCGATCTCAATCAAAACAATAACCTCTGCATAGAGAGTGCAAATATATGAACGAGAAAATTCCCAGCACCCGTTGGCTGCGTATCATTGTGCCGGTGTTAATTGCCTGCATTATGTCATTTATGGACCGGGTTAATATTAGCTTTGCCCTGCCAGGCGGCATGGAGGCCGATTTAGGCATTACCAGCCAAATGGCCGGCGTGGCCAGTGGTATCTTTTTTATTGGTTATTTATTTTTGCAAATTCCCGGTGGGCGAATTGCGGTTAACGGCAGCGGTAAAAAATTTATTGCCTGGTCGCTGGTAGCCTGGGCTATCGTTTCCGTGGCGACAGGGTTTGTGACTCATCAATATCAACTGCTGGTGCTGCGATTTATTCTCGGGGTTTCGGAAGGGGGAATGCTGCCGGTAGTGCTGACCATGGTCAGCAATTGGTTTCCGGAAAAAGAGCTGGGTCGCGCGAACGCGTTTGTGATGATGTTTGCCCCGCTCGGCGGCATGCTCACCGCGCCGGTCTCCGGCGCCATTATTGCGGCGCTTGACTGGCGCTGGCTGTTTATCATCGAAGGGCTGTTGTCGCTGGTGGTGCTGGTCGTGTGGTGGTTTATGATCAGCGACCGTCCGCAAGAGGCCCACTGGTTGCCCGCCCGCGAGCGTGACTATCTGGTGACCACCCTGGCCGCCGAGCGTGCGGCGAAGCAGGCCGAAGCCCCAGTCAGCAAGGCCCCGGTGAAGGATGTGTTTGGTAATGCCGGACTGATGAAGCTGGTGATCCTCAATTTTTTCTACCAGACCGGGGATTATGGCTACACGTTGTGGCTGCCGACCATTCTGAAGGGGTTAACCGGCGGCAACATGGCCAGCGTTGGCTTCCTGGCGGTGCTGCCGTTTGTCGCCACGCTGGCCGGGATCTATGTGATTTCGTTGTTCAGCGACCACAGCGGTAAGCGTCGTCTGTGGGTTCGCTTCTCGCTCTACAGTTTTGCGGCAGCGCTGGTGGCGTCGGTAGTGCTCCGCGACCAGATGGTGGCGGCCTATATCGCACTGGTGATCTGCGGTTTCTTTCTCAAATCGGCTACCAGTCCGTTCTGGTCGATGCCGGGGCGTATCGCTTCGCCGGAGGTGGCGGGCAGCGCACGCGGGGTGATCAATGGTCTGGGCAATCTCGGCGGATTCTGTGGCCCCTATCTGGTGGGCGTGATGATGTATCTCTACGGCCAGAATGTGGCGGTCTGCGCCCTGGCCGGTTCGTTGATTATCGCCGGCACAATGACCTTTCTGCTACCGAAGCAATGCGATCTGGTCGACAGCGATTCTGATGTGGCGATCAAGAATCAACCCCGAAATGCGTAACCCACTGCGACATAAATCACAGTTATCATTGTAAGCGGTTGGCTTAACTGTCTACACTCTTGCTGATTACGACAAGAGCAAACGCAGGCCAATCAATGATTCTGATAATTTATGCGCATCCTTATCCGCAGCATTCTCATGCGAATAAGCGAATGCTTGAACAGGCAGGGACGCTTGAAGGCGTAGAGATACGCTCCCTCTATCAACTCTATCCCGACTTTAATATCGATGTCGCCGCCGAGCAGGCGGCGCTGGCCCGTGCCGATCTGGTTATCTGGCAGCACCCTATGCAATGGTATAGCGTACCGCCGCTGCTCAAGCTGTGGATGGACAAAGTGTTGGCGCACGGCTGGGCCTATGGTCACAACGGTATTGCCCTGCGCGGTAAATCGCTGATGTGGGCGGTGACCACCGGCGGCGGTGAAAGCCACTTCGACATCGGCTCATTCCCCGGTTTTCCGGTGCTGGCGCAGCCGTTGCAGGCAACCGCGCTTTACTGCGGAATGAAATGGCTGCCGCCGTTCGCCATGCACTGCACTTTTATCTGCGATGACGAAACGCTGCAGGCGCAGGCCCGCCATTATCGTCAACGCTTAATCGACTGGCAGGAGGCACACCAGAATGGATAGCCATACGCTGATACAAGCGCTGATTTACCTGGGCGCCGCGGCGCTGATTGTGCCCATCGCCGTCCGCCTGGGGCTGGGGTCGGTGCTGGGCTATCTGATCGCTGGCTGTATTATCGGCCCGTGGGGGCTGCGGCTGGTGACTGACGCCGAGGCGATTCTGCACTTTGCCGAGATCGGCGTGGTGCTGATGCTGTTCGTGATTGGTCTGGAGCTGGATCCGCAGCGGCTGTGGAAGCTACGCGCCTCGGTGTTCGGCGGCGGCGCGCTGCAGATGGTAGCCTGCGGGGTATTGATCGGTCTGTTCTGCATGCTGCTGGGCCTGCGCTGGCAGGTGGCCGAGCTGATAGGCATGACCCTGGCGCTCTCTTCCACAGCCATTGCGATGCAGGCGATGAATGAGCGCAATCTGACGGTGTCGCAGATGGGGCGGAGCGCCTTCGCGGTGCTGCTGTTCCAGGATATCGCGGCGATCCCATTGGTGGCGATGATCCCCCTGCTGGCGGCCAGCGGCGGCGCCACCTCGCTGGTGGCGTTTGCCCTCTCCGCGCTGAAGGTGGCCGCGGCGCTGGCGCTGGTGGTGGCCCTGGGGCGCTATCTGACCCGTCCGCTGCTGCGCTTTGTCGCCCGTTCCGGCCTGCGCGAAGTGTTCAGCGCCGTGGCGCTGTTCCTGGTCTTCGGCTTTGGATTGCTGCTGGAGGAAGTCGGGCTGTCGATGGCGATGGGGGCGTTTCTCGCCGGGGTGCTGCTGGCCAGCTCCGAGTATCGTCATGCGCTGGAGAGCGATATCGAGCCGTTTAAAGGGCTGCTGCTGGGGCTGTTCTTTATCGGCGTCGGCATGTCGATTGACTTCGGCACTCTCGTGACCCATCCGTTGCGTATCGTTATTTTGCTGGTCGGTTTCCTGGCGATAAAAATGCTGATGCTGTGGCTTATCGCCAGGCCGCTGGGCGTGCCGCGCGCCCAGCGCCGCTGGTTTGCGGTGCTGCTGGGGCAGGGAAGCGAGTTCGCGTTTGTGGTCTTTGGCGCCGCGCGGATGGCG
This sequence comes from Klebsiella sp. KTE92, assembly GCF_000398905.1. Lineage (NCBI taxonomy): Bacteria > Pseudomonadati > Pseudomonadota > Gammaproteobacteria > Enterobacterales > Enterobacteriaceae > Klebsiella > Klebsiella sp. KTE92. The sequence goes on from NZ_KB976100.1 coordinate 662,989, forward strand.
GATGTGCTGGACGGCGAATGGGCTAAGGCGCTGACCCTGGCGGTGGCGCTGTCGATGGCGGCAACGCCGGTCTTGCTGGTCCTGCTGACCCGTCTGGAGAAATCGGCCAGCGGCCAGGCGCGGGATGCTGACGAGATTGATGAAGAGCAGCCGCGGGTGATTGTTGCCGGCTTTGGCCGCTTCGGGCAGATTGCCGGGCGACTGTTGCTCTCCAGCGGGGTGAAGATGGTTATCCTCGATCACGACCCGGATCATGTTGATACCTTGCGCAAATTTGATATGAAGGTTTTCTACGGCGATGCCACCCGGGTCGACCTGCTGGAATCGGCCGGCGCCGAAAAGGCGGAAGTACTGATCAATGCCATAGACGATCCGCACGTCAGCCTTGAGCTGGTGGAAAGGGTAAAAGAGCATTTTCCGCATCTGCAGATCATCTCCCGCGCCCGCGATGTCGATCATTACATCAAGCTGCGCCAGGCTGGCGTCGAGGCGCCGGAGCGTGAAACCTTCGAGGCGGCGCTGAAGTCCGGCCGAATGACGCTGGAGGCGCTGGGACTCGGCGCCTATGAAGCCCGCGAGCGGGCCGATCTGTTCCGTCGCTTCAACCTGCAGATGGTCGAAGAGATGGTGGCGATGGCGGAAAACGACGCGGCGTCGCGGGTGGCGGTCTTCAAGCGGACCAGCGATATGCTCACCGGCATCATCAACGAAGATCGTCATCATCTGTCGCTGGTGCAGCGTCACGGCTGGCAGGGGACGGAAGAGGGCAGGCACACCGGGGATATTGCCGATGAGCCGGAAAATAAGCCCTCAGCCTGACGCTCGTCAGTAACATTTTGTTTTCCGTTTAGAACCGGTTCTGGCGGCCCACGGTGTGAACGTGGGCTTGCCAGCAAATCAGAAAATTTTCTTATTCTTTACCTTCCGGCCAGTCGACGAAGTAGTACGCTTTCCGTATAGTGGCGACAATTTTTTGCACTCGGGAATGAATGAATGATCAGTCTGATTGCGGCGTTAGCGGTAGATCGCGTCATTGGTATGGAAAACGCCATGCCATGGAACCTGCCTGCCGATCTCGCCTGGTTCAAACGCAACACGTTAAATAAGCCGGTGGTGATGGGGCGTCTGACCTGGGAATCCATTGGGCGCCCGTTGCCGGGGCGTAAAAATATCGTGATCAGCAGCAAACCCGGCAGCGACGATCGCGTGCAGTGGGTCTCCTCAGTGGAGGAAGCGATTGCTGCCTGCGGCGATGTGGAAGAGATTATGGTGATTGGCGGCGGCCGCGTTTATGAGCAGTTCCTGCCGAAAGCGCATAAGCTCTATCTGACGCACATTGATGCGGAAGTGGAAGGCGATACCCATTTCCCGGATTACGACCCGGACGAGTGGGAGTCGGTGTTCAGCGAGTTTCATGACGCTGACGCGCAGAACTCCCACAGCTACTGCTTTGAGATCCTCGAACGCCGTTAAGCGGGAAGGATAGCAATGAAAAAACCCCGGTCGCGCCTGGCGTGACCGGGGTTTTCTTTTGCGTGAATTCCGCGACGAAGGCGCACTCAGTATCTCGTCATGTTCCCCGCCGCGGGCCTCGTCTTTCGGGAGCGCTGTCCTGGCGACAAATCGCAAGGAAATGTAGGTCGGGTAAGGCGTTAGCCGCCACCCGACACAAAAGTGGCTCCGCGCCCGCCGTTCTTGCCCGGGGCGACAAATCGCAAGGCAATGTAGCCCGGATAAGGCGCAACGCGCCGCCATCCGGGAAGACTCAGGACGCGACGGCTTCGCCTTCGTCGAGGCTTTTCTGGCGGTTCGACGGCTGGGTGAAGTACTGCTTATCTTCCCAGCGCAGGCAGGTGAGTTCCCCGCCCCAGCAGCAGCCCGTATCCAGGGCGTAAATCCCCTCCGGCGTACCGCGTCCCTCCAGTGAAGCCCAGTGGCCAAAGGCAATGCTGTAAGCATTGCTGACCGGGCCAGGAATGGCAAACCATGGCTTAAGCGGCGCCGGGGCGTCCTCGGGCGCCTCTTTCGAATACATATCCAGCTGGCCGTTGGGGAAGCAGTAGCGCATGCGGGTAAAAGCATTAGAGATAAAGCGCAGGCGCGCCAGACCGCTCAGCTCGTTGCTCCAGTGATTCGGCATATCGCCATACATGGCATCGAGGAAGAAAGGGTAGGAGTCGCTGGAGAGCACCGCTTCTACATCGCGCGCGCACTGCTGGGCGGTCTCCAGATCCCACTGCGGCGTGATGCCCGCGTGGGCCATCACCAGCTTTTTCTCTTCATCCACCTGCAGCAGCGGCTGGCGACGCAACCAGTTGAGCAGCTCGTCGGCATCCGGGGCTTCCAGCAGGGATTTCAGACGATCCTTCGGCTTGTTACGGCTGATACCGGCGAAGACGGCCAGCAGGTGGAGATCATGGTTGCCCAGCACCAGTCGCACACTGTCGCCCAGAGATTTGACATAGCGCAGGACCTCCAGCGACCCCGGGCCACGGGCCACCAGATCGCCGGTCAGCCATAGCGTATCGGTGCTCGGGTCGAATTCAACCTGCGCTAATAATGCGATCAGTTCATCGTAGCAACCGTGAACGTCGCCAATAAGGTATGTTGACATTGTTTTAATGAATGAGCGTTGGAACTGCGAGACGGAACACAGGGATCTCGATACGGAACGGCGAGCCGTCGATATCGATCATCTCATAATGACCCTGCATGGTTCCCAGCGGCGTTTCGATGACCGCGCCGCTGGTATATTGATATTCACCGCCAGCGGGAATATGTGGTTGCTCGCCGACCACCCCTTCACCCTGAACTTCAGTCTCACGACCGTGGCCGTTAGTGATGAGCCAGTAGCGGCCAAGCAGCTGAACCTGACTCCGCCCCAGATTGCGAATGGTGACGGTATAAGCGAAGACGTAACGCTCTTCTTCCGGAGAAGACTGCGATTCGATATAGACGCTTTGCACCTGAACGCAAACACGAGGCGAATTAATCATGGTTAGCTCTCCTTCGAAGGCAGATTGTTGGATAACCAGTTGGCCATCTTACAGTACTGCTCTACAGAAATATTTTCCGCACGCACTGCCGGGTCGACGCCCAGCTCGGTCAACACTTCAACGCTAAACAGATTGCCGAGACTATTGCGGATGGTCTTACGGCGCTGGTTGAAGGCTTCGGTGGTGATGCGGCTCAGTACCCGGACCTCTTTTACCGGATACGGCATGGTGCGGTGCGGCACCAGGCGAACCACCGCGGAGTCAACCTTAGGCGGCGGGGTAAACGCGCTCGGCGGCACTTCGAGTACCGGGATCACCTGGCAATAATATTGCGCCATCACGCTTAACCGACCATACGCCTTACTGTTCGGCCCGGCAACCAGACGATTGACCACTTCTTTCTGCAGCATAAAGTGCATATCGGCAATGGCATCAGTATAGCTGAACAGATGGAACATTAGCGGCGTCGAGATATTGTACGGCAGGTTGCCGAAGACGCGCAGCGGCTGGCCCATTTTCTCCGCCAGTTCGCCGAAGTTCATGGTCATCGCATCCTGCTGATAGATGGTCAGCTTCGGTCCGAGGAACGGGTGCGTCTGCAGGCGAGCCGCCAGATCGCGGTCCAGTTCGATAACGGTCAGCTGGTCAAGACGTTCGCCGACCGGTTCGGTCAGCGCGGCGAGACCCGGGCCGATTTCAACCATCGCCTGGCCTTTCTGCGGATTAATCGCCGAGACGATGCTGTCGATCACAAACTGATCGTTGAGGAAGTTCTGCCCGAAGCGTTTACGGGCTAAATGGCCCTGATGGACTCGATTATTCATTGGGTATTAACAATCATTTTGATGGCGAGATTAAGCGCCGTGATAAAACTGCCGACGTCCGCTTTTCCCTGACCCGCTAATTCCAGTGCGGTGCCGTGGTCGACGGAGGTACGAATAAAAGGTAAACCGAGCGTAATGTTCACGCCACGGCCAAAGCCCTGGTATTTTAGCACGGGCAGGCCCTGATCGTGGTACATCGCGAGTACCGCATCGGCATGGTCAAGGTATTTGGGCTGAAAGAGGGTGTCTGCCGGCAGCGGACCGCTGAGGTTCATCCCCTTCGCGCGCATCTCTTCCAGCACCGGAATAATGGTGTCTATCTCTTCCGTTCCCATATGGCCGCCTTCGCCAGCGTGCGGGTTAAGCCCGCAAACCAGCACATGCGGCTGGGCAATGCCAAATTTCGTGCGCAGATCGTGATCGAGAATGGTGATGATCTCGCGCAGCAGCTCGGGCGTTATTGCTTCGCTGATGGCTTTCAACGGCAGATGGGTCGTCACCAGCGCCACCCGCAGCTCCTCGGTCGCCAGCATCATCACCACTTTGCTGGCCTTCGCGCGCTCTTCGAAGAACTCGGTATGACCGGTGAAGGCGATGCCGGCGTCGTTGATGTTGCCTTTGTGCACCGGGCCGGTCACTAACGCTGCAAATTCGCCGCTAAGGCAGCCGTCGCAAGCGCGCGCCAGCGTTTCCACGACATAGGCGCCGTTTTGCACGTTCAGCACGCCGGGTTCCGCCGGGACGTTCAGCGGTACATTAAGCAGCGTCAGCGTACCGGCGCGCTGCGGAACGGGCGGTTGCGCAGGATCGTATGGGAGGAGAGATAAAGGAAGACCGAGCCGCTGGGCTCGGTCAGTTAACAAGGCGCCGTCGGCGCAGATCACCAGCTCAACTGGCCAGTCGCGCTGGGCAAGCTGCACGACCAGGTCAGGGCCAATCCCGGCGGGTTCGCCGGGAGTGATGACAACTTTACGGGTTTCAGGCATCGATATTAGTTGCTCAGAATTTTAACATACGCACTGGCGCGCTGTTCCTGCATCCAGGTTGCCGCTTCTTCAGAGAATTTGCGGTTCATCAGCATGCGGTATGCACGATCTTTCTGCGCGGCGTCGGTTCTGTCGACCTGACGGCTATCCAGCAGTTCGATCAGATGCCAGCCGAAGGAGGAGTGCACCGGTCCGCTGGTCTGCCCTTTGTTCAAACGCATCAGCGCATCGCGGAATGCCGGATCGAAGATGTCCGGCGTCGCCCAACCTAAATCACCGCCCTGGTTTGCTGAACCCGGATCTTCAGAGAACGCTTTCGCCGCTTTGGCGAAGGTGGTTTTCCCGCTCTTAATGTCAGCCGCGATCTGTTCCAGTTTGGCCTGGGCCTGGGCATCATTCATGATCGGCGACGGCTTAAGCAGAATATGACGGGCATGCACTTCGGTGACGGAGATGTTCTGAGTCCCGCCGCGCAGGTCGTTGACTTTCAGAATGTGGAAGCCGACGCCAGAGCGGATCGGGCCGACGATATCCCCTTTTTTGGCGGTGCTTAACGCCTGGGCGAAAATACCTGGCAGCTCCTGGATACGACCCCAGCCCATCTGGCCTCCCTTCAACGCCTGTTGGTCAGCGGAGTAGGTGATGGCCAGTTTACCGAAGTTAGCGCCGTTGCGCGCTTGTTCAACGATGGCATTCGCTTGCTCCTGAGCTGCGGCAACTTCATCCGCGGTCGGGTTTTCCGCCAGCGGGATCAGGATGTGGCTCAGGTTAAGCTCGGTGCTGGCATCGTTCTGGTCGCCAATCTGTTTTGCCAGCGCTTCGACTTCCTGCGGCAGCACGGTGATACGGCGACGCACTTCATTGTTACGCACTTCCGAAATCAGCATCTCTTTGCGGATCTGGCTACGGTAGGTGTTGTAGTTGATGCCTTCATAGGCCAGACGGCTGCGCATCTGATCCATGGTCATGTTGTTTTGTTTGGCGATGTTGGCGATGGCCTGATCGAGCTGGTCATCAGAGACCTTCACGCCCATCTTCTGCCCCAACTGCAATACGATCTGGTCCATGATCAGTCTTTCGAGGATTTGATGGCGCAGTGTCGCGTCATCCGGCAGCTGTTGGCCAGCCTGACCCGCATTGAGCTTAACTGATTGCATCAAACCATCGACGTCGCTTTCCAGCACGACGCCATTATTGACGACGGCCGCTACTTTATCGACCACCTGAGGGGCAGCGAAACTGGTATTCGCGATCATGGCGATACCGAGAAGCAGCGTTTTCCAGTTCTTCATACTTTTTCCATTTCAATTAACCGCAAATGCGGACGATGTTGTAAACCAGCCGCATCACAGGGAGCTCTGGTACGGTAAAATGTTCGAACGCAGCATCTGCTGGGTGCCGAGGCCGTAGTTAGAGCTCAGACCGCGCAATTCAATATTGATTCCGAAGGTGTTGTCGTATTTGCTCTCGCCGCCGTTGTTGTTGCTATCCCAGCCGTTGACTTTACGTTCGTAGCCAAGACGGATGGCGTAGCAGCAGGAGTTATACTGAACACCCAACATCTGGTTTGCTGCTTTCCGGGTATTGGTATCGAAGTAGTATGCCCCGACCACGGACCAGCGATCGACGATCGGCCAACTGGCGGTCATCCCCACCTGCGAAATACCCTGTTTATATTGTGCCGCCGTGGAATATGAAGGCAGTGTAGCCTGAATATATTCCGGGCTGGCGTAACGATAGTTAAGCTGGACTAAGCGGTTTTCATCGCGACGGTATTCAATGGTGCCGTTACCGGTGGCGACGTTATCCAGACGGGTGTCGTACTGGATCCCTCCGCGTAAACCCCAGTCATCGGCGATGCGCCAGTAGGTATCGCCGGCCCATACCAGTGAACCCGTGGTGTCGTTGTTCTCCCAGTTGATGTTGTCATCACCGGTGCGTGACTCGGTGAAATAGTAGATTTGACCAACGGAAATATTAAAACGTTCCACGGCGGCGGCATCATACACGCGAGAGGTGATGCCGGTAGTGACCTGGTTGGCTGACGCGATGCGGTCCAGACCGCTATAGGTACGGTCGCGGAACAGGCCGGTGTAGTCCGACTGCAATAGCGTGGAGTCGTAGCTACCGATTTCACTCTGATCGCGGTACGGCACGTACAGATACTGCATGCGCGGTTCCAGCGTTTGGGTGAATCCCTCCTGCAGGTCGCGTTCAAAGACCATTTTACCGTCGATTTTAAACTGCGGCATTACGCGGCTGACAGACTCTTTGTAGTCAGTGCCGTTGGCGGCGTTGTACTTATCGAGGTTGCTCTGCTGGTAGTGGGTCGCCAGCAGCTTGGCTTCAGTATTCAGACTGCCCCAGGCGTTGGACAGCGGCAGGTTGATCGTCGGTTCGAGGTGAACGCGGGTCGCTTCCGGCATGTTGTTATTCGAGTTAACAAAATGGGCGACCTGACCGTACAGATGGGTATCGAACGGACCGACATCGTTCTGGTAGTAGTTGATGTCGAGCTGCGGCTCAGCCGAGTAGGAGTTGCTCGATTCCCGGTCAAAGACCTGGAACTGCTTGGTCGATACCGTCGCGTCAAAGTTCTGATTGACGTAACCGGCGCTGAATTTCTGCGTCGCATAGCCGTCGGTACTGGAACCATATTTCGAGCTGAAATCGTTGAAGTAGTCAGGATCGCTGACCTTGGTGTAGTCAGCGTTCAGACGCCATACCTGATCGATAACCCCGGAGTGGTTCCAGTAGAACAGCCAGCGGCGGCTGTTGCTGTCGCTCGAGTGATCGTCTTCGTAGACTTTATCCGATGGCAGGTAGTCGAATTCAGTTAAGCCGCTGCCGAGCTGGGTCAGGTAGCGGAATTCGTTTTCCCACATCACGCCGCCGCGTTTGTTCATATAGTGCGGGGTGATGGTGGCATCGAAATTCGGCGCAATGTTCCAGTAGTACGGCAGGGAGAATTCCACACCGTTTTTGGTACTGTATTTGGCGTTCGGGATCAGGAAACCGGAACGACGTTTGTCGCCCACCGGCAACTGCAGGTAAGGGCTGTAGAAAATCGGTACTGAGCCCAGCTTAAAGCGGGCGTTCCATATCTCGGCAACCTGCTCTTCACGGTCGTGGATGACTTCGCTGCCCACGACGCTCCAGGTGTCGGAGCCCGGCAGACAGGAGGTAAAGCTGCCGTTTTCCAGAATGGTATAGCGGTTTTCGCCGCGCTGTTTCATCAGGTCCGCCGTGCCGCGTCCCTGGCGTCCGACCATTTGATAATCGCCCTGCCAGACGTTGGTATCTTTGGTGTTCAGGTTTGACCAGGCTTTAGGCCCTTTAAGGATCACCTGGTTATCGTCGTAATGGACGTTGCCCAGCGCATCCACCGTTCGCACCGGTTGCGCCTGGCCCGCGGCCTGCTGCTGATGCAGCTGCACTTCGTCGGCACGCAGGCGGCTGTTCCCCTGGTTAATATCGACGTTGCCGGTGAAGACGGCATTATCCGGGTAGTTGCCCTTCGCATGATCGGCGTTAATCGTCACCGGCAGATCGCCAGGCCGCCCTTCCACGAGCGGACGATCAAAGCTTGGCACGCCAAGCATACATTGCGTTGCGAGATCGGCAGCGAGGCCTTGTTGGCTATACAAGGCGCTGGCAATCATCGTAGCCAGGAGGCTGGGAATACGTTTTTTCATACGTTGTATTTATTGTTCCATCATCTTGTGGCAGCGGCTTGCAAACGGTCAGAGCCTAACTTACTCAACATTATCACGCTAGTGTTAATCCTGCCCGTTTCGAGCCCGAGCGTTAGGCACCCTGTTGAATGACGAGTATGATAAAGCAAATTATAGGCTATGTCCCACAATTGACCGAGGCGCGAGTGCCGGGTAACGTGCGGTCATATTCGAGCTTAACGGCGATAAACAGTTGGGGAGTCTATGCAGTATTTGGGTAAAGTGATTGGCGTGGCAGTGGCTTTGCTGATGGGCGGTGGGTTTTGGGGTGTCGTGCTCGGCTTCCTGGTGGGCCATATGTTTGACCGGGCGCGCAGTCGCCGGTTGAATCTCTTCGCCAATCAACAGGAACGCCAGTCGCTCTTCTTTTCCACCACCTTTGAAGTGATGGGGCATCTTACCAAATCCAAGGGTCGCGTCACCGAAGCTGATATTCATGTCGCCAATGTGCTGATGGATCGCATGAACCTGCACGGCGCATCGCGTACGGCGGCGCAGCAGGCGTTTCGCGACGGCAAGGCCGACAACTATCCGCTGCGCGAGAAGATGCGTCAGCTGCGCAGCGTCTGCTTTGGGCGCTTCGATCTGATTCGGATGTTTCTGGAAATTCAGCTGCAGGCGGCGTTCGCTGACGGCGAATTGCACCCCAACGAACGTGAAGTGCTGTTCGTCATCGCTGACGAGCTTGGCATCTCCCGCGCCCAGTTCGATCAATTCCTGCGGATGATGCAGGGCGGCGCCCAGTTTGGCGGCGGTTCGCAGCAGCAATCGTATGGTCAGCACGGCGGCAATGCCGGCTGGCAGCAGGCGCAGCGCGGGCCAACCCTCGAAGATGCCTGCAATGTGCTGGGGGTGAAACCGACCGATGACGCGGCGACGGTGAAGCGCGCCTATCGTAAGCTGATGAACGAACATCATCCGGACAAGCTAGTGGCGAAAGGGCTGCCGCCGGAGATGATGGAGATGGCCAAACAGAAAGCTCAGGAGATCCAGAAGGCCTGGGAGCTGATCAAAGAGCAGCGCGGCTTCTGAGTTTTCCCGCCCCTCCCGTCCGGCGAGGGGTTTTAGTTTTTAGGCTGTGCGCGTCGGTACAGCCGCCGCGGATGGCCGATTTTTCCATACAGCATCTCCACTTCCAGAAAGCCGGTCTCGACACCGTGTTCCAGATAGCGCCGGGCGGTGGTTTTGCTGAGCCCGGCGGCGCTGACCACCTCATCGACGGAAAAACAGTGTGCTTCCCGGCCGCTAAACAATCCCTGCACCAGCGCCAGCGTCTTCTCTTCAATGCCCTTACTGCCGCTATCCACGCGGAAGTTCTTCGCCTGCAGTTGGTAGAGAGAATCGACGTTCTGCTGATCGACGATTTTCCATTCCCGCTGCTGATCGTAAAACTGGATAAAGCGCTCAAGCGACTGGCTCAGCCGCTTCCATGAGACGGGCTTAAGGATATAGTCGAAGGCGCCGTTGCGGATGGCCAGGCTGCAGGTTTCCATATCGCTGGCGGCGGTGATAAAGATCACCGAGCAATGGGTGGTTGCCAGCACCGGGTCGGTCATCAGCGTGACGCCTTTGCCGTCCGGTAAATAATTATCCAGCAGCACCAGCTGCGGCGGACTGGCGTGGAGCAACTGCCGCGCCTGAACGAGGGAGGCCGCCATGCCTGCCAGCCGCAGTCGCGGGTGTTTTTGCACAAGCTCGGCGTGCAGGCGCGCCAGCTCGCTCTCATCTTCAATGATCAGCACATCGACCAGGTCATGATGCATCGTGGGCCTCCGTTTGCGGACAGGCGGGGGCGTCGGCCGGGATAAACAGGGTGAAGATGGTTCCCCGCGGCGCGTTGTCGGCGACTTCGATGGTGCCGCCCGCCTGAGTGACATAATGTTCAATAAGATACAGACCAATGCCGTGATCGCCACGGGTTTTGGTGGTCACGCCGCGTTCAAAAATACGGTCGCGAATATCGGGACGAATGCCGACGCCGCGGTCAGCCACTTCGATGATCAGTTCCCGGGCGTTGAGCTGAATCAGCACTTCCACCGGCTCGTGCGGCAGCTCGGCGCGCTGCGTGGCTTCGATGGCGTTATCCAGCAGGTTGCCGATGATGGAGATCAGTTCGGATTCCTTTAACGACGGCAGCGGACGATCGATACGACAGGCCGGGTCGAAGCTCAGGGCCACGCCTTTTTCGCGGGCGCGGGTCGCTTTGCCCAACAGCAGGCCGCACAGCGTCGGCGAGTGGAAGTGCGAGGAGATGAAGTCCAGCAGCTCCTGGGCATGCTCCGACTGGGCCTGAATATAGCGGATCGCTTCGTCATAGTGACCCATATGCAGCAGACCGGAGAGGGTGGTCATCCGGTTGAGCTGTTCGTGGTGCATGATGCGCAGGTTGTCGACATAGCGCTTCACCTGGCTGAGCTGGGCGGTGAGGGCATTGATTTCGTTGCGGTCGCGGAAGGTGATCACCCAGCCCTGCAGCGTATTCTCCAGCATAATGCGCACCCGGCTGGCGAGCACGGTCAGCTGGTTGAAGCGGCACAGCTCGTCATGAGTGTCACGCTCGAGCATGTCGCCGCTGGCGAAAAACGGCTGCGGCGAAATGACGCTGTCGATTGACTGGCCGCGCAGCTGACGGGCAGGCTGGCTGAGCCCCAGCAGGCTGCGGGCGGCATGGTTAATCACCTCAATGCGCCGCTGGTGATCGATGACGATCACCCCTTCAAAGATCGACTCCATCATTGCCTTTTGCTGACGTACCAGCAGGCCTATCTCCCGCGGCTCGAGCGAAAAAATCTGCTTCTTGATGCTGCGGGTAAAGTACCAGGAGAAGATAAACAGGGCGATGAGCAGCAGGATGGCGGCGATAAAAATATTGATCACTTTGGTCAGCGTGATGCTGTCGAGATAGCTGGTGAGGTAGCCAACGGAGACAATGCCGATCACCTGCCCCTCGTCATCGACGATGGGCGTTTTGCTGCGCAGTGAGACGCCGAGGCCGCCTTTGCGAATGGTGGTGATGGAGTGCCCCTCCAGCACCGCCTGATTGTCGCCGCCGACCAGCCGCGTGCCAACCCACTCCGGATGGACGGAGTGAAACAGATGCACGCCCTGCCGATCGCCGATGACGATAAAACTGGCGTCGCTATGGGCGGCGATTTGCTGCATAAACGCCCGGATCGCCTGCGGATCGTGCTGGCTGACCTGCTGACGCAAATTTGGCATCAGGGCTATCTCTTCAGCCTGAATTTTGGCCCGGCCACTCATCTCCTGATACAGCTGGCGGCTGGCGTCAAAATAATAATAAATGCCCAGCGCTATAAAGAGGACCGAGAAAAAGGCGACCAGCGAAATAAACAGCTTATATTGAAAAGAGAGCTTCATAGGTCCCGTACTGCGTATTCACCATACCGGCACTCTATCATTTTTCTGTCACGTGACGTAAATGTTAAGAAGAAGTTGTGATCGCCTGCGCAGGCGCTGGCTGTCGGCGGGGGACTCAGCGGAAATAACGCGTCAGGGAGAATAAAAACCATAAAAACCACAATAATAAATCAGAGATATATCACCCCTTAGCGGTTCCGTGAATAGAAACCATAAAAACCATAGTGACCATTAAAACTTCTTTTTTAATCTGGGGAGCTTCACATTAACGACGCCGCTGTCCCTTTACGCTGAAAATGAATAATAACGACAGGGCTGAATTTATGAGCACCACAGACAATGCATTCTCTGCAACCCTTGAACCGATCAATACGCCGAAAACCACGCTGAAGCAGCGCTGGTGGCACATCATGGATAACTGGAAGGTAGGGATCGTCCCGCTGCCGCTGTTTTTACTGGCCGGGGGGCTGATTGCCCTCGACTGCCTTGGCGGTAAACTGCCGAGCGATATCGTGGTGATGGTGGCCACCCTGGCTTTCTTTGGCTTCGCCTGCGGCGAGTTTGGTAAGCGCCTGCCGGTGCTGGGAAAACTCGGCGCGGCGGCGATCTGCGCCACTTTTATTCCTTCCGCGCTGGTCCACTACGGTCTGCTGCCGGATGTGGTCGTGGAATCCACCACCAAATTCTATAAATCCACCAATATCCTCTATCTCTACATCTGCTGCATCATCGTCGGCAGCATCATGAGTATGAACCGCACCACGCTGATTCAGGGCTTTCTGAAGATCTTCTTCCCGATGCTGTGTGGCGAAGTGGTCGGCATGCTGGTGGGCATCGGCGTCGGCACGCTGCTGGGCATGGAGCCGTTCCAGGTGTTCTTCTTTATCGTGCTGCCGATCATGGCCGGTGGCGTGGGGGAAGGGGCGATCCCGCTGTCAATGGGTTACGCCGCGCTGATGCATATGGAGCAGGGCGTGGCGCTGGGCCGGATATTGCCGATGGTGATGCTCGGCAGTCTGACGGCGATCGTTATCTCCGGCTGCCTCAACCAGCTCGGCAAGCGTTCTCCGCATCTCACCGGTGAAGGGCAACTGATGCCGAACCGCAGCAATGAAACCCGTAGCCTCGGCGAGAGCGAAGGTGTGAGCGGCAAAACCGACGTCGGGACCCTGGCCTCCGGCGCGCTGCTGGCGGTGCTGCTGTATATGATGGGGATGCTTGGCCACAAACTGATTGGCCTGCCGGCGCCGGTGGGCATGCTGTTCCTCGCGGTGCTGTTAAAGCTGGCTAACGTGGTTTCTCCACGCCTGCAGGAGGGATCGCAGATGGTGTATAAATTCTTCCGCACCGCGGTGACTTACCCGATCCTCTTTGCCGTCGGCGTGGCGATCACCCCGTGGCAGGAACTGGTAAACGCCTTCACGCTGACCAACCTGCTGGTGATCGTCAGTACCGTCTCGGCGCTGGTGGCGACCGGGTTCTTTGTGGGTAAAAAAATAGGGATGCACCCGATCGATGTGGCGATTGTCTCCTGTTGCCAGAGCGGGCAGGGCGGCACCGGCGATGTGGCGATCCTGACCGCCGGTAACCGCATGAGCCTGATGCCGTTCGCGCAGATCGCTACCCGCATCGGCGGGGCGATAAATGTCTCGCTGGGACTGCTGTTCCTCAGTCACTATCTGGCGTGATTAAACGCTGCGCTAAGCGATAAATCTGCCATTTTCCGCTACAGAACGCAGAAAATATCTGCGTTCTGTATCCTAAATGCTCCGCATTTAGCGTTACAATCAGCGCGCGATCGGCTATCGCATCCATCATCATGACAGCCCAGGCGCTGTCGCATTTATCATATGTAGGAGAGGAATTAATGTCAGTGGATACTCCCGCCCAGGCGGGCGTCAGCATCGATGCATTGCTGGCGGCGAAAGAGCAGCGTGCAGCCCGCCAGGCTGACTGGCTGGCCCATTATCAGCAGCCTGTTATTTCCCTGACCCTGGTGACCCCGGGGGCGGTGAAAGACAGCATTCGCTATCGCAACATGATGGGCGTTGCCCTCCAGGCCTGCGACCAGCTGCTGTGGAAGCACCGCTGGCAAGCGCTGGATCGTCAGGTGCTGTGGTTGCCGACCGGGCCCGAAGCGCTGTGGTGCGTGGCGCACCCGGCCAGCGAAATCAAAGCGATGTGCAGCACGCTGGAGCAGAGCCATCCGCTGGGACGCCTGTGGGATATCGATGTGATCTGTCCACAGAACGGGCAGGTGGGACGTCAGTCGCTGGGTGAGTCGCAGCGCCGCTGTCTGCTGTGTGATGAGCCGGCGCACGCCTGCGCGCGCAGCCGTCGCCACGACACCGATCTCGTCGTGGCGCGCGTTGAGCAGATGATTGATGCGTGGTTTGCCCGCGACTAACGGGTCAGTATTCCCCGGCGGCAAGGCGCTACCGGGGACATCCTAAAAATCGACCGGCGCGCGAAAGGTCATCGCGTTGCCGTAGGCAGGGTGGGTGATGGTGAGCGTCTCGGCGTGCAGCAGCAGACGCGGGGCCATCGCCAGCGCCTCCGGCGTGGCATAAAAGCGGTCGCCAAGGATCGGATGCCCCAGCGCCAGCATATGCACGCGCAGCTGATGCGAGCGCCCGGTAATCGGCTTCAGGCGCACGCGGGCGGTGTTGTCCTCCGCGTACTCCAGCACCTCATACTCGGTTTGCGCCGCTTTGCCGGTTTCGTAGCACACCTTCTGCTTTGGCCGGTTCGGCCAGTCGCAAATCAGCGGTAAATCCACCAGACCTTCCGCCGGCTGCGGATGGCCCCAGACGCGGGCGACGTACTGTTTTTTCGGCTCGCGCTCGCGGAACTGACGTTTCAGCTCACGCTCTGCGGCCTTATTCAGCGCCACCACAATCACGCCGCTGGTGGCCATATCAAGGCGATGCACCGATTCGGCCTGCGGGAAGTCGCGCTGAATGCGCGTCATCACGCTGTCTTTATGCTCCTCAAGACGACCGGGTACGGACAACAAGCCGCTCGGCTTGTTGACCACCATGATGTGCTCATCCTGATACAGGATCACCAGCCAGGGATCCTGCGGCGGATTGTAGTTTTCCATCGCCATTTTCGCGTTCCGTTACTGGTGAGTAACGACGATCAGACGCAGCGCGTCCAGACGCCATCCGGCCTGTCCTAACGCCTCCAGCACCTGCTGGCGATTGCTTTCGATGGCCGCCAGTTCGTCGTCACGGATGTTCGGGTTCACCGCCTTCAGCGCTTCGAGACGCGACAGTTCCGCCGTCAGCTTTTCATCGGCTTCGTTACGCGCTGCGTCGATCAGCCCCTGCGCCGCTTTGGCGATCTGCGCTTCGCCCTGTTGCAGAATGGCGTGAACGTCCTGCTGCACCGCGTTGACCAGTTTGCTGCCGGTGTGGCGGTTGACCGCGCTCAGCTGGCGGTTGAAGCTTTCAAATTCCACCTGGCCGGCGAGGTTGTTGCCGTTTTTATCCAGCAGCAGGCGAACCGGGGTCGCCGGCAGGAAGCGGTTAAGCTGCAGCTGCTTCGGCGCCTGCGCTTCGACGACGTAGATCAGCTCCAGCAGCAGGGTGCCGACCGGCAGCGCCTTATTCTTCAGCAGGGAAATGGTGCTGCTGCCGGTATCGCCGGAGAGGATCAGATCCAGACCGTTGCGGATCAGCGGATGTTCCCAGGTGATGAACTGCGCATCTTCACGCGACAGCGCCACGTCACGCTCGAAGGTGATGGTGCAGCCGTCTTCCGGCAGGCCCGGGAAATCCGGGACCAGCATATGGTCGGACGGGGTGAGGACGATCAGGTTTTCACCGCGGTCGTCCTGGTTGATGCCGACGATATCGAACAGGTTCATCGAGAAGGCGATCAGACTGGTGTCGTCATCCTGCTCTTCGATGCTCTCCGCCAGCGCCTGCGCTTTCTCGCCGCCGTTGGAGTGGATCTCCAGCAGACGGTCGCGGCCCTGCTCCAGCTGCGCCTTCAGGGCGTCATGCTGTTGGCGGCAGGATTTGATCAGATCGTCAAAGCCGTCGGTGGATTCTGGCGCCGCAAGATAGTTGATCAGTTCATCATGGACGCTGTCGTAGACGGTGCGGCCGGTCGGGCAGGTATGTTCGAAGGCATCGAGCCCTTCGTGATACCAGCGCACCAGCACCGACTGCGCGGTCTTTTCCAGGTATGGAACGTGGATCTGGATATCGTGCGCCTGACCGATACGGTCGAGACGGCCGATACGCTGCTCCAGCAGATCCGGGTTAAACGGCAGGTCGAACATCACCAGGTTGCTGGCGAACTGGAAGTTACGTCCTTCGGAGCCGATTTCGGAGCACAGCAACACCTGCGCGCCGGTGTCTTCTTCGGCAAACCACGCCGCGGCGCGGTCGCGTTCGATAATCGACATCCCTTCATGGAACACCGCGGCGCGGATGCCTTCGCGCTCGCGCAGCACCTGCTCCAGCTGTAGCGCGGTGGCGGCTTTGGCGCAAATCACCAGGACCTTCTGCGAGCGATGGCTGGTCAGGTAGCCCATCAGCCACTCGACGCGCGGGTCGAAGTTCCACCAGGTGCCGGTATCGCCTTCAAATTCCTGATAGATCTGCTCCGGATAGAGCATGTCGCGCGCGCGCTCTTCCGCGGTTTTGCGGGCGCCCATGATGCCAGAGACCTTGATGGCCGTCTGGTACTGGGTCGGCAGCGGCAGACGAATGGTGTGCAGCTCGCGTTTCGGGAAGCCTTTCACGCCGTTACGGGTGTTCCGGAACAGCACGCGGCTGGTGCCATGGCGGTCCATCAGCATCGAGACCAACTCCTGGCGCGCGGCCTGAGCATCTTCACGATCGCTGTTGGCAGCCTGCAGCAGCGGCTCGATATCCTGCTCGCCGATCAGATCGCCAAGGGTATTGAGTTCGCTATCGCTCAGCGTGTTGCCCGCCAGCAGCAGGGCGACGGCATCGGCGACCGGGCGGTAGTTTTGTTGTTCTTCAACAAACTGGGCAAAATCGTGGAAGCGGTTTGGATCCAGCAGACGCAGGCGCGCAAAGTGGCTCTCCATCCCCAACTGTTCCGGCGTCGCGGTCAGCAGCAGGATGCCCGGCACGCGCTCGGCCAGCTGTTCAATGGCCTGATATTCACGGCTCGGCGCCTCTTCGCTCCACACCAGGTGGTGCGCTTCGTCGACCACCATCAGGTCCCATTCGGCGTCGCACAGATGCTCCAGGCGCTGTTTGCTGCGGCGCACGAAGTCTAAAGAGCAGATCACCAGCTGTTCGGTTTCGAACGGGTTGTAGGCATCGTGCTGCGCTTCGGCGTAACGTTCGTCGTCGAACAGCGAGAAACGCAGGTTGAAACGGCGTAGCATTTCCACCAGCCACTGGTGCTGGAGGGTTTCCGGGACCACAATCAGCACGCGCTCGGCGGCGCCGGAGAGCAGCTGCTGGTGCAGGATCATCCCGGCTTCAATGGTTTTACCTAAGCCCACTTCATCGGCCAGCAGGACGCGCGGCGCGTGACGACGGCCCACGTCATGGGCGATGTTCAGCTGATGCGGGATCAGGCTGGTGCGCTGGCCGCGCAGGCCGCTCCACGGCATGCGGTACTGCTCGCTCTGGAACTTACGCGCACGGTAGCGCAGGGCAAAGCGGTCCATACGGTCAATTTGACCGGCAAACAGGCGGTCCTGCGGCTTGCTGAACACCAGTTTGCTGTCGAGCAGCACTTCACGCAGAGTCACGTTCGCTTCCTGGGTGTCCAGGCGAGTACCGGTGTAGGACAGCAGCCCGTTCTCTTCATTCACTTTGTCAACGTGGAGCTGCCAGCCTTCATGGCTGGTAATGGTGTCGCCCGGGTTAAACATCACGCGGGTGATCGGGGAATCGTTGCGAGAGTACAGACGGTTTTCGCCGATGGCGGGGAAAAGGAGAGTGACCATGCGCGCATCCAGCGCTACCACCGTCCCTAATCCTAGTTCGCTCTCTGTGTCGCTAATCCAGCGTTGACCAAGTGTAAAAGGCATATGTGTTCGGCTCTTTGTTCTTTAATTGCAGGCAATAGTTGATCATCTCCATGAATAATCGGAGATGCGTCAAAATTGGGGCCAGGAATGGAAAGGGCGCTATATTACTGGATGGAGGAACGTTCGTCACCTCCTCCGCACCCTTCATTTTTCGGCTTTTGTGCCTGCGGAATGAGTGAGAAAAAATTAAAATAGCCCCAGCTGTCCTGTCACTATTGTAGCAAAGTCATCGTTGACGAAGGGCAGGATCCCTTCCGCCACCGGCTGCAACTGCTTTGTTAAATAGTGATCGTAATCGAGCGGCGACTGCTGGTAATCCACCGGCTCCGGGCCGCTGGTGGTCCAGACGTATTTGATGGTGCCGCGCTGCTGATACTGCTGCGCCCGCCCAAGCTTCACGTTGTGTTCATCCGCCAGCCTCGCGGCGCGCACGTGCGGCGGCACGTTACGTTGATACTCGGCCAGCGGTCGGCGCAGGCGCTTGCGATAAACCAGCTGCTCGTCGAGTTCGCCATTCATCAGCCTGGCGATAGTCTCCCGCACATAATCCTGATACGGCTGGTTGCGGAAGATGCGCAGGTATAACTCCTGTTGAAACTGCTGGGCTAGCGGCGTCCAGTCGGTGCGTACCGTCTCCAGCCCCTTGAACACCATGCGCTGGGCATCGCCCTCCTGAATCATCCCGGCATAGCGCTTCTTGCTGCCGGTATCGGCGCCGCGGATCGTCGGCATTAAAAAGCGGCAGAAGTGGGTTTCATACTCCAGCTCCAGGGCGCTGGTCAGCTGGCTTTTACCAAGCTCCTGCGCCCACCAGGCATTGACGTCGCTGACCAGCTCGCGGCCGATCTCCGCTGCCTGTGCTTCGCTATGCGGGCGTTTCAGCCAGACGAAGGTGGAATCGGTATCGCCGTAGATAACGTCGTAGCCTTTGGCTTCAATTAGCGCTTTGGTCTGGCGCATGATCGCGTGACCGCGCATGGTAATCGACGAGGCGAGACGCGGGTCGAAGAAGCGGCAGGCGCTGGTGCCCAGCACGCCGTAGAAGGCGTTCATGATAATCTTCAGCGCCTGGGAGAGCGGCTTATTATGCTGGCGTTTGGCTTCATCGCGGCCGTGCCAGATCTGGCTGACAATGCCGGGCAGGCAGTGTTTGTCGCGCGAAAAGCGGGCGCCGAGGAAGCCCTCGATGCTGTGCTGATCATCGGGCTGCGCCAGGCCTTCCACCAGGCCGACCGGATCGATTAGAAAGGTACGAATAATCGACGGATACAGGCTTTTGTAGTCCAGCACCAGCACCGAGTCATACAGACCGGGGCGGGAGTCCATCACGTAGCCGCCGGGGCTGGCCTGCGGGGGGACGTCGCCGAGGTTCGGCGCCACGTAGCCCAGGCGGTGCATGCGTGGGAAATAGAGATGGCTGAAGGCGGCCACCGATCCGCCGTGGCGATCGGCGGGCAGACCGTTAACCGTCGCCCGTTCGAGCAGAAACGGCATGATCTCCGTTTTGTGGAAGATCCGCGTGACCAGCTCGCAATCCTGCAGGTTATAGATCGCCAGCGCCGGTTTGTCTTCATGGAAGCGGCGATCGATCTCGTCCATCCGATCCCACGGGTTGTCAATGGCTTTACCTTCACCCAGCAGTTCGCGGGCCACGGCCTCCAGTGAAAAGGAGGAGAAGTTCCAGAACGCGGATTTTAGCGCGTCGATGCCGTCGATAATTAGCCGCCCGTTGGCTTGGGCGAAAAAGACGCCGTTCTTAAAACCGTGCTCACGCCACTCCAGCTCGCTGTTGCCGCGGCCGAGACGCAGCGGGATACGATAGCGCTCGGCGTGCTTTTGCAGGACCCGCAGATCGAACTGCACCACGTTCCAGCCGATCAGCACGTCAGGGTCGTGTTCGGCAAACCAGGCGTTGAGCTTTTCCAGCAGCAGGGGACGGCTGGCGATGAAGACCAGCTCGAAGTCGACGTCTGGCGGCGTTTCCGGTTCGGGGCCCAGCATGTAGACCACCCGCTGGCCGCAGCCTTCCAGACCGATGCAGTACAGCTCGCCGTGGCGGCTGGTTTCGATATCCAGCGACACCCATTTCAGCGGCGGGCGATAGTCAGGGTTCGGTTTCATGCGCGCGTTGACCAGCTGTGAGCCGCGCGTTTCGCCTTCTACCCACACCGGGGCGGTGATAAAGCGCTCCATCAGGTAGCGCTCCGGCGGACGGATATCACCCTCGTAGACGGTGACGCCACTGTCGCGGAGCATCTTCTCCAGACGCATCAATTGACGATGGGCGCGACAGTAAATGCCGACAACCGGCTGCCGGTGGAAATCTCTCAGGGTCAGTGGAGCGAAGCGGAAGCCTTTCTCCCCCTGCAGCAGCTGTTCAGCCTGCGCCTGCTGCGCTTCGGGGATAAAGGCAACGGACTCCTGCGGCGGCAGCGTGACCTGCAGCGGGCCGTCGTCGGTGGCCAGCCAGAAGGAGAGCTCGCTGCCCTGCGGGGTGTCCCGCCAGTGACGGGTGAGTAAAAAACCTGCTCGTGGCTGGGTCACGGGTATTCTCGCCGATAAAAAACCAGGCCTGATTATAGCCTGGTTTCATGATGGATGCTGGGGTTTTATACAGGTATTCGGCGCTAAGGTGGCCCCGGATTGCGGCTTGCGCCTTATCCGGGCTACCAGACGGTGGCGAGCAGGGTGATTATTGGCCGTAGTAGGCTTTGGCCCCGTGCTTACGCAGATAATGCTTATCTAGCAGCGTCTGCTGCATATCCGGCAGCTGCGGCGCCAGCTGGCGACAGAAGATGCCCATATAGGCGATCTCTTCCAGCACGATGGCGTTATGCACCGCGTCTTCGGCATTCTTACCCCAGGCAAACGGGCCGTGGGAATGCACCAGCACGCCGGGCATCTGCGCCGGGTCGATTCCCTGCTGACGGAAAGTTTCGACAATCACGTTGCCGGTTTCCCACTCATATTCGCCGTTGATCTCCGCATCGGTCATCAACCGGGTGCAGGGAACCGGGCCATAGAAATAGTCAGCGTGGGTGGTGCCGGTCGCTGGAATGGATTGCCCGGCCTGCGCCCAGATGGTGGCGTGGCGCGAATGGGTATGCACAATACCGCCCAGCGTCGGGAAGGCCTGATACAGCAGGCGATGAGTAGGGGTATCCGACGAGGGCTTCTTGTTGCCTTCCACCACCTCGCCAGTCTCCAGACTGACCACCACCATATCGTCGGCGGTCATCACGCGGTAATCCACGCCGGAGGGTTTGATAACCAGAACGCCCTGGTCGCGGTCGACGGCGCTGACGTTGCCCCAGGTTAAGGTCACCAGATTATGCTGCGGCAGCGCTAAGTTGGCTTCCAGAACCTGGCGTTTAAGATCTTCTAACATAGTGTGCTCCGAATAGCAGGCGAGTCGGGTATCCCTCACCCCGACCCTCTCCCGGCGGGAGAGGGAAAAAGGCGGCATGGCGCCCTGACGGTATCCTCTCCCCAACGGGGAGAGGGAAAGGGTGAGGGGACGGCCTCTTAGCGTTTTGAACCGTAATACACTTCATTCCAGCGCAGCGCGTCCTTGAAGGACGGCAGACGGGTATCGTTGTCGATGACCGTCAGCTCGATATTGTGCAGCTCGGCGAACTGGCGCATATCGTCGAGGTTCAGCGCATGGCTGAAGACGGTATGGTGCGCGCCACCGGCGATGATCCAGGCTTCCGAAGCGGTACGCAGATCCGGCTGCGCTTTCCACAGAGCGTTGGCCACCGGCAGCTTCGGCAGATCGTGCGGCGTCGGGACGGTTTCAATGGTATTGACCAGCAGACGGAAGCGATCTCCCAGATCGATCAGGCTGGCGACAATCGCCGGGCCGGTCTGGGTATTGAAGATCAAACGCGCCGGATCCGCTTTGCCGCCGATACCCAGCGGCTGGACGTCGAGGATCGGTTTCTCAGCGGTAGCGATCGTCGGGCACACTTCCAGCATATGCGAACCGAGCACCAGATCGTTGCCGTTGTCGAAGTGGTAGGTGTAATCCTCCATAAAGGAGGTGCCGCCCTGCAGACCGGTTGACATCACCTTCATGATGCGAAGCAGAGCGGCGGTTTTCCAGTCGCCTTCACCGGCAAAGCCGTAGCCCTGCTGCATCAGGCGCTGCACGGCGAGACCCGGAAGCTGTTTCAGGCCGTGGAGATCTTCAAAGGTGGTGGTAAAGGCGTGGAACCCGCCCTGCTCGAGAAAGCGTTTCATCCCCAGCTCAATGCGCGCGGCGTCCAGCACGTTCTGGCGCTTCTCGCCGTGAACCTGCGCCGCCGGGGTCAGACGGTAGCTGCTTTCATATTCATCGACCAGCGCGCTGATATCGCCGTCGCTGATGCTGTTGACCACCTGCACCAGATCGCCGACCGCCCAGGTGTTCACTGAGAAGCCAAACTTGATCTGCGCCGCGACTTTATCGCCGTCGGTCACCGCCACTTCGCGCATGTTATCGCCGAAACGGCACACTTTCAGATGGCGAGTATCCTGTTTGGAGACCGCCTGGCGCATCCAGCCGCCGATGCGCTGGTGGGCTTCTTTATCCTGCCAGTGGCCGGTGACCACGCTGTGTTGCTGGCGCATACGGGCGCCGATGAAACCGAACTCGCGGCCGCCGTGCGCGGTCTGGTTCAGGTTCATAAAGTCCATATCGATGCTGTCCCACGGCAGCGCGGCATTGTATTGCGTATGGAACTGCAGCAGCGGCTTGTTGAGGATGGTCAGGCCGTTGATCCACATTTTTGCCGGCGAGAAGGTATGCAACCAGACCACTAACCCGGCGCATTTGTCATCGTAGTTGGCGTCGCGGCAGATATGAGTGATCTCGTCCGGGGTGGTGCCCAGCGGCTTAAGGACCAGTTTGCAAGGCAGTTTGGCTTCCGCATTCAGGCTGTTCACCACATGTTCGGCATGCTTCGTCACCTGGCGCAGGGCTTCCGGGCCGTACAGATGTTGGCTGCCAATAACGAACCATACTTCATAGTTATCAAAAATCGTCATTTTCGTATCCTTAATGGGTGAGCGCTGCCTGAGATTGCGGGGCTTTTTCCGCCTTTGCAGCCGAAGGGAGATAGTGTTGTTCAGCGCTGACCGACCACTGCTGGTAGCGCTGATAGAGTTGTTCGAAACGTTGTGCCTGCGCCGGGCGTGGCTGCAGGGTGGTTTCCACCTGGCTTGCCATCCGCTGCTGGGCGGCGGGAATATCGTCATAGACGCCGGCGGCGACGGCGGCGAAGATAGCCGCCCCCAGCGCACAGCACTGATCGGAGGCGACAATCTGCAGCGGGCGGTTCAGCACATCGCAGCAGGCCTGCATGATGACCTGGTTTTTCCGTGCGATACCGCCGAGGGCCATCACGTTGTTAACCGGGATCCCCTGCTCGGTGAAGCACTCCATAATGGCGCGGGCGCCAAAGGCGGTGGCGGCGATGAGGCCACCGAACAGCGCCGGCGCGTCGGTCGCCAGGTTAAGATCGGTGATCACCCCTTTCAGACGCTGGTTGGCATTCGGCGTGCGGCGGCCGTTGAACCAGTCGAGCACCACCGGCAGGTGATCGAGGGACGGATTATTGGCCCAGGCTTCGGTGAGCGCCGGCAGTAACTGTTTTTGGCTGGCTTTGATTTGCTCGCGCAACGCCGGCTGCTGCTGAGCCAGTTGTTCCAGCGGCCAGCCGAGAATGCGGCCAAACCAGGCGTAAATATCGCCGAAGGCGGACTGGCCTGCCTCCATGCCGATAAAGTGCGGAACCACGCTGCCGTCAACCTGCCCGCAGATGCCTTTTACCGTGCGCTCGCCGACGCTCTCTTTATCGGCAATCAGGATGTCGCAGGTGGAGGTGCCGATGACTTTCACCAGCGCGTTAGGTTGCGCCCCGGCGCCAACGGCGCCCATATGGCAGTCGAAGGCGCCGCCGGAGATGGCCACGGTCTGCGACAGACCCAGACGCTGGGCCCACTCTGCGTTCAGCGTGCCGACCGGCACATCGGCCGTCCAGGTATCGGTGAACAGCGGCCAGGCCAGATGCTGGTTAATGATGGGATCAAGCTCATCGAAGAAGCTGGCCGGCGGCAGACCGCCCCAGCTTTCGTGCCACAGCGATTTATGTCCGGCGCTGCAGCGGCCGCGGCGCAGATCCTGCGGACGGGTGGTGCCGGAGAGCAGGGCGGGTACCCAGTCGCAAAGCTCTACCCACGAGGCGGCAGCCTGGGCGACGGCGCTATCTTCGCGGGTGACGTGAAGGATTTTGGCCCAGAACCATTCGCTGGAGTAGATACCACCGATATAGCGCGAGTAATCCTCTTTGCCCGGCTGGTGACACAGGCGGGTGATCGCCTCGGCTTCCTCGACCGCGGTGTGATCCTTCCACAGGACAAACATGGCGTTAGGGTTGTCAGCGAATTCTTCGCGCAGCGCCAGCACGTTGCCCTCGGCATCAACGGGAGCCGGGGTTGAGCCGGTGCTGTCGACGCCAATGCCCACGACGTCGGCGCGCTGTTCGGCGCTCAGCGAAGCGAGCACGCTTTTCAGCGCCGCTTCCATGGACTCGATGTAATCTCGCGGGTGGTGGCGGAACCGGTTGTTAGCCCCATCGCAATACTGTCCTTCCCGCCAGCGCGGATACCACTCTACGCTTGCCGCCAGCTCTGCGCCGGACGCGCATTCCACCGCCAGGGCGCGGACTGAGTCACTACCAAAGTCGAGGCCAATCGCAATTGCCATCTTGTTACTCCATGCAGAAATCATTCATGCAGCAACAGTAGATATCCCCGGCAAAATCCGTCAGGCCGGATTCGCTAATCTTATGGATTATTTTGCTGTCACCTCGCAAAGTGTGACGCCGTGCAAATATTCGATGTGGACTTTCCTGCCGTATTTATAGACACTTTTGTTACCCGGTATATCACGGTGGAATGCACGCTGCTGGCGCTTTTTCGCTTACCGTGCGGCTTTTTAGCGAAATTCCCACCGCCGTCGCAGTCGCGACAGGGCCGAGAGCGATAAAATGATGAATATGGACAATTGGTGTCATTAATACCTTCGGGGAGAACCACGCGTATGGCCGAAACGCAAAACGATCCGCTGCTGCCGGGCTACTCTTTTAACGCTCATCTGGTCACCGGCCTCACGCCGATTGAGGCGCAGGGATACCTGGATTTCTTTATCGACCGCCCGCTGGGCATGAAAGGCTATATTCTCAACCTGACGATCCGCGGCGAGGGTGTTATCAACAACCACGGCGAGCAGTTCGTCTGCCGGCCGGGTGATATGTTGCTGTTCCCACCAGGGGAAATCCATCACTACGGCCGCCATCCCGACGCCAGCGAGTGGTATCACCAGTGGGTCTACTTCCGGCCACGCGCCTACTGGCACGAGTGGCTCAACTGGCCGACGATCTTCGCCCAGACCGGCTTTTTCCGTCCGGATGAACAGTGGCAGGCGCGCTTTGGCGAACTGTTCGGCCAGATCGTCGATGCCGGGCAGGGGGCGGGGCGCTATTCCGAACTGCTGGCGATAAATCTGCTGGAACAGCTGCTGCTGCGGCGCATGGAGGCGATCAACGAATCGCTGCATCCGCCGCTGGATAACCGGGTGCGCGACGCCTGCCAGTACATCAGCGACCATCTGGCGGACAGCCATTTTGATATTGCCAGCGTCGCCCAGCACGTCTGCCTGTCGCCCTCGCGTCTGTCGCACCTGTTCCGCCAGCAGTTGGGGATCAGCGTGCTCGGCTGGCGGGAAGATCAGCGCATCAGCCAGGCCAAACTGCTGCTGAGCACGACACGGATGCCGATCGCCACCGTCGGGCGCAACGTTGGCTTTGAAGATCAGCTCTATTTTTCGCGCGTATTTAAAAAATGCACCGGCGCCAGCCCGAGCGAATTCCGTGCAGGATGTGAATAAAAAGTAAAGAAAGTGAAATGATGACCCGCTTAAATATCACAGCCAGTAAACTATTAAGACAATTGGTGGCTTGACGAGGGCGCGATGGCTCCGGAGAATCCGGGCTTCGTTTTTTAACCGGGTACATTATGCAAGCATTGCTGGAACACTTTATCACCCAATCCACGGTCTACTCGTTGTTAGCCGTGATGCTGGTGGCCTTTCTCGAGTCGCTGGCGCTGGTGGGGCTTATCTTACCCGGAACGGTGATGATGGCCGGCCTTGGGGCGCTTATCGGCAGCGGTGAGGTTAACTTCTGGCAGGCGTGGCTGGCGGGGATTGTCGGCTGTCTGCTGGGCGACTGGATCTCATTCTGGCTCGGCTGGCGCTTTAAAAAGCCGCTGCACCGCTGGTCGTTTATGAAGAAAAACCGTGCCCTGTTGGAGAAGACCGAGCATGCGTTGCATCAGCACAGCATGATCACCATTCTGATCGGCCGCTTTGTTGGGCCGACGCGACCGCTGGTGCCGATGGTCGCCGGGATGCTCGATCTGCCGGTGGCGAAGTTTGTGCTACCGAATATTATCGGCTGCCTGCTCTGGCCGCCGCTCTATTTCCTGCCCGGCATTCTCGCCGGGGCGGCGATTGATATTCCGGCCGATGAAAACAGCGCCAGCTTTAAATGGCTGCTGTTGGGGGCGGCGCTGCTGGCCTGGCTGGCAGGGTGGCTGTGCTGGCGGCTGTGGCGGAGCGCGAAAACCTCAGGCGATCGCCTGACCCGCTGGCTGCCGCGCGGCCGACTACTGTGGCTGTCACCGCTGATGGTGGTGGTCGCCGCGACGGCGCTGACTCTGGTCTGCCGCCATCCGCTGATGCCGGTCTATCTGGCGATCCTGCACAAGGTTATTGCGCGCTGATGCCCATCAGATGCGAGGCGCTGCTGTTGCCGCTTAACAGCTCGGCGGTGGCGCCATCCCAGACAATCCGCCCTTCGGCGACCACTATCGAGCGCGGCGCGATGCGCGCCGCATCTTCCACGCTGTGGGAGACCATCAGCAGAGTGAGCTGCTGCTGCTCGCAGACATCGGCGACCAGGGACAGCATTTCCTGACGCAGCGCCGGGTCAAGCGCTGAGAAGGGTTCATCCAGTAACAGCACCGGCTGCTGGCGCACCAGACAGCGGGCCAGCGCCGCGCGCTGCCGCTGACCGCCGGAAAGCTCGCCCGGCAGGCGTTCCAGCAGCGCATCAATTCCCATCTGTCCGGCCATCGCCGCCACCTGCGCCTGCTCCTCGCGGCTCAGTTTCAGGCCCGGGTGGATCCCGAGGCTGATATTCTGCCGAACCGTGAGATGGTTAAACAGGTTATTCTCCTGGAACAGCATCGAGACCGGACGCTGCGCCGGCGGCGTCGCGTTATGCACCTCGCCATTGATCCGCAGGCTGCCGCTGGCGGGCGGTAGAAAACCGGCGATCAGATTCAGCAGGGTGCTCTTTCCGGCGCCGCTGGGGCCGAGCACCGCGATGCGCTCGCCGCGCGCGACGTCGAGGGTAAAGCGCATCGGCAGATGCTGGTACAGCCAGGTCACATCATTGAGTTTTAGCATCACGCCCCGGAAGTTTTTCTATCAGCGTAAATAATAAGAAACAGAGCAGCAGCAGGAGCAGGGCGGTGACGGCCCCGTCCTGGCTGCGGTAGGCGCCTATCTGCTGGTAGAGATAGAAAGGCAGGGTGCGGAACGCCTCGTTGCCGAACAGGGCCACCACGCCGAAGTCACCAATCGACAGCACGCAGGCGAAGGCTAACGCCTGGGCCAGCGGGCGCCGGAGGGCGCGAAGCTCAACCACCCGCAGCCGCGTGAAGCCTTCAATCCCCAACGACTGGCACAGCATACTGTAGCGAGCGGTCACGTCGCGCATCGGGTTTTCCAGCACTTTGAGCGCGTAGGGGATCGCCATCAGGGCATTGGTGAAGATGACGATGCCGTCGGCGGACTCCGGCAGTCCGACGCTGTTACTGAGCAGCAGAAAAAAGCCAGTGGCCAGCACAATCCCCGGCATGGCCAGGATTAACATGCCGCTCAGCTCCATCGCCTGCCCGGCCAGCGGCCGCTGGCGGGCGCGCAGCTCCCGGCTGCTCCACAGCAGCATCATCGTCAGGGTTACGCTCAACAGCCCGGCGGCGATGGCGATGCGCAGAGAGGTACTCAATGCCTGCCAGAGCGCCGGCTGCGCCAGCACGTTCAGCATGTTGCGGTTGATCCCGTCGACGATGACCGCCAGCAGAGGCGGGAGCAGCAGCAGCAGGGCGGCGCCGATCAAGAGTCCATCGCTCAGGCGGCTGTGCAGACGATCGTCAGGGTCGCGCCAGCCGCGGACATGGCTGACGCCGATAGCCACCGCTTTACTGAGGCGCTGGCTGAGCAGCACCAGCGCGAGGCAGCAAAGCATCTGGATCAGCGCCAGCATTGCCGCTCGCGCCGGATCGTAGTCAAAGCTCAGCGCCTGGTAGATAGCCAGCTCAATCGTGGTGGCCTTCGGGCCGCCGCCCAGCGACAGCACGGTGGCGAAGCTGGCGAAGCAGAGCATAAAAATCAGCGCAGCGACGGCGGGAATGTGCCGGCGCATCCACGGCCATTCGACGAGACGGAAGAAGGCATAGCCGCGCATGCCAAGCTGGGCGGCAATTTGCCGCTGTTCACCAGGGATACTCTCCAGCGCCTGCAGCAGCAGGCGGGTGGCCATCGGCATATTGAAAAAGACGTGCGCCAGCAGGATGCCCTGCAGACCGTAGGGCGAGAAATCCCACTGCCAGCCGAGCGCGTGAAACAGCGAGGCCAGCCAGCCCTGGCGGCCATAGACGCTGAGGATGCCGAACACCGCCACCAGCACCGGCAGGATCAGGGTCATCGCGCACAGGCGCAGCAGCAGTGTGCGGCCCGGGAAGCGACGCCGGTAAAGGGCGCGGGCGAGAAAGATGGCCGGCACCACCGAGAACAGCGCTGACAGCGACGCCTGCCAGAAGGAGAAGCGCACCACGTGCCACAGGTAGCTATCGCTGAAGACCGATTGCCAGCCCGCGCCGGGGGCGCTAAACCACAGCGCCAGAAACGCCGCCAGCGCGACGGCGCAGAGCAGGGTGGCGGCAAAAAGGCCCGGCAATAGCCCGCGAAGGTTTAGCGGCTGACGGCGCGTTGCCATGCGCTAATCCAGGTCTGACGCTCGCTGGCGACCTGCTGCGGGGTAAACGCCAGGGTGGTCTGCGGCTTCACCAGGGTATCAAACCCGGCCGGCAGCGCGACCTGAGTCACCGGATACATCCAGTTCCCGGTGGGGATGGCGTTCTGGAAGCCAGGCGAGACCATAAATTTGAGGAACTTCTCCGCCAGTTCCGGCTGCTTGCTGGCGGCGGTACGCGCGGCAACTTCGACCTGCAGATAATGGCCTTCGGCGAAGCTCGCCGCCGCATAGTTGTCTTTCTTCTCTTCAATAATGTGGTAAGCCGGCGAGGTGGTGTAGCTTAAGACCAGGTCGCTTTCCCCTTTCAGGAACAGACCGTAGGCTTCACTCCAGCCCTTGGTGACGGTGACCGTTTTCGCCGCCAGTTTCTGCCAGGCCTCGGGCGCTTTATCGCCATAGACCTTTTGCATCCACAGCAGCAGGCCCAGCCCCGGGGTGCTGGTGCGGGGATCTTCGTAGATGACGCGCCATTTCTGCGGGCTCTCAACCAGCTCTTTCAGGCTTTTCGGCGGGTTAGCCAGTTTATTTTTGTCATAGACGAAGGCGAAATAGCCGTAATCGTAGGGGACAAAGGTGTCATTATCCCATCCGCCTGGCACGCTGACCGCGCTGGCAGGTACGTGGCTTTTGGCGAACAGTTTACTCTGCGCCGCGGCTTCCAGCAGGTTGTTATCCAGGCCAAGCACGATGTCGGCCTTGCTGTTCTTGCCTTCCATGCGCAGGCGATTCAGTAGCGAAACGCCATCTTCCAGGGCTACGAACTTCAGTTCGCAGCCGCAGTCCGCTTCAAAGGCTTTTTTGACCGCCGGGCCGGGGCCCCAGTCGGCAGAGAAGGAGTCATAGGTATAGACGGTGAGGACAGGCTTAGCCAGAGCGGGCATGGCGACCAGCGCCAGCAGCGGGAGTAATTTTTTCAACACTTTGCACCTCAGAAAAAAGGGGTGGCAAAGGATTTTGAGTGAGCCTCAAATCCCTTCGCCGGCGTTATCCGGATCAGGTTCGACGGGTATTTTCTCAGCCCATACGCTTCATCCTTCAAGCCGCATCTGCGTTAGCTTCGCGCGTTCACCCCAGTCACATAGTTATCTATGCTCCAGGGGATTCACCCGCTTGCTGCCTTGATGCAACTTGAATGATATTGCGTATGTTTATTAGCACCCCGTTGAGAACGGCCTTAGTGTAATGATTTTGTCAGATGACGGAAAGCGCTTACGGCTCCGGCGGCGCAAACCACGCGGATTTAAAGTCGAACCAGCCGAGGGTGTTCATCCGTACGCCGCGCATACTGCGCTGCCCCTGAATCATCAGCCAGTGGTGGATCAGCGGCACGATATGTTGCCCGGCCAGCAGCCGCTGGCTCCAGGTGGCCGGATTAAACTCTCCCGCGCGCCAGCGGCAGGCGTCTGCCTGCCAGTCAATGGGGATGCAGCGCTGAATGAGCGGGACTTCGTACAGATAGGCGAAGAGTGAGAATTCGATCGGTAAGGTGAAGTTAACGCTGTTGAGCCAGATATCGCTGACCACCTCGCCGCGATGCCAGGCATCATACTCCAGCTCCTGGATCTCCAGTTTTACCTGATGCGCTGCCAGCAGGTCGCGCATAATCCCGCCGATCACCCGATGTTCGACGTGATCGCGGTAATAGGTGAGGGTGACGGTCTCCAGCCCCGCCGGCTTCTCGCAGGCGTGGTTGCTGGCGTGATGCCAGCGCGGCAGCAGGCCGTAGGCGGGAAACCAGTTGCCCTGGTAGTGTTCGCCCGCATGGTAGAGCAGGTTGGCGGGCTGAAACAGATAGCTTAACCAGCGACGCACCGCGTCGTTGGCCCCCAGCGGGCTTCGCGAGTCGAACAGCAGGTAATAGCAGCCCTCTTCCAGGCGACTCTCCACCGCTTTTTCGCTTTCGGTATTGCCCTGCAGCGTCAGGCCGCCATTGGGCTCTTCACTAATTTCCGGCAGCACCCAGACGTTCACCTCATCGATCAGCGCCCGGTAGCCAAAATAGTCTTCAAAGGCATGGATCTTGAGCTGGTTCTGATTGTTACGCACCACGGCATAAGGGCCGGTTCCGACCGGCATGGAGGAAAAGTGGTTCATGGTCTGCCACTCCTGCGGCAGCACCATCGCCGGCACCTGACCCAGCAGCCAGGGCAGCCAGCGGTCGGGCTGGCGCAGATGAATATCCAGGGTCCAGGCGGTGGGCGATTCGATGCGTTCGATATGTGAATAGAGCGGCAGGGCATTGCTGCGCTGCAGAGAGGCGATCACATCCGCCATCTCCAGCTCACGGCCGTGGTGAAAATGGATGCCCGGGCGGAGGAAAAAGCGCCAGTGGGTGGGGGTCAGCTGCTGCCAGTGGTGGGCAATATCGGCTTCCAGTTCCCCATTTTCCTCATTTACCCGCGTCAGGGCGCTGAATATTTGCCGGGCAATATGCGTTTCCGAACGCCGCAGCGCACTGCCGGGCAGTAAATTCTTCATCGGACGGTAGTAGAGCACGCGCAGGATATGGCGTCCCTGGCGGAAGCTGCGGCCAAGATGAGAGATCAGCATCTGGCGGACAGCGGCCTTATCGCCGACCAGCTGCACCAGCTGATCGATGCGATCCTGCTCGAGGAGATCTTCGGCACGCTGCTGCTGCAGGGCGAGACCGGTATAGAGAAAGGTCAGCCGCGAACGCTTGCCGCGACCTGCCTCCGCCTCCCAGGCCAGCCAACCGCGGGACTCCATCATATTGAGCAGGGTGCGCATATGGCGACGCGAGCAGCTCAGCATTTCCGCCAGCTCGTTGAGGGTGGTCTCCTGCGACTTGCCGTCGCAGCACTGCCATAAGCGGATGAACTGTTGTTGCAGACGGCTGGAAGACATAAAAGGGGAACTCCTGCGCAAAACTCAGCAATTTATTACTCCCCATATTAAGCCAATAATGAATCCCGATGAAGCGAGGAGGTGAATATGATGAGGTCTACCGCAAAATCGTTCTACCAGCGCTATTTTTCTGCGACGCAGGATGCGTCCTGGCTGGCCCGCCTGATGGCAGGACGACAACAGGAAATCCTGGGAGAACTGATGCAGTGGGGAGTGACGTCAAAGGCCTCTGATCATTGACTTGCAGACATCATGTGTGACTGAGTATTGGTGTTATACTCGTCGTTTTTCACGCTGCAGGGGCGTTGGCCGCGACCGCTCGTTTCGCTGTCGATGCGCTCAGGGCCTGACGTTCTGGCCACGCTCACCCTTTCAGGGCCAGCACAAGCGCTGTGCAAAACGGTTAACCGTTTTGTCCTGCAACATGAAACCCATAGAGTATAGAATCACCCGCCAGCAGAAATCCTCTGCTGGCTTTTTTCGTTTACTTCGCGTGTGTTAAGGACATTCCATGCTGTGGTTGATGACGATGGGACGACGGCTAAACGGCGTGTATGCCGCCTTTATGCTGGTTGCTTTTATGATGGGCGTGGCGGGCGCGTTGCAGGCGCCGACCTTGAGTTTGTTTCTCAGCCGCGAAGTAGGGGCGCAGCCGTTCTGGGTGGGCCTGTTCTACACGGTAAATGCCATTGCCGGGATCCTGGTGAGTCTGGCGTTGGCTAAGCGCTCTGATAGCCGCGGCGATCGGCGGCGGTTAATTATGCTCTGCTGCCTGATGGCGGTGGGCAATGCGCTGCTGTTTGCCTTCAACCGTCACTACCTGACGTTAATTACCTGCGGGGTGATGCTGGCGTCCATCGCCAATGCCGCCATGCCGCAGCTCTTCGCCCTGGCCCGGGAGTATGCCGACAGCTCGGCGCGGGAAGTGGTGATGTTCAGCTCGATCATGCGCGCCCAGCTGTCGCTGGCGTGGGTGATTGGCCCGCCGCTGGCCTTTATGCTGGCCCTCAATTATGGCTTTACCACCATGTTTTCCATTGCGGCGGGCATCTTTGTGATTAGTCTGGCGCTGATTGCCATTAAACTGCCCTCGGTCCCGCGGGTGGAACAGCCTTCGGAAGAGGCGGCGGCGCTGGTGCAGGCCGGCGGCTGGCAGGATAAGAACGTGCGCATGCTGTTTATCGCCTCCACGCTGATGTGGACCTGCAACACGATGTATATCATTGATATGCCGCTGTGGATCAGTAACGATCTCGGTCTTCCCGACAGCCTTGCCGGGATCCTGATGGGCACCGCCGCCGGACTGGAAATACCGGCGATGATCCTCGCCGGTTACTACGTGAAGCGCTTTGGTAAACGTAAAATGATGGTGGCGGCGGTCGCGGCCGGTGTGCTGTTTTATGCCGGGTTGATTCTGTTTCATGGCCGTACGGCGCTGCTGGCCCTGCAGCTATTTAACGCGGTCTTTATCGGTATTATCGCCGGGATCGGTATGCTGTGGTTCCAGGACTTAATGCCGGGTCGGGCGGGGGCGGCGACCACCCTGTTCACCAACAGTATTTCCACCGGCGTGATCCTCGCCGGCGTGATGCAGGGGGCGCTGTCGCAAAGTTATGGCCACGCCAGCGTCTACTGGACAATCGCCGCGATTTCGCTGGTGACACTGTTTTTGACCAGCAGGGTGAAGGATATCTGACAATCTGCCTTGCCCCGGCGAGCCGCGTCGCCGGGGCAAGCTGACTACTCCAGGACGATACGCTTGATATCGCCGATGATAAAAATGTAGGCAATCACGCCGATCAGCGCCGTCAGGCCGACATAGATCAGCGCGTAAAAGAAATTACCCGTTGCGGAGATAATCACGCCAATTATCAGTGGCGCAATAATAGATGCCATATTGGCGCAAAAGTTAAATATGCCGCCGGTGAGGCCTGCCATATTTTCCGGGGCAATATCAGAAATTAAGGTCCAGCCCAGACCGACCATCCCCTGGCCAAAAAATGCCACCGACATAATAATGATAACGGTGCTGTTAGCGCTTACCCAGTTCGCCGCAATAATACAGCTGGACAGTAGTAAACCGGAAATTATTGGTAACTTTCGACTGATGTTGACGGAGCCGGTTCGCTTCAGCAACCGGTCCGAGATCCAGCCGCCGAAGAGGATGCCGATCGCGGCGGCGAGGAAGGGCCAGGTGGCGAAAAATCCGACGTGAAGCCAGGGAAGATGGCGCTCGTTGGCAAGATAGCTGGGAAACCACGTCAGGAAAAACACCAGCGTGGTGTTCCCGGCGAACTGGCCCAGACTGGCGCCTACGATCTGACGACAGCCCAGCAGACGCCTGGCGTCACGCCAGTTAAATGGAACGTTCTGGATTTTATTGTTAATGTTGTTTGCGCCGATGTAATCCAATTCTGCTTTATTAGCCGTGCGTGATTCATGCGGTTCGTGATAAAAACGCCACCACACCAACGTAAATAAAATACCTAATCCGCCGGTGAGAAAAAACAGCGTTCTCCAGCCATGGTGTTCGAGGATTAAAAATAACAGCGGCGAGAAAGCGGCCAGCCCTATATATTCGCCAACTGTATATGTTGCCGTCGCCCGCGCGCGCTCATGCTGGGGAAACCAGGTGCTGACGATGCGGCTGTTGGCCGGAAAGCAGGGCGCTTCGCTGACGCCAAGCCCCAGGCGCAGGAGGAGCAGGGTTTTCAGCCCGAGGGTAAAACTTTGCAGCAGAGTAAACAGCGACCAGAAGAAAATAGACAGGGCATAGGTGAGCTTGTTACCAAAACGGTCTAAAAATACCCCGCCAGGGATCTGCGCCAGCGCATAGGTCCAGGCAAAGGCGGAGAAAATGATGCCCATCATCGCTGGATCGATATGAATTTCCTGGGTTAATTGTGGGGCGACAATACCCAGGATGGTGCGATCGAGATAATTGATCATCGTTCCGACGGACAACAGCAGTAAAATAACTATCCGAACGCGGCTTCTTTTTTTCGTCCCCGATGAGGAAGTGAGGACTTCCTGAGAGTTTGACATACTCATAGCGAGTTCCTTTAAAGTTTAAAATATTTTTGCATATATTCGCACATGCAAAAACATCTCCAGGAACTATAGATAGTATCTATGAATGGCAACGCTTTGTTGCACATTCATACGCTTCACAAAAGAATATTTGATGTAACGCCGATATTTACCCGCTCCCGCACATTATTGGTGGCTTGCATGGTATATTAGCGTCAGTGCATTTATTCTTATATTATACGGGCAAAAATAATGAACCTAAAGCAACTTTATTATTTTAAACGTCTGTCTGAAACCGAACATTACACCGAAGCCGCCTCCAGTCTGTGCATCACCCAGCCCTCGCTAAGCCATGCGATATCGGAGCTGGAGAAGGAGTTAGGGGTCGCGCTGTTCGCCAGACAGGGACGGAACGTTAAAATTACGCAAAACGGCAAGCGTTTTTTGCCGTATGTCGAAGATGCGCTGGCCTCGCTGGAGAATGGCCGGATGACATTACAAAAAAATGGCGCCGAGAATAAAGAGAATATTCGCATCGCCTTTATTTACACGATGGGCGAATATGTTGTTCCGCAGTTAATTAATCAATATTCTCTTTCACCTGAATGTCACAACGTTACTTTTTCTTTTACTCAGGGGACATCGCTGACCCTATTGCAGGAGCTGAAAGCTGGCAAAGTCGATCTGGCGATTTGCTCTTATATTGCGGATGAGCCGGATATCGATTTTATTCCTGTTATTCAGCAGGAGCTGGTGGTGGTCACGGCGAAGGATCATCCGTTGGCCCGCCTGTATGAACATGAGGTCGATCTGGTAGAGACGATTCATTATCCCTATATCTATTTTTCAGAGAATAGCGGTTTACGTCCGTTTATCGATAATGTGTTTATGCAGCAAAAGCTGGTGCCGGAGATCGCCTGCTACGTGGATGAGGATACCGCGATGGCCGGGCTGGTCAGTATTGACTATGGGATCGCGATTATGCCGCGGATCTCCGCGCTCTCCTATTACAACGTTCACATCCTGAAGATTAAAAACACCATCCCCCCACGCTATATCTATCTGGCGACAATGAAAGATCGGTTACTTTCCCCGGCGCTACAGTCATTTAAAAATGTGGTTATCCACGACAGCCAGAATCTCTGTTAGTGGATGGCCCGGAGATCGCCTCCGGGCCATTCGGGCATCAGGAGAGAATATCCATCACTTCACGTAGTTTGGCGATGGCGATCTGTCCTGGCGCAGAAGCCTGTCCTACGGTACCGAAGGTCATCGCCGAGCCGAATAAGCGCCCGGTAACCCGGCTAACGCCACCGGATTTGCCCATCGACATGGTAATCAGCGGGCGAGTGGCATATTTTTCTTTCATGGTCAGCGTAGCGGCAAGCAAGGTCAGAACGTCCTGCGGCGACTGCGGCATCACCGCGATCTTCGGCAGGTCGGCGCCCAGATCCTGCATGCGGCGCAGGCGATAGATAATATCTTCCTGAGCGGGAGTCTTGTGGAAATCATGGTTACTCATGATCACCTTGACGCCCGCGGCATGCGCATCGTCAACCAGCGCGCGGATCTGCGCTTCATCATTGAATAGCTCGATATCGATAACATCAACCAGTCCGCTGCGCGCGGCTTCGCGATTGAGCGCGAAGTACGCTTCGTC
Source organism: Klebsiella sp. KTE92 (assembly GCF_000398905.1). NCBI lineage: Bacteria > Pseudomonadati > Pseudomonadota > Gammaproteobacteria > Enterobacterales > Enterobacteriaceae > Klebsiella > Klebsiella sp. KTE92. The sequence goes on from NZ_KB976100.1 coordinate 699,637, forward strand.
GCTGATCTCGGTTTCGCCACCTTCTTTCTTGCTGCGGAAGGTGAACAGCAGCGGGAGCGCTTTCAGCGCGCCACGGATTTCCGCCAGCGCGGCCATCACCTGGGTCATGTCTCTGACCTGGGTAAAGTGGTCAACGCGCCATTCGATAATATCGGCGCCGGCATCGACCAGACCATGGGCGTTACCCAGTATCTCATCGAGGGTTTTGCCGATCAGCGGTACACAAATGAGGGTTTCCCCTTCCTGAAAGGTGATGTTCTTTACGGTTACTGCATTTGTCATGTAGGTATCCATTATTGTTCGCGTTGAACCTCAGGCGGTGACTGCGGTGCGGGACACTTTTTGCGCCGCCCGAGCCTGCAGTTGACGATAGCCGATGTACAGGGCGATCACAAAGCCGATCACGGCGATTGCAAAATCAAACCACATAATGCTGGCAATACTGATCTGCGAAAGCTTTGCGGTGATCAGCGGGATCGTGAAGCTGGCGATACTGCCGGCGGTGTAGAAGATCCCGGTTGCTTTACCTTTTCCGTTCGGGAAACTCATCGCCATGATTGTTGCTCCCAACTGCAGTACCCCGCCGGCGGCGGCAAAGCCGATGATAAAGGCGAAGCCGGTGACCATCATCGGCGTCGGGAACAGGCACACCAGCAGCAGCGAAATCATCGACAGGCCAGTATAGATGATCATGGCGATGGCCGAGCTGAACACCTCTTTGACGAAGGCGGCGGTCACGAAGACGCAGACCAGCGAACCGACGGTATAGATGCTAAGCAGTTTAATCGCCGAGGCGTAGGGCAGACCGACCACGAATTGACCGTACTGCGCCAGCCACTGGCTGACCAGATAGAAGGTTGCCATGCCAATGTAGCCGTACAGGGTGAAGATCACCATATCCAGCTTATTAGCCTGCGGCCGGGCAGTTGCTTCCGCCTGCGCCGTAGGGGCCTCCTCTTTTTTCGCCGACTGGCTATCCGGGAATGGCATTTTGAGCAGGTAGATGCCGCTCAGGACAAACAGTCCCGCCGCAATGACGAACGACCAGCCGAACCACAGATTCGCCCAGATCAGGAAGCTGATAATGAACGGCAGCAGGAACTGCCCGGCGGAAACGAAGGCTTTGATCAGCACGTTGGCCCGGCTGGCGGAGTGCGGGAAAGACTCCATTAGCGCCGGATAGGTTCCGGAGTCGAGGAAGCTATTCGCCAGGCCCGCCATAATGCCGAAGACGTAGGCCAGATAGATATTTTTAGTCAGCAGGATGCCGACGAAGAAGATCAGATAGCTGAGGATCCCCAGATAAATAAAAGGCTTACGGCCAAAGCGATCCGACAAAAAGCCGGTCACAATGGTCGCCAGCTTGCCGATACCTAACGAGGAGATAACGATGGATACGCCAGCAGCGTCTGTTCCCCACTGTTCCTGAAGATGGGCCATGTTGAGGGTGATTAAGAGCACCCCCATGCCGTGAATCAGGTAGTTGAGATACAGCCCTGCCGCAGTAGGGATGTATTTATTTTTCATCATTCGCCTCTTAGAACAGAATGCTCTTGATGTAATCAACCGGCATCTGTTTACCCGTCCAGATTTCGAACGCGCGCGCGCCTTGCCACAGCATCATCCCCAGACCGTTCAGGGTGCGGCAGCCTTTTTTCTCCGCCACTTCCAGCAGGTGGGTTTTACGTGGGTTGTAGACGACGTCAGAGACGATCAGATCCGGGCGCAGGAAGCTGTCGTTCGGCAGCAACATTTGGCCTTCGAACGGCTTCATGCCAACGCCGGTGGCATTGGTCAGGATCACGCTGCTGTCGATTTCGGCGCGCAGCTTGTCATGATCGTCGAGATCGAACAGATGGATCTCGCAGTTGGTGTTGTTGCGGATCTTAGCTACCGTTTCTTCGGCGTTGGCGAAGAATTTATCGCGGCGGTTAAAGATGGAGATTGCCTTCACGCCATCCAGCGCCGCCTGGACGCAGAGGGCGGTCGCCGCGCCGCCGGCGCCGAGGACGGTCATCTTCTTGCCGATGATATCGATACCCGCTTCGCTAAGGGCGCGCATATAGCCGGTGCCGTCGGTGATATGCCCGGTCAGTACGCCATCGTCGTTGACCACGGTGTTGACCGCCCCGACCAGCTGCGCCGCCGGCGACAGCTTATCGAGATACTGGCAAATTTCGGTTTTGTTCGGCATAGAGACATTAAAGCCTCGCAGCTTCATTGCCCGAAAGCCCTGCACAACGTCCTTCAGCTCCTGATTACCGACTTCAAAAGCCAGATAAACATAGTCCAGCCCGAGATGGGCGAAAGCCTCGTTATGCATGGTGGGTGACATGCTGTGGCGAATCGGGGTGGCGATCAGGCCAATCAGCTCAGTGTGTCCAGTAATACGTTCTGCCATGACAAAAATCCTCAATAAGTTAGAAAGGGAATTCGTTGTGCTTCGCGACTGCCCAGCGCACCCATGTCTTCCAGGGTATCCAGCACGTTGCGGCCTTCGCGGATGCCGTCGATAATGCGCCGCGCCATCAGGCTGTCGCCGATATTCATGATTTTGACGTTATTGGCATTGGCCCAGCGCTCGATCTCGTCGAGACCCGTCCGGTTGGCGCGCATCCCCAGGCAGACAAAGCCGTAGTCAAAGGGGATATCGAAGGTTTGCTGTGTATTTTTCACCCGGAAATGGTCGGCAGCGACTGCCATCAGTTGGGTATTCATGTGCTGTTCGACCTGGTGCTCGTCGAGCATGGTCAACATGGCATTTTTGGTAATGATGTCGAGGTCGCGACCGGCGGCGTCCTGCATTTCGATTAATACCGCCTGCGCGCCGCGCGCCGTAAAGTATTCGATAACGTCGAGGCCAACGGCGCCTGCGCCGACGACGGCGATACGTTTACCCTCGATATCGGTAAATTTCGCCAGGTTGTCGATCATGCCGGTAATGGAAAAGACTTTGCCGTCCGCGGTATCAATGTTTTCCCGCAAGCCCTCAATGGGCGGCAGCAGCGGCGTTGAGCCGGTGGCGTTGACAATCAGATGCGGATGCAAGGCGGAAACTGAGGCCACGTCGGCACATTTGCCGACCTGCAGCATCAGGTTGTCCAGCGAGGCGATGCGATTTTTCATAAACTGCGGGAAATCAGCGATGCGTTTTTTCTCCGGCAGGCGGGAGATTTCGCTGGCGAGGCCGCCGACGTGGTTTTTCGCCTCCAGCAGCCAGGTATGGCAACCGACTTCCGCCGCCGTGCAGGCGGCTTCCATCCCGGCGGTGCCAGCGCCGATGACCACCACGTTCGTTTCGCGACTGACGCGGCGCATTTTGTAGGCATCGCCGTGGATGATGTCCGGGTTAATCGAACAGCGCAGCGGGCGCGAGCGGGCGATACGATGGTCAGCGCAACCGATATTGCAGGAGATGCATTTGCGCATCAGGCGCTCTTTACCGCCTTGCACCTTCTGTACCCACTCCGGCTCGGCAATCAGGCCGCGGCCAATGGCAATAAGGTCGGCATCGCCGCTGGCGAGAATATCCTCGGCCACCTGTGGTGAGCGAATATTGCCGGCGATGACCGTGGGCTTATGGAATTTATCGCGCACCGCGCGGGAGAGGTAGCGCTTCCAGCCATCCTCCAGCGACATCTGGTCGATTTGCAGATTCAGGTTGTCATTCTGCGCCGCAGAGACGTTGATGATATCGACCTTATCCTGGCAGAGTTCAAGGATGCGCAGGGAATCTTCGAGGGTATTGCCCCCCTTGAGGAAGTCGTCGGCGCTGATGCGCAGGCTGACCGGAAAACGTGGCCCCACGCAGGCGCGCACTTTATCGATAATCAGACTTAATATCCGGGTACGGTTTTCGACGCTGCCGCCAAATTCATCGGTGCGCTTATTAAATAATGGCGATAAAAACTGGCTAATTAAATAGGAATGACCGGCATGAATTTCGACGCTGTCAAAACCCGCACGACGAACGCGCTCCGCGGCATCACCAAACTTTTCAACGGCATGATAAATTTCCTCATGCGTCATCGGGCGTGGAATATTTCCGTGCTTTTTCGAGGGCGTCGTGGAGGAAGAGAGTGGCGTCTGACCGTCAAGGCGGTAGGCGTACGCCGAAGCGCCGGCATGATTTAACTGAATGGATACGCAGGCGCCATGTTTATGCAGGGTCTCGGTTAATTTAAACAGCCGCGGAATATATTGATCGTTATCGATGCGTAACTGCGTGGTGCCGTTGGAAGCAAAGGGAAAATCAATACAGATGTTTTCGATGGTGATAAGTCCGGTACCGCCTTTGGCCCGCAGTTCATAGTATTCCAGCTGTTCCTGCGACACCTCGCCGTTGAGCGTGGCCATATTGGTGCCCATAGGGGGCATGATAATGCGGTTTTTTAGCGTCATGCCGTTGATGGTCAACGGACTGAAAAGGTGCGGATAGTGGCTCATCTCTTCTCTCCACAGGAGGCCGGGAGGCCGATATGCGGGGGCCCGGGCGTGTCCTTAGTTAATATTTCTCTGTGGGCAAAGATAGCGAGGGGAAAAATCGAAAAATAATGTTTTTTTTTGTTCTGAGCTATAGGGGTTCTCTATGGGATTAACGCTTCTTTCACATTCTTATATTTTTATATTAAACACTCGTGCCTTATTTTTACTTGCAGTGAAGGGATAATACATAAACAACGAAGAGGAAGAGAAGGAAAGCGGAGTGATTCTTCTTTATGGTGTGGGGCAGGGCGGGGTCAAGGCCTGACAATCAGCGAATCAATATTGTTTTTTGTGCGTGAGATCGCAATTTCCGCCGCGATAAAATTAAAAAGCCCGGTCAAATGACCGGGCCCGAAGGTTAATTCATAAACGCCGGCAGCTTGCGTTCATAGTCGGAAATCGCCTCTCCGTGCTGCAGCGTCAGGCCGATGCTATCCAGGCCGTTGAGCATGCAGTGGCGGCGGAAGTCGTCGATCTTAAAGCTGTAGGTTTTATCCCCGGCTTTAACCACCTGCGCTTCCAGATCCACTTCAAACGTCATGCCCGGGTTGGCCTGCACCAGCTTGAACAGCTCGTCGACCTGCTCGTCGCTCAGGGTCACCGGCAGCAGCTGGTTATTGAAGCTGTTGCCGTAAAAGATATCGGCAAAGCTTGGCGCAATCACGACCTTAAAGCCGTAATCGGTCAACGCCCACGGCGCGTGCTCGCGCGAGGAGCCGCAGCCGAAGTTTTCACGTGCCAGCAGGATTGACGCCCCTTTGTATTGCGGGAAATTCAGCACAAAATCCGGGTTCGGCTGCTGGCCTTTATCGTCGAGAAAGCGCCAGTCGTTAAACAGGTGGGCGCCGAAGCCGGTGCGAGTCACTTTCTGCAAAAACTGCTTGGGAATAATCGCGTCGGTATCGACGTTTGCAGCATCCAGTGGAACCACCAGGCCGGTATGTTGGGTAAATTTCTCTGCCATGATGGTCTCCTTACTTCAGATTACGGATATCGGCGAAATGACCGGTAACAGCTGCCGCTGCGGCCATTGCCGGGCTCACCAGGTGCGTGCGTCCGCCGCGGCCCTGACGGCCTTCAAAATTACGGTTGCTGGTGGAGGCACAGCGCTCGCCCGGATTCAGGCGGTCATTGTTCATTGCCAGACACATCGAGCAACCCGGTAAGCGCCACTCAAAGCCGGCTTCGATGAAGATCTTATCCAGGCCTTCCGCTTCCGCCTGCGCTTTCACCGGACCGGAACCCGGCACCACCAGCGCCTGGACACCCGGCGCCACTTTACGCCCTTTAGCGATCTCCGCCGCGGCGCGTAAATCTTCGATTCGCGAGTTGGTGCAGGAGCCGATAAACACTTTATCGATAGCCACATCCGTCAGCGGGATCCCGGATTTCAGGCCCATGTAGGCCAGCGCTTTTTCGGCGCTGGCGCGTTCCACGGGATCACTGAATGACGCCGGATCGGGGATATTATCCGTCACTGAGATCACCTGGCCCGGGTTGGTGCCCCAGGTCACCTGCGGGGCAATCTCCGCCGCCTGCAGCGTCACCACGGTATCAAACGTCGCGCCATCGTCGGTTTTCAGGGTTTTCCAGTACGCGACGGCATCGTCAAAATCTTTGCCTTTCGGCGCATGCAGACGGCCGCGTACGTAATTGAAGGTGGTTTCGTCCGGCGCGACCAGGCCCGCTTTGGCGCCCATCTCGATCGCCATGTTGCACAGGGTCATACGCCCTTCCATGCTCAGATCGCGGATCGCTTCGCCGCAGAACTCAACTACATGGCCGGTGCCGCCGGCGCTACCGGTTTTACCAATGATGGCCAGCACGATATCTTTGGCGGTAATGCCCGGCGCCGCTTTGCCTTGCACGTCGATTTTCATGGTCTTCGCGCGGCCCTGTTTCAGGGTCTGGGTCGCCAGCACATGCTCCACTTCGGAGGTGCCGATACCGAACGCCAGCGCCCCGAACGCGCCGTGGGTGGCGGTATGGGAGTCACCGCAAACAATGGTCATCCCCGGCAGGGTGACGCCCTGCTCCGGGCCCATGACGTGGACGATACCCTGGTATGGGTGATTTAAGTCATACAGCTCAACGCCAAACTCTTTACAGTTCTTAATCAGCTCCTGCATCTGGATACGGGCCATCTCGCCGGACGCGTTGATATCTTTGGTCTGCGTCGAGACGTTGTGATCCATGGTCGCGAAGGTTTTACCCGGCTGGCGCACCTGGCGGCCATGCGCGCGCAGGCCGTCAAACGCCTGCGGGGAGGTCACTTCGTGCACCAGATGGCGGTCGATGTACAGCAGCGGGGTTTCGTTCTGCGCCTCATACACTACGTGCGCATCAAATAATTTTTCGTATAACGTCTTCGCCATGATTACACCCCTTCTGCGACATAGCGGGCAATGATATCGCCCATTTCATCAGTACTGACCGCCGCCGTTCCGCGCGCCAGGTCGCCGGTACGAACCCCTTCCTCTAAGGCACGGTTGATGGCGCTCTCAATGGCGGTCGCCGCTTCGTCAGCGTCGAGGCTGTAGCGCAGCAGCAGGGCCAGAGAGAGGATCTGCGCGATCGGGTTAGCGATATTTTTGCCCGCGATGTCCGGCGCCGAGCCGCCCGCTGGTTCATACAGGCCAAAACCTTGCTCGTTGAGGCTGGCGGACGGCAACATGCCCATAGAGCCGGTGATCATCGCGCACTCGTCGGAGAGGATGTCGCCAAACAGGTTGGAGCACAGCAGCACGTCGAACTGGGACGGATCTTTAATCAGTTGCATGGTGGCGTTATCGATATACATATGCGCCAGCTCAACGTCCGGATACTCCTTGCCGATCTCGGTGACGATTTCGCGCCACAGAATGGACGACTGCAGGACGTTGGCCTTATCGATGGAGGTCACTTTGTGACGACGCTTACGAGCGGATTCAAAAGCGATGCGCGCGATACGTTCGATTTCAAAGCGGTGATACACCTCGGTATCAAAGGCTTTCTCATGCTGACCGCTGCCTTCGCGGCCTTTTGGCTGGCCGAAGTAGATGCCGCCGGTCAGTTCGCGAACGCAGAGAATGTCGAAGCCGTTGGCAGCGATGTCGGCGCGCAGCGGGCAGAACTCCTCCAGCCCCTGGTACAGTTTGGCCGGACGCAGGTTGCTGAACAGTTTGAAGTGCTTACGCAGCGGCAGCAGCGCACCGCGCTCTGGCTGCTCGGCGGGCGGCAGGTGTTCCCATTTCGGACCACCGACGGAGCCGAACAGGATCGCATCCGCCTGTTCGCATCCGGCGACGGTCGCCTGCGGCAGGGGAGTCCCCTGACGGTCAATAGCCGCCCCACCGACGTCATACTGGCTGGTGGTAATGTGCATGGCAAAACGTTGGCGCACGGCTTCCAGTACTTTCATCGCCTGGTTCATCACTTCCGGGCCAATGCCATCACCCGGCAAAACGGCAATATGGTAATTCTTCGACATTACACGGTTTCCTTATTGTTCTCTTTATTCTGAGCTTTGCGTTGCAATTCTTTTTCGACTTCGGCGGCGCGCCAGATGTTGTTCAGCACGTGAACCATGGCTTTTGCTGACGACTCAACGATATCTGTGGCCAGGCCAACCCCGTGGAAACGGCGGCCGTTGTAGTCAACGACGATATCCACCTGGCCCAGGGCGTCTTTGCCGTGGCCTTTCGCACTTAAGCCATACTTCACTAAATCAATGTTGTAGTTTGTCACGCGGTTAATAGCCTGGTAGATGGCGTCGACCGGACCGTTGCCATTAGCGGCTTCGGTTTTGATTTCATCCCCGCAGACCAGCTTGATTGAAGCGGTGGCGATATCGCTGGAGCCAGACTGGACGCTGAAGTAGTCCAGGCGGAAATGCTCCGGCTCTTCCTGCTGCTTGTTGATAAACGCCAGCGCTTCCAGATCGTAATCGAAGACCTGGCCTTTTTTGTCCGCCAGCTTCAGGAACGCGTCGTACAGATGATCCAGGTTGTAATCGCTCTCCTGGTAACCCATCTCTTCCATCCGGTGTTTCACCGCCGCGCGACCGGAGCGGGAAGTCAGGTTCAGCTGTACCTGGTTCAGGCCGATGGATTCCGGAGTCATGATTTCGTAGTTTTCGCGGTTCTTCAGTACGCCGTCCTGGTGGATGCCGGAGGAGTGGGCGAAGGCGCCGGTGCCGACGATGGCTTTGTTGGCCGGGATCGGCATATTGCAGATCTGGCTGACGGTCTGGCTGGTGCGCCAGATTTCATGATGATTAATGTTGGTGTGCACGTTCATGATGTCTTTGCGTACTTTGATCGCCATGATCACTTCTTCCAGCGCACAGTTGCCAGCGCGTTCGCCGATACCGTTCATCGCGCCTTCTACCTGGCGCGCACCGGCGTGGACCGCGGCGAGGGCGTTACCGACGGCGATGCCCAGGTCATCATGGGTGTGGACGGAAATAATCGCTTTGTCGATATTCGGCACGCGATCATACAGGCCGCTGATAATGTTGGCGTATTCGAACGGCATGGTGTAGCCGACGGTGTCCGGGATATTAATGGTGGTGGCGCCAGCGTTGATCGCCGCTTCGACGACGCGAGCCAGATCGGCAATCGGCGTGCGGCCGGCGTCTTCACAAGAGAATTCGACATCGTCAGTGTAGTTGCGCGCCCGCTTCACCATATAGATCGCGCGCTCAATCACTTCATCCAGCGTGCTGCGCAGTTTGGTGGCGATATGCATCGGCGAGGTTGCAATAAAGGTATGGATGCGGAAAGCTTCAGCCACCTTTAAGGATTCTGCTGCCACATCGATATCTTTCTCAACGCAGCGCGCCAGAGCGCAAACACGACTGTTTTTGATGGTGCGCGCGATACTTTGCACCGATTCAAAATCGCCCGGGGAAGAGACCGGGAAACCGACTTCCATTACGTCGACCTCCATACGCTCAAGGGCCAGAGCGATCTGCAGCTTCTCTTTGACACTCAGGCTTGCCTGTAACGCTTGTTCGCCATCACGTAAGGTCGTATCGAAAATAATGACTTGCTGGCTCATGGTTTGGATCCTTAGTCTGTGTCCTGGCGCCTTGTTGACGAGCATAAAAAAACCCGCGCCAAGGCGCGGGTTTTATAGTCTTGCTGGAAGATGACTTAACGCTGAACGTCGCCCAACAGCCTACCGCGCAAATGGCATGCGTTTAGTAGTAGTAGGCTGGTGATACGAGCGGTGCGAATCATTGCGTCAAACTCCAGATGAAATCGTTATGCTTTTAGAGTTACTGGATAGCCGTTTTAAAGTCAACCCCTGGCACGGAAAAAGCGTTATTGGCTCTCGATGTGAATTAGCAAATTGTGCTGATGCAAGCCCTGTTTTGCCGAAGATCCTATTTTGGACAAAGGGAGGCGCGTCCTCAATTGTTTCATTTGAAAAAGTGCTTTGCATTCAACGCATCGGCCACGATGAACCGTGAACGAGGCGGCAAAAAAAGCTATCTGAATGAAAATATTATATTTATTTTCCTTATGAATGTATTTGCTCATTAGCGGATTATTTTTCAATGATAAGCAGTTGTTAATTTTATGAGGTTAAAAATAAAATACTTTATTATTGCTTAAGTTACAGTTAACTAGTGGTGTTGTTTTTATTTTTACGGATTATGGGTACACTCATCATCATTAAGTAACCGGTATGGTTTGAGCGGTTCATTTTCCTGGTAGTCCCGCTTTTTCACTGCCACTCATAGCCTTGATATATTCCTAAAAATCTCCTTTGCTATTTTGCAAATGTCATTTGCATGATAAATGATATTTTCGACGCTAATTATAGCGGTTTAGTAAAGGGAATTCATCGTGACGGCGGAATTAGATATGTTAATTGACACTCCAGAATATAAATCAGCCCCCGGACAGGAAGTCGTTAAACCTCAACTACGGATGGTTGATCTCAATCTGCTCACCGTTTTTGATGCGGTTATGCAAGAGCAGAATATCACCCGTGCCGCCCATACGCTCGGCATGTCTCAACCCGCGGTGAGTAACGCGGTTTCACGTCTGAAAGTGATGTTTAATGATGAGCTGTTTGTGCGCTATGGCCGCGGTATTCAGCCGACGGCGCGGGCCTATCAGCTTTTTGGTTCTGTGCGCCAGGCGCTGCAGCTGGTCCAAAACGAATTGCCGGGCTCCGGTTTTGAACCGCTAAGCAGTGAGCGCGTTTTCCATCTGTGCGTCTGCAGCCCGCTGGATAACATCCTGACGTCGGTTATTTTTAATAAAGTTGCGGAGATCGCACCCAATATTCATTTGGTCTTTAAATCCGCGCTGAATCAAAATACGGAACATCAGTTACGTTATCAGGAAACGGAATTTGTGATCGGTTATGAAGAGTTCCGTCGCCCTGAGTTTGCCTGCGTCCCGTTATTCAAAGACGAAATGGTTTTGGTGGCCAGTCGCAACCATCCCCGTATTTCCGGGCCGGTGATGGAGGCGGATATTTATCGTGAGGAGCATGCTACGGTGGCTCTCGATCGGTATGCCTCATTCAGTTTACCGTGGTATGACACGGCCGATAAACAGGCGCGTATCGCCTATCAGGGTAATGCGATGGTCAGCGTATTAAACGTGGTATCGCAAACTCAGATGGTGGCGATTGCCCCGCGCTGGCTGGCCAATGAGTTTGCCGATAAATTAGCCCTGCAAATATTACCTTTGCCGTTGAAGGTTAACAGCCGGACCTGCTATCTCTCGTGGCATGAAGCGGCTGGCCGCGATAAAGGCCATCAGTGGATGGAAGAGCTGCTGGTGGATATTTGCAAGCGCTGAGCCGATGGCAACGAGGGTAAAAGGAGCTTCGGCTCCTTTTTTTATATGATGTAAATTCGATAATGCAGAATTTTGTTCTGTTTGACCTGTTCGAGGCATTCGTTGGGTTCGTGAAAAATGGATCAATTCCTGCTATCACGCCTTTTCTCCGAGTATTTACCATTCCCTTTTCTTATCTCTGAAGCAATCCACCATATTTTCACTTCTCCGCTTTCTTTTCTTCTTATTACGGGGATAACACATCCCCTGCGGCGAATTGCCTGCCTGCTGGCGAGCAGTTATGGTAGTGGCATGCAGTCCATTCACCTCAGTGCGGAGGGTCTCTCCTCCGCATCGTGCGAGCGCGCGGAAATTGAGTTCCGCTGTCGTAAAACAATAAGCCTGGAGGCAAACCATGGAGATGTTGTCAGGAGCCGAGATGGTCGTCCAATCGCTTGTCGATCAGGGCGTCAAGCAAGTATTCGGCTATCCCGGAGGCGCAGTCCTCGATATCTATGATGCGTTACATACCCTTGGCGGTATCGATCATGTGCTGGTTCGCCACGAGCAGGCGGCAGTGCATATGGCGGATGGCCTGGCGCGGGCGACCGGCGAGGTTGGCGTCGTGCTGGTCACCTCTGGACCAGGGGCGACGAACGCCATCACCGGCATCGCGACGGCCTATATGGATTCCATTCCGCTGGTGATCCTCTCCGGGCAGGTGGCGACATCGCTGATCGGCTACGATGCCTTCCAGGAGTGCGACATGGTGGGGATTTCCCGTCCGGTGGTGAAGCACAGTTTCCTGGTGAAGCAGACCGAAGATATTCCCGGTGTCCTGAAGAAAGCCTTCTGGCTGGCGGCCAGCGGTCGCCCCGGACCGGTGGTGGTCGATCTACCGAAAGATATTCTCAATCCGGCGAAAAAGCTGCCGTACGCCTGGCCGGAGGCGGTGAGTATGCGTTCGTATAACCCGACCACCAGCGGTCATAAGGGACAGATTAAACGCGCCCTGCAGACCCTGGTGGCGGCGAGTAAGCCGGTCGTTTACGTCGGCGGCGGGGCGATCAATGCGCATTGCGAACCCCAGCTGCGTGAACTGGTGGAAAAGCTGAAGCTGCCGGTTGCTTCCTCTCTGATGGGGCTTGGCGCTTTCCCGGCGACGCACCCGCAGGCGCTGGGGATGCTAGGTATGCACGGCACCTATGAAGCCAACATGACCATGCACCATTCGGACGTCATTTTCGCCGTCGGCGTCCGCTTTGACGATCGGACCACCAACAATCTGGCCAAGTACTGTCCGAACGCGACGGTGCTGCATATTGATATCGATCCGACCTCGATCTCGAAAACCGTGCCGGCAGATGTGCCGATCGTCGGCGATGCCCGGCTGGTACTGGAGCAGATGCTGGAGCTACTGGACCAGGAAGAGACGCAGCAGCCGCTGGACGACATTCGCGACTGGTGGCAACAGATCGAGCAGTGGCGTGCCCGCCATTGTCTGCGCTACGACGACCAGAGCGATAAAATCAAACCGCAGGCGGTGATTGAAACTATCTGGCGGTTGACCCAGGGCGATGCCTACGTCACTTCCGATGTGGGCCAGCACCAGATGTTCGCCGCCCTTTATTACCCCTTCGACAAACCACGGCGCTGGATTAACTCCGGTGGTCTCGGCACCATGGGCTTTGGCCTACCGGCTGCGCTGGGGGTCAAAATGGCTCTGCCGGACGAAATGGTGGTCTGCGTGACCGGTGACGGCAGTATCCAGATGAACATTCAGGAACTCTCTACTGCGCTGCAGTATGAGTTACCGGTCCTGGTGCTTAACCTCAACAACCGCTATCTCGGGATGGTGAAGCAGTGGCAGGATATGCTCTATTCCGGGCGCCACTCCCAGTCCTATATGGAATCGCTGCCGGACTTTGTGCGTCTGGCGGAAGCCTATGGTCACGTCGGGATCCGCATCAGCGAGCCGCAGGAGCTGGAGTCAAAGCTTGCTGAAGCGCTGGAGCAGGTGCGTCAGCGCCGGCTGGTGTTTGTCGATGTCACCGTCGACGGCAGTGAGCATGTGTACCCCATGCAGATCCGCGGCGGCGGCATGGATGAGATGTGGTTGAGCAAAACGGAGAGGACCTGATTATGCGCCGGATATTATCGGTATTACTGGAAAACGAATCGGGCGCATTGTCCCGCGTTATCGGCCTCTTTTCCCAGCGCGGCTATAATATAGAAAGCCTGACTGTGGCGCCGACGGACGACCCTACGCTCTCCAGAATGACCATCCAGACCGTGGGCGATGAAAAAGCGATCGAGCAGATTGAAAAGCAGCTGCACAAGCTGGTGGATGTGCTGCGAGTCAGCGAATTGGGGCAGGGGGCCCATGTCGAACGCGAAATCATGCTGGTGAAGGTTCAGGCCAGCGGCTATGGCCGTGAAGAAGTGAAACGCAACACCGAAATCTTTCGCGGACAGATTATCGATGTGACGCCTTCTATCTATACCGTTCAGCTCGCCGGAACCAGTGATAAGCTTGATGCTTTCCTGGCTTCGCTGCGCGATGTCGCTCGGATCGTAGAAGTGGCTCGCTCCGGTGTGGTCGGCCTGTCTCGCGGTGATAAAATCATGCGCTGAGGATCGGGAACTGATGCAAAAATAGCCCGGCAGCGACTGTCGGGCTTTTTTTTTGCGAAATCAGTAGGAACTGTAAGCGAAAGCGGTTGCTGCGCTAACTATTCTGCGCTTAGATGTTATAAAAAGGGTTCCATACCTGAATAATGGTTATGTTTGGCACTTCTTACCCAAGGGGCAATTGTGAAACTGGATGAAATCGCCCGGCTGGCCGGTGTTTCAAGAACCACCGCGAGCTATGTGATTAATGGCAAAGCGAAGCAGTACCGCGTAAGCGATAAAACGGTCGAAAAGGTGATGGCTGTGGTGCGGGAGCATAACTATCATCCGAATGCGGTCGCCGCTGGCCTGCGTGCAGGACGCACACGATCTATCGGTCTGGTGATCCCGGATCTCGAAAATACCAGCTATACCCGCATTGCAAATTATCTCGAACGTCAGGCGCGTCAGCGTGGCTATCAGCTGCTGATTGCCTGTTCTGAGGATCAACCCGATAACGAGATGCGCTGCATTGAGCATCTGCTGCAGCGCCAGGTGGACGCTATCATTGTCTCTACCTCGCTGCCGCCGGAGCACCCTTTCTATCAACGCTGGGCTAACGATCCGTTTCCGATTGTCGCGCTTGACCGCGCCCTTGACCGCGAGCATTTCACCAGTGTGGTCGGCGCTGATCAGGATGACGCTGAAATGCTCGCTGCCGAGCTGCGGACCTTCCCTGGCGAAACGGTACTTTATCTCGGCGCGCTGCCGGAACTGTCGGTGAGCTTCCTGCGCGAGCAGGGCTTCCGCAAAGCCTGGCAGGACGATCCGCGCGAGGTGCATTATCTCTATGCCAACAGCTATGAGCGCGAAGCGGCGGCTCAGCTGTTTGAGAAATGGCTTGAAACCCATCCGATGCCTCAGGCGCTGTTTACTACCTCTTTCCCGTTGCTGCAGGGCGTGATGGATGTGACGCTGCGCCGTGAGGGCAAACTGCCCTCCGAGCTGGCGATCGCCACCTTCGGCGATAATGAGCTGCTCGATTTTCTGCAGTGCCCGGTGCTGGCGGTGGCTCAGCGCCATCGCGATGTCGCTGAGCGGGTGCTGGAGATCGTCCTCGCCAGCCTCGATGAACCGCGCAAGCCAAAGCCGGGCCTGAGCCGTATTCGCCGTAATCTCTATCGTCGCGGTAGCCTGAATCGCCGCTAAGCGCGCAATATCGCCAGAGCCCAGGAATATTCCTGGCGGGCCTGCCGGAAAGCAGGCCTTTGGCGATTAATCAGGCAATTGACGTCCAAAATGCAAAACTGAATATATTTCAGACAAATCCCTAAACTTCTTTACGTGTTATTTTGTTTAATTCGCTGGCAATCGTTTTGTTACTCAAAACGGGACACAAAAAATGATTGTGTAGGCTTTAATTGTATTATTTTGTTACATTCACCAGGTTAATTGCTGAATTAACACTCATTTTGTACGCCCCAGCCTTTCTCTTCTGCCCTATCCCGCGTCTGGTCCGCCCCTCAGCCAGCAACAGGTACTGTTAACGACCGGCATAATGGCCTAAAATGCCGCTCGCGTCGCAAACTGACACTTTATATTTTCCCGCCGAAGATATTTTGTTGTTTATAACTGTTACGAGTTTGTTGGTTATTTTCTTACACGTATTCATAACGTTAATTTGCCTCGCCTGTTGATGGTTTTTTCATCAGGGCTAATGTCGGCTGTAAATAATGGGTTTTTGGGCTCTGTTGGCATCCGTGCTGGCTTGACAAGCTTTTCCTCCGCTCCGTAAACTCCTTCTGGTGGGAATTTGTGGGATAAAGTGGCGAAAAGGGGTGAGGCTGGCATGTTCCGTGGAGCAACGTTGGTCAATCTCGACAGCAAAGGCCGCCTGGCCGTGCCAACGCGCTATCGCGATGGGCTGATCGAGGACGCTGCCGGTCAATTGGTATGCACCATTGACATTCATCACCCGTGCCTGCTGCTTTATCCATTGCCTGAATGGGAAATCATCGAGCAGAAATTGTCGCGTTTATCGAGCATGAATCCCGTTGAGCGGCGCGTACAGCGTTTGCTTCTGGGTCATGCCAGCGAATGTCAGATGGATAATGCCGGACGATTGCTCATCGCGCCGGTGTTACGGCAGCATGCCGGGCTGACAAAAGAAGTGATGCTGGTCGGGCAGTTTAATAAGTTTGAACTGTGGGATGAAACGACCTGGTATCAACGGGTCAAGGAAGATATCGACGCTGAGCAGTCCGCGACCGGTGAACTGTCGGAGCGCCTGCAGGATTTGTCCTTATAAAAATGATGGAAAATTATAAACATACTACGGTACTTCTGGATGAAGCCGTCAACGGCCTCAATATTCGTCCAGACGGTATCTATATTGATGGTACTTTTGGCCGCGGTGGTCACTCGCGCCTGATCCTCTCCCGGCTGGGAGCGGAAGGACGCTTGCTGGCAATCGATCGCGATCCACAGGCGATTGCCGTCGCGAAAACCATCGATGATCCCCGCTTTTCCATCGTACATGGTCCTTTTTCACAGCTCGCTGACTACGTCGACGAGCGTAATCTTACCGGTAAGATCGACGGCATTCTGCTCGATCTCGGCGTCTCTTCCCCGCAGCTTGACGATGCGGAACGCGGCTTTTCCTTTATGCGCGACGGGCCGCTGGACATGCGCATGGATCCGACGCGCGGTCAGTCCGCGGCCGAGTGGCTGCAGACGGCAGAAGAAGCCGATATCGCCTGGGTGATTAAAACCTTCGGCGAAGAGCGTTTCGGTAAACGTATCGCCCGCGCGATCGTCGAACGTAACCGTATTGAACCGATGACCCGCACCAAAGAGCTGGCGGAGGTCATTGCTGCGGCGATGCCGGTAAAAGATAAGCATAAACATCCCGCGACCCGTACCTTCCAGGCGGTGCGCATATGGGTAAACAGTGAACTGGAGGAGATAGAGCAGGCGCTAAAAAGCTCGCTCAGCGTGCTGGCCCCGGGTGGGCGGCTATCGATCATTAGTTTTCATTCGCTGGAAGATCGCATTGTGAAGCGCTTTATGCGTGAACAAAGCCGCGGTCCGCAGGTTCCGGCGGGAATACCGATGACCGAAGCGCAGCTCAAAAAACTGGGCGGCCGTGAGTTACGAGCACTAGGCAAGTTGATGCCGGGCGAAGAAGAGGTGGCAGAGAATCCACGTGCCCGTAGTTCAGTGCTGCGTATTGCAGAGAGGACGAACGCATGATCGGCAGAGTGACAGAGGCCTTAAGCAAGGTTAAAGGGTCGATTGGAAGCAACGAGCGCCATGCTTTGCCTGGCGTGATCGGGGACGACCTTCTGCGGTTTGGGAAACTGCCACTCTGCCTGTTCATTTGCATCATTATTACGGCGATTACCGTGGTCACCACCGCGCACCATACGCGCCTGCTGACCGCGCAGCGTGAACAACTGGTTCTGGAACGCGACGCCCTGGATATCGAGTGGCGCAACCTGATCCTCGAAGAGAACGCGCTCGGCGATCACAGTCGGGTTGAGCGGATCGCGACCGAGAAGTTGCAGATGCAACACGTCGATCCATCACAAGAAAATATCGTTGTACAGAAATAAGGATTATTGCGACGGATGAAAGCAGCGCCAAAAACGCCAAAAGCAAAGCGTCAGGAAGAACAGGCCAACTTTATCAGTTGGCGTTTTGCGTTGCTGTGCGGCTGTATTCTGCTGGCGCTGACTTTCCTGCTGGGTCGTGTCGCCTGGCTCCAGGTGGTCAGCCCCGACATGCTGGTGCGTCAGGGCGATATGCGCTCGCTGCGCGTCCAGGAAGTGTCTACCGCGCGCGGGATGATTACCGACCGCTCCGGGCGGCCGCTGGCGGTCAGCGTACCGGTGAAAGCTATTTGGGCCGATCCGAAGGAGCTGCATGATGCTGGCGGGGTCACCCTGGATACGCGCTGGAAGGCGCTGGCGGACGCCCTCAATATGCCGCTGGATCAGCTGGCAACGCGCATCAATACCAATCCGCGGATGCGTTTTATCTATCTGGCGCGTCAGGTAAACCCTGACATGGCCGACTACATCAAAAAGCTGAAGCTGCCGGGCATTCATCTGCGTGAAGAGTCCCGTCGTTATTACCCTTCCGGAGAAGTGACTGCTCACCTCATTGGCTTTACCAACGTCGACAGCCAGGGGATTGAAGGGGTCGAAAAAAGCTTTGATAAATGGCTTACCGGCCAGCCGGGCGAGCGTATCGTGCGTAAAGACCGCTATGGCCGGGTCATTGAAGATATCTCTTCTACCGACAGCCAGGCGGCGCACAACCTGGCGCTGAGCATCGACGAACGTCTGCAGGCGCTGGTCTATCGCGAGCTGAACAACGCCGTGGCCTTTAACAAAGCCGAGTCGGGCAGCGCCGTGTTAGTGGACGTTAACACCGGGGAAGTGCTGGCGATGGCCAACAGCCCCTCCTATAACCCGAACAACTTCGCCGGTACGGCGAAAGACACCATGCGTAACCGCGCCATCACCGACGTATTCGAACCGGGTTCGACGGTGAAACCGATGGTGGTGATGACGGCGCTGCAGCGCGGCATCGTCAACGAAAATACCGTGCTGAATACCATTCCCTATCGAATTAACGGCCACGAAATCAAAGACGTGGCGCGTTATAGCGAATTGACCCTGACCGGGGTGCTACAGAAGTCGAGTAACGTCGGTGTTTCTAAGCTGGCGTTAGCGATGCCGTCCTCAGCGTTAGTAGATACTTACTCACGTTTTGGGCTTGGAAAGGCGACCAATTTGGGGTTGGTCGGAGAACGCAGTGGCTTATATCCTCAAAAACAACGGTGGTCTGACATAGAGAGGGCCACCTTTTCTTTCGGCTACGGGCTAATGGTAACCCCGTTACAGTTAGCGCGAGTCTACGCAACGATTGGCAGCTATGGCATCTATCGCCCGCTGTCAATTACCAAGGTTGATCCACCGGTTCCGGGCGAGCGCGTCTTCCCGGAATCACTCGTTCGTACCGTCGTTCATATGATGGAAAGCGTGGCGCTGCCCGGCGGCGGCGGCGTGAAAGCGGCGATCAAAGGCTATCGCATCGCGATTAAAACCGGTACGGCGAAAAAAGTGGGGCCGGATGGCCGCTATATCAACAAATATATTGCTTACACCGCAGGCGTTGCGCCCGCCAGCCATCCGCGCTTCGCGCTGGTGGTGGTGATCAACGACCCGCAGGCAGGTAAATACTACGGTGGCGCCGTTTCCGCGCCGGTCTTCGGTGCCATCATGGGCGGCGTATTGCGCACCATGAACATCGAGCCGGATGCGCTGGCAACAGGCGAAAAAAGTGAATTTGTAATTAATCAAGGCGAGGGAACAGGTGGCAGATCGTAATTTGCGCGACCTACTCGCTCCGTGGGTGCCAAACGCACCGGAGCGCATTCTGCGAGAGATGACGCTGGACAGCCGGGTGGCTGCTTCCGGCGATCTCTTTATCGCGGTACAGGGTCATCAGGCGGACGGGCGTCGTTATATCCCGCAGGCGATAGCGCAAGGTGTGGCTGCCATTATTGCTGAAGCGCAGGGCGAGGCTGAAGACGGTGAGATCCGTGAAATGCACGGCGTGCCGGTTATTTACCTGAGCCAGCTTAACGAACGCTTATCGGCGCTGGCCGGGCGTTTTTATCATCAGCCGTCGCAGCAGCTGCGTCTGGTGGGCGTCACCGGTACTAACGGTAAAACGACCACCACTCAACTGCTGGCGCAGTGGGCGAAGCTGCTCGGCGAAACCAGCGCAGTGATGGGGACCGTTGGCAACGGCCTGCTGGATAAAGTCGTGCCGACCGAAAATACCACCGGTTCTGCGGTAGACGTTCAGCATGTGCTCTCCAGTCTGGTCGGGCAGGGGGCAACCTTCGGCGCGATGGAAGTCTCTTCCCACGGTCTGGTGCAACACCGCGTGGCGGCGCTGCAGTTTGCCGCCTCGGTGTTTACCAATCTGAGCCGCGACCACCTCGACTACCATGGCGACATGGAGCACTACGAAGCGGCGAAATGGCTGCTGTACTCGACCCACCATTGCGGCCAGGCCATCGTCAACGCTGACGATGAAGTGGGGCGTCGCTGGCTGGCGAAGCTGCCGGATGCGGTGGCGGTGTCGATGGAAGATCATATCAATCCGAACTGCCACGGCCGCTGGCTGAAGGCCACCGCGGTCAACTATCACGACAGCGGCGCGACCATTCAGTTTGACTCCAGCTGGGGCAGCGGTGAAATCGAAAGCCGCCTGATGGGCGCCTTTAACGTCAGCAACCTGCTGCTGGCGCTGGCGACGCTGCTGGCGCTGGGCTATCCGCTGGCCGATCTGCTGAAAACCGCAGCGCGTTTACAGCCGGTATGCGGCCGTATGGAAGTGTTCAGCGCGCCCGGTAAACCGGCCGTGGTGGTGGATTACGCCCATACGCCTGACGCGCTGGAAAAAGCGCTGCAGGCCGCGCGCCTGCACTGCAGCGGCAAGCTGTGGTGCGTTTTCGGCTGCGGCGGCGACCGTGACAAAGGCAAGCGTCCGCTGATGGGCGCTATCGCTGAAGAATTTGCCGACATCGTGGTGGTCACTGATGACAACCCGCGCACCGAAGAGCCGCGGGCGATTATCAACGATATTCTGGCCGGCATGCTCGATGCGGGTCATGCGAAGGTGATGGAAGGCCGCGCGGAAGCGGTCACCAACGCCGTGATGCAGGCGAAAGAGAACGACGTGGTGCTGGTGGCGGGTAAAGGCCATGAAGATTACCAGATCGTCGGCAATCGCCGTCTGGATTATTCCGACCGCGTCACCGTCGCGCGTCTGCTGGGAGCGGTAGCATGATTCGCTTTACGTTAAGCCAGCTCGCCGCGATCGCCCATGGCGAACGGCAGGGTAGCGACATCGCTATCGACGAGGTGACCTCCGATACCCGTAAAGTGACGGCGGGCTGCCTGTTTGTGGCGCTGAAAGGCGAGCGTTTCGACGCTCATGATTTTGCCGAACAGGCGAAAGCAGCTGGCGCCGGCGCGCTGCTGGTGAGCCGTCCGCTGGCCTGCGATCTCCCGCAGGTGATCGTGAAAGATACCCGCCAGGCTTTCGGCGAGTTAGCCGCCTGGGTGCGTCAGCAGGTACCGACCCGCGTCGTCGCCCTGACCGGCTCGTCCGGTAAAACCTCGGTCAAAGAGATGACCGCGGCGATCCTTAGCCAGTGCGGCAACACACTGTATACCGCTGGCAACCTGAACAACGATATCGGTGTACCGATGACGCTGCTGCGCCTGACTAAAGAGCATCAGTACGCGGTGATCGAACTCGGCGCCAACCACCAGGGCGAAATCGCCTGGACCGTCAGCCTGACGCGTCCGGAAGCCGCGCTGGTCAACAACCTTGCTGCAGCGCACCTCGAAGGTTTCGGCTCGCTGGCGGGCGTGGCGAAGGCGAAGGGCGAAATCTATACCGGTCTGCCGGAAAACGGCATCGCCATTCTCAATGCTGATAACAACGACTGGCTGAACTGGCAGGCGGTGATTGGCGATCGCAAAGTGTGGCGCTTCTCACCGAATGCGGCCAACAGCGACTTCACGGCGACCAACGTGCAGATCACCAGCCACGGTACCGAATTTACGCTGCAGACCCCAACCGGCAACGTTGACGTCCTGCTGCCGCTGCCGGGACGCCATAACATCGCTAACGCGCTGGCGGCGACCTCGCTGGCGATGGCGGTAGGCGCCGATCTGGCGGCGGTAAAAGCCGGTCTGGCGCAGCTGAAGGCCGTTCCGGGGCGTCTGTTCCCGATCCGGCTGACGGAGAGCCAGCTGCTGCTGGATGACTCCTACAACGCCAACGTTGGTTCGATGACCGCGGCAGTGCAGGTACTGTCAGAGATGCCCGGCTTCCGGGCGATGGTGGTCGGCGATATGGCGGAGCTTGGCGCGGAAAGCGCGGCCTGCCATCGCGAAGTCGGCGAGGCAGCGAAAGCGGCGGGGCTGGATTGCGTCCTCAGCGTCGGCACCTTGAGCGCGGATATCAGCCGCGCCAGCGGCGTGGGCGAACATTTTAATGATAAAGCCGCAGTAGTGGCTCGCCTGCGCGAGCTGCTGGCGGAGCACAAGATAATGACCATTTTAGTGAAGGGTTCACGTAGTGCCGCCATGGAAGAGGTAGTACGCGCATTACAGGAGACTGGGACATGTTAGTATGGCTGGCCGAACATTTGGTCAAATATTATTCCGGCTTTAACGTCTTTTCTTATCTGACGTTTCGCGCCATCGTCAGCCTGCTGACCGCGCTGTTCATCTCGTTGTGGATGGGCCCGCGCATGATCGCCCGTCTGCAAAAACTCTCCTTCGGCCAGGTTGTACGTAACGACGGTCCGGAGTCCCATTTCAGCAAACGCGGCACGCCGACCATGGGGGGGATCATGATCCTCACTGCGATCACCGTCTCCGTTCTGCTGTGGGCTTACCCCTCCAACCCGTACGTCTGGTGCGTACTGACGGTATTAATCGGCTACGGGATCATCGGCTTTGTTGATGATTACCGTAAAGTCGTGCGCAAAGATACCAAAGGCCTGATCGCCCGCTGGAAGTATTTCTGGATGTCGGTGATCGCGCTGGGCGTGGCGTTCGCGCTCTATCTGGCCGGGAAAGACACCCCGGCGACCGAGCTGGTGGTGCCATTCTTTAAAGACGTGATGCCGCAGCTGGGCCTGCTCTATATCCTGCTGGCTTACTTCGTTATCGTCGGTACCGGCAACGCCGTCAACCTGACCGATGGCCTCGACGGCCTGGCGATTATGCCGACCGTCTTCGTCGCTGCCGGCTTTGCGCTGGTGGCATGGGCTACCGGCAACATGAACTTCGCCAACTACCTGCACATTCCTTATCTGCGCCATGCTGGCGAGCTGGTGATCGTCTGTACGGCGATTGTCGGCGCGGGTCTGGGCTTCCTGTGGTTTAACACCTATCCGGCGCAGGTCTTTATGGGCGACGTCGGTTCGCTGGCGCTCGGCGGCGCGCTGGGCATTATCGCCGTGCTGCTGCGTCAGGAATTCCTGCTGGTGATTATGGGCGGCGTTTTCGTCGTGGAGACTCTGTCGGTGATCCTGCAGGTTGGCTCCTTTAAGCTGCGCGGTCAGCGCATCTTCCGTATGGCGCCGATTCACCATCACTATGAACTGAAGGGCTGGCCGGAGCCGCGCGTTATCGTGCGCTTCTGGATTATTTCGCTGATGCTGGTGCTGATTGGCCTGGCGACGCTGAAGGTACGTTAATCATGGCAGATTATCAGGGTAAAAAAGTCGTCATTATTGGGCAGGGTATGACCGGCCTGTCATGCGTGGACTTTTTCATGGCGCGCGGCGTGACGCCGCGTGTAATGGACACCCGCGTCGCGCCTCCGGGGCTGGATAAATTACCCGAATCGGTCGAATGCCATGTCGGCGGACTCAATGATACCTGGCTGCTGGCGGCGGATCTGATTGTCGCCAGTCCCGGCATCGCGCTGGCCCATCCTTCGCTGAGCGCGGCGGCCGATGCTGGCGTAGAAATCGTTGGTGATATCGAACTGTTCTGCCGCGAGGCGCAGGCCCCGATCATCGCCATTACCGGCTCGAACGGCAAAAGCACCGTCACCACCCTGGTGGGCGAGATGGCGAAAGCGGCCGGGGTTAACGTCGGCGTGGGCGGTAATATCGGCCTGCCGGCGCTGATGCTGCTGGACACCGATCGTGAGCTATATGTGCTGGAGCTCTCCAGCTTCCAGCTGGAAACGACCTCCAGCCTGCAGGCGGTGGCGGCAACCATCCTCAACGTGACTGAGGACCATATGGACCGCTACCCGCTTGGGCTGCAGCAGTATCGCGCGGCGAAGCTGCGGATTTACGAGAATGCAAAAACCTGCGTGGTGAACGCGGACGATGCGCTCACGATGCCGGTACGCGGGGCGGACGATCGCTGCATCAGCTTTGGTGTCGATGTCGGTGACTACCACCTTAACCGTCAGCAGGGCGAAACCTGGCTGCGCGTTAAAGGTGAGAAAGTCCTCAATGTGAAAGAGATGCCTCTCACCGGTCAGCATAACTACAGCAACGCCCTGGCGGCACTGGCGCTGGCCGATGCCGCGGGCCTGCCGCGGGCCAGTAGCCTCAAGGCATTAACCACCTTTACTGGCCTGGCCCATCGCTTTCAGCTGGTGCTGGATCACAACGGCGTACGCTGGATTAACGACTCGAAGGCAACCAACGTCGGCAGCACCGAGGCGGCGCTGAACGGCCTGCAGCTGGATGGCACGCTGTATCTTCTGCTGGGCGGCGACGGCAAGTCCGCTGATTTCACCCCGCTGAAGCGCTACCTCGGCGGCGATCGTATCCGTCTGTACTGCTTTGGTCGCGACGGCGCCGAGCTCGCCGAGCTGCGTCCTGACGTGGCGGTACAAACTGAAACCATGGAACAGGCGATGCGTCAGATAGCGCCCCTGGTGAAAGCGGGCGACATGGTTCTCCTGTCGCCGGCGTGCGCCAGCCTGGATCAGTTTAAGAATTTTGAACAACGGGGCGATATGTTTGCCCGTCTGGCGAAGGAGTTAGGTTGATGCGTTTCTCTCTCCCACGCCTGAGAATGCCGCAGCTGAGCTTGCCTCGGTTGAGACTGCCGCGACTGCCGGGGATGTTTATCTTCGCCTGGCTGTTCGCCGCGCTGAAAGGCTGGGTGATGGGCTCGCGCCCGAAAGATAACGACAGTCTGGTGATGTATGACCGGATGCTGCTATGGCTGACCTTCGGCCTGGCGGCGATCGGCTTTATCATGGTGACCTCGGCGTCGATGCCGGTGGGGCAGCGCCTGGCGAACGATCCTTTCCTCTTTGCCAAGCGTGACGGCCTGTACATTGTGCTGGCCTTTGTCCTCGCGCTAGTGACGCTGCGCCTGCCGATGGATTTCTGGCAGCGCCACAGTACCGCGATGCTGATCGCTTCGATCGTTATGCTGCTGATCGTGCTGGTGGTGGGTAGCTCGGTAAACGGCGCATCGCGCTGGATCGCCCTCGGCCCGCTGCGCATCCAGCCGGCGGAGTTCACCAAGCTGTCGCTGTTCTGCTATATCGCCAACTATCTGGTGCGTAAAGCGGATGAAGTGCGTAACAACCTGCGCGGGTTCTTAAAACCGATGGGCGTGATTTTCGTGCTGGCGATCCTGCTGCTGGCGCAGCCTGACCTCGGTACCGTGGTGGTGCTGTTCGTCACCACGCTGGCGATGCTCTTCCTTGCCGGCGCGAAGCTGTGGCAGTTCATCGCCATTATCGGCATGGGTATCTCGGCGGTGGTCCTGCTGATCCTCGCTGAACCGTACCGTATTCGCCGCGTGACCTCCTTCTGGAACCCATGGGAAGACCCGTTCGGCAGTGGTTACCAACTGACTCAGTCGCTGATGGCCTTTGGCCGCGGCGAGATGTGGGGGCAGGGCCTCGGCAACTCAGTGCAAAAACTGGAGTATTTGCCGGAAGCGCACACTGACTTTATCTTCGCCATTATCGGCGAAGAACTCGGTTATATCGGTGTGGTACTGGCGCTTTTAATGGTATTCTTCGTCGCTTTCCGCGCCATGTCGATTGGCCGTAAAGCGCTGGAGATCGATCATCGCTTCTCCGGCTTCCTCGCCTGTGCGATTGGTATCTGGTTTAGCTTCCAGGCGTTAGTTAACGTCGGGGCGGCGGCGGGGATGCTGCCGACGAAAGGTTTGACGCTGCCGCTGATCAGTTATGGTGGTTCCAGTCTGCTGATTATGTCGACGGCCATCATGTTGTTGTTGCGAATAGATTATGAAACGCGTCTGGAAAAAGCCCAGGCGTTTACACGGGGTGTTCGATGAGCGGTCAGGAAAAGCGGTTGATGGTGATGGCGGGCGGTACCGGCGGGCATGTGTTCCCGGGGCTGGCGGTCGCGCACCATTTAATGGACCAGGGCTGGCAGGTTCGCTGGCTGGGTACCGCCGATCGTATGGAAGCGGATTTAGTGCCGAAAAACGGCATCGAGATTGATTTTATCCGTATCTCCGGCCTGCGTGGTAAAGGGATAAAAGCGCAACTGTTGGCGCCGGTGCGTATCTTCAACGCCTGGCGTCAGGCGCGAGCGATCATGAAGCGTTTCCAGCCGGATGTGGTGCTGGGCATGGGCGGCTATGTCTCCGGGCCTGGCGGTCTGGCGGCGTGGTCGTTGGGGATCCCGGTGGTCCTCCACGAACAAAACGGTATTGCCGGTCTGACTAACAAATGGCTGGCGAAGATTGCGAAGAAAGTGATGCAGGCGTTTCCCGGCGCGTTCCCGCATGCGGACGTGGTCGGGAACCCGGTGCGTACCGATGTACTGGCGCTGCCGCTGCCGGGTCAGCGTCTGGTGGGGCGTCATGGACCGATTCGCGTGCTGGTGGTCGGTGGCTCCCAGGGCGCGCGCGTCCTGAACCAGACTATGCCGCAGGTGGCGGCGAAGCTCGGCGATGCGGTGACCATCTGGCATCAGAGCGGCAAAGGCGGTCAGCAAACCGTGCAGCAGGCCTATGCCGCCGCGGGGCAGCCGCAGCATAAAGTGACGGAATTTATTGATGACATGGCCGCGGCCTATGCCTGGGCTGATGTCGTGGTTTGCCGTTCCGGCGCGCTGACGGTCAGCGAAATTGCCGCCGCAGGTTTACCGGCATTGTTCGTCCCGTTCCAGCACAAAGATCGTCAGCAGTACTGGAATGCGCTGCCGCTGGAGAAAGCCGGCGCGGCGAAAATTCTTGAACAGCCTGAGTTCACGGTAGAGGCGGTTGCCTCTACCCTGGCGAGCTGGGATCGGGAAACGTTGCTGGATATGGCGGAACGAGCGCGTGGCGCTTCGATTCCGGACGCTACCGAGCGAGTAGCAGAAGAGGTCAGCGCCGTAGCTTTGGCGCGCTAATTGCGGTGATTTTAACCGCCCGAATGACAGAAGTTGATGGCGTAAAGAATGAATACACAAGATTTGGCAAAACTGCGTTCCATAGTGCCCGAGATGCGTCGCGTCCGGCACATTCACTTTGTCGGCATCGGCGGTGCCGGTATGGGCGGTATTGCCGAAGTGTTGGCTAATGAAGGTTACCAGATCAGCGGCTCCGACCTGGCGCCGAATCCGGTGACCCAGCAGCTGTCGCAGCTTGGCGCCACTATTTATTTCAACCATCGCCCGGAAAACGTGCGCGATGCCAGCGTTGTGGTCGTTTCCAGCGCGATTTCCGCAGATAACCCGGAAATCGTTGCCGCACACGAAGCGCGCATTCCGGTGATCCGCCGTGCGGAAATGCTGGCGGAGCTGATGCGCTTCCGCCACGGGATTGCGATTGCCGGAACTCACGGCAAAACCACTACCACCGCGATGGTGTCCAGTATTTACGCCGAAGCCGGGCTCGACCCGACCTTCGTCAACGGCGGGCTGGTGAAAGCGGCGGGCGTGCATGCCCGTCTCGGCCATAGCCGTTATCTGATTGCGGAAGCGGATGAGAGCGATGCGTCGTTCCTGCATCTGCAGCCGATGGTCGCGATTGTGACCAACATTGAAGCCGACCATATGGATACCTACCATGGCGACTTCGAAAATCTGAAGCAGACCTTTATTAACTTCCTGCACAACCTGCCGTTCTACGGACGTGCGGTGATGTGCGTGGACGATCCGGTTATTCGTGAACTGCTGCCGCGCGTCGGCCGGCAGATCACCACCTACGGTTTTAGCGACGACGCCGACGTTCGCGTCGAGGACTACCGTCAGCTTGGGGCTCAAGGCCATTTTCGCCTGGTGCGTCAGGATAAAGAGATCCTGCAGGTCACGCTCAATGCCCCGGGACGCCATAACGCATTGAACGCGGCGGCGGCGGTGGCCGTGGCGACGGAAGAGGGGATTGACGACCAGGCGATCCTGCGCGCGCTGGAAAGTTTCCAGGGAACCGGACGCCGCTTTGATTTTCTTGGCGAGTTTCCGCTGGCGGAAGTCAACGGCAAGCCGGGCAGCGCGATGCTGATCGATGACTACGGCCACCACCCGACGGAAGTGGACGCCACCATCAAAGCCGCGCGCGCTGGCTGGCCGGATAAAAATCTGGTGATGCTGTTCCAGCCGCACCGTTATACCCGTACCCGCGATCTGTATGACGATTTCGCCAACGTGCTGACCCAGGTCGATGCGCTGCTGATGCTGGATGTCTATCCGGCGGGCGAAGCGCCGATCCCGGGCGCTGATAGCCGCTCACTGTGCCGTACGATCCGCGGTCGCGGTAAAGTTGACCCAATCCTGGTCTCTGACCCGGCCCAGGCCGCGGAGATGCTGGCGTCGGTGCTGACCGGTAACGATTTAGTGCTGGTGCAGGGCGCGGGCAATATCGGAAAAATTGCCCGTCACCTGGCTGAAATCAAACTGGCTCCGCAAAAAACGGAGGAAGAGCGCCATGGCTGATAAAATCGCGGTGCTTTTCGGTGGAACCTCCGCTGAACGTGAAGTGTCGCTGAATTCAGGCGCCGCGGTGCTGGCCGGGCTGCGTGAAGGCGGGGTGGATGCCCATCCGGTCGACCCGCGCGACATCGATATTACCCAGTTAAAAAATCTGGGCTTTAAGAAAGCGTTTATTGCCCTCCATGGCCGCGGCGGGGAAGATGGCACATTGCAGGGGCTGCTGGATCTGATCCAGTTGCCTTATACCGGCAGCGGGGTGATGGCCTCTGCGCTGTCGATGGATAAACTGCGCAGCAAATGGCTGTGGCAGGGGGCGGGATTGCCAGTCGCGCCGTGGGTCGCGCTGACCCGCGCCCAGTTTACTGCAGGACTTTCTGCTGCCGTTGAACAACAGATTGCGGCGCTGGGCCTGCCGGTCATCATCAAGCCGAGCCGTGAAGGCTCCAGCGTCGGGATGTCGAAAGTCAGCGAAAGCTGTGATTTACCGAGTGCATTGGCGCTGGCTTTTCAGCATGATGATGAAGTTTTGGTCGAAAAATGGCTTAGTGGGCCGGAATTTACCGTCGCCATCGTCGGTGAAGAAATTTTACCGTCAATACGTATCCAGGCCGCGGGAACCTTCTATGATTATGAGGCGAAGTATCTGTCTGATGAGACGCAATATTTCTGCCCTGGATTTGAAGATCCCGCGCGTGAGTCAGACATCCAGAGCCTGGTGCTTAAAGCCTGGAATGTTCTGGGTTGTAAAGGCTGGGGCCGTATTGACGTGATGCTGGACAGCGATGGCCAGTTTTATCTGCTGGAAGCAAATACTTCCCCGGGCATGACCAGCCATAGCCTTGTACCGATGGCGGCGCGTCAGGCAGGAATGAGCTTCTCCCAGCTTGTTGTACGAATTCTGGACCTGGCGGGGTGATATGTCGCAGGCTGCGCTGAATACGCGGAACCATGAAGAGGACGTTTCTTCTTCGCGTCGGAGTAATGGAACGCGGCTGGCAGGGATCGTTTTCCTGCTGGCGGTGCTGTTTACCGTGCTGGTCAGCGGGTGGATGGTTCTTGGCTGGATGGAAGATGCGCAGCGCTTGCCGCTGTCGAAGATGGTGGTGACCGGCGAGCGTCACTATACGCGCAATGATGACATCCGCCAGGCGATTCTGGCGTTGGGTTCACCGGGTACTTTCATGACTCAGGATGTGAACATTATTCAGAGTCAAATTGAACGCTTGCCGTGGATTAAGCAGGCGAGCGTCCGTAAGCAGTGGCCCGATGAATTGAAGATTCATCTGGTTGAATATGTGCCGATTGCGCGCTGGAATGATCAACATATGGTGGATGCAGAAGGAAATGCCTTCAGCGTACCGGCGGATCGCACCAGCAAACAGAATTTACCGATGTTATACGGCCCGGAAGGCAGTGAGAACGAAGTGCTGCAAGGGTATCGTGACATGGGGCAGGTGCTGGCAAAGGATAAATTCACGTTGAAAGTGGCGGCGATGACCGCCCGTCGCTCCTGGCAGTTGACGCTTAATAATGACATTAAGCTCAACCTTGGCCGTGGCGATACCATGAAACGGCTTCAGCGCTTTATGGAACTCTACCCGGTTCTCCAGCAGCAGGCGCAGAGCGACGGCAAACGGATTAGCTACGTTGATTTGCGTTATGACTCGGGTGCGGCAGTGGGCTGGGTACCTGCTCCCGTAGAGGAAACTAATCAACAACAGAATCAGGCACAGGCAGAACAACAATGATCAAGGCGACGGACAGAAAACTGGTAGTTGGACTGGAGATTGGCACCGCTAAGGTGGCCGCTTTAGTAGGGGAAGTTCTGCCCGACGGCATGATTAATATCATCGGCGTGGGCAGTTGCCCATCACGTGGTATGGATAAAGGCGGTGTGAACGACCTCGAGTCGGTGGTGAAATGCGTACAGCGCGCCATCGACCAGGCCGAACTGATGGCGGATTGCCAGATTTCATCAGTTTATTTGGCACTTTCGGGTAAACATATAAGCTGTCAGAATGAAATCGGGATGGTACCGATTTCGGAAGAAGAAGTGACGCTGGATGACGTTGAGAACGTGGTCCACACCGCGAAGTCGGTTCGCGTCCGCGATGAACATCGCGTCCTGCACGTGATTCCGCAGGAATATGCCATCGACTACCAGGAAGGGATTAAAAACCCGGTAGGGCTGTCCGGCGTGCGTATGCAGGCGAAGGTGCATCTGATTACCTGCCATAACGATATGGCGAAAAACATTGTTAAAGCGGTGGAACGTTGCGGTCTGAAAGTTGACCAACTTATTTTCGCCGGGTTAGCGGCCAGTTATTCGGTATTAACAGAAGATGAACGTGAGCTGGGCGTCTGCGTCGTGGACATCGGCGGTGGTACAATGGATATCGCCGTCTACACCGGCGGCGCATTGCGTCACACCAAAGTGATCCCGTACGCCGGGAACGTGGTGACCAGCGATATCGCCTATGCCTTTGGTACGCCGCCGAGCGATGCCGAAGCGATTAAGGTTCGTCACGGTTGCGCATTAGGTTCCATCGTCGGTAAAGACGAAAACGTCGAAGTCCCGAGCGTAGGCGGACGTCCGCCGCGCAGCCTGCAGCGTCAGACGCTGGCAGAGGTGATTGAACCGCGTTATACCGAGCTGCTTAATCTGGTCAACGAAGAGATCCTGCAGCTGCAGGAACAGCTTCGCCAGCAGGGTGTCAAACATCATCTGGCGGCAGGGATTGTGTTAACCGGCGGCGCGGCGCAAATTGAAGGCCTGGCGGCCTGCGCGCAGCGGGTATTCCATACCCAGGTGCGTATTGGCGCGCCGCTGAACATTACTGGTTTAACGGATTACGCCCAGGAGCCGTATTATTCGACGGCGGTTGGGCTGCTGCACTACGGCAAAGAGTCACATTTGAGTGGTGAAGCGGAAGTCGAAAAACGCGTGACGGCGTCAGTGGGCTCGTGGATTAAACGACTCAACAGCTGGCTGCGAAAAGAGTTTTAATTTTTTAAGAGAACGCAGACAATTAGCGTTCTCAGGCGACAGGCACAAGACGGAGAGAAACTATGTTTGAACCTATGGAACTGACCAACGACGCGGTGATTAAAGTCATCGGCGTCGGTGGCGGCGGCGGTAACGCCGTTGAACACATGGTGCGCGAGCGCATTGAGGGTGTTGAATTCTTCGCGGTGAACACCGATGCGCAGGCGCTGCGTAAAACGGCTGTTGGCCAGACTATCCAGATCGGTAGCGGTATTACCAAAGGTCTGGGCGCTGGCGCGAACCCGGAAGTCGGCCGCAATGCGGCGGACGAAGACCGCGAAGCGCTGCGTGCGGCCCTTGATGGCGCAGACATGGTGTTCATCGCGGCAGGCATGGGCGGCGGTACCGGTACCGGTGCGGCGCCAGTGGTTGCGGAAGTGGCGAAGGATCTGGGTATCCTCACCGTTGCGGTGGTCACGAAGCCGTTTAATTTCGAAGGCAAGAAGCGCATGGCGTTTGCTGAGCAGGGGATCACCGAGCTGTCCAAGCACGTTGACTCACTGATCACCATCCCGAACGACAAGCTGCTGAAAGTACTCGGCCGTGGTATTTCTCTGCTCGACGCGTTCGGCGCGGCAAACGATGTACTGAAAGGCGCGGTGCAGGGTATCGCCGAACTGATTACGCGTCCGGGCCTGATGAACGTCGACTTCGCGGACGTCCGTACCGTGATGTCAGAAATGGGCTACGCGATGATGGGCTCCGGCGTGGCGAGTGGTGAAGACCGTGCGGAAGAAGCGGCTGAAATGGCTATCTCTTCTCCGCTGCTGGAAGATATCGACCTGTCCGGCGCGCGCGGCGTACTGGTTAACATTACTGCGGGCTTCGACCTGCGTCTGGATGAGTTCGAAACCGTGGGTAACACCATCCGTGCCTTTGCGTCGGATAACGCGACCGTGGTTATCGGGACCTCTCTGGACCCGGATATGAACGACGAGCTGCGCGTGACCGTGGTGGCGACTGGTATCGGCATGGACAAGCGTCCGGAAATTACCCTGGTGACCAACAAACAGGTTCAGCAGCCGGTGATGGATCGCTACCAGCAGCACGGTATGTCGCCGCTGACGCAAGAGCAGAAGCCGGCAGCAAAAGTGGTGAACGACAATACGCCGCAAACCGCGAAAGAGCCGGATTATCTGGATATCCCAGCCTTCCTGCGTAAGCAAGCCGATTAAGAATCGACTGGAAGTTGGGCATCTGCGCTCTTTGTGCTAAACTGGCCTCCCGATAGTGGTGTACACTTCGGTTGGATAGGTAAATTGGCGAGATTATACGATGATCAAACAAAGGACTCTTAAACGTATCGTTCAGGCGACTGGTGTCGGTTTGCATACCGGCAAGAAAGTCACACTGACGTTACGCCCTGCGCCGGCAAATACCGGGGTCATCTATCGTCGCACCGACTTGAATCCACCGGTAGATTTTCCGGCTGATGCCAAATCTGTGCGTGATACCATGCTCTGTACTTGCCTGGTTAATGAGCATGACGTGCGGATTTCTACGGTTGAACACCTGAACGCCGCATTGGCTGGCCTGGGTATCGACAACATTATTGTTGAAGTCGATGCGCCGGAAATCCCGATTATGGACGGCAGTGCGGCTCCGTTCGTTTATCTGTTGCTGGACGCCGGCATCGATGAACTGAACTGCGCCAAGAAATTTGTTCGTATCAAAGAGACGGTTCGCGTCGAAGATGGCGACAAATGGGCTGAATTCAAACCGTACAATGGTTTTTCGCTGGATTTCACCATCGATTTTAACCATCCGGCGATTGATGCCAGCACCCAGCGCTATACGCTGAACTTCTCGGCCGATGCGTTCATGCGTCAGATTAGCCGTGCGCGTACCTTCGGTTTTATGCGCGATATCGAATATCTGCAGTCCCGCGGCCTGTGCCTGGGCGGCAGCTTCGATTGTGCCATCGTTGTTGACGATTATCGCGTACTGAACGAAGACGGTCTGCGCTTTGAAGACGAATTTGTTCGCCACAAAATGCTGGATGCGATCGGTGACCTGTTTATGTGTGGTCACAACATTATCGGCGCATTCACGGCGTACAAATCGGGTCACGCGTTGAATAACAAACTGCTGCAGGCGGTCCTGGCAAAACAGGAAGCCTGGGAGTATGTGACCTTCGAAGACGACGCAAAACTGCCTATGGCGTTCCGCGCACCGTCGATGGTTCTGGCGTAAGCCTGACCATTCAGTAAATTCGACTGGTAACCTGGTACTCTCTCCGACCAGGGAACCAGTCGTTTTTCTTTTATAACCCCTTCCAGTTATTTTTCGCAGTGATTGTCGGGCAATAATTAGCGCGCGTTCGCTGTTTTATTAAGCGTTTTCCCCGGGCAATCGCCTTCATTCATGCTGCCTCAGCGCGGTAATAATGTTAGTATTTGAGCGCAAAATTATTTCTCCGGGTTGCTTTACCCCGTGGATGTCAGGGTGTCCTGCAAAAAACGCTAATTAAGAGGCAGCCTGAACGACGACGGGTATACCAACGAAAGGTAATGAAAGTGAGTGGATTGCTGACGCGCTGGCGACAGTTTGGCAGACGGTATTTTTGGCCGCATCTCCTGTTGGGGATGGTCGCGGCCAGCTTCGGCCTGCCCGCGCTTAGCAACAGCCACGAAACCGCGACGCCGGCGAAGGCAACGTCCAGCAACCATAATCCGAGCAAAGTTAACTTCTCTCAGCTGGCGCTGCTGGAGAGTAATCGTCGGCCGAACTTTACCGTCGACTACTGGCATCAGCACGCCATTCGCACCGTTATTCGTCATCTCTCCTTCGCGATGGCGCCACAGGCATTGCCAGTGGCGGAAGAAACTTCTCCGCTGCAGGCCCAACATCTGGCGCTGCTTGATACGCTCAGCGCGCTGCTGACCCAGGACAGCACGCCGCCGGTGGTGATCCGCCAGGTGGCTTACATCTCTTCCTCATATTCTGCCTTCCGCGTGAGCGCCTGGATTAGCCAGGTGGCGGGGATCCGCGCAGGACCTCAACGTCTCAGCTGAAAATAACCACGGACCATCCTATTTTTTGTGACTCCGCACCGCGGGGCGTTTGAGATTTTATTATGCTTATTAAAATGTTAACTAAGGTTTTCGGCAGCCGTAATGACCGTACGCTGCGTCGTATGCGCAAAGTTGTCAATATCATCAACGGTATGGAACCGGCGATGGAAAAACTCTCTGATGACGAGCTGAAAGCGAAAACTGCTGAATTCCGCGCGCGCCTGGAAAAAGGCGAAGTGCTGGAAAACCTGATCCCGGAAGCCTTTGCCGTCGTTCGCGAAGCCAGTAAGCGTGTGTTTGGCATGCGCCACTTCGACGTCCAACTGCTGGGCGGTATGGTGCTTAACGATCGCTGCATCGCCGAGATGCGTACTGGTGAAGGTAAAACGCTGACCGCGACCCTGCCGGCGTACCTCAACGCGCTGACCGGTAAAGGCGTCCACGTGGTGACCGTCAACGACTATCTGGCGCAGCGTGACGCCGAAAACAACCGTCCGCTGTTCGAATTCCTTGGTATGAGCGTGGGCATCAATATGTCCGGTCTGCCGGCGCCGGCGAAGCGTGAAGCCTACGCGGCCGACATCACTTACGGTACCAACAACGAATACGGCTTCGACTATCTGCGCGACAACATGGCCTTCAGCCCGGAAGAGCGCGTTCAACGTAAACTGCACTATGCGCTGGTGGATGAGGTGGACTCCATCCTGATCGACGAAGCGCGTACCCCGCTGATCATTTCCGGTCCGGCGGAAGACAGCTCTGAAATGTACCGTAAGGTAAACAAAATCATCCCGCATCTGATCCGTCAGGAAAAAGAGGATTCGGATACCTTTACCGGTGAAGGCCACTTCTCTGTTGATGAGAAAGCCCGCCAGGTTAACCTGACCGAACGCGGTCTGGTGCTCATCGAAGAGCTGCTGGTGCAGGAAGGCATTATGGAAGAAGGTGAGTCGCTGTACTCCCCGACCAACATCATGCTGATGCACCACGTGACCGCCGCGCTGCGCGCCCATGCGTTGTTCACCCGCGACGTTGACTACATCGTTAAAGATGGCGAAGTTATCATCGTCGATGAGCACACTGGCCGTACGATGCAAGGCCGCCGTTGGTCCGATGGTCTGCACCAGGCGGTAGAAGCCAAAGAAGGCGTGGAGATCCAGAACGAGAACCAGACTCTGGCCTCTATCACCTTCCAGAACTACTTCCGCCTGTACGAGAAACTGGCGGGGATGACCGGTACAGCGGATACCGAAGCCTTCGAATTCAGCTCTATCTATAAGCTGGATACCGTTGTCGTGCCGACCAACCGTCCGATGATCCGTAAGGACATGGCGGATCTGGTCTATATGACCGAAGCGGAAAAAATTCAGGCGATTATCGAAGATATTAAAACCCGCACCGCTGCCGGCCAGCCGGTGCTGGTGGGGACTATCTCGATCGAAAAATCCGAAGTAGTTTCGCGCGAGCTGACCAAAGCCGGCATCAAGCACAACGTACTGAACGCCAAGTTCCACGCCAGCGAAGCGGATATCGTCGCCCAGGCGGGTTATCCGGCAGCGGTGACCATTGCCACCAACATGGCGGGTCGTGGTACCGATATTATGCTCGGCGGTAGCTGGCAGGCGGAAGTCGCCGCGCTGGAAAATCCGACGCCGGAACAGATTGAAAAAATCAAAGCGGACTGGCAGGTGCGCCATGATGCGGTTCTGGCCGCAGGCGGTCTACACATTATCGGTACTGAGCGTCATGAATCACGCCGTATCGATAACCAGCTGCGTGGCCGTGCGGGTCGTCAGGGTGATGCCGGTTCGTCTCGCTTCTACCTGTCGATGGAAGATGCTCTGATGCGTATCTTCGCCTCCGATCGTGTGTCCGGCATGATGCGCAAACTGGGGATGAAGCCGGGTGAAGCCATCGAGCACCCGTGGGTAACTAAGGCTATCGCCAACGCTCAGCGTAAAGTGGAAAGCCGTAACTTCGATATTCGTAAGCAGCTGCTGGAATATGATGATGTGGCCAACGACCAGCGCCGCGCGATCTACACTCAGCGTAACGAACTGCTGGACGTGTCTGATGTCAGCGAAACCATCAACAGCATCCGCGAAGACGTCTTTAAAGCGACTATCGATGCGCATATTCCGCCGCAGTCGCTGGAAGAGATGTGGGATATTGAAGGCCTGCAGGAGCGTCTGAAAAACGACTTCGACCTCGAGCTGCCGATCAAAGAGTGGCTGGATAAAGAGCCGGAGCTGCATGAAGAGACCCTGCGTGAACGTATTCTGCAGAGCGCGGTAGAAACTTACCAGCGTAAAGAAGAAGTGGTCGGTGCCGAGATGATGCGTCACTTTGAGAAAGGCGTGATGCTGCAGACCCTGGACTCCCTGTGGAAAGAGCACCTGGCAGCGATGGACTATCTGCGTCAGGGTATCCATCTGCGTGGCTATGCGCAGAAAGATCCGAAGCAGGAGTACAAGCGCGAATCGTTCTCTATGTTTGCTGCGATGCTGGAGTCACTGAAGTATGAAGTGATTAGCACCCTGAGCAAAGTCCAGGTGCGTATGCCGGAAGAAGTCGAAGCGATGGAGCAACAGCGTCGTGAAGAAGCCGAGCGCCTGGCGCAGATGCAGCAGCTCAGCCATCAGAGCGATGATGAGGCCGCTGCCGAGGATCTGGCGGCACAAACCGGCGAGCGTAAAGTGGGGCGTAACGATCCCTGTCCGTGCGGTTCCGGTAAAAAATATAAACAGTGCCACGGCCGTCTGAGCTAAGGCCTGATAAAAAAACAAAGGCGCAGAGTTCTGCGCCTTTTTTATGGAGCTGATCCAATGAAAAAACTGCAAATCGCCGTCGGGATAATTCGCAATCCACAAGGCGAAATCTTTATTACCCAGCGCGCCGCTGATGCCCATATGGCGAATAAGCTGGAGTTCCCGGGCGGGAAGATTGAATCTGATGAGACGCCGGAGCAGGCGCTAATTCGCGAGCTGCAGGAAGAGGTTGGAATTACGGTAAGGTCTGCAACGCTATTCGATAAGCTGGAGTATCAGTTCCCTGACCGCCATATAACGCTGTGGTTTTTCCTTGTGGAAAGTTGGCAAGGCGAGCCATGGGGTAAAGAAGGGCAACCGGGACGGTGGATGGCGGGTCAGACACTGGATCCAGAGGCGTTCCCCCCGGCGAATGAACCGGTTATCAACAAACTTATCGGCCTGGGCTGAGCGTCAAGCTACAACGCTAACCCGATAATTATCGGGTTAGCGTGCCGGTAAATCAGGGCTGCTGCTCGCTCCAGTCATCGCTGTCGGAGAGATCGCCCGCACTGGGGATGCGTTTCTCTTCTGCGGCCCATTCTCCCAGATCGATCAGCTGACAGCGCTTGCTGCAGAATGGACGAAAGGGACTCTGCTCGCCCCACACCACGTTTTTGCCGCAGGTCGGGCAGTTGACGATGGTCTCTTCAGACATGTTATCTCCTTAGCAGCAGGCCAGTTCAAAATCAAAGCGCTCCGGCACGATCCCATACTCACTGTCCAGCGGCAGGAAACGAATAGCGAAACGGCTCTTATGGCCGGAGATCTGCGGATACAGCTGGTGAGCCAGATCGAGACGCAGACGTAGCAGATCGGCATCTTCGCCATTATCCTGGTAAAAGCCGTTGAGGCTAGTCTGTTTGCGAAACAGCGCAGAGTTACGGATCAGGTCGAGGATCAGGTTCAGGGACTGGATCAGCGGATCGAGGCTGGCGAGCCAGCTGGCCACCTGCTCATCCCGATGCGCCTGTGGCATATGGAGCCAGATATGCAGGGTCGGTAAATCGAAGCTGCAGCAGCCGCCTGGAATACTCAGGCGCTGACGCACCAGCGCAATCAGGCGATCTTCACGCAGAAACTGGCCAATACGCGGCGCGGCCATCAGGGTGCTGGAGGATTGCTTCAGCTGCTGGCGTAGTTCGTTAATGCGCTCCTGATCGACGCCCGGTACTTCAGCCCAGGACTGGAGCTTGCGCTGCTGGCGCTCCAGTTCTTTAACCAGGTCGGTACGCACCTCGCCACGCTCCAGCACATCCAACAGATCGCCGGCGTTACGGAAAAAATGGAGCGCATCGGCATGAGTGGCAATCATCGGATGGAAAGCCATTTGCTGGATCAGAAATTCGATGCGCAGCCAGGTACGCATTTTCTCATTAAGAGGATGTTCAAACAGAACGGGGGTATGCATTACGAGTTTTCCTGTGAGGCGGCCTGCGATGCCAGCATTAAATACTTTTCGTGCAGGCGGGCAACATCGGATGCCACTGCATCCGGCGTGCCAGTGTTTTCAATAACATCGTCCGCGGCGGCCAGGCGCTGCTCGCGCGTGGCCTGAGCGGCAAGAATATGTTCAGCATGTTCGCGGCTGACCTTGTCACGCAGCATGGTGCGTTCGATCTGCGTTTCTTTTGGCACATCGACGACCAGTACGCGATCGGCCTGACCGGACAGGCGGTTTTCGACCAGCAAAGGTACGACCCAGAGGAGATAAGGGGAGGTAGCAGCCTGCATCTGGCGGCGCGTTTCCTGCTGGATCAGCGGATGCAACAGCGCGTTAAGCCAGGCTTTATCCTCCACGTGAGCAAAAATTTTTTCCCGCAGCAGGCGGCGGTTCAGCGTGCCGTCGGGGGCAATCATCTGCGACCCAAAGTGGCCGGCGATGGCCTGGAGCGCTGGGGTGCCAGGTTCGACCACCTGGCGGGCGATAACATCGGCATCAACAACGTTAACCCCGAGCTGCGCGAAGGCGTCGGCGACCGTGCTTTTACCGCTGCCGATCCCACCTGTTAACGCGACTGTGTACCCCATATCTTCTGACCCTGAAACGGATTGCTCGTATTTTTTGCATTCAGACAGCGATGACTGGCCGCACGTCGGAGAGGTGATAGTGATCATGTCGTGATAGTCACGTGCCAACCGGGATCGCCGCCCGCTATTCTGTTTCTTTTAATCAAGCAAATCAAATGGTTAAAAATAATACGCTGGCGAGGAAAGGCATAAGCGCTTTTTTCTCCATTCACCAGGTAAATTTATACGATTGTAGCGTAAAAAAAGTGAAAATCGCAGTCTTGCGCAGGCCTGATTCGTGCGTATGATAACGTCACTGGAGTTGTGCTCTCACAATAATGCAATTAACCCCAGGAATTCGCACATGCGTATTGAAGAAGATCTGAAGCTTGGTTTCAAAGACGTTCTTATCCGCCCGAAACGCTCTACTCTCAAAAGCCGTTCTGATGTTGAGCTGGAACGTGAATTCACTTTCAAACATTCAGGCCAGACCTGGTCCGGTGTGCCAATTATTGCGGCCAACATGGATACCGTCGGCACCTTCAGTATGGCGAAAGCGCTGGCCACTTTTGGTATTCTGACCGCGGTACACAAGCACTACACCGTTGAGGAATGGCAGGCGTTTGTACAGGGCGCATCCGCAGATGTCCTCAAGCATGTGATGGTTTCCACCGGCACTTCCGATGCGGATTTCGAAAAGACGCAACAGATCCTCTCTCAGAATCCGCAACTGAAATTTGTGTGCATCGACGTGGCTAACGGCTACTCTGAGCACTTCGTGCAGTTTGTGGCGAAAGCCCGTGAAGCCTGGCCGCAGAAAACCATTATCGCCGGAAACGTGGTCACTGGTGAAATGTGCGAAGAGCTGATCCTCTCCGGCGCCGATATTGTGAAAGTCGGGATTGGCCCGGGTTCCGTCTGCACTACCCGCGTCAAAACTGGCGTCGGCTATCCGCAGCTCTCCGCCGTGATCGAGTGCGCTGATGCGGCGCACGGCCTGGGCGGCCAGATCATCAGCGACGGCGGATGCACCATGCCGGGTGATGTGGCGAAAGCTTTCGGCGGCGGCGCCGATTTCGTGATGCTCGGCGGCATGCTGGCGGGCCATGAAGAGAGCGGCGGAACCATCGTTGAAGAGAACGGGGAAAAATTCATGCTGTTCTATGGCATGAGCTCCGAGTCGGCGATGACGCGCCATGTTGGCGGTGTCGCGAAATACCGCGCGGCGGAAGGTAAAACCGTTAAGCTACCGCTGCGTGGCCCGGTGGATAATACTGCTCGCGATATCCTTGGCGGCCTGCGTTCAGCCTGCACCTATGTTGGCGCGTCGCGTCTGAAAGAGCTGACCAAACGGACGACCTTTATCCGCGTTCAGGAACAAGAGAACCGGATATTCAATAGCCTGTAAGTGGCTTCGCTGGCGCCTGTGCTGCGCCAGCGTTTCTCACCCTCCCGCCCCGCCAATGGCATCGCCCAGATGAAAAACGGGCAAATACATCGCCACCACCAGAATGCCGACCAGTGAACCGGTTATCACCAGCATGATGGGTTCGAGATGCGCAGCCAGACTGTCGGCTCGCTGATGCGTTTGCTCTCGATGATGGTGCGCCAGATTTTCCAGCATTTGATCCAGCGCCCCCGCGCTTTCACCCGTACGGATGAGCTGCAGGCACAGCGGAGTAAAACCGCCGCACCGGCTTAACGCCTGCCAAATCGGTTCCCCCTGGGCTATCAGCGTACGGGCTTGCGCCAGGCGCTGGCGCCAGAGTGGGCACGACAGAGTTGCTTCAACACTTTGCAAACCCTGCAGAAAGCTAATACCGGCGCTTTGGGTTAACGCCAGGATGGTAAAGATCAGACTCAGCTGTTGGCCGCCGATCAGGGGGCCGATGAGAGGGAGCGCGTTCAGCAATCGCTGGCGACGCAGCAACCAGTCGCTACGCCGCCGGACCAGCTGGTTGAGCAGCAGCGGGCTCAGGAAAAGGGCCAGCAGTAGAGGCCAGCCGCGACTTAGCATGTCGCCTGCCGCAACGACCATCCGCGTCAACAGCGGCAGCGGCGTACTGAACGTCTGGTAGATGGCGGTGAACTCGGGCAGGACAAAATAGAGCATCCCCAGCACCACCAGCAGCGCCAGGGCGAGTACGATCAGCGGGTAACGCAGCGCTTTTTTGACCTTGCCGGCGAGCCGCTGCTGCTCCTGCTGTTGGTTGGCCAGCTGCAGGCAGCAGATATCAAGCTTGCCTGTCAGTTCGCCGGTGCTAATCATCGCCAGATAAAGTGGCGGAAAGGCTTGCGGCCACTGCGCCAGCGCGGTAGAGAAAGCTACGCCCTGAGCCAGCTCGCGGCCCAGGGACTCAAGCAGCGCTTGCCATTGCGGGTGTGGTTGCTGCTGCGCCAGTAGAGATAAACCGTCCGCCAGCGGCAGGCCGGCCTGCAGCAGGGTGGCGAGCTGACGGATCGTTTCGCTACTGTAGCGTGGGTGCCAGAGATTCAGCTTCACTGCACAGCGGCGCACGGCCAGCGGCATGACGCGCTGCTGCTGAAGGTCGTGCAGCACCTCCAGACGACTGGCTTGCCATAGCATCCCCTGGCAAGGGGCGCCGTGCGCATCGATACCGCGCCAGCGCCAGAGACGCTTAGTCGCCATGGGGGATCCCCAGCACCCGCACCACCTCTTCAAGGCTGGTCAGCCCCTGTTCGATAGCCTGACAACCGCTTTCAAAAAGCGTCATCATCCCCGCGGCTCGCGCCAGAGATTCAATCTCAATGGCATTCAGCCCCTGGACTATTCCCTGGCGTAACCCGGGGGTGACAGGCATGACCTCAAACAGCGCCAGCCTGCCGTGATAACCGTGATAACAGTGTTCGCAGCCAGCCGCCTGCCAGCGCGGCAGCGGGCGTGGCCACAGGCTGTGCGGCAGGTCGGCGGCGCTACCGACATTGCGCCGACAGTGGGGGCACAGCTTGCGGACCAGGCGCTGGGCGATAACCAGCGAGAGCGCTGAAGATATCATCCAGCGGGCGATGCCCATCTGCTGCAGACGGGTGAGGGTTTCGCTGGTGGAGTTGGTGTGCAGGGTGGAAAGCACCAGATGGCCGGTTTGGGCGGCTTTCAGGGCTATTTCAGCGGTCTCGGCGTCACGAATCTCGCCTACCATGACAATATCCGGATCCTGGCGTAACAGGGCGCGGAGTACGCTGTGAAAGGTGAGCCCGGAACGCGGATTAATTTGCGTCTGATTCATCCCGGCGATGGGGATCTCCAGCGGATCCTCGACGCTACAGATGTTCACTTGCTCCCGGTTTCTGGCCTGCAGGGCGCTGTAGAGGGTCACCGTTTTACCGCTTCCGGTCGGGCCGGTGACCAGCAGTAGACCCTGCGGCTGATTAAGCGCCTGGCGAAAAGCCGCCAGCTGGGAAGAGGAGAGTCCGAGGGCCTCCAGATCCAGGGCCTGGTCAACCTGATGCAGAAGACGCAGGACAATTTTTTCGCCATAGCGGCAGGGTAGAGTGGCGATGCGAAAGGAGAGCGGTCGTCCGCCGAGGTTCAGCGCGAACTGACCATCCTGTGGTAAACGATGCTCGGCGATATCGAGACTGGCCATGACCTTGAGTCGCGCAATAATCGGTGCCGCCAGCTCGGGGGCCAGCAACGGCAGGGCATGGAGGACGCCATCGACCCGCAGGCGGATGCGTAAATGCGTTTCCGTGGGTTCGATATGAATATCGGACGCCCGCTGACGCAGAGCCTGTTCGAGGATCTGGTTGACCCGTTCGGCGATATTTTCCGGCCCCGCGTTTTGCGCCAGTTGCGCCTGCTTTTCCTGGGCCTGCAGACGCTTGTCCATCTGTTCCTGGCTCCAGCATTCAATATCGATTCGCTTTTGTGTCGCGAAGCGCAGCGCCTCCATCAGCTCCGCCGGTGGGGTATCGACCACCGCAATGGATATCGTCTGCTCGTCGCTATGCAGCAACATGGCGTGATAGCGGCGACAGAGAGGGATCAGCTGTTCTGTTTTCATGTGTTTGCCCTTACTTCACCCGGAAGACGTCTTCGCAGGCCTGCTGAAGGGCGCTGTTGCCGGTGATAGTGCAGACGCGCTGCCAGCCAGTGACGCCCTCGGCGTTATCCCAGGTCGGCGTCAGGGTGACGCCCAGTCCGTTCAGGCTTTCCTGGCCGGTGAGGGTGACGACCCCTTTGGCCACGCTCATAGCGGAGAGGTAGCGTGTGGTTGTCGGCGAGGGAATGCCGTTGCTGCCGCCGTCGCATGGCGTCAGGCCGCCATGATCGAGCGCGCAAAGTTCGATGGCCGTCCGATAGGGGACAAAGGTCTGCAGCAGGTCGGTGAGGGCGGCTTTACGCAGGTAGTTCTGGTAGGCCGGGATGCCAATGGCGCTGAGAATAGCGATGATCCCAATGACCACCATCAGTTCAATCAGGGTGAAACCACGTTGTTTATCCATAAGTCGCTCCTTGTTGTGACAGGAGCACTGTGACGGGATTCGGGATGTCAGGCGAGAAGGCGAAAACGATCCGGGAAACCAGATTCCAGGGTTTTTACTTTGCTTACATGGTGGGCATGAACGGCTGCGAGTCGGCTCGCAAATTCAGGCCCTCACGCCCGGAAGCGTGAAGGCCAATTTCTTAGCGAAAACGCATCGACAGGTCGAGCGCCTGCACATGTTTGGTCAGGGCGCCGACGGAGATATAGTCGACGCCGGTGTCGGCAAATTCGCGGATGGTGTCGAAGGTGACGTTACCGGAGACCTCCAGAGCCGCCTGGCCTGCGGTGATTTTCACCGCCTCGCGCATCAGGTCGGTGGTGAAGTTATCGAGCATAATGATGTCCGCCCCGGCTTTTAACGCCTGCTCCAGCTCATCCAGGGTTTCCACTTCCACTTCCACCGGCACATCAGGATGTAGCCAGAACGCCTTTTCCACCGCCTGACGGATCGAGCCGGAGGCGATGATATGGTTTTCTTTAATCAGGAAAGCGTCGAACAGGCCCAGGCGGTGGTTGGCGCCGCCGCCGCAGAGTACCGCGTATTTCAGCGCGGTACGCAGCCCTGGTAGCGTTTTACGGGTATCCAGGAGTTGGGTTTTGGTGCCGGCCAGCAGGTCGACGTAGCGACGGACGACGCTGGCGACGCCGGAGAGAGTTTGCACAAAGTTCAGCGCCGTGCGTTCGCCGGTGAGCAGAATACGCGACGGGCCTTCCAGCTCGAACAGCGGCTGGTCGGCTTTGACCGCATCGCCGTCGGCCACGTGCCAGGTGATATTCACGTCGTCACCGGCGAGCTGAATAAAGACCTC
The DNA here is from genome assembly GCF_000398905.1 of Klebsiella sp. KTE92. NCBI lineage: Bacteria > Pseudomonadati > Pseudomonadota > Gammaproteobacteria > Enterobacterales > Enterobacteriaceae > Klebsiella > Klebsiella sp. KTE92. The sequence goes on from NZ_KB976100.1 coordinate 744,190, forward strand.
TTCCACCCAGCGTTTGCCACAGAAGACGCCATCTTCGCGGGTAATGACCACCGCATGGGAGCGTGCATCCTGCGGCAATAATTGCGCGCTAATATCGTTGTTGGCGTCGACTTCGCCGCCCAAATCTTCCCGCAGGGAGTGTGCGACAGCATCGGTAATATCGAGGTTAATACGTTCCAGCAGCACGTCACGGCGGCGGTCGGGGTTGTAACGACGAGGCGACATGATAAAGCTCCAGATAGATAAGATTCAGAAGTGGGAAACATGCTAACCTGAACGACGTTTCAGTACCATACACACTTCATCCTTTGGGCCGGCGTGTGGCCCGGAAGCATGAGTTCGCGAAAGGAGATCCCGCATGCAGTTGAACGAGGGATGGCTGGTCGGCGCGCGTCGGGTTCCCTCGCCGCACCATGACTGCCGTCCGGATGAAGAAGCCCCTTCCTTACTGGTGGTGCATAACATTAGCCTGCCACCGGGTGAATTTGGTGGTCCGTGGATTGATGCGCTGTTCACTGGCACCCTGGATCCCCATGCGCATCCTTTCTTTGCCGAGATTGCTCATCTGCGCGTTTCGGCACATTGTCTGATTCGCCGTGATGGCGAAATCGTGCAGTATGTGCCTTTCGATAAGCGTGCGTGGCATGCGGGGGTCTCCTGCTATCAGGGGCGAGAACGCTGCAATGACTTTTCCATTGGCATTGAGCTGGAAGGCACGGATACCCTGACGTATACCGATGCGCAGTACCAGCAGCTGGCGGCGGTGACGGAACTACTGATCACGATTTACCCGGCTATCGCCGAAAACATCGCGGGCCACAGCGATATCGCGCCCGTGCGGAAAACCGATCCAGGACCGGCCTTTGACTGGATAAAATTCCGGGCGCTACTCAGTGCGCCGTCAGATAAGGAGACATCATGACGCTGTTTACGACGCTGCTGGTGCTTATCGCCGAACGGCTGTTTAAGCTGGGCGAACACTGGCAGCTTGATCATCGGCTGGAGGTGGTGTTCCGCCGGATAAAACATTTTTCGCTGCTGGGCACGCTGCTGATGACGGTGGTGGCTGTCGCGGTGGTGTATCTCATTCAGCGCCTGCTGCAGGGGCAGCTATTTAACGTACCTCTGCTGGTGTTCTGGATCTTGCTGGGCCTGTTGTGCATCGGGGCAGGCAAGGTTCGGCTGCATTATCATGCCTATCTGAAAGCGGCGTCGCGCAATGACAGTCGCGCCTGCGATGCCATGGCCAGCGAGCTGACGCTGATCCACGGCGTACCGCCGGGCTGCGATGAGCGTGAATATCTGAGTGAGCTGCAAAATGCGCTGCTGTGGATTAACTATCGATATTACCTGGCGCCGCTTTTCTGGTTTGTGGTGGGGGGCGCGTGGGGGCCGCTGACGCTTATCGCTTATAGCGTCCTGCGTGCCTGGCAGACGTGGCTGGCGCGCTACCAGACGCCGCATCATCGTTTGCAGTCTGGAATCGATGGTCTCTTGCATATCGTGGACTGGCTGCCGGTGCGTCTGGTGGGGGTTGTCTATGCTCTGGTGGGGCATGGAGAGAAAGCGCTCCCGGCGTGGTTTGCATCGTTAGGCGACCGCCATTCATCGCAGTATCAGGTATTGACCCGCCTGGCGCAGTATTCCCTGGCTCGTGAACCGCACGTGGATAAAGTGGCGACCCCGAAGGCCGCGGTGTCGATGGCCAAGAAAACCTCGCTGGTGGTGGTGGTGATCATGGCGCTGCTGACGATTTACGGCACCCTGGTTTAACGGCCTGAGCCCGCGCTCAGCCTGCCACGATACATGCACCTGCGGGACTCTTGTTGCCGGGTGGCGGCTTCGCCTGACCCGGCCTGCAGAACCCGCGTCAGCGGGCTTCATTCCGAACCGCTACAGCGTATCCGCCGGCGGGATGCCGAAGTCGGGCATCCCGTCCTCCCTCCAGCTGACGAGTTTTAACCGCGTATGGCGATTGGGGTCATACAGTGGATCGCCTTCTATCTCGGTGTAATTCCGCGCGTGATACACCAGCACATCTTCCCCTGCCGGCGTTTGGGTAAAACTATTATGGCCCGGGCCATACTGGCGGTTTTCATAGCTGGTACGAAAGACCGGCTGCGGGGCTTTATGCCAGTTCGTCGGCTGCAGCGGATCGGCCTGCCGGTCGATCCATAACAACCCCATGCAGTAGTTTTCATCGGTGGCGCTGGCGGAATAGCTGATGAACAGCTTATCGCCATGCACCAGCACCGCAGGACCTTCGTTGACCTTAAATCCCCGGCACTCCCAGTCGAACTCCGGCTTGCTCAGCATGACCGGCTCGCCTTTTAGCGTCCACGGGTTGGCCATTTCAGCAAGATATAAGTTTGAGTTGCCTTCGATATGCGGGGATTTTTGCGCCCACAGATACCAGCGTTTGCCCTGATGGATAAAAGTAGTGGCATCGAGGGCGAAGGTATCGAAAGGCGTGACCACCTGGCCTTTTTCCTGCCAGCGACCGGTCAGCGGATCGTTGTCGGCGCACTCGAGAACGAACATGCGATGCTGGAACATCCCCAGCGCATCCAGATCGTGAGTATGGGTGGCGGCAAAATAGATATACCACTTACCGTCTATTTCATGCAGCTCCGGCGCCCAAATCAGCTGGCTCATCGGCCCGCTTTGCGGCGCGCGCCAGACCACTACCGGCTCAGCATCGCGCAATCCTTCAAGGGTGGCCGCGCGCCGGATCTCCAGCCGGTCATATTCCGGTACCGAGGCAATAAAGTAGTAGTGATTAAGGTGGCGCAGAATAAAGGGGTCTGCGCGCTGTTCAATAAAGGGGTTTGGCCAGTTGTTCATCAGGCTTTCCTTACGTGTTCACTGGTTTTCAATTCCTGGTATTCGTTCAGCTCGCTGTAGTTGCTGCGGCGCTTCTCTAAATCGCTTTGAATCTGGCGCATCAGGGTGCGGTCAACCTTCAGCAGGCGCACCACGCCGGCGGTGATCAGATAGCCGACGCCGGGGATGACCGAGAATAGGAGCACGATGCCGTTGAGGGCGGAGGCGCTTTGCGCTTTCGCGCCGGCGTCGTAGCCGTACCATGACAGCAGGAAACCGACCATTGCTCCGGCGACCGCCAGGCCGACCTTGAGGAAGAACAGATTGCCGGAGAAGCTAATGCCGGTGATGCGCTTACCGGTTTTCCACTCGCCATAGTCGTCAACGTCGGACATCAGCGACCAGTGCAGCGGAGAGGGGATCTGATGCAGGATGTTGAGCAGGAAGTAGAGCACCATAATCAGCGTGGTGGCGTGCGGATTAAAGAAGTAGAAGGCGCAGGAGAAAATCGCCAGCACGATGTTGGTCCAGAAGAAAACCTGCAGTTTGCACCAGCGGTCGGTGAGGACTTTCGCCAGCATGCTGCCAATCATCATCCCGACCACGCCGAGGCTGATAAACAGGGTGGCAAAATGGGTGCTTTGTCCCATCACCCAGGTGACGTAATACATGGTGGCGGCCATGCGAATAAAGCCCGGGCAGACGTTGCACAGCGTGAGCAGCAGGATGCGCACCCACTGGTCATTTTTCCACACGTCTTTGAGGTCTTTTTTCAGTTCATCATTCGTCTGCACCGCCGGGTGTATGCGTTCACGCACGGTAGCGAAGCAGAACAGGAACATACACATGCCGATAAAGGCCAGCACGGTCATCGCCATCTGGTAGCCCTTCGCTTTATCGGCGCCGCCGAACCAGTCGGCCATTGGCAGCAGCGTCAATGACAGCAGCAGCGTGGCGATACCCACCATCACAAAACGATAGGACTGGCAGGCAACGCGTTCTTTCGGATCAGCGGTCATCACCGTTCCCAGCGAGCAGTAGGGGATGTTAATCGCGGTATAGGTCACCGACAGCAGAAAGTAGGTCACGAACGCATAGATAACTTTGCTGTTATAGGTCCACTCAGGAGTAGTGAACATCAGCACGCTGAACAGGGCGTAGGGGAAGGCAATCCACAGTAGCCATGGACGAAAGCGGCCATATTTACTGCGGGTACGGTCGGCAAGGGCGCCCATAATCGGATCGGTCACCGCATCGATGACGCGCACCGACAACAGCAGTACGCCGACCAGCGCCGGCGCCAGGCCGAAGATATCGGTATAAAAATAGTTAACAAACAGCATGATGGCGCCAAATATGATATTGCATCCGGCATCACCCATCCCGTAACCAATCTTTTCCTTTATTGATAGTCTATTGTCTGCCATGTGCGGTCTCTCCGTTGCAGTATGGAGAGAATTATTGGCTGCTATCGAGGGAAATACGTTGCAGGAACTCGTTAACGATATGGATATATCAGCTATGGAGGGGAAAGTGTGAAGCAGATAACAATGCTCTGCGCCCGTTATTCAGGGAGGGGCGCAGAGCAAAGAGAAATATTTATGAGATGTATTATTGTGCTTTTATGGTGGCGGCGGCTTTCTGTTTAAACAGATAGCCCACGCCCAGCACCGCAATCCATACCGGGATCAGCCAAACGGAAATCGCCATCCCCGGGGTCATCAGCATAATCACCAGCACTGCCGCCATAAACAGCAGGCACACCCAGTTACCCAGCGGGTAGAAGAGGGCAGGGAAGCGAGTGGTGACCCCCTGCTGCTGTTTGGCGCGACGGAATTTCATATGCGCCAGGCTGATCATCGCCCAGTTGATAACCAGGGCCGAGACCACCAGCGCCATCAACAGGCCGAAGGCGGATTCCGGCGCCAGGTAGTTTATCAGTACGCACAGCGCGGTCACCAGGGCCGAGACGAGGATGGTATTCACCGGCACGCCGCGTTTGTCGACGCTGAGCAGCGCTTTCGGCGCGTTACCCTGCTGGGCAAGGCCGAACAGCATACGGCTGTTGCAGTAGACGCAGCTGTTATAAACCGACAGAGCCGCCGTCAGCACCACGACGTTAAGGGCATTTGCCACCAGCGTATCGCCAAGCTCATGGAAAATCAGGACGAATGGGCTGGTGTCCGCGGTCACGCGGGTCCACGGCAGCAGGGAGAGCAGCACCGCCAGCGAGCCAACATAGAAGATCAGGATACGGTAGATAACCTGGTTGGTGGCTTTCGGAATGCTTTGCTCCGGATTATCCGCTTCCGCCGCGGTGATCCCCACCAGCTCCAGACCGCCGAAGGAGAACATGATGATCGCCATCATCATTACCAGTCCGGTAAAGCCGTGCGGCAGGAAGCCACCCTGATCCCACAGGTTACGTACCGTCGCCTGCGGGCCGCCGTTGCCGCTGAACAGCAGCCAGCCGCCGAACAGAATCATCGCCACCACGGCGACCACTTTGATAATCGCGAACCAGAACTCCATTTCCCCGAACACTTTCACGTTGGTCAGGTTAATGGCGTTGATAGCGATGAAGAAGACCGCCGCAGAGGCCCAGGTCGGGATTTCCGGCCACCAGAACTGGATATATTTGCCGACGGCGGTGAGTTCCGCCATGGCCACCAGGACATACAGCACCCAGTAGTTCCAGCCGGAAGCGAAGCCGGCAAAGCCGCCCCAGTATTTATATGCGAAGTGGCTAAACGAACCTGCTACCGGCTCTTCCACCACCATCTCACCCAACTGACGCATGATCAGAAAGGCGATAAAGCCGGCGATAGCGTAACCAAGAATGATACCCGGGCCGGCGGACTGAATGACGGACGCGCTTCCCAGAAACAGGCCGGTGCCGATAGCCCCGCCCAGCGCGATAAGCTGAATGTGGCGGTTTTTCAGGCCGCGCTTCAGCCGATCGCCGTGCTGTTGACCTTCCATATGAAACCTCGTGTGTGGTTATTTTTTGTGTACGTCATCCGTCAGGTTGCTGCTGCTCTGCTGTCCCTGCCAGAAAGCATAGCCAGCGAAAATTTGGGCGAAGTGGCTCACTTTTTACCTGAGTGATGGCGCGCACATATTGTTGTGTTTGTGTATTTAGCGACTTCCGTTTCTGTATTGTTTTGTTTACGGAAGGCGGTGTGGTAATTCAAAAAAAGGCCTTTCGTCTGAGGGAGAATAGTGTTAAGCGCGACCGAATGCACCTGCTTTATGAAGGGATGATGACGATGTGTCTAAAAAGACATCAATAGACACATTCAGTATTATTCCATCGCATTACCCATGAGTGGTTATTTATTCTGTTAATTTGATTTTTTATTCATCTATGGCGCAGTTGAATCGGTTCAGATAGCGTAATTTTTCGTTTCCATAAAGTTAACGCTACCCCTTTGTGAGTAAACGTAACATTTGTGCAAGGTTACATTTCTGAAATGTTATTTCTGTAAGGTTGTTAAAATGTCCGCGGTTTACTGATTTCAATCAAAACCTGTATGGACAGAAGGTGAATACTTTGTTACTTTAGCGCTACGAACTTTAAATTGGTAAGACCAATTGACTCCGGGCTAATGGCAGAGACAGGGAATATGGCCTACAGCAAAATCCGCCAACCAAAATTATCCGATGTGATAGAGCAGCAGCTGGAGTTTCTGATCCTTGAGGGGACCTTGCGCCCCGGTGAAAAACTTCCGCCCGAACGCGAACTGGCTAAGCAGTTCGACGTTTCCCGCCCCTCGCTGCGTGAGGCGATTCAACGCCTCGAAGCCAAGGGCTTGTTGCTTCGTCGTCAGGGAGGTGGAACGTTTGTTCAGAGCCGCCTGTGGCAGAGCTTCAGCGATCCGCTGGTCGAGCTGCTGTCCGATCACCCTGAATCCCAATTCGATCTGCTTGAGACCCGTCACGCGCTGGAAGGCATCGCGGCTTATTACGCGGCGCTGCGCAGCAATGATGAAGATCGCGATCGTATCCGCGAGCTGCATCAGGCCATTGAACGGGCGCAGCAGTCGGGCGATCTGGACGCTGAGTCCGGCGCCGTCGTCCAGTATCAAATCGCCGTCACCGAGGCGGCACACAATGTGGTTTTGCTCCATCTGCTAAGGTGTATGGAGCCGATGCTGGCACAAAACGTTCGTCAGAACTTTGAATTGCTGTATGCCCGCCGGGAAATGCTCCCGTTGGTCAGCAACCATCGTACTCGCATTTTCGAGGCGATAATGGCCGGGGAGCCGGAGCAGGCGCGTGAGGCGTCGCACCGTCACCTGGCGTTCATTGAGGAAATTTTGCTGGACCGTAGCCGTGAGCAGAGTCGTAGAGAGCGCTCACTGCGTCGTTTACAGCAACGAAAGGACGAGAACTCCGGTTCTTAAGCGCCATTTTTAGAGCGCGGCAACTAAACGCAGAACCTGTCTTATTGAATTTTTGGTTGTTCAAAGGTGAAGAACGAAGAGTTCAATGGGACAGGTTCCAGATTAATCAACGATTAGATAGATAAGGAATACCCCCCATGTCAGAACGTTTACCAAATGACGTGGATCCGATCGAAACTCGCGACTGGCTACAGGCGATCGAATCGGTCATCCGTGAAGAAGGTGTTGAGCGTGCTCAGTATCTTATTGACCAACTCCTTTCTGAAGCCCGCAAAGGCGGGGTGAAAGTGGCTGCTGGCGCATCGACCGGCGGTTACGTCAACACTATTGCCGTTGAAGATGAACCGGAATACCCGGGTAATCTGGATCTGGAACGTCGTATCCGTTCTGCGATCCGCTGGAACGCGATCATGACCGTTCTGCGCGCATCGAAAAAAGATCTCGAACTGGGCGGCCACATGGCTTCCTTCCAGTCTTCCGCAACCTTCTACGAAGTGTGCTTCAACCACTTCTTCCGCGCACGCAACGAGCAGGATGGCGGCGATCTGGTGTACTTCCAGGGCCACATCTCTCCGGGCGTGTATGCGCGTGCTTTCCTGGAAGGTCGTCTGACTGAAGAGCAGATGAACAATTTCCGTCAGGAAGTTCACGGTAAAGGTCTGTCCTCTTATCCGCACCCGAAACTGATGCCGGAATTCTGGCAGTTCCCGACCGTTTCTATGGGTCTGGGCCCAATCGGGGCAATTTATCAGGCTAAATTCCTGAAATATCTGGAACACCGTGGTCTGAAAGACACCTCCAAACAAACCGTTTATGCTTTCCTGGGCGACGGTGAGATGGACGAGCCGGAATCTAAAGGTGCGATCACCATCGCCACCCGCGAAAAGCTGGACAACCTGGTCTTCGTTATCAACTGTAACCTGCAGCGTCTTGATGGCCCGGTAACGGGTAACGGCAAAATCATCAACGAACTGGAAGGCATCTTCGCGGGCGCTGGCTGGAACGTTATCAAGGTTATCTGGGGCGGTCGTTGGGATGAGCTGCTGCGTAAAGACACCAGCGGTAAGCTGATCCAGCTGATGGAAGAAACCGTTGACGGCGATTACCAGACCTTCAAATCCAAAGACGGTGCATATGTGCGCGAGCACTTCTTCGGTAAATATCCGGAGACCGCGGCGCTGGTTGCCGACTGGACTGACGAGCAGATTTGGGCCCTGAACCGCGGCGGCCACGATCCGAAGAAAGTTTACGCTGCACTGAAAAAAGCGCAGGAAACCAAAGGCAAAGCGACCGTAATCCTCGCCCATACCATTAAAGGTTACGGCATGGGTGACACCGCTGAAGGTAAGAACATCGCCCACCAGGTTAAGAAAATGAACATGGACGGCGTTCGTTACGTCCGCGATCGTTTCAACGTGCCGGTTGCCGATGCCGATCTCGAAAAACTGCCGTACGTCACCTTCCCGGAAGGTTCCGAAGAGCACACCTATCTGCACGCTCAGCGCCAGAAACTGCACGGCTATCTGCCGAGCCGTCAGCCGAACTTCTCTGAGAAGCTGGAGCTGCCGACGCTGGAAGATTTTGCTCCGCTGCTGGAAGAGCAGAATAAAGAGATCTCTACCACTATCGCATTCGTTCGTGCCCTGAACGTGATGCTGAAGAACAAATCCATCAAAGACCGCCTCGTGCCGATTATCGCCGACGAAGCGCGTACTTTCGGTATGGAAGGTCTGTTTCGTCAGATCGGTATTTACAGCCCGAACGGCCAGCAGTACACCCCGCAGGACCGTGAGCAGGTTGCTTACTACAAAGAAGACGAGAAAGGCCAGATCCTGCAGGAAGGGATCAACGAGCTGGGCGCAGGCGCATCCTGGCTGGCTGCGGCGACTTCTTACAGCACCAACAACCTGCCGATGATCCCGTTCTACATCTACTACTCGATGTTCGGGTTCCAGCGTATCGGCGACCTGTGCTGGCAGGCAGGCGACCAGCAGGCTCGTGGCTTCCTGATCGGTGGTACTTCCGGTCGTACAACGCTGAACGGCGAAGGTCTGCAGCACGAAGATGGCCACAGCCATATTCAGTCGCTGACTATCCCGAACTGTATCTCTTACGATCCGTCCTATGCATACGAAGTGGCGGTCATCATGCATGATGGCCTGGAGCGTATGTACGGTGAGAAACAAGAGAACGTTTACTACTACATCACTACGCTGAACGAAAACTACCACATGCCGGCCATGCCGGAAGGCGCCGAGGAAGGTATCCGTAAAGGTATCTACAAACTCGAAACCATTGAAGGTAGCAAAGGTAAAGTTCAGCTACTGGGCTCCGGTTCTATCCTGCGTCACGTTCGTGAAGCAGCGCAGATCCTGGCGAAAGACTACGGCGTGGGCTCTGACGTGTATAGCGTCACCTCCTTCACCGAACTGGCGCGTGATGGCCAGGATTGCGAACGCTGGAACATGCTGCACCCGCTGGAAACCCCGCGCGTGCCGTATATCGCTCAGGTAATGAACGACGCTCCGGCCGTGGCATCCACTGACTATATGAAACTGTTCGCTGAGCAGGTTCGTACTTATGTACCGGCTGATGATTACCGCGTACTGGGTACCGATGGCTTCGGTCGTTCCGACAGCCGTGAAAACCTGCGTCACCACTTCGAAGTCGATGCTTCCTATGTGGTCGTTGCAGCGCTGGGCGAACTGGCTAAACGTGGTGAAATCGATAAGAAAGTGGTGGCTGACGCTATCGCGAAATTCGACATCGATGCAGAAAAAGTTAACCCGCGTCTGGCGTAAGAGGTAAAAGAATAATGGCTATCGAAATCAAAGTACCGGACATCGGGGCTGATGAAGTTGAAATCACCGAGATCCTGGTCAAAGTGGGCGACAAAGTAGAAGCTGAACAGTCGCTGATCACCGTAGAAGGCGATAAAGCCTCTATGGAAGTCCCGTCTCCGCAGGCTGGCGTCGTGAAAGAGATTAAAGTCTCCGTCGGCGACAAAACCGAGACTGGCAAACTGATTATGATTTTCGATTCCGCCGAGGGTGCAGCAGCCGCTGCACCTGCGCAGGAAGAGAAGAAAGAAGCCGCTCCGGCTGCGCCAGCAGCTGCCGCGGCAGCGAAAGAAGTTCACGTCCCGGATATCGGCGGCGATGAAGTTGAAGTTACCGAGATCATGGTTAAAGTGGGCGACACCATCGCCGCTGAGCAATCCCTGATCACCGTAGAAGGCGATAAAGCCTCTATGGAAGTGCCGGCGCCGTTCGCGGGTACCGTGAAAGAGATCAAAATCAACACCGGTGACAAAGTGTCCACCGGCTCCCTGATCATGATCTTCGAAGTGGCGGGCGCTGCGCCTGCCGCCGCACCTGCTCAGGCTGCTGCTCCGGCGGCGGCTGCTCCAGCTGCGGCTGGCGGTGCGAAAGACGTTAACGTACCGGACATCGGCGGCGACGAAGTTGAAGTCACCGAAGTGATGGTCAAAGTCGGCGATAAAGTGGCTGCTGAGCAGTCCCTGATCACCGTCGAAGGCGACAAAGCGTCTATGGAAGTGCCGGCGCCATTCGCAGGTACCGTCAAAGAGATCAAAATCAGCACCGGCGATAAAGTCAAAACCGGTTCCCTGATCATGGTCTTCGAAGTGGAAGGCGCTGCGCCTGCCGCCGCGCCGGCTCAGGCTGCTGCTCCGGCACCGGCTGCTGCACCGGCTCAGGCCGCTAAGCCTGCCGCTGCACCGGCTGCGAAAGCAGAAGGCAAAACTGAATTCGCTGAAAACGATGCTTACGTTCACGCGACGCCGCTGATTCGCCGCCTGGCGCGCGAGTTCGGCGTTAACCTGGCAAAAGTGAAAGGCACCGGCCGTAAAGGTCGTATCCTGCGCGAAGACGTTCAGGCTTATGTGAAAGACGCGGTTAAACGCGCTGAATCCGCACCGGCGGCTGCCGCTGGCGGCGGTATCCCGGGCATGCTGCCATGGCCGAAGGTTGACTTCAGCAAGTTTGGTGAAATCGAAGAAGTGGAACTGGGTCGTATCCAGAAAATCTCTGGGGCTAACCTGAGCCGTAACTGGGTGATGATCCCGCACGTTACCCACTTCGACAAAACCGATATCACCGATCTGGAAGCGTTCCGTAAGCAGCAGAACGCCGAAGCTGAGAAGCGTAAACTGGACGTGAAATTCACCCCAGTGGTCTTCATCATGAAAGCCGTTGCCGCTGCGCTTGAGCAGATGCCGCGCTTCAACAGCTCGCTGTCCGAAGATGGTCAGCGCCTGACGCTGAAGAAATACATCAACATCGGTGTGGCGGTTGATACCCCGAACGGTCTGGTGGTTCCGGTCTTCAAAGACGTGAATAAGAAGAGCATCACCGAGCTGTCTCGTGAACTGACCACCATCTCGAAGAAAGCGCGTGATGGCAAACTGACGGCTGGCGAAATGCAGGGCGGTTGCTTCACCATCTCCAGCATCGGCGGCCTGGGCACTACCCACTTCGCGCCGATTGTTAACGCGCCGGAAGTGGCCATCCTGGGCGTGTCTAAGTCCGCGATGGAGCCGGTATGGAATGGTAAAGAGTTCGTTCCGCGTCTGATGATGCCGATCTCTCTGTCCTTCGACCACCGCGTCATCGACGGTGCTGATGGTGCCCGCTTCATTACCATCATTAACAACACCTTGAGCGACATTCGCCGCCTGGTGATGTAATCGAAAAAGCCGGCCTGACGGCCGGCTTTTTTCTGATAACCTCAGGCTGTTGGGGATTATCAGCAACAAAGGACAAAATCGTTTGCCGTTTGTTGTTTAAAAATTGTTAACAATTTTGTAAAATACACGCGGATAGAACGTCCCGGTGGACTTGGGCGTAAGAATAATAGCGTCAGACCCGCCGGATATAAATTACAGAGGTCATGATGAGTACTGAAATCAAAACTCAGGTCGTGGTACTTGGGGCAGGCCCCGCAGGTTACTCTGCAGCCTTCCGTTGCGCTGATTTAGGTCTGGAAACCGTCATCGTAGAACGTTACAGCACCCTCGGTGGCGTTTGCCTGAACGTGGGTTGTATCCCGTCTAAAGCGCTGCTGCACGTGGCAAAAGTTATCGAAGAAGCGAAAGCGCTGGCCGAACACGGCATCGTTTTCGGCGAACCGAAAACCGACATTGACAAGATCCGCACCTGGAAAGAAAAAGTTATCACTCAGCTGACCGGCGGCCTGGCTGGCATGGCTAAAGGCCGTAAAGTGAAAGTGGTTAACGGTCTGGGTAAATTTACCGGCGCCAACACCCTGGAAGTGGAAGGCGAAAACGGTAAAACCGTGATCAACTTCGACAACGCCATCATCGCGGCGGGCTCCCGTCCGATTCAGCTGCCGTTTATCCCGCATGAAGATCCGCGCGTATGGGACTCCACCGACGCCCTGGAGCTGAAATCTGTACCGAAACGCATGCTGGTCATGGGTGGCGGTATCATCGGTCTGGAAATGGGTACCGTATACCATGCGCTGGGTTCAGAGATTGACGTGGTTGAAATGTTCGACCAGGTTATCCCGGCGGCCGATAAAGACGTGGTGAAAGTCTTCACTAAACGCATCAGCAAGAAATTCAACCTGATGCTGGAAACCAAAGTGACTGCCGTTGAAGCGAAAGAAGACGGTATTTACGTTTCCATGGAAGGCAAAAAAGCGCCGGCTGAAGCGCAGCGTTACGACGCCGTGCTGGTCGCTATCGGTCGCGTACCGAACGGCAAAAACCTCGACGCAGGTAAAGCGGGCGTGGAAGTGGACGATCGTGGCTTCATCCGCGTTGACAAACAAATGCGCACCAACGTGCCGCACATCTTTGCTATCGGCGATATCGTCGGTCAGCCGATGCTGGCGCACAAAGGCGTACACGAAGGTCACGTTGCCGCAGAAGTTATCTCCGGCCTGAAACACTACTTCGATCCGAAAGTGATCCCGTCCATCGCCTACACTGAGCCAGAAGTGGCATGGGTTGGTCTGACTGAGAAAGAAGCGAAAGAGAAAGGCATCAGCTACGAAACCGCCACCTTCCCGTGGGCTGCTTCCGGCCGTGCTATCGCTTCCGACTGCGCAGACGGTATGACCAAACTGATCTTCGACAAAGAGACCCACCGTGTTATCGGCGGCGCGATTGTCGGCACCAACGGCGGCGAGCTGCTGGGTGAGATCGGCCTGGCTATCGAAATGGGCTGCGACGCTGAAGACATCGCGCTGACCATCCATGCTCACCCGACTCTGCACGAGTCTGTTGGCCTGGCGGCAGAAGTCTTCGAAGGCAGCATCACCGATCTGCCAAACGCCAAAGCGAAGAAAAAGTAACTTTTTCTTTCAGGCTAAAAGCATAAGCGGCTCCCGGAGCCGCTTTTTTTATGCCTGATGTTTAGAACTATGTCTCCGTTCATAAACCGCTACACCTCATACATACTTTGAAAATAATCACGCCATAAACTTATAGGCAGTTAACGATATAGTTGAGGTGTGAGATGAAACGCTTTTTAACCGCAGCGCTGGTCGCTGCAACGTGCCTATCCGGTGTGGCCTGCGCGGCTGACGCCACCATCCCCTGGGCGGACAACAGCGGTGGCACGGAAACGACCCATATCGCGGCGATGGGGCAGGATCTGAATGCCCAGCATCAGCAGGTGACGAAGACGAATGAAGGGGTATGGGCAGCGAACTCCGGAAGCATCAGCGCTGATGAAGCGGCATTATCCAGCACAAAGCCGACTTTTGCTGGCGATCCGTCTCTGATGCCCCATCAGGGCTAAGCGAATAGAAACGCCAGGTTGCTTGAGGGCAACCTGGCGTTTTTTTATGGTTTGACAACCTGCCAGCCGGCGTCAGCATCGGGGGCAAAGCGCGTGATGGCCTGCGCTTTTGCGGCGCTCTCTTCGCCGAGATTAGCCTGATAAACGGTATCGTGCAGATCGATCATAAAGCTCATCACTCCGGTTTCACCCCATTCCACAGGCCAGGCGAGCAAGGCCGCATCCTGGTCATCGCGGCCTGCGATAATGCGGAAACGATAGCCATGATAACCGGCGCCGGGCTCCGTCGGGCTGAATGCCGGCCCCAGCGGGCTGGGCGTCTCACCCGGCGACGTCGGCCAGTACAACCCATCTTTTTTGCCTTCACTGCTGATGATTTTCTGCGCCCAGCGGTGATTAAGCTGGTAGTAATCCTGCTGGGCGTCAACGTAAGCGTGCATGGCGGCTATCGCTGACAGTTCATTGCGACCGATGGCGCGGGTGAGGATCTCCTCTTCGCCTGCGGCCATATCAAAGCGCCAGCCCTGAGACGTTTTTACGATAGGCACCGGCAACCGCCATGCCTCGCTGCCGACGTCGAGCCAGGCGTTATCACCCTGCTGCACGATGACATGTTTTACCTGCCAGTCGCGCTGAAAACGGTCGACGGCGCTGGGGTCGATCCCATCGGTAGGTAAAAATTGCTGCCAGTTATCGCCGAGCACCTTGCTCAGCGCCGCTTCATTTTGCTGGCTGAGCGCCTCAGCCAGCGCGCTCGCGGCCTGTTCCGGGGTAGAAAACGGCTGCTGGGCGAAGGCGGCTAACGGTGACAGTATCAATGTGAACAGGGCAATAGGTAATAGGTTTCTCATTCTGCTCATCCTCAGCGGCGGCGCAGTTCATGGTGTTCGGAAAGACGTTCTCTGGCGCCGCCACGCTCCTCGCGGTTTACAGCGGAAAACTGCCGACTTTGCAGTCCCCGTTCCTGCTGCGCTTGCCAGGAGGGGGCGCGGCTTTCGTTGCCGCTAAGAGCGCTGGCGCGTAAATGACTAACCTGCTGCTGACGCTGCGCGGGCGTGGCGGACTGGATCTGCTGCCGATGCTGTTGCTGCTGAGGTGTCAGGTTCTGCTCGCGGCTCTTAACGGTTTCCCGACGCTGCTGTTGTTGCGGCGTGGGATTTTTCAACTGCGTTTTCGCCGCCTCGCGACGCTGCTGCTGGGTCGAGGTTGGTGTGCTGTCGTAACCGCGATAGTTGCTGCGCTGGGTGGCTTGTTTCAATTGCGCCGAAGCTGCCTGACGCTGGGCATCGCGTGAGGCGTTGTTTGCCGCCAGGTTGCCCGCTGTCGCCGCCGGTACGTTATGCTGCAGCTGGGTCATCGCTGCCTGGCGCTGCGCTTCGCGATCGACTGGCGCATGTTGGGTAGCGCTCAGCCCGCCAGCAACGTTGGTCTGATGGAAGCGTTGAGCAACCGTATTATCGGGATACGGTGTGTGACCGCGATAGGCAGGATTATGCTGCCAGTTAACGTGGTTGCCCGGCAGGTTTTCTCCCGTTATATGATTGAAATTATTTACATTAATATTGATGTTATCGCCATTATGCGAGTAATCGCCGTGGTGATAGTCGTCATCGTGATGGTGGTGGTCATCATCATCCCAGTCGATGCTGCTAAACAGCGCCCAGGTAGTGGCCACGCCCAGGCTGTAACCGAAGCCTTTGACGAAGCTATCGGTAAACTGCTCCCCGGGAGGCGGCGGCAGGTAGACCGGCGGATAGGCGCTGTTTGGCCAGGTGCCATAGACGGTGGAGGGGTTATAGCTGGGAACATAGACCACCTGCGGATTGGTCGGTTCTATTTTAATGACCTGCGTGGGTGCAGGCGCCGCCGAGTGGGTGGTGGACGTTGCTGCCGTGCTGCTGGCGGAAACCGGTGCGGCAGGGGTGACAATCACTTTCTGCTGTGGCGTGGATTTCAGGGTCCCGGTCTGCTGGGCAATAGTGCGCAGGCGCTGCACTGAATCCATCACATCATGCGGCTGGGCCAAAAACGCATTGCCGAGGTTCTCCACCCAGGGCGGATTTTCGCCCATCATCGCCAGCAGGGCAGGGAAAGCGACAAGGGATTTGACGCTGGGATCCCACGGCTGACTGGCAACCGCCTGAACCGCCGCATCCCCTTTCATCGCGGGGTTATCCTGGGACCACTGTACCGCCTGCATGACGTTGTCGGGATAAGTGGAGGCCATCAACACCTGCGACAGCAGACTGTCCGGGTAGAGCGCGATGGGCGCGACCCACTGATCAATTTGCGCCTGGGTGTAGGTGGTGGTCACCGGCTGTGTCGTAGACGCTGCGGGCGCTGGCTGGGCTGGCGGTTCAGCGATCGTCGTCGGGGTTCGGCTTTGCACATAGAGTGTTCCCGCCGCCGCGAGTAAGCCAGCGCTACAGAGCAGGGCGATGATATGGGGTTTGAACGGCAGTGACATGGAAGCTCCTGACCCAAAAAGTAACCCATCTCGCTAAAGTATTGGCGAAAACGGCGCGTTTGCTGAGTATAAGTAAGCGGTATGGCTTTTTATTGATTATTGTTGGGATCGGCCCGGGGAGTTGTACGCGGAAAGGAATTTTTGTCGCGGGATTTGAACAGAAAGCCTGCAATATCCTGCCCTTAACGATTCAGCTAAATTTTAATGTTGCTTTTTTGTAAACAGATTAACACCTTTCAAAAATCCTGCTATGCTGCCGACGCGGTATCGGGCATTTACCCTACAAACTGCTGTCTCACAGGAGCGTGAAGAAAATCGCCCAGCCACTAAATCCTTCAAGATGCGTCAAGGCGGCAAACTGCCAATACCGAAGCAGATTGATTGAAGACGTGTAGGCCGCATTATGACAATGAGAAGCGAGGAGAACCGTCGTGCTAGAAGAATACCGTAAGCACGTAGCTGAGCGTGCCGCCATGGGGATTGTTGCCAAACCCTTAGATGCAACCCAAATGGCCGCGCTGGTAGAACTGCTGAAAAACCCGCCTGCGGGCGAAGAAGAATTCCTGTTAGACCTGCTGATTAACCGTGTACCGCCGGGCGTCGACGAAGCCGCCTATGTTAAAGCTGGATTCCTTGCCGCGATCGCCAAAGGCGAAGCGACCTCCCCTCTGGTAACCCCTGAAAAAGCCGTTGAACTGCTGGGCACCATGCAGGGCGGTTACAACATTCACCCGCTGATTGATGCGCTGGACGACGCGAAACTGGCGCCGATTGCCGCGAAAGCGCTGTCTCATACTCTGCTGATGTTCGATAACTTCTACGACGTAGAAGAGAAAGCGAAAGCGGGTAACGAGCACGCAAAACAGGTCATGCAATCCTGGGCTGATGCTGAGTGGTTCCTGAACCGCCCGCAGCTGGCAGAGAAAATCACCGTTACCGTCTTCAAGGTCACCGGCGAAACCAATACCGATGACCTGTCTCCGGCGCCGGATGCCTGGTCTCGCCCGGATATCCCACTGCATGCGCTGGCGATGCTGAAAAACGCCCGCGAAGGTATTGATCCGGACCAGCCGGGCGTCGTCGGCCCGATTAAACAAATCGAAGCGCTGCAGCAGAAAGGCTATCCGCTGGCCTACGTCGGCGACGTGGTCGGGACGGGTTCCTCGCGTAAATCCGCGACCAACTCGGTGCTGTGGTTTATGGGCGACGATATCCCGAACGTGCCGAACAAGCGCGGCGGCGGCCTGTGCCTGGGCGGCAAAATCGCGCCAATCTTCTTCAACACCATGGAAGATGCGGGTGCGCTGCCTATCGAAGTTGATGTGTCAAACCTGAACATGGGCGACGTGATTGACGTTTACCCGTTCAAAGGCGAAGTGCGTAATCACGAAACCAACGAACTGCTGGCCAGCTTCGAGCTGAAGACCGATGTGCTGATCGACGAAGTGCGCGCCGGTGGCCGTATTCCGCTGATCATCGGCCGCGGCTTGACCACCAAAGCGCGCGAAGCGCTGGGGCTGCCGCACAGCGACGTCTTCCGTCAGGCGAAAGACGTGGCGGAAAGCACCCGCGGCTTCTCTCTGGCGCAGAAAATGGTTGGCCGCGCCTGCGGCGTTGCCGGTATCCGTCCGGGCGCCTACTGCGAGCCGAAAATGACCTCTGTCGGTTCTCAGGACACCACCGGTCCAATGACCCGTGATGAACTGAAAGACCTGGCGTGCCTGGGCTTCTCCGCTGACCTGGTGATGCAGTCCTTCTGCCACACCGCAGCCTATCCGAAGCCGGTTGACGTGACCACGCACCATACCCTGCCGGACTTCATCATGAACCGCGGCGGTGTTTCTCTACGTCCGGGCGATGGCGTTATCCACTCCTGGCTGAACCGCATGCTGCTGCCGGATACCGTGGGTACCGGCGGCGACTCCCATACCCGTTTCCCAATCGGTATCTCCTTCCCGGCGGGCTCTGGTCTGGTGGCCTTCGCCGCTGCGACCGGCGTGATGCCGTTGGATATGCCGGAATCGGTGCTGGTGCGCTTCAAAGGGAAAATGCAGCCGGGTATCACCCTGCGCGACCTGGTTCATGCCATCCCACTGTATGCCATCAAGCAGGGCCTGCTGACCGTTGAGAAGAAAGGTAAGAAAAACATCTTCTCTGGTCGCATCCTCGAGATCGAAGGTCTGCCGGATCTGAAAGTCGAGCAGGCATTTGAACTGACCGATGCGTCCGCTGAGCGTTCTGCTGCCGGTTGCACCATCAAGCTGAACAAAGAGCCGATCGTTGAGTACCTGAACTCCAACATCGTCCTGCTGAAGTGGATGATCGCCGAAGGCTACGGCGACCGCCGTACGCTGGAACGCCGTATCCAGGGCATGGAAAAATGGCTGGCGGATCCGCAGCTGCTGGAAGCCGACGCTGACGCGGAATACGCGGCAGTGATCGACATCGATCTGGCGGATATCAAAGAGCCAATCCTGTGCGCGCCGAACGATCCAGACGATGCCCGTCTGCTGTCTGACGTGCAGGGCGAGAAGATCGACGAAGTGTTCATCGGTTCCTGCATGACCAACATCGGCCACTTCCGTGCCGCCGGTAAGCTGCTGGACAGCCACAAAGGCCAGCTGCCGACTCGCCTGTGGGTGGCGCCGCCAACCCGTATGGACGCCGCGCAGCTGACCGAAGAAGGCTACTACAGCGTGTTTGGTAAGAGCGGGGCGCGTATCGAAATCCCTGGCTGTTCCCTGTGTATGGGTAACCAGGCTCGCGTGGCCGACGGTGCGACGGTGGTCTCCACCTCCACCCGTAACTTCCCGAACCGTTTAGGTACCGGCGCTAACGTCTATCTGGCCTCTGCCGAGCTGGCAGCGGTGGCTTCTCTGCTCGGCAAATTGCCGACGCCGGAAGAGTACCAGACCTTCGTGGCGCAGGTGGATAAGACAGCGGAAGATACCTACCGTTATCTGAACTTTAACCAGCTGGATCAGTACACTGAAAAAGCTGACGGCGTGATCTTCCAGACCGCGGTGTAAAACCATTCGGTCAGCCCGGCTGACCGTTTGGCGATAAACTCCCCAATGCCCGGTGAACATTGCATCACCGGGCATTTTTATTTCCAAACCTCCTGCCCGTTACGCTTTTTTTCTTTCTGTCTGCTGCGATAATTACTGCATGGGTACAGTGCAGCGGTGACGCATTGCCCTTGCAGAGGAAAAGACTATGGACTACGAATTTCTGCGCGATATTACCGGAGTGGTAAAGGTGCGAATGTCGATGGATCACGAGGCGATTGGCCACTGGTTCAACGAAGAGGTGAAAGACAATCTTGCCCTGCTTGATGAAGTGGAGCAGGCTGCACGCACCGTGAAGGGCAGTGAACGTTCCTGGCAGCGGGCTGGCCATGAATATACGTTGTGGCTGGATGGCGAAGAGGTGATGATCCGCGCCAATCAGCTGGAATTTTCTGGCGACGAAATCGAGGAGGGGATGAGCTACTACGACGAAGAAAGTCTCTCTCTCTGCGGCGTGGAGGATTTCCTGCAGGTCGTTGCCGCTTATCGTGAATTTATGCAGCAGCGTTAATGATGCCGGGTGGCGCAAGACCGTAGCCCTGCTAAGCGTAGCGTGAGCAGGGTAATCCCCCGGTAGCGGCTGGTGCCTTACCCGGGCGACCAGGCGGCGCAGTACCCCAGGCCCGGCAAGCGCAAGCGCCGCCGGGCATTTCAAATATTACACGGCAGGAATATTGCGGCCGTAGTAAATCTCGCGCATCTCTTTCCACAGCAGGTCGGTAATGACCTTGCGCTCTTCGGCGGTCAACTCTTCCGGTCGGGTATGGAACATGTAGTGCTTAAGGTCGAACTCCTTGAGCAACATTTTGGTATGGAAGATATTTTCCTGATAGACGTTCACATCGACCATGTCATACAACGACTTAATGTCATCGGACATAAAGTTCTGAATCGAATTGATTTCATGATCGATAAAATGCTTCATCCCATTGATATCGCGGGTAAAGCCGCGCACGCGGTAGTCAATGGTCACAATGTCCGATTCCAGCTGGTGGATCAGATAGTTCAGCGCTTTAAGCGGAGAAATGACCCCGCAGGTAGAGACTTCGATATCGGCGCGGAAGGTGCACAGTCCACCTTCCGGATGGCTCTCCGGGTAGGTATGCACGCAGATATGGCTCTTATCGAGATGGGCGACCACGGTTTCCGGTAACGGACCTGGATGTTCGGTCTGGTCGATAAGCTTGGGATCGACAGGCTCTTCGCTGACCAGAATGGTCACGCTGGCGCCCTGGGGTTCATAATCCTGGCGGGCGATATTCAGGATATTGGCGCCAATAATAGAACAGGTTTCTGTCAGGATCTCCGTCAGGCGATTGGCATTATAGAGTTCGTCGATATAGGCGATGTAGCCGTCACGCTCCTCTGCCGTTTTGGCGTAACAGATATCGTAGATACAAAAACTCAGGCTTTTGGTCAGGTTGTTAAAGCCATGCAGCTTCAATTTTTTCAATTTAGTTCACCCCCTTACTTCGCGTCACGGTGCGGACAGAGCATCATGCAGATATTGTGGTAAGGCGAAGGCCGCCGTATGGATTGCCGGATTGTAGTAACGGCAGGTCAGGTTGGCTTTGTGAAAGCGCGCCTGAATGATTTCGCTGGAGAGATGGCGCAACGCCTCGTTGTCGCTCGCCCAGGCAAAAGTCATGATCCCGCCGTAATAGGTTGGGATGGCCGCCTGATAGAAGCTGACGTCGCGAAAATAGTGGCTCAGTTTGCGATGGCTACCGACCGCTTCGTCCTGCTGCAGGAAACAAACGCCGTTTTGGGCAACGAACACGCCCCCCGGGTTCAGGCAGCGTTTGCAGCCTTCATAAAAAGCCGAGGTGAACAGGCTTTCGCCCGGACCGATAGGGTCGGTACAGTCCGAAATGATCACGTCAAACGTTTGCGTCGTCTGGTTAACAAAATTGACGCCATCATCAATCACCAGCGTGAAGCGCGGATCGTCGTAGGCCCCGGCGCTATGGTTGGGCAGGTACTGACGGCAGAATGAGACCACCCCGGCATCGATTTCCACCATGGTGATGGTTTCGATGCTACGGTGACGAGAGACTTCGCGCAGCATCGCGCCGTCGCCGCCGCCGATGATCAGGACATGCTTCGCGTTGCCGTGGGCCAGCAGCGGCACGTGGGTCATCATTTCGTGATAGATAAACTCATCGCGTTCGGTGGTTTGCACGACGCCATCCAGCGCCATCACCCGGCCAAAGGCGCGGTTGTCGAAGATGATCAAATCCTGATGATCGGTTTTTTCGTGGTACAGCACGTTATCAACGCTAAAGTACTGACCAAAATGGTCATGCAGCGTTTCATGCCACAGTGGATTATCGGCCACGGTGAGGCTCCTCCTTCGTTAACATCTGTTACACCCGTAAAACGAGTGCAACATCATAGACAACTATAGATGAGGATGCACGGCGGTTATTGCAGCAATGCGGCAGGAATAACCGCCACCGCCCGGGGAGAGCGGTGGGGGGAGGGTTATTTCGCCGGTGCGGGTTGGCTATCTACTATCCGCACGGAATAAACCATGGTGGCGCCTGGCGGGATTTTCGGCGGTAATCCTTTACTGCCATAGGCTTTTTCGGGCGGGACGACCAGCGTCAAGGAGCCATGGTTCTGCAGGCGTTGCAGCGGGCCGCGAAACACCGGGGGATAGGCATCTAGCTTCTGGGTGAGCGCCTGATCTTTCGCTTCCATATCGTTGATCACTGTCCCGTCCGTCAGCATCTCTTTGATTACTACGGTGACCAGATCGTTACCGCTTATTGTTCCTTTGCCCGGATAATCGACGCGACTGTAGACGCCATCTTTGAAGACCACATCTTTTTTGCGCGCAAACGCCTGCTGATATTTCTTACCGGCACTGATGTTTTTCTGCTCGATTTTATTCAGGTTCTGGAAAACCTGCTGCGAGACGTCAAACAGCGCCTTGTTACGCTCCTGTTCTCCGAGACGAAGCTGGCCGCTAAAAGCATCTTCGATACCCCGCAGCACCAGCCCGGCGTCGACGGTAATTCCCTGAGTGCGACGGGTGGTGAGAACGTTAAGGGCTTCTGCTCCCATCGAGGCGCCGATCGCATAAGCCTGCTGTTCTCCCGATGCGCTGAGTTTGGCGGCGGCGCTCTCGCCGCTGCGCGTTTTGGACTGTACAGAAAGCTGTGTTCTCAGCAGTTGGATTTCATCTTCTTTCATCCGTAGCTGGGCGTTGTCTTTATCCGCCTGCAGGCGGTAGGCTGCAACAACCGCCGCCATTTCCGGCGGCTCATTTTTTGGCGCTGCAGCGGTGTCAGGGCGGGTTGTTGGCGCTTTTTCCGCGGCGGCCAACCGGGCGGTTAACGACTGCTTGTCGGCGTTTAGCGCCTTGACCTGGTCGAGAGCGGCCTGCTGTGTTTTCTCCGCGGCGTCGAGCCGGATAGTCAGCGACTGCTTATCGGTGGTCAGCGCTTTGACCTGGTCGAGGGCGGACAGCTTCTCTTTTTCCGCCGCGGCCAGTCGGCTGGCCAGCGGCTGTTTATCAGCGTTCAGTGTTTTGGCCTGGTCGAGGGCGGCCTGCTGTGCCTTCTCCGCAGCGGCGAGCCGGATAGTCAGCGACTGCTTATCGGTGGTCAGCGCTTTAACCTGCTCGAGGGCAGCCAGCTTCTCTTTTTCCACCACGGCCAGTCGGGTGGCCAGCGGCTGTTTGTCGGCGTTATGGGCTTTGGCCTGGTCGAGGGCGGCCTGTTTCTCTTTTTCCGCAGCCATCAGCCGGGCGGTGAGTGTCTGCTTGTCTGTGTCGAGGGCGGTGAGCTGGCCGAGTGCGGTCTGCTGTGCTTTTTCCGCGGCGGCCAGCCGGGAGGTCAGCGTTTGTTTATCTGTATTCAGCGTGGTGAGGCTGGTGCTGAGCCGTTTATTTTCCGCTTCGACGCTCTGAAGCTGCGACGTTAATTGTTGGATCTGCTTAAGTGCGGCAGCCTGGCTCTGTTGCAGAGTATTATTCCGGGCAACGACTTCCTTTTTAATTAACGTCTCATTTTCCGCCGTGGCGGCGGTTAAGGCGAGCTGTAATTGCTTTATTTTATTATTTAACGCCGCTTGCTCATTCGCAATGGATGTATCCGTGGCTGGTGTGGCGGTAAGCTGTTTTTTTAATTGTTGGATAATTTTATCTTTTTGCGCAATCGTTGCCTGTTGGCTGGCGATTCTTTTTTGCAACTGTGCGTTATTGGCCGTCGTTTTTTTATTGTCCGCGTTCTGGCGAGCGTCTGACGCTTGCTTTGCTGTGGCCGCAGAGCTTTTCTCTTCTTGCGCTTGAGCTTGCTGAGTTTGCTGCTGGGCGTAATCGAGAAAAGCCGGCGTAGCACCGGCGTAGAATGAGGTTGAAAGCGCCAGCGCCGCGACGAGCATCAGCAGTGGTGCTTTAGGGGTCAGCGTGGCGGGTTTGTTCATGGCAGTTTGTTTTCACCACGCTGTACCAGGGTATCGATCAGCGTTTTCTGGATATCGGAACACAGTTTGATGGATTTAAACTGATACATGGAGTCAATGCCCAGTCGGGTGGGATCGGCCACTTTATCGCGCACATTGTTGTATTGCGATGCCGAACGCACCAGGGCATTGAACTCATTGCTGAGTTTAGTTGCCTGCTGTGGGTTCACCTCTTTAAGTGAATCCAGCGCCTTTCGGCAGGACTCAATACGCTCCTGTTCGCTGGCCGCTCGCTCCTGCTCAGCCTGCTGCTGTGATGTGAGCGGCGTGGTGATCGGTTTTACCTGCTGGCGAGAAGAGGTATTGCTACAGCCCACTAATAAAAGTGCGGCAAGCGGGATAATACGGAGAGTCGGCGAGATATTCACAATTTCAGTCCATGAAGTAGGGATATTTTCACCGGATTCTAGAAGGGTGCTTTTTATTTTGCAATATATGACTAATGATATTTTATTAGTTTTTTAGTCATTCATCATTATTAGGGGTTTAATTTATTTGGCAAATTGATAGGTTTGCAATTAAATAATGTTTGTTTATATACAATAATAAATATAGATATAAATATTTAAATGTGACAAATGAAACGGCAAAGGCGCGGAGCGTGACCGTCCGCGCCGGTCATTATTTGACGTAAGCCAACAGGCTGAGCGAATCGCGGGCCAGCGCTTTGCATTTTTTCGCCGTCGGGATGTTAATACCGCTGAGATCGCGGTAGCTATCCTCGCCAAGCGCTTTCATGTTGTAGCTGTCGTAGTTGCTCAGGTCCCACTGGTTCTGTTGGGCAAAGAACACCAGCGCGCGTCGGATCTGTGTATTGGGCAGGTTCTGGTAGCCACAGTCGTTTTTCAGAAACACAAAAACCGCGGTTAAATCAGCCATATCTTCTGCTTCTGATTCGCTGAGCGCGTAGCTGTTGGCGGAGAGAGCAAGCAGGCTGCCGAGTACCATTGTTCTGAAAAGCGTCTTCATTTTTTCTACCATTAGATCACCGACGCTTCAAATTAGCATACTTCTTTACACAGCGCCGATCTTTATTCTTACTCTTCTGCTTGACCTTCCCGTTACGGTAGGGTTTAAGCTCAAATATTCGCCCGCAGAATAAAAAGGATGTGAATATGCAACGTCGAGACTTCCTCAAACTGACCGCCGCGGTTAGCGTGGCCAGCGCATTACCGCTATGGAGCCGTGCGGTTTTTGCGGCCAGTCGCCCGGCTCTGCCGATACCGACGCTGTTGACGGCCGATGCGCGCAACCGTATCGCCCTGACGATCCAGGCGGGCAAAACACGGTTTGGCGCTCTGCACGCCACCACCTGGGGCTATAACGGTTCACTGCTGGGTCCTGCGCTACAGTTGACGCAGGGGAAGACCATTACGGTTGACATTACCAACCAGCTGGCGGAAGAGACCACGCTGCACTGGCATGGCCTGGAGGTCCCGGGCGAGGTCGACGGCGGACCGCAGGGGGTTATCGCCCCGGGCGCCACCCGTACGGTGAGCTTCACGCCGACGCAGCGGGCGGCCACCTGCTGGTTTCATCCGCATCAACATGGGACCACCGGCCGGCAGGTGGCCATGGGGCTGGCCGGCCTGGTGCTGATCGAGGATGAAGAGAGCGGACGCCTGCTGCTGCCTAAGCAATGGGGAATCGATGATGTGCCGGTGATTGTCCAGGACAAGAAGTTCACCGCCGCCGGCGAGATCGACTACCAGCTGGATGTGATGAGCGCCGCTGTCGGCTGGTTTGGCGATACGCTGCTGACCAATGGCGCTCTCTATCCCGAACATGCCGCCCCGCGGGGCTGGCTACGTCTGCGCTTGCTAAACGGCTGTAATGCCCGTTCCCTCAATTTTGCCACCAGCGATAAGCGTCCGCTGTACGTGGTGGCCAGTGACGGCGGTCTGTTGGCCGAGCCGGTGAAGGTCGATGAATTGCCGGTGTTGATGGGGGAACGCTTTGAGGTGCTGGTGGACACCAGCGACGGTAAACCTTTCGATCTGGTGACCCTGCCGGTGAGCCAGATGGGCATGGCCATTGCGCCTTTTGATAAACCGCAGCCGGTGCTGCGCGTTCAGCCGCTGGTCATTCCCGCCTCCGGCAAACTGCTGGATACGCTGGCCACGCTGCCGGCGTTACCGTCCCTGACGGGGCTGACGCAGCGTCAGCTCCAGCTGTCGATGGATCCGATGCTCGACAGGATGGGCATGCAGGCGCTGATGGAGAAGTATGGCGACCAGGCGATGGCGGGAATGGACCACGGCATGATGGGGCATGGCGGCATGGGCGACATGAGCAATATGAGCAATATGAGCAATATGAGCAATATGAACCACGAGGCTGGTCGGGATCATGGCATGTCGTCAGGCAAGGGGTTTGATTTCCATAACGCCAACCGCATCAACGGCAAAGCCTTCGACATGAATGTGCCGATGTTTGCCGCGGCCAGAGGCCAGTATGAGCGCTGGGTGATATCGGGTAAGGGCGACATGATGCTGCATCCGTTCCATATCCACGGCACCCAGTTCCGTATCCTCAGCGAGAACGGCAAGCCGCCAGCCGCGCACCGCAGCGGCTGGAAAGATACCGTCCGCGTGGAAGGTGACGTCAGTGAAGTGTTGGTGAAGTTTGATCATCCGGCGCCGAAGGAGTTTGCCTATATGGCCCACTGCCACCTGCTGGAGCATGAAGACACCGGGATGATGTTGGGATTCACGGTTTAGGGCTCTGCGGCCTACTGCCATCTTCCATGGGGAGAAGGGATAAACACAAAAAAAACGGCAACTTTCGTTGCCGTTTTGCGTTTTATTTGGCGTCATCCGGGAGCGCATAGGCGACGATGTAATCGCCCATTTTGGTACCGAACGAGCCGTGACCGCCGGCAGAGATGACAACATACTGTTTGCCATTCACTTCGTAGGTCATTGGGGTGGCCTGACCGCCGGCTGGCAGACGGGCTTCCCACAGCTTCTCGCCGTTGCTCATATTGTACGCGCGCAGGTAGTTATCTGCGGTCGCGCCGATGAACAGGACGTTACCGGCCGTGGAGATCGGACCGCCAAGCATCGGCATCCCCATGGTGAACGGCAGCTTAACCGGCATCGGGAACGGCAGGCTGTCCTGCGGAGTACCGATACGTTTTTTCCATACCACTTCGTTGGTTTTCAGATCCAGCGCGGAGATATAGCCCCAGGCCGGTTGTTTGCACGGCAGACCGAACGGCGACAGGAACGGATTCAGGGTGACGCCGTACGGGACACCGTACTGTGGCTGCACGCCGGACTCGGTGCCAGAGCCTTTCGCATCTTTCGGCGGCTCCATCGGGTTGCCCGGGCCGCGTGGGATCAGTTTAGAGACGAACGGCAGCGCCATCGGGTTGGCAATAGCCACCTGACGGTTCGGATCGACGGAGATACCGCCCCATTCAAACATCCCCAGGTTACCCGGGAAGACGAGAGTGCCCTGCTCAGATGGCGGGGTGAAGATACCTTCATAGCGCATCTGGTGGAAGATCACGCGACACACCAGTTGGTCGAACATGGTGGCGCCCCACATGTCCGCCCCGGTCAGATCTTTCTTCGGACGGAAGCTCAGATCGGAGAACGGCTGGGTTTTGGCGACGTAATCCCCTTTGGCAGCGCCCTGCGGAACCGGTTTTTCCGGGGCCGGGACCACCAGCTCGCCATTACGGCGATCCAGTACGAAGATGTTGCCGGTTTTCGCCGGGGCATAGACGACCGGTACGGTTTTACCATTAACCTCAATGTCCGCCAGCGTCGGCTGGGAGGGCATATCCATATCCCACAGATCGTGGTGGACGGTCTGGTAGCTCCAGGCCAGCTTACCGGTGGTGGCGTTCAGCGCCACAATCGAGCTGGCGTAACGCTCTTGCTCCGGCGTGCGGTTGCCGCCCCAGATATCCGGGGTGGTCACGCCCATCGGCAGATAGACCAGATCCAGCTTAGCGTCGTAGGCGGCAGGCGCCCAGGAGTTCGGTGAGTTGAGCGTGAAGTGATGTTCATCGCTCGGGATGGCGTTCGGATCTTTCGCACCCGGATCGAAGGCCCACAAGAGTTTACCGGTATTCACATCAAAGCCGCGGATGACGCCAGACGGCTCGCGGGTTGAGAAGTTATCGGTGACCGCGCCGGCAATCACGATGGTCTTATCGGTGATAATCGGCGGAGAAGTGGGTTCATACATACCCGGCGTGGTGACCGGCATGTTGGTCTGCAGGTTGAGAATACCTTTATTGGCAAAGGTTTCGCACAGCTTACCGTTGTCGGCGTTCACCGCGAACAGGCGGCCATCGTTCACCGGCAGGATAATACGGCGCGGACAGTCGGCGACGACGTCGGCAGGCGCGTTATCCGCTTTGGCTTCGTGATAAGAGACGCCGCGGCAGGTGACGTGCTGGAACGACGGATCGGCGTTCAGCTGCGGGTCAAAATGCCACTTCTCTTTACCGGTGGCCGCGTCCAGCGCGAACAGACGCTGGTGGGCGGTACACAGGAAGAGCGTGTCGCCGACTTTAATCGGCGTCACTTCGTTGGTGATTTCACCCGGGTCGTTCGGTTGCTTCAGGTCGCCGGTGCGGAATACCCAGGCTTCCTTCAGGTTCTTCACGTTGTCGGCGTTAATCTGCTTCAGCGGAGAGAAGCGCTGGCCTTCCTGGTTGCGGCCATAGGCCGGCCAGTCGCCGTCGGCAACGTTGGAGATCGGCGCGGCCGGGGTGGCGTCGGCGCTCAGGGTGCCGTTGATTTCCTGCGGGTCGTTAAAACCAGCCCAGGTCAGCATGCCGCCGCTGATCAGCAGGGCGACGACCAGCGCGCCAACGGCGCCAGCGGAAGGCACCGGCAGACGACGCCAGACAAAGGGCAGGATCAGCCAGATGCCAAAGAAGACGAGGATATCGCTACGCGGCGTCAGCGCCCAGAAGTCGAAGCCGACTTCCCAGACGCCCCAGATCATGGTCGCCAGCAGCAGCGCAGCGTACAGCCACAGCGCAGCGCGTTTGCCGCGCAGCAGCATCACGGTCACGCCCAGCATCACCAGACCGGCGATAGGGTAGTACCAGGAGCCGCCAAGCACGACCAGCCATGCTCCGCCGATTAAAAGATAGAGGCCGCAGAACGCTGCAAATAGCGCAGTCAGCGTCACCAGGAGCCTTGATTGTTGAGACTTTGTTTCAGCCATAGAAAGTTACTCATGTGTTTGTTAATTTTTTAACTGCAATTAATTATAGGTTTTAACAAGTGTGATCGGAATCACAAATATGGCTTTATTAATCCCTGCACCGAAGATTTCTTTTTGCTGGTATACTGGATGGCTTGCCGGTCATCGTCGGGGCGAAAGCAGCGGCTTTGATGATTTATATTTAGAATCAAATGGTTAGTCTTATGAAACATACTGTAGAAGTGATGATCCCGGAATCCGAGATCAAAGCGCGCATCGCGGAACTGGGTCGTCAAATCAACGAACATTATCAGGACAGCGGCAGCGAAATGGTGCTGGTGGGGCTGCTTCGCGGCTCATTTATGTTCATGGCCGACCTGTGCCGTGAAGTGCAGGTGCCGCATGAAGTCGATTTTATGACCGCCTCCAGCTACGGCAGCGGCATGTCCACCACCCGTGATGTGAAAATCCTCAAAGATCTGGATGAAGACATCCGTGGTAAAGATGTACTGATCGTGGAAGACATCATCGATTCCGGCAATACCCTGTCTAAAGTGCGTGAGATCCTCAGCCTGCGCGAGCCGAAATCGCTGGCCATTTGTACGCTGCTGGATAAACCAAGCCGTCGTGAAGTGAATGTCCCGGTTGAGTTCGTCGGTTTCGCCATTCCGGACGAGTTCGTGGTGGGCTACGGTATCGACTACGCCCAGCGCTACCGTCATCTGCCGTATATTGGCAAAGTTACCCTGCTGGACGAGTAAGAGATATCCCCCCAGGACAGCGCGCGCCGCGCTCTCCAGGGGGGCTAAGCCTGAAGGCTATTTGTGGTTGATGTGCTTGATCTTGAGGTTGGAGATGCCGTGGCGATAGCGCTGTTCGAGGGTTTCCCGGCTCACGGCGGTGACATCCAGATCGCGCAGCAGCCCGTCGTGAATGCCATATGCCCAGCCGTGGATGGTGACCTTCTGTCCGCGCTTCCACGCCGATTGCATAATCGTCGAATGTCCCAGGTTGTACACCTGCTCCATCACGTTGAGTTCGCAAAGGGTATCCAGACGGCGCTCCTCCGGCATTTCACCTAGCAGTGAGCTGTGCTTGAACCAAATATCGCGGATATGCAGGAGCCAGTTGTCGATAAGCCCCAGCTCCGGGTTTTCCACCGCCGCCTGCACGCCGCCGCAGCCGTAGTGGCCGCAAATAATAATGTGCTCGACTTCGAGGACATCGACGGCATACTGCACCACCGACAGGCAGTTCAGGTCGGTGTGGATCACCAGGTTAGCGACGTTACGATGGACAAACAGTTCGCCAGGTTCCAGGCCGGTAAGTCGCTCAGCGGGAACGCGGCTGTCAGAGCAGCCAATCCAAAGGAAGCGCGGTTTCTGCGTCTGCGACAGTTTCTCAAAAAAGCCGGGGTCCTCTTCCACCAGCATTTTTGACCATAGTGCATTATTGCTGATG
Organism: Klebsiella sp. KTE92; assembly: GCF_000398905.1. NCBI lineage: Bacteria > Pseudomonadati > Pseudomonadota > Gammaproteobacteria > Enterobacterales > Enterobacteriaceae > Klebsiella > Klebsiella sp. KTE92. Next base: position 774,845 of record NZ_KB976100.1, read on the forward strand.
AGTGTATCTATATCATTCATGGACGTTATCGGCCTGTAACCAAGTAAGTGCGTTGCGCTAATATAGGGTAAGCTCACCTTTTTTAAAACCATCTTAACCCGTGATACGTCAGGCTACCGATGCGTTGGCGGCGCCAGCGCCAGTAGAACGCAAACGTGAGTCAGGCGGGTTAATGACGTGTCACGACACGAGAAGAGATATTTAATGACCATTGCTCTGGAATTAAAACAGCTCAAAAAAACCTACCCCGGCGGGGTTCAGGCGCTGCGGGGAATCGACCTGCAGGTTGAAGCAGGCGATTTCTATGCCCTGCTGGGGCCGAACGGGGCCGGAAAATCCACGACTATCGGCATCATCAGTTCGCTGGTGAATAAAACCTCCGGTCAGGTCAATGTCTTTGGCTACGATCTGGAAAAAGACGTCGTCAACGCCAAGCGCCAGCTTGGCCTGGTGCCGCAGGAGTTTAACTTCAATCCGTTCGAGACCGTGCAGCAGATTGTCGTTAACCAGGCGGGCTACTACGGCGTGGAACGCAAAGAAGCTGTCGCCCGCAGCGAAAAATACCTAAAACAGCTCGATCTGTGGGAAAAACGCAACGAACGCGCGCGGATGCTCTCCGGCGGGATGAAGCGTCGCCTGATGATCGCCCGCGCGCTAATGCATGAGCCGAAGCTGCTGATCCTCGACGAACCGACCGCTGGCGTCGATATTGAACTGCGTCGCTCAATGTGGGGCTTTCTTAAGGATCTGAACGATCGCGGAACCACCATTATCCTGACCACCCACTATCTCGAAGAGGCCGAAATGCTATGCCGCAACATCGGCATCATCCAGCACGGCGCGCTGGTGGAAAACACCTCGATGAAAGCGCTGCTGTCGAAGCTGAAGTCAGAGACCTTTATTCTCGACCTCGCGCCAAAAAGCCCGGTACCGAAGCTCGAAGGCTACCAGTATCAACTGGTCGATACCTCGACGCTGGAAGTCGAGGTTCTGCGCGAGCAGGGGATTAACAGCGTCTTTGCCCAACTGAGCGCCCAGGGGGTGCAGGTACTGAGTATGCGTAACAAAGCTAACCGTCTGGAAGAGCTGTTTGTCACGCTGGTGCATGAGCGAAAAGGAGAGTCAGCATGATGCAGCTTTATTGGGTCGCGCTGAAAAGCATCTGGACCAAAGAGATCCACCGTTTTATGCGCATCTGGATCCAGACGCTGGTGCCGCCGGTGATCACCATGACCCTGTACTTCGTGATTTTCGGCAACCTGATCGGGTCGCGCATCGGCGAGATGCACGGCTTTACCTATATGCAGTTTATCGTGCCGGGCCTGATCATGATGGCGGTGATCACCAACGCTTATGCCAATGTCGCCTCGTCGTTCTTCAGCGCCAAGTTTCAGCGCAATATTGAAGAGCTGCTGGTGGCGCCGGTGCCGACGCATGTGATCATCGCTGGCTACGTTGGCGGCGGCGTGGCGCGCGGACTGTGCGTGGGGATCCTGGTGACGGCGGTATCACTGTTCTTTGTGCCGTTCCAGGTTCACTCCTGGCTGTTTGTCGCCCTGACGCTGATCCTCACCGCGGTGCTGTTCTCGCTGGCGGGCCTGTTGAACGCGGTGTTTGCCAAGACCTTTGACGACATTAGCCTGATCCCGACCTTTGTGCTGACGCCGCTGACCTACCTCGGCGGGGTGTTCTACTCGCTGACCCTGCTGCCGCCGTTCTGGCAGGGGCTGTCGCATCTGAATCCCATCGTCTACATGATCAGCGGTTTCCGCTTCGGCTTCCTGGGTATCAACGATGTGCCGCTGGTGACCACCTTTGCGGTGCTGGTGGTCTTCATCGTCGCCTTCTATCTGCTTTGCTGGTCGTTAATCCAGCGCGGCCGCGGCCTGCGCAGCTGATGTTCATCACGGTTAGCGCTTCCTGATGCCAATACGCGAAGCGCTAACCGCTTATCTTTGACCGCCATCACCGATACGTCATCCTCCCCTTGCTACATTGTTGGCTGGCTAAGGAGGGAAGCATGCTTGGTTGGGTCATTACCTGCCACGATGAGCTGGCGCAGGAGATGCTGGATCGTCTTGAACGAAAATTTGGTCCGCTGGCCCAGTGCCGGGCGGTCAATTACTGGCGCAATCTCAGCAGTAATATGTTGAGCCGGATGATGTGCGATGCGCTGCATGCCACCGACTCCGGGGACGGGGTCATTTTCCTGACCGACAGAACCGGCGCGGCGCCTTATCGGGCCGCGGCGCTGATGAGCCACAAACATACCCACTGCGAAGTGATCTCCGGCGTCAGCTATTCATTACTTGAGCGAATGTATCTGCTGCGGAACACGTTAAGCAGCGAGGCGTTTCGCCAGGCCATCGTCAGCGCAGGCGGGCCGATGGTGAGCAGCCTGTGGCATCAGCAGCAGAAGAATCCCCCGTTCCGCTTGCGCCATGATACCTTCGGAAATTAAACAGCGTGACAGATGCTGCTTTTGTTACAATAACTGCCGTTGATGGTTTACCGGTTCGATGCGCATGCTTGCCCGATTTTTTACGCTGCTTCTTTTACTGACCTCGCTCAGCGCTTCCGCCAGTCTGCTTAGCCAGCAGGGCAAGCCTGTACACTATATGCAGACCACCGAAGATGCGGTCATCTGGGCGCAGGTGGGGAATCATGTGGTCAGCGTCGGCAATGTGCGTGCCGGGCAGATCCTCGCGGTCGTCCCGACGGCGGCTGACTATTATGAATTTCGCTTCGGCTTCGGCACCGGGTTTATTGATAAAGGCCACCTCGAGCCGGTACAGGGTAAGCAGCGAGTGGAGGACCGACTGGGGGATCTCAATAAACCGTTGAGTAACCAGAATTTGCTCACCTGGAAAGATACGCCGCTCTACAACATACCCGCCGTGAGCAGCGTGCCGTTTGGTACGCTGGCCACTAACCTGCGCTATCCGATCCTCAGCAAGCTAAAAGACCGGCTCAATCAGACCTGGTTTCAGATCCGCATTGGCGACCGGCTGGCGTGGGTCAGCAGTCTGGATGCACAGGAAGATAATGGTATTCCCGTACTGACCTATCATCACATTCTGCGCGACGAAGAGAACACCCGTTTCCGCCATACCTCGACCACGACCTCGGTACGCGCCTTCAACAACCAGATGACCTGGCTGCGCGATCAGGGCTATACCACGCTGACCCTGTATCAGCTGGAAGGCTATGTGCGTAATAAAATCAACCTTCCGGCGCGGGCAGTGGTCATCACCTTCGATGACGGCCTGAAATCGGTAAACCGTTACGCCTATCCGGTACTAAAGCAGTACGGTTTTCATGCCACCGCGTTTATTATCTCCTCGCGTATTAAGCGCCATCCGCAGAAATGGGATCCGAAATCGCTGCAGTTCATGAGTATTTCTGAGCTCCGGCAGATCCAGGATGTTTTTGATATTCAGTCGCATACCCACTTCCTGCATCGGGTTGACGCCGGCCGCCGGCCGATTTTATTCAGCCGCAATTACCATAATATTCTGTTTGATTTCGCCCGCTCGCGCCGGGCGCTCAGCCAGTTTAATCCACATGTTCTCTACCTTTCCTATCCCTTCGGCGGCTATAACGCCACGGCGGTGCAGGCGGCGAATGACGCCGGGTTTCATATGGCGGTGACAACGGTGCGTGGGAAGGTGAAGCCGGGTGACAATCCGTTTCTGTTAAAGCGGTTATATATCTTACGCACGGATTCGCTGGAGACGATGTCGCGGCTGATCAGTAACCAGCCGCAGGGGTAATACCGGCGCTGCGCCTGAGCGCAGCGCCGCGGTCATCAGGCGACCTGCACCGGAATGGCTTTCGCCTGGCGCTTCATTTCATTGTCGCCTTCGAAGTAGGCGATGTTAGGCTGCCAGGTGCGCGCCTCTTCGTCCGACATGGTGACGAAGCTGGCGATGATCAGGATATCGCCGACGCTGGCGCAGTGCGCGGCGGCGCCGTTGACGGAGATGATTCTGGAACCCCGTTCGGCGGCAATCGCATAGGTGGAGAAACGATTGCCGTTGGTGACGTTCCAGAGGTGAATGGTTTCATTCTCCAGAATACCGGCCGCATCCAGGAAATCCTGGTCAATGGCGCATGAACCTTCATAGTGCAGGTCAGCCTGCGTGACTTTTACGCGGTGGAGCTTGCCCTGCAGCATATTACGCATCATAACTTCTACCCTTCAACCTTAATGTAGCAGAGCGGACAGGTCGTCCGCCCTGAGAAAAGCCCGGGCAAGTATTGCCCGATTTTTACCCGCTGTCTACTGACCGAGCGTGACGATCTGGTTGTCGATCAGGCGGGCCTGACCCAGCCAGGCGGCCATCAGGATCACCGCGCGCTGGCTGGCATCCGTCAGCTCAAGCAGGGTGTCGGCATCGCGGATCTGAATGTCGTCGGCGCGGAAGCCTTTTTCATTCAGCTCCTGTTCAGCGATAGCGATGATCTCATCGAGCTGGCGATCGCCGGCGGCCAGTTTTTCCGCCACCGCGCTCAGCACTTTGTAGAGGCCGGGAGCGATTTTGCGCTGGTCGGCGGTCAGGTAGCCGTTACGCGAGCTCAGCGCCAGGCCATCTTTCGCGCGGACGATCGGCACGCCGATAATCTCGATATCGTAGCCCATGTCGGCGACCATCTTGCGGATCAGCGCCAGCTGCTGGAAATCTTTCTCGCCGAAGCAGGCGACGTCCGGCTGAACCAGATTGAACAGCTTACTGACGATGGTCGACACGCCGCGGAAGTGGCCCGGGCGGCTGGCGCCTTCCAGCATAGTGGACAGGCCGGGGACGTCGACGTAGGTCTGGCCTTCGGTGCCCTGGGGATAAACTTCCGCCGGCGTCGGCGCGAAGACAAAGTCGACATGGCGCTTGTTCAGCTTTTCGCAATCATCCTGCAGGGTGCGCGGATAGCGCGCCAGGTCGTCGGCGCGGTCAAACTGCATCGGATTGACGAAAATACTGACCACCACCACGTCCGCGCTGGCTTTAGCCTCATCAACCAGCTTCATATGACCATCATGCAGGTTGCCCATCGTCGGAACCAGCGCGATACGCTTACCTTCCTGACGCAGACGGCGGATATGCTGACGCAGCAGCAGCACGGATTCAATAATCAGCACAACAAGACTCCTTAATGGAAACTGTGTTCTTCGCCCGGATAGACCCCGGATTCAACTTCGGCAATATACTGCCGTACCGCGGCGCGGATGTCGCCCGCTTCGGCAAGGAAATTCTTGGCGAATTTAGGGATGTGGCCGCCGGTGATCCCGAATGCGTCATGCATCACCAGGATCTGCCCGTCGGTGACGTTGCCCGCGCCGATGCCGATCACTGGAATGGTCAGGGCGTCGGTAATGCGTTTCGCCAGTTCTACCGGGACGCACTCCAGCACCAGCAGCTGCGCGCCAGCCGCTTCCAGCGCTAATGCGTCGTCAAACAGGGTCTGCGCTGCATCGCCGCGCCCCTGCACTTTATACCCGCCGAATACGTTTACCGACTGCGGCGTGAGGCCGAGGTGGCCGCAAACCGGCACCGCGCGTTCCGCAAGCATCTTCACGGTATCGGCCAGCCAGGCGCCGCCTTCGAGTTTGACCATATTGGCGCCAGCGCGCATCACGATGGCCGCATTTTCGAAGGTCTGTTCGGGGGTGGCATAGGCCATGAACGGCAGGTCGGCAAGCAGCAGGCTGTTCGGCGCACCGCGGCGGACGGCGCGGGTGTGATAGGCGATATCTTCCACGGTGACCGGCAGGGTGGAGTCGTGACCCTGTACCGTCATTCCCAGGGAATCGCCCACCAGCAGCACATTAATGCCTTCATCGGCGAACAGCTTCGCGAAGCTATGGTCGTAGGCGGTAATGGTGGCAAAGCGCTTCTTTTCCTGTTTGCATTTCTGCAGCAGGGCAATGGTGGTCGGTTTCATAACATTTCCTGATGATGAAAGTCATATTAACCGGCATTCTAACAGCAGCATTCAGAGGGGCAATGATTTTGGGCAACCGATTACGACGATCGCCGCAAATGCTAAAAAAGGAGAGGGGATTACCAGCTCGCGGGTTTTTCCGCGCCCAGATCATCCAGCACGGCGCGCAGCGCAGGGCCGTCAGGAAAATGGAGATCCGGAGCGATCTCGAACAGCGGCCAGAGCATAAAGCCGCGGTTTTTCATATCATAGTGCGGAACGGTCAGGCGCGGGCTATTGATGACCTCATCGCCAAACAGCATGATGTCGAGGTCGAGCGTGCGCGGTCCCCAGCGTTCAGCTTTGCGCACCCGACCCTGCTGCAGCTCGATGCGCTGAGTGTGATCGAGCAGCGCATCGGGCGCCAGGGTGGTTTCCAGCGCGACGGCGGCGTTGAGATAGTCCGGCTGATCCTGCGGGCCCAGCGGCGGCGTGCGGTAGAACGAAGAGACGTTCACCACGCGGCTGTGCGGAATATCGCCCAGCGCGCGGATGGCTGCCTGCACCTGCTCCAGCGGAGAAGCAAGGTTACTGCCAAGCGCGATATAGACCAGAGTCATGCGTTACCCTGACGCGGCGCGCGTTTGCGCGGACGGCGGTGGCGACGGCGTGGCGCCGGATCGTCCCCGAGGTCGTTGAGCATGTCTTTTTGTTCCGGCGGCGCGGCGACCTGGAATTCGCCCCACCATTTGGTCAGACGCTGCAGTTCGCTGTTGTTTTCCGCCCCGGCGCGCAGCTCCAGCAGATCGTAGGCGGCACGGAATTTCGGATGCTCCATCAGTTTCCAGGCGCGTTTGCCCTGGCGACGGGACATGCGCAGCTGCAGCTGCCAGATATCACGAATAAGGGTAGTGATGCGTTTAGGGATCGCCAGCGTACGGCAGGCTTCGTCCAGGACATCGTTCATCGCCAGAGCGAAGGCGTCGTAGTACGCCAGGCCGCTCTCCTGGGCGATTTTTTGCGCCGTCTCCAGCAGCGGATACCAGAACATCACCGCGAAGAGGAAGGCCGGATTGACGCGCATGTCGTTATGAATGCGGTTATCGGTGTTCTTCAGCACCTGGCTGATGATCCGCTCCATCGGGCTGTCGCCGCGCTCGGTAAAGTAGCGGGTGATGGTCGGGAACAGCGGCTGGAACAGGTTGTATTCGCGCAGCAGCATGTAGGTCTGGTAGCCATACCCGGCCTGCAGCAGCTTAAGCACCTCTTCGAACAGGCGTGCCGGCGGCACGTCGTGGAGCAGGGTGGCCAGGCGCGGCAGTGGTTCAGCCGTTTCCGGGCTGATACGCATATCCAGCTTGGCGGCAAAGCGCACCGCGCGCAGCATGCGTACCGGATCTTCGCGATAGCGGGTTTCCGGATTGCCGATCAGGCGGATCACGCCGTCCTGCAGATCCTTCATGCCGCCGACGTAGTCGCGAACGGTAAAGTCAGCCACGCTGTAATAAAGGCTATTGATGGTGAAGTCGCGACGCTGGGCATCCTCTTCGATCGAGCCGAAGATGTTATCCCGCAGCAGCATGCCATTCTGGCCCTGCTGGGAGGTCACGCGATCGGTGGTGTGCCCTTCGTGGTGGCCGCGGAAGGTGGCCACTTCAATGATTTCCGGCCCGAACATGACGTGCGCCAGGCGGAAACGTCGCCCGACCAGACGGCAGTTGCGGAACAGCTTGCGCACCTGATCCGGTGTGGCGTTGGTGGTGACGTCAAAATCTTTCGGCTTTTTGCCAAGCAGCAGGTCGCGGACACCGCCGCCGACCAGCCAGGATTCGTAGCCTGCCTTGTTGAGGCGGTACATGACCTTGAGGGCGTTTTCACTGATATCTTTGCGGGAAATAGCATGCTGCTCACGCGGGATCACCGTCATAGGCATGGGTTCGACGGCGGCTTCTGCCTCGCGCTCCTCACGGCTTAGCACCTTACGGCAAAAATTAGCGACTCGGGTAAAAATGGTGCACCTCGTAGTGTCAGACGGACTTCAGATCAACTGTACAGTATAAAAATAGCGGCTAATCATAGCTCAGCGGGAGCCATTTGAGAATGCTCGATTTTTGCGGGCTGCCAGTTGGCGACGGCCTGACTGAGTAAATCGTCCATGCTCAGGGCTTGCCAGTCCTGGGCGATGTCCTGATTAAGAAACCGGAGCGCCCGGACAATTTCGGGGCGCGGATCGCCTTCCGGCAGCGCCGGTGCGTGGTTTTGTTTAGAGAGTTTATTCCCGTCAGCATTGAGGGCCAGCGGCAGATGGAGGTAGTCCGGCGCCTGCCAGCCAAAATGCTGATACAGTGAAATCTGCCGGACCGTCGGCTCAATCAGGTCAGCGCCGCGGACGATCTCGGTGATCCCCTGAAAGTGGTCATCAACCACCACCGCCAGATTGTAGGCAAACAGGCCGTCGCGACGGTGGATAATAAAATCCTCGCGCGCCAGCGGCTCGTTGGCGACCAGCGTGCCGCGCAGGCGATCGGTGAACTGCAGCACCGGACGGGTCTGGCGCAGGCGCAGCGCGGCGTTTTCCGCCCCCAGCCCGAGGTCGCGGCAGTGACCATCGTAGATCCCGCCTACGGCATGGATCCGCGCGCGGGTGCAGGTGCAGTAATAGCTCAGCCCTTGTTCACCCAGCCAGGCCAGCGCCTCGCGGTAAGCTTCATGTCGTTGCGACTGCCAGAGCACGTCGCCGTCCCAGTGCAGACCGTAGTGGTCAAGCTGGCGCAGAATGGTGTAGGCGGCCCCGGGGACTTCGCGCGGCGGGTCGATATCTTCAATACGAACGCGCCAGATACCCTGGTTCGCGCGGGCTTGCAGGTAGCTGCCGAGCGCGGCAATCAAAGAGCCGAAGTGGAGTTCACCGGAGGGGGAGGGAGCAAAGCGCCCAATATAGCGTGAGTCAGTCATGTTACGGACAACAGAACCAGGCGGGAGAGACTCCCGCCAGAGAGTGAGGCAGCAGGGGATTAGCCCGCCATCTGTTTTTCGCGAATTTCCGCCAGGGTTTTGCAGTCAATGCACAGATCCGCAGTCGGACGCGCTTCCAGACGGCGAATGCCGATCTCCACGCCGCAGGATTCGCAGTAGCCGAAGTCTTCATCTTCAACTTTTTTCAGCGTTTTCTCGATCTTTTTGATCAGTTTACGTTCGCGGTCGCGGTTACGCAGTTCCAGGCTGAACTCTTCTTCCTGGGCGGCACGGTCTACCGGATCCGGGAAGTTGGCAGCTTCATCCTGCATGTGCGTTACGGTGCGATCCACTTCATCCCTGAGTTGATTACGCCATGCTTCAAGAATACGCTTGAAGTGCGCCAGCTGGGCTTCGTTCATATACTCTTCGCCCGGCTTCTCTTGGTACGGCTCCACCCCAGCGATGGCGAGAATACTCAGGGACGATGTTTTACGGTTTTGCCCTTCTTGCATGTTGCTTCTCCTTAACACGCACTATCGATCCCCATGTGGGGGAAAATCAGGCCGCTATAAATAGCAGATGCTTTTCCGGATAGCAATTATCTAAACGTTACACTTGACAACCCTGTGAAGAAAAGCGTATTCGCGCTTGCGACCCGAACACTATTTAGCCACTTATTTCCCGGGGTTTAACACCACGGCAATCGGCTTATTCAGAGTCATCTTCGTCGTAGAAAGTTCCGCCTTCCAGGCGAGAATTTCCACCCCCTTGTCGCGGGCTTCTGTTAACAGCTGTGCGTATCTGGCATCAATATGATGCGCGGGAGAGAAACGGTCAATTGCCGAATGCAAAACGGCAAATAAAATCACCGCACGGTCGCCATTTGCCGCGACGGCCATCAGCTCCCGCAGGTGCTTCTGGCCGCGCGTGGTCACCGCATCGGGAAAATAACCGTATTCTTTCTCCGCCAACGTAACCGATTTCACTTCAATATAGCAGTTTTGTCGGTCATCTGCCTGTAACATAATATCGATACGGCTATTCTCTTCGCCATATTTCACTTCGCTTTTCAGCTGGTTATAGCCGGAAAGCTCAGGGATTATTCCGGCGGAAATCGCCTCTTTTGCCAGCGAATTCGCGCGCAGCGTATTGACGCAAATAACCGCGCCCTGCTGCGTTTCAGTTAATTCCCAGGTGTGGGCATATTTGCGCTTCGCATTGTCAGAAGTGGAATACCAGATGGTGTCGCCCGGGGCGGCGCAACCGGTCATTGCGCCGGTATTGGGGCAGTGAAGCGTCAGCTCACGGCCATTGGGGGTAATCACGTCAGCAAGAAATCGTTTGTAACGTTTAAGCAAAATAGCGGGCTGTAACGGCGGATCAAACTGCATCAACTTTCCTTATGAAACGGATAACGTTCCAGCGCCGTGTAGCGCGTGCGCCCCCGGCCGAAGCTGGACTCATAAAGCACGAACTCGTTCACCGGAAACGACCAGTGAAAGCCGGGAGCCGGGATCGGCACCGCCTGGCGGGCATCGCGCCACAGGGTAATATGCGGATGAAACGGCTGCGGGCTCTGATAGCAGCCGCTGCGCGCCGCCTGAGCGCGCAGCATACTGGCGAGCTGCAGCAGGCCGCGCGGCGGCTGACGGGTCCCGAGCCAGACCACTCGCGAGCGCAGCCACTGTCCGGCATCGTCCAGCGTCAGGGTAAAGCCCGGCTGGCGGAGGCGGCCGGCGAGGGCGGCCAGCGCCCGCTGTTTTTCCGCGCTCACCTCGCCGAGAAACGCCAGCGTCAGATGGAGGTTATCCGCCGCGACGGGCCTGCCGGCATCCTCGGGGAAGTGGCTTGCCCGCCACTGGACGATCTGTTTCTGGACGGCAGACGGCAGTTCAAGCGCAAAAAACAGCCTTTTCGGCTCAGACATGATAGAGACTCGGTAATGAATTAGGGGGATGCTACAATGCGAGCCCCTGAATGTTAACCCCCGGAGCCTTTTGTGTCCTCATTGCCGGTTGCCGCCGTCCTCCCAGAACTGTTATCCGCCCTGCAGCACGCGCCGCAGGTTTTGCTCAACGCGCCGACCGGCGCCGGGAAATCGACCTGGCTGCCGCTGCAGATCCTCGCCGAGGGCAACATCGCGGGACGCATTATCCTGCTGGAGCCGAGGCGCCTGGCGGCGCGTAATGTCGCGCAGCGGCTGGCTGAACTGCTTGGCGAAAAGCCGGGGGAGACCGTGGGTTACCGCATGCGCGCCGAAACCTGCGTCGGGCCGCAGACCCGCCTGGAGGTGGTTACGGAGGGGATCCTGACGCGCATGATCCAGCGCGATCCGGAGCTGGCGGGTGTGGGGCTGGTGATCCTCGATGAGTTTCACGAGCGTAGCCTGCAGGCGGATCTGGCGCTGGCCTTGCTGCTCGACGTCCAGCAGGGATTGCGTGACGATCTCAAGCTGCTGATCATGTCGGCGACCCTCGATAACGATCGCCTGCAGCGTCTGCTGCCTGAGGCGCCAGTGGTGGTCTCGGAGGGGCGCGCTTATCCGGTGGAGCGCCGTTTCAACCCGCTTCCCACGCACCAGCGCTTTGATGAGGCGGTGGCGGTGGCGGCAGCGGAGCTGTTGCGACATGAGCAGGGATCGATGCTGCTGTTTCTGCCCGGCGTCGGTGAGATCCAGCGCGTTCAGGAACAACTGACGGAGCGCGTGGCGGAGGATGTCATCCTCTGCCCGCTGTACGGCGCGCTGCCCCTAAGCGAGCAGCGCAAAGCGATCCTCCCGGCGCCGGCCGGGAAGCGCAAAGTGGTGCTGGCCACCAATATCGCCGAGACCAGTCTGACCATCGAGGGGATCCGCCTGGTGGTCGACAGTGCCCAGGAGCGGGTCGCCCGCTTTGACCCGCGCACCGGCCTGACCCGGCTGGTAACGCAGCGCATCAGCCAGGCATCGATGACGCAGCGTGCCGGACGCGCCGGTCGTCTCTCTCCGGGGATCTGCCTGCATTTGCTCGGCAAAGAACAGGCGGAACGGGCGGCGGCGCAGAGCGAGCCGGAGATCCTGCACAGCGATCTGTCGGCGCTACTGCTGGAGCTGCTGCAGTGGGGCTGCCACGATCCGGCCGCGCTGGCCTGGCTGGATCAGCCGCCCGCGGTGAACCTGGCCGCCGCGCGCCGCCTGCTGGAGGCGCTCTCGGCGCTGGACGGCGAGCGGCTGTCGGCGTTTGGCCGCAAAATGGCGACCCTCGGCAACGAGCCCCGGCTGGCGGCGATGCTGGCCGCCGCGCAGACCGATGACGAGGCGGCGACGGCGGCCAGGCTGGCGGCGATCCTTGAGGAGCCTCCGCGCGGCGGGCTGGTGGATTTGGGCGCCGTCTTTTCCCGTCAGCAGACCAACTGGCAGCAGCGGGCGCAGCAGCTGATGAAGCGTCTGGCCCGCCGCGGCGGCCAGCCCGATGCCGAAGGAATGGCGGAGTTGCTGGCGTCGGCCTTCGCCGATCGCATCGCCCGCCGCCGCGGTCAGGAGGGGCGCTACCAGCTGGCGAACGGCATGGGCGCGATGTTGGACGCCGACGACGCGCTGGGCCGCCATGAGTGGCTGATCGCTCCGCTGCTGCTGCAGGGCAGCGCCTCGCCGGATGCCCGCATGCTGTTGGCTCTGCCAGTGGATATCGGCGAGCTGATCGCCGCCCGTCCCGAGCTGGCGCAGCGTTCCGACACGGTGGAGTGGGATGAAGCGCAGGGGACGCTGAAAGCCTGGCGGCGGACGGTGATAGGCCAGTTGGTGATCAAGACCCAGCCGCTGGCGAAGCCCTCTGAGGCGGAGCTGCATCAGGCGATGCTCAACGGTATTCGTGAGAAAGGCCTCGGTGTGCTCAACTGGACGCCAGAGGCTGAGCAGCTGCGACTGCGGCTGCAGTGTGCGGCGCAGTGGTTGCCGGAAGAGGCGTGGCCCGCGGTGGATGACGCTTCGCTGTTGGCCTCGCTGGAGGCATGGCTGCTGCCGCAGATGAACGGCGTTCACTCGCTGCGGGCGCTGAAGGCACTGGATCTGCGTCAGGCGCTACAGGACTGGCTGCCGTGGCCGCTGCGCCAGAAGCTGGATCGCGAGCTGCCGACGCACTATACCGTGCCGACCGGCAGCCGTCTGGCGATCCGTTACCATGCGGAGAACCCGCCAGCGCTGGCGGTACGTATGCAGGAGATGTTCGGCGAGGCGACGACGCCGGTTATCGCCGAGGGGCGGGTGCCGCTGGTGCTGGAGCTGCTGTCGCCCGCCCAGCGTCCGCTGCAGATCACCCGCGATCTGAGCGCCTTCTGGCAGGGAAGCTACCGCGAGGTGCAAAAAGAGATGAAGGGACGCTACCCGAAACACGTCTGGCCGGACGATCCGGCCAACACCGCCCCGACCCGGCGCAGCAAAAAATATTCGTAGCCGTCTGGCCGGGCGGTATCCTGCCCGGCCAGGCGGGCAGTAACCGCTAGACCATCTGCTGCCAGAGAAAAATGCCCCCTCCGGCCAGCGCCAGCCAGGGGCCGAAGGCCAGCGGCTGCTGCAGCGACTGCCGGGTCCACAGGCGCTGCAGCAGGGTCCACACCAGCCCGCAGGCCGAGGCGAGCAACAGCACCTGCGGCAGAACCTGCCAGCCGCACCAGGCGCCCAGCGCCGCCAGCAGCTTAAAATCGCCATAGCCCAGCGCCTCTTTCCCGGTCAGCAGGCGGAACAGCCAGTAGACCGACCACAGCGCCAGATAACCGGCCATCGCCCCGGCGACCGCGTCCGGCAGGGCAATGTACACCTCGTTAAGATTGAACAGCAGCCCGGCCCACAGCAGGGGCAGCGTCAGACGGTCGGGCAACAGCTGGGTCCGGGCGTCAATCCGCGCCAGCATCAGCAGGAACGAGAGCAGCAGCAGGCCGCCCGCCAGCGGCAGGCCCGGCGCGAGCAGCGCCCCGGCGAGGATAAACAGCAGGCCGGTGGCCAGCTCGGTCAGCGGATAGCTCCACGCGATGGGCGCCTGACAGCAGCGGGCGCGACGGCCCAGCCAGAGGAAACTGAGCAGCGGGATATTGTCCCGCCAGGCGATCGGCTGGCGGCACTGCGGGCAGGAGGAGCCCGGGGTGCTGAGGGTTATCCGCTCGTCGTCCGCGGTCTGGGTCAACATGCGCGGCAGACGATAGATCACCACGTTGTAAAAGCTGCCCAGCGCCAGGCCGAACAGCAGCAGGAAGCCATACCAGACAAGGGGAAAGTGCAGCGATAATGCCGTTAATGTCGTCATTTTTGCTCCTGGGGTAACCATTTTCCCTGAATCTGCCACGGTGTGCGACCCGGCTCGTTTTTAGCGGCGGGGCGCGTCACCAGCAGCGCCAACAGCGGCGGCATTCCCTGCCGGGGCTGTAGCGTACCGCGAAACAGATAGCGGCCATCGGGCGACAGGGTCCCCTGGCCGCTGAGGCTCAGCTGATGAGAATCCTGGCGGAGGGTCAGCGCCACGGCGCCGTCCGCCGTACAGCGGAAGGTGCCATTAACCTGGGCCAGCTCCAGGCTGCCGACCGGGGAGTGCAGTCGGGCCTGACGCCACTGCGCGCCTCCGGCGGTGATTTGTCGGCAGCGCCCCTCGCTGAAGTGCGCTTCGGCCAGGCTGAAAGTGACCTCTCCCTCGGCGCTGACGGGCATGGTCGACATCAGCCAGCGGCTGAGCAGGCTGGCGGGGGCGGTGAGCCACCCCTCCTGCAGGCGCAGATCGCGCAGGCCCCACAGCCGGGCCTGACCCTCCACACCGCGGGGATCGCTGAGAGAGACCTGCCAGCCAGCCAGGGTCAGCGACCACGCCAGTCGTTCAAGCCGTTCGCCATGCCAGTAGACCGGTTGCGCCGCGCCGCGCCAGACGCTGCCGCTGAGGCTGCCCACCTGTACGCCGGGCGGCAGCATCGGGACCAGCAGGCGCGCCGGGGCGGTAGCGGTGAGCCACAACAGATAGAGGACCAGCAGCAGTCCGCCCGCGATCCCTTTAGCTTTCATCGTCGCGCTCCAGCAGCAGATGGTTGACCATAACCCAGCCGGGCCGCGACGGCTGCCCGGTCACGGACAGGGAGACCGCGTTGACGCCACGCATCGCCGGGGCGTCGAGCCACGCCATCAGCGCCTGGAAGGTGCAGGGCTGGAGGGTGACCTGCAGACGTTTTCCCTGCGGCTGCAGGCGGGCGACGGCCAGCCCGTGGCTCGCCGCCTCGCGCATCACCAGGGCGGTGAGCGCCTCTTTTGCCGTCGGCGTGGGCTGCTGGCTGAGCTGCTGCAGGCGCGGGCTCTGCTGCGTCATCCAGCGCAGGCTGGCCTGCTCTTTCATCAGGGTTTGTCGCCACTGCGCCTCACGGGCTCGCCAGGGCTGCCACAATCCGTACCAGAGGGCGCATACCACCAGCAGCCCCGCGAGTCCGAGCAGCAGGCGCTGTTCGGACGGCGTGCGCTGCCGCCACCAGATAAGCAGATTAGCCATTGTTTTCCTCCAGCGTCAGTTGTCCCTCAATGCCATCCGGTTTCGTGGTCATGTCGCCTGGCCGGACGCGAAACCGCGGCTGCGCCCGCTGGGTGAACTGCTCCAGCGCCCGGGAAGAGACCGCGGCGATATCCAGCTGCAGACGGTTGCCCGCGGCATCCCAGCTCAGCGTCCGCAGGCGGATCCCCGGCGTGTCGCTGAGGATGTTTTGCAGCGCGCTGAGGCGATCGACGAGGGGGGCATGCTGCGCCTGACGGGCGAGGGTTTGCAGGTGTTGCTGCATCTGCAGTCGCGGATTAATCACCTTTTTCTCCGTCGGAAACCAGCGGTGATAGAAAGCCCGGCTGGCCTGCTGCGCCGCCTCGGCCTGACGCACCAGATCGAGATGGTCCAGCACGCTGTTTGTCCCCACCAGTAACGCCAGAGCCAGTGCGGCATATTGCGCCGAACGCCTGGTCGCCTGTACAGTCCGCCGCCGACGGACGGCAAACTCCCCCTGCAGCAGACTGAGCTTCTGCGCTGCCGGATAGCGTGCGGCAAGGGTCAGCAATGTCTGCGTAGGTTGCGCCCGCCAGACGCCCGGCGCCGCGGGCGGCGGTGAATAGCTGTCGATGACTGGTTCTTCCGCCTCGCTCTGCAGCAGCTCCGTCAGCCAGACGTTTTCCGCCGCCATGCCGCCCCACGGCTGGTGGCGGATCAGCCACTGCTCGTCCACCTGCACCGCGCTCCACGCTGGCGGATGCCAGGGCAGGGCCAGCACGTCGGGCGTCAACGCCAGGGGCCGAAGGGAGAGCGACTCGCAGCGGGCCAGCCAGTCGCGCATTTTTTGCCGCTGTACGGCGACGATCTCGCACTGCGCCTGCTGGCGGTGGAGCAAGGCAAAATGGGTGGCTTCGACATCGTCGGCCAGCTGCTCTTCCAGCAGGAATGGGGCGACCTGCAGCGGCGGTTTACGCAAGCCCGCCGGCAGGGTGAGCGAGTGAAACGCGCAGTCGCTGGCCGGGATCAGCACCCAGGCGGGGTAGTGCGCCGCCAGCGCCGGGAAAGGGCTGGCGTCCTCAGCCGGCCACCGGCCGCTGGCCTCGTGGTGTGGCTCGCCGGGGGCGAAGAGTTGCCAGTGCAGCGGCGCCAGCCCGGGGGCGAAGCGCACGATCAGCATGGCCTGGGGAGAAGCGTTAAACTTATTCATCGACCACCATAGAAAGTCCATATCGCCGCTGGACGACGGTAAACGTGCGCCCCTCCTGTTGCAGGACGCTGTGCAGCTGAAAGCGAAGATTGCCGGTCACCACGGTAAAGGCGGCGATAAAGCGCGTGCTGTGCACCTTCAGCCAGGGGCGGGCAAGCGTGGTATCGGTTTTCTGCAGCGTCGGCTGCGCGAGAAACGCAGCGACGCTGCTCCACCCGGTTCGCGGGCGGTTGTGCAGCAGTTGTTGCGCCTCCTGCAGCGTCAGCTCGCCGGGAAAGAGGGCCACCAGCAGGGGGGCCTGGGAGGGCCGCAGGGTGTTGACATTGACCTGCAGCGCGTCATCCGGCTGGACGCAGACGAAGGGGAGCAGGCGCTGATAGAGGGCGGCGTCCATACCCGCCAGCAGGCGCAGCTCGCTGACATCCTGCATCGGCTGGTTGGCGGCGAGATAGCCTGGGGTTTGCGCCATATAGACCTCATCCTCTGCTCCGTTCAGCCGCGGCTGGCCGTCGCTGTCCGTCCAGTCGCCAAGGGCAGCGGCGATCTGGCTGGCGCGCAGCGGCGATTCGCCGAGCAGCGCCAACAGCCGGACGAAGACGTCGGTCGGGTAGGGCGTTTCGCCGCTGGTCTCATCCGCGCGGTGGTTGATGGCATTGAGGTTAAAGCAGGCGCGCCCGTCGCGGATCGTGGCGCGGATTTCGCCATTGTCGAGGGTAAAGCGGCGCCCCTCCTGCGCCCAGGTTTGCGCCAGGTTCGTTTGACTGGGCGAGTCCAGCGCGTCGCGTTGCAGGAGCGCGGCGGCCATGTTTTCCGCCGCCAGGGCGTACCATCTGGCCTGCAGATTATCGAGGGTCACGGCGGTATGCTGATACATGACCGCGGTGCGTTCGGTCATGGCGCTGGCGAGGATCATCATCAGGGCAAGGATGAACAGCACCATCAGGAGCGCGATGCCGCGTTGCCGATTTTTCACTGGCTGCCTCCCGGGGTGAGTAAAAACAGGCGGGTTATCTCCCCGCTGTTCGCCAGCGTCAGGGTGATCTCCAGCCCTTGCGGCAGCGTCTGCGAGCGATCCCAGGTCTCCTGCCAGCGTCCGTCGGCGTAGAAGCGCAGACGAAACGCCGTCACCTCGCGCAATACCACCCGAACCGTCGGCTGGCTGCCGGTCAGCGGATCCTGCTGATCGAAGCTCAGTCGCTCAAGCTGTTGCTGGCGCAGACGGTAGCTGACGTTCTGGATCTCCGAACGTGGGAGGATCCCCAGTGGGTTCGGCCAGCCGCTGCGGCTGAAGGCCAGCCCCCAGTCGTCGCTCTGCAACTGGAAACGTCCGGCGAAGAAAAGCGTGTCGCTGTTTCTGGCGCGACGGGGAATGATGTGCGTGACATCGTCGGCGATCTGGCGAAAGGCGCGCTGGAGGGCGGCGATCTGCTGGCTCTTCTCGCGGGTCAGGCCATCGGCGCGGATGACGTTCTGCAGCACCATCACGGCGGCGGCGCTAAGGACGGCGAGGATAGCCAGCGCCAGCAACGTTTCAATCAGGGTGAAACCGCGCATTTTCGTTATCATGGCGGCGTCACCCAGGTGCGCAGGGTCGCCAGCGGCGCGGGATCGCTTTTTTGCCGCCGGACCTCCACGTCCAGCGCCCGCAGCTGCGGCAGCGCGGTTTCCACTCCCTGCCAGCGGACAAACCAGCGCGTTCCGGCGGCTTCCACGGTGGTTTCGGACCAGCTGAGGGCGGGCCAGCGTTTCTCCAGCCGCAGCTGCACCAGCTGATTATCCGCCAGCCAGCTGGCGAGGATTTTCTCTTCCATACGCCCAAGCTGGCGCGTCTGCTGCAGGGTGGACTGCATCACCGCCAGACCGGCGAGGGCGAAAATCACCAGCGCGACCATCACTTCGATAAGCGTCATCCCGGCCTGGCGTTTCATGGCTGCTCCCGCGCCGCCAGCGGCTGGCTGTCACCCTGGGCGTCGATGGTGATGCCCGTCGCGGCGTCAATCCGCAGCTGAAACGGTGTGACTTCGCCGCCTGGGAAGATCAGCACGTCGGGCTGCTCGCCTGGCGTCCACGCCTGGCCGTCGGGAAAGCGCAGCGTCAGCCTGGTCCGGGGGAGGGTTTCCGCCGTGGTGACGCGTCCGGCCTGCAGCGGCAGCCACTGCGCGTTGCCCCAGCGGTCATCAGCCGCCGCCGGAGCGTCTTCGTCGGCAGGCTGCAGGCGCATAAACTGCCAGCGGTCAGGGTGGATGACGATCCCGAAGAGCTGACCGGTTTGCTGCCCGCGCTCGCGGACAAAATCCAGCTGCGCCTGAAAGCGCGCCAGGATCTGCGTAGCCTCCTGGGTGCGGGCGGAGGGAAACGCCAGCAGCACCATGCTGGCGCTGACGCCAATCAGCAGCAGGACCAGCATCATCTCAAGGAGCGTGAAACCGCGCTGAGACACTATTTCTTCCCGAGGGTCCAGTTGCCGATGTCGTCATTGGTGTCAGGCATCCCGTCCGGGCCGACGCTGAAGACGTCGATGGCGCCATGCTGACCCGGGCTTAACAGCTGATACTCATTTCCCCACGGGTCCTGCGGCAGGCGGCGGATATAGCCGCCTTCCGGGTAGTTGCGGGCGTGCGGCTCGGCGGCCGGGGCGGTCACCAGCGCCTGCAGTCCCTGCTCGGTGTTGGGGTAGCGGCTGTTGTCCAGTTTATACATATCCAGCGCCCCCTCGAGCGCCACCAGATCGCTGACGACTTTCTGGCGGTCCGCTTTCTCCTTGTTGCCCATCAGGTTGGGCACCACCAGGCTGGCGAGAATGCCGAGAATGACGATCACCACCATAATTTCCAGTAACGTGAAACCGCGTTGCCGTTGCATAGTTTTCTCCATTAATACAGTTACATACTCATAAGGGTGTTCAGTTGCAGGATCGGCTGCAGGATAGCCAGCACGATAAACAGCACCATGCCGGCCATGGTGACCACCAGCAGGGGTTCAAACAGACTGAGGGCCATCTGGATCTGCGCGCTCAACTCCCGGTCCTGGTTCTCCGCCGCGCGCTCCAGCATCGCGGTCAACTCGCCGCTCTGCTCGCCGCTGGCGATCATGTAGCGCATCATCGGCGGGAACAGGGCGGTGGATTCCAGCGCCCGATGCAGACTGACGCCTTCGCGTACCGATTCGCTGGCCGCCGCCAGCTGGCTGCGCGCCCAGGCGTTGCTGAGGACGCCGGCGCTGATGCGCATCGACAGCAGCAGCGGCACCGCGCTGGCATTGAGAATGCTTAAGGTGCGGGCGTAGCGTGCGCTGTTCACGCTGCGCGCCACGCGGCCGATGACCGGCAGGCGCAGCAGCATCCGGTCCCAGGCGAGCCGCCGGCCGGGCTGGCGCAGCAGATAACGCAGCGTCAGCAGCGCCAGTAGCGACAGCAGCACCAGCCAGGGCCCCGCGCTGCGCACGATATCGCTCAGGCTCATCAGCAGCCGGGTGGAGAACGGCAGGGCCTGTTTCAGATGAACAAACTGCTCAACGACTTTTGGGACCACAGTGGAGAGCAGAATGGCGATCACGCTGATGGCGACCAGCGTTAGCACGATGGGATAGATCATTGCCTGCTGCAGGCGGGCGCGAAGCTGCTGGCGCTGCTCGGTATAGTCCGCCAGCCGGTTCAGCACGCCGTCGAGATGGCCGGAGGTTTCGCCAGCCGCCACCATGGCGCAGAACAGTCCATCGAAGCAGGCGGGATAGCCGCGCATCGCCTCCGCCAGCGAATGGCCTTCGAGTACTTTGCTGCGCACCCCGGCCATTAACGTTCTTAGCGGCGCCTTTTCGCACTGCTGGGCGACGGCATCGAGCGCTTTTTCCAGCGGGATCCCGGCGGCAACCAGGGTGGCCAGCTGGCGGGTGAGCAGGGCTAAATCACCGGCGCTGGTGCGCCGGGTGAGGGATCCGCCGCGCCACAGCCGGCGCGCCGGGTCGGCGGCGGTCACTTCCAGCGCCAGCCAGCCGTTGTCCCGCAGCAGCTGGCGGGCGTGGCGGGCGGAGTCGGCCTGCTGAACGCCGCGGCGGGTTTTGCCCTGCGGGTCCAGTGCCTGATAGCGAAACAGGGCCATCTCAGACGCTTTCCGTCGTTTGCTGTTCGGTGACCCGCATCACCTCTTCCCAGCTGGTGATCCCCGCCAGCGCTTTGTCGCGTCCGGCATGGCGCAGGGTTTGCCAGGCTGGCCCCAGCTGCTGGATCAGGGTGATCTCATTCTCGCCGCGGTGGATGGCGGCGCGGATGCGGTCGTCAACCAGCAGCAGTTCATGAATACCGGTGCGTCCGCGATAGCCGATGAAATTACACTCCGGACAGCCTTTGGGCTGCCACAGCCGCGCGCCGACCGGGACCGCCATCTGCCGGGCGGTGTCGGCATCCGCCTGCGTGGGCTGACGGCAGTGCGGGCAAAGTTGGCGCACCAGCCGCTGCGACATCACCGCCAGCAGCGACGTGGAGAGTAAAAAAGGCTCCACGCCCATATCCTGCAGACGGGAAATGGCGCCCAGCGCGCTGTTGGTGTGCAGGGTCGACAGCACCAGGTGTCCGGTCAGCGAGGCCTGGACGGCGATCTGGGCGGTTTCGCCATCGCGGATTTCCCCCACCAGTACCACATCCGGATCCTGGCGCAGTATGGCGCGCAGGCCGCGGGCGAAAGTCATATCGACTTTGGCGTTGACCTGAGTCTGGCCGATGCCCTCCAGCTCATACTCCACCGGATCTTCAATGGTCATGATATTGCGTTCGTGGGCGTCGAGGCGGCTGAGGGCGGCATACAGGGTAGTGCTTTTCCCCGACCCGGTCGGCCCGGTGACCAGAATAATGCCGTGTGGCCGGGCGATCAGCGCGTCGACCCGATCGAGCAGAGCGGGGGGCATGCCCAGCGTCAGCAGATCCAGGTTGACGCTGTTTTTGTCCAGCAGGCGCAGGACGACGCGTTCGCCGTGGCTGGAGGGCAGGGTGGAGACGCGCACGTCGATCGCCCGCCCGCCGATGCGCAGCGCCATCCGCCCATCCTGAGGGATCCGTTTTTCAGCAATATCCAGGCTGGCCATCACCTTGATACGCGAAATTAACAGCGCGGCCAGCCGCCGCTGCGGGCGCAGAATTTCGCGCAGCACGCCGTCGACGCGAAAGCGGATCTGCAGATGGCGCTCATAGGTTTCGATATGAATATCCGAGGCTTTCTCTTTGATGGCCTCGGTGAGCATGGCGTTGATCAGGCGGATGATCGGCGCGTCGTCCTCGCTGTCGAGCAGATCGTCGCTGTCCGGTAGCTCTTCGGCGAGGGTATAGAGGTCGAGCTCATTGCCGATATCGGCCATCATGCGGTGCGCTTCCGCCGAGTCGCGCTGATAGCTGAGCACCAGAACTTTCTCGAACGCGTCCGGCGCCAGACGGCTGACGCTCATCGGTCCGTCCGCCAGGCGACGCGCTTCCAGCAGCGCCCGGGCGGCGGTATCGGAGCGGCACAGCGCTTCGCAGCGTTCGCCGTCGCTGAGCAGCACAAGATGATGCGCGCGGGCCCAGGCAAAGGGCAGCAGCGGACGGCGTTCGGCGGCTGGCGTCATGGGCGGCCTCCGAGGTTAAAGGCGTCAATGGCGGCGCTGACCTGGCGGAAGGCCTGGGTCTCCTGCTTTGGATAGATGTGCAGCAGGTCATTACTGAGTGTCGCTTCGCTGCTGTCTTTGCCCCGCTGTTTGGTTTGCGCATTGTCGAATGCGGTGTACTGGCCGGAAGAGGCCTGACGGTACTCATCACGATCGCGAATGATGGTCGGACGGATAAACAGCATCAGGTTGCGTTTCGACACTTTCTTGCTCTCGGAGCGGAACAGGGCGCCGATCACCGGGATGTCGCCGAGCAGCGGCACTTTGTCGGCGGTATCGGTGACGCTTTTATCCAGCAGCCCGCCAACCACCACCGTTTCACCGCTGCCGACCAGCACGGCGTTATTCACCGTCCGGGTATTGAAGGTCGCGCCGAGATCGCTACTGGTGCTGGAGGCCGAGTCGGCGACGCTCGATACCTCCTGCTCAATCTCCAGCAGCACGGCATCGCCTTCGTTAATCTGCGGTTTCACCTTCAGCTTAATGCCGACGGTTTTGCGCTCGACGGTATTAAAGATGTTGTCGCCGGAGGTGGTTTGCGAGCCGGTTAATACCGGAACTTCCTGGCCGACGTTAAAGGTGGCTTGCATGTTGTCGAGGGTCACTATGCTGGGGGTGGCCAGAATATCGTTCTTGGTACTGCTGGAGAGGGCGGTGAGCAGCATCGCCCAGTTCCCCTGATAGAAGCCGGCGGCGATACCGTTAAACGAGCCCAGAGCGCTGGCCAGCGAGCTGCTGACGGTACCGTCTTTGTTGTATTGGTTGGCGCCAGCGATAACCGTGGAGATCGGCAGCCCGCTGTTGGTGAACTGGGTCATGCCGGCATTTTTATTGGCCCACTGGATACCGAGGTTGAGGCCGTCGGCATCCTGCACTTCGGCGATAATCGCCTCCACCAGCACCTGCGGGCGGCGGATATCGAGCTGGGCGATCACTCGCTCAAGATCGTTCATCACGTCCGGCGCCGCGGTGACGATCAGGGCGTTGGTCTGGCCGTGGGCTTTGATAATGATATTTTTGTCGATCGCGGCCACCGGTTTGGCGCTTTGCTTATCGTTCTGCAGTGAGCTGCTGATCCCGGTGAGGACCTCCACCAGATCGGCGGCTTTGGCGTACTTCAGGTAGATCACTTTGGTGTTGCCCTGCACCGCCTGCTGGCGGTCGAGCTGTTTGATCATGGCGATAATGCGCTGGCGCGAGTTCGGCTCGCCGCTGACCAGTACCGCGTTGGTGCGCTCATCGGCCACCACGTTCGCCACCATCGAGCCCGGCAGCGCCGACTTACTGCTGTCTTTATTGAGCTCGGTAACCAGTTTGACCACCTCCGCGGCGGAGGCCCAGGAGAGGGGAACGGTCACCACGCTGCGATCCCCGGCGTTGTCGACGCGCTCGACAATGGTCAGCAGGCGTTTGATGACCGCTGCGCGGCCGGTCATCAGCAATACGTTGGAGGGCTCATAATGGACCACGCTGCCGGCGCCGGCGTTATCGTTCAGCTGGCGAAGCAGCGGGGCGAGATCGCGTGCGGCGACGTTGGTCAGGGGCACCACCCGGGTGACCACTTCATCGCCTTCGCCCGGTGCTGCCTCGCTGGCGACCGGGACGGCCGAGGTTTTCGCATCTTTAGCCCGCACCACCTTCAGTACGCCGTTATTCATATTGATCACGGCGAAGCCATACACATCCAGCACGCTAAGGAAGAATTGATAATATTGCTCTTCATTGAGCATATCGTAACTGCGTACGGTAATGGTGCCGCGCACGCTGGGATCGATAATCACCGTTTTATTCAGGTTTTTGCTGACGGTATTGATAAATTCCTGGATATCGGTGCCTTTAAAGCTGGCGGAAAATTCTTCTGCGATGGCCGGACGAAATAGCAGCGGCGTTAATATCAGCAGCACAGTCAGCATTTTCCGCAGTCGTTTTATGGTTGGCAATTATTCATCCCCCAGCGCGAAAGCGATATCGTGTCGTTGACCTTCTCGCTCAACGGTCAGCGTTATTTCGGTCTGTTCATTCAGGTGTTGCAGCGCCTGCTGTGCTTGCGCCTGATCGCGTAAATCAATGCCATTTAGGGCAATGGCTAAATCATTTTCCTGCAGGCCGGACTGACGAAATAGCGAGGCGTCTTTGCCTGGATTAAGGCGATAGCCCTGCAGTTTGTCGCCACTGAGCACCGGCGAAATAGATAAATAAGTGAGGATATTTTGCGGCTGTTCGCGGAGTTGCTTCACAAGAGGCGGAGTGGCCGCTGTAGCGGGCGATGACGACGGCGCGCGGGTATCGTTAAATAACAAAATAGCCTCTTTGCGTCCCTGATAGTTAACGATGATCCGGTCGGGAAGAATGGCGACGATCCGCGCATCATACCCCGGGATAGTATCGCCGGCGCTAAGGCTAACCTGCTGATTTCCTTTTTCTATAATGGCGATGGATCGTGCCGGGTTACTGCTGGCGAGCAGACCCGTAAGGCGTAGTTTCAGGCTGGAAACCGGCACCTGATTGAGGTGGGTTGCATCCGTTGGCGCGGGGTTGTTTTTTGCCGCCAGACCAAACAGGGTAAATACGGGCCGTTCGGTTTTTAATTCCGACTCCGCCATTGGAGAAGCGGTTAATGGCAGGGCGGAAATATCCTCAGGACTCACAGGGAATACCACGCGCCAGGTTAATTTCGCCAGCTGGGGGATAGCGGTTATTAATATGATGAGCGTCACAATTTGTGGTAATAATTTAATTATCCCTTTATTTATATTTGTTAACCCCATCACAGAAACTGGCATTTTAATTCCTTTGCTAATTTATTTTTCTGCACGTTGGCGTAATACCCTACCGAAACAGGTAGGTGATTATTGGCTTTTGAATTATTTATTGCCGGAGAGTGGCGATAAGCGTGGCGAATCATAATCAGTTTGCGGTTTCGGGTCGTCATTCCCTTTATTGATTTACTCCCCCGGCTTCCTACGCCCCCCTCTCATTTGTGGGGGATGATTGCGCCCCAGAAAGCAAAAATATCTAATTAGCGCGCTGTAAAGATATTCATCCTTTCTTACCTTTTATAATTTAATAAGCATATTAGGGACTATCGAATGCTCAGATATACCTGTCATGCCCTATTTCTTGGATCGTTAGTATTATTGAGTGGCTGTGATAACAGCTCTTCCTCTTCACCCTCTGGCTCACCGGGTTCACCAGGCAATCCTGGCAACCCAGGCACGCCCGGTACGCCCGACCCGCAGGATGTGGTCGTCCGCTTACCGGACGTTGCCGTCCCTGGCGAAGCGGCGCAGGCTTCCGCCAACCAGGCTGTCATTCACCTTGTCGATATCGCCGGCATCACCAGCAGCACGCCGGCCGACTATGCGACTAAAAACCTCTATCTATGGAATAACGAAACCTGTGATGCGCTGAGCGCGCCGGTGGCGGACTGGAATGATGTCAGCACTACGCCGACCGGCAGCGACAAATATGGCCCTTACTGGGTGATCCCGCTGACTAAAGAGAGCGGATGTATCAACGTTATCGTCCGCGATGGCACCAATAAGCTTATCGACAGCGACCTGCGCGTCTCTTTTGGCGATTTCACCGATCGCACGGTATCGGTCATCGCTGGCAACAGCGCGGTCTATGACTCCCGCGCCGACGCCTTCCGCGCCGCCTTTGGCGTGGCGCTGGCCGATGCGCACTGGGTCGATAAAACCACCCTGCTGTGGCCGGGCGGCGAAAATAAACCCATTGTGCGCCTCTATTACAGCCACAGCAGTAAGGTGGCCGCCGACAGTAACGGCGAATTTACCGATAAATATGTCAAGCTGACCCCCACCACCGTCAGTCAGCAGGTGAGCATGCGCTTCCCGCATCTCGCCAGCTATCCTGCCTTTAAGCTGCCGGATGATGTCAACGTCGATGAATTGCTGCAGGGCGAGACGGTGGCGATATCCGCCGAAAGCGACGGGATCCTGAGCTCCGCCACCCAGGTGCAGACCGCCGGCGTGCTGGACGATACCTATGCCGCTGCCGCCGAGGCGCTGAGCTATGGCGCCCAGCTAACTGATAGCGGCGTGACCTTCCGCGTCTGGGCGCCCACGGCGCAGCAGGTTGAGCTGGTGGTCTACAGCGCCGACAAGAAGGTGGTGGCCAGCCATCCGATGACCCGCGACAGCGCCTCCGGCGCCTGGTCCTGGCAGGGCGGGAGCGACCTGAAGGGCGCGTTCTACCGCTACGCGATGACCGTCTACCACCCGCAGTCGCGTAAAGTCGAGCAGTACGAAGTGACCGATCCCTACGCCCATAGTTTGTCGACCAACTCGGAGTACAGCCAGGTGGTCGATCTCAACGACAGCGCGCTGAAGCCGGAAGGCTGGGACGGGCTGACGATGCCGCACGCGCAGAAAACCAAAGCCGACCTGGCGAAAATGACGATCCACGAGTCGCATATTCGCGATCTCTCTGCCTGGGATCAAACCGTTCCCGCCGAACTGCGCGGTAAGTATCTGGCGCTCACCGCCCAGGAGAGCAATATGGTCCAGCATCTGAAACAGCTGTCGGCCTCGGGGGTGACCCATATTGAGCTGCTGCCGGTCTTCGATCTGGCGACGGTCAATGAGTTCAGCGACAAAGTCGCCGATATTCAGCAGCCGTTCAGTCGCCTGTGCGAGATCAACAGCGCGGTGAAGAGCAGCGAGTTCGCGGGCTATTGCGACAGCGGTTCGACGGTCGAAGAGGTGCTGACCCAGCTGAAGCAGAACGACAGCAAGGATAACCCGCAGGTGCAGGCGTTGAATACGCTGGTGGCGCAGACCGACTCCTATAACTGGGGCTACGATCCGTTCCACTACACGGTGCCGGAAGGATCCTACGCCACCGATCCGGAAGGCACGGCGCGCATTAAAGAGTTCCGCACCATGATTCAGGCGATCAAGCAGGATCTGGGAATGAACGTCATTATGGACGTGGTGTACAACCACACCAACGCCGCCGGCCCGACCGACCGCACCTCGGTGCTGGATAAGATCGTCCCCTGGTACTATCAGCGCCTGAATGAAACCACCGGCAGCGTGGAATCGGCCACCTGTTGCTCCGACTCGGCGCCAGAGCACCGGATGTTCGCCAAGCTTATCGCCGATTCACTGGCGGTATGGACCACCGATTATAAGATCGATGGCTTCCGCTTCGACCTGATGGGCTATCATCCGAAAGCGCAGATCCTCTCGGCCTGGGAGCGCATTAAAGCGCTGAACCCGGACATTTATTTCTTTGGTGAAGGTTGGGATTCCAACCAGAGCGATCGCTTTGAAATTGCCTCGCAAATCAATCTGAAAGGCACCGGGATCGGCACGTTCTCCGATCGTCTGCGCGACGCCGTGCGCGGTGGCGGGCCGTTCGATTCCGGCGATGCATTGCGCCAGAATCAGGGGGTGGGCAGCGGCGCCGGCGTTCAGCCAAATGAGCTGACCAGCATGACCGACGATCAGGCGCGCCACCTCGCCGATCTGACCCGTCTGGGCATGGCCGGTAACCTCGCGGACTTCGTGCTGATCGACAAAGACGGCGCGGTGAAGAAAGGCAGCGAGATTGACTATAACGGCGCGCCTGGCGGCTATGCGGCTGACCCGACGGAAGTCGTGAATTATGTGTCAAAACACGACAACCAAACGCTGTGGGACATGATCAGCTATAAAGCTGCTCAGGAGGCGGATCTCGATACCCGCGTCCGGATGCAGGCGGTGTCGCTGGCGACGGTGATGCTCGGCCAGGGGATCGCCTTTGACCAGCAGGGCTCAGAGCTGCTGCGCTCTAAATCTTTTACCCGCGATTCGTATGATTCCGGTGACTGGTTTAACCGCGTGGATTACTCCCTGCAGGACAACAACTACAACGTGGGTATGCCGCGCAGCAGCGATGATGGCAGCAACTATGACATTATCGCCCGGGTGAAAGACGCGGTGGCTACTCCGGGTGAAACGGAGCTCAAGCAGATGACCGCGTTTTATCAGGAGCTGACCGCGCTGCGTAAATCGTCTCCGCTGTTTACCCTCGGTGACGGCGCGACGGTGATGAAGCGCGTGGACTTCCGCAACACCGGCGCCGATCAGCAGACGGGTCTGCTGGTGATGACCATCGATGATGGGATGCAGGCTGGCGCCAGTCTGGACAGCCGTGTCGACGGCATCGTGGTGGCGATCAACGCCGCACCGGAAAGCCGGACGCTGCAGGACTTCGCCGGCACATCGCTGCAGCTGAGCGCCATCCAGCAGGCGGCAGGCGACCGTTCGCTGGCGAGCGGCGTGCAAGTTGCCGCTGACGGCTCGGTCACGCTGCCGGCCTGGTCGGTAGCGGTTCTCGAGCTGCCACAGGGGGAATCGCAGGGCGCTGGCCTGCCGGTGAGCAGTAAATAACATAACGTGGGGCGCCCGTAAGGGCGCCTCTGGCTGATGACAAACCTGTTTCGTTATTGTGCTCGCCTTTCTGCCGGGTGGCGGCTTACGCCTTACCCGGCCTACGAAAGACTGCAATATCAAACAGTTATGCGGTTATCTGTCGGCCCGCACTAGCGTAGCGCCGCCGGGCAATCTCTGAAGAATGCACTTTGTCAGCAGTCTGGGGCGCCCGTAAGGGCGCCTTCTCTGCACCGTGAGGGAACAGGAGACGGTTGTGATTGTTCGTGATGATAGTGAAAGAGGCATCCCGCCTCTGGTGGCGCATCAGCCGCCGTCCGCGCAGGCAGACGCGCCGGTGAGCCGTGGCCGGATGGTGCAGGTCCCCGGCTGGATTATCCCGCTGTACGCCGGATTATTTATCGCGCTCGGCTGGTTTGGCGGCGAGCAGTGGCGCCATCCGTCACCGCCGCAAACGCTGCCTCTGCCGGTGGCTCATGCGGCGCTTTTGCCGTTAACCGCTGCCGGGGAGACCGCGCCAAAAAACCCGCCGTCGGCGGTAAAACCCAGCGCGCCTGCGGCGCCGGTAGTGGACAGCGATACGCTGCCGCCCCTGCGCTACAGCGCCCATGTCTATGCCTCGCTACCGGAAAAGCGCAGCATTGTGTTAAACGGCAAAGCGTGGTCGGAGGGTGATTCCCCGCTGCCCAATCTGGTGGTGGAGCAGATCCAGCAGGATGTGACGATCTTTAGCTTCAACGGCACAACATTTACCCTGGCGGCGCTGGATGACTGGCCAGGCGGGAAAATTGACGAGGAGCCGAAAGGGGAATAAGGGCTACGCGCAATAAAATGCGCGTTGAGAATATTTTGTTTAGTCGCTGCGCAAGCTGGCAATAAAGGGAGCGAGCTGGCGATTAAATTGACTACACTGTGTGGCTTCCGGAGTGCTGTCCTGCAAAAGTTGTTGATAAAGCCGGTCGCTATTTTGGCTTAACGTCGCCACGTCAATATATCCCCACCCGCGCGCTTTGCCGACATTCACCGCTGCCCGATATATCGTTTCATCGGCGGGCAGATCGCTACGATTACATTTATTCTTGAGATAGCGCGTCCCGGCTGCTACCGACGAGAGCTGCTCCAGCTGCGCCTGGCTGCTGATGGCCGGGCTGAGCGTTGAGGCGGGTTTCTGTTGGCAGCCAGAGAGCACGGCGACCACGCAAAGCGAAAATATAAGCGGAATGCGCATAGTAAAGTAATCAAAATAATGAATCACTGGCCGCTAGTTTAACAAAGATTTTCCTGGTGTCATCATAAAATATTATTCTGCATAAATGTTAACAGGCTCTCATTTTTATTGGCAGAAACTCGATTAATTCCCTTTACTTCTCTCAATAATAAATGTTGTCGTTCGGGAAATATATTTTCGGTGTGAGGCGATGCCGCCGCATTTGGCATCAGGGCGAGCGTCATTTTTTATGTTATTAAAAAACATACTCTTTCCCATCTTGTTACGTGCGCAGGCGGTAAAATGCTGGTTAAGAATGTCGCATTTTAGTGCTATCCTGTATGCCCTGAACATTACGTGCTATGTTCTGACCATTTCTGCTGATGATGCGTTTAACATAATGATTTTATGGTGAATTTTTATTGTTAATATCATGTAAAACGAAGCAAACCAACCTCATGAAAGGCTGGCGGCATGTCCTGCCTGCC
Source organism: Klebsiella sp. KTE92 (assembly GCF_000398905.1). NCBI lineage: Bacteria > Pseudomonadati > Pseudomonadota > Gammaproteobacteria > Enterobacterales > Enterobacteriaceae > Klebsiella > Klebsiella sp. KTE92. Next base: position 805,129 of record NZ_KB976100.1, read on the forward strand.
AGCAGGTTGTCGTCCGAAGGATAAGCAGCCTGGACGTTAATTTGAGAGATTTCTTCTTCCTCTGTGCAGGGGAAGTATTGAGAATCAGGCCCTTGCGCCTGAACGTTGCGGAGAAAAAGCATGGCGGGAGATGACCGCGAGCCTATCGGACGTAAGGGGAGACCCTCACGTCCGACAAAACAAAAAGTTACCCGTCGCCGGGTCCGGGAAGAGGACTACGACGACGAGTATGATGACGATGATTATGAGGATGAGAAACCGGTGCCGAGAAAAGGAAAAGGCAACGGTGGCAAACCTCGTCGTAAGCGCCGCTGGCTGTGGCTGCTGGTCAAGCTGGGGATTGTCTTCGCGGTGCTGATTGCCGCCTATGGCGTCTACCTCGATCAGAAAATCCGCAGCCGCATTGACGGTAAAGTCTGGGAGCTGCCGGCCGCGGTTTATGGCCGGATGGTGAATCTTGAGCCGGATATGCAGATCAGCAAAAACGAGATGGTGCGTCTGCTGAACGCCACCCAGTATCGTCAGGTCAGCGCGATGACGCGCCCGGGCGAATACACCGTGCAGGCCAACAGCATCGAGATGATCCGTCGTCCGTTCGATTTCCCGGACAGTAAAGAAGGGCAGGTGCGCGCGCGTCTGACCTTCGATGGCGACCATCTGGAGACCATCGAGAATATGGATAATAACCGCCAGTTCGGTTTCTTCCGTCTCGATCCGCGTCTTATTACCATGCTGCAGTCGCCGAACGGTGAGCAGCGCCTGTTCGTGAAGCGCAGTGGCTTCCCGGATCTGCTGGTGGATACGCTGCTGGCGACCGAAGACCGCCACTTCTACGAGCACGATGGTATCAGCCTGTATTCCATCGGCCGCGCGGTGCTGGCGAACCTGACGGCAGGTCGTACGGTGCAGGGGGCGAGTACCCTGACCCAGCAGCTGGTGAAAAACCTGTTCCTCTCCAGCGAGCGCTCCTACTGGCGTAAAGCCAACGAAGCGTATATGGCGCTGATCGTCGATGCCCGCTACAGCAAGGATCGCATCCTTGAGCTGTATATGAACGAGGTGTACCTCGGCCAGAGCGGCGATAATGAAATTCGCGGCTTCCCGCTGGCCAGCCTGTACTACTTTGGCCGTCCGGTGGAAGAGCTGAGCCTCGATCAGCAGGCGCTGCTGGTGGGGATGGTGAAAGGGGCGTCGGTGTATAACCCGTGGCGCAACCCGAAACTGGCCCTTGAGCGACGCAATCTGGTGCTGCGTCTGCTGCAGCAGCAGCAGGTTATCGACCAGGAGCTGTACGATATGCTGAGCGCGCGTCCGCTGGGCGTGCAGCCGCGCGGCGGGGTGATTTCACCTCAGCCGGCCTTTATGCAGATGGTTCGTCAGGAGCTGCAGGCGAAGCTGGGCGATAAAGTGAAAGATCTCTCCGGCGTGAAGATCTTCACCACCTTCGACTCGGTGGCGCAGGATGCGGCGGAAAAAGCGGCTACTGAAGGGATCCCGGTACTGAAGAAACAGCGCAAGCTGGCAGATCTGGAAACCGCCATGGTGGTGGTGGACCGCTTTACCGGTGAAGTGCGGGCGATGGTCGGCGGCGCGGAGCCGCAGTTCGCCGGCTACAACCGCGCGATGCAGGCCCGCCGGTCGATTGGTTCTCTGGCCAAGCCGGCGACCTATCTGACCGCGCTGAGCCAGCCCAATCAGTATCGCCTGAACACCTGGATCGCCGATGCGCCGGTGACCATTCGCCTGTCCAACGGCCAGACGTGGTCCCCGCAGAACGACGATCGTCGCTTCAGCGGCCAGGTGATGCTGGTGGATGCCTTGACCCGCTCGATGAACGTCCCGACGGTTAACCTCGGGATGGCGCTGGGCTTGCCGGCGGTCGTCGATACCTGGACTAAACTGGGGGCGCCGAAGAATCAGCTCAACGCGGTGCCGGCGATGCTGCTGGGTGCGCTGAACCTGACGCCGATTGAAGTGGCGCAGGCCTTCCAGACGATTGCCAGCGGCGGCAACCGTGCGCCGCTGTCCGCCCTGCGGTCAGTGATTGCGGAAGATGGCACGGTGCTCTACCAGAGCTACCCGCAGGCGGAACGCGCCGTGCCTGCCCAGGCGGCCTACATGACGCTGTGGACCATGCAGCAGGTGGTGCAGCGCGGCACGGGGCGTCAGCTGGGCGCGAAGTATCCGGGCCTGCATCTGGCGGGAAAAACCGGGACCACCAACAATAACGTCGATACCTGGTTCGCCGGCATCGACGGTAGCCAGGTGACCATCACCTGGGTGGGCCGCGACAACAACCAGCCGACCAAACTGTACGGCGCCAGCGGCGCGATGTCGATTTACCAGCGCTATCTGGCGAACCAGACGCCGACGCCGCTGGCGTTGACGGCGCCGGAAGACGTGGTCGACATGGGCGTGGACAGCAACGGCAACCTCGTCTGCAGCGGTGGCGTCCGTTCGCTGCCGGTCTGGACGACGCAGCCGGATGCGCTGTGCCGCCAGGGCGAGATGATGCAGCAGCAGCAGTTGCAGCAGCAGGAAGCGAACAACCCGTTTAATCAGTCCGGGCAACAGCAGCCGCAGCAGCAACAGCAGCAGCAACAGCAGCAACAGCCGAAGCAGCAGGAGAAGAGCGACGGCGTCGCGGGCTGGATCAAGGATATGTTCGGCAGTAACTGATTTTGGCCGCACAACCCGACCCCTTAATACGAAAGTATTAAGGGGTTTTTTTATACCTGTAAAAAAGTTAACGCCTCTTTAACTCCATAATAACTATCTGGTTATTAATTCGGCCTTCGGTCTCGCCAGGCTGGCATATCGCTTGCCTTGCCTTCGGCGTTTCGCCTATTATATCGCCCGTCATAATAATAATTATCGTTTACGTTATCATTCACTTTCATCAGAGATATACCCATGGCGCGTCCAAAAACTGCTCAGCCAAATCACTCGCTGCGTAAAATCGCAGTCGTAGTAGCCACGGCGGTTAGCGGCATGTCTGTCTATGCACAGGCTGCGGAACAACCGAAACAAGAAGAGACTATCACCGTCGTTGCGGCACCGGCCGCCCAGGAAAGCGCCTGGGGACCGGCGCCGACCATCGCGGCAAAACGCTCTGCCACGGCGACGAAAACCGATACCCCGATCGAAAAAACGCCGCAGTCTGTCTCGGTGGTCACGCGCCAGGAGATGGAGATGCGCCAGCCGACCACGGTAAAAGAGGCGCTCTCCTATACGCCGAGCGTCTTCTCCACCCGCGGTAGCTCGACCACCTATGATGTGGTCACCATCCGCGGTTTCACTACCTCGACGACCGTCAATACCAACCAGTATCTGGACGGCATGAAGCTGCAGGGAAATAACTACTCTGAAGTCTCCATGGACCCGTATTTCCTCGAGCGCGTGGAAGTGATGCGCGGGCCAACCTCGGTGCTGTACGGCAACAGCAACCCTGGCGGTATCGTCAGCATGGTCAGCAAACGCCCGACCACTGAGCCGCTGAAAGAAGTGCAGTTCAAGATGGGCACCGACAACCTGTGGCAGACCGGGTTTGACTTCAGCGACGCCATTGATGATGCCGGCGTCTGGTCCTATCGCCTGACCGGCCTGGGCCGCAGCCAGGATACCCAGCAGCAGATGGCGAAGTCTACCCGCTATGCGGTGGCGCCGTCCTTTAGCTGGCGCCCGGACGATAAAACCGACTTCACCTTCCTGAGCAACTTCCAGAATGACCCGGATGCGGGTTACTACGGCTGGCTGCCGCGCGAAGGCACCGTGGTGCCGTATTACGACGCCAACGGGAAGGCGCACAAGCTGCCGACTGATTTCAACGAAGGCGAGGCGGATAATAAGATCTCGCGCCGCCAGAAGATGGTGGGTTATAGCTTCTCCCATCAGTTTGATGACACCTTTACTGTGCGGCAGAACCTGCGCTATGCCGAGGTTGATACCTTGTATCGCTCGGTGTACGGGAATGGCTATGTCGCCCCGGGCTACATGAATCGCGCCTATGTGCGTTCTGATGAGCACCTGAACACCTTTACCGTCGATACCCAGCTGCAGTCTGCTTTCGCCACCGGCGCGGTCAGCCATACGCTGCTGACCGGCGTGGATTACTCGCGGATGCGCAACGATGTGGATGCCGACTACGGGACGGCGGATCCTATCAGCATGAGCAACCCGCAATACGGCAACCCGAATATTCAGGTCACTTTCCCGTACGCGGTCCTCAACCGAATGGAGCAGACGGGTCTGTACGCGCAGGATCAGATGGAGTGGGATAAGTGGGTCATGACCCTGGGCGGCCGTTACGATTACGCCACCACCTCAACGTTAACTCGCTCCAGCAACAGCCTGGCGGAGAATCACGACCAGCAGTTCACCTGGCGCGGCGGTATCAATTACCTGTTTGATAACGGCATCTCTCCGTACTTCAGCTACAGCGAATCCTTCGAGCCGGTATCGGGTTCCGGGCTTAACGGCCAGCCGTTCGATCCGTCGCGTGGCAAGCAGTATGAAGCTGGCGTGAAATATGTGCCGAAAGACATGCCGGTGGTGGTCACCGCCGCGGTCTATCAGCTGACCAAAGATAAGAACCTGACGGCGGATCCGGCTAACCAGGCGTTCAGCATCCAGACCGGCGAGATCCGCTCCCGCGGCCTTGAACTGGAGGCGAAAGCGGCGGTGAACGCCAATATCAACGTCACCGCGGCCTACAGCTATACCGATGCGGAATACACTCACGATACCGTGTTCAACGGCAAGCGTCCGGCGGAAGTGCCGCGTAACATGGCCTCCCTGTGGGCGGATTATACCTTCCACGAAACCGCGCTCAGCGGTCTGACGATTGGGGCAGGGGCGCGCTATATCGGTTCAACGGTCAGCTACTACAAAACTGACACCAGCACCGGTAAGAAAAATGATTCCTTTAGTGTGGCCGGTTATGCGCTGATGGATGCGACGGTGAAATACGATCTGGCGCGCTTTGGCCTGCCGGGCTCTTCGGTCGGCGTCAACGTCAACAACCTGTTTGACCGCGAATATGTCTCCAGCTGCTATAGCGAATACGCCTGCTACTGGGGTGCGGGACGTCAGGTTGTCGCGACCGCAACCTTCCGCTTCTAACTACTCACGGGCGCGGTTCGCCGCGCCCAACATCAGGTTGTTGCTATGCAGGAACAGACTCCGCACTCTGAGACCACCTTTGCGTTAAATGGCGTGACCTTTCGCGTACCAGGTCGCACGCTGCTTCACCCCCTTTCGTTAACCTTCCCGGCAGGAAAAGTGACTGGCCTGATAGGCCATAACGGTTCCGGCAAATCCACATTACTGAAAATGCTCGGCCGCCATCAGCCGCCTTCCGCAGGCGATGTGCTGCTGGACGGCCAGCCGCTGGAGAGCTGGAGTAGCAAGGCGTTTGCCCGCAAAGTGGCCTATCTGCCGCAGCAACTGCCGGCGGCGGAAGGGATGACAGTTCGCGAGCTGGTGGCGATAGGTCGCTACCCGTGGCACGGCGCGCTGGGGCGCTTCGGCGCGGCGGATCGCGAAAAGGTGGAAGAGGCGATCGCGCTGGTGGGGCTGAAGCCTTTGGCGCAGCGGCTGGTGGACAGTCTCTCCGGCGGCGAGCGTCAGCGGGCGTGGATCGCCATGCTGGTGGCGCAGGATAGCCGCTGTCTGCTGCTTGATGAACCGACCTCGGCGCTGGATATCGCCCATCAGGTCGATGTGCTCGCGCTGGTGCATCGTCTCAGCCAGCAGCGTGGCCTGACGGTGATCGCAGTCCTGCATGATATCAATATGGCTGCCCGCTACTGCGATTATCTGGTCGCGCTGCGCGGTGGGGAAATGATCGCCCAGGGGACGCCAGCAGAACTGATGCGCAGCGACACGCTGGAACAAATCTACGGCATCCCGATGGGGATCCTGCCGCACCCGGCGGGCGCGGCGCCGGTAAGTTTTGTCTATTGATGATGAACCCAACTCTGATAACCCGACGCCGCCTGCTGACCGCGATGGCGCTCTCGCCGCTGCTGTGGCAGATGCGCGGCGCGCAGGCGGCGAACATTGACCCGCAGCGCGTCGTCGCGCTGGAGTGGCTGCCGGCCGAACTGCTGTTGGCGCTCGGCGTCACGCCCTACGGCGTGGCCGATATTCCCAACTATCGCCTGTGGGTGAACGAACCCGCGCTGCCCGCGTCGGTGATCGATGTCGGCCTGCGCACCGAACCCAATCTTGAGCTGCTGACGCAGATGAAACCGTCGTTTATCGTCTGGTCGGCAGGCTATGGCCCGTCACCAGAAAAGCTGGCGCGTATCGCGCCTGGCCGTGGTTTCACCTTTAGCGACGGCAAACGGCCGCTGGCGATGGCCCAGCGTTCGCTACTGGAAATGGCCGACCTGCTGGGTAAACAACAGCAGGCGAAGCGCCATCTGGCGGAGTTCGACGCGCTGATGGAGAACCTGCGTCCGCGATTTGCTCGGCGTGGCGATCGCCCACTGCTGATGATTTCGCTGCTCGATGCCCGCCACGTGCTGGTATTTGGTGAGAACTGCCTGTTCCAGGAGGTGCTTGACCGCTTTGGCATTCAAAACGCCTGGCGCGGCGAAGCGGCATTCTGGGGCAGCGTCACCGTCGGTATTGACCGGCTGGCGGCATTTAACGAGGCCGATGTGATCTGTTTCGATCATGGCAACGATCGGGAGATGGCCCAGCTGTTGGCGACCCCGCTGTGGCAGGCGATGCCGTTCGTGCGCGCGGGGCGTTTCCAGCGGGTTCCGGCGGTGTGGTTCTATGGCGCGACGCTGTCGGCGATGCATTTCGCCCGCGTGCTGGCCGATGCGCAGGGGAGGGCGGCGGTATGAACGCGCGTCTCTCGCCGTTAGCCATTTTCCTGCTGACCGGGCTGCTGGTTGCCGCTTTCGCGCTGAGCATCGTCAACCTCAATGTCGCTTTACCTTACGCGCAATGGCGTCAGGCGCTGTGGCAGCCGGATATCGATAATATCGCCCAGATGCTGTTCCATTACAGCCTGCTGCCGAGGCTGGCGATATCGCTGCTGGTCGGCGCCGGGCTGGGGCTGGTCGGCGTGCTGTTCCAGCAGGTGCTGCGTAACCCGCTGGCGGAGCCAACCACGCTCGGCGTCGCCACCGGCGCACAGCTGGGAATGACGGTGACGACGCTATGGGCCATCCCTGGCGTGCTGGCCTCGCAGTTTGCGGCGCTGGCTGGGGCTTGTCTGGTGGGGGCGCTGGTGTTTGGCGTCTCGTGGGGCAAACGTCTGTCGCCGGTGACGCTGATCCTGGCCGGCCTGGTAGTGAGTCTCTATTGCGGCGCGGTCAATCAGCTGATGGTGATTTTCCATCACGATCAGCTGCAAAGCATGTTCCTGTGGAGTACTGGCACCCTGACGCAGACCGACTGGAGCGTGGTGCAACGCCTGTGGCCGCAGCTGCTCGGCGGCGCGATGTTGACGCTGTTATTGCTACGCCCGTTAACCCTGATGGGACTCGATGATGGCGTGGCGCGCAACCTTGGGCTGGCGCTGTCTCTGGCGCGGCTTGGCGTGCTGACGCTGGCGATTGTCATCAGCGCGCTGCTGGTTAACGCGGTCGGCATTATCGGCTTTATCGGTCTGTTCGCGCCGCTGCTGGCGAAAATGCTCGGCGCCCGCCGCCTGCTGCCGCGATTGCTGCTGGCGGCGCTAATTGGCGCGTTGATCCTGTGGCTTTCCGATCAAATTATTCTCTGGCTCAGCCGGGTCTGGCGGGAAGTCTCGACCGGGTCAGTCACCGCGCTGATTGGCGCGCCTTTATTGCTGTGGCTGCTGCCGCGGCTGCGCAGCATCAGCGCCCCGGTGATGAATGGCGGCGATAAAGCGTTGATCGAGCGCCGCCACGTGCCGTGGTTCGCGCTGGGCGGCTTAGCGCTGCTGCTGTTGGCGATAACCGCCGCGCTGACCTTTGGTCGCGATGCCCATGGCTGGCAGTGGGCCAGCGGCGATCTGCTGGCGCAACTGATGCCCTGGCGCTGGCCACGTGTGCTCTCGGCGCTGTTCGCCGGGGTGATGCTGGCGGTCGCGGGCTGCATCATTCAACGCCTGACCGGCAACCCGATGGCCAGCCCGGAAGTACTGGGCATCAGCTCTGGCGCGGCGTTCGGTGTGGTATTGATGCTGTTCTTCGTGCCGGGCAACGCCTTTGTCTGGCTGCTGCCTGCCGGCAGCCTTGGCGCGGCGGCAACGCTGCTGGTTATTCTGATCGCCGCCGGGCGCGGCGGTTTCTCGCCGCACCGGATGCTGCTGGCGGGGATGGCGCTGAGTACCGCCTTCACCATGCTGTTGATGATGCTGCAGGCCAGCGGCGATCCGCGAATGGCGCAGATCCTGACGTGGATGTCCGGTTCGACCTATAGCGCGACGCCGGAGATGGCGCTGCGTAGTGGCGTGGTGATGCTGGCGCTGCTGGCGCTGGCGCCGCTCTGCCGCCGCTGGCTGACCATTTTGCCGCTGGGCGGCGAGGCGGCGCGGGCGGTGGGGATGGCGCTGACGCCATCGCGTATCGGGTTGCTGCTGCTGGCGGCGAGCCTGACGGCGACGGCGACGCTCACCATTGGGCCGTTAAGTTTCGTTGGCCTGATGGCGCCGCATATTGCGAGGATGCTGGGCTTTCGTCGGACGATGCCGCATATGGTGATTTCCGGGCTGACGGGCGGGATGCTGCTGGTGTTCGCCGACTGGTGCGGGCGAATGATGATGTTCCCCTACCAGATCCCGGCGGGGCTGTTGTCGACCTTTATCGGCGCGCCGTACTTTATCTATTTGCTGAGAAAGCAGAGCCGCTAACGATCCTGGATGGCCTCAATATCCCCGGTGGCGCTAGCGCTTACCGGGGCTACAGCGCTGTGCAATTTGGTAGCCCGGACAAGGCGCAGCGCGCCGCCTCCGGGAAACTCCCCGGTGGCGCTAGCGCTTACCGGGGCTACAGCGCTGTGCGATTTGGTAGCCCGGACAAGGCGCAGCGCGCCGCCTCCGGGAAAATCCCTGCGCCACCAGGCCTTCAAGTACCTTACAGTTTGGCAAACACCCGACGGGCGGCGTCGATGGTGTTGTTAATGTCCTCTTCGCTGTGAGCGATGGACATAAAGCCGGCTTCAAATGCCGACGGCGCCAGGTACACACCTTCCTCCAGCATCAGGTGGAAGAAGCGCTTGAAGCGTTCGACATCGCACTTCACCACGTCCTGATAGCAGGTGACGGTTTCGGCATCGGTAAAGAAGATGCCGAACATGCCGCCGACGTTATTGACCACCAGCGGGATCCCGGTTTCGCGCGCCGCGTTCAGCAGGCCATCCGCCAGCTGGTTGGTCAGATCGGTCAGGGTTTCATGCACACCCGGCTGCGCCACTTCACTTAAGCAGGCGAAGCCAGCGGCCATGGCGATCGGGTTACCGGAGAGCGTACCAGCCTGGTACACCGGGCCGGTCGGCGCCAGCGCGTCCATCACTTCGCGGCGGCCGCCGAAGGCGCCCACCGGCATCCCGCCGCCGATGATTTTCCCGAGACAGGTCAGATCCGGCTCCACGCCGTAATAAGCCTGGGCGCCCGCCAGCGCGACGCGGAAACCGGTCATCACTTCGTCGATAATCAGCAGCGCGCCGAACTCATCGCACAGCGCGCGCAGGCCCGGCAGAAACTCCGGCTGCGGCGGAATGCAGTTCATGTTGCCGGCCACCGGTTCGACGATGATACAGGCGATATCCTGCGGATACTGCTCGAACGCCGCGCGTACCGAGGCGAGGTCGTTATAGGTGCAGGTCAGGGTATGTTTAGCGAAATCGGCTGGCACGCCCGGCGAGTTTGGCTGGCCGAGGGTCAGCGCGCCGGAACCGGCTTTCACCAGCAGACAGTCGGCATGGCCGTGATAGCAGCCTTCGAACTTAATGATCTTATCGCGGCCGGTGAAGCCGCGGGCCAGTCGAATGGCGCTCATGGTCGCTTCGGTGCCGGAGTTCACCATCCGCACCATATCCATGGTCGGGACCAGCTCGGTCACCAGCGCCGCCATTTTCACTTCCATTTCGGTCGGCGCGCCAAAGCTCAGGCCGCGGGACGCCGCTTCGATCACCGCATTGCGGATAGCCGGGTGGTTGTGGCCCAGCACCATCGGACCCCAGGAGCCGACATAATCGATATAGGCCTTCCCGTCCACGTCATAAAGATAGGCGCCATCCGCGCGTTCGATAAACAGCGGCGTGCCGCCGACGCCGGTGAAGGCGCGCACCGGCGAGTTAACGCCGCCGGGGATCAGTTCGCGCGCAGCATGGTATAGATTTTCAGATTTGCTCATGGCCAGGGTCCTGGTTCGTGAAAAATGTTTTATCGGCTATTCTAAGTTATTCCAGGATGGTTATGAAAGTTTTGCCCAATTGAAACAATGTGCCGCAAGGGCATTTTTTTGACGACGCAGCGCGCCGGGGCGGCTAAAATGCCTCTCTCTTCATTTGTATTACCAATAATTGATAATGGCATGAAAGCAGAAACTCCCTCTTTTGAAGCACATCAGTTCGTGCGGGTGCGTCGCGGCGATGCGGTGCGCCGTTTGATTCAGCGCGATAAAACGCCGCTGGCGGTCCTGTTGATGGCGGCGGTGGTTGGCACGCTGGCCGGTCTGGTGGGCGTGGCGTTTGAAAAGAGCGTGAACTGGGTGCAGAACCAGCGGATCGGCGCGCTGGCGCAGGTGGCCGATCATTGGTATCTGGTCTGGCCGCTGGCGTTTATCTTGTCGGCGCTGCTGGCAATGGTCGGTTATTTCCTCGTGCGCCGCTTTGCGCCGGAGGCGGGCGGCTCCGGGATCCCGGAAATCGAAGGGGCGCTGGAGGAGCTGCGGCCGGTGCGCTGGTGGCGCGTGCTGCCGGTGAAATTCATCGGCGGCATGGGGACCCTGGGCGCCGGAATGGTGCTGGGACGCGAAGGGCCGATGGTGCAGCTTGGCGGCAACATTGGACGCATGGTGCTGGATATCTTCCGCATGCGCAGTCCGGAGGCGCGGCACACGCTGCTGGCGACCGGTGCGGCGTCGGGGCTCTCGGCGGCCTTTAATGCGCCGCTGGCCGGTATTCTGTTTATCATCGAAGAGATGCGCCCGCAGTTTCGCTACAACCTGATCTCCATTAAAGCGGTATTTACCGGCGTGATCATGTCGAGCATTGTGTTTCGTATTTTCAATGGCGAAGCGGCGATCATTGAGGTAGGCAAGCTGAGCAACGCCCCGGTGAATACCCTGTGGCTGTATCTGGTGCTGGGCATGCTCTTTGGTTGCTTTGGTCCGCTGTTTAACTTCCTGGTGCTGCGCACCCAGGATATCTTCCAGCGCATCCACGGTGGCAATATCAAAAAATGGGTATTGATGGGCGGGGTCATCGGCGGGATCTGCGGCCTGCTGGGGCTGATGCAGCCCTCCGCGGTGGGCGGTGGCTTTAACCTGATCCCCATCGCCGCCGCCGGTAATTTCTCCGTCGGTTTGCTGCTGTTTATCTTTATTGCCCGCGTGGTGACCACGCTGATCTGCTTCTCTTCCGGCGCGCCGGGGGGGATCTTCGCGCCGATGCTGGCGCTGGGCACCTTGCTGGGCACGGCGTTCGGCATGGCGGCTATTCCGCTGTTTCCGGCCTACCATCTCGATGCCGGCACCTTCGCCATCGCCGGGATGGGGGCGCTGCTGGCCGCCTCGGTGCGCGCGCCGCTCACCGGGATTGTGCTGGTGCTGGAGATGACGGATAACTATCAGCTCATTTTGCCAATGATTATTACCTGCCTTGGCGCAACACTACTGGCGCAATTCCTCGGCGGTAAGCCTTTGTATTCGACCATTCTGCAACGTACTCTGGCGAAGCAGGAGGCCGAGCAGGCGGCAAAAGCGCAGCAGGCACCGCGGGAGAATACTTGAACGATTTACCAGGGTATTAGATAATGGCTCAAAAGGTCCGGTTATTCTTTAACCGGCCGGAAGTATCAATGGGAGCAAAAAATGAGTGATGACGTAGCGTTGCCGCTGGAGTTTACCGAAGCCGCAGCCAACAAAGTAAAACACCTGATTGCGGATGAAGATAATCCGAACCTGAAACTGCGCGTGTATATCACCGGCGGCGGTTGCAGCGGTTTCCAGTATGGCTTCACCTTTGACGATCAGGTGAACGAAGGCGATATGACCATCGAGAAACAGGGCGTCGGCCTGGTGGTTGACCCAATGAGCCTGCAGTATCTGGTCGGCGGCGCCGTCGACTATACCGAGGGTCTGGAAGGTTCGCGTTTCATCGTGACCAACCCGAACGCGAAAAGCACCTGCGGCTGCGGTTCCTCATTCAGCGTTTAAAGCGAGTGCGACCGGGCGCCTTCTCCTCCAGCGAGAGGGAGCCAACGCGAAAAACGGTAACCTTAAGGTTACCGTTTTGCTTTTACTACCGCCCGTTATCGTCCAGGGCAAACGTCGGCAGCTTCAGGTGCCAGCGGATCGCCGCCAGACGGATCACCAGTGTCACCACCATGCCCATCATCGCCGAATTCTCCAGCGGGAGATGAAAGGTGTCGTGTGCTGTAGCGTGGACAATGCCGCCGACAATACAGGCGGTGGCGTAGATCTCGGTGCGCAGAATCATGGGAATTTCGCGCGCCAGCACGTCACGGATAATCCCGCCGCCGACGCCGGTGACCACCCCCATGCAGACCGCCACCAGCGGACCACTGCCGGCGAGGAAGGCTTTATTGACGCCGATGCCGACAAACACCGCCAGACCGACGGCATCAAGAACGGGCAGTATCCATTTCGGCAGCCGACGCGGCTGGCGGACCAGCAGGATGGTCAGCATGCTGGTGACCATCGCCACCACCAGATCGGTGGGATCTTTGACCCAGAATACCGGGCCATTCGCCAGCGCCATGTCGCGGATGGTTCCGCCGCCCACCGCCGTCACCACGCCTAACACCAGCACGCCGAATGGGTCCATGCGTAATTTTCCCGCCAGCAGAACGCCGGAGATCGCGAAGACAGCCGTGCCAATAATATCCAGCCAATAGACAAGCATCGTTGATTCCCACTGAACATCCGGTGTGCCGGATGATTATTTTACCTGGTCAAGCGCCGCACAAAGTTGTTTGGCGGCGAGGATAATACGTGGGCTTGCGCGTTCAAACCAGTCGCTGTGTAACGCAATCAACGAAATGGTGAGCTGATGTTGCCAAAAGCGCTGCGCTTCGGCAATGCGGCTGGCGTCGCCGGTCACCACGATCGCCTGCGGCTGGCGGGCCAGCACCTGTTCGCGGCTCACCTGCGGCCAGGGAACACGGCTGGTGGCAAAGATATTCTCGCCGCCGCACAGCCCCAGCACCTGATCCTGAATCGAACCGGGACCACTGGTGAATAGCGGCGCGGATCCGAACTGCAGGAAGACGCGTTTCTTCGGCGCATTGGCATAGCGCGCTTTCAGCGTATCGTATTCCTGCTGCATCGCCTGCGCCGCCTGCTGCGCTTTTTCCGGCTGCGGGCTCCACTGCGCCAGCTGACGCAGGGTGGCGATGATCTCTTCTATCGTCGAGGTCTGCACCCAGAGGACATGAATACCCAGCGACTGCAGCTGGTTAACCTGGCGTTCGGCATTGCCCCCGCGCCAGGCCAGCACCACGTCTGGCTTTAGCGCCACGATGCGCTCCAGGTTCATCCCCTGCCAGCTGGCAACCTGTTCTATGGTTTTGGCCTGCGGCGGATAATCGGAATAGCTGCTGACGCCGACCGGCGTGATCCCGGCGGCAAAGGCCAGTTCGGTATTGGCGGGGGAGAGGGTGACCACCCGCGGCGCGGCCAGTAGCCACGCCGGGGCGAGTAACAGCAGCGCGGCAAGCGCGAAGGATAGCGACTTAGCCACGTGCCAGGTTCTGTACCAGATTCTCCACCATCAGGGTGGACTGTCTGGCGGCGACCGCAAGGAACTCCTCAAAACTGAGGTGGGACTGCTGATCGGCCACGTCGGAGATGGCGCGAACCACCACGAAGGGAACCTTGAAGTTATGGCAGACGTGAGCGATGGCGGTCGCTTCCATTTCCACGGCGATTGCCTGCGGGAAATTATGGCGGATCTTCGCCAGCGCGACGGAGCCGTTAATGAAGGCATCGCCGCTGACGATCAGGCCGCGAACGGCATTGAGATCTAACGCTTTAATGCAGTCTTCGGCGGCGGCCACCAGCTTATCGTCCGCTTTAAAGCCCGCCGGGCAGCCAGGCAACTGGCCATACTCATAACCGAAGGCGGTGACGTCGGCATCGTGGTAGCGCGCTTCATCGGAGACGACGATATCGCCGACCTTCAGCGTCGGCGCGAGGCCGCCGGCAGAACCGGTATTAATGATCACGTCAGGCTGGCAGCGCTCCAGCAGCAGGGTCGCGCCCGTCGCCGCCGCCACTTTCCCGATACCAGACTTCAGCAGAGCGACGTCAACGCCGTGAAGTCGGCCGGTATAGATTTCGCTCCCGCCAATAGTGATAGTCTGGCGGTTTTCGATTTTGTCGCGCAGGAGGGTAACTTCCTCTTCCATAGCGCCAATAATGCCAATTTTCATAGATTTACTCGCGATGTGTCAGGTTTAGTTGCATAGTCTATCATGCGCTTAAGGGGAAGCGTATTGCTCGCGCGGGAGAGGCTATGGCAAAGATTGATTTTCGCAACAAGATAAACTGGCGTCGACGCTTCCGTTCGCCGCCGCGGGTGGAGACGGAGCGCGACATCCTGCGGATCTTCGAAAGCGATCGGGGGCGGATCGTCAACTCGCCGGCCATCCGCCGCCTACAGCAAAAAACCCAGGTCTTCCCGCTGGAGCGCAACGCGGCGGTCCGTACTCGCCTGACCCACTCGCTGGAGGTGCAGCAGGTGGGGCGCTATATCGCCAAAGAAGTGCTTAGCAGGCTGAAAGAGCAGAAGCTACTGGAAGAGTATGGCCTGGAAGAGCTGACCGGGCCATTCGAGAGCGTGGTTGAAATGGCCTGCCTGATGCACGACATTGGCAACCCGCCGTTTGGCCACTTTGGCGAGGCGGCGATTAACGACTGGTTTCGCCAGCGCCTGGCCCCCGGCGATGCGCTCGGCCAGCCGTTGACCGACGATCGCTGCGAGGTGCAGGCGTTACGCCTGCACGAAGGGGAAACGGCGCTGAATGCGCTGCGGCGTAAAGTGCGCCAGGATCTCTGCAGCTTTGAGGGCAACGCGCAGGGGATTCGTCTGGTCCACACGCTGATGCGGATGAATCTGACCTGGGCGCAGGTGGGCTGCATCCTGAAATATACCCGACCGGCGTGGTGGTTCGAGGCGACGCCAGCCAGTCACAGTTATTTAATGAAGAAGCCTGGCTATTATTTAGCCGAAGAAGAGTATGTCGCGCGCCTGCGTAAAGAACTGGATCTGGCACCTTACAATCGATTCCCATTAACCTGGATTATGGAGGCCGCGGATGACATCTCATATTGCGTCGCGGATCTCGAGGACGCGGTTGAAAAACGTATTTTCAGCGCCGAGCAGCTTTATCAGCATCTTTACGACGCCTGGGGCAACCATGAAAAAGGATCGTTATTCTCTCAGGTAGTGGAAAATGCCTGGGAAAAATCGCGAGCTAATTACCTGCGACAGAGCGCGGAAGATCAGTTTTTTATGTATTTGCGGGTAAACACGCTGAATAAGCTGGTGCCCTACGCGGCGCGCCGATTTATTGATAACCTGCCGGCCATCTTCACTGGCGACTTTAATCATGCGCTGCTTGAGGACGATAGCGATTGCAGCCAGCTGCTGGAACTCTATAAAAATGTAGCGATGAAACAGGTCTTTAGCCATCCGGATGTCGAGCAGCTGGAATTGCAGGGCTACCGGGTGATTAGCGGCCTGCTGGATATCTATCAGCCGCTGCTGAAATTATCGCTGGAGGATTTCAGCGAATTAGTGGCGCAGGAGCGGGTACGGCGGTTACCCATTGCCTCCCGGCTGTATCAGAAACTTTCAACCCGTCATCGGCTGGCCTATGTTGAAGCAGTAAATAAGCTGGTGCGCACGGCGCCTGAATTTGCGCTGATGGAATACTATTATCGCTGCCGTCTGATCCAGGATTATATCAGCGGAATGACGGATTTGTATGCGTGGGATGAATATCGGCGACTGATGGCGGTGGAATAGGCTGGAGTTTTGTAAAGATGGACAATAAATTTTTACTTTTTCCAGAAACTTAATTCCGGAACTTAGCGCTATAAAATGACTCTGATAGTCACGTACACAGCAACTTTCGTTATCTGATATTGAGATTGAAACTGATGAAAAAAACCACGTTAGCAATGAGTGCACTGGCTCTGAGTTTAGGTCTGGCGTTGTCCCCGCTCTCTGCGAGCGCGGCAGAAACGGCATCTTCGGCCACTAATGCACAGCAGATGCCAAGCCTGGCCCCGATGCTGGAGAAGGTGATGCCATCGGTGGTGAGCATTAACGTTGAAGGTAGCACCACTGTTAATACCCCACGGATGCCGCGTAACTTCCAGCAGTTCTTTGGCGATAATTCGCCGTTCTGCCAGGATGGTTCTCCTTTCCAGAGTTCACCGTTTTGCCAGGGCGGTGGACAGGGCGGTCAGCCTGACGGCGGCCAGCAGCAGAAATTCATGGCGCTGGGCTCCGGCGTCATCATTGATGCGGCCAAAGGGTATGTGGTGACCAACAACCACGTTGTGGACAACGCCACCACGATTAAGGTTCAACTGAGCGATGGCCGTAAGTTTGATGCCAAAGTCGTGGGCAAAGATCCGCGCTCCGATATCGCGCTGATTCAGATTCAGGATCCGAAAAACCTGACGGCGATTAAGCTGGCTGATTCTGATGCGCTGCGCGTCGGCGACTACACCGTGGCTATCGGTAACCCGTTTGGTCTGGGCGAAACCGTGACCTCCGGGATTGTCTCCGCGCTGGGCCGTAGCGGCCTGAACGTGGAAAACTACGAAAACTTTATCCAGACCGATGCGGCGATTAACCGCGGGAACTCCGGCGGCGCGCTGGTGAACCTCAACGGCGAGCTGATCGGCATTAACACCGCCATCCTGGCGCCGGACGGCGGCAACATCGGTATCGGTTTTGCTATCCCGAGCAACATGGTGAAAAACCTGACCGAGCAGATGGTGAAATATGGCCAGGTGAAACGCGGTGAGCTGGGCATCATGGGCACCGAACTGAACTCTGAACTGGCGAAAGCGATGAAAGTCGACGCCCAGCGCGGCGCCTTTGTCAGCCAGGTGATGCCAGGTTCGGCAGCCGCCAAAGCGGGCATTAAAGCCGGCGACGTGATCACTACCCTCAACGGCAAGGCGATCAGCAGCTTCGCCGCGCTGCGTGCTCAGGTCGGCACTATGCCTATCGGCAGCAAAGTTGAGCTTGGCCTGCTCCGCGACGGCAAACCGGTCACCGTTACCGTCGAACTGCAGCAGAGCAACCAGACCCAGGTGGATTCCAGCACCATCTTCAACGGGATTGAAGGTGCGGAAATGAGTAACAAGGGTCAGGATAAGGGCGTGGTGGTCAATAATGTGAAAGCCGGCACCCCGGCGGCGCAGATTGGCCTCAAGAAAGGCGACATCATTGTCGGGGCGAATCAGCAGCCGGTGAAAAACATCGCCGATCTGCGGAAAATCTTCGACGCCAAACCGTCCGTGCTGGCGCTGAACATTCAGCGCGGCGACGCCTCTATCTACCTGCTGTTGCAGTAATCGTCAGCGCAAGCGCCACAGCCCCTTCCCTCGCCGAGGGCAGGGGCTTTTTTTTCGTTCTGTGACCACTTCCACAACTCCACATATCTCGCCCCGCCTTCGGGCATATGCACAATGCAGCAGGACGGAGACTCTTTTATGCTGGTGCCCTGCATAGGGGAGGATTACATGGCTGGCTGGCATCTTGATACCAAAATGGCGCAGGATATTGTGGCGCGCACGATGCGCATCATCGATACCAACATCAACGTGATGGATGCCCGCGGGCGGATTATCGGCAGCGGCGATCGGGAAAGAATTGGTGAATTGCACGAAGGCGCGCTGCTGGTGCTTTCTCAGGGGCGGGTGGTGGATATCGACGATGCGGTCGCTCGCCATCTGCACGGCGTGCGTCAGGGGATCAACCTGCCGCTACGCCTCGAAGGTGAAATCGTCGGGGTGATCGGCCTGACCGGTGAGCCGGAGGCGCTGCGGAAATATGGCGAGCTGGTGTGCATGACGGCAGAGATGATGCTGGAGCAGTCGCGGCTGATGCATCTCCTTGCGCAGGACAGCCGCCTGCGCGAAGAGCTGGTGATGAACCTGATTCAGGCGGAAGAGCATACCCCGGCGCTGAACGAATGGGCTCAGCGGTTAGGTATCGATCTCAATCAGCCGCGGGTGGTGGCGATGATTGAGGTGGACAGCGGCCAGCTCGGCGTGGACAGCGCGATGGCGGAACTGCAGCAGTTGCAGAACGCGCTGACCACCCCCGATCGCAATAATCTGGTGGCCATTGTGTCACTCACGGAAATGGTGGTGCTGAAACCGGCGCTGAACAGCTTTGGCCGCTGGGACGCCGACGATCACGTCCGCCGCGTCGAGCAGCTTATCGCCAGGATGAAAGAGAATGGTCAGCTCCGCTTTCGCGTGGCGCTGGGCAACTTCTTCACCGGTCCCGGGAGTATCGCCCGCTCTTACCGTACCGCACGGACGACCATGATGGTGGGTAAGCAACGAATGCCGGAGAGCCGCAGCTATTTCTATCAGGATCTGATGCTGCCGGTGCTGCTAGACAGCCTGCGCGGCGGCTGGCAGGCCAATGAACTGGCCCGTCCGCTGGCGCGTCTGAAGGCTATGGATAACAACGGTTTGCTGCGGCGTACGCTGCAGGCGTGGTTTCGCCATAACGTGCAGCCGCTGGCGACATCAAAGGCGCTGTTTATTCATCGCAATACCCTGGAGTATCGGTTGAACCGTATCTCGGAGCTGACCGGTCTGGATCTCGGCAGCTTTGACGATCGGCTGCTGCTCTATATAGCCCTGCAGCTGGATGAGCAACGATAGGGAGTCGAGATAAAAATGCCGGGAGGCGGTTCGCCTTACCCGGCCTGGAGGATGCATGGCGTAAGCGGCAGATTATATTGGTTGCCCGGTCAGGCGGTGCGCCGCCGGGAACGCTGTCACTTACGGGTAAGTTTTTCCAGATCGGCTTCGATTTCGCTGATCTTATTGGTGACCACGCTTTCCAGATGGCGTAAATCGTCGAGGATTTTACGCTTGAGATCGATTTCAGTGCGATCGCGCTGGCAGATCTGATCCAGTTCGTCGATGACGTAGCGCAGATTGGGGCTGATCTCCTGGACTTCTTTGTAGCCCTGGCCGACGCCGTCGGCGACAACGGTTTTGCGCTGACGCGGGTATTTAAACTTCACGCTCTTGGCGAAGAATTCGCCTTTGTCTTTCTGAAAATAGATTTTCAGGATGTCGTTGTTAGCTTCCTGCCGCAGGCTATAGCGATCGATCTCATCAGGGTTGGTAATGCCAAGACTTTTCAGATTATCGTACATAACGGTACCTTTGATAGCATCATAACCATTGAATAATTAACGAAAAAATCCATTTTCGCCAGCATCAAACATAAAAAAAGCGGGATATCTCCCGCTTTTTATTTGCTTTAGTCGATGGTGCGCAGCAGTTCGTTAATGCCGACTTTGCCGCGGGTTTTGGCATCGACTTTCTTAACGATCACCGCGCAGTACAGACTGTATTTACCATCCTTCGACGGCAGGTTGCCTGACACGACTACCGAGCCAGCCGGTACGCGGCCGTAGAAGACTTCACCGGTTTCGCGATCGTAGATTTTGGTGCTCTGACCCAGGTAAACGCCCATGGAGATGACGGAGCCTTCTTCGACAATCACCCCTTCAACCACTTCAGAGCGCGCGCCGATGAAGCAGTTGTCTTCGATGATGGTCGGGTTCGCCTGCAGCGGCTCCAGTACGCCACCGATGCCGACGCCGCCGGACAGGTGAACGTTTTTACCGATCTGCGCGCAGGAGCCGACGGTAGCCCAGGTATCAACCATGGTGCCTTCGTCAACGTAGGCGCCGATGTTAACGTAGGACGGCATCAGCACGGTGTTGCGGGCGATGAATGCGCCCTGACGTACCGCTGCCGGCGGCACCACGCGGAAACCTTCTTTCTGGAAACGCGCTTCGTCATAGTCAGCGAATTTCATCGGTACTTTATCGAAGTAGCGGCTTTCCGCACCATCGATAACCTGGTTATCGTTAATACGGAAAGAGAGCAGTACCGCTTTCTTCAGCCATTGATGCGTCACCCACTGACCATCGATCTTCTCAGCGACGCGCAGCGCGCCGGAATCCAGAAGGGCGATAACCTGGTTTACCGCTTCGCGGGTCACGGTATCCACATTGGCCGGCGTGATGTCGGCGCGACGCTCGAAGGCGGACTCAATAACGTTCTGTAACTGCTGCATTGTTTCTTTCCATTCACTAAAAAAAATACGTCACCCTTTATCGTTTGGATTGAGGGCCTCTGTCAACCGTTGTTGCACTTCTTGTTGTAGCTCATTATTAAGGCCACGCCGGTCGGCGGTGGCGATTATAAATAAATCTTCTACTCGCTCACCAATTGTCGTAATTCGCGCCCCGTGAAGCGAAATACCGAGGTCGGCGAACACCTGGCCGACGCGGGCGAGCAGCCCTGGCTGATCGAGCGCAATCAGCTCGAGAAACGATTTTCGATCGGTATGGGTCGGCAGGAAATTCACCTCTGTCGGCACAGAGAAGTGACGCAGTTTTGCCGCCTGACGACGCGGGGCCGGGGGTTCCCAGCTGCGCTGAGTTATCGTCTGTTCAAGACCGTGGCGAATCGCGTCGTGGCGGTCAGCTGAAAGCGGGCTGCCGTCGGGTTCGAGGACAATAAAGGTATCCATCGCCATGCCGTCGCGGGTGGTGAAGATCTGCGCGTCGTGGACGCTGAGGTTGCGGCGGTCCAGTTCGCCGCACACCGCGGCAAACAGATAAGGGCGATCCGGGCTCCAGATAAAAATCTCCGTACCGCCGCGGGTGGCCTGCGAACTCAGCAGAATCATCGGCTTATTCAGATCGTGACGCAGCAGGTTGCGGGCGTGCCAGGCGAGCTGCGTCGGCGTATGCCGCACGAAATAGTTGGCGCGGCAGCGGTTCCAGATCTGATGCAGCGCCTCTTCATTAATATTGTCCATCCGCAGCAGGGCCAGCGCCTGCAGCTGATGATGACGCACCCGTTCGCGCATATCCGGGGTGCTTTGCATGCCCCGACGCAGCTGTTTCTCGGTGGCGAAATAGAGTTCGCGCAGCAGGCTCTGCTTCCAGCTGTTCCACAGCGTTTCGTTGGTGGCGCAGATGTCGGCGACGGTCAGGCACACCAGATAGCGCAGGCGATTTTCCGTTTGCACTTCCTCGGCGAACTGCTTAATCACCTCCGGATCCTGAATGTCGCGCCGCTGGGCGGTGACCGACATCAGCAGATGGTGACGCACCAGCCAGGCGACCAGCTGCGTTTCGCGAGAGTTCAGTCCGTGCAGCTCGGCAAACTTCAGCACATCCTGCGCGCCGAGGATCGAGTGGTCGCCGCCACGCCCTTTCGCAATGTCGTGGAACAGGGCGGCGATTAAAATCAGCTCCGGGTGCGTTAAGCGCGGCCATAGCTCCACGCACAGCGGGTGGCGGCTGCGGGTTTCTTCTTTGGCAAAGCTCTCCAGCTTCAGCATCACGCGGATGGTGTGTTCATCGACGGTGTAGGCGTGAAACAGATCGAACTGCATCTGGCCGACGATATGTGACCACTGCGGCATATAGGCCCACAGCACGCTATGGCGATGCATCGGCAGCAGTCCGCGGCTGACCGCCCCCTGATGGCGCAGCATGCTGAGAAAGAGCGTGCGCGCCTCCGGGATATAGCACAGCGGCTGGGTCAGATGGCGCCGGGCATGGCGCAGATGGCGCAACGTCGTGGAGTAGATGCCGGTGATGGTGCTGTTGCGTACCATCATATAAAACATGCGCAGAATGGCCTGCGGTTCGCGAATAAACAGCGTGTCGTCACGCAGATCGATAAGGGTGCCGCGCAGCTGGAAGTCATCGTCTATCGGGCGCGGTTTTTCATCCTCGGTCAGGGCGAGAATAGCCTCTTCAAACAGCTGAAGCAGCATCTGGTTCAGCTCGCTCACCCGGCGGGTGACGCGGAAGAAGTCCTTCATCATATGCTCAATCGGCTGGTTGCCGTCGCCTTCATAGCCAAGCCGGCGGGCGACGCTGAGCTGGCGGTCGAAAAGCAGACGGTTGTCATAGCGAGTGAGCTCGAGATGCAGCGCGAAACGGATGCGCCACAGCTGATGCAGACACTCGTTGAGCTCATTGCGCTCGGCTTCGGTCAGAAAGCCGAAGCCGACCATCTCATCCATCGAGGTGGCGCCAAAATGACGGCGAGCCACCCACTGTAGCGTATGGATATCCCGCAGGCCGCCGGGGCTGCTTTTCACGTCCGGCTCCAGGTTATAGCTGGTGCCGTGATAGCGTTGATGACGGACGTTCTGCTCTTCCACCTTGGCGGCGAAGAACTTTTCCGATGGCCAGAAGCCGTCGCTAAAAATATGTTTTTGAAGTTCAAGGAACAGCGCGACGTCGCCGATCAGCAGGCGCGATTCAATCAAGTTAGTGGCGACGGTGAGATCCGAGAGTCCTTCGAGCAGGCACTCTTCGAGGGTGCGCACGCTGTGGCCCACCTCCAGCTTGACGTCCCACAGCAGCGTCAGCAGTTCGCCGACCTTTTGCGCCTGGTCGTCCGGCAGCTTTTTGCGGCTGAGGATCAGCAGGTCGACGTCAGAGAGCGGGTGCAGCTCGCCGCGGCCATAGCCGCCGACGGCCACCAGCGCCAGATCGCAGACGGATTCAAAACCGTAGGCGATCCACAACCGCTGCAGCAGCTGGTCGATAAATTCGGTGCGCGCCGCAATGAGCTGCTCCGCGGCGATGCCGGAGTCAAACGCCTCGCCCAGCCAGTGCTGGAAGGTATCGATGTGCGCCTTAATTGCAGCACAGTTCAGATCGCCCTGCGGCCAGCTCACCGGATGTTCCGGCGGGACGGGCAGAAGAGGGGAGGCTGTGTCAGGTAATGAGTTGCTCATCGCGTCACCATAAGAAAAAACTATCTAATAAAAAAGCCGGCGGGCGCCGGCTTTTCATCATTCATCGTGCGAGATTATCGCCGGGATGGTGTCATCCTTGCGTAGCGTCAGAATTTCGCAGCCGTTGTCTGTCACCACAATAGTATGCTCGTACTGCGCAGACAAGCTCCGGTCTTTAGTTTTCACCGTCCAGCCGTCTTTCATGCTGCGGATCTCTTTTTTACCTGCGTTGACCATCGGCTCGATGGTGAAGGTCATGCCGGGTTTGAGCACAACGTTGGTTTCCGGTGAGTCGTAGTGCAGCACCTGCGGCTCTTCATGGAAGCCGCGGCCGATACCGTGACCACAGTATTCGCGCACCACGGAAAAACCTTCGGCTTCAACGTATTTCTGGATCGCCGCGCCGATGGTGCGCAGGTTGATCCCCGGCTTCACCATTTTCAGCGCCAGATACAGGCTTTCCTGAGTGATGCGGCACAGGCGCTCGCCGAGAATCGTCGGTTTACCGACGATAAACATTTTGGAGGTATCGCCATGGAAATCATCTTTAATGACCGTCACGTCGATGTTAACGATATCGCCATCTTTCAGCAGTTTGCCGTCGTCAGGGATACCGTGGCAAACCACTTCGTTGACCGAAATGCAGACGGACTTCGGATAGCCGTGATAGCCGAGGCAGGCGGAAATGGCCTTCTGCTCGTTAACGATATAGTCGTTACAGATGCGGTCCAGTTCGCCGGTGCTGACGCCCGGTTTAACCCAGGGTTCGATCATTTCCAGCACTTCAGCGGCCAGGCGGCCGGCAACGCGCATTTTTTCAATGTCTTCAGATGTCTTGATAGAGATAGCCATGGAGTATGTCCAGCAGTGTCGATATTTTCGACAATAATAGAGTAAGTCCTGCCAATGGTAACAGTCCGGGCAGGCTGGTGCCAAATTGAGAATCATTAACAGCACGTGACGTCAACAAGAGTTGGTGTCTGGGCGGATTTTGTGGTATAAAGCGCGCCGGACTTCCGTTCCATCTCAGATACACAAGGATGGACGTAAGCGACATACTCATATTGTGTAAATAACACACACGTATCGGCACATATTCCGGGGTGCCCTTTGGGGTCGGTAATATGGGATACGTGGAGGCATAACCCCAATTTAATCTATAGAGGTTTTAAACATGGCAACTGTTTCCATGCGCGACATGCTCAAGGCTGGTGTTCACTTTGGTCACCAGACCCGTTACTGGAACCCGAAAATGAAGCCTTTCATCTTCGGCGCGCGTAACAAAGTTCACATCATCAACCTTGAGAAAACGGTACCGATGTTCAACGAAGCTCTGGCTGAGCTGAACAAAATCTCTGCCCGTAAAGGCAAGATCCTGTTCGTGGGTACTAAGCGCGCTGCAAGCGAAGCGGTAAAAGAAGCTGCTAACAGCTGCGACCAGTTCTTCGTGAACCATCGCTGGCTGGGCGGTATGCTGACTAACTGGAAAACCGTTCGTCAGTCCATCAAACGTCTGAAAGACCTGGAAACTCAGTCCCAGGACGGTACTTTCGACAAGCTGACCAAGAAAGAAGCGCTGATGCGCACTCGTGAGCTGGACAAGCTGGAAAACAGCCTGGGCGGTATCAAAGACATGGGCGGCCTGCCGGACGCACTGTTCGTTATCGACGCTGACCACGAGCACATCGCTATCAAAGAAGCAAACAACCTGGGTATCCCGGTATTTGCTATCGTTGATACCAACTCTGATCCGGACGGCGTAGACTTCGTTATCCCGGGTAACGACGATGCAATCCGCGCAGTAAGCCTGTACCTGGGCGCTGTTGCTGCTACCGTTCGTGAAGGTCGCTCTCAGGACCTGGCTTCTCAGGCGGAAGAAAGCTTCGTAGAAGCTGAATAATAAGGTTTAAGCCCTTATTAGTACCGTGTATGAATAGGGGCCCATTACAGGCCCCTTTTTTCAATTTACGCTGTTTGGCCGTTGGCCGGGCAGTATCCACATCTCCCGAGGATTTTAGAATGGCTGAAATTACCGCTTCCCTGGTAAAAGAACTGCGCGAACGTACTGGCGCAGGCATGATGGATTGCAAAAAAGCGCTGACTGAAGCGAATGGCGACATCGAGCTGGCAATCGAAAACATGCGTAAATCCGGCGCGATCAAAGCGGCGAAGAAAGCAGGCAACGTGGCTGCTGACGGCGTGATCAAAACCAAAATCGAAGGCAACTACGGTTACATTCTGGAAGTTAACTGCCAGACTGACTTCGTTGCTAAAGATGGTGGTTTCCAGGCATTTGCTGACAAAGTACTGGACGCTGCTGTTGCGGGTAAAATCTCCGACGTTGAAGTTCTGAAAGCGCAGTTCGAAGAAGAACGCGTTGCGCTGGTTGCTAAAATCGGTGAGAACATCAACATCCGTCGTATCGCTGTTCTGGAAGGCGACGTTCTGGGTAGCTACCAGCACGGTGCGCGCATCGGTGTTCTGGTTGCCGCTAAAGGCGCTGACGAAGAGCTGGTTAAGCAGCTGGCAATGCACGTTGCTGCAAGCAAGCCGGAATTCGTTAAGCCGGAAGACGTGTCTGCTGAAGTGGTAGAGAAAGAGTACCAGGTTCAGCTGGACATCGCGATGCAGTCCGGTAAGCCGAAAGAAATCGCAGAGAAAATGGTTGAAGGCCGCATGAAGAAATTCACCGGCGAAGTTTCTCTGACGGGTCAGCCTTTCGTTATGGAGCCGAGCAAATCTGTTGGTCAGCTGCTGAAAGAGCACAACGCTGACGTGACTGGCTTCATCCGCTTTGAAGTGGGCGAAGGCATCGAGAAAGTTGAGACTGACTTTGCAGCAGAAGTTGCTGCGATGTCCAAGCAGTCTTAATTTTTACAAGGAGCCGCCTGAGGGCGGCTTCTTTTTGCGCCCATTTTGTAAATTCAGCCAACTGCGTATAGTGACCGCGCTGAAATGCGACATACAATGTCGCCAGAATTCTCATATCTCATTCGTTGACAGTCTCAGGAAAGAAACATGGCTACCAATGCAAAACCCGTCTACAAACGTATTCTGCTGAAATTAAGTGGCGAAGCGCTGCAGGGCTCAGAAGGCTTCGGTATTGATGCAAGCATACTTGACCGCATGGCTCAGGAGATCAAAGAGCTGGTCGAGCTGGGTATTCAGGTTGGCGTAGTAATTGGTGGTGGTAACCTGTTCCGTGGTGCTGGTCTGGCGAAAGCGGGTATGAACCGCGTTGTGGGCGACCACATGGGCATGCTGGCAACGGTCATGAACGGCCTGGCAATGCGTGATGCGCTCCACCGCGCCTATGTGAACGCTCGTCTGATGTCCGCCATCCCGCTGAACGGCGTGTGCGACAACTACAGCTGGGCAGAGGCGATCAGCCTGCTGCGCAACAACCGCGTGGTGATCCTCTCCGCAGGCACCGGCAACCCGTTCTTTACCACCGATTCCGCAGCCTGCCTGCGTGGTATTGAAATTGAAGCCGACGTGGTGCTGAAAGCGACCAAGGTTGACGGTGTGTTTACCGCGGATCCGGCAAAAGATCCTTCTGCCACCATGTACGATCAGCTGACCTACAGCGAAGTGCTGGATAAAGAGCTGAAAGTCATGGATCTGGCGGCCTTCACCCTGGCGCGTGACCACAAATTGCCGATTCGCGTCTTCAACATGAACAAACCCGGCGCCCTGCGTCGCGTGGTCATGGGCGAAAAAGAAGGCACATTGATCACGGAATAATTCCCGTCAGCGCCAAATCCGGGTAATATTCCGCTTTACTTTCGCGGGGATATTGCCCGGTGATTTTCATTAAATCTGACTATACTTAGCTCATTTTCCGACGGGTATCCCGTCTGGTCTGACTGAGACAAGCTTTCAAGGATTCGTAACGTGATTAGCGATATCAGAAAAGATGCTGAAATCCGCATGGAAAAATGCGTCGAAGCATTCAAAAACCAAATCAGCAAAATTCGCACGGGTCGTGCTTCTCCGAGCCTGCTGGACGGGATTGTTGTTGAATACTACGGTACGCCGACTCCGCTGCGCCAGCTGGCCAGCGTCACCGTCGAAGACTCCCGTACTCTGAAAATCAACGTCTTTGACCGTTCTATGTCTGCGGCCGTTGAAAAAGCGATCATGGCGTCTGACCTCGGTCTGAACCCAAGCTCCGCCGGCAGCGATATTCGTGTTCCGCTGCCGCCGCTGACCGAAGAGCGTCGTAAAGATCTGACCAAGATCGTCCGTGGCGAAGCTGAGCAGGCGCGTGTCGCCGTGCGTAACGTTCGCCGTGACGCGAACGACAAAGTTAAAGCGCTGCTGAAAGAGAAAGAGATCAGCGAAGATGACGATCGCCGTTCTCAGGACGACGTGCAGAAAATGACTGACGCCGCCATCAAGAAAGTTGACGCGGCGCTGGCAGATAAAGAAGCGGAACTGATGCAGTTCTGATGCTCTGCTGTTGCTCGGGCCGATACTTCCTGGCCTGAGTAAAATCTGAAACGCCGTACAGAAGACTGTACGCTCAATTCTCGGGATTGCGTTGAGCCGGCTGGCCTTGTAGCCTTTAGCGCTAAGTTGAAGGCCTGATGCCGCCGCCTTACCCCCGATAGTTGTTGCGTAGGGGCTTGCTGGCGGCGTTTTGCTTTTTATTCTGTTTCCTTTCTTCTGGACGTCTCATGAAGCAATTAACCGTTCTCGGTTCGACCGGCTCCATTGGCTGTAGCACGCTGGACGTGGTACGCCATAACCCTGGTTGCTTTTCCGTCGCCGCGCTGGTCGCGGGGAAAAACGTTGACCGCATGGTTGAACAATGCCTGGAATTTACTCCGCGTTACGCCGTGATGGATGATGCGCAAAGCGCTGAGCGGTTGCGCATCCGTCTGCATGAGCATGGCTGCCGTACCGAGGTGCTGAGCGGCCAGCAGGCGGCGGCTGAGGTCGCGGCGCTGGATGAGGTCGATCAGGTGATGGCGGCAATCGTCGGCGCGGCGGGGCTGGTACCGACGCTTGCGGCGATCCGCGCCGGGAAAACCGTGTTGTTGGCGAATAAAGAATCGCTGGTGACCTGCGGTCGCTTGTTCATGGAGGCCGTTCAGCGGTCGGGGGCGCGATTGCTGCCGGTCGATAGCGAACATAACGCGATTTTTCAGAGTATGCCGGAGACAATTCAACAGCATCTGGGATACGCTGACCTCACCCGGAATGGCGTCTCGTCCATTCTGTTAACCGGTTCCGGGGGGCCTTTCCGCGAGACGGACGTGGCTGAACTATCGGCGATGACCCCGGATCAGGCCTGCCGCCATCCCAACTGGTCGATGGGACGTAAGATCTCCGTCGATTCAGCCACGATGATGAACAAAGGTCTGGAATATATTGAAGCCCGCTGGCTGTTCAATGCTTCGGCGCAGCAGATGGAAGTGCTGATCCACCCGCAGTCGGTGATCCACTCGATGGTTCGCTATCAGGACGGCAGCGTGCTGGCCCAGCTTGGGGAGCCGGATATGCGCACGCCGATTGCTCATACCATGGGCTGGCCACAGCGCCTGAGCTCCGGGGTCAAACCACTGGACTTCTGCCAGCTGAGCAACCTGAGCTTCTCCGCGCCGGACTACGCCCGCTATCCCTGCCTGAAGCTGGCGATGGACGCGTTTGACGTCGGCCAGGCGGCCACCACGGCGCTGAATGCGGCCAATGAAGAGTCGGTTGCCGCGTTTCTGCATGGCGATATCCGCTTTACCGATATTGCGGCGGTGAATCTGGCGGTGCTGGATAAGATGAACCTGCAGGAGCCGCAAAGCATTGATGATGTTCTGGTTATCGACGCTGACGCTCGTGCGGTAGCTCACCAGCAGCTTAATCGTTTGGGCGCGCAGGCGTAACGCGGTGGTATTTGTGGGCGAAAGGCTTCGGTGATATAGTCTGCGCCACCCGATCGTTGCATTTTGTTGTTAAAGATTACGGTGGCCGTGGCAAAACACGGCTTTTTTGCGTAAAGCTTTTGGTTGTTCTCTGCGATTGGCTGCAGCCCCGGCATCGGATAAAAATGCGTATCCAGCGCGGCCCGGTGGCCTCTGTTTGGTGGCTAGTTAATCCTTATTATGGACTTAAAACGCGTGATGTTGTCTGCTAATCAAACTGTCAGCGAAATATCGCCAACTCATGGCTGCCGTCATGTCGCCATTATTATGGATGGCAACGGCCGTTGGGCGAAACGGCAAGGTAAAATTCGCGCTTTCGGGCACAAGGCCGGTGCGAAATCCGTGCGTCG
The DNA here is from genome assembly GCF_000398905.1 of Klebsiella sp. KTE92. Taxonomy (NCBI): domain Bacteria; kingdom Pseudomonadati; phylum Pseudomonadota; class Gammaproteobacteria; order Enterobacterales; family Enterobacteriaceae; genus Klebsiella; species Klebsiella sp. KTE92. The sequence continues at coordinate 834,623 of NZ_KB976100.1, forward strand.
CGCGGTCTCCTTCGCGGCGAATAATGGAATTGAGGCGTTAACGTTATACGCGTTCAGCAGCGAAAACTGGAACCGTCCAGCCCAGGAAGTCAGCGCGCTGATGGAACTGTTCGTCTGGGCGCTGGATAGCGAAGTCAAAAGTCTGCACCGACACAATGTGCGTTTGCGGGTCATTGGCGACACCACGCGCTTCAATGCACGCCTGCAGGAACGCATCCGCAAAGCGGAAGCGTTGACCGCAAACAATACCGGCTTAACGCTGAACATTGCGGCAAATTACGGCGGTCGCTGGGATATTACCCAGGGCGTTCGTCTGCTGGCGAAACAAGTACAGGACGGGACGCTGCTGCCTGAAGAGATCACGGAAGAAATGCTGAGTCAGCAGGTCTGCATGCATGAACTGGCTCCCGTTGATTTAGTTATTAGGACCGGGGGAGAGCACCGAATAAGTAACTTTTTGATTTGGCAAATTGCCTATGCCGAACTTTACTTTACGGATGTTCTTTGGCCCGATTTTGCTGAACAGGACTTTGAAGGTGCACTCCATGCCTTTGTTAATCGAGAGCGTCGTTTCGGCGGCACTGAGCCGGGTGGCAGTCATGCCTGATGGGGGTCACTTTTGCTGAAGTATCGCCTGATATCTGCTTTCGTCTTAATTCCCGTCGTCATTGCGGCGCTGTTCTTATTGCCGCCGATGGGATTTGCTATCGTGACCCTTGTGGTCTGCATGCTCGCCGCGTGGGAGTGGGGGCAACTGAGCGGTTTCACCTCAACGTCGCAGCGGGTCTGGCTGGCGGTGCTGTGCGGCCTTCTGCTGGCTGCCATGCTTTTTCTGCTGCCTGAATACCATTATGACGTTCATCAACCGATGGTGGAAGGTTCACTCTGGGCCTCATTCGCCTGGTGGATCGTCGCGCTGTTGCTGGTGTTATCGTACCCGGCGTCGGCGGCATTCTGGCGCCATTCCAAAGTGCTGCGCCTTATCTTCGGCATATTGACCATTGTTCCGTTTTTCTGGGGCATGCTGGCGCTGCGCGCCTGGCACTATACCGATAATCACTACAGCGGTGCGGTGTGGCTGCTGTACGTCATGATCCTGGTCTGGGGAGCCGACTCTGGCGCCTACATGTTTGGCAAAATGTTCGGCAAGCATAAGCTGGCGCCGAAGGTTTCACCGGGAAAAACCTGGCAGGGTTTTTTTGGCGGTTTGCTGACGGCGGCCGTGATCTCCTGGGCTTATGGAGTGTGGGCACATCTTGACGTCACGCCGACGGTGCTGCTGGTCTGTTCTGTGGTAGCGGCCCTGGCTTCCGTGCTGGGCGACCTGACGGAAAGTATGTTTAAGCGCGAGGCCGGCATTAAGGATAGCGGGCACTTGATTCCCGGACACGGCGGTATTCTCGATCGTATCGACAGCCTGACGGCGGCGGTACCGGTCTTCGCCTGTCTGCTACTGTTGGTCTTCAGGACGATTTGACGGAAGGTTATATGCTGAGCGTGCTCTGGAATCTGGCAGCTTTTATCATTGCGCTTGGCGTACTGATTACGGTGCATGAATTTGGCCATTTTTGGGTGGCGCGCCGCTGCGGCATCCGGGTTGAGCGTTTTTCTATCGGCTTTGGCAAAGCGCTGTGGCGGCGGATGGATAAGCAGGGCACGGAGTTCGTGATTGCCCTGATCCCGCTGGGCGGCTACGTCAAGATGCTGGACGAGCGCGTCGAGGCGGTGGCGCCGGAGATGCGCCACTACGCCTTCAACAATAAAACCGTCGGCCAGCGTGCGGCGGTGATTGCCGCCGGCCCCATCGCTAACTTCATTTTCGCTATCTTTGCTTACTGGCTGGTCTTTATTATCGGCGTTCCTGGCGTGCGACCGGTGGTGGGTGAAATAACGCCCAATTCGGTTGCCGCGCAAGCACAAATTGCAAAAGGAACGGAACTTAAAGCGATAGATGGTATCGAAACGCCTGATTGGGATGCGGTGCGTATGCAGCTGGTCGCCAAAATCGGCAACCCGCAAACAATACTTACCGTCGCCCCTTTCGGGACCAATCAGCGCCAGGATAAAATCGTCGATCTGCGGCACTGGGCGTTTGAGCCAGACAAGCAAGATCCCGTGACCTCGCTGGGGATCCAGCCGCGCAGCGCGCAGATTGATACGGTGCTGGCGGAGGTCCAGACGGGCTCGGCAGCTCAGAAAGCGGGTTTGCAAGCGGGCGACCGGATCGTTAAAGTCGATGGTCAACCGTTAACGCAGTGGATGACGTTTGTTAATCTGGTGCGAGATAATCCGGGCAAAGCGCTGGCGCTGGAGATTGAACGGCAGGGGAGTGCGCTGCCGTTAACCCTGACGCCGGATGCGAAAACGGTAAAAGGTAAGGCAGAAGGGTTCGCAGGGGTGGTGCCAAAGGTCATCCCGCTACCTGAGGAATACAAGACAGTACGTCAGTACGGACCGTTTGCCGCCATCGCTGAAGCCACGGATAAAACCTGGCAGCTGATGTCACTGACGGTCAGGATGCTGGGTAAATTGATAACCGGTGATGTCAAACTGAACAACCTCAGTGGGCCGATCTCTATCGCTCAGGGGGCTGGAATGTCAGCGGAGTTTGGGTTGATTTATTATCTGATGTTCCTTGCGCTGATTAGCGTGAACCTCGGAATCATCAACCTGTTCCCACTGCCCGTACTGGATGGGGGACATCTGCTGTTTTTAGCGATCGAAAAGCTGAAGGGCGGGCCGGTATCCGAGCGAGTTCAAGACTTTAGTTATCGCATTGGCTCAATACTGCTGGTGCTGTTAATGGGGCTTGCACTTTTCAATGATTTCTCTCGGTTATAAGAGAGTTTGTTAGGAAGAACGCATAATAACGATGGCGATGAAAAAGTTGCTCATAGCGTCGCTGCTGTTTAGCAGCGCGACTGTATACGGTGCTGAAGGGTTCGTGGTGAAGGACATTCATTTCGAAGGCTTGCAGCGTGTCGCTGTTGGTGCGGCCCTCCTCAGTATGCCAGTGCGTCCTGGCGATACGGTGACCGACGATGATATCAGTAACACTATTCGCGCGCTGTTTGCCACTGGCAACTTTGAGGACGTCCGCGTCCTGCGCGATGGTGATACCCTGCTGGTGCAGGTGAAAGAGCGTCCGACGATCGCCAGCATCACCTTCTCCGGCAATAAGTCGGTGAAAGATGACATGCTCAAGCAGAACCTCGAGGCCTCTGGTGTTCGGGTGGGCGAGTCGCTTGACCGCACGACCATCGCGGATATCGAGAAGGGGCTGGAGGATTTCTACTACAGCGTTGGTAAATACAGCGCCAGCGTCAAAGCGGTTGTGACGCCGCTGCCGCGTAACCGTGTCGATCTGAAGCTGGTCTTCCAGGAAGGCGTCTCCGCAAAAATTCAGCAGATTAATATCGTCGGCAACCATGCGTTTTCGACCGATGAACTGATCTCCCACTTCCAGCTGCGCGATGAGGTACCGTGGTGGAACGTGGTCGGCGACCGTAAATACCAGAAGCAGAAGCTGGCGGGCGACCTTGAAACCCTGCGCAGCTACTATCTGGATCGCGGTTATGCCCGTTTCAACATCGATTCTACTCAGGTTAGCCTGACGCCGGACAAGAAAGGGATCTACATTACCGTCAACATCACCGAAGGCGATCAGTACAAGCTTTCCGGGGTGCAGGTAACGGGCGATCTCGCGGGCCATTCGGCCGAAATCGAAGCGCTGACCAAAGTCGAGCCGGGCGAACTGTACAACGGCGCGAAAGTAACCAAGATGGAAAACGACATCAAGAAACTGTTGGGTCGTTATGGTTACGCCTACCCGCGCGTTCAGTCGCAGCCGGAAATCAACGACAGCGATAAGACCGTCAAACTGCACGTCAACGTCGATGCGGGTAACCGCTATTACGTGCGTAAAATTCGCTTCGAAGGTAACGACACCTCCAAAGATGCCGTCCTGCGCCGCGAAATGCGCCAGATGGAAGGCGCATGGCTGGGGAGCGATCTCGTCGATCAGGGTAAAGACCGTCTCAACCGTTTAGGCTTCTTCGAAACGGTGGATACCGATACCCAACGCGTGCCGGGCAGCCCGGACCAGGTCGACGTTGTCTACAAGGTGAAAGAGCGTAACACCGGTAGCTTCAACTTCGGTATCGGCTACGGTACCGAAAGCGGCGTCAGCTTCCAGGCGGGCGTCCAGCAGGATAACTGGTTAGGTACCGGTTATGCGGTCGGGATCAACGGCACCAAAAACGATTACCAGACCTATACCGAACTGTCGGTGACCAACCCGTACTTCACCGTTGACGGTGTGAGCCTCGGCGGCCGTATCTTCTATAATGACTTCGATGCGAACGATGCGGATCTGTCTGACTATACCAACAAAAGCTATGGTACAGACGTCACGCTGGGCTTCCCGGTCAACGAATACAACACGCTGCGCGCCGGGGTCGGTTATGTTCATAACTCCCTGTCCAATATGCAGCCGCAGGTGGCGATGTGGCGTTACCTGAACTCGATGGGCCAGTATCCGGACAACACCAACGACCGGAACTCGTTCAGTGCGAATGACTTCACCTTCAACTACGGTTGGACCTATAACAAGCTTGACCGCGGCTTCTTCCCAACGGAAGGTTCGCGCGTCAACCTGAACGGTAAGGTGACCATTCCGGGCTCAGACAACGAATACTACAAAGCGACGCTGGATACCGCCACCTATGTGCCGATCGACAACGATCACCAGTGGGTAGTGTTGGGTCGTACCCGCTTTGGCTATGGCGATGGTATCGGCGGCAAAGAGATGCCGTTCTATGAGAACTTCTATGCCGGTGGTTCCAGCACCGTGCGTGGCTTCCAGTCGAACACCATTGGTCCGAAGGCGGTGTACTTCCCGTCGAGCAGCCGTCATGATGGCGATAGCGGTTATACCAATGACTGTAAGAGCACCGAATCCGCGCCGTGTAAATCCGATGATGCGGTGGGCGGTAACGCGATGGCGGTGGCCAGCCTAGAGCTGATTACCCCGACGCCGTTTATTAGTGACAAATATGCGAACTCGGTCCGTACTTCCGTCTTCTGGGATATGGGTACCGTATGGGATACTCACTGGGATTCGAACGCCTATGGCGGTTACCCGGATTACAGTGATCCGAGCAACATCCGTATGTCTGCGGGTATTGCCGTGCAGTGGATGTCGCCGTTGGGGCCGTTGGTCTTCTCCTACGCCCAACCGTTCAAAAAGTACGATGGAGACAAAGCCGAACAGTTCCAGTTTAACATTGGTAAAACCTGGTAATTGTTGGCGGCAACGGAATGCAAGTGCAGTATAGCGCTGACTGTAGGCGATAACGCGGTTATCGCCTCGCCACGCAAATAACGGTACCCCTGGGTACTCATGGGATGGTAAGGAGTTTATTGTGAAAAAGTGGTTATTAGCTGCAGGTCTGGGTTTGGCAATGGTAACTTCCGCTCAGGCGGCAGATAAAATTGCCCTGGTGAACATGAACAGCCTGTTCCAACAGGTTGCCCAGAAAACTGGCGTTTCCAACACGCTGGAAAACGAGTTCAAAGGCCGCGCTAGCGAACTGCAGCGTATGGAAGGCGACCTGCAGTCTAAAATGCAGCGTCTGCAGTCCATGAAGCCGGGCGCCGATCGTACCAAACTGGAAAAAGACGTGATGGCTCAGCGCCAGACCTTCTCCCAGAAAGCGCAGGCGTTTGAACAGGATCGCGCACGTCGTTCCAACGAAGAGCGTGGCAAACTGGTTACCCGCATCCAGACTGCTGTACAGAGCGTAGCGAAAGATCAGAGCATCGATCTGGTGGTTGACGCAAATGCCGTTGCATACAACAGCAGCGATGTAAAAGACATCACCGCTGATGTGCTGAAACAGGTTAAATAAGTAATGCCTTCAATTCGACTGGCTGATCTCGCGCAGCAGTTGGATGCAGAATTACACGGTGATGGCGATATCGTCATCACCGGCGTTGCGTCCATGCAGAGCGCGAAAACGGGCCAAATCACTTTCATGGTCAACCCTAAGTACCGTGAACACCTGGCCGCTTGTCAGGCTTCTGCCGTTGTCATGACGCAGGATGATTTGCCTTTTGCCCATAGCGCCGCGCTGGTAGTGCGTAATCCCTACCTGACCTACGCGCGCATGGCTCAAATTCTTGATACCACGCCACAGCCGGCACAGGATATCGCGCCGAGCGCGGTCATCGATCCGTCGGCGAAGCTGGGTAACAACGTGGCGATCGGCGCTAACGCGGTTATCGAATCCGGTGTTGTACTGGGCGATAACGTGGTGATCGGCGCAGGCTGCTTCGTTGGGAAAAATACGAAAATCGGTGCCGGCTCGCGTTTGTGGGCCAATGTGACCATTTACCATGAGATTGAGATCGGCGAGAATTGCCTGATCCAGTCCAGCACGGTGATCGGCGCGGATGGCTTCGGTTATGCTAACGATCGCGGTAACTGGGTCAAGATCCCGCAACTGGGTCGCGTCATTATTGGCGATCGCGTGGAGATTGGCGCCTGCACCACCATCGATCGCGGCGCGCTGGACGATACCCTTATCGGTAACGGCGTTATCATTGATAATCAGTGTCAGATTGCGCATAACGTGGTAATTGGCGACAATACCGCGGTTGCCGGCGGCGTTATCATGGCGGGCAGCCTGAAAATTGGCCGCTACTGCATGATTGGCGGCGCCAGCGTGATTAACGGCCATATGGAAATCTGCGATAAAGTCACCGTCACGGGGATGGGGATGGTGATGCGTCCTATCTCTGAACCTGGCGTATACTCCTCCGGTATTCCGCTGCAGCCGAACAAGGCGTGGCGTAAAACTGCGGCGCTGGTGATGAATATTGACGAGATGAGCAAGCGCCTGAAAGCGATTGAGCGCAAGGTTAATCAACAAGACTAATTCATCATTTGGTCACATGACATTTCCGGCCTGTTGCATTCGCTAAAAGATTGCCGCAGGCCGTGTTATTATTGCCTTTTAGTACATTTAGACAGGAAGAGTATTTTGACTACTGACACTCATACTCTGCACATTGAAGAGATTCTGGAACTTCTGCCTCACCGTTACCCGTTCCTGCTGGTAGACCGCGTGCTGGATTTTGAAGAAGGTCGTTTTCTGCGCGCAGTAAAAAATGTTTCTGTAAACGAGCCGTTTTTCCAGGGGCACTTCCCTGGTAAGCCGATTTTGCCTGGCGTGCTGATTCTGGAAGCGATGGCGCAGGCCACCGGGATTCTGGCATTTAAAAGCGTCGGAAAACTGGAGCCAGGCGAGCTGTATTATTTCGCAGGCATCGACGAAGCGCGCTTCAAACGTCCGGTAGTACCAGGCGATCAGATGATTATGGAAGTCACTTTCGAGAAAACCCGCCGCGGCCTGACCCGTTTCAAAGGCGTCGCGCTGGTTGACGGTAAAGTGGTATGCGAAGCGACGATGATGTGTGCGCGTAGCCGGGAGGCCTGATACGTGATTGATAAAACCGCTTTTGTTCATCCTACCGCCATTGTAGAAGAAGGCGCCGTCATTGGTGCTAACGTTCACATTGGTCCGTTTTGTATTGTTGGCGCTAACGTCGAAATTGGCGAAGGCACCGTACTGAAGTCTCATGTCGTCGTTAACGGCCATACCAAAATCGGCCGTGACAATGAGATCTATCAGTTCGCTTCCATCGGCGAAGTTAACCAGGATCTGAAATATGCTGGCGAACCGACCCGGGTGGAAATTGGCGATCGCAACCGCATCCGCGAAAGCGTCACCATTCATCGCGGCACAGTACAGGGCGGTGGATTAACAAAGGTGGGCAACGATAACCTGCTGATGATCAACGCCCATGTGGCGCACGATTGTACGCTTGGCGATCGCTGCATTCTGGCCAATAACGCAACCTTGGCCGGTCACGTATCTCTGGATGATTTCGTCATCATCGGCGGCATGACCGCAGTACACCAGTTCTGCATCATCGGCGCACACGTCATGGTAGGCGGATGCTCCGGCGTGGCGCAGGATGTTCCGCCGTTCGTGATTGCCCAGGGTAACCACGCGACGCCGTTTGGCGTCAACATCGAAGGGCTGAAACGCCGCGGCTTTAGCCGTGAGGCGATTACCGCGATTCGTAACGCGTATAAACTGCTGTACCGCAGCGGCAAAACGCTGGACGAAGCCAAACCGGAAATCGCCGAACTGGCGACTCAGCATCCTGAAGTTCAGCCGTTTGTTGATTTCTTTGCCCGTTCCACTCGCGGCTTGATTCGTTAATGGCTGAACCGCGTCCCCTGACGATTGCCCTGGTCGCCGGAGAAACCTCCGGCGATATTCTTGGTGCAGGCCTCATCCGGGCTCTCAAAGCGCGCATCCCTGACGCGCGCTTTGTCGGCGTGGCGGGGCCGCTGATGCAGGCGGAAGGGTGCGAAGCCTGGTACGAAATGGAAGAGCTGGCGGTGATGGGCATTGTTGAGGTGCTCGGTCGCTTACGCCGTCTCCTGCATATTCGCGCCGATCTTACCCGCCGCTTTGACGAGCTGCGCCCCGATGTCTTCGTCGGCATCGACGCCCCTGACTTCAATATTACCCTCGAAGGGAATCTGAAAAAGCAGGGCATCAAAACGATTCACTACGTCAGCCCGTCGGTCTGGGCCTGGCGACAAAAACGCGTTTTCAAAATCGGCAGAGCGACCGACCTCGTGCTGGCTTTTCTGCCTTTCGAAAAAGCGTTTTATGACAAATTTAACGTCCCCTGCCGCTTTATCGGCCATACCATGGCGGATGCGATGCCGCTGGATCCTGACAAAGGCGCTGCGCGCGACCGGTTAGGGATCCCGCACAATGTGCGCTGTCTGGCGCTGCTGCCCGGCAGCCGCGGCGCGGAAGTCGAAATGCTCAGCGCGGACTTTCTGAAAACCGCGCAGTTGTTACGCGTCACTTATCCCGATTTGCAGGTGGTAGTGCCGCTGGTCAATGCCAAACGGCTGGAGCAGTTTGAGCGAATCAAAGCTGAGACGGCGCCGGATATGATCGTGCATATGCTGGACGGTCAGGCGCGCGATGCGATGATCGCCAGCGACGCCGCGCTGCTGGCCTCCGGGACGGCGGCGCTGGAGTGCATGCTGGCGAAGTGCCCGATGGTGGTTGGCTACCGCATGAAGCCGTTCACCTTCTGGCTGGCAAAGCGTCTGGTGAAAACCGACTACGTCTCCTTGCCGAATCTGCTGGCCGGTCGCGAGCTGGTCAAAGAGCTACTGCAGGATGAGTGCGAGCCGCAGGCGCTGGCCGCCGCCCTGCAGCCGCTGCTGGCCGATGGCAAAACCAGCCACGAGATGCATGAGACGTTCCGCGCGCTGCATCAGCAGATCCGCTGCAACGCCGATGAGCAGGCCGCGGACGCCGTACTGGAGTTAGCAAAACAATGATGGAGTTCGTCTATCCGCATACCCATCTGGTTGCCGGCGTTGATGAAGTTGGCCGCGGGCCGCTGGTTGGCGCGGTCGTGACCGCGGCGGTGATCCTCGATTCGGCGAAGCCGATTGTGGGTTTGAATGATTCCAAAAAACTCAGCGAAAAGCGTCGCCTGGCGCTGTGCGATGAGATTAAAGAGAAAGCGCTGTGCTGGAGCCTGGGGCGTGCCGAGCCGCACGAAATCGACGAGCTGAATATTCTGCATGCCACTATGCTGGCGATGCAGCGCGCCGTCGCCGGCCTGAGCATTGTTCCTGAGTTTGTCCTGATCGATGGCAACCGCTGTCCGTCGCTGCCGATGCCCTCTCTGGCGGTGGTGAAAGGCGACAGCCGGGTGGCAGAAATCAGCGCAGCGTCTATTCTGGCAAAAGTCACTCGTGACGCCGAAATGGCCACGCTGGACCTCGCATTTCCCCACTACGGATTTGCCCAGCATAAAGGCTATCCCACCGCTGTTCACCTGCAGAAGCTGCAGGAACACGGCGCAACAGAGCATCACCGGCGCAGTTTTGGTCCGGTGAAGCGTGCCCTGGGCCTGGCGTCCAACTAAGTCACCGGGATCTAAAGATGGCTGAACCACGTTTCGTACACCTGCGGGTGCACAGCGACTATTCCATGATCGATGGGCTGGCAAAGACCGGGCCACTGGTCAAGAAGGCGGCCTCGCTTGGCATGCCGGCGCTGGCGATCACCGATTTCACCAACCTGTGCGGGCTGGTGAAGTTCTACGGGACGGGACACGGCGCGGGTATTAAGCCGATTGTCGGCGCCGATTTTCACGTGCAGTGCGACCTGCTCGGCGATGAGTTTACCGAGCTGACCGTGCTGGCGGCGAACAACACCGGTTACCAGAACCTGACGCTGCTCATTTCCCGCGCCTATCAGCGCGGCTACGGCGCGCTGGGGCCGTGGATTGACCGCGACTGGCTGGTAGAACACCAGGAAGGGCTGATTCTGCTTTCCGGCGGCCGTAAAGGCGACGTCGGCGTTAGCCTGATCCGCGGCAATATGCCGTTAGTGGAACAGTGCGTCGCGTTCTATGAAGAGCATTTCCCGGACCGTTATTTTCTTGAGCTGATCCGCACCGGTCGTCAGGATGAAGAGGCCTATCTCCACGCCGCCGTGGCGCTGGCGGAAGCACGCGGCCTGCCGGTGGTGGCGACCAACGATGTCCGCTTCCTCGACACCAGCGATTTCGACGCCCATGAAATCCGCGTCGCGATCCACGACGGCTTTACGCTCGACGACCCGAAACGGCCGCGCAACTACTCGCCGCAGCAATATATGCGCAGTGAGGAGGAGATGTGCGAGCTGTTCGCCGATATCCCGGAAGCGCTGGAGAACAGCGTCGAGATCGCCAAACGCTGCAACGTCACCGTGCGGCTTGGCGAATATTTCCTGCCGCAGTTCCCGACCGGCGATATGACCACGGAAGATTTCCTGGTCATGAAATCGAAAGAGGGTCTGGAAGAGCGGCTGGAATTTCTCTTCCCGGATCCTGCCGTCCGTGCTGAAAAGCGCCCGGAGTATGACCAGCGTCTGGATATTGAACTGCAGGTGATCAACCAGATGGGGTTCCCGGGCTACTTCCTGATCGTTATGGAGTTTATCCAGTGGTCGAAGGATAACGGCGTGCCGGTTGGCCCGGGCCGCGGTTCCGGCGCCGGCTCGCTGGTGGCCTACGCGCTGAAGATCACCGATCTTGATCCGCTGGAATTCGACCTGCTGTTCGAACGTTTCCTTAACCCGGAACGTGTCTCGATGCCCGACTTCGACGTCGATTTCTGCATGGAGAAACGCGATCAGGTTATTGAGCACGTGGCGGACATGTATGGCCGCGATGCGGTATCGCAGATCATCACCTTCGGTACCATGGCGGCGAAAGCGGTCATCCGCGATGTGGGCCGCGTGCTGGGTCACCCGTACGGCTTTGTCGACCGTATCTCCAAGCTGGTGCCGCCCGATCCGGGTATGACGCTGGCGAAAGCGTTTGAAGCCGAACCGCAGCTGCCGGAAATCTATGAGGCGGACGAAGAAGTTAAAGCGCTGATCGACATGGCGCGTAAGCTGGAAGGGGTGACGCGAAACGCCGGTAAACACGCCGGTGGGGTGGTTATCGCTCCCACTAAAATTACCGACTTTGCGCCGCTGTATTGCGATGAGCAGGGGCTGCATCCGGTTACCCAGTTTGACAAAAACGACGTGGAATACGCCGGGCTGGTAAAATTCGACTTCCTCGGTCTGCGTACGCTCACTATCATTAACTGGGCGCTGGAGATGATCAACAAGCGGCGGGCGAAAAACGGCGAAGGGCCGTTGGATATCGCCGCTATCCCGTTGGATGACAAGAAAAGCTTCGACATGCTGCAGCGCTCGGAAACCACCGCGGTCTTCCAGCTTGAATCGCGCGGCATGAAAGATCTGATTAAGCGTCTGCAGCCTGACTGCTTCGAAGATATGATCGCGCTGGTGGCCCTGTTCCGCCCGGGTCCGCTGCAGTCGGGGATGGTAGATAACTTTATCGACCGTAAGCACGGCCGCGAAGAGATTTCCTACCCGGACGTGCAGTGGCAGCATGAGAGCCTGAAACCGGTGCTGGAGCCGACCTACGGCATTATCCTGTATCAGGAACAGGTCATGCAGATTGCCCAGGTGCTCTCCGGTTATACCCTCGGCGGCGCGGATATGCTGCGCCGTGCGATGGGTAAGAAAAAACCGGAGGAGATGGCCAAGCAGCGTTCTATCTTTGAAGATGGGGCGAAGAAAAACGGCGTTGACGGCGAACTGGCGATGAAAATCTTCGACCTGGTGGAGAAATTCGCCGGTTACGGATTTAACAAGTCGCACTCCGCCGCCTACGCGCTGGTCTCCTACCAGACGCTGTGGCTTAAGGCGCACTATCCGGCTGAGTTTATGGCGGCGGTAATGACCGCCGATATGGACAACACCGAGAAGGTCGTTGGCCTGGTGGACGAGTGCTGGCGCATGGGGCTGAAAATTTTGCCCCCGGATATTAACTCCGGCCTGTACCATTTCCACGTTAACGACGACGGCGAGATTGTCTACGGCATCGGCGCCATCAAAGGCGTTGGCGAAGGGCCGATCGAAGCGATCATTGAGGCGCGCAACAATGGCGGTTATTTCCGCGAGCTGTTCGACCTCTGCGCGCGGACCGATATTAAAAAGCTCAACCGCCGGGTGCTGGAAAAACTGATTATGTCCGGGGCGTTCGATCGTCTCGGTCCGCATCGCGCGGCGCTGATGAACTCGCTGGGCGATGCGTTGAAAGCCGCCGACCAGCACGCGAAAGCGGAGGCTATTGGCCAGGCCGATATGTTCGGCGTACTGGCGGAAGAGCCTGAACAAATAGAACAGTCCTACGCCAGCTGCCAGCCATGGCCTGAGCAGGTGGTGCTGGATGGTGAAAGGGAAACCCTGGGGCTATACCTGACCGGGCACCCGATTAACCAGTACCTGAAAGAGATTGAGCGCTACGTCGGCGGCGTGCGGCTCAAAGACATGCATCCGACCGATCGTGGTAAAGTGACCACGGCGGCGGGGCTGGTGATTGCGGCGCGGGTAATGGTCACCAAGCGCGGCAATCGTATCGGCATCTGTACCCTGGATGACCGTTCCGGGCGTCTGGAGGTGATGTTGTTCACCGACGCGCTGGATAAATATCAGCAGTTGCTGGAAAAAGACCGCATACTTATCGTCAGCGGACAGGTCAGCTTTGATGACTTTAGCGGGGGGCTTAAAATGACCGCCCGCGAAGTCATGGACATTGACGAAGCCCGGGAAAAATATGCTCGCGGGCTTGCTATCTCGCTGACGGACAGGCAAATTGATGACCAGCTTTTAAACCGACTCCGTCAGTCTCTGGAACCCCACCGTTCGGGAACCATTCCAGTGCACCTCTACTATCAGAGGGCGGATGCACGCGCGCGGTTGCGTTTCGGCGCAACATGGCGCGTCTCTCCGAGCGATCGTTTACTTAACGATCTGCGTGGCCTTATCGGCTCGGAGCAGGTGGAACTGGAGTTTGACTAATACAGGAATACTATGAGTCTGAATTTCCTAGATTTTGAACAGCCGATTGCAGAGCTGGAAGCGAAAATCGATTCCCTGACTGCGGTAAGCCGTCAGGATGAGAAACTGGATATTAACATCGACGAAGAAGTGCATCGTCTGCGCGAGAAAAGCGTAGAGCTGACGCGCAAAATCTTCGCCGATCTCGGTGCATGGCAGGTTGCGCAACTGGCGCGCCACCCGTGCCGTCCTTATACCCTGGATTATGTCCGCCTGGCGTTCGACGAATTTGACGAACTGGCCGGTGACCGCGCCTACGCTGACGATAAAGCGATTGTCGGCGGTATCGCGCGTCTTGATGGTCGTCCGGTGATGATCATCGGCCACCAGAAAGGTCGCGAAACCAAAGAGAAGATCCGTCGCAACTTTGGTATGCCGGCCCCGGAAGGCTACCGCAAAGCGCTGCGCCTGATGGAAATGGCCGAGCGGTTTAAAATGCCGATCATCACCTTCATCGACACCCCTGGCGCCTACCCGGGCGTCGGCGCGGAAGAGCGCGGCCAGTCGGAAGCGATTGCCCGCAACCTGCGTGAGATGTCGCGTCTGAGCGTGCCGGTTATCTGCACCGTGATCGGCGAAGGCGGCTCCGGCGGCGCGCTGGCGATTGGCGTGGGCGACAAGGTCAATATGCTGCAGTACAGCACCTATTCGGTGATTTCGCCGGAAGGCTGCGCGTCCATTCTGTGGAAAAGCGCGGATAAAGCACCGCTGGCCGCGGAAGCGATGGGTATCGTCGCACCGCGTCTGAAAGAGCTGAAGCTGATTGATTCTATCGTTCAGGAACCGTTGGGCGGCGCGCACCGCAACCCGGAAGCAATGGCAGCGAGCCTGAAAGCGCAGCTGCTGGCAGACCTGGCCGATCTCGATCTGCTCAGCGAAGAAGAGCTGCTGAACCGCCGCTATCAGCGTCTGATGAGCTACGGTTACGCCTAAGTTTTCCGCTAGCGAAAAACACTAAGGGCCGGATTTTCCGGCCTTTTTTTTGTGTGCGATGCGCCCAGGGGATTGCTATGATGCTTGACTTAGGTGAATACCAGGAGGAAAGCGTGAATATTATCGCCATCATGGGGCCTCACGGCGTCTACCACAAAGACGAGCCGATCAAAGAACTGGAAGCGGCGCTGCAGCGCCAGGGCTTCCAGACCATCTGGCCGCAAAACAGCGCCGACCTGCTGCAGTTTATTGAGCACAACCCGCGCATCTGCGGGGTGATCTTCGACTGGGATGAATACAGCGTCGATCTGTGCAGCGATATCAATCAGCTCAATGAATATCTGCCCCTGTACGCCTTTATTAATGCCCACTCCACGATGGACGTCAGCAGTCAAGATCTACGCATGACGCTGTGGTTCTTCGAATATGCGCTGGGACTCTCCGAAGAGATCGCCACCCGCATTGGGCAGTATACCCGCGAGTACCTGGACAATATCACCCCGCCGTTTACCCGCGCGCTGTTTAACTATGTACAGGAGGGGAAGTATACCTTTTGTACACCGGGCCATATGGGCGGTAGCGCCTATCAGAAAAGCCCGGTGGGCTGCCTGTTCTATGATTTCTTTGGCGGAAATACGCTGAAGGCGGATGTCTCGATTTCGGTCACCGAGCTGGGCTCCCTGCTGGATCATACCGGCCCGCATCTGGAGGCGGAGGAGTATATTGCCCGCGCCTTTGGCGCTGAACAGAGCTACATGGTGACCAATGGCACCTCGACGTCCAACAAAATTGTTGGTATGTACTCGGCGCCCGCCGGCAGCACGCTGCTGATTGACCGTAACTGTCACAAATCACTGGCCCACCTGCTGATGATGAGCGATGTGGTTCCCCTGTGGCTGAAGCCGACCCGCAACGCGTTGGGGATCCTCGGCGGTATCCCCCGACGCGAATTTACCCGCGACAGCATTCAGCAGAAAGTGCGCGACACGGGCGGGGCGCAGTGGCCCGTGCATGCGGTGATCACCAACTCCACCTACGATGGTCTGCTCTATAACACCACCTGGCTTAAGGAGACGCTCGACGTCCCGTCGATCCATTTCGATTCCGCCTGGGTGCCCTATACCCATTTCCATCCGATATATCAGGGGAAAAGCGGCATGAGCGGTGAGCGGATCCCCGGAAAAGTCATCTTCGAGACGCAGTCCACGCATAAGATGCTGGCCGCGCTGTCGCAGGCCTCGCTGATCCACATTAAGGGCAACTATGATGAAGAGACCTTTAATGAAGCCTTTATGATGCATACCTCGACGTCGCCGAGCTATCCCATCGTCGCGTCGATTGAGACCGCGGCGGCGATGCTGCGCGGTAACTCCGGTAAGCGCCTGATCCAGCGCTCCATTGAGCGGGCGCTGGATTTCCGCAAAGAGGTGCAGCGACTGCGCGAGGAGTCGGACGGCTGGTTCTTTGATATCTGGCAGCCGGAAGTGGTGGATAAAGCCGAGTGCTGGCCGGTGGCGCCTGGCGAAGACTGGCACGGTTTCAAAGATGCCGATGCGGATCATATGTATCTCGATCCGGTGAAGGTCACCATTCTGACGCCGGGCATGGACGAGCAGGGGAATATGGATGAAGAGGGGATCCCGGCGGCGCTGGTGGCGAAGTTCCTCGACGAGCGGGGCGTGGTGGTGGAAAAAACGGGCCCCTATAACCTGCTGTTCCTGTTCAGCATCGGTATTGATAAAACCCGGGCGATGGGGCTGCTGCGCGGCCTGACCGAGTTCAAACGCGCCTACGATCTCAATCTGCGGGTGAAAAATATGTTGCCGGATCTGTACGCGGAAGATCCCGACTTCTACCGCAACATGCGGATCCAGGATCTGGCGCAGGGGATCCACCGCTTGATCCGTCAGCACCAGCTACCGCAGCTGATGCTCAGCGCCTTTGACGTCCTGCCGGAAATGAAAATGACGCCGCATCACGCCTGGCAGCGCCAGATTAAGGGTGAGGTGGAAACCATTGAACTGGAGAACCTGGTCGGCCGGATTTCGGCCAACATGATCCTCCCTTATCCACCGGGCGTACCGCTGCTGATGCCGGGAGAGATGATCACGGAGGAGAGCCGGGCAGTGCTCGATTTCCTGCTGATGCTCTGCTCCATCGGCCGTCATTATCCGGGCTTTGAGACTGATATTCACGGGGCGAAGCGCGATGAGGACGGCGTGTATCGGGTACGAGTCTTAAAAAATGACGAAAGGCTTGCGCGTTAACGGCGCGCACGAGTAACGTGGCTGGCTTAACAGAAGGAGTTTGACCATGCTGGGTTTGAAACGGGTTCACCATATTGCCATCATTGCGACTGACTACGCCCGCAGTAAAGCGTTCTATTGCGATATTCTGGGGTTTACGCTGCAAAGTGAGTTCTATCGCGCCGAGCGCGACTCCTGGAAGGGCGATCTGGCGCTCAATGGCGAGTACGTGATTGAGCTGTTCTCGTTCCCGTTTCCCCCGGCCCGACCCAGTCGCCCCGAAGCCTGCGGGCTGCGTCATCTGGCGTTTAGCGTGGATGATATCGACGCCGCGGTAGCGCATCTGACGGCGCATGGCGTCGAGTGCGAAGCGATTCGCGTCGATCCCTTTACCGGCAAACGCTTTACCTTCTTTAGCGATCCAGACGACCTGCCGCTGGAAATATATCAGCAGTAAACCTTGCCAGCGCGACTCTGGCCCGGTAACGTGCCGGGCCATCACTTCTCGGTATGTTCGTGGATATGACGGCTGATATTGCGCATACGCTTCATCCCCACCGCCAGCTGCTGGTGGCCTTCAGCGGCGGTCTGGATTCGACGGTTCTCCTGCACCAGCTGGTGCTGCTGCGGGAACAGGATCCCTCGCTGACGCTGCGGGCGGTGCATGTTCACCACGGCCTGAGCGCCCATGCAGACGACTGGGTGGCGCATTGTCGGCAGATTTGCCAGCAGTGGCAGGTGCCGCTGGTGGTGCATCATGTGACGTTAGCCAGGGGTGGTCTCGGCGTGGAGGCCCATGCCCGCGCGGCGCGCTATCAGGCCTTTCAGGATACGCTCAATGCCGGCGAGGTGTTAGTGACCGCCCAGCACCAGGATGACCAGTGCGAAACGCTGCTGCTGGCGTTAAAACGCGGCAGCGGTCCTACTGGCCTGTCGGCGATGGCACCATCCTCTGCCTTTGCCGGCAGCCGACTACTGCGTCCTCTCCTCAATGAAACCCGCGAATCGCTACGCCAGTGGGCGCTCGCCCATCAGCTGTCGTGGATTGAAGATGAGAGTAATCAGGACGATACCTATGACCGCAACTTTCTGCGCCTGCGGGTGATCCCGGTCCTGCGCGAGCGCTGGCCGCACTTTAGCGAGGCCGTTGCCCGCAGCGCCAGCCTGTGCGCCGAGCAGGAACAACTGCTGGACGAAATGCTGGCGGCGGAGCTGGCGTCGCTGGTGGCCGAAGATGGCTCGCTGTCTATCACGCCGCTGACGTCGATGAGCCCACCCCGTCGCGCGGCGCTGCTGCGTCGCTGGCTCGCCGGGCATCAGGCGCCGATGCCGGCCCGGGAGGTGCCAGAGCGCCTCTGGCATGAGGTGGCGCTGGCGCGGGAAGATGCCAGCCCTTGTCTGCGGCTCGGGGATTTTACCGTCCGCCGTTTTCAACAGCGTTTGTACTGGGTGAAGTATCTTCCCGGCCAGACGGAAAGTGTCCAGCACTGGCCCGACTGGCGCCAGCCGCTGCGGCTGGCAGACGGTCTCGGCGAGCTGATGCTGCAGCCCGGCGGCAGGCTGCGCCCGCCGTCTGCGGATGAGCCGGTCACTGTCCGCTTTCGCGCCAGCGGCCACCTGCATATCGTCGGACGCCACGGCGGACGTAAGCTGAAGAAGATCTGGCAGGAGCTGGGCGTTCCTCCCTGGCGACGAGACACTACGCCGCTGCTGTTTTACGGCGAAACGCCGATCGCTGCAGCGGACGATCTGTTTGTGACCACCGAAGGTGAAGTGAAGGACGGGGAAGGGGTCAGGCTGTCATGGAGGAAAACGGGCGGTTAAGCCCGTTTTGATTCAGGATTCGCTCACCACCACGGTGCCGATTTCCGGGTGACTGAAGCTGGCGATTTTATCCAGGCGCAGCTCGCGGACGTTGCCGGCGAGTTCGACCACCAGATACTCGATATTTTTACGCGAGATTAGATCGCTGGCCTTGGCCTGCAGCTGTTCGCCATCCTTCAGCGCCAGCGTCAGCACCAGGTGATGCTGGCAAGCCAGTTCCAGGTTGTCGTAATCATCGCAGTTAATGGGTTGATAAGTATCATTCATTGACATAATCGCTCACCAGTAAGTTTGCTGCCGCATAAGCGGCCTTTTCCCTGACTGACTCCGAAAGGGCCTCATCCGCCGCAATCTCATTCAATACTTTCAACACGCAACCCAGCGCATCCGGGATATACCCTAAGTCTCCGCTGGCTATTTCCGCATACCGCTTGCGTATTAACTCACAATAGTGGTCCACATGCCCTCCTGTCAGCGTTCTGACTCAACCGTGGGATGCAAGTTTAAGCCTACGAAGATAAACTCTGTTTAGCAAGGGAACTATATCATAGTCATTTAAGCAATTTCAGCAGGATGAAACAGGTTGCTGCGATTGACGACAGCCTTTTGCCGCCAGTTTCGCTACAATGTCCGCCATTCTTTTCAGGAGTTTATTCATGGCGCTGAAAGCGACAATATATAAAGCTGCGGTAAATGTAGCCGATCTGGATCGCAACCAGTTTCTGGATGCTAACCTGACGCTGGCGCAGCACCCCTCGGAAACCCAGGAGCGCATGATGCTGCGCCTGCTGGCGTGGATCAAATATGCCGATGAACGGCTGCAGTTTACCCGCGGCCTGTCGTCGGACGACGAGCCGGAGCTGTGGCTGCTTAACGATCATCTCGGGGTCGATCTGTGGATCGAACTGGGTCTGCCGGATGAGCGGCGGATTAAGAAAGCCTGCTCACGGGCGCAGGCGGTGGCGCTGTTTGCCTATAATAGCCGGGCCGCTGAAATCTGGTGGCAGCAGAATCAGAACAAGCTTGCGGCGTACCCGAAGTTAACCATCTGGTATCTTGATGACGCGCAACTGGCGCAGCTTAGCGCCTTTGCCGACCGTACCATGACACTGCAGGCCACTCTGCAGGACGGTAGTATCTGGTTATCCGATGCTCGGAATAATCTGGAAATTCATTTGACGTCCTGGCATGCACCGGCATGATTACCATTAGCCGCAGCGTGACCCTTGCCGATAACGAGGTCACGCTGGAAGGTATTCGTGCCCAGGGGGCCGGGGGCCAGCATGTGAACAAAGCGTCGACGGCAATCCATCTGCGCTTTGATATTAAAGCTTCAAGCCTGCCGGAGTTTTACAAAGAGCGCCTGCTCGCCGCCAGGCACCACTTAATTTCTGCTGACGGTGTGGTTATCATTAAGGCTCAGGAATACCGCAGCCAGGAGATGAACCGCGAAGCGGCGATTGCCCGGCTGGTGGCCCTCATAAAAGAATTAACCGCAGTGCAAAAAAGTCGCCGGGAGACGCGACCGACTCGGGCATCCAAAGAGCGACGCCTTGCTTCCAAGGCACAGAAGTCCTCAGTCAAGGCGCTGCGTGGGAAAGTTCGCCAGTGAAGACGTCGGCGAACGGGTGAAATGGATGATAAGGAAAGCAAAGTGAAGAAAATCGTATTCTCCGTGATAGCGGCCTGCTCGCTGTTCGCGCTGTTTGGTTGTAACCATCGCGCCGAGACTGACACCGTACAGCCAGCGGCGATGGAAGAGCTCAAACCGATGCAGCAAAGCTGGCGTGGGGTGCTGCCTTGCGCGGATTGTGAAGGTATCGACACCTCGCTGTTCCTGGAAAAAGACGGTACCTGGGTGATGAACGAGCACTACCAGGGCGCTCGTCGTGAACCGTCATCTTTTGCCTCTTATGGCACCTGGGCTCGCACAGCGGATAAACTGGTGCTGACCGACAGCAAAGGCGAGAAATCATATTTTCGCGCGAAGGGCGACAAGCTGGAGATGCTTGACCGCAACGGGAGCCCCGTTCAGTCTCCTCTCAATTATACCCTGGAGCCGGTGAAGGCCAGCCTGCCGACCACCCCGATGGCGATGCGCGGCATGTATTTCTATATGGCCGATGCGGCAACCTTTACCGATTGCGCGACCGGTAAACGCGTCGCGGTGGCGAACAATGCCCAGCTTGAGCGGGATTATGCCGCTGCCCGCGGCAATGATTCACGACCGGTGCTGCTGGTGGTGGAGGGGCACTTTACCCTCGAGGCGAACCCGGACACCGGCGAAATGATGAAGACGCTGATGACGGACCAGGCCGGCAAATTTATTCCCGGTAAAGACTGTAGCCATTGATTGTCAGGCCCCTGCCCGGGAAACGGGCAGGGGATGATCCCACACAGTCCCCCTACTTGCTCCTGCTATTCGCCCTGTCATATACAGAGTGAGCGTGGGTCTGGCTGGCGGAAAAGCGCAAATCTTTTCTTTACTCCGCATCGTCCTTCGGTTTATTCAGCCCCACCAGCTTCCCGGCCTGAAGATAAACGCCTGGTTTCAGATGCCCGACATACTGTAGCTGCGTTTCGGGTTTAAACGTGGCGACGTCTCCTTCCCGCATGTGCAGCAGATCGGAAGGACTTATCCACGCCGCCTGCGCCAGGGTCAGCGGATGCCTGGCTCTGACGAAGGCCTCGCTAACAAACTCCGAGCAAAACCATGCTTTCTTGTCGGCGCTTGCCGCATCGCCCAGTTGCGCTTTGGCCAGGCCGCTCACGCACTGCTGACGAAAGTTACGCGAGAAAGGGTTGAGCGAGCAGAGCGGTTTGGTGACCATATAAGGGATAAACTGAATAATGCCGCGATAGTTATACCCGCTGTCTTTGACCTGCCAGACAAAATTTTTCATCGCCGTTGCCTGGTCCGGCGTCAGGTCGGGCACCCTGAGGGCAAAGAGTTTATCGCTATGCGCCAGCGCCTGCTGAACAGAAATCACCTGTACGCCAGC
Source organism: Klebsiella sp. KTE92 (assembly GCF_000398905.1). NCBI lineage: Bacteria > Pseudomonadati > Pseudomonadota > Gammaproteobacteria > Enterobacterales > Enterobacteriaceae > Klebsiella > Klebsiella sp. KTE92. Next base: position 856,205 of record NZ_KB976100.1, read on the forward strand.
GCCGGTGGCTTCCGCGATCTGACCCTCGCCAAGATACAGTGCGACGTGGCTAACGGAAGAGGCGCTGAAGGCGCGGATCCCAAGCGAAGTGATACCCATGCTGGACGAGAAGAGCAGGTCGCCGGAACGGAGATCGCTTTCGTCAATTTCGTGGAGCCCGCTGCCGGCAATCGAGCTTTGACGCTGGAGAGTGACAGCCCATGGCGGGGAGCGGCCCTCGGTAGCGGATGCGGAAGCGGCGCTGCGGCCGACGTCTATGGTGCAGGCGGTAAGCAGCAGCAGGGCGGAAGTAAGCAATCCGCTGCTGAGGATAGGTGCAGTCATGGGTACTTTCCTTGTAAAAAAAAGGCCCTGACATCCGTTCAGGGCCCTGAGGTGGTTGCTTAGCCTTTTATCGCTTTAACCAGATATTCCACGATATCACCGGTTTTAATCAGCTGCTTCTCACCATTGCGACGATACTTGTATTCGATATCATCGTTATCGAGGTTCCGATCGCCCAGCACGATGGTGTGCGGAATACCGATCAGTTCCATATCGGCGAACATCACGCCCGGACGCTCTTTACGGTCGTCCATCAGCACATCGATGCCGTGCGCACGCAGCTCGGCGTACAGCTTCTCGGCCAGCTCCTGCACGCGATAGGACTTGTGCATATTCATCGGCAGAATTGCCACCTGGAACGGCGCGATGGCGTCTGGCCAGATAATCCCGCGATCGTCAAAGTTCTGCTCGATAGCGGCGGCCACCACACGGGTCACCCCAATACCGTAGCAACCCATGGTCAGGATCTGGTTACGGCCATCTTCGCCCTGAACTGCGGCATTCATCGCCTGAGAGTACTTAGTACCCAGCTGGAAGATGTGGCCCACTTCGATACCGCGCTTGATAAGCAGAGTACCCTTGCCGTCCGGGCTCGGATCGCCGGCAACGACGTTACGAATATCAGCAACTTCCGGAGTCGCGACGTCGCGATCCCAGTTGATGCCGAAGTAGTGTTTGCCATCGATGTTAGCGCCAGCGGCGAAATCGCTCATTACCGCGACGGTACGGTCGATAACCACCGGGATCGGCAGGTTCACCGGACCCAGGGAGCCCGGACCCGCTTTCACCAGAGCGCGGATCTCTTCTTCGGTGGCGAAGGTCAGCGGGCTGGCGACCTGCGGCAGTTTTTCCGCTTTCACTTCGTTCAGCTCGTGATCGCCGCGCACCAGCAGGGCAACCAGCGGGGAGGCGCTACCTTCAACCGCTTTCACCAGCAGGGTCTTCACGGTTTTTTCGATCGGCAGGTCGAACTGCTCAACCAGCTCGGCGATGGTTTTGGCGTTCGGCGTATCAACCAGGGTCATCTCCTGGGTGGCGGCTGCGCGCGGCTCTTTTGGCGCAACGGCTTCCGCAAACTCGATGTTTGCCGCGTAGTCGGAGCTGTCGGAGAAGATCACATCGTCTTCGCCGCTCTGCGCCAGCACCTGGAATTCATGAGAGGCGCTGCCGCCGATAGAACCGGTGTCAGCCTGTACCGCACGGAAATCCAGCCCCATACGACTGAAGATTTTGCTGTAAGCGGTATACATCGCGTCGTAGGTTTCCTGCAGCGATTCCTGAGAGGTATGGAAAGAGTAAGCATCTTTCATCAGGAATTCACGGGAGCGCATCACGCCGAAACGCGGGCGCACTTCGTCGCGGAATTTGGTCTGGATCTGATAGAAGTTCAGCGGCAACTGCTTATAGGAGTTCAGCTCGTTGCGGATCAGATCGGTAATGACCTCTTCGTGGGTTGGACCGAGGACGAACGGGCGATCGCCACGATCGGCAATGCGCAGCAGTTCCGGGCCATACTGCTCCCAGCGACCGCTCTCCTGCCACAGTTCAGAGGGCTGAACGACCGGCATTAACACCTCGATCGCACCGGCATTATTCATTTCTTCACGCACGATGTTTTCGACTTTTTTCAGGACGCGCACGCCGGTCGGCAGCCAGGTGTATAACCCGGAGGCCAGCTTGCGGATCATCCCGGCGCGCAGCATCAGCTGGTGGCTGATTACCTCGGCGTCGGCAGGTGTCTCCTTCAGAGTGGAGAGCAGATATTGGCTAGTACGCATGTTGTAACGGTTCCAGTTAAACGAGCGGAACAGGCTGGTTGCCCAGCCTGAAACAAAAAAAGTGGTTTAGTTTACCAGTGTGGCAAAGATGCCAAAAGAGAGGAAAAATAAAATTAGCGCGCTTCGAGGGCAAAGACTTCAAAACCAGAGGCAACCACCCGCCAGCGGACGTTGAAATCCAGCAACCAGACGGCATAATTTTTTCCTGCTTCTTCCTCTTTACGGTAGGCCGGGCGCGGATCCTGCGCCAATACTTCGCGGATAAACGCTTTGATATGCGGGTAGCGTTTTTCCAGGGTCAGTAACTGTGCTTCTGTTTCCGGTGTAAAACTGACGTTCATACCCGCCAGCGGCGCCTGTTGCGCATAGCTGGCGCTGGCATCCGGCAGGGCTTCGGCGAAAGGAAGATACGGTTTGATATCAACCACCGGCGTCCCGTCGACGAGATCGAGGCTACCGAGTTCCAGGATCACCTGATCCTTCTGGCAGCGAACGCCTTTCAGCTCAACCAGCGACATGCCGATGGGGTTGGGGCGAAACGTCGAACGGGTGGCGAAGACGCCCATCCGCGCATTGCCTCCCAGTCGGGGAGGGCGCACCGTCGGACGCCAACCGCCTTCCATGGTCTGATGAAACACAAACAGGATCCACAGATGGCTGAAGTTTTCCAGGCCTCGCACGGCGTCGGCCTGGTTGTAGGGCGCAACCAGATGCAGTTCTCCGCCGCCGTGTTTCACCAGACCAGGCTGGCGAGGAACGGCAAATTTCTCTTTATACGGCGAGCGGATAACGCCTATCTGCGCGAACTGGAATGCACTCATTGTGCCGAAACGTTAAGCGCCGAGCCCAGACAAACCGCCTGACGGTAGCAGCCTGGCGTGCCGCTGGTCACTTCGCAGCGGTGAAGCAGGACGGCATTGGCTTTCATGCGTGCCGCATTCACCTGCAGACGCTTGCGGGCGGTTGGGATGTTCGGCGGAGAATCCTGATTTGAGGCCTGGCATGACTCACCAGTCACTTCACCCAGATCGCGGAACGGTTTTCCCACCAGCTCTGACGCATCGGTATAAATACGTACCGGCGCCGGACGGGTTGCGCGTGGTTTGCTCGGCTCAGATTTAACCGGGGGGGTTGCAGTGCTTTGAACAGGTTCAACGGGGGATCTGCTTAGCATGGAACAACCGCTTAACATGAGTGCTAACAAACAGACCGGTAAAGCACGCATAGTATTTCCTCAATGAATAAAAAACAGGGCGTTATTGAATCAGGTGCTTGCATAAATGACAAGACGGGCGTGAAGCCCGTCCTGAATGATATTACGGTGAGAAAAGATTACCAGCCTTTCACTGCGCCGCCGTTAAAGATCTTGTTCGCCGCTTCGTAAACTTCATCGCTCTGGTAAGCCTGAACGAATTTCTTCACATTCTCAGCATCTTTATTGTCTTCACGCGCCACAATCAGGTTCACGTAAGGAGACTCTTTGCCTTCAACAAAGATACCGTCTTTCGCCGGGGTCAGGCCAATCTGGCTGGCGTAAGTGGTGTTGATGACGGCCAGCGCAATCTGTGCGTCGTCCAGCGAACGCGGCAGCTGTGGCGCTTCCAGTTCAACAATTTTCAGGTTTTTCGGGTTTTCGACGATATCCAGCGAGGTCGGCAGCAGGCCCACGCCGTCTTTCAGTTTGATCAGACCCACCTGCTGCAGCAGCAGCAGGGAACGGCCGAGGTTAGTCGGATCGTTCGGGACGGCGATCTGCGAGCCCGGCTGCAGTTCGTCCAGCGATTTGATTTTCTTCGAGTAACCCGCGATCGGATAGACGAAGGTGTTGCCAACGGAGACCAGCTTATAGCCACGGTCTTTAATCTGCTGGTCGAGATACGGTTTATGCTGGAAGGCGTTCACGTCGATATCGCCTTTGCTTAGCGCTTCGTTTGGCAGCACGTAATCGTTGAAGGTCACCAGCTCAACATCGAGACCATACTTCTCTTTTGCCACTTTCTGCGCAACTTCAGCGACCTGCTGTTCCGCCCCGACGATAACGCCGACTTTAATATGATTCGGATCTTTTTCATCCTGACCGCAACCCACCAGCGCCAGAGAACCGATTAACGCGCCAACTGCCGCAAAGGTTTTGAAATTAAAGGCCATGTTATTTCCTTCCTGTAAGAATGAGTGTTGTCTGCCAATAACGTTATTTATGAGTCACAGCCCGGACGATACGATCGCCAGAGAATTGAATTAAATAAACCAGAATAACCAGTAACACCAGTACGGTATTCATCACCGTTGCGTTGTAGCCGATATAACCGTACTGATAACCAATCTGCCCCAGACCACCGGCGCCCACCGCGCCGCCCATGGCGGAGTAGCCTACCAGGGTAATAAGAGTGATGGTGGCGGCGTTGACCAGCCCCGGCAGCGCTTCAGGCAGCAGAACCTTGCGGACGATCTGCAGCGGTGTGGCGCCCATCGCGCGGGAAGCTTCGATGAGCCCGGTCGGGATCTCCAGCAGGGCGTTCTCCACCATGCGGGCGATAAACGGCGCGGCGCCCACCGTCAGCGGAACGATTGCCGCCTGCAGGCCGATCGAGGTGCCGACGATTACGCGGGTAAACGGGATCATCCAGACCAGCAGGATAATGAACGGGATGGAACGGAAAATGTTCACCAGCGCCGACAGAGTACGGTACAGTTTGGCATTGGCGACGATTTGCCCCGGCCGGGTCACATACAGCAGCACGCCCACCGGCAGACCAAGGACAAAACCGAAGAAGCCGGAGACAAAGGTCATTGCCAGCGTTTCCCATACGCCGCGCAACAGCAGCCACATCATTGCCTCAGACATAACCCAATACCTCTACTTTTACATGATGTTCCTGCAGCCAGGCGATGGCCGCCTGAGTGTCTTCCTGTGTACCGTGCATTTCGGTGAGCATGATGCCGAACTTCACCCCGCCGGCATAATCCATCTGCGCGCTGATAATGTTGTTATTCACATTGAAGCGACGCGCGGTTTCAGAGAGCAGCGGCGCATCGACGGAGTGGCCGGTAAATTCCATACGCAGCATCGGCACGCTATCCGCTGCGGCGGTAGATTTCAGGCGCGCCTGGTAGTCATCCGGAATATCGAGGTGCAGCGTGGACTGAATAAACTGCTGGGCCAGCGGCGTCTTCGGATGGGAGAAGACTTCGCTCACCGTATCCTGCTCGATCAGTTGACCGTTGCTAATGACCGCCACGCAGTCGCAGATGCGTTTCACCACATCCATTTCGTGGGTGATCAGCAGAATGGTCAGTCCCAGACGCCGGTTAATGTCTTTCAGCAGTTCGAGAATGGAACGGGTGGTGGCCGGGTCGAGGGCGCTGGTGGCTTCATCGCACAGCAATACCTTCGGGTTGCTGGCCAGCGCGCGGGCAATAGCGACGCGCTGTTTCTGGCCACCGGAGAGATTAGCCGGGTAGCTGTCGTGCTTATCACCCAGGCCGACGAGATCCAGCAGCTCCGTCACACGACGTTTGATTTCTGCCTGCGGGGTGTTATCCAGTTCCAGGGGCAACGCGACGTTGCCGAAAACGGTCCGGGAGGCCAGCAGGTTAAAATGCTGGAAAATCATGCCAATCTGACGGCGCGCACGGGTTAGCTCTTTTTCCGACAGTGCAGTCAATTCCTGACCGTCAACCTGTACGCTGCCCTCGGTCGGGCGCTCCAGCAGGTTGACGCAGCGAATCAGCGTACTTTTACCGGCGCCGGAGGCACCGATGACGCCATAAATTTGTCCGGCAGGGACATGCAGGCTGACGTTATTCAGCGCCTGAATGCTGCGATTCCCCTGCTGGAACACTTTGGTGATATTGGAAAGTTTAATCATCAGTTATTTATTATCGTTTAGCCGTTTGCCGTGGCATTTTCTTCTGCCGTATCCAGGCGATGCCTGGCAATGAAATGGATGTTAAGGCATCCAGACGTCTAAATCAATCTGACTCTTTATAATGAGCACTTTCTTGCATGCTGAAACATGCGATACTAACGGCACTAGCCTTTTTCAGGAGCAAACCGGTGGCAAAGTCAGTACCCGCAATTTTTCTCGACCGTGACGGCACTATTAATGTCGATCATGGCTACGTCCACGAAATCGACAATTTTGAATTTATCGATGGCGTCATTGACGCGATGCGCGAACTAAAAGAGATGGGCTATGCGCTGGTGCTGGTCACTAACCAGTCCGGTATTGCTCGCGGTAAATTTACCGAAGCCCAGTTTGAAACGCTGACCGAGTGGATGGACTGGTCTCTGGCCGATCGTGGCGTCGACCTGGACGGTATCTACTATTGCCCGCATCACCCGCAGGGTGCGGTGGAAGAGTACCGTCAGACCTGTGATTGTCGTAAACCGCATCCGGGGATGCTGATCTCCGCCCGCGATTATCTGCATATCGATATGGCTTCTTCCTATATGGTAGGGGACAAACTGGAAGATATGCAGGCTGCTGCGGCGGCAGATGTCGGTACTAAAGTGCTGGTGCGTACCGGTAAGCCCCTGACTGAAGAAGCGGAAAAAGCGGCTGACTGGGTGCTAAATAGCCTGGCAGAGCTGCCTGCGGCGATTAAAAAGCAGCAAAAATAAGCGTTGCGTTTAAAAGATGAGCGGTTGAAATAAAATTGTATTTTTCCGCTTGTCATTCCCGGAGAGCTCCCTATAATGCGCCTCCAACGACACGGCGGATGTGAATCACTTCACACAAACAGCCGGTTCGGTTGAAGAGAAAAATCCTGAAATTCAGGGTTGACTCTGAAAGAGGAAAGCGTAATATACGCCACCTCGCGACAGAGCGCTAAAGCGCGTCGCAACTGCTCTTTAATAATTTATCAGACAATCTGTGTGGGCACTCAAAGTGACATGGATTCTTAACGTCCTCGGACGAAAAATGAATACCAAGTCTCTGAGTGAACATACGTAATTCATTACGAAGTTTAATTCACGAGCATCAAACTTAAATTGAAGAGTTTGATCATGGCTCAGATTGAACGCTGGCGGCAGGCCTAACACATGCAAGTCGAGCGGTAGCACAGAGAGCTTGCTCTCGGGTGACGAGCGGCGGACGGGTGAGTAATGTCTGGGAAACTGCCTGATGGAGGGGGATAACTACTGGAAACGGTAGCTAATACCGCATAACGTCGCAAGACCAAAGTGGGGGACCTTCGGGCCTCATGCCATCAGATGTGCCCAGATGGGATTAGCTAGTAGGTGGGGTAACGGCTCACCTAGGCGACGATCCCTAGCTGGTCTGAGAGGATGACCAGCCACACTGGAACTGAGACACGGTCCAGACTCCTACGGGAGGCAGCAGTGGGGAATATTGCACAATGGGCGCAAGCCTGATGCAGCCATGCCGCGTGTGTGAAGAAGGCCTTCGGGTTGTAAAGCACTTTCAGCGGGGAGGAAGGCGGTGAGGTTAATAACCTCACCGATTGACGTTACCCGCAGAAGAAGCACCGGCTAACTCCGTGCCAGCAGCCGCGGTAATACGGAGGGTGCAAGCGTTAATCGGAATTACTGGGCGTAAAGCGCACGCAGGCGGTCTGTCAAGTCGGATGTGAAATCCCCGGGCTCAACCTGGGAACTGCATTCGAAACTGGCAGGCTAGAGTCTTGTAGAGGGGGGTAGAATTCCAGGTGTAGCGGTGAAATGCGTAGAGATCTGGAGGAATACCGGTGGCGAAGGCGGCCCCCTGGACAAAGACTGACGCTCAGGTGCGAAAGCGTGGGGAGCAAACAGGATTAGATACCCTGGTAGTCCACGCTGTAAACGATGTCGATTTGGAGGTTGTGCCCTTGAGGCGTGGCTTCCGGAGCTAACGCGTTAAATCGACCGCCTGGGGAGTACGGCCGCAAGGTTAAAACTCAAATGAATTGACGGGGGCCCGCACAAGCGGTGGAGCATGTGGTTTAATTCGATGCAACGCGAAGAACCTTACCTGGTCTTGACATCCACAGAACTTTCCAGAGATGGATTGGTGCCTTCGGGAACTGTGAGACAGGTGCTGCATGGCTGTCGTCAGCTCGTGTTGTGAAATGTTGGGTTAAGTCCCGCAACGAGCGCAACCCTTATCCTTTGTTGCCAGCGGTTAGGCCGGGAACTCAAAGGAGACTGCCAGTGATAAACTGGAGGAAGGTGGGGATGACGTCAAGTCATCATGGCCCTTACGACCAGGGCTACACACGTGCTACAATGGCATATACAAAGAGAAGCGACCTCGCGAGAGCAAGCGGACCTCATAAAGTATGTCGTAGTCCGGATTGGAGTCTGCAACTCGACTCCATGAAGTCGGAATCGCTAGTAATCGTAGATCAGAATGCTACGGTGAATACGTTCCCGGGCCTTGTACACACCGCCCGTCACACCATGGGAGTGGGTTGCAAAAGAAGTAGGTAGCTTAACCTTCGGGAGGGCGCTTACCACTTTGTGATTCATGACTGGGGTGAAGTCGTAACAAGGTAACCGTAGGGGAACCTGCGGTTGGATCACCTCCTTACCTTAAAGAACCTGCCTTTGTAGTGTCCACACAGATTGTCTGATGAAAAACAGCAGTAAAAACCTCTACAGGCTTGTAGCTCAGGTGGTTAGAGCGCACCCCTGATAAGGGTGAGGTCGGTGGTTCAAGTCCACTCAGGCCTACCAAATTTGCGAAGCAAATTTGAAGAGGTTGCAAACGATGGGGCTATAGCTCAGCTGGGAGAGCGCCTGCTTTGCACGCAGGAGGTCTGCGGTTCGATCCCGCATAGCTCCACCATCTTTACTGCAAACACAAGAAAACTTCAGAGTGAACCTGAAAAGGTGCACTGCGAAGTTTTGCTCTTTAAAAATCTGGATCAAGCTGAAAATTGAAACGACACAC
>NZ_KB976100.1:872677-1236249 GCF_000398905.1 Klebsiella sp. KTE92
TGCTGGAGGTATCAGAAGTGCGAATGCTGACATAAGTAACGATAAAGCGGGTGAAAAGCCCGCTCGCCGGAAGACCAAGGGTTCCTGTCCAACGTTAATCGGGGCAGGGTGAGTCGACCCCTAAGGCGAGGCCGAAAGGCGTAGTCGATGGGAAACAGGTTAATATTCCTGTACTTGGTGTTACTGCGAAGGGGGGACGGAGAAGGCTATGTTAGCCGGGCGACGGTTGTCCCGGTTTAAGCATGTAGGCGGAGGTTCCAGGTAAATCCGGTACCTTTTAACGCTGAGGTGTGATGACGAGGCACTACGGTGCTGAAGTAACAAATGCCCTGCTTCCAGGAAAAGCCTCTAAGCATCAGGTAACATCAAATCGTACCCCAAACCGACACAGGTGGTCAGGTAGAGAATACCAAGGCGCTTGAGAGAACTCGGGTGAAGGAACTAGGCAAAATGGTGCCGTAACTTCGGGAGAAGGCACGCTGGTGTGTAGGTGAAGTCCCTGCGGATGGAGCTGAGACCAGTCGAAGATACCAGCTGGCTGCAACTGTTTATTAAAAACACAGCACTGTGCAAACACGAAAGTGGACGTATACGGTGTGACGCCTGCCCGGTGCCGGAAGGTTAATTGATGGGGTTATCCGTAAGGAGAAGCTCTTGATCGAAGCCCCGGTAAACGGCGGCCGTAACTATAACGGTCCTAAGGTAGCGAAATTCCTTGTCGGGTAAGTTCCGACCTGCACGAATGGCGTAATGATGGCCAGGCTGTCTCCACCCGAGACTCAGTGAAATTGAACTCGCTGTGAAGATGCAGTGTACCCGCGGCAAGACGGAAAGACCCCGTGAACCTTTACTATAGCTTGACACTGAACATTGAGCCTTGATGTGTAGGATAGGTGGGAGGCTTTGAAGCGTGGACGCCAGTCTGCGTGGAGCCAACCTTGAAATACCACCCTTTAATGTTTGATGTTCTAACGTAGGCCCCTGACCGGGGTTGCGGACAGTGTCTGGTGGGTAGTTTGACTGGGGCGGTCTCCTCCCAAAGAGTAACGGAGGAGCACGAAGGTTAGCTAATCCTGGTCGGACATCAGGAGGTTAGTGCAATGGCATAAGCTAGCTTGACTGCGAGCGTGACGGCGCGAGCAGGTGCGAAAGCAGGTCATAGTGATCCGGTGGTTCTGAATGGAAGGGCCATCGCTCAACGGATAAAAGGTACTCCGGGGATAACAGGCTGATACCGCCCAAGAGTTCATATCGACGGCGGTGTTTGGCACCTCGATGTCGGCTCATCACATCCTGGGGCTGAAGTAGGTCCCAAGGGTATGGCTGTTCGCCATTTAAAGTGGTACGCGAGCTGGGTTTAGAACGTCGTGAGACAGTTCGGTCCCTATCTGCCGTGGGCGCTGGAGAATTGAGGGGGGCTGCTCCTAGTACGAGAGGACCGGAGTGGACGCATCACTGGTGTTCGGGTTGTCATGCCAATGGCACTGCCCGGTAGCTAAATGCGGAAGAGATAAGTGCTGAAAGCATCTAAGCACGAAACTTGCCCCGAGATGAGTTCTCCCTGAGACTTTAAGTCTCCTGAAGGAACGTTGAAGACGACGACGTTGATAGGCCGGGTGTGTAAGCGCAGCGATGCGTTGAGCTAACCGGTACTAATGAACCGTGAGGCTTAACCTTACAACGCCGAAGCTGTTTTGGCGGATTTGAGAGAAGATTTTCAGCTCTGATTCAGAGTCCGAAGGATTTTGCGCTGAGACAAGGCGGCAAACGAGGCGATGGAAGGAGCATACATAAGTATGTGACTGACATTCGCGAGAGCAGCCAACGCAGTATGAGCGCAAAAGACACAGGACGAGCACAAAGAATTTGCCTGGCGGCACTAGCGCGGTGGTCCCACCTGACCCCATGCCGAACTCAGAAGTGAAACGCCGTAGCGCCGATGGTAGTGTGGGGTCTCCCCATGTGAGAGTAGGGAACTGCCAGGCATCAAATTGCAGTAAGCCGGGGTGACAACCGGTGGTAATAAAGCGAAGAAATTCGGTGGAGCGGTAGTTCAGTCGGTTAGAATACCTGCCTGTCACGCAGGGGGTCGCGGGTTCGAGTCCCGTCCGTTCCGCCACTTATTAAGAGCCCTGAGCATTTGCTCAGGGCTTTTTTGTTTGATCTGTTCTCTATTATTGCTAATTCAGCAAAAATCCTCTGCATTAATCGCTCTTTTTCTCCTCCACACCATCAGCCATAATTTCATCCGTTAACCGAAATGAAGAAATAACGAGGAAAATCATGGCAATCCCTGCATTTGGTCTTGGCACCTTCCGTCTGAAAGATGATGTTGTTATCGCATCCGTAAAAACCGCGCTGGAGCTGGGCTATCGTGCTATCGACACCGCGCAAATCTATGACAACGAAGCCGCGGTGGGTCAGGCCATCGCCGAAAGCGGCGTGCCGCGTGATGAGCTGTTCATCACGACCAAAATCTGGATCGAAAACCTGAGCAAAGACAAACTCATCGCCAGCCTGAAAGAGAGCCTGCAGAAGCTGCGCACTGACTATGTTGATCTCACGCTGATCCACTGGCCGTCACCGAACGATGCGGTAGCTGTTGAAGAGTTTATGGCAGCCCTGATGGAAGCGAAGAAGCTGGGGCTGACCCGTCAGATCGGTATCTCCAACTTCACTATTCCACTGATGGAGCGCGCGATTGCCGCCGTTGGCGCTGAGAATATCGCGACTAACCAGATTGAGCTCTCGCCGTATCTGCAAAACCGTAAAGTGGTCGATTGGGCGCGTGAGCACGGCATCCATATCACCTCTTACATGACGCTGGCCTACGGTAAGGCACTGAAAGATGAAGTGATTGCCCGCATCGCGGCGAAACATGGTGCGACCCCAGCGCAGGTTATCCTGGCATGGGCGATGGGCGAAGGCTATGCGGTTATCCCATCGTCCACCAAACGTGACAACCTGGCCAGCAACCTGAAAGCGCAGGATCTGCAGCTGGATGATGAAGATCGTAAAGCGATCGCCGCACTCGACTGCAACGATCGTCTGGTGAGTCCGGAAGGTCTGGCTCCACAGTGGGATTAATCTCCCGCTTTCGGCATGCCGTTCGCACTGCCGTCTGAGACGATATTACGACAGCTCCTTCGGGAGCTGTTTGACGTGCTCACTTAGAAAGTCAATAAATGCCCTGATGCGCGTGCTGACCGCCCGGTCGCTGTAGTACACCGCACTGAATGGCATCTCCACCGGCAAGCGTTTGTCGGCAAGTAACTCCACAAACTCCCCACGGCCAATCTCTTTATCCACCATATAATCCGACAAACAGGCTATGCCGTTACCGGTCAGGCACAGCTGCTTGAGCGTTTCGCCGCTATTGGAGGACACCGCCGATTCGATCTCTAACAGCTGACCATCGCAACAGGAGACCGGCCAGGTATTCAGCGATACCGGCTCGGTGAACCCGAGGCAGTGATGCTGTTTCAGATCTGACGGATGCTGCGGCATACCGTAGCGCGCGACATAGTCTGGCGAGGCGACGATCTTACGATAGCTGGTAAATAGCGGTCGGGCGCGCAGGCTGGAATCCGTTAAGGTCCCGGCCCGAATGGCCACATCCACTTTTCGTTCAATCAGGTTAATAAACGTCTCTGAAGAGACGAGCGACAGCGTCATTTCCGGGTAGCGCTCGCGAAATGGCTTCACCAGCGGCATGAGAAAATGCAGCATCACCGGCGTCGCGGCATCCACCCGCAGCAGGCCCCGCGGCGTTGTGCGCGTTTCCAGCAGGTCATTCTCTGCTGCCGCCATTTCCTGCAAGACCACCTGCATCCGGCGAAAATAGCGCTCGCCTTCCTCCGTCAGACTGAGCTGGCGGGTGGTCCGATTGAGCAGGCTTACGCCTAGCTTTGATTCCAGCTTCTTGACCGCCCGGCTGACGGCAGAGTTGGCCTGTCCGAGCTGCTCGGCCGCCCGGCTGAAACTTCCGCTTTCCACCACCGCCACAAAGATGGCGATCTCCTCTGATGTGGCTCTCATTATTGCACCTGTAGCAAAATTCTATTGATACTTTGATAGTTTTTGTTATTTATACAACCCTTCATACTACGTGTCATCTTAATCCTGATGCTACGGAGTAAATTATGCCACTGGCGCTATTTGCCTTAACTATCGGTGCCTTCGCGATTGGCACCACTGAATTTGTGATTGTCGGCCTGGTCCCGACTATCGCGCAACAACTCTCTATCTCTCTGCCTTCGGCGGGACTGCTGGTCTCTATCTACGCGCTGGGCGTGGCGATTGGCGCTCCGGTGCTGACGGCGTTAACGGGGCGTATGCCGCGTAAACAGCTGCTGCTGGCGTTGATGGTCCTGTTTACGGCGGGTAATGTGCTGGCCTGGCAGGCCCCGGGCTATGAAACGCTGATCCTGGCGCGATTGCTGACCGGTCTGGCACACGGCGTGTTCTTCTCTATTGGCTCGACAATCGCCACCAGCCTGGTGGCAAAAGAGAAAGCCGCCTCAGCTATCGCTATTATGTTCGGCGGCCTGACGGTCGCGCTGGTCACCGGGGTGCCGTTCGGGACTTTCATCGGTCAGCATTTTGGCTGGCGGGAAACGTTCCTCGCGGTATCGATTCTGGGCGTGATTGCGCTTATCAGCAGTCTGCTTCTGGTGCCGAATAATATTCCGGGCCGCGCCAGCGCCAGCCTGCGCGATCAGATGAAAGTCTTAACTCATCCTCGCCTGCTGATGATCTACGCCATTACCGCGCTGGGCTATGGCGGCGTATTTACCGCCTTTACTTTTCTTGCTCCGATGATGCAGGAGCTGGCCGGTTTCAGTCCGTCTGCGGTTAGCTGGATCCTGTTGGGCTACGGTGTCTCGGTCGCTATTGGCAATGTGTGGGGAGGCAAACTGGCCGATAAGCATGGCGCCGTCTCCGCGCTGAAGTTTATCTTCGCCGCGCTGGTTGTGCTGCTGCTGGTCTTCCAGTTGACCGCCAGCATCCACTATGCTGCGCTGGCAACGGTGCTGGTAATGGGTATTTTCGCCTTCGGCAACGTGCCGGGTCTGCAGGTATACGTGGTGCAAAAAGCCGAACAGTATACGCCTGGCGCCGTCGACGTCGCTTCCGGTCTCAATATTGCCGCCTTCAATATTGGTATTGCGCTGGGGTCCATCGTCGGTGGGCAGACAGTTGAACGATATGGCCTGGCGCAGACGCCGTGGATTGGTGCGGTGATTGTGCTGGTCGCCCTGCTGTTGGTGATGCTGAGCGGTCGTTTAGATAAATCGCCGCGTCGTTCGACAGCGGTTTCTCTCGAAGGCTAGGGTTTATCGCAAATTGCATTGAAAGTGGATGGGAAAATCCCTATAACAGAAGAACCAGTCGTTGTTGGGCTGGTTTCTGTTATTGAGGATTGATGCCCAAATTGCGAAAGAATACCTATGCCATGCGCTACGTCGCCGGACAACCTGCGGAGAGGATATTGCCTCCGGGGGCGTTTGCGGGCGTCAGTCCGGTTTATCCTGCCGGCACGCCGTTAAGCAGCGATGAAAAGATCCGCGTGCTGGTATGGAATATCTTCAAGCAGCAGCGCGCAGAGTGGCAGTCGGTCCTCAAAAATTTCGGCAAAGATGCGCATTTGGTCCTGTTGCAGGAGGCGCAAACCACCCCAGAACTGGTCAGGTTCGCGACTTCAAACTATCTGGCCGCCGATCAGGTGCCGGCGCTGGTATTGCCGCAGCATCCTTCCGGCGTGATGACGCTGGCCTCCGCTCACCCCATCTATTGCTGTCCGTTGCGCGAGCGCGAGCCTATTTTGCGATTGCCGAAATCGGCCTTAGTGACCGTTTATCCGCTGCCCGATGCGCGGCTGCTGATGGTGGTCAACATCCATGCGGTCAACTTTAGCCTTGGCGTCGATGTCTACAGCAAGCAGTTGCTGCCGATCGGCGATCAGATCGCCCATCACAGCGGGCCGGTGATTATGGCCGGGGACTTCAATGCCTGGAGCCGGCCGCGAATGAACGCGCTGTACCGCTTTGCGCGTGAGATGTCGTTACGCGAAGTTCGTTTCTCTGACGATCAGCGCCGCCGTGCGTTTGGTCGTCCGCTCGATTTTGTGTTCTATCGTGGGTTAAGCGTGCACGATGCTTCCGTGCTGGTGACCCGCGCCTCCGATCACAACCCGCTACTAGTCGAATTCAGTCCCGGCAAGCCTGATTAATTTAAGGTATGTCAGGCCTGCCATCGGGCAGGTCTGCGTTCAGCACGATGCTGCCCTAAATTACTCACACAACCGAAGGACAACACAATGACAACACGCTCTCACCATGACAACGTCGAAAAGCAGTTCGGCTCCCAGGCCAGCGCCTATTTGACCAGCGCCGTGCACGCCTCCGGGCGCGATCTGCAGCGGCTGGCTGAACGGCTGGCCGATTTCCCTCAGGCGAAAGTGCTGGATATGGGCTGCGGGGCAGGGCACGCCAGCTTTACCGCGGCGGGACAGGTTGCCGAGGTGACCGCCTATGATTTATCAAGCCAGATGCTGGAAGTGGTTACCGCGGCGGCAAAAGAGAAAGGCTTTAGCAATATCGTGACCCAGCAGGGATATGCTGAAACGCTGCCGTTCGCTGATGCCAGCTTTGATGTGGTGATTAGCCGCTACTCCGCGCACCACTGGCATGATGTCGGCCAGGCGCTGCGTGAGGTGAAACGTGTTCTCAAGCCGGGCGGGGTGATGATCATAATGGACGTGATGTCGCCGGGTCATCCGGTACGTGATGTCTGGTTGCAGACCGTGGAAGCGCTGCGCGATACCTCGCACGTGCGTAATTATTCCAGCGGCGAGTGGCTGGCGCTGGCCAATGACGCAGGCCTGGTGATTAATCATTTATCGACCGATCGCCTGCCGCTGGAGTTCAGCTCATGGGTGGCGCGGATGCGCACCCCAGAGGCGCTGGTAGAAGCGATTCGCTTATATCAGCAGAGCGCTTCGGCGGAGGTCAAAGCCTACTTCGAATTACAGCAGGACGGGTCGTTTACCAGCGATACCATCCTGTTCGAAGCGCATAAAGCGGTTTAATACGGGCAACAAAAAAGGCACCGGGGGAAGTCGGTGCCTTTTTATCGAACCCTGACGTATCAGGACTCTGGTCGATCGCTGTTTTTCACAAACAGCGTTAGCTGATCGCCAGGCCGCAGATTGTCGGTATCGCTGTTCCAGCGCATCACGTCGCGAATATTAACACCGTGACGCTTGGCGATGCTCGACAGCGAATCACCTTTGCGAACACGATAGGTGATGCTATCGCTGTTGTTCGCCAGGCGCTGTGCGCTGCTACCTGCGCCGACAACCAGACTCTGCCCGACTTTTAACCCTGAACCGCGCAGATTGTTCCACTGCTGCAAATCCCGGGTCGTGACGCCGAGACGCGAAGCAATCCCGGAAATCGTGTCGCCAGAGCGTACCTTATAGCTACGGCTGGTCAGCGGCGTATTGTCCGCGAGCTGCGTTGGCTGCACGGCGGCAATGTCGCCAGAGGCCAGCGATTCACGCAGCTGAGCGGCGTGCTTCTGCGGCACCATGACGTACTTTGGCCCACTCGCGCCCAGCGTTGACCCCTTTACGCCAGCGTTGAAGGTTTTCAGTTTGCTGACCGGCATTCCTGCCATGTCCGCGAGCTGAGAAATATCAACCGGGTTGTCGAGGCGAACGCGCGCCAGCGCACGGCTTTCATCGGCCGTGGGCAGCTTTACGCCGTAACGCTTGCTGTTTTTGAGAATGTCGCTCAATGCCAGCATTTTCGGTACGTAGATTTTCGTTTCATGCGGCAGAGACAGCGACCAGAAATCGGTGGGTTTACCACGCGAACGGTTCGCTTTTACTGCTTTCATGACCCGACCTTCGCCGCTGTTATAGGCTGCGACCGTTAATAACCAGTCGCCGTCGAACATTTTGTTCAGACGTTGCATCATGTCCAGCGCCGCGGTAGTAGATGCGACGACGTCACGACGCGCATCGTAACTGCGGGTCTGTTTTAAACCATAATTGCGCCCTGTGCTCGGAATGATCTGCCAAATGCCTGCGGCATTGGCGCCAGACGTCGCGTGTGGGTCAAAAGCGCTCTCCACTATGGGTAGTAATACCAGTTCCATTGGCATGTTACGTTTCTTAACCTGCCCGGCTATCCAGTACATATACGGCTCTGCCCGTAAAGTTACATCGTGGAGATAGCTCTTATTTCTTAAGTACTTCTGTTTCTGTTCGCGAATCCGGGGATTATCCGGTATTCCCATCTTTAGCTCGTCGCCTATGGAAGTCCACAGATCCTGGTCTTGCGCGTAGAAGGTTCCATCATCTAACCAGCGCGCTTGACTTGTGAACTTACCTGCTTCCCCTTGACCAGCCGCAGAAAGGCTCTGTGCTCGCTGTTCGACGGTGCCATCGTGCTTAGACGCCTGGCACCCCACCAGCAGGACAGAGGCGAGTAATATCGCTCGTGCCTTCATGTGTGTGTCAATAGTTGCTTAAAAGACGACCAAGGATAACGGCGAAGTTGGCCGATGACAAGAATTAAATATCAGAAGTCGTCTTTCTTTGACCTTAACCATGCAAATCGCGCCACAGAGTGTTGCAAATTTGTTTCTTGGTTAATTTTATCAATTAAATCAATATCATTTGCGCGTAAAAATAAATTTATACGACGCTCATTTTTCAGAGTTACGGGTAGTGTTTTTTGTTTTTTTGCACGTAACTCATTAACTTTATGATAGTAATCGTTTATGTCCCTATCATCTGGCAGGATACTCAATGCAAACTTCATATTCGCTAACGTATATTCATGTGCGCAACATATGAGGGTTTCTTCAGGAAGGGCGTTAATTTTCATAAATGATTGATACATCTGCTCTGCAGTACCTTCGAAGAGCCTTCCGCAGCCGCCGGAGAACATTGTGTCGCCACAGAACAGATAAGGTTCGCTGTAGTAACAGATATGTCCTAATGTGTGACCTGGCGTAGAGAAAATGGAAAAATCGTGCCCGAGAATTGACAGCCGATCGCCATCGCCTACCACCTGAGTGACTCCCTTATCCTGGGTTTCCGCCGGCCCGTAAACCACTATAGAAGGGAATTTTTCACGTAATTGTTTTACGCCGCCGACGTGATCCTGATGGTGATGGGTTAGTAAAATGGCTTCGGGCTGCCATTGGTTTTCCTCAATGGCCGCCAGAACCGGCGCGGCTTCGCCTGGGTCAACGATGATGCAGCGGCCGTTATTCTCACTGAGAACCCAGATGTAGTTGTCCTGAAACGCGGGAATACTGATAAGATTCATAAATTACCTCTAAAGCGTAGCGGAAGGTGGCAATGAAGCCGGCAAGGATACCTCACACAGTGACAGCGCCTGAGCATTGGTCCAGTATGCCATGGGGCGAATACTATCGCGAAACGCTGGAGCAGCAGATGAAACCATGGCTGGCTAAATTATATGGCTTTCATCTGCTTAAGATTGGCAATCTGAGCGCGGAAATCAATACTGAAGCTTGCGCCATCTCGCACCAGGTCAATGTCTCGCTGGCAGGAAATCCGATGCAGGTTCGGGCCGATCCGCTGCATTTACCCTTTGCCGAAAAGTCCGTCGACGCCTGCCTGCTGGCGCACACCCTGCCGTGGTGTAGCGATCCGCATCGTCTGCTGCGGGAAGCCGATCGTGTACTGATCGATGATGGCTGGATGATCCTGACAGGGTTTAATCCGGTCAGCCTGATGGGGTTGCGTAAGCTGGTGCCGCTCCTGCGCAACGGTACGCCTTATAATAGCCGTATGTTTACGCTGATGCGCCAGCTGGACTGGCTGTCGCTACTCAACTTTGAAGTGCTGCACTATGGGCGTTATCAGGTTTTACCCTGGTCGCGCCACGGCGGCAAACTGCTGAGCACACATCTGCCAGCGCTGGGCTGTTTGCAATTGATTGTCGCCCGCAAACGGACCATTCCGCTGACGCTCAATCCGATGAAATCCGGTAAAGCGAAAACCCAGCTGCGGCCGGCAGTCGGCGCCACCCGGCAGTGGCGCAAGGGGCAGAATTAGCTCTCCGGCTGGTAGCCGATGTCGTCCTGAGTGGGATGGGAGGCCGCCGCGCGGGCCAGCTCGTCGCAGCGTTCGTTTTCTGGATGGCCGGCGTGGCCCTTCACCCACTCCCATTTGATCTTATGCTGGCCAAGCGCAGCATCCAGCCGCTGCCAGAGGTCGACATTCTTTACCGGTTTTTTCTCTGCCGTTTTCCAGCCGCGCTTTTTCCAGTTGTGGATCCACTGGGTGATCCCCTGGCGGACATACTGGCTGTCGGTGCTGAGTACCACCTCACAATGCTCTTTTAACGCCTCGAGAGCGACGATTGCCGCCATCAGTTCCATGCGGTTATTGGTGGTCAGACGGTAGCCGGCGCTAAAGGTTTTTTCGTGCTGGCGGTAGCGCATGATGGCGCCGTAACCGCCGGGTCCTGGATTTCCCAGGCAAGAGCCGTCGGTGAAAATTTCTACCTGTTTGAGCATCTCTGGTAGACTTCCTGTAATTGAAATCGATTTGTAAACGATAAGTCTGACATAAATGACCGCTATGAGCACTGCAATTACGCGCCAGATTGTTCTCGATACCGAAACCACCGGTATGAACCAGATCGGGGCGCACTACGAAGGACACAAGATTATCGAGATCGGCGCCGTGGAGGTGATCAACCGCCGCCTGACCGGTAACAATTTCCATGTCTATCTGAAGCCCGATCGGCTGGTGGATCCTGAAGCATTCGGCGTGCACGGGATCGCCGATGAGTTCCTGCTGGACAAACCCACCTTTGCCGACGTGGCTGATGAGTTTATGGATTACATCCGCGGCGCGGAGCTGGTGATCCATAACGCCTCGTTCGATATCGGCTTTATGGATTATGAGTTCGGTAAGCTGAACCGCGGCATTGGAAAAACCGAGACCTTTTGTAAAATCACCGACAGCCTGGCGCTGGCGCGGAAAATGTTCCCCGGCAAGCGCAACAGTCTGGATGCGTTATGTTCGCGTTACGAAATAGATAACAGCAAGCGTACGCTGCACGGGGCATTACTCGATGCCCAGATCCTTGCCGATGTCTATTTGATGATGACCGGCGGCCAGACTTCGATGGCGTTCTCTATGGAAGGCGAAAGCCAGCAGCAGGCGGGAGAGATGGGCATTCAGCGCGTCGTCCGCGCCGCCAGCCAGTTACGGGTGGTTTATGCCTCTGATGAAGAACTGGTGAACCATGAATCCCGCCTCGATCTGGTACAAAAGAAAGGCGGAAGCTGCCTGTGGCGTGCCTGATAACCACTAAAATGGATTAAAAGTAGGCGGTTGGGCGATTTTTGCAGCAAACGATTCAAAACGGTAGAAAAAGCGTTGACGGGGTAGAGGGGAATCCGTAATATTCGCCTCGTTCCCAACGGAACAACAACGCGGAGCGGTAGTTCAGTCGGTTAGAATACCTGCCTGTCACGCAGGGGGTCGCGGGTTCGAGTCCCGTCCGTTCCGCCACTATTCAGAAAGCCTGAATCAGCAATGATTCAGGCTTTCGTCGTTTTCGTCGCCGAATTTCAGCGCGCCTCTTGTTCCTCCTGCATACACTGCATGAATACCCGCATCGCCGGACTGATTGCTTTCCCGGCGTGATGGGCGCAGAGCGCATGGATCGTCAGCGGCGTCTCGCTGAACGGCAGCTCGACCAGCGTCCCGCGTTTGAGTTCCTCCTCTACCGCAAAGCGCGGCAGAAAACTCACCCCTAGATTGCCCGCCACGCACTGCTTGATGCTTTCAATACTCCACAGTTCGATGGTGTTCTCCATGGTAATGCCGCGCTGGCGCAGGGTACTTTCAAAAATCTGCCGGAACACGCACTGGGGTTCGTTGATGATAAAACTCAATGGGATATGCTGCCGCGGGCGCAGGAAGTCGACCGGCGCCTGATCGACTGACGCGACCAGCGCCAGCGGCTGCGGGCCAAGTTCCATCATGGTGAGCGCATCATCGTTGCCAACCCGGTAAAACACCCCCAGGTCGACTTCGTCAGCGAGCAGCGCATCACGGATGCTGTAGCAATTGAGCGACTGCAGTGACAGGCGGACCTTCGGGGCGCGTTGCTTAAAACGCTGCAGCACCGGCGGCATTTTGTACGCCAGCAGGGTTTCACCAGTGGCGACGCGAAGTTCGCCGCCGGGTTCATCGTCCTGGCGCGCCGCCTGGCGAATCGACGCCATCACTTTGGTCAGATCGTAGACGTGCGGCAGGACATTCTTACCCGCGGCGGTGAGACACATCCGCCGGCCAATTTTCTCAAACAGCGGGATAGCAAGCTCCTGCTCAAGCTGCTGGATATGAAAGGTTACGGTGGACTGGGTGCAGCACAGTTTCTGCGAGGCGCGCAGAAAGGATCCTTCTTCGACAACCGTTTTGAAGGTGATAAAGCGTCGCAGATCCATATTTCCTCTTTATATCGACATTCTCGAATTCAGAATGAAAAAACATTCATTTTTTTAAATTATCAGCTTCGGGTACTGTCTGCCAGTCAAGAGGAGAAAACACGTGACACCTACCCTGATTAGCGCCTTTTTAACTTACACCCTGATCACCGCCCTGACGCCCGGGCCGAATAATATTCTGGCGCTGAGCAGCGTCACCGCGCACGGCTTTCGACGGAGCATGCGGGTTCTGGCCGGCATGAGCCTGGGGTTTGTGATCATCATGCTGATTTGTGCCGGGCTGACGTTCACTCTCGTTACCCTGGATGAGGGGATAACCTCCCTGCTACGCTGGGTCGGCGCAGGGTATATCCTGTGGCTGGCCTGGCACATTGCCCGCAGCGACCCGGCCAGCGGTGGGCAGGAGGAGCGGCCTGTCAGCTTCTGGGCCAGCCTGGGGCTGCAGTTTGTGAATGTAAAAATTATCCTGTACGGCATCACGGCCCTGTCGACCTTTGTTCTGCCAGTGACTCGCGAGCCATTCTGGCTGGTGATGATAAGCCTGTTGCTATCAGTAATAGGCGTTGCCGGCAATCTTTGCTGGGCGCTGGCCGGTCAGCTGTTTCAGCCGGTGTTCGAACGCCATGGAAGAGGGTTAAATCTGCTGCTGGCGCTGCTGCTGGTCTGGTGCGCGGTACGAATGTTTATGGAATGAATTAAGGGAGCGTAACGCTCCCTTGAGGTTATTTATCCTGCGGCAGGGCGGGTTGCCCTTCATTTACCCAGGTCATGAAGATCCGATAACCGATGGCCAGCAGGGTGGCGCCGAGAAACATACCGAGAATGCCGTTAGAGGCCATTCCGCCGAGGGCGCCCAGCAGCACTACCGGCATTGGCGCGTCGACTCCGCGCCCCAGCAGCAGAGGTTTGAGGACGTTATCGGCCATGCCGGCGACGATCAGCAGGATGGTGTAGAAGATATCCATGCCGGTACTGTGGGTGCCGAGACTCCACATTAGCGCAATGGCCGGTGCCGTCACCAGGATCACCGGCACCTGGGCAATGCCGAGGATCAGGGCCAGAATAAAGAAGATCCCGACGGCGGGAATGCTGGCCATCAGCATGATCACGCCGACCAGCAGCGCCTGGATCAATGCCACCCCGATGACGCCCTGGGCGACCGCGCGGATGGTGCTGGTGCACAGGCGGGTGAGGGTCACGCCTTTATTTTCATCGGTAATACGGATGGCAATACGCTGGGCGCTGATGGCGCCCGCTGCGCCCCAGGCCATCATAATTCCTGAGACGATAAATGAAATAATAAAGCCAATCAGCCCGCCGCCCATGCTGGCCAAAATACTGAGAAACTGTTTGGCAATGTCGCCGATTTGTGAGCGGTAATTACTGAGCAGTCCCGGGAGATCGACGGAAGCTCTCATCCACAGGGCGCTAAGCCGTTCGCCAATGATCGGTAACGCGGCAATGCGCGAGGAGGGCGGGGGAATGGTAAAGCTCTGGCTGCCCATCTTGTCTATCATGGCGCTGGCGCTTTCCGCCAGCGAGGTGATCATCAGCACCGTGGGGATGACGATCAGTAAAATACCTAACAACACCAGCACCACTGACGCCAGTCCCTGTTTGCCCGCTAACAATCCGGCAAAATATTGATGTAAGGGATAGAGCGCCACGGCGAGGATCAGCGCCCAGAGCATCATATTGATAAAGGGAGAAAAGACGGTAAAACAGAATGAGGCCAGCGCCAGAATAAGCCCAAACCGAATAAACATATCGAGAAAGCGGGTGACCAGCCGTTTTTCAATCAACAGCAGATTATTATTATCCATTTTCTTTTACGCTCACATAATATTCTTACGCCAACGCTCAGCGTTGTTTAACAAAACACTCCAGCAACAGAAAATTCATGATTTACAACGCAGAAGTGAGTTGAAGGTGATCTCCGCCCATTTGGTTGTGGGGGCTTTTAATGAGTGTAGAACAGAAATGAATGGCGCCCGGCAAATATTCTGCGGTGCGCTGGCGGGCGAAATCCCGCTTTCTTTACCTGCTAAATGAGGAAGAAAGCGGAGGGAGATTAACCGAGGGTAAAAGGATCGGCATCGCGCCAGGCGGGAAATTTTTCGCGATATTCCTGGAGGGCAGCCAGCGACAATTCGGCATCAAGACGGGTGGCCTGATGCGGATCGGCAGTGGCGACAATCTCCCCCTGGGGACTGATAATCCGGCTATCGCCGCGGTAATGATGGCCGTTACCGTCAGTACCGACCCGGTTACAGCCGGCGACATAGGCCTGGTTCTCGATAGCGCGGGCGACCAGCAGCGACTGCCAGTGCAGGGAGCGCGGCGCCGGCCAGTTGGCAACATACAGCGCCAAATCATAGTCGTTCAGATTACGCGACCATACCGGAAAGCGCAGGTCGTAACAGACCAGCGGCAGGATACGCCATCCGCGCCATTCAAAGACCACGCGTCGGTCACCAGCCTCATAATGATGGTGTTCATCGGCCATACGGAACAGGTGCCGTTTATCATAATGGTGCACCGTACCGTCGGGCTCGACCAGCAGGAAGCGGTTAACAGCGCCGTGTTCGGTTTGCAGCGCTGCGCTGCCGGCAATCAGCGCCTGGGTTTGCGCGGCCCGGGCATGCATCCACTCCACCACGTCGGCTTCGGGTAAAGACTGTTTTGCCGCTTCCATGGCAAAGCCGGTGGTGAACATCTCCGGTAAAACAATGACATCGCGCCCAATAATCCCTTCCAGTTGGCGATCAAAATGGCGCAGGTTGGCAGGGCCGTCCATCCAGACCAGCGGTTGTTGCAACAGCGTAATTTTCAGGCCAGGCACAATGGTCAACTCCATTCTCATGAGGGGGTTAGGTTAACTGTAACACCATATCAGCCTCGCGGCGGTCAGCGGAATATTTTGTTAAAAAAATGCTACTCACAGAAGCCACGGAGGAGGGGGGACGAAAAAAAGGCGGGGAAAATTCCCCGCCCGGCGTGTGATGTGGTGATTGTTTTATTATGCGGCTTCAACTTTGCGAACTTTTTCCGGCAGCTTTACCGGCTTTGTCGCCAGCTCCTCTGGCGCAAAGTCGTCGACGTTGATGCTGCGCAAGCGACTGTGCTCTGCGCGGGTCAGAATAGCGGCTTCTTCCTGATTTATTAATCCTTTGGCCAGCGCGTTGTGTGCCAGCTCATCCAGACGGGTGAACGGCAGGTTTTTACCCAACTCTTTGCAGATCCGCTGGTGGATAGGATCGGCCGCCATCACTTCCAGCAGGGCCTCTTCCAGCAGACCAACCGGGTTATGCTCGCTCGGCGTCAGGTACTGACCGCGACCGATGCGGGAGCGAGTGGCGCTGGGCACCTGCAGAATTTTAGCGACTTTATGGTCCAGCTTATCCGACGGCGCATGATGATGACGCCCGGTCGGGAAGATGGCCACACGCATCGCACCTGCCACCAGACGGTTGGGGAAGTTTTTCAGCAGATCGTCGATGGCCTGTTCAGCCTGGTGCAGCGCATCCTGCACTCCCCAGTGAACCAGCGGCAGATCGGCTTCATTGCGTCCTTCATCGTCATAGCGTTTCAGCACCGCCGAGGCCAGATACAGCTGGCTTAACACATCCCCCAGACGCGCGGAGATACGTTCGCGACGCTTGAGGCTGCCGCCCAGTACCGCCATCAACACGTCTGACAGCAGCGCGAGGTTGGCACTCAGACGGTTCATTTGCTGATAGTAGCGACGGGTGGCGTCACGGGTCGGCGCGCTGCTGGTGCGTCCGCCGGTCAGGCCCAGCCAGAAACTCCGGACTTTGTTACTGCCGACATGGCCGATGTGTTTGAACAGCAGCTTATCGTAGGCGTTCAGGTCGTTATTCTGCGCGGCGGCCATCTCTTCCAGCACGTAAGGGTGGCAGCGAATAGCCCCCTGACCGAAGATCATCATGCTGCGGGTCAGAATGTTTGCGCCTTCAACGGTGATGGCGATCGGCGCGCCCTGGTAAGCCCGGGCGAGGAAGTTACCTTCGCCCAGCATAATGCCTTTCCCGCCGGTAATATCCATCGCGTCGATAATGGAGCGCTGGCCGCGGTGGGTACAGTGATATTTCACAATCGCGGACAGCACTGCCGGTTTCTCGCCGAGCATAATGCCGTAGGTGATCAGCGACGCCGCGGCGTCCATCACATAGGCGTTACCCGCGATGCGCGCCAGCGCCTCTTCAATCCCTTCCATTTTGCCGATCGAGATTTTGAACTGACGGCGAATGTGGGCGTAGGCGCCGGTCGCCATGGCGACGGATTTCAGGCCGCCGGTGGCGTTGGAAGGCAGGGTAATACCGCGGCCCACGGACAGACATTCAACCAGCATGCGCCAGCCCTGACCGGCCATGCTCGGGCCGCCGATGATGTAATCGATCGGCACGAAGATATCCTTGCCGCGGGTTGGGCCGTTCTGGAACGGGACGTTCAGCGGGAAGTGGCGACGGCCAATTTCCACGCCCGGCGTTGAGGTGGGGATCAGCGCGCAGGTGATGCCCAGCTCTTCCTCGCCGCCCAGCAAACGGTCCGGGTCAGAGAGTTTGAAGGCCAGCCCCAGCACGGTGGCGATTGGCGCCAGCGTGATATAGCGTTTGTTCCAGGTCAGGCGCATCCCCAGCACCTGTTGACCCTGCCAGTCGCCCATGCACACCACGCCTGTATCCGGAATAGCGCCGGCGTCAGAGCCCGCTTCCGGACTGGTCAGTGCGAAGCAGGGGATTTCCAGGCCGCGCGCCAGACGCGGCAGATAATGATTCTTCTGTTCTTCGGTACCGTAATGCTGCAGCAGTTCGCCCGGGCCCAGCGAGTTCGGGACGCCGACGGTGATCGCCAGGATGCCGGAGACGCCAGAGAGTTTCTGTAGCACTCGTGCCTGAGCGTAAGCGGAGAACTCAAGCCCGCCATACTCTTTCTTGATAATCATCGCGAAGAAGCGGTGCTCTTTCAGATAGGCCCACAGCTCGGGCGGCAGATCGGCCATTTCGTGGGTGATGGCGAAGTCGTTAGCCATCCGGCAGGCCTCTTCCACCGGGCCGTCGAGGAAAGCTTGCTCTTCGGCGGTCAGGCGCGGCTGCGGATAGTTATGCAGCTTGTGCCAGTCCGGGTTGCCGCGGAACAGATCGCCTTCCCACCAGGTGGTGCCGGCGTCGATGGCTTCTTTTTCCGTACGCGACATCGGCGGCATCACCTTGCGGAAAGCGCGAAATGCCGGTGCGGAAATCATCGATTTACGCATGGGGGCAAAGTTGAACGGCAACAAAATAATGGCCAGCGGCAGCAGCAGCCAGATATTCCACACTCCGGCTGCGCCGAGCGCCGCGGTCCAGGCGAGCAAAATCACACTGCTGAGCAGCAGGCTGACCCGGTGATAGAAGAGCGCACCGAGTAAAACGACGGTTGCAACAATACTCAAAATCATCATAGAGAAATGCTCCCTGAGCTTGTAGGAGGTCTGACCACTTGTGATGTATTGGTTGTAGTGCATGCGTTTTTATTTAGCAATGTGTTTACAAAATAATTACAACCTCGCTCACATTGTTGTATGCAAAAGCGGCACATAAAATCAAAAGGGCGGGGGATAACACTGCCTGCTGCTTCTCGCTTCGGCGGCTATCCGGTACACTGCCAGGGTTATTCCACTCATACTGAAGGATTATCCTCATGTACCAGGATCTTATTCGTAACGAACTGAACGAAGCCGCGGAAACGCTGGCTAACTTTCTGCAGGACGAAGCCAATATCCATGCTATCCAGCGTGCCGCTGTTCTGTTGGCGGATAGCTTTAAGGCGGGTGGGAAAGTGCTGTCCTGTGGTAACGGCGGTTCCCATTGCGATGCGATGCATTTTGCGGAAGAGCTGACCGGTCGTTATCGCGAAAACCGCCCGGGTTACCCGGCCATCGCGATCTCCGACGTCAGCCATCTCTCCTGCGTGAGCAATGATTTTGGCTATGAGTATGTGTTCTCCCGCTATGTTGAATCCGTCGGCCGTGCGGGCGATGTGCTGCTCGGCATCTCCACGTCAGGTAACTCCGGCAACGTGATCAAGGCCATTGAAGCCGCGCGGGCGCAGGGGATGAAAGTGATCACCCTGACCGGCAAAGACGGCGGCAAAATGGCGGGTTCCGCCGATGTTGAAATACGCGTGCCGCACTTTGGCTATGCCGACCGCATCCAGGAGATCCACATCAAAGTGATCCATATCCTGATTATGCTGATCGAAAAAGAGATGGTGAAAGGCTAACAGGCAGGCGAGTGTGTACTGTTGACGGCGGCCTCGCTTTGGCGCCGTCGTGATTTGTGAGGGTGAGGTGATCTATGTGCGAACTGCTCGGGATGAGCGCCAATGTGCCAACAGATATCTGTTTTAGCTTTACCGGGCTGGTGCAGCGCGGGGGCGGGACGGGGCCGCATAAAGACGGCTGGGGCATTACCTTCTATGAAGGCAAAGGCTGTCGCACATTCAAAGATCCGCAGCCGAGCTTTCAGTCGCCGATCGCGAAACTGGTCCAGGATTACCCGATTAAGTCCTGTTCCGTCGTCGCCCATATCCGTCAGGCCAATCGCGGGATGGTGGCCCTGGAGAACACCCATCCCTTCACCCGCGAACTGTGGGGGCGCAACTGGACCTATGCGCACAACGGGCAGCTCAAAGGCTATAAATCGCTGAAAACCGGTAATTTCCATCCGGTAGGTGAAACCGACAGTGAAAAAGCGTTTTGCTGGCTGCTGCACCGTTTAACCGAGCGCTATCCGCGCACGCCGGGCAATATGCTGGGCGTTTTCAAGTATATCGCCACCCTGGCGGGTGAACTGCGTGAGAAAGGGGTGTTCAACATGCTGCTGTCGGACGGGCGCTACGTGATGGCGTTCTGCTCGACCAATCTGCACTGGATCACCCGGCGGGCGCCGTTTGGCGTGGCAAAACTGCTGGACCAGGATGTGGAGATCGACTTTCAACGCGAGACCACACCCAACGATGTGGTCACGGTTATCGCCACGCAGCCGCTGACGGCCAATGAAACCTGGCACAAGATCATGCCAGGCGAGTGGGCGTTATTTTGTCTCGGGGAGCGTGTAGTTTGAGGCCAGCTGCGGCTGAACAACCTCGTGGCTGAGCGGCTTGCTTACCACATAGCGGCCGTCGGTCACTGACACAATCGGCGGTTTGTGGGTCTGCTGGAAATAGTCATAGCCAGGCTTAAGCTGTTTCCAGAAATCTGCATAGTAGGAGTATTTGTGGCGTTCCATATTGGCGTTGGTCATGCGGAACGGATAGATACTCACCTGCACGCTTGGCTGGCCGAAGACTAAGGCGCCGGTCACAAACTGGAAGATCTCATCGATCCCGCTGTCGGTCATGGCGTAGCAGCCGACTGAGACACAGTCGCCATGGATCATCAGGTATTTCCCTTCATAACCATGGGCGCGATCGTAGGCGTTCGGGAAGCCGATGTTAATGGCTTTATAGAAGCGGCTGTCGGGTTTGAGCTGGCTGCGGGTGACGCTATAGAACCCTTCCGGACTCTTGAAATCACCCTGACGCTGTTTCGGACCCAGGCCACCGGAATAGTTGCAGATCCGATAGCTGTCGAGGAGCTGGTAGGTTTCACCCATTTTGACGTAAAGGTCGAGCATGCGCTCTTCTTTAAAGATCTCAATGTAAACCGGTGAACCCATTAATTGCTGCTTGTATTCTTTGCTAACCGGCGTCGTCGGGCTATTGCTGCTGAGCAGCCCGGCAAATGACACGCACGGCAACAGAAGCATCGCAATAAATAATGCGATTTTGCGCATACTGCTTGTTCCTTGATAAAACAAAATAGCCACATTGCCAGGACGGCAAGAGAGACCCGAAATCAGAGTTTTCTGGATTTAGAGCGCTCACATTAGCATCACGGCATTTTTTCGCAAGGGCGACGTGGCGGCGTTTACAATTCAGCCTCACTTTATAACCCGCTTACGGCGAAAACACAGTCAGAACTTTGCGCAATAGCTCGCATTTTAGAAGCACTTATTGCCCCTCGTGCTACAGCCGCCGCTCACGAAATGTTACACTTGCGTCGGTTCATCACCAGAGTAAGAAAGGAGGCTTCTCTTCCGTCATGAGCGCCACTGGCGCCGTTTCGCCCTTTCTTCTCTGCCATTCTGTCAATAAGCTGGCCCCGGCCTGCGTCGGGGTTGAGGTTACGGATACCTGCTAACGATATGATTAAAATCACGAAAGGGCTGGATTTGCCCATAGCTGGCATGCCATTACAGCAGATCTCTCCTGCGCCAGCGGTGAAGCGCGTCGCGCTGCTCGGCGAAGAGTACGTCGGGATGCGTCCCGCTATGGCGGTCAAAGAGGGCGATCGGGTCAAAAAAGGTCAGATCCTGTTCGAAGATAAAAAGACCCCCGGCGTCTACTTTACCGCCCCGGCGAGCGGGGTTGTCAGCGCCATCCACCGCGGTGAACGGCGCGTTTTACAGTCAGTGGTGATTGATATCGAGGGCAATGACGCGGTGGCCTTTACCCGTTACGCCGCGGACGCACTGGCTGAGCTGCCGCGCGACACCGTACAGCAGCAGCTGCTGGCCTCGGGCCTGTGGACCGCGCTACGCACCCGGCCATTCAGTAAAACGCCGCGCCCGGGCAGCGTGCCCGCCGCTATTTTTGTCAACGCCATGGATACCAATCCGCTGGCGGCGGAGCCGCAGCCGATTATTCTGGCCGAGCGTGCCGCCTTCGATGCCGGTCTTACCGTGCTCACGCGTCTGACCGACGGGAAAGTGCACGTCTGCCAGCCCAGCGGCGGCAAGCTGGGCGGCCATCCTGCCGGCCAGGTCTGTTTTAATCAGTTCTCCGGGCCGCACCCGGCGGGGCTGCCGGGAACCCATATTCACTTTCTGGAGCCGGTGAGCCTGAATAAACAGGTCTGGCACCTCAATTATCAGGATGCGATCGCTATCGGTCAGCTTTTCCTTGAAGGTGAGCTGAACTGCGAACGGGTAATTGCGCTCGGCGGCCCGCAGGTGAAGTCGCCGCGGCTGGTCAAAACGACGCTGGGCGCCAGCCTGGACGATCTGCTGGCGGGCGAGCTGGAGGAGGGGGAAAACCGCGTCATTTCCGGCTCGGTACTTAGCGGTACCCGCGCCCACGGCCCCCACGCTTTCCTCGGGCGTTTCCATCTGCAGGTGAGCGTGGTTCGCGAAGGTCGGGAAAAAGAGCTGTTTGGCTGGGTGATGCCGGGCAAAGAGAAGTTCTCGATTACCCGCACTACGCTAGGCCATTTCTTCAAGCGCAAGCGCTTTCATTTCTCCACGGATACTAACGGCGGCGAGCGGGCGATGGTGCCGATCGGCAACTATGAGCGGGTGATGCCGCTGGATATTCTGCCAACCATATTGCTGCGCGATCTGCTGGCCGGCGATAGCGATAGCGCCCAGGCGCTGGGCTGTCTGGAGCTGGATGAAGAAGATCTGGCGCTCTGCACCTACGTTTGTCCGGGCAAATATGAATACGGTCCGGCGCTGCGCAGCGTGTTAACCCAGATTGAGCAGGAAGGATAAGAGATGGGCTTAAAGCACCTGATTGAGAAACTTGAGCCGCATTTCACGCATGGCGGCAAGCTGGAAAAATATTACCCGCTGTATGAAGCGGCGGCGACCATCTTCTACACGCCGGGGCAGGTCACCCGCGGCGCGGCGCACGTGCGCGACGCCATCGACCTCAAGCGGATGATGATCCTCGTGTGGTTTGCCGTATTCCCGGCGATGTTCTGGGGCATGTACAACGTTGGGCTGCAGACCATTCCGGCGCTGCACAAACTGTACGGCGCCGAACAGCTGC
Source organism: Klebsiella sp. KTE92 (assembly GCF_000398905.1). Classification (NCBI taxonomy): domain Bacteria; kingdom Pseudomonadati; phylum Pseudomonadota; class Gammaproteobacteria; order Enterobacterales; family Enterobacteriaceae; genus Klebsiella; species Klebsiella sp. KTE92. The sequence continues at coordinate 895,061 of NZ_KB976100.1, forward strand.
AGCAGGTGATCGCCAACAACTGGCATTACAGCGTCGCCCAGTGGTTAGGGGTCAGCTTCAGCGCTGACGCCGGCTGGCTGAGCATGATGGCCCTGGGCGCGGTCTTCTTCCTGCCGATCTATATCACCGTTTTTATCGTCGGCGGCTTCTGGGAAGTGCTGTTCGCGATTGTGCGCAAACATGAGATCAACGAAGGCTTTTTCGTTACCTCAATTCTCTTCGCGCTGATTGTGCCGCCTACGCTGCCGCTATGGCAGGCGGCGCTGGGGATCTCCTTTGGGGTGGTGATCGCCAAAGAGATTTTCGGCGGTACCGGGCGCAACTTCCTCAACCCGGCGCTGGCGGGGCGCGCGTTCCTGTTCTTCGCCTACCCGGCGCAGATTTCCGGCGATCTCGTGTGGACGGCGGCGGACGGTTTCTCCGGCGCCACGCCGCTCTCCCAGTGGGCCAGCGGCGGCGGTGAAGCGCTGGTTAACGTCGCGACCGGCATCCCGGTGAGCTGGATGGACGCCTTCCTCGGCAACATTCCCGGCTCAATTGGCGAAGTCTCCACGCTGATGATCCTGATCGGCGGCGCGATCATTCTCTTTGGCCGCGTCGCGTCCTGGCGCATCGTCGCCGGGGTGATGATCGGCATGATCGCCACCGCCACCCTGTTTAACGTTATCGGCTCCGATACCAACCCGATGTTCTCGATGCCGTGGTACTGGCATCTGGTGCTCGGCGGCTTTGCCTTCGGCATGATGTTTATGGCGACGGACCCGGTATCCGCCTCGTTTACCGATAAAGGGAAATGGAGTTACGGCGTGCTGATCGGCGTGATGTGCGTGCTGATCCGCGTGGTGAACCCGGCTTATCCGGAAGGGATGATGCTGGCGATCCTCTTCGCCAACCTCTTCGCACCGCTGTTCGATTACCTGGTGGTGCAGGCCAATATTAAGCGGAGGAAGTCGCGTGGCTGAGAAGAAAAGTAACGATAGCATCGGCAAAACGCTGCTGGTGGTGCTGGTGCTTTGTCTGGTCTGCTCCATCGTGGTAGCGGGCTCGGCCGTGGGGCTGAAATCCCGCCAGCAGGCGCAGCGGGTGCTGGATAAACAGCGCAATATCCTGGCCGTCGCCGGCCTGATACAGCCCGGGATGGATGCCGATGCGGTAGCGGAAACCTTCGCGGCGCGCATTTCGCCGCGACTGGTGAATCTGGCGACCGGCGAGCTGCTGGAGAAAGACCCGGCAAAATTTAATCAGGCCCAGGCGCTGAAGGATCCACAGCAGAGCATCGCGCTGGACGCCAGCCAGGATCCGGCCGGCATTAAGCGGCGTAGCAACCTGGCGGAAATTTATCTGGTGCGCGACGCGCAGCAACAGATTGAGCAGATGGTGCTGCCGATCTACGGCAATGGCCTGTGGTCGATGATGTACGCCTTTGTGGCGCTGGACGTTGATGGCCGCACGGTGAAAGGCATTACTTATTACGATCAGGGGGAAACCCCGGGGCTGGGCGGCGAAGTGGAGAACCCGAACTGGCGCCAGCAGTTTATTGGCAAGCAGGTGCTGGATGACAACGGCATTCCGGCACTCCGGGTGGTGAAAGGCGGCGCGCGCGCCGGTGACCTGCATGCAGTAGACGGTTTATCCGGCGCCACGCTAACGTCTAACGGCGTGCAGCACAGCTTTGATTTCTGGATGGGCGAACTGGGCTTTGGTCCGTTCCTGAAAAAAGTGCGTGAGGGAGGGCTGAATAATGGCTGAACAGAGCGATATGAAAGAGGTGAAGCGTGTGCTGGTGGGGCCGCTTATCGCCAATAACCCCATCGCCCTGCAGGTGCTCGGCGTCTGCTCCGCGCTGGCGGTGACCACCAAACTGGAAACCGCCTTCGTGATGACCATTGCGGTGACGCTGGTGACGGCGTTCTCCAGCATGTTTATCTCGATGATTCGCCACCATATTCCCAATAGCGTGCGCATCATCGTGCAGATGGCGATCATCGCCTCGCTGGTCATCGTGGTGGATCAGCTGTTGCGGGCTTTCGCTTATGAAACCTCTAAGCAGCTGTCGGTATTCGTCGGGCTTATCATCACCAACTGTATCGTGATGGGTCGCGCCGAAGCCTACGCCATGAAATCGCCGCCGCTGGCCAGCTTTATGGATGGTATCGGTAACGGTCTCGGTTACGGCGCGATCCTGATAATCGTCGGCTTCCTGCGCGAGCTTATCGGCAGCGGCAAGCTGTTCGGTATCACGGTGCTGGAGACGGTGCAGAACGGCGGCTGGTATCAGCCGAACGGCCTGTTCCTGCTGGCGCCGAGCGCATTCTTCATTATCGGTTTGCTGATCTGGGCCCTGCGTAGCTGGAAGCCTGAGCAGCAGGAAAAGGAGTAATCGATGATGGCTCATTACATTAGCCTGTTTGTCCGCGCGGTGTTCGTTGAGAACATGGCGCTGGCCTTCTTCCTCGGGATGTGTACCTTCCTCGCGGTGTCGAAAAAGGTCTCCACCGCCTTCGGCCTCGGCGTCGCAGTGACGGTGGTGCTGGGTCTTGCTGTGCCAATCAACAACCTGGTCTATAACCTGGTGCTGCGCGACGGCGCGCTGGTGGAAGGCGTAGATCTCAGCTTCCTGAACTTCATCACCTTTATCGGGGTGATTGCGGCGCTGGTGCAGATCCTCGAGATGATCCTCGATAAGTACTTCCCGGCACTCTATAACGCGTTAGGGATCTTCCTGCCGCTTATCGCCGTTAACTGCGCCATTTTCGGCGGCGTGTCGTTCATGGTGCAGCGTGATTACAACTTCCCGGAATCCATCGTCTACGGCTTCGGCTCCGGCATTGGCTGGATGCTGGCGATCGTGGCGATGGCGGGGATCCGCGAAAAAATGAAGTACGCCAACGTGCCCGCCGGTCTGCGCGGGTTAGGGATCACCTTTATCACCACCGGGTTGATGGCGCTGGGCTTTATGTCCTTCTCCGGCGTGCAGCTATAAGGGCGAATAAGTATGGAAATTATTCTTGGCGTCGTGATGTTCACGCTGATTGTGCTGGTGCTGTCGGGGCTTATCCTGGCTGCGCGCTCAAAGCTGGTGAACGCGGGCGACGTGGTTATTGAGATCAATAACGAAGCGGATAAACAGATCCGCACCCCGGCGGGTGACAAACTGCTGAACACGCTGTCCAGCAACGGTATCTTCGTCTCTTCCGCCTGCGGCGGCGGCGGCTCCTGCGGCCAGTGTCGGGTGACCATCAAAGAAGGCGGCGGCGATATTCTGCCGACCGAGCTTTCGCATATCACCAAACGCGAAGCCAAAGAAGGGTGCCGCCTGGCCTGCCAGGTGGCGGTGAAGCAGAATATGAAAATTGAGCTGCCGGAAGAGATTTTCGGCGTGAAAAAATGGGAGTGCGAGGTTATCTCTAACGATAACAAAGCCACCTTCATTAAAGAGCTCAAATTACGGGTGCCTGATGGTGAAGCGGTGCCGTTCCGCGCCGGCGGCTATATTCAGATCGAATGCCCGTCGCATAAAGTGGCCTATGCCGACTTTGATATTCCTGATGAATATCGTTCAGACTGGGACAAATTCAATCTGTTCCGCTATGTCTCTGAGGTGAAAGAACCGACCCTGCGCGCCTACTCGATGGCTAACTATCCGGAAGAGAAGGGCATCATTATGCTCAACGTGCGCATCGCCACGCCGCCGCCGAAGGTCCCGGATGCGCCGCCGGGGATCATGTCGTCCTATATCTGGTCGCTGAAGCCTGGCGATAAGGTGACGATTTCCGGGCCGTTCGGCGAGTTCTTTGCTAAAGAGACCGACGCTGAGATGGTGTTTATCGGCGGCGGCGCCGGCATGGCGCCGATGCGCTCGCATATCTTTGATCAGCTTAAGCGGCTGCACAGCACGCGCAAAATCAGCTTCTGGTACGGCGCCCGTTCGCTGCGCGAGATGTTCTACGATGATGAGTTCGAGCAGCTGGCGCGCGACAACCCTAACTTTACCTTCCACGTCGCGCTCTCCGATCCGCTGCCGGAAGATAACTGGACCGGGCATACGGGCTTTATCCATAATGTTCTGTATGAAAACTATCTGCGCGACCACCCGGCGCCGGAAGACTGCGAATTCTATATGTGCGGGCCGCCGGTGATGAACGCCGCGGTGATAAAAATGCTCAAAGACCTGGGCGTCGAAGATGAGAACATCATGCTCGACGACTTTGGAGGCTGACGATGCTGACGGTATTTGTCGCGACCTTTGTGATTTTTGCGCTGGTGATCCTCGGTATGTCGCTGGGCTACCTGGTGAAGCGCAAGAGCATTCAGGGCAGCTGCGGCGGGATCTCGTCGCTGGGGCTGGAGAAAGTCTGCGACTGTCCGGAACCGTGTGACGCGCGTAAGAAACGTCTCGCTCGCGAGGCGCAGCGTCAGCAGCGGCGTATTTTGTAATGCCCGGCGGCGCTGCGCATGCCGGGTCTGCTGCTTCGGTTTTGTAGGCCGGGTCAGCCGCCACCCGGCAACAACATGCCAGCAATGTGAGGCCGCTTTCGCGGCCTTTTTAGCCGTTGACTCCCTTACTGCCAGCTTTTCGCCTGTGCCGGAGAATCCACCATCACCCCGTCGGCACCCAGCTCCTTCGCCGTGCGGTAGTCTTCCGCACTGTTGATGCCGAAGAAAATAATGTGCGCTTTGCCCTGTGAGCGGAAGCAATCCATCGCCTCTTTATCCCAGGTGAGCGTTGCCGGGGAGATCCCTTCGCCAAGGGTAAACTTCTCCACCACCTCCACCTTGCGCTTCAGCTCCAGCCCATACCACTGCTCGCCCTCGTGCTGGCTGCTCAGTTGACACTGGTGGCTGAGTGAAATAGTCGCAAGTTTAGTGCGAGTCTCGCTGCGGGTGACGAAGCGGGGAATAGCCGATGGCAGGGCGGCGATATAGCGGTCATCGGTGGAATAGACCCGCACGCGATCGAGGCTGTCGGTGGCTTTTAACACCGCCAGCAGGCGTTCGCCCATCACCGCCGGATCGGCATCTGGAGATTTGATATCGATATAGAAAAAAGTGTGCGGCCACTGTTGCAGCACGCTTTGCAGGGTCGGGATCGTGGCCTGCTTACCGCGCCACGGGTGGCTGTCATCCCCCCATTTCCAGCCGGCGTCGACTTTCGCCAGCTCGGCGGCGGTTAAGCTGGAGACCTTACCCTCGGCGTTGGTCAGGGCGGAGAGATCGCTTGAACGGTAGAGTACCGGTACGCCGTCGCGGCTTAACTGCACCGTGACCCAGATGGCCTCAGCGTGGTTCTCCAGCGCCAGTTTAATAGCCGGCAGGGTATTTTCCGGGGCATCGCCGGTACCGCCGCGGTGGGCAATCAGCTGTGGGTTAGCTAAAGCGCTGCTGGCGGCCAGCAGGCAAAGGGCGGTGAGTCGTTTCTTCATGATTGTATCTTTCAGATTAGTTGATTAACGTTATGAAAATAAACATGATTTATTGCACTTTTATGTTGTCAGCGTTTTTTTGACCACCGCAGTAAAAAAAGCATCAAACTGGCGCGCAGTTTTTGCTATGCTGTATGGGTATACAGTGTTGAGTCTGACGATGCGTAAAATTATCCATGTCGATATGGACTGTTTCTTTGCGGCGGTGGAGATGCGCGACAACCCGGCGTTGCGCGATATTCCCCTCGCGATAGGCGGCAGTCGGGTACAGCGTGGCGTGATTAGTACCGCGAACTATCCTGCGCGCAAGTTTGGCGTGCGCAGCGCCATGCCGACGGCGACGGCGCTCAAGCTGTGCCCGCATCTCACGCTGCTTCCCGGCCGCTTCGATGCCTACAAAGAAGCCTCGAATCATATCCGCGAAATTTTCTCCCGCTATACCTCGCGCATTGAGCCGCTGTCGCTGGATGAAGCCTACCTTGACGTCAGCGACAGCGTGCATTGTCACGGGTCGGCCACTCTGATAGCTCAGGAGATCCGCCAGACCATCGAACGGGAGCTGCACCTCACCGCCTCGGCGGGCGTGGCGCCGGTGAAGTTTCTCGCTAAAATCGCTTCCGATATGAATAAACCCAACGGCCAGTTCGTTATCGCTCCCCATCAGGTGGCAGAGTTTGTGCGGGCGCTGCCGCTGGCGAAAATACCCGGTGTCGGAAAGGTGTCGGCGGCGAAGCTGGAAAATATGGGCCTGCGTACCTGTGGCGATGTGCAGAACAGCGATCTGGCCATGCTGCTCAAGCGCTTCGGTAAATTCGGCCGTATTCTGTGGGAGCGCAGCCACGGGATTGATGAGCGGGAAATCCATAACGATCGGCAACGTAAATCGGTGGGTGTGGAGCGGACGTTAGCGGAAGATATCCACGAATGGTCAGCGTGCGAAGCGATTATCGAAAATCTCTATCCCGAACTGGAGCGGCGGCTGGCGAAGGTCAAACCGGACCTGTTGATCGCCCGCCAGGGGATTAAACTGAAATTCAATGACTTCCAGCTGACCACTCAGGAGCACGTCTGGCCGCGGCTGAACAAAGAGGATCTGATTGCCACCGCCCACAAAGCCTGGGATGAGCGGCGCGGCGGACGGGGCGTGCGTCTGGTTGGGCTCCATGTGACGCTGCTCGATCCGCAACTGGAAAGGCAGCTTTTATTAGGGATTTAACCATGCATATTCGTGCTTACCGCGACAGCGATTTGCCATTGCTCTGCCAGATCTTTCTGCGCGCGGTGCAGGAAACGGCGAGCCGGGACTATACCCCGGCGCAGATTGCGGCCTGGGCGCAGGTGGATGAGATGCGCTGGCGACAAAAACTGGCCGACTCAATCGGCTTGGTGGCGGAGGTAGAGAGTCAACCGGTTGGCTTTATCACCGCCATCGGGACGCATATCGATTTGCTCTTTGTCTCGCCGGATCACGCCCGGCAGGGTATCGGCGGCGCGCTTATCGAGGCGCTCTGCGCTCAGTATCCTGAGCAAATCCTGACGGTGGACGCTAGCATTACCGCAAAGCCCTGTTTTACGGCCCATGGATTTAAAGTGGTGGCGGAGCAGCGGGTGGCAGCCCGTGGGGAGTGGTTTATTAACTACCGGATGGAAAAACGCGTGGCGCTACGGTGATGCGGGGGAAAACCGGCGGCAGACTGCCGCCGGTGGTGGGGCTTATTTAGCCGGAATGGCTTTCAGCAGCTCGGTCAGCAGCGTCCAGTACTGACCGACGCTCTCGATATGTACCTGCTCATCCGGGGAGTGCGGACCGGTAATGGTTGGCCCGATGGAGACCATGTCCATCTCTGGATACGGTTTTTTGAACAGACCGCATTCCAGACCGGCGTGGATGATCTGGATGTTCGGCGTCTTGTTGAACAGACGCTGGTAAGTCTCGCGCACCAGGTGCATTACCGGCGAGTTGGCGTCCGGCTGCCAGCCAGGGTAAGCGCCTTTGGCTTCGGTTTTCGCCCCCGCCAGTTTACCCAGAGAATCCAGCATGCTGACCACGTAGTCTTTGCCGCTGTCGATCAGCGAGCGGATCAGGCAGTGGATCTGCACGTTGTCATCGGTCATGGTGACGACGCCGACGTTCAGCGAAGTTTCCACTACGCCTTTCGCCACGTCAGAGTTGCGGATAACCCCGTTCGGCGTGGCGTTCAGCAGGCGGATGAAACCGTCGCGGGAAGTCTGCGTCAGCGCTGCTTTGTCGTTATCGACCGCTTCCAGGAGCACTACCAGGTTCTTCTCTTTGGCCTCCAGCTCGTTTTTCAGCAGCGCCTGGTAAGTATTCACCAGCGCTTTCAGCGCATCGGCTTTATCCGCGGCGACGGCGACGGTCGCGTATGCTTCGCGCGGGATGGCGTTGCGCAACGTACCGCCGTTGAAATCGACCAGACGCAAATCCAGCTCATCGGCGTGGCCGGCGAGGAAGCGCGACAGCAGCTTGTTGGCGTTACCCAGACCCAGGTGAATGTCACCGCCGGAGTGGCCGCCTTTCAGCCCTTTTAAGGTTACTTTAAAGCTCTGGAACCCGGCCGGAATCGCTTCGCGAGTCAGCGCCAGGTTAGAGGTGAAATCGATCCCGCCGGCGCAACCCATGTAGATTTCGCCTTCTTCTTCGGAGTCGGTATTGATCAGGATATCCGCCTGCAGCCAGTTGGCCTGCAGACCGAACGCGCCGTCCATACCGGCCTCTTCGGTCATGGTCAGTAGCACTTCCAGCGGGCCGTGAGCGACGCTGTCGTCGGCCAGCACGGCCAGTGCGGACGCCATCCCGATGCCGTTATCCGCGCCCAGCGTGGTGCCGCGCGCTTTCACCCATTCGCCGTCAATGTACGGCTGGATCGGATCTTTGGCGAAGTCGTGGACGGTATCGTTGTTTTTCTGCGGCACCATATCGAGGTGCGCCTGCAGCGCTACCGGCTTGCGGTTTTCCATACCGGCAGTCGCGCCTTTACGAATCAGAATGTTGCCAACCTGGTCACGTTCCGCGTGTAAGCCTTTTTCTTTTGCCCAACCCATAATGTGCTCGGCGAGCTGTTCTTCGTGATAGGACGGGTGCGGGATGGAGCAAATCTTGGCAAAAATATCCCAAAGCGGCTGCGGGGATAGTTGAGACAGTTCAGACACGGTAAGTCTCCTTACAGACTCCTGCATACAGCGGTTGCAGGACGAGGGTTAGCGTTAAAATACACAACAAGCCCGGGCTTGCGCGATGGGGTTGAGAATACCACTTTCCACCGCCGCAGGTAGTGTAAACAACGCAAAAAGCGTTGCGCAAACCGCTTAACACTGGTTTTTAGTGCGTCAGATCTCTATAATCTCGCGCAACCATTTTCCCCCTCGAACATTATTTAAGCCGTATTACACAGGCTGGGACACTTCACATGAGCGAAAAATACGTCGTCACCTGGGACATGTTGCAGATTCACGCCCGCAAACTGGCCAGCCGTCTGCTGCCGGTTGAGCAATGGAAAGGCATTATTGCCGTCAGCCGCGGTGGACTGGTACCGGGAGCCTTACTGGCGCGTGAACTGGGCATTCGTCATGTTGATACCGTATGCATCTCCAGCTACGACCATGATAACCAGCGCGAGCTGAAAGTGCTGAAACGCGCGGAAGGCGATGGCGAAGGCTTTATCGTTATCGACGATCTGGTGGATACCGGCGGTACTGCCGTGGCGATCCGCGAAATGTATCCAAAAGCACACTTTGTCACCATTTTCGCCAAGCCGGCAGGCCGCCCGCTGGTGGACGATTACGTTGTGGATATTCCGCAGGACACCTGGATTGAACAGCCGTGGGATATGGGCGTGGTGTTTGTACCGCCTATCGCAGGTCGTTAATTCTTCAGGACAGTGCTATTTACCACGCCCGGCTTGCCGGGCGTGGTTTTTTTTATCCTTTAGCAGGTTACAATAACAGGAGTGGCACTACGACGGAGGCTGCACATGTCACAGGCTAACCTCAGCGAAACGCTGTTTAAACCCCGCTTCAAACATCCCGAAACCTCTACGCTGGTGCGTCGGTTTTCCGCCGGAAAACCGCAGGCGATGCAGTCGGCGCTGAGCGGCAATCACGTCGATCACTGGTACCGTCTGATCAACCGTTTGATGTGGATCTGGCGCGGCGTGACCCCGCAGGAGATCCTCGATGTGCAAGCGCGCATTGTGATGAGCGAGGCCGAACGAACGGATCCAGAACTGTTCGATACCGTTATCGGCTATCGCGGCGGCAACTGGATCTTTGAGTGGGCGAAAGAGGCCATGCAGTGGCAGCAAAAGGCCGGGCAGGAAGCCGATCCTTTGCTGAGCGGCCGCCACTGGTTGCATGCATCGAACCTGTATAGCATTGCCGCTTATCCGCATATTAAAGGCGATGAGCTGGCCGAACAGGCGCAGGCTTTAGCCAACCGGGCGTATGAAGAGGCCGCCCAGCGGCTGCCGGGCTCGCTGCGCGAACTGGAGTTCACCATCCCTGGCGGTTCGCCAATAACCGGCTTTTTGCATATGCCAAAAGGCAATGGGCCGTTTCCGACGGTGCTGATGTGCGGGGGCTTGGACTCACTGCAGACGGATTATTACAACCTGTATGAGAACTACTTCTCACCGCTCGGTATTGCCATGCTGACGATCGATATGCCTTCCATCGGCTTCTCGTCAAAATGGACGCTGAATCAGGACACCAGCCTGCTGCACCAGCACGCGCTGCGCCATCTGGAAAATGTACCGTGGGTCGATCATACCCGGGTCGCGGCCTTTGGCTTCCGCTTTGGCGCCAATATCGCGGTCCGTCTGGGTTACCTGGAGCCGCAGCGGCTGAAGGCCGTGGCCTGTCTGGGCCCGGTCGTTCATGGTCTGCTGGTGGATCCTCTGCATCAGGGGCGCGTGCCGGAGATGTATCTTGACGTGCTGGCCTCACGGCTGGGCATGCATGACGCATCCGATGAAGCGCTACGCGTGGAGCTCAACCGCTACTCGTTAAAAACCCAGGGACTGCTGGGGCGCCGTTGCCCGACGCCGATGCTCTCGGGCTTCTGGAAGGACGATCCGTTCAGCCCCGAAGAGGAGTCGCGGTTAATCACTTCGTCATCTGCCGATGGCAAACTGCTGGAGATCCCGTTTAACCCGGTGTATCGCAATTTTGATCACGCATTGCGACAGATCGCCCGCTGGATCAATCATAGATTTGGTTAATTTATTGCTAAATTCTATTGGTTTGGTAAAACAGTTGCATCACTAAAGGAGATCGCAATGACGTTACCGAGTGGACACCTGAAAAGTAAGTTGATCAAGAAATTCACGGCGCTAGGGCCTTACATTCGCGAAGAGCAGTGCCATGACAACCGTTTCTTTTTCGATTGCCTGGCAGTTTGCGTCAATGTTAAGCCCGCACCGGAGAAGCGTGAATTCTGGGGCTGGTGGATGGAAATGGAAGCACAAGAGTCACGTTTCACCTACAGCTACCAGTTTGGCCTGTTCAATAAAGAAGGTTCATGGCAGGCGGTCGACATTGACGACCCGGAAGTGAGCGAGAGACTGGAAAAAACGCTGCGCGAGTTCCACGAGCGCGCAGCGGCGCTGCTGACCACCTTTAATCTGAAGCTGGAACCGGCCGACGATTTCAGCGAGCCGGTTCGCCTGCGGGCCTGATTGATCTACGGATACGATTTCTCCACGCCCGTGCGGCGTGGAGGAGCGTAGCGAAGACTTTGCCGCCTCATCAGTACTCCCAACCCCACCCTCTGACTCACCCTACCTGTGGCTGCAGCTTGCCAGCCATCGCCTGCTGAATAATCGGGATCGGGGTCAGTAAGTGCTCGCGCATCAGCGCGCTGGCTCGCCCGGCATCGCGCGCCAGAATGGCGTCCAGCAGGGTCTGGTGCTGGACATGCTTATCTTCCAGCATCTCTACCGACAGCACGGTGGTGCGCAGCCAGATGAAGCGGTAGCGCGCCGCCAGATCGAACAGCCTTTCGCGCATCTGCAGCAGATACTGGGAGCCGCAGCCGGCGACGATGGCGGTGTGAAACGCCTGATGGCGCTGGTCCCATTCATCGAGTAAGCGCTCACTGGCGTCACAGGACTCCAGCTTGTTGAGCAGATGGGCGCGGGCCAGCAGCTCGGCTTCCCACTCGTCGCCGCCGCGTTCGATGGCGAGGCGCACCAGCATGGCTTCCATATTGGCGCGCGCGTCGAAGATATCGAGAAGCTCCTGCTCCGACATGGGCGCCACCCGATAGCCTTTCTGATTAACCACCGTCACCAGCCTTTCCGCCACCAGCTGCGAGAGCGCCTCCCGCAGCGGCCCGACGCCGAGCTCATAGCGCGACGTCAACAGGCTCATCCGCAGCTTCTCATCGGGTTGGTAGACCCCGCGGATGATGTCGTTTTTCAGCCAACGGTACCCGTCAATGGCCGTCGCCTGGGGAATGGCGGTCATGTTCTTACTCCTGAATACTCTTCCCGGCGGGCGCCGGGAACAGGGTTAACGCGTATTTTGCAGCGGCAGTTTTTGCCACAATACCAGCTTTTTCCAGCGCGACATAATCGGTACTGTACAAATAATTCCCAATGCTAACAGGCCGGTAGAGATCACCTCCAGTTGCTGCGCCGGACGGAACAGCATCACCACCAGCACGAAGGTGATAAAGGCGATCACCAGCCAGGTCAGGTACGGATAGAGCCACATTCTCAGACGGATCTCGCCGCCTTGCGCCTGAAGGATTTTGCGCATCCGCAGTTGTGAAACGGCGATCACCAGATAGACCAGCAGGGCGATGGCGCCAGAGCTGTCGATGAGGAATTTAAACACCTTCGCGGGCGCATAGTAGTTCACCACCACGGTGAGGAACGCCGCGCCGGTGGAGAGCAGCACCGCCACGTACGGAGTTTTGCTGCGGTTGGTCCGGCCCATGATGGCCGGCGCATCGCCGCGACGGCTCAGGGAGTAGAGCATCCGCGAGGCGGTATACAGCGCCGAGTTCAGACAGCTGGTGACCGACAGGAGGATCACGCCGTCCATAATCAGCTTCGCGTAGGGAATATGCAGCAGCTCGAGCACCGAGCGGTAGGAACCGATGCTCTTCAGCCCCGGCATATTCCATGGGATGAGGGCGACGACGATAAAGATCGAGCACAGATAAAAAATAGAGATACGCCAGATCACCGAGTTGGTGGCGCGGACGATGTGTTTATCCGGCGTGTCCGATTCGGCGGCGGCAATGGTGACGATCTCCGCGCCCATAAAGGAGAACATGGTGATCAGCATCGCGCTCAGCACCGCGCCGAAGCCGTTCGGCATAAAGCCGCCGTGGTCCCACAGCCGCGAAATGCCGCTGACCTCGGCATAGGGATAAAAACCGGTAATGGCGACCGCGCCCAGTACGATAAACGCCAGAATAGCGATCACTTTGCACAGCGCCAGCCAGAACTCGAATTCACCGTAGTTCTTGACGCTCAGCAGGTTACTGCCGGTGAGGGCGAGAGTGATGACCAGGGAGAACAACCACACCGGGACGCCCGGCACCCACGAATGCAGAATAATCGCCGCGATATTGGCTTCCAGCGGAATAACCAGTACCCAGAACCACCAGTACAGCCAGCCGATGGTATACCCCGCCCAGCGGCCGATGGCTTTGTCGGCGTAGGTGGAAAAGGAGCCAGTATCCGGCGTGGCGACGGCCATTTCGGCCAGCATACGCATAATCATCACCACCAGCAGCCCGGCAAACAGATAGGCCAGCAGCACCGCCGGGCCCGCTTCGGCAATGGCGACGCTGGAACCGACAAATAAACTCGCGCCGATCACCCCGGCGATAGATAACATCGTGACGTGGCGCGACTTCAGTCCCGCCCCTAAATCCTGTGATTGCGACAGTTGCCCCATCATTTACCCTCTCGAAGTGTGTCACCTGGGAGAGCGCCCCGACATTCCCGCGCCGGGGCACGCGTATTATTGTTGTTTTGCAGGTCTCGTCTTCATTCCCTTACGAACGTACTTCGCTTCCGCATGTGTGCTGTTCTATGCCTGTTTCGCCTCAGTAAAGCAGTCGGCGATGATCTTGAGACCCTGCTCGATCTGCGCCTCTTCGATGGTCAGCGGCACCAGGATGCGCAGCACGTTGTAGTACGGCCCGCAGGAGAGCAGGATCAGGCCTTTGTCGCGGGCGCGGGCGACGATATCCGCCGTCAGCCTGGCGTTAGGCTTGCTGCGGTCGCCCTCTTCAAACAGCTCAATGGCGATCATCGCCCCCAGACCGCGAACGTCACCGATCTCCGGATGCTCTTCTGCAATCGCCAGCAGGCCCTGGCGCAGGGTGTCGCCGAGCTGGTTGGCTTTTTCCAGCAGGTTCTCCTGCTCGAAAATCTGTAATACCGCCAGGGCGGCGGCGCAGGCGATGGGGTTGCCAGCGTAGGTGCCGCCGAGTCCGCCGGGGGCGATGGCATCCATCACCTCCGCCCGCCCGGTGACGCCCGCCAGCGGGAAACCGCCGGCGATGGATTTGGCGAAGGTGGTGATATCCGCCGCCACGCCCATCTGCTCCATGGCGAACAGCGTGCCGGTACGGCCCGCGCCGCTTTGGACCTCATCGGCGATGAGCATAATGCCGTGCTCGTCGCACAGGGCGCGCAGGCGCTGCATAAAGGCCGGGGAGGCGGCATAGAATCCGCCTTCACCCTGCACCGGCTCGATAATGATGGCGGCGATATCTTCCGGCGCGGCATCGTTTTTGAAGATGCGATGGATGCTGGCGATCGCCTCGTCATCACTGACGCCGTGCAGCGCGCACGGGTAGAGGGCGCGATAGACGTGGCCCGGCATTAACCCCATACCGGCGGAATACGGGTTCACTTTTCCGGTCAGCGACAGGGTGTAATGGGTACGGCCGTGATAGGCGCCGGTGAAGGCGATGGCGCCGCTGCGCCCGGTTGCCGCGCGGGCGATTTTCACCGCGTTCTCCACCGCTTCCGACCCGGTGGTGACCAGCAGGGTTTTCTTGGCGAAATCACCGGGCACCTTCTGGTTCATCTTTTCGCACAGCGCCAGGTAAGGCTCGTAGGCCAGTACCTGAAAGCAGGTATGCGACAGCTTTTTCAACTGGTCTTCGACGGCGGCGACAACCTGCGGATGCAGATGGCCGGTATTGAGCACCGCGATACCGCCGGCAAAATCGAGATATTCCCGGCCTTCGACGTCCCACACCCGGCAGTTCTCCGCGCGTTCGGCGAAGATAGGGTGGATCTGGCCGACGCCGCGCGGGACCGCATCGCTGCGACGCGCCATCATTGCTTTATTGCTGTTCATCCATCGCTCCTGTTAAAGGCCAATACACATGTATTTGATTTCTAAATAATCTTCGATACCGTACTTCGACCCTTCGCGGCCAAGGCCGGAGGCCTTGACGCCGCCGAACGGGGCGACTTCGGTGGAGATAATGCCGGTGTTGATGCCGATGATGCCGTACTCCAGCGCTTCGCCGACGCGGAAGACGCGGCTCAGATCGCGGGCGTAGAAATAGGCGGCGAGGCCGAACTCGGTATCGTTGGCCTGGGCAATGACGTCGGCTTCATCCTTAAAGCGGAACAGCGGCGCCAGCGGGCCGAAGGTCTCCTCTTTCGCCACTTTGGCGCTGTCGGGAACGTTGACCAGAATGGTCGGCTGGAAGAAGTTGCCGCCCAGGGCGTGCGGTTTGCCGCCGGTGACGACTTTCGCGCCTTTGGCGATGGCGTCGGCAATATGTTCTTCAACTTTGGCGACGGCTTTCTCGTCGATCAGCGGGCCGGTGGTGACGCCATCCTGCAGGCCGTCGCCGATGCGCAGTTTTTCCACCGCCTGCTGCAGTTTTTCAGCGAAACGGTCATACACCCCGTCCTGGACGTACAGTCGGTTGGCGCAGACGCAGGTCTGCCCGGCGTTGCGGAACTTCGACGCCAGCGCCCCTTCGACGGCTTTATCAAGGTCGGCATCATCAAAGACGATAAACGGCGCGTTGCCGCCGAGTTCCAGGGAGACTTTTTTGATGTCTTTCGCGCACTGCTCCATCAGCTGGCGGCCAATCTCGGTCGAGCCGGTAAAGGAGAGCTTGCGCACCAGCGGGTTGCTGGTCAGTTCGCCGCCGACGGCCCCGGCGGAACCGGTGACCACGTTGAACACCCCGGCGGGGATCCCGGCGCGATTGGCCAGTTCGGCCAGCGCCAGCGCTGAAAACGGCGTCTGGCTGGCCGGTTTCAGGACCATGGTGCAGCCGGCGGCCAGCGCCGGGCCCGCTTTGCGGGTGATCATCGCCGCCGGGAAGTTCCACGGGGTGATGGCGGCGGTAACGCCGATGGGCTGCTTAATCACCAGCAGGCGTTTGTCGGCCTGATGGCCGGGAATGGTATCGCCGTAAATGCGCTTACCTTCTTCGGCGAACCACTCAATAAAGGAGGCGGCGTAGCTGATTTCGCCTTTGGCTTCCGCCAGCGGTTTTCCCTGCTCGAGGGTCATCAGGCGGGCGAGATCGTCCTGATTCTCCATCATAAGATCGAACCAGCGGCGCAGAATATTCGCCCGCTCTTTGGCGGTCAGGGCACGCCAGGCGGGAAGGGCGCGATTGGCGGCTTCAATTGCTTCGCGGGTTTCGTCGGCGCCCATTTTCGGCACACTGCCGAGCTGCTCGCCGTTGGCCGGGTTGGTCACCGCAATCACATCGCCGTTGGGCGCATCGCGCCACTGACCATCGATCAGCGCCTGCTGGCGAAACAGTGTCATATCGTTGAGTTGCATAATCGCTTCCTGTCTTAAGGGGGTTAACGGGTAAAAGCGGCGTGTAGTGTCTCCACGCTACGTGCCGCACGCAGCGTGCGTCCGGGGTTGCTCTGGCTTTCCAGCAGGGTCTGCACCTTGCTGACGATGTGCGCGCCGATCGGGATAGCGGAGGTGGCCGCCGGCGATGGCGCATTGCAGGTATGTATCGAACGCGCGGTGGTGACGAAGAGAAAATCGTCGATCAGTTTGCCCTGCGGCGATACCGCCTGCGCCCGCACGCCGGCGGGCCACGGGCGTAAATCGCTCAGCGTCAGGCTCGGGCAGTATTTCTGCACCAGCCGCAGATAGCCGCTTTTGCACAGCGAATTCTTCATTTCGCCCAGTCCGGCGCGCAGGTTGTTTTGCAGTACCCGGCGGATGCCGGGCGAGGTGAGGATCTCCAGGGTATCGGCCAGCGAGATATCGCGCTTGCGGTAGCCTTCGCGCTTCAGAGCCAGCACGGCGTTGGGGCCGACGGTGACGCTGCCGTCGATCATGCGGGTCAGGTGGACGCCGAGGAACGGCATCGCCGGATCGGGGATCGGATAGATCAGATGGTTGACGATCTGGTTGTGCTGCGGCGCCAGCTGGAAATACTCGCCGCGGAACGGACAGATGATAAACCCGGGATCGACGCCGATCATTTTCACCAGCCGATCGGCCATCAAGCCCGAACAGGCGATCAGCGTCGAGGCCTCATATTCTCCGCCCTGGCGGGTGCGGATCACCACGCCGCTGGCATGTTCTTTCAGGGCGCTGACTTCGGCGTCGTAGACGATCGTTCCGCCTTTTGATTCGAAGATCTTCGCCATCGCCGCCGCCACGTCGTGGTAGCTGACGATGCCGCTGGAAGGGACGAAGATCCCGCCGAGCCCGGTAATGTTCGGTTCGCGCTCGCGTAGCTCCCCGGCGCTTAGCCACTCGCGCTGCAGGCCGTTGGCGGCGGTGCGATCCCACAGGGCGCGCATCCGCTCCATCTCCAGCGGCGAGGTGGCGACCAGCATTTTGCCGCAGACGTCATAGCGGATGCCGTTCTGCTCGCAAAACGCTTTGGTGGCGCGGTTGCCGGCGAGGCAAAACTGCGCCTTGAGGCTGCCGGGAGTGTAATACACCCCGGCGTGGATCACGCCGCTGTTGTGGCCAGTCTGATGGCAGGCCGGACCGGTCTCTTTTTCCAGCAGCGCAATGCGGGCGTCCGGGTAAATCTCAATTAACTGCATGGCGGTCGACATGCCGATGATGCCGCCGCCGATAATCACGAAATCATACATCCGCTCAATTCCTTCGCCTGAGAACCCTTATTGATGAGTCTGGTAATGATTCGTGGAATACGCAAAGTAGCCGCGCTGGCGCATCAGTTCGCGGCGCAGGTCCGGGTGCGGCGTAAACCGGTCGCGGCCGTGCAGCCAGAACAGGTTGTTAATCAGCAGAAATTTGCCCACCGGTACCGGTATGGAAAGGA
This sequence comes from Klebsiella sp. KTE92, assembly GCF_000398905.1. Classification (NCBI taxonomy): domain Bacteria; kingdom Pseudomonadati; phylum Pseudomonadota; class Gammaproteobacteria; order Enterobacterales; family Enterobacteriaceae; genus Klebsiella; species Klebsiella sp. KTE92. Next base: position 912,776 of record NZ_KB976100.1, read on the forward strand.
TGTTTTTGCTGGTTTCCAGCGCGTCGGAAAGGCGGCTCAGCCAGGTGCCTTCTTCGAAATCTTTCGGCTGGACGAACTGGTCGATATAGCGCATTACCGGGCGGCCCAGCGAATCGACGTCGAACACCGGATGGAAGACATCCTTGCTGACGTTTTTGCTCGGCGGCGCGGCCCAGCGCATTGGGCGGCGAGCCAGCGGGTCGCGGAAAAATTCGTCGAGATGCTCCCAGTCGTCGAGATGCAGCAGCAGGGAATTACCGCCCTGCATGTTCTGCTCGTCGATCTTCATCATTAACACGTAGTCGGTTTGCTCTTCGACGTAGGTGCCGTCGTTGTGCAGCTCCATCACCCGGTGCGGCTGGCGCAGGTAGCTGTCGGAGTTATCGACATTTTTCACCACAAAGCGAGCGTAATACTGACCGCTCATGGCGTCGAAGTTGGAACGGCCAATCAGATGGGCGACGGCGGTGGCCAGCTTGACCATCTCCTCGGCCTGGCTGACGTTATCGATCCCTTCGCCGTTGATCAGCAGCGCGCCTTCCGCACGATCGAGCAATGTTTTGATCAGCAACGGCTGCAGCTGATTGCCGCACAGATCGTCGAGGATCTTGCCGACCTGGAAGCGTAAGAAAGATTTGTATTCCAGCGCCTGCACCGGCCACTGCGCGACCTGCTGCAGGAACTGCGTGGTTGTTTCGGCGGAAAAGGTGAGCTCCAGTAGGCGCGGCGACTGTGCGGAAGGGGCAATGGAAAAGCCCGGATATGGCTGGGCTAACGGCGCGGGTGTCGGTTTTACTGCGGTCAGGGCGTTCATCAGGATCGTTCCTCGCTGTAAGGTCAGGGTGATGTTCATTTCGTAGCCATAAATTAAAAATATCTACATTTTTATAAAATGCGTACGAAATGGCCTTTTTGTTTCTATTTTGTGATCTTACAACAATTATTTAACAATGCGGGGGGGGGAGATAAGGTGGTGGTTAACCTTGAGGAACAGAGCGGGTGGCGGAAAGCGCAAAATGCGGGGAAGGCTGAGGGGAAATCGTAATACCGGTCACAGTTTTTAATCTGCGCCATACCCTTATGAACTGAGGGTGTTAGTATTCAGCGCGTTAATACCTTTCAATGCTTACCGAGGCTTCGATGCTGGAGAATGTCATTATCAGATAATCAGTTCCCCGACCTGCCCAGGCCGGACTGATTATCGCTGCGCTTAAACCTTACGCACACACCTGCGGGTGTAGGCATGTTTTCGCACATGATAATGAACAGGTTTCAGTATGAATTTATCCCGTCAGGAACAACGGACCTTACACGTTCTCGCCAAAGGTGGCCGTATTGCGCACGTCCGCGATACCTCCGGCCGCATTACCGCCGTCGAATGCTACACCCGGGAAGGGCTGTTGCTGAACGACTGCACCCTCGCGGTCTTCAAAAAGCTCAAAACCAAAAAGCTGATTAAGTCGGTGAACGGCCAGCCGTACCGGATCAACACCACTGGTTTGAATAACGTTCGCGCGCAGGCGGACAACCGCTGATACAGCGACCCGGGCAGGGTCGCTGCCCGGGCGTATGGCTCTCAAGGAGAAACACCCATGATCGATATCCCTCGCATTTTTACTATCAGTGAAAGCGAACACCGTATTCATAACCCTTTTACCCCGGAAAAGTACGCCACCCTGGGACGGGCGCTGCGGATGGCGCCGGGCACCGCTATTCTTGACCTTGGCAGCGGCTCCGGCGAGATGCTCTGTAGCTGGGCGCGCGATCATCAGATCGTCGGCACCGGCGTGGACATGAGCCTGCTGTTCAGCCAGCAGGCGACCGCCCGTGCAGAAGCGCTCGGGGTAAGCGACCGGGTAACCTTTGTGCATCAGGATGCCAGCGGATACGTCGCCAGCCAGCCGTGCGATATTGCCGCCTGCGTGGGAGCCACGTGGATCGGCGGCGGGGTGGCCGGCACGATTGCGCTGCTGAAGCAGAGCCTGCGGCCCGGCGGCATGCTGCTGATCGGCGAGCCATGGTGGCGTAAACGTCCGGCCACGGCGGAAGAGGCGGTTGCCTGCGGCGCGCAGACTCCCGATGACTTCCTGACGCTGCCGGCGCTGGTCGCCCACTTTGGTGAACTGGGCTATGACGTGGTGGAGATGGTGCTGGCCGACCAGGAGGGCTGGGATCGTTATGAAGCGGCGAAATGGCTGACGATGCGCCGCTGGCTGGAGGCCAATCCGCACGATGACTTCGCGCCGGAGGTTCGCCAGCAGTTGACCACCGCGCCGCTGCGCCATGTCACCTGGACCCGGGAATATCTCGGCTGGGGCGTGTTTGTCCTGATGGCGCGTTAACCGGTATGTCGGTAGCGTCAGGAGGCGCTACCGACCATCTTCAGACCTTCAGTTCGTCGTAGCTGACCATGACGTGCTGGCGAAAGGCAGGCCGTTCGGTTAGCCGTGCATAGTAAGCCGCCAGATGGGGGAGGGAATGACGGGTGATATCGATGGCAAAGTAGCGGTACAGCACATGGCCAAACTGGATGTCGGCCAGGGTGAACGTATCGCCCACCAGATAGCGACTGCCGGCGAGACGTGCCTCGGCAATCGCCAGCTTTTGCTCCAGGGCCATCACCGCCGCGGCGATGGCCTGCGGATCCCGCTCGGCGGCAGGCGTGCGCACCACGCGCCAGAACACCGGCACCGTAAAGCCGAGGGCGATATTCTGCTTTGACCACTCGGCCCAGCGATCAACCTCAGTGCGAGCCAGCAGGTCGCCCGGCCAGAAGGCGTCATCGGCGTAGCGACTGGCTAAATAGCGAAGGATCGCGCCCGTTTCCCACAGCGGCGGATTATCGCCATCCTGCAGCACTGGCACCGTGCGATTGGGATTGAGCTGATAAAACGCCTCGCTGTCGGTACCACCATAGCGATGCCCCACGTCGAACCGGAGATAGTCCAGCCCAAGCTCGCCAACACACCACATCAGCGCCTGCACGTTAGAGGAGGTTTTTCGGCCCCAGATGGTCAGCATTGAGTTCTCCAGAGAACAGGGAAAGAAGGAGCATAGCAGGTTGGATTGAAAACGTGAGGGGGCGCAAAAGAAATGAGCCACCTCGCCGCGCAGGGGGCGGACGCGCTGGTCAGATGTTCAAACCAGGGGCGTAGCTGAGCCAGCTATTCAGCGCACAGAATAAGAGGAAGAAACAGAGGGCAACAGTTTGCCCTCTGTTTACTTGAGTGGCCTTGTACTAAGGTGTGGCGCTAAAAAACTCGCCAAATTTGACGGCCAGCCAGCCGACAGGCGTCGTGGCGCCGCCGACGATATTGGTGATCTCGGCCATCCCTTCCGGCACCGGAATATGCGAGTTCACCGCCGCCTGAGTGTATTCTTGCGAAATGTCCGTCCCGACATACAGGATGCAGGTCACGATCAGGGCTCCGGTTATGAACATGCGGAACATATTTCGTTTACAGAACGGCGTGACCATTGCCAGCAGGAACATTAATGAAGCCAGATCGACAAAGGGCAGTACGCGGTTGCCGGGCAGAATGATAGACAGCACCACAGCCATAGGGATTAACAGCAGACCGGTCGCCAGTACCGAAGGTTCCCCGATCAATAACGCTGTATCCATCCCGATGTAAAAATCGCGCCCCGGGAATTTAGCCTTCAGTTTTGCTTCAGCGGCATCACGGACAATCAACAATCCTTGCACCAGAATTTCAATCATTTTAGGCAGCAGCAGCATGGCGGCTGAAACCTTAATGGCCAGTGAAACGGCAGCGGAAACGTCATATCCAGCCAGGAAGGCCAACAGCAGTCCCAGCACAAACCCCAGGGTAAGAGGCTCGCCAAAAACGCCGAATTTTTTATTAATACTTTCCGGATCGAAATTGATTTTATTGATAAGCGGGATCTTATCAATGATGTAATTACAGGCAATGCCAAACGGCACGTAAGCTATACAGGTAAGATGTGGGAATGATATCCCTTTTAGATTATAGTTTTTTTGTAAATATGGAGCCGTTAAATCTGCCGCCAATAGCGTCAACACAAAAATAGCGAATGTAATACCGACCGAAAGCCAGTAATTTCCCGTTCCGGCATAGACCACGGACCCCATGATCAGGAAGATCCAGTAGTTAAAAATATCGATATTCACCGTTTTGGTTAATTTCAACAGAAGCATGGCCAGGTTGATGACGATAAAGCCCACTACGACGGGCAGCATCAGCGGCGAACCCCAGCCAATGGTCGATGCGGTAGGCCAACCGGTATCAACGACCGTTAACTGCAGGCCGATACGCTCAACCATCGCCTGCGATGCCGGGCCCAGGTTTGTCAGCAGCAGGCCAATCACCAGCCCCACCCCTTCAAAACCAATGCCTACCAGCATCCCTGCTTTAAATGCCGTACCGATTTTAACGCCAAAGCAAAGCGCGATAATAAAGAATATTACTGGCATCATTACTGATGCCCCCAGACTAATAATGCTGTTGATAATATCCATAATGATTCCTTAAAAGGCGGGCGAATTGGGCACGAGTAAACCCGTGCCCATTGGGCCCTGTTAATACCTTTAATGGTTCTTTTAGTATTTAACTGAGTTTCTTTAAAAGGATCTCAGCGAAGAGTTTGGGCGAATTACTGAATGCGTCAATGGTACTCCCGGCAATATGCGGCGTAATGGTCACGTTATTCAGAGTATAGAATTCACTGTCGTCAGGAAGCGGCTCGTCATCAAACGTATCAAGCGCGGCGCCCATGATTTGCCCGGATCTGAGCGCATCAATCATCTCTTTTTCATTGATTAACCCGGAGCGTGCTGTGTTAACAATGATGGCACTGCGCTTCATCAGCGCGAAATGGTGTGCGTTAATCAGATTTTCGGTTTCCGGCGTCAGGCGAGCATGTAACGAGATAACGTCGGCGCGTTGTACCAGTTCGTCCAGAGAATCGACTTTCTCATAACGTTCATGGCCTGCAACGTACTTATCGTAAAAGATAATCTCCGTGCCAAAGCCGCTGAGAAATCCCGCGACCAGTTGGGCAATATGACCGAGGCCAACCAGCCCCACGACTTTTCCGCCAAGCTCAGGGATTGCCTGATGGTTCGGGCTGTCTTTACGCCAGTATTTGTCACGCAGGGCATCGTGTGAACGGGCGATATTGCGCATTTCCGCCAGGATCATGCCGACCGTGAATTCGGCGACGCTGCGAGCGTTACGCCCCGGGGTGTTCATCACCTCAACGCCCCGGGCGTTCGCCACCTGAAGATTCACGTTTTCCACGCCACCGCGGAGCACGCCTACATATTTCAGCTTTGGTAGTTTATCGAACACCGCAGTATTGACGGGGGCAAACTGAGTGATCAGGATGTCAATATCATCCGTTCCCTGAAGCAGCGCTTCCGGTAAGGCCACGGCTTCTGCTCCTTCCTGTTCAACCCGCAAATTATCTTCCTGAAGTTTCTCAACGGAGTCATGTGACCACTCGCGTACTTCTACTTCAATCCCCTTATCCCTGAGTGCTTTCAGTCCTGATTCCATCATCGCTGCATTGATAAACAGATCGGCAATTGCCAGACATTTCATAATGATTCTCCCTAGATTAACGCATCAACATACCGCCGGTAACGTCCAGAGTTGCTCCCGTCATATAGCTGGTCTTAGGAGAAACCATGAAGACACCGATGTCGGCAATTTCTTGCGGCTGGGCCACGCGGCCCACCGGAATACGACTGACGTAATAGTCAGGGTTTTGCTCAATGTTCTTACGGATCATCGCAGTATCCATGATCCCGACGGCGATATTGTTCACATTGATTTTTTGTTTGGCGACTTCCCGCGCCAGTGAGATAGCAAAGGCGACCAGGCCGGCCTTACTTGCCGCGTAGTGCGCATGTCCCGTCGTGGAGCCATGGAACGCAGCCTGCGAGGTAATATTCAGAATGCTGCCCATCTGGTCATGCTGCAGGCAGTGATTTACAAACAGCTGGCTGAGATGGAAGATGGCTTTCAGATTGACATTCATCACCAGATCCCAGTCCTGCGGGCTGATCTCGGTGACGTAGCCGCTCAGCCAGATCCCGGCGTTATTCACCAGAATGTCGGCTTTGCCCAGTCTGTCGATACAGGTGGCAAACAGATTTTCCCGGCTCTGTTCGTCAGAGAGATCGGTTTTAACCGCGATGATCTTTACGTTCGCGCTGGCCTTCACCGTTTCGATCAGCCGTTCGGAACACTCTTCCTCACGCATATAGGTAAAGCAGATATTGACGCCTTCTTTGGCGAGAGAAAGAACAAACTCTTTCCCCAGGCCGGTTGCGCCGCCTGTCACAATGGCCGTACGATTCGTTAAATTAAGATCCATTTTTTTCCTCACTTAGTGCGCGATGTAGTTGCTGCAGCTTTTCCACGGCGACTGCATTTCTGATAACAGGTTTTTATAAAGCTGGTATTTGGTCTGGTAGACCCGGTGGTTTTCCGGATTAGGGGAGACGGTGCGTGAGACATGGACCATGTCGTTTGAGGCAGCAAATACCTCTGCAAACCAGCCCACCATGACGGCGGCGGTCATCGCGGTACCCAGGGTTCCGTGTTCTTTGACGTCAACGATTTCCAGCGTGGCCTGGAAGATATCGGCGAATATCTGCAGCCAGACCGGGGAGTTCGTGACACCGCCAGCAATACGAATTGTGCGGCTTAGCTTCGGGTTAATATTGCGTAAGCGCTCGGTGTGGTAGAGATGGCTGAAGGCCACGCCCTCATAAATCGCCCGCAGAAAATGGGCTTTTTTATGAAAGCTGTTTACACCGATAAAGCCGGCCGAGGCGTCGGGAATGGTGTTAGAGCCAAACACGAACGGAAAGAACAGCAGGTGGCTTTCATCCGGCGTCGTTGACGAAACCAGCTTATTGCACAGGTCATAGACCGACGATCCTTGTTCGGCGGAGGTTTTCCGATCGCTCTCCATAAAGTTGTTAATAAACCACTCCAGGTTGCTCGCGGAGGTAGGGCTGGCCTCGGTGATGAGCCATTTACCCTCAATGGGATAAATGGAGGTCATAAACAGATCTTTATCAATAACCGGGTGGTCGGTAACGTATTCGTTTATGCTCCAGGTGCCGGTGACGATCGCCATCTTATCGAGACTGTTAATCCCCGAGGCAATGGAAGAGGCCGAGATATCAAACACCCCGCCAGAAACCGGCGTACCTGCGCATAAACCGGTCAGACGGGCTACGTCGTCAGTGATTTTTCCGCAGCATTCTGTTGAGCGTTTGATGGGGGGCAATTTATCCCACAGTTCATCAAGTCCCCACCATGCCAGTAGTTCATCGTCATACTTGCAGTCACGTACGTTGATCAGGTTGGTCCCTGAGATATCGGTCAGCTCAAGAAAAGCCTCTCCGGTCAGGTAAAAACGGATCAGGTCCTTGACCATAAAAATATAATGCGCTTTTTGCAGCGTCTCGGGCTCGAAGTCCTTCAGCCATGCCTGCAGGGCGACAGGTTGTCCGGCCCAAATGGACTGCATTGTTTTTGGCAAAATGTCGGTAAGGAATTCTGGCGAACGTTGCCATCTCTCAACGTACTCTTTTGCCCGGCTATCGGTGGATATAATGCCGTTACGCACCGGGTGACCTTCTTCGTCAACCAGATACAGACCGTTACCATGACCGGTGACGGCCACTCCTTTTATCTGGCTGGCGTCGATACCTGATTGCTCAATTGCTTTTTTAATCACTTCGACATTAGCGGCCCACAGCTCATCGATACTGCGCTCTGTGTGGAATTCCTGGGGTGTCAGCATCTGCGTGGATTTTGAGGCGATGGCGAGCACCTGTCCTTTACGGTCATAGATGGCTGCCTTGGTGACGGTTCCACCATTGTCGATGCCCATGACGTATTCATCTTTCATTCGCGTGGACTCCTTATTGGTTACCATAAGCCGGGCTCGCTGGTGGTTATCCCTTTAAATCCGGCATGGAATATTTTATCTACAAGGTATTTGCGCTTAACAAAGCCTCCGGCGATGAATACCACATCAAAGCCTTTCAAATTTCGGCTAATCAACTCCAGGCACTGGCAGGCATATTCAGCAGGTAAGATTTCAATTGCGTCCGGTGGACTGTGCTTAACAATATCGAGCGACTGATCAAGCGATCGCGAATCGATAAGTAAAACCCGATATACGGTTATCAATCCCTCTTTTTTGGCGTAGCGTAGCGCGGAGAGATTGGAAGAAATAACACCATCAACCTTGTAATAATTTTTCAGCAGATTGATCCCCGCCTGATCCGGTTTAAAGCCGCCCAGTAATTCAAGGTGAACGAGGACCTTCTTACCGCTTTGATGGCATTTGCCAATCAGCGACTGCAGATTGCCGATATTCGCTTCGGATAGCAGCACATATTCTGACTGGCAGGATAATGCTTTCTCAAAGTATTTATACTTCCTGATGGAAGGGATGATGGTGTTATTTGAAATCATATTAATTTCCGATGTTATTTAGCCATGTAGAGGCTGTATGCATCTTCTGCTGTTGCGTTTTCATGGATGATGGCATTCAGACCTGCTACCACTTTCGCTGGCTGCGGATCCTGGGTAATGTTTCGTCCCACAGCCACGCCTTTCGCACCCATCTGCATACAGTGCTGAACAAATTTGAAGTAACCGTCGATGCCGGTTTTTGGCCCTCCTAAGGCAAGCACCGGCACGCCAGCAGCTTCAACGATCAGTCGGTCCTCTGGTGAACCGGTAAAACGCGTTTTGATGACGTCCGCGCCTAGCTCCACTGCTGCGCGGGCCGATGCAGCGATGATGGCCGGATTGTTAGAGTCATCGCTGGTGACGGGATAACCATACGGGAGCGATTCGACAATCAGCGGTACGTTCCAGCGATCCGCTGCCTGCGCGAGTTGCATCGCCATAATGTGGGTTTTTTCTTCATTGAAGGCGCCGGGGAAGGTCATGCAGACCACACCCTCGGCAGCGACTTTAAGCGCATCTTCGACGGAAAAAACGGGGGTTGTATCGGGAACGGTATTGTCAAAGATACTGACCGTGCTGTCGACGCGTAACACAACGGGAACGCTGTTTAATGCTTCCCGATAATTCTTCAACATGCCGTACGTGACGAGCGCGCAATCCAGGCCGTGTTCCACCAGAGCAGGGAGCTGATTTATTGTATTATCAATACCATTTGTTTTCGTGGAAAAATAGTAGCCATCCAGCGCTAAGGTCACGGATTTACCATCTTTTGCGAATATTCTTGAGAGACGACGTTCTTTAGACATTTATTTACTCCTGAGATAAAAAAACAAAAAAAAGCCCTCAGAGACTCGCGTCTCTGAGGGCTTTCTGTTCACATACCCTTTTGATAATGGTTCGGGATTCCAAAGCATTATCAATGCAATTTTTTAGCAAGGTGAGAAAGGTTTAACTTTTTTAAATTAAATCTGTTCTCTTGCGTGATTAAATAACTAACACACGCGATAACTTATTGTCCAGTTGGTATCGTTGAAATGAGAGATTCATCACATCAATATGTAGTATTCCATGAGAAGTGCCGGGTTAAATACAGAAACAGAACCTTTAAAAACCAGGCAATAACGCATCCGGTCAAGGGTGAGAACGCCAGGCGTTTATTTCATCCGCATGAAGATCGCATCCATGCATGCCTATGCCTGCAGGTCGTCATCTACAACGCGCATTTATTCCTGTCCGGATGGCGTACGAAAACGCTATAGCAATGTTGTCGGCATGGCGGTCTGTCCCCGGGATGGTTTCTTCCTGCCGCCCGGGCAAATTACTCGTCCGCTTTGTGCGCCCAGGCAGGCATCGCCGTCAGGTAACGTTTTGCCCGTTTCCGTGATTCCGCTACGCCCACCTTTTGCCAGGCGTCGAGAAAAGCCGCCAGACCGGATACGGCCTCTTCCCAGGATTTCAGATTACCGTCGCTGTCGCTGCAATACGCGCAATATTTATCGCTGGCCCCTTGCGCATCAGGTGCGGACATCGGCATTCCGCAGGCCTGGCAAAACCTTTCGTGCTGTGTCATAGAGCGCTCCTCCTGTCGTTTGGTTGTCTACTAAACATACAGAATTTACGCATGGCACTTAGCGTTTCAGATCAATAGATCCTGCCGTAACCGTTGTTGGGGATCTTCTGCCGGGGAGTGCGGGAGGGATAACGGGAACTTACTCCGTATCGCGCAGCTATCGCCTCCCTTATTTTTTATTGATGCAACGGATGGTCGCAGGCCGCGAGGATTGACTCATGCATCGCTTCGGAAAGTGTCGGATGCGCAAAGATCATCGACAGAAGACTTTCATCTGTGGCCTCCAGGTGACGGGCGATACCAAACCCCTGGATCTGTTCCGTGACCTGTGCGCCAACCATATGCGCGCCCAGCAACTCGCCGGTTTCAGCATCGAAAATAGTCTTCACAAAACCCTCCGTCTCGCCGCTGGCCAGCGCCTTACCATTGCTCTGATAAGAGAACTTACCGATCCTGACGGGTCGTCCTCTGGCCAGGGCCGTCGATTCCGTCAGGCCCAGACTGGCAACCTGAGGCCGGGAATAAGTGCAACCGGGCACATAGTCGCGATCAAGCGGGTGGGTGCCTTCGACACCAGCCAGTGTCTCAATGCAGATCACGCCTTCGTGGCTGGCCTTGTGCGCCAGACACGGCGGGCCGGCTACATCGCCGATGGCATAAAGCCCAAATACGTTAGTGCGACAAGCCGCATCCGTCTTGATAAAACCGCGGTCTAACTCGACGCCCAGTGCTTCCAGCCCCAGATCTTCAATATTCGGCTGTACGCCAACCGCCAGCAGCACGCGTTCGACTTCCAGGAAAGATTCGGCGCTCGTATTTTTCATTGTACAGCGCACCCCGGTATCGGTGAGCTGTACTTGCGTTACCTGGGTCTGGGTATGGACCTGAATCCCGCGCTTTTCGAATGACTTACGCACCGCCGCTGACACTTCGGCATCTTCCACGGGCAAAATCTGCGACGCTAGCTCGACCAGCGTCACTTTACAGCCCAGATCGTTATAAAGGCTGGCGAACTCGACGCCAATCGCGCCTGAACCGATGATTAATAGCGACCTGGGCAATCGCTTAGGCTGTAGTGCCTCGTAATAGGTCCAGATATATTCGCCATCTGGCTCTATGCCTGGTAATGCGCGTGGTCGGGCGCCCGTGGCCAGGATCACGTGATCGGCCCGGTAATCGTGCGCTTCCCCCCGGGCATCCGCTACCGTTATTTGTCCCTTACCGCGCAGCCGCGCGGTGCCATCAATCACCCTCACGCCATTTTTCTTCAACAGATACTCAACCCCGCCGGTGAGCTGTTGCGAAACGGCACGGCTAAACTGCACCAGTTTCTGCAGATCGACATTCACCTCACCCACGCTGATGCCCAGCTGACTGGCATGGGTGATACTGTGCGCGACCTCAGCGCCATGCAACAGCGCCTTGGTTGGAATGCATCCCCAGTTCAGGCAGATGCCGCCCAGATGTTGTTTTTCCACTAAGGCGGTACGAAGACCTAGCTGACCGGCACGGATGGCGGCCACATACCCCCCAGGACCCCCGCCGATGATCAGCACATCGTAATTATCGTGCATAGCTCGTCTCCTGGATAAACATCAGGGTAGGGGTTTCAGTCAGTCGCTTGAGTTCCTGGAGAAAAGCTGCACCTGCCGCCCCATCGATGACCCGGTGATCGCAGGATAGCGATACCGTCAGTTGGTGGCGCGCGACGATTTGCCCGTCGCGTACTACCGCCCGCATCTCGCCGGTGCCAATGGCGAGGATTGCGCTTTGCGGTGGATTGATGATGGCGTCAAACTGCCGTACGCCGAGCATCCCCAGATTTGACACGCTAAAGGTCCCCCCCTGGAACTCTTCCGGCTTCAGCGTGCCCGCTTTGGCCCTGGTCACCAGGGCGTGAATTTCGGCCGATATGTCGCTGATCGATTTCCGGTTCGCCGAGCGAACAATGGGGGTAATTAGCCCGTCAGGCAGCGCAACAGCCACTGAAATATCGGCATCCGCAAAGCGGCGGATACTTTGTGTCGCTTCATCAAACTGGATGTTGACGTCTGGCACGGCCACCAGCGCCAGGGCACAGGCTTTCACCAGCAGGTCGTTAACCGAAATCTTGACGCCGGGTACTTCGCGGTTAATTTCCTGACGAAACGCTAACAGTCGTTCCAGATCGAGATCGACACTCAAACGGAAATGGGGAGACTGTTGCTTAGAGGTTTGCAAGCGAGAAGCGATAGCCCGCCGCATACCGGACATGGGGATGCTCTCAAAGGGTGTCGGGGCACTCTCCTGCACAGGGCTGACCGGCGGGTGCCCGTCGAGCAACAACGCCGCAGCCAGCACATCATCGCGACTCACCCGACCGCGTGAACCGCTGCTTCGGCAGTCATGCAAGTTGATACCCAGCTTGCCGGCCAGGCGGCGCGCCAGCGGGGTGGCCGATACCTGGCTATCATCGGCATGCGAGCGGGGCGCTTTGCTGCGATGAACGGGTGGCGTCGGAGAGGCCAGGCGACCGCCGGCGGCAACGATCGCGCTTTCCAGATCAGAAACAGAGATACGATCCCCGCGTCCGCTGCCGCGGACCTTTTTCAGGTCGACACCCCAGCGGGCAGACAGTCGTAACGCATGGGGCGTGGCATTAACCTGAGTCACATCGGTCACGCCTTGCAGACTGACGGGGATGACGGTCTGCCCAATAGGGGGCTCCGGACTGTTGGATGGCGGCGAAACAACGGAAGGTGGCTTAGCGCCTGCCTGTGCCGCTACGTCCGGCGCGGCAGCCTCCGGGTCAGGGGCTGCGGGTTTCACCGTCGCCAGACTGGCAGCAAATTCGTCCAGTTCAGCATCGCTGACTGAAGCGTCAGCCACCAGAGCCAGCACGGCGCCAACCTGAAGCGTCTCACCCTCCCGGGCGATTATCCGGCGTAATGTACCGGCAAAAGGTGCCTCCAGCACATTGACGATTTTACTGGTTTCAATCTCACAGATTTCCTGCCCTCTGGTGAAATCGTCACCCTCCTGGATTGCCCATCGAGCGAGCAAGCCTTCCTCCATGGAAAGCCCCCACTTTGGCATTTCAAGCGTCTTGATTTCGCTCATAGGTTAATCCTCCAGCACTTGACGGACGGCGGCTTCGATACGTTCAACGCCAGGGATCCAGAGTTTTTCGAGAGCAGGGGAGAACGGGACCGGCGTGTGTGGCGGCGTTACCAGCAGTACGGGCGCTTTGAGGAAATGGAATGCCTGGGACGCAATCAGCGCCGCGACATCATGAGCAAAACCGAAGCGTGCAGCGGATTCGTCGACAATCACTACCCGCCCCGTGGAAGCCACCGATTCCAGAATACCTTCCTCATCCAGCGGCGAAATGGTTCGCGGGTCGACCACCTCGACCGAGATCCCCTCTCTGGCCAGTTTGTCCGCCACCTGGTTTGCTTTATGTACCATTGCCGACAACGCAATGATGGTGACGTCCTCTCCTTCGCGAGTGTAGTTGGCTACACCTAGCGGGATGGTATAGATCTCGTCCGGTACCTCGCCCTTGAGGTCGTACAGCATTTTATGCTCGCAGAATACCACCGGGTCGTCGTCGCGAATGGACTGGATTAACAGACCCTTGACGTCATAAGGCGTCGAGGGCACCACCACTTTCAGTCCAGGCGTGGTGGCAAAGATATTATAGGGTGACTGTGAATGCTGGGCCGCGGCGGAAAACCCTGCGCCGATCATCCCTCGCATTACCAGCGGAGCTCTGGCTTTGCCACCAAACATGTAGCGGAACTTAGCCGCCTGGTTATACAGTGCATCGTGACTCACACCAAAAAAATCCATGAACATCAATTCCGCGACTGGCCGCAGCCCCGTTGCTGCGGCGCCGGCCGCCATACCGATAATGGCCGACTCGGTAATGGGCGTGTCGATCACCCGATCGGAGCCGAACTGCGTCCACAGCCCTTTAGTGACACCCAGCACACCGCCAAAGGCTTCAATCTTTGCCTCTTCGGGCGCATTTCCGCCATGACCGCCACGCAAGTCTTCACCGATGAGCACTACGCGTTCATCGCGTTCCATTTCCTGAGCCAGGGCTTCCTTGACCGCTTCACGATAGGTTTTTATTGTCATGGTTATCACCCTCAGTATGAGACGTACACGTCTGTCAGCAGGTCTTCCGGAGCCGGGTAGGCAGCGGCGCGGGCCTTCAATACGGCATCGTTGACCAGGGCTTCTACTTCCTCGTCAATCGCCGCCAGTTCTTCCTGGGTGATATGTTGCTTGACCTTAGCGGTGAAAATCTTCAGCGGATCATGTTGTTCACGCAGGCGTTGCACTTCACCTTCCGCGCGGTATAGCGCGGGATCGCCCTCAAAATGACCATGCCAGCGGAAGGCTTTGGCCTCAATGACGCTTGGGCCACCGCCTTCTCGCGCACGCTTGACCGCCTCTGAGGTTGCCTCATAAACGGCAAAGAAATCGGTGCCATCGACGGTCACTGCCGGCAGGCCGAAGCCAGCGGCGCGCCGGGCGATATCACGCCCACCCACGGCGTAGTCATGGCCGGTCCCTTCGCCGTAACCGTTGTTCTCGAAAATAAAGACGGCTGGAAGCTGGAGCACGACGGCCATATTGATGGCTTCAAAGACCAGGCCCTGATTAGAACCCCCATCGCCCGTAAAAGAGACCCCGACGTTGCCGGTTTTTAGCGTTTTTGCCGTTAGCGCGGCGCCGATGGCCAGTGGAGGGGCCCCCCCAACGATAGCGTTCGCCCCCAGCATTCCTTTCGACAGATCGGCAATGTGCATCGAGCCACCCTTACCGCGACATAACCCGCTGTCCTTACCGAATATTTCGGCCATCATGCCGTGAATGTCACAACCTTTAGCAATACAGTGGCCATGTCCACGGTGTGTTGAACCAATGAAATCTGCGCTCGTTAAATTTTCGCAGACCCCCACCGCGATGGCCTCCTCACCGGTATAAAGGTGAATGAAGCCCGGAATATCACCGCTGGTATTTTCCTGATGCAACCGCTCTTCAAAGGTCCTGATCTCCCGCATCTTGCGGTAAGCCTGCAATAACGCCTGTTTGCTGAGCATCGTTTAATTCTCCTCAATAAAGGTCACCCAGGCGGGGCCAACAGACAAGGCGGATAACCCTGGCCACACCCATGCAATGAATCTACGAGCGGTTAAAGGGAGTGCGAAGCCACCTTCATGGGGGGGTAGGTGGGGGTTTTCATGCTTGAGGTCAAACTTTCTAAATTTTATGTAGCCATAAAGTTTGCCTGCCCCATGTCATCCCGGTGGCTGGCGTACAATTGAAAAAAAACAAAACGAGTAGACACCACGGATGAAGCCATTGGATTTAGAAGGTCGCCAATCACCCTCACTGGTCTCCGGGCCATTGCGGCTGACGCGAGGCTTGCCGCTAATCCTGACCAAATTCGTCCCGCCTCGCTCTTCAATACAATTGCTGGAGCGCCCCCGGCTTCTTCAGCTTCTCAGTCCCGTTCAGCAGTGCCGGCTGGGCGTCGTCTGCGCCGGCGCTGGATTTGGCAAAACCACTTTGTTGGCACAATGGCATCAGCAGATGGTCGCCCAGGGTGAACGTATCGCCTGGCTGAGCCTCGATGAGGATGATGATGACGTATGGCAGTTTATTCCTTATCTGCTGCAAGCATTGCGTCCACTCTATGCTGACTGGGACGCCGATTTCTGGCGTGACATGGAAGAACAGAAGCTCTCCAGCTCCGAGCAACTGCTGGCCGGGCTCATTAACCAGCTACACTATTGCCCGCATGACGTATACCTGATCATCGACGACTTCCACGTGATTAACGATCGTGGGGTCTATGAAGCCGTGGGGTATTTAATCAAGCATGCGCCTGCCGCCTTGCATCTGATCATTGGCAGCCGTTTCCACCCGAATCTTGCGCTGAGCCAGCTGCAGGCCCAGGACCAACTGGTGGAAATCTATGATCGAGACCTGCAATTCACGCTCGAAGAAACAAAACACTATTTTAGCCGCACGGTTGCGCTACCCCTCAGCAACCACCATGCACAGCGGCTACAGTCCGTGACTGAGGGCTGGATTGCAGGGATGAAGATCGCTTCATTGTCCGCAGAATTACAGCATGATCCCGAGCATCTGTTGCGCAATATGCATGGAGGAACACGGTCCATTGCCCGCTATCTGAAAGAGGTGGTACTGGATCCGCTGCCGGAAGAGGTTCTCGATTTCCTGGTAAAAACGTCCTTCCTCAGTCGGTTAAATGCCGAATTATGCAACGCAGTGACAGGACGAGATGATAGTAAAGCGATGCTGACATGGATTGAGCGACACAACCTTTTTTTGTCAGCCCTTGACGAACAAGGCTACTGGTTCCGCTACCATCCTCTGTTGCAGGAAAATCTTCGGACCATGCTGCAGCAGAACAACGATATTGATCGCAAACAGCTACATGAATTAGCCAGTCATTGGTTCGTCGAACAGAAGCTGTGGTCTGAGGCGGTACGCCATGCGCTCAGCGCAGGCAAGCCGGTGCATAGCCCCGTACAGGACGGCGCAAGCGCTCAGTCACTGGCGGAAGAAGGGGATATCGATACCTTGATCTCATGGATGCATCATTTACCGCCCAGTACCGATCCTTCGCGCATAGACCTGCAAATTAATCTGGCCTGGGCACTGGCGCATTATTTCCACTTTGATGAGTCGAGGCAGCTGCTTGATAACCTCGATCAGATGGTACTTCATCATCGTGAGGATTTAACCCGCAGCACCTGGTGTAAATTGCGGGTTGTGCGGGCAATTTGCGAAGCCTTTGCGGAAAACATCCCGGAGAGTCTGGCTATTGTTCAGCCGTTGCTGGCCGAAGTGCCCTGCGGCGACACCTGGGTTGATGGTCTGATATGCAATATTCTCAGCTATTGCCATGTTGTTAACCAGCGCTATCACGATGCGCTGGAGGTTCAACAGCATATGCCCTCTCCGGAAAGTCCTTTAGATAATCTGTTTGTCTCGGTTTATCGCGCTTTTATCATTGCCCAGTGCCATCTTTGTCAGGGCGATCTGGGTAAAGCCGGGTGGTACGCAGAGAAAACGTTGCGCCAGGCTGAATGTTATACCGGTACCCAGTCGACCAGTGGCGCGACGCTGGCGCCGCTGCTGGCGGAGATAGCCTATGAATGTCAGAGTGGTGACTCGCCCGATCATCTGTTAGCCGACCGGCTCGAATTCATCGACCGATTCAGTCCACCCGATGCGCTGCGTCGTTGCTATACCTATCTCGCGCGTCAGGCCCTGGATGGCGATATGCCGTATGAGGCCGAGCGATTGCTGGAGCATGCGCAGCGTCTTGCCGTGTCTCGCGGCTGGCAACGGCTCCAGGCCATGATGTTAGCCGAGCAGGTGAGGGTGCGGCTGCAGCGCGGCAATGTCACAGGCGCAGAGCAACTGCAGCGACAACTTGAACAAATGGCCGCCAGCTTCAGAATGGATGCCGAACATCCCTGTCAACGCGCTATCGCTCTGTCTGCATCCCTTAGCCACTGTCGCCTTCTTCTCGCCAGAGGCCAGGCGCCGCAAGCCTGTATTCTCCTGGCTGAGATGGTCTCCGATCAGGAAAGGCGGGGGGACAAGTTAACCGCAGCGCGTCTGCGTACGCTCTGGTCATTGGCCTTGTGGAACAGCGGCAAAACTGCCGCTGCGCGCACAACATTTCAGCCAGTCGTGCAGCTGGCTGAACAACAGCATCTCACGGGCCTCTTTCTTGATGCTGGCGATACCTTGCAACCTTTGCTTGCCGGTATGAATGAATCCTCTTCGGCTTGTACTGAGGAAGGGATAGTCCATGAACCCTGGGCCGGCAAGCGCGCGCCTGCAGATGGAACACCGTTTAATAGTGGAAGCCCCGATATTCATGGGGAACTCAGCGAGCGAGAATTTCAGATATTACAACTGATCGCTGAAGGTCAGATGAATAAAGAAATTGCTCGCTCCCTCGCTATTTCTGCCGAGACGGTCAAATGGCACATCAAAAACATCTACGCGAAGCTTAAAGTGAATAGCCGCACTCAAGCGATGAGCCGGGCGCTGGAGATGAAATTACTGGATTAACGGTTTGAAGAGGGAGGGCTGGATATAAAATATTATTAAGATGGCATTGCTCATCGCCGCTTACGTTACGGGGCTATGAGCCATGGATAATTGAAGTGGTCAACAAAAACTGGCCACCGCGTTAGAGTTTTTCCAGTATCGGTTTTCTGATTCGTTTGGCGGTAACCCACCATTATATTCGTGCGGTCTTAGTGCGCTGTAATATCCAACGATATAGTCCGTTATTGCGTGAGCTGCATCGCTGAAGCTTACATAGCCCGTCGCCGGCACCCATTCGTTCTTCAGACTCCTGAAGAAGCGCTCCATTGGGCTGTTATCCCAGCAGTTTCCACGCCGACTCATACTCTGCCTGATCCGGTATCGCCACAGTAACTGCCGGAACTGCCTGCTCGTATAATGGCTGCCTTGATCGCTGTGGAACATCACCCCGACGGGCTTACCACGGGTTTCCCATGCCATTTCCAGTGCTTTCATGGTGAGCCTGCTGTCCGGCGAGAACGACATGGCCCAGCCCACTGGTTTTCTTGCGAACAGGTCGAGAACAACGGCGAGGTACGCCCAGCGCTTACCCGTCCAGATATAGGTCACATCACCGCACCACACCTGATTTGGTTCCGTTACGGCGAACTGTCGCTCAAGATGATTCGGGATAGCAACGTGCTCATGACCGCCACGCTTATACCGGTGAGTCGGCTGCTGGCAACTGACCAGCCCCAGCTCTTTCATGAGTCTGCCAGCAAGCCAGCGCCCCATCTGGTAACCTCTCTGGGTTGCCATTGTGGCGATGCTTCTTGCTCCGGCAGAGCCGTGGCTGATGCCATGCAGTTCAAGTACCTGACTGCGTAATACAGCCCGTCTGCCGTCTGGCTTTTCAGGACGGTTTTTCCAGTATTTGTAGCTGCTGCGATGAACCCCGAACACATGGCAGAGAGTGGCCACAGGATAACGCGCCCTGAGTTTCCCGATTATCGAGAACTGTTCAGGGAGTCTGACATCAAGAGCGCGGTAGCCTTTTTTAATATTTCATTTTCCATTTCAATACGTTGTAGCTTTTTCCTGAGCTCACGGATTTCAATTTGTTCCGGGGTAATGGGGGAGGCTTTTGGTGTTTTGCCCTGCCGTTCATCACGTAATTGTTTCACCCATCGCGTCATTGTGGAAAGGCCGACATCCATAGCGCTGGCTGCATCTGCCACGGTGTAGTTCTGGTCAACGACCAGTTGAGCGGATTCGCGTTTAAACTCTGCGCTGAAATTTCTTTTTTTCATTATGACACCTGTGTTGTTCTGAGGTGAGCATATCACCTCTGTTCAGGTGGCCAAATTCAGTAAACCACTTCAGGCCGAGATCCGCTGTCTTCAGAAAGAGTTGAAGCGGATTACGGACGAACGAGCAGACGCCTGTCTTCTCGGAACTTTGGGAAAACTGGCTCGAGTTTCGCGCTTCCAGTATACCAATCGGTCCTCGAACGCTTATCGACTATATATGCACCTATAAAAGACACCTTGAGAAAAAGTTGGGGAAAGTTTACGTTTGTGATTTACTCCGTGCATTTCTATCCTAGCATCAGAGCGACTTACCTCAGACAAGTGCGGAATGGGGGACGAAAAGGCCTAATCATCATTAAACATGACCCTAGATCATGCCAGTCTCCAGGGGCTCATTGACCACAACCCTGCACGCCTATCCAGCTTGCTCAGGAACTGTTGTTCGGTGTTGTTCATAAGGTCGTTCGCTGTGAAAACGCAACGACGGCCCCTTGCAAGTATGATTTTGGAATGCGGTTCGCAAAAAGATACCCGGAACAGGTACCATTACATACGACACAGCGTAAAGAAATTTGCTTTTGATCGATAAATAATAGGAAACTAACCGCCATTCCATTAAATCTGCTTGCACCGTTCATCCCCTGAACGGTCGGAGTGGTTTGCGGACCACGGCGCGGCGATGACTATCACAACTCATAAATTTTGATTGAAGGTAATCAAAATGTTGTCGATGGTAATCTGAATGCTGATTAATATATTCAAAGGGTAAAAATATGTCCTGGCTTAATTCCTTTTTAGTTACTCTTACATCTGTGGAGCCCCATAATGTGCCCTTCACCGTAATCAGCATCGTAAGCTTGGCCGTTGCTTGCTTTCTTTTCTTTTATTTATTCCGAGCTATTAAAATTGTTAACAGCCTGAAAAAATACACCCGATCAATTACTAGCATTGAAAGCAGTTCTCCAGAGGAACAGCTTGCACATCTGCAAAATCTGTTTAAGCGCCCTGAGCTCAAACACGCGTGGAATGAGTTTGAAGAGTCGTTACATCCTCAACGCGAGCTAGAAGGTGGGGAAGAAAAAATTGTCCGTATTCGTGCCACGGCGCCAAGCTCTAGCTACTTCTCCGAACAACAGTTAGTCGATATCCCACTCAATACGGAATTCTTCAAGCACCTGCCCGGTATTCTGACCGGTGTGGGTATTATCGGTACATTTTACGGCCTGATGATTGGCCTCAACCACTTCGATCCCAGCACTCCAGAGCAGGTTACCAGCAGCGTCAATAATTTGCTGCACGATGTGTTGTATGCTTTCCTTGGCTCTGCCGTGGCTATTGCTGCCTCTATTTTCATCACCTGGCTGGAAAAACTATCCATCGCCAAGTGCTATAAGTATCTCGAAAAATTTACCGCCGCTATCGACAAGCTCTACGTTAGCGGCGTAGGTGAGGAATACCTCGCCTCGCTGGTGAAATCCAGCAACGAAAGCGCAACCCAGGCGCGTCATCTGAAAGAGAGCCTAGTTACCGATCTTCGTGACATGCTGCTTCATCTCGCCGAAAGCCAGAAAGTTGAAAATGAACGCCTCGCGAATACGTTAAGCAACACCTACCGTGAATCAGGCGCACAGTTTGCCGATCAGGTGAGCGGGGCAATTGAAAATAGCCTGAAGTCACCGCTGGATAAAATTGCGGGTGCGGTTCAGACTGCCAGCGGCGATCAAAGCGGCATGGTACAGAACATGCTGCAGGATGTGCTCACCGCATTTATGGCGAAGCTCGACACCACCTTTGGCCAACAGTTTACGAACCTTAATGAAATGATGGGGCAAACCGTAGGCGCCATCCAGACCATGCAGAGCGGCTTCTCCGCACTGTTGCAGGATATGCGTCAGGTCAGCGATGACTCCCGCCAGGGCAGCGCACAGTTGATGGAGCAGCTGTTATCCGAAATGAAATCGGGCCAGCAGGCAATGCAGGCTGGAATGAACGATATGCTCAGTAGCCTTCAGGCATCCGTCGCCAAAATCGGTGCTGAAGGGGAAGGCGCCGGTGAACGAATGGCACGTCAGTTGGAAAAAATGTTCGCTGACAGCGAGGCGCGAGAAAAAGCGCAGGCCGAGCACATGTCCGCATTTATTGAAGCCATTCAGAATTCAGTGCAACAGGGACAAAGTGCCACGATGGAAAAAATGGCGACCTCTGTTGAAGCGCTTGGTGAACAGTTAGGTAGCCTGTTTGGTCAGATCGATAAAGGCCAACAGCAGATTTCCGCAAACCAACAGGTAAATCAGCAATCACTGCATGAGCAGACACAGCGAGTAATGAGTGAAGTGGACGATCAAATCAAACAGCTGATCGAGACCGTTGCCAACCAGCATCAGGGAACGACCGAAACACTGAACAAACTCGCAGAACAAACCAGCCGACAGATTCAGGATATGCAAAACGGCGCAGACAAAATGCGCGTTGCCGCCGAGCGATTTGAACATGCAGGAGATCGGGTATCAGAGGCCAACCACCTCACCGCAGATGTTCTGAACAAAGCACAATCAGCCGGTTCATCGCTTTCACTTGCCACTAGCGAACTCACGTCTGTGGTGGCGGATTACCGTAATAATCGGGAAGCCGTTAGCAAATCCATCGCCATGCTGGAGCTACTTGCTGCCAATACCCAGTCAGAACAAACCACTCGCAGCCAGTTCATCACCGATCTTAAGCAGCATGGCGAGCGCCTGCAAAGTTATAACCGTGAAGCGCAGACCTTTATGGAAAATGTTAGCGACGTGCTTGGCAAAGGGTTTGAAGACTTCTCAGAGGGCGTTTCACGTAGCCTGGATAAAACACTGGGCAAACTGGATGTCGAAATGGCAAAAGCCTCTAACTTGCTCGCTGGCTCTGTCGAACAGATCGGAGAAAGCGTCAGCGAACTTGATGATGTTCTGTCTCGCGTACGTGCCTGAGGGGGGATAGATGATGTTTGCGAATGCATTTGGCGTTAAAAAGCGCCATAGTGATGAAGCTGAAAAACCCTTCTGGATTTCTTACGCCGATCTAATGACCGCTATGATGGTGTTATTTTTGGTCGTCATGGTAGCGTCATTGAGTTCAGTGACCCAACGTATTCAGCGTGCAGAACAAGGTGAAAAAACGAGGGGACAGGATATCTCCAGATTATGTGAACGCCTGGAATTGCATGCTCGCAGCGTGAATAAAACGATTGTGGTTGATTGCCACGATAACCGCATCAGCTTCGGTGAAGCAGGCCGGTTCGACCACAACCGATTTTTCCTGAATGCCGAAGGGCAAAAAGCATTACAGGATGTAGTGCCGCTTGTACTTGAAGCCTCCGACAGCGAAGAAGGTAAAAAGTGGTTTAAGCAAATCGTCATTGAAGGTTTTACTGACACCGATGGCTCGTATCTTTACAACCTGCATCTATCCTTACAGCGTTCTGAATGGGTAATGTGTAGCTTGCTCGATAGCCGCAGCCCTCTGCAAAAGAGCATCTCCGCAGAACAACAAATCCAGATTCGTAAGCTTTTCCTTGCGGGTGGCGTCTCCTTTAACAACGCTAAAGAGAGCAAAGAAGCCAGCCGTCGCGTCGAGCTACGCATGCAGTTCTTTGGGCTCAAAGATAAACGCGATGGCACTGAAGAGGTGGATTTTCCGCCTGTTGTGAATAAAGAAGTTTGCCAGTTGGTAATGCCACAATGACGCACGCACTGAGTTCACTTTCGCGACGTATTGCAGCGAAGCTGTCTTCAAGCCATCAGGATGAAAATTACCTGCATAATGATTTCAATGCGTTGAGCTCAGCAGCGAATGATATGGAAAAACGTTTTGATAACGCAGAGAAAATTCCCACTCCTCCACATGAAATGCGGTTAGCAGCCCTGCGTCGTTTCCGCCTTGCGGAAGAACTGACTGAACGTGAGTGGCGGATGGTGTTTTATGGCCTCGCCGATAGTGACCCACTACATCCAGACCAACCGGTATTACTTGAAGATGATGCTCTCTTTCCCGAAATAAACAGTGCAATTGAAAAAAGAATAGAAACCAAAACACTGAGACGTCGGGACTGGGCAGCACTCTGTTCAAGCTATTTTACCTACAGACATGAGTCTCCTGAAACAAACCCACACTGGTGTGTGCTACGCGGACATATTGCCAAAGGTTACTTCGTGGTGAAAGCTGCTATCCGCAGAGAAAAGTCGTGGATGAAAACTATTGAGTTTTATCACGACATTTTTACGCCTCAGGCAGGCGGTGTGATATCCCAGCAGCTCCTTTCCGGTGAGAGCAACTCTTTATCATCATTAGAAAGAATAGCGCAAATCCCCGACAGTAGCTGGTTGTGGAAGCGTATTTTCACGGTGCTGCTGGCGCAGCTTGATACTCTGGACGACCCTCAGTACTTGGACAAAATCAGTTGGCTTTTGGGCCTGGCCGCGCAATGGGTACGTTTTCGTGATGACATCATGACGGCGACTTTAACCCGTTACTATCATTCAACCTACCGCGATCAAGCGCATCCCGCCCTGAAACAGGCTGCACTGGAATACTGGGATAACCCGCAACTGAAAAGCCAACAGAACAAATGGCATCAGTATGTATCTGAACCTGTCGCAGCGATGGTTCGGAGCTGGCTGGCAAAACAAGATCTGATGCACTTCTTTGAGCTATTGCGCGGCAATGGTGACGTTGATCAGGCACGACTTTTTTACTGGCTGCGTTTTGCGAACCAGATGGGATTCACTCGTATCGTGATGGGGCAGGATGCCTGGACCGATCGTGACAGCGATTTTGTGAAATTCCGGGAGGAGAATCGTGGGAGGCTGAGCCATCTGCGCGGTGGCCGTAGTTTTGATAACGCGATGATCATGCAGATAAACGATTACATCTTCGTTGAATTTTCAGGAACGGGGAACGCGATGTACGCTTACCGCATCGGCGAGGCTCCGTTCAATCCCGAGTCTGGCTCTCTGGAGATTAATGTGCACTTAAAAAGCCAGGGGCGCTGCATCCTGCGATTACCGCATGCTCCTCGGGCTTATGGATACAGCAACGTTCGCATCACCGGCTGGATGCTGAAATACGATGATGAACTGCACAAGCTGGGCATTCGCTGGATGGCTGAAGAACCCATTAAGTTTGTTGATAAAAAAGAGTCCTCCCCCACTTCGCTCTCTGATGTCAAAATCATTAATCCGCTGCGGGATACGGCCATACAGCGCCTGCTGGAAAATATTTCCTGCATCGTCAGCGATAATCGGCAAAAAGGTGGCGTGTTGTCTGTACAGCTCAAAACACCGGATGACACAACGGAAAGAGAATTACTCAGACTCGGTTTCACCCCCGTGGCCAAAGAACCGCACCGTTACTGGATCAAATAATGCTAAAACGTCTGTTAAGTAAACTGACGGGAGACCGTCAGCAGATAGAACGCCACCTGAAGAATCAGTACCGGGCTGAAGAAAACGGGCTCAGCTTCCCTCAATCTTTGGTGGATGATCCCGAGCTTTGGGCGCTGGCATCCTGGCTTGAGCAACTGGCTGAAGAAGACTATCTAATATCACTCACAGACCGATGGTTGCTGAGCTGGGAGGCGTTGTATCACCTGCTGGAAGATGAAGAGCATGCCAGTAGCCTGCCTCTAATTGGCATACCTGAAGTATTGCCTTTACGTGCAAGCATGAGTTCACGAGGAGCGCTAAGCGATAAGGATTTCCGCGTCTGGATTGCTGAATGGACTACGCTTCCCTCACGTCAAACTATCCGTTTCAGCCGCACCGGGGCTATTTTTACTCATGAAAACCAGCAGCATCTGTTATCACGAGAAAACTGGGCGCTCTTGCAGGCAACCGAGCAGCTAAGCATCCAGCAAACTCAGGCCCCCGGCGAAACCACTAACCAGCTGGGATGGGCCACAATTCGCAAATGCGCGAAACAGGCCGCTGCAAAATTTGATGATTATTTAGAAAAAACGCATGTCATTAAACCCACTTCATTGTCGTTACGCCTCCGTAAGGCGACAGTTGCTGATACTGCCGTTATCGAGATTGAACCCCACTTTGAGGACCAACCCGCAAACTGGCTTGGCAGTTTTGACAAGAACTCACAGGTTCACGATAGCTATCGCATTCCCGGGGAGAACGGCGAGCTTAGCCACGTCATCATCCCACCTGAAGTAAAAGAAGTTCTGAATTCTATACACTCAATTCCCGGTCGCCGTGTTGCCGGAAGTGAAGCTCTTTCCTTTGTTCGCAATCCCTATACTTTCCTGGGTGAAGATGCCGCCAGTGTTATTGCCCCTGAGGAACACGAACAAGCACTGTTTGATGCCCATATTTTCTTTCATCACTTTAGGCTTCAACCCCAAATTAATGATGAGAATAAGATAGAGAGTATTACGCTAGTGCTGGAGCCTGTCTCACCGGTGCCGCAACCCGAGGTGTCATTCCTCTTCTCTGCTCCATGGGAGTTAGATAAATTTATTCAGGCCTTAGGGATAAGTGTTGCCGCACAAATGCCTGCAGGTTCCTGGCAGGGTTACGAACTGGAACTGAGTCAATTCACTGAACAGCAATGGCATGATTGCCAGTCGCTACTGTTACGTTGGCAACAGGAAGTCGAAGGTAAAGAATTTAACGATGTCCTGGATCTTGGTAAATATGGCGATCGGGTCATTGGCATTGGTGAGTTCGAAAAAATATCATCTCCCTGGCTAACCAAGGCGCAAAGTGAAAGCTGGCTTCCTGATGGCATCGACTTCTCCGAATTTTCGGTAGAAACACTGGATGGTTGGCAACCTGATAACCTGCAGCATTTCGATGAACTGCAGGAGAGAATCATCCAGGCAGAAGCGACTGGCGAAACGCATATCATCTCCCCCTGGAATGATTCCGAACTGATGCTAGACGCCGCGAAAACCTTCAGTAAGACTTGGGAAAAACAGCAAAAGGCAGCACAGAAATCAGAGAACATTGCTGTTGAAAAAGCTGCCCGGGCTGTACTCAAAATTGAACAGAACATTGAAGAAGCGGCCTATATCAAACAACGCCGAGATTCACTACTCAATGCACGTCATGCTGAACCTGAAATTCCTCTCAGCCTTAAAGAACATATTCGACTCAAAGACCATCAGCGTGAAGGCGTGGCCTGGCTTCAACAGCTACTCCTTCGTTCACCTCAGGAAACCGCAGGTTGCCTGTTAGCGGATGATATGGGGTTGGGGAAAACGCTGCAGATTCTG
Source organism: Klebsiella sp. KTE92 (assembly GCF_000398905.1). NCBI lineage: Bacteria > Pseudomonadati > Pseudomonadota > Gammaproteobacteria > Enterobacterales > Enterobacteriaceae > Klebsiella > Klebsiella sp. KTE92. Next base: position 939,467 of record NZ_KB976100.1, read on the forward strand.
ACCTTCCTGGTGTGGTTCATTGAAAAATTCCCTGACGAGCCACCAAGTCTCATCGTTGCCCCCGTCTCTCTTTTGGATAACTGGGAGCGTGAACTCGACAATTTCTTCTACACCTCTGGGATTTCGGTGATGAAATTGTATGGCGACACTATCAAAGCGGTGAAATACCCGAAACAGGCGATTCCTGCTCATCTCCAAAGTCAGGGGATTAAAAATTTGCTCAAACCCGGCTGGCAGGGTGAAGCGAAAATCATTCTGACAACCTACGAGACGCTTCGCGATCAGGAGTTCTCCCTGGCGCGCCAGCGATGGTCCATCATGGTCTGCGACGAGGCACAAAAAATAAAGAACCCGGCGGCATTAATCACTCATGCAGCCAATGCGATACAAGCAAGATTCAAAGTGGCATGTACCGGTACGCCTGTCGAAAACACGCTTGTAGACCTGTGGAGCCTTTTTGATTTCGCTCAGCCGGGACTGCTAGGGGCACTCAATGATTTTGGCAAACACTATGTTCGCCCTATCGAGAACGAAGCGGGTCGAGATACAGGGCGGCTTGAAAGCTTACGAGCACTGATTGAACCCCAGACATTACGCCGAACCAAAGAAGAGGTTGCGCGTGATTTGCCGCAAAAAATCGAAGTCGTCAGTTGTAAACAGTTGCCACTTTCAGACCCTCAAAAGCAACTGTATCTTTCTTCGATAGCGAACTGGCAACAACAGCAGGCACTTAGTGAAGGAATGCAGCAGGCGGGGGCGGGGATGCTGGGGTTATTACATCGTCTTAAACTTATTTGTGCACACCCGGCAGTCGTTAACCCTGAGCCTCGATATAGGGAAGGGTCGCCAAAGCTAAACTGGATGTTGAAAACGCTAGATGAAATTAAGCACACCAGCAAAGACAAAGTAATCATCTTTACTGAGCTGCGCGATCTCCAGCGCGAGATACAGCATGCTATTCAACAGCGATTCGGTTTCCGTCCGGTGATCATCAACGGCGACACCAGTACTAAGAATCATAGCCAGAATAGCCGCCAGCGATTGATTGATGATTTCCAGTCCCAATCCGGCTTTGGCGTGATTATTCTCTCCACCGTCGCAGTTGGATTTGGGGTTAACGTGCAGAAAGCAAACCACGTTATTCATTTCACCCGCTGTTGGAATCCGGCAAAAGAAGATCAGGCAACTGACCGCGCTTACCGTATCGGCCAGACAAAAGATGTATATGTGTATTATCCGACGGTAATGGACTCTGAAATCACGACGTTTGAAGAAACATTAGATGAACTCCTTCAGCGTCGCCGTGCATTGGCCAGAGATATGTTATGTTCTACACCTGAGCTGAGCAGTGCCGATTTTGAGAATATTTTAAAAGGGACATAAGCACTCAATTTTCGCACTACCAAAAAGAAGCTTAGATCCATTTCAAAGCCAATACCTGCTGCTGACCACCTCAATAAGAGGTAGCGTTAATCTAGGGATAAAAAAACCGCTGCATCGGGTTTGAGGTTTACCAGTAATATTCCAAGGGCCGATTGTTCGGTACCAAAGCAGGCTATCAGAATCTTCGCCAGTTACTACAGCATAAGCTAGGGCGCGATCATCAATGCGACGTCGGCGGGTCATATATAAGAAGCTGTTCCAAAGACGCGGATTTATGCCGTGATTCACGCGGGGCGCGTTGTCTCCATATCGAACGGTGTAGTGAATGTGTTTTATACGATAGTGAGTTGCGTACTGCACGCGCCAGTGCGGCAATGGTTTACCGTGGCGATTACGGTCTTTATGGGTATTAAATGTAGACATAAGTAAGCTCCAAATAAGGTACATTACAAATGTTCTACGGTGAAATCATGGTGCATTTATCCTCCTGCCAATCAGCATATCGCAAGTGGTAGTTAATCTCTTGCAAACTCATACCGTGGCGCTCACCCTGATTTCCAAACATAGGGCAAGAGCAAGATGTTTGGGGCGTGCAATGATTCCGGCCATGCGTGGCGACACTCTGGAGAAAACACGAAAATACTGGCGACGCTTCTGCTTCATGTGGCGCCCATGATGGCGGCATTCCGCTTGTGTACGTGACATTTTGAAACTCCATCATGCAGGGGCTCGTTGCCCTTACTTATGAGTTCCGAATGGGTAATCGGGCGAAAATTTATCACATTCGTTCTTATCTCTTGGCAAGCATGCCACCAGCCTTAGCTAGCCGTTGTGATCCGATGGCTGAAAACGTAGCAGAGGCGGATTTTTTATTAATCCGGTAAATCTTCCCAACATTACGCCTGTTTATTCTCTGTACTATCTTTACGGCAGGTTGCATCATTGAGCGCGGCACGAAGCGCGAGCCAGATTGATGGGGGGTCTGGGAGCGGATTAGAGATGCTGGCAACGTCATCGGTTTCAAGTCGTTGGCGGAACGATGCGACTATTCACACTTTGTACGCGTTTGAGCCAGGAAACGACACGCCGCTATGAGTTAACAATCCCAATTGCCATTATTAACCACAGCGGCAACTGCTACTAAAAATTCACTCAGTAAAAGATCCTATTTCAGGCGGTAGAAAGCTGTGCGTATCAATGGATTTAACAGGATTTTGAAGTGATGGTGCCGATAATAGGAGTCGAACCTACGACCTTCGCATTACGAATGCGCTGCTCTACCAACTGAGCTATATCGGCCCTGCAAGAGGTGTTCACGAGCGTGAATCACGAGGCAAAAGGTTAGAACTTAGCGGGCGATGCGTCAATAGCCAGTGGAATCAACTGCCTATTTTTGCATCGCCCGTTCTCATTTACGCACGAATGGTATCGTCGCCGAAACCAATCCACTTATAGGTGGTTAACGCTTCCAGCCCCATCGGGCCGCGGGCGTGCAGCTTCTGGGTGCTGACCGCCACCTCCGCGCCAAGGCCGAACTGGCCGCCGTCGGTGAAGCGCGTGGAGGCGTTCACGTAGACGGCGGAAGAGTCCACTTCATTGATAAAGCGGTTGGCGTTACGCAAGGTGCGGGTCAGGATGGCGTCGGAGTGCTGGGTGCCATGTTCGCGAATATGGGCGATAGCCTCATCCATATCGGCCACCACTTTGACGTTCAGATCCAGCGACAGATACTCGTCGTCATACTGCTCCGCTTTCACCGGCTCGACTTTCGCAGGGCCGTTTTGCAGCGTGGGGAGGGCGGAAGGGGCGGCGTGCAGGGTGACGCCGCTCTCGGCCATCTGCTTGCTTAACGCCGGCAGGAAGGTGTCGGCGATGTTGCGGTGCACCAGCAGCGTTTCCACGGTATTGCAGGTGCTCGGCCGCTGGGTCTTGGCGTTGACGATGATCTTCAGCGCAGGGGCGATCTCGGCGGTTTCATCAACGAAGATATGGCACACGCCAATCCCGCCGGTGATCACCGGGATCGTTGACTGCTCGCGGCACAGCTTGTGCAGGCCCGCGCCGCCGCGGGGGATCAGCATATCGATGTATTTATCCATCTTCAGCATTTCGCCCACCAGCGCGCGATCCGGGCTCTCAATGGCCTGTACCGCGGCGGCCGGCAGACCGCACTCCTGCAGCGCCTGCTGGATCACCTTCACCGTGGCGGCGTTGGTGCGCCAGGTCTCTTTCCCGCCGCGCAGGATCGCTGCGTTGCCGGTTTTCAGACACAGGGAGGCGACGTCGACCGTCACGTTGGGACGCGCTTCATAAATCACGCCAATCACCCCCAGCGGGACGCGGCGACGTTCAATACGCAGACCGCTATCCAGCAGCCCGCCGTCGATCACCTGGCCGACCGGATCGGCCAGATTGCACACCTGGCGCACATCGCTGGCGATGCCGCTCAGGCGCGCCGGGGTCAGCGCGAGGCGATCAAGCATCGCTTCACTCAGGCCATTGGCGCGAGCTTCAGCTAAATCTTCCGCGTTGGCGCGCAGAATATCGTCGGTCTGCGCTTCCAGATAATCGGCGATCTTTTCCAGTACCTGGTTCTTTTCCCGGCTGGAGAGTAACGCCAGCTGCCAGGAGGCCGCTTTGGCGGCAATGCCCATTTGTTCCAGCATTTTCAGCTCCTTAACGGATGATCATATCATCGCGGTGGACGGCCACCGGGCCGTATTCGTAGCCCAGAATGGCATCGATTTGCTGCGAGTGCTGGCCGGCGATAAGGCGCAGCGCGTCGCTGTTGTAGCGGCTGACGCCGTGAGCGATATCGCGTCCTTCGCTATTGCGGATGCGGATCACTTCGCCGCGGGAGAAGTTGCCGCTGACGATTTTGATGCCTTTTGGCAACAGCGAACTGCCTCTTTCGAGGATCGCCTGGGTCGCGCCCGCATCGACGGTCAGTTCACCGGCCGGCGGGGCGCCGAAGATCCAGCGCTTACGGTTCTCCAGCGGAGACTCCTGCGCGTGGAAGCAGGTGCCTACCGGCAGGCCTTCCATCGCGTGGCCGATGACGTCCGGGCGGTTGCCAGCGGCGATAATGGTATCAATCCCCGCGCGGCAGGCGACATCCGCGGCCTGCAGCTTGGTGCCCATGCCGCCGGTGCCGAGTCCGGAGACGCTGTCGCCGGCGATGGCGCGCAGCGCGTCGTCGATGCCGTAGACGTCTTTAATCAGCTCCGCCTGCGGGTTGCTACGCGGGTCGGCGGTGAACAGGCCTGGCTGGTCGGTTAACAGCAGCAGCTTATCCGCTCCGGCGAGGATCGCGGCCAGTGCGGAGAGATTGTCGTTATCGCCCACTTTGATTTCCGCGGTGGCGACGGCGTCGTTTTCGTTAATGACCGGGACGATGCTGTTATCCAGCAGCGCGCGCAGAGTGTCGCGGGCGTTGAGGAACCGTTCTCTGTCTTCCATGTCGGCGCGGGTCAGCAGCATCTGGCCAACGTGAATGCCATAGATAGAAAACAGCTGTTCCCACAGCTGGATCAGACGGCTTTGTCCCACCGCCGCCAGCAGCTGCTTGGAGGCGATGGTGGCGGGCAGTTCCGGGTAACCAAGGTGCTCGCGCCCGGCGGCAATGGCCCCGGAGGTCACGATGACAATACGGTGTCCCATGGCGTGCAACTGTGCGCACTGGCGCACGAGCTCAACGATATGGGCGCGGTTCAGGCGGCGGGACCCGCCTGTTAAAACACTGGTGCCCAGTTTTACCACCAGCGTCTGGCTTTCACTCATGATTCTCTGCCGTTCAAAAGGAATATCGATATCGAGCTGATGTTGTAGCAGGAGTCGGCCCGCTTGCCAACACCCGGGGCGGCGGGCGCGCCATTTTATTGCGCGGGATCGGGCATTCTGGAGAGGGGATGTGACAAAAATATGTCAGATACATTTAAATACTCTTTTTTATAAAAAGTTCCACCTTGTCATAAATATTTAATCTCCCGGCGTTAAAAAACTTCCTGTTTTTGATGGGCGAGCGCCCGCAATTGAATAGCGCGTATAAATAAATCACCAGGACTGAATAATGAAAAAGAGTACTCTGGCATTAATGATGATGGGCTTTGTGGCTTCAACAGCGACGCAGGCAGCGGAAGTTTATAACAAGAACGCGAACAAACTGGATGTGTACGGCAAGATCAAAGCCATGCACTACTTCAGCGATTATGACAGCAAAGATGGCGATCAGACTTACGTGCGTTTCGGTATTAAAGGCGAAACGCAGATTAACGACGACCTGACCGGCTATGGCCGTTGGGAATCTGAATTCTCCGGTAACAAAACCGAGAGCGATTCCAGCCAGAAAACCCGTCTGGCGTTCGCCGGGGTGAAGCTGAAGAACTACGGCTCCTTCGATTACGGTCGTAACCTTGGCGCCCTGTACGACGTGGAAGCCTGGACCGATATGTTCCCGGAATTCGGCGGCGATTCCTCTGCCCAGACCGATAACTTTATGACCAAACGCGCCAGCGGCCTGGCGACCTACCGCAATACCGATTTCTTCGGTCTGGTGGATGGTCTGGATATGACCCTGCAGTACCAGGGTAAAAACGAAGGCCGTGAAGCGAAGAAACAGAACGGCGACGGCGTTGGCACCTCATTAAGCTATGATTTCGGCGGCAGCGACTTCGCCGTCAGCGCGGCCTACACCAGCTCCGACCGTACCAACGATCAGAACCTGCTGGCCCGCGGCCAGGGTTCGAAAGCGGAAGCCTGGGCGACCGGCCTGAAATATGACGCCAACAATATCTACCTGGCGACCATGTATTCTGAGACCCGCAAAATGACCCCGATCAGCGGCGGTTTTGCCAACAAAGCGCAGAACTTTGAAGCGGTGGCGCAGTATCAGTTCGACTTCGGTCTGCGTCCGTCCCTCGGCTATGTGCTGTCGAAAGGGAAGGATATCGAAGGGGTGGGTAGCGAAGATCTGGTTAACTACATTGACGTGGGCCTGACCTACTACTTCAACAAAAACATGAACGCCTTCGTGGATTACAAAATCAACCAGCTGAAAAGCGATAACAAACTCGGCATCAACGATGACGACATCGTCGCGCTGGGTATGACCTACCAGTTCTGATTGACCGCAGAACCACCCGCCGCAGCCCTGGCTGCGGCTTTTTTTTTAGCGGCGATTCTTCGCCAGATGCAGGGTGTCGCTGTTCATGGTGATCTGCGCGTTATACTCCTTCGGCAGACGACGCGCCTGATAGAACGCCGATTCCCAGTAAGGGTTGTCCAGCGAAGAGCGCATCACGCCCTGGCTGCTCGAGGCGTGAAGGAAATTATGATCGGTATCGTAAAAGCCAACGTGCATCCCGGCCCGGGTGCGGAAGAAAACCAGATCGCCGGGACGTAAATCGCGTTTATTGACCCGCACGCCCATGTGCAGCAGCTCGCGGGTGGTGATCCGCTCCATCGGCAGGTTAAAGCGATCCTTCAACGTGCGCCAGACGAAACCCGAGCAGTCGACGCCGCTTTGTTCAGTACCGCCCCATTCATAGGGGGTTCCCTGCCAGGTGTGCATCTGATCATGCAGGGCCGCCACCACCGGGATCAGATCGTCCGATCCGCCGTCAATGGTCATATCCGCATGAGATTTTGTGTTCTTTGCCTGTTTCGGTGAGGAGGAGCATCCTGCCAACAACAAAAAAGGAATTAAAAAGAGAGCATGCGTCAGTTTTGGCTTCATATCGTTATTTTCGAAGTAGCAAGCAGACTGCTTTGTTTTATAGCCGATTAAAAAGAACGGCTGAATAAGCCGAGGCCGCCTTTACGTTTATTTACGATTAAAAATAAACAATCAGGCGAGAGATCACCCATAAAAGGCAGTTGTCACTTCCGAACGGCCTGTGCCAGGATTCTGATTAAACATTTCACGAGGCATTCCATGACGCATTACGCCATCTCTGGTGAGACTTTGCCCGGCGCCGCTTTCGACGCGGGGTGGATGACGTCTGCGCTTCATCATTGCTTCACCACGCTCTGCCCACCGCCTCCCCCTCCAGACCGGGTTGTTTTCGACGCTTAACGCCGTCTTTAGCAGGCGCTTACCTGCCGGTATGACGCTTGATACCTTGTGTTTGACGTTCTGGAGCATGCTATGCACGTTCGCTATTCTCTGCTCGCCTCGCAGGCGACAACGGCCATTTTTGTGCTGCTGTGGGGCAGCGCGGCCATCTTCACCCGCTGGGGACTGGACAACGCTTCGCCGATGGCGCTGCTGGTCTTTCGTTTTCTGATTGCCCTGGTCGCGCTGGCGCCGCTGGCCATCGTCCGTCGGCGCTGGCTACCCGCGCCGGGCACCCGCCTGCAGACAGCGGCCACCGGCCTGATGCTGATTGGCGGCTATTCGGTCTGTTACTTCGAGGCGATGGCTAACGGTGTGACGCCGGGACTTATCGCCACCATCATGGGGATCCAGCCCATCCTTACGCTTTGCGTGGTGGAGCGTCGCCTGCAGGGGCGGCGGCTGTCAGGGCTGCTGATTGCCCTGGCGGGGCTGGTACTGCTGGTGTGGCGCAGCCTGGCGGCCTCGCCGATGGCGATGGTGGGGATCCTGTTTGCGCTGGCGGCTCTGCTGCTGATGACCTTTGGCGCGCTGTGGCAAAAGCGCAGCCGTCAGGCGCCGGCGGATGTCCTGCCGCTGCAGTACGCTGTCAGTCTGGGGCTGTGCCTGCTGATTGCCCCGGTCAGCGGCTTCCAGTTTACCGTTAACGCCGGGTTGATTATTCCGGTGCTGTTTCTCGGGCTGCTGATTTCGGTGGTCGCCCAGTTGCTGCTGTATCGTCTGCTGAGCGCGGGAAATATTGTTAATGTCACCAGCCTCTTTTATCTGGTGCCAGTGATCACGGCGCTGCTGGATTATCTGCTGCTGGGCAACCGGCTGCCGGCGGCGGCGATGGTCGGTATGGTGGCGATCATCGGTGGGATCGTGCTGGTGTTCCGCACCGCGAAGATCCGCGCCGGCTGATGGCGAGCCGGGCGCTGCGGCGTCCGGTTCATTTTCCTGTCATCTTTTTTACGCATGCTCCCGGCAGCTTATTTTGACCAGTAAGGGAAAGTACCATGGGCAACACGCTGACGATTTTTGATCTCGATAACACCCTGATACAGGGCGATAGCAGTACGGTCTGGAGCCAGTTTATGGTTCGCGAAGGGCTGGCGACGCAGAAGGGGTATCTTGCCCGCGAGGCGCGGTTAATGGCGGATTATGACCGGGGAGAGATGAATATCGCCGATTATGTGGCCCTGATCCAGGCGCCGCTGGCCGGAATACCGAAGTCGGACGTTGATGCGCTGGTGGCCCGCTGCGTGCGCGAGGCGATCCTGCCCCGGGTCTATCCGCAGGCGTGGGAGCTCATTCGTCGTCTGCGGGCCGAGGGGGAGCAGATGCTGATTATCTCCGCCTCGGTTAGCCTGCTGGTGCAGGCGGTGGCCGCCGCGCTGGAGATTGATCAGGCGCTGGGCATTGACGTGGAGATGGTCGACGGCGGCTACAGCGGGGTCATTGCCGGGATCCCTAGCTATCAGCAGGGGAAGGTGGCGCGTCTGGCGCAGTGGCGCGAGGCGCATCCGCAGTATGACGGCGAGGTGACTTTCTATACCGATTCCATTAACGATCTGCCGCTGTGCCTGCATGCGGATCGCGTGCGGCTGGTCAATCCCTGTCCGCAGCTGCAGGCGGCGGGTGCCGGATATGGCTGGCCGGTGCTGAGCTGGCGGCTGGAATAGCGGAGCGGATAAATATTTCTTCGGGTTCAGCCGTTCCAGGCCGGATAAGCCCTGTAGGCCGGGTAAGGCGCCAGCCGCCACCCGGCGAAATATCGGCGCAACCGGAAATGTCCCTGCTCGCGCTACGCTTAGCAGGGCTACCACTCCTGTGTTATTTCCGGGCACATTGCGCTCCCAATATTTTTTCTGCGCTATGTCACTCATGGCGCAGGGAGCGCACAGGGGGCGGCCAGTCGCCGCCGCCCCCTGTACCCCCGGGCTCCGGCCAGCAACATCGCCACTGCGTGGTGCCTTCGACTTATCCCTGCAGGCTTCGGGTCGGGCCGAGGCAGCATCCCTGCAAAACACGGCCCTCAGCCCGCATCCATGCGGGCTGCCCCGGCCTTCCGGGAACGTCTCAGCGATGTTGAGGCCGCCAGTACCGGCAGTTTCAGTTGCCCCAGGCCCGGCGGTGAGTCAACAGCCAGTCCTGGACGAGTAGGCCGGATAAGGCGAAGCCGCCATCCGGCGCAAAGGTGTGCTAGCGTCCGCCCTGATACAGCGGCACCGCGGCGCCGCCGATATAGCGACGGCGCAGCCAGGCGGAAAGGGTGTCCATGATCATCACCACCGCCACCAGCAGCAGGGTGATAAACATCACCACATCCCAGTTCCACAGGCGCATGTTCTCGGCATAGATAAGCCCGATACCCCCGGCGCCGACGAAGCCCAGCACCGCCGCGGAGCGGGTGTTGGATTCAATCTGATACAGGCTCAGGGCGAGGAAGGTTGGGAACGACTGGGTAAAAATGCCAAAGCGATGCTTTTGCAGGCCGTTCGCGCCCACGGCGGTCAGCCCGCGCCCGGGCGAGCGGTCCACGGCTTCGTGTCCTTCCGCGTACAGCCGTCCCAGCAGACCGGTGTCCTGCATGATGATCGCCAGCACCCCGGCCAGCGGCCCGAGGCCGACCGCGCGCACGAAAATCAATCCCCAGATAGCCATGTCGATCCCGCGCAGCACATCAAACAGGCGGCGCATCAGCAGAGCGAGGGTCCCCAGCACCACGCCGCGCATGATGTTGCGGGCGGCAAAGAAGGAGAGCAGCAGCGCCAGCACCGTGGCGGTCAGCGTCCCGGCGAAGACGATAGCCAGGGTGATGCCGATTTGCGTGAAGTAATAGCCGAACGGCCAGTTCCAGAAGTCGTGCCAGACGAACATCCGCGCCAGGTAGCGGCCAATCTGCTGCAGACCGGTGGTCAGCTGCTCGCCGCTGATGCCAAACTGCAGAAAAAACCAGACGTAATAGAGCACGCAGGCCAGCGCTACCAGTCCAACGTAGCGCAGGTAGCGCCCCTGAACCTGATAGAGCTGTTTATGCTGCCGCCGGCTGGCGGCGATATCCGGTTGCATGTGCCAGACGCTCATTTCTTACCCTCCAGTACCCACAGGCGCAGACGACCGGACAGCATGTCCAGCGCCGACACCACCAGAATGATCAGCAGCAGGGTGATGCTCACCTGATCGTAGCGGTCGAGCTTGATATTGGTCATCAGCTCCTGGCCGATACCGCCCGCGCCCACCAGCCCGAGAATCGTCGACGAACGGAAGTTGATTTCAAGCCGCATAAAGCCGTAGGAGAGAAACAGCGGTTTCACTTGCGGCCACAGGGCGAAGCGGATTTTCTGCAGCGGCGACGCGCCGCAGGCCGCCAGGCCGCGTACCGGTTTGTTTTGCGCGCTCTCCACCGCCTCGTAGAACAGTTTGGTCAGGCTGCCGACGGTGTGCAGCATCAGCGCCAGAAAGCCCGGGATCGCGCCGATGCCGAACGCCATGACAAAGATCACCGCCCACGCCAGCTCGGGCATGGTGCGCAAAAACGCCACCAGTACCCGAATGGCAAAGCGTACCGGCGCTGGGGTCCAGGCGTTGTTGGCGGCGAGGAACGCGAAGATGGTGGCAATGGCGACCGCCACCAGCGTCGAGGCCAGCGCCAGCTGCAGGGTTTCCCAGATGAGCGGCAACTGGATCGGCAGGCGATAGCCCCACCAGGCCAGCGAGCCTTTGGTCTGCACATCGGCGAACAGGTTACCGGCACTCAGAGGCGGAATGGTCTCTGCCATATAGTCAAAGAAGTGGGGCAGCGAGTGCCAGATGGTCAGCAGATTAAATTCTGCGGCGCTGCCGGCGGCAAAATAGAGCGCCAGCAGGAGTAACGACCAGCAGACGGTATCGCGCTTTTGCCGCGAGCGTACCTGCTGGTAATAGCGTTCAAATTCGGTGTGGGTCGTCTTCATGCGTCGGGGATCTTCAACGTAGCGCCGCCGCTCACCCTGGGGGCAAGCAGGCGGCGTTGAGGCAGGATTAACGCGCGCTCACCAGCTCGCGTTTCATGTCGATAATCTGCTGGAAGTCAGCCACGCTGCCCGGACCGATGTGCTGGGTACCGCCCATCGCTTTGATAAAGCAGGCGTGATCCTCGGTGTCCAGTTTTTTCACCGCCGCCACGACCTTCGCCTTAAAGTCCGCCGGCAGCGCATTGCTCACCAGGATCGGGCCGTTCGGGATCAGCGGCGATTGCCAGATAATGCGGATCTGCTTCATCAGATCCGGATGATCCATGCGAATCAGACGGTTGAACGCGCCGGTGGTGTAGCCGGTGTTGTAATCGCCGACCATCGAGGTCCAGGTGACCGCGCCCGCGAACTGACCGTTCAGCACGCCGAGGATGTCCTGCTCGTGGCCGCCCGAGAAGGTGACGCTGGAGAAGGTATTGTTGTATTTGTTGTCGGCGTTTCCGCCAAATTTTTCTTTAAACGCATGGTTAGGGATCAGATACCCGGAAGTGGAATCCGGATCGGCGAAGCCGAAGGCTTTGCCTTTTAAATCGTCCAGCGTTTTGTACGGGGAGTCGGCTTTGACGATCACCACGGAGTGATAGCCGCGAGACTGATCTTTATCGTCCACGGCGATGCCGACGATATCCACGGCTTTCGGGTTATTGATATAAACCGAAGCGTAAGAGGAGGGGGACATGCTCAGCACCACGTCGACTTTACCCCCCAGCAGACCCTGGATCACCCCGGAATAGTCGGAAGAGTTACGCAGTTTGGTATCCACGTTCAGCTCTTTATCGAGGAAGGTCTTCACACACTGGTTATCACCGATTTGCTGGGTGGCGTTCTGCCCGCCGAGAATGCCCAGATTCAGCTCTTTCGGCTGCGCTGCCGCCGCCTGCCATGCCATCATCATGCCCGCGACCACTGCGGATAAACGAACTGCGCCAGTCATATATTTTTTCATTATGTTGCCCGTGTGAGTGAAATTAATGCAATTGGCTAACTTCATCGCCGTACAGCTGCTGCAGCACATCCTGCGTCAGCCGGGAGGGGTGATCGTCAAAAATAAGCTGGCCGCTGGCGACGCCGATAACCCGGGTGCAGTAGGCCTTCACCAGCTCTACCGAATGCAGGTTCACCATCACGCTGATGCCCTGCTCGCTGATCTCGCGCAGCACATCCATGATGCGCTGGGTGTTCTTCGGATCCAGCGAGGCGACAGGTTCGTCGGCCAGCAAAATGCCGGGGTTTTGCATCAGCGCCCGGCAGATTGCCACCCGCTGCATCTGTCCCCCGGAGAGATTCTCCGCCCGCTGCAGCGCGTGCGGCAGCATGTTCATCCATTCGAGCAGCGCAATGGCGCGCGCCCGGTCGGCGGCGGGGAAAATTTTAAACAGCGACTTCAGGGTTGAAGTCTGGCTGAGGCGGCCAAGCAGGACGTTGGTGAGCACGTCGAGGCGCGGTACCAGGCAGAAGTCCTGAAAGATCATCCCGCACTGACTGCGCCAGGCGTTGAGTGAGCGGCCTTTCAGCTTTGAGACATCGTGTGGCATACCGACTTCCGGATAGCTAAGAATTTCACCGCCGCTGGCGCTGTGCGTACCATTAAGGACATGCAGGAGCGTCGATTTGCCGGCGCCGGAGCGGCCAATGACCCCGACCATTTCACCGGCGTGCAGGTCAAAGCTGATGCCGTCCAGCACCTTGTGCTGAGCATGATAGGCTTTAGTCAGGTTACGCACGCTTAAGACCTTCCGCTGCAGGCCGGTATCGAGATCGGTGAACGGCTGGAAATCAGTTTCGGCCACCGCGGCAAGAGAGCTGTTCATAAGAGTGTCCAGGTTCGTCATTAACTGGGCACTATTAATAGGTCTTTATATGAAATTTCGATGACGGTATTGCGAACAAAGCGTGAACAGGCGGGAAAAGGCGGGGATGACAGGCCGACCGCGCGGCTTGCTGACCGCTGGCGAAGCCTTGAAAAGCGGCTATGCTTTCGGGGGGCGCGAAGGCAGGCGCACCCGTGACGGCAGGCACCTATCGGCAAAACTCGTTTTATCTTGCTAATGAGGTCTGTTTAATCGAATAGATAATGCTTCTACCTTTGTTTAGCATTCATCATTCCGCAGAATTAACATATGCATAACTATTTTGTGCGGCAGGTTAATCTATTCATGTGGCTTATGAATTGGTAAATCATCCTGGTTATTGCTTATATTCAGAGTTATATTCTTTATTTTGTTGTTAATTTGGTTTATTTGACAACTCCATCCTGCCCCTCATTAAGAATATTCCTAACATAATAGGGCGAAGATCCTGGGTAATATAAAGCACAAGTAAGAATTGAGGGTAATATTGCCAATAACCTCATGAAAATAAATGTCTTTTTCCACTCCTCAAAAATCCGATATTTTCAGTTTTTGTAAATATTGACCCAGGCACGAAATTGATTGCCTGTCCGCGTGTTGACACTCCATAGGAAAAAACTTAAATTCAACGCCATGCAGAAATAATTAAAATTAAACCCGGCTTATCAAATATTGATAAGTAATGCGTGTCTTATTTAATGGCGATTTATTAAAGGAAGCGAATACGCCAGTTAACTTTGTAGGCCTGGCAAACAGTGAAGTTGTAAAAATGATTACTTCAAGGACTATGAGGTTAAAAACTATATGGAATATAAATGCTGTTCCGATAAGTACATTTGGTCTGCCCATGACTCCTACTTCTATAAAGGACTATCCGAACTCATTCTGGATATCGATGAATTAATTTATCTGTCGCAGGAGAAGATTAGAAAGGATTTTGTGTTTATCAATCTCAACACGGCTTCTTTAAATGAATTTATCAGGCGCGATAGCGAATGGCTATCCGCGGTAAAGGGGAAACAGGTCGTATTGATTGCGGCCAGGAAATCAGAAGCCTTAGCAAATTACTGGTATTACAATAGCAATATTCGCGGCGTGGTATATGTTGGCCTGAGTCGCGATATTAGAAAAGAACTGGCCTACGTAATTAATGGCAGATTTCTCCGCAAAGATATTAAGAAAGATAAAATTACTGACCGGGAAATGAAAATAATCCGCATGACCGCTCAGGGCATGCAGCCGAAATCGATCGCCAGAATTGAAAATTGTAGCGTGAAGACAGTATATACCCATCGGCGCAATGCTGAGGCCAAACTGTATTCCAAAATATATAAGTTAGTTCAGTAACACCCAGGCAATATTGTTTTTTAAATGGTTCACCGGGACATCATGTCCTTAATTCAACTCAGGATGAAAAAGCGATGAAAAAAAAGGTTCTGGCAATAGCTCTGGTAACAGCGTTTACCGGTATGGGTGTGGCGCAGGCTGCTGACGTAACGGCTCAGGCTGTTGCGACCTGGTCGGCGACCGCTAAAAAAGACACCACCAGCAAGCTGGTTGTGACCCCGCTCGGCAGCCTGGCATTCCAGTACGCCGAAGGCATTAAAGGCTTTAACTCGCAGAAAGGTCTGTTTGACGTGGCGATTGAGGGTGACGCAACGGCGACCGCCTTTAAGCTGACCTCGCGCCTTATCACCAACACCTTAACCCAGCTGGACACCTCCGGCTCCACGCTGAGCGTGGGTGTGGATTATAACGGCGCCGCGGTCGAAAAAACGGCAGATACCGTGATGATCGATACCGCTAACGGCGTGCTGGGCGGCAACCTCAGCGCGCTGGCTAATGGCTACAACGCCAGCGGCCGTACCACCGCGCAGGATGGTTTCACTTTCTCCATCATCAGCGGCACCACCAACGGCACCACCGCAGTGACCGATTACAGCACCCTGCCGGAAGGGATCTGGAGCGGCGACGTCAGCGTCCAGTTCGACGCCACCTGGACCAGCTGATCCTTCTGATGCACCAGCAGGGGGGGCTCCCCCTGCTTTTTTCACGGACGGAATTGTTATGAAAAAGCACCTTCTGGCTCTCGGGCTGCTGCTTGTCGGGGTGTCGCCGGCGCAGGCGCTGGATGTCGGCGATATCTCATCTTTTATGAACAGCGGCAGCAGCACGCTGAGCAAAACAATCAAGAACAGCACAGACAGCGGTCGACTGATCAATATCCATCTCGAACGGCTCTCTTCCCCGCTGGATGGTGGGCAGGTTATCCCGATGGATAAACCGGATGAGGTGCTGCTTACCCCCGCCAGCCTGCTGCTACCCGCTCAGGCCAGCGATGTCATCCGTTTCTTCTACAAAGGCCCGGCGGATGACAAAGAGCGTTACTACCGCATTGTCTGGTTCGATCAGGCACTCAGCGATGCCCAGCGCGATAACGCCAACCGCAGCGCGGTAGCGACGGCGTCCGCCCGCATCGGCACCATTCTGGTGGTGGCGCCCCGGCAGGTGAATTACCGCTTTCAGTACGCCAACGGCTCTCTGACCAACACCGGGAATGCGACGCTGCGGATCCTCGCCTACGGCCCTTGCCTGAAGGCCGCCGACGGTAAGGAGTGTAAAGAGAATTACTACCTGATGCCGGGTAAATCGCGCCGTTTTACGCAGGTGGACACGGCGAATAAAAAAGGACGGGTTGCGCTTTGGCAGGGTGAGCAGTTTGTTCCCGTGAAATAGACAGTTGTGCAGATGGATAACGACGATGCCTCTACGACGGATTTCCCCAGGACTGAAAACGCAGCTTGCCTTCGGCATGATCTTTTTGTTCGTTCAGCCCGACGCCAGCGCTGCTGCCGTACGTGCCCAGCAGATTGGCGGGGTGATTATTCCGCAGGCCTTCAGCCGGGCGCTGCAGGACGGTATGAGCGTCCCGCTCTATATTCATCTTGCCGGCAGCCAGGACACCCGTGACGATCAGCGGATCGGCAGCGCCTTTATCTGGCTGGACGACGGCCAGCTGCGTGTCCGGCAGATCCAACTGGAGGAGAGCGAGGGGAACGCCAGCGTCAGCCAACAGACCCGACAGCAGCTGATCGGCCTGGCCAACGCCCCGTTCAGCGAGGCACTCACCATTCCCCTGACCGACAGCGCGCAGCTGGATCTCAGCCTGCGCCAGCTGCTGCTGCAGCTGGTGGTCAAACGCAAGGCGCTGGGCACCGTGCTGCGCTCGCGCAGCGAAGATATCGGTCAGTCCAGCGTGAACACCCTCAGCAGCAACCTGAGCTATAACCTCGGCGTCTATAACAACCAGATGCGCAATGGCGGGAGCAACACCTCCAGCTACCTGTCGCTGAACAACGTCACCGCGCTGCGGGAGCATCACGTGGTGCTCGACGGCTCGCTGTACGGGATCGGCAGCGGTCAGCAGGACAGTGAATTATATAAGGCCATGTATGAGCGCGATTTCGCCGGCCACCGCTTTGCCGGCGGGATGCTCGACACCTGGAACCTGCAGTCCCTGGGACCGATGACCGCTATTTCGGCCGGCAAGATTTACGGCCTTTCCTGGGGGAATCAGGCCAGCTCCACCGTCTTCGACAACAGTCAGTCGGCCACGCCGGTGATTGCCTTTTTACCGGCGGCGGGCGAGGTGCATCTCACCCGTGACGGCCGGTTGCTGAGCGTCCAGAACTTCGCCATGGGCAACCATGAAGTGGATACCCGCGGCCTGCCGTACGGTATTTACGACGTGGAAGTGGAGGTGATCGTTAATGGTCGGGTGGTCAGCAAACGCACCCAGCGGGTCAATAAGCTGTTCAGCCGGGGACGCGGCATCGGCGCGCCGCTGGCGTGGCAGGTATGGGGCGGCAGTTTCCATATGGATCGCTGGTCGGAAAGCGGCAAAAAGACCCGGCCGGCAAAAGAGAGCTGGCTGGCAGGCCTCTCGACCTCCGGGTCGTTCAGCACCCTGAGCTGGGCGGCAACGGGCTATGGCTACGACAACCAGGCGGTGGGGGAAACCCGCCTGACGCTGCCGCTGGGCGAGTCGATCAACGTTAACCTGCAGAATATGCTGGCCAGCGACAGTTCCTGGAGCAGCGTCGGCAGCATCAGCGCCGCGTTGCCCGGGGGCTTCAGTTCAGTGTGGGTCAACCAGGAGAGAACCCGCATTGGCGATCAATTGCGGCGCAGCGATGCCGACAACCGGGCGATCGGCGGCACCCTCAACCTGAACGCGCTGTGGTCGAAGCTGGGGACGTTCAGCGTCAGCTACAACGATGACCGCCGCTACAACAGTCATTACTACACAGCGGATTACTATCAGACGGTCTACAGCGGCGCCTTTGGATCGCTCGGCCTGCGGGCGGGGATCCAGCGCTATAACAATGGCGACAGCAGCGCCAACACCGGGAAATATATCGCTCTCGATCTCTCGCTGCCGCTGGGCAACTGGTTCAGCGCCGGGATGACCCATCAGAACGGCTACACCATGGCTAACCTCTCAGCGCGCAAGCAGTTTGATGAAGGCACTATTCGCACCATCGGCGCCAATCTGTCGCGGGCCATCTCCGGCGATACCGGGGATGACAAAACCCTCAGCGGCGGAGCGTATGCCCAGTTCGACGCCCGCTACGCCAGCGGCACGCTGAACGTCAACAGTGCGGCGGACGGCTACGTCAACACTAACCTCACCGCCAGCGGCAGCGTCGGCTGGCAGGGCAAAAACATCGCCGCCAGCGGACGAACTGACGGTAACGCCGGAGTGATCTTCAACACCGGGCTGGAGGACGATGGTCAGATTAGCGCCAGGGTTAACGGGCGGATTTTCCCGCTCAGCGGCAAGCGTAACTACCTGCCGCTCTCTCCCTATGGCCGCTATGAGGTGGAGCTGCAGAACAGCAAAAACTCGCTCGATAGCTACGACATCGTCAGCGGGCGTAAGAGTCATCTGACCCTTTATCCGGGCAACGTCGCAGTGATTGAGCCAGAGGTGAAGCAGATGGTCACCGTCTCCGGTCGTATTCGTGCAGAAGACGGCACGCTGCTGGCGAATGCGCGGATTAACAACCATATCGGCCGTACCCGGACCGATGAAAACGGCGAGTTTGTCATGGACGTGGATAAGAAATACCCCACTATCGATTTCAGCTACGGCGGCAATAAAACCTGCGAAGTGGCGCTGGAGCTCAGCCAGGCACGCGGCGCCGTCTGGGTCGGGGATGTGGTCTGCAGCGGCCTCTCGTCGTGGGCGGCGGTGCAGCAGACAGGAGAAGAGAATGAAAGTTAATGCACTGATGGCGCTGGCGATCCTCGCGCTGCTTTGGCCGGCAGCCGCACTCAGGGCGGCGGTGACCAAGACCACCTGGTCGGATGCGCCGGCGCGCGAGTTTGTGTTTGTTGAAAACAACTCCGACGACAACTTTTTCGTCACCCCCGGCGGGGCGCTGGATCCGCGTATGACCGGCGCTAACCGCTGGACCGGCTTAAAATACACCGGCTCCGGCACCATTTATCAGCAGAGTCTCGGCTATATCGATAACGGCTACAACACCGGGCTCAATGCCAACTGGAAGTTTGATATGTGGCTGGAAAACTCGCCGGTTTCGCACCCCTTAACCGGCCTGCGCTGCATCAACTGGTACGCCGGGTGCGATATGGCCACCAGCCTGATCCTGCCGCAAACCACCGACGCCAGCGGGTTTTATGGCGCGACGGTGACCAGCGGCGGCGCGAAGTGGATGCACGGCATGATGTCGGACGCGTTTTATCAATATCTGCAGCAGATGCCGGTCGGCGGCAGCTTTACGATGACCATCAATGCCTGTCAGACCTCGGTGAACTACGATGCCAGCAGCGGTGCGCGCTGTAAGGATCAGGCCTCCGGTAACTGGTATGTGCGCAACGTCACCCACACCAAAGCCGCGAACCTGCGGTTGATTAATACCCACTCGCTGGCGGAGGTGTTTATCAACAGCGACGGCGTGCCGACCCTGGGAGAAGGGAACGCCGACTGCCAGACGCAGACCATCGGCAGCCGCGCAGGATTAAGCTGTAAGATGGTCAACTATACCTTGCAGACCAACGGCTTAAGCAACACCTCGATCCATATTTTCCCGGCGATCGCCAACTCGTCGCTGGCCTCGGCCGTCGGGGCGTACGATATGCAGTTCAGCCTCAACGGCAGCTCCTGGAAGCCGGTGAGCAATACCGCTTATTACTACACTTTCAACGAGATGAAGAGCTCAGACTCGATCTATGTTTTCTTCTCCAGCAACTTCTTTAAGCAGATGGTGAATCTCGGGATCAGCGATATCAACACCAAGGATCTGTTCAACTTTCGCTTTCAGAACACCACCTCGCCGGAGTCAGGCTGGTATGAGTTTTCCACCTCCAACACGCTGATTATCAAGCCCCGTGATTTCAGCATCAGCATTATCTCGGACGAATATACCTCGGCGCCGTCGCGCGAGGGATATGTCGGCAGCGGCGAACCGGCGCTCGATTTCGGCTACATCGTCACCACCAGCGGTAAAACGGCCGCCGATGAAGTGCTGATCAAGGTGACCGGACCGGCGCAGGTGATTGGCGGGCGTTCCTACTGTCTCTTCAGCTCTGATGACGGTACGGCGAAAGTACCGTTCCCGGCGACGCTCTCTTTTATCACCCGCAGCGGCACGACGCAGACCTACGATGCCGGGTGCGATGACAGCTGGCGGGATATGACCGATGCGCTGTGGCTGACCACGCCATGGACCGATATCTCCGGCGAAGTGGGGCAGATGGATAAGACCACGGTGAAATTTTCGATTCCGATGGATAACGCCATTTCGCTGCGGACGGTAGACGATAACGGCTGGTTTGGCGAAGTCAGCGCTTCAGGAGAGATTCATGTCCAGGCGACGTGGCGCAACATTAACTAAGGCCCTGCTGACGGTGGGCTGCCTGCTGGCAGCGCCGCTGGCGCAGGCGATCTCGGTCGGCAACCTGACCTTTTCCCTGCCGGCCGAAGCGGATTTCGCCAGTAAACGGGTGGTCAACAACAATAAAAGCGCGCGGCTGTACCGCATCGCCATCAGCGCCATCGATCGTCCGGGCGGCAGCGAAGTACGCTCCCGGCCGGTGGATGGCGAACTGCTGTTTGCCCCCCGCCAGCTGGTGCTGCAGGCAGGTGAGAGCGAGTATTTTAAATTTTACTATCATGGCCCGCGGGATAACCGCGAGCGCTACTATCGGGTCTCGTTTCGCGAAATCCCCACCCGCAACCTGACGAGGCGCAGCCCGACCGGCGGCGAGGTCAGCATGGAGCCGGTGGTGGTGATGGATACCATTCTGGTGGTGCGCCCACGCGAGGTGCAGTTTAAATGGTCTTTCGATAAGGTGGCCGGGACGGTGAGCAACACCGGCAATACCTGGTTCAAGCTGCTGATTAAACCCGGATGCGATTCGACCGAAGAGGAGGGGGACGCGTGGTATCTGCGTCCTGGCGACGTGGTTCGCCAGCCGGCATTGCGCCAGCCGGGGAACCACTATCTGGTTTATAACGACAAATTTATTAAGATCAGCGATACCTGCCCGGTGAAGCCCCGTCCCGCGGAGTGAGCCTTATCCGGCGGTCGCGCGGCGGGTAAAACGCCGGCTGGCCAGCAGGCTCAGACCGCAGCACAGCAGGTAGTACACCGCGCCGGTGAAGACGAAGATCGCCAGGGGATAGATTTGCACCCGGTTGTTGACCTGGCCGGCCACGGTGGTCAGCTCCGGGACGTTGACGATAAACGCCAGCGACGTGTCTTTCAGCAGGCCGATAAAGATCCCCACCAGCGAGGGCTGAACATTGCGCAGCGCCTGCGGGAGCAGCACCAGGCGCAGCGTTTGCCCGGGGGCGAACCCCTGGGTCAGCGCCGCCTCATACTGTCCTTTCGGCAGCGACTGCAGCCCGGCCAGCACCGAGTGCATCACCGAGGCGGCGGTAAACCACGCCAGCGCCAGGGTCACGGTTACCGCGCCGGGCAGATCGCCGCCGGTCAGCATCGGCAGCAGATACCACAGCCAGAAGATGACAAATATCAGCGGGATGCCGCGAATAATTTCCGCCCACAGAAACAGCAGACGCCGCACCAGCCCGCCGTAGCGCCAGGCCAGGCCCGCCAGCGCAATGCCTCCCGGCAGCGCCAGCAGGGTGGCGCCGATGGCCATCAGCAGGGTCAGCGCCACGCCGCCGGGCTGGCCCTCCGCCAGTCGGCCCCACAGCAGGTAATCGAGGTTATCGGCGATCACCGCCAGATTAGCGTTCATGTTGGGCGCTCCGTTGCAGTTTTCTTCCCGGGCCGAGACGCGTTAGCGCCACGCCCATCGCCACCCCCAGCGCCAGGTACAGCGCGGTACCGACGGCAAACGCCTCCAGGGCGTGCGCGTTATAGCTCTCAATCTGTCGTACCTGATAGGTCAGTTCCGCAAAGCCGATGCCGCTGGCCAGCGATGAGAGTTTCATCAGGTTAAGATACTGGCCGACAATCGGCTGCCAGGCGTTGGCCAGCCCCTGCGGCAGGAGGATAAAGCGCAGCTCCTGCCACGGCGTAAAGCCCTGCGACAGCGCGGCTTCCCGCTGCCCGTGGCTGACGGCGCGCAGTCCGGAGGCGATCTCTTCCACCAGAAAGGCGGAGGTAAAGACCCCCAGCCCCCACATCGAGCAGAGGAACTCCGGCGTCAGCCACCAGACGTTACCCGGCAAAATGGACCAGGCGTGTTCGTCGTTCACCACCTCCTTCACCGCCAGCGGCAGCAGGTTCCAGGCGGCAAAGTACCAGAACAGCAGCTGGACCAGCAGCGGGGTATTGCGAAACAACGAGACCCACGCGGCCACCAGTCCGCGCCCCGCGCGGCCGCCGCCGAGGCGCAGGGCCAGCAGCAGGACCGCCAGCAGGGTGGCGAGCAGGATCCCGGCGACGCTGACCCAGACGGTGGTGAGAAAACCAGAGATAATCCATTGCAACGGCTGCCCGCTCAGGACGCCGTGCCAGTCAAGCATCGGCGTCACTCGAGGCTCTCCTGGTGCAGCGGATCCAGCACCTTCTGCAGAAAACGCCGTGCACGGGCATGCTGCGGATGGGCGAAAAACTCAGCCGGCGGGGCGACCTCGAGAATGTCGCCGCCGTCGATAAACACCACCCGGTCGGCAATTTCGCGGGCAAACTGCATCTCATGGGTCACCACCAGCATGGTGATCCCGCTGTGGGCGAGGGTTTTCATCACCTGCAGCACTTCGCCGATCATCTCCGGGTCGAGCGCCGAGGTGGGCTCATCGAACAGGATAATCTGCGGCGAGGAGGCCAGGGCGCGGGCGATCGCCACTCGCTGCTGCTGGCCGCCGGAGAGCTGCGCCGGCATCTGCTGCGCTTTTTCTTCCAGTCCGACCTGGCGCAGCAGCGCCAGCGCCCGCTCCTGAGCCGCGCTTTTCCCCCAGCCGTGAACGCGCTCCAGCGCCAGCGTGATGTTCTCCTGCGCCGTCAGGTGGGCGTAAAGGTTGAACTGCTGGAAGACAAAGCCGACGCGGCTGCGCAGCTGGCGCAAGGCGCTGCCGCTCAGCCGGCTGGTCGGTTTATCGTCGATCAGGATCTCGCCGCCGCTTAAGGATTCGAGCTGGTTGATCAAGCGGATCAGCGTCGATTTTCCCGAACCGGAAGGGCCGAGGATCGCCACCACTTCGCCGGGCTCGACCTGCAGGTTGATGGCGTTTAGCACCTGATGATCGCCGTAGCGCTTGGCCACATCACGGAACGTAATGCTGGCGCGCTGCAGACGTGAAAAATCCGCGGCCGGGGCCGCGGAGTGGGAGAGTAAACCCGAGAACATATTATTTCGCTTCTATGGTAAAGGCGCGCGGCTGCGGCGTTTTAGTGGCAGGTCCAAACCAGACATCATAGATTTTCGCGGCTTCGCCGGTTTTCTCCAGCTTCACCAGCTCATCGTTAACGGCTTTCAACAGGGCCGGTTCGCCTTTCTTCACGCCCACGCCAATCTCTTCTTTGCTGAGCAGGTCGGGCAGAATTTTAAACTTGGCTTTATCCGGCGCTTCCGCCAGCAGACCGGCGAGGATGGTGCTGTCCTGGGTGATGGCCTGGACGTTGCCGTTGCGCAGGGCGGTCAGGGCCAGCGGAATATCGTCATAGGAGAGGACGCGAGCCTGCGGGAAACGCTGGTGCAGGGCCTGTTCGCCGGTGGTGCCTTTCACCGCGCCGATGCGCGCTTTGCTGTACTCATCAAGCTTATCCGGAGAGCCGGCAGGCACGAGGAACTGCTGGCCGGTGACGAAATACGGCGTTGAGAAATCAATAACCTGGGCCCGCTCCGGGGTGATGGTAATGTCGGCGACGATCAGGTCGGCTTTGCCGGACTGCAGCAGCGGAATACGGTTGGCCGGGTTGGTGGCCACCAGCTCGAGTTTGACGCCGAGCGCTTTTGCCAGCGCCTGGGCAAAGTCGACATCGTAGCCGACGATATGGTGGGTTTTGGCATCCACGGAGCCGAACGGCGGGTTGGCGTCGAAGGTGGCGACTTTCACGACGCCGGCGGCTTTGATGTCAGCCAGCTGGTCTGCCTGTGCCTGAGACGCGAGCAGCAGCATACCCAGCGCCAGTGCAATTTTTGTGGTTTTATTGCGCATGTTTTTTCCCCTGAATCCCTGTTTTGTTTTGTGGACATCACGCTCCCACAAATTCCCCGTCGGCGGCAAAGAAGAAAAAATTCTTATCTATAACGAAAAAGAACTTAACAAACCTGTGGGTATTCTTTATGCGCCGCTGGCGTTTTACCGGCGCGGCAACGATTGCCGGGCGGCCCTCTCTCCCTCCGGAGAGAGGGAGAGGGGATAGGGGTAATTTTCCATTCATCGTGCGCATGGGCGTTAGCCCCGCGGTGTATACCGGGGCTGTAACGATTGCCGGGCGGTTCCCTCTCCCTCAGGGAGAGGGTTAGGGTGAGGGGATAGGAGCGGGCGTAATATGCGCCAGCCAGGATTGCAAATTCGGAATTAATATTTCCCGCGCCCGGCCAACTGTGGTTGAAATAGACCCAGGCGATTCGCTTCCCGACAGAGGAGAAAATGAAAGTGGCATTGTGGCAACGATTAACGGGCTGGCTGGCTTTTTTGTCCAACGGTGAAGCCGGACAGCAGGATACCCAGCGCGTCATGGAGGCGATACTGCCGGTGGCCAGCCTCTACGGCGTGGACATTGGCAACGTGGAAACCCGGTGGTTCCGTCATGATAAGACATACTGAGCGACGCAGGACGCGAGAAGCCTACTGGAACGAGGTGTGCTTTGTGTAGCAAGAGACTGCCTGAGGTTGCGGCAACACAGGATGCGCCGCCGCAGCCCAGGCAGTTTTGACCACGCTTATCCCCCCAGATACATCCGCTTAATTTCCGGGTTAGTCAGCATCTCCCGCGCCGCGCCTGACAAGGTGATCCGGCCATTCTCCAGGACATACGCCCGATCGGCGATAGCCAGCGCGGCCGTCGCATTCTGCTCCACCAGCAGCACCGTCATATTATCTTCGCGCAGTTGCTTAATGATGCCGAACAGCTCGCCGACAATTTTCGGCGCCAGCCCGAGGCTCGGTTCATCCAGCATCAATAACACCGGCTCGCTCATCAGCGCCCGGGCGATGGCCAGCATCTGCTGCTCGCCGCCGCTCATGGTGCCCGCCATCTGATGGCGTCGTTCCTTGAGCCGTGGAAAGAGGGCGTACATGCGATCGCGCAGGCGGGTGTAGCCGGCGAGATTATTGTAAGCGCCCATGCGCAGGTTCTCTTCGATGGTCAGGTTGGTAAAGACCCGACGTCCCTCCGGCACCAGCGCCAGTCCGCGGCGCACAATCTGGTGGGTCTGGCTGCGTGAGATATCGTCGTTGAGGAAGCTGACGCGCCCGCTGGAGCGCACCAGGTTGACGATCCCGTTGAGGGTGGAGGTTTTACCGGCGCCATTGCTGCCGATCAGGGTGACGATCTCCCGGTCATAGACGTCGATATCAACGCCTTTCAGCCCCTGGATCACGCCGTAAAAGACCTTCAGTTCCCGGGCGTTAAGCATAATTGGCTTCTCCCAGATAAGCGGAAATGACGTCAGGATGCTGGATCGCCTCGGCCATCAGGCCGCTGAACAGCGGCTTACCATACTCCAGCACCATCACCCGCTCGCACAGGCGATTGACGAAGGGCATATCGTGCTCAATCAGCAGGACGCTGAGCTGATAGTCATGTCGCATGCGGAAGATAAGCTCCGCCAGGTCCTCGGTTTCCTTCGGGTTCATCCCGGCGGCCGGCTCATCGAGCAGCAGCAGCTTCGGCGCGGTGGCCAGCGCGCGGGCGATCTCCACTTTGCGCTGGTTGCCATAGCTTAGGTTTGTGGCTTGCATATGCGCGAAGTGGGCGATACCGATGTCCTCCAGGATGGCCATGGCTTTGGCCTTCGCCGCCCGCTCGGCCGGAAAGTAGCGGCCAATATGCAGAGCTGCCTCCAGCAGCGAGTAGCGGCTGGCGCGGTCGAGTCCGACCATCACGTTCTCCAGCACCGTCATGGAGTTAAACAGACGGATATTCTGGAAGGTACGGGCGATCCCGGCGTTCACCACCTGGTTGGGCTTCAGCCCCTTCAGCGACGTACCCGCCAGGGTGACGTTGCCGCTGGTGGGTTTATAGTTGGCGGTGATGACGTTAAACAAAGTGGTTTTGCCCGCGCCGTTAGGGCCGATAAGGCCAAAGATCTCCGCTTCATCAACATGGAAGCTGACGTTGTCGATGGCCCGCAGGCCGCCAAACTGCATGGTGACGTCCTGCACCTGCAGGATAACGTTATTTTCCGCCATAGCTGCTGTTCCTTCTTCCCATCTGCCAAATCTCTTTTTTCCCCAACAGCCCTTCGCGGGCGAAGAGCATGATGATCAGCAACAGCAGGGAGAAGACCACCATTCGCAGGCCCGGATAGGCGCCAAGATCGTGGCCGAAAAACTGCAGCGGCTGGTCGAGGAAGCGCAGCCATTCGCCGCTGCCGACCACCAGTACGGTGCCGAGCAGGGCGCCGGTGGTGCTGCCGAGTCCGCCGAGGACGATAATAATCAGCAGCTGGAAGGTGAGCATAAAGTCGAACAGCCCCGGGGAAATGGTGGTCAGCAGCGAAGCCAGCAGACCACCGCCGATCCCTTCGAAGAAGGCGCTGGTGGCGAAGGCGCAGGTTTTGATGCGGAAGGTGTTGACCCCCATGGCGATCGCCGCATCTTCATCGTCGCGAATGGCTTTCATCATCCGGCCATACTTCGACCACACCAGCTGAAGGATCATGCCGGTGGCCAGCAGGGCGAACAGCCCGCACCAGAACAGGAGATGCGGCTGCTGCGGAATATCGTTCAGCCCGATGGCGCCGTTGGTGATTTGCGGATTGTTAATAGCGAGGATCTTGATGATAAACCCAAAGCCGAGGGTGACAATGGCCAGGTAGTCGCCACGCACCCGGAAGACCGGCACGGCGAGGCACACCGCCAGCGCCGCCGCGCACAGGCCGCTTATCAGCAGGGCAGGGAGGAAGCCTGCGTGCAGGCTGAGGATCCACGGGCTGGGGGCGGCCATTTCAAACATGTCTACCTTGCTGTCGCTGGAGAGGATCAGCAGGGCGGTGACGTAGGCGCCCACCGCCACGAAGCCGTTCGGCTCCAGCGACAGCTGGCCGGTCACGCCGTTGATCAGGTTGTAGCTGACCGCAAGGATCATAAAGATAAAAATGGTGCTGATGACACGAACAATGTAGTCATTGAAAACCACGTTGATTCCGGCCAGCAGCGCGATACAGATGACAATAATGGCCAGGTTGCGCAGCTGCGCCCCGGCGGTCGTCGTCGCGTTGAGCATCAGAAACGGCTCCTTTCCAGACGTTCGTCGCCCATAATGCCGACCGGGCGGAACAAGAGGACCAGAATCAAGAACAGGAAGGCGAAAGCGTCTTTATAGCCGCCCAGTTCGGGGAAGATCGCCACGGCGACCACTTCGGTAAAACCGAGGATAAAGCCGCCCAGCACCGCGCCGGTGACGCTGCCGATCCCGCCCAGCACGGCGGCGGCGAAGGCCTTCAGGCCGATAAGCACGCCCATCAGGGGATCGATAGTGGGGTAGCTGATGGAGTAGAACACGCCGCCGAGCGCCGCGAGACTACTGCCGAGGGCGAAGACCAGGGAGATGATCCGGTTGGCGTCAATGCCCATCAGGCGCACGGTGTTGACGTCAAAGGCCACCGCGCGGATCGCCATCCCATAGCGGGTGCGGTACAGCAGCCAGAGGATCGCCAGCAGCAGCAGGACGGTGATCAGCGGCACAATCCACGCCACGTTGGTAATGATGACGCTGCCGAAGGCGCGGGTCTGGTTGAAAAAGTCAGGGGCGGAGAAGAAGCGTGAGCTGCCGCCGAACAGCACGTTAAACAGGTTTTCGAGGAAGAAGCTGACGCCGATGGCGGTGATCAGCATGGAGATTTTCGAGGCCTGACGCAGCGGACGATAGGCGACCCGGTCAATCAGCATACCAAACAGGCCGCACAGCCCGAGGGTCAGGAAAACGGCTACCCCGAAGGGTAGCCCAACTGAAGAAAATAAAAACAGCGTACTAAACGCGCCGACCATCATCACGTCCGCATGGGCGAAGTTGATCAGCCGTAGCACGCCATAAACCATCGTATAACCGATGGCAATCAGGGCGTACATGCCCCCAAGACTCATTCCATTGACCACTTGCTGGAGAAAAATGGCGCCGTCCATTTTGTAGCCTCGTCACAACTTAAGGGTTAACCACGGTACGAAACGCCAGCTTGCCATCTTTCACTTCGTTGATGACCGCGCTGCGAATGGCATCGCCGTTCTGTAACGTCAGCGTGCCGGTCACGCCCTGGAAATCTTTGGTGGCGCGGATTTTTTCATTCACGCAGACCCGATCGTGGGGATCGCTGCACTGGTTCATGGCGTTGACGATGACGTTATAGGCGTCCGCCGCCATTGCGCCCCAGGTATGGGTCGGCTGCTGGTATTTGGCTTCCCAGGCTTTGATGAAGGTTTCCCCGGCCGGGGTCTGCTCTTTGGCGTTCGGCGAGTAATAATCGGTGGTCATATAGCCGTTGACCGCGTCTTTACCGACATCGAAGAAGACCTGATCCGCGGCCAGACCGTCGCCGCCCACCACCGGTTTGTTGAGCCCCAGTTGTTTAGACTGCACGGCAATCAGCGCCCCTTCGGTGTAGTAGATCGGCATGTAAATCATGTCGACATTCTTCGCCTTGACGCTCGCCAGCTGGGCTTTAAAGTCCTTGCTGCCGCCCGGGGCCTGTACCTCGATGGGAATGGTGCCGCCGTTTTTCAGGAACTGGGTGCGGAACGCTTTCGCCAGGCCGACGGAGTAGTCGTTGCTGCTGTCAAACACGATGGCGGCGGTTTTGGCTTTCAGATCGCGGGAGGCCAGATTTGCCCCGACCACCCCCTGGAAGCTGTCCGAGAAACAGACCCGGCTGACGTACGGATGGTTACGGGTGACGCGGTCGTTGGTGGCGGTGGAGGAGACCAGCGGCGTTTTGCTGTCGTCGGCGATCTTGGTCATCGCCAGGGTGTTGGAGGAGGTGACTTCCCCGATCACGGCATCCACTTTATCGCTGGAGACCAGGCGCTGCATGGCGTTGGCCGCTTCGACTTTGTCGCTTTTATCATCGATAACGATAAGCTTGATGGTATCGCCATTTTTTAACGTCGGGGTGATGGCCTGAATAATGTCCAGCCCTTTCTGCGACGGCTGGCCGTAGCCGCTGAGGGCGCCGCTCAGGGGTAATACCACCCCGATTTTAATTTCCGCTGCCTGCGCGCTGCTGGCGCCGACCAGCGCGGCAACCAGCGTGGCCATTAAAGACGCTTTCCCGGAAAACGATTTCATTGGTATTTCTCCGTCGGTCGATTATTTATCTTTAACCATCAATGACTGCATAACATTGAGGAATAATTCGCCAGCGTGTCCGACGAATTATTGGCTGTTATGTTGAATAGATAACGAGATATATACCCTAAATAATTCGAGTCGCATGAAGGCGGCAAGTGAGCGAGTCCCCAGGCGCTTACAGAAGTCAGTGACTGGGGGGAGAGAACGCAGCCAACGCACATGCAACTTGAAGTATGACGGGTATTTTTAATGCGCTGATTTACCTTACAACGTCCGTTTCGTTTTTACTCATGCAATATTCTTATTACCTGCTGGGAGGGGCATAAGGCTGATGACAACACGGTTTTTGGTACGGTGAACGCATTTTGCCGGGGGGCGACTGGCGCCTTACCCGGCCTGAAAAATCCACCATATAAACCGGTTGAACGGTTTGCGCAGGCCCGCGCAAGCGAAGCGCCGTCGGGCAATTTCAGCGCGCACCCGAATATAATATTCAGGTGCGCCCGGTAGTATTAAAATTTATTCTGCTGCTGGTGTGACTTATTCTTTTAAAGGGGGCAATGGTTTTATTTTTCCATGCAGCGCCGGATTATCACTTTCATCTTTTAACTGCACGCCGGTGACGCGGCGTAAAAAAGCCTGCTCCAGCAGCCAGGCCAGTTTAAAGGCGGCGGCGTCATGGCCTAATCCCTCCGGACGAATATTGGAGATACAGTTGCGCTCAGATTCCAGACGCTGACGATGGGGCTGCCAGGTGAGGTAGACGCCGAGGCTGTCCGGCGAGGAGAGACCCGGTCGTTCGCCAATCAGGATCGCCACCGCGCGGGCTTTCAGGGTTTCGCCAATATCATCCCCCAGCGCCACCCGCGACTGATGCGCCAGCACTACCGGCGCCAGGCCGATACCCAGCGTTTGCAGATAGGGCAGCAGGGCGCGGATCAATGGCACCGCCTGGCGCTCTACCGCCCAGGAAGAGAGGCCATCGCCGATCACCAGCAGCAGATCGGCGGGGCGGACGCCGCTGGCGGCGAGGTCGGTGCGGCTTTCGTCGGCGAGCTGCCGCCCGAGATCCGGACGCCGAAGATAGGTGTGACGGTCCGGCGCGGCGCTGTGCACCGTCAGGGCGTCGAGGCCGAGCGCCGCCAGCGGCGCCACCAGCTGCTGGCTGGCGAACGGCTGATGAATAGCATCCCGCGCTCTGGCATGGGCCAGACCAAAGTTAAGGACTTCGCGGGTCGGCAGGCTGGCGCCGCTGCGGCCCAGGGCGATCCGCGCATCGGTAAATTCACGCAGCGGGTTCCAGGCATCGGGACGGTTCATACGGAGGCTCCTTGCGGCAGGACGGACAGCAGCGGATGGCGGGCGTCGGTGAGCCGCAGCGTGCCGTGCGGATCGATAATCTGCATCTTCGCCAGCCAGTCGGCGAACTCCGGGGCATGCTTTAAGCCCAGCAGGCGACGGGCGTACAGCGCGTCATGGAACGAGGTGCTCTGGTAATTGAGCATGATATCGTCCGCTCCGGGCACGCCGATCAGGAAGGTGAGCCCGGCGGCGCACAGCAAGGTCAGCAGGGTGTCCATATCATCCTGATCCGCTTCCGCGTGGTTGGTATAGCAGACGTCGCAGCCGATCGGCAGGCCCATCAGCTTGCCGCAGAAATGATCCTCCAGCCCGGCGCGAATAATCTGCTTGCCGTCGTAGAGATACTCCGGACCGATAAAGCCGACCACGGTATTGACCAGTAGCGGTTCAAAGTGACGGGCGACGGCGTAGGCCCGCGCCTCACAGGTTTGCTGATCGACGCCGTGGTGGGCGTTGGCCGACAGGCAGCTTCCCTGGCCGGTCTCAAAATACATCACATTGTTGCCGAGGGTACCGCGCCTGAGGCTGAGGGCCGCCTCACGGGCCTCCTGCAGCATGGCAAGATTGATGCCGAAGCCGCTGTTGGCCGCTTCGGTTCCCGCCACCGACTGAAACACCAGATCCACCGGCGCGCCGCGCTCAATCAGCTGCAGCGTATTGGTGACATGGGTCAGAATGCAGGACTGGGTGGGAATGGCGAAGCGCTGAATAATATCGTCCAGCATGACGTTCAGCTGCGCCAGCACCGGTAAGCTGTCGCTGGCCGGGTTGATGCCGATCACCGCGTCCCCGGCGCCGTACAGCAGCCCGTCGAGCATACTGGCGGCGATGCCTTTCAGGTCGTCGGTAGGATGGTTGGGCTGCAGGCGTACGCTGAGGTGGCCGGGCAGGCCGATGGTGTTGCGAAAGCGCGTCACCACCTGGCATTTGCTGGCGGCAAGGATCAGATCCTGATTGCGCATCAGCTTACTGACCGCCGCCGCCATCTCCGGGGTGATGGCGCGGGCGACCCGCTGCAGCGTGGCGGTATCGGTGGCATCATCCAGCAGCCAGTCGCGAAAATCGCCGACCGTCAGATGGCGCAGGGCGGCAAAGCCCTGCGCATCATGGGTGTCGAGGATCAGGCGAGTCACTTCATCCTGCTCGTAAGGGATAAGCGGGTTGTCGAGAATGTCGGTCAGCGGCACCTCGGCGAGGGCCATTTTCGCCGCCATCCGCTCTTCGGCTGAGGTGGCGATAACCCCTGCGAGGGCGTCGCCGGAGCGGGCTGGCGACGCTTTCGCCATCAACGTTTTCAGACTATCAAAGCGCCATACCTGGCCCGATAGCGTGGTTTTATACATGCCGCCTCCTCAGGAGACCGTGCGCAGTTGAGGATCCACTGGCGCCCGTTCACGGGCCGCTGCGGTTTTGCGGAACCACAGGTAGCCGCCGAGCATCATCGCCGCGAAAATCAGCGCCAGCAGCAGGTTATACCAGACCATCGCCACCAGGCAGAGCACCGCCATGCCGAGGGCAAAGGCCGGCGCCAGCGGGTAGAGCGGGGCGCGGAATGGGCGGATCAGCTTCGGCTCGCTACGGCGCAGTTTGAACAGCGCCGCCATGGAAGTGATATACATAACAATAGCCCCAAATACCGACATAGTGACGATACAGGCGGTCAGCGGCATGCCGCTGATGGTGATCAGCGAGTCGGAGAAGATCGCGGCGATACCGACCACGCCGCCGGCGAGGATCGCCAGATGCGGGGTGCGGGTGCGGCGGTTGAGGGTCGCCAGCCCGGCGGGCAGATAGCCGGCGCGGGCGAGGGAGTAGATCTGCCGCGAATAGCCCATAATGATGCCGTGGAAGGAGGCGACGAGGCCAAACAGCCCCAGCCACACCAGCATATGCAGCCAGCCGCTGCCATTGCCCACCACCGTCTTCATCGCCTGGGGCAGCGGATCGTTAATATTGGACAGCGCGCGCCAGTCGCCGACGCCGCCGGCGAAGACCATCACGCCGATCGCCAGCACCGTCAGCGTCAGAATGCCGCCGCCCAGGGCGCGCGGAATGGTGCGCTGCGGATCTTTGGCCTCTTCGGCCGCCATGGAGGCCCCCTCAATGGCGAGGAAGAACCAGATGGCGAACGGAATGGCGGCGAACATCCCCGGCAGCGCCAGGCCGCTGAAGCTTTCCGCGCCCGCCCAGCCGTTAGTGGTGAAGTGGCTCCAGGAGAAGCCGGGCGCGACCACGCCCATGAACACCAGCAGCTCGAAGATGGCCAGCAGGGTGACGATCAGCTCGAAGGTGGCGGCAATGCCGACGCCGAGAATATTGAGCGTCATAAAGATCACGTAAGCGCCGCAGGCGACCCATTTCGGATCCAGCGCCGGAAACTGCACGTTGAGGTAGGCGCCGATGGCCATGGCGATGGCCGGCGGGGCGAAGACGAATTCAATCAGGGTGGCAAAACCGGCGATAAAACCGCCGGTGGGCCCGAAGGCGCGGTAGGCATAGGCGAAAGGGCCGCCAGCGTGCGGGATGGCGGTGGTCAGCTCGGTAAAGCTGAAAATAAAGGCGCAGTACATCGCGGCGACCGCCAGGGCGACGACCATAAACCCCATCGTGCCCGCCTGCGACCAGCCGTAGCTCCAGCCGAAGTACTCCCCGGATATCACCAGTCCGACGGCGATCCCCCATAAACGAAAACTGCCGAGCGTTCTTTTTAAGGTGGTGGTTTGCTCTGTCATACGTGTTGCCTCGCCAGATAGAAAGGTTCTGAACGACAGGCTGCAAAGAGAGTGCCAGAACGTGGTCCGTCGCGATGAGGCGTCAGCGCGTGGCGCGCCCGCTGGCGCTGCGCAAAAATGGGGCAGGCTGCACGCTGTCGGCGCGTGCCCTGGTGCAGCGGCTTTGCTTTTTCCGCGGCGGCACGGTATAACACTTCTTCTTTTGGATGTTTAGATGTCTATACGTTTATACGCATCATGACCCGGGCAAGCGGGCTGGCGTGAGAAAATAAAATGCAAAGCACAACACAACAACAAGGTGGGCAACTGAAGCGCACCATGAAAACGCGCCATCTGATCATGCTGTCGCTCGGCGGCGTGATTGGCACCGGCTTATTTTTTAATACCGGCTATATCATCTCCACCACCGGCGCGGCCGGGACGCTGCTGGCGTATCTGATTGGCGCCCTGGTGGTCTGGCTGGTGATGCAGTGCCTCGGTGAATTGTCGGTGGCGATGCCGGAGACCGGCGCCTTCCACGTTTACGCGGCGCGCTATCTTGGCCCGGCGACGGGCTATACCGTGGCGTGGCTCTACTGGCTAACGTGGACGGTGGCGCTGGGTTCGAGCTTCACCGCGGCGGGTTTCTGCATGCAGTACTGGTTCCCGCAGGTGCCGGTCTGGATCTGGTGCGTGGTGTTCTGCGCGGTGATCTTCGGCCTTAATATCATTTCGACGCGCTTCTTCGCGGAAGGCGAGTTCTGGTTCTCGCTGGTGAAAGTGATCACCATCATCGCGTTTATTATTCTCGGCGGCGCGGCCATTTTCGGCATCATTCCGATGCAGGATGGCTCGCCGGCGCCGGGCCTGCACAATATCACCGCCGAAGGCTGGTTCCCGCACGGCGGCCTGCCGATCCTGATGACCATGGTGGCGGTGAACTTCGCCTTCTCCGGGACGGAGCTTATCGGCATTGCCGCCGGAGAGACGGAAAACCCGCATAAGGTTATTCCGGTCGCCATCCGCACCACCATTGCCCGGCTGATTATTTTCTTTATCGGCACCGTGTTCGTGCTGGCGGCGCTGATCCCAATGCAGCAGGCGGGGGTGGAGAAAAGCCCCTTCGTGCTGGTGTTTGAAAAGGTGGGCATCCCTTACGCGGCGGATATTTTCAACTTTGTGATCCTGACGGCGATCCTCTCGGCGGCTAACTCCGGCCTGTACGCTTCCGGGCGGATGCTGTGGTCGCTGTCGAACGAGAAGACGCTGCCGGCCTGCTTTGCCAAAGTCAATAAACGGGGCGTGCCGGTGACCGCGCTGTCGGTGAGTATGCTGGGCGGCGTGCTGGCGCTGTTCTCCAGCGTGGTGGCGCCCGATACGGTGTTTGTGGCGCTGTCGGCGATCTCCGGTTTTGCGGTAGTGGCGGTGTGGTTGAGCATCTGCGCCTCGCACTTTATGTTCCGCCGCCGCCATCTGCAGCAGGGTAAGGCGCTGAGCGATCTGCAGTATCGCGCTCCCTGGTATCCGGTGGTGCCCGTTCTGGGGTTTGTGCTGTGCCTGGTGGCCTGCGTGGGCCTCGCCTTTGACCCGAGCCAGAGAATTGCGCTGTGGTGCGGGATCCCCTTTGTGGCCCTGTGCTATGGTGCCTGGTATCTCACTCGTTCACGGAATATGACTCAGGAGTCCCAACATGTCGCAGACTAACCCGTTCACTGCTCTGCTTGCCGCCCAGCCTTATGTCCTGCTGGACGGCGCCATGGCCACCGAGCTGGAGGCCCGCGGCTGCAATCTGGCCGACAGCCTGTGGTCGGCGAAAGTGCTGCTGGAGAACCCGCAGCTGATCCGCGATGTGCATCTCGACTACTTTCGCGCCGGGGCGCAGGTGGCGATCACCGCCAGCTATCAGGCCACCCCGGCGGGCTTTGCCGCGCGCGGGCTGGATGATGCGCAGTCCCGGGCGCTGATCGGCAAAAGCGTCGAACTGGCGCGCAAAGCGCGCGAGGCGTACCTCGCCGAGAACCCGCAGGCCGGCACGCTGCTGGTGGCCGGTTCGGTAGGGCCGTATGGCGCGTTTCTCGCCGACGGCTCGGAGTATCGCGGCGATTATCAGCGCAGCGCGGCAGAGTTCCAGGATTTCCACCGCCCGCGCGTCGAAGCCCTTCTGGATGCGGGCGCCGACCTGCTGGCCTGTGAAACCCTGCCGTCATTTGCTGAGATCCAGGCGCTGACGGCCCTGCTGCAGGACTATCCCCGCGCCCGCGCCTGGTACTCTTTCACGCTGCGCGACGCCGAACATCTCAGCGATGGGACGCCGCTACGCGAGGTGATGGCTGCCCTGGCGGATAACCCGCAGGTGGTGGCGGTGGGCATCAACTGTATCGCCCTGGAAAATACGCCCGCGGCGCTGGAGCATCTGCACAGCCTGACGGCCCTGCCGCTGGTGGTCTATCCTAACTCCGGCGAACATTATGATGCGGTGAGCAAGACCTGGCACCATCATGGCGAAGCCTGCGCCACCCTGGCGGATTATCTGCCGCAGTGGCTGGCGGCCGGGGCGAAGCTGATTGGCGGCTGCTGCCGCACCACGCCGAAGGACATCGCCGCGCTTAACGCGAAGCGCTGAGTTTTTTGCCGGGTGGCGCTGCGCTTACCCGGCCTACATATTGCGCGATCCGTCGCCGCCACCCGGCGCCAACCATCTGCCACTCACCAACCGCTCAAAACCAACTATCCTTTCCCGCTTTTGTTCTAAAAACGATTCGCTATTAGCCAGAATTTTTAATTACTTCATCTCCCTCCTGATGCCGGAAATACTGCACCTATAACAACTCAGGGGAAGCAGACATTATGGCATTCACATCGCGAATTACTCTTCTGGCGGCGCTGGCTGTCGCCGCCTTCCAGGCGCAGGCGGTCAACGTGACCGTGGCGTATCAAACCTCCGCTGAGCCGGCGAAAGTCGCCCAGGCGGACAATACCTTCGCCAAAACCAGCGGCGCGACCGTCGACTGGCGGAAATTCGACAGCGGCGCCAGCGTGGTGCGTGCCCTGGCCTCCGGCGATGTGCAGATCGGCAATATCGGCTCCAGCCCGCTGGCGGTGGCCGCCAGTCAGCAGGTGCCGATTGAAGTGTTCCTGCTCGCTTCAAAGCTCGGCAACTCCGAAGCGCTGGTGGTGAAAAAAAGCATTACCAAACCGGAAGATCTGATCGGCAAGCGCATCGCCGTGCCGTTTATCTCCACCACCCACTACAGCCTGTTGTCGGCGCTCAAACACTGGGGCATCAAGCCGGGCCAGGTGCAGATTATTAACCTGCAGCCGCCGGCGATTATCGCCGCCTGGCAGCGCGGGGATATCGATGGCGCTTACGTCTGGGCGCCAGCGGTTAACGAACTGGAAAAAGAGGGCAAGGTGCTGACCGATTCGGCGCAGGTTGGGGAGTGGGGCGCGCCGACCCTCGATGTTTGGGTGGTCCGTAAGGACTTCGCCGAGCAGCATCCGGAGATCGTCAAAGCCTTTGCTAAAAGCGCCATCGACGCCCAGCAGCCCTACATCGCCAACCCGGAAACATGGCTGAAACAGCCGGACAACATCAGCAAGCTGGCGCGCCTGAGCGGCGTGCCGGAAGCTGATGTCCCCGGGCTGGTGAAGGGGAACACCTACCTGACCGCCGCTGAGCAGGCGCAGGCGCTGAATGGTCCGGTCAATCAGGCCATCGTCGATACCGCGCGCTTCCTGAAAGAGCAGGGCAAAGTGCCCGCGGCGGGAACCGATTATCGTCAGTACGTCACTGACCGTTTCGTGAAGTAAAGGAGGCGGCGATGCTGCAAATCTCGCATCTTTCCGCCGACTACGGCGGTAAACCGGCGCTGGCGGATATCAACCTGACGCTGGAGAGTGGGGAGCTGTTGGTGGTGCTGGGGCCTTCGGGCTGCGGTAAAACTACCCTGCTGAACCTGATTGCCGGATTCGTGCCCTATCAGCACGGCAGCATCACCCTCGAAGGTCAGCGGGTGACCGGGCCGGGCGCAGAGCGCGGCGTGGTCTTCCAGAACGAAGGCCTGCTGCCGTGGCGCAATGTGCAGGATAACGTGGCGCTGGGCCTCCAACTGGCGGGCGTGGATAAAGCGCAGCGCCGGCAAGCGGCGGCGCAGATGCTGAAGAAGGTGGGTCTCGAAGGGGCGGAAAAACGCTTTATCTGGCAGCTGTCCGGCGGTCAACGCCAGCGGGTGGGCATCGCCCGGGCGCTGGCGGCGAATCCGCAGCTGTTGCTGCTGGATGAGCCCTTCGGCGCGCTTGACGCCTTTACCCGCGAGCAGATGCAGACATTGCTGCTGAAACTGTGGCATGAGACCGGCAAACAGGTGCTGCTGATCACTCATGACATTGAAGAGGCCATCTTTATGGCCACCGAGCTGGTGCTGCTGTCGCCGGGGCCGGGACGGGTGGTGGAGCGGCTGCGGCTTGATTTTAGCCGTCGCTTTGTCGCGGGCGAATCCTGCCGCAGCATCAAATCCGACCCGCGGTTTATTGAACAGCGGGAATACATTCTGAGCCGGGTGTTTGACCAACGGGAGGCTTTCTCATGAGCGTGGTACTGAACGACAAACCGCGTCAGACGACGCTGAAGTGGCGCTGGCCGCTCTCCCGTCAGCTCACCCTCAGCGTGGCGACTCTGGCGGTATTGCTGGCCGTCTGGTGGGCGGTC
Organism: Klebsiella sp. KTE92; assembly: GCF_000398905.1. Taxonomy (NCBI): domain Bacteria; kingdom Pseudomonadati; phylum Pseudomonadota; class Gammaproteobacteria; order Enterobacterales; family Enterobacteriaceae; genus Klebsiella; species Klebsiella sp. KTE92. Next base: position 977,547 of record NZ_KB976100.1, read on the forward strand.
GCGGCGCTGCAGCTGATTAGCCCGCTGTTTCTGCCGCCGCCGGGTCAGGTACTGCAAAAGCTTATCACCATCGCCGGGCCGCAGGGTTTTATGGATGCGACGCTCTGGCAGCATCTGGCGGCGAGCCTGACGCGGATCGTCATCGCCTTGCTGGCGGCAGTGCTTATTGGCGTACCGGTGGGGATCGCCATGGGGCTCAACTCGACGGTGCGTGGGATCCTCGATCCGCTGATCGAACTCTATCGTCCGGTGCCGCCGCTGGCCTACCTACCGCTGATGGTGATCTGGTTTGGCATCGGTGAAACCTCGAAGATCCTGCTGATCTACCTGGCGATTTTCGCGCCGGTAGCCATGTCGGCGCTGGCAGGGGTAAAAAGCGCGCAGCAGGTGCGCATTCGCGCCGCCCGTTCGCTGGGCGCCAGCCGGGCGCAGGTGCTGTGGCTGGTGATCCTGCCCGGCGCGCTGCCGGAGATCCTCACCGGGCTGCGCATTGGTCTCGGGGTGGGCTGGTCAACGCTGGTGGCCGCTGAGCTGATCGCTGCCACCCGCGGATTAGGATTTATGGTGCAGTCTGCCGGCGAGTTTCTCGCCACCGATGTGGTGCTGGCGGGGATCGCGGTGATTGCCATTATCGCCTTTTTACTGGAACTGGGTCTGCGCGCGCTGCAGCGTCGCCTGACGCCCTGGCATGGAGAAGTACAATGAGTGAACGTCTGAGCATTACCCCGCTGGGGCCCTATATTGGCGCGCAGGTGACCGGGGCAGATTTAACCCGTCCGCTGAGCGACAACCAGTTTGAACAGCTGTATCACGCGGTGCTGCGTCATCAGGTAGTATTCCTGCGCGAGCAAAATATCACCCCGGCGCAACAGCGCGACCTGGCGCTGCGGTTTGGCGACCTGCATATCCATCCGGTCTACCCTCACGCCCCTGGCGTGGAAGAGATTATCGTCCTCGATACCCACAACGATAATCCGCCGGATAATGACAACTGGCATACCGATGTCACCTTTATCGACACGCCGCCCGCCGGCGCCATTCTGGCGGCGAAAGAGCTGCCGACGACCGGCGGGGACACCCTGTGGACCAGCGGCATTGCCGCCTGGGAAGCGCTGTCAGAACCTTTCCGGCAGCTGCTGAGCGGCCTGCATGCCGAACACGATTTCCGCAAATCGTTCCAGGAGTATAAGTACAACAAGACCGAAGCCGAGCATCGGCGCTGGCAGGAAGCGGTGGCGAAGCATCCGCCGCTGCTGCACCCGGTAGTGCGTACCCACCCGGTGACCGGCAAGCAGGCGCTGTTCGTTAATGAAGGGTTTACCACGCGAATTGTCGAGGTGAGTGAGAAAGAGAGCGCAGCGCTGCTGAACTTCCTGTTTGCTCATGTCACTAAACCGGAGTTTCAGGTGCGCTGGCGCTGGCAGCCGAACGATGTCGCTATCTGGGATAACCGGGTGACCCAGCATTACGCCAACGCCGACTATCTGCCGCAGCGGCGGATCATGCACCGGGCGACGATCCTCGGCGATAAGCCGTATTACCGGGCGGGGTAATGCTTGTAGCCGGTTAAGGCATCAGCCGCGAGCCGCGGAGAAAAGCGGATGCTGCATTGCCCGCTGCTTCCCGGAGGCGGCGCCTGACGCGCCTTTTCCGGGCGACCGATCCGTCGGAAATGGTGTACCGTAGCCCGGCTAAGGCGCAACGCGCCGCAAGCCGGGAAAAAGCGTTTATGCCGATTTTTGCGCACCCAGATGCGCGCCAATATAGCGCTGATAGCGATTGGCCTTCAGGTAGGTGAGATCCACCAGCACCAGACCATCCACGCAGTTATTGAAATCCGGATCGCTGCCGAAATCGATAAACTGCACGCCGCCCGGCTCGCACACTTCCGAGTACTGCTTATACAGCGGCGGGATCGCGCAGCCGAGATTGCCGAGCAGGGACTTCAGCCGGGCCAGGTCGTCGTTGTAATCCTCCCCGCCAAACTGCGCCAGCACGTCGGGCAGCGACGCCGGATAAGGTCGACGCGACTCCGCCAGCGGATGCGTCGCCGGGAACCACAGCCGGTAGAACGCCACCAGCAGATCGCGGGCGGCGGGCGGCAACCCGCCAGAAATCGACACCGGACCAAACAGATAGCGATAGTGCGGATAGCGCGCCAGATAAGCGCCGATGCCTGACCACAGGTAGTCCAGCCCGCGACGCCCCCAGTAGCGCGGCTGGATAAAGCTGCGCCCCAGCTCAATGCCGTGCTGCAGGACATCGTCCATCCGCCCGTCGTAATGGAACAGGCTGTAACTGTAGATCCCTTCCAGGCCGCGCTTTGCCAGCTGGATGGCCGTCGGCATAAAGCGGTAAGCGCCGACGATTTCCAGATCGTCTTCATCCCACAGGATCAGATGCAGATAGTCGTCGTCATACCCGTCGATATCCCGCCGTTTGCCGCTGCCTTCCCCGACCGCGCGGAAGGCGATTTCCCGCAGACGTCCCAGCTCGCGCAGCAGCGGCGCGTCCTCCTGGCCGTTGCGCTGCCAGAGGTAAATCACTTTGCCGTCGGTGGTGCGGCCCAGACACTCGGCCTTATGCAGTTCGCGTTTGAGCAATGCCCGGTCTTCCGGACGGGCGATGGCGCTTTCGGTTTTGAACTGCCCCGGCAGCCCTTTGCGCAGTTGTTCCAGGTGCTGATAGCAGCGGCCGGTAAGCTCGCGAGCGCTGGACTTGGCATCGAACCAGCTCGACCAGGGGATCTGCTGGCCGATGCGCACCGGCAGGCTGCTGTTGCGCCGGCGAAACATCTGCTGCATCAGCAGGAGCAGCGGCAGGTTGTCGGAGACCAGCGTGCTGGCGTAAAACAGGGCGCTGTTGTGGGCGTTAATCCACGCCGGCAGCAGCGGGGCGCGATATTTTGCCGCCAGCTTAATAAAGCCGGAGTGCCATTTTTTATCGCGGATACCGCGACGGGTGAGGCGGGAGACTTCCCCCGCCGGGAAGAAGATCAGCACCCCGCCGGCCTGCAGCTGGTGATCCATCTGCTGCAGCGCCGCTTTAGCGGTGCGGCCATGAATATTATCTACCGGGATAAACAGCGAGCTCAGGGGCTCAAGGTGGGTGAGCATGCGGTTGGTGACCACTTTGACATCGCGGCGCACGCGGGATACCGCATACAGGAGCGCCAGGCCGTCGAGGGTGCCGGTGGGGTGGTTGGCGATAATGACCAGCGGGCCATATTCGGGGATTTGTTCGAGATCGTGCGCCGGGATGGCGCAGCGGATATTGAGGTATTCCAGTACCTGTTCGACCGTATCAAGCCCCTTCAGGTGGCGATGACGATCGGCAAATTGTTGAAACTCTTCCTCATAAAACAGCTTTTTTAACAGTTTCTTTTGCCAGGGGGCGGGCCTCGCCTGAGGCCACAGGTCATCGAGTACGTTGTCGAGACTAAACATAGTGGCTCCTCCTCCGTCCTGCCCAGACAGTAGAAGGTGGAGATGTCGTTCAGATTACAGTTGGGTGAAGTTTCGGTCGCAGCGGGGGAGGTTTCCCGGATAGCGGCTAACGCCTCATCCGGGCTACGGTTGGCGCCGATTTGTAGCCCCGGTAAGCGTCAGCGCCACCGGGGAGAGGCTATCGGCGTTCACCGCAGCTAAGATCAAAGCTATCGCCAGCCCAATTTGGGGGATATAGCCCGCGCTGGAAATCGCGATGAAAGGTTGAAAATGGCCAATCGATCACCCGGGTGACCCAGCCATGCTTAAGTGGATTGATATGGATGTAATCAACGTGTCGGCGGTAATCATCTTCATCGCGTATGGCATGCTCCCAGAAGCGCGGTTGCCAGAGGGGTTGTCGTTTTAACGTTCTGCTAAAACAGCCTTTGATATCTCTCCAGCGTGAAGAAAAATCGTCATCATTATGAGGTAGTGTCCAGATGCAATGCAGATGTTCAGGCAACACCACCCAGGCATCAATAATAAAGGGGCGATGTTGTTTAACAACGGCGACAGAGTAGCGCAATAATTCTATGTTTTCAGTTAGGTGCATGCTTCTACGGTCTTTAAGGTTAACAGTGAAGAACCAGGTTCCCCCCTTAATGTAATAACGTCGATAAGCCACCACAGGATCTCCTGGAATTCGGTATTTATGATGTGGTTTAACACGTTAGAAGGCGAAATCCGGTACGCCAAGGAGAAGGCGCAGAAGGTGGAAAGCGGCGCGCAAAGTTTTAGCTACAGATATTGGTTAGCGCCTGTCCCCGGATAGCGGCGCAAGCGCCTTATCCGGGCTACGGTGTGGTGGTCGCGATAAATACAGCGCACCGGGGATGAGGTTTGGTAGCCCCGGTAAGCGAAGCGCCACCGGGGAGGGGCGGGTTTAACGGAGGATTTTTTTCTCGGCCAGATCGAGGGCGAAATAGCTGAAGATCAGGTCGGCGCCTGCGCGTTTGATAGCGCCGAGGCTTTCCAGAACCACTTTCTCTTCATCGATAGCGCCCGCCTGGGCAGCGAATTTGATCATCGCGTACTCCCCGCTGACCTGATAGGCGCCGAGCGGCAGATCGCTGCGTTCGCGGATATCGCGCAGAATATCCAGGTAGGCGCCAGCCGGTTTCACCATCAGGCAGTCGGCGCCCTGGGCTTCATCGAGCAGCGACTCGCGAATGGCTTCCCGGCGGTTCATCGGGCTCATCTGATAGGTTTTCCGATCGCCCTTCAGCGCGGTACCGGCCGCTTCGCGGAACGGGCCGTAGAAGGAGGAAGCGAACTTGGTGGAGTAGGACATAATCGCCGTATTAGTGAAACCGGCGGCATCCAGCGAGCGGCGAATCGCCTGTACCTGTCCGTCCATCGCGGCGGAAGGAGCGATGAAATCCGCCCCTGCGGCGGCGGCGACAACGGCCTGCTTGCCGAGGTTTTCCAGGGTCGCGTCGTTATCCACCCCGTGGTCGCACAGCACGCCACAGTGACCGTGGGAAGTGTATTCGCAGAAGCAGGTATCGGACATGACGATCATCTCCGGCACCGTGGACTTGCAGATCCGCGACATACGCGCCACCAGGCCATTTTCATTCCAGGTATCGCTGCCGGTGGCATCGGTGTGATGAGAAATGCCAAAAGTCATCACCGAGCGAATGCCGGCGTTAGCGATGCGTTCGATTTCACGTGCCAGATATTTTTCCGGAATGCGCATCACGCCGGGCATGGCCTCGATCGCTTTGTAATCATCAATTTCTTCTTCAACAAAGATCGGCAACACCAGGTCGTTCAAACTCAGTGTTGTCTCTTCAAACAGGGCGCGCAGCGCAGCGGATTGACGCAGGCGGCGGGGGCGAGTGATTAAATCTGTCATGGTTTGCCTGATTTTGTGAAATGAAAGACGTTAGTGTAACTGAAATGGCATGGGGATGTTTCGCCAAAACGATCGTTATGTCGTGTTGGCGAAACCCCCGCGAACTTACTGGCTGGCCGTCTGCATGTTGGGCTGCGCGCCGCTCAGCTCGCTGACCAGGTCGTTGATGCCATCGCTCATATTGTTGAAGCGGGTTAACGGCGAGCGGGTTACCACCACAAAAGCGCCGACGTTAGCCTGCGGATTCATCGCCATATAGGTGATAAACCCGCCGCCACCGCCGGTTTTCTGAATAATCCCCGGATGGCCATTCTTCGGCTTCATATACACCCAGCCAAGTCCCAGCGCGTCGGCGCGGCCCGGCACGTCCATACCAATCACCCGGGTCAGTTGGTTACGCTGATAAATCAGCGTCTGCATCCGATCGGCCTGCTGGCTGCGGGTATAGAAATCGGATGACAGGAACTGCTGCATCCAGCGCATCATATCCCCCGGCGTCGAGTAGACTCCGCCGCTGCCGATCGCCGCCAGGGTGTTGTTGCATGGGCTGGCGCCTTTTTCCGGGATCATCAGCCGCTGGCACTGATCCGGTGACGGGGTAAAGGTGGTGTCCTTCATCCCCAGCGGCCGGGTGATCTGTTCTTCAAACAGCTGCGGATAAGGTTTGCCGGCAGCGGTGGAGAGCGCGTCCGCCAGTAAATCAAAGGCCAGGTTGGAGTAGGCCGCCTGTGAGCCCGGCGCGGTCTTCAGGGTCGCGGTAGAGAGCCAGTTCCAGCGCTGCTGGCGGGTCGGCCAGACAAACACCGGACGATGAGCGGCGCCGCCAGGCTGCTCGCGCGGCAGGGCGCTGGTATGGGTTGCGAGGTTAACCAGGGTGATTGGTTTTCCCTGCCAGTCAGGCACCCGGGTACCCGGCGGGGCGTATTTGCTCAGCGGATCGTTGAGTTTCACCACTCCCTGGTCGAGCAGCTTTACCAGCATCTCGCTGGTCATCAGTTTGCTGAGGGAGGCGATACGGATCACCGAGTCGAGCTGCGGGTGCTGATTATTCCCCGGGCGGGTTTCGCCAAAGCTGCGAAAAACACGCTGATTGCCATCGATAACCACCAGCGCCATGCCGGTGGCGCCGCTGCCGTAGTAGATATGATTGGCGTAACGATCGACCACATCCGAGGCGAAAACCGGGTCAACGGTAGGCTGTGCGGCCTGCACCGAGGTCCACGACGCCGCGCACAGCGCAGCAAAAATGAGCAAACTACGTTTCAACGGAGATCATCCATTAAATAAATAAAAAAGAAGAGGGTATTTATACTACGAAGTGGCGCAGAACAAAGTGGGATTCACGACATTCCTGCAGGAAAAAGGTAACGGTGCGTAAAAAAGACTTTTTTACGCTTTCAGATATCGGCTTTTTCCGCTGCCGCGTATGATGACCGTTTGGCTGAAAGTTCGTGGGAGAGAACAATGACGGTTCAACGGGTAGTGATGGTCGTGGATATGCAAAACGGCGTGTTCGCCACGCCGCGTCTGGCGCGCGAGCGCTGCGTCGCGCAAATTAATCGTCTGGTGCGCGCGGCGGACAAGGTTATTTTCATTCAGCATGATGAGGCCGGCGGCCTCGAAGCCGGCAGCGAAGGCTTCGCCCTGCTTCCCGAGCTGGAACAGCCAGCTGGCGCGCTGTATGTCACCAAAACCGCCTGCGACGCCTTCTACCACACCTCGCTGGCGCAGGTGCTGGACGAACACGACATTCAGCAGTTCGTCATCTGCGGCTGCGCCACCGACTACTGCCTCGACACCACCATTAAAAACGGCGCCAGCCGCGGGTACGGTATTGTGATCGCGGAAGATGCCCATACCACCGCCGACCGCCCCGCCGCGCAGGCCGCGACGCTTATCGCCCACTACAATGAGGTGTGGCGTACGCTGACCGTTCCTGGCAATCCTTTACAGGTGAAACCCACAGAAACAATTCTGCACGCCTGGCAGCAGAACTAAGCTGTTGATATCCGGTCTTATCATTCGTCTGCCCCGCGAGAGCGCATCCACGCGGCGGCCGACGTATGCGTCGTACACAGCAATAGCAGAACGATAAGAAGTTAGCAGGAGACAATGATGTTTAAATCTTTTTTCCCCAAACCGGGGCCGTTTTTTATTTCTGCCTTTATCTGGTCGCTGCTGGCCGTGATCTTTTGGCAGGCGGGCGGCGGCGACTGGCTGCTGCGGGTCACCGGAGCATCGCAAAATGTGGCGATCAGCGCGGCGCGCTTCTGGTCGCTCAACTATCTGGTGTTCTACGCTTACTATCTGTTTTGCGTCGGCGTGTTTGCACTCTTCTGGTTTGTCTACTGCCCGCATCGCTGGCAGTACTGGTCGATTCTCGGCACGTCGCTCATCATCTTCGTCACCTGGTTTCTGGTGGAAGTCGGGGTGGCGATCAACGCCTGGTATGCGCCGTTCTACGACCTGATCCAGAGCGCGCTGGCCACCCCGCATAAGGTCAGCATCAACCAGTTTTATCATGAGATCGGCATCTTTCTCGGCATCGCGCTCATCGCGGTGATCATTGGCGTGATGAACAACTTCTTCGTCAGCCACTACGTCTTCCGCTGGCGCACGGCGATGAACGAACACTATATGGCCCACTGGCAGCATCTGCGCCATATCGAAGGCGCCGCGCAGCGTGTGCAGGAAGATACCATGCGCTTTGCCTCCACCCTGGAAGATATGGGGGTAAGCTTTATCAACGCGGTGATGACCTTGATCGCCTTCCTGCCGGTGCTGGTGACGCTCTCCGAACACGTTCCCGACCTACCTATCGTCGGCCATTTGCCGTATGGTCTGGTGATTGCCGCTATCGTCTGGTCGCTGATGGGGACCGGCCTGCTGGCGGTGGTGGGGATTAAGCTGCCGGGCCTGGAGTTTAAAAACCAGCGCGTGGAAGCCGCCTATCGTAAAGAGCTGGTCTACGGTGAGGACGATGAAACCCGCGCCACGCCGCCGACGGTGCGCGAGCTGTTCAGTGCGGTGCGTCGCAACTATTTCCGTCTCTATTTCCACTATATGTATTTCAATATCGCCCGCATTCTCTACCTGCAGGTGGATAACGTTTTCGGCCTTTTCCTGCTGTTTCCGTCGATCGTTGCCGGTACGATTACCCTCGGGCTGATGACGCAAATTACCAACGTCTTCGGCCAGGTGCGCGGCTCGTTCCAGTACCTGATTAGCTCGTGGACGACGCTGGTGGAACTGATGTCCATCTACAAACGTCTGCGCAGTTTTGAACGCGAGCTGGACGGCAAGCCGCTGCAGGAAGCGATCCCGACATTACGTTAATTAAGACAAGGAAGCATGATGGCCGCACGTTTATCGCGCATTATTCCCGGTTCATTGACGCTGTTGGCGGCCATGGTGCTGAGCGCCTGTACCAGCCAGCAGGCCCCGACGCTGAAAAAGGGCGAGAAGCCCGTTGACGTGGCGTCGGTGGTGCGGCAGAAAATGCCGGCCAGCGTCAAGGATCGGGAGGCCTGGGCGCAAGCCATCGCCACCGCGTTTGACAGCCAGAAGCTGGCGCCGACGGAAGAGAATGTCTGCTCGGTGCTGGCGGTCGCGCAGCAGGAGTCTAACTATCAGTCCGATCCGGTGGTGCCGGGGTTGAATAAAATCGCCTGGCAGGAAATTGACCGCCGGGCGGAAAAAATGCACATTCCGCCGTTTCTGGTCCATACCGCGCTGAAGATCACCTCGCCAAACGGTAAAAGCTATAGCGACCGTCTGGACAATGTGAAGACGGAAAAGCAGCTGAGCGCCATTTTTGATGACTTTATCGGGATGGTGCCTATGGGGCAGAAGCTGTTCGGTTCACTTAACCCGGTGCACACCGGGGGGCCGATGCAGGTCAGCATTGCCTTTGCCGAGCAGCACACCTCCGGCTACCCGTGGAAAATGAACGGGACGGTGCGCCAGGAGGTCTTCAGCCTGCGCGGTGGCCTGTGGTTTGGCACCTATCATCTGCTGAACTACCCGGCCAGCTACAGCGTGCCGCTGTACCGCTTTGCCGACTTCAACGCCGGCTGGTATGCCAGCCGTAACGCCGCCTTCCAGAACGCGGTGGTGAAAGCCAGCGGGGTGAAACTGGCGCTCGACGGCGACCTTATCCGCTACGACAGCGAGGAACCGGGCAGCACCGAGCTGGCGGTGCGTCGTCTGGCGGGCCAGTTGGGAATGAGCGACAGCGAGATCCACCGCCAGTTGAAAAAGGGCGACAGCCTGGCGTTTGAGAAGACCGACCTTTATCAGCAGGTTTTCCGCCTCGCCGAGAAAAGGGCGGGCAAGACTCTGCCGCGGGAGATGTTGCCAGGGATCCAGCTTGAGAGTCCGAAAATTACCCGTAATCTGACGACGGCGTGGTTTGCAAAACGGGTTGATGAGCGGCGGGCAAATTGTATGGCGCGGCGTTAACGGCGCTGACGCCAGCGCACAATGAGCGCCAGCAGCCCGATGAACGAGCAGCCGATCAGGAAAGGGATCAGGCCAAAGAGGGTGCCAACGGCGAGACTGATGTCGACTTGCGGACGGCTGGCGTCCTGCGTTTGCATCAAGCGTTCAAATACCCCCGGAGCGTGGATCAGCATGCTGAGCATCTGCGCGCCGGCCCAGCAGCAGACTAGCACGAACAGGCCGTAGGCGACATGGCTGCCGGTCAACGCCCCTCTTTTTTTATTTCCCAAAAGCGATTTTGAAAAACTGAATTCAGCCATAGGCCCTCCCACCTCTGTACTGCTGGTTTTTTCTCCAGCTCTATGGCAGGTATTCTGGCAGTGAGGGGCCATTGTCAGTATCAGATTGCTGGTAATTGCCGTCCAGGAATAATCCTGTTTTCGCCGGTGTGTTAACCGCGCCACAGGAATGGAAAAGGGAGAGCGGCGTCGCAATCCAGCAACATTCTCTCCCGCGCTACAGACCGCCGCGGGCGGCTATGCGAAGATGCGTTTTTTTGCTGTTGGAGGTCGCATGAAGCTCACAGATAAAATTCGCCGCGACTGGCACTACTACGCGGTGGCGCTGGGGCTAATTTTTATTCTCAATGGGGTGGTGGGGCTGCTGGGGTTTGAAACACAGGGCTGGCAATCCTACGCCGTCGGTCTGGTGACCTGGGTCATTAGCTTCTGGGCCGCGGGCCTGGTGATCCGCCGCCGCCCGGCGGAAGAGGCCTGAGACCCCTGCTGCCAGGCGCGATAAACGCGTTTTAGTTCATGGAGGTTTTCAGCGCCCGGTCCGCAGCATGGCGCTCCAGCGCCAGCTCAATCAGCCGGGTGATCAGACTGGTGTAGTCGAGGCCGCTGGCCTGCCACAGCTTCGGATACATGCTGATGTTGGTAAAGCCCGGCAGGGTGTTGATCTCGTTGATCACCACCTCGTTGTCGGCGGTGAGGAAGACGTCGACGCGGGCCATGCCGCTGCAGCCCAGGGTCTGGTAGGCCTGCACTGCAATCGCGCGGATTTTGTCGTTGATCTCAGGGGCGATGGCGGCCGGGACCACCACCTGCGCGCCCTGGTCATCGATATATTTGGTGTCGTAGGCGTAAAACTCGCTGTTGAGGACAATTTCACCGCAGGTGCTGGCCTGCGGATGGTCGTTACCCAGCACCGCACACTCAATTTCCCGCCCTTTAATGCCTTGTTCCACCACGACTTTATGGTCAAATTCAAAGGCCAGGGCCACCGCCTGATGGTACTGCTCTTCGTTTTTAACTTTGCTGACGCCAACCGATGATCCCTGGTTGGCCGGCTTCACGAACAGCGGCAGCCCCAGCTTCGCTTCGACATCGGCAAAGCTGAACTGCGCGCGGTTGGCGCGGGTCAGGGTGATAAACGGGGCGACGGCGAGCCCGGCATCGCGCAGCAGACGTTTGGTCACGTCTTTGTCCATACAGGCCGCGGAGCCCAGCACATCGGAACCAACGAAAGGCAGATTCGCCATGCGCAGCATCCCCTGCAGGGAGCCATCCTCGCCCAGCGTGCCGTGGACGATGGGGAAAATCACATCGATAGCCGCCAGCGGCTGGCCGCTGTCGGCGTTAATCAGCTGCTGTGCTTCTCGGCCCGGGATCTGCGCCAGGGTCACCGTGGAAGGACGCAGGGCAATGCGGGCAGGATCCTGAGCATTGAGCAGGTAGTTGCCGGCGTCGTTGATGTGCCATAGCCCCTGTTTATCAATACCCAACAGAACCACATCGAAGCGCGATTTATCAATCGCTTCCACGATATTCTTCGCTGACTGCAGCGACACTTCATGCTCCGCCGACTTGCCGCCAAAAACGATCCCAACCCTCATCTTTGCCATTTCAACTTCCATCCAGATAACATCAAAGGGCATAACATACCATGTGAAACCGCTGCCTGCCTGCCATAATATTTACCTGATCAATTGACGGGAGTGGGCGTGAGAGGAAAGACGCTGCTGGTGCTGGCCGGGATGCTCGGCGCGGGCCTGTTAGGATACCGCTATCTGCCGCCGCACCTGAATCCGCTGGCGCCGCTGGCGCTTAACGATCCCCCGGGCTGGTTGACGTCATTCAAGCTACGCAGGCTGACGGCAGACCAGTGCGCCTCCCTGCTGGCGGAAGCCAATCGCCGCCGGCTTATCGCCAGCCAGCCGGTGGCCGACAGCGAGGGAAGCTGCCCGCTGCATAACGTGGTGCGGGTAGCGAATTTTGGCAGCGTGACGCTGAGCAGCAGTTTCCTCGCCAGCTGCCCGCTGGCGCTGAGCAGTGCGCTGTATGTCGAGCAGCAGGCGAAACCGCTGACCCGTCAACTGATGGCGAGCGATCTGCGCCAGATCGATCATCTCGGCAGCTTCGCCTGCCGCAATATCTACCATCGGCAACAGGCGCGGCGCAGTGAACACGCCACGGCGGACGCTCTGGACGTCAGCGGTTTCCGCCTGGCGGACGGCCGACGCGTCAGCGTCCTGCAGGGCTGGCGGAGCGAGACCTCGCATCCCTGGCTGGCGGCGCTGTTGAACAACAGCTGCCACTACTTCGGCAATGCGCTGGGGCCAGAGTACAATGCGGCTCACGCCAATCATTTTCATCTGGGGATGCGCGGACAGGGCTTCTGCTTTTGAGCATAAAGCGCTGTGAGTAGCCTAAATGACCAGAAAATGCTTCGTCAGGTTCTCATCCACACTCATAAAACACCAAACTCACCGCCAGCGCATCTATGGTAGTACACCAGTGGAATGAAATTGCTAAGCTAGGTAATAATTGGCAAATCATTAATGAATACGCGTAGTTATGGAATCCTGGAAGGTTAATCTCATCTCCGTCTGGTTTGGTTGCTTTTTTACCGGCCTGGCGATCAGTCAAATTCTCCCTTTTTTGCCCCTCTACGTCTCCCAGCTGGGCGTTACCTCGCATGAAGCGCTGTCGATGTGGTCGGGGCTGACCTTCAGCGTGACTTTTCTTGTCTCGGCGATCGTCTCGCCGATGTGGGGGAGCCTGGCAGACCGCAAAGGCCGCAAGCTGATGCTGCTGCGTGCCTCGCTGGGGATGGCGATTGCTATTTTACTGCAGGCCTTCGCCACTAACGTCTGGCAGCTGTTTATCCTGCGGGCGATCATGGGCTTAACCTCCGGTTATATCCCCAACGCCATGGCGCTGGTGGCCTCCCAGGTGCCGCGCGAGCGCAGCGGCTGGGCGCTGAGCACGCTATCAACCGCGCAAATCAGCGGCGTGATCGGCGGCCCGCTGCTGGGCGGCTTCCTGGCGGACCACGTCGGGCTGCGGATGGTCTTTTTTATTACGGCGATCCTGCTGACCATCAGTTTTCTGGTGACCCTGTTTCTGATCAAAGAGGGAGGGCGCCCTCAGGTCAGTAAAAGCGAGCGCCTCACCGGAAAACAAGTCCTTGCCTCTTTACCCTATCCGGGGCTGGTGATCAGCCTGTTCTTCACCACCCTGGTGATCCAGTTGTGCAACGGCTCAATTGGCCCGATCCTGGCGCTGTTTATCAAGTCGATGGCGCCGGACAGCAACAATATCGCCTTTCTGGCCGGGATGATCGCCGCGGTGCCTGGCGTGTCGGCGCTGATTTCTGCGCCACGGCTGGGTAAGTTAGGCGATCGCATCGGTACCTCGCGGATCCTGCTCGCGACGCTCTGCTGCGCAGTGGTGATGTTTTTCGCCATGTCTTTTGTCACCACCCCGCTGCAATTGGGTACGCTGCGTTTCCTGCTCGGCTTTGCCGATGGCGCGATGCTCCCGGCGGTTCAGACTTTATTGCTAAAATACAGCAGCGACAGCGTCACCGGACGCATCTTTGGCTATAACCAGTCGTTTATGTATCTGGGCAACGTCGCCGGGCCGCTGATTGGCGCCTCTGTATCGGCGATGGCCGGCTTCCGCTGGGTGTTTATTGCTACCGCCATTATCGTTTTCATTAACCTCTGGCAGCTGGCATGGATGCTGCGCCGCACCCGCCGGGCTAACGCCTGAACCTCTGCTGACGGTATTTATCGCGATACCGTCAGCGTTATTCACCGTCGGTACATTTACCATTACTTTTTGTTATCGCCATGCCGTGAGCGCTATTCCATTTTATTATTTCCTGCGCCATCTGGTTATAACCATCCCCGACCATGATTAAACAATACTATTTGTAGTGGTATTTTGTTGTGGTAAAACGTTTCGCTGTATATTGGGTGTTGCGATGATTCTTATTTTAAGTAATTCTGAGGTCCGTCATCGGGTATGACATCCCAATCAAAAACAGGCCTCGCATAAGGAACTGGTGCTATGAAGAATCTCATTGCTGAGTTACTGGTTAAACTGGCGCAAAAGGAAGAAGAAGCAAAGGAACTGACGGTGCAGGTTGAAGCGCTGGAGATCGTGGTCACCGCATTATTGCGCCATATGGAGCATGATGCCCAGCAGGCATTGATTCAGGATATAGAACAGGCGATTGACCAGGTGACGCCCTGTCCGCCGGTCAACGACCAGGATGCGATGCTGCTGCAGCAATATCTAAAGAAGCTGTTGCGGCATCCTCGTAGCTAGTCTTTGTGACACGACAAGGATGCCGTCATTTTTCTGTCATCTCCCTTTTATAAAGTCTCCCTCGTTTTGTTTTTTTTAAGTATTTTTTACATGGAGATGACAAAAGTGAAATTAAGCGCCCTGTTTATTGCCCTGGTTCCTCTGCTGGGCTCGCCGGTTATTCATGCAGAAACGACTGCTGCGCCGGTTCTGGAAAATCGCGCTGCGCAGGGAGATATCACCACTCCCGGCGGCGCGCGTCGTTTAACCGGCGATCAAACCGAAGCGCTGCGCGCCTCGTTAATCAATAAGCCGGCTAAAAACGTTATTTTGCTGATTGGCGATGGCATGGGTGATTCGGAAATTACCGCTGCGCGAAATTATGCGCAAGGGGCGGGCGGTTTCTTTAAAGGGATTGACGCCTTGCCGTTAACCGGGCAGTACACGCACTATTCGCTGGATAAAAAAACCGGGAAACCGGACTACGTGACCGACTCGGCGGCGTCCGCCACTGCCTGGACCACCGGCGTCAAGACCTATAACGGCGCGCTGGGCGTCGATATTCATGAGAACGCGCATCAGACCCTCCTCGAGCTGGCGAAAGCGGCGGGGCTGGCCACCGGCAACGTTTCCACCGCCGAGCTGCAGGACGCCACCCCCGCAGCGCTGGTGGCGCATGTGACATCGCGTAAATGTTACGGCCCCACGGTCACCAGTGAAAAATGCCCCAGCAATGCGCTGGAGAAAGGGGGCAAAGGCTCCATTACCGAACAGCTGCTGAACGCCCGGCCGGATGTCACCTTAGGCGGCGGGGCGAAGACCTTTGCCGAAACGGCGACGGCGGGCGAGTGGCAGGGCAAAACCCTGCGCGAGCAGGCGGAAGCGCGCGGCTACCAGATTGTGACCGACGCGGCTTCCCTTGCCGCCGCGACTGACGCCAGTCAGGCTAAGCCGCTGCTGGGTCTCTTCGCCGATGGCAATATGCCGGTTCGCTGGGAAGGGCCGAAGGCGTCTTATCACGGCAATATCGATAAGGCGCCGGTGACCTGTACGCCAAACCCGAAACGCGACGCCTCGGTGCCGACGCTGGCGCAGATGACGGAGAAAGCGATTGACCTGCTGAGCCGCAACGAGAAAGGTTTCTTCCTGCAGGTGGAAGGCGCTTCCATCGATAAACAGGATCATGCGGCGAATCCGTGTGGCCAGATCGGCGAAACCGTAGACCTCGACGAAGCGGTGCAGAAGGCGCTGGAGTTTGCGCGAAAAGACGGCAATACCCTGGTGATCGTCACCGCCGACCATGCGCACGCCAGCCAGATCATTCCGGCGGACAGCAAAGCCCCGGGACTGACCCAGGCTCTGAATACCCACGATGGCGCAGTGATGGTCATGAGCTACGGCAACTCTGAGGAAGAGTCGATGGAGCATACCGGCACCCAGCTGCGCATTGCGGCCTACGGTCCACACGCGGCTAACGTCGTCGGCCTGACCGACCAGACCGACCTGTTCTCGACCATGAAAGCCGCCCTGAGTCTGAAATAAGTCGCTGCCGGTGGCGAAATCGCGTCACCGGCTGGTTTTTTTTCTATCTGCGTCCAGACTTACAACGATCCACTCACAGAAGGATGGTGCGATGAAAATAACCTTACTAATGACTCTACTGTTTGGCTTGATCTTTATCAGCGCGGTTGGCGCGGCAGAAAAAACGCCCACTCCACAGCAGCAAAAGATGACGGACTGCAATCAGCAAGCGTCAGCCAAAGCGCTGAAAGGAGATGAGCGCAAAACGTTTATGAGCCAGTGCCTGAAAAAAGAGACCACTACGTCGCAAGGAAAAGCGCTCACCCCTCAGCAGCAGAAGATGAGCGACTGCAACGAAGCGGCCTCGGCAAAATCGTTGAAGGGTGATGAACGCAGTACCTTCATGAGTACCTGCCTGAAGAAAGCCTGAAAAAAAAGGGAGCGCCTGCGCGCTCCCTTCTTCTTTGAACACTCAGGGCATTGCTGCCTACCCTCTCAGGCTCAGGAGCGGCTCAGTTTCTCTGATTTCTCCATACACTGGGTGATGGCTTCGATCACCGCGGAGCGGAACCCTTTCTCTTCCAGTACGCGGACGGCTTCGATGGTGGTCCCGCCAGGCGAGCAGACCATATCTTTCAGCGCCCCCGGATGCTCGCCGCTCTCCAGCACCATTTTGGCGGAGCCCATTACCGCCTGGGCGGCGAATTTATAGGCCTGGGCGCGCGGCATGCCGCCGAGGACGGCGGCATCGGCCATCGCTTCGATAAACATAAAGACATAGGCCGGCGCGGAGCCGCTCACGCCCACCACCGGATGGATCATCGGCTCGGCAATTTGTTCCGCCTGGCCAAAGCAGCGGAACATGGTCAGCACTTCGGCCACGTCTTCGCTGCTTACCAGCGCGTTAGGCGTGACGGAGGTCATACCGGCGTTGACCAGTGACGGCGTATTGGGCATCGCGCGAATAATTTTGCGATCGTGACCGAGGGCGCGCGCCAGTTGCTCAAGCGTGACCCCGGCGGCGATGGAGACCACCAGCGACTCTTTATTCAGGCTTGAGGCTACGTCGCCCAGCACTTTGGTCATGATCCCCGGCTTAACCGCGCCGAAGACGATATCGGCAATCTGCGCCACTTCCTGAGCGCTCCCGGCGGCGTTGATGCCATACTGGTCGCGCAGAGCCGCAACCTTATCCGGCGACGGGGTGTAGACCCAGATTTGTCCCGGCTGTACCTGGCCGCTGGCGATCAGTCCACCCAGAATGGACTTACCCATATTGCCGCAGCCGATAAAGCCAATTTTCTTATCCATCACCATTCCCCTCTGCTTTTTTCGTTACGATCTGATTAGCTTACCATCCTGCGCTTTCATGGGGGAGAAAAGCAGGTAACATTGGCGTCACTTATTGCAGGTAACAGGAGCTGGCATGGCTATTTGGGTAGATGCGGACGCGTGTCCGAACGTGATTAAAGAGATTTTGTTCCGCGCGGCAGAGCGTACCCAGACCCCGGTGACGCTGGTGGCGAATCAGCCGCTGCGCGTGCCGCCGTCGCGTTTCATCCGCACTCTGCGGGTTGAGCAAGGTTTTGACGTGGCGGATAATGAAATCGTTCGCCAGTGCGCGGCGGGAGATTTAGTCATCACCGCCGACATCCCGCTGGCGGCAGAGGTGCTGGCGAAGGGCGGGGCAGCGCTGAATCCGCGCGGGGAACGTTACAGCGAGGCGACGATCCGCGAGCGCCTGACGATGCGGGATTTTATGGAGACATTACGGGCCAGCGGCGTGCAGACCGGCGGCCCGGATAGTTTATCGCAGCGCGACCGGCAACAGTTTGCCGCCGAGCTGGAGAAGTGGTTGCTGGCGGTTAAGCGTCAGCAGGGTTAAACCCAGCTATCGTCGTCGCTGCCAATATCATCGTCGCCAAAGCCGGCGTCGAAGTCGTCGTTCCAGGTGTTGTCGGCAAGGAACTGATCGTCTCCCTGGCGGAACGGATCGTCACCCGCGGTGGCGTCCTGCGCGGCGGCATCAGGCTGCGGCTGCTCTTCGATGATATTAACGATCTCCTGCGGGTGCGAGCCGCTGAACATGTTGGTCAGCATATTGCCCAGCACCACGCCGCCCGCTACGCCTGCGGCCGTTTGCAGCGCGCCCGCCATAAAGCCGCCGCCGCGTGCCGCTGCCTGCGGGGCATAGTTCGGTTGCTGTTGCGGCGAGGCATACTGCGGCTGGGCGCTGGCTTGCGGGCGACCGTATTGCTCCGCGCCCGGGATGGGGTCAGAACCGCGTGACGAGCCGCCACCGCCAAACAGGCCGGAGAGGAATCCGCCGCTGCTGGGCTTCGCCGCCTGCAGCTGGCTGACCTGGCTCTCCAGCGCCTGGATGCGATCGTTAAGCTGTTTAATCGCGGCTTCCTGGATAAGAATGGTTTGCGCCATATAGTAGGGGGCCGCCGGCTGCGCGCTCACATGTTGGGCAATCCGCTCCTCGGCGCTGGTATCGCGCGATGCACTGTGCGCCTCAGCCTCTTTTAGCCGGGAAAACAGTCCATCAATAAGGCGTTGTTCTTCAGATTGCATGTTACATTCCTCTGTCACACTGTCGAATAGGCATCAGGGTGCGTCTGAAACACGATGTTGTAAATATGTTGCTTCGTAAAGCTATGCATAAATGTGTTACCGTTTACGCCAGCGTTGGATAAAAAATAACGCCCAGCCGAAAGTAAAGCTGGTTAAACACTTAATGCAATGATAAGTTTACATCAAGAGCCCCTTTTGTCACTGTGGTGATGGGGTGTAAAGAAGTTGTGTAACGTTTTGTTTACGACTACATTACGGAACAAACAGCGATAATACGTTCTTTCGTTTTCATATTTTACGACAGGCGGAACCAGGGGGTCTTCGGTCATGACACAGCCAATCTTTCTCATCGGGCCACGAGGCTGCGGTAAAACCACCGTCGGTCATGCGCTGGCGCGAGCGCGGCATTTTCAGTTCTCCGATACCGATCATCGGCTGCAGGCCCATGAGCAGCGGACGGTGGCAGAGATCGTGCAGGCAGAAGGGTGGGCGCGTTTTCGCGAACTGGAGACCCTGTCGCTGAAGGCCGTGACTCTGCCGAATACGGTGATCGCCACCGGCGGCGGTATTGTGCTGGCGGAAGGTAATCGCCAGTTTATGCGGGAAAACGGCGTGGTGATCTATCTGCAGGCCTCGGTGTCGGCGCTCATTGATCGTCTGGAGGCCTACCCAAAAGCCGAACAGCGGCCGACGCTTACCGGTAAGCCGGTACGTGAGGAAGTGGGCGAGGTGTTGGCGCAGCGCGAAGCCTTATACCGTGATGCCGCCCATCATATTGTCGATGCCACGGCCTCCCCGGATCGGGTGGTGGAGCAGA
Source organism: Klebsiella sp. KTE92 (assembly GCF_000398905.1). Taxonomy (NCBI): domain Bacteria; kingdom Pseudomonadati; phylum Pseudomonadota; class Gammaproteobacteria; order Enterobacterales; family Enterobacteriaceae; genus Klebsiella; species Klebsiella sp. KTE92. The sequence continues at coordinate 996,846 of NZ_KB976100.1, forward strand.
TTATGACCATGCTGTGCGGCGCGACGGCAACCCCGGTAAGTTAAGAATTTACTTACATTAAGGCGGCGAGGGGCGCCTATACTTGATAGTTCTGATACCAGAAGAAGGAAGAACTATGCCAAACAGGCCCCCATATCCGAGAGAAGCGCGCGTGGTTGCGGTAGAGAAAGGCCCGCAGGGTCAGACCGTCACCTGGTATCAACTCCGCGCGGATTATCCTGAACCCAATTCGCTGATCAGCGAACATCCTACCGAGCAGGAAGCCGTGGATGCCAAGCGGCGCTATGAAGATCCTGATAAGTCGTAACCCCTGAGCCCGGATTGCCGGCCATACTGGCAATATCGGGCGTATCTCACATTTTTTATTTATCAGTCGTACTAATGAATATCTAACACACGGATTTTTCAGGCACGCCGCTGTCGCCCGGCAATCTTTACATTCAACCGCGGCGCGGAACTGCTACGCTTCTCGACGGTTGATTTTTACTCACCGGGGGGGCGGATGCCGTGTGTGGTAAGTCTGTCTTGAAGCAGTGGTAGTGAAAAGGTACATGATATGAGTAGTGCAACGATGGCAATTTTGACCATCGGCGTTGTGCCGCTGGCGGGAGTGTTGCCGCTCCTGACCGAACATATCAGGGAAGAACAGATCACCCACATTAGTTTGCTGGGCGATATGACACATGCTGAGGTAACCAAAGAGTACGCGGTGGGTGACGGCGAGCAGGGCCTGCTGACCTTGCTCAATGATAACCAGCTGGTGATGGTATCGCGGCAGAAAATTGAACGCGATATCCGCAGCGTGATCGCGATGCTGGATCGGCAGAACTATGATGTGATCCTGTTGCTTAGCTCCGAACAGTTAAGCGGTTTTACCACCCACCATGCGATCCTTCTTGAGCCGCAGCGGATCATCCCGCCGCTGGTGGCGTCGATCGTCGATGGGCATCAGGTGGGGGTGATCGTGCCGGTGGAAGAGATCATGCCTATGCAGCGGCAAAAGTGGCTCTCGCTGGAAAAGTCGCCGTACTACGCGCTGGCCAACCCTTTTACCGGCAGCGACAGTGAGTTATTAAGCGCCGGCAAAACGCTGCTGGAGCAGGGCGCCGACGTGCTGGTGCTCGACTGTCTCGGTTACTATCAGCATCACCGCGATGTGTTACAAAAAGCCCTGGACGTCCCGGTTTTGCTGTCGAATGTGCTGGTTTCCCGACTGGCGGCAGAACTATTGGTCTAATGTGTTAATTTCACGTGACAGGGGCAAGGAGCGCCCCCTATATTGAGCCTTTAACCGACGATCAGAAGGGCTTGTTTATGCTTCAAAGCAATGAATACTTTGACGGAAAAGTGAAATCCATTGGCTTCACCAGCAGCAGTACCGGTCGCGCCAGCGTTGGCGTGATGGCGGAAGGGGAATACACCTTTGGTACGGCGCAGCCGGAAGAGATGACGGTGGTCAGCGGGGCGCTGAATGTCCTGCTGCCGGGTGAGACTGAGTGGAAAGTTTACGCCGCCGGCGAAGTTTTCAATGTGCCAGGCAACAGCGAATTTCATCTGCAGGTGGCTGAGCCAACCTCTTATCTGTGCCGCTATCTGTAAGCCAGAGTGACACCCGGCGCCTGCCGCCGGGTTGTTTTTTCCTTCCTGCCTGGCAGGAAGGAAAGCGGCGCTTAGCGCTGCGCTTCGCCGCCGAGCCCTTCTACCAGGCTTTGGATCAGGGCAGCCAGCTCGCCGGTCATTAAGATAAAGTCGGCGTCAAAGCGCTGGGCGAAATCTTCCCGATCGATATCTTCGTTTTGGTCACGTAATTCATCGCAGAACTTGAGGCGCTTAATTGACGCATCGTCGCAGATCACAAACTGAATACGCTGCTGCCAGTCCAGCGCCAGCTTGGTGACGACCTTCCCGGCCTCAATGTGCACGGCGATTTCGTCGCTGACCAGATCCTGTTTCTTGGCGCGGATCACGCCGCCATCTTCCAGCATCGCTTTCAGCTCGGCTTCATCCAGCAGCTGGAAGCCCTGCGCCACGGTGCCGGAGCGGACCCACTCGGTCAGCGTCAGCTCAATCGGATTCTCCAGGGTCAGCGGCACCACCGGCAGCGAACCGAGGGTTTTACGCAGCAGGGCCAGAGTGTCTTCCGCTTTCTTCGCGCTGGCGCAGTCGACCATGATCAGGCCGTTAACGGTATCGATCCACATCATCGTCTGGCTGAAGCGGCTGAAGGCGCGCGGCAGCAGCGAGTGCAACACTTCATCTTTCAGGGAATCTTTCTCGGTCTTCTTCAGCTTGCGGCCCTGATCGGCTTCCAGCTTCTGGATCTTCGCCTCCAGCGCCTGCTTGATCACCGGCGACGGCAGGATCTTTTCTTCTTTACGCGCGCAGATAATGATCTGGCCGTTTGCCGTATGCGTCAGCGCGTCGCTGTGCGATCCCATCGGCGACACCCAACCGGTTTTCGCCATATCCTGGCTGCCACACGGGGTAAATGTCAGCTCGGCCAGCTGTTTTTCCATCTCCTCGGCGCGCAATTCGATATCGCGGCTGAGACGGTAAACCATTAAATTTTTGAACCACAGCATGATAATTTCCACGGCTTTGTCGTTAAATCAGGCGGGCATGATAGCGAATTGTCGCTATGCTTGCATTGTTAATCGGGGTGAGGAGCTGAGCGTGCGTATTGGTATTGATTTAGGTGGAACAAAAACCGAAGTGATAGCCCTGAGCGACCAGGGAGAGCAGCTGTTTCGCCACCGGTTACCCACGCCGCGTGAGGACTACCGGCAAACCATCGAGACTATCGCCACCCTGGTAGCGATGGCCGAGCAGGCGACCGGACAGCAGGGTACCGTGGGGATGGGCATTCCTGGCGCAATTTCGCCCTATACCGGGGTGGTGAAAAACGCCAACTCGACCTGGCTCAACGGCCAGCCCTTTGATAAGGATCTCAGCCTGCGCCTTGAGCGTGAAGTCCGGCTGGCCAACGACGCCAACTGTCTGGCGGTGTCGGAGGCGGTGGACGGCGCGGCGGCGGGGGCGCAAACGGTGTTTGCGGTGATTATCGGCACTGGCTGCGGCGCCGGGGTGGCGCTCAACGGGCGGGCGCATATCGGCGGCAACGGTAACGCCGGCGAGTGGGGGCATAACCCGCTGCCGTGGATGAACGACGATGAGCTGCGCTATCGCGCCGAAGTGCCCTGCTACTGCGGTAAACAGGGATGTATCGAAACCTTTATCTCCGGCACCGGCTTTGCCACCGACTACCAGCGGCTGAGCGGCAAGGGGTTAACCGGCAGCGAGATTATGCGTCTGGTGGGCGAAGGTGACGAAAAGGCCGAACTGGCGCTGAGCCGCTATGAACAGCGGCTGGCGAAATCGCTGGCCCACGTGGTGAATATCCTCGACCCGGACGTTATCGTGCTGGGCGGCGGGATGAGCAACGTCGAGCGTCTGTATCAAACGGTACCGGACCTGGTGAAGCAGTGGGTCTTCGGCGGCGAGTGTGAAACGCCGATCCGCAAAGCGTTGCACGGTGACTCCAGCGGAGTACGCGGCGCGGCCTGGCTGTGGCCGCTCCAGGGGACCTGAACCGCTCCCCCTCACCCCGGCCCTCTCCCTGCAGGGAGAGGGAGAAAAGCGGTACGGTGCGGGTGGTAGAGGCAGTGGCCGGGAACCCCTCACCCTGCAGGGAGAGGGGAATCGCAATAGCGTGCGAAATTACAGACCGGCGCCGGACGGTTCCCTCTCCCTCCGGGAAAGGGTTAGGGTGAGGGGACATCGCCATAATTCAGACCTCACTCCACCGCAAACACTCTGTCCAGCCGACTGTAGCCCAGGCCATTTATCTTCTTCACTTTGATCTGCACCGGAATACGTTCCTTCATTGCCTCCACGTGGCTGATCACCCCGATAATTTTGCCGCTGGCGTTAAGGGCATCCAGGGCGTCCAGCGCCGTATCCAGCGTTTCGCTGTCGAGGGTGCCGAACCCTTCATCGAGAAACAGGGAGTCAATCCGTGTTTTATGGCTCACCAGGTCTGACAGCGCCAGGGCCAGCGCCAGGCTGACGAGAAAACTTTCGCCGCCGGAGAGGGTGCGGGTGTCGCGCACGGCGTCGGCCTGCCAGGTATCGACAACCTCCAGCTCCAGCGCCTCGCTGGCCTTGCGTTGCAGCAGATAGCGGCCATGCAGCCGGTTGAGCTGCTGGTTTGCCAGCCAGACCAGATTATCGAGGGTCAGCCCCTGGGCGAATTTGCGGAACCGGTCGCCGGTGCTGGAGCCGATCAGCGAATTCAGATAGCCCCAGTCGTCCGCCAGCTGCGTCGCCTCTGCAATCTGCTGTCCCAGCGCCTGCTGCTGCTGACGGCTTTCATTGTCCTGCCTGAGCTGCTGGCGGATCTCACCCTGACGGGTCGTGTTGTCCCGCAGCCGCTGGGCCAGGGCGTGCAGCTGCGTTTGCAGGGTGGGGCCGTCCGCGTCTGATCCTTGCGGCCGCAGCGCCAGATGCGCCTGTTGCTGCTGAGTCGCCTGCTCGCAGAGCACCGTCGCTTGCTGAAGCTGCTGCTCAAGCGACTGTTTTAACTGCGTCAGCCGCTGGGCGGTCTCGTCATCCAGCAGTGCGGCGAGGAACGCCTCCCGATCGTTGAAGCGGCTGGCGGCCAGGGCAGTCGTGAATTGCGTCTGTGACTGATGTACGCGCGCCGTTTCTTCGGTCTCCAGTTGCTGCTGGGCGACAAGCTGGCTGTGCAGCGACAGGCATTCCTCGTGGATTTCGCGCCAGTTGTCCGGGATCACCGGCTCAGCCTCCGCGTCATCCTCATCGCCGGGCGGCAGCGTATCGAGCAGCGGTTTCAGGGCGGCGATCTGCTCCTGGAGCACGCCATGCCGCGTCTGTTGCGCCTGCCACCGGGCAAATTCGCTTTCGCGAGCGTGCAGCCAGGCGGCTTCTGCGCCTTCTTCCGGCAGGCTGAGCGACAGCGTCTGCAGGGCGTTCTCCAGCCCCTGGCGCGTGGTCTCCAGCTGCTGGTGAGCCTGGCGCTCCAGCGCTTGCTGGTCGTTGAGCTGGCTCTGTAACATCAGACGCTGGCTGAGCTGATAGAGCTGCTGCTCGTAGCGCTCCTGCTCCTGCATCCAGTCGTTTATCTCTTGCGCAATATCCCGCGTGACCTGCAGAGCGGCGCAGGTTTCCTGCCACGCTTTAGTGAGCGCTTGCTCTTCCTCTGTGAGCCGCCGGGCCGCTTCGGTCTCACGCTGGAGCTGCTGCGTCAGGGCGTTGACCTGCCCGAGGACCAGCAGACCTTCTTCTTTCAGCGCGGCGACCTCTTTTTCCAGCGCGTCGCGGCGGCGCTGATTATCCGTGACCGTTAGCGAGGCGTATTGCTCAATCGCCGGATGTTCACAGGATCCGCACAGCGGGCAGGGCTTCCCCGCCTCAAGCCGGGCGCGGTAACCTTCCAGATCTTTAATCGTTTCTTCCCGCTGGCAGAGCGCCTTCAGGTCGAGATAGTGCTGGTTTTTGTCTTTATATTGCTCCCGACGTTGCGTCAGGGTGGCATTGAGTTTTGCCTGCTCCGTTTGCGCCTGCTGGATGTTCTCGGCGCTCTGCCGCAGGCGTTTGTGCAACTGCTGATGCTGTTCATGCAGGGAGAGCAGCCGCTGGCGCAGCGGCCGCGATTGCGTTTGCTGCGCCATCGCCGCCGCGACTTCCTCTGCGGACAATGACAGGGAGCTGGCCGGCAGAGCGCTGAGTTTCTGGCGCAGCGCGGCCAGGCGGGTGGTCTGAGCCGTTAGCTGCTGTTTATCGCGCGTCAGTTGCGAGAATTGCGCCCGCCAGCCGGCAATCTCCTGGCCCCATAAGCGGAATCGGTCATGGGCCGCCAGCCACTGCGCCAGGTCCGTCAGTTCAGCCTGACGCTGCTGCTGAGCGTGCAGGGCGCTGCGGCGGATGCGCGCGCGCTGCGCGGTGCAGGCAAGTAAGCGAGCATTTACTTCGTTGATCCGTTGCCGGGTTTGCGCCAGACCTGCCACCTGTTCCTGCTGACGCTCCCACAGGGGGCGAAGTTGGGCGGCCGGCTGGGCCAGCTCAAGCTTCGCCAGCGCCGGGGCGGCGTCGGTCAGCGCCTGGCGGGCCTGCTGCTGCCGGCTAACCGCCTGCTGGTGCTGCTGCGCCAGCTCGTCGCAGCGCGTCAGCCACTGAAGCTGCTGTTGCTGGTTTTGCTGCTGCGTTAGCAGGGTTTTTTCTTCGTCAGTGAGTACCTGCAAACTTTCATGCAGCGCCTGCTGCTGCGCTTCCGTCAGCAGAACGATGCCCGCCGCCTGGGCTTCGAACTTCTCCAGCGCGTGGCGAGCAGCTTTGTGCTGTTCGTAGACCATGGCCGAAATCTGGCCGTAGATTTCCGTGCCGGTCAGCTCCTCCAGCAGCTCCGCGCGATCGCTCGGCTTCGCGTTCAGGAAGGCGGCAAATTGTCCCTGGGAAAGCAGCATCGAGCGGGTGAAACGGCCATAGTCGAGCCCGGTGAGCGTCGCGGTTTGCTCCAGTTTGTCCGAGACCTTATCGGCGAGGATTTTGCCGTCGGCGCAGCGTGCCAGCTCGACGCGGGGCGCCTGCAGATTGCCATCCGGTTGGTTGCGTGCCCGGTTCTGGCTCCAGAAAGCGCGGTAGGCGGTGCCTTTGACTTCAAACTCGACTTCCGCCAGACATTCGGCGGTATCGCGGGTCATCAGGTCATTTTGCGACTGGGAAACTTTATTCAGGCGCGGCGTCTCGTGATAAAGCGCCAGGCAAATGGCATCGAGCAGGGTGGTTTTGCCGGCGCCGGTGGCGCCGGTAATGGCGAACAGGCCGTTGCTGACGAACGGCTCGGCGGTAAAGTCTATCTTCCATTCACCCTTCAGGGAGTTGAGGTTTTTCAGACGCAGACTGAGGATTTTCATGCGTTTTCGTCCTCCGCGGTGAGCGTATGCAGCGTATGGGTGAACAGCTCGTGCAGCCGGGCGCGCTTGTCATCGTCAATCTCGGTCAGCGCCAGCCGGCGCTCGAACACCTCTTCCACCTTCAGTTCGCTGAGGGTCTCCCGCTGGGCGTTGAGCAATATTTTCTCGCGCTGCTCGCGGCTGCGGCGTACCAGCAACACTTCCACCGGCAGATCCTCCGTCAGCGCCTGAATATGACGCTGAATATCGTGCAGGTAGTCCTCGGTGGTGATTTCGATATCCAGCCACACCGGCGGGTCCTGCTCGACGCCGCGCCACTGCTCCAGCTGGGCGGTGATGGCGGCCAGATCGCCTTTGATCACTGCCAGCGGCTGGGTCACGGGCACCTCCAGGGTTTCCACGGCGCTGAGGCGCCCGTCGTTAAAACTCACCAGGTGCACCGATTTGGCTTTGCCGGTTTCATCGAAGCTCAGCGGCAACGGCGAGCCGCTGTAGCGGATGTGCTCGCAGCCACCGACCACCTGCGCCCGATGAATATGGCCCAGCGCAATGTAGTCGGCAGGCGGGAAGTGTTGCGCCGGAAAGGCATCCAGCGTGCCGATGTAAATGTCGCGGACGGCATCGCTTTTGCTGGCGCCGACGGTGGTCAGGTGGCCGCTGGCAATGATGGGCAGCGGCCGATCGCCGCGCAGCGCGCAGGCCTGCTGATACTGCTCCTGATAATAGTCGCTGATGGCGTGCAGTAGCTGTTGCTGTTTTTCCCGACCGGAGTGGCCGGCCTGACTGGTAACCAGCTCGCGGGGGCGTAAAAACGGCACCGGGCAAAAGATGGCGCCAGGGGTGCCGTCGCGCAACGGCAGCTCAATGGGCGCGTAGCCGGCGTTCGCCACCACGGTGGTGTGCAAAAAGGCGAGAATATCGCGGGACTCATTGAGCATCGCCACTGAATCGTGATTGCCCGCCAGCACCACCAGGCGACAGCCGGTCTGCTGCAACTGGACGACAAAACGGTTATACAGCTCGCGGGCATAGCTCGGCGGCGAGCCGGTATCAAAAATATCGCCAGCCACGATAATGGCGTCGACTTCATGCTCCTGCGCGCGGGCCAGCAGCCAGGTAAGAAAAGCGTCGTGTTCTGCCGCGCGGCTTTTGCTGTAAAAATTCTGGCCCAAATGCCAGTCGGAGGTGTGAAGGAGGCGCATAAATCTTCCCTAGCGAAAAAAGCATGGGCGGCAGTATATCATTTGTCGGCGCGGGGTAAGTCCGCGTCATGCTTCAAATTACCCGATCATCAGACCGTCATTTTTTTCATAAATCTGTCACAAAAGTGACGCATAATGACGCCGCACTTCTATACTGATGGCTAAAAAACACAGGGTAAATAATGGCGAGAAGAATTCTGGTCGTTGAAGATGAAGCTCCAATCCGCGAAATGGTCTGCTTTGTTCTGGAGCAAAATGGCTTTCAGCCCGTCGAGGCGGAAGATTATGACAGCGCGGTGAATCAACTCAATGAACCCTGGCCTGATTTGATTCTCCTTGACTGGATGCTGCCGGGTGGTTCGGGGCTGCAGTTTATTAAGCTGCTCAAGCGCGAGGCGATGACGCGGGATATCCCGGTTGTGATGCTGACCGCGCGTGGAGAAGAAGAGGATCGTGTTCGCGGCCTGGAGACCGGCGCGGACGACTACATTACCAAGCCTTTCTCACCGAAAGAGCTGGTGGCGCGAATCAAAGCGGTGATGCGCCGTATTTCGCCGATGGCGGTGGAAGAGGTGATCGAAATGCAGGGTCTGAGCCTCGACCCTTCGTCGCATCGGGTGATGACCGGCGACAGTCCGCTGGACATGGGGCCGACGGAATTTAAATTATTGCACTTCTTTATGACCCATCCTGAGCGAGTGTACAGCCGCGAGCAGTTGCTGAACCACGTCTGGGGAACCAACGTCTATGTGGAAGACCGCACGGTGGACGTCCATATTCGCCGCCTGCGCAAAGCGCTGGAACACAGTGGCCATGATCGCATGGTGCAAACGGTTCGCGGCACGGGGTATCGTTTCTCCGCCCGTTTCTGAATTTTGACAGGAGTGTGACCCGTGCTGGAACGGCTGTCATGGAAAAGGCTGGCGCTGGAGCTCTTTTTAGCGTGTATTCCGGCCCTGATTCTGGGGGCGTTTGTGGGTCATCTGCCGTGGTTTTTACTGGCGGCAGTGACCGGTTTGCTGATCTGGCATTTCTGGAATTTGATGCGCCTGTCGTGGTGGTTGTGGGTGGATCGGAGCATGACTCCTCCGCCTGGACGCGGCAGCTGGGAGCCGCTGCTGTATGGTCTGCATCAGATGCAGATGCGTAATAAAAAGCGTCGACGCGAGCTGGGAAGCCTGATTAAACGCTTTCGCAGCGGGGCGGAATCGCTGCCGGATGCGGTTGTACTGACCACGGAAGAGGGGGCCATTTTCTGGTGTAATGGCCTGGCGCAGCAGATTTTAAACCTGCGCTGGCCGGACGACAGTGGCCAAAATATTCTCAACCTCCTGCGTTATCCCGAGTTCGCCAACTATCTGAAACAGCGTGATTTTTCTAAGCCACTCAACCTGGTGCTGAATAACGCTCGCCATCTGGAAATTCGCGTGATGCCTTACACCGATAAGCAGTGGCTGATGGTGGCGCGCGACGTGACGCAGATGCATCAGCTGGAAGGGGCGCGGCGGAACTTTTTCGCCAACGTCAGCCATGAACTGCGCACCCCGCTGACGGTGCTGCAGGGCTATCTGGAGATGATGCAGGAGCAGGTACTGGAGGGGGCGACGCGGGAAAAAGCCCTGCACACCATGCGAGAGCAAACTCAGCGTATGGAAGGGCTGGTGAAGCAGTTGCTGACGCTGTCGCGCATTGAAGCCGCGCCGGCGCTGGCGATGAATGACCGCATCGACGTGCCGATGATGCTGCGGGTGGTGGAGCGCGAGGCGCAAACTCTCAGCCAGGAGAAACAGACGCTGATCTTCACCGTTGACGAGCAGCTCAAGGTGTTGGGTAATGAGGAGCAACTGCGCAGCGCCATTTCCAATCTGGTCTATAACGCGGTGAACCACACCCCGCCGGGGACCGAAATTCGCGTCAGCTGGCAGCGGACCCCGCAGGGGGCGCTGTTCAGCGTCGAGGATAATGGGCCAGGCATTGCGCCAGAGCATATTCCCCGTTTGACCGAGCGTTTTTATCGGGTGGATAAAGCTCGCTCCCGGCAAACGGGGGGCAGCGGTCTGGGACTGGCGATCGTCAAACACGCGGTCAACCATCATGACAGCCGGCTGGAGATCGACAGCACGGTGGGCAAGGGAACCCGTTTTAGCTTCCTGCTCCCGGAACGATTAATTGCCAGAAACGACGCCTGATCGGCGTGCTGTCAGCTTATCTTGCCAATGACCAGCCCCGGCTGGTCATTTTCGTTGGCATCCCTTTTTTCCTCGCCTATTTAATGAACGCGTGCTGCTTTTTTGTTCGCATGATAAGCCACGGGTTTTCCATCAATATGGTAAATGATTCTGGTGTGAAACTGATAACCAGCATAATCATCTGCTTTTGCGATCGTGCCTTGCTTTAAAACGTTATAAGCGTTTAAATTGCGCCTGCGCAGTCGATGACAGACTGCTTTTGCGTGGTAATACCAAAAACAATTCTTTCCCACGCCGCTTCGGGAGCATATCTCGCTGAGTTTACCGGCAATGGCCGCTGTATCGTCCCTGAGAGGGGAGCGCGGTATTTTTCCATTTTTTACAACACCACATCCACAGGCAGTAATGAATTTATGACCCATCAGTTAAAATCTCGCGACATCATAGCGTTGGGCTTTATGACCTTCGCGTTGTTTGTTGGCGCAGGCAACATAATTTTCCCTCCGATGGTTGGCTTACAGGCGGGCGAGCACGTCTGGACAGCGGCGATCGGCTTCCTGATCACTGCGGTGGGTCTGCCGGTGCTGACGGTGGTGGCGCTGGCGAAAGTCGGCGGCGGCGTTGAAAGCCTGAGCACCCCGATTGGTAAAGTGGCGGGTATCCTGCTGGCGGTGGTGTGTTATCTCGCGGTGGGACCGCTGTTCGCGACCCCGCGCACCGCGACCGTCTCCTTTGAGGTCGGTATTGCGCCGCTGACCGGCGACGGCCCGCTGCCGCTGCTGATCTACAGCGTTATCTATTTCGCGCTGGTGATTCTGGTCTCCCTCTATCCGGGCAAACTGCTGGACACCGTGGGCAACTTCCTTGCGCCGCTGAAAATTATCGCCCTGATTGTGCTGGCGGTCGCGGCCATCATCTGGCCAGCGGGCCCGATCAGCGACGCGCTGGAAGCGTATCGTACGGCGCCATTCTCCAATGGCTTCGTCAACGGCTACCTGACCATGGATACCCTCGGCGCGATGGTGTTCGGGATCGTGATTGTCAATGCGGCACGCTCCCGCGGCGTCAGCGAAGCGCGTCTGTTGACCCGCTACACCGTCTGGGCTGGCCTGATGGCAGGCGTTGGCCTGACGCTGCTGTACCTGGCGTTGTTCCGTCTGGGTTCTGACAGCGCCACTCTCGTGGACCAGTCCGCCAACGGCGCGGCCATTCTGCACTCCTACGTGCAGCACACCTTCGGCGGGGCGGGCAGCTTCCTGCTGGCGGCGCTGATCTTCATCGCTTGTCTGGTGACGGCGGTGGGCCTGACCTGCGCCTGCGCCGAGTTCTTTGCCCAGTATCTGCCGTTCTCCTATCGCGCGCTGGTCTTTATCCTTGGCCTGTTCTCGATGGCGGTCTCCAATCTGGGGCTGAGCCATCTGATTCAGGTGTCAATTCCGGTGCTGACCGCTATCTATCCGCCGTGTATCGCACTGGTTGTATTAAGCTTTACCCGCAGTTGGTGGCATAATTCGTCCCGCGTTATCGCGCCGGCCATGTTTATCAGTCTGATGTTTGGTATCATTGACGGGATTAAGTCATCGGCGTTTGCCGCGATTCTGCCGGCCTGGACCGCGCGTCTGCCGCTGGCGGAGCAGGGCCTGGCCTGGCTGATGCCCACCGCCGTGATGGTGTTCCTCGCGGTGATCTGGGATCGTGCAGCCGGACGTCAGGTGGCCTCCAGCGCCCATTAACAGGCGTTAAGGAAAGCGTTTAACCACGGGACTTCGGGTTCCGTGGTTTTTTATTTTTTGTGTTAAACGGCATTGAAAAACCACGATGGAAAGTAGTAACAAGCTTAAGCGCGGGCTAAGCACCCGGCATATCCGCTTTATGGCCCTGGGTTCCGCCATCGGCACCGGGCTTTTTTACGGCTCAGCCGACGCCATTAAGATGGCCGGACCCAGCGTGCTGTTGGCCTACATTATCGGTGGCGTCGCGGCATATATCATTATGCGGGCGCTCGGTGAGATGTCGGTGCATAACCCTGCCGCCAGCTCATTTTCCCGCTATGCCCAGGAAAACCTCGGCGGACTGGCGGGCTATATCACCGGCTGGACCTACTGCTTCGAAATCCTGATCGTCGCCATCGCCGACGTCACCGCCTTCGGTATCTACATGGGCGTCTGGTTCCCGACGGTACCGCACTGGATCTGGGTGCTCAGCGTGGTACTGATCATCTGCGCCGTCAACCTGATGAGCGTCAAGGTGTTTGGTGAGCTGGAGTTCTGGTTCTCGTTCTTCAAAGTGGCCACCATTATCATCATGATCCTCGCCGGGTTCGGCATTATTATCTGGGGGATCGGCAACGGCGGCCAGCCGACCGGCATTCATAACCTGTGGAGCAACGGCGGCTTCTTCAGCAACGGCTGGCTGGGGATGGTGATGTCGCTGCAGATGGTGATGTTCGCCTACGGCGGCATCGAAATCATCGGTATTACTGCCGGTGAGGCGAAAGACCCGGAGAAATCCATTCCGCGCGCGATCAACTCGGTGCCGATGCGTATTCTGGTGTTCTACGTGGGCACACTGTTCGTCATTATGTCCATCTATCCGTGGAATCAGGTGGGAACCGACGGCAGCCCCTTTGTCCTGACCTTCCAGCATCTGGGCATTACCTTCGCGGCCAGTATTCTTAACTTCGTGGTCCTGACAGCCTCCCTGTCGGCGATTAACTCCGACGTGTTCGGCGTAGGCCGTATGCTGCACGGCATGGCTGAGCAGGGCAGCGCGCCGAAGGTGTTCGCTAAAACATCGCGCCGCGGTATTCCGTGGGTGACGGTGATGGTGATGACTATTGCGCTGTTGTTTGCGGTGTATCTCAATTACATCATGCCGGAAAACGTCTTCCTGGTGATCGCCTCCCTGGCCACCTTCGCCACGGTGTGGGTGTGGATTATGATCCTGTTGTCACAGATTGCCTTCCGCCGCCGTCTGTCGCCCGAAGAGGTCAAGGCGCTGAAATTCAAAGTGCCCGGCGGAGTGGTGACCACGGTAGTCGGCCTGGTGTTCCTGGCCTTTATTATCGCCCTGATCGGCTATCATCCGGATACCCGTATCTCGCTGTATGTCGGTATGGCGTGGATCGGCCTGCTGCTGCTGGGCTGGGTCTTTAAGACCCGTCGCGATCGCCGCCTGGCGCAGGCACAGTAAATGCACCGCCCCGGTCAGCATCACGCGACCGGGGCGGCTTGCAGTCCCGCGTCCTCCCCCGTTATCCTCCCCCAAAAAATCCTGTGATGATGAGTTCTGCGCCTGACGGCTATGGCAAGGTGTGCCCATTCTGCACAATGAGGATTCACGATGTTGAAGGCATGGCACCTTCCGGTTGCACCCTTTATCAAGGTGCAACAGGACCGACTGTTTATTACCCTGTGGTTAAGCGGTGAGTCGCTGCCGCAGCGGATCACGCTGCGCGCGGAAGAGGATAACGAAGAGCTGTCGCTGCCGATGCAGCGGCTCCGTCAGGCGCCGCAGCCAGGCGTGGTGGCATGGCGCGGTGAAATCTCTCTCGCCAGCGGCCAGCCGCGCCGCCGCTACAGCTTTAAGCTGCTGTGGGCCGACCATCAGCGCTGGTTTACGCCACAAGGTTTCACCCGTTTCCCGCCGGCCAGGCTGGAACAGTTTGCCATTGACCTGCCGGACGCCGGCCCGCAGTGGGTGGCCGATCAGGTGTTCTATCAGATTTTCCCCGATCGCTTTGCCCGCAGCGCCGCGCGTGACGCCGACCAGGATGCGGTCTATTACCATCACGCGGCGGGACGGGAGATTGTGCGCAAGGCATGGGACGAACCGCTAACCGGTGAGGCGGGCGGGTCGACGTTCTACGGCGGCGATCTCGACGGCATCAGCGAAAAACTTCCCTACCTGAAGCAACTCGGCGTCACCGCCCTCTATCTGAACCCGGTTTTCGCCGCCCCCAGCGTGCATAAATACGATACCGAGGATTATCGGCGCGTCGATCCGCAGTTTGGCGGCGACGCGGCGCTGCTCCGGCTGCGGCACAACACCCAGCGGGCGGGGATGCGCATGATCCTCGACGGGGTGTTCAACCATACCGGCGATTCCCATCCCTGGTTCGACCGACACCAGCAGGGCAGCGGCGGCGCCGGCCATTATCCGGACTCCCCGTGGCGCGACTGGTTTACCTTCTCAGAGGAGGGGCAGGCGCACAACTGGCTGGGCTATGCCAGTCTGCCGAAGCTCGACTATCGCTCGACCAGCCTGGTCAACGAGATCTATGCCGGCGAGGACAGTATCGTACGCCACTGGCTGAAGGCGCCGTGGAGCATGGACGGCTGGCGTCTGGACGTGGTGCATATGCTGGGCGAAGGCGGCGGGGCGCGGAATAACCTGCAGCATATCGCCGGCATCACTCAGGCGGCAAAACAAACGCAGCCGGAAGCCTTTGTCTTTGGCGAACATTTTGGCGATGCGCGACAATGGCTGCAGGCGGATGCCGAAGATGCGGCGATGAACTATCGCGGCTTTACCTTCCCGATCTGGGGATTCCTCGCCAATACCGATATCTCTTACGATCCGCAGAAGATAGACGCCCAGACCTGCATGGCGTGGATGGATAATTATCGCGCCGGGCTGTCGCATCAGCAGCAGCTGCGGATGTTCAACCAGCTCGACAGCCATGATACGGCGCGCTTTAAATCTCTCCTTGGTAAAGACGTAGCGCGCCTGCCGCTGGCGGTGGTGTGGCTGTTTAGCTGGCCGGGCGTACCGTGTATCTACTACGGCGACGAGGTGGGCGTGGATGGCAACAACGATCCGTTCTGCCGCAAACCGTTCCCGTGGGATCCGGCGCTGCAGGATACCCAACTGTTGGCGCTGTATCAGCGGATGGCGAAACTGCGTAAGGCCCAGCAGGCGCTGCGCTACGGCGGCTGTCAGGTGATTTACGCCGAGGATAACGTGGTGGTGTTTGTCCGGGTCTACAAACAGCAGCGCGTGCTGGTGGCGATTAACCGCGGGGAAGCCTGCGAGGTGGTTATCGAGGATTCGCCGCTGCTGAACGTGGCCGGGTGGACGCTGCTGGAAGGCGCCGGCGCCTTTCAGGACGGGGTGCTGACCCTTCCGGCCATCTCCGCCAGCGTCTGGTCCGGCCGTTAACGGTAGAGCTGGCTCAGCAGGTCGCCGCGGAGGAGCGCCTCCCGCCACCAGCGCTGAGCCAGCCCGTCATTCCCGCTGCGCCAGGCCATGTAGGTGATATCTTTTTCCCGCCAGCAGGCGACGCTTTTCTCCACCAGACTGCCTTTTTCCAGCCATGGGCGAGCGATATGGCGCGGTAGAAAGCCGCAGCCCAGCCCGGCGCACAGCAGTTCGACTTTACTGGCGAAATCATCGACGCCGATTTGCGGCTGCTCGTCGAGGAGATTGCTGTTTAGCGGATGGCAATAACGGGCGCTGTCGCGGATCACGATGGCCCGATGTTGGCTGAGCTGTTTATTGGTCAGTGGCTCCTTCGCCTGAGCCAGCGGGTGGGCGGGGGCAACCACGAAAATATTATCCAGTGCGCCGAGGGTTTGCCATGACCACTCTGCAGAGGTCGGGGGCTCATTGATGGCGCCGAGGATAATATCCGCGCCATGGTGGGTCAGCTCTTCCCACGAACCGGCGAGGGTGTGATGACTGAAGTTCAGCCGCGTCTGCGGATTTTGCGCATAAAACTCGGCGATCAGCGGCAGCAGGGCAGAAAAGGGAAACGAAGCATCGAGAGCGATCGCCAGCTCTCGCTCCCAGCCCGCGCTCAGCTGCTGCGCCTGCTTTTCCAGATCTCTGGCGGCGCTCAACAGCTGCCGTCCCTTCTCCAGCATCAGCCTACCGGTATCGGTAAACTTCGCCCGGTGGCCAGAGCGATCCAACAGCACAATATCCAGATCGCTCTCCAGCTTCTGGATCATATAGCTCAGGGCGGCGGGGGTTTTATACAGCGACTCCGCGGCGGTGGCGAAGGACCCGTGTCTGTCCAGGGCATCAAGGATCATGAGTACATCAAAATTCACACGCATGGGGGAGCTATCCATTAATTTATTTTCCCTTGTTGTACCTAAGCACAATAATCAATGCCAGTGAATAAATCAGAACAGTTTGGCGTAAAAATTTGATTAATGCGGATGCGAGCAAATCCTTGCTACGGGCAAAAAAATAAACCACAAAAAAACTTTAATAACTTGTTAGAAATAACTGGCTATACTCACCATGCTTTATCAGTCAGGATCCACACGACGCATTAACCATCATGTCATCTTTTTAACTCATTGATTAAGAAGGTATTTAATGTCTATTCGTGAACTGCTCGATCCCACTAATTCCGCACTTATCTTTATTGACCACCAGCCGCAGATGTCATTTGGCGTGGCGAATATCGATCGCCAGACCCTGAAAAATAACACCGTGGCGCTGGCGAAAGCGGGCAAAATTTTTAATGTGCCGGTGATTTATACCTCCGTAGAGACCAAAAGCTTCAGCGGTTATATCTGGCCGGAATTATTGGCCGTGCATCCTGACGTCAAGCCGATTGAACGTACCTCGATGAACTCCTGGGAAGACGACGCGTTTGTGGCGGCGGTGAAAGCGACCGGCCGTAAAAAGCTGGTGATTTCCGCCCTGTGGACCGAAGTCTGCCTGACCTTCCCGGCGTTGATGGCGCTGGAGGCGGGCTACGAGGTCTATGTGGTGACGGATACCTCCGGCGGCACCTCTGTCGACGCCCATGAGCGGTCTATTGACCGGATGGTGCAGGCGGGGGCGGTACCGGTGACCTGGCAACAGGTGCTGCTGGAGTACCAGCGCGACTGGTCGCGCAAAGCGACCTACGATGCGGTGATGGACCTCGTACGCGAACACAGCGGCGCCTACGGGATGGGCGTGGATTACGCTTATACCATGGTGCATGG
Source organism: Klebsiella sp. KTE92 (assembly GCF_000398905.1). Classification (NCBI taxonomy): domain Bacteria; kingdom Pseudomonadati; phylum Pseudomonadota; class Gammaproteobacteria; order Enterobacterales; family Enterobacteriaceae; genus Klebsiella; species Klebsiella sp. KTE92. The sequence goes on from NZ_KB976100.1 coordinate 1,014,116, forward strand.
CGCGCCGGAGCGTAAAGCGTAAATCACTTCATCCTTCAGGCTGCCTGATCTTCGGCTGCGTTTACCCGTCCCCGGTCGCTGACTTATCTCCGCTCAGGGGGACGTGCCGGCTTGCCGCCTCGACGTAGCATGAATGATGTTGTGTATGGTCATCTGTGGCTAATGGCGGGAACAATCCCGCCATTCCCCTGAAGCAAGGAACTCTCTATGGCGCAGCAAAAATCGGTGACCCTGGTCATCAGCCATCTGCTCGATCCGCAACACGGCCAGCGCTACGAGGAGTGGCTCGGTAAAATTATGCCCATTGCGGCCGAGTTTCCCGGCCATCTCGGCGCGAATGTGATCCGGCCCGCCGCAGGGCAGAATCTGTGGAGCGTCATAATCCGCTTCGATACCCTGGAGCACCTCTACGCCTGGACGCAGTCGGAAACCCGTCGGCAGCTGGTGGCAGAGATTGCGCCGCTGCTGACGGAAGGCGATCGGACGGAGGTGCGGACCGAGCCGGCCTTCTGGTTTACCCCGCCGACGGCGAACGTGCGCCAGCCGCGGCGCTGGAAACAATTTCTGATCACCCTGCTGGTGATTTTTCCCAGCACCAACCTGGTGCCTGCGGTCACCGGTATGCTGTTGCCGTCGCTCAAAGGGAGCCTGCTGCTGCACCTGATCAATGATGCCTGCGTGGTTGCGCTGGTGGTCTGGTTCTGGATGCCCATCGTGACCCGCCTGTTTGCTGGCTGGTTAAAGAAAAACTGAGTCAGCCTCCTCAAGGAGTGCGTTATGTCGCAAACTGCCACACTGATTCTGACCCACGGTCAGATTCATACCCTCGATCGCGCGAATCCCCTGGCGGAAGCCGTGGCCATCGCCGACGGAAAAATTGTTGCTACCGGAAGCCACGATCGGATCATGAGCTTTGCCGCCGAGGGGACGCAAATCGTCGATCTCAAAGGGCATACGGTGATCCCGGGCCTCAACGATTCTCACCTGCACCTGATCCGCGGCGGGTTGAACTACAACCTTGAGCTCCGCTGGGAGGGCGTTCCCTCGCTGGCCGATGCCCTGCGAATGCTTAAGGATCAGGCGGAACGCACACCGTCTCCGCAGTGGGTGCGGGTGGTCGGCGGCTGGAGCGAATTTCAGTTCGCTGAGCGGCGGATGCCGACCCTGGAAGAGCTGAACGACGCGGCGCCCGATACGCCGGTGTTTGTGCTGCATCTCTACGATCGCGCGCTGCTGAACCGCGCGGCGCTGAAAGCCGTGGGGTATACCAAAGAGACGCCGGATCCGGTGGGCGGAGAGATCGTCCGCGATAGCCGCGGCAACCCGACCGGGATGCTGATCGCCAAACCGAACGCCATGATCCTTTACGCTACTCTGGCCAAAGGGCCGAAGCTGCCGCTGGATCTGCAGGTGAACTCTACCCGCCAGTTTATGCGCGAGCTGAACCGACTGGGGCTGACCAGCGCCATCGACGCCGGGGGCGGCTTCCAGAACTATCCGGAAGATTACGAAATTATCGAACAGCTGCACGCGAAAGATCAGATGACCGTGCGCATCGCCTACAACCTGTTTACCCAGCGGCCGAAGCAGGAGCTGGAGGACTTCGAACGCTGGACCGATATGCTGAAGCCGGGGCAGGGGACCGACTTCTATCGCGCCAACGGCGCCGGCGAGATGCTGGTGTTCTCGGCGGCGGATTTTGAAGATTTCCTGCAGCCGCGGCCGGATCTGCTGCAAGGCATGGAGGATGAGCTGGAGCGGGTGGTGCGCCATCTGGTGGAGCATCGCTGGCCGTTCCGCCTGCATGCCACCTACGACGAGTCTATCAGCCGGATGCTGGACGTGTTTGAGAAGGTGAACCGCGATATCCCGTTTAATGGCCTGCACTGGTTCTTCGATCATGCCGAGACCATTACCGAGCGTAACATTGAGCGGGTGAAGGCGCTGGGGGGCGGTATTGCGGTGCAGCACCGGATGGCCTTCCAGGGCGAATACTTTGTCGATCGCTATGGTAAAGAGGCGGTGAAACATACTCCGCCGGTAGCGAAAATGCTGGAACTGGACGTGCCGGTGGGGCTGGGCACCGATGCCACCCGCGTCGCCAGTTATAATCCGTGGACCGCACTGTACTGGCTGGTCTCCGGGCGCACCGTTGGCGGGATGGCGATGTACGACGACGACAACCGCCTGCCGCGCGATGTCGCGCTGGAGATGTGGACGGCGGGCAGCGCCTGGTTCTCCAGCGAGCAGGGCAAGAAAGGCCGTCTGGCCGCCGGTCAGCTTGCCGATCTGGTGGTGCTGTCGAAAGACTACTTCAGCGTCGCAGAAGAGGAGATCAAAGGCATTGAGTCCGTGTTAACGGTGGTTGATGGTAAAGTGGTGTACGCTGCCGGTCACTTTTCGCCGCTGGCGCCGCCGCCCATTCCGGTGCTACCGGAGTGGTCACCGGTGGTGAAGGTCCCGGGCCATTACCGTTCCGCTCCGCCGGCGGCGGCTAAAATCGGCGCCATGGTGCAGATGCACCAGTGCTGCGGCAGCTGCGGCGTTCACGGCCACCAACATGATATTGCGCGCAGGTCGTCGATTCCGGTCTCCGATGAGCAAGCTTTCTGGGGCGTGCTGGGCTGCTCCTGCTTTGCCTTCTGATACCTTGACGCCTCCGCCCCGGCAGCTTCGGGGCGGAGGTTTCAGCCGCAGGCCCGGCGTCAATAGCGCTGCTGTGAGCCAAAAAGCGCCATGCGGCGGGCAATCATCTCACGTACCGGCTGCAGTCCCTGGGTGATGACTTTCCGCGGATCGTTCACATCGTGCCCGGTATCGGCGGCAAAGATCGCTTTCACCTGCTGGCACCAGGCGTACATGTTTTCGGTATTGACGTTAATCTTGGCGGTGCCGCAGGCAATCGCCCGGCGCATATCCTCATCGGCAATACCGGTGCCGCCATGCAGCACCAGCGGGACCTTCACGCGCTCGGCAATGGCTTTCATCTCAGTAAATCCCAGCCGGGCTTTACCTTTATACAGACCATGGGTGGAACCCAGCGCGGCGGCGAGGCAATCCACCTGCGTTTCTGTCACCAGGGTGTAGCACTCTTCAGGATCGGCGTAAATGACCTCGGAGTTAACGATACCATCTTCACTGCCGGCGATGGTCCCCAGTTCGGCTTCCACGGAGATGCCCTTGCTGTGCGCCAGCGCCACCAGGTGGCGGGTGATGGTCAGGTTTTCCCTGAACGGCAGATGTGAACCATCAAACATAATGGAACTGAAGCCGGCAGCGATCGCGGCTTCGCAGGCCTCCTGGGTAGTGCCGTGATCCAGATGCAGAGCCACCGGAATATCAATATGTAAATAATCTATGGCATTCACCACAATATCATGAATACATTTTAGCCCGAGCATATGCTTAACCGTGCCGCCGGACACGCCCAAAATAACCGGTGAGCGGCACTGCTGGGCGGTGCTTAATACGGCGCCGACCCATTCCAGATTATTAATGTTGAACTGACCGACGGCGTAACCGTTCTTTAGGGCATGCTGAAGCATGTCCTTCATCGACACTAACATAGTCACCTCTTGATATGTATTAAACGCAGTTATTCTTCAAAATATTGCTTTAAATTTCTCTCGTAGCTATTTAGCGAGTGGTGGACGACCGCCAGATCCGGCATCGATTCCCGTACACCTTTTTTCTCAATAGAAATAGCGGCGGTCAGGCTGGCAAATAAAATAATATTATCTATATGCCACGAATAATGGACGCCATAGGTAAAGGCACCGTGAAAAACATCCCCGGCGCCGGTGGTATCAACGGCATTGCACAGCCAGGACGGGACGATCTGCAGCATACCGCTCTTTAAGAAGGCGCAGCCTTTTTCGCCAAGGGTGATAAACGCCTCGCCGCGGCAAATTTTATTCAGTTCAATCAGGGCCGCTTTAATGTCTGCTTCGGTGCTCAGTGAACGATAGCTCATATAATCGCGGGCAAAATGTTCGCTTACGACAAAATAGTCAGTCCAGGCCGCCAGTTTAATATTGCTGGCACGCAGTGAACCCCCGTCCATCACGACTTTGGCGTGGGGCAGTTTCTTGATTAAATATTCACTGATTTCTGCCTCATGGCCGTCAATTAAAATGGTGACCGGCTCCTCGCTGGCAATCAGCCGCTCGGCGAGGTCGTCCAGTTTGAGCTTTTGATCGTAGGTCAGGGAAGGTGGCGTTTGCATCTTGCGGGTAATAATCGTCCGCGAACCCGTTAAGCGATTGACCAGCACTGAGGCCAGCGGAGTGATCATGTCATCGGAAAAAACCACCTGGCTGGTATCCACGCCCGCTTCGGCAAACTCATCGATAATGCGCTGACCGTAAAGGTCCTGATGCAGATGACCAATGTAATAGACTTCCTCACCCCATAATCCCAGCAGCCATGCCGCATTGGCCGCTGGGCCGCCGCCGCTTTCTATAAAATCATGACAAAAGTTTTTGGTATTCTCCTGAGGCCATTCATTGAGAAAGAAAAACTGATCGAAACAAGCAAATCCAATGGACAAAATAGCCATAACCACTCCTGATTATTGGTCAGCGGCGGGAAGCGTGACCTCCCCGCCGGGAAAAATGACGTCGCTTATTCATTTTTCTGCTTCGCCGTGAGCTCCTCATAGCTGAGCGTATCGCCAACCACCCGTACGTGACGGAAACAGAAAGGCGCCAGCAGCGCGACGAGCAGCACCAGACAAATCAGGTAGATAGTGACCTGGCCAAACTGGGTGAAGGCGTTACCGATAATGATGCCCCATACCGCGAAGTCGAAATCGGCGAAGGTGCTGTTTTCAAACCCGAGGTTGCCGAGCGCCGGCAGCAGCATCGCCGGCAGGAAGGCGAGGAAGATCCCCCCGATAAAGGAGGCGATGATACATCCGCGCTTGCCGCCCAGCTTGTCGGCGAAGACGCCGGACGTGCCGCCGCAGAAGAAGTGCGGCACCATGCCGGGAATAATCAGCGCCATGCCCAGCCCGCCGAGCAAGAGCATCCCGACCAGCCCGCCCACGAAGGAGCTGATGAATCCCACCACCACGGCGGTGGGGCTAAAGGTGAAGAATACCGCGCAGTCAACGGCCGGGATGGAGTCCGGGATCAGCTTCTGGCTGATGCCCTGGAATGCCGGCACCAGATCGCCGAGGATCAGCCGCACACCGTTGTACACAATGGCCACGCCAACGGCGAATTGCAGGCCGGTCAGCACCGAGAAGATCAGCATGTTTTGGTCGGTGATGGTGCTCAGGTATGCCGACCCGGCGACAGCGCTGCAGATAAAGTAGATAACAAACATCACGATACCGGTGGTGACGGTGGTATCGCGCAGAAAGCCCCACTTTTCTGAAATTTCGGTATCCGCGAAGGAATTTGCCGGATTGCCGGTCCGGCTGGCGATCCATGCCGAGAGGTAGTAGCCGAGGGAGCCGAAATGACCCATGGCGATCCCACCGTCTTCCGTGACCTGCTTGGTGTAACGCTGACCAATCGCGGGGGAGATGGCCGACCATGACCCCAGCAGGAATCCGCCGATCAGGATCAACATCCAGCCATGGAACTCCGCCGCCTGCAGGACAGCGGAAAACAGGCAGGCGAGGAAGAATGAGTGATGGCCGGTCAGAAAGATATATTTATACTTGGTACAGCGGGCGATAATCAGGTTGAAAATAAAGCCTAACAGCAAAATACTCATGGTTTCCACGCCCAGCATCTTCTGGGCGACGGAGACAATGGCTTCATTGTTTGGAATAACGCCGCGGATATTAAACCCGGCCTCGATAATACCGCCCAGCGGGTTGAGATTGGCAACGATAACGCCTGCGCCAGCGCTCAACATTAAATAGCCTAGAATCGGTTTTAATGTGCCGGTAAGGAGTTTGTTACCGGGGGAGCGCAGCGCCACTAAACCGACAAAAGCAATCAGCCCCATTAAAAAAGCAGGTTGACTGAATATTTCCGCTAAGAAACTAAGAATAGCCTGCATGGTCGTTCCCTCTATGTTAATTAAGAGTGATTCGCCGCAATTTTGGTCAGCGCGTCGGTAATATCCTCGGCGATTTTCGCTTTATGGACATAGCTGCGAATGATGGCGACATGACAGTGGGCTGGAAATTGATTTGCCAGTTCTTTGATCGTGACGTAAAGGTCGGCTTTTTCGCCGACGGCGTTAGCAAAATCGACCGAGGCGACGTCCGCTTTGATACCTAATTCTTCACAGATCTTTTTGACATTATTCGCAGCCATCAATGAACTGCCAATACCGTTACCACAAACTGTTCTGATAACTAACATAATGACTACTCCATTTGTTTTTGGATGAAATGTAAGACTGAATTCACGTCATTTTCCTGCTGAAGGAAGGTCACAATATCTGACTCGATCAGCGAGGCTATCAGTTGGATCATTTTGATATGACTGTCAGCGTCCGCGCCGGCGATAGCGATGATCACGGTAACCGGATCGAACTCATCGTGGCCGAAGGAGATTGGCGTGGCGGTGGTGACAAGCGAAAATCCGGTTTGCAATGCCCCTTTTTCCGGCCGGGCGTGCGGCATGGCAATCCCGTCGTCTATGACGATGGCAGCGCCGAAATCTTCATATACCGTCAGCATCTCGTTGACATATTCGGCGCTGCAAATCTGACGCCTGGCGAGTAATGAACCCGCCAGTTCGATGGCCTCTTCCGCACGGGAAATATTCTGCTTAAGGGCGATTAACGACGGGTCAAAAATAATTTCCATCCTCAGCTCCTGAACGTATTCCTGTTCCTGAGTAAAATCATGACTAAATACATTGATGAAAATGATGGATGAGATCACATCCGGGGTTTTAAATATTGATGGGGATCACATCGACGGCAAAGTACCGGCAGAAAACGATATAAATAATTTATGTATTTTTCAGTGGGTTATGAAGGCTTTGTATTTTGACGCTGAAATTTGACAGAGAAAAAGTGAGAGGTAGGGCGAATTTTTTCGGCAGAAGTGTATCTCTGGTCACAAATATCGGCGGGTCATTTTCTTAAATTTTGACACTGCTAACAAAAAAGGCCCGCCTGAGCGAGCCTTTTATTAAAACGCCTGCCGATTACAGGCTGGAGACGTTTTCGGTCAGGTATTTTGCTACGCCTTCCGGAGAAGCAGCCATACCTTCTTTTCCTTTTTCCCACTGCGCCGGGCAGACTTCGCCGTGCTCTTCGTGGAACTGCAGCGCGTCAACCATACGCAGCATTTCGTCGATGTTACGGCCCAGCGGCAGGTCGTTAACCACCTGGTGGCGTACCACGCCGTTAGCGTCGATCAGGAAAGAGCCGCGCAGCGCTACGCCTTCGTCCGGATGCTCGATACCGTAAGCTTTCTGGATTTCACGTTTGATGTCAGCAACCATCGCGTATTTAACCGGGCCGATACCGCCCTGGTCTACCGGGGTGTTACGCCATGCGTTGTGAACGAACTCGGAGTCGAAGGAAACGCCAACCACTTCCACGCCGCGTTTCTGGAATTCTTCGTAACGTTTGTCGAACGCGATCAGCTCAGACGGGCACACGAAAGTAAAGTCCATCGGCCAGAAGAACAGAACGGTAGGTTTACCGTTGGTGTGCTGTTTGAAATTGAATTTCTCAACGATCTCACCATTACCCAGCACAGCGGCTGCAGTAAAATCCGGCGCTTGACGAGTGACCAGAACCATTTGATTCTCCTGTAATTACTAAGGTTATTTGGAACGCAACGCGGGCAAGTATAGAGCCTGGCCGCTAATAACACAAAGAGGCGCTAACAATCGTTCAGCCAGCTTTTACCTATCAATCACGTGGCTATTACAGCTGTTTGTTTTCTGCCAGGCGCATCATTTGCGGATAAAAGCGCCAGAACTGCCCCTCCAGCTGGTCGTAGTGGGTATCCAGATCCTGCCAGGAATCGCGTAGGGCGTCGAGACGCGGACGGCGGCTGGCCATGCCGTTAAGCACGCGCTGAATAAAATCCATCTCCTGATAGCGCTCCAGCCAGCGCTCCGACCACAGGTACTGATTCAGATTGACGAAGCGTGGCGGCGAGTCGGGCAGGATGGGGACGATCTGCTGCTCGGCGTAGCGCACGAACTCGTCCAGCGGCAGGTCAGGGGAGAGCTGCGCCCAGTGCTGCGACAGGAAATGATCCCACATGACATCGAGGGTGATGGGGGCGACGCGACGGGTTTGCGGGCGAAACCACTCCCGCGCCTCTTTGACTTCCGCCAGGTTGTCAGTCATCACGTCAATCCGGCGATGCATATAGATGCCGTCGATGATCTCCGCCGGATAGTCGCCCTGCGGGTTGCCGCGCACAAAATCGGCCATCAGGTTGCCGGGCAGCGAGCTGTCGGCGAGATGGGCGAGGTGCAGGTGGGCGAGAAAATTCATAAAACGACATCCTTTAAATACGAGCGGGCAGGTGGAATCACCGATGTTGCGCTGAACGGCGCCTCGGTGTCCGCATGGCATGCTGCCTGGCTGCGCGCGGCACCTTTGCCACCGGTAAGGCATTCGGTTGCCGCATGGCGGCATTCGGAATGATTTGGAATATAGATTATGTCATTCATCCGGAGGGGTAAAGGTTGCAGGCGGAACGCCCCGGCACTAGACTACCCGCCTCTTTATTCAGTCTGAGTTACCGTCATGCGCGTTACCGATTTTGCTTTTGAACTACCCGAATCTCTGATCGCCCACTATCCGATGCCTGAGCGCAGCAGCTGCCGCCTGCTCTCCCTGGACGGGCCGACGGGCGCGCTGACGCATGGCACATTCACCGACATCCTCGATAAGCTCAATCCCGGCGATCTGCTGGTGTTTAACAACACCCGGGTGATCCCGGCGCGTCTGTTCGGCCGCAAGGCCAGCGGCGGCAAGATTGAAGTGCTGGTGGAGCGGATGCTGGATGATAAGCGCATCCTGGCCCATATTCGCGCCTCAAAAGCGCCGAAGCCGGGCGCCGAGCTGCTGCTGGGCGATGACGAGAGCATTAAGGCCACGATGCTGGCGCGTCATGGCGCGCTGTTTGAAGTGGAATTTAACGACGAGCGTCCGGTGCTGGAGATCCTCAACGGGATCGGCCATATGCCGCTGCCGCCCTACATTGACCGCCCGGACGAAGACGCTGATCGCGAACTCTATCAAACCGTCTACGGCACCAGGCCGGGCGCGGTAGCCGCCCCGACCGCCGGTCTGCACTTCGACGAACCGCTGCTGGACAAACTGCGCGCCAAAGGCGTTGAGATGGCGTTTGTCACCCTGCACGTGGGGGCGGGGACTTTCCAGCCGGTGCGCGTCGACAGCATTGAAGAGCACACCATGCACTCTGAATATGCGGAAGTGCCGCAGGAGGTGGTCGATGCGGTGCTGGCGGCGAAAGCGCGCGGCAACCGCGTGATTGCGGTAGGCACCACCTCGGTACGCTCGCTGGAGAGCGCGGCGCAGGCGGCGAAAGACGCCCTGATCGCGCCGTTCTTCGACGATACGCAGATTTTCATCTACCCGGGTTATCAGTACCAGGTGATCGATGCGCTGGTAACCAACTTCCATCTCCCTGAATCCACACTGATTATGCTGGTGTCGGCGTTTGCGGGTTATCAGCACACCATGAACGCCTATAAGGTGGCGGTGGAGCAGAAATATCGCTTTTTTAGCTACGGGGATGCGATGTTTATCACGTACAATCCGCAGGCTATTTCTGAGCGTCCCTGACAAGGCCGGCCCGCCGGCGTTTTGGACGCCATGACGCATTTTTTAGCCACGGAATCATTCCGTGGCGAGTATGAAAACGTCGGACTGTTTTTCTGACGCAGGAGCAAGCATGAAATTTGAACTGGATACCACCGACGGTCGCGCCCGCCGCGGTCGCCTGGTGTTTGAGCGCGGCGTGGTGGAAACACCGGCCTTTATGCCCGTTGGCACCTACGGCACCGTCAAAGGGATGACGCCGGAAGAAGTGGAAGCCACCGGCGCGCAGATTATTCTTGGCAACACCTTCCATCTGTGGCTGCGCCCAGGTCAGGAGATCATGAAGCTGCATGGCGATCTGCACGATTTTATGCAGTGGAAAGGACCGATCCTTACCGACTCCGGCGGCTTCCAGGTGTTCAGCCTTGGCGATATCCGTAAGATCACCGAGCAGGGCGTCCATTTCCGCAACCCGATCAACGGCGATCCTATTTTCCTCGATCCGGAAAAATCGATGGAGATTCAATACGATCTCGGTTCCGACATCGTGATGATCTTCGACGAATGTACGCCGTACCCGGCAGACTGGGATTACGCCAAGCGCTCGATGGAAATGTCTCTGCGCTGGGCCAAGCGCAGCCGTGACCGTTTCGATAGCCTTGGCAATAAAAATGCGCTGTTCGGCATCATTCAGGGCAGCGTTTACGAAGATTTACGTGATATCTCGGTGAAAGGTCTGGTAGAGATTGGCTTTGATGGCTACGCTGTCGGCGGTTTGGCGGTCGGTGAGCCGAAGGAAGACATGCACCGTATTCTGGAGCACGTCTGCCCGCAGATCCCGGCCGATAAACCACGATACCTGATGGGCGTCGGGAAGCCGGAAGATCTGGTGGAAGGGGTACGTCGCGGTATCGATATGTTCGACTGCGTCATGCCGACGCGCAACGCGCGTAACGGCCACCTGTTCGTCACCGACGGCGTGGTGAAAATCCGCAACGCGAAGCACAAAAGCGATACCGCACCGCTGGACGCCGAGTGTGATTGCTATACATGTCGCAATTATTCACGCGCTTACTTGCATCACCTCGACCGTTGCAACGAAATATTGGGCGCGCGTCTCAATACCATTCATAACCTGCGCTACTATCAGCGTTTAATGGCTGGTTTACGCAAGGCTATCGAAGAGGGTAAATTAGAGAGCTTCGTGACCGATTTTTACCAACGTCAGGGGCGCACCGTGCCTCCTTTGAACGTTGATTAATTTTAATAATGAGGGAATTTCAATGAGCTTTTTTATTTCTGATGCGGTAGCGGCAACGGGTGCACCGGCGCAGGGCAGCCCGATGTCTCTGATTCTGATGCTGGTGGTGTTCGGTCTGATTTTTTACTTCATGATCCTGCGTCCACAGCAGAAGCGCACCAAGGAACACAAGAACCTGATGAACTCCATCGCCAAAGGTGATGAAGTGCTGACCAACGGCGGTCTGGTCGGTCGCGTGACCAAAGTAGCGGAAACTGGCTACATTGCTATCGCGCTGAACGATACCACTGAAGTGGTTATCAAACGTGACTTCGTTGCTGCCGTTCTGCCGAAAGGCACCATGAAGGCGCTGTAATCTAACTTTTCCCAAAGGGAACTGCCGTGTTAAACCGTTATCCTTTGTGGAAGTACGTCATGCTGGTCGTCGTCATTGTCGTCGGCCTGATCTATGCGCTTCCCAACCTGTATGGTGAGGATCCGGCTGTTCAAATCACTGGCGCGCGCGGCGTCGCCGCCAGTGAGCAAACGCTGATCCAGGTCCAGAAAACTTTACAAGAAGAAAAAATAACCGCGAAGTCTGTGGCACTGGAAGAGGGCGCTATTCTTGCGCGCTTCGACACCACTGATACCCAGCTGCGTGCGCGTGAAGCGCTGCTTACCGTGCTGGGTGACAAATACGTCGTGGCGCTAAACCTTGCTCCGGCAACCCCACGCTGGCTGGCGGCACTCTATGCCGAGCCAATGAAGCTGGGTCTTGATCTGCGCGGCGGCGTGCACTTCCTGATGGAAGTCGACATGGACACCGCGTTAGGCAAGCTGCAGGAACAGAACATCGACAGCCTGCGCAGCGAACTGCGTGACAAAGGCATTCCTTACGCGACCGTGCGCAAGGAAGACAACTATGGTCTGAGCATCGTCTTCCGCGACAGCGCGGCGCGCGACCAGGCTATCTCTTATCTCAGCCCTCGCCATCGCGATCTGGTTATTTCCTCTCAGGGTGACAACAGCCTGAAAGCGGTGATGACCGATGAGCGCCTGAAAGAAGCCCGTGAGTACGCGGTTCAGCAGAACATTAACATTCTGCGTAACCGTGTGAACCAGCTGGGCGTCGCCGAACCGCTGGTTCAGCGTCAGGGTGCTGACCGCATCGTGGTTGAGCTGCCGGGTATCCAGGATACCGCGCGGGCGAAAGAGATCCTTGGCGCAACCGCGACCCTCGAGTTCCGTCTGGTCAATACCAACGTGGACCAGTCCGCCGCTGCCTCTGGCCGCGTGCCGGGCGACTCGGAAGTGAAAGAGACGCGTGAAGGCCAGCCGGTGGTGCTGTACAAGCGAGTGATCCTGACCGGTGACCATATCACCGACTCGACCTCCAGCATGGATGAGTACAACCAGCCGCAGGTCAACATCTCGCTGGACAGCGCGGGCGGTAATATCATGTCTAACTTCACCAAGGACAATATCGGTAAGCCGATGGCGACCCTGTTCGTGGAGTATAAAGACAGCGGTAAGAAAGACGCTAACGGTCGCGCTATCCTGGCGAAAGAGGAAGAGGTGATTAACATCGCCAACATCCAGTCGCGTCTGGGTAACAGCTTCCGTATCACCGGTATCAGCAACCCGAACGAAGCACGCCAGCTGTCGCTGCTGCTGCGTGCCGGTGCGCTGATTGCCCCGATTCAGATCGTCGAAGAGCGGACTATCGGCCCAACCCTTGGTATGCAGAACATCAAGCAGGGTCTGGAAGCCTGTCTGGCCGGCCTGGTGGTCTCTATCCTGTTCATGATCCTCTTCTATAAGAAGTTCGGTCTGATTGCGACCTCGGCGCTGATTGCCAACCTGGTGCTGATTGTCGGCATTATGTCCCTGATCCCGGGGGCGACGCTGACCATGCCGGGCATCGCGGGTATCGTGTTAACCCTTGCGGTGGCGGTCGATGCTAACGTTCTGATCAACGAACGTATCAAAGAAGAGCTGAGCAACGGGCGTACCGTTCAGCAGGCGATTGACGAAGGTTATCGCGGCGCGTTCAGCTCGATCTTCGACGCCAACGTGACGACGCTTATCAAAGTGATCATCCTGTACGCGGTCGGTACCGGTGCCATTAAAGGGTTTGCGATTACCACCGGTATCGGTATCGCGACCTCAATGTTTACCGCTATCGTCGGCACCCGTGCCATCGTGAACCTGCTGTACGGCGGCAAGCGCGTTAAAAAGCTGTCTATCTGAGGAGTGCGTTGTGGCACAGGAATATACTGTTGAACAATTGAACCACGGCCGTAAAGTCTGGGACTTTATGCGCTGGGACTACTGGGCCTTCGGCATTTCAGGTTTTCTGCTGATTGTGTCGATCGCCATCATCGGCGTCCGCGGCTTTAACTGGGGGCTCGATTTCACCGGCGGTACGGTGATCGAGATTACCCTTGAGAAGCCGGTCGATCTGGACCAGATGCGCGACTCCCTGCAGAAAGCGGGCTTTGAAGAGCCGCAGGTGCAGAACTTTGGCAGCAGCCGCGACATCATGGTACGTATGCCGCCGGTGCATGACGCCAACGTCAGCCAGGAACTGGGCAGCAAGGTCGTGACGGTGATTAACGAATCGACCAGCCAGAATGCGGCGGTGAAGCGAATTGAGTTTGTCGGCCCGAGCGTCGGCGCGGACCTCGCGCAAACTGGCGCCCTGGCGCTGATTGCCGCGCTGGTCTGTATCCTGATCTACGTCGGCTTCCGCTTCGAATGGCGTCTGGCTGCCGGGGTGGTTATCGCCCTGGCGCACGATGTGGTGATCACCATGGGCGTACTGTCGCTGTTCCATATCGAGATCGACCTGACCATTGTGGCCTCGTTGATGTCGGTTATCGGCTACTCGCTGAACGACAGTATTGTGGTATCGGACCGTATCCGTGAAAACTTCCGTAAGATCCGCCGCGGTACGCCGTACGAGATCTTCAACGTGTCGTTGACCCAGACGCTGCACCGTACCTTGATCACCTCCGGGACCACCCTGATGGTGATCCTGATGCTGTTCCTGTTCGGCGGCCCGATTCTGGAAGGCTTCTCGCTGACCATGCTGATCGGTGTCTCCATCGGTACGGCTTCCTCTATCTACGTCGCCTCTGCGCTGGCGTTGAAACTGGGTATGAAGCGCGAGCATCTGCTGCAGCAGAAGGTCGAAAAAGAAGGGGCGGACCAGCCGTCTATTCTGCCGTAATCCGGTTCAGTTGAGATAAAGCCATCCCGGCCCAGGCGGCCGGGATTTTTTTGTCCGCGATAAAACCTGCTGACAGTATGCTGTCAGGAGCCCTCCCATACACTCCTTCTGAACTCACTAACGAGCAGGAGGAAGTATGAATAACGTGATTAACTGGTTTGAAATTCCGGTCGCCGATATGGATCGCGCCGTCGCGTTTTATGAGCCGGTGATGCAGGTGACGCTGCGTCGCGAAACCATGGACTGCGCCGAGCTGGCGGTGTTCCCGCATCAGGATCCGGCCCCTGGCGGCGCGTTGGCCAAATTTGAGGGTATCGCCCCTTCAGCGCAGGGCGCTATTATTTACCTGCATACAGACCATCTTGCCGCCACCCTGGACCGCGTTGCCTCGGCGGGTGGGGCGTGTGTTTTCGGGCCGCTGACGCTGCCGAATGATATTGGCACCATCGCGCTGTTTACTGACAGCGAGGGCAACCGCGTCGGCCTGCACCAGCCGGCTTAACCTAAACGTTTTGTGAAGTGAGACATGACCCGACGCGCCGACCGTTTATTTCAGATTGTGCAGATCCTGCGCGGCAGGCGGCTCACTACCGCCGCGCTGCTGGCGGAGCGGTTGGGCGTGTCGGAGCGCACCGTGTATCGCGATATCCGCGATCTCTCCCTCTCCGGCGTGCCGGTGGAGGGCGAGGCGGGGAGTGGTTATCGCCTGCTGGCGGGCTACGATCTGCCGCCGCTGATGCTGACCACCAAAGAATCCGAAGCGCTGATCGCCGCGATTCGGTTGCTGAAAACCTGGGGCGGTGAGGCGCTGTCGCAATCGCTGGAATCCGCCCAGGAGAAGATGCTGGCGATCCTGCCGGAGGCGCGCCGGCGCCAGGCGGAGCAGACCCGCCTGTTTGCCCCCGATCTCGGCGCCCATCGCTATGCCAAAACCTATTTTGACGTCATTCATCAGGCGGTCTCCGGCCAGCAGGTGCTGCAGTTGCGCTATCAGGATGAGTCTGGCCGGGTAACCGAGCGCGACGTGCTGCCGCTGGGGCTGTTTTTCTGGGGGGAGCGCTGGCTGCTGGTGGCCTGGTGCGAGCTGCGTAATGATTATCGTAACTTTCGCCTCGACCGTTGTCTGGCGGTCAGGGCGACTGAGCGTCGATTCAGCGAGTGTGCCGATCGCTCGTTAAGCGATTTTCTGCGCAAAGTGCGGTGCGACGTGTGGGAGAAATAAAAACGCCCGGCTGGCCCGGGCGCTGTCTTGCTGTATCCGCAATTAGAAGTTGTAACCGACCACGAAGTAACCACCCCAGCCGGTCGAGCGGACGCTGAAATCGCCATCGCCGAAGTTCAGCTTGGCATCGTCAGCCCACTGACCGCCGTTATGGAAGTAACGGGCCACCACCGAGTAGTGCCAGTGCGCGTAGTTCAACGCCAGGATGTGGCTGGAGGCGATGGAGTTGCTGGTGCGCGCGTGCTTCCCGTTCAGATCGTAGAAGTTGTCATCGCCGAGATCAGAACCCCAGTCGAAGTTGGTGAAACCGATGTAGCTCAGCGAGCCGCCCCACAGGTCGGTCAGCGGCACGAAGTATTTCACTTTGAAGCGGTAGCCGTCCCACTCGTTTTCGTTGGACGCGCCGTAGTTCTGCCACTGGTATTTGGCGTAGACGTTCAGCGACAGGCTCATCGGCAGGCCGGTATCGATATCGGTACCCAGACCCATATACCAGGTGCTCTGCTCCTGAGAGTCGTTACGGCCCATATCGTAGATATAGTTGTTCGCGAAGTACCACTCTTTGAACGGCCCGAAGCTCAGATCGGTATTGGTCAGCTTATCGATAGAGAAACGCGGTTCGATCTCCATAAACAGCGGCGAGCCGTTGTTCCAGATACCTTTTGCCGTGCTGTTGCCGCCGAAGAATACCGGGGCATCGATATAGCCGTAGAAATCAAACCAGTCTTTTTTGGCGAACGCTTCATATTCCAGGTAGGTATCGTTACGGATCTGCGGTCCAAAACGGGTGTGGTAGCTGCCCACCACGTTAACACTCTGGTGCCACCAGTCAGACAGGTACTGCGGTTTATCGTTTTCTGCCGCGCCCGCAGTAAAAGAAGTGGAGAGCGCCACAACCGCACCCGCTGCCAGTAATGTTTTTTTCATAGTAATGCCACTGTTTAAATTGAGCCTGAAGGCGTTAAAAGAAGTGCCGAAGCGTTTCTAAATATTTCGTCTTTCTGTGGGGTCTATTATAGGAATCATTGCTCACAAAAATACGTGTTGTTTCACATAACCAGAACATGCGTAATCGATTGCGTTCACGATTCTATGCATTTCTTGACAAAATGCTACTGAAAATCGCCATACAGAACGATTTCTAATGAACTCTTGTGAAAAGTTGTAAGTGGATAAGAAAGACGGAGCTGGAGGTAGCCGGGCGGGGCAGGGCCCGGCGTGAAGATTTACTGTGCGGCGGCGGGCTGGATATCGTGGACGCGAATAAACCCGACTTTGTCGGGCGTCACGTTCAGACGCAACGGGATATCCACATCGCTGGGGGCGAGGATGCTGGCCGGGGCGCTAATCAGCTGATCCTGAACATTGACTTCCTGATAGCTGTGGGTGGTGCCGGTGATCTGCCCGGAGGCGACGGTGGCGGTAAAGGCCGGCAGCGGATCGTTGGATTCACCCTGAATGCGTAAAGTCAGGCGTGACCCGTCGCCGTCCGGCGTAATGCTGCCCACCGACATGCGCAGGGTGCCGATCTGGCTCTCCAGCCGCGCCGGGGTTTTGGCCTCCGGCAGCAGATAGACGCCGCGGGTGGATTTGGCGTTCAGCGCGTTTTGTTGGGTGATTTTGATCGTTTGCTGATTGAGCTGGGTCATCTCCTGGCTCAGGGTACTCACGCTCTGGTGCATCTGGCGGATTTCGCTTTGCTGGGCGCAGGCGGTCAGGGTAAACAGGCTGCCCGCGATGGCGAGTTTCAGGTAACGTCTTGTCATGGTCAGGATTCCGTTTGCAGAGGATGCTTAATGGTAGCCAAACCGCCTGCCTCTCTCATAGATCCTTTGTCTCAAAAGCTCTTTCTTTGTAGTCAGGTCACTTCGCGGTAAACTACCCTTCAGTTTAACTACCTGTCAGGACGCGCTATGCATTGCCCTTTCTGTTTCGCCGTGGATACCAAAGTGATCGACTCTCGTCTGGTGGGGGAAGGCTCTTCCGTGCGTCGCCGTCGGCAGTGCCTGGTCTGTAATGAACGCTTTACCACCTTCGAAGTGGCGGAGCTGGTGATGCCCCGGGTGGTGAAGAGTAACGATGTGCGTGAACCCTTCAACGAAGACAAGCTGCGCAGCGGGATGCTGAAAGCGCTGGAGAAACGTCCGGTTAGCGCCGATGACGTGGAAATGGCGGTCAACCATATCAAAACCCATCTGCGCGGCACCGGCGAGCGCGAAGTGGCCAGCAAAATGATTGGCAATCTGGTGATGGAACAGCTGAAAAAGCTGGATAAAGTCGCCTATATTCGCTTTGCGTCGGTCTATCGCAGCTTTGAAGACATCAAAGAATTCGGCGAAGAGATCGCCCGCTTACAGGACTAAGCCATGCAGGACGAAATGTACATGGCGCGAGCGCTGAAGCTTGCCGCGCGCGGACGCTTTACCACCCATCCTAACCCTAATGTCGGCTGCGTCATTGTGAAAGACGGCGAGATCGTCGGCGAGGGCTTTCACTATCGCGCCGGCGAGCCGCACGCCGAAGTGCACGCGCTCCGCATGGCCGGCGAAAAGGCGCAGGGCGCCACCGCCTACGTCACCCTTGAGCCCTGCAGCCACCATGGCCGTACGCCGCCGTGCTGCGATGCGTTGATCGCCGCCGGCGTTAGCCGCGTGGTCGCTGCGATGCAAGACCCAAACCCGCAGGTGGCGGGGCGCGGTCTGTATCGTCTGCAGCAGGCCGGTATTGACGTCAGCCACGGGCTGATGATGAACGAAGCGGAAGCGCTGAATAAGGGCTTCCTGAAGCGGATGCGCACCGGTTTTCCCTGGGTGCAGCTGAAGCTGGGCGCCTCGCTGGACGGCCGCACGGCGATGGCCAGCGGTGAAAGCCAGTGGATCACCTCCCCGCAGGCGCGACGCGACGTGCAGCGTCTGCGCGCCCAAAGTCATGCCATCCTCACCAGCAGCGCCACCGTGCTGGCGGACGATCCTGCGCTGACCGTGCGCTGGCAGGAGCTGAGCGCGGATACTCAGGCGCTGTATCCCGAAGAGAATTTGCGCCAACCGCTGCGCGTCGTCATCGACAGTCAGAACCGCGTCACGCCTGAGCACCGTATTGTGCAGCAGGCAGGAGAAACGCTGTTTGCCCGCCTGCGTGCGGATGAGCGCCAGTGGCCGGAAAGCGTTCGTACGCTGCTGGTGCCGGAACATAACGGCCATCTCGATCTGGTGTTGCTGATGATGCTGCTTGGCAAACAGCAGGTGAACAGCGTCTGGGTGGAGGCGGGAGCGACGCTTGCCGGGGCGCTGCTGCAGGCTGGCCTTGTCGACGAGCTTATCGTCTATATTGCGCCTAAACTGTTAGGCAATGCGGCGCGTGGATTATGCGCGCTGCCGGGGCTTGAAGAACTGAGCCAGGCACCCCATTTCAAATTCAATGAGATACGTCAGGTTGGCCCGGATGTCTGCCTGCATTTAACCACTGCGTGAGGCTTTCCTGATTATTAGGAAGCAGCGCTCAGAATAATATGATAAAATCCGCCCCCCTTGCGGGGCACATGAACCCGAAGGAAGAGTATGAACATTATTGAAGCTAACGTTGCTACCCCGGACGCTCGCGTCGCCATCACCATTGCGCGTTTCAACAACTTTATCAATGACAGCCTGCTGGAAGGTGCGATTGACGCCCTGAAACGCATTGGTCAGGTAAAAGATGAAAACATCACCGTTGTTTGGGTTCCAGGCGCGTATGAGCTGCCGCTGGCGGCTGGCGCACTGGCGAAAACCGGTAAATATGACGCGGTGATCGCGCTGGGTACGGTGATCCGCGGCGGTACTGCCCACTTTGAATATGTGGCTGGCGGTGCCAGCAATGGCCTGGCGCATGTCGCTCAGGACAGCGAAATCCCGGTAGCCTTTGGTGTTCTGACCACTGAAAGTATTGAACAAGCCATCGAGCGCGCTGGCACCAAAGCCGGTAACAAAGGCGCAGAAGCTGCGCTGACCGCGCTGGAAATGATTAACGTATTGAAAGCCATCAAGGCCTGATTTTTGTAAGGGGAATTCCGTGAAACCTGCTGCTCGTCGCCGCGCCCGTGAGTGTGCCGTCCAGGCGCTCTACTCCTGGCAGTTGTCCCACAACGACATCGCTGATGTCGAATACCAGTTCCTGGCGGAACAGGACGTAAAAGATGTAGATGTTCTGTATTTCCGTGAACTGCTGTCCGGAGTGGCGACTAACAGCGCGTACCTCGACGGCCTGATGAAGCCCTACCTGTCCCGTCAGCTGGAAGAGCTGGGCCAGGTGGAAAAAGCGGTGCTGCGTATCGCGCTGTTTGAGCTGTCCAAACGTGACGACGTACCGTATAAAGTGGCCATCAATGAAGCTATCGAACTGGCGAAAACCTTCGGCGCTGAAGATAGCCATAAGTTCGTCAACGGCGTGCTGGACAAAGCGGCTCCGGTAATTCGTCCCCGCAAAAAGTAAACGCCAGGCCGGGCTTTGCAGGATCTGATCCCGCGAACCCGGCCTTATTTTTTTCTTTGCTGAGGCATAACGTATGGCATGCGGCGAATTTTCCCTGATTGCCCGTTATTTTGATCGCGTTAAAAGCGCCCGCCTTGATGTTGAAACCGGCATCGGCGATGACTGCGCGCTCCTGAATATCCCCGAGAAAAAAACGCTGGCAATCAGCACCGACACCCTGGTGGCGGGCAATCACTTCTTACCCGATATCGACCCTGCCGACCTCGCTTATAAAGCGCTGGCGGTGAACCTGAGCGACCTCGCGGCGATGGGCGCGGAACCGGCGTGGCTCACGCTGGCGCTGACTTTGCCAGAGGTGGATGAAACCTGGCTGGAAGCCTTTAGCGACAGCCTGTTTGTCCAACTGGACTATTACGATATGCAGCTGATTGGCGGTGATACCACCCGTGGCCCGCTCGCCATGACGCTGGGTATTCACGGCTTTGTGCCGCCAGGGCGCGCCATGAAACGCGCTGGCGCGAAGCCAGGAGACTGGATCTATGTCACCGGCACCCCGGGAGACAGCGCCGCCGGCCTGGCGGTGCTGCAGAACCGGCTGACGGTGGATGAACCGTCTGACGCCGACTACCTGCTGGCTCGTCATCTGCGCCCGATGCCGCGCGTGCTGCAGGGTCAGGCGCTGCGTGACCTGGCGACATCGGCTATCGATCTTTCCGACGGCCTGATCTCCGATCTGGGCCATATTCTTAAAGCCAGCGGCTGCGGCGCGCGCATCGATCTCGATGCCATGCCGTATTCCGACGCGATACTGCGCCAGGTGGAGCCCGAGCAGGCGCTGCGCTGGGCGCTCGCCGGCGGGGAAGATTACGAACTGTGCTTTACCGTACCGGAGCTGAACCGCGGGGCGCTGGACGTGGCCCTTGGCCATCTTGGCGCGCGTTTTACCTGTATCGGACAGATTGCGCCGGAGAGCGAAGGGCTGCAATTTATCCGCGATGGTAAGCCGGTCGCGCTTGATTTAAAGGGATACGATCACTTTGCGTAGTCGAGACGAGGCGTTACGCCGCCTGAGCATGCGTAACCCGTGGCATCTGCTGGCGACTGGCTTTGGCAGCGGCTTAAGCCCGGTGGTACCGGGGACGATGGGGTCGCTGGCGGCGATCCCGTTCTGGTATCTGATGACCTTTCTCCCCTGGCAGCTCTACTCGCTGGTGGTGATGATGAGCATCTGTATTGGCGTCTATCTGTGCCATCGCACGGCCAAAGATATGGGCACCCATGACCACGGCAGTATAGTCTGGGATGAGTTTGTCGGGATGTGGATCACCCTGATGGCGTTGCCGACCCTGGACTGGCAGTGGGTGGCCGCTGGCTTCGTGATTTTCCGTATCTTCGATATGTGGAAGCCGTGGCCGATTCGCTGGTTTGACCGCAATATCCACGGCGGAATGGGGATTATGGTCGACGATATCGTCGCCGGCGTGATCTCGGCCGGCGTGCTGTATGTCATTGGCCATCACTGGCCCATCGGTCTGCTTTAATCGTCTCTCCCCGGTAGCATCATGCTGCCGGGGAAACCACACCTGTTACTTAAATCCCACCACCGGATGCGGCTGATACGGCGCCTCCAGCTTGTCGATCTGTTCCGGAGAAAGCGTCAAATCCACCGCCTGCAGCAGGTCGTCGAGCTGTTCCTGACGCGATGGACCGATAATCGGCGCGGCAACGCCAGGTTTACTTAACAGCCAGGCGAGGGCGACCTGGGCGCGGCTGGCGTCGAGTTCTTCCGCCACGTCCGCGAGATTCCCGGCGATCTGCGCGTCGTTTTCTTCGCTGGTGCTGTAAAGCGTTTTGCCGAACTCATCCGAAACCAGCCGGGCGGTGGTCTCTCCCCAGGGGCGGGTCAGTCTGCCGCGCGCCAGCGGGCTCCACGGGATCACCGCCACGCCGTTGTGCTGACACAGTGGCAGCATCTCATTCTCTTCTTCCCGGTAAATCAGATTGTAGTGATCCTGCATGGTGACAAAGCGCGCCCAGCCGTTCTGCTGCTGGAGCGCCAGCGCCTGGGCAAACTGTCGGGCATGCATGGACGAGGCGCCGATATAGCGCGCTTTGCCGGCTTTCACCACCTCGTCCAGCGCTTCGAGGGTCTCTTCAATCGGGGTGGTATAGTCCCAGCGGTGGATCTGCAGCAGGTCGACATAGTCCATCCCAAGACGGCGCAGGCTGTCGTCGATGGAGCGCAGGATCTGCGCCCGGGAAAGCCCTTCCGCCAGATCGCCGACCTGGTGATACACTTTGGTGGCGACAACCACCTCATCACGGCGGGCAAAGTCGCGCAGGGCGCGGCCAACGATCTCTTCACTGCTGCCGTCGGAGTAGCTGTTTGCGGTATCGAAGAAGTTGATGCCGCCTTCAATAGCGTGCTGGATAAGCGGGCGGCTGCTCTCTTCCGGAAGCGTCCAGGCGTGTCTGCCGCGGTCCGGCTCGCCGAAGGTCATGCAGCCGAGGCAGAGTCGGGAAACCCGTAAGGCAGTATCACCGAGGGGGATATAGTGCATAGTGCGCTCCTGCTATTCATCAAGGGTATCCCTTAAGCATAGCAGGAGCGGAAGGGGCAATTATGCCAGCCAGTCGCGGATTTTGGCTTCAATACCGGCGGCATCAAGGCCGAGGTCGGCGCGGATCTCTTCCTGAGTGCCCTGAGGAATAAAATAATCCGGCAGGCCAATATTGAGCACCGGTACCGCCCGGCGATGGGCCATCAGCACTTCGTTCACGCCGCTGCCGGCGCCGCCCATGATGGCGTTCTCTTCCAGCGTCACCAGCGCGTCGTGTTCGCCGGCCAGCTGCAGGATCAGCGCCGTATCCAGCGGCTTCACAAAGCGCATATCCACGAGGGTCGCGTTGAGTTTATCCGCTACCGCCGCGGCTTCCGGCAGCAGGGTGCCAAAGTTGAGGATCGCTATTTTCTCGCCCTGACGTTTCACCACCCCTTTGCCGATCGGCAGCGATGCCAGCGGCTCGAGCGTCGCGCCGGTGCCGCTACCGCGCGGATAGCGCACGGCGCAGGGGCCGTCGCTGTAATGGTAGCCGGTATGCAGCATCTGGCGACATTCATTTTCATCGCTCGGGGTCATCACCACCATATCCGGAATACAGCGCAGGAAGGAGAGATCGAACGCTCCCTGATGCGTCTGACCGTCTGCGCCGACAATCCCGGCGCGGTCGATAGCAAACAGCACCGGCAGCTTCTGGATAGCCACATCGTGGATCACCTGATCGTAGGCTCGCTGCAGGAAGGTGGAGTAGATCGCCACCACCGGCTTGTAGTCGCCAATCGCCAGCCCGGCGGCGAAGGTGACCGCATGCTGCTCGGCAATGGCGACGTCAAAGTACTGATCGGGGAATTTCTTCGAAAACTCCACCATCCCTGAACCTTCGCGCATCGCCGGCGTGATCGCCATCAGCTTGCTGTCTTTGGCCGCCGTTTCGCACAGCCAGTCGCCGAAGATTTTCGAGTAGGAAGGGAGACCGCCGCTGCTTTTGGGCAGTACGCCGCTGGTATGGTCGAATTTTGGCACCGCATGGAAGGTGATCGGGTCTTTCTCGGCAGGCTCATAGCCGCGGCCCTTTTTGGTCATAATATGCAGGAACTGCGGGCCTTTCAGGTCGCGCATGTTCTTCAGCGTGCTGACCAGACCGAGCACATCGTGGCCATCGACCGGCCCGATGTAGTTAAAGCCCAGCTCTTCAAACAGCGTGCCCGGCACCACCATCCCTTTGATATGTTCTTCGGTTCGTTTAAGCAGCTCTTTAATCGGCGGCACCCCGGAGAAGACCTTTTTACCCCCTTCGCGCAGGGTGGAGTAGAGCTTGCCGGAGAGCAGCTGCGCCAGATGATTGTTCAGCGCGCCAACGTTCTCGGAAATCGACATTTCATTGTCATTCAGCACCACCAGCAGGTCGGGTTTGATATCCCCGGCGTGGTTCATCGCTTCAAACGCCATGCCGGCGGTGATCGCCCCGTCGCCAATCACGCACACTGCGCGCCGCTGCTTATCCTCTTTCGCGGCGGCGATAGCCACCCCGATACCGGCTGAAATGGAGGTCGAGGAGTGGCCGACGCTCAGCACGTCATACTCGCTTTCACCGCGCCACGGGAAGGGGTGCAGGCCGCCTTTCTGGCGAATGGTGCCGATTTTGTCCCGGCGGCCGGTCAGAATTTTATGCGGGTAGGCCTGATGGCCGACGTCCCAGATCAGGCGATCGAACGGCGTGTTATACACGTAGTGCAGCGCCACGGTCAGTTCCACCGTGCCGAGGCCAGAGGCAAAGTGACCGCTGGAGCGGCTGACGCTGTCCAGCAGATAGCGCCGCAGCTCATCACACAGCTTCGGCAGGCTCTCTTTTGGCAACAGGCGCAACTCCTGGGTGGAATCTACCAGCGCCAGGGTCGGGTATTTGGCAATATCAAAACTCATCAGAGACTCATTTATTGTTTATTTATCGCGCTGAATAATGTAATTCGCGAGCGCTTCCAGTGCCGAAGTATCCAGAGATTGTGCGGCCAGCTCATCTAACGACCGGCGGGCATCAGCGATCAGGTCGTGCGCTTTCTTCCGGGCTTGCTCAAGACCCAGGAGGGCGGGATAGGTGCTTTTACCCAATTGCTGGTCGGCACCCTGACGTTTGCCAAGGGTCGCAGTATCCCCTACCACGTCGAGAATGTCATCCTGGACCTGGAAGGCAAGACCGATATTTTCCGCATAGCGATCCAGCGCGGGCAGGGCAGCGCGGCCGCGTTCGCCGGCGCTCAGCGCCCCCATCCGGACGGCGGCGCGGATCAACGCCCCCGTTTTGTGGCGATGGATACGCTCCAGCGCCTGCAGATCCACCTGCTGTCCTTCCGCCTCCAGATCCAGCGCCTGGCCGCCGCACATACCCGCCACGCCGCTGGCCTGCGCCAGTTCGGAGACCATCGCCAGCCGGTCCCGATCAGAGACGTCGGCCATCGGCGCATCACTCAGTATAGAGAACGCCAGCGTTTGCAGGGCATCTCCCGCAAGAATTGCGTTGGCTTCGCCAAATTTAATATGACAGGTCGGCAGTCCGCGACGCAGATCGTCATCATCCATCGCCGGCAAATCATCATGCATCAGGGAATAAGCATGAATACATTCGACCGCCGCGGCGGGGGCATCGAGCGTGGTGCGGCTGACGCCGAACATCGCGCCGGTGGCATAGACAAGGAAGGGGCGCAGGCGTTTACCGCCTAAGAGTGCGCCATAATGCATCGCTTCCACCAGCGGAGTGTTCTGAAAGGGCTGCGGCGCGATAAAACGGCGCAATGCCCCATTAGCCTGTTCCACACAGGCCTGCAATTGTTGCGGGAAATCCATTTTATTCAGCGTCCGGCGTAAAAGGCGTGGTCGGGGAATCTTCACTATCCGCCAGCAGGATCTGCACGCGCTGTTCGGCCTTCTGCAGCTGACTTTGCCCCTGGCGCGCCAGCTGTACGCCGCGCTCAAATTCGCTTAGCGCTTCCTCTAACGGCAAATCGCCGCTTTCCAGACGGTTAACGATCTGCTCCAGTTCGCCCAGAGCAGTTTCAAAGCTGGCCGGGGCCTCATTTTTCTTTGGCATAGTGAATGTAGACTCTTGTTATGTCGCGACGGCAATACCGGGTATGGTAACGAAGTCACGCGTGTAAGCAAATAACGCGCAATGGTGATATACTCCGCGCCCAGGATGCAGGCACCGGTGTGCGCTGCTTTACAACTTTTGCTTATAGCCCCGTCGGGCTTGCCAACGAACTATTGTCGCCATGAAGTTTATCATTAAATTGTTCCCGGAAATCACCATCAAAAGCCAATCTGTGCGGTTGCGCTTCATTAAAATCTTAACCGGGAACATTCGTAACGTTCTCAAAAATTATGACGAGACGCTGGCCGTCGTCCGTCATTGGGATCATATCGAAGTTCGCGCGAAAGATGAAAATCAGCGCCCGGCTATTCGCGATGCGCTGACCCGTATCCCCGGCATCCACCATATTCTGGAAGTCGAAGACGTACCGTTCACCTCGCTGCACGATATTTTTGAAAAGACGCTGCCGCTGTGGCGCGAGGCGCTGGAAGGCAAAACCTTCTGCGTGCGTGTGAAGCGTCGCGGCAAACATGAATTCACCTCAATTGAGGTGGAACGCTACGTCGGCGGCGGTCTGAATCAGCATATTGAAACGGCGCGCGTGAAGCTGACCGACCCGGACGTCACCGTCAATCTCGAGATTGAAAACGATCGCCTGCTGCTGGTGAAAGGCCGCTATGAAGGCATCGGCGGCTTCCCGATCGGCACCCAGGAAGATGTGCTGTCGCTGATCTCCGGCGGCTTTGACTCCGGCGTTTCCAGCTATATGCTGATGCGCCGCGGCTGCCGCGTGCACTACTGCTTCTTTAACCTTGGCGGCGCCGCCCATGAGATTGGCGTTCGCCAGGTCGCACATTACCTGTGGAACCGCTTCGGCAGTTCGCACCGCGTTCGCTTTGTGGCGATTAACTTTGAGCCCGTGGTCGGCGAAATCCTTGAAAAAGTGGACGATGGTCAGATGGGCGTCGTGCTCAAGCGCATGATGGTCCGCGCCGCGTCAAAAGTCGCGGAACGCTACGGCGTGCAGGCGCTGGTCACCGGCGAAGCGCTGGGCCAGGTTTCCAGTCAGACCCTCACTAACCTGCGCCTGATCGACAACGTCTCCGATACTCTGATCCTGCGCCCGCTGATTTCGCACGATAAAGAGCACATCATCGACCTGGCGCGTGAGATCGGCACGGAAGATTTCGCCCGCACCATGCCGGAATATTGCGGCGTGATCTCGAAGAGCCCGACCGTGAAGGCGGTGAAGGCGAAGATTGAAGCGGAAGAAGAACACTTCGATTTCAGCATCCTCGATAAAGTGGTGGAAGAGGCGAGCAATATCGACATTCGCGATATTGCCCAGCAGACGGAAGCCGCCGTGGTTGAAGTGGAAACCGTGACCGGCTTTGGCGCTAACGACGCGATCCTCGACATCCGCTCCATTGACGAGCAGGAAGACAAGCCGCTGAAGGTCGAGGGCGTTGAAGTCGTTTCGCTGCCGTTCTACAAGCTGAGCACCAAATTTGGCGATCTCGATCAGAGCAAAACCTGGCTGCTGTGGTGCGAGCGCGGGGTGATGAGCCGTCTGCAGGCGCTCTATCTGCGCGAGCAGGGCTTCAGCAACGTGAAAGTTTATCGCCCGTAACGGGTTGCCATCCATATTGAAAAAGGCCTTCCCCGATGGAAGGCCTTTTTGTCATCCCCGGGCCAGCGCATTAGCGCAGGGTCATCGCCAGGTCATTCAGCTGATCGATGACGATATTCCAGCCCTCAAAAAATCCCATCTGCTCATGCTGCTCGCGAGTTTCATCATCTGCATGCAGCACCGTGGCCGTATAGCGACATCCGTCTTTTTCGTCGGCAAAGGTGATGATGGCCGTCATGGCAAAAGGGGACACGGCAGGACGATAATCCGCCGTCAGCATCGAGGTCATGACGATTTTTTGTTGCGGGATGACCGCAAGAAAACAGCCGGGATTATCGCTGCGTTCACCGTCAGGGCCGTGCATCACGGTATGAAAAGCCCCGCCAGAGCGAAAATCAAAGGCCAGCACCTCAGTAGACCAGGGCTTCGGGCACCACCAGGTTTTGAGTAATGCCGGGTCGGCCCACGCGCGCCACAGGGCAGAGGCTGGCGCGCTGAGCAGGCGGCTGATGACAAGATCGCGAGAATCGGTTGCGCTACGGGACATGCTACGACTCCTCAGGAAAAGGGGAGCCAGTCCGCGGCGCGGACCGGCTATCAGGCTTCGTAGTAATTATAGATGCCGGCGGCCATTACCAGCTGCGAGGCGACCTCATACGCTTTCTCGCGACCCACCAACAGGTCAATCATTTTCAGGGCGAAATCAATCGATGTCCCCGGTCCCTGGCTGGTTAACAGATTCACCCGTGGATCCCAGACCACCCGTTTATCCTGCCACTGATCGGCGGGGATATGTTCCTTCAGCGCCGGAAAACCGGTCATGTTACCGATCGGGAACAGCTGATGGGGCACCAGCACGGTCGCCGGGGCGGCGCAGATGGCGGCCACAATGCGGCCTGAGAGGTGGAACTGTCGGACGGTTTCCACCAATAGCGGGCTGTCGCGGAAGCACTCTGCGCCCTTGATGCCGCCAGGGAGGACGATGATATCGAAATCACCATCGGCCACCTCGACCAGCGGCGCATCCGCCAGCAGTTTGACGCCGCGCGAGCAGACGATGGTCAGGCCGCCGTCGCTGGCGACGCTGGCGGTGGTTACCTTCACTCCGCCGCGGACCAGCAGATCGATAGTGGTGACCGCTTCGGTCTCTTCGCTACCAGGGGCGAGGCAAATCAGTGCCGACGCGCTCATATTCATTCTCCTTACGCTTGATCAATTCAAATAAGCGGGCGTTTTCCGGTACGGCAACGCCGTGGGCGCGGGCGCGGTTGAGCAGAAAACCGGTGATATAGTCGATCTCCGTGTGCCGCTGGGCGCGGATGTCCTGCAGCATGGATGAGATATTTTCTGCCGTACTTTCAATCACCTGTTCGACATAAAATAGCAGGTTTTCCGCCGAGGTATGAATACCTTCGCGCTCCATCACCGCCGCCACTTCCTGGCAAATGGCGGCAACCTCCTGCGGATAGTGGCGCAGATCGCCGTTTTTACATCCTTTGAGGGCGGTCAGAGGATTAATGACGCAGTTTACCGCCAGCTTGCGCCAGGTGGCCGAGTAGATATGGTTGTGCCAGGCGACATCCGGCAGTACGCTTTGCAGGACTTCCGCGAGATAGCTGTAGTCCTCCTCGTAGCTTTTCGCCGGACCGATATGGGTGGTGCCCTGGGCGACGTGGATGATCACATTCCCGTCGCGACGCGCTGCCTGGGTGGTGGAGGCCAGCAGTAAAGGCTGTTTCACGCCGCGCAGCTCCTCGACGGTGCCCATGCCGTTATGCACCAGCACAATTGGCGTAGTGACCGGCAGGATCCCGGCCAGGTGCTTCACCGCATTCGACACCTGCCAGGCCTTTAAGGTGACGATCAGCAGCTCGCTGCTGGCGAGAAAATCGGGGTCGTTGGCCGTCAGTGATTCGTTGAACACCGAGCCGTCGGTTTCAATGACATTGACGCTACAGAATGGCTGCGGTACGCGTAGCCAGCCCTGGACTTCATGTCCCTGTTTGCACAACGCGGTCAGCCATAGTTGTCCCAGTGCACCGCATCCCAGTACGGTTACTTTCATTGTTCCTCCTCATCTGCCGCTACCCCAGGCGCTGATGGCTAAAGTCTATCTCGTCGCTTTTCGCATTGTCGGACGGAAAGGGGGATTCGGCGTCGTCGGGCAGCACGGGGAAATAGCGCGAGCGTTGCGTAATCAGCTAAGCTTCCGGGATAACAAGTTGAGTTATGCCGCGTTGCAGGTATTATGCAACGCAAAAGAAACGGAAGGAGAGGAAAAGATGCCATCTTTCGATATTGTCTCTGAAGTTGATCTTCAGGAAGCCCGTAACGCGGTGGACAACGCGAGCCGCGAAGTCGAGTCGCGTTTTGATTTTCGTGGCGTTGAAGCCACTTTTGAATTAAACGACGCCAACAAAACCATTAAGGTGCTGAGTGAGTCTGACTTCCAGGTGAACCAGCTGCTGGATATCCTGCGCGCTAAGCTGCTTAAGCGCGGCATTGAAGGTACCTCCCTCGACGTGCCGGAAGATATCGTGCACAGCGGTAAAACCTGGTTTGTTGAAGCGAAGCTGAAGCAGGGCATTGAAAGCGCTGTGCAGAAGAAGATCGTCAAACTGATCAAAGACAGCAAGCTGAAAGTGCAGGCGCAGATTCAGGGCGAAGAGATCCGCGTGACCGGTAAGTCCCGCGACGATCTGCAGTCGGTGATGGCGCTGGTGCGCGGCGGCGATCTGGGGCAGCCGTTCCAGTTCAAAAACTTCCGCGACTAACGCGGCGGCAGACAGCAAAAAGCGGGGAATTCCCCGCTTTTTTTATACCCCTTTGATGAGCTGCTCGATCTCGAAGCGGTTGGTGACCTTGCTGTCGATTTTGATATACACCGAGCGCTCCTCAGGTACCACCAGCGCCTGATGAACCCCGTTGGCGTTCAGCAGACGCGTCTGTAGCGCGCTGTCGACCACCACGCCATCCGGCACCTCCACCCGCAGGCTGCTGACGTACGGCGGCTCGCTCATGGTACTGGCCACCAGCAGCCACAGCATTGCCAGCAGGGCGCCCAGCAAGAACACGGTTTGCGAATCAAAGAAACCATCGACCCAGCCGCCAAGCGCGCCGCCAATCGCCACGCCGAGGAACTGGCTGGTGGAGTAGACGCCCATTGCGGTGCCTTTATAGCCCGCCGGCGACTCCTTGCTAATTAACGATGGCAGCAGCGCTTCCAGCAGGTTAAACGCCAGGAAGAAGAGCTGGACGCCCGCCACCAGTTCCCAGAAGTAGCCTCCAGCGCCCCAGAGGACAATTTCCGCAATCAGCAGGATGGCGACGCAGAGCAGGAAGACGCGCTTCATTTTGCGCTTCACTTCGGCATAGATGATAAACGGCACCACCGAGATGAACGAGATAACCATGGTGACCAGGTAAATCTTCCAGTGCTCGGCGGCCGGAAAGCCAGCAGCCTCCAGTTGGCCGGGCAGCGCGACAAAGGTCGACATCAGCATGATGTGCAGGCACATGATGCCAAAGTTGAGCTTCAGCAGGCGTGGTTCCACCAGTACTTTGCTAAAGCAGCCCTTCACCATCCCGGATTCGCGGTTGAGCACGTGGTTATGGCTGTTGGGCACCACCCACAGGGTGAGCAGGATGCCGATGGTCGCCAGAATGGCGATCATCCAGAACAGCGCGTGCAGACCCAACTGGTGGGTGACAATCGGCCCCAGCACCATGGCGATGGCGAAGGTGACGCCAAAGCTGACGCCGATAAAGGCCATCGCTTTGGTGCGGTTCTGTTCGCGAGTGAGATCGGATAGCAAAGCCATGACCGCGGCGGCGATAGCGCCGGAGCCCTGCAGGGCGCGGCCAAGAATGATGCCCCAGATAGAGTCGGTGAGCGCGGCGATGACGCTGCCGAGTACAAAGATGAGCAGGCCGCCGACGATCAGCGGCTTACGGCCAATACGGTCAGATAACAGTCCGAAGGGGATTTGGAAAATCGCCTGCGCCAGGCCGTAGATACCGATCGCCAGGCCAATCAGCGCTTCACTGGCGCCCTGCAACGCCATGCCATACGTGGTCAGAACCGGCAGGACCATAAACATGCCAAGCATGCGCAGGGAGAATACCGTCCCCAAACCCCAGGTCGCGCGCAGTTCCCCTGGCGTCATTTTGTTATCGTTCATTACCACCTCAATATAAAAACTGCGCCTAGTGTAGCGGCGGGGGGTAAGAAGCGTAAATAAATGTTTGTTTAACAGATATTACGGGGCTGTTGCGCGATGAGACAAGTTGGTAGAAATCAATAAACCAGTGGAGGGGGACTCCACTGGCGAGGGGAAAAATTAAGGTAAAGTAAAGTCAACCCACTGGCTGCCAGCGTCAGCCGATTTGACGCACTGTTCGACCCAATAGACGCCGTGCAGCCCGGCTTCAACGTCCGGATACCAGAAGTCTTGCAGGAAAGCGCGATCGTCACGGTCCGTGGCGTCAATCGCCTGCGCATAGCGGCGATAGAGGTTGGCCCAGGCTTCGAATAGCCCTTCCGGATGGCCGCCGCCGATGCGGTCATCCGCCAGCGCGTTCGGCGACAGGTAGGGCATCCCGCGCTCAAGAATCCGCGCCGGCTCGCCCTGCACCTCATAGCTGAGCTGGTTAGGATGCTCATCCCACCATTCGATACTCGCTTTTTCACCGACGATACGCACTTTTTGCGAGTGCATGGCGCCGCTGTTGACCGCGCTGGTCCACATCGAGCCAACCGCGCCGTTGTCATATTCCATCAGGACAAAGGCGTTATCTTCCAGCGGCGCGCGCGAGGGGACAAAGCTCTGGCGGGAGCACATCAGCCGTTTGATATTGAGCTGCGGCGCCATGGTTTCGGCGACAAACAGCGGATGGGTGGCCAGATCGCCCAACACATAGCTGGGCCCAGCAAACTTCGGCGTCACGCGCCAGCGGGTGGATTCAGCCTGCAGCTCGACGGCCTGGTTATGAAAGCCGTGGGCGAACTGCATATTGACGATGCGGATCTCGCCGAGCAGTCCATCGGCAATCATCTGCCGCGCCTGCTGGATCATCTGATAGCCGGCATAGCCGTAGGTGACGCCGACGATTTTGTTCTGTTTTTTGCTCAGGTCCACCAGCTCGCGTGCTTCTTCGGCGCTAAAGCAGAGGGGCTTTTCACAGATGACGTGGAGGCCCGCTTCCAGCGCCGCTTTGGTGATGGCGAAATGGGTATTGTTCGGGGTGGTGACCGAGACGACCTCGATGCCGTCAGGGCGCTGCGCCTCTTCACGAAACAGGGTCTGGTAGTCGGCGTAGCAGCGCTCCGGCGCGATGCCCAGTTGCTCGCCGAACGCGCGCCCGCGCTCGGCATCGACGTCAAGCGCGCCGGCCAGCAGGGTATAAACATTGTCACGCAGCGCCGCACAGCGGTGGCTGTAGCCGATCTGACTGGTTCCCCCGCCGCCGACCATGCCCCAACGCAGGGAGCGGGATAAGGGTTTCAGGCCGTTTAACATGGTGCTCTCCTTTTTGAAATCATTCGCACTCTGAGACGCTCAATGCCGACGCCTGCGGCAACGCGCATCCGGATAGACTGACCTTAACTTAAGGAAATGTTTGTTCTGTTTCAATTGTGTTGTGGAATTTATTTTCCATATATGCGAGGGGGATCGAATTAGCGAAAGTTTCTTTTGGGCTGCGTTGAAAAGATGAGCGAGGGCTTATCGCCTCCCGGAGCAGAGCAGATTCTTGCGGGTGTTTTTCGTTCCGACCAAATATGAAATAAATTTTCTTTTTAGCCGCTGAGCCGGTGCAATCCGCAGATTGCACCGGGGAGCCGATGCCGCTATGACGCTCCGCGCACAGACGCGGGGGAAGGTGAAGCGGCGGGAGGATTACCGGCCGCAAAGATGCCTTTCGCCGCCAGACCTGCGACGGTGAGGGCTGCCGGGATACCGAGGATCAAAAAGACGCTTTCAAAGGGCAGGTTGAGCGCCATCATCTCGGCACCGGCAAAGGCGCTGAGAATGGCGCCGATGCGCCCGACGCCATGCATCCAGCTGGATCCCGTCGCCCGCGCCTGCGTAGGATAGTAGCGGGCGGAGAGGGCGTTCATACCGGTATTAGCACCGTTCAGACAGGCGCCGCTGATAAACGCCAGCATACAGAGCAAGGCAAAGCTGCCCGCGGCGTAGCCCATCGCCATGGTGAACAGGCCGCCAACGGCGTAGATCATCCCCAGCGCGCGATGAGGGTTGATCCTGTCCATCAGCCAGCCGGCAAACAGCGAGCCGAGGGTGCCGCCCGCCTGGTAGATCGCTGTCATGATGGCCGCCTGGCTAACGGTCATTCCCACCGCTTTAACCAGCGTTGGCAGCCAGCTACCGAGGATATAGACCAGGAACAGCCCCATAAAGTAGACCAGCCATAGCATCAGTGAGCCGAAGCCGTACTGGCGGGAGAGCACAATGCGCATCGCGTTGCCGGCCGCCGGCTGCGCCGGCAGGGTAAACGTCACGTTGTCGCTGATTTGTCCGGGATAGAGACGGTTAAGAATGGCGCGAATGCGTGCGGCGGGCGCTTGTTTGATCACCAGAAAACGAACCGACTCCGGCAGCAGCCAGATAAGCAGCGGGGCAAACAGCAGCGGCAGAATGCCGCCGAGCGCCATCAGCGAGTGCCAGCCAAACTGCGGGATCAGCCACGATGCTGAGAATCCTCCTGCCGCCGCGCCGAAGGTGAAGCCGCAAAAGATGACGGTAATAATAAATGAACGCTGGCGTTCCGGAGCGTACTCCGACACCAGCGTCCCGATGTTCGGCATCGCGGCGCCCAACCCCAGGCCGGTCATAAAGCGGAAAAACATCATCTGTTCAATGTTGTGCGAGAAGGCGGTGGCGATGGTCCAGAAGCCGAAGAAAAAGACGCTATTGATAATGATTTTCTTGCGCCCCAGCCAGTCGGCGAGCGGGCCAGAGAAAATCGCGCCCAGCGCGAGGCCGATCAGCGCGGCGCTGATCACCAGGCCTAGCTGGTGGTTGCTTACCCCCCATTCCAGCTTTAGCGTCGGGGCGATAAACCCCATGATCGCGATATCAAAACCATCGAGAGCGATAACGCAAAAACCGAGAAAAATGATCTGCTTTTGAAAGCGGCTCAGCGGGTTACGGTTTATTAACTCTCTGACATCCAGGCGTTGAGTCTGTGTCATAGCGTATTCCTTATGCGCAGGAGCGCAGGTAGGGCTGCGCGGCATTGAACAGTAATTGCGCCCGCTGGAGCGGCGGCAAGGCGCCCTGCTCGCCGTCGAGCGGCACTTCGAGGGAGACCGGCAGCGTTGCCGGCAGGGCCGACATTAGACCGTGCAGATCCAGACCGCCTTCCCCTGGCACGTTGCGCGCCGAGCGGGCCTGGCGGATGAGTTCCTGTTCGCTCTCCGGCCTCTGCGCCGCGCCATCGCAGAGCTGCATATAGTTGAGATGATGCGCGGGCAGGCTGGAGAGGGCGGCGAGCGATTCTCCCGCGCGCCAGAAATGAAGGGCGTCCACCAGGATGCCGATATCCTCCCGCCCGCTGGCGGCGATCATCGCCTGCGCATCGGCGATAGTGCGCAGTTGGGTCCAGGGCATCGGCTCAAGGTTCATGGTCAGCCCATAGGGGCGACCGGCCGCGGCGAGGATAGCCAGGTTGTCGGCGCTGCGCTGAAGGTTGTCGTCATTGCCGGCGACTAACACCTGTCCGGCGCCAAGACGCGCCGCAGTCTCCATAAACCGCTGCAGCCGATCGTCGAGGGTAAACCCGGGGGTCAGGCGGACGATCTCCACGTCTGAGACGCGGATGCCGGTTTCCATCAGCGCAGACAGCGTCGCGCGGACGGCGGGGGTATCGCCCAGCATGTCGTAGTCCGGGTCGGCCGGTGTGGCGGGGAGCAGCCGCAGACCAACGTGGGTAAAACCGGTTCTGGCCGCTATCCGCACCTGTTCGGGGGGAGGGACATCGAGCAGGGTCAGCGCGGCGAGCGATAGGGTACGCATGTTCATAAAGGGCTCCGGTACAGTTGCAGGTGAAGATAGTTATGGGTATTGCCGTCCCTGGTCGTTTATTGCTTTGTTTTTATTGTGTTTTCCGCCAGATTTTTACCCACCAGATAGCCGAAGGTCATGGCGGGTCCGAGGGTTATCCCTCCGCTGGGGTAATAGCCGCGCATCACGCTCGACATGTCGTTGCCGATGGCGAACAGGCCCGGTATCGGCTGCTGCTGTCCATCCAGCACCCGGGCGTGTTCGTCGGTTTGCAGTCCGCTGAAGGTGCCCAGCGAGCCGGGCAGAATGCGCACCGCGTAAAACGGCCCTTCGCGCAGCGGTCCGAGCGTCACCTGATGGTCACCCTGGGCGCGGTTATAGGCTGATGCCCCGCGGTGAAAATCGACGTCTTCGCCAGTGCTGGCGAAGTGGTTAAAGCGTTCAACGGTTTCCGCCAGCGCATTGGCGTCGATGGCGCACTGCTTCGCCAGCTCCCCCAGCGTGTTTCCCCGCTGCAGATAACCGGTACGCAGCCAGGCGGTGGGGGTGAAGGGGAGCGGTCTGGCATGGCCCAGGCCGTAGCGACGCAGCGCGCGACGATCGGCCAGCAGCCAGGCCTGCGGCGTGTCGCCCGCGGGTGTGGCCGCCAGCAGGGCGGCGATAAAGTCATGATAAGAGTCGGCCTCGTTAACAAAGCGTTTGCCGTTGGGCAGGACAGCGATCACCCCGGGCTTGGCGCGTTCCACCAGGTGGGGAAACATCAGCTGCTGACCGCTGGCCAGGGTGACGCGGGACACCGGCGCCCAGGCCAGCGGGTGGCGCAGGCGGGTGTCGAACTGGCCGCCGACGGATTCGCCAAGCCTGATCCCCTCGCCCTGATTGTCCGGCGGTGCGGCGGAAAAATGGCCGTAACCCTCCGCCGCGTGGGGCACCACCTGCGCCAGCCGCTGCCGATCGTGGGGAAAACCGCCGCAGGCCAGCACCACGGCCCCTGCTTCGACGTGAATTTCCCCGCTGTCGCTGCGCAGCACCGCGCCGGACACACCCTGCGGACCCTGCAGCAGCCGGACCACCGGGGCATTGAGCTGAAAGCGCACTCCGGCGTCGAGGGCGGATCGCAGCAGACGGGCGACCAGCGCATTGCCATTGACCAGATGCTGCCCTCGTCCGGCGCGCAGCCGCTGCCAGCCGTGGCGCAGCAGGCGGCGGACGGCATACAGCGCGGAGCGCGGCGAGCGGGTGGCATTGAAAAAATGCGCCATATCCGCGCCGCCGGCGATGCCCATCCCGGCAAGGCTGATGGTCTCCAGCGGCGGACGCAGTCGGTGGAGCCAGTCGCCGAGCTGACGGCCATCGTAGGGCTGAGCGGTGACCGACCGCCCACCGCTCGCCGCACCCGGCGACGCGTGAAAGTCCGGCATGGCACTGCCTGAGAGAAACTGCACTGCCGTCCTGTGATGAAAAAAATCCACCATCTCCGGCCCGTGGCGCAGGAAGGTCTGCAGGCGAACGTCGGCGGCTTCGCCCCCCATCTCATGCTGCAGATAGGTCAGCGGGGCGTCAGCCGCTTCGTCGATGCCCTCCGCCCGCGCCAGCGGGTTGCGGGGGATCCACAGCCAGCCGCCGGACCAGGCGCTGGTCCCGCCGAGTACTGACGCTTTCTCCGCCACCATGACGCTGGCGCCGTGCATGGCCGCGGTGACCGCGGCAGAGAGTCCCGCCGCGCCGGAGCCGACCACCAGCATATCCACCTTCACAGGCCTGCTCATGATGGACTCCTTACTGCAATGGTGAAAAAGCGGTGGGGCGCATCAGCACCGACTCCAGGCGTTCAACGGCGGCCAGTTCGCGATTTTTCCGCGAAAAGGTCTGCCAGCGTTCGTCCTGCGCCATTCGCGCGCGGCGCACCAGGCGATCGTCCAGGCTTTCATAAGCCCAGATGTGCACCACCTGATTGACCACGCCGATCTCGGTAAAAAAGAAACCGATCAGTTTGCCGAGATGGTCGGTCTGCACCGCCAGGGCATCGCTTTGGTACAGCGCCAGCCAGTCGGCCATTTTCAACGGATTGATGGTGTACGTGCGTTTTTCGTAGATCATGATGTTTTCCTGATTAGTGGGGGGAGTGTTGTGCCAGATGGCAGGCGGCGAGGTAGCCAAACGTCAGCCCCGGGCCGAGGGTGATGCCGGGACCCGGGTAGGTGCCGGCCATCAGCGAATCCATGTCATTTCCCACCGCGTACAGCCCCGCGATGGGTTTTCCTTCCACGTTGACGACCTGTGCATCGGCGGTGGTGACCAGGCCCCGCGACGTTCCCAGATCGCCGGTATAGAGTTTGATGGCATAGAACGGCGCGCTGAGCAGGGGGGCGTTACAGGCGTCAGGCTGATGACCCGGATCGCCCATCGCCCGGTTATAGCTGTTGCCGCCTTTAGCAAATTCCCGATCCACGCCCTGCGCAGCGTCGCGGTTGTAGCGGGCTACCGTCTCGCTCAGGGTTTGGGCATCCAGACCAAGCTGTTGCGCCAGCGCGGCCAGGGTATCGGCTTTGTGCAGATAGCCAGCGGCGACCAGGGCGTCATTATTGACCGGCGCCGGGCGTGCCAGCCCGAGGCCATAACGCTTCATCGCCTGGGCGTCGCAGAGTAAAAAGCAGGGGGCATTTTCCGCTGCATCCTGCATCGCGCTGGCGAAATGGTGATAGGAGTTAGACTCGTTGACGAAGCGTACCGCCCGCTGATTGACGGCAATCACGCCCGGTTTGGCCCGGTCGGTTACCAGATGGGGGAAGCGCTCCTCGCTGCCGTCGGCCCGGGTCAGCACCGATACTGGCGCCCAGAAAAAGTTGGAGGCCTGATCGGCTCCCTCGCGAGCGTTAAGCGCCGCCGCGAGATGCAGCGCGGCGCCATCGTTGGCCGGCGGCGACATGGTGAAGTGTTCGCGGGTATGTGGCCGATAGCGCGCCGCCAGCGCGCCCGCGGCGAAGCCGCCTGCGGCCAGCACCACCCCGCGCCGGGCGTGCAGCGTCTCTCTTTGCCCCTGATACTCAATCTCCACCCCGCGGACCGCGCCTTGCGCTTCGCACAGCGCCAGAACATTGACATTCAGCCGCAGGTTCATGCCTTTACGCAGCGCCGTTGTCGCCATGCGGGCTATCAGCGCATTGCCCATCGCCAGGCGGGTGCCGCGAGGGTACTTCACCCGGTCGCGGGCGTAGCGCAGCAGCAGTCGGGTACAATGGGCCAGGGAGCGTAGCGAGCGCCGCATGTCGAGAAAATGTTGAATATCGACGCGGTTGACCATCATCCCGCCAAACAGCAACATCCCCGGCGGCGGTGAACGCAGGTCGCGAAACGCGTCCCCCAGTTCACGACCGTCATACTCCACCACCTCCAGCGCACGACCGACGTCGACCGCGCCGGGTTCATCCGGATAGTAATCAGGGGAGAGCGGGCGCAGGCTATATTTCACCGCCCCCTCGCGCTCGAGAAAGGCCAGCGCCTCACGCCCGGCGCTAACAAACGCTTCGGCGAGATCTTCACGGTACTGGCTCTCGCCGATAATGGTCCGCAGGTAGGTTTTCATCGCCTCGGCGCAGCCGCTTTTACCCGCCGCACGCGCCTGATCGGTATCGTGCAGCCACACGGCGCCACCGGAGATAGCCGAGGTGCCGCCGAACTGGCCGGCTTTCTCCAGCATCAGTACCGACAGCCCTTTGCAGCTGGCGGTGACCGCGGCGGCAAAGCCAGCGGCGCCGCTGCCGATGACGATCACATCCCAGCTCTTCATGCTGCCGCTCCCTGCGCCGGCGGGATGGCGCCGATAAACTGGCCCATCAGCGTCATCTGCGCCAGCGCCATTTCCGGCCCGATCTGCACCCGGCAGCCGCGGGCGGCGGCGAAAGTGAGCAACGGCGTCATCACCGGGGCGGTGACAACATCAGCCACGTGGGTGGCGCTGTCGAGCGTATCCAGCAGCGCCTGCGGCAGGGGCAGCTCATCAAATCCGGCCATGCCGGCCGGCGAGCCATTAACCAATAGATCGACGCCGTGAAGGGTGTCCGGCAGCGCGCTCAGTTGTACCGCCGGGAAGGCCTCAGCCAGAAGGTCATGCAGGCGTTGCCGGGTGGTCGGGTTTTGATCGTGCAGGGCCAGCTGACGGATCCCCGCCTCGCACAGTCCCCAGGCGATGGCGCTGCCGACGCCGCCGCAGCCGGAGAGCAGCGCCTGCTTACCTGCCGGCTGAAAACCCTGCGCCTCGGCGGCGAGTTGAAAGCCGACGCCGTCCAGCATATCGCCCTGCAAACGGCCATCCGCCAATTTGCGGATCACATTGATGGCGTTGAGTCGGCGGGCGCGGGGGGTGAGCTCGTCGACCAGCGCGGCGGCGCGCTGCTTATGCGGCACCGTCACCAGCACGCCGGTCATGTTCTGCCAGCCACGCAGAGCGTTGAGGTAGTCGACTACCGCGTCCGGGGCGATATCCACCGGGATCATGACGCTGTCCATGTGCTGTTCAGCAAAGTAGCGGTTGAAGTTATCCGGTGATTTGACCTGGGCGATCGGATGACCAATCACGGCGACAACCTGGGTAGTTCCACTGACCATTTCAAACCTCATTTGTTAAATGAATGTTGTGAAAGTATTTCAGTGGAAGCTGGGAGCGACAACGCAGAATTCGGACATGTCGGTTGTTAATCGCACGATCGCTGCGATAATCGCAGGAAATCGATAATGATGTTGCAAAAATGTGAGCGAATATGCAAAACACTATTCATCCACGCGATCTGATCGTCGGTTTACAAAAAGGGCTGGCGTTAATCCAGCTTTTTTCCAAAACCTGCCCAAAACTCACCGTCGCCCAGGCGGCGAAAATGAGCGGCCTGACGCAAAGCGCCGCGCGGCGTTTTCTGCTGACGCTGCTGCATGAGCGCTATCTGCAAACCGATGGGCGTTATTACTGGCTTACCCCGAAGACGCTGCGGCTTGGTCAGGCCTACGTCGATTCGGCGCAGTTTCCCCGCATGGTGCGGCCGATTGTCGAATACATCGCCAGCCGGACCGAGGAGCACGCCTCGGTAGGGGTGGTGGATGAAGATGAGCTGGTCTATATCGCCCGCAGCCGGCATACGCCGTTTAACTCCACGTCGGTTCGGCTTGGGGAGCGGGTGCCCATCTTCTGTACCGCCGGGGGACGGTTATGGCTGGCTTCGCTGCCGGAAGCTGAGTGCGAGGCGGTTCTGCAGCGTATTACCCGGGAACAACGCACGCCCTATACGGTGACCGACGTCGCGTTGCTGATGGAGAAAATCGCCCAGGTGCGGCGCCAGGGTTATGCCACCATTGAACAGGAGTTTGAGATTGGCATGCTGGTGCTGGCGGTGCCGTTAACTGACAGGGAAGGAACCTGGTGGGGCGCGCTGAGTCTGACCAGCCATCAATCGCGCACATCGCTGGAAGCGTTATGTCACGACCATCTCGATCTGCTCTACAGCGCGCAGGCGATGCTGGTGAGCTAAACAGGGCAGCAGATGCGCTGCCCTCAAAGATGTTGCTTACGCCGACGCGTTGTTCAGGAAGCTGTTCCAGTTGCTGGCGGCGTTATCTACGAAGATGTTCCAGTTTTTGCCAGCGGTGAGGACAAAGTTTCCCCAGTTTTCGCTACCAGTGGTCACAAAGGTTTCCCAGTTTGACTGCCCGGTCAGGAAGGAACCAAACGCCATCGCGCTGTCGCCGACGAAGGAGGCAAACGCGCTGCCGGAGGTGAGAACAAAAGAGGTGAAGCCGACGCCCGAGTTGGCAACAAAGCTGGCGAAGCCGCTGGCCGCGCCGAACAGGTTAAAGCCACCGGAGATGTACTCCATTTCGTTTAGTGTTAACTCTTTCATTGCAATTCCTTGTAGTAATGATTTTCCAAATGGGTGGGTAAACCCGGTGCAAAAGGTAGCACTGCTGTCGTGCACAGCGCGAGTCAGGTCCGCTGTGTATTAGCTCATTTTTTCCTCATTTTTTGGCAGGAGAGCAGCGTAAACGGCCGGAAGAGGGGAGGGGAGTATGAAATGAGAAAGAAAGCGGTGAGGAAGCAGAAAAGAAAAAGCCCCGTAAAAACGGGGCTTTATATCGCACTGGAGTGGGAGATTATCTCACGTAAGCCAGCAGGCTATGTGAATCCGGCACCATAAAGTCAACGGACATCATCACGGACAGCGCGGTGATGGCGACGATGGAAAAGACGAACAGCTTACGCGCCCAGACTTTATCATCGGCCACTTTATAGCCACGCAGCGCCATGCCCAGCCACCAGACGCTGACCGCTGCCGCCACGACCAGGTATTTATACCCGGCGTAGCCGCCCAGCGAGAGCATCAGGGTCGCCACGGCAAAGGCAACGATGTACAGCGTAATATGGTTTTTGGCGACCGAAATGCCTTTCACCACCGGCAGCACCGGAATGTTCGCCGCCTGATAATCCTTAAAGCGGAAAATCGCGATGGCGTAGGAGTGAGGCATCTGCCACAGGCTAAAGATAGCCAGCAGGATCGCCGCACCGCTGTCGAAATCACCGGTGACCGCGCAGTAGCCAATCACCGGCGGCGCGGCGCCGGAGAGTGAGCCAATCAGCGTGCCATAGACGGAGTGGCGTTTCATGTACAGGCTGTAGACGCCGACATAAACCACGAACCCCATCACCCCCAGCCAGCAGGCCAGCGGATTTGCGCCGAACCACAGCAGCATGAAGCCAGCAATACCCAGCAAGGTGGCGTACACCAGCGAAGCTTCTGGCGAGATCAGCCCTTTGACCAGCACCCGGTTTTTCGTCCGTTCCATCTTACGATCGATGTCCCGGTCGATGTAGTTGTTGAATACACAACCCGAGGCGACCACCAGGGATACTCCAAGGAGCGTCCAGACGAACAGCGGATAGTCGATGTGGCCTTTGGAGGCCAACAGGAAACCGCCGATCACGGAGATCAGGTTGCCAAAAATAATGCCTGGTTTCGTTACTTGCAGGTATTGCTTAAACATACTCGCCGCTCTTAGTGCATCATCATGTTGTAGTTCAGGTTCCACATAATCCAGATGGAGCCGACAACCACGATCGCAATGATGATTACGGTGAAGATAAATGCGGTCAGGTTCCAGCCTTCATCGGACTTGCTGTTCATATGCAGGAAGTACACGAGGTGTACCACGATCTGCACCACAGCGGTCACCAGAATGGTGCCAAGGATAACCGCATGCGAGGCGGAGCCACTCATCACCATGGCGAACGGAATGACCGTCAGGATGATGGACAGGATAAATCCTGTCATGTAGCTCTTCACGCTGCCGTGAGAAGCGCCGCTATGATCGGTAGAATGACTCATTACATCGCCCCCATCAGATAGACAACCGAGAACACGCAGATCCACACGACGTCCAGGAAGTGCCAGAACAGGCTCAGGCACAGGATACGCGTGCGGTTAGTGCTAGTCAGGCCACGACGTGAAACCTGGAACATCAGCACCGCCATCCAGATAAGGCCAGAGGTCACGTGCAGACCGTGGGTGCCGACCAGCGCGAAGAACGCCGACAGGAAACCGCTACGATCCGGACCGAAGCCTTCCATGATCAGGTGATGGAATTCATAGATTTCCATCCCGATAAAGCCAGCGCCAAACAACCAGGTCAACGCCAGCCAGGAAACCACCTGGCTCTTGTTGTTTTTGTACATGGCGATAGCCGCCATGCCGTAGGTGATGGAGCTGAACAGCAGCAGTGCGGTTTCAACCAGAACGAACGGCAGTTCGAAAATATCTTTGCCCGTCGGTCCGCCGGCTGTGCCGTTCACCAGAACGGCATAGGTAGCAAACAGCGTAGCGAAGATGATGCAGTCGCTCATCAGGTAGATCCAGAAACCGAATACCTTCATCGGTCCTGTATCATGGTGCCCGTGTTCATGCGCGTGGGCAGTATGCGCAAGAGTATCAGTTGCCATTTTTCAGCCCTGCTTTGTTAATCTCATCGAAATGCTGTTTTTCCAGTTTTTCGACTTCTGCAACCGGTACGTAGTAATCCACGTCCTCGTCAAAGCTCTTAATAATCCAGGTCGCTACGATGCCGATGAAGCTGGCAATCGCCATCCACCAGATATGCCAGATCATGGCGAAACCAAATACCGTAGCGAAGGCGGCAATGACGATGCCGGCGCCGCTGTTTTTCGGCATATGAATTTCTTCATAGTGAGCAGGCTGTTTGTACGCTTCACCTTTCTCTTTCATTTCCCAGAAGGCATCACGCTCGTGAACCTGAGGAACGATAGCGAAGTTATAGAACGGCGGTGGAGAAGAGGTTGCCCACTCCAGCGTACGACCACCCCATGGGTCACCGGTCAGGTCACGGTTCTGATCGCGGTCGCGAATAGACACGTAGAACTGAATCAGCTGGCACAGGATACCGCAGGCGATCAGCGCTGCACCGCAAGCTGCAACAACCAGCATCGGGTGGAAC
Source organism: Klebsiella sp. KTE92 (assembly GCF_000398905.1). Taxonomy (NCBI): domain Bacteria; kingdom Pseudomonadati; phylum Pseudomonadota; class Gammaproteobacteria; order Enterobacterales; family Enterobacteriaceae; genus Klebsiella; species Klebsiella sp. KTE92. The sequence continues at coordinate 1,057,793 of NZ_KB976100.1, forward strand.
TGCGGATCGATCTGCTGGCTCAGACGACGGGTCATACCCATGAAGCCCAGCACGTACAGCGGCATAAACGCCACGAAGAAGCCGATGATCCAGAACCAGAAAGCGCGTTTGCCCCAGGTTTCGTTCAGGGTGAAGCCAAAGGCTTTCGGCCACCAGTAGGTCAGACCTGCGAAGCAACCGAATACTACGCCGCCGATGATAACGTTATGGAAGTGCGCGATCAGGAACAGGCTGTTATGCAGAACGAAGTCCGCGCCCGGTACCGCCAGCAGCACGCCAGTCATCCCACCGACGGAGAAGGTCACGATAAAGCCGATAGTCCACATCATCGCTGAGTTGAAGACGATGCGACCCTGATACATGGTGAACAGCCAGTTGAAGATCTTAACCCCGGTCGGGATCGCGATAATCATGGTAGTAATACCGAAGAAGGCGTTTACGTTCGCGCCAGCACCCATGGTGAAGAAGTGGTGCAGCCAAACGATGAACGACAGAACGGTAATACAGACGGTTGCCCACACCAGAGAGGTGTAACCGAACAGACGCTTACGCGAGAAGGTCGCGGCGATTTCGGAGAAGACCCCGAACACCGGCAGAACCAGGATGTACACTTCCGGGTGACCCCAGGCCCAAATCAGGTTGATGTACATCATCATGTTGCCACCCATATCGTTGGTAAAGAAATGGGTGCCCAGGTAACGATCCAGGGTCAGCAGCGCGATGGTGACGGTCAGAATTGGGAAAGAGGCGATAATCAGGATGTTAGCGCACAGAGATGCCCAGGAGAATACCGGCATCTTGAACATGGTCATGCCCGGGGCGCGCATCTTGATAATGGTCACGAAGAAGTTAATACCGGTCAGGGTAGTACCGATACCGGAGAGCTGCAGCGCCCAAATCCAGTAATCGACCCCTACGCCAGGACTGTATTCAATTCCCGACAGCGGCGGATAGGCCAGCCAACCGGTCTGCGCGAACTCACCGACGCCCAGAGACAGGTTAACCAGAATCACGCCCACAACGGTGAACCAGAAGCTCAGGTTGTTGAGGAACGGGAAGGCCACGTCGCGCGCGCCGAGCTGAAGCGGAACCACCAGGTTCATCAGACCGATAACGAACGGCATCGCCACGAAGAAGATCATGATAACGCCGTGGGCGGTAAAGATCTGATCGTAGTGATGAGGCGGCAGGAAGCCTGCTTCCCCGGCCGAGGCCAGCACCTGCTGGCTACGCATCATAACGGCATCAGCAAAGCCACGCAGCAGCATGACGATTGCCACGATAACGTACATGATACCGAGACGTTTGTGGTCGACAGAAGTCAGCCACTCGTTCCACAGGTAGGACCACTTACCGAAGTAAGTGATGGCAGCCAGAAGCGCCAGTCCCCCAATGATAATCGCAGCCACCGTAACCACGATAATGGGTTCGTGGTAGGGCACTGCATCCAGTGTAAGTTTTCCGAACATCGTTTTCTTCCTCGGCCCCTTAGTGAGCGGTTTCCGCGTGGCTCATGTCCATGCCTTCCATCCCGTCGTGAGCAGCGTGCTCGCCTTCAGGTTTGGACATGTTCATGCTCTCGTGAGACATGAATTTGTTCACAACATCTTTGAACAGATCCGGCTTCACGTTAGAGAAGTATTCCACTTTGTTGTATTCGCTAGGCACAGCCACTTTATCGAACGCGGCCATGGAGTCCATGGAGTTCGGCGACTGTTTGGCTTTTTCAACCCACTGATCGAAGGTTGCACGATCCGGAGTAGCAATCGCTTTGAACTTCATACCTGAGAAGCCCGGGCCACTGTAGCTAGCGGAGATACCGTCATAAGTACCAGCTTCGTCAGCAATGAGGTGCAGTTGAGTCTGCATCCCGGCCATTGCGTAAATCTGGCTACCTAAGCGCGGAATGAAGAACGAGTTCATCACCGAGTTAGAGGTCACTTTGAAGTGTACCGGTACGTTCGCCGGGAAGGCGATTTCGTTAACGGTAGCAATACCCTGTTCCGGATAGATAAAGAACCATTTCCAGTCCATCGAAACGACTTCGATGGTGATTGGTTTCTCGTCGTGGGCAAGCGGTTTGCTTGGCTCCAGTGCGTGAGTGGTTTTCCAGGTCAGAACGGCCAGGAACAGGATGATCAGAATAGGTACCGTCCAGACCACAGCTTCCACTTTGTTGGAGTGTGACCAGTTCGGGCTATACTTCGCATCTTTATTGCTCGCGCGATACTTCCAGGCAAATCCTACTGCCATCAAGACGGCGGGAATAACGACAATCATCATCAGGCCGAAGGCCGTCAGAATCAAAGAGCGTTGCTCCAGTCCAATCTGTCCTTTTGGGTCAAGGAGTGCAGAATCACAACCACTGAGTAATACAGTACTTGCGATTAATGACATCCATCCCAAACTTTTATTGTATTTCCTGAGTCTCATTGAACGACCTCAATTCCACGGGATCTGGTGGCGTTTAAAGTGTACGGGCATTTTACGGTAAGGTTGCATTACTGTAAACATGATTGGATCTCTGTCAGTTCTGTGTTAGCGGCTTCTGCTTGGTTTGTCACATATGTTACGTAGTGTTACGTAATCGCTTGCAAAGCCTGATTTTCGTGGGATTGATAACGAAAGGGATAAGAAAAGGAGTACTTAGCGGCGAATGGGCATAACCACCCAAAAATTAGAACAATTGTTTAACATTTAATTATCAAATAAAAGACATTGTGAAAACCTAAAATAAAATCGCCGTAGCTGAATCGGTTAAATTATTTAAAGAATCGAATGAAAACTGTCAATAATTTCCAGAAATCAAAAACGCACAAAACAACAAATAGCGCGGCGGGCAATATAAAAGCGTTAATAAGCCGTTATAATTACGTTTCGTAATTACAACGGCTAATAATGATGCAGCTTCCTTAAATCAGGCGAGTTTTACGCAGCGCCAGGTAGTCGAGCAGACCGCCGAACAAAATACCGCCCACCGCAGTCAGCGCCGCAACCTCCAGCAGACCGGACAGGAAAGAGAAGGCGGTGTAATCCAGGGCGTTCATGATCAGCAGTACCAGCCATACCGCCAGCAGCAGGCAGCCCAGCGCCAGGATCCTTAACGCCAGCGCATAGGCTTGCGGGTATTCGCTTCGCGGCATAAAGCTTGCTGTGCGTTGGGTATGCTCAAGCGTTTGCCGGCACAGTAGCAGCAGCGCGATCCCCGGTACCGCCGCAACGACCGAGAAGAGATAGAACGTCGACCAGCCGTGGGCCTCGACAAACCAGCCGGCGATCGGCCCAACGTACACGCGGCCGACCGCGGACAGCGCAGAGAGCAGCGCGAACTGGGTAGCGGAGAATGATTTATTGCACAGCGTCATCAGCAGCGCGACAAACGCCGCCGTCCCCATTCCCCCGCACAGGTTTTCAAAGAACACGGCGGTTGCCATGGAATAGAGGTGCTTATCGGTAATCGACAGCAGCCAGTAGCCAGCGTTGGAGACCCCCTGCAGCACACCGAAGATCAGCAGCGCCCGAAACAGCGTCAGCCGCTGCATCAGGACCCCGCCATACAGGGCGCCGAGAATGGTGGCAAACAGGCCTAAAGTTTTGTTCACCATCCCCACTTCGCCGGCGTCAAAACCGACGCCGCGGATGAGGAAGGTGGTGGTCAGGCTCATGGCAAACGCATCGCCCAGCTTATAAAGGACGATGAGCAGCAGAATCAGCCAGGCGTTATTGCGACCGAAAAAATCGCGCAGCGGTTCGGCGACCGCCTGCTCCAGCGATCTGGGAACCGGGATAACGTCGCTCGGCTCGGGCGCCAGCAGTGTGGCGATGATGCACGGCACCAGCAGCGCCGCCATCAGCCAGTACATCCCCTGCCAGCCGAGATAGCGGTCGGCAAGCCACAGTGCCAGCCCCCCGGATACCAGCATCCCGAGGCGATAACCCAGCACGCTGATCGCGGCGCCAGCGCCGCGCTCTTCCGCTGGCAGAACGTCGGTTTTCCAGGCGTCGAACACAATATCCTGTGACGCCGAGCAGAAGGCGATCACCACCGCCAGCGCCGCCATCCAGCGGAGCTGGGAGACAGGCTCAAGAAAGCCCATCGCCACGATAGCCAGCAGGAGCAGGACCTGGGTAGTCAGCAGCCAACCGCGACGACGCCCAAGAAACGGCGGCGTATAGCGGTCCATTAGCGGGGACCAGAGAAATTTAAAGACATAGGCCTGGCCGACGAGTGAGAAAAAACCGATCGTTTTCAGATCGATATTTTCCACTGTCATCCAGGCCTGCAGGGTACCGGAGGTGAGAGCCAGCGGCAGGCCTGAGGCGAAACCAAGGATCAGCAAAATCGCTGATTTCGGCTGTTGAAAAATGCGTAAGTAGTGACTGGACATAGCATAAAGCACGAACCCGGCCGCGGCCGGGTTCGTGGTGGCATTAACGCGCGTTTTGCTTGATGAAATCGTGGATGCTGGTGTCCTGCGCCATATCGGCGATGGTATCGGTCAGGACGCTGTTGACGGCATCAGCGATGTTCTTGTTCGAGGCCTGGAAGGCGCCTTCAACGGAATAGCTGGCGCGGTAGTTTTTGGTCATCTTCGTGCCGTTTGCCGCGGTGGCGATGATGGCGATATCGGCTTTCGTGGCGATGTTGTAGCGCACGTTGCCCTGGGAGACGTCAGCGTAGAGTTTATTGACAATAATCTGCAGATCGACCGCACCGTTCGGGCCAATCATGTAGCCGCGAGCGGTCATCTGTTTCTCCAGCACTTCCTGCAGCAGGAAGCGCAGATCGCGCGAGGCGGTGAGGGTGACCTGCTGATTGTCGCGCGTGACTTTCGCCAGCGCCTGGTCCGGACGCTGATCGGCGCCGTTGATGCTGACGGTCACGCCCATCAGGCTCGGATCCTGCTGCGGCAGCGTGATTTTCGGCGATACTTCAATGGTGGTCGGCGGCGTGGCGCATCCTGCCAGCATAAACATGGCGACCAACGGGAAAAGGATCTTCTTAAGCATGTTCAGGTCTCAACGCATGGTGTTGTTATAAGGAAAATTACCGCCATCATAGCATTGCCAACGGCAAGGGGAAGTGGCAACGCGTGTAAATCCATCGCCCTGGCGGTTTTCTGAGCGTCCCGCCACGGTTAATCGCTCTTTCCCCGGCGGATCTGGCGACCAGAGCCAGTAAACGTGATACTTTTGAATGAAAATATCAGAACAATGCTAATTTTTTGTTGTTTTCTCCTAATGGAAGCGGTAAAAGCGGCTAACATTTAAATGGAGTGGCGGCATCTCAGCGTTGTCGGAGGAGAAAATTCATGATGATACGTGAACAGATCGAAGCAAAACTTAGAGCAGCGTTCGACCCGATGTATCTCGAAGTCGTGGATGAAAGTTATCGTCACAACGTCCCAGCGGGCTCTGAAAGTCATTTTAAAGTGGTGTTAGTGAGCGATCGCTTCACTGGCGAGCGTTTCCTCAATCGCCACCGTATGATCTACGGCACGCTAACCGAGGAGCTGTCGAATACGGTGCATGCCCTGGCGCTGCACACCTACACGATAAAAGAGTGGGAAGCATTACAGGATACGGTTTTCGCCTCGCCGCCTTGCCGCGGTGCGGGGAGTATCGCCTAGAAATCCCATTTGCAACCGCTGGCGCTTTTCCAGTATGTTGCTTGCAGATTTAGCAAAAACGGCCTACGGGCCGTTTTGTTTTGCCTGGAAAATGCGCAAAGTGAGCGCTTTTGCGGACAAATTTGAGCGGGAAATGTGAAAAATGCCGCAGCAGTGGGCGACAACCGTTCTCGACTCACAAAAGTGATGCCGCTATAATGCCGCGTCTTATATATGAATGTCTTCGGGATGATTCTGACGACAGGGAATGTGTTTCTGATTTGAAGAGGGCATCCCGGTTCTGCGAAGCCACCTACACGCGCTTCCAGAGTTGACCGAGCACTGTGATTTTTTTGAGGTAACAAGATGCAAGTTTCAGTTGAAACCACTCAGGGCCTTGGGCGCCGTGTAACGATTACTATCGCCGCTGACAGCATCGAGAATGCTGTCAAAAGCGAGCTGGTCAACGTAGCGAAAAAAGTTCGCATTGACGGCTTCCGTAAAGGCAAAGTGCCGATGAATGTTGTTGCTCAGCGTTATGGCGCATCCGTTCGCCAGGACGTGCTGGGCGACCTGATGAGCCGTCATTTCGTTGACGCGATCATCAAAGAGAAAATCAATCCGGCCGGTGCGCCGAACTACGTTCCGGGCGAATACAAACTGGGCGAAGACTTCACCTACGCGGTAGAGTTCGAAGTGTATCCGGAAGTTGAACTGCAGGGTCTGGACGCGATCGAAGTTGAAAAACCGGTTGTTGAAGTGACCGACGCTGACGTTGACACCATGCTGGAAACCCTGCGCAAACAGCAGGCGACCTGGAAAGACAAAGACGGCGCCGTTGACGCTGAAGATCGCGTCACTATCGACTTCACCGGTTCCGTAGACGGCGAAGAGTTCGAAGGCGGCAAAGCCTCTGACTTCGTACTGGCGATGGGCCAGGGTCGCATGATCCCGGGCTTCGAAGATGGTATCAAAGGCCACAAAGCGGGCGAAGAGTTCACCATCGACGTGACCTTCCCGGAAGAATACCACGCAGAAAACCTGAAAGGTAAAGCGGCTAAGTTCGTTATCAACCTGAAAAAAGTTGAAGAGCGTGAACTGCCGGAGCTGACTGAAGAATTCATCAAACGTTTCGGCGTGGAAGATGGTTCCGTCGCTGGCCTGCGCGCTGAAGTGCGTAAAAACATGGAGCGCGAGCTGAAAGGCGCTGTGCGTAACCGCGTGAAGTCTCAGGCTATCGAAGGTCTGGTTAAAGCCAACGAGATCGACGTTCCGGCTGCCCTGATTGACAGCGAAATCGACGTGCTGCGTCGTCAGGCTGCTCAGCGTTTCGGTGGCAACGAGAAACAGGCTCTGGAACTGCCGCGTGAGCTGTTCGAAGAGCAGGCTAAACGCCGCGTTGTTGTCGGTCTGCTGCTGGGCGAAGTGATTCGCACCAATGAGCTGAAAGCTGACGAAGAGCGCGTGAAAGGCCTGATCGAAGAGATGGCTTCTGCGTACGAAGATCCGTCAGAAGTGGTTGAGTTCTACAGCAAGAACAAAGAGCTGATGGACAACATGCGCAACGTGGCGCTGGAAGAGCAGGCTGTTGAAGCTGTGCTGGCGAAAGCCAAAGTGTCTGAAAAAGCCACTTCCTTCAACGAACTGATGAACCAGCAGGCGTAATTTCGCCGCGATTGTTTAAGGTTCGAGCAAAAACCCGTTGCCGAAAGGCGGCGGGTTTTTTTTTAAGATAATGATAGCCTCAGGCACGGTGCTAAAACGCATTTACCATGATAGCGTTACAGCAAAAGCTTGTTATGCTTGAAATATGGCAACACCATCCCCATTACCGGGGGAGGCAACTGCATCCGCTATCGCACGCGTGTTGAAGAGGCGGTGACGCGTTCAGCGGATAGAAACTGTGGCTGATAATCCGTCCGTAAGGTTACAATCAGTGCAGCAGGTATTTTAAAATTACTCCAGGAGACGGAAATGTCATACAGTGGCGAACGAGACAACTTTGCACCCCATATGGCCCTGGTGCCGATGGTCATTGAACAGACCTCACGCGGTGAACGTTCTTTTGATATCTACTCCCGTCTGCTTAAGGAACGCGTCATTTTTCTGACCGGCCAGGTCGAAGACCACATGGCAAACCTGATCGTGGCGCAGATGCTGTTTCTGGAAGCGGAAAACCCGGAAAAAGACATTTACCTGTACATTAACTCTCCGGGCGGGGTGATCACCGCCGGGATGTCGATTTATGACACCATGCAGTTCATCAAGCCGGATGTCAGCACCATTTGTATGGGGCAGGCCGCTTCTATGGGCGCGTTTCTGCTGACCGCCGGGGCGAAAGGCAAGCGCTTCTGCCTGCCGAACTCCCGCGTGATGATCCACCAGCCGCTGGGCGGCTATCAGGGACAGGCGACGGATATTGAGATCCACGCCCGTGAAATCCTGAAGGTGAAAGGACGCATGAATGAGCTGATGGCGCATCATACCGGCCAGTCTCTTGAGCAGATTGAGCGTGACACCGAGCGTGACCGCTTCCTCTCCGCTGCGGAAGCCGTGGAGTACGGGCTGGTCGACTCTATTTTGACCCATCGTAATTGATGCCCGAGGCGCAAGGGTGCCGCTTTACGCTTCATCCTTCTCGCCGCGATTTTTCGGGTGGTTGGCATTTTTTCGGACGCTTGCCGGGCAGGCTTGCGGCCGGAGGCTTTGCCACCGCCTCGATGTAGCGCGAAGGATTTTGTGTATATACTAATGAAGGGCGGCACAACGCTATATGGCGGCTTGCGCCTGAGAATGGCATTTGCGTCGTCGTGTGCGGCACAAAGAACTTAAAAAGAGGTTTGGACTCATGACAGATAAACGCAAAGATGGATCGGGCAAATTGTTGTATTGCTCTTTTTGCGGCAAAAGCCAGCATGAAGTGCGTAAGCTGATCGCCGGGCCATCCGTGTATATCTGCGACGAATGCGTTGATTTATGTAACGACATCATTCGCGAAGAGATTAAAGAAGTTGCGCCGCACCGCGAGCGCAGCGCATTGCCGACGCCGCACGAGATTCGCCACCACCTTGATGACTATGTCATCGGTCAGGAACAGGCGAAGAAAGTGTTGGCGGTCGCGGTATACAACCACTACAAACGTCTGCGCAATGGCGATACCAGCAATGGCGTAGAGCTGGGTAAAAGTAACATTCTGCTGATCGGGCCGACCGGTTCCGGTAAAACGCTGTTGGCGGAAACGCTGGCGCGCCTGCTGGATGTGCCGTTTACCATGGCAGACGCCACCACCCTGACCGAAGCGGGTTATGTGGGTGAGGACGTCGAAAATATCATTCAGAAACTGCTGCAGAAGTGCGACTACGACGTGCAGAAAGCGCAGCGCGGCATCGTTTATATCGACGAAATCGACAAAATTTCGCGTAAATCCGATAACCCGTCGATTACCCGCGACGTCTCCGGCGAAGGCGTACAGCAGGCGTTGCTGAAGCTTATCGAAGGCACCGTCGCCGCCGTTCCACCGCAGGGCGGGCGTAAACATCCGCAGCAAGAGTTCCTGCAGGTTGATACCTCCAAGATCCTGTTTATCTGCGGCGGCGCGTTCGCCGGCCTGGACAAAGTGATTTCCCACCGTGTTGAAACCGGCTCCGGCATTGGTTTTGGCGCGACGGTAAAAGCGAAGTCCGACAAAGCGAGCGAGGGCGAGCTGCTGGCCCAGGTCGAGCCGGAAGATCTGATCAAGTTTGGTCTGATCCCGGAATTCATTGGCCGTCTGCCGGTGGTGGCGACCCTGAATGAGCTGAGCGAAGAAGCCCTGATCCAGATCCTGAAAGAGCCGAAAAATGCCCTGACCAAGCAGTATCAGGCGCTGTTTAGCCTTGAGGGCGCAGAGCTTGAATTCCGCGACGAAGCGCTGGACGCCATCGCCAAGAAAGCGATGGCGCGTAAAACCGGCGCCCGCGGTCTGCGCTCGATTGTGGAAGCGGCGCTGCTGGATACCATGTATGACCTGCCTTCGATGGATGATGTCGAGAAAGTGGTCATTGATGAGTCGGTTATCGAAGGTCAGAGCAAACCGCTGCTGATCTACGGCAAACCGGAAGCCCAACAGGCATCTGGTGAATAATTAACCATTTCACTCAAGCAGTTAACAAAAAGGGGGGATTTTATCTCCCCTTTTATTTTTCCTGCATTCCCGCCGTTGAATGTGTGGAATACATCCCCATATACTGGATTACATATTAACGACGATGCAGTGGAGTATGGCGTCGTCGGCTACCTGGCGGACTTTAAACTAAGAGAGAGCTCTATGAATCCTGAGCGTTCTGAACGCATTGAAATCCCCGTATTGCCATTGCGCGATGTGGTGGTTTATCCGCACATGGTCATACCCCTGTTCGTAGGGCGGGAAAAATCTATTCGTTGCCTCGAAGCGGCCATGGACCATGATAAAAAAATCATGCTGGTTGCGCAGAAAGAAGCGTCGACGGATGAGCCGGGTGTAAACGATCTTTTCACCGTTGGAACCGTGGCGTCTATTTTGCAGATGCTGAAGCTGCCGGACGGCACCGTGAAGGTGCTGGTCGAAGGGCTGCAGCGTGCACGTATTTCTGCGCTGTCTGATAATGGCGAACATTTCTCGGCGAAAGCGGAGTATCTCGACTCGCCGGCGATTGACGAACGCGAGCAGGAAGTGCTGGTTCGCACCGCTATCAGCCAGTTTGAAGGCTATATCAAGCTGAACAAAAAGATCCCACCGGAAGTGCTGACGTCGCTGAACAGCATCGACGATCCGGCACGCCTGGCGGATACCATCGCGGCGCACATGCCGCTGAAGCTGGCTGACAAGCAGTCTGTGCTTGAGATGTCCGACGTCAACGAACGTCTGGAATATCTGATGGCGATGATGGAATCGGAAATCGATCTGCTGCAGGTTGAGAAGCGTATTCGCAACCGCGTCAAAAAGCAGATGGAGAAATCCCAGCGCGAGTACTATCTGAACGAGCAAATGAAAGCGATTCAGAAAGAACTCGGCGAGATGGACGACGCCCCGGACGAAAACGAAGCGCTGAAGCGTAAGATCGACGCGGCGAAAATGCCAAAAGAGGCGAAAGAAAAAACCGAAGCGGAACTGCAGAAGCTGAAGATGATGTCGCCGATGTCTGCGGAAGCGACCGTCGTGCGTGGCTACATCGACTGGATGGTGCAGGTGCCGTGGAACGCGCGCAGTAAGGTCAAAAAAGACCTGCGTCAGGCCCAGGAGATCCTCGATACCGATCACTATGGCCTGGAGCGCGTGAAGGATCGCATCCTTGAATATCTCGCGGTGCAGAGCCGGGTGAACAAAATCAAGGGGCCAATCCTCTGTCTGGTGGGACCGCCGGGGGTAGGTAAAACCTCGTTAGGTCAATCCATCGCCAAAGCGACCGGACGTAAATACGTACGTATGGCGTTAGGTGGCGTGCGCGATGAAGCGGAAATTCGCGGTCATCGTCGGACCTATATTGGCTCGATGCCGGGCAAACTGATCCAGAAAATGGCGAAAGTGGGGGTGAAAAACCCGCTGTTCCTGCTGGATGAGATCGACAAAATGTCTTCCGACATGCGCGGCGACCCGGCTTCTGCGTTGCTTGAGGTGCTGGATCCGGAACAGAACGTGGCCTTTAACGACCACTATCTGGAAGTGGATTACGATCTCAGCGATGTGATGTTCGTGGCGACGTCTAACTCCATGAACATTCCGGCGCCGCTGCTGGACCGTATGGAAGTGATTCGCCTCTCCGGTTACACCGAAGATGAAAAGCTTAACATCGCCAAGCGTCACCTGCTGCCGAAGCAGATCGAACGTAACGCGCTGAAGAAAGGCGAGCTGACCGTCGACGATAGCGCCATTATCGGCATTATTCGTTACTACACGCGTGAAGCGGGGGTTCGTAGCCTGGAGCGTGAAATCTCCAAGCTGTGCCGTAAAGCCGTTAAACAGCTGCTGCTGGATAAGTCGCTGAAACACATCGAGATTAACGGTGAGAATCTGCATGATTATCTCGGCGTACAGCGCTTTGACTATGGCCGTGCCGATAGCGAGAACCGCGTCGGTCAGGTGACCGGTCTGGCGTGGACGGAGGTGGGGGGCGATCTGCTGACCATCGAAACCGCCTGCGTACCAGGCAAAGGCAAGCTGACCTACACCGGTTCGCTGGGTGAGGTCATGCAGGAATCGATTCAGGCTGCGCTGACCGTGGTGCGTTCGCGGGCGGACAAACTGGGCATTAACGCCGACTTCTACGAGAAGCGTGATATTCACGTCCACGTTCCGGAAGGGGCGACGCCGAAGGATGGTCCTAGCGCGGGTATCGCCATGTGCACGGCGCTGGTCTCCTGCCTGACCGGTAACCCGGTACGCGCTGATGTGGCGATGACCGGTGAAATCACTCTGCGTGGTCAGGTGCTGCCGATCGGCGGTCTGAAGGAAAAACTGCTGGCGGCGCATCGCGGCGGCATTAAGACTGTTCTGATTCCTGATGAGAACAAACGCGACCTTGAAGAAATTCCAGATAACGTTATCGCCGATTTGGATATCCATCCGGTGAAACGAATCGAGGAAGTTCTGACACTTGCGCTGCAGAACGAACCGTTCGGCATGCAGGTTGTGACCGCGAAATAGTGATTCTGCGCAAATTGCGCTAATAAAAATAGGGCTGGTAAGTCATTTCGGACTTGCCAGCCTTTTTTTGTGTAGCTAACTTAGATCGCTGGCAGGGGGGTCATCGACAACTGCTGTTGTAAGGGCATGACAGTCCTGATATAACTGCTGCGCGGTCGCACTATGAAGGACTCAGGTGCGATATAAATTATAAAGAGAGGAAGAGAACAGTGAATAAATCTCAACTGATTGACAAAATTGCTGCGGGTGCGGACATTTCTAAAGCTGCAGCTGGACGTGCGTTAGATGCTTTAATCGCTTCTGTTACTGAATCTCTGCAGGCTGGGGATGACGTTGCGCTGGTAGGTTTTGGTACCTTTGCTGTTAAAGAACGTGCCGCCCGTACTGGTCGCAACCCACAAACAGGTAAAGAAATTACTATCGCTGCCGCAAAAGTGCCGGGCTTCCGTGCTGGTAAAGCGCTGAAAGACGCGGTGAACTGATCGGCTTTCCCGTCAGGGAATGTGACGAAGTACAAGGGCGCATCGTGAGATGTGCCTTTTTTATTGCCTTTTCAGACCACTTTATGTGTGTTTATCGCCACTTGTGGGCTGACAATCACCCTGTTTTCTTGTCAAAATACGTCCTCACGCGCGGCGGCCATCACGTGCTATGCTGCGCGAGCTAAAGTCATCTACAGCGGAGCGTTGTTACACCATGATGGACAACCTACGCACGGCCGCCAACAGCGTCGTGCTCAAGATTATTTTCGGTATCATTATCGTCTCGTTCATTTTGACCGGGGTGAGTGGTTACCTGATTGGCGGTGGCAAAAACTATGCCGCAAAAGTGAATGGCCAGGAGATTGGCCGTGGGCAGTTTGAAAATGCCGTCGCCAGCGAACGTAACCGTATGCAGCAGCAGCTTGGCGAGCAGTTCTCCGAGCTGGCGGCGAACGAAAACTACATGAAAACCATGCGCCAGCAGGTGCTGAACCGCCTGATCGATGAATCGCTTCTGGATCAGTATGCCCGCGAGCTGGGCCTCAGCATCAGCGATGAGCAGGTGAAGCAGGCGATCTTCCAGACCCAGGCTTTCCAGACGAACGGTAAGTTCGACAACCAGCGTTTCAGTGGTATTGTCGCCCAGATGGGGATGACCACCGATCAGTACGCTCAGGCGCTGCGTAACCAGCTGACCACACAGCAACTGATTAACGCCATTGCGGGTACCGACTTCATGCTGCCGGGTGAGTCCGATCAGCTGGCGGCGCTGGTGTCTCAGCAGCGTGTCGTCCGCGAAGCGACCATCAACGTGAATGCCCTGGCGGCAAAACAGACGGCCAGCGATGAGGAAATCAACGCTTTCTGGCAGCAGAATCAGGCCCGTTTTATGGCGCCGGAGCAGTTCCGCGTCAGCTATATCAAAATGGATGCCGCCAGCATGCAGGAGAGCGCCTCTGACGAAGAGATTCAGTCATGGTACGACCAGCATAAGGATCAGTTCACTCAGCCGCAGCGCAACCGCTACAGCGTGATTCAGACCAAAACGGAAGCCGATGCGAAAGCGGTGCTGGCCGAGCTGCAAAAAGGGGCAGATTTCGCCACGCTGGCGAAAGAAAAATCGACCGATATTATCTCTGCCCGCAACGGCGGCGATATGGGGTGGATGGAAGAGGCCTCTACGGTGCCAGAGCTGAAAGATGCCGGGCTGAAAGAGAAAGGCCAGCTGTCTGGCGTGATCAAATCCTCGGTTGGCTTCCTGGTGGCCCGTCTGGACGACGTCCAGCCGGCGCAGGTGAAGCCGCTGGCTGACGTGCGTAATGACATTGCGGCGAAAGTGAAGCAGGAAAAAGCGCTGGATGCTTACTACGCGCTGCAGCAGAAGGTGAGCGATGCGGCCAGCAACGATAATGAGTCGTTGGCGGGCGCGGCGCAGGTCGCCGGACTGAAGGTGGTGGAAACCGGCTGGTTTGGCCGCGATAACCTGCCGGAAGAGCTGAACTTTAAACCGGTCGCTGACGCTATCTTCAACGGCGGTCTGGTGGGTGAGAACGGCGCGCCGGGCAGCAACTCCGACATCATTACCGTTGACGGCGATCGCGCATTTGTTCTGCGCATCAGCGAGCACAAAGCCGAGGCGGTGAAGCCGCTGGCTGAAGTGAAGGCGCAGGTTAGCGATATCGTTAAGCACAATAAAGCGGAACAGCAGGCGAAACTGGACGCCGACAAGCTGCTGGCGGCGCTGAAAGACGGCAAAGGCGATGAAGCGATGAAGGCGGCTGGCCTGAGCTTTGGCGCGCCGCAGACGCTTTCCCGTACCGGCCAGGATCCGCTGAGCCAGCTGGCATTCACTCTGCCGCTGCCGCAGCAGGGCAAACCGGTCTACGGCGTTGGCAGCAATATGCAAGGCGATGTGGTGCTGGTGGCGCTGGATGAAGTGAAAGCAGGCAACATGCCGGAAGAGCAGAAGAAGGCCATGGTTCAGGGGATTACCCAGAACAATGCCCAAATCGCTTTCGAAGCGCTGATGAGCAACCTGCGCAAGGCGGCGAAAATTAAGCTGGGTGACAGCATCGACCAGCAGCAGTAATTTCGCGTCGTCTCGCAAAAATGAGCAACATGATGTAATCCTCAAGGGCCGCTTTCGCGGCCCTTTCCATTTCTGTGATTTACCTTTTGTCGGCCATCCGCACTGACGCTATCGTAACCTTGCTGTCTACACACAAGGAGATATCAGCATGAAATATGGAATAAAAACACTGATGGCCGCGGGCGTTCTGGTTTTCGCGGTAGGGGTACAGGGGGCGCAGGCGGCACCCGCCAGCGGTAAAGCGGTAGTGAATAAAGAAAATGTGCAGGCGACCGCTTCGGCGAAGGCGGAAGCGGTGCCCGGCGACACCGACAACGGGGCGACAAAAGTCAGCATTAACCACGCCAGCGCCGAACAGCTGGCGCAGGCGTTGAATGGCGTAGGGTTGAAAAAAGCCCAGGCCATTGTCAGCTACCGCGAAGAGTACGGGCCGTTCAAAACCCTCGATGATCTGAAGCAGGTCCCGGGAATGGGGAGCGCGTTGGTGGAGCGCAATTTAGCCCATCTGACGCTGTAAATTTTATGCCAGACCTTGCACAGCGGTGATTTTTTGCCAGGATAAAGAGGTTGCATCAAGTGGTATGACCTCTTACCTCATAAACAACAATAACAGAAAGGCATTAGTGCTATGCAGACACAAATTAAAGTTCGCGGCTATCATCTGGACGTCTACCAGCATGTGAACAACGCACGTTACCTGGAGTTCCTTGAGGAAGCCCGCTGGGACGGCCTGGAAAACAGCCCCGCGTTTCAGTGGATGATGGAGAAAAACATCGCCTTCGTGGTGGTGAATATCAATATTAACTACCGTCGTCCGGCGGTGCTGGGCGATGTGCTGACAGTGAGCAGCAAACTGGAGCAACTCAACGGCAAAAGCGGCACCCTTAGTCAGGTGGTCACCCTCAACCCCAATGGCGAAGTGGTAGCCGATGCGCTGATTACCTTTGTCTGTATCGATTTAAAGACCCAGAAGGCGCTGCCGCTGGAAGGGGTGTTGCGTGAGAAACTTGACCAGATGAACTTGCGCTGACAACCGACGTGCGAGTGACGGGCCCACGGCAGGTGATGAACCCGTAGCCCCGGTAAGCGTCGCGCTACCGGGGAATTTGAGTCAAAGCTCCGGTAAATCGCGCCCCGGAGGCTATGCCTGTGCCAGCCCGGTTTTTTGCTTCATCACCGCCATTACGCCAACCTTGTCCCCCAGATACTGGTTGAGTCCGTTTGCGCGCAGGTTACAGGCGGCGCACTGGCCGCAGCCATCGCCCTTAATGCCGTTGTAGCAGGTGAGGGTTTCCTGGCGCACCAGATCCAGCTGACCCCAGAAGTCGGCAAGCGCCCAGGTCTCGGCTTTATTCAGCCACATCAGCGGCGTCTCAAAGCGAATGTCTTTCGCCATCCCAAGGCTGACGGCGTGGTGCAGCGCTTTGACAAACTCATCGCGACAGTCCGGGTAGCCGGAGAAGTCGGTCTCGCACACGCCGGTGATGATGGCTTCGGCTTTCACCTGATAGGCGTAGATTGCCGTCAGGGTTAAAAACAGAATATTGCGCCCGGGGACAAAGGTGTTGGGAATGCCCTCGGCATCAGGCTGATAGTCCGGTACCGGAATGTTATCGCGGGTCAGGCTGCTGACTGCCAGTTCGTTGAGCAGAGTGACGTCCAGCACTTTATGCGCGACGGCGCCCAGTTTCAGGGCGAGTTCGCGCGCAACGTCGATTTCCGCGCGGTGGCGTTGGCCATAATCAAAAGTGACGCAATGCACTTCATCATACTGTTGCAGAGCCTGCACCAGACAGGTGGTTGAATCTTGTCCTCCGCTGAAGACAACTACGGCGCGTTTCATGGCAATTCCTGACTAAATGAGTAAAGGCGCTATGGTAGCGCCAGACGCGCGCGGCGACCAGCTCTCTCACGTCAACGAGGCCGGCAGCCAGGCGCTGGCGAAGTCAAACCAGCCCCGGGCGTTGAGGCGCAGGCCATTAACCCCCGGTGGCGCGCTGATCCGATAGTTATACTTGAACAGCGGCGTCATGATGGCGTCTTCCATCAGACTGTTGAAGACGTTGCGCAGCGCATCGTTGCGGCTGCGGGCGTCGGGCTGAGACTGCACGGCGTCTAATGTCGCCTGCAGATGGGCATATTGCGCCCCGGTCAGCAAATTAGGCCACAGCATATCGCAGCGCAGCCACTGCTCCAGGGCGTACTCCGGCGCTTCGCCGATCAGTCGGTCGCCCATCATCAGGTCGGCCTGCCCCAGATGCTGACAGCCTTCCCAGTTTTTGGCGTCATGAAAAATGATCGTCAGTTCGCAGCCCAGCAGAGCCAGCCGTTGCCTCAGTTGCTCGGCCATCGCATGAAGCTCGACCGGCAGATGATAGAGCAGAGTGAGCCTGGCCGGCAGCGGCACCGCGTTGTTTTCCGGTCCCTGCGGGATGGACCATCCCGGCAGCACCTCATGGCTTGGCGTAATCAGATCCTCCTCCAGCGGCAGCGTTTCCAGCAGCGACGAGTGATGGATTATCGACACCAGCCGCTGGGCCTGCGTTTTACTAAGACGCGGGCTGTGGCGCAGGGTCAGATAGCAGAAGCCAAGGCTGATACGGTTGCTGACCTGGCGCAGATTGTGGAGCTCTTCGCGATCGCCGATGGTGATCTGCACCGGGTGGCGGCAGCTGGTGCCGAGATCGCGGTCAAAGAGCTGAGGAGTGATCCAGTATTCCACCGCCTGGATCAGCGGATGCTGCAGGTGGTACCGGGGATGGTTCTCCAGGCGGACGAGTTCCGGACTAAACCGCTTCAGGCGGAATGGCCCGCAGCCGATGGCCGGATCGTCGGGATGCGCCAGCACGCTGCAGTAGCTGGCCAGGCGGAACGGCAGCCAGTAGTCAGGACGATGCAGCGTGATGGTGAGACACTGGGCGTGAGTGACATCGATACGGCTGATGCTGGCGAAGAGGGTCCGTAAGGCGGGCAGCTCAAGCAGCAACCGTAACCGCTGCCGTAGCTGTGCGGTTTGCACCGCATCGCCATTGTGCCAGTACAGCGTGGAGCGAATGTAAAAATGCCAGCGCAGGCCGTCCGGTGAGACCTGCCAGTGATGCGCCAGATCGCCGATCGGCATATTGTCGCCTTCATCGAAGCGCGTCAGCCCGGCATAGATCTGCCCGGCCAGATGCTGCTCGGCGCGTCCGGGGAGAAAGCCAGGACGCAGCGGCTCCAGTGGGCGATAGTAAGGAATACGCAGCGTCGGAGTATTGTTTTGCCACTGACCGCCGAGGAAGGGATGGAGCAGGGCTTTCAGCTCCACCGGGG
This sequence comes from Klebsiella sp. KTE92, assembly GCF_000398905.1. NCBI lineage: Bacteria > Pseudomonadati > Pseudomonadota > Gammaproteobacteria > Enterobacterales > Enterobacteriaceae > Klebsiella > Klebsiella sp. KTE92. The sequence continues at coordinate 1,075,946 of NZ_KB976100.1, forward strand.
CCAGCTGCGCCAGCTCCAGCGCGTTTTGCTGCTGACCGTTGTTCAGCGCCTGCTCCATCATCTCGTTGCGCAGACTTTCCGGGGTTTTGTGAAATGAGAGCTGTCCGCGTTTGCCGCGCCCAGAGCTGGCCTGCCAGCTTAGCCACCCCGCCTCCTGCGCCTGACGCAGCAGAGTGCGGACGTGGCGTTCGCTACAAAAACAGCGCTCCGCCAGTTCGCCGACGGTCACCTGCTGCGGCGCCCCGGCTGAGGGTTGCCACAATCGCTGGTATTGATTTAAACGGTGTAAGAGTCGCATGGGGGCCGTCATCCACCGGGCCGCTGTAAACCCGGAACAATTAATAATATCTATTCACTATTACTTCCGTATATCCCAGGTGATACTGCAACACAAGCGAAGCCCATCACACATCGGGGAATACACCATGGCAAAACTGGCCGCATTTGATATGGACGGCACCCTGCTGATGCCGGACCATCGTCTCGGCGAGCAAACGCTCACCGCGCTGAAACGGCTGCGGGAACGTAATATCACCCTGACGTTCGCTACCGGTCGCCATGTGCTGGAGATGCACCATGTGATTGGCGAATTTTCCCTGGACGCATTTCTGATCACCGGCAACGGGACGCGCATCCATTCGCTGGAAGGGGAGGAGCTTTATCGCCAGGATCTCGCTCCCGAGGCGGCGGAAGCGGTGCTGCACAGCAAATGGGATACTCAGGCCAGCATGCATGTGTTTAACGATGGCGGCTGGTTCACCGGTCAGGCAAGGCCTGAATTGTTGCAAGCGCATGTCTTCAGCGGCTTTCACTATCAACTGTGCGATCCGAAACGCATGTCGGCGCAGCATGTCACCAAGATCTGTTTTTGCGGCGATCATGACGATCTCCGCCGCCTGCGGATCCAACTGAATGAGACGCTGGGCGATCGCGCGTTTCTCTGCTTCTCGGCGATGGACTGTCTGGAAGTGCTGCCGGTCGGGTGTAATAAAGGTGCGGCGCTGGCGGTGCTCAGCCAGCACTTAGGCTTCACCCTGCAGGAGTGCATGGCGTTTGGCGATGCGATGAATGACCGCGAGATGCTGGGCAGCGTTGGGCGGGGTTTTATCATGGGCAACGCGATGCCGCAGCTGAAAGCCGAGCTGCCGCATCTTCCGGTTATCGGAGACTGCCGGCATCAGGCGGTCTCCCACTTTTTAACGCATTGGCTGGATAATCCTGATCTTCCTTATTCCCCCGAATAGAGAGACCCTTCCGGCAAGCCAGATAGTTTTCTATCTGGCTTTTTTTATCGCCTGCCGACCAGCGCGGCGATCTCCGCCTGCCAGGGCGCGATATCGCCGATATTGGCGGCCACCCACTGCGGGTTGTAATAGGTTTCCAGGTAGCGCTCACCGCTGTCGCACAACAGCGTGACGATGGAACCCGTTCGCCCTTCCTCGCGCATCCGCGCGGCCAGCTGCAATACGCCCCACATATTGGTGCCGGTAGAAGCGCCGACCTTGCGCCCAAGCTGTGTTTCCAGCCACAGGGCGGTGGCCACGCTCGCCGCATCCGGTACGCGCAGCATCTCGTCGACGACGTCGGGAATAAATGACGGTTCGACGCGTGGGCGGCCGATGCCTTCAATTTTGCTGCCGACCGGGCTGCGCAGGGTGGCGTCGCGGGTCTGCCAGTATTCGAGGAAGACCGAATTCTGCGGATCAACGACCATCAGCTGCGTCTCATGGCCCTGGCTGCGAATATAGCGGCCAATGGTTGCCGAGGTGCCGCCGGTGCCGGCGCTCATGACGATCCATGACGGCTGCGGGTGCGGTTCATGGTTCATCTGACGGAAAATACTGTCGGCGATATTGTTATTGCCGCGCCAGTCGGTGGCCCGCTCGGCAAAGGTGAATTGATCCATATAATGGCCGTTCAGCTCGCGGGCCAGCGTTTCGGAAGCATCGTAGATTTCGCAGGCGCTCTGCACAAAATGGCAGCGTCCGCCGTAAAACTCGATCTGTTCGATCTTACGTTTGGCGGTGCAGGAAGGCATCACGGCGATAAACGGCAGCCCCAGCAGGCGGGCGAAGTAGGCCTCCGAAACGGCGGTTGAACCCGAGGAGGATTCAATAATCGGCGTACCTTCTTTGATCCAGCCGTTGCACAGGCCATAGAGAAACAGCGACCTCGCCAGGCGATGTTTAAGGCTGCCGGTAGGGTGGGTGCTTTCATCTTTCAGATACAGGTGGATGCCCGGAAACGCGGGCAGCGCCAGACGGATCAGGTGCGTGTCGGCGGAGCGCTGATAGTCGGCGTTGATTTCGCTAATGGCATGTTTAACCCAGGCGCTATTCATCGTGATTTCCTGTTTGTCATTTTGTGCCTAGCTTAGCGGAAAGCGCAGGAAAAATTGTTGCCATTTAGCCTTTGGATTACCATTATGAGAGCAAAATTTTCTCTTCGGATGCCCTATGCTAGATAAAATTGACCGTAAGCTGCTGGCGCTGCTGCAGGAAGATTGCACCCTCTCTTTGCAGGCGCTGGCCGATGCCGTTAATCTGACCACCACGCCCTGCTGGAAGCGCCTGAAAAGGCTCGAAGATGAAGGTATTTTGCGCGGGCGCGTCGCCTTACTGGATGCCGAAAAGGTGGGGCTGGGCCTGACGGCGTTTGTCCTGATCAAGACTCAGCATCACAGCAGCGACTGGTATGGCCATTTTGTGAGCGAAGTGACGCAGATGGCGGAGGTGCTCGGCTTCTGGCGGATGGCAGGAGAGTATGATTACCTGCTGCGGGTGCAGGTGGCCGATATGAAACGCTATGACGATTTTTATAAACGTTTAGTGAACAGCGTGCCGGGGCTGTCGGATGTCACTTCGAGTTTTGCCATGGAACAGATAAAATATACCACCGCCTTGCCTGTCGAATAACGGTATTGCGCCGTAACCCATTACAAATCAGGATTTTACTGCTTGCGATTATTTGCTCAACTCAGCTGGTACTTCCGCCGGGAGTGGCGCCGCTATCTTGGCGCGATTGCCCTGCTGGCCATTATTGCCGTCCTGCAGCTTATTCCGCCGAAGGTGGTGGGCATTGTGGTGGACGGCGTGACGCAACAACATTACACCGCAGAGAAGGTGTGGATGTGGATCGGCGCGCTGGTGCTGGTCGCGGTAATGGTTTACCTGCTGCGCTATGTCTGGCGCGTGCTGCTGTTCGGCGCCTCTTACCAGCTGGCGGTCGAACTGCGGGAAGATTTTTACCGGCAACTGAGCCGCCAGCATCCGGCATTCTATTTGCGCCATCGCACTGGCGATCTGATCGCCCGCGCCACCAACGATGTTGACCGGGTGGTATTTGCCGCCGGTGAAGGGGTGTTAACCCTGGTGGATTCGATGGTGATGGGCTGTGCGGTATTGATTGTGATGTCGACGCAGATTAGCTGGCAGCTCACCCTGCTGGCGCTGTTGCCGATGCCGCTGATGGCGCTGGCGATCAAACGCAACGGCGATGCGCTTCACGAACGTTTTCGCGTGGCCCAGGCGGCCTTTTCCAGCCTTAACGATCGCACACAGGAGAGCCTGACCAGCATCCGCATGATTAAGGCTTTTGGGCTGGAGGATCGCCAGTCGGCGCAGTTTGCCGCCGATGCCGCCGATACCGGCGCGAAAAATATGCGCGTGGCACGCATTGACGCGCGTTTCGACCCCACCATCTATATCGCCATTGGGGCCGCTAACCTGCTGGCTATCGGCGGCGGCAGCTGGATGGTGATCCACGGCAGCCTGACGCTGGGCCAGCTGACCAGCTTTGTGATGTATCTTGGCCTGATGATCTGGCCGATGCTGGCGCTGGCGTGGATGTTTAACATTGTTGAGCGCGGTAGCGCGGCCTATGGCCGTATCCGCACGATGCTCGAAGAGGCGCCAGCGGTGGACGACGGTACTGAAGCAGTGCCGGCAGGCCGCGGTGTCCTGCAGGTTGCCATCCGCAACTTCATCTATCCGCAGGCGAGTAAACCTTCGCTGGAGCAGGTTAATTTTACCCTCCAGCCGGGGCAAATGCTGGGTATCTGCGGGCCGACGGGCGCCGGTAAAAGTACCATTCTGGCGCTGCTGCAACGTCATTTTGACGTCACCAGCGGCGAGATCCGCTTTCACGATCTGCCGCTGCCGCGTCTGCAGCTCGACAGCTGGCGCGCCCGGCTGGCGGTGGTCAATCAGACGCCATTTTTATTCTCCGACACCGTCGCCAATAATATCGCGCTGGGCAAACCGGATGCGACACCGGCGCAGATTGAACGCGTGGCACGGCTGGCCAGCGTGCATGACGACATTCTGCGCCTGCCCCAGGGGTACGATACCGAGGTGGGCGAGCGCGGCGTGATGCTCTCCGGCGGCCAGAAACAACGCATCTCGATTGCCCGCGCTCTGCTGCTGGAGGCTGAAATTTTGATCCTTGATGATGCTTTGTCGGCGGTAGATGGCCGTACGGAGCACCAGATCCTGCACAACCTGCGCCAGTGGGGGGAGGGGCGGACGGTGATTATCAGCGCCCACCGGCTGTCGGCGCTGACCGAGGCCAGTGAAATTCTGGTGTTACAGCATGGGCATATTGCCCAGCGTGGCCGCCATGAGGCGCTGGCCGTGCAGCCAGGCTGGTACCGCGACATGTATCGTTACCAGCAGCTGGAAGCCGCGCTTGACGAGGTTCCGCAGGCGCAAGAGGAGGCCCTGGATGCGTAGCTTTACCGAACTCTGGCCGACGCTTAAACGCCTGCTGGCCTATGGTTCTCCCTGGCGTAAGCCGCTGGCCATTGCGGTGGGGATGATGTGGATCGCGGCGGCGGCGGAAGTGAGCGGCCCGCTGCTCATCAGCTATTTCATCGATAATATGGTGGCGAAGCATACGCTCCCGCTGAAGCTGGTGGCGGGCCTGGCGGTAGCCTATATCGGCCTGCAGCTGCTGGCGGCATTACTGCACTATAACCAGTCGCTGCTGTTTAACCGCGCCGCGGTCGGCGTCGTCCAGCAGTTGCGTAGCGATGTAATGGATGCCGCCCTGCATCAGCCTCTCAGCGAGTTTGATACCCAGCCGGTTGGGCAGCTTATCTCGCGGGTGACCAACGATACGGAAGTCATTCGCGATCTGTACGTGACGGTGGTGGCGACGGTGCTGCGCAGCGCGGCGCTGATCGGCGCGATGCTGGTGGCGATGTTTAGCCTCGACTGGCGGATGGCGCTGGTGGCGATCGCGATCTTCCCGGCGGTGCTGATCGTGATGATCATCTATCAGCGCTATAGCACGCCGATCGTGCGCCGGGTGCGCGCCTGGCTTGCTGATATCAACGATGGTTTCAACGAAGTGATCAACGGCATGGGGGTGATCCAGCAGTTCCGCCAGCAGGCGCGCTTTGGCGAACGGATGCGCGAGGCCAGCTATGCCCACTATCTGGCGCGGATGCAGACGTTGCGCCTCGACGGTTTTCTGCTGCGCCCGCTGCTGAGCCTTTTTTCCTCGCTGGTGCTGTGCGGGCTGCTGATGCTGTTTGGCTTTAGCGCGGTGGGCACGATCGAGGTCGGGGTCCTGTACGCGTTTATCAGCTATCTCGGACGCCTTAACGAGCCGCTTATTGAGCTGACCACCCAGCAGTCGATGCTGCAGCAGGCGGTGGTCGCCGGCGAACGCGTTTTTGAGCTGATGGATCGCCCGCGCCAGGCGTGGGGCTCGGATGACGCGCCGCTGAGCAGCGGCCGGGTGGAAATTGACCATCTCTCCTTTGCCTACCGGGGGGATCGACTGGTCCTGCAGGATATCAGTCTGGATATTCCCTCCCGCAGCTTCGTGGCGCTGGTCGGGCATACCGGCAGCGGGAAGAGTACTCTCGCGAGTCTGATGATGGGCTATTACCCGTTAACCCACGGGGAGATCCGCATCGATGGCCGGCCGCTTGCTTCCCTCAGCCACAGCGCGTTGCGTCGGGGCATCGCGATGGTGCAACAGGATCCGGTGGTGCTGGCGGATACCTTCTACGCCAACGTCGCGCTGGGTCGGGATATCAGTGAGACGCAGGTCTGGGAAGCGCTGGAGGCGGTGCAACTGGCGGAGGTGGCGCGCAGCATGAGCGATGGCCTGTACACTCAGCTGGGCGAGCAGGGCAATAACCTCTCCGTTGGGCAGAAACAGCTGTTGGCGCTGGCGCGCGTGCTGGTGGAGACCCCGCAGGTATTGATTCTGGATGAGGCGACGGCAAACATCGACTCCGGCACCGAGCAGGCGATCCAGCAGGCGCTGGCGAAAGTCCGCCAGCATACCACCCTCGTGGTTATCGCCCATCGACTGTCAACCATCGTTGAGGCCGATACCATCCTGGTGCTGCATCGCGGTCAGGCTGTCGAGCGGGGCACCCATCAGCAGCTGCTGGCGGCGAAAGGTCGTTACTGGCAGATGTATCAGCTGCAGCTGGCTGGCGAAGAGCTGGCGGCCAGCGCCCGGGAAGAGTCGCTCAGCGCCTGATGCACCACCAGCAGGCAGCGAAGAAAGCGTGGCCTGCCGTGGTGCAAAAACGTTACATCAAATGCACTGTTGTGGTGCATTTTTGCGCTGCAAACGCGTTTCAGCAGGCAATTGTCTGACCTGTCCCCTGTTTTTTACCATCAAAGGGCCGCTCTGCGGCCTTTTTTCATTTCTGGCATAGCCCTTGCTTTATATCCATCGTGTTAGCTGCGGCCATTACCGAATACTGCCTGGAGGGGACTTATGAAGCTGGTTACCGTGGTAATCAAACCATTCAAACTGGAAGACGTGCGTGAAGCCTTGTCTTCCATCGGCATTCAGGGCCTGACGGTCACTGAAGTCAAGGGCTTTGGCCGTCAGAAAGGTCATGCGGAGCTCTACCGCGGCGCCGAGTATAGCGTCAACTTTCTGCCAAAAGTGAAGATTGATGTGGCGATTGCCGACGATCAGCTGGATGAAGTCATCGATGTGATCAGCAAAGCGGCTTACACCGGAAAAATTGGCGACGGCAAAATTTTTGTCGCTGAATTGCAGCGCGTCATTCGCATCCGTACCGGCGAAGCTGACGAAGCGGCACTGTAATTTCCAGACCACACAGTGATGGGGAACGAAACAATGAAAATGGCAACAATGAAATCGGGTCTGGGGGCATTAGCCCTTCTTCCGGGACTGGCAATGGCCGCGCCCGCAGTGGCGGACAAAGCCGATAACGCGTTTATGATGATTTGCACCGCGCTGGTTCTGTTTATGACCATCCCGGGGATCGCGCTGTTTTACGGCGGCCTGATCCGCGGCAAAAACGTCCTTTCCATGCTGACTCAGGTAATTGTGACCTTTGGCCTGGTCTGCGTATTGTGGGTGATTTATGGCTATACCCTGGCCTTCGGCACCGGCGGCAGTTTCTTCGGTAGCTTTGACTGGGTGATGCTGAAAAATATTGAACTGAAAGCGCTAATGGGCACCTTCTATCAGTACATCCACGTGGCCTTCCAGGGATCGTTCGCCTGTATCACCGTCGGGCTGATCGTGGGGGCGCTGGCTGAGCGTATTCGCTTCTCCGCCGTGCTGATTTTCGTGGTGGTGTGGATGACGCTCTCTTATGTTCCGATTGCGCACATGGTCTGGGGCGGCGGTCTGCTGGCGACCCACGGCGCGCTGGACTTCGCGGGCGGCACCGTTGTACACATCAACGCCGCGGTTGCCGGGCTGGTGGGTGCGTACATGATGGGCAAACGTGTGGGCTTCGGCAAAGAAGCGTTCAAACCGCACAATCTGCCGATGGTGTTCACCGGAACCGCCATCCTCTACGTGGGCTGGTTCGGCTTCAACGCCGGCTCCGCCAGCGCAGCGAACGAAATTGCCGCATTGGCTTTCGTCAACACCGTCGTCGCCACAGCGGCTGCCATCCTGGCGTGGACCTTTGGTGAATGGGCTCTGCGCGGCAAACCTTCACTGCTGGGCGCCTGCTCCGGGGCGATTGCCGGTCTGGTTGGCGTCACACCAGCCTGTGGGTATATCGGTGTCGGTGGGGCGTTGATTGTGGGTATCGCATCTGGTCTGGCGGGCATCTGGGGCGTAACGGCGCTGAAACGCTGGCTGCGTGTTGATGACCCTTGCGACGTCTTCGGTGTCCACGGCGTCTGCGGCATCGTCGGCTGTATCCTGACCGGTATCTTCGCGGCCACCTCTCTGGGCGGCGTGGGTTATGCAGAAGGCGTCACCATGGGCCATCAGCTGCTGGTGCAACTCGAGAGTATCGCCATCACCATCGTCTGGTCGGGCGTTGTCGCTTTCATTGGCTACAAAGTGGCGGACATGACCGTGGGGCTGCGCGTACCAGAAGAGCAGGAGCGCGAAGGACTGGACGTCAACAGCCATGGCGAAAACGCCTACAACGCCTGATAGAAAACCCTTCTCCCTGTAGCAAAAAGCCTCCCGTCAGGGAGGCTTTTTTTATGCGTTGCGGTTACGCATCACCCCTTCCTGGACCGTTGAAGCCACCAGCGTTCCATCCTGAGTGTAGAACTCGCCGCGGACGAAGCCACGGGCGCTGGAGGCCGAGGTGCTTTCAACGCTGTATAACAGCCATTCATTGATATTAAACGGCCGGTGGAACCACATTGAGTGGTCGATAGTGGCGACCTGCATGCCAGGCTCAAGGAAGCCGACGCCGTGCGGCTGCAGCGCCACCGGCAGGAAATTAAAGTCCGAGGCATAGCCCAGCAGATATTGATGAATGCGCAGATCGTCGGGAACAGCGCCATTGGCGCGCAGCCACACCTGTCGCACCGGTTCAGCAATATGGCCTTTCATCGGGTTATGAAATTCGACCGGGCGGATCTCCAGCGGTTTATCACAGAGGAATTTATCTTTTACCTGCGGCGGCAGAAGGTGTGCCAGCTTGCGGGCGATATCGGTTTCCGAGTGCAGGCCGTCAGGAGAGGGGGCCGGCGGCATCGCTTTCTGATGCTCATAGCCGTGCTCTGGCGCCTGGAATGAGGCGGTCATATAGAAGATCGGCTTCCCGTTCTGAATGGCGGCCACTCGCCGGGCGCTAAAGCTGTTGCCGTCGCGCAGTACTTCCACATCGTAGACGATCGGTTTCTGGCTGTCGCCGGGGCGCAGAAAGTAGCTGTGAAACGAATGTACCAGACGTTCAACGGGCACGGTCTCTTTTGCCGCATACAGCGCCTGGCCCACCACCTGGCCGCCAAAAACCTGGCGCAATCCCAGGTCTTCGCTCTGTCCGCGGAATAACCCTTCCTCAATTTTTTCCAGATCTAATAATGCCAGCAGGTTAGAGAGTGCCTGACTCATACTTATCCTCAATTAATGATAGCGGCGCAGCGCGGTGCGCGTGATGTGGCAAAGTATAACCTGGAATCGCAAGTGGTCCGATGGGTGTAATAATCTGAATAACGAGGGGGCAACAGGAACAAATCTGAGATCTGTGCCACACTTATTGACGACACGAAAGTTCCTGCCGGCGAAGCGGCGGAACATCCTCCTGGGTATTAAGGGATGATAAGGAGAACATCATGAAATTTGCCTATATGTTTAGTGCCTTAGCCGTCGCCGCGACGCTAACCGCCTGTGCTAATCACCACTCTACCAGTTCTTCGACTCAGGCAGCCGCGCCCGACCCTTATGGCATCGCGACGCTGAGCGTGGCACAGCAGCAGCCGAGCGTTACGGGGACGATTAATATCCGCCAGAGAATCGCTTTACCGCCGGATGCGGTACTGACGGTGACCCTGTCGGATGCTTCTCTGGCAGATGCGCCAGCCCGCGTGTTGTCGCAAAAAGCGGTGCGTACCGAAGGCAAACAGGCGCCATTTAACTTTGCCCTGCCTTACAATCCGGCAGACATTCAGCCGAACGCCCGTATTCTGCTGAGTGCCGCGATCGCGGTGAACGGCCAGCTAATGTTCATTACCGATACCGTGCAGACGGTGATAAACCAGGGTGGGACGCATGCCGACCTGACGCTGGTTCCGGTCACGCAGACCGCCGTCCCCGTTGCGCAATAAGCTCGCCGAGCCCCCTGACGGGGGCTTTTTTTTGTCTTCAGTAAACCCAGCGATAATGCTGGAGATCGATATGGCCGCTGCCGGAGACCTGAACCCCTTCGGCCAGCAACGCCTGGCGCTGTCGCTGAAGATCGGGCCCGGTGAGGGAGATATCGCCATGGCGATTGACCACCCGATGCCAGGGCAGGGTTGACCCTTCCGGCAGGCGCTTCAGTACGCCACCTACCTGGCGCGCGGCGCGCGGTGAACCGGCCAGGCGGGCGACATCGCCGTAGGTGGCGACATAGCCTTCCGGTATCGACGCCACGATATGCCAGACGCGTTGGGGGAATGTGTCGTGCGGATCCATGTTCAGCCCTGTTAACCGGAAAACGCCAGCATAAGCGCTGAGGCGCAGGCTGTACAGCCTGCCTCGGTTCAGGCGGGTTGTTCGACAGTGAAGGTTAGGGCCAGGCCGAGGATCTGCATGCCATGGACATTGTCAGACGGTGAACTGGCGATGAGGCTCTCGAGAAATTTCAACCGCTGCGAAGTGGCGTTAATGATCAGTTTCGCGCGCAGGCCTGGCATGGTCAGCGACGAAATGGGGTACACCACCCGGCCGCTGATGTAGACGGGCAGTTTGCGCAGTTCCACCTGACGCAGCACGCCGACGGTGGAATAGAGCAGCGCCAGCGGCGTGACCGCCCGCACGGGGGTCTGGCTGATGGTCGCGAAGTCGAGCATTTTTTCCGGGCGCAGATAGTTCACGCCATGAAAGGCGATGGTCATCCCTTCAATAGCGGGTAAAGGCAGAGTGATGGTCTGTGGTGATGAGTCAGTCATTCGATTACCGTCGAGACAAGGTGCTGATGATTAAAGGTGACGCAAGAGGGCTAAGTATGGTGGATAACCCGGCAATGTGCTGAGCGCGCGCTCCCAATCTCACAGCCTGGCCGTGAGTTGTTGGTTTTATTGGCGTATTGTGCAATAAACCAGCAGGCGATCGGGGTGAGCTTGCAATTCACCAGGTCAGCAGGGATAATGCGCCAGCGCGTTGGGTAACTAACGCTCTCAATGGGGGCTCTGTTGGTTCTCCCGCAACGCTACTCTGTTTACCAGGTCAGGTCCGGAAGGAAGCAGCCAGAGCAGACGACGTGTGTGCCGGGATGTAGCTGGCAGGGCCCCCACCCATTTCGCCCTCCTGATATCTCCCTTGTATTTGTCCGGTCTTTATCCCTGCTATAATTAATATCTGATACGGATCACATATTATTTTTTGTTGCTAAAACAACCCGTTTTTATTCCATAATATTTACTTGTCATAAATCTGAAATGCTACTGAAATATTAATGTCATTTGCATGTCATAAATAAAAGGCATCTTATTGATGGGAATTTGTTGCCAGAGCCATGCTATAAAATATATCTCTGGATCAGCATGTTAACTTCGTGTATTAATTATGATGATTTTATTGCACGGGAAGCGTAGCTATGACCACAGTGGTTTTGAATGTAAAAATTGACGCCGAGTTAAAAGAGAAGCTGCGTCATTATGCGGAAGTGAATAACGAGAACCTGGGAACGGCAACGGAAAAGCTGCTGCAGCTGGCTTTTCAGCTGGAGGAGTCAGCAGGTGAGGCGGGGGTGACGGAAGAGGACATTGACAGCCAGCATACCGAAGAGGAAGCGACCCCATTAACCCCTAAAGAAATCAAAGCATTAAGAAAACTTCTGAAGAAGAAAAAATGAAACAACAATTCTCTACAGCCAGCAACTATAGCGAAGCCTGCGATATGTTGCGCTCAGGATACGTAAAACACGTGCGCCTGAACTGGAATATCGGTAGTGATGAGTTCTTTCGCATTGCCTCCGACTGGTGTGACACCGGCGCTAAAATTAAAAAAGATGAAGATGGCTTTATTATTTCCCTGAAAGGGTTTCCTATTCCGCGCCAGCATTAATGAAATTGCCTTATTTCTGTCACCGGGATGCCATAACCAGAGGGCAGGATACTCAGGCAATTTTATAAAAACATCTCATATACCTCATGGATGATGGTCATTTGACGGGCTGATGCCAGCCCGTCGATATTTTCTTATATTATTTTCCGCAAACGCGTATTTTCCTTCTGTTCTGCAAGGCTTTGCCACAGCGGTTGTAGCGTGGAGAAGGCCTGGCGCAATGCTTCGTCTGGCAGTGTAAATGGCAGACGCAAATAGCGATCAAAGGCTCCCTCAAGACCAAAGCGCGTGCCGGTGCCGATATGGATCCCCTGACTTTCCGCGCGCGCAGAGAACAGCGTGGCCAGCATGTCAGGGAGTTCCACCCAAAAAGAGAGCCCACCTTCCGGCGGTGAAAATCGCCAGCGGGGAAAATACTCCGCCATTAACGTTTCGCACATGTCCCGGCGCGCCTTCAGCATTTCCCGCCGCGGCGGTAGCAGCGTGGCGGCATTGGCCAGCAGCCAGCTGCAGGCCAGTTGCTCCAGCAGCGGCGTACCCAAATCCAGGGAATCGCGGGCCTGAATAAGGGAGGCGATGGTTTGCGCACTGGCGCGGATCCAGCCGATGCGCAGTCCCCCCCAGAAACTTTTCCCGGCTGAGCCAATGGTGATCACCGCAGCATCGGGATTAAAGCAGGCCAGCGGTAGAGGAGGTTGCGCGTTATACCACAGATCAACCATGGTCTCGTCGATCACCAGAGTCGTCCGCGTTCTGGCGGCGATATCCGCGACCCGCTGGCGGGTGGGAGCATCCATACAGCGCCCGGTGGGATTGTGAAAATCCGGCATCAGCCACGCCAGACGCGGCGCGGTCTGCGCAATAGTCGCCGCGAGTCCATCACAGTCCCATCCCTGCTGTGGAAGCGCGACGCCGACCGGGCGGCAGGAGGCGCCCTGAATGGCGCTAATCGCCATCGGATAGGTGGGGGCGTCGATGACCACCCGGTCACCCGGGCCGGTAAACAGGCGGAGGATCAATGCGAAGGCGCTGAGGGCGCCGTTGACCACCATCACTTCATCGGGCCGCGTCGGCAGACCGCGTTCGCTGTAGCGACGGGCAATCGCCTCCCGCAGTACCGGCAGCCCTTGTTGATCGTAGCCGGTCTGGCCCAGGTAGGGCGGCAGCAGCGTCATGGCATGCTGGAAGGCCTGATGGACTTCCGGTCCGGCGCTGAGGGCGGCGGTAGAGAGATTCAGCGAGGAGGGGATGCCTGAGGGCGGCGGCAGGTCGGCGGGACGCTCTGGCAAGACAATGCGCGAACCGCTTCCCTGACGGCTGTAGAGAAAACCCTCCTCCCGTAACTGGCCGAGCGCGCTGGCGATGGTGGTCCGGCTGACGTTCAGCGCCGCCGCCAGCTCGCGCTCGCCTGGCAGGCGCGTTTGCAGCGTCAGGCGACCGTCGAGGATCAGCAGGCGGAGCGCTTCCGCTAGCTGACGCCATAGCGGCGTGCGTGAAGTGGACTCCTGCCAGTTGCCGAGCAGGCGTACCAGCGATTGTGTTCCAAAGCGTCGGGTTGACATAGCGATCCACTTTTCCAAAACTGGCCATTAATTATCAGTCCATTTTTGCTGATGATAAGGGCATTCGCAATGATGTAGAGGAAAAAATATGCTTCGTCGCCTGCTGCAGTTATATATCGGCCTGGTACTTTATGGCGTGTCCACGGCGCTCTTCGTGCATGCCAATCTTGGCGCCGATCCGTGGGATGTTTTCCATCTCGGGGTGGCTAAACAGCTGGGTATCAGTTTCGGTACGGTGATTATCCTGACCGGCGCGGCGGTGCTGCTGCTGTGGATCCCGATCCGGCAAATGCCGGGGCTCGGCACGGTGAGCAACGTTATCGTGCTGGGGCTGGCGGCGGATGCCACGCTGGCCGTCCTGCCGCCGCTGGAGTCGCTGGTGGCTCGCAGTGTGCTGCTGGTGGGGGCGATTGTGCTGAATGCTATCGCCACCGGGATGTATATCGGCGCGGGCTTTGGCCCCGGGCCGCGTGATGGCCTGATGACTGGTCTGCACGCTCGTACCGGCTGGTCATTACGCGGTATCCGTACGGCTATTGAGCTTGCCGTGCTGGTGATTGGCTGGCTGCTGGGCGGTAAGTTTGGCGTCGGCACCGTGATTTACGCGCTGTCGATTGGGCCGCTGATCCAGCTGTGCCTGCCGTGGTTTCGCCAGCCCGTCAGCCGCAAAGCGGTCAGCACTCCGCAGGAGATAGTCTCCTGAATTAACGACTCGCCCTCTCTATCCGCAAGAGGGCGAGCCGACGCTTACAGGCCGCTCAGGCCGTGAACCATCATGTAGATCCCCACCACGATAATCAGTAAACCTGAGAACCAGGGCGCCTTGCGCGAGACATCGTTAAGCCAGGGCCAGCGGCGGGTGGCCTGTTTAATACTCAGCGCGGCGATAGCCCCGGAAGCCACCAGCGTCAGCGCCAGACCAACGCTAAAGCCCAGTACCAGCGTGGCGCCAAGCGAAAATTTCTTCAGCTGTAAACAGATAAGCAGCACAGTAATGGACGCCGGACAGGGGATCAGCCCGCCGGTCAGGCCAAACAGTACGATCTGCCCGGTCGTCACCTGGCGGCCATCAAAGCGCCGGTTGATTTCCTGAGCATGAGCCCGCTGATGCGCGTCCTGCCACTCCTCCGCCACCAGCGGCGCGGCGGATGAGGACGCATGGTGATGGTCATGGTGGTGATCATGTTCATGGTGGTGATCATGTTCGTGATGGTGCTCATGTTCATGGTGGTGATCATGGTGCGTGTGGGGCTGCGATTCGCGCCAGGTGCGCCAGAGCATCCAGCAGGCAATCAGTACAATCGCTATCCCCGAGATCAGTTGAAACCAGGGTTCGGAGGTCTGCGCGTTCCAGCCGCGGCCAAACCACAGGCCGGCCATGGCGATCAGCCAGACGACTGCCGTATGGGAAACCGTCGCCGCCAGCCCCAGCAGCACCGCCTGTTTTAACGTTCCCCGTACCGCCACGATAAAGGCGGCCATCATGGTTTTTGAATGGCCCGGTTCAAGGCCGTGCAGGGCACCGAGCAGTATCGCGCTGGGAATAAACAGCCAGGCATTACCTTGCTGCAGAAGGGAAGTGAAATCGTTCATATCGGGATCCTTGCCAAAAGTGCGTTTATCCTACTCCCCCCCAGTAGTAAAATACTACCCCCCAGTAGAAAAAGCGGCTGACAAAAGGGATCATGCTATGCTGGCAGGCGTTGCCGGCGACGAGGGCCGGGCAATGACGGACAGAATGAAACGGTGGATCGTGCAATGTCACATACAGTTCGACACAAGAAGATGTTACTGACCCGACTGAAGAAAATTCAGGGGCAGAGTTCCGCGTTAGAGAAAATGCTTAATCGCGAGCATGAGTGCGCTGAGGTACTCCAGCAGCTGGCGGCGATCCGCGGCGCGGTCAACGGCATGATGCTGCAGGTTATTCAGGGGCATCTGACTGACCATGTGGTGAAAGAGCCTGAAGAGACACAGCGTGAAGCGGATCTGGAAACGGTGATGCAGGTCATTAAATCCTATCTGAAGTAGCACCTGGCAGCGGGCGGCCAAGAGGCCGCTCCGGCTGGCGTTCCGCTCAACGCTCCTGTCGCTTAATGGGCATGGAGGTTATTTTCCGCCCACAGAATGAACTTCTCTTTCGGCAGCGCCTTGCTGTACAGCCACCCCTGGGCGTACTGGACGCCATGCTGTCGCAGCCAGTCGCGCTGGCTTTCGGTTTCCACCCCTTCGGCGACGGTGGCCAGATTGAGCGCCTTGGCCATTTCAATAATGTGCGGCGTCAGCGGCCGGTACTCGAGGGTATCGACAAAAGATTTATCGATTTTCAGCGTATCGACGTCCAGTTTCTGCAGATAGCTCAGGCTGGAGTAGCCGGTGCCAAAGTCATCAATCGAGATACGATGCCCGGCCTGACGGTAGTGAGCGATCACCGGCATGGTGGTCTCCGGGTCGACAAACCCGCGCTCGGTGATTTCAAGGATGATCTGTTCGGCGGCGATCCCCCAGTGCTGCAGCTGATCGTGTAACAACGTCGGCAGGGTGGGCGAGCGTAAATCATCTACCGACAGGTTGATGGAGATGTGCACTTCCGGCCGCAGCCGCAGCCAGGGACCGAGATCGGTAAAAATTTTCCTGACGATATCTTCCGTCAACTGCGTAATCAGCCCGGTCTGCTCGGCCAGAGGAATAAAAATATCCGGCGATAAAAAGGTGCCATCGGGTTGCTGCCAGCGGGCCAGCGCCTCGGCCCCGGCGATTTTCCCATCCTGCAACGAGATTATCGGCTGGTAGTAAACCTGAATCGCTTCGGAGTTGAGGGCGTCCAGCATACTGTTGCGTGGTGATCGCAGGTGTCTCAGCAGGCGCAGCAGCAGCCAGGTAGCAAGCAGGCTGGTGAAGATGCCGACAGGGAGCCAGAAGATCAGCTGCTGGCGAATACGCTGCTGTAGCGGCAGCGTCGACGACCAGGTCACGATGCCGGAGCCCAGCTCGGGAATGCGCTGGATCCGATAGACCGTGTTATCCAGCGTCAGCATATTAACATGTGGATCTTTAATACGCTGCCAGACCGTATCCGGCAGCGGTTGGCTGCTGATCACCATTTTCAGGTGATCCAAACCAAACAGCATGGTATGGATCTTCTCCTCGCTGGCAGGAACCACATCGATAAAAGAGATGGGATCGATCATCACCATATGCTGTTGACTGCCCATGGCCGTCATCTGGTGATTAAGGCCGAGATCGTTTATTGAGGTCAGCCAGGTGCGATAGCCGTCAGGGGCAATGTGATCCGGCGGGGGAAAGGTGACCGCGACGCTATGATCTTCCAGGGAGGAACATTGCGGCACGGAATCACGCAGCCAGAGCACTTCCTGAATGTAGCGATGGGTATAGGCGATGCGGCGGAGCGTGAGCAGGTGCTCAGGGCTACAGGAGGCGGCGGTGTGTGAGTCGGCCTCACGTAGCGCTTCCCTGGCCTGATCGGCAACCTGCAGCGTGCGGACGACGATACGGTTGGAATAGTCATCCAGTTCACGATAGAACTGCAGCTTGGCCTGCCGCGCTGCCTGCCAGATGCTGAGTGAGATGGGCAGGATGATGGCCAGTATCAGCACCCCTGTAAACAGCGCCACCAGATGCCGGGTCCTCATGCCTGTGTCCTTATCGTTCGCCGGGTGTCATCAGTATATGCGAAAGATAAATCAGGCGCAGCGAGAGAAGTGAGCTGAGGTCGCGAAAAAACCGGCATCGCGAGAGGCTGCGATGCCGGGAGAGAAGGATGATTCCGATGCAGCAGAATAAAAATGAGGGTGTGAATGCCGGGCAGGGTGTGTTCCGGCATTCAGTCGCAGCATACGCGGCGCAGATGACAGCAATATGTTAGCTAGTGCGCATCCGGCGCCGGGATATCAGCGCTGATACGCAGGTCATTCTCATCAAATACCATGCAAAAGCGCTCATCGAAGGCCAGATTTATTTTCTGCCACGGGCGGAAATGGACGTCGCCGGGCAGCAGAACCTTGACGTTATCGTGGCCGTAGCACTGGCCGAACAGATAGGTATTGTTACCCAGACGTTCCACCACTTCACATTGAAACTCCACCACGGTACCGGTAGTGACGTCGGGCGTGAGATGCTCTGGCCGGATCCCCAGCGTCACCGCGGCGCCGGGCTTCAGCGGCTGGGTAGCGATATTGAGGGCCAACTGATGGTCCTGCGCGAGGGTGACCGTTAAGCGTTCCGGCTGCCAGTCGCTGACGATGGCCGGCAAAAAGTTCATCTTCGGCGAGCCGATAAAGCCGGCGACGAATTTGTTGACCGGATTGTAATACAGCGCCATCGGCGAACCCATTTGTTCGACTTTCCCGTAGTTCATGACCACGATTTTATCGGCCAGCGTCATCGCCTCTACCTGATCGTGGGTGACATACACCATGGTGGTCTTCAGCTCCTGGTGCAGACGGGCAATATGCAGGCGCATATCGACGCGCAGCTCCGCATCGAGGTTAGAGAGCGGCTCATCGAACATAAACACCCGGGGATTACGCACGATCGCCCGGCCAATGGCCACGCGCTGCCGCTGGCCGCCAGAGAGCTGCTTCGGTTTACGATCCAGCAGGTGCGAGAGCTGCAGCGTTTTAGCCACCATTTCCACCTGGCGACGGATCTCCGTTTTCGGCACTTTATTCACCTTCAACCCGTAGCCCATGTTCTCTGCCACCGTCATGTGCGGGTAGAGCGCATAGGACTGGAAGACCATCGCCACGCCGCGGCGGGCGGGCACGACATCATTCATCACCTCATCGCCGATCAGCACTTCACCCTCGCTGACCTCTTCCAGACCGGCAATCATGCGCAGCAGCGTCGATTTTCCACAGCCGGAAGGACCGACGAAAACGGCAAACTCGCCATCTTCAATATCGAGATTGACCTGGTGCAGCGTCACCGTGCTGCCGAACCTTTTGGTGACATTCCTCAGTCGTATATTGGACATCCACATTCCCCGAAGTGAGTAGCTGTTGTTTGCCGTTGCTTTGTCGCTGTGTGTAGCATGAATTGTATTACGTGTAACAAATCAGCGTGGCGATGTTCAACAGCAGTAAAATCATGCCCTGACTATAACTTCCGCAGTTTTAGCGCCATACAGCGGCGTTTCATTTCTGTAATGATGATCACACAACTGGCAGCTTATGGTAGTTTTGTCAGCGATCTACGGGTAGCGTATAACAAAAGAGAGCTGGAGCCTTTTTCTCATATAACTCGGCAGTTTGAAGTGATTTATTTTTCTGACTGGCAGAGATAAGCCCAATAAAAACCATTAAATTGTTATACCTTCACATGAGGTTGATAATGAAAAAGAACATGCTTGCTGCACTGATCCTTACCACCCTGGCGGCGGGGCAACTCACCAGCCTGCAGGCGCACGCTGCCGGGCAGCTCAACGTCTGGGAGGACATTAAAAAATCCGCGGGTATTAAAACCGCGGTCAGTGATTTTGAGAAGCAGTACAACGTGAAGGTCAATCTCCAGGAGATGCCTTATGCCCAGCAGCTGGAAAAGCTGCGCCTCGACGGCCCGGCGGGCATTGGGCCGGACGTGCTGGTGATCCCGAATGACCAGCTCGGCGGCGCCGTGGTTCAGGGACTACTCTCGCCGCTCAGTGTCGATCAGGCGAAACAGGATGCCTTTACGCCAGCCTCCATCAATGCCTTCCGCATGGACAACGCGCTGTACGGGATCCCGAAAGCAGTGGAAACCCTGGTGCTTATCTACAACAAGGACCTGATCGACAAGCCGCTGGACAGCCTGCAGGCCTGGCTGGACTACTCGAAAACCCAGCGCGAGCAGAACAAATACGGCCTGCTCGCCAAGTTTGACCAGATCTATTACAGCTGGGGGGCGATTGGCCCGATGGGCGGCTATATCTTTGCTAAAAACGACAGCGGTGGCTTTAACCCGCAGCAAGTGGGCCTCAATACCCCCGGCGCCGTCGAAGCCGTCACCTTCCTGAAAAAATTCTATGCCGAGAAGGTCTTTCCAGCGGGGATCCTCGGCGATAACGGGCTGAATGCCATCGATTCCCTGTTTACCGAGAAAAAAGCGGCGGCGGTGATCAACGGCCCCTGGGCCTTCCAGCCGTATGAAGCCGCTGGCATTAACTATGGCGTGGCGCCCCTGCCGGCCCTGCCGGACGGCAAGCCGATGAGCTCCTTCCTGGGCGTCAAAGGCTATGTGGTATCGACCTGGAGTAAAGACAAAGCGCTGGCGCAACAGTTTATCGAGTTCATCAACCAGCCGCAGTATGTGAAAGCCCGCTATGTCGCCACCGGCGAAATTCCGCCGCTGAAGGCGATGATTGACGATCCGGTGATTAAAAACGACCAAAAGGCCAGTGCCGTCGCCATCCAGTCGGCGCGAGCGGTGGCGATGCCGGGCATTCCGGAGATGGGGGAAGTGTGGGGGCCGGCCAACGCCGCGCTTGAACTGAGCCTCACCGGTAAGCAGGCGCCGCAGGCCGCGCTCGATAACGCGGTGAAACAGATCACGATGCAGATCGAAGCAATGCAGGCCAGCAATCAGTAATTCACCGTCACGTGAAGTCACCGAGCGGGAGGGGGACCTCCCGTTTGTAGAAGGAGTCGAGTGTGAGCATCCATTCCAGCGAAAATTTTAGCGATGCACGCGGGCCCGGGCGCCATGCATGGTGCGGCCTGCTGCTGGCAATCGTGCCGGGTTTCGGTCAGTTTTATCATCGCCAGTGGCTGAAAGGGCTGGTCTTCCTGGTGCTGCTCAGCAGCTTTCTGGGGATTTTTTATGATTTCCTGCGTGAGGGGTTGTGGGGGTTATATACCCTGGGTGAAGAGGTACCCCGGGATAACTCTATCTTCCTGTTAGCGGAGGGGATTATCAGTGTG
Source organism: Klebsiella sp. KTE92 (assembly GCF_000398905.1). NCBI lineage: Bacteria > Pseudomonadati > Pseudomonadota > Gammaproteobacteria > Enterobacterales > Enterobacteriaceae > Klebsiella > Klebsiella sp. KTE92. Next base: position 1,096,398 of record NZ_KB976100.1, read on the forward strand.
CTGATCGTCGCCTTTGGCGTGCTGATCTATTTTCTCTCGCTGCGGGATGCGTGGCTGAACGGCAAAAAACGCGATGAGGGGATCGCCCTGAACAGCGTGCGTAAGCAGTACCAGATGCTGCTGAGCGACGGCTTCCCGTACCTGATGATCACCCCGGGCTTTATTCTGCTGGTGTTTGTGGTGATCTTTCCCATTCTGTTCGGTTTCGCCATCGCCTTCACCAACTACAACCTGTACCACACGCCGCCGGCGAAGCTGGTGGACTGGGTGGGGCTGAAAAACTTCGTCAATATTTTCACCCTCTCTATCTGGCGCTCCACCTTCCTGGATGTGCTGCAGTGGACCGTGGTGTGGACGCTGCTGGCGACCACCCTGCAGTGTACGGTGGGCGTGCTGCTGGCGATTCTGGTGAATCAAAAAGATCTGCGCTTTAAGCCGCTGATCCGCACCATCTTTATTTTGCCGTGGGCGGTGCCGGGGTTTGTCACCATCCTCGTCTTTGCCGGTATGTTCAACGATTCATTCGGGGTCATCAACAACGCGATCCTGTCGTTCTTCGGTATCAGCCCGAAGGCATGGCTGACCGACCCGTTCTGGACTAAAACGGCGCTGATCATGATGCAGACCTGGCTTGGCTTCCCGTTTGTCTTTGCCATGACCACCGGCGTGCTGCAGGCGATCCCGGACGATCTGTATGAAGCGGCGACGATGGACGGCGCCAGCGCCTTTACCCGTCTGCGCACCATCACTCTGCCGCTGGTGCTGTACGCGATCGCGCCGATCATCATCACTCAGTACACCTTCAACTTTAATAACTTCAACATCATTTATCTGTTTAACAACGGCGGTCCTGCGGTGGCAGGCTCCAACGCCGGTGGGACGGATATTCTGGTGTCGTGGATCTATAAGCTGACGATGTCCTCGTCGCAGTACGCCATCGCGGCGACCATCACGATCCTGCTGTCGATCTTTGTCGTCGGCCTGGCGCTGTGGCAGTTCCGCGCCACCAAATCCTTCAAAAATGACGACATGGCGTAAGGGAAGCAACATGGCTCAATCACCCAGTATTAAACGCGAAAAGTGGATCCGACTCTCTCTCACCTGGCTGGTGGTTATTCTGGTCTCGGTGGTGATCATCTATCCGCTGGTCTGGACGGTCGGGGCGTCGCTGAACGCCGGCAATAGCCTGCTCAGTACCTCGATCATTCCGGAAAACCTGTCGTTCCAGCACTATGCCGATCTGTTCAATGGCAATGTGAATTACCTCACCTGGTACTGGAACTCGATGAAAATCAGCTTTCTGACCATGATGCTGACCCTGATTAGCGTCAGCTTTACCGCTTACGCCTTCTCCCGCTTCCGCTTTAAAGGGCGGCAGAACGGGCTGATGCTGTTCCTGCTGCTGCAGATGATCCCGCAGTTTTCCGCGCTGATTGCGATCTTTGTGCTATCGCAACTGCTTGGCCTGATTAATAGCCATCTGGCGCTGGTGCTGATCTACGTCGGGGGGATGATCCCGATGAATACCTGGCTGATGAAGGGGTATCTCGACGCGATCCCCAAAGATCTGGATGAGTCCGCCCGCATGGACGGCGCCAGCAGCTTTCGCATCTTTATCGAGATCATCATGCCGTTGTCGAGGCCGATCCTCGCGGTGGTGGCGCTGTTCTCCTTCACCGGTCCGCTGGGCGATTTCATCCTCTCCAGCACCATCCTGCGTACCCCGGATAAATACACGCTGCCTATCGGTCTGTATAACCTGGTGGCGCAAAAAATGGGTGCCAGTTACACCACCTACGCGGCGGGGGCGGTGCTGATTGCCGTACCGGTGGCGATCCTCTACCTGGCGTTACAAAAATACTTTGTCTCCGGCCTGACCTCGGGCAGTACTAAAGGATAAGCACATGAAAAGATTCACCCCCGCATGGCTTGCGGTTTGTCTGGCATGCAGTTTCTCCACCTCTTCTCTGGCCGCGGACGCGCTTGAAACCCGCGCGTTTCAGGGCATGCCGGCGGACTTTATCAAAGGCGCGGATATCTCCACGCTGCTGGATGCCGAAAAGCACGGGGCGACGTTCTACGACCAGAATAATCAGCGCAAGGATCCGATCGCGATTCTGAAAGAGAACGGCGTCAACTATGTTCGCCTCCGTCTGTGGGTGGATCCGCAATCGGCGAGCGGTGAGGGCTATGGCGGCGGAAATAACGACCTGGCCACCACCCTGACCCTCGCGAAACGGGCGAAAGCCCAGGGGATGAAGCTGCTGCTCGATTTTCATTACAGCGATTTCTGGACCGATCCCGGCAAGCAGTTCAAGCCGAAAGCCTGGGAAAAGATGGATTATCCGCAGCTGAAAACGGCGATTCATGACTATACCCGCGATACCATCGCCCGCTTTAAGCAGGCAGGCGTCCTGCCGGATATGGTGCAGATCGGCAATGAGATCAACGGCGGCATCCTGTGGCCGGAAGGGAAAAGTTGGGGGCAGGGGGGCGGCGAGTTCGACCGGCTGGCCGGGCTGCTGAACGCGGCTATCGCTGGCCTGAAGGAGAACCTGCATCACGGCGAGCAGGTGAAAATCATGCTGCATCTGGCCGAAGGGACCAAGAACGATACCTTCCGCTGGTGGTTTGATGAGATTGATAAACGCCATGTGCCATATGACGTGATTGGTCTGTCGATGTACACCTACTGGAATGGCCCGATCAGCGCCCTGAAGGCCAATATGGATGACATCAGCAAACGCTATAACAAAGACGTTATCGTCGTCGAGGCGGCCTATGCCTATACCCTGGCCAACTGCGACAACGCGGAAAATAGTTTCCAGGCGAAAGAGGAAAAGGACGGGGGTTATCCCGCCACCGTGCAGGGGCAATATCACTATATTCACGATCTGATGCAGGCCGTCATAGATGTTCCCGACCAGCGCGGCAAAGGTATTTTTTACTGGGAGCCCACGTGGATTGCCGTGCCGGGAAATACCTGGGCTACCCCGGCGGGGATGAAATATATCCACGACGAGTGGAAAGAAGGCAATGCACGTGAAAATCAGGCGCTATTTGATTGCCAGGGAAAAGTATTGCCGTCGATAAAAGTTTTTAATTAATTTTTTGTCGTTTTTTTCAGGAAGTTTATTATGAATAAATTTGCACCTTTACATCCGAAGGTTAGTACGCTGCTGCATGGCGCGGATTATAATCCGGAGCAATGGGAGAATGACCCCGATATTATTGATAAAGACATTGCCATGATGCAGCAGGCAAAATGCAATGTGATGTCGGTGGGAATATTTAGCTGGGCGAAACTGGAGCCACGCGAAGGGGTATTTAATTTCGCCTGGCTGGATACTATCCTCGATAAACTGTATGCCGCCGGCATTCATGTTTTTCTGGCCACGCCGAGCGGCGCGCGTCCGGCGTGGATGTCTCAGCGCTATCCGCAGGTTCTGCGGGTGGGACGCGATCGGGTGCCGGCCCTGCACGGCGGCCGTCACAACCACTGTATGTCGTCACCGGTCTATCGCGAGAAAACCCTGAAAATCAATACCCTGCTTGCAGAGCGTTATTCTTCACACCCGGCGGTACTGGGCTGGCATATTTCCAATGAATATGGCGGTGAATGCCATTGCGATCTCTGCCAGAACCGTTTTCGCGACTGGCTGAAGGCGCGTTACCAGACCCTGGAGAACCTCAACCAGGCCTGGTGGAGCACCTTCTGGAGTCATACCTATACCGACTGGTCGCAAATTGAATCACCTGCGCCACAGGGCGAGGTGTCAATTCACGGTCTCAATCTTGACTGGCATCGCTTTAACACCGCTCAGGTGACCGATTTCTGCCGCCATGAAATTGCCCCGCTGAAGGCGGCTAACGCCTCCCTGCCGGTGACCACTAACTTTATGGAGTATTTCTACGATTACGACTACTGGCAACTGGCAAAGGCACTGGACTTTATCTCGTGGGACAGCTATCCGATGTGGCACCGCGATAAAGACGAAACCGCACTGGCCTGCTATACCGCGATGTATCACGACATGATGCGCAGCCTGAAGGGCGGCAAACCGTTTGTGCTGATGGAATCCACACCAGGCGCCACCAACTGGCAGCCGACCAGCAAACTGAAGAAGCCGGGAATGCATATTCTCTCCTCGCTGCAGGCGGTGGCGCATGGCGCCGACTCGGTGCAGTATTTCCAGTGGCGGAAAAGCCGCGGTTCGGTTGAGAAATTTCACGGCGCGGTGGTTGACCACGTCGGGCACATTGATACCCGTATTGGTCGTGAAGTCAGCCAGCTCGGCGAGATACTGAGCAAGCTACCGGAGGTCCGGGGTTGTCGCACCGAGGCGAAAGTAGCGATTATCTTCGACCAGCAAAACCGCTGGGCGCTTGATGACGCCCAGGGGCCGCGCAATCTGGGTATGGAGTATGAGAAGACGGTCAACGAACACTACCGTCCGTTCTGGGAACAGGGTATTGCCGTCGATGTGATTGACGCTGATGTCGATTTAACGCCATACCGGTTAGTGATTGCCCCGATGTTATATATGGTGCGCGACGGCTTTGCCGCGCGGGCAGAGGCGTTTGTCGCCAGCGGCGGCCACCTGGTGACCACCTACTGGACCGGCATCGTCAATGAGTCCGATCTCTGCTATCTCGGCGGCTTCCCGGGCCCGCTGCGCAATCTGCTGGGGATCTGGGCGGAAGAGATCGACTGTCTGAATGACGGCGAGTTTAATCTTGTGCAGGGGCTTGCCGGGAATCAGTGCGGTCTGCAGGGGCCCTATCAGGTGCGCCATCTCTGTGAACTAATCCATACCGAGAGCGCTCAGACGCTAGCCACCTACCGGGATGATTTCTATGCCGGACGGCCGGCGGTGACGGTGAACGGTTTCGGGAAAGGTAAAGCCTGGCATGTCGCCTCCCGCAACGATTTAGCCTTCCAGCGCGATTTCTTTGCTGCCCTGAGCAGGGAGCTGGATCTGCCACGAGCGATAGCGGCGGATTTACCGCCCGGCGTAGTGGCTACCGCGCGCACCGACGGTGAGAGCACGTTTGTCTTCCTGCAGAACTACAGCGCGCAAAGTCATACTCTGACTCTGCCGCCGGGGTATTGGGATTGCCTGACCGACGCGGCGGCGCCGGACCCGCTGACACTCTCAGCATGGGATTGCCGTATTCTTCGTCGTCACGCCTAATCCTTTTTTCTCCACGCCTGCTCTGCTGAGCAGGCTTTTTTTTATCTTAAACCTGGAGTTTATGATGGTGAGTTTAAAATCCTTTCTGCACTATTTCTCTCCTGCACGTCCGGCACAGCCGTTAAGCGAGGTGGAAAAACAGCAAATCGAGGCGCTGATTCAGGCCTTTGGTGGCGAAGCGAATATTACGCAAGTGGATGCCTGTATTACTCGTCTGCGGGTGACGGTTCGTCATCTTGCTGCCGTGGATACTGACGCATTACAGCAGCAGGGCGCGCTGGGCGTCATTATTCTCGGTCAGCAGGTGCATGCTATTTTCGGTAAGCAGTCCGATGCGTTGCGTCAATTGCTGGATGAGCATTTTGCTACCCGGAAATAAATAAAACGGGATAACCTGAAAACAGGTTATCCCGAAAATAAGACAAAGACAGCAGTGGCAATAATGATTACCGGAGGGTAATTAATGACCTTACAGTTGGAGATATAAATAACGTATTTGTCTTACCAGCGCGATATTACCACCAGGCCTCAACCTGCACGCCGAAATTCCAGGTATTATTCGCCGTCTGGTCTTCAAACGGTTTACCATCTTCGGAATCATTCAGGTATGAAGCAAAAATGCGTAATTCCGGGCGTGACATAAAGTCCGGCCCGTCCGCGAGGCCCAGCGCAATGGTATATTTCTCACCGGCCTGTTTGTAGCTGGTGCCATTGTTATAGCTGTCTTTCTGATAGAAACCGCCGACTTCGCCAATCAGGCGGACGTAGTCGGTGAACTGATACTGCCCACGGGCAACCAGCGACAGCATCCGCGTTTTGTCGGTGTAGTCGGTAATATCATCCGCCGAGCCCCAGGTCAGGACGTGGTTGATGGAGAACTTTTCGGTAATCGGGATCAGGCCGGTGTTAATCACGCGATAGCCGGTGGCGTCGTTCACGTAGTTCCACATATCGTACCAGCCGCCGCCCTGGGAGACCATGTTCTGCGCCAGCCCTTTGTTGGCATACTGCAGCACGGTTTTGTTATAGCCGCCCAGCATATCCTGACTGATTTCACCGGTCAGCATCACGCCATTATCGGCATCGTACAGCCCGCCGTAGCTGTCCTGTTTTTTGGTGGTGTTCGGCATGGCGTAGTCGATGCCGAATTCGGTCCACGAACCCGACCACGGCTTCCAGCCTGCATAGCGTAAATCGATATAGTTAATATTGACGTTGCTGTCGCCATCGACGCGATAGTCAACGTCGTTGGCATCGCCGCGGATCCAGGCTAGCGAGACGGCGCCAGGGCCGAGGGTGTAGTTTTCCACCCCGGCCCCGGAGCCGGATATGTTCCAGTATTTGGTATCGATGATGTGCAGATCGTGGCGCTGGTAGTAACGTTTCCCCCCCCAAATCACCGCATTCGGATCGCCGGGGATCAGCCCTTTGATCTGCAGGTTCAGCTGACGTAAACCGAACTGTGCATCATCATTCAGCGTGGTTTCATTATCGTTAGAGCCGTCGGAGACCATGCTGACCATGCTGTCGAGATAGAAGCTGACGTCATCTTTCTTGTAGACCTCGGAGCCCAGCTCTAACTCACCATAGGTATCCGATTCATTACCCAAACGGCCCAGCTTGTTCTTTTGCCATTCCGCTTCACTACCATCGCCGGAGACCCCAACCCCGGCGCGCATATAGCCATGGAAATCGATACTCGGGATTGCGGCGGTCGCCGCAAACGCGGAAGGGGCGATTAGCGCAGCGGCTAACGCGGCGGAAAGGGCGCGCAGTGTCGTATTCATCTCTATCCTCTTATTGTTTTGTATTACGTTCACATAACTGATGTCATAAAATGCCTAAATGTAACTTCAGGCAAACGAGATATGATTATTGTGTGACTAAGTGCAAATAATCATGCTGGTTTTTGTTGTGATGGGTGAGGTGATTCACAATTAACTGTGTTGTGAACGTAATACTTTTTGTGGTGTAATTTTGCGATGAAAGGTGGCGGTGAGCGTTTTTTCAAATGGCCCCTGTTACAATCATGGGATAACAACATAAGGAACCGGACCATGAAGTCTAAAAGCGCTACTCTGGAAGACGTCGCACGCCATGCGGGCGTCTCTTACCAGACCGTGTCCAGGGTACTCAATAAATCTGCCAATGTATCCGAAGCGACGCGCCGCAAGGTGGAGAAATCGATAGAGGCCTTACGCTATGTGCCAAACCGGCTGGCGCAGCAGCTGGTGGGGAAGGAGAGTCAGACGGTCGGGCTGGTGACGATTTCGCTGGCCTGGCATGCGCCTTCCCAGGTGGCGGCGGCGGTAAAACGTTATGCCAATCTGGAAGGTTACCAGGTCCTGATTTCGATGATCGATGAGAGCGTCAACCAAAGTATTCAGGATTCCATCAATGAGCTGAAATCTCAGCGGGTGGATAAAGTCATTATCAACGTGCCGCTGGAGACCGAGCAGGCGCAGAAAATCGCCGCTGACAACGATGATATCGTCTGCCTTTTTCTCGATGTCGACCCCTACAGTTCCGTGTTTAACGTTTCGTTTAATCCGGCAGATGGCACCCGGGCCAGCGTCAAATATCTTTATGAGATGGGGCATCGGGAGATCGCGTTGCTGGCGGGGCCGGACAGCTCCGTCTCGGCCAAACTCCGGCTGAAAAGCTGGCTGGAGACTCTGGAGGGCTACGGCCTGAAGCCGGTGACCGTTCTGCACGGCAACTGGGATGCGCAAAGCGGCTATGCCGGCGCGCTGCAGATGCTGCGCGAAACGCCCAATTTCAGCGCCGTGCTGGTGGGTAATGACCAGATGGCGCTGGGGGTGCTCAGCGCCTTCCATCAGCACCAGGTGGCGGTGCCGGGGGAGAAGTCCGTCATTGGCTATGACGATACCTACGAAAGCTCCTTTTTCTATCCGGCGCTGAGTACGGTGTCGCTGGACCTCGATCTGCAGGGGAAAGAAGCGGTGCGGCGGATCCTCGCCAGCACCAGCGGTGCGCCACATACTTCATCCATCCTGCCGGCGCGCCTGGTGATACGTCATTCCAGCGGCGCCAGAACTGAGCAAGGCAAAGATCTGCAGGCCATCGCGGAACAGCTACGCGCCATCGCCCACCGTCTGGCGCCCTGAAACCTAAGGCGGGGAAACTCGCCTTAGGCCCATTACCCTTAATTTGAACATGGTTGATCTTTGTCGTGGAACGGCGTAACTTAAATGTTATGTTATAACATAATGACGAGGTCATCATGAAAGCCCATATCCATCCCCCCTATCGCACGGTGGTGTTTCACGACACCAGCGTTAATGAGTATTTTAAAGTCGGTTCCACCATCCGCACCGATCGCGTGATTGAACTCGACGGCGAAACTTTTCCGTATGTAACGATCGACGTCTCCTCGAAATCGCATCCGTACTACACCGGCAAACAAAAAACCTTCGCCAGCGAGGGCAGCGCGGCCCGGTTCCGTCAGCGCTTCGGCGGCTTTATTGATGCGAAAAGGAAGGCATGATGCAGGTCGTTAACTCATTACGCAGCGCCAAACAGCGCCACCCGGATTGTCAGCTGGTCAAGCGCAAAGGGCGGCTGTACGTTATCTGTAAGAGCAACCCCCGCTTTAAAGCGGTGCAGGGGCGCAAAAAACGTCGTTAACGGAAGCTCTCCAGAGTGCGGCGCTGCTGGCCGTCGGCGGTAAAATTGTCGGCGGCCAGCCATTGCCGCATGGCGTTATCCAGCTGCGGCCATTCGCCGTCTATCACCGAAAACCAGTCCGTATCCCGGTTATGTCCTTTGCTCACCAGTGCCTGACGAAAACGTCCTTCGTACTGAAAACCCAGCCGTCTTGCCGCCCGGCCCGACGGCATATTGAGACTATTACATTTCCATTCATAGCGACGATAACCGAGCGTATCAAACACATACTGCATCAACAGCCAGTGCGCTTCGGTGGCCATAGCCGTTCGGCTCAGCAACGGTGAAAAATGCACATGTCCCACCTCTACCACGCCGTGGGTGGCATCGATGCGCATTAATGCTAGCGAGCCAACCGCCTTCCCTTGCCGCTGGTCAACGACGGCAAAATGGATCGGGTCTGCCAGCGTGGCGACCTGCTCCACCCAGGCACTGAATTCTGCAAGGTTGCTCTCAGGTTCACGCAGCAGCCACGTCCAGCTGCGGGCGTCTGGCGCCAGCTGGTGAGCAGCAAACAGGTCGCTGGCATGCGCGAGAGTCAGTGGTTCGAGCCGACAGCGGCTGCCCTGTAATACCTGCCGTGCTGGCCATGGACGCGGTTGCCAGTCAGGCAGCGCGGCGCCGAGTTCCTGTCCAAACTGATTGTATTCACGCATTGCGGTTTCCTTAGCGGGGTTTTTCAGGCAGCGTACGCGCTCACTGGTTCCATAAAAAGTGCCACAGGCGTATGTTTTTATAGGGCCACGAGGAGATGAGATGAACATACCGGACGATGGTTTTTTTACGCTGGTGACGCAGGGGATACAGCACCGATCGGATGAAACCCTGCAGCGGGCCCTTTACCACACATTGCGCCATGCCATCCTGCAGGGAACTCTGGCGGCCAACTGCCGTTTGCCCGGATCGCGGGTGATGGCCGGACGGCTGCAGCTGTCGCGGAATACGGTCAATGCTGCCCTGGAGCAGCTGGCGCTGGAGGGGTACCTGACGCGGAGCCGTCAGGGGACGCAGGTGGTACCGCTCGCCGCCTGCCGCGAAGAGGCCGTGAAGGTGCCGCCCGTTGTGCTGCCTGAGCGGCTGCAAGGGCTGCCAGCCGCGATGCGTCGCGACTCTCCGGCGCTGCTGTTTACCCCTGGCATGCCGGCGGTGAACTATTTTCCGTTGCCGCTGTGGCGGCGGCTGATGGATAACGTCTTACGCGACGAGGGCAGCGCGCTGCTGGGCTATGGCGAGGCGGCAGGCGACCCCTTGCTGCGGGAGGCTATCGCTCGTCATCTGGCGCTCTCCCGGGGGATCCGTTGCGATATTCGGCAGATTGTCATTACCGAAGGGGCGCTGGAAGGGGTGAACTTATGCGCTTCGCTGTTGACGGATCCAGGCGACAGCGTGTGGGTGGAAGAGCCGGGGTACCTGGGGGCCAGGAGCAGTTTCCAGCGCGCAGGGCTGCGGGTCAGCGGAATGGCGGTCGATGACGAAGGGATGGGGATTGCCAACGGCGTCGCGGAGCCGCCCCGGCTGATCTTCACCTCTCCCTCTCATCAGTATCCCCTCGGGAGCGTCATGAGCGCCGCGCGACGTCTGGCGCTGGTGGAGTACGCCCGCCTGCACGGGGCGTGGATTGTGGAGGATGACTACGACAGCGAGTTTCGCCATAGCGGAGAGCCGATCCCGGCGATGCTGGGGATGGTGCCGGATGCCCCGGTGGTGTATCTCGGTACCTTCAGCAAAACGCTCTTTCCGGCGCTGCGTATTGGCTTCATGGTGATGCCGCCTGCGCTGGCGGATGCCGTTCAGGATGTGATTGGCACGTTGCTGCGTGGAGGACACCGCACGGAACAGCGGGCGCTGGCCAGGTTTATTGAGAAGGGGCACTATGCTCGCCATCTGGCGGCCATGCGTCGCCTGTACCGCAAGCGCCAACAACAGCTGCGTGAGGCACTGGCGCAAGAGATAACCGTGCCATGCGAGGTCCTTGGCGGGGAAGGGGGGCTCCATTTGACAGTCGCAATGGAAGGATTCGATGACCAGACGATTGCGCAGCAGGCGCGTCAGTTTCAACTGGCGCCTGCCGCGTTAAGTCATTTCTATCTCGACCCGCAGCGGGGGCGGAGCGGGCTGGTGCTGGGATATGGTAATACTTCTGCTTCCCGCTATCCGCTGGCGCTGCGGACGCTAAATCGTCTTATTGTGCAGCACCGGCGCGGGTCAGCGTAAAAACGTCGTAGAAGGAGAGCTCGCCTTTGGTGGCGACCATCTTTTTGAGCTGCGCCTTCTGCTCGCTATCGACATCCGGCGACTGAAGAATACGCTCGATCAGCTGCCGGGGAACAAAGCGGGTGTTATACCATTCCCCGTTGTAGCACACGCGAAAGTCGAGGACATCGATATCTTCATAACGATAGCGCGGATAGACGTCAAAGAAGAAAAAGGCGTTGAACAGGATGAACAGCACCACCAGCAACCAGACCGAGTCTACCAGCGTTTCAGAGCGCAGCATGACCACCAGCGTCGCCAGAAACGCGGCATACATGGCAACAAACAGCCCCGGATGGTTGCGGATAAAACTGATGCTAAAACGCGGGCGATTATCGCGTTTTTCCTGAACGTTGAGTTCGTCAATGGTATGAGTTAGCAGGCGTTGTATTTCTGTCATCTTGGTCCCCGAATTCTGCAATGAGCCAGCCGTGCATGCCCGGCGGACCAGGCGTGGCAGGCTTAGCCTGAAGGCTATTTTATGTTGCAATATTCCACGGCGAAAGTAACAGATCAGTTACAGAAAACCATAACAGTTACGGATTTGGTACCGGAAGGCGCTTAATGATCTGCGCCGGGTTGCCGCCGACAACGGCCCCGGCCGGTACATCTTTGGTGACGACTGCACCGGACGCAATGACCGCATTATCACCAATGGTCACCCCGGGATTGATTACCGCCCGCCCACCAATCCACACATTGTGGCCGATGGTCACTGGTTTGCCATATTCCTGGCCGCTGTTACGCGCTTCGGCATCCAGCGGATGGGTGGCGGTATAAATATGGACGCCCGGCGCCAGCATGCAGTTATCGCCAATATGAATAGGGCAGACGTCCAGCATCACGCAGTCAAAATTGGCGTAAAACGCGTTGCCGAGAAAGATATTGTAGCCGTAGTCGCAGCGAAAGCTTGGCTCGATATACGCATCGCCGGCGCGACCGAACAGCTCGGCCAGAATATGCTGACGTTCTTCCTGCGCATCCGGGGAGGAATGATTATAACGGTGTAACAACTGTCTGGCGCGCAGGCGATCGGCGCGAAGCGTTGGGTCGCCAGATAAATAGAGCTCACCGGCGATCATTTTACGTTTTTCTTCACTCATGGGTCTTCCTTATACCTGACTTTAGATGGCCGTAGCAGTATAAAAAAGAAACCGGTTACAGGGTTGCTGTTAGCTGAATGATGTGATGACTATCACAAAGATACCCTGCGGCGGCTGACGCGTATCGTCCGGTCAGCAGACCACGTTGTGCGCGTCGATTAGCGGATAAACTTCCAGACTGAGGTCGGGATCTTATCGTACAGCTTATTCATGGTCAGTTCAGCCAGACGATGATCGGCGGCTGAGTAAAATACCGCCAGTTCATTATCAGACAGTTCATATTTATTTTTTTCAATGACGCGCTCCAGCGTGTCAATTGTCTGGCAACGACGTAAGCGCATCAAATAGTCTGTTTTAGTTAATGGCTTATCAGACATAATTCCACCTTTTGATTGTAATAATTCTAACACGAGAGACTGGCCGGGTTTTCCCGGCTGGCGTTGACAAAGCAACGAAATAGTCGATTACCGGATTTTTTCCACTTTTGCAAATCCGTTGAGTTAATGCCGTAGTTACTGAACAAGGTAAAAGTATCGTCCAGATATTCGTCAACCTGAGCGACCAGTTTATTATCCTCAGTGTACTTAATTTTATAATTAAGCGCGAATGTGGCAATGTGCTCGATCAATTCATTTAACTGAAGATTGACAGCCGAAGTCGGGTCGTTGACCCAGCCATGGTTGCTCTCTTCCAGGTTTGCAAGGCAGTCATGATACAGCGTTTCGCAGAGAAAGCGTAGCTGTGCAATATCATGTCTTTTTGGCGAGTATTCGTCCATAACGCATCCCCTTTTGAGTGGTTTAAACGACGACTAACAAACACCGTTGTGGGATGAACACGACTAACCGACCTGACACTAACTGAGTAATCCTGCTGATTTAACTATAATCCACTCTCCAACAGATTTCATCGTGCTATTACGAAAAATTACAATTATCAGAGAGAAATTATCTTAAAAATAGACGAATTAATTTCGCAGGCCCTGGCACACAGCCCGAGAAATAGAGAAGTCTTATCAATCATCGGCTTAAGGCAGGCAGCTGTCGCGTTCAGAAACCGCCGGCCGCGGGCGTTGGTATTAGGATTATTCCTGGTAAATGAGTGTGTAAAGATCATAAGTACCAGGCAATGTGAAAAAATAGCCAGGACCATATCAATATATATTAAATGCAGTGTGAAAAATAAACAATGGCAATATGTGCCCTGTTGCGACGGACAAAAAAAGGGCCGCGAAAGCGGCCCTTTGTTCAAGTGTGACGATTAATGATGCTCAACCTGATGGCTGTGCTCAATATCTTCCGATTTCTTGCTAAAGCGGCGACGAACCACCACGAAGAACACTGGCACGAAGAAGATGGCCAGAATCGTCGCGGTCACCATCCCGCCCATTACGCCAGTACCGACGGCGTTCTGCGCGCCGGAGCCGGCACCCGAGCTGATCACCAGCGGCATAACGCCGAGGATAAACGCCAGGGAGGTCATCAGGATCGGACGCAGACGCATACGCACTGCTTCAAGCGTTGCCTCAATTAGCCCTTTACCCTCTTTCTCCATCAGGTCTTTGGCGAATTCAACGATCAATATCGCGTTCTTCGCCGACAGGCCGATGGTGGTCAACAGGCCCACCTGGAAGTAAACGTCGTTGGTTAAACCGCGGAAGGTAGCGGCTAACAGCGCACCGACCACACCCAGCGGAACGACCAGCATGACCGAGAACGGAATTGACCAGCTCTCATACAGCGCTGCCAGACACAGGAAGACGACAATCAGCGAAATGGCATACAGGGCAGGGGCCTGGTTGCCGGACAGTCGTTCCTGATAAGACATCCCGGTCCAGTCGTAGCCGATACCGGAAGGCAGTTTACCCGCCAGCTCTTCCATCAGGCTCATCGCCTCACCGGTACTCTTGCCTGGCGCTGCCTGGCCGAGAATTTCCAGGGACGGCAGGCCGTTGTAGCGTTCCAGACGCGGCGAACCGTATTCCCAACGCGAAGTAGAGAAGGCGGAGAACGGCACCATCTGACCATCGCTGCCACGAACATACCACTTGCCGATGTCTTCCGGCAGCATACGGTATTTCGCTTCAGACATGATGTACACTTTCTTCACGCGGCCGCGGTCGATAAAGTCGTTGACATAGCTCCCGCCCCAGGCCGCGCCCAGCGTTGTGTTGATGTCGCTGATGGAGACGCCCAGCGCCTGGGCTTTTTCCTGATCGATATCGATTTTAAACTGCGGTGTATCTTCCAGGCCGTTAGGGCGCACGCCGGTCAGCACGTCAGGGTGCTGCGCCACCATGCCAAACAGCTGGTTACGCGCCTGGGTCAGTTTTTCGTGGCCCAGACCGCCCTGGTCAATGAGCTGGAAGTCAAAGCCGGTCGCGGTACCCAGTTCAACGATAGCTGGCAGGTTAAAGGCGAACACCATCGCATCTTTAATCTGCGAGAAGTAGCCCATCGCCCGGCCGGTGATCGCTTCAACTTTGTTTTCCTCACCCGGACGCTGGCTCCAGTCTTTCAGCGAGACGAACGCGATGCCGGTGTTCTGGCCGCGGCCGGCGAAGCCGAAGCCGTTAACCGCAAACACGGATTCCACGTTGTCCTTCTCTTTGGTGAGATAGTAATTCGTCATCTCATCCAGCACTTTCTGCGTACGCTCCTGGGTGGCGCCGGCAGGCAGCTGCGCCATGCTCAGGAATACCCCCTGGTCCTCGTCCGGCAGGAACGAGCTCGGCAGACGGACGAAGAGCCACGCCATGCCCACCACGATGATCAGATACAGGACCAGATAACGACCGGTGCTGCGCAGAATGTTGCCTACGCTGTCGGTGTAGTGGTGCGTGCTCTTATCGAACATGCGGTTAAACCAACCGAAGAAACCGGTGGTCGCGCCATGGCTGCCTTTCTGAATAGGCTTCAGCATCGTGGCGCACAGCGCTGGCGTCAGGATCAACGCCACCAGTACCGACAGCGCCATCGCAGAAACGATGGTGATGGAGAACTGGCGATAGATGGCCCCGGTTGAACCGCCGAAGAACGCCATTGGGATAAATACCGCCGACAGCACCATGGCGATACCGACCAGCGCGCCCTGGATCTGTCCCATCGATTTACGCGTCGCTTCTTTCGGCGGCAGACCCTCTTCCGCCATTACGCGCTCGACGTTCTCGACCACCACGATGGCGTCATCCACCAACAGGCCGATGGCGAGCACCATCCCGAACATCGTCAGGGTGTTTATCGAGAAGCCAAACGCCGCCAACACCGCGAAGGTGCCTAACAGGACTACGGGTACGGCGATGGTCGGGATCAGCGTGGCGCGGAAGTTCTGCAGGAACAGATACATGACCAGGAACACCAGGATGATCG
Source organism: Klebsiella sp. KTE92 (assembly GCF_000398905.1). Classification (NCBI taxonomy): domain Bacteria; kingdom Pseudomonadati; phylum Pseudomonadota; class Gammaproteobacteria; order Enterobacterales; family Enterobacteriaceae; genus Klebsiella; species Klebsiella sp. KTE92. The sequence continues at coordinate 1,112,004 of NZ_KB976100.1, forward strand.
CTTCCACCAGCGTTTTAACCACTTCGTGAATAGAAATTTTCACGAACGGGGTGGTGTCATACGGGTAAACGATCTTCATCCCCGACGGGAAAAACGGCTCCATCTTCGCCAGTTCTGCACGGATAGCGTTGGCGGTATCCAGCGCGTTCGCGCCGGTAGCCAGTTTAATACCCAGACCGGATGCCGGCTGGCCGTTAAACTTCGCCACTACGTCATAGCTTTCGCCGCCCAGCTCAATTTTGGCGACATCGCGCAGACGAACCTGGGAACCGTCCTGGTTCACCTTCAGCAGAATGTTGCCAAACTCTTCGGTATTGGTCAGACGGGTTTGCGCGATGATCGAGGCGTTAAGCTGCTGGCCTTTCACCGGCGGCGTACCGCCTAACTGACCCGCGGCCACCTGGGCGTTCTGCGCTTTCAGGGCGCTGATCACGTCCACCGGCGTCAGCTGGAAGTTGTTCAGTTTGTTCGGATCCATCCAGATACGCATCGCGTACTGGGAACCGAACAGCTGAACGTCGCCGACACCGCTGGTACGGCTGATCGGGTCCTTCATGTTGGCCGCCACGTAGTCCGAAATATCGTCCTGGTTCATGGTGCCGTTGGTGTTAATAACGCCGACAACCATCAGGAAGCTGCTGGACGCTTTCTCAACGCTAATCCCTTGCTGCTGTACTTCTTGCGGCAGCAGAGGCGTCGCCAGCGCCAGCTTGTTCTGAACCTGAACCTGGGCAATATCCGGATCGGTACCGGATTCGAAGGTCAGGGTGATGGTCGCCGTACCGGTGGAGTCGCCATTGGAGGACATGTACATCAGGTGGTCGATACCGTTCATATTCTGTTCGATAACCTGAGTCACGGTGTTCTGCACGGTTTCGGCGTCAGCACCGGGGTACATGGCGGTAATGGAAATTGCGGGCGGCGCAATCGTCGGATATTGCGCTACCGGCAATTTGAGGATCGATAATCCCCCAGCCAGCATGATGATGATGGCGATCACCCATGCAAATATGGGGCGATCGATAAAGAAATTAGGCATGTCTTAACGGCTCCTGTTTAAGTTAAGACTTGGTTTGTTCTGATGGCGCGTTGCCTGCGGCTTGCTGTTTATCATCAGAAGCTACTTCCTGCGCTTTTACCTGCACGCCTGGTTTGATTTTTTGCAGGCCGGTGACGATAACGCGATCGCCCGTTTTCAGACCGTCAGTGACCAGCCATTTATCGCCAATCGCCTGAGACGCTGTGACCTGGCGGACTTCGACTTTATCGCCTTCCCCGACCACCATGACGCTGGCGTCGCCGCGCGGCGTACGGGTAACACCCTGTTGCGGTACCAGCAGGGCGTCAGGGTTAACCCCTTCTTCCAGACGGGCACGCACAAACATCCCCGGTAGCAGGGTGTGGTCCGGGTTCGGGAAAATCGCGCGCAGCGTGATAGAGCCGGTGGTCTGATCGACGGTGACATCCGAAAATTCCAGCGTGCCGGCCTGCGGATACTTAAGACCGTCATTCGTCACCAGCTCCACTTTCGCTTTGCCGTTTTCCTGTTTCAGGCGGCCATCGGCCAGCTCCTGTTTCAGGCGCAGGAAATCATTGCTCGACTGGGTGACGTCAACATAGATCGGATCCAGCTGCTGAACAGTTGCCAGGGCAGTCGTTTGACCATTCTGCACCAGCGCCCCTTCGGTCACCGCGGATTTACCAATCCGGCCGCTGATCGGCGAGGTGACTTTGGTGTAGGCCAGATTGATGCGCGCAGTTTCCACGGCCGCTTTCGCTGCGACCACGGCCGCATTGCTCTGCTGTGCCGTCGCGACGGCGGTATCGTAGTCTTGTTGACTAATATATTTAGTGCCTAACAGTTTCTGATAACGCTTGACCGTCAGTTGATCCATGTTCGCCGCCGCCTGGGCTTTTGCCAGGTCGCCTTTGGCGCTGTCATAGCTGGCCTGATAGGTGGCGGGATCGATCTGATACAGGGAAACGCCGGCCTGGATATCGCTACCTTCCACGAAGTTACGTTTTAAAATAATGCCACTGACCTGAGGACGGACTTCCGCAATGCGATAGGCGCTGGTGCGGCCTGGCAGTTCGGTGGTTATTTGTAGAGGTGCGGATTTGAGCGTCACAATACCGACTTCCGGCATGTGCTGGGCTCCTTGTTGAGCCGGTTTATCGTCACATCCTGTTAGCGCTAAGCTGCCTGAGAGCATCAGAACGACCGCCAGAGGCGTTAACCCTCTGTTTTTGTTCATATGTAAACCTCGAGTGTCCAATTTCAAAATGTTCAGTGGCTCAAACAACCACAAACCCACTACAGTCTTTCTATTATGGTCATGCTATGGTACATACATTCACAAATGTATGTAAACGTAACCTCTGTAAAGTCATTAACCTATGGCACGAAAAACCAAACAACAGGCACGTGAAACCCGGCAACTGATTCTGGATGTTGCTCTGCGTCTGTTTTCGCAGCAAGGCGTATCATCTACCTCGTTGGCAACAATTGCAAAAGCTGCGGGTGTAACGAGGGGGGCTATCTACTGGCATTTCAAGAATAAATCAGATTTATTCAACGAAATTTGGGAGCTGTCAGACGCCAGTATTAGCGATCTCGAAATTGAGTATCGGGCAAAATTCCCCAACGATCCACTCTCAGTTATCAGGGAGATATTAGTCTATGTTCTTGAAGCGACAGTGACAGAGGAACGTCGACGATTAATGATGGAGATTATCTATCATAAGTGTGAGTTTGTCGGTGAGATGACCGTAGTGCAGCAGGCCCAGCGGCAGCTCTCCCTGGCGAGCTACGAGCGTATCGAGCAGACCTTAAAAGAGTGCATCGCCGCGAAGCTGTTGCCCGCCAATTTACTCACCCGGCGGGCGGCCGTGTTAATGCGCAGCTACCTTTCCGGCCTGATGGAAAACTGGCTGTTTGCCCCTGACTCGTTCGACCTGCATGCGGAAGCGCGCGACTACGTCGCCATCCTGCTGGAGATGTATCAGTTCTGTCCCACGCTACGCGGCCCGGAGAGCCTGACAGCTTAACGTTAGCGCGCGGATGAACGTGAATTTTTAGCGCCGTCCGCCGCTATTCGCCAGCGAAGAGAAGTGCTATTCTGCGCGCTTGCGACGACCCCCGGTATTCTCCGGCATTTGCATTCATTCATATTAACTATGCTGCACACGATCTCCAGGCAACGCGCCACGTTTATCTTTTTCATTACGCTGCTCTGCTTTATTGGCCTTTTCAGCCCAGTCCAGGGCCGCGCCGCGGACCTCCCTGACCGGGCAGAGGTGCAGAGCCAGCTCAATACGTTAAACAAGCAAAAAGAACTGACTCCCCAGGACAAACTGGTCCAGCAGGATTTGACCCAGACGCTGGAAACGCTGGATAAAATCGAGCGCATCAAAAGCGAGACGGCACAGCTGCGTCAGCAGGTCGAGCAAGCCCCGGCGAAGCTGCGCCAGGCGGTGGATAGTCTCAACAACCTGAGCGAGGTCTCTGACGACGCCGCCACGCGCAAAACGCTCAGTACGCTCTCTCTGCGTCAACTGGAGTCACGCGTCACCCAGACGCTGGACGATCTGCAGAATGCGCAAAACGATCTGGCGACCTATAACAGCCAGCTGGTTTCCCTGCAAACGCAGCCGGAACGTGTGCAGAACGCGATGTATAACGCCTCCCAACAGTTGCAGCAGATCCGCAATCGGCTGAATGGCACCTCGGTGGGCGACGATACGCTGCGCCCGACCCAGCAGGTGCTGTTGCAGGCTCAACAGGCGCTGCTCAACGCGCAGATTGAGCAGCAGCGCAAGAGCCTCGAAGGCAACACCGTCCTGCAGGATACCCTGCAGAAGCAGCGTGACTACGTCACCGCCTGGAGCAACCGGCTGGAGCATCAGCTGCAGCTGCTGCAGGAGGCGGTGAACAGCAAGCGGCTTACGCTGACGGAGAAAACCGCCCAGGAGGCGGTCACCCCGGATGAAACCACGCGAATTCAGGCCAATCCGCTGGTCAAGCAGGAGCTGGATATTAACCATCAGCTCAGCGAGAAGCTGATCCAGGCGACGGAGAACGGTAACCAGCTGGTGCAGCGCAATATCCAGGTGAAGAACTGGCTCGACCGCGCGCTGCAGTCTGAACGGGATATTAAAGAGCAAATTTCAGTTCTGCGGGGGAGCCTGCTGCTGTCGCGCATTCTTTATCAGCAACAGCAGACGCTGCCGTCGGCGGACGAACTGCAGGATATGACCAACCGCATCGCCGACCTGCGGCTCGAGCAGTTTGAGGTGAACCAGCAGCGCGACGCGCTGTTCCAGAGCGACGCCTTTGTCGCCAAACTGGAGGAGGGGCACAGCAGCGAAGTGAACGATGAAGTCCACGCCGCGCTACTGGAAGTGATCGACATGCGCCGCGAACTGCTTGACCAGTTCAACAAACAGCTGGGGAACCAGCTGATGATGGCCATCAACCTGCAGATCAACCAGCAGCAGTTGATGAGCGTCTCGAGCAGTCTGAAGGAAATTCTGACCCAACAAATTTTCTGGGTGAACAGCAATAAACCGATGGACTGGGAGTGGATTAAGGCCTTCCCGGAAGCGCTGAAAGGTCAGTTTAAGGCGATGAAAATCACCGTGAACTGGGAAAAAGCGTGGCCCGCGGTGTTTATCGCTTTCCTGGCCGGTTTACCATTGCTGCTGATTGCCGGCCTGATCCGCTGGCGTCTGCAGTGGCTGAAGGATTATCAGGCTAAGCTTGCTTCCCAGGTGGGGCAGCTGCGCAACGATACCCAGCTGCATACGCCAAAGGCGATCCTGATCGACCTGATTCGGGCCTTGCCGGTGGTGCTGGTAATTTTGGCGATTGGCCTGATCTTACTCACCATGCAGCTTAATATCAGCGGACTGCTGTGGGCGTACAGTAAAAAGCTGGCCATGTTCTGGCTGGTCTTTGGTCTGTGCTGGAAAGTGCTGGAAAAGAACGGCGTGGCGGTCAGCCACTTCAATATGCCTGCGCAGTTGACCAGCCACTGGCGGCGACAAATTGTTCGCGTCAGCCTCGCGTTGCTGCCGCTGAATTTTTGGTCGGTGATTTCCGAGCTGTCGCCACTGAACCTGATGGACGACGTGCTGGGGCAGTTTGTGATTTTCTTCAATCTGCTGCTGATTGCCGTGCTGGTCTGGCCGATGTGTCGGGAAAGCTGGCGTGATAAAGAATCACACAGCCTGCGCCTGCTGACGATCACCGTGCTGTCTATTGTCCCGGTAGCCCTGATGGTGCTGACGGCGACCGGTTACTTCTACACCACGCTGCGCCTGGCGGGACGCTGGATCGAGACCGTGTATCTGGTGATGATCTGGAACCTGCTGTACCAGACCGTGCTGCGCGGTCTGAGCGTGGCGGCGCGACGTATCGCCTGGCGCCGGGCGCTGGCGCGCCGTCAGCATCTGGTGAAGGAGGGTGCGGAAGGCGCCGAGCCGCAGGAGGAGCCGACTATCGCTCTCGAGCAGGTCAACCAGCAGACGCTGCGCATCACCATGCTGGTGATGATCGCGCTGTTCGCGGTCATGTTCTGGGCGATTTGGTCTGATCTGATCACCGTTTTCGCCTATCTCGACAGCATTACCCTCTGGCACTACAACGGTACCGAAGCGGGGGCCAGCGTGGTGCGCAGCGTCACGATGGGCAGTCTGCTGTTTGCCATTGTGGCGTCGATGGTCGCCTGGGCGCTAATACGCAACCTGCCGGGTCTGCTGGAGGTGCTGGTTCTCTCGCGTCTCAATATGCGTCAGGGCACCTCCTACGCCATCACCACCATTCTTAACTATGCGATTATCGCCATCGGGGCGATGACGGTGTTCGGGTCGCTGGGCGTCTCCTGGGATAAACTACAATGGCTGGCGGCCGCGCTGTCGGTTGGTTTAGGTTTTGGCCTGCAGGAGATCTTCGGTAACTTCGTCTCCGGTCTGATTATTCTGTTCGAGCGTCCAGTGCGCATTGGGGATACGGTAACCATCGGCACCTTCTCCGGTACGGTAAGCAAAATCCGTATCCGCGCGACCACCATCACCGACTTCGATCGCAAAGAGGTAATTATCCCGAACAAGGCGTTCGTTACCGAGCGCTTGATCAACTGGTCGCTCTCCGACACCGTGACCCGGGTGGTGATCCGCCTCGGCGTCGCCTATGGCTCCGATCTGGATAAAGTGAAAGCGGTGCTGCTGAAGGCCGCGCACGATCATCCGAAAGTGATGCAGGAGCCGGCGCCAGCGGTTTTCTTCACCACCTTCGGGGCCAGTACGCTGGATCATGAACTGCGTCTGTATGTTCGTGAACTGCGCGATCGCAGCTACACGGTGGATGAGCTCAACCGCGCCATCGACCGCCTGTGCCGGGAGAATGACATTAACATTGCCTTTAACCAGCTGGAAGTTCATCTGCGCAATGAAAAAGGCGATGAAGTCACCGAAGTGAAGCGGGACGGGAAGGGGGACGATCTGGCGCCCACCACCGCGTCCTGATCGAAGAGGGGCGGCGCAAAGCCGCCCCTGCTGCTTCAGGGTGCCAGCGCGGCGAGTTCTTCATCGCTGAGCCCGGTGAGCTCCTGCACGGTTTGACGTTCGAGGCCGCGCGCCAACATTCTGGCGGCGATGCTGCGGGTGGCTTCCTGCTCACCCTCTTGCTGTCCCTGTTTACGGCCTTTTTCTTCCAGCCATTCGGCAATGGTCATCATCAGCTCCTTATGCCTGGGCGACTGCGCCGCCAGCGTGCGGATCAGCGCCCCCGGATGTTCCGTAGTTCCCGCCTGCAACATATAGCGCAGCAGCGTATTCAGCTGCGCTTCGGTCAGATAGCCTTGCGTCATCAGCGCAATCAGCGGCACCTGCAGCTCGGCCAGATCGCGATGGCGGATATGCTTTTGCAGCAGCTCCAGCATGGCCATCCGCCGATGACGGGCGATCTGATTATCTGGCATTACGGTGAGGTCCACCAGCGGAAAATCATTGCTATAGAGCGTCTTCGCCAGCGCCGGATCGGCGAATAGCTGTTGCCAGTTGCGGGCCCAGGGCCAGGGGCTCACTTTGCCGTGATAAAACAGAATGGGCACCACCAGCGGCAGCGTGTCGTGGCCAGCGTCCAGATGACGCTGCATGGCGGCCAGCGCATAGCGCAGCAGGCGAAATGCCATCAGCTTGTCCGGGGTACTCTGGTGCTCAATCAGCGCGTACACATAGCCCGGTCCATGACGCGTGCGCAGTGAGTAAAGGATATCGGAATAGCTGGCGCGCAGGTCCTCTTCAACAAAGCTACCGGAGACCAGCTGCAGCGAATCCAGTTCGCAGATCGCCAGAAACGGCGCGGGGAGATACAACTGCAAAAAATCCTTCGCGACCGCCTGATGCATGAGCATCTGGCGAAACACCGCGTCGTGTGGGGTTTGACTGACTTTTTCCATCAATATTGTCTCCAGTGGCGTCATGCGCAGAGGACCAGACTGCCAGCACACTGCCGGAGACAACATCCTACTTCTCTGGGTTTTGCGACCCGCTTTCCGCGTTTTTTAACTTGTTTGCATAATCCCGCCTGACAATTTCCAGCGCGCCCAGCACGGTTTGCGCCGGGATCTGATGTGATTCCAGCAACATGATTAAATCGACGGCCAGTTTGACCTCATCGGATGCATTTTCCAGCGACATCGGGCTCTCCTGTTAGCGCGTCAGCCGCGCCAGTACGTTTTCAATCTTGTCCAGTGCCTGTCGGCAGCGCGCCAACCGGCCGCTGTAGGCTTCAACTTCTTTCCCCAGCCGCTGCTGCTCGTCAAGGCTGGTCGCCTGCGCCAGCTGACGCTGACGTTGGTCGCGCATCGCCAGCAGGCGGCGCTCATACTCCTGATGCTGCAGGCGACGGCGCTGCCAGCGGCTCAGCGTTGGCGACGCGTGGTCCCAACTGCGCAAGGACCAGGTGGCGGTTTCACGACGCAGCGCGGCGATTTGCGCCGCCAGACGCTCGGCAATCCAGACCACCTGCGGCAGCTGCTGGCGCTCGACGGCCTGGCTCAGTTGGGAAAAGTTTTGCCGGGCTTCCGCCAGATAGTCCTGCATCAGCGTGCTGCGGGTATGAAAGAGCTGACGGTCAAAGCGTGGGCTCAGGGTCGCGTGCTCCGCCAGCGGCGCCACCAGCGCGGCCAGCTCGCTGAGCTGATCGTTCAGCGTTTGTAAAAGTTGAGCTGTTTTCACCACACCTCTCCATTCCCTTCCAGCCAACTGTGCTACAGTAGCCTCATCTGTTTGATAACGATTCGCATTATGCCACCTGTTATTCTAACCATTATCGGCTGGCTGGCGGTAGCGCTGGGTACGCTGGGCATCTTCTTACCGTTGCTGCCGACGACGCCGTTTATTCTGCTCGCCGCCTGGTGCTTTGCCCGCTCATCGCCGCGCTTTCACCAGTGGCTGCTGTATCGCTCCTGGTTTGGCGGCTATCTTCGCCATTGGCAGCAGTACCGCGCGATGCCTCGCGGCGCCAAACCGCGCGCCATTGCGATGATCGTAGTGACTTTTGCTATTTCGCTGTGGCTGGTTAAGCTTACGTGGGTGCGCATCATGCTGTTGGTCATTCTGGCCTGCCTGCTGATCTTTATGTGGCGCATTCCGGTGGTTGACGCAAAGCAACAAAAGCACTGATGCGCAATAATGCCTGTTGCAATTGTTGCTGACAGCCAGTAAATTCTGGCGTTTTCGAGCGCGGGCAAGCCTGGTCAAAGGTTAAACAAATGTTTCTTTGGCCCCTTTTGCACGCCCGTGGGTAACACCGTTTCAATCAGGCATACACTTATGACCGCAACTGCACAGCAGCTTGAATATCTGAAGAACAGCATCCAGAGTATCGAGGATTATCCAAAACCTGGCATTCTTTTCCGCGATGTCACCAGCTTACTGGAAGACCCGAAGGCCTACGCGCTTAGCATTGAACTGCTGACCGAGCGCTACAGAGACGCGGGTATTACCAAAGTGGTAGGGACTGAGGCGCGTGGCTTCCTGTTCGGCGCCCCGGTTGCGCTGGCGCTGGGCGTGGGCTTTGTTCCGGTTCGCAAGCCGCGTAAGTTGCCGCGTGAAACCATTGCCGAGAGCTATGAGCTGGAGTATGGCACCGATCAGCTGGAGATCCACGTTGACGCAATCAAACCGGGTGACAAAGTGCTGGTGGTGGACGATCTGCTGGCGACCGGCGGCACCATCGACGCGACGGTCAAACTGATCCGCCGTCTCGGCGGCGAAGTGCACGATGCCGCTTTCATTATCAACCTGTTCGATCTGGGCGGCGAACAGCGCCTGGAGAAGCTGGGGATCCACTGCTACAGCCTGGTGCCGTTCCCGGGCCACTAAGCAAATCCCTCCACATAGCCTCGCCGATCGGGCGGGGCTGTGATAGCATGACCCCTTCGTGATTTCACCTTCCAGCGTTTCAGAGCCAGCCCATGAGTTATCAGGTCTTAGCCCGTAAATGGCGCCCACAAACCTTTGCTGACGTCGTCGGCCAGGAACATGTGCTGACCGCACTGGCGAACGGCTTGTCGTTAGGGCGCATTCATCACGCTTATCTCTTTTCCGGTACCCGCGGGGTCGGTAAGACCTCCATCGCCCGTCTGCTGGCGAAAGGGTTAAACTGTGAAACCGGCATCACCGCCACCCCCTGCGGCGTGTGCGATAACTGCCGGGAAATTGAACAGGGGCGTTTTGTCGATCTGATTGAGATTGACGCCGCCTCGCGCACCAAAGTCGAAGATACCCGCGACCTGCTGGATAACGTCCAGTACGCGCCGGCCCGCGGCCGCTTTAAGGTCTATCTCATCGACGAAGTCCATATGTTGTCGCGCCACAGCTTCAACGCGTTATTAAAAACGCTGGAGGAGCCGCCAGCACACGTCAAATTCCTGCTGGCGACGACGGATCCGCAGAAGCTGCCGGTGACGATCTTATCCCGCTGCCTGCAGTTCCATCTCAAAGCCCTGGATGTTGAACAGATCCGCCATCAGCTGGAGCATATTCTTGGCGAAGAGCAGATTGCCTTTGAGCCCCGCGCGCTGCAGCTCTTGTCGCGGGCAGCCGACGGCAGCCTGCGCGATGCCTTAAGCCTGACCGATCAGGCGATTGCCAGTGGAGAAGGACAGCTGACGGCCGCATCGGTGAGCACCATGCTCGGCACCCTTGATGACGATCAGGCGCTGTCGCTGATTGAAGCGCTGGTCGCTGCCGACGGCGAGCGGGTGATGGCGGGCGTCAATGACGCCGCCGCACGCGGCGTCGAGTGGGAGGCGCTGTTGGTGGAGATGCAGAGCCTGCTGCACCGCATCGCCATGGTACAGCTGTCGCCTTCGGCGCTGGGCGCCGATATGGCCACGGTCGAAGTGCGGATGCGCGAACTGGCGCGAACCGTACCGCCGGGTGACGTTCAGCTTTACTACCAAACGCTGCTGATGGGCCGCAAAGAGCTGCCTTATGCGCCGGACCGGCGAATGGGCGTCGAAATGACGCTGCTCCGCGCGCTGGCGTTTCATCCGCGTAAGCCGCTGCCAGAGCCGGAAGTGCAGCCAGCACAGACCGCCGCGCCCGCGCCGCGTCAGCCGGTTGCCCCCGCTGCGCCGCCGCAGCAGCCGTCGCAGAGTTTGCCGCCGACCACCAGCCAGGTGCTGGCGGCCCGCAGCCACCTGCAGCGCAGCCAGGGAGCAACCACTCCAAAAAAGAGTGAACCGGCAGCCGCTTCCCGCGCGCGGCCGGTGAATAACGCTGCGCTGGAGCGACTGAGTTCGATTACCGAGCGCGTCCAGGCTCGTCCGGCGGCGGCTGCCCTTGAGCAGGCCCCGGCGAAGAAAGAGGCCTATCGCTGGAAGGCGACGACAGTGGTTGAAGAGGCCAAAGTCGAAGTCGCGACGCCAAAAGCGCTGAAAAAAGCGCTGGAGCATGAGAAGACGCCGGAGCTGGCGGCCAAGCTCGCCGAAGAAGCGGTCGAGCGCGACAGCTGGGCGGCGGAAGTGAGCCGGCTGGCGGTACCTAAGCTGGTCGAGCAGGTGGCGCTCAACGCGTGGAAAGAGCAGGAGGGCAGCCGCGTCTGTCTGCATCTGCGCCCCAGCCAGCGTCACCTCAATTCCACCGGAGCGCAGCAAAAGCTGGCTGAAGCGCTGGGGGTGTTGTACGGTACGCCGGTTGAATTGACCATCGTGGAAGATGATAATCCCGCGATGCGTACGCCGCTGGAGTGGCGGCAGGCTATTTATGAAGAAAAGCTCGCGCAGGCGCGCGAAGCCATTATCGCGGATAATAACATTCAGACCCTGCGTCGTTTCTTCGACGCCGATCTGGATGAAGAGAGTATCCGCCCCATTTGAACGCCAGTCTGACTGGCATTCAGTACCTTTAACGATGACTGAGAGAGAAGCCTATGTTTGGTGGAAAAGGCGGCCTGGGTAACCTGATGAAGCAGGCCCAGCAGATGCAAGACAAAATGCAGAAGATGCAGGAAGAGATCGCTCAGCTGGAAGTGACTGGCGAATCCGGCGCGGGTCTGGTGAAAGTGACCATTAACGGCGCGCACAACTGCCGCCGTGTGGAAATCGACCCAAGCCTGCTGGAAGACGACAAAGAGATGCTGGAAGATCTGGTGGCTGCCGCGTTTAACGACGCCGCGCGCCGCATTGAAGAGACCCAGAAAGAGAAGATGGCTTCCGTTTCTGCCGGTATGCAGCTGCCGCCAGGCTTCAAGATGCCGTTCTGATGCAAACCAGCCCGCTGTTAACTCAGCTTATGGAAGCGCTGCGCTGTCTGCCGGGCGTTGGCCCGAAGTCGGCGCAGCGCATGGCGTTTACCCTGCTGCAGCGCGATCGCAGCGGCGGTATGCGCCTGGCGCAGGCGCTGACGCGCGCGATGTCGGAGATCGGCCACTGCGCCGATTGCCGCACCTTCACCGAGCAGGAGGTGTGCAATATCTGCAGCAACCCGCGTCGCCAGGAAAACGGCCAGATCTGCGTGGTGGAGAGTCCGGCGGACATCCACGCCATCGAGCAGACCGGGCAGTATTCCGGCCGCTACTTCGTGCTGATGGGGCACCTGTCGCCGCTCGACGGCATCGGGCCAGATGACATCGGGCTCGATCGCCTTGAACAACGGCTGGAAGCGGAGTCGATCACCGAGGTGATCCTTGCCACTAACCCGACCGTTGAGGGTGAGGCGACGGCCAACTACATCGCGGAGCTGTGCGCGCAGTATGGCGTTGATGCCAGCCGCATCGCCCACGGCGTGCCGGTGGGCGGCGAGCTGGAAATGGTCGACGGCACCACGCTGTCCCACTCGCTGGCCGGTCGTCACAAGATTACTTTCTGAACAAATGGAGGCGGCCAGCGCCGCCTCCGCTTGAAAAATTTCCCCGCAGTCCCCATCTCCCACTCAACGGTTTTTTACCCCATTTAAAATGGCATTGTTGAGGTTGAATCAGATGAAAGGACAAGAAACTCGTGGTTTTCAGTCAGAGGTAAAGCAACTTCTGCACCTGATGATCCATTCCCTCTATTCCAACAAAGAAATCTTTCTGCGTGAGCTGATTTCCAACGCCTCTGATGCGGCCGATAAGCTGCGTTTCCGCGCGCTGTCGCAGCCGGATTTGTATGAGGGCGATGGCGAGCTGCGCGTACGGGTTTCGTTTGATAAAGACAACCGCACCCTGACCATCGCCGATAACGGTATCGGCATGAACCGGGAAGAGGTTATCGATCATCTCGGCACTATCGCCAAATCCGGCACCAAAGCGTTTCTGGAATCGATGGGTTCCGACCAGGCGAAAGACAGCCAGCTGATCGGCCAGTTCGGCGTCGGCTTCTACTCTGCCTTCATCGTGGCGGATAAAGTGACCGTGCGTACCCGTGCGGCGGGCGATAAACCTGAGAATGGCGTGTTCTGGGAATCCGCCGGCGAAGGGGAATATACCGTTGCCGACATCACCAAAGCCGATCGCGGCACCGAAATCACCCTGCATCTGCGTGAGGGCGAAGACGATTTCCTCAACGACTGGCGCGTGCGCTCCATCATCAGCAAGTATTCCGACCATATCGCGCTGCCGGTTGAGATTGAAAAGCAGGAAGAGAAAGACGGCGAAACCGTGATTTCGTGGGAAAAAATCAACAAGGCGCAGGCCCTGTGGACCCGCAGCAAGTCCGAAGTGAACGACGACGAATACAAAGAGTTCTACAAGCATATCGCTCACGACTACAGCGACCCGCTGACCTGGAGCCACAACCGCGTGGAAGGTAAGCAGGAGTATACCAGCCTGCTGTATATCCCGTCGCAGGCGCCGTGGGATATGTGGAACCGCGATCATAAACACGGCCTGAAGCTGTACGTGCAGCGTGTGTTCATTATGGACGACGCCGAGCAGTTTATGCCGAACTACCTGCGCTTCGTGCGTGGCCTGATCGACTCCAACGATCTGCCGCTGAACGTCTCCCGTGAAATCCTGCAGGACAGCAGCGTGACCCGCAACCTGCGTACCGCGCTGACCAAACGCGCGCTGCAGATGCTGGATAAGCTGGCGAAAGACGACGCTGAAAAATATCAAACTTTCTGGAAACAGTTCGGCCTGGTGCTGAAAGAGGGCCCGGCGGAAGATCCGAGCAACCAGGAAGCGATCGCCAAACTGCTGCGTTTCGCGACGACGCATACCGACTCCTCCGCGCAGACCGTGTCGCTGGAAGAGTATGTCTCGCGGATGAAAGAAGGCCAGGAGAAGATCTACTACATCACTGCCGACAGCTATGCGGCGGCGAAGAGCAGCCCGCACCTCGAACTGCTGCGTAAGAAAGGGATTGAAGTTCTGCTGCTCTCCGATCGCATCGACGAGTGGATGATGAGCTACCTGACCGAGTTCGACGGCAAAGCGTTCCAGTCGGTGGCGAAAGCCGACGAGTCGCTGGACAAGCTGGCGGATGAAGTGGACGAGTCCACCAAAGAAGCTGAAAAAGCGCTGGAGCCGTTCGTTGAGCGTGTGAAAAACCTGCTTGGCGACCGGGTGAAAGAGGTGCGTCTGACCCATCGTCTGACCGACACCCCGGCGATTGTCACTACCGATGCCGATGAGATGAGCACGCAGATGGCGAAGCTGTTCGCGGCAGCGGGCCAGGCGGCACCGGAAGTGAAATACATCTTCGAACTGAACCCGGCGCATCAGCTGGTGAAACGCGCCGCCGATACGCAGGATGACGCGCAGTTCGGCGAATGGGTGGAACTGCTGCTGGATCAGGCGCTGCTGGCCGAGCGCGGCACGCTGGAAGATCCGAACCAGTTTATCCGTCGTATGAACCAGCTGCTGGCTTCCTGACGCGAACCTGAACGAGTAGCCCGGCCGAGCGACGCGACGCCGGGAACGGGATAAATGCCCCGCCTGAGCAATTTGCTCCGGCGGGGCATTTCACATTGGATTGCATAAAATATCTCACCATTAACCGTTTCAGCCGCACCGCCTTCCTTGAGCCATCGCCGTTCTGGTGGTATGGTTTAGCGTTTTTGAAAAATTGAATCGACTTTTGAGGGGATTTTCGTAATGCGTATTATTCTGCTTGGCGCTCCGGGCGCGGGTAAAGGAACTCAGGCTCAGTTCATCATGGAGAAATACGGTATTCCGCAAATCTCCACCGGCGATATGCTGCGCGCGGCGGTAAAATCCGGCTCTGAGCTCGGTAAGCAAGCGAAAGACATTATGGACGCCGGCAAGCTGGTAACCGATGAGCTGGTCATCGCGCTGGTGAAAGAGCGTATCGCCCAGGAAGATTGCCGTAACGGCTTCCTGCTGGACGGCTTCCCGCGCACCATTCCGCAGGCTGACGCCATGAAAGAAGCGGGTATTACCGTTGATTACGTGCTGGAATTCGACGTGCCGGACGAACTGATCGTCGACCGCATCGTTGGCCGTCGCGTTCACGCGGCATCCGGTCGCGTCTACCACATCAAATTCAATCCGCCGAAGGTGGAAGGCAAAGACGATGTGACCGGCGAAGAGCTGACCACCCGTAAAGACGACCAGGAAGAGACCGTGCGTAAGCGCCTGGTGGAATACCATCAGATGACAGCACCGCTGATCGGCTACTACACCAAAGAAGCGCAGGCGGGCAACACCAAATATGCCAAAGTCGACGGCACCAAAGCGGTAGCTGACGTGCGCGCTGAACTGGAAAAAATCCTCGGCTGATAAAGCCTTTTCTCATCCTGCTGCCGCAGGATGAGAACTCCTCTCATTTCTACCTTTTGCTATGATTGGTTCCGTTTAGCGCCATTTCAGCTACAATTGGCTGCGATTCAAATGGTTAAGAGGCGGTAATGCATCAGACGAAAACAGGTATCTTGCTGGCCAATTTAGGCACTCCCGATGCGCCCACCCCCGGTGCGGTGAAGCGCTATCTGCGACAATTCCTCAGCGACAAACGGGTGGTGGATACATCTCGTCTGCTATGGTGGCCGCTGCTGAGTGGCGTCATACTGCCGATTCGCTCCCCGCGCGTGGCGAAGCTCTATCAGTCCGTGTGGATGGAGGAGGGATCGCCGCTGATGGTATACAGCCGTCGCCAGCAGCAGGCGCTGGCCGCCAGGCTGCCGGATACGCCGGTGGCGCTGGGCATGAGCTATGGTTCGCCGTCGCTGGCCAGCGCGGTGGATGATTTACTGGCGCAGGGGGTGGGACACATCGTGGTGCTGCCGCTGTACCCACAATATTCCTGTTCGACGGTGGCCGCCGTCTGGGATGAGCTGGCGCGGATCCTTGCGAAAAAGCGCGCTATTCCGGGTATCTCGTTTATTCGCGACTATGCCGATCACCCGGACTATATCCATGCGCTGGCGGCCAGCGTGCGCGCCTCCTTCGCGGTGCACGGGGAACCCGATCTGCTGCTGCTCTCCTACCATGGGATCCCGCAGCGCTATGCCAACCAGGGCGATGATTATCCCCAGCGCTGTCGCGATACCACGCGGGAACTGGTTTCCGCGCTGGGGCTGCCGCCGGAGCGGGTGATGATGACCTTCCAGTCGCGCTTTGGCCGGGAACCCTGGCTGACGCCGTACACCGATGAGACGCTGAAGATGCTTGGCGAGCAGGGGACGAAGCATATTCAGGTGCTGTGCCCGGGGTTTGCCGCTGACTGTCTCGAAACGCTGGAAGAGATTGCTGTTCAGAACCGGGAAGTTTTCCTCGAAGCGGGTGGCGAGCAGTATGAATATATTCCGGCGCTAAATGCGGATGTGGCGCATATTGAGATGATGGTCAACCTGACGGCGCCTTATCGCTGATCGCGCGCAGGGCGGGGAATATGCTACTATTTCCCGCTTGTTCCCTGTTATTTAAGCGCCACTATGAAATTTCCCGGTAAACGCAAATCCAAACACTATTTTCCCGTCAACGCCCGCGACCCGCTGCTGCAGCAAATTCAGCCGGAGAATGAATCCAGCGTCTCCTGGGTGGTCGGTATCGACCAGACGCTGGTGGATATCGAAGCGAAAGTGGATGAAGCGTTTATCGTACGCTATGGTCTGAGCGCGGGCCACTCGCTGGTGATTGAAGATGACGTCGCCGAGGCGCTGTACCAGGAGCTGGTACGCAATAATCTCATTACCCATCAGTTTGCCGGCGGCACCATCGGCAATACCATGCATAACTACTCGGTGCTGGCGGACGATCGCTCGGTGCTGCTTGGCGTGATGTGCAGCAATATCGACATCGGCGGCTATGCCTATCGCTACCTGTGCAATACCTCCAGCCGCACCGATCTGAACTATCTGCAGGGCGTCGACGGCGCCATTGGCCGCTGTTTTACCCTGATCAGCGACAGCGGCGAGCGCACCTTCGCCATCAGCCCGGGTCACATGAACAAGCTGCGCCCGGAAAGCATTCCGGAATCGGTGATCGCCGGCGCCTCGGCGCTGGTGCTCACCTCCTACCTGGTACGCTGCAAGCCGGGCGAGCCGATGCCAGACGCCACGATGAAAGCCATCGAGTACGCCAAAAAGCATGATGTTCCGGTGGTGTTAACTCTCGGAACTAAATACGTGATTGCCGATAACCCTGCGTGGTGGCAGCAGTTCCTGCAGGAGCATGTCTCGATTCTGGCGATGAATGAAGAAGAAGGGGAAGCCCTGACCGGTTTTGCCGATCCGCTGTCGGCGGCGGATAAAGCGCTGGACTGGGTCGACCTGGTGCTGTGCACTGCCGGTCCGGCGGGCCTGTATATGGCGGGCTTTACCGAAGAAGAGGCGAAGCGGAAAACCCAGCATCCGCTGCTGCCGGGGGCGATCCCGGAGTTTAACCAGTTTGAATTCAGCCGTGCGATGCGCCACCAGGATTGCGTTAATCCGCTGCGTATCTATTCACATATCGCCCCGTATATGGGCGGGCCTGAAAAAATCATGAATACCAACGGCGCTGGCGACGGCGCCCTGGCGGCGCTGCTGCATGACATCACCGCCAATAACTACCACCGCAATAACGTGCCCAACTCCAGCAAGCACAAATGCAAATGGCTGACCTACTCCTCACTGGCGCAGGTGTGTAAATATGCCAACCGCGTGAGCTATCAGGTGCTGAACCAGCACTCGCCGCGTTTAACCCGCGGCCTGCCGGAGCGTGAGGACAGCCTGGAAGAGGCGTACTGGGATCGGTAAGCGCGCCCCTCTCCCGACGGGGAGAGGGCAGTACATCAGCCGGTGACCACTTCACCGGCCGGTGGCGTTTCCAAAAGCTGCAGCATGGCGCGGGCAATTTCCCGCTCGCCCATCACCACCTGATTAGCCCCGCGATCGATAATGTAGTCCACTTCATCATCGTAATGGGCGCGGGCGATGATCTCGATATTCGGGCATTTTTCCCGTGCGGAAGCGACAATCTCTCCGGCCTCGTAGCCGTTGGGGATAGTCAGCAGCAGCCAGCGGGCGCAGTCGAGATGCGCCAGTTCCATGATCTCTTCATTGGCGGCATTACCCAGCACCGCGCTGATCCCGCGCTCGCGTAACTCATCCACGCGGGTACGCGAGGTTTCAACCACCACCAGCGGGATCCCCTGGGCCATCAGCTTCTCGCCCAGCAGACTGCCGACGCGGCCGAAGCCAACCAGCAGCGCGTGGTTACAGATATCGACTGGCACCTGTTTCTCATCTTCCAGCACCTCTTCCAGCGTCTGCTCGTCGAGGGTTTCGGTTTTATCGAGATATTTTTCCAGCAGGGTAAACAGCACCGGGTTGAGCATAATCGAGATAATCGCCCCGGCCAGCACCAGGTTTTGTCCAGCCTGCGGCAGCAGGTTAAGCGCCATCCCCAGGCCGGCGAGAATAAAGGCAAACTCACCAATCTGCGCCAGGCTGGCGGCAATGGTCAATGCGGTACGCGGCGAATGACCAAACATACGCACGAGGAAAAAGGCGGCGGCGGATTTACCAAAGATAATAATCGCCAGTGTCGCCAGCACCGCCAGCGGCTGCTGCACCAGCACCATCGGGTCAAACAGCATGCCGACGGAGACAAAGAACAGCACCGCGAAGGCGTCGCGCAGCGGCAGGGTGTCATGGGCGGCGCGGTGGCTCAGCTCAGATTCGTTAAGCACCATGCCGGCGAAGAAGGCGCCAAGGGCGAAGGAGACATCAAACAGCTCCACGGCGCCGAAGGCGATGCCCAGCGCCAGGGCCAGCACCGACAGGGTGAACAGCTCGCGTGATCCGGTGGCGGCGCTGCGCGACATGATCCACGGCACCAACCGGCGACCGACCAGCATCATGATGGCGATAAAGGCCACCACTTTACCAATGGTGATCCCGAGGTCGAGGGCCAGAGAGGCGAACCCAACGTCACCTTTCTCCGTCATCCCGGCAATCGCTGGCAGCAGGACCAGCGTCAGGACCATCACCAGGTCTTCTACAATCAGCCAGCCAATGGCAATCTGCCCGCGCTGACTGTCAATAAGCTGTCGCTCCTCGAGGGCACGCAGTAGCACCACGGTACTGGCGGTGGAGAGACACAGGCCAAAGACGATGCCGGTCATCAGCGACCAGCCAAGGGCGGCGGAAAGTGCCATACCCAGCAGCGTCGCCACGGCTATCTGGGCGATGGCCCCGGGAATGGCGATCGACTTTACCGCCATCAGATCTTTCAGGGAAAAATGCAGCCCGACGCCGAACATCAGCAGGATCACGCCGAGTTCTGCCAGTTCAGGAGCCAGTTTGGTATCAGCAACAAAGCCTGGGGTGAAAGGTCCGGCCAGCACGCCCGCTAAGAGATATCCCACCAGAGGAGAAATACGTAGCTTATTGGCAATCATGCCGAGAATAAAGGCGAGCACGAGGCCGCCGACAATGGTGGTGATAAGCGGTGTTGCGTGGTGCATTCCGTCTCCTTTCCAGTGGTGTATCGGTCCATTTTGCTACCCTATCCGGGTAATAGTTTATGACAAAAACGTTCACTTTGTTTATGAATAATTCTTGAATTGTGCAAAAAAATGGAATTAACCGGCCAAAAGGCACAGAAGGGAAAATCGCGGAGGGAATGCGCGCATCAGGCTGATGGCGCAAGGGATAACGGCGGCCAGCGTTGCACTTTGGCCGCCGGATAATCAGGCTTTTTGCCGGTTATCAGGAAGAAATATCGTCAGGAAACCCAGCAGCGGCAGGAAGGCGCAGATTTTATACACCAGATCGATACTGGTATGGTCCGCCAGCAGGCCCAGCACCGCGGCGCCAAGGCCACCCATGCCAAAGGCGAAGCCGAAGAACAGGCCAGAAACCATGCCGATTCGACCCGGCAGCAGCTCCTGCGCATAGACCAGGATAGCGGAAAAGGCCGAGGCGAGGATAAAACCAATAATCACCGTTAAAATCCCCGTCCATTCAAGGCTGGCGTAGGGTAAAACGAGGGTAAACGGCGCCACACCGAGGATAGAGCCCCAAATCACATATTTACGTCCAATTTTATCGCCAACTGGCCCGCCGATTACCGTCCCGGCGGCAACCGCGAACAGGAAGGCAAACAGATGAAGCTGGGCATTTTGCACCGATAATCCGAACTTATGCATCAGATAAAAGGTGTAATAGCTGCTAATGCTCGCCATATAGAAATATTTCGAGAAAATCAGCATCAGCAGAATACCTACCGCCAGAATCACCTTATTGCGCGGCAGCGGATTAACGATCAGCGGCTTCGGTTTGCCTTTATTCATCCGGTGCTGTGCGGCATACCAGCGGCTGATTTGCGACAGCACCACAATAGCCAGCAGGGCGGCCAGCACGAACCAGGCGACGTTGCCTTTGCCATAGGGGGCGATAATCACCGCCGCCAGCAATGGACCAAGCGAGCTGCCGAAGTTGCCGCCGACCTGGAACAGCGACTGGGCCAGGCCGTGACGGCCGCCAGAGGCCATCCGCGCCACGCGGGATGATTCCGGATGGAAAACCGAGGAGCCGGTACCCACCAGCGCGGCAGCCAGCAGCACCATGCCGAAACTCCCGGCCAGCGCCAGGAGAATCAAACCGCAGAGGGTGAAGCACATGCCCACCGGCAGCGACCACGGCATCGAGCGTTTATCGGTGATGTAGCCAATCACCGGCTGGAATAGCGATGAGGTGAGCTGGAAGGTGAGGGTGATCATCCCGATCTGCACGAAGGTAAGGGAGAACTCCGCCTGCAGCAGTGGGTAAATCGCAAGGATGAGCGACTGGATCATATCGTTAAGCAAATGGGACAGGCTGATCGCGCCTAAGATGCCAAACGAGGTGCGTGCTTTTTGCGGCGGCGCAGCGGGGCCGGACAGGGGTTGAGCGGTCTGATTGATTGCCATAGGTTCACGTCACTTTTTTATATAGCTTTCGTCATTTTTACGCCATGGCGACGACCCTGATTTTCCCGGCTACTACATGGGAAATATAACCAACGGGCTGACGCAATGCCATACAATGCGAAGGCGTATAGAGAATGCAGGTGGAATTATTATCCGACTAACATACCTGTCCTTAGGGGGTGAAGGAAGTCGCAATTCTGAAAACATATTTGTCAACGCGACTAACTCGCTATACTTTCGGCACTTGGGATTAAGTCAGGGAGTGAAGCATGCAGTATTTTAAACATCGCGTAGCGCTGGCGTTATTTGCCGCCTTATCGCTGGGCAGCCTGTCCGCACAGGCCTATGAGCAGGATAAAACCTATAAAATTACCATCCTGCACACCAACGATCATCACGGCCATTTCTGGCGCAATGACTACGGCGAATATGGTCTGGCGGCGCAGAAAACGTTGGTCGATGGCATCCGGAAAGAAGTGGCGGCGGAAGGGGGGAGCGTCCTGCTGTTATCCGGCGGCGATATTAATACCGGCGTGCCGGAGTCTGATTTACAGGATGCAGAGCCCGATTTTCGCGGCATGAACCTGATCGGCTACGACGCAATGGCGGTGGGGAACCATGAATTTGATAATCCGCTGAGCGTGCTGCGCCAGCAGGAAAAGTGGGCGAAGTTCCCGTTCCTGTCGGCCAATATTTATCAGAAAAGCACCGGCGAACGGCTGTTCAAACCCTGGGCGCTGTTTAAGCGCGGCGGGCTGAAAATCGCGGTGATTGGCTTAACCACCGACGATACGGCCAAGATTGGCAATCCGGAATATTTCACCGATATCGAATTCCGCAAACCGGCGGAAGAGGCGAAGCTGGTGATCCAGGAGCTGCAGCAGAATGAAAAGCCGGACGTGATCCTGGCCACCACCCATATGGGCCATTACGACAATGGCAACCACGGCTCTAACGCGCCGGGCGACGTTGAAATGGCGCGGAGTTTACCTGCGGGATCGCTGGCGATGATCGTCGGCGGTCACTCGCAGGATCCGGTATGCATGGCGTCGGAAAATAAAAAGCAGGTCGATTATGTGCCAGGCACCCCGTGCGCGCCGGATCGTCAGAACGGCATCTGGATCGTCCAGGCGCATGAGTGGGGCAAATACGTCGGCCGCGCCGATTTTGAGTTCCGCAACGGCGAGATGAAGCTGGTGCATTATCAGTTGATCCCGGTGAACCTGAAGAAAAAAGTGACTTACGATAACGGCCAAAGCGAGCGGGTGCTGTATACGCCGCAGATCGCAGAGAACCCGCAGATGATGTCGCTGCTGACGCCGTTCCAGAACAAAGGCAAAGCGCAACTGCAGGTCAAAATTGGTAGCGTGAATGGTCATCTGGAGGGCGACCGCAGTAAAGTGCGCTTTGTGCAGACCAATATGGGGCACCTGCTGCTGGCGGCGCAGATGGCGCGCAGCAATGCGGATTTCGCGGTGATGAGCGGCGGTGGGATCCGCGACTCCATCGAGGCGGGGGATATCACCTATAAGGATGTGATGAAGGTCCAGCCGTTCGGCAATGTGCTGACCTATGTCGATATGAGCGGCAAGGAGGTGGTGGATTACCTGACCGCCGTCGCGCAGATGAAGCCGGATTCCGGCGCCTATCCGCAGTTTGCCAACGTCAGCTTTGTAGCCAAAGATGGCAAACTGAACGATCTGAAAATCAAAGGCGAACCGGTGGATCCGGCGAAGACCTACCGGATGGCGACGCTGAGCTTTAACGCTACCGGCGGCGATGGCTATCCGAACATTGCCGATAAACCCGGGTATGTGAATACCGGCTTTATCGATGCCGAAGTGCTGAAAGAGTATATCGAGAAGAACTCGCCGCTGGATGCGGCAGCCTACGAGCCGAAAGGCGAGGTGAGCTGGCAGTAAGCCTGGGCTTCAGGTTGGCTATTTCCCCGGTGGCGCTGCGCTTACCGGGGCTACGAGTTGGGTAACCCGGATAAGGCGCGTGCGCCGCTATCCGGGATGGTGTGCTCAATCGCGGCGGGCGATATCGGCGAACTTCGCGTCCAGAAGCTGCGCCAGATCGCTGGCCGCCAGCTCAATATCCAGACCGCGTTTGCCGCCGGAAATATAGATGGTGGCAAATTCCTGCGCCGGAGCGTCAATCACCGTCGGCAGGCGCTTCTTCTGCCCCAGCGGACTGATGCCGCCCACCAGATAGCCGGTGATACGCTGCGCCACCATCGGGTCGGCCATGTCGACTTTCTTGGCGCCCAGCGCTTTCGCCACTTTCTTCAAATCCAGCTGCCCGGCGACCGGGGTGACGGCGACCGCCAGATGCTTCATATCGCCGTTAACGGCGACCAGCAGGGTCTTGTAAACCTGGTCGGCATTGAGGCCGAGCTTGCGCACCACTTCATCTCCGAAGTTGGTCTCATTGGGATCGTGATCGTAACTGTGGATCTGAAAGGGGATTTTGTTTTTTTCGAGTAATTTAACGGCGGGAGTCATAGCTATCCTTCTTACCAACCGGTTTTGCGTGACGTCAGAATACGCCCGCAGGTTGTCTAAAAAATAGTACCATCTTGCGCAATAGTGTTGGCAGTGATGGTCACTTTGAGCGACAATCAGACGATCCGGGATGCAAATCCCGGGATAATAATAATGATGAAATTCCTCTTTGACGGGCCAATAGCAATATTGGCCATTTTTTTAGGTCAGCATATCCGGCAGATTCCCTTCGCCATACAGGTGCAGCGCGCCGACGGCAACCACGTAGCGCCCCGGCGGCAAGGCCAGCAGCGTCTCGCGCCAGGCGAGATTGCGCTGGTGCATCAGCACATCATACAAAGACTGGCTAAAGGTCGTCGGCAGCGATACCGCGCCGCGCGATGGCGGTTGCTCCAGCCACCAGCCGATCATCACCTGTAGCAGGCGGGCATTGGTCCGCCAGTGGCTCAGCGTATCCTCCAGCAGCGCCATCCCCCCGTCGGGCAGATCGCGCAGCAGCGCGATTTGGCTGTCGGCGCCTTCCAGCTCCATCACCGTTATGTTGCTCTCGCGGGCGGCCATCAGCAACTGATAATCGATGCCGTAATCCGGTCGCAGTCCCAGCTTCTGCGCCTGGGTGGCTTGTAGCACCATCGCCACCTGCCACAGCGGCTGGCTGTCGAACAGCCCGACCGACAGGCCCAGCTCGCCGGCTCGCGCCTCTAGCGCGCTCAACTGCGCATCGCTCAGACGTTCTGCCAGCGGCGGGTAAGAGGGAAGGTTGCTAAACGGGGTTTCATTGCCGCTGATATCGGCCTCGACGATTAACGCATCGGCCTGGCGTATTTTTTTCAGAAGCTTCGCTGGCGGCGGCGCCATGTCGCGGGTGCCCATATGGATGCTGCCGACGAGGTGCAAATAGCGTTCGCCGGGCAGGACGATATCCATCGCAGGCCAGGAATAAGACGAGCCGACGGCGGCTCGCCACAGCATTTTTATCCGGTTTAACAGGCCCATACGCGCTCCGAAGTGTGAGGCATTCATGCTAGCGCATATGGTGATACACGTCACCCTTCCGGCGGGCTTTTCTTGTGTCAGCAAAAATACAGGCGCCGAACAACGTCGGCGCCCGTTTCATCTGACGGCGTTTACTCTTTTGGTTTAAAGCGCAGCAGGCGGTTGGCGTTACTCACCACGGTGATCGACGACAGCGCCATCGCCGCGCCGGCGACCACCGGGTTGAGCAGGGTGCCGGTCAGCGGCCAGAGGATCCCGGCGGCAATCGGGATACCCAGCGAGTTGTAGGCAAACGCGCCCAGCAGGTTCTGCTTCATATTGCGTAAGGTCGCCTTCGAAATCGCCAGCGCATCGGCCACGCCGTGAAGACTATGGCGCATCAGGGTGATCGCCGCGGTTTCAATAGCGACATCGCTGCCGCCGCCCATGGCGATCCCGACATCCGCCTGGGCCAGCGCCGGAGCGTCGTTAATGCCGTCGCCAACCATCGCCACTTTGTGCCCCTGGCTCTGCAGTCGTTTAATGGCATCGGCTTTACCGTCCGGCAGCACGCCAGCGATCACTTCATCAATGCCGGCTTCTTTGGCGATGGCCTTCGCGGTGGTGGGATTATCCCCGGTAAGCATCACCAGCCGGTAGCCCTGCCGATGCAGGCGGGCCAGGGCGTCGACGCTGTCTTCGCGCAGCGGGTCACGGATGGCGAACAGCGCGGCCGCCTGACCATCCACCGCCAGCAGCACCGGCGTGGCGCCGCGCGAGGCCTGCGCCGTCATCTCGCTTTCTATATCGCCGGTGGCGATATGCTGCTCGTTGAGCAGCGCCTGGTTGCCGAGCAGCAGGCGATGACCTTCCGCTTCGCCGCTGACGCCAAGGCCGCGCAGGGTGCGGAAGCCGCTCACTTCCGGCAACGAACTGTCGGCGGCTTTATCGAGGATCGCTCGCGCCAGCGGATGACTTGAGCCCTGCTCCAGCGCGGCGGCAAGACGCAACGCGGTATGCTCATCAACGCCAGCGAAAGTTTTCACCGCCACCACCTGCGGCTTGCCTTCGGTCAGGGTGCCGGTTTTATCGAACACCAGGGTGTCGAGTTCACTGGCGCGCTGCAGAGCATCGGCATCGCGCACCAGCACACCGTACTCCGCCGCCCGGCCAACGCCGGAGATAATCGACATCGGCGTCGCCAGGCCTAACGCGCACGGACAGGCGATAATCAGTACCGTGGTGGCAATGACCAGGGTATAGACGATCTGCGGCGCCGGGCCGAAGACGTACCAGATCGCGGCGCTGATCAGCGCAATGGCGACTACCGCCGGAACAAATACGGCGGAGATTTTATCCGCCAGCTGGCCGATCTCCGGCTTGCTGCTCTGCGCCTGGCGCACCATACGGATAATTCTTGCCAGCGTGGTCTGGCTGCCGACGGCGCTGGCGGTGAACAGCACGCTGCCGTCCTGCACCACGGTGCCGGCGTGAATGGCATCGCCATCGCCTTTTTGCTGTGGCACCGGTTCGCCGGTGAGCATCGCTTCATCAAACCAGGCTTCGCCCTGGCTTATCACGCCGTCGACCGGGACGCGGTCGCCGGTGGTCAGGCGCAGCGTCATACCCGCCTGAACTTCCGCGAGCGGCAGATCCTTTTCCCCCTTAGGGGTCACCACGCGGGCTGAAGGCGGCGTCAGATCGAGCAGTTTCTCCAGCGCTTTCGAGGAGCGCTGACGCGCGCGGGCCTCCAGCATATGGCCGAGGTTAATCAGGCCGATAATCATCGCGCTGGCTTCGTAATACAGATGCCGGGCTTCCATCGGGAACCACTGTGGCCACAGGTTGACGCTCATCGAGTACAGCCAGGCGACGCCGGTGCCGAGCGCTACCAGCGTATCCATGGTGGCGGTGCCGTTTTTCAGGCTTTTCCACGCGCTGTGGTAGAAGTGGCCGCCGGCAAAGACCATGACGGCGAGGGTGATAAGGCCGATGACCAGCCACAGCGAACGGTTGTCGTCGCTGACCATCATGTTATCGCCGATCATCCCCCAGACCATCACCGGCACGCCGACCAGCAGGGCGACAATCGCCTGCCAGCGAAAACGCTTCATCGTAGCAATAGCGGTTTCCTGCTGGCGTTCGCGGCGTTGCAGATCGTCTTCGATCGCCTCCGCGCCATAGCCGGCTTTCTCCACCGCCTGCACTAATTCTGCGGCGGACGCACTGCCCATCACCAGCGCCGTGCGTTCCGCCAGGTTAACCCGCGCCTGTGAGACGCCCGGCACCGCGGCAAGCGCGTTTTGTACCCGGGAGACGCAGCTGGCGCAGCTCATGCCGTTGATCAGCAGCTGTTGACTGTCATCTTCGTCATGGGCTGCCGGAAGCTCAGGAGTGGCCGCTGTCAGTGCTTCCGACGGGATTGATGATTCTGCCAGCGGTTTAGCCTTTGGGTGGCTGAGCTCCGCGCCGTATCCGGCTTGTTTCACGGTATCAATCAGCGCTTGCGCGCTGGCGCTGCCCGTGACATGGGCTTCAGTGAGGGTCACCTCGGCTTGCTCAACGTCAGGACGCTGTTCCAGACTCTCTTTCACGCGTTTGACGCAGTGGCCGCAGGAGAGGCCATCCAGCGTCAGGTCGATAGTGTTAGACATAAATAACTCCTGAATAATTTTCCGGTCAACGATTGACCAGACCCACTCTTTCATCGAGTATTAAGAAGGTTAAACCTTCCAGCAAGGGGAAGGTCAAGGAGAAAAAATGAATATCAGCGATGTGGCGAAAAAAACCGGTTTAACCAGCAAAGCGATTCGTTTTTACGAAGAGAAGGGGCTGGTGACGCCGCCGTTGCGGAGCGAAAACGGCTACCGCACTTACAGTCAGCAGCATCTCGATGAGCTGACGCTGCTGCGCCAGGCGCGGCAGGTGGGGTTTAACCTGGAAGAGTGCCGCGAGCTGGTGGCCTTGTTCAACGACCCGTCGCGGCACAGCGCCGATGTGAAAAAACGCACGCTGGAGAAAGTGGCGGATATCGAGAACCATATCCGCGAGCTGCAAAATATGCGCGCGCACCTGCTGGCGCTGGCCGAATCCTGCCCCGGCGACGACAGCGCGGAGTGCCCGATTATCGATAATCTTTCCGGCTGCTGCCATCGCAAGGCGCAGGCTTAACGGACGACGGGTCTGATTCGTAGCGTAATTCCTTCTACGGCAATTACTTCAACCTTGCTGCCCGCCGCGAGGTCTTCATCGGCAATCACCGGCCAGGAGCTGTCGCCCACGCGTACATGGCCGCGGCCGTTTACCAGCGGGGCATCCAGCGTCAGGCGGCGGCCCACCAGTTGCTGCCCGCGCTGGTTGAGCTGAGCATCGGCCGGACGCTGCGTTTTGACCCGCTTGCGCAGCCATTTCGACCACAGCCACGCCGCCAGCAGGGTGAGAACGGCAAACAGCGTCCCTTGCCATTCCCAGCTCAGCGGCAGGAGCCAGGTGAGAGCGCCGGTCACCACGCCAGCGACGCCGCTCCACAGCAGATAGCCGCTGCCGCCAAGCATCTCGGCCGCCAGCAGCAGCCCGCCCAGGCTTAACCAGAACAGATGCGGATGGGCGAAGATCATGTCGATCATGATTTTTTCCGATCGCCAGCGCCTTCTTTGATCAGCTCGCTGATCCCGGCAATCGATCCCATCAGGCTACTGGCATCCAGCGGCATCAGCACCACTTTGCTGTTGTTAGCGGCGCCAATCTGCTGCAGCGCATCGGTGTACTTCTGCGCCACGAAGTAGTTGATCGCCTGAATATCGCCCGAGGCGATTGCCGAGGAGACCATCTGAGTGGCGCGGGCTTCCGCTTCGGCGGAACGTTCGCGAGCTTCGGCCTGCAGGAAAGCGGACTGCCGTTCCCCCTCGGCTTTGAGGATCTGCGACTGCTTTTCCCCTTCCGCTTTCAGAATTTCCGCCTGTCGCACCCCTTCGGCCTCAAGGATATAGGCGCGTTTGGTACGTTCGGCTTTCATCTGGGCGTTCATTGAGGCAATAAGCTCCGCCGGCGGGCGAACGTCGCGAATTTCGACGCGGGTGATTTTTACTCCCCACGGATTAGTGGCGTCGTCAACGATATGCAGCAGACGGGTGTTAATGCTGTCGCGTTGGGAGAGCATTTCGTCCAGCTCCATCGAGCCGAGCACGGTACGGATATTGGTCATCGTCAGGTTGACGATCGCCTGCTCAAGATTGCTGACCTCGTAGGCGGCCTTTGGCGCGTCAATCACCTGAATAAAGCAGACCGCGTCGATGGTGACGTTGGCGTTATCCCGGGAGATAACCTCCTGCGAGGGGATGTCGAGCACCTGCTCCATCATGTTCACTTTGCGGCCGATTCGGTCCATAAACGGCACGACTAAGCTTAATCCCGGCTGCAGCGTCTGGGTAAAGCGCCCAAAACGTTCTACCGTCCACTGATAGCCTTGCGGGACAATTTTCACCGCCGCGGCCACAATGAC
Source organism: Klebsiella sp. KTE92 (assembly GCF_000398905.1). Lineage (NCBI taxonomy): Bacteria > Pseudomonadati > Pseudomonadota > Gammaproteobacteria > Enterobacterales > Enterobacteriaceae > Klebsiella > Klebsiella sp. KTE92. The sequence goes on from NZ_KB976100.1 coordinate 1,140,839, forward strand.
CAGCGCGACGAAAATAAGGATAGGAATAAAAATCAGCATCAAAAACCTCCTGTCTTGTTGCCTGGTGGGGCGCTACAAGGAAATAGCGCATGTTTAAACTGAGTATATCTTTCTCCTCATCCTGGAGAAAGGAAAGTGGGGTAAACTAGCGGTGTTTCAGAAAATAATCAGGAAGACTCATGAAGGAAAATAACGCGCTTTTGCGTCTCGAGGGTGTGGGGTTTAAGACCGACGACGCAGTTATTTTACACAATATCACTCTTCAGCTCAGACCCGGAGAATTTAAGCTGATTACCGGGCCTTCCGGCTGCGGGAAAAGCACCTTGCTGAAGATTATCGCCTCGCTGCTCAGCCCAACCTCCGGACGCCTTTTTTTTGACGATGTGGATATCGCGACGCTGTCGCCGGAAACCTATCGTCAGCAGGTGTCTTACTGCGCGCAGACGCCGGCGCTGTTCGGTGATTCAGTCTACGATAACCTGGTTTTTCCGTGGCAGATCCGCAACAAACAACCCGATCCGCAGGCGCTGGTGGCTGACCTGCAGCGCTTTGGCCTTGGCGAAAATATGCTGGAAAAGTCTATTAACGAACTGTCCGGCGGGGAAAAGCAGCGCGTATCGCTGATCCGCAATTTACAATTTCTGCCGCGCGTGCTGCTGCTGGACGAAATTACCAGCGCGCTGGATGAAAGTAATAAACAGAATGTGAATGACATTATTCATGGCTACGCGACGGAAAAACAGGTCGCTGTTCTGTGGGTCACCCACGATCGCAACGAAATTTCGCATGCCGATGGAGTGATTACGCTGCAACCTGCCGGCGGAAACATGCAGGAGGTACAGCATGAACGGGCATAACATTACGAACGAATCGCTGGCGCTGTCGATGGTGCTGGTGCTGATCGCTATTCTGGTCAGCTATCGGGAAAAACTGGCACTGGAAAAAGATATTATCTGGAGTATTTGCCGGGCGATCGTGCAGCTGATTATCGTCGGCTATGTGCTGAAATATATCTTTAACGTCAATCATGCGGTTCTGACGCTGTTGATGGTGCTGTTTATCTGCTTTAACGCGGCGTGGAATGCGAAGAAGCGCAGTAAATATATCGATAAAGCTTTTGTCTCGTCGTTTATCGCTATTACCACTGGCGCCGGACTAACGTTGGCGGTACTGGTCTTTTCGGGGTCGATCGCCTTCGTGCCGATGCAGGTGATCCCGATTGCCGGGATGGTGGCCGGGAACGCCATGGTGGCGGTGGGGCTGTGCTACAACAATATGGGCCAGCGCTTCAGCAGCGAGCAGCAGCAGATTCAGGAGAAGCTGAGCCTCGGCGCGACGCCGAAGATGGCTGCGGCGCGGCTGATTCGCGAGAGCATTCGCGCGTCATTGATTCCCACCGTCGATTCAGCGAAAACGGTCGGGCTGGTGAGCTTGCCTGGGATGATGTCGGGGCTAATTTTTGCCGGTATTGACCCGGTGAAGGCGATTAAGTACCAGATCATGGTGACCTTTATGCTGCTGTCGACCGCCAGCCTGTCGACGATTATCGCCGGCTATCTGACCTACCGGAAGTTCTTCAATGCCCGTCATCAGCTGGTGGTAACGCAGCTGAAAAAGCACCCATGAACGATCCCGGGTTGCGGCGTTCACGCCTTACCCGGGCTACCACGGCGTAATCTGTAGCCCGGATAAGCGTAGCGCTATCCGGGTCAACGCCTCTGATTAGTACAGCAGCGAATAGAGCTGGCGGCGGTATTTGGCGGCCAGCGCATCGCCGGTACCGAGGGCGGCGAGGATCTCCTGCAGCATCTTGCGCGCCTGGCCATCGCCGGCGCCTAAATCCTTCTGCAGATGGCTGAACAGCAGCGCCAGCGCTTCTTCATTACGCCCGACCTGATGCAGCTGCAGCGCCAGCTGGGAGGCCAGCTGCGCATCGTCCGGATTCTGTTCCACCTGCTGCTGCAACTGCTGAATTTCCGGGGTGTCGGCGGCCTGTTTGAGCAGCTCAATCTGCGCCACCAGACCCTGATAGTGGGTGTCCTGATCCTGCAGCGGGATGGTTTTCAGCACGCTTTCCGCTTCATCGGAACGGTGCAGGGCAATCAGCGTTTCCGCCAGCAGCAGACCAATCTGGCTGTCCTGATTCGACAGCTGCCAGGCTTCCTTCAGCAGCGGTAATGCCTCGGCGTATTTTTCTTCCTGCATCAGGGCCAGCGCCTGCTGGGCTTTCAGCTCCTCTTCACGCGGCAGGACTTTATCCAGCAGGGCGCGAATCGCTTCCTCCGGCTGCGGGCCTTCAAAACCGTCCACCGGCTGGCCGTTCTGGAACAGATAAACTGTAGGGATGGCGCGCAGACCAAACTGTGAAGCGAGCATTTGCTCGGCGTCGCAATCGACCTTCGCCAGCGTGAACTGGCCGTTATACTGGGCGGCCAGGCGCTCGAGGACTGGGGTCAGTTGTTCGCAGTGCTGGCTGCGGGCAGACCAGAAATAAAACAGCACCGGGACGTTCATGGACTGCTGTAGCGTCTGCTGCAGGTTCGCTTCGCTAATATTGACAATATTCTGTTCGGACATGGGCATTTCTCGTTAGTCGATTTCTGTTTTACATGGGGGCGGCATGCCGCGCTTCAACTCAGCCGTGGATAATTTTGTCCATCGCGCGGGCAGGCAGCAGGCGTTTGAGCAGCGCCACCGCGTGAGTCACCAGAGTGACCGGGTAGCGCAGCTTTGGCTTATCGCTGGTAAAAGCGTGGCGCACTTTTTCCACCACCGCCTCCGGTCCGAGGGTAAAGCGAGCGGCGATGCCCGGGTTTTCTACGGGTTTATCGCTTTGCGTCTGGTTGACGTTATCGGTAAAGCGGGTGCGGATCGGGCCCGGTTCAATCAGGCTGACCTGAATACCACTGTGGCGCAATTCCATGCGTAGCGCATCGGACCACGCCTCGAGGGCGTATTTACTGGCGGCATAGGCCCCGCGACCGGGACTGGCGATAAGCCCCATCACCGAGGAGGTCATCACGATGCGCCCTTCGCCGTGCGGCGTCATCGCCGGCAGCAGCAGCATGGTCAGCTGATGCGCGCCGAAAAAGTTGGCGGAAAACTGCTGTTCCATCTGCTGGCGGCTGATGGTGTTCAGCGGGCCATAGACGCCATAACCGGCGTTATTGAACAGGCCATAGAGACGATTATCGGTCAGCGCAATCACCTCCGCCGCCGCGCGCTCCACGCTCTGTGGGTCATCCAGATCGAGCAAAATACCGGTTAGCCCCAGCTCCTGCATCCGCGCGACATCCTCCGCTTTGCGGCAGGCCGCCAGCACGCGAAAGCCCTGGCGGGTTAAATCCAGCGCGCTTTCCAGACCAATTCCGCTGGAACAGCCTGTCACTAAAACCGTTTTTTGCATAACTTTACCTGTCAGCGACCCCTGGCGTTCAGGAGTCATGATTAACTAAGGGAGCCAGCCGGTTCGCCATCCAGTCGGCGATAAACGGCTGCGCGTCGCGATTTGGGTGAATGCCGTCGTCCTGCATCCATTGCGGTTTGAGATAGACCTCCTCCATAAAAAAAGGCAGGAGAGGAATACCGAACTCTTTGGCCAGGGCCGGGTAAATCGCGCCGAAGGCTTCATTATAGCGGCGGCCATAGTTCGCCGGCAGGTGAATTTGCATCAGCAGCGGCTCGGCGTTGGCCGCTTTGATATCTTTAATAATGGTGCGCAGTGTTTGCTCGGTCTGCTGTGGCGGAAAACCGCGCAGCCCGTCATTGCCGCCGAGCTCAACCAGCACCCAGCGCGGCTGATGCTGCTTAAGCAGCGCTGGCAGGCGGGCCAGCCCCTGCTGCGAGGTATCGCCGCTGATGCTGGCGTTCACCACCGGTGTTTTCGCCTGCCACTTCTCATTGAGCAGCGCAGGCCAGGCGGCGTTGGCCGCCATTCGATAGCCAGCGCTCAGGCTGTCGCCGAGGATCAGCAGCGTGTCCGCCGCCATTGCGCGGCAGGTAAACAGGAACAAAAACAGGAAAGGCACATGCCAGCGGAAAACATACTTGAAGTTCATCATCTTAAGAAGTCCGTCGGTCAGGGAGAGCATCAGCTCTCCATCCTTACCGGAGTTGAGCTGGTTGTCAAACCGCGGCAGACCATCGCCCTGATCGGCGAGTCAGGTTCCGGTAAATCGACCCTGCTGGCGATCCTCGCTGGCCTGGACGATGGCAGCAGCGGGGAAGTCTCGATGCTGGGCAAACCGCTGCATCGGATGGATGAGGAGGCGCGGGCGGCGCTGCGGGCGCAGCACGTTGGCTTTGTTTTTCAGTCGTTTATGCTCATCCCGACGCTCAACGCCCTGGAGAACGTCGAGCTGCCGGCGCTGCTGCGCGGCGCCAGCGACAGTGAGAGCCAGGGCGATGCCCGCGCGCTGCTTGAGCAGTTGGGGCTTGGCAAACGCCTGCACCACCTGCCGGCGCAGCTCTCCGGCGGCGAACAGCAGCGGGTGGCGCTGGCCCGGGCCTTCAACGGGCGCCCGGCCCTCCTGTTCGCCGATGAGCCCACCGGCAACCTCGATCGCCAGACCGGGGACAAAATTGCCGATCTGCTGTTCTCGCTTAATCGCGAACACGGCACCACCCTGATCCTCGTCACTCACGATCCGCTGCTGGCGGCGCGCTGCGACCGCCGTCTGCGCCTGGTGGATGGCCAACTGCGGGAGGAAGCATGATCGCCCGCTGGTTCTGGCGCGAATGGCGCTCGCCGTCGCTGCTGATCGTTTGGCTGGCGTTAAGCCTCGCCGTGGCCTGCGTGCTGGCCCTGGGGTCGATAAGCGATCGGATGGAGAAAGGCCTTAGCCAGCAAAGCCGTGAGTTTATGGCCGGCGACCGTACGCTGCGCAGTTCGCGCGAGGTACCCGCCGAGTGGATCGCGCAAGCGCGGAAGTCAGGGCTGACCGTCGGCGAGCAGCTGAGCTTCGCCACCATGACGTTCGCCGGTGATACGCCGCAGCTGGCGGACGTTAAGGCGGTGGACGACCGCTATCCGCTGTATGGCACCCTCGAGACGCAGCCGCCGGGGCTGAAGCCGCAGGCGGGGAGCGTGCTGCTGGCGCCAAGGCTGATGGCGCTCCTGAACCTGAAAACCGGCGATACGATTGACGTTGGCGATGCCACGCTGCGCATTGCCGGGGAAGTGATTCAGGAGCCGGATGCAGGGTTTAACCCCTTCCAGATGGCGCCGCGACTGATGATGAATATGGCTGACGTGGCAAAAACCGGGGCCGTGCAGCCCGGCAGTCGCGTCGCATGGCGCTATAAGTTCGCCGGTAACGTGCAACAGCTGGCGGATTATGAACAATGGCTGCTGCCGAAGCTCGGCGCGGAACATCGCTGGACTGGCCTTGAACAGGACGACAGCGCGCTGGGCAAATCCCTTGAGCGCTCGCAGCAATTCCTGCTGTTATCCGCGCTGTTGACGCTGCTGCTGGCCGTTGCCGCGATCGCCGTGGCGATGAGCCACTACTGCCGCAGTCGCTACGATCTGGTCGCAATTTTGAAGACGCTGGGTGCCGGGCGGGCGCAGCTGCGCAAGCTCATCGTCGGCCAGTGGCTGCTGCTGCTGACGCTGTCGGTAATAAGCGGCGGGGTCGTGGGCCTGGCGCTGGAGCGCCTGCTGCTGTTGATGCTCAAACCGGTGCTACCCGCCGCGCTACCCGCTGCCAGCGGTTGGCCGTGGCTGTGGGCTATCGGGGCGACAGGCGTCATTTCCCTGCTGGTGGGCCTGCGGCCGTATCGACTGCTGCTGGCGACCCTGCCGCTGCGAGTGCTGCGTCAGGATGTGGTGGCTAACGTCTGGCCGCTGAAACACTATATTCCTGTGGTCTGCGCGGTGGTGGTCGGCGGGCTGGCCTGGCTGATGGGCGGCAGCCCGCTGCTGTGGTCGGTGCTGGCCGGGGCGGTGGTGCTGGCGCTGCTGTGCGGCCTGGTGGGCTGGGGATTACTGTGGCTGCTCAAACGCCTGACGCTCAAAGCCTTGCCGCTGCGTCTGGCGGTGAACCGCCTGCTGCGCCAGCCGTGGTCGACCCTCAGCCAGCTGGCGGCGTTTTCCCTGTCGTTTATGCTACTGGCGCTGCTGCTGGTGCTGCGCGGCGATCTGCTTGACCGCTGGCAGCAGCAGTTGCCCCGGGAAAGCCCGAACTACTTTCTGATCAATATTGCCCCTGAGCAGATAATGCCGGTGAAGACTTTCCTCGCCGAACACCAGACCCGGGCGGCGGAATTTTATCCGATCGTCCGGGCTCGTCTGACGCAGATCAACGGTCACTCCACGGACGGTAACAAAGATGAAGCGCTTAACCGGGAACTCAATCTGACCTGGAGCGCCGATCGTCCGGATCATAATCCGCTGGTGGCCGGCAACTGGCCGCCGAAGCCGGGCGAGGTATCGATTGAAGAGGGACTGGCGCAGCGGCTGGGGGTGAAGATCGGCGATACGGTGACCTTTACCGGCGATACTCAGGACTTCAGCGCGAAGGTCAGCAGCGTGCGCAAAGTTGACTGGGAGAGCCTGCGGCCCAACTTCTTCTTTATTTTCCCCTCCGGGGCGCTGGACGGGCAGCCGCAGAGCTGGCTCACCAGCTTCCGCTGGGATAACGGTCCCGCGATGTTGACCCAGTTGAACCGCGAGTTTCCCACCGTTAGCTTGTTGGATATCGGCGCCATCCTGCGTCAGGTCGGCCAGGTGCTCTCCCAGGTCAGCCGGGCGCTGGAGGTGATGGTGGGCCTGGTCACGGCCTGCGGCGTGCTGCTGTTGCTGGCGCAGGTCCAGGTCGGTATGCGCCAGCGGCATCAGGAGCTGGTGGTCTGGCGCACGCTGGGGGCCGGGAAATCGCTGCTGCGCGCCACGCTGTGGGCGGAGTTTGCCCTGCTGGGGCTGGTTTCCGGACTGGTGGCGGCGATAGGCGCGGAAGTGGCGCTGGCGATGCTGCAGACGAAAGTATTTGATTTCCCCTGGACGCCGGACTGGCGCTTGTGGGTGATGCTGCCGCTGACGGGAGCGGTGTTGTTATCTCTGTGCGGCGGCGGGCTGGGGCTGCGTTTGTTAAAAGGGAAAGCGTTGTTCCGCCAGTTTAGCCAGTAAGATTATTGCATTTTGATGATGCGCCGCCGTTTTTGGCGGCGCTTTTATTTTAAGCGCACAAATTGATAACTCGTTGATTTTTAAGCGCACAAAACATTAAAAAACCGACAACACGCTGTACTGATTCGCGGTTAATATTCAGCTGGTAAATATAAGGTTGCTTATTAATCAAGGAAAAACTATGGCACATAAAATAAAAGCGCTGGCGGTCTCGATCGGCGCAACACTGGTGTTCGCTTCATTTGCTTCCCACGCGGAGATCACGCTGCTGAAACAAGATCCGCAGGCGGGCGATCCGTTAAGCCGGCTTAACTTTACCGTCGGCGGGAGTATTCGTCCGCAGTTCAACATGATGAGCGGTGATGGTGATAAAGGATCTTATAAGCGTAACGGTTTCGACGGTGGCACCCGTTTCCGCTTCGCGGCGGATTACTACCTGTTCGATGATATTAGCTGGATCAGCTACTACGAACTGGGGGTGAACATTCCGGCACTGTTTGACTGGGATAACCACTACGCGGAAGGCGCAAACAATACCACCCGCCGCATGCTGTATACCGGCCTGAAAAGCGATACCTGGGGCACATTAACCTACGGGCAGCAGAACAGCATTTACTATGATGTGGTGGGGGTGAAAACCGATATCTGGGACTACGACATGATCGGCCAGGCCCCGGGAAACGGTATTAACGGCGATTACGATGGCTCCTATCGTTCACGTAATATGCTGAAATATAAGAAAACCGTGGGTGATGTCGATCTTTACGGCTCTTATCTGTTCGAAGATAGTGAGTATCTGCCGGGCAACGGCCTGCGCTACAAGCGTAAAGGCGGCGGTTCTGTTGGTGCGGACTACCACATCATGAAGGACCTGACCTGGGGTACCGCGTGGAACTATACCCGCGCCGAAATGCGCGACCCGTCAAGCGCCGACAGCAAAACCTATGACCAGAACATCGTCGGTACCGCGCTGAGCTGGACCCCGGATAACTGGACCTTCTCCTTCGGCGGCGGCTGGTATCAGAACTTCCTCACCACCAAAAAAACCGATGTGCATAACTACTTCGCCGGTGACGCCTGGGGGATTGAATATTTTGCGGGCTATAAATTCCCGATCAATCAATACGCTGTTAAATCTATTCAGCCGTACTTTATGGGCGACCGCCTGCAGTACGTGAATGGCCGCAACTACCAGCGTATCGATAACGGTCTGGGGATCAGCTTCCAGCTGGATTACGGTTTCCGCGTTGACTACGAACACGTGTTTACCTCCAGCACCGACAACCTGGGGGATATGAACCTGGTGCGTCTGCGTTACGACTTCTAAGCGGTCACAACTCCCCGGTCGCGCTGCGCTACCGGGGCTATAAATTGCGCCGACCAGTAGCCCGGCTAAGGCGTTTACGCCGCAAGCCGGGACAATAGCGCATGCGATTACTTCGCCAGCCAGGCGGCGACCTCCTGCCAGTTGCCGCGAAAAATAATCTTCCCGGCTTTTTTCCCCAACTGATAGCGATACATTGGATCGTAATATTCTTCCAGCAGCGGCACCAGCCAGGCGAAGTGCGCCTCGGTGCTGGCGGTGTGCTGCTGCTGCGCCAGCGCCTCATCGAGCCGTTCAGTCAACTGAGCAAAACGCTGCAGCCCCAGGCGACGGCGGATGGCAAACAGACCGTGATGGAGGTACTCGCCGTATGCCTGCCAGCCTTTCTCTTCGCCATACGCGGCGATAAAGTCGCGATACATGCGATCGAAATACTCTTCGCGCAGCCGTTCGAGGCGAATGTCAAATGGATCTTCCACCACCGCCAGCGGCGATTGCGCCATGCGGAGGCGCAGGCACTCCGGCAGATGGTTGGCACCGATCATATGGCCTTCATCTTCCAGCACCCAGCGGGTCTGCTGTTCGGCTTTTTTAAGCAGGCTGACCGCCAGGTGGTTTTCAAAGGTGGCCTGCGGGTGCTGATCCTGCAGGGTTCGACCGAATGAAGAACCGCGGTGATGGGCAAGCCCTTCCAGATCGATACCGTCCGGTCGCGAGCAGACCAGCTGAGTTTTGCCATTGCCGGTGCAGCCGCCAATCAGCACAATCGGGCGCTGTACCAGTTCGTCGGTGGCCTGGATCGCCGCCTGGCGTAGCGCTTTATAGCCGCCGACGATCAGGGGGTACTCCACGCCAGCGTCTTTCAGCCACTGCTGGACGATATGCGATCGCTGGCCGCCGCGGGCGCAGCACAGGTAACCGTGCGGGTAACGGGCGCACGCTTCCAGCCACGCCTGGATCCGGCTGGCGCGCAGGTCGCCATCAACCAGCTTATGGCCGAGCGCCAGCGCCGCCTCTGGCCCCTGACGCTTGTAGCAGGTGCCGACCGCGGCGCGTTCTTCATCATTCATCAGCGGCAGGTTGATCGCCGCCGGCATCGCGCTTTGGCTAAACTCCACCGGGGCGCGTACGTCAATCAGTGGCGTATCGCTGGCGAGAATGGCGCGATAATCCGTCCCATTGGTCATGGGGTATCCTCTGAAGTCAAAACAGAAATGGGCTTTACAGCAAGGGGGGGATTGTACGCGCCTCAAGGTGTGCCGGGGAAGGGGATAGATCAAATCCCCGGCACGCAGGGCTTAGCTGAGCTGCGATTGCGCCCAGAACAGGCCGCTGGTGTACTCCGGCGGCAGCAGCGGCTTGATCGCTTCCAGCGTCGCGCTCAGGCGATCGGTATCACTGTCGGTGAGGTTCAGGTGCCCGACTTTGCGACCCGGACGCACCTCTTTATCGTACCAGTGCAGGTGCACCAGCGGCAGCTTCAGCCAGTCGTAGTTGAGATCGGTGCCGATCAGGTTGATCATTACCGACGGGCTGTTGACCACCGGCGGCGGCAGCGGCAGGTCGGTAATCGCTCGCAGATGCAGTTCAAACTGGCTGATGGAGGCGCCATTTTGCGTCCAGTGGCCGCTGTTGTGCACGCGCGGCGCCAGCTCGTTGATCAGCAGCCCCTCGGCGGTGACGAAGCACTCCATCGCCATCACGCCGACGTAGTTCAGCTCGTTCATGATCGCCGTCAGCATGCTTTCCGCTTGTTCCTGCTGGCGGGCATTGGCCTGCGGGAAGGCCACGCTGGCGCGCAGAATACCGTCCTGATGCAGGTTGCGGGTCAGCGGGTAGAAGACGGTGCTACCGTCATGGGCGCGGGCGCCCACCAGCGACACTTCGCCGGAGAAGTTAATCCCCTGCTCGACGATGCACTCGCCGTAGTTATCCTCCGGGAGTTGCGCGATTTCGTCAGCGCGCAGGCGCCACTGGCCGCGGCCGTCGTAGCCGCCGACGCGACGCTTAACGATCGCCAGCTCGCCAAGGCGGGCAAACACCGCCGGCCATTCGCTTTTATCCGCCAGCAGCTGCCACGGGGCAGTGGCCAGGCCAAGCTTGTCGAACAGCTGCTTTTGCGTCAGGCGGTCGGCGATAATCGGGAAGACATCGCGGTTGACGAACGCCGGATGGCGGGCCAGCTCGCGGGTGAGGGCGGTTTCCGGCCAGCGTTCAATTTCTGCCGTGATGACGCTCTGCTGGAACGGCACCGCTTCCGGGTCGGCTTCCAGGCCGACTGGCCAGACGGCGATGCCCAGCGGCTCACCGGCCTGGCGCAGCATGCGACCTAACTGACCGTTACCGAGCACGCATACCTGTTTCATGCCGCACCCCGCGGATCCGGGTTATCCAGCACTTCATCGGTTTGTGCCTGACGCCAGGCGCTCAGGCGCTGGTGCAGTTCGGCATCATGCTGGGCAAGGATCTGCGCGGCGAGCAGGCCAGCATTCGCTGCGCCAGCTTTGCCGATAGCCAGCGTACCGACCGGAATGCCGCGCGGCATTTGCACAATGGAGTAGAGGCTGTCGACACCGCTTAAGGCCGCGCTCTGAACCGGTACGCCGAGCACCGGCACCAGGGTTTTCGCCGCAATCATGCCCGGCAGATGCGCCGCGCCGCCTGCCCCTGCAATAATCACCTGATAACCGTGGCTCTCGGCGCTTTCAGCAAAGCTGAACAGCTTATCAGGCGTACGGTGGGCGGAGACCACTTCGACATGGTACGGAACGTTCAGGGCATCAAGGATTTCTGCGGTAAATTGCATGGTAGCCCAGTCGCTTTTGGACCCCATCACGATGGCGATACGCGCCGAATTATTGCGGGAAGACATGCGTCTTAAAACTCCTGTGGGTGTGTTTCACACTGCTTTAGAGGCCACAGAGAATAGCATGAACTGCCAGCAAGGAAAACGGTTGCGTGCGCATGGTTAGCCGTCTTTTGTCTCGTTCAGTGATGACGTCGATCGCGGCTTAGTGGCCTTTATCTCATTCATGATACAGGTGATGAGCAGCACTACCCCCCACGGGAGCATCAGGGTGCCCATCACCAGTAAATAGATTTGTACCAGCCGACTATCGTGAGGGCGGGTACAGAGCAAATAAATGGCATAGAAATAGATGGCCCACGCCAGCATTGCACACCAGACAAACGTCAGCGTGTTGCCAATAGCGACGCCGACTAAGGCGATATAACTTACCCCTAACGGATTGAGGATCGCGATGATCGTTCCCCACATCAGCGGCTGACTCCACTTTTTTCTGTTCATGCTCGTTCCTTGAGAGTGATGTCGTGGGAGACTAGCATGCAGGACGCGGGGAAGCGCGCACCTTTACCCGGGCAAAAGACGGTTTCGGAATTGTGCTCGCGCAGGAACTAGAACGGAAAGTGGATCAGTTCGACGTCGTCCGGTGTCACCTTGACCATCGAACCTTCGCTGTGCCAGGCGCCAAGTACCACGCGCCATGCGGGTTGGCCGTTGGCCTGCAGTTCATGGACCGCCGGGCGATGGGTATGGCCGTGGATCAGCCACTGCACATGATGTCTTTCCATGACGTCAACTACCGCCTGTGGATTCACATCCATAATGTCCATTGATTTACTGCTGTTGGCGGCTTTGCTGTCGGCGCGCATGCGGGCGGCGATGCGGCGGCGGATAAACAGCGGCAGGGCCAGGAACAGACGCTGGATCCACGGGGTGTGGACTTTGGCGCGAAACGCCAGATAGTTTTGGTCATCGGTGCACAGCGTGTCGCCATGCATAATCAACACTTCACGGCCATAGAGGTCCAGTCGCTCTTCTTCGGCGAGCAGGAGCATCCCGCTCTGGCGGGCAAAGCGCTGGCCGACGAGAAAATCGCGGTTGCCGTGGATGAAGTAGCACGGCACGCCGGCGTCGACGACGGCTTTGATTGCCGAGGCAATTTGTTGGTGCAGCGGGTTCGGATCGTCATCGCCGATCCACGCCTCAAACAGATCGCCAAGGATATACAGGGCGTCCGCCTGGCGGGCTTCGCCCTGTAAAAAACGCAGAAAACCGGCGGTGATCGCCGGTTCTTCTGTTTGCAGGTGCAAATCTGCAATAAAAAGTGTCGCCACGAATTACTCGCTGACGGTGACGCTTTTGATGATCACATCATCTTTCGGCACATCCTGGTGCATGCCGCTGCGGCCGGTGGCAACCGCTTTGATTTTGTCTACCACGTCCATGCCTTCAACCACTTCGGCGAAAACGCAGTAGCCCCAACCCTGCAGGCTTTCGCCAGAGAAGTTCAGGAAGTCGTTATCGGCCACGTTGATGAAGAACTGGGCGGTGGCAGAGTGCGGCGCCTGAGTACGGGCCATTGCCAGCGTACCACGGGTGTTTTTCAGGCCGTTGTTCGCTTCGTTCTGAATCGGAGATTTGGTCTCTTTTTGTTTCATGCCCGGTTCGAAACCGCCGCCCTGAATCATAAAGCCGTTGATAACACGGTGGAAAATGGTGTTGTCGTAGAAACCTTCGCGGCAGTAGTCCAGGAAGTTTTTAACTGTTTCCGGCGCTTTGTCGTCAAACGTTTTGATTACGATATCGCCATGATTGGTGTGGAAAGTAACCATTTTTGCATCCTGTTCCGATGAGTGTGGTGCCAGCACCCGATGTCGGGTGAGATATAGGGGGGTGTTATAGCATAACCGCGGGGGTCGATGCACCTTGCAATGTGTGCTGCGTCCGGTCTGAATTATGGGTATTATAGAGACTTCATTACCCACACACGTCTACACGGAATCTTCGATGTTAAAAATTTTTAATACACTGACGCGCCAGAAAGAGGAATTTAAACCTATCCATGCCGGGGAAGTCGGCATGTACGTGTGTGGTATTACCGTTTACGATCTCTGTCATATCGGCCATGGCCGTACCTTCGTCTCCTTTGACGTCGTGGCGCGCTATCTGCGTTTTCTTGGCTATAAGCTGAAGTACGTGCGCAATATCACCGATATCGACGACAAAATCATTAAGCGCGCTAATGAAAACGGCGAAAGCTTTGTCGCGCTGGTCGATCGCATGATTGCCGAAATGCACAAAGATTTTGACGCGCTGAATATTCTGCGTCCCGACAGCGAACCGCGCGCAACGCACCATATCGCGGAGATCATTGAGATCACCGAGCAGCTGATCGCTAAAGGCCATGCTTACGTGGCAGATAACGGCGACGTGATGTTTGACGTGCCGACGGACCCGAACTACGGTCTGCTGTCGCGTCAGGATCTCGATCAGCTGCAGGCGGGGGCGCGCGTCGACGTGGTTGACGTCAAGCGGAATCCGATGGACTTCGTCCTGTGGAAGATGTCGAAAGAGGGCGAGCCAAGCTGGCCGTCGCCGTGGGGCGCGGGTCGTCCGGGCTGGCATATCGAGTGCTCGGCGATGAACTGCAAGCAGCTCGGCAACCACTTCGATATTCACGGCGGCGGTTCGGATCTGATGTTCCCGCATCATGAAAACGAAATCGCCCAGTCCACCTGCGCCCATGACGGCGAGTACGTTAACTACTGGATGCACTCCGGCATGGTGATGGTTGACCGTGAGAAGATGTCGAAATCGCTGGGTAACTTCTTTACCGTCCGCGACGTGCTGAAGTATTACGATGCGGAGACGATTCGCTACTTCCTGATGTCCGGCCACTATCGCAGCCAGCTGAACTACAGCGAAGAGAACCTCAAGCAGGCGCGTTCGGCGCTGGAGCGTCTGTACACTGCGCTGCGCGGGACGGACAAATCCGTCGACGCGGCGGGGGGCGAAGCCTTCGAAGCACGCTTTATCGAGGCGATGGACGACGACTTCAACACCCCGGAAGCCTACTCAGTGCTGTTCGATATGGCGCGTGAAGTGAACCGTCTGAAAACCGAGGACGCGGCCGCGGCGAACGCCATGGCGGCCCACCTGCGTAAGCTTGCTGCGGTGCTGGGTCTGCTGGAGCAGGAGCCGGAGGCGTTCCTGCAGAGCGGCGCGCAGGTTGACGACGCGGAAGTGGCGGAGATCGAATCGCTCATCCAGCAGCGTCTGGACGCGCGTAAAGCGAAAGACTGGGCGGCGGCGGATGCGGCGCGCGACCGTCTCAACGAGATGGGCATTGTGCTGGAAGATGGCCCGCAGGGCACCACCTGGCGCCGGAAGTAAGCCATAAAAAAACGCCCGCAAAAGCGGGCGTTTTTCTTTTCGTTGTCAGGCCGTGACGGTGACGCTCTGGCCTTCAAAGCTCACCGTCTGACCGGCGACGATTTTGCAGCGTTTGCGGGTTTCCACCGCGCCGTCAACTTTCACCAGCCCGTCAGCGATAGCGATTTTCGCCTGGGCGCCGCTTTCGCTCCAGCCTTCCAGCTTCAGCAGATCGCACAGCTCAACGTGCGGGTGTTTACCTAAGGAAAATGTCGCCATCTCAGGCCTCCTCAACGTCGTGATACTCTTCGCACGCCTGCAGCGTGTTCTGAATCAGGGTGGCGACGGTCATCGGGCCAACGCCGCCGGGAACCGGGGTGATGTAGGACGCGCGTTCGGCGGCATCTTCATACACCACGTCGCCGACCACTTTGCCGCTTTCCAGACGGTTAATGCCGACATCGACCACAATCGCCCCTTCTTTAATCCACTCGCCAGGAATAAAGCCCGGTTTACCTACTGCAACGATCAGCAGGTCGGCGTTTTCGACGTGATGGCGCAGGTTTTTGGTAAAGCGGTGGGTCACGGTGGTGGTGCAGCCGGCCAGCAGCAGCTCCATGCTCATCGGGCGACCGACGATATTGGACGCGCCAATGACCACCGCATTGAGGCCGTAGGTGTCGATATTGTAGCGTTCCAGCAAGGTCACGATACCGCGCGGAGTGCACGGACGCAGGCGCGGCGCCCGCTGGCACAGGCGGCCAACGTTGTAGGGATGGAAGCCGTCGACGTCTTTATCCGGCGCGATGCGCTCGAGTACTTTGACGTTGTCGATCCCTGCGGGGAGGGGCAGCTGAACCAGAATACCGTCGATGGTCTTATCGGCATTCAGGGTGTCGATAAGCTCCAGCAGCTCGGCTTCGCTGGTGGTTTCCGGGAGATCGTAAGAGCGGGAGACGAAGCCCACTTCTTCACATGCTTTGCGCTTGCTGCCGACATAAATCTGCGAGGCCGGGTTGCTACCGACCAGCACGACGGCCAGCCCAGGGGCGCGTTTTCCGGCCGCAACGCGAGCCTTCACTTTTTCCGCAACCTCAGAGCGTACCTGCTGCGCAATCGTTTTACCGTCAATAATTTTTGCTGCCATCAGAGAGAGGATTCCATCTGTATCTTTACGAAAGGGGGATGAGGATATTTTGTCAGAAGCGGGCCTCGCTGTCAGTCCTCGTTTGCTGTTTTATCCTGTCTGCGGTGAATTTAGCCTGTTTTGACCCTGTTAAGTCCAGGGTCATTGGTGTGTTGCGCCTGGCCACTAAGTGAATTTTCGCGCGCATGAGCCCCGGTGGTATGCTTCTTGTACAGTTGCTGAGGGATATTTCGCCAGCATCGTATAAGCCCCGCAGTTTCCTGGCAAAATGGATTGACTCAACGGACGTGGACCGTATAATTCCAGGCGTTTCACTCCGCGAAGCACTCGCTTCTCAGGGCGCCCTTAGCTCAGCTGGATAGAGCAACGGCCTTCTAAGCCGTAGGTCACAGGTTCGAATCCTGTAGGGCGTGCCATTCAATATCAGCTTCTTATCCTCTTGCTGCTTTTTCGTACCGGACACCATTTTCCCTATCCTGTAACCTGGCTGTGCTATTGCGGTTGAAAAACATATTTCAACTACGCGTTAATACATTCGTTATTTTCCCCTGCCGTCTATTTTGCTGCGCAAAAGTCATTATCCTAAAAACGATCCTCATTCATTATTTCATGTTCACATACCGTAAGTTTCATGCTTAAATCCGCGCAACATATAATGGAATATGTTTTTGCACTGCACGTTAAGTAATAACGAGAACACGGATGAAATCTCTGTATTTGGCTCTGGGACTAATGACGCTGAGTCTGACCACCCACGCCGCTTTTTTATCGCCAACCGATCGCGACAGCGTTGAGCAACAGCAGCAACAATTACTGCGTCAGAACCAGCAGCAACGTGAATCGCTGGAGCGCGCCACGCCAAGCCTTCACGCGGCGATGCCTGCGCAGGCTGAAGCCTCTGATGGCCCCTGTTTTTCTATCCATCGCATCGCGTTAGATGGCGCGACGCTTATTGATCCGCGTCAGCAGCAAAAAATAGTCCGGCCCTGGCTTGGGCAATGCATGGATATTGCGCGTATTACTAAACTCGTAAATATTATTTCCGACTGGTATATCAGTCGGGGATATATTACCAGCCGCGCTTTTCTGACCGAGCAGGATTTACGTTCCGGGGTATTACATCTGACTATTCTTGAAGGAAAGCTCGAAAAAATCACCATGGAAGGGGCGGCTAAACGTGAGTTAACAATGGCGTTTCCAGGGCTGGAAGGCCATATTCTTAACCTGCGTGATATCGAACAGGGGATGGAGCAGATTAACCGCACGCGCGCGACGCCTGTGCAAATTGAAATCCAGCCGGGCGAAAAACCTGGCGGCTCCATCGTTAACCTGACGGCGACAGCGGAGCGCCCACTTTTGTTGTCGATGAGCGTCGACAACAGCGGCCAGAAGAGTACAGGTAACTCTGTTGTTGCTGGCTGGATAAACGTTGCAAGCATAGGGAATGGCTTATGGGGAACAGTGGGCTGGAATGCAGCCGGTGGCGCGCTAACCAATCAGATCAACGGTGACAATCCTTTAACAGGAGCAATTACTAATGGTCTGGGTTCTGCTGGCGGTTACTGGGGAGGCAAACTAATCTCTTCAGGCACAAATGCGGCTGGTAAATGGCTAACCGGCGGCTGGGATCCTAAGTTTAATCCTGACCTGCTGAAATATACCGAAATTAAAGGTCAACTGGGGATCTCTAAGGAGATGTTGCCTGGTAAGCTTCCAGGCAATATGGGTAATATTGGAGCTTCAGTAATATCAGAGGGAGGCGGTAAAGGAGCTGAGCAGGTAATAAAAAAAATAGGAGATAAAAATGAAAAATGATCTCCGAGTTAGATGTGTTCAGTCTCTATTTCTCTTAGCTGCTACGATTTTATTCATGATCGCATTATCTGTATGCGGAAAGATTTTTTTTTCGTTGTTACTGTGGCTGCTTGGCGATGGTTTTAATACAACTTGGCAAGATGTTTTGCACGGAGCAAAATTAGGACTTTATGGTGGAAGCATTGGAGGCATTGGACTCGCATTATTCCGCCTTTTTAAAGTAAAGGGATTTTAATCTATGTCGAAAAGATCCCAGCCTTTGTGGTTGGGATTGTTATTGAGACTAACTCGCTGAGTCTGCCAAAAGGGATGACGGAAACCGGACAGGCAGCCACATCCTGGGTGAAGTATGCGCAGGACAACAATCTTTCGCCGGAGCAGGTACAGGCCGGGTTAAAGGATATCGTACGCGGCGACTTGCCGGAAAGCGCGGATATTATCAAAACCATCCTGAGTAATAACCCGGGCTCGGATACGGTAATGGCGTTGCTGACAGCGGAAGAGGCGAAGGATTACGCGCTGGCTCTGCTGACGTCAATCCCGGCAGAAAAAGCGTTATCGTTAGTGGGTAAAGCAGCCGGTATTATTGATAACACAATACTGATTAGAGCAGCGGAGAAGATCTCGACGGCTAAGCCGGGTAAACAATTTACAGCGCCGAGGGATTTGAATGAGCAAACGTTCTGGAAACAGGTTGAATCAAATCCTTCACAAGGCAATAAGTTGCGGGATATGAATAATGATCCCAGATTTCCTGCTTCTGCTGGATTTCAGAAAATGGAGGCGACGCATTATCTGCCTGGTGATAACCAGCCTGCGGTGCAATGACCACTACGACAACACGCAGAACAGCCTCAGTGGTGGCCTGGGCTACACCTTCGGCGCCGGGTCGTGGTCAGGGGAGCCTAATTGTCAGCCGCGACAAAATGACCAGTGATAACCAGAAGCAGGACGTAGCTGGCCTAAGCCGTGATGCGGAACACACCAGCGGCAGTTTAAGCCCAGTCTCCGACAAGGAGAAAGCGTAGCGGCGCCTGATATAAATCCAGGTGATCGGTGATTTTGCCGCTATCCCATTCTTTCAACATCTACAAACTGAGCGCTGATATACCTTACGTATTTGAAGGTATCGGATACTTCAGCTCGATCTGCGGCGCATCGCTTAGCCGCCGGCCAGATTTTGCCATCAGGTATCCGGCGATTTCTTCAGGCGTCAAATCGACATGAAGCATGTCTTTATCCTGAAACCATTCATCTGGCCAGTAGATAAGGTCGGATGGATTGGCATCAAAGTTTTTCTCCAGCACTCCCAGCGCGTAGCTTTGTTCAGATTCCTTACCTTCGGCCTGACACACAAACTGGATGATCTGAATCAGCTCATCCCAGGTTAAATCCGCCACATATTTTTCTTGATTAAATGCCATCCGGGTGAAGTCTTTTGCACTGGTCCATGAAGAGAAGTCCCGGAAATCAGAGAATGCATATGGGTTAATGACCTGACTATTCCAGCTATCTATCAACATTTTCAATCCGGCATCTTCTTCCTTGGCCCCATTATCAATTTGCGACAGTATCTCTTCGGCCATGTCCGCTAGCTGTTGCAGTTTCTGGCGGTTTACTTTGGCTGGTTGCAGACGATCGGGTAATGGCATCGGGTTAGTCCTTGTAAAATTGAGCGTATTAGTGACAAGCTATGAGCCCATCCTGGTCAAACATTTATCCAAAGTCTATATACAATCAATCCCTCTTCTGACAACGATCGGCTCACGGTATAAGCATCAGCGACAGGTCCCGGACGTTCGTTACCCGCCGTCCGGAAAAGGTCTGCTTTTCAAGATGAAAAGATCATATCTGTTAGCCGACTTTCCCTGTGCAGAAGGCCGTTTATGGCCTGTTTCAGCGCACATCCAGTTGCGCCTTTCCCCGCCGAATAACCGCAATCTGATAACAAAAAGTTTAATTTTTTTCCCCGCCGCGCTGACTATAGTTAGGGCACTTTCACTTGCCCAATAAGGTCACGATTATGAAATTAGTTATCGCCTCCGTAATTTCTCTGCTCAGCTTCAGCGCGCTGGCGGCGCCAGAGGGGACGCTCAGCGTACACATTCTTAATCAGCAAACCGGGCTCCCTTCACCGGGGGTGCAGATTGAGCTGGATAAACAGCAGGGGGAGAGCTGGCAGCATATCGCCACCGGTAAAACGGATGCCGATGGGCGGATTAAATCGCTCTATCCGCAGGCGGAGAATATGGAGCCGGGGGTTTATAAAGTGACGTTTAAAACCGGTGACTATTTTAAAAGCCAAAACATGAATACGTTCTTCCCGGTGGTTCCGGTTATTTTCAATGTTACAAAGCAAAATCAAAAACTGCATATCCCGCTGCTGCTCAGTCAGTACGGATACTCTACCTACCGCGGCAGCTGATGACGCAAGCTGCTATCCAGCCAACGCCTGCGCCTCTTCCGCAGGCGTCACGCTTTCCTCGCACCACGATGTCCACGCCTAACGCTCGGTCTCTTTCTCTTTAAAGTGTTTAACAGCTTCGTCGTACATCGCCAGCAGGCCGGAAATTTCGCCTTCATATTGCGGCACGCGCTGGGCGCGAACGAGCTCAATCAGCAGCGCATAGGCTGCTTCTTCCGGGGCCGCATGTGGATTGATCAGTCCAGACATATCACCTCCTTAACAGTGGGCTTTTAGCCTACCCCTCGGCGGGAAAACGCAACAGCCTGATATGCAACCAGTACTTCTTATATGGCTCTTGTGAAACCTCAGAGGCGAAGACCTCGGCGGAAATCAATTGAAGGAGGGGTTATCCAGACCACTGGCGTGGCGGTTAGCGGTGCATCTACACCGGCAGCAGGCTCATCATCAGCCAGGCGATGGTAATGCAGATGAGGGTCATCGACAGCACAAAATTCATGGTAGCTCTTCTTCATCCTTTCTTTACTCAGCGTAAATTTTGACAGCGATGATCGCCTTTATCCTTGGCGATTTGTGCCGCTATCCGGCGGTGGGCTGGGGAAAGACGGCCTGTTTCCCCGTGAAGGCCAGTAAAATATCCTCTTTGTCAGGGTTATAGTGATGACATCAATGAATAAGCGGCATCACATTGGTTATGTTGGTCTTTCCGCCTGAAGAATGACTTCAGGTCGCTGATAAGCTTGCTGGGGGACTAACAGGATGAGCACTACACCGTTAACGCTTTCTTTTGCCGGGCAACAACCGCCCATCGCCCTGCCGCAGGTGCCGGGAACGCGGGGGCCGGTGGGAGTCGACATGCGCGGGCTAAATCAGTCCGGATTCTGCAGCTATGACCCCGGCTTCGCCAATACCGCCGGATGCCAGTCGGCGATCTCGTGGATCGATACAGAAAACAGCGTGCTGCTGCACCGCGGCTATCCGGTAGATCAGCTGGCTCGCCAGTGCGATTTTCTCGAAGTGGCCTACATCATGCTGAACGGTGACGCGCCGGATGAGGCCAGCTATCAAACCTTTCGCGAGACCATCACCCGCCATACTCTGGTCCACGAGCAGATAGCCCGCATGTGCAGCGGCTTTCGTCGCGATTCGCACCCGATGGCGCTGATGTGCGCCCTGGTGGGGGCGCTGGCGGCGTTCTATCATGATGTCCTGGATGTGGAAAATCCGCAGCACCGGGCGCTGGCCGCCACCCGGCTGCTGTCGAAAATGCCCACTATCGCCGCCATGAGCTACAAGTACACCATTGAACAACCCGCCGCGTATCCGCGCAACGATCTCTCCTATGCCGGAAATTTCCTGCAGATGCTGTTTGCTATCCCGGCGGAGAAATATGTTCTGAATCCGGTCATCGAGCAGGCGATGAACCAGATCCTGGTGCTCCATGCCGATCACGGGCAGTGCGCCTCGACCACCACGGTGCGTGCGGCGGGCTCCTCCGGGGCGAATTTATTCGCCTGCGTCGCCGCCGGGCTGGCGTCGCTGTGGGGGCCAATGCACGGTGGCGCCAATGAATCGAGCATGCGAATGCTGGAGGAGATTGAAAGCGTCGATCAGGTTCCGGCGTTTCTGCGCCAGGCGAAGCGCGATCCGCAGGCATTTCGCCGGCTGGGTTTTGGCAACTCGCGCTACCGTCACCGCGATCCGCGCGCCGGGATCCTGCGTGAAACCAGCCATCGGGTACTGGCGGAGGTAGGCATGTCCGACCGTTTGCTGCAGGTGGCGATGGCCCTTGAGGACGTGGCGCTGACCGACCCCTATTTTGTGGACAATGGCCTGTCGCCGAGCGTGGATTTCTATACCGCGGTGATCCTCAAGGCGATGAATCTGCCTTCGTCGATGTTTGCGGTGGTCACCGCGGTCGGTCGGACGGTCGGTTGGGTGGCGCACTGGAACGAGATGCACCAGGCGCCGCTGACCATCTACCGGCCACGGCAGATTTACGTTGGCGAGGGCTATCGGGATTACGTCTCCCGACGCGGCGAGCAGTCTGTTGACCCAAGGTAATGCGTACGGGCAGGAGGCGCGCGGCGTCTTCCTGCCCAGGCGGGGTGCTACTTAGAGATGCCGGGAGAGCAGATAGTGCTCGACGGCGGTATATTCGGTTAACCGGGTATACAGCGCCAACAGGGCGCTGAGAAAAGCGCCTACCTCACAGGTTTGCGGCCCGGGCGTGGCGAGTAATGGCTGTAGCGTAGCTTTCAGTTGATCAAGGTCAGACTTCAGCACATACGGTATATGCAGGGTGCTGAGGATGGCTTCAGTCTGCTGGAAATCGTGACGAGATGGCAACGCCTCGTCTGCGCTTAGCCAGCTCAGGATAATCAACATGAGGCGATTTTTAGCGTAGAGATACGATTTCATGGCCTGTCTCCTGTCGGTAGTGGCGCAACACCATCCCCTGAACTTTGTTCATCAGTTCCACGTTATTTTTCACCGCCAGCTTGCTAAGGACGCGTGAACGGTAGTAGTAGACCCGTTTGATCGTGAGCTGCATGGTGCTGGCCATGTGACACAACGGCATTCCCCCCATCAACAGGCTGATTAAAAAAGTTTCCTTACGGGTCAGGTTATAGCTGTCAGGTATGGCGATATAGAGCTTGTCGGCGGGGGGCGACGTCCAGCGCGGAGCGCGGGCAAGGGCCGTACTGAGCCCGGCAAAACTGGTGATGAACTCTGCGCCAAGCACAATGGCGAGGCTGCTTTCGAGCTCGCTCAACGGGTAGCCTGATTTGGCAAAAATAAAGATCCGGATCAGGGGATTAAACGATTTTAAACTGAGCGCGACCTGCAGTACTTCGATGCTGACGCTGCTGTAATCAATAAGGATGGTGCTTAACCGGGCTCCGGCATCGGTCGCAAAAAAAGTATAGAACATCTCACTCTGTCCGCTAAACGGGTAACAGAGCATTTCTTTAATATCCAGAGGCTTGCTGTTTGGTTCATTAATATACGCCTTCAGCGCAATATTAAAATATTCTGAATCCGCAATGCAGATCAACATAATGACCTCCTGGCATAAATACGCTGTGCATGCTGTCCTGCCTGATTCGACAATTTACTGTAGAGAATACCCGTCTGAAATAACATACTCCCTGCGCTTTCAATCGAGGGAGGAGAACGTGGGAGGAGGTGGTTAATAATGAGGATGAGATATTTAGATCGCATTTTGCGAATGTTGTATGGAAAACAAAAAATAAAAATTATCATTTATTTACAATGAGTTATGTTTTTAATGTGGGTTTCTTTTATTTCTTTTTCAGAATGGAGTTAAGACTTTTCTATAAAAAGTAGAAATGGTCCTGGTGGCGAATTTGAATAATAAACAATGAAGTGAGTAGGATGTCAGTGCAGGGAAGGGGTTAAAAGATAACAGGTTAATCCAATGGACTGAACATTAATAAATTGTACGTATAAAGTACGCCAGGGGTATTTCCTGAACGATTCTCCATAAGCGTGGTGATGAGGAGTGAATATGAAAAAATACAGCAGAGGAATGGCATCTTTCGTGGTGATGATGATGCTTTCTCCGGTAGCGGCACAGGCTGCTGATGGCAAAGTCACCTTTAATGGTGAAGTCATCGAAAATACTTGTACGGTAGTGAATAAAGACAAGACGGTGACCCTGCCGACGGTCCAGCGTTCAGCGCTCAGCAGCGCGGGTGAGACGGCGGGCGTGGTTCCCTTCACTATCGATCTGACGAGCTGCACCCCAGGGGCTGATGTCTCGGTGTACTTCGAGAAAGATCAATACGTTTCCACGGAGGGCCGACTAAAAAATACCCTGTCTGACGGCACGGAAGCAGAAAACGTCGATGTGGAACTGCTGAACACCCGGTTTACGCCGATTAACCTCGCGGAGAGCCCGGCGGTCGCTGCAGACGGCACCATTGCTCGCCCGGACGTGATCCCGGTGGCGGTGGCTGAGCAGGATGGTTCCGCCTCGCTGCCTTTCTATGCCCGCTACTATGCGACCGACGCCGCTACGGCTGGAAAAGTCGCTACCTACGTCAACTTTACGGTGGTCTATCCGTAAACCCTGTCCACGGCCCCGCTCAGGGGCCGTTTATCCACCCGGCAAGGAGGAGGTGAATATGCGGCGTATGGTTCTGGCATGGCTGCTGTCCTGCATTTTACCCTCGGCGGACGCCAGCATGGTTATTGACGGCACACGGATTATTTTTCCCGGCGACAAAAAAGAGATCGCCGTCCGGGCCACCAATATGGGGGAGACCCCCTCTCTGACGCAGGTCTGGGTCGACGATGGCCGCGTGCAAAATCAACCGGAAAAAGATTCGGCGCCGTTTATTGTGCTGCCGCCGATTGTGCGTATCGAGCCGGGAAAGGGCCAGAGTTGGCGCCTGGTGTTCAACGGCAGCCGTCTGCCGCAGGATCGGGAGTCGCTGTTCTGGTTTAATCTGCTGGACATCCCGCCTGAGCCGAAAAACGGCACGGCAATCAATTACCTCCAGCTCGCGATACGGTCGCGTATCAAGCTGTTTTACCGTCCGGCAGGCGTGGCGGCGGAAAAAATGGCGCCGGAGAATGCCCTGCGCTGGGCGCTGGCTCCCACGGGCAATGGGCTGCGGGTGAGCAATGCCTCATCGCGCTATATCACCATCGACAGCATCACCCTTAACGGACAAAAACAGTCCGCTGGCATGGTCGCCCCTTTTTCCTCGCTGGAGATCGCGCTTAAAGGGGTCGCGCTGCGTACGCTGCCGGAGAAATTCAGCTTCACCACCATCAATGATTACGGCGCGGTAGTGAATCATAATTATCCTCAGTAAGGACATTATTATGAAACTCAGGGAGATCAAGTTTGGGTTGATGCTGCTCCTTCCCTGGCAGGAGGCATGGGCGGCAGAGGCGTTTAGTTTTAACCGCGCCCATTTGCACGGCGCCGCGCAGGTTGATCTCCAGAAATATCAATACGGTAATCCGCTGCACGCCGGACAGTATCGCAGCACGCTCTCGGTGAATGGCCGGGACCTGGCGGAAGAAACGTTTGTTATCCAGGAACACGATGGCCAGCTTGAGCCCTGCATCTCGCCCTCGCTGTTCGACGCCCTGCAGCTGAAGGATGCCCAGTGGCCGGCGGCGGCCACCTGCCTGCGCTTTTCGCAGATCAATAAGGCGATCGGCTGGGAGTATGACAGCGGGGAAAACGTCCTGCGGGTGAATATGCCCCAGGCGCTACTGCAACCCCATTATCGGGGGGCGGTGAACCTGAAGAAGGTGGATAGCGGCGTGCCCGCCGCAGTGCTGCGCTATCAGGCCAACAGCTATCAGAGCATCGTCGACGGGGATAGCAGCAGCCATCATTATCTCGGGCTGGATGCCAGCCTGCGCGCCTTTGGCTGGCGTTTACATCACCAGTCCAGCTACCAGGCGCAGGAGGTGAATACACACTGGGATAGCATTGCCACCTGGGCTGAGAGAAGTGTAGTGAACTGGGCGTCCACGTTACGGCTGGGTCAGGGATGGACCGACGGAACCTTCTTTGACAGCGTCAGTTTTATCGGCGGCAGGCTGGCTACCGATGTGCGCATGCTGCCGGGCTCCCGCCGCGGCTTTGCGCCGTCGGTTAGCGGCGTGGCGCGCACCAATGCCCGCGTGACGGTCACCCAGAACGGCGCCCTGTTGTACGAGGCCACGGTTCCGCCGGGCAAATTCACCTTTGACGATCTCTATCCCACCAACGCCGGCGGCGATTTACAGGTAACGATCCATGAGGCGGACGGCAGTCAGGAGACCTTTACCGTGCCGTACGCCGCGCTGCCTGGCCTGGTGCGGGCAGGCGCGGTCTACTATGACCTGTCGCTGGGCTATCTGGATGAGGACGGGATCGCCGGGCGGCCGGGATTTGGCGAAGCCACGGCGCAGTACGGCTTCAATGACTATGTCAGCGGCTATTCCGGCGCCAACGCGACGACGGATTATTACTCGACGCTGGTCGGCAGCGCCTTCAATACCTACTGGGGGGCGCTGGCGGTCGATCTTTCCCGTTCTGCGGCGAAGGGCAGGGAACGCGGCTGGCAGGAGGGGTATCGCTGGCGGGTATCCGCATCAAAATCCTTCGCGTCCGATACGCGGATGCTGGTCTCGATGAGCCACAGCAACGACGGCAACTATCGTTCCATTCGCGACGCCGTCCGGGAGCACGACCGTTACCCCAACGACTGGCGGGAGATGACCCGCTACAGCGCGACGTTGTCTCAGCAGGCCGGCAGCGGCAGCCTGTCGTTTAACGGAATCTGGAGCGAGGATGTCCACCACCACCGCTGGCGCTCCTATCAGTTGGGGTACGCCAACCGCTATGGCCAGCTCAATTACTACCTGTACGCCCAGCAGAGTCAGGATATTCATCACCGCAATAATCAGGTGGTGGGCGTCTCCTTTTCGCTGCCGTTCGGGCAGGCGGGCAGCCTGACTACCCGCTTTAACCATGATAAGAACTACGGCAGCCAGCTGCAGTCCAGCTATACCGGCAGCGCTGGCGAGAAAAATGCCTTTAGCTATGGCCTGACCGCCAGCTACGACATGCCGCGGGAGAACCCGCACGAGGCCAGCGTTGGGGGCAACGGTAGCCTGCGTACGGATTATGCGTACCTGAATGCCAGCGCCAGCGCCGGTCGCCACCAGCAGCAGTACTCGCTGGGGGCATCGGGCGCCCTGGTGGCGCATCAGGGCGGAATGACCGCCACCCCCGAACTGGGGGAAACTTTCGCCATTGTGGAAGCGCCCGGCGCGGCGGGCGCTCGGGTGGCAAACCGCCTCGGACAGCCAATAAACCGCCAGGGTTTTACGATCATCCCTTACCTCGATCCCTTTACCGATAACTGGCTGGATCTCGATCCGCAGGGTCTGAACGACCATGTGGAGATTGTCTCCAGCAGCACGACGGTGGTGCCCGATTCGGGCGCGGCGGTGAAGGTCAAATTTGTCACGCGTACCGGCTATCCCTGGTTTGCCCATGTCACGCTGCCGGATGGCGCGGCGCCCCCGCTGGGCGCGGAGGTGTTTGACGACAGCGGTCGGGCGGTTGGCGCCGTCGGTCAGGGCGGGCTGCTGTATGCCCGGGTGCCGCAGGCCGACGGCAGCGTCTCGGTAGTATGGGGCGAACGCAGCGGGCAACACTGCCGGTTGGCCTATGCCATCCGCGGCGACGCGGCGCAACAGGTTAGCCGCGGTACGCCGCATCAGGTCTGCCGGCCGGGAATAAAGGAGAAGTAATATGAAAAAAATCATCGCATCAGGGGTACCGCTTCTGCTGGCCGGCGGATACTGCGCCTCGCTGTCGGCAGCGTGCCAGATGGTCAGTGGCAAAACTATCGAGTATTCAGTGAACGTCAGCCAGGCCAGTATCAACCTTGACGTCAGCAATCGTCCCATCGGCTCCCTGCTATACAGCTACGGAGGGATGATTATCACTAATAACGAACGCTGGGAGATCGCCTGCAGCGGCAGCGAGCCCGGCGGGTTTCAGAGCATCGGCGGCTCACGGGTCGGCCCGGCGGGAGACGGCAAGCCCGGGGATATCTACAGCATCGACCGCCTGCCGGGCATTGGTTACAGCTTCCAGATGGGGGAACAGGATGGCATTAATTTCGATCCCCTGTTCACGGCCTGGCCCTCAGCGCCGGTATTTTCCGGCCAGCGCGCATTTCAGGCGGAAAATAAAAAACCGACCATCTATTTCTGGCGGATTGCCGATAACGGCGGTCTACCGCCGCCGGGCGAGTATTGCCTTAACGATTACCTTGGCGATATTTATCTTGGCGGAGTACAGGCGATGCGCTTTAGCGTCAGTGGGCTCTGTATTCAGGTCAAATCACCCACCTGCAAGATTACTGACGACAGTAAAAACATTAACGTCTTCCTCGGGCGGCATAACAAAACCGCGTTTACCGGGCTCAACAGCACCACCGCCCCGGTTCCTTTTAACATCAACCTGACGAACTGTGAAAATGTCGGCAGCGTGTTTATGCAGTTTAACGCGACGGTGGACAGCGCTGTCGCCGCCAACGAGGTGATTAAAATCGATGACCAACCTGAAGGCGCATCCGGACTTGGCGTGCAAATCCTCAGCGCCGGCGGCGCGCTGGTGCCGCTAAACCAGGTGAGCCAGGTCTGGTCCGGGAATAAAGGCAGTCAGACGAACTATCGTTTATCCTATCAGGCCCGCTATATCCAGACGCAGCCCGCAGTGACTGCGGGCGAGGCGAACGCCAGCGCGACCTTCGTGGTGACTTATAACTGATCGGCCTGACGGCGTGGCGTCGTCAGGCATGCGCCAGTAAAGGAAACATCAACTTCCTGTCTTTAAACAGGTTTTCCTTCTGGTCATAGACGAAGAGGATATCTTCTCCCTCTATTTTCTCATACTCGCCGAGCCGGTCTTCATTAGGGGTAAAACCGAGGATGGCCTGGTAAACATGGTCATCGGCCAGTTCGTTGACCAGCGTCGACAGGCTCTTACCCTCCTTGCAGAAGAGGTCAAAGCAGATCAGCACCGGACCGTTTTGCATGGCGATGACCACTGCCTCATTTTTTGCCGAGTAATAAACAAAATGCTTCATAAAGGCTGAGCAGTAAAACATCAGCAGGCCAAAGTTATGCTCCACCCGCAGCGGTGAGAACGGGTTGGATTTTTCATAGTAATGGCGGAGCAGGGCGACATCGTCAGCGCTGTCCATATCCAGTTTACGAAAATCACCGGCTCGCGGGGAAACCGGCATAATATATTGATGCTCTTCGCTGCGGGTGAAGCCAAATTTGGGGTAAAAATCCACCGTGGTGGGATTGGCGAATAAAAAGAAGGCGTCCGCCTCCTGCTGCCAGTCCTGCAGGATGTGATGGATAAGCTGGCCGGCTAATCCCTTATTACGGTGGTCCGGTTCGGTCATCACGGTGCCAATCTGAATATAACGCCGGGGCTCGCCCTGCCAGCGCAGGTCGATGATATTGGCCGAGGCGTTAGCGATAACTTTATTGCGTTCGACAAAGGCGTAGGGGATATAGGCGTCGGTCCAGTAACCTTGCTGATACCACTCTTCAAAAGACAGATCAAAAGTCTTAACGGCAAGGTCAATGAAGCTTTTTCTTAATGGGCTATTTTCTCTGACTTGCTTCACTAATTGATAATTCATTGTCATAGTTCCTTCTCACTATGGCTTCTGAAAGCGGCGACGTCGGCAAAGGCACTTGCGTCGAATGAGCGCTGTAAACGTAGCATATCTGGGAAAAGGATCCGCAATGTCGATGCTTAACCTTTGCCCCAGTCACAAATAACCGCATGCTGGCCATATCAGACCGGGCTGAACGGCCTGTTTGCGTTTGCTATCGCCATAATAGAGCGTGAGTAAACGAGGCACTGGTCGAGAGGCTGAGGCAAATGTACTGGCGATTTTATCGACAATCGGCCGCGCCGTAGAGGTTAGGTTTATTTATTTATGCATTAAACAGGAAATTTTACGCGATCTGCCTAATAATAGAGTAGCCGTCATCGCAAGGGCTGAAATTACTCAAGGAGCGACGTATAATAACGCCCTTTGTGTCTGAGTATTACCGCACGAATTGGAAAAATATAACATGCAGGATCCGCTACTTTATTTCGCGGTTTTTGCTCAGCTATTATTGAGTGAATTAACAGGATTACTATGTCAAATTTACCCAAATTTTCCCGCGCGCTTTTGCACCCGCGTTACTGGCTGTTGTGGCTGGGAATTGGCTTTTTGTGGCTGCTGGTGCAATTACCGTATCCGGTGATCTACCGTCTGGGAACGGCGCTTGGGCGGCTGGCAATGCGGGTGATGAAAAGCCGCGCGCGGATTGCCAGACGTAATCTCGAACTCTGCTTTCCCGAGATGAGCGCCGCCGACCGCGAGGCGCTGCTGGTGAAAAACTTTGAATCGCTGGGCATGGGGCTGATGGAGACCGGCATGGCCTGGTTCTGGCCGACGCACCGGGTGGCGCGCTGGACCGAGACCAGCGGCGTTAACGAGGTGGTGGAGCTTCTGGAACAAAAGCAGGGCATCTTACTGATCGGTATTCATTTTCTGACCCTCGAAATGGGGGCGCGAATGTATGGCATGTTTACCCCGGGCATTGGCGTCTACCGGCCCAATGATAACCCGCTGATTGACTGGCTGCAGACCTGGGGACGCTTGCGTTCGAACAAGACCATGCTGGATCGAAAAAATCTGAAAGGGATGGTCAGGGCGCTGAAAGAGGGGGAGATCCTCTGGTACGCGCCAGATCACGATTACGGCCCGGCCAGCAGCGTTTTTGCCCCGCTGTTTGCCGTCGAGCAGGCGGCGACCACCACCGGCACCTGGATGCTGGCGAAAATGTCCGGGGCGACGATTGTGCCGTTTGTTCCGCGGCGCAAGCCCAACGGCATGGGGTATGAATTGATCTCTCTGACGCCAGAGCGCACGCCGCCGCTGGCGAGCGCCGAGGTCACGGCGGCCTGGATGAATCAGATTATCGAACAGTGCATCCTGATGGCGCCCGAGCAATATATGTGGCTGCACCGGCGTTTTAAGACTCGCCCGGAAGGGGTACCGCCGCGTTACTGAACGCTTCGGCCGAAAAATAAGCGCATCGGTAGCACGCTCAGTAAATCGCCGTCTATACTGAAAGAGCCTGACTGAAGGCTAATTCCAAGGAGATTGCAGGATGAAAAAAGTGATAGTCGCGTTAGCCCTTTCCGCCGTTGCATTTGGCGCGTCCGCCGCACAGTTGATCACCAAAGAAGAAGTGAAACACTTCAAACTGACCAAGGTTGGACCGATCTCGGTAGGGCCGTCCGGTGGCGAGTTCTCTTCACCTTCCGATCTGCACGATCAGCTCTCTAAGCTGGCCGATGAGAAAGGCGGAAAATATTACGTGATTACCGCCGCGCGCGAGCATGGTCCAAACTTCGAAGCCACAGCGGAAGTGTATAAATAACCTTTTTAAAAGCGTGCCGTAGCGGCGCGCGACGCATTGAGCCTGGAGCGCGTTAAGCCTCCGGGCTCATTTTTTTTCTGCCATCGGAATTGCCTTAGGCAATTGCGGCAGCGGAAATGCGTTTTTATCGCTATATATAAATTTCATGATCACGATGTTAATGAATTATTGCTTTTTATTGTTGATAAAAAGCCAATTCTGACCTAATGCCTGAGGGAGTGACCCCTGGCAAAAATAGGTAGGACAAATGTGTTATCATCGCGCCTTTCCCTTTTTGTCTGGGGCTTTCTTGTATGCTACAACCTGTTGTTCGCGTCGGTGAATGGCTGGTAACCCCCTCTGTAAACCAAATCAGCAGGAAGGGGCGCCAGCTTACCCTTGAACCGCGTTTAATCGATCTTCTGGTCTTTTTTGCCCGCCATCCGGGGGAAGTGCTTAGCCGGGACGAGCTTATCGAAAACGTCTGGACCCGGAACGTTGTGACCAGCCACGTCGTCACGCAGAGTATTTCCGAACTGCGCAAGTCGCTCAAAGACGGCGACGACGTTAGCCTTGAGTACATCGCGACGGTACCCAAACGGGGGTATAAGCTCACGGTGCCGGTGATCTGGTGCACCGAGGAGGGGGAGGAACTCGCCCCGCAGGTGGAGGCGCTGGCGCCTTCGTCGTCGACCGCTATTCCCGTGCCACCGGCTGCCGGTGGGCCGCCAGAAGCCCCCGACTCCTCCGCCGATCTTACCGCGCCGGTGACAGCGCCAGCGGCGGCTCCCGCTGTCGCCAGCGCGCCATCGGCCCGCAAACGCCTCACCACCGCCCTGGTGTGGGGGCTGTTCCTGTTGGCGCTGGGCACCTGTGTGGCGCTGGTGGCGCTGTCGAGCATGGAGTCGCGGCCGCCGGTCAACAAGGCGCGCCTGCTGCTCAATCCGCGCGATATCGATATCCACCTGGTCAATGGTAACTCCTGCACCAACTGGTCGTCGCAGCACTCCTACGCGGTCGGCCTGGCCAGCCTGATCACCACCTCGCTGAACACCTTCTCGACCTTTATGGTGCATGACAAAACGGACTACAACATCAATGAGCCGAGCAGCTCCGGGAAAACGCTGACCATTGAGTTCGTCAATCAGCGCCACTATCGGGCGCAGCAGTGCTTTATGTCGGTCCAGCTGGTGGATAACGCCGACAGCTCGACGATGCTGGATAAACGCTACTTTGTGAC
The DNA here is from genome assembly GCF_000398905.1 of Klebsiella sp. KTE92. Taxonomy (NCBI): domain Bacteria; kingdom Pseudomonadati; phylum Pseudomonadota; class Gammaproteobacteria; order Enterobacterales; family Enterobacteriaceae; genus Klebsiella; species Klebsiella sp. KTE92. The sequence continues at coordinate 1,173,083 of NZ_KB976100.1, forward strand.
CAACGACAACCAGCTGACCATTCAGAACGATCTGATGAACAGCCTGTCGGATGCCCTGACGCAACCGTGGCCGGCGCGGATGCAGGCGATGCTCAGGCAATATCAGCCCTCGCAGAGCGTGGCGTTAACCTATTTCTACCAGTCGCATCAGCTGTTAATGAAGGGCGATGTTGATTCATTAAGTAAAGCCAGTAGCCTGCTGGATGATGTGATTAAGCGGGCGCCGGATTTTATTTACGCCTATGCCGAAAAAACGCTGGTGGATGTATTACGCCATTCGCAGCAGCCGCTGGACGATAAACAGCTAGCTGCCCTCTACAGTGAAGTTGAGCGGGTAGGGGAGATGCCGGGTATTAAAGACATGGCGATTTATTATCAAATAAAAGCGGTAGATTCGTTGGGTAAGGGTAAAGTCGACGAAGCGAATACCGCGATTAACAGTGCGATTGATTTAGAGATGTCGTGGCTGAATTATGTGCTGTTAGGCAAAGTCTATGAGATGAAAGGAGAGAACCGACTGGCTGCCGATTCTTACATCACCGCGTTTAATTTACGGCCCGGCGGGGATACCCTGTACTGGATTGAAAACGGTGTTTTCCAGACATCAGTTAATCGGGTGGTACCGTATCTCGACAATTTCCTCTCTTCAGAATAAGTAAACCCTCATCATGCGCAAGGTTTTGGGCATGGTGAGGTTAAATTTATGTTTCTCATGAAGCCTCTGGTTGTTATTTGTATTTAGCATTCAGGAGGCTTTCAATAACACTTCAGTAACACTCACATCCCACTCTAACTCCATGTAACTAAACGATTTTTATCTTTTTCTGACACCCTGTTGTCATGTTTATATGTTAAGCGAAAAAGGTCAAAATATCATTTGTCTGATGTTTGTTGTTATTTCACTTTATCTTTAGGACTTATCTCGTACAAATCAGTAATCTTGTTGGCAGTTGGTCGGGTCAATTAATGGTTCTGTATCATGATCTGTACCTCCCAAATAAACTTAGGAGAAAAACAACCATGAGTTCTGCCAAGAAGATCGGGCTATTTGCCTGTACCGGTGTCGTCGCCGGTAATATGATGGGGAGCGGTATTGCATTATTACCTGCGAACCTGGCCAGCATCGGTGGTATTGCCATTTGGGGCTGGGTAATTTCAATTATTGGTGCGATGTCTCTGGCTTATGTTTATGCCCGACTGGCCACTAAGAACCCGCAACAGGGTGGTCCAATTGCCTACGCCGGGGAAATATCTCCCGCATTCGGTTTCCAGACCGGTGTGCTTTATTATCATGCAAACTGGATTGGTAACCTGGCCATCGGGATTACCGCAGTTTCTTATCTCTCTACGTTCTTCCCAATTTTAAATAACCCGGTGCCAGCAGGTATTGCCTGTATTGCCATCGTGTGGATCTTTACTTTCGTTAATATGCTCGGCGGGACCTGGGTCAGCCGTCTGACCACTATTGGTCTGGTACTGGTGCTTATTCCAGTGGTCATGACCGCGGTTGTCGGCTGGCACTGGTTTGATGTCGCCACCTATCAGGCGAACTGGAACACCTCCAGCACCACCGATAGCCACGCGGTCATTAAAAGTATCCTGCTCTGCCTGTGGGCCTTCGTTGGCGTCGAATCCGCCGCCGTGAGTACCGGGATGGTAAAAAACCCGAAACGTACCGTCCCGCTGGCTACCATGCTGGGTACTGCGATGGCCGGTATCGTCTATATCGCCGCGACTCAGGTTATCGCCGGTATGTATCCTGCTTCTCAGATGGCCGCGTCCGGTGCGCCGTTCGCGATTAGCGCCTCTACCATTCTCGGCGGCTGGGCTGCTCCGATGGTTTCCGCTTTCACTGCCTTCGCTTGCCTGACTTCTCTGGGCTCGTGGATGATGCTGGTTGGCCAGGCCGGTGTACGTGCCGCCAACGACGGTAACTTCCCGAAAGTGTATGGCGAAGTCGATAGCAACGGTATCCCGAAAAAAGGCCTGCTGCTGGCGGCGGTGAAAATGACCGCGCTGATGGTGCTGATCACCCTGATGAACTCCGCCGGTGGTAAAGCTTCTGACCTGTTCGGCGAACTGACCGGTATCGCGGTACTGCTGACCATGCTGCCTTACTTCTACTCCTGTGTTGACCTGATTCGTTTCGAAGGCATCAACATTCGTAACTTCGTTAGCCTGATTTGTTCGGTACTGGGTTGCGTGTTCTGCTTCATCGCGCTGATGGGCGCAAGCTCCTTCGAACTGGCCGGCACCTTTATCGTTAGCCTGATTATCCTGATGTTCTACGGTCGCAAAATGCACCAGCGCCAGAACAACGCAACGGATAACAACAGCCCCGCTAACGCGCACTAATCAGTAACCCTTTTTCCTGAGGCTCCTTCCATCACCTGTCACATCGAGACGGGAGGGGCTTTCTACATCTGGAGATTTGACTATGAACGTTATTGCAATCATGAATCACATGGGTGTTTACTTCAAAGAAGAACCCATCCGTGAACTGCATCGTGCTCTCGAACGCCTGGACTTCCGTATTGTCTACCCGAACGACCGTGACGACTTATTAAAACTTATCGAAAACAACTCTCGTCTGTGCGGCGTGATCTTCGACTGGGATAAATACAATCTCGAACTGTGCGAAGAAATCAGCAAAATGAACGAGTACATGCCGCTGTACGCGTTCGCTAACACCTACTCGACTCTGGACGTTAGCCTGAACGATCTGCGCATGCAGGTTCGCTTCTTCGAATATGCGCTGGGCGCTGCGGAAGATATCGCGAACAAAATCAAACAGAACACTGATGAATACATCGATACCATTCTGCCGCCGCTGACCAAAGCGCTGTTCAAATATGTACGTGAAGGTAAATACACCTTCTGCACCCCAGGCCACATGGGCGGTACCGCGTTCCAGAAAAGCCCGGTAGGCAGCATCTTCTATGATTTCTTTGGCCCGAATACCATGAAATCCGATATCTCCATTTCGGTTTCTGAACTGGGTTCTCTGCTGGACCACAGCGGCCCGCACAAAGAAGCGGAAGAGTATATCGCTCGCGTCTTTAACGCTGAACGCAGCTACATGGTGACCAACGGTACCTCTACTGCTAACAAAATCGTCGGCATGTACTCCGCGCCGGCCGGCAGCACCGTGCTGATTGACCGTAACTGCCACAAATCGCTGACTCACCTGATGATGATGAGCGACATTACGCCGATCTACTTCCGTCCGACCCGTAACGCCTACGGTATCCTCGGCGGTATCCCGCAGAGCGAATTCCAGCACGCGACTATCGCCAAGCGTGTGAAAGAGACGCCGAATGCGACCTGGCCGGTACACGCGGTGATCACCAACTCAACCTATGATGGTCTGCTGTATAACACCGACTTCATCAAGAAAACCCTGGATGTGAAATCCATCCACTTTGACTCCGCATGGGTCCCTTACACCAACTTCTCGCCGATCTATGAAGGCAAATGCGGGATGAGCGGCGGCCGCGTCGAAGGGAAAGTGATCTACGAAACCCAGTCCACGCACAAACTGCTGGCGGCATTCTCCCAGGCGTCGATGATCCACGTGAAAGGCGACGTAAACGAAGAGACCTTCAACGAAGCCTACATGATGCACACCACCACTTCCCCGCACTACGGGATCGTGGCGTCCACCGAAACCGCGGCGGCGATGATGAAGGGTAACGCCGGTAAGCGTCTGATCGACGGCTCTATTGAACGTTCCATCAAGTTCCGTAAAGAGATCAAACGTCTGAAAGGCGAGTCTGACGGCTGGTTCTTCGACGTCTGGCAGCCGGAGCATATCGATGGTCCTGAATGCTGGCCGCTGCGTTCCGACAGTGCATGGCACGGTTTCAAAAACATCGATAACGAGCACATGTACCTCGACCCGATCAAAGTCACGCTGCTGACGCCGGGGATGAAGAAAGACGGCACCATGGATGACTTCGGTATTCCGGCGAGCATCGTGGCGAAATATCTCGACGAACACGGCATCGTGGTTGAGAAAACCGGTCCGTACAACCTGCTGTTCCTGTTCAGCATCGGTATCGACAAAACCAAAGCGCTGAGCCTGCTGCGTGCGCTGACCGACTTCAAACGCGCGTTCGACCTGAACCTGCGGGTGAAAAACATGCTGCCGTCGCTGTACCGTGAAGATCCTGAATTCTATGAAAACATGCGTATTCAGGACCTGGCGCAGAACATTCACAAACTGATTGAGCATCACAACCTGCCGGACCTGATGTTCCGCGCATTCGAAGTGCTGCCATCGATGGTGATGACCCCGTATGCCGCGTTCCAGAAAGAGCTGCACGGTCAGACTGAAGAGGTTTATCTCGAAGAGATGGTCGGCCGCGTCAACGCCAACATGATCCTGCCGTATCCTCCGGGAGTGCCGCTGGTGATGCCGGGTGAAATGATCACCGAAGAAAGCCGCCCGGTGCTGGAGTTCCTGCAGATGCTGTGCGAAATCGGCGCCCACTACCCGGGCTTCGAAACCGATATCCACGGCGCCTATCGTCAGGCGGATGGTCGTTACACCGTTAAAGTGCTGAAAGAAGAAAACAACAAGTAATAGACGCACACCAGGGAAGTGGCTTGCCACTTCCCTTTTTTCACGCTGCAAGGAGAACCTATGAAAACACCCTCACAGCCGCGCGCGATTTACTACATCGTTGCGATCCAGATCTGGGAGTACTTCAGCTTTTACGGCATGCGTGCCTTACTCATCCTTTATCTCACCCACCAGCTTGGCTTTGACGACAGCCATGCCATCAGTCTGTTCAGCGCCTACGCATCTTTAGTTTACGTTACCCCTATTCTCGGCGGCTGGCTTGCCGACCGCCTGCTCGGCAACCGCACGGCGGTGATTGCCGGGGCGCTGTTAATGACCCTCGGCCACGTGGTGCTGGGCGTCGAGTCGACCTCCGCATGGAGTCTGTACGTCGCGCTGGCGATCATCATCTGCGGCTACGGCCTGTTCAAATCCAATATCAGCTGCCTGCTCGGCGAACTGTACGCTCACGACGACCCGCGTCGCGACGGCGGTTTCTCGCTGCTGTACGCCGCCGGCAACGTCGGGTCGATCGCCGCGCCCATCGCCTGCGGACTGGCGGCGCAGTGGTACGGCTGGCATATCGGCTTTGCGCTGGCGGGGATCGGCATGTTTATCGGCCTGATGATTTTCTTAAGCGGCAGCCGCCATTTCCGGCATACCCGCGGCGTCGATAAACCGGCGCTGCGGGCAGTGAAATTTGTGCTGCCGACCTGGGGCTGGCTGCTGGTGATGCTGTGCCTGGCGCCGGTGTTCTTCACGCTGCTGCTGCAAAACAACTGGTCCGGCTATCTGCTGGCGATCGTCTGCCTGTTCGCCACCCAGATGGTGGCGCGGATCATGATCAAAGCCCCGGAGCATCGTCGCGCGCTGTGGCAGATCGTCCTGCTGATGCTCGCCGGAACGCTGTTCTGGGTGCTGGCGCAGCAGGGCGGGAGCTCGATTAGCCTGTTTATCGACCACTTCGTCAATCGTCGCCTGCTGAACTGGGACGTGCCAACCGCGCTGTTCCAGTCGGTCAACGCGGTGGCGGTGATGGCGGCCGGCGTGGTGCTGGCGTGGCTGATGCGCCCGGAAGGCAGCGTGCGTTCGGTGCTGCGCGTCTGGCTGAAATTCGCTTTCGGCCTGCTGCTGATGGGCGGCGGCTTTATGCTGCTGGCGCTCAATGCCCGCCACGGCGCGGCTGACGGCCAGGCCTCGATGGGCATGATGGTCGCCGGGCTGGCGATGATGGGCTTTGCCGAACTGTTTATCGACCCGGTGGCGATGGCGCAAATCACCCGTCTGAACATGCCCGGCGTCACCGGGGTGTTGACCGGGATCTATATGCTGGCCACTGGCGCGGTGGCCAACTGGCTGGCGGGCGTGGTGGCGCAGCAAACCACCGAATCGCAAATTAGCGACACGGCGATTGCCGCCTATCAGCATTTCTTCTCGCAGATGGGTGAATGGACCCTCGGCTGCGTGGTGGTGATGGTCGTTATCGCCTTTGCCGCGGCCTGTAGTGTGGGCAAACGCCGTGCGGCTGCCGGTGAAGTTACCGGCGGCGGCGCCTGACGCTCGTCCCGGCTGGTGGCGTAAACGCCTTATCCGGGCCGCGATTCGTAGCCCCGGTAAGCGCGGCGCGACCGGGGGTATTACATCAACAGCGGAGCGCGAAGTCGCTCCTTGCACAGCTTAGTGAACAGGAGGAGGATATTCTGGCATGCGCGGAGGCCAACGATAAAAAATACCGTTACTGAAGCCATAGCTGAGTGAGATCAGCTTGGAGTGAATCCAGGATCGTTAAGATTGTGCTCTGGTGTCTTCCCAGAGACAGGCCGCGCGGAAGGGTGACCTGGTTCAATTTATCGAAGCTAGTTTGAAAGCAAGGTTATGAGGAATCCATATGTCTGAACAACAAGCACAAGGTGCCGATGAGGCCATTGACCTTAATAATGAACTGAAAACTCGTCGCGAAAAACTGGCTGCACTGCGTGAGCAGGGCGTAGCCTTCCCCAACGACTTCCGTCGCGATCATACCTCTGACCAATTGCATGCTGAATTCGATGCGAAGGATAACGATGAACTCGCTTCCCTGAACGTTGAAGTTGCGGTGGCTGGCCGGATGATGACCCGCCGCGTGATGGGCAAAGCCTCTTTCGTCACTCTTCAGGACGTCGGCGGCCGCATTCAGCTGTACGTGGCGCGCGATGACCTGCCGGAAGGCGTCTACAACGAACAGTTTAAAAAATGGGACCTCGGCGATATCATCGCCGCCCGCGGCAAGCTGTTCAAAACGCAAACCGGCGAACTCTCTATTCACTGCACCGAGCTGCGTCTGCTGACCAAAGCCCTGCGCCCGCTGCCGGATAAATTCCACGGCCTGCAGGATCAGGAAGTCCGCTATCGCCAGCGCTATCTGGATCTGATCGCCAACGAAGAGTCACGTCATACGTTCCGTATCCGCTCGCAGATCCTCGCGACCATGCGCCAGTTCATGGTGGCTCGCGGCTTTATGGAAGTCGAAACCCCGATGATGCAGGTGATCCCTGGCGGGGCGTCCGCCCGTCCGTTCATCACCCATCACAACGCGCTGGATCTGGATATGTACCTGCGCATCGCGCCGGAACTGTATCTGAAACGTCTGGTGGTCGGCGGTTTTGAACGCGTGTTTGAAATCAACCGCAACTTCCGTAATGAAGGGATCTCGGTACGCCATAACCCAGAGTTCACCATGATGGAACTGTATATGGCGTATGCGGACTACAAAGACCTGATCGAACTGACCGAGTCGTTGTTCCGCACCCTGGCGCAGACGGTGCTGGGCAAAACCGAAGTGCCATATGGCGACCAGGTGTTTGATTTCGGTAAGCCGTTTGAAAAACTGACCATGCGCGAAGCAATCAAGAAACACCGTCCGGAAACCAACATGGCGGATCTGGATAACTTCGACGCGGCGAAAGCGCTGGCGGAATCTCTCGGTATTCAGGTAGAGAAAAGCTGGGGTCTGGGACGTATCGTCACCGAAATCTTTGACGAAGTGGCGGAAGCGCATCTGATTCAGCCAACCTTCATCACCGAATACCCGGCGGAAGTTTCCCCGCTGGCGCGCCGTAACGACGTCAACCCGGAAATCACTGACCGCTTTGAATTCTTCATTGGCGGCCGCGAAATCGGTAACGGTTTCAGTGAGCTGAACGATGCCGAAGATCAGGCGCAGCGCTTCCAGGATCAGGTGAACGCCAAAGCGGCGGGCGATGACGAAGCGATGTTCTATGACGAAGACTACGTCACCGCCCTGGAGTATGGTTTACCGCCGACCGCGGGTCTGGGTATCGGTATCGACCGCATGGTGATGCTGTTTACCAACAGCCATACCATCCGCGACGTGATCCTCTTCCCGGCCATGCGTCCGCAGAAGTAATCCGTTGCACTCCCTCCCGGCCTGCGCCGGGAGGTCCTCCCTGCATTATCCCCATCCTGTCTTTTGCCCTGCTTTATGAACCGCTAACCGCTATTTATCGGGATGTTTTGCCGTGGCCAGACGCGCGACAATAGTGACCATTTCGCAAGGAGACGCTATGAGCAAATTTGGTATTGCCCTCATGACCGCGGCGGCTATTAGCCTGCTGAGCGGCTGCCAGGCGGCGAAGGAGAAGCATCCGACGCAGGAGGAACTGATCCGCCAGATGCAGCAGCGGGCCGCGGCCCCGGATACGCACACACTGCCGCCGGGCAAAGCCACGCAGGATCAACTGATGCGCTACGCCTTCACGCTCAGAGAGGCGGTTATGGTTCAATTGCCCAACAGCGCACGCTACCAGGGGAAAATATGCTCCGTGCGGCTGTCGCTTAACCGCAGTGCAAAACTGACCGGACTGCAGCAGGAGGGGGGCGATCCGGCGTTCTGCGCGGTAGTGACCGATGCGGTACTGCGCACGACCTTCCCGCCCTTTGCCAGCGAAGGGGTCTACCAGATCTTTAACCATCCGCTACTGGATTTTAAGCCTTAGCGCACCCGGCTTTCCGCCCCCGCCGGATGGCAGGGGCGGGGAGATTACTGCACTTTTTGCAGGGAGCCGCGCTGGCTGCCGTTTGTCCAGCTGCCGTTAAAGGCGTTGTTGAGGGTAAAGGCTGAGCTTTTCACCCGGAAAGTCAGTTTACCCTGGCTGGCTTTCGCCGCCTCGACCAGATGACCATGGGTTTTCACCGTTTTAGCGGTGACGGTAATCTCATCAATTTTATCGCCATACTCCGTATAAACATACCAGGTGCCCACCCAGGGGCCGAAGCCGCTGCTGGCCTGCTGCGCGGCGGCGGCATTCTCGGCTTTGGTTTTATGAATATCGCAGGTGGTCCCGTCGGTCATCTGCGTGCAGCCGGAACGTTCAAGCTGTTCCCGGTATTTCGCGCTAATGGCGTGGGCCGGCGCGGCGGCGACCAGCGCCAGGGTGAGGGTGGTGAAAAGCCAGGTCTTATTCATCTTATTGTTTCTCATCGCGATAGCGGCGTGCATGGTCATAAAGGTTGATACACATTGGTGCATTCTCCCGGTGCGTCAGAATAAATATAACCGCAGCCATTCCTGATAAATAACTAGCAGGAAGGAGATGGGTTATTTATTGGTAAAACATCATTACCCTGATTTTATTTATCACTGTACCTTCCCGCTGCATGTCATATTATTGCAGAGAGAATGTTAAGTAATTGATGTTTTAAAAGTGACTATTTGTCACTTACGCAAATAACAGCAGGCCCGGCCTGGGCGCGCGGCTAAAGCCCGCGCCGGTGCGGTGTTGAGTTTTTTTCATATTGCTATCATCATATTTCGAATGAAAGGGATAACCTCTGAAGCGGGTTATTAAGCCAGTAATTTTTAGCCGCAAAATAAGCCGGCGGCAAGCATTATTTCCATTTATTTTTCAGGGTTACCTGAAATAGCGGATATATCGCCAGCGCAATGATGGATTTCCATCATTTCTCCGTTTTCATCGTCGGTCGTCGCCTGCTTATAGTGACGCCAGACAAGACCACAGGGTGAAAAGGAGAACAAGATGGCGACAGAGCATCTGCAGTGGGGCGTGAGCCCCCTGTGCTGGACCAACGATGTGCTGGAGGATTTAGGCGGCGATATCCCCCTGGATACCTGCCTGCGCGAGGCGCGGGAGGCGGGCTATCAGGGCATTGAGTTAGGACGGAAATTTCCCCGCCAGGCAGAGACGCTGGGCCCGCTGCTGGCGGCGGCTGACCTGCGCCTGGCGTCCGGCTGGTACAGCGGCTTGCTGGCCGAGCGCAGCGTGGAAGCGGAGCTGGAGGCGGTGCGGGAGCACGCGCAGCTCCTCCGGCAGCTCGGCGCGAGGGTGATGGTTTACGGCGAGTGCGGGCAACTGCCGGGTGAAACCCCGCTTGATGAGCCTATTTCACTCTCGCCGCCGTTAAGCCGTGTCAGCCTGGCGGCGTATTGCCACAAGCTAAATACCTTTGCCGACCTGCTGCTGCGCGACTATGGCCTCCAGCTGGCCTATCACCATCATCTGATGATGCTGGTGGAGCACGATGACGAGCTGGAGCGGTTTCTGTCCCATACCCATGACAACGTCGGGCTGGCGTTTGATACCGGACACGCCTTTGTCGCCGGGGTCGAGATCCCGCGCGTGCTGCAAAAATATGGCCACCGTATCCGCCATCTGCATCTGAAAGACGTCCGTCCGCAGGTGCTGGGGCGTCTGTATCGTGAAAACCTGAGCTTTAACGAGGCGGTGCGCGCCGGGCTGTTTACCATCCCCGGCGACGGCTGCATCGACTATGCGCCGATCCTCGACTTCGTCCGGCGCAGTGACTACCGCGGCTGGCTGATTATCGAAGCCGAGCAGGACCCGGCGATGGCGCCGCCGCTGGCCACCGCCCGCCGCGCCTATGCCTGGCTGGCGCACCATTTATCTTCCCCTTCACCGTCAGAGGAGCACGCAGCATGAGCGCGCGGTTAAATATCGGTCTTATCGGCTCGGGTTTTATGGGGCAGGCACACGCTGACGCGTACCGTCGCGCGGCCATGTTCTATCCCGATCTGCCGAAGCGCCCGCATCTCTACGCGCTGGCGGATCAGGATCAGTCGCTGGCTGAACGCCATGCGGCGAAACTGGGGGCGGAAAAGGCCTACGGCGACTGGCGCGAGCTGGTAAACGATCCGCAGGTTGATGTGGTGGATATCACCTCGCCGAACCATCTGCACTACACAATGGCGATGGCGGCGATCGCGGCGGGTAAACATGTCTATTGCGAGAAGCCGCTGGCGGTCAACGAGCAGCAGGCGCAGGAGATGGCGCAGGCGGCACGGCGCGCGGGGGTGAAGACCATGGTGGCCTTTAACAACATCAAAACGCCGGCGGCACTGCTGGCAAAGCAGATTATCGCCCGGGGCGATATTGGCGAACCGGTGCGCTTTCGCGGCACCTTTGATCAGGGGTTTTATAACGACCCTAACCTGCCCTGGTCCTGGCGCTGCTCGAAAACCCTCGGCGGCAGCGGGGCGCTTGGCGACCTTGGCGCCCATACCCTGTCGGTCGCCCAGTTTTTGCTGGGCGGGATCCGCGAAGTGACCGCCAGCGCGCAAACCTGCCTGCGCCAGCGTCCGGTGCCGCAGCGCGATGCCGGGTATGCCAGCCGGGTCGCGGCCGATGCCGAGTGGCGGGAAGTAGAAAATGACGATCAGGTTCAGTGCCTGGTCAATTTCGACAGCGGCGCGGCGGGAGTGATTGAGGCCTCGCGCATCGCCGCCGGGCGGATCTTCGGCGTGTTCTGGGAGGTTTCCGGCACCGAAGGCACGCTGTATATGGACGGGGAGCGCTTTAACGAACTGCAGGTATATCGCTTCAACGATGATAAACACGACCGCGGCTTTAAGACGCTGTATGCCGGGAGCCAGATCCCGGCCTATGCCGGCTTCTTCGGCTTCGATTTTGGCGGCGGTGGGCTGGGCTATTTTGACGTCAAGGTGATCGAAGTGCATGACCTGGTGCAGGGGATTTGCGGGGAGGGCGACTGCTATCCCAACTTCGAATTTGGTTTGCAGAATCAGCGCGTGCTGTCGGCGATTGAAGCCTCGATGGTCAGCCGCCGCTGGGTGAACGTGGTTAAAGACTAAGGAGCCGCTATGTTTCCCTCACACTTACCGATCCCGCGCCGCCCGGCGGCGCAGAGCATTCCCTCCCTGCGCTGGGGCATTATCGGTCCTGGCTGGATCGCCGAGCGCTTTGTTCATGCATTGAAAACCTACAGCCGACAGCAGGTGGTGGCGGTGGCCTCCCGCAGCCAGGCGAAGGCCGAGCGGGTGGCCGCGGAATGGGGGATCCCCCAGGCTTACGGCCAGGTGGAGGAGATGCTGGCGCGCCCGGATATTGATGCGGTGTACATTGCGACGCCGCACAACCATCACTTTCCTGACGGCATGCAGGCGCTGAAGGCGGGTAAACACGTGCTGATTGAGAAGCCCTTCGCGCTCAACCTCGGCGAAGGGCGTGAGCTGCAGGCCGAAGCCGCCCGCCAGGGGAAGCTGGCGCTGGAGGCAATGTGGTGCGATTACGCGCCGAAATATGATGTGATCCGCCAGCTGCTGGAGGATGGGGCGCTCGGCGACCTGCATACCCTGCTGGCCGATCACGGCGAGTATTTCACCTCCGACCACCGCATCTTCAATGCCGACCTTGCCGGCGGGCCGATGATGGACCTCGGCAGCTATTTGACCTCGTTTGCGCTGATGGTGGGCGGCATGCCGCAGGAGATTGTCGCCCGCGGCAGCGCCACGGCGGAGGGGCTTAACGGTCAGACGTCGATGCTGTTTAGCTGGCAGAACGGGATGCAGGGGTTGTTAAACACGACGTTGTTCAGCAACACGCCGGGCGGGGCGGTGGTGGCCGGACGCCAGGCGACCCTGACGATCGACGGTCAGTTTTACGCCCCTGGCGGCTTCACACTCGCCGCCAGCCAGGGCGGGCAGGCGCTGCGCTGGGAAGAGCCGCGCAATCGCTACGACCAGCTGTTCTGGCAGGCGGAGCATTTTGCCTGGTGCATCGGGCAGGGGCTGCGGGACTCGCCGCTGCGGCCGCTCAGTCGGGTGCTGCAGAATCTGCAGGTGATGGATGAGGTGCGGCGCCAGGTGGGCGCGGTGTTTAACGAAGAACGCTAAGGAGCCGGCCGGGCTTTGGTTTGCAGATAGCGCGAGCGTATCTGCCATTGCCCGGCAAAAGGACGCGTACGATGCCTGATGTCTGTTGCCCGGCGGCGCTGCGCTTGCGCGGGCCTACGATTTTACTTCAACAGTTTGATATTAAAGCATATTAATGCCAGTGTTATGTAGGCCGGGCAAGGCATCGCCGCCGCCCGGCATAAAGGCTGGTACAGCGCCTGATGGCGGTTGCCACGCAACCACTCAGCGACAGTCGTCGACGGCGACAAACTGGCCATGCTGCAGGGACTGAACCGCCGCTTCGGCAATGGCCTGCGCCTGCAGGCCGTCCAGCAGGCCGGGCAGATCGGCCACGGTTTCACCATTCAGGGCGCGAATAAAGGCGTCAAGATGCTGGTAATAAGATCCCTGTACCCGGCTGAACCAGTCCGGCCACAGGCCAGGCTCAATGCGCTGATTGCCGCGCCACAGGGTAGGGCCCGCCGGCGACTGGCTACCGGACTCCAGCGCGCCTTCGGCGCCCAGCAGCGTGATCCGTTCATCATACCCGTGACCGGTGCGGCGGGTGTTGTCCAGCTGCGCCAGCGCGCCGCCGCGCATCTGCATCATCAGGATGGAGGTGTCGACATCGCCAAATTCGGCAATGTCCGGCAGGGCCAGCGCCGCGCCCATCGCCGCCACGGTACGCACTTCATCGCCAGTGAGAAAGCGCAGGAGATCGAAGAAGTGGATCGCCTGATCGCGCATCTGGCCGCCGGAGCTGCGCAGATAGTCGAGCGGCGGCATGGTGGAGGCGCGGCAGACCATCTGCACCAGCTCGACCCGGCCGATCAGCCCTTGCTCCAGCTGGCGGCGGAGCTGCTGATGGCTGCTGTCGAAGCGCCGGTTAAAGCCGACAGTCACCGGCACGTTCAGGGGGAGCACCCGCTCCACCACCTCACGGGCGCGCGCCAGGGAGAGGTCGATCGGTTTTTCGCAATAGACCGCCTTGCCCGCCCGGGCGGCGGCTTCCAGCAGTTCGGCATGCGACGGGGTTGAACTGGCGATCAGCACCGCGTCGATGGCGTCGCTATGGATCGCCTCGCTCACTGTCACCGCCCGGGCGCCATAGCGGGCGGCCAGCGCCTGGGCGCGCTCCGGGGCGGCATCGGCCACCATCGTCAGCGCACTTCCTTCATGACGGGCAAGACTGGCGGCATGAACCTGACCGATAAAACCACTGCCTACCAGGGCAAAACGTTTGCAGATCATTTTTTTCTCCAGAATGGCGAGGGGACGTTGCCACCATAATCGGTTTGCTAAACTCACTGACACTGCCGTTTTGATGGATTTCCATCATGAAGAGAGGGGCGATGAAAAACATTTCACTGGCGGTGCTGGCCAGACAGATTGGCGTCGGCGTGGCCACCGTTGACCGGGTGCTGAACGAACGCGGCGGCGTATCGCCGCAGACCACCCGCAAAGTGCTGCAGGCGGCGCGCGAGGCGGGGCTGAAGCGGATCCTGCCGGAGGAGCACCGCTTTCCCTGGCAGGTTGAGGTCTTTCTCAGCAGCAATGACTCGTTCTTCTTTCCCCAGCTGGCGCAGGATTTTGCCGCCGTGGCGGATAGCCTCGGCTATCGCCGTCTGACCCTGCACCGCACCTTTGTCCCGGAGTCGCAGCCGACGACCCTGGCCCGGCGCATTGTGCGCAGCTGCCAGCAGCGTCAGGGGATCATCGTCTTCGGCAATGACCATCCCGCAGTGCACGACGCGCTGCGCCGCTGCCGGGAGGCGGGCGTCCCGGCGATCACCCTGGCGACGGACCTGCCCGGCGCCGACCGACTCTGCCACGTGGGGATCAATCAGCTGCAGGCTGGCCGCACGGCGGGGTTAATGCTGGGGAGGATGACGCCGCGGCCCGGCGAGGTGCTGATGGTCAGCGGCCGGCAAGATTACAGCGCGCATCGCCTGCGCATTCAGGGGTTTCGCGAGGTGCTGAGCCAGCGCTTTCCCCACCTGCAGCTCAGCGACGTGCTGGCGGGTGAGGAGCGGCGGGAGCAGATCACCCGCCTGCTGGAACAAGCCCTGTGCCGCAGCCGGAATATTGTTGGGATCTATAACACCGGGCTTGGCAATACCCAGATTGCCGAGGCGCTGGCCCGCCACCGCCGCGAAGGCGACGTCTGCTGGATCACCCATGAGCGTTACAACACCACCCGGCAGCAGCTGGCGAAGGGGAGTCTGGCGTTAACGCTCGATCAGAACACCCGCCAACACGCCCAGCTGGCGATCGACCTGATGCTGCGCCATCTGGAGTCCGGCTACCAGCCGCAAACCTATGCCGACGGTAAAGTCGACTTTATCCTCTACAGCGCCGAAAACGTCGACTGAGTCGGTCGGCGTATCCCCTCCTGACCGCATGACTATCCCTGGCGGGTAAATACCCGCCTGGCGGGGAAGCGATCGCGTCAAAGCGTTGTCTGCCTCTCATTTTTCGCTCATTTATGCGGCAATGTTAGATGTCTGTCAAAATTCTGTTACTGCATAGTTTTAAAATTTTCATTTCAGTTATTTACTTATAAAAGTTTCAAATGTCTTGTTAATGAAATAAATGGTCTGAAATCCAGGTTGCGGCGTAAATGGACTAACGTTTCAAAAAAGTGATGAAAAAACAGCCGTAATTTGTGATTTAGATCACGATGGAGTGCGAGAGGTGCCGCAGCGTCGTCGATATCACAGCAGACATTTGCCGCAACGTAACTGAAATTAATTTTTCATTTTGTTTCATTCACCGGCGTACCTACAAAATCAAGGATCAACTATGAATATTAAGAAAACGATTGTTGCCTCTTTGTTAGCCTGCATGCTGCCTGCGGTGGTTATGGCAAAAGACGTCTCTATTGGCGTCTCCATGGCGCTGTTTGACGATAACTTCCTGACGATCCTGCGGACCTCGATGCAAAAAGAGATGAAAAAAGACGGCGTTAAATCGCAGATCGAGGACGCAAAAGGGGATGTCTCCCAGCAGCTGCAGCAGGTGCAAAACTTTATCGGTCAGGGGGTGGACGCCATTATCGTCAACCCGGTGGATACCAATGCGGTGAAACCGATTATGGATCAGGCCAGCAAAGCCGGGATCCCGCTGGTGTTTGTGAACCGCCGTCCGCAGGCGGAGCTGACCGACAAGATGGCCTATGTGGGGTCGGATTCCATTCTCGCCGGCCGTCTGCAGATGGAAGCGCTGGCGAAAGCGATGAACGGTAAGGGCAATGTGGCGATCCTGCTCGGCGACCTGGCGAATGAGTCCACCCGCGATCGTACCAAAGGGGTGGAAGAGGTGGTGGCGAAATACCCGAACATCAAAATCGTCCAGAAGCAGACCGCGAAATTTACCCGCAATGACGCGGTGGACGTGGTCAGCAACTGGATGACCAGCGGTGAGGATATCCAGGCCATCGCCTCCAACAACGATGAAATGGCGATCGGCGCCCTGCAGGCACTGGGCAAAAACCCGAACCATATTCTCATCGCTGGCGTGGATGGCACTCCGGATGCCCTGCAGATGCTGAAGAGCGGCAAAATGATCGCCACCATCTTCCAGGATGCGAAAGGCCAGGGTGAAGGCGCAGTCGACGCGGCCATCAAGCTGGCGAACGGCGAGAAAGTGGAAAAAATCATCGACGTGCCGTATCAGCTGATCACCAAAGAGAACATGGCTGAATTTACCAACCGTAATCAGAAATAGTCCTGGCCAACCCGTGGTACGGAGGTGGATGTATGAACGCTTTTGCACTTGAAGCCGAAGGTATCAGTAAGTTCTTCCCCGGCGTGAAGGCGCTCGATAATGTCTCATTGCGCGTGCGTCCGGGAACGGTGCATGCCCTGATGGGCGAGAACGGCGCCGGTAAATCCACGCTGATGAAGTGCCTGATCGGTATCTATCGCCCCGATAAAGGGTCGATTCGCGTGAAAGGGGAGCCGGTGGAGTTTACCGACACCATGGATGCGTTGCGCTCGGGGATCTCGATGATCCACCAGGAGCTCAATCTGGTGCCGCATATGACGGTGGCGGAGAATATCTGGCTGGGGCGCGAGCCGATGAAGTACGGCTTTGTCGACCACGGCCAGCTGACCCGCCAGACCCAGGCGCTGCTGGACAAGCTTAATATCCGCTTAACCGCCGACCGGCTGGTGGGCGAGCTGAGCATCGCCGCCCAGCAGATGGTGGAGATTGCCAAAGCAGTCTCGTGGAACGCGGATATCGTGATCATGGATGAGCCCACTTCGGCGCTGACCGAAGGCGAGGTGGCTCACCTGTTCACCATCATCCGCGACCTGCGCGCCCAGGGTAAAGCGATCATCTATATCAGTCACAAAATGGATGAGATCTTTGCCATTACCGATGAGATCAGCGTGTTTCGCGACGGCACCTGGGTGGGGAGCAAAAACACCACCGAATTTACCCGGCAGTCGCTGATCACCCAGATGGTGGGCCGCGAATTAACCCAGCTGTTTCCGAAATTTAATAACACCATCGGCGAAGAGGTGCTGACGGTGCGCAACCTGACGCGCCAGGGCGTGTTCCATGACGTCAGCTTTACTGTACGCCGCGGTGAAATCCTTGGCGTGGCCGGGCTGGTGGGCGCCGGGCGCAGCGAGGTGATGGAAAGCCTGTTCGGTATGGAGCGCTTCGACAGCGGCGAAGTGCTGATCGACGGGGCACCGGTGACCATTGATTCCCCCTCCGTGGCGATTGAAAAGGGGATGGCGTTATTAACCGAAGACCGCAAAAAGTCGGGCCTGTTTCTGGTGCTGTCGGTGCTGGAAAATATGAGTATCGTCAAAATGCCGGAATATATCGGCAAGAGCGGTTTTGTCCAGCACGTGAAAATGGCCGAAGACTGCATGGAGCAAATTCGCCGGCTCAATATTAAAACGCCGACGATGGATCAAATTATTAATAACCTCAGCGGGGGGAATCAGCAAAAAGTCCTGATTGCGCGCTGGCTGTTAGCGCAACCGAAAATCTTAATTCTCGATGAGCCGACCCGCGGTATCGACGTCGGGGCGAAGGCGGAGATTTATCATCTGATCAGTGAACTGGCGAATCGGGGGGTGGCGGTCATTATGGTCTCCTCTGAGCTGCCGGAAATCCTTGGCATGAGTGATCGGGTTATGGTGATGCATGAAGGCCGTATCACCGGCATCCTGGAAAAAGACGAAGCCGACCAGGAAACCATTTTGTCGTTGGCATCCCATTGAGGCACAGAGAATGAGTAATATGAAATTAACGGCGGCTCCGGCCAGCGAGGGTTCCTCCTTCTTCGCTAATTTGCGGCATAAAATGCCGAAAGATACCGGCATCTTTGTGGTGATGCTGGTGATTGCCCTGACTTTTGAAATTGCCGGCTGGTATGTTCGCGACCAGTCGTTCCTGCTCAATACCAACCGCCTGGTGCTGATTGTGCTGCAGGTGGCGATCATCGGCATCATCGCCGTCGGCGTCACCCAGGTGATCATCACCACCGGGATTGACCTCTCCTCCGGCTCGGTTATCGCCCTTGCGGCGGTGGTGGCGGCGAGCCTGGCGCAAACTTCCGACAGCCTGTCGCCGATGTTCCCGGCGCTGGTCAACCTGCCGGCGGTGATCCCCATTTGCGCGGGGATCGGCGTCGGCCTGCTGTGCGGGCTGACCAACGGTTTTCTGGTGACGCGGACCGGTATTCCGCCGTTTATCGCCACCCTCGGGATGATGGTTTCGGCGCGCGGTCTGGCGCAGTATTACACCCAGGGCAACCCGATCAGCTTCCTCTCCGACAGCTTTACGGCGATAGGTCAGGGGGCGATGCCGGTGATTATCTTCTTCGTGATCGCCGCCGTGTTTCACATTGCGCTGAAGCATACCCGTTATGGCAAATATGTGTATGCCATCGGCGGCAACATGACCTCGGCCAAAGTGTCCGGCATCAACGTGAATAAGTACCTGGTGATTGTCTACACCATCGCCGGGGCGCTCTCCGGGCTGGCGGGGGTGGTGCTGGCAGCGCGCGTCAGCAGCGGCCAGTCGAGCATGGGGATGTCCTACGAGCTGGACGCGATTGCCGCCGCGGTGATCGGCGGCAGCAGCTTAATGGGCGGGGTGGGGCGCATTACCGGCACCCTGATTGGCGCGATGATCCTTGGTCTGATCAAAAGCGGTTTTACCTTTGTCGGCGTCGATGCCTACGTGCAGGATATTATTAAGGGCATCATTATCGTCGCCGCGGTGACCATCGACATGCGTCGCAACCGGAAAAAACACTAATCTTATCAACGGGCGGCTGCGGCGAAGGATGTCGTTGCCGCCCGTCCTGTCCAGAAATAAACAAAATACGCCCCGCCAGGCGCGGCCTGTCTGTTTTGCCCACGCGGCTCATCCTGTACAGTTTTGCCACCTATTCGTCAGGGGGCCCATGCGTGGCCTCCGGTTTCTGGAGTCGTATGAATACACCATCCGTCGTCAAATCCTCGCCGCTCTGGCGACCGGCAAGCAGGGGCATTATCGTCACGCTGATCGCCGGACTGGCGATCCTGGCGCTCGGTCGGGGCGTGAATTTGCCGGCCAGAGAGGTTTACCGTGAGATGCAGACCCGCCAGCTGGAGGAAGATGCGCAGTGGGTGGCGCAACGCCTTGAGCGGCGAATGAACACGCCGGCGCCGCAGCGGGAAGCCGCCTGGCCGTTGGCGGCGATGCGCGCCGAACTTCATACCCTCGCCCGGCAGCGGCATTATCAACTGCTGCTGGTGAATGGCGACGGGCATCTGCTGGCGGCGTCGCATGCGCTGCCGGCCAGCGTACTGGCCCAGGTGCAGGCGCAGTTCCCCAGGGAGATGCAGCCGCCGCTGTTCGGCAGCCACTACCAGACTATCCAGCCTTTCGCCCCGCACCAGCGGATGTTAACCCGCGCGCTGAACGGCGAGGCGGGGCTAACGGGCTGGAATCTGGTGGTGCTGGCGCCGGACGGCGGATTGCCCTCGTTACTGATGGCTTACCGCTGGCCGGTGACGATCGGCCTGGGCATGCTGTTTGCCGGTGCGCTGCTGGCGGTGAGGCAGGCAGCGCGCGCCCGGCGAAAACGCTAATTGCCGACGGCACCGTCAGGGATGGCGAAACTGCAGGGTGGCGGGGAGGTAGCGCTGGAGCGGCTCCGGCGCCTGGCCGTCGATCAGCTGGCTGAGCAGATCGTAGCAGTGCCAGGCCAGCTGGCGATTATCCTGCTGCACGGTATCAATGCGCAGGGAAAGCGAATCATACAGGTAGTGATCGTCGAAGCTGGCGAGATGAATATTGGAGTCCAGCAGATGATGCTGGCTCATGTAGCGCAGGACCCCTTCGAGCAGTCCGCAGGCCGCGGTAAATAAGGCCTTCGGCGGACGTCCCAGCCGCGCGCAGAGCGCCGCGAACATCTCATACCCGGAGCTGGGGTGGTAGTTACCGTTGATCACCCACTCAGGGCGCAGCGTGACCCCCACCTGAGCCAGGCCTTGCGTGAATCCCGCCAGCCGGTCGCGCGACGGCGACAGCCGCGGCTGGCCGCCGAGAAACCAGAATTCGTCCGCATGCTGAGGCGCAATGCGGGAGATCAGCTCGGCGGTTGGCGTCACCGAGTCGGTCATCACCAGCGGCAGGGCGCTGTCGCTGGGGGAGCGGTCAAAAAGCACCACCGGCAGCTGTTCGCTGAGCTTCAGGTAGTCGGCATCGCTGTGCATGCACGAGGCGACGATCAGCCCGTCGACCTGGCGGGCAATCATATTATTGACCACCACGCTCTCCTGGCCGGGGTTTTCGTCGGTGCAGGAGATAAGCAGCTGCACGCCAGCTTCCCGGCAGAGCGTCTCAAGCTCATGGGAGAAAACGGCAAACCCGTAGTTGGTGATCTCCGGTACCACCAGGCCAATGGTATGGCTGCGGTTATCGCGCAGCGAGCGCGCATGAATGCTGGGCTGATAGTGCTGCTCGCGGGCGATCGCCAGCACGCGCTCGCGCGTCTCTTGCGCCACGCGCAGCTCTTTGCCACGGCCGTTGAGCACCAGACTGGCGGTCGCTTTGGAGACGCCCGCCAGTTCGGCGATATCTTTGATAGTTACGCGTTTGGTTTTCATCACCACTCAGGAGCCTGAAAGCAAAACGCTTATACTACCATGCATGGCCGCAGCAGCCAGCGGCAGAATGCCACCGGCGTCGCACCGCTGAAGATTAACTGCCCCGGATAGCCCGGGAAGAAGCGGCTGCTCATCACCCCTTCGCCATCGTTGATGAAAATTTCCACGCTGGAGCGGTCGATAAAGATCCGCAGGCGCCGCGCTTCGCCGCGCCAGTAGCGGTGATGCATCTCGGCGGTCTGCAGCCCGCGGCGCGACAGACGCAGGCCGTCACGGTTGACGGTAAGCTGCAGGGCGCCGGCAAAGTCCAGCCCCAGCGTGCTGTTGGGGGCGATGTCAAAGGCCAGCTCCATCGGGGCGAGGGGCAGGGTCTGCCCGCGCCAGCCCTGGGCTTCCTCGCGCAGAGCGGCCAGCTCGCGCAGCGGGCGCTGATACAGGGTGCCCGCCTGCCACTCCAGCTCGCGCACGCAGGTCATCTGGTGGATCCATCCCTGTGCGCGGGTGGGTTGATGCATCTCTTCCCCGTCCGGGACGCCCATCCAGCCGACCAGCAGACGGCGGCCATCCTCGGCCAGCATGGTCTGCGGCGCGTAGAACTCAAACCCGCTGTCCAGCTCGTGCAGCGGGCCGTGGTCGAAGGTGCCGCGTTCGGCGTCGAAGCGGCCTGCCATCCACACCGCCGGATAGGTATTGAGAAAGCGCTGCGCTTCACGGGCCAGCCCCTGCGGGCAGCAGATCAGCAGGTGGGTATCCGCCAGCGGAAAGAGATCCGGGCACTCCCACATATAGCCGCCGTTCGCCAGACCGTTAACGCCATGTCCGGCGATCTCGCCCACCAGGCGCCACTCCCGCAGATCGCTGGCGGTGAACAGCAGCACTTTACCGTGCTGTTGCAAATCCTGCGCGCCGAGGACCATGTACCAGCACCCGTCCTGCTGCCACACCTTGGGGTCGCGTACATGGCCGGTGTAACCGTCAGGGAGCGGCAGCACCGGCCCCAGCTTGCGGAAGGTGCCATCGGCATTCTCTGTCGCCAGGCACTGCCAGGCGGTACGCCCGCCGTCGGGGAATTTCACGTTGCCGGTGTAGCACAGGGTCAGGGCGCCCTCGAACTCGACCGCGCTGCCGGAGTAGCAGCCGTTGCGGTCATACTCTTCGTCCGGCATCAGGGCGATAGGTTCATGCCGCCAGTGCAGCAGATCGGCTGAACTCCAGTGTCCCCAGCACTTATAGGTATGGTCACAGGCGAGCGGGTTCCACTGATAAAACAGGTGGTAACGCCCGGCGACCTGGCAAAAGCCGTTGGGATCGTTCAGCAGTCCGCTGACCGGCGCCAGATGCCATTGCGGATAATGGCTGTCGGCCAGCGCCTGCGGCTGGCCCTGCATAACGGCCTGCAGGATCGCAGGCAGGCGTGACGGTAATGACATTATTCAGCGTCCGTTTTGTATTTCAGCGTCAGAGAGAGCATGAAGGCCACGGCGAAGGCGATCGCCATTCCGATAATGTAGTTCAGCAGCGAGCTGGCCTGCACGATGGCCATCCCCGGGATCGCCGTCAGGCCCACCGCGGTCATATAGACGTGCATTGACACCACCCAGGCGCCGCCGGCGGCACCACCGACCAGCGCGGCGATGAACGGCTTCACAAAGCGCAGGTTAATCCCGAAGATTGCCGCTTCCGTGATCCCCAGCATCGCCGAAAACGCCGACGGCAGGGTGATGGCTTTGATTTTGGCATCTTTGGTTTTAAACCACACCGCAAAGCAGGCGCCGCCCTGAGCGACGTTGGCCATCGCCCAGATCGGCAACAGGAAGTTGACGCCAATCGATGGGTTGCCCAGCAGACCCGCCTCGATGGCATGGAAGCTGTGATGGATACCGGTAATGACGATCACCGAGTAGAGGCCGCCGAACAGCAGGCCCGCCAGCCAGCCGGCGTGGCTGATAAGCGTGCTGAGGATAAACGAAATACCGTCGCCGAGCGCGCGACCGGCCGGGCCGATCAGCAGCAGGGCGATAAAGCCGGAGATAATCACCGTCAGGAACGGGGTGAGGATCAGGTCCAGCGCGTCAGGGATAACGCGGCGCAGCCGTTTCTCGACCATGCTCATAAACCACACCGCCAGCAGCACCGGGAAGACGGTACCCTGGTAGCCGATCATCGCCACTTCGATGCCGAAGAAATTCATGGTGTGGAAGCCGGCGGCGACGCCCCAGGCGTTGGTCAGCGCCGGGTGGGTGAGGATCCCGCCAAGGGTCGCGCCCAGATAAGGGTTACCGCCAAATTCGCGGGCGGCGGTAAAGCCGATCAGGATCGGCAGAATGATAAACGCTGCCGAGCTGCACATATCCAGCATGATATAGATAGCATTGCTCGGGTCGACCCAGCCGTAGGTTTTCACCATCCCCAGCAGGCCCATCAGCAGGCCGGAGGCGACGATGGCGGGAATGATCGGTACGAAAATGTTGGACAGCAGGCGGGCGATGCGCTGGAACGGGTTCAGCTTTTTCGCGGCCAGGTCGGCGGCTTCGGATTTGCTTGATTCGCTGATGCCTGCGGCCTGGATAAAGGCGGCATAGACTTTATTGACCACCCCGGTGCCGAAGATGATCTGCATCTGTCCGGCATTGCGAAAGCAGCCTTTCACCCCGTCGATTTTGCCAATGGCCTGTTGGTCGGCGAGCGCGTCGTCGACCAGCACCAGCCGCAGGCGGGTGGCGCAGTGCGCGGCGCTGGCGATATTTTCCTTGCCGCCCAACAGGGGAAGCAGTGAGCGGGAAATCTGATCAAAATCCATAGTACCCTCTGAATGCATGATGATATGGCGTGGGCGGTGCCGGCCGTGGCAGGCACCGCGAACCTTATATTTATGTGTTACTTACCCTGTCGTCCGGGTTACCGTCAGAACCAGGTCTCCATTTGCATACCGAACGACCATTCGCCGCCCGATTTGAACCCGTTGCTGCCTAATGCATCATCGTTGGCGTAGTTATCCAGTTTTTTGCTCCAGTCCATCCACGATGTATAGAAGCGGATCTCCGGACGCGAGAAGAAGTCGCCGATGCTGCCCACCTTGAAGGTTGGGGCGAAGGTCAGCTTGTAGAAGCTGCCGTTCACCGCGTGGCGATCGTTGTAGCCTTCAGGCTGCAGATCCATGTACTGATAGCTGCCCTCCCAGGCTAGGGCGAAATTCTGCGTCACTTCCTGAATCAGACGCAGGTTGAGAGTGGCCCACTGATAGCTGTCGCCATCGACATAACGATCTTTACTGCTCTGCGCCAGCACGGCCGGGGCAATAAACCAGCGATCGCTCAGCGGCGTCGTGCCGTAGCTGGCGAAGCGCCAGGTATTGGCCCCCGGGCGCAGCGCACCGTCGGAGCCGATGCCTTTAACCTCGGCGCCCAGCCCGTGGCCGTACAGCAGGGCCGTTTTGCTGGTCCCGTCGCGCAGGCCATAGAAGCTCTCATTGTGCAGGCCCAGCAGAGCATGGACCCCGGTGTTAGCGGCATCGCCTTTCACCAGATTGCCGTTCGTGTCCTGGCGTTCGTCATTATCTTTCGCCCGCATCCCGCTGACCATCATCTGCACCGGGCCGGCAAAGTTATTCATGCTGACGATATAGTTCTGCACGCTGTTACTGCTGTCAGCGATATCGCCAAAGTTGCGGCCGTATAACGAGAAGTTGCTGCGCAGGCTGTCGTTCCATTTCACGTCGTAGATCCCGCCGCCGGTCCCGGCGAGGAACACCACATCCGAGTCAATCCAGTGGATGTCGAAGTTGTCACGGTCAAAGCGTTTCCCGGCCCACAGGGTTGCGCCTTTGAACGGGCCTTCGAAGGTGGGCAGGTTGCCCAGCTCGACAAACGCCTGGCGCACGTTCAGGTCGCTGCTGCTTGCCGTCCAGTCGTTATAGGTGGTTTGCCCGTCGGCCACCATCACTTTGAAACGGGTGGTCGCCCCGTTGTCCAGCGTCTGTTTATGTTCGAGGTTCATTTCCACATAGGTGTCGGCCTGGTTGCCCAGACGACCAATGGCGCCACCGGTCTCCCCGGCGGGGGTCATATAAGCGCCGGATTTGGTGCTGGCGGCCGAGTCGTTCATGATCACGCCGGAACGGGCATAGCCGTGGAACTCAAAGCCGCCAGGCCGTTCGGCTTTTTCTTCCAGCTGAGTGGTGCGCTTGGCCACCTGCTGGGTGGTGACCTGGGTTTGCTGCTGCTGCTGGGTTAACTGCTGAACTTTCTGCTCCGCCGAGGCGGCACGGCTTTCGGCAGTGCTGGCGCGGGTTTCGGCGTCCTGCAGGCGTTTTTCCAGGGCGGCGAGACGCGCTTCAATGCTGTTCAGGTCTGTCTGCCCATGGGCGGCGGCGGTGCCGGTTAGCAAAGCAATAAGAATGGCTAACTTCCGTTTTTTATACATGCTGTTGACATCCAAAGGTGAAAATCAGTGAGTGTGCTAACTTTTGCTAAACCGGTTTAGTTAATATGGTAAACATGTCAGTAACGCGGTGAAAATAAAAATTGCTAAACCGGTTTAAGAATTGTGATGTCGCCAGCAAAGTGGGCCGTTAGCCGGCCCAACGGGATCACAGCGAGCGCTGAAGATCGTCCCTGTAGGGCAGGGCGGTCATGGCGCCTTTGGCGGTGGTGGCCAGCGCGCCGCAGGTTTGCGCCAGCGTAAGGTCGGGAGCCAGCGCGGCGAGGTTGTCAGGGATACCGTGAGCGGCGAGGCCGGCGAGCAGCCCGGCGACAAAGGCATCGCCGGCGCCGGTGGTATCAACGGCCACCACCGGGCGAGCGGGGAAGTGGCTAACCTGCCCGCGCAGGGCGGCCTGGACCCCCGCTTTGCCCTGGGTCACCAGCAGCAGCGTCGGCTGGAAGCGGGCGTTCAGCCGGGCGATGCCGCTGACGATGTCGTCGCTGCCGCTGACAAAGGCCAGCTCCTCTTCCGAGAGTTTTATGGCGTCGGCGAGGGCCAGCGCCCGGTCGAGACAGTCACGCAGGTCCTGCGGATCCTGCCACAGGTCGCTGCGGATATTGGGGTCGAAGCTGACATAGCCCCCGGCGCGTTTTATCGCCTCCATTGCCGCGAATGCCGTGCTGCGGCTCGGCTCGGCGCTGAGAGCGATGGAGCAGACGTGCAGCCACTGGCCGGCGGCAAACGGCGGGAGATCCTCGGGCTGAAGGAACAGGTCGGCGCTCGGACGGACCATAAAGGTAAAGGTGCGCTCCCCGTGCTGATCGAGATCGACCACCACCGTGGAGGTGCGCTGCGCGGCGTCGAGGCGCATATAATTCACATCGACCTGCTCCTGCGCCAGGGTGTGACGCATAAAGCGGCCGAAGGGATCGTCGCCGACGCGGCCAATAAACCCGCTGTCGCCGCCGAGCCGCGCCACGCCGACCGCGACGTTGGCCGGTGCGCCGCCGGGGCATTGCAGCAGGCGGCCCTCGCCATCGGGCAGGAGATCAACGACCGCATCGCCGAGTACCCAGATTTTTCCATTCATTCGACAAATTCCTCTTAGCTAAACTATGTTAAACCGGTTTAGCTAATTAAAGCATAGCCCACCGGTAAGCGGAACGATCGGGTCACGAAACAGGGAGGCGAGGGTAAAAAATGTGAGCCAGGCGGAATATTTCGCCACTCCAGATCTGGACTTTTCCTTCCCCACCCGCTTAGGTATAGTTCAACAGGTCGCGGTTAGCCCCGCCGCGGTGGCCAAAGGTAAAGGAGTGCGCAGCGCGATGAACCCCAGTTTTGGCGATATTTACGATCGGTACCAGAATCTGACGCTGACCACGCATCTGCCGGCGGTGATCGCCTGCAGTGAAACGCTGAGTTTGGGCAAAGACCAGGGCTTTATTCCGCAGCCGGGCTATCTCTACTTTCTGCTGCAGGGGCAAATGACGTTGGCCTTTGGCGATGAGCAGAACCTGGTCGGGATTGTTATCGCGCATATGCCGTTAGGATTACTGGAACATTATTGTCCGTCGGTCGCGCTCTATTATCGGTGTCTGGGCGAGTGCCAGCTGGCGAAAATAACCGCCAGCGATTTTGAGCGAATATTCTTTCATTCGTCGCCGGGCTATATGCAAGAGCTGACCACGATCCTGGCCTATATGGGCATATTTGCCCTTGATGCCCACTATGAACGTGGCAGCCAGACCAGTTTTCAGACCATTAAATCGATGCTGTCGCGCTATCTATATCGCAGCGAAATCGATGGTGGTCAGCATGAGAGCCTGTCGGCATTTATTATTAAACGAACCAATCTCTCGCGCAGCTATGTGTACCAGGTGCTGGCCGCGCTGCGCGAGGGGGGATATATCACGGTGAAAAAAGGCAAGCTGATCTCCATCGACCGTCATATTCCTGAGAAATTCTGAACCCGATTCGGCAGATTCACGCCATCACGTTGCTATCACCGCCAGGGAAAGCGCTAAGCGCGCTTTTTCCCCGGCCCCGTTACGTCTGAATCTGGCTGTTTTATTAAGTTAACCTTTCACTCTGGAGTTATTTTATGACCCTGGATTATGTTGCGCTGGCCATTCTGATCGCCGTGGCCTTAATACTGTTTTATGGCGTGATTGTTATTCACGATATTCCTTATGAAATTGCCAAAGAGCGGCGCCATCCTCATCAGGATGCGATTCATTATGCCGGCTGGGTTAGCTTATTTACCTTGCACGCCCTGTGGCCTTTGTTATGGATCTGGGCAACGCTGTGGCGCGAAGATCGCGGGTGGGGAATGCGCCACATTGCCGACGATCAGCAGGCGCTGCATCAGCGTCTGGAAACGGTGGTCCAGCAACTGGAACAGGTCCAGCGCGAGGTGGCTGCGCTGAAAGCGGAGGAGGCAAACTAATGGAAACGTTAATGTTACTGACCTACGCCGCGCTGTGCATCGTGGTGTTTAAAGTATTCCGCATCCCGCTCAATAAGTGGACCGTACCGACGGCGGTGCTCGGCGGTATCGCCCTGATTGGCGCGGTGATCTTCGGGATGAACTACAACTTCCCGTATACCGACGTTGGTAACCAGGTATTTCGTACCGTGCCGATTGTGTCGCAGGTGCGCGGCCGGGTGCAGAGCGTACCGGTGAAGCCTAACCAGATGCTGCATAAGGGCGATGTGCTGTTTACCCTCGACCCGACGCCGTTCCAGGCAAAAGTAGACGATCTGCAGGCGCAGATAAAAGCGGCCAGTCAGGATGCGCTCTCCTTAAACGCGGCGTTAAGCCAGGCGCAGGCCGAGCTGAGCAGAGCGGTGGCCCAGCGCGACCAGTCGCGGCGGGAATATGCCCGCTATCGGGAGGGTCATGCCCAGGGTGCCTTCTCCGATCAAATGGTTGATACCCGTCTGCAGACGTGGAAGGCCGATGAAGCCAGCGTCAGCGCGGCTCAGGCAAAGGTGGTGCAGGCGCGCAACGCGCTGGACTCGGTGGTGAAGGGCAAAAATACCACCGTGGCCTCCCTGCTGGCGCAGCTGCAAAAGGCGCAGTTTCAGCTGGAGAACACCGTCGTCCGTGCCCCGGAGGATGGCTATGTCAGTACCGTCGGCTTACGGCCGGGCACCATGTCCACTGCCCTGGGGATGATCCCGCTGATGACCTTTGTGCCGGTGGAGGGCGCCGCCTCGCGGGAGTACGTCGCGGCATTTCGCCAGAACGCCCTGCAGCGTCTGCACAAAGGCGAGCCCGCGGAGCTGATGTTTCCGGCCATCCCGGGCACCGTCTTTCGCGGAGAAGTGGCCGACGTGCTGCCGGCGATTGGCGAGAGTCAGTTTCAGGGGCAGGGCAAATTGCTGACCACAGACGCGCTCAATACCCATGGCCGGGCGCTGGTGGTGCTGAAGGTGACCGATCCGCGATTTGCCGAATACGCTCTGCCGCAGGGGGCCACCCTTGAGGCGGCGGTCTACTCGGATCACCTGAAAGAGCTGTCGCTGATCAGGAAGATCCTGATCCGCATGAAAAGCTGGGAAAACTACCTCTATCTCGATCACTAAGCCGGCGGGCGCAGGGCGGACGTGCCGCCCCGCGCCGCAGTCAGGCCTCGCTGTCCACCAGGCCGTCAATAATGACCTGCCGCACCCCCTGCGAACAGGGTTCAATACGCCCGCGCACCCCATAGACGGCCGCCAGGGTCTCGGGGGTGATGACCGCGGCCGGGGTGCCGTCGCCGAGCAACTGGCCCGCCTTGAGCATCAGCACGTGGTCGGCATGACGCAGGGCAATATTGATATCGTGCACCACCACCAGGGTTACGATGTTGCGCCGTCGGGTCTCCCGGCGTACCAGATCCATCACGTGAAACTGGTAGTTGAGGTCAAGGGCGCTGAGCGGTTCGTCGAGCAGCAGCAGGCGCGGCTGGCGGATCAGCGACTGAGCGAGACCCACCAGCTGCTTTTGCCCGCCGGAGAGCTGATCGAGGTAGCTCATCGCCAGATGGGCAATCCCCAGTTGCCGCAGCAGCGCCATCACCTCCTCCTGGTGCTGCGGACTGTGGCGTCCTCCGGCGGCGCGCTGGGCAACGATAATCGACTCCAGCACATGCAGATGCACGCCGGCGGGCAGCGTCTGCGGAAGATAGACCACCTGCTCTGCGCGACGTGAGAACGGCTGCGTCAGCAGATTTTCCCCCTCCAGCAGCAGCTCGCCGCGGCAGGGTCCCAGACCCGCCATCGCCCGCATTAACGTTGATTTACCGCTGCCGTTTGGCCCCAGCAGCGCGGTGATTTTCCCTCGCGGCAGATGGGGAACCGTCAGGTTCTCGATCACCTTGCGTCTGGGGTAGCCGGCGCTGAAGTAAGACAGCGACAGCCCGGATAACGTCTGGTCGCTCATGCCTGCCCCCGATGACGTAAAATAATGCTCAAAAAGAACGGGACCCCGACCAGGGAAGTGACGATCCCCACCGGAATAATGGCCCCCGGGATCAGGTTCTTCGAGGCGATGGAGGCCAGGGAGAGCACCAGAGCGCCGATCAGCGCGCTGGCGGGCAGATAAAAGCGATGGTCTTCGCCGAAGAGCATCCGCGCAATATGCGGCGCCACCAGGCCGATAAAGCCGATTGGCCCGACAAAGGCCACCGAAAGCGCCGACAGAATGCTGATCCGCAGCAGCGTGGTCAGGCGCAGGCGGCGAACGTTAATACCAAAACTGATGGCCCGGTCCTCGCCCAGCCGCAGGGCGGTCAGCTTCCACGCGCTGCGCAGCGACAGGGGCATCACCAGCGCCAGGGCGACCAGCAGGATGGCGACTTTGCTCCAGGAGGCGCGGTCGATGCTGCCCATGGTCCAGAACACCAGCCCCTGCAGCGTGTCTTCGTTGGCGATGAACTGCAGCATCGAGACCAGGGCGTTAAAGGTAAAGACCAGCGCAATGCCGAACAGGATGACCCCGGAGGTGGCCACCTGGGTCCAGCGGGTGATGCCGTCCAGCAGCAGGGCCGCCAGCAGGGCGAAGATAAAGGCGTTGGCCGAGATAAACCACTGGCCGGGAATACCGGGCAGGCCAATACCCAGCACAATCGCCAGCGCGGCGCCAAACGCCGCAGCCGAGGAGACGCCAAGGGTAAACGGACTGGCCAGAGGGTTATTGAGGATGGTCTGCATTTCGGCGCCGGCCAGTCCCAGCGCCAGGCCGACGATAATCGCCATCACCGCATAGGGCAGACGGATATCCCAGACGATGGCGCGCGTGCCCGGATCGGCGCTGGCCGGATCGGTTAACGTCTGCCACAGGCTCTGCAGCGGCAGACCGGAGGGGCCGAGCATAAAATCGAGCAGCAGCGACGCGACAATCAACAGCGCCAGCAGGAGCATCAGCAGCAGACGGCGACGCACGATACGGCGATAGTCATCTATCACGCCAGAGGTCCCGGCGGGCAGCCCGTCGAGCACGGAGTCGGAGGTTAAACGCATGCCGGATTACTCGCTCTGCTGCCAGGAGAAGACGAACGGCTGGTCCGGCAGGTCGGTGAAATGGCGCACGATATAATGGTAAGTCTCATCCGGGTTGAGATCGCCGAAGGCCTGCGGGTAGATATCTTTCGCCAGGTATTCCATGCCGACAATATTCCACGGGTGGTTATAGAAGTGGTGATAGACGCCATAGGTCCGCTTTGCCTGTACCGCCGGGATCTGGCTGACCCCAGGTCGCGCCAGCAGGATCTGCGCCTGGGCCTTCACCGCCTCCGGCTTAACCTCATAACCCAGGGGCAGCACCTGGCTGTTGCCGCGCTTCGAGCCGGTCATGATCCAGGCGTCGGGCTTCATGCTGATGATTTTCTCCAGCGAGACGAACCCGGAGGCGCCCGGCAGCAGCTGCGAACCGATATTGTTCGCCCCGACCGCCTCCACCAGCCCGCCCCAGCCGCTGTGGCCGTGGGTAAAGCAGCAGGCGTCGCTGTTGCCGGCCAGCGCTTCCACGAAGACGTTGGCCTTCGGCGTGATGGCCGCGGTTTTCTGGCGAATCGTCTGCAGCTGCTGACGATAGTAATCGGTAAAGGCTTTGGCCTGGCTCTCGCGGTTAAGGACTTTGCCCAGCAGGTCGATGCTGGGGGCGGTATCTTTCGCCGGGTCTATCTCATAGTCGACAAACAGCACCGGAACGTGCAGGGCGCTGAGCTTGTCGATGACGCCGCTCTCCATCAGCGCTGGCCTGGCGCGCAGCTGGGCGATCATCAGATCCGGCTGACGGGCGATGACGCTTTCAAGATCGACGTTCCCTTTGTCGCTGAAGCCCATGTCAAGGATCGTGGCCGACTGCGGCCACGTCGTTTTCAGCATCTGCCAGGTGGCAACATCCTGCTTTTTCGCCAGATTATTCCATGCCACCAGCCGTTTAAACGGATTGTCCCGGTCCAGCAGGGCGAGGGTCATAATGTCGCGGCCATCCTGCAAAATAATACGCTGCGGCTCTTTGGCCAGGGTGACCTGCCGGCCGTCGAGGTCAGTGACCGTCAGGGGATATTGGGTTGCATAGCTGAAGAGGGGCGTCGCGATCAGCGCAGTAAGTAACAGCGATCTTACTGATTTTCTTGCCATAAAAGGAGTTCCGTTTGCCAATTTATAAATATAATGATTCTGAGAATTATTCTCGAACAAACATCAACGGCAAGTATATCAAGGACAAATTTCATAAAATGTAACAAACATGTTGGAAATTATGCCAACGCCGACAGGGCGCGCACGGCGGCAGCATTTTCTGCCATGGCTGGAGGTCGAAGACGTTTTTCAGGCTAATTCCTAATGTCATCCCCGGTTCGTTGTGCCATCCTGAATGCGACTCATAACACGACACGTGAGAGAGGATATTATGAAAAAAGCAATGATTGCGTTATCGGCTATTCTGGTTGCAGCTCCGGTTTTTGCTGCGACAACACATGCAACAGATGATACCGTCGCGGCGGCGAATGCCAATGCCAACACCGCCAAAGAGAAGCTGCACCAGGCCCAGCATGAGGGCGAAGAGCAGCAGCTGAAGGCGAAACATGCTGCCGAAGGCAAGCAGGACAGCGTTGGCAGCCAGGTGAGCGAAGGCGCGCAGAAAACCTGGAACAAGACCAAAGAAGGCACCGAGAAGGGGTGGGATAAGACCAAAGAGGTCAGTGAAAAAGGCTGGAATGCCACCAAATCCGGTGCGGAAAAGGGCTGGGATAAAACCAAAACCGGCGCCGAAGAGTTAAAAAATAAAGTGACTGAATAAGTCCTTTTACCTGTCTGAATCAAGGTCGCGAAAGCGGCCTTTTTTATTGCCCCGCCATCAGCACAACCTCTTCCCGACAGCCGATGCCAGGAATCGTCCTGGTTAACCAGTTACTCACTCTTTCTTCACATTTGCCCGGTACAAAGGAGCTGAATCAGGAGGTGTACCATGAAAAAGATGATTTCTCTGGCAGTAATTTTATCGTGTGTGCTGAGCGTCCCGGCCTTTGCCGATGGCCCGAACGACGGCCATCGCCCGGGGCAGCCAACGGTGTGGCAGAACGGTCCGGACCATGATGGGCATGCGCCGCAGGGCGGACCTGACGCGCATCATCAGGGTGACCATGACCAGCGTGGCCCGGATCGCGACGGTCATGACAAACGCGATCAGGCACGTCATGAGCAGGACCATTTCGCCTGGCGCGGGAACGATTTCCGCAAAGGCCACCCGGCTCCGGCGCCGTTCCGTGGCGATGAATATCGCGTCCGCGACTGGAGCGACCGCGGCCTGCCGCCCCCGCCGGAAGGCCATCACTGGTCCTATATCGACGGTAACTATGTGCTGATCGCTGCGGCGACCGGGATCATCACCTCGATTCTGGTGAGCGGCGCCCTCGACCACTAAATGCGCTGCTCCGCGACGCCGGGTCAGGGAAAGCCTGATCCGGCGATGGCGCACTCGCGGAAAGCTACGGGTTCAGCGCAGCATCCGGCCAGTATTTATAACCATTGATCATTGCCTGGGCGGCCAGCCCTTTTTCGGTCAGGTCGTAGACGTTGACCTTCGAGGGCAGGGAGGCGGTATCTGACGCCACGCCGCTGGTGGAGGCGGCGATCGGCGCGATGCCTTTGTCATCATATTTTGCGGCGGCATTCGCATCGGCGCCAACCATGTATCCCTGGCGAATAAAGGTCTCCAGGGCCGCTTTATCATGGAAAACCAGCACCGTGCGCTGCTGCTTAATCCCCATCCCCAGGCCGGCGCCGCCCTGGGCCATTTTCATATAGGTATCCTTCCCGGTGGCCTTATTCCGCACCACGCCGTAACCGCTGCCAAACCCGAACAGCAGGATCTTGCTGCTGTTATTGGCAAACACCGCATACCCCTTCGCATGCTGAATATCACTGCGGGCCTCAGGCTGCAGGGCGTAAAGCTTGTTGAGGGTTTCGCTGCGCATCTTCTGAATGCTGGCCCGCTGCTGGCTGGCGGTATCGCCCTGCGCGCTGCAGCCCGCTAGCATGACGATGGCGGCGAGGGAAAGCGTCTGTAATTTCATACACGTTTATTTTATTTAAATCTGAATATGGTCGGGAATGGTAGGTTAAATAACGGTAAATCCTCCATAAAATAAACGTTTATTTTTAAATTTCACTATTTTGATTATTTATTACTCTGTAATGTGCGGATTATTAAATAAGATGAGTTCATTCCAGGTATTAGAAATGCTGCTTGCATAAAGTTTCCACCACGTTACCGTGTTAAGTCCTTAATTTATTTCCCGGAGAACGGCATGAGTGATTATGTAATCCCCGAAATTAAAGCGACGGAAGATGAAATGATTTCTATCCGTCATTATTTACATGCCAATCCGGAATTAAGTCTGGAAGAGTTTAATACCAGTGAGCTGGTGGCTGGCAAACTGGCGGAGTGGGGCTATCAGGTCACCCGCGGCCTCGGTAAAACCGGCGTCGTCGGCAGCCTGAGCAAGGGCGACTCGCCGCGTACTATTGGCCTGCGCGCCGATATGGACGCGCTGCCGATCCATGAAACTACTGATTTGCCCTGGGCCAGTACGGTACCCGGAAAAATGCACGCCTGCGGCCATGACGGCCATACCACCATTCTGCTGGCGGCGGCGAAATACATCGCCTCGCCGGCCTGCCAGTTTAACGGCACGGTGCATCTGATTTTTCAGCCGGCGGAAGAGGCTATCGGCGGCGCCGATTTAATGATTAAAGACGGGCTGTTCGAGCAGTTCCCCTGCGAACGCATCTTTGGCTTGCACAACATGCCGGGGCTACCGGTGGGCAAGCTGGGCTTCTACGCCGGCAACTTTATGGCCTCGGCGGACACCGTCAAAATTACGATTACCGGCTACGGCGGCCACGGCGCCCATCCGGAGCGTACCGTCGACCCGATCGTCGCCGGCGCAGCGCTGGTGATGGCCCTGCAGAGCATCGTGGCGCGCAACGTGCCGCCGGGGGAAACGGCAGTGGTCAGCGTCGGCACCTTCCAGGCCGGTATCGCCTCCAACGTCATTCCGGAGAGCGTGGTGATGGAGCTGAGCGTGCGGGCGATGAAGCCGGACATTCGCGATCTGCTGATCAAGCGTATTCACGAGCTCGCTGATTTTACCGCCAAAAGCTATGGCGCCAGCAGCGTAGTGGAGGTGTACGACTCCTACCCGGTATTAACCAACAGCCCTGAAGAGACCGATTTCGCCCGGGCGCTGGCGCTGGAAGTGTTTGGCCGCGAAGGGGTACTGGAGTCGGTCTCGCCGATGAACGCCAGCGAGGATTTCGCTTTTATGCTGCGCGAACGCCCAGGGAGCTACTTCCTGCTCGGCAACGGTGAGAAAGGGGAGAAGGGCGGTTGCATGGTGCACAACCCCGGCTACGACTTTAACGATGACATTATCACCACCGGCGCGACGCTGTTCGCCCGCCTGGTGGAAAAGCACTGTCGCTAATCTCTGGAGAAGAACGCGAATGAAAAAATCACTGTTGCTATGGCTGGCATTAATGGCGTCGACGTCGGCGCTGGCCGAAGGGGGAAAGGAGATCCGCTTCGGCGTCGACCCGACTTTCGCGCCGTTTGAATGGAAAGATCCGCAGGGCAAGCTGGCGGGGTTTGATATCGATTTAGGCAACGCCATTTGCCAGCAGCTGCAGGCGAAATGCGTGTGGGTGGAAAGCAATTTCGACGGCATTATCCCGGCGCTGAAGGCGCGTAAATTCGACGCGATCCTTTCCGGGATGTACATGACCGAGAAGCGCAAAGCGCAGATTGCCTTTAGCGACAAGCTATATAACGGGCCGGTGTTCCTCGTGGCGCGTAAAAATACCCTGCAGGGCAATACGCCGGAACAGCTGAAGGGCAAAACCATCGGCGTGGAGCAGGGCTCGGCGCAGGAGACTTATGTTAACCAGCACTGGCGGCCGCAGGGGATTAACATTGTGGCCTACCAGGGGGCCGATAGCGTGGTGCGTGACCTGGAGTCCGGGCGCATCGACGGCGCAGTGCTCTCCGGGATGATGGCCGACTACAGCTTCCTGCAGCAGCCGCAGGGTAAGGAATTCGCCTTTGTCGGCGGCCATCTGCAGGACGATACGCTGTTTGGCGCCGGGGCGGCGATCGGCTTGCGTAAAGACGATGAGGCACTGCGTCAGGAAATTAACGGTGCCATTGCGAAGATTCTTGCCGACGGCACCTATAAAAAATTAGCCGGCAAATATTTTAGCTTTGATGTTTATTCCGGGACATAATGTCTGAGTGTACCTGCGGGCGTGGAGCGCCCGCCGTAAGATTCCTTTTCTGATTATCCAATCACCTCCTCTCCTGACCCCTGCGGTTACCTGAGGGAAGCAGAATATAAGCTAAGGAGTACTCGGCATGATGACACGTCCATTGGGTAAAACCGGATTTTCCATCGCCCCATTAGTCTTTGGCGGCAACGTCTTTGGCTGGACCATCGATGAAAAAACCAGTTTTGCTCTTCTTGATGCTTTTGTTGACCACGGTTTTGACGCTATCGATACGGCGGATGTTTATTCCCGCTGGGCGGAAGGCAACCAGGGCGGCGAATCCGAAACCATCATCGGTCGTTGGCTGCAGGCGCGCCCCGGCATGCGCGATAAGGTCAAAATCTTCACCAAAGTCGGCTCCGATTTAGGCCTACCCGGCCATAAAGGGCTCAGCAAAGCCTGGATCCAACAGGCGGTAGATGACTCCTTACGCCGCCTCAATACCGACTACATTGATCTCTACTTCTCCCACTGGCCGGATCCGCAAACCCCGGTGGCGGAAACGCTGGAGGCTTTCCACAGCCTGCAGCAGGCCGGAAAAATCCGCGCCATGGGGGCCTCTAACCTGGATGCGATGCAGCTGGCGGGGGCGCTGGAGGTAGCGCGTAAAGGCGGCTTGCCTGCCTGGCAGGTGCTGCAGCCGGAATATAACCTCTACCACCGCTCCGCGTTTGAAGGCGCGCTGTGCGATCTCTGCGTCAGCCGCGACATCGGAGTGGTGACCTACTACAGCCTGGCCTCCGGTTTCTTAACCGGTAAGTACCGCCAGCCGTCGGATCTGGCCCAGAGCCAGCGCGGAGGGGGGATTGGTAAGTACCTGAATCCGCGCGGGATGCGGATTATCGATACCCTGGTGGCGGTCGCGGACGAGCAGGGGGCGAAGCCGGCTGAGGTGGCCCTGGCGTGGCTGATCGGCCGCGAAGGCGTGACCGCGCCGATCGCCAGCGCCACCAGCGTGGCTCAGGTGGAGAGTTTTGCCCGCGCGGCGGCGCTGAGCCTGAGCGCGGAGCAAGTGGCGCGACTGGACAGCGCCAGCGCCTGAGTCACTCCCTCTCCCCGGCGGGGAGAGGGAGAAGGGCTATACATGACGCGGACCGTAGGCCGGTTAAGGCGCCAGCCGCCACCCGGCGAAATGACGGCGCAACCGGAAATGCCCCTGCTCGCGCTGCGCTTAGCAGGGCTACCACTCCTGTGCTATTTCCGGGCTGATTGCGCTCCCGATATTTTTTCTGCGTTATGTCACTCATGGCACAGGGAGCGCACAGGGGGCGGCCAGTCGCCGCCGCCCCCTGTACCCCCGGGCTCCGGCCAGCAAAATCGCCACTGCGTGGTACCTTCGACTTTTCCCTGCAGGCTTCGGGTCGGGCCGAGGCAGCGTCCGTGCAAAACACGGCCCTCAGCCCGCATCCATGCGGGCTGCCCCGGCCTTCCGGGAACGTCTCAGCGATTTTGAGGCCGTCAGCACCGGCAGTTTCAGTCGCACAAGTGGGTAAATTAATGACTGGCTGCTCGGACCGTAGGCCGGGTCAGGCGCAGCCGCCACCCGGCGAAATGACGGGTGTGGTGCCTGAAAGCGTGCCCGGCGGCGCCCCTTTATTCCTGATGGCGGGTGACGTTGAGGATCTTCGCGCTGGCGCCGACCGGGAAATTGCTGAGGGCGCCGAAATCGCTGCCCTGATAGCCCATGATCTTGCCGTCGGTGCGCATCTGCTGCAGATCGATCAGGATCACCCCCAGCGTGGGAATGATTTTCTCCCGCCAGACGAACAGATAGAGATCCTCAGCCACCTGCACATAGTGGCAGCGATCGACATCCGCCAGCCCCTTTTCCACACCGTCCAGACACTGCCAGGTGTAAAAATTGTCGTTGAGATAGATGTGCTCATAGCGCTCGGTCGGGCTGTAGGTGTACTGATTGCGCATGCCAATGAGCGCATCGGTAAAGTCCGGCAGCGGCCCCGACTGCTCATCCAGGCGGGCAAAAACAAACCGTGCCTCTACCGCGGTCAGCGGCAGGCCTTGCTCCACCCGGCTGAAGGCGTCCAGCCGCGCGGCGGCTTCGTCCGGCAGCTGGCCGTAGACCAGGGTGGCGTTGCGCTGTGTCAGGTTGCATACCGCGCTAATGCTGGCGTTATCCCGCTCCGGGTCAAGGAAGTCGATAAACAGAATGTCCGGGCGCAGGGCGGTTGCCCGCCAGGGCGCGCGCTTGTCGTTCCAGCTGAGCGTCTGGTCATCTTCGATAACCAACTGCTGCGGCTTACTGCCTGCGACATAAAAAGTAAAGGTTTCGCCGGCGGGCAGGCTGGTGGTGGCGAGTAAATTACCGTGTGGCGCAAAACCATCGGCCAGCGCGCCGACCTGGATAAATACGGCTTCTGAAGTCATAGGGGCTCCTGAACAGAGTAGGGCGTTAGGCAAACGCCAGAGTGGGAACATCGACGATACTGGCGCCGCCGTCGGCGACCAGCGTGGCGCCGCTGATGATGGCGGCCTGCGGCGAACAGAGAAACTGACAGGCCTCGGCTATCTCCTCGGGGCTGGCGGGGCGGCGCAGCGGAACATCGCGACAGACCCGCTGATAAGCCTCCGTCAGCGATAGCCCTTCTGCCTGCATCAGCGGGCGCATCTCTTCATCCGCCATCGGCGTCGTGACCCAGCCGGGACAGATGGCGTTGGCGCGTACCCCCTGTGGGCCGTAATCGCGGGCGACGGAACGCATCAGGCCAATTAAGGCGTGTTTGGCGGTGACGTAGCCGCAGGCCTGCGGCCCGGCGGCGAGTGAGGCGATGGAGGCGACAAACAGGACATTGCCTCGGCGGGCAATGAGCGAGGGCAGACAGGCGCGAACGCTGGCGAACGCGCTGGTGAGATTGCCGTCCAGCGCCTCGCGCCACTGGCTGTCGCTGGTCTCGGCGGCGGGGCTGTTGCCCATCCCGCCGGCGCTGCAGATGAGGACATCAATACCGCCAGCCTGGTCGAGGATCGCCGGCAGCAGCCGCTGACCCCAGACCTCGCCGTCGGCGGCATCGCCCACCAGCGCCGTGGCGCCGGTCTCATCGGCGACAGCCTGCAATGGCGCTTCGCGCCGTCCGGTAATAAACACCCGGTCGCCCGCGGCGCACATCAGCCGCGCGCAGGCGGCGCCAATTCCGGTTCCACCGCCGGTGATCACCACGACTCTCGCCATTCGCTCTCTCCTGTTATGGGGTCTTCGATTACCTTAAAAAGCGCGTCAGGTCCCGGCTATCGTCCGGAAGAACGATAGCCGTGGCGGTTAATGGATCTCTCTCACAGGGCGCCGTTCTCATTATTTCGGCAACAGCGGGTCAGGCGTCATCACATGATTACGCCGCGGCGAAAATTAATTGCATCCTGTTAAGGGTATAAGTGAAAAAAAACAGAAATCCATCGTTCTTTAGGATGAGAATGACGCGTCGGGGATAGGTTTTTTTTATCACCAGGGGCAGGTACGCCGGGTGTTAATCTTTTTTGTTTATATTTTAACGCGGCTATCGTAAAGCATGGCGGGTGTGTTTTTTAAATGCTTTATATAACAATGATTTGTTGAAAATTATGTAACGGCTATCACATTGTTAATATGTTAATGATTGTGTTACTTAAATGTGAAATGTATGCTTCAATTATCAGTAGTCATCCATGTGTCATGTACCATCATCTCGACGGGGAGGCCCTATCATGTCTGCTTTGTTAAAAGCCAGCCGTAATGATGCGATAATAGCCCGTTGTTTACAGACTATTTCCCAGCTAATTCCACTGACTTCAGCGGTCTTTTATCGAGTAAATAATCGTTTAAAACCCGAAAGCTATATATTGCATAATATTTCCGATAATACGCACCAACAATATCTGGAAAACTTCCAGCCGCTGGATCCGCTTCTGCCCTCGCATTTTAGCCACCAGAACACCACCGTGGCGGCGATGACGCCGCGGCTCTGCGACCGCAACCGCCATTACTATCATGAATTCATGTTGCCGAATAACGTACGCGACATGACCGAGATCTTTATTCGCCGCGAGCGGCGGATCATCGCCGGTATCTCGCTGATGCGCGACGTGCCTTTCTCCAGCGAAGAGCGCCAGCGGGCTCAGGCGGTGCTGCCGCTGGTGGAGCTGGCCATTCGCGACTGTCTGCAGGAAGACGATGACCTGCCCGCCATCCTGACGGCGAAAGAGCGGGAAATCGTCGGCATGGTGCGCGAAGGCGCCAGCAATAAGCTGATTGCCCGCCAGCTGGATATCTCGCTCTCGACGGTAAAAACGCACCTGCGCAACATTTTCGCCAAGACCGAAGTGGTCAATCGTACCGAACTGGTTTCCCGAACCTGGATGCCGGCCGCTCAGCGTACGCTGCATCTGTGATCTGACTTTCGCATCCCGCGCGCGCCGTGGCAGCACGGCGTTTTCCTGATGCCTGTGGGTATCACTCCCTGGAGGATCCTCCGGGGGGAGGCTTTTTTGACCGGAGCACGCCTACGATGTCGAGTACCCCTCTCACTGATAATGCGCTTTCCCGGCCCGCCGGGTTGGTGGTCTCCCTGCGTTTGCTGGCGGCGATCGTGATTTTTGCCGCTATTGCGCCGGGTATTCTGATGACCGCGCCGGCGGTGGCGGCGCAGCTGGCCAGCGAATGGCAGCTTAAACCTGGGCAGATCGGCTGGCTGTTCTCGGCGGAGCTGGGGGCGATGAGTCTGGCGACGCTCCCGGCGTGGTGGTGGATGAGCCGCCTCGACTGGCGGCGGGTCGCCCTGATGGCCGGGGTGGTGTTTCTGACCGCCAACCTCGCCTCGGCGGTGGTCACCCAGTACGAGACGCTGCTGGCGGCGCGCTTTCTCGCCTCGCTGGCGGGCGGCACGCTGATGATTTTGTGTATCAGCTGCGCGGCGGGGACGCCGAACCCGTCGCGGGTCTACGCCTTTTGGGTGCTCGGGCAACTGCTGTTAGGCATGCTTGGCCTGCTGGTGCTGCCCGGCCTGTTCGCGACCTTTGGCCTGAAGGTGGTTTATCTGATCCTCGCCGCCATTATGCTCTGCTGTTTGCCGCTGGTGTCAGCTTTCCCTCCGCGCTTTCAACCGCTCTCTGCCTCCCACCAGCAGCCGTCGACGGCGCTGTGGCGTCAGGCGCTGGCGGTGCTGGCGGTACTCACTTTCTATATCAGCCTCAGCGCAGTGTGGACCTTTATCGGCACCATCGGCAGCGCGGCGGGGCTAACCCCGACGCAGGTCGGTCTGGTGCTGGCGGCGGCGACGGTTTGCGGCATTATCGGCGCCGGCGGCGCGGCGCTGCGGGGTACCCAGCGGGCCGATCGTTTACCGGTGTGGCTGGGCTACGGCCTGCTGATCGTCAGCGTTGGGCTGCTGATCGGCCAGCCGCTGCTGGTGCGCTACGCCATCGCGGCGCTGCTGTTTAAGTTCACCTGGACCTTCGTGCTGCCCTTTATTCTTGCCCGTGTGGCCGGGCTCGATAGCAACGGCCGGCTGATGAACAGCATCAATCTGGTGATCGGCGGCGGCATGGCGGCCGGTCCGGCCTTAGCCGGGGCCTTACTGCAGCGTTTTGCCAGCGCCGACCCGCTGCTGGCGGCGGCAGGCGTCTGCGCGCTGCTGTCATTGATTTTGATTGCGGCGGCGTCCGCCGCCGGGAAGAGTTAGCCCACGGGAGGATAGAGTGAAAAGAAAAACCGGTTTCTTCTTTGATGAACGTTGTTTCTGGCACAGTACCGGCCTGCACGCGGTGACGCTGCCGGTGGGCGGGTGGGTGCAGCCGCCCGCCGGTGGCGGCCATGCTGAATCGCCGGAGACCAAACGGCGGATGAAAAACCTGATGGACGTCTCCGGGCTGACGCCGCAGCTGGCGCTGCGCAGCGCGGCGCCGGCGAGCCTTGAGGACCTGCGGCGGATCCACCCCGACAGCTATCTGGAGCGCTTCAAGACGATCAGCGATAACGGCGGTGGCATGCTCGGCAAAGAGGCGCCGCTGGGGCCGGGCAGTTATGAAATCGCCTGTCTTTCCGCCGGGCTGGCCTGTGCGGCGGTGGAAGCGGTGCTGGAGGGGGAGCTGGATAATGCCTATTCGCTGTCGCGCCCGCCCGGACACCACTGTCTGCCGGACCAGTCGATGGGATTTTGTTTCCTCGCCAATATTCCCATTGCCGTCGAGCGGGCGAAAGCGCAGCTGGGGCTGGGCAAGGTGGCGATCATTGACTGGGATGTTCACCACGGCAACGGCACCCAGCATATCTACCTGCAGCGCGACGACGTACTGACTATCTCCTTGCATCAGGACGGCTGCTTCCCGCCGGGCTACGCCGGCGAGGACGATCGCGGCGTGGGCGCGGGCGAAGGTTACAACATTAATATTCCGCTGCTGGCCGGGGCGGGGGATGACAGCTGGCGCTATGCGCTGGAAACTATCGTCATTCCTGCGCTGGCGCGTTTTGAGCCGGAGCTGATTATTATCGCCTGCGGCTATGACGCCAACGCCATGGATCCATTAGCGCGGATGCAGCTACATAGCGACAGCTTCCGGGCGATGACCGAACAGGTCCAGCAGGCGGCGGATCGCCTGTGCGGCGGGAAACTGGTGATGGTGCACGAGGGCGGCTACGCCGAATCCTACGTGCCGTTCTGCGGCCTGGCGGTGATGGAAACGCTGAGCGGTATCCGTACCGAGGTCCAGGATCCGCTGCGGGAATTTATTCAGCAGCAGCAGCCGCGGGCGGAGTTCGCGCAGTTCCAGAGGCAGGCTATCGATCGGCTGGCGCAACGGTTTGGTCTGCTATAAAACGCCTCAGCTTCCCCGCTGTGATGGCGGGGAAGTCAATGCTTTCCCTTCTGCGATTCCACCGCGCATCCACTGACTTACCGCCTGATTAATCATCGCCAGCACGCTGAGCAGCAGCATCCGCTGCTGCGCTTCCAGCCGCAGATAACGGCGCAGCGGGGGCATTTTACAGACCACTTCGCTGGCGGCCCAGGGTTCAATGCTGCAGCGCCAGCCGCTACTATCAAAGGTCAGCGAAAAGCGGCGGTAATCCAGCTCGCTTAAGGTCTGCTGGAGATTAGGAAAACCGTTGAGATAGCTGGCGAGTTCCTCGCTGCCTTTGCCGCCGATAAAGCGGATCGGCTGGCGTTTCCACCAGCCGGATTGATGGGCGCGAATGTTACCGCGCACGGGCCGGGTCACCGGCCCCTCGACGACAAACTCGCAGCTGTGAATGCTGGCCATAAACAGCCGCTTCTGACGCACGCTGAAGGTCACGGCGGTGGCGTCGTTCAATCGCAGCAATGCGCTGCGTTCGCTCAGCTTTTCGCACGGCCAGCCCGCCAGATCGCGCTGCACCGCGTTCATTAACGGCGTCTCAAACCAGGGGACGGAGGACATCTGGCGTCATCTCCCCGCGGGTCTGTTTTTCATAATTGTTGATGGCGCGCTCCACCACCTCTTCCACTACCAGCGGCTTGAACGGATTGACGCGCTGCACACACACCGTCCAGAACAGGGCGTAAGCGGCGGTCAGGCCGAGCATTATGCCGAACGGTACCAGCACCTGGCGGCTGTCCATCCCGGGCGGCGTGATATT
Organism: Klebsiella sp. KTE92; assembly: GCF_000398905.1. Taxonomy (NCBI): domain Bacteria; kingdom Pseudomonadati; phylum Pseudomonadota; class Gammaproteobacteria; order Enterobacterales; family Enterobacteriaceae; genus Klebsiella; species Klebsiella sp. KTE92. The sequence goes on from NZ_KB976100.1 coordinate 1,216,777, forward strand.
GACGATAGCGATGATGATCCCGACGCTGGAGATAATCTGCGGCAGCGGGAACCACGGCGAGCGGTAGGCGCGCGGCAGGTCCGGGCGGCGAATGCGCAGCATCACCACCGACAGCGTCACCAGCAGATAGGCGACGCCCCAGGCGCAGACCGCGGCGAGGATCAGCGGCACGATGCGGTCCAGATCGCCGTTCAGATACCAGGCGTGCAGGCAGGGGATCGCCACCCCGATGGCAATGGCGATCACCGGCGTCTTAAAGCGCGGGTGCAGCCAGGTCAGGAAGCGGGGCAGCGCGCCGTCCAGTGCCATGCCGTAGATAATACGCGGCACGGCGGCCATCAGCGTATTGATGGTGGCGCAGCCGGCCAGCAGCAGCCCGACCCCCAACCAGTACTGGCCGGCGTGGCCCATCACCCGTTCGGCGAAGGCCGGGATCGCCATCGGTGTATCCAGCAGATGGACGTTGTTGGCCGCGTCGAGCACGGTATTCTCCACCTGGCGGTTGATCGCCGCGCCGTAGATAAACATGCAGCTGGCGACTCCCAGCAGGCCCAGCGCCATCGCCCGCGGAATAGTGCGGTGGGCCTGTTTAATCTCCGGCGCCATCGGCGTCACCAGTTCGCAGCCGACGAACATAAACATCGCCATGCCGATATAGCCGAACAGACCGTTGATATCGCTGATGTTCAGCGGCGTGCCGAACCAGCCGGAAAGATGAGTCACCGGCGCCATAAAAATGCCACACAGGCCGAAAATAGTCAGTGTGGTCCACATGCCGAAGGTCAGCACCACTTCGACCTTGCCGAAGATTTCCACGCCGATGGCGTTGAGCAAGCCGAAAATCACCACCATGCCGACACCCACCATCCAGGTGTTCTGGTGGGCGGCCATCTGAGCGTTGATCGATTCGAAGTTTACCAGCGCCATAATGCCCGCCAGGATCGTCTCCGCCGTCCCGGCGAAAATATGGACGATCAGATAGGCGCACAGCGCGCCGGTGATAGCGAAGAAGCGGCCCATGCCGCAGGAGATATAGTCGTACACCGAACCGGTGGTAGGAATGAGCGTCGCCGCCTCGGCAAAGGTGGTGACCTGCGCCTGCATCATAATAAAGGCCAGCAGCACCGCCAGCGCGAAGGTATCGCCGCCCATGCCGAAGCCGCTGGTGACCGTCAGGATCACCGGGCTGGCCATGATCAGCCCGACGGAGCTGGCGAGGGTGGTCGGGAAGCCGACGACGCCGCGCTCAAGATGGCTGGCGAGTCTGTTACTAAACATAGTCAACCTCTGCACAATAATGGGGTAGGGCAGGGAATAGCCAGCGCCACTCCCGGATAGTCATAATTTAGGCGGGCATCCTGCTCAATGAATATCGTCCGGAAGGTGGAGGGCGGCGCATGATTCTGTGACGCAGTCGATGAATGTCGCGGTGGATAAACAACATGACCCCGAAAACCGGGGCCATCCGTCTTGCCACGTTGCGCGTATTTCTGCCGGATGGCGGCTGCGCCTTATCCGGCCTACGGTCCGTGCGGCCTGCCTTTAATTTATTCACCATGCTGACTGAAACGCCGGTGTTGGCGGCCTCAAAACCCCCGGTGGCGCTGCTGCTTACCGGGGCTACAGCGCTGTGCGATTTGGTAGCCCGGAGAAGGCGCAATGCGCCGCCTCCGGGTCCCCCTGTGCGCTCCCTGCGCCGCCGGGCATTATCAGCGTGTTAGCGCGTCTCGACGTTCGCCAGGTAGTGCTTCACAAAGCGCGGCGTCAGGATTTTCCACTCCACTTCGGTGCCCTGTTTAACAAACCAGCTGTCGCCCGGCGCAAAGCGCTGCGGCTCGCCACCGGCGACGGTCAGCTCCACTTCGCCTTCCAGCACGGTGGCATGCTCGGTAAACGGATAGGTCATGGTAAAGCTCCCCTCAGTGGACGAAAACAGTCCGCAGGTAAAGGCGTCCTGCGGCTCGCCGTAGATCATCGCCCCGGCCACCTGCGGGTCTCCCGCGGTCGGCGTCGCGCCGAGCAGGCTGACGCTGCCGATCGGCTGCAGGTCAGGTACCGGGTGTTTAAGTTTAAAAGCGTGCATAGCGTTCTCCTGGTTAACTCCGGCCTTTCCAGAAACCGGCGGTTTGATGCATCAATTTTCCGGCTGTGACTAATAGCAAGCGCAGGCTGTCACGGCCGTGGATGGTCGCGTGGGGGATGCTGCTCAGCAGGCGATAGCGGTCGGAACCGCCGTTGATCCCTTCGGCGAGGATTTTGCACACGATGTGCGACGGGGTGACGCCGAAGCCGGAGTACCCCTGGACGTAAAAGACGTTGTTGTGATCGCGTAGGGTGCCGATCTGCGGGAACAGGTTGGCGCTACAGGCCATCGGCCCGCCCCAGGCGAAATCGATCTTCACATCCTTCAGATAGGGGAAGACCTCCGCCAGCAGGGTGCGATTCCAGGCGGCGAAATCGTTCGGCGTATATTCCACAAAGCGAGTCGCGCTGCCGAACAGCAGGCGATTTTCCCGGGTGACGCGGTAGTAGTTAATCACCGGGCGAATATCGCTGAAGGCGCCGCGCAGTGGGCTGATGCGCTCGATCAGTTCATCGGAAAGGGGCTCGGTCGACACCTGATAGGAGTAGGTCACCAGCGTCTTGTTGTAGATCTCCGGCTCCATATTGTTGAGGAAGCTGTCGCAGGCCCACAGTAGTTTGGCGGCTTTGACGCTGCCCATCGCGGTGCGTACCTGCACCTGTTTGCCGTAATTCACCTCCACCACTGGCGAGGATTCGAAGATCTTTACCCCCAGCGAATGGGCGGCCTGCGCCGAACCGAGCAGCATATTGAGCGAATGGATCTGCCCGCCGCCCATATGTTTCAGCGCGCCGCAGTAGACCTCGGAGCCAACCACCTGCTGCACCTCTTTGCCGGTATACAGTTCGATTTCTTCATCCGGGGTAGCGGCTTTAAACTCCTTCTCCCACTGGCGCAGCGTTTTGAGCTGCCGCTGGTTATAGGCGAGATAGCCGTAGCCGGGGACGAAATCGGCGTCGATATGGTATTTGCGGATGCGTTCGCGAATGATGCCCGCGCCGAGGTTGGCGATTTTAAACAGCGTCTCCAGCCCCTCTTTGCCGACGTGCTTTTTCACCGCTTCGATGTCGTGACCGATACCGGCCATCACCTGGCCGCCGTTGCGCCCGGTACCGCCGTAGCCAAGATGGCGCGCCTCCAGCACCACCACGTTGGTGATACCCTGTTCCGCCAGCTCAAGGGCGGTGTTAATCCCCGAGAAGCCGCCGCCGATAATCACCACGTCGGCTTCAATATCTTCCCGCAGCGCCGGGAAATGGAGGTGGTATTTCTTCGTCGCGCCGTAGTAGTTCAGCGCATCGATTTTAATGTTCATCGCGTTACCCTGTGGTCTTGCCTGGCTCAAGGTCCTCATCACAGCACGCCATGCGGGCGTTGAATATCGTCCGGAAGAATGACGTTCTTTAGAACGATGGGCGGCGCAGAGCAACCGTGCTGTGATAGGCCAACTTTGCTAAAAAAACGGGTGCTGACGATGAGCGAGATAACCTTACTGGCGGAAGTGACCGCCTTTTTACGCCAGCCACACGGGCAGTTTATTGCCGGTCAACGTGAGGCGGGCCACGGCGCGCCGTTCGCGGTGATTAACCCGGCCACCGGTCAGGCAATTGCTGAGGTGACGGCAGCGGATGTGGATCAGGCGGATCGCGCCATGGAGAGCGCCCGCCAGGCGTTCAGTCAGTGGCGTGAGATGCCGACGCTGGCGCGCGGTACGCTGCTGTTGAAGCTGGCGGATGCCCTGGCTGAGCATCGCGAAGCGCTGGCGCAGCTGGAAAGTCTCTGCTCCGGCAAGACCATCATGCTGGCGCGGATGTTGGAGCTGGATCAATCGGTGGCGTTTTTGCGCTACTTCGCCGGCTGGGCGGGGAAAGTCACCGGCGAAACGCTGGATGTCTCGCTCCCCTCCATGAACGGTGAGAAATATACCGCCTTCACCCGCCGCCAGCCGCTGGGGGTGGTGGTCGGCATCGTGCCGTGGAACTTCTCCATCATGATTGCCATCTGGAAGCTGGCGGCAGCCCTGGTCTGCGGCTGCACCATCGTCCTCAAACCGAGCGAGTATACGCCGCTGACGCTGCTGCGCGTGGCGGAGCTGGCGAAAGCGGTGGGTATCCCGGATGGGGTGATTAACGTGGTCAACGGCACCGGCGGCGAGATTGCCCAGCGGCTGATGACGCATCCGGCCTGCGCCAAGGTGAGCTTCACCGGCTCGGTGGCCACCGGTGAAAAAGTCCAGCAGTCGGCCTGCGCGTCAGGTAAACGGGTGACCCTTGAACTGGGGGGCAAAAACGCCGCGCTGTTCCTCGATGACCTGACGCCGGAGGCGATGGTCAACGGCATTATTGAAGCCGGCTACCTGAACCAGGGGCAGATTTGCGCCGCTGCGGAGCGTTTTTACCTGCCGCAGGGCAAACTGGATGCAGTGCTGGCGCTGCTGAAAGACAAGCTCAGCGCCTTCGCGCCGGGATCGCCGCTGGATGAACAGACGCTGATGGGGCCGCTGGCCAACCGCCAGCAGTACGAGAAAGTGCTCAAACTGATCCAGACCGCGCGCGACGAGGGGGATACCATCGTCTGCGGCGGCGAAGCGCTGCCGGGAGAGGGGTATTTCCTGCAGCCGACTGCGGTCAAAGTCCGCAGCGAAGAGAGCACCCTGATGCGCGAGGAGACCTTCGGTCCGGTATGCAGCTTTATCGGCTATCGCAGTGAAGAAGAGGCGCTGGCGCGGATCAATGCGTCGCCATATGGCCTGGCGGCCAGCGTCTGGTCCGATAATATTCGCCAGGCGCTGCGCTACTCGGAGGCGATTGACGCCGGCATCGTGTGGGTCAATATGCATACCTTCCTCGACCCGGCGGTACCGTTCGGCGGCATGAAGGGCTCGGGCATCGGGCGCGAATTCGGCAGCGCGTTTATCGATGATTATACGGAGCTGAAGTCGGTGATGGTGCGCTATTAACCGCCGCTCAGCGACATAGCGCAGGCATTTGTCGTTTTGCGCCAGATGGGCGACACATCCTGCGCCTTCTGGCCCTGAAACCGGGAGGGGGCACTGCCTCGCTTCCGGGACTCTTTTTCCCTTCGCGGATCCTTTCTTCCCCTCGTTATCCGCCATTGCCGTAAAAAAAATCAGCAGATTATCTTTTTTGCCCGCCAGGACTTGTTTGACATTAGATAATGAGTATAGTTCTCATTCTCTTTTTCATTCGTAATTTTGGCAAGGTTCGAGCTGCGCCAGTGAGTCGTTCACTAAGAGTCGCGAAGGCGTAGGGTGACGTAAAGACAGCAGGCTGGAAACAGACAATATCGGTCGCTGCGCGTCCATCGGGTCGTTGATTTTTTATAGGGTTGATCCAATGAAATACACACTTCCGACGTTGACGCTGGCCATCAGCGCGGCGTTAAGCGGCTGCGCGACGCCTCATTCCTCTGCCGTTTCCCAACCGGTTGTCGACTCGCCAGCCCCTAACGTGGCGCAACCGCTGCAGCGCCAGCTAGCGGAAGGGCTGTACGAGATGGCGTTAAGCCCGCAGGGTGATGCGCTGTACGTCGCCAGCGCCGAAGGCTTTAAAAATGTGCAGGGCGGGGCGGTCTACACACTGGATCCGCACACCCTCAATACCATCGGCCTGACGCACACCGATCTGAAAAACTTCGCTTTACAGCTCTCTGCGGAGGGTAAAACGCTGTATGTCAGCAATTCGCTGGACGGCGGCATCAGCGCTATCGACACCGCCACCGGCAAGGTAAAAAACCGCCTGCTGTTCAGCGAGCGCAATGAAAAAGGTCGCCCTTATGGGGCCCGTCAGCTGCTGTTGCTGAACAATACTCTCTACGTTGGTGCGGTCGCCGACCTGGCGCAAATCTGGGTGGTTGACGCCACCACTCTGAAGCTGAAAACACGGATTAAAAATACCGGTAAATGGATGACCGGCCTGCACTACTCCGCACAAACCGGTCGCGTGTACGCCGCTAACGGCAGCGGTGAAATTCTGGTGATCAACCCACATAACCAGCGCATTGAACAGCGCTGGAAGCCGCTGGGCGACAAGCCAGCGCTGCTGCTTAATATGGCCGAAGATAGCGACACCGGCCGCCTGTTTGTGACTGATAACTCGAAAGCGAAAACCACTCTGGTGCTGGATATCCACAGCGGCAAGCTGCTTAAACAGCTCGACGTCGGCGATTCGCTGGCAGTGCAGTTCAATAAGAAACGCCACGAAATTTATATTTCGCAGCGTGAATCCGGCAAGGTTATCAGCCTTGACGCCAGCCGCTACACGCTGAAGAAAAGCTGGGCGCTGCCGGCCAATCCCAACAGCCTGCTGCTTTCCGCCGATGGTCAGACGCTATTTGTCACCGTCAAACAGCCCTTCAATAAAGACCACTCCACAAAAGGCCCGGACAGCGTCGTACGCATTGACCTGAACGCGCAATAAAAATAACGGGTCCGGCGACGGGCCCTTTGATTCATTTATCCTCATCCATGGGGCAAATTATGCACACCACGCACTATTCATCCTTCCCGCTGCGTAAAACGCTGCTGGCCTTAGCCATCGGCGCTGCCAGTCAAACGGCGATGGCCGCGGACGCTGCCGCCGCGAAGCAACCTGGCGAAGAGACCCTCATCGTCGAGGCTAACGAAACCAGCGATTTTAAATCCGGCGGCGACCTGGTGGTTCCGGCATTCCTCGACGGGCAGATCGCTCACGGCGGCCGTCTGGGGATGCTTGGCGAACAAAAGGCGATGGACGTTCCTTTTAACGTTATCGGCTATACCTCGAAGCTGATTCAGGATCAGCAGGCGAAAACCATCGCCGATGTCGTCAGTAACGACGCTGGCGTGCAGGCCGTACAGGGCTACGGCAACTTCGCCGAGACCTATCGAATCCGCGGGTTTAAGCTCGATGGCGATGACATGACCATGGGCGGCCTGGCGGGCGTGGTGCCGCGTCAGGTGATGGACACCCAGATGCTGGAGCGCGTTGAAATTTTCAAAGGAGCTAACAGCCTGCTTAACGGTGCGGCCAGCAGCGGCGTCGGCGGGATGATTAACCTTGAGCCGAAACGGGCGGAAGATCTGCCGACCGCGCGCGTTGGCGTCGACTATACCTCTGATTCTCAGGTGGGCGGCACCCTCGACCTGGGACGCCGTTTCGGCGACAACAACCAGTTCGGCGCCCGGGTCAACCTGGTGCATCGCGAGGGTGAAGGCGCTATCGATAATGATAAACGTCGTACTACGCTGGCTTCGCTGGGGCTTGATTACCGCGGCGACCGTTTCCGCTCCTCGCTCGATTTCGGCTACCAGAAGAAAACGTTCCACGGCGGTACGATGGGCGTCAATATCAGCGGCGTGGATTTCGTTCCGGCGCTGCCGGACAACAGCAAAAACTACAGCCAGAAGTGGGGCTATAGCGATATCGAAAGCGAATTCGGCATGGCGAAGGCAGAATATGACCTGACCGATAGCTGGACGGTATACAGCGCCCTCGGCGGCCAGCATTCGCATGAAATTGGCACCTACAGCGCGCCGAAGCTTCTGAATAAAAACGGCGATGCGACGGTGGGCCGCCTGGATACTAACCGCATTATTGACGCGATCAGCGGCATGGGCGGGGTACGCGGCGATTTCAATACCGGCGCGATTTCGCATAAGGTGAACCTCGGCTATGCGGCGCAGGTGCATACCGATGCTACCGCCTGGCGGATGTCGGCGAAGAATCCGACCACCAATATCTATGACAACCGTGATGTGGCGATGCCGGATAACGCCTATTTTGGCGGCAACTACCACGATCCGCTGGTCACCTCGCGCAGCCGTACGCAGGGCTGGCTGCTGAGTGATACCCTCGGCTTCTTTAACGATAAAGTGCTGTTTACCGCCGCCGCTCGTCATCAGAAAGTGGTTGTGCGCAACTACAGCAACGCCACCGGGCTGGAAGATACTTCTTCGCGTTATACCCAAAGCCGCTGGATGCCGACGTTTGGCCTGGTGTACAAGCCGTGGGAGCAGCTGTCGCTGTATGCTAACCATACCGAAGCGCTGCAGCCGGGCTCTGTGGCGCCGACGACGGCGGCCAATGCCGGGCAGAGTACCGGGATCGCGCACTCGAAGCAGGACGAAGTGGGCTTCAAGATCGACTACGGAACGATCGGCGGATCGCTGGCGCTGTTTGAAATCAAAAAACCGAACGCTATTTCCGATACCGCTGGCAATTACGGCCTCGACGGCGAGCAGCGTAACCGCGGCGTAGAGATGAACGTCTTCGGCGAGCCGATGCTGGGGCTGCGTCTTAACGCCAGTACGGTGTGGCTGGATGCCAAACAGACTAAAACCGCTAAAGGCGCAACCGACGGTAAAGATGCCATCGGGGTGGCTAACTTCTACGCAGTGCTCGGCGCCGAGTATGATATCAAGCCGGTGGAAGGCCTGACCGCCACCGCGCGCGTCAATCATAGCGGGTCGCAGTATGCCGATGCGGCCAATACCAAGAAGCTGGATAGCTACACCACCCTGGATTTAGGCCTGCGCTATCGTATGCGCCTGAACGCCGACCAGAACGAAATGACCTGGCGCGTCGGGGTGACCAACGTGACCAACGAGAAGTACTGGTCTGGCATTGACGATACCGGTACCTATCTGTTCGAAGGCGATCCGCGTACCGTGCGCGTCTCAATGAGCTACGACTTCTGACGCTAAAAAAGCGGGGCGGGCGGCTGACGCTCGCCCCGCGCAACTTGCGACAATCCCCCCTAAGTGATAAAAGGTGCCCCTTCACAAAAACACACAGGGGAACGACGTGAAAGACGCGTCAACGTCGTCGGATGCCGTAGAAGAGAGCGGCCCGACGCTTCATCGCGGTTTACAGAACCGACACATTCAACTTATCGCCCTTGGCGGCGCGATTGGCACCGGCCTGTTTCTTGGCATTGGTCCTGCGATTCAAATGGCTGGCCCGGCGGTCTTATTGGGCTACGCCGTGGCCGGGATTGTCGCTTTTCTGATCATGCGCCAGCTGGGCGAGATGGTGGTGGAAGAGCCAGTATCCGGCTCCTTTGCCCACTTTGCCTACAAATACTGGGGCCCGTTCGCTGGTTTCCTGTCCGGCTGGAACTACTGGGTGATGTTCGTGCTGGTGGGAATGGCAGAGCTGACCGCCGCCGGGATCTATATGCAGTACTGGCTCCCCGACGTGCCCACCTGGATCTGGGCGGCGGCCTTCTTCCTCATTATTAACGCCGTCAATCTCGTCAACGTCCGTCTGTATGGCGAAGCGGAGTTCTGGTTCGCGCTGATTAAGGTGCTGGCGATTATCGGTATGATTGCCTTTGGCCTGTGGATGCTGTTTGGCGGCCACGGCGGCAGCAAAGCCGGGTTCGACAACCTGTGGAAACACGGCGGCTTCCTCGCCACCGGCTGGCACGGTCTTATTCTGTCGCTGGCGGTGATTATGTTCTCCTTCGGCGGGCTGGAGCTTATCGGCATCACCGCCGCCGAAGCGCAAAACCCGGAAAAGAGCATTCCGAAAGCGGTGAACCAGGTGGTTTATCGTATCCTGCTGTTCTATATCGGTTCGCTGGTGGTGCTGCTGGCGCTCTACCCGTGGGTGGAGATCAAATCCGACAGCAGCCCGTTTGTGATGATTTTCCATCATCTCGACAGCAACATGGTGGCCTCCGCGCTGAACTTCGTCATTCTAGTGGCCTCGCTGTCGGTCTATAACAGCGGTGTGTACTCCAACAGCCGGATGCTGTTCGGCCTGTCGGTGCAGGGCAATGCGCCGACGTTCCTCGCCCGTGTCAGCAAGCGCGGCGTGCCGGTGAATTCGCTGCTGCTGTCAGGCGTCATTACCTCGCTGGTGGTGGTGCTGAACTACCTGCTGCCGCATGAAGCGCTGGGGCTGCTGATGGCCCTGGTGGTGGCGACGCTGCTCCTGAACTGGATCATGATCTGTATGGCGCACCTGAAGTTCCGTGCCGCCCAGCGCCGCAAAGGGCGTGAATCGAAGTTCAAAGCGCTGCTGGCGCCCGCCAGCAACTACTTCTGCATTGCTTTCCTTGGGTTGATTCTGGTGCTGATGTGCACTATCGACGGCATGCGCCTGTCGGCAATCCTGCTGCCGGTGTGGATCCTGTTCCTGTTTATCGCCTTCAAACTGCTGCGCCGCCCGGCGTAAGCGAGACGCCCCGCCGTCCGGCGGGGCTGCCTGCCTTTTTATTGTGATCCTCTTCGCAGGTGGGGAATTTGTCTGGCGATCTTCTTTTTGTAATCGATTACTTTTGTGTTGAGCGATTTTGTAATCGATTACTTTTCTGAGGGCGAGCAACATGGTCACAACAACAGAAGGTCGGGAAAGTGTCCGCGTGAGCCACCGTTTTCTGGTGCCGCGGTTGTCGTTAATGATGTTTATGCAGTTCTTTATCTGGGGCAGCTGGTCGGTGACCCTGGGGCTGGTGATGACCCGCTATGAGATGTCACTGCTGATCGGCGATGCGTTCTCCGCCGGGCCGATCGCCTCCATCCTGTCCCCCTTTGTGCTGGGAATGCTGGTGGACCGCTTTTTCGCCTCGCAGAAGGTGATGGCGGTGATGCACCTGGCCGGGGCGGCGATCCTGTGGTTTGTCCCCCAGGCGCTGGTGGCGCAGAACGGCGCCCTGCTGATTGGCCTGCTGTTCGGCTATACGCTGTGCTATATGCCGACTCTGGCGCTGACCAACAATATCGCCTTTCACAGCCTGGCGAACATCGATAAAACCTTCCCGGTGGTCCGCGTGTTCGGCACCATCGGCTGGATTATCGCCGGGATCTGCATCGGGGTGACCGGTATCTCTGATACCACCGGCATCTTCACGCTTGCGGCGCTCTGTTCGGTGGCGCTGGCGATTTACAGCCTGACGCTGCCCCACACCCCGGCGCCGGCCAAAGGCATGCCGGTGCAGTTTCGCGATCTGCTGTGTGCGGACGCCTTCGCGCTGCTGAAAACCCGTCACTTCCTGATTTTTTCCCTCTGCGCCACCTTAATTTCCGTACCGTTAGGCACCTATTACGCCTATACCGCGTCGTATCTGGCGGATGCCGGCGTCAAGGATGTCAGCACCGCGATGTCGTTCGGCCAGATGTCAGAGATCGTCTTTATGCTGGTGATCCCGCTGCTGTTCCGTCGCCTCGGGGTGAAATATATGCTGCTCATCGGCATGGTGGCGTGGTTTGTCCGCTACGCCTTTTTTGCCCTCGGGGTCAGCGAAGAGGGGCGCTTCCTGCTCTATCTGGGCATTTTGCTGCATGGCGTGTGCTATGACTTTTTCTTTGTCGTCGGCTTTATCTACACCGACCGCGTGGCGGGCGAGAAGGTCAAAGGCCAGGCGCAGAGCATGATTGTGATGTTCACCTACGGGATCGGCATGCTGCTGGGCTCGCAGATCTCCGGCGCGCTGTATAACCATCTGGTGGCCGGCCAGAGCGTGCCGCAGGCCTGGGTGACCTTTTGGTGGATCCCGGCGGTGGCCGCCGCGGTTATCGCGCTGATTTTCCTTTTCTCTTTCCAGTACAACGAGAAAGAGCCGCACTAATTTTTCAGGAGGGGGTATGAAAACGATTAAGGGACCGGGCATTTTTCTGGCGCAGTTTATTGGCCCGCAGGCGCCGTTTAACACGCTGGCGGGGGTGGCGCAGTGGGCCGCCGGCCTGGGATACCGGGCATTGCAGATCCCCTGCAACCACCCGGCGATTTTTGATGTCGAGCGGGCGGCGGCGAGCCAGACCTACTGCGACGAGGTCAGCGGCACCCTGGCGGAGCATGGGCTGGTCATCAGCGAGCTGTCCACTCATCTTGAAGGGCAACTGGTGGCGGTGCATCCGGCGTATGACGCGGCGTTTGACGCCTTTGCCCCAGCCGCGCTACATGGCGATCCGCAGGCGCGCCAGTGCTGGGCGGTGGAGAAAGTGCGCCAGGCGGCAGTGGCCTCCGGCCGCCTTGGGCTGAAGGCCCATGCGACCTTTTCCGGGGCGCTGGCATGGCCCTTTTTTTATCCGTGGCCGCCGCACAATCAGCCGCTTCTGGATGAGGCCTTTGCCGAGCTGGCCCGGCGCTGGCGGCCGCTGCTGGACCACTTCGACGAACAGGGCGTCGATGTCTGCTATGAGATCCACCCCGGCGAAGATCTGCACGATGGCGTGACCTTTGAGCGTTTTCTCGCGCTGGTGGATAACCATCCGCGCTGCAATATGCTCTATGACCCGAGCCACCTGCATCTGCAGCAGATGGATTATCTGACCTATATCGATATCTATCACTCGCGTATTAAAGCGTTTCACGTCAAGGACGCCGAATTTCGTCGCAACGGGCACAATGGCGTCTATGGCGGATACCAGCCCTGGCAGCAGCGGGCCGGGCGTTTCCGCTCTCCTGGCGACGGGCAGATCGACTTCAAAGGGGTGTTCAGTAAGCTGACCGAATATGATTTTGACGGCTGGGCGGTGCTGGAGTGGGAGTGCTGCCTGAAGGACGCCGAGACCGGCGCGCGCGAGGGCAGCGAGTTTATCCGCCGCCATATCATTCCCGTTGCCGGACGGGCCTTCGATGACTTTGCCGCCGGCGGGAGGGAATAACATGATTCAGGTTGCGATAATCGGGGCAGGGTTTATTGGCCCGGCGCATCTGGAGGCGCTGCGGCGGCTGGGAGATGTCGAGGTCGTGGCGCTGTGCGACAGCCGCCTTGAGGCGGCGCAGCGCAAGGCGCGAGCGCTGAACATTGCCCATGCCTACGACAGCGTGGAGGCGCTGCTGGCCCATCCGGGGCTGCAGGTGGTGCATAACTGTACGCCGAACCATCTGCATGCCCAGATTAACCGGCAGATCCTCGCCGCCGGGCTGCACGTCTTCTCGGAAAAGCCGCTGTGTATGACGGCGGAGGAGGCGCGGGAGCTGGTGGCGCTTGCCGCCCGGGCCGGCGTGGTGCATGGCGTCAGCTTCGTCTATCGCCAGTTCGCCATGGTCCAGCAGGCGGCGGCGATGATCCGCCATGGCGATGTTGGCAGGATCTTCGCGGCGCACGGCAGCTATTTACAGGACTGGATGCTGCTGGAGACCGACTACAACTGGCGGGTCGATTCGGCGCAGGGCGGCGCGTCGCGGACGGTGGCCGACATCGGCTCCCACTGGTGCGATACCGTGCAGTTTATGTCCGGTCGGCGGATTGTCGAGGTGATGGCGGATCTGTCTATCGTCTGGCCGACGCGTAAAGCGCCAGTCAATGGCAAAGCGACCTTCAGCGCCGTTCACGAGGCGCAGGCATATGAAACCCGGCCTGTCGATACTGAGGACTTTGGCTCGGTGCTGTTGCGTTTTGACGATGGCAGCAAAGGCAGCTTGATGGTCTCCCAGGTGAGCGCCGGGCGGAAAAACCGTCTGGCGGTGGAGATTAACGGCAGCCTCTGTTCTCTGGCCTGGGATCAGGAAGTGCCCCAGCGACTGTGGATCGGCCACCGCGAGCAGCCGGATCGCCTGCTCAGCGACGACCCGAGCCTGCTGCGGCCGGAGGCCGCCGCCAGCGCCCATTATCCCGGCGGCCATATTGAGGGCTGGCCGGATGCCTTCAAGAATATGATGGGGCATTTTTATCAGGCGGTGCGCGCCGGGAAGATGCCGGAGGCCGGGGCCCGGCGCTTCGCCGCTTTCGACGACGGCGCCGATGTGATGTACATCATCGAGGCGATCGTCAAAAGCCATCAGCAGCAGCGCTGGGTCAGCGTCGAACGCTGAGCGCAGGCGGGGCGCAGGATTATTTCACCCCAAGATAGCCGTCGAGATAGGCACCGGAGAGCTCGTTGCCGAACAGGACGGCATCTTTATTTTCCATCGCATTATCCCATTTGTCGCTGGCGTTGCCGGTAAAGGCGTGCTCGGTGCGGGTGCCCTGCGCCGCCTGTTGTTTGATGGCCTCAGCGGTGTGGCGGGCGTCGCTTTCACTCATGCCAGCGGCTTTATCCTGCTGGCCGCGGGCGTACATTGCCGTGAAGGTCGGCAGGTTTAAACGGTAATTTTCCTGGCGGTTGACGGTGAAATTGCCGCCGACAAAATCGGAGCGGTGGGCGACAAACGCGTAAGCGTGGCGTTCCGGTGACGATTTTGACGAGGTGCAGCCGGTGATCGTTGCCAGGGCACAGCTGAGGGCGAGAACTGCGGTGGAGAGCCTCATGGAGATATCATCCTTAATCATAAATGAAGAAATAGGGCGCCAGGGGGCTGTCGCCAGAGCGCGAACCGGGTGGAACGGCAAAAGGATGCGCGTTAACGGCGTGGGAGAGAAGCCCTGATTTTTAATAGTTTTCTCGTGCGTTCCCGCGCTTTCGCGCCAGGCTGGCAGGCTGACCAGAGGTCATTTATGATAGCCTGCAGGATCCACCTCTATCGCAGGAAGTGCAGGGTTTATGTCTATTCAGAAAATTGCTCGTCTGGCCGGCGTCTCGGTGGCCACGGTGTCGCGGGTGCTGAACAACAGCGATACGGTAAAAGCCAAAAACCGTGAGCGCGTGCTGCAGGCGATCAAAGAGAGCAACTATCAGCCGAACCTGCTGGCGCGTCAGCTGCGAACCGCTCGCAGCAATATGATCCTGGTGATGGTCTCCAATATCGCTAACCCCTTTTGCGCCGAGGTGGTGAAAGGGATAGAAGAAGAGGCGGAGAAGAATGGCTACCGCATTCTGCTGTGTAACTCCGGGTCGGATCTGGCCCGCTCGACCTCGGGCCTGCAGCTGCTCTCCGGCAAAATGGTCGACGGCATTATTACCATGAACGCGCTCTCCAGCCTGCCGGAACTGACCACCATGATTGGCGATGCGCCCTGGGTGCAGTGCGCGGAGTATGCCGACACCGGCAGCATCTCCTGCGTCGGGATTAACGACGTCGAGGCGGCTCAGGGGGCGGTGTCCCGACTGGCCGATAGCGGCCGCCGCCGCATTGCGCTCATTAATCACGACCTGAGCTATCGCTATGCCCGTCTGCGCGAGCGCGGCTATAAAAGCGTGCTGCACGTGCACGGTCTGGTGTATCAGCAGGTGACTTACGCGCAGGATCTTAGCGCGGCGGCCGGTAAACGGGCGATGGAGCAGCTGCTGTCGCAAGACGAGCAGCCCGACGCGGTGTTTGCCGTTTCGGACTCACTTGCTGCCGGGGCGCTGCGGGCGATTGACCAGGCCGGACTGCGGGTGCCGGAGGATATCGCGGTGATCGGCTTCGACGGCACCGAGCTGGCGGAAGTGGTCTCCCCGCAGCTGACCACCGTCGAACAGCCCTCCCGGGCGATCGGCCGCACGGCGGTGGATCTGTTAATGAAACGCATCGACGATCCCGACGCCGCCGTCGAGCGGGTGATGATGGACTGGCGCGTGATAGCCCGCGCCAGCGCCTGAGGATCAGCGGGAGAAGGCGCCCGCCAGCGCGCGAATGTCGTTGCCGGTGGGCGTTTGATGAATGCGTAAGCCAAACTCCTCCACCACGGCGAAGACATGGTCGAAAATATCCGCCTGGATCCCCTCATATTCCGCCCACACCACGGTGTTGGTGAAGCAGTAGATCTCGATGGGCAACCCGTTGGCATCCGGCGCCAGCTGGCGCACCATCAGGGTCATATCCTGGCGGATGCGTGGATGATGGCGTAAATACTCCTGCAGATAGGCGCGGAAGGTGCCGACATTGGTCATTCGCCGCTCATTGAGAACCGACTGTTCCCCGGCGTACTGCTGGTTCCAGGCGCTAATCTCCTCGTGGCGCGAATCCATATAGGGCTTAAGCAACTTCGCCCGGATCAGGCGCTGCTGCTCCTGTTCATCAAGAAAATGAATGCTGGTGGTGTCGATGTTGAGGCTGCGTTTGATGCGGCGGCCGCCGGAGGCCGACATGCCGCTCCAGTTTTTAAACGAGTCGGAGACCAGCGACCAGGTTGGAATGGTGGTGATGGTGTTGTCCCAGTTGCGTACCTTGACCGTGGTGAGGCCGATATCGATCACCGCGCCGTCGGCGCCGTACTTCGGCATCTCCAGCCAGTCGCCAAGCTTGAGCATATCGTTGGCAGAGAGCTGGATACCGGCCACCAGACCGAGGATCGGATCTTTAAACACCAGCATCAGCACCGCGGCCATCGCGCCGAGCCCGCTAATCAGGATCGCCGGTGACTGGCCTATCAGCAGCGAAATAATCAGGATGCCGATAATAATCGCCGTCACCAGCTTAATCCCCTGGAATATCCCCTTCAGCGGCAGCTGAGAGGCGGCAGGAAATTTCTGCGCCAGCTTTAAGATCACATCCAGCAGCGAGAAGAAGGACAGCATGGCATATATCATCACCCATAGCTGAGCCACGGTGGTTAATATTTCCGCGGCCTCGCTGCCTTTTTGCAGCCACAGCACCGCCTGCACGTTGACGATGATCCCCTGCAGGGTAAAGGCCAGTCGGTGAAAGAGTTTATTCTGCGTGATGATTTGCAGCCACAGATGGCTGCTGGCCAACGCCCGTTTTTCAAAAGCGCGCAGGACCACTTTGTGCAATATCAGATGCACGACCACGGCGGTGAATAAGATAATGCCGAAGATAATCATCAGCGAGCGGGTGGGGGTTATTTCGATTCCTAAGGCGGCAATTTGCGATATTAATTCCTGCATAACGTCTCCTGAATATCCAGCGGGTATGATGACCGCTGGATAGCTATTATGCAAATCACCGCCGCCGGTATTACGACGCTACCGTCGCCGGCTGTCGGTTGAGATGATGGCGCAGCCACAGCGCGATCGCCCCCAGCAACAGCATCATGGCCACCTCGACCAGCAGAAAATCAATCAGCGCCTGCGGATAGTTTCCGCCGCCGCGACGGGCCAGCGCCAGGAACAGCGAACCAAGGATAGCCGGTCCGAGACCGAGGGTCGCCTGCTGCAGGGTGCTGAGGATGGCGCTCCCGGCCCCGGCGTCGCTGGCGCTGATATCGCGCATGCCAATCCGGTAAAAGCTGTTGACGATCAGCGCCTGACCGTAGCCGATCAGCGCCGTGGCGGGGACCAGCGTCAGGGCGGTGGTGGCGATGCCGAAGCGGGAGAAGGTGGCGCACAGCAGCAGTAGCCCGGCGATCTGCACCGCCAGACCAGTCAACAGGATCCGCCCCATGCTGTGGCGGGCGATAAGCCGCGGGGCATACAGCGCCGAAATAAAATAGGCCACGCCGAGGGCGATAAAGCTATTGCCGGACTGCCACGGCGCCATCCCCAGCCCCTCCTGCATGGTCAGCGCCATGCAGAACATAAAGCCGGACCAGGCGCTGAAAAACAGCAGGGCGATGGCCATGCCGAAGCGGATGCTGGTCAACTGCAGCAGACGCGGCGGCAGCAGGGGATGGTCGCCGCGCTGCTGCTGGCGCAGGGCGCTCTGACGCATGGCGAACATGAGCGGCAGGACCGCCACCAGCATCAGCTGCAGCCACAGCGGCCAGTGCAGCTCCGGACCGAGGGCCATCGGGAACAGCAGGCAGCAGAGGATCAGCGCGAGGTACAGCGTGCCCAGCCAGTCAATACGCGACGGCGTCTCGCGACGGGTTTCCGGCACATAGCGGCGGCTCAGAGCCAACACCAGCAGGCAGATCGGCACATTGATAAAAAAGGCGTTGCGCCAGCCCAGTCCGGCGATGTCCGCCGATACCAGCCAGCCGCCGCCCATCTGTCCGACAATAAAGGCGATCCCGCCGATGCCGCCATACAGGCTGATAGCCCGGGCGTGGGCGGGGCCTTTGAGGGTCACGTGCAGAGTGGCGAGGATCTGCGGCACAATCAGCGCCGCCCCGGCGCCCTGCAGGGTGCGGGCCGCCAGCAGGGCGCCGATGCTGTTCGCCATCCCGCACAGCAGGGAAGCGATGCCAAAGAGGGCGACGCCCCACATAAACAGACGCCGGCGGCCATAGTTATCGCCAAGCTTACTGCCCATCGCCAGGCAGACGGCAAAGGCGACGCCGTAGAGCGCGACGATAAGCTCCAGCTGCGTGGCGCTGGCCGCCAGGGTGTGGGTGATGGCGTCCAGCGCCACATTGGTGATCGAGGTATCAATAAGCGGCAGCATCTGGCCGCCCAGCAGCAGCAACAGACCGGCGCGGCCGGGTGAAACAGCAGACGTATTCATGGGATTCTCCATTGCGTCATTCAGCAGACCGACGTAGCATTACCGATAAATTAAACGGGTACCAGTTCCTGTCTATACTGGTACTGGCACTACTATGCTGGAGGGGTGATGACCACGATGCCGCAACGGGAGTTGACGATCGCCGTGCCGGACGATCGACGCAAACAGCTGGGGGCATTTTTGCGCGCCCGCCGCGAAAGCCTCGATCCGCAGCGCCTGGGGTTGCCCCGCGTGGGCCGCCGGCGCACGCCGGGCCTGCGTCGGGAAGAGGTGGCGATGCTCGCCGACGTCGGCGTCACCTGGTACACCTGGCTGGAGCAGGGGCGGGAGGTGAATCCGTCGGAGGCGGTGCTGGTGGGGGTCGCGAATGCCCTGCAGTGCAGTCCGCTGGAGACCCGGCACCTGTTCGTACTGGCGGGGCTGACCCCGCCGGAAGCCACCCAGGTGACGGTGTGCGAAGGCATCAGCCCCGGCACCCGCCGGATGCTGGACAGCCTGATGCCGCAGCCAGCCAGCATTCAGAAACCGAACTTTGATATTGTGGCCTGGAACGACAGCTTCTGCCGCCTGATGGGCATCGATTTCGCCACCCTCCCGGAAGAAGATCGCAACTGCATTTATCTCTATCTGACCCATGAGACCTGGCGCAGCCGGATCGAAAATCGCGATGTGCTGCCGACCTTCGTCTCCTATTTCCGCGCCGCGATGGCCGAGCACCGTGGCGATTCGGCGTGGGAAAACAAGCTGGCGCGCTTTTTCGCCGCCTCGTCGGAGTTTGAAGCGCTGTGGCATCAGCGTTACGAGGTGCGCGGTGTGGAAAACCAGATTAAACATTTTAACCACCCGCAGCTCGGGCGATTCAGTCTGCAGCAGATGTACTGGTATTCGGCGCCGCGCAACGGTTCGCGCCTGCTGGTCTATCTGCCGATGGACGAGGCGGGCGAGCAGGCGCTGGCGTGGCTGGACCAACATTAATCACAAGGAATCAGATGGCTGGCAATGTGCCATCTTCGGGTATTCCCGGCCGGGCTTTTATGTTATCTGTGGCTTCAGCGCACATTGCGCTCCCGGTTAGTCTTCTGCGTTATATCTCTCATGGCGCAGGGAGCGCACAGGGGGCGGCCAGTCGCCGCCGCCCCCTGTACCCCCGGGCTCCGGCCAGCAACATCGCCGCTTCGTGGTGCCTTCGACTTATCCCTGCAGGCTTCGGGTCGGGCCGAGGCAGCGTCC
>NZ_KB976100.1:1236259-1269549 GCF_000398905.1 Klebsiella sp. KTE92
TGCAAAACACGGCCCTCAGCCCGCATCCATGCGGGCTGCCCCGGCCTGCCGGGAACGTCTCAGCGATGTTGAGGCCGCCAGCACCGGCAGTTTCAGCAGCCCCAGGACCCGCGGTGATTTGGGTTTGTAGGCCGGGTAAGGCGTACGCCGCCACCCGGCATAGATGCGGCTCCAGGCCCGCTGTCATCGTCCGGCGGCGTTGCGCTTACGCGGGCTTACGGTAAGGGGTAACAATCTGATATATAAATGGTTAAGTAGGCCGGGAAAGGCGACAGCTGCTGCCCGGCAGAAAGGCGAGCACATTAGCGAACAGGTTTGTCATCAGTCTCAAGGAATGCCTATGAACGTAACCCGAAAAGAGCAGCGCATTATTCAGCGCGCGCTGAACGCCTGGCAGGCCAGCGGGGAGTTAACCCCGTCGGACAGTCAGCGGCTGGCGCACACGCTGCGCGTCTCCCCCTTCGACTGGCGGCGCCTGAGCCGCTACGCCTTCTGGACCGCGCTGGCCTGCGTGCTGATTGCTCTGGGCAGCCTGTTTGCCGACAGCGAGCTGGTGGCGTGGCTGCTGAGCCTGTTCAGCCACTCGGCGCTGACGCGGATCCTGCTGCCTGCGCTGCTGGCGGTCGCCTGCTACGGCTGGGGTTTTCGCCGCCAGCGGCGGGAGAGGCAGTGGCACTACAGCACCGAGGCGATTTTGTTTCTGGGCGTCGTCTTTACCGCCGTGTCGCTATGGCAGCTTGGCGAACGGCTGGATAACGGCAGCGGCCATATCGCACCGCTGTTTCTGGCCGGATGCGTGATTTACGGCGCCATCGGCTATATTGCCCGCTCCGGGCTGGTGTGGCTCTTTTTTCTGCTGGCGCTGGGCAACTGGTTCGGCGCGGAAACCGGCTACGTCTCGGGGTGGGGCGCCTACTGGCTGGGCATGAACTACCCGATTCGCTTCGTCCTGTTCGGCGGCGCGCTGCTGGCGCTCTGCTACGGCGCGCAATCCCTGCTTCGCCAGCGGCAGCTGTTTACCGTCAGCAAGGCGATGGGCCTCACGTACCTGTTTATTGCGCTGTGGATCCTGTCGATTTTCGGCAATTACGACGCAGACAGCTGGTACCAGGTGAGCCAGGCGCGACTCTTGCCGTGGGGGCTGCTGTTTGCCGTAGCGGCCGGCGTCTGCATTTTTATCAGCCTGAAAACCGATGACGGAATGCTGCGCGGCTTCGGACTAACCTTCCTGGCGATCAATCTCTATACCCGTTTCTTTGAGTTTTTCTGGAACGGGATGCACAAAGTGCTGTTTTTCCTGATCCTTGCCGTCTCGCTGGCGGTGATTGGCCGCTATGCCGAGCGCATCTGGCACGCCGGCGAAGGGCAGGTGGAGAAAAAATAAGCTCGCGTTGAGAACGCTAACCCCTCAGGCCGCGCTCAGTCGCGGCCTTTTTTCGTCCCTGATTCCAGTTTCAGCACATTTTTCTGCGATTGGCTGCAAATGAGCATAGGCTTGCCGGGTATCTCAAAGATTAGCCTTTAAGGCAATTTGTCTTCTATGCTAACCTCCAGAAGAAGGGAGTCTGATGTTCAGATTGGTTGTGCATGTGGACGTTAAAAAGGAATTGCAGGCGCTTCCGCCCATTGTCCAGGCGAAGATGATCCGGCAAATAGACAAGTTACGCCAAAATCCCACCGCGCTGAGAGAACCTGACAGTAAACCGCTGGGGCAGGGGCTATTTGAAATTCGTGCGTTAGGTTCGGTACAGGGGCGAGGGATCTATGTTTTTCAGCAAGGCAAGACGCTCTTTCTGCTACGGGTTTTTGTCAAGAAAACGCAAAAAACCCCGTCATCGGAAATTCGCCTGGCGCTGAAGCGATTAGAGGAGATGCGCAATGAGTAAAAAGATCATTGACTGGGATACGTTAAAAACAGAACTGCTTAGCCAGCCTGAGGTTCAGGCTGCGTTCGATGCGCAAGAACGTCAACAGCGATTAAGTACTATGCTGGCGCAATGGCGCGAGCAGGCGGGGCTGACCCGAGCCCAGGTGGCGCAGAGGATGGGGGTGAGTGCGCCGACGGTCTCCAGAATGGAAGCCAATATCACCCGCGCCAGTCTGGATACCTTAACGCGATACGCGTTAGCCTGTGGAATAAAGCACCCACAAATTTTACTTTACTAACGCCCTCGGTGGCGATTCACTTACCGGCTCAAATTAACGACAGGCCGCACGGACCCCAGGTCGGGTAAGCGAAGCGCCACCCGACAAAACAACGGCGCATCGGGCTACGGTTCCGGGGAACAGTGAATGGGTGCGCTCTGCTGCCCTCACCCCGGCCCTCTCCCACAGGGAGAGGGAGAAACCGGCAGTTTCAGTCGCGCAAGTGGGTAAATCACCAACAGGTCGCACGAACCCCAGGCCGGGCAAGGCGTGAGCCGCCGCCCGGCATAAAAGCCGCTCCGCACCCGCTGCCCGGCGGCGCTGCGCTTGCGCGGGCCTACGGTGAGAGGTAACTATATGATATACATTGTTATGTAGGCCGGGTCAGGCGTAGCCGCCACCCGGCAATAACAAGCAGCACCAGAGGCGCCCGGTGAAAGGCGCCTGGCGGAGAGATTAAATCTCGGTAATGGTCGTCGACTGCGGCAGACGCGACTTCGGCAGGGTAGCGTTGAAATCCTCCACGCTATGGTGGCCAACCGGGACCACCACCAGGCTGGTGTAGCCCTGGGCTTTCAGGTCAAACTCCTCATCGAGGATCGCAAAATCAACCCCTTCGATCGGCACGGCGTCGAGGCCCATCGCCGCTACGCCCAGCAGGAAATTGCCGACGTTGAGATACACCTGCTTCGCCATCCACTGATCGTCATCTTTCAGCTCTTTGCGGTGCATATCGGCAAAGAAGGTACGACCCTTGTGGTTAGCGGCTTTTGCGTCCGGGGTGGCGAAACGGCCATCGGCCTCTTCCTGATCCACCACGCGCTGCAGCCAGGCGTCGTCCATCGCGGTTTTCGCGCAGAACACCACCACGTGCGAGGCGTCGAGAATTTTGCGTTCGTTGAACACGTAGGTGCCGCTGGCGGCTTTGGCTACGCGAGCTTTCCCTTCATCGGTGCTGGCGACGATAAAGTGCCACGGCTGGGAGTTGGTGCTAGACGGGCTGTACTGCAGCAGCGTTTTCAGCTGTTCGGCTTCGCTGGCAGTCAGCTTTTTCGTGGCGTCAAAGGCCTTGGTGGAATAGCGCTTTAAAGCGACCGATACGATATCCATAACTCTTCCTCACAGTTTACAGCACCTTACCGGTGCGTTAAGGAGAGGAAGAGTACAGCGAAGATCGCCAAATGATAAGGGTGAAAAATGCGATAACACTTATCGCATTTGGCTGAAAATCAGCGCGGACGCAGGCGCTGCTGGGCCTTTTTACTCAGCTTGTTCACCACCTGATGCCACGAATCGTCAATCAGCTCGGCCAGCAGATCCTCGCTGATATCCTCTCCCGGCACCACCGTGATCCAGTGTTTCTTGTTCATATGGTAGCCCGGTTCGATACTGCGATAAATTTCCTGATTGAGCAGCGACTTCTGCGGCTCAGCCTTCAGGTTGACCAGCGCCCGGCCGCGAATGGTCATGGTGATCATAAAGATACGGCCATCGACCTTAAACACGTCGTACTCTGGCCCAAAAGGCCAGCAGTGCTCGGTAAACGGGTAGGTCAGGGCGATACGATGAGCGCAGGGATGCAGCATCTCGGGGGTCATTAGGCGTCCGCCTCATGCAGGGCGTTCCACATGGCTTCA
Organism: Klebsiella sp. KTE92; assembly: GCF_000398905.1. Taxonomy (NCBI): domain Bacteria; kingdom Pseudomonadati; phylum Pseudomonadota; class Gammaproteobacteria; order Enterobacterales; family Enterobacteriaceae; genus Klebsiella; species Klebsiella sp. KTE92. The sequence continues at coordinate 1,240,042 of NZ_KB976100.1, forward strand.
AAGCCGAGGGCGATAATCTCCCGGGCGCGCTGCGGATCGTGGCTGGCGAATTCGATGGTGGTCTCCGCCAGCGACAGAAACAGGGCATCGCCAAAGGCGCGGTACGCCTCGCTGAGAAAAATCTCTTTCACCGACAGCTGGCACATTTCGTTGAGCTCCGGGAAGCTCTCTTTTACCTGGCGACGGGTTTCGTCGGTGATGCGCTCGCTGAGCGCCATCCGGCGGATCGCCTTGTGCTCCATCGGGTTGCGCACGCCCCAGTCGATATAGCTGTTCCAGATATTGCGCGCGTTCTCTTTCGGGCGCTTCTCGTGCGGATCCAGCCCGGCGATCATTGTGCGCACCAGGCGCAGCTTAATCGCGAGGTACAGCTCGTTGAGCAACTCATCCTTGGTGGCGAAATAGCGAAACAGCGTCCCCTCGGCCACCCCAGCGCTGCGGGCGATGGCCGACGTCGAGGCGGCGATGCCGGACTGGGCGAAAGCCGCGGTGGCAGCTTCCAGTAACGCTTGCTTTTTATCTTCACTCTTTGGACGAGCCACTACTTTTTTCCTCACGCAGGTTTAAACAAACCGCCGATCTTTGCACGTCTGACCAGGTCGCTGCAACGGCGGAACGCAAAAATTGAAAATCGTCTTGACGACTTTCATCACTTTCCTAATAATGAGTGCGTACTCACTCATAATCAAGTTATATCACAAAGCCTCCGGGATGGGGGCTTTTGTCTGGTCAGGATATGAACCGTGTCACTTTTAGCGTGGTCGCCATCATGTTACTCGCAGCAGCAACGACATTGCCGTTTGTCCTCAATGCCGGTTTTGGTAAGGCGCCGCAGGGGGCACAGCTTAGCCAGGTGGAAGCGTCTCCCCACTACCGGGACGGCCAGTTCCATAACCAATTGCCCACGCCAGGGTTCACCGGGCAGAAAAATATGCTGGCGGCGTGGTGGGATTTCCTGATGACCAAACGGGAAAACGCCCGTCCCGCTCAGCCGCTGCCGCTGGTGAAGACCGACCTGGCGACGCTGCCCCTGGGGCAGGATGTGATGGTCTGGCTCGGCCACTCCTCCTGGTACCTGCAGCTGGCAGGAAAACGTATCCTGATCGATCCGGTGTTCAGCGATTACGCGGCGCCGTTCTCCTTTATCAATAAAGCCTTTCCCGGCGACTATCCGTGGCGGGCGGAAGGGATGCCAGACATCGATCTGCTGATCATCTCCCACGATCACTACGACCATCTGGATTACGCCACCATCCGCGCCTTGCTGCCGAAAATTAAGCGGGTCATTACGCCGCTGGGCGTCGGGTCGCATCTGCGCTACTGGGGGATGGACGGGGCGCTGATTACCGAAGCGGACTGGCAGCAGGCGATCCCGGTCAGCGATGAATTCACCGTTCACGTTCTGCCGGCGCGGCACTTTTCCGGCCGTGGACTGAAGCGTAACCAGACGCTGTGGGCCAGTTTTCTGTTCGTCACCCCGCAGCAAAAAATTTATTACAGCGGCGACAGCGGCTATGGGCCGCACTTCAAAGCGATTGGTGATGAATTTGGTCCGGTTGATCTGGCGATCATGGAGAACGGGCAGTATGACCAGGACTGGAAATATATTCACATGATGCCGGATGAAACGGCTCAGGCTGCCGACGACCTGCGCGCCCGCGCGGTGCTGCCTGGTCATGCAGGACGGTTTGTTCTGGCGAAACACAGCTGGGATGAACCGTATCAACGGCTGGCGGCTGCCAGCGAAGGAAGGGCCTGGCGTCTGCTGACGCCTATGCAGGGCGAGCCGCTGTGGGTCGCCGATAAGACGCAATCATTTAACGCCTGGTGGCGCTAAGCGCCAGTGCAGTTTCAGAGGAGAGAGCATATGACGATTTCCGCTCAGGTGATTGACACTATCGTCGAGTGGATTGATGACAACCTGCATCAACCGCTGCGTATTGATGATATCGCTCGCCATGCCGGGTATTCGAAATGGCATCTGCAACGGCTGTTTTTACAGTACAAGGGAGAGAGCCTTGGGCGCTATATTCGTGAAAGGAAGCTGCTGCTGGCCGCCCGCGATCTGCGCGACACCGATCAGCGGGTCTACGATATCTGCCTGAAGTATGGCTTCGATTCGCAACAGACCTTTACCCGCGTCTTCACCCGGACCTTCAACCAGCCGCCGGGCGCCTACCGCAAAGAAAACCACAGCCGCGCCCACTGAGGCGCGCTCTCCTGGTTTACCGTTCGAGGGAGAACCAGCGACGCCACACCCAGCGCAGCACCAGAAATTCAAGGGTGCCCAGCGCTAAGAACCACAGACAAAACAACACCGTATAGAGCTGGTTGAGATCCATCATATGGAATGTCTCAACCAGCTTTTGCGCCAGCGTCAGGCCCAGCGAAGGCGCGGGCAACAGCAGACAGGAGAGCAGGGCCAGCAGTAAGATCCCGGCGGCGGAGAGAAGCGTTTCCAGCGGATGTTTCATGTCATGTTAATCATCAGTTAAAAAACATATTGTCCGGTAAAATAATGCTTAACGCAATATGCTTTGTTTTTTTACTCTCTATAACACGGCTATTTTAAATATTATTGCCTGCCATTCGCTCTCATGTTAATTAATCTGAAATAATTTGTAATTAAGTTAATTGCAGCCGGATGTAAATTAACGTCATTATTATGCCAGCGCTTTTACAAAACTATAAGTGCTATATCCCACCAGCGTGGCAACAATGATGGCCAGCAGGATGTACAGCACCAGACGGCGTCCTCGGTAGATTCCAAACATATTTAACCTCGTTTAGTTTTGGTTTATTAATATTCTGTAATATTTATCTTGTGAATTAACTTATCACACATTTCGTATTTTGCGAAAAATTTAGGCGCATATTGGATCACATTTTTACCGGCTTTTTAGCCACGTTTTACTTCATTGGCCAGGAATGATTTCAGGCTTTCCGATTCACGGAATTTATAAGGAAAATGTAATTTGACCAAGATGAATAACCCAAAGTTTACGACGCCCTCGGGCGACACCGCGCCACGGCAGGTCTGGCAGCAGACCGTTGACGCAGTGCTGGCGCAGACAAAAAGCCAGGCCGCTGGGTTAAATTCCGCAGACGCCGCCGAGCGCCTGAATACCTTTGGTCCGAATGCCCTGCCGGAAAAGAAGGGTAAACCGGGCTGGCTGCGCTTTCTCGCCCACTTTAACGACGTACTGATTTACGTGCTGCTGGCGGCTGCGGCGCTGACCGCCATTATGGGGCACTGGGTCGATACCCTGGTGATCCTCGGCGTGACGGTGATTAACGCCCTGATCGGTCATATCCAGGAGAGCAACGCCGAAAAATCCCTGCAGGGGATCCGCAACATGCTCTCCAGCGATGCCCGCGTCCAGCGTAACGGCAAACATGAGACTATCCCGACGCGCGACCTGGTTCCAGGGGACATCGTTATCCTGCGCGCCGGCGACCGCGTACCAGCGGATATGCGCCTGATTGAAACCCACAACCTGCGGGTGGAAGAGGCGATCCTCACCGGCGAGTCGACGGTGGTGGATAAAATCACCGACGCGCTGGAGGGCGACCTGCCGCTGGGCGACCGGGTGAACATGGTCTTCTCCGGCACCACCGTCAGCGCTGGCGGCGGCATCGGCGTGGTGACCGCCACCGGCGCGGAGACCGAACTCGGCCATATCAACCAGATGATGGCGGGCATTGAGAAGCACCGTACCCCGCTGCTGGTGCAGATGGATAAGCTCGGCAAAGCGATTTTTGTCATTATCCTCGCCATGATGGTGGCGCTGTTTATCTTTAGCCTCGCGCTGCGGGATATCCCGATGGGCGAGCTGCTGCTGTCGCTGATTAGCCTGGCGGTGGCCGCGGTACCGGAGGGGCTGCCGGCGATCATCTCGATTATTCTGTCGCTGGGCGTGCAGACGATGGCGCGCAAGCGGGCGATTATTCGTAAGCTGCCGACCGTGGAAACTCTCGGCGCCATGACCGTGGTCTGTTCGGATAAAACCGGCACTCTGACGATGAACGAAATGACCGTCAAAGCGATCATCACGGCAGACTGCTGCTACCGGGTGGAAGGCGACAGCTATGAGCCGCAGGGACGGATCTTCCTTGAGGGGAGCGACGAGCCCGTGCAGGTTCAGCCCGGCACCGTGCTGGAGACCTGGCTGCGCACCATCGACCTGTGTAACGACAGCCAGCTTACCCAGGATGAGCGCGGTCTGTGGGGGATCACCGGCGGGCCGACCGAAGGGGCGCTGAAGGTGCTGGCGGCGAAAGCGCAACTCCCGGCGGTGGAGGCCCGTCTGGTGGCCAAGATCCCCTTTGACTCACAGTACAAATATATGTCGACCCTGCAGCACATCGATGGCGAGGCCCGGGTGCTGATCACCGGTGCGCCGGACGTTATCTTCGCCATGTGCCGCGAGCAGATGAGCCGCCACGGCGCGGTGCCGTTCGAGGCGCAGTACTGGGAAGAGGAGATGGCGCGCTTCGCCCGTCAGGGACTGCGCATGGTGGCGGCGGCCTGTAAGCCTGCCAGCCTTGATGCCACCACCCTCAACCATGAGGACCTGCAGGAGGGGCTGATTTTCCTCGGCATCGCCGGGATGATGGATCCCCCGCGTCCGGAAGCCATTGACGCCATCCACGCCTGCCAGACCGCCGGGATCCGCGTGAAGATGATCACTGGCGACCACCCGCAGACGGCGATGAGCATCGGCCAGATGCTGGGGATCACCAACAGCAGCCAGGCCATGACCGGCTACCAGCTGGAGCACATGGACGATGCGGCGCTGGCGAAGGCGGCGGTGGAGTACGACATCTTTGCCCGTACCAGCCCGGAGCATAAGCTGCGCCTGGTGAAAGCCCTGCAGGATAACGGCGAAGTGGTCGGCATGACCGGAGACGGCGTCAACGACGCGCCGGCGCTGCGCCAGGCCGACGTGGGTATCGCCATGGGTATCAAAGGTACCGAAGTCACCAAAGAGGCGGCTGACATGGTGTTGACCGATGATAACTTCGCGACCATCGCCAGCTCGGTAAAAGAGGGCCGTCGGGTCTATGACAACCTGAAGAAGACCATCCTCTTCATCATGCCGACCAACCTGGCGCAGGGGCTGCTGATCATCATCGCCCTGCTGGCGGGGAACATGATTCCGCTGACCCCGGTGCTGATCCTGTGGATGAACATGGCGACGTCGGCGACGCTCTCCTTCGGCCTTGCCTTTGAAGCCGCAGAGCGCAACGTGATGAACCGCCCGCCGCGCAAAACCGGCCAGCACGTGATGGATGGCTTCGCCGTGTGGCGAGTGGCTTTTGTCGGGTCTATGATTGCTATTGCCGCCTTTATCCTTGAGGCCTGGCTGGCGCCGCGCGGCCACAGTCCGGAGTTTATCCGCACCGTGCTGCTGCAGATGCTGGTGACGGCGCAGTGGGTCTACATGATCAACTGCCGCAGCAGCGACAGCTTCTCCCTGAGCATGGGTCTGCTGCGCAACAAAGGCATCTGGCTGGTGACCGGTGTCCTGCTGCTGATGCAGCTGGTCATTATCTATGTCCCGCTGATGCAGAGCATGTTTGGTACGGAAGCGCTGCCGCTGCGCTACTGGTTTATCACCCTGGTCATCGGCGTCGCCATGTTCCTGGTGGTGGAAGTTGAGAAGCGCCTGACGCGCCGGTTCCGCAAAACGGCTTGATTGATCTCGCGCGCCTCGCTGCAGGCGCGCGTTACTTTCGCAAGGATCCCCCTATGATTAAAACCTTCCGCTTTGCTCTGCTGGCCTGCGGTCTGGCCGGCGGCGCCCTGACGGCGACCGCCGCGCCGGCGGTGCCGGTCCGCGTCGCCACGGTTGAACTGGCGCCTCATGCTGAAGAACGCGCCATCCCCGGACGGGTCGAGGCGATCCGCGCCGTCGACATTCGCGCGCGCACCGAAGGGGTGATAGTTCAGCGCCACTTCCAGGATGGCCAGTATGTTACCGAGGGCGACCTGCTGTTTACCCTCGACGACGCGCAGCCCCGCGCGGCCCTGGCCCTGGCGCAGGCCGAGCTGAAAAGCGCCGAAGCCTCATTACGTCAGTCGCAGCAACTGCTCACTCGCTACGAGCGGCTCATTAACAACCACTCCATCAGTCGCAACGACGTCGACACGGCCCGGATGCAGCGCGACGTCGCCGCCGCCGCCGTGCAGCAGGCGAAAGCCCGCGTCGAGGCCCAGCAGATTGTGCTCAGCTACACCCGGATTGCGGCGCCGGTGACCGGTCGCGTGGGGCACAGCGCCTTTCACGTCGGGACGCTGATTAACCCATCCAGCGGCGTGCTGGTGGACATTGTGCAGCTGGATCCGGTGCGGGTGTCGTTCGCCCTCGACGAAGCCGCGTTTTTCAGCAAAACCGGCCAGCACGCCGACATCCACGCCCTGAAGCAGGCGTGGCTGGCGCAGATTGAGGTTGATGGCAAACGGCGCGATGGGGTGTTGACCTCCATCGATAACCGGATTGACGCCCGCACCGGCAGCGTGGCGGTGCGGGCGGAGTTCGCCAATCCGCAGCACCGTCTGCTGCCGGGCGGCAGCGTAACGATCCTGTTCCGTCCGCAGGAACTGCAGTCGCGGGTGATGATCCCGGCCGCCGCCGTGCAGCAGGATCCGCAGGGCTTTTTCAGCTGGGTGCTGAAGCCGGACCACACCGCCGGGCAGCGTCGTCTGACCCTCGCGGGGCAGCAGGGGCAGCAGTTTGCGGTTGAGAAAGGGCTGCAGGCGGGCGAGCAGGTGATCACCGACGGCGCGCAGCGTTTACGCGAAGGCGCCGCGGTACAGGTGCTGAACTAAGTAAGGAGAAGGGATGCTGACCTTTTTTATCCGTCGTCCGCGATTTGCCATGGTGATCGCGCTGCTGCTGACCTTTGTCGGCGCGGTGTCGCTGAAGCTGATCCCGGTGGAGCAGTACCCGGCGATCACCCCGCCGGTGGTGAACGTCAGCGCCAGCTGGCCGGGCGCCAGCGCGTCAGATGTGGCGGAAGCCATCGCCGCCCCGCTGGAGACCCAGCTCAACGGCGTCGATCATATGCTGTATATGGAGTCCACCAGCTCGGATGAGGGAACGTACCGCCTGAGCATTACCTTCGCGGCGGGCACCGATGCCGACCTGGCGGCGATCGACGTGCAAAACCGGGTGGCGCAGGCGCTGGCGCAGCTCCCGGCGGAGGTGCAGCAGAATGGCGTCCAGGTCCGCAAGCGCGCCAGCAACCTGCTGATGGGGGTGAGCCTCTACTCGCCGCTGGGCACGCTGTCACCGCTGTTTGTCAGTAACTACGCCAGCATCCAGGTGCGCGAGGCGCTGGCCCGCCTGCCCGGCGTCGGCGAGGTGCAGATGTTTGGCGCCCGGGATTACAGTATGCGCATCTGGCTGCGTCCGGACCGCATGAATGCGCTCAACATCACCACGGATGACGTTGCCCAGGCGCTGCGCGAGCAGAATGTGCAGGGCGCGGCGGGGCAGGTGGGCACCCCGCCAGTATTCAACGGCCAGCAGCAGACGCTGACCATCAACGGGCTGGGGCGTCTGAACGAGGCGGCCAGCTTTGGCGAGATTATCCTCCGCCGCGGCGCGCAGGGGCAGCTGGTTCGCCTCGCTGACGTGGCGACCATTGAGCTGGGTGCCCGCAGCTACAGCTCCGGCGCGCAGCTGAACGGTAAAGCGTCGGCCTATCTGGGGATCTACCCGACGCCCACCGCCAATGCCCTGCAGGTCGCCAGCGCAGTGCGTGCGGAGCTTAACCGCCTGCACACTCGCTTTCCGGCGGATCTCACCTGGGAGGTGAAGTTCGATACCACCCGCTTTGTGGCGGCGACGATCAAAGAGATCGGCGTCTCGCTGGCGCTGACCCTGCTGGCAGTGGTCGTGGTGGTGTCGCTGTTCCTGCAGAGCTGGCGAGCGACGCTGATCGTAGTGCTGGCGATCCCGGTGTCACTGATCGGCACCTTTGCGGTGCTCTATCTGCTGGGCTACAGCGCCAACACCCTCAGCCTGTTCGCGATCATTCTCGCCCTGACGATGGTGGTGGATGACGCCATTGTGGTGGTGGAGAATGTGGAAACCAAAATGGCGGAAGGGCTGGATCGCCTGCAGGCCACCGCCCAGGCGCTGCAGCAGATCGCCGGGCCGGTGATCGCCACGACCCTGGTGCTGCTGGCGGTATTTGTGCCGGTGGCGCTGCTCCCGGGGATCGTCGGCGAGCTGTACCGGCAGTTTGCCGTGACGCTCTCCACCGCGGTGGCCCTGTCGAGCCTGGTGGCGCTAACCCTGACGCCGGCTCTCTGCGCACTGCTGCTGCGCCCGCGTCCCGCCCGGCCAGCGGCGGTGTGGCGGGTGTTTAACCGTCTTCTCGACGGCACCCGCGACGGCTATGGCCGGCTGGTGGGCTGGATGAACCGCCGTCCCTGGCTGGCGCTGGCGGCGACGGTGGCGGCAGGCGCGCTGGTGGCGTTCAGCTTCACCTCGATGCCGAAAGGCTTCCTGCCGCAGGAAGATCAGGGTTACCTGTTTGCCAGCGTGCAGCTGCCGGAGGCGGCGTCGCTGGAGCGTACCGAAGCGGTGATGGCCCAGGCGCGCAAGCTGCTGATGGCTAACCCGGCGGTGGAGGATGTGATTCAGGTGTCCGGCTTCAACATTCTCAACGGCACCAGCGCCTCTAATGGCGGATTTATCTCGGTGATGCTCAAAGACTGGCACCAGCGGCCGCCGCTGGATGCGGTGATGGCAGATATTCAGCGCCAGCTGCTGTCGCTACCCGAGGCGACGATCATGACCTTCGCGCCGCCGACCCTGCCGGGCCTGGGCAATGCCTCGGGGTTTGATCTGCGCATCCTGGCGCAGGCCGGTCAGCCGTCGGCGGAGCTGGAGCAGGTGACGCGGCAGATCCTCCAGCTGGCGAACCAGCATCCTCAACTGAGCCGGGTGTTTACCACCTGGAGCAGCAACGTGCCGCAGCTGACCCTGACGGTCGACCGCGACCGGGCGGCGCTGCTGGATGTGCCGGTGGCGCAAATTTTCAGCAGCCTGCAGACGGCGTTCGGCGGCACGCGCGCCGGCGATTTCAGCCGTAACAATCGTGTCTATCATGTGGTGATGCAAAATGAGATGCAGTGGCGCGAGCGGGCAGAGCAGATTAGCGAGCTGTACGTCCGCAGCCGCGACGGCGAGCGGGTGCGGCTGAGCAATCTGGTCACCATTACGCCGATGGTGGGGGCGCCGTTTATTCAGCAGTACAATCAGTTCCCGTCCGTTTCAGTGAGCGGTTCAGCGGCCGAGGGGGTCAGCAGCCGCACGGCGATGGCGGCCATGGAGCAGATTTTGCAGGCCCATTTGCCGCCGGGATATGACTATGCCTGGAGCGGGATCTCCTGGCAGGAGCAGCAGACCGGCAATCAGGCGGTGTGGATCGTGCTGGCGGCGGTAGCGATGGCGTGGCTGTTCCTGGTGGCGCAGTATGAGAGCTGGACGCTGCCGGCGAGCGTCATGCTCTCGGTGCTGTTCGCCATCGGCGGAGCGCTGCTCTGGCTGTGGACCGCGGGCTATGCCAACGATGTGTATGTTCAGATAGGGCTGGTGCTGCTGATTGCTCTGGCAGCGAAGAACGCGATTCTGATTGTTGAATTCGCCCGCAGCCGGCGCGAGGAGGGGCTGTCGATAGTTGACGCTGCGCGCGAGGGGGCCACCCGCCGCTTCCGCGCGGTGATGATGACCGCGGTGTCGTTTATTATCGGCATTATGCCGATGATGCTCGCCACCGGCGCCGGGGCGCAGAGCCGGCGGATCATCGGCACCACGGTATTCAGCGGGATGCTGGTGGCGACGATGATTGGCATCCTGTTTATCCCGTCGCTGTATGTGCTGTTTCAGCGTATGCGTGAGTGGGCGCATCGGCGGGGGTAAGCGTTGCGCCACAGCGTCTGCCTGTCGATCCCCTCTCCCTGTGGGAGAGGGTTAGGGTGAGGGGGATTTTCCGTTCACGTCGCGTTTGGCCTTATCTGCCGGAGCAACAGCGTCTGCCGGGCGGTCCTCTCTCCCTGTGGGAGAGGGTTAGGGTGAGGGGGAATTTTCCGTTCACGTTGCGTTTGGCAGAAAAGGGTAGTCCTTCGCTGGTGAACGGGTAAAGGGGGAGAAAACCGTCTCCCCCTTTACAATCCCCCCGGTCCCGCAGAGAAATCGGTGCTGCGCACTACGCTCACCTCCCGGTCGTCCGCCTGCGGTCGGCTCAACTCGACGTCGTGTCTCGAATCGCCTCTGGCCGCCCTCCGTGGCGGCCAGCCCTTGTCTGCCGACCTCCGGTTCGCCGATTTCAGCGGGAATCGGCCCCGCTGCACGCCCGTAGTTTTCAGAGGCCAAACCATAGCGATCAGAATATATCCGTTAAAAATTGTATGTGCCTTTCTCCGTGGCCCCGCTGTGTATACCGGAGCAACAGCGTCTGCCGGGCGCTCCCCTCTCTCTGTGGGAGAGGGTTAGGGTGAGGGGGAATTTTCCGTTCACGTTGCGTTTGGCAGAAAAGGGTAGTCCTTCGCTGGTGAACGGGTAAGGACGGCGGGCACGGCGCCGCTTTTGTGCCGGGCGCCCGCTACTTCCTCTCCACCGTTATCATGGTCACGAACGGATGATACTGCCACGGCACGCTGCCGCCTTTGCGGTACATCTTCGACAGGGTGCCGTCGAGATAGAGCATCTGCCGCACCCCAAGCTTTGACTGCGCATAGCAGGCAAAATCATAGAAGTTGGTCTCGCGATCGCTGAGCATAAACACCACCCGGCCCTGCTTATCGATACCCACCCCGTTACGCAGCTTGCGCGAACTGGCTGAGGGCTTCAGCCGCCAGTTGATGACGCCATTCTCAATCAGCATCGGGCCGGACTGCACCGCATAACGGATGGCGGGAGAGGGTTTGTACGCCGGCAGCGGCACGATTTTCGCCCGGTCGTTCGCCACCAGGAACACGCCGCCGGGGCGGATAAAGAAGTTCCCGCCGCCGGCGGAACGGTTTACCGGCGTCAGCCGTTTACCGTCTTCGATATACAGCCCCAGCGGCGCGTAGGCTTTATCGTAAATGCCGCCGTTCATCGCCATCTGCACCCGGCCGTCGCCATCGATACCCGCCAGCAGCGAACGCAGGGAACCCCACGCTTTGCCGTGCCGATCCTGCCAGTACATCGCAATGCGCTCTTTCTGCGCATCCACCCGATAGCTCTGCAGGGTCAGCTTCGGGTCGGTGAGGGTACAGGCGGCGCTGGCGACGGCGGCCAGGGGCAGCAGCGCCAGGGGGAGCAGGCAACGTAATAACATGGGCAGTCCTTTCTATGGTCTGCGCCGAGTATACCCGCCTCGCTGCCTTATGCCGCCCAAATCTCACAGTGTTTTTGCACCAGGCCGGAAAGCGAACCGCCGTTGGCGATAAAGTCGCGCATCTGCTGCGCTTCGCTGTGCGGCGATTTCGCCTGGCGGACCACCGCTTCCAGCGCCGCCGTCGCCTTCAACTGATGGGCGAAGGGAGCCAGCCGGTCGGCGAGCTGCAGGATCTCCTGGCGGATGCTGCGCTGCTCTCCGCTGCGCACGTCGGTGAGGGTCCCGTCCAGCCCATAGCGGCACGCCTGATAGCGGTTAAAGGGGTACAGCAGATAATCATCAGGCTGGTGCTTAAAAGGGCGCTCCGTCAACAGCCAGCAGGCCAGGGTCTGTATAAAGCCGGCGATATGGATCGCCTGGGCGAGGGTCAGGGGAGTGTCCATCACCCGCACCTCGACGGTCCCAAACTGCGGGCTGGGGCGAATATCCCAGTGCAGATCCTTCATGCTGTCGATCATGCTGGTGTAGCTCAGCTGGCGGAACAGGCGACGAAACCCCTGCCAGTCTGCCACCCACGGCATCGGACCGTTGTCGGGATAGGAGGAGAAGCGGTTCAGGCGTGAACAGGCGAAACGGCTGTCGGTACTGTCAAACCACGGCGAGGCGGCATTAAGGGCGATGAAGTGCGGCACAAAGCGCGACAGGCCGTGCAGCAGATAGAGGGCGTCGTCGCCGCTCTGGCAGCCGACGTGCACATGCTGGCCAAAGACCGTGGCCTGCTGCGCCAGATAGCCAAAATGCTCGACGGTTTTGACATAGCGCGGATTGTCGCTGATTTGCTGGCGCTGCCAGGCATGAAAGGGGTGCGAACCGCCGCCGCAGATCTGCAGATGATGGCGCAGCGCCGCGCGCTGAACCGCCTGCTGGATGGCGCTGAGCTGGGTTTGGGCATGGCTGATGTCGCGGCACACCCCGGTGGCGATCTCCAGCATGCTCTCGGTGATGTCGTGTTTGGCTTCTCCCACGGTCAGCTGATGCTGGACGTCGGCAATCAGCGTCGAGGCATCCTGGCTGAGGTCGTAACCCGGCGGGTTCACCACCTGCAGCTCCAGTTCGATACCGAGGGTAAAAGGATCGGAGCGGTGAAAATCGGCTAAAGGCATAGTCTCTCCCGGTCGATGTGTTCCCTGAAGTATAGAAGGGATTGATCCCGACGGAGAATACGCGGCGGCGGCGGACGGGGGATGAATAAAAAGTGACGCAGAGTGATTATTTGAAATTTGCCATATAGCGGCTGGTGCAATTCTGCAACATATTTCCCGCTGGCGGTGCGGCGGAATAAGGTGCAATTATTTTCCCATAATTATCATGGTGATAATATAAGCCCTTCTTATTTTACCGGTCGGTTTTGGCCTATTTTCGTCCGCGTAAGAGCTGGTACGCATTTTGCCTGTTAATCCGTGACACTTTATTTAACAGGGATCATGTGATGCACAAAAAGACGTTATTTTCGCGTGCCGGTCGTCTCGCCGTGGCGGTGAGCGGCGCACTGGCCCTGGCGGGCGCCGCCTTACCTGCCAACGCCTCCACGCTGCGGATCGCCATGACCGCCGCGGATATTCCGTTAACCCTTGGCCAGCCGGATCAAGGCTATGAGGGCAACCGCTTTACCGGCATCCCGCTGTACGACGCGCTGGTGGAGTGGGATCTGTCGCAAGGTGAAAAGCCCAGCGGTCTGGTGCCGGGGCTGGCGACCGAGTGGCACATCGATCCGCAGAACACCAGCCGCTGGATTTTCACCTTGCGTCCGGGCGTCAGGTTCCATGACGGGACGGAGGTGAACGCCGACGCCATCGTCTGGAACGTGGATAAGGTGCTGAATAAAGCGGCGCCGCAGTACGCCCCGGGGCAGATCGGCAACACCCTGTCGCGCATGCCGACCCTCACCGGCGCAGAGAAATTTGACGACCACACTGTGGCGCTGACCACCTCGGAACCAGACGCGCTGCTGCCGTACAACATCACCAACCTGTTTATCGTCTCGCCGACGGCGTGGCAGAAACAGTATGACGCGGTGCCGGCCAGCGCGGGAGATAGCGCCGCGCGCAGCAAACAGGCGTGGACCGCCTTCGCCGCCCACGCGGTGGGTAGCGGCCCGTTCAAACTGGAGAAGCTGGTGCCGCGTCAGCAGCTGATCCTCGATAAAAACCCCGACTACTGGAACAAAGATCGCATTCCCCGGGTGGATAAAGTGGTGCTGATCCCCTTGCCGGAGGCCAACGCCCGTACCGCGGCGCTGCTGTCGAAGCAGGTGGACTGGATTGAAGCTCCGGCGCCGGACGCCATCGATCAGATCAAGTCTCAGGGTTTTCACCTCTACGCCAATACCCAGCCGCACCTGTGGCCCTGGCAGTTCTCCTTTGAAAAAGGATCGCCGTGGCAGGACATCCGCGTGCGCAAAGCGGCCAACCTGTGTCTGAACCGTGCCGAGCTGAAGAGCTACCTCGGCGGCTACATGACCGAGGCCACCGGGGTCTACGAGGCTGACAGCCCGTGGCATGGCAAACCCACCTTCCAGATCAAATATGACCCGGACACCGCCCGCCAGCTAATGACCGAGGCCGGATACAGCGCCAGCAAACCGTTGCACGTCACGGTGGCCACCTCGGCCTCCGGCTCCGGGCAGATGCAGCCCTTGCCGATGAACGAGTATATCCAGCAGAGCCTGAAGAGCTGCTTCTTCAATGTGGATATCAAAGTGGTGGAATGGAACACCCTGTTTACCAACTGGCGCCTGGGCGCCCGGGACCCGTCGGCGAAAGGGATCGATGCGATCAACGTCAGCGCCGCGGTTAACGATCCGTACTTTGGCCTGATCCGCTTCTCGACCGCCAAAGCGTTTCCGCCGGTGGCGACCAACTGGGGTTACTTCTCCACTCCGGAGACGGAGAAGCTGGCCGCCGCCGTCAAGCACGCCTTTACCCCGGCGGAGATGAACAAAGCGGCCGGTGAGCTGCACGCCGCGCTGGTGGATCAGGTGCCATTCCTGTTTGTCGCCCACGACGTCGGGCCGCGTGCGATTTCCCCTGCGGTGACCGGGGTGGTGCAACCGCAGAGCTGGTTTATCGACCTCAGCCTGGTGAGCAAAAAAGAGTAATCGTGAAAGGGGCGACCGATGATCAATACGCTGCTATACCGCATTCTGCTGGCTATCCCCACCATGCTTGGGGTGGCGGTGATCTGTTTCATGCTGGTGCAGATCGCCCCGGGCGACCCGCTAGTGTCGGTGATGCCGCCGGACGCCTCGGAGGCGCTGCGTCAGACATTAATGCAGGCTTACGGCTTTGATAAGCCGCTGCCCCTGCAGTTTATCCACTGGCTGTGGCGGGCGCTGCATGGCGACCTTGGTATGTCGGTCGCCACCGGCCGCCCGGTGATAGACGAAGTGATGACCGCGGTGGCGTACTCCCTGCGCCTGGCGTTGCTGGCGACGGCGATCGGCTTCGTCCTCGGCAGCCTGTTCGGCTTTGTCGCCGGCTATTTTCGCAACAGCGTCATTGACCGTCTGGCCTCGGTGTTGTCGGTATTTGGCGTTAGCGTGCCGCACTACTGGCTGGGGATGCTGCTGGTGATCCTCTGCAGCGTTAAGTTCGCGCTGCTGCCGGCCACCGGCGGCGGGCCGATAGGCGAGGTGGGCTGGCAATGGGACTGGGCGCACCTGCAGTTCATGCTGCTGCCAGCCCTCACCTTGTCGGTGATCCCCACCGGGATTATCGCCCGCACCGTGCGCTCGCAGGTGGCCGATATCCTCAGCCAGGAGTTTATCGTTGGCCTGCGCGCTCGCGGGCTCAACGAGTCGCGCATCTTTGTCCACGTCATGAAAAATGCCGCGCCCACCGCGCTGGCGGTGATGGGGCTGCAGGTGGGCTATCTGATGGGCGGCTCGATCCTTGTGGAGACCGTTTTCTCCTGGCCGGGAACCGGATTGCTGCTCAATACCGCCATTTTTCAGCGCGACCTGCCCCTGCTGCAGGGCACCATCTGGGTGCTGGCGCTGTTTTTCGTGCTGCTCAACCTGCTGGTGGATATTCTGCAGACCACCCTCGACCCGCGTATTAAGAGGAGCTGACCATGGTGGATACGGCAACGACGAAAGCGGTTCCGGCCGCAGCGGCCCACGCTTCCCGGCAAGGTTACTGGCGCGGGGTATTGCGCCGCCTACTGCGCGACCCCGGCGGGGTGGTGGTGGGTGTGGTGATCCTCCTGCTGCTGGCCCTGGCGCTGTTCGGTCCGTGGCTTATCGTCAAAGATCCTTATCAAACGTCGATGTTCCTGCGCCTGAAACCCATCGGCAGCGACGGCTTCCCGCTGGGCTCGGATGAGCTGGGACGCGACATGCTGTCGCGGCTGATCCTTGGCACCCGACTGTCGCTGTTTATGGGAATTGTCCCGGTGGTGTTCGCCTTTTTTATCGGCGGGGCCATCGGGATTATCGCCGGCTATACGGGCGGCAAAACCAATACCGTGATTATGCGCACCGTGGATGTGTTCTATGCCTTTCCCTCCGTCCTGCTGGCGATTGCGCTGTCGGGAGCGCTGGGGGCGGGCATCGGCAATGCGCTGCTGTCGCTGACCCTCGTGTTTGTCCCGCAGGTGGCGCGGATTGCCGAGAGCGTGACCGCCCAGGTGCGACATATGGACTATATCGACGCCGCCCGGGCCACTGGCGCCAGCGCGTTGACCATTATCCGCGTCCAGGTGTTGGGCAACGTGCTCGGGCCGATCTTCGTCTTCTCCACCGGGCTGATTTCGGTGTGCATGATCCTCGCCTCCGGCCTGTCGTTTCTCGGCCTCGGCGTGCGGCCGCCGGAGCCCGAGTGGGGGCTGATGCTCAATACGCTGCGCACGGCAATCTATACCCAGCCGTGGGTGGCCGCCCTGCCGGGCCTGATGATTTTTATCACCTCCATTTCGTTCAATATCCTCGCGGACCGCCTGCGTGCGGCAATGGCGATTAAGGAGTAAGCGATGCAACCCTTTATCAATATCGACCTTGGCGGGCCGGCGCAGCCGCTGCTGAAGGTCAATCACCTGCTGAAGTACTTTCGCGGCGGCAAAGGCCGGGAGGTGGTGCAGGCGGTGGACGATATCAGCTTCACGGTGATGAAAGGCGAAACCCTGGGGGTGGTCGGCGAGTCGGGCTGCGGCAAATCGACCACCGCCCGGCTGCTGATGCAGTTGCTCACCCAGGACAGCGGCGAACTGATCTTCGACGGACAGGGGGTCGGCTCGTCGCGTCTGCCGCTGAAAGCCTACCGTCGCCAGGTGCAGATGGTCTTTCAGGATAGCTATGCTTCGCTCAATCCGCGCCTGACCATGGAGGAGAGCATCGCCTTCGGCCAGCGCGTCCATGGCGTCAGCGCCAGAGAGGCCAGCGAATATGCCCGCTATCTGCTGGCGCACGTTGGCCTTGAGCCGGCGCGCTTTGCCGACCGCTACCCGCATGCGCTCTCCGGCGGCCAGCGGCAGCGGGTGAATATCGCCCGCGCGCTGGCGATGAAGCCGCGGCTGGTGATCCTCGATGAGGCAGTGTCGGCGCTGGATAAATCGGTGGAAGCCCAGGTGCTGCAGCTGCTGCAGGAGCTGAAACGGACTCTTGAGCTGACCTACGTGTTCATCAGCCACGATCTGCACGTGGTTCGCTGGCTGTCGGATCGGATCCTCGTCATGTACCTTGGCGAAGTGGTGGAGATTGGCCCGGCGGAGCAGCTGTTTACCGCCTCCGCCCACCCCTATACCCGGGCGCTGTTAAGCTCGATGCCCTCCATGGACCCGGAAAACCGCACCCTGACCTCGCCGCTGAGCGGCGATCCCCCCAGCCCCATCGCGCCTCCGAGCGGCTGCCGCTTTCACACCCGCTGCCCGCATGCGAAGGCGGTCTGCGCCGAGGTGAAACCGCGGCTGGAGGCGGTCGGGGAGGGGCACCAGAGCGCCTGCCTGATGGCGCAGCCGGCCTCGCCCTGGCATCAAAGCATCTCCCTTAAGGAGGTCAGCCATGTCGGATAACGCCTTTGTCCATGTGCGCGACCTGCGGGTCGTCTTTCGCCGCGACGGACAGACCATCAACGCGGTCAATGGAGTCTCCTTTGACGTACAAAAGGGGGAGGTGATGGCGCTGATTGGCGAGTCGGGTTCCGGCAAGAGCGTGACCCTGCGGGCGCTGATGCGCCTGCACCCGCCAGGGAGCAGTGAGCTCTCCGGCACCCTGCAGGTGGGGGACGACGAGGTGCTGACGATGAGCGCCAGTCAGCTGCGGCGCTATCGCGGCGGACGCTGCGCGATGATTTTTCAGGAGCCGCTGCTGGCCTTCGATCCGGTCTACACCGTCGGGCAGCAGATTATTGAAGGGCTGCGCCGCCACGAAGGGCTATCGCGCCAGGAGGCCCGGGACAGGGCGCTGGAGGCCCTGCGCCAGGTGCGCATTCCCAGCCCCGAGCGGCGGCTGGATGCTTACCCGCACGAGATGTCCGGCGGGATGCGCCAGCGGGCGATGATCGCCCTTGCGCTCTCCTGCAACCCGCAGCTGCTGCTGGCGGATGAGCCGACCACCGCCCTCGACGCCACGGTGCAAATCCAGATCCTGATCCTGCTGCGCGAGCAGCAAAAGCAGCGCGGGCTGTCGATCGTGTTTGTGACCCACGATATCGGCGCCGCGGTGGAGATCGCCGACCGGGTGGCGGTGATGTACGCCGGGCGGATCGTCGAGGAAGCGTCGATGAGCGAGATCCTGCGCCACCCGCGCCATCCTTATACCCAGGTGCTGCTGGGCAGTCGGCCGAAAGAGGGGCTTAAGAAAGGTGATGCCCTGCACTGCATTCCCGGCGCGCCGCCGGATCTGGCGCGCTTGCCGCCCGGCTGCGCTTTTGCCGAGCGCTGCCCGCACCGTCGCCCGGTCTGTGAGCAGAGTCTGCCGCCGACGGAATCCGTCGCGGAGCGCCACGCGGTGAGTTGCCACCGCTGGCGCGAGCTGGCGATTGACGCTAACGCCCAGGCCCTGGCCGTCTGATCGGCGGCAAAAAACCATACAGGATGAAGACCAGGCGTTGATAGCGCATTCCCACCGCCGGTTACGCTGGCGGCGACCTTGATGTCAGGAGACTACCATGAGCAGTGATGTACTTTTTACCCCCGCGACCGACACCACCGGCTGGCGCATCAATGGCGACCGCCTGTGGGCGTCGTTAATGGATCTCGCGCAGATCGGCGCCACGCCGAAGGGCGGCTGCCGCCGTCTGACCCTCACCGACCTCGACCGCCAGGGGCGGGACAAGGTAATAGGCTGGGCGCGGGAGGCCGGGATGAGCGTCACCATCGATAAAATCGGCAATGTGTTTATGCGCCGGGAAGGCCGCAACCCCGGCCTGCCGCCCATCGTCTCCGGCAGCCATATTGACACCCAGCCCACCGGCGGCAAATTTGACGGCAACTACGGCGTGCTGGCGGCGCTGGAGGTGGTGCGCACGCTCAACGATCTGCAGATTGATACCGACGCGCCGATTGAGGTGGTGTTCTGGACCAACGAAGAGGGGTCGCGCTTTGTACCGGTGATGATGGGCTCCGGGGTCTTTGCCGGCGTCTTCCCGCTGGAAGAGACCTGGGCCGTCACGGATAAAGAGGGTGTCAGCGTCGGCGAGGCGCTGGCGCAGATCGGCTATATCGGCGAGCAGACCCCGGGGGAGCATCCCATCGGCGCCTATTTTGAGGCGCACATTGAGCAGGGGCCGATTCTCGAAGATGAAGCGAAAACCATCGGTATCGTGCAGGGCGTGCTGGGGATCCGCTGGTACGACTGCGTGGTCACCGGCCAGGCCTCGCACGCCGGACCCACGCCGATGCGCCTGCGTCAGGATGCCCTGCAGGTGGCGACCCGCATTATGCAGGAAGTGGTGGCCATTGCCGGGCGCAGCGAAGAGGGACGCGGCACCGTCGGCAGCGTGCAGGTGTGGCCCAACAGCCGCAACGTGGTGCCCGGGGAGGTCACCTTCTCCATTGATATGCGCAATCTCAGCGATGCGCTGGTGGACGAGATGGATCGCCAGCTGCGGGCGTTTATCGCGGAGGTTGAGCGGGAGAGCGGTCTGCAGGTGGCCCTGAAGCAGGTAAGCCACTATCCGGCGGCGCCGTTCGATGCTGAATGCCAGCAGGCCATTGCCGATGCCGCGCAGCGGCTGGGCTATCCGGCGCGGCCGATCGTCTCCGGCGCCGGGCATGACGCAGTGTATATGAGCTACCTGGCGCCCACCGGGATGATTTTTATCCCCTGCAAGGACGGGATCAGCCATAACGAAATTGAGTATGCCTCGCCGGAGCACGTCGCCGCCGGGGCCAACGTGCTGCTGCAGGTGATGCTTCAGTACGCGCGGCCGGTGTAGACGGTCGTCCTCCCCGGCGGCGCGTCCTCCAGCCGTTTATCATGCTGTCACCCGGGTAAGGCGGTTACACCGCCGCGACCCGGGACGGCGGATGACGGGGCGGTCAATCACGGCTCCCGCTCCCTGCGCTAACCCGCTGGCGGCCAAATTTGCGCGAGCCCACCACGCACAGCACCACGCCCAGCGTAACCGCCAGCATCAAGGGGCTGACGGTTTCGTGCAACAGCGCCGCCGACAGGCCAAGCCCGAAGAACGGCTGCAATAGCTGGAGCTGGCCGACGGCGGCGATCCCGCCCGCGGCCAGCCCTTTGTACCAGAAGATGAAACCGATCAGCATGCTGAAGAGCGACACATAGCCGAGCGCCGCCCAGGAGGAGGCTGATATGGCATGCCAGGACGCGGGCTGAACCATCAGCGAGGCGGGGAGCATCAACGGCAGGGCTATCACCAGCGCCCAGCAGATCACCTGCCAGCCGCCGAGCTCCCGCGTCAGCTTTGCCCCTTCCGCATAGCCGAGGCCGCAGGCGATAACCGCCGCCAGCATCAGCAGATCGCCGCTGAGTGAGGCTGCCGCACTTTGCGTCAGGGCGAATCCCACCACCAGCAGGCTGCCCAGCAGCGAAAAGATCCAGAAAGCCCGCCGCGGGCGTTCGCCGCCGCGCAGTACGCCGAAGAGGGCGGTCATCAGCGGCAGCAGGCCAATAAACACAATCGAATGCGCCGAGGTGATGTGCTGCAGGGCCAGCGCCGTGAGCAGGGGAAAGCCGATCACCACTCCTGATGAGACGATGATCAAGGGCACAAGCTGCGCCAGGCGCGGGCGTTTCTGGCGAAAGCCGACCAGCAGCGCGACGGCAAGCAGCCCGGCGATGGAGGCGCGCAGAAAGGTCAATAAGAACGGATCCATATCCTGCACCGCCAGCCGCGTCGCGGGCAGCGACCCGCTAAAAATAATCACCCCCAGTAAACCATGAAGCCATCCGGACCAGGGACCGGGCACCGATTTATCCAGTGTTGAATCTACCACGTTAACCTCGCGTTATCAGATGTGCTGTGCCCGCTTGAGCATCGTCTGCGGCGATGGTAATGTGCCCAATCTAATACAATCAAATTATTGTCATAGATACATTTCACGATGAAAGCCCGATATAAAGCCGTTGTCGACCGATATGCCCAGGCGATCCGCAGCGGGCAGCTGCCCGCGGGCAGCCGTCTGCCGACGCACCGTACCCTTGCCGCCGGGGAGCGCATCTCGCTGGCCACCGCCACGCGCGTCTACCGTGAACTGGAAGAGATGGGGTTGGTCAGCGGCGAAACCGGCCGCGGCACCTTCGTGCGCGACCTCTCGCTGCCGCCGGGGCATGGGGTCGATCAGCAGGTGGTGGCTGCCGATGTCGTGGATCTCAATTTCAACTACCCTTCGCTGCCGGAGCAGGGCGATGCGCTGCGCGAGGCGCTCAGGCAGCTGGCGATGGCGGGCGATATTGACTCGCATCTGCGCTATCAGCCTCATGCCGGACGGCTCGCCGAGCGCGAAATTATCGCCCGCCATTTGAGCTGCCAGCACTTTACGCCGGATGCGGAAAATGTCCTGATCGTCAACGGCGCACAGCACGGGCTGGCGGTGACCGTCATGGGGCTGTTACGTCCGGGCGATGTGGTGGCGGTGGATGCGCTGACCTATTCGGGCTTCAAAGTTCTGGCGGCGCTGTATCATCTGGAGCTGGCGGCGATCCCCTGTCGACCGGAGGGGCCGGACCTGCAGGCGCTTCATACGCTGTGCCAGCAGCGGCGGGTGCGGGCGGTGTATACCATGCCGACGCTGCACAATCCGCTGGGCTGGGTGCTCAACACCGGGCAGCGGCAGGCGCTGGCCGATCTTGCGCGCCAGCACGATCTGCTGATTATTGAAGATGCCGCCTACGCCCGGCTGGTGAGCCGTCCGCCGCCGCCGGTGATCAGCTATGCGCCGGAAAGAACGGTGTATGTCACCGGTTTTTCAAAAAATATCGCCACCGGGCTGCGCGTGGGGGTGGTGATCTCTCCGCCGCGCTACCGGCCGGAGATTGAGCGCGCCATCCGGGCCACGACGTGGAATACGCCGACGCTGATAAGTTCGCTGATCTGCGCCTGGATTGAAGATGGCACGGTGGCCCGCTTTGAAATGCAGAAACGACAGGATGCGCGACAGCGGCAGCAGGTGGCCCGCGAGGTGCTTTGTGGGCTTCCCGTCGTCAGTCATCCCGATTCGTACTTTGTCTGGCTGCCTCTGGGTGAAGAGAGCCGGGCCGATCGACTGGCGAATGCGCTGATGGAACGCCGTATTTCGGTGTCGACCGCCGAGCCGTTCTGCGTCTCCGCCACGATCCCGCAGGCGCTGCGCATTGCGCTCGGATCGGTGCCTTTCGACAGTCTGCGCCCGGCGCTGCTCAGCGTGCGCGACGCCGTTGAGTATGAACAATACCGCTAACCCATCTGCTCCAGCTGGCCGCGCAGGACCTCCACCCCCTGGGCGATGGCGTCAGGGTTAATGGCGTGGAATCCCATGCGAAAGTAGTTATCCGGCGGCGCGGCGCTGAGAAAATGGCGCGCCCCGGGCTCAATCAGCACGCCGGCGTGGGCGGCGCGCCAGGTGAGCTGCTGGGTGTTGATCTGCGCCGGGGTCTGCAGCCAGAAGGCGTTAGCATGTTCGCTCCCCGCCAGCGCGCGACACGACGGCAGATAGCGCTGCAGGGCGGCGTGCAGGCGCTCCCAGCGCTGGGCGGAGTCGTAGTGGTAGCGCCGCAGATGGGTTTCATAATGGCCCTGGGCAAGGAAGTGGGCCATCTGGTACTGAATGTTGGTCGGCGGATGGCGATAGACCAGCCGGCGCAGGGCGCGCGCCTCGTCGATCAGGTCCGGGTCGGCGACCATAAACCCCAACCGCAGTCCCGGTGACAGCGCTTTTGACAGGCTGCTGACATACACCACCCGGCCGCTGCGATCGCTGGCCTTCAGCGCCGGCAGCGGGTTGAGGGTAAAGTTACTCTCCGAGTCATAATCATCTTCAATAATGACCGCGTCATGGCGGGCGGCATGCTCCAGCAGCTGGCGACGCCGCGCACTGCTCATGGTCACCCCGGTGGGCACCTGATGGCCGGGGGTGACATAGTAGTAATCGCAGGGACGCTCATTAAGCACGATCCCCTCTTCATCCACCGGGTGCGGCACCACCTCGGCGTCGGCGAGCAGAAAGGTGTTGATGGCTTCGCGAAAGCAGGGGTTTTCGACGCCAATGCGGGTGGTGGAAGAGAGCAGCAGTCGGGTCAGCAGGTAGAGCGCATTTTGCGAGCCAAGGGTGATGAGAATTTCATCCGGCGCGGCGACAATGCCGCGCTTGGGCAGCACCCGGGTGCGGATCTGCTCGATCAGCATCGGCACATCCTGGTCAATATGGTCGATGACCCACGCCGGGTCGCGCACCCCGCCGTGCAGCCAGTTCGCCGCCGAGCGCCAGGTGGCCAGCGGGAACTGCCGGGTATCGGGCTGGCCGTAGATAAACGGGTAGCGGTAGTGCATCCAGCCCGCCGGTTTGAGGATCGACTCCTGCTGGCTGGGGGTCATCTGCAGCCGGTCGCCCCAGCGTGGTGCAGCGGCTTCGCGCTGCGGTGCACTCTCGACGGCGGCAGGCGAAGCTTCATGATAGTCGGGATGCAGGTAGTAACCGCTTCGTGGGCGGCTAATCAGGTAGCCCTCGTTGACCAGACTTTCAAACACCAGCGCGGTGGTGTTGCGCGAGACGCGAAGCTGGCTGGCCAACTGGCGACAGGAGGGCAGCGGGGTGTCGGCGGCGAAGATCCCGCTGAGAATGGCATTCACCAGCGTCTCTCGCACCTGTTCCTGCAAACCGCGGCCAGGCTGAAAATCAACGTGTAACAGGTGACGGATCATACGGGGCTCCTCTGGCAATAACGCATTGCGACCACCCGTTACACTCAGCAAATTCCATACCACCCTGCCGCCATCTGACACAGCGATGCGGCCCATCTGGCTCTATACGGAATTGAAAAACGCTCCCACATTAAAAACGTATTCAGCCGCCGTGGACCGGAACGTCCCCGGCCACTATTTTGCAGAAACCTTTTCGCGTTCTGGAATGAACCCGTCTGGCCAATCCATCAGGGGTGAAATAATGAAAAAATCATTGGCATCAATGTGTCTGAGCGCTGTATTAACGGTCGCTTTTTCTTATCACGCCGTCGCGGCCGATCTTCCGGAAATAGAAAAATCCGGCACCTTGAAAGTGGCGACGGAAGATGATTATGCGCCGTTTAACTTTATGAATAATGGCCAGGCCGATGGCTTTAACAAAGATATGCTTGAGGAATTACGTAAGTACGCCAAATTCCATGTCGACCAGAGCATATTACCGTGGACCGGATTATTAGCGGCCGTCTCCACCGGGCAATACGATATGGCCTTAACCGGGGCGGTTATTACCGATGAGCGGCTGAAGGTTTTTGATTTCACCCCACCGTGGGCCTCCGCGCAGCACTATTTCGTCAAACGCGCTGGCGATACTTCGTTAAATACGATTGCCGATCTCAGCGGCAAAAAAGTGGGGTTACAGGCCGGGAGCGCGCTGCTGGCGCGTTTGCCGGAGCTGAAGGCGATGCTGGAGAAGACCGGCGGCAAGCTGGGACCGGTGGTGGAGTATCCCTCCTATCCGGAAGCTTACGCCGACCTGGCGAATAAGCGACTGGATTACGTGATTAACGTGGTGATCTCGGTAAACGACCTGGCGAAAGCCAAACCGAAGGTCTTCGCCAAAGGGCTGGCTGTCTCCGGACCGGGGTATATGGCGTGGCCGATCCCGAAAAACTCGCCGCAGCTGCTGGCCTATATGACCAAGTTTATGAACCACATGAAGGAGACCGGCAAGCTCGCCGAGCTGCAGAAAAAATGGTTTGGCGAAACCTATGACAACCTGCCGACCGAGGCGATCACCAGCCCGGAACAGTTTCACAAACTCGCCGGACTGTAATATTCCGCGGCGGGCGACCGCCGCCTGTTGCTGAGAAGGAGGGCCTCATGGATGCAATTTCCTGGCAGTTATTAATCGAAGGCGCATGGACGACCCTCTGGATTTCGGCCATCGCTATCGCCTTCGGGGTGGTGGCGGGCCTGCTGATCGCCCTGGTACGGATGCTGCGCCTGCCGGTGATCGACCAGCTGCTGGTGGTCTATATCAGTCTGGCCCGCGCAACGCCGCTGGTGACGCTGGTGCTGTTTCTGTTCCTTTCCCTGCCGACGATGGGCATTAACCTCGACAAGAACGTGGCCGCCATCGTGGCGCTGACGCTTAACACCTCGGCGTTTAACGCTGAGATCTGGCGCAACGCCTTCCGCACCTTTCCGCGCGAACAGCGGGAGGCGGCGGAGTCGGTGGGAATGCGCCGCTGGACCTACTTCCGCTACATCATGCTGCCGCAGATGTGGATCGAGAGCCTGCCGGCGCTGGTCAATGAGATGTCCTTTTTGATCAAAGGTAGCCCGGCCATCGCCGTGATTGGCGTGGTGGATCTCACCCGGGTCACCAACCGTATCTCCTCGGTCACCTACGAGCCGCTGTCGCCGATCCTCGCCGCCGGCCTGCTGTATGTGGTGATCATCGGCTGTTTGTTGAAGCTGCAGGGTATCGCGGAACGTAAAGCCAGGCGTCTGGCGCGCTAGGAACGGGAGGCATTATGAATCAGTGGGGCGTTATCTGGTCGGTTCGCGATAGCTTTATTGCCGGGTTATTCGCGACCCTCGAACTGTTTATTACCGCCGCCCTGGCGGCGCTGATTATCGGTATTGCGCTGTGTTATTTTAGCGAATATCAAAAGAAAGTGATTAACCGGATTATTATTGGTTTCGTCAGCCTGATGCGTGCGATCCCTTTTTTGATCCTCGCTTATCTTCTGTATTACGGGCTGCCGCAGCTCGGTATTAGCATGGAGCCGTGGACCGCCGGTTTACTGGCCCTGATTATTTATCATGGCGCCTATTTTTTTGAAATATTGCGCAGCCAGCGGCGGGTATTTTCCGGCGGATATATTGAAGCGGCGATTGCTCAGGGCTTTTCGCGCTATGCCATTTTTCGGCGGATTATTTTACCCAATATCATCTCTTCCGCCTTACCGCTGATCGGCAATCAGCTGATTATTTGCCTGAAGGACACCGCTTTCCTGAGCATTATTACCGTTCAGGAGATCACCGCCGCCGCCAACAGCGTCCAGGCGACCTATTTTATTCCGTTTAACGCCTTTATCGTCGCCATTGGGCTTTACTGGGCGATCAGCATTCTGCTGGAGCTGCTGATTAAGCGCCTGACCGCCTGGGGAGCCAAAAGAGGAATGAGCCATGCCTGAGTCTATTGCCGTAAGCGTCAAAAACGTCTCCAAACAGTTCGATAATGTGGAAGTCCTGCGGGATATTAACCTGACGGTGGAGAAGGGGACCGTGGTGAGTATTCTCGGCTCGTCCGGGTCGGGAAAATCCACACTGCTGCGCTGTATGAACTGGCTGGAACAGCCGGACCGCGGTGAAATTCATATCGGCGGTCAGCGACTGGGGATTGATGAACAGCGCGGCCGGGCGATGTCGCACCGCCAGCTGGCCAAAATTCGCGAGCGGGTGGGGATGGTCTTTCAGAGTTTTAACCTGTGGCCGCATCTGACCGTTCAGCAAAACGTCAGCGAGGCGCTGCTGCACGTTAAGGGCATGAAACGAGACGAGGCGAAGGCCATTGCCATGCAGCAACTGGAGAAAGTGGGCATGGCGCACAAAGCCGATGTTTACCCGATCACCCTCTCCGGCGGGCAGAAGCAGCGGGTGGCGATCGCCCGTTCGCTGGCGATGTCGCCCGAAGTTATTCTCTTCGATGAACCGACGTCGGCGCTGGATCCGGAGCTGGTTAATGAGGTGTTGGGGGTAATGAAAGCCCTCGCCGCCGAGGGTTACACCATGGTAGTGGTGACGCACGAAATGGATTTTGCCCGCCAGGTATCCAACGAGGTGGTGTTTCTGGAGAAGGGGCTGCTGATTGAGAAGGCGCCGCCGGAGAAGTTCTTCACTCAGCCTGACTCTGAACGCGTCAGGCAGTTTCTGCAAAGCAGCCGTTAGTCCGGCTTGCATCCCTTGCCGGCAGCGCCGGCAGGGGATGCGTCGGGTTTCGCTTAATCCCGATCGATGGCGAACGGCTGCCACGCCTGGCGCACCGGCATCACCTCCACCCGGTTAATGTTCATATGCGCCGGCAACGTGGCGATATAAAACATCTGCTCGGCGATATCGCGCGCGCTCAGCGGCGTGGTGCCGCGATAGAGCTTATCCGATGCCGCCTGGTCGCCTTTGGTACGCACCAGGGTAAATTCGGTCTCGGCAATCCCCGGCGCCAGATCGGTGACCCGCACGCCGGTGCCAAGCAGATCGCAGCGCAGGTTATAGCTGAACTGCTTCACAAACGCCTTGCTGGCGCCATACACATGGCTGCCGGGATAGGGCCACTGCCCGGCGATCGAGCCGATATTGATAATACTCGCCCCGGCGCCATGGCGTATCAGCGTCGGCAGCAGGGCGTGGGTCATCGTCACCAGACCGGTGACGTTGGTGTCGATCATCGTTTTCCAGTCCTCCAGCGCCACCTCCTGCGCCGGCAGCGGCGACAGCGCCAGCCCGGCGTTGTTGATCAGGGTGGTGACATCGGCGAAGGGGGCGGGGAGCGACGCCACGGCGGCAGCCACCGCCTCGCTGTCACGAACGTCAAGCTCAATAATATGCACCGGCACCTGGGCGGCGAGTCTGTCCTGCAAGGCCTTCAGTCGCGGATAGCGGCGCCCGCTCAGCACCAGCGACCAGCCCGCGTCGGCAAACACCTGCGCTGCCGCTTCGCCAAAACCCGAGGTCGCCCCGGTGATAAACACTACGTTGCTCGTTGCCATGTCATTCTCCTGTGCGGTTGTCCCTCCACTATAAAAACGCCGGACGGCAAGGCACAGGGCCAGACGGCGGACGCGGATGTGACACCGTGTCACATCGTTTTTCGCGTACTGGCTCTATCCGTTTTGCGTTGCCGCGGCCAATGATGAAGCCAACCACAACGACATGAGAGAGGGCAGGGTATGAAGCTGGCACTACAGAACGAGGTCGCGGTAAGCAATGATGAAGTTCGGCAGCTGGATCGCGCTTATGTGTTTCATTCATGGTCGATGCAGGGCAATCTCCATCCGCTGGTGATTGCCGGGGCGCAAGGCTGCGAGCTATGGGATTACGAGGGGAATACCTGGCTCGATTTCAGCAGCCAACTGGTGAACGTCAACATTGGCTATCAGCACCCCCGGGTACTGGCGGCCATGAAGGCGCAGCTGGAGACCCTGGTCACCATCGCGCCCGCCACCGCCAACCTTGCCCGCGGCGAAGCGGCGAAGCGCATCGTCGACCTGGCGCCGGCGGGCTTCAGCAAGGTGTTCTTCACCAACGCTGGGGCAGATGCCAATGAGAACGCGATTCGCATGGCGCGGCTCTATACCGGGCGCGACAAGGTGCTGTCGGCCTATCGTTCCTATCATGGCAACACCGGCAGCGCGATCGCCGCCACCGGCGACTGGCGCCGGGTGCCGAATGAGTTCTCCCGCGGCCATGTGCACTTCTTCAACCCCTACCTTTACCGCAGCGAGTTCAACGCCGCGACCGAGGAAGAGGAGTGCCAGCGCGCGCTGGCGCATCTGCGGCGGATCATTGAATGCGAGGGGCCGACGGCCATCGCGGCGATCCTGCTGGAGTCCATCCCCGGCACCGCCGGGATCCTCGTGCCGCCGGCAGGCTATATGCAGGGTGTGCGCGCCCTGGCCGACGAGTTTGGCATCGTGCTGATCCTCGATGAGGTGATGGCCGGCTTTGGCCGTACCGGCAGCTGGTTCGCCTTCGAGCAGGATGGCGTGGTGCCGGATCTGGTGACCTTTGCCAAAGGGGTTAACGCGGGCTACGTGCCGGCGGGCGGGGTGCTGATTAGCGAGCC
Source organism: Klebsiella sp. KTE92 (assembly GCF_000398905.1). Classification (NCBI taxonomy): domain Bacteria; kingdom Pseudomonadati; phylum Pseudomonadota; class Gammaproteobacteria; order Enterobacterales; family Enterobacteriaceae; genus Klebsiella; species Klebsiella sp. KTE92. The sequence goes on from NZ_KB976100.1 coordinate 1,268,854, forward strand.
GATTGCCCGCTATTTTGACGACCACTTTTTTGCCGGCGGGCTGACCTACTCCGGCCATCCGCTGGCGATGGCGGCGATTGTCGCCACCATCGACGCGATGAAAGAGGAGAAGGTGGTTGAGAACGCGGCCTATATCGGCAACGAGGTGCTGCGCCCCGGTCTCGAGGCGCTGGCGGAGAAGCACGCCATTATCGGCGAGGTGCGTGGTCGCGGCCTGTTCCAGGCGCTGGAGCTGGTGAGCAGCCGTGAACAAAAAACGCCGCTGACTGCCGCCGACATGGCCGCGATCAAAGGGGCCTTAACCGAGGCCGGGCTGTTGGCCTTTGTGGTGGAGAACCGCATTCACGTGGTGCCGCCGTGCACCATTACTGCTGAGCAGGTGGCGCAAGGGCTGGCGATTTTTGATGCGGTCTTTGCTCGCTTTGCCAGCCTGGCGAAGTAGGGGAGTGGCATCGGATAACGTTACCTGGCAGTGTGCTTGCACGGGCCTAAACGCCAGCCGGACGATTCCCTCTCCCTCCGGGAGAGGGCCAGGGTGAGGGGAAGCCCTGCAGTGTGGTTGTTTATATTATCGGTGGCTTCAGCGCACATTGCGCTCCCGGTTAATCGTCTGCGTTATGTCACTCATGGCGCAGGGAGCGCACAGGGGGCGGCCAGTCGCCGCCGCCCCCTGTACCCCCGGGCTCCGGCCAGCAA
>NZ_KB976100.1:1270681-1460370 GCF_000398905.1 Klebsiella sp. KTE92
TGCGGGCTGCCCCGGCCTGCCGGGAACGTCTCAGCGATGTTGAGGCCGCCAGCATCGGCAGTTTCAGCAACAATGGTGAATAAATTAACGGCAGGCCGCACGAATCCCAGGTCGGGTAAGCGGAGCGCCACCCGACAAAACAACGGCGCATCGGGCTAAGGCGCCGGGCAGCGGGGACAGGGTGCGCTCTGTTGCCCTCACCCCGGCCCTCTCCCACAGGGAGAGGGGGAAAACCGAGCCTCACTCCGGCTCTTCATACACAGGAAGAGGGGGGAAACCGGCAGTTTCAGTCGCCGCAAGTGGGTAAATTAACGGCAGGCCGCACGGACCCCAGGTCGGGTAAGCGAAGCGCCACCCGACAAAACAGCGGGCATCCGCTGGCCTCACCTCATCCGGTGTTCTCCGTTGACCAGCGCTTCGCGATCGAAAAAGCGCTGGATCACACCCTCCGCCATAAACGCCGCCCGATCGGACATATGGGCGATGACGTCGGCATCGTGGCTCACCAGCAGATAGGTTATGCCGTGCTCCTGTTTCAGGCGGTTAAGCAGATTGAGAATTTCCGCCTGCACTGACATATCCAGCGCCGAGGTCGGCTCATCCAGCAGCAGGATCTGCGGGCGCAGCAGCAGGGCGCGGGCAATGGCCACGCGCTGCCGTTGCCCGCCGGAGAGCTGGTGTGGATAGCGGCGGACGGCGTCGGCGGCCAGACCCACCTGCTCAAGGGCGGTGGTCACCCGCGGGGCAACGTCGCGGATGCCGTGGATCTGCAGCGGCTCCGCCAGGGTGCGCCACAGAGTATGGTTGGGATGCAGCGAGGCGTACGGATCCTGAAACACCATCTGCACGTTGCGCCGCAGCGCGCCCTGAAAGCGGGCGCCCGGCGCGATGCCCTGGCCCAGCAGTTCTACGCTGCCGCGCCATTCGCGCTGTAATCCGGCGAGCACGCGCAAAATCGTCGATTTACCGCAGCCGGAGGCGCCGATCAGACTGAAGGTTTCCCCGGCGTCGACACAGAAACTGGCGGCAGAGACCGCCGTCTTCGCGCCGAATGTTACCTGCAAATCCTGAAGATTAACGATCGCCATGGGCCGTCTCCGTAAAGTCCTGGGTTCTGTCGAGGGTCGGCAGCATCTGGCCGTAGGTGTGCGCATTCGGCCGGCAGGTCCACAGGGTGCGGGTATAAGGGTGCGTCGCGCTCGGCAGCGCCGACGCCGGCATCTCATCGACCTGTCTCCCCTGGTACATCACCAGCACGCGATCGCAATGCGCGGCCACCAGCGGCAGATCGTGGCTGATCAGTAGCATGGCCATCTGCCGCTGCGCGCACTGCTCCACCAGCAGCTCGAGGATCTGGTTGCGCAGGCGGGCGTCGAGGGCCGAAGTTGGCTCGTCGGCTATCAGCACCTTCGGGTTATTAAGCAGCGCGAGGGCGATCATCACCCGCTGCCCCATCCCGCCGGAGAGCTCCCCGGGATAGCGGCTGAGGACCGGCAGATCCAGACCGACGGCGGCGATGGCGTCTTTAACCGCCTCGGCGCGCCCACGGCGGCTGAGACGCTGATGCAGGGTTAACGCCTCTTCCAGCTGCGTCTGAATGGACTGCACCGGATTCAGCGCATAGCGCGGATCCTGCAGCACCATAGCGATATCGTTGCCGCGCAGCGCGCGCCAGCCGCGGGCGCTGAGGGTTAGCACATCGCGCCCCAGCACCTCCAGCCGTTCGGCGCTCACCACCCCGGGCTTGCGCACCAGGCCCATCAGCGCCCGGGCGGTCATCGATTTGCCGGAGCCGGATTCGCCCACCAGCGCCAGCCGCTCGTTGCCGAGGGTGAAGCTGACGTTGTCCACCACCCGGGCGGTGGGGTAGTCGACGGCGAGTCCCTGGACGGTCAGTCGGATGTCAGTCATGTTGCGGCTCCAGAATATCGCGCAGGCCATCGCCCAGCAGGTTAAACGCCAGGCTGGCGAGCAGGATCGCCGCGCCGGGGATGGCAGCGATCCACCACTGGTCGAAAATCACCTGCATCCCGTCGGCAATCATCGCTCCCCACTCCGCCATCGGCGGGCGGGCGCCCAGGCCGAGAAAGCCGAGACCGGCGGCGGCGAGGATAATGCCCGCCAGATCGAGCGCCAGCCGGACAATCGCCGACGGCAGACACAGCGGCAGAATATGCCCAATCAGTAGCCGCCAGCCGCGGATGCCCAGCATCTCCGCCGCGGCGAGGTAGTCGCTATGGCGCAGGCGCTGAATTTCGCTGCGCGCCTGACGGGCGTAGGCCGGCCAGGTGGTCAGGGCTAACGCCAGCGCGCCGTTGACCAGCCCCGGGCCGAGCATCGCCACGAAAGCGAAAGCGAGGATCAGCCGCGGCATCGACATCACCACGTCGGTAAAGCGCATCAGTATCCGCTCCAGCCACCCGCCATAGTAGCCGGAGAGGATACCTACCAGCAGCCCGACGGGCAGGGTAATGGCGGTCACCAGCGCCACCAGACCCAGCGCCGGGCGGGTGCCGTAGAGCAGGCGCGACAGCAGGTCGCGGCCGTAGCTGTCGGTGCCGAGCCAGTGTCCCGCCCCCGGCCCCTGCAGGCGGGCGGCGGCATCCTGCCAGTTGGGATCGTGCGGCGCCAGCCACGGGGCGAACAGCGCGGTCAGCACCAGCAGGATCACCAGGGTCAGGCCACTGAAGGCGGCGGGTGAGCGGCGCAGACGGCGTAAAAACAGATAAGTCGGCATCAGCGCACCCTCGGATCGGTTAACCGCACCAGCAGGTCGGTCAGGTTATTGATCAGCACAAAACTCACGCCAATCAGCAGCGTGCCGCCCATGATCGCCGTGGTATCTCCGGCGAACAGCGCGGTGGTGAGGTAGCGGCCGATCCCCGGCCACGAGAAGACGGTTTCGGTGAGCACCGCCCCTTCGAGCATGGAGGTCCAGGCTAGAGCGGTCACCGTCAGCAGAGTGCCGCGGATATTGGGCAGGACGTGGCGCAGCAGAATCGTCATCTCTCCGGCCCCTTTGGCCCGCGCCAGCAGAATGTACTCTTTGTTCATCTCGCTCAGGCAGGCGGAGCGGGTCAGGCGGGTGATGCTCGCCAGCGAGTAATAGCCCAGCACCAGCACCGGCAGCGCCAGATGGCCGATCGCATTTTTAAACGCCGCGGTATCGCCGGAGAGCCAGGTGTCGATCAGCGCAAAACCGCTGCGCGGCTCGACGGTGTACTGATAAATATCGTCGAGGCGACCCGGGCCCGGCGCCCACTGTAGCCGGGCGTAGAACAGGGCCAGCATCAGCAGGCCGAGCCAGAATATCGGCACCGAGTTGCCCAACAGGGTAAAGGTGCGCACCGCCAGATCCCACGGTGAACCGACGTAACGCGCGCACAGCACCCCGGCGACGATGCCCAGTACCGCGCCGACGATCAGCGCCAGGGTCGCCAGCTCAAGGGTGGCCGGGAAGACGGCCAGCAGATCGTGGAGCACCGGCTGGCCGGTGGCGCTGGCGATACCGAGATCGCCATGAGCCAGGTTGATTAGGTAGTGCCAGAACTGCACCGGCAGCGGCTGGTCGAGACCCAGCTGATGGCGAACCTGGTCATAGGTCGACTGGCTGGCATGGTCGCCGACGATCTGCAGTACGCGGTCGACGGGCGACAGCGCGGAGAGCGAGAAGGTGACCAGCAACAGCCCGAACAGCGTGAGCAGCAGCGTCAACAGCCCCTGCAGCAGGCGGGTAAGGTGAGTGGAAAACGATGGCATGGAAAATGGAAATTCCTGGTATATCAGCATGATTCCCGACGGCGCGACGCCCGCCGGGCCCGGGTGGCGAAACGGTCATCCGGGCAGGCGAGGCCGCCGTGCCCGGTGACATAACCCGCTTACTTGGTCACGTTATCGTACCAGACCATATCGGCGTTCAGCCCCTGCTGATAGCCCTTCACGTTATCGCGTACCACGATCTGGGTTTTCCCCTGGTCAATAAAGACGTATGGCGAATGCTGCAGCAGGGATTCCTGCATCGTTTTGTACAGATCGAGGCGTTTCGCCGGGTCCGGCTCCGCCACCGCGGCGAGGGTGGCTTTATTCAGCTCAGGGATCTGCCAGCCGTTGAGCCCGGCCACGGTGCTGGATTTACCATCGTTCCAGGCAAAGGCGCTGGCGTTGGAATGCGCATCAAAGTAGTCCGGGATCCACAGGCGGATCGCCGCCTGATGCTGCTTCGCGCGTACCCGGGCATAAACCTGGCTGCCGGCGGCCGGCAGCAGATCCACTTTCACCCCGCCCTGGGCAAAGCTGGCCTGCAGCGACTGGGCGATGGTGATAAACGGCGGTTTGTTCTCCACGTCGAGGGTGAAGTGGGCATCCTTAATGCCCGCTTTATCGAGGATAGCCTTAGCTTTTTGCGGGTCGAAGGTGAACGGATTGGTCTCCAGCGCCCCCGGCAGGCCGGCCGGCAGGAAGCTTTGGTGAATAAAGTACTGGCCTTTCAGCAGGTTTTTGGTGATGCCCTCATAATCGACCAGCCAGCGCGCCGCCTCCCAGAAGGCCGGATTATTCAGCAGCGGGTTGGCGCTGTTGGCGGTATTAAACACCAGATAGTTCTGCTCGGCGGACGGGATGCTCAGCACCTTCACGCCGGGTTTATCCTGCAGGGCGGCAATCTGGTCAGCGCCGAGATCGCGCGCCACGTCGGCATCCCCCTGCTGGATCAGCAGGCGGCGGGAAGCCGGGTCGGGGACGTTTTTAATAATGATGCTCTTGATCTTCGGCGCGCCGGTGGGGGAGCTGGCGTTGGCTTCCAGCACGATGGCCTGATGCGGCTGGTAGACGCGCATTTTATAGGCCCCGCTGCCCGCCGAGTGCATCTTCAGCCAGTCGTTGCCGAAGTCATTATTTTTCGCGTTCGGCGCCACCTGTTTTTCATCAACGATGGAGGCGATAGGGGTGGAGAGAATATTCAGCGCCACCGCCGGGCTGACGTCGGCGGTCCAGTGCAGCGTCAGGGTATGGTCATCAATCTTTTTCAGCTGGCTGGCGATGTTGTCCGGCTGCCAGCCGAGCACGTTGAGAATAAACGCCGGCGATTTATTCAGCGTCACCGCACGGGTGTAAGAGAAAATCACATCTTCCGGGCGCAGCGGATTACCGGAGGCGAATTTAGCATCCGGCTTCAGTTTGATGGTCAGGGTTTTCGCCGCCGGATCGGCCTGCCAGCTTTCGGCGAGGATCGGTACGATTTTTTCAGGGTTGTTGCGGTCCGGCTGCACCAGACGCTGATAGAGGCTGGGGACCGTCTGAATGCTGGAGAGTTCGTTCGCTTCCGCCGGGTCGAGGCTGACGATATCGTCGAGACCCTGGGCGACCACCAGCGTGTTGGGCGGTGTAGCGGCATGCGCGGCGGCGGTGAGCGCCGTCAGTACCAGTAAAGGCAACAGTTTTTTGGTCATGTGCAATCCCTGAAAAATGGTTGTTTTAATTTTTTATGCCTCGCTACGTTAGGCCGCTTGCCAAAAGGCGTAAAGTCAAAATAAGGATATCCTTATGCTAAAAACGCATATTCAAGAACGACAGGTTATTGCCGGCCGCGCAGAAGCGTCTTTCTCCGCTTCTGGCTTCTTGCTATAACAAATCGTCTATTGCAAGGAGGTGGGTGTGCCGGAAATCAATGAGTTTGGCCAGCAGGTGAACGACCTTGTTCCTGGCTGGCAGGGGGCGCAAGTCCTGCGGCGGACGGCGTTAAATGGCCGTTTTTGTCGACTGGAGCCGCTGGACGTTGACCGTCATGCGGCGGATCTGTTTGCCGCCTATGCGCTCGGCGACAACAGCGACTGGACGTGGCTGGCGTCTACGCGGCCGGAGAGCGTGGCGGCGACCGCCCACTGGATCGCGGGCAAGGTGAATGATGATGCTCTGGTGCCGTATGCGGTGGTTGACCTGCGTAGCGAGCAGGCGGTGGGCATCGTCAGCTATCTGGCGATCGAGCGGGAAATGGGCACGGTTGAGATCGGCCATGTCACCTGGTCGCGACGGATGAAAAACACCCCGCTGGGTACCGAAGCGGTCTGGCTGTTACTGAAGAACGGCTTTGACCATGGCTACCGTCGGCTGGAGTGGAAATGCGATTCGATGAATGTTGCCTCGCGCCGGGCCGCCGAGCGGCTGGGCTTTAGCTGGGAAGGACGTCTGCGGCAGAGGCTGGTGCGTAAAGGGCGGACGCGCGACAGCGATATGCTGTCCATCATCGACGGCGAGTGGCCTGCGCGCGATGCGGCGCTGCGGGCGTGGCTGGCGGCGGAGAACTTTACTGCCGACGGGCAGCAGATCAAACGCCTTGAGTCATTTCGCTAACATCACCCTATGTGGTCAAACCCGGGAACGGCACCCCGGTCGCGCTGCGCTTACCGGGGCTACGTTACATTGCCTCAGGGTAGGCCGGGCAAGGCGTAGCCGCCGCCCGGCATTGACCCGTTAACGGCGAACCGGCGCTTCGCCAGCGACATAATACGCCGCGGTGCTGCGCGGCAGCGGCTGGCGGCCGCGAATGGCGTCAGCCATCTTCTCGCCGATCATAATGGTGGTGGCGTTGAGGTTGCCGGTGATGATCTGCGGCATAATCGAGGCATCGACCACCCGCACGCCTTCCAGACCGTGGACGCGGCCCTCGCCATCGACCACCGCCATCTCGTCGTAACCCATCTTACAGGTCCCGCACGGGTGGAACGCGGTCTCGGCGTGGTTGCGCACAAACTCATCCAGCTCGGCATCGCTCTGGCATTCTATTCCCGGACTGATTTCGCGGCCGCGATACTTATCCAGCGCCGGCTGGTTCATGATTTCGCGGGTAATGCGGATGGCGTCGCGGAACTCCTGCCAGTCCTGCTCATGGGACATATAGTTAAACAGGATCGCCGGATGGGCGTGCGGGTCGCGCGACTTCAGGCGCACGTGGCCGCGGCTGGGCGAACGCATTGAACCGACGTGGCACTGGAAGCCGTGCTCTTTCACCGCGTTGGAGCCATTGTAGTTAATCGCCACCGGCAGGAAGTGGTACTGAATGTTCGGCCAGGCGAATTCTGCGCGGCTGCGGATAAAACCGCCCGCTTCGAACTGGTTGCTGGCGCCGATGCCGGTGCCGCCGAACAGCCACTCGGCGCCGATCTTCGGCTGGTTCCACCACTGTAGCGCCGGGTAGAGCGACACCGGCTCTTTGCATTCATATTGCAGATACATCTCCAGATGGTCCTGCAGGTTCTCACCCACGCCGGGGAGATCGTGCACCACCGGGATATCGAACTGCCTGAGCAGCTCCGGGTTACCCACGCCGGAGCGCTGCAGGATCTGCGGCGAGGCAATCGCCCCGGCGCACAGCAGCACCTCTTTGTTGGCCGTCGCTTTTGACGGGATCGTGCTTTCTCCCTCCAGCCACTCGACGCCCACCGCGCGCTTGCCGGCAAAAATAATGTGATCGGTCAGCGCATGGGTGCGGATGGTCAGGTTCGGGCGCCCTCGCGCCTGGTCGAGATAGCCGCGGGCGGTACTGGCGCGACGGCCCTGCGGCGTCACGGTGCGGTCCATCGGGCCAAAGCCTTCCTGCTGGTAGCCGTTGAGATCGTCGGTACGCGGATAGCCCGCCTGCACCCCGGCTTCAACCATCGCCTCGAAGAGCGGATTATTGCCCGGCTTCGGTGTCGTCACGCTCACCGGGCCATCGCCGCCGTGATAGTCGTTAGGCCCGATATCGCGGGTTTCCGCTTTCCGGTAGTAGGGCAGGCAGTTGAGATAGCTCCAGTGCTCCAGACCCGGCTCTTTGGCCCAGTTGTCCAGATCCATCGCGTTGCCGCGAATGTAGCACATGCCGTTGATCAGCGACGAGCCGCCCAGTCCTTTGCCGCGTCCGCACTCCATGCGGCGATGGTTCATGTACGGCTCAGGTTCGGTTTCGTAGGCCCAGTTGTAGCGTTTGCCCTGCAGCGGGTAAGCCAGCGCGGCGGGCATCTGGGTGCGGAAGTCGAACCGGTAGTCCGGGCCGCCGGCTTCCAGCAGCAGGACGGTGGTGTTTGGATCTTCAGTCAGTCGTGTTGCCAGAACGTTGCCGGCGGAGCCGGCGCCAATAATGATGTAGTCAAATTGCAAAAAAACCTCCCGGTTAAAATATGGACTGGAATTTACCCATCTCAACCTGGATGGACTTCACCTGGGTGTAACTCTGCAGCGTCATGACGCCATTCTCGCGGCCAATGCCGGAGTGCTTATAGCCGCCAACCGGCATCTCCGCCGGGGATTCACCCCAGCTGTTGATCCAGCAGATGCCGGCTTCCAGCTGGTGGATAAGACGGTGGGCACGGTTGAGGTTGGGCGTCACCACGCCGGCGGCGAGGCCGTATTCGGTGGCGTTGGCGCGGCGAATGACCTCCGCTTCGTCGGTATAGCTGAGGATCGACATCACCGGGCCGAAGATCTCTTCGCGCACGATGGTCATCTCGTCGTTACAGTCGGTAAACACCGTCGGGGCGACCCACGCGCCGTTATCGAAACCGTCGCCTTTCAGCGCCTCGCCGCCGCACAGCAGGCGCGCGCCTTCGCGTTTGCCGCTCTCGATATAGCGCAGAACGTTGTCGCGATGGGGGAAGCTGACCAGCGGGCCGAAGTTGGTGTCATCGGCAAACAGATCGCCGGGGCGGATGCGGCCCACGTGTTCGAGGATCTTGTGCTCGAATTCCGCCTTCCGTTTCGCCGGGACAAACACCCGGGTGCCGTTGGTACACACCTGACCGGAGCTGTAGAAGTTGGCCATCATGGCGATATCGGCGGCGAGGTCGAGGTCGGCATCGTCTGCGATAATCAGCGGCGATTTACCGCCCAGCTCCATGGTGACCTCTTTCAGCGACGATGCCGCGGAGTTGGCCATCACTTTTTTGCCGCTGGCGACGCCGCCGGTGAAGGAGATTTTGGCGATACCCGGATGTTCGGTCAGATACTGGCCGGTCTCCGCGCCGATCCCTGGCAGGACGTTAAACACCCCGTCCGGCAGGCCCGCTTCGCTGTAAATTTCCGCCAGCTTGAGGGCGGTGAGCGGGGTGACCTCGCTCGGTTTGAAAATCATCGCATTGCCGGCGGCCAGCGCCGGCGCCGATTTCCACAGGGCGATCTGGATCGGGTAGTTCCACGCGCCGATCCCGGCTACCACCCCCAGCGGTTCGCGACGGGTATAGACGAAGGAACTGTCGCGCAGCGGGATCTGGCTGCCTTCCAGCGCCGGGATCAAGCCAGCGTAATACTCCAGCACGTCGGCGCCGGTGACGATATCGACGGCGGCGGTTTCGCTGAGGGGTTTACCGGTATCCAGCGTCTCCAGCCGCGCCAGCTCATCGTTGCGCTGGCGCAGAAGGTCGACGGCGCGACGCAGGATGCGCGAGCGTTCCATGGCGGTCATCGCCGCCCAGATTTTTTGCCCACGCTGCGCGCTTTCAACGGCGCGGTCGACATCCTCGCGTCCGGCAGCCTGAACGGTCGCCAGCACCTCGCCAGTGGCAGGGTTGATGGTCTCGAAGGTGCGACCGCTGGTGGCCGATGTATAACCACCATTAATATAAAGCTGCTGTTCTGCCATTCGGGACATAACGCCTCCTCGGTTATGGGTTCGGTAAATGCTGACGAATAAAGTGGCTGGTCAGCGACTGCGCCAGCGTCTTATCCAGCGGTTTGCCGCTGAGCGCCGCCCGCAGCCACAGGCCGTCTATCAGCGCCGCCAGCCCGTAGCCGGCCTCCTGCGCCTGCTCGCGCGGCAGCTCGCGGCGGAATTCGTACACCAGGTTCGACAGCAGCCGACGGCTGCTGACCTGCTGTAACCGATAAAGCATCGGCTGGTGCATGCTGCTGGCCCAGAAGGCCAGCCAGGCCTTCATCGCCGCGCTGCTGATCTGCGTCTCATCAAAGTTGCCGCCGACAATCGCCTGCAGGCGCTGGCTGGCGCTGCCGTCCGGCAGGGCGTGCAGACGGTTGAGCACCGCGTCGCGCAGCTGGCTGGTGATGTCGCGCATGGTCGCCTCCAGCAGACCATTTTTATCTTTGAAATAGTGACTGATGATCCCCGTCGATACGCCCGCCCGTCGGGCGATCTGCGCGATGGTCGCATCATGCATTCCGACTTCATTTATAGCGTCCAGCGTGGCGTCGATCAGTTGCCTGCGCCGGATTGGCTGCATCCCCAGTTTGGGCATTTTTGCCACTCCATTCATCAGCGTTGGTTAACTATTAAAGCGGTTTTTGATTGGACGTTCAATATAAAATGTGTCTTAATTGTTACGTTATTGAATTTTAATAGTTACAAAAACAGTGGGGATACTGGATGACAGATCTTTCGCAAAACAGAGAAAAGGACAAAATCAATCCGGTGGTTTTTTATACCTCGGCCGGACTGATTTTGTTGTTTTCCCTGATGACGATCTTTTTTCGCGATTTTTCTGCCGAGTGGATTGGGCGCACCCTCGACTGGGTGTCGAAAACCTTCGGCTGGTACTATCTGCTGGCGGCGACGCTGTATATCGTCTTCGTCGTCTGCATTGCCTGCTCGCGCTTCGGCTCGGTGAAGCTCGGGCCGGAGCAGTCAAAGCCCGAGTTCAGCCTGCTGAGCTGGGCGGCGATGCTGTTCGCCGCCGGGATCGGTATCGACCTGATGTTCTTCTCGGTCGCCGAGCCGGTGACGCAATATATGCAGCCGCCGGAAGGGGCGGGGCAGACCATCGAGGCGGCGCGCCAGGCGATGGTCTGGACGCTGTTTCACTATGGCTTAACCGGTTGGTCAATGTATGCCCTGATGGGTATGGCGCTGGGATACTTTAGCTATCGTTATAATTTGCCGCTCACCATCCGCTCGGCGCTGTACCCGATTTTTGGCAAACGGATCAATGGGCCCATCGGCCACAGCGTCGATATTGCGGCGGTGATCGGCACCATTTTCGGCATCGCCACCACCCTCGGTATCGGCGTCGTGCAGCTCAACTACGGTCTGAGCGTGCTGTTCGATATTCCGGACTCGCTGGCGGCAAAAGCGGCGCTGATTGCGCTGTCGGTGATCATCGCCACCATCTCGGTCACCTCCGGGGTGGACAAGGGCATCCGCGTGCTCTCCGAGCTGAACGTCGCCCTCGCGCTGGGGTTGATCCTGTTCGTGCTGTTCATGGGCGATACCTCCTTCCTGCTCAATGCGTTAGTGTTGAACGTCGGCGACTACGTCAACCGCTTTATGGGCATGACGCTGAACAGCTTCGCCTTCGACCGGCCGGTGGAATGGATGAATAACTGGACGCTCTTTTTCTGGGCGTGGTGGGTGGCCTGGTCGCCGTTTGTGGGCCTGTTCCTGGCGCGCATTTCGCGCGGACGCACCATCCGCCAGTTTGTGATGGGCACCCTGATTATTCCGTTCACCTTTACCCTGCTGTGGCTATCGGTGTTCGGCAACAGCGCGCTGTATGAGATTATTCACGGCGACGCGGCCTTTGCCGAGGAGGCGATGGTCCACCCGGAACGCGGATTCTACAGCCTGCTGGCGCAGTACCCGGCGTTTACCTTTAGCGCGTCGGTGGCGACCATTACCGGTCTGCTGTTCTACGTCACCTCCGCCGACTCCGGCGCGCTGGTGCTGGGGAACTTCACCTCGAAGCTGAAGGACATCAACAGCGACGCCCCGAACTGGCTGCGCATCTTCTGGTCGGTGGCCATCGGTCTGTTGACCCTCGGGATGCTGATGACCAACGGCATCTCGGCGCTGCAGAACACCACGGTGATCATGGGTCTGCCGTTCAGCTTTGTGATTTTCTTCGTGATGGCCGGACTGTATAAATCCCTGAAAGTGGAAGATTACCGCCGGGTCAGCGCCAGTCGCGACACCGCCCCGCGTCCGATGGGCCTCCAGGATCGTCTGAGCTGGAAGAAGCGCCTGTCGCGGCTGATGAATTACCCGGGCACGCGCTATACCAAACAGATGATGGAGACGGTGTGCTACCCGGCGATGGAAGAGGTAGCCCAGGAGCTGCGGCTGCGCGGCGCCGCAGTGGAACTGAAGAGCCTGCCGCCGGAAGAGGGCGAGAACCTGGGCCACCTCGATCTGCTGGTGCACATGGGCGACGAGCAGAACTTTATCTACAAGATCTGGCCGCAGCAGTACTCGGTGCCGGGCTTTACCTATCGGGCGCGCAGCGGGAAATCCACCTATTACCGGCTGGAGACCTTCCTGCTGGAGGGCAGTCAGGGTAACGACCTGATGGACTACAGCAAAGAGCAGGTGATCACCGATATTCTCGACCAGTACGAACGGCACCTGAACTTTATCCATCTGCATCGGGAAGCGCCGGGGAACAGCGTGATGTTCCCGGATGGCTAATCAGGGAAGCCCCCGTCGGGAAAAGGCTGACGGGGGCGACGGGCGGTTACGGGTAGTTAAAGGCGTCCGGATGGTTGTCGAGGCTACCGCTGAGGGCGGCAAACAGCACGGTTTTGCCATCGATGGACAGGGCATCGCTGACGTTAAGCCAGGTCAGCTTCTCCTGGTCGGTTTTTTCATCGACCACCGAGTAAACGCCGGACATCTGTTGGCTTTTCTCCGACCAGATCACCGCGATACGTTCATGGCCGCAGTCGTGGGGTTTGCAGGCGCTTAACACCTGCCAGGATTCGCTACCCAGTTTCACCGTCTGCGCCGGTGAACCGGTGCCGCCGGTGGTTACCCAGGCGGGCAGCTGATGGCCTTTGACCATCTGGTTAAACGACGCCCGGGTGGCGGCATCGTGGGCCAGACTGTTCAACGTGACATCGCCTTGCGCCATGACGCTGGCGGAGGCGGCTAAGGTGATAATAGCGGTAAGCGCTTTAAACATGTTTCCTCCTGGACTTATTCCGTCCTCATAACAAGCCTCTTTATAGTGAGCGTAGGGAATGATTAATGCAAACTCTGACATATTTTCTGTGAATGATTAGAAGCGGTGCGCGCATGGACGTTACGCTAAGCGATATGCCATGATGCGGATTGATTTATTTTCCAAATATATGCCCTTGTGATAAAGCAGTCAGCGAAATGGCATAGTTATTCAGGCGATAAAGCATGGCGTATGTGAATCATCTACTGACGTTTATTGAGAGTAATCCGGCGCTGGCGGTGGGGTTTAATCTTATTCTGCTGCTGGTCTCCGGCATATTTGCCCATCTTTTATGCAAGTTCTTGCTGATTAAAGTGGTGCGTAAGGTCTTCTTTAGTAGCCACAAACAGGATGTGCCGCTGGAGAAGGATCGACGCATCGCCGAAAAACTGTCCAATTTCATTCCGGTTATTATCGTCTATTACGTCCTGCAGTTTATGCCGGCGATGCCGGCATCGCTGGTGACGGCGATTAATACCATCTGCGGGATCTTGTTTTTTATTTTTATGTCGGTGTTTTTCAACGAGATGCTGGATATTGTCAACAGCTCTTATCTGCGAAAGACCAAACGTAAAAATCATTCCATTAAGGGCTATATCCAGATAGGCAAAATCTTAGTTCACATCCTGGCGGCGATTATGATCCTCGCCGTGATGTCGAACAAATCGCCGATCATTATTATCTCCAGTCTGGGGGCCGTGGCGGCGGTGCTGATGATCGTGTTCCAGCATACCCTGCTGTCGCTGGTGGCGAACGTTCAGCTGTCGTCTAACGACGTGCTCCAGTTGGGGGACTGGATTGAAATGCCTGACAAGAACCTCAGCGGTGAAGTGACGGATATCGCGCTGCACACCATTACCATCCGCAACTGGGACAATACCATCTCCCGCATCCCGACGAAGAATTTCCTCACCGAGACCTATACCAACTGGCAGGCGATGTTCTCCTCCGGGGCGCGGCGGATCATGCGCAGTATCGCCATCGATCAGCACTCGGTGCGTTTTCTCGACCAGGAGATGCTCTCCTCGATGCTAACCATCCGCGGGGTGAGTGAGCCTTTGGGCACGCTGCTTGACGGCCGGGATCCCGGCGGCGTGGCCGATCGCTGGTTTGTCGATAACGGGCTGACCAACCTGACCCTGTTTCGCCACTATCTGATGCACTATCTCGCCGAGCGACCGGATATTATTAAGGAGATGTACATTGTGGCGAGAACGCTGAAACCGTCGCCGTCGGGCATCCCGCTGGAGATTTACTGCTTCACCTCCTCGACGCTGTGGAAAGACTACGAAAACACCCAGTCGGCGATATTTGAGTACATTACCGCGGTGGCCGGACAGTTTTCCCTGCGACTTTATCAGTATCCCGCCGGGCACGATTTCTGGCGTCTCTCCCAGGAGCATGCCGCCCGGACGGGCCTGCCGCCGTCGGCCGAAGGCTAAGCGCTGATTTGCTGGCGCCAGAGGGCGATCTCCTCCTCCAGCCAGGCGATGAACCGGGCGACTTCCGGCCGGTTCTCCGCCTGCGGGGAGAGGATCAGCCAGTAGTGCCAGGGGTAGGGGACGGTGACGGCGGTGAGCTGCACCAGCTCGCCGCGGGCTATCGCCCCCGCCACCAGCGAGCGCCGCTCCAGCGCTACGCCGGCCCCCAGGCGGACCGCCTCCAGCACCAGATTGGAGTCGTTCAGGCGCAGGCCCGCGGGGACGATCGGCTTTTCCAGCCCCGCCTGGCTGCACCAGGCGTTCCAGGACTCCATGGAAAAAATAATATCGCTGGCGGCGATCGCCTGCGGGGTGGTCGGCAGGTCGCCGCTGCGATAGTGCGGCGCGGCCACCACCAGTTGTTCATCGGCAAACAGATGCCGGCTTTCCATCCCCTCCCAGTCGCCTTGCCCCATGCGAATGGCCAGATCGATACCCTCCTGTTGCAGGTTAACCACCGCCAGGCTGGTCAGCAGGCGCACCGCGATCTGCGGATGCCGCGCCTGAAAGCGCGCCAGCCGCGGCAGCAGCCAGTGGCAGCCAAAGGAGGGGAGCGTCGCCAGGGTCACTTCCAGGGTGCGGGGTTTGATCTGCACCATGCGCGTGGCGTCGGCGATGTGCTGTAACGCCTCGCGGATTTGCAGGGCATAGAGCCGTCCTTCTTCCGTGATGCGCACCCCGCGGCCGTGGCGGATAAACAGTGTGACGCCGACCAGCGCTTCCAGCTGTTTGATGTGCTGGCTGACCGCCGAATGGGTCACGCTCAACTCGTGGGCGGCCTGCGTCACGCTGCCGAGGCGCGCCACCGCCTCAAAGCTGCGCAGGCTGGCGACAGGAGGAAAATCTGCCATGGTGGTTTCTCTGTCAGTGAGTCGATACGTTAACGTTACTACCGGGTTAGCGGCTTTTAAAGCCGCTGCAAACAGGCTGAAAAGGAGCCAAATGCTGCCTCAGTCGGTATAGCACAAGGGGAACTGGAGGGCTACCGCGAATCGCCAATCTGTTAGTTTGACTAACCATTGCGGTAAGTATCCCGTGATATTCGCGGCCTCGGTTTTCCAGTAAGGTAAAGCCGCAACCCCTTTATCGCAGGCAGGAGTGACGATGAAACTCATTGGTATGATGGATTCACCTTATGTAAGACGCGTGGCGGTTTCTCTGGCACTCTATGGCGTGGAATTCGAGAGCCTGCCGCTCTCGGTCTTTAGCGGCTTTGACGAATTTTCCCGTATTAATCCGGTGGTCAAGGCGCCGACGGTGGTGTTCGATAACGGGACGCAGCTGATGGACTCGACCCTGATCCTCCACTATTTCGAAACGACCAATCCCACCGGGCGCCGGCTGCTTCCCGCGCATCCCGAGGCGCTGGCCCGCGATCTGCACCTGCTGGGGGTGATCCTCGCCGCCAGTGAAAAAGCGGTCCAGCATGTTTATGAGCACCGTCTGCGGCCGGAAGAGAAGCAGCATCAGCCGTGGATAGCCCGGGTGACCGGCCAACTGCTCGCCGCCTGTCGGGAATGGGACGCCCGGCTGGCAGACCGCGCCGCCGCCGCGCAGCCGGATCAGGTGCTGGTCACCAGCACGGTGGTCTGGTCCTTTATCCAGTTGATGATCCCGGCGGTGGTGTCGGCAGCGGCGTTTCCTCATATCCGCGCGCTGGCGGAGAAGGGGGAGGCGCTGCCGGTATTTCAACAGTATCCGCTGGTTTAACGGCGGGGGGCGCGTTGGATTGCAGCCGGACGAAGACATTATCGCCCGGCTGGGTTGCGCTCAGCGTCTTGCCAGCGTCACCGCGTGTTGCCAGGACTGCCATCGCTGCACAAGCCTATGATGCCGGATCAGGTCTGGCGCATAAGTGATGTGTTCTGGTAAAAAGGGCTGAAGCTCTGCCACCGTCAGCTTGTGCAACGCTTTACGCGCCAGCAGTGCCGCACCGGTCGCCGACAGCTCGGCCACATCGCTGCGCATCACCGGACACCCCAGCAGGTCAGCCTGATACTGCATTAACCAGTCGTTTTTGGTGGGGCCCCCATCCACCAGC
Organism: Klebsiella sp. KTE92; assembly: GCF_000398905.1. Taxonomy (NCBI): domain Bacteria; kingdom Pseudomonadati; phylum Pseudomonadota; class Gammaproteobacteria; order Enterobacterales; family Enterobacteriaceae; genus Klebsiella; species Klebsiella sp. KTE92. Next base: position 1,287,118 of record NZ_KB976100.1, read on the forward strand.
AGCGTGTTGAGCGTAAAGCCATGATGGGCACGCATCGCAGTGATTACATCGGCAATCTGGTAGGTTATTGACTCGAGCGCGGCACGAATGAGATGGGCCCGCTTCACGCCCCGGCTTAATCCATGGATCAAACCGCGGGCCTTATCGTCCCACCAGGGGGCGCCCATGCCGGTGAGCGCCGGCACAAAAAAGACGCCTAAGGTGGAGTCGACCGAGCGCGGCAGATCATTCAGCGCCTGGGCCAGTTCGCCGGGAGCGCGTTCGCTCAATCCGGTACTGTCGGCCATCCACGCCACCGCATCGCCGGTATGGGGAATGTTCCCCTCGAGTGCATAGACCAGCTTTTCTCCGTCGTGCCAGGCCACCGTGGTGGCGAGATTACTGACGTGACACGCCACCGAATCGACGGGCGCCATCACCGAGGTCCCTGTACCGTAGGTGGCTTTAACGCAACCGGCGGCGCCCAGACCGTGGGCGAAAAGGGCGGCATGCGAATCGCCAATCATCGCCATTACCGGAATGCCATCAGGGAGGGTGGCTAAACCCGCGGTGTAACCAAACAGGCCGCTCGAAGGTTTAATCACCGGGAGTGCTGCACGCGGAATGCCAAACAGGGCGAGCATATCGGTATCCCAGTCCGCTGTGTGCAAATTCATGAGCTGCGTACGAGACGCGTTGGCATAATCACAACAAAAATGCTGGCCTTGCGTCAGGTGCCAGAGCAGCCAGCTATCCACCGTACCGAGGCAAATCTCGCCATTTTTCGCCCGGTTCAGGCCATCCGGAGTGTGGTCCAGCAGCCAGCGCATTTTCGAGGCGGAAAAGAGCGGGGCGACTGGCAGGCCGGTTACCGCCTTGATCTGCGGCTCATGACCTTGTTCACGCAGCATGTGGCAAAATGCGGCAGTACGTGCACATTGCCAGCTCAGGGCGGGCGCTATAGCCTCGCCCGTTTCCCGATACCAGCCCACGACGGTTTCGCGCTGGTTGCTGATCGCCAGGGCGGCTACACGCTCCGCGCCAACGGCGGCCACTGCGCGAGAAATCACCTCCAGCGACGCGGCAAGCAGAAGCTCCGCTGACTGTTCTACCCATCCTTCCTGCGGCGTAGCGATTTCAAGCGCACGGGAAAATTGCGCAATTACCCGCCCGTGGCTGTCGAAGGCAACGGCTTTGGCATTGGTTGTGCCCTCATCGAGGGCAATAATAATATCCTTGTTTACCGACATAGCGGCCTCCGGCCTCACTGGTGGAGATAGGTCGACACGCCCAGGTAGCGCGTAAATGCTTCGTGCAAAATTGCGGCACTGGCGGAATGGTTCATCGCGACATGGTGCTCAAAGCCATTGCGGCAGATCCACGACAGCAGATTTTCCAGGTGGGGAACCTGAATGACCGCCCGACAGCCTACCGTATCGAGGGGATCGTCAACCGACCGACCTTCGCCGACGTAGGCTTTGATTTCGCCAGTCAGGTCGTCGGTGCTGAGGCGAAAATAGGTCAGCGCGCCGCTTTTCATGCGACCATGCACGGCACCGCAGGTGTTTTCTTTGCCGACGGTGGTGCCGATAATATCGGCCGTTCCCATGCGCGGCGACTCAAGGCTGGCCGAGGCAAAGTTCCCGCAATGAAACAGCACACATTTATCGCGATCGTCGCCGAAGTTATTGTTCCAGTCCGCGATCGAGGCGGGGCTCAGGTTGCTGCTGGCGAGCGCATACATGGAGAGCGCGCCCATGACATCGACCTCACAGGCGCTTGGCATCAGTTGTCCGGACATCACGCTCATGATGGAGCAGACGTTAATCCCCAGATTTTCCTGAAGCGAGGTCCAGCACTGAATTGCGGTGGTGTCGATGTCGTTGGCAACAATCCACTCGCTCAGGACCACAAACAGTTTCGCCATGGTGATCAATTTATCTGCCGGAATACCGCTGGCGTCAGCATTATCGATCAGCAGGCGGCGCTTCTCATCCACTCGAATATCGTCATCACGCAGGGCTTTAATCCGGGTAAATACCTCTGACAGATCTAACGTTTCCACTGCGATGCCTAAACGTTCGAGCAGTTTTTCACTGTAGCGAACGGTGTTAAAGCCCGCTGGACGAGCGCCAATCGCGCCAACGCGCACGCCGCGCATACTGTTCACCACGCGACATATCTGCGTGAAGCGCCGGAGATCCTGCTCAAACACCTCGCCGCTAAGCGCGCAAACGTGCTGGGTGGTCAGCGTAAACGGGATACCGTACTGGCGCAGGTTGTTGCAAAGGGAAATTTTGCCGCAAAAGCTATCGCGGCGAGTCGACAACCCCATTTTATCCAGATTATCCTCTTCGGCCTGAATAAGCACCGGGACGTTGAGACCGGAGAGGCGCAACGTTTCGGCGATGGCTTTTTCATCACCAAAGTTGGGTAACAGCACCACGACACCGTGAATGTTGTCGCGGTGGGGGCGGAACAGCTCGGCGCAAATTTTGGCATCCTGCCGGGTTTCCACGCCACCCAGTTCCGTCTGGGATGGTTCAAGCATAATGGTGTTAATCCCAAGGCGGCTAAACAGCGCTACCGCCTGTTCGCGCGCTTCGGCGACCAGATAGCTGGGGAAAAATCCCCGGTTGCCAATAATGACGCCCATGGTGAGTTGTTGAGGAATACGGGACATTGCGTTCTCTCCAGTAAGATGTTCTTGTTATTTTTCAGCATGCTTTTTTTGTGTGCAGCTTGCGGGCGTGCTTCACCACCCCGGCGGCATCGATTTCATGGCGCGCGCGCGTGGCGGCGCGATCGGCGGCAATGGCGTATTGCCCGTCAGGGATACCTAAGCGCCGCAACGGGATAGCGCACCCGGCCTCGGCCAGCACTTCCGCCACCAGGCTCCCGACGCCGCCGTTGACGTTGTGTTCTTCCACCGTGATCGCGGCCGGACAGGACTGGATTGCCGCCAGTAGCGCCTGGGTATCACAAGGACGAATAGATGGGACACTGATAACGGTGGCGTCAATACCTTCTGCAGCGAGTTGTGCGGCGGCTTCCACAATTTCATGTACCGTTGAGCCCATGGCAACCAGCGCAATATCGCGCCCCAGACGCAGCACATCAATGTTGCCTGGAATAAACCGGTAATGTTCATCATGCAGTTCCGGCAGCGCTTTACCGTCGAGGCGTATATACACTGGCCCGACGTGGGCAAGGGCATAATCAATAATCTGCCGGCACTCGCCGGGACTGGACGGTGCGTAAATTTCAATATTGCCAAAACCGCGCAGAATGGCGATATCGTCAATACTGTGGTGGGTGCTGGCCAGTGGACCGTAGCTGGCACCCGCGTTCAGCCCGAACAGTTTGACGTTGGTGTTGTTGTAGCAAACGTCAACCTTAATCTGTTCATTGGCACGTGAGATAAGGAATGGCGCCGCGTTGCAGGTCACGGCCACTTTACCCCCCAGCGCCAGGCCGGCGGCAGCGCCAACCAGCGTCTGCTCGGCGATGCCGACGTTGACCAGCCGGCCAGGGAATCTTTTGATAAACGGGGCTATTTTCGCCGTTGAGGTGGAGTCGGCCACCACCGGCACCAGATCCACACCGCGGTCTACAGCATCAATAAAGGCATTCACCATCACCGTGGCGAGATGTTCGCTATTACTCATCTTTCAGTTCCTCCAGCGCCAGTTCAATTTCTTCTCCTTTCGGTACCCGGTGATGCCATTCGGGGCGTCCCTGAATAAAGGAAATACCTGCGCCTTTGGTGGTATTGGCAATCACGACGTGTGGTTTCCCGTTCGGCTGCAAGCGCTCAAGCGTGGCGACCACCTCCGCCATATCGTTGCCGTTGCACTGTGTGACCTCCATGCCGAAAGCGCGCCATTTTTCATCCAGCGGATCGGTATTCATGATCTCTTTGGTCGCACCGGCCAGCTGCAGATTATTTTTGTCGTTGATAATAATAAGGTTATCCAGCTGGTAGTGGGCGGCGACCAGCGCGGCCTCCCAGTTGCTGCCCTCCGCCAGTTCGCCATCGCCGGTGACGACAAATACGCGACGCGGGTTGTTATCGCGTTTCGCTGCTAGCGCAATGCCTACCGCCACGGGCAGACCATGGCCCAGCGCACCGGTATTAAGCTCAATACCTGGCGTTTTGTGCTTTACCGGGTGTCCTGGCAGAGCCGAGTCGGCGTGTTGATAGGTTGCCAGCCAGTCAACGGGAATAAAGCCTGCTTCGGCCAGCACGCAGTAATAACCGCCGACAGCATGCCCCTTCGACTGAATATAGATATCGCGGTCGTCACTCTCTTTTCGCGCAGGGGAGCAGTTAAGGATACGAAAATAGAGGGCGGTCAGAAGTTCGACTTGTGACAGATCGGCACCAGTGTGGCCGCCTGCCGGGCTTTCCGCATTTAAGACGATGATGCGGCGGCGGATGGCACGTGCTTTTTGTTCTAACTCCTTAACGGAGAGTGAAAACGGATTCATAAAACACCTCTTGAAATTAAATTCCTATATGAATAAATATTCCGGCAGGGCAAAGAAACACTTCCCATCCTGACTACCTTTTATCGTCGTCAAAACAAGGTATTAATAACTGATTGAATATATATTCAGTTATGATTTATTATTCATGTAGGTAAGATATGCCCCGTGACGGGGTTTGTCCACGATTTGTAGGGCCTATTTTCTAAAAAAGGAGAAAACGATCACATTTGGATCGTCGGGAAAAGGGCGCTGCGCTTGTTATCTATTCAATGATGCATAAAAATAACGAGCAGAAAACAGAGGGGAATGCCATGTCGAAGCAGGATGAACAGCGGTTGCTGGTGAAGATCGCCACGCTTTACTACAGCGAGAATAAAAAGCAGTCCGAGATCGCCTCGCTGCTGCATCTGTCCCAGTCTTTTGTTTCACGGGCGCTAACCCGCTGTCAGAAAGAGGGGCTGGTGAAAATTACCGTGGTCCAGCCGACAAACATTTTTGTCGATCTGGAAAAGGCGATTGAGGAGCGTTTTGGCATTCGACAGGCGATAGTCGTGGATGTGGGCGAGAACGCCAGTTACAGCCAGGTAAAGCATGCCATCGGCAGCGCAGCGGCGCACTATGTCGAAACGCGGCTGCGGCCGGAAGACCTCGTGGGGATCTCGTCCTGGAGCAGTACGATCCGCTGTATGGTGGATGAGATGCATCCGCAGAACATTCGCGCCGCCGGGGTGATTCAGCTGTTGGGCGGCGTCGGTCCCAACGGCAACGTGCAGGCCACCATTTTAACCCAGCAGCTGGCGGCGCATTTAGGCTGCCCGGCGTGGCTGTTGCCGTCGCAGAGTATTGAGCACTCCGTGGAGGAGCGCAGCCGTCTGGTAAACAGCCCGGACGTCGCGGCGGTGGTGGCGAAATTTGCCGAAGTGGATGTGGCCATCGTCGGTATTGGTGAACTGGAGCCTTCGCAGCTGCTGAAAAACTCCGGTAACTATTATAATGAAACCATGCTCCAGCTGCTGGCGGCGCGCGGCGCGGTGGGGGATATCTGCCTGCATTACTATGATGCGGCGGGCAAACCGGTACTGAGCCAGGATGAGGATCCGGTGATCGGTATGGAGCTTGATCAAATTCGTCGCTGTCCGCAGGTGATTGCGCTGGCTGGCGGCGTGGACAAAGAGAACGCCATCCGCGGCGCGTTGCAGGGCGACTATATTGATGTCCTGATCACCGACTTCCCGACCGCGCGCGCGTTAATTAAGGGCTAAGCGGGGGTTGAGACTGGCGTGCCTGGCGCGCCAGCGTCGCCAGTTCGTCCGCGCTGAGGCGAGTCATCCGCAATACGGTTTCAGTGTCCATGCCGTTCTCTAACATCATCAGCGCGATGCGGCAGGCTTCGCGATGCTCACCCGCTTGTAAACCTTCGTTCAAGCCTTGCTGTAACCAGCGTTGTTTTCCCTCTTCGCGACCTTTCTGCTTCAGGTACTCGGCAATCGTCATCAGGGTATCCTCATATTGCGGCAGACGTTCGACCAGCTGGTCGATAAAGTCATCCGGGTCGGCGCTATTGCCATGCAGCGACATATAGGTAAATAACGTTTTGAACTGCTGGTGGTCAGTGTATCCCATCAGCACCACCTCCACCAACTGCTGGAGGATATGGCTAAGATCGCGTTGACGGATGTGTTTCTGGACCAGTTCCAGAAGCGCGATCCGCCGATGCTGTAATATGGCATTGTCGGGAATATCTGTCACATCGACGAGCGGGAAGGCCCCGAGATAAAGCTGTTTTGCCGGTGAGTCAGGTGGAAACTCATCCAGCCAGCACAGTGAAAAGGGATAGGGAGAAATGCTGCCATGATAAAACAGCATGGGTATTACCAGCGGCAGCGCTTTATGGCCGCGATCAAGATGCTGTTGCATGGCCGCGAGGGCATAGCGCAGGAGTCTGAACGCCATATGGCTGTCCGGGGTGCTCTGATGCTCAATGACGACATAGATATAGCCCTCTCCCTTGCTGGTATGCAGAGAGTAGAGAATATCGGAATAGCTGGCGCGCAGGTTGTCCTCAACAAAGCTCCCGGATTCCAGGTGCAGAGTGCTTAAGTCGCACAGTTGCCGCAGCGCGGGCGGCAGATGAATATCCAGAAAATCGCGTGCGGTTTCGCTGTCGCGCAGAAAGCGCTTAAACAGACTGTCGTGCGGGGTCGAGTGAGGACGTTTTTTCATGGCTTCCTTGCCTGGCAGAGCAGAGTGGCGGGATGCTACCACTGCTTGCCGTCGGGCAGGATTTTTCGATGAGATTTTGCGAAGCGCCTCGGAGAAAGGCGCATCGTGAGTCAGGCCCGCTCCCCCTGTGGCCTGAGCCACAGGGGGACTTGCGGTTACTTATTCTCCATAACCGCCCTCTGGGCGACCACCGCCGCCTTCTGCTGCATCCGGTTTTGCATCTGATCGATAATGACCGCCACAATAATCACGATCCCTTTGATGACCATCTGCCAGAACTCGCTAACCCCCATCATCACCAGCCCGTCGGCGAGAAAACCGATGACAAACGCACCAATCAGCGTACCCAGAATGGTTCCCCGGCCGCCGGCCAGCGATGTTCCGCCCAGTACGACGGCGGCGATAGCATTCATCTCAAAAGCGGTACCGTTAGCCGGATGGCTGGCCAGCAGCTGTGCGGAGACCACGATCCCGGCTATGGCGGCGCAAAAGCCGGACAGCGTGTAGACCAGCACTTTAATTTGCTTCACTTTCACGCCGGATAGCTCGGCGGCACGCTCATTGTCACCGATCGCATAAACATGGCGGCCAAAAGGCAAACGCCGGGCGATATAGGCGATGATCAGCGCCAGGAGGATCATCAGCCAGATGGCCCACGGGATGCCAAAGAGCGCACCTGCGCCAATTTCATCGAAACCCGTGTTGCCCAGCTGCGGATTGCCCGCGAGCCCGGGGAAGGTTTGGCCATCAGAGGTCAGCATCGCGGCTCCGCGGAGCACATACATAGTACCGAGGGTGCAGATAAACGGCGCCACATTGTAGCGGGTAATGATCCAGCCATTAACGGCGCCAATCAGCGCGCCTATCAGCAGCACCAGGGGCACAATGACCCACACGCTTGGAAAAATGGCGATGCCGAACATCGGCAAGACGATCCCTTTGGTGATAAGCCAGCCGGCTATCATTCCGCAGAGACCGAGCGTGGCGCCAATCGAGAGGTCGATACCGGCAGTGATAATGACAAAGGTGATCCCCAACGCCAGAAAGGCGTTAATCGCAATGTGTTTAATCATAATCACCATGCTGCCAGCGGATAAAAAACCGGGCACGGTCATCGTGAAGAAGCCGACAATCAGGAACAGCGCGATAAAGGTGCGCAGTTTTAATAACAACAGCAGGATATTTTCACGGGAGAGAGAGGCTCTGCCGCGCGGCGCCAGTGCGACCGATTGTGTCATTTTCATCTTAGAACCCCTGAGCGCTTGCTGAAACCAGCGCCGACTCTTCGGCCTGGTCACGAACGATATCGGCGGTCAGTTTGCCGCCTGACATCACCAGGATACGGTCAGAGACCGCCATGATTTCTTTTAAATCGGAGGTGGAGAACACCACCGCCATTCCCTGCTGCGACAATTGCACCATCATGCGAAACACATCCCCCTTTGCGCCGATGTCGATCCCGCGCGTAGGCTCGTCAAGAAACAGCACCTTCGGATTGGTTAACAGCGAACGGCCAATAACCACCTTTTGCTGATTGCCGCCGCTGAGCGCCTGGATCTCGACTTCTGGTGATGAGACCTTGATGGATAGATTGCCAATTGTGCTGGCGACGACGGCCTCTTCCTCTTTATTGGCAATGGTTACCCCGCGCTGAAGACGACGCCACAGGCTGGCAATGGTCAGATTGCTGGCGACTGAAGAGATGGGAAAAATCCCGGTCCGCTTACGATCTTCCGGCACCAGACTCATGCCCATGCGGATACGTTCGGCCGTGGTTAATCGCTGGGGAACCGGTTTGCTGTCCAGCCAGATCTTGCCAAAGTAGTGGCGCGCTGTCCCCAGCAGACATTCAAACAGCTCGGTTCGTCCGGCGCCCATTAGACCGTAGATCCCAATAATTTCACCGGCATGTGCTTTAAAACTGATGTTATCCACCACCGTATTGCCCGCGGCATTCACGCAGGTCAGGTTCTCCACTTCCAGCAGTGGGGCGCCGAAGCGGCGATCCGGAGGAAGAAAATGGCTTACCGGATCGCTTCCCAGCATTTCACGGACGATCCATGGCACATCAATTTCACTCACCCTGGCCTCCGCCTGGAATTTGCCGTCACGCAGAATGGTAATGACGTCGCCGATGGCCATCAGCTCTTCCAGACGGTGTGAGATGTAGATGATGGACACCCCCTGACGCGTCAGCTCGCGGATGACCCGAAACAGGATATCCACCTCGGTTTTGCTTAAGGCGGATGTAGGCTCATCAAGGATCAGAATGTCCGCATTTTCCGCCAGCGCTTTGGCTATCTCAACCAACTGCTGCTGACCGACCTTCAGGTTACCCACCAGCTCCCGCGGCGAGATCGGCTGATCGAGTCGCTGCAACAGCTCCGCGGCTTGTCGTTCCTGCTCTGCTTCGTTAATTGGCGTAAGCCCGCGCTGTAGCTCGCGACCAAGAAAGATATTTTCCGCGACGCTAAGATTTTCAAACAGGTTCAGCTCCTGGTGGACCATACCAATGCCGTGGGCGGCGGCCTCGCGGGTGCTGGAGAAATGGACTATGTTGCCGTTGAGTTCCATTTCGCCCAGGCTCGGCTGTTGCACACCGGCGAGAATTTTCATGAGCGTTGATTTACCCGCGCCATTTTCTCCGATGATCACGTTAACTTTGCCACGCCAGACGTTGTAGTCGACGTTATCCAGCGCCACCGTGCCGGGGAACAGCATGGAAATACCACGGGTGCGTAAAATGATTTCCTCTGCGGGTGAACTGGCCATCAGCGCGCCTCCTGTTTTAGCTCAAGAGCGGCCGCATCCTGCAGGCTGCCGTTAACCACCGTGACCGCAAAGAGAATATCGACAGACTTGCCTGTCCAGCTCGCGTCCACTGTCGGCAACGATTTTATTGCCTCCCGGTTGTAGGCGCGTGAAAGCTGCGCAAACTGCACCTGGTTGGTAAAGTCTTCAAATTTAAAACCGCTGGCATCGCGAATGGCGTTGCCTCGCATGACAGGACCCAACTGCACGACCAACGGCTGGCCCAGTAGCGTAAGAGTGAGCTTTTGCTCGCGTGGGTTGCTGACGTCAGTCCCGGTCACCTCGCTGTTCAGGCGGACAAAGACGCTCTGTGGCGTAGCGCCAGACGCCTGGCGCACTTTTTCCAGCGCAGTCGCGTCCAGAGCATGTTGGTTCGCTGCGTCAATCACTCGAGATTGCCAGGTTTGTTGCGCGATCTGCTGCGGGGTGAGATGGTCGAAGCTGGGTTTCGCGTTCGGGTCGGCAGGCAGCACTGGCTTGCCATTCTCATCTAAGTCCACCACCGTGCAGGCCGTCAGCAACAGGGCGGCGCAGCCCATCAGCACGGCGCCCCATTGTTTTAACCGCATCATTTCCGCCTTACTCGCTGAGGTTGAACATGTTGAGTTTTTTCGCATTGCCACTATCGATGAGGATGCAGTCCATCAACTGCTTCTCTTCTTTCTGGGCTTTCCCGTTCTTCAGGAAAAAGTCCGCCTGTTCCACGGCCATTTGCGCCTGCTTCCAGCCAGGCTGGAGAACCGTGGCTTTAATGTTGCCCTGCTTGAGTATCGAGTCGCGGGTGTAGTCGCTACCGTCGAAGCCGACGACAATCACGTCGTTTTTACCCGCGGCTTTCAGCGCCGCTTCCGCCCCCAGCGCCATGGTATCGTTGCCGGAAATCACGCCGACGATATCCGGATTGGTCTGCAGAATGGCTTCCATACGGGTAAAGGCTTCCGTCTGGCTCCAGTTCGCCGTCTGCTGGGCGACCATTTTCATTTCCGGATAGTCGTCCAGCACATCGTGATAACCCTGCGAGCGGACGCTGGCGTTAGTGTCGGACTGACGACCTAACAGTTCGACATACTTGCCTTTACCGTTGAGGAGGCTGGCGAATTTTTCCGCGCCAAGCTGGGCGCCCTGATAGTTGTTAGAGACGATCTGCGCCACGGCGACGCCGGTTTTATTGATCTCTCTGTCGATTAAAAATGCCGGCACACCTGCCGCTTTTGCTTTTTCCAGCGGGCCGACGGTGGCATCCGCGCCAGCGTTATCCAGGATGATGGCTTTGGCTTTCCGCGCAATAGCCGTTTCAATCAGTTGGTTTTGTTTGTTGACGTCATCATCGTGGGAGGCGACCAGGGTGCTGTAACCCAGCTCTTTCGCTTTCGCCGCTGCGCCGTCAGCCTCCGCTTTAAAGAATGGGTTATCATGTGAAGGGGTAATGATCGCGATCAGGCCATTATCGGCGGCGAAAAGTGAGCCAGATGCGGCCATCATGGAGGCAAACAGAACAGACTTTATCAGGGTAGTTTTCATTATTATCTCCGCATTGAATATATATTCAATAATGATTTATTATTCAATGTAACCATAAAGCGGCCAGCCAGAACTGTCTACGGTTTGCACAGGTAATTTCTTAAAAAGCGAAAAGGATCACGCTTCGCGAGGCGGGCAGGTACAGGTAATAACGAAATCGTCTTTTATCAGATGATTGATTTGCAAGGTGAAATCAGCAAGCTGTACGGAGAAGCTGGCGGTAAAACGTAAATGAACCTGCTGCGCAGTGAGCGCCACAATCCGGGCGCTATGGAAGCCGGGCAGGGCTAAAGCATGAGAGGACCAGGCCTTAAACCCACTCTCTTTTGCCGAAAACGCCAGCGTCAGCGCCAGCGGGAAGGGCAGGCCGCTGCGCAGCAGCGCTGTTTTTTCCGTCGGACTGATAATGCTGTCCTCCAGCTCCGCCGCCATCTGGGGGGTAAACCGGCGCTCAATATCGACGCCCACCGGCCGATCGGCGATCACCGCCAGCGCGCGCTGGGCGCAGTGGCTGATGCTACCGAACCAGGGCGTGGGCCACAGCGGCTGGCGCTGGTCGCCGATGGCGGGAGGCTGTTTCTCCCCCACCTCGCGCAGGGCGTATACCGCGGCGATGCGTCCGGCCAGGTGCTCCGACTGCCGCTTGCGGCCCCAGCCCCTCAGACTGGCGTGATAGGGCAGCCAGAACAGATCTTCAGGCTGGAAAGTCGCCGGGTCGAAGTCGATCTGCTGCAGCGTATAGCCGGCCAGCGGCAGCGTGGCGTGATGGATGCGCATAGGACAAGGTTACCGCGGTTGTCCCCGCCCTTTATCCTGCAAGGGCGGGGGAGGGAGAACCCGCTATCAGAAGTGGGTGTTGACGCTCAGGTACCAGGTGCGGCCCGATTCGTTATAGGTCTCGGCGCCGGCGCCATACATATAGCCGGTGGTGCCCCCGGTGGTCTGGGCGTTGCCCGCGCGCCAGTGACGCTTGTCGAAGACGTTATCCACGCCGCCGGTCAGACTGACGTATTTGGTGACGTCCCAGGTCGCGCTCAGGCCGAGGATGCTGTAGGGGCTGACCTCGTTCTTCTCGCTGCCGGTAACCGGTTGACCCTTGTAGTTGTACTTCTTCGGCTCCTGCTTGCCGTACCAGGTGAAGGTCGACTGCAGCGAAACATCATCGCGTACCTGCCAGCTCAGGGTGGAGTTCAGCGTGTATTCCGGGATAATCGACAGACGATCGCCGGTCTCTTTGTTCTTACTCTGCAGCATATAGGTGATGTTGTTGGTCCAGTTGACGGTCTCGCTCACCGGCACGTTCAACGTCCCTTCCAGGCCTTCCACCACCGCTTTTGGTACGTTTTCCCATTGGTAGAGGTCGGTGCCGCTGCCGTTGGTATAGACCGGGGCATAGCCCGCTTCAATCTTGTTGCGGTAGTCGTTGCGGAACCAGGTGACGCCCGCCAGCCAACCGTCGCGTTTAAACTCGAGGCCAATCTCTTTGTTGATGCTGGTCTCGGCTTTTAAGTCGTCGTTACCCTGCAGATAGCAGCCGGATTTACTGGCGTAGCAACCCTGGCCTTTGCTGTAGAGAATGTAGTTCGGGTTGGTCTGATACAGGCTCGGCGCTTTATAGGCGCGGGCGATACCCATCTTCAGCGTGAAGTCGTCCCACAGGCCCTGCGACAGGTTGAGGGACGGGCTCCAGTTGTTGCCGACGATGCTGTGATGATCGAAACGCAGCGCCGGGGTCAGCATGGTGGTGTCGGTCAGCTCCATGTTGTTCTCAGCGAACAGCGAGAAGATTTCCGCCTGCGAGTACGGGCTGCGGCCGGTGCTGTCGTAGCCCGGGATGCTGCCGCCCGACAGCGCCTGGGTGTTGGAGGCGTTATCCTTCATCCGCTGCTGGTTCCACTCGCTGCCCAGCGTCAGGTTCTGATTAACCAGATAGTCGAAGGGAATGCTGACTTCACTGTGCAGCATCACATCCGCCAGATCGATATCCGAGAACTGATTACTGTTAAAGATCCCCTCGGTGCCCCCGGCCAGGCCTTCGCCTTTGCGCGAGTTGCGGGTGCGCTCGTACTGCGCCCAGTTGCTGGTGGTCACCCCGTTGTCCCAGGCGCCGTTCCAGGTGACCGAGTAGGTGTTGCGATACAGACGGTTGGTCTCTTTACCGTAGTTCTCTTTCACCAGGTCGTTGGTGTTGGTGTTCTGAGTGTCGCCGGCGTAGAGGTTGCCCTGGCGGCTGTAGCCGGCTTCAAACTCCAGCGACTGCATCGGGGCGAATTCCCAGCGCACCAGACCATCGATGTTTTTATTTTGTACCCCTTCGCGCCCGGCAGGCAGGGTGTCGGCATAGATCCCGGTACGTTCGGACTGATGGCCCTGGTTGATATCCCAGGCGTCGGCCTGCGTTTTGTCGAGGTTACCGAACAGACGGAAGCTGAAATCGCCGCCCAGCGGGCCGCTGAGGCTGAAGTTAGTGCGTTTGGTGGAGCCTTCATCCTTGTGCTCCGGGGCGTTCATATAGGTGTTCCATGAGCCGTGCCACTCATCGCCGGTTTTTTTGGTGATGATATTCACCACCCCGCCGGCGGCGCCGTTGCCGTAGCGGGCGGCGGCCGGGCCGCGGATCACTTCGATGCGTTCGATCATCTCCGGCGGCACCCAGCTGGTGTCGCCGCGGGTGTCGCGCTCGCCGCGCCAGCCAAGGCGCACGGAATTGCGGCTGGTGACCGGCTTGCCATCGATCAGGATCAGGGTGTTTTCCGGACCCATGCCGCGGATATCAATCTGGCGGTTATTGCCGCGCTGGCCGCTGGTGGAGTTGCCGGTCAGGTTGACCCCCGGCATGGTGCGAATGATCTCCGAGACGTCGCGCGCTGGCGGGCGTTTGCGGATCTCATCGGCGGTGATGGTGGAGACGCCCGGCGCCTGCAGATTCTGCTCGGCGGCGGTGACCACCATGGTCTCTTCAGCAGCGCTGTTTTTATCGTCGGTGGCGGTTTCCGCTGCGCTTAACGGAAAAGCAACCCCGTAAATTCCCAGATTGACCAGCAAGGCCAGGGATTTGATCCTGTTATTCATTGTTATTCCTGCTCTTTAGTCGCCACGTTCCCCAAACGCCCCTTCCCACCGGGAGGGGAGGCGGCATAAATGTTGCCGGAAGAGGGCAAAGGCACTCCGTCGCTAGCTGAATAAGCTCTCTTCGACATGTTTTGTGAAAGACGCGCTTCCCACGGCGCGCTAATACGCTATTGCAAATGCAAATAGTTATCAATAATATTATCAATAAAGAATTACAATTAATTAAAAAAGTCACGCTATACATAGGGTTAATGACAGAATGTTAAGGACAGGAAGCGAGGAGTGGTGGCAAACCCTGCAGGGGCCGCAGTGCCGCGCAGTGGATGGCGCCATCGAGGTGACGTTCTGGTGGCGGGATCCGGCGGGGGATGAAACGCACTCTCCGCGCCGTCGGGTATGGCTCTATATCACCGGCGTGACCGACCACCATCAGAATGCGCGGCCGCAATCGCTGACGCGTCTGCCCGGGACCGACGCCTGGTCCTGGCGAACCACCCTGTCGCCGACCTGGCGCGGTAGCTACTGTTTTATTCCCTCCGACCGTGACGATGATTTTTCCCCTGAGGTGTTCAGCGCTGACGCGCCCGACCGCGCGCTGCTGCGCGAAGGCTGGCGCAAACTGCTGCCGCGGGCGATAGCCGATCCGCTGAACCCGCACAGCTGGCAGGGCGGACGCGGCCATGGCGTGTCGGCCCTGGAGATGCCGCAGGCGCCCGCGCAGCCCGGCTGGGACCAGTTTAATGAGGCGCATCCTCCCGCCCGATGCCTTGAGTGGCGCAGCGCGCGTCTGGGCAACCATCGCCGGGTCTGGATCTACACCACCGGCGAGGCCGTCGACCCGCAAACGCGGCCCCTGGCGATCCTGCTCGACGGCCAGTTCTGGGCCGAGAGCATGCCGGTGTGGTCGCCGCTGGCCGCGCTGACCAACGAGGGGAGTCTGCCGCCGGCGGTCTACCTGCTGATCGATGCGATCGACAACCAGCGCCGCGGGGTTGAGCTGCCCTGTCACCGCGATTTCTGGCTGGCGGTGCAGGAGGAGCTCCTGCCGCTGATCCGCGGCCATGCCCCGTTCAGCGACCGCCCGGAGCGGACAGTGGTGGCCGGGCAAAGCTTCGGCGGCCTGGCGGCGATGTTCGCCGCCCTCAACTGGCCGCAGCGCTTTGGCTGCGTACTCAGCCAGTCAGGCTCCTACTGGTGGCCGCACCGTGATGGCCGCGGGACGGGCTTTATCGGCGAACAGCTTCGCCAGGGTGAGGTGTCCGCGGCCGGGCTGCGCATCTGGCTGGAAGCGGGCCAGCGTGAACCGATTATTTTTCGCGCCAACCAGGCGCTGTTGGCGCAACTCACTACGACACAGCAGACGATTTTCTGGCGTCAGGTTGACGGCGGGCATGATGCGCTTTGCTGGCGCGGCGGGCTGACGGCAGGGCTTATCCAGCTCTGGCAGCCTCTGCTGTCGCACCCTTAGCACCGCGCTTTACGACAGGAGTTTGATATGCAATTCAGTAACCCCTTCGACAATCCGCAAGGGCAGTTTTACATTCTGCGCAATGATCAGCAGCAGTACAGCCTGTGGCCGGCGCACTGCGACCTGCCTGCCGGCTGGGCGGTGGTGTGCCCCCCGCAGTCGGCCGAGGCCTGCAACGCCTGGCTGGCGGCCAACTGGTCAACCCTGACCCCCGCCCATCATGCGTCATAAGGAGCTGACAATGACCACTCGTTTACCGCTGGTTGCCGCGCAGCCGGGGATCTGGATGGCCGAGCGCCTCTCCACTCTGCCAGGCGCCTGGAGCGTGGCCCACTATGTTGAACTGCGCGGCGCGCTCGACCCAACGCTGCTGGGAAAAGCGATTGTCGCCGGTCTGCAGCAGGCGGACACCCTCAGCCTGCGCTTTGAGGAAGAGGAGGGGGAAGTCTGGCAGTGGGTGGCGGCCGACCGCACCTTTGGCGAACCGTCGATCATTGACCTGCGTACGGCGCCGGATCCGCATCGCGCCGCCACGGAGCGGATGCAGGCGGACCTGGCGCAGGATCTGCGTGTCGACGGCGGCAACCCGCTGGTGTGCCATCAGCTGCTGCGCGTCGGCGACGACCGCTGGTACTGGTATCAGCGTTATCACCACTTGCTGGTGGATGGCTTCAGCTTCCCGGCGATAACCCGGCAGATCGCCGCCATTTACCGCGCCTGGCAGCGGGGGGAAGCCACACCTGAGTCGCCTTTCACCCCCTTCGCCGAGGTGGTGGACGAGTACCAGCGCTACGCCGGCAGCGAGGCCTGGCAGCGGGATAAAGCCTTCTGGCAGGCTCAGCGCCAGGCGTTACCGTCGCCTGCCTCACTCTCTGCCGCGCCGCTGGGCGGACGCGCCGCCGGGAGCGATATCTGGCGGATGAAGCTGGAGATGAACGCCGACGCCTTCCGCCGTCTGGCTGGCCATGCGCCGCAGTGTCAGCCCGCTGACCTGGCGCTGGCGCTCACCACGCTGTGGCTGGGCCGCCTGTGCAACCGGATGGACTACGCGGCGGGCTTTATCTTTATGCGCCGGATGGGTTCAGCCGCGCTGACCTCGACGGGGCCGGTGCTCAATGTTCTGCCTCTGGCGGTGCATATTGACGCCCAGGAGACGCTGGCAGACCTGGCGATGCGCCTCGCCGCTCAGTTGAAAAAGATGCGCCGCCATCAGCGCTATGACGCCGAACAGATCGTTCGCGACAGCGGTAAAGCGGCAGGGGACGAACCGCTGTTCGGCCCGGTGCTGAACGTCAAAGTCTTTGATTACCAGCTGGATATCGATGGTGTGCAGGCACTGACCCACACCCTCGCCACCGGCCCGGTCAACGATCTCGAGCTGGCGCTGTTCCCGGATGAAACCGGCGGGCTGTCGCTGGAGATCCTCGCCAACAAGGCCCGGTACGATGAAGCCGAGCTCCGTCGCCATGTGGCGAGACTGACCGCGCTGCTGGCGCAGTTCGCCGCCGATCCGGCGCTGCGCTGCGGCGAAGCAGAAATGCTCTCCGCCGATGAGCTGGCCCGGCTGGCGGCGGTCAACGATACCGCTGTGCCGCTGCCTGCCACCACCCTCAGCGCGCTGGTGGCCGACCAGGCGCGGAAGACCCCGGATGCCCCGGCGCTGGCGGACGCCCACTGGCAGTTCAGCTATCGCGAGATGCGTCAGCAGGTGGTGGCGCTCGCGCAGCTGCTGCGTCAGCGCGGCGTGAAGCCGGGCGACAGCGTGGCGGTGGCCCTGCCGCGCTCGGTGTTCCTGACCCTGGCGCTGCATGGCATTGTCGAAGCGGGGGCCGCCTGGCTGCCGCTGGACACCGGCTACCCGGACGACCGCCTGCGGATGATGCTGGAAGACGCCCGGCCGTCGCTGCTGATCACCTCGGAGGATCAACTGGCCCGCTTCAGCGATATTCCGGGGCTGGAAAGCCTCTGCTATCAGCAGCCGCTGGCCGCCGGGGATGACGCGCCGCTGGCGCTGTCAAAACCGGACCATACCGCCTACATCATCTTTACCTCCGGCTCCACCGGGCGGCCTAAAGGGGTGATGGTCGGCCAGACCGCCATCGTCAACCGCCTGCTGTGGATGCAGGATCGCTATCCGTTATCTGCCCAGGACGTGGTGGCGCAGAAAACGCCGTGCAGTTTCGACGTGTCGGTGTGGGAGTTCTGGTGGCCGTTTATCGCCGGCGCGCAGCTGGTGATGGCCGAGCCGGAGGCGCACCGCGACCCGCAGGCGATGCAGCAGTTCTTCGCCCGCTACGGCGTGACCACCACCCACTTTGTGCCGTCGATGCTGGCGGCGTTTGTCGCCTCGCTGGATGCCGACAGCGTCGCTGCCTGCCGCACGCTGCGGCGGGTATTCTGCAGCGGCGAAGCGCTGCCGACGGAATTGTGCCGCGAGTGGGAGCGCTTAACCGGCGCGCCGCTGCATAACCTGTACGGCCCGACGGAGGCGGCGGTGGACGTCAGCTGGTATCCGGCCTGCGGGCCTGAGCTGGCGGCGGTGACCGGCAGCAGCGTGCCGATTGGCTGGCCGGTGTGGAACACCGGGCTGCGCATTCTCGATGCCGCGATGCGCCCGGTGCCGCCGGGGGTGGCGGGGGATCTTTATCTCACCGGCATCCAGCTGGCGCAGGGCTATCTGGGACGTCCGGACCTCACCGCCAGCCGCTTTATCGCCGACCCGTTTGCCCCCGGTGAGCGGATGTATCGCACCGGCGACGTGGCGCGCTGGCTGACGAACGGCGCGGTGGAGTATCTTGGCCGCAGCGACGACCAGCTGAAGATCCGCGGGCAGCGCATCGAGCTTGGCGAGATTGACCGGGTGATGTCGGGCCTGCCGGACGTGGCGCAGGCGGTGAGTCACGCCTGCGTCTTCAACCAGGCGGCGGCGACCGGCGGCGATGCCCGACAGCTGGTGGGCTATCTGGTCTCTGACTCCGGCCTGCCGCTGGATACCGCGGCGCTGAAAGCGCGGCTGGCGGAACAGCTGCCGCCGCATATGGTGCCGGTGGTGCTGATGCAGCTCGCTGAGCTGCCGCTTAGCGCCAACGGCAAACTGGACCGCAAAGCGCTGCCGCTGCCGACCCTCGGCGGGGAGCGCAGCGGCCGGCCGCCGGAGCCCGGGATGGAAACCCTTGTCGCCACGGCCTTCAGCCAGCTGCTGGGCTGCGAGGTGAACGATATCGACGCCGATTTCTTCGCCCTCGGCGGTCATTCTCTGCTGGCGATGCGTCTGGCGGCACAGCTCAGCCGCCAGCTGGCGCGGCAGGTGACCCCGGGGCAGGTGATGGTGGCCTCGACGGTGGGCAAACTGAGCGCGCTGCTGGCTGCCGATCTCAGCGATGAGCAGGCCCGGCGCCTGGGGCTGGATACGCTTCTGCCGCTGCGCGAGAGCGACGGCCCGACGCTGTTCTGCTTCCATCCGGCCTCCGGCTTCGCCTGGCAGTTCAGCGTGCTGGCGCGCTATCTCAGCCCGCGCTGGTCAATAACCGGTATTCAGTCGCCGCGCCCGCAGGGGCCGATGGCCAGCGCCGCCAGCCTCGACGAGGTGTGCGAGCACCATCTGCGCACGCTGCTGGCGCAGCAGCCGCACGGCCCTTATTACCTGTTTGGGTATTCGCTGGGCGGCACCTTAGCCCAGGGGATTGCCGCCCGCTTGCGCCAGCGCGGCGAAGCGGTGGCCTTCCTCGGCCTGCTGGATACCTGGCCGCCGGAGACGCAAAACTGGGCGGAGAAAGAGGCCAACGGGCTGGATCCCGAGGTACTGGCGGAGATCGACCGCGAGCGCGAAGCGTTCCTCGCTGCCCAGCAGGGGCAAGCCTCCGGCGAGCTGTTCAGCGCTATCGAAGGTAACTATGCCGATGCGGTGCGGCTGTTAACCACCGCCCACAGCGCGAAGTTTGACGGCAAGGCGACGCTTTTCGTGGCGGAGAAGACGCGGCAGGCGGGGATGGATCCGCAGGTCGTATGGGGCCCGTGGGTGGCGGAACTGGAGGTGTTCAGCCAGAACTGCGCCCACGTCGACATTATCTCCCCGCAGGCCTTTGAAGCCATCGGCCCGGTGGTCAGGGAGATTCTGGGGTAACGGTTGAGTTCGGGCTACAGCAGGTAGCCCGGCTCAGCGTAGCGCAAGCCGGCGAAAGAGGAGATTACCGGCGGCCCAGCGGGACCACCAGCGGCGTATGCGCCACCGGATCCTCAATGATCGTGCAGCGCAGGCCGTAAATCCGTTCAATCAGATCGGCGGTGACGATCTCCTTCGGCGCCCCCTCGGCGACGATCTTGCCGTCGCGCAGGGCGATCAGGTGGGTGGCGTAGCGGCAGGCCTGATTAAGATCGTGCAGCACCGCCGCCAGGGTATAGCCCTTCTCGCGATTCAGCTCACTCAATAGCTCCAGCAGGTCGATCTGATGGCTGATGTCCAGCCAGGTGGTTGGCTCATCCAGCAGCATAATCGCCGTCTCCTGGGCCAGCACCATCGCAATCCACGCCCGCTGCCGCTGGCCGCCGGAAAGCGTGTCGACGCTCTGCAGCGCCAGATCGCTGATCCCGGTCGCCCGCATCGCCTTGTTCACCGCCTCTTCATCTTCTTTGCGCCAGCGGGTAAACAGCGGCTGGTGCGGATAGCGCCCACGGGCCACCAGCTCCTGCACCGTGATATCGCCAGGAGTGGTGGCATTCTGCGCCAGCAGCCCGATGCGGCGGGCAACCTCTTTACTGGCGTACTGCTGGATCTGCGCGCCGTCGAGCCAGACGTGGCCGCTGGCCGGCGTCATCAGGCGACTGAGGGTGCGCAACAGCGTCGACTTGCCGCAGCCGTTGGGGCCGATAATGGCGGTGAAGTGGCCGTCAGGGATGGTCACGTTCAGCGACTCGGCGATGGTCTTGTTACCGTAGGCCAGGGTTAACTGCTCGCCGCGCAAACGGGAGGGGACAGCACTCATTTTTTGCGGGACTCCTGAATCAACAATGCAATAAGGTAAATACCGCCGAGGCTGACGGTTAACACGCCAACCGGCAGCTGCCACGGCATAAACAGCCGCTGGGCGCCGTAATCGGCCAGCGCCAGCAGCAGCGCGCCACACAGGGCCGATTGGGTCAGTCCCCAGCGGGCCGTGCCGCTCAGGCGGCGGGCGATATGCGGTGCCACCAGCGCAATAAATGAGATCGGCCCGGCCAGCGCCGTCGAGGCGGCGGTGAGCACCACCGCCACCAGCATCAGCAGCAGGCGCGAACGCTCGACCTGTACCCCCAGCGCGCAGGCGGTATCGTCGCCCATCTCCAGCAGTCGCATCCGGCGAACCAGCAGGGCGCTGCTCACCAGCATCAGCAGGATCAGCGGCGCCGACGGCCAGGTTTTACCCCAGGTCAGGCCGTTAAGCGATCCGGCGTTCCACAGGCCCGCAGAAAGGGCGGTCTCCAGCGAGGCGCGCAGCAGCAGCCAGGTGTTGAATGCCACCAGCATGGCGCGCACGCCGATGCCGATAATGATCAGGCGGAAGGTCTCGATCCCGTTGCGCCAGGCCAGCAGCCAGACCACCAGCGAGGTCAGCACCCCGCCGGCCATCGCCGCCAGGGCAATCGCCGTCAGGTTCTGGCCGAAGAGGACCATCGCCACCAGCACGCCGCTCCAGGCGCCGGTGTTAAAGCCCATCACGTCCGGGCTGCCGAGCGGGTTACGGGTCAGCGACTGGAAAATGGCGCCGCTGACGCCGAGCGCGGCGCCGATGAGCAGCGCCATTAACACCCGCGGCAGCCGCCATTCGTTCACCACCATCGCGACGTTGCGCGGCGCATCGCCGAACAGCGCGGAGAACACCTGGTCAATCGTCAGGGGCACCGGGCCTTGCGCCAGCCCGAGCAGAGAAATCAGCAGGCTGGCGGCTATCAGCAGCAGGCAACTGGCTATCAGGCGGCGGGACGGGGCAATCACAGGCCACCTCCCCGCGGCTGGCGGCGCACCAGCCAGATCAGCACCGGCGCGCCGAGAAAGGCGCTCACCACCGATACCCGCAGTTCGCCGGGCACCAGCAGGCGGCCAATCACGTCGGCAAACAGCAGCAGGGCCGGGGTGGCGAGCAGGGTGACCGGCAGCGACCAGCGATGATCGGCCCCCACCAGCCAGCGCGCCATATGCGGCATCATCAGGCCGATAAAGGCGATGGGGCCGACGACGGCGGTGGCGCTGCCGCACAGGACGGTGATGACGATCAGGCCGATCAGCTGGGTGCGGGCGACGCGGCTGCCGAGGGCGGTGGCGGTATCGTTGCCGAGGCTCAGACTGTTAAGCGCCCGGCTCAGCAGCAGGGCGGCGATCCCCGCCATCACCACCGGCAGCAGGACAATTTTCAGCGTCTGCAGGGTGCGGATATCCAGCGAACCGGCCTGCCAGAAGCGCAGCTGATCGTAGACGTCCGGGTTGAGCAGGGCGATGCCGTTGGACAGCCCCTCCAGCACCGCCGCAAGGGCGACCCCGGCGAGGGTGAGGCGCACCGGGCTCAGCTGGCCGCCGCCCTGACTGCCGGTAAAGGCCACCAGCAGCGAGGCGCAGAGCGCGCCGCAAAACGCCAGCAGCAGTTGCTCCTGCGGGGAGGTGATCCCGAACAGCGCCGCGCCGAGGACGATGGCGAAGCTGGCGCCGGAGTTGACCCCCAGCAGGCCGGGGTCGGCCAGCGGGTTGCGGGTGAGCGTCTGCATCAGCGCGCCGGCGAGACCGAGGGCGACGCCGGCCAGCAGACCGGCCAGGGTACGCGGCAGGCGCGCGTCCAGCACGATGGTGCAGTCGGCGCTTTGACAGGTTCCGCTGAAGGCGGTGAATACCGTGCCGATCGGCAACGATTTGGCGCCGATGGTCAGGCTAAGCGCGGCGGCTAAGGCGAGTAATAGCAACAATCCGGGCACGGCGACAGAGCGTACCGCGGTCGTAGAAAACGACATAACTGACATCCCTGATATGATAATGATAGTAATTATCGTTATCGATTTTATTCAGCTATGGTAGCATGACCCACAGTAAAAAGGGTATTAAAAATAACGACAAGGCGCTGTAATGAACCGACAATCCTGGCTGCTCAATCTCAGCCTGCTGAAAACTCACCCGGCGTTTCGCGCCGTTTTTATCGCTCGCTTTATCTCTATTCTGTCGCTTGGCCTGCTGGGCGTGGCCATTCCGGTCCAGATCCAGATGATGACCCATTCGACCTGGCAGGTCGGGCTGTCGGTGACGCTGACCGGTGCGTCGATGTTTGTTGGTCTGATGGTGGGGGGCGTGCTGGCTGACCGCTATGAACGTAAACGCCTGATCCTGCTGGCGCGCGGCACCTGCGGCGTGGGCTTTGTCGGTCTGTGTCTGAACGCCCTGCTGCCGGAGCCGTCGCTGGCGGCGATCTACCTGCTGGGGATCTGGGACGGGTTCTTCGCCTCGTTGGGGGTGACCGCGCTGCTGGCGGCGACCCCGGCGCTGGTGGGGCGGGAAAACCTGATGCAGGCCGGGGCCATCACCATGTTGACGGTGCGCCTTGGCTCGGTGATTTCGCCGATGATCGGTGGCCTGCTGCTGGCCACCGGCGGCGTGGCCTGGAACTTCGGCCTGGCGGCGGCGGGGACCTTTATCACCACCTTAACCCTGCTGCGTCTGCCGCAGCTGCCGCCGCCTCCGCAGCCGCGCGAGCATCCGCTGCGATCTCTGCTGGCGGGGCTGACCTTCCTCTGTCAGAGCCCGCTTATCGGCGGGATTGCGCTGCTTGGCGGTCTGCTGACCATGGCCAGCGCGGTGCGGGTGCTCTATCCGGCGCTGGCCGGGAGCTGGCAGATGTCGGCCGGACAGATTGGCCTGCTGTACGCCGCTATTCCGCTCGGTGCGGCGCTGGGGGCGTTGACCAGCGGTCAGCTGGCCCAGACGGTGCGGCCGGGTGCGCTGATGCTGGCGACCACGGTGGGATCGTTTGTCGCCATTGCGCTGTTCAGCCTGATGCCGCACTGGGCGTTGGGCGCGCTGTGCCTGGCGCTGTTTGGCTGGCTGAGCGCTATTAGCTCGCTGCTGCAGTACACCCTGATCCAGACCCAGACGCCGGAAAATATGCTTGGGCGGATTAATGGTCTGTGGACCGCGCAAAACGTCACCGGCGACGCCATCGGCGCGGCGCTGCTCGGCGGATTAGGGGCGGTGATGACCCCGGCGGCATCCGCCAGCGCCAGCGGCTGGGCGCTGGCGCTCGTCGGCGTGCTGTTGGTGGGGCTGCTACGCGAGCTGCGCCGTTTCCAGCGCCCGGAAATCGTCAACGAAAGTTAAGTAGGGTGCACTTGCCCGGTGGCGGCTACGCCTTACCGGGCCTACAGTCTCGGGCATTGTAGGCCGGGCAAGCGCAGCGCCGCCCGGCAAAGAGTTCAGGTTGCGTTCCCGTCCTGATACCCGGTGGCGGCTACGCCTTACCGGGCCTACGGTCTGGCCTGGGGGACTCTGGCATTGTAGGCCGGGCAAGCGGAGCGCCGCCCGGCAAAGAGTTCAGGTTACGTACCCGTCCTGATGGCACGGCCCGCGTTAGCCGAACAGGCTGGAGAGACGCTGGAGCACCAGCAGGGCGCTGTAGTAGTCAAGACGGAAGGTCTCGGTGCCCAGCGGGTAGACGCGTTTGCCTGCGACCGCCGGGAGATGCGCCAGCAGCGGGTTGGCGTAGATGGCATCCGCATCTTTCTGGTCGCCGGCGAACAGGAACAGGCTCTGGCCGTTCAGACCGGCCGCGAGGTTCTCCCCGCCCAGCTGCACGATATCGTGGCGTTTACCCTGGCTATGGCTGGCGGGCAGGCCGCCCGGCAGCGTCGCTAGGCTAAAGCCCAGCTGTTCGAGCATCTGCCCCTGGGCCGATGCCGGCGTCCAGATATTGGCGCTGTGCGCGGCGGCGGTATAGACCAGGGCGGTCACCGGCTGCGGCGGCAGTTTCATTTTTTCTTTTAACGAAACGAGCTGTTTATTGAAGTCGGCGATGCGCGCGCTGGCCTGCTGCTCATGGCCGGTGATCTGCCCCAGTTGGGTGAGCAAGGTTTGCCAGCTTTTATCGTCATAGTTGATGACCAGCGTCGGGGCGATCGTTTTGAGCTGATCGTACAGCGGCAGGGCAGAGTCGCCGCCGGTGGCGCTCACCAGGATCAGGTCCGGCATCTGGGCGGCCACCGCTTCCGCGCTTGGTTCGCCGATGTACAGCCGCGCCAGCTTGCGGGCTTTGGCGACCTCGCTCCACTGGCGCAGAAAGCCCTGACTATCGGCGACGCGGTTGTTCGGCGTGGTGGCGCCGCTGGCGACCACCGGAGCGTCAATCGCCAGCAGCGAGCCGGTGAGGGTCACGCTGGTGGAGACAATGCGCAGCGGCTGGCTTGGCAGGGTGTGTGTCCCGTAGCTGTCGGTGACCTGGCGCGGCCAGTCCGCCGCCTGGGCTGAGGTAATTCCTAAAAGCAACAGCATGCCGGTCAGCGCACCGCGGCGGCAGAAAGAAAAGAAGTTCACGTCATCGCATCCTGATTCGAAAGGTAATAAATGCGTCTCATTTTCAACTTTGCGTCAGCAGGATGCAAGCCAAAGTGGCGCGCAATGACGTAACGCGGTTGACATGGCGGGCAATACCTTTTAGGTTAGCCAACCAAAATACAAATGATAATTATTCGTAATATATTTATCGTTTTTGGAGGATGATATGGAAACGTCACTGGCTGAGGATGT
Organism: Klebsiella sp. KTE92; assembly: GCF_000398905.1. Lineage (NCBI taxonomy): Bacteria > Pseudomonadati > Pseudomonadota > Gammaproteobacteria > Enterobacterales > Enterobacteriaceae > Klebsiella > Klebsiella sp. KTE92. Next base: position 1,312,434 of record NZ_KB976100.1, read on the forward strand.
ACAGAAACACACCCAGACCCTGTCTCCGGACAGCTTCTTCTTTATGTCGCCGTACCGCAGTTTTAGCACCTCCGGCTGCTTCCGCCGCTTCTCACAGCCCGCTGTCGGCGGCGATGCGCTGAACGGCGAGTTCCAGCAGCAGCTGGCCGCCGCTTTTGCCGAGGCCCGCGCGGCGGGGATCCGCAAGCCGGTGATGGTGGGGGCTATCCCGTTCGACACCTGTCAGCCTTCCGAGCTCTATATCCCCGAGCGCTGGGAAGCGTTCTCTCGCCCGGAAAAACAGCGTTCCGCCCGCTACGCCGCGCCGCTGGAGACAATGGAAGTGGTGGAGCGCCGGGAGATCCCGGAGCAGGACGCGTTTTTAGCCATGGTGGAACGCGCTGCCGCGCTGACCGCCACCCCGGAAGTGGACAAGGTGGTGCTCTCAAGGCTTATCGATATTACCACCCGCGACCGCGTCGATAGCGGCGCGCTGATGGAGCGACTGATCGCCCAGAACCCGGCGAGCTTTAACTTCCACGTGCCGCTCTCCGACGGCGGCGTGCTGCTGGGCGCCAGCCCGGAGCTGCTGCTGCGTAAAGACGGGCCGCGCTTCAGCTCATTGCCGCTGGCTGGCTCCGCCCGTCGTCAACCGGACGATGTGCTGGACCGGGAAGCGGGCAACAGGCTGCTGGCATCCGGCAAAGATCGCCACGAGCACGAGCTGGTGACCCAGGCGATGAAGAGCGTGCTGGGCCCGCGCAGCAGCCAGCTGTCGCTGCCGGCATCGCCGCAGTTGATTACCACCCCAACGCTCTGGCACCTGGCAACACCAATCGAAGGCACCGCGCTGGCGCAAGAAAACGCCATGTCGCTGGCCTGTCTGCTGCACCCGACCCCGGCGCTGAGCGGCTTCCCACACCAGGTGGCGAAGCGCCTGATTGCCGAACTGGAACCCTTCGACCGTCAGCTGTTCGGCGGCATCGTCGGCTGGTGTGACGATGAAGGCAACGGCGAATGGGTGGTGACCATCCGCTGCGCGCGTCTGCAGCAGCGTACGCTGCGCCTGTTTGCCGGCGCGGGAATCGTTCCGGCCTCCTCGCCGCTGGGCGAATGGCGCGAAACCGGCGTCAAACTGACCACCATGCTTAACGTATTTGGCTTGAATTAAGAGGCAAGGATGATTGCATTTACCCGTTGGCCGGATGCGTTCGCGGCCCGCTATCGTCAAAAAGGCTACTGGCAGGATCTGCCGTTAACCAATCTGATCACCCGTCACGCGGAAAACGACGCCGTGGCGATTATCGATGGCGAACGGCAGATTAGCTACCGCCAGTTTAATCAGCTGGTGGACAACCTTGCCTGCTCGCTGCAGCGCCAGGGACTGAAGCGCGGGGAAACCGCGCTGGTGCAGTTGGGCAACGTCGCCGAGTTTTACATCACCTTCTTTGCGCTGCTGCGCATCGGCGTCGCGCCAGTGAACGCGCTGTTCAGCCATCAGCGCAGCGAGCTTAACGCCTACGCCGCGCAGATTAAACCGGCGCTGCTGATTGCCGATCGCGAGCACGCGCTGTTTGCTGACGATAGCTTCCTCCATGCGTTTATCGCTGAGCATCCTTCCCTGCGCGTCGCACTGTTGCGTAACGACGGCGGCGAGCGCGATCTGGCGACGGAGATTAACCGCCCGGCGGATAACTTTGTCGCCAATCCAACCCCTGCCGACGAAGTGGCCTTTTTCCAGCTCTCCGGCGGCAGCACCGGGACGCCGAAGCTGATCCCGCGCACCCATAACGATTACGACTACAGCATCCGCCGCAGCAACGAGATCTGCGGGATCAACGCGGAGACGCGCTACCTCAACGCGCTGCCGGCGGCGCATAACTATGCGATGAGTTCCCCGGGTTCGCTCGGCGTCTTCCTCGCCGGCGGGCGGGTGATCCTCGCCGCCGACCCGAGCGCCACCCTCTGTTTCCCGCTGATTGAACAACATCAGATCAACGTCGCGTCGCTGGTGCCGCCGGCGGTCAGCCTGTGGCTGCAGGCGATCCATGAATGGGGCAGCAATGCGCAACTGCAATCGCTGGAGCTGCTGCAGGTCGGCGGCGCGCGCCTGTCGGCGACCCTCGCCGCGCGCATTCCGGCGGAAATCGGCTGCCAGCTGCAGCAGGTGTTCGGCATGGCGGAGGGGCTGGTGAATTACACCCGCCTTAACGACAGCCCGGAGCGGATCATCCATACCCAGGGCTGCCCGATGTGCCCGGACGATGAAGTGTGGGTAGCGGATGCCGATGGCAACCCGCTGCCGCGCGGCGAAGTGGGCCGCCTGATGACCCGCGGGCCGTATACCTTCCGCGGCTACTACAACAGCCCGCAGCATAACGCGGAAGCCTTTGATGCCGAGGGGTTTTACTGCTCCGGCGATCTGATTTCGATCGATGAAGACGGGTATATCACCGTCCAGGGCCGGGAAAAAGATCAGATCAACCGCGGCGGCGAGAAGATCGCCGCTGAAGAGATCGAAAACCTGCTGCTGCGCCATGAGGCGGTGATCCACGCCGCGCTGGTCAGCATCGAAGACAACCTGCTGGGCGAGAAAAGCTGCGCTTATCTGGTGGTGACCTCGCCGCTGCGCGCCGTCGCGGTGCGCCGCTTCCTGCGCGAGCAGGGGGTGGCTGAATTTAAACTGCCGGATCGCGTGGAGTGCGTTGCCGCGCTGCCGCTGACGCCGGTGGGCAAAGTCGATAAAAAACAATTACGTCAGTGGCTGGCCGAAGGCAAGCTGGGCTGAAGGAGAACAGAGAATGGCAATCCCTAAATTACAGGCATATGCGCTGCCGGAAGCCAGCGATATCCCGGCGAACAAAGTCAACTGGGCCTTTGAGCCGTCGCGCGCCGCGCTGCTGATCCACGATATGCAGGAGTATTTCCTCAACTTCTGGGGCGAAAACAGCGCGATGATGGAGAAAGTGGTGGCCAATATCGCCGCCCTGCGCGACTTCTGCAAACAGAACGGCATTCCGGTGTACTACACCGCCCAGCCGAAAGAGCAGAGTGATGAAGATCGGGCGTTGCTGAATGATATGTGGGGGCCGGGCCTGACCCGCTCGCCGGAGCAGCAGCAGGTGATTGCCGCGCTGGCGCCGGATGAAGACGATACCGTGCTGGTGAAATGGCGTTACAGCGCATTTCATCGCTCGCCGCTGGAGGAGATGTTGAAAGAGGCCGACCGCGACCAGCTGATCATCACCGGCGTTTATGCTCATATCGGCTGCATGACCACCGCCACCGATGCTTTCATGCGCGATATCAAACCGTTCTTTGTCGCCGACGCCCTGGCGGACTTCAGCCGTGAAGAGCACCTGATGGCGCTGAAATACGTCGCCGGCCGCTCCGGCCGCGTGGTGATGACCGAAGAGCTGCTGCCGCTGCCGGCCTCCAAAGCGGCGCTGCGCGCGCTGATCCTGCCGCTGCTCGACGAATCCGACGAACCGCTGGATGATGAAAATCTGATCGACTACGGTCTGGATTCGGTGCGGATGATGGCCCTGGCCGCCCGCTGGCGCAAAGTGCACGGCGATATCGACTTCGTGATGCTGGCGAAGAACCCGACCATCGACGCCTGGTGGGCGCTGCTCTCCCGTGAGGTGAAATAATGGCGGCGCTGGATTTCCACGGCCAGACCGTGTGGGTGACCGGCGCAGGTAAAGGGATTGGCTATGCCACCGCGCTGGCTTTCGTCGAGGCCGGGGCTAACGTCACCGGTTTCGACCTTGCCTTTGACGGCGAAGGTTATCCGTTTGCCACCGAAACGCTGGACGTCGCCGATGCCGGTCAGGTACGCGACGTGTGCGCGCGGCTGCTCAACAACATCGAACGACTGGACGTGCTGGTGAACGCCGCCGGGATCCTGCGCATGGGCGCCACCGACCAGCTGAGCGCGGAAGACTGGCAGCAAACCTTCGCGGTCAACGTTGGCGGCGCGTTTAATCTGTTTCAGCAGACGATGGCCCAGTTCCGCCGTCAGCGGGGCGGGGCGATCGTCACCGTCGCCTCCGATGCCGCGCATACGCCGCGTATCGGCATGAGCGCCTATGGCGCCTCGAAAGCGGCGCTGAAAAGCCTGGCGTTAACCGTTGGCCTTGAGCTGGCAGGCAGCGGCGTGCGCTGCAACCTCGTGTCGCCGGGCTCCACCGACACCGATATGCAGCGCACCCTGTGGGTCAGCGACGATGCCGAGCAGCAGCGGATCCGCGGCTTCGGCGAGCAGTTTAAGCTGGGCATCCCGCTGGGCAAAATCGCCCGCCCGCAGGAGATCGCCAATACCATTCTGTTCCTCGCCTCTTCTCACGCCAGCCATATTACGCTGCAGGATATTGTGGTCGATGGCGGCTCGACGCTGGGGGCGTAAATGGCCTGGAAGCGAGAGCTCACGCTGGCGGCGCTGAACGCCAGCAGCGAAAACACCATGGTGGCGCATCTTGGCATCATCTACACCCGACTGGAAGCGGGGCTGCTGGAGGCGGAGATGCCGGTGGATGCGCGCACCCATCAGCCGTTTGGTCTGCTGCACGGCGGCGCCTCCGCGGCGCTGGCGGAGACGCTGGGCTCGATGGCCGGTTGGCTGATGACCGAAGAAGGGCAGTGCGTGGTGGGCACCGAGCTTAACGCTACCCACCATCGTCCGGTCTCCAGCGGGAAAGTGCGCGGCGAATGCCGACCGCTGCATCTTGGCCGCCAGAGCCAGAGCTGGGAGATAGTGGTGTATGACGAGAAGGGGCGGCGCTGTTGCACCTGTCGTCTGGGCACCGCGGTGCTGGGCTAAGAAGCCGCTATTTCCCCGGCTTGCGCGACGCTTAGCCGGGCTACGTATCGGCGCAATGAGTAGCCCGGATAAGGCGCAGCGCGCCGCCATCCGGGAATTTCCCTGCTCGCGCTGCGCTTAGCAGGGCTACGGTTTATGGACCAGGAAGCCGCTATTTCCCAGGTTTGCGCTACGCTTAGCCGGGCTACGGATCTGTAGGTCGGGTAAGGCGTTAGCCGCCACCCGACAAACAAACGGCACCGTTCACGGTAATCCTTTCATTCATTTTCCTGCCTTAAGTGATCTCGCTAGCAATGTGAGACAAATCTCTGTGGGTGTACGGCATCTGCGCTGTTTCGATGTTGTTAAATTCTGCGTTGTGATCTAGAAACAAAATGTAACATCCTGATTACCCTACCGGTGGACCACAACAATGAATAATTCAGGGAAATACCTTATCTGGACACTGCTCTCCGTGATCGGAGCCTTTGCCCTCGGCTATATCGCCTTAAACCGGGGTGAGCAGATAAATGCGCTGTGGATTGTTGTCGCGGCGGTCTGCGTTTATCTGATCGCATATCGTTTCTACGGTCTGTATATCGCCAAAACCGTTCTCGGCGTTGACCCGACGCGGATGACGCCGGCGGTACGACATAATGACGGCCTCGATTATGTTCCGACCGACAAAAAAGTGCTGTTCGGTCACCATTTTGCCGCCATTGCCGGCGCGGGGCCGCTGGTGGGCCCGGTGCTTGCCGCGCAGATGGGCTACCTGCCGGGGATGATCTGGATCCTCGCCGGCGTGGTGCTGGCCGGCGCCGTACAGGACTTTATGGTGCTGTTTGTTTCGACCCGTCGCGATGGCCGCTCGCTTGGCGAACTGGTTAAAGAGGAGATGGGGCCAACCGCTGGCGTCCTGGCGCTGGTGGCCTGCTTTATGATCATGGTCATCATCCTCGCGGTCCTGGCGATGATCGTGGTGAAAGCGTTGACCCACAGCCCGTGGGGGACATACACCGTCGCCTTTACCATCCCGCTGGCGATCTTTATGGGTATCTATATTCGCTACCTGCGCCCGGGGCGCATCGGCGAGGTGTCGGTGATCGGCCTGGTGATGCTGGTGTTCGCCATCATCTCCGGCGGTTGGGTGGCGGAAAGCCCGACCTGGGCGCCGTGGTTTGATTACACCGGCGTACAGCTGACCTGGATCCTGGTGGGCTACGGCTTTGTCGCCGCGGTACTGCCGGTCTGGCTGCTGCTGGCCCCGCGCGACTACCTCTCCACCTTCCTGAAAATTGGCACCATCGTGGGGCTGGCGATTGGCATTCTGATTATGCGCCCGACCCTGACCATGCCGGCGCTGACCAAGTTCGTCGACGGTACCGGCCCGGTGTGGAGCGGCAACCTGTTCCCCTTCCTGTTTATCACCATCGCCTGCGGCGCGGTCTCCGGCTTCCACGCGCTGATCTCCTCCGGCACCACGCCGAAAATGTTGGCCAACGAAGGCCAGGCCTGCTTTATCGGCTACGGTGGTATGTTGATGGAATCCTTCGTCGCCATTATGGCGCTGGTGGCGGCCTGTATTATCGACCCGGGCGTCTACTTCGCGATGAACAGCCCGATGGCGGTGCTGGCGCCGGCGGGAACCACCGATGTGGTGGCCTCGGCGGCGCAGGTGGTGAGCGGCTGGGGCTTTAGCATTACCCCGGATACGCTGCATCAAATCGCCAGCGAGGTCGGCGAACAGTCGATTATCTCCCGCGCTGGCGGCGCGCCAACCCTGGCGGTGGGGATGGCCTACATCCTGCACGGCTCGCTGGGCGGGCTGATGGATGTCTCGTTCTGGTACCACTTCGCCATTCTGTTTGAGGCGCTGTTTATCCTGACGGCGGTTGATGCCGGCACCCGTGCGGCGCGCTTTATGCTGCAGGATCTGCTGGGCGTGATTAGCCCGGGGCTGAAAAAAACCAGTTCGCTGCCGGCCAACCTGCTGGCGACCGCGCTGTGCGTCCTGGCGTGGGGCTACTTCCTGCATCAGGGGGTAGTGGATCCGCTGGGCGGGATTAACACCCTGTGGCCGCTGTTCGGTATCGCCAACCAGATGCTGGCGGGGATGGCGCTGATGCTCTGCGCGGTGGTCCTGTTCAAGATGAAACGCCAGCGCTACGCGTGGGTGGCGCTGCTGCCGACAAGCTGGCTGCTGATTTGTACCCTGACCGCCGGCTGGCAGAAGTCGTTCAGCCCGGACACCAAAGTCGGTTTCCTGGCCATCGCTAATAAATTCCAGGCGATGATCGACAGCGGCAACATTCCGCCGCAATATACCGAATCACAGCTGGCGCAGCTGGTGTTTAACAACCGTCTCGATGCCGGGCTGACCATCTTCTTTATGATTGTGGTGGTGGTGCTGGCGCTGTTCTCGATTAAAACCGCGCTGGCGGCGCTGAAAGAGGATAAACCGACGGCGAAAGAGACGCCGTACCAGGCGATGCCCGCCGATGCGCAAACTATAACCGCGCAGGCGAAGCGCGCGCATTAACCGGTGTGCCGGGTGGCGGCTTCGCCTTACCCGGCCTACATTTCTGATCCTCCTTCTCCCTTTGGGAGAGGGAAACAAAAGAGAAATGACTTATGTTCGACACCCTCTCCAAAGCGGGAAAATATTTAGGCCAGGCGGCGAAGATGATGATCGGCGTGCCGGATTACGATAACTACGTCGAGCACATGCGAATAACCCACCCGGATCAGACGCCGATGACCTATGAAGAATTCTTTCGCGAGCGCCAGGACGCGCGCTACGGCGGCAAGGGCGGGGCGAAGTGCTGTTAACCCTCTTTCGGCAGATAGAGGCTGATCTGCTCCTGGGTACAGCCGTAAATCGCCGCCAGCTTCTCGCGGGTGCGCTTCTGCGGACGGGAGTCCAGCGCTTCCAGCTGCGACACGGCGGACTGGCTGATGCCGAGTTTAGCCGCGACCTCCTGCTGGGATAGCCCGCGCAGGATGCGCCACGCGGCCTGCAGACTGACGTTTTCTTTATGCATCACGTCGCATACTTCGCCTGGTAGCATGACATTATCATAGATGTCTGATTCATAAGGAATATCTTCCCGGTCGCTTTCATCCTCGTCGTCGTACTCCAGCAGAGCCAGGCGCATACGAAAGTAATCGCTGTAAGGAATGACGACATACTGGTCTTTTCCTTCTTCATCCTTGATGTACTGAATAGTCATATTCGGTATCTTCCTCATGAAGGTAGGTGGTGGTGGTTCGGCGTTTAACCGCCACGACGTAGCAGGTATCGCCCGGCGGATCCCCAAAGGTGTAGATGACTCTGTAATCACCTAATCGCAGGCGGTAGTGGTTTTCGGGAGAGGACAATTTTTTGATATCCGAGATAGATGAAGCTTTATCATCCATCTTCTCCAGCCTGGATTTAATGCGGCTCTTATACCGATTATCGATTTTAGAAAATGGCTTATCTGCCGTTTTTGACCAGACAATCTTCATCCGTACCTCCACTGTACGCCCACACAAAATATAAGGAAATAATAAGACTATTAGATAAATTCCGAATTTCTTATGGGGTACTGTAGAGCGGAGAAAAAACGCAGGTAAGAGGCAAAACGCAACCCGTCGAGGCGGCGCGGGAAGGCCTCTGTCGGGCGACAGAGGCTTGCAGAAAATGTGCGATCAGGCGTTCAATCCGCCATCCACGTCCAGCCCCGTACCGGAGATCTGCCCGGCTGCCGGGCTGGCGAGGAAGGTGACCGCCGCGGCGATGTCTTCCGGCTGGCCGTAGTGACCGACCGCAATCATCTGGCGCTGGGCTTCCGCCTGTTCTCCGTCTTCCGGGTTCATATCGCTGTTGGTCGGCCCTGGATGGACAAGGTTAACGGTGATCCCGCGAGGGCCTAAATCACGCGCCAGGCCACGGGTCAGGGCGTTGAGGGCGGACTTGGTCATGGCGTAAACCGCGATGCCCGGCATGGCCACGCGATTAGCCAGACAGCTGCCGATGTTGATGATCCGTCCGCCATCGGCCATATGCACCAGCGCTTCCTGGGTGGCGATGACCACCCCACGAATATTGACGTTGATAAGCGCGTCAATGTCCGCCAGCGTCATGGATTCCAGTGGACCGCCGCGGGCGATCCCGGCGTTGTTGACCAGAATGTCCAGCCCGCCGAGGGACCGGGCCGCATGGGTTACCGCCTCCTGAATAGCCTGCGCGCTGGCGCTGTCGGCCTGCACCGCCTCGCCGTGCCGACCCAGGGCCTTTATTTCATCGGCGACCGCCTGGGCTTTATCGGCCGATTTTTCATACGTAATAACCACATCGGCACCGGCGCGTGCCAGCGACAGCGCGATTGCGCGACCCAACCCACGGCTGGCGCCGGTAACCAGCGCCTTTTTACCTGTTAAATCGATCTGCATGATGACCTCGTTGCGAGAGTGGTGAGCATCATCATTAGGTATAGACGGTCGGGGCGATTAACGGCTGAAGTATTCCACCTTCTCAAACGCCGCGCGCAGAACCTCAGGGGTTAACGTCACTGGTAAATAGTGAATCGACTCGCCCGGGCGCAGGGTATGGGCAATGACCCGGTCCAGTTCTGTGCGGTTATTGATATCGACCTCCAGTGCCGCCAGGGTGGTCGGCAGGTTAAAGCGCTGATACGCCTGCACTAACTGCGCCAGTACATCGTCCTGAGCAAGCAGGGCGCTCTGTACCAGAATGCCGTAGGCGACTTTGGTACCGTGGAGGAATTTATCCGTCTGCGGCAGCACCGTCAGTCCGTTGTGCACCGCATGGGCGGCGGCGACCCGGGTGTAACGTTCCCCCAGCCCGCCAACCATCCCGCCGCCGGCGATAATCGCCTCCACCACATCGCGAAACGCCTGGGTCAGATCGCCGCGGCGCTGGTCCGCCAGCGCCGTTTCGCTGCTGGCCAGCAGCACGTCGCGGATCGCCAGCGCGCCGTTAATCCCCAGCCGCACGGTGAGCGGCAGCGCCTCCGGCTGCGGCGCCAGCACTACGGCCTCATACCATTTGGCTAAGGTGTCGCCAATGCCCGCCAGCAGGTACTCCGCCGGGGCGTTGAGAATGATGCGCGGCTCGACCAGCACCAGGAAGTTGGCGTCATCGAAGATCTCAAAATTCAGGGCCTGTCCGGCGTCGCTATACCACACCGACAGCGGCGTCCACGCCGCGCAGGTAGCGGCGATGGTCGGGATGGCCACCAGCGGTACCCCCAGGCGGCGGGCCAGCACTTTCGCGCTGTCGAGCAGCGCGCCGCCGCCGACGCCAATCACTACCGCCCGATCGTCACCGGAGGCCTGCACCAGCGCCGCCACGTCGCGTTCGCTGCAGTGGCCGGGAAAGCGGATCTTTTTTGCCTCCGGCAGGTGGAAGGCCGCCGGCAGAAAAGGTTCGGCGCCGGCCAGGGCGCGCTCGCCATAGACCCACACCGCCCGCGAGAGCTGGTCGGCGCTGAAAAAATCGCTCAGCCGCTCAAGGCTGCCAGGGTGGGAGAAATAGTTGGCCGGGCCGGGTACGACGCGGATATCGCTGTTGCTCATGGAAGCTGTCCTTATAGGTGTTGGGCTAAACTGATGTTATGTCTGGACATCCAGATGGCTAATATTATTTCGTTGTATCTTATGCTTTTTACGCAGTTGTCAGCCAGCGGCGGCTATGAAAAATTCGTTAAATCAGAAGATTAATTACCGCACGGGAACAGTGATGAGCGCGAACCGCCTTGAGATGCATAACATTAGCCTGGCCTTCTCCGGCTTTCAGGCACTGAACAAGGTGGACTTTACCCTTCATGGCGGGTCGGTGCATGCCCTGACCGGGGCCAACGGCGCGGGTAAGTCGACGCTGATGGCCGTGCTGTGCGGGACGCATGCTCACTATCAGGGCGAGGTGACGATCAACGATCAGCCGGTCACCATTCGTTCGCCGCGGGATGCTAAACAGTTGGGGATCCACCTGGTGCAGCAGGAGGTGGATGTGGCGCTGGTACCTGGCCTGAGCATTGCGGAAAACATCATGCTGGACAGGCTGGCAGAGCCGGGCATGGCGTTTCGCTGGTCGCGGGTTCGGCAGCTGGCGCGCGAGGCGCTGGCGCAGCTGGACGTGGCGCTGGACGTCAGGCGCTCCATTGACAGCTGCACGCTCGCCGAAAAACAGCAAATCCTGCTGGCTCGCGCTCTGTCGCACCATTGCCGCTTTTTGATCCTCGATGAGCCCACCGCGCCGCTGGATCAGCATGAAAGTGAGCGCCTGTTTGCGGTAGTACGCCGTCTGCAGCAGCAGGGGATCGGGGTGGTGTTTATTTCGCATCGTATCCATGAACTGAAGGCGAGCTGCGACACCCTGACGGTGCTGCGCGACGGGCGGCTAATTGAGAGCGGCCCGATGGCGCCGCTGAGCGGCGAACAGATCGTCGAAAAGATGCTGGGCCACGAGCTGAGCGATATCTTCCCACCGCCGCGCCCGCCGCACGGCGAAGAGGTGCTGTTGCAGGTTGACGGTTTGCATGATGAGGCGCTGCTGCAGGATATTTCGCTGCGTCTGCGGAAGGGGGAAATTCTGGGTATCGCCGGGCTGGCCGGCGCGGGCAAAACCGAGCTGTGCAAAGCGCTGTTCGGCGCCAGCAAAAGCCGGGTGCAGCGTGGCGAGCTGAACGGCCAGCCGTGGCGACCGCGCGATCCTGCCGACTCGGTGGGGCGCGGCCTGGCGCTGGTCCCGGAGGAGCGGCGCAAAGAGGGCATTTTCATCGAAGAGCCGATCGCGATGAACCTGGCGGTCAGCGCCGATAACAGCTTTTCGCGCTGGAGCCTGTTTGGCCATCGGCAGGCCTGGCGCTGGGCGGAGGAGGTGATTGCCCGCCTCGGCGTGCGCGCCACTGGCCCGGGGCAGATGCTGCGCCGTCTTTCCGGCGGCAACCAGCAGAAGGTGGCCATTGGCAAATGGCTGCGCAGTCATGCCAATGTTTTGATTTTTGACGAACCGACCAAAGGGGTCGATGTGAAAGCGAAAACCGATCTGTTCATGCTGATCGATGGTCTGGCGCGGGAAGGCAAAGGGGTGATTTATGCCTCGGGTGAATTCGCCGAGCTGGTCGGTTTATGCGACCGCATCTGCGTGCTATGGGACGGACGGATTGTGGCGGAGATCCCCGGCGCGGAAGCCCGGGAAGAGACGTTGCTTTATTATTCAACCGGAGGAGCGGCAGCGTGAGCAAGGCCCTGGCAGTAAACGCGACGGTATCGGGCCGTCAGCGATTTTTTGATTTTCTCTATAAGTGGGGCATGTTGCTGACCGTGGTGCTGCTGGTGGCGGTCTTTGGCCTCGCCTCGGACAACTTCCTTGATCCGTTCAACATCATCAACATTCTGCGCTCGATCGCGATTGTCACGGTGATTGCCATCGGGGTGTCGATTTCTCTCACCATTGGCGGCTTTGATCTGTCAGTGGGATCGACGGCATCGCTGGCTAACGCGCTGGTGATTTCCCTGTTTGTCTGGCATGGCCTGGGGACCACCGAAGCGATTCTGATCACCCTCGCGCTCTGCACCCTGGTGGGGCTGTTTAACGCCTTTCTGATCGTGGTGCTGCGCATTCCTGACATGCTCGCCACCCTGGCCAGCCTGTTTGTGATTCAGGGCGTGGCGATGACCTACAGCTACGGCGGTTCGATTACTGAAAACATGGTGCTGCCGAGCGGCGAGATGGCGGAAGGCACTATCCCGGCGGGCTTTGGCGCGTTGGGGCAGGTGCCGACCATCGTCATCATCATGCTGGTGGTGACGCTGGTCGCCCAGCTGGCGCTGTCGTTCACCACCCACGGACGGCGGATGTACGCCATCGGCGGCAACCCGGAGGCCGCGCGGCTCTCCGGCCTGCGGATCACTCGTTACAAAGTCGCAGCATACGTGATTGCCTCGCTGCTGGCCGGGCTGGGCGGCATTCTGCTGGCCTCGCGTATCGGATCCTCGCAGGTCAACGCCGGCGGCGGCTATCTGATGGACGCGGTGGCGGCGGCCTGGATCGGCTTTTCGCTGGCGGGCTCCGGTAAACCGAACGCCCTGGGGACGCTGGTGGGGGCGGTGATCCTCGGCGTGCTCTCCAACGGGCTGGTGATGCTCTCGGTGCCGTATTACGCGATGGACATTATTAAAGGGTTGGTCCTGGCTGGCGCGCTGGCACTGACCTATTTTCAGCGCCGTACTTAACATTTTACAGGGTAAACAGCATGAAAAAGATCGCACTCTCTCTGATGACGCTGGGTCTGCTGCAGTCGACGGCGGCGCTGGCCACTGCCCCGACGCCGGTGCCGGCGGCGATTGCCGAGCACAGCGGCCCGATCCGTATTGCGGTGATCCGCAACCTAGGGTCTGACGATAACACCACCCAGTTTGTCTCCGGGGCGCTGCAGGAAGGCAAAAAGCTCGGTTTCAAAATCAGCACCTTCCTGAGCAACGGCGATGACGCCAAATTCCAGGACTTCGTCAACCAGGCCATCAGCCAGAAATACGATGGCATTATTCTCTCCCAGGGGCGTGACCCGTATTCCACCGCCCTGGTGAAGAAGGCGGTGGATGCCGGGATCAAAGTGGCGGTGTTCGATACCGCGGTGAGCGGTGAGATCCCCGGGGTGACGGTCAGTCAGCAGGATGACGCGTCGCTGACCGAGCTCTCTTTTGGCCAGCTGGTGAAAGACTTCAACGGCAAGGCCAACATCGTCAAGTTGTGGGTGGCGGGCTTCCCGCCGATGGAGCGCCGTCAGGCGGCTTACCAGACGCTGCTGAAGCAAAATCCGGGGATTAAAGAGCTGGAGTCGATCGGCGCCGTGTCATCCGATGTGCAGGGCGACACTGCCAACAAGGTGGGGGCGATCCTCGCCAAGTATCCGAAAGGGAAAATCGACGCGATCTGGGGCACCTGGGATGCCTTTAGCCAGGGGGCCTATAAAGCGCTGAAAGAGAATGGCCGCACCGAGATCAAACTCTACAGCATTGATATTTCCAACCAGGATCTGCAGCTGATGCGCGAAGCCGGCAGCCCATGGAAGGTGAGCGTGGCGGTGGATCCGAAGCTTATCGGCGCGACCAACGTGCGGCTGATCGCCAATAAGATCGCCGGCGAGCCGACGCCAGCCACCTACGACTTCAAGGCGGCGGCGATCCCGCAGGCGCTGCTGGCGGCCCAGCCGGGGGCGGTGAACGTGGCGTCGCTGGGGAAAATTATCCCTGGCTGGGGCCAGACCGAAGACTTTATCGCGCCGTGGTTCGCGACGCTGGAAGCGAAAAACAAATAAAATCAAGCCGGGTGGCGGTGGGCGGTGGCCTGGTGCCCTCACCCCGGCCCTCTTCCGCAGGGAGAGGGGGAAAACCATGCCACCGGGCGAGAGGGATCCCCTATGTCAGCATTACCTTCCCCCGAATACAGCCGCAATATGCGGCTGATTGGCCATAGCGATCAGGGCGGTCGTCCGGACGGCGTGCAGCTGATGGTGCACCGCGGATTCGCCTATATCGGCCATATGGTGTCGCAGGGCTTTTCCGTGGTCGATGTTCGCGATCCGACCCGGCCTACCACCGTCAACTATATTGCCGCGCCGCCGGGCACCTGGAACGTGCATCTGCAGGCGCATGACGATCTGCTGCTGGTGATCAACGCCCGGGATCTGTTTGCCGACGCCCGTTTTGCTGATGAGAAGGTCTACTACACCCGCTCGGTGGGCGACACGGTCAGCGATGTGCAGGACAAGGGCTGGAGCGCCGGGCTGCGCATCTTTGATATTTCCACTCCCGCGCAGCCGCGGGAAATCAGTTTCCTGTCGCTTAACGGCATCGGTATTCACCGCATCTGGTACGTCGGCGGCCGCTGGGCGTATGTGTCCGCGTTGATCGACGGTTTTACTGACTACATCTTCCTGACCATCGATCTGGCCGATCCGCGTAAGCCCGAAGTGGCCGGGCGCTGGTGGCTGCCGGGGATGCACCAGGCGGGCGGTGAAACACCGGACTGGCCGCAGGGCAAACGCTATGCGCTGCATCACGCCATTATTGCCGGGGATACCGCCTACGGCAGCTGGCGCGACGGCGGCCTGACGCTGCTGGATGTCAAAGACCGTACCCAGCCGACGCTGATTAGCCATCGCAACTGGAGCCCGCCGTTCGGCGGCGGGACGCATACCGCGCTGCCGCTACCGGATCGTGACCTGCTGGTGGTGCTGGATGAAGCGGTGCTCGACAATCAGGAGGACGGTGAGAAGCTGATCTGGCTGTTTGATATCCGCGAGCCGTCAAACCCGGTGAGCATCGCCACGTTCCCGCCGCCGGATGAAATCGACTATGTGGCGAAAGGGGCGCATTTCGGTCCGCACAACCTGCATGAGAATCGTCCCGGCAGCTTTGTCAGCTCAACGCTGATTTTTGCCACTTATCAGAATGCCGGCGTGCGGGCTTACGATATATCTAACCCGTATCGTCCGCTGGAGACCGGGGCGCTGGTGCCGGCGGCGCCGAAGACGATGATGGATACCCGTCCCGGCCGCCCGCAGGTGATCCAGTCCTGTGACGTGTTTGTCGATGCGCAGGGCATTATCTACAGCACCGATTACAACGGCGGGCTGTCGGTGATTGAGTATCTGGGATGAGGACAAGGTAAACGCAAAATTGTGCTCGCATGTCTGCCGGGTGGCGGCTTTCGCCTTACCCGGCCTACAAAAGTCTGCAAGATCAAACCGTTATGCGGTTATCTGTAGGCCCGCGCAAGCGCAGCGCCACCGGGCAATCCCAGAAGATTGCACTTTTTAGGCTTTGCTCCCTCTCCCTGTGGGAGAGGGTTGGGGTGAGGGCAAGGTAAACGCAAAAAGGCAATGACAATGGCCTTTTTTAGGGTGTGCTCCCTCTCCCTATGGGAGAGGGCCGGGGTGAGGGAAAACAGGCCGCACTCAGCTGTACTGGCGTACCCGCGCCAGCAGCTCGTCGACGCTGTCGATACGCTCAGCCAGCACAATCAGCGCTTTGCCGAGGGTAATGGCGTGGCGCAGGCATTCATGGCGCATGGCGTCGTCCTGGATAGTGTCGATATCCGCGACGTGCGACAGTCCGACGCTGCGGCGGATCAGTTCGCTGCCGCAGAAGCCAACCGCGTCGGCCCAGACTTTCTTCAGAAAGGCGGAAGCGTAGCCGGGGTAAGCCAGGGCCGCGTCGCGGGTTTTCTCCGCCGCCAGCGCCTGGAAGCGTTCGGCGAAGGTGGTCCACAGCTGGTGGATATCGTTCAGTCGCTGCTCGCGTGCGGCGGCGGCGTCGCGAATGCCGAGCTGGCCCGGCAGGCCGCAGTAGTTAAGCAGCAAGTTGCCGATGGCGGTGCCGATATCGAAGCCAATGGGGCCGAAATAGCCGAACTCGGCGTCGATGGCCTTCAGGCTGCCTTCGGCAACGAAGATCGACCCGCTGTGGATATCGCCGTGCAGCAGCGCTTCCGCATGGGCAAAGAAACGATGCTTCAGCGCCGCCACCGCCAGCTTTAGCTGGGCGTCGTCGCGCAGGACGGCAACATCGGCCTCCAGCTCCGCCGGGTAGTTATTACGCTCGTGGATCTGATACGGGTCGTTAAAGAACAGATCCTCGGTGATCTCGCACATCGCCGGGTTACTAAACTGCGCCACCTGCGCTTTTTTCTCGTGGGGATGGAGATAGAAATCGCTGGTGTGGAACAGCACCTGCGCCAGATAGTCGCCAAGCTGGCGGGCCGCCTGCGGGTAGTAGACGTTAGCGATAAGCTCCCCGCGCCAGATGCGGTGGTCGGAAAGATCTTCCATCACCATCACCGCCAGCTCGGGATCAAAGTGATGGATTTTTACCGTGTGCTGCGGGCTGTGCTGATAGTGGGCGACCAGGGTCTGCGCTTCCAGACGGGCGCGGTCGAGGGTCAGGGGCCAGGATTCGCCGACACAGCGCACGTAGGGCAGGGCCTGTTTGACGATCGCCCGGCTGACGCCCTGGCGATCGAACACTTTAAACACCAGATTGAGGTTGCCATCGCCCACTTCCTGCGCGCTGACCAGCTCAGATGGGTTGTCGATGCCGGCGAACTGCTGCGCGTAAGCCACGGCATCGTGGGCGGTGAAGGTATGGTATTGCGACATTGCCTCGATCCTCGAATTCTGATTAAGCCGTTCAGACGTCTATACTTCTGGATTCCATCCTGACACAATGTGATACAACAACGCAACAGGGATTTAACGACATGCAGACATTACAGACCACCAGCCTGCGGGTGAGTGAAAATCAGCTTTTTATTCTCGACCAGCAGGCCTTGCCGCAGGAGAAACGCTGGCTGGCGGCGGATAACATTGCGCTGCTGGTGGACCATATTCATGCCCTGCGGGTGCGCGGCGCGCCGCTGATTGGCCTGTCCGCCAGCCTGCTGCTGGCTCTGCTGGCCCAGCGCGGCCTGAACCGGGATGCACTCCAGCAGGCGCTGGAGACGCTGCGCGCGGCGCGGCCGACGGCGGTCAACCTGATGAATAATCTGGATCGCATGAAGCAGGCGCTGGCCCGGGAAGATTACCCGCAGGCGCTGGAAGCGGAAGCTTTGCGTCTGGTCGAAGAAGATAAACAGCTGTGCGACCGCATCGCTGAGGCGGGCAGTGCGCTGGTGAAGCCCGGCAGTCGACTGCTGACCCACTGCAACACCGGTGGCCTGGCGACCGCCGGGGTAGGGACCGCCCTGGGGGTTATCGCGCTGGCGCACCGGCAGGGAAAGGTGGCCAGCGTGTGGGTCGATGAAACCCGGCCACTGCTGCAGGGCGGACGTTTAACCGCCTGGGAGCTGGGCGAACTGGGCGTGCCGTATCAGTTGATCACCGATTCAATGGCCGCCAGCCTGATGGCGCAGGGGCAGGTGGATGCGGTGTGGGTCGGCGCCGACCGTATCGCTGCCAACGGCGACGTGGCGAATAAAATCGGCACCTATTCCCTGGCGGTTTTGGCCCATTATCACCAGATCCCGTTTTACGTCGCTGCCCCGCAGACCACCCTCGACCGCCATTGCCCGAACGGCGCGGCGATCCCCATTGAGCAGCGCGCGGCGGCGGAAGTGACCGGGGTGGCGGGCAGCTTCGGCGCGGTACAGTGGGCGCCGACGGGGGCTGCCGTTTACAATCCGGCGTTCGACGTCACGCCTGCTGGGCTGGTGAGCGGCTGGGTGCTGGACAGCGGGGTGGTCACCCCGGCGCAGGTCGCCGCCGGGGCGTTTGCGCCGGACAATGGATAGCCGACACCGTGCCGGGCCTGGAAAAAATGGCTTTCCCGGGCCCGGGCAAGCGCTGCATTGCTACGGCAGGACCATGGCTACCGCCGGGGCGGATGACCGGTCGATACGCTGACCGAGGGCGGTAATAGCCGCCTGGAAGGGACACAGCGTACCGACGTCGGTCTGACGGCAGCCCGGCTGACGCCACTCCTGACGCAGCATCGGGTGCTGCGCGTCCGGCGTCTGCAGACGACGCAGGTCGTCGAGGCCTTGCGCCTGGAAATAGACCCGCAGATAGCGTTCCCCGCTCTTCGCGTTGCGCCAGCGCTCCAGCACCAGGCTACTGCCCGGCGGGATATTTCCCCGGCTGTAGCCCGGCAGCTGCCAGCTAAAGTTCATCAGCGTGCGCACCATGGCGATATTGGTGTCATGGGCCACCAGCAGCAGCCAGCGTACGTTCGGATTCGCCTCCGGTTTGACGCCGTCGAGCATGGCGTTGAGCAGCACCGACCCGCGTTTTTGCGCGGTATACAGCACGTCGTTACTCAGATCGTAGTTTTCCGTTAACAGCGGCAGCAGGGCGGTGATCTGCCTGGCCTAGGTGATCTTGCCCCACGCCAGCTGGCTGAGAGGCAGGTTTTCACTCCAGCCGAGACGCAGCGTCTCCACCATATTGGCCATCACGCTCAGTCCGCTAATAGTGGTTTTCCCGCTTTTGCTCTGCTCCACCTGCCAGGGGGTGTCGAAGATCGGGCAGGGTTTATCGGCCTGACAAACCGCCTGTTGCAATAGCTGGATGGCCGGCGCCAGCGCCTGCCGACGCTGCGCCAGATCCCCGGCCTTCTCTTTCACCGCCGCCAGCTGGCGGGCGGGGTCGGTTTGCGTGGCGGCGAACTTGTCGGTCTGAAACAGGGGATCGGCATCCCCGCTGACATAATGGATAGCGACGCCGCAGCCGGGGAAGGCGCCATCCACCAGCGCCTGGGCGGTCGCCCGCGTCCGCTGCAGCGGGCTGGCGCGCACGTAAATCGACTCCGCCGTCGGGCATCCCGCCTGCAGCAGGCCAAGCTGGCGATAGTGCTGGCCTTCCTCACGCCCTTTGTTGACCACGGCGGCATAGCCATGGCCGGTGAGCTCGCCGTCATGGGTGGTCCATTCGGTCCACGGTCGTCCGGTGGCGGCCTCGATGGCTTCCCTGTTACCGGCTGTCGGCGGGCGGATACCGTGGCGGCTGAGCTCGACCACTTTCTCCAGCTGCCAGTCCGCGGCGGCGGCAGATTGCAGCGCCAGCAGCGGCAGCGCGCAGGCGATAAACAGGCGTAACAGCCCCTGATGTCTTGCAGGCATCATATCTTCTTCCTTAATTCGTTAATCGGTTATGAGGAGAACGAGGTCTGCCGTTCGACGGCATGGCGCCGGGCGACGATGGCGGCAGTGGTAAAACAGAGTAGCGCGGAACCCAGACCGGTACCCACCCAGAACAGCGCCAACGTGCTGAAATCATACAGCGTTTTGCCGTTCTCAAGGATAGCCGTTTTATCAATAATGATCCCGGTGAGAAACTCGCCCAGGCCGGCGCCGGCGTAGCTGGCGATGCCGATGGTGCCGAGCGCGGCCCCGGCGGCTTTGCGCGAGGAGATATCGACGGCGATCAGCCCGCCGAGGAAGCAGGTCAGGGCGCCAATGGTGGCCCCGAAGATAATCATCGCCAGAATATCAGTGTAATAATTGTGCGGCGACCAGAGCATCAGGGCGAAGCCGGCGGTGTTCAACAGGCTGATAAACCCGGCCATCACGCTGCGGTTGCGTGGGAAAAAGCGGTCGGAGAGCATGCCGGCGATGATGGTCCCGGCGATGCCGGCGATGGCGTTGACGCCGATAATCCCGGACGCCTCCAGCGTGGAATAGGCTTTATCCTGCTCGAGAAAGAAGATCCCCCACGAGTTGACGGCGTAGCGGTCGATGTACATAAAGGCGGAGGCGAGGGCGAGGGTCCACAGCGCCGGGTTGCGCAGCGCCAGCAGCTGGTTTTTAAACACTGAGCCGCGGGCTTCGGCCTCCTCCTGCGGTTCATCGCGGATGACGTTGATGGACGGGAAGCCACTGCTCTGCGGCGAATCGTGCATGAACAGCACCAGCAGCACCACCCCGGCGGCGCCGAGCGCGGCGGTGGACAGGTAGCCCATCTGCCAGCCAAATCCGGCGATCACTGCGGCGATCACCATATAGGTCACCGCCTCGCCGATATTATGCGCCGTCGACCAGATGCCATAGAAGGTGCCGCGCTCCTTAACGCCGTACCAGCGCGCCAGCGAGACCGCGCAGGGGCCGACGCCCATCGACTGGGCCCAGCCGTTGATCCCCCAGAAGATGGCCAGCAGCAGGGCGTTGGTGGTCATCCCCATCATCAGGTTCATCCCGGCGCTGAGCAATAAACCGAGGCTCATATAGCGCACCACGTTGGCGTGATCGGCGATAAAGCCGTTGACCAGCTTGCCGATGGCGTAGCTGAAGAACAGGGTTGAGCCGATCATGCCCAGCTCCGTCGGGGTGATCCCCAGATCCACCAGCGCGCTTTTGGCGACGGTGAAGGATAACCGGCAGACGTAAAAGGTGACGTAGGCCAGGGTCATGGCGATAAAGGTTTGCCAGCGCACCCGGCGAAAACGCTGTTCATCAAACGCGGCGCCCGCTTTCGGCGGCGACGCCCGGAAAAAAGCGATAATTCCAGACATAGGTGGTTCTCCGCAGGTCGGAGGCCTGACTGATTGATGTGGTTCGTCCGTGAATGAAGTTATCGTTACTGTGTAGAGTACATAATCAGAGATAGCCTGACCCGTAAGGGTTAATGTAAGGGTTGTGGGATCATCTTTTTCAGCTGCGGGTAGAGCGTCTGGCTGGCCAGCAGTAGCGGGTTGCCGCGCTGGATCCCCTCCTGCGCCAGAAAATCGTTGCTGGCGCCGCCCGCTTCGCGCATCAGCACCAGCCCCGGCAGAGCGTCCCACGGGTTCATGTGCGGCTCGTAGTAGCCAATCAACCGGCCCGCCGCCGCCCAGGCGCTCATCAACGCCCCGGAACCGTTGCGGATAAACATGCCGCCGTCGCTGAGCAGCGCCTGCAGAAACGGCAGAAAGTCCGCCGGGGTGACACGATGCGAGGTGCCGACGCCCATCACGCCCTCTTTGACCGTCGTCGCGGGGTGTGGACGGATCGGGGCGTCGTTGAGCCAGGCGCCATGGCCCCGCAGGGCGTGAAACAGCTCGCGATGGTTGGGGTCGTAGACCACGCCGATGACCGGTTCGCCGTCGGCGACGATCGCCAGCGACAGGCACCAGGTGTGCAGGCCGTTGAGGAAACAGCTGGTGCCATCGATGGGGTCGACCACCCACAGGATCCGGGCGTCGGGCAGGCGGGTGCCGCTCTCTTCGCCGAGAAAGCCATCTTGCGGAAACGCGCTCTGAATGCGCTGTTTGACAAAGGCCTCCACCCGTTTGTCGGCCACGCTGACCACATCCTGCAGGTCATTGCCTTTATGGTCGACGGTCAGCGCCTCGCGCTGTTGATAGTATTCAAACGCCAGCTCAGCCCCCGCTTTCGCCAGCTCGCAGGCCAGACGGTAGCGGGCCTGTAGCGCTTCTGATTCCTGAGATTGCATAGTGACTCCCTATTTTGCACACGTGTGCATTTTGCGTGAAAAAAACAGCCCCGAAGGGCCGAATGAGTGTGGCCGGGTTTCGCAGAAGATTCTGTGATCGCTCCAGCATAAAATGATTTTTTCATTTCGCACTATGACGAATAATTAGTTTCACCGGCACTTCGCGATGGCGTGAGGGCAGGCTGAAGCGGGCGATCCGCGTCATCAACAGATCCACCGCGTGGTGCGCCAGCAGGGCGGTATTCTGCTGGACGGTGGTGAGCTGATAGGGCTGCCAGTCCGCCTGCGGGATATCGTCAAAGCCGACGATGGCCGGCAGCGGGGCGGGGGCGTCCCGCAGGCCATCCAGGGCGCCCAGCGCCAGCATATCGGTGGCGCAGAACAGCGCCTGCACTCCGGGGTTTTCAGCAACCAATTCTCTGGCGGCCTGGTAGCCGGCCTGATAGCCGCCGCCGTCGCAGAAGCGGCTGCTCACCGCCATACCCGACGTCCGGGCGATGAAAGCGTCATAGCGCTGGCGGGTGCTGAAGTTCTCGCGATTTTCGCCAATAAAGCCAACCTGCTGCCAGCCTCGACGACTGAACAGATCCGCCACCAGCTTTGCTCCCTGGGCGTTATCGCTGCACACCCGGTCGCAGCCGGCGAGGTCCGCATGGCGGTTGATCAGGGTGACGGGGATCTTGCGCGCCAGATACTCTTCCGCCAGCGACAGCGGCGGCGCGCCGGAGGTGATGATCACCCCGGCGACGTGATAGCTCAGCAGTTGTTTAAGCGAGGGGGCGAGCTGCTGCGGATCGTCAGCGTTCATCAGCAGCGGCATAAAGCCATTGAGCGCCAGCTGATGGACCAGCGGCGCCAGCAGTTTGCTGCGAAACGGGTTGTCGAAACCGGCGGTGACGATGCCGATAAAATTACTGCTGCCAGTGATCATCGTCCGGGCGATGATATTCACCTGATAGCCCAGGGCTTCCGCGGCGCTCAGCACCTTCTGCCGGGTCTTCTCCGACACCGAGGCGCCGGGGGTGAAGGTGCGGGAGACCGCCGAGCGCGAGACGCCGGCCAGTCTGGCCACGTCCTCGGCCTTAATCCATTTTTTATCGCTCATCGTCGTTTCGCGCCGTCTGTTTTCCAGGAAGCCGACGCCCGGGCGGGCGTCGGTCACGCACACTGCCTGAAAAGGTATCACAGAAAGGCGCCGACGCGCAGCGCCTTGCGCCTTATGCCGGGTAGCGGATGTGCTCCACCTCACGCTGCAAAATCACCTTGCCGTGGCGAATGGAGGTCAGCACCCGTGCCTGACGACGGACGGCCTCGTAGTCGTTTTCCGCATCGAGGATCAGCAGGTTCGCCGGGCGGCCTTCGGCGAGGCCGTAGTTATCGCCCAGACACAGCGCCCGGGCGCTGTTGTCGGTGACGAAGTCGAGGCAGCGCTGCAGATCGTCATAGCCGAGCATATGGCAGATGTGCAGCCCGGCATCCAGAATGCGCAGGATATTGCCGTTCCCCAGCGGGTACCACGGATCCTGAATCGAGTCCTGGGCAAAGCAGACGTTGATGCCGGCGCGATCCAGCTCCGCCACCCGGGTGACGCCGCGCCGTTTCGGCCAGCTGTCAAACCGGCCCTGCAGATGAATGCTTTCGGTCGGGCAGGAGATGAAGTTGATGCCCGAGGCTTTCAGCAGGCGAAACAGCTTTGAGCAGTAGGCGTTATCATAAGAGCCCATCGCGCAGGTGTGGCTGGCGGTGACCTGCGCCCCCATGCCGCGCACCCGCGCCTCCTCCGCCAGTACTTCAAGGAAACGCGATTGCGGATCGTCGATTTCATCGCAGTGGACATCCACCAGGCGGCCGTAACGCTGGGCGAGGTCCATCAAAAACATCACCGAGCTGACCCCTTTGTCGCGGGTGTTCTCATAGTGCGGAATGCCGCCCACCACGTCGGCGCCCATCTCGATGGCGCGGGTCATGAGTCCGCGGCCGTCGGGGTACGATTCGATTCCCTCCTGCGGGAAGGCGACAATCTGCAGATCGATAAGATCGGCGGCCTCTTGTTTCACCGCCAGCAGCGCCTTCAGGGCCGCCAGCGACGGATCGGTGACATCCACATGGGTCCGGACGTGCTGGACGCCGAAGTCGCGCAGCATGCCGATGGTTTTCAGCGCCCGCTGGCGGGTGTCCTCCGGGGTAATACTCGCTTTGCGCTGGCTCCAGCGGGTGATGCCTTCAAACAGGGTGCCGCTGCGGTTCCACTCCGGCTCGCCCGCGGTGAGGGTGGCGTCAAGATGGATATGCGGCTCGACGAAGGGCGGGATCGCCAGCCGGCCCTGGGCGTCGATATCCCCGGCGTCGGCACTCTGCATCGCGGCCTGGGCGGAGATACGGTGAATCATCCCGTCCTGCAGGTCAAGAGTAAACAGCGCCTCCTGGCGGCGCAGGCGAGCGTTAATAATTTTCATGGTGGGTCCTGTAAATGGTTTTGCGATAAACGCCAGATCACCAGCGCGACCGAGGCGTTGAGATGAAACTGGGGGTGGCTGACCGGGTAGCCGGTCAGTTTTTCAATACGCTGGATGCGCTGATGCAATGTGTTGCGATGCAGGCCCAGCCGGTCGGCGGCCCGCACCACGTTGCCGTTCTCCTGCAGCAGCGTCTCGAGGGTCTCCAGCAGCAGCCATGGCGCTTTGCGGCCCGGTTCGATCAGGCAGCCCAGGGTGTCGTGCATAAAATCGTTGAGCAGCGCCGGGTCGCTGACCGCGGACAGCAATTTGATAAACCCCAACTGCTGATAGTCGCTGATACGCTGGGTCGGCCGCAGGGTATCGCACAGATCCAGCGCCTGGCGCGCCTGCGACAGCGCCCGCGGATAACCCTGCAGCTGCCTGACCGGTGCGGAGAGGCCGCAGAGCAGCGACAAACCCTCCTCTCCGTCCGCCAGCGCCTGCAGCCACTGCTGCAGCCATTTTTTCTGCTGAAAGCCTTCCCCCTCCTCATCCGGCAGCAGGAAAAGAAACATATTGCTGCGCTCCAGCAGCGGGAAGGGGTTGCCCTGCTGGTTGAGCTGCTGCTGCAGCTGCTGACGCACGCTGCGGTGGGCCTGCAGCAGCCAGGCTTCGGCCTGCTCGGGCGGGAACTGGCGAAACAGGCGGGAAAGCCCCTCCAGACGCAGCGCCGCCAGCCGCAGCGGACGGGTAAAATCGAGCTGCTGATGGAGGGCGCGCTGATGGAGCATCTGCAGATCCGGATAGTCGCCGGTGACCAGCTGCATCAGAATGTCGCGCTGTGACTGCAGGGCGTTTTCACTGCGGACCAGCGCGGTGCCGATGCGCTCGGTGACAATTACCATCTTCAGCAGGTAGGGCTGCTCAATCAGCGGAATGCCCAGCTCGTCGGCAAGGGCGATCAGCGTGGCGGGAATGGCGTGGATATAGGCCTCGCCGGTGAGGATCACCATCCCGGCGATGCCGCGCTGTTTTCCCTCCATCAGCAACTGGATCAGGTTGGCTTCATCACGGGGATGGTTGATGCCGGTAATAAAGACCAGCTCGCCGCCCATGATCCACTCGGCGATATGTTCATTTTCCGCCACGTAGTACCAGCGTACGGCCCGCTGCAGCCCTTGCTTTCCCGCCCGCAGACGCAGGGCGGAGAGTCCCTCAAGGGCCAGCAGTTCGCTGACCGTCAGGCTCATGGCTCCTGCTCCGCGACGGCGGCAGGCTGGCGTTTGCTTAGCAGGCTCAGGACGATATAGACCAGCGCGGAGACGGTGATCCCCACCAGCGGCGCGATCCACGGTGACAGATAAGCCACCACCGCGCCGGCGGCGTAGGCGCCGAGTCCCAGCCAGTTAAAACGCGGCAGGCGGGCGTTCTGCAGCAGGGGATAGCGCCCGCCGCGGGCGAACCAGTAGTCGGCGAGGATCACCCCGCCAATGGGCGGAATAATACTGCCCAGCAGCACAAGGAAGGGGATCAGCATTTCATACATACCGCCAATAGCGAGCACAATGCCCACCCCGGCGGCGGCGAGGGTTAGCGTCCGGCGACGTTCGCTGCGCAGCAGATGGCAGGCGGCGGCGGAGACGTTATAGATGGTGGGCCCCTGGATGGTCAGCAGGTTGAGACACAGCATGATCACCGCGGCGACCGACAGCCCCTGCAGGATCAGGACTTCCACAATATCGGCCTGTTGATAAACGATGGCGCACCAGGCGCCGGCGACGATCATCAGCCCGTTGCCGATGAGGAAGCTGCCCATGCTGGCGAGAATGGCGGTCCGGCTGGAGTTAGCCAGCCGGGTCCAGTTCGTCGCCTGGGTGGCGCCGCTGGCGAAGGTCCCGAAGACCATGGTGATGGCCGCCGACCAGGTCATGGTGTCGCTCGGGGCAATATGGGTCATCGCCTGCCAGCCGCCGGCGTGGTGCAGCGCCAGATACATGGAGACCATCAGCAGCACAAACATCAATGGCACCGACAGGCGCGACAGCGCGTCCAGTCCCTTGTAGCCCACCAGCGCGGTGACGCAGAACAAAATACCAAACAGCACCATCAACGGCTGGGTCAGCGCCTCGGGCAGGGCGAGGATCTTCACCAGCGAGATAGCGACCGTGGCGGTCCCCCAGGCGTACCAGCCCAGTTCGGCAAAGCCAAGAATAAAGTCGGCCAGCTTGCTGCCGATCTCCCCGAAGCAGAACCGGCCCATCAGCACCGTATTCAGGCCGCTGCGCGCGGCGATCCAGCCCAGCGACGCGGCATAGAGGGCCAGCAAGGCGTTGCCGATGACGGCTATCCACAGCAGATTGACGATGGAAAAGGAGACGCCGAGTTTGCCGCCGGCAAACATCGTGCCGGTGAAAAAGGTAAAGCTGAACAACACCATGGCGATGGAAAATACGCCTTTGCGTCCGGCGGCGGGCGCTTCGACGAGGGGAAAATCATTGCTGTTTGACATCCTGGAACCTCTGGCTGGTAGATGGGCGGTGATAGCCGGAAGTAGCAAGAGATGTGCCAGGAAAAACCGGGCACGGGGAATATCACAGGATGTGCACAGTGCACAGTAATGAGGAGGTAAAGAGGAGGAGATGCCATTTTAGTGGGCATCCTGCCATGTTTTGCACCAGTCCAGGGCAGAGGAGGGCGGCGAGCGCATCCCTGGCGCAGGAGGAGAATTTCAGCCAGGGCGATCCGCCAGTTTTTGGCCAGCGAGTAGTGGAGAATAGCGGTGTACTGAAAACGGTTGGTTAAATCACTGTGAATAAGGGTTATTTAATATGCATTTATGATATAACCATTTGTCTTGTGTGTGTTTCCTGAAATATTGTCCCCTCCGGTTAGCGGTGTTAGTATCGGGTAAATAGCCATTTAGACGGCTAAATAAATCATCGCTAACCTAAGGAACTGCTATGTGGCAAGAAAGACTCGCGCAACTGGTCACCACCTGTCATTGGATCGGGGCGAAAGGCTGGGCGCCGGCGACCGGCGGCAATATGTCGGTGCGTCAGGATGACACCTGGTGCTGGCTAAGCGAGTCGGGCCGCGACAAAGGCAGCCTGACGACCGAGGATTTTCTGCAGGTTGAGATCGCCACCAACCAGGCGCCTTCCGGACGGAAGCCGTCGGCCGAGACCGGCCTGCACACCCTGGTGTATCGCCTGTTCCCGGAAGCCAACGTGGTGCTGCATGTGCATACCGTCAACGCCACCGTGCTGTCGCGCATCGAAAAAAGCGACACGCTGGCGCTGCAGGGGTATGAAATGCAGAAAACCCTTAGCGGGCAGCACAGCCATCTCGATACCGTTCCGGTCGCCATCTTTGATAATGACCAGGATATTGACGCCCTGGCGGCGCGGATTGCCGATTATGCGCAAACGCGCCCGCTGCGCTACGGCTTTCTGCTGCGCGGCCACGGCCTGACCTGCTGGGGGAAAGATATTCAGGAGGCCCGCCGTCAACTGGAGGGGCTGGAGTTCCTGTTCGAGTGCGAGCTGATGCGCCGCCGCTACGAGCCCTGAGCCGGAGCAGGTATGGATTTTTATCTTGGGATCGATATCGGCACCTCGCGGGTGAAAGCGGTGCTGTTTGATCAGCATTTCACCGCCTGCGCCAGCGCCGCGGAAAATACCTCACCCCGCCTGTCGGCCAATGGCTACGCGGAACAGGATATGACCCAGCTGTGGCATTCGGTGCTGGCTATTCTGCGCCAGATTGCCCGCCACCCGGCGCTACAGGCGGGGCGGCTGCGGGCCATCGGCCTCGCCGGGCAAGGGGAGGGGGTCTGGCTCAGCGATGAGCAGGGCGAACCGGTGGGCCCGGGGATCCTGTGGAGCGATACCCGCAGCCACGAGCTGATGAGCGACCTGCTGCGCCGACCCGGCTTCGACCGCCGCTATTTCGCCGATACCGGCACCCACCTGCAGCCCTGCAATACCAGCCTGCAGCTGTACTGGCTGAAACAGTATCAGCCGGCGCGGCTGGCGGCCGCGCGCTATCTGTTTTTCGCCAAGGACTGGATCCGCTTTCGCCTGACCGGTGTGGCGGCGCTGGAGTTGACGGACGCCAGCAGCTCGTTACTCAATCAGCAGACCGGCAGCTGGTCCTCGGTGGTGATGAACGAGATGGGGCTGAACGAACTGCTGCCGCTGTTTCCCCCGCTGCTGGCCCCGGATGCTCCGGCCGGCACGCTGAGCGATGCGGTGGCGGCGCTGACCGGGCTGCCCGCCGCGACGCCGGTGGCCGCCGGGGCGCTGGATGTCTGTAGCGCCGCGCTGGGCTGCGGCGCGGTCAACGAAGGGGATATCTACACGATCCTCGGCACTACCTGCTGCACCGGGATCGTCTGCCGCGGCCCGCAGACGGTGAACGAGGCGACGCGCTTTGTCACCCATACCGAAGCCGGGCAGGTGATCTCGCTGTTTCCGATGCAGGCCGGTACGCCAAACATTGACTGGCTGCAGCAGCATATTTCGCTGGACGCCGATCTGGGTCGGCTGGAGCAGGCGATCGCGGAGGTGGAGCCAGGCAGCGGCGGCGTCTTCTGGCAGCCGTACCTCAATGGCGAACGTGCGCCGTTTTACAGCCCGGACGCGCGGGCCGGCTTTTTCGGCATTAGCCCGCACACCACCCGCGCCGAACTGCAGCGCGCGGTGTTTGAAGGCCTGGCCTTCGCCATTGTCGATGCGCTACAGGGTTATCCGCAGGGCGGCGAGCTGTATCTGACCGGCGGCGGCGCAGCCTCGGCGACCTGGCTGCAGATTATCGCCGACTGTACCGGGCGTACGGTGGTCTCCAGCGCCTTTAACGAACTGAGCGCGCGCGGCGCGGCGATTCTGGCGGCCCGCAGCGTCGCGGCGCTGGCCGAGACGCCTCCGCTGGCGCAGACCCGCTATCAGCCGCGCCCTCAGGCGCATGCCCGCTACGCGGCGCTGTATCCCGTTTACCGCCTGCTGCGTGAGCAGATGCTGCCGGTATGGCAGGCCAGACAGGCCGCCCTTCAACCTCTTTCTCAGGACGTACAACCATGAAAATCGTTTTTACCGCCGAGCATGCTGGCGACCTTAGCGCCTTCCACCAGCTGGGCGAGCTGCTGGTGGAGGGATGGGCGCTGGGCAAACCGAAACTTAGCGCCGGTCAGCTGATTGAGCTGGCCCATGACGCCGAGGTGCTGGTGACCAGCTATGATGAGGTGACAGACGCGGTAATGGCCGCCTGTCCGCGCCTGCAGGTGATCGCCTGTACTCGCGCGAATCCGGTGAATATTGATACCCAGGCCGCCCAGGCGCGCGGCATCCGGGTGCTCTACACCCCGGGGCGCAATGCCGATGCCGCCGCGGAGCTGACGCTTGGCCTGATGCTCAGCCTGGCGCGCCATATTCCGCAATCCCATGCGGCGCTGAAGCGGGGGGAATTCACGCAGGCTGATAATGCCGCCGCCGCCACCCAGCAGGGTCTGCGGCGGGATGTGGTCTGGGACGTGAGCCCGGAAAGCCCCTATGAAGTGTTTAAAGGCAGTGAACTGCGCAATAAAACGCTGGGGCTGGTGGGGTATGGCAACATTGGCCGCCGGGTGGCGCGTATCGCCCGGGCGTTCGGCATGGCGGTGTTGGTGGTGGATCCGTTCGTCGCCGCAGAGGATATCAATGAGCCAGGACTACAGAAAACGACCCTGGAGGCGCTGTTCCGCGAGGCGGATATCGTCAGCCTGCACCTGAGCAGCGGGCCGCACAGTGACGGGCTGGTGAATGCGGCGCTGTTAAACAGCATGAAGCCCGGCGCGCTGCTGATCAATACCTCTCGCGCTGCGGTGGTCGACGAGGCGGCACTAATTGATGCCCTGCGTCACGGCCCGCTGGGCGGCGCGGCGCTGGATGTCTATCACCGCGAACCGCTGTGGCGAGATCATCCTTTTGTTATCGAGTTCGATAACGTGATTATCACGCCGCATATCGCCGGAGCCACCCGGGAGAGTATCGCCAAACACACGGCGATGATTGCCGCCGATCTTCAGCGCTATGTCGCCGGGGAGCCGCTGCTGTACCAGTGGCGTTAAGCCGCTTGCGCCGCTGCGGCGGCGCGGGTCCATCGTCAGGGGCGATGGGCCGCCATAAAAGCCTGGGTCTGTTCCCAGTCCACTACCCCGGCATCCGATCCCATCCCGGTCGCCACCAGCGCGGCCACCGCCGAGGCGACGTCACACGCTGCTTTCACGCTGAGTCCGCGCGCCAGCGCGGCAATAAACCCGCCGCAGTAGCTGTCGCCGCAGCCGGTGGTATCCACTGCCTCGACCGGCCACGGCGCAATATGCTCCAGCGCGCCATCTCGACGGATAAGCCAGGAACCGTTCTCGCCGTCTTTCAGAATGCAGGTGCCCACACCGAGTGCCAGGAAGAAGCGGCCGATGGCCTCCGGCTGCGTCTCGCCGGAGAGAAAGGCGGCTTCCTCCAGCGAAGGCATGAAATAATCCACCGACGGCAACAGGGGCCGCAGTAGTTCGAGGGTGTCTTCATTCGGGGCGATAAGGTCAAAGCTGGTGGTGACTCCGCGTGCTTTAGCCGCCTGCAACAGCCGCGCGCTCTGTCCCTGGTCCATTGCCGCCAGCAGTCCGGTCCCGCCGTGATGCAGGAAACGACAGTCGAGGACGGCGTCAAATTCCGTTTCACTGACGAACAGGGCATCGGATGCGCCCCGGCAGTGCAGGGCCGGACGCTCGCCGTTGGGGCGAATCGGCAGGATCGTCGCCGAGGTCTCTTTCAGCGCGGTGCGCTGGATAAGCGAGCAGTCGATGCCCAGCCGGGCATAGCTGGCGAGGATAAAGTCGGCCTTTTCATCTTGACCCAGGCAGGCCACCGCTGCGGTGCGGATCCCCAGCTTCGCGGCGTTAATATTGGCCCCGGCGGCGGTGCCGGCGGGGTTGAGGCGAATTTGCTCAATAAAGGCGACGCCGCCGCGCGGCGGTATCGCCACCACCGGGCGCCCGGCGATATCCAGAATAGTCAGGCCGACAAACACGGCGTCAAAGGTTGCCATCGTTCTCCCGTTTAGCGATGCGTTTGGCGCAGGCGCGCCTGCCAGAAGGAAAGGGCGAGGGCCACCACCAGAATCACGCCGACCAGCGCGTCCTTCACCAGATAATTGAGCCCCATCAGGTTCAGGCTATTATCAATAATGGCAAGGAACAGCACGCCGCCGAGGGTGCCAAGGATGCTGACCCGGCCCAGACGATTAAAGGCGGTGCCGATAAATACTGCCGCAATGGCGTCCATCAGGTAAGACTGCCCGGCCAGCGGGGTAAACTGCCGCAGGTTGGCGGAGAGGATCACCCCGCCGACGGCACAGAGCGCCGAGGCGGCCACCAGCACGCCGAGCATGGTCAGGCGATCGCGGATCCCGGCGATGCGCGCTGCTTCGCTGTTCTGACCGATGGCGCGGACATATTTGCCCCACAGCGTGCGCTCGGTGACCAGCCAGGCCACCAGCCACAGCGCCAGCACAATCACCACCGGCGTGGGGATCCCACCAAGGCTGCCCACTGCCAGATCGTGATATTCCGGCGCCATCCGCCGATAAGCTATCGCGCCGCCGCCGTCGGTATAGATGCGCTCGGCGCTGCTGGCGATAAACCAGGTGCCGAGCGTGGCGAGGAAGGGGCGGATCCGGCAGATGAGGATCAGAAAGGCATTGAGCAGGCCAATCAGGACGCCGCCAAGCAGGGCGCAGCCCACCGCGGCCTGCCACGGCAGATGCCAGGTTTTCAGGGCGACGAGGGCGAAGGCGGCGCCGAAATCGAGCGCAACGCCCACCGACAGATCAATCGCCCCGGCGCTGACGATCAGGGTCATCGCCATCGCCACAATCAGCAGGATCGCGCTGCCCTGCAGCAGGTTGGCCCAGTTATCCACGGTTAAAAATACCGGATTCGCCCAGCCAAACAGGGCGATGGCCAGCAGGGTGATGACGCCAAATCCGGCCCGCGATAGCCAGGCCAGCGGGCTGCTGGCCGTCTGTTCTGTCGGGGCAGGGGTTTTCAGGGTGATTTGGCTCATGCCTCGCCTCCTTTGTGTCTGACCGCCGATGCCGCCAGCACCACCAGGATCAGGCCGCCTTTAATGGCGCCCATCCAGAAGATATTGACTCCCAGCAGGCCGAGCCCGTTAGAGAGGGCGTTGACCAGAATTGCCCCCAGCAGCGCCCCCCAGATGGTGACCACCCGGCGGCGCGAGAAGGCGGCGCCGATAAAGGTCGCCAGCACGGTTTCCAGCAGCAGCGGCGTGGCCGTCCCGCTGGAACTGCCGGAGCCCTGGCTGAGCAGCGGCAGAATAGCCAGCCCGGCGGCAATGCCCGCTAACAGCCAGACCAGCAGGGTCAAGCGGCGCACGTTCAGGCCGCTCATCTGCGCCATATCGCGGTTGCCGCCCACCGCCTGCACATGCTGGCCGAAGCGGGAGTGGTGGAGCAGGAACTGGAACAGGATAAACACCCCCAGCAAATAAATCAGCGGCCAGGGCAGGCCCAGCACGCTGTTATCGCGAAAGGCGACCATCAGCGGATCGCTGACCGCGATGCGTCGCTGGCCGGTCAACAGATCTGTCAGGCCGGTAAACGCCACGGAGGTCGAGAGGGTGGCCAGCAGCGGCGGCAGGCCGGCCGCCAGCACCAGGAAGCCGTTGATCGCCCCGCAGAGCAGGCAAACCGCCGCCAGCAGGGCCAGCAGCAGGAGATACGGCGTGTGCCATTCGGCCAGCCCGAGACTGAGCAGCGCGACGCCGAGCACCGCCGTCGCCGGCAGGGAGAGGTCGATGCCGCCGGAGACCACGTCATCCCCGCCCACGGCGATAACGCAGACCAGGCCGAAACAGAGGATCGCCAGCGGAACGCTCTGGACCAGCATCAGGCTGATATTTTGCCAGCTGAGAAAGTAGGGAGACTGTACGCTCAGCCATACCAGCAGCGCCAGAAACAGGATCAGGGGAAATTTTTCAATCAGCGTCGCCAGGCCCGGACGGCCGCGACGCTGGATAGCGGTACTCATAGTGAAGGCTCCTGTCCGCCGTTGATCGCCACCAGCAGGGCGTCCAGCGTTAGCCCGCGGGTGGGCAGATTGGCCGCCAGCGCGCCGCGCCAGAGGACCAGGATCCGGTCGCATAGTCCGAGCAGTTCGGGGGCGTCGCTGGAGGAGACCAGCACCGCCCGTCCTTTATCGGCCAGCTGGCGCGTCCGTTGATAAATATCGCGACGGGCGCCGATATCGACCCCAAGGGTGGGTTCATCGAGAATAAACAGCCTGGCATCGGTGCCGAGCCAGCGGGCGAGGATCGCTTTTTGCTGGTTGCCGCCGCTCATGTAGCGTACCGGCAGCGCCGGGCGTCCCGGGCGGATCGCCAGCTGTTCTATCCAGTAGCGCGCTTTCTGCTCGGCGATACCCCGCCGCTCCCAGCCAAAGGTAGCGGTCTCCGGCAGTGAGGCGAGATTAATATTGTCGGCGGTGGTGAAGGGCAGGATCAGCCCCTGATGGCGGCGGTCGCGTGGCACCAGCGCCATGCCGGCGCGGATCGCCTGCTTCGGCGTACGAATGCGCCGCGGCTGGCCGTCGAGGTGGATCGTACCGCGTTCTGCCGGGCGTAAGCCGTAGAGTAAGTCGACCAGCACATCGCGTCCGGCGCCCAGCAGGCCGGCGACGCCGACGATTTCGCCCGGCTGAATATCAAAAGAGAGATCCTGCAGCTGCCGCCCGTCGCTCAGTTGGCGCACCGAGAGCAGCGGGGTCGCCCCGTTGTCTGCCGCCGGGCGCTGGCGCGGGGTATACAGCTGGTCGATTTCCCGGCCGACCATCATGGCGATCAGCGCCTCGGTATTCTGCAGCAGGTCGCGGTCCGGGTAACCGACCACTTCCCCGTTACGCAGCACGGTGCCGCGGTCGCAGAGGGTGGCTATCTCATTGAGGTAGTGGGAAATATACAGAATGGCAATGCCCTGGTCGCGCAGGCGAAGGATGGCGGAGGAGACCAGACTGGCCTCCTGCGTCTCCAGGGGGGCGGTGGGCTCGTCGAACACCACCAGTCGCGCCGCGCCGTCGATCAGCGCGCGGGCAATCTGCACCAGCTTGCGCTCGGCCAGGCTCAGGTCGCGCACCAGCCGTTCGGGGTCGATCGCCAGCTGCCAGTTTTGCTGGAAAAATTGCGCCGTGGCGGCCTTCATCCGTCGGCGATCCAGCGTCCCCCAGCGGGTGCGATACTCCTGGCCGAGAAACACCGATTCCGCGACGGTAAAGTGCGGGATCAGGTTAAGCTCCTGGTGAATGACGCGAATGCCGGCGGCTTCAATGGCTGCCGGATTGCCGAGGGGCAGCGGGTGACCGTCGAGGGTCGCGCTGCCGCTGTCAGCCTGATAGACGCCGGCGAGGATTTTAATCAGCGTCGATTTACCGGCGCCGTTCTCGCCAATCAGGCCATGAATTTCCCCCGGATTGAGGCGCAGGGTGACTGAATTAAGCGCCGTAACGCTGGCAAAACGTTTGCCGATCTGGTCCATGACCAGACCCGCGGCGGGGCGCTCCCCGCCAGGGTGTTGATTTATCACTGCAGTTCGCCGTATCCCAACTGTTTATACACCGCTTTCGCCTCCTGCGGACCTTTCACCGGTATCACCGGGATAAAGGTTTGCACCGGCAGTTTCTGACCGGCAAAGTAGCGGGCCACGTTGTCGGCGGAGGTCTGGCCAATCAGATGCGGCTGCTGCGCGACGTTAGCCACAAACGGACTGCCGGGCTCTGCCATGATCTCCAGCGTCTCCGGACCGGCGTCGATGGCCGTCACTTTCACGTCCTTATCACGGCCGGTCTCTTCCAGTGCCTGGACGATACCGATGGCCGGTTGATCCCAGCAGGCGACATGGATGGCGTCCAGTTTGCCTTTCGGATACTGGCTGAGTAATTCGAGGGTTTTCTTCCGCGCGTCTTCCGGCGAGTTGGCGAACTGTTCCGCGAGCTCAGGCTGGATAATATGAATATCCGGATAATCCTTAAGGACATATTTCCACTGATCGTAGCGAATTCCGCAAATACGCAGCGCGCTGGAGAACGCGTTAAATACGGCGACGTTGCCTTTGCCGCCTAATTCATCCGCCATGTAGCGGCCGATGGTCGAGCCTAAGGTGTAGTTATCGGAGGTGGTATTGTTGACCGAATATTGAGAAACATGATCCACGGTAAATACCGGGATACCAGCATCACGCAATGCTTTAAATTTTGGTTCGACGGCGCTGTCGCCGAGAATACTAATTACCGCGTCCACCTTGCGTGACAGTAAAATATCGTGATTATTGGCATGAACCTGATTATCGCGACCGCCATCAACGCCAATGACTTTGCCCCCCAGTTTCTCCACTTCCTCTGTCGCACCCTTAAAGGCCTCGCGATCCCAGAAATGCTGAGTGCCGACAACGGCAACGCCAATGGTTTTTCCCTGTAAGGAGAGGGCGTCTGCGGCAGTGACGCTCAGCGAGGCAAGGGAAAGCAGTCCCAGCGCGGCAGGCAATAATTTTCTCTTCTGCGACATTGTTATTATGATCCTGTGATGAAGGTGGTTGCGGACTGGTAGCATGACAAGAAGCACCTCGCCACCTCAAATACAAAATAAGTCTAAGTTATGCCGGGAATGTTATATCGCAGAAACGCCAGAGAAAAAGGTTATTTTGCCATCGGGAACCTGAAAATATTTCATGATGCAAAATATACCTTTTTATTTTGTGGTTTTATTTTTTTCTTATTCCGTGTTTATTTAACGGATAAAGACGGCTTTCTGTTTATTGTGATGGCGTGGAGAAATAGGGCCCTTGCAGGGAAATGCAGGTGATTGCGCGGGCTACTAGTTTTTTTAGCAGAGTAATGTCTGGCTGGGGCGGGGATATTTCCGTCATTTCCTCGATTTATATTAACGAGTTTTTTGGCTGAGAAGAACGCGAGTGCTATGAAGAAACAGCATAATTATACGGTGATGCACTGGGGAACGTGGCAGGTGGAGAGCCGCGAGGGCGATATCGTGGCGGTTAATCCGGTGCCCTGGGATAAAAATCCGTCACGCATCGGTCAATCGCTCCCCGACGCGGTGACCAGCCAAACGCGCATTCGCCGTCCGGCGGTGCGCGCCGGCTATCTTCAGCAGGGGCCGGCGTCACGAGAAGGGCGAGGCAAGGAGCCCTTTGTCGAAGTCAGCTGGGAGGTGGCGCTGGAGCTGCTGGCTCGCGAGCTGCGCTCGGTCAAGGCGCGCTGCGGCAATGAGGCGATTTACGGCGGCTCCTACGGCTGGGCCAGCGCTGGACGCTTTCACCATGCGCAGAGCCAGCTGCACCGGTTTCTTAAGGGCTTTGGCGGGTACACCGCCAGCACCAATACCTATAGCAGCGCCGCGGGCGAGCGCATTCTGCCGCATATTCTCGGGCCGCTGAGCCCGCTGCACCGTCAGCATACCCATTTTTCCGAGCTGGCGCGGGAGTGTCAGCTGTTTGTCGCGATTGGCGGTCTGCCGCTGCGCAATGCCCAGGTCAACGGCGGCGGCGCCAATGACCATATGCTGCCGTACTGGCTGGATAAGATGCAGGCCAACGGCACCCGGTTTATGAATATCAGTCCGGTGCGCAATGACCTCAGCGCGGTGCCCGACGCCGAGTGGCTGGCCATTCGGCCGGGCACCGATACTGCACTGCTGCTGGCGCTGAGCTATGTGCTGATCGCTGAGTCCCTTTACGACCAGGCGTTTGTTGCCAGCCATACCGTCGGGTTTGCCCCCTATCGCGCTTATCTGTTGGGTGAGCACGACGGCGTAGCGAAAACCCCGGCGTGGGCGGCGGCGATTACCGGCCTGGACGCCCAGCGCATCGCCGACCTGGCGCGGGAGATGGCCCGCCACCGGACGATGGTGAATATCTCCTGGTCTATCCAGCGCGCCCGTCAGGGGGAGCAAGCCTACTGGGCGACGGTGGCCCTGACCGCGCTGCTGGGACAGATCGGCACGCCGGGCGGCGGCCTCGGATTTGGCTACGCCTGCACTAACCTGGCAGGCGCGGTGCGAAAAGCGTTTTCCGGCCCACGCTTACCCGCCGGGGAGAATGCGGTGGATAGCGTTATCCCGGTGGCGCGGCTGTCCGATATGCTGCTGCACCCGGGAGAAGCCTATGAGTTCGACGGTCAGCAGCTGCGCTATCCCGACATCCGTCTGGTTTACTGGGCGGGAGGCAATGCGTTTCATCATCATCAGGATATCAACCGACTGTGCGAGGCCTGGCGCCGTCCGGAGACGGTGGTGGTGCATGAGCAGTACTGGACCGCGCAGGCTAAATTCTCCGATATTGTCCTGCCAGCCACCACCTCGCTGGAGCGAGAGGATATCGGCAGCGGCGGTCACGACGGGTTTATGATCGCCATGAGCGCGCAGATCCCGCCGGTGGGCGAAGCGCGTGACGATTACGCCATTTTCCACGATCTGGCCGATCGGCTGGGCTTCGGAGAACAGTTCAGCGAGGGGCGGGACGCCGGGCAGTGGCTGCGTCATCTCTATGAGGAGTCAAGACCGCGGGCGCAGGAGGAGGGTATTGCGCTGCCCTCGTTCGAGGACTTCTGGCAGCAAGGGGTACTGGAGTACAGTGCGCCGGAGCGGCCGCAGATCTTTCTCGCCGATTTTCGCGCCGATCCGCAGCGCTATCCGCTCTCCACGCCCTCCGGCAAGATTGAACTCTTTTCCGCTACCGTCGCCGGGTTTGGCTATCGTGAATGCCCGGGCCATCCATGGTGGGATGAGGAAGAGGCCGCCCGGCAGCGACAGGAGGCGGCGCGGTGGCCGCTTCATCTGCTCTCCAGTCAGCCGCGCGCCCGCCTGCACAGTCAGTACGACCACGGCAGCGTCAGCCGGGCGACGAAAATTCAGGGACGCGAGCCGCTGTGGATGCATCCGAGCGATGCGCAGGCAAGAGACATCCGCGAAGGCAGCGTGGTGAAGGTCTATAACGACCGCGGGGCGATTCTGGCGGGCGTGCACCTGAGCGAGCAGATTTTGCCCGGCGTGGTACAGATGTCCACCGGCGCCTGGTATGACCCGCTGGATCCCAATGAAAAAGGAACGCTCGATAAGCACGGTAATCCCAACGTGTTAACCGAGGATCGCGGCAGTTCGCGCCTGGGGCAGGGCTGTAGCGCCCAGAGCTGTTGGGTGGAGATCGCCCCGTGGCGTGAGGCACTGCCGCCGATCACCGCCTTTGATCCACCGAGGTTTATTGAGGTTTAGGCGTTGGCGCTCGCCGGCGGCGGGGCGGGTAGTCCGGAGGAGGCGCGGTATGCGCCGCCTCCGGCAAAGCCCGCGCCTGGCGGTTTAAGACTGACGACAGTTTGACGTTACGCCAGCCGCGGGTAGGCGCTGGCGATATCGTCACCGGTAAACTGGGCGATCCAGCCTTCCGGGTTATCAAAAATGCGAATGGCGGTGAAGTTCGGTTCTGAACCCATATCAAACCAGTGCGGGGTGTGGGCGGGAACCGAAATCAGATCGTTCTTTTCGCACAGTACCTGGAACACCTCGTCGCCAATATGCAGGCAGAACAGGCCGGCGCCCTCGACAAAAAACCGCACCTCGTCTTCGCCATGGGTGTGCTCGTTGAGGAATTTTTCCCGCAGCGCCTCTTTTTGCGGGTTATCGGCGCGCAGGCTGATGACGTCCCAGCTCTGGTAGCCCTTTTCGGCGACCAGTTTATCAATCG
The DNA here is from genome assembly GCF_000398905.1 of Klebsiella sp. KTE92. NCBI lineage: Bacteria > Pseudomonadati > Pseudomonadota > Gammaproteobacteria > Enterobacterales > Enterobacteriaceae > Klebsiella > Klebsiella sp. KTE92. The sequence goes on from NZ_KB976100.1 coordinate 1,351,379, forward strand.
CATGCTGATAGGCGGCAATGACCGTTTCCGGGCTGGGATTTGCGCCGAGGTCACGGTCGGCCTGCCAGCGCTCGAAGCGGACGCCTTTGGCGTTAAGTTGATCCTGAATCGCTTTGGCGTCGGTGCTGTGCCAGAGCGGTGTTTGCGGATCGGTCACGGAAAAAAGAGTTAATGCGCTCATGCTGGGATCTGCTCCGGATGAATGTCGTCAAAACGCTGAACCTGAGGATGGTGGCTCGCCGGGTCGCGGTCGCCGCGTACCAGCTGGATCGTTCGCAAACCTGCAGCCTCGGCGGCGTCGAGCTCCTGATGGATATCCGACAGGAACAGGATGGTGCCAGGGGCATGGCCCAGGTGTTCAGCAATGTTACGGTAGGACTGCACCTCGCGTTTGGCGCCTACCAGGGTATCGAAATAGCCCGTGAACAGATGAGTAATATCACCTTCATCGCTGTAGCCAAATAACAATTTCTGCGCGGCAACGGAGCCTGAGGAATATACATACAGATCAATGCCCTGCGCTTTCCATTTCTCCAGCGCCGGCAGTACGTCCGGATAGAGATGGCCGGTAAAGTCGCCGTTGAGATAGCCGTCACGCCAGATGATCCCCTGCAGCGCCTTTAGCGCCGTGGATTTACGGTCTTCGTCCATAAAGGCGAAGAGGGTAGTGATAAGGTCGGCGGTGCTGGCGGCCGGGGCGTCTGTCTCGCGGCGCAGGTTGTCGAGAATGGTTTTGACGGGCTCAGCGTACTGCTGAGCGGTCACAAAGCCGGCCAGTCGTTCGCGGGCGTAGGGGAACAGCACGTTATGCACGAAGCGGATATCGCTGGTGGTGCCTTCTATGTCGGTCACGATGGCGCGGATCATGGTTTCTCCAGAGTGGCGTGGCGCGGAATAACATTAGCATTTAGACGTCTAAGCGTCTTGATTGCCAAATATTAACATCGTGTTATAGTGGCTTCAACAACAGCATTACAATCGGTATAAAAAGAATGAGCAATAACCCTTTGATTCCAGAGAGTAAACTTCCTGCGCTCGGCACCACGATTTTTACCCAGATGAGTGCCCTGGCCCAGCAGCATCAGGCCATCAACCTGTCACAGGGCTTTCCCGATTTCGACGGCCCGCGCTATCTTCAGGAGCGTCTGGCGTACCATGTGGCGCAGGGGGCGAATCAGTACGCCCCGATGACCGGCGTGCCGGCGCTGCGCGAGGCGATCGCCGGGAAGACAGCGGAGCTGTATGGTTACCTGCCCGACGTCAATAGCGATATTACGGTCACCGCCGGCGCGACGGAGGCCCTGTACGCGGCGATCACCGCTCTGGTGCGCCGCGGCGACGAGGTGGTCTGTTTCGATCCCAGCTATGACAGCTATGCCCCCGCGGTGGCGCTGGCCGGCGGCGAATTACGCCGTATTGCGCTGCAGCCGCCGCATTTTCGCGTCGACTGGCAGCAGTTTGCTGCGGCGCTGAGCGATAAAACCCGTCTGGTGATCCTCAATACCCCGCACAATCCATCAGCCACCGTCTGGCAGCGCGAAGATTTTGCTGCCCTGTGGCAGGCGATTGCCGAACGCGAGATCTATGTCCTCAGCGATGAGGTCTATGAGCACATCTGCTTTGCTGAGGGCGGCCACGCCAGCGTGCTGGCGCATCCCCAGCTTCGCGAGCGGGCGGTGGCGGTCTCCTCGTTTGGCAAAACGTTTCATATGACCGGCTGGAAGGTCGGCTACTGCGTGGCCCCGGCGGCCATCAGCGCCGAACTGCGCAAGGTGCATCAGTATCTGACCTTCTCGGTGAATACCCCGGCGCAGCTGGCGATCGCCGACATGCTGCGCGAAGCGCCTGAGCACTATCGTGAGCTGCCGGCGTTTTATCGGGAACGCCGCGATCTGTTTATTGAAGCGCTGCGCCCAAGCCGACTGGAACTTCTGCCCTGTGAAGGGACCTATTTCCTGCTGGCGGACTACAGCGCCATTTCCGATCTTGACGACGTCAGCTTCTGCCGCTGGCTGACGACCGAAGTCGGGGTGGCGACGATCCCGCTCTCCGTCTTCTGCGCCGATCCGTTCCCGCACAAGCTGATCCGCTTATGCTTTGCCAAACAGCCGGCGACTCTGTTGGCAGCGGCGACGCGTTTGTGCCAGCTGTAGTTACTTAATCGTCCACGCCTGGGAGAACTGGCGGCCAGCGAACATCTCCGTGAGGCCGCTAATTTGCTTCAGGCGCAATACCTCATCGGCATCCATCCCCAGCTCTTTGCCGATTTTCTGTGGCGTCCAGCCAAGCTGGGTCAGTTCGCGGACAATCTCTGACATGGCGTGGATTTGGTGGCGCCCGCGCGCCCGGTTATGGCGTATGGTCGCTGCCATCAGCCCGTCACGCGAGGCGGCTTCACTCGTCAGGCAGGTCACTGGCAGATAACCTTTCAGCGTTTTTTTCAGCACCGCTTTGCTGCAGGCCAGCTCATGACGGTGAAAACCGTCGACAATCGTATACGCCTGCGGGCTTTGCTGGATGACGACGACCGGCTGGGTAAAGCCGTCGGCTTCCAGCGACGTTTGCAGCAGGCGTTTTCCGGTGGCGCCACGTTATTCGGATTGTAGTCGTTGGGGATGACCTGCTCCTGTTTTACCCACAGCACGCAGTCAACGGGCTGGGAGCGGAAGGGACTGCGCTGGTGGAGCACCTGACGAAACGCATTGATTGCCTCGATGCGCGCCTCGTCATCCAGCGTTTGCAGATAAGCGTCCAGCGCCTGCGTCAGTTGTTGTTGCATAATATTCCCCATTGTTGGCGATGTTTTTCCATGCGTTTACGGTAGCGCTGATAGTGGCTGCTTTTGGTCGGGCTAAACGAAAGCTGACGGCACCAGTAGTCGTTATTGAGCAGCACTTTGCAGACCCGCCGCCAGGACGGGATATCTTTGGTGCCAATGTCCGCAGGCTGGGTGTCCGGAATATCTTCCATGCCTTTTTTCTGATACCAACGCAGGTAGACGGCGATTTTGTTGCGGTAGTGCTCGGCAGTGGTTTCCGGCATGCTGTCGAGCAGGAACAGCGCATAGCTTTTCCATGTCAGGTGGTCGGGCTTGTCGATTTTTCGGTGGCCGTAAAATTGATTATCATGCCCGGCATAGACCCCGCCGCTGTGTGCGCCGCTCACCCGCTGACACATTGCGGCCCAGCGCTCAGGCTCCAGCACATGGTAGAGCCACAGCCCCTGGCGCTGCTCCGGACCGAACGGTTCGCAGATGCGCATATAGCGCAGCGGCACCCCGGCCTGATACATCAGATCGTACAGAGGGTTATAAGACTGCCCGCTTTTGGCAAACCAGGTCCAGATGTCGGCCGTTTTCCAGTCATAGAGCGGGTAGATATACCAGGCGTGGCCGCCCGGCGCCGAGGTGGTCCAGGGTTTATCATCGGCGAAGCGCTGTTTACGCTGCGAAGAGATGGCCATAAAGCGATTCAGTGACTCGTCGGCGCGAATGCCCACCAGCACGGCGGCGGGGCGCCGCTGTGAAAACCACTCGGCGAAGTGGCTGACAAAGGACTCAAAGCTCATCCCCGGTTGATAAAATGAAAAATAGCCCGGGTGGGTAATCGCCCAGGGCGGCGGCTGACGGACCCAGTCGGCCCCGGGCTCCCAGCATTGCCATTGCGGTTTATACTGCGTCAGCGCGTTTTGGGTGGTGAGCGGCAGGGCGACCCAGTAAAAGGTTTCGACAACATCCGCATACAGCGCACGCAGTTTTTCGCAGTGGGCGATGGTGCAGGAGAACTGCGCTTCCCAGTCAATAAACAACACACTGATTTTTTTACCCTGTAATCGCGCCGCCTGGGCGGTTAAATGCAGCATGACGGTGGAGTCTTTTCCACCCGAGAAAGAGACGCAAACGCGTGAAAAATTATCCAGCACCCACTGGATGCGCTGCTCAGTTGCCTGCAGCACCGATTCCGGTAAGGGATATTTAATAAACGACATGACCATTAATCCTTTAATAGTAGAGCTTCCCGTTTGTTCAGTATAAACGATGAGCGCTGCGAAATTAATGGTCGATCTGCATTCAAACAGTGTGAAAACAGGTGGGCAGTTACTCACTATTATTAAGTTGTGGGCGTGATATATCTCTGTCATTCATTAGAATGGAGATTAATTCAGATAGAAAATGATTTTGTGTAGATGATTGATGGTAGTTAATGTATATCGTGATCTCTGGAAAAAGTGCCTCTATATCGAGAGCGTGAAGTGGCATGGCCGGGAAAATAAAATCATATAAATAGGAGGGGATGAAGCCAATTAAGTCGGTTTTATTGATCATGTTAAGAATGGTCATAAAAGAGTCGCTGCGAAAGGCAATATTACCCGGATTTAACCATGGCGTGCTGCTTTGCTGGACGCGCTGAATGACAGGATCGTTGGTGATATAGTGGGTGAAAAATTCCTGCGCCAGCGCTTCAATCGACGTGAGTTGATCTCGCCGCGGATGGTCCGCCCGGCAAACCGCCAGCGTCTGCACCGTCTGATAGGGCTGACAGATCGTGGCGCGGTTGGTAATAGGCATTCGGGTGAACACCAGGTCCGCCTGGCGATACGCCAGCAGCTCCTCAGCCGATTCCGTGGTGGTCAGGTTATGGTGTTCAATCTGCAAATTGGCCTGATGACAGAGCTCATTAATCATAAAATGGCTATTCACTGAACAGAACAGCGGGGGGCCATATATCACGATACGTTTACGCAGTTCGGAGCGATTATTGAGATTGATGGTTTTTTCCAGCTGTTCGAGATTTTGTTGCAAATGATAATGAAGATTGACACAGGCGGTGGTGGGCGTCATCCCTTTCCCAACGCGAACAAATAACGGATCGTTTAACTGCTGGCGCAAACGCTGCAACGACTGGCTCACCGCTGACGGGGTGATAAATAACATGGCGGCTGCTTTGCTAATGCTCAAATGTTGATAGATACATTCAAAAATAACCAATAAATTCAAATCGAACTTTTTCAGATCGTAAAGATTTGCCATTAATGCAGTCCTGTGTATTATCAGCGCGGGTGGAAATATTCTTAGTGAGAATGTTGATTGGCTTAATATTTGCGGTGTGAATTTAATTACCGGACTATAACGTTAAGTTCTGCTTAATATATCTTATCGTCGACAGGGGCGCCAGCGGTCGTTGTTATCTGGCGCCATTATGCAATGGGATTATTCTTGTTCGCCCATCATGATCTGCAGTTTTTCTTTATTCGGCAGGCCGACCACCTGCTGCAGCATATTATCCTTATTCATATAGTAAATGGCTGGCGTGACGTTGGCTCCCAGTTCGTCCATCAGTTGCTGATTAACGTTGAGCACTTTCATTTTCTCCGGCGGAATAGCCTGCGGGATCGTCAGGGCCATTTTCCCATTCGATTGCTCATAATCATGCCAGGTCTTCGCCGGATCCTTGGTGGCAAGAATGGCGGCGGCGGTGGCCGGACTCTCTGGTTTGATCACCCCCACCAGCAGGGTGCGGATCTGCACTTTACCGGCTTCCACCCAGGGGCGGGACTGCTGCCAGAACTGTTTACAGTAGGGGCAGAAGGGATCGGCAAAGACATACAGCACGATGGGAGCGTCCTTATTGCCATCCTGCAGCCAGTGGGCGCTGGCCATCTTCTTCCACATCTCCTGTCCTGCCGGGGTATAGAGTTCTTTCTGAAACAACTGCTCGCTGAGGTTGCTGCCGTTCTCATCATACATATAGCCGGAAATGGCATGTTTGCCGTCCGGCGTGAGGTAGATGGCGACCCCCATGTCCTGGTATTTGCCCAGCCAGCCTTTCATTCCCCCTGGCGCCTCAAAGGGTTTTATAATGGTAATGCCCTGTTTTTCAATCGCTTTTACCGGAGCGGGGAGCTCCTCCGCCTGGCTGCATAACGGAAAAAGGCTGAGCAAGAGAAGACGCTTTAACATGAATATTCCTTGTAAAATCAGCAGGAAAGGGCAAAACGATTGTCGAACCTATCACAGTCATAGGCAAGATCAGCAGAATGACGGATTGCCCTTTGCTGGCGTGGGTGATGTAATCCTGGATGCTGTTACATTAAGGTAATGTAGAGCGCAACACATAGCCAGTCTGACTGGCGCTGAACCTACCTTCGGGTATTTCAGGTAACGGGGCCGCCTGAAAGGGTGGCCTTTTTACTTTTGTCGCGGCAAATGATGCGAAAAACAGCGATCAGCGCTGAACGCGTCGACAGGTTCACAGAGTTGTCTTGTTCCGGTTGTTAGATAACGCTTATTGATTCGATAATGTAAACGCATTGGTCGGGTCAGGAAAAATTCGTTAACTTAGACCTCAACGAAAACACGGAGGAAGTATAGATGTCCTTAATTAACACCAAAATCAAACCGTTCAAAAACCAGGCATTCAAAAATGGTGAATTCATCGAAGTCACCGAGAAAGACACCGAAGGCCGCTGGAGCGTCTTCTTCTTCTATCCGGCTGACTTCACTTTCGTCTGCCCGACCGAACTGGGCGACGTGGCTGACCATTACGAAGAACTGCAGAAGCTGGGCGTAGACGTTTACTCTGTGTCTACCGATACCCACTTCACCCACAAAGCGTGGCACAGCAGCTCTGAAACCATCGCGAAAATCAAATACGCGATGATCGGCGACCCGACTGGCGCCCTGACCCGTAACTTCGACAACATGCGTGAAGATGAAGGTCTGGCTGACCGTGCCACCTTCGTGGTTGACCCGCAGGGTATCATCCAGGCGATCGAAGTTACCGCTGAAGGTATCGGCCGTGATGCGTCTGACCTGCTGCGTAAAATCAAAGCGGCGCAGTACGTTGCTTCTCACCCAGGCGAAGTCTGCCCGGCTAAATGGAAAGAAGGCGAAGCGACACTGGCTCCGTCTCTGGACCTGGTCGGTAAGATTTAAGTCTGTTTGTGCCCGGCGGCGCTACGCTTGCACGGGCCTACAAGATTGTAGGCCGGGTAAACGGCGTGCCACCCGGCAATCAATGGGCGCTTTGGCGCCCATTTTATTCCAACACCATGATGCAAGCGCATTCAGGCAGCCTGACAAGGCCGCTTGCATGATGATGTTTTAAGCCCAGGAGATAACAATGCTCGACACCAACATGAAAACCCAGCTCAAGGCCTACCTTGAGAAGCTGACCAAGCCTGTTGAGCTGATTGCCACGCTGGATGACAGCGCTAAATCGGCAGAAATCAAGGAACTGTTGGCTGAAATCGCTGAATTGTCAGACAAAGTCACCTTTAAAGAAGACAACACGCTCGCGGTACGTAAGCCATCATTTCTGATTACTAACCCAGGTTCCGACCAGGGCCCACGCTTTGCAGGCTCTCCGCTGGGCCACGAGTTTACCTCGCTGGTGCTGGCGCTGCTGTGGACCGGCGGTCATCCGTCGAAAGAGGCCCAGTCGCTGCTGGAGCAGATCCGCGATATTGATGGCGATTTCGAGTTCGAAACTTATTATTCACTCTCCTGTCATAACTGCCCGGATGTGGTGCAGGCCCTGAACCTGATGTCGGTGCTCAACCCGCGCATCAAGCACACGGCGATTGACGGTGGGACCTTCCAGAATGAAATTACCGATCGCAACGTCATGGGCGTTCCTGCGGTGTATCTGAATGGTCAGGAGTTTGGTCAGGGGCGAATGACGCTGACGGAAATTGTCGCCAAAGTGGATACCGGTGCGGAAAAACGCGCAGCGGAAGAGCTGAACCAACGTGACGCTTACGATGTGCTGATTGTCGGCTCCGGCCCGTCCGGTGCTGCCGCGGCGGTCTACTCTGCGCGTAAAGGTATTCGTACCGGCCTGATGGGCGAGCGCTTCGGCGGTCAGGTGCTGGATACCGTGGATATCGAAAACTATATTTCGGTGCCGAAAACCGAAGGCCAGAAACTGGCCGGCGCGCTGAAGGCGCACGTCAGCGACTATAACGTCGATGTGATCGACTCCCAGAGCGCGACCAAACTGACGCCAGCGGCGACAGAGGGCGGCCTGCATCAGATTGAAACCGCCTCTGGCGCGGTGCTGAAGGCGCGTAGCGTCATCATTGCCACCGGGGCGAAATGGCGCAATATGAACGTACCGGGCGAAGATCAGTATCGCACCAAAGGCGTGACCTACTGCCCGCACTGCGACGGTCCGCTGTTTAAGGGCAAACGCGTAGCGGTAATTGGCGGCGGGAACTCCGGGGTAGAAGCCGCTATCGACCTGGCGGGCGTCGTAGAGCATGTGACCCTGCTGGAGTTTGCTCCAGAGATGAAGGCCGACCAGGTGTTGCAGGATAAAGTCCGCAGCCTGAAGAATGTCGACATCATTCTTAATGCGCAGACCACGGAAGTGAAAGGCGATGGCAGCAAAGTCACCGGCCTGCAATATCGTGACCGGGTGAGCGGTGATGAGCATCATGTCGCGCTGGCGGGGATCTTCGTCCAGATTGGCCTGCTGCCTAACACCACCTGGCTGGAAGGCGCCGTTGAGCGCAACCGCATGGGTGAGATCATCATCGATGCGAAGTGCGAAACCAATGTCAAAGGCGTATTCGCCGCTGGCGACTGCACCACCGTGCCGTACAAGCAGATTATTATCGCGGCAGGGGAAGGGGCAAAAGCGTCGCTGAGCGCCTTCGACTACCTGATCCGCACGAAAACCGCATAACAAGTCAGACAATAGACCTGCATAACAAAGAGGCTACCCTGGGGTAGCCTCTTTTTTTCTATTTCGTCATATTTACCTGACGACCATCACCGGGATATGGGCATGGCGGATCACGCTTGAGGCATTGGATCCGAGCAGGTGGGTACTGATGGACGGGTTGCGCGAGCCAATCACCACGACATCGGCGTTAATTTCGCTGGCCAGCTCGTTGACCATATCGCGCACGCTGCCGAAACGGACATGCAGCTTGATACGTGAGGGGTCAATGCTGAAATGGCTGACCATCGTCTGCAGACGAGTTTCCGCCTCATGCTGCAGGTGTTCTTCAAACCGCCGCAGATCGGCGGTAAAGCGGCTCATGGTGAAGCTCGCAGAGCCGGGTAATACGTGGAGCAGATGGATCACCCCGTCCTGCTGGGCCAGAAACTCCGCATGCCGGACGGCTTTATCGCTCAGCGCCATCTCAAAGACATCAACGGGCATAATGATAGTCTTATACATATGCAATCCTCCTTGTTCATTTGCGTCTATATCAACATATTATATGCGGATATAGTGTCATTCAGGTCGCAAAACTGTCAGTCAGGCAGGTGCAAAGCGTAAAAAAAGGTTAGCGGGGGAAGAAACAGCAGAAAGAGGATGTATGGACATCCTCTGAATAAAGCGCGAAACGCCTCAGGCAGCAGGGATTAGCGGTGGAATTCGCCAGCGGCTTCCGGCTGGTACAAGAGCTCCAGCACTTCCAGGTGTGTCGATGCACCGCCCGGCAGCTCCCAGTGAATGGTGCTGCCGACTTTCAGACCCAGCAGCGCGGCGCCCACCGGCGCGAGGACGGAGAGCTGGCTGGCGCTGTCAGTCACCTGAGACGGAAACACCAGCGTCCGCACGCGCTCTTCGCCGCTGGTTAAATCGCGGAATTTTACCTTACTATTCATGGTGACGACGTCATGCGGCATCGCTTCCGGCGCCAGCATTTGCGCGCGGTCGAGCTCGTCATTCAGGGCATCGGCAACCGGTAAGTTGGCGAAAGCCGGCTGCTCCAGCAGCCTGTCGATACGTTCGGCATCCAGTTCGTTAATGATGATTGCGGGTCTGGTCATTGCATACTCCATGTTATCCAGGAACCTGTCCGTAAAAGAAAACCCTCGCCGAAAAGGGCAAGGGTTAAGGTCCTACCATCATACTGAGAGTTGCCGGTAGTTTGAAGTGATGAAACGCACATTCAGCGTGCAACGCCCCCCGGCGGGCGGCGTTTTCTGCTCAGCATGTCGCTTTGCGCTACTGACCGACCTTGTCCAGGATAAACTGGGTTCCACAGTTGCCCGGATGGGGTTGCGGCAGAAAGGCGGACGTGGTCAGCGGGGCGTTGATGGTGGCGGCGTTGAGGGAGATTTGCATCTCGGTCAGATAGGCCGGATTACCGTTACAGGTTAATTTAAACGCCTTCACGCTTTGCGGACCCCAGGCGCGGGCCACCGCGGCATCGAAGTCGGCGCGGCTGACGGTTTGACCATAATGCTTCGCGAGGAAATCGCCTACCGGGCTATGCTTAATTTCCCCATTCAGGCGCACCATGGTGCCAAAATAGCTATCGGGATCAAAGCCGAAGCAGACGCCATGTTTGGCGTATTCGTAGCGCTCCAGGCAGGAGGTGCCGCCCGAACCCGGCATCACGTTATTGAGCTTATTGGCCATCTCCAGCGACAGCCCGGTTTCCGCCGCCTGGCATTTGCGGTTCGCTTTCACTTCCGGCATGTTGGGCACCGGGCGCGTGGCGCAGCCGTAGCGCATCCAGCGTCGTTCATCCACCCCGCGCGCGGCAATCGACTTTGGCAGCCCGGGCCACAGGCCGTGCACGGTCAGAAAGTCGGCTTTGTTCGCGGTGTCCTGCTGCAGGCGACACTCTTCCGGTTCGCTACGGTTGCGGTCAAGCATGCTCTGACAGAATCCGGTTTGCCAGGAGAGGGCAAGAACGTAGCGGTCAAAATCAGCGTATCGCGTCGCGGTGAGCGGTTCAGCGCCGGCCTGAGTGGCGGTGAGCACAAGGGCAAGCGCGGCGAAATCCTTCCTGAACATGTTTATTCCTGATTGTGGATGGCAAAAGATAACGGGGAGTTATTAAAGCATAAAAAAGGCGCCCGCTGGCGCCTTTTCGCGTGGTTAGACCATTAGTGGACTGCGCTGCCGGGCACCAGAATCTCAGTGGCGATAATCACCACCAGCAGGCCAACCATCACCGGCACGGAGGTACGTTTGACCACTTCGAACGGCGAAATTTTTGCCATCCCGGCAACGGCGACCACCACCCCGGAGACCGGCGATATCGTGCGGCCGAGGTTAGAGGCCTGCAGCATCGGAATCGACAGATAAGCCGGATTGATGCCGGAAGAGTGCGCCAGCTTGGGGATCATCTCAACGAAGGCGTAGAACGGGGCATTACCGGAACCGGTGGTCATTGCCGCCAGCATGGTCAGGATCACCAGCACCAGCATCAGAATAATACTGGCCGAGCCGAAGGAGGTGGCGATGGAGATCAGCCCATTGATAAAGCCGATGGTGCTTAGCCCCTGGGCGAAGACGCCGGCGGCGACCAGCAGCATCACTACGCCGGCGAAGGCGTCAGCCATCCCGCGGTAGGCGACTTCAAGCCCGCTGAAGACGTTTTTGGTGTTAAACCCGCGCAGGAACTCAAGGATCGCCGCCAGCAGCATGCAGCCGACGAGGATGGTGATAATGTGCAGTTCCGGTCCCCATTTACCATCAAAGATCAGCACGCCGATGATCGGGGTAAACGGCAGAATGGCGTACAGCGCCGGGGCGGTGGTGGTGATGTCGTTGACATCCAGCATTTCGTGGGAAATGTTCTCTTTTTTATCCAGGTAACGCTGCCAGAAGAAATGGGCGATTGCCATGCAGATAATGGCCGCGATGGAGATGGGCAGCGTGGTCTTGAAGGCAAAGTCGATCAGCGGCATTTCTGCGGCTTTAGCCGCCAGTACAACATCGCCAGAGGTAGGCGAGAGGATAATGGCCGCCGGTGAAGCGCAGATGGCTGCCGCCGCCCCGCGACTGATACCGACGTTCACCATCACCGGGAACAGCGTCGCCATCAGCAGCACGCCAAGGCCGGTCGCAGAGGAGACCGCCAGCGACATCAGGCAGGCGACAAAGTAGGCGGCAATCATCAGCAGATAGGGCGAATTAATATAGCGCAGCGGCTTTGATGCTAATTTCACCACCATATCATTGGCGCCAATATGGGTCATGTAGGTGGCGAAGCCGCACAGCATCATAATCATCATACCCAGATCGCCACCGCGGCTCATGAGTAGAATCTTAATGTATTCAATAATATCGGTGGCAGAATAACCGGTGCTGTCGGTATTGCCCGGCAAGACTTTATGCCCCAGCAGGGCGCTGACGATCAATAAGATTAAGCCCCCGACGAACAGCACCCCGGTGGCCGAGTAGCCCTTAATGATATAGCGGGCGACGCCCACAATGACCACAATCCCGATCAGGATCTCAACAAACGTCAGCATTTATTACCCCTAAGCCCAAAGAATATTTAGATAAAAAGCGTCATGCCAAATTTTAATGTGCGAATGTGCCGAAAAAACGGACAAAACTCGCTGATGCAAATCAATAAAGCGATAAGAACTACGCGTCACCCGTCTCGCCTGGATATAATCACCAGATGGATAGTTAAAAGGTTCTGATGGTCACCGGGCAAAAATCAGGAGTTTGCCTTATTTCGTTCAACCTGTATTGAGACTATCTTTGCTATTTTAGGCGGCTTTTAAATGAAAGTGGTAATGGAAAAGTGTTGATGTTACGTCGTTTTTCTCTGTTTTCTCTTGGTTTTTTTGGATGGTTGTTGGTATCCGTAAACGCCAGCGCGTCGTTTTCATCGACCCTCAGCGAAGGTTACCAGACCTTAAGTAATAACGTCGCGCAGACCTGGAATGAGCCGGAGCACTATGACTTGTACGTTCCAGCCATTACCTGGCACGCGCGGTTTGCCTATGATAAGGAAAAGACGGATAAGTATAACGAACGCCCCTGGGGCGCGGGTTTTGGCGTCTCGCGCTGGGATGAGAAGGGAAACTGGCACGGTCTGTACCTGATGGCGTTTAAAGATTCTTTCAATAAATGGGAGCCTATCGGCGGCTACGGCTGGGAGAAAACCTGGCGCCCGCTGACCGACCAGAATTTCCACCTTGGACTCGGCTATACCCTTGGCGTGACGGCGCGCGATAACTGGGACTACATCCCCATTCCGGTGATCTTACCATTGGCGTCAATAGGTTACGGTCCGGCGACTTTCCAGATGACCTATATTCCCGGCACCTACAATAACGGTAACGTTTACTTCGCCTGGGCTCGTATACAGTTTTAATTCGCTAAGTCTTAGCAATAAATGAGATAAGCGGTGTGTCTTGTGGAAAACAAGGACTAAAGCGTTACCCACTAAAAAAGATAGCGACTTTTATCACTTTTTAGCAAAGTTGCACTGGACAAAAGGTACCACAATTGGTGTACTGATACTCGACACAGCATTAGTGTCGATTTTTCATATAAAGGTAATTTTGATGTCTAAGATTAAAGGTAACGTTAAGTGGTTTAATGAGTCCAAAGGATTCGGTTTCATTACTCCGGAAGATGGCAGCAAAGATGTATTCGTACACTTCTCTGCAATCCAGTCCAACGGTTTCAAAACTCTGGCTGAAGGTCAGCGTGTAGAGTTCGAAATCACTAACGGTGCCAAAGGCCCTTCTGCTGCAAACGTAATGGCTATCTAACCAACACGTCAGTAGAATATAAAAACCCGCTTAACGCGGGTTTTTTTTTGCCTGTTTTTCAGATCGTTAACGGCTGGCGGCCTGCGAGAAAAGCCAGAAGGCGACGGCCGTCATGGCAAACGAACCCAGCAAATTCACCATCACGTTGAGGAGTGCCCAGCTCACCCGCCCCTGCTGCAGGAGAAAGACCACTTCCGCCGAGAAGGTGGAGAAGGTGGTCAACCCGCCGCAGAACCCGGTGGTGATCAGGAGCTTCCACATCGGGTCAATATCCGTCAGACGGTTAAACCACGCCAGCCCGGCACCAATCACAAAGGCGCCTACCAGGTTGGCCGTCAATGTCCCAATCGGGATAGCATGATGCACAGGGTTGAGCTTCATGCCGAGCCACCAGCGCAATACGCTGCCGGTGCCACCGCCAATAAAAACGGCGCAAAGAAGTTGAAACACGGTTGTTTCCTGCTATTTGATATAAGAGAACCTCAAGTGTAGCGCGCGACGGGCGCGATTGGCTATTCATAACCTGACCGGAGAAAAACATGCGGGTAGCGGCAGGACAATTTGCCGTCACGCCAGTATGGCGGACGAATGCGCAGACCTGTGTGACGATGATGCAACAGGCTGCGCGTGAAGGGGCGGCGCTGCTGGTGCTGCCAGAGGCGTTACTGGCGCGAGATGACAACGACCCGGATATGTCAGTGAAATCGGCTCAGCCGCTGGATGGGGCGTTTTTGCAGCTGCTGCTGGCTGAGAGCGGGCGTAACCGTTTGACCACGGTCCTGACGCTGCATGTGCCGTCGGCAGAAGGCCGTGCGACCAATACGCTGGTGGTCTTGCGGGATGGCGAAGTAATAGCCCATTATCACAAACTGCATTTATACGACGCCTTCGCAATGCAGGAGTCGCGGCGGGTGGATCCTGGCCAGCAGATCCCGCCGGTAATTGAAGTGGCGGGGTTACGCGTTGGCCTGATGACCTGCTACGATCTTCGCTTTCCGGAACTGGCCCTATCGCTGGCGCTGAACGGAGCTGAGCTGCTGGTACTGCCCACCGCATGGGTGAGAGGGCCACAGAAAGAGCACCACTGGGCGACGCTGTTGGCGGCGCGCGCGCTCGATACGACCTGCTATATCGTGGCGGCAGGCGAATGCGGGACGCGGAATATTGGTCAGAGCCGCATTGTAGACCCGCTGGGAACGACGCTGGCGGGGGCCGGGAGCGAACCGCAGCTGATCTTTGCCGATGTCTCCGCAGAGCACCTTGCGCGGGTTCGCGAGCGTTTGCCGGTACTGCAGAACCGACGATTTGCGCCACCGCAATTATTGTGATGTTTTTTTAAACAGGGCTTGATTCACCTTGTTACAGATTGCTATTGTGTCCGCGCGTCAAATACCCGTATTGTTTATCCTAATAATTCGCTGTGCACGTCAGGACGGACACCCCTGCGCTAACTCCTTCAGGGGGAAGGCTCTGGGCCGAATCACGCAGCCCACGCACAGGTGGATTACAATATGACGGATAAATGCGTGTATGATGGCGTATTCGCAGCTTGTATAGAGAAGAAGGTTAGCTATGGGTGAGATTAGTATTACCAAACTGCTGGTAGTCGCAGCACTGATTATCTTAGTGTTTGGTACCAAGAAATTACGTACGCTGGGCGGCGACCTGGGTTCGGCTATCAAGGGCTTTAAAAAGGCCATGAACGAGGATGACGATAGCGCGAAGAAAGCCACCGTGGAAGAAGAAGCGCCGGCGCAGAAGATCTCTCATAAAGAGTAATTGATCCGATGCGTCCCCCCGGAGGGATGCTGGCGGAACGGTGAAGAGGCCGCGACGAATATCGTTGCGGCCTTTGTCGTTTTTGGCGATGCCGCGCAGAAAAGATGCAACGAACTGTTACGAAAACGCGAAGCAGAGGAAGCAGAGGAAGCGGAGAGGGGCCGCTGCGGCGAAAAGGCGCGCAGCGGCAGAAGCGGCAGTTACTTCACTTCCATTCCTTTAGCCTGCAGGTCGGCATGATAGGAAGAGCGAACGAAGGGACCGCAGGCGGCGTGGGTGAAGCCCATCGCCATCGCTTCCGCTTTCATCTCTTCGAACTCTTCCGGGCTGACGTAGCGCTGTACTGGCAGGTGGTGACGGCTCGGCTGCAGATACTGGCCTAACGTCAGCATGGTGACGCCATGGCGACGCAGGTCGCGCATCACTTCAATGATCTCGTCGTTGGTTTCGCCCAGACCGACCATCAGGCCAGATTTCGTCGGGATCTCCGGATGCGCTTCTTTAAAACGCTCCAGCAGCTTCAGCGACCAGTTGTAATCCGCGCCCGGACGCACCTGACGATAGAGACGAGGTACGTTTTCGAGGTTATGGTTGAAGACATCCGGCGGGGTTACCGTCAGAATATCAAGCGCGCGATCCATGCGGCCGCGGAAATCCGGAACCAGCGTTTCGATCTTAATCGACGGGTTTTTCTCGCGAATGGCGCTGATGCAGTCGGCAAAATGCTGTGCGCCGCCATCACGCAGGTCGTCACGGTCCACTGAAGTGACCACGACGTAGCGCAGACCCATATCAGCGATGGTTTGCGCCAGCTTCTGTGGTTCGTTCGCATCTGGTGCAACCGGGCGCCCGTGCGCGACATCGCAGAACGGGCAGCGACGAGTACAGATCGCGCCGAGGATCATAAAGGTCGCGGTACCGTGGTTGAAGCATTCTGCAAGGTTCGGGCAGGAGGCTTCTTCACACACGGAGTGCAGGCCGTTCTTACGCATCGCTGCTTTGATACCCTGGATACGGGACGAATCTGCCGGAAGTTTGATTTTCATCCATTCCGGTTTTCTGAGCAGAGCTTCACGCTCAGTTGCCACGTTTTTCACCGGGATAAGGGCCATTTTATCGGCGTCGCGGTACTTAACACCGCGTTCCATCACAATGGGTTTACTCATAGCGTGCGTGTTCCAGTTGCGAGTCACGAAGGAAAGCGAATTAATTCAATGAAATGTTGCAATTATCAACTATTTTTGAATCAAGAGCAGGCAGTATACCATTGAAAAGGGGCAGAAAGCAGCCTGCCTGCCTCGCAAATTGTAAAATAGTTGTTGTTTTATCCTTTTCCTTTCCGTGCGCTACGCCTTAAACGCCTGGATTACCGTCTCGATAATTTCTTTCAGCAATGGCTCCTTCCCGCTTTGCTTATTGTAGTGCAGCGCAACATTAATTTTTTCGTCCTGCAGGGAGTGAAAATCCAGGGTTTGCAGTGGCCAGAGCCGGGATACCATGGCGAACAGGCGCTCGGTGGTCAGCCCCAGCATGTCGCTCTCGGCGATCATGGCTGCCTGGGTCAGCAGGTTAAAGGTGCTGAATCCGCAGCGTCGTTCGCCCATCTCTTCCTGCAGGCGGCGGTGAAGGGTGGGGTAGCGCTGGCCTTCCGGAAGCAGCAGCGCAAATTCATACTGAGCGAGATGGGCTTCATCCTGTGGGCCGTGCAGCGCAGGGTGCTCAGCACGGCAGTACATCCGTACCCGATCCTGGTACAGCACATGATGGCTTATCGCCTGGCCGCTGTGCAGATGAGTGTCAATTAACAGATCCACCTGGCGCTGGTCGAGCTGCCGTGCGGCGTCGGTGATGGCGATGTTGTGCAACAGGATCTGCGGAAAGGCCGGTTTTAGCGCACTGGCCACGATGGGTATCAGTAGCGCCCCCATGCCTGGCGTGGTGGCGATAGTGATCACCCGCTGCTGGTGGGGGCTACCGGCGATATCCAGCGCACTGAGGAAAGCCTCCATACCCCGGCTGATGTACTGATGAAGATGGGTAGCATACGCGGTGGGCATCACACCTTGCCCCTTGCGGATAAACAGCGGGTCAGGAAAAAGCGCCCGCAGTTTGTTAATCGACTGGCTAATAGCCGATGGCGTGATATTCAGTATCTTAGCGGCGTTGACGATGCCTTTATGGACGTAAACGGCTTCGAAGATGGTTAACAGGTTGAGGTCAATATTGCGCAGGATGCGAAACATCTGGCGGTCATAACGTTCATCCTGTCGTTCAGGGGATTCTGACGGAGACGTATTCTCTGGCACGCGATGAGTCCGGTTGGGAATGATAGGGCAAGTATAGCGGCCCACCACATCCCGTACGTGACAATTGATTGCAAAAATAATGTGTTAATCGTTTAGCGCCCCGCCGCCTGCGGGGCGCTGATCTACCGTTTACTGCTGGGGGAGATATTCGTGCGGGGGATGGTTCAGCAGCGCCAGCAGATTGGCAACCAGCCGCGGGGCGACCGTCTCTGGAGTCACCTCTGGCTGCCACTGGCGCATTTGCGTCATCTCCATGCCGGCATAGCCGCAGGGATTGATGCGCAGAAATGGCGCGAGATCCATCGCGATATTGAGCGCCAGACCGTGGAAAGAGCACCCTTTGCGGATCCGCAGTCCCAGTGAGCAGATTTTGCGATCGCCGACGTAGACCCCAGGGGCATCGGCGCGGGGATGCGATTCGATGCCATACTCGGCCAGGGTATTAACGACCGTTTGCTCCAGCAGCGTCACCAGCTCGCGCACACCCAGCTTGCGGCGTTTAAGGTTCAACAGAACATACATTACCTGCTGTCCTGGACCGTGATAGGTCACCTGGCCACCGCGATCGCTCTGGATCACCGGAATATCGCCGGGCACCAGCACGTGTTCCGCTTTGCCTGCCTGGCCCTGAGTGAAGACCGGGGGATGTTCCACCAGCCAGATCTCGTCGAGGGTGTCTTCATCGCGGGCGTCGGTGAATTCATGCATCGCCTGCGAGATGGGTTCGTATGGTTGCAGGCCAAGCTGCCGGATAAGAATTTTATTGTGCTGCAAAACAACATCTCCGCCGGGAAGAGAGGACTCAGGGCCGGGAGTATATCACAGCAGGGCGGAAGGGGATGAAAGGACCCGGCACGGCGGCCGGGTCGGGGAAAAGGTTACAGCACCATCCGTACGATATCGATATTGCCTAACTCTTCGTACAGCGTTTCCACCTGCTCAATGTGGGTGGCGTTGATGGTGATGGAGACCGAGTGGTAGTTACCTTTGCTGCTCGGTTTTACTGACGGCGAGTAATCACCAGGCGCATGGCGCTGTACCACTTCCACCACCTGATCAACCAGCTCCGGCAACGCCTGTCCCATTACTTTGTAAGTAAAGGGGGTAGGGAATTCCAGCAGTTCGTTAAGTTTGGTTTTCATGTCAGCTCCGGTGTTACGACAAAATAATAACTCCCACCAAGGGCGGGAGTTATCAGGTTACTTGGATAAATAGTATATGGGGATGGAAATCACACTTTCAAGTGTTCGATTTTTAACCAAACCAGTGGTGGAACATTAACTTAATGTAATCAATAATTTTGCCAAAGAAATTCCCTTCCGGGATTTCCTGCAGCACCACGAGCGGGCGCTGATCGATAGTTTTACCATCCAACTGGAAGTTGATGGTGCCGACCACCTGGTTTTTCTGCAGCGGGGCGTGCAGTTCAGTGTTATTCAGCACATAGCTGGCTTTCAGATCTTTCATCCGGCCACGCGGGATGGTCAGGTAGACATCTTTATCCACCCCCAGCGAGGCGCGATCGCTGTCACCGAACCAGGCCGGTTCGGAAGCAAACTCTTTGCCGGCTTTGATCGGGTTGACGGTTTCAAAGAAGCGGAAGCCCCAGGTCAGCAGTTTTTTGCTTTCCGACTCACGACCTTTGAAAGTACGTCCGCCCATCACCGCCGAGATAAGACGCATCTGGCCTTCGGTGGCAGAGGCGACGAGGTTGTAGCCCGCTTTGTCGGTATGACCCGTTTTGATGCCGTCGACGTTCAGGCTGTTATCCCACAGCAGGCCGTTACGGTTCAGCTGGCGGATGCCGTTGAAAGTGAACTCTTTCTCACGATAGATAGAGTACTCGTTCGGCACATCGCGGATCAGCGCCTGGCCAATCAGCGCCATGTCGCGCGCGGAACTGTACTGTCCGTCAGCATCGAGGCCGTGAACGGTCTGGAAATGGGTGTTTTTCAGGCCCAGGGCGTTAACATAGTTGTTCATCAGGCTGACGAAGGCGTCCTGGCTACCGGCAACATAGTCGGCCATGGCCACGCAGGCATCGTTACCCGACTGCAGGTTGATACCCCGGATCAGCTGCGAAACCGGAACCTGCATCCCCGGCTTGAGGAACATCAGAGAAGAGCCTTTGAAAACCGGGTTGCCGGTGGCCCAGGCATCGTTGCCGACAGTGACCAGATCGGACTCTTTGAATTTACCCGCTTTCATCGCCTGACCGATGACATAGCTGGTCATCATTTTGGTCAGACTGGCCGGGTCGCGACGGGAGTCGGCGTTATTTTCCGCCAGCACTTTGCCGGAGTTGTAATCAATAAGCACCCAGGATTCGGCGTCAATCTGCGGGGCGCCTGGGATCATCGTTTTGATATTCAGGTCATCGGCGCGGGCAGCGGAGGAGAGCGCTGCAACGGAGAGCGCCGTGATGAGTAAACGAGCGGTGAAAGAGGTCTTCATGGTCAGAACAACGGCATCCGTGATGGAGTTAAAAAAGTGCCTTACTATAGCAAATGCTCTGCGGGCCAGCATCCGACATTGCGCATGAGTTTGTTAATGACTTTTACATGCGCAAGGTGAACGGGCTGCCCGCGGCGTTTAGTTGGCGCGAGTAATAAAGGACTGCAGCTGCGCTTCGCTTTGCAGGCGCTGCTGAACGGCGCTGGCCTGCGCCTTATCAGCAAACGGGCCCAGCTGAATACGCCATACCGCGCCGTTTTGCGTGACCCGGCCTGGCACCGAGAACTGCTGGCTCAGGCGCTGCTGATACTGCTGCGCCCGCGCCTGGTCGCTCACTGCGCCAACCTGGACGACAAAATTACCGCTGGCGCTGGAGGTGGCGGTAGAGGAGGCGGCAACGGCGCTGGCGGTCGCGGCAGTGGCCGCTGTCGCCGCTACGCTACCCTGGATGGAGCCTGGCGCGGTGACGGGAGCCGTTTGCGTCGCGACGGCAGCAGCAGGGGCCGCAGTGGCGGCGGTCGTGGCTGCCGGCTCGCTACTCTCCAGCACGCCGCTGTTCAGCGGCGTCGGGGCGCCGAGGAAACCGCCGCTGTTCACCGGCGCGCCGACGCTGTCTTCCGGCTTCAGCGTGCTGTTGCTGATCGGGCGAACGTCGGCAGGCGCAGGCTGGTTCATACCTGTGGCGTCACCGCCGTCCAGATTCGGTCGGGCGGGCAGGGCGTACGTCTGTTTGGCGACGGTGGTGCAGGCCATTCCCGGACCGGAAAGCGAACCGTCAGGCGCAACGATGATGGGGTCGATACGCACCTTGGTGTTGTTCGAGGTGTTCAGACGGTCAGCAGACGCACGGGAGAGCGAGATAACGCGATCGTTACCATACGGGCCGCGATCGTTAATCCGCACGACGATCATGCGGCCGTTAGCGAGGTTGGTGATCCGCGCATAGCTCGGGATTGGCAGCGTGGGGTGCGCCGCGGTCAACTGGGTCGGATCGAAGGTTTCGCCGCTGGCGGTCAGGTTACTGTTAGGTTCCGCGTCATAGATCGCCGCAAAACCAGCCTGCGTAAAGTTGGCCGGATCCTGAACGATTTTATAGCTTTTACCGTCGCGCTCATAATCCTGATTCGCCGTGGCGTTCGGCGTTTCATACTGCGGATCGGCGCCGCTGATCTCAACCGTCGGGCCATTACAGACGGCCGGCTGTGGAGTACTGACCGTTTTTTGTTGCACGTCATCACTCGAACATGCCGCCAGCAGCCCCGCTGCTATGCAGATCCCCAGCCATTGCTTACGCATTGCAAACCCCTTTAAACGCTTTTCGACAACATTTTTCTGTGGGTATGGATCGACATCACGATACCAAACCCGGCCATCAATACGATCAGGGCGGAGCCCCCGTAGCTCACCAGCGGCAACGGTACGCCCACCACCGGTAAAATACCACTCACCATACCAATATTTACGAAGACATAAACGAATAAAATCAACATTAAACCACCGGCCATGACCCGGCCAAAGGTGGTTTGCGCCTGGGCGGCGATCCACAGCCCGCGCATGATCAGCAGAATATAGAGCGCCAGCAGGATCAGCACACCAATCAGCCCCAGCTCTTCGGCCAGCACGGCGAAGATAAAGTCGGTGTGGCGTTCCGGCAGGAACTCCAGCTGCGACTGCGTGCCGTGCAGCCAGCCTTTGCCGCGCAGACCGCCGGAGCCAATGGCAATTTTAGACTGAATAATGTGATAGCCGGCGCCCAGCGGGTCAGTTTCCGGGTCGAGGAGCATCATCACGCGCTGGCGCTGATAGTCATGCATCAGGAAGAACCACAGGATCGGAATAAAGGCGGCGACCAGCACCACGGCGATCCCGATAAGACGCCAGCTTAGACCGGAAAGGAACAGCACAAACAGCCCGGAGAGGGCGATCAGAATCGAGGTGCCGAGGTCGGGCTGCGCTGCCACCAGCAGGGTCGGCAGGAAGATCAGCACCAGCGCAATCGCGGTGTTCTTCAGCGACGGCGGACAGACGTCGCGGTTAATAAAGCGCGCGACCATCAGCGGCACGGCGATTTTCGCTATCTCCGACGGCTGAAAGCGGACGATACCGAGATCCAGCCAGCGCTGCGCCCCTTTGGAGATAGCGCCGAAAGCATCAACGGCCACCAGCAGAATAATACAGAAAATATAAAGATAGGGCGCCCAGCCTTCATAGACCCGCGGTGGGATCTGCGCCATGACGATCATGATCACCACGCCCATGGCGATCTGGCCGATTTTACGTTCCATCATGCCGACGTCCTGACCGCTGGCGCTCCAGATAACCAGCGCACTATAGGTCAGTAGCGCCAGCAGGATCAGCAGCATGGTGGGGTCAAGATGGATTTTATCCCACAGCGATTTTTTGTTCGGATTATCCGTCATTATTGATCCTCCCCTGCGGTGACCGCCGGGTTTTCGCTTGGCAGCGTGGTGTTGTTATCGCCCAGCATAATGTGATCAAGGATTTGTCGCATAATGGTGCCGACCGCCGGGCCGGCGCCGCCGTTTTCCAGGATCATCGCCACGGCAACCTGAGGGTTGTTATAAGGCGCAAACGCCGTCATCAGTTTATGGTCGCGCAGACGTTCAGAGATGCGGTGCGCGTTATAGGTTTCGTTGGCCTTCAGGCCGAACACCTGGGCGGTACCGGACTTGGCCGCGATCTTATACGGCGCGCTGGCGAAATATTTGTGCGCGGTGCCGTTGCCGCGGTTGGCCACGCCGAACATGCCGTCTTTGGCGATTTCCCAGTAGCCGGAATGGATGTCGCCCACCGGCGGCTCATGCGGCTGAACCCACGGAACGGGCTTGCCGTCTTCCACGGTGCTTTGCAGCAGGTGCGGCACTTTCACCACCCCGTCGTTAATCAGGATCATCAGCGCCTTGTTCATCTGGATGGGGGTGGCAGTCCAGTACCCCTGACCGATGCCCACCGGAATGGTGTCCCCCTGGTACCAGGGTTTCTTGAAGCGCTTGAGCTTCCATTCGCGGGTTGGCATGTTGCCCGAGCGCTCTTCAGAAAGGTCGATACCGGTGTAGTGGCCGTAGCCAAACTTGCTCATCCACTCAGAGAGGCGATCGATACCCATGTCATAGGCGACCTGATAGAAATAGGTATCCGCAGACTCCTCCAGCGCTTTGGTGACGTTCAGGTGGCCGTGGCCCCATTTTTTCCAGTCACGATAGCGTTTATCGGAGCCAGGCAGCTGCCACCAGCCTGGGTCGAACAGGCTGGTATTGCGGGTGATCACCCCGGCGCTCAGCGCCGAGACGGCGACGTACGGTTTTACCGTTGACGCCGGCGGGTAGACCCCCTGCGTCGCGCGGTTGACCAGCGGCGTGTTCGGATCGTTGAGCAGACCGGAGTAATCTTTACTGGAGATGCCGTCGACGAACAGGTTCGGGTCATAGCTTGGCGTAGATACCAGTGCCAGAACGGCGCCGGTACGCGGATCGGTGACCACCACGGCGGCACGGCTACCGGCCAGCAGGGTTTCGATATACTGCTGCAGCTTGAGATCGAGAGTGAGGTAGATATCGCGTCCGGCCTGCGGCGGCACCTCTTTCAGTTGTCGAATGACGCGGCCGCGGTTGTTCACTTCAACCTCTTCGTAGCCGGTCTGACCGTGCAGGACATCCTCATAATAACGCTCAATACCCAGCTTACCGATGTCGTGGGTTGAGGCGTAGTTAGCCAGCTTGCCTTCTTTGTCGAGGCGGTCGACGTCTTTATCGTTAATTTTTGAGACGTAGCCAATGACGTGCGTCAGCGCCGAGTTATAGGGATAATAACGACGCTTGTAGCCTTTGACTTCCACGCCGGGAAAGCGGTACTGGTTGACGGCAAAGCGGGCAACCTGCACTTCACTGAGGTTGACCTTTACCGGAATCGAGGTAAAGCGATGGGAGCGTGCGCGCTCCTTTTTGAAGCCGGCGATATCATCGTCGGTTAAATCGACGACGTCACGCAGCGCATCCAGCGTCTGCTGCACGTTATCGACTTTCTCCGGCATCATCTCCAGCTGATAAATGGTGCGGTTAAGCGCCAGCGGGGTGCCGTTGCGATCGTAAATAATGCCGCGGCTCGGCGGGATCGGTACCAGCTTGATGCGGTTTTCGTTCGAACGCGTCTGATAATCATTGAAGCGAACGATTTGCACATTGTACAGGTTGGCGACCAGAACGCCGGTAAGCAGCAAAATCCCCAAAAAAGCGACCAGCGCCCGGCGCACGAACAGCGAGGATTCAGCCGTATAGTCGCGGAAAGAATTCTGTAATTTCATTCGCTGCTTAGTCTACCCTGATCATCATTACTCACGGTGGTACGGGTGGTTGGTGGTAATGCTCCACGCCCGATACAGACTCTCGGCCACCAGTACGCGCACCAGCGGGTGAGGTAAGGTGAGGGTGGAGAGCGACCAACTCTGTTCCGCCGCTGCTTTACAGGCTGGAGAGAGGCCTTCCGGGCCGCCTACCAGCAAACTGACGTCGCGCCCGTCCTGTTTCCAGCGTTCCAGTTCGCGCGCCAGCTGCGGCGTATCCCATGGTTTTCCCGGAATATCCAGGGTCACGATACGGTTCTTACCGGCAGCGGCCAACATCATCTCACCCTCTTTTTCGAGGATGCGCTTGATATCGGCGTTCTTGCCGCGTTTACCGGCGGGGATCTCCACCAGTTCAAACGGCATATCTTTGGGAAAACGGCGCAGATACTCGCTAAAGCCGGTCTGTACCCAGTCCGGCATTTTGGTGCCAACGGCCACCAGCTGCAACTTCACGCATTAACTCCAGAGTTTTTCCAGCTCGTACAGACGACGGCTCTCTTCCTGCATGACGTGAACCATCACGTCGCCGAGGTCGACGACGATCCAGTCGGCGGCGGCTTCCCCTTCAACGCCCAGCGGCAGCATGCCGGCGGCGCGGGATTCCTGAACCACGTGGTCAGCGATGGACATCACGTGACGGGTAGAGGTGCCGGTGCAGATAATCATGCAATCGGTGATGCTGGATTTGCCATGTACATCAATGGCGACGATGTCCTGACCTTTCAGGTCATCAATTTTGTCGATAACAAAATCCTGGAGTGCTTTACCCTGCAAGTGTTCCCCCTGGGTGCATGAAGATTGATAATGATAAAGAGCCTGACAGTATACCTGAACTGATGAAAAAGTCGGGTGAAATGTCTGTCGGCAGGCGTTCGTGGCGGGGTATCATCCCATCCCTCGCCGCGGATTGCATCGCCATTTTTGTAAAACAATTTCTGCAAACATGCTGTGGCGGATGCTGCCCGGCAGCGGAGAATAGCAGCCTGCTCTGGCCTGTCAATGGTCTGGCGGGAATTCTTCTTGCGGCTGCCAGACGGCCTGGCTATTTAATACGCGCAGGGTGGTGAAATCGTCGCGCATATCGAGGAGGCTCCAGGCGCCATGGGCAATCGGGAAATGCCACATCGCCGCCGCGGGCATCTGCAACAGCAGGGCCGTCAGCAGGCTCAGGACGCCCTGATGGCCGACAATCAGCAGGTGGTCAAGATGGCGGTAGTCGGCCAGCGTTGTGGTGAATTCGCTGACGCGGCGGGCAAAATTCTGAAAGCTTTCGCCGTTGGTGGGGGCCACGTGCTGCCAGTCAGCACACCACGCGGCATAGTTTTCCGCATCCTCTCGCTGAAGGTCGCGATGATGACGCATCTCCCAGTCGCCGAAAAACATTTCATTGAGCGTGGCATGGCACTCACGCGGGATATGGCGATCGCCAAGCAGCAGATCGGCCGTTGTCCCGGTTCTCGCCAGCTCGCTACAGATGACTTTGTCGAAAGGTACTGCCCGCAGCCGTTCGCCGAGCGCTCGCGCCTGGGCGACGCCGCGCGGCGTCAGAGGAGTGGGGGCGTGGCCGCTGTATAACCCGGCAACGTTGGCTTCGGTTTCGCCGTGGCGAACTAACCATAATTTCATGATGATGCTCAGACAGGCGGTGGAGACGTGGCGCTACGATAGCGCTTTTTTAGCGTCGGGCCCAGTCCGGGGTCAGCAATAGAGTCCCTGCTCGCGGATGTAGTCCAGCACGGTGGCCGGCAGCATCTCGGCGCAGGATTCCCCGCGCTCGAGGCGCTGGCGGATAATCGTCGCCGAGATATCGAACCACGGCGTCTCCGCCAGGTAGATGGCCCCGGCGGGGCGGTTATGCAGGCGCTCTACGTCGTGGGTTAAGTGACGGTCCAGCCACTGCTGATCCGCGTCGTGCGCCATGGTCAGCGGGTAACCCGGGCGGCGGCAGACGATCAGATGAACGTTATCAAGGATGGTTTCATAGCGGTGCCAGGTGGGGAAGGTGAGCAGCGAATCCTGGCCGATGATAAACGCCAGCGGTTTGCGCGGCCCCTGCTCCTGGCGCCACTCCTGCAGCGTTTGCGCCGTCCAGGAGGGGGTATCGCGCCGCAGTTCGCGTTCGTCGAGCGTGAACAGCGGTTTATCGGCAATCGCCAGCTTCAGCATGTGCACGCGCTGGGCGCTGGTGGCTTCCGGCTGGGGACGGTGCGGCGGGACGTTGTTAGGCATGATGATGACCTTGCTCAGGCCAATCTGATTCGCCAGGATCTCGACCGGCTTGAGGTGACCATAATGCACCGGATCGAAGGTGCCGCCATAGATTGCCTGTAACTGAGTCATATCAACCATCAATAAAAACGTCCGCCAGGGCTTTGTGGCAGAGCAACAACGAAAGACTTTCCAGTTCGGGCCAGACGTCGTGCCCGTAATCCTGTTTAAAGGTCAGTTCCGCGCGGGTCAGGAGGGTCACCGCCTGGCGCAACTGTTCCCCGCTCAGTCGGGCGAGGGCATCGCTGAGCAGCTGACGGCGGTTTTGCCAGACCCGATGTTTATCAAACAGCGAGCGCAGCGGCGTGTGCGTCGACTGGCGTTTGAGCGTGACCAGCAGCAGCAGCTCCCGCTGTAGCGTACGCAGCAGGATCGCCGGCTCGCAGCCTTCAAGGCGGAGCTGTTGCAGAACATGCAGCACGCGCTTGCTTTTGCCTGCCAGTAGCGCATCGACCCAATGGTAAGGGGTAAAGTGGGCGGCATCGTTTACCGCCTGCTCAACCCGGGGCAGGGTCAGCTTACCGTCCGGCCAGAGCAGCGCCAGACGCTCCAGCGCCTGCGCCAGCGCCAGCAGATTACCTTCGTAACAGTAGCACAGCAGCTGACTGGCCGCGTCGTCGAGCTGCAGCTGATGCTGTTTGGCCCGGGCGGCCAGCCAGCGCGGCAGCTGCGCGTATTCCGGCGTCTGGCAACTGACCTGGACGGCCCGCTGCGCCAGGGCGGTAAGCCACGCGGCATTCTCCTGGGCTTTGGTCAGCTTATTCCCGCGAACTATCAGCAGCAGGTCGTCGTGCAGCAGGCCGATCAGGGTCGCCAGCTGTTCGTTGATCGCCGCGTTAGGGCCGTTTTCCGGCAGGATTAGCAGCAGCGTTTGCCGGCTGGAGAACAGACTCAACGCCTGGCTTAACGCGAAAATCGCCTGCCAGTCGGTACTGTTATCGATGGTGAAGGTGTGGTGCTCGGTAAAGCCCTGGGCGGCAGCGGCTTCGCGAATGGCGTCCTGGCTTTCCTGCAACAGCAGGGGATCGTTGCCAAGCAGCAGATAGGCCGCGCGCAGCCCTTCAGTGAGCTGCGCGCGGAGTTGTTCCGGGTACAACCGAATCATCATTGACCCAGAGTGGTGGATACGCGGTTACCCGAGGAAGCTGGTGCCGTGCTGCCGGCGACCGGTTTCTCTTCCTGCTGGGTTGCTTCAACATCTGCAACCTGCACGCTCGGCAGCTTACGAATCAGCTGTTCCGCCGCTTTGTCGTACATTTCCTGGATAATCATATCCTGCTCGGCGTCTTTCGCTAACGCCGCCTGCGGGTTATCGAAGAACGAACGATAGACCTTGGTGGTAATCGGATAGATATCGTGACCCGGGATCAGGACGCTGGCATGAACGGTCATGACCATCTGATATTCCGCGGTACGACCATCCTGGAACACCGAGGCGGTATCTTTCTGAATCGACGAACCATCGAGGCGCAGAGAAGGAACATCTTTACGCAGCGTGCTGGCGTCGATCAGGTCCACGCCATTAAGACGCAGCTGATTACGTACCGCGCGACTTAACGGTCCGTTCGGATCGCTCGACTGAAGAATCATGGTTTTCATGGTGGTGGGCACCTTCGTAGTGCTACGCAGATGCCAGCCACAGCCGGCGGTGACAAGCACCGCCAGGGATAACAACATTGTTACCAGATATCGCACGCTTCCTCCCGCGCTTAGCCAACGACCAGATTGAGCAGTTTACCCGGAACGTAAATCACTTTACGCACGGTTTTACCGTCGAGATATTTCGCGACCAGATGCTCCTGGCCGGCACGCTCGCGGACCTGCTCTTCAGTTGCATCTACCGCAACGGTAATTTTACCACGAACTTTGCCATTGACCTGGACGACGACGAGGGTGCTGTCTTCCACCATCGCGCTTTCATCCGCCACCGGCCACGGCGCGTTGTCGATATCGCCTTCGCCGTTCAGCTCGCGCCACAGGGTGAAGCTGGCGTGCGGGGTGAACGGGTTCAGCATACGCACCACCGCCAGCAGCGCTTCCTGCATCAGGGCACGATCCTGTTCGTCTTCCTGCGGCGCTTTCGCCAGCTTGTTCATCAGCTCCATGATCGCCGCGATGGCGGTGTTGAAGGTCTGACGACGGCCGATGTCATCGGTCACTTTGGCGATCGTTTTGTGAATATCGCGACGCAGCGCTTTCTGAGCTTCACTCAGCGCCGCCACGTTCAATGCCGCAACGTCCCCTTTGGTGGTGTGCTCGTAGACCAGTTTCCAGACGCGTTTCAGGAAGCGGTTAGCCCCTTCAACGCCAGATTCCTGCCACTCGAGGGTCATATCCGCCGGGGACGCAAACATCATGAACAGACGCACGGTATCCGCGCCATAACGCTCAACCATCACCTGCGGGTCGATGCCGTTGTTTTTCGACTTGGACATCTTGCTCATGCCGGTGTACACCAGCTCATGGCCTGCCGCGTCTTTCGCTTTCACGATGCGGCCTTTTTCGTCGCGCTCAACGATGGCGTCAACCGGGGAAACCCAGTTACGTTCGCCGTTTTCGCCTACATAGTAGAAGGCGTCAGCCAGCACCATGCCCTGGCACAGCAGCTGCTTCGCCGGCTCATCGGAGTTGACCATGCCCGCGTCGCGCATCAGCTTGTGGAAGAAGCGGAAGTAGAGCAGGTGCATGATGGCGTGTTCGATACCGCCGATGTAGATATCTACCGGCAGCCAGTAGTTGGCCGCTTTCGAATCCAGCATCCCTTCCTGATACTGCGGGCAGGTGTAGCGCGCATAGTACCAGGAGGATTCCATAAAGGTGTCAAAGGTGTCGGTTTCACGCAGCGCCGGCTGACCGTTAACGGTGGTCTTCGCCCATTCAGGATCGGCTTTGATCGGGCTGGTGATGCCGTCCATGACCACATCTTCCGGCAGGATCACCGGCAGTTGATCTTCCGGGGTCGGCAGCACGGTGCCATCTTCCAGGGTCACCATCGGGATCGGCGCACCCCAGTAGCGTTGACGGGACACACCCCAGTCACGCAGACGGTAGTTAATTTTACGCTCGCCTACGCCCATGGCTGCCAGTTTGTCGGCAATGGCGTTGAAGCCGGCTTCATAATCGAGGCCGCTGAACTCGCCGGAGTTAAACAGGACGCCTTTCTCGGTCAGCGCCTGCGCGGAGAGATCCGGCTCGCTGCCGTCAGCGGCGAGGATAACCGGCTTGATGTTCAGACCGTACTTGCTGGCGAACTCATAGTCACGCTGGTCGTGACCCGGAACGGCCATGACCGCGCCGGTGCCGTATTCCATCAGCACGAAGTTTGCCGCCCAGACAGGAATTTCTTCGCCGGTCAGCGGGTGAATGGCTTTAAACCCGGTATCGACGCCTTTTTTCTCCATCGTCGCCATGTCGGCTTCGGCTACTTTGGTATTACGGCATTCGTCGATAAAGGCAGCCAGCGCCGGATTGTTCGCTGCAGCCTGCTGCGCCAGCGGGTGACCCGCCGCGACAGCCAGGTAGGTGCAGCCCATAAAGGTGTCCGGACGGGTGGTGTAGACGGTCAGCTTATCGGCGTAGTTGTTGACGTCAAAGGAGATTTCCACCCCTTCGGAACGGCCGATCCAGTTGCGCTGCATGGTCTTTACGGTGTCTGGCCAGTGATCCAGTTTATCCAGATCGTTCAGCAGTTCATCGGCGTAGGCGGTGATTTTAATAAACCACTGCGGGATCTCTTTACGCTCGACTTTGGTATCGCAGCGCCAGCAGCAGCCGTCGATAACCTGTTCGTTGGCCAGTACGGTCTGGTCGTTCGGGCACCAGTTCACCGCGGAGGTTTTCTTGTATACCAGCCCTTTTTTGTACAGCTCGGTGAAGAACTTCTGCTC
Source organism: Klebsiella sp. KTE92 (assembly GCF_000398905.1). Taxonomy (NCBI): domain Bacteria; kingdom Pseudomonadati; phylum Pseudomonadota; class Gammaproteobacteria; order Enterobacterales; family Enterobacteriaceae; genus Klebsiella; species Klebsiella sp. KTE92. Next base: position 1,381,925 of record NZ_KB976100.1, read on the forward strand.
CCAGCGGTAGTATTCCGGGGTGCAGGTCGCCAGCTCGCGGCTCCAGTCATAGCCAAAACCCAGCATTTTGAGCTGGTTTTTCATGTAGGCGATGTTGTCGTAGGTCCACGGTGCTGGCGCGGTGTTGTTTTTCACTGCCGCGCCTTCCGCCGGCAGACCAAACGCATCCCAGCCAATCGGCTGCAGGACGTTTTTGCCCAGCATACGCTGGTAGCGGGCAATCACGTCGCCGATGGTGTAGTTACGCACGTGACCCATGTGTAGTCGACCAGAAGGATAAGGAAGCATCGACAGGCAGTAATACTTCTCTTTGCTCTCGTCTTCAGTTACTTCAAATGTACGATTTTCGTCCCAGTGAAGCTGGACTTTCGATTCTATCTCTTCCGGGCGGTATTGCTCTTGCATGGCAGCCAGTGGTCCTGTTTTCAATACAGCTACAAAATGTAGCCAATGGATGTGTTATTTCAGATCGGCATAGCATAGCCCAAACGCCCCCGTCAAAACAGCCTTTCGCACATTAACATCGGCAAAAGCCGCGCTGATTATTTCGCGACTCTGTGGCTTGTCAGACACAGCGGGAGAGGAATAAGGTCTATTATCAGAAGACGTTAACCACACCGGAGGCGAAATGATGAACAAGGTTGCTCAATATTACCGTGAACTGGTCTCCTCGCTCAGCGAACGGCTCCGCCATGGAGAGCGCGATATCGACGCGCTGGTGACACAGGCGCGGGAAAAAATCGCCCGCGCCGGCGATCTCACGCAGAGCGAGATCGAGTCGGTGATTGCGGCAGTAAAACGCGATCTCGAGGAGTTTGCCCGCAGCTACGAAGAGAGTCATGAAGACGAGAGCGACAGCGTGTTTATGCGGGTGATCAAAGAGAGCCTGTGGCAGGAACTGGCTGATATCACCGACAAAACGCAGCTCGAGTGGCGCGAAGTCTTTCAGGATTTGAATCACCACGGCGTGTACCACAGCGGTGAGGTGGTCGGCCTGGGCAATCTGGTCTGCGAGAAGTGCCACTATCACCTGGCAGTGTATACCCCGGACGTGCTGCCGCGCTGTCCGAAGTGTGGCCACGATCAGTTCCAGCGTCGGCCCTTCGAACCCTAAGCGGTGCGAAAACGATGCGCGAGGCTGCGCGCATCGTGGTTTGTCTTATTTCACGGTGTTGACTTCGGTGCTCTTGAAATACTGTTTCCCACCCATGTCGCTAACATATTTCTGCGATGAGTTGAGTACCAGTTTATCGGCGGTTAAGGTCCCGACGCCGCATTTCGCCAGGCCCAGTATGCCGCAACTTTTACCACCATTGACCACTTTGGTGGCGGTTAACGTCATATTGCCGCCCGCGCTGAGGGTGGAATAGTTGTAGATCGCGCCTTTATTTTTGGTATTTAAGGTCAGGTCGCCGGTGCTGCTGATCTGCCCTTCGTTGGTGATATCTGAGTAGGTCGTGATTGAAATATTCTTTGCATTGATAGTGCCATTGTTGCTTACCACGCCATGATCGGTGGTGATATCGGCCGCCTTCATATAACCATTTTGATTCAGCCAGTAGCTGTGGGCGGTAATGGCATTGGTGGCTTCCATGCGACCGCTGGTGCTTTGCGCCAGCGTACCGTTGGTCTGCAGGTTGATATTTTCGCCGGTGATATTACCGAGGTTATAGATTTCCCCGCTGTTTGCGCTGCCATCCTGCTTAAGCGACTGAATGGTGGTTTGGCCGGTAGAGTTAATGTTGCCGGTGTTTTTAAAGCTGTCGCCAACAAACGTCAGGCTGGTATTTTTGGCGCTGATTTTGCCTTCATTGAAGAAATCGCCCATCGCCGTGATGGAAATCTGGTTATTTGACAGCAATGAGGATTTTTCCTCGTTGCTGATTTTCCCGCCGCTGGTCAGCGTTAAACCGTTGGTGCCGGTGATCGAACCGGATTTAAAGCTCGTGATGTTACTGTTGGCGGAGGCAATCAGCTGGCCGCCGGTGAGCGATCCAGTATTGACGATAGAGCTCCCACTGGAAAGCATTAAGTAATAAGCGCCGGCGATGCTGCCGTCATTGGTGATCCCCGTGGCGGTGGAAACCTGGCTCAGCAAACCTTTGCCCGTTATTGTCCCTTTGTTCAGCAGGTTACCGTTGCTGGTGAGCTGCAGCGTGCTGTTAGCGACAATGGAGCCCTGGTTACGTACGCCAAAGCCGATGTTGTTGCCGACCATGCTGATGCTGTTGGCGGTGATGCCGCCAAGGCTGCTGACGTCGATGCTGTACTGCGGGTTGATCGTCATTTCGATAAGCGTCGCTTGTTTACCTGCAGAGGTTATCGCGCCAGAGCTGTTATCCATGGTGAAGCGACCTGCGCTGACCAGGGCATTATTGGCCTGTACTTTACCGTTAATCTTAATCGCGTCGGCGAGCAGAACCGCGTAGCCGTTAGCGGCGTTCATGCCATTTTCGCCGATGGTGAGGGTGCCGCCCGTTACGGTATAGCTGCCGATGGCGCCGTCGCTGGTCATGTTGACTTTACCGGTGGTCAGGATGGCCTTGTTGGTATTGACAAAGCTACAGCCTGAGCAGGTGATGCCGTTCGGGTTGGCGATCACCACGTCCGCTTTCTGGCCGTTGACTTCAATAAAGCCCTTCAGGCTACTGGCGTTTTTGGAGGTGACTTCGTTCAGAATCACCGAGGCGCTGCCGGCCGTCAGGTTGTTGTTTCTGGCAATATTGCCCAGCGTGTCGTGTTTGACATCATCGGCGCTGTTATTGAGGACGGTGCCATTGGCGCCAACGTTGAAGTCGCGATACAGATTATGGGAGACCCCGGCGGCGTTCGGTTTTTCAATATCGATAACCGTGGCGCCGGACGAATGCGTATAGCTGGTCGGGTCGGCATAGACCACCGACGAGGTTAATACTGCCGCGAGCGCGACATAAGAAGCTTTAAACTTAAACATTTTATTTATTCCTTTAAATTAAGATTAATAAACAACGTAGCTGAAAGAATCGATAATGATTGAATTAATACCTCCACTGTAATGAAAAGCCCATATTCAGAGCGTCGCTATGAAACTTATCTGGTTTACTGAGCGGGGTGCTAATAAACAGATCGTATTGCGTTGACCATAGCTCGCCGCGCAGGCCGCTGACGGCGCCGGAAAGGACTTTGCCTTTTTGATACAGATCGGCGCCAATAAGGCGACCCACATCCGCGCCCAGATAGAATTGCCGCTCGCTGCTGGGCAGATCCCAGATAAAATCGTTGCGCCAGTACCATCCCTGATTGCCGGACAGGCTGTTTTCACCGTCAAAACCGCGCACGCTCCAGCGACTGCCAATATTGAATTTATTATCGGAAGCGAGTTTGTCCGGGCTGAACTGCGCGCTCACTCGCGGAGCCCAGGTAAATTTGTCGCCGGTGGCGTCAAATTTCATCATCGCCTGCAGATTGCCATGGACGATCCGCGACAGTGGGCTGTACAGCCCGGCTTTTTCTTCCGGGGTGGTTGTTGAACTGAGCCACGGCAGGCTGCGCTGTATACCGATACTGGCATCGACAATCTTTTTGTTAAAGTAGTGCTGGTGGTTGAGGGTCAATTCCCATGAGGGGTTCTGCTTGCGCATCACCTGTAGCTCACTGCCGCCGAAGTAATAATGCGAGGTACTCTTGGCGATCCGCAGGTCGGCGGTGGTTTTTTGTTGCCGTGTGTGGGAGAGCAGACGACTCAGCGTGGCGCTGTAGTAGCGATTTTTACTCTTATAGTCCATCGTCGACCAGTTGCCGTTAAACTGCTGGCGATACTGGCTGTATGCCCCGTAAGCGCTTAGTGTCCAGTAGCCAAAGGGAATGGAGTAATACAAGCTGCCGTTGTGGTTGCCGTCGTTATGCTGATTGAACTCAATATCGCCCCCGCCGGAAAGATACAGGATATCGTTGAGAGTGGTCAGGTCGTAAAGGTAGAGGGCCCCGCCGGCCTGGTAGCGACCGCTGGCTTTGCTGCCGGCGTCGTCAAGCCAGGCGCCAAGCTGCCATTTTTTCTCCAGGCTGCGGGCAATCTGGATATCGCTTTCCCCTTCGTGCTGGCCCGGCAGCAGTTTCATATGCGCCGTAGCCCCGGGCAGACGCTGCAGATTGGCCATGCCCTGTTCAAGGTCGCTTAAGCGCAGGATCGTGCCGGATGAGGTTGGCAGTGAATTCCACAGGCGGGTGGTGTCTGAGCCATCGGCATAGTCGATAGCGCCCACTCTGCCGTAATGCAGTGTCAGCCTGAGAATACCTTGATCCAGCGACTGAGAGGGCACATCAATCAGCGAGGTGATGTAGCCTTGCGCGATCAGCTCATTTTGCAAGGTATACGCCAGCAGACGAATCCCTTCGCCGCCCAGACAGCGCCCCTGCGCCTGTTGCGCCGTTTTAGCCAGCAACTGGCGGGTAAGCGTCTGGTTATCGGAATTGATATCGACCCGGTTGATCAATTTGCAATGCGTTTCCTCAGGAAAAGGGATACCCTGCGGCGTCACGCGCTGTTGTGAAGACTGAAAATCCTGTTGCTGCGGCGTCAGTGCCTCCTGACGGGCTTTATCCTGCTCCGTCTGGTGAGCCGAAGTGGCCAATTGCGCGGCCCCGGCGGATGAGGTGCCCGCCAGCGTGATAAACAGCAGCCCAGTGAGCGTGCGAGATCGAATTAACATGAAGCAATATCCATTTGTTTCATTGGTTCGGTGACGCATCAGTTATTCTGCGTGCAGCAGAGAACATTGACGGTCTTTATTTCGCACAGGCAAGGTCAGGCGAGAATATTATATTTAATTAATACCATAATCATGCGACGAACCTGTTACGAGGCGTTATATGCTAGCGGCGGTGGTGAGGCAGATCCACGAATTCATTAGTGAATTCTTTATGAAATGATCGATTTAATAAATAAGTTCAGCTTTTATCCCCGAGGTTTATTTAATACGTAAATGATAGTAGCGATAACGGGCCACATAAATAATATTGACGAATAACATGGCGGAAAAGATAAGCTGCGCATACCGGGCGGTATGCGCAGAGAAAAACCATTAATGAAGAATTTTGGCGAGGAAATCTTTGGCGCGATCGGATTGCGGATTGGCAAAGAAGGCCTCTTTGTCAGCATCTTCGACAATCTTCCCTTCATCCATAAAGATCACCCGGTTTGCCACCTTGCGGGCAAAGCCCATTTCATGGGTCACAACCATCATGGTCATCCCCTCGTTGGCCAGCTCGACCATGACATCCAGCACCTCGTTAATCATCTCAGGATCAAGCGCTGAGGTGGGTTCGTCAAACAGCATGGCGATCGGATCCATGCACAGGGCACGAGCAATAGCCACACGCTGCTGCTGGCCGCCAGAGAGCTGCGCCGGGTATTTCTCCGCATGCGCCGCCAGGCCAACGCGCTCCAGCAGCTTGAGACCTTTCTTGCGCGACGACGCTTTATCGCGGTTAAGCACTTTGACCTGCGCCAACGTCAGATTGTCGATAATCGACAGATGCGGGAACAGTTCAAAATGCTGAAAGACCATTCCGACATGCGAGCGCAGTTTGGCCAGGTTGGTCTTTTTATCGTTAACCACGGTGCCGTCGACGATAATCTGCCCCTGCTGCACTGGCTCAAGGCCGTTCACGGTCTTAATCAACGTGGATTTACCGGAGCCTGAAGGCCCGCAGACCACCACAACTTCGCCTTTTTTCACTTCCGTGGAGCAATCGGTCAGCACCTGAAAGTGACCATACCATTTTGAAACGTTTTTCAGGGTAATCATTACACAGTCCTTTTCTTCAACCAACTGACCAACAGCGAGGCGCTGAGGCTAATCACAAAATAGACGCCGCCCGCGAACAGGATCATTTCGACCTGTGTCCCGTCACGCTCACCAATGGTGGAGGCGGTGCGGAAGAAGTCGGCGAGGCTCAATACATATACCAGCGAGGTATCCTGGAACAGGACGATCCCCTGGGTTAACAACAGTGGCACCATGGCGCGGAAGGCCTGCGGCAGGATCACCAGTCGCATCGATTGCCAGTGTGTCATCCCCAGCGCCAGCGCCGCGCTGGACTGGCCGCGGGAGATACTCTGGATGCCGGCACGGATAATCTCTGAGTAGTAGGCGGCTTCGAACATCGAAAACGCTACCATGGCTGAGATCAGGCGAATATCCGTTTTCGGCGATAGCCCCAGCACGTTTTGCAGGAAGCCAGGGACAATCAGGTAGAACCACAGCAGGACCATCACCAGCGGGATAGAGCGGAATACGTTGACGTAGGTTTTAGCAAACCAGGCCAGCGGCAGAAAGCTGGACAGGCGCATTACCGCCAGCAGGGTGCCCCAGACGATGCCGATAACAATTGCTATCACCGTAATCTTCAGGGTGATCACCAGCCCCGCGAGCAGATAAGGCATGGATGGAACGATCGAACTCCAGTCAAAATCGTACATTATTTGCCTCCCATATTGCCAGGCAGGCGAACCTTACGCTCGACCACATACATAATCAGCATAATCACCGCGTTGATGAAGACATAGGCCAGGGTGATGGCCGTAAAAGATTCCCAGGCATGAGCGGAGTAGTCCAGCAGCTTGCCCGCCTGCGCGGCCATATCGGCAAGACCGATGGTGGAGGCGATGGCCGAGTTTTTCACCAGGTTCATCATTTCCGAGGTCATCGGCGGTACGATAACGCGGTAAGCGTTCGGCAGCAGCACGTAGCGGTAGGTTTGCGGCAGGGTCAGGCCCATCGCCAGACCGGCGTTCTTCTGCCCGCGCGGCAGCGACTGAATGGCGGCGCGTACCTGCTCGCAGACGCGGGCGGCGGTAAACAGCCCCAGGCACAGCATGGAGGAGACAAAGAACTGAATGTTTGGGTCCAGCTCCGATTTAAACCACATGCCGATATTTTCCGGCAGGAATTCTGGCACCACCAGGTACCAGGTAAAGAACTGCACGATCAGCGGCACGTTGCGAAACAGTTCGACATAGCAGGTGCCAATGCCCGAGAGGAAGCGATTGGGTACCGTGCGTAAAATGCCGAACAGTGAGCCGACGAGAAAAGCGATGATCCAGGCCGAGATGGAGAGGGCGACGGTTATCTGAAAACCGCTCCACAGCCAGCCCAGGTAGGTAGTGTTGCCGAAGGGGGCCTGTTGCAGGAATATCCCCCAGTTCCAGTCTATTGACATACATGACTCCTGGAAAAAAAAGGGTAGCCATTGCTACCCTCGAAGACGGTTGTCCAGCTTGTTTCGGTATTCGCGGCGGCTGGGGAACGACCAGCCACCGTATAGTCTGTCCGTGCTGTGACAATCATCGGGAGGGCAGGATATCCCGCCCCTGGTTGTTATAATTAGTTCAGTGCTTTGTCATTAGGTGATTTGAACAGCGCTTTCATGTCGTCAGACAGTTCGAAGTTCAGGTTAAGGTTTTTCGGCGGAATTGGATTTTTGAACCATTTATCAAACCATTTCGCCGCTTCGCCAGAGGTCTGGGCCTGAGCAACGGTTTCATCGACCAGCGCTTTGAACGACGGATCGTCTTTACGCAGCATGCAGCCATAGGCTTCTTTCGACTGTGCGGTGCCGACGATTTCCCAGTTATCCGGTTTCTTCGCCTTGGCGCGTTCGCCGGCCAGCAGAGCGTCATCCATCATAAAGGCCACGGCGCGTCCGCTTTCCAGGGTGCGGAAAGAGTCGCCATGATCTTTGGCGCTGATAATGCGCATATTCATTTTTTTCTCATCGTTCAGCTTATGCAGCAGGATCTCTGAGGTGGTTCCGGAGGTGACAACGACCGCTTTATCCTTCAGGTCCGGGAAATCTTTGATCGGACCGCCTTTCTTCACCAGCAGACGGGTGCCGACTACGAAGATGGTATCGGAGAAGGCCGCCTGTTTCTGGCGCTCAAGGTTGTTGGTGGTTGAGCCGCACTCGAAATCAAAGGTGCCATTCTGCAGCAGCGGGATACGGTTCTGCGAGGTGACCGGGATCAGTTTGACCTGCAGGTCCGGCTTGTTCAGCTTTTTCTTGATGGCATCAACGATGGCGTTGGAGTAGTCCTGAGAGTAGCCCACAACCTTCTGCTGGTTATCGTAGTAAGAGAACGGGACTGAAGATTCACGATGGCCGACAACGATAACCCCATTTTTGGCGATCTTATCCAGGGTGCTCTGGCCTGCCGCCGGGGCGGCATCTTCTGCGTGTGCCAGACCGGCGGTCACACCCATGACCAACATTGCGGCGGCCAGTTTACGTAATTGCATATCCAACTCCTTATCCGTAGCGTCAGCGGCGCTATTGATACCCATTGTGATTGTGTGTGTTGTTATTCGGGGCACGCGTCCACGTGCCGCATTTGTAAGTGTTTGTTAGCATTTAGTTTGGCTTAATGTAAAGATTTTGCTGTTTTATTGTTTATTTTTGCGAAGTGCTCCGCACCAATGGGAGGCAAAGATCTTCCATTGCACCAAAATAGCGCGACCGCCGAACGTTTATGGTGCAACCCGGTTGCACTGGGTCGGACGATGGCGCTACCTGGGAGAATAAAGCAATGACTGTGCCAGGATGGCTGGCGCGGGGAGAAAAAATGCCGGCGACGGGCGTCGCCGGCGGAGAAACTTATCGGCGACGCTGACGCAGGCTCATCAGTAGCGCAGCGAAGCCTAACAGCGCCGTCAGCGCCCATAGCGGCCAGTTGCCGGTGCGGGCGTAAGGGGTTAAGCCGCTGGTGGGCGTCACGGTGGTGGTCAACACCTCGCGGGTAAACTGCGGGATCATCTGCTGGATCTCGCCGCGCGGGCCGATCACCGCAGTAATGCCGTTGTTGGTGCTGCGCAGAAGTGGGCGGGCCAGCTCCAGGGCGCGCATCCGCGCCATCTGGAAGTGTTGCCACGGACCGATGGACTTACCGAACCAGGCGTCGTTGGAGATGGTCAGCAGGAAGTCGGTATCCGGCCGGAAGTTATCGCGTACCTGTTCCCCGAGGATGATCTCGTAGCAGATGGCGGCGGTCAGCTTCAGGTTATGCGCCATCAGCTGCGGCTGCACGTAGGGGCCGCGGCTGAAGGAGGACATCGGCAGGTCAAAGAACGGCGCCAGCGGACGCAGAATCGATTCCAGCGGCACAAACTCACCGAACGGCACCAGATGGTTCTTGTTGTAACGGTTGGTCGAGTCGTAGCGGTACGGGTTATCTTTACCGAGGGTAATGATGGTGTTGTAGGTATCGTAGCGGTTCTGCTTATTGAGACGCGCATCGACAATGCCGGTGATCAGCGAACTGTCTTTTGCGCGCAGCAGATCGTCCATCATGCTGAGGAACTGCTGCTGGTTGATCTCCAGATCCGGGATCGCTGACTCGGGCCAGATAATCAGCTGCGAGTGGCCGATATGCGGCTGGGTCAGCGCCAGGTAGGTTTTCAGGGTGTTGACCAGCTGCTTCTCGTCCCACTTCATGGCCTGTGGGATATCGCCTTGCACCAGCGAGACCTGGGTCGCGCGCTCCGGCAGCAGCTGATACCACTGGATATAGCGCAGCGGGAACGGCAGGGCGAACAGCAGCGCGGCAATAGCCAGCGGCTTCCAGTTACGCTGGACGAGGGCCAGGGCCAGCAGGCCGCTAACCATCATCAGCAGGAAGTTGATCGCCTCGACGCCCATCACCGGCGCGAGACCTTTCAGCGGGCCGTCGATCTGGCTATAGCCGAACTGCAGCCATGGGAAGCCGGTCAGCACCCAGCCGCGCAGGAACTCGGTGATTTGCCAGACGACGGGGGCGGCGATAGCCACCCGCAGCCAGCTGGTTTTGGGCCACAGCCGGGAGAGCAGGCCGGCAAACAGGCCGGTATAGAGCGAGAGATAGGCCGCCAGCAGAACGACGAGAAAGACGTTAACCGGACCTGGCATACCGCCGAATTGCGCGATGCTGACATAGACCCAGTTGATACCGGTGCCAAACAGCCCGAATCCCCAGAAATAGCCGATCCCGGCGCTTTGCAGCGGGCGTCGGTTGAGGGTTAACGCCTGCAGACCGATCAGCGAAACGATAGCTGCCGGCCAGAAGTCATAAGGTGAAAAAGCCAGCGTTCCGCTGGCTCCGAATAGCAGCGCCAGCAGCAGACGTACGCGCTGGCGTTCAAGAAGAGAGGCAAATACCATTTAGGCTAATCGTCCCGTAAATTAACGCCTGTTGCCACAGGCTATGCTGTTTGCCAGCAGGGGGAGGGGACAGCCGGGGATCGCCCACGGTCTGTCTCCCGGCTGGCCGTGACCTTCAGCGCCGCGGCTTACTCTTCCAGCTTCGGCTGGGGAGCGTCATCGGGCAGCTTTACATGCACCTGAATGATACGACGGCTATCTGCCATTGCCACCTTGAATTGGTAACCATCAATGTCGATAGATTCGCCGCGGGCCGGCAGATGGCCGAAGGCCTGCATCACCAGCCCGCCAATGGTATCCACTTCTTCATCGCTGAAGTGCGTGTCGAAGGCGTCGTTGAAGTCTTCGATGGAGGCCAGAGCGCGCACCGTCCAAGTGTGGCGGCTCAGCTGGCGGAAATCGATATCTTCTTCTTCGTCGTATTCGTCTTCAATTTCCCCGACGATGAGCTCAAGGATATCCTCGATGGTCACCAGGCCGGAGACGCCGCCGAATTCGTCAATAACGATCGCCATATGGTAGCGCTGTGAGCGAAACTCTTTCAGCATGCGGTCGACCCGCTTGCTTTCCGGGACGACAACCGCCGGCCGTAACACTTTTTCCATGCTGAAGGCTTCGGCGTCGCTGCGCATAAACGGCAGCAGATCCTTGGCCATCAGAATCCCTTCGATGTGATCTTTATCTTCACTGATGACCGGGAAACGCGAGTGAGCGGATTCGATAATGACATCCAGGCACTCGTCCAGCGTCTGGTTACGTTTCAGGGTTATCATTTGTGAACGGGGGATCATAATGTCGCGGACCCGCTGGTCGGCGATATCCATTACCCCTTCGAGCATGTCACGCGTATCTTCATCGATAAGATCGTTCTGCCCGGAATCACGGATCAGCGCCAGCAGTTCATCACGGTTTTTCGGTTCCCCGTGAAAAAGCTGGCTGAGTAACAGGGAGAAAAATCCCTTTTTGCTGTTTACTGTGTCACTACTGTGTGAATTGTCGTCGCTCATGGCGTCGTTTGGGTTCTCATGTTGATTTAACTGTCGCTCGTCGCGCGTAAACTCAGCGCCGGACGGCATGGGTTGCCTGACGTTCAGGCTGGCAAAATGCAGGAACAGCGGCCGGATGCGGCGCAAGCGCCGCCATCCGGCAGGGGGCTATTCAGCAATCTTCTCGGAAATGTACGGGTCCTCATAGCCCAGAGCAAGCATTATCTCTGTTTCAAGGCCTTCCATCTCTTCCGCTTCGTCGTCTTCGATATGATCGTAGCCCAGCAGATGCAGGCTGCCGTGCACCACCATATGCGCCCAGTGCGCCTCCAGCGGCTTACCTTGCTCGCTGGCTTCCTGCTCCACCACCTGACGGCAGATGATCAGATCGCCGAGCAGCGGCATTTCAATCCCCGGCGGCGCTTCAAACGGGAAGGAGAGGACGTTGGTCGGCTTATCCTTGCCGCGGTAGGTCAGGTTCAGCTCGTGGCTTTCTGCAACATCGACCAGACGAATCGTTAACTCTGACTCCTCCTGAAATGGCGGAATGACGGCATCGACCCAGCGCTGAAAAAGGGCTTCGTCCGGCAGGCCGCTGGTCTCTTCGCAGGCCAGCTGTAAATCGAGGATCACCTGACTCATTTTTGCTCCTGTTCCTGGGCTTCGCGTTTGCGCTCGGCGGCCAGTTCTGCTTTACGTTTCTGGTCTGCGGCTTCCCACGCCTCATAGGCGTTAACGATACGGGCAACCACCGGATGGCGCACCACGTCTTCGCTATGGAAGAAGTTAAAGCTGATCTCATCGACTTCGGCCAGCACTTCGATGGCGTGGCGCAGACCGGATTTGGTGCTGCGCGGCAGGTCAATCTGCGTGATGTCGCCGGTGATCACCGCCTTGGAGTTAAAGCCGATGCGGGTCAGGAACATCTTCATCTGCTCGATGGTGGTGTTCTGGCTTTCATCAAGAATGATAAAGGCGTCATTCAGCGTTCGTCCGCGCATATAGGCCAGCGGGGCCACTTCGATGACGTTACGCTCAATCAGCTTTTCGACTTTCTCAAAGCCGAGCATCTCAAACAGCGCGTCATACAGCGGGCGCAGATACGGATCGACCTTCTGGCTCAGATCGCCGGGCAGGAAGCCGAGCTTTTCGCCCGCCTCGACGGCCGGACGGGTCAGCAGAATACGGCGGATCTCCTGGCGCTCCAGCGCATCGACCGCCGCCGCCACCGCCAGATAGGTTTTACCCGTCCCCGCCGGACCGACGCCGAAAGTGATGTCGTGATCGAGGATATTGGCGATGTACTGCGCCTGGTTCGGCGTACGCGGTTTGATCACCCCGCGCTTGGTCTTGATATTGACGGCTTTCCCGTACTCCGGCACGCTCTCGGCGCTCTGCTCCAGCACGCGCGCCTCTTTGATCGCCAGATGGATCTGCTCCGGCTCAATATCCTGAATCTGACCGCGCATCGGCGCCGTATCGACATACAGGCTGCGCAGAATATCGGCGGCGGCGTGTACGCAAATAGCGCGTCCGGTCAGTTTAAAGTGATTGTCACGGCGGTTGATCTCAATGCCTAACCGACGCTCCAGCTGTTTGATGTTGTCGTCAAACGGGCCGCACAAGGCTAACAGGCGTGCGTTATCCGCTGGCTCCAGGGTAATTTCACGAGTGTCTATGTTCAAACTGTTCCTCTTTACGCAGGTGGCCGGACGCGGCGCGTGGCCGGCTAATCAGGAAATTATTTACGTCACAGGAAAATGGCGCAAGCATTGCTGTAGATATAGGGACGGAGAGAGGAATTACAAGGCCTGCCGGAACCGACAGGCCTGAAGGGATCACGGCTGATAGATACCCACGCCAAGATCGTTCTCTTTACGGGTGCGGGCAATCACTGATTCAGGTGATTCAGCGATACGCAGACCCATCTCCGCTTCGGTACGCACGATTTTGCCGCGCAGCGAGTTGGTGTAAACATCGACGATTTCAACATCGACGAATTTACCGACCATATCCGGCGTACCTTCGAAGTTGACCACGCGGTTGTTCTCGGTGCGCCCGGAAAGCTCCATCAAGTTCTTACGCGACGTGCCTTCCACCAGAATGCGCTGTACCGTGCCGAGCATGCGACGGCTCCAGGCCATCGCCTGCTGGTTGATCCGCTCCTGCAGAATATACAGACGTTGCTTTTTATCCTCCTCCGGCACGTCATCGACCATATCGGCCGCTGGAGTGCCCGGGCGAGCGGAGAAGATAAAGCTGTAGCTCATATCGAAATTGACGTCGGCGATTAGCTTCATCGTCTTTTCGAAATCGTCTGTGGTTTCGCCAGGGAAGCCGACAATAAAGTCGGAGCTTATCTGAATATCCGGGCGCGCCTCACGCAGCTTGCGAATAATCGCTTTGTACTCCAGCGCGGTATGGGTGCGTCCCATCAGATTCAGAACCCGGTCAGAACCGCTCTGCACCGGCAGGTGCAGGAAGCTCACCAGTTCCGGCGTATCGCGATAGACCTCGATGATATCGTCGGTAAATTCGATCGGGTGGCTGGTGGTGAAGCGAATACGGTCGATGCCGTCGATGGCGGCGACCAGACGCAGCAGATCGGCAAAGCTGCCGGTGGTGCCGTCGTAATTCTCACCGCGCCAGGCGTTAACGTTCTGGCCCAGCAGATTGACCTCACGCACGCCCTGTGCCGCCAGCTGGGCGATTTCAAACAGGATATCGTCGCACGGACGGCTGACCTCTTCTCCGCGGGTGTACGGCACCACGCAGTAGGTGCAGTATTTGTTGCAGCCTTCCATAATCGAAACAAAGGCGGTCGGGCCGTCGGCGCGCGGCTCTGGCAGGCGATCGAATTTTTCAATTTCCGGGAAGCTGATATCCACCACCGGGCTGCGGTTGCCGCGCACGGCGTTAATCATCTCCGGCAGGCGGTGCAGGGTTTGCGGCCCGAAAATAATATCGACATAGTGCGCGCGCTGACGAATATGGTCGCCTTCCTGGGAGGCCACGCAGCCGCCAACGCCAATAATCAGGTCCGGGTTTTTCTCTTTCAGCAGTTTCCAGCGTCCGAGCTGATGGAAAACTTTTTCCTGGGCCTTCTCACGAATTGAGCAGGTATTGAGCAACAGCACATCTGCTTCTTCCGCCACTTCGGTCAGTTGATACCCATGTGTCGCATCCAGCAGATCGGCCATCTTTGATGAATCATACTCGTTCATCTGACAGCCCCAGGTTTTAATATGGAGTTTTTTTGTCATTGACTTGCTCATGCTCAGTAATAGATATCCAAAACGCGGGGATATATACAGGGTGAATTTCGCTTTCCAGGGCGCGTATTGTAATGCTTTGGTCGCCCCCTGACCAGTGCGAGCGTTATCACCGCAAGGGAACAAAAAATCCGGTAAACTTAACGGATTCTGCTTTAAGGATAATAGCCATGACAATTCACGCAACAGATGTCGCCATCGTGGGCGGCGGCATGGTCGGCGGCGCCCTGGCGTTGGGGCTGGCGCAACAGGGATTTACCGTGACGGTGCTTGAGAAAACGGCGCCTCCGGCTTTCGAACCGGCATCCGCCCCGGATGTGCGGATCTCGGCTATCAGCGCGGCTTCGGTCGGCCTGCTGAAGAGTCTCGGCGTCTGGGATGCCGTACGGGCGATGCGCGTCCACGCTTATCGTCGTCTGGAGACCTGGGAGTGGGAGAGCGCGCACGTCGCCTTTGACGCCGCAGAGCTCAAACTGCCGGAGCTGGGCTACATGGTCGAGAACAAGGTCCTGCAATGGGGCCTCTGGCAAGCGCTGGCGGCGCATGAAGGGGTCACCCTGCGCGTTGGTAGCGAACTGGAGGCGATGCAGCGCGGCGAGGCGCATACCGCGCTGCATTTACGCGAGAGAGAGGCGATCCACGCCCGGCTGGTGATCGGCGCCGACGGCGCCAATTCCCAGGTGCGGGAGATGGCCGGCATCGGCGTACACGCCTGGCAATATCAGCAGTCCTGTATGCTGATCAGCGTCGAATGCGTCGACGATCCCGGCGACAGCACCTGGCAGCAGTTTACCCCCAGCGGGCCGCGCGCCTTCCTGCCGCTGTTCGACCACTGGGCCTCGCTGGTCTGGTACGACACGCCGGCGCGGATCCGTCAGCTGCAGGGCATGACCATGGCGCAACTCCAGCAGGAGATCGCCAGTCACTTTCCGGCGCGGCTGGGTCGTGTTACGCCGCAGGCGGCCGGCGCTTTTCCGCTCACCCGGCGTCATGCGCTGCAGTATGTCCAGCCCGGCCTGGCGCTGGTGGGCGATGCGGCGCATACCATTCATCCGCTGGCGGGGCAGGGGGTTAACCTTGGCTACCGCGATGTGGATGCCCTGCTGGAGATCCTGGCGCAAGCGCGCGGTCGCGGCGAAGACTGGGCCAGCCTGCTGGTGCTGAAGCGCTACCAGGCGCGGCGGCGAGCGGATAATTTTATCATGCAGTCGGGGATGGATTTGTTTTATGCCGGTTTCAGCAATGACCTGGCGCCGGTGCGGATGCTGCGTAATATTGGCCTGATGGCGGCTGAACGCGCCGGGGTGTTGAAGCGTCAGGCGCTGAAGTATGCCTTAGGCTTGTAAAACCGGCTTCCCGGGCAGGGGCGTAGTGGAGAGCGCCTGCCCGGCAGTCAGTACTGCGTAAGCGTGTCAGGACGCCAATAGCAAAAAAGCTCACCGAAGTGAGCTTTTTTGCATTTAAGTGGCTGGGGTACGAGGATTCGAACCTCGGAATGCCGGAATCAGAATCCGGTGCCTTACCGCTTGGCGATACCCCAATTGTCTGTTGCGCTTTACCGTAACTACCCCGGTTGAGGGCAACAGTGCGTTCACTGCTGAACGACTTTTTAATTTGGCTGGGGTACGAGGATTCGAACCTCGGAATGCCGGAATCAGAATCCGGTGCCTTACCGCTTGGCGATACCCCAACAAATTGTTTCGGAATTATCGATGCGTATCGATACGTCCTGAATATGGTGGCTACGACGGGATTCGAACCTGTGACCCCATCATTATGAGTGATGTGCTCTAACCAGCTGAGCTACGTAGCCAAATTGTCTTACTGTTTCTTCGATGGCTGGGGTACCTGGATTCGAACCAGGGAATGCCGGTATCAAAAACCGGTGCCTTACCGCTTGGCGATACCCCAATACCGTCGCGGTGAACCGCAAATATCGAAGAAATATGGCTGGGGTACCTGGATTCGAACCAGGGAATGCCGGTATCAAAAACCGGTGCCTTACCGCTTGGCGATACCCCAATACCGTCGCGGTGAACCGCAAATATCGAAGAAATATGGCTGGGGTACCTGGATTCGAACCAGGGAATGCCGGTATCAAAAACCGGTGCCTTACCGCTTGGCGATACCCCATCCGTACAACGCTAACTGGTGAATGGTGCGGGAGGCGAGACTTGAACTCGCACACCTTGCGGCGCCAGAACCTAAATCTGGTGCGTCTACCAATTTCGCCACTCCCGCAAAAAAGATGGTGGCTACGACGGGATTCGAACCTGTGACCCCATCATTATGAGTGATGTGCTCTAACCAGCTGAGCTACGTAGCCATCTTTTTTTCGCGTAACCTTATCGGCGTTGCGGGGCGCATTATGCGTATTGGGCCTGCGAGCGTCAACCTCTTTTTCAAGGAAAATCGTTGTAATGTGACTGTTTGGTTAGGTTGCGAACAGCTCGCTGCAATATTCGGCAATTATTGGTTATTTATCGTTTTTCAGCGGCATAAATCCTGCAAAAAGAAAACGGACCCCGGAGGGTCCGTTTCGCGTTTCACCGCCCGTCAGGGCTTATTTGTAGGCAGACTGGTGGACGCCCACCGCACGGCCTGATGGATCGTTCATGGTCTTGAACGCTTCATCCCACTCAATGGCTTTCGCTGAAGAGCAGGCCACCGACGGACCGCCAGGGACACACTCCGCCGCGCTCGGCAGCGGGAACAGCTCTTCGAAGATCTCGCGGTACAGATAGCCTTCTTTGGAGGTCGGCGTGTTGTACGGGAAACGGAAGCTCGCCGTTTCCAGCTGCTGATCGCTGATCTGCTTCGCGGCCACTTCTTTCAGCGTATCGATCCAGCTGTAGCCGACGCCGTCAGAGAACTGCTCTTTCTGCCGCCAGGCAACGCTGGCCGGCAGGTAGGATTCAAAGCATTCACGCAGCACGTGTTTTTCCATTTTGCCGTTGCCGCACATCTTATCCTGCGGGTTGATGCGCATCGCCACGTCGAGGAACTTCTTGTCGAGGAACGGCACGCGGGCTTCCACGCCCCAGGCGGACATCGCTTTGTTGGCGCGGGCGCAGTCAAACATATGCAGCGCCTGCAGCTTGCGCACCGTCTCTTCGTGCAGTTCTTTGGCGTTCGGCGCCTTATGGAAATAGAGGTAGCCGCCGAACACTTCGTCCGAACCTTCGCCGGAAAGCACCATTTTGATGCCCATGGCTTTAATTTTACGCGACATCAGGTACATCGGCGTCGAGGCGCGAATGGTGGTCACGTCATACGTTTCGATGTGATAGATAACGTCGCGGATCGCATCCAGCCCTTCCTGGACCGTAAAGTGAATTTCGTGGTGTACGGTGCCGAGGTGGTTGGCCACTTCCTGCGCCGCTTTCAGGTCAGGAGAGCCTTCCAGACCGACCGCGAAAGAGTGCAACTGCGGCCACCAGGCTTCGCTACGCTCCTGATCTTCGACGCGACGGGCGGCGAATTTCTTGGTGATAGCCGAGATGACCGATGAATCAAGACCGCCGGAGAGCAGCACGCCGTAAGGCACGTCGGACATCAGGTGGCTTTTCACCGACTCTTCCAGCGCCTGGCGCAGCTCGTTCTTATCGGTAACGTTGTCTTTCACCGCGTCGTAATCGAACCAGTCACGCTGATAGTACTGGCGAATTTCGCCGTCTTTGCTCCACAGGTAGCTGCCCGCCGGGAACTCTTTAATGGTGCGGCATACCGGCACCAGCGCTTTCATTTCGGAGGCGACATAGAAGTTGCCGTGTTCGTCATGGCCCATATACAGCGGAATAATACCGATATGGTCGCGACCAATTAAGTACGCGTCTTTCTCGCTGTCGTACAGGGCGAAGGCGAACATCCCCTGCAGG
Organism: Klebsiella sp. KTE92; assembly: GCF_000398905.1. Classification (NCBI taxonomy): domain Bacteria; kingdom Pseudomonadati; phylum Pseudomonadota; class Gammaproteobacteria; order Enterobacterales; family Enterobacteriaceae; genus Klebsiella; species Klebsiella sp. KTE92. The sequence goes on from NZ_KB976100.1 coordinate 1,400,231, forward strand.
TCGTCGAGGAACTCAGGGCCTTTTTCCTGATACAGCGCGAGGATCACTTCGCAGTCAGAGCCGGTCTGGAACTGATAGCGATCGCCATACTCCGCGCGCAGCGCCTGATGGTTGTAGATCTCGCCGTTAACGGCCAGCGCATGGGTTTTTTCGGCGTTGTACAGCGGCTGGGCACCGGCGTTGACGTCGACAATAGACAGGCGCTCGTGCGCCAGAATCGCTTTGTCGCTGGCATACACGCCAGACCAGTCCGGACCGCGATGGCGCATCAGGCGGGAAAGCTCCAGCGCCTTTTTACGCAGCTCGCCTGCGTCAGTTTTAATATCCAGTACGCCAAAAATAGAACACATAGCCTTCTCCATTACCCTGTCGTGTTTGATGTTGTGCTGGCTTCGTCTCGTGGCGAAGCCTGAGTGCGTGCTTAAGAAAATGCCGTAAAGGGGGCGCTGGCGCAAGGGTTTTGCGGCCTGAAAAAGAAAAAACGCAACTGTGATTATTGAACAGTAAAAAAAGAGTATCTTTTGAGCGACTTTATTGAGGAATACGCATTTATAGGCCGTTTTTATTAGATGGATGACTTTTGGCAGGCGCTATAAATGAAAAACCACGTCCTGCGACGTGGTTGGCATCAGAAAATATCGATTTCCGCGACGGAAGGGTAAATCCACGACGGGCGAAACGGCATGCTGTCGATGTCATCGAGGGTGGAGACGCCGGAGAGCACCAGAATAGTCTCCAGCCCCGCCTGGAAGCCGGCCAGAATGTCAGTGCGCAGGTTATCACCTACGATCACTGTCTGCTCGGAGTGAGCCTGCATTTTGTTCAGCGCTGAACGGATGATCCACGGGCTAGGTTTACCGACGTAAAACGGCTTACGGCCGGAGATCTTCTCGATCCCGGCGCACAGCGCGCCACAGGCCGGATAGTAGCCGCGACCGTGCGTATCCGGGTTGGTGGCAATGAAGCGGGCGCCGTTGGCAACGAAGAAGGCGGCCTTATGCATCATCTCCCAGTTGAATGAACGGGTTTCCCCGACGATGACAAAATCCGGGTTCACATCGGTGATGGTAAAGCCGGCTTTGTACAGTTCGTGGATCAGCGCCCCTTCACCCACCACATAGGCTTTCTTGCCTTCCTGGCGGCGCAGGAAATCGGCGGTGGCCATCGCCGAGGTGTAAAACGCGGTATCCGGCACGTCGATGCCCGCGGTGGCGAAACGGTTAGCCAAATCCTGGCCGGTTTGCGACGGGTAGTTGGTCAGCATTACCAGCGGCATGCCTTTATCGAGGATGCGTTTGATAAACTCGGCAGCGCCGGGAACGGCGACGTTATCGTGCATCAGCACGCCGTCAATATCACAAATTATGTTTTGAATGGTCATGGTGGGTCCAGAATCATTAACAAAGACGAAACTATACTCGTCATCGATGAGGTTTCACATCGCTGGTGGACCATACCCACCAGCGACAGGGTGATGCGGATCGTTTCGCGCTATCAATAAAGAGGCGATTAGCTCTCAAGCAAGCGCTGCAGCAGCGTGCCATTGAGCATAGCGCGTTTGACCAGCGCGAAGGCGCCAATCGCTGAGCGATGGTCGAGGGTAGAACGCACCACCGGCAGGTTCTTGCGAAACGCTTTGAGCGCCTGGGCGTTAATGCAGCCTTCGATGGCCGGAAGAAGGACCTTTTCAGCTTCCACTATTTCGCCGGCGACAACGATTTTTTGTGGGTTGAACAGGTTAATCGCGATGGCGATCGTTTTCCCGAGGTGACGCCCCACGTACTCAATCACCTCGCAGGCCAGGGCATCGCCCTTGTTGGCCGCTTTGCAGATAGTTTTGATCGTGCAGTCATCCGGCGTCAGACGGCTCTGGTAGCCCTGCTCAAGCAGGTGGCGAACCCGCTGTTCGATGGCGGCATTGGCCGCGACGGTCTCCAGACAGCCGAAGTTGCCGCAGTGGCAGCGCTCGCCCAGCGGATCGACCTGAATGTGGCCAATTTCGCCGACGTTGCCGTTCCGGCCAATAAAAATGCGCCCGTTAGAGATGATGCCCGCGCCGGTACCGCGGTGCACGCGCACCAGGATGGAGTCTTCGCAGTCCTGACTTGCACCGAAATAGTGCTCGGCCAGCGCCAGGCTGCGGATGTCGTGCCCGACATAGCAGGTGACGTTGAAGCGTTTTTCCAGCGCTCCGACCAGGCCCCAGTTTTCCACCGCAATATGCGGCATATAGCGGATCACGCCGCTTTCCGGGTCGACGAGGCCTGGCAGGATCACCGAGATGGCGATCAGCTCGCGAATTTTGCGCTGACAGTTTTCGATAAAGGTGGCGATGATATTCAGCAGGGCGTGTTCCAGCGTTTCCTGGGTGCGCTCGGGCAGGGGAAAATGTTCCTCTTCCAGGGTCTTGCTGCTTAAATCATACAGGGTCAGAGTGGCGTCATAGCGGCCAAGCCGCACGCCGATGGCGTTGAAGTTGCGGGTTTCAGCGATGATAGAGATAGCGCGGCGGCCTCCGGTGGAGGCCTGCTGATCGACTTCTTTGATCAGGCCGCGCTCAATAAGCTGACGCGTGATTTTGGTCACGCTGGCAGGGGCAAGCTGGCTTTGTTCGGCTATCTGAATGCGCGAGATAGGCCCATGCTGGTCAATCAGGCGGTACACGGCCGCGCTGTTCAGTTGTTTTACGAGGTCAACGTTACCAATTTGAGCTTGTCCGCCTGCTGTCATACTTTTACTTACTCAGTGACGACCTCGTTACCATTAACGATGGTCTTGGTGATTTTATAATCGCGTGTAAAGGCGGTCAGGTTAGCGACCATGCCCGGCGCAATGCTGCCGAGCTGCTTGTCCACACCGATAGCGCGCGCGGGATAGAGCGTCGCCATCCGCAATACTTCGTCCAGTGCCACGCCGCAATGCTCCACCAGATTACGCACCCCTTCAATCATGGTCAGGGAGGAGCCGCTGAGCGTGCCGTTTTCATCTACGCACAGTCCATTGCGGTAGTATATTGTTTTCCCGGCAAAAATGAACTGGTCAATATTCGCCCCCGCCGGCGCGGTGGCGTCGGTGACCAGACACAGTTTGTCGCCTTTCAGGCGCTTGGCGTTACGTACGTTGGCATAATCGACATGCATCCCGTCGACAATAATACCGCAGTAGACATCCGGCTCGTCAAAAATCGCCCCGGCCAGACCCGGTTCGCGTCCGGTAATATACGGCATCGCGTTATACAGGTGAGTGGCGAAGGTAATGCCGGCGCGGAAGCCGACTTTCGCCTCTTTCAGCGTGGCGTTGGAGTGGCCGGCGGAGACGACGATCCCGGCGGCAACCAGCTTGCGGATCACTTCCGGCTCAACGCGCTCAGGGGCGAGGGTCACCTTGGTGATCACATCGGCGTTATCGCAGAGGAAATCGACCAGCGCGGCGTCCGGTTTACGCACGTAGTCCGGGTTGTGGGTGCCTTTCTTGACGATATTCAGCCACGGTCCTTCAAGATGCAGACCCAGCGCCTGATTCGGGTGTTTTTGCAGGTATTCGCGCATGACGCGGATACCTTGCTTCATCAGATCGTCACTGGAGGTAATCAGCGTCGGCAGGAAGCTGGTGCAGCCTGAACGTTCGTTCGCCTTCTGCATGATCTCCAGCGTTTCAACGGTGACCGCCTCTGGGCTGTCGTTAAACTGCACGCCGCCGCAGCCATTGAGCTGAACGTCGATAAAACCGGGGGCAATTATTGCGCCGTTGACCGAGCGCTGCTCCATGTCAGACGGCAAATCCGCCAGCGGACAGAGACGTTCGATTAGGCCATCGGCGATAACAACCGCATGGTCATCGAGAATTTCATGACCGGTATAAACCCGGCCCTGGGTTAATGCATACATTACGACCCCCGGTATATACGCCCCATCAGGTCAGCGATCGTTCATTTGCCGCCGGCATGATGATGCATACAAAGAAAAAGAGGGTCCCGCGCAAGTGGCGGGACACGACTACATTACAGACCTTTAATATTTTCAGCTTCTAATTCGTTGAAATATTTCAGGGTTTTCACTTTCAGCTCCATGGTGGACGGCTCGTCGCAGACAATCACCGCCTTCGGATGCAGCTGCAGGCAGGTAATGGTCCACATATGGTTGACGTTACCTTCTACCGCCGCCTGCAGCGCCAGCGCTTTCTGATGACCCAGCACCAGAATCATCACTTCTTCTGCATCCAGCAGGGTGCCTACGCCCACGGTCAACGCGTATTTCGGCACCAGATCCACATCACCATCGAAGAAGCGGGAGTTCGCCACACGGGTGTCATGGGTCAGGGTCTTAATACGGGTGCGGGACGCCAGAGAAGAGGCCGGTTCGTTGAACGCGATGTGACCATCGTTGCCTACGCCGCCCATGAACAGGTGGATTTTACCGTAGGAACGAATTTTTTCTTCATAGCGACGGCATTCCGCATCGATGTCCGGCGCGTTACCATTCAGCAGATTGATATTTTCTGCCGGAATATCAACGTGGTCAAAGAAATTACGGTGCATGAAGCTATGATAGCTTTCCGGATGCTCTTTTGGCAGGCCGACATATTCATCCATATTAAAGGTGACGACGTGTTTGAAGCTAACCTGGCCTGCTTTATGCATTTCAACCAGCGCTTTGTAGGCGGTCAGCGGAGTGCCACCGGTAGGCAGACCCAGCACGAACGGACGGTCCGCGGTCGGTTTGAATGCATTAATACGGTTAACGATGTGGCGGGCAGCCCATTTACCGACCTGCTCAGCGGTTACCAGGGGGATCAGTCTCATTCTTCACCTCTATAGTTAAAGTAGATTCTGGCGGATTGGCGCCAGCACTCTGAGGAGAGTATTGCAGCAACTGCGCCGACCGGGGTCAATCCGTGTTGATTTTTTGAATGATAAAATAAGTTTTCGATGTTAGCCAGTGAAAGGGAGGGATGAATACGATATTTGGTGATAATTATCACAAAAAATACCCGTTTAATTTGCGATACGAATTAATTTTTCACACACTTTGCCGGTAAGTGATAAAACCGACCTTGTTACACAATAAAAAAGTGGCTTTGAAAATGAGCCTCATCGGGGTCTCATAGGGGGAATAAGATGAATATTTTAGGTTTCTTTCAGCGACTGGGTAGGGCGTTGCAGCTCCCTATCGCAGTGCTGCCGGTCGCGGCATTGCTGCTGCGTTTCGGGCAACCAGACCTGTTGAATGTACCCTTCATCGCGCAAGCGGGTGGGGCGATCTTCGATAATCTGGCGCTGATCTTCGCAATTGGTGTGGCATCAAGCTGGTCCAAGGATAACGCGGGTTCTGCGGCGCTGGCCGGCGCAGTAGGGTATTTCGTGATGACCAAAGCGATGGTCACCATCAACCCGGAAATTAACATGGGCGTGCTGGCCGGTATCATTACCGGTCTGGTGGCAGGGGCGGTGTACAACCGCTGGGCCGGCATCAAGCTGCCGGACTTCCTGAGCTTCTTCGGCGGCAAACGCTTCGTGCCGATCGCCACCGGCTTCTTCTGTCTGATCCTCGCCGCGATCTTCGGCTACGTCTGGCCGCCGGTGCAGCACGCTATCCACTCTGGTGGCGAATGGATCGTCTCCGCAGGGGCGCTCGGTTCCGGTATCTTTGGTTTCATCAACCGTCTGCTGATCCCAACCGGTCTGCATCAGGTGCTGAACACCATCGCCTGGTTCCAGATTGGTGAGTTCACTAACGCCGCTGGCGCTGTGTTCCACGGCGACATCAACCGCTTCTACGCCGGCGACGGCACCGCGGGGATGTTCATGTCCGGCTTCTTCCCGATCATGATGTTTGGTCTGCCGGGTGCGGCGCTGGCGATGTATCTGGCGGCGCCGAAAGCGCGTCGTCCGATGGTCGGCGGTATGCTGCTGTCCGTAGCCATCACCGCGTTCCTGACCGGGGTAACCGAGCCGCTGGAATTCCTGTTCATGTTCCTGGCTCCGCTGCTGTACCTCCTGCATGCGGTGCTGACCGGTATCAGCCTGTTCATCGCAACGGCGCTGGGTATCCATGCGGGCTTCTCCTTCTCCGCAGGTGCAATTGACTATGTGCTGATGTACAGCCTGCCAGCGGCCAGCAAAAACGTCTGGATGCTGCTGGTGATGGGCGTGGTGTTCTTCTTCGTCTACTTCCTGCTGTTCAGCGCGGTGATCCGCATGTTCAACCTGAAAACGCCGGGTCGTGAAGACAAAGCTGCTGACGTGGTAACGGAAGAAGCCAACAGCAACACTGAAGAGGGCCTGACCCAGCTGGCGACCAGCTATATCGCCGCGGTGGGCGGAACCGACAACCTGAAAGCCATTGACGCCTGTATCACCCGTCTGCGTCTGACCGTGGGCGATTCGGCGAAAGTGAACGACGCGGCCTGTAAACGTCTCGGCGCGTCCGGGGTGGTGAAACTGAATAAGCAAACCATCCAGGTTATCGTCGGTGCGAAAGCAGAATCTATCGGCGATGAGATGAAAAAAGTGGTTACCCGCGGCCCGGTAGCGGCAGCAGCCGCCGCACCGGCTGGCAACGTCGCCACCGCAGCGCCAGCGGCTAAACCGCAGGCGGTAGCGAATGCGAAGACCGTTGAGTCGCTGGTTTCGCCGATTACCGGTGACGTGGTGGCGCTCGAACAGGTGCCGGACGAAGCCTTCGCCAGCAAAGCCGTCGGCGACGGTATCGCGGTGAAACCGACCAGCAACATCGTTGTCGCGCCAGCGGCGGGTACTGTGGTGAAAATTTTCAACACTAACCACGCGTTCTGCCTCGAAACCAACAACGGCGCGGAAATCGTCGTCCACATGGGTATCGACACCGTGGCGCTGGAAGGCAAGGGCTTCAAACGTCTGGTTGAAGAGGGCACGGACGTGAAGGCCGGTGAGCCGATCCTGGAAATGGATCTGGACTTCCTCAACGCCAACGCGCGCTCAATGATCAGTCCGGTCGTCTGCAGCAACAGCGATGACTACAGCGCGCTGGTGATACTGGCGAGCGGTAAGGTCGTTGCCGGCCAGACGCCGCTGTATGAGATTAAAGGCAAGTAAGGCTCCTGAGTCGAGTTTATGCCTCAGCGGCGAAGGGAAACCTTCGCCGCTTTTTTTTCCAGCAATCGGCCCCATAATCCTCTTCTGATACCTATTTTACGTAACTAATAGTTGTCACTACGTCCTGCTTGTAAGATCATGTGCCGTTATACGTTGTTTACGCTTTGAGGAACCCGTGATGAGTGAGGCAGAAGCCCGCCCGACTAACTTTATCCGTCAGATCATTGATGAAGATCTGGCTACCGGTAAACATACCACCGTTCACACTCGCTTCCCGCCGGAGCCGAACGGTTATCTGCACATTGGCCATGCGAAATCCATCTGCCTGAACTTCGGCATCGCGCAGGATTATCAGGGTCAATGCAACCTGCGTTTCGATGACACCAACCCGGTGAAAGAAGATATCGAATACGTGGAGTCGATTAAAAACGACGTGCAGTGGTTAGGTTTCCACTGGTCCGGGGACGTTTGCTACTCGTCTGATTACTTTGATCAGCTGCATCAGTATGCGGTTGAGCTGATCAACAAAGGTCTGGCCTATGTTGATGAACTCTCTCCAGATGAAATTCGCGAATACCGCGGCACCCTGAAAGCGCCGGGTAAAAACAGCCCGTATCGCGACCGCAGCGTGGAAGAAAACCTGGCGCTGTTTGAAAAAATGCGCAGCGGCGGCTTCGAAGAAGGCAAAGCCTGCCTGCGCGCGAAAATCGATATGGCGTCGCCGTTCATCGTGATGCGCGATCCGGTGCTGTACCGCATTAAGTTCGCTGAGCATCATCAGACCGGCAACAAGTGGTGCATCTACCCGATGTATGACTTCACCCACTGCATCAGCGATGCGCTGGAAGGCATCACCCACTCGCTGTGTACCCTGGAGTTCCAGGACAACCGCCGCCTGTACGACTGGGTGCTGGACAACATCAGCATTCCGGTGCATCCACGTCAGTACGAATTCTCGCGCCTGAATCTCGAATACACCGTGATGTCCAAGCGTAAGCTGAACCAGCTGGTGACCGAGAAGCACGTGGAAGGCTGGGACGATCCGCGTATGCCGACCATCTCCGGTCTGCGTCGCCGTGGCTACACCGCTGAATCCATCCGCGAGTTCTGCAAGCGCATCGGCGTGACCAAGCAGGACAACACCATCGAGATGGCATCGCTGGAGTCCTGCATTCGTGAAGATCTGAATGAAAACGCCCCGCGCGCGATGGCGGTGATCGATCCGGTGAAACTGGTTATCGAGAACTATCCGCAGGGCGAAAGCGAAATGGTGGCGATGCCGAACCATCCGAACAAGCCGGAAATGGGCAGTCGTGAAGTGCCGTTCAGCGCCGAAATCTGGATCGATCGCGCGGACTTCCGTGAAGAAGCCAATAAACAGTACAAGCGTCTGGTGCTGGGCAAAGAAGTGCGTCTGCGCAACGCCTACGTGATCAAAGCGGAACGTGTGGAGAAAGATGCCGAAGGCAATATCACCACCATCTTCTGCACCTACGATGCCGACACCCTGAGCAAAGATCCGGCCGACGGCCGCAAGGTCAAAGGCGTGATCCACTGGGTAAGTGCGGCGCATGCGCTGCCGGTGGAGATCCGTCTCTACGATCGTCTGTTCAGCGTACCAAACCCGGGGGCGGAGGAAGATTTCCTCGCGGTAATCAACCCGGATTCGCTGGTGATTAAGCAGGGTTATGCGGAACCGAGCCTGGCGCAGGCCGAAGCGGGTAAAGCTTACCAGTTTGAGCGTGAAGGTTACTTCTGCCTCGACAGTCGCTATGCAAACGCCTCCAGTCTGGTGTTCAACCGCACTGTCGGGCTGCGTGATACCTGGGCGAAAGTCGGCGAATAAATTTCCCTCCCGTAAAAGCGTCGCACCTTGCGGCGCTTTTTTTTGTTTCAGAATCAGCCAATTAAACTTTTCATTTTCGCGATGCGAATTAATCCTGTTACTGCGCGGTAATAAATAGCGCTTCTGATGTTTCCTGTCATATACAAAAAACCAATGTAATCGCTTTCAGTTCTTCTATTTTTCCCTGATTTTGCAATGACTTCCATGACAAAATTATCAGGGATAAGACTGTAACAAAAAGACATAAATTATGTGCGCTTTGTCATAATCTTAAGCTTTGCCTCACGAAAAATATTGATAATTCGCGTCACGAAAAATAGTCTATCTACAGTGGTTTCGCGGCCTTTTTCACCGCCCCACATTTTGCAGTTTTATTTATTTTTTTAGCGAATGACCGTTGGTCTTCGCCTTTTAAAACGTCAAAGAGGATATGCACATGCGTACGTTTAGTGGCAAACGTAGTACGCTGGCGCTGGCTATTGCCGCCGTCACCGCGATGTCGGGCTGGGTTGTGGTTCCGCAGGCCAGCGCAGCAGGCTTTATCGATGATTCAACCTTAACCGGCGGTATCTATTACTGGCAGCGTGAGCGTGACCGTAAAGATGTCACCGACGGCGACAAATATAAAACCAACCTTTCCCACTCCACCTGGAACGCTAACCTGGACTTCCAGTCCGGCTATGCTGCCGATATGTTTGGCCTTGATATTGCTGCATTTACCGCGATTGAAATGGCCGAGAACGGCGATAGCGGCCACCCGAACGAAATTGCCTTCTCATCGCGCAACAAAGCCTATGACGAAGACTACTCCGGCGATAAGAGCGGTATCAGCCTGTATAAAGCCGCCGCGAAATTCAAATACGGTCCGGCGTGGGCACGTGCGGGCTATATCCAGCCAACCGGCCAGACTCTGCTGGCCCCGCACTGGAGCTTTATGCCAGGTACCTATCAGGGGGCGGAGGCCGGGGCTAACTTCGACTATGGCACGGCGGGCGCGTTAAGTTTTTCCTATATGTGGACGAACGAGTATAAAGCGCCATGGCATATCGAGATGGACGATTTCTATCAGAACGACAAGAAAACCAAAGTTGATTATCTCCACTCCGTCGGCGCCAAATATGATTTCAAAAACGACCTGGTGCTGGAGGCGGCATTTGGTCAGGCTCAGGGCTATATCGATCAGTACTTTGCAAAAGCCAGCTACAAGTTTGACGTCGCCGGCGCGCCGCTGAGCACCAGCTACCAGTTCTACGGCACCCGCGATAAGGTCAGCAACGGCGGGGTCAATGACATCTATGACGGCACCGCATGGCTGCAGGCGTTAACCTTCGGCTATAAAGTGGCGGATGTGCTGGATCTGCGTCTGGAAGGCACCTGGGTGAAGGCCGATGGCCAGCAGGGCTACTTCCTGCAGCGTATGACGCCGACCTATGCCTCTTCCAACGGTCGGCTCGATATCTGGTGGGATAACCGCTCCGACTTTAACGCCAACGGCGAAAAAGCGGTCTTCTTCGGCGCGATGTATGACATGAAAAACTGGGATATGCCTGGCTGGGCGTTTGGCGCGTCTTATGTCTACGCCTGGGATGCGAAGCCGGGAAGAATGTCCTCTCCGGATGCGTACTATGACCCTGACTATCGCCTGAAAGAATCGGCTTACAGCCTGGATGCGTTGTATACCGTGCAGGAAGGTCGGGCGAAGGGCACCCTGTTCAAACTGCACTTTACCCAGTACGACAACCATTCCGATATTCCGAGCTGGAGCGGCGGCTACGGCAACATCTTCCAGGATGAGCGCGACGTGAAGTTCATGGTTATCGCCCCGTTCACTATTTTCTGATGCCTGCGCGGCGGGCGTGAGCCTGCCGCACCTCCGGGAGAACGACAATGAAAAAAATGCTGCTTATTGCCATGATGGCCTCGGGCCTGGTGGCCTGCGCCACGTCGCCAGCACCGAAAGAAGACACCAAACTGAAAGATGCCTATAGCGCCTGTATTAATACGGCGGAAGGGAATCCGGACAAGATTGAAGCCTGTCAGAGCGTACTGAATGTACTGAAAGAGGATAAACAGCACCAGCAATTTGCCAATCAGGAGAGCGTTCGCGTCCTGGATTACCAACAGTGTATTCAGGCCACCCGCACCGGCAACGATCAGGCGGTGAAAGCGCGCTGCGACCAGATCTGGAAGGAGATCCGCAGCAATAATACGACCCATTAAATCAGACGTTAGCGGCAAACGGGCGGAGCATACCTCCGCCCGTTTGTTTTTTTAGCGCTGACTCTCCGCCGGCTGATAGCCTCGGCTCAGCCGCACGAACAGCAGCGCGGTGGCAATGAACCCGCACAGCGCGGCGCACATTAGCCACCAGCCCGGCGCGCTTTTATCGCCGGTGAGCTCGACCAGGGCGGTAGAGATAGCCGGCGTCAGGCCGCCGAAAATGGCAGTAGCGAGACTAAAGGCCAGAGAGAATCCCACAGTGCGGACGTACACCGGCATCACTTCGGTGAGCGCCGCCACCATCGCGCCGTTATACATGCCAAAAAAGAACGAGAACCACAGCAGGACCAGCGTCATACGCGTAAAATCGGGCGCGGCGGTGAGCCAGTGCATCACCGGCCAGGTGGTGAGCAGCGCCAGCACGGTAATGCCCATCAGCACCGGGCGACGACCGATCCGGTCAGAGATCGCCCCGCCAATCGGTAACCAGATAAAGTTAGAGATGCCCACCAGCATGGTCACCAGCAGGCTGTCGCGAGCGCTGAGGTGCAGCACCGCTCTGCCGTAGGTCGGCGTATAGACGGTGATAAAATAAAAGGTGGTGGTGGTCATCGCCACCAGTAATGTCCCCGCGCTAATAATGCGCCAGTTCCTGGCGATGGTGGTCAGGATCTCCTTGGTATCCGGGCGGTGTTTACGCTGCAGGAATTCCTCTGTTTCCTGCAGCGAGCGGCGCAGCACGAAAATCAGCGGAATAATCAGGCAGCCAATGAAGAAAGGGATGCGCCAGCCCCAGTCGGCGATCTCCTCATGCTCAAGCGTGGCGTTCAGCGCATAGCCAATCAACGCCGCCATGACGATAGCCACCTGCTGGCTGGCGGACTGCCAGCTGGTATAGAAGCCTTTATTGCCCGGCGTGGCGATTTCCGACAGATAGACCGACACCCCGCCAAGCTCGACGCCCGCGGAAAACCCCTGCAGCAAGCGGCCCACTAACACGAGGATCGGCGCCAGCACGCCGATGGTCTGATAGCCAGGTACCAGGGCGATGAGTAGCGTCCCGCAGCCCATGATCGCCAGGGTGACCATCAGCCCTTTGCGGCGCCCGATTCTGTCGATATAGGCGCCGAGGACCACCGCGCCGATGGGGCGCATCAGGAAGCCCGAACCAAACACCGCAAAGGTCAGCATCAGCGCTGCGAACTCGCTCTCCGCCGGAAAGAAGGTGCGGGCGATATAGGTGGCATAAAAGCCAAACAGGAAAAAGTCGAACTGTTCGAGAAAATTACCGCTGGTCACGCGGAGGATAGCGCCGACGGTGCCGGCGCGCGTGGATTGTTGCGTCATAGGGTGTGCTCTCCATTGTCTTTATCTTGTTTTTATAGAGGTAAGAGGGAGCGGGTTAGTCGCCTGCGACTGCCGCCTGTTTTCCGCGCCGCTTCTCAATTGCCCACTTGAGTAGCGCCGCACAGCGATAAAATCCGTGGGCAAATTTTCCGTAGGGAAGGGTTAAGAACAGGGCCATTACCACCCCGAGGTGAACAGCGAGCAAAATACCCATCCATGAGGTATCCCGTCCCGCCAGCAGCGCCAGGCCGGTGAAGCTGGTCAGCAGCAGTAGCAGGATAAAGCCGCGGTCCATCGGTTTTTGTCGTGCATCGCCGTGCAACGGCGACCGGCGCAGGTTTAGCCACAGCAGGCCAGCCGGCCCCACCAGCAGGCCGATGCCGCCAAGGGTCCCCAGCAGCACCGGGACGCTGAAGAACGGGTAGGGGGCTTCCCGGTCGGCGAAATAGTGATAGCCCGTGGCCACCACGGTGGCGGCGAAGCAGAGCATAAAGCCGTAGAAGGTGAAGTGGTGGAAACGGCGGCGCATCAGCGTGAAGGTGTCATCGGCTTCGTTGCAGCCTTTGCCATGCCCGCCATCGAGATATTTCAGCGTCAACGCATCCTGTGAGGCCTTTGCGATATCAACCGCGTGCGGCTGGCCCGGGGAGATCTCGCGCCAGAAGCGGATCACCCCGGTCATCAGCAAGCCAAAGGCCAGCACGAAGACCGAGCCAAACATCCACGCCAGCAGGTTATGCGGGAATATCTGATAGAAATCGCCCGCCAGCGGCGGATGAAGCAGCGAGCCTTTGAGCCCCATCGCCAGTAGCAGAAAGAAAATCAGTCCGCCGACCAGCGCCAGTACGGTGGTCACGCCAGCCCGGCGGTACAGGCTGCCAAAGGCGGCGGGCTGGGCGTAATGCTGATAAGTTTCCAGCCGAACTTCGGCCATCGCCTTCGGCACGTTAATCGCGAATTCGTGCGGCGGCGCGTACTGACAGGCGTGCAGGCAGGCGCCGCAGTTATGACACAGGTTAGCCAGATAGTTAATATCTGCTTTGCCAAAGGCCAGGCGCTGGGTCATCGCCGGGAATACGGCGCAAAACCCTTCGCAGTAGCGGCAGGCGTTACATACCTGCATCACCCTTTCCACTTCCGCCTCCGGCTCGGTGATGATCTGCGCCTCAATGATCAGCTTCTCAAGCGACTTCATGGTGTTTCTCCTGCTGTGCCGCCCGGGCGGCTTGCTGGCCGGCAATGCGGCCGAAGGTGGTGCCGATCGACATCCCGACGCCGGCGGTATAGCCTTTGCCCAGCACGTTGCCAGCCATCATTTCCCCGGCGACAAACAGGTTGCGGCTGGGTTTACCGGCGAAGTGGACGGCGGCGGTGTCGTCGACGTAGAGCCCGAGGTAGGTGAAGGTGATCCCCGGACGTAAGGCATAGCCGTAGTAAGGCGGCGTATCGATAGGCCGCGCCCAGTGGGTCTTTGGCGGCGTCAGGCCGGCGGTGGCGCAGTTATCCAGGCGGGTATGATCGAACTGGCCTGGCGCGCAGGCGGCATTATAGTCGGCGATGGTTTGCGTAAAGCGTTCGCTGTCCAGGCCGAGCTGGCGGGCCAGCTCGGGAAGGGTGTTGGCCTGAGCGCCGGGAAAGACGGGCGGCATAAAGTGGCCGATGGCTTTGCTGTCGATGATCGAGTAGCCGATTTGCCCGGGCTGGTGGGCGACCAGCCGGCCCCAGATGGCATAGCGTTTGGGCCAGAAATCTTCTCCTTCATCGTAAAAACGGTCGGCATCGCGGTTGACCACTACCCCCAGCGACACGCAGTCGACGCGGGTACAGATCCCGCCATCGTAGAGCGGCGCCCGGGCGTCAATGGCGACGCAGTGGGACTGCGAGGGATCGCCGATAATATCGGCCCCGGCGTCGATCATAAACTTGAGCAGCACTCCCTGGTTGAAGCGGGTGCCGCGGATGAGAAAGTTATCGGCGGGCCATTCACCGCGGTCATTTTGCCCCCAGGCCTCGCGCAGCCATTCGCGGTTGGATTCAAATCCGCCGGCGGCGAGGACGCAGCTTTTTGCAACAATCCGTTCCTCGCCCGCCAGCGCGGCGACAAATTCGCCGTTGCGCAGCTCGAGAGCCAGCACCGGTGTGTTGTAGCGGATCTGCACCCCCATTTGCTCCGCGCTGCGGTAATAGGCATTGACCAGCGCTTTGCCGCCGCCCATAAAAAAGGCGTTGGTGCGGGCTACGTGCAGGGCGCCGGAGAGCGGCGGCTGAAAGTTAACTCCGTGCTGGCGCATCCAGTCCCGGCATTGTGACGAGGTGCGGATCACCAGTCGGGCCAGCGCTTCGTTGGTATTCCCCTCGGTGACGCGCAGCAGATCCTGCCAGTACTCTTCTTCCGGGTAGCTGTCGACCAGCACGTCCTGCGGCGCATCGTGCATACAGCGCAGGTTACGCGTGTGCTGCGAGTTGCCGCCGCGCCACTCCCGCGGCGCCGCCTCCAGCAGCAGCACCGAGGCGCCAGCTTCCCGGGCGGTTAAGGCGGCGCATAGCGCGGCATTGCCGCCGCCAATGACCAGTACATCCACCATTATCGGTTCCCTTGTAATTTAATTAATTGTTAAATTTGTAATGGGAATGTAGGCGGTAACGGCGGCAGGGAGCTATGGCGTAGCGCTAAAGAGGGGTTTAGTTAACGTAAAGGGTAGCGCCTGGCCAGCGATCGGACTCCACCAGCTGGCGCATGACTTTGCTCAGTATTACCCGTGCTGCAAGGCCAGCCGGAGTGAGCTCATCATCCGACAGGCTGACCAGAAAGTTGGGGCGGCTGAGGACCGGATTAGCGATGCCGATCACCCTCAGCGCCTGATGGTCGAGATGGGAAATGGCGGCCCCAGGCTGCAGGGTGGCCCCCAGTCCGCTGCGCACGGCCTGCATCAGCAGGGCCAGACCGTCAATGTCCGCCACCACCTCAACGCTGAGATGATGCTGCTGGCAAACTGCCTCCAGCCTGCCGCGCAGGCCATGGCCCTGGCTTGGCATAATCAACGGCAGGGAGGTGAGCTGGTCAGGGGAGATGTGGTCCTCCTGCAGGGGGGCCAACAGCGCATGGGTGCCAATCAGGAACAGGCGTTCTTCCAGCACCGGTCTGGCGCTCCAGCGCAGGATCTTTTCCTGCTGGAAAACGATAGCTAAATCGAGCTGGCGGGTGTTGATCATCCGCTCCAGATTACCGGAGAGGCTTTCCACCAAATGCAGGCGCACGTCGGGATAGCTTTCGCGCATCGCATTGATGAACGGGACGCCGAGAACGGAGGCGGTGCTGGGGGCCATGCCGACGCTAACGTGGCCTGACAGGCGCGCCTCGCGGGCGGCGAGGATGGCATCATCGGCATGGCGCAGCGCCAGCTGTGCCTGCGAGTAGAAAGCGAGACCCGCGCTGGTGGGCGTGACCCCGCGGGAGGTCCGCTGCAGCAGGCGAATGGCCAGTTCGTTTTCCAGGCGTGCGATCTGCTGGCTGAGCGCCGAGACGCCGATATTAAGATCAAGCGCGGCGCGCCCCATGCTGCCGGTTTCAACAATGCGCACAAAATAGCGTAGCTGGCGAAGTTCCATATCAACTCTCCGGACAAAACGGGGACGCGGGAAGGTCACCTGTGGGACGAGAGCGGTAAGGGCAGCAGAGGCGCCCATAAAAAAGCCAACCGGCAGGTTGGCTTTTCAGTCTCAGCGAAGCGGGGAATTATTTTTCCACCGCGTCGTGGGCGTGTTCGTCCTCGCGGCAATCACCTTCCGCACAGTGGCCGTACAGATACAGACTGTGGTTGGTCAGGCGGATGCCGTGGCGGGAGGCAATTTCACGCTGGCGTAATTCGATCGAGTCATCGCTGAATTCGATCACTTTGCCGCAGTCGAGGCAAATCAGGTGATCGTGGTGATGCTGCTGGGTCAGTTCGAAAACGGATTTACCGCCTTCAAAATTATGACGAGTCACGATACCGGCATCATCAAACTGGTTGAGTACGCGGTAAACGGTCGCCAGACCGATCTCTTCGCCCATGTCGATCAGGCGTTTATATAAGTCTTCCGCACTGACATGATGGTTATCCGGTTCCTGCAGCACTTCAAGGATTTTCAGTCGAGGAAGTGTGACTTTCAGGCCAGCCTTCTTTAATGCGGTATTGTTGTCAGTCATGCGGAATCTGTCCTGTTGCTAAACGATCTACTTCCTTCAACGGAAGTCATACAGAAATTAACCCGACGTAATGCGTCTCATTATAGAACTGCCACTGGTAAATGAAAACTGCAAGTATCAGGCCTGGTTTGCTGTCAAAAACGAGGCACCAGCTACAAACTGCGTCACGTGCCTCGTAGAATCAGAGGACATTGTACAGATATGTGATTAAAAGTTAAAAACTTGTAGCTATTAGTTTGATTGCTTTTGTCTATTAATGCGACGCAACTCAATGATTGCGCCGCTTAATCATCAGGCGTTTTTGATTTCTTCGAGGTGCAGCTCTTCGGCAACCTGCTTCACCCATTTCTCAACGCGCTCGTTGGTCAGCTCCGGCTGGCGGTCTTCATCAATGGCGAGGCCGACGAAGTGGTCGTCATCTGCCAGGCCTTTGGAGGCCTCAAAATGATACCCGGCTGTCGGCCAGTGACCGACGATGGTCGCGCCGCGCGGCTCAATGATGTCGCGGATGGTGCCCAGCGCGTCGCAGAAGTATTCTGCGTAGTCTTCCTGGTCGCCACAGCCGAACAGCGCCACCAGTTTACCATTGAAGTCGATCTCTTCCAGCGTCGGGAAGAAGTCGTCCCAGTCACACTGCGCTTCGCCGTAGTACCAGGTCGGGATACCGAGCAGCAGAATGTCGTGGGCTTCCAGGTCTTCTTTGCTGCTTTTGGCAATGTCGTGAACATCAGCAACATCTTTACCAAGCTGCTTTTGAATCATTTTTGCAATATTTTCGGTGTTGCCGGTGTCGCTGCCAAAAAAGATGCCGATGATTGCCATGAGTAAAATAACCTCTTGAAACTTAAATGATGTGGTAGGGACGCGATGCCCATAGATAACGGCAATCATAGCAGAACAGGCAAGGGCGCGGAAACAGCAATCACGCCCGACTGCACACTCTGCTACACGAATGCGGATTTTTCGCGGAAAGTTAGACTTTTCCCTGGCTGTGCAGGGCGCGCAATTGGGTCATCAGCATCTCTTCAATGAGATCGCTGCGGCTCATATTACGCGCTTCCGCCAGTTCATTGAGCGCATCGACCGCGTCGGCGTTGAGTTTTAACTCGACGCGCTTCAGCCCGCGAACCTTATCGCGTTTCAGCTGGTTACGTTTGTTGATGCGCAGTTGTTCATCGCGCGACAGCGGATTGGTTTTCGGTCTTCCCGGGCGACGCTCGTTTGCGAACAAATCTAATGTCGTACGGTCCGTTTGTTCTTTTGCCATGATTCTGAGTGACTTCGGGGAAACAAGCTGCCGGGCTCTAGCCGGCGCAGATAGCGCGCCATCATACATCAGGCGAACGGCTGCGCCAACGACCGCGGGCATTCTGCGGCGCGGTCGGGCATATTTTAGCCAATCAGGCGGCGATGCTCGTCAGATAGCGGCGGATGGCGCGTAACACCGCCTCGGGTTTCTCGGCATGCACCCAGTGTCCGGCGCCAGCGATGACGTGCGCCCGGGCCTGCGGGAACTGCGCCAGCAGCGCGTCGCGGTAGGCGTCGGTCACATAGGGCGAGTTGCCGCCGGGAATAAACTGCGTCGGGTGCGGCCAGGCCGGAATGGTTTCCCAGCCGACGATATGCGGGTACTGGTCCCACAGCACCGGCACGTTAAAGCGCCATTCGCCGTCGACAAAAGATTTCAGCAGGAACTGAATCACGCCCTCTTCCCGCAGATGCTCACGCATCACCTGCGCCGCCTGCTGGCGGCTGCTGGCGGAGGATTCGCTGACGGCGCGGATAGCGGCGAAGATCTCATCATGGCGGCGCACATGATAATCCACCGGCGCGATATCGATCGCCACCAGTCCGCTGATGCGTTCCGGCGCCAGGGCGGTCAACGCCATCACCGCTTTCCCGCCCATCGAATGGCCGATAAAGGTGGCGCGCTCGATCTGGTGCGCGTCAAGCGTATCAAGCAGATCCTGCGCCATGGCGGGGTAGGTCATCTCTGGCGATCGCGGCGACAAACCGTGGTTGCGCATATCGACCTGCACAATATCGTGGTCGGCGATCAGGTCGCGGGCGAGGATGCCCAGGTTGTCCAGGCTGCCAAACAGACCGTGGACCAGCACGATCGGGGAGTGGTTGTGCGGATTCTGTGCAGATTGCGCTCGGCTATTTAATTTCATGGCAAAGTTCTTTTTTTCGCTCCGTCGGGTTAGGGTATTATGTTGGACATTCTGCCATCCGGCTGCAAGACCCAGAAGTTTTCTGAGTTTTACCGCCATCCTGGTTTGACGCTATCCGCGGTTGGGATTTGTACTTATAATCCCAACGATTTGTATTCAGAAAAGATATCGCACTGGATTAAGATGAAAACAATTGAAGTTGATGATGAACTCTATCGCTATATTGCCAGCCACACTCTGCATATCGGCGAGAGCGCATCCGACATTTTACGGCGCATGCTGAAATTTTCCGCCGTTTCCCAACCGGCTACACCGGTCAGCAAAGCCGCGCCGGCACTGGCGCCAGCGCCTGCCGTGGAGGTGAAACCCGCTAACCCGGCGAAAGATAAAGTCCGCGCCATGCGCGAGCTGCTGTTATCTGATGAATACGCCGAGCAGAAGCGCGCGGTGAACCGTTTCATGCTGGTGTTGACGACCCTCTATTCTCTGGACAATAAAGCATTTGCCGAGGCGACCGAGTCTCTGCATGGCCGCACGCGCGTCTACTTCGCAGAAGATGCGCGTACGCTGCTGAAAAGCGGTAATCAGACCAAACCAAAACAGGTTCCTGGTACACCGTGGTGGGTTATCACTAATACCAATACCGGCCGTAAATGCAGCATGATTGAGCACATCATGCAGTCGATGCAGTTCCCTGCGGAGCTGATTGAAAAGGTTTGCGGCACGATCTAGCTTTTTAACATTTGCACCAGAAGGATCAGGCAATGGCAATCGATAAACGTGCGGGGCAGCCTGCGCAACAGAGTGATTTGATTAACGTCGCCCAACTGACTGCTCAGTACTACGTGCTGAAGCCTGAAGTCGGTAATGCGGAGCATGCGGTAAAATTCGGCACCTCTGGCCATCGCGGTAGCGCGGCGCGCCACAACTTCAATGAACCGCATATCCTGGCCATCGCCCAGGCCATTGCGGAAGATCGTGCGAAGAACGGGATCACCGGTCCGTGCTATGTCGGCAAAGATACCCACGCCCTTTCCGAGCCGGCGTTTATTTCGGTGCTGGAAGTGTTAACCGCCAACGGCGTTGACGTGATCGTGCAGGAAAACAACGGCTTCACTCCGACGCCGGCGGTCTCCAATGCGATTCTGGTGCATAACAAAAAAGGCGGTCCGCTGGCAGACGGCATTGTGATCACCCCGTCACACAACCCGCCGGAAGATGGTGGTATCAAGTACAACCCGCCAAACGGCGGCCCGGCTGATACCAACGTCACCAAAGTGGTGGAAAACCGCGCCAACGAACTGCTGGCCGCCGGCCTGCAGGGCGTGAAACGCATTTCTCTGGACGCGGCGCTGGCTTCTGGTCACGTTAAAGAACAGGATCTGGTGCAGCCGTTCATTGAAGGGCTGGCGGACATCGTCGACATGGCGGCGATCCAGAAAGCGGGCCTGACGCTGGGTGTCGATCCGCTGGGCGGGTCCGGTATCGAATACTGGAAACGCATTGGCGAACACTACAAGCTCAATCTGACCATTGTGAACGATCAGGTTGACCAGACCTTCCGCTTTATGCACCTCGATAAAGACGGCGCCATCCGTATGGACTGCTCCTCAGAGTGTGCGATGGCAGGCCTGCTGGCGCTGCGCGATAAGTTCGATCTGGCGTTTGCTAACGATCCGGATTACGACCGCCACGGGATTGTCACCCCAGCCGGGCTGATGAACCCGAACCACTACCTGGCGGTAGCGATCAACTACCTGTTCCAGCATCGTCCGCAGTGGGGCAAAGAGGTGGCGGTGGGGAAAACGCTGGTCTCCTCCGCGATGATTGACCGGGTGGTGAACGATCTGGGCCGCAAGCTGGTGGAAGTGCCGGTGGGCTTTAAATGGTTTGTCGACGGCCTGTTCGACGGCAGCTTCGGTTTCGGCGGCGAAGAGAGCGCCGGGGCCTCCTTCCTGCGCTTTGACGGCACGCCATGGTCCACCGATAAAGACGGCATCATCATGTGCCTGCTGGCGGCGGAAATCACCGCGGTGACCGGGAAAAACCCACAGGAGCATTATAACGAACTGGCCGAACGCTTCGGTGCGCCGAGCTACAACCGTCTGCAGGCTTCCGCAACTTCCGCGCAGAAAGCGGCGCTGTCCAAGCTCTCTCCGGAAATGGTCAGCGCTGACACCCTGGCGGGCGATCCGATCACTGCCCGTCTGACCGCGGCGCCGGGCAACGGGGCGGCGATTGGCGGCCTGAAGGTGATGACCGACAACGGCTGGTTCGCGGCGCGTCCGTCAGGCACCGAAGACGCCTACAAGATCTACTGCGAAAGCTTCCTCGGCGAAGAGCATCGCAAGCTGATTGAAAAAGAAGCGGTAGAGATTGTCAGTGAAGTGCTGAAGAACGCGTAACCGCAGCCAAACATCAGGCCCCTTGTGGGCCTGATTTTTTTCGCAAGGATAGCGATGAAAATACAACGGAAGCCCCTGTTTTTATTCTGGGCGTGGATGGATCTCTTTTTCGTCCTGCAATTCTTATGGTGGAATATTGCCCACCGCCGCCTCCCTTTTTACGACGACCTGCTGGCTTATCTCCAGCTGCTGCATACTTACGGCTCTGGGGCGGTCTGGCTGTATCCGCTGAATGTTCTGCTGATTATCAGCATCCCGCTGTCGATGATCCTTTTTTTCCGTCAGAGCCGCTATGCGCTGTGGCTGGCCTGGGGGCAGGCGCCGCTCAGACTGGTGTTTATGCAGCCTTCGCTGTCGCTGGGTCTGTGGCTGATTCAGGCTGCCGGCGTCAGGCATGTAGCGATCCTGGCCGGTTTTCTGCTGCTCTCTGAAGGGCTGAAAATCGCCAGCCTCTGGTACTGCAGAGGCGGGGCTCAGGGCATAAAGCGATAGCCAATGCCGGTTTCAGTAAGCAAATGCTGCGGCCGTGCCGGATCGGCCTCCAGCTTTTGTCGCAAATGACCCATATAGATCCGCAGATAGTGGCTGTGCTCCACGGCGTTAGGCCCCCACACCTGATTCAGCAACTGGCGCTGGGTAAGCACTTTGCCGGGATTATTCAACAGCGCCGCCAGCAGGCGAAACTCGATGGGCGTCAGGTGGATCTCTTCGCTGCCGCGCAGGATGCGGCGGGCGGGGATATTGACCTCCAGGTCAGCGAAGCGCACCACTGGCTCATCGGCCTGCGCCGCGCCGTGGCGACGCAGCGCGACGCGCAGGCGAGCCTGTAGCTCGCCGATGCCAAAGGGTTTACTTAAGTAGTCATCGGCGCCGGCATCCAGGGCGGCAATTTTGTCATGCTCTTCGCTACGCGCTGACAGGACGATAATCGGCATCTGGCTCCACTGACGCAGGTCGCGAATAAAATCAATGCCGTCACCATCCGGCAGGCCCAGATCGAGGATCGCGAGGTCGGGCTTACGGGTAGCGGCTTCAATCAGCCCACGCTGCAGGGTTTCCGCTTCAAATACGCGCATGCCGTCGGCTTCCAGCGCGGTGCGCAGAAAGCGTCGGATAGCGTGTTCGTCTTCGATAATCAGAACGTTAATCACAATTCCTCAGGTAGCTCTTCCAGTTCAGGGGGCGTTTCTCCCGGCAGTGTAACACGGAATGAGGCACCGCCCTCGGGCCGGTTGCTGGCGGAGATGGTCCCGCCGTGAACGTCGACGATGGCCTGACAGATGGCAAGGCCCAGCCCGACGCCAGGGATCGCCGACTCTTTGTTGCCGCGGGCGAATTTATCAAAGATAGCCTGTTCCTGGCCTGCCGGGATCCCCGGACCGTTATCCCATACCTCCAGCGACAGCTGCCGGGCGTCCGCCTCGGCGCGGATGCCGATGTTCGCCCGGGCGCCGGCATACTTATGGGCATTTTCCAGCAGGTTGATCAGCACCCGCTCGAACAGCGGCCCGTCGACATGCACCAGCTGGAGGGGATCGGGGAGATCCAACTGAATGTGCTGGCCGCCGAGGCTCGGTTCGAGCATGCGCAGCGCGCTGCCGACCACTTCCTCCAGCGTCAGCCACTCCTTATGCAGATTAAAGCCGCCGGACTGGATCCGCGCCATATCCAGCAGATTGTTCACCAGACGGGTGGTGTTGAGCACATGCTGGCGAATTTCATTGGCCTGCGGAGCATGCTTTGAACCTTCGCTGGCCAGATCGAGGGTCAGAATTTCCGCCTGGCCAAACAGCACGGTCAGCGGAGTACGCAGATCGTGCGACAGGGCGGCGAGCAGCGAGTTACGCAGGCTTTCCCGCTCGCTGGTCAGCCGGGCCTGCTCTTCGCTGGCGGTCAGGGTGAGGCGCTCCAGGGCGCTGGCCACCAGCAGGGTAAAGGTCTCCAGCAACCGCTGCTGCTCCGGGATCATCAGCTGGCGCAGATTCTCCGGCTCCACCACCAATAGCCCCCAGGTGCGGGCGGCGCTCTTCAGCGGTAAAATTTGGTACGGCACGCCGGGCAGGGTATCGGTGCCGGCGCCGGCAGGCTGCCCCTTATCAAAGCTCCAGCGGGCGATGGCGTCATCCCATGGGGTCAGCCCTGGCTGGTGGGTTAAGGGCAGCAGTTTTCCCTGGGCGTCCGGCAGCAGCAACTGGCTGCGGGCCTGAAAGGTGGAGGCGATGAAGCGCTCGCTGGTGGTGGCGATATCCTGCTGGCTACGACCCACCGCCAGTGCTTTAGACATCTCATACAGGTGGCGGGTACGGCGTTCACGGTAGCGCGCCACCCGCGCCTGGTAGCGTACGCCAGCGGTGAGGTTACCGATAAGCAGGCCCACAGTGAGCATCACGCCGAAGGTGAGCAGATACTGGACATCTGACACCGCCAGCGTCCCGCGCGGGGCGACAAAAAACAGATCGAAGCTGATAACGTTGATCACCGTCGCCAGCACCGACGGCCAGCGGCCATAGACCAGGGCGATGATCACCACCCCCAGCAGATAGAGCATCACCAGGTTGGCGGCTTCGAAGGCCATCAACCACTGCATGGCCACCAGGGTGATGATGGCGCATAGCGCCACCGCCACCGCGCAGCCCTGCAGCTGCAGGCGCCACTTTTCCAGCGCCGTACGGCTGTCGTTGGCCCGGGCAGGGAGAGGGGACGGTTTTTCATCGAGGGCGATCACCACCAGATCGAGGTCCGGCGCATGGCGAGCCAGACGGTCGGCGAAGCCGCTGCGATCCCACCAGCGGCGTTTGCGCTGGCGGCCGATGACGATTTTGCCGAGGTTATGCTCGCGGGCGTAATGGAGGACCGCTTTCTCTTCCGACGGGTCGGAGAGGGTGGCGGTTTCGGCCCCCAGTTCCTGGGCCAGACGCAGTGCGGCGAGGATAGCCCGCCGCCGGGCTTCCGGCAGGCGGTGCAGGGAAGGGGTCTCGACATACACCGCATGCCAGACGCTGCCCAGACGGGCGGCGAGCCGGGCGGCGGCGCGTACCAGCTTTTCGCTGCCGGTGTTGTGCCCGATACAGAGCAGGATCGCATCGCGGGTGTGCCAGACTTTCTCCTGGCCCTGGCGGTCGCGCCAGGCACGCATCTGTTCATCGACGCGGTCGGCGGTGCGGCGCAGAGCCAGCTCGCGCAGCGCAATCAGGTTTCCCTTGCGGAAAAAGTTTTCGATGGCGCGCTCGGCCTGGCCGCCGATATAGACTTTGCCCTCATTGAGCCGCTGGCGCAGATCGTCAGGGGGGAGGTCCACCAGCACCACGTCGTCCGCGGCGTCAAAGAAGGGGTCGGGAACGGTCTCCCGCACCTGCACGCCGGTGATCCCGCTGACGACGTCGTTCAGGCTTTCCAGATGCTGGACGTTGACGGTGGTAAAGACATCAATTCCGGCCTCCAGCAGTTCATCCACATCCTGCCAGCGCTTCGGATGGCGGGAGCCGGGCGCATTGCTGTGCGCCAGCTCATCCACCAGAATCAGCGCCGGACGGCGGGCGAGGGCGGCGTCGAGATCGAACTCATACACGTACCGCCCGCGATGAGCGAGCCGCCGCGGCGGCAGGGTGCTCAGGCCCTCCAGCATCGCAGCGGTCTCTTTTCGGCCGTGGGTCTCCGCCACGCCAATCAGAATATCCAGCCCCTGGGCGCGCAGCCGCTGCGCTTCCGCCAGCATCGCCCAGGTTTTCCCCACCCCGGCGCAGGCGCCGAAGAACACTTTCAGTTTGCCGCGATGCGGGGCGGCGGTGTGCTGCAGCAGGCGGTCAGGGTCCGGGCGCAGCGGCTCGTCACTCATTTACTTATCCTTCAGGGCATCCAGCGCCATATTGAGTTGCAGTATATTGACCACCGGCTGACCAAGGAAGCTCAGCAGCGGGGTTTGTGTGGCCTGGTTCACCAGCTGGCTTACCTGCTCAACGCTCAGCTGGCGCGCTTTAGCCACCCGGGGGACCTGCCACAGCGCGGCGGCCGGGGTCAGGTTGTTATCGAGACCGCTCGCCGAGGTGGTGACCAGCTCGACCGGCACCCGCGGGTCGGCGTCCGGGTTCGCGGCGCGCAGGGCCTGTACGCGCTCGCTCACCGCTTTATCCAGCGCCGGGTTGCTGGCGGCAAGGTTGCTGCCGCCTGACGCCATGGGATTATCCGCCGTCTCAGCGGTGGCCGACGGGCGGCCCTGGAAATAGCCTGCGGCAGTATAGTTCTGGCCAATCAGTCCGGAGCCGCGCACCTCACCGTTCAGGCGGATCAGCGAGCCGTTGGCCTGTGAGTTAAACCACCATTGTCCCAGGCTGGTGGTCAGCAGAGGATAGACGCCGCCGGTGAGCAGCGTTAACAGAATAAATAGCACAAGTGCTGGACGAATCAATGACATAGTTTTTTCCTCACACCAGACCGCTCAGGGTCAGCAGCAGGTCGATGGCTTTAATACCGATAAAGGGCACCAGCAGACCGCCGAGGCCGTAGATCCACAGGTTGCGGCGCAGCATCGCCGAGGCGGAGAGTGGGCGATAGCTCACGCCTTTCAGGGCCAGCGGGATCAGGAAGACGATGATCAGCGCGTTAAAGATAACGGCGCTAAGGATCGCTGACGACGGCGAATGCAGGCCCATCACGTTCAGCATGGCCAGCTGGGGATAGACCGCGGCAAACGCTGCCGGAATAATGGCGAAATATTTCGCCACGTCGTTGGCAATACTGAAGGTGGTCAGCGAGCCGCGCGTCATTAACATCTGTTTGCCGATATGGACCACCTCAATCAGCTTGGTGGGGTTGGAATCCAGGTCGACCATGTTGCCCGCTTCCTTCGCCGCCTGGGTGCCGGAGTTCATGGCCACCGCCACGTCGGCCTGAGCCAGCGCGGGCGCGTCGTTGGTGCCGTCGCCGGTCATCGCCACCAGCCGACCTTCCGACTGATACTGGCGGATCAAGGCCAGCTTGGCTTCCGGCGTCGCTTCGGCGAGGAAATCATCGACCCCGGCCTCGGCGGCGATCGCCGCGGCGGTCAGGCGGTTATCGCCGGTGATCATCACCGTTTTAATGCCCATTTTGCGCAGCTGGGCGAAACGTTCTTTGATACCGCCTTTAACGATATCTTTGAGCGAAATAATTCCCAGCACCTTTTCCCCTTCGGCGACCACCAGCGGTGTGGCCCCCTGGCGGGCGACCTCTTCCACCTGCTTATCGACATCGGCAGGGAAGTGGCCTCCATTGGCCTCCACGTGGCGGCGAATGGCGTCCACCGACCCTTTGCGGATCATGCGTTGATCGATATTGATGCCGCTCATCCGCGTTTGCGCGGTAAAAGGGACAAAGGTGGCGTGCAGCGACTGCAGATCGCGTTCGCGCAGGTTAAAGCGCTGTTTCGCCAGCACCACGATGCTGCGCCCCTCAGGGGTTTCATCCGCCAGCGAGGAGAGCTGGGCGGCGTCGGCGAGGGTTCGCTCTTCCACGCCGCGCGCCGGCAGGAAGGCGGAAGCCTGACGGTTGCCGAGGGTAATGGTCCCGGTTTTATCCAGCAGCAGGACATCGACGTCGCCAGCGGCTTCCACCGCGCGGCCGCTGGTGGCGATGACGTTGGCGCCGAGCATACGACTCATCCCGGCGACGCCGATGGCCGACAGCAGCCCGCCGATAGTGGTCGGGATCAGGCACACCAGCAGGGCGACCAGCACGGTAACGCTGACCGCATTGCCGCTCCACGCCGAAAACGGCCAGATGGTGGCGGTGGCCAGCAGGAACACCAGCGTCAGGGCGATCAGCAGGATCGTCAGGGCGATTTCGTTCGGCGTTTTACGGCGCTGGGCGCCTTCCACCATGGCGATCATCCGGTCGAGGAAGGTTTCTCCCGGGTTCACGCTGCAGCGGATCACCAGCCAGTCGGAGAGAATGCGTGTCCCGCCGGTCACCGAGGCAAAATCGCCACCGGATTCACGGATCACCGGGGCAGACTCGCCGGTAATGGCGCTTTCGTCCACCGAGGCGCCGCCTTCGATGACTTCGCCATCGCAGGGGATAATATCCCCGGCTTCCACCAGCACCACGTCGCCTTTGCGCAGGTCTTCCGCTGGCACGTGGTCGACCGTCGCGTCATGCTGCGGGGCGCGCAGTTTGCGGGCGAAGGCCGTTTTTTTCACCCCTTTCAGGCTGTTGGCCTGGGCTTTGCTGCGGCCTTCCGCCATCGCTTCGGCAAAGTTAGCGAACAGCACGGTAAACCACAGCCAGATGCTGACGGCGGCGGTAAAGGTGGCGCTACCGGTCAGGGCGCCGCCAGCCATGGCGATCGCCAGCAGGGTGGTTAACAGACTGCCCACCCAGACGATAAACATCACCGGATTGCGCCATTGCACCATCGGGCTGAGTTTTTTCACGGCATCCAGCAGCGCCTGGCGCACCAGCGTCGGCTCCAGCAGGGCTAATTGTTTGCGACTCATAACAGGGTGCTCCGCATCGCTCAAAGTAAGGAAAAGTGTTCAGCCAGCGGGCCAAGCGCCAGCGCAGGAATAAAGGTCAGGGCGCCCACCAGCAGCACGGTGCCGATCAGTAAACCGATAAACAGGGCGTCGTGGGTGGCCAGGGTGCCGGGGCTGGCCGGTTGAATTTTCTTCGCCACCAGCGAGCCGGCGATGGCCATCACCGGAATGATGACGGCGAAGCGGCCGACCAGCATGCAGAACGCCAGCAGCAGGTTCCAGAACGGCGTCGCCGCACCCAGGCCAGCGAAGGCGCTGCCGTTGTTATTGGCCGCCGAGGTGACGGCGTACAGCACTTCGCTAAAGCCGTGCGGTCCAGGGTTGAACATCCCGGCGCGGCCGGCGTCGGTCATCATCGCCAGCGCCGTGCCAAGCAGCACCAGCGTCGGGGTGACCAGAATGGCGAGGGCGATCATTTTCATTTCCCGGACATCGATTTTCTTCCCGAGATACTCCGGAGTACGGCCGACCATCAGCCCGGCGATAAATACCGCCAGCATAACGAACAGCAGCATGCCGTACAGGCCCGAACCGACGCCGCCGAACACCACTTCGCCAATCTGCATCAGCCACATCGGCACCATGCCGCCCAGCGCGGTGAAGGAGTCATGCATGGCATTGACCGCGCCGCAGGAGGCGGCAGTGGTGATCACCGCGAACAGACTGCTGGCGAGAATACCGAAGCGACTCTCTTTACCTTCCATATTCAGGCTACTGTCAGCGCCCAGCGTCAGCAGGTGGGGGTTGCCGCGAGTTTCCGCCCACATCACCACGGCGACGCAGAGGATAAAGATCAACGTCATTGCCCACAGGATGGCGCATCCCTGACGTCGATCGCTCACCACCTCGCCGAAGGCGAAGCACAGTGCCGCCGGGATCAGGAAGATTGCCAGCATCTGCACGAGATTGGTCAGCGCGGTCGGGTTTTCAAACGGGTGAGCGGAGTTGGCGTTAAAGAAACCGCCGCCGTTGGTGCCCAGCAGCTTAATCGCTTCCTGCGAGGCGACAGGCCCCATCGGCAACAGCTGGTGCGCCCCTTCGAGGGTGGTAAAGGGCTGGTAGGCCAGCAGATTCTGCGGCACACCCTGCTGAATAAAGAACAGGGCCACCAGCAGGGAGAGCGGCAGCAGCAGCCACAGGGTAATGCGCGTCAGGTCGACCCAGGCATTGCCAAGGGTGGACATTTTCTGCCGGGCGAAGGCGCGGGTCAGGGCGAATACCACGGCGATCCCGGTGGCGGCAGAGAGAAAATTCTGCACCGTCAGGCCGACCATCTGGCTGAGATAGCTCATGGTGCTTTCGCCGGCGTAAGCCTGCCAGTTGGTATTGCTGACAAAGCTGACCGCGGTATTGAGCGCCAGATCCCATGACAATCCCGGCAGATGCTGCGGGTTAAACGGCAACACGCCCTGGAGCATCAGCAGGGCAAACAGGGCCAGGCCGCCGAGGGCGTTAAACAGCAGGATCGCCAGCAAATACTGCAGCCAGCCCATCTCCTCGGCGCGGATCCCGGCCACGCGCCACAGGACGCCCTCGACGCCGGCCAGGCCGGGAAGCGGGATATCGTTCACCATCCTCGCCAGACACGTCCCCAGCAGGCGCGCCAGCACCAGCAACACCAGCAGGTAGCTGGCTAATAATAAAAATCCCTGGGCAGCCATCAGAATGCCTCCGCGTGTATCAAGGCATAAACCAGATAAGCCAGTAACAGGAACACCAGCCCAACGCCAGTGAGTACGCCTGCAGTCACAATCCACCTCCGGGTGTCTTTTTTGATTTACCGGGAGAATAGAAATTACGGCGCAAAGATTTCGCAAAAATCGGCGGGCGCGGTGTAAAAAAAGTATAAAAATGACAAAGGCACAATTTAACTGATGGTTAGTATTAATTTAACTTTTTTGTAACTAATTTACGTGGTGAATGTAAATTAAGTATAAATACGTGCTTTTTAGTGGTCGGATGAGTAGTAAAATTACAACCAGAGCGGTATTATTTTGCTCAGACAAACATGATTAATTTTACCGGCGCTGCTTGCCGGCCTGACAAAGGGGAGAGAAATGATGGCGTTGTACAAAGCTTATCCTGCTCATATTATTTTACTGCGTCGTGCTTTCGCCGTCGTGGCTGGCGTCGCGGCGCTGCCGGTGATGCTGTTCTGGAAAGATCGCGCCCGCTATTACAGCTGGCTGCACCGGGTGTGGTCGAAAACCAGCGAGCAGCCGGTGTGGATGGCGCAGGCGGAAAAAGCCGCTCACGATTTTTATTAATCGTCCTGCTGCGACGAAGACAAGAAAACCGCCGGTTGCCCCCGGCGGTTTTTTTTCGTCGCTTGTCTACACTCGTTTTCATGCACCGCAGTGGAATTGGCAGGTGCTTATTTTGCCGGAGCGCGCTATTTTTTCCGGCTTATATCATGAGATGAGTTTTGCTGACGGATATCGAGGAGTTATATGGCCACCCATCTGGTCTGGTTACGCACGGATTTACGCATTCACGATAACCTGGCGCTGGCCGCCGCCTGCCGGGATCCGCAGGCGCAGGTGCTGGCGCTGTATATCGCCACCCCGGGGCAGTGGCGTGAGCATCACCTGGCGCCGCGGCAGGCCGCGTTTATCGTCAGCCATTTACACAGTCTGCACACCGCGCTGGCGGAACGGGGCATACCGCTGTGGGTCGAAGAGGCGGATGATTTTACCGCCAGCGTCGAACGGCTGGTCCATTTCTGCCAGCAGCACCAGGTCAGTCACCTGTTCTACAACTATCAGTACGAATTCAATGAACGTCAGCGCGATGCCGCCGTTGAGAACACCTTGCGCGATGTCATTTGCCAGGGCTTTGACGACAGCGTCCTGTTGCCGCCCGGCAGCGTCATGACCGGCAGCGGCGAAATGTATAAAGTTTTCACGCCGTTTAAGAATGCGTTTATTCGCCGTCTGCGGGACGGGCTCCCGGCGTGCGTGGCGGCGCCGAAGCCGCGCCAGGCGCCTGCCCGCCAGGCGCCGCCGCTGCCTGAGCTCAACTACCCGCAAACGCCGTTCGATGGGCTGCTGTTTGCCGCGGATGAAAAAACGGCGCTAGCGCGGCTGCGCGCGTTTTGTCAGCAACCGGCGGCGGAGTATGAGGGGCAGCGTGACTTCCCCGCCGTGGAAGGGACCAGTCGCCTGTCGCCCTGCCTGGCCACCGGGGTGTTGTCACCGCGCCAGTGCCTGCATCGTCTGCTGACGGAACACCCCGCCGCGCTGGACGGCGGGGCAGGCGCAACCTGGCTTAATGAGCTGATCTGGCGCGAGTTTTACCGCCATCTGATGGTCTACTATCCGAAACTCTGTAAAGGACGCCCGTTTATCGCATGGACTGATAAGGTCGCCTGGCGTGAAGATGACGCCGCCCTGCAGGCCTGGCAGCGCGGGGAGACCGGCTTTCCGATAGTCGATGCCGCGATGCGCCAGCTTAACGCCACCGGCTGGATGCATAACCGGTTGCGCATGATTGTCGCCAGCTTCCTGACGAAAGATCTGCGCCTCGACTGGCGGGCAGGGGAGCGCTACTTCATGAGTCAACTGATTGATGGCGACCTGGCGGCGAACAACGGCGGCTGGCAGTGGGCGGCCTCGACAGGCACCGACGCCGCGCCCTATTTCCGCATATTTAACCCCACCACCCAGGGCGAGAAGTTTGATAAGCAGGGGGTGTTTATGCGTCGCTGGCTGCCTGAGCTGGCAAAGGTGCCGGAGAAGGCGCTGCATCAGCCGTGGGCGTGGGCGGATAAACAGGGGATCAAACTGGATTATCCGCGCCCGATAGTCGATCACAAACAGGCGCGGCAGGAGACGCTGGCGGCCTGGGAGGCCGCCAGAAAAGGAATTACTCCACCGCCAGACGGCGGGTCCTGACCTTCAGCGAGTGATACAGCCAGATGACCAGCACCACGCCGACACAGGCCAGCGCGCCCCAGGTGATCTGGCTGAAGACCTTGATGTAGGCGTCAATGGAGTAGTTCACTGCCCCGGCGGCGTCGAAGGACGCCTGCGAGGTCTGGTCAGCGATGACGCCGGCCAGATAGTTGGCGATGGCCCCGGAGAGCAGCATATAGATACCGGTCAGCACCCCGGTGACCCCCGGGATCTCAATGCGGGTGATTTGCGACATGGCGACCGGGTCGATAAACAGTTCGGCAAAACCCATCACCGCCAGCCCCAGCACCATCAGCGGCATGGACGACTGGCCATAGGCCGCGGACCAGCGGGCGCTGAGGGTCAGGATGCAGAACCCGGCGCTCATCAGGCCCAGACCGAGGGCAAATTTCCCCCAGATGCGCACGGTGCGATTGCCACCGACGCTCTCTTTCACCAGCCACGCCAGCACCATCCCGCAGAGCATCACCGCGAAGGCGTTGACCGACTGGAACATGGCGGTAGGGACTTCGTAGCTCATGATATGGCGATTAACGAAGCGGTCAATATACAGGCTGATGGAGCTCCCGCCCTGCTGGGCGAAGGCCCAGAACAGCAGGCTAAACGCGGTGAGGACGACGATCAGGCGCAGATCCTTACGCTGTTTATCGGTTTCAGCGCGCAGGTAGATCCGCGCCAGCACCGCCAGGCCGATAACGGTGGCCACGATCAGGGCATACACCGACCACTCCTGCCAGAACAGCACGGCGATCAGCAGCGGGGCGGTAACCAGCAGCACCAGCAGCCAGCCCCAGTTCGGCAGCAGGAAGCGGCGCGCGCACAGCGCCTGGCGGTTGACGCCGGCAGTATGCTGGAAGTGACGGTTGCCGCAGAGAAAAATCACCAGTCCCGCCACCATGCCGGTGGCCGCCAGGGCAAAGCCCATCGCCCAGCTATACTCCTCCTGTACGTAGCCGCAGGCGATCGGCGCGATAATCGAGCCGATATTGCCCGCGGCATACATCAGCGAGAAGCCGCCGTCGCGACGCGGATCGGCAGGTTCGTAGAGTTCGCCCAGCAGACAGCTGACGTTGGATTTAAACAACCCGTAGCCGCAGACGATGATCGCCAGCGACAGGTAGAGGAAGACTGGGGCGGTTTCGCTGGCTCCGAGCACCAGATGGCCAATGGCCATCAGCAGCGCGCCGAGCATGACCGCCATCCGGTTGCCTAACAGCTTATCGGCCAGATAGCCGCCGAGGATCGGCGTGACATAGACCAGCGAACAGTAGGCGCTGAACAGGGCATAGGCGTGGTTATCGTCATATTTGAGCTGATTGGTGAGATAGAGGATCAGCAGGGCGCGCATGCCGTAGAAGCTAAAATATTCCCAGATTTGCAGCGCCACGACGTAGTAAATCGCCCGCGGTTGCGATGATGTTGTCTTCATGAGAAGTGTGGTTTCCTGGCGTAAAGCGAAAGTCGATCGTTCTGCATGAATAGCGCTTTATTAGTCATATTCATGGCTTGAGGGGCTTTCTGTTTATTTAATATGCTTTATTAATGCATAAATATACACGAATGCGCGATGGGGTGGGTAGACAAAATGCGGGATTAACAAAAAAGTCATGGTCGGTGCCGGTTGTGGACTATCGACGGCCCGAATGGATCTGGTTATGTTATGCCTTTGTATACCCTGATTATCTGCTGGAGTGGCGATGAAAAATAGCGAACTGGAACAACTGATAAACGACAAGCTCAATAGTGCGGCCATCAGTGATTTCGCCCCTAACGGTCTGCAGGTGGAAGGACGTGATACGGTGCAAACGATCGTCACCGGGGTGACGGCCAGCCAGGCGCTGCTGGATGAAGCCGTTCGGCTGCAGGCGGATGCGGTGATCGTCCATCATGGCTATTTCTGGAAAAACGAGTCGCCAGTGATCCGCGGCATGAAGCGCCGCCGCCTGAAGACTCTGCTGGCCAACGATATCAATCTCTACGGCTGGCACCTGCCGCTGGATGCCCACCCGGAGCTGGGCAACAACGCGCAACTGGCGCATCTGCTGGGGATTAACGTGCTGGGTGAAATCGAACCGCTGGTGCCTTGGGGCGAACTGTCGATGCCGGTTTCCGGCCTCGAACTGGCCTCGTGGATCGAAGCGCGGCTGGGGCGCAAGCCGTTATGGTGCGGCGATACCGGGCCGGACACCGTCAGCCGCGTCGCCTGGTGTACCGGCGGCGGCCAGAGCTTTATCGACGCCGCGGCGCGCTTTGGGGTGGATGCGTTTATTACCGGCGAGGTGTCGGAACAAACTATTCACTCTGCCCGCGAACAGGGGCTGCATTTTTATGCCGCCGGCCACCACGCCACCGAGCGGGGCGGCATTCGCGCCCTCAGTGAATGGCTGACGGAAACGACCGACCTGGATGTCACCTTTATTGATATTCCTAACCCTGCCTGACGGGAGAGAGAAAAGTGCAGCGAGCGCGTTGTTATCTGTTAGGAGAAACGGCCGTCGTGCTGGAGCTGGAGCCGCCGGTCACGCTCGAGAGCCAGCAACGGATCTGGGGATTGGCCCAGCGTCTGTCTCACCATGAAGAGGTGGTTGACGCCATTCCCGGCATGAACAATATCACCGTGGTGCTCCGCCGCCCGCAGGAGATGGCGTGGGAGGCGATAGACCGTCTGCAGCGCTGGTGGGAGGAGAGTCTTGCGCTGGAGCCGGAGTCGAGGTCATTAACCATCCCGGTCGTGTACGGCGGCGAGGCCGGGCCGGATCTCGGGGTGGTGGCGCAACACAGCGGCCTGAGTGAAAAACAGGTTGTGGAGCTGCATGCCTCGGTGGAATACCTGGTCTGGTTTATTGGTTTTCAGCCGGGATTCCCCTACCTGGGCGGGCTGCCGCCGGCGCTGGCGACCCCGCGTCGCGCCGAACCGCGTGTGCGGGTCCCGGCCGGATCGGTGGGCATTGGCGGCGCGCAAACCGGCATCTATCCGCTGGCGACGCCCGGCGGCTGGCAGCTGCTGGGGCGGACCGCGTTGACGCTGTTTGACCCGGCGCGTAAGGAGCCTGCGCTGTTGCGCGTGGGCGATAAAATTCGCTTTGTGCCGCAAAAGGAGGGGGTATGTTAACCCTGATCCGCGCCGGTCTGTACACCTCGGTACAGGACGGTGGACGAGAAGGCCTGCGCCAGTCTGGCATCAGCCGCTGCGGCGCTCTGGATTATCCCTCGCTGGTGATTGCCAATCTGCTGGTTGGCAACGAGGCGAACGCCGCCGGGCTGGAGATTACCCTCGGTCAGGTGGAGATCGAATTTGCCCGCAGCGGCTGGTTCGCGCTGACCGGCGCCGCCTGCGAAGCGACGCTGGACGGCAAAGCGGTCTGGGTGGGCTGGCGCACCGCCTACCGGGCCGGGCAACGGTTGGTGCTGAAAACGCCGCAGCATGGCATTCGTAGCTATCTGGCGGTGGCGGGCGGGGTCGCGGTCCCGGTGGTGCTTGGCTCGCGCAGCACGGATCTTAAGGCGGGGATTGGCGGTCTGGAAGGACGCCGCCTGCAGGATGGCGACCAGCTGAAGCTCGGGAAAGCCGCCCGCCGCTTTACCACCTCGCGCGGCGTCAAGCAGCTGCCGCTGGGCAACCGCATTCGCGCGCTGCCGGGCCCGGAGTATCACGAGTTTGATGCGGCCTCGCAGGCGTCGTTCTGGCGCTCCCCCTGGCAGCTCAGTCCGCAGAGCAATCGCATGGGCTACCGCCTGCAGGGGCAGCCGTTGAAACGGACCACCGATCGCGAGATGCTGTCGCACGGTCTGCTGCCGGGCGTAGTGCAGGTGCCGCATAACGGCCAGCCCATCGTCCTGATGAACGATGCGCAAACCACCGGCGGCTATCCGCGCATCGCCTGCATTATTGAGGCTGATATGTACCAGCTGGCGCAGATCCCGCTGGGGCAGCCGATCCACTTTGTCGCCTGCTCGCTGGAGGAGGCCTTAAAAGCACGGGCCGATCGCCAGCGTTATCTTGAACAACTGGCCTGGAGACTCCACGATGATGATTGATCTCAATGCCGATCTCGGGGAAGGGGGCGCGAACGATAGCGCGCTGCTCCAGCTGGTCTCGTCGGCGAATATCGCCTGCGGCTTTCATGCCGGCGACGCCGGACTGATGGTGCAGAGCGTACGCGAGGCGCTGAAGTACGGCGTGGCGGTTGGCGCCCATCCGGGATACCCCGACCGGGAAAATTTTGGCCGTACGGCGATGGATCTGCCGCCGGAAACGGTCTATGCCCAGACGCTGTATCAGATTGGCGCCCTGGCGGCGATCGTTCAGGCGCAGGGCGGCGAGCTACAGCATGTGAAGCCGCACGGCATGCTCTATAACCAGGCGGCCAAGTCGCCGCCGCTGGCGGACGCGATCGCCCGCGCGATCCGTGATGTTAACCCGAAGCTGGTGCTGGTGGGGCTGGCGGGCAGCGAACTGATCCGCGCCGGGCAGCACTATGGTCTGACGACGCGCCAGGAGGTGTTTGCCGACCGCGGCTACCTGGCCGACGGTAGCCTGGTGCCGCGCAGCCAGCCCGGCGCGCTGATCGACAGCGAAGAGCAGGCCCTGGCGCAAACCCTCGAGATGGTGCAGCACCACCGGGTGCGCAGTATCAGCGGCGAGTGGGCGAACGTGGTGGCGCAGACGGTGTGTCTGCACGGCGATGGCCCGCACGCGCTGGATTTTGCCCGCCGTCTGCGGGCGGCCTTTGCCGGGCGCCATATTCTGGTCAGCGCGCAACTGGACGCTGAAGCGTGACAACCTGAATGACCGCGAAGGAGAGGATGATGGCGGGAGTATTGCTCACCGGTTTTGAACCCTTTGATGGCGAAACGGTTAACCCTTCATGGGAAGTGGTGAAGCAGCTGGACGGGACGATGATTGCCGGTCAGCCGGTGATCGCCCGCCAGCTCCCCTGTGTGTTTGGCGAGGCGCTGTCGGTGCTTTACGCGGCGATAGAAGACCTGCAGCCGAGGCTGGTCATTGCCGTTGGGCAGGCTGGTGGTCGCGTCGATATCAGCGTTGAACGTGTGACTATCAACGTCGATGATGCGCGCATTCCCGATAACAAAGGCCAGCAGCCTGTCGACACGCCGATCGTCGACGGGGGGCCGGCGGCGTGGTTCAGTACCTTACCGATCAAAGCGATCGTCAGCGCGTTGCGCGATCGCGGGATCCCGGCTTCGGTCTCCCAAACCGCCGGCACCTTCGTCTGCAATCACGTGATGTATGGTTTGCTACATAAGCTGCAGGAGCAGGCTGGCGTCAGGGGCGGCTTTATCCATATTCCATGGCTACCGGCGCAGGCGGCGGCCCATCCCGGCGAGCCGAGTATGGCGACCGCCACCGTGCGGGAAGCGCTGGAAACGGCCATTGCCGTGGCGCTGCGCCAGTCGGTAGATAGTAAACTGGGCGGCGGCGCCACCCATTAACAGAAGGATGACAGTATGCCGGAAGGTCCGGAGATCCGCCGCGCGGCGGATAAACTGGAGGCGGCAATCAAAGGCGAACCCTTAACCGATGCCTGGTTCGCCTTTCCGCAGTTGCAACCCTATCAAAGCCAGTTGATTGGCCAGCGGGTGACCCATATCGCCACCCGCGGCAAGGCCCTGTTAACACACTTCTCCGGCGGGCTGACCCTGTACAGCCATAATCAGCTGTACGGCGTCTGGCGCGTGGTTGACGCCGGGGAACAGCCCGCCTCTAACCGGGTGCTGCGCGTCAGGCTGCAGACCGCCCGCAAGGCGATTTTGCTCTATAGCGCCTCGGACATCGAGATGCTCACGGCGGAGCAGGTTGCCCATCACCTGTTTTTACTGCGCGTGGGGCCAGATGTGCTGGATATGACGTTAACCGTGGAGGAGGTGAAAGCGCGGCTGCTGTCGGCCAAATTCCGCCATCGTCAGTTTTCCGGCCTGCTGCTGGATCAGGCTTTTCTGGCCGGGCTCGGTAACTATCTGCGGGTGGAGATCCTCTGGCAGGTGGGATTAAGCGGAAAGCGTAAAGCCGCTGAACTGAGCGATAGTCAGCTGGATGCGCTGGCGCACGCGCTGCTGGCTATTCCGCGGTTGTCGTATCACACCCGCGGCCAGGCCGATGACAACAAGCATCACGGCGCGCTGTTTCGCTTTAAGGTCTTCCATCGCGACGGGGAAAGGTGCGAGCGCTGTGGGGGTGTGATTGAGAAGACGACACTCTCCTCGCGGCCGTTTTACTGGTGTCCTGGATGCCAGCATTAAGCCCGGCAGTCAGGCAGATAAAAAAACGCGCCAGGCGGCGCGTTTTTTTTCATCCGGACGGCAAGATTAGCGCTTAATGTCGGACTGGTAATCGCGTTTGGTGTAGCCAGTGTACAGCTGACGCGGACGGGCGATCTTCATGCCATCGCTGTGCATTTCGTTCCAGTGCGCAATCCAGCCCACGGTACGCGCCATGGCGAAGATAACGGTAAACATGGAGGACGGAATACCCATCGCTTTCAGGATGATACCGGAGTAGAAGTCGACGTTCGGGTAGAGTTTCTTCTCGATGAAGTACGGGTCGTTCAGCGCGATATGCTCCAGCTCCATGGCTACCTGCAGCAGATCGTCTTTGGTGCCCAGCTCTTTCAGCACTTCATGGCAGGTTTCACGCATCACGGTGGCGCGCGGGTCGTAGTTTTTGTAAACACGATGGCCGAAGCCCATCAGGCGGAAAGAGTCATTCTTGTCTTTCGCACGACGAACAAATTCCGGAATGTGCTCAACGGAGCTGATCTCTTCCAGCATCTTCAGCGCCGCTTCGTTGGCGCCGCCGTGCGCCGGTCCCCACAGGGAGGCGATGCCAGCAGCGATACAGGCGAACGGGTTAGCGCCGGAGGAGCCGGCGGTACGTACCGTCGAGGTCGACGCGTTCTGCTCGTGATCGGCGTGCAGGATCAGAATACGATCCATCGCGCGTTCAAGCACCGGATTGACTTCATACTCTTCGCACGGTGTCGCGAACATCATGCGCAGGAAGTTGCCGGCGTAGGAGAGGTCGTTGCGCGGATAAACAAACGGCTGGCCGATAGAATACTTGTAACACATGGCTGCCATGGTTGGCATTTTGGACAGCAGACGGTAGGCAGCAATCTCGCGGTGACGTGGGTTATTCACGTCGAGGGAGTCATGATAGAACGCCGCCAGGGCGCCGGTGATCCCGCACATCACGGCCATCGGGTGGGAGTCGCGACGGAATGCATGGAACAGACGCGTGATCTGCTCATGAATCATGGTGTGGCGGGTGACGGTGGTTTTGAATTCGTCATATTCGGCCTGAGTCGGTTTTTCACCGTACAGCAGAATATAACATACTTCGAGATAGTTAGATTCGGTCGCTAACTGGTCGATCGGGAAGCCGCGGTGCAGCAGGATCCCCTCGTCACCATCGATAAACGTAATTTTAGATTCACAAGAAGCAGTGGATGTGAAACCTGGGTCAAAAGTAAATACGCCTTTTGAACCAAGACTACGAATATCAATAACATCCTGACCGAGCGTGCCTTTTAGCACATCCAGTTCAATAGCAGTGTCACCACCCAGGGTGATTTTTGCTTTAGCATCAGACATTTATGGTCTCCTTAGCGCCTTTATTGCTTAAGACTGCCGGGTGGTGGATTTGCTTTCGGCCCGCGCCTGCATACGTTACCAGTTTGTTATGTTGCACACAGCTCTGCGTCAGCGAAAAGGGCAGGGTACAGAGCAACGGCGCTTGATGGTACGTCCTTCAGGGCTGCGGTGAAACAACAGCAAATCAGCGTTTTAGCAGTCCGAATATTAAAACCTGTATACCACTAATAACTGTCCTGATTACATCGGTCAATACTGACACACTGTTACATAACTTATTCTCAGGTGAAAGAGTGACCCCATAACTTTTGAGCATTATTGCATTTAACTGGTAATGGTTGTAACAAGAATGTTTAATATTTGTCAAATCAGGTGATTAAAAATTAAAAAAATGTTGTTATCGTGACCTTGATCACTGTTCCGGAGAAAACCCAACAAACTATATGTAGGTTAATTGTAATGATTTTGTGAACGGCCTATACTGCGGCCAGGTCTCCGGAACACCCTGCAATCCCGAGCCACCCAGCGTTGTTTAGTGATGTTTTAATGCCTGAAAAGACGTTTTAACATGACTTCTGGTTATAGAAAGGACGCTGTCTGACCCGCAAGCAGACCGGAGGAAGGAAACAATAAGAACAGCATGTGGGCGTTATTCATGGTAAGAAATGTGAAAAAACAAAGACCTGTCAATCTGGATCTACAAACGATACGGTTCCCAATCACGGCGATAGCGTCCATTCTCCATCGCGTTTCCGGTGTCATCACCTTCGTGGCGGTCGGAATTCTGCTTTGGTTGCTGGGCACCAGCCTTTCCTCCCCTGAAGGTTTTCTGACGGCGGCCTCGATCATGGATAGCTTCTTTGTGAAGTTCATCATGTGGGGCATTCTCACCGCACTGGCCTATCATGTCGTTGTCGGTATCCGCCATCTGATGATGGACTTTGGCTACCTGGACGAAACCCTCGAAGCAGGGAAACGTTCCGCCAAAATCTCTTTTGTTATTACTGTCGTGCTTTCACTTCTCGCAGGAGTCCTCGTATGGTAAGCAACGCCTCAGCACTGGGACGCAACGGCGTACATGACTTTATTCTGGTCCGTGCTACCGCCATCGTTCTGACCCTCTACATCATCTACATGGTTGGCTTCTTCGCCACCACCGGTGAAATCTCATGGGAAGTGTGGACCGGATTCTTTGCCTCCGGCTTCACTAAAGTCTTCACTCTGCTGGCTCTCGTCTCCATTCTCATCCATGCCTGGATCGGGATGTGGCAGGTGTTAACGGACTACGTTAAACCACTGGCTCTGCGCCTGGTTCTGCAACTGGCTATCGTTGTGGCGCTGGTGGCTTACGTTCTTTATGGATTTGTTGTGGTGTGGGGTGTGTAATGAAATTGCCAGTCAGAGAGTTTGATGCTGTTGTTATCGGTGCCGGCGGCGCAGGTATGCGCGCGGCGCTGCAAATTTCCCAGAGCGGACAGACCTGTGCACTGCTCTCCAAAGTGTTCCCTACCCGTTCCCATACCGTATCCGCGCAGGGTGGTATCACCGTCGCGCTCGGTAACTCCCATGAAGATAACTGGGAATGGCATATGTACGACACCGTAAAAGGGTCGGACTATATTGGCGACCAGGACGCCATCGAATATATGTGTAAGACCGGCCCGGAAGCGATTCTTGAGCTGGAACATATGGGCCTGCCGTTCTCCCGTCTTGACGACGGCCGTATTTATCAGCGCCCGTTCGGCGGCCAGTCGAAAAACTTCGGCGGCGAGCAAGCGGCACGCACCGCGGCGGCGGCTGACCGTACCGGCCACGCGCTGTTGCACACCCTGTATCAACAGAACCTGAAAAACCACACCACTATCTTCTCCGAATGGTATGCCCTCGATCTGGTGAAAAACCAGGACGGCGCGGTGGTCGGTTGTACCGCCCTGTGCATCGAGACCGGCGAAGTGGTCTACTTTAAAGCCCGCGCCACCGTGCTGGCGACCGGCGGCGCAGGCCGTATTTATCAGTCCACCACCAACGCCCACATCAACACCGGTGACGGCGTCGGGATGGCCATCCGCGCCGGCGTTCCGGTGCAGGATATGGAAATGTGGCAGTTCCACCCGACCGGCATCGCCGGTGCAGGGGTGCTGGTCACCGAAGGTTGCCGCGGCGAAGGCGGTTACCTGCTGAACAAACACGGCGAGCGCTTTATGGAGCGTTATGCCCCGAACGCCAAAGACCTGGCGGGTCGTGACGTGGTGGCGCGTTCCATCATGATCGAAATTCGCGAAGGCCGCGGCTGCGATGGTCCGTGGGGCCCACATGCGAAACTGAAACTGGATCACCTGGGTAAAGAGGTTCTGGAATCTCGTCTGCCAGGTATCCTTGAGCTGTCCCGTACCTTTGCTCACGTCGATCCGGTGAAAGAGCCGATCCCGGTTATCCCAACCTGCCACTACATGATGGGCGGTATCCCGACCAAAGTCACCGGTCAGGCGCTGACCGTGAATGAGAAGGGCGAAGACGTGGTGATCCCGGGCCTGTTCGCGGTAGGCGAAATTGCCTGCGTATCGGTCCACGGCGCCAACCGTCTGGGCGGCAACTCGCTGCTCGACCTGGTGGTCTTCGGCCGCGCGGCGGGCCTGCATCTGCAGGAGTCCATCGCCGAGCAGGGCACGCTGCGCGACGCCAGTGAATCGGATGTCGAAGGCTCGCTGGACCGCCTCAATCGCTGGAACAATACCCGCTCCGGCGAAGACCCGGTGGAAATCCGCAAAGCACTGCAGGAATGTATGCAGCACAACTTCTCGGTTTTCCGCGAAGGCGATGCGATGCACAAAGGTCTGGAGCAACTGAAAGTGATCCGCGAGCGCCTGAAAAACGCGCGTCTCGACGATACTTCCAGCGAGTTCAACACCCAGCGCGTCGAGTGCCTGGAGTTGGACAACCTGATGGAGACGGCGTTTGCGACCGCCGTGTCCGCTAACTTCCGTACTGAAAGCCGTGGCGCCCATAGCCGCTTCGACTTCCCGGATCGTGATGATGAAAACTGGCTGTGCCATTCCCTGTATCTGCCAGAGTCGGAATCCATGACGCGTCGTAGCGTCAACATGGAACCGAAACTGCGTCCGGCATTCCCGCCAAAGATTCGTACTTACTAATGCGGAGACAGGAAAATGAAACTCGAGTTTTCAATTTATCGCTATAACCCGGATGTTGACGACGCTCCGCATATGCAGGATTACACCCTCGAAGCGGAAGAAGGTCGTGACATGATGCTGCTGGATGCGCTGATCCAGCTGAAAGAAAAAGATCCGTCGCTGTCGTTCCGCCGCTCCTGCCGTGAAGGGGTTTGCGGTTCCGATGGTCTGAACATGAACGGGAAAAACGGTCTGGCGTGCATCACGCCAATCTCCGCGCTGAATCAGCCGGGCAAAAAGATTGTTATCCGTCCGCTGCCAGGATTACCGGTTATCCGTGATTTGGTGGTGGACATGGGGCAATTCTATGCACAATATGAGAAGATTAAGCCTTACTTGTTGAATAATGGGCAAAATCCTCCGGCTCGCGAGCATCTGCAGATGCCTGAGCAGCGTGAGAAACTCGATGGTCTGTACGAGTGTATTCTGTGCGCATGTTGTTCAACCTCGTGCCCGTCGTTCTGGTGGAACCCGGACAAGTTCATCGGCCCGGCTGGCCTGCTGGCCGCGTATCGCTTCCTGATCGACAGTCGCGATACCGAAACCAGTGAGCGCCTGGAAGGCCTGAGCGATGCTTTCAGCGTATTCCGCTGTCACAGCATTATGAACTGCGTCAGTGTGTGTCCTAAAGGGCTTAACCCGACGCGCGCCATCGGCCATATTAAGTCGATGCTGCTGCAGCGCAGCGCGTAAGCAACACGGTCTGTCCCGGATGGCGCTTGCGCTTATCCGGGCTACCAAAGCAGTAGCCCCGGTAGCGTTTGTGCCACCGGGAAATGAATACCCTAAATAATTCGAGTTACAGGAAGGCGGCGACGCAGCGAATCCCCAGGAGCTTACTCAAGTAAGTGACTGGGGTGAGTGAGGAAAGCCAACGCACATGTAACTTGAAGTATGAAGGGGATAGCAGGAAATCTTTAAAAACCGCCACAAGATGTACCAGTAATCGAGGCGTTCAGTGCGAGGTAAGGCGGCAACTGAGCGCATCCCCGGGAGCATAGTGAACTATGTGACCGGGGTAAGCGAAGGCAGCCAACGCAACCGCAGCCTGAACGCTGAAGATTAATGGCAGTTTTTAAAGGTTCCTTAGCGGATAGAAACCACAACTCGTCCGCAACAAGTGAACCCCGGCACGTGCACTCGGTGTGCGTGGTAGTTTCTACGGCGAAATAAGCATAAAAGTGCTTAAGGGATCACGATGCAGAACGGCGCAATGAAAGCCTGGCTGGACTCTTCTTTCCTCTCTGGTTCGAACCAGAGCTGGATAGAACAGCTCTATG
The DNA here is from genome assembly GCF_000398905.1 of Klebsiella sp. KTE92. NCBI lineage: Bacteria > Pseudomonadati > Pseudomonadota > Gammaproteobacteria > Enterobacterales > Enterobacteriaceae > Klebsiella > Klebsiella sp. KTE92. The sequence goes on from NZ_KB976100.1 coordinate 1,443,989, forward strand.
AAGACTTCTTAACCGATCCTGACTCTGTTGACGCCAACTGGCGTTCGATGTTCCAGCAGTTACCTGGCACCGGAGTTAAACCGGATCAATTCCATTCCAAAACACGTGATTATTTCCGTCGACTGGCGAAGGATGCCTCACGTTACACTTCTTCGATTTCCGACCCTGACACCAATGTGAAGCAGGTTAAAGTCCTGCAGCTCATCAACGCATACCGTTTCCGTGGCCACCAGCATGCGAATCTCGATCCGCTGGGACTGTGGAAGCAAGAGAGAGTGGCGGATCTTGATCCGGCCTACCACGATCTGACCGAGGCCGATTTCCAGGATAGCTATAACGTAGGTTCATTTGCCATCGGTAAAGACACGATGAAGCTGGGCGACCTGATTGCCGCCCTCAAGCAAACCTACTGCGGCTCCATCGGCGCGGAATACATGCATATCACCTCTACTGAGGAAAAACGCTGGATCCAGCAGCGTATTGAATCGGTAGCCGGTAAAGCGAGCTTCACCGCGGCAGAGAAAAAGCGCTTCCTCAGTGAACTGACCGCTGCAGAAGGGCTGGAACGCTACCTCGGCGCCAAATTCCCGGGGGCGAAACGCTTCTCGCTGGAAGGGGGTGATGCCCTGATCCCGATGCTCAAAGAGATGATCCGCCATGCAGGCAAAAGCGGCACCCGCGAAGTGGTGCTGGGCATGGCGCACCGTGGCCGTCTGAACGTGCTGGTCAACGTGCTGGGTAAAAAACCGCAGGACCTGTTCGACGAGTTCGCGGGCAAACATAAAGAACACCTCGGCACCGGCGACGTGAAGTACCACATGGGCTTCTCTTCCGATATGGAAACCGAAGGCGGTCTGGTCCACCTGGCGCTGGCGTTTAACCCGTCGCACCTGGAGATCGTCAGCCCGGTGGTTATCGGTTCCGTACGCGCCCGTCTGGATCGTCTGGACGAGCCAAGCAGCAACAAAGTTCTGCCTATTACCATCCACGGCGACGCCGCCGTTACCGGCCAGGGCGTGGTTCAGGAAACCCTGAACATGTCGAAAGCCCGAGGTTACGAAGTCGGCGGTACCGTGCGTATCGTTATCAACAACCAGGTTGGCTTTACCACCTCCAACCCGCTGGATGCGCGTTCTACGCCATACTGTACCGATATCGGTAAGATGGTTCAGGCGCCGATTTTCCACGTTAACGCGGATGACCCGGAAGCCGTTGCTTTCGTTACCCGTCTGGCGCTGGATTTCCGTAATACCTTCAAACGCGATGTCTTTATCGACCTGGTGTGCTACCGCCGTCACGGCCATAACGAAGCCGACGAGCCGAGCGCAACCCAGCCGCTGATGTACCAGAAAATCAAAAAGCATCCGACCCCGCGCAAAATCTATGCTGACAAGCTGGAGCAGGAGAAAGTTGCGACGCTGGAAGACGCGACTGAGCAGGTTAACCTTTACCGCGATGCGCTGGATGCCGGCGAATGCGTGGTAGAGGAGTGGCGTCCGATGAATATGCACTCCTTTACCTGGTCTCCCTACCTCAACCACGAGTGGGACGAGAGCTATCCGGATAAAGTGGATCCGAAACGTCTGCAAGAGCTGGCTAAACGCATCAGTACGGTGCCGGAAGGTATCGAAATGCAGTCCCGTGTAGCGAAAATCTACGGCGATCGCCAACTGATGGCCGCCGGCGAGAAGCTGTTCGATTGGGGCGGCGCTGAAAACCTGGCTTATGCCACCCTGGTTGACGAAGGCATTCCGGTGCGCCTGTCCGGTGAAGACTCCGGTCGCGGCACCTTCTTCCACCGTCACGCGGTTATCCATAACCAGAGCAACGGTTCTACCTATACCCCGCTGCAGCATGTGCACAACGGCCAGGGCCAGTTCCGCGTCTGGGACTCGGTGCTGTCTGAAGAAGCCGTGCTGGCGTTCGAATACGGTTACGCCACCGCAGAGCCGCGTACGCTGACCATCTGGGAAGCGCAGTTCGGCGACTTCGCCAACGGCGCGCAGGTGGTGATTGATCAGTTCATCTCCTCTGGCGAACAGAAATGGGGCCGGATGTGCGGTCTGGTGATGTTGCTGCCGCACGGCTACGAAGGGCAGGGCCCGGAGCACTCCTCCGCGCGTCTGGAACGCTATCTGCAGCTGTGCGCTGAGCAGAACATGCAGGTTTGCGTACCGTCCACCCCGGCACAGGTTTACCATATGCTGCGTCGTCAGGCGCTGCGCGGTATGCGCCGTCCGCTGGTGGTGATGTCGCCGAAGTCTCTGCTGCGCCACCCGCTGGCGGTCTCCAGCATGGACGAACTGGCGAACGGCACCTTTATGCCGGCCATCGGCGAAATCGACGAACTCGATCCGCAAGCCGTGAAGCGCGTCGTACTGTGCTCTGGTAAGGTTTACTACGACCTGCTGGAACAGCGCCGCAAAAACGAGCAAAAAGATGTCGCCATCGTGCGTATCGAACAGCTCTACCCGTTCCCGCATCAGGCGGTGCAGGAAGCGCTGAAAGCTTACTCGCACGTACATGATTTTGTCTGGTGCCAGGAAGAGCCGCTCAACCAGGGCGCATGGTACTGCAGCCAGCACCACCTTCGTGAAGTAGTTCCATTTGGGGCCTCTCTGCGTTATGCAGGCCGCCCGGCCTCCGCCTCTCCGGCGGTAGGGTACATGTCCGTTCACCAGAAACAGCAACAAGATCTGGTCAATGACGCGCTGAACGTCGATTAATTAAAGGATACACAATGAGTAGCGTAGATATTCTGGTTCCCGACCTGCCTGAGTCCGTAGCTGACGCAACCGTCGCCACCTGGCATAAAAAACCGGGCGACGCGGTCGTCCGTGACGAAGTTCTGGTCGAAATCGAAACTGACAAAGTGGTACTGGAAGTACCGGCATCAGCGGACGGCATTCTGGATGCAGTGCTGGAAGACGAGGGCGCTACCGTCCTGTCTCGCCAGATCCTTGGCCGCCTGCGTGAAGGCAACAGCGCAGGTAAAGAAACCAGCGAAAAAGCGGATGCGAAAGCGTCCACCCCGGCGCAGCGCCAGCAGGCTTCTTTGGAAGAGCAGAACAACGATGCGCTCAGCCCGGCGATCCGTCGTCTGCTGGCGGAGCACAACCTCGACGCCGCTGCCATCAAAGGTACCGGCGTGGGTGGCCGTCTGACTCGTGAAGACGTCGAGAAACATCTGGCGAAAGCCCCGGCGGCGGCTGAAGCCAAAGCGCCAGCGGCTACTGCGGCAGCGACACCAGCGCCGCAGCTGGGTCACCGTTCAGAAAAACGCGTCCCGATGACCCGTCTGCGTAAACGCGTGGCCGAGCGTCTGCTGGAAGCGAAAAATTCCACCGCCATGCTGACGACCTTTAACGAAGTCAACATGAAGCCGATTATGGATCTGCGTAAGCAGTACGGCGATGCCTTCGAAAAACGTCACGGTATCCGTCTGGGCTTCATGTCCTTCTATGTGAAAGCGGTGGTTGAAGCGCTGAAACGCTACCCGGAAGTGAACGCTTCCATCGATGGCGACGACGTGGTTTACCACAACTACTTTGACGTCAGCATGGCAGTGTCCACTCCGCGCGGCCTGGTAACCCCGGTTCTGCGTGACGTTGACCTGCTGGGCATGGCGGACATCGAAAAGAATATCAAAGAGCTGGCGGTGAAAGGCCGTGACGGCAAGCTGACTGTAGATGACCTGACCGGCGGTAACTTCACCATTACCAACGGCGGCGTCTTCGGTTCCCTGATGTCCACGCCGATCATCAACCCACCGCAGAGCGCCATCCTGGGTATGCATGCCATTAAAGACCGTCCGATGGCGGTGAATGGCAAGGTAGAGATCCTGCCGATGATGTACCTGGCGCTCTCCTATGACCACCGTCTGATCGATGGGCGTGAATCGGTTGGCTTCCTGGTGGCGATTAAAGAGCTGCTGGAAGATCCGACTCGTCTGCTGCTGGACGTGTAGTCAGTAAGAGTATGACTTACCGTAGGCCGGATAAGGCATTTTTGCCGCCATCCGGCGTTGATGAGATGCCTGATGGCGACGCTAGCGCGTCTTATCAGGCCTACAGGTTTAAAGATAATTACACCCTGAAGGATGGACTGAACACATGAACTTACATGAATATCAGGCAAAACAACTTTTTGCCCGCTATGGCTTACCGGCGCCGGTGGGTTATGCCTGTACTACTCCGCGTGAAGCAGAAGAAGCCGCTTCAAAAATCGGCGCGGGTCCGTGGGTAGTGAAATGTCAGGTTCACGCTGGTGGCCGCGGTAAAGCGGGCGGTGTGAAAGTAGTTAAGAGCAAAGAAGAGATCCGCGCTTTTGCTGAGCATTGGCTGGGCAAACGCCTGGTGACCTACCAAACCGATGCTAACGGCCAGCCGGTCAACCAGATTCTGGTGGAAGCGGCGACCGATATCGATAAAGAGCTGTATCTGGGCGCGGTCGTTGATCGTAGCTCCCGTCGCGTGGTGTTCATGGCGTCGACTGAAGGCGGCGTGGAAATCGAAAAAGTCGCGGAAGAAACCCCACACCTGATCCACAAGATCGCCATCGATCCGCTGGCGGGCCCGATGCCTTATCAGGGGCGTGAACTGGCGTTCAAACTGGGTCTGGAAGGTAAGCAGGTTCAGCAGTTCACCAAGATTTTCATGGGTCTGGCGACCATTTTCCTTGAGCGCGACCTGGCGCTGATCGAAATCAACCCGTTGGTGATCACTAAGCAGGGCGACCTGATCTGCCTCGACGGCAAACTGGGCGCTGACGGCAACGCGCTGTTCCGTCAGCCGGATCTGCGCGAAATGCGCGACCAGTCTCAGGAAGATCCGCGCGAAGCGCAGGCGGCGCAGTGGGAACTGAACTACGTTGCGCTCGACGGCAACATCGGTTGCATGGTTAACGGCGCAGGCCTGGCGATGGGCACCATGGACATCGTTAAGCTGCACGGCGGCGAACCGGCTAACTTCCTCGACGTTGGCGGCGGCGCCACCAAAGAGCGCGTGACCGAAGCGTTCAAAATCATCCTCTCTGACGACAACGTTAAAGCGGTTCTGGTTAACATCTTCGGCGGTATCGTACGTTGCGACCTGATCGCTGACGGCATCATCGGTGCGGTAGCGGAAGTTGGGGTTAACGTTCCGGTCGTGGTTCGTCTGGAAGGTAACAACGCCGAACTGGGCGCGAAAAAACTGGCTGACAGCGGCCTGAATATTATTGCAGCGAAAAGTCTGACGGACGCAGCACAGCAGGTTGTTGCCGCAGTGGAGGGGAAATAATGTCAGTTTTAATTAATAAAGATACCAAGGTTATCTGCCAGGGCTTCACCGGTAGCCAGGGGACCTTCCACTCTGAACAAGCGATCGCTTACGGTACGCAAATGGTTGGCGGCGTGACGCCAGGCAAAGGCGGCACCACCCATCTGGGTCTGCCGGTGTTCAACACCGTGCGCGAAGCCGTTGAAGCGACCGGCGCGACCGCGACCGTTATCTACGTTCCGGCACCGTTCTGCAAAGACTCCATTCTGGAAGCAATCGACGCGGGCATTAAGCTGATTATCACCATCACCGAAGGTATCCCGACGCTGGATATGCTGACTGTGAAAGTGAAGCTGGACGAAGCGGGCGTGCGCATGATTGGCCCGAACTGCCCAGGCGTTATCACCCCGGGCGAATGCAAAATCGGCATCATGCCGGGTCACATTCACAAGCCGGGTAAAGTGGGCATCGTTTCCCGTTCCGGTACCCTGACCTATGAAGCGGTTAAGCAGACCACCGACTACGGCTTCGGCCAGTCTACCTGTGTCGGTATCGGCGGCGACCCGATCCCGGGCTCCAACTTCATCGATATCCTGAAGCTGTTCCAGGAAGATCCGCAGACCGAAGCGATCGTGATGATCGGTGAGATCGGCGGCAGCGCGGAAGAAGAAGCGGCAGCCTACATCAAAGAGCACGTGACCAAGCCGGTTGTCGGCTACATCGCGGGCGTGACCGCGCCGAAAGGCAAGCGTATGGGCCACGCGGGCGCCATCATCGCTGGCGGTAAAGGTACTGCTGATGAGAAATTCGCAGCCCTGGAAGCCGCTGGTGTGAAAACCGTTCGCAGCCTGGCCGATATCGGCGAAGCGCTGAAAGCTATCATCAAGTAAACCCTCTCTGCTTCTCCGAAGCAGAAATCTGTCCGATTTCGACATGGTTGGCCACCGTCAGGTGGCCTTTTTTATGGGCGTTATCCATCTCGCCAGAACATCCGCTGAACCGGCGGAATGCCTGCTCCGCGAAAAACCTTACCTATCATATTGATTTTATGAATTATTTCATGAATATAATCCCGGCAGCGTGGTTGCTGAAGGAAATATTTCCGCAATTCGCGACAGGCAAGGGTTTTAGATAGTGAAAAAACAGAAGAGAAGGGCATAAGAAAACAGGAAAAATACTGTGAGCAGTCTAGCATTATTAGGATCGGCGCATTTTTTTCATTTTTCCCCGCGGCGTTAAATAATATTACCTATGATTCTCATATCTCTCTTTTCAGTAACCAAGCAAGCCATACTTTAAACACAACATTAACATTAAGTTCACCAATATTCTTTATTGAGCTACATAATTAACACGTAGAGTAAAAATTGATTTATATCAATGCTTAATGCTTGGAAAAATTCTTCAAAAAACGTTAAATTGTCGCAAGTCAAATTGGCCTAAACAGGCTATCTTCGCTATATATTGATCACCGTCGAAAAATGTAAAACTGGAACAATAAAAACATATTTATTGTAAGGTTATTGCGGCGTAATATATTGGGGAATCAATTGGGTTTTCGTTAACGTATTTGTAACCTTGACGTGGCGTGGCTTCACTTTCAGGTGAAACTCGCTGCGGAAGGGCCAACAAATAACTTTTGTATTGGGGCATGCGTATGAGCCAGAGCTTCTCGGTTCATTTTCGGAGTCTTCATGCGATGAGCAAGGAGTCATGATGTTAGATATAGTCGAACTGTCGCGCTTACAGTTTGCCTTGACCGCGATGTACCACTTCCTTTTTGTGCCGCTAACGCTCGGTATGGCGTTCCTGCTGGCCATCATGGAAACGGTTTACGTCCTTTCCGGCAAACAGATTTATAAAGATATGACCAAATTCTGGGGCAAGTTGTTTGGTATCAACTTCGCGCTGGGTGTGGCGACCGGTCTGACCATGGAGTTCCAGTTCGGGACTAACTGGTCGTATTACTCACACTATGTGGGCGATATCTTCGGTGCGCCGCTGGCCATTGAAGGTCTGATGGCCTTCTTCCTCGAATCCACCTTTGTAGGTCTGTTCTTCTTCGGTTGGGATCGTCTGGGTAAAGTTCAGCACATGGCGGTCACCTGGCTGGTTGCGCTGGGCTCCAACCTCTCCGCGCTGTGGATCCTCGTCGCCAACGGCTGGATGCAGAACCCTATCGCATCGGACTTCAACTTCGAAACCATGCGTATGGAGATGGTCAGCTTCTCTGAACTGGTGCTCAACCCGGTCGCCCAGGTGAAGTTCGTTCACACCGTGGCGTCTGGCTATGTCACCGGCGCGATGTTCATCCTGGCTATCAGCTCCTGGTATATGCTGAAAGGCCGCGACTTTGCCTTTGCTAAGCGCTCCTTTGCCATCGCAGCCAGCTTCGGTATGGCGGCGATCCTCTCCGTTATTGTGCTGGGTGACGAATCCGGTTACGAAATGGGTGACGTGCAGAAAACCAAACTGGCGGCTATCGAAGCTGAGTGGGAAACCCAGCCGGCGCCGGCTGCCTTTACTCTGTTTGGTATTCCCGATCAGAATGCGCAGACCAACCACTTCGCGATCCAGATCCCTTACGCGCTGGGCATCATCGCCACCCGCTCGGTGGATAAGCCGGTTATCGGCCTGAAAGATCTGATGGTTCAGCACGAAGAGCGTATCCGTAATGGGATGAAAGCGTACGCGCTACTGGAGCAGCTGCGCGCCGGTTCGACCGACCAGGCCGTGCGTGACCAGTTCAATAGCGTGAAGAAAGACCTCGGCTATGGCCTGTTGCTGAAGCGCTATACCCCGAACGTCGCTGACGCCACGGAAGAGCAGATCGCCAAAGCGACCAAAGACTCTATTCCAAGCGTCGCCCCGCTGTACTTCGCCTTCCGTATCATGGTGGCGTGCGGCATCCTGATGCTGTTGATTATCGGCGCCTCCTTCTGGAGCGTGATTCGTAACCGCATTGGCGAGAAAAAATGGCTGCTGCGCGCCGCGTTCTTTGGCCTGCCGCTGCCGTGGATTGCCGTGGAGTCAGGCTGGTTTGTTGCCGAGTATGGCCGTCAGCCGTGGGCGATTGGTGAGGTCCTGCCGACCGCGGTGGCCAACTCGTCGCTGACCGCAGGCGATCTGATCTTCTCAATGTTGCTGATCTGCGGTCTGTACACGCTGTTCCTGGTGGCTGAACTGTTCCTGATGTTCAAGTTTGCCCGCAAAGGACCTAGCAGCCTGAAAACCGGCCGCTATCACTTTGAACAGTCCTCTGCGGCTATTCAGTCGGCACGCTAAGACAGGAGTCGTCAAATGATCGATTATGAAGTATTGCGTTTTATCTGGTGGCTGCTGATTGGCATTCTGCTGATTGGCTTCGCTGTCGCCGACGGGTTCGACATGGGGGTGGGCATGCTCACCCGTTTCCTCGGCCGTAACGACACCGAGCGTCGGATTATGATCAACGCCATCGCTCCGCACTGGGACGGTAACCAGGTGTGGCTGATCACCGCCGGCGGCGCGCTGTTCGCGGCCTGGCCGATGGTTTACGCCGCAGCGTTCTCTGGCTTCTATGTGGCGATGATTCTGGTGCTGGCTTCGCTATTCTTCCGTCCGGTCGGTTTTGACTACCGTTCCAAGATCGAGGACTCCCGCTGGCGCAACATGTGGGACTGGGGCATCTTCATCGGTAGCTTCGTGCCGCCGCTGGTGATTGGTGTGGCCTTCGGCAACCTGTTGCAGGGCGTGCCGTTCCACGTCGATGAATACCTGCGTCTGTTCTATACCGGAAACTTCTTCCAGCTGCTGAACCCGTTTGGTCTGCTGGCCGGTATCGTCAGCGTGGCGATGATCCTGACTCAGGGCGCCACCTACCTGCAGATGCGTACCGTAGGCGAACTGCACCTGCGTACCCGCACCGTTTCCACGGTGGCGGCGCTGGTGACGCTGGTCTGCTTCGCGCTGGCCGGTGTGTGGGTCTACTACGGCATCGACGGCTATGTGGTGAAATCAGTAATGGATCATAGCGGCCCGTCTAACCCGCTGACTAAAGAAGTCGTGCGTGAGGCCGGTGCATGGATGGTGAACTTTAATAACATGCCAGCGCTGTGGGCCGTTCCTGCCCTGGGCGTGGTGCTGCCGCTGCTGACCGTCGTCTCGACTAAAGCGGATAAAGGCGCGTGGGCATTCCTGTTCTCCTCGCTGACCCTGGCCTGCATCATTCTGACCGCCGGTATTGCGATGTTCCCGTTCATCATGCCGTCCAGCACCATGCTGAACGCCAGCCTGACGATGTGGGACGCGACCTCCAGTCAGCGGACGCTGAACCTGATGACCTACGTGGCGATTGTCTTCGTGCCGATCATTCTGGCCTACACCAGCTGGTGTTACTGGAAGATGTTCGGCCGCATTACGCGCGAAGACATCGAAAAGAACACCCACTCGCTGTACTAAGGTAAGGAGCTATATATGTGGTACTTCGCATGGATTTTGGGAACGCTTCTTGCCTGTGCCTTTGGGGTGATTACCGCGCTGGCGCTTGAGCACGTGGAAGCCACCAAAGCAGGTAAAGAAGAACACTGATGAGTATTATCGTGATGCGATATACGAAATCATTCGGATTGCATCGAGGCGGCAAGTCTGTGAATCCCCAGGAGCTTACACCAGTAAGTGACTGGGGTAAGCAGACGTAGCCAACAAAGAGGCGACGTGAATGATAAAGTATATGTATGCGATAATGGACAAGCGCCCGTTAAGGGCGCTTTCCTTATTGATGGCGCTGCTGCTGGCCGGCTGCATCTTCTGGGATCCGTCGCGCTTTGCGGCGAAGACCAGCGAGCTGGAAATCTGGCATGGTTTCTTGCTGATGTGGGCGGTTTGCAGCGGCGTTATTCACGGCGTGGGCTTCCGTCCGCGTGCCGTTCACTGGCAGGGGATTTTTTGTCCGCTTATCGCTGATATCGTGCTCGCTTTGGGTCTCTTCTTTTTCTTCTTTTGAATAAGAGATCTCTGTTAATGGTATGGGCTTGCATAAGCCCATAAAAATTTACGCCCCGTTTACTTTCCCCCATTCCAAACCACCTTTCCCGCGCGTATAGTAGCGAAGTTTGAAAGCTCTAACCTTTTTTTGCATTACCGGGATGTAAAGTGAATACAACGCTGTTTCGATGGCCGGTTCGGGTCTACTATGAAGATACCGACGCCGGTGGTGTGGTTTACCACGCCAGTTACGTCGCTTTTTATGAAAGAGCACGCACAGAGATGCTGCGCCACCATCACTTTAGTCAACAGGTGCTGTTGGCTGAACGCGTTGCCTTCGTGGTTCGCAAAATGACGCTGGAGTATTTTGCCCCCGCCAGACTCGACGACATGCTCGAAGTCCAGACGGAAATTACCTCGATGCGCGGCACCTCTTTGGTTTTCACGCAGCGAATCGTCAACGCCGAGAATACAGTGTTAAACGAAGCTGAGGTTCTCATTGTGTGCGTTGATCCACTCTTAATGAAGCCACGTGCGCTTCCCAAGTCTATTGTCGCGGAGTTTAAGCAGTGACTGACATGAATATCCTTGATTTGTTCCTGAAGGCGAGCCTTCTGGTTAAACTTATCATGTTGATTTTGATTGGTTTTTCTATCGCTTCCTGGGCTATCATTATTCAGAGAACGCGTATCCTTAACTCGGCCGCGCGTGAAGCTGAAGCGTTCGAGGACAAATTCTGGTCCGGGATCGAGCTGTCCCGTTTGTACCAGGAGAGCCAGGGGCGTCGCGATAACCTGACCGGTTCGGAACAAATCTTCTACAGCGGTTTCAAAGAATTTGCGCGCCTGCATCGGGCCAACAGCCATGCGCCGGAAGCGATTGTCGAAGGGGCATCGCGCGCGATGCGTATTTCGATGAACCGCGAGCTGGAAACGCTGGAAACCCATATCCCGTTCCTCGGCACCGTAGGCTCCATCAGCCCGTATATCGGTCTGTTCGGTACTGTCTGGGGGATTATGCATGCCTTTATCGCCCTTGGCGCGGTGAAGCAGGCCACCCTGCAGATGGTGGCGCCAGGTATCGCCGAAGCGCTGATCGCCACCGCGATCGGTCTGTTCGCCGCGATCCCGGCGGTCATGGCGTACAACCGCCTGAACCAGCGCGTGAACAAGCTTGAACTGAACTACGACAACTTTATGGAAGAGTTCACCGCTATTCTGCACCGTCAGGCCTTTACCACCAGCGAAAGCAATAAGGGGTAAGCCATGGCCAGAGCACGTGGACGCGGACGTCGCGAACTGAAGTCCGAGATCAACATCGTTCCGCTGCTGGATGTCCTGCTGGTACTGCTGCTGATCTTTATGGCAACGGCGCCCATCATTACGCAGAGCGTGGAAGTCGATCTGCCGGACGCCACGGAATCGCAAGCGGTGAAAAGCAATGACGATCCGCCGGTGATTGTGGAAGTCTCCGGGGTAGGGCAGTACAGCGTGAAAGTGGGGCAGGAGACGCTGTCCCAGCTGCCGCCGGAGCAGGTGATTGCCGAAGCGAAGCGTCGTCTTGAAGCCAATGAGAAAACGGTATTCCTGATCGGCGGTGCGAAAGACGTCCCTTACGATGAAATTATTAAAGCGCTGAACCTGTTGCATAGTGCAGGGGTTAAATCGGTCGGCTTGATGACCAAACCTATTTAATCGCTTCAGGTATGTGCGTCCGCGTGGCGTCCGATGGTGGGTATCGCTCGCCGTCGGCGTGCATCGCGGGTACAGGCGAACAGTTTTTGGGAACCGATAGTGTCAAAGGCAACCGAACAAAACGACAAGCTTAAACGAGCGATCATCATTTCAGTCGCGCTGCACATCATTCTGATCGCGCTGCTGATCTGGAGTTCGTTTGACGAGCATCTGGATGCCTCTGCCGGCGGCGGCGGGGGATCGTCCATTGATGCCGTCATGGTCGATCCGGGGGCGGTGGTAAATAACTATAACCGTCAGCAACAGCAGCAGGCCAGCGCACGTCGCGCCGCTGAGCAGCGTGAAAAACAGGCACAGCAGCAGGCGGAAGAGTTACGTGAGAAACAGGCAGCGGAACAGGAACGGCTGAAACAGCTCGAACAGGAACGGCTGCAGGCGCAGGAAGCGGCGAAAGAAGCGAAGGAACAGCAGAAGCAGGCTGAGGAAGCGGCTGCCAAGGCTGCCGCGGCGGCGAAAGCCAAAGCGGATGCGCAGGCTAAAGAAGCGCAGGAAGCGGCTGCCAAAGCGGCTGCCGACGCAAAAGCGAAGGCGGATGCCCAGGCAAAAGCGGCTGAGCTGGCAGCGGCTAAAGCCGCCGCCGACGCGAAGAAACAGGCCGATGCCGCCGCCGCGAAAGCGGCAGCCGATGCGAAGAAACAGGCGGAAGCCGAAGCGGCGAAAGCCGCAGCAGAAGCGCAGAAGAAAGCGGAAGCGGCAGCGGCGAAGAAAGCGCAGCAGGAAGCAGAGAAGAAGGCCCAGCAGGAGGCGGCTAAGCAAGCTGCGGCTGAAAAAGCGGCAGCAGAAAAAGCTGCCGAAAAAGCCGCTGAGAAAGCTGCCGCCCAAAAAGCGGCCGCAGAGAAGGCCGCCGCCGAGAAAGCCGCCGCAGCTGAAAAAGCGGCGGCAGCCAAAGCGGCTGCGGCTGAGAAGGCAGCGGCCGATAAAGCGGCCAAAGCGGCAGCAGCAAAAGCGGCGGCAGCGAAGAAAGCGGCTGCCGCGAAAGAAGCGGACGGCGTTGACAACCTGCTTGGCGATCTGAGTTCGGGTAAGAATGCGCCTAAAACAGGCGGAGGAGCCAAAGGAAACAATGCCTCTGCTGCCGGGAGTGGTAATACTAAAAACAGTGCCTCGGGGGCTGATATCAATAACTATGCCGGGCAGATAAAGTCGGCGATTGAAAGTAAGTTTTATGACGCATCGTCCTATGCAGGCAAAACATGTACCTTGCGTATCAAACTTGCTCCTGACGGCCTGTTGTTAAATATACAGTCCGAAGGTGGTGATCCTGCTCTGTGCCAGGCCGCTCTTGCCGCAGCCCGGCAGGCTAAGTTCCCGAAACCACCTAGCCAGGCAGTATATGAAGTCTTCAAAAATGCGCCACTGGACTTCAAACCTCAGTGATATTTTTCCCCGTGCAAACGGGGAAAAACAATCTATGGTAGTCACAGGGTTTTGGTAGTTTTGTATATTTGAGTTTGTTAACATTCTGCTAAATTATCGTGGGCTTTCCGCCCGGATAAGGGAGATATGATGAAGCAGGCATTACGAGTAGCATTTGGTTTTTTAATGCTGTGGGCGGCGGTGCTGCACGCAGAAGTACGTATCGAGATCACCCAGGGGGTGGACTCGGCACGCCCTATCGGCGTGGTACCGTTCCAGTGGGCCGGCCAGGGCGCTGCGCCTGAAGATGTTGGCGGTATCGTGGCAGCTGACCTGCGCAACAGTGGTAAATTCAACCCGCTGGATCGCTCGCGTCTGCCGCAGCAGCCGACCAGTGCCCAGGAAGTGCAGCCTGCTGCCTGGTCTGCGCTGGGTATCGACGCCGTGGTCGTCGGTCAGGTCACGTCAAACCCGGATGGTTCTTATCAGGTAGCATATCAGCTGGTGGATACCGGCGGTGCGCCGGGTACAACGCTGGCGCAAGGCTCTTTTAAAGTCACTAAACAGTACCTGCGCTACGCAGCGCACGCTGCCAGCGACGCGGTATTTGAGAAGCTGACCGGCATCAAGGGCGCCTTCCGTACCCGTATCGCCTACGTGGTGCAGAAAAACGGCGGCCAGTTCCCTTATGAACTGCGCGTGTCCGACTACGATGGTTACAACCAGTTCCTTGTTCACCGTTCCTCCCAGCCGCTGATGTCCCCGGCCTGGTCTCCGGACGGTTCTAAACTGGCTTACGTGACCTTTGAAAGTGGTCGTTCTGCGCTGGTGGTTCAGACCCTGGCGAACGGCGCTGTGCGTCAGATCGCCTCCTTCCCGCAGCACAACGGCGCGCCGGCGTTCTCTCCGGATGGCTCTAAGTTGGCCTTCGCGCTGTCGAAAACCGGTAGCCTGAACCTGTACGTGATGGATCTGGGCTCCGGTCAGATTCGTCAGGTGACTAACGGTCGCAGCAACAACACCGAACCAAGCTGGTTCCCGGACAGCCAGAACCTGGCCTTCACCTCTGACCAGGCCGGTCGTCCGCAGGTGTATAAAGTCAACATCAATGGCGGCACGCCGCAGCGTATCACCTGGGAAGGTTCACAGAACCAGGACGCCGACGTGAGCGCGGATGGTAAAACCATGGTAATGGTCAGCTCGGCCGGCGGTCAGCAGCACATTGCCAAACAAGATCTGGAAGCGGGTGGTGTACAGGTTCTGTCATCAACGTTTTTAGACGAAACGCCAAGTCTGGCACCTAACGGCACTATGGTAATCTACAGCTCTTCTCAGGGGATGGGATCCGTGCTGAATCTGGTTTCTACAGATGGGCGTTTCAAAGCGCGTCTTCCGGCAACTGATGGACAGGTAAAATCGCCTGCCTGGTCGCCGTATCTGTGATAATAAATAATTGATTATTAAAGGAATCAAAGAAATGCAACTGAACAAAGTGCTGAAAGGGCTGATGATCGCTCTGCCGGTTATGGCAATCGCGGCATGTTCTTCTAACAAGAACGCCAGCAACGACCAGAGCGGTGAAGGCATGCTGGGTGCCGGCACTGGTATGGACGCTAACGGTAACGGCGGCAACATGTCTTCTGAAGAGCAAGCTCGTCTGCAGATGCAGCAGCTGCAACAGAACAACATCGTTTACTTCGATCTGGACAAGTACGATATCCGTTCTGACTTCGCTGCCATGCTGGACGCGCATGCGAACTTCCTGCGCAGCAACCCGTCCTACAAAGTGACTGTAGAAGGTCACGCGGATGAGCGCGGTACGCCGGAATACAACATCGCTCTGGGTGAGCGTCGTGCTAACGCCGTTAAGATGTATCTGCAGGGCAAAGGTGTTTCTGCCGATCAGATCTCCATCGTTTCTTACGGTAAAGAAAAACCAGCAGTACTGGGTCATGACGAAGCGGCATATGCCAAAAACCGTCGCGCCGTACTGGTTTACTAAGAGAATTGCATGAGCAGTAACTTCAGACATCATTTATTGAGTCTGTCGTTACTGGTTGGCATAGCGGCCCCCTGGGCCGCTTTTGCTCAGGCGCCAATCAGTAGTGTCGGCTCAGGCTCGGTCGAAGACCGCGTCACTCAACTCGAGCGTATTTCCAATGCTCACAGCCAGCTTTTAACCCAACTCCAGCAACAACTTTCTGATAACCAGACTGACATTGATTCTCTCCGTGGCCAGATCCAGGAGAACCAATATCAGCTGAATCAGATCGTTGAGCGCCAGAAGCAGATTCTGCTGCAGATAGATAGTCTGAGCAGCGGTGGCGGCGCAGCGGCAGCATCAGGTACGCAGGCTCCATCGTCTTCCGGCGATCAGAGCGCGGCTGCCACCAGCGCAGCGCCAGCGGCCTCGTCAGGCGCCCCGGCGATGACCGGCGATGCGAACACCGATTACAATGCGGCCATTGCCCTGGTGAAGGATGCTTCACGCCAGGATGACGCAATGGTGGCGTTTCAGAACTTCGTTAAAAAGTACCCGGATTCAACTTATCAGCCGAACGCCAACTATTGGCTCGGACAGTTGAACTACAATAAGGGGAAAAAAGACGATGCGGCGTTTTACTTCGCCTCGGTGGTGAAGAACTACCCGAAATCGCCAAAAGCGCCTGACGCCATGTTTAAGGTCGGCGTGATCATGCAGGACAAAGGTGATACTGCGAAAGCGAAAGCGGTTTACCAGCAGGTGATCAGTAAATTCCCCGGCACCGACGGTGCGAAACAAGCGCAAAAACGTCTTAATGCTCTTGGTTGATTACGGCATGACCAGAAATCGCGTTATTTCTGGTCTTGTCGCCTGAATCACCAGCAGTTAAGTGATCTTTATCGAAATTTTAGTTGCGCTGAATTCTGAAATCAGTAATATATGCCGCCGTTGCCAAGGGATATCAAACAAGCCCAAAGCGATGCCAGAGTGGGTCGTTAGCTCAGTTGGTAGAGCAGTTGACTTTTAATCAATTGGTCGCAGGTTCGAATCCTGCACGACCCACCA
>NZ_KB976100.1:1461310-1582869 GCF_000398905.1 Klebsiella sp. KTE92
GGGTCGTTAGCTCAGTTGGTAGAGCAGTTGACTTTTAATCAATTGGTCGCAGGTTCGAATCCTGCACGACCCACCAATGTAAAAAGGCGCCCTAAAGGCGCCTTTTTGCTATCCGCCATACTCCAAAATTCGACTTCAGCATGACTCCACGGTCACGCTGCGCTTACCGTGGCTACACAGGGTACGAACCGGTCGTTTGGGCAGATGTGTAGCATCGTCCGCGGCATACGGGCTGATGTACAAAATTCATCACGACTTTTTGCTCGTAATCCGCTATCTTGTTTAGCATATAAAACACCATGACCGTGTTAAGGCGCAGACAGGCCATAGTGACGGTCTTAGAGTTAAGCCAGTAAAACGAGATTGCATGATGAGCGTAATGTTTGATCCTGAAACGGCGATTTATCCTTTTCCAGCGAAACCACAACCGCTGACCGTCGACGAAAAGCAGTTTTATCGCGAAAAAATCAAGCGCCTGTTGCGCGAGCGCGACGCCGTGATGGTGGCGCATTACTACACCGATCCTGAAATTCAACAACTGGCGGAAGAAACCGGCGGCTGTATCGCCGACTCGCTGGAGATGGCGCGTTTTGGCGCCCGTCATTCGGCCTCCACGCTGCTGGTCGCCGGGGTGCGTTTTATGGGGGAAACCGCCAAAATCCTCAGCCCGGAAAAGACCATTCTGATGCCGACCCTGAACGCGGAGTGTTCGCTGGATCTGGGCTGTCCGATTGAGGAATTCAACGCCTTCTGCGATGCCCATCCCGATCGCACCGTGGTGGTTTATGCCAATACGTCCGCCGCGGTGAAGGCCCGCGCTGACTGGGTGGTTACCTCCAGTATCGCCGTGGAACTCATTGATCATCTGGACAGCCTGGGTCAAAAGATCCTCTGGGCGCCGGACCGCCACCTTGGCCGCTATGTCCAGCGTCAGACCGGCGCAGACGTGCTGTGCTGGCAGGGGGCGTGCATCGTGCACGATGAGTTTAAAACCCAGGCACTGACGCGTATGAAGGCCCTCTATCCTGAAGCTGCTGTACTGGTCCATCCTGAATCGCCGCAGGCGATCGTCGAGATGGCGGATGCCGTGGGATCCACCAGCCAGCTGATTGCGGCGGCGAAAAGCTTGCCCCAGCGCCAGCTGATCGTGGCCACCGATCGCGGTATCTTCTATAAAATGCAGCAGGCGGTACCGGAGAAAACGCTGCTGGAAGCGCCCACTGCCGGCGAAGGGGCGACCTGCCGCAGCTGCGCGCACTGCCCGTGGATGGCGATGAACGGCCTGAAAGCCATTGCCGAGGGACTCGAACAGGGCGGTGCTGAACACGAAATCCACGTCGACGAAGCGCTGCGCACCGGGGCATTGATTCCGCTTAACCGGATGCTGGATTTTGCGGCTACACTACGGGGATAACGTATTGTCGCGTCGCAAGACGCTGAGGGGATGAAATGGATTTTTTTAGCACGCAGAATATCTTAGTACATATACCCATCGGCGCCGGGGGGTACGATCTCTCCTGGATAGAGGCCGTGGGGACCATCGCCGGGCTGCTGTGCATCTGGCTGGCGAGCCTGGAGAAGATCAGTAACTATGCTTTCGGGCTGGTCAACGTCACGCTGTTCGCCATCATCTTCTTTCAGATCCAGCTGTATGCCAGCCTGCTGCTGCAGTTGTTCTTCTTTGCCGCTAACGTTTACGGCTGGTATGCCTGGTCGCGACAAAGCAGCAACCATGAGGCTGAGCTGCAGATCCGCTGGTTGCCGCGCAGCAAAGCGCTGGGCTGGCTGGCGGCCTGCGTGGTGGCGATCGGCTTGCTGACCCTGTTTATCAACCCGTTCTTTGCTTTCCTGACGCGGATCGCGGTCAGCCTGATGCAAGCGCTGGGTCTGCAGGTCTCCATGCCGGTGCTGCAGCCGGATGCCTTCCCGTTCTGGGACTCCTGCATGACGGTGCTGTCGGTGGTGGCGATGATCTTAATGACCCGCAAGTATGTCGAGAACTGGCTGCTGTGGGTGATTGTCAACGTGATAAGCGTGGTGATTTTTGCCCGCCAGGGCGTCTATGCCATGTCGCTGGAATACCTCTTGCTGACGTTCATTGCGCTGAACGGCAGCCGGATGTGGATAAACAGCGCGCGTGAGCGAGGTTCTCACGCGTTTTCTGGCTAATGGTGGTGGTGATGATCGTGCCCGGCGTGCATCGTGTTGAGATGGCACTCCGGGCCGCTGCAGGGCTGGTACTCCATCTGCACCGTGGCATGCTCAATTTCATATTTATGTTCCAGGAAATGCAGGATGCGGTTGAGTAACGCATCATGATCGTGCGGCGGGACCACCTGAACATGGAGCGTCATCACCGGTTTTTCCCCCACCAGCCAGACGTGGACGTGGTGAACATCGCGTACCTCCGGGATAGAGCGACGGATATCCCGCTGCAGGGCCGCCACATCCAGCGAACGCGGCGCGCCTTCCAGCAGTTCATTCAGACTCTCCTTCAGTAATCGCCAGGCGCTACGTAATACCAGGCAGGAAACCAGTACGGAAAGGATCGGATCGACAGGCGTCCAGCCGGTGGTGAGGATCACCACGGCCGCCACGATCGCGCCGACCGAGCCCAGCAGGTCGCCCAGCACGTGTAGCGCCGCAGCGCGCACGTTGAGATTCTGCTCTTCACTCCCCCGATGCAGGATCCAGAAGGCCAGCACGTTGGCCAGCAGGCCGGCGACCGCAATCACCATCATCGTCACGCCGGCCACCGGCTGCGGATGCTGGAAGCGCTGAATGGCCTCCCAGACAATCAAAATGGTAATCACCACCAGGGCAATGGCATTGAGAAACGCCGCGAGGGTGGTCAAACGCAACCAGCCAAAGGTATGGCGGGTATTCGGTGGGCGACTGGCGAAGCGAACCGCCAGCAGCGCAAACAGCAGGGCGGCGGAATCGGTGAGCATATGGCCGGCATCTGCCAGCAGGGCCAGTGAGCCGGAGATTGCGCCGCCGACGGCTTCAACCAACATAAAACCGGCGGTGACGATAAACGCCCATCGCAGCCGGCGAGCGTTACCGCTGTCCGGAGCCTGGGCAGGGGAGTGCGAATGCGGGTGGGCCATCGTGTCGTCCCTTGATAGTTATCATTATTACGCTATGACATCATAAACAGAGAGCGATAACAAACGAAGAAAAGGCGAGCCAGGCTCGCCTTTTCTTCGTTTGTTCCCAGCGTATCACTTACTGGGTGGTACCGTCGGTTTTGCTGTTGTCGTGGTTCATGCTGCCGCCATTGTCCAGTTTCTTACCGGTGTCCGGACAGCGGCCGTCTTTACACATCGAGTTTTTATGCACTTCATCGCTCGACATATTGTCCTGGCTCATCGTCGAGCCATCAGGATGGAGCATGGTGCCGCCAGAGCCAGAATTAATCTGGTTATTGTCCACATTGTTTGGCGCCACGTTCTCACGGGCATCCGGCGCCACCTGACCGGCATCCGCGGAAGAGTTGGCCTGGCCATTATTGGACTGGGCGCCGGTGTCTGCCGCCAGGGCCGCGCCGCTGGCAAGACCTAAGGTGGCGGTGAGTAAAAGGGTCGTCAGTTTTTTCATATTCATCGGATACTCCTGTTAAACCGGGAAGGGGAAATGCGCTTCCCGCGGTGAGTGTGCCAGGGATCTGACTCGCTATGGTTAAAGACTCCGCAGACGATCGCAGTGTCACTATATAATCCTGAAACGTAAGACTTAATTAGCTTTAACAGTTAATTATTGTAGTGCATGAGCCTGGTTTCGCTACTTTATGGCGTATTTTTGCCTATTTCCAGGATTATTCCATCACTACTGTAAAATCACGTTTACACTTTTTCGGCGAAGAGATAGATTGGAGGGATTGCATTTCATTGAATAAGTATGGCAACGCTGGAAAGAAGATGAATTATCAGAACGACGATTTACGCATTAAAGAGATCAACGAATTATTACCTCCCGTTGCGCTCCTGGAAAAATTCCCTGCTACCGAAAATGCTGCAAATACCGTTGCGCATGCTCGCAAAGCGATCCATCAGATCCTCAAGGGCGACGATGATCGTCTGCTGGTAGTGATTGGGCCCTGTTCGATTCACGATCCGGCAGCGGCGAAAGAGTACGCTTCCCGTCTGCTGCCCCTGCGCGAGGCATTGAAGGGCGAGCTCGAGATCGTCATGCGGGTCTATTTTGAAAAACCGCGCACCACCGTCGGCTGGAAAGGGCTTATCAACGATCCCCATATGGATAACAGCTTCCGCATCAACGACGGGTTGCGCATCGCGCGCAAACTGCTGCTGGACATTAACGACAGCGGCCTGCCGGCGGCGGGGGAATTCCTCGATATGATCACCCCGCAGTATGTCGCCGATCTGATGAGCTGGGGCGCCATTGGGGCGCGTACCACCGAATCCCAGGTTCACCGTGAGCTCGCCTCCGGACTCTCCTGCCCGGTGGGCTTTAAGAATGGTACCGATGGCACCATCAAGGTGGCTATCGACGCGATTAACGCCGCTGGCGCACCGCACTGTTTCCTGTCGGTCACTAAGTGGGGCCACTCCGCTATCGTTAATACCAGCGGTAACGGCGACTGCCATATTATTCTGCGCGGCGGCAAAGAGCCGAACTACAGCGCGAAGCACGTGGCGGACGTGAAGATCGGCCTGGCGAAAGCGGGCCTGCCGGCTCAGGTGATGATCGACTTCAGCCATGCCAACTCCAGCAAGCAGTTCAAGAAGCAGATGGAAGTGGGCGCCGACGTATGCCAGCAGATTGCCGGCGGTGAGCGGGCGATCATGGGCGTGATGATTGAAAGCCATCTGGTGGAAGGCAACCAGAGCCTCGAGAGCGGTGAACCGCTGACCTACGGCAAGAGCGTCACCGACGCCTGCATCGGCTGGGAGGATACCGAAACGATCCTGCGTCAGCTGGCGGAAGCGGTGAAAACCCGCCGCGGCTAAGCGAATCTGCGCTGGCGCAGGCAATAAAAAAAGCGTGGAGATTTCCACGCTTTTTTGTTTTTACCGGGAGGAATTACTTCGCTTTACCCTGGTTGGCGACGGCAGCCGCTTTCGCCGCGATCTCTTCCGCATTGCCCAGATAGTAATGTTTGATCGGCTTGAAGTTTTCATCGAACTCATACACCAGCGGTACGCCGGTCGGGATGTTCAGTTCGAGGATCTCGTCTTCGCCCATGTTGTCGAGGTATTTCACCAGCGCGCGCAGGGAGTTACCGTGAGCGGCGATGATCACGCGCTCACCGCTTTTCAGGCGCGGCAGAATGGTTTCGTTCCAGTAAGGCACGACGCGGTCGATGGTCAGCGCCAGGCTTTCAGTGGTCGGCAGTTCGGCGTCGGTCAGTTTTGCATAGCGCGGATCGTGGCCCGGGTAGCGCTCGTCGTCTTTGGTCAGCTCCGGCGGAGTGACAGCGAAGCCGCGACGCCACTGTTTAACCTGCTCGTCACCGTATTTCTCAGCGGTTTCCGCTTTGTTCAGGCCCTGCAGCGCGCCGTAATGACGCTCGTTCAGCTTCCAGGATTTCTCAACCGGCAGCCAGGCCTGATCCAGTTCGTCCAGCACGTTCCACAGGGTGTGGATGGCACGTTTCAGCACGGAGGTATAAGCAAAATCAAAGCTGAAGCCTTCAGCCTTCAGCAGTTTACCTGCCGCTTTCGCTTCGCTAACGCCTTTCTCGGACAGATCAACGTCGTACCAACCGGTGAAGCGGTTTTCGTTGTTCCACTGGCTTTCGCCATGACGAACCAGTACCAGCTTAGTTACAGCCATTCTCTTACTCCTCTCTACACGCCATCCCTCGCGCCGCGAACGGTGCGCTGAATATGTTGGTGTATGTGTTATTGATTGATAACTATTCTCATTATATTGCCGTGATTTGGCTCACGGCAATGCTTATCCCTAACCATAGCGAAAATAGTGGCTCAGTGTAAGGTGCTTGTAAAACACAGGTTATTTTTTTGTCCTTTGGTGACGGAAAATAGAGCAGGTTGCTGAAAAAAGAGGCGACAGAGAGGAGGGCGGGGACGAAAAACAGCGCCCCCGGCGGAGGGCGCTGGCGATTAACAGGCGATAAACTGATATTCCGTCAGGCTGACGTACTCCTGGCCCGGACGTAACACACAGTCCGGCTGCGGCCATTCCGGATGATTCGGCGAATCCGGCAGGAATTCGCTCTCCAGCGCCAGCCCCTGCCAGTCGGCGTAGGGCTCCGTCGTCTGCGACGGGGTGCCGCCGAGATAGTTGCCGGAGTAAAACTGCAGCGCCGGAGCGGAGGTATAGACCGTCATCTGCAGCTTGCCGTCCTGCGACCAGACCTGCGCCGCAGGCTGGCTGGCGTCGCCTTTGGCATCCAGCAGGAAGGCATGATCGTATCCCTTCACCTTTTGCTGATCGGCGTCGGCGAGGAAGTCGGCGGCGATGGTTTTCGGCTGGCGGAAATCAAAGCTGGTGTTAGCAACATCTTTGAGTTCACCACCCGGGATACCGTCGCTTTCCACCGGCAGATACCTCTGGGCGAGGATCTGCAACTGGTGCTGGCGCACGTCGCCCTGGTCACCGTCGAGGTTGAAATAGACGTGATTGGTCATGTTCACCGGGCAGGGTTGGTCCACGGTGGCGCGATAGGTAATCGCGATGCGGTTATCGTCGGTCAGACGATAGTGCGCGGTGGCCTGCAGAGTGCCGGGGAAGCCTTGATCGCCATCGGGCGAGGTCAGAGCGAACAGCACTTCCTGCTCGTCGGCGCGGACAATGCGCCAGCGGCGCTTATCAAACCCTTCCGGGCCGCCGTGGAGCTGATGGCCCGCGTCGTTTGACGGCGTGACGTTGACGAGCTGGCCGTCAAGCGGGAAGCGGCTATTGCCGATACGGTTGGCGTAGCGGCCTACCGAGGCGCCAAGAAACGCGGCCTGGCGGGCATAGTCCTCCAGCTTCGTACAGCCCAGCAGCGGATGACGCAGGCTGCCATCAGCCAGCGGCACCTCGGCGCTGAGCAGCGTCGCGCCCCAATCCGCCACGGTAACGGTCATCCCCGCCTTATTGCGCAGGGTCACCTGCTGCCAGGGCTGGCCGTCCGGCGCCAGCGCGGTGGTTTGCGTTACCATTGGCCTGCCCCCTGTGACGGTTTGCAGACATAGAATGTCTCTTTAATACCGGTTTTCGCTTCATACGTTTTAGCAACGGCCTGCTGAACGGTATCGACCAGATCTTCCGGGACCAGCGCTACCACGCAGCCGCCAAAGCCGCCGCCGGTCATGCGTACGCCGCCTTTATCACCGATCGTGGCCTTAACGATCTCCACCAGAGTGTCGATCTGCGGGACGGTGATCTCGAAATCATCGCGCATCGAGGCATGGGATTCGGCCATCAGCTCACCCATCCGCTTCAGGTCGCCTTTTTCGAGGGCGCTGGCGGCTTCCACGGTGCGGGCATTCTCCGTCAGCACATGGCGTACGCGCTTCGCGACGACCGGATCCAGCTCATGGGCGACGGCGTTAAATTGCTCGAGGGTAACATCGCGCAGGGCGGGCTGCTGGAAGAAGCGCGCGCCGGTTTCGCACTGTTCACGACGGGTGTTGTACTCGCTGCCGACGAGGGTGCGCTTAAAGTTGCTGTTGATGATCACCACCGCCACGCCTTTCGGCATCGAGACGGCTTTGGTGCCCAGCGAACGGCAGTCGATCAGCAGCGCGTGGTCTTTTTTACCCAGCGCCGAAATCAGCTGATCCATGATGCCGCAGTTGCAGCCGACGAACTGGTTTTCCGCCTCCTGGCCGTTCAGCGCAATTTGCGCGCCATCCAGCGGCAGATGATACAGCTGCTGGAAAACGGTCCCGACGGCGACTTCCAGCGAGGCTGAGGAACTTAATCCCGCGCCCTGCGGTACATTGCCGCTGATCACCAGATCCGCGCCGCCAAAGTGGCTGTTCCGCTGCTGCAGATGCTTTACCACGCCGCGGACATAGTTCGACCACTGCTGGGTGTCGTGGCTGATAATCGGCGCGTCGAGAGAGAACTCATCGGTCTGATTGTCGTAATCGGCGGCAATCACCCGCACCGTACGATCGTCGCGCGGCGCGCAGCTGATCACCGTCTGGTAGTCGATGGCGCAGGGCAGCACAAAACCGTCGTTGTAATCGGTATGCTCGCCGATCAGGTTGACGCGGCCTGGCGCCTGAATGACATGGCTGGCCGGATAACCGAAGGCGTCAGCAAACAGGGTTTGGGTTTTCTCTTTCAGACTCATCATTACACTCCGGATTCACGAAAATGGACGTCGCTGACGGCGCGCAGTCGTTCGGCAGCTTGCTCGGCGGTCAGATCGCGCTGGGTTTCGGCCAGCATTTCATAGCCAACCATAAACTTGCGGACCGTCGCGGAGCGCAGCAGCGGCGGATAAAAGTGGGCATGAAGCTGCCAGTGGTGATGGTCTTCGTCGTTAAACGGCGCGCCGTGCCAGCCCATGGAGTAGGGGAATGAGCACTGGAACAGGTTGTCGTAACGGCTGGTCAGCTTTTTCAACGCCAGCGCCAGATCGCTGCGCTGGGCGTCGGTGAGATCGGTAATACGCTGCACGTGCGCTTTCGGCAACAGCAGCGTTTCGAATGGCCAGGCGGCCCAGTAGGGCACGACCGCCAGCCAGTGCTCGGTGTCCACCACCGTGCGGCTGCCGTCGGCCAGTTCGCGCTGAACATAGTCCAGCAGCATCGGCTGACCTTGTCCGGCGTAATACTCTTTCTGCAGACGGTCTTCCCGTTCCGCTTCATTGGGCAGGAAGCTATTGGCCCACACCTGACCATGCGGGTGAGGGTTGGAGCAGCCCATCGCTGCCCCTTTGTTTTCAAAGACCTGGACCCACGGGTAGCGTTTCCCGAGGTCCGCGGTCTGTTCCTGCCACGCTTTAACCACGCCTTCCAGCGCTTCAAGGCTCAGTTCCGGCAGCGTTTTGCTGTGGTCTGGCGAGAAGCAGATCACCCGACTGGTGCCGCGCGCGCTCTGACAGCGCATCAGCGGATCGTCACTCTCCGGTGCGTCCGGAGTGTCGGTCATCAGGGCCGCAAAGTCGTTGGTAAACACGTAGGTACCGGTGTAATTCGGGTTGGTGTCGCCGGTGACCCGGGTATTACCTGGGCACAGGAAACAGTCCGGATCGTGGGCTGGCAAGGTCTGTTTTGCCGGCGTTTCCTGCGCCCCCTGCCAGGGGCGCTTGGCGCGATGCGGAGAAACCAGAATCCACTGCCCGGTTAACGGGTTATAACGACGATGTGGATGGTCAACGGGGTTAAATACGCTCATGAAGGTTCCTTAGTCTGGATAACCCTGCGGATGACGGGACTGCCAGTGCCAGGTGTCCTGCGCCATTTCGTCCAGGTTGCGCGTCACGCGCCAGTTCAGCTCGCGGTCGGCCTTGGCAGCATCCGCCCAGTAGGCCGGGAGGTCGCCATCGCGGCGCGGCGCGAAATGGTAGTTAATCGGTTTGCCGCAGGCCTTGCTGAAAGCATTGACCACGTCGAGCACGCTGCTGCCGACGCCGGCGCCAAGGTTGTAGATATGGACCCCGGCTTTGTCAGCCAGTTTTTCCATGGCCGCGACGTGGCCATCGGCGAGGTCCATCACGTGGATATAATCGCGTACGCCGGTGCCATCTTCAGTCGGGTAGTCGTTACCAAAGACGGCCAGCGAGTCGCGACGGCCAACGGCGACCTGGGCAATGTACGGCATCAGGTTGTTAGGGATCCCCTGCGGGTCTTCCCCCATGTCGCCCGACGGATGGGCGCCAACCGGGTTGAAGTAACGCAGCAGGGCAATGCTCCACTCTGGCTGGGCTTTTTGCAGGTCAGTCAGGATCTGCTCCACCATCAGCTTGCTTTTGCCGTACGGGCTCTGCGGGGTGCCGGTCGGGAAACTTTCGACATACGGGATTTTCGGCTGATCGCCGTAGACGGTGGCGGAGGAGCTAAAGATGAAGTTCTTCACGCCCGCGGCGCGCATGGCAGAAACTAATTTCAGTGTGCCGGTGACGTTATTGTCGTAATATTCCAGCGGCTTGGCGACGGACTCCCCGACGGCTTTCAGCCCGGCGAAGTGGATCACCGCCTCAATGGCGTGATCGTGGAGGATCTCCGTCATCAGCGCTTCGTTACGAATATCGCCTTCAATAAAGGTGGCTTCTTTGCCGCCGAGACGCTCAATCACCGGCAGTACGCTGCGCTTGCTGTTGCAGAGATTGTCGAGGATCACCACCTCATGTCCCTGCTGCAGCAGTTGAACGCAGGTATGACTTCCAATGTAACCGCTACCACCTGTAACCAGAACTTTCATGATTCGCTCCATTCGGCTTATCGTGTATGAGGAAGATAGCATATCAAAGAAGTGAAAAGTGTGACACAGGGCAAGTTAGTGGAATCGTTTACACTTGATGGTGAAACGACATAAATTCAAATTTTTTATTTTTAATACAGATGGTTAGGTGGTTTTGCCGCTATTTTTCTGAAAAATACCAGGGATCTTTCGACCCCCGGCAGGGGGCATCAGGCCACAGGACCGAGCTGATAAGTGTAACCGTCTCCACTGGGAACGAACGCCAGGCGATGGGTAATACAGTCCGGGGCATCTTCCGCATGGTGCGAGACAAACAGCAGCTGTGTGGCCCCTTCGCCAATCAACACGTCGACAAAGCGACGCACCAGCTGGCGATTGAGGGGATCCAGCCCCTGCAGCGGTTCATCGAGGATCAGCAGGGTCGGATGCTTCACCAGCGCGCGAACGATAAGCGCCAGCCGCTGCTGGCCCCACGACAGGCTATGAAACGGCGCGTCGGCAGTGCGTTTATCAATGCCGAGAATATCCAGCCACTGTTGCACCAGCTTGTGTTGCTTGTCCGAGACCGCCTGATAAATGCCGATAGAGTCAAAATAGCCCGACAGGATGACGTTGCGGACGTTGGTGCTGACCCGGTAGTCCAGATGCAGGCTGCTGCTGACGTAGCCGATATGCTTTTTAATATCCCAGATGGTCTCACCGCTGCCGCGACGGCGGCCAAAGAGCGTCAGATCGTTGCTGTAACCCTGCGGATGATCGCCGGTGATAAGGCTCAGCAGCGTGGATTTACCGGCGCCGTTGGGGCCGACGATCTGCCAGTGTTCGCCCGGGTTCACGGTCCATGAGAGGTGATTGATGACCGGGCGATCGTTGTAGGAGACCACACCGTCATTGAGCACGATACGCGGCGCCGAGTCTGCCAGCGCATGACGGGCTGGTGGAACATCCGGCTCCGGCAGGGTGATGCCGTCCAGTTTTTCACTGTGCGCCAGCTGGGCGACCAGCGCCTGCTGCAGCAGGGAAGACTTCTCGCCGGTCTCGCTGAGGGTGCAGTCAGCCAGCACGCCGGCGAATTGTACAAACTCCGGGATCTCATCGAAGCGGTTGAGGACCAGCACCAGGGTGATGCCGGCGCGATGCAGGTCGGCCAGCAGGGCAGCCAGCTGCTGGCGGGAGTTGACGTCGAGGCCGTCGAAAGGTTCGTCGAGGATCAGCAGTTGCGGATCGGTCATCAGGGCCTGACACAGCAGGGTCTTACGCGTTTCCCCGGTCGACAGGTACTTAAACCGGCGGTCCAGCAGGGCGCTGATGCCAAACTGTTCGGCCAGGCGCGCGCAGCGGGCAGGATCTTTTACCTCATCCTGGATAATCTCTGCGGTGGTGCGGCCGGTGTCTTCTTCGCCGGGGCTGAGCAGGTCGGTGTTATTGCGCTGCCACTCGTCGCTGACCAGCTTCTGCAACTGCTCGAAGGAGAGGCGGGTTACGCGGGAGAAGTGGCTTTCGTGCTGGCCGCTGAGCAGGGTCAGGTCGCCAGCCAGAGCCCGCGCGAGGGCGGATTTTCCGCTGCCGTTGCTACCGACAAACGCCCAGCTTTGACCCGCTCTCAGGTTCAGCTGGTCTATTTTTAAGGTTTTTGTATCGCTCAGGCGAAACGTGCCTTGCGAAATTTGCAATGATGACATGATGTATCCCATTTTTTGCAGCGATGTGCATCAGGGATACGACTTCGGGCGCGTAATGTCAATGGGGTCAGCATAACGTCGCGAGAATGATGCGATCGGCATTGAAGTAAGCGATCGCCTCCGTCCCTTCCGCCAGGCCAGACGTCTGCGCCTGTGGCAGAGTGGCGCACAGGGTCTGACCGTCGGCCAGCGTCATCAGTACTTCGCACTGCCCGGACCCGCATTCGATATGGCTGATACGACCCGACAACTGGTTATCGGCCTGGCGGGCCACGGCGGGGTCGAGGGTGATGCCGACCCAGGGCGCCTTCAGCAGGACCAGCACCTCCTGGCCCTCATCGAGCCCCAGTTTCTCAGCGCTTTGTGCGGTGATGGCGACGGTCAGGCGCGTCTGCCCGTCGGCCAGCAGTACCTCGACGTGCTGCTGCACCTGCTGGCGATCGCGGCCGGTAATGGTGCCGAACCACTGGTTGCGGGCGCTGGTCTGCAGGGAAAAGCGTGAGATGGCCGCCAGCAGGCTGTCCAGCGGCAGGGCATCGTCATCGCTGAGCACATCAAACGCTTTCTGCTGGATCTGCGCCAGCAGATCGTACAGTTGGATCAGCCGCTGCCCATAGCGGGTCAGCACTGCGCCGCCGCCGCCTTTACCGCCGGTGGCGCGATCCACCAGCGGTTGTTCGCTGAGCTGGTTCATCTCGTTGATGGCATCCCACGCGCTTTTGTAGCTGATACCCGCGTGCTTGGCCCCCTGGCTTATCGAACCGGTCTGGTCAATTTGTTTGAGCAGGGCGATCCGCCGGGGATCGGCAAACAGGCGCTGCTGTAGCTTAAGGGTAAGAAGAATTTCGGCCTGCATAATCGTTTCCTGACAAAAAAGGGTATTGTGACCGATAGTCACCCGCTTGCAAAACCTCTGTGCGCGGTTTTGTCATTACCCACCGCACAAATGGGGCGTGTTTTTTCGGCTGAAACCGTTACAATCAGCAAATCATACTATCTGGAGTGAACCATGTTAGAGCTTTTGAAAAGTCTGGTTTTTGCGGTCATCATGGTACCGGTGGTGATGGCGGTCATCCTGGGACTGATTTACGGTCTTGGCGAAGTGTTCAACCTCTTCTCCGGCGTAGGCCACAAAGATCGCAGCCAGCAAAATCATTGATTTCCCGGCGCCCGGTTTAACCGGGCGCTGTGCTATTTCCCTCCTGTATCATTTCCCTTCGTTTTATTGTCCTGTGTCACTATAAAAATGCTCTGCATATCGTTATATTGTCGAATACATAACGCATTGACAGGAGATTCAGATGGCAGGTTCTTGGTTACGCGGGGTTATCGGGGTATCACTCACGCTGTGCGTCGCGGGTCAGGCGCAGGCGGCAGAGGGGAAAGTGACCGTTTTCGCCGCCGCATCGTTAACCAACGCGATGCAGGATATTGCCCAGGCGTATAAGAAAGAGAAAAACGTCGATGTCGTGTCGTCGTTTGCCTCGTCGTCGACGCTGGCGCGGCAAATTGAAGCGGGCGCACCAGCCGATCTGTTTATCTCCGCCGATCAGAAATGGATGGATTACGCCGCAGACAAAAAGGCCATCGACCCGGCAACCCGTGCCACCCTGCTTGGCAACAGCCTGGTGGTGGTCGCGCCGAAAGCCAGCGCGCAGGGGGCGATTACCATTGATGAGAAAACCGACTGGACCAGCCTGCTGAAAGGAGGCCGTCTGGCGGTGGGCGATCCGCAGCACGTTCCGGCAGGCATCTACGCTAAAGAGGCGCTGCAGAAACTCGGCGCCTGGGAGACCTTGTCGCCGAAACTTGCCCCGGCGGAAGACGTGCGCGGCGCGCTGGCCCTGGTGGAGCGCAACGAAGCGCCGCTGGGGATTGTCTATGGCTCTGATGCCGTGGCCAGCAAAGGGGTTAAAGTGGTCGGCACCTTCCCGGAGGCCTCGCATCAGAAAGTCGAGTACCCGCTGGCGATTGTCGATGGTCATCGCAATGCGGCCGTGAGCGCTTTCTATGACTACCTGAAAGGGCCGGAAGCGTCCGCGATTTTTAAACGTTACGGATTTACCACCCGCTGATGTTTCTGAGCGAACCCGAATGGCAGGCGGTGCTGCTGAGCCTGAAAGTCTCCTCCCTGGCGGTGGCCTTGAGCTTGCCTTTTGGCATCTTTTTTTCCTGGCTGCTGGTTCGGCGCACCTTTCCCGGCAAGGCGCTGCTCGACAGTATTCTCCATTTACCGCTGGTGCTGCCGCCGGTGGTGGTGGGGTATCTGCTGCTGGTGGCCATGGGGCGGCGCGGGTTTATTGGCAGTTGGCTGTATGACTGGTTCGGCATCAGCTTTGCCTTCAGTTGGCGCGGGGCGGTGCTGGCGGCGGCGGTGATGTCTTTCCCGCTGATGGTGCGCGCCATTCGCCTGGCGCTGGAAGGGGTGGATGTCAAACTGGAGCAAGCGGCGAGAACCCTCGGGGCCAGCCGCTGGCGAGTGTTTATGACTATTACGCTACCGCTGACTCTGCCGGGGATTATTGTCGGCACGGTGCTGGCCTTCGCCCGCTCGTTAGGGGAGTTTGGCGCGACCATCACGTTCGTCTCCAATATTCCCGGCGAAACGCGCACCCTGCCTTCGGCGATGTACACCTTGATCCAGACCCCGGGCGGGGAGGGGGCGGCGGCTCGCCTCTGCCTCATCGCCATCGGACTGGCGCTGGTTTCGCTGCTGATTTCGGAATGGCTGGCCCGCGTGAGCCGCCAGCGCATGGGAGGATAATGATGCTGGAGCTGGACTTTACCCAGATCCTCGGCAGTCACTGCCTGCAGATCCGTGAAACCCTGCCCGCCAGCGGGATCACCGCCATCTTTGGCGTCTCCGGCGCTGGCAAAACCTCGTTGATTAACGCCATTAGCGGCCTGACCCGGCCGCAGACGGGGCGCATCGTGCTCAACGGCCGGGTGCTGAACGACACCGCCCAGCGTATCTGTCTGGCGCCGGAGCAGCGCCGTATCGGCTATGTGTTTCAGGACGCGCGCCTGTTTCCCCACTATAAAGTGCGCGGTAATCTGCGCTACGGGATGGCGAAATCCATGGTCAGCCAGTTCGATAAGCTGGTGGAATTGCTGGGGATCGCGCCCTTGCTGGATCGCCTGCCGGGCCGGTTATCCGGCGGCGAAAAGCAGCGAGTGGCCATCGGCCGCGCCCTGCTGACCGCACCGGAGCTACTGCTGCTGGATGAGCCGCTGGCCTCGCTGGATATTCCGCGCAAACGCGAACTGTTGCCCTACCTGCAGCGGCTGGCGCAGGAGATCCATATTCCGATGCTCTACGTCAGCCACTCGCTGGATGAGATCCAGCATCTGGCCGATCGCGTGCTGGTGCTGGAGGCCGGTAAGGTGAAGGCTTTTGGTCCGCTGGAGGAGGTCTGGAGCAGCAGCGTGATGCACCCCTGGCTGCCGGCGGAACAGCAGAGTACGATCCTCAGCGCCACCGTCGCCGCGCAGCATCCGCAGTACGCGATGACGGCTCTGACGCTGGGTGACCAGCTGCTGTGGGTCAACCGGCTCGAACGTCCCGCAGGCGACACCGCACGGATCCGCATTCAGGCGTCGGACGTTTCGCTGACACTGGCCCAGCCGTCCGGGACCAGCATCCGCAATATCTTGCGCGCCGAGGTGGCTCAGTGTCTGGAGGTCAACGGACAGATTGAAGTGCAGCTCAGAGTGAGTGGCCGTCTGCTATGGGCCAGGATTAGCCCATGGGCGCGGGACGACCTGGCGATAGCGCCAGGTCAGCAGGTGTTTGCTCAGATCAAAAGCGTGTCGATCGCCGCCTGATTACAGCAGCTGGCGGTAGATAAACTCGGCGATGCTGGTGGACTCATTGTCGCCGATGACCACCCTGGCGCGAGCTTTCACCTCGTCCACCGCATTGCCCATCGCCACCCCAGTGCCCGCCGCTTCCAGCATGCTAAGATCGTTGTAGTTATCGCCGAAGGCCACCACATCCTGCATCGACAGCCCCTGGCTGGCCACCCATTGCGCCAGGCGTTTGCCTTTGCTGTTGCCGGCGCGCGCGATATCCACTTGATCGTGCCACGACCATTCGCACTCCAGGCCCAGCGTCTCGCCGACCTCGCGGGCAAAGCGCTGCAGGCGGGGAATGTCTTCATCGGTGAGGGCAAATTTCCATACCGCGTTGACCTCGCGGACCGCCTGCGCCAGCGAATCGACCTGGCGGAAGACCGGGCGCTGATCCTCCGGCAGCGCCTGCGCCCAGTTGCGGGTGCGGATCACATGCCCGGTGGGCTGTTCATAAAGCATCGCATCATCCACATACGCCAGGCCATGGATCTGCTGTTCGGCGAGCATGGCCGTCAGGCTTACCGCTTGCGCTACCGGCATAGGATCGGCTGCCAAAACCTCTTTTGCGTGATAATCATACAAATAAGTGCCATTACAACAAATTGCAGGTGTATCGAGAGCCAGTGCCTGATAAAAAGGATGGATAGCGACGTGATGACGTCCGGTAACGACGATAACCTGGTAGCCCGCCTCTCTGGCACGGGCCAGTGCCTCCAGCGAAGCGGGCAGGATGGTTTTTTTGCTGGTGAGCAGGGTGCCGTCTAAATCCAGGGCAATCACGCGTGTTGTCATGTGTTATTTCCGGTTGATGTTGAAAAGTGACCTGGCCATGATGGTACACCGCCGTGGCGTCAGGACCAATTTTTCCACATCTGCCGTGAATGCCTGTATGCCCTTTGTGCCGCCGTCCGTCGGAAATTCAGCGGACTTTGCGAGTATCATGGGCGGATGTCTTATAATTTTCAGGGTGCTGTTATCCTGAAAATGAAAATTCCACGTGCAGTGAGGGAAGGAGTAGTCATGAAACAAACCGTTTATACCGCCAGCCCGGAAAGCCAACAAATCCACGTCTGGAGTCTTGAAGCGGACGGCAAACTGACGCTGGTGCAGGTGGTTGATGCCCCGGGGCAGGTACAGCCGATGGTGGTCAGTCCCAATAAGGAGTATCTGTACGTTGGCGTTCGTCCGGAGTTTCGCGTGTTAGCGTATCGCATCACGCCGGATAACGGAGCGTTGACCTTTGCGGGGGAAGCGGCGCTGCCGGGCAGCCCGACCCACATTTCTACCGATCATCATGGCCGCTTTGTCTTCAGCGCCTCCTACAATCAGGGTTGCGTCAGCGTGACGCCGCTGCAGGACGGCCTGCCGGGCGAAACCGTCACCGTGGTGGAAGGCCTGGAAGGGTGTCACTCGGCCAATATCTCCCCGGACAACCGCACCCTGTGGGTGCCGGCGCTGAAGCAGGATCGCATCTGCCTGTTTACCCTTAGCGAGGATGGTTTCCTCTCCGCTCAGGAACCGGCGGAAGTGACCACCGTCGAGGGCGCCGGTCCGCGCCACATGGTGTTCCATCCGAACCAGCAGTATGGTTATTGCGTCAATGAACTCAACAGCTCCGTTGACGTCTGGGAGCTGAAAGACCCGAATGGCAACATCGAATGTGTACAAACCCTGGATATGATGCCGCAGGATTTCACCGGCGTGCGCTGGGCGGCGGATATTCACATCACCCCTGACGGTCGTCATCTGTACGCCTGCGATCGTACCGCCAGCATCATTACGGTGTTCAGCGTCTCGGAAGATGGCAGCGTGCTGGCAGTGGAAGGCTATCAGCCGACGGAAACTCAGCCACGCGGCTTTAACCTCGATCACAGCGGTAAGTATCTGATTGCCGCAGGGCAGAAATCGCACCATATCGCAGTGTATGAAATTGAGGGTGAGCAGGGGCTGCTGCATGAGAAAGGCCGCTATGCGGTTGGGCAGGGGCCGATGTGGGTGGTGGTCAACGCCCACTGAAGGGTCAGGCGGTAAAAGAAAAACCTCGCGTCAGCGAGGTTTTTTTGATCAGAGCGGACAG
The DNA here is from genome assembly GCF_000398905.1 of Klebsiella sp. KTE92. Lineage (NCBI taxonomy): Bacteria > Pseudomonadati > Pseudomonadota > Gammaproteobacteria > Enterobacterales > Enterobacteriaceae > Klebsiella > Klebsiella sp. KTE92. The sequence goes on from NZ_KB976100.1 coordinate 1,479,272, forward strand.
GCTCTGTAGAGAAGCTGTTGCCCTGGCGGGCCTGAAGCGTGACGGCTTTAGATATCGTCCATGGTGTAGCCGACGACAATCTCCAGCGTTTTACGGATCACGTCGGCGGTCACCACATCATCGGTGCTTTCCAGCGCCTGAATCAGCCATAATATAATGGCCTTATTGTTCAGGTGCCCCTCGGACTGAAGAATACTGTTGATGGCGAGCGACATCACGGCGGACTCATCAACCAGTTTATCACCGGCGGTACGGAAATAATCTGAGAGCGCGGTGTCCTGCAGTCCTGCGTAAATATCGGGTTGCTGATGCATAGTCTGTCTCATCACATTCTCACTCTGTTTTATTCACCATGGTTGGGACAATCAGTGGATTTTTTTAGCTTCCGGCGCCATGCTGCTCTGCGCCAGCGTTCCTCTGCTTTCCCAACGGCCATTGATTTTCTTAACCTGCAAAGGCGCGTGCTTCCGCTGGAGGGCGAGCTTCGCGCAAATTTCTTCAATAACGGCAGCGATGATTTTCCTTCGCTGGCGATCTGACTCTGTGGCCTGCATCAACCGAAGCCGAACCAGCAGGGTCGGGGTGGTAATCGGGCGATTCGTTTTCAGAAGCGCGAGCACCGCCTCGCCGATGATCTCATCGGTTATTTCCTCAGTATCACTGCTATTCATAACCGTCTCTCTGCATGCCACACTCTTCCTGAATCTGGTAACGGGCATTCAGGTCAGCAGCAGGTTTATGGAAGCGATCGCCCCTCATCTGCTACTGCGGTTGCAACAGGCGACGATCGATGACGTTATTCCTGACCGGCAAACAACAAACCAATTAAGGTTTGATAGTGGCTCTCTTCCTCAGGCGCACGGGCGCTGTCAAGGCGGCTCAACAGTTTGGTGCACAGGGCCTTGCGGTTGAGATGGCGCCCTTCGTTGAGAATATCCATCACGATCTGACCCAGCGTTTCCTGCTGGGAAGGTAACGATGCTTTGTTGAAATACTGGGCAATTGCGTTCGCTGTATCTGGAATGTAACCATTCTGCTGCATATGTGCTCCTTTCATTTCATTCATCTGTTAACTGCAAATAAACTTATACAATAATTAATAAGTTGTACATAGAAAGTTGCGTAATATTGCAGCGATCGTTTATATCATGATGATTTTTAATGTAATATTTGTTTTTGTTTGCGGAGATCCTGGCTTGTAAAGGTAGGGGGTAGCGTTGCATGTTGTACAAGAAAAGAAAAAAAGAAAAACCTTGCACAAAGAGTGGATTTTTAGTGTATCTTTTTTGTTAAGATAAAACGTAGTTTTGCAAGACGATTAGCCTGATAACTGCTACTGTGAATGCTTATCCCTCCCATCTGGAATCACTATGCTTACCACCATCATTTATCGCAGCCATATTTGCGACAATGTCTCATTCAAATCGATCGAGGCCATGGTTGCCAGGGCAAACGAGAGAAATGGGCAGGCGGATGTCACCGGTATATTACTGTTTAACGGGACGCATTTTTTTCAACTTATTGAAGGACCGGAAGAAAAGGTAAGGGATATTTATCAAACAATTGTCCTCGATCCTCGTCATTATAATCTGGTGGAGTTGTTTTGCGATTATGCACCGTCCCGTCGATTTGGTAAGGTCGGTATGGAACTGTTTGATTTACGGGAACATGATCGTGAGGAAGTACTACAGACAGTGATGGACCGGGGCACGACAAAATATCAGCTCACCTATGACGACCGGGCGCTGCAATTTTTCCGTACTTTTGTCGAATCCACGGAAAAAGCGAACTATTTTGAGATCCCTTCGGCGGACAGTTGGGTTTTTATTCCCGATAAGGACACTTTTTATCCGGACACCCCCATTATCGATAATACGGAAAGCTGGTCTTTTGCCTTTCAGCCGATCGTCGATCCTTTCGCCTGCGAAATTATCTCGTGGGAAGCGCTGCTGCGTACACCGGACGGCCAGTCTCCTGGCGCCTATTTTGCCGGGCTGGCAGGGGATGATATTTATCTCGCCGACCTGCACAGTAAGCGCGTCGCGCTGTCTCTGGCGGGTAAATTAGGTTTACGTAATAAGGCGTTAAGCATTAATTTGCTGCCGATGACGCTGGTCAAAGCGCCGAATGCGGTGGCTTTCCTGCTCGACGAAATTAGTCGCAATGACCTGATCCCGGAGCAGATTATTGTCGAGTTCACTGAGCGGGAAGTGATTTCGCGGATGGCCGATTTTACCGATGCGGTGCGCAAACTGAAGGGCGCGGGGATTAATCTTGCCATCGATCACTTCGGCGCCGGGTTTGCCGGGCTGTCGCTGCTGGCGCAATACCAACCCGACAGAATTAAAATCGACCATGAGCTGATCCGCAATATCCACCAGGACGGGCCGCGCCAGTCGATTGTACAGGCGATTATCAAATGCTGTACTTCTCTGGAGATTGCGGTCTCAGCCGTCGGCGTTGAGCGTGCTGAAGAGTGGATGTGGCTTGAATCAGCCGGGATTTCGCAGTTTCAGGGCAATTTATTCGCGGGTGCCCGCCTGGGGGGCCTGCCCGCCGTTGCCTGGCCGGAGAAGAAATGATCCACCGCGAAATCAGCTTACTATTTTTTCATCTTTTTCCCCGCGCGCTGTGAGCCACAACCTGATATCTTTATCTGTACAAGAAAATAGAGTTGTACAGGATGCCTGAATTCGTTAGTTTAGGTAAAAAGTATCAGGTTGATGTGAGGCTGCTATGGCGTTTTACAGTATCGGTGAAGTCGCCGAACGTTGCGGAATCAATCCGGTTACATTGCGCGCCTGGCAGCGGCGTTACGGTCTACTGAAACCGCAGCGCAGCGAAGGCGGGCATCGACAGTTTGATGAAGAAGATATCCTGCGCATAGAAGAGATCAAGCGCTGGATAGAGCGCGGTGTATCCGTAGGGAAAGTCAAAGCGCTGCTGGAGGATAATCTGCCGGCGGCGCGCGACGAATCCGCGCATCTTCAGGAAGAGATGATGTCCATTCTGCGTTATATGCAGCCCGCCAGAATCCGCGCCAAATTAATGGCGCTGAGCCATCAACACCCCGTTGATACCCTCATCGATAGCCTGTTAGTGCCGGTACGACAGCGTCTCAAGCTCGATCAGAATACCTCGTTGGTGATTAGCAGCCTGCTGGATGGCTTGCTCATTGACTGCGTGGCGCTGTTTCTCGCCGAAGCGCGTAAAAAAAATGGTAAAGAGACACTGCTGGTGGGCTGGAGCAATGAAGACCGGACGCGTCTGTGGCTGGAGGCATGGCGTCTTTCGCAGCGCGGTTGGCATGTCAACGTTCTCGCTGAACCGCTGGAGTCGCCGCGGCCCGAGCTCTTCCCCGGGCAGCATATCTTTGTCTGGACCGGACGCGCCGCCACGCCACTGCAGGAGGAACTGCTCAGCCACTGGCAGGAGCAGGGCTTCAGCATTCATTTTCACGGTACGCAATAGCCCCGTCTGGGGGACAGGCCGGGGCTATTGCACCTGACTACAGGTGAATCTGACTCCAGGATTTAAAGGTTTCACTACGACTGATATTAAAAAAATCGGTCCTACCGCTACAGCCGAGCTTTTTAATCAGATTCAGCCGGATCTGATAAATGGTTTTGATGTGCAGATTTAGCGAACGACCAATGCTGGCAACCGCTTCGCCATTGCTGATAAGCTGAATAACTTTCTTTTCCCGTTCGGTAAACTGCACCGAGGCGCCCGGCGCCGGGTGCGTTTTGTAATAGCGGGTGGGCTGATGCAGGAAGATTTTTAATTCTTCCGGCGTCGAATTTGCCGGTAAGCGCAACATAGGCAGTTCACTGAGAAAATTAAGATCGTTTCCCTCAGTTAACAGAATAAATAACGTATCCCGCCGATTATAGTTATGCTCAAGCACCGCGAAATAATTGTCGCTGGTAAAAAAAACATGTTTTTTACGAAAATAAGATGCCGGCAAGGTATTCAGGATCAGCGACATCCCGTAGAGAAGAAAACGATTATCAAACCACAGATCGTAATGCTCAGAACGATAGCAAGTATTATGGTGTGACATTTTTTGAGCCCCAGTTAGCAGATGAAAACCCAGGCGTGCCGGCACAGCAGGGCTGTCCCTGCTGTCGGCGCGGTGGGATTACTCAATGATGATGTTTTTTGCTGTACAGCATATCCAGCGCCTGCAGATAGAGGTCGGAAAGTATTTCATTACTTTCCGTTTGCAGGCGGTGCTGGATTTCCGTAATCATCCGCTCATTATTGATCGTGCTGTGCTGCTTGATGAGCGTGTTTTCAATATCTTTCATCAGGGCTGAATTGAAGACAAACTCTGCTGGAATGGTATTTTTAATATGCATAGCTCGAACTCTCCCACGTATAAAGCAAACTGACCATAAAAGTCGCAGCGTACCGGTGGTACGCGAAAAGTCACTAACAGGAAATGCAAAACCAGGAACCACCGCCAGACTCGCCACGCAACCGTTTAGCGTTCCCGCTTTGTTGCGCAACAAGCAGTTAACACTCAAAAACTATAGTCGGTGATCTCAGGATGTACAACTTTTTTCATAACGATATGTACAGCGAGACGGTTTATTTTTTCGTTTTAATTTTATTTGTTGATTTTAAAGGTATTTTTAATTTTATTGACTTGTACAAAAAAGCGGTTCTGTGCAGGATGCGGATACAGGGCAATCAGACAGGGGATAATGACACAGACACGATCGGAATACGGGCTCTGTCGGTTTACGTCACTTGAGCAGAAAGAGCGCCGACGCAGGAAGGGGTACACAGCAACTCTGTCGTCGACAGGTGGCTAACTTCCGCGTCGGACCCTGAGCATAGCGGAAAACAGGTGAGGTTTTGTCTGTTTTTTGCACAATATAGTAAAGAGAGAAATATCAACCACTCCGCTATCGCCATGGTCGGTTTGTTGGCGGATTAGGCGTGTGCTACGCTTTTCTGGAACTCCATATTCATTTCGGCACGGTTATCTTCCCCCATTTTCCTGTCGGGTGTCGCAGCAGCATAACGACCGGTAAATACGACAAAAGCATTCTGTTCATGGACAGGCATAGAGGACTGAGGAGGGATGATGCGTGGTAAAAGCGTGATGCTCCTGGCCGGGTTAGCCGCTTTCGCGCAGGCGAAAGAAATTAATCTCTATTCGGTAAATACTGGTTCCTATGTTTACCATCTGACCAATAACCACGGACAATATACTGAGAATTTTGAAAACCACTTTTTCTCGGTAGAGCGGAAATTCTCGGAAGATTCGAAATATAGTCTGCTGATTGGCACGATGAACAATAGTTTCGACGATCGTTGCCTGGCGCTGGGGGTGAGAAGAGACTGGTACCACAACGGCAGTGGATGGACCTTTAAAGGGGTCTACGGCTACACCGGCGAATTCTTCTTCGACGCCTTTGAGCATTGCGGCGATCATGGCTCCTACAAAGATTTTAAGGACGCCACCGGGATCGGCTTTTCCCCCTATATCTACCATGCCATTCAGTACAACTTTACCGACTATTTCGCCCTTGAGAGCGGCATCATTATTCCCAGCGTGTTTGTGATTAGCATCCAGTGGAGTTTCCGCTAAGTTGCCGCGTCGTTTGTCACAGGGTTATCACCTTCTTGAGCAGCGTGCTGGAGAGCACAGCGAGAGAAATGAGCACCGACAGGATAAACGTTAGCGCAATCACGCCCAGCTTGGTGGCTAACGAGTGAATAGGGATCAGCATCACCAGCAGGTGGAAAACGGAGTAGTGCAGAATATAGACCCCGGTCATCGCTTTGCTAACCGTCGCCAGCACCGCCTCCTTCAGTTCGCGGTTCTTTTTAAACTGCACGGCGTTAGCGGCGATCACCAGCAGGACGATCAGAATATAAATTTGCGATCCCGTCAGAATGAACGCATTGCGATCGGCTTTAAACAGCGCGAAGAAAAAATGGCGTTCATAAAACCAGGTAAATAAATAGACAAAGGGCAGGGCGATAATGGAGGCTTTAATCACCCGCGGGTCGCGTATCCACTCCGTGACTCGCGGATCGTTAAACAACTGCCCGGTTAAATAAAAAAGTAGCCATGTCCACAGACGATACTGCGGCGGCAGGCTGAAGAGATGTTTGTCCGGGTAGAGCACCGAGAGCAGGTCGTAACCATAAGCGCAGCACAGCAGCGTCAGAACCACGGTGAAAAACAGGCCCCGCCGCTGGCTGAGCCAGGCGATAAAGGGATGGAAGGTATAGATCACGATCAGGGCGAAAATAAACCAGGGCTGGATCAGGTAGCCGCGCTGATAAGGCTCCCAGACATAATAGACCGTTACCCAGAACAGAAAGACGATGACCACGCTTTTAATTTTGCCGATTTGCCAGTTGGCATCGTGACGCGTCTGTGCATCAAGATAACCAGCCACCACAAAAAACAACGGCGTCGCGATGGTCGAGATAAAGGTCAGCAGCCCGAGGATCCAGTGATAGTCATAATCATAGTGATCCCAGGTGTTATAGATAGTGAAAAAGGTCACCGCTGTCATACAGCCTAATGTCTTGATAATGCTGAGACCGGTACTGTTCATCGTTGAGGCGTCATATCCTTATGGTGGAAGCAAGCGTAAATTACCGGCAGAACCAGTAGCGTCAGTACGGTGGCAAAGGCGAGGCCGAACATGATCACCACCGCCATACTCTGGAAAAAGACATCGCGCAGCAGCGGGGCAAGGCCAAGCACAGTAGTAAAGGCGGTCAGCAGGATCGGCCGCAGACGAGAGGTTGCCGCATCAATGATTGCTTGTCTTTGATCTTTCTCCTGTTTTTGTTGCTCTATCTCTTCCACCAGCACAATGCCGTTGCGGATCAGCATACCGCTGAGGCTAAGCAGGCCGATTAAGGCCATAAAGCCGAAAGGGATGCCGGTCAGCAAAAAACCGGGCGTGACGCCGATCAGCGCCAGCGGGACGGTCAGCCAGATGGCAACAGCGTTTTTCAGCGAACTGAACATCAGCACCGTAATGATAAACATCACCAGATAGCCAAGCGGTAGGGTCGTGAACAGCCCTTGCTGCGCTTCACTGGAGTTTTCCGCATCGCCGCCCCATTCGATGCGGTAGCCATGCGGCAGCGTCAGCGCGTCAATGCGCGGTTTCACTCTGGCAAGGATATCGCCCGACGTTTGGCCGCTTTGCGGGCTGGGGTCGGTCTGAACGGTAAGCACGCGGGTGCGATCGCGACGGAGAATCAATGGATCTTCCCACTCCAGCGAGAAGCCATGGATGACGTTACTCAACGGAATATACTGCTGCCGGCTCTGGCTCCAGACCAGCACGTTATTCAGGTGATTGGCATCCTGTCGCTCCGCTTCCGGCGGACGGACGATAACCGGCAGCAGGTCGGCGCCCTCGCGATATAACCCGGCGCGACTGCCGGAGAAATTCATCTCCAGCGCGCTATCAATATCCTGTTTATCCACCCCCAGCTCACGTCCCAACGCCAGAGAGTATTGCGGGCGGATCACCTTGCTGCGGTTCTGCCAGTCGTTACGTACGCTGTCGGTCGCCGGATCCGCGGCGAGAATGTCGCCCACCTGACTGGCCAGCGCGCGCAGAGTATCCGGATCAGGGCCCTTAATGCGCACTTCAATCGCGCTATCGCCGGACGGGCCGAACATAATGCGTTTGGTGCTGGCGTTCACCTGCGGGTAGTTTCTGGCAATCCAGGCCTCGACGTGGCGGGTGACGGGGGCGATACTGCGCTGGTCGTCCATCCGCACCATAATCTGCGCGTAGTTGCTGTACTGGCGCTGCCCGCTGTAGGTGAGAATAAATCGCATACTGCCCTGGCCAATGGTGGAGACGGTGGTAGCCACCCCCGGCTGGCTGGCGATCGACCGCTCAATATCGCGGGTCATCTGCTCGGTGGCGTTAATATCGGTACCGTAGGGCAACCACAGGTCGACAAAGAAAATGGGCGTATTCGATGACGGAAAGAAATTCTGCCGGACGAAGGTGAAGCCCCAGATCGCCCCGGCTAACAGCGCGCCCATCAGCACCAGCGTCAGGGTCTTTTGCTGCAGCAGTATTCGCAGCGTCTGCTGATAGCCACGATAGAAGCGGCCGCGGTAGGGATCGGCTTTTTCCTTCGGCGCCTCGGCCGACGGGGCGTTTTTAAACAACCACCACTTGATGAGTACCGGCGTGATGGTCAGGGCGGAAAACCAGCTGAGCATCAGGGAGATCAGCAGCACCTGGAACAGGGATTTGCAATACTCCCCGGTGGAGTCTTGTGAGAGGCCAATTGGCGCGAAGGCGAGGATGGCAATAACGGTGGCGCCGAGCAGCGGCAGGGCGGAGCGGCGGATCACATAGTTAATTGCGCCCAGCAGCGGAGAGCCTTGCTGGCGGGCGATCAGCACCCCTTCGACAATGACAATGGCATTGTCCACCAGCATACTCAGGGCGATGATCAGCGCCCCGAGCGAGATCCGTTGTAACTCGATCCCCCAGATATACATGATAAGCAGAGTGCCGAGGACGTTGAGCGCCAGCGACAAAGCAATAATGATCCCGCTGCGCACCCCCTTGAACACCAGCAGCACGCCGACGACGATCGCCAGGGCCATCAGGAAGTTGGTAATAAAGCCATTGACCGAGTGGGCGACCTCTGCCGCCTGATCGTAAAAAATGGCGATGTCGATACCCGCCGGTTTATCGGCGGCCATCTGCTGAAGTCGGGCTTCGAGGGCATGCCCCACGTCAATGACGTTAACGCCAGGGATAAAGGAGACCCCCATGGTCACCGCCTGGCGGCCGTTGGCATGATAGATACTGGAGGGAGAGTCGGTCAGCCCGCGCGACAACGTGGCAATATCCCGTAGTCGGGTGGTGGCGCTGGCGCCATGAGGGCTGACCAGAAGATCCCCCAGTTCATCGATATTCTGAAACTCCCCGGTGGGGTGAAGGCGGAGCGATTCGCTGCCGGCGCGGATCTCCCCGGCGCTGGATACCACGTTGAGCCGGGTCAGGATAGCGGCAAGCTGGTTAAGCGTAATACCGCGCGCCGCCATTTTCGCCAGCGAGATATCAACATTGATCTGCTGTGGAATCGCGCCGCCAATGGCGACTTTGCCGACGCCCGGCACCAGCACCAGCTCACGGCGCAACTGCTCGGCATAGCGCACCAGCTCAGGATTGGTAAAACTGTCGCCCGAAATGGCGAAGAAAAAGCCAAACACATCGCCAAAGTCATCATTGACGAAGGAGGGGACTACCCCCGGGGGAAAAAGCCGGCTGGCGTCACCGACGCGGCGACGCAGCTCATCCCAGATTTGCGGCAGTTCGCTGGAATGGTACTGCGAAGCAATATTCACTGTAATTTGCGATAAGCCATTCGAGGAGATGGAGCTGACGTTATCCAGCGAGGGAAGCTGCTGAATCGCGTTTTCCAGCGGCAGGGTCACCTCCTCCTCCACCTGCTGAGCGGACGCGCCAGGGTAGTGGGTGACGATCACCGCCGTTTTGATGGTGAAGGCGGGATCTTCCAGGCGGCCAATATTGAGCAGGGCGAACAGGCCACCCACCCCCAACAGCAAAATGGCTAACCAGACGCGGGTCGGGTTGTTAATAAACTGACGGGAAATGTCCATTTATAATCCTCGTTCACGCGTCCAGATCCGCACCGGCTGCCGGTCGTGGAGTTCGCTTACCCCCGCTGCAACCACCTGTTCGCCCGCACGGAGCCCTTCGGTGATCATCACTCCCTGCGAGGTCACTTCCCCGACCGTGACTCTGCGCTCCTCAAGATACAGATGGGCGTTTTCGCCTTTTACCACCCAGACGACCGGTTCATTCTTCGGTCGGTTATCGGGGTTAAACACTGCTTCCACGGGCACTACGAGGGTTTCCCGTCCGGCGCTGGCCGGCAAATTGCCGAGATTGACCGTCACGGTGCCGCTAACCCCGCCGACGGTGGGAAAATCATCTGGTCGCGGCATGGTTAAAATGATCTGCCAGGTGAGGGTGCTGTTGTCGCTGCTGCCGGTATGCTCTTTGTATTCCGCGGTAAACTCGCGGCCCGGCAGAGTATTGATCCTGACGACGGGGCGGTAGGCGGTATTGCGGATATCGAGCGAGGTGAACAGATTTTCCGGAATGCTGAAGACTACATCGAGCAGGTCGGTACGCGTCAGGGTAATCACCGGCTGGCCAGCGGCGACCACCTGATGATTACGGATATGCACGCCGGCGGCAATCCCGCCGAAGGGGGCGGTGAGACTCATTTGCGCCAGCTCTTCACGGGCAATTTTCAAGGCCGCGTTGGCGGCATCGCGATTGGCGCGCTGCACGTCCATCTCCGCCTGGGAAATCGCCTGACGTCCTGCCAGGGTCTGGAAACGATCAAACTGACGCTGGGCGAGGGTCGCCGCCGTTTGTCGCTCATTGACCCGCTGCTGGGCTTCGCGGGCATTCAGACGCGCCAGCGTTTGTCCCTGAGTTAGGGTTGCACCCTGGCGAATATCCAGTGACTCCACCTGACCACCCCGTTTAAACGACAGCTCGGTGGAGTCGCCAGACTCGATGCGGGCTGGAAATGTCCGCTGTTGGGTATTACCCACGGCGGTGACTTGCGCCACCTTGACCATCCGGGGGGCTGCCTCGACGGACGGCGCTTTCTGATCGCAAGCAGTTGTTAATAAAATAACAACCGGGATGAGAGAAAAATAACGGTTCACAGTATTCCCCTCAGACTCATGGTTTATTTTACGTTTTTATTACGCGGCGCACGCTTATTCTGCGAGGGCGGCGACAACCAGATAGGTGAATAGTCCTACCAGTGTACAGGCGACAATGGCCAGCGCGACAAAAAATCCCAGACGTAACAGGCTATAACCAAACATGATTTTCTCCCTTAACTCCCACCCGAACCGCGAATGTCATTTCGCCCGGCACAATGTGTGACCGTCGGACATTCGGTGCGGCACTCCTGCTTGTAATCAGCATAGTCGGAGAAAACATGAAGTGTTAAAAAAGAGAATACCGCGTCGCTGTTGGCGTCAAGGGGTTAAGGGCAGGAGATCTGCGGGCTTTCGCGGGCTTTTATAATATTTTTCAGTCTATTAATGGCTCATTTTCTAATGTTAATTTTCCTGTGCTACGTTTAATAACATCGATTCCGCTTGCCGCTTCTGTTGTTGAGATTTGCTTCCTCCCCAAGTATGGGGCTATTCATCACTACGCATTGTATTGGTAATAAAAGGATTATCTCATGTATAAAAATATCGTTGTTCCCGTTGACGTGTTTGATGCAGGCCTGGCCGACAAAGCCCTCTCTCATGCGAAATTCCTCGCCCAGCACTCTGCCGGGCAAATTCATCTTGTGCATGTTATTCCGGCATTTTCACCGGTATTAACGCGTGGATTTATCTCTGATGCGCGAAAGATGGAAGAGCATTTGATTTCTACCGCTAAGGAAAAACTCAGCGATCTGGTAAAGAAAAATTCTCTGGCGGAAGAGACCAGCCATCTTTATGTGCGCAGTGGCAATATTCGCGATCAAGTGATTGACCTGGCCGATGAGCTGAAAGCGGACGTGGTGATTGTCGGTTCGCGCAATCCGGGGATCCAGACCCATCTTCTGGGCTCTGAAGCGGCAAACATCGTGCGCTACGCCCATGTACCGGTTTTCGTTGTGCGCTGATGACGGCGGGATGTCGTCCTGACTTCCGCTTCAGAAATCGAGGGAGAGAGTATGAATACAGATAAACCGGGGGCGCCCTTCTATCAGCGTTCCGTCGAGGAGACGCTCGCCAGCGTGCAAAGTACGCCGGAGGGCATTAGCGGGACAGAAGCGACCACACGCCTGCAGCAGTATGGCGAAAACGCTCTGCCGCAGAAGCCGGGTAAGCCAGCCTGGCTGCGTTTTATCGTGCATTTTAACGATGTACTGATCTATGTGCTGCTGGCGGCGGCGCTGCTGAAGGCGGTGATGGGCCATTGGATCGACATGGCGGTGATCCTCGCGGTGGCGGTCGTCAATGCGCTGATTGGCTTCATCCAGGAAAGTAATGCGGAGAAATCGCTGCAGAGTATCCGCAATATGCTGTCCAGCGAAGCGGTAGTGATCCGCCAGGGTAACCATGAAACCATCCCCACCACCTCGCTGGTACCCGGCGATATCGTGGTGATCCGCGCCGGCGACCGTATCCCCGCTGATTTACGGGTGATTGAGGCGCACAACCTGCGGGTGGAAGAGGCCATCCTCACCGGGGAGTCAACGGTGGTGGAAAAAACCACCGAGCCGCTGAGCGGCGATTTACCGCTCGGCGATCGCAGCAACCTGTTGTTTTCCGGTACCACCGTCAGCTCAGGGGCGGGCAAAGGGATCGTGGTGGCGACCGGCGGCGATACCGAGCTGGGTCACATCAACCAGATGATGGCGGGCATTGAAAAACACCGTACGCCGCTGCTGGTGCAAATGGACAAGCTGGGCAAAGCCATCTTTATCCTCATTCTGGTGATGATGGCGGCGCTGTTCGTCTTTAGCCTGCTGTTCCGCGATATGCCGGTCTCCGAACTGATGCTGTCGCTGATTAGCCTCGCGGTGGCGTCAGTCCCGGAAGGCTTGCCGGCGATTATCTCGATTATTCTGTCGCTCGGTGTGCAGGCGATGGCGCGCCAGAAAGCGATTATCCGCAAGCTGCCGACGGTGGAAACCCTCGGCGCGATGACGGTTATCTGTTCGGATAAAACCGGGACCCTCACCATGAACGAAATGACGGTGAAGGCGGTGATCACCGCGGACAGCGTCTATCGGGTGGAAGGGGATAGCTATGAGCCGGTCGGTAAGATCCACGCCATTGATGACCCGACGCCGGTCGCGGTCGCGCCTGGCACGCTGTTCGAACGCTATCTGCGTACCATCGATCTGTGTAACGACAGTCAGCTTATTAAAGATGAGAGCGGGTTGTGGAAAATCACCGGTGGCCCGACCGAGGGGGCGCTGAAGGTACTGGCGGCGAAGGTTACTCTGCCGCCGCTGACCAGCGAGCTGCGCAGTAAAATTCCTTTTGATTCGCAATATAAATACATGTCGACCCTCTACCGGCTGGGTGAAGAGGAGGTGGTGCTGGTCACTGGCGCGCCGGATGTCCTGTTCCGCTTGTGTCAATATCAACAGAGCGACAGCGGATTGCAGCCGCTGGATCTACCGTACTGGGAAGGCAAAATTGAAGAGTACGCCCGGGAAGGGCTACGGATGGTGGCCGCGGCCTGGAAGCCGGCTTCCGCAGGCCAGACGGAACTAACCCATCAGGATCTGCAGCAGGGGGTGATTTTGTTAGGGGTTGCCGGGATGATGGATCCGCCGCGTCCGGAGGCCATCACGGCGATTGCCGACTGCCTGCAGGCCGGGATCCGCGTGAAGATGATCACCGGCGACCACCCGCAAACGGCGATGAGTATCGGCAAGATGCTGGGGATTGGCAATGCGGGGAATGCCATTACCGGGCGCGAACTGGAGGTGATGGACGACGCGCAGCTGAGCGTGGCCGCGCAGCAGTATGATATCTTTGCCCGAACCAGCCCGGAAGATAAGTTCCGCCTGGTGCAGGCCCTGCAGAGCAAGAAAGAGATTGTCGGGATGACCGGCGACGGGGTGAACGATGCTCCGGCGCTGAAGCAGGCTGACGTCGGCGTGGCGATGGGGATCAAGGGGACCGAGGTGACCAAGGAAGCCGCCGATATGGTGCTGACCGATGATAACTTCGCCACCATCGCCAGCGCGGTCCGCGAGGGGCGTCGGGTGTATGACAACCTGAAGAAAACCATTCTCTTCGTCATGCCGACCAACCTTGCGCAGGGGTTACTGATCGTGATCGCGCTGCTGGCGGGCAACGTACTGCCGCTGACGCCGGTGCTGATCCTGTGGATGAACATGGCCACTTCCGCCACGCTGTCGTTTGGTCTGGCGTTTGAAGCCGGTGAGAAAAATATTATGCGGCGGCCGCCGCGTGATCCGAAAATTCACGTCATGGACGGCTTTGCCATCTGGCGCGTGGCGTTTGTGGGGTCGATGATTGCGGTCAGCGCATTTATTCTCGAAGCCTGGCTGCAGCCGCGCGGCTATTCGCCGGAGTTTATCCGTACCGTGCTGTTGCAGACCCTGGTCACCGCCCAATGGTTCTATATGCTGAACTGCCGCGTGTCGGATGGTTTCTCGTTGACGAAAAGTCTGCTGGCTAACAAAGGGATCTGGATTGTCAGCGGCGTGCTGCTGGTGCTGCAGCTGCTGATTATCTATGCGCCGTTTATGCAGATGCTGTTCGGTACCACCGGGCTGCCGTTCCGCTACTGGGTGATCACCTTCATCATCGGCTTCGCGATGTTCCTGATCGTTGAACTGGAAAAACCGCTGACCCGCAAATGGCGAACCGCCTGACGGCGTGACGTGCAGTACGCAAAAGAGAACACGCAAAAGAGAAGAGGGGGCATCGCCCCCTCTCTGGCTGACGACAAACCTGTTTCGTCATTGTGCTCGCATTTCTGCCGGGTGGCGGCATTCGCCTTACCCGGCCTACGAAAGACTTCAATATCAAACCGTTATGCAGTTAGCTGTAGGCCCGCGCAAGCGCAGCGCCGCCGGGCAATTCCTGAAGATTGCACGTTGTCAGCAGTCTGGGAGAGGGCATCGCCCTCTCTTTTATTATGGTTCACGCTTGTTGCGCGTTACTGTTTCGGCTCGGCGACCACAGTGCTTCCCACGCCGCGGTTGTTATATTCCCACATGCGATTGACGCTATTGTCGTTGAGGTTGCGCTGCAGATTGCCTTTGGCATCTACTGCGCCAACGTTACCGCTAAAGGCACGGTTTGAACCGACCGCTGCCGCCCACGGCTGGGCGATGTTAAAGCCTTCATTGATGACGCTGTCGCGGATCACGACCTGGCCATTGCTGTTGCCGTCAACGTCCAGCGCGCGGCCCAGCTGCGCGACGTTATCGCCGGACGCGGTAAAGCGGCTGTTGGTCGCCAGGAAGCCGTAGGTCACGCTCTTCAGGGTAGCCGGCGCGAAAACATAGGCTTCTTTCTGGGTACGCGAGTTCACCACGCGGAAATCGGTGTTATCAAATACCACCGCGCCGCGACCGGACACGATATCCACATCGCCTTCAATGTAGCTGTTGGTCACCAGGGTGCGGGTCTGGCGGTTATCCTGCAGACGGTTCTGCACGCCGCTGTTGGTCACAAAGAAGGTGTTCTGACGGCCAAGAATATTGACCTTGTTGATCTGCACCTGATCGCCATCGGTGCGCAGGGCGACGGCCTGGTGAGTACCGGCGTCGACGCTGTCGCCAAGGTTGTTGGCGATGGTCAGGTTCTGCAGCTGCAGGCCGTTATTCTGCGACCAGAAGACCGCAGAGCACATCACGCCGACGGTGGCCGCGGATTTATTCTGGCAGCTATCGAACATATACCATGCCGGTTTGCCCGGCATATATTTACCGCCCGGATTGACCAGACGGCGCCAGGTGTTGCGATCCATTTCAGAATCAATGGCTTCGCTGATTTTCACGTCAATCGGTTTATCGCCGGTACCATACAGGGTCAGGGCGCCAGGCGCCGCCGGTACGTAAACCGTTCCCGGGTACTCGCCAGGCATGATGGCAATAAACAGACGGCGATTTGAATGACGGGCAATCGCCGCATCGACCGCCGCCTGGACGGTGGTATGGGTCACGCCCTGGGTTCCCGCCGGGCCAACGATAAAGTCAGGCTGTGCCGGCAGGCTGATGGCAGATGGCGTCCAGGCCGCGGCATTGGGAGTCAGCGACTGGAAATAGGCCGCCGGGGTAAAGTTTTTCGCTTCATCGGCGTTCAGAATGGGACGCGCGGTGGTGCCCGGTGCAGTCTGCGTAGAGGGCTGTTGATCGGCAGGCGTCGAGCTACAGGCGGACAGCGTCACGCCGAAGGCCAGCGCCAGCGCCAGACGGGAAACGGAATATGTGTTCATGTTGCTCCGGGCAAAATTAAGCGTAGTGAAATACCCCGGCTGAGACGCCAGGGTATAAGTCCTTTAAAACCTGCTGTTTTATACTAACTTGAACGAAACGGGAAGACATGGGCGGAAAAACTTACCGTCTTTACGCAACGTGCAGTCCTGCTGGATGGTCTTTAGTCACAAAAAAATAACATTTCCCCGTGCTATTGTTGACTTTATCGGCGTTATGAAAATAAATGTCTATACAATCCATGACAAGTTAAGCGCTATGACTCAAGCCACCTCTGAACGCGTTATCTGGCGAAACGCGCGTCTCGCCACCCTGAACCCTGATTACTCTCAACCCTACGGTCTGCTGGAGCGCCATGCGCTGCTGGTGCGCAATGGCCGCATTGAGGCAATTGTCGCCGACGCTGACGCTCCCGGCGGGCGCAGTATCGATCTCGAAGGCCGGCTGGTTACGCCTGGTTTAATCGACTGCCATACCCACCTTATCTTTGGCGGCAGCCGGGCGCAGGAGTGGGAGCAGCGGCTGAACGGCGTCTCCTATCAAACCATCAGCGCTAACGGCGGTGGGATTAATTCCACCGTGCGCGCCACGCGCGACAGCAGCGAAGCTGAACTACTGGCGCTGGCGCAGCCGCGTCTGGCCCGCCTGCTGCGTGAAGGGGTGACCACCCTGGAGATCAAATCCGGCTACGGTCTCGATCTGCAAAACGAACGCAAAATGCTGCGGGTCGCCCGCCAGCTGGCCGACGACAATGGCGTGGAACTGTCGGCGACGTTGCTCTCCGCCCACGCCACGCCGCCGGAATATCAAGGAGATGCCGATGGCTATATCTCACTGGTCTGCGAGACCATACTGCCGACGCTGTGGCAGGAGGGACTGTTTGAAAGCGTTGACGTCTTCTGTGAAAACGTTGGCTTCAGCCCGCAGCAAACCGAGCGCGTCTTTCAGGCGGCGCAGGCGCTGGGCATTCCGGTAAAAGGCCACGTTGAGCAGCTCTCGTCGCTGGGCGGTGCGCAGCTGGTGAGCCGCTATCACGGACTGTCCGCCGACCATATCGAGTATCTGACGGAAGAGGGCGTGGCGGCGATGCGCGAAAGCGGCACCGTGGCAGCTCTGCTCCCCGGCGCGTTCTACTTCCTTAATGAAACCCGCAAACCGCCGGTGGAACTGCTGCGCAAATACCAGGTGCCGATGGCGGTGGCGACCGATTTCAACCCCGGCACCAGCCCCTTCGCCAGCCTGCATCTGGCGATGAACATGGCCTGCGTCAAGTTTGGTTTAACGCCGGAAGAGGCCTGGGCCGGGGTAACGCGCCATGCCGCGCGGGCGCTGGGGCGGCAGGACAGCCACGGTCAGCTGGCGGCGGGCTTTGTGGCTAACTTTGCCATCTGGGATGCCGAGCATCCGGTCGAGATGGTGTATGAGCCGGGGCGCGCGCCGCTCTGGGGACGCGTGGTACGAGGAGAACTGCAATGATGCTGTGGCAAGCTACGCCCGCCAGTCTCTGGCAGGGACGCGATGATAGCGCGGAAGCGCCTAATGCGCTGCGCCTGTTCCAGACTATCGCCCGCGCGGAACGCTTCGCGCCGCAGGAGATGCCCGGTGATATCGCGCTGCTCGGCTTCGCCTGTGACGAAGGCGTCCGGCGTAACAAAGGGCGTACCGGCGCCGGGCATGGTCCGGAAGCGCTGCGCCGGGCGCTGGCCAATATGGCCAGCCATCAGGGCCACGACCGCTGCGTGGATATGGGCACGATTAGCGTCGATGGCGAACAGTTAGAAGCCGCGCATCAGGCGCTGCGCGAGGCGGTGGCCGCCTGCCAGCGTGCCGGTAAACGTACGCTGGTCCTGGGCGGCGGCCACGAGACGGCCTTCGGCCACGGCGCTGGGGTACTGGATGCCTTCCCGGGCGAAAAAGTGGGCATTATTAATCTCGATGCGCATCTGGATTTACGCTTTGCCGAATGCGCCAGCTCCGGGACGCCGTTCCGCCAGCTGGCGCTGGAGTGTGACGCCCAGCAGCGCGGTTTTCACTATACCTGCATCGGCGTCAGCCGGGCGGCGAACACCCAGGCGCTATGGGATGAAGCAGCGCGCCGCCAGGTGGCTGTCGTTGAGGATCTGGCGGTGCTGGCGGACTTCGACACTCACGTGTTGCCGGAGCTGGAGCGCAATATCGCGCAGTACGATCGTCTGTATCTGACCATCGATCTCGACGTGCTGCCGGCGCGCGAAATGCCGGCGGTTTCCGCGCCGGCGGCGCTGGGCGTGCCGCTGGCAATCCTGCTGCGCATCGTTGAGCCGTTGTGCCGCAGCGGAAAGCTGCAGGCGGTGGATTTGGTCGAGTTTAATCCGCAATTTGACATCGATGGACAGGGCGCCCGCGCGGCGGCCCGTCTGGCATGGCAAATCGCCCATTGGTGGCGCTAGCGATCCGCGCTATTATTTTCGTTTCGCCGCTCCGCTTATTATGCATAAGGAAAGCCAGGCCATGTTTGCACAACAACCTCGTTCCGCGCCCGCGCCTTTCTATGAAAAGGTGAAGCAGGCGATTAGCGAAAAAATCTACCGCGGCGAGTGGCGTCCGCACGACCGAATTCCCTCGGAGGCTGAACTGGTTGCCCAGTTCGGCTTCAGCCGGATGACCATCAACCGCGCGCTGCGCGAGCTGACGGATGAAGGCCTGCTGGTCAGGCTGCAGGGGGTCGGGACCTTCGTCGCCGAGCCGAAAGGGCAGTCGGCGCTGTTTGAAGTGCGCAGCATTGCCGATGAAATTGTCTCTCGTCGCCATCAGCACCGCTGTGAAGTGCTGCTGCTGGAGGAGACCGAAGCCGATCTCATTCAGGCGGAGGCGCTCACCGTCGCCGAAGGCACGCGTATCTTTCATTCACGGATGGTGCATTTCGAAAACGAGGTTCCGGTACAAATCGAAGATCGCTGCGTGAATGCTGCGGTGGTGCCGGATTACTTGTTACAGGATTACACCACTACCACGCCGCATGATTATCTGTCGCTGATCGCGCCATTAACCGAAGGCGAACATATTGTCGAGGCGGTGCAGGCGACGTCAGAGGAGTGCGCGTTGCTGCGCATTCTGCCGCACGATCCCTGCCTGCTCATTCGTCGTCGCACCTGGTCGAAGACGCATATCGTCTCACACGCTCGCCTGCTGTTTCCCGGCGCGCGCTACCGTCTACAGGGCCATTTCAGCTCGTAATTTTCCCTGGCGTCAGCAAAACGTGATTGCTGACGCAATATAACAAAATTGTATCATTTCTGTTAAATCCTGGCTTGCGCAGAGTTGTATAGACAAGTATATGTATCTACGTACACAACGTTAATTGTCAGGAGAAACCCCGATGTCGCAAAGCAAATATCGCCAGCTGGACGTCCGTGCCCCGAGAGGCACGACGCTGACCGCCAGGAGCTGGTTGACCGAAGCGCCGCTGCGTATGTTAATGAACAACCTCGATCCCGATGTCGCTGAAAACCCGCATGAGCTGGTGGTCTATGGCGGTATTGGTCGCGCTGCGCGCAACTGGGAATGCTATGACGCTATCGTGAAGGCGCTGAAAAACCTGGAAAGCGACGAGACTCTGCTGGTGCAGTCCGGCAAACCGGTCGGCGTCTTTAAAACGCATGAAAACTCGCCGCGCGTGCTGATCGCTAACTCCAACCTGGTTCCGCACTGGGCCACCTGGGAACACTTCAACGAACTGGATGCCAAAGGGCTGGCGATGTACGGCCAGATGACCGCCGGCAGCTGGATCTACATCGGTAGCCAGGGCATCGTGCAGGGCACCTACGAAACCTTCGTCGAAGCCGGTCGCCAGCACTATCAGGGCAGCCTGAAAGGCCGTTGGGTATTAACCGCCGGTCTGGGCGGCATGGGTGGCGCGCAGCCGCTGGCCGCGACGCTGGCAGGCGCCTGCTCGCTGAACATCGAATGTCAGCAGAGCCGCATCGATTTCCGTCTGCGTACCCGCTACGTGGATGAACAGGCCACTTCTCTGGATGACGCCCTGGCGCGCATCAAAAAATACACCGCCGAAGGCCGCGCCATCTCCATCGCGCTGTGCGGCAACGCTGCGGATATCGTGCCAGAGCTGGTGAAACGCGGCGTGCGCCCGGATATGGTTACCGATCAGACCAGCGCCCACGATCCGCTGCATGGCTATCTGCCGAAAGGCTGGAGCTGGGAGGAGTATCAGCAGAAAGCCGAATCCGATCCGCAGGGCACCATTCTGGCGGCGAAACGCTCAATGGCCGACCACGTGCAGGCGATGCTGGCCTTCCACGAGATGGGGGTGCCGACCTTCGACTACGGCAACAACATCCGTCAGATGGCGCAGGAAGTGGGCGTCAGCAATGCCTTCGATTTCCCGGGCTTCGTGCCGGCGTATATCCGCCCGCTGTTCTGCCGGGGTATCGGCCCGTTCCGTTGGGTAGCGCTGTCCGGCGATCCGCAGGATATCTACAAAACCGACGCGAAAGTGAAAGAGATCATTAAAGATGATCAGCATCTGCACCACTGGCTGGATATGGCGCGCGAGCGCATCAGCTTCCAGGGACTGCCGGCGCGTATCTGCTGGGTAGGTCTGGAGTGGCGTCAGAAGCTCGGTCTGGCGTTTAACGAAATGGTGCGCAGCGGCGAAGTCTCCGCGCCGATCGTGATTGGCCGCGATCACCTTGATTCCGGCTCCGTCGCCAGCCCGAACCGCGAAACCGAAGCCATGCGCGACGGCTCAGATGCGGTATCCGACTGGCCGCTGCTGAACGCCTTGCTTAACACCGCCAGCGGCGCGACCTGGGTGTCGCTGCACCACGGCGGCGGCGTAGGTATGGGCTTCTCGCAGCACTCCGGGATGGTTATCGTCTGTGACGGTACCGATGAAGCGGCGGCGCGTATCGCTCGCGTCCTGCGCAACGACCCGGCGACCGGCGTGATGCGTCATGCCGATGCGGGTTACGATATTGCTATTGAATGCGCAGCAGAACAGGGTCTGAATCTTCCGATGGTGGCAGCAACGCAGGGGAACGCTAAATGAAATCGTTAACGCTCATTCCGGGGAAACTGAGCCTGTCGCAGCTCCGCGAGGTTTACAGCCACCCGCTGAACATTACCCTCGACAGCAGCGCGTTTGCCGCCATTGATGAGAGCGTGGCCTGCGTCAACGCCATCCTTGCCGAAGGGCGTACCGCCTACGGTATCAACACCGGTTTTGGCCTGCTGGCGCAAACCCGTATCTCGACGGACGATCTGGAGAACCTGCAGCGTTCGCTGGTGCTGTCCCATGCGGCGGGCGTAGGTGAGCCGCTGGACGACGACCTGGCGCGGCTGATTATGGTGTTGAAGATTAACAGCCTGTCCCGCGGTTTCTCCGGGATCCGCCTGAGCGTGATCCAGGCGCTGATTGGCCTGGTCAATGCCGGCGTGACGCCGTGGATCCCGGCGAAAGGTTCCGTCGGCGCGTCCGGCGACCTCGCGCCGCTGGCGCATATGTCGCTGACCCTGCTGGGCGAAGGCAAAGCGCGGGTACGCGGCAGCGAATGGCTGCCGGCCACCGACGCGCTGCGTCAGGCGGGGCTGGAGCCGATAACCCTGGCGGCGAAAGAGGGCCTGGCGCTACTCAACGGCACCCAGGCCTCAACCGCTTTTGCCCTGCGCGGTCTGTTCGAAGCCGAAGATCTGTTCGCCTCCGCGGTCGTCTGCGGGGCGTTAACCACTGAAGCGGCGCTGGGTTCGCGTCGTCCGTTCGACGCGCGTATTCACGAGGTGCGCGGCCAGCGCGGGCAGATTGATGCGGCGGCACTGTATCGTCACCTGTTGACCGATGACAGCGCGATCTCGCGGTCGCATCATAATTGCACCAAGGTTCAGGATCCGTACTCACTGCGCTGCCAGCCGCAAGTGATGGGCGCCTGCCTGACGCAGATCCGCCAGGCGGCGGAAGTACTGTTAGCCGAAGCGAATGCGGTCTCCGATAACCCGCTGGTCTTTGCCGCCGAAAATGACGTCATCTCCGGCGGTAACTTCCACGCCGAACCGGTGGCGATGGCGGCGGATAATATCGCGCTGGCGATCGCCGAAATCGGCTCGCTCTCCGAGCGTCGTATCGCGCTGATGATGGACAGCCATATGTCGCAGCTGCCGCCGTTCCTCGTGAAAAATGGCGGCGTCAACTCCGGGTTTATGATTGCCCAGGTCACAGCGGCGGCTTTGGCCAGTGAAAACAAAGCGCTGTCACACCCGCATAGCGTTGACAGCCTGCCGACGTCCGCCAACCAGGAAGACCACGTCTCGATGGCGCCGGCTGCCGGCCGTCGGCTGTGGGCGATGGCGGAAAACACCCGCGGCGTACTGGCCGTTGAGTGGCTGGCGGCGGTGCAGGGCCTGGATATGCGCGAAGGGCTGACCACCAGTCCGCTGCTGGAAGAGGCGCGCCATCTGCTGCGCGAACGCGTATCTCACTATACGCAGGATCGTTTCTTCGCCCCTGATATTGAAAATGCCATTGCACTTTTGGCTGCACGTCACCTGACGCGTCTGCTGCCTGCCGTACTGCATTAATCACCGTTGTTCTCTGTACCCGCGTCGGGGGAAGTCATTCCCCCGGCCGACCTACATCGCATATTTGTCGTCATATAAAAAAATCAGGACACCTGTATATGCAACAACAACACAAACCGCATCTGCTGCGCGGGCTGAATGCCCGACACATTCGTTTTATTGCGCTCGGTTCCGCTATCGGCACCGGGCTGTTCTACGGTTCGGCCTCCGCCATTAAGGCGGCGGGCCCGGCGGTGCTGCTGGCCTACCTGATTGGCGGCGCGGCGGTCTTTATGGTCATGCGCGCGCTGGGTGAAATGGCGGTGCGCAATCCGGTTTCCGGCTCCTTTGGCAGCTATGCGCGCCAGTATCTCGGGCCGCTCGCCGGGTTTATCACCGGCTGGACCTATACCTTTGAAATGGTGATCGTGGCGCTGGCCGACGTCACCGCGTTCGGTATCTATATGGGGTTGTGGTATCCCGATGTGCCGCGCTGGATCTGGATCCTCAGCATCATTTTCTTTATTGGCGCGATGAACCTGTGCAACGTGCGGGTGTTCGGCGAGATGGAGTTCTGGCTGTCGCTGATTAAAGTGGTGGCGATTATCGCCATGATGGCGGCGGGCGCGGGGATCATCTTCTTTGGCTTTGGCCATAGTTTCCCGGCTACCGGGCTGGAAAATTTGTGGAGCCACGGCGGCTTTGCGCCACATGGCTGGCAGGGGATCATCGCTTCGCTCGGCATTGTGATGTTCGCCTTCGGCGGGGTGGAAATTATCGGCGTCACCGCGGCGGAAGCGCAGAACCCGAAGAAGGTCATCCCGCAGGCCATCAACACCATTCCGCTGCGTATTATTCTGTTTTACGTCTGCACCCTGGCGGTGCTGATGGCGATCTTCCCGTGGAATAGTTTTGGCGAGCAGGGCAGTCCGTTTGTGCTGATCTTCGATGGTCTGGGGATCCCGGCGGCGGCGACCGTGCTGAATATCATCGTGATTAGCGCCAGTATCTCGGCGATTAACAGCGATATTTTTGGCGCCGGGCGCATGATGTACGGCATGTCGAAAGAGGGGCTGGCGCCGAAGTGCTTCCAGCGGCTCGCCAGCAACGGTGTACCCTGGATGACGGTGGTGGTGATGGGCGTGGCGCTGCTGGTGGCGGTGGTGCTTAACTATCTGATGCCGGAACAGGTCTTTGTCCTGATTGCCTCGCTGGCGGCGTTCGCTACCGTCTGGGTATGGCTGATGATCCTGCTCTCTCATTTCTCGATGCGTCGCGGTTTGTCGGCCGAAGAGCGCAGTAAGATCGAATTCCCGATCCCCTTCTGGCCGGTTGGCCCGCTGTTGACGCTACTGTTTATGGGGCTGGTGATCGCCGTGCTGGGAATGGTGGAAGAGACGCGCGTGGCGCTGTTAGCCGGGCTGGTCTGGCTGGGGCTGCTGACGGTGGTGTGGTACGCGCGCGTGCGTAAAACCGCGCTGCAGGTGGCCACGGAACAGTAAGGTCAATCTCCCCGGTGGCGCTGCGCTTACCGGGGCTACAAATGGCACGGAGCGTAGTATTGTAGGACCGTAGGCCGGGCAAGGCGTCAGCCGCCGCCCGGCATAAAAGCGGCTCCGCGCCCGCGGCAATCGCCCGGCGGCGCTGCGCTTGCGTAGGTCTAAGGATATTGTAGGTCGGGTAAGCGTAGCGCCACCCGACAATATACCGGCACCGTGGGTTGCCCGGATAAGGCGTAAGCCGCTATCCGGGGGGATAATTAACTGAACAGGGCGGTGATGGAAGCGCTGGCGAGCGAATGGAAATGGACGTTAAAGCCGACCATCGCGCCGCTGGCCTCGGCATCGACATCAATCTTATCGATATCCAGGGCGTGGACGGTAAAAATGTAGCGGTGGGTTTCGCCCTTCGGCGGTGCCGCGCCGCCGTAGCCTGCCTTACCAAAATCGGTGCGGGTCTGAACGGCCTCTTCCGGTAGCTCCGCCTGACCGGAGCCGGCACCCTGTGGTAGCACCCGAGTATCGGCAGGCAGGTTGACTACCACCCAGTGCCACCAGCCGGAGCCGGTCGGTGCATCCGGGTCGTAGCAGGTGACGACAAAGCTTTTGGTGCCCGCGGGCACATCATCCCACATCAGGTGCGGCGAAATATTGTCGCCATCATAGCCCATGCCGTTGAAGACGTGACGATTAGGCAGCTTGCCGCCGTCCTGGAGATCGTGACTGATCAATTTCATGCTTCATCCTCATTGATAATGTGCAGATTAACAAAGAAGTGTAGCCTTCCCGGCGGCGCAAATCCGCTGTTTATTCGCTAAAAAATGTTTCGTCCTGCACGGCCAGGTTGACCGCACGGGTCAGGCGGGTCAGCTGTTTGGGCGTGATGATGTACGGGGGCATCAGATAAATCAGACGGCCAAACGGGCGGATCCACACCCCTTGTTCGACGAAAAAGCGCTGCAGGGCGGCCATATTTACCGGACGCCGGGTTTCAACCACGCCAATCGCGCCCAGCACGCGCACATCGGCGACCAGCGCAGATCCCCGCGCCGAAGCCAGCTCGGCCTGTAGTTGGGCTTCAATCGCCGCCACCTGCTGTTGCCACTCGCCGCTCTCCAGCAGGCGCAGGCTTTCGCTTGCCACCGCGCAGGCCAGCGGATTGCCCATAAAGGTGGGGCCGTGCATAAAGCAGCCGGCTTCGCCATTGCTGATGGTTTCCGCGATCTCGCGGGTGGTCAGTGCGGCGGAAAGAGTCATGGTGCCGCCGGTCAGCGCTTTACCCAGACACAGAATATCGGCGGCGATACCAGCGTGTTCGCAGGCGAACAGTTTGCCGGTGCGGCCAAAGCCGGTAGCAATCTCATCGGCGATCAGCAAAATCCCTTCCCGGTCGCACATTTTACGCACCCGCCTCAGCCACTCCGGATGGTACATCCGCATTCCGCCGGCGCCCTGGACGATCGGTTCGAGGATCACCGCGGCGATGTCGTGGCGATGCGCGGCCATCAGGCGGGCAAACGGCACCATATCCAGCTCATCCCACTCGCCGTCGAAGCGGCTTTGCGGCGCGGGAGCAAACAGGTTATCCGGCAGGTAGCCCTGCCACAGGCTGTGCATTGAATTCTGCGGATCGCAGACCGACATCGCGCCGAACGTGTCGCCATGATAGCCGTTGCGGAAGGTCAGGAAACGACGACGCGGCTGGCCTTTGGCCTGCCAGTACTGCAGCGCCATTTTCATCGCCACCTCTACCGCCACCGAACCGGAATCGGCGAGGAAAACGCACTCCAGCGATTCCGGGGTCATCGCCACCAGTTGGCGGCACAGCGCCACCGCCGACGGATGGGTGATCCCGCCGAACATCACGTGCGACATCTGATCGATCTGCGCTTTCATCGCCGCATTGAGGCGCGGGTGATTGTAGCCGTGGATCGCCGCCCACCAGGAGGACATGCCGTCAATCAGCTGTTCGCCGCCGGCGAGGGACAGCTCGCACCCGTGGGCGGAAACCACCGGGTAGACCGGCAGGGGGGAAGTCATAGAGGTGTAGGGGTGCCAGATGTGGCGCCGATCGAAGGCGAGATCGTCCAGTGTCATAAGCGACTTGTAAACCATTTTGAAAACATTTAGGTTTACGAGTATAAACCGAACCGCAAATTAACAAAACCTTTTGGAGAGGCTAATGGCTCACCACGCACGCTGGACAATGTCGCAAGTTACTGAGTTATTTAATAAATCACTCATCGATCTGTTATTCGAAGCGCAGCAAATCCACCGCCAGCATTTTGACCCGCGTCAGGTGCAGGTCAGTACGTTGCTGTCGATTAAAACCGGCGCTTGTCCGGAAGACTGTAAATATTGCCCGCAAAGCGCACGCTACAAAACCGGTCTTGAATCCGAGCGCCTGATGGAGGTCGAGCAGGTGCTGGAGTCGGCACGTCAGGCGAAAAACGCCGGCTCCACCCGCTTCTGCATGGGCGCGGCGTGGAAGAACCCCAATGACCGCGATATGCCCTATCTGGAGCAGATGGTGAAAGGCGTCAAGGCGCTGGGGCTGGAGTCCTGTATGACGCTCGGTACCCTGACCGCCAGCCAGGCGCAGCGCCTGGCCGGCGCGGGGCTTGATTACTACAACCATAACCTCGACACCTCGCCGGAATTTTACGGCAACATCATCACCACCCGTACCTATCAGGAGCGTCTGGATACGCTGGATAAAGTGCGCGATGCCGGGATCAAAGTCTGCTCCGGCGGCATCGTCGGGCTGGGAGAGACCGTAAAAGATCGCGCCGGGCTGCTGCTGCAGCTGGCTAATCTGCCGACGCCGCCGGAGAGTGTGCCGATCAACATGCTGGTGAAAGTTAAAGGCACGCCGCTGGCGGATAACGACGATGTCGACGCTTTCGATTTCATCCGCACCATCGCCATCGCACGCATCATGATGCCCACCTCTTACGTGCGTCTCTCCGCCGGCCGCGAACAGATGAACGAGCAGACCCAGGCGATGTGCTTTATGGCCGGGGCGAACTCGATTTTCTACGGCTGCAAGCTGCTCACCACGCCGAACCCGGAAGAGGACAAAGACCTGCAGTTGTTCCGCAAGCTGGGGATCAACCCGCAGCAGACGGCGGTACTGGAAGGCGATAATGAGCAGCAGCAGCGCCTGGAGCAGGCCTTACTCACCCCCGACACTGAGGAATAT
This sequence comes from Klebsiella sp. KTE92, assembly GCF_000398905.1. NCBI lineage: Bacteria > Pseudomonadati > Pseudomonadota > Gammaproteobacteria > Enterobacterales > Enterobacteriaceae > Klebsiella > Klebsiella sp. KTE92. The sequence continues at coordinate 1,506,527 of NZ_KB976100.1, forward strand.
TACAACGCGGCGGCGCTATGACCTGGCAGCAACGAATCGAGCGGGCGCTGGACGAGCGGCAGCAGACGGATGCGTTTCGCCGCCGCCTGCCGGTAAGCCACGGCGCCGGACGCTGGCTGGAGCGCGAAGGGGAGCGCTGGCTCAACTTCTCCAGCAATGATTACCTGGGCCTGAGCCAGCATGCCGGCATTATCGCCGCCTGGCAGCAGGGGGCGGAACGTTATGGCGTCGGCTCCGGCGGATCGGGCCACGTGAGCGGCTATAGTGAGGCCCACCGCGCGCTGGAAGAGGAACTTGCCGACTGGCTCGGTTACCCGCGCGCGCTACTGTTTATCTCCGGCTTTGCCGCCAATCAGGCACTGGTTGCCGCGCTGGCGGAAAAAGAGGATCGGATTGTCGCCGACCGCCTGAGCCACGCCTCCCTGCTGGAAGCGGCGAGCCTCAGCCCGGCCCAGCTGCGGCGCTTTGCCCACAACGATCCGCAGCAGCTCGCGCAGCTGCTGGCGAAACCGCTGGACGGTCTGCAGTTAGTGGTGACTGAAGGCATTTTCAGTATGGACGGCGACAGCGCGCCGCTGGCTGACATTCAGGCGGCAGCTCGCAGCGCCGGAGCATTATTACTGGTTGATGATGCTCACGGAATCGGGGCGATTGGCGATGAAGGGCGCGGAAGCTGTCATACGCAGGCGGTTCGCCCGGAGCTGCTGGTAGTCACCTTCGGCAAGGCGTTTGGGGTGAGCGGCGCGGCGGTACTGTGCAGCGAATCGATGGCCGATTATCTGCTGCAGTTTGCCCGTCATCTGATCTACAGCACCGCCATGCCGCCCGCCCAGGCGGTGGCGCTGAGCGCGGCGCTGCGGGTCATTCGTAGCGATGAGGGCCAGCAGCGGCGGGAAACCCTGGCCGCCCGCATCCGTCAGTTCCGTGCAGGGATGGGCGATGTGTCGCTGGGGCTGACCGATTCCGTCAGCGCGATCCAGCCGCTGATCGTCGGCGATAACGCGCGAGCGCTGAGCCTGGCCTGCCGTCTGCGCGAGGCCGGCTGCTGGGCGACGGCGATCCGACCACCGACGGTGCCGGTCGGCAGCGCTCGCCTGCGTCTGACCCTGACCGCCGCTCATCAGGCTGAGGACATTAACCGTTTACTGGAGGCGCTGCATGGTCACGGTGAATAAGCAGGCGGTGGCCGCGGCGTTTGGCCGGGCGGCCAGCGGCTATACGCAACATGATGAACTGCAGCGGCGCAGCGCCGATCTGCTGCTGCGCCAGCTGGCGCGCCGCGATTTTGCCCAGGTGCTGGATGCCGGCTGCGGCCCCGGCAGCATGAGTCGCTACTGGCGTGAGGCGGGCAGCGTGGTGACCGCGCTGGATCTCTCCGCCGGCATGCTGGCCCAGGCGCAGCGCCACGACGCCGCGCAGCATTATCTGCAGGGCGATATCGAAGCGCTGCCGCTGCCGGATGGCTGCGTCGATCTGGCATGGAGCAACCTGGCGGTGCAGTGGTGCGACGATCTGCGCGCGGCGATCGGCGAGCTGTGCCGGGTGGTGCGACCCGGCGGGCGGGTGGCGTTTACCACGCTGCTGGCCGGATCGCTGCCGGAGCTCAATCAAGCGTGGCAGGCTATCGACGACCGGCCACATGCCAACCGTTTTCTCAGCGAACCGGCGGTAAGGGCCGCACTGAGCGGCCTGCGCGCCGAAGGCGTCGTTCATCAGATTAGCCTGCCGTTCGCCGATGCGCTGAGCGCTATGCGCTCCCTGAAGGGCATCGGCGCTACCCATTTGCACCAGGGGAGGGCATCCGCCCCGCTTGGCCGCGGCAAACTGCGCGAACTGCAGCTGGCCTGGCCGCAACAGCAGGGTATCTGCCCGCTGACGTATTATCTTTTTACAGGAGTCATTGAACGTGACTAAACGTTTTTTCGTCACCGGAACCGATACTGAAGTCGGGAAAACGGTCGCCAGCAGCGCACTGCTGCAGGCGGCGAACCAGTTGGGTTTTAACACCGCCGGCTATAAACCGGTGGCTTCCGGTAGCGACCTGACCGCACAAGGGTTACGCAATGAAGATGCGCTGGCTCTGCAGCGTAATAGCCGGGTGGCGCTGAGCTATGAACAGGTCAACCCTTATACTTTTGCCGAACCGACCTCGCCGCATATTATTAGCGCCGATGAAGGGCGACCGATTGCCGCGGCGGCGCTTTCCAGTGGCTTACGCGAACTGGAGCGCCTGGCAGACTGGGTACTGGTGGAAGGGGCCGGCGGCTGGTTTACGCCGCTCTCGGACACCCTGACCTTCGCCGACTGGGCGCAGCAGGAGCAGCTGCCGGTGATTCTGGTGGTGGGGGTCAAGCTCGGCTGTATCAACCATGCGATGCTTACCGCCCAGGCGGTGCGCCAGGCGGGGCTGCCGCTGGCGGGCTGGATCGCCAATGACGTGCAGCCGCCGGGCAAGCGCCATGGCGAATATCTGGCGACGCTGAAAAACCGGTTGGCCGCGCCGTTTCTTGGTGAAATACCGTGGCTTGTCGATATCGCGCAGCGCGACGATCTCGGCCAGTATCTGGATCTCAGCGCGCTGGATCTGGCGTCATCCACTGCGCCAGCAGCGGTTCATCCAGCGCCATAATATCGCCCTCGGCGACATTACGCCCCCGGTGAAGGACACAGAACCGATCCGCCACCCGGCGGATAAAGGGCAGGTGCTGCTCGGCGAGCAGCACCGTCAGACCGATATCGCGATTTAACCGCAGCAGCAATTCCGCCAGCTTTTGCAGGCAGCGCGGCCCTGCGCCGCGTGAGGGTTCGTCAAGGATCAGCAGTCGTGGCTGGACGATCAGCGCCCTGGCCAGCGCCAGCTGGTACTGATCGTCGGCGCTTAGCGAAGCGCCTTTGCGCTGCCGTAGCGCATAGAGTTCGGGAAAATGGTCATAAATTTCGCCGCCGCTGGCGTTAGCCCCGGGTTTCCCGGCCGCCAGGGCAATATGCAGGTTCTCTTCCACGCTGAGCTGGGAAAAGATGCGTTTATCCTGCGGCACGTAGCCGATGCCGATGGCGCTGCGCGACTGAGCGGACAGGGGGGTGAGATCGCACGGCGGGGCGCCAATGTCATGCCAGGTCATCCGACCGCTGGCCACCGGCAGATGGCCGGCAATGCAGTTGACCAGGGTGGTTTTTCCCATTCCCTCGCGTCCCAGTACGCCAATGCACTCTCCGGGGCGTAGTTCAAGATCGACATTCCACAGCGAGTGCTGATTACCGTAAAAATGATTTACTGCCTGTAAATTCAACATGGACGTTTTCTCCTTATCCTGGCGTCAGGGCGACAGAAAGATGCTGCAAAACTCTTGCCAGGAAAAAGAACGCTCGGAAAAAACCGCGAAACGCCGACACCATCGGGCACAGTCAGCGCGGGCGCTGCACTTTTCCGGTGCCCGACGCTAAAGGGTGGTGCAAAAAGCAGCAAAAATCGAGCGGCTTTAAACGGATAGTTATCAAAAATAGTTCGATAAAAATTTTTCGCCGCACGGTTTACGGCGAAAGTCGATTTGCGCCGGGCGGCGGCGGTCTTGGGCTGCAGACAGTTATCCACTATTCCTGTGGATAACCTTGTGTATTAGAGTTAGAAAACCTGCGGTAAGCTAGAGCGTACGCGGCCTGCGGCTGAATTGGCGCGAAAGGCGTCTTTTCTTTAAATTCATTAAATATCAGTTTGTTAGATAAAATCAATGGGTGTAAGAAAAGCGTCATCTACTGCCATAAAACTTTCACCCGTCCGCTTGACAAATGTTAAAAGGTAAAAATTTCTGGGGATAACCCTGCCGGCCGGAGGATTATTCCACCCGGCGCGCGTTTTATGCGCACCATGGCGGCGAAATAAGCCGTTTGCTGACGCTATCATAGTGATGCACTGTTTAAATATCCAGTATAATTTGTTGGCAAAAAATGGCCCGGAGGGTAGAATTAAACACCGGCCGCTAAATCCATCTTCAGGTTTTGATCAATGAGTAAATCGTTTGTTCTGCATTCCGCCTTTCGCCCCTCCGGAGACCAACCGGAAGCCATCCGCCGCCTGGAAGAGGGGCTGGAGGATGGGCTCGCGCATCAAACGCTGCTGGGGGTCACCGGCTCCGGAAAAACCTTCACCATCGCCAACGTGATTGCCGACCTGCAGCGGCCGACGATGGTGCTGGCGCCAAACAAAACCCTGGCGGCCCAGCTCTATGGCGAGATGAAAGAGTTTTTCCCGGAGAATGCCGTCGAGTATTTCGTCTCCTACTACGATTACTATCAGCCGGAAGCCTACGTCCCCAGCTCAGATACCTTCATTGAGAAGGACGCCTCGGTAAACGAACATATCGAGCAGATGCGCTTGTCGGCGACCAAAGCGCTGCTCGAGCGGCGCGACGTGGTGGTGGTGGCGTCAGTCTCGGCTATCTACGGCCTCGGCGACCCGGACCTGTACCTGAAGATGATGCTGCACCTGACGGTCGGGATGCTGATTGACCAGCGCGCTATCCTGCGCCGTCTGGCCGAACTGCAGTATACCCGCAACGATCAGGCCTTCCAGCGCGGCACCTTTCGCGTGCGCGGCGAGGTGATCGACGTCTTCCCGGCGGAATCCGACGATATCGCGCTGCGCATTGAGCTGTTTGATGAAGAGGTCGAGCGCCTGTCGCTGTTCGACCCGCTCACCGGCCACGTGGAATCGACGGTGCCGCGCTACACCATTTATCCCAAGACCCACTACGTGACGCCGCGGGAACGCATCGTCCAGGCGATGGAAGAGATCAAGCTGGAGCTGGCGGAGCGGCGCAAGGTTCTGCTGGCCAACAACAAGCTTCTGGAAGAGCAGCGCTTAACCCAGCGTACCCAGTTCGACCTCGAAATGATGAACGAACTGGGCTACTGCTCGGGCATTGAAAACTACTCGCGCTTCCTTTCCGGTCGCGGGCCCGGCGAGCCGCCGCCCACTCTGTTTGACTATCTGCCGGCAGACGGTCTGCTGGTGATAGACGAATCCCACGTTACGGTGCCGCAGATCGGCGGTATGTACCGGGGCGACCGGGCGCGCAAAGAGACGCTGGTGGAGTACGGTTTCCGCCTGCCGTCGGCGCTGGATAACCGGCCGATGAAGTTTGAAGAATTTGAAGCGCTGGCCCCGCAAACCATCTACGTCTCGGCAACCCCCGGCGCCTACGAGCTGGATAAATCCGGCGGCGAAGTGGTGGATCAGGTGGTGCGGCCGACCGGTCTGCTTGACCCGATCATCGAAGTGCGGCCGGTAGCCACCCAGGTAGACGATCTGTTGTCAGAGATCCGCCTGCGCACGGCCATCAACGAGCGCGTGCTGGTGACCACCCTCACTAAGCGGATGGCGGAGGATTTAACCGAGTATCTTGAGGAGCACGGCGAGCGGGTGCGCTATCTGCACTCGGATATCGACACCGTCGAGCGCATGGAGATTATCCGCGACCTGCGCCTTGGCGAGTTTGACGTGCTGGTAGGGATCAACCTGCTGCGTGAGGGGCTGGATATGCCGGAGGTGTCGCTGGTGGCGATCCTGGATGCCGATAAAGAGGGCTTCCTGCGCTCCGAACGCTCGCTTATCCAGACCATCGGCCGCGCGGCGCGAAACATCAACGGCAAGGCCATCCTTTACGGCGATAAGATCACCCCTTCCATGGCCAAAGCCATTGGCGAGACCGAGCGTCGACGGGAGAAACAGCAGCGTTATAACGAAGAGCATGGCATCGTACCGCAGGGCCTCAACAAGAAAGTGGTGGATATCCTGCAGTTGGGCCAGGGCCTGGCGAAAACTAAAGCCAAAGGGCGCGGTAAAGCGAAGGCCGTTGAGCCTGCCGGGCTTAGCGCCGTGGAGATGACGCCAAAAGCGCTGCAGCAGAAGATCCACGAGCTGGAAGGGCAGATGATGCAGCACGCCCAGAACCTCGAGTTCGAAGAGGCGGCGCAAATTCGCGACCAGTTGCATCAGCTGCGCGAGCTGTTTATCGCCGCCTCCTGAGTCCCGGCGCATACTGCCGGAGTGGGCGTGTGGGGCGTAGTGAAGGCGGGACGTTTCTCTCATTGTCCCGCTGCCAGATAGCAAACCTTTGAGAAGAAAAAAGGCCGCATTGCGGCCTTCTTAATGTTTGCTTAATCTCGCCAGGCGACACTAACCTCCCCATGATGAGGATAGCGCCCATGCAAAAAATCAACTTCCGTGAATATCTGGCGGTCGCCACCGCCCTGGTTATTATTGTTGCCTTTTTCCATCAGTGGGTACTGACGTTCTGACCCGCGCGCCGCGGGAATAACACCCATGCGCGGACGCCGGGCCCCGGCTGGCGGTTATGCAAAAAGAACTGGGCGTCATGCAGCTGAGCAATGCGCGTGACGATGCTCAGTCCGAGGCCTATGCCGCCGTAGCGACTGTCCATGCGCACAAACGCTTTACTGAGTTCGCCGCTTTTCGCCTCATCAATCCCTGGGCCTTCATCTTCCACCGCCATCACCGGCATCAGGCCCGCTTTCACCGACACTCGGATAGTTGACCCTTCCGGGCTGTAGCGGTGAGCATTCTCCACCAGATTGCGCAGGATCACACGGATTAACGTCGCGTCGCCAGAGACGATGGCCTCGCTTTCGACATCCGTCAGCAGCAGCCGCTGCTGACGCTGCGCCAGCATGGTCTCCAGCTCATCCTGCAGCGGTTTGACCACGTCATCCAGCAGCAGCACCTGCTGATAGCTGCCGGCGGAAAAAGACTGTCCGACGCGCGCCAGCTGCAGCAGCTGCGAAATGCTGGTGGTCATCTGGTCGAGGCGCTGGATCAGCGGGTCGACGCCCACGCCGTGCACTTTCGCCAGTAGTTCGAGGTGCAACCGCAGGCCGGCCAGCGGGGTACGTAGCTCATGCGCCACGTCGGCGGTAAACAGCCGCTCACGGTCGAGGGTCAGATTGAGACGGGAAACCAGCTGATTCAGGGCGGTGGTCACCGCCGTGACTTCGGGCACCGATTCGCTGAGCACGATGGGGGTGAGGTTGTCCGGCGTGCGGCTCTCCAGCTCGCTTTGCAGTCGGGAGAGCGGGCGGGTGATCTTGCGCACCGCCAGCATGCTGATATACAGCGCCAGGCCAACGATCAACAGGCTCGGCACCAGCAGGCTGGCGACCGCTTCCCGTACCTCATGCTCCACATGTTTCTGGTTATTGTGGCCTTCGATGGCGCTGGCCACCAGCAGCTGGATCTGCTCTTTGCTCTCATGCCATAGCCAGAAGACGCTGATCAGCTGGCAGACCACCAGGATGGCGCCAATGGTCAGCAGCAGCCGGTGGCGCATGGTCCAGGTTTCGGTTGCAAACAGAGCCATGGTCTATTCCGTGTCGATGTGGTTAGCCAGCATATAGCCAAAACCCCTGACGGTGCGGATCCGCGATTTGCCAATCTTTTCGCGCAGGTTATGAATATGCACCTCAAGGGTATTGGTCGCCGGCTCGTTGTCCCAGCTGTAGATGTCGTTGTAGAGGATTTCACGATGCACCGGGCTACCGGCTTTCATCATCAGCCGCGACAGCAGGGCATACTCTTTTGGCGTCAATTCCAGCGCCGTCTCACCCAGCCACACCAGGCGGCGGGTGACGTTGAGGCGCAGATCGCCGACGCTGATTTCGTTATCGCCCTGGTTATTATGCCGGCGGAGCAGGGCGCGAATGCGCGCATTCAGCTCTTCCAGGGCAAAGGGTTTCACCAGATAGTCATCCGCGCCGGTATCGAGACCGCTAATGCGATCCTCAAGCGTATCGCGGGCGGTGAGGATCAGCACCGGCTGGGTCATCTTCTCCCGCCGCATACGGGTGAGAAAATGCAGACCGTCTTCATCCGGCAGGCCGAGGTCGAGTACGATCAGGCTGTAGTGATTGCTGGCCAACGATAGCGCCGCTTCGTGCGCTGTGGAGACGCCGTCGCATACGTATCCTTCACTTTGCATCGCCAGAATCAACCCCTGCAACAGCAGCGCATCGTCTTCAATGACTAAGATTTTCATCAACCAGCCTCTCTACATGGCGTTAAAATATCATCTGCTGCCTGGTACTCGTGGGTGCTGACGCCGAGCAGGCCGAGCAGGGTGGAGAACAGATTATCTTGTGAATAATCCTTCGTCTTAGCCTGTTGTTGCAAACACTGGCTGGAGACACCGTAACGTTGCTGGTAATCCGGCGACAGCCACAGCAGCATGGGCACGTGTTTTTGCGTATCCGGCGCAATTGAGTACGGCAGACCATGCAAATAGACGCCATCTTCACCCAGCGATTCGCCGTGATCGGACAAATAAACCAGGCTAGTGGTAAATTTATCCTGTTTGGATTGCAGTAATTTTATCGCTTTATCAACAACATAGTCGACATACAGAATGGTGTTGTCGTAGGTATTGGTCAACTGTTGTTGCGTACAACTTTGGATTTCATTGGTATCGCAGGTCGGGGTGAATTTTTTGAATTCAGCCGGATAGCGGTTGTAATAGGTTGGGCCGTGGCTGCCGATAGTATGCAGTACGATAATGCCATCCTGTTTCAGGTTGTCGATGTAACTGTCCAGATTATGGAACAGGACCTCATCGTAGCACTCGCCGTCGATGCACTGACCGCTGAGGTGCAGATCGGTGACGTTCTGGTGCGGTACGCGGTCACAGGCGCCCTTACAGCCACCGTCATTGTCGTTCCACAGCACCTGAACACCGGCGCGCTGCAGAATATCCAGGACGCCTTCCTGATGGTGCGCCAGTTCTTCATCGTAATGCGCGCGCGGCATATTGGAGAACATACAGGGGACGGAAACCGCAGTTGCCGTGCCGCAGGAGGTGGTTTTCGGGAAGTACACCACGTCGTCCCGTTGCAGGCGTGGGTTAGTCTCCCGATCGTAGCCGCCCAGCGAGAAGTTCCCGGCGCGCGAGGTTTCGCCCAGCACCACAATCGTCAGGTTTTTGCGGGGGCCGCTATGCATCACCGGTTTCTGCCTGGCATCTTCGCCAATCTTCACCAGCGGCAGATTGTCCATGCGGTTGTGCGCATACCACGAGTTCAGCGCCACAATGCTGTTGGAGGGACTCAGGGATTTCACCAGCTCTTTGTTGTTACGGAACACCGAGGCGTAATCTTTGTAGAACAGCGCGGCCACCAGAATAATCAGCAGCGCCGAAACGGCGATATTGAGCAGGCGCATCGCCGCGCCGCGCCACCGCGTGGCGGGCTTACGGATTTTCACCCACCAGGCGACGAATACCGCTAAAACCCCCGAGAGGCCGAGTACGGCGATCATTTCGCCGGAGAGCAGAGCAAAGCTCTCCGCCGGAGTGGTGTCGAGGATATTGGTGATCATGCTGCGGTCGATCACTACCCCGAAGTTCCAGATAAAGTACTGCGCCGACGCGCTGAGCAGAATAAACAGGCTGATGACCACCCGATCGAGCTTCAGGAACGAGGCGAGGGTGGTGATGATATTCATCACGCTAATGGCCACGATCGGCATACTGAGGAATACCAGCCAGTTATGCAGGCTGTTTACCGGCAGTAACGGGAAAACCTGGCGATAAAAAGCCAGGTTGAGAAAGATACCGATATAGCAAGCAAAGAGAATCAAATAAGTCGTGCGGCTGAAGAGCGGCCGACGCAGAGGCAATAACGACATAATACCTACCCACAGAAAGAGATAAGCGTATAGTGCCAGCCCTATTTTAAGACAACCTTAAGATTTTAAGGTGCACCGAAGGTTGGCCCTCCGGCGCGCAGCGTCAGCCAGGAAGCTGAATCGCCTTTTCCAGCGCGCCGCGGAGCAGCGCCCGATCATGGCGATAGGGCACGTCACTGGCCTCCAGCGGCGTCTGGATCACCAGCCGGTCGTTGATGCCGCGGATATCGGCTTTTGGCCCGGCGATCACCGCATCCACCACCCGCTTACCCACGTAGCGCTCCATAATCGCAATGCGCTCCGCCAGCGACAGCCTCGCCGCCGGGCTGTGCTCTTTGCCGAGGTTATCGATAAACACCATCGGCGCCGGGGTGCGGCGCAGCGCCTGGGCCATCTCGTCGAGCAGCAGGATCGGCAGCAGGCTGGTGTAAAAGCTGCCCGGGCCGATGAGGATCAGATCGGCTTCGGCGATCGCTTCCACCGCCTCGCGGGTGGCGGGTACCGGTGGGGTAAGCATCAGCTCCTGCGGTAGGTTGTCGAGCTGATCGATATTCACTTCGCCGTAAACTTCATGGCCTTCATGATCGAGCGCCATCAAATCCACCGGTTGTTCCGACATCGGGATAAGAAACGCGTCTACTTTGAGCAGGTTTCTGATTAAATTGATAGCTTCTAAAGGCCGCACGCTCAGGTGGTCCAGCGCCTTTAACATCAGATTTCCGAGGTTATGCCCGGAAAGTTCGCCATTACCGCTAAAACGATACTCAAACATCGCCGACGCCACGCTGGGCTCGGCAATTAACTGATTGATGCAGTTGCGCATATCGCCCCAGGCAATGCCGCCTTCCGAGCGGCGGATCCGCCCGGTTGAGCCCCCGTTGTCGGTGGTGGTGACAATGCCGGTCAGCCGCGAGCCGAGCGAGGAGAGGGAGGACATCACCCGGCCCAGACCATGCCCGCCGCCGAGCGCGACCACCCGATCGAGGTCAGCGAATGTACGATTGCGCATAGAAATTCCTTATTTCACATAAACGGCCACACACTACCCGATCTACCCCTAAAAGACGATGGGAGGAGCCCGACAAACTGACCGACATCAAGGCAAAAAAATGATTTATGGCTATTCTGTAGCGAAAATGCACGAAGGTAGCGATATATACAATTTTATATAACGAAATCGCAAATGGCGAAACCGTCCGTAACGCGCTACTATCGGCATAACCTGTTAACACTCTAGCCTCTTCGCCTGTGTCAAAAGATATGGCGGTTTGGCCGCGACCCCTCCGGGTGTCGCCAGGGCGTGGGAAGAAATGACCGCGCCTCCCGTATTTGGAAAGGTGTATATGGCCTCACAGCTTACCGATGCATTCGCGCGTAAGTTTTTTTACCTGCGTCTGTCGATTACCGATGTGTGCAACTTCCGTTGCACCTACTGCCTGCCGGACGGCTACAAACCCGGCGCCGTCAATAACAACGGCTTTCTCAGCGTAGACGAAGTGCGCCGCGTCACGCGCGCTTTCTCCGCGCTGGGCACCGAAAAAGTTCGCCTCACCGGTGGGGAACCCTCTCTGCGTCGCGACTTCACCGAAATCATTGCCGCGGTGCGTGAAAACCCGGCGATCCGTCAGATTGCGGTTACCACCAACGGTTACCGCCTGGCGCGCGATGTCGAACGCTGGCGCGATGCCGGGCTGACGGCGATTAACGTCAGCGTTGATAGCCTCGACGCCCGTCAATTTCAGGCCATCACCGGCCAGGACAAGTTCCACCAGGTGATGGACGGCATTGATGCTGCTTTCGCCGCGGGCTTTGACAAGGTGAAGGTCAATACCGTGCTGATGCGTGATGTTAATCATCACCAGCTCGATACCTTTCTCGCGTGGATCCAACCCCGTCGTATTCAGCTGCGTTTTATTGAGCTGATGGAAACCGGAGAGGGCAGCGATCTGTTCCGCCGTCACCATCTTTCCGGCATGGTGCTGCGCGACGAGCTGCTGCGCCGCGGCTGGATCCACCAGATCCGCCAGCGCAGCGATGGCCCGGCGCAGGTCTTTTGTCACCCGGATTACGCCGGTGAAATCGGCCTCATCATGCCGTATGAAAAAGATTTCTGCGCCACCTGCAACCGTCTGCGCGTCTCATCCGTTGGCAAACTGCACCTGTGTCTGTTTGGCGAAGGCGGCGTCGACCTGCGCGACCTGATGGCTGAGGACGAGCAACAGGCCGAGCTGGAAGCGCGGATAGCCGAAGCCTTGACCCATAAAAAGCAGACCCATTTCCTGCATCAGGGCAACACCGGTATTACGCAGAACCTGTCCTATATTGGCGGTTAATCGTTTTAGAAAGGAGCATTCAGATGAGCCAGGCTAGCGCTGAGTTTATTCCGACCCGTATTGCTATTCTTACTGTTTCCAGCCGCCGTGGCGAAGAGGATGATACCTCCGGCCACTGGCTGCGCGAGGCGGCGCAGGAGGCGGGACACCATGTCGTCGATAAGGCGATTGTGAAAGAAAACCGCTACGCCATCCGCGCCCAGGTGTCGGCGTGGATCGCCAGCGATGACGTGCAGGTGGTGCTGATCACCGGCGGGACCGGGTTCACCGAGGGTGACCAGGCGCCGGAAGCGCTGCTGCCGCTGTTTGACCGTGAGGTCGAAGGCTTTGGCGAAGTGTTCCGCATGCTGTCGTTCGAAGAGATCGGCACCTCGACGCTGCAGTCCCGGGCCGTGGCCGGCGTTGCCAACCGCACGCTGATTTTTGCCATGCCGGGCTCGACCAAAGCCTGCCGCACGGCGTGGGACAACATCATTGCCCCGCAGCTGGATGCTCGCACCCGTCCGTGTAACTTCATTCCTCACCTGAAGAAATAATCTATGTCACAACTGACCCATATTAACGCCGCGGGCGAAGCCCATATGGTGGATGTCTCCGGCAAAGCGGAAACGGTGCGCGAAGCGCGCGCCGAGGCTTATGTCGAAATGCAGGCGGCGACGCTGGCGATGATTATCGACCGCAGCCACCATAAAGGCGATGTGTTCGCCACCGCGCGTATCGCCGGGATCCAGGCGGCAAAACGTACCTGGGAGCTGATCCCGCTGTGTCATCCGCTCATGCTGAGCAAAGTGGAAGTCAATCTGCAGGCGCAGCCGGAGCATAACCGGGTGCGCATTGAGTCACTTTGCCGTCTGACCGGTAAAACCGGCGTTGAGATGGAAGCATTGACCGCCGCCTCCGTTGCCGCGCTGACCATCTACGACATGTGCAAGGCGGTGCAAAAAGATATGGTCATTGGCCCGCTGCGCCTGCTGGCGAAAAGCGGCGGCAAGTCCGGCGATTTTAAGGTGGACGAACGCCATGATTAAGGTTCTGTTTTTCGCCCAGGTGCGCGAACTGGTCGGCACCGATGCCCTGACACTCGACGCCAGCGACCTGGCAACCGTCGAAGCCGTGCGTCAGCAGCTTGCCGCTCGCGGCGACCGCTGGGCGCTGGCCCTGGAAGAGGGCAAGCTGCTGGCGGCAGTCAACCAGACGTTGACCGCGTTTGACCATCCTGTCGCCAGCGGCGACGAAGTGGCGTTCTTCCCACCGGTTACCGGAGGCTAATAAGATGACGCAAACTCGTATCGTGGTTAGCCCGGCGCGCTTTTGCGTCGGCGATGAGTATCCGTGGCTGGCCGAGCGCGATGAAGACGGTGCGGTGGTCACCTTCACCGGTAAAGTGCGCAATCACAATCTTGGCGACAGCGTGAAAGCGTTAACGCTGGAGCACTATCCGGGGATGACTGAAAAATCGCTGGCGGAGATCGTCGACCTGGCGCGCGAGCGCTGGCCGCTGGGCCGGGTGACGGTTATCCACCGCATCGGCGAAATGTGGCCGGGGGAAGAGATTGTGTTTGTCGGCGTCACCAGCGCCCACCGCGGCAGCGCCTTCGCCGCGGGCGAGTTTATTATGGACTACCTGAAAACCCGTGCGCCGTTCTGGAAGCGTGAGGCGACGCCGGAAGGCGAACGCTGGGTCGACGCCCGCGACAGCGATCGTCAGGCGGCAGAGCGCTGGTAGTGTGATACGCTTACAGGGTGAAACTTTGTTAATCAGGAGAGAGTCATGGACAGATATCCGCGTTCCGATTCAATCGTGCAGGGCCGAACCGGCCTGCAGACTTACATGGCGCAGGTATACGGCTGGATGACGGTCGGCCTGCTGCTGACGGCGTTTATCGCGTGGTTTGCGGCGAATACCCCGGCGGTGATGATGTTCGTCTTTTCGAGCAAAATCACTTTCTTCGGGCTGATTATTGCCCAGCTGGCGCTGGTGTTTGTGCTGTCGGGAATGGTGCGGCGGCTGAGCGCCGGGATGGCCACCACGCTGTTTATGCTCTACTCGGCGCTGACCGGGCTGACGCTGTCGAGCATTTTTATCGCCTATACCTACTCATCGATCGCCAGCACCTTTGTGGTCACCGGCGGGATGTTCGGGGCGATGAGCTTGTATGGTTACACCACGAAGCGCGATCTGAGCGGCTTCGGCAGCATGCTGTTTATGGGGCTGATTGGCATCGTGCTGGCATCGCTGGTCAACCTGTGGCTGAAGAGCGAGGCGCTGATGTGGGCGGTGACCTACATTGGAGTGGTGCTGTTTGTCGGCCTGACGGCGTATGACACCCAGAAGCTGAAAAACATCGGCGAGCAGATTGACACCCGCGACAGCGCCACGCTGCGTAAATACTCGATCCTCGGGGCCTTAACGCTGTACCTGGACTTTATCAACCTGTTCCTGATGCTGCTGCGTATTATGGGCAACCGCCGCTAACCTCTTAATATCAGCGGGTTGCATCTCCTAACGCCCGGCAAGCGCAGCGCCGCCGGGCGATGGCATCAGGTACGGTACCCGTGGTGCTGCCGGGTGGCGGCTGGCGCCTGACCCGGCCTACAGGAGCCTCTCACAGGCTCACACCCCGTAGGCCCGTGCAAGCCGCAGCGCCGCCGGGCGAGATTTCAGGCACGGTACCCGTGATGTTGCCGGGTGGCGGCTGGCGCCTTATCCGGCCTACGGTGCGTGCGACCTGTCGTTAATTTATTCACCTTTCTTGCTGAAACTGCCGGTGCTGACGGCCTCAAAATCGCTGAGACGTTCCCGGAAGGTCGGGGCAGCCCGCATGGATGCGGGCTGAGGGCCGTGTTTTGCAGGGACGCTGCCTCGGCCCGACCCGAAGCCTGCAGGGATAAGTCGAAGGCACCACGAAGTGGCGATTTTGCTGGCCGGAGCCCGGGGGTACAGGGGGCGGCGGCGACTGGCCGCCCCCTGTGCGCTCCCTGCGCCGTAAGAGACATAACGCAGAAGACTAACCGGGAGCGCAAACTACGCTGAAGCCACAGATAATATAAACAACCACACCGCAGTGCTTCCCCTCACCCTGTCCCTCTCCCGGAGGGAGAGGGAACCGTCCGGCTGGCGTTTAGACCTGCCAAGCGCAGCGCCGCCGGGCAAGATATCAGGCACGGTACCCGTGGTATTGCCGGGTGGCGGCTGGCGCCTTACCCGGACTACAGGATCCTCTCACAGGCTCACACCCCGCAGGCCCGGCAAGCGCAGCGCGACCTGGCGGTGTCATTCGCGGGCCAGCTTGCGCTCGTTCTTTTGCCGCAGCTTTTTCGCCCGACTCTCCAGCAGCAGATAAGCCACCGTCGCCAGCAGCAGCGGCAGGAAATAATAGAGCGCGCGCCAGGCGAGCAGGGCGGCGATAATCGCGCCCTTCGAAATATCCTCTCCGGAGAGCATGGCGATAAACACCGCCTCCAGCACGCCGATACCGGCCGGAATATGAACGATCACCCCGGCGATACTGCTCACCAGCAGCACCCCTAATACCAGGAAATAGTTAATTTCGCTGCCCAACAGCAGCCAGATTATCGCCCCCATCGCCATCCAGTTCGCCGCCGAAATCCCCATCTGCAGCAACGCGAAGCGCCAGGAGGGCAGCACCAGCCGCTGGCCTTTAATCGTCAGGTGACGGCGTTTGGCAAACGCGCAACCGAACAGATAGCAAAGCGTAAGGATCAGCATCACCCCACCGATAATGCGCAGAGTGGTCTGGCTGATGTACCAGTGCGGCGGCAGCTTCACCAGATCCGCCGTAAATATCACCCCACCGAGCAGGATATAGCCCAGCCAGTTGGTGGTAATGCTTAATGAAAAAATACGGGTGATGGTGCCGCCGTTGAGCCCCAGCCGCGAGTACAGCCGGTAGCGCATGCCGATCCCGCCGACCCAGGTGCTGAGCGTCAGGTTAAAGGCATAGCAGATAAACGACACCAGCATCACCTGGCGTTTCGCCAGCTTATGCCCACAATAGGCCCGGCCAAGCAGATCGTAGCAGCCGTAGATCAGATAGCTGACGATGACCAGCGCAATGGCGCTAAACAAGGCCAGCCGATCGTAGCCGCGGATCACCTTCCACACGTCCTGCCAGTCGACTTTTTGCGCGTAAATCACCAGCAGGACGATCACCGCGATAAAAAAGAGCACGGTAAGTACTCTTTTCGCCATCCGCCAGCGGGGATGCGATTTGCTCATAGCGGATTATCCCTGGTTTGTGAGTCGACACGATCCTGGGTTTCAATCTCCGGCTGCACCGGCGGGCTGACCCTGGCCAGCCGCGGCGTATGGGCTGGTAGCCAGCCGACCCACGCCGGGAAGTGGCGCAGAAAGTGGAAGGCCATCACGCTGACGCCCAGCCGCCACCAGTTGCGTTTCGGCAGCATCGTTTTATCGATCCGCTGGCAATCCCTGGCGATAAGCCCGTTAAGGTTATCGCGCAGCGTCTGGTTAAACACCCGGTCGTGGATGATCAGATTGGCTTCCAGATTCAGCGACAGGCTCAATGGATCCAGGTTGCTCGACCCGACGGTGGCCCAGTGGTCATCCGCCAGGGCGACCTTGCCATGCAGCGGACGGCGGCGATATTCGTAGATCTGCACCCCGCCCTTAACGAGATAGTGATAGAGCAGGTGGGCGCCAAACTTCACAATCGGAATATCCGGCTCGCCCTGGACGATCAGCTTGACCCGCACGCCGCGCCGCGCGGCGTTGCGCATCGCATGCAGCAGGCGGTAGCCGGGAAAGAAATAGGCGTTGGCAATGATCACCTCCCGGCGGGCGCTGGTGAGCATCTTCAGGTAGTGGCGTTCGATATCGTCGCGGTGATCCTGGTTATCGCGCCAGATGAACAACGCCTGCGCCTCGCCGGGAGTCTGGTTGATCTCTGGCTGGTGGCGACGGCGGCGCCACCAGCGGCGGGCGGTTTCGCTGTTGGGCAGGTTCTCCAGCTCGAACTGGAGAATATCAAGCACCACCGGCCCCTCGACCTGCACCGCATAATCCTGTTTCGCCTCCGGGCCGTAGTCGCTCATATGCTCGGCGGAGTAGTTGATGCCGCCGACAAAGGCGGTGGTGTCGTCAATCACCACGATTTTACGGTGCATCCGACGGAACAGGTTGGTGCGCATCCCCATCAGCTTAGGGCGCGGATCGTAGTAGCGAAAAATCACCCCGGCGGCGGTCAGTTCGCCGACAAACTCATCGCTGAGATCCGGCGAGCCGTAGCCGTCAAGCAGCACCTCCACCTGAATACCGCGGCGGGCGGCTTTCAGCAGCACCGCGTGCAGCCGCCAGCCCACCTCATCTTCAAACCAGATAAAGGATTCGAGGATCACCCGCCGGCTGGCGCGACCAATAGCCGCAAACAGCGCCGGATAGTACTGGTCGCCGTTCTCCAGTAGCGTAATGCGGTTGCCTTCCTGCCAACGACATTTCACAAGTGTATCTCCACGCTAAGGGGCGCATGATCGGACAGATGCCGCCATTGTTTGAGGGCCAGCGCCTTCGGGTGGCTGGCGTGGGCGTTTTTGACATAAATACGATCGAGGCGCAGCAGCGGAAAACTGACCGGAAACGTACGCGCCGGCCGTCCGCGGGCGCGGGTAAAGATCTCTTCCAGCCCGGCTTGCGCTTTTAACGGCTGATTCGCCTGCTGACGCCAGTCGTTAAAATCCCCGGCCACCACCACCGGCTCACCGGCGGGGAGGGTATTGACCCATTCTGCCAGCATGGTCAACTGCGCCTGCCGTTGGTCGGCGCGTAAACCCAGGTGAACGCAGATCACATGGATCGTCACGCCGCTCTCTGGCGGCACGATGCGGCAGTAAAGCAGACCGCGTTTCTCGCCGTTGCCGACTGAAATATCCCGATTTTCATAGTATTCAATGGGAAAGCGCGACAGTACGGCATTGCCGTGGTGGCCTTCCGGATAGACTGCGTTGCGCCCGTAGGCGTAATCGCTCCACATGGTGTCGGCGAGAAATTCATAATGGGTGGTATCTGGCCAGTTTTCGATGTGCAGCGGGTGAACCTCGTGAGCGCCCATCACTTCCTGCAGGCAAACAATATCCGCGCTGACGCTGCGCACGGCGTCGCGCAACTCGGGCAAAATAAAACGCCGATTAAACGCCGTAAAGCCTTTATGGGTGTTAATTGTCAGCACGTTCAACGAAAATCCCGACGTTGGCTCAGCCATAATTCTCCAGTAAATGTCACTTTCCTGAATAAAATAGTGTAGTAGACGTCACAAAAAGATGCGGTGTTACGGAATTTTCCGTAAAGTGCGGTACTCTGAGTAGCAGAGAAAAATCCTTCAGGAGAGAAGCCATGAAGTGGCAACAACGTGTACGCGTCGCAACAGGTCTTAGTTGCTGGCAGATTATGTTGCATCTACTGGTCGTGGCAGTGCTGGTGATGGGATGGATGAGCGGCGCGCTGGTGCGCGTCGGATTGGGGCTGTGCGTCCTCTATAGCGTCACGCTGCTGGCGATGCTGTTTTTGCAGCGTCACCACGAGGCGCGCTGGCGCGATGTGGGAGACTTCCTTGAGGAGCTCACCACCACCTGGTACTTTGGCGCGGCCATGATAGCGCTGTGGCTGCTGTCGCGCGTGCTGCACAACAACCTGCTGCTGGCCCTCGCCGGGCTGGTGATACTGGCAGGCCCGGCGGTGGTCTCGCTGCTGGCGAAAGATAAAAAACTACGCAATCTTTCTTCGGAACATCGCATACGCCGCTGAGCCGGTGGTGGCCGCTATGACCAGTAGCGGCCACAAACTTCCCCACACAATCTTCAGACTCGCATCCTTCAGATAAATTTGCTTGGTGATATCGGTAAAATGGCGGATCGGGTTTATCCAGGTCAGATCCTGCAGCCACTGCGGCATATTTTCCACCGGTGAAACGTAGCCCGAAAGCAGGATCGCCGGCATCATAAAGACGAACACGCCGATAAACGCCTGCTGCTGGGTGGCGCACAGCGATGAAATCAATAAACCGAAGCCCACCAGCGATAAGCCATAAATCACCATCGTGAAATAGAACAACAGCAGCGAGCCGGCAAACGGGATCTGATAGGCCCAGATACCAATCGCCAGCACGATAGTCGCCTGCAGGGTGGCGACGATCAGCGCCGGCACTGCTTTGCCAACGAAGATTTGCCAGGTGGCGAGGGGCGAGACCAGCAGCTGATCGAGGGTACCCTGTTCGCGCTCACGGGCCACCGACAACGACGTCACGATCATCACTCCGATGGTGGTGATCATGGCGATAAGCGACGGCACCACGAACCACTTATAGTCGAGATTCGGGTTGTACCAGTTGCGCACCACCAGTTCGCTGTTGTTCGGCTTCGCTTTCCCCTCCAGCAGCTCCTGCTGATAGTTTTTTACGATCTGCTGCAGGTAGTTGGCGGCGATTTGCGCGCTGTTGGAGTTGCGCCCGTCGAGCAGGAGCTGCAGCGGGGCGGTTTGATAGTTGTCGAGATTACGCGAGAAATCCGCCGGGAAGCGTACCACCAGCAGGGCTTTTTGTTCATCGATGGTCGGCTGGATAGCCTGCGGGCTTTTCAGCAACAGGACGTGGGTAAAGGCTTTGGCGCGGGCGAAGCGCTGAGTGAGTTCCACCGCGTGGCGGCCGCTGTCTTCGTTGTAGATGGCGATGGTGGCGTTGGTCACCTCCAGCGTCGCGGCAAAGGGAAACAACAATACCTGAATCAGCACCGGCATGATTAAAATTGCCCGCGTTTGCGGCTCGCGCAGCAGCGACTGCAGCTCTTTGCGGATCAATGTCCATAAACGGTGAAACATAATTGCTCCTTTGGCCCATTCAACCACGCCGGGCGGCACTGCGTTTGCCCGGCCTGGGGGATCGGCGAACCGTATAATCGATGTTGGTTAAACCGTAGGCCCGGTCAGCGCAGCGCCACCGGGCAAAACCTAATCCAGACGCCGCTTGGTTTTTAACCACGTCAGGCCGATAAACATCACCGCCGACGCAATCAAAAACAGCACATTCACCAGCAGCACCACCGGAATATTGCCCGCCAGAAACAGGCTTTGCAGGGTGTTGACGAAATAGCGCGCCGGGATCACGTAGGTCACCGCGCGGATCACCGCCGGCATACTGTCTATCTGGAAAATAAACCCGGACAGCATAATCGACGGTAAAAACGCGGCATTCAGCGCCACCTGCGCGGCGTTAAACTGGTTGCGGGTAATGGTTGAGATCAGCAGCCCCATCCCCAGGGTGCTGAGCAAAAACAGACTGGTGATGACAAACAGGATCGGCAGCGAGCCGCGATAGGGCACGCCGAGAATAAATACCGACACCAGCATACAGAGCAACATCGCCAGCATGCCGAGGAAATAGTAGGGAATGAGCTTGCACAGCAGCAGTTCGGCGCGGGTGATCTCCGTCGACAGCAGCGCCTCCATGGTGCCGCGCTCCCATTCGCGCGCCACCACCAGCGAGGTCAGGATCGCGCCGACCACGGTCATGATGATGGTAATTGCGCCGGGGATAATAAAGTGCTGGCTAATAGCCGCCGGGTTAAACCAGTAGCGCATCTGCACGTCGATCAGCGGTTCAAAGGTTTCGCCGCGGTCTTCCGCCCGCTGCTGCTGCCAGATCTGCCAGATACCTTCCACGTAGCCCTGAGCGAAGTTGGCGGTATTGGGCTCGCTGCCGTCGGTGATGAGCTGCAGCGGTGCGTCGGCGCCGGCGCGGGCCATCTGTCGGTCGAAGTCCACCGGAATGACCACCATGGCGCGGATGCGCCCGGCCTGCATCATTTGAATCAGTTGCTGGCGATTATCGCTGACCGTGGCGTCGATATAGGGCGAGCCGGTCATGGTATGGACGAAATCCAGCGCCTCTTCGCTCTGTTGCTCCAGCAATACGCCGACCCGCAGTTTGCTGGAGTCGAGGTTAATGCCATAGCCGAAGATAAACAGCAGCAGTAGCGGGATCACCACCGCGATCAGCCAGCTGCTGGGATCGCGGACGATCTGCCGGGTCTCTTTCACGCACAGGGCGCGGACCCGCCGCCAGGAGAGAATGCTATTGCTCATGGCTATTCTCCTTATCCCAGCGGTTAATCAGGGTAATGAACGCCTGCTCCATGGTCGGGTCCGTCTGGCTGTCATCCGCTGCCTGGGCCTTCAGCGCGTCCGGGGTGCCGCTGGCGATAAGTTTACCGTGGTAAACCAGCCCGATACGGTCGCAGTATTCCGCCTCATCCATAAAGTGGGTGGTCACCATCACCGTCACCCCTTTATCGACCATGCTGTTGATATGCAGCCAGAACTCGCGGCGGGTGAGGGGGTCGACGCCGGAGGTCGGTTCATCGAGAAACAGAATATCGGGCTCATGCATCAGCGAGCAGGCCAGCGCCAGCCGCTGCTTGTAGCCGAGCGGCAGCTCGTCGGCGGCGTGACGGGCGATACTTTTCAGGCCAAAGGCATCGCTCATTCGGGCGATTTTTTCATTTTGCGCCCGGCCGCGCAGGCCATAGACGCCGGAGAAAAAGCGCAGGTTCTGCTCGACGCTGAGGTTGCCGTACAGCGAAAATTTTTGCGCCATATAGCCCAGATGCTGGCGCGCCTTGCCAGAGCTGACCTTAAGATCCATCCCCAGCACCAGCGCTTTGCCGGAGGTGGGCACCAGCAGGCCGCACATCATTTTGAAGGTGGTGGATTTCCCGGCGCCGTTGGGGCCGAGCAGGCCGAAAATTTCACCGCGCTTAACCTGGAAATCGACGTGGTCGGTAGCGGCGAAATCACCAAACTTTTTCGTTAACGACTGGGCTTCAATGACCGTTTCGTCTTTGCTGCCGTCAACACGATGGATAATCGCTCCCAACGGCGATTCGGCGGTTCCCGCTCCGCCGAGCAGATCGATAAACGCATCTTCAAAGCGCGGCGCGGTGTCGGCCACCTGCAGCGGCGGCATGTCGCCATGCTGCTGGACTTCCTCAATGCGGGCGTCCTTTTTCAGGATCAGGCGCACCGATTTGCCCTGGATCACGCCATCGCTGACCTGCGGCAGCTTCAGCGCCCGCTGCAGCAGACGGCGGTTGTTTTCCTGTGGGCTGGAGACGAGGAAACTGCGCCCGGCCATGGTTTGCGTCAGCGCCGTCGGCTCACCCTGGTAGAGCAGTTTGCCTTCGTTCATCAGCAGCACGTCGCGGCATTGTTCCGCTTCATCGAGATAGGAGGTGCTCCACAGGATCAGCATGCCGTCGCCGGCCAGCTCGTGCACCATCTGCCACAGCTCGCGGCGCGAGATAGGGTCGACGCCGACGCCGGGCTCATCCAGCAGCAGTACTTTCGGGTCGCCCACCAGGGTACAGGCGAGCCCCAGCTTTTGCTTCATGCCGCCGGAAAGTTTGCCTGCCAGCCGTTCGGTGAACGGGCCAAGGGAGGTGAACTCCAGCAGACGGTCGAAAATTTTCTTCCGCGCCTCGCCGGTGACGCTGCGCAGGTCGGCGTACAGGGTCAGGTTTTCCATCACCGTCAGATCTTCATACAGGCCGAACTTCTGCGGCATATAGCCGAGCACCGCGTGCAGGGCGCTGTCGTCTTTTAGCGGGTCGAAGCCGATCACGCTGGCGCGGCCCTCATCAGGCTTGAGCAAACCGGCCAGCATTCGCATCAGGGTGGTTTTCCCCGCGCCGTCGGGCCCCACCAGCCCGGTGACGTAGCCGGCGTGGATCGTGCAGGTGAGCGGCGCCACCGCTGGCCTGTCCATTCCGGGAAAACGGCGGCTCAGACCGTTTAAGGCAATGATGGCCTCACTCATGTCCGTTCCCGTGGTTAAAGGAGACGGTCACCGGCATCCCCTGGCGCAGGGCGCCGTCGGCATCGTTCACCACAATACGCAGACGATAAACGAGGTCGGTACGCAGATCCGGCGTTTCAACGGTCTTCGGCGTGAATTCAGCGCTTGGCGAGACAAAGCCGATTTTGCCGTGATAGGGCTTATCCGGCCGGCTGTCGGTATACAGCAGCACTTCACGTCCCGGCTGCGCCTGACCAAGGTTTTTTTCGTCAACATAGGCGCGGACCCATACCGGATGGGTTAACGACAGCGTCAGTACGGTGCCGCCGGCGTTGAGCATGGTGCCGGGCTCGACGGCGCGGGTCATCAGCGTACCGTCGGAAGGGGCGGTGAGCACGGTATCGTGCAGGTCCAGTTTGGCCTGGGCCAGCGCCGCCTGCGCCTGTTCCAGACTGGCTTTGGCCTGGGCAATCTCCTGCGGGCGGTTACCGGCGCGATACTGACGCAGTTTATCCTGCGCCGATTTGAGCGTTGCCTGCGCCTGGTCGCGTGAGGAGCGGGCGTTCTCCAGATCGTTGGCGGAAATCGCGCTGCTGGCGCGCAGCCCGAGCTGGCGCTGATAAAAGTTTTGCGCATAGTCGTAAGCGGCCTGCGCCTGTTTCACCGCCGCCGCGGCCTGGGCAATCTCTTCCGCGCGGTAGCCGGCCATCATCAGGTCATACTGCGCCTGGGCGGTGGAGACGTTGGCCTGGGCCTGCAGCAGGGCATTTTCATAAGGCGCGCGATCAAGCTCGCCGAGAGTTTGCCCGGCGCGGATGCTGTCGCCTTCGTCGACGGTCAGCGAAGCCAGTCTGCCGCCGACGCGGAAGCTCATGTTGACGGTGCGGATATCGACATTGCCATACAGGGTCAGCGGCTGCTGCCGGCTGCTCTGGTACCACCACCAGCCGCCGCCCAGCGCGGCGAGAAGAATCACGATCAGCAGAATGACGACGACGGGTTTTTTCATCAGCCCAAACTCCTTTGCGATAACCCATGCAGAATGAAATCGATATGACAGGTAATGACCTCGAAAATCTGTTCGGTCTTTTGCGCGTCAAACTGCGTCCAGCCGGTGCGTAGCAGGATGGTTTCACGCCCAAGACGGAAAGCCAGCACCTCGCCCAGCAGGGCGTGGGTGTGGAGGATCATTTGCGTATCACCGGCATCGCGGCCTGTCCAGGCGGCAATCAGCCGGGTGAGATAGTGGTGCAGGGGGGCGATCACCTGCTGGTGGATCAGATGGTAGGCGGCGGTCGGCGCCAGCTGCTCACGGGAAATGAATTTGCTTAAGTTGACCGTATCATCCTGGGTCAGCAGCAGGATCATGTTATGGCAGGCGTTGAGAATGAGGGCGCGTATTGCCTGGCGATCCGGCGACTTCCCGGCGAGCAGGGCCTCCGCCGCTTCGGCCTGTGGGCGAAAATTGTCGCCGATAAAATCGGCGATCCATTGGGCACAGGCGAGATATAAGTCGTCTTTCGAGCCAAAATAATAGGTGATAGCGGCGATATTCTGCCCGGCCTGGGCGGCGATATCGCGGGTGGTGGCATGCTGACCATACTCGCCAAACTGGGCGATAGCGGCCGCGATAAGCTGATTTTTTGCCTGTTCGCCTTTACTGGTCATCGCGCTCGGTAAAAGTTAATCAATCGATTGATTAACTTTAGGCCTCGATCGGCGGTTTGTCCACCAGCCGGGATCAAATATGGAACCCTTCCTCCTTCAGCTCCCCGGCGACCCAGGCGAAGAAACGCTGGACCTTCTCCTTCTGTTCATTGGCATGGGGAAGAACGAAGTGGTGCGCGCCGACCGGCATACTCCGCTCGTCGTCAAATACCGGCGTCAGCTGCCCCTGACGCACGTGCCCGCCGGCCAGCAGATTGCTTTCGAGGATCACGCCCATCCCCATTCTGGCCGCCTCGATGCTCATGTACGACCGGTCGAAATTAAAAATGAAGTTTTTATGCCAGCCGCGGACCTTGTGCCACGACAGCCAACTGCTCCAGTTAATTAAGGTGCTGTCGGAGTGGATCAGATCGCAGGCCAGCAGATCTTCCACCGCATGCACAGGATGGCTGGCTAAATAAGACGCTGCGCTGTAGGGCAGGACACACTCATTTTTAATGGTTCTGACCAACAGCGTTGGCCACTGTGATAGCCCGTGACGAATATCGATATCAATATTATCCCGGGAGAACTGGATGCTTTCGTAGGAACAGGTCAGGCTGATTTTTAACTCCGGCCACGCCTGGCGAAATTTATCCAGGCGAGGCATCAACCACAGCAGGCCGAAGCTCGGCGCCGAGTGAATACGTAAATAATCCTGATGGATATCATTGATCACCTGGCTGGTGGCCTGGCCAATCATATTCAGCGCCCCGGAGACCTCTTTGAGATATTTTTCTCCCACCGCCGTTAACATGACGCCTTTACTGCTGCGGGAGAACAGTTTTTTCCCCAGAAAGTGCTCCAGGCTGGCTATCTGATGGCTGACCGCCGAGGCGGTAATATTGAGATTCTCTGCGGCCAGGTTGAGGCTGCCGGTAGCGGCGACTTCAATAAAGGCCTGGATATTGCGTAAAGAGGGCATCGGCAAATTTTTATTGGGCAACGGTTGACTCATGGCAGCATCCTGGGCAGGGCGTTTCTAAAAGAAAATAGCGAACAGCGTGGCGCAGTCGTGATAGCCAGCATAGGGAAAAGGAAAAAAATGATTTTAATTTGTGATGGGCTTAACAATTTATCTCGTTAAAAGCGCGCGTGTCAGTAAAGACTAAAAATTTGCGGGAAGTCACTAACTCAATTTTTCTCAATCATAATTGAGGTTTTTTGAATACCGTTTCATTTTGGGGTTGTTATATTCCTCTCACAGGCCTGATCACAAACGGCGATGCGTTGAGATCGCCATTATAAAACACCTAACCACCTGTTTAGCTGAGCGAAAAGATATTTATCTTTTGCTGCTGTATGGAAAGTGAAAACGCGGTGATCCGAAGCGGCAACGGGCAGCGAAGTGGATGAGGTATAAGATGAGGAAACCCTATGTCACGTATAGATACACTAGTCTGTACTGACGCCAGGAAAACGAAATATCGTTTCGTGGTTTTGACGATGATTTTCCTGGTGTATGCCATCAATTACGCCGACAGAACCAATATTGGCGCGGTTCTGCCGTTTATCATTGATGAGTTTCATATCAATAATTTTGAAGCCGGGGCCATCGCCAGTATGTTTTTCCTCGGCTATGCGGTAAGCCAGATCCCGGCCGGTTTTTTCATCGCCAAACGCGGTACCCGGGGGCTGGTTTCGCTGTCCATTTTCGGCTTCTCCGCCTTTACCTGGCTGATGGGCACGGTGAGCTCCGTGTTTGGCCTGAAGCTGGTGCGTCTGGGACTGGGGCTAAGCGAAGGGCCTTGCCCGGTGGGGCTGGCTTCCACCATAAATAACTGGTTTCCACCAAAAGAGAAAGCCACGGCAACCGGCGTTTACATCGCGGCGACCATGTTTGCGCCGATTATTGTCCCGCCGCTGGCGGTGTGGATTGCGGTGACCTGGGGCTGGCGGTGGGTCTTTTTCTCCTTCGCGATACCCGGGATTGTGGCAGCGATAGCCTGGTATCTATTGGTGAAGTCAAAGCCATCAGAAAGCGGATTTGTTTCACAAAGTGAACTGGCAGAGATTAATGCCGGGCGTGAAAGTCATAATAATAGCGTACGCGAAAATATATTAATTGCCGATCGATTCACCTGGCTGGATAAAATCATTCGGGTAAAGAAGATGGCGCCAATTGATACGGCGAAAGGCTTATTCACCTCAAAAAATATTCTCGGTGACTGCCTGGCGTATTTTATGATGGTTAGCGTGCTGTACGGATTATTAACCTGGATCCCGCTGTACTTAGTCAAAGAGCGTGGCTTTGATGTAATGAGTATGGGGTTCGTGGCCAGTATGCCGTGCATCGGCGGCTTTATTGGCGCGATTGGCGGCGGGTGGATTTCAGATAAAGTCCTGGGCCGCCGACGTAAACCCACCATGATGTTTACTGCCGTGTCAACGGTGGTCATGATGTTAATTATGCTGAATATCCCGGCAAGCACCCTGGCGGTCTGTATTGGATTATTTTTTGTCGGTTTTTGTTTGAATATCGGCTGGCCGGCTTTTACCGCCTACGGTATGGCCGTTTCGGACAGCAAAACCTATCCAATCGCCTCTTCCATAATTAATAGCGGCGGCAACTTCGGTGGATTTGTCGCGCCGATGGCAGCCGGTTTCTTACTTGATAAAACCGGGAGTTTTAATTCTGTATTTACCTATTTTGGTATCTGCGCCGCCATTGGTTTGGTGGTGATTCTTTTCCTCGATGAACCACAATAACGGAAATATATCCTGTTAATTAATATGACGTAATGTCATGGAGTGAAACTATGTTATTAGAAGATAAAGTCGCCATTATTACTGGCGCGGCCTCCGCTCGCGGTTTGGGTTTCGCCACCGCGAAATTATTCGCCGACAACGGCGCGAAAGTGGTCATTATCGACCTCAATGGTGAAGCCAGCAAAACCGCGGCGGCGGCATTAGGCGAAGGCCATCTCGGCCTGGCGGCGAACGTCGCTGATGAAGTGCAGGTACAGGCGGCCATCGAACAAATTCTGGCGAAATATGGCCGGGTTGATGTGCTGGTGAATAACGCCGGGATTACCCAGCCGCTGAAGCTGATGGAGATCAAGCGCGCCAATTATGACGCAGTACTTGATGTCAGCCTGCGCGGCACGCTGCTGATGTCGCAGGCGGTTATTCCCACCATGCGGGCGCAAAAATCCGGCAGCATCGTCTGCATCTCGTCCGTTTCCGCCCAGCGCGGCGGCGGTATCTTCGGCGGCCCGCACTACAGCGCGGCAAAAGCCGGGGTGCTGGGTCTGGCGCGGGCGATGGCGCGCGAGCTTGGCCCGGATAACGTCCGCGTTAACTGCATCACCCCGGGGCTGATTCAGACCGACATTACCGCCGGCAAGCTGACCGACGACATGACGGCCAACATTCTTGCCGGGATCCCGATGAATCGCCTCGGAGACGCGGTAGACATCGCGCGCGCCGCGCTGTTCCTCGGCAGCGACCTCTCTTCCTACTCCACCGGTATCACCCTGGACGTTAACGGCGGCATGTTAATTCACTAAGCGAGGCAAACAGATGAAGATGACCGAATCACAAAAAGTCGCCGCGGCGGCATGGCGTATTCGCCGTTACGCCCTGCAAATGGGGGAAGTGCAGGGGCAGGGCTATATCGGCCAGGCGCTGGGCTATGCCGATGTGCTGGCCACCGCCTTCAGCCACGCCATGACCTATCGTCCGGAAGATCCCGAGTGGGAGGGGCGCGATCGCTTCCTGCTCTCTCATGGCCATTACGCTATCGCTTATTATGCCGCGCTGCTGGAGGCGGGCATTATCCCGGAAGCCGAGCTGGAAACTTACGGCTCCGACGACAGCCGCCTGCCGATGTCCGGCATGGCGACCTACACCCCAGGCATGGAGATGTCCGGCGGTTCGCTGGGACAGGGGCTGTCCATTGCCGTCGGCATGGCGCTTGGGCTGCGGCAGAAACAGAGCACGGCCTGGGTCTACAACTCCATGTCCGATGGGGAGCTGGACGAAGGGTCGACCTGGGAAGCGGCGATGTCGGCGGCTCACTATGGCCTGAGCAACCTGATTAACCTTGTCGACGTCAACAAACAGCAGGCCGACGGCGATTCACGCAAAATCCTCGGCTTTGAGCCGCTGCATGAAAAATGGGCCGCCTTCGGCTGGTACGTACAGCGCGTGGACGGTAACGATCTGCCGGCGGTGATGGCCGCCTTTGACAACGCGAAAAGTTATTCCGGCAACCAGCCGCGGGTCATTTTATGCGACACGCTGATGGGCAAAGGTGTGCCGTTCCTCGAAACCCGCGATAAAAACCATTTTATTCGCGTCGATGCCGACGAATGGCAAAAAGCGATTGCGGTGCTGGATGCTAACAAACCAGAAGGAGTGCTGTAATGAGCCAGAGTCAACCCCGTTTAAAAACGTCGGCGATGATCGCCTCGATTGCCGATGAGGGCCAGGCGACCATCTCTGCGCCCTTCGGCGTCGCGCTGTCAAAACTGGCGGCGCAGCGTCCGGAAATCGTCGGCATGACCGCGGACCTGTCAAAATATACCGATCTGCATATTTTCGCCCAGGCCTTCCCGGATCGTTTCTTCCAGATGGGCATGGCCGAGCAGCTGCTGATGGCGGCGGCGGGGGGAATGGCGAAGGAGGGATTTATTCCTTTCGCCACCACCTATGCCGCCTTTGCAACCCGTCGCGCCTATGATTTTATTCATCAGGTCATCGCTGAAGAGCATCTGAACGTGAAGATCTGCGCGGCGCTGCCGGGCCTGACGACCGGTTATGGCCCCAGCCATCAGGCCACTGAAGATCTGGCGATTATGCGCGGTATCCCCGGCATGGTCATCGTCGATCCTTGCGATGCGCTGGAGATAGAGCAGGCGGTGCCGGCCATTGCCGATCACCAGGGGCCGGTGTATATGCGCCTGCTGCGCGGTAAGGTGCCGCTGGTGCTGGATAAATACGACTATCAGTTCGAACTGGGTAAAGCAAAGCTGCTGGAGGACGGCAACGATGTGCTGATCATCTCCTCCGGGCTGATGACCATGCGCGCGCTGGAGGCGGTTGAAAAGCTGCGGGCCGATAACATCAGCGTGGCGGTCCTGCACGTGCCGACCATCAAACCGCTGGATGAAAAAGCGATTATTGAACAGGCGTCGAAGCCAGGTCGTCTGGTGGTGACTGCGGAAAACCACACCGCGGTCGGCGGCCTGGGGGAGGCGGTGGCCGCGCTGTTGATGCGTAAGGGTGTGCGCTGTGAGCTGGATACTGTGGGGCTGCCCGACGCGTTCCTGTTAGCCGGCGCGCTGCCGACCCTTCACGATCGCTACGGCATCTCCACCGCGAAGATCGTTGAAAAACTTAAGTATCGTCTGCGTTAATCGCTTTGCCATGACGCACCAGGCCGCTGAGCTCGCTCAGCGGCCTTCTCATGCCCGCCAGCCAGGCGCGGTATTCTTTTGCAGATTTTATGCGGCCTGTCACAAAATCTGCTAGACTGCGCCCCTTCATGGCATTGTGGTTTTTGCCATCTCTTATCGCAATAATCTCCCTGAAAACTACGCCCTTCACCGGGCCGGGGCGGTTCGGAGTTGTTATGTCTTTTGATTCCCTTGGCCTGAATCCCGATATCCTGCGCGCTGTCGCTGAGCAGGGCTACGTTGAGCCGACCCCTATCCAACAGCAGGCGATCCCGGCAGTAATGCAGGGGCGCGACCTGATGGCCAGCGCCCAGACCGGTACCGGTAAGACGGCGGGCTTTACCCTGCCGCTGCTGCAGCGCCTGATTGACAAAGAGCCGCACGCAAAGGGTCGCCGTCCGGTACGCGCGCTGATCCTGACCCCGACCCGTGAGCTGGCGGCGCAGGTGGGCGAGAACGTCCGCGATTACAGCAAGTACCTGAATATTCGCTCGCTGGTGGTATTCGGCGGCGTGAGCATCAACCCGCAGATGATGAAGCTGCGCGGTGGCGTCGACATCCTCGTTGCCACCCCGGGCCGTCTGCTGGACCTCGAACATCAGAACGCGGTCAGCCTTGATAGCGTGGAAATCCTTGTGCTGGACGAAGCGGACCGCATGCTGGATATGGGCTTTATCCATGACATCCGTCGCGTACTGGCTAAACTGCCGGCGCGTCGACAGAACCTGCTGTTCTCGGCCACCTTCTCCGACGAGATCAAGGGCCTGGCCGAGAAACTGCTGCACAACCCGCTGGAAGTGGAAGTGGCGCGTCGCAACACCGCGTCCGAGCAGATCACCCAGCACGTCCATTTCGTTGATAAGAACCGCAAGCGCGAACTGTTGTCGCAGCTGATCGGCGAAGGCAACTGGCAGCAGGTGCTGGTGTTTACCCGCACCAAGCATGGCGCCAACCACCTCGCGGAGCAGCTTAATAAAGACGGCATCCGCAGCGCGGCGATCCATGGCAACAAGAGCCAGGGAGCGCGTACCCGCGCGCTGGCCGACTTTAAATCCGGCGGCATTCGCGTGCTGGTGGCGACCGATATCGCCGCCCGTGGTCTGGATATCGAAGAGCTGCCGCACGTGGTGAACTACGAGCTGCCGAACGTACCGGAAGATTACGTCCACCGTATCGGCCGTACCGGTCGCGCGGCGGCCACCGGTGAAGCCTTGTCGCTGGTGTGTGTGGATGAGCATAAGCTGCTGCGCGATATCGAGCGCCTGCTGAAAAAAGAGATCCCGCGCATCGCGATTGCCGGATATGAGCCGGATCCGTCCATTAAAGCCGAACCTATCCAGAACGGTCGCCAGCAGCGCGGCGGCGGTCGTGGGCAAGGTCAGGGACGCGGTGGCCAGGGTCAGGGACGCAGCGGACAGCCGCGCAGCCAGAACAGCGCCCCGCGCCGTCAGGACGGCGAGGCGCCGAAAGCGCGTACGCAGGACGGCAAACCGCCGCGCCGCCGTCGTCCGCGTAAACCGGCTGGCGAATAACACGATGATGCCCCGGCCGCGATAACGCGGCCCGGCTCAGGCCCGTCTGTCCGCTACGCGGCGGCGGGCCTTTTTCTTTCCATTACACTATTTGTCGAGCACGCTTCCACACTCAGCAGAAAGCAATACCTCCAGGCGGGCAAAAATGGCACAATAGTGGCTGTTTATACAGTATTCAGGTTTTCTCATGGCTTTGACCGCTGCGCTGAAAGCGCAAATCGCCGCCTGGTATAAGGCGCTTCAGGAACAGATCCCGGACTTTATTCCCCGCCCCCCGCAGCGGCAGATGATCGCCGATGTGGCGAAAACTCTCGCCGGGGAAGAGGGCAGGCATCTGGCTATCGAAGCGCCGACCGGCGTAGGTAAAACGCTGTCATACCTGATCCCGGGCATCGCCATCGCCCGGGAGGAACAAAAAACGCTGGTGGTCAGCACCGCCAACGTCGCCCTGCAGGATCAAATCTACAGTAAAGACCTGCCGCTGCTGCGTAAAATTATTCCCGACCTGCGCTTTACCGCCGCCTTCGGTCGTGGGCGCTACGTCTGTCCGCGTAACCTGACGGCGCTGGCCAGCACCGAGCCGTCGCAGCAGGATCTGCTGGCCTTCCTCGATGACGATCTCACCCCGAACAACCAGGCCGAGCAGAAGCTGTGTGCGACCCTGAAGCAGGACCTCGACAGCTACCGCTGGGACGGCCTGCGCGATCATACCGATAAAGCCATCGATGACGCGCTGTGGAGCCGGCTGAGCACCGATAAGGCCAGCTGCCTGAACCGCAACTGCCACTACTATCGCGAGTGCCCGTTCTTCGTGGCACGGCGGGAAATTCAGGAGGCGGAAGTGGTGGTGGCCAACCATGCGCTGGTGATGGCGGCGATGGAGAGCGAGGCAGTGCTGCCGGAGCCGAAAAACCTGCTGTTGGTCCTCGATGAAGGCCATCATCTGCCGGACGTCGCCCGCGACGCGCTGGAGATGAGCGCTGAGATCACCGCCCCCTGGTTTCGCCTGCAGCTGGATCTGTTCTGCAAGCTGGTCGCCACCTGCATGGAGCAGTTTCGTCCGAAAACCACACCGCCGCTGGCCAATCCGGAGCGGCTCACCGGCCATTGCGAAGAGCTGTTCGAGCTGATTGCGTCGTTGAATAATATTCTCAATCTCTACATGCCCGCCGGTCAGGAAGCGGAGCATCGCTTCCCGATGGGCGAACTGCCGCAGGAGGTGATGGAGATCTGCCAGCGGCTGGCGAAGCTCACCGAGATGCTGCGCGGGCTGGCGGAGCTGTTTCTTAACGATCTCAGCGAAAAGACCGGCAGCCATGACGTGGTGCGCCTGCATCGGGTGCTGCTGCAGATGAACCGCGCGCTCGGCATGTTTGAAAGCCAAAGCAAGCTATGGCGCCTGGCGTCGCTGGCGCAATCCTCAGGCGCGCCGGTAACCAAATGGGCGACGCGAATGGTGCGCGACGGCCAGATCCATGTCTGGTTCCACTGTGTCGGCATCCGCGTTAGCGATCAGCTGGAACGGCTGCTGTGGCGCAGCGTGCCGCATATCGTCGTGACGTCAGCGACGCTGCGCTCGCTAAACAGCTTCTCGCGCCTGCAGGAGATGAGTGGTCTGAAGGAGAAAGCGGGTGACCGCTTCGTGGCGCTGGATTCGCCGTTCAACCACGTGGAGCAGGGGAAAATTATTATTCCTCAAATGCGCTATGAACCGCTGATGGATAACGAAGAGCAGCACATTGCCGAGATGGCGGCCTATTTTCGCCAGCAGGTAGAGAGCAAGAAACATCTCGGGATGCTGGTGCTGTTTGCCAGCGGGCGGGCGATGAACCGCTTCCTGGAGCATGTGACCGATCTGCGCCTGATGCTGCTGGTGCAGGGCGACCAGCCGCGCTATCGGCTGGTGGAGCTGCATCGCAAACGGGTGGAAAGCGGCGAGCGCAGCGTGCTGGTGGGTCTGCAGTCCTTTGCCGAAGGGCTGGATTTAAAGGGTGATCTGCTAAGCCAGGTACATATCCATAAAATCGCCTTTCCGCCCATCGACAGCCCGGTGGTGATCACCGAAGGCGAATGGCTGAAAAGCCTTAATCGTTACCCTTTCGAGGTACAGAGTTTGCCCAGCGCCTCCTTTAATCTTATTCAGCAGGTGGGGCGTCTGATCCGCAGCCATCACTGCTGGGGAGAGGTGGTGATTTACGATAAGCGTCTGTTGACCAAAAACTATGGCGCGCGTCTACTGAACGCGTTACCTGTTTTTCCCATAGAGCAGCCGGGCGTCCCGGAGGTTATAGTAAAACGGAAAGCAAAACAGACAGCAAAACAGTCAGGCCGCAAACGTCGCTGACGCCGGCGCGTGATGCACCAGGGGGAGCCATGGAGTACAGCAAAATTATAAAAGAGGTGGGTCGCGGTAAGAATCAT
Source organism: Klebsiella sp. KTE92 (assembly GCF_000398905.1). Lineage (NCBI taxonomy): Bacteria > Pseudomonadati > Pseudomonadota > Gammaproteobacteria > Enterobacterales > Enterobacteriaceae > Klebsiella > Klebsiella sp. KTE92. The sequence continues at coordinate 1,540,427 of NZ_KB976100.1, forward strand.
GCCCGCGACCTCGATGAAGAGACCGCCCGTGCGCTCTATGCGCGGATGCTGGACGGCGAGGTGCCGGAGCTGGAGCTGGGGGGAATATTAATCGCCCTGCGCATCAAAGGCGAAGGCGAAGCGGAGATGAAAGGGTTTTACGCGGCGATGCAGCAGCATACGCTGCGCCTGACCCCGCCGGCCGGCAAGCCGATGCCGATTGTCATCCCCAGCTACAACGGCGCGCGCAAGCAGGCGAACCTGACGCCGCTGCTGGCGATGCTTCTGCACAAGCTGGGGTTTCCGGTGGTGGTTCACGGCGTCAGTCACGATCCCACCCGGGTGCTGACCGAGACCATTTTTACCCTGCTGGATATTCCGGCCACCCGGCACGCCGGACAAGCTCAGGCGCAGCTGGAGGGCCATGAACCGGTGTATATCCCGGTGGGGGCTTTCTGTCCGCCGCTGGAGAAACAGCTGGCGATGCGCTGGCGGATGGGCGTGCGCAACAGCGCCCATACCCTGGCCAAGCTGGCTACACCGTTTGGCGAAGCGGAGGCATTGCGTCTCTCCAGCGTGTCGCATCCGGAATATGTTCCGCGGGTGGCGAACTTCTTTCGTGAGACCGGTGGCCGCGCGCTGTTGATGCACGGTACCGAGGGCGAAGTGTATGCCAACCCGCAGCGCTGCCCGCAGATCAGCCTGATCGATGAGCAGGGCGTGCGGGTGCTGTACGAACGCCAGACTGAGACGGCAGCGGAGGCGGTGGTCCTGCCGGCCTCGAAAGATCCTGAGGTCACCGCGCGCTGGATCGAGCGCTGCGTCGCCGGCGTCGAACCGGTGCCCCACTCGTTGAAAATTCAGCTTGCCTGTTGTCTGCTGGCCAGCGGGGAAGTCACCACCCTGGAGCAGGGCCTCAGCCGCGTCAACGACTGCTGGTGATCGGATCTGCAGGATAAAAAAAAGCCCGTCCGGTGGCTCGGACGGGCAAGGCAAGGGTATTAAAGGTCTTTTCAGGGTTAATTCAGTGGCTTACAGAGGGAACAGCGATTATTTATAGATAACCGCAGTACCGCTCAGTTTGTTGTTGGTGTTAGCGGAAGTAATGCTGTAGCCGGTCGCGCCAGCGGCTTCGGCTTTAGCAGCCAGTTTTGCTTCCAGACCATCTAAAGTGGTTGCGCCTTGCGCAGACACCACACCGATTTTATTCATGCTTTCAGCCTGAGCGGGGGTGACCGGTTCGGCGGCAAAGGCGCCGAAGGAAAGGGCGGTCAGAGCGATGGCAGCGGCAGCATATTTGATGTTTTTCATAGTTAATCTCTCGCAGGTTGTTCTGTTCAGGGGACGATGTTCCGTCGATGTGATAAGTATCACGCTTTTTTGCGGGAGATAAAATCGAAGGAAATTCACAGTCTTCATCGAATTTTTTGAATGATTAATAATTTACTGATTATTAATAAATTATTTCTCATTCTTTTCGTCACGAAGCGTAGCGAGGAAGACCGACGCGTTTAAGGGCACATATTGCGACTTTTTCCGCCAAAAAATGTGCGCGAAAAGATAATGCGAAAGGCTGTCATGAACGGTAAAGGAAAGTCAGCGTAGCTGGCTATCCTTGGATACGCGGCGATTATATCCTGAAAATGTATTGTTATGTAAATCTTTCTCCTGCTGGCACTTCACGCAATATCTGACCCCTGGGATGGCCTGTCGACGGGCCTCCGGAATCGGCTCTCCACATTCATCACAAAATTTGTTGCTTTCGCCGCGCGGAAGCTCACGGCGCGCGCGAGCCACCGCATCGTCAATGGTGCTGTCGATCTGATCCTGAACGGCCCCATCGCCTGCCCAACCTGATGCCATCGTCTGCCTCCTGTGAAAGGTTATTGATAAATTATAGCTGAACCGTGCAGTCGGTTACCGCTACTGGCGGCATTGACCCGCCAGGCTATCGCCCCCTGGCGGTGGGCCTTATCCGCGAGGGCGGCCACCAGATCATCAAGGGTGCTGGCACCGGAGGCGGAGACGGTGCCGACAGGGCGGAGCGGCCCGGCATAGGGCAGTACGGGTGTCGGTGGCAGGGGAGAGGCCGCGGTGGCATGAGCGGTGAGCGCAGCGGCGAATAGCAGCGAGGTGATTTTCATCAGCATATCCTCATAAACAGCATGGGACATAGCTTAAGTGTAGGTCTTTCCCGACCGTGCGATAGGGAATTTTTAATGCAAAACAAGGCGTTTAGTAGGCTACCGGCGCAGGGCAGCGGTACTCTGGCCGGTAGATTATTTAGCGGGCGTCAGGGCGGATCATGTCAAAACGCAGACTATCATCAATACTGTAATAGGCGCTCGGACCTCCGGCGCGCAGGATCGGCTGGGCGCGGGCGGTTTGATAGATGCCGTTGTCCAGCAGTGATTCATCAATATGCACGGCGACCACTTCGCCGAGCACCAGCCACGTATCAACAGGGTTACCGTCGGCGGTGGTGAGTTGAATACATTGCGACAGACGGCACTCAAAGTTCACCGGGCTCTCCGCGACTCGGGGGGCGCTGACCAGGCGGCTGGCGGCGGCGGTGAGACCGGCGCGCACGAACTCGTCCTCATGGTGCGGGATCGAGGCAGACGTTTCATTCATCGCCACGGCCAGCGGTCGCGTCGCCAGGTTCCAGACGAACTCCTTTGTTTCGACGATATTTCGCACGCTGTCTTTCCAGCCGCTGCTGGCGAAACCAATGATCGGCGGGCGATAGTTAAAGCAGTTAAAAAAGCTGTATGGCGCCAGATTTCGCTGGCCCTCGGCGTCCTGCGAGGCGATCCAGCCTATCGGGCGAGGCCCGATTATCGCGTTCAGCGGGTCGTGCGGCAGGCCGTGGCCCTGCGAAGGTTGATAAAAGTACATGCTGCACCTGTCACGGATAAAGGAGATATCCAGACTCCCTTATTTACCGCGCCGCCGTCAACGGGTATCTTACGCGGCTGTTCAAAGGAGATTGTCATGAAAGCCCAGAAACCGGGGTTACACCCGCGTAACCGCCACCATCAACGCTACGACCTGCCTGCGCTCTGCCAGGCGCATCCTGACCTGCAGGGATACATTACGCTCAATCCGCTGGGTGAGCAGACCATTGATTTTGCCAATCCGCAGGCAGTAAAGGCGTTGAATAAAGCGCTGCTGGCGCATTTCTACGCGGTCAAACACTGGGACATTCCTGACGGTTTTCTCTGTCCGCCGGTGCCCGGGCGTGCCGATTATATTCATCATCTGGCGGATCTGCTGGCGCAGGATAGTGGCGAGGTGCCGAAGCAAGCCACGATCCTTGATATTGGTACCGGCGCCAACCTCATCTATCCCCTGATCGGCGTTCACGAGTACGGCTGGCGCTTTACCGGCAGCGAAATCAGCCCGGAAGCCTTCGCCAGCGCGCAGGCGATTGTCAATGGCAACCCCGGATTGACCCGGCAGATCCGTCTGCGTCGGCAAAAAGAGAGCCAGGCCATCTTCCACGGCGTCATCCACAAAAACGAGACCTATGACGCCACGCTGTGTAATCCGCCGTTCCATGACTCCGCAGAGAGCGCCCGGGCGGGCGGTGAGCGCAAGCGCCGCAATCTCGGACTCGGCGCCGACAGCGCGCTTAACTTTGGCGGTCAGCAGCAGGAGCTGTGGTGCGAAGGAGGCGAAGTGGCCTTTATCTCGCAGATGATCCGCGAAAGTCAGGCCTTCGCCCGCCAGGTGAAATGGTTTACCTCGCTGGTGTCGCGCGGCGACAATCTGCCGCCGCTCTACCGCCTGCTGACCGAGGTTGGGGCCGTGAAAGTGGTGAAAAAAGAGATGGCCCAGGGGCAAAAGCAGAGCCGCTTTATCGCCTGGAGCTTTATGGACGACGCCAAACGCCGCCGTCCGTTCTAACGCTACTCGGCGGCCGGGCTGTCTGAGCCCGGCATCGGCAGCTGTTGCCAGGTCTGTACCGGGGCGCGAACCCCGGCGCGATCGAAGTGCTTTTTCACCTGAGTGTCGAGGGCAAAGCGCACCGTCCACTGCTTCAGCGGCAGGGTGGTGAAGCTGACGCGTAGCGTAAAGGCGGTATTGCTCAGCCCCACCAGCCCGGCGAACGACGGTTCGCCAATGATCAGGCCGCGGATCTCCTCCTGGGCCAGCAGATCGTCCACCGCCGCCTTCAGCGCCTGGCTGGCTTTATCCAGATCCTCATGACGGTCGACATCATAGTTGGCGACTACCGAGCCAATGCCGCGCACGAAGTTGGCAAAAGTGGTGATCGAGGACCAGGGAATAATGTGATAGGCGCCGGTATCCTGCCGTACCCCCACGGAGCGAATCGACATTCGTTCCACGGTGCCGGTCAAAGGGCCGATGGTGACCAGGTCGCCGGTATTCATCCCGTTCTCAAACTGGATAAATATGCCGGTGATAATATCTTTAACCAGCGTTTGCGCGCCAAACGAAATCGCCAGCCCTAACGCCCCGGCGCCCGCCAGCAGCGGCGCAATGTTAACCCCAATCTCCGAAAGCAGGATCATCACCGTGATGGTGCTGATCACCACCGCCAGCGCGTTGCGAAACAGGGTCAGCAGCGTCCGGGCCCGCGCGCTGGGCAGCGGGCGGCCATGGATATCCGAGGCCAGCCGGTTTTCGATCAGGCTGGCCAGCACCGTCCAGCCGATGGCAGAGAAGAAGAGGATGAGGGCGATGCGGATCAGCACATCCACCGTTTTTTGCCCGGCATCGTTATGCAGCCATTCGCGGAAGTCAAACAGGCCCCAGGCGCTCAGCAGCAGCATGACGGCGACGCAGACGGTGAGAATGCGCGCGGCCTTCAGCGAGGCGGAGATCCAGCCATTCAGCCGCTTTTGCAGCTCAGGATAATTGCGCTGGGTGGCGGGTGACAGGGTGATGGTTTTGGCTATCCAGCGCGACAGGATGCCGGACACCAGCGCCGCGCCGCCGATAATGGCCAGGCTGCGCAGGGTGGCGCCCATCATGAATTTCAGGCTATTGCCCGGGTCGAACAGGGAGAAGAAAAAGAGCACCACAAAGTAGGCGCAGGCCAGCCAGTGCCAGACCAGCGCGAAGGCGCGGATAAACAGGCTAAAGAAGGAGAGCGAACGGTCGGCCAGATGGATTAGACCCTGCGTAATCAAGGTCTTGTTATGAAAAATCAGGTACAGCGCCCACAGCGTAATGCACAGCATGATGACGACGTTAGCCAGCGCGCCAACCTGAACATTCACCTGATTGGAGATAATCGGCACCGCGACGATCAGGCCATAGCCAATCAGGCTGCTGAGCGCGCTCAGGCGCAGGCTCCAGTATGACGCGGCTTCGTCGCTGAGGTTAAAAGGCCGGAGCGCCGGGATGCGCGGGCAGAAAATGAGCCGCAGAATGGCTTTAAAAAACTCGATCAACGCGAAGGCATTGAGGAAAAGACTCTGCTGGAAGGCGATGGTGGGGTTATTACCATTCAGGCGATCGCTTAACAACTGGCCGACAAACAGGGTCAGCGCCAGCAGCAGCAGGTCGATAACAAACGCCCCGGCGATGGTCAGGGGCAGCTGGAGCCAGTTTCCGCGATCGCGGTTTTTATGCCGCCCCCATTCACCCATTTTGCGATACAGCGGCAGCGCCGCAAGACGCACCAGCCACCAGAAGGCAAAGACCAGGCCGGCCAGCAGTAAAAAATGCCAGGCCGCGCTGGTGAAGGTTTGCGAATTAAAAGGTTTATGCGGTGAGCCGGTGATATTGCGCCACAGTTGAGAGAAGCGAGACGAGAGCTGCTCGCCGTATTCCCGGCTGATCTGCGTGACGTTCTCCAGCACCGTGGTCTCTTCTTTCACCGCCGGCGGCGTCAGCGTCGGGGTGCTGTCTGGCGGCGGCGTGGCGGCTGCTTTACGCAGCTGGTCAATGAGCTCCTGACGGGCGCTGTCGTTAGCCAGCACGTCAGCCAGCGCGGCGTAGGCCGCTCTTTTCTGTTCCGCATCGGGTTCGCTGGCGCTGGTTTTATCGGCGTTAGCTGTCGGCACGCCGGGCAGGGCGGCGGCGGAAAGCGGGGCAGTAAACAGTGCAGCGAGCAAAAGCAGGATCCACGGCATGGGCACCTCCGTTGCAACGTAAACGGGTAAGTATAGAAGCCGCTGGCGGAAGGGGAGGGAAGAGGAATCTGGAAAAGCGGCTCTCTCCGCGGAGGAAGAGAGCCGTTGCGGGTCAGGCGACGTGCTGCAGGAATTCGCGCAGGCGCGGGCTTGGCGGGTTCTTCACCAGCTCCTGCGGGTTGCCGTCTTCAGCAATGCGTCCTTTGTCGATAAAGATCAATCGCGAAGCCACTTTTTCGGCAAAGCCGATTTCGTGGGTTACGATCACCATCGTCATCCCCTCTTCAGCCAGATCCTGCATCACCTTGAGCACTTCATGGCGCAGTTCCGGGTCGAGCGCGGAGGTCGGTTCATCAAACAGCATCATCTTTGGCTTCACCGCCAGCGCGCGGGCAATGGCCACACGCTGCTGCTGGCCGCCGGAGAGTTCAGACGGATAGTGATGCGCGCGCTCGGCCAGGCCGACTTTCGCCAGCAGATCTTTCGCCTGCTTCTCTGCCGCCTGCTTGCTGGCGCCGCGCACCCGCAGCGGACCAAACATGACGTTCTCCAGCGCCGTCAGGTGCGGGAACAGATAAAACTGCTGAAATACCATCCCGGCTTCCTGACGAATCAGACGTTCGTCCACCTTCGGGTCGTTGACCTTCAGGCCATCGACAATCAGATCGCCGCTGGTGATCTCTTCCAGTTTATTGATGCAGCGCAGCATCGTTGATTTACCGGAGCCGGACGGGCCGATAATGACCACCACTTCACCCTGATTAATTTTCAGGGAGATATCGTGCAGCACCTGGGTCGGGCCAAAGTGCTTGGAGACGTTTTTAAATTCAATCACAGGATTTTCATCCTTCTTTCAAGACGACGCAGAATAAAGCTCAGGACCAGGGTGATAATCAGGTAGATAACAGCAACGGCGCTCCAGATTTCCAGGGCGCGGAAGTTGCCCGCGATGATCTCCTGTCCCTGACGGGTCAGTTCGGCGACGCCGATGACGATGAACAGCGAGGTATCCTTGATGCTGATAATCCACTGGTTGCCCAGCGGCGGCAGCATGCGGCGTAGCGCAAGCGGCAGGATCACGTGGCGAATGGTTTCGCGACGCGACAGGCCCAGCGCCAGGCCCGCTTCGCGGAAGCCTTTATGAATGGAGAGCACCGCGCCGCGGGTAATTTCCGCGATATAGGCGCCCGAGTTAATCATGATGGTCACTACCGCTGCGGAGAAGGGGTCGATGCGCAGGTCGCTAAAGGCCATCGGCAGCGCAAAGTAGATGAACATGACCTGCACCACAATCGGGGTGCCGCGAATGATTTCAATAAACACCAGTGCGATGTGGTTGGCGATCCAGCCGCCGAAGCAGCGGGCGAAACCGGCCACCAGACCGATTATCAGGCCGCCGGCCAGGCCGAGGACGGAAATCCACAGCGTCATTTTGGCGCCTTCCAGCAAAATCGGAATGGCAGGCCAGATGGCACTCCAGTCAAACTGCATAATACGTTCCTGTTACCGTGTCGAGAGCAGAGGAAATCCTCCGCCAAAATACGGTCTCCCGCCGAGTCTGTGCCGGAAGACCGTTGTGATGTCGCCGGAGCTGCGTCTGGCGAAGTGTGTTCTTATTATTTTGGTTCAGTGCCGAACCATTTTTTATAAATTTCGTTGTAGGTACCATTCTCGCGCAGCGTTTTCAGCGCACCGTTCACTTTCTCACGCAGCTCGTCGCTGCCTTTCGGGAAAGCGATACCGTAGTTTTGCGCTTCCAGTGATTCGCCTACCGCTTTGAACTTGCCGTTGCCTGCGGTTTTGATGAAGTACAGAATATTTGGCGTATCGTGCAGCACGGCATCAGCGCGGCCGGTACCCAGTTCCATATAGGCGTTATCGATGTTCGGGAACTGACGCAGATCTTTGGTTTTGATATTGGCTTTCGCGTAATCAACGGAGCCGGTACCGCTCTTCACCGCGACCACTTTACCGTTCAGATCTTTCACATCTTTGATGTCGTTATTATTGGCGTTGACCATCACCAGCAGGCCGCTTTTGTAGTAGCCGTCGGAGAAGTCGATCGCTTTTTTACGTTCGTCGGTGATGGTGATCCCGGCCAGCGCCAGATCGATATTTTTAGTTTGCAGCGCCGGGATAATGCCGCTGAAGTCCATTGGCTTCAGGGTGTAGTCGAGCTTCAGCTCTTTGGCGATAGCCGCCCATAGGTCAACGTCAAACCCGACATATTTATCGCCTTGCTTAAATTCGAACGGGACGAACGCCGTATCGGTGGCGACAACCAGGGTCTTATTGGCGGCATGGGAAGAAACCGCAAAAGCCAGGGTCAGTGCAGCCAGTGAAACTTTAAATACAGACTTCATAGCATTTCCTTTTATATCCACGGGACGATCCCCTGCGAGAACGACTAGTCTAATGAAAAAATCGTGCCACTTTTACAAGCTGTTGTTTTTCAACAAACGAAGCGCGAGCGGTTGCACAATTTCGATCATGACAGGCACTTACTGCACCAGGATGGGGCGTCACTTTGGTGCGTTATAGAGTTGCTGAATAACGAGCACATTTTTAGCGCAAACCCTGATGGGAAAACAATCTCAACGTAACGATTGTGTGAGGTGATTATTACAATTGTTTTACTTTTGCGCGCATTTTCATCAATTTGGCGCCCTAAAACAGTGCATGGCCAGCAGGGGGACGAAAAGCATAGAAGGGGAAACGGATAGAACGGAAAACAGAAAGGTGGGCGAGAAAAGTAAAGGCGCCGCCGACCGCGCTGCGGCCGGCGGCAAAGCCTTACTCGATATTCGCTTCAATGAACCACAGGAATTTATCCAGATCGCGGGAGGCCGCGGTGAAAATATCCGCAGTATCCTCGTCTTTGGCTTCATCGATCGCCTTGCGCACATCGTTAGCGACGACGGCATAGCGGTCAGCCAGCGCTTTCAGGTGATCCTGAACGTGATGGATATCGAGCGGGTAGCTCTGCAGCGGCGTTTTGCTGTTAATGACCTGAGTGGTGCCCAGTGCGACGCCGCCCAGCTGCACGGCGCGCTCCGCCATGGTGTCCAGGTGCTCGGTTAGCGCGGTACGGAAGCCATCCAGCATTTCGTGCACGGCGATAAAGTTCGCACCGCGCATATTCCAGTGTGCCTGCTTGGTGATAAGTGACAGGTCAATGAACTGGATCACCTGGCGATTCAACAGCTCAATGGTCGCTTTCTTTTCGCTGTCAGCGACATCGTTGCGGGTATAGACCAGATTAGATGCTTTTGATTTAACCAGTTTTGCGGTACTCATCGTTTCATATCCTCTTGATATTGATGCTCGTCACACTTCAAATCTGAATGATGTGGAGCGTTGTCCCAGGTAACTTCGGGACTAAGTATAGCAAGGGTTTCAAAGAGTGAGGCATCGGCAGGCCATATCACTTCGATAGCGCAAAGTGGTTGGTTATTTTGAAAGTCGCTAAATATCATAGGGTTATATTTAGCTGAACGGCCCGGATTTCTCACGGGCCGGCGGCGTAACAGAATGTTAATTGATATCGACTTGCTCGATTTTACTTTGTCGCTGCATGGTCAGCGTGGCGCCCATCGAGGCGATAATGATCGCGCCCAGCGCCAGGGTCTGGGAGAGCTTCAACGTTTCGCCGAGGAAGACCATACCGGAAAGGGCGGCTAATGCTGGTTCAAGGCTCATCAGCGTGCCGAAGGTGCGCGTCGGCAGGCGCGTCAAGGCCATCATTTCGAGAGAGTAGGGCAGCGCGGTTGAGAGAATAGCAATCCCCAGCCCCATCGGCAGCAGCGACCATTGCCACAGCGTATCCGTAGCCTGCGCCATGCCTAACGGAACAAACACCAGCGAGGCGATGAGCGACCCCATCGCCACCGTGGCTGGCCCATGCTCTTCACCGGCGCGCTGCCCGGTCAGAATATAGACCGCCCAGCAGGCGCCGGCGCCCAGGGCAAAGAGCGCGCCGGTTAAATCGACCTGCGCCACGTTCTGCCCCAGCGGCAGGAGATACCACAGTCCGAGGATCGCCAGCGCCACCCAGACAAAATCCAGCGGTCGGCGCGAACCAAACAGCGCCACCGCCAGCGGGCCGGTAAACTCCAGGGCTACCGCCACGCCGAGCGGAATACGCTGCAGGGATAAATAAAAGAGATAGTTCATCGCGCCGAGCGCCAGGCCGTACAGTAGCAGCGGCACGCGCTGCGCCGGGGAGAAACGTAACCGCCATGGCTTGAACACGACCACCAAAATCAGCGTCCCGAGCGCCAGGCGCAGGGCGGTGACCCCCGGGGCGCCGACCAACGGGAACAGCGATTTGGCGAGCGATGCGCCGCTCTGAATCGAGGTCATGGCGATTAAAATCACCAGAATCGGCAACCATGCCGCCGCTTTTCGGGATGGACCGGGCATCCTTTCTCCTGTCAGGTTTTGTCAAAAGTCGTAAAAGTGCCAGTGTACTGGAATAACCTGCTGACGGTTGAGCTAATGTTGAAAAAAACAGAGGCAAAAACAGTAGAATGGCGCACGTTGCTGAGAAATTCGCCAGGTGATTAAGATTAATCTGGATGCTTGCGAATTTCTTAATGAGCGTTAAGATGTACGTTAACGCCAAAAATTGTTGTTTTCCATATTGTTATAGAAATATGGAAACTTTTGGTTACATGAAAAAGTATGTTAGACAATGTAAACTCCAAAGAGTTTCCCAAAAGTTTTTGATATATTTAAGGCTTAGGACTTATTAGAAACACATTTGAGGTGGTTATGAATAAAATTGCACGTCTTTCAGCACTGGCCGTTGTTCTGGCTGCATCCGTAGGTACCACTGCATTTGCTGCAACTTCTACCGTAACCGGCGGTTACGCGCAGAGCGACATGCAGGGTAAAGCGAACAAAGCTGGCGGTTTCAACCTGAAATACCGTTACGAGCAAGATAACAACCCGCTGGGCGTTATCGGTTCCTTCACCTACACCGAAAAGGATAACACCAGCAACGGTACTTACAACAAAGGTCAGTACTACGGCATCACCGCAGGTCCGGCTTACCGTCTGAACGACTGGGCAAGCATCTACGGTGTAGTGGGTGTTGGTTACGGTAAATTCCAGAACAACAACTTCCCGAACCAGAAATCCGATATGAGCGACTACGGTTTCTCCTACGGTGCTGGTCTGCAGTTCAACCCGATCGAAAACGTTGCTCTGGACTTCTCCTACGAGCAGTCTCGTATTCGTAACGTTGACGTCGGTACCTGGATTGCTGGCGTGGGTTACCGCTTCTAATCACTCCGGTGATATAAAAAATCCGCCTTTCGGGGCGGATTTTTTTTGCCTGTTGCCGGCCAGCCTGAGCGACTGGCCGGGCCTGCACGATTAATTGACGGTGAACTCATCGGTACCGAGGTGAGCGTAGTCCACCTTCTGCAGCTGGAAGTTGGTGATGTACACCGGACCGGCCTTTTGCTCAGAGATAAAACGATAGCGCGGGACGATTTCCGCCGCCTTGATCCCGGTCCACTGGGAGAAGAAACTGAGGAAATCATTCGCTGAGCGCTGCGCTTTAATCACTTTATGCGCTTTGTCATCGCTGGACAGCACCATAAACGGCACCTGGAAGTTCTGCTGGAACTTATCGTCATGCGCCAGATACTGCACCTCTTTTCCCCGCTCCTTGAACGCCAGACCATGATCGGAAAAGTAGGTCAGTGAAAAGGTATCGCCGGAGTTTTGCAACTGACTGTATAGCTTAGCCAGCAGCGAATCGGTCTGCGTCATGCTGTAGAGATAACAGGAGGTCTCTTTCGACTGGACGAAAACCGTGTACTTGCCTTTGGTCCGATCGCAGGCCTGCGGGTGAGAACCCATCAGATGCAGGACAATCAGCTGCGGCTGGGTGCGCTGCGTAGAGAGTACCTGCTCGGTCAGCTTTAATAACTGCTCGTCCTGAGTATTTTTATTGGCCTCGAAATCGCCGTTTTTCAGGAACTGGACTTCATCCGCACGTTTGGCGATGCTGGCGATAGCGGTGTCGTACTCGCCAATCTGCCCCTGGTTGGAGAACCACCAGGTCTGGAAACCCGCGCGGTTGGCGAGGGTGACAAAGTTATCCTGAAACTGCGGTTTGCCGTCGACCACCCGGTTAAGCGTCAGGCCGAGCGATTTCTGCGTCGAGCCGCTGGCGGCGACATAGTTGTTAAACAGATAACCGTTTACTGAGCTGGCAAACGGCGTGTTATCCCAGTGGCCGCCGAAGGCGCCGAGGGCGTCGCGACGGGCGCTCTCGCCAATCACCACCACATAGAGATGGTACTTTGGCTTCACCGCCAGCACGTGCCAGCTGTCTTTCATGCCGGCCAGCTGCGCCATTCGCGCCTGCTCGTCCAGCACCTCGTTATTATTCACCACCACGTCTTTCACAAAACGAAAGGCCGGATAACCGGTGTCAATCACCTTGAACACGCCGCCCCAGGCGAGGTTTTGCACCGGCTGCAGAAAGAAGATCCCGACGCTGAACAGCAGGCCCAGGGTCTCCATTTTTCCCCAGCGGGAGGGCTCAACGATCCTGCGGCGGACCGCAATGATCCCCAGTGCGAAAATGAAGACCGCCAGCAGATAGTTGTACCACGGGAAGATGGTCAGAATTTCCGTAGATTCTTCCACGTTGGTCGCGTGCAGCGCCAGCAAGGTGTTGAAATTGGGGGCGCCGTAAGCCTGGCCAAAGGGGTAATACAGGGCCGCCAGCAGCGAATAGGCGCCGACTACCCCTTTCTGGACGCGCGGAAAAGCGCGCCACAGAAGATGTAACACGCAGGTAAATGCCACGGTATAGAGCAGGCTAAATTCATAGCCCAGCGCCAGGTTAATCAACAGCGATTGTAAAAAGTAGAATCCTGTCCATGGGTTCAGTGCCAGTCGGCGGGCGACCAGCGTATCTTTCAGGGTGGTGACATTCATAGTAAACAATCAAAAAGAGGCCATGCGCATCCCCTGGCGACAAGGGGTAAAACCTGCTGGACAGTGCGTGAAGAGGGTCTCTGCGAGCCGCGAATGTGGCAGGGCTGTGCAAAGATAGGGCTTGTAAATGGTAAGGTCAACCAGGCATAACAGATTGTTTTGCGAGGGCGCTTACAAAACTTGAAAAAAGGTCAGGGAAACGGGGGAAACCGGTCATTTTGCCGGCAGAAGATGACAGAAAAATGAAGCGGCGTACCGCGACGCCGCCTTAGGAATGGGGTTTGCCCTGCTGTGGTTTACCGTTGATCATCTCGCACAGCATACCGATCAGCATTAATCGTACTTTAAAGGGTGAATGGCTAAACACGTTTAAGCACCTCTTGAATTCGTTCATCTGCTCTCCTCCTGCCTGTTCACGCCGTCAATCCATGATGGCTGTTTGCATTACATACAGATATAGCACAGGCTATATTTTATAGCTATGGCTAAAACGTTAATTTTTTGTGCTCTTGGCGCAATCCATTACAATGTGGATCTTTTTATATGATGCTTGACGCGTCACACGAATGAGGAAGCACAATGAACCGTCGCGCAGGTAAGCCAATAACAAAAAAAGTGACGCAGTTAGTAAATGTTGAAGAGCACGTTGAGGGGTTCCGTCAGGTGCGGGAAGCGCATCGCCGCGAACTGATCGATGACTATGTGGAGCTGATCTCCGATCTGATCAACGAAGTGGGGGAGGCGCGCCAGGTGGATATGGCGGCGCGTCTTGGCGTTTCGCAGCCCACGGTCGCCAAAATGCTCAAACGCCTGGCCAGCGTGGGTCTGATCGAACAGATCCCCTGGCGCGGGATCTTCTTAACCCCGGAAGGGGAAAAGCTGGCCCAGGAAAGTCGCGAACGCCACCAGATTGTGGAAAACTTTCTGCTGGCCATTGGCGTCAGTCCGGAAATCGCCCGCCGCGATGCGGAGGGAATGGAGCATCACGTGAGTGAAGAGACGCTGGCGATGTTCCTGAAATTTACCCAGAAACAGGGATCCCAGGAAGCATGACTCTTCCCTTTGTTCAGTCGCTGCTGCGCGACCGTTTTTTACACCTGCTGCTGATTATCGCCTGTGTGCTCAGCGCCATCGTGCCGTTTGTCCCGGCAAGCTGGCCGGCGGCCATTGACTGGCATACCATCATCACGCTCAGCGGCCTGATGCTGTTGACCAAGGGCATTGAACTGAGCGGCTACTTTGACGTGCTGGGGCGGAAAATGGCCCGCCGCTTCGTGACTGAGCGCCAGCTGGCCATCTTTATGGTGCTGGCGGCAGCGCTCCTGTCCACCTTCCTGACCAACGATGTGGCCCTGTTTATTGTGGTGCCGCTGACGCTGACGCTGAAAAAGTGGTGTGCGATCCCGGTTAACCGTCTGATTATCTTCGAAGCGCTGGCGGTTAACGCCGGGTCGCTGCTGACGCCGATCGGCAACCCACAGAACATTTTGCTGTGGGGACGGTCCGGCCTCTCTTTCGTCGGGTTTATCGGCGAGATGTTACCCCTGGCGGCGGCAATGATGTTGACCCTGCTGGTGTTGTGCTGGTTCTGTTTCCCGGCAAACCGGCTTAGCTACCAGAGTAGCGATAAGGCGCCATCGTGGCAGCCTAAGCTGGTCTGGAGCTGTCTGGGATTGTATCTGGTGTTCCTGACCGCGCTGGAGATGAATCAGGCGCTGTGGGGGCTGGCGCTGGTGCTGCTGGGCTTCCTGATTCTGGCCCGGGCGGTGATCGTCCATGTGGACTGGTCGCTGCTGCTGGTGTTTATGGTGATGTTTATCGACGTCCACCTGCTGACCCAGCTTCCGGCGCTGCATCATGTGCTGAGCGGCGTCGGGACGCTTTCCGGCGGCGGACTGTGGCTGACCGCCATCGGCCTGTCTCAGGTGATCAGTAATGTGCCCTCGACCATTCTGCTGCTCAACTATGTCCCGCCGTCGATACTGCTTGCCTGGGCGGTTAACGTGGGCGGCTTTGGTCTGCTGCCAGGATCGCTGGCCAATATCATCGCCCTGCGCATGGCCAGCGATCGGCGGATCTGGTGGCGCTTCCATCTTTACTCCATTCCTATGCTGCTATGGGCGGCCATCAGCGGCTATTGGCTCTTTAAACTCTGCGCCTGATTTCTGCAGAATTGGGCAAGAAACTGACAGAAACACCCCATTCGCACGCCTCGACACAGCGGTATAACTATACCGCTGACGATAACCATCCTGTTGAGGAGAGTGCTATGCGATATCAAAAACTGGGCAATACCGGTCTGTTTGTCTCTGAGCTGTGCCTGGGCACCATGACCTTCGGCGGCGAAGAAGGGATGTGGGGCAAAATCGGCCAGCTGCGCCAGGCTGAAGCCGAACAGCTGGTCGGCAGCGCGCTGGACGCCGGGATCAACTTTATCGATACCGCCAACGTCTACTCGGAAGGGCGCTCTGAAGAGATTACCGGTCAGGCGCTGAAAAACCTGAAAATCCCGCGTGAAAACGTGGTGGTGGCGACCAAAGTGTTTGGCGAAACCGGCACCGCCGGCGTGAACTCGCGCGGCAGCTCACGGTACCACATCATGGGCAGCGTGAAGGAGAGCCTGCGCCGCCTGCAGCTCGATCATATCGATCTCTATCAATTGCATGGCTTCGATCCGGCGACGCCGATCGAAGAGACGCTATCGGCCCTGGATACCCTGGTACAGCAGGGGCATGTGCGCTACATCGGTGTTTCAAACTGGGCGGCCTGGCAAATCGCCAAAGCGCTGGGCATCGCGGAACGCCTTGGACTCTCGCGCTTTGCTTCTCTGCAGGCCTACTACACGATTGCCGGGCGTGACCTGGAACGTGAGCTGGTGCCGATGCTGCAAAGCGAAGGACTCGGCCTGATGGTCTGGAGTCCGCTGGCGGGCGGCCTGCTGAGCGGGAAATACCGCCGCGACGGCGAGGCGGAAGCGGGTGGTCGTCGCCTGGCGTTCGACTTTCCGCCCGTGGATAAAGCGCGCGCATTTGATTGCATCGACGTCATGCGGGTGATAGCTGAAGCAAAAGGGGTATCGGTGGCGCAGATTGCCCTGGCGTGGCTGCTGCATCAGCCGGCGGTGACCAGCGTCATTATTGGCGCCAAACGGGCCGAGCAGTTGCAGGATAACATCGCTGCGACCGCTATCCGCCTGAGCGATGATGAGTTGCGCCAGCTTGACGCGGTCAGCGCCCTGCCGCGCGAATATCCGGGCTGGATGCTGGAGCGACAGGGGGAATATCGTCGTCATCAGCTTGACGCGCAGTAACGCCGTTTTTTCCGTGCCTATAAAGATCGCCGCTTGCGGCGATCTTTTTTGTTTGCCTGGCTCACAGAAAACGATCCGACTTTTGCTTCGGTGGCGGATCTTTTGTATATGACTAGTCATTACAGTTAAATGACTAGTCATATACCGAGGCGCAGCATGAAGAACACACTACCGGCAGATTTTTTATGGGGTAATTCCGTCTCCAGCATGCAGACGGAGGGGGCGTGGAACGAGGGGGGCAAGGGGATGTCGGTGTACGATATTCGTCAACCGGCGGAATTCGCCTCGGACTGGAAGGTCGCGACCGACTCCTATCATCGCTTTCGCGAAGATTTCGATCTGATGCAGGATCTGGGCATGAACTGCTACCGCTTCCAGATCGCCTGGAGCCGGGTGTGCCCGGAAGGGGACGGCGAATTCAATGAAGAGGGGATCGCGTTCTACCATCAGTTTATCGATGAACTCATTGCCCGCGGTATTGAACCGATGATCTGCCTGTATCACTTTGATATGCCGCTGTCGCTGGCGGAGCGTTACAACGGTTTTACCGACCGCCGGGTCATGGACGCCTTTATCCGCTATGGCCAGAAGATGATCGACTGTTACGGCGATAAGGTGAAGTACTGGCTGACCTTCAATGAACAGAACCTCTACCATTCGCCGGAAGCCTTCCTGATCACCGGCTATTTGCGTGGCGATAAAACGCTGCGCGAACTCTACCAGATCCAGCACCACGTGATGATGGCGCATGTCCATCTGACCCACTATCTGCATCAGACGAAGCCGCAGTGCCTGATGGGCGGAATGCTGGCCCATGCGCTGGTCTATCCGGCTACCTGCAAACCACGCGATATTCTCTGCGCCCAGCAACTGGACGAGTTTTTAAACCAGAACCTGCTGCGCGCCTACGCCGGCGAGGGTTATAGCCCGGAAGTGATGCATTTTGTCGCTCGCCAAGGCTTTGACGATATTTATCGCCCTGAAGATATCGCGCTGATGGCGACGGTGAAGGTCGATTATCTTGCGTTCAGCTATTACGCCAGCCGTGCGCTCAATAGCGACGCGATCCCGCCGGGAACGGCGGTCAACAATTACATGCTATTCGGTAATCAGGATAACCCGTACCTGAAAGCGACGGAATGGAACTGGCAGATCGATCCGCTGGGATTTCGCATGATCATCACCCGCTATTACAATGACTGGCGGCTACCGGTGTTCCCGATTGAAAATGGCATCGGGGTGATCGAATCCTGGGATGGCGAACATCCCATTGCCGATGATTACCGCATCGCCTACCATCGCGACCATATTAACGCCATGAAAGCGGCGATATTTGAGGACGGCGCGCAGGTGATTGGCTATCTCGGCTGGGGATTAATCGATATCCTCAGCTCTCAGGGCGATATGCGTAAGCGCTACGGCGTGGTGTACGTCAATCGTGAGAACCATGACCTCAAGGATCTGCGGCGGGTGCCGAAGAAGAGCTATGCGTGGCTAAAGCAGGTGATCCACAGCAACGGCGAAGCGATGTAACAGTGTCCTGGCGGTCAGGTCAAGTATGCTGTCCGCCAACCACACACAGAATGTAAAAGGACCGGGAATGACGGCGAAGTATCTGCAAATCGCGCGGGAAATAAAAAAACGCATCATCAGCCAGCAGTATCCTGCCAGCGCGCCGCTACCCGACCAGTTTGCGCTGGCGGCGGAGTTCAACACCAGCCGGATGACGATCCAGCAGGCGATGCGTCAGTTAATCGTCGAAGGGCTTATCTATACCCGCAAAGGACTGGGTACCTTTGTGCGGAAAAATTTTCTCCAGCTGTCGCAGTGGGAGTTGCCCGGCAGCGACTATTTTGGCGCCACCAAAACCTGGGAGCATCTTGGCGAGGTACAAAGCGAAGTGGTGCGCTTTGAGGTGCGTTTTCCCAGCGACAAAGAGCAGAGTTCGCTGCTGATTGACGCCGATGCGCCGGTGTATGACTTCGTTCGCCTGCGGTTGCTCAACGGGGAACCGGTGTCGCTGGATCTGACGGTCATGCCGGTGGGGCTGGTGCCGGGGCTCAATAAAAGCCATCTGGAAAGCTCGGTGTTTCGCTATATCCAGGAGACGCTGGGGCTGAAGCTGATGGGATCTTACCGCGTGGTGCGTGCGATGAAGCCGGATGAACTGGATAAATTACATCTTCACTGCGACCTCACCGACCCGGTGCTGGAGGTTGAACAGGTGATCTACCTCGAAGACGGTACGCCGCTGGAGTATGCCCACTGTCACTATCGCTACGATCACGGCGGGATTATTCTGGTGAATAACGGCTAGACCGGGGACCCCTGTTTGCGCAGCGCTTAGCAGGCCCAGGGTGTTGTCAGGTTTGGTAACCCAGGCAAGGCGTCAGCCGCAGCCCGGGGAAATGCAGATAAAAAAACGGCGGGCATCAGGCCCGCCGTTTTTCTTGTCATGCAGAACTTAGTTCAGACGCACCGGCATGCCGGAGCGGTTCTGGATAGCCTGCTCAACCACGTTCTGATCGACATCAGACTGGCTGGTGATCGCCTGTACCGGCTGAGTCAGGGTGATCGGCACGATTTCGCCGCCCTGGAACTGCGCTTCGGTGGTCGACAGCGGGTTGTGAACCTCAATGTAACGGCTGCCGTCCGGCTCGGTGGTCGCTTTTACCGGCTCATCGATAAACTGCACGCGGGTGCCGACCGGCACATTCTCAAACAGGAATTTGATGTCATCGTTGCGCAGACGCACGCAGCCGTGGCTCACGCGCAGGCCAATACCAAAGTTAGCGTTGGTGCCGTGGATGGCGTACAGACGGCCAATATATAACGCGTACAGACCCATCGGGTTATCCGGACCGGCCGGTACGACGGCTGGCAGCGGGTTGCCGGCAGCGGCGTATTCAGCGTGCATCTTGGCGGTCGGCGTCCAGGTCGGGCCGGCCTTCTTGCGTTCGACTTTGGTGGTCCAGTTAATCGGCGTATCTTTACCTAACTGGCCGATACCGATCGGCAGAACGATCACGGTGTTGGTGCCTTTCGGATAGTAATACAGACGCATCTCGGCGCTGTTGATGACGATGCCTTCGTGGACGGTGTCCGGCAGGATCAGCTGCTGCGGGATGTTCAGGACGCTACCGCCTTTTGGCAGATAGGTGTCCACCCCCGGGTTGGCTTCCAGCATGTTGGACAGTCCCATCTGATATTTCGCCGCAAAGTATTCCAGCGGCTGCTTGTTATCATCCGGAATGGTGATGACCTGATTCTGACCAACCAAACGGCTGCCGTCGGTCGGCAAAGGATAGGTGACAGCAGACGCTGTATTGCAAAAGCCTACGAGGGCGAAGGCTGCCGCTAAGAGTGTAGATAATTTCATAGTCTTTAATGTCGTGTGCGAAATCAACGCCACACAGGCCTTTGTTAATGATTGAGACAGTAGATGGGAGCGCATTATATGTGCATTCCGCTAAACAGGTAAATCAGATGTGTACGAAATCACATTTTTTTCCCTGTCGCCTCGGCTGACGGGGCTGGCGGATGATGCAATCGCCGCCTCTCACGCGGGTGACAGGGAGGTTATCCTTCCAGTAACCGGTCCTGTAGCGAAGCGCGTGCCGGGGCGGTGAGCTGGTACTCTTCTGCCAGCCAGGCGTCGACCGTGCCATAGCGCTGGTGGATGGCTGACAGCGCGGCGGCGAGATAGGACTCTTTCACCGTCAGGATATCCGCCAGACTCTGGCGTCCCTGGGGCGTCAGGTCGTTGCCCAGCATCTCCAGCATCCAGGCTTCCACTTGTGTCAGCATGCCGTGGGTGAGCAGATACTCCTCCATGACCGTCTCGCTGTCGCATCCGACGGCAAACAGGGTTAACGCGCAGCCGACGCCGGTGCGATCTTTGCCGACGGCGCAGTGTTGCAGTAAAGCGCCTTCAAAAGGCGTGGTCAGCCAGGCGGCGAGCTGGCGATAGGCCGGGTTATTAAAGGGCAACTGGCGATACAGTTGCAGCATAAACTGCTCCCCGTTCAGCGCGTTAAGGGTGGCAGCATTCAGCTCGGTGACTTTCGCATTCGCATCGCCGAGCGGCGGATTAGCGGGCGCGTTTAAATAGTGAGTGAGCGGGCTAAGCTTGTCAGGGGTGCGCTGCACTTCGCCGGGGTCGCGATAGTCGAGCACCCGACTGAGCGGCAGCGTCGCCAGATGGTTGAGATCGTCCGCCGTCAACCGATTTAGCGCGCCGGAGCGTAGCAACTTGCCGCTGCGTACCGTGCGTCCGTCGGCGGCGCGCTGGCCGCCGAGGTCGCGAAAATTGATACCGCCCTGCAGGGATAAAAAAGCCGGGTGTCGCGGTAGGCTGGTGGTCATGGGGTTCCTCATAATGACGTACAGAATAACCGTTTGAGCCCTGGTCTGCGGCTCATCTGACAAAGACCTTAGCACAAGCGCCGCGGCGGAATTTACCGCAGGCCGTGAAAAGTGTGTCATTTGCTGGCATAATGTCTGTTGTGTCACACCCCTCATTCTCTTTTTTCAGGATATCCCCGTGCTAGTATCCAGCAACGTTACCATGCAGTTTGGCAGTAAGCCGCTGTTCGAAAATATCTCCGTTAAATTTGGCGGCGGCAACCGTTATGGTCTGATCGGCGCCAACGGCAGCGGTAAATCGACCTTTATGAAGATCCTCGGCGGCGATCTCGAGCCGACGCTGGGCAACGTTTCTCTCGACCCGAACGAGCGTATCGGTAAGCTGCGCCAGGATCAGTTCGCCTTCGAAGCATTCACCGTGCTGGATACGGTTATCATGGGCCACGGCGAGCTGTGGGAAGTGAAGCAAGAGCGCGATCGCATCTACGCGCTGCCCGAAATGAGCGAGGAAGACGGCTATAAAGTGGCCGACCTGGAAGTCAAATACGGCGAGATGGACGGTTACTCCGCCGAAGCGCGCGCCGGCGAACTGCTGCTCGGCGTCGGCATTCCGGTTGAACAGCATTACGGCCCGATGAGCGAAGTCGCGCCGGGCTGGAAACTGCGCGTCCTGCTGGCGCAGGCGCTGTTCTCCAATCCGGATATCCTGCTGCTCGACGAACCGACGAACAACCTGGACATCGACACCATCCGCTGGCTGGAGCAGACGCTGAACGATCGCGACAGCACCATGATCATCATCTCGCACGACCGTCACTTCCTGAACATGGTCTGCACCCACATGGCGGACCTCGACTACGGCGAGCTGCGCGTCTATCCGGGCAACTACGACGAATACATGACCGCGGCCACCCAGGCGCGTGAGCGTCTGCTGGCGGACAACGCCAAGAAAAAAGCGCAGATTGCGGACCTGCAGTCCTTCGTTAGCCGCTTCAGCGCCAACGCTTCTAAATCACGTCAGGCCACCTCGCGCGCGCGCCAGATTGACAAAATCAAGCTGGAAGAGGTTAAAGCCTCCAGCCGTCAGAACCCGTTTATCCGCTTCGAACAGGACAAGAAACTGTTCCGTAACGCGCTGGAAGTGGAAGCCCTTACCAAAGGCTTTGATGAAGGTCCGCTGTTCAAAAAGGTCAACCTGTTGCTGGAAGTGGGCGAGAAGATTGCCATTCTGGGCGCCAATGGCGTGGGTAAATCCACCATGCTGAAAACTCTGGTAGGCGAACTGCAGCCGGACAACGGCACCGTGAAATGGTCTGAAAACGCGCAAATTGGTTACTACGCGCAGGATCATGAGTACGAGTTCGAAAACGACCTGACGGTCTTCGAGTGGATGAGCCAGTGGAAGCAGGAAAGCGACGACGAGCAGGCGGTACGCAGTATCCTCGGCCGTCTGTTGTTTAGCCAGGACGATATCAAAAAGCCGGCGAAAGTCCTTTCTGGTGGTGAGAAAGGGCGCATGCTGTTCGGTAAGCTGATGATGCAGAAGCCAAACATCCTGATCATGGACGAACCGACCAACCACCTGGATATGGAATCGATCGAATCGCTGAACATGGCGCTGGAGATGTATCAGGGCACCCTGATCTTCGTTTCTCACGACCGCGAGTTCGTCAGCTCGCTGGCGACCCGCGTCCTGGAGATCACCCCAGAACGCGTGATCGATTTCAGCGGTAACTACGAAGACTACCTGCGCAGCAAAGGTATCGAGTAATCCCTGTCCGTTACCCGGGTAGCGGCTACGCCTTACCCGGGCTACGCCTGGCATGTGATCTGTAGGCCCGCGCAAGCGTAGCGCCGCCGGGCAATAACTGCGGGTAAAGAGCCACTTTCGCGCCGGATGGCGGCTGCGCCTTATCCGGCCTACGGTCCGTGCCATTGTGAGCTTAAGAGCGCTATCTTGTACCCATGGTTACTGAAACTGTCCGTTACCCGGGCTACCAAACCGCACAGTGCTGTAGCCCCGGTAAGCGGTAGCGCCACCGGGGATTTTGAGGCCACCCGTTTGTAGCCCGGATTAGCGTAGCGCAATCCGGGAACATCATAAAATCCAGGCCGGGCAAGGCGTAAGCCGCCGCCCGGCATATCGCTTAGCGCCTCCACTCGGTCCCTTCAACGCCATTCACCAGCAGCTTGCGCTTTTCTCCCGCCGGTAATGACAGCTTCAGCGCTTTCCACGCCGGACGGTAGCTGCCGCGAGCGTTGATATTCAGGTTTATGCTGTTGGCGCTGCAGATCATTTCCCACTCCAGCCATAGCGCATCCCCCTCTTTATAGCCCCAGCTTTCGCCGTCGTCTTCAAACAGCAGACCGCGGGTTGAGCCGGTACCTTTCAGCGGGAACAACTGCAGTTCGCGACGATCGTCTTTTTGCGCATCGACGTGGCTGATACGTTCACTAAGCGGCAGACCGGCGCCGGCGCGGACCAGCAGCGGCAGTTTTTCCAGCGGCGCGTCCAGCGTCACCCACTGGCCGCCGGCGAACCACTGGTGGCTGTAAAAATCGTACCAGCCGTCCTGATTATCGGGCAGCCACAGCTGGCGTTGACGGGCGCCGGGCTCGACCACGCTGGCCACCAGCAGATCGCGACCCAGCAGGAAGTCATCGCACTCGGCGAAGGTCTGGGTATCGTGCTGGTGATCGAGGAAGGTCGGGCGCAGCATCGGTTCGTCATCGGCATGCGCCTGCCATAACAGGGTGTACAAATAGGGCAGCAGACGGTAGCGCAGCTCGATGGCTGAGCGGATCGCCGGGGTGATTTCCGGGTACATCCAGGCTTCATTGACCGTCTGGTCGTCATTCCACGAATGAATGGTAAAGCGCGGATGCATCACGCCGTTTTGTACCCAGCGCACGAACAGCTCCGGCTCGGGTTTATCGCCGGAGAAACCGCCGACGTCGTGGCCGACGTTAAACAGCCCGGAAAGGCTCATGCCCAGCCCCATGCGGATGTTATAGCGCAGCGTATCCCAGTTGGTGCGGTTGTCGCCGCTCCAGGTCTGGACGTAGCGCTGCATCCCGGCGCAGCCGGAGCGGGAGATCAGATACGGGCGCTTTTGCGGCGCAAAGCGCTGCTGGGCTTCCATGGAGGCGCGCATCATCAGCAACGGCATCACCGGGCGAATATGTTTAATGGCGATTTCGCGGCCAAAGCCGTAGCAGCGCGCCTCGCCGTCCCACACCTCATACTCGTTATTATCGTTCCAGGTCGAATCGATACCCATCTCCAGTAGCTGGGTGGTCACGCCTTCCTGCCACCAGGCCACGGTGTGCGGGTTGGTGAAGTCGAGATGCGACCCTTCATCGTCCCAGAAGCTGGAGCGCTCCGGCGCGTCGGTTTGCGAATCGCGAATAAAAAGACCGCGTTCCGCCACTTCGCCATAGCGCGGGTGATCCTGCAGCAGGCACGGTTTGATATTGGCGGCCAGCTTCAGCCCGGCATCATGGAACGACTGGCTCATCACTTTTGGCTGCGGCACCTTGTCGTAGTTCCAGTTAAAGACGTAGCGCTTGCCGTTGATCGAGGTATAGCCGGAAGAGAGCTGGAACGAGTCGCAAGGGATCGCGTGCTGCTCGCACAGGCGGATGAAGTTCATCAGCTGATTTTGCGCATCCGGCGCGTCGGTATAGTGCATCGTGGAGCCGCTGTAGCCGAGGCTCCATTTTGGCCCGAACAAGGTTTTACCGGTCAGGCGGACGAAGGCTTTGGTCACATCCAGCACCTGTTTACCGGTAAACAGGTAATAATCGATATCGCCGGCCTCCGCCTGCCAGCGGCGATAGGCGGTGTGGTAGTTGTCGATTTCATTGCCCAGATCCAGCCAGCAGCTGCTCAGGTTGTCATAGAACAGGCCGTAGCTGATATCGCTGCGCTGGGTGATGGTAAACGGAATATGTTTATAAAGTGGATCGGTGCTGACGGCGTTGTAGCCCATGGCATCGAGGTTACGCATTTCATAGCGCTTACCGTTGCGCTGCAGGTCGCCGGCCTTTTCGCCCAGGCCGTAGAAACGCTCATCTTTGCGGCGGCTCAGATAATGGGCGACGCCGTCGCCGTGAGCGTTTGCCAGATAGGCGCTGGTGGGGCGGTCACTGGCGAGCGTCTGCCACTCGCCGGCGTCGTCGCGATAGCTCCACTCCAGCCAAAGCGGCTGGTGGACGGTGACGCGCAGCTGGCGGGTGGCGATGGTCAGCGCGTCATCTTCTTTGGTCATCTGCCAGGCCGGGAGGCTAAAACCGCTGAGGTCATCCCGCGCGCGGCCTTCCCACGGCACATCCTGCTGCGGGGCGATACTCCAGGTGCGATCCAGCGCCAGTTGGCCCTGGCGCTTCAGCAGGACGCGGAATAAATTCTCTTCCAGCACGTACAGACACAAAGTGTGCTGACCATCAACGGTCAATTCAACGTGATGCTCCAGCTGTTGGTGCAAACTCCAGTGTTTCAACGTCTTCATATTTTACATCCACTCTCAGGCGCGCTTGGCGCGACGTTCAGCAATAAATGCCACCAGGAAAACGGCGCCAATCAGGTCAAAGAACCCCATGGCGATAAACAGCGGGTTGAAGCCAATTTTGTCGGCGGTCACCCCGATTAATAATGAGAACAGGAAGCTGGCGATCCACGCCGCGGAGCCGCGCATACCGTTGACCGTCGCCATTTGTCCCTTGTCGAAAGACTCCACCACCAGCGCGCTGAGCATGCAGGAGATGATCTGATGGCCGAAACCACCAATGGAGATCAGGATGATGGTGATATAGGGATCGCGAGTAATGGCGACCAGGGCCAGCGAGATCATCAGAAACGCGCCGGTTACCGAGCTGGCGATAACCGAGTTGACTCGCGTGCAGCCGAACCAGCGAACGTACAGGCGGGTGAGATAGCCGCTGACCACGCTGCCAAGATCGGCGGCGAGGAACGGCAGCCAGGCGAACATCGCGATCTGCTTCAGATCCATGCCGTGCTCTTTCGCCA
This sequence comes from Klebsiella sp. KTE92, assembly GCF_000398905.1. Lineage (NCBI taxonomy): Bacteria > Pseudomonadati > Pseudomonadota > Gammaproteobacteria > Enterobacterales > Enterobacteriaceae > Klebsiella > Klebsiella sp. KTE92. The sequence goes on from NZ_KB976100.1 coordinate 1,566,177, forward strand.
GGTACAGCGGCACCCAGAAGCTCAGTACCGCCCAGGCAGGCTCGGCCATAAAGGCGGGGATGGCGATCCCATAGAAACGTTTATTCTTCGAGACGGTTTTGAGCGCGGTAAAGAAGGGCTGTTTCACCGGCGGGGCTTCGTTATCCTGCTTGATGTACTCCAGCTCGCTTTTGCTGAGGTTCGGGTGCTTTTCCGGGTTCTGATAGAAAGCCCACCACAGCACTACCCACAGCAGCGCCAGCGCGCCGGTAAACATAAACGCCCCCTGCCAGCCGAAGGAGGCGTGGGCGAAGTAGATAATCGGCGGGGCCAGCATTGCGCCGATAGAGAAGCCGACGCCAGCCCAGCCGGCGGCGATTGGCCGTTCAGATTTCGGGAACCACTCGCCGATGGTTTTGGCGTTCGCCGGCGTGGCGGCCGCCTCGGCGCCGCCCATAAAGAAGCGCAACATAGCCAGGTGCAGCCAGCTGCCAGCCCCGGCGTGGGCGATACAGGCCAGCGCCCACAGGGTAGCGCAGATCATAAACCCGAGCTTCAGGCCGATGACGTCGATAAGCCAGCCACAGAGCGGCTGGAAAATCGTGTAAGCCAGCTGAAACGCGCCGACGATCCAGGAATATTGTTCGGTGGTAATACCGAGCGTCGCTTTCAGTTCCGGGGCGATAATCCCCAGCGAGTTACGTGTGATGTAGTTGACGGTGACGCCGAGTAAAAACAGGACCAGCACCCACCAGCGCAGGTTTTTTACCACCCGGCGCGTTTTACTGACCGCGATATCATTGTTGAGTCCTTGACTCATAGCACACTCCACAAGACGTTGTAGGGGGAAAGTGACGGCCTCTTTCCCTGAGTGGTCACATAGTTTTTTTAACTATTTGAATAGTCTATTTTTTATCTCAACATCATTGGTATAACTAGTATGGGAGATGTTGGACCAATTCAGGCTAAGGGAGAAAAAACGTCGGGCAAAGTGCTATTTATGCAACTTTTTTCATGAAATGACCGAGATCTCAAATTTCGCTCTGTCATTTGCTTACAGGAAGCGCTTTGGCGATTATGAAAATTCTTTCATTTTCCAATCGGAGCTGGATCACAAAATGGATAAAAAGCTGCGCGTCGCCGAAATCGCCGCCCGCACCGGGCTGTCGGCCAGCACCGTTTCGCGCGTCCTGGCCGGAAAGGCGAATACCAGCGATAAGGCGCGCCGGGCGGTGCTGGAGTGCGCCCGCGAGCTGGGGGTCATGCAGGGACTGGCCGCCGGGCGTCTGCTGCTCAATAATCTGCTGGTGTTTGCTCCGCAGCGCGCCTTCGATGAGCGATCGGATATCTTCTACTACCGGGTGATCCAGAGCATCAATAACGCGCTGGCGGCGCATGAAGTGCGCCTGCGCTACTGCGCACTGGACGAGAACGACAGCGACGCCAACCTGTTTCTTGCCCGCATGAACGAAGCGGAGACCCAGGCCGCGGTGCTGCTGGGGATCGACGATCCGCATATTCATGGCCTGGCGGCGGATGTGGGCAAACCCTGCGTATTGATCAACTGTCGGGATGAAGGGATGCGGCTGCCGTCCATTGCCCCCGACCATCGTCTGATTGGCCAGTGCGCCGCCCGCTATCTGTTTGATATGGGCCATCGGGCGGTGATGAACGTGATGTGCCTGCGCCGCTATACCATGGAGCTGCGGCTGGGCGGGATCCAGGAAGCATGGCGCGCGCGCAATCTGCGCTTTACCGCCAGCCGGGATCTCATCAGCGTCGCCAACTTTAGCGCCAGAGAGACGGAAGAGCAGGTAGGGGCCTGGCTTGACGGCTTACAGGGGCGCCCGATGCCTACCGCCTTCCTGGTAGGCGGCGATTTTATGGCCGCCGGCACCGTCAGCGCCCTGCAAAAACGAGGCCTGCGGGTGCCGCAGGATGTTTCGGTAATGAGTATCGACGGGTTTAATCTGGCGGCGATCCAGGAGGTGCCGCTGACCGCGGTGCATGTGCCGCGAGATGAGCTGGGCAGCGAGGCGGTGCATCTCCTGCAGCAGCGCCTGCTGCGCCCGGAGGCGCCGCACGGCTCGCTACTGTTGCACGGCACGCTGGTGGTACGTGATTCGGTACGGCGGATCCGGCCGGGCAAAGGCCATACCGCCGTGGAGCCGCAGGGGCTGTATGACGATTAAACCGGGATACCCAGCGCCCGTTTCCCGTGAATATTCAGATCTTCCAGGGTGAAGCGCCCCTGCCAGCTGGCCTCATAGTCCTCGCGCGGGAAATCCCCCGGCGAGGCCCCTTTTTCCAGAGCAATTTTCACTTTCTGCGCGTAGGCGAGGTTCTTTTCGCACATCGGCGCGGCCGGGATGTACATCACGTTGCCCCAGCCCTGTTGATTTTCCACCGGCGCCACTGAGTGAATAACATCGCAGTGCCACCAGACGGAATCGCCAGCGTTCAGCGCCGGAATCGAGCTTAACGCTTTAATTAAGAGTGGGTGCCATTGCTCAGAGATCGGCAGCACTCTGCCCGGCGCGACGCCGCACAGCTCATCTTCCGGCACATCGTCGAGCAGGGGGCGCAGCAGCACATAAGCCATCGCCTCCGGGATCGGCACCACGTGTAGCAGCCCCTGACCCGGGATCATGTCCGACAGCGCGGTCCAGCCCTGGAAGGTGCGGAACACCGAGCATTTGGTGGTGTTGTCGACGGTGTACTCTTCCACTTCGGTACGGTGCGCGGCGTCCCACGGATCGTAGGCGTCGATATTGCCATTAAAGACGTTGGCGAAAACCTGCTGATAGGCGGGAAGCAGCCAGCGCTCCAGCGCGCCAGAATCGGTATGCGCCCCCAGCCCCTTTGACGTGGTTCCCGGCGGGCGGCGGCGGATACGGTCAGGGTAAATCACGCTGACATCCGGATCGAACCAGCGCTTGCCATTCTGTTCAAAGCGCCACAGGCGATTGAGGAAGGATTGCACCGCCGCCATTTCATCACTCTGTCGCGCCTGCATTTGCGAGGGGGACCAGTAGATCGGATAGATTTCCGGACGCGAAGCCTCCAGCGAACCGAAGAAGCTGTCGCCAGGTCCTTTGTAAACATCATCGAAATGGTTCAGATCGAGGTATTCCAGCATCGCGTTGTCCCAGGCCAGCGCCTGTTCGCGCGGGTAGTGTCCTTTGATCACTGCACAGCCCCGGCGCTTAATCGCCGCGCGCTGCTCATCGCTCACTTTTCCTTCGGCGATATCGCTGAACGGGATCGTCGGCCAGACCTCCTGGCCTGTGGCTTTCAGGGCATTAATCTCGTCCAGGCGCTCGCTGATACGCGCCGAGAGTTTATCGAACACTGCCTGGACATCGCCAATTTGTGCCCGTAAGGCCTGTTTCATCTGGCGAATTGCCGCTTTGTGGTCGGCAGGTAATGTTTCGTGGGTCGGGAGAGCAGCCATAATAACCTCGCTGTATCTTTCATTCGAAAGTGTTAAATCTTACAAACGTTAATTTAGGTTAAAATGGAGTTAATGCAAGTTTAAAATCTTGCTACGGCGCACAAAATGGAAAAACCGGGGCGCGATGCCCCGGCGAAGGGTCACGCGTTGAAGGGAGCGGTGTTATCGAGGACGGCCTGAATGACGTTCAGCGCGCCGTCATGGTTATTATCGTCGGTAGCGTAGCCGGCGATAGCCTTGATGCTGTCGGCGGCGTTACCCATGGCGAAAGCGTATTTCACCAGCTTCAGCATTTCGGCGTCGTTGCCGCTGTCGCCGATGGCCACGCACTGCTGCGGCGAAAGGTTCCAGCGTTTGAGCAGGCGGCTGATGCCGTTGGCTTTATGCAGGCCGGGGATAATCAAATCGACAAAGCCAAAGCCGCTGGTGACCGGCTTCATGATCCCGTCGAGCGACACGTGCAGTTTATCGATCAGCTGTGGGATCTCGCTGTCCGGCAGGTTGAGGGAGAATTTGAACAGCGTGTCGTCGATGCGATGGTAATCGCTTACCCGCTGCAGACGGTGGTAGTGCTTTGACATCAGGTCGACGAAGGCGTCCGGAGCTTTATCGCTCACATACGCGCTCTGCAGGCCGCAGGCGACAAAGTTGAGCTGCGGATCTTTGAGCAATTCGCCAATCACCACCTGTGATTCGTGGCGGGTCAGTTCGCCGTGGAACAGCTGCTTGCCATGCTCAAAGACCAGCGCGCCGTTTTCGGCGACGAACGAAATCTGCTCGCGGATCTCCGGGAAGAAGGAGATCAACTGATAGTACTGGTTGCCGCTGGCGACAACAAATTCAATGCCGCGCTGCTGCAGCTGGGCGAATTGCGCCAGAAACCGTGAGCGATCGTAGGTTTTGGCGTCATTGAGAAAAGTTCCGTCCATATCGGTGACGATAACTTTAACGGTCATAAGGGGATGCTCCTGGCTTAACTTCGACCAGTAACATTCTAATTACAATGTGATGGGGAGCACAAATTTATTTCGAATGAAAGTTCACTCAGCGCAGAAAATGCCGGGTGGCAACGTTGCCTTACCCGGCCTGCAGAACAGGGTAGGCCCGCTAAGCATAGCGCCAGCGGGCACGAAGGGTTACAGCGTATGTTCGGTTCGGGCGATGATATCGTCCTGGGTATCCGGCGACAGGGCGGTGAAGAACGCCGAGTATCCGGCGACGCGGACCACTAAATCGCGGTACTGGTCAGGGTGTTTCTTCGCCTCCAGCAGCGTGTCGCGGGATACGATGTTGTACTGAATATGCCAGCCTTTGTGCACCTCGAAGAAGGTGCGCAGCAGCACCATCAGCTTCTGCTTGTCGGACTCATTCTCCAGCGTGGACGGATTCAGCTTCTGGTTAAGCAGCACGCCGCCGAGGATCGCGCCGGTGGGGAGTTTGCCCACCGAACTGATGACCGCTGTCGGCCCCAGATGGTCGGTACCGGAGGCCGGGCTGGCCCCTTCCGCCAGCGGGGTGTGCGCTTTACGGCCATCCGGTGTCGCCATCGTCTGGGCGCCGAACGGAACGTTGGCGGAGATAGACGACGTGCCGGCGTAATAGTTGCCGCCGATTGGGCCGCGGCCATAGCGCGGGTTGTGATACTGCTTCAGCTCGTCGATATAGGTCTGGTAGGCCCGCGCCAGCAACTCGTCGACGCTGTCATCATCGTTACCGTACTTCGGCGCGCCGTTGATCAACCGCTGGCGCAGTTGCTCGTGGGTCAGACCGTCGAAATCTTCCGCCAGCGCCTTCGCCAGTTCCTGCTGGCCGATGGCGCCCTGATCGAAGACCAGTTTTTTCACCGCCGCCAGGCTGTTGCCGAGGTTGGCGATACCCACCTGCAGGCCGGAAACCCAGTCATATTTCGCGCCGCCTTGCTTGATGCTTTTCGCCCGTTCGATACAGTCATCCACCAGCGCCGAACAGAGAATATCGTGGACGTTTTCCTCCAGCATGGTATCGACCACGTACTCAATCTCAATGGATTTACGGGTGTAGTAGCGGATCTGGTTATCCCAGTCTGCCAGCACCTGGTCGAAATTAGCGAAGTTGCCTTTCGACAGGGCATGCTCCTGGGGCAGGAATACCTGACCGCTGGTGGCATCGCGGCCACCTTCCAGCGTCGCCAGCATCACCCGCGCGAAGTTGATAAAGCTCATGCCGGTGCAGCGGTAGCCCCATTTGCCGCCAACCGCGGTTTCGATGCAGCCGATGGCGGCGTAATCGTAGGCGTCCTGCGGCTCGATGCCGAGTTTGATAAATTCCGGGATGACGATTTCGTCGTTATTAAACGCCGGCATGCCGAAGCCGCAGCGGATCACCTGGACGCAGGCGTCGAGGAAGTCGTTGCTCATCCCGGCATGGTAACGCACGCTGAGGTTCGGCTGGGTAGAGCGCAGACGACCACAGGATTCCAGGATGGCATACGACAGCGGGTTGACGGCGTCCTGCGGCTGGCCGTCGACCAGGTTCTGGCCGCCAATGGTGACGTTCTGGTACAGCGGGCTGCCGGCAGAGGCCTTGGAGTGCGAGCCGGAGCGAATTTTGTTGACCTCCAGCAGCTTCAGCCAGCAGCTGTGCAGCAGCTCAATGGCCTGTTCGCGATCCAGCGACTGCTGCAGTTCAACGTCGCGACGGTAGTACGGATAGAGGTACTGGTCCATACGGCCAAAGGAGACCGAGTGGCCATTAGATTCAATCTGCAGGATTAGCTGAATGAAGTAGCACAGCTGCAGCGCCTGCCAGAAGGTTTTCGGCGGCTCATGGGCGATGATGTCGCAGTTTTCGGCTATCGTCAGCAGTTCGTGGCGGCGTGATTCACGGGATTCTGCTGTCGCCATCTCGCGCGCCAGCGCGGCGAAGCGTTTGCTGTGGTCGCTGACCGCTTCCAGAACGATATCAATCGCTTTCAGGAACTGCTCGCCGTGCAGATCTTCCAGCACCGTCAGGTTAATGCGCGACCGGCGTTCGGCGACCTTGGCGCGCATACCGTCGAGGCCTTTCTCCAGCAGCAGCGGGTAGTTGACCGCCAGGTGGGCGTCACCGGAAGTCATGTTGCCTTCCGCCTTGATAATACCGGTGGCGAGGAGCGCCTTCTGCTCATCGGTAAACATACCGTAGCAGCGGTCCTGTACGGTCTGCCCGCGCCACCATGGGCACACTTCATGCAGCACGTGTTTGTTCTCTTCGCTGACCGAGAAGCCGGCGCCGGGGCGGTCGGCAAGATCGTCGATCTCTTTCTCAATCCAGCTGACGGTGTATTCCGGGAAAATCGGCGCGGCGCGCACTTCGCTGGCCTGGTTGCCGACGATCAGTTCGTCGTGCTTGATCCAGATGGTGCGCTCGGCAAGGTGATGTGCCAGCGCCAGGGCGCGACGTACCGGGATTGGCTTATCAAGATGCTGCTGATACATCTCGGTGTAGTGGCGGGCGCGTTCGGTACAGACCGGCGGTTTGACAATATGCACCAGTGCCATTTTATGGGCCTGGATGCGGGCGCTGAGGGTATTGAGTTTGAGAGTCGTCATAAGGTTATCCTCGTAAGATCGCCGTTAGCCCCTTGCTCCGCGCATAATCCTGCGCGAAGGCGAGCAGCTCAGGAGCATCCAGCGGTTTGTCCGGTGCGGTGTAGGGCTGACTGAGTAACTGGTATTTGTTCATTCCCAGCGTGTGGTACGGCAGGAAATGGATCTCGCTGACCTGCAGGCGGTCGGCGGCAAAATCGGTGATCGCGGCAATGTCGGCTTCACTGGCGTTGAATCCCTGGATCAGCGGCACGCGAATAATCATTTTTTTCCCTGCCTGCGCCAGTCGCTGCAGGTTATCCAGCACCCGGCGGGCGCTGCCGTCGGTCCACTGCTGGAAAACGGCCTCGTCGACGTGTTTCAGGTCGGCGAGAAACAGGTCGACAAAGGGTAAAGCCGGTTCAATGTATTTCCACGGCACGTGCAGGCAGGTTTCCACGGCGGTGTGAATACCTGCCTGATGGCTGGCTTCGAAAAGCGCCTGCGCCAGCGTCGGGTTCATAAAGGGTTCGCCGCCGGAAAGGGTGATGCCGCCGCCGCTGCGATCGTAGAACGGTTTATCACGCAGCACCGTCGCCATGATCGCTTCGACGTTTTTCTCCTCGCCGCAGACCGTTAGCGCGGTGGTGGGGCAGCAGTCACGCAGCGCAGTAATATGCTTGTCGTTAACGTTTTGCCGATCAATGATCAAACCATCGAGGGTACGGGTGATAACCTCCGGCGCCGCCTGCTGGCACAGATCGCAGCCGGCCAGGCACAGCCGCGAGTCATACAGCAGATCTTCGCTGCGGGCGCGGCTTTCCGGGTTCTGGCACCAGCGGCAGCCCAGCGAGCAGCCTTTCAGGAAGACGACGGTACGGATCCCTGGGCCGTCATGGGTGGAGTAGCGCTGGATGTTGAAGATCATGGCTTATCCTCTTGTTTGCGTATGAATATAAAAACACTTTCGAATGAAAGTTATATTGACGCAAATCAACAAGCGGGATGGGGCTAAGCTCCTGGGGATAAAAAAACGAGAGAGGTCACAAAACCACCGACGACCCTCGTCGCCGGTGTGGGGGTTAGTGCGAGCCGCATACCTCGCACTGCGGATGACGCATCAGCTTCATTTCACGAAACTGGCAGGTCATGGCGTCGTACATCACGATTTTTCCGCTGGCAGGGGTGCCGTAGCCGGTCAGCAGTTTAATGGCCTCCATCGCCTGCAGCGAACCGATGGTGCCCACCAGCGGGGCCATTACCCCGGCTTCGACGCAGGTGAGGGCATTTTCGCCGAACAGACGGCTCAGGCAGCGGTAGCAGGGTTCGCCATCCTGATACGTGAAGACGCTGATTTGCCCCTCCATGCGGATCGCCGCCCCGGAGACCAGCGGGGTGGTGTGCTGGAAACAGCCGGCGTTGAGCTGGTTACGAATGGCGACGTTGTCGGTGCAGTCCAGCACCAGATCGTGATCGGCAATCTGCCCCGCCAGCGCGGTCTCATCCAGCAAAGCATTGAGCGGGACCAGCCGGACGTGCGGGTTAATGCGCGCCAGCGCCTCGCGGGCAGAATCCACCTTCGGTTGGCCGATGGTCGCGTCGCTGTGCAGCGTCTGGCGCTGGAGGTTGGACAGCGAGACGGTGTCGAAATCGAGCAGGGTGAGCTGACCCACGCCGGCCGCCGCCAGATATTGAGCGGCGGCGCAGCCGAGCCCGCCGAGGCCGACCACCAGTACGCGAGCGGCTTTTAGCCGCTCCTGACCGTCGAAATCAAAACCGCGCAAGATGATCTGCCGGTTATAGCGCAGCATCTCCTCGTCGCTCAGCTCAACGGCCATTACAGCCCCCCAAACAGATGATTAAAGGGCTCGACTTCGACCCATTCGCCCGCTTCGACGTGGCCGCGTTCGCGCTCCAGTACGATAAAGCAGTTACCGAGGCTGAATGAGCTGAAAATGTGCGAGCCCTGATGGCCGGTGGTGGTCACCACCAGCTCGCCGTCGGGGTTGCGCTGCAGAATACCGCGCTGGAAGTCGAGACGGCCCGGCGACTTCTTCAGTCGCGTGGCGGCGCGTACCCGCAGGCGGGTTGCCTGAAGCGGGCCGTGCTTGCCCGAGAGTTTCGCCAGCAGCGGCTGCACCAACTGACAGAAGGTGACGGTGGCGGAAACCGGGTTACCCGGCAGGCCGCAGAACCAGCTGCTGCTGAGTTTGCCGAAGGCGAAGGGTTTCCCCGGCTTGATCGCCAGTTTCCAGAAGCCGATCTCCCCCAGCTCTTCAAGAATGGTTTTGGTGTAGTCGGCTTCGCCCACCGAGACGCCACCGGAGCTGATGACCACGTCGGCCCGCTGGTCGGCGGCGATAAACGCGTCACGCAGCTTCGCCGGGTCGTCAGGAATAATGCCGAGGTTAATGACCTCGTAGCCCAGCTGCTGCAGCATCAGGTGCACCGCCAGGCGGTTGGTATCGTAAATCTGGCCGTCGCCGAGCGGTTGACCCGGCAGCTGCAGCTCATCGCCGGTTGAGAAGACCGCGACGCGGACCTTGCGCACCACCTCGACCTCGGCAATGCCCAGCGAGGCCAGCACCGGCAGCTCGGCCACCGTCAGGGGCGTCCCCGCCGGGAAGACCACCGCGCCGTGAGCGATATCTTCTCCGCGACGGCGAATGTGCTGCCCGGCTTTCACCGGCGCGGTAAAGCGCACGCCGGCGTCGGTCTGTTCGGTCTCTTCCTGCATGACCACCGCGTCGCAGCCCGCAGGCACCGGCGCGCCGGTCATGATGCGGATACAGGTGCCGGTGGGCCAGGTCTCGTGAAACGGTTGGCCGGCAAAGGCCTTACCGGCGACCGGCAGCGCCGCGCCGTCGCGAAGGTCGCTTAGCCGGACGGCATAGCCATCCATCGCGGCGTTATCAAAGCCGGGCACATCCAGCGGGGAGACGATGTCATGGGCGGTCACACGCGAGAAGGCCTGCAACAGCGGTACAGTTTCCGTCGCGTTCAGCGGCGTAATACGATCGAGCATCTGGGCGAGGGCTGTGTCGAGCGGCATCAGTCCGGCGGTAAAATCCATGGGTCACTCCTGCGGGCAAAACAGCGAAAACGCCTATTATGGCAGAAAAGCGGCGCGGGCTGTATGCCACCTGGGTACGAGGCTTTACATCGCCCGCCGCTCTTTCTATATTCAAAAATTGTATAAGACATTCAGCAATATAATGATATCAATACCCTTATTCCTGACGTGACCGGCGCCGCGCCGCGGTACGACGGGGCAGGGGCGATCCACTTCATCGTTAAGGACTGGCGAAATGGGCAAGGCGGTTATAGCAATTCACGGCGGCGCAGGGGCGATTTCTCGCGCGCAGATGACGCCGGAGCGGGAGCGAGAGTATGTGGCGGCGCTGTCGACTATCGTCGAAAGCGGGCAGAAGATGTTGGCTGCGGGCGCCAGTGCGCTGGATACCGTGACCGAGGCCGTTCGGCTGCTGGAAGAGTGCCCGCTGTTTAATGCCGGGATGGGCGCGGTATTTACCCACGATCAAACCCACGAGCTGGACGCCTGCGTAATGGATGGCTACAGCCTGCAGGCGGGCGCGGTGGCCGGGGTCAAACATTTGCGTAATCCGGTGCTGGCGGCGCGTCTGGTACTGGAGGAGAGTCCGCACGTGCTGCTGATTGGCGAGGGCGCGGAAAATTTCGCCTTCTCCCGGGGGATGGAACGCGTGGAAAACGATCTCTTCTCCACGCCCGAGCGCCTGCTGCAGCTGCAGGAGGCGAAAGCGGGCGGGGAGATTATCCTCGACCACCACGCCGCCCCGCTCGATGAACGCCAGAAAATGGGCACCGTCGGCGCGGTGGCGCTCGACCTGGCTGGCAATCTGGCGGCGGCAACCTCCACCGGCGGCATGACCAACAAATTGCCCGGACGCGTCGGCGACAGCCCGCTGCCGGGCGCGGGATGCTATGCCAACAATGCCAGCGTGGCGGTCTCCTGCACCGGCACCGGCGAAGTCTTTATGCGCACCCTGGCGGCCTACGATATCGCCGCCTTAATGGAGTATGGTCAGTTGAGTCTCTACACCGCCTGCGAGCGGGTGGTGATGGAGAAACTGCCGGCTCTCGGCGGTAGCGGCGGGCTGATTGCCGTCGATCGCGAAGGTAACGTCGTTTTACCGTTTAACAGTGAAGGCATGTACCGCGCCTGGTGCTATGCCGGCGATACGCCGACCATTGGCATTTATCGCGAATAGAAGAAGGGAGAGGGAGAGTGTCGCAAACTCACGAAACCGATACCTGCGAAGTGCTGGTAGTGCGCAACCTGAACGTGGCCTTTCGCCAACAGGATGCGCCAGAGGTGCAGGCCGTGCGTCAGCTATCCTTCAGCCTGCGTCGCGGCGAGACGCTGGCGATAGTGGGTGAGTCCGGTTCGGGAAAATCGGTGACCGCGCTGGCGCTGATGCGTTTGCTTGACGCCGCCAGCAGCGAAGTGAGCAGCGAGGGGCTGTGGCTGCGGCGGCGTAACCGGCAGGTGATCGCGCTCAATGAGCAAACGGACGCCGAGATGCGCCGGGTGCGCGGCGCGGATCTGGCCATGATTTTTCAGGAGCCGATGACCTCGCTGAATCCGGTTTTTACCATCGGCGAACAAATCGCCGAATCCCTGCGCCTGCACCAGGGGCTGGGGCGCGAAGAGGCGCTGCGCGCGGCGAAAAAGATGCTCGACCAGGTGCGTATTCCCCAGGCGGAAGAGATGCTCTCACGCTATCCGCACCAGCTCTCCGGCGGCATGCGCCAGCGGGTGATGATCGCCATGGCGCTCTCCTGTCGGCCGGCGGTGTTGATAGCCGATGAGCCGACCACGGCCCTGGATGTCACCATCCAGGCGCAAATTTTGCAACTCATTGCCGTCCTGCAAAAGGAGATGGCGATGGGGGTGATCTTTATTACCCACGATATGGGCGTCGTGGCCGATATCGCCGATCGGGTGCTGGTGATGTATCGCGGTGAGGCGGTAGAGACCGGCAGCGTTGAGGAGATCTTTCGTTCGCCGCAGCACCCTTATACTCAGTCGCTGCTGGCGGCGGTTCCGCGGCTGGGGGAGATGCGGGGTCAGGATCTGCCGCGCCGTTTTTCGCTTCCCGGTCAGCCGCAGGCGGAGACCGAAACGCCAGACACGGTGGCGGCGGGGGAGCCTATCCTGCAGGTGCGCGACCTGGTGGCCCGTTTTCCGGTGCGCGGCGGGCTGCTCAATCGCGTGACGCGCGAAGTGCATGCGGTGGAGAAGGTCAGTTTTGATCTCTGGCCGGGAGAGACCCTGTCGCTGGTGGGAGAGTCCGGCTGCGGCAAGTCGACCACCGGCCGGGCGCTGCTGAGACTGGTCGAAACCCAGGGTGGCACCATTACCTTCGACGGCCAACGGATTGATACGCTCTCCGGCAGCAAGCTGCAATCCCTGCGCCGTAATATTCAGTTTATTTTTCAGGATCCTTACGCTTCGCTTGACCCGCGTCAGACGGTCGGCGATTCGATTATGGAGCCGCTGCGGGTGCATGGCCTGCTGCACGGGGAAGCCGCGCGTGAGCGGGTTTCCTGGCTACTGAAGCGCGTGGGGCTTCAGCCGGAGCATGCCTGGCGTTACCCCCATGCCTTTTCCGGCGGCCAGCGGCAGCGGATCTGCATTGCCCGCGCGCTGGCGCTGAATCCGAAGGTGGTGATAGCCGATGAGTCGGTGTCGGCCCTGGATGTCTCCATTCGGGCGCAGATTATCAATCTGATGCTCGACCTGCAGCGCGAGATGGGCATCGCGTTTCTGTTTATTTCCCATGATATGGCGGTGGTGGAGCGCATCAGCCACCGCGTGGCGGTGATGTATCGCGGTCGCATTGTCGAAATAGGCCCGCGCCGTGCGGTGTTTGAAAACCCGCAGCACCCCTATACCCGTAAGCTAATGGCCGCCGTACCGGTGGCCGACCCGGCCTACCGTCATCCGCAGCGAGTCCTGCTGTCTGATGACGTCCCGGGCAATATCTATAAGCGGGGCGAGGAGATGGCCAGCGTGCCATTGCAGCAGGTTGGGCCGGACCACTTTGTCGCCCGCGAATCCGCCGATGTGCTGGGCAGAGCATAACAACACATAACGCACCTTTTCAGGAGAATACGATGACACAACCTGTTTCACGCAAATGGTGGCTGGCGCTGAGTATCGCGGCGGCCCTGGCGAGCGCCCCTGCCTTTGCCGCCAAAGATGTGGTCGTGGCGGTCGGGTCTAACTTTACGACGCTCGATCCCTATGATGCCAACGATACCCTGTCGCAGGCGGTGGCGAAGTCCTTTTATCAAGGCCTGTTCGGCCTTGATAAAGAGATGAAGCTACAAAATGTTCTTGCCGAGAGCTATACCGTGTCACCGGACGGCCTGGTGTACACCATCAAGCTGCACAGCGGGGTGAAATTCCAGGATGGCACCGACTTTAACGCCGAGGCGGTCAAGGCTAACCTCGACCGCGCGAGTAACCCGGATAACCATCTCAAGCGCTATAACCTGTATAAAAATATCGCCAGCACCGAGGCGGTCGATCCGACCACGGTCAAAATTACCCTGAAGCAGCCCTTCTCGGCATTTATTAACATTCTCGCCCATCCGGCGACGGCGATGATTTCGCCGGCGGCGCTGAAAAAATATGGCAAGGATATTGGCTTCCATCCGGTGGGTACCGGGCCGTATAAGCTCGACACCTGGAACCAGACAGATTTCGTGAAGGTCAGCAAGTTCGATGGTTACTGGCAGCCAGGCCTGCCGAAGCTGGACTCCATCACCTGGCGTCCGGTGGTGGATAACAACACCCGGGCGGCGATGCTGCAGACCGGCGAAGCGCAGTTTGCTTTCCCGATCCCTTACGAACAGGCGCCGCTGCTGGCAAAAAACAGCAAACTGGAGCTGGTGGCCAGCCCGTCGATCATGCAGCGCTACATCAGCATGAACGTGACGCAGAAGCCGTTCGATAATCCGAAGGTGCGTGAAGCCATCAACTATGCGATTAACCGTCAGGCGCTGGTCAAGGTGGCGTTTGCCGGATACGCCACCCCGGCGACCGGGGTGGTGCCGCCGTCGATTGCCTACGCCCAGACTTACACCGCCTGGCCCTACGATCCGGCGAAAGCTCGCCAGTTGCTGAAAGAGGCTGGCTACCCTAACGGTTTCAGCACCACGCTATGGTCATCACATAATCACAGCACCGCGCAGAAAGTACTGCAGTTCACCCAGCAGCAGCTGGCGCAGGTGGGGATTAAGGCGCAGGTGACGGCGATGGACGCTGGTCAGCGGGCGGCGGAAGTGGAAGGTAAAGGGCAGAAAGAGAGCGGTGTACGGATGTTCTATACCGGCTGGTCCGCCTCCACCGGTGAAGCCGACTGGGCGTTGTCGCCGCTGTTCGCCTCGCAAAACTGGCCGCCGACGCTGTTTAATACCGCGTTTTACAGCAACCCGCAGGTGGATAACGCGCTGAGCGAGGCGCTGAAAACCACCGACCCGCAAGAGAAAACCAAACTCTATAAAGAGGCGCAGGATATTATCTGGAAAGAGTCGCCGTGGGTACCGCTGGTGGTCGAGAAACTGGTCTCCGCCCACAGCAAGAACCTCACCGGTTTCTATATCCAGCCGGATACTGGCTTTAGTTTTGAACAGGCAGATTTAACACCGTGAAGGATGGGATGATGCTCTCCGGCGCCAGCGCGCGGGGGGCGGTTTTTCCGCGGGGCGGGTTGCGGAGGTATGATGCTCAACTATGTGATTAAGCGCCTGCTGGGGCTGATCCCCACCCTGCTTATCGTCGCAGTACTGGTGTTTCTGTTCGTCCATATGCTGCCCGGTGACCCGGCGCGGCTGATTGCCGGACCGGAGGCCGATGCCCAGGTGGTGGCGATGGTGCGCCAGCAGCTGGGGCTTGACCAGCCGCTGCATGTCCAGTTCTGGCACTACATCACCAACGTGCTGCGCGGCGATTTTGGCATTTCCATGGCCTCGCGGCGTCCCGTTTCCAGTGAAATAGCCAGCCGCTTTATGCCCACGCTGTGGCTGACGCTGGCCAGCATGAGCTGGGCGGTACTGTTCGGGATGGCGGCGGGGATCGCGGCCGCGGTGTGGCGCAATCGCTGGCCCGACCGTCTGGGAATGGCGCTGGCGGTGAGCGGCATTTCGTTTCCGGCTTTTGCTCTCGGCATGCTGCTGATGCAGGTGTTTTCGGTTGAGCTGGGCTGGCTGCCGACGGTGGGGGCCGACAGCTGGCGGCACTATATTTTGCCGTCGTTGACCCTTGGCGCGGCGGTAGCGGCGGTCATGGCGCGCTTTACCCGCGCGTCGTTCGTTGATGTGTTGCATGAAGACTATATGCGTACCGCGCGGGCGAAAGGGGTGAGCGAAACGTGGGTGGTGCTCAAGCATGGCCTGCGCAATGCGATGATCCCGGTGGTGACCATGATGGGGCTACAGTTCGGCTTTCTGCTCGGTGGGTCGATCGTCGTGGAAAAGGTGTTTAACTGGCCGGGACTTGGGCGCCTGTTGGTCGATTCGGTAGAGATGCGCGATTACCCGGTAATTCAGGCGGAAGTCCTGCTCTTTTCGCTGGAGTTTATTCTTATCAATTTAGTGGTGGATGTGCTGTACGCGGCCATTAACCCGGCTATCAGGTATAAGTAAGGTGCGATTGCTCAACTGGAGAAGGCAGGCGGCGCTGAACGCCATGCCGGGTATCAGACCCGGCGAGATCCATACCCCATGGCATGAGTTCTGGCGGCGCTTTCGTCGCCAGCCGGTGGCGATGGGCGCTGGTATTTTCGTGCTGTTGCTGATTGCGGTAGCCATCGTTGCGCCATGGATAGCGCCGTACGATGCGGAAAATTATTTCGATTATGACCGGCTTAACGAGGGGCCCTCGCTGGTGCACTGGTTCGGTGTCGACTCGCTGGGGCGCGATATTTTCAGCCGGGTGCTGGTCGGGGCGCAGATCTCGCTGGCTGCCGGGGTACTGGCGGTGCTGATTGGCGCGGCTATCGGCACGGTGCTTGGGCTGCTGGCCGGCTACTATGAGGGCTGGTGGGACCGGCTCATTATGCGACTTTGCGACGTGCTGTTCGCCTTTCCGGGGATCCTGCTGGCGATCGCGGTGGTCGCTGTCATGGGCAGCGGGATGGCCAACGTGATCATCGCCGTGGCGATCTTCTCGATCCCGGCGTTTGCTCGTCTGGTGCGCGGCAATACGCTGGTGTTAAAGCAGCAGACCTTTATTGAATCGGCGCGCAGCATCGGCGCCAGCGACGCCACCATTCTGTTCAACCACATCCTGCCGGGGACGGTGTCATCGATCGTGGTTTACTTCACGATGCGTATTGGGGTGTCGATTATTTCGGCGGCCAGTCTGTCGTTTCTCGGCCTCGGCGCGCAGCCGCCCACCCCGGAGTGGGGCGCGATGCTCAACGAGGCGCGGGCGGATATGGTGATGTCCCCGCACGTAGCGCTGTTTCCGGCGGTGGCGATTTTTGTGACCGTGCTGGCGTTTAATCTGCTGGGCGATGGCCTGCGCGATGCGCTGGATCCGAAGTTAAAGGGGTAGGGTGAGGGAAAGCACCGCCGTGCGGTGCTTTATATTATTTGTGGCTTCAGCGCACATTGCGCTCCCGGTTAGTCTTCTGCGTTATGTCTCTCATAGCGCAGGGAGCGG
>NZ_KB976100.1:1583372-1798957 GCF_000398905.1 Klebsiella sp. KTE92
GTAGGCCGGGTAAGCGTAGCGCCACCCGGCAAAATAACGGCGCAACAGGGCTGCCTGGAAGATAATCAATGCTTGCCCGGCGGCGCTGCGCTTGCGCGGACCTGGGGGGTGAGCCTACGGGAGGACCCCGTAGGCTGGGGAATGCGATAAGCCGCTATCCGGGAAGCTGGACTAGACCCGGGTACCCCACAGGTCGTATTCGTCGGCATGCTCGACTTTCACCCGCACCACGTCGCCCGGCTTAACGCGGGTTTCGCCGTTCAGGTAGACCGCGCCGTCGATTTCCGGGGCGTCGGCCATGCTGCGGCCAATGGCGCCTTCTTCGTCAACTTCATCCACCAGCACCAGGATTTCGCGGCCCACTTTCTCCTGCAGACGCTCGGCAGAGATCTGCTGCTGCAGCTGCATAAAGCGGTTCCAGCGCTCCTCTTTCACCTCTTCCGGCACCTGATCCGCCAGTTCGTTGGCGGTGGCGCCTTCAACCGGGCTGTACTTGAAGCAGCCGACGCGGTCGAGACGCGCCTCTTTCAGGAAGTCGAGCAGCATCTGGAAATCTTCTTCCGTTTCGCCCGGGAAGCCCACGATAAAGGTAGAGCGCAGGGTCAGATCCGGGCAAATTTCACGCCACTGCTTAATGCGCGCCAGCTGGCGGTCTGCAGAGCCAGGACGCTTCATCAGCTTCAGAATACGCGGGCTGGCGTGCTGCAGCGGAATATCGAGGTACGGCAGAATTTTGCCTTCCGCCATCAGCGGGATCACATCTTCGACGTGCGGATACGGGTAAACATAATGCAGGCGCACCCAGATGCCGAGCTTCGCCAGCTCTTCGCACAGGCTGACCATGCTGGTCTTCACCGGCATGCCGTTGTGGAAACCGGTACGGTGCTTGACATCGACGCCGTAGGCGGAGGTGTCCTGAGAAATCACCAGCAGCTCTTTCACGCCGGCGTCAGCGAGGCGTTTGGCTTCCGCCAGCACTTCGCCAATCGGACGGCTCACCAGATCGCCACGCATGGACGGGATGATGCAGAAGGTGCAGCGATGGTTGCAGCCTTCAGAAATTTTTAAGTAGGCGTAGTGACGCGGCGTCAGCTTAACGCCCTGTTCCGGCACCAGGCTGAGGAACGGGTTGTGCTTCGGCTTCGGCGAGTAGTGGTGGACGTGCTCCAGCACCTGCTCATAGCTGTGCGGACCGGTGATCTCCAGCACCTTCGGGTGAACTTCGCGGATCTGATCCTCTTTCGCGCCAAGGCAGCCGGTGACGATCACCTTGCCGTTCTCTTTTAACGCTTCGCCGATCGCTTCCAGCGATTCCTGCACAGCGCTATCGATAAAGCCGCAGGTGTTAACGATGACCATATCGGCGTTGTCGTAGGTAGGGACGACGTCATAACCTTCGGTGCGCAGTTCGGTCAGGATACGCTCTGAGTCCACGAGATTTTTCGGGCAGCCCAGGGAGACGAAGCCGATTTTCGGCTGGTGCGTGACATTGCTCATAGCTTAAAAAGTGTTCAATTATTGGAATGGTCAGGGCAGGAATTCTACAGATCTTTGCGAAAAAGAGTATAGCTCCGTCGCGGTTAATGGTGAAAAAGCGCTCGGGTGAGGAGCGCGTGGGCTTCAGCACCGGGTCAAAACCGCCATTCCTGATAAAAACGCCCGTCATTTACGTTGTAATCTACAAAGTGATAACAATTTCTTTACTAAATACCTCGATGACCGCGAGGAGAAGAGGCAAGGAAATGACACCAACAGGCTCCCCGGTGGCGATAGCCACCCTGCCATTCAGTAATCTGGAGATCCCCCCGCAACCGCCGCAGATCCAACACTCCCTTGAGCAGGGAAATGTGCTCTATCTGCCGCAGCTGGCGTTTTCATTAACCGCCACGGAGCAGGCATTGCTGACCCCTGAGCTGGTCGCGCCGAGGCGCAAGAATATCAGCTATCAACCCGACACCCGCATGCTCAGAGGCGTGGCGGATAAGCAGAAAACGGCTGCCATCGCCCGGTTGATGGCGCGTTACCACCAGATGACGCTGCAGCTGATCGACGCGTTATTGCCAGGCTATGGCGAGGCGCTGCACCATCCGCAAACCAGTCTGCGTCTGCATCCCATTACCGCCTGGCGTGAAACGACCTCCTGGCGCAAAGACGATTCGCGCCTGCATGTGGACGCATTCCCGTCGCGCCCGGTCAAGGGTGATCGTATTCTGCGCATCTTTTGCAATATTCATCCCCGCGGCGAACCGCGAACCTGGCGGACAGGGGAGCATTTCGATACCCTCGCGGCACGCTTTCTGCCGCGGCTGAAACCCTGGTCGCCGTCAGGCGCCTGGCTGCTGGCAGCGCTGGGGATCACCAAAAGTCGGCGTAGCCATTACGATCATCTGATGCTGGCCCTGCACGATGCGATGAAAAGCACCCCTGAGTACCAGCGACAGGGGGTGCAGCAGGAGATCGACTTTGCCGCCGGCAGTACCTGGATCTGCTTTTCCGATCAGACCCCGCACGCCGCGATGCGCGGCCAGTATCTGCTTGAGCAGACCTTTCTGTTGCCGGTGAAAGCGATGAGTCACCCGCAGCTCTCGCCGCTGCGGGTGCTGGAAACGCTCCTGCAAAAGCCGTTAGTCGCGCGCAACGTGTAGCGCCCGGCGTGGCTACCGGGCAGAGGATTATTGCGCCGGCGTAACGGCCCCGGAAGGCCTGGCGCTGGGCTTTTTCGGCTCGCGCTTATCCTTCAGGGTGAAAATGGAGATCAGCGTAAAGAGCCCGGCGATACCGCCGAGGATCAGATAGGTATCGGCGAAGCCAATGGTATCGTACAGATAGCCTGCCAGCGGAGAGTAGATGGCGGTGGCGATCGAGGCGACAAACAGCACCAGCAAATAGACCGTCGAAGAGAGCTTGTGGTCGAAGTTGGCAGCGATGAATTTAAAGACCGATACCAGAATTAACGGTTTCTCCAGGGCATGCATCATTTTCACCGCGCCAATCCACACCGGACCGAGGGGCACGGCTGACCCGACAATACGTACCGACATGATCAACCCGGCGATGATCAGCGCCCATTTGGCGCCGGTCCGGTTAACAAACCACGGCATCAGGCATAAGAACAGCGTTTCGCCGCACACCTGAATGGAGGCGAGGATCCCATACCAGCGGTTGCCTTCCTCCGGCGTCGAGAACTGCAGCGAGAAATACTGGGCAAACTGCTGATCGTAGGTGTCATAAATTTGCGTGACGAACAGGGTAAAGAGCAGCAGCATCCAGAACTGACCGTTCTTCGCCAGCTCGAGGGCATGGGAGACCTTCAGCGATTCGCTTCGCGCCACATCGGCGTCGGTTAATTCAATTTTGGTCAGCATAAAGCAGATGGCGGCGATGACGATGGCGAGGCTGGCGAGCCAGAAGGCCAGATTAGGATTGCTGTCGATATATTTACCCACAATCCAGGCCGCCGCTGCCCAGCCTAACGAGCCCCACATCCGCACCCGACCGTATTCGAACTGGTAGCGACGGGAAATCTTATCGATGTAAGAGTCGATCACCCCGCAGCCAGAGTTAAAGATGATCCCCAGATAGATCCCCCCCAGCAGCGCGCCGAACCAGAAATTGTGCACCAGCAGCGGCGCGTAAACATAGATAAAGAAGGGGCCCACCGGCAGGAGCAGGGCGACCAGCAGCCAGATAAGCCGTTTTTTCAGGCCGAACTTGTCGGAGATAAAGCCGAAGAAAGGTTGCATCAGCAGGGCGATAAAAGCGTTGACCGAGTACAGCAGGCCAGTCTTCGTGGCGCTGATGCCAAGATGCTGGGTGGTCCAGATGACGAAGAAAGCCATGGTCGACGACCAGGCGAACAGGTAGAGGAAATCGAAAAGACTCAACAGGAGGTAGTTTCTTTTACCGGGCGTCATGTTTCAGTTCCTTGCAAACGGGCAGAGAGATTATCAGCGATCCGCGGGCCGCGTTCGCTGTTTTTATGAAATGTTATACGTATTACATTAATGGTTTGTTATGGCATTCTGGCTGGCGATCGCGCAATAGCATTTGTGGTATAGTGTGATCTTAGCAGCACTATTTCCGCCTTTTAATGGTAATGATTGCGAGTTAATTTCTTTTTGAAATTAATTGTGATCGTATGACATTATCTTTGGTATATATCCTACAAAGCGGTAAGGTTGTCACATTGTAAAGGGTGTTACAGGCTTGGGAATAATTGACCTGGCGCATCATTTTGCACAAAAAATAACCGTATTATGGATAGGGTAAAGGACGACAGAGGAGGAACTGTGATGACCGTTGACAGACAATATCGCCATCTTTTGCAGAAGCTCATCAATGCCAATATCGATATTGATGCCTATCTGCAGCTGCGAAAGGCTAAAGGCTACATGTCAGTCAGCGAAAATGACCATCTGCGTGATAACTTGTTTGAGCTTTGCCGTGAAATGCGTGCGCAGGCCCCGCGCCTGCAGAATGTCGTTTCACCGGAGGAGAAGGAGGCCCTTCGCCTGGCGGGCGAGTCCCTCGCCGCCGCTGCAGTATGCCTGATGAGCGGGCATCATGATTGTCCGCTGTACATCGCTGTTAACGTAGAGAAGCTAGAACGCTGTCTGACAGGATTGACTTCAAATATTCATAAATTGAATAAATTGTCGCCAATCACTCATGCCTGATCGGCTGAAACTCAGGGGAAGTGGACGCTTCCCCTGTTAAAGGTTATGTAAAAATCCCCGCGCAAATTTCCCCGCTGGCTACCCTTTAGCGCAGAGCTGACTAAAGGAGAATGCCATGCGTCCAATCCCGCTGCTGTTGATATTGAGCGCCTTAGCGCTGCCAGCCCTGAGCCAGGCCGCGGTGCGGGTGGAGGTATTGCAAAACCGGCTGGCCCATCCGTGGGGTCTGGCGTTTCTCCCCGACGATCAGGGCATGTTGATTACCCTGCGCGGCGGCGAGCTCAAGCGCTGGCAGTCAGGTAAAGGCCTGTCGGCGCCGATATCCGGCGTGCCGCAGGTGTGGGCCAACGGTCAGGGCGGCTTACTGGATGTAGCGCTGGCGCCGGATTTTGCGCAGTCGCGACGGGTTTGGCTGAGCTATGCGGAAAGCGACGCCAGCGGCAAAGCGGGCACCGCGGTAGGCTACGGGCGGTTAAGTGAGGATGCCACGCAGCTGTCGAACTTTACCGTGGTGTTTCGCCAGCAGCCGAAGCTCTCCGTGGGCAATCATTTCGGTGGCCGGCTGGTGTTCGACGGCAAAGGGTATCTGTTTATCGGTCTGGGAGAGAACAATCAGCGCGCCACCGCCCAGGAGCTCAGCAAGCTGCAGGGGAAAGTGGTCCGCCTGACGGAGAGCGGGGACGTTCCACCGGATAATCCCTTTGTCGGCCGGGCTGACGCCAGGCCAGAGATCTGGGCCTACGGTATTCGCAATCCGCAGGGCATGGCGATGAACCCATGGAGCGACGCGCTGTGGCTCAATGAGCACGGCCCGCGCGGCGGGGATGAAATTAACATCCCGCAGGCGGGGAAAAACTACGGCTGGCCGCTGGCGACGCATGGCATTAACTACAGCGGCCTGCCGATCCCGGAGGCCAAGGGCAAGACGGCCCCGGGTACCGAGCCTCCCCTGTATGTCTGGCCGGTCTCCCCCGGGGTGAGCGGGATGGCCTTTTACGCGGCGCAGACTTTTCCCCAGTGGCAGCATAAGCTGTTTATCGGCGCGCTGAAGGAGACGTCGCTTATCGTCTTATCGGTGGACGGTAATCAGGTCCGCGAGGAGGGGAGGTTACTGGAGGCGCGCGGGAAGCGTATCCGCGACGTCCGCGTGGGACCCGACGGCTATCTGTACGTATTAACCGACGAGTCTAACGGCGAACTGTTGCGCTTGAGTCCGGAGGGTTAACCTCAGGTGACCGGGATCTTCACGACCGCGTGCCAGGCGGGGCGCTGGCTAATCTGCTGATACCAGCGCTGCAGATGGGGTCGCGGTTGCCAGGTATCGAGGATCGTCAGCAGATTGTAGACGAAGGGGGCAACGGCAATATCGCCAAGGCCGAAGTGCTCGCCAGAGAGCCATGGCGTTTTCGCCAGTTCGTCATCAAGCATGGCAAACAGCGATTCACAGGCGCCGATCCCCGCGGCGATGACCGCCGGATCGCGCTGCTCCGGCGGCGTCCTGACCAGGCCCATTAACACCGGGCGATGGGCGGGAGAGAGCGTGCCGTTGGACCAGTCCATCCACTTTTCCCCTTGCGCGCGCTGCGCCGGTGCGGCCAGCCACAGGCGATCGACGCCGTACTGGGCGGCAAGGTAGCGAATAATGGTATTTGATTCCCACAACACCACCCCGGTAGCATCGTCTTTTAACAGCGGCACCAGCCCGTTCGGGTTCATCGCCAGATATTCCGGGTCATGATTGAGACCAAACTCCAGCCCGGCGAGGATCTGCTCATAAGGAAGATCCAACTCCTCCAGCACCCAGCGTACTTTCTTCACGTTGGTCGAGTTATTACGTCCCCACAGTGTAATCATTTTCGCTCCTGAGTTTGTTTCACTGCCGTTGCAGCGCGATCGGCGATCATGTTGGGATAAAGTTAATATTTAGGCAATCACGATCAAAAAAGTTGTTCTGATTAAAGCACAGCGGCACGTTATTGCGTAAACTTTAAAAACTTTACCAACTCGCTGTTTCTTTAAGGTCATTTGTACGCTTTACTCACCGGTTGCTGCGGCGCGGTCAGAGTGGTGCGGCATATTTTGTTTGGAAAGGATACTTGGGTGGCTCTTATGATGCATGACGCTTTTTCCCTTCGCGGCCTCGCTGCAGGTTGCGCGCTGTTATTTCTTGTCGCACCTGCGGTGCAGGCTGCAGAACAACTCCCCGACGCCCCTTCGATTGACGCTCGCGCCTGGATCCTGATGGACTACGCCAGCGGGAAGGTGCTCAGCGAAGGCAATGCCGATGAAAAACTCGACCCGGCCAGTCTGACGAAGATCATGACCAGCTACGTGGTGGGGCAGGCGATAAAAGCGGGAAAAATCAAGCTCACCGATATGGTGACCGTCGGACGTGATGCCTGGGCGACCGGCAACCCGGCGCTGCGCGGCTCATCGGTGATGTTCCTCAAGCCTGGCATGCAGGTCTCGGTGGAAGATCTGAACAAAGGGGTCATTATTCAGTCCGGTAACGACGCCAGTATTGCCATTGCCGACTACGTGGCGGGCAGCCAGGATGCATTCGTCAGCCTGATGAACGGCTATGCCAAAAAAATGGGGCTGACCAACACCACCTTTATGACCGTCCACGGCCTTGATGCGCCGGGTCAGTTCAGTACCGCCCGCGATATGGCGCTGCTGACCAAAGCGATGATCCACGATGTGCCGGAAGAGTACGCGGTACATAAAGAGAAAGAGTTCACCTTCAATAAAATTCGCCAGCCGAACCGCAACCGTCTGCTGTGGAGCACCAACCTCAACGCCGATGGTGTAAAAACCGGGACCACCGCCGGGGCCGGCTATAACCTGGTCTCCTCGGCCACCCAGGGTGATATGCGTCTGATCGCCGTGGTACTGGGGACCAAAACTGACCGCATTCGCTTTAACGAGTCAGAAAAACTGCTGACCTGGGGCTTCCGCTTCTATGAAACCGTGACGCCGATTAAACCGGATGCCACCTTCGTTACCCAGCGCGTATGGTTTGGCGACAGCAGCGAAGCGAAACTGGGAGCCGGCGAGGCGGGCTCTATCACCCTGCCGAAGGGCCAGCTGAAAAACCTGAAAGCCAGCTACACCTTAAATCAGCCGCAGCTTACCGCGCCGCTGGAGAAGGGGCAGGTGGTCGGGACTATCGACTTTAAGCTGAATGATAAAACCATCGAGCAGCGCCCGCTGATCGTCATGGAGCCGGTGAAAGAGGGCGGTTTCTTCAGCCGGATGATCGACTTCGTACTGATGAAACTCCACGGCTGGTTCGGCAGCTGGTTCTCCTGATGCCATGACCGCGCCCGGCGGGGCGCGGTCAGTGACGCCTCAATACAGCAGGGAGATCTGCTGCGCCTTCGCCAGCGCGACCAGCTCATCATCCGGGCAGATATCGCTGGCGATCACGTCAAATTTCGCTAACGCCCCCATGCGCGCCGGACGCACTTTGCCAAACTTGCTGTGGTCGACCACCAGCACGTGGTAGCGCGCGTGACGCATCGCCCAGTGCTTGACCGGCAGCTCCTCCAGGTTATAGCAGGTCGCCCCCTGCTCGCAGTCAATGCCTGCCGCCGAGTAAAAGGCGATGTCAGGGCTCAGATGGCTGAGGGTGTCCTCAAGGCTCAGCGGCATAAAAATCGCGTTGCTGGCGTGAAATTCCCCACCGCACAGGACCGCGCGACACTGCGGTTTCTCCTGCAGGGCCAGGAAGGTATTCAGGGAGTAACAGACGCCGGTGAAGGGCAGGGCATCATCGATGGCGTCAATGATCCACGGCGTGGTGGTCCCGCAGTCGAAGAAAGCCATCTGATGGGCCTCCAGCAGCGCGGCCGCATGGCGAGCGGCGCGGCGCTTTTCCTCGACCAGCCGGGTTTTTTGATCGCTGAGCAGGTAATGGGTGGCGCTGCGCGGCTCCAGCACAATGTATCCGCCGAGCAGCACAACCGGGCCGCTGTGGCCATTGAGGTCGCGACGAATGGTCATTTCCGACACCCCAAGCAGGGAGGCGGCTTCTTTCAGATGTAGCTTATCGCTGCGTTTGAGTGCCTGAATGAGCTGACTGATACGTTCGTCACGGCGAGTTTCCATATTCCCTCTGCGCTAAAATCGCCCTGCGGGGGCAGGGCGTTAGCGGGATTTTACCTGTCGCTTACGGGTTAGTCACGCGGTGGCCGCAGCGACGGCTGGCGTTTAGCCGCGTACCCAGCCTTTGCGGATCGGCAGGGAGAAGCAGAGACGATACAGTCGCTGCAGCTGGCGATACAGCGCCGGTCCGAACGTATGCCAGATCAGCGCCGCGCCGAGGCAGCCGCACATTCCGGCCAGCAGACCGCCGACCATATCCAGAGGCCAGTGCACGCCGAGATAGACGCGGGACCAGGCGATGGCGGCGGCGATGGCCATCAGCAGCGCGCCGGACCACAGGCGGTGCCAGAACAGAAAAGCCAGGGCAAAGGTAAAGCTGACGGTGCCATGATCGCTGGGGAAGGAGTCGTCCGCCGCGTGATGCAGGAAGTTATAGCCTACGCCGGCGACAAACGGCCGATCGTGCGGATAGAGGTGGCCGATCGCCCACGACACGGTCAGGCTAATTATCAGCGCCAGCATCAGCTTAAACACCATCTGCCGCTGGGCAGGCCCCCACAGCCATAATGTCACTACCAGCAAGGGCACGATCAGAATCAGATCTTTGGCGATCAGGATCGCCACCTCAATGGCCCACTGCGGCGAGGCCGGCGTCGCGTTGATCAGGGCGAACAGCGCGTAGTTAATATTTTCCAGCATAGACTTCCAGGCTCGTTGGTCCGATAGCAAATAAGCCGCCTACCCTAAAAAAAAGCGGTGTGGAGATAAAGCAGCATTGTCTTAAAGATCAGGCTGTTAAGAAATCTTGCAAATGGATTTCAATGCTAACCGCCTGAAAAGCGCCAGTATATCGTTTGTCACATTGCTGAAACATAAACGGAATATATACGCAGGCTGAATAGCAGGGGGAGAGTCCGGACGGCGGCGCGCAATTCGCAATATTGTGCGGTGTCACCCACAATTCACTATCTCCGCACCGGGAGTTTCATTACACTTTGCGCGATTTTTGATAGATAAGAGATTTCATGCAAAATTATTCGCTTTCAGGCCGCCGCCTCGGAAGGCAGGCGTTGCTGTTCCCGCTATGTCTGGTGCTGTACGAGTTTTCCACCTATATCGGCAACGATATGATCCAGCCGGGTATGCTGGCCGTGGTTCAGGAGTTTCAGGTGGGCAACGAATGGGTACCTACCTCGATGACCGCCTATCTGGCCGGCGGCATGTTTTTACAGTGGCTGCTGGGGCCGCTGTCGGACCGTATTGGCCGCCGCCCGGTGATGTTGACCGGGGTGGTGTGGTTTATCGTCACCTGCCTGGCGACGCTGCTGGCGCAGACCATTGAGCAGTTTACCCTGCTGCGCTTCCTGCAGGGGATCAGCCTGTGCTTTATCGGCGCGGTAGGCTATGCGGCGATCCAGGAGTCTTTTGAGGAGGCGGTGTGTATCAAAATCACCGCCCTGATGGCCAACGTGGCGCTGATTGCTCCGCTGCTGGGGCCGCTGGTGGGCGCCGCCTGGGTGCACGTGCTGCCATGGGAGATGATGTTCGTCCTGTTCGCCGTGCTGGCGGCCATCTCATTCGTCGGGCTGCAGCGGGCGATGCCGGAAACCGCGACGCGGTTGGGCGAAAAGCTGTCGGTTAAAGAGCTGGGCCGCGATTATCGCCTGGTGCTGAAAAACCTGCGCTTCGTCGCCGGCGCGCTGGCGACAGGCTTCGTCAGCCTGCCGTTGCTGGCGTGGATTGCCCAGTCGCCGGTGATTATTATCAGCGGCGAACAGGCCACCAGCTATGAGTATGGCATGCTGCAGGTGCCGATTTTCGGCGCGCTGATTGCCGGTAACCTGGTGCTGGCGCGCCTCACTTCGCGCCGTACCGTGCGCTCGCTGATTATCATGGGCGGCTGGCCGATCATGTTTGGTCTGATCCTCTCCGCGGCGGCGACCGTGGTCTCTTCCCACGCTTATTTGTGGATGACCGCCGGCCTGAGCTTCTACGCCTTCGGAATTGGCCTCGCGAATGCCGGTCTGGTGCGCTTAACGCTGTTCGCCAGCGAGATGAGCAAAGGCACGGTCTCGGCGGCGATGGGAATGCTGCAGATGCTGATCTTCACCGTCGGCATCGAGCTCAGCAAACATGCTTATGAGCTGGGGGGCAACGGCTTGTTCAGCCTGTTTAACCTGCTGGGCGGAGTACTGTGGCTGGGGCTGATGATCTACTTCCTGAAAGATAAAAGCGTCGGCAATTCGCAGCAGGCGTAACCGGTGGCAAACCCGGATGCACAAAGGCATCCGGGGTCTTATCAGGCGAACGGCGCTTCGCGATTTAACACCTTATCAATAATCTGCAGCACGCCTTCTTCATTGTTGTGCGGCGCGTGATGGCTGGCGACGGCTTTGACGTCTTCCCGGGCGTTGGCCATGGCAAAGCCAAATCCGGCGTGCTGCAGCATCTCGATATCATTGCCGCTATCGCCGAACGCCACCACCTCATGATCCTCAATGCCCCAGCGCTGCTGCAAAATGCGCAAGCCGTTGGCTTTGTGCACCCCAGGCATAATTAAGTCAATACTGCCGTAGCCGGTGGCCACCGCGGTGACCATATCCCCCAGCGCCGCGTGCAGCTTCGGCTGAATTTCCGGGATCAGGCTGTCCGGTACGTTGAGACCAAATTTGAGGATCGCGTCATCAAGGTGGTTAAAATCATCCACCAGTTCGAGGCGGTGATAATACTTCGCCGCCACCGTCTTCAGCGCGTCGTTATAGCGGTTGAGAGTGTAGGCGCTGCGCTTCCCGCAGGCGATGATTTCGATATTCGGCAGGGTCTGCAGATGATCGACCACGGCGTTGAAATGGTGGAGCGGCAGCTGGCAGTTGAAGACGTCTTCATTGCCGCTCACCACCCAGCCGCCGTTTTCCGCCACAAAGGCGATCTGATGGGCGATCTCCGGGAAAAAGGAGATCAGCTGATAATACTGGTTGCCGCTGGCGACCACGAAGCGAATATTCTGTTCACGCATTCGCTGGTACTGGGTGAGGAAGCGCGGCCGGTTGTAAGTTTTGGCATCGCTTAAAAAGGTGCCGTCCATATCCACCGCAATCAGTTTGATGCTCATTAGCTGTTCTCCATAACGGGTTCAGATTGTGGCTTAGCCACCGCGCGGGCGACCAGTGCCGCCACCATGACCAGACCCAGCACCACCATCATGGCGCTGCGCAGGCCGAAGTGTTCGCCGAGGAAGCCCAGCAGCGGCGGCCCGACGAGGAAAGCAAGATAACCGGTGATCGCCACCACGCTGACACGCTTGGGCGCGTCCGGCCCGGTATCGCTGGCGGCGGAGATGGTCAGCGGGAAGCCGAGCGAGGCGCCGATGCCCCACAGCAGTACCGAGATGCCCGCCACCCAGGGGTTATCGACGAAGATGATCAGGCCAATACCCAGGGCGCCCATCACCGCGCTGCCGCGGACCACCGTCACCCGGCTGTAGCGATCGATAAACCAGCCGCCGGTAAAGCGGCCCAGCGTCATGCCGAGGGTGAAGCCGGCATAGATCAGCGAGCCGGAGGTGGGGCTAAAGCCGTGGCCGTCCACCATCAGCAGCGGCAGCCAGTCGTTGGCCGAGCCTTCGGCAAATGCCATCGCCAGGACGATGACCCCGATCAGCAGCAACTGCGCGTCGCGCCATACCGGCAGACCTTTCGCCTCACCGTGGGCGGCTTCGGCGGCGTTTTTACCGGTGCCATCGGGAATGGCGCGGATGGCAATGGCGATGGGCAGAATAGCCACCAGCGCGGCCGCCAGGATATGCGGGGCGGCAGGCAGGCCGAATCCGGTCACTGCCATGCCCACCCCGGCGCCGAACAGGGTGCCGAAACTGTAAAAGCCATGCATCATCGGCAGCACCGTTTTATTCATTTCTCGCTCGATGGCCGCGCCTTCGACGTTAATAGCGACTTCTGCAGAGCCAAAGCTGGCGCCAAAGATGGCCAGGCCGAAGGCGAACAGCGGGGCGGAAGAGACCCACAGGGCCAGGCTGAGCACCAGCATGCCGAGTACGGCGAAGGACATGGTGGTGCGGATGACCTTGCGGGTACCAAAGCGCTTCACCAGCCACGCTGAGCAGAGAATACCGCTCATTGACCCCACCGACAGACCAAACAGCACCACGCCCATTTCTGCCGTAGAAAGCATCAACTGATCGCGGATCGCCGGCGTGCGGGTAGCCCAGGAGGCCATTAATAAGCCGGGGATGAAAAAGAACATAAACAGCGCCCACAGCCGAAGCTGGAGCGCTCTGCGCGAGGTTTGCGTCGTCATCCGTAAACGCCTTAAAGGAGAAGAGTGAAGACAACAGTAGCAAGCATGTGTACATTTGTACATAAACCGGAAGAGGAAAATCATGGCCCGTAGACCGAACGATCCGCAGCGCCGCGAGCGCATCCTGCAGGCGACGCTGGACACCATCGCGGCGCACGGCGTCCAGGCGGTGACGCACCGCAAAATCGCCCTCTGCGCGAATGTGCCGCTGGGGTCGTTGACCTATTATTTCAGCGGTATCGAGGCGCTGGTTGAGGAGGCGTTCAGCCTGTTTACCGCCGAGATGTCGGCGCAGTATCAGCAATGCTTTGCCGGGGTAACGAACCGGGAACAAGCCTGCGATGCCATCGCGGAGCTGATCTTCAGCGCCCAGGTGACCACGGCGCGCAATATGGAGCTGATGTATCAGCTGTACGCGTTCTGCAGCAGTCAGCCGGCGCTAAAGGGGGTGATGCAGAACTGGATGCGGCGCAGCCAGCAGACGCTGGAGCAATGGTTCGCCCCCGATACCGCCCGCGGCCTCGACGCCTTTATTGAAGGAATGACCTTGCACTTTGTCACCGACCGCGCGCCGCTGTCGAAGGCGGCAATCCGGCTGCTGGTTGGGCAGCTGGCGGGGGAGAGGGCGCAGGAAGAGGGGCGCTGAGGCGGTGCGAGACATGCGTGAGGGATAAATTCAGGCAACAAAAAACCCATCAACCTTGAACCGAAGTGGCGGGGTTGATGGGCTCCACAAAATGGGGACATCAAAGAAAAGCAGTGGCATTACTTATGACTGATGCCCTGAGAAAAAGTTCTGCCTGTGACGGCTTTTTTCTCAAAAATTTATTGTAGCCCTGGCCAGATGATCACGATGAGCGTCCCGGCAAGGGTAAGCAGCACGTTGGCGATGGCGTAGGTGCCTGCGTAGCCGAGCGCCGGAATGTTGCTGCGCGCGGTATCGCTGATGATCTCCATTGCCGGGGCGCAGGTGCGGGCGCCCATCATGGCGCCAAACAGCATCGCCCGGTTCATGCGCAGCACATAGGCGCCGAACAGGAAGCAGATCACCACCGGCAACAGGCTGACAATAAGCCCTGCCGCCAGCATCTGACCGCCGACGGCGCCCAGACCGTTATTGATCCCGGCCCCGGCGCTGAGTCCGACCCCGGCCATAAACACCATCAGGCCAAACTCTTTCACCATGTTCAGCGCTCCCTGCGGGATATAGCCGAAGGTTGGGTGGTTGGCGCGCAGGAAGCCAAGCATAATGCCGGCGAACAGCAGGCCGGCGGCGTTGCCGATGCCGAAGCTAAAAGAGCTGAACTGGAAGGTGATCATGCCGATCATCAGGCCGACGATAAAGAAGGCGCAGAAGGCCAGCAGGTCGGTCACCTGGCTGTGAATGGAGATGAAGCCGATGCGGTCGGCCACGGTTTTTACGCGGCGGGCGTCGCCGCTGACCTGCAGCACGTCGCCTTTGTTCAGCACCACGTTATCGTCGATAGGCATTTCAATCTGGCTGCGGATCACCCGGTTTAAGAAGCAGCCGTGGTCGGTGAGTTTCAGCTGCGCCAGGCGGCGGCCGACGGCGTTGTGATTTTTGACCACAATCTCTTCGGTGACGATGCGCATGTCGAGCAGATCGCGGTCGAATACCTCTTTGCCGTTACGGAAGCTCGGGTCGAGGCGGGCGTGCGCGTCCGGATAGCCCACCAGCGCAATATCGTCGCCCATCTGCAGCACCGCGTCGCCGTCCGGGTTGGCCAGAATGCCGTTGCGGCGGATGCGTTCGATATAGCAGCCGGTCTGGCGATAAATCCCCAGTTCGCGCAGATTTTTGCCATCCGCCCAGGCCACCAGCTCCGGGCCAACGCGGTAGGCGCGGATCACCGGCAGGTACACTTTACGTTTTGAATCGGTATCGAGGCCGCGCTCGCGGGCGATTTGTTGGGCGCTGGTCTGCAGATCCTGATGCTGCAGCTTGGGCATATAGCGGGCGCCGACGATCAGACTCACCAGGCCGACCAGGTAGGTCAGGGCATAGCCGAGGCTCAGATGGTCAAGCGACTGCGCCAGCTGATCGCTGGGCAGGCCGAAATGGCGCAGGGTGTCGCCCGCGCCCACCAGCACCGGGGTGGAGGTCATGGCGCCCGCCAGCATACCAGCGGTAAGACCAATATCCCAGCCGAACACTTTGCCCAGCACGGTGGCGATCAGCATCGCGCTGCCGACCATCACCAGCGCCAGCATCAGGTAGTTTTTGCCGTCGCGGAAAAAAATGGAAAAAAAGTTGGGCCCGGCTTCCACGCCGACGCAAAAAATAAACAGCATAAAGCCGAGATTAAGGGCATCAGTGTTAATCGCGAAATGCTGTTGACCTAATAAGAGAGAAACGACTAAAACGCCAATGGAATTACCAAGTTGTACTGAGCCGAGACGCAGTTTTCCCAGGCATAGTCCTAATGCAAGTACAACGAATAATAACAGGATGTAATTCCCGTTTAACAAATCTGCGACGTTTATATTCACGAAAGCCAACTTCTCATTTACTAGTAAGTTGTTGAAGGAAATGGTTATTTGGTCTAAGGTTGCTCAGGCGTTCGCGTTGTGGCGAACCTATTCTGGCACCCTGTTATAACCAGCAAAAATATACCCGCTAGTTTAATCCTTCCTGGATGCGGCGGCTAGTGACAATCGTTTTTAGGCTGGTTGGGGAGTTATTGGCATGGATTGCCGAAATGCTTTATCTGACTGGGCGACGTGGACGTGAGTTAGAGGCAACATCAGGAGGATACGGTGAAGTCTGAGCGTAGTTGGGCCGGTATTATCTGCGGCTTCGTTCTGTTCATTGTGGTGTGCTTATCGCTGCTATTACATATGAAAGGGGCCTTTCGCGCCAGCGGCAACCCGGAGCTGGGCCTGCTCTTCTTTTTGTTGCCAGGGGCGGCGGCGAGCTGCCTCTCTCCCGGACAGCGGGTACTGCGTCCTTTGCTGGGTGCGATGCTGGCGGCGCCGGTCTGTATGGTGACGATGCGGCTGTTCTTCGTGACGCACAGAACGTTCTGGCAGGAGATGGCGTGGGTACTGAGCGCGGTGTTCTGGTGCGCGCTCGGGGCGTTGTGCTTTTTGTTTATCTGCGCCTGGCTTGATACCTGGCGCAGTCACTCATCGAGCAAATAAATTGGCTCAGGCAAACAGTCCGAGGTTCTCTTTCGCCCAGGCTTCGAAATCGGTGCAACCGCCGATGTGTTTCTGGTCGACGAAGATCTGCGGCACGGTTTCAACCGGTTTGCCGACGGTCTTTTCCAGGTCAGCTTTGCTGATGCCTTCGGCGTGAATATCCACGTAACGGTAGTTAAAGTCATCACGCTCGTTGGTCAGTTTTTCTGCCAGCTCTTTGGCGCGAACGCAGTAAGGGCAGCCTGGACGACCAAAAATAACGGTAAACATTGCTTCTCTCCTTAAACCTCAGCCGGATGGCGAATGGCGCTTATGATGCCTGCATTGACCGGTGAGGGAAAGAAGGTTCTGCCTTTTGCTTCGATGGTTTACGGCTATGTTTGATAAATGTCGTACTATCAAAACCCGTATACTGACCCGGCGGCGTAGTGAGATTGTCTGATGCGCCGCGCTTATCAACCGGAGAGGTGTGATGCGAAAATTTGCCCCGTTGCCGAAAAGCATTCTGCTGGTTGAGATCCTCGGGATGGGGCTGTTAACCCTCGCCTGGCTCTCGCTTAACCAGTATGTCCAGCTGCCTGCGCCCATTGCCAGCCCGACCGCGGCGCTGGTGATGCTCTTTGCCGGGATCGTGCTGATGATCCCCGCCGCCATCGTCGTTATGTGGCGGATGGCGCAGATCGTGGCCCCGCAGTTAACGCACTCTCCAAAGCCTGAATCCTTGTCTGACAGAGAAAAACGTAATGACGCCGACCATTGAGCTGCTGCGCAGCCACCGTTCCATCCGCCACTTCACCGATGCCCCCGTGAGCGACGAACAGCGCGCAGAAATTATCGCCAGCGCGCAAGCGGCATCTACCTCGAGTTTTTTACAATGCACCTCCATCATCCGTATTACCGACCCGGCGCTGCGTGAGCAACTGGTCCCGCTGACCGGCGGCCAGCAGCACGTCGCCCAGGCGGCGGAGTTTTGGGTCTTCTGCGCCGACTTTAACCGCCACCTGCAGATTTGCCCACAGGCGCAGCTGGGGCTGGCTGAACAGCTGCTGATCGGCGTCGTCGATACGGCGCTGCTGGCGCAAAACGCGCTGATTGCCGCCGAGTCCCTCGGGCTGGGCGGCGTCTATATCGGCGGGTTGCGTAATAGCATCGAGGCGGTGACTGAGCTGCTGGCGCTGCCGCAGCACGTCCTGCCGCTGTTCGGTCTTTGCCTTGGCTGGCCGGCGGATAACCCGGACATCAAGCCGCGGATGCCGGCCGCCATGCTGGTGCATGAGAACCGCTATCAGCCGCTGGATAACGCGCTGCTGGCGGACTATGACGACCAGCTGGCGCACTATTATCTGTCGCGCGGCAGCAACGCCCGCCGCGATACCTGGAGCGATCATATCCGTCGCACTATCGTGAAAGAGAGTCGTCCGTTTATTCTCGACTATCTGCATAAGCAGGGGTGGGCAACACGCTGATTACGTGTACACTGCTGCTCCGGCCAGGTGATCTCCGCCGCCGGCCGCAGGAAAGGTGAAAGTGTGTTCGATAGCTGAGGCCCGCCAGAGCGGGTCTTTTTGCAGAGGTGCAGGATGAAAATTGCCATATTATCCCGGGATGGAACGCTTTATTCATGTCGACGCCTGCGCGAAGCGGCGCAACAGCGCGGGCATCAGGTCGAGATCCTCGATCCGCTTTCCTGCTATATGAATGTCAGTCCGGTGGCGTCGTCCATCCACTACAAAGGGCGTCAGCTACCGCATTTTGATGCGGTGATCCCGCGGATTGGCTCGGCGATCACCTACTATGGCACCGCGGCTTTGCGTCAGTTTGAACTATTGGGAAGCTATCCGCTGAATGAGTCGGTCGCCATCACCCGCGCTCGCGATAAGCTGCGCTCGCTGCAGCTGCTGGCGCGCCAGGGTATCGATTTGCCGCTGACCGGCATCGCTCACTCCCCGGATGACACCAGCGACCTGATCGCCATGGTGGGCGGGGCACCGCTGGTGGTGAAGCTGGTGGAAGGCACCCAGGGGATCGGCGTGGTGCTGGCGGAGACCCGTCAGGCGGCGGAGAGCGTGATCGACGCCTTTCGCGGGCTGAATGCGCATATTCTGGTGCAGGAATATATTGCCGAGGCGAAAGGCTGCGATATTCGCTGCCTGGTGGTCGGCAATGAGGTGGTGGCGGCGATCGAACGGCGGGCTAAAGAGGGCGACTTTCGTTCTAACCTGCACCGCGGCGGCATGGCCACGGTGGCGCAGATTAGCGACGAGGAGCGGGCGATTGCCATCAAGGCGACGCAAACCCTTGGGCTCGATGTCGCCGGTGTCGATATTTTACGCGCCACCCGCGGGCCGCTGGTGATGGAGGTGAATGCCTCGCCGGGGCTGGAAGGGGTGGAAACCACCACCGGCGTGGACATCGCCAGCCGGATGATCGCCTGGATCGAGCGCCAGGCGACGCCGGAATTCTGTTTGAAAATAGGCGGCTAGCCGCTGGATGCAAGTCTGTCATGGTATGCGGCGCTTTTTTTGCGTAAGCTATGGCGTCGTTTTTTCATTGTAAGGGGTCACAGGCACTATGGATTCACTGGTCGTTCCAGGTCTGGATACGCTACGCCGCTGGCTGGATGAGATCGGCATCAGCTTTTTTGAGTGCGATTCCTGCCAGGCATTGCATCTGCCGCATATGCAGAATTTCGACGGTATTTTTGATGCCAAAATTGACCTGGTAGACAACGTGGTGCTCTTTTCCGCCCTCGCGGAGGTGAAGCCGTCCGCTCTGCTGGCGCTGTCGGCGGATCTCTCGGCTATCAACGCCAGTTCGTTAACTGTGAAGGCGTTTATCGATATTCAGGACGATAACTTGCCCAAGCTGGTGGTCTGTCAGTCGTTGTCTATCGGCCCGGGGGTGACCATGGAGCAGTTCGCCTGGTTCTTCCGCCAAAGCGAAGAGCAGATCTCGATGGTTATCCTCGAAGCGGGCGCCAACCAGCTGCTGTACAAAGGCGAAGAAGAAGAGCCCGCGGCGGAAAACGTGCAATACCATTTTCTTCACTAAACCTGCCTAAAATTAGCGCAGCCACTACCGCAGCGGCTGCGTATTACCCGCTTTTATTCTGCGTTTATCCTTCTCTTAAAGCATTATTCACCGCCATTCAGGCCGTTTTGGCTTATCACGTAGACCGTTATTGCATAAAAATTTGATAAAAGGCGTTTTTTTACCTGGGCTATAGCCTCTTATTCTGGCTACAGTTATTCTGGCGATGCTTCCAGTTGCGAGCAACCACTCCGGGAGAGATCCGCTCTCCTTTTCTCAGGCAATGAAAAAATATGCATGATTCTTGCATGCGTTGAAATGCGTATATTTGAGCCCGTAAATTAACGGGCGTTGAGAAGGATAAGAGATATGACCGCCTTTGGTAAAAAATGGTTAACAGGTCTGGTTACGGGTGCGCTGATGGCCGTCTCTGCCGGTTCGCTCGCCGCCGAACAAAAAACCCTGCATGTTTATAACTGGTCTGATTATATTGCGCCGGACACGGTAGCGAATTTTGAAAAAGAGACCGGGATTAAAGTCGTGTATGACGTTTTTGATTCCAACGAAGTACTGGAAGGCAAATTAATGGCCGGCAGCACCGGTTTCGACCTGGTGGTACCGTCGGCAAGCTTCCTTGAGCGCCAGCTGGCGGCGGGCGTGTTCCAGCCGCTGGACAAGAGCAAGCTGCCCAACTGGAAGAACCTTGATCCCGAAGTGTTGAAGCTGGTCGCCAAGCATGACCCTGAGAATAAATACGCCATGCCTTACCTGTGGGCGACGACGGGCATTGGCTACAACGTGGATAAGGTGAAAGCCGTCCTCGGTAAAGATGCGCCGGTGGACAGCTGGGATCTGGTGCTGAAGCCGGAGAACCTTGAAAAACTGAAAAGCTGCGGCGTCTCCTTCCTCGACGCGCCGGAAGAGATTTTCGCCACCGTGCTGAACTACCTCGGCAAGGATCCGAACAGCAGCAAAGCGGATGATTACACCGGCCCGGCGACCGATCTGCTGCTGAAGCTGCGGCCGAACATTCGCTACTTCCACTCTTCGCAATATATTAAT
Source organism: Klebsiella sp. KTE92 (assembly GCF_000398905.1). NCBI lineage: Bacteria > Pseudomonadati > Pseudomonadota > Gammaproteobacteria > Enterobacterales > Enterobacteriaceae > Klebsiella > Klebsiella sp. KTE92. The sequence continues at coordinate 1,603,724 of NZ_KB976100.1, forward strand.
GACCTTGCCAACGGCGACATCTGCGTGGCGATCGGCTGGGCAGGGGATGTCTGGCAGGCGGCCAACCGCGCGAAAGAGGCGAAGAACGGCGTTAACGTCTCCTACTTTATTCCGAAAGAAGGCGCGCTGGCGTTCTTTGATGTCTTTGCCATGCCGGCCGACGCCAAGAATAAAGATGAAGCCTATCAGTTCCTTAACTATCTGATGCGCCCGGATGTGATCGCTAAAATCAGCGACCAGGTGTTCTACGCCAACGGCAACAAGGCCTCCACACCGCTGGTCAGCGAGACGATCCGTAACAACCCGGCGATTTATCCGCCAGCGGATGTGTTCGCCAAACTGTTCACGCTGAAGGTGCAGGATCCGAAGATTGACCGCGTGCGCACTCGCGCGTGGACCAAAGTGAAGAGCGGCAAATAATCTCTGACGGCCCGTCGAACACGGGCCGAATCAGATCTGCACTCGCCGGGAAATGGCAGCGCGCCCGGCGAGCAGAAGCACCAGGATGGTGCAATTGCACTGTTAAGCACGAAGTATGGCACCGGACCATATGGTGATCGTTTTTTTGCCGGAGAGCACCCGATTGAACGACGTAATGCCCCGCCCACAGGCGAAAGCCCCCAAAGCGCTGACCCCGCTACTGGAAATCCGTAACTTAACCAAGTCGTTCGATGGCCAGCACGCGGTCGACGACGTCAGTCTCACTATCTATAAAGGCGAAATTTTTGCTCTGCTAGGCGCATCAGGCTGCGGGAAATCGACCCTGCTGCGTATGCTGGCGGGCTTTGAACAACCGACCGCCGGGCAGATTATGCTCGACGGCGTGGATCTGGCGCGCGTGCCGCCCTATCAGCGGCCTATCAATATGATGTTCCAGTCCTACGCCCTGTTTCCCCATATGACCGTTGAGCAGAATATCGCCTTCGGTCTGAAGCAGGATCGTCTGCCTAAGGCGGAAATCACCGCCCGGGTGCAGGAGATGCTGGCTCTGGTGCATATGCAGGAATATGCCAAACGCAAGCCGCACCAGCTCTCTGGCGGCCAGCGCCAGCGCGTCGCGCTGGCGCGTAGCCTGGCGAAACGGCCGAAGCTGCTGCTGCTCGATGAGCCGATGGGCGCGCTGGACAAAAAGCTGCGCGATCGCATGCAGCTGGAGGTGGTGGATATCCTTGAACGCGTTGGCGTGACCTGCGTAATGGTGACCCACGACCAGGAAGAGGCGATGACCATGGCGGGCCGTATCGCCATCATGAACCGCGGCAAGTTTGTGCAGATTGGCGAACCGGAAGAGATTTACGAGCACCCGACCACCCGCTATAGCGCCGAGTTCATCGGCTCGGTGAACGTCTTTGAAGGGCTGGTGAAGGAGCGTCTGGAGGATGGCCTGGTGTTGAGTTCGCCAGGACTGGTGCACCCGCTGAAGGTCGACCCCGACGCGTCGGTGGTGGACAACGTGCCGGTCTGGGTGGCGCTGCGCCCGGAGAAGATCATGCTGTGCGATGAACCACCGGCGGACGGCTACAATTTTGCCGTCGGCGAGGTGATTCATATCGCCTATCTCGGGGATCTCTCTATCTATCATGTGCGCCTGCAAAGCGGGCAGATGATCAGCGCCCAGTTGCAGAATGAACACCGCCATCGGAAAGGAACGCCCACCTGGGGTGACGAGGTGCGTTTATGCTGGGATGCGGATAGCTGCGTAGTGCTGACGGTGTAAGGAGAGGGCGATGAGTACCGTTGAATCCCCGTCAGGGGCGAAAAAACCGGGCGGCTTCGGGCTGTGGGCGGCGCGCCTGCAGATGGCGCATGGCCGCAAGCTGGTGATTGCGCTGCCCTATCTGTGGCTGATCCTGTTGTTCATGCTGCCGTTCCTGATCGTGTTCAAGATAAGTCTTGCCGAGATGGCGCGGGCGATCCCTCCCTACACCGAGCTGATGGAGTGGGCGGATGGCCAGCTGACGCTGACCCTCAACTTTGCCAACTTCCTGCAGTTGACTGACGATCCGCTCTATTTCGAAGCTTATCTCCAGTCGCTGCAGGTGGCGGGCATATCGACGATCTGCTGCCTGCTGCTGGGCTATCCGCTGGCCTGGGCGGTGGCGCACAGCAAGCCGTCGACGCGCAATATTCTGCTGCTGCTGGTGATCCTGCCGTCGTGGACGTCATTCTTAATCCGCGTTTATGCCTGGATGGGGCTGCTGAAAAGCAACGGCGTGTTGAATAACTTCCTGCTGTGGTTAGGGGTTATCGATCAGCCGCTGGAGATCCTGCACACCAACCTGGCGGTGTATATCGGTATTGTGTATGCCTATCTGCCGTTTATGGTGCTGCCGATCTACACCGCGCTGACCCGCATCGACTATTCGCTGGTGGAGGCCTCGCTGGATCTCGGCGCCCGGCCGCTGAAGACCTTCTTCCAGGTGATCGTCCCGCTCACCAAAGGCGGCATTATTGCCGGTTCGATGCTGGTGTTTATCCCGGCGGTGGGGGAGTTCGTGATCCCGGAACTGCTGGGCGGGCCGGACAGCATTATGATTGGCCGCGTGCTGTGGCAGGAGTTCTTTAACAACCGCGACTGGCCGGTCGCCTCGGCGGTGGCGATTGTCATGCTGCTGCTGCTGATCGTGCCGATCATGTGGTTCCACAAGCACCAGCAAAAACAGATGGGAGAGCAGGGATGAACGACTTGCCGGTAGTACGCTCGCCGTGGCGCATTCTGATCCTCGTGCTTGGGTTCACCTTCCTCTATGCCCCGATGCTGATGCTGGTGATCTACTCGTTCAACAGCTCGAAGCTGGTAACGGTCTGGGCCGGATGGTCGACGCGCTGGTATAGCGAACTGTTCCACGATGATGCGATGATGAGCGCGGTAGGGCTGAGCCTGACCATCGCCGCCTGCGCGGCGACGGCGGCGGCGATCCTCGGTACCATCGCCGCGGTGGTGATGGTGCGCTTTGGACGCTTTCGCGGGTCTAATGGCTTCGCATTTATGATCACCGCGCCGCTGGTTATGCCGGACGTGATCACCGGTCTCTCGCTGCTGCTGCTGTTCGTGGCGCTGGGACATGCCATTGGCTGGCCGTCGGATCGCGGGATGTTGACCATCTGGCTGGCGCACGTCACCTTCTGTACCGCCTATGTGGCGGTGGTGATCTCCTCGCGGCTGCGTGAACTGGACCACTCGATCGAAGAGGCGGCGATGGATCTGGGCGCCGCGCCGCTGAAGGTCTTTTTCGTCATCACGCTGCCGATGATTATGCCAGCGGTGATCTCCGGCTGGCTGCTGGCGTTCACGCTGTCGCTGGATGACCTGGTGATCGCCAGCTTTGTCTCCGGTCCCGGGGCCACGACGTTACCGATGCTGGTCTTCTCCAGCGTGCGTATGGGGGTCAACCCGGAGATTAACGCCCTGGCGACGCTCATCCTTGGCGTGGTCGGTATTGTTGGTTTTATCGCCTGGTATTTGATGGCCCGCGCAGAAAAGCAGCGAGTGCGCGATATCCAGCGTGCAAGACAAGGCTGAACCACCTAAAATCGGTACAGCAGCCTCCGGTCGGCGCCACCCTGTGGCGCCGTTTTCATGGAAGACATTACGTTGGGATTGTTTACGAAAACTCGCTCATCGCATGCCCGCCTTAACGTCCCTGCGCTGGTGCAGGTGGCGGCCTTTGCTATTATTTTGATCCGCGCTCTGGACCTGCTGATGATCCTCAATCTGTTGGGTCTGCAGGGGCTGAACGAATTCATACACCGCAGCGTCCAGACCTGGAACCTGACGCTGGTCTTCCTCGGCAGCCTGGCGCTGGTATTTGTCGAAATCTGGTGCGCCTTCTCGCTGGTGAAAGGGCGCAACTGGGCGCGCTGGGTCTATCTGCTGACGCAGATTATCGCCGCCGGCTACCTGTGGGCGGCGTCGCTGGGCTACGGGTATCCGGAACTGTTCAGCATTCCCGGCGAATCCAAACGGGAGATCTTCCACTCGCTGGTGATGCAAAAACTGCCGGATCTGCTGGTTCTGACGCTGCTGTTTGTGCCGGCGAACTGCCGTCGGTTTTTCCGCCTGCAATAACGGTGATACAATCCCCGCCCCTGGATTTTTGAAGGTCAATTATGCATTGCGCACTCTACGACGCCGGCCGCTGCCGCTCCTGTCAATGGCTGGAGCGGCCGGTCCCGCAACAGCTCGCCGATAAAATGGCCGATCTGCGCACGCTGCTGGCGGCGATCCCGGTCGCTGCCTGGGGCGAGCCGGTCAGCGGGCCAGAGACGGCCTTTCGTAACAAGGCCAAGATGGTGGTCAGCGGCAGCGTTGAGCGTCCGCTGCTGGGGATGCTGCATCGCGATGGCACCCCGGTGGATCTCACCGACTGCCCGCTCTATCCTTCATCGTTTGCGCCGGTGTTTGCCGTCCTGAAGCCCTTTATCGCCCGCGCCGGGTTAACCCCCTATAACGTCGCGCGCAAGCGCGGGGAGCTGAAATATCTGCTGCTAACCGCCAGCCAGCAGGGGGAGATGATGCTGCGCTTCGTACTGCGCTCAGAGGCCAAGCTGGCTCAGCTGCGCGCCGCGCTGCCGTGGCTGCAGGCGCAGCTCCCGCAGCTCAAGGTGATCACGGCGAATATCCAGCCGGTGCATATGGCAATCATGGAAGGCGAGCAGGAGATCTTCTTCACCGAACAGCAGGCGCTGGGGGAGGTCTTTAACGAGGTGCCGCTGTGGATCCGCCCGCAAAGTTTCTTTCAGACCAACCCGGCGGTAGCCAGTCGGCTGTATGCCACCGCCCGCGACTGGGTGCGCGCGCTGCCGGTCCAGCATATGTGGGATCTGTTTTGCGGCGTCGGGGGATTTGGCCTGCACTGCGCGACGCCGGCGATGCGCCTGACCGGTATCGAGATCGCTCCGGAAGCGATCGCCTGCGCCAGACAGTCAGCCGCGCAGCTGGGGCTCAGCAATCTGCATTTTCAGGCGCTGGACTCGACGCAGTTCGCCACTCATGAAGCGGATATCCCGCAGCTGGTGTTGGTCAACCCGCCGCGCCGCGGCATTGGCGCCGAACTGTGCGACTATTTAAGCCGCATGGCACCGCCCTATATCATCTATTCCAGCTGTAACGCTCGCACCATGGCGACCGATATTGCCCGTCTTCGCGGCTATCGCGTCGAGCGGGTCCAGCTGTTTGATATGTTCCCTCACACCGCGCACTACGAAGTGCTGACCCTGCTGGTCCGCGAAGTTTAAACAAAATGTGAAGGCTTTGCGCCGCTGAAATCAGGTAAGCTTGGCGCTGCATGTTTTGTTATTGGTGGGGGGAATCTAATGGCCAAAACCATTCTGCTGGTGGAAGATGACGAGGATATTGCCACGCTGCTGCGGCTCAATCTTCAGGATGAGGGCTATCAGATTGTGCATGAAGCCGACGGCGACCAGGCCCTTGTCCAGCTGGAAAAGCAGGTCTGGGATGCGGTGATCCTTGATTTGATGCTGCCTGGCGTCGATGGCCTGGAGATCTGCCGGCGTATCCGTCAGATGACCCGTTACCTGCCAGTAATTATCATCAGCGCTCGCACCAGCGAAATGCACCGCGTGCTGGGCCTGGAGATGGGCGCCGATGATTATCTGGCGAAGCCCTTTTCACTGCTGGAGCTTATCGCCCGCGTCAAAGCGCTGTTTCGTCGCCAGGAGGCGATGGGGCAGAACCTGCTGATGGACGCCGGGCGCCTGTCCTGCCATGGCCTGAGCATCGATCCGCTGTCGCGCGAAGTGAAGCTGCGCGGCGAGGTGGTGGACCTGACGCCGCGCGAATTCGATCTGCTCTATTACTTCGCCCGCCATCCCGGTGAGGTGTTTTCGCGGCTGGCGCTGCTGGAGCAGGTCTGGGGATATCAGCACGAGGGCTATGAGCACACGGTTAATACCCATATCAACCGCCTGCGCAGCAAAATCGAACGTGACCCGGCGGAGCCGGACATTATTCTTACCGTCTGGGGTAAAGGCTATAAATTCGCCCCGATGTCGCAAGAGGTCGCCCCGTGATCCGCCGCCTGAGCCTCAGCCAGCGGTTGGCGCTGGTGGTGGTCTCCCTGCTGATGCTGTGCGCGGCGGCGGTATGCGCCGTTCAGTTACACAGCAGCGCGCAGTATGGCAACGCCATGGTGCAGCGCCTCTCCGCCGGGCTGGCTCAGCAGATTGTCGCCCGCGAGCCGCTGCTGGACGCCCACGGCGGGGTCAACCGGCAAACCCTGAAGTCGTTGTTCGACCGCCTGATGACCTTTAACCCCAGCGTGGAGCTCTATCTGCTGTCGCCGGATGGCGACCTGCTGGCCGATGCGGCGCCGCCGGGACATATCCAGCGCCAGCGTATCGATATGGCGCCAGTGCAGGCTTTTCTCACCGGCAGTGCGTCGCCGGTGTATGGCGACGATCCACGTAGTCTCGACGGACGAAAAGTCTTCAGCGCCGCTCCGCTGCGCGTCGACGGGCAGCTGCGCGGCTACCTGTATATCATTTTGCAGGGAGAGACCTTTAATCAGCTGGCGGCCGACGCCTGGCAAAAAACGCTGTGGAGCATTGTTCTGTGGACGCTGCTGCTGGTGGCCCTGTTTGGCCTTCTGACAGGGGGGCTGGCATGGTTCTGGGTCACCCGGCCGGTCCGCCAGCTCACCGCCCAGGTCGCGGCGAGCGGCCAGGACAGCATCAGCGCCATCAAAACTCTGGCGGCCCGCACGCCGGAGCCCCTGCCTGGTAACGAGGTGGCGGTGCTCGAGAATCGCTTTATTGACCTTGCGCAGCAGATAGCCGGCCAGTGGGATCGGCTGGCCGACAGCGACCGCCAGCGCCGCGAATTTGTGGCCAATATCTCCCATGATTTGCGTACGCCGCTCACCTCGCTGCTGGGGTATCTGGAAACGCTGACGCTGAAGGATGAACGGCTGACCGCCGAGGAGCGCAGGCAATATCTCACCATCGCCCTGCGTCAGGGCAACAAAGTGCGCCATCTCTCGCAGCAGCTGTTTGAGCTGGCGCGACTGGAGCACGGGAGCATTAAGCCGCAGCGCGAGCGTTTTGCGATGGGGGAGCTGATCTCCGATGTCGCGCAGAAGTTTGAATTAACTGCCCGCACGCGCGAGGTGAACCTGCGTATTGATGTGCCGGGACCGCTGCCGCTGATTAACGCCGATGTGTCGATGATTGAGAGGGTGGTGACCAACCTGCTCGATAACGCGATGCGGCATACGCCCGTCGGCGGGGAGATCCGTCTGGCGGTCTGGCAGGAGGATCAACAGCTCCAGGTGGAAGTGGCCGACAACGGAACGGGCGTCGATGCCGCGCTGCGCGACGATCTGTTCCAGCGGCCGTCGGCGTTGTCTGCCCAGGCATCGCGGGAGGATCGCGGCGGGTTAGGGCTACTGATTGTGAAACGAATGCTGGAGTTGCACGGGGGCGGTATCAGACTGGTGGAGTCGGTAAGCGGGGCGCGGTTCAGGTTCTTCGTGCCACTTTAAGACATTGCCGGATGGCGGATACGCCTTACCCGGCTACGGGGAAAGAGTAGGCCGGGTAAGCGCAGTGCCACCCGGCAAAAAATTTACTCCGGGAACCACTGGTTGCTGATTTTCTGGTAGGTACCGTCGGCCTTAATCGCTTTCAGCGCGGCGTTCAGTTTCTCCAGCAGCGCCTTGTTATCCGGGCGCACGGCAATGCCGAGTCCGGTGCCGAAGTATTGCGGATCCGTCACTTTCGGCGTGGCTGCGCCCAACTGCGGGTTGGTTTTCAGCCACTCGTTGACCACTGCGGTATCGCCGAACACGCCGTCGATACGGCCATTTTTCAGATCGATAATCGCATTCTGGTAGCTGTCATAGGCGACGGTCTTCACCTCAGGATGTTTATCCTGCAGATATTTCTGGTGGGTGGTGCCGTTTTCCATGCCGATCCGTTTGCCTTTCAGGTCATCGAAGGAATGGAACGCGTCTTTTTTGGCGATCACCAGCGCCGAGTTGGCGTAGTACGGGTCGGTGAAGGCCACCTGCTTGCTGCGTTCCGGCGTAATATCCATTCCGGAAATCACCGCATCATATTTCTTGAACTTCAGTGCCGGGATCAGGCTGTCAAAAGCGTGGTTGGTAAAGGTACATTCTGCCTGCATTTGTTTGCACAGCGCTTTGGCCAGGTCGAGATCGAAACCAACAATCTGATTATTGGCATCCATCGATTCAAACGGCGGATAGGTTGCGGACACGCCGAAGCTGATTTTCTCTGCGGCGGCAGCGCCGAAGGTGAACGTGGTGAGCAGTGCAGCCAGAACTAACTTTTTCATCGTGGAACTCCCGTCTGTCAATCTTATGATTATTCGCCGTGTCTGCGGCATAGAGTGACAATGCCATTAAATGAATTTATATGCAATAAATATGATTAAATATTTTTAATGCCATAAAAAAAGACGGACAGGTGTTAGACTTGTCCGTCTTGTTGTCTGCTTTTTATGCAATAAGGCTCAGGCGCTAGTTACGTCGCTCGAAGGCCAGCGCTTTACGTTCCACCAGGCGCATCAGCAGCGTCAGCAGTCCGTTGACGATGAGATAGATAATCCCGGCGGCGCCGAACACCATCACGTCGTAGGTGCGTCCGTACAGCAGTTGGCCGTGGCCCATTACTTCCATCAGGGTGATGGTGTAGGCCAGAGAGGTACTCTTGAAAACCAGCACCACTTCGTTGGAATAGGACGACAGCGCACGCTTAAAGGCATACGGCAGCAGGATCGCCAGGGTATCCTTTTTACTCATCCCCAGTGCGCTGCACGACTGCCATTGCCCGTCGGGGATCGCCCGGATGGCGCCATAAAACAACTGAGTGGTGTAGGCGGCGCTGTTGAGCGACAGGGCGATCAGAGCGCACAGCCACGGTTCAGAGATAAGATGCCACAGCCACGGATAATCCTGCAGCGAAGGAAACTGTCCGGGGCCGTAGTAAATCAGGAAGATCTGCACCAGCAGCGGCGTACCGGTAAACAGGGTGATATAGCCGCGGACTATCCACACCAGCCCCGGCGTCTTCAGCGTCAGGATAATGGTAAAAATCAGCGACAGGATCAGCGCCACGATAATCGACGCCACGGTCAGCGTCAGGCTGGTATGAAGCCCTTTCAGCAGTTCGGGTAAGTAGTCGAGCATCAGCCTGGTCTCCGTTCGAAGCGCGTCGCACGCTGGTCAATCCGCTTAAGGATGTATTGACTCAACAGGGTGATGACGAGATAGATTGCCGCCGCAATGATATACCAGTTAAAGGGTTCCTGAGTGCGGGTGGCGATGCTTTTGGTCTGCAGCATCAGATCGTTGACGCTGATCAGGCTCACCAGCGCGGTGTCCTTCAGCAGCACCAGCCACTGGTTACCGAGGCCGGGCAGAGCATGGCGCCACATCTGCGGCATCACCAGACGGAAGAATATGGCCGCTTTCGACAGCCCCAGCGCCTGGCCGGACTCCCACTGGCCCTGCGGAACGGCTTTCAGCGCGCCGCGCAGCGTTTGCGAGGCGTAGGCGGCATACAGCAGCGACAGGGCGATCGCCCCGCAGAGGAACGGACTGACGTCAAAGTTCTCAATCTGCATCTGCACCGGGATCTGCGTGAACCCGAGCGGGATGGTGAAACCGTCAGAGAGCGTCAGCAGCAGCTGGGAAGAGCCGAAATAGATAAACAGCACCACCAGAATTTCCGGTAGTCCGCGCAGGATGGTCACAATGCCGGTTGCAAGCCAGGCTACCGGGCGCCATTTCACTGACTCCAGTACCGCAAAGAGCATCGCCAGGACCAGGCCGATGACGAGCGCGCAAACGGCAAGGCCGACGGTCATCCCGGCGGCGCTTGCTAATGGAAAAATTTCGTTCATTCAGTCTTACTTCTGGAACCATTTGTTATAGATGGTCTGGTAAGTGCCGTCTTTCTTCACTTTTTCCAGCGCAGCGTTAAATTTCTGCTGCAGGTCGGTGTTGCCCTGACGCACGGCAATGCCCAGCCCGGTGCCGAAATAGGCTTTGTCGGTCACTTTGTCGCCCACGGCCGCCAGCTTCGGATTGCTCTTCAGCCATTCGGTGACCACGGCGGTATCGCCAAAGACCGCGTCAATACGACCGTTCTGCAGGTCCAGCTTCGCATTCTGGTAGCTGTCGTAAGGAACGGTAGTAATTTCCGGATGTTTATCGGTGATGAATTTCTGGTGGGTGGTGCCGTTCTGCACGCCCACTTTTTTGCCCTTCAGCTGGTCAATGCTGGTGAACTTACCCTGCTGACCGACGAACAGCGCCGAGTTGTCATAATACGGGGTAGAGAACAGCACCTGCTTTTCACGCTCCGGCGTGATGTCCATCCCGGCCATGACCGCGTCGAAACGGCGGAATTTCAGTCCCGGGATCAGGCTGTCAAAGGCCTGGTTGGTGAAGGTACAGGTGGCGTCAATCTCTTTACACAGCGCATTCGCCAGATCGACATCGAAACCGACGATCTGGTTGTTGGCGTCCACCAGCTCAAACGGAGGGTAGGAGGCTTCGGTGGCGAAACGAATGGTCTGCGCGGCGGAAGCGGAGAGGCTCATGCCTGCGAGCAGGGCGGCAATCAGTACTTTTTTCATCGTCATTTCCCCGAAAAACATCAATGTGAAAGATAGTTTTTAAACGCGTCAGTTTGCGGATGCGTGAAGCAGGAGGCATCCCCTTGCTCGACGATATGGCCATTTTCCATATACACCACCCGGCTGGCCGTCTTGCGCGCCACTTCAACTTCGTGGGTGACGATAACCTGGGTGATGCCGGTTTCAGCCAGCTCGCGAATGATGCTGACGATCTGAGCCGTGATTTCCGGGTCAAGCGCCGCGGTAGGCTCATCGAACAGCAGGACCTGGGGCTCCATCATCAGCGCGCGGGCGATAGCCACACGCTGCTGCTGGCCGCCGGATAAATGCAGCGGGTAGCGATCGCTGTAAGGCTTCAGACGCAGACGCTCCAGCAGTTTCTCTGCGCGAGCCAGCGCCTGATCCTTGCTTAACCCCAGTACGCGGCAGGGGGCTTCGATCAGGTTCTGCTGTACCGTCAGGTGCGGCCACAGGTTGTATTGCTGGAAGACCATGCCGACGTTCTGACGCAGCTCGCGAATCGCTTTATCGGACGGCGCTTTGGTGAAGTCGAATTGGTTGCCGGCGATGGATAACGAACCGGACCGCGGCATCTCCAGCAGGTTGAGTACGCGCAGCAGCGAGCTCTTCCCGGCACCGCTGGGGCCGAGCAGCACCAGCGTTTCCCCCTGCGGGCAATCCAGCGTGATGTCGAACAGCGCCTGGTGTGCGCCGTAGAAGCAATTAATGCCGTTTAGTTTAATACTCATCTGGGCAGTCTGATACGAATAGCTATTGAGGCCGCAAATACTACCTTTGGCAGAATAGTTATGCAATATTTATGCGTTAAAAGTTAAATCTAAACCACGTTTAGCTTTAAAGTTAGCACAAAATATGGCCTGGTGGGTGAGGGGGGCGCAAATGTCGGCATTCCTGGGGCGAATACCGACATTTTACCGGGGTTATCGTTTCAGCGGGGTGGCTTCAACTCCGGAATCAGCGTTTCTCCAGACTCTGTCGCAGCGTCCCGGCTGGCGCATGGCTGTTGTTGCCGAGATAGCGGACGTCATCGACAGCCCAGCACTGGCCTTCCTGGATCATCAGCACTTCATCTTTCCAGCTCTGGGTGCCCTGTTTTAGTTCGACGCGCAGCGGAATATTGCGCGCATCACGGTTCGGGATGGTGGAGGCGCTGGCGACCACGGCGCTGTCTGCTGGGGTGCTGCTGCTGGAGAACGGGTTAGCCTGCAGCAGTTTGCTGTTGGCCGGATCCTGGCGGGCGTCATTGAGTAACTGCGCCAGCCCGTCGCTCAGATAGGGGCGCAGCGCCGCCGGATCCTGAGTGCGGTTCTGGATCTGAGTGTCATAGAATTTTTGCGCTACGTCGTCAGGGCCGCCTTCGACACAGGGGCCGCTGCGGGTACCATTATCTTTATAGGCCGGGGTGACGGTCGTACAGGCGCTGAGCGCCAGCGCGCAAGGGAGAAGTACAGCAAGAAGTTTGTAGCGCATGATGATTTCCTTATAAGCGAACTACGTTTTCAGTTTCCGTTAAAGCATAGCGTATAGCGTGCGGATTGTACTTGACGCAAAGAGCTAAGACCTTGATGTGACAACGGCCTTAAGGCAGGAAGTCGACAATGCGCATCACCGAATGATATTCAGGCAGGAAAAACCAGGCGCCGTTTAAAAATAAACAGACTTTTTGGGCAAACAAGAAACATTACCCGGACAATAGGATAATGTTTCTTGAGATATAAGATTAATTACTTCTTCTTATAGATGTTAGCGGAGACGTGCAGTTTTTTATCGGTATTACCGGAAGAGAGCACGATAACGTCCGCGCCTTTTTCATCGGCCTTTTTAATCAGCTCTTCACGGGCATCGCTCGGCGCAGTCTGGCCGGTAGAGGAAATGGTGCCGATTTTGGTATATTGCGTATGGACCTTATTAAAGGCTTCTTTCGTTAAAATCTCAGCGGAGAAGGCGTTCGCCGTTAAAAACAATGCTGCACCTGCCACTAAAGCTGCATATTTCATATTTTTAGACTCCATTGTTTATTTTGCTATCATCATGCTCTTGTTTTAACTCACCAATGAGCGATTTCAGATTGTACTAACGCCGCTTTTTTTTCAAGCAAAATACTGCAATTTTATGACGATTAGTTAACGCTTTTTTAAAGAAAAGATGACGAGGTTCTCATTGATAATGCTTGCTTTTTTTTGCGGAATGAACATTGAGGCGACGCAAGACCTTTTTTTACTGTGGTTAGCTGAAAATTAGCTGAGGCGCACGCAGGAGAAGGGGCCGGGACGCTGACAGACATTCCCGGTAACATGGTTTATCATATAGAACAGCAGGGGCTGCACCCATGGTCATGCAGGTCACCAGGGAGATAAGATGTTAACAAATAAGCGAGAGCAGGCCCGGCAGCAGCGAGCCGCGTTGTGGGCCACCAAAGATAATGTTCAGCGCCATGCGCTGTCCATGAGTATGCCCTGGCTGGCCTTTGTCAATATCGCTTTTGCGTTAATGATTTTCTTCCGCAATTTTATCTTTACCTATTTTGATAAGAAGTTACTGACGCACCGGGCGGTTATTCCTTATATCGAAGTGGCGCTGATCGCGGTTATTATTATTTCGGCCATTTTAGTGATTATTGCCGTCACCCCGCGGCTGGCGCAGGGGCGATATACGCTGAATATCATCACCGGGCTGCTGCTGGCGCTCAGCCTGTGCTGGTCCCTGAGTAATTACTGTTTTATCTTTTTCTGGACCTTGCCCTTCGCCTGGCCGCTGCTGGTGATTTTAATGACCACCGGGCTCACCGCGCTCTATCACCACTGGCCCGGCATTATCGCCTTTATGCTCCCAATGTGGGTGACCGCCTTGCTGGCAGGGGTGCAGATTCACTATGACGGTGAATTTCGTTTTTTGACCTTATGGGCTATTTTCACCGCGATTTTGCTTTATGGACGGCGTATTCTGCAGCGCTGGTATGATGAAGCCTGGGATACGCATCAGGAAAATATGCAGCTTATCCAGCGGCTGGAAAGTATCGCTAACCGGGATGCCTTAACCGGAACGGCCAATCGCCGGGCACTGAATGCTTTTCTGGCGCAGCTCTGGGAGCAAAAAGCGCCGTTAGCGCTGATCATGATCGATGTCGATTACTTTAAGCGTTATAACGACCATTACGGCCATCAGGCCGGCGATGACTGCTTATCGTCTGTCGCGCAGGTGCTTAAAATGGCGGTGCGGGCTGAGGACGATTTGGTGGCCCGCTACGGCGGCGAGGAGTTTGTCGTGTCGCTGCCGGGGGTTTCCTTAGCGCACGCCACCGTCATTGCCGAGCGCATTCAGCAGAAAATCCACGACGCGGCCTTGCCGCATGAAGCCTCTGCGGTGGCGGCGGTAGTGACCGTCAGCATGGGCGTGGTGGCTTCCGACGGCACGGTCCCGATGGAGACGCTGATCGCCCGGGCGGACAGTGCGTTGTACCAGGCTAAAAATAAAGGACGTAATCAATGGTCTTATTAACCCGGCTCCACTGCCGGGCGAGGGAAAGGGGATGAAACGGATTGCGCAGGTCGCCCTGCTGGCGCTGCTGTTAACCGGCTGTGCCGGGGAAAAGGGAATTATCGATCGCGATGGATACCAGCTGGACACTCGCCATCCGGCGCAGGCGGCCTATCCGCGAATAAAAGTGCTGGTGATCCACTATACGGCAGACAATTTTGATGTTTCTCTGGCGACGTTGACCGATAAAGAGGTCAGCTCCCACTATTTAATCCCCGAGCAGCCGCCGCGTTATCAGCATAAACCGCGGATCTGGCAGCTGGTGCCGGAAGAGGATTTAGCCTGGCACGCCGGGGTGAGCTACTGGCGCGGCAGTACGCGTATCAATGATACGTCCATCGGCATTGAGCTGGAGAACCGCGGCTGGCAGAAGACGGCGGGCGTCAAAAGCTTTACCCCCTTCCATCCGGAACAGATAGCGGCCCTGATCCCGCTGGCGCGCGATATTATCACCCGCTACCACATCGCGCCGCAGAACGTGGTGGCCCATGCCGATATCGCGCCGCAGCGTAAAGACGATCCGGGGCCGCTGTTTCCCTGGCAACAGCTGGCGCAGCAGGGGATTGGCGCCTGGCCTGACGAGCAGCGAGTGGCCTTTTATCTGAACGGACGGCCGGCCAGCGATCCCGTTGACCCAGAGGTGGTGCTGGATTTACTGGCGCGCTACGGCTATCAGGTGACGCCGGAGATGACCCCCGCGCAGAAGAAGCGGGTGATTATCGCCTTCCAGATGCACTTCCGTCCGCAGCGCTGGGATGGCGTAGCGGATGCGCAAACTGAAGCGATAGCCGAGGCGCTGTTAGAAAAATATGGCCAGGGTTAGCGGTGAAGTTTACCGTGGTCGCGTAGCCAGGCGGCGGTACGCACAATGCCGTCGTCAAGCGTCACCACCGGCTGATAGCCCAGTTCATCCTGCGCGCGGGTGATGTCGAGCGTAAAATCAAAGTTAAGTTTGGAAACGCCGTAGTGGGTAAAGGCGGGCTCTTTGGCTGTTTTATCGCCAAAACGTTCCATGCTGCGGGCAATAATATCCAGCATCGGGTAGGGAACTGAGCGGATCCGGCACTTGATGCCCAGCTCGTCGATCAGTTTCTGCACGATGCTTCGCAAGGTGCGCGGTTCGCCGTTGCTGATATTCCACGCGCGGGCGGAAGGAAGATGATCGCAGGCCGACTGGCTCGCCAGCCACATCGCATGCACGGCGTTTTCATAATAGGTCATGTCGACCAGCGCGCTGCCGCCACGCGGCAACAGGACGCTGCCATAATGCTGCATCATTTGCGCCAGCCGGGGAATAAAGACTTTATCGTGCGGCCCGAACAAGCTCTGCGGACGCAGAATGGTAAAACGGGTGTGCGGGTTGGCCTGCGCCAGCAGGTTGATCACCTCCTCGCTGGCCGCCTTGCTGCGGGCAAACTCGTTGGCGAAGCGATGCGGGCGGAAATCTTCCTGGATATCGCGATGGTGGTGATAATCGAAATAGAGCGATGGCGAAGAGATATGGACGAAATTGCGCACCCCCCATGCCACAGACCATTCGCCCAGACGGCGGGTGGCGCGGACGTTAGCGAGATCGAAAGCCTGCTGGGTGCCCCAGGGCGAGGTAAAGCTGGAGCAGTGCCACAGGGTATCGATACCGGCGAGCATCACTTTAGCCTGCGAAGAGACCAGCTCGGTTAAATCGGCCGGGATGAATTCTGCCCCCATTTTGCTCAGAAGCTTACCCATCGCTTCGTTGCGCCCGGTGGCTCTCACGCTGATGCCCTTATTGCGCAGATATTCCACTGCGTTGCGGCCTAATCCGCTGGTCGCACCGGTAACCAGTACCTTCATATCACTCTACTGTCCCAGAAAAGAATTTCGTGCGCATTTTTCCGTGATTCTCCCGACTATGCAATGAGAATCATGAAAGAATAATGCTTATCCTTGGTCTCTGCCTGAGATTTGTTCGGCCAGCCGGGCGATGCGTTGCGCCATACCGCGGAAAATAAACAGGTGCGCCGGGATCATCAGCAGCCAGTAGATCAGTCCGGGCATACCGTGCGGGTGCCACCAGGCGCGCACGTCCAGTTCGCGATGGTCGCCTTTATCGTTTATCGTAAAGCTTAACCGGCCCAGCCCCGGCGCTTTCATACCGAACAGCAGGGTGAGCTGTTTTTCTTCCTCCACGATAATTACCTTCCAGCTGTCGACCGTATCGCCGGTTTGCAGATAGTCGCGCTGCGGCCGTCCTTTGGCTAACCGATGGCCGACCAGCAGGTCCATCGCACCACGGGTTTTCCACAGCAGATTGCCGAAAAAATACCCCTCTTTACCACCGATTTGGTTAACGACCTGCCACAAGGCCTGGCGGCTCGCCTGGGTGGTGACGGTGCAGCCAGCCTGTTTCGGAAAGTAGCCGTACTCCGGTCGCCAGCGGGCGAAAGCCTGGGCGTCGTAGCCCCAGTCGCTGGAGTTTACCAGCTGCTCTTCTTCTTTCAGCGTGCGGCGAACCGCCTGATCGAAGGGGATCAGCGTTTGCGGGATCAGCGCTCGCAGCGCCCGGTCGTCGGCGATCAGATCGTGCTTCAGCCCCTGAATCAGCGCCCTGGCGATGGTAGGCGGCACCGAGGTGATAACGTTAAGAAACCACACTGAGATCCAGCGCGTCGGCAGGGGAATGGGAATGAGCGGGCGATGTTTACCGCTGACGGCCATAAAGTGGATAAACTGCTGCTGATAGCTTAACACCTCCGGACCGGCGGCTTCGAAGACGCGATGCGCGTTGGACGGATGATTCAGCAGCTCAACCAGGTCAAAGAGCAGATTTTCCAGGGCGACAGGGGTGGTACGCGAGCGTACCCAGCGCGGGGGAGTGAGCACTGGCAGGTTATAAACCATATCGCGCATCACCTCGAAGGCGGCAGAGCCGGCGCCGACGATAATCCCGGCCCGCAGTTCGGTCACCGGCACGCCCGACTCACGCAGGACCTCACCGGTCACCTGGCGGGCGCGCAGATGGTCAGATTGTTCCTGCACCGGGGCCTGCAGCGAACTGAGAAATATCACCTGGCGCACTGACGACTGACGCAGGGCATCGCGCACATGCGTGGCCACCCGGCGTTCATGGGCGATAAAATCGCCGCCTTCGCCCATACCGTGTACCAGATAATAAAGGGTATCGATGCCGGCGAGCAGTGCAGGCAGAGCCTGCGGCTGATTAAGATCGACTGACCGGCAGGTAACGCCGGGCAAATCGAGCTTTTGCAGTCGGTCGATATGGCGTGCCGCCGCCAGCACTGGATAACCCCGCGCGCTTAACTCGCGCACCAAATGCTGGCCAATATAGCCGCTGGCGCCGAGCACCAGAACCGATTGCGACACGCCTGACTCCTTAGCGCTGTAAAAAAGCCTGCCAGTGAGCGACCACCTCGCTCAGCTGCTGACGGTTGACATCCAGGTGAGTGACCAGACGGACAACAGGAGAGGCGTTAATCAACACGCCGCGCGCCTGCATAAACTCGCCGAGCGCCGGGGCCTGCGCTTCGCCAACGCGCACAAACAGCATGTTGGTATCATGGCGGGTGACGTCGGCGCCGATGGCGCGAAGCTGCTCCGCCATCCACGCGGCGTTGTCATGATCCTCCTGCAGGCGCTGTACGTTATTTTTCAGCGCGTACAGCCCGGCAGCGGCCAGTATGCCCGCCTGGCGCATGCCGCCGCCAACCATTTTCCGCCAGCGGATAGCACGGCGAATGTACGCCTCGCTGCCCAGCAATAGCGAGCCTACCGGGGCGCCAAGCCCCTTTGACAGGCAGATGGTGAAGGAGTCGCAGTACTGAGCGATATCACGCAGTTCGCAGCCGTAGGCCACTACGGCGTTAAAGATACGCGCGCCGTCGACGTGCAGCGCCAGGTCGCGCTGGCGGGTAAACGCCCAGGCTTCCTGCAGATAGTCGCGCGGCAGCACCTTACCGTTGTGGGTGTTTTCCAGGCTCAGCAGGCGGGTGGGGGCAAAATGGATATCGTCGGGTTTGATTTTCGCCGCCACTTTATCCAGCGGCAGCGAACCATCCGCCGCGGCGTCAATCGGCTGTGGCTGAATACTGCCGAGTACTGCCGCGCCGCCGGCTTCGTACAGATAGTTGTGCGCCCCCTGGCCGACGATATACTCTTCGCCGCGCTGACAGTGGCTGAGCAGGCCAACGAGGTTGGCCTGGGTGCCAGTGGGCAGAAACAGCGCCGCCTCTTTGCCCGCGAGGTCGGCGGCATAGCGCTGCAGTTCATTGACGGTAGGGTCGTCGCCATACACATCGTCCCCGACCGGGGCGGCCATCATGGCCTCCAGCATGGCGCGCCCGGGACGGGTAACGGTATCACTGCGTAAATCGATCACGGCTTTTCCTTGGTCTGGTTCAACGTATTGCTTCTGTTTTACCTGAGCCAGTTGGTTTTCGCCAGTTCGATGACCTCATCGCCGCGCCCGCTGATGATCGCCCGCAGCATATACAGGCTAAAGCCTTTCGCCTGCTCCAGCTTGATCTGCGGCGGGATAGCCAGCTCCTCTTTGGCGACGACGACGTCGACCAGCACCGGACCGTCGGTGCGGAAGGCGGTCTGCAGCGCTTCATCCACCTCGGAGGCTTTTTCAACGCGTATACCTTTGATACCGCAGGCCTCGGCGATGCGGGCGAAGTTGGTATCGTGGAGCTCCGTACCGTCGGTGAGATAGCCCCCGGCCTTCATCTCCATCGCCACGAAGCCCAGCACGCTGTTGTTAAAGATGACAATTTTCACCGGCAGCTTCATCTGCGCCAGCGACAGAAAATCGCCCATCAGCATGCTGAACCCGCCGTCGCCGCACATGGCCACTACCTGCCGCTCCGGGGCAGTAGCCTGGGCGCCAATGGCCTGCGGCATGGCGTTGGCCATTGAGCCGTGGTTGAACGAGCCCAGAAGGCGGCGTTTGCCGTTCATTTTGAGGTAGCGTGCCGCCCAGACGGTGGGGGTGCCGACATCGCAGGTGAAAATGGCGTCTTCATCGGCAAAATGGCTGATCTGCTGTGCCAGATATTGCGGGTGGATTGCCTTATCGCTGGGTTTTGCCAGATCGTCGAGCCCTTTTCGCGCGTCGCGATAGTGCTCCAGCGCCTTATCGAGGAAGTGGCGATCGGTTTTCTCTTCCAGCAGCGGCAGCAGCGCTTTTAGCGTCGATTTAATATCGCCCACCAGCGCCATATCGACCTTACTGTGGGCGCCGATGCTGCCGGGGTTAATGTCGATCTGAATAATTTTGGCGTCGGTTGGATAGAAGGCGCGATAGGGGAACTGGGTGCCCAGCAGGATCAGGGTATCGGCGTTCATCATGGTGTGGAAGCCAGAGGAGAAGCCAATCAGCCCGGTCATGCCGACATCGTACGGATTGTCGTACTCCACGTGCTCTTTGCCGCGCAGGGCGTGGACGATGGGGGCTTTAATTTTGGCCGCGAACTCCACCAGCTCCTGATGAGCGCCGGCGCAGCCGCTGCCGCACATGAGCGCGATATTGCTGGAGTAGCGAATAAGCTGCGCCAGCTTGCGCAGTTCTTCTTCCGCCGGAGTGACCGTCGGCAACGGCGCATGATACCAGTGGCTGCTGGCGCTCTCCGGGGCAGCCTTCAGCGCCACGTCGCCGGGCAGCACCACTACCGAGACGCCGCGGTTAATCACCGCTTTACGCATGGCGATGGCCAGCACCTGCGGAATCTGTTCCGGGGTGGAGACCAACTCGCAGTAGTGGCTGCATTCGCGGAACAGCTCCTGGGGATGGGTCTCCTGAAAATAGCCGCTGCCGATTTCGCTGGAGGGGATGTGGGCGGCAATGGCCAGCACCGGCACATGGTTACGATGACAGTCAAACAGACCGTTAATCAGATGCAGGTTGCCCGGCCCGCAGGAGCCGGCGCAGACCGCCAGTTCGCCGGTCAGCTGCGCCTCGGCGCCAGCGGCGAAAGCAGCCACCTCTTCGTGCCGGGTGGGCATCCAGTCGATGGTGCCCATGCGGTTCAGACTATCGCTCAATCCATTGAGGGAATCTCCGGTGACGCCCCAGATACGTTTCACGCTGGCCTGTTCCAGCGTTTTGGCAATGTATGCGGCCACGGTTTGTTTCATGATCTCCATCTCCTTTTTGTGATAACGCCTTCAAGCTTAGATGAAACTGCAGGTTACGTTGCTGATTGTCCCTTATTTTTTGCTGGTTTTATTGCTGAAAAATTGTGCATACTCAGGGATCTCACAGGATGTAAAACAGGAAGCACATCAGATGGTTAAGGGAATGTTAAACGCAGTAAATAAAACGCTGTCGCATGACGACGCCGGTAAACTCTTGTTACGACTCGCCGTCGGCGGGTTAATGCTGTTTCACGGTCTGCACAAGCTGCTGGACGGCGTGGGCGGGATCAGCGGCATGCTGGTGGCGAAGGGGTTGCCGGGGTTTATCGCCTACGGTGTGCTGGTGGGGGAAGTGGTCGCTCCCTGCTTGTTAATTCTCGGCGTCCTGACCCGCCCGGCGGCGCTGGTGCTGGCGTTCACCATGGTGGTGGCGTGGCTGATGGTCGGTCTCGGCAAGACGTTTGCGCTTGATGCAGTGGGGGCGTGGGCGATCGAGAACCTGGTCTATTTCTTTGTTGGCGCGCTGGCGATTGCGCTACTCGGCGCAGGGCGTTATTCGCTGGCCGGCCAGTCGGCCTGGCGGTAAAAATGCCTCATTCGTCCTGGGGCGTAAAGTCGATACTGTTGCCGGTTTGCAACTTTTTCAGTATGAGAAAATGTTTATCTCATGTCGCCTGAGCGTTTATTATCGCCCGGGATTTTCCCGGAGGCGGCGCATTGCGCCTTCTCCGGGCTACCCAATCGCACAGCGCTGTAGCCCCGGTAAGCGGTAGCGCCACCGGGGATTTTGACCTCAGGCGAGAACCAGATCGCTCTGCGGATGGCAGGAGCAGGCCAGCACATAGCCGTCGGCGATTTCGGCGTCGGTTAACGTCATGGTGCTGGTGACGCTGTACTTCCCGGAAACCACTTTGGTTTTACAGCAGCCGCAGACGCCGGCGCGGCAGGCGACGGTCACCGGCACTTTATTGCTCTCTAGCGCATCAAGCAGTGTGGTGCCCACCGGCGCGTAAAACTCGCGCGCCGGCTGCAGTTTGGTAAATTTCAGTCCACTGGTCGCGGCTTCCGCCACCGGGGTGAAGAACTTCTCCTTAAAGAAGCGTGTGACGCCCAGGGCGGCAACATCTTGCTCGACCTTCTCCATATAAGGCGCCGGGCCGCAGGTCATCACGGTGCGGCTGGCTAAATCCGGCACGCTCTGCAGCAGCTCCCGGGTCAGACGGCCGGCGACAAAGCCATGAGTGGCATGGTGCTCTGCCACCAGGGTGACCGGATACTGGCGCCACTCCTCGGCAAAGATCACATCCTCCGGCGAACGCACGCTATAGATCACCTGCACGTCGGCCTGCGGTCGATACTTCGCCAGCCAGCGACGCATCGACATTATCGGCGTTACGCCGCAGCCGGCGGCCAGCAGCAGGAATTTATCTTCCGCTTTATCGTCGCAGGTAAACTCGCCCATCGCATCGGACAGCCAAAGGTAATCGCCGCGTTTGACCTCGCGGGTCAACCACTGCGAACCCGCGCCCTCGTCAATACGGCGAACGGTCAGCGTAATGTACTCGCTGACCCCCGGCGTGGAGGAAAGGGTATAGGCGCGCAGCGTTTCCGCCGAGTGACGCACGCTGACCAGGGCATACTGGCCGGCGCGGTACGGATAGTAATCGTGGCACAGCAGCGAAAGGGTCCACACGTCCGGGGTTTCCTGGTGAATGTGGTGAACCTGCATCCGCCACGGGCACTGGGAGGTTTGCATGGTCATCAGGGACTCCTTAAGCGCTCAGCAGCTGCTGCATATCTTGTTCCACGGTGGTCACGGAACGCAGTCCAAACTTCTCATTGAGGATCGCCAGCAGATCCGGGGTGAAGAAGCCAGGCGCCGTCGGGCCGGTGACGATGTTTTTCACCCCCAGCGACAGCAGCGTCAGCAGGATGACGATCGCTTTCTGTTCGAACCAGGAGAGCACCAGCGACAGCGGTAGGTCGTTAACACCGCAGCCCAGTTTTTCCGCCAGCGTAACCGCGAGAATAATTGCCGAGTAGGCATCGTTGCACTGCCCGGCGTCGACCAGACGCGGCAGACCTTCGATATCGCCGAAGTCCAGCTTGTTAAAGCGGTATTTACCGCAGGCCAGGGTCAGGATCAGGCAGTCATCCGGCACGCTGGTGGCGAAATCGGTGAAGTAGTTACGCTCCCCGCGGGCGCCGTCGCAGCCGCCGACGAGGAAGATATGGCGCAGTTTTTCACGGCTGACCAGATCGATCAGCGTATCCGCCGCGCCAAGCAGGGTCTGACGGCCAAAGCCGACGGTGATCAGATGCGGGATTTCGCTGTACGGGAAGCCCGCCATCTGCTGCGCCTGGGTGATAACCGGGGCGAAGTCTTCACCTTCCAGATGGTTCACGCCCGGCCAGCCGACGATGCTGCGGGTCCAGATGCGGTCGTCGTAGGCGCCGACGGTGGGGTCGATGATGCAGTTCGAGGTCATCACGATAGGGCCCGGGAAGCGGGCGAATTCCACTTGCTGGTTTTGCCAGCCGCTGCCGTAGTTGCCGATCAGATGTTTGAATTTACGCAGCTCCGGATAGCCGTGCGCCGGCAGCATTTCGCCGTGGGTATAGACGTTAACGCCGGTGCCTTCCGTCTGCTCAAGCAGGTTATACAGATCTTTCAGATCATGGCCGGAGATCAGGATGCACTTCCCTTCGGTGGCTTTAACGTTCACCTGAGTCGGCGTCGGGTGGCCATATTTAGTGGTTTCACCAGCGTCAAGGATGCTCATCACCTGGAAGTTCATCTGGCCGATTTCCATCGAACATTCCAGCAGCGCGTTCATATCCGCCGGCCAGGTTCCCAGCCATGCCATGATTTTATGGTACTGGGCATAAATCGCGTTGTCGTACTGGCCGAGTACGTGGGCGTGCTCCATATAGGCCGCCGCGCCTTTCAGGCCGTACAGGCACAGCAGACGCAGACCGAGAATATTCTCGCCGATGGCGGCTTTATCTTTATTTGGGGCATAGTCTGCCGCCTGACGCTGCAGGTCACCCAGATCGTCGCTGACCAGGTGTAAATCGGCTACCGGGTTATCAACCGCGGCGCTGGCGTCGAGGTTCTGGCACTGCGCTTTCAGCGCTTCACGCAGGGCAATCGCCTGGCGGGCGTAGCCGACGATACGCGGAGAATCGAAGTTGACGTTGGTCAGGGTGGAGAAGAAGGCGCGGGGGGCAAAGCTGTCGACCTCATGATCGATAATGCCATATTCGCGGGCCTTGAGCGCCCAGGCGGACAGGCCTTGCAGTGATGCAATCAGCAGATCCTGCAGATCGGAGGTTTCCGCTGTTTTACCGCACATCCCCTGCGCGTAAGAGCAGCCGTTGCCGGCTGGGGTACGAATGGTTTGTTCACATTGCACACAAAACATGGTCACACCTTTAAAGTTATATTTAATATACATGTTTAAGGTTATGCCGCATGGCACAAGGTGAAAAGGCATTTCTGATACAACTTAAAGGGAGATTGATTTAGCGCAAATTTGGCGGCAGTAAGTCTGCCGCCAGCGGGTATTCAGGCGGTAAAAAAGGCGATCAGGATCGGGACCAGCAGGCTAAGCAGAAAACCGTGCACGATAGCGGCAGGAACAATCTCGACGCCGCCGGAACGCTGGAGTACCGGTAAGGTGAAGTCCATCGAAGTGGCGCCGCACAGCCCCAGCGCTGTGGAGCGGCTGCGGCGAACAAGGCCCGGAATTAACATGATAGCCAGCAGCTCGCGACACAGATCGTTAAAGAACGCCGCGCTGCCGATCACCGGGCCAAAGGATTCAGTGAGTAAAATACCGGAGAGCGAATACCAGCCGAAACCGCTCGCCATCGCCAGACCGGTCTTTAACGGCAGACCGAGAATAAAGGCGTTAAGTATCCCGCCAAGTAATGAACTGGCCATAACCACCATGGCGACGATCATTCCCCGACGGTTAAGGACTATTTGTCGCAGACTCATTCCATTATTGCGTAATTGAATACCGACGAGGAACAGGAGAAAGATCAGCGTATATTCGCTGGCTTCGGTCGAGTGCTGTAAAAAAGACAGGCCGGTCAGGCCGAGCAGAAAACCGAGCACGACCACGCCGCACAGCTGCAGCGATTCCAGGGCCATGGCCAGGCGCGAAGGTAATTTCTCCTGCCGATGCTGACTGCGCCATGGCATTTTACTTTCCAGCCACAACAGGGCGGCAATATTACACAGTAAAATGATGACCACGCTCACTGCAGCGTAATGCAATATGGCCAGCAGGTTGCTTGCCAGATTGTCGAGGAATGCCAGGCTGATCCCCATAAAGAAAAGGATGACATAGACAATCCAGCTGAGCATCCGGTTAATCAGTTTTAGCGCGGAGGGTTGACGAAGTGGCACCAGATAGCCGACAACCAGCGGCAACAGAATGATGAAGAGTCCCGATAACATGAACGATGCAGCCCTTGCATAATGAGAATAGCGCCCATGACACTACCCAAATCACCGGGCCGAGTAAAGCTGCCACCAGAAAGAAAAAGCCCGGAAACCCGGGCTTTACAAAGGATTAATCACGTTTTTCCAGCAGGGTGCGATACAGCACGCCGCCGAGGATCCCGCCGACGATCGGCATGACCCAGAACAGCCACAGCTGCTGCAGAGCCCAGCCGCCCTGGAAAATCGCTACCGCGGTGCTGCGCGCCGGGTTGACCGAGGTGTTGGTAACCGGAATGCTGATCAAATGGATGAGGGTCAGCGCCAGGCCGATAGCGATGGGGGCAAAGCCCGCCGGGGCATGTTTATCGGTCGCGCCATGGATAACCAGCAGGAAGCCACAGGTCAGGACAATTTCAATGACGATAGCCGACAGCATGGAGAAGCCGCCCGGGGAGTGTTCGCCATAGCCATTGGAGGCAAATCCGCTGGCGGCGGCATCAAAGCCGGCTTTACCGCTGGCCACCACGTAAAGCACCGCCGCGGCAATAATGCCGCCGACCACCTGAGCGATAATATAGCCAATGACTTCTTTCGCCGGGAAACGGCCGCCGGCCCACAGGCCCAGGGTCACCGCCGGGTTGAAATGCCCCCCGGAAATATGGCCGACCGCAAATGCCATGGTTAATACCGTTAAGCCAAATGCCAGCGCGACGCCGGCAAAACCAATACCGAGCTCAGGGAAGGCTGCGGCAAGCACGGCGCTACCGCAGCCACCAAATACAAGCCAGAAAGTGCCGAAGCATTCTGCTGCTAATTTTCTGAACATAACCACCTCAATTAAAATGTATACGCGCACGAGTGGACCGTGCCGGTCTTTATTTATCGTGATAAGGGATGACGATAAAAATAAAGCGGCGTTATTCTAGAGATAATCGCCATCCCAGAGCCAGTTAAATATATTGATATTATTTGATTTAGGGCAAGGTGAAGGGATTCCGTTTGCCAGTGTAGTCTTTCCTTATATCCGTGGAAGATTATCAATAGTGTAGATCATAACGCCTGAAATAAAACTATTTTGTTTGATGAATAATCAACAGCCGGTAATAGGCGATAAGTGAGTAATTTTATGAATATATTTAATCTGCTGAATATGATGCGCCGATGCGATTAAGCAGAGTGTCATCTTGCCGCTGCCCTCGCTATACTGTTGATTACTGAAGGAGAGTGGTGGTTTAGCGGAGGGGATATGCTTCTTGAGCGCGTAGAAATCGTCGGTTTTCGCGGTATCAATCGTTTGTCGTTGATGCTGGAGCAAAATAACGTCCTGATCGGGGAGAACGCGTGGGGGAAGTCCAGTCTGCTTGATGCGCTGACCCTGCTTTTGTCCCCTGAGTTCGATCTTTATCACTTTGTACGCGATGACTTCTGGTTTCCCCCGGGCGACATCCAGGGGCGCGAGCACCATTTGCATATTATCCTGACCTTCCGCGAAACCGAACCGGGCCGCCATCGGGTCCGGCGTTTTCGTCCGCTTCAGCGCTGCTGGGTACCTTGTGACGATGGTTATCATCGGGTGTTCTACCGTCTGGAAGGTGAGCTCGCCGATGACGACAGCGTGATGACCCTGCGGAGCTTTATCGATGGCGAAGGCGAAGCGCTGGCGGTTGAGGATATTGATGATCTGGCCAGACACCTGGTGCGTCTGATGCCGGTGCTGCGCCTGCGCGACGCGCGCTTTATGCGGCGCATCCATAACGGGACGGTACCGCATTCGCCGCAGATAGAGATCACCGCCCGCCAGCTCGATTTTCTCTCCCGGGAGCTGGTCAGCCATCCGCAAAATTTATCGGACGGTCAGATCCGCGAGGGGTTGTCGGCCATGGTGCAACTGCTGGAGCATTACTTTGCCGAGCAAAGCAGCGCCCAGACACGGCATCGTCTGATGCGGCGGCGCTCCCATGATGAGCAGCGCAGCTGGCGCTATCTGGATATTATCAACCGGATGATCGATAAACCCGGCGGGCGCAGCCATCGGGTGATTCTGCTGGGGCTGTTTTCCACCCTCCTGCAGGCAAAAGGGACGGTGCGCCTCGATCGCGACGCGCGGCCGCTGTTGCTGATTGAAGATCCGGAGACGCGTTTGCATCCGATTATGCTCTCTGTCGCCTGGCACCTGCTGAATTTATTGCCGCTGCAGCGCGTGACCACCACCAACTCCGGGGAGCTGTTGTCCCTGACGCCGGTGGAGCAGGTCTGTCGACTGGTTCGTGAGTCGTCGAGGGTGTCGGCATGGCGGCTGGGACCCGGCGGAATGAATGCCGAAGACAGCCGGCGTATCGCCTTCCATATTCGCTTCAATCGCGCCTCATCGCTCTTCGCCCGCTGTTGGCTGCTGGTGGAAGGGGAGACGGAGACCTGGGTTATCAACGAACTGGCCCGCCAGTGTGGCCATCATTTTGATGCCGAGGGCGTGAAGGTGATCGAGTTCGCCCAGTCAGGCCTTAAACCACTGATCAAATTTGCCCGCCGGATGGGGATCCAGTGGCACGTGCTGGTGGATGGCGATGAGGCGGGGAAAAAATATGCCGCCACCGTGCTCGGCCTGCTGAATAACGATCGCGAGCTGGAGCGTGACCATTTGACGAGCCTGCCAGCGATGGATATGGAGCACTTTATGTATCGCCAGGGATTTGATGACGTTTATCACCGGGTGGCGCAGATCCCGGATAATGTCCCTATGAATATGCGGCGGGTGATCACCAAGGCCATCCATCGTTCATCCAAGCCCGACCTGGCGATTGAGGTGGCGATGGAGGCCGGCCGACGCGGGGTGGACGCGGTGCCGACGCTGTTAAAGAAAATGTTCTCGCGGGTACTGTGGCTGGCTCGTGGTCGTGCAGATTAACCTGCGCCGTAGGGCTGGCGCAAAGCTCTCCGGTAGCTAAACAAAACGTAAGCAACGTTAAAAATGGGTGTTCTGTTGTCGACGGGTTTGGATAGAATCACCGTCTGGAGCGGCAGGGAAACAGCAGGAATCGGATAATGAAAGTGAAGGGAAAACGCAGGACAATCTGGTGGTTGTTAGCGATCGTTGTGCTGGGTCTGGCCGTCTGGGGATGGCGGATCCTGAATGCGCCGCTGCCGAACTACCAGACGCTGGTGGTGCGCAAAGGTGACCTCCAGCAGAGCGTGCTGGCCACCGGTAAGCTGGATGCCCTGCGGAAAGTTGACGTCGGCGCCCAGGTCAGCGGACAGCTGAAAACGCTGCACGTCAATATCGGCGATAAGGTCAAAAAGGACCAGTTGCTGGGGGTTATCGATCCGGAGCAGGCGCAAAACCAAATTAAAGAGGTTGAAGCGACGCTGATGGAACTGCGTGCCCAGCTCAATCAGGCGCGCGCGGAGAGCAAACTGGCGCAGGTGACTCTGGCCCGTCAGCAGCAGCTGGCGCAGCGCCAGCTGGTCTCGCGACAGGACCTTGATACCGCGGCCACCGATCTGGCGGTGAAACAAGCGCAGATCGGCACTATTGAAGCGCAAATCAAGCGTAACCAGGCGACGCTCGACACCGCGAAGACCAACCTCGACTACACGCGGATCCTGGCGCCGATGGCTGGCGAAGTGACGCAAATTACCACCCTGCAGGGACAGACGGTGATCGCCGCCCAGCAGGCGCCGAACATTCTGACGCTGGCGGATCTCAGCACCATGCTGGTCAAAGCGCAGGTCTCTGAAGCGGATGTCATCCACCTCAGACCGGGGCAAAAGGCGTGGTTTACCGTGCTGGGGGATCCGCTGACTCGCTATGAAGGCACGCTGAAAGACATTTTGCCGACGCCGGAAAAAGTCAATGACGCCATCTTCTACTATGCCCGCTTCGAGGTGCCGAATCCGCAGGGCATCCTGCGTCTCGACATGACCGCGCAGGTGCATATCCAGCTGGCCGAGGTGAAAAACGTGATTACCATCCCGCTGAGCGCCCTGGGTGACGCGGTGGGTGATAACCGCTATCACGTCCGGTTGTTGCGCACCGGCGAGGTAAAAGAGCGTGAGGTTGCCATTGGCGCCCGCAACGATACCGACGTCGCGGTGGTGCAGGGGCTGGATGAGGGAGATGAAGTGATCGTCGGCGAGAGCGCGAGCGGGGCGGCAAAATGACGGCGCTGCTTGAGCTGCGTGATATTCGTCGCAGCTACCCTTCCGGCGACGGCAGCGTTGAGGTACTGAAGGGGATCACCCTCAGCATCAATGCGGGGGAGATGGTGGCGATCGTGGGTGCCTCCGGCTCGGGCAAATCGACGCTGATGAATATTCTCGGCTGTCTCGACAAACCGACCAGCGGCACCTACCGGGTGGCGGGAACCGATATCGCGCAGTTGAATGGCGATGCGCTGGCTCGGCTGCGGCGGGAACACTTTGGTTTTATCTTTCAACGCTACCACTTGCTGTCACATCTTACCGCCGCGCAGAACGTTGAAGTGCCTGCGGTGTATGCTGGCAGCGAGCGACGGGCACGCCTGGCGCGCGCCCATGATCTGCTGGTGCGTCTGGGGCTTGGCGATCGGGCTGACTATCAGCCGTCGCAACTGTCCGGCGGCCAGCAGCAGCGGGTGAGTATCGCCCGTGCGCTGATGAACGGCGGGGAAGTGATTCTGGCGGATGAACCGACCGGCGCGCTGGACAGCCATTCCGGCGAAGAGGTGATGGCGATCCTGCATCAGCTCAAAGCTCAGGGCCATACGGTCATCATTGTCACCCACGATCCGCAGGTCGCGGCCCAGGCGGAACGGATCATTGAGATCCGCGATGGCGAGATCGTCCGCAATCCGCCCGGCAGCCGCCAGGACGGTGGGCTGCGCGCCCGTCAGCAGGCGGAACCAGTTTACCAGTGGCTTTCGCGAAGCGCTGGTCATGGCGTGGCGGGCGATGGCGGCGAATAAAATGCGTACCCTGCTGACCATGCTCGGCATTATTATCGGTATTGCGTCGGTGGTATCGATCGTGGTGGTCGGTGATGCCGCCAAGCAGATGGTGCTGGCGGATATTCGCGCTATCGGCACCAATACCATCGATGTCTATCCCGGAAAGGATTTTGGCGATGACGACCCGCGTTATCAGCAGGCGCTGAAGTATGACGATTTGCTGGCGATCCAGAAACAGCCATGGGTGCGTTCCGCCACGCCGGCGGTATCGAAAAGCCTGCGCCTGCGCGCCAACAATATTGACGTTGCCGCCAGCGCGGAGGGGGTCGGGCCGCAGTACTTTAATGTTTACGGCATGACCTTCAGCGAAGGCAATACCTTTAATGAACTGCAGCTCAACAGTCGGGCGCAGGTGGTAGTGCTCGACAGCAATACCCGTCGCCAGCTGTTTCCCAATAAAGCGAAAGTGGTGGGCGAGGTGATTCTGGTGGGCAATATGCCGGCCACGGTGATCGGCGTCGCGGATGAAAAACAGTCAATGTTTGGCAGCAGTAAAATTCTCCGCGTCTGGTTGCCTTACACCACCATGGCGGGAAGAGTGATGGGCCAGTCGTGGCTGAACTCCATTACGGTACGCGTTCATGAAGGTTATGACAGTGAAACCGCGGAGAAACAGCTGCTGCGTCTACTGGAGCTGCGGCATGGTAAAAAAGATGTATTCACCTGGAATATGGACAGCATCTTGAAAACCGCAGAAAGGACCACACATACCTTACAGCTGTTCCTGACATTGGTGGCGGTGATTGCCCTGGTGGTTGGCGGTATTGGTGTAATGAATATTATGCTGGTGTCGGTGACCGAACGGACGCGCGAAATCGGCATCCGCATGGCGGTTGGCGCGCGGGCCAGCGATGTACTGCAGCAGTTTCTCATCGAAGCGGTGCTGGTTTGCCTGGTCGGTGGCGCGCTGGGGGTCACGTTATCGCTGATGATCGCATTTATTCTGCAGCTGTTTCTGCCCGGCTGGGAGATCGGTTTTTCCCCGCTGGCTCTGCTAACGGCTTTTCTCTGTTCGACGTTGACCGGGGTGCTGTTTGGTTGGCTGCCAGCGCGCAACGCGGCACGGCTCGATCCGGTGGATGCGCTGGCACGCGAATAGAAATAAAAATGCCAGTCAGAAGGACTGGCATTTTATTAGCAGGATGTACACAATGAAGCAAAAGAGTTATGCAGCCGTTTCCGCTTCCACAGGGACGATCACGCTGGCGTGGTTGCCTTTTGGCCCCTGGTGAACATCAAACCGAACGGCTTGTCCGGCTTTTAGCGTTCTGTAACCATCCATCTGGATGGTGGAGTAATGGGCGAAAATGTCTTCGCCGCCGCCCTCAGGGCAGATAAAACCGAACCCTTTGGCATTGTTGAACCACTTAACAGTACCCATTTCCATACTTCGACATCCTTCGTAAATCTTTATAAGTAAGATGGAATGAACCGGTGGTGGAGTGACGAGTTGTTCAATTGCTCGCCAACTCTCGCCACTACAATTTAGAGAAATACGAAAACGCGTCAAGCGATTGAGGAGGGGGAACGGCGAAAAATGCGTCAAAATTTGAAGCAGTTAACGCTATTGCCGGGGAATGTGACAGCCGTCGCGGATAGAAGCGATAGATGATAGTTATCTATGATCTGTTGTAGATTTGTGATGAGCATAACCTCTGGTCATCGACAGGCCTCCGCCTGTTGGCAACAGCAACCGATGATGAACACTGACGATGAGTAAGAGAGATTGGCTGGACTTCGAGCACCTGGTTGACGACGAAGTTCGTGATGCGATTAAACCGCCATCTATGTATAAAGTGATATTAGTCAATGATGACTACACTCCAATGGAGTTTGTTATTGACGTGTTACAAAAATTCTTTTCTTATGATGTTGAACGTGCAACGCAACTGATGCTCACGGTTCACTATGAAGGTAAGGCGATTTGTGGCGTGTTTACCGCGGAAGTGGCGGAGACCAAAGTCGCTATGGTGAATCAGTACGCGAGGGAGAACGAGCATCCATTGCTGTGTACGCTGGAAAAAGCCTGAATACAGGCATGAAAATTGGGGGAGGTGCCTATGCTCAATCAAGAACTGGAACTCAGTTTAAATATGGCTTTCGCCAGAGCGCGCGAGCACCGTCATGAGTTTATGACCGTCGAGCACTTGCTGCTGGCTCTGCTAAGCAACCCCTCGGCCCGTGAGGCCCTGGAAGCGTGTTCAGTGGACCTGGTGGCATTGCGTCAGGAACTTGAAGCCTTCATCGAACAAACCACACCCG
Organism: Klebsiella sp. KTE92; assembly: GCF_000398905.1. Lineage (NCBI taxonomy): Bacteria > Pseudomonadati > Pseudomonadota > Gammaproteobacteria > Enterobacterales > Enterobacteriaceae > Klebsiella > Klebsiella sp. KTE92. Next base: position 1,635,735 of record NZ_KB976100.1, read on the forward strand.
TCCTGCCAGCCACGGAAGAAGAGCGCGACACCCAGCCGACGCTGAGCTTCCAGCGTGTGCTGCAGCGCGCCGTCTTCCACGTGCAATCTTCTGGCCGCAGCGAAGTGACCGGCGCCAACGTACTGGTGGCCATTTTCAGCGAGCAGGAGTCGCAGGCCGCTTACCTGCTGCGTAAACATGAAGTCAGCCGACTCGATGTGGTGAACTTCATTTCTCATGGTACACGCAAAGACGAGCCGAGCCAGTCTTCCGATAACAGCGGAAGCCAGCCTGGCAATGAAGAGCAAGCCGGCGGGGAGGAACGTATGGAAAACTTCACCACCAACCTCAATCAGCTTGCTCGCGTCGGCGGCATTGATCCCCTGATCGGCCGTGAAAAAGAGCTGGAGCGTGCGATTCAGGTCCTGTGCCGTCGCCGTAAAAATAACCCATTGCTGGTGGGTGAATCCGGCGTCGGTAAAACTGCGATCGCCGAAGGCCTTGCCTGGCGCATTGTGCAGGGCGATGTGCCGGAAGTGATGGCCGACTGCACCATCTACTCGCTCGACATTGGCTCTTTGCTGGCAGGGACCAAATATCGTGGCGATTTTGAAAAACGTTTCAAAGCGTTGCTCAAACAGCTGGAGCAGGATACCAACAGCATCCTGTTTATTGATGAAATCCACACCATTATCGGTGCGGGGGCGGCTTCTGGCGGCCAGGTCGATGCGGCTAACCTGATTAAACCGCTGCTTTCCAGCGGCAAGATCCGGGTGATCGGCTCCACCACCTACCAGGAGTTCAGCAACATCTTTGAGAAAGATCGTGCGCTGGCCCGTCGTTTCCAGAAGATCGATATCACCGAACCGTCGGTGGAAGAGACGGTGCAGATTATCAACGGCCTGAAGCCGAAGTACGAAGCGCACCATGACGTGCGTTATACCGCTAAGGCGGTGCGTGCGGCGGTTGAGCTGGCGGTAAAATACATTAACGATCGTCATCTGCCGGATAAGGCAATTGACGTCATTGACGAAGCGGGCGCGCGGGCGCGCTTAATGCCGGTCAGCAAGCGTAAGAAAACGGTCAATGTGGCGGATATCGAGTCAGTGGTGGCGCGGATTGCGCGGATCCCTGAGAAGAGCGTCTCCCAGAGCGATCGCGATACGCTGAAAAACCTTGGCGACCGTCTGAAAATGCTGGTCTTCGGTCAGGATAAAGCCATTGAGGCGCTGACCGAAGCCATCAAAATGGCGCGCGCCGGGCTGGGCCATGAGCACAAGCCGGTTGGGTCATTCCTGTTCGCCGGGCCTACCGGGGTCGGGAAAACCGAAGTGACCGTGCAGCTGGCGAAGGCGCTGGGTATTGAGCTGCTGCGTTTTGACATGTCCGAATATATGGAACGTCATACCGTCAGCCGTTTAATCGGGGCGCCTCCGGGCTACGTTGGCTTCGATCAGGGCGGGCTGCTGACCGATGCGGTGATTAAACATCCGCACGCGGTGCTGCTGCTTGATGAGATCGAAAAAGCGCATCCGGATGTGTTCAACCTGCTGCTGCAGGTGATGGATAACGGTACGCTGACCGATAACAACGGGCGTAAAGCGGACTTCCGCAACGTGGTGCTGGTGATGACCACTAACGCCGGGGTGCGGGAAACTGAGCGTAAATCGATTGGCCTTATTCAGCAGGACAACAGTCCGGATGCAATGGATGAGATCAAGAAGATCTTTACGCCGGAGTTCCGTAACCGCCTCGACAACATTATCTGGTTCGATCATCTCTCTACCACGGTGATCCATCAGGTTGTCGACAAGTTTATCGTCGAGCTGCAGGTCCAGCTGGACCAGAAAGGCGTCTCCCTGGAAGTCAGTCAGGAAGCGCGCGACTGGCTGGCGGAGAAAGGTTACGACCGGGCGATGGGTGCACGTCCAATGGGACGCGTCATTCAGGACAACCTGAAAAAGCCGCTGGCGAACGAGCTGCTGTTCGGCTCGCTGGTCGATGGTGGCCAGGTGACAGTGTCTCTGGACAGCGCGAAGAATGCGCTGACCTACGATTTCCAGAGCGCGCAGAAGCACAAACCGGAAGCCGCCCACTAAAGCGATGTCTTCAACGTAAAAACCGGCCCTGGGCCGGTTTTTTTTTGCCGGCGGCAGATATGAAAAGACCGGGAATTATCCCGGCCTTCAGCATCTGACGCCTTAAGGGCGAAAACAATCAGCGACTACGGAAGACAATGCGGCCTTTGCTCAGGTCGTACGGGGTCAGCTCAACAGTCACTTTGTCGCCCGTCAGAATGCGGATGTAGTTTTTACGCATTTTACCGGAAATATGCGCAGTTACCACGTGACCGTTTTCCAGTTCTACGCGGAACATAGTGTTAGGCAACGTTTCAAGTACGGTGCCCTGCATTTCAATATTGTCTTCTTTGGCCATCTAGTCCTCTGGGGTATCACTACCGTAGTTTTGAACCGGCAAGATAATGCCGAAGTTCATCATGTAAGTAAAGTTTTACGTATCTACCCTGAATCATTCGCCTTGCCGCAAGGTGCGCAGTCAGCACACCGGCAACGGATATATGACGGGTATGAATCGCCGAAGTAGTTTTGGCGCATTGCCCGGAACACACACGGCTATGCCGCGTGACAGGCGCAAACGTAAAGGGGAGTGACAGAACGATGGGCGTTATCTGACTCTTATTATTCCCAAACGGCGGCGGGGCAACAGGCAGAAGCTACTCTACCGCGCAATTATACCATCCTGACGCAAAATGTGCTGAAAACATTTTTATTGCGCGCCCGGAAATAGCACCCGCGGCACCCAAAATAGCTCGGGCAGGCGGTAGCCGCGTAATACTGACAGGTAGTCAAGATAATCGCGGCGGGGAATATCCACCGCGCCTAATGAGGCGGTATGGTTGTTCAGTACCTGGCAGTCGATTAATTTACCACCACTCTGCGTAAAAGCCTGACAGAATACCAGCAGCGCGGTTTTGGAGGCATTTTCTGCCCGGCTGAACATCGATTCGCCGCAAAACAGCGCCCCCTGCGCCACGCCGTACATTCCACCTACCAGCGTATTCTCTTGCCAGACTTCAATGGAATGGGCATGGCCCAGCTCATGGAGTTGGTGATAGGCGCGAACGATACTGCTGGTTATCCAGGTGCCTTCGTCACGATCGCTGGCGCAGCCTTCAATGACCTCACCAAAGGCATGATTCAGCGTGACGCGATAAGGCGAACGCTGATGAAAACGCTTCATGCTGCGGCTGAGATGAAACTGTTCCGGCCAGAGCACCGCCCGGGGATCGGGCGACCACCAGAGGATCGGGTCGCCCGGAGAAAACCAGGGGAAAATACCGCGCTGATAGGCCATCAGCAGACGTGCCGGGCTCAGATCGCCGCCGAGCGCCAGCAGGCCGTTAGGTTCACGGAGGGCGCCTTCCGGGGAAGGGAAGGCGATAGAATGCCGGGAGAGCTGAACCAGACGCATTTTAACCTCAATACGCATCAGCAAAAATTAGATAATAGCCTACAGACGCTGTTTAAACTGGAAGTACCGGCCCTGTTTAGCGAGCAGATCCGCGTGACTACCTTGCTCAATTATCTGGCCGTTGTCCATGACTATTATCTGATTAAAACGCGCCAGGCCCCGCAGGCGGTGAGTCACCATCAGCACGGTTTTCTCGCGCATCACTTCCGCCAGAAGATGCAGGATCTGGCTTTCGGTGGCCGCATCCAGGCCTTCTGTCGGCTCATCGAGCAGCATCAGCGGCGCATCGTGGAGCAGTGCGCGGGCAATCGCCAGCCGGCGCAGTTCGCCGCCGGATAGCTGGCGCCCGCCTTCCCCCAGCCAGCTGTTCAGTCCGCCATCTTCCAGCAGTTTTTCCAGCCCCACTTTCTCGAGGGTCGCGCAGAGCGCGGTATCGTCAGCGTCTGGCGCCGCCAGCAGCAGGTTGTCGCGCAGCGTAGCGCTGAACAGGTGGACGCGCTGCGGCACCACGCTCATCGTCTGGCGCAGGGTGGCTTCGCTGAGCTGGGACAGCGGCTGGTCGTTGAGCAAAATCTCTCCCCGCGTTGGATCCCAGGCCCGGGTGAGGAGTTGCAACAGCGTAGACTTTCCGCAGCCGGTCCGGCCAAGAATGGCGATATGCTCTCCGGCGGCAATCTGCAGGGAGATATTCTCCAGGGCGGGGGAGGGCTGGTGCGGATAGCGGAAGGTAACCTGCCTGAAGGTTAAGGCCACCTGCGCAGGCACGCTGGCTTCACCCTCGACGAAAGTGACCTCCGGCTGCTGGTCGGTGATCTGCGAAATCCGCCGTGCGGAGGCGATCACCTGACCTAAATGCTGGAAAGCGCCAGTGACTGGCGCCAGGGCTTCGAAGGCCGCCAGGGCGCAGAAAACAAACAGCGCGATCAGCGCCCCTGTCTGGCTGTTACCCCCGATGCCGGCGGACGCCAGCCAGAGCATGGCCACCACGGCGATGCCGCCGATTAACAGCATTACTGCCTGCGAAAGCGCGGTCAGCTCGGCCTGACGGCGCTGTGCGTCCTGCCAGCTGAGCTCGGTCTTTTCCATTTGCGCGCGGTAGCGGTCGCTGGCGTTAAACACCATCAGCTCTGCCTGGCCCTGTAGCCAGGCAGTGAGCTGTTGGCGATACTGGCCGCGCAACTGCGTCATACTTTCGCCGGCTGGTTTACCTGCGCGATAGAACAGCGGCGGCATAACCAGCAGGGTGACCAGCATAATGCCGCCGAGCGTCAGCGCAAGGGTAACGTCGAGCAGGCTTAATCCGCAGGTGACCACTACAATCACCACCAGCGCGCCGACCAGCGGTGAAATCACCCGCAGGTAGAGATGATCCAGGGTATCGACATCGGCCACCACCCGGTTGAGCAGTTCACCCTGGCGAAAGCGCGCCAGCCCCGCGGGAGAGAGGGGGAGTAGTTTGCTGAAGGTGAAGACGCGCAGATGCTGCAGCACGCGGAAGGTCGCGTCATGACTGACCAGACGCTCGAAGTAGCGCCCGGCGGTACGGATAATCGCCGCGCCGCGGACGCCCGCGGCAGGCAGCATATAGTTAAAACTGTAGATCCCGGCGACACCCACCACCGCTGAGGCGGAGAGGAACCAGCCGGAGAGCGTCAGCAGGCCGATGCTGGCCAGCAGAGTCACGATGGCCAGCACGACGCCGAGCAGCAGCATCCATTTATGGCGTTTATAGAGCGCCAGATAGGGTAAAAGTGCGCGCATTTAAATCTCCTCCTGACGATGGGCCAGCAGCGCCGAGAAGACCCCACCGGCACGGGCCAGCGTGGCGTAGTCGCCTTGCTCGATAATCTGTCCGTCCTGCATGACCCAGACGGAATCCCAGTCAGCCAGTCCCTCGAGCTGGTGGGTGACCAGCAGCGTGGTTTGCTCGGTGGAGGCATGGGTCAGGGCCTGCATCACCCGTTGTTCGCTATGGGCGTCGAGGCTGGCGGCGGGTTCATCCAGCAACAGCAGGCGGCAGGGCACCAACAGCGCGCGAGCAACCGCGATACGCTGCGCCTGACCTACCGACAGACGACCCGCCTGATCGCCCACGGCGGTATGGATCCCGTCCGGCAACAGGGCGATAAACTCACTGACCCAGGCCTTGTCCAGCGCCAGCCGAAGCTGGGCATCGCTGGCTTCGGGCCATGCCAGCAGCACATTTTCCCGCAGCGTGGCGGCAGGTAGTTGAGGATTCTGTCCCACCCAGCTTAACAGGCGGCGCCAGCGATCGGCGTCCAGTTCGCGCAGCTCTGCGCCGTTCACCTTCAGCGAGCCCTCGTAGGGCAAAAAGCCGAGCAGTGTGTTCAGCAGCGAACTTTTCCCGGAGCCGCTCTGACCCACCAGCACAACGCGTGCGCCAGCAGGCAGTGAAAAGTTAAGCGGCCCGGCCAGGACTTTACCTTCCGGAGATTTGATCACCAGATCGCGCGCTTCCACGCCAATCAGATCGTTATCATTTAAGGTTTTTTCGCCGCGCTCCACCTGGGTCAATGGGGTTTCCATAAACGTTTTCAGGCTGTCTGCGGCGCCCACGGCCTGGGCTTTGGCATGGTAGAAAGTGCCCAGGTCACGTAACGGCTGGAAAAATTCCGGAGCGAGGATCAGCGTCAGGAAGCCTGCCATCAGCGTGACGCCCGCGCCATAGTGGCCGAAGTTCAGCTCGCCAAGGTAAGAGAAGCCAAAATAGACCGCCACCAGCGCAATGGAGAGGGAGGTGAAAAACTCCAGCACCCCGGAGGAGAGGAAGGCCAGACGCAGGACTTCCATGGTGCGTTGGCGAAAATCCTGCGAGGCGTCGCGAATATTATCGATTTCTGCCTGACCGCGGTGAAAAATACGCAGGGTTTCCATGCCGCGCAGGCGATCGAGGAAATGGCCGCTCAGGCGGGCCAGCGCCTGGAAGTTACGCCGGTTGGCATCGGCGGCGCCCATCCCGACCAGCGCCATGAAAAGCGGGATCAGCGGGGCGGTGCCGAGGAGGATCAATGCGGCGGCCCAGTTAATCGGGAAAATAGTGATAACGATCAGCAGCGGCACGCAGGCCGCCAGCGTCATCTGGGGCAGGTAGCGCGCATAATAATCGTGCATATCATCGATCTGCTCAAGGATAAGCGTTGCCCAACTGCCGGCCGGTTTGCCCTGGATCCAGGCGGGGCCCGCCTGCTGGAGGCGGTCGAGAACCTGACGGCGAATTTCATAGCGGATATGCTGCCCGGCCTGAAAACCAACCCGCTCACGCAGCCAGACCACCCAGGCGCGCAGCACAAAGACCAGTACCAGCAGCGTCAGCGGCAGCAGCAGGGCGGTTGCCGGAATATTTTCCATCACCATCCGGTGCAGGATCCGCGCCAGGAACCAGGCCTGCGCGACGATCAGCAGACCGCTTGCCACGCCAAGCAGGCGGGAAATCATCAACCAGCGACGGGAGATAATACTTTGCTGTTTTAACCAGCGGGTTAACTCTTGTTGACGGGTTTTATTCATTGCGCGCTTTGCAGGTATCGTTATGGGAATATTGGGCACGGCAATGTTACATCGCGGCAAAAATAAAGGCGACTTTTCGTCGCCTTCTTTACCTTTGTTACTGACTTGTAAAGATTATTTGCAAGCGTCGGCCAAACCGTCCAGGTAACGCTCGGCGTCCAGCGCCGCCATGCAGCCGGTGCCAGCGGAGGTGATCGCCTGACGATAGATATGGTCCATGACATCGCCAGCGGCAAATACGCCCGGGATACTGGTTTGCGTGGCGTTGCCGTGAATCCCGGACTGCACTTTGATATAGCCGTTTTCCAGTTCCAGCTGACCTTCAAAGATGGCGGTGTTCGGGCTGTGGCCAATGGCAACGAACAAGCCTGCCACTTCCAGAGACTCGACGTTGTCGCTGTTTTTGGTATCGCGCAGGCGCAGGCCGCTGACGCCCATCTGGTCGCCGGTCACCTCTTCGAGGGTGCGGTCGGTATGCAGCACGATGTTGCCGCTCGCCACTTTATCCATCAGACGTTTGATGAGGATTTTTTCCGCGCGGAAGGCGTCGCGGCGGTGGATCAGATGCACCTCAGAGGCAATATTGGACAGATACAGAGCCTCTTCAACCGCGGTGTTACCGCCGCCGATCACCGCCACTTTCTGATTGCGATAGAAGAATCCGTCACAGGTGGCGCAAGCTGAAACGCCACGGCCTTTAAACGCCTCTTCCGATGGCAGACCGAGGTAGCGCGCCGATGCGCCGGTGGCAATGATCAGCGCATCACAGGTGTACTCACCGCTATCGCCTGTCAGACGGAACGGACGGTTTTGCAGATCGACGCGGCTGATGTGGTCGAAAATAATTTCCGTTTCAAATTTCGCGGCATGCTCGTGCATGCGCTCCATCAGCAGCGGGCCGGTGAGATCGTTAGGATCGCCCGGCCAGTTTTCCACTTCCGTCGTGGTGGTCAGCTGACCGCCTTTTTCCATCCCGGTGATCAGCACCGGCTGCAGGTTGGCGCGTGCGGCATAGACCGCCGCGGTGTATCCCGCAGGTCCAGAACCAAGGATAAGCAGTTTACTGTGTTTGGCTGTGCCCATGAGATCCCCATAATAATTGGCATACATTGGGCAGAGATTGTAGGGAATTTGTTGTCGTAAAAAAAGAGCGCAGCGATTTTGTTAACGATGTGTGCAATAGAAGCGACCGATGAATTGGCGATTTTACCGGCAAAGAATATAACTATTTCTACTGTCAGCGGGACAATTATAAGACGAAAAAATGAGAATCAACTAGGGGGGATGATGAATATCTGGCATCTTGTACTAAAAATCGATGTTTTACTTTGACAATCCCCTGTGCTTTTGCGAAAACATTCATGGAAGAAGAAAAGCAGTATTTAGCGTGCGGCGAATTTTCATGCACGCAAATGCCATTTTTATCCGGGTTAACGAAATCTACGCATGGTGTGGACAGACGCCATGCGTGATGTCGGTGACTGCCGTCAGGCAACGGGCTTCTCACGTACCCCTGGGTTACCCATTGTCGTACGGGTAATAACAGGATGGGCTCTGGCAGTGAAGGCACAGAGCCGGAACAGGAGTAGGGAAGGAATACAGAGAGACAATAATAATGGTAGATAGCAAGAAGCGCCCTGGCAAAGATCTCGACCGCATTGATCGTAACATCCTGAATGAATTGCAAAAAGATGGGCGAATTTCTAACGTCGAGCTTTCTAAACGGGTGGGACTTTCTCCGACGCCTTGCCTTGAGCGCGTGCGTCGTCTTGAAAGACAGGGTTTTATTCAGGGCTATACGGCGCTGCTCAACCCGCATTATCTGGATGCATCACTTCTGGTATTTGTTGAGATTACTCTGAATCGTGGCGCACCGGATGTGTTTGAGCAATTTAACGCCGCAGTGCAAAAACTTGAAGAAATTCAAGAGTGTCATCTGGTTTCCGGTGATTTCGACTACCTGTTGAAAACCCGCGTACCGGATATGTCAGCGTATCGTAAATTACTGGGCGAGACCTTGCTGCGCCTGCCGGGCGTAAACGACACCCGTACCTACGTGGTGATGGAAGAAGTCAAGCAAAGTAATCGTCTGGTTATTAAGACGCGCTAACACGGAACAGGTGCAAAATCGACGTAGTTTGATTACACTCCTGTTAATCCATACAGCAACAGTGCCGGGGAGACCCGGCGCTGTTGTCCGTTTTAGCAGCAGGCAGGAAACAGCCTGATACCTGGAGAGCCTTTCTTGAGCCAGGAATACACCGAAGACAAAGAAGTCAAACTAACCAAACTCAGCAGCGGGCGCCGACTCCTTGAGGCGATGCTCATCCTTTGCTCCCTCTTCGCCATCTGGCTGATGGCGGCACTACTGAGCTTTAACCCCTCGGATCCAAGCTGGTCGCAGACGGCGTGGCATGAGCCTATTCATAATTTAGGCGGCGCCCCCGGTGCGTGGCTTGCCGATACCCTCTTTTTCATTTTTGGCGTCATGGCCTACACCATCCCGGTCATCATTATTGGCGGATGCTGGTTTGCCTGGCGGCATCAGGAAAACGACGAATACATTGATTATTTCGCCGTTTCCCTGCGCCTCATTGGCGCGTTAGCCCTGATCCTGACCTCCTGTGGTCTGGCAGCCATTAACGCCGATGATATCTGGTACTTTGCCTCGGGCGGAGTGATCGGCAGCCTGCTGAGCACCACGCTGCAACCGCTGCTGCACAGCAGCGGCGGCACCATCGCCCTGTTATGCATCTGGGCGGCCGGCCTGACGCTGTTCACCGGTTGGTCGTGGGTCAGCATTGCGGAAAAATTGGGCGGCGGGATCCTGTCGGTACTCACCTTTGCCAGCAACCGTACCCGTCGCGATGATACCTGGGTCGATGAAGGCGAATACGAAGATGACGATGAAGAGTACGACGACGAAGAGGCGGCAACCCCTCAGGAGTCGCGTCGTGCCCGTATTTTACGCAGCGCGCTGGCGCGACGTAAGCGTCTGGCCGAGAAGTTTACCAACCCCATGGGGCGTAAAACCGACGCGGCGCTTTTCTCCGGCAAACGGATGGATGACGGTGAAGAGGCGGTGCAATACAGCGCCAGCGGTGCGCCTGTCGCCGCCGACGATGTACTGTTTTCCGGCGCCAGCGCGGCACGTCCCACAGAGGATGATGTGCTGTTCTCCGGCGCCAGCGCCGCGCGCCGTGGAGATTTCGACCCTTACGATCCGTTGCTGAATGGTCATAGTATCGCTGAGCCCGTGGGCGCAGCGGCGGCGGCCACTGCCGCGCCACAGGCGTGGGCTGAATCCGCGGCTGGCCATCAGGGCGCTGCGCCTGCTTATCAGCCGGAAGCGGGTTACCCGCCGCAGGCGTACCAGCCAGAGCCGGCGCCGTATCAGCAGCCGGTTTATGCTTCGCATGCTGGTCAGCCTGCGCCGCAGGCGTATCAGCCAGAGCCGGCGCCGTATCAGCAGCCGACTTACGATCCGTATGCCGCTCAGCCTGCGCCGCAAGGGTATCAGCCAGAGCCGGCGCCGTATCAGCAGCCGACTTACGATCCGTATGCCGCTCAGCCTGCGCCGCAAGGGTATCAGCCAGAGCCGGCGCCGTATCAGCAGCCGACTTACGATCCGTATGCCGCTCAGCCTGCGCCGCAAGCTTATCAGCCAGAGCCGGCGCCGTATCAGCAGCCGACTTACGATCCGTATGCCGCTCAGCCTGCGCCGCAAGCTTATCAGCCAGAGCCGGCGCCGTATCAGCAGCCGACTTACGATCCGCATGCCGCTCAGCCTGCGCCGCAGGCGTATCAGCCGCAAAGCGCGCCAGTGCCGTCACCGGAGCCAGAACCAGAGGTTGCGCCGGAAGAGGTGAAACGTCCACCGCTCTATTACTTCGAAGAAGTCGAAGAGAAGCGGGCACGTGAACGCGAGCTGCTGGCCTCCTGGTATCAGCCAATTCCGGAGCCGGAAAGTCCGATTGCCACTAAACCGCTGACGCCGCCAGCCTCCTCGTCCAAACCGCCAGTGGAGACAACCGTGGTCTCTGCGGTCGCGGCAGGGGTGCATCAGGCAACGGCCGCCAGCGGCGGCGCGGCAGCGGCAACCTCGGCGACGGCCGCATCCGCTGCGGCTGCGCCATTGTTCAGCCCGGCATCCAGCGGACCGCGGGTCCAGGTGAAAGAAGGTATTGGTCCAAAACTACCGCGACCAAACCGCGTTCGTGTCCCGACGCGTCGGGAGCTGGCCTCTTACGGCATCAAGCTACCGTCGCAACGGGAGGCGGAACAGCGTGCGCGGCAGGCGGAGCGCGACCCCCATTATGACGATGAGCTGCTCTCGGATGAGGAAGCGGATGCTATGGAGCAGGATGAACTGGCTCGCCAGTTCGCCGCCACCCAGCAGCAGCGCTATGGCCATCGCTGGGAAGACGATAACGCGACTGATGACGATGACGCCGACACTGCGGCGGAAGCGGAGCTGGCGCGCCAGTTTGCCGCCACCCAGCAGCAGCGCTACGCCGCTGAGCAGCCGCCGGGCGCTAATCCGTTCTCGCCGGCGGATTATGAATTCTCGCCGATGAAAACGCTTGTCAATGAGGGGCCGAGCGAGCCGCTGTTTACGCCGATGCCGGAAGTCCAGCCGCAACAACCGGCCCCGCACTATCAACAACCGGCCGCCGCTCCGCAGCAGGGTTATCAACCTGCGCAGCACCAGCCGGTACACCCTCAGCCAGTGCCGCCGCAGCCTTACCAGACTGCACCGCAGCCCGTGCAGCAGCAACAGCCGGTTGTCCCGCAGGGGCAGCCTGCCGCGCCCGCGCCGCAGGAGAGCCTGATCCACCCGCTGCTGATGCGCAATGGCGATAGCCGTCCGCTGCAAAGACCGACCACGCCGTTGCCGTCGCTGGATCTGTTAACCCCACCACCCAGTGAAGTCGAGCCGGTGGATACCTTTGCTCTCGAGCAGATGGCGCGACTGGTGGAAGCACGTCTGGCCGATTTCCGCATTAAAGCGGATGTGGTGAACTACTCGCCGGGGCCGGTGATCACCCGCTTCGAACTGAATCTGGCGCCTGGCGTCAAAGCGGCTCGAATCTCTAACCTGTCACGCGATCTGGCGCGTTCGCTGTCGACGGTTGCCGTGCGCGTGGTGGAAGTGATCCCGGGTAAACCGTATGTCGGTCTTGAGCTGCCGAATAAAAAGCGTCAGACCGTCTATCTGCGTGAAGTGCTCGACAACGCCAAGTTCCGCGATAACCCATCGCCGCTGACCGTGGTGCTGGGTAAAGATATCGCTGGCGACCCGGTGGTAGCTGACCTGGCGAAAATGCCGCACCTGCTGGTTGCCGGTACTACCGGTTCCGGTAAGTCAGTCGGTGTGAACGCCATGATCCTCAGCATGCTCTACAAAGCGCAGCCGGAAGATGTGCGTTTCATCATGATCGACCCGAAAATGCTCGAGCTGTCGGTCTACGAAGGTATTCCGCATCTGCTGACGGAAGTGGTCACCGACATGAAAGACGCCGCCAATGCGCTGCGCTGGAGCGTCAACGAGATGGAGCGCCGCTACAAGCTGATGTCAGCGCTGGGCGTGCGTAACCTGGCGGGCTATAACGAGAAGATCGCCGAGGCCGCGCGCATGGGGCGTCCGATTCCGGATCCGTACTGGAAGCCGGGCGACAGCATGGATGCCGTACATCCGGTGCTGGAAAAACTGCCGTATATCGTGGTGCTGGTGGACGAGTTCGCCGACCTGATGATGACCGTCGGCAAGAAGGTGGAAGAGCTGATTGCCCGTCTGGCGCAAAAAGCGCGTGCGGCGGGGATCCACCTGGTGCTGGCGACGCAGCGTCCGTCGGTAGATGTTATTACCGGCCTGATTAAGGCCAACATTCCGACGCGCATCGCCTTTACCGTGTCGAGTAAAATTGACTCGCGTACCATTCTCGATCAGGGCGGCGCGGAATCGCTGCTGGGTATGGGGGATATGCTTTACTCCGGACCGAACTCTACCACGCCGGTGCGCGTCCACGGGGCATTTGTACGCGACCAGGAAGTCCACGCTGTGGTTCAGGACTGGAAAGCCCGCGGCCGTCCGCAGTACGTCGATGGCATTACCTCCGACAGCGAAAGCGAAGGCGGCGGCGGTGGTTTCGACGGTGGTGAAGAGCTGGACCCGCTGTTCGATCAGGCGGTCAGTTTTGTGACTGAGAAGCGCAAAGCGTCGATTTCCGGGGTCCAGCGTCAGTTCCGCATTGGCTATAACCGGGCAGCACGCATTATCGAACAGATGGAAGCGCAGGGGATCGTCAGCGAACAGGGCCATAACGGTAACCGCGAAGTGCTGGCGCCGCCGCCCTTTGAATGAGTGCAAAGTTGGGTAAATAAGCGCAAAATCAGCCAATTCTTCTGTTCCGCCGCCGTCGGCGGTCCTACATTAGGGACAGAAGAGGCTCCCGCGTCGGGAGTGACGCACATTAAGGAATAACAATGAAAAAACTCGCAATCACCTGTGCATTACTGTCTGGTATGGTCGTCAGCCAGGTCTGGGCAGATGCGGCCAGTGACTTAAAAAGCCGTCTTGATAAAGTGAGCAGTTTCCATGCCAGCTTCACGCAGAAAGTCACCGACGGCAGCGGTAACGCCGTCCAGGACGGACAGGGCGACCTGTGGGTAAAACGTCCGAACCTGTTTAACTGGCATATGACCCAGCCAGATGAAAGCGTTCTTGTCTCGGATGGCAAAACGCTGTGGTTCTACAACCCGTTCGTTGAGCAGGCTACGGCGACCTGGCTGAAAGATGCTACCAGCAACACGCCGTTTATGCTGATTGCCCGCAACCAGTCCAGTGACTGGCAGCAGTACAATATCAAACAAAACGGCGATGATTTTGTGCTGACGCCGAAAAGCGGCAGCGGTAACCTGAAGCAGTTCACGATCAACGTCGGTCGGGACGGCACCATCCATCAGTTCAGCGCCGTCGAGCAGGATGACCAGCGCAGCAGCTATCAGCTGAAGTCGCAGCAGAACGGCGCCGTCGACGCATCTAAGTTCACCTTTACGCCGCCGAAAGGGGTGACGGTGGACGATCAACGTAAGTAGAGGCGAAAGTGAGCAATCTGTCGCTCGATTTTTCCGACAACGCGTTTCAACCTCTGGCCGCTCGCATGCGGCCAGAAAATTTAGCGCAGTATATTGGCCAGCAGCATCTGCTGGCGCCGGGTAAACCCCTGCCGCGGGCGATTGAAGCCGGGCATCTGCATTCAATGATCCTCTGGGGGCCGCCGGGCACCGGCAAGACCACCCTCGCGGAAGTGATTGCCCGCTACGCCAGCGCCGATGTCGAACGGATCTCGGCGGTGACCTCAGGGGTGAAAGAGATTCGCGAGGCTATTGAGCGCGCGAGGCAAAATCGCAACGCCGGCCGGCGGACCATCCTGTTTGTTGACGAAGTGCATCGCTTTAATAAAAGCCAGCAGGATGCCTTTCTGCCCCATATTGAAGACGGCACCATCACTTTTATTGGCGCGACCACCGAAAACCCCTCCTTTGAGCTTAATTCAGCGCTGCTCTCCCGCGCCCGCGTCTACTTACTGAAATCGCTGACCACCGACGATATCGAGCGGGTGCTTGACCAGGCGATGAACGATAAGTCCCGCGGCTACGGCGGGCAGGATATTATTCTGCCGGAAGAGACCCGCAAGGCCATCGCCGAACTGGTGAACGGCGACGCGAGGCGGGCGCTGAATACCCTGGAAATGATGGCTGATATGGCCGAGAGCGATGACTCGGGCAAGCGGGTGCTGAAGGCGGAACTGCTGACCGAGATCGCTGGCGAGCGCAGCGCGCGCTTTGATAACAAAGGCGACCGGTTCTACGATTTGATTTCTGCTCTGCATAAGTCGGTGCGCGGTAGCGCGCCGGATGCGGCACTTTACTGGTATGCGCGGATCATCACCGCCGGCGGCGATCCGCTGTACGTTGCCCGCCGCTGTCTGGCGATAGCCTCGGAAGATGTCGGCAACGCCGACCCACGGGCGATGCAGGTCGCCATTTCGGCGTGGGATTGCTTTACCCGCGTCGGGCCGGCGGAAGGCGAACGGGCGATTGCCCAGGCCATTGTCTATCTGGCCTGCGCGCCGAAAAGCAACGCCGTCTACACCGCCTTTAAAGCGGCGCTGTCCGACGCGCGGGATCGTCCTGACTACGACGTTCCGGTGCATCTGCGCAATGCGCCGACGAAGCTGATGAAAGAGATGGGTTACGGACAGGAGTATCGTTACGCTCATGACGAACCCAACGCCTACGCCGCCGGCGAGCAGTACTTCCCGCAGGAAATGGCGCAAACGCGCTATTATCACCCGACAAACCGGGGGCTTGAGGGCAAAATTGGCGAAAAGCTCGCCTGGCTCGCTGAACAGGATCAAAATAGCCCGATAAAACGCTACCGCTAATTGAGGCGTTGCGGTAAGGTTATTACTCTATTTCCGTGGTCGTAGTCTGCGGCCACTTTTCTTTATTTAATTCGATAAGCACAGGATAAGCATGCTCGATCCCAATCTGCTGCGTACCGAGCCAGACGCAGTCGCAGAAAAACTGGCACGCCGGGGCTTTAAGCTGGATGTAGATAAACTTCGCGCGCTTGAAGAGCGTCGTAAAGTTCTGCAGGTGCAAACGGAAAACCTGCAGGCGGAGCGTAACTCCCGATCGAAATCCATTGGCCAGGCGAAAGCGCGCGGGGAAGACATCGAGCCATTACGCCTGGAAGTGAACAAACTCGGCGAACAGTTGGATGCTGCAAAGTCCGAGCTGGAAACGCTGCTGGCGGAAATTCGCGATATCGCGCTGGCGATCCCGAATATTCCTCATGATGATGTGCCGGTTGGCCGTGACGAAAACGACAACGTTGAAGTCAGCCGCTGGGGCACGCCGCGCCAGTTCGATTTTGAAGTGCGCGATCACGTGACGCTGGGGGAAATGCACGGGGGGCTGGATTTTGCCGCCGCCGTTAAGCTGACTGGTTCGCGTTTTGTGGTGATGAAAGGCCAGCTGGCCCGTCTGCACCGCGCCCTGGCGCAGTTCATGCTGGATCTGCACACCGAACAGCATGGCTATAGCGAAAACTATGTCCCGTACCTGGTGAACCAGGACACGCTGTATGGCACCGGCCAGTTGCCGAAATTCGCTGGCGACCTGTTCCATACTCGTCCGCTGGAAGAAGAAGCCGACAGCAGCAACTACGCGCTGATCCCGACGGCGGAAGTGCCGCTGACCAACCTGGTACGCGATGAAATCATCGACGAAGACGACCTGCCGATCAAAATGACCGCCCATACGCCGTGCTTCCGCTCTGAAGCCGGTTCCTATGGTCGCGACACCCGCGGTCTGATCCGCATGCACCAGTTCGACAAAGTTGAAATGGTGCAGATCGTGCGTCCGGAAGACTCCATGGCCGCGCTGGAAGAGATGACCGGTCACGCCGAGAAAGTGCTGCAGCTGCTGGGTCTGCCGTACCGTAAGGTCGCGCTGTGCACCGGCGATATGGGCTTCAGCGCCTGCAAAACCTACGACCTGGAAGTGTGGGTTCCGGCGCAGAACACCTACCGTGAAATCTCTTCCTGCTCTAACGTCTGGGATTTCCAGGCGCGTCGTATGCAGGCCCGCTGCCGCAGCAAGTCCGACAAGAAGACTCGCCTCGTTCATACTCTGAATGGTTCTGGTCTGGCGGTAGGTCGTACCCTGGTGGCGCTGATGGAAAACTATCAGCAGGCCGATGGCCGTATTGAGATCCCGGAAATTCTGCGCCCGTATATGCGTGGCCTCGAATATATCGGGTAATTTTTTCTTCCTCTCTTTTAAAAGCGCCTGCGGGCGCTTTTTTTACGCCCTTATTGATACCGGGCAATAATCCATTCTACGAATGCAGTGATACTCCCTTTGGATTAAATCAGCATAAAAAACCAATAATATTTCAAAGCAATATATATATGACTATATAGCGCTTGTCAGTTTATTGTGAGCAACCAAAGCGAGTATCCATGAAAATTAAAGCCCCCGATGCTTTACTGGCTGCTGAGGTAAGCCGCCGTGGTCTGATGAAAACCACGGCAATAGGCGGCCTGGCGCTGGCCAGCAACGCACTAACATTACCCTTTACCCGACTGGCGCATGCCGCCGATACGCCGGCACCCGCCAACGAGAAGGTGGTCTGGAGTGCCTGTACCGTCAACTGCGGCAGCCGCTGCCCGCTGCGCATGCACGTGGTGGATGGCGCGATTAAATACGTCGAAACCGATAATACCGGTGACGATAACTATGACGGTTTGCACCAGGTCCGCGCCTGCCTGCGCGGGCGTTCGATGCGCCGCCGCGTCTATAACCCGGATCGCCTGAAGTACCCGATGAAGCGCGTTGGCAAACGCGGGGAAGGGAAATTCGAGCAAATCAGCTGGGAAGAGGCGTTCGATACTATCGCCAGCAATATGCAGCGGCTGATTAAAGAATACGGCAACGAATCCATCTATCTGAACTACGGCACCGGTACGCTCGGCGGCACGCTGACTCGTTCCTGGCCGCCAGGAAAAACGCTGATTGCCCGTCTGATGAACTGCTGCGGCGGTTATCTGAACCACTATGGCGATTACTCTTCGGCGCAGATTGCCGAGGGCCTCAATTATACCTACGGCGGCTGGGCCGACGGCAATAGCCCATCGGATATTGAAAACAGCCAGCTGGTGGTGCTGTTCGGCAATAATCCCGGCGAAACGCGGATGAGCGGCGGCGGGGTGACGTACTACCTTGAGCAGGCGCGGCAGAAATCCAATGCCCGGATGATCATTATCGATCCACGCTATACCGACACCGGCGCCGGACGCGAAGATGAATGGATCCCGATTCGCCCCGGCACCGATGCGGCGCTGGTATCGGGTCTGGCGTGGGTGATGATCACCGAGAATCTGGTCGATCAGCCGTTCCTCGATAAATACTGCGTGGGATACGACGAGAAAACGCTGCCCGCCGATGCGCCAGCCAATGGTCACTACAAAGCTTACATTCTTGGCCAGGGCACGGATGGTATCGCCAAAACGCCGGAGTGGGCCTCGACGATTACCGGTATTCCGCGCGAACGCATTGTTAAACTGGCGCGCGAAATTGCCACCGCCAAACCGGCCTATATCAGCCAGGGTTGGGGGCCGCAGCGTCACGCCAACGGCGAAATCGCCACCCGGGCTATCTCGATGCTCGCTATCCTGACGGGTAACGTCGGGATCAACGGCGGCAACAGCGGCGCGCGCGAGGGCTCTTACAGCCTGCCCTTTGAGCGCATGCCGACGCTGGAGAATCCGGTTCAGACCAGTATCTCGATGTTTATGTGGACCGACGCTATCGAGCGTGGTCCGGAAATGACCGCCCTGCGCGACGGCGTTCGTGGCAAAGATAAGCTCGACGTGCCGATCAAAATGATCTGGAACTATGCGGGCAATTGCCTGATTAACCAGCATTCTGAGATCAACCGTACCCATGAGATCCTGCAGGACGACAAGAAGTGCGAGATGATCGTAGTCATCGACTGCCATATGACCTCGTCCGCGAAATACGCCGATATTCTGCTGCCGGACTGCACCGCCTCCGAGCAGATGGATTTCGCGCTGGATGCCTCCTGCGGCAACATGTCCTACGTCATCTTTGCCGATCAGGCCATCAAGCCGCGTTTCGAATGCAAAACCATCTATGAGATGACCACCGAGCTGGCAAAACGCCTCGGTGTGGAGCAGCAGTTTACCGAAGGCCGTACCCAGGAAGGCTGGATGCGCCATCTGTATGAACAGTCGCAGAAAGCGATTCCTGACCTACCAGATTTCGACACCTTCCGCCAGCAGGGCATTTATAAGCAGCGCGATCCGCAAGGACACCATGTGGCCTACAAAGCCTTCCGCGAGGATCCGCAGGCCAATCCGCTGACCACGCCGTCGGGCAAGATCGAAATCTACTCGCAGGCGCTGGCGAAAATCGCGGCCACCTGGGAGCTGCCGGAAGGGGATGTTATCGATCCACTGCCGATCTACACCCCGGGCTTCGAAAACTACAACGATCCATTGACGGCGAAATACCCGCTACAGCTGACCGGCTTCCACTATAAATCGCGCGTTCACTCAACTTACGGCAACGTCGATGTACTGAAGGCCGCCTGTCGGCAGGAGATGTGGATTAACCCGATCGACGCGAAGCAACGCGGCATTGCCAACGGCGATCGCATTCGCATCTTCAACGACCGCGGAGAAGTGCATATTGAAGCGAAGGTGACGCCGCGCATGATGCCGGGCGTTGTCGCGCTGGGGGAAGGGGCCTGGTATAACCCGGACGCTTCACGGGTGGATCAGGCGGGCAGCATTAACGTGCTGACCACCCAGCGTCCGTCGCCGCTGGCGAAGGGGAACCCGTCGCATACCAACCTCGTCCAGGTTGAGAAGCTGTAAGGAGTAACCGATGACAACTCAGTATGGATTTTTTATTGATTCCGCCCGTTGCACCGGTTGCAAGACCTGCGAACTGGCCTGTAAGGATTACAAGAACCTGACCCCGGAGGTCAGCTTCCGCCGCATCTATGAGTATGCCGGTGGCGACTGGCAGGAGGATAACGGTGTCTGGAATCAGAACGTTTTTGCTTATTACCTCTCCATCGCCTGTAACCACTGCGAAGATCCGGCCTGCACCAAGGTCTGTCCGAGCGGGGCAATGCACAAGCGTGAAGATGGTTTTGTTGTGGTCAACGAAGAGGTGTGCATTGGCTGCCGTTACTGCCATATGGCCTGCCCGTACGGCGCCCCGCAGTACAACGCCGACAAGGGCCACATGACCAAGTGCGACGGTTGCCATGAGCGCGTCGCCGAGGGGAAAAAGCCGATCTGCGTCGAGTCCTGCCCGCTGCGGGCGCTTGATTTCGGGCCGATTGCCGAGCTGCGCGCTAAGCATGGCCAGCTGGCCGCGGTAGCCCCGCTGCCGTCGGCGCACTTTACCAGGCCGAGTATCGTTATTAAACCTAACGCCAATGCCCGGCCGTGTGGCGATACCACCGGTTACCTGGCGAATCCGAAGGAGGTGTGAGATGGGAAACGGATGGCATGAATGGCCGCTGATGATCTTTACTGTCTTCGGCCAGTGCGTCGCGGGCGGGTTTATCGTCATGGCCCTGGCGCTGATGACGGGCAATCTTTCTCGCGAGCAGGAGCAGCGCGTGGTGGGGAGTATGTTTGGCCTGTGGGTATTGATGGGGATCGGGTTTATCGCCTCGACAATGCACCTCGGTTCGCCGCTACGGGCCTTTAACTCGCTGAATCGCGTGGGAGCCTCGTCGCTGAGTAATGAGATAGCTAGCGGGGCGATCTTCTTCGCCGTCGGCGGGATTGGCTGGCTACTGGCCGTGTGTAAAAAACTGCCTGCCGGCCTGCGTAGCCTGTGGCTGATAGTCACCATGGTGCTGGGCGTGATCTTCGTCTGGATGATGGTGCGGGTATACAACACCATCGACACGGTGCCGACCTGGTACACCGTCTGGACGCCGCTGAGCTTCTTCCTGACGCTGTTTATCGGCGGTCCGCTGCTGGGCTACCTGCTGCTGCGCGTGGCAGGCGTTGACGGCTGGGCGCTGCGCTTGCTGCCGGTGGTCACTTTGTTGGCGCTGCTGGCGAGTATTGTCGTGGTCCTGATGCAGGGGAGTGAACTCGCTACTATTCACAGTTCAATCCAGCAGGCCTCCGCTCTGGTGCCGGATTACGGGTTGCTTATGGCCTGGCGTATGGTGCTGCTGGCGCTGGCCCTGGCCTGCTGGTGCGTGCCGCAGATCCGCGGCCGCAAGCCGGCGGTCTCGCTGCTTAGCCTGGCGTTTGTTCTGGTGCTGGCGGGAGAGATGATTGGCCGCGGCGTATTCTATGGTCTGCATATGACCGTGGGGATGGCTATCGCCAGTTAATCGGCGTCATCATGCCGGCGGTCATACGCCGGCATGATGAAAACGTGCTGTCGATAGATGAAATTTTTCAACTGAAATCAACGTCGACATTTATTAATAAATTAAGAAAAACAACAGTGTATTATCTGTTGCCTCACCTTTACCCATTCTGTGGATAAAAAACTTCTATCGTAGCCTGCAAAACCGCATCACGCCTGATTTCAGGTGGATTGACAATGTTTTTAGCGGTGGCATGATGCGCTCGCGATCTGAACATTCCTCACGGTTTTTTACCCATGACCATCTACACCCGGCCAGTGCAAATGCTGCTCTGTGGCCTGCTTTTATTGACTCTGGCGATAGCGGTGCTGAATACGCTCGTCCCGCTCTGGCTCGCCCATGAAAATATGCCAACCTGGCAGGTCGGCATGGTGGGGTCATCCTATTTTACCGGCAACCTGGCCGGTACGTTGCTGGCTGGTTGGGTGATTAAGCGCCTTGGGTTTAACCGCAGCTATTATCTCGCGTCGTTAATTTTCGCCGTCGGCTGCGTAGGGCTGGGGATCACCGTTGGCTTCTGGACGTGGCTGAGCTGGCGGTTTATCGCCGGCGTAGGCTGCGCGATGATTTGGGTGGTGGTGGAAAGCGCGCTGGTCTGCAGCGGGACTTCCCGCAGCCGCGGCCGTCTGCTGGCGGCGTACATGATGGTCTATTATGTCGGTACCGTACTGGGCCAGCTGATGGTCAGTAAGTTACCTACCGATTTAATGAGCGTCCTGCCGTGGGTGACTGGCCTGGCGCTGGCGGCGATCCTGCCGCTGCTGTTTACCCGTATTATGGGACAGGCTGAAGAGCCGCACGAAACAGTTCGTATCTGGCCGATGCTGAAGCTGCGCCAGGCGCGCCACGGGGTCAATGGCTGTATTATCTCGGGGATTGTCCTCGGTTCGCTGTATGGCCTGATGCCGCTGTGGCTGAACCATCAGGGTGTGAGCGACGCCGGCATTGGCTTCTGGATGGCGGTGATGGTGAGCGCGGGGATCCTCGGCCAGTGGCCGGTAGGGCGCCTGGCTGACCGCTATGGCCGTCTGCTGGTGCTGCGGGTGCAGGTCTTTGTGGTCATTCTGGGCTGTATGGCGATGCTGAGTCAGGCGGCAATGGCCCCGGCGCTGTTTGTGCTTGGGGCATCCGGTTTCACGCTGTATCCGGTGGCGATGGCCTGGGCCTGCGAAAAAGTCGAACATCACCAACTGGTGGCGATGAATCAGGCGCTGCTGATGAGTTATACCATCGGCAGTCTGCTGGGCCCGACCCTGACAGCAATGCTGATGCAGAATTTCTCAGACAATCTGCTGTTTATCATGATCGCCAGCGTGTCGTTTATCTATCTGCTGACCCTGCTGCGTAAAGCCGGGCATCATCCGACGCCGGTGGCGCACGCATAACCATTCTGACGTGCAGCGAAGGCTGCACGTCATCTGTTTCTATCGCATGTTTTCCACTGCAGAGAGACGGCATTGCGCTTTTCATGAGGATCAACGGCGGGGCTGGAATGATTTCCAGTGTCGCTTCGGGCCGGCGTAAGCGCACCACCGACCCTGATGAGGCTCTTAGTACATCACCTTGTGACCATACTGCTCAAGAATGCCTTTCACCCGCTCCATGGTCTCTTTTTTCGGCGGATGAACGCCGTCCAGCTTGTACTCTTCGCCCATCGCTACCCATTTGTGTTTGCCCAGCTCATGGTAGGGCAGCAGTTCAATTTTCTCGACGTTGCCCATATCGCGGGTAAATTCGCCCAGGCGGTGCGCGGAGTCATCATCGTCTGACCAGCCCGGAACCACGACGTAGCGGATCCAGACATTGATATTCTTTTTCGCCAGATACTGGGCAAACTCGAGGGTGCGGTGGTTGGAAACGCCGACCAGGTTCTGGTGGATCTCATCGTTCATCTGCTTAAGATCCAGCATGACCAGGTCAGTCACCTCCAGCAGTTCGTCGATAACCGGATCGTAGCGACGGACAAAGCCGTTGGTATCGAGACAGGTATGAATACCTTCCTTTTTACAGGCGCGGAACCAGTCGCGAACAAACTCCGCCTGCAGGATCGCTTCGCCGCCTGATGCCGTGACGCCGCCGCCGGAGGCATTCATAAAGTGACGATAGGTCACTACCTCTTTCATTAACTCTTCAACGGTGATTTCTTTGCCGCCGTGGGTATCCCAGGTGTCACGGTTATGGCAGTACAGGCAGCGCATCAGGCAGCCCTGGAAAAAGGTAATAAAGCGGATGCCCGGGCCATCAACGGTGCCACAGGATTCAAAGGAGTGAATGCGACCAATAACTGACATTGCGGTGTTTTCTCCAGATGTGGCCCATCCGGGGCCGTGTTGGTGCACAGCTCAGCGGCTGCGTCGAGTCTGTTTTGACAGGTACCCAAAGTATAGATAACTGGCAAAGCAGGCTGGGGCGGGGATCACTTGTTAAAAAGGCCCCACTGATGTGGGGCCTTTATTGTACGCTTTTTCAGTCAGACTGGGAATTACATGGTCTGAGTGAAGGTACGGGTAATAACGTCCTGCTGCTGTTCTTTGGTCAGGGAGTTAAAACGTACGGCGTAGCCAGATACGCGGATGGTCAGCTGCGGATATTTTTCCGGGTTTTCCATCGCGTCGAGCAGCATTTCGCGGTTCATGACGTTCACGTTCAGGTGCTGGCCACCTTCGATGGACGCTTCGTGGTGGAAGTAACCATCCATCAGACCGGCCAGGTTGGTCTTACGAACTTCGTCATCTTTACCCAGCGCGTTCGGCACGATAGAGAAGGTGTAAGAGATACCATCTTTCGCGTAAGCAAACGGCAGTTTAGCAACGGAAGTCAGTGAGGCAACAGCACCTTTCTGGTCACGACCGTGCATCGGGTTAGCACCTGGTCCGAACGGCGCGCCAGCGCGACGACCGTCTGGGGTGTTACCGGTTTTCTTACCATATACCACGTTAGAGGTGATGGTCAGAACAGACTGAGTCGGGATAGCGTTGCGGTAGGTGTGCAGTTTCTGAATTTTCTTCATGAAACGTTCAACCAGGTCAACGGCCATGTCATCGACGCGAGCATCGTTGTTACCAAACTGCGGGTATTCGCCTTCGATTTCGAAGTCGATAGCCAGACCGTCTTCGTCACGAATCGGTTTAACTTTCGCATATTTGATAGCAGACAGGGAGTCAGCAGCAACGGACAGACCAGCGATACCACACGCCATGGTGCGGATAACGTCACGGTCGTGCAGCGCCATCAGAGAGGCTTCGTAGCTGTACTTGTCGTGCATGTAGTGGATGATGTTCAGCGCGGTGACGTACTGTTTCGCCAGCCAGTCCATGAAGTGATCCATGCGATCCATGACTTCGTCGAAGTTCAGGACGTCGCCTTTGATCGGTTCAGATTTCGGACCTACCTGCATTTTCAGTTTTTCATCCACGCCGCCGTTGATAGCGTACAGCATGGTTTTCGCGAGGTTAGCACGAGCACCGAAGAACTGCATTTGCTTACCAACAACCATCGGGCTTACGCAGCATGCGATAGCGTAGTCGTCGTTGTTGAAGTCCGGACGCATCAGGTCATCGTTCTCATACTGCAGAGAAGAGGTATCGATGGACACTTTAGCCGCGAATTTCTTGAAGCTCAGTGGCAGTTTTTCAGACCACAGGATAGTAATGTTCGGCTCCGGAGACGGCCCCATGGTGTACAGGGTGTTCAGGAAGCGGAAGCTGTTTTTGGTGACCAGAGTACGGCCGTCAACACCCATACCGCCGATGGATTCTGTTGCCCAAATCGGGTCGCCGGAGAACAGTTCATCATATTCCGGGGTACGCAGGAAGCGAACCATACGCAGTTTCATGACCAGGTGGTCAACCATTTCCTGCGCGTCTTGCTCGGTGATTTTACCGGCCTGCAGGTCACGTTCGATGTAGATATCCAGGAAGCTGGAGGTACGACCGAAGGACATTGCTGCGCCGTTCTGAGATTTCACGGCAGCCAGGTAACCGAAGTAGGTCCACTGGATAGCTTCCTGAGCAGTCGTTGCCGGACCGGAGATGTCGTAGCCATATTTAGCCGCCATCTCTTTGATCTGACCCAGTGCACGGTGTTGTTCAGAGATCTCTTCACGCAGACGGATGGTCGCTTCCAGATCTTCGCCGCTTTCCAGTTTTTCTTGCAGAGACTGGAACTGAGCGTATTTGTCTTTCATCAGGAAGTCGATACCGTACAGCGCAACGCGACGGTAGTCACCGATGATACGACCGCGGCCGTAAGCATCCGGCAGACCGGTCAGCACGCCGGATTTACGGCAGTTCAGGATGTCTTTGGTGTAAACATCAAATACGCCCTGGTTGTGGGTTTTACGGTACTCGGTAAAGATTTTTTTCAGCATCGGATCCAGCTCGCGATTGTACGCTTTGCAGGAACCTTCAACCATTTTAATACCACCGAACGGGATGATCGCACGTTTCAGCGGCGCTTCGGTCTGCAGACCAACGATTTTTTCCAGACCTTTCTCGATATAGCCAGCGTCGTGAGAGGTGATGGTGGAAGCCAGGGCAGTGTCAAAATCAACAGGCGCGTGAGTGCGGTTTTCCTGTTTTACACCTTCCATTACGGTGTCCCACAGCTTGGTGGTCGCTTCAGTTGCGCCAGCCAGGAAGGATTCGTCGCCTTCATATGGGGTGTAGTTTTTCTGAATAAAGTCACGGACGTTGACTTCATTCTGCCAGTCACCTTTCGCAAAACCTTCCCAGGCTGTGGCTAACTTTTCATTAAGCTCGGACATGTAACACCTACCTTCTTAAGTGGATTTTTTATTTACTGCCTGAAACAACCCTTAGTGATGGTCGTTGCCACGCAGGTAAATGACCCAGTATGTCAACCCGACCAGCAAACCTCCGCCGATAATGTTCCCGATAGTCACCGGAATCAGGTTATCAGTGATGAAGTTCATAACGGTCAAGTGTGAGAAACTTTCCGGAGTTGAACCGATAGCGGTCCAGAATTCCGGGCTCGCAAAATTGCGGATTACGATACCCATCGGGATCATAAACATGTTGGCGATGCTGTGCTCAAAGCCGCTGGCAACAAACATCGCTACCGGCAGGACCATGATCATCGCTTTATCCATCAGGCTACGACCGGAATAGCTCATCCATACGGCGAGACAAACCATCAGGTTAGCGAGGATACCCAGGCTCACGGCCTCCACAAAAGTATGGTGCAATTTGTGGTCAGCGGTCTGCAGGACGTTTAGCCCCCAACCGCCGTTGGCAGTCATATATTCGCCTGATAACCACATCAGCAGCACAAACAGCAGTGCGCCCACCAGGTTACCAAAATAGACGTTGAGCCAGTTTTTTGCCAGTTGCCCCCAGGTGATTCGACCGCTGGCTTTCGCCACCACGATCAGCACAGTAGAGGTAAAGAGGTCAGCGCCGCAGATAACGCACAGAATCAGACCCAGGGAAAAACAGACCCCACCGATAAGCTTGGCAATCCCAAAAGGCATCGCGGCAGTGCCGGTGGTCGCGGTGATATAGAATACGAAAGCGATGGAGATGAAAACGCCAGCGGTGATCGCCAGATAAAAGGTCTTCATCGGATGCTTCGTTGCTTTATAGACACCTGCTTCTTCGGCGACTTTCGCCATCGCGGCAGGGAGCAAAAGATCAAAAGGGTTGTCAGCTTTCACACTAACTCTCTCTTTATATAAGTTGGCGGTGAGATACTAACAAAGCATTATAGAAGGGAAATTGATATAGATCATATCTCACCGGAACTATATGCCTTTTTAGTGTGTGGTTTTTGCTTGTTTGATGCTTAACTATTTGAATTTTTTATGGAAAATAAATTTTAAAATTTATAAGTTATGTTGAATTTTTTCGTTTTTGCCCCAGTATTTGAGTTAATTAAAATGGAGTATTTTATTTTAAATTAACAATTGGTAAATGATATTAGTGCGATATTTACTATTAATTAACTTTACAACTACAAACTATAGTGGCTCCCTCGCCAGGTTAAAATAACGGAGCCGCATCGGGCTCCGTTGTTGGCAAGCATGTTGGCGTATGGGGGCTTATTTTGCCCAGAACGCCGCTTTCGCCCGCTGCAGCTTTTCATACGCTTTCAGCAGCGACTGATGAGCCGGGAAGGCTTGCAGATCGCTGTCGACAGCCTGAAGGCCATAGAACGGGGCTTCGCCGCTTAGCGCAGCGCTGGCGGCTTCGACCGCATCGGCGCCATACATACGGATGAAGGCGTTCAGATACTGCAGCGGCTGACGCTCCTCTTCCTGGCTCAGCAGCAGCAGGGTCTGCAGGCAGCGATAGTAGTTTGCGCGCTCAGGGCTGAAGACAGAGGCATTGAATTCCATGGTCCATTCGGTCCAGATCAGCGCCTGTTCCAGATCGCCGCCAGCCAGGGCCAGCATCGCTTTCAGCTCGCCGACGCGCAGGGTATACCAGCCGTTGTCTTTCCCGGTGGCAAGGCCCAGCAGTTCGCGAACGCGGGTGAAATCATCCAGGCCTTCGTCATCCATTTGTTCGATGAGCGCCAGATAATCTTCTTTTTCCCACTCGCTGCCCGGCAGAGACAGAATGGTGTCCCGCAGATGGGCGCCCATGCTGTTGTTTGCCAGCCACAGGTCTTCTGCCGGATAAATATCCGACATGCCCGGAACGATGATACGGCAGGCGTAAACGCCCAGATGCTCGTAGTCGGCAATGTACACTTCTTTATCTTCGGCCTTGAAGATGGCCATCAGGGTGGCGAACTCTTCTTCGGTGGTGCCGGAGAAACTCCAGTCAACGAACGGATAGTCGGCATCCTGCTTGAACATATCCCAGGAGATCAGGCCGCTGGAGTCGATGAAGTGGGTTTCGAGGTTCGCGTGCTCGGCGACTTCTTCGTCATCAAAGGTCGGCGGCGTAAAGACATCAAGGTCTTTCAGGCTGCGACCCTGCAGCAGTTCTGTGACGGTACGCTCCAGCGCCACGCCGAAGTCCGGGTGGGCGCCAAAGGAAGCGAAGCAGGTGCCGTTAGTCGGGTTAAACAGCACGACGCAGATAACCGGGTATTTGCCGCCCAGCGAACCATCGTAGGCGAAAATCGGGAAGCCTTCGGCTTCAAGTTTTGCGATCGACTCCACGACGCCAGGATAGCGCGCCATGACTTCCGCCGGGATCTCCGGCAGGCTGATGCTCTCTGCGATGATGCGGTTTTTTATGTGACGTTCAAAGACCTCTGACAGGCCCTGCACACGTGCTTCATTCGGGGTATTCCCTGCAGACATACCGTTGGATACGTACAAGTTGCCAACGATATTCATCGGAATATAGACGGTTTCGCCGTCGGACTGGCGGGTAAAGGGCAGGCCGCATACGCCGCGCTCATCGTTCCCCGACTGCAGATCCACCAGCATGCTGGCGGTCAGCTGATCGTCCGGATCGTAGAACGCGAGCAGACGGGCATCCAGCAGACCTTCCGGGACATCGTCGTTTTCGGTCAGCGGGAACCACTTTTCGTTCGGGTAGTGAACAAACGGGCCATTAGCGATAGTGTCGCCTAACCAGAAGTCGGCGAAGAAATAGTTGGTGGACAGGCGCTCGAAATATTCGCCCAGCGCGGAGGCCAGGGCTGCCTTTTTGGTGGCGCCTTTACCATTGGTAAAGCACAGCGCGCATTCTTTATCGCGAATGTGAACGGACCACACGTGCGGCACCGGGTTCAGCCACGAGGCCTCTTCGATATCAAATCCGAGGTCGAGCAATTTCTGCTGGAAGCGAGCGATGGAATCTTCCAGGGCGGCATCTTTGCCGGGAATAAACGTTTGGGTCATGGCGATCACTTTTGTCGTACGGAAAGCGCGCAATGATACGGCTTTTATCTGACAGGTGCTATCTCCATCATCTGGCTATGCTTAGAGGCAACTTATGACCCACAGGGAGATGATAGATGAAAGCCTTTGACTGGCAGCGGATGGCGCTCGATAAAGTGCCGGTGGAGTTTCTTGCCGAGGTGGCGTTGCGCAGCCTCTATACCTTCGTTCTGGTCTTTATTTTCCTCAAGATTACCGGACGGCGCGGCGTGCGGCAGATGTCGCTGTTCGAGGTGTTGATTATTCTGACCCTCGGTTCGGCGGCAGGGGACGTGGCGTTTTATGACGATGTACCGCTACTGCCGGTGCTGGTGGTCTTCATCACGCTGGCGCTGCTGTATCGCGGCATCATGTGGCTGATGGGGCACAGCGAAAAGCTGGAGGATCTCCTGGAAGGTAAACCTATCGTGGTGGTCGAGGAGGGGCAGTTGGCGTGGGAGAAGCTGCATGCGGAAAACATGACCGAATTCGAATTCTTTATGGAGCTGCGGGTCAACAGCGTCGAGCAGCTTGGCCAGGTCCGGCTGGCGATCCTTGAAACCAACGGGCAGATCAGCGTGTTTTATTATCCGGATGAAGAGGTCAGAGCGGGGTTGTCTATCCTGCCTACCCACTGTACCGCGCGTTACACCACGATTCCGCAGGAGGGGATCTATGCCTGCGTACGCTGCAGCATCGTGATGGCGATGCAGGCGGGAGAAAAGCGAATATGTTCCCGCTGCGCAAATGCAGAATGGTCGAAGGCCAGCCGAGCGAAACGACTCACCTGACAGCAAATATGTCGGTTTTATTACGTCAAGCCGATAGATTCTGTTGTGTGACGGTGGCCGCGTTTTACCGTCGGCGAGTTTTAGCCATTGCGGACCGTGTCACTGAATGATAAAACCGATAGCCACAGGAATAACTTATGCCCGCGGCGGTTCGCGGGCAAAACAACATAGCAACGTGGTGAGGGGAAATGGCTCAGGTCTATAACTTCAGTTCGGGCCCGGCAATGCTGCCGGCGGAAGTACTCAAACTGGCTCAGCAAGAACTGTGCGACTGGCACGGTCTGGGTACGTCGGTCATGGAGATCAGTCACCGTGGTAAGGAGTTTATCCAGGTGGCAGAAGAGGCAGAACAGGACTTCCGCTCTCTGCTGAATATCCCTTCCAACTATAAAGTTTTGTTCTGCCACGGCGGCGGCCGCGGCCAGTTCGCGGGGATCCCGCTGAACATCCTCGGCGATAAAAACGTCGCTGACTATGTGGACGCCGGCTACTGGGCCGCCAGCGCGGTCAAAGAGGCGAAGAAATACTGCACGCCGAACGTTATCGACGCGAAAATCACTGTCGATGGCAAGCGAGCTGTTACGCCGATGAGCGAGTGGCAGCTGACGCCGGGCGCGGCCTATCTGCATTACTGCCCGAACGAAACCATTGACGGTATCGCGATTGATGATACGCCGAATTTCGGCGACGACGTCATCGTCGCTGCTGATTTCTCCTCCACCATTCTGTCCCGCGAAATTGACGTCAACCGCTTCGGTGTAATCTACGCCGGCGCGCAGAAAAATATTGGCCCGGCAGGGCTGACGCTGGTCATCGTGCGTGAAGATCTGCTGGGCAAAGCCAGCGTGGCCTGTCCGTCGATCCTCGACTACACCGTGTTAAGCGAGAACGACTCGATGTTTAACACGCCGCCGACGTTCGCCTGGTATCTGGCTGGTCTGGTGTTTAAGTGGCTGAAACAGCAGGGCGGCGTCGCTGCGATGGATAAAATCAACCAGCAGAAAGCCGAACTGCTTTATGGCGTTATCGATAACAGCGGGTTATACCGTAACGATGTGGCGCAAGCCAACCGCTCACGCATGAACGTGCCGTTCCAGCTGGCGGACAGCGCACTGGACAAACTGTTCCTCGAAGAGTCGTTTGCCGCCGGGCTGCACGCGCTGAAGGGCCACCGCGTGGTGGGCGGCATGCGCGCCTCCATCTACAATGCGATGCCGCTGGACGGCGTGAAGGCGTTAACCGACTTTATGCTGGACTTCGAACGCCGCCACGGTTAATCGCCTGTTTCTTTCTTCCTCCCCGCGGCCTGTCTGCGGGGTTTTTATTCTGTTTGTTTGAGAGTGAAGTTTGATGGAATCCCTGACGTTACAACCCATCGCACGCGTAGAGGGCACCGTGAACCTGCCAGGTTCGAAAAGCGTCTCCAACCGCGCGCTGCTGCTGGCCGCTCTGGCCCGCGGCACGACGGTGCTGACCAACCTGCTGGACAGCGACGATGTGCGCCATATGCTGAATGCCCTGAGTGCGCTGGGGGTTCAATATACCCTGTCTGCCGACCGCACCCGCTGCGAAGTGACCGGCAACGGCGGCCCGCTGCGCGCTGCTGCGGCGCTGGAGCTGTTCCTCGGCAACGCCGGAACCGCGATGCGTCCGCTGGCGGCGGCCCTGTGCCTTGGCAGCAACGATATTGTGCTGACCGGCGAACCGCGGATGAAAGAGCGCCCGATCGGCCATCTGGTGGATGCCCTGCGTCAGGGCGGCGCTCAGATCGACTATCTTGAGCAGGAAAATTATCCACCGCTGCGCCTGCGCGGCGGTTTTCAGGGCGGGAACGTCGAGGTTGACGGCAGCGTCTCCAGTCAGTTCCTGACCGCGCTGCTGATGACCGCGCCGCTGGCGCTGCAGGATACCGTGATCGCCATTAAGGGCGATCTGGTGTCGAAACCCTATATCGACATTACGCTGCACCTGATGAAAACCTTCGGCGTTGAGGTGGACAATCAGTCTTATCAGCGTTTTGTGGTGCGCGGCAAGCAGCAGTATCAGTCGCCAGGGGATTACCTGGTGGAAGGCGATGCTTCCTCGGCCTCGTATTTCCTCGCCGCTGGCGCCATTAAGGGCGGCACGGTAAAAGTCACCGGTATCGGCCGCGGCAGTGTGCAGGGCGATATCCGTTTCGCCGACGTCCTGGAGAAAATGGGCGCTACCGTGACCTGGGGCGACGATTTTATCGCCTGCACCCACGGCGAGCTCAAGGCTATCGATATGGATATGAACCATATCCCGGACGCGGCGATGACCATCGCTACCGCCGCGCTGTTCGCGCAAGGGACCACTACGCTGCGCAATATCTACAACTGGCGGGTCAAAGAGACGGACCGTCTGTTCGCCATGGCGACCGAGTTGCGTAAAGTGGGCGCCGAGGTGGAAGAGGGTGAAGATTATATTCGCATCACCCCGCCGGCGACGCTGAAGTACGCTGAAATTGGCACCTATAACGACCACCGGATGGCGATGTGCTTCTCGCTGGTGGCGCTGTCTGATACGCCGGTGACCATCCTTGATCCCAAATGTACGGCCAAAACGTTCCCGGACTATTTTGAACAGCTGGCGCGGATCAGTACCCTCGCCTGAGTAAAACTTTGTCATCCCGCGGGCTGATGTCCTGTCAGCCCGCTATAATTGCGCAAAACTTCTGCTTTTCATTTCCTGTAGTCCGTAATTTACAAGCAATGCTCACTTTCCGGCGTATTGATGCGTATAATGCGCAGCGTTTATATTCCATGCGCCTTGCTGAAGGAGAAAAAGATGACGGCGAATATTCCGGTAATCACCATTGATGGGCCTGGCGGTGCGGGTAAAGGTACGTTGTGCAAGGCAATGGCGGAAGCGCTGGGCTGGCATCTGTTAGATTCAGGCGCGATCTACCGCGTTCTGGCGCTGGCGGCGCTGCATCATCATGTTGACGTAGAGTCCGAAGAGGCGCTGGTGCCCCTGGCGGCCCATCTTGACGTGCGCTTTATTTCTACTGACGGCACCCTGGAAGTGGTGCTGGAAGGGGAAGATGTCAGCGGCGAAATTCGCACTCAGGAGGTCGCCAATGCCGCCTCGAAAGTGGCCGCTTTCCCCCGCGTTCGCGAAGCGCTGCTGCGCCGCCAGCGTGCTTTCCGTGAACTGCCGGGGCTCATCGCCGACGGGCGCGATATGGGCACGGTGGTTTTCCCGGACGCGCCGGTGAAAATTTTCCTTGATGCCTCGGCCGATGAGCGGGCGCATCGCCGCATGCGGCAGTTGCAGGAAAAGGGCTTTGATGTTAACTTTGAACGTCTTTTGTCCGAGATAAAAGAGCGTGACGATCGCGACCGAAATCGCGCCGTGGCGCCGCTTGTCCCGGCTGCCGATGCATTAGTTCTCGATTCAACAGAACTAAACATTGAGCAAGTGATTGAAAAAGCGCTACAATATGCGCGCGAAAAATTGGCCGTTGCGTGAGCCTTAACCGGTAGCGCGCCGAAGCCTCCGAATTATAGCAGTACCCCGCGGCAATGGATGGTCAGCGGGTATGTGAAACAACCCCATCCGGCACGGAGCCAGGTGGACGTTAATATTAACCTGAAGATTAAACATGACTGAATCTTTTGCTCAACTGTTTGAAGAATCCTTAAAAGAAATCGAAACCCGCCCGGGTTCCATCGTTCGTGGTGTTGTTGTTGCTATCGACAAAGACGTAGTACTGGTTGACGCCGGTCTGAAATCTGAGTCCGCCATCCCGGCTGAGCAGTTCAAAAACGCCCAGGGCGAGCTGGAAATCCAGGTTGGTGACGAAGTTGACGTTGCTCTGGATGCAGTAGAAGACGGCTTCGGTGAAACTCTGCTGTCCCGTGAGAAAGCTAAACGTCACGAAGCTTGGATCACGCTGGAAAAAGCTTACGAAGACGCTGAAACTGTTACCGGTGTTATCAACGGCAAAGTTAAAGGTGGCTTCACTGTTGAGCTGAACGGTATTCGTGCGTTCCTGCCGGGTTCCCTGGTAGACGTTCGTCCGGTGCGCGACACGCTGCACCTGGAAGGCAAAGAGCTTGAGTTCAAAGTCATCAAGCTGGACCAGAAGCGTAACAACGTTGTTGTTTCTCGTCGTGCCGTTATCGAATCCGAAAACAGCGCAGAGCGCGATCAGCTGCTGGAAAACCTGCAGGAAG
This sequence comes from Klebsiella sp. KTE92, assembly GCF_000398905.1. NCBI lineage: Bacteria > Pseudomonadati > Pseudomonadota > Gammaproteobacteria > Enterobacterales > Enterobacteriaceae > Klebsiella > Klebsiella sp. KTE92. The sequence continues at coordinate 1,669,566 of NZ_KB976100.1, forward strand.
GCATGGAAGTCAAAGGTATCGTTAAGAACCTCACTGACTACGGTGCATTCGTTGATCTGGGCGGCGTTGACGGCCTGCTGCACATCACCGATATGGCCTGGAAACGCGTTAAGCATCCGAGCGAAATCGTAAACGTTGGCGACGAAATCACTGTTAAAGTGCTGAAGTTCGACCGCGAGCGTACCCGTGTATCCCTGGGCCTGAAACAGCTGGGCGAAGATCCATGGGTAGCTATCGCTAAACGTTATCCGGAAGGTACCAAACTGACCGGTCGCGTGACCAACCTGACCGACTACGGCTGCTTCGTTGAAATCGAAGAAGGCGTTGAAGGCCTGGTTCACGTTTCCGAAATGGATTGGACCAACAAAAACATCCACCCGTCCAAAGTTGTTAACGTTGGCGACGTTGTGGAAGTGATGGTTCTGGATATCGACGAAGAGCGTCGTCGTATCTCCCTGGGTCTGAAGCAGTGCAAATCTAACCCATGGCAGCAGTTCGCGGAAACCCACAACAAGGGCGACCGTGTTGAAGGTAAAATCAAGTCTATCACTGACTTCGGTATCTTCATCGGCCTGGACGGCGGCATCGACGGCCTGGTTCACCTGTCTGACATCTCCTGGAACGTTGCAGGCGAAGAAGCAGTTCGTGAATACAAAAAAGGCGACGAAATCGCAGCAGTTGTTCTGCAGGTTGACGCAGAGCGTGAGCGTATCTCCCTGGGCGTTAAACAGCTCGCGGAAGATCCGTTCAACAACTACGTTGCTCTGAACAAGAAAGGCGCTATCGTTGTTGGTAAAGTCACTGCAGTTGACGCTAAAGGCGCAACCGTAGAACTGGCTGACGGCGTAGAAGGTTACCTGCGTGCTTCTGAAGCATCCCGTGACCGCGTTGAAGACGCAACTCTGGTTCTGAGCGTTGGCGACGAAGTTGAAGCGAAATTCACCGGCGTGGATCGTAAGAACCGCGTAGTGAGCCTGTCTGTACGTGCGAAAGACGAAGCGGAAGAAAAAGACGCTATCGCTACCGTGAACAAGCAGGAAGACGCGAACTTCTCCAACAACGCTATGGCTGAAGCGTTCAAAGCAGCGAAAGGCGAGTAATCTTTGTCATTCAGGCAATAACAACCTGAATAGTGACGAGTTTACTTGACAGATTGCAGGATTCGTCCTGTAATCAAGCACAAAGGGCGGCTACGGCCGCCCTTGTTTAAGCTGTTAGCTAATTTTTGCCTTGAAGGAAACCGGAGGAATAATGACCAAGTCAGAATTGATTGAAAGACTTGCCAGCCAGCAATCTCACATTCCGGCGAAAGCGGTGGAAGATGCTGTTAAAGAAATGCTGGAACATATGGCCTCAACGCTTGCTCAAGGTGAGCGCATTGAAATCCGCGGTTTCGGCAGCTTCTCTCTGCACTATCGAGCACCTCGCACCGGACGTAACCCGAAAACTGGTGATAAAGTCGAACTGGAAGGTAAGTACGTTCCGCACTTTAAGCCCGGGAAAGAATTACGTGACCGCGCCAATATTTATGAAGAGTAAGTTGCACGACGTGCAACCTGCCTGATGATAAAAAAAGCACCTGCGGGTGCTTTTTTTGTGTCCGCGATTTACCTCCAGCTTCGCAAAAAAACCGTGCCTGACTGCAACAGATACGATTGTCTGGAAGGCGCTACGCACGCCTGAATTCAGCGGCGGGACGCCACCGTCGCTTTGCGTAACACTGCCTGCTCACAGGGAGGTGTTTATGCGTCTACCATGGCTTGCCGGATGCGCCAGCATCGCGATGCTGCCGCTACTCTGGCTACCCGTCTTGCCGGGCCCGCACGTTCTGGCGAGCGCGTGCCTTGCGGCGCTGTTGCTGACCCGCCTGCGCGGAACGGCCATGGCTTGTGTGGCGATGACGCTTCTGCTGATGATCTGGGGAGTATTGAGCGCGCATCAGGCGCTGTGGCCGACCCGGCACCTTACCGGCGCCATCCGGCAGGCGGAAGTGATCCTCAGCGAGACGGATGGCCAGGCCCTGCACCGTTGTCAGATTGTGCGCCTGGCGGGCCGCTACCTGTTTCCCCCGGTGGGCGTGACGCTGTACGGGGAACTTACACCTGCGCCCGCCTGTGCGGGTCAGCACTGGTTGATGACGCTGCGCCTGCGCCCGGTGCACGGGCAGCTCAACGACGGGGGCTTCGACAGCCAGCGTTATGCGCTGGCGCAGCACCGGCCGCTGAGCGGGGGGATTGTTGCAGCTTCCGCGCTGGATCCCCGCTGCAGCCTGCGCGCCCGCTACCTGGCGTCGTTGACCCGGCGTCTGGAGCCTTATCCCTGGCGTGCGGTGATGCTGGGATTAGGGATGGGGGAGCGACTGACCCTGCCGACGGCGATTAAGGTCCTGATGCAGAACACGGGCACCTCCCATCTGATGGCCATCTCTGGTCTCCATATCGCCCTCGCGGCTTCCCTTATCGTGCTCCTGCTGCGCGGCGTGCAGTATATTCTACCGGGCCGCTGGATCGGCTGGCGGTTGCCGCTGCTGGCCGGGCTGGTCGGCGCCGTCGGCTATGCCTGGCTGACCGGCATGCAGCCGCCGGCGCTGCGCACCTGCGTAGGGTTGGGCGTGTGCTGCGCCTTACGCTTGTCGGGCCAGCGCTGGACGGCGTGGCAGGTGTGGCTCTGCTGTCTGGGGGCGATACTCGTTACCGACCCGCTGGCGGTGCTGTCGCAAAGCCTGTGGCTATCCGCTTTCGCCGTGGCGGGGCTGATCTTCTGGTTTCAGTGGGTACCGCTGCCTGCCGGTCGCTGGCGCTGGCCATGGAAGGCACTGTTCGCCCTCGTTCATTTGCAGGCTGGCGTGACGCTGCTGCTGATGCCGCTCCAGCTCCTGCTCTTCCATGGCGTCAGCCTGACGTCCATGGCCGCCAATTTGCTGGCGGTACCCTTAGTGACCCTGCTGGCGGTGCCGCTTATTCTCGGCGCGATGCTGCTGCATCTCACGGGACCGGGGATGGTAGAGTCGCTGCTCTGGCTGGCGGCCGATCGCGTGCTGGCGCTGCTGTTCTGGGGATTACGACATTTACCGGACGGCTGGCTACCGCTGGACGCCCGCTGGCTCTGGATCAGTAGCCTGCCTTGGCTGCTGGTGATGGGCTGGCGTTTTCAGAGCTGGCGGCATTTCCCGGCCCTGTGTCTGAGCGTGCTGCTCCTGCTGATGCGGCCCTTCTGGAGGCCGTTTCCCGCGGACGAATGGCGGGTGACGATGCTGGATGTCGGGCAGGGGCTGGCGATGGTTATCGAACGTCACGGCAAGGCGCTCCTCTATGATACCGGGCCAGCATGGCCGCAGGGCGACAGCGGTCAGCAGGTGATTATCCCGTGGCTGCGCTGGCATCATCTGCAGCTGCAGGGCATTGTGCTAAGCCACGAGCATCTGGATCATCGCGGCGGCCTTAATTCAGTGCTACAGGCATGGCCGCAGGCGTGGGTGCGCAGCCCTTTAGGCTGGGCGCGTCATCTGTCGTGTCATCGCGGCGAGCGCTGGCAATGGCAGGGACTCAACTTCCAGGCCCTGTGGCCGCTGCCGGGCAGCACGGCAAAGGGTAATAATCACTCCTGCGTGGTGCGCATCGATGATGGTCGCTCCAGCATCCTGCTCACCGGCGATATAGAACGTCAGGCGGAGCAGGCGATGATCAGCCGTTACTGGCAGCATCTGACGTCTACACTTATCCAGGTTCCCCACCACGGTAGCAACACCTCCTCCAGCGAATTGCTGGTCCACCGGGTAGAGGGTGCGGCCGCGCTGGCATCCGCTTCGCGCTACAATGCGTGGCGGATGCCCTCGTACAAGGTGGTTCAGCGCTATCGCCAGCGGGGGTATCGCTGGTTCGCCACGCCGCAGCAGGGACAGATAACGGTGGTTTTTTCCGCAGAAGGGTGGCAAATCCATAGCTTACGGGATCAAGTTTTACCACGTTGGTATCATCAGTGGTTTGGCGCGCCCGCCGATAACGGGTAGAATATGCGGCTATTTCAACACAAGCTGGTTTATTGAATGCAGAACGATAAAGATCTCTCCACGTGGCAGACCTTCCGCCGACTTTGGCCGATTATTGCACCGTTTAAAGCCGGGCTAATCGTCGCGGCGGTGGCGTTAGTGCTTAACGCGGGCAGTGACACCTTCATGTTATCGCTTCTTAAACCGTTATTGGATGATGGTTTTGGTAAAACGGATCGCTCAGTGCTGCTATGGATGCCGCTGGTGGTTATCGGGCTGATGGTGCTGCGTGGGATCACCAGCTACATCTCGAGCTATTGTATCTCCTGGGTTTCCGGCAAAGTCGTGATGACCATGCGTCGTCGCCTGTTCGGCCACATGATGGGCATGCCGGTGGCCTTCTTTGACAAGCAGTCTACCGGGACGCTGCTGTCACGCATTACCTATGATTCTGAGCAGGTCGCCTCATCTTCCTCCAGCGCGCTGATCACCGTGGTCCGCGAAGGGGCATCGATTATCGGCCTGTTCGTGATGATGTTCTATTACAGCTGGCAGCTGTCGCTGATCCTGATCGTACTGGCGCCGATCGTGTCGGTAGCAATCCGCGTGGTCTCCAAGCGTTTTCGTAATATCAGTAAGAATATGCAGAACACGATGGGGCAGGTCACCACCAGCGCTGAGCAGATGCTGAAAGGGCACAAAGAGGTGCTGATGTTTGGTGGCCAGGAGGTGGAAACCAAACGTTTTGATAAGGTCAGCAATAAAATGCGTCTGCAGGGGATGAAGATGGTTTCTGCCTCGTCTATCTCCGACCCGATCATTCAGCTTATCGCGTCGCTGGCGCTGGCCTTTGTCCTGTATGCCGCCAGCTTCCCGAGCGTAATGGACACCCTGACCGCCGGGACCATTACCGTGGTCTTCTCCTCAATGATTGCGCTGATGCGCCCGCTGAAGTCGCTGACCAACGTCAATGCCCAGTTCCAGCGTGGGATGGCGGCGTGCCAGACGCTGTTTGCGATCCTCGATTCCGAGCAGGAAAAAGACGAAGGTACGCGGGTCATTGAGCGGGCCAAAGGCAATCTCAAGTTTGAGAACGTCACGTTCACCTATCCGGGGCGCGAAGTGGCCGCGCTGCGCAATATCAATCTCGATATCCCGGAAGGGAAAACCGTCGCGCTGGTGGGGCGCTCAGGGTCGGGTAAATCGACCATTGCCAGCCTGATCACCCGCTTCTACGATGTTGACGACGGCCAGATCCTGCTGGATGGTCACGACCTGCGCGAGTACAAGCTGAGCTCGCTGCGCGACCAGGTGGCACTCGTTTCACAGAACGTGCATCTGTTCAACGATACTGTCGCCAACAACATCGCCTATGCCCGTACCGAAGAGTACAGCCGCGAGCAGATTGAAGAGGCCGCGCGAATGGCCTACGCCATGGATTTCATCAACAAGATGGACAATGGTCTGGATACGATCATTGGTGAAAATGGCGTAATGCTGTCCGGTGGCCAGCGCCAGCGTATTGCTATCGCCCGTGCGCTGCTGCGTAACAGCCCGATCCTGATCCTTGATGAAGCCACCTCGGCGCTGGATACTGAGTCCGAGCGAGCCATTCAGGCGGCGCTGGATGAGCTGCAGAAAAACCGCACCTCGCTGGTTATCGCCCACCGTCTGTCGACCATTGAGCAGGCTGATGAAATCGTGGTGGTTGAAGATGGGCGGATCGTGGAACGCGGAACGCACCACGATCTGCTGGAGCATAAGGGCGTGTACGCCCAGCTGCATAAGATGCAATTCGGCGAATGATCGCGCGCATCTGGTCCGGGGAATCGCCGCTGTGGCGCCTGCTGCTGCCGCTCTCCTGGCTGTATGGCCTGGTGAGCGCGGTGATTCGCCTCAGCTATCAGCTAGGGTGGCAAAAAGCCTGGCGCGCGCCGGTGCCGGTGGTGGTGGTCGGTAACCTGACCGCCGGCGGCAATGGTAAAACGCCGGTGGTGATCTGGCTGGTGGAGCAGCTGCAGCAGCGCGGTATTCGCGTGGGGGTGGTCTCTCGCGGCTACGGCGGTAAAGCCGACCGCTACCCACTGGTATTAACTGACCGGACCAGTACGGCGCAGGCGGGTGATGAGCCGGTGTTAATTCATCAGCGTACCGGCGCGCCGGTGGCGGTTTCTCCGCTGCGCAGCGACGCGGTGAAAGCGCTGCTCAGCGCGCACGATCTGCAGATTATCGTGACCGACGACGGGTTGCAGCACTATAAGCTGGCGCGGGACAGAGAAATTGTCGTTATCGACGGCGTGCGCCGCTTTGGCAACGGCTGGTGGCTGCCTGCCGGGCCGATGCGCGAGCGGGCGTCGCGCTTGCAAAGCGTTGATGCGGTTATCGTTAACGGTGGCGTGGCGCGTCCGGGGGAGATCCCGATGCAACTGCGTCCAGGGATGGCGGTTAACCTGCTTACCGGCGAACGTCGCGATGTCTCGACTTTCACGAACGTAGTGGCGATGGCCGGCATCGGCCATCCGCCGCGCTTTTTCGCCACCCTTGAAAGCTGTGGCGTCCAGCCGGTCAAAACCGTGGCGCTGGCAGACCATCAGGCGCTGAGCCAGGCCGATGTCGCCGCCCTGGTAACCACCGGGCAGACGCTGCTGATGACCGAGAAAGACGCGGTGAAATGTCGCGATTTCGCCGCCGCAAACTGGTGGTATTTACCGGTCGACGCCATAATGGCCGATGAACGCGCACAGCGGTTGCTTGCGGACTTAGCGACGTTGGCGCAACGTTAACTGACGCGCCGGCTTTGCTCGCCGCTGTGCTGGAATTCCTGACGGAGAACCTGCATGTCGGTATTGCAATTATCGCTTAACGAGGTGCGCCACCTCCATCTCGCGGCGCAGGGGTTGTTAAAGAAGCCCCGACGTCGCGCTCGCCCGAAAGACATTCTTTCCACCATCCAGCAGATGTCGCTGCTGCAAATCGATACCATCAACGTGGTGGCCCGCAGCCCCTATCTGGTGTTGTTCAGCCGCCTCGGCAGCTATCCGCAGCACTGGCTGGATGAGTCGTTGCGCAGCGGCGAGCTAATGGAATACTGGGCGCATGAAGCCTGCTTTCTACCGCGCAGCGATTTCGCCCTGGTGCGCCATCGCATGTTGAATCCCGACAATATGGGCTGGAAATACCATCGCGCGTGGATGGAGGAGCATGCCGGGAGTATTGCAGAGCTGCTGGCGCATATCGGGCAAAACGGCCCGGTTCGCTCGGCGGATTTTATCCACCCGCGCAAAGGCGCCAGCGGCTGGTGGGAGTGGAAACCGTATAAGCGCCATCTGGAAGGGCTGTTTACCGCCGGCGAAGTGATGGTGGTGGAACGACGCAATTTTCACCGCGTGTATGATTTAACCCAGCGGGTGATGCCGGACTGGGATGACGAACGCGACGCGCTGTCCCGCGAAGACGCAGAGGCCATCATGCTGCGCAACAGCGCCCGCAGCCTCGGTATCTTTCGTCCCCAGTGGCTGGCCGATTACTATCGCTTGCGCCAGCCGTCGCTACCGGGTCTGCTGGCTGCCTGGCAGGAAGAGGGCCTGGTGGTGCCGGTTAACGTGGAAGCACTCGGCGAGATGTGGTTGCATCGCGACGCGCTGGCGCAGCTTGAGTCAGCGCCTGGCGGTAAGCTGATCGCCAGCCATAGCGCCGTGCTCTCTCCTTTTGACCCGGTGGTCTGGGATCGGAAACGCGCGGAGCAACTCTTCAACTTCAGCTATCGCCTGGAGTGCTATACCCCAGCGCCGAAGCGGCAGTATGGCTACTTCGTACTGCCCCTGCTGCACCAGGGAAAACTGGTTGGGCGGATGGACAGTAAAATACATCGCAAAAGCCAGGAGCTGGAGATCTTCTCCCTGTGGCTGGAGGAGGGGGTGAAGATCACCCGTGGCCTTGAGCAGGGGCTGCGCCGGGCGATTAACGACTTCGCGCGCTGGCAATCGGCGGAGCGGATCCTGTGCCGAGGCTTGCCGGAAGGGCTGTTTGTCGGCCAGGAGCAGGGGTGGGAAATCAACGCCGATTGATCCCGGCGCCGACCTTCCTGTGATATGCTGCTGTGAAATCTATCCGGTCCATCAGGAGGAAACATGGATCACCGTTTACTTGAAATCATCGCCTGCCCGGTCTGTAACGGTAAGCTGTATTACAGTCAGGATAAGCAAGAACTTATTTGCAAACTTGATAGTCTGGCGTTTCCGCTGCGCGATGGTATTCCTGTGCTGCTGGAGACAGAGGCCCGAGCGCTGACGGTTGAAGAGAGTCACTCATGAGTTTCGTGGTTATTATTCCTGCGCGTTTCGCCTCTACGCGCCTGCCGGGAAAACCACTGCAGGACATTAACGGCAAACCGATGATTGTCCATGTGCTGGAGCGCGCGCGCGAATCCGGCGCGGATCGCATTATTGTCGCCACCGATCATCCGGACGTGGCCAGCGCCGTTGAAGCGGCGGGTGGTGAAGTGTGCATGACCCGCGCCGATCATCAGTCCGGCACTGAACGGCTGGCGGAAGTGGTGGAGAAGTGCGCATTCAGCGATGACACTATCATCGTCAATATTCAGGGCGATGAGCCGATGATCCCCCCGGCGATCGTCCGCCAGGTGGCGGAGAATCTGGCGTCCAGCAGCAGTGGAATGGCGACGCTGGCGGTACCGATCCACGATGCGGAAGAGGCGTTTAATCCAAATGCGGTGAAAGTGGTGATGGATGCCCAGGGCTATGCGCTCTATTTTTCACGCGCCACCATTCCGTGGGATCGCGATCGCTTTGCCCACTCCCGCGAGACCATCGGTGATTCCCTGCTGCGTCACATCGGCATTTATGGCTACCGCGCTGGCTTTATTCGCCGCTATGTCAGCTGGGCGCCGAGCCCGCTGGAGCAGATTGAAATGCTCGAGCAGCTGCGGGTGCTGTGGTATGGCGAGAAAATCCATGTTGCCGTGGCGGCAGAAGTGCCCGGCACCGGTGTGGATACCCCGGAAGATCTGGAGCGCGTCCGCGCTGAACTGCGTTAATCCCCTGTCCCCTCCTTGCAGGGGGGATATCCCCGCCGGTTTTTCGCTTTTTTTGTCCCTTTTTGATCTTATTCGATGACAACCCAGGTGCGGGCGCTCATTATGAAACCAGTAGTGTTCATAGGGGTAATCGACAATGGAACAGTTGCGAACCGAACTCAGTCACCTGCTTGGCGAAAAGCTGAGCCGGGTGGAGTGTGTCAGTGAAAAACCCGCTACGGCGCTGTGGTCCCTGTACGACGCGCAGGGAAACCCGATGCCGCTGCTGGCGCGCAGTTTCACCACGCCCGGTGTGGCGCGGCAACTGGCATGGAAGATCTCCACCCTCGCGCGCAGTGGTACAGTGCGCATGCCGGTGGTTTACGGCGTGATGACGCATGAAGAGCATCCCGGGCCGGATGTGCTGCTGCTTGAGCGCTTGCGCGGCGTTCCGGTGGAGGCCCCCACGCGCACACCAGCGCGTTGGGAGCAACTGCAGGAGCAAATCGTCGAGGCGCTGCTCGCCTGGCATCGTCACGACAGCGGCGGCTGCGTAGGAATGGTCGACAATACCCAGGACAATCTGTGGTCGAACTGGTACCGCCAGCGGGTAGAGATGCTGTGGAGCACCCTGAACCTGTATCAGGATACCGGCCTGACGATGCAGGATAAGCGTATTTTGTTCCGCTCCCGCGAGTGCCTTCCGGAGCTGTTTCGCGATTTCAATGACAATGCCGTGCTGGTACACGGTAATTTCACCTTGCGCAGTATGCTGAAAGACCCACGCAGCGATCAGCTGCTGGCGATGGTGGGCCCGGGGATGATGCTGTGGGCGCCACGCGAGTATGAACTGTTCCGCCTTGCAGAAGGCGGCCAGGCGGAACAGTTGCTGTGGCGCTACCTGCAGCAGGCGCCAGTTTCCGAGGCCTTTGTCTGGCGGCGCTGGCTCTATCTGCTGTGGGATGAGGTGGATAATCTGGTCAATACCGGGCGCTTTGACCGCGCCCGTTTCGACCTCGCGACAAAATCACTCCTGCCCTGGCTCGCCTGAGCCACCTTTCAGCCATTGCCAGACGCGACCGAGGGTTTCATAGCCGACCCGGTCGCTGTGCATCAGCCATACCGGGGAGGGGATGGCTCGCTCCCACGGATTAAGCGGCGAGGTCACCGCTAACTGATTTGCCGGCGCGGGCAGGGGATCCAGACCGGCATGACGAAAGAAAATCATCGCCCGTGGCAGGTGGGACGCCGAAGTGACCAGCAGGAAGGGCGCATCGCCGATGGCGCGCTTCACCGCCTGCGCTTCCTCTTCTGTATCTTTCGGCCGATCGAGCACGATGATATCGCTGCGTGGTACGCCGAGGCTCTCGGCCACTCTCGCCCCAGCTTCTGCCGTGCTGACGGGATTCGTTTTCGCTGCCGCGCCGGTGAAGATCATTTTCGACCCGGGATTCGCCTGCCACAGGCGAATGCCCTCCGTCAGGCGCGGCAGGCTGTTATTGATAAGATTAGAGCTTGGCGCCCACTCCGGATTCCAGGTATAGCCGCCGCCCAACACCACCACGTAGCTCACCGGCTGCTCGCCGCGCCAGGTGGGGTAGCTATCTTCAATCGGTTTCAACAGGCTGTCGGCCACCGGTTGCAGGCTCAGCAGCGCCAGCAGCAGCCAGCCGAGGCTCACGCATAGCTTGCCGGTACGTTGAAAGCGGCTGAACCATAACAGCGCGATCCCGATCCCGATCAGCAACAGCAGGGCGGGAAGCGGCAACAGCAGACCGCCGACGATCTTTTTTAGCGTGAAAAGCATGCCAGATGGTTCCTTTTTTAACCATATAACCAAAGTTATGTTCGGATCTTATAACAGATCGCTTCATTCTCGGCGTGGGTATGACAAAATAGCGGTTTTGTGTTGGCTTGTGGAGTCGCCCGTGCAGGATCGCAATTTCGATGACATTGCTGAAAAGTTTTCGCGCAATATTTACGGCACCACAAAAGGTCAGCTGCGCCAGGCGATCCTCTGGCAGGATCTGGAACCGCTGCTGGCGCAGCTGGGGCCGGGACCGCTGAGGGTGCTGGATGCCGGCGGCGGCGAAGGGCAAACAGCCATTAAAGTGGCGCAACTGGGCCATCACGTGACGCTGTGCGATCTCTCCGCTGAAATGGTGGCGCGCGCCCGCCAGGCGGCCGTCGATAAAGGTGTGATCGACAACATGCATTTTGTACAATGCGCGGCTCAGGATATTGCGCAGCATTTGGAAAGCCCGGTTGATCTGGTACTGTTTCATGCGGTGCTGGAGTGGGTGGCGGAGCCCCAGGAGGTGCTGCGTACGCTGTGGTCGACACTGCGTCCTGGCGGTGGGCTGTCGTTGATGTTCTACAATGCTAACGGCCTGCTGATGCACAATATGGTGGCCGGTAATTTCGATTACGTACAATTGGGCATGCCAAAAAAGAAAAAACGCACGCTGTCGCCGGATTATCCGCGTGAGCCGCAGCAGGTTTATCACTGGCTGGAAGAGATTGGCTGGCAGATTGTCAGCAAAACCGGCGTGCGGGTGTTTCATGATTATCTGCGTGAAAAACGCCAACAGCATGACAGCTATGCGGCGCTGCTGGAGCTGGAAACGCGCTACTGTCGTCAGGAGCCGTATCTCAGCCTGGGCCGTTATATTCATGTCACCGCGCTTAAGAGCCAGGCTCATAGCCGCAGATGCAAGGATAAAGTATGAGTGAATTTTCCCAGACAGTCCCCGAACTGGTTGCCTGGGCCAGGAAAAATGATTTTTCTATCTCGCTGCCGGTCGACAGACTCTCTTTTCTGCTGGCGGTCGCCACGCTGAACGGCGAACGGCTGGAAGGGGAAATGAGCGAGGGAGAACTGGTGGATGCGTTCCGCCACGTCAGTGATGCGTTTGAGCAGACCAGCGAAACCATCAGCCAGCGCGCCAATAATGCGATCAACGATTTGGTGCGCCAGCGTCTGCTGAACCGCTTTACCAGCGAAATTACCGAAGGCAATGCGATCTATCGCCTGACGCCGTTGGGGATCGGGATCACCGATTACTATATCCGTCAGCGTGAATTCTCGACGCTGCGTCTCTCGATGCAGCTGTCGATCGTCGCCGGCGAGCTGAAGCGTGCGGCGGATGCGGCAGAAGAGGGCGGGGATGAGTTCCACTGGCATCGCAATGTTTTCGCTCCGCTGAAATATTCCGTGGCGGAAATTTTCGACAGCATCGACCTGACGCAGCGCATTATGGATGAGCAGCAGCAGCTGGTGAAAGACGATATCGCACAGTTGTTAAATAAAGACTGGCGCGCGGCGATTTCCAGCTGTGAACTGCTGCTATCGGAAACCTCTGGCACCCTGCGCGAACTGCAGGATACGCTGGATGCGGCGGGGGATAAACTGCAGGCGAATCTGCTGCGCATTCAGGATTCGACCATGGCGCGCGACGATTTGCATTTTGTCGACCGGTTGGTATTCGACCTGCAAAGCAAACTCGACCGCATCGTCAGCTGGGGTCAGCAGGCGATTGACCTGTGGATCGGCTACGACCGCCATGTGCACAAGTTTATCCGTACCGCTATCGATATGGATAAGAACCGCGTCTTCGCCCAGCGTCTGCGCCAGTCGGTACAGACCTATTTTGATGAACCGTGGGCGCTGACTTACGCCAACGCCGACCGTCTGCTGGATATGCGCGATGAAGAGATGGCGCTGCGCGATGAAGAGGTCACCGGCGAACTGCCGGCGGATCTCGAATTTGAAGAGTTTAACGAAATTCGCGAGCAGCTGGCGGCGCTGATCGAAGCGCAGCTGGCGGTCTATAAAGAGAAGGGAATACCGCTGGACCTCGGCCTGGTGGCGCGGGAGTTCCTGGCGCAGTATCCGCGCGGACGTCACTTCGACGTGGCGCGGATCGTCGTGGATCAGGCGGTACAGCTGGGCGTCGCCCAGGCAGATTTCACCGGACTGCCGGCAAAATGGCAGCCGATTAATGATTACGGAGCCAAGGTACAGGCGCATGTCATTGACAAATATTGAACAAGTGATGCCGGTTAAGCTGGCGCAGGCGTTGGCCAATCCGTTATTTCCGGCGCTGGACAGCGCCCTGCGCGCGGGCCGTCATATCGGTCTCGACGAGCTGGATAATCACGCATTTTTGATGGATTTCCAGGATTACCTGGAAGAATTTTACGCTCGCTATAACGTCGAGTTGATCCGCGCACCGGAAGGGTTCTTCTATCTGCGCCCGCGCTCCACCACGCTGATTTCGCGCTCGGTGCTGTCGGAGCTGGATATGATGGTGGGCAAAATTCTTTGCTATCTCTATCTCAGCCCGGAGCGCCTGGCAAACGAAGGGATTTTCACCCAGCAGGAGCTCTATGACGAACTGCTGACCCTGGCGGATGAATCCAGGCTGCTGAAGCTGGTGAACAATCGTTCCACCGGTTCGGATCTGGACCGCCAGAAGCTGCAGGAAAAAATGCGCGCGTCGCTAAACCGCCTGCGCCGTCTGGGGATGGTGTGGTTTATGGGCCATGACAGCAGCAAGTTTCGCATTACCGAATCGGTATTCCGCTTTGGCGCCGATGTGCGCGCCGGCGACGACCCGCGCGAGGCGCAGCGCCGCCTGATCCGCGACGGGGAAGCAATGGCTCTGGAAAATCACCTGCAGCTCAATGATGAGAATGAAGAAAACCAGCCGGATAGCGGGGAGGAAGAGTAATGATTGAACGCGGTAAGTTTCGCTCGCTAACGCTGGTTAACTGGAACGGTTTCTTTGCCCGGACCTTTGATCTTGATGAACTGGTGACCACCCTCTCCGGGGGGAACGGCGCGGGTAAGTCCACGACCATGGCGGCTTTCGTCACGGCGCTGATCCCGGATTTAACCCTGCTGCACTTCCGTAACACCACTGAAGCGGGGGCCACCAGCGGCTCACGCGATAAAGGCCTGCATGGTAAGCTGCGCGCCGGGGTGTGTTACTCGGTACTCGATGTGATCAACTCCCGCCACCAGCGCGTGGTGGTCGGCGTGCGCCTACAACAGGTCGCCGGACGCGATCGTAAAGTCGATATTAAGCCGTTCGCCATTCAGGGACTGCCGACCTCTATCCTGCCGACCCAGCTGTTGACCGAAACGCTGAACGATCGTCAGGCGCGCGTGGTCAGTCTCAATGAGCTGAAAGACAAACTCGAGGCGATGGAAGGCGTCCAGTTTAAACAGTTCAACTCGATCACCGAATATCACTCGCTAATGTTCGATCTGGGCGTGGTGGCGCGTCGTCTGCGTTCCGCCTCCGATCGTAGCAAATACTACCGCCTGATTGAGGCCTCGCTGTACGGCGGGATCTCCAGCACCATTACCCGCTCGCTGCGCGACTACCTGCTGCCGGAAAACAGCGGCGTGCGTAAAGCGTTCCAGGATATGGAAGCGGCGCTGCGGGAAAACCGCATGACGCTGGAAGCCATTCGCGTAACCCAGTCTGACCGCGATCTGTTTAAACACCTGATCAGCGAAGCCACCAACTACGTGGCGGCGGACTATATGCGTCACGCCAACGAGCGGCGCATTCACCTGGATAAGGCGCTGGAGTATCGTCGCGATCTCTTTACCTCGCGTTCGCAGTTGGCGGCCGAGCAGTATAAGCACGTCGAGATGGCGCGCGAGCTGCAGGAGCACAACGGCGCGGAGGGCGATCTGGAAGCCGATTACCAGGCCGCCAGCGATCACCTGAACCTGGTGCAGACCGCCCTGCGTCAGCAGGAAAAAATTGAGCGCTACGAAGCGGATCTCGATGAGCTGCAGATCCGTCTGGAAGAGCAGAATGAAGTGGTGGCGGAAGCCACCGACCAGCAGGAAGAGAACGAAGCCCGCGCCGAAGCCGCCGAACTGGAAGTGGATGAGCTGAAAAACCAGCTCGCCGACTATCAGCAGGCGCTCGACGTCCAGCAGACCCGCGCCATTCAGTATAACCAGGCGCTGCAGGCGCTGGAGCGCGCGAAGGCGCTGTGCCATCTGCCTGATCTGACGCCAGAGAGCGCCGACGAGTGGCTGGAAACCTTCCAGGCGAAAGAGCAGGAAGCGACGGAGAAAATGCTGTCGCTGGAACAGAAAATGAGCGTGGCGCAAACCGCGCACAGCCAGTTCGAACAGGCGTACCAGCTGGTGGCGGCGATTAACGGCCCGCTGGCGCGTAATGAAGCCTGGGACGTGGCGCGCGAATTGCTGCGCGACGGCGTTAACCAGCGCCATCAGGCCGAGCAGGCGCAGGGGCTGCGCAGCCGTCTCAACGAGCTGGAACAGCGTCTGCGCGAGCAGCAGGACGCCGAGAGTCAGCTGGCTGAGTTCTGCAAACGCCAGGGCAAACGCTACGATATCGACGATCTGGAAACGCTGCATCAGGAGCTGGAAGCGCGCATCGCGTCGCTGGCCGACAGCGTCTCTAACGCTCAGGAACAGCGCATGACCCTGCGTCAGGAGCTGGAGCAACTGCAGTCGCGCACCCAGACGCTGATGCGCCGGGCGCCGATTTGGCTGGCGGCGCAAAACAGCCTCAACCAGCTGTGCGAGCAGAGCGGCGAACAGTTTGAGTCCGGCCAGGAGGTCACCGAATACCTGCAGCAGCTGCTGGAGCGTGAGCGTGAGGCTATCGTTGAACGTGACGAAGTCGGCGCCCGCAAGCGTGCCATCGACGAAGAGATCGAGCGACTCAGTCAGCCGGGCGGCTCTGAAGACCCGCGTCTGAACGCGCTGGCGGAGCGCTTTGGCGGCGTCCTGTTGTCGGAAATTTATGACGACGTTAGCCTCGAAGATGCGCCGTACTTCTCCGCGCTGTATGGCCCATCGCGCCATGCGATCGTGGTGCCGGATCTGTCGCAGGTGGCGGAGCAGCTCGAAGGGCTGGAAGATTGTCCGGAAGACCTGTATCTGATCGAAGGCGATCCGCAGTCCTTCGACGACAGCGTGTTCAGCGTTGACGAGCTGGAAAAAGCGGTGGTGGTGAAGATTGCCGACCGCCAGTGGCGTTATTCACGTTTCCCAACGCTGCCGCTGTTTGGTCGCGCGGCGCGCGAAAATCGCATCGAAACACTGCATGCTGAGCGTGAGAGTCTCTCCGAGCGTTTCGCGACCCTGTCGTTCGACGTGCAAAAAACCCAGCGCTTGCACCAGGCCTTCAGCCGCTTCATTGGCAGCCATCTGGCGGTGGCTTTCGAGGACGATCCGGAAGAAGAGATCCGCAAGCTTAACAGCCGCCGCGGCGAGCTGGAGCGTGCGCTGAATGCCCATGAGAGCGATAACCAACAGAACCGCGTGCAGTATGAGCAGGCGAAAGAGGGCGTGTCGGCGCTCAACCGCCTGCTGCCGCGCCTGAACCTGCTGGCGGATGATACGCTGGCTGACCGCGTGGACGAGATCCAGGAACGTCTGGACGAAGCGCAGGAGGCAGTGCGCTTTATTCAGCAGCATGGCAATCAACTGGCGAAGCTGGAGCCGATCGTCTCGGTATTGCAGAGCGATCCGGAGCAGTTTGAGCAGCTGAAAGAAGATTACGCCTATGCGCAGCAAACCCAGCGCGATGCGCGTCAGCAGGCCTTTGCGCTGGCGGAAGTCGTGCAGCGCCGGGCCCACTTCAGCTACTCCGATTCGGCGGAGATGCTCAGTGGCAACAGCGATCTCAACGAGAAGCTGCGCCAGCGTCTGCAACAAGCGGAATCTGAGCGTAGCCGCGCGCGCGAAGCGATGCGTAGCCACGTTGCGCAGTTGAACCAGTACAACCAGGTGCTGGCGTCGCTGAAGAGCTCGTATGACACCAAAAAAGAGCTGCTCAACGATCTGTATAAAGAGCTGCAGGATATCGGCGTGCGCGCCGATGCCGGGGCGGAAGAGCGCGCGCGTCAGCGTCGTGACGAGCTGCACACGCAGCTGAGCAACAACCGCTCCCGTCGCAATCAGCTGGAAAAAGCGTTGACCTTCTGCGAAGCGGAAATGGACAACCTGACCCGTAAACTGCGCAAGCTGGAACGCGATTACTGCGAAATGCGTGAGCAGGTTGTCAGCGCCAAGGCGGGCTGGTGCGCGGTGATGCGTCTGGTGAAAGACAACGGCGTCGAACGTCGTCTGCATCGCCGCGAGCTGGCCTATCTCTCTGCTGACGAACTGCGTTCGATGTCGGATAAGGCGCTCGGTGCGCTGCGTCTGGCGGTTGCCGATAACGAACATCTGCGCGACGTGCTGCGTATATCGGAAGATCCGAAACGTCCGGAGCGCAAAATCCAGTTCTTCGTCGCCGTCTATCAGCATCTGCGTGAGCGTATCCGTCAGGATATTATTCGTACCGATGACCCGGTGGAAGCGATCGAGCAGATGGAGATCGAGCTCAGTCGTCTGACCGAAGAGCTGACCAACCGCGAACAGAAGCTGGCGATCAGTTCCCGCAGCGTGGCGAACATTATTCGCAAAACCATTCAGCGTGAGCAGAACCGTATCCGGATGCTCAACCAGGGACTGCAGAGCGTCTCGTTCGGCCAGGTCAACAGCGTGCGTCTGAACGTTAACGTGCGTGAGACCCACTCGACGCTGCTGGATGTCCTGTCTGAACAGCATGAGCAGCATCAGGATCTGTTTAACAGCAATCGCCTGACCTTCTCGGAAGCGCTGGCCAAGCTGTATCAGCGCCTGAACCCGCAGATCGACATGGGGCAGCGCACGCCGCAAACCATCGGCGAAGAGCTACTCGACTACCGCAACTATCTGGAGATGGAAGTGGAAGTTAACCGCGGCTCCGACGGCTGGCTGCGCGCGGAGTCCGGCGCGCTGTCGACCGGGGAAGCGATCGGTACCGGGATGTCGATTCTGGTAATGGTGGTGCAGAGCTGGGAAGATGAGTCTCGTCGCCTGCGCGGCAAGGATATCTCGCCTTGCCGTCTGCTGTTCCTCGATGAAGCGGCGCGTCTCGACGCCCGCTCCATCGCCACGTTGTTCGAGCTGTGCGAACGTCTGGAGATGCAGCTGATTATCGCGGCGCCGGAAAATATCAGCCCGGAAAAAGGCACGACCTATAAACTGGTGCGTAAAGTGTTTAATAATCACGAACACGTACACGTTGTCGGCCTGCGCGGTTTTGCCGCGCCGGTACCGGAAGCACTGCCGGGAACGGCCGACGCCTCCTGAGGCTGCGGCTACATTCTGGCGGCTAAGCGCTGAAAAGGGCAACGTTAAGTTGCCCTTTTTGCTATCCAGCCTGGTATGCCTGGGTGGTATAATCTTTAAGCTTCTTTACATTAGGTAAGGCAAAAGCCTTTCCGTCTTTATATACTGTGATAAAGCCCACTAATTTGTGGGCGGCAATGTGTGACAACAGGGGGCAAGGGATGTTGCTAAAGAAACGGTATGGTCGTCCATTGTCAGCGCTCAGCCTGAGCCTGGCACTGGCATTTGCTCCGCTGTTCAATGTCCAGGCCGCAGAGCCTGAAGTCGTACCTGGTGATAGCTCCGCTACGCCTGGAGAGCTTTCCGTCGCGCTGACGCAAAGCGATGGGCAATCGCCGGCGGTCGCGAAGCTGGCCGGTGAGCAGCCGCTGTCGATGGAGGCGGCGGCAAACAGTCGCGCCCAGATCGAGGCGCTGTTGCCGGCAGGGTACAAACCTGTCTTTATCAATCCTCTGGTGTCGCTGTACGCCGCCAGGGATATGAAACCGATGTGGGAGAACCGCGAGGCGGTGCAGGCGTTCCAGCAGCAGCTGGCGGAGATCGCCATCGCCGGTTTTCAGCCGCAGTTTACCACCTGGGTCAGCCTGCTGACCGATCCCGCCGTCAGCGGCATGGCGCGCGATGTGGTGTTGTCGGATGCCATGATGGGCTATTTGCACTTTATCAGCGGCATCCCCACCCAGGGGACCCGCTGGCTATATAGCTCGACGCCGTACAAGATGGCGACCCCGCCGCTATCGGTGATTAACCAGTGGCAGCTGGCGCTGGACAATGGCTCCCTGCCGGCGTTTATCGCTGGCCTGGCGCCGCATCATCCGCAGTATGAGGCCATGCACCAGTCGTTGTTGGCGCTGGTGGCTGATTCTCGCCCGTGGCCGCAGATGACCGGTAGCGGCTCGCTGCGCCCCGGCGAATGGAGCAATGATATCGGTGCCCTGCGCGAGATCCTCCAGCGTACCGGGATGCTGGACAATACCGCCAATATCGTTCTGCCCGGCGATGTGGTGAGCCCGTCGGCGAAGAAAAAGAGCAAACCCGCGGCGCGCGGCGTGTACGATCGCCAGCTGGTGGAGGGGGTTAAGCGCTTTCAGGCCATGCAGGGGCTGGGTGCGGATGGCGTCATTGGCCAGTCCACCCGCGACTGGCTCAACGTCTCTTCCGCGCAGCGTGCGGGGGTGCTGGCCTTGAATATTCAGCGTTTACGCCTGCTACCGGGCAAACTGTCGACCGGCATTATGGTGAATATTCCCGCTTTCTCGCTGGTCTATTACCAGGATGGCAGCCAGGTGCTGGCCTCGCGGGTGATCGTCGGGCGTCCGGACCGCAAAACGCCAATGATGAGCAGCGCGCTGAACAACGTGGTGGTCAATCCACCGTGGAACGTGCCGCCGACGCTGGCGCGCAAAGATATCCTGCCGAAGGTGCGTAACAATCCAGGCTATCTGGAGCAGCATGGCTACACCGTGATGCGCGGCTGGAACAGTAAAGAGACCATCGATCCTTATCGGGTCGACTGGTCGACCATCACCGAGAATAATTTACCGTTCCGTTTTCAGCAGGCGCCTGGAGCGCGTAACTCACTGGGCCGCTACAAGTTTAATATGCCGAGTTCAGATGCTATTTATCTGCACGATACGCCGAACCATAATCTGTTCCAGAAAGATGTTCGCGCGCTCAGCTCCGGCTGCGTACGCGTCAATAAGGCCTCGGAGCTGGCCAATATGTTGCTGCAGGACGCGGGCTGGAACGACACGCGTATTTCCGATGCCCTGAAGCAAGGGGACACGCGCTATGTCAATATTCGGCAAAATATACCGGTGAATTTATATTACTTAACGGCTTTTGTGGACGCTGATGGACGTACACAATATCGAACAGATATTTACAATTACGATCTCACCGCGCGATCCAGTGCACAAATTCTGACGAAAGCTGAACAATTAATCAGGTAAATGAAGTAGTTCAATGGATTTTGTTGTCCTAGCACTGGGTAAAAAAGGGCGCTGCTCCTCTGCAGCGCCCGATTTTCCTGGGGTGAGGCTGCCTTGACGTTGGCAATAATGCCCGGTAAGGTGCCTTTCGTGCGCCAGAAGTGCATATACATATCATTCCGCTCAATGCGTAGCGCGGTCAGCGCGAACGCTCTCCTTTGCCGGACAGCATCACGGCTGTGGCGAGCGATGGCGAGCTGGCGGTTAGCCTCGCGCGATGCGGAAAAAGTATATAACGATTCATTGACTGTAGACCTGATTATCATGGACAAATTTGACGCTAATCGCCGCAGATTGCTGGCGTTGGGTGGTGCTGCGCTGGGTGCTGCCGCCATTCTCCCTGCGCCGGCATTTGCCACCCTCTCGACCCCCCGTCCGCGTATTTTGACGCTGAATAACCTGCATACCGGTGAATCGCTCAAGGCGGAGTTTTTCGATGGCAGAGGCTATATTCAGGATGAATTAGCAAGACTTAATCATTTTTTCCGTGATTACCGCGCGAATAAAATTAAGTCCATCGATCCAAATCTGTTCGATCATCTTTATCGGTTGCAGGGATTGCTTGGCACCAACAAACCTGTCCAGCTTATTTCTGGTTATCGTTCCCTCGATACCAATGATGAGCTTCGCGCACGAAGCCGTGGTGTGGCAAAACACAGCTATCACACCAAGGGGCAGGCAATGGATTTCCATATTGAAGGTATTTCGTTAAGCAATATTCGCAAAGCGGCGTTATCTATGCGCGCAGGTGGTGTAGGATATTACCCACGTAGTAACTTTGTGCATATTGATACCGGTCCCGTAAGGCACTGGTAACGAAAGGAGCGTCATGAACTATCGTATTATTCCGGTTACCGCGTTCGCGCAGAACTGTTCTCTCATCTGGTGCGAACAAACCCGCCTGGCGGCGCTGGTCGATCCTGGCGGCGATGCTGAACGTATCAAAGCGGTGGTGGCGGAGGCGGGCGTCACGCTGATGCAGATCCTGCTGACGCATGGCCATATCGATCACGTCGGCGCCGCTGCGGAACTGGCGCAGCATTATGGCGTACCGGTTATTGGTCCGGAAAAAGAAGATGAGTTCTGGCTGGAAGGATTGCCGGCGCAAAGCCGGATGTTCGGCCTGGAGGATTGCCAGCCGCTGCGTCCGGATCGCTGGCTCAATGAAGGCGATGTGGTCAATGTAGGGAATGTGGCGCTGCAGGTACTGCACTGTCCGGGCCATACGCCGGGTCACGTTGTCTTCTTTGATGACGCTTCCCGATTGCTCATTTCCGGAGACGTGATTTTTAAAGGCGGGGTGGGGCGCAGCGATTTTCCACGCGGCGACCATGGACAGTTGATTGCGGCCATTAAGGATAAGCTGTTGCCGCTGGGCGATGACGTGACCTTTATTCCCGGCCATGGTCCGCTGTCGACGCTGGGTGAGGAACGTCGTAACAACCCGTTCCTGCAGGATGAGATGCCGGTCTGGTAACAGACATGACGCGAACACATAAAAAAGGCCGCATTCGCGGCCTTTTTCTTTTATCTCGCTTAGAGCACGCTGTCGCTTACAGTACTGCGACGATGGCTTCGCACAGCGGCGCCATATTGTCAGGCGTCATCCCGGCCACGTTGATACGTCCGGAAGCAACCGCATAGATGGCGAACTCTTCACGCAGGCGCAGCACCTGCTCTTTAGTCAGGCCGCTGAATGAGAACATGCCGTTCTGCTGGCTGATAAAGCTGAAGTCGCGGCTCGCGCCTTTCTCCTGCAGGGTGTTGACGAACAGCAGGCGCATACGCTGGATGCGCTGGCGCATATCGGTCAGCTCCTGCTCCCAGATCGCACGCAGCGCATCGTTGCTCAGAATGGTGGCGACCACGGAGGCGCCATGCGCAGGCGGGTTGGAGTAGTTGGCACGGATCACCGATTTCATCTGACTGAACGCGCGGTCCACGGTCTCCTGATCGGCGGCGACCAGTGTGCAGGCGCCGACGCGCTCGTTGTACAGGCCAAAGTTTTTCGAGTAGGAGCTGGCGACCAGCAGCTCTTTGTGCAGCGCAGCAAAGGCGCGCAGCCCTTCAGCATCTTCTTCCAGACCGCGGGCGAAGCCCTGGTAGGCGAAATCAAACAGCGGGAGCCAGCCTTTTTCCACTGACAGCTGCGCCAGCTGCTGCCACTGGTCGAGCGTCGGATCGATTCCGGTCGGGTTGTGGCAGCAGCCGTGGAACAGCACCACGTCGCCGGCCTGGGCTTCGGTCAGGCTGGCCAGCAGACCCTCAAAGTCCAGCGCATGGTTAGCGGCGTCGTAGTAGGTATATTCGCGCACTTCCAGCCCGGCAGAGGTAAACACGCTCTTGTGGTTCGGCCAGCTTGGGTTGCTCACCCACACGCGTTTCACGTCGGTGTTTTTGGCGAGGAAGTCAGCCGCGACACGCAGAGCGCCAGTACCGCCAGGGGTCTGCGCAGTGCGGGCGCGTTTATCAGCGATAATCGCATTGCCTTTACCGAACAGCAGCTCCTGGGTGCAGCGACCAAATTCAGGAATACCATCGATGCCCAGATAGTTTTTAGTCGTTTCATTTTCCAGCAGGTACTGCTCTGCTTTCTTGACGCTGGTCAGAACGGGTGTTTTACCGGTTTCATCCTTGTAAACACCAATTCCGAGGTTAATTTTTTCAGGGCGGTCATCGGCACGAAACAGATCGGCCAGACCTAAAATCGGGTCGGCTGGGGCGGCGGTAATGTTCTCAAACATGACGAGGTTCCATTGTGATTACTGAAGGGAAATCCGCTATCAGGTTAACGGGAGAATAACGAATTGCCAACCGTTTGCGACAAAAAGCGAGAAGGTTTTCGAAAGATACGATCTTTGCCTCACGAATACAGAAAAGCAGGACCGAAGTCCTGCTTTGAAGGCATATCACGAAGGGGTGTACTGCAGATTAGAACTGGTAAACGATACCCACGGCCGCCTGGTCGTCGGTGGCTACGCCAGCCGCTTTGGTGTAATCGTTGTCGTCCAGCTGGTTGAATTTATACGCAGCGTAGACGTTCATGTTCTTGTTGAAGTAGTACCAGGTACCCACTTCGATGTATTTAACCAGATCCGCATCGCCGCCGGAGAAGCCAGCACGTGACTGCAGGTCTTTACCTTTGGTCTGCACGTAACCGATGGACGGACGCAGGCCGAAGTCGAACTGATACTGTACGACAGCTTCAAAGTTCTGGGTTTTGCCCGCGAAGTGGTTATCTTCTTCCGGAGTCATGTTGTAGGTCTGAGAGTACATGACCGCTGCATAGACGTTGTTGGCGTCATATTTTGCAGAGGTTGCCCAGGCTTCGGCTTTGTCGCCATTGCCGTCAGCTTTCTGATCGACGCTACGGTTGGAGCCGGAGTAGCCTGCAGACAGTGCGATACCGTTGTCGAACGCGTAAGTGGCTGCGGTGCTGAAGCCGTCGCCATTCTGCTTGCGAACCGCACGGTCGTGGTCGTTTTTACCCTGGTACTGCAGCGCGAAGCTCAGGCCGTCAACCAGACCAAAGAAGTCAGAGTTACGGTAGGTTGCCACGCCGTTGGTACGGCCGGTCATGTAGTTGTCGGTGTAGTTCCAGCCGTCGCCGCCCCATTCAACCAGCATATCGGTTGCTGCTTCGACGTCGTAGATCGCGCCGTAGTTACGGCCGTAGTCGAATGAACCGTATTCGCCCGCTTTCAGACCCGCGAACGCCAGACGGGTTTTCGTCGGCTGGGAACCTTCAACATTGGACGCATCCATGTTGTATTCCCACTGGCCGTAACCGGTCAGCTGATCGTTGATCTGAGTTTCGCCTTTCAGGCCGATACGGGCATAGGTGGTATCGTCGCTGCTGGTGTCGCCATTGGTGGTCCAGACGTGCTCGCCGACCATTTTCCCATAGAAGTCCAGTTTGTTGCCGTTTTTGTTATAGATTTCTGCAGCGTTGGCTGCACCGGCTACCAGCAGGGCAGGGATCACCACTGCCAGAATATTGCGCTTCATCATTATTTATTACCCTCATTAATATTTTTTATATGAACACGTGCCACTGCCGTCAATAAGTTCTGTCAATAAAAACTTACAGAACCATTGATGAGAGTTTGGTGTCTGAAGGCATCTTTCCATCCGCGACAACGTTTCGCTAGCCGGAAAATGCTACGAATATCTCATATGAGTAACAAAACGAAAAATCATGTAACTAAATGTGTATTTTGGGGAACTTTGTGAACTTAATCAAAATTCCGTTCCACCTGATGAGGTAAAACGTCATTGCTTATCTATCTATATGAATTATTTATGATTAATTTGGATAAGCGGCAATTCGTTCATTTTATGTGTTGAATTCGTCTTCTTTTTATTCAGCCTCTGTCTTGGCAAGACGTGCGGCACATGGTTAAAAAATGAGCAAATTTATCAGGGGTTTTGCTCTGATATGAACATAAAGTGCGATCTGCATCACCGGTGTGCACCGAAACAGTGCGTAACATAAATGTGATTTCCAGGCCTTGATGTTTAAGTTTGTTGAATTTTGCTAACAGTAATTGACATAAAAAAAGGCCAGCTTGCGCTGGCCTTTCAGGTTTATGTCAGAAAAATTTAGAATGTCGCGTTGCGCGGGGTACGCGGGAACGGAATGACATCGCGGACGTTCTGCACGCCGGTGACGTAAGCGATCAGACGTTCGAAGCCCAGACCGAAGCCGGAGTGCGGTACGGTGCCGTAGCGGCGCAGGTCGCGATACCACCAGTAGTCTTCTTTGTTGAGCCCCATCTCTGCCATACGCGCGTCCAGCACGTCGAGACGCTCCTCACGCTGGGAACCACCGATGATCTCGCCGATGCCCGGCGCCAGCACGTCCATTGCCGCGACGGTTTTACCGTCTTCGTTAAGGCGCATGTAGAAGGCCTTAATGTCTTTCGGATAGTTTTTCACCACGACCGGCGCTTTGAAGTGTTCTTCAGCCAGATAACGCTCGTGCTCGGAGGAGAGATCCACGCCCCAGTAAACCGGGTTCTCAAACTGCTTGCCGCAGTTTTCCAGGATAGTGACGGCATCGGTGTAATCCACCTGAGCAAAATCAGCGGAGACGAAACGCTGCAGACGGTCGATAGCGTCTTTGTCTACGCGCTCGGCGAAGAACTGCATGTCATCCGCACGCTCTTCCAGTACCGCCTTGAAGACGTACTTGAGCATCGCTTCCGCCAGACCAGCAACATCGTTCAGGCTCGCGAAGGCGACTTCCGGCTCCAGCATCCAGAACTCCGCCAGGTGGCGGCTGGTGTTGGAGTTTTCGGCGCGGAAGGTTGGGCCGAAGGTGTAGATTTTCGACAGTGCGCAGGCATAGGTCTCGCCGTTCAGCTGGCCGGATACGGTCAGGAACGACTCTTTACCAAAGAAGTCTTTATCGAAGTCGACTTTGCCCTGATCGTTACGCGGCAGGTTTTCCAGATCCAGCGTCGACACGCGGAACATTTCGCCGGCGCCTTCGGTATCGGAAGCGGTGATCAGCGGGGTGGAAACCCAGAAGAAGCCCTGTTCGTCGAAGAATCGGTGCAGCGCCTGCGCCAGGGTATGACGCACGCGAGCTACCGCGCCAATCAGGTTGGTGCGCGGACGCAGGTGCGCTACTTCACGCAGATACTCGATGCTGTGGCGCTTGGCCGCCATCGGGTAGGTGTCCGGGTCTTCCACCCAGCCGGTGACTTCCACGCTGGTCGCCTGGATCTCAAAGCTTTGACCCTGGCCCTGGGAAGCCACGACTTTACCGGTGACAATCACCGAGCAACCGGTGGTCAGACGCAGCACTTCCTGATTGTAATTGGGCAGAGAATTATTAATAACGGCCTGTACAGGATCAAAGCAGGAACCGTCATAGACGGCGAGGAATGAAAAGCCAGCTTTAGAATCTCGGCGGGTACGCACCCATCCGCGGACCGTGACTTCGCTGTCAACGGCAACGCGGCCCTGGAGTACGTCGGCTACAGGCACAACGCTCATAATAATCTCTCTATGTAGTCCAATAAAAAAGTCTCTTCCCCCTACAGCGGGGGGATATCTATGTTACCTGTCATCTTCCATCAGACAAGTAGATTTCGCACAGGGAAGGGTGGATTTCGGAAATAAATACACCTCCGGGGCGTTCTTTGGCTCCCCATTTCGACTTTTACACGACTTACTCGATAATGACCGTCATTTCCTGCTTCGCATTTTGCATCGACACGATGGTCTGGAAAGACTTGATATTTCCCGAGGCAAAAAAGAGTTCACGGGTTAGCGCTTCGTATTCCGCCATATCACGGACGTTGATCACGAGCAGAAAATCGAAGTCGCCAGTGACATAGTAGACCTGCTGCACTTGCGGACAGGTTACGAAACGCTGTTTATCTTCCTCAAGCAGATCGAGACGTTCATTCTCAATGGTCACCTGCACCATAATGGTGATTGGTCTTCCCACTTTACTGGCGTCCACTAAGCTAACACTGCCTTTAATCACCCCTGCATCCTCCAGTGCAGCGATACGCCGATTGACTGCCGAAGGAGACAGGCAGATCCGATCGGCGATCTCCCGTTGCGACAAGCGATTATTACGCTGCAAGAGCGTAAGAATTTTTTTATCCCATGCGTCAAGTTTCATCATATATCTCGTCCTGCAAGCCTGTGATCAACCTCACTAATGCAACGTTGTTGCGTGAGAATGATAAAACAGAGTGAAAATTGCGGCGAGATGGGCAACTTTGCGCCAATTAACCGCCGGGCGCAGTGTACCATCACAGGCAGTGGGAAAGCGGTATATCGCGACAAAAAGCCTCTCACATTCTGACTTAACCAATTTAAAGCGACCGTCCTGTCTCAGGCCGCACGGATCCGTGCACCCGTCGTTTAGGCGGAATGGTCGCAAATAACGTTATCGTCGCAGGACGATATGAAAATAGAGGTGCCTGAATAGTGGACACAATTAAATATCAACTTAACGCCCGGCGGCAGCCCTATGGCCATGGAGCAGACTTGAGTCTGCTGAATGAAAGCGTGGGGAACGAAGTGCTGGCATTCCATCAAAAATTTCCTGATTACCGGGTCACGCCGCTGCGTAAGCTGGAATTTTTAAGCCAGCGGCTAGGGCTGGGATCGATCCATATAAAAGATGAAGCGCAGCGATTCGGTTTGAATGCGTTTAAAGGACTAGGCGGGTCCTATGCGATGGGGAAATATCTCGCCGCTCTGCTTGAGCGAGATATTAATACGTTGAGCTTTGCCGAGCTTAATTCACCAGTGATTAAGGCGCGTATCAAGGACATCGTATTTGTGACTGCTACCGACGGTAACCACGGACGTGGCGTGGCGTGGGCGGCTGAGCAGCTTGGGCTGCGTGCGGTGGTGTATATGCCAAAGGGCTCGTCGCCGGTACGCGCGCAGAATATTCGCCGGCATGGCGCCGAATGCACGATTACTGAACTGAACTACGACGACACAGTTCGGCTGGCGGCCAAAACCGCGCGCGAGCAGGGATGGGTTCTACTCCAGGATACCGCCTGGCAGGGCTACAAGCAGATCCCCACATGGATCATGCAAGGCTATACGACCCTCGCTGTTGAAATCTGGCAGCAACTGGCAGAAAGCGGAGCGCCGATGCCGACGCATCTGTTTTTACAAGCCGGGGTCGGGTCGTTTGCCGGTAGCATCATGGGATATTTCATCGAAAAGATGCAGCAGCAGGCTCCCACCATCATCATCGTTGAGCCGCACAAGGCGAACTGCCTGTATCGCTCGGCAACCATTAATGACGGACTGCCGCACAGCGTCGGCGGGGATATGTCAACTCTGATGGCCGGGCTTGCCTGTGGTGAACCTAACATCACCAGCTGGCCAATGCTCCGCGACCATGCCACCTGTTTTATTTCCGCCGACGATTGTCTGGCCGCCAATGGCATGCGCCTGTTGGCCGCTCCGCGACCAGGTACTGACGAACCTTTTGTCTCCGGGGAATCCGGCGCTATTGGCACAGGAGTGCTTTATGCGCTGATGACTCAACCGGCGTATCGCGAGCTTGCCGAATCGCTGCGCCTGAATGCCGATGCACAGGTTCTGTTAATCAGCACGGAAGGAGATACATCACCCGATGTCTATGAAGACATCGTCTGGTTTGGCCGTAATGGTTGAGCGCTATCGACAATAACAAGGGGGCCATCTTACCTACCCTACAAGCCCTCGGTATGACAAGCGTTCTGACTCATAACGAAAACATACGCGCTTTCGCGTCATGCATAGAGAGAACCTGACCGATGAATACTGAAAATATAATTATCAATAAAGGATATTCCGATCCCGCAAAGTGGCATAGCGAAGATACCGTTTGGGTCCTTGGCCTGTTCGGTACCGCCATTGGCGCTGGGGTGCTGTTTCTGCCGATTAATGCCGGAATTGGCGGCTTCTGGCCGCTGCTGATTGTTTTTGTCCTCGCTTTTCCTATTACTTATCTGGCTCACCGCGGTCTGGCGAGATTCATTTACTCTTCCAATACGCCGGAAAGCAGTATTACCGATGTTATTGGCGAGCATTTTGGCGCGCTGGCGGGAAAAGTATTTACCGTCATCTATTTCTTCGCCGTCTATACCATCCTGATTATGTATGCGGTGGCTATCACCAACACCGCGCAGAGCTTTATCACCCACCAGTTGGCAATGGCCGAGCCTCCCCGGTCGCTGGTGGCCATCGTTCTGATCCTCGGGCTGATGTTTATCGTCCGTTTCGGACAGCGTGTGATAATGCGGGTGATGAGCACCCTGGTTTATCCCTTCATCATCTCGCTTATTTTTATGGCACTTTTTCTGATTCCGCACTGGAACGGCGCAATTTTGCAAACCGTAAACTTCAGCGCCACGGGCGATGGGCAGGGGATCATGTTATCCCTCTGGATGACCTTCCCGGTACTGGTGATGTCGTTTAACCACTATCCCATCATTTCGCCGATGGTGGTGCGCCAGAAGCAGCGTTACGGTCTGGCGCTCGCTGAGGGTAAATGTGCGCAGATCCAGCGCTACGGTATCCTGCTCATGACGGTGGTGGTGCTGTTTTTTGTTCTCAGCTGCGTGTTAAGCCTGTCGCCGCAGCAACTGGCGGAAGCCAAAGCCCAGAATCTGTCGATTTTGTCCTATCTGGCCAATCAGTACGATACACCGATTATTGCCTGGCTATCGCCGATTATCGCCTTTGTCGCTATTACTAAATCATTTCTTGGCCACTACATCGGCGCCTATGAATCGCTGCGCGACCTGATTCTGGAGGCCGCCGCGGCACGCGGTAAAAAACCTGGTATTCGCCTCGTCGACGCGGTCATCCTGGTGTTTATGGTGCTTACCTGCTGGTTCTCCGCGTACAAGAACCCCAGTATCCTCGGTATTATCGAATGCATCAGCGGTCCCACCGGGGCGGCAATTCTGCTGCTGTTGCCTATGTACGCCATTCATAAATTACCGGTGCTTGCCCCTTGGCGCGGTAAAGCGAGCAACGTTTTCGTCACCCTGATTGGGCTTATCACCGTATCTGCCATTTTTTACGGCATGTTCCAATAACCACCATTATTAGCGAGATGTTTTATGAGTCATTATCTGCAGATTAACGGCCAACGGCTTATCGATTCCCTGTATGCACTTGGCGAACATGGTGCGCTGCCAGGCGGCGGCGTATGCCGCCTGGCAGCGACTGCCGAAGATAAAGCCGGCAGGGACTTTGTTGTAGCCCGCATGAAGGCGCTGGGCCTGAGCGTGTCAATTGATGCTATCGGCAATGTCACCGGCGTTTATCACGGCGAGGAGACTTTGCCGATGGTGATGATGGGGGCACATATCGATACCGTCGCCACAGGTGGGTTATACGATGGCAACTACGGCGTTATGGCCGGCCTTGAGGTGATTGCCACCCTCAAGGATGCCGGGATCCGCACACGACGACCGTTGGCGGTAACCTTCTTTACTAACGAGGAGGGGGTGCGATTTCAGCCCGATATGATGGGCAGCGTGGTGTTTGCCGGCGAGTATCCGTTGGCGCAGGCGCTCGCGGCAAAAGATCTCGACGGTATCACGCTCGATGAAGCGCTGCGTAACATTGGTTATAAAGGCGAACGTCAGCCGGGAGATATGGCGGTAGATAGCTACGTTGAGCTGCATATCGAACAGGGACCAATTCTTGATAAAGAGCAGATTGATATTGGCGTGGTTACCGGCGTGCAGGGTATTTCGTGGCAGGAATTTACCCTGAGAGGCGTATCGAATCATGCGGGTACTACCCCAATGTCCATGAGACGTGATGCCGGGCTGGCGGCTGCGAAAATCGCTGTTTTTGCCCGTGAGCTGGCGCTAAGCTTTGGTGGTAATCAGGTAGCTACCGTTGGACATTTCAGCGTGAAGCCTAATCTAATCAACGTCATTCCCAACCATGTCGTCATGTCAGTGGATCTCCGCAATACCGATAATGCGATCTTATGTCTGGCGGAGCAGCAATTGGCCGAATTTGTCGCGAAAACGTCGCAGGAAGAGGGCGTGGAGATAACCAGCCGCTCACTGGTGCGCTTTAATCCGGTCATTTTTGCCGATGAGATCGTCAATGCGGTGGAAGCCGAGGCGGAGCGTCAGGCGCTCAGTTACCGACGTTTGCCAAGCGGCGCCGGACACGATGCACAATTTATGGCGTCGGTATGTCCCGCCGGGATGATTTTTGTCCCCTGCGTCGATGGCATTAGCCATAACGTCAAAGAACATAGCGCAGCCAAAGATCTGATTGCTGGCGCCAATGTGCTGCTGCAGGTGGTTTTACAGCGCGCCCAGCGTATGGACTAATGTTTACAGGAGCAGAGAATGAATCAGCAACAGCTAAAGCAGCAGCTTATCGCCTGGCGTCACTATTTGCATGCCCATCCGGAAAGCGCCTTCGAGGAGCAGAATACTTCACGGTTTATTGCCGAAAAGCTCGAGGCTATGGGCATTGAGGTGCACCGCGATATTGGCAAAACCGGGGTGGTGGGGAGATTGAAATGCGGCGACGGGAAGGGCGTTATTGCTATTCGTGCCGATATCGATGCCATTCAATTGACCGAACAGGGAGACTGGTCTTACCGCTCCATGACCGCCGAGCGGATGCACGGCTGCGGACATGATGGTCATACCTGCATTGCGCTGGGCGCGGCGCAGTTGCTATTGCAGCGGCAGAATTTTAACGGCACGGTCTGCTTTGTTTTTCAGCCTGCTGAGGAACCTGGCTATGGCGCCAGAGCGATGATGGACGATGGCGTTATTGAACGCTTTGGCATAGAGGAAATCTACGGTCTGCATAATATGCCGGGTATGAAAGCCGGGACTATCGCCACGCGAGTCGGTGGCATTATGGCCAGTGAAGATAACTTTATTATTCGTATTAAAGGGCAGGGAGCGCATGCGGCGCGGCCGCATATGGCGAAAGATCCGCTGGTCATTGCGGCGGAAATCACCCTGGCTTTGCAGACAATTGTTTCGCGAAATGTTGATCCGAACGTGCCAGCGGTGATTTCCTGTACTGAACTGCACACCGATGGCATCCGCAATGCGATTCCGACGCACGTCGAAATCAAAGGGGATACGCGCAGCTTTGCACCGGAGGTGCAGATGCTGCTCGAAGAACGAATGCGTACCATTAGCGAAGCGATTTGCGCGATGCACGGTGCGACGTGCCAGTTCAGCTATACCCATGAATTTGCGCCAACGGTGAACTGGCCGCAATGCGTTGATGTGGCGGTCACCGCTGCGATTAACGTGGTAGGGGCTGAGAAGGTGGACGGCAACGTCGCACAGATGATGATTTCGGAGGATTTTGGCGCTTTTCTGCAAAAAATCCCCGGCTGTTTCATCTTTTTAGGCAACGGCGATAGTTCAGATGCTCAGGGCAATACACCGTTGCATAATGCCTGCTACGACTTTAATGATGAGATATTGCTAACTGGCGCGGAGTATTTTGCCGAGGTCGTCAGAACCCGTCTGCCGCAGGAGTGATATTGATTGGCCCGATAGCAGAATGCCGTCGGGCCATGTTTTTTAGCTCGCCTTTTTAATCGGCGGCAGGTCGAACGCCTCGCGCAGGGCGCGGACGAAGGCCTTATCGTGGCAGATGGTTTTCCCCGGGCTGTCGGAGAGTTTCGCCACCGGTTTGCCGTTACATTCCACCAGCTTAATCACGATATTGAGCGGTTTAACCTGCGGCAGATCGCAGGTTAAACGGGTGCCGATACCAAAGCTCAATTTCACCCGCGAGGCGAAGTGGCGATACAAATCGACCGCTTTGGCGAGATCGAGATTATCGGAGAAGACCAGCACTTTGCTCAGCGGATCGATGCCCAGCTTCTGATAATGGGCGATGGCTTTTTCACCCCATTCCACCGGGTCGCCGGAGTCATGGCGCAAACCCTGATAGCGGGTAGCGAATTCCGGACCAAAATCGCGCAGGAACGCATCCATGGTGATGCAGTCGGTCAGCGCGATGCCCAGCTGGTCGGGATACTCTTCCAGCCAGGCGGCAAGGGCCGCCCGCTGGCTGCTGGCGAGGTTCGGGCTGATCTGCTGGTGGGCCTGGAACCATTCGTGCGCCTGGGTGCCCATCGGGGTTAAATGTAAACGACGAGCCAGATCGTAATTGCTGGTGCCGACAAACCACGGCTCCTGCTGCAGACGTTGCACAATGGCCTCTTGCACTTCGCGTGAAAAACGACGGCGGGTGCCGAAGTCCATCAGGCGGAAGGCGCGCATATCGAGGCCAGCGGTCATGCTGGCGAAGTCGCCTAGCTTATGTTCCAGCGTGTTCAGCGCCTGATCGACGCCCATTTCTGGTGAACGATAGCGATGGACCAGCTCGCTTATCACCGCCAGCAGCGGGACTTCCCACATGATGGCTTCACGCCACGGGCCGGTAAGGCGAATGTTCAGCTTGCCGTTGTCATTGCTGACCGTGACCTGGCGCGGGTCATAGCGAAAATCGCGCAGCCAGTCGAGATAATCCTGGCGGAAAAAGGGAAGGGTGGACAACCAGTGATATTCATCATCCCGCAGTCTCAGGTCGCGCATGGACTCCACCTGCTCGCGGATCGCGTCGGCATAAATGCCGAGAAGGTCGTCTCCGCGGCAGCGAAACTCCGCCGCCACATGCACATCGCCGTAGCGGTGGAAGACAGCCTGCTGCATGTGCAGCTTGTAGGCATCCGTATCAAGCAGCGAGTGCAGTACAGGAGAAGTGAATTGTGTCATGGTGCGCAGTAGCATCCTCTCACTGGAGCGTTCCATCCAAACCAACGCGAAAAAGGAGGCGGAGTATACCTTTATTACCCGGCTCTGTCCCGCGATGGCGAGCGATGGCGACGCTGACGGTCATTTGCGAGGCCTAGTTTAATATATTGAACATGGATCACACCACAAGCTTTGCGTCGGGTCGAGGGCATTTCGTGCCGCGCGTGTTAACAAAATGTAGCGGTTTTCGTGTTTCACATTGAAAAGATGAAGATTCTGCATAGCGCGATTGACACAACGGGAATAGACTGGGACGACACTTTACCCAAGATGCGAAAGGTTTTTTATGACACAACAGCCCCAAGCCAAATACCGCCACGACTATCGTGCGCCGGAGTATCTGATTAGCGATATCGATTTGACCTTTGACCTGGATGCCGCAAAAACCGTCGTTACGGCCGAGAGCAAGGTCTCCCGCCACGCGGCTGCGTCTGATGTGCCATTGCGCCTCGACGGCGAAGATCTGACCCTGATCGCGCTGCAAGTGAACGGCCAGCCGTGGAGTGACTATAAAGAAGAAAACAATCAGCTGGTGATCGGCGGTCTGCCGGAGCATTTCACCCTGACCATCGTCAATGAGATCAGCCCGGCGGCGAACACCGCGCTGGAAGGCCTGTATCAGTCAGGCGAAGCGCTGTGTACTCAGTGCGAAGCGGAAGGTTTCCGCCATATTACCTGGTACCTGGACCGCCCGGACGTGCTGGCGCGGTTTACCACCAAAATCATCGCCGACAAAGCGAAATACCCGTTCCTGCTCTCCAACGGCAACCGCATGGCGCAGGGAGAGCTGGAGAATGGCCGTCACTGGGTACAGTGGCAGGATCCGTTCCCGAAACCGTGCTACCTGTTTGCGCTGGTGGCCGGTGATTTTGACGTCCTGCGTGACACCTTTACCACTCGCTCCGGTCGTGAAGTGGCGCTGGAGCTGTACGTCGATCGCGGCAATCTCGACCGCGCGCCGTGGGCAATGACCTCGCTGAAAAATTCCATGAAATGGGATGAGGAGCGCTTTGGGCTCGAGTACGACCTCGACATCTATATGATTGTCGCCGTCGACTTCTTTAATATGGGCGCGATGGAGAACAAAGGACTCAACGTCTTTAACTCCAAATATGTCCTGGCCCGTACCGATACCGCCACCGATAAAGACTATCTTGATATCGAGCGGGTGATTGGTCATGAGTATTTCCATAACTGGACCGGCAACCGCGTCACCTGCCGCGACTGGTTCCAGCTCAGCCTGAAAGAAGGGCTGACCGTGTTCCGCGATCAGGAGTTCAGCTCCGACCTCGGCTCACGGGCGGTTAACCGCATCAACAATGTGCGCACCATGCGCGGGCTGCAGTTTGCCGAAGACGCCAGCCCGATGGCGCACCCGATCCGCCCGGATATGGTTATCGAAATGAACAACTTCTACACCCTGACGGTTTATGAAAAGGGTGCCGAAGTGATCCGCATGCTGCACACCCTGCTGGGTGAAGAAAACTTCCAGAAAGGGATGCAGCTGTACTTTGAACGCCATGACGGCAGCGCCGCGACCTGCGATGATTTCGTCCAGGCGATGGAGGATGCCTCTAACGTCGATCTGTCACACTTCCGCCGCTGGTACAGCCAGTCCGGTACGCCAATCGTCACCGTGCATGACGACTACAATCCGGAAACCGAGCAGTACACGCTGACCATCAGCCAGCGTACGCCGCCGACCGCCGAGCAGGCCGAGAAACAGCCGTTGCATATCCCGTTTGCCATTGAGCTGTACGATAACGAAGGCAAGGTGATCCCCCTGCAGAAGGGCGGCCATCCGCTGCACCCCGTGCTCAATGTAACTCAGGCCGAGCAGACTTTCGTCTTCGATAACGTCTATTTCCAGCCGGTGCCGGCGCTGCTGTGCGAATTTTCAGCACCAGTGAAACTGGAATATAAGTGGAGCGATCAGCAGCTCACCTTCCTGATGCGCCATGCGCGGAATGATTTCTCGCGCTGGGATGCGGCGCAGAGCCTGCTGGCGACCTACATCAAGCTGAACGTCAACCGTCATCAGCAGGGACAGCCGCTGTCGCTGCCGGTACACGTGGCGGACGCCTTCCGCGCCATCCTGCTGGACGAGAAGATTGACCCGGCGCTGGCCGCCGAGATCTTAACCCTGCCGTCGGCCAACGAAATCGCCGAGATGTTCGCCATTATCGATCCGATCGCCATCGCCACCGTGCGCGAAGCGCTCACCCGCACTCTGGCGAACGAACTGGCGGACGAATTCCTCGCGGTTTATCACGCCAATAAACTCGACAGCTACCGGGTGGAGCACGCCGATATTGGTAAGCGTGCCCTGCGCAATACCTGCCTGCGCTATCTGGCGTTTGCGGAGCCAACGCTGGGCGATAAACTGGTGTCGGCGCAGTATCACCAGGCGGATAACATGACCGACGCGCTGGCTGCGCTGTCGGCAGCGGTTGCCGCCGAGCTGCCGAGCCGCGATGCGCTGATGCAGGAGTATGACGATAAATGGCATCAGGACGGTCTGGTGATGGATAAGTGGTTTATCCTGCAGTCCACCAGCCCGGCGGCCAATGTGGTGGAAACAGTGCGTGGTCTGCTGAATCACCGTTCATTCAGCATGAGCAACCCGAACCGTGTGCGGTCGTTAATCGGCGCTTTCGCCAGCAGCAACCCGGCGGCGTTCCATGCTGAAGACGGCAGCGGCTACCAGTTCCTGGTGGAGATGCTGACCGAACTTAACCAGCGCAACCCGCAGGTGGCGTCGCGTCTTATTGAGCCGTTGATTCGTCTGAAGCGTTATGATGAGAAGCGACAGGCGCTGATGCGCGCTGCGCTGGAGCAGTTAAAGGGGCTGGAGAATCTCTCCGGCGATCTGTTCGAGAAAATCAGTAAGGCGCTGGCGTAACGGTGGCAAAATCCCCGGTTGCGCTCTCGCTTACCGGGGCTACAGCGCTGTGCGATTTGGTAGCCCGGCCGAGCGAAGCGCGGGCCGGGGACGTTAGTTAGCCATGACTAAACAAACGCGGTGCGCTCTCGCTCTTGCCGCGTTTCATCACCCGATCCAGCACCTCTGCCTCCAGCTCGGCCAGCTTCGCCGACCCGGTGCGCCGCGGTCGCGGAATATCCACGTTCAAATCGAGGCCAATTTTCTTCTCTTCAATTAACAGCACCCGGTCGGCCATGGCCACCGCTTCACTGACGTCGTGCGTCACCAGCAGGACCGTAAAACCATGCTCCTGCCACAGGGAGACGATCAGCTCCTGCATCTCCAGACGGGTGAGGGCGTCCAGCGCTCCCAGCGGCTCGTCCAGCAGCAGCAGGCGCGGGCGATGGATCAGCGCGCGGGCCAGCGCAACGCGCTGCTTTTGCCCACCTGACAGCGCCGCCGGCCACTCCTGCGCACGGCTCTCGAGTCCGACGCTGGCCAATGCCTGTAGGGCGGCGTCGCGCCAGGCGCCTTTTAACCCCAGCCCGACGTTATCAATCACCGTTTTCCACGGCAGCAGGCGCGCATCCTGAAACATCATCCGGGTGTCGTCCTGGATCGCCGCCAGGGGTGTCGCGCCCGCCAGCAGCTCTCCAGCGTTCGGTTTTTCCAGACCCGCCAGCAGGCGCAGCAGGGTACTCTTGCCGCCGCCGCTGCGGCCCACCACCGCCACAAACTGGCCGCTGGGAATATGCAGATCCAGCTCGTTAAGAATAGTGTTATCGCCATAGCGTTTCGTCACCCCGTTCAGCAGCAGCGGGATACCTGGGGTCAGACGGGCAGTGTTCATGCGTTAGCCTCCTGAAGATGATACGCCGGGTTCCAGCGCAGCCAGAGCCGTTCCAGCAGCTGGGCGCAGACATCGGCCAGTTTGCCAAGGATGGCGTAAAGAATGATGGCGACCACCACCACGTCGGTTTGTAGAAATTCACGCGCATTCATCGCCAGATAACCGATACCGGCATTCGCCGAGATGGTTTCAGCGACAATAAGCGTCAGCCACATCAGGCCAAGAGCGAAACGCACGCCGACCATAATTGAGGGCAGGGCGCCGGGTAAAATCACGTGACGGAACAGCGCGAAGCCGGATAAACCATAGCTGCGCGCCATCTCTACCAGCCCACGGTCGATATTACGGATCCCATGCCATGTGTTGATATAGATCGGGAACAGGGTGCCCAGCGACACAAGGAAGATCTTGGCGGTCTCGTCGATGCCGAACCACAGAATTACCAGCGGGATCAGCGCCAGATGCGGGACATTGCGCAGCATCTGGATCGAGGTGTCCAGCAGACGCTCGCCCCAGCGTGACAGGCCGCTGATCAGGCCGAGCACCAGCCCGATGGAGCCGCCGATGGCGAAGCCGACCAGCGCCCGCCACGAGCTGATGGCCAGATGCTGCCACAGCTCACCGCTGGCCGAGAGCGTCCAGAACGCTTTCAATACCCCCTCCGGCGAGGGAAGCACCCGCGTCGACAGCCAGCCGACGGACGAGGCCAGCTGCCAGATAATGACCGTCCCCACCGGCAGCAGCCAGGGGGCGAGGCGTAACAACAGGGGATGGGTTGATTTTGCCATCAGTGTCTCCTCAGCTTTGCGCCACTTTACGCGGGATAAACTCGTTGGCGACCGCTTCCCCCTGCAGGCGCAGGTTTTGCGGCTGCGGGATAGACGGCACGGCGACGTCGAGCAGGGGGAACAACAGCTCGCCGACCCGATACGCCTCTTCCAGATGCGGATAGCCGGAGAAGATAAAGCTATCAATACCCAGCGCAGCGTATTCATTGATTCGTTCGGCAACGGTGGCGGCATCGCCCACCAGCGCAGTACCGGCGCCGCCGCGCGCTAAGCCGACGCCGGCCCACAGGTTGGGGCTGATCTCGAGCTGATCGCGTCGACCGTTGTGCAGCGCCGCCATTCGCTTTTGACCGACGGAGTCGGTTCTGGCGAAGGCCGCCTGGGCGCGGGCGATCGTTTCATCATCAAGGTGGGAGATAAGGCTGTCCGCCGCCTGCCAGGCTTCCTCGTTGGTTTCCCGCACGATCACGTGCAGACGGATGCCAAAACGCACCCGGCGCCCATGCCGGGCCGCTTTCTCCCGGACCTGAGCAATCTTCTCTGCCACCTGCTTCGGCGGTTCACCCCAGGTGAGATAGAGATCGACCTGCTCGGCGGCCAGATCCTGCGCGACGTCAGACGATCCGCCGAAATAGAGCGGTGGACGGGGCTGCTGGAGCGGCGGGAACAGCAGCTTAGCGTCGCGAACGCGCTGATGCTTGCCGTTAAAGGTGACGGTTTCTCCCTCCATCAGCTTGCGCCAGATGTGGGTAAATTCAGCTGAGGCCTCATAGCGCTCGGTGTGGTCGAGGAAGACGCCGTCGCCGGCCAGCTCGGCGGGATCGCTGCCGGTGACCAGATTGAACAGCGCCCGGCCGTTTGACAGTCGGTCCAGGGTCGCCGCCTGGCGGGCGGCTACCGTCGGCGACACCACGCTAGGCCTGAGGGCGACAAGAAATTTCAGCCGCTGCGTCACCGGGATCATCGAGGCCGCAACCAGCCAGGCATCTTCACATGAGCGTCCGGTCGGGATCAGCACGCCGGTGAACCCCAGCCGATCCGCCGTCTGCGCGATTTGCTGCAGATAGCCGTAATCGACCGGACGGGCGCCCTCTTCGGTGCCCAGATAACGACCATCACCATGGGTCGGTAAAAACCAGAACATATTCAGACTCATGATTTCGCTCCTTGTGCGGCGGCGGGCTGCCAGATACGGGCCCGGATATCAACTTTTTTCGGCACCAGCTTGTTCTCATAGAACAGGTCGGCCGTCTGCTGCTGGCGAGCGGCGGTTTCGGCACTCACCGGGGTTACTGAGGTGGGGGGACGATGGTCCAGATAGCTGGCGATCACCGCTTCCGGTAATCCCATCGTTTTCGCCAGCAGCGTAATGCTTTGCGCGCGCTGGCTATGGGTCAGGGCATCGGCCTGAGTAAAGGTATCGAGTACGCCTTCAATGAAAGCGCCATTGCGTTCAGCGTAGGGGCGGGAAGCAAGATAGAACGATCCCGTCTGTTTCAGATCGGTTCCGTCAGTGAGTACCCGGGCGCCGCCCTGCAGCAGCGCGGCGGAGTAGTACGGATCCCAGATGGCCCAGGCGTCGACATTACCCTGCTGGAAGGCGGCGCGCGCATCGGCGGGGGCAAGGTAAACCGGCTGAATATCGCTAAATTTCAGGCCCGCCAGCTGCAGGGCGCGCAGCAGCAGATTGTGGGAGCTGGAACCTTTCTGGAAAGCGACCTTTTTCCCTTTTAATTCGGCAACGTTGTGAATAGGACTGCCTTGCGCCACCAGGATGACTTCCGCTTTCGGCTTGGGCGGCTCCGAACCGATATAGACCAGATCGGCGCCCGCCGCCTGAGCAAAGATAGGCGGAATGTCGCCAGTACTGCCGATGTCAATGCTGCCGACGTTCAGCGCCTCCAGCATCTGCGGACCGGCCGGGAATTCAATCCACGAGATATGGGTGCCCGGATAGCGCTGCTCCAGCAGCTGATGGCTCTTCGCCAGCACCATGCTGACGCTGCCTTTCTGATAACCAATGCGCAGGGCATCGGGCGCCGCCGGGGCGGCGTGGCCCAGCGCGGAGAACAACAGCAGTCCGCCGAGGGTCAGCGCGCGGAGAGGATTAAACATGTTCCACCCCACGCAGAGACGTTAACGACGGGGCGCGGCTGCTGGGACGATGCAGCGCCTGCCAGAAGGTCTCCAGGGACTCATCCAGGCGCCGCTGCAGGTTAGGGGTGAACTGCGGCTTATGCTGGTAATCCGTGACCTGGCTGTCATCGGCGAAGACGCCATGGAGGATCTCCTGGGCCTTCAGGGCATTCAGGACGGGTTTCAGAGCGTAGTCCACCGCCAGCATGTGGGCGATGGTGCCGCCAGTGGCCAGCGGTAGCACGATTTTGCCCTCCAGCGCGCGCTCAGGAAGCAGATCGAGCAGGGTTTTCAGGGCGCCGGAAAACGAGGCTTTATACACCGGCGTGGCGATAATCAGACCGTCGGCCCCGGCCAGTTGCTCATTGAGCGTTTGTAGCGCCGGGTTGTCAAAGCGAGCGTACAGGAGGTCTTCCGGGGCAAAGTTCTGCAGATGCCAGTGGCAGACTTCGATATCGGCGGCGGTGAGCGTCTCTCTGGCATATTCCAGCAGGGCGCTGGAACGGGAAGGGTAACGCGGGCTGCCCGCAAGCGTAATGACGCGCATCTCTCTCTCCTTATAACTAAATGTTTGCATTTATCTATAATTGATAACATTTGCAGTGAGTGTGACAGAGCACCATTATTTCCCTAAATGATTTATCCACCGTTAGATAGCCGAAAAGCGCATAACGGCGCGGGGAGAGGTAATCGTTTGCGCTGATGGGTGATTTTTTGTCGCAGGTCAATTCCCTTTCAGCTGCGGATCGCACATAATACGCCCCCGGTTTGCACACCGGGAATCCAGGAGAGTTCATGTACTACCCCTTCGTTCGTAAAGCCCTTTTTCAGCTCGATCCTGAGCGCGCTCATGAAGTTACCTTTCAACAATTACGCCGTGTCACCGGGACGCCGCTGGAAATGCTGGTTCGCCAGAAGGTACCGGCCAGGCCCGTTACCTGCATGGGGCTGACCTTTAAAAATCCGCTGGGTCTGGCGGCCGGGCTGGATAAAAATGGGGAATGCATTGACGCGCTGGGCGCGATGGGTTTTGGT
This sequence comes from Klebsiella sp. KTE92, assembly GCF_000398905.1. NCBI lineage: Bacteria > Pseudomonadati > Pseudomonadota > Gammaproteobacteria > Enterobacterales > Enterobacteriaceae > Klebsiella > Klebsiella sp. KTE92. The sequence continues at coordinate 1,710,839 of NZ_KB976100.1, forward strand.
TCGATTGAGATCGGCACCGTCACCCCGCGTCCGCAGCCGGGCAACGATAAACCGAGGATCTTCCGTCTGGTGGATGCCGAGGGGTTGATCAACCGCATGGGCTTTAATAACCATGGCGTTGATAACCTGGTTGAGAACGTGAAAAAGGCGCATTTTGACGGCGTGCTGGGCATCAATATCGGCAAAAATAAAGATACGCCGGTGGAGCACGGTAAAGATGATTACCTGATTTGTATGGAAAAAGTCTATCCTTACGCCGGGTATATCGCCATTAATATCTCCTCACCGAATACCCCGGGGCTGCGTACGCTGCAATACGGTGAAGCGCTCGATGATTTACTCTCCGGTATTAAAAATAAGCAGCTTGAGCTGCAGCAAAAGCATCAGAAATATGTTCCGGTCGCCGTGAAGATCGCGCCGGATCTTTTACCAGAGGAATTGATCCAGGTTGCCGATAGCCTCGTGCGTCATAATATTGATGGGGTAATTGCAACCAATACCACCCTCGATCGTTCTCTGGTTCAGGGAATGAAACATTGTGATGAGACCGGTGGGCTTAGCGGTCGTCCATTACAATTAAAGAGCACTGAAATTATCCGTATGCTCTCCGCTGAGCTGAATGGTCGTTTGCCTATCATCGGCGTGGGCGGTATTGATTCGGTGATTGCTGCGCGAGAAAAGATAGCCGCCGGAGCATCGTTGGTGCAGATCTATTCCGGATTTATTTTTAAAGGTCCGCCGCTGATTAAAGAAATTGTTACCCACATCTAATCTTTTCCTCCGCTGAAACCCACCCAGGGCTTTATTTCCGGCCCTGGTTGTTTTATATTCCCTCACTGTTGCTTATTTAAACATTTTAGACTTTTCTTAATTTTAGAAAATATTCTGCGGCAAGTCGCAACAACTTTGCAGAGGCGTATGAAAGGGGACAGGGGGAAAAATGCGCATTAAACCTGACGATAACTGGCGTTGGTATTACGATGAAGAGCATGACCGCATGATGCTCGATTTGGCCAATGGCATGTTATTTCGCTCGCGCTTCGCCCGGCGAATGCTGACCCCGGATGCCTTTGCGCCGTCGGGATTCTGCGTCGATGACGCCGCGCTCTATTTCTCCTTTGAAGAAAAATGTCGCGATCTCGAACTGTCGAAAGAACAGCGAGCGGAATTAGTCCTCAATGCGTTAACCGCGATCCGTTTTCTCAAACCGCAGATGCCGAAAAGCTGGCACTTTATCGCTCATCCCCACCAGTGGCAGCCGAGCGGCGGCGACGCCGCCTGCGTCTGGCTGAGCGATACCGGGGAGCAGGTGAATTTGCTGGTGGTGGAGCCGGGAGATAACGCCGCGCTTTGTCTGCTGGCCCAGCCGGGTCTCACCCTTGCCGGGCGCGTGATGCAGTTAGGCGACGTTATTAAAATCATGAACGACAGGCTGCAGCCGGCGCAGAGCGCGGTCAGCTACAGCCTGGGACAGGCGGTTTAAGGCGCCAGGCGCAGCGCCGTTTTCGGTACGCAGCTGCAGGCGAGAATGGTGCCGTCCCCGGCGACCGCATTTTTCTTTAACGCGCTGACTTCGCCCTCTTCCAGCCGAATGCGGCAGCTGCCGCAGATCCCTGCCCGACACGAATAGGGTACGCGAATGCCCTGTTGCTCCAGTTGCTCCAGCAGCACCTGCTGGTTATTCCCGCTAAACTGTTGACCCTGCCATTCGATGGCAACCGTAGCTTGCTGCTGCGCTTCCGGGGCCGGAGTATCGTCGCTCTCGCCGGCGCCGTAGGCTTTCGCCGGGCCGCGGGCGAGGATTTCGACTTCATCACCCACCCGGATCACCCCGCTGTTGCGGGCAATCAGGTTCTGGCCAAAATCGACATCGCCATTGTCCAGCGCAGTACGAAAACGCTTTAAGGTTTCCAGCGGCTCCCCGGTGGGATGCTTCTGCCCGCGCTCTGGACTGACGGTGGTAAAAATGCAGCGGCTGCATGGCTTAGCGACGTCAAACACCACTTCGCCGACGCGGATCACTTTCCAGCTATCTTCATCCCAGGCGGCCGCGCCGGTGACCACGAGGTTAGGACGAAACTGTTCTATGCTTACGCTGGCCGGGCAGCGTTGCTGCAGATCGCGCAGCGAGGCCTCGTTAGCCAGCAGGTACGGGTAGCCGTCGGCGAAGGAGAGCGGTACCGCATCGTGGCGCTTCACCCGGCGGGTTAACTGCGGCCCCAGCCAGCGCAGCTGGACATCGCGCTTGAAAAAGCCGCTGAGCCACTGGTTAACGGCGGCGGGTGCGATAAGGGCGGTGAAATGGTTGCCCCAGACTTCGGTGGGCTCGGCCTGCAGGGCGAAATCGCTAAAACGCACCACGGCGCTGCTGCCGTCCGGCGCGGTCAGGTGAAGGCCATCATGCAGCGGCGCCGGAATAAATTTTACCATTTGCGGAAACTGGCGGGCGGTAATAAAGGTCCCGTCGGTTTCGGTGACCATAAACAGGCGATCGAAGGCCAGGCCGCTGATATCAGCAAAGGCGTGGGTCAGGCCCATGCCGCGCATGGATTTAACGGGATGAATAAAAAGTCGCGAGAGCGTTACCATACGCTGCCTCCGGGTTCCAAAAATAAGCCTATAACTTTATGACATAGGGCACATATTGGCTATAATGCGCACCAATTTTCTTTAAGTAAAAGTGACGATATGAATTCTCTGTTTGCCAGTACGGCTCGTGGGCTGGAAGAGCTGTTAAAAACTGAACTGGAAGGACTTGGCGCGACGGACTGCCAGGTCGTCCAGGGCGGGGTCCATTTTCAGGGGGATACGCGCCTGCTGTATCAAAGCCTGATGTGGAGCCGGCTGGCTTCGCGCATCATGCTGCCGCTGGGCGAGTGTCGCGTATACAGCGATCTGGATCTGTACCTCGGCGTACAGGCCATTCCGTGGACGGAGATGTTTAACCCTGGCGCCACCTTCGCGGTACATTTTAGCGGCCTCAATGACGAGATCCGCAACAGCCAGTATGGCGCATTAAAAGTCAAAGACGCCATCGTCGACAGCTTCACGCGTAAAAACCTGCCGCGCCCGAATGTCGATCGTGAGTCGCCCGATCTGCGGATCAACGTCTGGCTGAACAAAGAGACGGCGCATATCTCCCTGGATCTGAGCGGGGAAGGGTTGCATCTGCGCGGCTACCGCGATGGTACCGGTATGGCGCCGATCAAAGAAAACCTCGCGGCGGCGATCGTCATGCGCTCTGGTTGGGTACCGGGTACGCCGCTGCTCGATCCGATGTGCGGCTCCGGTACCCTGCTGATTGAAGCGGCGATGCTGGCGACCGATCGTGCGCCGGGTCTGCACCGCGGCCACTGGGGCTTTGGCGGTTGGGCGCAGCACGATGACGCTATCTGGAAAGAGGTGAAGGCGGAAGCGCAAACCCGCGCCCGCCAGGGGCTGGCGGCCTATGGGTCGCGCTTCTATGGCTCTGACGTCGACGAGCGCGTCATTGAGCGCGCGCGCCGCAACGCCCGCCGGGCCGGCATCGGCGAGCTGATCGATTTTGCAGTCAAAGACGTCGCCCAGCTGAATAACCCGCTGCCGAAAGGCCCGTACGGCACCGTGATCAGCAACCCGCCGTACGGCGAGCGCCTGGAAAGCGAACCGGCGCTGATTGCCCTGCACAGCCTGCTGGGCCGGATCATGAAAAGTCAGTTTGGCGGCTGGAACCTGTCGGTGTTCAGCGCCTCGCCGGAACTGCTGAGCTGCCTGCAGCTGCGTGCCGATAAACAGTTCAAAGCGAAGAACGGCCCGCTGGACTGCATACAGAAAAACTATCACCTGGCGGAAAGCGAAGGCGGCAAGCCGGCGATGCTGGCGGAAGATTTTGCCAACCGTCTGCGTAAGAATCTGAAGAAATTTGAAAAGTGGGCCCGTCAGGAAGGCATTGAATGCTATCGCCTGTACGATGCCGATCTGCCGGAATATAACGTGGCGATCGATCGCTACGGTGACTGGGTGGTGGTCCAGGAGTATGCGCCGCCGAAAACCGTCGATGCGCACAAAGCGCGCCAGCGTCTGTTTGATATTATCGCGGCGACCATCGCCGTGCTGGAAATCGCCCCCAACAAGCTGGTGCTGAAGACCCGCGAGCGGCAAAAGGGTAAAAACCAGTATCAGAAGATGGCGGAGAAGGGCGACTTTATCGAGGTGCAGGAGTACAACGCGCGCCTGTGGGTTAACCTCACCGACTACCTCGATACCGGTCTGTTCCTCGACCACCGTATCGCCCGTCGCATGCTGGGCCAGATGAGCAAAGGTAAGGATTTCCTCAACCTGTTCTCCTATACCGGCAGCGCCAGCGTCCACGCCGGTCTGGGCGGCGCGCGCTCTACGACCACGGTGGATATGTCGCGTACCTATCTGGAGTGGGCGGAGCGCAACCTGCGTCTTAATGGCCTGACCGGTCGTGCGCATCGCCTGATGCAGGCTGACGTGCTGGGCTGGCTGCGGGAAAGCACCGAGCAGTTCGATCTGATCTTTATCGATCCGCCGACTTTCTCTAACTCCAAACGAATGGAAGATGCCTTTGACGTGCAGCGCGATCATATTCGCCTGATGACCGATCTGAAACGTCTGCTGCGTAAAGGCGGCACCATTATGTTCTCGAACAACAAACGCGGTTTCCGTATGGATCATGACGGGCTGGCGGCGCTTGGCCTGAAGGCGCAAGAGATTTCGCAAAAAACGCTGTCGCAGGATTTTGCCCGCAACCGTCAGATCCACAACTGCTGGCTGATTACTGCAGCCTGAAAGGAATAAAGAATGTCACTGATTAGTATGCACGGCGCCTGGCTTTCATTCAGCGATGCGCCGCTGCTGGATAATGCTGAACTGCATATCGAAGATAACGAACGCGTCTGTCTGGTTGGGCGCAACGGCGCCGGTAAATCGACCCTGATGAAGATCCTTAACCGTGAACAGGGGCTGGATGACGGGCGTATTATTTATGAACAGGATCTGATCGTCGCGCGTCTGCAGCAGGATCCGCCGCGCAACGTTGCCGGTACGGTGTACGATTTCGTCGCCGAAGGGATCGCCGAACAGGCCGCTTACCTGAAGGCCTACCATGATGTTTCGCATCAGGTGATGACCGACCCGAGCGACAAAAATTTAAATGAACTGGCCCGTCTGCAGGAACAGCTGGATAACCTGGGCCTGTGGCAGCTGGATAGCCGCATCAATGAAGTGATCGAGCAGCTTGGTCTTAACGCCGACGCGCAGCTGGCTTCGCTTTCCGGCGGCTGGTTGCGTAAAGCGGCGCTGGGCCGTGCCCTGGTCAGCGGGCCGCGCGTGCTGTTGCTGGATGAACCGACGAACCACCTCGATATCGAAACTATCGACTGGCTGGAAGGATTCCTGAAAAGCTTTAAAGGCACCATTATCTTTATTTCGCACGACCGCTCCTTCATCCGCAACATGGCGACGCGCATCGTCGATCTCGATCGCGGCAAGCTCGTGACCTATCCGGGCAATTACGATCAGTATCTGTTGGATAAAGAAGAAGCGCTGCGGGTTGAAGAGCTGCAGAATGCTGAATTCGACCGCAAGCTGGCCCAGGAAGAGGTGTGGATCCGCCAGGGGATTAAAGCGCGTCGTACCCGCAACGAAGGCCGCGTTCGCGCCCTGAAAGCGATGCGTCGCGAGCGCGGCGAGCGCCGGGAAGTGATGGGCAGTGCGAAGATGCAGGTGGAAGAGGCTTCGCGCTCCGGCAAAATCGTTTTCGAAATGGAGAACGTCAACTATCAGGTTGACGGCAAAGTGCTGGTGAAAGATTTCTCCTCGCAAATCCAGCGCGGCGATAAGATTGCCCTGATCGGCCCCAATGGCTGCGGGAAAACCACGCTGCTGAAGCTGATGCTTGGCCAGTTGCAGGCCGACAGCGGGCGGATCCACGTTGGCACCAAGCTGGAAGTCGCCTACTTCGACCAGCACCGTGCAGAGCTGGATCCGGACCGGACGGTGATGGATAACCTCGCCGAAGGTAAGCAAGAGGTGATGGTTAACGGTAAGCCGCGGCACGTGCTGGGCTATCTGCAGGACTTCCTGTTCCATCCGAAACGGGCGATGACGCCAGTCCGCGCGTTGTCCGGCGGGGAGCGTAACCGTCTGCTGCTGGCGCGACTGTTCCTGAAACCCAGTAACTTATTGATTCTCGATGAACCGACAAACGACCTTGATGTCGAAACGCTGGAGCTGCTGGAAGAGCTGATCGATGGCTATCAGGGCACCGTGATGCTGGTCAGCCACGATCGTCAGTTTGTCGACAATACCGTGACCGAGTGCTGGATCTTCGAAGGCGGCGGCCATATTGGTCAGTACGTCGGCGGTTATCACGACGCCCGCGGTCAGCAGGCCCAGTCTTTGGCGCAAAAGCAGACGATCGTTAAAAAAACGACGGAAGTCGCTCAGCCAAAAGCAGAAACTGTCAAACGCGGCGGGAACAAACTAAGCTATAACCTGCAGCGCGAGCTGGAGCAACTGCCGCAGAAGCTGGAAACGCTTGAGGCCGAACTGCAAACGCTGCAGGAGCAGGTAGCCGATCCTGACTTCTTTGGCCAATCGCACGATCGTACGCAGCAAGTGCTGGCGCAGCTGGCCGAAGCGGAGCAGGTGCTGGAAGCCGCCTTTGAACGCTGGGAATATCTCGAAGGATTAAAGAACGGCGCCTGAGCCGAGGAGTTGTCATGTGCGATCACCATCATGCTGCGCGACATATTTTATGTCCCCAATGTGATTTGCTGGTGGCTTTGCCGCAGCTTGAGCATCGCCAGAAAGCCGCCTGCCCGCGCTGCGGTACAACGTTAACCACCACGTGGGACGCGCCTCGCCAGCGTCCCACGGCTTACGCGTTGGTCGCGCTGTTTATGCTGCTGCTGGCCAACCTCTTTCCTTTTATCTATATGAAAGTGGGTGGCATCAGCAGCGAAATAGCGCTGCTGGAAATTCCCAACGTGCTGTTTACCGAGGATTACGCCAGCCTCGGCACCTTCTTTTTACTCTTTGTGCAACTGGTACCGGCCTTTTGTCTGGTCACCATTTTGCTGCTGGTCAATCGGGTCAGGATGCCCGCTGGGCTGAAGGCGTTTCTGGCGCGCATTTTGTTTCACCTCAAGACTTGGGGCATGGCGGAGATCTTTCTTGCCGGCGTGCTGGTGAGCTTCGTCAAACTGATGGCCTACGGCGATATCGGCATCGGCCTGAGCTTTATTCCCTGGTGCATGTTTTGCCTGCTGCAGTTACGCACCTTCCAGTGCGTCGACCGCCGCTGGCTATGGGATGATATTGCCCCTATGCCGGCGATTACCCAGCCGCTGAAGGTCGGGGTAGCCGGGATCCGCCAGGGGCTGCGCTCCTGCGGCTGCTGCACGGCGGTGTTACCGGCCGACCAGACCGTCTGCCCGCGCTGTCACAGCAAAGGGACGGCGCGGCGTAAAAATAGCCTGCAGTGGACGCTGGCGCTGCTGGTGACCTCATTTATTCTCTATCTTCCCGCCAATATTATGCCGATCATGATCACCGATCTGCTGGGCGATAAAATGCCGTCGACCATTATGGCCGGGGTGGTGTTACTGTGGAGCGAGGGCTCCTATCCGGTGGCGCTGGTGATCTTTATCGCCAGTATTATGGTGCCGACGCTGAAGATGATCGCTATCGCCTGGCTGTGCTGGAATGCTAACGGCAACGGCGCGCGCGATTCGGAACGCATGCATCTGATTTATGAAGTGGTGGAATTTGTTGGCCGCTGGTCAATGATTGACGTTTTTGTCATCGCCGTGCTCTCTGCGCTGGTGCGCATGGGAGGGTTGATGAATATCTATCCCGCCATCGGCGCGGTCATGTTTGCGCTGGTGGTGGTGATGACCATGTTTTCAGCGATGACGTTTGATCCCCGTTTACTGTGGGATCGTGAGCCAGATTCAAGCCATGAGGAAATACAACAACATGGAAAATAAGAGCGGAGAAGCGAAAGTGCAGAAGGTGAAGAACTGGTCACCGGTGTGGATCTTCCCTATCGTCACTGCGCTGATCGGAGCGTGGATCCTGTTTTATCATTACAGCCATCAGGGACCAGAGGTCACGCTGATCACCACTAACGCGGAAGGCATTGAAGGGGGAAAAACCCGGATCAAGAGCCGCAGCGTGGATGTTGGGGTGGTAGAGAGCGCGACGCTGACCGACGATTTAACCCACGTGGAAATCAAAGCTCGCCTCAATTCCGGCATGCAGAAATTACTGCATAACGATTCCGTCTTCTGGGTGGTGAAACCGCAGGTAGGGCGCGAGGGGATCAGTGGTCTCGGGACATTATTGTCCGGGGCCTATATTGAACTGCAGCCGGGGTCGAAAGGTTCGGTGCCGGCGCAGTATCCGCTGCTGGATTCTCCGCCGCTGGCCTCGCCGGATGCCAAGGGGATCCGGATTTTGCTGGAAAGCAGCAAGGCAGGCCAGCTGTCGCCAGGCGACCCGGTGCTGTTCCGCGGCTATCGCGTGGGGTCGGTGGAAACCAGCACCTTTGATGCGCAGAAACGTCATATCACTTATCAGCTGTTCATCAATGCGCCTAATGACCGCCTGGTGACCACTAACGTTCGCTTCTGGAAGGACAGCGGGATCGCCGTTGATTTGACCGCGGCGGGGATGCGCGTCGAGATGGGCTCGTTGTCGACGCTGTTTGGCGGCGGGGTGAGCTTTGATATTCCGGAAGGACTGGACCTCGGCGAGCCGGTGGCGAACAAAACGGAATATCACCTGTTTGACGATCAGAAGAGCATCCAGGATTCGGTCTTTACCGAGCATATCGATTACGTGATGTTCTTCAAAGACTCGGTTCGTGGCCTGCAGCCCGGCGCGCCGGTGGAGTTCCGCGGCATCCGTCTGGGAACCGTCGGCAAAGTGCCGTTCTTTATTCCTGGGCTGAAGCAGCGTTTGAACGATGACTATCGCATTCCGGTGGAAGTGCGGGTTGAACCGCAGCGTCTGGTCAACCAGCTCGGCGGCGATCCGAATATTCGCGCTCACATTGACGATCTGATCAACCGCGGACTGCGCGGCTCGCTGAAAACCGGTAACCTGGTGACCGGCGCGCTGTATATCGATCTCGACTTCTATCCGAAAGCGCCGCCGCGTGGGAAAATTCAGGAGTTTAACGGCTATCCGATTATCCCGACCATTAGCGGTGGACTGGCGCAGATCCAGCAGCGTCTGATGGATGCGCTGGATAAAATCAATAACCTGCCGCTCAATCCGCTACTGGAACAGGCAACCAGTACGCTGGCGCAAAGCGAGAAGACCATGCAGCATGTACAGACCACGCTGGATAGTCTGAATAAGATCACCTCCAGTCAGTCGATGCAGCAGCTACCTGCCGATATGCAGACGACGCTGCGCGAGCTGAACCGCAGCATGCAGGGCTTCCAGCCGGGCTCCGCGGCCTACAATAAGATGGTGGCCGATATGCAGCGTCTGGATCAGGTGCTGCGTGAGCTGCAGCCGGTCCTGAAAACGCTCAATGATAAGAGCAATGCGCTGGTATTTGAGGCGAAGGATAAAAAAGACCCACAGCCGAAGGGAGCGAAATAATGAAAAAATGGTTACTGGTGGCAGCCGTTTGCGTAATGACGGCGTGCAGTAGCGGCGGTGAGAGCAAAACATATTACCAGTTGCCGGTGGTGCAAGGCGGCGCGCAGAGCGCCGCCAGCCAGGGGGCACGTCTGCTGTGGGTTGAGCAGGTCAGCATCCCGGATTATCTGGCGGGCAATGGAGTGGTCTATCAAACCACCGATGTGCAGTATGTAATCGCCAATAATAATCTGTGGGCCAGCCCGCTGGACCAGCAGCTGCGTACTACGCTGGTGGCAAACCTCAGCCAGCAGTTGCCGGGCTGGGTAGTGTCGTCCCAACCCTTGGGCAGCGAGCAGGATACGCTCAATGTGGCGGTAAATGGCTTTCACGGGCGCTACGACGGGCGGGTTATCGTCAGCGGCGAGTGGCTATTGAAGCATCAGGGACAGTTGATTAAGCGCCCGTTTAACATCGTGCTCAAGCAGCAGCAGGATGGCTATGACGCGATGGTGAAGACCCTGGCCCAGGCGTGGAGCCAGGAGGCGGTGGCCATTGCCGGCGAGCTTAACCGTCTGCCATAAGTAAATTTCATAAAAGTGATATGCCGCGCGGTTCATCTGAGCCGCGCGGCATTTTTTTTGCCAGGTCAGTTCGTTACCGAGCGTTGCGCCGAATGAACAAAAAATGAACTCTTATATAGGTCACAAATATGACACTGGCGTGAATTTTGCGCATTGACGTTGTCTTCATTTCGCGGTATTCGTAACCCGTGGCTGCACAATTTGCGACCACTGTTTTCTTTTCCACCAGATCAAAGAATGAGGGAAACGAGGCATGAAGAGACAAAAACGAGATCGCCTGGAACGGGCACATCAACGTGGATATCAAGCGGGTATCGCGGGGAGATCGAAAGAAATGTGTCCATACCAGAGCTTGAATCAACGCTCATGGTGGCTGGGAGGCTGGCGAGAAGCCATGGAGGACAGGGTACTAACGGCCTGACACTGTCTCTTTAAAAAAGAAGCCTCCGCATAGCGGGGGCTTCGCCTTTTAATCGCTGCCGATAATTATCAGAAAGCGGAAGTATCCTGGAACAGGCCGACTTTCAGATCGTTCGCGGTATAGATCAGACGATCGTCAACCAGCACTTCGCCATCCGCCAGGCCCATAATCAGACGACGGTTAACAATGCGCTTGAAGTGGATGCGGTAGGTGACTTTTTTCGCGGTCGGCAGAACCTGACCGGTGAATTTCACTTCGCCAACGCCCAGCGCACGGCCTTTGCCTTCGCCGCCGAGCCAGCCAAGATAGAACCCGACCAGCTGCCACATCGCATCCAGGCCCAGGCAGCCCGGCATCACCGGATCGCCGATGAAGTGGCAACCGAAGAACCACAGGTCCGGGTTGATGTCGAGTTCCGCCTCAACATAACCTTTGTCATAGTTACCACCGGTTTCGCTCATTTTGATGACGCGGTCCATCATCAGCATGTTTGGTGCTGGCAACTGCGGGCCTTTCGCGCCGAACAGTTCACCACGACCAGAGGCAAGAAGATCTTCTTTTGTATAGGATTCGCGTTTATCTACCATGTTTTCAGTAAGCCTTATTTTAAGTTCGGGACGCAGGATAGCTAACACGTGTAAGCTGAACAAGTCCGATCAGTTAGAACTTGTCCCACCTAACCAGCGTAGCGGCCACGGAAAACGATGGCGAGTCTCTTGCTGGGTCGCCTGCGCTATCCGCTCCTGAATGGTTTGTCGCAGCGTCTGCCCTTCACCGTCCCACATCAGTTGGGTCAGCATCGGCAGCGCTTCGGTAATATCGTCAATGGCCCAGATGGCAAACTGGTTTTCGGCAACGGCCTGACGGAGCTCATGGCTAAGACTGAGATGACGAACGTTGGCCGCAGGGATAATGACGCCCTGTTTACCGGTTAGCCCGCGCTGTTGACAGATAGTGAAGAAACCTTCAATTTTTTCGTTCAGACCGCCGACCGGCTGCACGCGACCAAACTGGTCAACAGAACCGGTAATCGCAATGCTCTGATTAATCGGCACATTGGCCAGCGCGCTGATTAAGGCGCAGAGTTCAGCCATGGAGGCGCTGTCGCCGTCCACTTCACTGTAGGACTGTTCGAAGGTCAGCGAAGCGGAGAACGGAAGCTGCTGCTCCAGCTCCAGCTCGGACATCAGAAAAGCCTGCATGATCATCATGCCTTTCGCATGAATATTGCCGCCGAGCTCGGCTTTGCGTTCGACGTCAATAAACTCGCCATCACCAATGTGCACGACGCAGCTGATGCGCGAAGGTTCACCGAATGCGCGCGGATGGCCGGGGAATTCAATCACCGACAGGGCGTTGATCTGCCCGACGCATTCGCCTTCGGTTTCAATCAGGATCTGTTCCTGCAGGATTTCATCCTGCATTCGTTCTGCGAGGTAGCCTTCACGCCACTCCCGGCGTGCCAGCATCGTCTGCATTTCTTCGCCAGTAATCTCCTCGCCTTCGCAGAAGGCGGCGGCCTCCCGCAGCTGGCGGGCTATCCATAGCGGACTGAGCGGCAGGGTCTCCTGATCGCCGGTGTAGCGCGTCCCCTCATCGATCAGCAGTGGCCAGGCGTCGGCCGCCGGACCTGGCAGCGTCAGCTGCTGGGCATTTTGCCATACCCACTGGCACCAGGCTTTCAGCGTCTCGGCGTCAGCAAACTGCAAAGTGTCTTCATACTCACTGTAGATCGCCTGAGCGCAAAGCTCTGGTTCCATTTCCTGGAAATCCGCCAGCGATTCGCGTTCGCCGACCAGCATGACTTTCAGGCTCAACGGCATGGAGGGAATGCTGACCGGCAGCGGGCGCGACTCATCGATGGAGAGCCAGTCAAACCGCTGACGGGTCACCATATTTTTCAGGCGCACCCACAGCAGCGGTTGTGCCAGCAGTGTGCGAAGCGAGATTACCAGCACGCCACCATTAGCCTGATGGACCAGGCCTGGCTGGAGGGTGATGCCGCCGTTAAACTGGCGTACGCAGCCAAACAGCTGTTCCGCCTCTACCCAATCGGCCGCGACGACCGGGGCGGTGCTGGCAAAATTATCCTCAGCCCGTTGCGCCGGGGAGAGCGTCACGCGAGCGCCGTCAACGTCATAGCGGACCCCGTAGAGCGGGGCGGTAGGTTCATGCAGCGTACGGGTTTCTGCCGTCAGCCATTGCAGATACTCCGGTTCTTCGGGGGCTTTCACCAGCATGAAGGAGGAGACTGCCGGCGTGCACAGCAATTGCTCAAGCGCGTAGAACAGACGCGGCTGCAGATCGCCCGAGAGGGAGGGGGCCGGTTGAGAGAGATCAGCTTGGGCAAACAGCGCCTGATAAGGTTCCATATCGGGCGCAAGGTCGGTTCGGGTCAGTTTCGTAATGGTCAAAGTCGCTGTTTTTTAGTTAGATGTAAAGCGCGCAATTATACCTGATGCCGCGACTGAGCACACGGAGGATTATGATTACCCCGATGATTCCCCGGCCATACACATCACGAATAATGATTTATATTCAGCACATCAGGAAAAAACTGATATCCTGAAATGAGTTACACGGTCACATTGAGATCGCAATGAAATATCAACAACTGGAAAATCTTGAAAGCGGCTGGAAATGGAAATATCTGGTAAAGAAGCACCGGGAAGGTGAGCTGATTACCCGCTACATTGAGGCCAGCGCTGCGCAAGCTGCGGTAGATGACTTGCTGACGCTCGAGAATGAACCTGTGCTGGTGCATGCCTGGATTGAGCAGCATATGAATCCGGCGCTGATGAACCGCATGAAGCAGACCATCCGCGCGCGACGAAAACGGCATTTTAACGCGGAGCATCAGCACACGCGTAAGAAGTCTATCGATCTGGAGTTTGTCGTCTGGCAGCGTCTTGCCGGCCTGGCGCAGCGGCGGGGTAAAACCTTGTCCGAAACCATCGTGCAGCTGATTGAGGATGCTGAGCATAAAGAGAAGTACGCCAGCAAAATGTCGAGCCTGAAACACGATCTGCAGGAACTGTTAGGCAAAGAGTAGTCTTTACGGCGGCCTGTCAGAGGCTACTCTGATATGGGGCCCACCACCGCAAAAGCGGGAGAGAAGGCATAAAAAAACCCGCCGAGGCGGGTTTTTTCATCAGTTATAACTTAAGCCGCTGGCTGAGTTACAACTTCTTTGTAGCCTTTAACTTCGATCTCTACACGACGATCCGGGGCCAGGCAGTCGATCAGTGCAGCGCGAGCTTTCACGTTGTCACAGGTGTTGCCAGTAACCGGGTTGGATTTACCCATACCGCGTGCGGAGATTTTGCCAGCCGGGATGCCTTTAGCAACCAGGTAGTCAACAACGGACTGAGCACGTTTCTCAGACAGCTGCTGGTTGTAAGCTTCGGAACCGATACGGTCGGTGAAGCCCATAACAACTGCAGAACCGTCTTTCGGATCCATGTTGCTCAGCTGGGTGTACAGCTGATCCAGAGCCTGCTGACCTTCCGGTTTCAGGGTTGCTTTGTTGAAGTTGAACAGAACGTCAGACTTCAGGGTGAAGTGCTTGGTAGTCACTTCCGGAGCCGGAGCCGGAGCCGGAGCTACAACCGGTGCAGCATCTTCCTGACCGAAACGGTAGGAAACACCCACGCTCAGCATGCCGTTGTCCGGACGAACGCCAACGGTGCCCGCGTCGCCGATGTTGTTAACCCACTGGTATTCCAGACGGGTAGCGATGTCACGAGTCACAGCCCACTCTACGCCGCCAGCAAATACCGGAGATACGCCAGTGTCGTGGTTGTCGCCAGCGATGCTGTTGCTGGAGTCTGCGCGCCATACCATGCCGCCCAGACGGGTGTAGATGTCCAGATCGTCAGTGATCGGGTAACCCAGTTTAGCGGTCAGCTGAACGCCCTGAGCTTTGAATGCGCCATTAACCTGGTCGCCTTTGTACGGCATACGGCCCAGCCAGTCGTAACCCATTTCGAAACCGAGGTACGGGTTAACCTGGTAACCACCGAACGCACCAGCGCCCAGCTGGCTTTCGTGGGTTGGACCATTGTTGTTCAGAGAGCTGTTGTACCAGCCAGTGTCATGGAACTGGGACCAACCCAGTTTACCACCTGCATACCAGGTGTTATCTTTCGGAGCGGCCTGCGCTACGGTAGCGAAGCCAGCCAGTGCCACTGCAATCGCGATAGCTGTCTTTTTCATTTTTTGCGCCTCATTATCATCCAAAATTCGCCATGAAGTTACAAAAGACCTCACGGTTAAATCCTTCACCCGGGGCGTGACTTGTTGTTAACTATGCTGATACATGCAGCGTAAGCCGATCACCCCTGGCGATGTAAAGTCTACAACTTAGTTCGAAACTTACAAGTGTGAACTCTGTCAGGCATATGAAAAAAAAGGGTTGTGTACACAATATTTAACAAATATGGTTGATTTTCGTACGCAGAAAAAAGGCAGAAATCCCCGTGTGACAGGCATTGCGCGAAAAAGTCCCTGAAAAACGCTGTGTCTTTACCATCGGTAAAAAAAATTCCAGGAATAATCCTAATTTCACTCAATGATACAAATTTGAGTGAATTTTTAGCCCGCTGAGTTGTCTGCCGAGCGTGCCTTGATTTCTCACCGGGCGCATGATGAATCCCATCGCGCAACCTTCCTGGGCGGCATTGACCAGACGCTCATGCTCTTCCGCGGTTAGCTCCTCCGTTAGCCAGCAGATAACCACACTATAATTACCGGTGCGCAGCGCGCGGATCATTGAGTCTACGGTATGGCAGGGTGACAGCTGGCTAATTTGCATGACTTTAGACAGCGGTAGACCGGCAGACTGGACCCACTCGCGGCTAAGCTTTTGTTGCGGCGTGAGCCACAGTTGCCAGCGAGACTGTTGACCCAACTGCTGTAATAAAGGTAGCAGCAGTAACTGTGTCATCATGGGTTGATCTTCACGATAGACAATTTCACTGATCAGCCCATTGGCGGTCTGTTCGCCAGAACGATGAGCGTAGTGGCCTGCAGAAGCAGAAGCCTGTGCTGAACGATTTGCGTGAGCTGAAGTAAACATAGTCTATCCCGCCTGTAGTTACTGTATGCATATACAGTATATCTACCAGGGGAAAAGATCAACCGCAATTTGCCATTTTGCTGGCTGAAATTTAATCATTTCCCGCCGCGTCTGATTTATAGCGATGCGCACCTCTCCTCAACGATATCCTTAATGCCGGCTAATGATTTCTTTCCACCCTGTTGATTGCAGCAACGTCAGTGATTTTCTGAAAGCGTCTCGCAAAACCGCATTCTGGTGGAAAAGTCGGCGAAAATCATCTTGCTGCTGTTCGGGAAGTCCCTTATGTTTTCTCTTAGCGGATCCGTTAACAACTTAAGTTTAATTACATGATTAACAAAGGAATGATCATGAGAAAACTAGTATGTCCGCGGTTCCCGCAATTTCAGGCCTGCGTCTCGCCGCTGGGTCAGTTACATTCTCGTCCGCTTTTTGGCGGCTATAGCCTGGCCATTGATGATACGGTGTTTGCGATGGTGGCAGAGGGCGATATTTACCTGAGGGCCTGCGAGCAGAGCGCCGCGTATCGGGTTGAACATCGCAATCCTTTATTAACGCTGCGCCGACATGGGCGCACCGTGCCGATGAAGTATTATCAAATTGACGACGCATTGTGGCGCGATGAGACTCAGCTTTTTCGGCTGTCGCTGTTGTCGTGGCAGAGTGCGCAGCGTGAAAAGAACCACCGACGGGCGTCGGGCCGTCTGAAGGATTTACCCAATATCAGCTTTCATATGGAATTGCAGCTGATCCACGCGGGCATACCGGATGTCAGGACGCTTCGGGAGGTAGGCGCTCAGCAGGCCTGGCAACGGCTACGAGAAAACAACGCCTCTCTGTCGCTCAACGTCTTGCTGGCGCTGGAGGGGGCGATTGTCGGCGTTCACGCCGCCGCGCTCCCGACGCTGCGGCGTCAGGAGCTGCTCGAATGGGCAGGAGCCCGTTAGCGGACAGCCGCCGTTATTCTGTCTGAGCGTGAACGCGTTGTTGCAGGCGGCAAATTTCAGGCAGCAGCGCGAGCAACAAGCCAATCTGCTGTAATACCAGCGGCTCTTTACTGTCCGCGCGCGGTTCCAGATGCTGGATCCGGCTTTGCAGGCTGGTCAAAGACTTCTGCACCCGATGTTCATCGGCGGGGGTATGGTGCAGGGCGTCATCAACATAACAAACAGCATCATCCAGCAGGGCAAGAATATCGGGGGTGGACAGTTTTTCCCGATGCGCGCCGAGAGCGGAGATGTAGCTGGTGAAGGTATGGTTGAGACACAGCAAGCGAAAAGCGGTCTCGCGCTGGGCGCCATCCGCGCGCGGTTCAGTCGACAAATTCGAGACCACGGAGGCCAGTTCGGCATCACGGTTGTAGGCATCACGGCGGGCGACACGATAGGCCAGACGGTTGTCGCGGCCCTGGTGATACTGCTCCAGAATGGCATCCAGATAACGGCAGTTCGCGTTCATCGCCCGGTCCAGGACGCGCGGCAGATTGCGAAATTTCCAGTCCGGCCAGATGAAGCTGACCGCCGCCCAGGCGATGGCGCAGCCGATCAGGGTATCAATAATGCGCGGTAGCGCGACCTCAAAACCTTCGCCAAGCAGGTTAAAGCACAGCAGCACCAGCAGCGTAATAAACATGGTGGCATGGGCGTACTGCACGTTACGAAAGGCAAAGAACAGCACGCCGGTGAGCACGATCAACACCAGTTGCCCTTCAATCGAAGGCACCAGCAGCAGGACGGGCAGGCCGATCGCCACCCCCACCAGCGTGCCGATGATCCTCAGCGCCAGTCGGTGGCGGGTGGCGTTATAGTTCGGCTGACAGACAAACAGGCTGGTCAGCAGGATCCAGTAGCCATGCTGGAGCCCGGTAAACTGGATAAAGGCATAGCCGGCGCAGAGCACCAGCGACATACGTACCGCGTGGCGAAAGAGAGCGGACTCCGGTGACATGTTGCGCCGCAGACGCAGCCAGATGTCGTTCAGCCCGCCGAGTCTGTCGTCGGCCAACAGCGTCTCGGTGTTGCTCCCGGCAGGCGCGGTCGTTTGCACCGATTCAATCGTGGCCAGCTGCGCATCGATAGCGCGCAGGTTATTGAGTAAAAACCCAAGGGCATTGATCTGCTCGTCGGACGCGCCGCTGGCGCGCACGCGGTCAAGCGCCGCGTCGAGATGCATAAACGCGCGTTCAAAATGGGCGTCATGTTGGTAGGGTTCGCGCAGTAAAATCGCCCGCGAGAGCTTCTGGCAGGCCTGGGCCTGCATCGAGAGCATGCGCTGGAAACGGAACATCACGTCGCTGTAGCGGAATTGATCGCGCAGAGTCTGATACTGAATATGCGATGAGCTGGCGCGTTCATGAATATCCTGGGCCACAAAGTAGTACTGCAGGGTGCGGCGGGTGCCGCGCTGGCCCCGATCGCCTCGCAGTCGGGTTAGCAGCGAGACCTTGGTTTGGTTAAGCGTAGCAACCAGCTGGCCGTTGGCGAGGGCCAGATCGTACAGCGGCGCCTGGCTCTCATCCTCCAGGTCAGGATCAAACAGCCGGGATTTGAGCTCCAGATAGCGAGCCAGTTGCTCATAGCTACGCGCCAGGTTGTCCTGCAATGGACGAATCGGAAAAATGAGGTGCCCGGACAGCGTCAGCAGGTTGTACCACACGGCCCCCGCCAGCAGGAACAACGGCTGTAGATACCAGTGATCGTACAGTGTGACGCCGAGCATGGTGTAGATGGCGATGAGCAGGGCGCCGAAGGCGATGGTGGCATAGCGCTGGCCGAGGCCGCCGAGCAAAATAAAGCCGATGGTAGACACGGTCAGGCCGAGGGCAAACAGCGGCGGCCACGGAAACAGCAGCTCCACGGAGGCGGAGGCGATAAAAAAACAGACCAGGGTAATGGCGAGGTTGCGCAGACGACCGGTCAGCCGGTCGTCGAGGTCGGTCAGGGCCGCGGCAACAACGCCAAGGGTGAGAGGGATGGTCAGTTTGACTTCGCCGATCCACCAGGGAAACAGCGTTGTGCCGCAGAGCGCGATAAAGATCCGTACGTTATAAAGCCAGGCACTGTTCCAGGTATAGCGGCGTAGCAGGGGGCTAATCATGTCCGTGTTCCGTTCGGTTACTGAAAGCGACGACGCGCATTGGCTTCACGTGCGGCACGCGCGGTTTCCACAGAGACGACCCGACGTCCTACCGGCCAAAGGGCAATGGCAGCAATTTTAAAGTTCGCGATCCCCACCGGGATGCCAATAATGGTCAGACATTGAGCTATGCCGCTGAAAATATGCATCAGGCACAACCACCAGCCGAAAAAAATGAACCACAGAATATTCAGCACGGTGCCGCCGGCGTTGAGGAGGCCATTTTTACGGCCCGGCTCCAGCTCATCCACATGAATCGCCTCGTTACCGTATGGAAATAAGGAGAGTCGGGTGATTTCCCAGCAGGAGCGGGTCAGCGGCAGCGTGACGACCAGAACGATGCTAACCAGCGTGGCGAGCAGCCAGCCTAGAGTGGTGGCGAAACCGCCAAGGATAAAGTTCAAAATATTCAGAATGGTACGCATAAAGCCTCGGTTTTGCCCTGTGGATAATAAGACCTGACAATTGTAACGTTTTTTTGCGCTGGAGCACCTGGTCCCGGGCGGTTAAACTGAAAAACAATCCACCCTGATTGAAAATCGACATTATATGGAACTTAAAGCGACAACATTGGGCAAACGCATGGCTCAGCACCCTTATGATCGGGTGCAGTTACTGAACGCCGGCGTAAAGGTTTCCGGCGACCGTCACGAGTATCTTATCCCTTTCAATCAGTTATTGTCAGTGCATTGTAAGCGCGGTCTGGTCTGGGGCGAACTGGAGTTTGTGTTGCCTGACAGCAAAGTCGTGCGTTTGCACGGTACCGAGTGGAGCGAAACGCAGCGCTTCTATCACCATTTACAAACGCTCTGGGAGCAGTGGAGCGCGGAAATGAGCGACATCGCCGCTGGCGTACTGAAGCGGCAGCTGGCGACGATCGAGCGCACCCGTGCGGAAGGCAAATGGTTGACGCGTCAGCAGGTGGCGGATGTGCAGGATAACATTCGCCAGGCGTTGACTGGTTTGCCGATGCCCTCCAGCCGGCTTGAGGCCTTTGACAACTGTCGGGAGCTGTGGCGGGAGTGTCAGCGCTGGTTAGGGGATATTGAAGCGACACGCCTGGCCCATAACCAGGCCTTCACCGAGGCGATGCTTGAGCAGTATCGCGGCTTTTTTGACGGCGTTGAGTCGTCCCCTCTTAATGCCTCACAGGCACGGGCGGTGGTGAACGGCGAGCGTTCCCTGCTGGTGCTGGCGGGCGCGGGCAGCGGCAAAACCTCGGTGCTGGTCGCGCGGGCAGGCTGGCTGCTGGCGCGGGGAGAAGCGGCAGCAGAGCAAATTTTGTTACTGGCATTCGGCCGCCAGGCGGCGCAAGAGATGGATGCGCGGATCCGCGAGCGTCTTGCATCCGACGATATCACCGCGCGTACCTTCCACTCGCTGGCGCTACATATTATTCAGCAGGGCAGCAAAAAAGTCCCCACCATCAGCAAACTGGAAAGCGATAGCGCAGCTCGTCAGGCGCTGCTCGTGAAAAGCTGGCAGCAGCAGTGTCAGGAGAAAAAAGCGCAGGCGAAAGGCTGGCGCCTGTGGCTGGAAGAGGAGATGGGCTGGCAACTGCCGGAAGGCGATTTCTGGCAGGACAAGAAGGTGCAGCGGCGTATGGCCAGCCGTCTCGACCGCTGGGTCAGCCTGATGCGTATGCACGGCGGCTCCCAGGCAGAGATGATTGCCGGGGCGCCGGAGGCGGTACGCGATCAGTTCAGTAAACGGGTGAAACTGATGTCTCCTCTGATGAAAGAGTGGAAGGCGGCGCTGAAGGCCGAGAATGCGGTCGATTTTTCCGGCCTGATCCATCAGGCGGTCAATATTCTCGATAAAGGCCGCTTCGTCAGCCCATGGAAACACATTCTGGTGGATGAATTTCAGGATATCTCGCCGCAGCGGGCCTCGCTGTTGGCTGCATTACGCCGGCAGAACAGCCAAACCACGCTCTTTGCCGTCGGGGATGACTGGCAGGCGATTTACCGGTTCAGCGGGGCCCAGCTTTCCCTGACCACCGCGTTTAATCATTACTTTGGCGAAGGGGATAGCTGCGCGCTGGATACCACCTATCGCTTTAACGGCCGCATTGGCGAAATCGCCAATGGCTTTATCCAGCAGAATCCGCATCAGTTAAGTAAGCCGCTGAACAGCCTGACGGCGGGCGATAAAAAGGCCGTCACGCTGTTAGCCGACGATAAGCTGGATGATTTACTGGATAAACTGAGCGGCTACGTTAAGCCCGAGCAGCGGATCCTACTGCTTGCCCGTTACCATCATCTGAAGCCCGACGCGCTCAACAAGGCGGCGACGCGCTGGCCGCATCTGCAGCTTGATTTTATGACTATTCATGCCAGCAAGGGCCAGCAGGCGGACTATGTGATTGTGCTGGGACTGCAGGAGGGAGAGGATGCGTTTCCCGCGCCGGCGCGCGAGTCGATCATGGAGCAGGCGCTCCTGCCGCAGCCGGAAGATTTTCCTGATGCGGAGGAGCGTCGACTACTGTACGTGGCGATAACCCGCGCACGTCATCGGGTGTGGTTGTTGTTTAACAAAGCGCAACCTTCGCCGTTTGTCGACATCCTGCAGGCCTTGGATGTGCCGGTGGCCAGGAAACCCTAATCACGTGTGGGTTATTTCAGGCGCTCGGCAAGATAACGCGGATAATCCGGGATCAGAATATCGAGCGGCTGATTAAAGTGCGGTGACTGGATGATAAAGTCAGCGGTGGAGACGTTAGTGGCGACCGGAATGTTCCAGACGGTGGCCAGGCGCAGCAACGCTTTGACGTCCGGGTCGTGAGGCACGGCGTTCAGCGGATCCCAGAAGAAGATCAGCACGTCGATTTTGCCTTCTGAAATAAGCGCGCCAACCTGCTGGTCACCGCCCATCGGGCCGCTCAGCATGGCATTGACCTCCAGTCCGGTAGCCCGCGAGACCAGGTTACCGGTGGTGCCGGTGGCATACAAAACGTGTTGCGCCAGCAACGCCTGATGGCGAGCGACCCATTTCATCAGCATATCTTTACAGTGATCGTGAGCCACCAGCGCGATATGTTTTTGCGCGGACAGGGTACGAGTTGTCAGTTCCATATTTTCATTCCACATTTTGACCTGCAGACAGATTACTGAATGTGGCTGCCGCTGCAAGCATCGGGGTGAAAATTTTGTCGAATCTGTGGGTTAGCCTGGATGGCCGCCTGCTGCGGATTAGCATACACTTAGGTGAAATAGCAGGAGGAACCCATGAAAGAGAACGATATTGCCGGCATCCTGACGTCGACACGGACGATTGCGCTGGTTGGCGCCAGCGATAAACCTGACCGCCCGAGCTACCGGGTCATGAAGTATCTGTTGGATCAGGGGTATCACGTTATCCCGGTTTCGCCGAAGGTGGCGGGCAAGACGCTGCTGGGACAGCAAGGGTATGCGACGCTCGCCGACGTTCCGGAAAAGGTCGACATGGTTGATGTCTTCCGTAATTCAGAAGCGGCGTGGGGCGTGGCGCAGGAGGCGATAGCCATCGGCGCGAAAACGCTGTGGCTGCAGCTGGGGGTGATCAATGAGCAGGCCGCGGTGCTGGCCAGAGAAGCCGGATTGAACGTGGTGATGGATCGTTGCCCGGCCATTGAGCTACCGCGACTGGGATTAGCAAAATAACAAAAAACCCCGCCTGGCGGGGTTTTGTTTTAGTTGCGAAGGCGCGGAGCCTGCAGCTGCTGACGAATCGTTTTGGCCAGTTCGTCGAGGGACGGCTGTTCCGGGTGTTCGTCGCGGGTTTCGCTGCTCAGCTGCACTTCTGCCAGATAGGTGTGGATCGGCTGACCATCATCATCTTCCATCACCACATGGTACCAGGGCGCCGCACGCAGTTCGTCATTGGCGGCAATCTCATCCTCTTCCGGTTCCGCGAGTGAATACTCGGGATCGACATCGACGATGACACCCAGGTAGCCCAAGAGCGTATGGCGGACCTGTTGGCCGATACCGAATTTGCTGGCTATCATAGGCACCTCCTGGGAAACATGAATACTCCCTATATGAGGCTCATGTTTCGTTTTTCAAGTTACATGACGCGACAGGCAAACCCCTTCAGATACAGCCCTTCCGGGTAGGTTGCGATCACCGGGTGGTCGGCAGCCTGACGGAACTGTTCTATAAATTGTACATCACGCCCGGCATCAATTGCGGCATCGGCGATGATTTTCTGAAATAAATCGGTGGTCATCAGGCCGGAGCAGGAGAAAGTCAGCAGCACGCCGCCGGGGTTCAGCAGCTGGATCGCCAGCATATTGATATCTTTATAACCGCGGCAGGCGCCCATCAGCTGGCTTTTGTTTTCCACGAATTTCGGCGGATCCATCACGATCACGTCGAATTTCTCTCCCTGATCGCGGTATTTACGCAGCAGTTTGAACACGTCGTCGCGCACAAATTCCGCTTTGGACAGATCCAGTCCGTTGAGCTCGACGTTCTGTCGGGCGACGTCCAGCGCTTCCTGAGAGGTATCCACGCTGGTGACCTGGCGGCAGCCGCCCATCAGCGCTGACACCGCAAAGCCGCCAGTATAAGAGAAGCAGTTCAGCACCCGCTTATCCGTGACATAGCGGCGAGTAGCCAGGCGACTGTCGCGCTGGTCGAGGTAGTAGCCGGTTTTGTGCCCGCCCTGGATATCAACCAATAGTTTCATGCCGTGCTCGGTGATCGGCAGCAGCGCCGGGGGCAGCTCGCCCACCACCGGCCCCTGGGCCAGCTCCAGTCCCTCTTTTTTACGCACGGCGACATCGCTGCGATCGTAAATGGCGCAGTCCGGGAACAGGTTCTGCAGGGCGCTGATGATGGCGGCCCGCTGGTATTCGGCGCCTGCGCTGAGCAACTGCAGCACGAAAAAGTTGCCAAAGCGGTCGATAGTGACGCCCGGCAGCCCATCGGACTCGCCGGCGATCAGACGGTAGCTGTCGAGACCATCGCGCTCGGCCAGCCATGCCCGCCAGGTTTGCGCTTGCTGCAGGCGGCGTTCAAAGAAGGTGCTATCGATGGCTTCATTGCGGTCGAAGGTCCACACGCGGGCGCGGATCTGCGACGACGGCGAGTAAGCGCCGCGGGCCAGCCATTTTCCCTGATGGTCAACAATATCGATGGTTTCACCGCTGCGGGCTTTACCCTCCATGCGGGCGACGCCGCCTGAGAAAATCCACGGATGGCGACGCAGCAGGGATTTCTCGCGTCCTTTGGCTAACACTAAGCGGGGGAATAGGGAATCTGTCATGGAGCTACCTTTAAGCAACGGGAATGTCGGCACCGAAAAATGGCGCGTAGAGTAGCACACCTGGCGCACGCAAGCATCTTTCGCCCGGCAGGCACAGGTGAGCGTTTCGGCACAAAATGCAGGCGCTTCGGCACATTCAGTTTGTGCGGACTCTCATACCCTGTTTTCTCACCCCAACGAGGAGCAGACGATGAAAACAGGTATCCGCATGGCCGTGGCGATGGTCGCGGCAGTGAGTAGTGGCGCGATGGCTGCGCCGTTTAGCGTGAGCAGCGATGATATGCATGACGGGCAGGCGCTGGCCCGGAAGCACTGGTTTGCCGGTTTCGGCTGTACCGGAGGCAATGTCTCTCCGCAGCTGGCATGGAAAAATGCCCCGGCGGGGACGCGAAGCTTCGCGGTCACTGTCAGAGATCCCGATGCGCCTACCGGCAGCGGCTGGTGGCACTGGACGGTGGTCAATATCGCCAGCAGCGTCTTTTCGCTGCCCGCTGGCGCGGGAGATAAAAACAGCGCTACACTGCCGGGCGGAGCGGTACAGGGCCGCAACGATTTTGGCTATGCCGGTTTCGGCGGCGCCTGTCCGCCGGCGGGAGATAAACCGCATCGCTACCGCTTTACGGTATGGGCGCTGGATGTCCCTACGCTGCCGGTGGATGCCGGGGCCAGCGGGGCGCTGGTCGGCTATCTGTTACACAGCCATGCTCTCGCCAGCGTACAGTTGACGGCGATGGCCGGGCGCTAAAATAAAGGGTCGATCCGATGGAGAGTATCCACTTTCAGCATAACGCCTTAACCGCGGCAGAGGTCACCACCCGACGGCTGTGCAGACTGCATCGGGTGCGGCTGTTCTCCCCGGCGCTCTGTCGGGTGAAACGCGGCAGCAAAGTGATTGTGCAAGGGGAGAGCCGGGTGCTGGCGACGCCGCAACAGCTGATTGTGTTGCCGGCTGACGTTGAGCTGGAGGTGATTAACCAGCCGGAGAACGGCCTGTTTTGCTCCGATCTGCTGTCGCTGACCCCCGAGCTGCTGACGACGTTTAAGACCCGTTATCTCAGCGAACCACCCCCAGGGCGTCTGACCTCGCTCTGCGCCCCGGTGACGACAGAGCTGGCGTTTATGTGGCAAAGCGTTCTGCAGGCGGTGCGGGAGGGATTATCCACCTCTCTACAGCTCCACCAGACTATGGGCCTGCTGCTGGCCCTGCACGAGGCGGGCTATGCGGGCCCGCTGCTCGTCGAGCGGCAGCAGGATCTGTCGGCGCAGGTTCGACAACTGGTCATGCTGTCGCCGGCGCAGGCATGGAGCGTGTCGCGGGTGGCGAAAATGCTCTTTCTCGGCGAGTCCACGCTGCGCCGTCGGCTGCAGCAGGAATCGCAGAGTTTTCGCCAGATCGTCGAGGAGGTGCGGATGGCTCACGCCCTGGGGCAGCTGCAGACCACCTCGCGGCCAATAGGCGAAATCGCGCAGAACAGCGGATATCAGTCGGGATCGCGCTTTACCGCGCGCTTCCGTCAGCATTATGGTTTACTGCCGAAGCACGTACGCTGAGCGAATTTGCTATCCTCAGCGTAAAGTGTGAGCGAAAAGGAGATGATAATGGCCAGTATCTGCACGATGGCATGGGTTTACGGTTCGGTTCAGGGCGTGGGATTTCGCTATTCAACACAGCGGGAAGCGCTGCAACTGGGGTTGACCGGCTATGCCCGTAATCTGGACGACGGCGGGGTGGAAGTGCTTGCCTGCGGCGAGGCAGAGCAGGTGGAGAAACTCATCGCCTGGCTGAAAGCCGGGGGGCCGCGCAGCGCGCGGGTTGACCGGGTGTTAACCGAACCCCATCAACCCACCCGCAGCTGGGAAAAATTCGCGATTCTCTATTAGATGCACTTCACCGGCTTCGGCAGCCCGGCGATTTTGGTCGCCTGTTTGGCGGGGCCTTTCGGGAACAGGCGATAGAGATAGCGGCTGTTGCCTTTCTCTTCGCCAAACTTGTTGGCCATCGCCTTCACCAGCATGCGGATCGCCGGAGAGGTGTTGAACTCAAGGTAAAACTCGCGCACAAAGCGCACCACTTCCCAGTGTTCAACGGCGAGCGTTATCCCTTCCTGCGCGGCAATGACTTCCGCCATCGCCTCGCTCCACTGGGTGGTATCTTTCAGATAGCCTTCGCTATCCGTTTCAATTTCGTTGCCTTCAAAAATAAACATGATTTTTCACATACCGCCTGAAACTGGCCGCAGTGTAGCAAAAAAAAAGGCCCCGCATAAGCGAGGCCTCGGTGAAGCAGGGGAGCGGTTAGTCCCGGCTGGCGAAGCCCAGGATGCTCAGCAGGCTGACAAAGATGTTGTACAGCGAGACATACAGGCTGACCGTGGCGCGGATGTAGTTGGTTTCACCGCCGCGGATGATGTTGCTGGTCTCGAACAGGATGGCACCCGAAGAGATCAGGATGAACACCGCGCTAATCGCCAGATGAAGCGCCGGCAGCTGCAGGAACAGGTTAGCGACCATACCAATCAGGACGACCACCACGCCCGCCATCAGCATTCCGCCGAGGAATGACATATCTTTGCGCGTCGTCAGCACGTAGGCCGAGCAGCAGAAGAAGACCAGTGCGGTGCCGCCCAGCGCCAGGCCGATCAAATCGCCCATGCCGGCAGAAAGGTACGCGTTCAGCATCGGCCCAAGGATATAGCCGAGGAACCCAGTGAAAGCGAAGGCGGAAATAATCCCGGTGGGTTTATTCGCCGTTTTGTAGGTCAGGAACATCAGACCGTACATCCCCACGAGGGTTAAAATCAGCCCCGGGGAAGGGAGCATCAGCACCGTGCTGGCGGTGGCGGTGATAGCGGAAAACGCCAGCGTCAGGCTGAGCAGGAAGTAGGTGTTACGCAGAACCTTGTGCGTGCTGAGCAGCGAGGAACGGTCACGCGATGATGTAATTATGCGATCCATGAGTCACTCTCTTATGACAGATGTAATTAGGGATAAAGAATAAGAAAAACAAGCGTGAAGCCCTAATGCTTTTACCCATCTTTACTTAGCTTTTGCCGCTTTTGTCCAGCATAAAATTCTACATGGATTGGGAAAAGCGATATGTTTTCGCGTTTCGCTTCGGTGAGCCGATCGAAATCTTATAGGTTGCTGAAATATATTGCTTTATTTAAATTCTGCGACTAAGTGTGGAAGGGGGAATAACTCCGTACGTTAAAGGCAAAGGGAAATGACATTACACAAAAACAATCACATCACGCGGACGCTCCTGGCAATGAGTCTGATGGTCATAACCGGCGGGGCGCTGGCGGCACAGGTGCCGCCTGGCACCCAGTTGGCGGAAAAGCAGGAGCTGGTCAGAAATAACGGCAGTGAACCTGCCTCACTCGATCCGCATAAAGTCGAGAGCGACATTGAATTCAACATCATTAGCGATCTCTTTGAAGGGCTGGTCAGCGTGACGCCTGCGGGGGCGATCCAGCCCCGGCTGGCGGAGCGCTGGGAAAACAAGGACAACCTGTTATGGACCTTCCATTTACGCCCCGGTCTGACCTGGTCCGACGGCACGGCCATCACGGCGCAGGATATCGTCTGGAGCTGGCAACGGCTGGTCTCGCCGGCCACCGCCTCGCCCTATGCGAGCTATCCCGGCAATATGCATATCGCCAACGCTCGCGAAATTGCCCTGGGGCAAAAGGGACCCGAGACGCTGGGGGTGAAAGCGCTGAATGACTCCACGCTGCAGGTCACTCTGAGCCAGCCGAATGCCGCTTTCCTGGCGATGCTGGCGCACCCTTCGCTGGTACCGATCGACAAAGTGCTGGTGGAGCGTTTTGCCGATAAATGGACCCGACCAGAGCATATCGTCACCAGCGGCCCGTATAAGCTGACCCAATGGGTGGTGAATGAGCGGCTGGTGGCTGAACGTAATGCGAAGTACTGGGATAATGCGCACACCGTTATTAATAAAGTGACTTACCTGCCCATCTCTTCGGAGGCTGCCGATGTCAACCGCTACAAAGCGGGGGAGATCGATATTGTTTATACGGTGCCGATCAATCAGTTTGCGCAGTTGCAGAAAACCATGGGCGATCAGCTGGACGTTTCGCCGCAGCTGGCGACCTATTACTACGAATTCAATACTACCCGCCCGCCGTTTAACGACGCCCGCGTGCGGCGCGCGCTGAATATGGCGCTTGATAAAGATATCATTGCCGGAAAAGTGCTTGGCCAGGGGCAGCGCCCGGCCTGGGTGATCAGCCAGCCGGATATCGGCGGCGTGACGCTGCGCAACCCAGACTACGCCAGCTGGCCGCGCGAGAAGCGGATTGCTGAGGCGAAAAAACTGCTGGCGCAGGCGGGGTATGATGACAGTCACCCATTGGTCTTTACCCTGCTGTATAACACCTATGAGTCGCACCAGCGTATCGCCATCGCCGCCAGCTCTATGTGGAAGAAAAACCTCGGCGTCGAGGTGAAGCTGCAGAACCAGGAATGGAAGACGATGCTGGATACCATGCATACGCATAACTTTGACGCCGTCCGCTATGCCTGGATCGCCGATTACGACGATGCCGCCACTTTCCTCAATACGTTCCGTACCGGTGATAGCGAGAACACCAGTCAGTACAGCAACCCGGCTTACGATGAAGCCCTGCGCAATGCGGCGAAAGCCTCCGACGTAGCGACCCGGGGCAAATACTATCAGCAGGCGGAAGATCTGCTGGCGCAGGATGTTCCCGCCATTCCGGTCTATCACTATGTGCGTACCCATTTAGTGAAACCCAGGGTGGGCGGTTTCACGCCGGATAAGCTGGGGTATTACTACACCAAAGACATGTACATTAAAAAATAGCCCTCTGGATAGCGGTCATGGGCGCTGATTTTCTGTGCGAACCGCCTGAAATTCAGACGAATAACACAAAATTGTTTGTTTTTAAGGCAGTTGAACAAAATGGTGCTTTACAGCATCCGCCGAGGTGTTTATAGTGCGCCTCACACCGGAAGTGTGGCCGAGCGGTTGAAGGCACCGGTCTTGAAAACCGGCGACCCGAAAGGGTTCCAGAGTTCGAATCTCTGCGCTTCCGCCATATAAAAGAATGGGTTACCGAAAGGTAACCCATTCTTGCTTTGTCCGGTCGGTCGTGCATGACCCGGACAGTGACCGACGATGTTTTCATTCCCAGCGCGCTGACGGATCCATAGCCCGTCGCATGGCAGGACTTTTCACAACGCCCCTCATTCTTCGACAATCCGCGCCTTCGGTTTGCTCAGCAGGAGCATCACCAGCGCGACGTAGGGCATCGGCTTCCAGAAATAGTAGCCCTGCAGCAGATGAATATTCTGGCGATTGAGATACTCCAACTGGACCTGGGTTTCGACACCCTCGGCAATGATGCGCAGTGACAGCGTCCGGGCCATCTCTATCACGCAGTCCAGCAGCTTGCTTGACGGCGCCTCCCCGGTTACCCGGCCGACAAAACTCTGATCGATTTTGATATAGTCGAAAATCAGCTCGTGGAGACAGGAAAGCCCGGAATAGCCGGTGCCAAAGTCGTCCAGCGCGATGGAAAACCCGCGGGAGTGTAACGTATTGAGCTTGTCCACGACCGCGTCGTTGAGCAACAGCGGCTCCTGCTCCGTGATCTCCAGCATCAGCTTCACCGCTTTCCCCTCAAAGCCGCGCTGATAGTGCAGGCAGTCATCGATAAACGACGGGGCGTTGATATGTGATGCGCTGATGTTGACGCCGATATGAAACCCGTCCGGCAGCTTACTGAAGATGGGTCTCATCTGGGCGGCGACCTGCGCCATCAGGCTGCGGGTCAGCGGGATAATTAAGCCGGTACGTTCGGCCAGTGGAATAAATTCCGCGGGCGAACGCCGCTGCGTGGTAGCATTTTTCCAGCGGGCGAGAATTTCCACACCGTATATCTCCCCCGTTTTCCCATTCACGACGGGCTGGTAGAAGGGAACGATATACCCCTGGGCGATGGCGTAGCGCAGGTTTTCTTCTTCAGAGGTATAGACATTCAGGTATTTGCGCAGCAGGAAATAAAATAATAGCGAGACAGAGAAAATGAAAATCAGCAGACCGAAGCCATTTTGAAATAAGCGACTGGGGCTAAAAAAAGGCGACTCGGGATAGATAATGCGAAACGGGTAGTCCGGTGAGCTAAATATATCCTGATGCGGGCTGGCTTTCAGCGGCCCCACATCGCCATATCTGGCGATCATCTGATGGTTGACCGAGAGCGCCAGTCCGGCGTTATCCTCATCGCTATACAAGGCATCGCGCAAATGGATGTCGCTGATACTGACAATGACTCTCACCTGCGCTGAACGCGTATGATAGATCAGCACCGGCCGCTTGTTAACCATCATCCTGGCGGGCAGCAGCTGCAGCTTCTCATCAGGCAAGGATTCCGGATGGAGCGTCAGGACTCGGTTGCCGGGGAGTGATGAGCACCACACCTGGCCATCTTTTATCAGCAGAATAGTGCGCAGATGCGGCTGCAGGGCGGCCTCCGTTCCGAGCTGAAATTGACCCTGACCAGAGCAACCGCTGCGGCTAACGTTCAGCGCCGTGGCCGTCGCCGCATGGGCCTCATCCAGAATGGCTGCGATCTTTTTCGCCGCCTGGCGGGCGGCCGCGACATGAGTCGCCTGGTCCGAATGCCACAGTTGCCAGTTAATGACGAACACGCCAGCAAGAAACACCACCAGCGCCAGGGAAAAGGCAATCCATGCGTTTCGCCGCTTTATCTCTTTCATTTATCGTGCGTGCCAGGGTGAGTGTGCATAAAGTTAATCATCCCTCTGACGGTAAAGGCTTTTTAATGATCGTAGAAGGGGGATATCTTTCGTGATGACGGCGCATATTAAAAACATGATCAGTATCACAATACCCGCCAGCAAAGACCGCAGATAACGTGCAGAGGCGGCTGTTCTGTCACGAAGGTAATAAAAAAATCGCAGCTTAATGTTTTCTTAATCTAAATTTCGGGGATGGATGGTTTTAAGCATTTTCTAATCCCTAATAACCGACCGGCGCTATTTTTTGCTTTTTTAAGTTTATGATAATTGTTTTCATTATCATTCTTTTTTTGCTGTGATTTAATCCTCTCCGCTCAGGCTATTTACCGTTTATTGCCCTATTTCATTAAGGATGCGTTCATGAAATTTCGCTTATCGCCCCTCCGTACGGCAGCGCTGGTTGCCGCTTCTCTGTTTCTGGCGCCGCAGGGGATGGCGGCTGACGCTCAGAACGGGATTGTGGTTTACAACGCCCAGCACGAAAATCTGGTGAAGTCGTGGGTGGATGGATTCACCAAAGAGACCGGTATTAAGGTCACGCTGCGCAATGGCGATGACAGTGAGCTGGGTAATCAGCTGGTTCAGGAAGGCTCCGCGTCGCCGGCCGATGTGTTTCTGACCGAGAACTCGCCGTCGATGGTGCTGGTCGATAATGCCAAACTTTTCGCCCCGCTGGATGCCGCCACCCTGCAGCAGGTTCCGGCGCAGTACCGTCCGCAGCATGGGCGCTGGATCGGCATCGCCGCGCGCAGCACCGTTTTCGTCTACAACCCGGCGAAAATCAGCGAGGCGCAGCTGCCGCATTCCCTGATGGATCTGGCAAAACCGGAGTGGAAAGGGCGCTGGGCGGCTTCGCCATCGGGGGCTGATTTCCAGGCTATCGTCAGCGCGATGCTGGCGCTGAAGGGTGAGCAGGCGACTCTCGACTGGCTGAAGGCGATGAAAACCAACTTTGTCGCTTACAAAGGCAACAGCACGGTGATGAAAGCGGTCAACGCCGGGCAGATCGACGGCGGGGTGATCTACCACTACTACCGCTTCGTCGATCAGTCAAAAACCGGCGAAAACAGTAAAAACACCCAACTGTATTACTTCAAACACCAAGATCCGGGCGCCTTCGTCAGCATTTCCGGTGGCGGTGTGCTGGCCTCCAGCAAACATAAAGCGCAGGCGCAGGCCTTTATTAAATGGATCACCGGCAAGCAGGGGCAGGATGCACTGCGCACCAATAACGCCTTCGAGTATGCCGTGGGGGTAGATGCGGCCTCTAACCCGAAACTGACCCCGCTGAAAGATCTGGATGCACCGAAGGTAGAACCTTCCTCGCTGAACAGTAAAAAGGTCATTGAGCTGATGACGCAGGCTGGCCTGCTCTGATCCTGAGGAAGTGATGTTGCTATGTCTGTTCTGAGTTTGTCGCTCGGAAAGAAAACAGGACGCCTGCCCGAGCGCAGGCGTCCTGCATTTCCGATGGTGGCGTTAGCGCTGCTGTTTTCATTGCTGGCGCTGTTGCCGTTAGGGTTTGTGGTGGCGGTTGGGTTCGACACCGGCTGGCCGACCATTAAAGCGCTGGTCTTTCGTCCGCGGGTAGGGGAGCTGCTCAGCAATACCCTGTGGCTGACGGTGCTGGCGGTCCCCATCAGCATTGTGCTCGGCGTGACGCTGGCCTGGCTGACGGAACGTACTGCCCTTGCCGGTCGGCAGCTGTGGTCGGCGCTGGCGGTAGCCCCGCTGGCGATTCCGGCCTTTGTCCAGAGCTACGCCTGGGTCAGTGCCGTGCCTTCGCTGCATGGCCTCTCCGCCGGGGTGTTTCTCTCGGTGCTCGCCTACTATCCGTTTATTTATATGCCGGTGGCGGCCGTGCTGCGCCGCCTCGATCCCACCCTTGAAGATGTCGCCGCGTCGCTGGGCACGCCGCCGTGGAAAGTGTTCTTCCGGGTGGTGCTCCCGCAGCTGCGTCTGGCAATCTGCGGCGGTGCGCTGCTGGTGGCCCTGCATCTGCTGGCGGAATATGGCCTGTATGTGATGATCCGCTTCGATACCTTCACGACCGCTATTTACGATCAGTTCCAGTCGACCTTCAGCGGTCCGGCCGCCAATATGCTGGCAGGCGTGCTGGCCTTGTGCTGCCTGGCGATCCTGCTGCTTGAGAGCGCCTCACGCGGTAAAGCGCGTTACGCGCGTATCGGCGCCGGGGCGGCCCGCGAGCAGAAGCGGCTTGTGCTGGGTAAAGGGGCCGCTTTTGGCGCGCAGCTACTGCTTCTGCTGCTGGTGATGCTGGCGATGGGGGTTCCCTTACTGGTCCTGTGCCGCTGGCTATGGCTGGGCGGCATCGACAACTGGCTGCATGCCGATCTCTGGCATTCTCTGCGCCAGACCCTGCTCCTGGGGGCGGGCGGGGCGCTGCTGACAACGGTCTGCGCGATCCCCATTGCGTGGCTCGGCGTGCGCTATCCGCGCCCGCTGTTCCGCCTGCTGGAGGGGTGTAATTACATCACCAGCTCGCTGCCCGGCATCGTCACCGCGCTGGCGCTGGTGACGGTCACCATCCACTACGCCCGTCCGGTGTACCAGACCGAAGTGACGCTGTTTCTGGCCTATCTGTTGATGTTTATGCCGCGTGCGCTGATTAACCTGCGCGCCGGTATCGCGCAGGCGCCGGTGGAGCTGGAAAACGTTGCCCGTAGTCTCGGACGCAGTCCGGCCCGCGCCCTGTGGAGTATCACTATGCGGCTTGCCGCGCCGGGCGCGGCCGCAGGTGCCGCGCTGGTGTTCCTTGGCGTCAGCAATGAGCTCACCGCCACGCTACTGCTTTCGCCGTTAGGCACCCGCACCTTGTCGACCGGTTTCTGGGCGTTAACCAGTGAGATCGACTACGTAGCGGCGGCACCGTACGCGCTGTTGATGATCGTCATTTCGCTGCCGCTGACCGCGGTTCTTTATATGCAGTCGAAAAAAATGGCAGGGTTGTAACATGCTGGAATTGTCTTCTATTTCGAAATCCTTCGCTGATGCGCTGGTCCTCGATAATCTCAATCTGACCGTAGCGCCGGGGAGCCGGACGGCCATTGTTGGTCCGTCCGGCTCGGGGAAGACCACGTTGCTGCGCATTCTCGCCGGTTTTGAAACGCCCGATCGCGGGCGGATCGTCATGCACGGTAAGTCTCTGTTTGCCGACGGTGTGTTTGTCCCCGCCCACCAGCGACGGATCGGCTATGTTCCGCAGGAAGGGGCGCTGTTTCCTCATCTTAATGTTGCGGACAATATCGCCTGGGGGCTCGACGCCAGCCGTGAGGAGAAGCGTCGCCGCGTGGGGGCGCTAATGGAGATGGTCGCCCTCGACGCTGGCCTGGCGAGTCACTGGCCACACGAAATTTCCGGTGGCCAGCAGCAGCGTGTTGCCCTGGCCCGCGCCCTGGCTCAGCAGCCGGCGCTGATGCTGCTGGATGAGCCGTTTTCTGCACTGGATACCGGGCTGCGCGCCAGCACACGCAAAGCGACGGCGGACCTGCTGGCCGAGACGGGGATCGCCTCGATTCTGGTGACTCATGACCAGAACGAGGCGCTGTCGTTCGCTACGCAGGTGGCGGTAATGCGTCAGGGGCGCTTCGCCCAGGTTGGAACCCCGCTGACGGTTTACTCGCAGCCGGTGGATGAAGAGACGGCGTTATTTCTTGGCGATGCCCTGATCCTCCCCGCACGCCTGAGCCCCGGCCGGGCAAGCTGCGCGCTGGGGGACCTGGCGACGGACGCACTGCATCCTGCTGGCGAAGGTAGGGTGATGCTGCGTCCGGAACAGCTGAGCGTCAGTGTGAGCGGGCCGCAGGAAAGTACCGCCATTATCCGCGATGTCGATTTCTCAGGCCAGCTTTCCACGTTGACGCTGTCGATGGCTGGGCACGAGCGGCCGATTGTCCTGCGAACCGTGAGCCAGCCGGCGTGGCAGCCCGGCGCGATGGTGAGACTGACGGTCAGCGGCAAGGCGCGAGTGTTTAGCGGCTAATCCCTGAGCAGGCGGCGCCGGCTATCGACGGCGCCGCACGGAAAGCTAATTAGATGGCGGATGAAGCCGTTAGTATCCGCGCCACTGACCTCGTCGCCATGGAGTGGTAGTACGTTGGAACAATTCCGCGGGGTCAGTCCAGTTCCCGCCATTTTACCGAACCGCCGCTTTTTCATTCGTCCCGCTACGCTTAACTGTTATCCTGTCTCGCGATCGGCCCTGTTGTTACCATGAGACACCGCTATGCCTGAACTCCATACTCCTGCGAATCGCCCCGGCCCGGCCGCTGTGGCCCGGGTGACGCTCCTGCCTGCGCTGCTGGTTATCGTCGCTGTTGCTGTCGGCTGCGCCCTGGTGTCGCCTCCGGTCGGTACACGACACGAGATCCTGACTAACCCCGGCCTCTATATCGATCTGCTGGCGTTGTTGTTTCTGGTGTTTATGCTGTGGAGCTCGGCGAAGGTGCGGATGAGCCACATTGCCGTCAACTGGGTACGCTATGGGCTGCTGTTGTGGATTGCCGGCGGCACCTTTGATGTGATGGATGAGATCGTGGTTCAGCCGCGCTGGATGGGCTACTACTGCGAAGATCTGCTGCGCCTCTCCGGGATGCTGCTGACCGTGGTGGGGGTCTACAAAATTATTGAGCGAATCAATTTGCTGTACGTCGATGCGCGCTCGCAATCCCTGAAGGATGAACTGACCCAGTTACCCAACCGGCGTTTTTTCATTGATACCATTCGCGAGAAGTCCGGGCATGCGCTGGGACTCATGATTCTGGATATCGATTTTTTTAAGAAAATCAACGATAGCTGGGGCCACCTGGTGGGGGATGAAGTGTTATTTTCGCTGGGGAAACAGCTGGCGAAACTAACCAGCGAGCAGGTCCAGCCGGCGCGGATCGGTGGGGAAGAGTTCGCCATTATCGTCGATGGCCTGTCGGAGCCCGAGCTGCACGCTCTGGCGCAGTCGATCCTTGCTAACGCCCGCACCATCCTGATCAATCATCAGACGCCGCTGTCGATCAGCATTGGCATCGGAACCTGGCGGCCAGGTGAAGCGCAGGAGACGTTTATCCGTAAAGTCGACGAGGCGCTGTACAAGGCCAAGCATAACGGCCGCGGCCGCGTGGAGTGGGCGCCATCTGCCGGTGCGGCAGGTTAGGCCTGCTGCGCGCTACGGCAGTGTCGCCGATACTCCGATGGCGAGCGTTCTGTGTAGCGTTTAAAAACCCGGCAAAAATAGTTGCTGTCGACAAAGCCGCAATTGTGCGCAATCTCTTTCACCTTCAGGTCATAGCCGCGCAATAGCTGCTTCGCCTTTTCCAGACGGACACGGGTCAGATACTCATTAAATCCCACCGAGCCTGATTTCTGAAAAATATGCGATAGATAGTTGGGCGTGATGTGAAAACGTTTGGCTACCGATTCCCGCGTCAGCGGTAGACTGAGATTCTCCTCGAGGTAGTCCTGGACGGCGAGAAACAGATCCCGGCTGCGGCTGACGCGCATCTCCAGCCCGACCAGCTGTTCACGACAATGACTCAGCAGCGCGGCGATCACCAGTCGCGCGGTCAGCGGATCGGGCTGCAGGCTGACTTCATTCAGGCTCAGCAACAGGTAGGAACCCACGCGCGGCCCAAGCCGGGAAACGCTCTGTTTTTCCGTGTGCAGGCTTTTTCCGTCCCAGCGCTGAATACTGAATCCCAGTTTCTGCCGACCAAACAGAATGCTCAGGGTAGTGGCCGGACCGGTCCACTGCGGCAGCGTCCACTTCCCCGCCTGCACGTACAGTACCTGCAGCGTGGTTAACGTCGAGGCGGCCAGCGGCAGTCCCTGTTCATTCAGTTGGCCCTCCAGCACAATTTCCAGACGCGGAAACGGCACGTTGAAGGCGAGGGCAGGCACGGAGATATCCGGCTCAGGAAATCTCACCTGTAAGTGATCTTTTTGACCGATTAACCGATGCAGTATATCCGGCAGATCTTCAATCATTCTTTGCCCTCAGCATGCGCATTATCCTGTTGATGGTAATCTATTTTTTCCTTCCCGGCAGCGTTAGTTTAGCCATTTTGCGCAGCGGATTGCCGGCCAGCTGCAGCGCATGCATTGCCGGAAAAGAGATTGTTGATGTCCATCACACTTTGTGGGCTCGCGTACGTATGTCCAGTTTTTTGTAGCGCTCGCCTCGTGTCATGCCGCGGAGGGACCAGTAGAGTTTGTTTGTGTTATCGGAACGTTAAAAAGGAACGCAAAATGAACTCATCATCGGCTAACTTTCTCGATGCGTTAGGCGCCAGCCAGGCGCTCAGCGCGCAAATGAAACACGAGCTCGACACCCTCGGCTACACCGTCGTGCATAACGTCGTTGACGCCCAGTGGCTGAGCGAAATGCGCCTGCTCATTGACACCCTGGTTGAACGCGAAGGCGATAATCTGGCGATGGAGCACCATCAGGAGGCGACGGCGACGCGGATCGCTAACCTGATTAATAAGGGGGTTATCTGGGAGAAAGTCTGGTCACACCCGCTGATCCTCTCCGCTTGTCGCTATATCTTCAACGGGGATTTTAAAGTCTCCAGCCTGAACGCGCGCGAGGCGCTGTATAACGGCGGCCACCAGCCGCTGCACGCCGACTGGAAAAAGCCGCGCCCGGATTTTCCTAAAGTCCACCTGGTGAATACCATCTGGGCGATAGACGATTTGAGCGCCGCCAACGGCGCGCCGCGGATCATTCCTGGTACCCACCTCCGCCCCGAGTTACCGGAGGAGGTGCTGGCCGACCCGGAACAGGCCCATCCCGATGAGATTGTGTTTGCCGCGCCGGCTGGCAGCGTGATGATCTACAACGCCCACGCCTGGCACGGCGGCACCCGTAATCGTGAAGGCAGCAGACGACGCGTACTGCATGGGTTATATATCGATCGTGCGGATACGCCGCAGCAGGACCAGCGGCGCTGGCTGACGCCGGAGACGGCAAGCCGCCTGACGCCGGCGCAAAAATGGCTGCTGGATGTAGAATAAGGCCTGTCGCCGGTCAGGGAAGTTCTACATAGACGACCGGCTTTTTCATGATGCTTTTCACGGCCTCGACGATCTGCTGCGGCTGCAGCAGGAAGCTCTTGATGCTGGTTTTAATCGTCCGCAGGCCGCGAAAGCGCTGGGGGTCGTCGATTTCGATATCCGTCACCAGCAGCACCACTTCGGCGCGGGCGATATCTTCCGCGGTGATCCGATTTTCTACGCCGAGCGCCCCCTGGGTTTCCACCTTCAGGTGCCATTTTTCATGATGACCGACCTTTTCCAGTCGTTCGGCGGCCATGTAGGTATGCGCCACCCCGCTGACGCAGGCGGTGACGGCGACAATATTGAAGTCCATAACATCCTCCTGGCGTTAACCGCCGATAGTGACGTGGAAACCGGCCGCTTCGGCCATCACCCGATATGGTTGAATTTCCGCTTCGTCAGGCGCTTTCACGCTGGCCAGCGTCCAGGGTTTGCCCAGCAGACGGTATTTGGGCTCGCCATATTGATGAAACGGCAACAGGTGCATTTCTTTTAGCGCGAAAGGGGCGAGGAACGCCAGAATTTGGCGAAAATTATCGGTATTCAGTGTGTAGCCCGGGATCAGCGGCACCCGCGGGATCAGGTTGATTTTTCTCGCCGCCAGCTGGCGAAAATTGTCCAGCACCCGTTGCTGATTCATTCGC
The DNA here is from genome assembly GCF_000398905.1 of Klebsiella sp. KTE92. NCBI lineage: Bacteria > Pseudomonadati > Pseudomonadota > Gammaproteobacteria > Enterobacterales > Enterobacteriaceae > Klebsiella > Klebsiella sp. KTE92. The sequence continues at coordinate 1,749,431 of NZ_KB976100.1, forward strand.
AGCAGCGACCGCGCCCGCTCAGGTTCCATGATTTTAAAATCAAACAGCACTTCATTGCAGGCTTCGGCCACCGGCAGGAAGCGGTCAAAAGCGCCGTCGCCCGCGGTTTCGATGGCGGTGCGGATCCCCCACTGGCGCAGGCGCTGGAGAAAGCGGGCGGCAAACCCGGCCTGCATGAGCACTTCGCCCCCGGAGAGGGTGACGCCGCCGCCGGAGGCGCGAAAGAAGACCTCATCCTTCAGCACCTCCTGCAACAGGTTATCCAGCGTCACATCGCGGCCAATCTGTTCCCACGCTCCGGACGGACATTCGGCGACGTCCTGCTGGCAGCGGGTGCAGCGCAGGCATTTACTCTCCCGGCGCAGGGTCTGAATCCTGGGTGAAATTGATTCGGGATTGGCGCACCACGGGCAGGTATGAGGGCAGCCTTTAAAAAAGACCACCGTGCGGATCCCCTGGCCATCGTTGAGCGAGTAGCGCTGGAGGTTAAAAATACGCGCCCGGTCGGCGCGCGTGTCGATGACCTCACAGCTGATGCGCGGTGCGGCGGATAATGTCATCCTGAATCTCCTTCGACAGCTCAACAAAGAAGGCGCTGTAGCCCGCGACCCGTACCACCAGACCGGCAAAGTCCTGCGGCCGCTGCTGCGCTTCACGCAGGGTGTCGGCATTGACCACGTTGAACTGAATATGCTGCAGCTTGAGCTTGCAGAAGGCCTGTAAAAAATCGGCCAGTTTGTTCAGGCCACCGTCGCCGGCCAGCGTTGCCGGAGTGAATTTGACGTTCAGCAGCGTACCGTTCGACAGCAGATAGTTATCCAGCTTGCTGATCGATTTCAGCACTGCCGTCGGCCCCTGGGAATCCTGACCGACCATCGGTGACAGGCCGCCGTCCGCCAGCTGTTCGCCGGCCAGTCGCCCGTCCGGGGTGGCGCCCACCACCGAACCCAGCGGCACGTGCGCGGAGACGGTGTAGGAGCCGGGGGTAAAAAGGCCGCCGCGCGGGTTCAGATACTGCTCGACTTCTTTGCAGTAAAAACGCAGCAGATCGGCGCTAATATTGTCGACATCGTCGATATCGTTGCCGTATTTGTCAAAACGGTTAATCAGCCGGGCGCGGATTTTTTCCCCTTCTGGCGTCTGGAAATTGGCTTTCAGCACGGCCATCAGTTGGTCAAAGCTGAGACGCTGCTGGTCGAAGACCATACCCTTCAGGGCGTACAGCGAATCGCTCAGGTTAGCGATCCCGATACCCTGGACGCCGGAGAAGTTATAGCGCGCGCCGCCGGCGGTGATATCTTTGCCGTGCTGCACGCAATCTTCAATGAACGAGGAGAGCAGTGGGACCGGCGCCCAGTCGCGGTGGCCGATATCGCAAATGTTGCTGCCCTCGACCATCAGCTTGATGTAATGGCGGATTTTGTCGCGGATCTGGCAGATAAGGCCGTCCCAGCTGACGTCAGGCTGATGTTCATTTTCCTGCAGCACAATTTCCATCACCTTCAGCAGATTAAACATGGCGATATCATGCAGGCCGTAGGTGCGCCCTGGAATAGAGAGCTCCACGCAGCCGACCACCGCGTAATCGCGGGCATCTTCCAGCGACACGCCGCGGTTAAGGAAGGCCGGCACGACCACCTCATCGTTGAAAATCTGCGGGATCCCGGTACCCAGGCGAATGGTCTCAGCGGTTTTACGCAGGAACGGGCGATCAATCAGCTCGTTGACCCGCACGCCCAGATTCGGCTGCGGCAGCTGAACGTTTTGATAGGCGTCGAGGCATAAAAATGACAGCACGTTGACCGCGCTGCGCCCGGTGTCCGTCAGCCCGCCGAGCAGGGCGGTATAGCCGGTGGGAAAACCCGCGAAATAGCGCGCGCTGCTGGAGGAGCGTAGCAGGACGATATCGTTGCATTTCACCCACAGCGACTCCAGCAACTCCTTAAGATACGCGGGATCCTGACCCTGATTCAGCGATGCCTGATAAAACGGCAGCATATACTGGTCAAAACGCCCCAGCGAAATCGAGCTGGCATTGGATTCGTACTGCAGAATGATATTCATATACCAGAACAGCTGGCAGGCCTGGGGGAAGTCCGTTGGCCGGTGTTGCGCGTTGTGGCGCGAAATAGCGGCGATGGTTAACAGCTCCTGCTGACGCTGCGGGTCCTGACAGTGCCCAGCCATCTCCTCGGCCAGCGCGGCGTAGCGCAGAATATGGCGCTGGGAAGCTTCCAGCAGGATCAGTACCGCCTGATAAAAGGGGTTCTCCGGTTGCCGGGCGCAGTGCGTTTTGAGTTCGGCGACCAGGGCGCCAAGGCCATGATTCAGCAGCCGTGGATAGTCGATGATGATATGGCCCTGGCCTTTATCGGTCTGGTTCACGCTAAATATCTGGGTGTTGACGGCGGCCTTGACCTCTTCGGTCATCTGGCCGTTGATGAAATCTTTCATTGAACGCTTTTCCCAGTAGGGGTACAGCGTTTCGCGGTAGATTTGCTTATCTTCTTCGCTTATTGCGAAGCGGTCCTGGGGGCGGGTCGGGAAGGCGTCGAGCTCGTTGAGCAGCCAGTAGGGGTCCATCTCGGGCGACATAATCCCTGCCCGCGGTTTGACGGTGCGGTTGCCGGCGATCAGTTCATCCTCACGAATCGAAATCATCACCTTATCGAGGATCCACGCGGTGGCTTTCGCCCGGCGGATAATCACCGGCTCGCCCTCCGTCTGCCGATGGCTGGCAGTGTAGAGTAATGCGCGCTCAAGGGAGATTTCGCGCGGCTGGGCGAACAGGCTGGCTTTCAGGCGTTGGGTACGATTCGTCATGATAAACTCCATGTTGTGGCGAAGGGCGCGAAGGCGCCCTTTTAAGGCTTCAGGCGCTCTGGGAAAGGTGGCTGTCTATCTTGTTCATGATGGCGTCGGCGCGCTTGACCGCATCGCTGATATTGACGCGCACGATAGTTTTCCCGGCAAAACGCTCTTCGAATTTGATGCCGATATCTTTGGTCAGAATGACCATATCGGCGGCGGCAATCTCCTCCGCCGTCAGTTCGTTTTCAATGCCAATGGAACCCTGCGTTTCAACCTTGACCTGCCAGCCTTTGGCTTTGGCGGCGCTTTCCAGCGATTCAGCGGCCATGTAGGTGTGAGCCACGCCCGACGGGCAGGCGGTGACAGCGATAATGTGGGTCATAATCTGTTCCTTCCAGTCTGTTAGTTAATTTCGAAATCAAGGTCTAGTTCATCGTCAGCGGCGACGTCAGTGGGTTTCTTTTTGGCGAAGGCTTTCAGCAGGATGACGCAGGCAGCGCTGACGCAGGCGCCGACCAGCAGCGCGGCAACAAACCCGAGCTTGCCCTGGACCACCGGCAGCACGATGAGCCCGCCCCAGCCGGCGTAACACTGGGCGCCCATCAGCGCGGCGGTGACGCAGCCGCTGGCGGCGCCAATCATATTGGCCGGAATGACGCGCAGCGGATCCGCGGCGGCAAAGGGAATCGCCCCTTCGGTCACGCCGACACAGCCCATCACCAGCGCGGCTTTGCCGGTTTCCCGCTCTTCGGCGGTGAAATATTTGCGGCCAATCAGCGTCGCCAGCCCCATGCCCAGCGGCGGTACGGCGATACCGACGGCAGCGATAGCCACCACGCTGTAGACGCCCTGCGAAACGCAAATCAGCATGAAGGCGTAGGCCACTTTGTTCACCGGGCCGCCCATATCAAAGGCCAGCATCAGACCCATAATGATGGCCAGCACCACGATGCTGCCCTCTCGCATCCCCTGCAGCCAGCCGGTCAGGTTAGCGGTCAGCGCGCCAACCGGCTCGCCAAGCCCCCACATCATGATCCCGGCGGTGATAAAGGTGCCGACGATGGGAATGATGAAAATCGGCATCACCGAGCGCAGAACTTTATGTACGGGGATTTTTTTCAGGTAATAGACCACCAGGCCGCCAATCATGCCGGCGATCAGCGCGCCGAAGAAACCGGCGCCAAAGCTGTTGCCCACCCAGGCGCCGATGGCGCAGGGGGCCAGCGCGGCGCGGTCAGAAATGGAGTAGCCGATGTAGGCGGCGAGAAAGGGCACCATCAGCGTCAGCCCGGCGACGCCGATATCAAAAAGTTTCTTCAGATTAGGGTCGGTGGCGGCATCGGGTACCGCGCCTTTGCCATACAACATGACGGAGACCGCCAGCAGGATCCCGCCGGAGACCACGAAGGGGATCATATGTGACACGCCGGTCATCAGATGCTGGCGGGTATTTTTTAGTATTTGCACCAGTTCGTTCATTGCTTGCTCCTGAGCGCTGTAGGGCCCGTGACAGTATTGATGCCTCAACATTAGAAAAAGGGCGGGGTATTAAACAGTAGAGAAAAAGTGCATTTACTGGATATTTGTAAGGTGAGAAAAGAATTGCGATCCACCTCAAATCTTAGTAGTGACAGGAGAGATGAGCGCTAACAGGGTGGAATTGTGATGGCGGGCATAAAAAAATATTGTGTGTACAATAGTCCAGTAATTGCCAGTTTTATCACCTAGCCCCTGGGGCCGTCTTTTATTACTTTTGAGGAAATAATGGATTGCTCTGGAGGAAGGCGATGGCTCTGGTCATTGAATTTACATGTGATTTGCCCAACGGCGTGCATGCGCGTCCGGCCAGTCTGGTCGAAACGCTGTGTAACCGTTTTTCATCAGCGATTGAGTGGCGGAACTTGCGCCGCGAGACCGGCGGAAATGCCAAGAGCGCGCTGGCGATTATCGGCAGCAATACCCTGAAGGGCGACGCCTGCCAGCTGCTTATCAGCGGCGAAGATGAAGCTGAAGCATTCGCCGCGTTAACGGCTTTTATGCGCGATGAATTTCCCCACTGTGACGCGCCGCTGCCCGCTGCGCCAACGCTGGATTTCCAGCCGGTGCCAGAGTCGCTTTCGCGGCTGAACCCGACGCTGTTTCATGCCCACCCGGTGTGCGCCGGCAGCGCGGGAGGGACGCTGGTTCATCTCAAATCACGCGATCTGCACGAGCTGGGTGAACTGCCCGTCGCCGCCAGTCCCGAACAGGAGCAGGCGGCGCTGGATAATGGCCTGCGCCTGCTGGTGAAAGATATCGAGCTGCGGCTGCTGGACAATGACGGCACCGCCAGCGCGATCCTGGAAGCTCACCGTTCGCTGGCGACGGATGCCTCGCTGCGCCAGCACCTGCTTGGCGGTATTCTCACCGGGTTGAGCTGCGCCCAGGCGATTGTCGCCACCGGCGACCACTTCTGCGCCCAGTTCCGCGACTCCGGCAACAGCTATCTGCAGGAGCGGGTACTGGATGTACGCGACGTTTGCTTCCAGCTGTTACAGCATATCTACGGCGAAGCCCGTTTCCCGGCGCCGGGCGAGTTGCGGGAAGCGGCCATTTGTCTTGCCGACGAGCTGACCCCCAGCCAGTTTCTGGAACTGGATAAAACGCATCTCAAAGGGCTGCTGCTGCGCAGCGGCGGCACCACCTCGCATACCGTGATTCTGGCACGCTCATTCAATATCCCTACTCTGGTAGGCGTGGATTTAGCCGCGCTGCTGCCGTGGGTGGATACGCAGGTGCAGATTGACGGCAACGCCGGGCTGCTGGTGGTGGATCCGAGTCCGGCGGTAGCGCGCTACTATCAGCAGGAGGCCTGGCTACAGGCGCAAATCCTGCAACAGCAGCAGGTATGGCTGGATAAAGCCGGGCAGACGCAAGACGGTATCCGCGTGGAGATCGCCGCCAATATCGCCCATTCGGTGGAAGCGGTGGCGGCATTCAACCAGGGCGCGCAGTCGGTAGGGTTGTTCCGCACTGAAATGCTGTATATGGATCGCCCGAGCGCGCCGTCGGAAGATGAGCTCTACAACATCTTCTGCCAGGCGCTGGAACCCGCTGCCGGGCGCAGCATTATCGTGCGGACTATGGATATCGGCGGTGATAAGCCGGTGGCCTATCTCAACATCCCTGCGGAAAACAATCCGTTCCTCGGCTACCGCGCGGTGCGCATCTATGAAGAGTATCAGGCGCTGTTTCACACTCAGCTACGGGCGATTTTACGCGCCTCGGCGCACGGCTCGCTGAAGATTATGATCCCCATGATTTCATCAATGGAAGAGATCCTGTGGGTGAAAGAGCGACTGGCGGAGGCCAAACAGTCGCTGCGCGCCGAGCAGATCCCGTTTGATGAAAAGATCCCGCTCGGCATCATGCTGGAAGTGCCGTCGGTGATGTTTATCATCGATCAGTGTTGTGAAGAGGTGGATTTCTTTAGCATCGGCAGCAACGACTTAACGCAGTATCTGCTGGCGGTCGATCGTGATAATGCGAAAGTGACGCGCCATTATAACAGCCTGAATCCCGCCTTCCTGCGCGCGCTGGACTATGCGGTACAGGCGGTGCATCGGCAGGGGAAATGGATCGGTCTGTGCGGCGAACTGGGGGCCAAAGGATCGGTGCTACCGCTGCTGGTAGGCCTCGGTTTAGATGAATTGAGCATGAGCGCGCCGGCGATCCCGGCGACCAAATCGCGCCTGGCGCAACTGGATAGCCGCGCCTGCCGCCAGCTGCTGAATCAGGCCATGCAGTGCCGTACCTCACTGGAAGTGGAGCATCTGCTGGCCCAGTTCCGCATGCGTCAGCAGGATGTGCCGCTGGTGAGCGCCGAGTGCATTACGCTCAATAGCGACTGGCGCAGCAAGGAGGAGGTGCTGAAAGGGATGACGGATAACCTGCTGCTGGCCGGACGCTGCCGCTATCCGCGAAAGCTGGAGGCTGACCTGTGGGCCCGCGAGGCGGTGTTCTCCACCGGTCTGGGCTTTAGCTTCGCCATTCCGCACAGTAAATCCGAGCATATCGAGCAGTCGACCATCAGCGTCGCCCGCCTGGCGCAGCCGGTGGTGTGGGGCGATGAAGAGGCGCAGTTTGTGATTATGCTGACGCTGAATAAGCACTCGGCGGGCGATCAGCATATGCGTATCTTCTCGCGGCTGGCGCGGCGCATTATGCACGCGGAGTTCCGTCAATCTCTGGTATCCGCGGAGAGCAGCGAGGATATTGCCGACCTGCTGCGCCGCGAGCTGGAACTGTGATCTGCACACCGGCCAGCGGCGCTGGCCGGAGAGCGAGCTATAAATCCAGCACTAACCGGCCGCCTTTGGCGCGCGAGCAGCAGATCAGCATACTCTGCTGGCTGGCTTTCTCTTCCTCGCTGTAATACTGATCGCGGTGGTCCGCTTCCCCTTCAAGAATCATCGTTTCGCAGGTGCCGCACACCCCTTCGCGGCACAGGCATTCCACCTTCGCCGCTTTGTTATTCTCAATAACCTGCAAAATGGTCATGTCCTGCGGTACGGTAAATTCGCGTCCGGAACGCGCCAGCACCAGGGTAAACGCCTCTCCGCCTTTATCCTCAACGATAAACTGCTCAAAGTGCAGCTGACTGGCGGGCACCTGATGGCGTTCGGCGGCGGCTTTCACCGCCTCGTTAAGCGCCGCCGGGCCGCAGGTATACACGTGGGTTCCGGGCTCGAGGTCGGCGAACAGGCGCGGCAGGTCGAGACGGCTGCCGAGCGCTGATACATGAACATTGACCCGCTCTCGCCACGGCGCGGCGCTGAGCGCATCGACGAAAGCATTATTGTCGGCGTCGTGGAAACAGTAGTGCAGCTGCCAGTTGGCCTGCTGTTGTTCCAGTTCCGGAATATGGGACAAGAATGGCGTGATGCCGATACCGCCGGCGATCAGCAGATGTTTTCGCGCCTGTGGTTCGATGGCGAACAGGTTGTTGGGCGTGGACACCGTCAGGGTATCGCCCGGGCGCACCTGCTGGTGCATAAAGCGCGAGCCGCCTTTGGAAGGCGACTCAAGACGCACCGCAATCTGCCAACTGGTGGTATCCAGCGGCGAGCTCATCAGCGAATAGGCATTGCTGTAGCGCTGCTCGCCATCCTGCATCTGGACGATAATATGGCTGCCGCCGCTGAATCCCGGCAGCGGGGCGCCGGTCGGCGACACTAGCGTAAAACGCTTCACCTGGGCGGTGATCTGTTCAACATCGCGAACGATCGCCTCAAACATTTGATAATCAGACATCGCTGAACTCCATCAAAAATCCCGGCGTGGCCAGCGCCGCCGCCGGGAGAGGACATTTACAACCCCTGGCAGAGATACTTCATCTCCAGGTAATCTTCGATTCCGTGTTCCGACCCTTCGCGGCCAAGGCCGGACTGCTTCACTCCGCCAAATGGCGCGACTTCGTTGGAAATCAGCCCGGTATTGATGCCGACCATCCCGTATTCCAGCTGCTCGGAGACGCGCCAGATACGGGCGGCATCGCTGCTGTAAAAATAGGAGGCGAGGCCGTAGATAGTGTCATTTGCCTGTTCGATGACCTGCTGCTCATCGTCAAATTTCACCAGCGCGGCCACCGGGCCGAAAATCTCTTCCTGCAGCAGCAGTGACCCCGGCTGTACGTCGCCGATAACCGTAGGGGTGAAGAAATTACCGCCCAGTGGGTGCGCTTTACCGCCGGTTAACAGCGTTGCGCCGCGGGTCAGGGCGTCGTCGAGCAGGGACTGGACTTTGCGCCCGGCGTCGGCGTTGATAAGCGGGCCAATCTGTACATCGGACTCGCTGCCATCGCCAACTTTCAGGGCGGCGACGCGGGCCACGAACTTATCGCAGAATTGGTCGTAGACGGCGCGATGAATATAGAAGCGGTTAACGCAGACGCAGGTTTGCCCGGCGTTGCGGAACTTGGCGATCAGCGCTCCCTCGACCGCTTTATCGATATCGGCGTCGTCAAAGACGATAAACGGCGCGTTACCGCCGAGCTCTAAAGAGAGCTTTTTGATGGATTCCGCGCACTGGCGCATCAGCACGCGGCCAACTTCGGTCGAGCCGGTAAAGGAGAGTTTACGCACCCGCTCATCGCCGGTGAACACCGCGCCAATTTCGCGCGACTGGCCGGTAACGACGTTAATAACGCCCTGCGGGATCCCGGCCTGAATCGCCAGTTCCGCCATCGCCAGCGCGGTAAACGGCGTTTCGTTAGCCGGCTTAATCACCATCGTGCAGCCAGCGGCCAGCGCCGGGCCAGCCTTGCGGGTGATCATCGCCGCCGGGAAGTTCCACGGGGTGATCGCCGCGCAGACGCCCACGCCCTGGCGGATCACCATCAGGCGTTTATCCGCGCCAGGGGAGGGGATTATTTCGCCGTTGGTGCGTTTGCCCTGTTCGGCAAACCACTCGATAAACGAGGCGGCATAGGCGATTTCGCCTTCGGCCTCCGCCAGCGGCTTGCCCTGCTCGGCGGTCATGATCTGCGCCAGCGCGGTTTTGTTTTCGAGGATCAGGCGGTGCCAGTTTTTCAATTGCGTGGCGCGCTGAGCGGCGGTTAATGCGCGCCAGGCCGGCAGCGCGGCCGCGGCGGCATCCACCGCCTGCTGCGCTTCCGCCCGACCCATATTAGGGATCTGGCCGAGCGTCGCGCCGGTGGAAGGGTTGCTGACGGCAAGCGTCGTGCCGTCGGCGGCGTCGCGCCAGCTTCCGGCAATCAGCGCCTGCTGGCGAAACAGATCTGAGTGAAACACGGACATGGCTAACTCCTTCAATGATTACGGCTGGAACACCTGGGCCACCAGATTGTGGAAATGGGCGATCCCGTGCTCGGAGATCCCGCTGCCGCTGTTATCCGCCATAATGCGCCCCTGGCCGCGATAGCCGCGGGACTTCAGCCCCTTCTGCACGCTTTCCACCAGGCGTAAATCTTCCGGGCGGAACACGTCGCGATACCACTCAATCAGCGCTTTCTGATCGTCAGTCAGCTCTTCGTTGGTGAAATAGATGTCGTAATTCTGCAGAGTGGTCTCTTCATCCACCGGGAATTCATAGATCACGGTCATCATGCCCTTGATCGGCGTCACGTTGAACATGGTGCACGGCCACAGCCAGAAACCGTGGAACGCGGCGTCGGTACCTTCTTCGAATTTAAACGACTGCTCGGACGGCTTGGCGAAGCCATACTGCAGCGTCCATTTGCCGTGCATGGTGTGCCAGTAACGGTCAACCTGTACGGAATCCGAGAAGCCCGGGTGCGCCGGGCCGCAGTGGTAACATTCCAGATAGTTATCGACGATATTTTTCCAGTTCGCCGGGGTGAGAGTGGTAAAGCGCGCCGCCAGTTTCAGATCATGTACGTCCGGGCAGGCTTCCAGCACTTTGTCCTGCAGGCCCGGCAGCTGCGTTTCCACGCTCTCCGCTTGCGGGTTCATATTGATAAACACAAAGCCGGCATACTCTTCCAGGCGAACCGGCACCAGCGTTGCCTTTTCGCTATCGAAATTCGCCACGTTTTCGCAGTTGCGGGCGTGGGCGAGATTGCCGTCAAGCTTGAAGGCCCAGGCGTGATAGGGGCAGGTAATCACGTTTTTGGCTTTACCTTCACCGCTCAGCAGCTGGTGGCCGCGGTGCGGGCAGACGTTATAGAAAGCGCGCAGAATGTTGTCGCGGCCGCGGACGATAACGATATTTTCGCCAATGATCTCCCGGGTGATGTAGTCGTTCGGCCGGGCGACCTCGCTGCCGTGGGCGACGCAAATCCAGCTATTGGCGAAGATGCGCTCTTTCTCGTGCTCAAACGCCTGGCTGTCGGTATAAAAACGGGCCGGAATGGTCCAGGCATCCTGCGGATTGGCGCAAAAGTTAATCGGCAGAGTAAAGTCAGGGCTCAAATTGCTCATGTAAGGTCACCTTGTGATTATTGTCAGTAAGAGGTTTTACAGCGACTGGCCGTCGCCTTTGAGTACCGTGCCAACCGGTAGCGTCTCGGCTTTAATCATTGGCTCGGGCGTATGGGTTTCTATCTGATTGACCGGCACGTGGGCGTAGTCCTGTTTTAGCCAGCGCACGAAGCCGCCGGTTTTAATCAGTAAAATGGCCAGGAACGGTAGGGCGGTCAGCACCACGGTGGTTTTCATGGTCTCAAGCGAAGCGCCGGTAAACAGAATCGATAGCGGGATGAGGGTGATCACCACGCACCAGAACAGGCGCATGCCGCGATCCGGATCGTCGCCTTCGCGCAGGTTGCGGGTGCTGGTCGCCGCCATGGTGTAGGCCACCGCATCCATGTGCGAGGCGAGGAAAACAATCATCACGAACAGATAGGCGGCGAGGAACAGCTTACCTGCCGGCAGCGACATCAGGACCTGCTGGACGGCGGTTTCGCCGCCAAGAGTCTGCATCACCTGCGGTACGTTAATCACGCCGTTAACGAACTGGTGCATGGCGTAGCTTTCCATCACCCCAAAGAAGAACCAGCAGCCGGCGGTGCTACCAAGGAGCAGTCCCCATATCACCTCTTTGATTTTGCGCCCGCGGGAGACGCGGGTGACGAACATCGCCACGCCCGGGGTATAGGAGATCCACCACAGCCAGTAGAAGACGGTCCAGTTGCGGGTAAAGGCGCCGTCGCCGAGGGGATCGGTAAACAGGCTCATCTGCAGGAAGTTCTGAGTCGTCAGGCCGACGGCGTTAATGATGTTATTGGTGATGAATTCGGTCGGACCAACCAGTAATACCACCAACGGCAGCAGAAACGCCCCCCAGCCGACCATTTTGCTCAGGCGCTGCAGGCCGTTGTTGATGCCAATCCACGAGCTCATGCAGAAAATACCGCCGGAGAGCAGGATCACAAACGCCTGCACGGTGAAGTTATCCGGCAACCCGGTCAGCGCTGACAGGCCGCGGGTGAAGGTGGCGGCAGTGACCACCAGCGAAATGGTTAACGCGCCGACGGTAGCGATCAGGAACATCAGATCGACCAGACGGCCCCAGAAGCCCTGCGGACTCACTCCGGTGATCGCTGAAATGATCCCGGAGAGGCTGAGGCCTTTATTTTTCCGCACGTGGAAGTGATAGGCCATGATCAGCGAAGCGAGAGTGTAGGTCGCCCAGGCGCTAACCCCCCAGTGGAAGAAAGAATAAGGGATGCTGTATTCCAGCGCTTTCGGCGATTGCGGAGCAATGTTCAGGCCCGGGGTCTGGTAGTAATAAGCCCATTCGGCAACGCCCCAGTACAGCGTGGAGGAGCCGAGCCCGGCGCAGATAAACATAAACAGCCATGAGAGGGTACTGTATTCGACTTTACCTTCGCCGAGACGGATATTGCCGTATTTGCTGGTCGCCAGATAGAGCACCAGTCCCAGCGCCAGCAGCACCAGTACCTGTACCGTGGAACCCAGCAGCCGGGTCACGCCGTTAAAAATCGAATCAGCCGCCTGCGCGGTTTGCTGCGGGAAGAGACTTAATGTAGCGGCGATGAAAACAATGGCCGCCAGGCTGATGGCAATCAGCGGCACATCTTTTTTCTTTACGTTGCTCAACATGGGTGATCTCCTGGGCATGATTGCCCGTCGGTGGCTTTAGCCTGTCGTTGTTATCACGCTGTAGGGTCAAGGTTCGTAGCAAAAGCTATTAACAATCGGATTATTTCTTCGTTACATGAATTAAACAATTGGCCGTTTCGTGAAGCAATAAAACACGGAACGGAAATAATAAAAGGTGAATTGGCGCAGGTTCTGTCCTTTCAGGAATTAATAAAGTTCACCGCTGTGATGCGGTCCACTTGTCAATCGTGGGGGATTCTGCATAGCGAAAAGAGAGGGGAGTTGGAGGACCAGGCGCGCGGGTTTTCCCGGGTAGCGGCTGCGCCTTACCCGTGCTTGCTACTCGCGGTGTCGTTTTTTGTCGGGTGGCGGCTAACGCCTTACCCGACCTACGGTCCGTGCCATTGCGAGCTTAAGATCTCTACCTTGTCCCTATGGCTACTGAAACTGCCGGTGTTGGCGGCCTCAACATCGCTGAGACGTTCCCTGCAGGCCGGGGCAGCCCGCAGGGATGCGGGCTGAGGGCCGTGTTTTTACATTATCGTGCCTTTTGTAGCCCCGGTAAGCGCCGCGCCGCCGGGGAGCGGCGGGGTAATTACGCCAAAATGGCCTTGCAGATGGCGTCGCTGACCTGTTGCGTTGACGCGCTGCCTTTCATATCCGGGGTTTTCGGCCCGCTGGCAATCACCTGCTCAATCGCCGCCAGGATGCCGTTGTGCGCGGCGTGATAGCGCTCATCGCCGTTGCCGAGGAAATCGAGCATCATCGCCCCGGCCCACACGGTGGCGATCGGGTTGGCGATATTTTTACCGTAGATATCCGGCGCGGATCCGTGAACCGGCTCGAACAGCGACGGGAAGGTGCGCTCCGGATTGAGATTGGCCGACGGCGCAATACCGATTGTGCCGGTACAGGCCGGGCCGAGATCGGAGAGAATATCGCCGAACAGGTTGGAGCCGACCACCACATCAAAACGCTCCGGCTGCAGCACGAAGCGGGCGCACAGGATATCGATATGCTGCTTGTCCCAGCGAATATCCGGATAGTTTTTGGCCATCTCTTCCACCCGCTCATCCCAGTAGGGCATGCTGATCGCCAGACCGTTGGATTTGGTCGCCGAAGTCAGCGTTTTGCGTGGGCGGCTTTGCGCCAGTTCGAAGGCGTAGCGCAGGATCCGGTCCACGCCGCGGCGGGTAAAGACCGACTCCTGAATCACCACTTCATGCTCGGTGCCTTCATTGGCGCGCCCGCCGAGGGCGGAATATTCGCCTTCGGTATTTTCGCGCACCACGTAAAAATCGATATCGCCGGCCTTTTTACCCGCCAGCGGGCAGGGGACGCCGGGGAACAGACGCACCGGACGCAGGTTGACGTATTGGTCAAACTCACGGCGGAACTTCAGCAGCGACCCCCACAGCGAAATGTGGTCGGGAACGGTATCCGGCCAGCCGACGGCGCCGAAGTAGATGGCATCGAAGCCCTGCAGCTGCTCGCGCCAGTCGTCCGGCATCATCTTGCCGTGATGGGCATAATATTCGCAGCTTGCCCACTCCATCTGCTCGAAGCTCAATGACAGATCCCAACGCTGTGCGGCGGCTTGCAGCACGCGAATCCCTTCAGGCAGAACTTCTTTGCCAATTCCGTCACCCGGGATGGCGGTAATACGATAGGTTTTTTTCATTCCGGTTCTCACTTTTTAGCGATGATGTTTGACCACCTGCCTATCCTATAATTGACTGGTTCATAATTAATCACGCTAACTGGTGAAACATAAAACACAGATCATGAATAATCTGCCGCTGCTAAATGATTTACGCGTCTTTATGCTGGTCGCTCGCCGGGCCGGGTTCGCCGCCGCCGCCGAAGAGCTTGGCGTATCACCGGCGTTCATCAGCAAGCGGGTTTCGCTGCTGGAGCAAACCCTGAATGTGGTGTTGCTGCACCGGACTACCCGCCGGGTCACCATTACCGAGGAGGGGGAGCGGATCTACGAATGGGCGCAGCGCATTTTGCAGGATGTCGATGAGATGATGGACGAGCTTTCCGACGTACGTCAGGTGCCGCAGGGAACGCTGCGTATTATCAGTAGCTTCGGCTTTGGTCGCCGGGTGGTGGCCCAGGCGCTGTCGGCGCTGGCCCTTCAGTACCCGCAGCTGGAACTGCGTTTCGATGTCCAGGACCGGCTGGTGGATTTAGTCAATGAAGGGGTGGATCTCGATATTCGCGTGGGCGATGATATCGCGCCGAATCTGATTGCCCGCCAGCTGGCGGCCAACCACCGCGTGCTCTGCGCCTCGCCGCAATTCCTTGCCCGCCATCCACCGCCGAAACAGCTGAGCGATCTGGCCGCCTTACCCTGCCTGGTGATTAAAGAACGCGATCATCCGTTTGGCATCTGGCAGTTGCACAGCAAAGAGGGGCAGCATGCGATCAAGGTGACCGGGCCGCTGTCGTCCAACCATGGTGAAATTGTGCATCAGTGGTGTCTTGACGGGCAGGGGATTGCGTTACGTTCATGGTGGGACGTCCGGGAGAATATCGCCAGCGGCCATCTGGTGCATGTGCTGCCGGAATTCTTTCAGCCTGCCAACGTCTGGGCAGTCTATGTCTCCCGGTTGGCGACGTCGGCTAAAATTCGCACCACCGTGGAGTTTCTGCGCCACTACTTTCAGCAGCACTATCCGCAGCATGAGCCGACGGCCAGCGCCGTCGGCAGAGGCGATTAAACCCCAAGGCGGTCGCGCAGGCTGTAGTAGGCGGCGCCCATGGCGGTAAAAGGAATGCGCAGGCTGCGGCCGCCCGGGAACGGGTAGTGCGGCAGTTTGGCGAAGGCGTCGAACCGCTCGGCGTCGCCGCGCAGCAGCTCTGAAATCAAGCGTCCGGCAAGGTGGGTACAGGTCACGCCGTGGCCGCTGTAGCCCTGCATGTAGTAAATATTGTTATCGAGACGGCCGAACTGCGGCATCCGCGACAGGGTCAGCAGGAAGTTGCCGGTCCAGCGGTAGTCAATTTTCACCCCCTGCAGCTGCGGGAAGGTTTTCAGCAGCTTCGGCATAATCAGCCGCTCCACGTCGTCCGGATCGCGCGCGCCGTAGACCACGCCGCCGCCGTACAGCAGACGGTTGTCGCCGGTCAGACGGTAGTAGTCCAGCAGGTAGTTACAATCTTCCACACAGTAGTTTTTCGGGATCAGCGAGCGGGCGACCTCTTCCGACAGCGGAGCGGTAGTGACCACCTGGGTGCCACACGGCATGCTGCGTTTCGCCAGCTCCGGCTCCAGTTTATCGCCAAGATAGGCGTTGCCGGCGACGATCACGTAGCGCGCGGTGACCTGGCCGCGCGCGGTGCTGACCACCGCCGGGCTGCTGTGCTGGATGCGGGTGACCGGCGACTGCTCATACACCCGGCCGCCGTTCAGACGAATGGCGTCCGCTTCGCCGATGGCGAGGTTCAGCGGGTGAATATGGCCGCCGCTGTGGTCAAGCAGGGCGCCGACGTAGCGGTCGCTGTCCACTTCACGACGAATGGCCTCTCTGTCCAGCAGCTCCAGTTGGGTGTTGCCGTAGCGTTCCCAGTTGGCTTTCTGCTCTTCCAGGGTTTCCAGCTGCTTATGGTTCATCGCCACGAACAGGCCGCCCGGGCGGTAATCGCACTGGATCTGGTAGCGCTGGATGCGCTCGCGAATAATATCGCCGCCTTCGAACATCATGCTGCCGAGCATTTTGGCCGCATCCGGGCCGTAGTTCTTCTCAATGACGTCGATATCGCGGCTATAGGAGTTGACCAGCTGACCGCCGTTGCGGCCGCTGGCGCCGAAGCCGATGCGCGCCCCTTCCAGCACCACCACGTCGTAGCCCATTTCGGCCAGATGCAGAGCTGAGGAGAGGCCGGTGTAGCCGCCGCCGACAACGCAGACGTCACAGTTGATGGAGCCCTCCAGCGTCGGGAACGGTTCATACTTATTGGCGCTGGCGGCGTAGTAGCTAGTGGTATGTTCAGTCATGATCAAGACTCCAGGGCAATCCAGATGGTTTTCAGTTCGGTGAATTTTTCCAGCGCGTGCAGCGATTTATCGCGCCCGTTGCCGCTCTGCTTGTAGCCGCCGAACGGAACGGTCATATCACCATCGTTATAGTTGTTGACGAAGACCGAGCCAGCCTTCAGGCGACGGCTCATGCGGTGGGCGCGTGACAGATCGCGGGTCCACACGGCGGCGCCGAGACCGTAGTCGCTGTCATTGGCAAGCAGCAGCGCCTGTTCTTCGCTTTTGAAGCGCGTGACCACCAGTACCGGGCCGAAGATCTCTTCCCGGCTGAGGGTCGATGCCGGGTCGACGTCAACGAAAATGGTCGGGCCGACGGCGGCAGGCCACGGATTTTTCCGTCCGTCGAGGAACAGCGTGCTTTTGGCTTCGCCACCGCGGATAAAACTGTGCACGTTGTCGGCATGGGCGTTATCAATCAACATGCCCATGGTGGTGTCCGGATCGAGCGGGTTACCCGGCTGCCAGTGTTGCGCCTGCGCTTTCAGCAATGTCAGAAACTCGTCAGCGATGCTCTCCTCCAGCAGCAGACGGGTCCCGGCGATGCACACCTGGCCCTGGTTATAGAAGATGCCGCCGGCGGTGGCGCTGACCGCTTGTTGCAGATCCGGGCAGTCGGCAAAGACGATGTTGGCGCTCTTGCCGCCCGCTTCCAGCCACACGCGCTTCATATTGCTGTCGCCGGCGTCTTTCAGCAGCTGCTTGCCGGTGCGGGTGGAGCCGGTAAAGGTAATGACTTCAACATCAGGATGCAGGGCCAGCGCCTGCCCGGCCTCGCGGCCAAAGCCGCTGACCACGTTCAACACGCCGTCCGGCAGGCCGGCCTCTTTCGCCAGCCCGGCCAGACGCAGGGCGGTGAGCGGCGATTTTTCTGAGGGTTTGAGGATCACGCTGTTGCCCGCCGCCAGCGCCGGACCGAGTTTCCAGCAGGCCAGCAGTAGCGGGAAGTTCCACGGCACCACCGCGGCGATCACGCCAATTGGTTCGCGAACGATCATCGCCAGCTCGTTGCTGCCGGTGGGGGCCACTTCGCCATAGACTTTATCCAGCGCTTCGGCATACCAGCGAATGGCGCGGGCGGCGCCGGGAATATCGTCGCGCAGGCTGTGGCGAATCGGTTTGCCGGTATCCAGCGTTTCCAGCAGCGCCAGCTCTTCACGATGGGCCTCCATCAGATCAGCAAAGCGAGTGAGGATCGCTTTACGCTGTGCGGGGGAGGCCTGCGACCAGTCGCCATTATCAAAAGCCTGGCGCGCGGCCTTCACCGCCCGTTCGACGTCGGCTTTTTTACCGCGGGCGACCTGCGCTAATGTCTGCTGCGCGGCAGGGTCGATCGTTTCAAAGGTGGTATTATCGGCCGCGGCGCAATATTCGCCGTTAATAAATAAGCGCGTTTCAATGGCCAGGTTTTTCGCTTTTTCCTGCCAGTAAGCCAGGTGCTGAAAATTCATCATGACTCCTTAAAAACATTATCGGCACATTAATCAGTTCGGCGTTTTCAGGCTGCACGGGGGCACTGCGCCGGGCGCAGGGCATAACGTATCCCCGGAGTTGAATACCGTTTAATTCCCCTGAATGGCGACAGGTTGTTTGCAACCCGAATTATTCAGGAGCGAGTCGCCATTCACTGGCGTTAATTATTTCGGGGCCAACAGGAAATAATATTCCGTACGGCGCAGGCGTAATTACTACGATTTCTTCACCGCGACGAAAATAGATTTTCCGCCGCGACAGGCCTGAAGAAAGCCTGAACCTCGTTCAGGCTAAATAATCAGAATGTGGTGGGGGTGTGGGCACTGATGATGCGGCAGATGCCTGCCGAGGTGTTGCTGAAGCTGTGCGGGATGCCGGTATTAATGGCATAGCTCTGTCCAGCCACCAGGTGATACGACTGACCGTTAATGGTCAGCACGATCTCACCTTCCAGTATGGTGCCTATCTCCTCACCCTGATGCTTAATTCTCTCCCCGGTCGTGGTTCCAGGCTGGTAAGTTTCAAAAATCATCGCCAGCGTACGGTTCGGATTTCCGTTATGAACCAGCTTCATGGAAACGCCCTGACTTCCCATCTCAATCAGGTCATCCTGATTAATGACCACCTGGGGTTCGTCCGGCTTTTCGGGTTCAGAAAAGAATTCCGAGAGCGACAGCCCATAGACTTTCAGCAGCTTTTGCAGCGTACTGATGGCAGGACTGACTTTGTCCTGCTCTATGGTGCTGATGGCACTATGTGTCAACCCAGACAGTTCGGCGGCACGACGCTGTGAGAGACCCAGCTGTTGGCGGATCTCTGACAGACGTTTCCCTGGCGCCAGTCCGTCATCGCTCATATTTGCATTTCCTTAACGGTAGTGGTCAGCGCCGCCGCTTTTCAGCATGATGGCCCTGACAGGCGGTGATAAAACCATCAAACAACATACGCGACAGGGCGTATTCGCTACTGTTCCATTCAGGATGCCACTGTACGCCCAACGCGAAAGGATGATCGTTCACGCTGACCGCTTCCACCAGTCCATCCGGCGCTCGCGCCTCCACGCGCAGCTGCGGACTCAGGGTTTTTGCCCCTTGCCCATGTAGCGAGTTTACCCAAAACGTGTTGCAGCCCGGTATCAATTGCGACAGCAATCCTCCTTCCTGAACCTCAACCTGATGGGACGGCGCATACTGCTGCTCGACGGGCAGTTCAGGATCTTCACGATGTTCAAGGAGCTCAGGCTGCTCGAACAGACGACGATACAGAGTCCCGCCGGTGGCGACAACCAGTTCCTGCAGTCCACGACAGATGGCGAAAATGGGGATGCGCCTTTCGAGCGCGGCGTTAATCAGCGCCATGCTCAGAAGATCACGCCCGGGGTCGGCGTCAGGCTCATCGCCGTTTTCACCATAAAGGTGCGGCTGCACATTACTGGGGCTGCCTGGCAGGTAAATCCCGTCCAGTTTATCGACTAACGCGTTCAGCAGCTCCGGCTCCGCCAGCGCATGCGGCAGGGCGATCGGCAGTCCGCCGTGGTTAACAATGGCATTCAGGTACTTTTCTTGCAGAGTCTGGGTCTGGTGACCCTTAAGCCTGTTTCTACACATCACGACGCCAATAACTGGCTTGTACATTATATTTTCCATGATCGCCCTCACAAAGTGGACTAAATTATGACCGCTATAGCGGGTTTAACGGCCATATCGTTCAATATTTTCTCAATCTAGCAGTGGAAATAGCCCTTTGCAAACTTAATTTAACATTTGACAAACAATTTATTTGCATACACAGTCGATGGGGTGGACATTATATTTAACGGTCTGAGCACAGGACCGAAACCCAACCAACGGCGGTGAATCATGGAAACCAATATCGTAGAAGTTGAGAACTTTGTTCAGCAGACGGAAGAGAGACGGGTCAGCGCGTTCGCGAAAGAAGTGAAGCGCTACCTCGAAACCTACCCCGATACCCAGTATGTCGATGTCCTCCTTACCGACCTGAACGGCTGCTTCCGCGGCAAGCGCATTCCGGTTGCCGGCCTGAGCAAACTGGAGAAAGGCTGTTATTTCCCGGCCTCGGTGTTTGCAATGGATATTCTTGGCAATGTGGTGGAAGAGGCCGGCCTGGGTCAGGATATGGGCGAACCGGATCGCAGCTGCATTCCGGTACCCGGCACCTTAACGCCTTCGGCGGCTGACCCACAATCGATAGCCCAGGTACAGCTGACCATGGTTGATGAAGATGGCGCTCCCTTTGACGTTGAGCCGCGGAACGTACTCAACCGCCTCTGGCAGCAGTTGCGCCAGCGCGGGCTGTTCCCCGTGGTAGCGGTAGAGCTGGAGTTCTATTTACTGGACCGCAAACGCGACGCCGAAGGCTACCTCCAGCCGCCGTGCGCGCCGGGCACCGACGATCGCAACACCCAAAGCCAGGTCTACTCCGTCGATAACCTGAACCACTTTGCCGACGTGCTTTATGACATCGACGAGCTGGCCAAACTGCAGCTGATCCCCGCCGACGGCGCGGTGGCGGAAGCCTCGCCGGGCCAGTTTGAAATCAACCTTCACCATACCGATAACGTGCTGGATGCCTGCGATGATGCGCTGGCGTTAAAACGTCTCGTGCGTTTAATGGCGGAGAAGCATAAGATGCACGCCACTTTTATGGCGAAGCCTTATGAAGAGCATGCGGGCAGCGGGATGCACATCCACATCAGCATGCTGAACAATAAAGGGGAAAACGTGCTGGTGGACGGCGACGGGGAAGACTCTGTGCTGCTCAAACGCGCGCTGGCCGGGATGATCGATCTGATGCCGGCCTCGATGGCGCTGCTGGCGCCGAACGTGAACTCGTATCGCCGCTTCCAGCCGGGGATGTACGTCCCGACGCAGGCTTCGTGGGGGCATAACAACCGCACCGTGGCCTTGCGTATTCCGTGCGGCGAGCGGCAGAACCACCGCGTCGAGTATCGCGTGGCGGGGGCGGACGCCAACCCGTATCTGGTGATGGCGGCGATTTTTGCCGGCATTCTGCACGGGCTGGATAACCCCCAGCTGCCTTTGCAGGAAGAGGTGGAAGGTAACGGTCTGGAACAAGAGGGCCTGCCGTTCCCGATCCGCCAGAGCGATGCGCTGTGGGAGTTTATGCAGAACGATCATCTGCGCGAGCGCCTCGGTGAGCGTTTCTGCCACGTTTTCCATGCCTGTAAGCATGATGAATTACTGCAGTTTGAGCGTCTTATCACAGAAACCGAAATTGAGTGGATGTTGAAAAACGCCTGATGGTCGCCCCGCGAGGGGCCCATGAGTTTGGTAATCAGTAGCATCATACGGCCTGAGCGGAGCCTGGTCGTCCTTTTTGCTGGGAGCCCAGCCATTTCCCGGATGTCGCGTTAAGGAGCGCAGGCGGCAACGGGGCTTCAGTTAACGACACAGTGTGTGACGAGGAAATGAGATGATGCAGATGTTCAAATATCCGCAGGGAGAGGGAGGCCGCTCAGGCCGCATGGAATGCCAGCCAGCTACCGCTCACCGGTCCGTCTTACCCTTTTATCTATGCCTTACCCCTTTGCTAAGCAGGTTTGTCACGCGGACGTTGGGTCCGCAAACTGTTAACAGCAAGGGGGGAATGGGCGATGGCTATTAATCTTCCTGCGCATAACGCCGCTCAGGCGGGCAGACCACGCCTGCGTAAATCCCTCAAACTCTGGCAAGTGGTGATGATGGGGCTGGCCTATCTGACGCCGATGACGGTGTTTGATACCTTCGGCATCGTCTCCGGCATCAGCAATGGCCACGTACCGGCGTCTTATCTGTTGGCGCTGGCCGGGGTGCTGTTCACCGCCATCAGCTACGGCAAACTGGTGCGTCAGTTCCCGGAAGCCGGTTCCGCCTATACCTACGCGCAAAAATCCATCAGTCCGCACGTCGGTTTTATGGTCGGCTGGTCGTCGCTGCTCGATTATCTGTTTCTGCCGATGATCAACGTCCTGCTGGCGAAGATCTATCTCTCGGCGCTGTTCCCGGAGGTGCCGCCATGGGTGTGGGTGGTCACCTTTGTCGCCATTCTGACCGCCGCGAACCTGAAAAGCGTTAACCTGGTGGCCAACTTCAACACCCTGTTCGTGCTCGTGCAGATTTCGATCATGGTGGTGTTTGTCATTCTGGTGGTGCAGGGGCTGCACAAAGGCGAGGGGGTGGGGACCGTCTGGTCGCTGCAGCCGTTTATCAGCCAGAATGCGCATCTGATCCCGATTATTACCGGCGCGACGATTGTCTGCTTCTCGTTTCTCGGCTTCGACGCGGTGACCACGCTGTCGGAAGAGACCCCTGACGCCGCACGGGTGATCCCGAAAGCGATTTTTCTTACTGCGATGTACGGCGGCATTATTTTCATCGTCGCGTCGTTCTTTATGCAGCTGTTCTTCCCGGATATTCATCGCTTTAAAGACCCAGATGCCGCGCTGCCGGAGATTGCGCTGTACGTGGGCGGCAAGCTGTTCCAGTCGATTTTCCTCTGCACCACCTTTGTTAACACCCTGGCATCGGGCCTGGCCTCGCATGCCAGCGTCTCCCGTCTGCTGTACGTGATGGGCCGCGACAACGTCTTCCCGGAGCGCATTTTTGGCTATGTGCATCCGAAATGGCGTACCCCGGCGCTGAACGTGATTATGGTGGGTATTGTCGCGCTGTCGGCGCTGTTCTTCGACCTGGTGACCGCCACGGCGTTGATCAACTTCGGCGCGCTGGTGGCGTTCACTTTCGTAAATCTGTCGGTGTTCAACCACTTCTGGCGGCGCAAGGGGTATAACAAAACCTGGAAGGATCGGCTGCACTATCTGCTGTTGCCGATGGTCGGCGCGTTGACGGTGGGCGTGCTGTGGATCAACCTCGAGGCCACCTCGCTAACGCTTGGTCTGGTGTGGGCGGCGCTTGGCCTGCTGTACCTGGCTTACCTGACCCGACGCTTCCGTAAACCGCCGCCGCAGTTCGATGCCACCAAAGCGGAGCAGGCCTGGGAGTCATAAACGTTTGATACTGCGCTTGAGCGAAGGCAGGCCCACAGGCCTGCCTTGGTTTTTGGTTCGGTAAGGGACAGTACAGGACGGTAAAGAAATCAGCAGAAAACGGCGGGGAACGGAAGGTATTATTTCTTCTTTTTATGGACAGGTAACTGACTGGCGCGCCGCTCTTTGAGGTACGACACCAGGCTGTAGATGGCGACGCCCAGCAGCGCCACCGCGACGATAAAGAGAATAAGACCCGACATAGACCAACCTAATATTCTGTTTAGAAAGGGAAAAAGATACAGGGCTCTGTTTGAAGATAACATCGGGATATGTCTGAAAGATGACGCCTCATCGCGAGAATATCCGGCGGCGGGGTTGTGATAAAGTATTTCCCGCAGGAATGTGACCGCCCGGGTTTCACCTGAAAGGATGTAACACTCCGTTAAGTGATTTTACAGAAGTGCGGCGTACAGCGGGTTACGCTGACCGCGAATAAGAACGATCTGAGAGTCAGTCATGTATAAGAAATCCCTCAGCCTGCTGGGCGTGGTGCTGGCGCTGTCTGCCTTTGCCAGCCAGGCTGAAAGTGAACGTCAGGCGAGCCGCGAGCAGATCGTGGAGCAGGTCCTCAAGCCGTGTGAAGGCAAAAAAGCGGGCGATAAGGTGGTGATCACCGATCGCCGCGGCGGCGAGCACGAGGCCATTTGTACCCTGACGGCGGTTCCGCTACCGGAGTAATGCCCGCCGCAAGGTGCCGCTTAGCGATACCGCGGCGCAGGCTGTCCGGTTCGTGCGCTGGTAAACAGCGCCAGTCTGGACTGCTCAAAAGCCTCCCACAGTCCCAGGTCATGAACCGGTGGTAAGGTGACCTGTTCCCCCATCTCCAGCCCCCTGAGAGCGGCGTCCACCAGATCCTCTGTGGTCATCACCGTGCCGGTGGGCAGGGCGTTCAACGCCACGCCGGAGGTCGGCCAGAGATCGGTGGCGGTCGCCGCCGGCAATACCGCCTGAATACGCACGCCGCTGTCGGCAAACTCATCCTGCAGACCGCGGGTGAAGCTCAACACCCAGGCTTTACTGGCGCTGTAGACCGCGCTACCTGGCAGCGTATGTAGCGCGAGGATGGAGGCAATATTAATGAGCGTTCCCCGGCGTCGTGGGATGAAAGCGGCCAGCGCGGCATAGCTCAGGCGCAGCAGCGCCGTGGTATTGAGCGTATGAATCGCCTGGTGCTCCCGCGGCGTACTGGCGAGAAAACCCGCCATTTTCGCGGTGCCGGCGTTGTTAATGAACAGGTCGATGGCGGGATCCTGCTGCAGACGCTGCTCTACGGCGGCAATCCCGTGCTCTTCGCTAAGATCGGCTTTGAGGATGCTGGCCTGGATGGCGTAGCGCGCCTGCAGCTGGTCGGCGAGCGCCAGCAGCCGGTCTTCACGACGGGCGGCGAGGATCAGGTTGTAGCCGCGGGCGGCGAGTCGTTCGGCATAGATCGCGCCGATACCTGAGGACGCGCCAGTGATAAAAGCAGTGTGCGATGGTTGGGTCATGAGAATTGCCTCGTAAAAGGTTGCATTATTAAACCAAATTCAGCATGAGATATTAGGTTTAATAATGCAACAATTTTGTCCGGACTTTTTCATTTTTGCCTGCCGCGGGCAGCGTTTAGTCGTTCAGCGGAATAGCGATGGTGATGTCTGCCGGGGCCAGCTCACGGCCATCCGCCGCCTGCAGGACCAGCTTACGCAGGGGCTGGCGCTGCTGACGGTCAATGAGCCGGGTCGCCGGTTCGTCGGGCTCGAACAGATAGTCGTCTGCCCACTGGGAGAGGGCGACCAGCACCGTCTGCAGGGCACGGCCCTTGTCGGTCAGGACATACTCCTGCCAGGCGCTGCCATCGGAGGCCGGCTGCAGGCGCAGGATGCCTTCATCCACCAGCATTTTCAGCCGCCCGGCGAGCATGTTTTTGGCAATACCGAGGTTTTTCTGGAATTCGCTAAACCGGCGCACCCCGCGCAGAGCATCGCGGACGATCAGCAGCGACCACCAGTCGCCGATAACATCAAGGGAGCGGGCGATAGGGCAACAGCTTTTTTCCAGACGGGTACGTTTCACGAAAGCCTCCAGGTTAATTGTTTCATTATAAAACTCTTTGCCCGGCAGGGGAAATTTTCGGCTACGGTCTAAGTTTGCGAGCGATTACCAGGAAAAATGTCATAAATCCGTCACAATTAACGCGATGATAATAAATGACTAAGGATGAAGGGATGAAAAAACGTCTACTTGCCGCCGCCGTTGCCGGCGCGGTGATGTTATCCGCTGGCGCTCAGGCGCAGGACTCGGCCGCCCCGGAGGGGTATCAGCTGCAGCAGGTGCTGATCATGAGCCGTCACAACCTGCGTGCGCCGCTGGCCAATAACGGCAGCGTGCTCGAGCAGTCCACCGCCAAGGCCTGGCCGCAGTGGGATGTGCCGGGCGGCCAGCTGACCACCAAAGGCGGCGTGCTGGAGGTGTATATGGGCCACTATATGCGCGAATGGCTGGCGCAGCAGAAGCTGGTGACCAGCGGCGAGTGCCCACCGGAAAACGCGGTTTACGCCTATGCCAACAGCCTGCAGCGTACCGTCGCCACCGCGCAGTTCTTTATCACCGGCGCGTTCCCTGGCTGCGGCATTGCAGTGCATCACCAGCCGCAGATGGGCACCATGGACCCGACCTTCAACCCGGTTATTACCGACGACTCTCCGGCGTTTCGCGAGAAAGCGCTGCAGGCGATGGAAAAAGAGCGTCAAGGGATGCAACTGACCGAGAGCTATAAGCTGCTGGAGACGATGATCGATTACCGCAACTCGCCCTCCTGCAAAGAGAAGCAGGTCTGCTCGCTGAGCGAGGGTAAGGATACCTTTAGCGCCGGTTATCAACAGGAGCCGGGGGTTTCCGGCCCGCTGAAGGTGGGCAACTCGCTGGTGGACGCCTTCACCCTGCAATATTATGAAGGCTTCCCGAAAGACCAGGTGGCGTGGGGGGAAATCACCAGCGATAAGCAATGGCAGGTGCTGTCGAAGCTGAAAAACGGCTACCAGGATAGTCTGTTTACCTCGGTAGCGGTGGCACAAAACGTCGCCAAACCGTTGGTTAAATATATCGATAACGCGCTGGTGGGCGAGGAGGCCAACAAGGCGAAAGTCACGCTGCTGGTGGGGCACGACTCGAACATCGCCTCGCTGCTGACGGCCCTGGACTTTAAGCCTTATCAACTACCTGGCCAGTACGAGCGCACGCCCATTGGCGGCAAACTGCTGTTTCAGCGCTGGCATGACAGCGCCGGTAATCGCGATCTGATGAAGATTGAGTATGTCTATCAAAGTACTGAACAGCTGCGTAACGCCGACGCGTTAACCCTGCAGGCCCCGCCGCAGCGGGTCACCCTGGCGCTTAACGGCTGCCCGGTTGACGATCAGGGATTCTGTCCGCTGGAGACCTTTAAAAAGGTGATCAACGAGGCGGCGAAATAATGTAAAAAACCCGGAGCAATCCGGGTTTTTTAGCAGGTTAGGGCGAGACCTGGCGGAAATAAACGTTCTAGACGTTTTTACGCTCAATCGTCTGTTCACCCCAGAACAGCGCATCTTTATCGGTTTTGGCAAAGGCCAGCGCCAGCACTTCGTCGCTGCCTTCCTCCCAGATTTGCTCCGCCAGTTTTTCATCGTAGTGGGCGACTTCGAAAATCGCCTCGGCGATCTCCGGCGAGGTGTTACGTAAACTTGCCCATTCGCCGACGCGATGTGCTTTTGCTTCTTGAGTTGGCATGTTACTCCTCCTGCAGAAGATTAGCCGTGGACTTTAACGGCCAGTTTGGCGACATGTTCGCCCTGATAGCGGGCGATGGCTAACTCTTCCTCGCTCGGCTGACGCGAGCCGTCTCCGCCGGCGATGGTGGTCGCGCCATAAGGGGTACCGCCGCGGACCTGGGAAATATCAAACAGCTCCTGGGCGCCGTAGCCGATCGGGACGATGATCATGCCGTGGTGGGCCAGCGTCGTCCAGGTCGAGGTAATGGTTTGTTCCTGTCCGCCGCCGGTGCCGGTTGAGCTGAATACGCTGGCGATCTTGCCGTACAGGGCGCCGGACGCCCACAGACCGCCGGTTTGATCGAGGAAGGTGCGCATCTGACCGGACATGTTGCCGAAACGAGTTGGGGTACCAAAGATGATGGCGTCATACTCTGCCAGCTCCTGCGGCGTGGCGACGGGCGCGTTTTGCGTTTTCCCGCCTGCTTTGGCAAATGCTTCAGCCTGCATGGTTTCCGGCACGCGCTTCACAACCACCTCAACGCCATCCACCCGGTTTGCCCCATCGGCGACGGCGTGAGCCATGGTTTCAATGTGTCCATACATGGAATAATAAAGCACCAGAATTTTAGCCATTTCCATCACTCCTCGGTTGCGTTATAAGCCAGCCAAATGGCTGGTTACCTTTAAAGATAAAGCCTCCGCCGGAGAGTGCAAATCCAACGGGCATTTATTTGATTTATAACAAAATGACAAAGCATTATTTACTTTTCCTTGCACCGCGCGGCCTGAAAGGGAGAGAAGGAGGAAGCGTTGTGCCTGCTATTTTGGCCGGTGTGGCAAGGGTGTAGCATCAGGATACATTTTTGCCGACTATTTTTTCTCCGCCAGCAGAGCAGGTTAGAACCCGTACGCGCCGCGAGGGGGCTTTTTTCGCCCGGGTTTGTTTCTGGATATTTCATTTGCCGCCGTCAGCGGCAGTCATTCACTAACCTTATAGATACGCGGTAAGACAGCGGCGTCGCCGCTCCCGCGTAATGCACTATGATGTCTAACCTAATGGAGGTCAGTAATGGCAAACCATCGTGGCGGTTCTGGCAACTTTGCTGAAGACCGTGAAAGAGCATCAGAAGCAGGACGTAAAGGTGGCCAGCATAGCGGGGGGAATTTTAAAAATGACCCTCAGCGCGCCTCAGAGGCTGGCAAAAAAGGGGGTAAAAACAGTCACGGTAGTCGTGAAAGTTAACGCGCGACTCGCACTGTTCTCTTTGATGCGGTGTTAATCTCCCCGACCCAACCGCATCGCCCTCGCCGCCGGCATCTGCCGGCGGTTTTTTTATCTGTCGGTGGTTGCGCTCCCGCCGGGCGGATTGCACACTGGTCGCCCGTTAATCGTCATGGCTGTCTTATGTCTTCGTTAAAATTCTCCATTACCCGCCAGGAAGCTCTTCTCATCATGATCACCATGTTCTGGGGAGGGACGTTCCTTGCCGTGCAGTATGCGGTGAGCCTCAGCGGGCCGCTGTTTTTTGTCGGTCTGCGTTTCGCGACCGCCGCGCTGGCGGTGGGCCTGCTCTCACTGCGCACCCTGCAGGGGCTGACGTGGCTGGAGGTGAAGGCGGGGGTGGCGATTGGCGTGGCGATTGCGCTGGGGTATGGCCTGCAGACCTGGGGACTGCAGTCGATCTCCAGCAGTAAATCTGCCTTTATCACGGCGATGTATGTGCCGCTGGTACCGCTGCTGCAGTGGCTGTGCCTGGGCCGTATGCCGGGGGTGATGTCCTGCGTGGGGATTGTGCTGGCGTTTATCGGTTTGATCCTGCTGGCCGGGCCGGAAAATAATCTGCTGGCGCTTGGCGTGGGGGAGATGATTACTCTGGCGAGCGCGCTGGCGATCGCGGCGGAGATTATCCTTATCAGCGCCTGGGCCGGGAAAGTCGATGTCCGCCGGGTGACGGTCGTGCAGCTGGCGACCGCGTCGCTGGTGGCTTTCGCCGCCATGAAGCCGGCGGGTGAGGCGGTTCCGCCGTTGACGCCGGCCCTGCTCGGCGTCGCGCTGGGGCTGGGGATTTTCAGCGCGATCATTCAGGTGACCATGAACTGGGCGCAACGCAGCGTCTCGCCGACGCGGGCCACCCTTATCTATACTGGTGAACCGGTATGGGCCGGTATTTTTGGCCGGCTGGCCGGTGAGCGTCTGCCGCTGCTGGCTCTGCTCGGCTGCGTCTTGATCCTCGCGGGGGTGCTGGTGAGCGAGCTGAAGTGGAAGCGCAAGTCGCCGCCGCAGGTTTCCACAAACGACGATGCGCAGCCGCTCACGGACCTGGCCGATCGCCGCGAGCCATAATTTTACGCTTCTGATCCTACAGCGGCGCTTATCCTGGCTGGCCTACTCGTCCGGCTCTGATTGTCTCCAGGCCCGCGCCAGCGCAGCGCTGCCGGGCGATGACATCAGGCACGGCGTCGCTTTTATGCCGGGTGGCGGCTGCGCCTTACCCGGCCTACAACCCCAACTCACCGCTGGCGTAGGGGCTGCTGAAACTGCCGTTGTTGGCGGCCTCAAAATCGCTGAGACGTTCCCGGAAGGCCGGGGCAGCCCGCATGGATGCGGGCTGAGGGCCGTGTTTTGCACGGACGCTGCCTCGGCCCGACCCGAAGCCTGCAGGGATAAGTCGAAGGTACCACGCAGTGGCGATTTTGCTGGCCGGAGCCCGGGGGTACAGGGGGCGGCGGCGACTGGCCGCCCCCTGTGCGCTCCCTGCGCCAGGAGAGGCATAACGCAGAAGACCTATCGGGAGCGCCATCTGCCCGGAAATAACACAGAACAACCGTTTTGCCGGGGCGAAACCGTTGCAAACCGATAACCGTATCAAATTATCCAGCCCTGACGGTCAGTCGGCCCGCGTCAGCGCAGCGCCGCCGGGCGGTCAGGCTCCGTACCTGCGGCGGTGCCGGATGGCGGCATAAATGCCTTATCCGGCCTACAGGCTCACACCACCCAGGCCCACGCGCCAACACCGCGCTAATGTGGCTTACACCGGCGTTACCCTGGCCTCCTTCGCCTCGCGCGTCCCGCGATGAAGCAGCGCGTGCAGCAGGATCGCCCCGAAGGTGGCCGTACCAATTCCGCCCAGCGTAAAGCCGCCCAGCGACAGCGCGAAATCGCCGGCGCCCAGCACCAGGGTCACCGACACCATGATCAAATTGCTGTTCTGGCTGAGGTCGACGCGGTTTTGCACCCAGATCCGCGCCCCGGCGACCGCGATCAGGCCAAAGACCACGATCGAGGCGCCGCCGATCACCGGCCCGGGAATGGTGTGGATTAATGCGCCAAACTTCGGCGAGAAGCCGAGCAGCATCGCGATCAGCGCCGCGGCGACAAAGACCAGCGTCGAATAAACCTTGGTCACCGCCATGACGCCAATGTTCTCCGCATAGGTCGTGACCCCGCTGCCGCCCACCGAGCCGGAGAGCATGGTCGCCAGCCCGTCGCCGACGAAGGCGCGCCCCATGTACGGGTCCATATTGCGCCCGGTCATCCCGGCGACGGCCTTCAGGTGCCCGAGGTTCTCGGCCACCAGGATCACCGCGACCGGCGCAATCAACATCATCGCCTGACCGTTAAAGGATGGGGTGGTAAAGTGCGGCAGCCCGAACCACGCCGCCTGGGCGAGGGGGGAGAAGTCCAGCGGCTTGCCAAGGCCAAAGCCGTTAGCCAGCAGGGCGTACAGTGCGCAGGCGACGATCAGGCCGACCAGGATCAGCAGACGCTGCAGCATCCCGCGGGTAAATACCGCGACTATGCCGATGCAGAGCACGGTCAACACCGCCATCCAGCTGTCGAAGGCGCTGGCGGAGACGCTGCGCACGGCAATCGGCGCCAGGTTCAGGCCGATTGCCATCACCACCGCGCCGGTCACCACCGGCGGCATCAGGCGCTCGATCCAGCGGGTGCCGATCTTCATCACCACCAGACCAATCAGGGTGTAAACCAGCCCGCAGGCGATGATCCCGCCAAGGGCGACGCTCAGATGAGGGTTCAGCCCCTGGCCGTTAAAGCCGGTAATGGCGATCACCACCCCGACAAAAGCGGCGCTGGAGCCGAGATAGCTCGGCACCCGTCCGCCGGTGACGACAAAGAACAGCAGAGTGCCGACGCCCGACATCAGAATCGACAGGTTGGGGTCGAGCCCCATCAACAACGGCATCAGCACCGTCGCACCGAACATCGCAACGGCGTGCTGCACGCCCATCACCAGCGTTTGCCCGGCCGACAAGCGTTCATCGGGGGCGACAACGCCGGACTCAGCGGCGGGGGAGGTCAACTTCCAGCGAGGAAAATCGAAGAGTGCCATGATGATATCCCGGGTTAAAGGTTAACAAGCGGGTCGCATAAGCGTGTGATAACCGCGGTCAAACCACATCAGTCCCCGGGGCTCCGGGTGACGGGTAATGGCCACGACGTGACAAAACAGAATGTCGTGCGTCCCGACGCTGACGCGCTGGTCGATGCGGCAGTCAAAGCTGACCAGCGCCGCCTCCAGCCGCGGACAGCCGGTGGCGCCGGTCTGCCAGTCGGCGGCGGCAAAACGCTCGTCCATTGCCGTTTTACCGCCAAACAGCGTCGACAGGGCCTCCTGTCCCGCCGCCAGGGTATTGACGCACAGCGTGTGGTGTTCGCTGAACACCGGCCACACCGAGGCTGAGCGGTTCAGGCAGACCAGCAGGGTCGGCGGCGTATCGGTGACGCTGCAGACCGCGCTGGCGGTGAACCCCGCCCGGCCCGCCGGGCCATCGGTGGTAATAATGTTAACCGCGGCGCCGACGTGGGCCATGGCGTCACGAAAACTCGCTTTGTCCGCTAACTCCATCGCCAACTCCTTATGCCAGCAGGCAGGCTTCATCAAAGGACAGACGCGGCAGGCGACCATACAGCTTGCCGGGGTCGCCATAGCCGATGTTCACCAGCAGGTTGCTTTTCCAGCCGTTGTCGGCAAAAAACGCCGCGTCGACTTTTTCCCGGTCAAAACCGGACATCGGCCCGGTGTCGAGGCCCAGCGCGCGGCAGGCGAAAATCAGGTACGCCGCCTGCAGCGAGCTGTTGCGAAACGCGGTCTCTTCCGCCAGCTGCGGGCTGGAGGTAAACCAGCTGCGGGCGTCACCGTGGGGAAACAGGGTCGGCAGCCGGTCGTAGAAGGCGCTATCCCATGCCACGATGGCGGTCACCGGCGCCTGCATGGTTTTCTGCAGATTGCCGCTGGAGAGCGTTGGGCGGAGCTTCTCTTTGCCTTCCGCGCTGCGGACGAACACGATGCGCGCTGGCGAACAGTTGGCGGAGGTGGGCCCCATTTTCATCAGGTCCCAGATGGCCTGCAGTTGCGCGTCGCTCACCGGCTTATCCAGCCAGCCGTTGTGGGTCCGGGCCTGGGTAAACAGCGTCTCGCAGGCCGTGTGGTTTATCGCATCGTTCATTAGATCTCCCTGGCGACCGGCAGCATAGCGGCCAGCCCGTCGCATAAAATGGTATTAAAGGTATCGGCGTCGGTGACGTTACATGCATGGCCGCCCCACGGCATCTCCACACGCTGGCTGCCGGGGATCGCCGCCTGCAGCACGCGGGAGCATGAGGCCGGGACCAGCAGGTCGTCAGCGGCGCTGACAATCAGCGTCGGGCAGGCGATGGCCGCAGCACGGCGTGAAAAATCAGCCTGCTTCAGGGCCTGCAGCCGCTTCAGCAGATTCTCTTTGCCCTGAAAATGGCTGATGGCAAGCGCATCTTCCGCTTCGAGGCGCGGCAGGCGCGCGGCCATCCATTCCGCCGGGTAGAGAAACAGTGGTTGCGCTTCAACCCACGCCTGCGCGCCGCCGGCATGCAGCAGACGCTCGCGCACCAGGAAGCAGCGGCGGGTGTGCGGCGACAGCGTCAGCCAGCCGTTGACCAGCACCAGGGCGCTCACCGCCTCGGGGCGATCGAGCGCCAGCTGCAGGCCAATCAGCGCCCCCAGGGCGTGGCCCACCAGCGCAAAGCGGGTGATCCCCGCCGCCTGCAGGGCGCTGAGCAGCTCCTGGGCCATCGTCGCCATGCTGTAGTCGGCGGGCAGCGGGCCGGCGTTTTCCCCGGTCCCGTTATGGTCATAACTCACCAGCTGATACTGTGCCTCCAGCGCCGCGCGCTGCGCCAGCCAGTAGCCGCCGCCGCCGCCCAGACCGGCGCTGAGGACCACCACTGGCGCGCCGGGCCATGGGGCTGGAGCAATATTGAGCCTCATCATGTCGGGGCGCCGATATGGGCGACGCTGGCGATTTCCACCAGCGCATCAGGCTTCACCAGTCCGCACTGAATGCAGAAGCGGGCCGGTTTATCGCCGGGGAAGAACTCGGCGTAGACCTCGTTAATCGCGGCGTAATTTGTCCAGTCGGTGATAAAGATGCTGTTGAAAGTCACATCCGCCATACTCCCGCCCGCCGTTTCGATAACGCTCTTGATGGTCTCCAGCACGTGGCGGGTTTGCGCCTTTGGGTCGCCGATGTGCACCACATTGTTTTGCTTATCAAACGGCAGGGTGCCCGAGACGTAGACCACCCCGTCGGCGAGCGTTCCCGGAACAAAGGGGGCAATCGGCGTGGTGGTGCCTGGCGGAATAATCACCTGTTTAGGCATAACGTTTCTCCTTGGCTAAAGACAGCGGGGTGGCGGGGGACAGCGCGTGGCAGAAGCTCTCGACGTCGCTGACCCAGCCGAAAAAGGTTTCAATATTGAACAGCGCCGCCTGCTGGGCGAAGGCCGGGCCGGCCTGATGGGTGGCATCCTCCAGCACGATGCCGAAGTATTCGAGAAAGAAGCCATCGCGCAGCGTCGATTCGACGCAGACGTTGGTGGCGATCCCGGTGAACACCAGGTGGCGTATACCGCGGCAGCGTAAAATGCTGTCGAGCGGGGTGTTAAAGAAGCCGCTATAACGCGGTTTCGGCAACACGATATCGCCTTCCTGCGGCGTCAGCTCGTCCACCAGCTGATAATCCCAGCCGCCTTTCGCCAGCAGCTTGCCCTGCAGCTCCGGACGCTGACGCATCGTTTTCAGCGCGTTGGATTTGTGATAGTTCGGCGAGCCCGGGCCGCCAGCTTCAACATACTGGTCATCCCAGCCATTCTGGAACCAGATAATCAGCATGCCTGCGGCGCGGGCGGCGGCGACGGCGGTATTAATATTGTCGATAACCGGCCGGGTGGCGGAGACGTCAAAGCCGGCGAGATCCAGATAACCGCCCTGACTGGCGTAGGCATTCTGCATATCGACCACAATCAGCGCGCTCTGCTGCGGCGCGAAGGTCAGGGATTCCGGGCGAGCGGGAAGGGTAATCATCAGGCCACCTCACGGGTAACAGGAGCAATGTGGTCCCGGCAGTGCATCAGCGGCTGAATGCGTTCGCCAAAGGCGTCGATGCCGGCAAGAAAATCATCAAAGGTCAGCAGCACGCCGTCGGTGCCGGGCACGCTCGCCACTTCATCGAGCATCCGCGCGACGCTGGCATACGATCCGACAAGGGTGCCCATGTTAATGTTGACCGCCGAGGTGGGGTCGGCCATCTGGCGCACGTTGGTATCGCTGCCGGAGCGGGTGTCTTTCTGACTCTGCTCGGTGAGCCACGCCAGCGCTTCTTCATCGGCGCCCGCTTTGTAATGTTCCCATTTGGCGCGCGCCGCCTCGTCGGTTTCGTCGGCGATCACCATAAACAGCACATAGGACCCCACGTCGCGGCCGGTTTTTTCCGCCGCCTGCATCATGCGTGCGGCGGTTGGGGCAAAGGCCGTTGGCGTGTTGACTCCTTTGCCAAAGCAGAAGTTGTAGTCCGCGTGCTGGGCGGAGAAGGCCATACCGGCATCGCTCTGCCCGGCGCAGATCACCTTCATCGGCTGCGAAGGGCGCGGGCTGACCCGGCAGTCGTTCATGGTGAAGTAATCACCTTTGAAATCGCTGCGCCCGGTGCCCCACAGGTCACGGAGCACCTGGACGTATTCGGTGAGATAGTCATAGCGGCTGGCGAAATAGTCATCTCCCGGCCACATGCCCATCTGGTCATATTCCGGTTTTTGCCAGCCGGTCACCAGATTGACGCCAAACCGGCCGCCGGAGATGGAGTCGATAGTGGAGGCCATTCGGGCGACAATCGCCGGCGGCAGCGTCAGGGTGGCGGCGGTGGCGTAGATCTGGATCTTCGAGGTCACCGCCGCCAGGCCGGCCATCAGGGTGAAGGACTCCAGGTTGTGATCCCAGAACTCGGTTTTCCCGCCGAAGCCGCGCAGCTTGATCATGGAGAGCGCGAAGTCGAAATGGTAGTGCTCGGCCTTCTGCACGATAGCCTTATTCAGTTCGAAGGTCGGCATATACTGCGGGGCATGGGTGGAGATCAGCCAGCCGTTGTTGCCAATGGGAACGAAAACACCAATTTTCATACCTACCTCTCTGCAGTCATGGAAGATGGGTTGCGATGGTGCGGCATCCTGCCTCTCCCTGGACCACCTCGCAGAAAAGGTAAAGCAAAGGCAATGCCAGTTTTATAAATGCTAATGTTATTAATGTGTT
The DNA here is from genome assembly GCF_000398905.1 of Klebsiella sp. KTE92. Lineage (NCBI taxonomy): Bacteria > Pseudomonadati > Pseudomonadota > Gammaproteobacteria > Enterobacterales > Enterobacteriaceae > Klebsiella > Klebsiella sp. KTE92. The sequence goes on from NZ_KB976100.1 coordinate 1,784,722, forward strand.
ACTTTTGAGTTGCTAAAAAGGACGATAAAAAAGTGGACTGGATGGTCAAAATCAGTGCACGAAAAAACGGCAGTCATGCGCAATCAGGGTGCATGGGGTCGTGTCGGCGCGGGGCTTTTGCTATGCTGGTGGCGTCAACTGAAGGAGAGGATGTATGGCACAGGGCGCGGTGAAGAAAAGCGGCAAACGTTCACAAGCGGTCAGCGCCAAAAAGGAGGCCATCCTGGCCGCCGCGCTGGAGGCATTTTCGCAATTTGGTATTCACGGTACGCGACTGGAGCAGGTGGCTGAGCGCGCCGGGGTATCGAAAACCAATCTGCTCTATTACTACCCTTCGAAAGAGGCGCTGTATGTGGCTGTCCTGCAGCAGATCCTCGCCATCTGGCTGGCGCCGCTGAAGGCGTTTCGCGAGGATATCAGCCCGCTGGTGGCGATCCGCGAATATATTCGCCTGAAGCTGGAGGTGTCCCGCGATCACCCCCAGGCCTCGAAGCTGTTCTGCCTCGAGATGCTGCAGGGGGCGCCGCTGCTGATGGGCGAACTGACCGGGGACCTGAAAGCGCTGGTCGATGAGAAATCGGCGATTGTCTCCGGCTGGATCGACCGCGGCAAGCTGGCGCCGGTCGATCCGCAGCATTTAATCTTTATGATCTGGGCCACCACCCAGCATTACGCCGACTTTGCCACCCAGGTGGAGGCGGTCACCGGCGCCACGCTGCAGGACGCGGCCTTTTTTGAACAAACGGTCGATAATGTCCAGCGGATGATTATCGAAGGCATTCGCGTCCGTTAATTGGCCGGCGGCAGCGGGCAGCTTTGATCGCCATCCTCGCACTGCAGCAGCGAGGCGAGGAAAGACTCCCGCTCCACGCTCTTATCGGTCATGCACTGGCTTACCAGCATCGGCTGCATGCTGCCGCCTTCGGCGCCGGACGCGAGAAAGGCGCAATCGGCGTCGCGCAGGGCGATCCATGCCTGCTGCGCCTGCTTCAGTAATGTTTGTTGTTTACCCACCGCCCGCTGCAGGGCCTGCTGCCAGGTGTCATTCAGTTTTTTGTCGGCCGCCTGATACTGCGCGGCCGCGCACTGATTCATTTCGGTTTGGGTATTGGCGTTGCTGCACTCGTCCGCCAGCGCCGCGCCGCTGGCCAGCAGGGCCATCACGGCAAATAACGTGCGTTTCATTGTTCTGCTCCCATAAAAAAGGCTCCCGTCCGGGAGCCTTAATTAAACACAGCTGACGTCGGCTGTCATTAGCTGATCACAGCGCCGATTTCGCGGAGGACGGCGCATAGCGCCTTATCCGGGCTACTCTTTGGCGGTGTTATGTAGCCCCGGTAAGCGCAGCGCCACCGGGGGAGCCTGTTTTAGCCGATGGTCATCAGGCTGGCGTTACCGCCTGCCGCGGCGGTGTTAACGCTCAGCGAGCGCTCGATATACAGCCGCTCCAGCAGCAGGTTGGTTTCGCCGCGGGCGAAGCCCTGCACGGAGACTATCGCCCCGTCGCGCGCCGCCACCTGCTCGCACAGCTCGCGCAGCTGGTCGGAATCGCCGTGGTAGATAACCGCGTCGAAGGCCTGGCCAGGTAACTGCTCCGCTTTGGCAAAGCGAATGCGCTCGCTGACCTCCCGAGGCAGCTTCTTCGCCAGATCGCGCTGCAGGGCGCTGTCCGGCCACAGTACTTCACAACCCACCGCCAGCACAGCCGCCAGCTGGATCAGCGCATCCTGTTCGTTATCCGCCACGCACAGCACACGGTCGCGCGGCATCAGCGTCAGGGTATTGCGCTCGCCGGTTGGCCCCGGCAGCAGGCGTTGGGTGCCGCTTTGCGCCTGCTCGCTGTACTGCTGGCACAGCGCCTGCAGCTCAGGACGGCCCGCCGCCCACTGCTGCAGCGCCTGCAGCGGTTTTTCCAGCAGCGTTTTCAGCTGGGCGTCCAGCGGGCGCTCCGCATCCTGGCGGGCGAAGGTCACGCCAACCGCGTCCTGCGGGCGACTGGAGAGCAGACGATACAGGTACAGCGGGCCGCCGGCTTTCGGACCGGTACCGGACAACCCTTCGCCGCCGAACGGCTGCACGCCGACCACCGCGCCAACCATATTGCGGTTGACGTACAGGTTGCCCACCTTCGCGCTGCCGGTGACCTGGGCGATGGTCTCGTCGATGCGGGTATGCACGCCGAGCGTCAGGCCGTAGCCAGAGGCGTTAATCTGCTCCACCAGTTTGTCCAGCTCGTTACGGTTATAGCGCACCACGTGCAGCACCGGGCCGAAGACCTCTTTTTTCAGCTCGTCGAAGCTGTCGAGTTCGATAAGCGTCGGCGGCACGAAGGTTCCGTGGCGCCATTCGCGGGCGTCTTCGCTATTCTCGCGCACAGCCTGGTAGACGGTGCGGCCTTTGGCGCGCATCGTCTGAATATGGCGTTCAATATTCTCTTTCGCTTCCGTGTCGATAACCGGGCCGATATCGGTGGTCAGCCGACCCGGGTTACCCATCCGGCACTCGCTCATGGCGCCGCGCAGCATGGTCAAGGTATGGTCGGCGACTTCCTCCTGCAGGCAGAGGACGCGCAGGGCGGAGCAGCGCTGGCCGGCGCTGTCGAACGCAGAGGCCAGGACGTCGATCACCACCTGCTCGGTCAGCGCCGACGAGTCGACGATCATCGCGTTCATCCCGCCGGTTTCGGCGATCAGCGGCGTCGGGCGACCCTGGGGGTCGAGGCGGCTGGCAATATTGCGCTGCAGCAGCGTCGCCACTTCGGTGGAGCCGGTGAACATCACGCCGCGTACGCGCTCATCGGAGGTTAGCGCGGCGCCCACGGTCTCTCCGCGGCCCGGCAGCAGTTGAATAACGCCCGGCGGCACGCCGGCCTCCAGCAGAATCGCCACGCCCTGGGCGGCGATAAGCGGCGTCTGCTCGGCTGGTTTCGCCAGCACGCTGTTGCCGGCCGCCAGCGCGGCGGCAATCTGGCCGGTGAAGATCGCCAGCGGGAAGTTCCACGGGCTGATACAGACCACCGGGCCCAGCGGGCGGTGGGTTTCATTATCGAAATCGTCGCGCACCTGGCCGGCATAATAGTGCAGGAAGTCGACGGCTTCGCGTACTTCGGCGATGGCGTTGCTGAAGGTTTTACCCGCCTCGCGCACCAGGATCCCCATCAGGGTCGGCATCTGGCTTTCCATCAGCACCGCGGCGCGCTCAAGAATGGCGGCGCGCTCCTGCGGCGGGGTGGCGAACCAGATCGGCGCATTGTTGATAGCGCTGGTCAGCGCCTGCTGCACTTCGGCGTCGCTGGCTTCGCGGACGTAGCCGACGATATCTTTCGGCTCTGCCGGGTTAACCACCGGCTGCATTTCGCCTTCGGCCACCGGCTGCTCCAGCATCGGCAATGCCTGCCATTTATGCAGGGCGCTGTTGAGCAGGGAAGAGGAGAGGGAGGCCAGACGGTGCTCGTTCGCCAGATCGAGACCGGCGGAGTTGCTGCGGCCGCTACCGTAGAGATCGCGCGGCAGTGGGATTTTCGGATGCGGCAGGCCGGCCTGGCCTTCCTGCTGCGCCAGTTTTTCTACTGCGCTGACCGGGTCGGCCACCAGCTCGTCCAGCGGCAGGGTATTGTCCGCGATACGGTTGACGAAAGAGGTATTGGCGCCGTTTTCCAGCAGACGGCGCACCAGATACGCCAGCAGCGTTTCGTGGGTGCCCACCGGGGCGTAGATCCGGCACGGCCGGTTCAGTTTGCCGTCGGCGACTTTGCCCACCACCTGCTCGTACAGCGGTTCGCCCATGCCGTGCAGGCACTGGAACTCATACTGGCCCGGGTAGTAGTTCTGGCCCGCCAGCTGGTAGATAGCCGCCAGGGTATGGGCGTTGTGGGTAGCGAACTGCGGGTAAATCAGGTTCGGCACCGCCAGTAGCTTCTTCGCGCAGGCGAGGTAGGAGACGTCGGTGTAAACCTTGCGGTTATAGACCGGATAGCCTTCGAGGCCTTCCATCTGCGCGCGTTTGATTTCGCTATCCCAGTAGGCGCCTTTCACCAGACGGATCATCAGGCGACGGCGGCTGCGGGTGGCGAGGTCAATCAGGTAATCAATAACAAACGGACAGCGCTTCTGGTAGGCCTGAATAACAAAACCGATGCCGTTCCAGCCGGCCAGCTCTGGCTCGAAGCACAGTTTTTCCAGCAGATCGAGGGAGATCTCCAGGCGATCGGCCTCTTCGGCGTCGATGTTGATGCCGATATCGTACTGGCGCGCCAGCAGGGTCAGCGATTTCAGACGCGGGTAAAGCTCTTCCATCACCCGGTCATACTGCGCGCGGCTGTAGCGCGGGTGCAGCGCGGAGAGCTTAATGGAGATGCCCGGCCCTTCATAAATGCCGCGACCGTTGGAGGCTTTGCCGATGGCGTGGATCGCCTGCTGATAAGAGACCATATAGGCCTGAGCGTCGGCAGCGGTCAGCGCCGCTTCGCCGAGCATATCGTAGGAGTAGCGGAACCCTTTTTCTTCCAGCTTACGGGCGTTAGCCAGCGCTTCGGCGATGGTTTCGCCGGTGACGAACTGCTCGCCCATCAGGCGCATCGCCATATCCACGCCCTTGCGGATCAGCGGTTCGCCGCTCTTACCGATGATGCGGTTCAGGGAGCGGGAGAGGCTGGTCTCGTTATGGGTCGACACCAGTTTCCCGGTAAACAGCAGCCCCCAGGTGGCGGCGTTGACGAACAACGACGGGCTGCGGCCGATGTGCGACTGCCAGTTGCCGTTGCTGATTTTGTCGCGGATCAGCGCATCGCGGGTGGCTTTATCCGGAATACGCAGCAGGGCTTCCGCCAGGCACATCAGCGCCACCCCTTCCTGTGAGGAGAGGGAGAACTCCTGCAGAAGACTCTGCACCATGCCGGCGCGGCCGCTGGCGGTCTTCTGGTTGCGCAGTTTTTCCGCCAGCTGATACGCCAGCTTGTGCGCCTGTTCGCCCAGCGACTGCGGCAGTCGGGCCTGTTCCAGCAGCATCGGTACCGCGTCGGTTTCCGGACGTCGCCAGGCGGCGGTGATCGCTGCGCGGCTTACCGACTGCGGCAGGATCTGCTCGGCAAATTCGAGGAACGGTTGATACGGCTCTTCCGCCGGTGAACCCGCTTCATCGCTTTCATTGGCGGCGCCGTTCAGAAGCGCCGGCAGCTCAGGCAGCGTCTCATCGTTTTCCAGCTTTTCCAGATAATTGAAGATGGCCTGTTTAATCAGCCAGTGCGGCGTGCGGTCAATACGGCTCGCGGCGGACTTAATGCGCTCGCGAGTTGCGTCGTCAAGCTTAACACCCATGGTGGTGGTGCCCATGCTCAAAACTCCTGTCATTTATCGTTAGGCTTATGCGGTTGCATGGAAATATCCACTATGTTGCAACTTTGTGCAACCTTGTTAATTATGGCTTGTGACGCAAGCCGTGAAATGGCGGATTTGTTAAAAATAATGCCTAAAATAGCAGAATTTTAACCCCGTGCTCATAGGGTATTTGTATGCGTGAGTTAACACTTTTGTTTGGTGCAACCTTTAAAAACGTGAGAGAGTGCAACCTCTAAAAAAATGACGTTTTGCGCTGTCGGGTTTTCGTGTAAATGCTGTGTTAAATCATTTGTGAAAAACCGAAGCTTCCGTCAGGATACGGTCGCCCAATTAAACAACGCACCATTACCCCGTTCCGGTAGTGGAAAAAAACGACGAAGCGGGATGCTGTCGATAAAAATTCTGGAGACTTTGCATGGCTATTAGCACACCGATGCTGGTGACATTTATTGTTTATATTTTTGGTATGGTTTTAATAGGGTTTATAGCCTGGCGTTCGACCAAAAACTTTGATGATTATATTCTCGGGGGGCGGAGTCTGGGGCCATTTGTGACCGCGCTTTCCGCCGGTGCCTCGGATATGAGCGGCTGGCTGCTGATGGGCCTGCCGGGCGCCATTTTTCTCTCCGGGATTTCCGAAAGCTGGATTGCCATTGGCTTAACGCTGGGGGCGTGGATTAACTGGAAGCTGGTAGCCGGGCGCCTGCGCGTGCATACCGAGGTGAATAATAACGCCCTGACGCTGCCCGATTATTTTACCGGCCGTTTTGAAGATAAAAGCCGGGTGCTGAGAATTATTTCAGCGCTGGTTATTCTGCTGTTCTTTACCATCTATTGCGCCTCGGGAATTGTGGCGGGGGCGCGTCTGTTTGAAAGCACCTTCGGCATGAGTTATGAAACCGCACTGTGGGCCGGGGCGGCGGCGACGATTATCTATACCTTCGTCGGCGGTTTCCTCGCCGTCAGCTGGACCGACACCGTGCAGGCCAGCCTGATGATTTTTGCCCTGATCCTCACCCCGGTGATCGTGATTATTTCCGTCGGCGGCTTTGGGGATTCGCTGGAAGTCATTAAGCAAAAGAGCATCGAAAATATCGACATGCTCAAGGGGCTGAACTTCGTGGCGATTATTTCGCTGATGGGCTGGGGGCTGGGCTATTTCGGTCAGCCGCATATTCTGGCGCGCTTTATGGCGGCGGATTCGCACCACAGTATCGTTCATGCTCGTCGCATCAGTATGACCTGGATGATCCTGTGCCTGGCGGGCGCGGTGGCGGTCGGCTTCTTTGGTATCGCCTACTTCAATAACAACCCGAGCCTGGCGGGCGCGGTGAACCAGAACGCCGAGCGCGTGTTTATCGAACTGGCGCAAATCCTGTTTAACCCGTGGATTGCCGGGATCCTGTTGTCGGCGATTCTGGCGGCGGTGATGTCCACCCTGAGCTGTCAGTTGCTGGTCTGCTCCAGCGCAATCACTGAAGATTTGTATAAAGCCTTCCTGCGTAAAAACGCCGGCCAGAAAGAGCTGGTGTGGGTGGGCCGTATGATGGTGCTGGTGGTTGCCCTGGTGGCGATTGCCCTGGCGGCCAATCCGGAAAACCGCGTGCTGGGACTGGTGAGCTACGCCTGGGCTGGCTTCGGCGCCGCCTTTGGTCCGGTGGTGCTGTTCTCGGTGATGTGGTCGCGCATGACCCGTAACGGCGCGCTGGCCGGGATGGTGATTGGCGCCCTGACCGTGATCGTCTGGAAGCAGTTTGGCTGGCTGGGCCTGTATGAAATTATTCCGGGCTTTATCTTCGGTAGCCTGGGGATTGTGGTCTTTAGCCTGCTGGATAAAGCGCCGTCGGCCAGCATGCAGCAGCGCTTCGCCGAAGCGGATGCCCATTATCATACGCCGCCGCCGGTACGCGCCACGGCTGAGTAAGGTCATCTGACGCTCACGAGCCCGCCGTTGGCGGGCTTTTTTTTGTCTGTTGCCGGGCCGGAATATTATAACCCTTGCTAATTATTTGAAAATCCGCTGATATTTCCTGACTAATAACAATGAGGATAGCAAAGATGACGTTCAGACAGGGTGCAATGGCGCTGGTGCTGGCAGGGTTACTCAGCGGCTGCGTGGCGGGTGGAAGTTCGTCGACCCGCGCGCCGAAGCCCGGCGCCTGCCCGGCGGATCGGTCCATGGTGCAAACCACGCTTTATTTCGGCCTGAGCCGCCCGGCGGGGAAAGACATCACTGCTGAAGAGTGGCAACAGTTTGTCGACCGCGACGTCACGCCGCGCTTTCGCGATGGGCTGACGGTGTTTGATGCCCGCGGCCAGTGGCTTGGCCAGAATGGTCAGGTGGTGCGGGAGCAGAGTAAAGCGCTGATGGTGATCCATGGCAACGATGCGCAGAGCGAGGCCGGTATTGAAGCCCTGCGCCAGGGCTATAAATCACGCTTCGCGCAGGAGTCGGTGATGCGTGTCGACCAGCCGGTCTGCGTGCAGTTCTGAGTAAACGGCGGGGGCAGCCCCGCCGTTTGTCTTACAGCACCAGCCCGGCGAAGCTGGCGGAAAGCAGGCTCACCAGCGTGGCGCTATACACCAGCCGCAGGCCGAAGCGGGAGACGATATTGCCCTGCGGTTCATTCAGGCCTTTGATCGCCCCGGCGATAATGCCGATCGAGGCAAAGTTGGCAAACGACACCAGGAAGACCGAGAGAATGCCGAGCCCGCGCGGCGTCATGCTGGCGGCAATCTTTTGCAGCTCAATCATCGCCACAAATTCGTTAGCGACCAGTTTGGTGGCCATGATGCTGCCGGCGTTCAGCGCATCGCTCAGCGGGATGCCGATAAGCCAGGCCAGCGGATAAAAGACGTAGCCGAGGATCTGCTGGAAGCTGAGACCAAACAGGGTAGCGAACAGCGCGTTAATGGCGCTGATCAGGGCGATAAAGCCGATCAGCATCGCCAGAATAATCATCGCCACTTTAAAGCCGGCCAGAATATATTCCCCGAGCATTTCAAAGAAACTCTGCGATTCATGCAGCTTCTCGAGTTTTATTTCCTGCTCGCTGTCCGGCCGCGTCGGGTTAATCACCGACAGCACGATAAAGGTACTGAACATATTCAGGATCAGCGCCGCGACGACATATTTGGCATCCAGCATGGTCATATAGGCGCCGACAATCGACAGCGATACGGTCGACATGGCCGTCGCCGCCATGGTGAACAGACGCCGTGAGGAGAGGTCGCCCAGTACGCCCTTGTAGGCGATGAAGTTCTCCGACTGGCCGAGGATCAGCGAGCTGACGGCGTTGAAAGATTCCAGCTTACCCATGCCGTTTACCTTCGACAGCAGGGTGCCGATGACACGAATGAAAATCGGCAGGATCCGCCAGTGCTGAAGAATACCAATCAGCGCGGAAATAAACACAATCGGACACAGGACGCCAAGAAAAATAAAGGCTAACCCTTTTTCGCTCATGCCGCCAAAGACGAAATTGGTCCCTTCAGCGGCAAAGCCTAACAGTGAAGCAAAAAAGCCGGAGATATTTTTCACCAGCCACAGGCCGCTTTCTGCGTGCAGGAAAAAGAAGGCGAGCGCTATTTCGATAATAATCAACTGGAGAATGTAACGAATACGAATTTTTTGTCTGTCGTAGCTGACAAGCCAGGCCAGGGCGAGGATCACCACCAGCGCCAGCAGGAAATGAAAAAATGCAGTCATGTTGTTCTTTTCGCAGGTCAATAAGGCCGCCATTTAGCCATAGCCGCCGCCACGGGTAAATATCTGGCGTAAAAAATCCTTTGCTTATTCTTTTCCCTCATAACAGGCGAATATTTTCGTAAGTCATTATTTGCCAGCGATTTATTTACAGATAGTCATCATTCTCTAAACATTTCGCTTGTGTTTCTGAGTATTGTAATGATAATCACTATCATAAATATTACCTGTTTTTGCATTCGTTGACGGTGCTTTACATTTAAGGGTATTGGCATGTTTGTCCCATTTCTCATTATGTTACGCGAAGGCCTTGAGGCGGCGCTGATTGTCAGCCTGATCGCCAGCTATCTGAAACGCACCCAGCGCGGCAACTGGATTGGCGTGATGTGGATTGGCGTGATCCTCGCGGCGGCGCTGTGTCTTGGCTTAGGCATTTTTATCAACGAAACCACCGGGGAATTTCCTCAGCGCGAACAGGAGTTGTTCGAGGGGATCGTCGCGGTCATCGCGGTGGTGATCCTGACGTGGATGGTCTTCTGGATGCGCAATGTCTCGCGCAACGTTAAACAGCAACTGGAGCAGGCCGTGGACAAGGCGCTGCAGCGCGGTAATCACCATGGCTGGGCGCTGGTGATGATGGTCTTTTTCGCCGTTGCCCGTGAGGGGCTGGAGTCGGTCTTCTTTCTGCTGGCGGCATTCCAGCAGGATGTCGGCATCTGGCCGCCGCTGGGGGCGCTGCTGGGCCTGGCCACGGCAATCGTGCTGGGCTTCCTGCTCTACTGGGGCGGTATCCGCCTTAACCTCGGCGTGTTCTTCAAATGGACCAGCCTGTTTATTTTGCTGGTGGCCGCTGGCCTGGCCGCGGGGGCGATCCGCGCCTTCCACGAGGCTGGCCTGTGGAACCTGTTCCAGGATACGGCCTTCGATCTGAGCAACGTGCTGTCGACGCATACGCTGTTCGGCACACTGCTTGAAGGGATCTTCGGCTACCAGGAGACCCCGAGCGTTAGCGAAGTGGCGGTCTATCTGCTTTATCTGATCCCGGCGCTGGTGCTGTTTGCCCTGCCGCCGCGGAATAATACCACTGCCTCGCGGGCTGCCTGACCGGGCGCTGCGAGCTTATAAGCGACACTCTACTTACCGAAAGGGATGATCATGATGATTCATTTTCGCCGTAATGCGCTGCGGGCGACCGTGGCCGCGCTGCTCAGCTCTGCATTGGGTGCTCAGGCTGCGGATATCCCGCAGGTCAAAGTCACCGTCAACGACAAGCAGTGCGAGCCGATGCAGGTGACCGTTAAAGCGGGTAAAACCCAGTTTATTATTCAGAACCATAGCCAGAAAGCGCTGGAGTGGGAAATTCTGAAAGGGGTCATGGTGGTGGAAGAGCGTGAGAACATCGCGCCGGGCTTTACCCAAAAGCTCACCGCTAACCTGCAGCCAGGCGAATATGATATGACCTGCGGCCTGCTCACCAACCCGAAAGGGAAACTGATTGTCACCGGCGAAGCAACCAAAGACGCGGCGAAAGCGGATGCGGTGTTGAGCCTCGGCGACGCGATCACCGCTTATAAGGCCTATGTGACGGCGGAAACCGCGCAGCTGGTCAGCGGCACCAAAGCCTTTACCGACGCGGTGAAAGCGGGCGACATCGAAAAAGCGAAAGCGCTGTACGCCCCGACGCGCCAGCATTACGAGCGCATTGAGCCGATTGCCGAGCTGTTCTCTGACCTTGACGGCAGCATCGACGCCCGCGAAGACGACTTCGAGAAAAAAGCGGAAGATCCGAAATTCACCGGTTTCCACCGTCTGGAAAAGGCGCTGTTTGGCGATAACAGCGTCAAGGGCATGGAAAAATATGCCGATCAGCTGAACAGCGATGTGCTGGAGCTGCAAAAACGCATCAGCGAGCTGGCGTTCCCGCCGTCAAAAGTGGTGGGCGGGGCGGCAGGATTAATTGAGGAAGTCGCAGCCAGCAAGATCAGCGGCGAAGAAGATCGTTACAGCCACACCGACCTGTGGGACTTCCAGGCCAACATTGACGGCGCACAGAAAATCGTCGACCTGCTGCGTCCGCAGCTGCAAAAAGAGAACAGCGCGCTGCTGGCGAAAGTGGACGCCAACTTTAAGAAAGTGGACAGCATCCTCAGCAAATATCGCACCAAAGACGGTTTCGAGACCTACGATAAGCTGACCACCGCTGACCGTAATGCGCTGAAAGGGCCGATCACCACCCTGGCGGAAGATCTGGCTCAGCTGCGCGGGATCCTGGGTCTGGACTAAGTCGATGGCACAACAGAAACCACACGACGTGAACGAGCCGTCACGTCGTCGCTTACTGAAAGGGATCGGCGCGCTTGGCGGCGCGCTGGCCATCACCGGCGGCTGCCCGGTGGCGCATGCGGCAAAAGCAGAAAGTTCCCCCGGGACGCTCACACCCGACGCCCGTCAGGAAAAACAGCCCTTCTACGGCCCGCATCAGGCGGGCATCCTAACGCCGCAGCAGGCTTCGATGATGCTGGTGGCGTTCGATGTGCTGGCGTCAGATAAAGCCGACCTCGAGCGTCTGTTTCGGCTGCTGACCCAGCGTATCGCCTTTTTAACCCAGGGCGGCCCGGCGCCGGATACGCCGAATCCCCGGCTGCCGCCGATGGATTCCGGCATCTTAGGGGCGTGGATTGCACCGGATAACCTGACCATGACCGTCTCGGTTGGCCATTCACTGTTTGATGAGCATTTTGGCCTGGCGGATAAAGCGCCGAAAAAACTGCAGCCGATGACCCGCTTCCCCAACGATTCACTGGATGCCGCCCTGTGTCATGGCGACCTGCTGCTGCAGATCTGCGCCAATACTCAGGATACGGTGATCCACGCCCTGCGCGATGTCATCAAACATACGCCGGATCTGCTGAGCGTGCGCTGGAAGCGGGAAGGGTTTATCTCCGACAGCGCGGCGCGCAGTAAAGGCAAAGAGACCCCGATCAACCTGCTGGGATTCAAGGACGGCACCGCTAACCCGCCGAGCCACGACAGCGCGCTGATGGATAAAGTCGTGTGGGTGACAGCCGATCAGGACGAGCCGGCCTGGACCGTGGGCGGCAGCTATCAGGCGGCGCGAATTATCCAGTTTCACGTGGAGTTCTGGGATCGGACGCCGCTCAATGAGCAGCAGACGATCTTTGGCCGCGACAAGCACAGCGGTGCGCCGCTGGGGATGAAAAACGAACACGATACCCCGGATTACAGTAAAGATCCTGGCGGCGAAGTCATTGCGCTGGATAGCCATATTCGTCTGGCCAATCCTCGCACGCCGGAAACCCAGTCCAGCCTGATGATGCGCCGCGGCTACAGCTATTCGCTGGGCGTCACTAACGCCGGACAACTGGATATGGGGCTGTTATTCGTTTGCTATCAGCACGATCTGGAAAAGGGTTTTCTGACGGTGCAGAAACGGCTTAACGGCGAGGCGCTGGAGGAGTACGTCAAACCCATCGGCGGGGGCTACTTCTTTGTTTTACCCGGCGTAGTGGATGAAAAACACTATCTGGGAGAGTCGCTGCTGCAGGCCTGATACCGACCCTGTCCGTGAGGGCAGGGCGTTTTCTGCTGTTTTTCTCTTTTTTATTATATTTCCTGCCATGTGTTATATTTCTGTAATACAAATGACCGATAGTCTCCTACACTTGCTTAAGAACTATTTGTTGCGTCATTGTGAAAAATAAGTTGCATTAAGAATCTTTTTTGATGTACTTATTACATACGCGGTAGTTCCCGGCAGTGTGACGTTTCACTATGGAGATCGCGAATGGTAAGGTCCCGTACCGGACAACGTAAAACCACAGACCGTACTCTTCAGCACGGAAGCCCCGCTTCCGGCAGCGATTTTCTTACCCTTTCTCCTTCCGCTTCGAATTATTACCACCTTGGCAGGGTACGCGGTGCGCGTAGCCGCGACTCGTTGTCAGTTCTACCGGCAAGCAATGGCTTACAAGGAAGCCAAACCTCAATCGTTCGTGCGCATAGTCGCGTCGATGTTGACGCGTGTGATGTAAACCTACAACGCAAGGTGCTATCCATGGGAAGACAAAAAGCAGTGATCAAAGCTCGTCGTGAAGCAAAACGTGTGCTGAGACGGGATTCACGTAGCCATAAACAGCGTGAAGAAGAATCGGTCACATCGCTTGTGCAAATGAGTGGCGTAGAAGCAATTGGCATGGCGCGGGACAGCCGTGATACTTCCCCAATTGAGGCGCGCAATGAAGCTCAGGCGCATTATCTGAATGCCATCGACAATAAACAGCTGATTTTCGCCACCGGCGAAGCCGGATGCGGCAAGACCTGGATCAGTGCGGCGAAGGCAGCTGAAGCACTGATCCATAAGGATGTGGACAGAATTATTGTTACCCGTCCCGTTCTGCAGGCCGATGAAGATCTTGGCTTCTTACCGGGAGATATCGCCGAGAAGTTCGCGCCCTATTTCCGACCGGTTTACGACGTGCTGGTGAAAAGGTTGGGGGCTTCCTTTATGCAGTACTGCCTGCGTCCGGAAATCGGCAAGGTGGAAATCGCGCCGTTCGCCTATATGCGCGGACGTACCTTTGAAAATGCGGTGGTGATTCTGGACGAGGCCCAGAACGTGACCGCAGCGCAAATGAAGATGTTTTTAACCCGCCTCGGGGAGAACGTGACGGTCATCGTCAATGGCGATATCACCCAGTGCGATTTGCCCTCTGGTGTGAGATCTGGCCTGAGTGATGCGCTGGCGCGTTTTGAGGAAGACGAGATGATCGGCATCGTGCGTTTCACCACCGATGACTGCGTGCGCTCGGCTCTCTGCCAGCGGACGCTGAAAGCCTATTATTAATCGTCATACTGTGAGCAAGGCCCGGGCTAGCCCGGGCTTTGTTGTTTTTGGGCATCCTCCCGGCGGCGCTGCGCTTAGCCGGGCTACCTGGCGGGTACGGTCTGGTAGCCGGGGGAGGCATTGCTGCCGACCCCGGGGATGTCTGCGGTGCCACAAGCGAAAAAAAAGCCCGTACATGCGTACGAGCTCTTCTTAAAATATGGCGGTGAGGGGGGATTGACTCGCTTCGCTCGCCGTTACTCGGCCCATCCATGGGCCTCGCCCCTGCGGGGCCAACGCAGGCGTTGTTCAAAAACGCTCCCGGCGTTTTTGTCGGGGCAGCCCGCTCGC
>NZ_KB976100.1:1799298-1804164 GCF_000398905.1 Klebsiella sp. KTE92
CGGTGAGGGGGGGATTCGAACCCCCGATACGTTGCCGTATACACACTTTCCAGGCGTGCTCCTTCAGCCACTCGGACACCTCACCATATTGTCTTGCTGCTCACCTTGGGTGGGCAACGGGGCGCTACTATAGGGAGTTGCGTTAAAACGGTCAAGCATATTTTCTTCTTTCTCTACCGTTCGCTCACGCAATGAACAACACCCCGCTGCGGTACAGCGGGGCGGGGTTTTAGCGCTGAGAATCCAGCTGTTCGTTATTCTTCACCACGTCCTGCGCTTTGCTGTAGCTTTCGATCAGCAGTTGGTAGGCCGGGAAGACTTTGGTGTACACCTCCGCCCATTCTGCGGCGTCCGGGCGATTCCAGGTGCGCTGCAGCTCAGAGGCGACGGCGGCGGTATCCATCGGCACTACGCCAGCCTGTACCACGCGAGCCAGGGTAATTTCCTGCGCCATTTTGCTGTAGGTGCCGGAAGCGTCAATCACGGCAAACACTTTATACCCATCGGCGACAGCGGCAATCGCCGGGAAGGCCATGCAGACACTGGTGATAGTCCCGGCGATAATCAGCGTCTTACGACCGGTCGCTTTCACCGCGGCGACGAATTCCGGGTTATCCCAGGCGTTAATCTCGCCTTTACGGGCGATGTATTTCGCATGCGGCGCGTTTTCATGAATCTCCGGGATCAGCGGACCGTTCGGCCCCTGCGGCACGGAGGCGGTGGTGATCACCGGGATCCCGGCAAGCGACGCCATCCTGGCCAGCGCGGCGGCGCGAGCGCGCAGCTCTGGCATCGGCATATCGCCGACGGTCTGGAACAGGCCGCTCTGGTGGTCAATCAACAGCATGGCGGTATCGTTAACATCAATCACCGGACGAGCACCGTTAAAGTTAGCGGGAGTAGACATAGTATTCACCTCAATCAGTTAGATTTGGCCAAAACGGCCGCTGTTAAAATCGCGAACGGCTTCTGCGATCTGCGTTTTGTTATTCATGACAAAGGGGCCATAGCCCACAATCGGCTCCTGCAGCGGTTCGCCGGCCATCAGCAGAACTTTTGCCTGGGCGGTCGCCTCTAGATGCAGGGCGTCTCCTGTCTGGCTCAGGACGGCGAGCTGACCTTCGCGGGCGGACTCGGAACCGTTGATGATCACTTCCCCTTCCAGCACCACCAGCGCGGTACTCCAGCCTTCCGGCTGGCGCAGCGTGAGGTCGCGCCCCTGATTCAGCTGCAGATCCCACACGTTAAGTGGTGAGAAGGTATGGGCCGGGCCGCTGACGTCGTCATACTGGCCGGCAATAACCCGAACCTGTCCGGCGCCATTCGCCAGCGCGACGGTGGGGATCGTCCCGGCGGTAATGCTCTGATAGCCGGGGGCCGTCATTTTGTCTTTGGCGGGTAGGTTGACCCACAGCTGGATCATCTTCAGCTCGCCGCCGCTGCGGGTGAAGGCCTCCGAGTGGAACTCTTCGTGCAGGATCCCGGCGCCCGCCGTCATCCACTGCACGTCGCCCGGGCCAATCACCCCGCCGCGTCCGGTGGAGTCACGATGCTCTACTTCACCGGCGTAGACGATGGTGACGGTTTCGAATCCGCGATGCGGATGCTCACCGACGCCGCGTTTATCGCTGCCCGCCGGGAAGGTGTACGGCCCGGCATAGTCGAGCAGTAGGAAGGGGCTCAGCTGCTGGCCGTGCGTCTGATAAGAAAACATCGAACGAACCGGGAAGCCGTCGCCTACCCAATGCTGCGCAGGCGCGGTGTAGACTCCTGTAATCTGTTTCATGGCTTTCTCCTGTGTATCGGTATCTGATGTAAATAAGCTTATATCCGGGACGACGTATGCGGTAGTGAGCAAAAATGACCTATACTGTTCCAAAAATGGAACAATGGAGGAAGGATGCAGGATCTCAATGACTTCGCCTGGTTTGTCCAGGTGGTAGACCATGGCGGTTTCGCCGCGGCGGGGCGAGCGCTTGACCAGCCGAAATCCAAGCTCAGCCGCCGCATTGCGCAACTCGAGGAGCGGCTGGGCGTCCGTTTGATCCAGCGAACCACCCGTCAGTTCGCGGTCACCGAGGTCGGGCAGACCTTTTATCAGCATTGCAAAGCGATGCTGATAGAGGCCGAGGCGGCGCAGCAGGCGGTCGAGACGCTGCGCGCCGAGCCGCGCGGTAGCGTCAGGATCACCTGTCCGGTCACCTTGCTGCATGTCCATATTGGACCGATGCTGGCGCGATTTATGGCGCGCTATCCCGGGGTAACGCTGCATCTTGAGGCGACCAACCGCCGGGTGGATGTGGTCGGGGAGGGGATTGATGTGGCGATCCGCGTCCGTCCCCGGCCCATCGAGGATAGCGATCTGGTGATGCGCGTGCTGGCGGACCGCGGGCACCGGCTGGTGGCCAGTCCTGATCTCATTTCCCGGCTCGGACGCCCGCAGGCGCCGTCCGAGCTGAGCGCCTGGCCGGGACTCAGCCTGGAAGCGAACAAGCATCAGCATAAATGGCAGCTTACCGGGCCCGGGGGGGCAAGGGCGGAGGTGTATTTCACGCCGCGAATGGTGACCACCGATATGCTGGCGCTGCGCGAGGCGGCGATGGCCGGCGTCGGCGTGGTACAGCTTCCTTTATTAATGGTGCGCGATCAGCTGGCGTCAGGGGAATTAGAGGTGGTACTGGATGAGTGGCAGCCGCGGCGGGAAGTGATCCATGCGGTGTTTGCTTCACGGCGCGGGCTGCTGCCCTCCGTCAGGGCGCTGGTGGACTACCTCAGCGAAGAGTATCAGCGGATGGAGGAAGATTGATGGGTAGGCAGAGGTTTTTTGCCGGACTCATATGTGAAAAGCGTCCGTACTTTTTCACGCACTCTTCGCAATCGCGTAGGGGCGTGAAAGATTGCTCACTGTGTGAGTCGTTTGCCGCTTGAGAGCGTTGGCTGTTATAAGCAACCTCTGGTTTTTTCGATACATCGTTTTACTATGACCGTCTGGTATTATTTAAGCAATTTTGCCATAACGTCAAAAAACATTGGCAGATCATCCTTGAATGAGAAGGTCGTGTTTATTGCCTGACGAGCGATTAAACCGTCAATAAGGGCAAAAATAATGATCGTGATTTCTTCAAGGTTAATATCACGGCGAAACTCTCCGGCAGCGATACCCTCCTGGATGAGCCGCGCGAAGCTTTTCCGCATGATGTCATCACTGGAGATATACGTTTTTCGCAGTTCTGGATTACGCGCAGACTCAGCCATGATTTCAACCCAAAGTTGATGCGTGATAGGGTAACCGATCTCGCTAATACAGGACGCGACTTGTGCACAAAGGCGATCAAAATAAGAGCCTGCATAGGTCGCATTATGGGCAGTCAGCGCGGAGTTCTGTTCTTCCAGTACAATAGCCTTAACAAGCTCATCCTTACTTTTGAAATACGTATACATTGCTCCTTGACTAATTCCTGCCCGGGTAGCGATTTCACGTACGCTTGTCGCACTAAAGCCTTTTTCCGCAAAGCAGGCAGCAGCAGCCGTAATCAACTTATGGTAGGTTTCGGTTTTTTTTAACATATCGGCATCTTGGTAAATTCGGTGTCCAGACTTTAACGCGCTTTTATGCAAGGAGCCAGAGCTAAACTCTGTCGTCTGGCTCCTGGATTTCGTCTTACTTTAGAAGGGGTAATTCACTGAGCATGTTCTTGAGATTCAGCATGTCCCAGGGCAAATGTTCAGCGATTGTCAGGCCAACGGGGACTGCTTTTGTCGTCGCTGCCGCTATCAGATTGAGTACATCCTCAATCGTCAGTTTGCCTTCAGCAACGTCGCCAAAATCGTGTTTTCCGCGCCCCGGTTTTGCAAAAAGAATGGAGCGGAACAGAGATGGGTCGAGTACGTCCAGATCGATATGGATCGCCAGATACGCAATCTTTTCTTTAGCTATCCACTCCAGGACTTCATCTGCACCGCTTTTAACCTGTTCAGGTGCTAGCGTCGTAATGTTATGGCGAGTGAGGTATTCAGCTTCATAAGGAAGTGGCGCGTGGATACCGGCAATCATTATTTTTGACGGATTAAGTTTGGTTTTTACATGGGCAACTAAATCGTTATCACCCGTACCCATTAGCGCACCAAGCACATGGGCATGCGCGTTTGGATATTGTTCAGCCGTCTGCACGTCAGGATGCGAGTCAATCCAGAGCACACCGAGTTTGTCTCCGAACTTATCGAGCAGGTGGGCGAAAGGCGCCAGCGAAACCAGGCAGTCTCCGCCTAAAATGACAATGCTATTGGGATCATGTTTTTCAATCAGTGCGGCAGCATTATTGAGTTGCCTGATGAGGGATGGCTTAGCCGTGATGCCATTAATCCCTGGCAATGGCTCTGTTGTTGGTAACTCAACAGGAACGATCTCAACGGGCCCTTTTGCTTCAGGAGAGAGAAACGAGAGGAGCTGCGAGCCAAGATAGTAGGGAGGATTGTTACCGCCTTGCCATTGAGGAAATATAAGTCGCAGTGTTTTGCTAGTCATTGGTTCCTTCTGTGTTGTCATGCGCTAAAGTGAATGAACGTTCATTCACTTTTACATTGAATTACGGTCGATACGCAAGTAACAAAGCACTTTTCGTTAATGCATAACGTACACCATCCGGAGCGATATGATTTTCGTTATGCCGGGTGGCTCAAAGCGGAAGAGGGGATAGTGTTGGCGAACATCTTCGCTGCGCTGTTAATCGTGTGAAGAAGAGTCTGGCTTTGACAATACTGCGTAATGTCTGTGGTCAGTTGTCGAACCCCGGTCGGGGGTTCTCATCCCCCCCGGCGGAGAATATAAAAGAAAAGAGCCCGTACTTGCGTACAGGCTCTCATCTC
>NZ_KB976100.1:1804910-2593514 GCF_000398905.1 Klebsiella sp. KTE92
CGGTGAGGGGGGGATTCGAACCCCCGATACGTTGCCGTATACACACTTTCCAGGCGTGCTCCTTCAGCCACTCGGACACCTCACCATATTGTCTTTCCCGTTGTTGTCGGGAACGGGCGCTAATGTAGGGAAATACGTATCGCCCGTCAATCAACTTTTTGCAAAAAAAGCGCGTTTAGACAAACTTCGAGCAACTTGCTCCTTAAACGTGCGAAATCCGTTTTTTTTGTCGCCAGTGCCTTTTCCCTTTTCGCTCGGGGGAAATTTGTTATGCTGGCAAACCAATAGAAAACAATGAGTAAAATAAGACGCCAGCGTCAATCGGCCAAAGGCGTCTGCTATCAGGAGCCCCTATGGAGATTATTTTTTACCATCAGACCTTTGATACCCCATTCTGGATCCGTGAGCTGGAAAAACAGTTACCCGGGGCGCGGGTGCGCGAGTGGAAAGCGGGTGACAACCAGCCGGCGGACTATGCCCTGGTCTGGCATCCGCCGGTAGAGATGCTGCAGGGCCGGGCGCTGAAGGCCGTGTTTGCCCTCGGGGCGGGGGTAGATTCTATTCTCAGCAAGCTGCGTGACCATCCGGATATGCTGCCGCTGTCGATCCCGCTGTTTCGCCTCGAAGATACCGGTATGGGACGGCAGATGCAGGAGTATGCCGTGAGCCAGGTGCTGCACTGGTTCCGCCGCTTTGATGACTATCAGGCGCTGAAGCTGGCTTCCCGCTGGCAGCCGCAGCCCGAGTATCGCGCCGACGAATTCACTGTCGGGATTATGGGCGCCGGCGTGTTGGGGGCGAAGGTTGCGGAAAGTCTGCAACCCTGGGGGTTCCCGCTTCGCGTCTGGAGCCGTAGCCGCAAATCCTGGCCACAGGTACAGAGCTTCGCCGGTCAGGCCGAACTGGGCGAATTCCTGCAGGGCACTCGCGTGCTGATCAACCTGCTGCCGAATACCGCCGAAACTGCCGGTATTATTAACCAAACGCTGCTGGCGCAGTTGCCGGATGAGAGCTATGTCCTCAACCTTGCTCGCGGCGTGCATGTCGTTGAAGAGGATCTGCTGGCGGCGCTGAACAGCGGTAAGCTCAAAGGGGCGATGCTCGATGTCTTCAGTCGCGAACCGCTGCCGCAGGAGAGCCCGCTATGGGCCCATCCGCGGGTGGCCATGACCCCCCATGTGGCGGCAGTGACCCGTCCAATGGAAGCTATCACCTACATTGCGGAGACCATTAGCCGGCTTGAGCGAGGGGAACCGGTAAGCGGTCAGGTTGACCGCCAGCGCGGTTATTAAGACGAGAGAACCCCGCCACGGCGGGGTTTTTGCTAATCAATAGCCCGGTTTCCTGCTATTCTTGCGGCAAACAGAAGAGGAGAATGTGATGTATCCCGTTGACCTGCACATGCATACCGTCGCCAGCACCCACGCCTACAGCACCCTGCACGATTATATTGCGGAAGCAAAGCGTAAAGGGATCAAACTCTTCGCCATCACCGACCATGGCCCGGATATGGCAGATGCCCCGCACTACTGGCACTTCGTTAATATGCGCATCTGGCCCCGTCTGGTAGACGGGGTGGGGATCCTGCGCGGTATTGAGTCGAATATTAAAAATATCGAAGGTGAGATCGACTGCTCCGGGCCGATGTTAACCTCGCTTGATCTGATCATTGCCGGATTCCATGAGCCGGTGTTCCCGCCGCAGGATCGAGACACCCATACGCAGGCGATGATTGCCGCGATGGCCAGCGGTAAGGTGCATATGATTAGCCATCCGGGTAATCCGAAATTCCCGGTGGATATCCCGGCTATTGCCGAAGCGGCGGCCCGCTATCAGGTGGCGCTGGAGATTAATAACTCCTCTTTTATTTCATCGCGCGTGGGCAGTGAAGATAACTGTCGAGCTATCGCTGCGGCGGTGCGTGATGCCGGGGGATGGGTGGCGCTGGGCTCGGACTCTCACACTGCCTTTACCCTCGGGGAATTTACCGAATGCCGCAAGATCCTTGATGCGGTCGATTTCCCGGAGGAGAGGATCCTCAACGTTTCTCCGCGTCGCCTGCTCAACTTCCTCGAGTCGCGGGGCATGCCGGCGATCCCGGAATTTGCTGACCTTTAATTTGTATAACTGGAATAACTGAATGAACGAGTTTTCAATCCTCTGCCGCGTGCTGGGTTCGCTGTATTACCGTCAACCGCAGGACCCGCTGCTGGTGCCGCTGTTTACCCTGATCCGTGAGGGCAAACTGGCTGCCAGCTGGCCGCTTGAGCAGGATGAACTGCTGGCGCGTCTGCAGAAAAGCTGTGAGATGCAGTCCCTTGCGACGGACTATAATGCTCTGTTCGTCGGTGAAGCCTGCAGCGTGCCGCCGTACCGTAGCGCGTGGGTGGAGGGTTCCTCGGAAGCAGAAGTACGGGCTTTTATGAGTGAACACGGTATCCCGACAGGGGAAGGTCCGGCGGATCATCTCGGATCGCTGCTGTTGGCCGCCTCCTGGCTGGAGGATCATGCTACAGAAGACCAGAGCGAGACGCTGGAGCTCCTGTTTGCTGACTATATCCTGCCATGGTGCGGGACGATGCTGGGCAAAGTCGAAGCCCATGCGCACACGCCGTTCTGGCGCACCATGGCGCCATTGACCCGCGACGCCATCGCCGCGATGTGGGACGAGCTTCAGGAAGAAGATGAGCAATAATATGTGATGTTAATCACTATTTTAATGCAACTGAAATTAGGTTCATTCATATACTGTGCTTTAGATCTCATTCTTCCGGCGCGTATCTGCTAGGATACGCGCCATGAACATACTCTTCGCAATCGCATTAACGACGGGCATTCTCTCCGGAATTTGGGGATGGGTGGCGGTCGCTCTCGGCCTGCTGAGCTGGGCCGGTTTCCTCGGCTGTACGGCCTATTTCGCCTGCCCGCAGGGCGGTCTGAAAGGTCTGGCCATCTCCTCGTGCACGGTAATGAGCGGCGTGGTCTGGGCATTAGTGATTATCCACGGTAGCGCACTGGCCCCGCAGCTGCAGATCCTCAGCTATATGATGACCGGTATCGTCGCCTTCCTGATGTGCATTCAGGCGCGACAGACATTGCTGTCGTTTGTACCGGGCACCTTTATCGGCGCCTGCGCGACTTTTGCGGCAGACGGCGACTGGCGCCTGGTGGTGCCCTCCCTGGCGTTGGGTCTGGTTTTTGGCTATGCCATGAAGAATAGTGGCCTGTGGCTGGCGGCCCGCGCGGGCAAACATAAATTGTTCGCTAATGACAACGCCTGACTGGCGAAACAGCAGACTCAACAGGACCCTTAGGGTCCTGTTTTTTTTAGCTTCCCGTCGCCAGGGCTGAGGGATAATCTTGCTCCCGGGGGCGGGAATGCCCTAGTATCGGCAGAAAGCCGTATCCACGCGCTATGCCGACAGGAGGAGAAATGGCTGTTCAACCTGAGGTAATTCTCGGCGATATTACGACGCTTGAAGTCGATGTGATTGTTAATGCGGCAAACCCCTCGCTGCTGGGCGGCGGCGGGGTAGATGGCGCGATCCACCGGGCGGCCGGCCCGGCGCTGCTGGCGGCTTGCAAACAGGTATTGCAGCAGCAGGGCGAATGTCCTCCCGGTCACGCGGTGATCACTATTGCGGGCGATCTTCCCGCCAGCGCGGTGATCCACACCGTGGGCCCGGTCTGGCACGGCGGCGACCGCATGGAAGCGCAAACCCTGGCGGATGCTTACAAAAACAGTCTGCAGCTGGCCGCGGCAAACAACTATCGCTCCATTGCGTTTCCGGCGATCAGCACCGGCGTGTATGGCTATCCAAAAGAGGAAGCGGCGGAGATCGCCGTGCGCACCGTCACCGCGTTTCTCACTCGCTATAACCCCCTTGAGCGCGTCCTGTTCGTCTGTTTTGATGAGGAAACGGCGGCTATCTATCGCCGCCTGCTGGCGTCATACCCCTGATCCAGCAGAATAGGCTATGATAACCGCCGGTATTGACGGGAAAGATGGATAGCAGGAGGGAGCAGGGTGTCAGAAGGAAAAGTACAGCAGAAGCAGCAGGCGCGCCGCGCAGAGATCGTTGCCGCTGCGCAAAGGTGTTTTGCTGAAAAGGGGCTGCATGGCGCTTCCGTTGCCGATATTGCCCGCGAGGCGGGCCTGAGCGTTGGTCAGCTGTATCGTATTTTTGCCAGCAAAGAGGCGATTATCGAAGCGATTGTCAGCGAAATCGTCCACGCCAGGGTCGGGGAGATGATCGATGAGAACCACAATCTGGCGCGCAAAGCGGCGGTGCTGGCCGGCAGGATCCCGACGTCGGCAGCCACCAAAAGCGACAATTATCTGCTGATGGAGATCAACGCCGAAGCCTCGCGTAACCCACGCTTGCGCGAGATCCTGGTGCAGGCCGATCGGCGTTTGAAAGAGGAAGGAGGGCGTCTGTCGCAGCGCTACCATCCCGGGCTCAGCGATGCGCGACGCAATGCCGCATCAGAGCTCATCGCCGTTCTGACCGAGGGGGCCGCCTATCGCTGTGAGCTCAGCGCCTCGACCCCGGTCGATAAGGCAGATTTAGAAGCTCTGTATAATATGATTTTCGACCGGCTTTTTGACGAGCAGGCGTAATGCGACACGCCTGGCGTGCCGCACCCGCGGCAAATTAGCTGGCCGAAGCCGGGGTTTTGGCCGGTTTGTTCATCGGTTTACCGGAGAACAGGAAACGCAGCAGCGGAATGCGCAGATGAATTTCATACAGGATCAGCGCGATACCCACCACAAAAACCAGCCCGACAATAAAGCCTAAGGTATTGGACTTGATGGCCGGGGTGATCCACGCCCCGTACAGTAGCGTCAGCGGGTGGTGCACCAGGTAAATAAACAGCGAGGCATTGACGAAATAGGTCACGCGCGCTGACTGGAAGTTCAGCAGTCGATGGCCGAGCGAAAAGACCACATTGACCATCCACAGCCCCAACACCATAGTAATCACCGATTCGGTTTCATACATCCAGCCGTCGCCGGACCCATACTGCTGATTCAGTCGATAGGCGATAAACCCGAGCAGCGCTGCGGCGCAGCACCACGGCGATGGAGTGGTGAACATGGTCTTTAAGCGTGGGTTAATAAAGGTCTGCGCGCCCAGCACAAAGAAGGGCAGATAGAACAGCGTCTGCATCACCACAAAGTTAAACAGACCATTGCTCAGCAGGGGCGGATAGAGCAGGAACAAGGACCGGCGGATCAGCGCATAAAAGACCCCCAGCGCGAGGAAAATCATCGTCAGCTGGCCCATGGTGACAGTGTCACTGAAGGCGAGGCCGTGGCCAGCCGGACGGCGCGTCAGCCATTTAAACAGCACCACCCCCAGCGAGGTCAGCACCACCAGAACCAGTAAAAACCACAGGTGGGAAATGAGCTCCCAGGCCAGGGTATTAAATTTGTCGTACATCGAAAGGGTATGCCAGTTTTCCGCCTTGCCGTTGACGTATTGCAGCATAATAAATTGCGGCAGCGTCAGCAGTGGGATGGCGGTCAGCATCGGAATACCGACCCGTTCAACGCGCACTTTCCACCATTTTTTCAGCGGGTAGCGCAGGAACAGCATGTAGGAGAAATAGCCGGAGATGACGAAAAAGACCTGCATGCGAAAGGCATGGATGAAGTCATTAAACAGCGTCAACCACCACGAGGGTTCGGCGCTGTTGACATGCCAGCTGTGGCTGGAATAAATCAGCGAAATGTGGAAAGGGATCCCCAGCAGCATCAACCAGGCGCGGATGCTGTCGAAGAAATATTCACGCTGTACCGGAGTATTATTCATACGATTCACGACAATCTCAGATAATTCGTCTTATCACTCAAGGTGATAACGCTTACATTATCAGCAACCCTACATGAACTCGGGGTATCTGTCTCCAGGATAAGCACTCAAAGTGCAAACGGGACAGCGAACTGTTTATTCCCTGTGCCGCCAGGCTGAACAAAGCAGGGATTATGTTGTCGGATTGCCTGAGTTTCCATTAAAATAGATCGGATCGATTTAAGCACACAAAGGGGGAAGTGCTTACTTATATGAAACATAAACCACAGATGATGAAAATGCGTTGGTTAAGCGCAGCCGTAATGTTGTCCCTGTGTACTTCATCTGCATGGGCGTTTAGCATTGATGACGTTGCAAAAGAGGCCAAAACGTTAGCCGGGAAAGGCTATGAAGCGCCGAAGAGTAACCTGCCCTCCGCTTTCCGCGACATGAAATACGCGGACTACCAGCAAATTCAGTTTAATCACGATAAAGCTTACTGGAATAACCAGAAAACCCCATTCAAGCTTGAATTTTACCATCAGGGGATGTACTTCGACACGCCGGTGACCATCAATGAAGTGACGGCGACCAGCGTGCGCAAAATTAAATATAGTCCGGACTATTTCAACTTTGGTAACGTCCAGCACGATAAAGACACGGTGAAAGACCTCGGTTTCGCCGGCTTCAAAGTACTGTATCCGATCAACAGCAAAGATAAGAACGATGAAATCGTCAGCATGCTCGGTGCCAGCTACTTCCGCGTGCTGGGTCAGGGTCAGGTTTACGGTCTGTCCGCGCGTGGTCTGGCTATCGATACCGCGCTGCCGTCCGGCGAAGAGTTCCCGCGTTTTCGTGAGTTCTGGATCGAACGTCCAAAAGCCACTGACAAGCGTCTGACTATCTATGCGCTGCTGGATTCCCCACGGGCAACCGGCGCCTATCGCTTTGTCATCATGCCGGGACGCGACACCGTCGTGGACGTCCAGTCCAAAGTTTACCTGCGTGACAAAGTCGGCAAACTGGGTGTGGCGCCGCTGACCAGCATGTTCCTGTTCGGTTCCAACCAGCCTTCTCCGACGCTCAACTATCGTCCGGCGCTGCACGACTCCAATGGTCTGTCTATCCTGGCCGGTAACGGCGAGTGGATCTGGCGTCCGCTGAACAATCCGAAACACCTGGCTGTCAGCAGCTATGCGATGGAAAACCCGCAAGGGTTTGGCCTGCTGCAGCGCGGCCGTCAGTTCTCGCGCTTCGAGGATCTCGACGATCGTTATGACCTGCGTCCAAGCGCCTGGATCACCCCGAAAGGGGACTGGGGCAAAGGGAAAATCGAGCTGGTTGAAATTCCGACCAACGATGAAACGAACGATAACATCGTGACTTACTGGACGCCGGATCAGCTGCCGGAGCCGGGTAAGGAGATGAATTTCAAATACACCATCACCTTCAGCCGCGATGAAGACAAGCTGCATGCGCCAGATAACGCTTACGTTATGCAGACCCGCCGCTCTACCGGCGACGTGAAGCAGTCGAACCTGATCCGTCAGCCGGACGGTACGGTTGCCTTCATTGTCGACTTCACCGGCGCCGATATGAAGAAACTGCCAGCGGATACCCCGGTCGCTGCTCAGGCGAGCACCGGCGATAACGCGGAAATCGTTGAAAATACCGTGCGTTACAATCCAGTGACCAAAGGCTGGCGGATGATCCTGCGTTTGAAGGTCAAAGATCCGAAGAAAACGACGGAAATGCGTGCCGCACTGGTTAACGGTGATGACACGTTGAGCGAAACCTGGAGCTATCAGCTGCCTGCCAATGAATAAGATAACGAAGTACATTGACGCATTGCCGCTGTCGGACGCCGAAAAATCGGCGCTGCCGGACACCAGCCTGCAGGCCGTTCATCAGGCCCTGGATGACGAACATCAGACCTTCGCTCGCGAAGACGACTCTCCGCTGGGGTCGGTGAAGGCGCGTCTGGCGCACAGCTGGCCGGATTCGCTTTCTGGCGATCAACTGGTGAAGGATGACGAAGGTCGTACCCAGCTGCATGCTATGCCGAAAGCCAGGCGTTCCTCGATGATCCCGGACCCGTGGCGGACTAACCCGGTCGGCCGCTTCTGGGATCGTCTGCGCGGCCGCGATGTCACGCCGCGCTATCTCTCCCGCCTGACGCAAGAAGAGCGCGAGAGTGAGCAAAAATGGCGTACCGTCGGCACCATTCGTCGCTACATCCTGCTGCTGCTGACGCTGTCGCAGACCGTGGTGGCCACCTGGTATATGAAAACCATTCTGCCTTATCAGGGCTGGGCGCTGATCAACCCGGCCGACATGGTGGGGCAGAACCTGTGGATCTCGTTCATGCAGCTGCTGCCGTACGTGTTGCAGAGCGGCATTCTGATCCTCTTCGCGGTGCTGTTCTGCTGGGTTTCCGCCGGCTTCTGGACTGCGTTAATGGGCTTTCTGCAGCTGTTGATTGGCCGCGACAAGTACAGTATTTCCGCCTCGACGGTTGGTGACGAACCGTTGAACCCGGCGCACCGTACGGCGCTTATTATGCCGATCTGTAACGAAGACGTTGACCGCGTTTTCGCCGGGTTGCGGGCGACCTGGGAGTCGGTGAAAGCGACCGGTAACGCCGCTCATTTCGACGTCTATATTCTCAGCGACAGCTATAACCCCGATATCTGTGTGGCTGAGCAAAAGGCGTGGATGGAGCTGATTGCCGAAGTGCAGGGCGAAGGGCAGATTTTCTATCGTCGTCGCCGTCGTCGCGTGAAGCGTAAGAGCGGCAACATCGATGATTTCTGCCGCCGCTGGGGCAGCCAGTACAGCTATATGGTGGTGCTGGACGCAGACTCGGTGATGACCGGCGAGTGTCTGAGCAGCCTGGTGCGCCTGATGGAAGCGAACCCGAACGCCGGGATCATCCAGTCATCCCCGCGCGCTTCGGGCATGGACACGCTGTATGCGCGTTGCCAGCAGTTTGCCACCCGGGTGTACGGTCCGCTGTTTACGGCCGGTCTGCACTTCTGGCAGCTGGGGGAGTCCCACTACTGGGGACACAACGCCATTATCCGCGTGAAGCCGTTCATCGAGCACTGCGCGCTGGCGCCGCTGCCGGGCGAGGGTAACTTTGCCGGGTCGATTCTGTCGCACGACTTCGTCGAAGCCGCGCTAATGCGCCGTGCCGGCTGGGGGGTGTGGATTGCCTACGATCTGCCGGGCTCCTATGAGGAGCTGCCGCCGAACCTGCTGGACGAGCTGAAACGCGACCGTCGCTGGTGTCAGGGCAACCTGATGAACTTCCGCCTGTTCCTCGTCAGAGGGATGCACCCGGTTCACCGGGCGGTGTTCCTCACCGGCGTGATGTCGTACCTGTCGGCGCCGCTGTGGTTTATGTTCCTTGCCCTGTCGACGGCGTTGCAGGTGGTGCATGCCCTGACCGAGCCGCAGTACTTCCTGCAGCCGCGTCAGCTGTTCCCGGTGTGGCCGCAGTGGCGTCCGGAGCTGGCCATCGCGCTGTTCGCTTCGACCATGGTGCTGCTGTTCCTGCCGAAGCTGCTGAGTATTATTCTGGTGTGGTGTAAAGGGCCGAAAGAGTATGGCGGATTTATCCGCGTCACGCTTTCTCTGCTGCTGGAGGTCCTGTTCTCGGTCCTGCTGGCGCCGGTTCGCATGCTGTTCCACACCGTCTTCGTGGTCAGCGCCTTCCTCGGCTGGGAAGTGGTGTGGAATTCGCCGCAGCGTGATGATGACTCCACGCCGTGGGGAGAAGCCTTTATGCGTCACGGCTCGCAGCTGCTGCTGGGGCTGGTATGGGCAGTCGGAATGGCATGGCTGGATCTGCGCTTCCTGTTCTGGCTGGCGCCGATCGTCGTCTCGCTGATCCTGTCGCCGTTCGTGTCGGCGATCTCCAGCCGGGCGACCGTGGGCCTGCGCACCAAGCGCTGGAAGCTGTTCCTGATCCCGGAAGAGTATTCGCCGCCGCAGGTGCTCAAGGATACCGACGCGTACCTGACGCTGAACCGTCAGCGTTCACTGGACGATGGCTTTATGCACGCGGTATTCAATCCGTCGTTTAACGCCCTCGCCACGGCGATGGCCACCGCGCGCCACCGTCATGGTCATATCCTTGAGATCGCTCGCGAGCGCCACGTTGAGCAGGCGCTGAACGAAACGCCGGATAAGCTGAACCGCGATCGTCGACTGGTGCTGTTGAGCGACCCGGTGACCATGTCGCGTCTGCACTATCGCGTCTGGGCCGCGCCGGAGAAATATTCATCGTGGGTCAACGCGTATCAGCAGTTAGCGCTTAACCCGCTGGCGCTGAAAACGAAATAAGCCGTACGTAAAGGAAAATACCGGCAGCGATGCCGGTATTTTTTTATCTGAAACACGAGGTTGTGAATGCGAATATTATCGATCATTGCCATGGCGCTGCTGCTGAGCGGCTGCGGCAGCATTATCAGCCGGACGGTGCCCGGGCAGGGGCATGGCAATCAATATTACCCGGGCGTGCAGTGGGACGTTCGCGACTCGGCATGGCGCTATCTCACCGTTCTGGACCTTCCGTTCTCGCTTGTGTTCGATACGCTGCTGCTGCCGCTGGATGCCAGCCACGGGCCCTATAACTGATTAGCGCTCGTCCCACTCGTCGGCCGCCGTCTGTCCCTCTTCGGTGTCCAGCGAGGGCTCGAGCTGGAATTCGCCTTCATCCCACTCATGGAGGGTATTTTCCTCCAGCCACTCCTGGCGCAGCTCTATCTCATCATAATCCCCGTCGAAAACGCTC
Organism: Klebsiella sp. KTE92; assembly: GCF_000398905.1. NCBI lineage: Bacteria > Pseudomonadati > Pseudomonadota > Gammaproteobacteria > Enterobacterales > Enterobacteriaceae > Klebsiella > Klebsiella sp. KTE92. The sequence goes on from NZ_KB976100.1 coordinate 1,815,504, forward strand.
TGCGCAGCTTCGCCGCTGAGCATCGGTAAACATTCGCCTTGTTCGTCTTCGTCAGCAAAAAATTCGGCCTGCCAGGCGATATCGCCATCCTGCAGCACATACTTTTGAATATTAAGCTGCTCAACGTTAGCGCTCTCTTCATCGCTGTCAGGATTATTGGCGAGAAATTCTTCGCGTGCTGCATCAATAGCTTCTTCGAGCGTGGCATAGAACATCGAATCCTTTGGCATAGCGAATCTCCTGAGAAGAATATGAATTGAACACGATTCAATCTATAGAAGGCGGTAGCCAAAGCGTCAAGGGGCTGGGCCCCTCTGGACATTAATTTACTGAATGGCGGTCAGGCTGCGAGGCTTCCGCGGCAGGTCGGCGCAGGCTGAGGGTAGAATAAATGGCGTTAAAGAGCACCACGCCCGCGGTGACCAGGAATACCGCGCGGAAACCGTAGTTGGCGGACACCGAGGCGCCTATCAGGGGGCCGGTGACGTTGCCAATATCGCGGAACGACTGGTTATAGCTAAAGATACGCCCGGAGATCTGGCTGGTGGAATTATACACCAGCAGGGTTTGCACTGCCGGCAGCAGTGCCCCGTCTGCCGCGCCGAGCAGGAAACGCAGGATACCCAGCTGCAGTGGGGTCTGAACGAACGACATCGGGATCAGCAATAGCACAGAGATAATTAGCGCGACGATGAGGATCTTTTCCGGCCCGATACGATCCCCGAGCCTGCCCAGCCGCGGGGCGCTCATCAGCGCGGCTATTCCCGGCACCGAGGCGATCATCCCGCTAATAAAGGCGATGTTACTGACGTTGCCCGCGAGATCGCGCACGTAAAGCGTCAGAATCGGCGCAATGGAGCCGGTGGCCACCTGGATGATCAGCGAGGTCACAAACAGGCTGAGCACCAGCTTGGGATTCTGTAGCGAGGAGAAAACCTCTCTGGCGCTGAGCATCTCTTTTTTGGCGATCGGCACAAAATTTTCACGGATTAAAAACAGGGTAAACAGGAAGCAGATAAACAGCACCGCCGCGGTCATAAAGAAGACGGTGCGCAGGCCCCAGTGGTCGGCCAGGAAGCCACCCGCCAGCGGGCCGAGCAGGGCGCCGCTCACCGCGCCGGTTGACAGCGTGCCCAGCGCCCAGCCGCTTTTGTGGCGCGGGATCTGGGTGGCAATCAGGGCGTTGGCGTTGGGAATAAAGCCGCCCAGCAGGCCGAGCAGTGCGCGTAGCAGCAGAAACTGCCAGATATTCTGTGCCATCCCCATCAGCATCATCACTACGGACATTCCGAGGGCGGAACGCAGCAGCATAATTTTTCGTCCTTTGCGGTCAGCAAGACCGCCCCAGAACGGTGAGGCAATGGCGGAGAAGAGGAAGGTGATACTAAAGACCAGCCCGGACCACATGTTCAGCGCGCTATGCCCGGTGACCCCGAGCTGTTCGACATAGAGTGGCAGAAAGGGCATAACCAGACTGAAGGCGGCGCCCGTTAAAAAGCAGCCGAGCCAGGTCACGGTCAGATTTTGTTTCCAGTTAATAGGGGTATCAGCAGAGGACATAGGGTTCCACTGGCCTGCGCGGCAGGTCAAATTAAGAGAAAATATGAGCCTGCTAATTATGCGCCTGGGAAATAAATGCCGCAATGGAGGAGAGCTTTTAAAGCTAAAGCAGAGCCTTAAGCATGAGCGAGAAGCGCATTCCCGGCCACATGCGCGGCCGGGAAAAGGGATCAGTAGCGGGAGGGCATGCCCTCGGGGCGGGTTTTGAAGCGGCGGTGGAGCCACATATATTGTTCCGGGGCCATCATGATGCACTGCTCAACAATCTTGTTCATCCAGGCGGCCGTGGTTTCCGCGTCGTCCAGCGGCGGGGAACACTCTGGCGGCAGGATAATCAGTTCATAACCTTTACCATCCGGTTTGCGACGCGGGACGAAGGGGACGATACAGGCTTTGGACATTTTCGCCAGCATCCAGGTGCCGGAGGTGGTCGCCGCCTGGTCGACAGCGAACAGTGGGGCGAAGACGCTGGCGGTCGGACCGTAATCGTGATCCGGCGCATACCAGACCACTTCACCTTTTTTCAGCGCCCGGATCATCCCTTTCAGATCCTTACGGTCAATCATGTCCTTATTTGAGCGCAAGCGGCCCCATGTCTGCAGCCAGTCGATCACCGGGTTGTCGTTGGGGCGATAGACGCCAATTCCCGGCTCATTCATACCGAACATTCGCGCGCCCATCTCGAGGGTCAGGAAGTGAATACCGATCAGCAGAATGCCGCGCTGCTGCGCCTGCACATCGCGGATATGCTCAAAGCCGATGGTGTCGGTCCAGCGGGCGATACGACGAACCGGCCAGAACCAGGCCATCCCCGTCTCCATCAGTCCCATCCCCACCGATTCAAAGTTCATCACCACCATTCGGTGACGTTCCTGCTCGCTTTTCTCTGGGAAGCAGAGTTCAAGGTTGCGGTAGGCTATCTTCGCCCGACGCTTCATAAAGCGCATGGCCAGCCGGCCGATGGCATTTCCCAGGCGGTAAATCAGCGGATAGGGCAGTTGGACAACCAGCCACAGCAGGCCAATACCCAGCCACAGCAGCCAATAGCGCGGATGCAACAGCGCCGGAGAAAATTTAGGCAAATGAGTCATTTCATACCCGTATCAGTGAGCAACGTCTTATATTATCGCATTTTTTTACCGGCCAGCCAAAGGCGGCGACAGTCAGCTCGTTTTGTTAAGCGGGGCGCGACCGGGTGAGAGAAATGTAGCGTAAAATGTAGGGATGTAAATTAATTAGCTTTGCTATATCATGCCCGCCGTTTATTTCCTCATTTCTATGTCGAGCAGGTACACCATGCCAGTGTTACACAACCGCATTTCAAATGAGACGTTAAAGGCGCAAATGCTGGCTGAGACCGAGCCGCGCACGACGATCTCATTCTATAAATATTTCACCATTGTCGACCCACAAGCCACTCGCGATGCGTTATGGGTTGCCTTAACCCAGCTGAAGGTCTTTGGCCGTATTTATCTGGCCCGGGAAGGGATCAACGCGCAAATCAGCGTGCCGGAAAGCAACGTTGAAGCCCTGCGTGAGTTTCTGTATGGCTTCGATCCGGCGCTGGCGGGGCTGCGTTTCAATATCGCCCTTGAGGACGATGGGAAATCTTTCTGGGTTCTGCGCCTGAAAGTGCGCGACCGTATTGTCGCCGATGGCATCGACGATCCCTCTTTCGATGCCTCCAATGTTGGGGATTATCTCAAGGCGGCGGACGTCAATGCCATGCTTGACGATCCGGATGCGGTATTTATCGATATGCGTAACCACTATGAATATGAGGTGGGTCATTTCGAAAACGCGCTGGAGATCCCGGCGGATACCTTCCGCGACCAGCTGCCGAAAGCCGTGGAAATGATGCAGGACCACAAAGACAAGAAAATTGTTATGTATTGCACCGGCGGTATTCGCTGTGAAAAAGCCAGCGCCTGGATGAAGCATAACGGTTTCAATAAGGTCTGGCATATCGAGGGCGGGATTATTGAGTACGCCCGCCGCGCACGTGAGCAGGGGCTGCCGGTCCGTTTTATTGGCAAAAACTTTGTCTTTGATGAGAGGATGGGCGAGCGTATCTCCGATGACGTCATCGCGCACTGTCATCAGTGTGGCGCGCCGTGCGATACCCATACCAATTGCCTGAATGATGGCTGTCATCTGCTGTTTATTCAGTGCCCAAGCTGCGCTGAGAAGTTTGCCGGTTGCTGTAGCGAAGCGTGCATGGAAGAGCATAAGCTGCCGGAAGAGGAGCAGCGCAAACTGCGCGCCGGACGCGAAAACGGCAATAAAATCTTTAACAAATCGCGTGGCCGACTGAACACCAAACTCGGGATCCCCGAGCCGGAGTCGTCAGAAAAACCATAAACAGACGAGATCGATGATCGCCAGCAGCAACCACAGCGCAAGGTAGATCATAAAGTGCTCGCGCACGTTGTTAACCAGCATATTAAACAGGCGACGCATAACCGTTCTCAATGACTAACGGCCTCGACACAGAGGCCGTTTTTTTTCCGGCGGCAAGCGTGCCGCATTCCGTTATGAGCTAAAGCGCGCCAGTGAGAAAGGCGTCAGGTTAAAGGTCGACGTCTGTCCCTGGGCAAACTGACTGGCAATTTCTCCCAGCACCGGCGCAAACTTAAAGCCATGGCCGCTCAGACCGGTGATCAGCAGCGTGTCTGGTCTGCCAGGGAGCGTATCGATAATAAAATCTTCATCGACCGTGTTGTCATAGGTGCAGGAGGCGCCGTGCAGACAGCCGCCGATCCCGGGCAGGACGTTACGTAAAAACGGAAAGGATTCGGAACCATCGCTGGCGACAGCGCCAAACGCCGATCGCTCCTGCGGCGTGGAGACAGGCTGACCGCCGTTATGCTTGCCGATCTTCAGCTCGTTATCTTCCGCCGGGAAACCGTAGTATTGATCGCCGTTGGGTAGCTCGCCGGTGAATGCCGGGAAATGATTCTTGCTGCTGTAACGGCCATCGGCCTGGAACCAGGCAAAAACCTTACGTACCGGCTGGATGGGGAGGTCCGGAAGCAGGCGGGTGACCCAGGTACCGGCGCTAATCAGCAATTTCTTGCCGTGATATTCACCGTCAAGGGTATCAATGGTGACCCCGTCTGCATGGTGATGAATGGCTGATACCGGGCAGTTGAATAGCTGCGCGCAGCCAGCTTCCCGTGCCAGACGTATCCAGGTCTCGACAGCCAGCTCACTGCGCAGTACGCCGGACGCCGGTTCGAAAATCGCCCGATAGTCGTCGGGAAGGCGTATCTCCGGCCAGCGCTGCATGACGGCCTGAGCATCTAACTCTTCAACCTCAAGATCGAACGCCCTGGCGCTGGCGGCGACGTTGGCCAGGAAAGGAGAGCTGGCGGGGCCGAGGTTAATGACGCCGGTGCGTTCAAAAACGGCTTCGCCGCTGATTTCAGCCAGTTCATCCCACAGCTGCTGGGCGCGCAGCACCAGCGGAACATACTTTTCACCTTCGCCATAAGCGTGACGGATAAGACGGCTACTGCCATGATGGCTGCCCTCCTGATGGGGAGGTTGGTGGGCATCGGTCATCAGAACATTGAGTCCGGCACGACGCGCATAATAGCCAGCGGCAGCGCCGACCGATCCGCTGCCGATAATGATAAGATCGTATTGCATGGTGAGTTCCGGGTAATTGCCTTATTAGCAGGGTAATTAACTCCCTGCGCTTATACAAGCCCGAAAATAATTCAGGCACCCGCAGGTGCCTGTTAAGACTATTGTTTAGTCATTCCCCGTATCGCGTTAATGTCGGCGGTACTCGTTTTCCTGGTATTCGCCAGATTCAATCTTCGCAATGCCTGCTTCCAGGATTGAAATAAATTGACGTGCGACGTCCGTCGTTAGCCATAGCGTCTGGCCAATTTCAGCATCATGACTGTTTTCTTGAGTGGGGTTCTGGTAGTGCAGGCGCAACATCAGCGCATCGTAGCTATCAACGGTGCTGATGTCCCATCCAACGAGGGGATGGGTCTGAATGACTTCATTATTTTTTTCCATCATAACCCCTTATTCATATGTTAAAAGACAACAATTCTCGAGGTTTAATGCATGTTTTTTGAAGCAAGTTAATTATATCAGGGATCAAGAATAAACTCGAGAAATTAAATGAAAGGCAGCATGATTTTCTTGTTTTCGCCGCTTTTTTACGCAAGATAAGCGCGGGAAATGGCCATTTTAGCCGATATTAAACAGAATAATCAGGAATATTCTGAACAAGAGGCGGGGAGAAAAAAGCCGGGGCGACCCGGCAAAGAAAAGCACAATGAGGGAGCAAACCAGAGTAACTGGATCCCGCCATGCTTCAGGAGAGATCGTGGACAAACCAGTCGTCCGCGCTTTCCCAGGTTTCCTGCAGGATTTCGCTTATCCGGTCTTTGTCTTCTTTCAGGGCGCCGAACACCGAGAGCTGGTTGCCGGTGGCGTAGCGCACGCTCACCTGACTGTCGATGGCCGGGAATTGCTCGGCGATACGCCGGGAGAGTTCGTTATTCAGCGCTTCCAGCGCGCCGTTGGGTAAGGCGGTCGTTTTGGCGATAGACACTTCGATGCGCATAATTGCCCCCTGTGTTTGATACTGGTTATTTATACAGTATCTGATGGGCGTTGACAACAGGGGGCTAGGTTTTTTATCGCTTCATCGTCCAGCGAACGGTTTCACCCGCCAGGAACGGGACCAGGCTATCATTGGGCAGCGCAATGCTGTCAACGACCGTGGTCTCTTCACGCACCAGCTCAACATAGCTTTCATTGACCGGCAGACCGTAGAAGCGCGGGCCGTTCAGCGAGCAGAAGGCTTCAAAGTGCTGCAGAGCGTTCATTTCTTCAAACACGGTGGCGTAGCTGCCGAGGGCGGTCGGGGCGTTGAAGCAGCCGGCGCAGCCGCAGCTGGCTTCCTTACGATGGCGGGCGTGCGGCGCGGAGTCGGTGCCAAGGAAGGCGCGGCTAAAGCCGCTGGCGACCAGTTCGCGCAGCGCCTGCTGATGAATATTGCGTTTGAGTACCGGCAGGCAGTACAGGTGAGGACGAATACCGCCGACCAGCATATGGTTGCGGTTGAACATCAGGTGCTGCGGGGTAATAGTGGCCGCCAGCAGTTCATTGCCGTCACGCACATATTCGGCGGCATCTTTGGTAGTAATATGCTCAAAGACCACCTTTAGACCGGGCAGGCGCTGGCGCAGGGGCTCCATCACCGTGTCAATAAAGCGCGCTTCACGATCGAAAATATCAATCTCGGCGTGGGTGACTTCCCCATGCACCAGCAGCGGCATGCCCAGTTTTTCCATCCGCTCCAGCACCGGCATAATGGCGTCGGTGCTGGTGACACCGTGGCTGGAGTTGGTCGTGGCGTTGGCCGGGTAGAGCTTGGCGGCGGTGAACACACCTTCGTTAAAGCCGCGCTCCAGCTCCGCCGGGTCGAGGGAGTCTGTCAGATAGCAGGTCATCAACGGGGTGAAGTCGTGCCCGGCCGGGACGGCGTCCATAATGCGCTGGCGATAGGCGATAGCCGCCGCGACGGTGGTGACAGGCGGCACCAGATTCGGCATCACGATCGCCCGGCCATAAAACTCACTGGTGTAAGGCACGACGGTTTTCAGCATATCGTCATCACGCAGATGGATATGCCAGTCGTCTGGGCGGCGGATTTTCAATACCTGGGGTTGTGCTGTCATGGAAGGCTCCGGCTAATAGGTTCAGTCATCAGGGCTGTTTTTTGCCGGGCACTAAGGATAAGCGTAAACGTTTTCCTTTGCACTCATTTCCGTAAAAAATTCAGGGCGCCGTAGCGCCCTGGAGATTAATTGGTAAAGGGGATGACAATTTCGCCCGGTTTCACCTCTATGCCCTTGGCATATTTCTTCGCCAGCGCTTCGCCGGTGCTGGCGTCTTCACGCAGGACATAGGCCGGTTGCTGGCTGAAGTAGCTGCGCAGCGACTGGTTCAGATAGGGGAGCAGGGCCTGAATCACCGACTGCAGCTTCTCGGGCGCCACTTTGGCATCGACCACCTCCATTTCCTGCAGGAAGATAGCGCCTTTCTCTCTGTCAAAGGTTGGCAGCGCTTTGAGCTTCAGATCGATCGTCGCTTTCTGGGTGCCGAACAGGGAGTTCAGATCGACGTTGGCGACCCCGGTCAGCGTGACTTTGCCCGGCTCTTCACGGCCGATAGCGCTGGTCAGGTTCTGCAGCTCAATATGGGCATCGGCAACGCCTTTCAGACCGATATCTTTGGCGAAATGGTTACGCTTCTGCAGCGCCTGGTTTATCTCCTGCTCGCTTACCGTGTATTGGGTCAACTGGTTACAGCCGCTCAGCAGACCGCTGACAATCAGCGCCGCGGCGATCAATATCTTTTTCATGGGGTTCCTCAAGCTCGTACCATCATTCATCCTGACACAAAGCATCATGACCTGTCAGCATTCTTCATGCCAGCAGAATAGGCTGAAAGGCAGGAGAAACCGCGGACCTACGCGCTTAGGTGCGCGGCTCCAGCATACCGGAGGCGGAGCGTTTTGGACTGAATTGCCACCACAGGGCAAGGAAAGTGATAAACCCAATGGCGCCGAGCATCAGCCACGGCAGTTCGGGCTGGCCCACGGCTTTGCCGGCATCAAACAGCCAGCCGCCGCCCGCGTAACCCAGCGCGCCGCCGAAGGCGAGACCCAGGCGGCTGAACCCCATATAGCTGCCGCGCGCCCGGGCATCCGCCAGCGAGGCGCCCAGCGTCTCCCTGGCGGGTTCCGCGATGATCGAACCGATGTAAAACAGGCAGATCAGGGTAAATAACTGCTGCAAACTGCTGGTCATGCCAATCGGCAGCATCGCCAGCGTCATTACCAGCAGACCGGCCATCAGCCGGTGCTCAAGGCGGTAGCGTTTCTCGCTCCAGCGGGCAATGGGATAGAGCAGGGTCAGCGAAATGGTGGCTTCGATGGCGTACATCCACTTCACGGCGGCCGGCGAACCGGCAATGTCGTTCACCATGATCGGCAGCATCAGCATCACCTGCACCGCCAGCATGTAATAGCCTGTTAACGTCAGGACATAGGTGACGAAGCGCTTATCCCGCAGCACCCGTCCCAGCCCCTCGCGGACTGGCGTTTTCACCGTGGACAGTTTCCATGCTGGCAGATACCAGGCGTTAAACGCGGCGCAAGCGATAAACAGCGCGGCGCCGGCGCTGCACACCAGACGGAAGTCATACTGTAGCAGCCAACTGCCCAGCAGGGCGCCAATCACCGCGCCGGCGCAGTCCTGCATCATCAGGAGGGAGAAAAAGCGGCCGCGCTGATGCGGGCGCACCAGTTTGACCACCAGCGCGGCTCGTGGCGGATCGAACAACGTGCCGCCCAACCCGGACAAGATACAGGAGAGCCAGAGCACCCAGGGCTCATGGGCGACGGCCATCGCCGCGAAGCCGCCGGCGCGCATCAGCATGCCGGTGACAATCATGGGTTTCGCGCCGAAGCGGTCGGCAATGGCGCCGCCAAAAATGCCTAATCCCTGCTGCACCAGCTGGCGCAGGCCGAGCGCAATGCCGACCATCAGCGCTGCCCAACCCATCTGATCGACAAAGCGGATGGAAATCAGCGGAAAAACGACAAAAAAGCCCAGCACGACCAGCATGTTATCGACTAACAGGAAATATTTACCCAGGCTCCTTGCCTGCGAGACGCGGGACATTTCCCCTCCAGGGAAAAATAGAGATAAGCGAGGATATTCTGCGGGCAATCTGCTGCTTTTCCCAGCACCCTTGCGACAATATTTTTTTATCAAAAAGCAAGTTCGATTGAGCCTATTCATCGAAAAGAGGAGATGGCGCAGAAAATGGTATGTTGCTGTTTTCACACTATCGTGCAGGACAGGTATAGTGATGAGAGCAAGATTGAAGTCAGGGGGACTGAAAAGGAAATGTTTGGCTATCGCAGTAACGTGCCGAAGGTGCGTTTGACGACGGACCGGCTGGTGGTGCGCCTGGTCCACGATCGTGACGCCTGGCGTCTGGCCGATTATTACGCCGAGAATAAAGTGTTCTTAAAACCCTGGGAGCCGGTACGTGACGACAGCCACTGCTATCCCTCCGGGTGGCAGGCGCGTCTGTCAATGATCGGCGAGTTTCATAAGCAGGGGTCTGCATTTTATTTCGCGCTGCTCGATGCGGAGGAAAAAGAGATCGTTGGCGTGGCGAATTTCTCCAACGTAGTTCGCGGATCATTCCATGCCTGTTATCTCGGCTACTCCATTGGCGAGAAGTGGCAAGGGCAGGGGCTGATGTTTGAAGCGTTGACCGCCGCGATTCGCTATATGCAGCGCACGCAGCATATCCATCGCATTATGGCCAACTATATGCCGCATAATCAGCGCAGCGGCGCGCTGCTGGCGCGGTTGGGGTTCGAAAAAGAGGGTTACGCCAAAGATTATCTGCTGATTGACGGGCAGTGGCGTGACCATGTACTAACGGCGCTAACGACGCCGGACTGGTCAGCAGGGCGCTAAGGAGAGAGGATGAAATATCAGTTAACCGCGCACGAAGCGCGCGTCATTGGCTGTCTGCTGGAAAAGCAGGTTACCACGCCCGAGCAGTACCCGCTGTCGGTGAACGCCGTGGTGACCGCCTGCAATCAGAAAACCAACCGCGAACCGGTGATGTCCCTGAGCGAAGGCGAGGTCCAGACGCTGCTGGATACCCTGGTGAAGCGCCACTATTTACGCACGGTCAGCGGATTCGGCAATCGAGTGACCAAGTATGAGCAGCGCTTTTGCAACTCTGAATTTGGCGATCTGAAACTCAGCGCCGGCGAAGTAGCGGTGGTGACGACGCTGCTGCTGCGCGGCGCCCAGACGCCGGGTGAACTCCGTAGCCGCGCGCAGCGGATGCATGAGTTCAGCGATATGGCGGAAGTGGAAAGCGTGCTGGAAGGGTTAGCGACGCGCGAGGATGGTCCTTTTGTTGCCCGCCTGCCACGGGAACCGGGGAAACGGGAAAGCCGCTATATGCATCTGTTTTGCGATGACATGGACACGCTGATCACCACGGTGGAAGCACTCTCGCCGCTGGAAGACGATGACGATCTGCGTGCCCGGGTTGAAGCACTGGAAGGCGAGGTGGCGGAATTGAAAGCGCGCCTTGACTCGCTGTTACACCATCTGGGGGACTAAACGTGGGGACAAGACTGCGCATTGGGGTGGTTGGCTTAGGGGGCATCGCGCAGAAAGCGTGGCTGCCGGTGTTAGGCGCTGCGGAAAGCTGGACGCTGCAGGCAGCCTGGTCGCCGGGAAAAGAGAAGGCGTTGCGCATCTGCGAAACCTGGCGGATCCCGTATGCTGATTCGCTGGATGCCCTGGCGGCGCAGTGCGATGCGGTCTTTGTCCATACGTCGACGGCTTCACATTATGAAGTAGTGAATCACTTGTTGAATGCCGGGGTTCATGTTTGTGTGGATAAACCGCTGGCGGACAAGCTGAGCGAGGCGGAAGCGCTGGTCGAGCTGGCTGCCCGGCGTCATCTGACGCTGATGGTCGGTTTCAATCGCCGCTTTGCGCCACTCTATCGTGAACTGAAGGGGCGGCTGGGCGAGGCGGCCTCGCTGCGGATGGATAAGCATCGTAGCGACAGCGTAGGCAACGATCTGCGCTTTACCCTTCTCGATGACTATCTGCACGTGGTGGATACTGCGTTGTGGCTGGCTGATGGTCAGGCGCGCCTGCGCGGCGGCACGTTGCAGATCACTCCTCAGGGTGAAATGCTCTATGCCGAACACCAGTTCAGTTCGCCCCGGCTGCAGGTTACCACCAGCATGCACCGCCGTGCCGGAAGCCAGCGTGAGTGGGTGCAGGCCGTCACCGATGGCGGGTTATATGCGGTGAGTGAGATGCGCGAATGGCAGGAGGAGTGTGGCCTTGGCGTGGTCCAGCGCCCGGTGGCGGGCTGGCAAACCACCCTCGAGCAGCGCGGTTTTGTCGGCTGTGCGCGACATTTCATCGAATGCGTGCAAAATCAGACGGTTCCGGAAACCGCTGGCGAACAGGCGCTGCTGGCTCAGCGGGTGGTTGACAAACTCTGGCGTGACGCCATCAGCGAATAATCCGTTGTAACAACTGACAGTAGTAATTCATATTGAACCCGGTAGACTATCGCCACTTTCCAGCGCCCGCATTTGCGGGCGTTTTACTCCAGGGTTTGGAATAACAGCGTAATGAATCTTTTAAAATCACTGGCGGCCGTCAGTTCGATGACCATGTTTTCGCGCGTGCTGGGCTTTGCCCGCGATGCGATTGTGGCGCGCATTTTTGGTGCCGGGATGGCGACCGATGCCTTTTTTGTCGCCTTCAAACTGCCTAATCTGCTGCGGCGTATTTTTGCCGAAGGCGCCTTCTCGCAGGCGTTTGTGCCGATCCTTGCCGAATATAAAAGCAAGCAGGGCGAAGATGCCACCCGGGTTTTTGTCTCGTATGTCTCCGGATTACTGACCCTGGCCCTGGCGATCGTCACCGTTATCGGGATGCTGGCGGCGCCGTGGGTGATCACCATCACCGCCCCCGGGTTTGCTGATACCGCCGATAAATTTGCGCTGACCACCCAATTGCTGCGCATTACCTTCCCCTATATTTTGCTGATCTCCCTGGCCTCGCTGGTGGGGGCGATCCTCAATACCTGGAACCGTTTCTCGGTGCCGGCCTTTGCCCCGACGTTCCTCAACGTCAGCATGATTGGCTTTGCGCTGTTTGCCGCGCCGTACTTCCATCCGCCGGTGCTGGCGCTGGCCTGGGCGGTGACGGTCGGCGGCGTGCTGCAGCTGGCCTACCAGTTGCCGCACCTGAAGAAGATTGGCATGCTGGTTCTGCCCAGAATTAATCTGAAAGATGCTGGCGCGATGCGGGTAGTGAAGCAGATGGGGCCGGCGATCCTTGGCGTGTCGGTAAGCCAGATCTCCCTCATCATCAATACCATCTTCGCCTCGTTTCTCGTGTCGGGATCGGTGTCATGGATGTACTATGCCGACCGTCTGATGGAGTTTCCGTCAGGTGTCCTGGGCGTGGCCCTTGGCACCATCCTGCTGCCGTCGTTGTCGAAAAGCTTCGCCAGTGGTAACCATGACGAGTATTGCCGCCTGATGGACTGGGGCCTTCGACTCTGCTTCCTGCTGGCGCTGCCGAGCGCGGTGGCGCTGGGGATCCTCGCTAAACCGCTGACCGTGGCCCTGTTCCAGTACGGTAAATTCAGCGCCTTTGACGCGGCGATGACCCAGCGCGCGCTGGTGGCCTATTCCGTGGGACTGATGGGGCTTATCGTGGTGAAAGTGCTGGCGCCGGGCTTCTATTCCCGTCAGGACATCAAAACGCCGGTGAAAATTGCCATTGTCACCCTGATTATGACCCAGGTGATGAACCTGGCGTTTATCGGCCCGCTCAAGCACGCGGGCCTGTCACTGTCCATAGGGCTGGCGGCCTGCCTGAACGCCGCGCTGCTCTACTGGCAACTGCGTAAACAGAAAATTTTCACCCCACAGCCCGGCTGGCTGACTTTCCTGCTGCGTCTGGTCGCGGCGGTGGTGGTGATGGCCGCGGCGCTGCTGGGCGTCATGCATCTCATGCCGGAGTGGTCTCAGGGGACAATGCCGTTCCGCCTGATGCGCCTGCTGGTGGTGGTGGTCGCCGGAGTAGTGGCTTATTTCGCTACGCTGCTGGTGTTGGGCTTCCGCGTAAAAGAGTTTGCCCGTCGCACAGCGTAAGCCATTGCGACGGAAAGAGGAAACCCGCTTCGCTCAGGCGAAGCGGGTTTTTTTATGATGTGCGGCGTTCGGCTGCGATGAGGCGCGCATTCTCCAGCAGGCGGATCGCCAGGGCAATTGCCCCGCTGACGACGGCGAGGGTGACCACTCCGTTCCAGCCGGCCAGCACGTACAGCTTGCTGCCCAGCACCGACCCCAGCGACATCCCGATAAAGACCACGGTGAACAGCAGAGCGTTCAGGCGGCCACGGGCCTGCGGCTCCAGGCTGTAAACCAGGTTCTGATGTGCCACCAGGCTTGACTGCAGGCCGAGATCGAAGCCAATAGCCGAGAGAGCAATCAGCGCCAGCTGGCCATGCAGAGGGAGCAGCGGCAGCATAAACATCAGGGCGAAGGAGAGGGTGACCAGCGCCGCGCCCATCTGAGTCACTTTACCGGCGCCAAACTTATCGGCCAGTCCGCCGGCCAGCGGTGCCGCCAGCGCCCCGGCGGCACCGGCGATACCAAAGCCACCCGCTACTGCGCTCCCCATGTGATAGTGTTCTGAGAGCATCACCGCCAGCGTCGACCAGAAAGCGCTAAAGGCGACAGAGAGCGCCCCTTGAGCCAGCGCAGCGCGGCGTAACGCCGGATAACGCAGCCACAGATGCGCCATTGAGGCCATCAGCTGCGGATAGCTCAGCGTCGAGTGAATGGCGAAGCGCGGCAGGACCCGCCACATCACCAGGCCAATCAGCGCCACGCTGACTGCAGCCGCCTGATACATCACCCGCCAGCCGAATACGGCGCCCACTACGCCGCTGACCGTCCTGGAAAGCAGGATCCCCAGCAGCAGCCCGGTCATCACCGTGCCCACCATTTTTCCCTGCTTGCCTGCCGGAGCGAGGATCGCCGCCGCCGGGACGATATCCTGCGCCATGGTGGCCGCCATACCGATCAGCAGACTGACCACCAGCAGTGAGGTGAGCTGGCCGGTAAGGCTGCACAGGAACAGCAGGATCGCCAGCATTGCGCTCTTCAGCAGGATCAGCCGGCGGCGATCGTGACGGTCGCCGAGCGGGAGCAGGAAGAGAATGCCGAGCGCGTAGCCAGCCTGCGTCAGGGTAGGAACCAGCCCCATCCCTTCTACCGACAGATGGAGATTGGCGCCCATCAGCGGCAGTAGCGGCTGCGCATAATAGATAGAGGCGACGCTAAAGCCGGCGCCGAGTGCGAGAATGAAGATAATCCAGCCTGCGTCGCGGGTGGAAAGGGAAGTCGGTGTCATGATCAGTACCTCATAGATGCGATGGCGCTATTTTTCCCTGAATGCAGCTGGCGCGGTAGCCGGGCTGGTGGTAAAACGGTTATACGTAGCACGTATAGGCAAAAGAAAAATGAAAAGACAGGAGCGTATAGACCGCATTGAGCTGATGCGCACCTATATTCGTATTATAGAGGCCGGCTCACTCTCCGCCGCCGCGGGGCAGATGGATACCACCCAGGCAACCGTCAGCCGCCGCCTGCAGTCCCTGGAAGGACTGCTGGGGGTGAAGTTGATCCTGCGCACCACTCATGCGATGAAGCTCACTGACGATGGCGAACGCTGTTATCGCCATGCCCGTCAGGTCGTGGACGCCTGGCTGGCGCTGGAGGATGATCTGCGTATTGCCGACGATCAGCCCGTGGGGGTGCTGCGGGTACGGGCGCCCCATGCTTTTGGCCAGCAACAGCTGCTGGCGCCGCTGGTCGCATTTCTGCAGCGTCATCCGCAACTGTCGGTCGAGTGGATGCTGAATGATAATACCGTCGACTTTCTCAGCGATAATATCGACTGCGCCATTCGCGTTGGCGCGGAGGTGGATCCGGCCACGGTATCCGTGCTGCTGGCGGAAGTGCCGCGCTGCGTGGTGGCTTCCCCTGAACTCCTGGCGAAGTACCCGCCGTTAACCTCGCTGGAGGCGCTATCCGGCCTGCCGTGGATCGCCATTAATACCTTTTATCAGCATGAGGTACGGCTCCGGCATCTGGAAAGTGGGCAAATCGTCTCGACGGCCATCACCCCCTGCCTGAGCACTGACAGCCTGTACGTCGCGCGAAATACCGCGCTGGCGGGGCTGGGGGTGGCGATGGTGTCCAGCTGGACAGTCGTGGAGGATATTGCCGCCGGACGGCTGATTGAGCTGTTCCCGCAGTGGCGTCCCGCCTCGCTACCGGTTCATCTGGTTTATCCCTGGGCGCGCTATTATCCGACACGCCTGCGTAAGTTCCTTGACCTGATGCGGGAGATCATGCCGGATCTGGCCGGGATGCAGCGTCCGCAAAGCGCATAAAAAAACCGGCCAGAGGCCGGTTTTTTTATTAAGCACGCTTATTCGACGGGCTGTGGGCGGGTCGGTTCTGCGGTGGCTTTACGCGTCGCACTATGACCACCGGCGGCGCCTTTACCTTCAAAAGCGAACGGCGGGCGCACCCAGGTGCTGTGGCGCGGCGCTTCCGGGACATAGTCCGGAGCAGGCGCCCGGGTCATCGGCGCGGTAGCATGGCGATCGCCAGCCACAACCACGGGTTTGCTTACCGGCGTTTCAGCTTTGACCGGTTCGGCAGTGGCCGTAGGGGCGGCTTCGGTCACCGGTGCCTCCACCACGGTTTCCGTGGCCGGAACGATGGTTTCCACTGGCGCTTCAACGACAGGCGCCGTTTCCACCACTTCAGGTTCAACTGTGACCGGCTCGGCGTCGATCGTCACTGGCGCAATAGCCTGAGGCGCTTCGACAGCTGGCGCTGGCTCGACAGCGGCTGGCTCGACAATTTCCGGAGTATCAACGATAACCGGCTCGGCGGCTACGACAGGTTCGACGACCACCGGCTCAGCGGTAACGGGCTCCATGGTCGCCGGCTCGACGGTAACTGGCGCGGCAGTGACGGTTTCAACCACGGCAACCGGTGTCGCAATAGCTTCGACGGCTTCAATGGCGCTGGTGTCCTGAACCGGAACCTCTTCCGGCTGCTGGTCCTGCGGACGAACGACCGGGTAGCGGATCCAGACTTTACCGGAAGCCATCTCCGGCGAGGCGCAGGCGACGGTCAGCGGCATAGGCGACTGGGTCGGATAGCGTTCGTCACGATAGCGACGACGGCGCTGACCGCTCACGCGCAGATGACGCGGGGAACGACGAGAGCGGCGCGGCATACCGTTCGCTTCACGGGATTCGCCGTTTTCATCGTGTTCCACTACGTTTTCCACTACCGCCGGCAGTTCGGCTTTCACCGGCTCGCTGCGCGGGGTGGCGACTTCAGCCACAACGGTCTCAGGCGCGATCTCGGCAGTCTGCTCGGCAACGGCTGACTCAATGCGTACTTTCTGGGAGAGCTGACGCGGTTTACGACGCGGCAGAGTCTGCACACGCTCTTCCTGCTCAGTCTCCTGTACTTCCGGCTCTTCACGCGTCTGCACCTTGGCTTCCTGCTGCGCCTGACGTTTATCGTCATTGCGGCGGCGGGAGCGTTCGCGGCGCGGCTGCTGCTCGTCGCGGGATTTGGCTTTGTCCGCGTCA
This sequence comes from Klebsiella sp. KTE92, assembly GCF_000398905.1. Classification (NCBI taxonomy): domain Bacteria; kingdom Pseudomonadati; phylum Pseudomonadota; class Gammaproteobacteria; order Enterobacterales; family Enterobacteriaceae; genus Klebsiella; species Klebsiella sp. KTE92. The sequence continues at coordinate 1,832,367 of NZ_KB976100.1, forward strand.
TCGCCGACGGTCTGGCGAGCATCACGCGCTTCTACGTTTTGCGGCTGCTTTTCGCGACGATTGCGACGGTTTTCTTCACGCGATTCGCGCGGCTCACGACCCTCGGCATTGTCCGCACGGGTGTCGCGATTGTCACGGTTATCGCGGTTGTCACGATTGTCGCGGTTATCACGGCGATCGTTGCGGTCGTTGCGATCGCGGCGGTTGTTGCTCCGCGGTTTACGGCGCTCCTGCTGACGCTCCGGTTTTTCTTCTGCTTTCTTCTCGACCGGAACTTCAACCGGCTTGGCTTCTTCAGTGCCAGAGAAGATATTTTTCAGCGCGCTGAAGAAGCGTGAGAGTAGTCCCGGCTGGGCCGGCGCGGCGGCCGCGACCGGGGCAGCGGCGACCGCAGGGGCAGCCACAGGCTCTTCCAGCATCGGTGCCGGTGGGGCGTCAGGCATCACAAAGGCGGCCAGCGCAGGCTGCTCCGGACGTTTACGTTCTGCTGGCTCCTCGTCACCAGGCAGCGCCATCTCTTCTTCATGCAGCTTCGGCAGCAGATAGCTCAGCGTTGAGGTCTCTTCACCTTTACGCACGCGCAGGACGGAGTAGTGCGGCGTCTGCATCTCGTCGTTTGGCACGATAATGACGCGGACATCGCCCTGACGGGATTCGATTGCGCTCACTGCGGCACGTTTTTCGTTCAGCAGATAAGAGGCGATCGGTACCGGAACGATGGCGTGGACTTCTTTGGTGTTCTCTTTCAGCGCCTCTTCTTCAATCAGACGCAGAATAGAGAGCGACAGCGATTCGTTATCACGCACGGTACCGGTGCCGGAGCAGCGCGGGCAGACGTGATGGCTGGATTCGCCCAGCGACGGGCTCAGGCGCTGGCGAGACATCTCCAGCAGGCCGAAGCGCGAAATATGGCTAATCTGAATGCGCGCGCGGTCCTGACGAACGGCTTCACGCAGACGGTTTTCCACCGCACGCTGGTGGCGAACCGGGGTCATATCGATAAAGTCGATAACGATCAAGCCGCCGAGGTCGCGCAGACGCAGCTGGCGGGCAATCTCGTCAGCCGCTTCAAGGTTGGTATTGAAGGCTGTCTCTTCGATATCGCCGCCGCGAGTGGCGCGGGCGGAGTTGATATCGATCGCGGTCAGCGCTTCGGTGCTGTCGATAACGATAGACCCGCCGGAAGGCAGGCGCACTTCACGCTGGAAGGCGGACTCAATTTGCGATTCAATCTGATAATGGCTGAACAGCGGGATTTCACCGGTGTACAGTTTGATTTTGCTACTGAAATCCGGACGACCCAGTGCGGCGATATGCTGGCGCGCCAGCTCGAGCACTTTCGGGTTATCGATCAGGATTTCGCCGATGTCCTGGCGCAGATAATCGCGGAATGCGCGGACAATCACGTTGCTTTCCTGGTGGATCAGGAACGGCGCCGGACGGCTTTCCGCGGCTTTCTGAATCGCTTCCCAGTGCTTCAGGCGGAAGCTCAGGTCCCACTGCAGGGCTTCGGCAGATTTGCCGACGCCAGCGGTGCGAACGATAAGACCCATGCCGTCCGGAAGCTCCAGGCTCGCCAGCGCTTCTTTCAGTTCAGTGCGGTCGTCGCCCTCGATACGGCGGGAAATTCCCCCCGCGCGCGGGTTGTTCGGCATCAGGACCAGATAGCTGCCTGCCAGGCTGATAAAGGTGGTGAGCGCAGCGCCTTTGTTGCCGCGTTCTTCTTTATCAATCTGCACGATAACTTCCTGACCTTCACGCAGCACGTCTTTGATATTAGGACGACCGTGCGCATTGTAGTTAGCGGGGAAGTATTCGCGGGCGATTTCTTTGAGGGGGAGGAAACCATGACGCTCGGCGCCGTAATCGACAAACGCGGCTTCAAGGCTAGGTTCAATGCGGGTGATTTTGCCTTTGTAGATGTTCGCTTTTTTCTGTTCGTGCCCGGGGCTTTCGATATCCAGGTCGTACAGGCGCTGCCCATCAACAAGGGCGACGCGCAACTCTTCCTGCTGAGTTGCGTTGATTAACATTCTTTTCATCGTAACTTACTCATTATTCTTACATTGACGACTAAGCTGCGGGCAGAGTAATGCCTTTCCGGGGGAAAACCGATGGCCTCGTGTCTGGTTCACGTCGCCAACCTCACGGTTGTCGCGCGCTTAAGAGGCGCAGAGTGTCGGTCGCCTGTGTTTCAAACGGAAACACAGCGCAATTATTCAGGGGAACAGCCTGGGATGTATCACCAGAGAATATTCCATTTATACTCGTCGTCTTTCGCGTTGCAGGCATGGTGGCTTAACCTGCTCACCTCGATCAAAGGATCCAGATGAGCTCCCGGGAGTCCCGGAGTTGACGCCTTCCTGCGACTTGAAATCCATAGAGCCTGTACCGGTAAGGACTGCAACCCGCAGCCCGCTAACTGTCTGAAAGATCACAACGTCTTACGCCATTGCTGCGTGGGCGATCGGTCAGACAAAATTGGTCATTCCGCTAATGTCTTGTTCTAACAAGATGCAATACGGAAAACGGTCTCATTATTCCATTGCTAACCTTGTTATAGCAAGTTGACTTTCACCTTTTATCACCCGGTTACTCACAGTTTTATCACCTGCCCATACAGATTGTTCTAATAACAAACAAAATGGCGGTCAGGTAAACCGTGAAAACAGGATAATGATAAATATAAGCATATAAAAATGAGTGGCGCTAATGCGTCCGGCTATTTAGAATCGCGCACCATGAAAACTGAGACCCCAACCGTAAAAATGGTTGCCATTGCTGCTGATGAAGCGGGGCAACGTATCGACAACTTTTTGCGTACCCAATTGAAAGGTGTACCGAAGAGCATGATTTATCGCATCCTGCGTAAAGGCGAGGTGCGGGTAAACAAAAAGCGCGTGAAGCCGGAGTATAAGCTGGAAGCGGGTGATGAAGTCCGTATCCCGCCGGTGCGCGTGGCGGAGCGTGAAGAAGAGGCGGTATCGCCGCATCTGCAGAAAGTGGCCGCGCTCTCTGAGGTGATCCTCTATGAAGACGATCATATTCTGGTACTCAACAAACCTTCCGGTACTGCGGTACACGGCGGCAGCGGACTGAGCTTTGGCGTGATTGAAGGGCTGCGCGCCCTGCGCCCGGAGGCACGTTTCCTTGAGCTGGTGCATCGTCTCGACCGCGATACCTCCGGCGTGCTGCTGGTGGCGAAAAAGCGCTCGGCGCTGCGTTCGCTGCACGAGCAGCTGCGCGATAAAGGCATGCAGAAAGACTACCTGGCGCTGGTGCGCGGCCAGTGGCAGTCGCATACCAAAGTGGTCCAGGCCCCGCTGTTGAAGAATATTCTGCAGAGTGGGGAGCGTATCGTTCGCGTGAGTCAGGAAGGCAAGCCGTCGGAGACGCGCTTTAAAGTGGAAGAGCGTTACGAATTCGCCACGCTGGTGCGCTGCAGCCCGGTCACCGGCCGCACGCATCAGATCCGCGTTCATACCCAGTATGCCGGGCATCCTATCGCTTTTGACGATCGCTATGGCGACCGCGAGTTCGACAAGCAGCTGTCCGGTACCGGCTTAAACCGCCTGTTCCTGCACGCGGCGGCGCTGAAGTTTACCCACCCGGGGAGCGGGGAGGTGATGCGCGTTGAGGCGCCGCTGGATAACCAGCTGAAGCACTGTTTACAGGTGCTACGTAAGAGCAAATAAGCGCAACGGCGGAATCAGTTCCGCCGTTTTTTTTGCTTTAACCTAACAGCGGATTGTTATTCTCGCGGCGCAGCATCTGACAGAGCGCGATTAAGGGTAAACCGACCAGAGTGTTCGGGTCGCGGCCTTCCAGTCGTTCAAATAGCGTAATCCCTAACCCCTCGCTCTTGAAACTCCCGGCGCATTGCAGCGGGTTCTCTTTGCGGACGTAGCATTCAATCTCTTTATCGCTGAGATGGCGAAAGTGAACGTCAAAGGGCTCGCATTCGGTTTGCAGATGGCCGGTGGCGGAGTTGTATAGCGCCAGACCGGTATAAAAGGTGACGATGGTCCCGCTGGCCTTTCGCAACTGCCGGCGGGCATTTTCTTCGGTGTGCGGTTTGCCGGTGATTTCACCGTCTAATACGCAAACCTGATCGGAGCCTATAATAAGGTGGTGCGGATAGCGGGAGGCCAGGCTTTGCGCTTTGGCTTGCGCCAGTCGGGCGACAAGCTGACGCGCGGATTCTTCCGGCAACGGCGTTTCGTCAACGTCAGGCGCGGCACATTCAAACGGTAACCCCAGTTTTTCCAGCAGCATGCGCCGCCAGGGAGAGGTTGACGCGAGGATAAGTTCAGACATATTTTTTCATCCACATATAGCGCTTCGCAGAGCATCATCTTAAACTATGCGCCGCAATGTGTGCGAATAAATGGCAAAAGGCAACCTGAGGCTGCCTTTTTCTTTGACTCTATGACATTACAAAGTTAATATGCGCGCCCTATGCAAAAGGTAAAATTACCCCTGACTCTTGATCCGGTCCGCACGGCTCAAAAACGCCTTGATTACGAAGGCATCTATGCCCGCGATCAGGTTGAACGTGTAGCCGATTCTGTAGTCAGCGTGGACAGCGATGTGGAATGCAGCATGTCGTTCGCTATCGATAACCAGCGTCTCGCCGTCATTACTGGCGATGCAAAGGTAACGGTAACCCTCGAATGCCAGCGTTGCGGGAAACCGTTCCCTCATCACGTCCACACCACGTATTGTTTTAGCCCCGTCAGAAATGACGAACAGGCCGAAGCACTACCGGAAGCGTATGAGCCGATTGAGGTTAACGAATTCGGTGAAATCGACCTGCAGGCAATGGTCGAGGATGAAATTATCCTCTCCCTGCCCGTAGTTCCGGTGCATGATTCTGAACACTGTGAAGTGTCCGACGCGGACATGGTCTTTGGCGAACTGCCTGAAGAGGCACAAAAACCAAACCCATTTGCCGTATTAGCCAGCTTAAAGCGTAAGTAATTGAGGAGTAAGGTCCATGGCCGTACAACAGAATAAACCAACCCGTTCCAAACGTGGCATGCGTCGTTCCCATGACGCGCTGACCGCAGTCACCAGCCTGTCTGTAGACAAAACTTCTGGTGAGAAACACCTGCGTCACCACATCACTGCCGACGGTTTCTACCGCGGTCGCAAGGTTATCGCTAAGTAATCACGCGATACTCGCAGGATTTCCCGTTGCAGGCCATGGCGGGCGTGTGCGTCCCTGGACATTCGGTTAACCCGATCACCAGGGGCATCAATGCCCGAATTGTTGCGTCTGCAGCGTGAACATTCGCGAGTGCCAGCGTGATGAAGCTTAGTGAGGACTCCCCGGGCAACTGGGGAATCACCGAACCGGGCAGCGACGATACCTTGACACGTCTAACCCTGGCGTTAGATGTCATGGGGGGCGATTTTGGCCCATCCGTGACGGTGCCTGCAGCACTGCAGGCACTGAACTCTAATTCGCAACTCACACTTCTTTTAGTCGGCGACCCCGACGCCATCACGCCATTACTTGCCAAAGCTGACTTCGAACAACGTTCGCGTCTGCAGATTATTCCTGCGCAGTCAGTTATTGCCAGTGATGCGCGACCCGCACAGGCTATCCGCAGCAGTCGCGGAAGCTCAATGCGCGTGGCGCTGGAGCTTGTGAAAGAAGGGCGGGCGGAAGCCTGCGTCAGCGCCGGCAACACCGGCGCGCTGATGGGGCTGGCGAAACTGTTGCTCAAACCGATCGAAGGTATTGAGCGGCCGGCGCTGGTGACGGTTCTGCCGCACCAGCAGAAGGGCAAAACCGTGGTGCTGGATCTCGGCGCCAACGTCGATTGCGACAGCACGATGCTGGTGCAGTTCGCCGTCATGGGCGCGGTGCTGGCGGAGGAAGTGGTTGGCATGACCAACCCGCGCGTCGCCTTGCTGAATATCGGCGAAGAAGAGATGAAAGGCCTCAGCAGCATTCGCGATGCTGCCGCAGTGCTGAAAACGCTGCCTTCCCTCAACTACATCGGCTATCTTGAAGCCAATGAACTGTTGACCGGAAAAACCGATGTGCTGGTTTGTGATGGATTCACGGGCAACGTCACATTAAAAACCATGGAAGGTGTTGTCAGAATGTTCCTTTCACTGCTGAAATCTCAGGGAGAGGGCAAAAAACGGTCGTGGTGGCTGCTGTTATTAAAACGTTGGTTACAAAAAAGCCTGGCGAGGCGATTCAGTCACCTCAACCCCGACCAGTATAATGGCGCCTGTCTGTTAGGATTGCGCGGTTCCGTGATCAAGAGTCATGGTGCTGCCAATCAACGCGCCTTTAGCGTCGCGATAGAGCAGGCAGTGCAGGCGGTGCAGCGGCAAATTCCTCAACGGATCGCCGCGCGCCTGGAATCTTTATACCCAGCTGGTTTCGCGCTGCCGGAAAGCGACAGTGACGTGAACTCCCGACAGCAAAGCGGGACGAATGGCCACGATTGACGCCGCGGCAGGTTGAAAGAGGCGGGTATATTACCCAAGAGTGACTGAGCGTACATGTATACGAAGATTATTGGTACCGGCAGCTATCTGCCCGAGCAAGTGCGTACAAACGCCGACCTGGAAAAAATGGTAGAGACCTCTGACGAGTGGATTGTCACCCGCACAGGTATCCGTGAGCGTCGTATTGCCGCAGCGCATGAAACAGTTGCTACGATGGGCTTTGAAGCCGCAAAGCAGGCGCTGGCGATGGCGGGCGTGTCCGCGGAGCAGATTGGTCTGATTATCGTTGCGACCACCTCCGGCACGCACGCGTTTCCGAGTTCGGCATGCCAGATCCAGTCTATGCTGGGCGTTAAGGGTTGCCCGGCGTTTGATGTCGCCGCCGCCTGCGCCGGTTTCACCTATGCGCTGAGCGTCGCCGATCAGTACGTGAAGAACGGCGCGGTGGATTATGCGCTGGTGATTGGCGCCGATGTGCTGGCGCGTACCTGCGATCCGGCGGATCGCGGCACGATTATTATTTTCGGCGACGGCGCGGGCGCGGTAGTGCTTGGCGCGTCTGAAGAGCCAGGCATTATCTCGACGCATCTGCATGCTGACGGCAGCTATGGCGAACTGCTGACCCTGCCGAACGCCGATCGCGTCGATCCGGAAAACCCGATCTATCTGACGATGGCCGGCAATGAAGTCTTCAAAGTGGCGGTCACCGAGCTGGCGCACATCGTTGATGAGACGCTGGCAGCGAATAATCTTGAACGTTCAGCGCTGGACTGGCTGGTGCCGCACCAGGCAAACCTGCGTATTATCAGCGCGACGGCGAAGAAACTGGGCATGTCGATGGATAACGTCGTTGTGACCCTCGACCGCCATGGCAACACCTCCGCGGCGTCAGTCCCTTGCGCGCTGGATGAAGCCGTTCGCGATGGCCGTATCCAACGCGGTCAGTTGATTCTGCTGGAAGCCTTTGGTGGCGGTTTCACCTGGGGTTCCGCGCTGGTTCGTTTTTAGTATAAGGATTTAAACATGACGCAATTTGCTTTTGTGTTCCCGGGACAAGGTTCCCAGGCCGTAGGCATGCTGGCCGATATGGCAGCCACCTGGCCGGTGATTGAAGAGACCTTCGGTGAAGCGTCCGCAGCGTTGGGTTACGATCTGTGGGCGCTGGCTCAACAGGGCCCGGCAGAAGAACTGAATAAAACCTGGCAGACTCAGCCGGCGCTGCTGACCGCCTCCGTGGCGCTATACCGCGTCTGGCAGCAGCAGGGCGGCAAAGCGCCGACCCTGCTGGCGGGCCACAGCCTCGGCGAATACTCCGCGCTGGTTTGCGCAGGGGTTATCGGTTTCGCTGATGCCGTTCGTCTGGTTGAACTGCGCGGGAAATTCATGCAGGAAGCCGTACCGGAAGGTACCGGCGCCATGTCCGCGATTATCGGCCTGGATGACGCTTCTATCGCCAAAGCCTGTGAAGAATCGGCCGAAGGGCAGGTTGTCTCTCCGGTGAACTACAATTCCCCGGGCCAGGTGGTTATCGCCGGGCATAAAGAGGCCGTTGAACGCGCTGGCGCCGCTTGTAAAGCCGCCGGCGCCAAACGCGCGCTGCCGCTGCCGGTGAGCGTGCCGTCCCACTGCGCGCTGATGAAGCCAGCTGCAGAAAAACTGGCGCTGGAGTTGCAGAAAATTACCTTCAACGCGCCGACGATTCCGGTAGTGAATAACGTCGACGTGAAATGCGAAACCACGCCGGACGCCATTCGCGACGCGCTGGTACGCCAGCTGTACAGCCCGGTCCAGTGGACCAAAACCGTTGAGTTTATGGCGGCGCAGGGCGTAACGCATCTGTATGAAGTTGGCCCGGGTAAAGTCCTCACCGGCCTGACCAAACGTATTGTTGACACCCTGACCGCTTCCGCGCTTAACGAGCCGGCGGCGATGTCTGCGGCGCTTGAGCAATAAAAGAGGAAAACCATGAGTTTTGAAGGAAAAATCGCGCTGGTTACCGGTGCAAGCCGCGGTATTGGCCGTGCAATCGCTGAAACGCTCGTCGCTCGTGGCGCGAAAGTTATCGGTACTGCGACCAGCGAAAGCGGCGCGCAGGCCATCAGCGACTATTTAGGCGCCAACGGTAAAGGTCTGATGTTGAATGTGACCGACCCGGCATCTATTGAATCTGTTCTGGAAAATGTGCGCGCAGAGTTTGGCGAAGTGGATATCCTGGTGAATAATGCCGGGATCACTCGCGACAATCTGTTGATGCGCATGAAAGATGACGAGTGGAACGATATTATCGAAACCAACCTGTCATCGGTTTTCCGTCTGTCAAAAGCGGTAATGCGCGCTATGATGAAAAAGCGTCATGGACGTATTATCACTATCGGTTCTGTGGTTGGTACCATGGGAAATGCGGGTCAGGCCAACTACGCTGCGGCGAAAGCGGGTCTGATCGGCTTCAGTAAATCACTGGCGCGTGAAGTTGCGTCCCGCGGTATTACTGTAAACGTTGTTGCTCCGGGCTTTATTGAAACGGACATGACGCGTGCGCTGACCGATGAGCAGCGTGCGGGTACGCTGGCGGCAGTTCCTGCGGGGCGCCTTGGCACCCCAAATGAAATCGCCAGCGCGGTTGCATTTTTAGCCTCTGACGAAGCAAGTTACATCACTGGTGAAACGCTGCACGTCAACGGCGGAATGTACATGGTCTGACCGAGATTTGTGCAAAACGTTCAGGAACCGCGCACTTCGCACGGTTCCCTGTGCGGTTTTGTGCGAAAAGATTTGCGTTCTTAGGGCAAACGGCCTCAAAATAGCGCAAAATCGTGGTAAGACCTGCCGGGATTTAGTTGCAAATTTTTCAACATTTTATACACTACGAAAACCATCGCGAAAGCGAGTTTTGATAGGAAATTTAAGAGTATGAGCACTATCGAAGAACGCGTTAAGAAAATTATCGGCGAGCAGCTGGGCGTTAAGCAGGAAGAAGTTACCAACAATGCTTCCTTCGTTGAAGACCTGGGCGCTGATTCTCTTGACACCGTTGAGCTGGTAATGGCTCTGGAAGAAGAGTTTGATACTGAGATTCCGGACGAAGAAGCTGAGAAAATCACCACCGTTCAGGCTGCCATTGATTACATCAACGGCCACCAGGCGTAAGTGAACATCTCCAGGCGGTCATTCGACCGCCTGAGTTTTATCTTTTTATTGTCCCACAAGAATCTATTTTCCCTCCCTGGAGGACAAACGTGTCTAAGCGTCGTGTAGTTGTGACCGGACTGGGCATGTTGTCTCCTGTCGGCAATACCGTAGAGTCTACCTGGAAAGCTCTCCTTGCCGGTCAGAGTGGCATCAGCCTGATCGACCATTTCGATACTAGCGCCTATGCAACGAAATTTGCTGGCTTAGTAAAGGATTTTAACTGTGATGACATTATCTCGCGCAAAGAACAGCGCAAGATGGATGCCTTCATTCAATATGGAATTGTCGCTGGCGTTCAGGCCATGCAGGATTCTGGCCTTGAAGTGACGGAAGAGAATGCAACCCGTATTGGCGCCGCTATCGGCTCCGGTATTGGCGGTCTCGGCTTGATCGAAGAAAACCACAGTTCGCTGGTTAACGGCGGACCGCGTAAGATCAGCCCATTCTTCGTTCCTTCCACAATTGTTAACATGGTGGCCGGGCATCTGACCATCATGTTTGGTCTGCGTGGGCCAAGTATCTCTATCGCGACCGCGTGTACTTCAGGCGTGCACAACATCGGCCAGGCCGCGCGCATCATCGCCTATGGCGATGCCGATGCGATGGTGGCAGGCGGTGCGGAAAAAGCCAGTACCCCGCTTGGCGTGGGCGGCTTCGGCGCGGCGCGTGCGCTCTCCACGCGCAATGACAACCCGCAGGCGGCAAGCCGTCCGTGGGATAAAGATCGCGACGGCTTCGTGCTGGGCGACGGTGCGGGTATGGTGGTGCTGGAAGAGTACGAGCATGCTAAAAAACGCGGTGCCAAAATCTACGCCGAGATCGTTGGCTTCGGCATGAGCAGCGATGCTTACCACATGACGTCACCGCCGGAAGATGGTGCGGGCGCCGCGCTGGCGATGGTGAATGCCATTCGCGATGCGGGTATCGAACCGGGCCAGATTGGCTACGTCAACGCCCACGGCACCTCGACGCCGGCGGGCGATAAAGCAGAAGCGCAGGCCGTTAAGTCAGTCTTCGGTGATGCGGCGAGCCGCGTCATGGTGAGCTCCACCAAATCCATGACCGGGCACCTGCTGGGCGCGGCAGGGGCCGTAGAGTCGATCTACTCTATCCTGGCGCTGCGCGACCAGGCGGTTCCGCCGACGATCAACCTCGACAACCCGGATGAGGGCTGCGACCTCGATTTCGTGCCACACGAAGCGCGTCAGGTTTCCGGTATGGAGTACACCCTGTGCAACTCCTTCGGTTTTGGCGGCACTAACGGTTCGCTGATCTTCAAAAAAGTGTGACAGGGCTTGCCCCGGTACTGCTTTAACAAAAGGCCCGTTCGTCGGGCCTTTTTTATTCGGCTTTCTCCGCTTGTCCTCTGCTCCGTGTCCTGAGACACTCACCGACCAGTGAAAAGGAGTCCTTTATGTTCTTGATAAATGGCGTTGAACAGGACACGCTGGCGGCGAACGATCGCGCCGCCCAGTTTGGCGACGGCTGTTTTACCACCGCCCGCATCCAGCAGGGGCAGGTTGCGCTACTGGACGCCCATCTGCAGCGTTTGCAGACAACCTGTGAAAAATTACAAATACCATTTCACGACTGGCTGACGCTGAGCGAAGAGATGCAGCGTCTGGCGCGGCCGCACGCGCAGGGCGTGTTGAAGGTGATCCTCACCCGCGGCGTTGGGGGAAGGGGATACAGTACGGCGGGCTGCGTGTCGCCCACCCGCATTCTCAGTGTCTCTCCATTCCCGGCGCATTATGCGCGCTGGCGGGAGGAGGGCATTACCCTGACCCAGAGCCCGGTGCCCCTGGGGCGCAACCCATGGCTTGCCGGACTGAAGCATCTTAATCGCCTTGAGCAGGTACTGATCCGCTCTCATCTTGAGCAGACGGACGCCGATGAGGCGCTGGTCCTTGACAGTGACGGGTGGCTTACGGAATGCTGTGCCGCGAATTTATTCTGGCGTCAGGGACGGGATGTATTTACTCCGCGGCTCGATTACGCCGGGGTCAACGGCATTATGCGGCAGCGCTGTATCGCACAGCTGGCACCATCGGCGTTTCGCGTTGTCGAAGTGACAGCGCGTCCTGAGGTATTGCGTGAAGCCGATGAAGTGCTGATCTGCAATGCGCTGATGCCGCTGGTGCCGGTTCGTCGCTGGGAGGAGACCGTCTGGTCCTCGCGCGAGCTTTACCATTTTTTAGCCCCTTTGTGTGAGCTGTCTGGTTAGTATGAAGAAAATGTTACGTTTTATTCTGCTGTTAGTGGTGGTGCTGGGCATCGCCGCGGCGGCAGGCATGTGGAAAGTACGCCAGCTGGCGGACAGCAAGCTGCTGATTAAAGAAGAGACCATCTTCACCCTGGAGCCCGGTACCGGCCGTCTGGCGCTGGGCCAGGATCTTTATCGCGAGAAGGTGATCAACCGCCCGCGCGTTTTCCAGTGGCTGCTGCGGGTGGAACCTGAGCTGTCTCACTTCAAAGCCGGGACCTATCGCTTCACGCCGCAGATGACGGTGCGCGAGATGCTGCAGCTGCTGGCCAGCGGTAAAGAGGCGCAGTTTCCGCTGCGCTTTGTCGAAGGTATGCGCGTCAGCGACTACCTGCGCCAGCTGCGCGATGCCCCGTACGTGAAGCACACTCTCGAGGATGATAGCTACGCGACGGTGGCTAAGGCGTTAGGTCTTGAGCATGCCGACTGGGTGGAGGGCTGGTTCTGGCCGGATACCTGGATGTACACCGCCAATACCAGCGATATCGCCATCCTCAAGCGCGCGCATCAGAAAATGGTCGCCGAAGTGGCGAAGATCTGGGAAGGACGGATGGACAATCTGCCCTATGCCGACCAGAACCAGCTGTTGACCATGGCCTCGATTATTGAGAAAGAGACCGCGGTGGCGGAAGAGCGCGACCGCGTCGCGTCGGTATTTATCAATCGCCTGCGCATCGGTATGCGCTTACAGACCGATCCGACCGTGATCTACGGGATGGGCGAGGGGTATACTGGTAAGTTAACGCGTAAGGATCTCGAGACGCCGACCGCATACAATACCTATACCATCAGCGGCCTGCCGCCTGGTCCTATCGCAGTGCCGGGCGAGGCGTCGCTGAAGGCGGCCGCCCATCCGGCGAAAACGTCATACCTCTATTTTGTCGCCGACGGGAAAGGGGGCCATACGTTTACCACAAACCTGGTCAGTCATAACCGTGCGGTGCAGGACTATCTGAAAGTACTTAAGGAAAAAAATGCGCAGTAACTATATCGTCATCGAGGGGCTGGAGGGCGCCGGGAAGACCACCGCACGTCAGCTGGTGGTGGAGACGCTGCAGTCGGCAGGTATTCACGATATGGTGTTTACCCGTGAGCCGGGGGGCACTGTCCTTGCCGAAAAACTGCGTAGCCTGGTGCTGGATATCCAGTCCACGGGTGATGAGGTCATTAATGATAAAGCGGAAGTGCTGATGTTTTACGCGGCACGCGTCCAGCTGGTGGAGACCGTGATTAAGCCCGCGCTGGCCCGCGGCCAGTGGGTGATCGGCGATCGTCACGATCTGTCGACTCAGGCTTATCAGGGCGGCGGCCGGGGAATCGACCGTACGATGCTGGCGATGCTGCGCGACGCGGTACTCGGCGATTTCCGCCCCAATCTGACGCTGTACCTCGACGTCACGCCGGAAGTGGGGCTGCAGCGCGCCCGGGCCCGCGGAGAGCTTGATCGCATTGAGCAGGAGTCCATGAACTTCTTCAATCGCACCCGCGCGCGCTACCTTGAGCTGGCCGCTGCAGACCCGTCGATCCGCACGGTTGACGCGACCCAGCCGCTCGACGCCGTCGCTCGCGACATTCGCGCCACGATCGCCCAGTGGATGGCGGAGCAACCGGCATGAAATGGTATCCGTGGCTGCGCCCGTCGTTCGAGCAACTGGTCGGAAGCTATCAGGCCGGACGAGGCCACCACGCCTTGCTGTTACAGTCTCTGAGCGGGATGGGCGGTGAGGCGTTGATTTACGCGCTGTGCCGCTTCCTGATGTGCCGCCAGCCCGAAGGACATAAAAGCTGCGGCCGCTGCCATAGTTGCCAGCTGATGCAGGCCGGCACACATCCCGATTACTATCCGCTGATCCCCGAAAAGGGCAAGAGTGCGCTGGGCATTGATGCGGTGCGCGATGTCAATGAAAAGCTCTATGAGCGCGCGCGCCTCGGTGGGGCGAAAGTGGTGTGGATTAGCGATGCCGCTTTGCTGACCGATGCCGCCGCCAACGCGTTGCTGAAAACGCTGGAGGAGCCGCCGGAGAATACCTGGTTCTTCCTCGCCTGCCAGGAGCCGGCGCGTCTGCTGACGACTCTGCGCAGCCGTTGTCGCCTGCACCACCTGGCGCCGCCGTCGGAGTCTTATGCCCTGGCCTGGCTGGAGCGAGAGGTGAACCTGCCGCAGGAGTCACTGTTGACCGCGTTGCGTCTGTGCGCCAGCGCGCCGGCCGCGGCGCTCGAACTATTACAGGAACCGCAGTGGACGGCGCGGCAGCAGCTGTGTCAGGCCCTGGCGGCCACTCTGGCGAGCGGTGACTGGCTGGCGTTGCTGCCGATACTCAATCATGAACAGGCGGCGGTTCGCCTGCACTGGCTGGCATCGCTGCTGGTCGATGCGCAAAAACGACAGCAGGGGATTGCCCTGGTGAGTAACCCGGACGTCTGGCCGCTGCTGGAGCAGCTGGCGCACAGCCTGCCCGCCGCCCGGCTGCAGGCGATCGCCCATGACGTCTGTACCTGCCGTGAGCAATTGCTGAACGTCGTCGGCGTCAACCGCGAACTGCTGCTCACCGAGCGCCTGCTGCGCTGGGAACATTACCTGCAACCCGGGACGGTTTTACCCGTATCCCACCTCTGAGTGAGACATTATGTTTTTAGTCGACTCCCACTGCCATCTTGATGGTCTGGATTATCAAACTCTGCACAAAAACGTCGACGACGTGCTGGCAAAAGCGGCCGCGCGCGATGTGAAATTCTGCCTGGCGGTCGCCACGACCTTGCCCGGCTACCGCAGTATGCGTGAGCTGGTGGGGACGCGTGACAACGTCGTCTTCTCCTGCGGCGTGCATCCGTTAAACCAGGACGAAGCCTACGAGGTGGAGACCCTGCGCACGCTGGCGGCGGAAGAGGGCGTTGTGGCGATGGGGGAGACCGGTCTGGATTATTTTTATACCCCGGAAACCAAAGCCCAGCAGCAAACCTCGTTTCGCGACCACATACGCATTGGCCGCGAGCTGAATAAGCCGGTGATCGTCCACACCCGTGACGCGCGCGCCGATACCCTGGCCATTTTACGCGAAGAAAAGGTGACGGATTGCGGTGGCGTACTACACTGTTTCACTGAGGACAGGGAGACAGCGGGTAAATTGCTCGACATGGGGTTCTATATCTCGTTTTCCGGTATCGTCACTTTTCGTAACGCCGAGCAGCTGCGCGATGCGGCGCGCTATGTTCCGCTGGATCGCCTGCTGGTGGAGACCGATTCGCCGTACCTGGCGCCAGTCCCCCATCGCGGCAAAGAGAACCAGCCGGCGCTGGTCCGTGACGTTGCGGAATACATGGCGGTACTGAAAGGCGTGTCGCTGGAGCAACTGGCCCAGCAGACCACCGATAATTTTGCCACTCTGTTCCATATTGACCCCGCCCGCTTACAACCTGCTTGATCTGCTTATTATTTTAAGGCTCGTAATTAATAACCAAAGCGAGTAAAGTTCACCGCCACAAAAGTGGCGGTGAAGGTTTTTTGGCAACATCTGGATACAACTTATGTAAGCTGATGTAAATTTTTACCGGAAGGCTGATTGAAACGTGATAGCCGTCAAACAATCATCCCGTTAATTATTTTACTCTGTGTAATAAATAAAGGGCGCTTAGATGTCCTGTCCACGGCACGGTTCTCCCCCCGGGCCAATGCGTGAAAACGTAAAAAAGTACCAAATACTCAGGAGCACTCTCAATTATGTTTAAGAATGCATTTGCTAACCTGCAGAAGGTCGGTAAATCGCTGATGCTGCCGGTATCCGTACTGCCTATCGCAGGTATCCTGCTGGGCGTCGGTTCCGCAAACTTCAGCTGGCTGCCAGCCGTGGTCTCCCACGTTATGGCAGAAGCAGGCGGTTCAGTTTTCGCCAACATGCCGCTGATCTTCGCTATCGGTGTGGCCCTCGGCTTCACCAATAACGACGGTGTATCCGCACTGGCTGCAGTCGTGGCTTACGGCATCATGGTGAAAACCATGGCGGTGGTTGCGCCGCTGGTGCTGCATTTACCTGCTGAAGAGATTGCGGCAAAACACCTGGCTGATACCGGCGTGCTTGGCGGTATTATCTCCGGTGCTATCGCCGCGTACATGTTCAACCGCTTCTATCGTATCAAGCTGCCAGAATACCTGGGCTTCTTTGCGGGCAAGCGCTTTGTACCGATTATCTCTGGTCTGGCCGCTATCTTCACCGGCGTGATCCTCTCCTTCATTTGGCCGCCGATCGGTTCCGCGATCCAGACCTTCTCCCAGTGGGCTGCTTATCAGAACCCGGTGGTAGCGTTTGGTATCTACGGTTTCATCGAGCGTTGCCTGGTGCCGTTTGGTCTGCACCACATCTGGAACGTTCCTTTCCAGATGCAGATCGGCGAATACACCAACGCGGCTGGTCAGGTGTTCCACGGCGATATCCCGCGCTACATGGCAGGCGACCCGACCGCGGGCAAACTGTCTGGCGGCTTCCTGTTCAAAATGTACGGTCTGCCGGCAGCGGCAATCGCGATTTGGCACTCTGCTAAACCGGAAAACCGCGCCAAAGTGGGCGGTATCATGATCTCCGCCGCGCTGACCTCGTTCCTGACCGGTATCACCGAGCCGATCGAGTTCTCCTTCATGTTCGTGGCGCCGATCCTGTACGTTATCCATGCCATTCTGGCGGGTCTGGCGTTCCCGATCTGTATCCTGCTGGGTATGCGTGACGGTACCTCGTTCTCTCACGGCCTGATCGACTTTATCGTCCTGTCCGGTAACAGCAGCAAGCTGTGGCTGTTCCCGATTGTCGGTATCTGCTATGCGATCGTGTACTACGTCATTTTCCGCGTGCTGATTAAAGCCCTGGATCTGAAAACACCGGGTCGTGAAGATACCACCGAAGAGAGCAAAGCTGGCGCAACCAGCGAGATGGCTCCGGCTCTGATCGCCGCTTTCGGCGGTAAAGAGAACATCACCAACCTCGACGCATGTATTACTCGTCTGCGTGTTAGCGTGGCGGATGTAGCGAAAGTTGACCAGGCTGGCCTGAAAAAACTGGGCGCCGCTGGCGTGGTAGTGGCAGGTTCTGGCGTACAGGCCATCTTCGGTACCAAGTCCGATAACCTGAAAACTGAAATGGATGAGTACATCCGTAACAGTTAAGACGTAGTATCGGGGAGACTAAGGCAGCCTATTGGCTGCCTTTTTTACGTTACGAGGTGAGGTTTTCTGAGGCGATAACCCTGAAGAGTATCCGGCAAATGCTTAATCCCTCAGCAGCTAAGTCTATAGTTGAATAAGAAAAACTGCTTTCAGGTTGAAAGAGAGGGAGGATGTCGCTCATACTCTTATCTGAACCTGTGCGTCCGCGTTTATCTGCAGAAGCAGGCCAGCGTATGGGATAAAACTAATAAGGAATCAGTCATGGCAGAAGAAACGATTTTCAGCAAAATCATTCGCCGGGAGATCCCGTCGGATATTGTCTATCAGGATGAGCTTGTGACCGCTTTTCGCGACATCTCCCCGCAGGCACCCACCCACATTCTGATTGTCCCGAATGTTCTGATTCCTACCGTGAATGACGTCACCACCGAACATGAGCTGGCGCTGGGCCGGATGATGACCGTCGCGGCGAAGATCGCCCGCGATGAAGGTCTTGCCGACGATGGCTACCGTTTGATCGTTAATTGCAACCGCCACGGCGGCCAGGAAGTTTACCATATCCACATGCATCTGCTGGGCGGTCGTCCGCTGGGCCCGATGCTGGCGCATAAAGGCTAACGCCATGCTCAGGACCCTTTTGGGCGCTTGCCTGGCGGCGGGACTGCTGGCCGGGTGTAGTTCACATCCGGAGATCCCGGTTTCTGACCAGCAGGCGCTGGTGATGGAGTCGAGCGTGCTGGCGGCCGGGATCAGCGCCAGCGAGCCTGCCGTGGTGGCGACGGAGATTCAGGCTACCGCCTCCTCAACGCTGTATAACGAGCGCCAGCAGCCGGTCACCGTGCACTATCGTTTTTTCTGGTATGACGCCCGAGGGCTGGAGATGCATCCGCTGGACGCGCCGCGCACCATCGTGGTTCCGGCACGCTCTTCGGTGACATTGTATGGTAGCGCCAATATCCTGGGGGCGCATAAGGCCCGCCTTTATCTTTATCTGTAAGGGGTAATTATAATGATGAAAATGTGTCGCTATGCGTTAATCACAGCACTGGCGATATTCCTCGCAGGCTGTGCGGGGTTACGTGAGCAGCCTGCGCCGGTCGAAGAGGCCAAACCGCAGCCGCAGCAGCCTGCGCAGCCGCAGCCCACGGTGCCGACGGTACCGGCGGTTCCTGCCGTACCGTCGCAGCCGGGGCCCATTGAGCATCAGGATCAGCAGTCTGGTCAGCCGGCGCCGCGCGTGCGTCATTATGACTGGAACGGCGCGGTCCAGCCGCTGGTGGGGCAGATGCTGCAGGCCAGCGGCGTCAATGCGGGCAGTATTCTGCTGGTTGACAGCGTGAACAACCGCACCAATGGTACGCTGAATGCGGGAGAAGCCACTACCGCGCTGCGTAATGCGCTGGCCGGCAACGGTAAGTTTACGCTGGTCTCGGCGCAGCAGCTTGGGGTCGCCAAACAGCAGCTGGGCCTGTCGCCGCAGGACAGCCTCGGCAGCCGCAGCAAAGCCATGGGGATCGCCCGCAACGTGGGCGCGCAGTATGTGCTTTACTCCAATGCCACCGGCAACGTCAACGCGCCTGAACTGAAGATGCAGTTGATGCTGGTGCAAACCGGCGAGATTATCTGGTCAGGTAAAGGTGCTGTTCAGCAACAATAAGCTGACGCGCGATGAGCTCTTGTCGCGCTTCTTCCCCCGCTATCATCCTGTCGCCTCGCTGAGCCAGAATGGCCTCAGCGGCGGCAGTGTGATTATCAGCGACGGCGACCAGCGGCACGTGCTACGTCAGCCGCACGACCCGTCAGCCGCTTCCTGTTATTTCCGCCGTCAGTATCGCGCGCTCCGCCGACTGCCTGCCAGGCTGGCGCCAGCCCCGCTGTTTTACTCACCCTGCTGGATGGTGGTGGAATATTGCGCAGGGGAGGTGAAAAGCGAGTTACCGGCCTGCCCTATGCTGTCAGACTTATTGTATGACGTGCATCAGCAACCGCGATTCGGCTGGCGTGTTACCCTCGCACCGCTGCTGGCCCAGTACTGGCAGACGTGCGATCCGGCACGGCGCACGCCGCGCTGGCTGCGCTGGCATCAGCGGCTGCGCCGCCGGGGCGAGCCCCGTCCTCTGCGGCTGGCGCCGCTGCATATGGACGTCCATGCCGGCAATATTATCCACAGCGAGTCCGGCCTGAGGCTGATCGACTGGGAATATGCCGGCGATGGCGATATCGCGCTGGAGCTGGCCGCGGTGTGGATTTCCCCTCACCAGCGCCGCCAGCTGGTGGCGGCGTATGCCCGGCGGGCGGCCATCGACGCGCAGCAGCTTTGGCGGCAGGTTGTACTTTGGCGCCCGTGGGTATTGCTGCTGATGGCGGGATGGTATGAAATGCGCTGGCAGCAGAGCGGCGATCGGCAATTTATCACGCTGGCAGATGAAATATGGTGTCAGTTAGACAACGAACGTAAAGGATAAGAGAGGTCAGTGTGGGCCCAGTCATGTTGGATGTCGAAGGGTATGAACTGGATGCGGAAGAGCGAGAGATTCTGGCGCATCCGCTGGTGGGAGGGTTGATCCTCTTTACCCGTAATTATCACGATCCGGCGCAGCTGCGGGAGCTGGTGCGCCAGATCCGCGATGCCTCCCGGAACCATCTGGTGGTGGCGGTCGATCAGGAAGGGGGGCGCGTTCAGCGTTTCCGCGAAGGCTTTACCCGTTTACCGGCGGCCCAGTCTTTCGCCGCGCTGCTGGGGATGGAAGAGGGGGGCAAACTGGCCGCCGAGGCCGGCTGGCTGATGGCCAGCGAAATGATCGCCATGGATATTGATATCAGCTTTGCGCCTGTGCTGGACGTCGGCCATATCAGCGCCGCGATCGGCGAACGTTCTTATCATGAAGATCCGCAGAAAGCGCTGACGATGGCGCGTCACTTTATTGACGGGATGCACGCCGCGGGTATGAAAACCACCGGTAAACACTTCCCGGGGCACGGGGCGGTGACTGCCGATTCGCACAAAGAGACCCCGTTCGATCCGCGGCCGGCATCGGTGATTCGCGACCACGATATGGCGGTATTCAAAAGCCTCATCGCCGAACAGCGTCTGGATGCCATCATGCCCGCGCATGTGATTTACCCGGAGCTCGACCCGCGTCCGGCCAGCGGCTCAGCGTACTGGTTAAAAACGGTGCTGCGCGGCGAGCTGGGCTTCGACGGGGTGATTTTCTCCGACGATCTGTCGATGGAAGGGGCGGCGATCATGGGCAGCTATGCCGAACGCGGTCAGGCGTCGCTTGACGCCGGTTGCGATATGATACTGGTCTGCAATAATCGTAAAGGCGCGGTCAGTGTGCTGGATAACCTGTCGCCGATCAAAGCAGAGCGTGTTACGAAATTGTATCATAAAGGTTCCTTTTCCCGTCAGGAGTTAAGGGATTCAGCCCGTTGGAAAACGGTGAGTGCCCAGCTGGAGCAGCTTCATGCGCGCTGGCAAGAGGCGAAGTCCGCGTAACGCTCTGCGGGGCGTTGTTGTCTGGTGAGGATGCGATGATTATCTATTTACACGGTTTTGACTCGAACAGCCCCGGTAACCATGAGAAGGTGATGCAGCTGCAGTTTATCGACCCGGACGTGCGGTTGATTAGCTACAGCACGCGCCACCCCAAGCACGACATGCAGCATCTGCTGAAAGAGGTCGATAAAATGCTGCAGCTTACCGCCGATGACCGGCCGCTGATCTGCGGCGTCGGCCTTGGCGGCTACTGGGCGGAGCGGATTGGTTTTCTGTGCGATATCCGCCAGGCGGTGTTCAATCCAAACCTGTTTCCGCATGAGAACATGGAAGGCAAAATCGACCGCCCGGAAGAGTATGCTGACATCGCCACCAAGTGTGTAACCAACTTCCGTGAGAAGAATCGCGATCGCTGTCTGGTGGTGCTTTCCCGGCAGGACGAAGCGCTGGACAGCCAGCGTTCCGCCGATCTTCTGCACCACTATTATGAAATTATCTGGGATGAAGAGCAGACCCATAAATTTAAAAACATCTCGCCGCACCTGCAGCGGCTGAAAGCGTTTAAAACCCTCGGTTAAGCCTTTTCCCCTGTCGCCAAACCCGCGCCGTGTTCACCGCGCGGGTTTTTTTATGCCTACACTTATTGGTTTCGCTGAAAAAATACGCGACAAAACTTGATGCATATCAATTTTGGTATGACCAATGCACCGTTCATGGTATTCTCGACGGTGCTGAATGGTTTCATTGACGTAACTTGTTGTTAAATAAAGGCTATTATCATAACTTTTATTTAACAATTGGTTAATAATTTTAGGGGTACACATGACTACGCCATTGAAAAAAATCGTAATTGTGGGTGGCGGCGCTGGCGGACTGGAACTGGCAACTCAGCTGGGGAAAAAGTTAGGGCGCCATAAAAAAGCGAAAATCACCCTGGTGGACCGTAACCACAGCCATCTGTGGAAGCCGCTGCTGCATGAAGTGGCGACCGGTTCTCTGGATGAAGGTGTCGATGCGCTGAGCTATCTGGCCCATGCCCGCAACCACGGTTTCCAGTTCCAGCTGGGCTCGGTGGTGGATATCAACCGCGAAGGGAAGACCATCACCCTCGGCGAGCTGCGTAATGAAAAAGGCGAGCTGCTGGTGGCTGAGCGTAAACTGCCGTACGACACGCTGGTGATGGCGTTGGGCAGTACCTCGAATGACTTCAACACCCCTGGCGTGAAAGAGAACTGCATTTTCCTCGACAACCCGCATCAGGCGCGTCGTTTCCATCAGGAAATGCTCAACCTGTTCCTCAAATACTCCGCCAACCTGGGTGCCAACGGTAAAGTGAACATCGCCATTGTCGGCGGCGGCGCCACCGGCGTGGAACTCTCCGCTGAACTGCATAATGCGGTGAAACAGCTGCACAGCTACGGCTACAAAGGGCTGACTAACGAAGCGCTGAACGTCACGCTGGTCGAGGCGGGCGAGCGTATTCTGCCCGCACTGCCGCCGCGCATTTCCGGGGCGGCGCATAATGAGCTGACCAAGCTGGGCGTACGGGTGCTGACGCAGACCATGGTCACCAGCGCGGATGCAGGCGGTCTGCACACCAAAGATGGCGAATATATTGAAGCGGATCTGATGGTCTGGGCGGCCGGGATCAAAGCGCCAGATTTCATGAAAGAGATCGGCGGCCTCGAAACCAACCGTATCAATCAGCTGGTGGTCGAGCCGACGCTGCAGACCACCCGCGATGCGGATATTTTCGCCATCGGCGACTGCGCCTCCTGTGCGCGTCCGGAAGGCGGCTTTGTCCCTCCGCGGGCCCAGGCGGCGCACCAGATGGCTACCTGCGCGCTGAACAACATCCTGGCGCAGATGAAAGGCAAACCGCTGAAGGCGTATACCTATAAAGACCATGGCTCGCTGGTGTCGCTGTCCAATTACTCCACCGTCGGCAGCCTGATGGGTAACCTGATGCGCGGCTCGATGATGGTGGAAGGGCGTATTGCGCGCTTCGTGTACATCTCCCTGTACCGTATGCACCAGATCGCCCTGCACGGCTATTTCAAAACCGGCCTGATGATGCTGGTCGGGCGCATCAACCGCATCATTCGCCCGCGTCTTAAGCTGCACTAATACGCTGTCTTTACCCGGAGCCGCCCTGACGGCGCTCCGGGCTCTTCTGCTGAAACCGCGGCGATCCCGCTCGGAATCCTCTGAATCCCCTTGATTTGCTGCGAATTCTCGCACTTTTCATCCGCTATCTGATTTGCGCCCTCCCGGCTCCGGTTGCAAAATTGTATCAACAGCAACAAAGGAGGATCTCCCGTGAATAAATCTATGTTGGCGGGTATAGGGATAGGCGTGGCTGCCGCGCTGGGCGTTGCAGCTGTCGCTGGTCTCAACGTGTTAGATCGCGGCCCGCAGTATGCGCAAGTGGTCTCCAGTACACCGATTAAAGAAACCGTGAAAACGCCGCGTCAGGAATGCCGCAATGTCACGGTGACCCATCGTCGTCCGGTCCAGGATGAAAACCGTATCGCCGGTTCGGTACTCGGCGCGGTGGCCGGTGGGGTGATTGGCCACCAGTTTGGCGGCGGTCGCGGACGTAGTGTAGCGACGGTGGTGGGTGCGCTGGGCGGCGGCTATGCCGGCAACCAGCTGCAGGGGGCGATGCAGGACAACGATACCTACACTACCACCCAGCAGCGTTGTAAAACGGTGTATGACAAATCCGATAAAATGCTGGGCTACGATGTGACCTATAAAATAGGCGATCAGCAGGGGAAAATCCGTATGGATCACAATCCTGGCAGCCAGATCCCGCTGGACAACAACGGCCAGCTGGTCCTGAACAACAAAATCTAAAAACAGATTTGTGTAGTGATTAGCCCCTCAATCGCTCAGGCTGAGGGGCTTTTTTTATCAGAAGGTTAACGCGTAATTCAGACCGAAGGTACGGCCACGGCCTTTGTATTCGTACAGAGATGAACTGCCGTAGGTCGGGCTGTAGAGCAGCGGCGCCCGCTGGCCCCAGATGGTGACATAGTCTTCGTTAAGCAGGTTTTCGATACTGAAGGTCAGTTTCCCCACCGGCAGCGCGTAACTGCCAATAAAATCAACGGTGTTATAGCCTTCCAGCTTGTTACCGGCGGCGTCGCTGAGGTCAAACACCTGCTGGCTCTGCACGCGCAGGCTCCACGGATCCGGCGCCCAACCCACCCAGGCGGTGGCTTTGGACGGTGAGGCGAGGGTGACATCCCATTTTTGCCAGCGGCCGTCGGTCTGCACCTGTGATTTCAGCACGTTGAAGTTACCGCCGACGCTCCAGTCGCTGTCCGGAATAAAGAAATCGACCGCTCCCTCAACGCCGTAAATACGCCGTTTGTCGGACTGAACGTCGATGGTCATGTCGGTGCGGTTGACGACGATGGTCTTATCCGAAGTCGAGTAATACGCCGCCAGCTGGGTGCGCAGGTTATCGCCGGTGTAGCGCCAGCCCAGCTCATACGAGTTAACTTTGATCCCCTGCAGCGGCGAGTCATCGACATTGACGCTGGAGATCAGCGGCAGATGGCCATTGACCGCCGCGCCGTATTTACCGATGCCGTAGTATTTACCGGGGTCCGGCAGCTCGACGCCCTGCGAGAAGTTAAACCAGGTCTGCTGACGCTCGGTCAGATGCGCCACGATCCCGGCGTTAAACAGGAAGTTATCGTAATCGGTTTTGCCGCCTTTGATGGCGTCGGCGGAGCGCGCTTTGCCGTTGGCGATATCCTGTTGCTGGGCGTAGCCGACAAAGTCGTCAACCCGGTTTTCGGTCCACTGGTAGCGTACCCCACCGCTGACGGTAAAGATCTCGTTCAGATCGTAGCTGGACTGCAGGAACGGCGCGACGTTGGAGATGCTGTATCCCGGATAGCGGCCGGTGGTGTAGATCGATTCGTTATGCAGCCCGCCGGACGCCAGCGATTGCTGCAGATCGAAGAACATCTGGTTGGCATTGAAGGTCTCATGATCGGCGTCGAGACCCCAGGTAAGATCCCATCCCGCCAGCGGCTGGCTGTTGAGGGTCAGCTTTGCGCCATACTGATCGGTATCCTGCTGCGACGAGGAGAAGCTACTGACCTGGCCTTTCGTAAGCGTCGGGAACGGATAGAAGGTGAGGGACTCATCGCGATAGTACACCTGGCTCACCAGATTCTGGCCGAAGAAGTCAGCATCGGAGTACTGGAGGCTGATCAGGTGGCGCTCAGTGCCGGGGATACGGTCGGAATTGAGCCCGTCGGTGGTGTACGCTTTGCCGCCGCTGGTGACCGCGGACATGTTCTTCCCGAGCCACAGGCCGTAGTCATCATCGCCCTGGCTTTTATAATACTGGGTGACAAGCTGCAACTGGCGATTGTCATCGATCTCAATCGTCCCCGTCCCCATCACGTCGAGGCGGTCAGAGTGCTGGAGCCCCGTTTGGGTGTTATCGAGGATCAGCGCATCGTTATTGCCATCGTACCAGCCGCCGAAACGCTGATAGGCTACCGATAAGCGCCCGGATGCATGGTCTGTCCCGCCGCTGACGGCCGCCGCGATGCGCTCATCGTGATCGTTACTGTTCGCAAACCCGCTCTTGCTGCCCACCTCGAGATCGACCTGGCGATCCTGCTGCCCTTTCTTGGTGACGATGTTGATAAGCCCGCCGGTACTGCCTCCGCCGTACAGCGAGGTCGCCCCGGAGATCACTTCGATATGTTCGATGTTAAAGGGGTCGATGGCGTCGAGCTGGCGACTGTCGGTGCGTGAGGAATTGAGCCGGACGCCGTCGATCAGCACGACGATGGCGCGCCCGCGCATGTTCATCCCGTAATTGGTGCGCCCCTGGCTGCTGACATCGATGCCCGGGATCAGCTGCGCCAGCACGTCTTTGAACTCTTTCCCGCCCTGGACCTGCTGCTCAATCTCCTGGCCCTCAATGACCCAGGTGGTTTGGGCCATTTCGGCCACGGTGCGATGGGTGCGGTTTGCACTAACGATGATGCTGTCTTCATCAGACTGAGCCGCCAGCGCAGGCAGCGAGCTGACCAGCAGCAGGGGGTGGAGCACCCAGAGGCGCTTTTTCATATCCATTCCTTTTATGAGCAAGTTGCTTTGTCGTTGTTATAGGCCGACGCCGGGTCGGCATTAGTTACAATGCGAAACATCTGGAAAAACTCAAAAAAGGATTTTGCACATAATGAATATCGCAATCAATATCATTTGCGTTTATCTTGCACGAGAAAAGGTAATAAAAATCAATCTATTTTGTGGGGATAAAGCCAACAGGAGAGTGGATCCGGCGGCAGAATACCGCCGGAGGCAGGGCACATCAGGACTCGAGGATCTGCGGCCAGAGACGGAGAGTGGTGTCGGTGATTTGCATCAGCTTGTCGAAATCCGCGCCTTCCCGCGCGCTAATCGACATCCCCTGCAGGACACAGTTGAGAAACTGCGCCAGCGGCGCGACGTCGCGGCCCGCGGGGAGTTCGCCCTGCGCTTGCCGCTGCTGCAGAAACTGAGTGAGCGCCTGCTCCTGCATCGCATGGCGGGATTTGATGGTATTGGCGATATCCGTCGAGGAGGCGGCCAGCGCGGCGGAGGTATTGATAATAAAGCAGCCGGCCGGCGTCTCTTTGCTGGTAAAGCAGGTGGCGACCGCCGTGAAGTAGTCGCGCAACGCCTGATCGACGGATTTCCCTTCGGCCAACAGCACGGCTTCGTGCTTCGCGGCAAAGCGCGAAATGTAACGATCCAACACTGCGCGGAACAGGCCTTCTTTATTCACAAATTCCGCATACAGGGTGGGGGCTTTTGCTCCTGTCGCCTCGACCAGATCGGCGAGCGAGGTCGCCTCATAGCCGTGCTGCCAGAAGAGTGTCATGGCTTTGTCCAGCGCCGCATCCCTGTCGAACACCTTCGGTCGGCCACGGCTTTTTTTGGCGCAACTTTGAACGTCAGTTGTCATGGTGCCGTTGTACCTATGTTGGTTTGGTGAAAGGCCATTATAAAAATAAACGATCGCCGGGGCCAGTGCTGTTGGTTTAAAAATAAATAAATCATATGCGTATGAAATTTAAGCATTTTATAAATAGTTAAACGATCGTTATAAAAATGCGTTGACGTGTGATGTAGATCACATTACTATTTACCTATCGATCGTTAAATTAATACTTACGACCCTACTAAAAAATTCATCTGCACAGGTATAATAATCATGAAAACCGTTAATACTCTGGCTATTGCCGCCGTTCTTAGCTCACTCTCTTTCGCCAGCTTTGCCGCTGTTGAGGTGCAGTCCACCCCAGCGGGTCAGCATAAAGTAGGCACCATCTCTGCTTCTGCCGGGACTAACCTGGGCTCGCTGGAAGATCAGCTGGCGCAGAAAGCGGATGAGATGGGCGCCACCTCATTCCGTATTACTTCGGTAACCGGTCCGAATACCCTTCACGGCACCGCTGTTATCTACAAGTAAGCCCGATGCGTCGTTGGCCGGCCCCCTTCACCGGACAGCGATGAGTAAGACCCTGTTGTACCCCTGTTTGACCCTTGCCAACAAAAAACCCGCCATCAGGCGGGTTTTTTGTTTTGTGCAGCGTAAGACTACAACGACTGCGGTCCAGGGGCAGCATGACGCGTGACGTCAATGGGCATGCCCGAGCGGTAATTCATCGCGCGCTCCATCACCGTCCCGTCGGTTTGCGGCGCCTGTTTGAACTCCGTCATGGTCGCGTTAAGCGTAATGGGCAAGGTCTGCGGGTCGTCATCGATATGCTCAGACAGCGGCTGATGGACTTCAACCAGACGGCGGCCATCCGGCTCTACCGATACCTTGATCGGCGTGTTAATGATATTCACCTTAGTGCCTGGCGAAATGGCGTTGTACAGCGCCTTGATATCGTTGTCGCGCAGACGAATGCAGCCGGAGCTGACGCGCATGCCAATGCCGAAATCGGCATTGGTGCCGTGCAGGAGATAGACTCCGCCATAGGCGGCGAGGCGGATGGCGTGATGGCCCATCGGGTTGTCAGGACCGGCAGGCACCACCGCCGGCAGCTCAATCCCCATTGCCTTATAGCGGGCGCGAATGTTAGCGGTGGGCGTCCAGGTCGGATTGGCCCGCTTGTCGGACACGGTCGTGACCATCGTCGGCGTGATGGTGGTTCCGCCCAGCTGGCCGATGCCGATCGGGTAGACGGTCACTTCATTTTTACCCGGCGGGTAATAGTAGAGGCGCAGCTCGGCAAGGTTAATCACCAGCCCTTCGCGCGGCGCATCGGGCAGCAGCGTCTGCAGGGGGATGGTCAGCACGCTGCCGGCGCGGGGAACATAGGGGTCAACCCCGGGATTGGCCTGCAGCAGGGCCAGAAAACCGACATTGTACTTTTTGGCAATCGCCTCCAGCGAACCGCCGTTATCCTGCACCACGTGGAACGTATTCTGACCTACCAGCCGGCTGCCCGGCGGGGGAAGGGGCCAGGTGTTGGCGCGCGCGGGCAGAGCCAGCGCGGCGACCAGCGCGACCAGCGCCAGCCAGAGCGTAACGGGGAAACGGTTTCTCATTACCATAACTCCAAAATATATAAGTGGTTATTTTTATATGAAAAGCAGATGAGATTATGGCGTGAGTCTGTGTGGGGAAATCCAGGCGGATTGCAAAATGTTTGTAAAGATTGCCAGGTATGTAAGAAGGGAGATACGGCCAGGGGGCCGTATCTCCTGCCAGTCAGGCGACGGCGTTCTCTTCCAGCTGACGCATAAACTGGCGAACCCAGTCCATCCGCGTTTTACGCTCTTCCAGGTCCTGCATGAATTTCAGGCGCGTCGGCCCGTCCAGCCGGAAGTGCTGGGGCTGCTTCTGCAGCAGGCCGATCAACCACACCGGATTGACGTTGTTTTTCTCGTTAAATTCAATCACGCCGCCTTTTTCGTTGCTTTCCAGTTTGCGGATCCCCAGTTTCTGCGCCTGCTGACGCAGACGGGCAATATCCAGCAGGTTGCGGGCGGCATCGGGCAGGCGGCCAAAACGATCGATCAGCTCGACTTTGATCTCCTCCAGATCGAGTTCGTTTTTGGCGCTGGCAATGCGCTTATAGAATGACAGTCGCGTATTGACGTCAGGGATGAAATCGTCAGGCAGCAGGGAAGGCATGCGCAGTTCGACCTCCGTCTGCTGGCTGGTGAGATCTTCCAGCGAGGGTTCGCGTCCGGCTTTCAGCGCATCGACTGCGTTCTCCAGCAGCTCCATATACAGAGAGAAACCGATGGTTTCCATCTGACCGCTCTGATCTTCGCCGAGCAGTTCCCCGGCCCCGCGAATCTCCAGATCGTGGGTCGCCAGCGCAAAGCCGGCGCCGAGATCTTCCAGCGACGCAATGGCTTCAAGGCGCTTTTGCGCATCGGTGGTCATCGCTTTCGGATGCGGCGTCAGCAGCCAGGCATAGGCCTGATGATGCGAACGGCCAACGCGGCCGCGCAGCTGGTGCAGCTGGGCGAGGCCAAAATGGTCGGCGCGTTCGATGATGATGG
Organism: Klebsiella sp. KTE92; assembly: GCF_000398905.1. NCBI lineage: Bacteria > Pseudomonadati > Pseudomonadota > Gammaproteobacteria > Enterobacterales > Enterobacteriaceae > Klebsiella > Klebsiella sp. KTE92. The sequence continues at coordinate 1,861,488 of NZ_KB976100.1, forward strand.
TGTTGGCGGTGGGAATATCGATCCCGGTTTCGATGATGGTGGTGCACACCAGCACATTGAAGCGCTGGTGATGGAAGTCATTCATCACCCGCTCCAGTTCGCGCTCCCGCATCTGGCCGTGGCCGATGGCTATCCGCGCCTCCGGCACCAGCTCCGCCAGCTTGTCGGCGGCTTTCTGGATGTTTTCGACGTCATTAAATAGATAGTAGACCTGGCCTCCGCGCAGCGTTTCGCGCAGGATCGCCTCGCGCACCACCAGGGCGTCGTATTCGCGAACGAAGGTCTTCACCGCCAGACGGCGCGCCGGCGGCGTGGCGATGATCGACAGGTCCCGCATCCCGCTCATCGCCATGTTCAGCGTCCGCGGGATCGGCGTGGCGGTGAGGGTCAGGATATCGACATCGGCGCGCATTGCTTTGATGCGTTCTTTGTGACGAACGCCAAAGCGGTGCTCTTCGTCGACGATCAGCAGCCCCAGATCGCGCAGCTTCACCTCGCTCTGCAACAGCTTATGGGTGCCGATTAAGATATCGATTTTGCCTTCCGCGGCCTGCTCGAGGATCTGCGCCTGCTCTTTAGCGCTGCGGAAGCGGGAGAGCATTTCGATGCGTACCGGCCAGTTGGCGAAACGATCGCGGAAGTTGTCATAGTGTTGCTGAGCCAGCAGGGTGGTCGGCACCAGCACCGCCACCTGCTTGTGGTTCTCCACGGCGAGGAAGGCGGCGCGCATAGCCACTTCGGTCTTACCGAAGCCCACATCGCCGCACACCAGGCGGTCCATGGCCAGCGGCTGGCACATATCGCTGAGGACGGCGTTAATCGCCTGCGCCTGATCCGGCGTGGTTTCAAACGGGAAGCCGTCGCAGAACAGCTGATACTGTTCGCGGTCGTGTTTAAAGGCAAAGCCCGCCTTCGCCGCGCGCTGGGCGTAGATATCCAGCAGCTCTGCCGCCACGTCGCGTACTTTCTCAGCCGCTTTTTGTCGCGCCCGGGTCCAGGCATCGCCGCCCAGCTTGTGCAGGGGCGCGTTCTCTTCCGCCCCGCCGGCGTAACGGCTGATAAGATGCAGGGAGGATACCGGAACGTATAGCTTGGCATCGTTGGCGTAAGTCAGCATCAGGTATTCGCCGGTGATGCCGCCGGCTTCCAGGGTGGTCATTCCCGCATAGCGGCCCACGCCGTGCTCCAGATGGACAACCGGCTGGCCGATATGCAGTTCGGCAAGGTTGCGAATGAGGATGTCAGGGTTGATTGTGCGACGTGAATCCTGCCGGCGGCGCGCCACGCGCTCGCCGAGCAGGTCGCTTTCGCAAATCAGCGCCAGGCCGCGCTGACTGTCAATAAACCCGTGTTCGGCGGCGCCAATCATCAGATAGCGGCCATTGCCGGTGGCTTCTTCCAGACGCAGCACGTGTTTTGGCGCAATTTTAATCCGCGCCAGCATTTCGCTCAGCGCTTCACGGCGACCCTCGCTTTCCACGGAGAAGATCACCGGGCCGGTAAAGGACTCGAGGAAGCGGCGCAGATTATCCAGCGGCGCTTTGTTTTGCGCCTGCACCGCGAGATCAGGCAGCGTCTGGTAGCCCAGATTGGTATTCGCCGCTTTGTCCGCCAGGCGCTCGGTTTTCAGCTGTACGCGCGGCCATTTTTTCAGTTCGCCGAACAGCTCATCGCTGCGCAGCCACAGCAGTTCCGGCGGCAGGAGCGGGCGCATCGGATCGACGCCGCGGTTTTCGAAGCGGGCGCGGGCTTCATTCTGGAAACGTTCCGCGCTGGCCTCGAGATCGCCGGTGTTGACGATCAGGGTGCTGGCCGGGAAATAGCTAAATAACGGCGGCAGCGGCTCGCTGAAGAACAGCGGCTGCCAGTATTCGATACCGGCAGGCAGTGTCCCTTTACTGACCTGCTGATAGATATGCTCGGCATCGCGCTTCACCTCAAAACGGTCGCGCCACTGACTGCGGAACAGCTCGATGGCGGTCTGGTCGGTGGGAAACTCGTGCGCCGGCAGCAGGTTAATGGCCGCCACTTCCTCCAGCGTGCGCTGGCTGTCGACGTCGAACAGACGCAGGCTGTCGATTTCATCGTCAAAGAAATCGAGGCGGTAGGGCTGGTCGCTGCCCATCGGGAACAGGTCGAGCAGCGCGCCGCGGGTGGCATATTCGCCGTGCTCCATCACCTGATCGACATGGCGATAGCCGGCGCCCTCCAGCTGATCGCGCAGCGCATCGCGCGACAGGCGCTGGCCCTTTTTCATCACCAGCGCGTGCCCGTGAAGGAAGCTGTGCGGACAGACGCGCTGCATCAGGGTGCTGACCGGGACGATCAGTACGCCGCGCTGCATGGTGGGTAACTGGTAAAGGGTGGCAAGACGGGAGGAGATGATATCCTGGTGCGGCGAGAAGCTGTCGTAGGGGAGCGTTTCCCAGTCAGCCAGCCCCATCACCATGCTGTCGGTGAACTGCCTGATCTCGTCATTCAGACGCAGCGCGTTTTGCATGTCAGGTGCCACCAGCACCACCGGGCCTTTGTGGCGTTCGGCCATCTCTGCCACCAGGGTAGCGCAGGCCGCGCCGGTCAACTCGCCAAGCTGGCGCAGATCACCGGCTTTGGCCGGCAATGAGTATCGATATTGTTCAGGCATAGACGGTTTCATGGTCTCTTGGGGATTCGCTCTGCCGATATGGAGGGCAACTCGCTGATATTCAATAGTGAGATTATCCGCGATTGGTCTGGATTCGCCAACCCGAATTGCCATCAGGTGTTGGGTGAAGAAACGTCAGCGCCGTGGATAAGCGTAAAGATAAATAAGTAAGTACTTATCTATCCGTTTGTATTTGCTTGGTTTTTAGGATTATTGCTAATAAAGTCGTCAGGTATCAGTCATTTACGCTGCTCGTATTCGCTTATATACTCGGGCATCGGCTATCAGCAACCAGATGGATGACATGTACCAACCTGCCGCACTCTTTATCGGCCTGCGCTATATGCGCGGGCGCGCAGCCGACCGCTTCGGTCGATTCGTCTCCTGGCTCTCAACCATCGGCATTACGCTTGGCGTAATGGCGCTGGTGACGGTCCTGTCGGTGATGAACGGCTTTGAACGCGAGCTGCAAAACAACATCCTGGGGCTGATGCCGCAGGCCATTCTTAGCGCCAAACAGGGTTCGGTGAATCCACAGCAACTGCCGGAGCGCGAGGCGAAACTCCAGGGGGTGACCCGCGTGGCGCCGATCACCACCGGTGACGTCGTCCTGCAGAGCGCGCGCAGCGTGGCGGTCGGGGTCATGCTGGGCATTGATCCGGCGCAAAACGATCCCCTGACTCCGTACCTGGTGAACGTCAAACAGAGCGATCTGCAGGCGGGCAAATATAACGTTATTCTCGGCGAACAGCTGGCGGGCCAGCTGGGGGTTAATCGTGGCGATCAAATTCGTGTGATGGTTCCTTCCGCCAGTCAGTTTACGCCAATGGGCCGCGTGCCGAGCCAGCGTCTGTTCACGGTTATCGGCACCTTCGCCGCCAACAGCGAAGTCGATGGTTATCAGATGCTGACCAACATCGACGACGCCTCTCGTTTAATGCGTTATCCGCTGGGGAATATCACCGGCTGGCGCCTGTGGCTGGATAAACCGCTGCAAGTGGATACCCTGAGTCAGCAGACGCTGCCGCCAGGTACCCAGTGGCAGGACTGGCGCGAGCGCAAGGGCGAACTGTTCCAGGCGGTGCGCATGGAGAAAAACATGATGGGCCTGCTGCTGAGCCTGATCGTCGCCGTCGCGGCCTTCAACATTATTACCTCGCTGGGGATGATGGTGATGGAGAAGCAGGGCGAAGTGGCTATCCTGCAAACTCAAGGGCTGACGCCGCGGCAGATCATGGCCGTCTTTATGGTGCAGGGCGCCAGCGCCGGGATCGTCGGCGCGCTGTTGGGAGCCGTGCTTGGCGCGCTGCTCGCCAGCCAGTTGAATAATTTAATGCCAATTATCGGCGCCTTCCTTGACGGCGCGGCGCTGCCGGTGGCGATTGAGCCGCTGCAGGTTATTGTTATCGCCCTGGTGGCGATGGTGCTGGCCTTGTTGTCTACGTTGTACCCTTCCTGGCGCGCTGCCGCCACCCAACCCGCTGAGGCTTTACGTTATGAATAAGATCCTGCTGCAATGCGACAACCTGTGCAAACGCTATCAGGAAGGCAATGTGCAAACCGATGTCCTGCACAATGTCAGCTTCAGCATTGGTGAAGGCGAGATGATGGCCATTGTCGGCACCTCCGGCTCTGGCAAAAGTACGTTGCTGCATCTGCTCGGCGGCCTGGATACGCCCACCTCTGGCGACGTGATTTTCTCCGGCCAGCCGATGAGTAAACTCTCCACCGCCGCGCGCGCCGACCTGCGTAACCGCGAGCTGGGCTTTATCTATCAGTTCCACCATTTGCTGCCGGACTTTAGCGCGCTGGAAAACGTGGCGATGCCGCTGCTGATTGGCAAAAAGAAGCCAGCGGATATTGAACGCCAGGCGAAAGCGATGCTGCAGGCAGTCGGGCTTGAACACCGCAGCCATCACCGTCCGTCGGAGCTCTCCGGCGGTGAACGCCAGCGGGTGGCGATTGCCCGCGCGCTGGTGAATAAACCGCGGCTGGTGCTGGCGGATGAACCGACCGGTAACCTTGATGCTCGCAACGCCGACAGCATCTTTCAGCTGCTGGGCGAACTGAACGTCGCGCAGCGCACCGCGTTTCTGGTGGTGACCCACGACCTGCAGCTGGCGAAACGCATGAGCCGCCAGCTGGAGATGCGTGATGGCCGTCTGACCGCCGACCTGACCCTGATGGGGGCCGAGTAATGGCGTCTCCGTTATCGTTACTGATTGCATTACGTTTCAGCCGTGGACGGCGGCGCGGCGGCATGGTGTCGCTGATCTCGGTGATCTCCACCATCGGCATTGCGCTGGGGGTGGCGGTGCTGATCGTCGGCCTCAGCGCGATGAACGGTTTTGAACGCGAGCTGAACAACCGCGTGCTGGCGGTGGTGCCGCACGGCGAAATCGAACCCGTGAACCAGCCGTGGAATAACTGGCAGGAGGCGCTGGCGAAGGTGCAGAAGGTGAAGGGGATTGTCGCGGCAGCGCCCTATATTAACTTCACCGGCCTGGTGGAGAGCGGCAGCAATATGCGCGCCATCCAGGTGAAAGGGGTCGACCCGCAGCAGGAAACCCGGCTCAGCGCGCTGCCCACCTTTGTGCAGAATAACGCGTGGGCCGGATTCAAGGCCGGCGAACAGCAGGTGATTCTGGGGAAAGGGGTCGCCGATGCGCTGCACGTGAAGCAGGGGGACTGGGTGTCGATCATGATCCCTAACGCCGACGCCGACCATCAACTGCTGCAGCCAAAACGCGTCAGGCTGCATGTGACCGGAATTTTACAGCTGAGCGGCCAGCTCGATCATAGTTTTGCCATGATCCCGATGCAGGATGCGCAGCAGTACCTGGAGATGGGCAGCAGCGTGACCGGCATCGCCATCAAGGTCACCGACGTTTTCCACGCGAACAAGCTGGTGCGCGACGCCGGCGAGGTGACCAACAGCTACGTCTACATCAAGAGCTGGATCGGCACCTATGGCTATATGTATCGCGATATCCAGATGATCCGCGCCATTATGTACCTGGCGATGGTGCTGGTGATCGGCGTGGCCTGCTTTAACATCGTCTCGACGCTGGTGATGGCGGTCAAAGACAAAAGCGGCGATATTGCGGTGCTGCGCACGCTTGGCGCAAAAGACGGCTTAATTCGCGCGATTTTCGTGTGGTATGGTTTATTAGCCGGATCGGTAGGCAGCCTGTTCGGGGTAGTGATCGGCGTGATCTGCGCGTTGAACCTGACGTCAATCATCAACGGTATCGAATACCTGATTGGGCATAAATTCCTCTCCGGCGACATCTATTTTATTGACTTCCTGCCGTCAGAACTGCACTGGCTGGACGTCTTTTATGTGCTGGTGACAGCACTGTTGCTGAGTTTGCTGGCCAGCTGGTATCCCGCCCGCCGCGCCAGCCGCATCGACCCGGCGAGGGTGCTGAGTGGCCAGTAATTTATCGTCATCGTCGGCTTTGCTGACGACACAAGAGGAATTGCTGAAATGTATTATGGATTTGACATTGGCGGCAGCAAGATAGCGCTGGGCGTATTTAATCAGGAGCGGCGACTGCAGTGGGAAAAACGCGTCGCCACGCCGAAAAGCAGTTATGAGGATTTTCTCCAGGCGGTGGAGGCGCTGGTCCGCGAGGCCGATGAGCGCTTCGACCAGCAGGGGTCGGTCGGGATCGGTATTCCGGGGATGCCGGAAACGGCAGACGGCACGCTGTATGCCGCTAACGTGCCAGCCGCCAGCGGCCGGCCGCTGCGCACCGACCTCAGCGCGCGGCTGGGGCGCGATGTGCGCCTCGATAATGACGCCAACTGTTTCGCGCTGTCTGAAGCGTGGGACGATGAGTTTACGCAATACCCGCTGGTGATGGGGCTGATCCTCGGCACCGGCGTGGGCGGCGGCCTGGTGTTGAACGGTAAATCGATTACCGGACATAGCTATATCACCGGCGAGTTCGGCCATATTCGCCTGCCGGTGGATGCCCTGGAGGTGGTCGGGCGCGATTTTCCGCTGCTGCGCTGCGGCTGCGGCCAGCTGGGCTGCATTGAAAATTATCTCTCCGGCCGCGGTTTCGCCTGGCTGTACGAACATTTTTACCAGCAACCGCTCTCCTCGCCGGAGATAGTGGCGCAGTGGCAGCAGCACGATCCGCGCGCCCAGGCGCACGTTGAGCGCTATCTCGATCTGCTGGCGGTGTGTCTGGGGAATATACTGACCATTGTCGACCCGGATTTACTGGTGCTCGGCGGTGGATTATCTAACTTTACGGCCATTAGCGAAGGGCTGGCGCAACGATTGCCGCGCCATCTTCTGCCGGTCGCCAGGGTTCCGCGCATTGAGCGCGCACGCCACGGCGATGCCGGGGGAATGCGCGGTGCGGCCTTCCTTCACCTGACCCATTAATCACAGAGGTAGCTATGCAGTCGCGCCGTTTACATCGATTGAGCCGTTTTCGTCGCAATAAACGTCGGTTGCGTGACCGTCTGCGTCAGCGGATTTTCTTTAGGGAGGACAGGATGAAACCTGAAGCGATGGCAAAACCGAGAGTGGTGGTGTTAACCGGCGCGGGCATCTCGGCAGAGTCGGGGATCAAAACCTTCCGCGCGGCGGATGGCCTGTGGGAAGAGCATCGGGTGGAAGATGTGGCGACGCCGGAAGGCTTCGCCCGCGATCCGGCGCTGGTGCAGGCGTTCTACAACGCCCGTCGTCGCCAGCTGCAGAGCCCGGAGATCGCGCCGAACGCGGCGCATCTGGCGCTGGCGCGTCTGGAAGATCTACTGGGCGACCATTTCCTGCTGGTCACCCAGAATATTGATAATCTGCACGAGCGCGCCGGCAACCGCCGGGTGATCCATATGCACGGCGAGCTGCTAAAGGTGCGCTGTTCGTGGAGCGGCCAGGTGCTGGAGTGGACCGGCGACGTCACCGCTGAGGACAAATGCCACTGTTGCCAGTTCCCGGCGGCGCTGCGTCCGCACGTAGTCTGGTTTGGCGAGATGCCGCTGGGGATGGATGAGATCTACAGCGCGCTGGCCGACGCGGATATTTTTATCGCCATCGGTACCTCCGGCCATGTCTATCCGGCGGCTGGCTTTGTGCACGAGGCGAGGCTGCACGGCGCCCATACCGTTGAACTGAACCTGGAACCCAGCCAGGTGGGCAGCGAGTTTGCCGAGAAGCACTACGGGCTGGCAAGCGAAGTGGTGCCTGCCTTTATCGATAAGCTGCTGCAGGAAAACCCGCTATAAACTGAAGCCGCCTGCCGGTAGCCAGGGCCCTGGCCACTGCTTCCGGCAGCGCTGCTGACAAGGATGAAACGTCATGACAGGAGTCAGACCATGCATAATCCGCTGGTTATCGAAGCGATCATGTTGATCGCGGCCATTATCGTTGGCGTCTGGAGCCAGCGCGCTTTACCACTACACGCCGATAGCCGACCGATCCTCTTCCTGCTGTGTCTGTTCGTCGGCACTGGCAGCGCATTGTGCCTGCTGCTGGATGGCTTAGCCCTGCTGTTCACCGGTCAGGTCGCGACGGGCGGTGTGCGAATATACGGCCCGTTGCTGCTGCTGGTAGTGCTGTGGAAACCTCTCAACGGGATCTCCGGCATCATTGAAGATTTTGTGCAGCGGCGAGCCGAAAAAGGGAAGGGCAAAGGCCAGCGCGACGGTGGACGACGCTGATCCGCCGCCTGCGCCGTGGCTTATTTATAGCGCCTTTTGCATATTAATGACCGAACGGGCGTTCGAGGCGCTGGTAGCCAGCACATCTATAACCCCGGTGCGTAATGCCCCCAGGATCGCCGTCGCTTTCGTACTTTCGGAGGCGATAGCGATGACGCAGGGAATGGCCCGCAGCTGTTCGAGACTTAAGCCAATGACCCGGTCATTCATCACCGTATCGACGGGTTTGCCCTGAATATTGAAAAAGCTGTACCCCGCCAGATCGCCCACCACCCCCTGTTCCTGACGCGCGGTGGCAATTTCCTGCGGCGTAAACCAGCCGAGCTGGACCATAAAGCTGTTTTCATTCATATCGCCGAGGCCAATGATCGCCACGTCAGCTTTGCTGGCCTGTTCGAGCGTGGCCTTAATCAGGCGGTTTTGCATAAAGGCGGCGCGCAGCTCCGGGGTTTCCACATAGGCCGGGGCGTAAAGCGTTTCGCTGAAGCCGTTAAATTTGCGCGCCAGATTCCGGCTGATGTGGTCGGCGTCGATCAGCTGATTGTCGCGCTTGGTTCCGCCGATGCCGCAGATAAAGCGGCAGTGGCGCTCAGGAAACACACCGACGTGATTCGCCACCGCGGCCACATTGCGCCCCTGACCAACGGTGACGGTCATATCGTTTTTTAACACCCCAGCCAGGTAGTTACTGACCAGGGCCGCCACCTGCTGGCGCTGTTCATCTTCATCATGGTGATCCAGGGCAATCAGCGCGCGCTTAATGCCAAAGTGCGAAATAAACTGCTGCTCAATCTGGGAGCTGAAGACCGGATGGTATTTGACGCTGATCTCAACAATCCCTTCCTGGCGCGCTTTTTTCAGCAGGCGCCCGACTTTGATACGCGAAATGCCGAATCGTTTGGCGATCTCTTCCTGCGTTTGTTCCTGATCGTAATAAGCCACCGCAATTTCAGTGAGCAGGGCGTAATCTGAGTCTTGTTCAATCATGGCCTGGAATTTCCATCTCTGGTGTCCCTCTTATATTACTGCGCCTGCAAAATAAATTCCTGTGTAACGCGTTGAACAATGTCGCAATAGCCTTGTGCGTCCCAGGCCGCGCGGCCGATAAACAAGCCATTGATCTCCGGCTGGCGCAGCAGTTCCACCGCGTTTTGCAGTGTAACGCTGCCGCCATAGAGCAGTGGGATACGGATTCCTGTCTCATGACCAAACCGCTCGCAAAGCGCCTCACGCAACGCCTGATGAATGACGCCCGCCTCCTGCGGTGAGGCGGGCGTACCATGTTCGCCAATGGCCCACACCGGTTCATACGCAATCAGGATCTGCAGCGCTTGCTGGTGGCTCAGGCCATACAGGGCGATCTTCATCTGCCGCACCACGCTTTCACGCGACACCTGCCAGCGTTTCTCCTCGGCGCTATCGCCAATACAGATCAGTGGGCGCAGGCCATGACCTAAGGCGCTATGTACTTTTCGATTAATCGCGGCATCGCTTTCATTAAAGGCGGCGCGTCGTTCTGAATGTCCCAGCTCAACAAGCGTGGCGCCGGTTTCTGCCAACATGGCCGCCGAGATTTCCCCGGTCCAGGCGCCCTGATCCGCTTCATGCATATTCTGCGCGCCGGTCAAAAGTGGTAACTGATGCATTTGCAGAAAATGGCTGACGGGGTGGATCGCGGTGAAGGGGGGAATGACGAAGGGCTGAATAGCAGGGTGACAGCCCTCTGGCATCCGCGCTGCCAGCGTTTCGCACCAGGCCATGGCCTGCGACAGCGGCTTATTCATTTTCCAGCTGGTTCCTAACCATATCGGGGTCATCTTTGCTTCTCCTGTTAATAAAATCAAACGCTTGCAAAATGTGGGTGTCATACCCTGTATTGAGGTTGAACTTTTTATCAGTACATGAACATATGTTAGATCACATTTTTCGATGAAAAAAATCTATGAATTTTTTTATGTGATCCTCATCACTAATGGCGGCTCATTCATCAGGTAATGTTTTGAGCATATGATTTGACTATGAACATATGAACAATCAACTCAGACAAGAGAGGCGCATGATGTCAGCAGAGAAAAAACCCGTTGTGGCGATTACCATCGGCGATCCGGCAGGGATCGGCCCAGAGATCACAGTGGCCACCATGATGGACAAAAGCGTGTATGACGAGTGCAAACCGTTCCTGATCGGCTCGGTACCGATTATCAGCCGGGCGATGAAAATCATGGGCTGCGATTTTGTTATCCATAAAATTGCTCATCCTCAGGAGGCCCGTTTCAGCTGGGGGACGCTGGATGTCCTGGAAACCGGCGACTACGACTGCGACAGCATCGAATGGGGCAAGGTGCAGAAGCTGGCGGGGCAAATGTCGCTGGACTATGTGATGAAGTCGATCGAACTGGGCAAAGCGGGGCTGATCGACGTGGTCTCTACTGCACCTATTCATAAGGAAGCCATCAAGCTGGCGGGATGTAAGCTCCCGGGCCATACCGAAATCTATCAGGTGGAAACCCAATCTGATTATGGCTTGACTATGTTCCACGTCCACAACCTGCGCGTCTTCTTCGTGAGCCGCCATATGGCGCTAAAAGCTGCCTGTGACTATGCCAATAAAGCGCGGGTGCTGGCCTGCGTTCAGCAGATCCATCATGAATTTACTGCCCTGAACATCAACAATCCGCGTATTGCCGTGGCCGCCCTGAACCCGCATGGTTCCGACAACGGTCTTTTTGGTCACGAAGAGGCAGACAATCTGATCCCGGCGGTGAAAGCGGCCCAGGAGATGGGGATCAACGCTATCGGGCCGGTACCGGCCGATTCCGTGTTCCATCTCGGCAAACAGGGGCGCTACGACGCCATTCTCTCGCTGTATCACGATCAGGGGCATATCGCCTGTAAAACCCTCGACTTTGAACGTTCAATCACCATTACCTTCGGCCTGCCGTTTATGCGCAGCTCCGTTGACCATGGGACGGCGTTTGATATCGCCGGTACCGGTAAGGCGGGTACTGTCAGTATGCTGGAGTCGACGCTGGTGGCGGCCCGTTACTGGAAAATGAAGCATCAATAATCGCTGAGGTTCATGCGAATCACGAGGACAGAGAAATGGAAAAACATCTGTTGATTAGCAAGGGCTGTAAGGGCTGGGGTGGGCCTCTGACTATCACGCTGGGTCAGGGAAAAAAGATTGCGTACATTACCGGGGGGATCCGTCCCCCGGTCGTGGACCGCCTGAGCGAACTGACCGGCTGGCCCTCCATTGATGTATTCAAAAATGGCGAACCGCCGGCAGAAGAGATTGGTTTAATGGTCATCGACTGCGGCGGCACGCTGCGCTGCGGACTCTATCCGAAGCGGGGAATTCCCACCATTAACCTGCATCCCACCGGCAAAAGCGGCCCGCTGGCGGAATTTATACACGAAGGGATCTACGTCTCCGGGGTGACGCCTGCCTGCATTGAGATGGTCTGGCCACAAGGGGAAGGCGGAAAGCTTGGGATCGTGGCTGACGATTTGACCGGGGCGACCACCGTCGGGGTGCTGCTGGCACGTAGCGGTTTAAAAACCGCCGCGTTTTTCGATACCGAATCCTTCTCCCGCAATGAGGTCGAGTATCCGGCGATGGTCGTCAGCAGCGACAGCCGCCCATTGCCGAAAGCGGAGGCCCAGCACAAAGTGAGCGCTGCGGTGAAACAGCTGCAGGCTCGCGGCGCGCACTACTTCACCAAGCGGATTGATACCACGCTGCGCGGCGGCATCGGATTTGAAATCGATGCCATGCTGGAACAACTGCCGCAGGAGACGGTGGCGGTTGTGGTGCCGGCGATGCCGCAGTCACGGCGTATTCTCGTCGGCGGTTATTCGGTGATTGATTCGGTAGCCCTGTCGCGGACCGATGTGGCTCGCGATGTACGTACCCCGGTCACCGAGTCGTGGGTGCCGGGACTGTTGGCGGCGCAGACCCATCATCAGGTCGGGCATATCGCGCTGACGTCGGTGATGAAAGGCGAAGGGCAAATCCAGCAGGATTTGCAGGAGCAACAGCAACGCGGCGTGCGGGTGATAGTGGTCGATGCGATAACCGTCGACGATGTCGATGCCATCGCCGGGGCGGTAGTGGCCCTGGACTGGAACGTGCTGGCCGTCGATCCGGGGCCCTTTACCGAACGGCTGGCGGTTCGTCGCGGCCTGATGCGCGAAGCGCGGAGCAGCGCGCCCGCGAGCCTGACAGCGGACGGCCAGCGCGGCTCGATTTTGATCGTTGCCGGCAGCGCAACGCCAGTAACCAAAAAACAGCTCCAGTATTTGATCGCCAGGGATGACCGGGTCTGCCATATCCCGGTTGATGCCGAGCTGTTGATTGACAGGAAAAACGCCGCTGAGATTGAAGTCAATCGCGTGGTACAGCATGCCCGACAGTGCGTTCCGGCGCAGCACAACGCGCTCTTTGTTTTTGAATCCGCCTTGACCGGGCGGTTGCTAAACCTTCAGGAAGAGGAGCAGAGATTTGGTCTGGCCCACGGTGAGGCTGCGCAAAATATTAACCACGGATTGGGCAGTATTGTACGCGAGGTGCTTAACTGTGCGTCGGGTGAAATTAAAGGATTGTATATGACCGGCGGTGACACCATGGTCAATGTCCTAAAAGAGCTGGGCGCGACCGGAATAGAAATGATTGACTATGTCATCCCGCAAACCGATATGGTGCGGATTATTGGTGGTGATTATGCCGGCTTAATTTGTGTCGGAAAAGGAGGGTTAACCGGACCGGAAGATATTATTGGCATCATTGTTGACCGAATTTATCAAGAAGCACAGCAATAACCCAGTCATCTAATAAAAAATAAACGACGTAATGGTCGTCAGGGTAGTATTGCGTCGTTATCTCTGTTAAATCTTAATTTAAGAGTCACCCTATGAATATTAATATACTTGAGAAAATGAATAAGGTGCCCGGTGGGCTAATCATTATTCCACTGCTGGTGGCAATATTGATTAATACCTTTGCTCCCCAGGTGCTCAGTATTGGCGGCCCGACCACCGCTTTATTTAAAGTCGGTTCCAGCGCCATGATGGGCATATTTTTGCTCATTTGCGGAACCTCAATCAATATCCGTCAGGCCGGTTTGCCGCTCTATAAAGGCGCCGTGCTGCTGTTTCTCAAATGTCTGGCCGGGGCCCTGGCGGTATGGGCCGCGGGAACGTTGTTTGGCCCGAGCGGATTTCTCGGGATATCGACCCTGGCGCTGATTGCCTGCCTGACCAGCTCGAACAGCTCCCTCTATATCGCATTGTGCAGCAACTATGGCGATGCCAGTGATGCCGGGGCGATCTCCGTGTTCTGCATCAAGGATGGTCCGTTTGTCACCATGATGGTGCTGGGCGTCAGCGGCCTGGCCAATATTCCCTTCGCCGCGCTGCTGTCGATGCTTATCCCGCTGCTGATTGGCATGCTGTGGGGCAATCTGGACGAACGTTTTAAACAGTTATGCGCCGCGGCGCAGCCGCTGGTGATCATTATTATGTCGTTCGCCATCGGCGCCAACTCCAGCATCAATACGGTGTTTACCGCCGGCCTGTCCGGGATCCTGTTGGGGATTATCTCCGCGCTCACCGGGATTGTGTTCTACTTTATCTACAACCTGTTTTTGAAGAAGAAAAGCGCGCTGGGCGCCGCGCTGGGAACCACCGCCGCCAGCTCAGCGCTGACGCCGGCGATGGTTGCCCAGGCGGATCCTTCGCTGGCGATGTACGTGGATGCTGCCACCGCACAGCTGGCGACGGCGAGCATTATCACCATGATCACCGCGCCGATACTGGTCGCCTGGTTTGATAAACGGCTGAAAAAGCGGGCGCCAGCCGCTGAACCTTTGAAAGACGCGAAAAGTGAAGAGAGTGTGACATTATCTTCCCCTGCCGCCAAAGGACACAAATAGTATGAGCGTGCCGTTGTATTCATTACGAATTACCGCCGTCGGGGAATATGTTGAGTGCTCTTTGCGGGAGCAGCGGCTTATTTTATTCTCCGATGTCGTTCCCGACGATATTGTGAGTTATTGCGCCGTACACCAGGCTAGCGAACTGACCGCCGAGTTAGCGCCAGGTCAGCGAATGAAATTAAATGATAAAAATTATCGGGTGACCGCGGTAGGTAGTGTGGCAACGGCAAATTTACGACAGCTTGGCCATATCACGCTAAATTTTGATGGCGCAGATATCGCTGAATTACCCGGGACGGTACACCTTTACGGCGAACCACCACAAATTATTCAGCCCGGCGACCGAATTTCGTTTTACCCGAATTGTCATTAAGACGTACTGTTAAATTAAGGAAATAACCATGAAAACAATCGCTATTGGTGCGGATGATGCCGCCTATGCTTTTCGCGATGCCATCGTCGCTTATATGAATGGGCTGGGAATAAACGTCGCGGATTACAGCAGCGATAAACGCCAGGGGAGTACCGTTTATCCGGATGTTGCCCATGCGGTGGCGATGTCGATTAAACAGGGCGAACACGAGCGCGGCATTCTGATCTGCGGTACCGGCATTGGGATGAGTATTGTGGCCAATAAAGTCCCCGGGGTCCGCGCCGCACAGTGTCACGATACCTTCTCTGCTGAGCGAGCGCGTAAAAGTAACAACGCGCAGATTATTACCCTCGGCGCGCGGGTAATTGGCACTGAGCTGGGCAAAAAAATTATTCAGGCGTGGCTTGAATCCGAATATGAAGGCGGCGGATCCGCGCCCAAAGTGGAACGTATTGATTATTACGAACACCAGCATGCCAGAGATTAACCTCCGCAGTCGTAAGATAAGGAACAGATGATGAGCCAGCTAGACGAACTGAAAAAATACACCACGGTTGTTGCTGATACCGGCGATATTGAATCGATTAAAAAGTTTGCACCCCAGGATGCGACCACCAACCCCTCGCTGGTGCTGAAGGCCGCGCAGCTGCCGCAGTATCAGCCGTTGATTGCCGATGCGATTGGCAAGGCACGCCGCCAGGGAGGCAGCGCAGAAACACAATTGATTAACGCCTGCGATCAGGTGGCAGTGGATATCGGCAGCGAGGTGCTGCGCCATGTGCCCGGGCGTATCTCCACCGAAGTGGATGCCCGCTTTGCCTGGGATCGCGGGATGTGCGTCGCGAAGGCGCGCAAGCTCATCCAGTTATATGAAAAAAATGGCATTGGTCCCGAGCGGATTCTAATTAAGCTCGCCGCCACCTGGGAGGGCATTCGCGCTGCCGAAGAGCTGGAGCAGAGCGGTATAAACTGCAACCTGACGCTGCTGTTCTCTTTCGCTCAGGCCCGGGCATGCGCCGAAGCGGGCGTCTTTCTCATCTCGCCCTTTGTGGGCCGCATCTACGACTGGTATCAGAAGCACCAGCCGCAGTCAGCCTATCAGGTGGACAGCGATCCGGGCGTGGTCTCTGTGCGCCAGATTTATCAGTATTACAAATCCCATGGCTATGACACGGTGGTAATGGGCGCCAGCTTCCGTCGTATTGAGCAGATCCAGGCGCTGGCGGGCTGCGATCGCCTGACTATCTCTCCGGCACTGCTGGACGAGCTGGCGGCCAGCGAAGGAGTGTTGACCCGCCAGTTGACCCCCGGCTGCGTGACGGAAACCCGTCCCAGCCCGATGACGCAGGCGGAGTTTCTCTGGCAGCATCATCAGGATCCCATGGCAGTGGAAAAACTAGCGGAAGGGATCCGACTGTTTGCTGTCGATCAGGTGAAACTGGAACAACAGATTCAGCAGATGCTGTAAGCCGCAGGGATAAAGACTGATGAAGACGACAAAAACCATTCGCTGCCAATGCGCCAACGCGCTGCGCGCCCTGAGCATGGACGCTGTACAGAAAGCCAAATCCGGCCACCCGGGGGCCCCGATGGGTATGGCTGACATTGCCGAAGTGCTGTGGCGTGATTTCCTGAACCATAACCCGAACAATCCGGCCTGGGCTGACCGTGACCGTTTTGTGTTGTCAAATGGCCATGGTTCGATGCTGATTTACAGCCTGCTGCACCTCACTGGCTACGATCTGCCGATTGAAGAGCTGAAAAACTTCCGCCAGCTGCACTCCAAAACCCCGGGTCACCCGGAAGTCGGCTACACTGCGGGCGTGGAAACCACCACCGGTCCGCTGGGCCAGGGTATCGCTAACGCGGTCGGGATGGCTATTGCCGAGAAAACTCTGGCGGCGCAGTTCAACCGTCCGGGCCACGATATCGTCGACCACTACACCTACGCCTTCATGGGCGACGGCTGCATGATGGAAGGCATTTCTCATGAAGTGTGCTCCCTGGCCGGTACTCTGAAACTGGGCAAACTGGTGGCCTTCTATGATGACAACGGCATCTCCATCGACGGCCACGTTGAAGGCTGGTTCACCGACGATACCGCGAAACGCTTTGAAGCCTACGGCTGGCACGTGGTACGCGGCGTTGACGGTCACGACGCTGACGCCATCAAACGCGCAGTAGAAGAAGCGCGTGCAGTTACCGACAAACCGTCCCTGCTGATGTGCAAAACCATCATTGGTTTTGGTTCGCCGAACAAAGCCGGTACCCACGACTCCCACGGCGCACCGCTGGGCGACGCAGAAATCGCGCTGACCCGCGAAGCGCTGGGCTGGAAACACGCGCCGTTTGACATCCCGTCTGACATCTATGCGCAGTGGGATGCCAAAGAAGCCGGCCAGGCGAAAGAAGCGGCGTGGAATGAGAAGTTTGCTGCCTACGCGAAAGCCTTCCCGCAGGAAGCGGCCGAATTCACCCGTCGTATGAAAGGTGAAATGCCGTCTGACTTCGACGCCAAAGCTAACGAGTTCATCGCGAAGCTGCAGGCTAACCCGGCGAAAATCGCCAGCCGTAAAGCGTCGCAGAATGCTATCGAAGCCTTCGGCCCGCTGCTGCCGGAATTCCTCGGCGGCTCCGCTGACCTGGCGCCGTCTAACCTGACCCTGTGGTCTGGTTCTAAGCCGATCAACGAAGACACCGCGGGTAACTACATTCATTACGGCGTGCGTGAATTCGGTATGACCGCTATCGCCAACGGTATCGCGCTGCACGGCGGTTTCCTGCCGTACACCTCCACCTTCCTGATGTTCGTGGAATACGCGCGTAATGCGGTACGTATGGCCGCGCTGATGAAACAGCGTCAGGTGATGGTCTACACCCACGACTCCATCGGTCTGGGTGAAGACGGCCCGACTCACCAGCCGGTAGAGCAGGTGGCTTCCCTGCGCGTGACGCCGAACATGTCCACCTGGCGTCCGTGTGACCAGGTTGAATCCGCGATTGCGTGGAAATATGGCGTAGAGCGTCAGGACGGCCCGACCGCGCTGATCCTCTCCCGTCAGAACCTGGCGCAGCAGGAGCGTACCGCAGAGCAGCTGGCAAACGTCGCTCGCGGCGGTTACGTGCTGAAAGATTGTGCCGGCCAGCCGGAGCTGATCTTCATCGCCACCGGTTCCGAAGTGGAGCTGGCGGTTGCCGCGTGGGACAAACTGACTGCCGAAGGCGTGAAGGCGCGCGTGGTCTCCATGCCGTCCACCGACGCGTTCGACAAGCAGGATGCCGCTTATCGTGAATCCGTACTGCCGAAAGCCGTTTCTGCCCGCGTCGCGGTAGAAGCCGGTATCGCGGACTACTGGTTCAAATACGTTGGCCTGAACGGCGCTATCGTTGGCATGACCACCTTCGGTGAGTCTGCGCCGGCTGAGCAGCTGTTCGAAGAGTTCGGCTTCACCGTCGACAACGTGGTCGCTAAAGCGAAAGCGCTGCTGTAAATCCCCACTGCTATCGCCCGGCCCGCTGCCGGGCGATAGCCGCCCTGAGCAATGACCTGCCTGTTATGATTTCGTCTTTTTCCTCCTGAATCATTTCTTACTCTATTTTGTGCGTGACCGCTGATTTCTGTACGTTTTTTTGTGCAGACCGGCAAATGTAGACCAGATTCAATAGGCGCCCGCACGATCGCGCCGCGACCCTGTTCCCTGCCGGAAGTCTGTAAAGGAGACCCCGTAATGCCGTCACCGATGATTTATCAGGATCTCACCACTGCCGCGCTGCTCGGCCATGCGGCGCAATATCACAGCGAGACCGAGATTGTCTCGGTGAGTACTGGCGGTGAGCAGGAGCGCAGCAGCTGGGGGGAGGTGGCCAGCCGCGCTCAGCGGCTGGCGTCGGCGCTGGCGTCGCTGGGGCTGCCGCCAGGCGCCCGCTGCGCTACCCTGGCATGGAACAATCGCCGCCACCTGGAGATCTATTTTGCCGTCGCCTCCGGCGGCTGGGTGACGCACACTGTCAACCCGCGGCTGTCGGTTGACCATCTGCGGTATATCCTCAACGACGCTGCCGACGAAGTACTGTTTTTTGACCAGACCTTTCTGCCACTGGTGGCGCAGCTGCTGCCGCAGCTGCCGACGGTGAAACACATCGTGCTGATGGAACCCCGCAGCGAAGCGGCGCTCAGCCAGTTGCCCTCATTGCTGTTTTTTGACGATCTGTTGCAGCAGGGGACAGTAGACTATCGCTGGCCGCAGCTCAATGAACTGACCCCAGCTTCGCTCTGCTACACCTCGGGAACTACCGGCCGGCCGAAAGGGGTGTTGAATACCCATCGTTCGCTGGTCCTGCACGCCCTGAGCGGTAACCAGCCGGACGCCGCCGGCATATCGGCGAAGGACAGCCTGTTGCCGGTGGTGCCGATGTTCCATGTCAACGCGTGGGGGACGCCGTTTATCGCCGCTATGGTCGGCGCGCGGCTGGTGCTGCCGGGGCCGCACCTCGATGGCGACAGCCTGCTGCAGCTGCTGGCCGCCGAGAAGGTAACGGTGGGGTTTGGCGTGCCGGTGATCTGGGCCGGCTTGCTGGCGGCGATGCGCCGGACAGACGTCCGGCTGCCTGAATTTAAACGTGCGCTGGTTGGCGGCTCCGCGCTGCCGCCGTCGATGGCCGAGGCCTTTCAGCGTGATTACGGCATTGAACTGACCCACGCCTGGGGAATGACCGAAACATCGCCTATCGGCACCATCAACACGCCGTTGAGCAAACATGACGCGCTCCCGGCACAGGAGCAGCAAAAGCAGCGCGCCGGTCAGGGGCGGCCCATATTCGGCATCGAACTGCAGGTAGTGGACGTGGATGGCGAACCGTTGCCCCGGGATGGTCAAAGTCAGGGGTATCTGCAGGTCAGAGGGCACTGGGTGGTGGAGCAGTACTATGGTCAGGACGCGAGCGCCCTGACCGCGGGAGGCTGGTTTGATACCGGCGATATCGGTACGCTCGACGCCAATGGTTATCTGGTGATCTGCGATCGGGCAAAGGATATTATCAAGTCCGGTGGCGAGTGGATCTCCACCGTTGAGCTGGAGAATATCGCCATCGCGCATCCGGCGGTGCGCAGCGCGGCGGCCATCGCCGCCCGTCATCCGCGCTGGGACGAGCGGCCGGTGCTGCTGTGCGTTCGCGCGGAAGGGGGCGAAGTGGAAGAGACCGATCTGCTGACCTGGTTTGAGACGCGGGTGCCAAAGTGGCAGATCCCGGACCGGGTGATATTTGTCGACGCGCTACCGGTCAGCGCCACGGGTAAGGTGCTCAAAAATCAACTGCGCCAGGCCTACGGAGAGATTTTAATGAGTGAGGGAAAATGAGCCATGCGCGACCCGGTCTGACGACCTGCTCTCAGTATGATGCTGCCCTGTACGCCTTGTCGGCGGCGCGCCAGCGTTGGGCGGAAACCTCAGTGAACCGTCGTCTGGCGCTGCTGCGCCAGATCAAGGATGCCCTGGCCGGTATTGCCCCGGCGTGGGTGGCCGCGGCGGCGGCGGCCAAAGGGCTGCCGGCGGGCGATCCGCTGGTGGGGGAGGAGTGGCTGGCGGGCCCCTGCGCGCTAATGGTCGGCTGCAACGGGCTTATCGCCACCCTGGAGCAGCTGGAAGAGAAGACCTTTCTGCGGCGGATCCCGCTGCGGACGCTGGCGGACGGCCGCCTGGCGCTGCGGGTGGTGCCCGGCACGCTCTGGGATCGACTGTTGCTGTCTGGTGTTCGCGCTGAGATATGGATGCAGCCAGGCGTCACCCGGGCCCATCTCGACCGCTATGCGGCGCGGGCATACGACATCCCGCCGGCCGCGCGGCAGGGCAAGCTGGCGCTGGTGCTTGGCGCCGGCAATGTGGCCTCGATTGCGCCACTGGATGTGCTACACAAGCTGTTTATTGAAAATCAGGTCTGCCTGCTGAAGCTCAACCCGGTGAATGATTATCTGCACGATCTGCTGGCCCAGGCCCTGGCACCGCTGATTGCCATGGATGCGCTCCGCATCGTCACCGGCGACGCCCAGGCGGGAGCATGGCTGACCAGCCATCCCGCTGTCGATGAGATCCATATCACCGGCTCTCGCGAGACCCATGACGTCATCGTCTGGGGCGACGGTGAAGCGGCTCGCCAGCGTCGGGCCGCCAGGACGCCGCTGAACCCGCGTCGGGTGACTTCGGAGCTGGGCGGCGTCAGCCCTACCATTATCGTACCCGGGCCGTGGAGCGAGGCGGATATCGCGTTTCAGGCGCAGCAGCTGGCGACGCAGAAGATGAACAACGGCGGGTTTAACTGCGTGGCCAGCCAGGTGCTGATCCTGCAGCAGGGCTGGGAGCCAGCGACGGGTTTGCTGAATCAGCTGTACCGACTGATCGCCGCGAATACCCGCCCGGACTACTACCCCGGCGCTGAAAAACGGCTGACCGACTTTCGCCTGCGCGCCCGCCAGCCGCTGGAGATAGCGCGCGGCGACGCGCTGCCGTTGATTGTGGCGAACACCGACGATGACCCGGCGCTCTGTCAGCAGGAGGTCTTTGGCCCGGGGCTGTCGGTCACTCGTCTTGAGGCCGACAGTGCGGAAAGTTTTCTGCGCCAGGCGATCGGCTATGCGAATCAGCGGCTGCAGGGCACGCTGGGGGCCAATATTGTGATCCATCCGCGCACCCGCAAAGCGATTGGACGTAAGCGTTTTAACGCGTTAATCGCTGAGCTGCGCTACGGCACGGTGGCGATCAACTGCTGGAGCGGGGTGGCTTTCCTGTTGGCCCCTTGCCCGTGGGGCGCGTTTCCCGGCCACTCGCTCGACGATATTCAGAGCGGGCGGGGCAAGGTGCATAACAGCTTTATGCTGGAGAAAACCGAGCGCACGGTGATTGAGGCGCCGTTTCGGCCGTTTCCGCGCAGTCTGTGGCATGGCGAACTGACGCTGATGCCCCTGCCGCCCTGGTTTATTACCCACCGGGGGCAGGAAGCGGTGGCGCAGAAGCTGGTGGATTTTTATCATCGGCCGCGCTGGCGCAAGCTGCCGGCGATCCTCTGGCGCGCGCTGAGGGGCTAAGGTGAGAGCAAAAAAAGGCGGAACCGCGGTTCCGCCCTGCGGGATTAGCGGCCCGCTTTCAGCTTCTGGTAATACTCTTCATAAATGGCGCTGGCGCTGCCGACGTCATTCTGCCATTCGCCTTTCTCAATGGTCGCAGCGTCCGGATAGAGCGATTTATCGTTGGCCACTGCCGGGCTGAGCATTTTGCGTGCCGCCAGGTTTGGCGTGGGGTAGCCGATGGTTTCCGCGACCTGTTTGGCGACATCCGGGCGCAGCAGGAAGTTAATCAGCTTCAGCGCGCCGTCGACGTTTTTGGCATTCGCCGGGATCGACAGGCTGTCCATCCAGAAGATGCCGCCTTCTTTCGGCCAGATCACCTCCAGCGGGGTACCGGCCTGGCGTGCGACGTAAGCCGAGCCGTTCCATACCATCCCGAGGTTCACTTCGCCTTCCATATACGGGTTCGCCGGGTTATCGGAGTTAAACGCCGCGACGTTAGGCATCAGCTTTTTCAGCTCGTTATAGGCGGCTTCAATCTCTTTCGGGTCGGTGGTGTTGCCGGAATAGCCCAGCTTACGCAGCGCCATCTGGAACACTTCGCGCGCGTCGTCGGTCAGCAGCAGGCTGCTTTTGTATTCCGGCTTCCACAGGTCGGCCCAGCTGGTGATGGTTTTCGGATCAATCGCATCGCTGTTGACGCCGATAGCCGTCGCCCCCCAGATATAGGGAATGGAGTAGTCGTTATTCGGATCGAACGGTTTGTTCAGCATCTGCGGATCGAGGTTGCTGAAGTTAGTCAGCTTACTCTTATCGATCTTCTGCAGCATCCCTTCTTTACGCATCTTGTCGACGAAGTAGGTCGACGGGACGACCAGGTCGTACGCGCCGTCTTTATAGGTCTTGAGCTTGGCATACATGGTTTCGTTCGACTCGTAGGTCGAATAGATGACCTTGATGCCGGTCTCTTTGGTGAACTGCTCCAGCAGGCCCGGCGGTACGTATTCGGTCCAGTTATAAAAATAGAGCGTTTTGCTATCGTCCGCGTGCGCGGCGCCCATGCCGATTGCCAGAGCGCCGGCTGCGAGCAGGTGGCGTGACCATTTTTTCATTTTAACGTCCCCTGAGTTTTATCACGTGCAATTAACTGACTGGCGATGACCATCACCAGCGACAGAACCAACAGAATCGTGGCCAGGGCGTTCACCTCAGGCGAAACGCCAACCTTGACCATCGAATAGATCTTCAGCGGCAGAATTTCATATCCCGGACCGGTCACGAACGAAGAGACCACCACGTCATCCATCGACAACGTGAAGCTCAGCAACCACCCGGCGGCGACCGCCGGCAGGGCCAGCGGCAGGATGATTTTGCGCAGGATGGTCATCTCGCTGGCGCCCAGATCTTTCGCCGCCTCCAGCATCCGCACATCAAAGCCTTTCAGCCGGGAGTAAACGGTGACCACCACAAACGGCAGGCAGAAGGTGATATGCGAAAACAGCAGCGACCAGAAACCAAGCTGAATACCGATCAGCATAAACAGCACCAGCAGGGAGATGGCCATGACAATATCGGGCGACATCATCACCACAAACAGCATGCCGCTAACGAACGGCTTGCCGCGAAAGCGGTAGCGGTACAGCGCCACGGCGGTCAGCGAGCCGATAAGGGTGGCGAAGGTCGCCGACAGCACCGCCATGGTCAGCGAGTGCTGTGCGGCCTGCAGCAGGCTATCGTTGTTCATCAGCAGGCTATACCAGTCGGTGGTGAACCCCTGCCAGTTGATACCGAAGCGCGACCGGTTAAACGAGTTAACGATCAGAATAATAATAGGGATGTAGAGATAAGCGTAGATGGCGGTCATAAAGCCGCCGCGCAGCAGTCGACCGATCATTCCAGCTCCACCTTTTTATTCAGCAGGCGCGCCGCGCGCCAGTAAATCAACAGCATCAGGCCCATCACCAGGGTTAAGGTAATGCTGGTTGCCGCGCCGAACGGCCAGTCGCGAATATTCAGGAACTGACTCTTGATCACGTTGCCGATCAGCAGGTTCTTGGCGCCGCCCATCAGGTCGGAAACGTAGAACAGCCCCATCGCCGGCAACATCACCAGCAGACAGCCGGCGATGATCCCCGGCATGGTCAGCGGGATGATAATGCGGATAAAGGTCTGCAGCTTGCTGGCACCGAGATCTTTCGCCGCTTCCAGCAGCGGGCGATCCAGTTTCTCAATGCTGGAGTAGAGCGGCATCACCATAAACGGCAGCAGGATATACACCAGGCCGATAATCACCGCCGAGGGGGTGAACATAATGCGTATCGGCGTGTCGATCACCCCTAACCACAGCAGGAACTCGTTCAGATAGCCTTTGGTACTGAGGAAAATCTTCAGCCCGTAAATACGGATCAACGAGTTGGTCCAGAAGGGGACGATCAGCAGAAACAGCAGCAGGGGGCGCACCTTCTGCGGCAGCCGGGCGAGGAACCACGCAAACGGGTAGCCCAGCGCCAGGCAGGCGAGGGTCGCCAGCAGCGCCATGTTCAGTGAATGCAGCAGCACGTCGTAGTAGAGCGGATCCAGCAGCCGCGAGTAGTTGTCCAGCGTGAAGACCAGCTTGACGAAGTTGGCGTCGTCGCGGGTCAGAAAGCTGGTGGCGATGATCATCAGGTTGGGCAGGAAGACAAACAGCACCAGCCAACCGACGATGGTGGCGATCACCACATTCTGGAATTTACTGGAGTTCTTCATCGGCCAGCACCACCTCCCAGCTCTCCACCCAATTGATAGACATTTTCTGGTCAAGAGAGTGGTCGAAATCCGGGTCGTCTTCGTTAAAGAACTCGCTGACCATCACCATTTTGCCGTTTTCCAGCTCGACCACCGACTCAAGGGTCATCCCCTTATAGTTACGCTCTCGCACATAGCCGATCAGGCCGTCGGCGTCGCTGTTGTGGTGGATCTCATCGACGCGCAGATCTTCCGGGCGCAGCAGGACGTGCAGACGCTGGCCGGCCTCCACGGCAAAATTGACGGTGATGTTGCACTCCCGTCCTTCGACACTGGCACGCACGCGCTGCTCGTCGAGGCGCTCGATCACGGTGGCGTCGAAGATATTGATCTCGCCGATAAAGCTGGCGACGAACAGGTTTTTCGGCTCTTCGTAGATCTCTCGCGGGGTGCCGTCCTGTTCGATTTTGCCATCGCGCATGACCACGATGCGATCGGACATGGTCAGGGCCTCTTCCTGATCGTGGGTCACGAAGACGAAGGTGATCCCGAGCTTACGCTGCAGCGCTTTCAGTTCGTTCTGCATCTGCTTGCGCAACTTGTAATCCAGCGCCGAAAGGGATTCATCGAGCAGCAGCAGGCGCGGTTTGTTAACCACCGCGCGGGCGATGGCCACGCGCTGCTGCTGGCCGCCGGAGAGCTGGTGCGGTTTGCGCTGGGCAAAGTCTTCCAGCTGTACCATCTTTAAGGCATCCAGAACCCGCGGGGTGATTTCCGCCGCCGGGGTTTTCTGCATCCGCAGGCCAAAGGCGACGTTCTCGAATACCGTCATATGCGGAAACAGGGCGTAGCTTTGAAAGACGGTATTGACGTGGCGGTTTTCCGCCGGGACATGGGTGATATCGTGATCTTCGAGATGGATCCGTCCGCTGTCGACGTTTTCCAGGCCGGCGATAAGGCGCAGAACGGTGGTTTTACCGCAGCCAGAGGGGCCAAGCAGGGTGAGAAACTCACCATTGTTGATGGTCAGGTTAAGGTTATCGATGACCGTTTTACCATCAAAGCTCTTGCGAATTCCCGCCAGTTGCACCAGCGGCGAACGCGAACGCGGTTGTATATTCAATTTTTGACTCTGTCCCATGTAGACGCAACGGAAACTTCCGACCGCTGCGGGGTTTGTGATTAACCACCTTTGGGGTTGCACGTTTTTAATAAGGGCCAGCATTCTACGGCAAACGAGGGTAATCGCCAATCCTTGATACGCCTGCATAGTCTACCTTTACACCATAACGTCGGTTCCGTTATTAAATTTCGCTTTACGGGCTAAGAATGACCTGACGCAATATTTGTCTTTTCTGGCTTATGAATAATGTTGTCACAAAAGAAGAGGGTGGCTACATGGATAAATTGCTTGAGCGTTTTTTGCAGTACGTTTCTTTGGACACGCAGTCGAAGCCTGGCGTTCGTCAGGTCCCCAGCACGGAAGGGCAGTGGAAGCTGTTACGCCTGTTGCAGGCGCAGCTGGAAGAAATGGGACTGATCAAGGTAACGCTGAGTGAAAAAGGGACGGTAATGGGAACCCTGCCCGCCAACGTGGAGGGCGATATCCCGGCCATCGGCTTTATCTCTCACGTCGATACTTCCCCGGATTTCAGCGGTAAAAACGTTAATCCGCAGATTGTCGAAAACTATCGCGGCGGCGATATCGCGCTGGGCATCGGCGATGAGGTGCTCTCCCCGGTGATGTTCCCGGTTCTGCATCAGCTTTTGGGGCAGACGCTGATCACCACCGACGGGAAAACGCTGCTGGGGGCGGACGACAAGGCCGGCATCGCCGAGATCATGACCGCGCTGGCGACCCTGCAGGCGAAAAACATCCCTCATGGCGATATCCGCGTGGCCTTCACCCCCGATGAAGAGGTCGGAAAAGGGGCGAAGCATTTCGATGTCGAGGCCTTTGATGCCCGCTGGGCCTATACCGTCGACGGCGGTGGCGTGGGGGAACTGGAGTTTGAAAACTTCAACGCCGCCTCGGTGACCATTAAGATTGTCGGCAATAACGTGCATCCCGGCACCGCAAAAGGGGTGATGGTCAACGCGCTGTCGCTGGCCGCGCGCATTCATGCTGAAGTGCCAGCCGACGAGGCGCCGGAGACCACCGAAGGTTATGAAGGCTTTTATCACCTCACCAGCATCAAAGGCAGCGTGGATCGGGCCGAGATGCACTACATCATCCGCGATTTTGACCGCAAGCACTTTGAGGCGCGTAAACGCAAGATGATGGAGATCGCCAAAAAGGTCGGCAAGGGGCTGCACCCGGACTGCTATATCGAGCTGGTGATCGAGGATAGTTATTACAATATGCATGAGCAGGTGATCGCCCATCCGCACGTGGTCGATATTGCCCGCCAGGCGATGGTGGACTGCGATATTGAACCGCAGATGAAGCCGATCCGCGGCGGCACCGACGGCGCGCAGCTCTCGTTTATGGGACTGCCGTGCCCGAACCTGTTTACCGGCGGCTACAACTATCACGGCAAACATGAGTTTGTCACCCTGGAAGGGATGGAGAAGGCGGTGCAGGTGATCGTGCGTATCGCCGAGCTGACGGCAACACGAAAAGGGAAATAGCCTTCGCAACCAGGCCGCTCATTCTGCTTGTCGCACAAGATGCCGGATGGCGGCTAACGCCTTATCCGGCCTACGACTCGTGCGATCTGATGCTAATTTACCCACTTGCGCGACTGAAACTGCCGGTGTTGGCGGCCTCAAAATCGCTGAGACGTTCCCGGAAGGCAGGGGCAGCCCGCATGGATGCGGGCTGAGGGCCGTGTTTTGCACGGACGCTGCCTCGGCCCGACCCGAAGCCTGCAGGGATAAGTCGAAGGCACCACGAAGTGGCGATTTTGCTGGCCGGAGCCCGGGGGTACAGGGGGCGGCGGCGACTGGCCGCCCCCTGTGCGCTCCCTACTTCATGAGTAACATAACGCAGAATACATATTGGGAGCGCAATCTGCTCGGAAATAACACAGAACAAACGTTTTTCCCGGGTCGAAACCGTTGCAAACCGATACAGGAGCTACGGAAATCGTGCTGTTTGTAGGCCCGGCAAGCGCAGCGCCGCCGGGCAGGATGATGGCTCAGTCGCCAAAGAACCAGTAGCCGCTGTTGACCAGCGCTGCCAGCATGGCGAGAAATGACGGATCCTCCAGCGCATCGCCAAAATGGTCGGCGCGCAGCGTCAGATGGGTGGCTAAGGCGTCCAGCGCCGGGCGGTGCGGGGAGTTGATCTTCTCGCCATTGACGAACACCTCGCCGTCAATGCGCAGCACCCGCAGGCCGCCCAGGCGTTCCAGCGTGTCGCCCTGCTGCAGAGCATCGTAAATTTCATCTGGCTGATACGGCGGCTCCGGCGGTGCGACGTCGAGCTCATGACGCGACTGGGTGATAAACTCGCCAAACCACTGTTTAAAGTGCTCTGGTTGATTAATCAGCCCCAGCATCATCTCGCGCAGGCGGTCGAGTTCGACGGGTAAAATATCCGCCGGATGGTCGCGGGACGGCACGTCCGGATCGGCGTAGCGCTGGCTGCCCAGTTCGCGCTGGAGAACGTAGTCGGCAAAGCCGCTGAACAGCTCGCGGGCATTCGGCGCGCGATAGCCGACCGAATAGTTGAGCGAATTTTCCAGTGAGTACCCCTCATGCGGGAATCCTGGCGGAATATAGAGAATATCCCCCGGCTCCATCTCTTCATCGATGATCGCCTCAAAGGGGTCAACCTGCAGCAGGTCCGGATGCGGGCAGTGCTGTTTCATCGGCACCTTTTCCCCGACGCGCCAGCGCCGACGGCCGGTGCCCTGAATGATAAACACATCATACTGATCCAGATGCGGACCGACGCCGCCCCCGGGTACCGAGAAGGAGATCATCAGATCGTCGATACGCCAGTCCGGCAGAGCGCGGAACGGATGCATCAGCGCCGCTGAGGGTTCATGCCAGTGGTTAACCGCCTGCACCAGCAGGGACCAGTTGTTTTCACTCAGGTGATCGTAGCTTTCGAAGGGACCGTGACTGACCTGCCATTTTCCATCCTGATGGCTGACAAGGCGGCTATCGACCTCGCTCTCCATGGCCAGTCCAGCCAGTTCGTCCGGGCTTAGGGGGTCGATAAAATTGGCGAAGCCGCGCTTCAGTACCACCGGCCGTTTTTGCCAGTAGCGTTCGATAAAGTCGGGCCAGTTAAGCGTTAATTGATAATCCATATTGATATTCCACTGCAGGTGTCTGACAGGGATTATAACGGATGCGGCGCCCCGGCGATGCAGGCGCCGTTAAAAAACTCAATGATTAACCCTGTTTATCTTCCATCAGCTGGCGGCCAAACACCACCTCCATGCAGGCGCCGCCGAGCAGGCTTTCGCTGGCGATAATCTCCCCGTCATATTGCTCGACGATTTCGCGGGCGACGGAGAGCCCCACACCCTGGCCGGGGCGCAGCGTATCTGCCCGCTGGCCGCGGTCGAAGACGGCGCGGCGCTGGCTCTGCGGGATCCCCGGGCCATCGTCTTCCACCAGAATATGCAGATGGCTGTCGGTGGTTTGGCGCACGGAAACCTCCACGAACTCCAGACAGTACTTACAGGCGTTATCGAGAACGTTACCCATCACTTCCATAAAATCGTTCTGCTCGCCGACAAAAGTGATCTCCGGCGAGATGTCGAGCGAGATATTGACCCCTTTACGCTGATAGACCTTGTTGAGGGCGGAGGTCAGGCTGTCGAGCAGGGGGGCGATCGGGTGCAGTTCCCGGCTCAGCAGGGTACCGCCGCTGCGCATGCTGGCGCGATGCAGATAGTAACCAATCTGCTGCGAGATGCGGCTTATCTGCTCCAGCATCACCGGCTCCGCCTCGTCGACGCTAATCTTCTCGCCGCGCAGCGAGCGCAGGGTGCTCTGCATCACCGCCAGCGGCGTTTTCAGGCTGTGGGTGAGATCGGTGAGGGTGGTGCGGTATTTGTCATAGCGTTCACGCTCGCTGCGAACCAGCCGGTTAAGGTTGCTGACCAGCCGGGTCAGCTCGCGGGTGGTGTTGGGATTGAGCTTTTCGCGGTGGTGCTCCTCCAGCTCACGTACCTCTTTCGCCAGCGACTCGATAGGCCGCAGGCTCCACCATGCGGCGACCCACAGCAGGGGGATCACCAGCAGCAGGTTGGCGGCCAGCACGTAGATAAACCAGCTCCACACCATATAGCTGCGCTTGAGCTCCACCGGAATGGTATCGACCACCACAATGCTGAGCTGGGGCATTTTGCTGGTGGCCGGGTAGAGGTTGATAGCCACCGAGTGGGTCATCTCCGAATCATCGCCCTGCTCGCGGATGGCGTCCAGCTGTTCCTGAATCTCGTGGTTGTTGCGCAGCAGCATGCTGCTGCTGTCGACATCGGCTTCGATCTCATGGAAACCATTGCGCTTCAGCCATTCCGGTTGAATGCGTTTCGCCAGCCAGGGGACATCGCGCTGCGCCCACAGCAGTTTACCCCTCTCATCGTAGATAAGGGTCACCGTCGGGCTTTCCATATTCAGGTTTTCCGGGATATCGACGTCAATAGCGCCGTTCTCCCATTTCGCCAGCATATAAAAGAGATTGCTCTCGCCGCGCAGCAGGCGGAAGGTGGTTTTATCGAAGCTGACACTGTAGCCCACCAGCGCCACCATGCCATAGGCCAGGGAGAGCACCAGTACGACCCCGGCGGTCGCCAGCAGGAAGCGAACCCGTAATGACAGGGGGAAGATATGCCGCAACAGTCCCTTCATCAGCGCAGTTCGAACAGATAGCCCTGGCCGCGCACCGTGGTGATGACGTCCTGCGGGTATTCAGCCTGAATTTTCTTGCGCAGCCGGCCCATCAGTACGTCGATGGTATGGCTCTCACGCAGTTCGGCATCCGGGTAAAGCTGGAGCATCAGGGAATCTTTGCTGACCACTTTGCCGCGGTTGCGGATCAGGGTTTCCATAATGGTGTACTCAAAGGCGGTCAGCTTGATCGGCTGATCGTTGACTGACAGCTCGCGCCGGGAGAGGTCGACCTGGAACGGCGGCAGGGAGATCACCTGTGAGGCCAGGCCGCTGTTGCGGCGCAGCAGCGCCTGCATGCGGGCGGCAACCTCTTCAATATGGAAAGGCTTGGTGACGTAATCATCCGCCCCGGCGCTCAGCACTTCCACTTTATCCTGCCACCCTTCGCGGGCGGTCAGCACCAGCACCGGCAGCGACACATCGTGGCTGCGCCAGCGGCGGATCAGCGATAGTCCGTCTTCATCCGGCAGGCCGAGGTCGACGATGGCGATATCCGGGAGATGTTCGCCCAGATAGTAGTCCGCTTCCCTGGCATCTTCCGCCGCATCGACCTGATGGCCCAGCTCCTGCAGCTGAACTTTGAGGTGGTGACGCAGCAGGGCGTTATCCTCAACCACGAGTACGCGCATGACTGTTCTCCCTTCCTGTGTTGATAGTAATCTGACGCTCATTATATACGCAAAATATAAACAGCTGTTAAATAAAGCTTTTTATACCAACGGCGCATAACACCGCCAGGCAGGTCAGCCTTCGGCGATGCCCTTTGCGCATAATGCATGGAACTCCTTCATTCTATGCGTAATTTCAGCAAACGCCCAGCGGCAGAGCGCGGGCAGTGCGCGGGTTGGTGATGTTAATTTTTTGTGTAATAGTGCTGGGATCACCCCTCAATGACGCCGCAGGTTATCCATTATGTCTCAGCAGAAAAGTGCGGACTGGGTCAGGCTGGCGCAGTCGCCCAGTCAGACGGAACGCATCGAAGCCTTCTTCGGCGGCCACGGCTATGAGCCCCACCGGCATGATACCTATGCTATCGGCCAGACGATCGCCGGCGTGCAGAGCTTTCACTATCGCGGCGGACTCCAGCACAGCCTGCCCGGCGGAACGATGGTGCTTCACCCGGACGAAATACACGACGGCGAGGCGGGCACCGAGGCGGGGTTTCACTACCGCATGGTCTATATCGAACCGGCGCTGATCCAGAAGATACTCGGCGGCAGGCCATTGCCGTTTATCCCCGGCGGCCTGTCGGCGGATCCGCGCCTGCGTTGCGCCGCGCAGCCGTTGTTAAAAGCGGTCACGGACACCTTCGAGCCGCTGGAGGAAGAGGATGCTCTGTACGACCTGGCGCAGACCCTGGCTGTGGTCGGCGGGCAGCGTTCCCGTCGCCAGGCATTTGACTATCAGGCGGCGGAGAGGGCCCGGGAGTATATCCATGCCTGTTTTATGCAGGATATGACCCTCGACACTTTATCGCAGGTGAGCGGCCGGGACCGCTGGAGCCTGAGTCGTGATTTCAGAACGCTGTACGGCACCAGCCCGTGGCGTTACGTCATGATGCGCCGGCTCGATTTTTGCCGCCAGCGGATGCGCGCCGGGGATCGTCTGGTGGATATTGCCGCCGACGCGGGCTTTGCCGATCAGAGCCACATGACGCGCCAGTTTATCAGCCGCTTTGGTCTCTCTCCGGGCCGCTGGCTGCGGGCGATCCGCGGCTAGCGCGGTTCAGGTTGCACAATCGTTCAAGCGTGACCGCGGCGAGGCGAACTATGCTGACTGCCTTTATCACAAGGAGACAGCCCATGTATCAACTCGTTAATCTTGCACAGAAATTTTCCCTGTTCAGCGAACAATGGCAGCCCAAAGTGGTGGCTGAGATGAACGACTATCAGTTCAAGATCGTGCGCATCGCCGGCGATTTTATCTGGCACAGCCACCCGGAAACCGATGAGACATTGATGGTGGTGGAGGGGGTATTACGCGTGGACTTCCGCGACGGACATGTGCTGGTGAAGGCCGGGGAGATGATCGTCGTGCCGCGCGGGGTGGAACATAAGACCTCGGCGGAGACGGAAGCGAAGCTCATGCTGATTGAGCCGCGCGGCGTACTGAATACCGGCCATGAGGGCGGCGAGCGGACGGCGGTGAACGACGTCTGGATCTGATTGCTTTCCGGCGACAAAACGCCCCTCTTTCCGGCGGAAAGAGGGGCAGGGCGATTATTTCAGCTCGTCAACCATGGTGGTTGCCCGACCAATATAGTTGGCCGGAGTCATCGCTTTGAGGCGCACTTTTTCGTCTTCCGGCAGGGCGAGGCTGTCAATAAACTGCTTCATCCCTTCCGCGTCAACGCGTTTGCCGCGGGTCAGCTCTTTCAGCTTCTCGTACGGTTTTTCGATACCGTAACGGCGCATCACGGTCTGGATCGGCTCAGCCAGTACTTCCCAGTTGTGATCCAGTTCGTCCAGCAGGCGATCCTGGTTCAGCTCCAGCTTGCTGATCCCTTTGAGGGTGGACTGATAGGCGATCAGCGCATAGCCGATGCCCACGCCGAGGTTACGCAGGACGGTGGAGTCGGTCAGGTCGCGCTGCCAGCGGGAAACCGGCAGTTTGCTGGCCAGGTGCTGCATGACCGCATTGGCCAGGCCGAGGTTGCCTTCGGAGTTTTCGAAGTCAATCGGGTTCACCTTGTGCGGCATGGTGGAGGAGCCGATTTCCCCGGCGATGGTCTTCTGTTTGAAGTGGTTGAGCGCGATGTAGCCCCACACATCGCGATCGAAATCGATCAGAATGGTGTTGAAGCGCGCGATGCAGTCAAACAGCTCAGCGATGTAGTCATGCGGCTCGATCTGGGTGGTGTACGGGTTCCACTGAATGCCCAGCGAGGTGACGAACTCTTCGCTGAACTGATGCCAGTCGACTTCCGGGTAGGCGGCGATGTGGGCGTTGTAGTTACCCACCGCGCCGTTGATTTTACCGAGGATTTCCACCTGGTTCAGCTGACGGTACTGGCGCTCCATACGGTAGGCGACGTTCGCCATCTCTTTACCCATGGTGGACGGCGTTGCCGGCTGACCGTGGGTACGGGAGAGCAGCGGCACATCGCGGTACTGGGTTGCCAGATCTTTTACCGCGTCAATCAGCTTGCGCCAGTAAGGCAGAACCACTTCGTCGCGGGCGGTTTTCAGCATCAGCGCGTGGGAGAGGTTATTGATGTCTTCAGACGTACAGGCGAAGTGAATAAACTCTGATACCGCGTGCAGCTCGGCGACGTCAGCGACTTTCTCTTTCAGAAAATACTCTACCGCTTTCACGTCGTGGTTGGTGGTGCGCTCGATGGTTTTGATGCGCTCAGCGTCTTCGACGCTGAAATCGGCGACGATTTTGTCAAGGAAACCGTTTGCGTCGGCAGCAAAAGCAGGAACTTCCTTGATCGCTGCGTGGGCGGCCAGTTTTTGCAGCCAACGTACTTCCACCTGAACGCGGAATTTCAGCAAACCGAATTCGCTGAAGATACCGCGCAGCGCGCTGACTTTATCGCCGTAGCGGCCGTCTACAGGGGAAACGGCGGTCAGTGAGGATAATTCCATAGATCACAACTCCGGGGTTAAATGAGCAAGAATTTGCTTTGCCTGGTTAACCAGACGATTACGGGAAAACATTAGCTGCAGACGTCCGCCGCCCACCTGATGCCAGAGCACCGCGGCGCGAATACCCGCCAGCAGCGCTGAGCGAACTTTCGCCTGCACCTGCGGGCTTTGCAGCACGGCAGGGGAGCCGGTCACCTGAATACGCGGCCCCAGCGGGCTTATCACGTCAACATAGATGCCTGCCATGGCGCTGAGCAGCGTTTCGGACTGCAGGTCAAAATGTTCCAGTTGACGGTGCAGGCCAGCGATGCGGTTGCCGAGCGTGTCCATCGCCCCTTTACTGGCGGCGAGCTTGCGCTCCAGCACCATCAGGCTCAGGGTATAGCGCGTCAGTTCAGCATTGAGGCCCTGACGGCTGCTGGTATTGAGCACCCCGAGCAGCGTTTCAAGGCCGAGGCGAAGATTGGCTTCACTGCCACCGAACACCGCCAGCGTCGACTCGGGATCGAGGTCGATGATGCTGTTCAGCGACACATGCAGGGCATCGCTGTCGCAATGTCCCTGATGCGCCAGTTGCTGAACCAGTCGTGCCGCCTGGCAAACGCCAGCCAGCGCCAGCGTGATGTCATAGTAATTCTTCGCCACACATACTCCTTGTCAGCCGTCGGGGCGGTTCGTCCCGACGGAAATAACGCGCGTTCAGGACTGCAGAGGCAGTCGCTGTTCAATAATACCGCCGCCGAGGCATACTTCACCTAAATAGAACACCGCGGACTGGCCCGGGGTGACCGCCGCGACCGGCTCATCGAAGCGGACTTCGATACGGTCTTCATCCAGCGCGGTGACGGTGCAGGGGATATCGGTCTGGCGATAGCGGGTTTTCACCGTGCAGCGCAGGGTGCCCCGCAGCGGTTCACGGTCAACCCAGTGCAGCTGTTGGGCAATCAGGCCGACGGACATCAGGCGCGGGTGGTCATGGCCCTGGGCGACGACAAGAATATTGTTCTCAACGTCTTTATCCACCACGTACCACGGATCTTCGCTACCCTCTTTGGTGCCGCCGATGCCCAGCCCTTTACGCTGGCCCAGCGTATGGTACATCAGCCCCTGATGGGTACCGATCTCCTCGCCGTCGACGGTGAGGATTTTGCCCGGCTGCGCCGGCAGATAGCGGCCAAGGAAATCGCGGAATTTACGCTCGCCGATAAAGCAGATGCCGGTGGAATCTTTTTTCTTCGCGGTGATCAGATCCAGCTCTTCGGCGATCTTACGCACCTGCGGTTTTTCCAGCTCACCCACCGGGAACAGGCTCTGGGCAATCTGCTCGTGGCTAAGGGTATAGAGGAAGTAGCTCTGATCTTTGTTACCGTCGAGGCCGCGCAGCAGCTGGCTTTTGCCGTCGACATCGGCGCGGCGCACATAGTGCCCGGTGGCGATGTAGTCGGCGCCGAGGTCTTCGGCGGCAAACTCGAGGAAGGCTTTAAACTTGATCTCTTTATTGCACAGAATATCCGGGTTCGGCGTGCGGCCGGCTTTGTACTCTTCCAGGAAGAGCTCAAAGACGTTGTCCCAATATTCGGCGGCAAAGTTAACGGTGTGCAGTTCAATGCCCAGCTTATCGCAGACCGCTTGCGCATCGGCAAGGTCGGCGGCGGCGGTGCAGTATTCCTCGCCGTCGTCTTCCTCCCAGTTCTTCATGAACAGGCCTTCCACCTTATACCCTTGCTGCAGCAGCAGGTACGCGGAGACCGAGGAGTCGACGCCGCCGGACATGCCGACGATCACTTTTTTCTGGCTTTCTGACATGGAAATACTCGCTACATTGAACTTCGAGGCGGCGTATTCTAGCACGCGCTCACCGTTCATTCACCCCCTGTGAACGGCCAGTTAAATGCGCCAATCAGCGACAGCGGCTGGCGCGGGTCCTGCAGGTAGCAGCGAATGCTTTCGGCAACCAGCGGCGAGCGCAGGTTCGGCGCGTTAAGAATTTCCTCAGCACTGAGCCACAGGCAGCGATCGATATCGCTGTCATGCGGTTCGGTGGCGCACAGATCGCTAAGTTCGATGGCGAACAGGAAGCGCAGAAACGGCGTGTTATCGGGAGCGACCCACTGGTGCATGCGGATGACGTGCTGCGGCGTGGCGCGAATGCCGGTCTCTTCCCACAGTTCGCGTTCGGCGGCCTGCAGCAGCGTCTCATTGGCTTCCAGATGGCCCGCCGGCTGGTTCCACAGCGCCTTGCCGTTAATGGTCTCTTCGACAATGAGAAATTTATCCTCGGCGTGAACCACGCAGGCAACGGTGACATGAGGTTTAAACATCGCTTTTCCTTGTTAGTTATTCGGCTTTGCGCCATTCGCCGTTGGCCAGCCCGTCCAGCGTATAGCCGCCCATGGCGTAGCGGATCAGGCGCAGGGTGGGAAAGCCGACGTGGGCGGTCATCCGCCGCACCTGGCGGTTACGTCCCTCATAGAGGGTGATTTTCAGCCAGCGGGTGGGGATCGATTTGCGCTCGCGAATAGGCGGGTTGCGCGGCCACAACCACCCGGGCTCGTCGACAAGTTCGACGCCGGCGGGCAGGGTGGGGCCATCGTTGAGGGTGACGCCATCGCGTAGCGCAGCCAGCGCCTCGGGCGTGGGTTCTCCCTCCACCTGGACGTAGTAAATCTTGCCGGTGCGTTTACCCGGCTGGGTCAGCTTCGCCTGCAGCGCGCCGTCGTTGGTCAGCACCAGCAGGCCTTCGCTGTCGCGGTCAAGACGACCGGCAGCGTAGACGCCCGCCACGGGGATAAAATCTTTCAGCGTGCTGCGCCCGGCCTCGTCGGTAAATTGCGGCAACACATCATAGGGTTTATTGAACAAGATCACAGTTTTTGGCTGGTGTTCTTTACGTTGTCTGGTGACTTGTTGTGTGCTGAATCGCTCAACGCGATGTTTTCTAAATGAAGTTTTCTGCATGGTATTTTCAGGCTCTATCAATTGCCGCATTATAGCCTAATTACGAATGCCTTTCATGGACGCAAACATTCAGGTAGTATTGACATGCTCATTACAAATTATTAACAAAAAATTGCTCAAACCGATTCGCACTACAGGCAGGAAGGCGACACGGACGCGATAGCTCCGCTTAGCGGGAAAACCCGGTACGCTGGAGCTGGCCGACTCAGCCAACACCAGGCTCGCGTGAAGAGGGAAGAGCAGAACCAGAAGCGCTCGAAGGAGAGGTTAATGGAAAGCAAAGTAGTAGTTCCGGCGGAAGGTCAAAAAATCACCCTGCAAAACGGCAAACTGAACGTCCCTCACAATCCGATTATCCCGTTCATTGAAGGCGACGGTATCGGCGTTGACGTTACCCCAGCGATGCTGAAAGTGGTTGATGCCGCCGTTGAGAAAGCCTATAAGGGCGAGCGTAAAATTTCCTGGATGGAAGTTTACACCGGTGAAAAATCGACCCAAGTCTATGGCCAGGATGTCTGGCTGCCAGCTGAAACCCTCGATCTGATTCGTGACTACCGCGTTGCTATCAAAGGTCCTCTGACCACCCCAGTCGGCGGCGGCATCCGTTCTCTGAACGTGGCGCTGCGCCAGGAACTGGACCTCTACGTCTGCCTGCGTCCGGTACGTTACTACCAGGGCACCCCGAGCCCGGTTAAGCACCCTGAACTGACCGATATGGTTATCTTCCGTGAAAACTCAGAAGATATCTATGCCGGTATCGAGTGGAAAGCCGACTCTGCTGAAGCAGACAAAGTCATCAAATTCCTGCGCGATGAGATGGGCGTGAAGAAAATTCGCTTCCCGGAACATTGCGGTATCGGCATCAAGCCGTGCTCTGAAGAAGGCACCAAACGCCTGGTTCGCGCCGCGATTGAATACGCGATCACCAACGATCGTGATTCCCTCACCCTGGTGCACAAAGGCAACATCATGAAGTTCACCGAAGGCGCGTTCAAAGACTGGGGCTACCAGCTGGCTCGCGAAGAGTTCGGCGGCGAGCTGATCGACGGCGGCCCGTGGGTGAAAATCAAGAACCCGAACACCGGCAAAGAGATCGTAGTAAAAGACGTGATCGCCGATGCCTTCCTGCAGCAGATCCTGCTGCGTCCGGCGGAATACGACGTTATCGCCTGTATGAACCTGAACGGCGACTACATCTCTGACGCCCTGGCAGCGCAGGTTGGCGGTATCGGTATCGCCCCGGGCGCCAACATCGGTGACGAGTGCGCGCTGTTCGAAGCGACTCACGGTACTGCGCCGAAGTATGCCGGCCAGGACAAAGTGAACCCGGGCTCCATCATCCTGTCCGCAGAAATGATGCTGCGCCACATGCAGTGGTTCGAAGCCGCAGACCTGATCGTCAAAGGCATGGAAGGCGCTATCGCCGCCAAGACCGTGACCTATGACTTCGAACGTCTGATGGAAGGCGCTAAACTGCTGAAATGTAGCGAGTTTGGCGACGCGATTATCGCGAACATGTAATCTGGCCCCCAGATTATGTCAGAACGGGAA
Source organism: Klebsiella sp. KTE92 (assembly GCF_000398905.1). Classification (NCBI taxonomy): domain Bacteria; kingdom Pseudomonadati; phylum Pseudomonadota; class Gammaproteobacteria; order Enterobacterales; family Enterobacteriaceae; genus Klebsiella; species Klebsiella sp. KTE92. The sequence goes on from NZ_KB976100.1 coordinate 1,899,862, forward strand.
CCTGGTGGTTCCCGTTTTTATTATTAGTTTTCGAACGGTTATCAAAATTTTATCAAAACAAGTTATCAAAACCCCTCCCGAAAAACCTCATAAGGCCACCGTTGTCCACCCCTTCCCTCGATCATCATGGTACCTATCCGTTTGTTGTTGAGTTTTATGTCCAAGTAAATCTTTCGTGTTTATACCCTGGGCTTTATATAACCGCTCGGAAAGGGATCTTTGTTCATGGAAAGTTGCCGGTGTACCTTGTCCCCAGTCAATATCTGCACTGTCTCTTGCCTTGCTGAAATTCATGGTCAGTGTTCTGGGTTTCACCTGTGCTCCTCGCTCAGCCTGTGAGGTGGTTCTAAAGAAATGAACCAAATAAGGGCTTACTGCATAATCCCGGCAACGACTGATTACATCTCGGAGGCTCCAGTTGATTGCGTTGCAACGCAGAGCTAATGGTATAGCGATTTTGCTTCCGGTTTTCTCTTGCTCAACGTGTAGATGATCGTCCCAGATGTCCGAGAATTTCATACGGGATATATCACCTAGTCGCTGTCCTGTTACTATGGCTAAAAGCATGGCGTTCCCCATGTATTTGTGATTTTCATCGGCTATATCAAAAATCTTTTGCCATTCCTCAAGAGTGAGGCGCTGGCGAGTGATCTTTCTACGAGGTTGTTTAGTTGCTAGTGCAGGGTTATAACCAGGAGGTACTTCTCCCGCATGCTGAGCTTCTTTAAAAACATCTATTAGGACAGAGCGAATGACCTGAGCCATTCTGGGTTGTCCCTCCGCTAAATATTCATCAAGAATTTGCGCAACATCTCGAACATTGACAGCGGATATTAATTTCATTCCTACCCGTTCCTTAAGCAGAGATACTGGTTTTGCTTTTTGTTTGATAGTGTTTTCTTTAATATCTCCGGACTTCAATCTTTCCTGCTGAATCTTCCAGTAACGTTCAAGCCAGGTGTTAGTTGATATTGATTTTCCTGAGCTGGTGGAAATTCTGTCAGTGATTGCCATTATCTGGCGGGTTTGTTGTTCCGCCAGTCTTTTATTTGCTTCAATAGCTATTGCCGTGGCCTCTGCTTCGTCTGTTCCTAGACTATGAAACTTACCAGTTATCGGGTGCTTATAACGCCAGTATACTTTATTAACCTTTCTGCTGAAGAGCGGGTATAAATTTGGAATAGATATATTATTTTTACGTGGTCTGGCAGCCATCGTTCAAAATCCTCTGCAAAAGAACAGGGTCGCTTTTCTTTACTACAGGAGTGGTCAATGTACCGACCAACTCAGCATCCTCCCTGACGCGCCAGAATCGACCTTCTTTTTTGGCTGGGGGAGAAAACATATTCTGTTTAGCATAATTCCTGAGAGTGGAAACACTTGGAGGATTGCTTCTGTATTTCTCGTTTGCCCACTCTTCAAGGGTTAACATCTGGAGCATATGTTTTACCTCATCATGGCCCATTGCTGGGCCAGTATCTGAAAATACAAAATCAGTTTTGCATCAATTTTTGCAGCACCTGATTGCCGGCAATTATTCGCTGCCAGACCGCTGATACATAGCGGGCCTGATGAATAGCATCAGCGAGGGCATTGTGACGAGACCCTTCAAACGGGATCGTTGTTTTGGGGTCGAAGCTAATGGCCTGGCCGAGCTCTACCATTGTTCGTACGTCCCGATCGTTCCAGTATTCCCACGGATAATCTTCAGCAATGCAATCGTAAGAAGAACGCAGAATAGAGTTGTCGAATGACGCACCGTTACCCCATACCTGCGCCTTTTTGCTCCCACCAGCGACATTATCAGAAACAAATTCTCTGAACTGGAGTAATGCATCCTGCAACGGGATAGCATCATCATTTACGATCGCAGAGCGTGCTTCGGAGGACTGCTTAAGCCACCAGATAACAGTAGATGGATCGATTACGGCGCCCCAGTTCACGGAGGATTCAAGGCATACGACTTTATAGAAACTTTCTCCAATAGAGCCGGTTGCCGGGTCAAAAACAACCGCACCAATAGCGACGATAGGGGCGTTATGTTTTTTACCCATGGTTTCCAGATCAACCATAACGTGAACATAATCAATTGGCTGATCTTCCTCCTTATTATGATGACCGGATTCAATATCTACAGAATCCGTTTGATGAACAACTTCATCTGTTTTTTCTTTTTGGTTAACCTTGCCCGTAACGTCAACAAGACCTTCAATGGAAAATACTCCGTCCCCAATTTTTGAAACTTCAGGCTGCCTGGTCTTGGTAAGGTCTTCGGTTACCCACTTCGGATCCGTAGGGTCGCTAACCCCTTCAACATATTCGCCGCGCTCGGCGGCCAGAACCTGATTAGCGTCCGGACGTTGCTTTTGAGCCTCTTTTACCAGTTCGGCACCAACTGCTTTAATGTCGGAGGAGAGTGTTTCCAGTTTTGCGCTGCTATCCTCTCCGGCGATTACTTGGTTTGTTGCATCCAGAGTGACTGCAGCAGATGGAATATGTCCCGCCTTGGTAAGCGTCTCAGCGCTCGGGGTATCATGCTTATGTTCAGTCAGATTCGCGTTGATGTAGCCACGCAACCGATCTGGAAAAGGAGTTATTCCACTGGATGCTTCCCTGATCAGTGCAAAAATCGCTGCACGGGAATAATCAAGGATGCCTGGTGTGCTCCGTAATGCTGCAGACCATTCTTTAAATGGACTTTCTTTCTTCTGTACTATTTCCTTCGCGCGGCGGTGGACTGATGCCGGAAAATTATAGATGTCAAAATCCATAGGCATCGTTGCAAGAGCGATCTCTATATCCAGAGTATCCAGCGAATGCTGATAATCCGGATTGCGGTCAGTTTTGTTACCGCCGCCAGCATTGGCGCCGGCATCGGTTTTGTTTATTGAGGTGATATAGTTTCCAGCAGCCCATTCCTTTGTAAGGATCCCGCGGTCAATGTGCGACGTTTCAAGCCACAATTTGGCGAACTGAATTTGCTTGCCGAGCTCATGGCGTTTCCCCACAGGAAATACGCTCTTAAATGCACTGGTAAATTTCCACAGGCCAGGCATATCATATTTTTTAAGCTCCGGAATATTTTCTGCCGTCAGCAGCAGATTCTGCACACCGTGATTATCCGTATCCATTTCCATCGCTGAAAGGCGGTTACGATGAGGAATGCTAATGTGATACACGTGGCGCTCGTCGGCCATATACTGGGCAAGCAGCTGCGTGCGGAATGACATTTCCGCCAGGTTGAAGAGTGCTTCTTCATTGTTCGAATAGTCCTCTTCATCGCTATTTGCAGGAGAGATATCGTTTTCTGGTTTACTGGAGGGCTGTGGTTCAGCAGCCGCTGGCGCAACGATTTTTTGCCATGTCAGCCCGTCTTCACCACCAAGCTCGTAGCGATCGCACCAGGTGTCATCCAGTACACCTTCTTCCGGTAAGTCATCAACGATGAGCCAGTTGGTGCGGATCGGCAGCTGATGGCTGGCGCCGCGGCCAACGTTAATTTCAGCGTCTTCCAGGATGTCCAGGATTTTGCGCTCGGCGCGAGAATCGGATTTAGCAGAGAACCAGCAGAAGAGACTTTTCGCTTCGTTTGCTTTTGCCTTCGCTTTAATGAGATACGGGTAGTTGTTCATTGCGTTTGGGCTCCTTTGGATTGTAAGATACCCGGCAGCTGATGGCAGCCGCCCTGGTGGTGGTCATTGGTCAAAACTCGATTCCGGAAAGCTTTGGTCGGCTGACCGGGTACTTAACCCGCCTTGCGCGGGTTTTGTGCTTTATGGGGCTGGCGAATCGCCCCGCAGCAGCTGTGATACGCGAACGTCGTCAAGCGCTCGCAGGATAGGCTCAAAAGTTTTATGGGCTGGCAGTTTAGATACCGCAGTGATCACTTCTGTAACGGTGATGTCATCGCCGCGGGGGCTATAACCACCACCTGGGCCACGCTGTGAAATTACCAGGTTACCCGCCCGCAGCTTTTTGAAGATCTGCTCAAGGTATGAAGTAGACAGCTTTGACTCTTTACTGATGGCCGTCAGTGAAACGGGCGAGCCGTCATAGAGCTTATTCAAAGTGGCGGCGGCCTGGACAGATGCCAGAACGCGTTTCATTCCAAATTCCATAATCACTTCTCCGGCCGTAACGGCCATTGGTCAAAACTCGATTCAAAAACTCACTGCAGGCTGTTGGTCGTCAGCCATGTTTTGTGCATTTCGGTAGGGGAGGCACTGGCCCTGTACTTTTTGTTCATCGGCGTTGCTGTTGCAACTGGCCTCTGATGGATAAACACCGATCAGAACATCAGAGCATTCACCAGTGAGAGCACAAACGCTGATGACAAGGGCAAACAGGGTATTCATGCCTCAGCCTCAGGGTTTCCTTTCTGCGCCAGCAAGTAACACAGCTGGCGTAGTCTCACCTCGAACCAGTTCAGGCGGGTCGCCTGGTTCCCGGTAGGTACTCGGGCAAAATCCTTCATAGTTATCTCCAGTTAACTCAGTATTAGGATGTGGTTTTGCAATGCGGCGCCGGGTGCCTCCCGGTGACGGCAGCCAGTTAACAACTACCGCCGACAACTTTTTCCCCACAATGTGTGAATAACCGCCATGTTTACTTTTTTAACTGTGTCGCGTGCGCATAGCCGCATTCACCGCATTGCAAACCCTGATTTTTTATTTTCACTACTTCGACGCGCTTCGTCGGTGGTGTCGTGACGCTGATCTTCACGATTGAGCTTTTTCACCCTGCAATTCACCACCACGAAGCGCGCAGGATTTCCATTACATTTCAGGAGAGGCGCAGTCTGCCGGCTTACCTGAAAGCGCCGCGGTAAACTCGCTGAAACTCAGCGCCTCCTCACCTTCAGAGAGGCTTTCAAAATAGTCTTCATATGCTTTATCCATACTCATTTCCTTCCCTTAAGGCCGGGCAGCCGAACGTTGAACCTGCTGCGATTGATATTGCTGTCATCTCATCCGGTGTTTCGTATGCCGCCGGCAGCTACTTCGTGGGCTTCCTGCCTCGATGACGTCATAGGACGGAGATAGTATTATCGATATAAACTACAGCTGTCAATTAAAACTGATGATTTAAATTTCAGAATTGGATGTGAGGTGGGGAGCAGGCACAAAAAAACCGCCCGAAGGCGGCGCTTATGAAGGGGCGGGTAAGGCTGTTCTAGTCTTTCTTTCGTTTCATTAAATATTCGTTCATGAAAGCATCGAGTTCTTCCAGCCTTAACTGCATTAACCCGACGAATCGTTCTTGCTCCATTTGAGGAAGCTGATCGTAAATTTCTATGAGCTTTTTGGTCTCCGGGGTAAGGACATAGATATCTTCCGATCTTGGCGGCTGCAGCGTCTCTTCGTCTTCATCTGTCATGAAAAACCAATACAAAGGTTTTCCTGTTATATCAGGAAGTTGCTCAAGCATTTCTTTCCTGGGAAGGATTCCAGCCTGACACCAGCCATTCACTGATTGGGATGTCGCACCGATCCTCCGCCCCAGTTCTGATTGAGACATTCCTATCTCATCTAAGACTCGTTGCAGTCGAACACCAAAGTTCATCTTCATCCACCCAAACAAACACATGAGAAAGATTATACAGATTTTTTCTTCAGGCCTCATATCGAATGATTTGACACTATCGAAATAAACTGATTAAACTGTAATTCAAATTTACAGTTCTTAGTGGAGCAGCGCATGAAGCCATCACTTCAAAAAAAATTACTTGCCGTGTGTAGCCAATCGGAAATCGGACGGCGGCTTAATCGGCGAGCACAAACAGTAAATGGTTGGTTCAAACATAAAGTTCCCGGCGAGTTGGCTCTGAAAGTCAGTAAGGCATTGGAGTGGAAAGTTACTCCGCATGAACTCAGACCAGATCTCTACCCAAACCCAACGGATGGATTACCGAAGGAGTAAGTATGCAAACCATCTCTTTTAAAAAACATAACCCGGTAATGGGCCTGCAACTGAACTCAGAAAATCAGTTTTCCGGTCTACGCCGGGCTCGGATGAAGAGTAGAGCAATTTTTGCTGCCGTTCAGGAATGGGAGTCGACTTTACCTGGACGTGCACAGGACCACATCGCGCAGCTGGTGGATGAGCAATGGAGAAAACAAAACGGTCGCGGAATAAACGTCAATAAACAGAATCTGTACCGCTACCTGAAAAACGAATCCGGATCAGAGAAGTACACCAGCTACGTCATGCAGCTTTCAGGAGCGATCGCTGATGCGATGCCTATTGAGATTGCGCGCAAACACGGATTGAAACGTGGATTGACTGAAAGCGAGCTGGTGGCTCAAGCAATCAAAGAGTGTAGCGAAGCGCACCAGGCAAAATTGCTTGGTGCTCCGTTGCAGAAGTTAGAGCGTGAAATTCGGGAGGCAGCAATTGCACTTTTTAACATGCTTCCTGCAGATGCGGCGGGACCACTTCTGGCGAGCATCAGCGCCGTAGCGCCGCAGTTTTTCTAATCGAGTTTTGACAATGACCACCAGCACCAGCTGGCTAATAAGAGGTTTCAGATGGCCCGCATCAGAACAGTTAAACCTGAATTCTGGACAGATGAGAAGGTGGTGGAATGTTCAATTCCAGCGCGTCTCCTGTTTATCGGGTTGTTCAACTTCGCCAACGACATGGGATGCCTTGAGCGTTCGCCAAAACGGTTGAAGATGCAAATCTTCCCTGCGGACGCGCTCGATTGCGAACCACTAATACAGGAACTGATTACTCATGGATTACTCACTGAGTATTCAGTGAATGATGTCTGGTATTTGCAGATTAAAGGTTTCCTTAAGCATCAAAAAATAAACAGGCCTTCAGCTTCAAAAATACCTCTTCCGCCAGAACTCACTGAGGATAGGGCAGGAGAGGAAGAAAAGAGAGTGACTAATCAAGGAGGACTCAATGAGGACTCAGTGAATCCTCAAGGAGGGCTCACTGACGGAAAAGGAAGGGAAGGGAAGGGAAAAGGATCAAACCCCACTCTCTATGCGCAGGAGAGAAATTTTCCCCAGCAACCTAAGTATCTGCCTGGAGTGGATATTCCGATCGGAAAATTCACCATGCACGACCTTTGGCTGCCGTCACAAGACTGGCCGCGACTGGCTGCTACCTGGGGTATAGCGCTTCCCGAACCGGCATACCTGCCGACAGAGTTGGCAGAGTTCACCGCGTACTGGAAATCCGAGGGGAAAGTGTTCACTCAGATTCAGTGGGAGCAGAAATTTGCCCGCAGCGTGATAAGTGCCAGAGCCAAATCTAAACCACAACCAGCAACCGGAGGTAAAGGCCATGCAGGAATTCAACCAGTTAACACCGCATCCCGGGCAGTTCAGGAAATTCAGGCAGCCAGAGAACGCTGGGAAAAGCAAAACGGACTTGCTGGCGGCGGATACGGCATGGCGGCTATGGACGGTCATGGGGGAAATATTTTCGAACCGGTGGACCCAGAAGAACGGGGCGGCGCCCTCGGATATGTGGATTGCCCAGATTGGATCGATGAGTGAAGCCCAGATTACCCTGGTCTGCAGTCAGTGCATGGAGCGCTGCGCCGCGGGCAGCACATGGCCGCCGGATCTTGCTGAGTTCGTTGCGCTGGTGTCTTCCAGCGGTGCTAACCCGTTCAATCTGACATCTGAAGCTGTAATGGCGGAATACAAGCGCTGGAGGAATGAGTCTTACCGATACTCGGGCAGCGACAAATACCCATGGAAACAGGATGTTCTGTATCACATTTGCATTGAGATGCGCAGAACCGGAGTTGAGAGGAACCTGACTGAGGGGGAGCTGAAAAAACTGGCAGAAAACTTACTCACGAAATGGAGCAAACACCTGGATAACGGGTTTTCGATTCCCCCGATTCGTCGGCAGTTGGCAGCACCGAGGCATGCAGCAGGACCGACACCAGCGCAGATTCTGATGGAAGAGTACAAACGCCGCAAGGCGGCAGGTTTAACCAAGTAAACGAGTTTTGACCATGACCAAACAATCAAAAGCCAAAGTAACCAAAGCACAGATGGTGCTTGCCATCGTTAGCCGGACGCCAGAATGCGTCCTGCAGGATGTCTGCGATGCGCTGGACTTGCAAGCCAGTACAGCAGGTAACTTGCTGCGGCAGCTCCATGCCGCGGGAAAACTCCATCGTACCCATAACGGCTACCAGTATGTCTATCGAGTGGTTGCAGGCGTTGAGGTTCCCGATGTTGCCCTGCCGCAGACTGCAACACCATTATCTGAAGAGGATGTGAAAAAAGTCCAAAACGCACTGTCTCTGGCGAAGACGCTGGAAGACAAAAAGCTGTGGCGCCGGGCTGCGACTGTTTACACATCGATGCTTGGGATGACTACAACAGCAAACGAACTCTGGTTGCTTGCCAAAATGCGTAACCGCTGCCTGCGCAATGCGACGAGGTGCTGATTATGCCTAAAATGGAATCAACAGCATCTGGTACGGGATGTCAAAGCTAAGTTCAAATATTCCGGGATGAGGCAAAGCTGAGATGTCCGCTGAGTGCCAAAAGCAGACGTTATTACCATGCTAATAATTGAAAATACAAGTAGATGGCTAAAGACCTGATAAAATAAAATATCCATAAATTTCAATGTATTGCTTTAAAATCAAGTTCGTATAATACTCATTGAGTGATGATAGCAATTTAAACACTGCTCATATGGTAAGCATGACATAAACGAAATTTGGTCCAAGAAGTCACCCAGGACCATTTAATTTTTTAAACATATGATTTAAAACAGATAGATAGAGAAAAATATCTTGTAAATCAAAAGAAAAATTAGTATCGTTTTTGAACAGGTGTATTTATGTTATTCAGAGGGAATGTGTATGAATGATAAAAAAGATGGAAATATAAAGACAGAAAATATCATTAAGGATGTTATTAGTAAAAATAAGCCACTGGTGCTTTTTTTGGGTCAAGACTATGCTTATACTAATAAAGGAGATCCGGTACTAGCTAAAGTTATTAGCCATCTCAATATTGAAAATGAAGGAAATGAAAGTTGGTTAAGCCTACTAAAAAGCAATAAAGTAACTAAAGAAACTTACGAGTGGCTAGCTGAGCGATTTGAACGAACTACGCAAACTGACTTCATAGATAATATATTTCAACTATCATGGAGTGCGGTATTCACTACGTCTATTGACCCACAAATAGCAAAAAAAATAGAGAGTAGAGGAAGAGTTCCAGAATCAATATTATCTAAAGACCACTATGCTAAGGTAGCAAGGAGTCGTTCAAGGCCTCCCATATATTATTTGTTTGGCAAGTGCAATGAGATCGATAATAGTTATAGTGTTCCATCTAATATTTTTCAGTTAATGCAAAGGAAAAACACTCACACGGGCGCGTTGCTAAACAGAGTTCCTGATACAGTTACATCTTTAGGTTTATTGGTTGTTGATGGCTTTAGAGAAAATAGAGATTGGTTGTCTATTGATGATATGTTGGCTCCATTATCAGTGAATCCAGAAATAGCCGTTATTTGGCTGGGTGAAGCACCAATTAACTCTATTTTCTTTGATGCCATGATAAGTAATGGTCAGATTTTATATGATGAGCGCTCGTTAAGTGAAATAGTATTATCGATGCTTGTTCACTCAGACTCCTTTTCTGATGAACAATTAGGAGTAATCGAACAAAGAGGAACGGAGACAATAACATTAAATGACGGGAAGTTTTTTTCAGTCCCATCATATCTTCGGTTAAGGGTTGAGTCAACAGCTAATATTATTGATGACTCCTGGTTAGAGCAGTATCCAATAATAACTGGTGTCGAACTCGAAGAAGATTTCAGACGCTTTCATGGAGGTTTTGGTGGTATTAGAAATCAATTTGAAGGTATTAGGAAGGGATATGCAGTAAAAAGAGAATTCGAAAAAACTTTAGAAAAAAAATGTAGGGATAATTTAAATAACATAGGAAAATCAAATGGTTATATTGTGGTACATGGTCAATCCGGAACGGGAAAATCAGTTTCTTTGGCAAGAGTGGCATACTTTTTAAGAAACGAATTCAAACTCCCAATATTATATTCAAAAAATAGACTTCCATCAGCAAGTGATATTGAGGACTTTATTGCAGAAGCTGAAAAGAGTGGTGCTATATGTGTTGTGCTCGTGTGCGATGCTAACCAATCCCCAGATAAATACCGAGACTTAGCAATTAGTCTGAAAAGTCGTGGTAGAAAATGCCTTATCATTGGGTCAGCCTATAAAATTGAAGGTATTAGAAAGAAAAATATTAACTTTATAGAAGCAAGCTCTACAACAACTGAAGAGGAAATTAGTAAACTTTACATATTACTAGAGCAATTTGCACCAAGGTATGGTCGTGTGGCTAAGTTAACTCCTCAAGATAAAAATGTATTTTCGCTTTTCTATCGTCATTTAACCATGGGACGTGCGAGAATAATAGATGGAATTACTGATGAAGCAAGGTATACGGAACAAGTTATAAGAATAAAAGCTAGAACTATGCCACAGAGTTATCAGCCACAATTCGTTTTAGCTCAACAATTAATAAAGCTTGGTATCGGAAGCCCAACAGTCAAATTGTTTGAAGATGAAAGTGAAGAGCATACAGAAGCAGGTATAGATGCAGCAGGTAAGTTGATAGATCTCGTTATGGTTGCCGGGAGGTTAGATTGCCCTGTACCCTTAAATCTCCTATTAAGAACATTGAGCAGCGATAAAAATTCTCTAGACTATATCCAAATAGCATATCTTTTTGAAGAGTTAGACCTTTTTAGATGGGATACTTCTGACGCTGAGGGGCATGAATATTTTATTCATCCTAGACTTCGCCTTGAAGCTGAACTTATTTGTCGGAGAAGATTATCAGAGCGTAGCAAGGAGATTGGTTATCTTTTACAATTAATAAAGTCAGTAAGATATTCGAGCACTGATCGAAGATCAGAAATAACTTTCATTTTAGACTTGCTAATAAAAATGCAGAAAGAAGGTCCAAGGAAAAATGCTTATCAAGACGGTTATCTTGACGTAGCCAATGCCTTAACTGAACTCAGAACTAAGCATAACATCATAGATGCAAGCTTAATGCTCCAAGAGTCAGTTTTCCGACGCTCTGCAGTACATGCATCTGATAAAAAAGAGAATGCAGATATAAGAGTATTAACTATAGAGCAACGTGATCTAATATTAAACGAAGCTCGAGCTATTGTCGAAAATGCTAGAAATCAAATATCAGAACGTACATTACGAGCAAGTAAAAAGACTCAGCAAAGTTTAGCTGTTGAACATGCATCGATTTATGGATATCTTGCCGTCGGTTTGGCTAGACAAGATGCTGGTGAAGATGTTGTCTGGTCCCACTATCTTGCAGCTAAAACAGCGATTACAACCGCTATTTCTGTAGCTAATAACCATTATCCATTTGATATTGCCTTATGGACTCCAATTGACGTGCTAAAATATAAAGAATTTAGCCTAGCACATAAGATGGAGCTTCTATCAGATGTTTTATCTATTTTTGATCAAGCAGATACAGTAAGTTTTAATGATTTTTCTGCAAGTAAATTTGAAAGTAGAAAGTTAAAAGCTGCTATGGAGCTTGGCTTCGAAAAGATAGAAGAAGAAAGCTATTTAAGTTTAGAAAAAACCAACCCATCTATAGCGTACTATATTAAAGCTAGGAGTATGTGTGCTGGAATATTTAATGGGAGGTTTGAAACCATACCAGACAATCTAATGAAGTGTGTTTCAGAAGCTGTATCCTTCTTAATGAGCAAGCTAAATATTGTCTTGACTGATATAAGACCATTGCAGTTATTGATTCAGTTAATTTGGATCCAAAAAACACATTCCTTTATATTTAAAAAGGAAAAGCTCATTATCCCACAAGACAACAAGTTTCAAGATGAAATTCTATTACTCGTCCGCAATCTTAACCAACTTGCCGGAGAAAATAAACGTAATAACTTTAGGCTATTAGAAGCAGTATTTGAATGGGTAAGAGGTAGCGCTGAGCATTCAAGAGAATTGTTTAGAGAGTTATCTTCTGACACTGAATTTGAAGATTCCAGCCGTGTAACAAGACGCTTTATTCTAGAAAACAATGATGTTGTTCGAGGATTTAAAGGTCGAGTAATTCGTGATAGAGGTGATGGGCATTGGACAGTTTCTGTCTTTGACCTATCAAGAAATATTGATTTGTTAGGTCGTGATTTCAATGGTGACGATATATCCATTGGACGTGAGATATCAAGATTTAATATAGCTTTTAATTACTTAGGACCGATTGCTGAGCCATTGTCTCGATATGGAGTAAGATCATGAATTTCAGCGAACTACATCATCTTCATTTAGATTTTAAGCGCAGGCTGACCTCTATTCTGGGTAAAGAAGTTTTTCCTGAAATAACTTTAAATCCGCCGACCGGTGACAGTGACGAACTCTCATTCATCCGATTAGTATCGTGGGGATATGTTTTTGTTTACGAGGCTGGAAGAGCCCCTTTAAATTTTTTAAAGAAACTACCTCCATTAGATGGCTACACCGGCAAGGTATTACCAAGTTTGCATGCCCTGAGAACATGGGCAAACCATAATTTGGAGTTCGAGAAATCCAGTGATGTAAAAACTGTTCGTGTGGCAACAACATGGTTGATTGAAAAATGTCAGACTGGATCGCCTTCAAAGCCAGAACATTGGAAAAAATGTTTTGATGCAATGGGCTCTGATTTAAAAAAACTATTAGAAGACTGTTTATTAGCTTGTGACTGTTTTGACCTACATGAAGATAGAGCAGGGTTGATCTCCTCATTTGAACAAAGTCTCGATAGGAATTGGAGTGCTTACCTTTTTGATGGATATGCTGAAAAAGCTCTTCAAAAATTTGGATATGAGGGGTTAAGTGCTCAACAGATCAGAATCAGTAATTTAGATGCTTGGCGAAAAATAGTTTTATCATCAATAGATGATGAGTCTATTAATAGGAATCTAACAATACGAGTGGAGAATGACATACTTAAATTAATGGCATCATCATTCCCTATGACATCTACTGAGATAAGTAAGATCATTAATAGGGATGAAAAAGCTATTGTAATAGCAGCCATGATTTACTTGAGGGAATTTTCAGGAGATAAAATGCAAAATGCTGGTGAAGTCTTAGAAGCTCTCCGAGAGTTAAATTCGTAATAATGTAATTTTCGAGAACATCTATTCTTAGCCCGAATGGATGTTTCTCTCTTTCATCTAATTCAAGAATATAAGGTTTAATTTGTGAAGTATAAGGATGTAATATATACTACATGTAGTTTAAGTAAAAAAGTATTAAACCTATATTAACGACATCGAAACTAACAGACTTTAATTTCAATGGTTCTTAATACGAGAAATTGATAACCACCTCTTTCATATATATTTTTGAACGAATTAATCACTTATGCTTTTCGCTCAAGGCTGTCCGTCAACTATGTGCTGTAAGCAGAGGTTGCAAACCTTAGCCTGTGTTAGTCAATGGGGGCATGTCACAGATAATATTCTGACCCGCTCTCCGTTCGTTAACACATAGCAACGTTAGTAATGCATCCTACGCTGCAATAAAAATTGCGAGCTTCCGCTCCTCGCTCGAAGCAGACCTTCATCCCATTCAGATTGTCCGCTCTGTGCCAAGAGCGGAATCTGGAACGCCAAAGGTAGCAACGTTTCTTATCAAAGGTGTTGATCACCACAAAAATGACTGTATCCCTGTGATAGCGGATTTCGTCCTTTGTGGAGAAAAGATCAATCTAAACATGAGCATGGGTTAGCGAAAAGTAGCATTAAACGCTTGAACATTTTACCTAACAAGTATACTGTTTATTTATACAGTACTTGCGTGAGGAGCTAGTTATGAAAGTGGAAATCACAATTGATCGCCAAAAAAAATTGCCGGATGGCGCTGTGCCTGCTCTGGAGAAGGAGCTACTGCGGCGATTGGATCAAAACTTTAATAACTGCAGTCTTGTGATTCGTCGGGCCAGCTCTGATGGGTTGACCGTGCTTGGTGGAATGGACGGAGATAAAAAACGTGTAGAGGAAATCCTGCAAGACACCAGGGAAAGCGCTGATGACTGGTTCTGTTAAGTTAAGGTCCAGTGGCTTGCCTGGTTTATTTTGAGGATTTTGCTGTGAGTAAAAAACAAGAAATGCCGAACACCGGCTATGCAATTATCAGATGCGACGATGGGGTGATCGTTGCCCGTCTGACATCCTTTCCTGTATGTGAGCGCGCTTTGATGTACCGGCGTGGCGATACTGTTTCGTTTATGCCTCTGCAGCCGGATGAGATCGTGGGGACTCTCTCTCTCTTTTCACAGATGATTGAAAAGGCTAGGTCTGGAGTTGGTTACCAGGTTCCTCCTGGTTCTGTTACAATCCCGTCATAGGCCTGAACAACCTATACCTGCTGCGTCGCGGAGAGAAACCATGACGCAAACCCCCGAAGTATCAAAATCCCATCAGACTGGTGCTCCTTCATCGAGCGCCGGTTTGCTTTCGTCTTCAAAACTAACTTTTCGCCAGCAGGAAGTTTTCGATCTGCTGGTGGCCTACATCAATCAGCATGGCTACCCACCTACGCTATCTGAGCTGGCCGATATGCTCGGCGTTAGCTCGTCTAATGCTGTCCTGTTGCATCTGCGTGCGTTAGAGAGAAAAAATTTTATAAAACTCTCTCGCCGTGTCTCCAGAGGAATTTCCATCGTCGGGCGAAAGGAGCCTATGCTCGCCGTGCAGCTGCTGCAGGAAATGATCGCTGAAGAACCCGGAGCGCGGGAAAGAGCGATTGAGTTTTTGCGACTGTTCGGTGATCAGCCATGAAGAAAAGTTGGTTTTTACACGAGCAGCTTTCAGAGGCTGAGGCTACAGAGCTGGTGGAGCGATACCGTAAAAATAACTGTGTGGTTGAGAAGAGCTTATCCAGAGACTTTGCATCGTGGGAGATCCGCGTGTTGTTGCCGGAATCGAAGAAGCCGCCACGGATTGACAGGACCTACATACAGAAGATGTGGAGGGACTGATGCGAGCTTTGCTTAACGTGGATATTGCACGCCATCTTGGAATTGTGCTGCTTAAGCCGGGTAGTGAATTAATGCCGTTATTCGGTGCCGGCCGAGTTCTTGTTGAAATGCCGCCGGCAAGCATGAAAAAGATACCCAGTGGACGTCTTCCTGATGCCCGGCAGCCGTTGCGGGATGATATGGAGATCAGACCTTTTTTCATGAAGAAGGCAGTTATCACTGCAGCTGGTGGGGTTAGTGCCCTCGAGTCATGGTTGCGTAGGCAGGTTAAAAACTGTCAGTGGACACATTCCGATTACCATCACCATGAGCTCGTCCCGTTTCGCCATTCGACGGGTGTAATAATCGCATGCTGGCACTGTGATAATGAGCTGAAAAACCAAACGGAACAAACCCTCGATCAACTGTTAGGTGTTAATAACGCTGACTGGGTAATCGACACTGCCCGCATCGCGCTTGGTCTGGACGCGCAGCGATCATTGTCACTGGCGGAGCTATGCTGGTGGGCGGTAGGCGCCGGGATTGGCGATGAAATTACAGAAGAAATGGCGCGCCGATCCCTGCGTATTAAAGACGATGGCATTAAATCTGTTTACAGGGAGAGTGAGATCGTTCCGTCGGTACCGGCCACCCGCATTCTTTCTCCCCGTCTCGAAAAAGCAATCAAGCCAACGGCAATAACAACGCCGGGCAAACCTCTGGTTCCTGTGAACGTCGATCCTGTTGCACCGGCGACACTATTCGCGAGACCTAAGCGGAGCCGATGGTTATCAGCTGACTTTATCTCATGGGTTAAAAAACAGCCGTGTATGTGCTGCGGGCAGCCTGCAGATGATGCACACCATCTTATTGGCTGGGGGCAGGGCGGCGTAGGCACCAAGGCCCACGATATTTTTACGATCCCATTATGCCGCAAGCACCACCGTGCTTTGCACCATGACCCTGCTGCTTTTGAGCGTGAATACGGCACCCAGCCGGTATTGATTATTAAATTGCTGGACCGGGCATACGCGCTCGGCGTTCTGGCGTAGTAAGGAGAAGAACAGAATGACACCACGTCAACGCCGTCTGCACCGTGCAGGATTAGAAACAGTGGCCGCCGCCCCGCGCAAAAGCTGGCTGGGCCGATTCACTCCCCTTAGTGGCATTCAGTCCGCCTGGATAAAATCTCTGCTTACTGTTTGGGGGGAAGGGATGAGAGGAGGTGCTGCCCCGCGTAAACCATCAGGATATTCATGCTGGCGAGGAATGAAGGGTGATCACTGGTCAGATAAAGCATTAGAACGCTTTACGGCAGCAATCGAGCAGGCAAGAAGTGAAGGGTATCGCGGGCGACAGGCATTAAGCAGGGCGCATGCCATTTTGTGGCCGAAGCCTGCAACGGTCGCCATTGACGCTGCGATCACTGAGGATGATGTTGAATTTGTTGAACGATGTGTACTGGCGATATTTGAAACGGGTGATCCGGTTTATCTCGTTGGCGTTAACTATTACACCACCCGCAAAAAAATCTCAGACATAACACGGGAAATACAGCTGGTGGCGCCATGGTTAACAGACAGTGAGGCCCGGAAAAGAGTGCGCTGGTGCCTTGAAATATTCAGAGCAAAAGCTTTCCTTTCCGTTCACAAGGCGATTCATGCGGATTAGCAAAAAGTGCTATGTTTCCTGTTTGGTATTGAAAACGGGCCAGAAAGTTAGATAATCCCTTCATGCTTGGCAGAGCTGCGCCACTCGGCAGCGACAAAAAGCGACAATCTGAATATAACGAAGACCCCGCCCGTGCGGGGTTTTTGCTTTCCGGCGATACGACAGGGGTATTCGCGAGATGCGCTGCATCAATACCCCTGTCATATCGTCGTGTTGCATACGTAATCTCACAGGCTTCAGCGTTCACCGGGGATTTTTAGTAATATTTTGAAGATCTTCAGGGCTTCGGTTGTTAACTGATCATGTTCGCGAAAGTAACTGTCACACGCTACCTGCTTTTGAGCAGGGGATAGATTGGGATTACTTGTTAATTCGGAAGTTTTAGCTGCTATTTCTGCCAAACGTTCAAAAATCTCTGAAATTCTTTGGTTATCAGTAGATAGCATTTTACTTACCTCGTATTTACCTGATATTAGTGGGTGCTGCATTGAGTCAGGGCTTTGCAATAGCTTCAAGTATTAGAATGCATACAATTTAAGTGGGCTGTTGCTGGCTTATATTATGGCAGAGGCGCTGGCGGTATGGTCAGATATTGACACTTTGAATGTTTGCATCCTAAATTATTGATGTGGTGAATCCCCCTATGCGGAGGGGCGACCAGTCAGTTACAGAAACCTGTAAATGCAGCGCGGGCCATGCCGACTGGGGCATGCTCACCGGGAGGCACCCGGCACCACACTGATGCCTTAACATAGTGACTGTAATGACAAAAACTTAGCTCTTTATGTCTGTCAGTCTATGATTAACGAACGTAACGGTAAAAACGAAGGCTTTCTTGGTAAATCGGTAGCTCGGACTATTAGGTACACCTTCCTTTCGTTACTGCCTTGGTGGCCGACTTTCCTCCAGGTTCTCTAAGTGGTTTTTTTGTTCATAATCTGCTCGAATTTGTGGCGAGCTTCCACAGATTGATTTTCAGTGTGGTTATACTGTGAACTTATCTCCTTAGTTGATAACGATTATTGTTATCACTCCTTGCTTCGTTAAAGAGCTAACACCGCGTTATATGCGTATTCCGGGGATAAGCGCCGGAAAGGGGATGTGACTAAATGTATCGAGACCCAACTCCTGCGGGGTTTTCTTTTCCAGGGCCCCTTCAATAGTTGCAGAACCTTTACATTTTTATTGATCGGGTTCTTAATCCACCCTGAGGAACACAGAATAAGAAGGTGGAGTAGTGGATCTCATTGAGTTGGCAGAGGGCGTAATCTGGCTATTGCTTGTAGTTCTCGCAACGTTTTTAATTGACCTTTGGTTCAGGCGTAAATGATTTCGTTATTAATGAGTTGAAGTAAGCATAATTCTCAAAAGGCTCGCATTCGCGGGCCTTTTACGTAACTGCAATCCCGTCAGGGCTATTGGATAGAGCTGTGCTGCGCGACACGTCAATGCCATTCCGCGCAGAGTCCTGAATCAGATTGGAAGATGCCACTCAGTGGTGGCAGCACCGACGGCGCGTTAAAGAGCACCGCCGGGGCCCTGGTGGGCTATGACCAATTTGTGTGAACTGACTAACCTTTGTCATTGTGTATATCGGAATTACCATCAGGAGGTGCTCGGTCTGTCTCATAGTCATTTGCGGAGTAACAGCGGACGGGAGCGGAATTGGATGGCCTATCGTCGTCGTCGATAGTGGCTATTTTGCATAGCTCACCATCAGCCGTATTAAACAACAGAACCTCGGTCACATCTCCTTTGGCATTTTTCTTTTTTTCGATAAGTTGCCATGTTCCTGCTTGATTTTCGTATTTAGCATGCGGCTCGTCAGGAATTGGTGGGGGAGAAGATCTAGCATCATCACACCCGGAGATGCAAATCATGACAAGAACCGGAAGAAATTTGTTCATGTGATTACCTTGATTTGGCAGAATTTATCGGTAAGACGTTAGATGTTCATGAAAGTTCACTATTGACTTATTCAATTCGGTAACCTGTATGGCTCACATTCGCGGGCTTTTTCATCTATGCACCTGTGCCGGTGCATATCATCCTCAGAGCCTTAACAGGCGTGAGCCGATCAGTGGATCCTATGCATCCTGTCAATATCTGTAGGGGCTGGAAAAGGATTATGCCAAAGTCGAGAGCAACGCCAAAGGCGGTGCGCGCTCGCTGGCGAAATTCACCACAGGCGAGTATGACGCCTTCCTCTGGGTATCTGCGCCGGGCCGGTCGAATAAGTTTCTGGGCGCTGTTTGCCGTTGTGCTGGTTGTAGCATGGCACTGGCTGGCATGCTCATGGATGTGCTGCTGGTTATCCTCGAGGCGTTGGAGGTCTGCAGGTGCTGGTCATTTACAAGAAAAACGTGACTTTGTGCAAAAGGCATAGAAATGATGCCTTTGACAGAATGCCTGCTATTGACGATAAGAGTGATAGCATCATAGATTGTCGGCGTGGTGAATCCCCCTATGCGGAGGGGCGTAAACAGCATTGTTATTATCTGCTAAACCGTATGCGCGAGTCATGGTGGCTGACCAAATGCTCACCGGGAGGCACCCGGCACCACACTTCCACTAAACATATTTAAGATTTATGGCAGGTTTACTTTTGCGGTTGCCCTTCTATGTTTATAGAACGTAACGGCCAAAGTGAATGCTTCCTGGTAAATCGGTAGCTCGGACTATTAGGAGTGCCTTCGTTTCGTTACTACCTAGAATGCCTACTTTCTGCCCGCCTTCAGGCGGGCTTTTTTACGCCATTAATAAGGCGCTTCAGAAAGAAAAGGTAAACATCATTTGAAGGCTGCGCTTTGCGTGGCCTTTCTCGTTTCAGGCTCACGGGAATCATCATCGATACGGCTCGTTGTTAAATCAGCCCGATGGGCCTGACCCACTACACGCACAAAGCACCCCGTTAACCCGGAGGTGGAGTATGTATCGAATGGACAAGCTAACAACAGGTATTGCCTACGGAACGTCCGCAGGTAACGCGGGGTTCTGGATGTTGCAATTGCTCGACAAAGTATCCCCATCCCAGTGGGCCGCTATTGGTGTTCTGGGAAGTCTGGTATTTGGCTTGCTGACATACCTGACGAATCTGTACTTCAAAATTAAAGAAGACCGGCGAAAAGCTGCTCGAGGTGAATAATGTCTCCGACACTACGTAAAACTGTTCTTGCGGCGGTGGGCGGCGGGGCCCTGGCGATTGCCTCTGCACTCATCACTGGCCCGATGGGTAATGATGGGCTTGAGGGAGTGCGATACTCCCCTTATCAGGATGTGGTAGGTGTCTGGACGGTTTGCTACGGCCACGCAGGTAAAGACATCATGCTCGGCAAAACCTATACCGAGGCAGAGTGTCGGGCGCTACTAAATAAAGACCTGAATACCGTCGCCTGGCAGATCAACCCTTACATCAAAAAACCGATCCCAGAAACAATGCGTGGGGCTCTGTACTCATTCGCCTATAACGTCGGAGCCGGGAACTTCCAGACCTCTACTCTGCTTCGCAAAATCAACCACGGTGACCAGAAAGGTGCGTGTGATCAGCTGCGCCGCTGGACCTATGCCAAAGGTAAGCAGTGGAAAGGACTTATTACCCGGAGGGAAATTGAGCGTGAAGTGTGTTTATGGGAGCAAAGATGAGTCGCTTAACCGCCGTTATCATCGCAATAGCAATCCTGCTAATGTCCTGTGCCATTTCATGGCGTATGGGATGGAGTTCCCACGCTGATCACATCAATGCTCAGGCTGCGAAGAAGAGGGAGAAGGCCGAGAATGCCATTAAGCCTGTAGAGGAAAAGGCCGCGACTGCTAACGAAGCGGGTAAGGTCATCTACAAAACAATAACCCGCGACGTGGTGAAATATGTTCAGTCTCCGAATCGTACTGTGTGTAGGTTTGATGATGCTGCTGTGCAGTTGCGTCAGCGCGCCATCGATGCTGCCAACTCCATCCCCGGATTTGATGAGTCCGCCGTGCAAAGCAAGTGACGCAGGGAATGACAGCGATGAAGATTTACAGTCTGATGTAGAAACCGCTCAATGCCTGCGCCAGCTCCGTTTGGATAAGTATCGCTGGCAGGCGTACTATCGGGCGGTGAGTAAGTAACAGGCATAGCACATGAAATAAGTGGCCTTAAGTGAACAAAAAATCTGAAAACAAGACATTCAAGCTTTCAGCATCGAAATGTTTGTATCTAATTCAGGGGATGTCATGCACTATAGGATCTCAAACCACTCTTAACTAAGTAGCCACTCATGACAGTAAACTTACTACCACAACTACCATGCGGTTATCGTTACGGCATTGAGCGCTCGATCCGGCCCCAGACTGGTGCGGAATTTTTTCCGCCACAAGGGTGTGTTATCAAATCTGTTAACTTTGGGGATGGTGTGGTTATTTGTGTGCCCATCCAATGGTACATTAAACAATTAGATTTATGGGTCACTGTCTAAGGAACCATCGAATAATATGTTAGTTACTGGTGACTAACGGATCATTGCGCTAAAAAAATAAGCACAGACGTCTGTTGTTCTGGTTAATGTTCTTGAGAATCGCGAATTACTAGTCTAATAAGCTATTCATCCATTTAAATGATATCGATGGCTGAAATGAAGCTATCCTCACGTTACCACTGCCAGCCAACACCGAAACGGCAGAGGTCATTTAGCAAGCAGAAAATCTCTCCCGGGTGGCTCCTGAGAGATTTTAGGTTTCTAACTGTTACTAACCAAAGGTCGCATACCTATGCGGCCTTTTTTTAGTCGGTTTAATGGTTTGAGGACATCCTGGACGAAAATATTTGATAAAACCAATCAGGGGAAACAGGAATGACCTGTGAGCGGATTTACGAATCGGCGCGAACGTCTATCCCCGATAAGGGATAAAATAACCGATATCCCTTGTCGGGGATAAAAATGAGGAACAACAACATGAAAACGCTAAAACTTACATTTTCAAGATTTGAATCTGTCTCAGGCGAAAGGGATGAATCCACTATTACGCCTGAGATCCAACCCAATCATTCACAAGGTTGGAAAATTAATATAGTAGGTTTGGCAATTTTTAAAGGAACTGAGTAAATTCCTTGGCTGAATCATTTAGTCCAAATTCTTTCAAGTTATCAATGACAGCCTGCCTGGAATCAGGTGTTAATTGAGTCATCAAAAAACCAACGACACATTTCAATTGCCCAATTTCCTTGTTCAATTCGTCGATTGTTTGGGCGTTTGATTCCATTTCTAGGCGTATATGCTTCTTGATCATATCTATTCCTTAAGCAGAGCTAATCAGCCATTCCTCTGCAAGTACAATGTTTAACTGTGTCCCACCACAGATAGGCTGAGCCGCAACCTTACACTCTGAGCTTTCACAGTAACACCCTGATATTTAAACAGTAGCCTCGCATCTGCGGGGCTTTTTTATTCGCAAAAGGTAACGCGATGAAGAACTTAAAAATTGCATACGTAGACGAGAAGCTGGAGGGGATTGAGTGTGACGGATTGTCCTGCTTATCGCTGCCCGTTTCAGAGTTTCCCATCGACAGTACCGCTTTAACTCTTCTCCCTCAACTCATGCTCGAGGATGCTTATGCCACCACGAGCTAAACGACCTTGCCGGCACAGAGGATGCGCGACTGTGACCAATGATGTCGGTGGATACTGTGAGATGCATCGGCAGCAACACGCTGGTGATGGCTGGCGTAACTACCAGCCCGGAAAAACTCGGCAGGAACGTGGTTATGGTCGACCGTGGGAAATTAAACGGGCCCGTATCATGAAGAGGGATAAATACCTTTGTCAGAACTGCAGGCGAGACGGTATTGCCACGAAAGCCTCAAGTGTCGACCACATCATTCCTAAAGCTCATGGCGGTACCGATGATGACTTTAATCTGGAGTCATTGTGCTGGACCTGCCACAGCAAGAAAACAGCAACAGAGAGAACCCGATGAAGAGTTTCAAAATTGAATACGTTGATGGCGTTTTGACCGTTCTGGAGACGGATGGTCAGTCACGAATGAATGAAGCCGTGCATGGCATCCATTTTGAGCATGTCCAGGGCGGCCGCCCACTGCTGAAACTGACGATTGCGCATGATATTGCACCGGCACCGGCTGCTGAGTCGGCTCAGGAACCTTTAGTGGGTGAGCTGGTACAGGAGCAACAATCTCCGCTTCCCGGCGGTCGTCGTTCCCGCCATCGTAGGGGAGGTAAGCAATGATGTATCAACGCACGGATCTGACGCTCTCCATGTTCTATGCATCCAGCGCTGATGCAGACGGGAACAAAGTGGCTACGTTGACGATGCAGGTAATTGCGGCAGAGGTTGGAGCCGTCCAGACCAGCCAGCTGCGATGTATCACCGATAGCGCGAAGAAAAAAACGTATAGCGTAGGTGAACAATCTGTCAGTAATGGTTCTGATCCGTTACTGGTCGCGATTGAGAATTACTGGCGTCAGAGTACGGATGTCGTCGTTAAAGGATTGATCGCCGAGGTGACCGACTTCATCGCAGGGAACATCAACTCAGTCAGCACCTGGATCGGTCAGTTTGGGATGAAGGTGTTCGAGAACCAGCCATTAGGTGAACGGCTACCAGAAAGCGTACTGCAGGCCGATGGAGGCTCCGCTACCGCGACAGGATCCTGAACGCCGGTATAACAACTGGTGTTCATTGAACGTCTGAGATATGCCGGCCCACGCAATGCGAACCATATTCGCCGCCGGCGCAGCCGGAATGACGACCTCCACCTCGACTGAGGCAGCCGCCGCCAGGGGTAGGGGGGAGCAAATCCCTGACCCCTTTCGCGTTTTGGGACTGCCCGTTGAAGTCTATTTTTACACGCCAGAAATAAGAAACTTTTTTCCGGAAGGTTTCATCTATCAAAGGAACGTTTATGGCCGGAGGAATTCGATCGTCCGGTGGTGGCCGAAAACCCACTTTACCCACCGGGCAAAAAAGCAAATTAACACGTATTGCGCCTCCTGCTGAGTTAATGGGGGAGGCGGCAATAAGAATGTGGAAGACGCAAAGCAAAATACTCATCGACCGAGGGGTGTTTGAGCTGGAGGACGCACCTTTGTTGCTGGCTTACTGCAATGCTTTTCATCTGATGCTCGAAGCCGAAAAAATGCTGGCCAGCGGACTGACCTCAGAAAGTGAAATGGGGGGGCTGAAAAAACACCCTGCAGTTAATGTCCGGAATGACTCGGTTTCCCAGCTTGCCCGCCTGGGCTCTCTGTTGGGGTTTGATCCGCTCAGTCGTCTTCGCATGACCAGCGGACAAAAGGATCCGGACGATGACGGGAATGAATTCGATGAGTTTGACTGATGGCAACCTATCCGAACGTCAATGCAGCGAACCAGTATGCGCGGGATATCGTTGGCGGGAAGATTCTGGCGTGTCAGTTAACGATACTTGCCTGTCAGCGACATCTGGACGACCTCGAACGAGCAAAGGATCCCCACTGGCCCTACCGCTTCGATAAAAACAAAGCAGAACGATTTCTTCGTTTTGCCCAGAAAATGCCTCATACCTCAGGGGAATGGGCCCGGCGTAAACTCCGGATTGAATTTGAAGCCTGGCAGAAGTTCGCTCTTGGCGTACCGTTTGGATGGGTACACAAGAAGACAGGCCTGCGTCGTTTCTCTGAAATCTATATCGAGGTGCCCAGAAAGAACGGGAAATCCGCTATTGCCGCTGCTGTAGGAAATTATATGTTTTGTGCAGATGGCGAGCATGGTGCAGAAGTCTATTGCGGCGCCACGACTGAAAAACAGGCATGGAAGGTATTTTCTCCGGCGCTGCAAATGGTGAAAAAGCTGCCGGCATTGCGGCAAAAATTCTCGATAAAACCCTGGGCAAAAAAAATGACGCGCCCTGACGGTTCGGTTTTTGCGCCTGTGATCGGTGACCCGGGGGATGGTGATTCGCCATCATGCGCCATCATTGATGAATATCACGAGCATACAACATAGAGGTTTCAGAGGAACGGTAGTGTTCGTGATTGTTCGTTAACTTAATGAGAGTTATGGTTTTTTTTGATTTTGATGTTCGAGCATGATCGCATCCGTTTTCTCCGTTACGGGCCACTGTGTATTGCAGTGTGTATTGCTTTTGTGTGTGCAGAGAGTGAGAAGATGGCTGCAGAAAATAAACTGAGTGATAGGCAACTAAAAGCGCTACAGGGTAAATCGCAGACTAAGCAGCGGTTGATTTCAGACGGTCGCGGAATGTCGGCGCGAGTTAGCAAGAATGGGGCTGTGAGCTTTGTCATGTTCTACCGTTTGGGCGGTAGGGATACTTCCCCAATATGGCTGACTCTGGGCAAGTATCCGGATATGTCATTGAAAATGGCACGAGATAAACGTGATGAATGCAGGGCTTGGCTCGCTGAAGGTATCGACCCACGTCACCGTATCGGCTTAATCACTGATGTATCGGAAAGGCCAGTCACTGTAAAAGATGCGCTTGATTATTGGTTAGAGTATTACGCCAAGCCTAAGCGCAGAACTTGGGAGGTCTGTGAACAACGGTTTGCCCGATACATTTATGGTCGCCTGGGGGATGTACCTCTAACCCTGTGTAATGCTGCAATGTGGGTAAAGTGTTTTGATGAAGTGAGAAAAACAGCTCCGGTAGCTGCTGGCCATACATTCCGAGACGTAAAACAGGCACTCAAGTTTTGTCGGGTACGCCGTTATGCTATCTCCAACGAACTGGAAGATTTTACCGTTATGGATATGGGGGAAAGGGCTCAAAAAAGGGATCGTGTACTCACAGCTGATGAAGTGAGGGACGTTTGGTATTGGGCGAATACTGAGGAAAACAATACCAAATTATCACCAGTTAACAGGGTGACACTTGTCATAATGATCGTATTCGGTTGCCGTGGACGTGAATTGCGGGAGTCGCTCTGGAATGAATGGGACTTTAAAGAGTGGATTTGGACAGTGCCCAAAGAACACAGTAAGAATGGGCGCGAAATTATTCGCCCAATCCCCCCGCAAATCCGTCAATGGCTTGTAAACCTTCGTGCAATTGCAGAGGAGGAGGGTACCGAGCGCCTACTTAATGGTGAATTTTCAAAACAGACAGTTATGAGCACGGTTGGTAGCCGTTTTTGGCGTAAGTTTAGGCATGAAAAATCATGGTGCCTGCATGACCTTCGTAGAGTTCTTGCAACCAATCTAAATGACATGGGGGTTGATCCCCACGTTGTCGAACAGCTCTTGGGACATACGCTACCGGGGGTTATGGGAATTTACAATCGTAGCCAATATCTGGCCGCAAAACTTGATGCACTGACGAGATGGGTAGACTACCTGAATTCGTTGATCCGTTCAGATGCTAAGGAGGAAAGTTCCAATGTATAAATTCATGAGTAAAGCAGAACTTGAACTGATACCAGATCTGGAACGTGTTATCCGAGAACAGGAATGTTTTTGGATGACTGGTCTACCAAAATCTACTCGTGCTTTTATGGAGAAAAAGGGACAGTTTCCAAAGCATCTTGTGCTGGGCCCTAAAATTTGTGCTTGGCGACTCTCTGAAGTGCAAGAATGGATAAAGACCAGGGCACAGTAAACCGACACTTTTCAAATCACACCCGCTTCTTCAGGCGGGTTTTTTTATAGGATTTTCTGCTGATGAAAAAATTTATTGAACCAACCCCAGAGGAACGCCGGCAGTTACTAAACGAGTACGGTGTTCCATACGACCGTATTGTTCGTGAGAAAGAGCGTCGTGAGATTACTTCGCTTTGTAGATCGTCAGCGTGGGAGATGGAGCAGAATGAAGCATACCCGCAGCGACGCAAAATTGGTAAAGCAGGTGCAGGTTGGCTTCTTAGTGACCTGCTTTTCTGGCTAAGAACTCTTGAGAGGTAATTTCTAGATGTTAAACCTTCAACCTACTGTAATTTATGAAGAAAAGGTGAAGGACTTCCAGTGAAAGATTGATCATCATGAAAAAATGGCAGTTGTTGATAAGGATGGTCTGGAGTAAATTATTACATTGATCGCATTCTTTGTAAGAGACACTGTTTGGATTTAATCGCTCTGGCGAACAGAACTCGTTGGAAGGTAGTCAAAGTTTGAAAAAGGTTAAACTTGGTACTTCTGGTGTTGCATAAATCCTTTCTGAAATCCAAGTGTGGATAAAGGGGAGGAATAAAGTTTATTTAGACTTATTCGGGTGGGTAATAAATGGACTATATAACTGAAGGCGTTTTAGATAAAGTAATTAATGATTTAACTTATAGAGCTAATAAAGCCAGAAAAGCAAGATTTTTAATCGGTGGTTCGATTATCCTCATTGCAACCATGCTTTCTGGGTTCATCACTTATAGATTAACTACTAATCAATCAGATAGTAGCCTTGCTAATACATTCATGGCTTTTAGAGATCGTTTTGTTGTCAGTGAAGATGGTGGTTTGAGAGGATTTATTAACAAAGAATTAGGCCAGGTTTATGAGAGTGAAAAAGATGTAGTTCGTTTGCGAGTAGAGAACGAAAGTTCAATACCATCTGAAAAAAACAAAATTAACAATGACGGGAATGGTAGGCAGATCACACAAACCACTAATAAGAAAGAGGCTCTGGATAATGCAAGTAGGTTGGTTGATTTTTACACAAAAGTGGTTGCGGCGAATAACGGTAAACCAATAAATAAAACGGATGATACTTATAGTAATTTAATAAGCTCCATAGCATTATCTGCAGGTATTGTAGGTTTTCTACTCTATATACTTCAGATTGCTGTAAGTTTTATAAGATATTATTCTAGGCTTGCAGAGTTGTATGACTCACAAAAAACAGCTTTAATTGCTTCTGATGGTAATGTCGAATCCGCAGAGATTTTAATGAAGATATTATCTAATGACCATATTGGATTAGGGAAGGAACCTACTACCTTATATGGAAAAGCATTAGATGTGATTGGTGAGGTAGCGAAGTCAAAATAAGATTTATTAAAAGGCGCGTTTTAATGCGCCCTTCTATATTTATTGAGAATGAAAAACGAATTAATTTAATGATGGTTTTATTTTATGGCGTATAATAGGGTTTTATTACTCAAGGCTTTCATATATAGCTTGTAGATAAATGTATGTCTGTGCCGTACTTTGAAATATGAGTAACTGCATTTCGGGATTGCTCTTTCCTACTCCTATGAGTTGGGGGGTATAGACTGTGTAATATATTAGTGATCCGCGCAATTCGGTGTCGACATGAAATATTGCATTCTCCCGCTTCACGATTGCGCGTCATGATGAAATCTACTGGTTCATATAGCACTGTCAGTATACAAGCATTCATGCTACCGCTGCTTTGGGAGAAAAATCGTATTTTATTATCACTTTCCTTGTAAAGAATGAGAATCAACCCATGGGCTTGATACCGCGTGATTGCAATTCTTTTCGGATAATCCGTTTGATCCAGGTTGCAAGTGATGAGTCACCATCTTTGCGCATTTCTTCTTCAAGTTGCGCACGCAGTTCATGGGCTAAACGGATTTGGTACTGATCAGTTTTTGATTTTTGTGTTGACATTGTAATTACAAAATTCCTATCATCGTCTCGTGTTTGTAATTACAACGTAACTTTCGTTTTTTTGCAACCATAAGAAACGACGAAGCCCCGATGTGCTCGAACACTATCGGGGCTTCTAACCACAAACCGTTAACTGGAGTAACGACTATGGCTGGAACACAGCATACCCAAACTCACCCCAAATTTACATGGCTATTCTTGGCTACCCGAGAAGCGCTTTCTGAATGTTCACCAGTAGTCCTCAGGTGTGATGCAGATTCGGAGGAGGATGCTCGAGCAATCTTCCCCGAGTGGCATCTAACCTTTGCAGCAAAAATCCGTACTGAAAGTCCCTATTCGTTTACATGGACCGACAAAAATCGAGCAACTCTCTGGTCAATTATGGGAGGCGAAATCAGCCTCCCTCAGGAGGCTCGAAATGTATAAGCCACAACTGCGCTATATCGCAGAACTAAAAAATCTTGAGGAGCATGAACAGGAATTGCGTACTGCCGCGCTTAGTGCTGCCCAAGCCAAAATCGTGGCGACTATGCTGGTGTGTTATCCCAATGCAATGGAGGACGGCGAATTCACCGCGCTTGGACAGCTGTTTGAGTCTTTGGCCTCTAATCTGGATAGCTTCTTAAAAGCAGAGCGCGAGCGTTTTGAAACTTGTTCGGAGGTTCAGTCATGATCAGCAACGTCAAATTCAATGAACTGGAAAAACGCTTTGATCTGCTGGTAGAGAAAGTCAACGTTCTTGAAGAAAAAGTAAGAGCGCTGACTGATAGTCAGGGCGGTGAAATCCCTCCCGGTATGACTCCTGTCGCTACGCTGGCGGCTGAGTATGGCATTTCTACCAAAAAAGCGGAGGAACTGGCGAAAAATACGGGCGTTATGATGGTTAAGCTGAAATCAGGTGGCTTTATTGTGCCTGATGAGAAATTCAGGGAAGCGGCCCGACTGGTTCTCCGTAGCGCAAAACGAAAATACGGTTCGGCCTACTGGTTTCATCCGCTGATAGGCAAATTCCAAATGAGCGGAGGGATCCCGAAGTGAAAAATGCACCTAACGTAAAGGCGCTGCCGAAAGACAAGTTTACAGAAGCGATTATTTTCGCGGGTGCCGACGCGTGGAGTCATGCCAAAGGCTGGGAAGAGGGGTTAGGAAAGCAGATCGCGGAAGATACCACGCCTCCTGTTTATCTTGGCCCGCGGCAACTGGAGGAACTGGATAACCTGCGCATTATCGATGATGGCCGCCGAGCTGCGCGGGTGTACCTGGCTGGCGATATCGAGACGTCGATGATTAGTGCCATTGGTGCCAAGCTGGCACAGGCTGGGGTACAGGAGGCAAAACTTTATAAGGGTATTCCCGATACTCATCCGGAGGACTGGCGCGATCATCTTAATCGGATTAGGGAAGGAAAAAGCACAGTAGTAAATCTGCCAGTGACGAAAAGAGAACCAGCGCATGATGAAGTTAGCCCGGCACTTAATCAGATGGGGGCCAGCCAGCGCGGGCAAGTGCTGCTGGCCCATTACGATGGAGACCTGGCTATTCATGCTGATTCGGACATGGTTCACCACTATAACGGTGTGATCTGGAATCCACTCCCGGATAAAGAGCTGCAACGGGCAATGGCGCAGATTTACATTGATGCTGAGGTAGCCTATTCGCAGAACGCCATCAAATCGGCGGTGGAAACCATGAAGCTGAGTTTGCCGGTGATGGGCGTAACAGCCCGCAACCTCATTGGCTTCAGCAACGGCGTATTTGATACCCGGACGGGGCAGTTCAGGGAGCACAGCAAAACCGACTGGTTGTTGATTGCCAGTGAACTGCCATTCAGTCCACCAGCTGAGGGGGAGACACTGGCCAGCCATGCGCCGAACTTCTGGAAGTGGTTACGCCGTTCCGTGGCCAACAACGACCGCAAAACAGACCGTGTGCTGGCGGCGCTATTTATGGTGCTGGCGAACCGGTACGACTGGCAGCTGTTCCTTGAAGTTACGGGCCCCGGCGGTAGCGGCAAAAGTGTGATGGCGGAAATATGCACCATGCTTGCGGGCAAGGCCAATACTGTATCAGCCAGCATGAAAGCGCTGGAGGATGCCAGA
Source organism: Klebsiella sp. KTE92 (assembly GCF_000398905.1). NCBI lineage: Bacteria > Pseudomonadati > Pseudomonadota > Gammaproteobacteria > Enterobacterales > Enterobacteriaceae > Klebsiella > Klebsiella sp. KTE92. The sequence goes on from NZ_KB976100.1 coordinate 1,930,207, forward strand.
GATAGAGCGCTGGTGGTTGGATACTCACTTATCATCATGCCGGATATGACCCGCTATGCTGGCGATGGCGCCGGGATTAAGGCAATTACCGGCGGTGACAAGGTTTCTATCGATCCTAAGCATAAAGCGCCATATTCAACCCGTATTCAGGCTGTGGTGCTGGCGGTCAACAACAATGCAATGACCTTCAGCGACCGGAGTGGTGGGATATCGCGCCGCCGAGTTATATTCAACTTCACGGAAATAGTTCCGGAAAACGAGCGCGATACGATGTTGGCTGAAAAGATAGAAGGTGAGCTGGCCGTCATCATTCGCCATCTGCTGACCCGTTTTGCAAGCCAGGACGAAGCCAAACAGCTGCTGCACGAACAGCAGAAGTCAGAAGAAGCACTGGCTATCAAGCGAGAAGGGGATTCGCTGGTGGATTTCTGCGGTTATCTGATGGCGTCGGTAGTTTGCGATGGAATGTTTATCGGTAATGCGGAGATTGTGCCATTCAACCCGCGCAAATATTTGTATCACGCCTATCTGGCTTACATGCGAGCCAATGGTCTGAGTAAGCCGGTTTCTCTGATGCGGTTTGGAACCGATATGCCAGGCGCAATGGCTGAGTACGGCAAGGAGTACCTAAAGCGCAAGACCAAACATGGTATACGTTCCAATGTAGCTCTGCATGACGATTCAGAAGACTGGATGCCATCATGTAATAGTATATCTGCAAGTGGTGGGGTAGAGTAAAGTTATTGATAAAGTGTTCACCACTATTCATCATGGTAAAAAGTCCTTTTATTACATGTTATTAGATGGTGAACACTACTTTGTGAAGTATTCATCAGGTATTCACCTGTTCATCTTTTGCTTGTTTTATGTTCTAAAAGGTGAAGGGGGGAGGTGAACACTTGTGAATACTTAAAGGTGAGGTGTTCACCGCTTAACTTAATGAATTTTAACGATAAAAAGATAAGGGTGAACGGGTGAATACTTAAGCATATACTATTTCTATTAAATTTCATTTGCTACGGAGTATTGGATGCAACGGCTTATTGAAATCAAAGAGCGTCTGGGTGTCATCGAAAGGTATCTTGATATACAGGCCCCGTTTTACAAACGAGATCTTAATATCTCAACTTTAATCACTGATCTAAAGGACTGTGTAGAGAGAAACCATAAATGGTTACAGCGCCAGAAATGTCAAGGTATGTTAACTGAGTTTGAATCAATATTTATTGAGCCAGCAATTAATGATATTTATCTATCTTCGATAGTTAAGCTTAAACGAGGCGTAAAGCCAAGTGATACAGTAAATAATTATATATCTGAATCCTTATCCACTGTTGACTATTGGATTTCACATATTCCTAATGATCAATGAATTATGAATGGTGTGTTTTTTCTTTATATTTAATCTAAATGCTTGTGGTGATGGTATGTTGACTGAGATTGTTAAAAGGGTTGGTGTTAATCGTACTGAAAAAATATTGGCATCGTTAGGTGATAAAACTTTTTTAGGATTGTGGTCATTTCCAAATGTATATAGCGATGAAGGTATAACTAAAAGTAAAGTAGGAAAAGAAGTTTGTGACCTTTTAGTAGTGTTTGAGAATAATGTTATTATCTTTTCTGATAAAGACAATAAGTTTCATGACAATATTGATATCTCTGTAGCTTGGAGAAGATGGTTTAAAAAGTCTGTTGTTGGTTCTGTAACACAATTGTATGGCGCTGAAAAGTTCATTAAGGAGTATCCTGAACGATTATTTTTAGATGAAGTTTGCACAACAAAATTTCCAGTTGAATTTCTTGATCATATGCGTTTTTTTTTAATTGCAGTCACAAACAATAGTTGTGTGCAAGCGAAGAGATATTTCGATGGTATATCAGAAGGAAGTTCAGGGACGTTTGTGAATATTTTCCCATTTAACGCTTCTGATTGCATGGATGAACCATTTTGTGTAGGAGATTTATACCCAAGTAAAACATTTGTGCATGTTTTAGATGAGGTCTCTTTGAAATTGCTTCTAACTGAGTTAGATACTATAAATGACTTCATAGGCTACTTAGCAGAGAAGGAAAGGGTAGTTAGAAATGGTACGCTGCACACAAGCAGCGGGGAGGAGGAGACACTAGCAACATACATTTTAAACAATAAAACGATTGTAAATAGTGATGATATCCCTGCTAATTCTATTGTTATGATTGATGAATATAGGTGGAAGGAATTAATAGAGTCATTTGAATATGCAACTCATTGCTCCTTTAAAATCGGAAGTGTTTTTTGGGATAAAATGATAAAAACATTCTCTGATTCAATTTTGTCTGCAAATGTTGGTGCTGGAAGAAATATGGACTTTGGTGTTCATGAGATGGTTTTAAGGCAATTGGCATCTGAAAGTAGATATTCCAGATATATTTTGTCCCATAATTTTCTTGATAAATTAAAGCAAGTCCCGAAAGATCGCAGGAGTGCGAGAGTTATAGAGTCTCCTGATTTTAAAGGAAAGTATTACTTATTCCTTTTTTTCCCTAGAGACCGGGGGCAAGGATATGATGAGTACCGTCAGGAAAGACAGGGATGTATGCATTCATACGCATTGGTGGCTAATTATAAATACCCTGAAATAAAAGAATTGATAATAATCGCTACAGAGCCTAAAGATGCAGAGGGTCGTTCGGAAGATATAATTTACTTTAACACTTCAAACACTTTAACAAGAGAAGAGAGACGATTGGCGAAGGAGTTAATGAGGGAGCAAATGGTTCTGACTAATTTTTTATCGGAAAGGAATGTTGGACCGAACATGGAGCGTTCTTCTGCTGCAATAGAATTACCCAAAGTTGGTCGTAATGAAAAATGTCCCTGCGGTTCCGGTGAGAAATATAAAAAATGCCATGGGAAATAAGTGTAAATTATTTGTTTGTATGTATTCATGGGTGTTTTTATAAAGCGGGTGGGGTTTACTTAATTAACTTCATGTATAACTTAAAGAGTGGCACTCAGACGTGAGCCGCCACAGGCCGTTTAATCAAGCTGTAGTGAGCACAGCCTGAGAGAGTCAGAAAAAGGTTAAACGGCCTTACCCCTTCCCGCGCTGGTTTCACGTCTTAACGTTAATTGTTACGGAAACCACTCATGAAAAAATTACTCGAATTACGCCAGCAGAAAGCCGCACTCAAAACCCAGATGCGTTCCATGCTGGATAAAGCCGACACCGAAAAGCGCAGCCTGAATGATGATGAGGGCAAGCAGTTCGACGAACTTCGTGCCCGGGCTGATGCGCTTGAAGTTGAAATCACCCGTCTTGAAGCCGTCGCCGACGATCAGCGCAATCAGCCTGGTACTTCCGTTGAAGGTGAGCAAGTAAGCAACGACGAACTGCGACACTACATCATGACCGGTGATACCCGTTCTCTCTCCACGCTGGTTCCTGCTGAGGGCGGCTATACCGTTATCCCTGAGCTGGACAAAGAGATCATGCGCCAGTTGCAGGATGATAGCGTGATGCGATCTATCGCGACAGTGAAGACAACCAAAACCAACGAATACCAGAAACTGGTATCTGTGGGCGGTGCTGCCGTTAAGCATGGGGCAGAAGGTGAAGCGCGTGCCGAAACTACCACACCGAGAATGGAACGTGTGGATATCAAACTCAGCCCGATCTATGCATACCCGAAAACCACTCAGGAGATCCTCGATTTTTCCGAGGTGGATGTTCTGGGTTGGTTATCTTCTGAAATCTCCGACACCTTCAGCGCTACTGAAGAAAATGATTTTGTTAACGGCGATGGTGTGAAGAAGGCTAAAGGCTTTCTGGCTTATGACCGAGTGGCCACCGGCGATAAAACCCGACCTTTCGGTACGCTGGAGAAAATGGAAACGACTGCTGTTAACTCAGATGGTTTGATCGACCTGCTATACAAGCTGAAAGCGAAATACCGCAAGAACGCCGTATGGGTGATGAACTCGAATACTGCGGCCACGCTTCAGAAGCTGAAAAACGATAACGGGGACTATATCTGGCGCGATCGTCTGGTCGCTGACTCTCCTGATACGCTGCTGGGCCGTCCGGTTCAGTATCTGGAAACTATGCCCGATGCAGCTCCGGGAGAAGCATTTCTGGCGGTTGGCGACTTTAAGCGCGGTTACTTCATTGTCGATCACACCACTGGCGTGCGCACCCGTCCTGACAATATCACCGAACCGGGTTTCTACAAGGTGCATACCGATAAATACCTGGGCGGCGGCGTGGTGGACTCCTGCGCCATCAAGGTGCTTGAGCTTTCCGGCTCCGGTTCCTGATCTGACGTTTAAGGGGCTTCGGCTCCTTTTGCCCTCTGTGGAGTCCAGTAATGAAAACAATCGATTTTGAAATCCGTACCTCTGAGCTGAGCGCCAGCAACAAAAAGCTGGTGGGCTATGCCGTGCGCTGGAACAGCCTGTCAGAAGTTATCTGGGATGAGTTCCGCGAGCAGTTTGTACCGGGGGCGTTTAAAGATAGCCTGGCATCCGGTAGCGATGTGCGCGCACTGTACGAGCATAACTATACCCAACTGCTGGGGCGCACTAAATCCGGCACGCTGGTGCTGTTCGAGGACGATACCGGGCTGCGCTTCGAGCTGACCCCGCCGAATACCCAGCTTGGGAATGATGTGCTGGAGCTGGTGGAACGTGGGGATATTTCCGGCATGAGTTTTGGTTTCCGTGCGCTGAAAGAGGCGTGGGATATCGGCCAGTCTCCGTACCTCCGTACTGTAATAGCTGCCGACCTGCGGGAAATCACAGTTACGTCTATGCCTGCTTATCCTGAATCTGGTGTGGAAATCGCGCACCGTTCACTTTTCTCCCAACATCCTGAACTGCGTCGCGCTGGCGATAATCGTCGCCGCTGGGCTGAATTAGCGGGGCTTTGATATGTGGAATATCTGGCCGTTTGGCCGTAAGTCTGAACCCTCCGAGCAGCGCAGCATGACCATTGATGAGTTTCTGGCGATGGCAGGGATTCCAAATACCGGATCAGGCGAGTACGTGTCTGCGGGTACTGCGGAATCTCTGCCGGCGGTGATGAATGCTGTTTCCGTTATCAGTGAAGCTGTGGCGACAATGCCCTGTTACCTCTATCGGGTACGAAATGATAAAGGACGAGAGGCGCGGGAGTGGCTGAGCAATCACCCGGTGGATTTTCTCCTGAACGAACAGCCTAACGACTGCCAGACGCCTTACCAGTTTAAACGCACGATGATGCGCCACTGCCTGCTGAATGGTAACGCCTATGCGGTGATCCAGTGGGGCCGTGACGGCCAGCCGCAATCCCTGCATCCGTATGCGCCGGGGGCGGTTGTTCCCGAACGTATCGGCCAGCATAAGTACAAATACACCGTTACTGAACCGTTTACGGGGGCTGTGCGCACCTACTTGCAGGAAGAGATGCTGCACCTGCGTTACTCCACCGACGATGGCTTTCTGGGGCGTTCGCCGATCACCGTCTGCCGTGAGGCGTTGGGGCTGGGCCTCGCTCAGCAGCGCCACGGTGCCAGCATTATGAAAGATGGCATGATGGCGGCTGGCGTGGTCACTACTGCTGAATGGCTCGACAGCTTAAAGGGCAAACAAGCTCTGGACGCTCTGGAACGCTACAAAGGTGCCAGAAACGCCGGGAAAACGCCGATCCTTGAAGGTGGCATGGACTATAAGCAGCTTGGCATGAGCAATCAGGATGCTGAGTGGCTGGCCTCCCGTCGCTTCACCATTGAAGATATTGCCCGCATGTTTAACGTTTCTCCCATCTTCCTGCAGGAATACAGCAACAGCACCTACAGCAATTTTAGTGAGGCGAGCCGCGCCTTTCTTACCATGACAATGCGCCCGTGGCTGGCGAACTTTGAGCAGCAGATTAAATCCGCGTTGCTGGTGGCATCGCCTGTACCCGGAATCCGTTATCAGGTGGAGTTCGACTCTGCCGATCTTCTTCGAGCCACTCCAACCGAACGTTACGCAACTTATGAGCGCGGTATCAAGAACGGGATCATGAACCCGAACGAAGCCCGCGAACGTGAAGGGATGCCGCCGCGTGAAGGTGGCGACGAATACAGTCAGGCATGGAAGCAGGAAGTGAAGGTCAGTAAGGACAACAAGGACGGTGACGAATGAGAGCCGGAAAGATGAAACGCCGCGTCACTTTTCAGAAGTCAGAATCTCACCGTGATCAGATGGGGCAGGTTATCTATGTGTGGTCTGACCTTGCCACCGTCTGGGCTGAAATCCGCGCTATAAGTGGGCGTGAGCGTATGTCTTCCGGGGCGCTCTACTCCGAAGCCACTGTACGAATCTGGACGCGCTACCGCGACGATATCACCACCGCAAACCGCATTTTGTACCGCTCGCCAAATGTCCGGGGGCAGGTTTACGGCATTGTGGCCGTCATTCCTGATGTGGATCACACCCGGCTTGAGCTGCTGTGCAAGGGAGGTATTTTCAATGAATGAGTTAATCGGTCTGGAAGAAGCAAAGCTGCATTGCCGTATTGATGATGATTATGAAGACACGCTGATACAGGCGTACATCGATGCGGCGCTGGAGGTTTGCCAGAAGCATATCGGCAAGCGGTTTGATAACGGGCTGGAGTTTACGCCAGCTATCAAGATTGGCTGTCTGATGTACGTGTCTCAGTTGTACGAGTACCGCACGATGATTGGTGATACTGACGCCAAAGAGATACCGATGGCTGTCTCTGCGTTGTGGTCTGTCTATCGTGATGTGGGGGTGTACTGATGCCGTGGCAACCACTACGCCGATGCACTGAGCCGGGATGTAATAAACGGGTGAAGTCTGGCAAGTGTGACGAGCATAAGCGGGATGCCCGCCGACAAAGCGACAGCCGAAGAGGTACGCGAACAGAGCGTGGTTACTCCAACCGCTGGGGCGAATACCGTCGTCATTTTCTGAAAGCTAATCCGCTGTGTGTCCATTGTCTTAAGGCTGACGTCTATACATCGGCAACTATCGTCGATCACATCATCCCTATCGAGGGTGAGGCCGATGTGCTGTTCTGGCCCGCCAGTAATCACCAGTCGTTATGCGCTGCCTGTCATGGACGGAAGACAACCACAACAGACCCGGTGACGAAGCAGCAGCGTAAAGCCGGTAAGTTCCGTGAGCAGGAAGAAGCAGCACGTCATCGCACCGACTGGATCTATGAGGCAAACAATGACTGAGCAGGAACAGCAGCGGCTGATTAGTGGGCTGATAAAGCAGCGTGAGTCATGGCAACCAGCCAGACAGAGAGCGCATAAGAAGCCCGCAGCAAAGCGCATGAGCCAGCGTGACCGGGAGCTTATGGAATGCTTTCGCAACCGCTGACAGGCCGAATGGACGGGGTGGGGGAGGTTTTCAGGACAAACCCCTCTCAGCGAGGAACCACCCGCCCCCTCAAATTTTTACGCTCGGTAATTTTTTTGAAAATAAAACGCGATGGAAACGAGAAATTTTTATGGCAAGACCACCAAAACCGCCAGCTTACCTTGATGAGCTAGCCGCGCAGCAGTGGAAAGCAAAGGCGAAGCAACTGGCGGAGCGCGGGGATCTGACTCCCGCCGACTGGAATAACCTTGAGCTTTTTTGCGTCAACTATTCGTTGTACCGCAAAGCCGTGGAAGACCTTGCCAGCCGTGGGTTCAGTATTGTTAACAGCCAGGGGGGCGAGAGTCGGAATCCGGCGCTGAGTGCAAAGGCCGATGCTGAAAAAATCATGATTAAAATGTCGTCGCTGCTGGGTTTTGATCCGGTAAGCCGCCGCCGTAATCCGGTGGAAACGGAAGAGGAAGACGAGCTTGACTGTCTGGGATGAGTACGCAAACGCGATAAAAACGGGCGAAATTCCGGCCTGTAAGCGCGTAAAACAGGCCGTGGAAAGGTACTTTTCAGACCTGAGTGACCCCCGTTATGAGTTCGATACGGTGACCGTAGAGCGGTTTATTGCGTTCTCCCGGCTCTGTCCTCACGTCAAAGGACCGCTGCGCGGCCAGCCTATTGAACTGGAGCCGTGGCAACAATTTGCCTTTGCTAACCTGTTGGGATTTAAAGTCAGGGAATCAGGCCGCCGGAAGTACAGCAGCGCCTTTATTGAGGTGCCGCGCAAGAATGCCAAATCTACCGTTGCAGCCATGCTGGCTAACTGGTTCTTGGTGATGGAGAAGGGCCAGCAGGATATCTACACGGCGGCGGTGAGCCGGGATCAGGCCCGAATCGTGTTCGACGATGCCCGCCAGATGTGCCTACTGTCAAAACCGCTAAAAAAGCGCGTCAATATTCAGGCGCATAAGGTCATTTTTCCAAAGAGCAACAGCCTGTTGAAGCCGCTGGCGGCGAAAGCGGCCACCATTGAGGGGACTAACCCCAGCCTGGCGATTGTCGATGAATACCATCTTCACCCCGATAACGGCGTTTATTCCGCGCTTGAGCTGGGTATGGGCGCACGACCGGAGGCGATTTTGTTCGCCATCACGACCGCCGGAAGTAACGTTGTCTCCGCCTGCAAACAGCATTATGACTACTGCTGCCAGATTCTGGCCGGGGAAGAGAGTAACGATTCGCTGTTTGTCCTGATCTACGAGCTGGACGACGAAAGCGAGGTTGAGCAGCCTGAAATGTGGATCAAGGCTAATCCTAACTTGGATGTGTCTGTTGACGCGGCGAAACTGGAGTCCACCATCCAGAAAGCGCGGGGCATACCGTCGCAGTGGGTGGAAATGCTGACCAAACGTTTCAATATCTGGTGTCAGGGCTCCACTCCGTGGATGGGGGCCGGTGCATGGGGCGCCTGTGCGCTCGACTATACCGAAGAAGATCTTGCAGGGATGGAGTGCTACGCAGGATTTGACCTGTCCTCAACCAGCGATATCACCAGCGTGAGCTACGCTTTCCCGTTCGACAGGGAGATCCGCCTGCTGACCCGCCATTATCTGCCGGAAGCGCAGTTGCTTAACGTCGCCAACAAAAACCGCGCTATCTACCGCCAGTGGGTGAAAGCGGGCTGGATACGTACCACACCCGGCGACTGTATCGACTATGACCGCATTCGTGACGATATCCTGCGCGACGCTGAAATCTTCAATATCAGGCTGGTGGGCTTCGATACCTGGAACGCCACACACCTGCGTACCCAGCTACAGGGGGCTGGCCTCGATGTGGAGCCGTTCCCGCAAACCTATCTCAGATTCAGCCCGGTAGCTAAATCCTTTGAGGTATTCGTCAACCGCAGGGTTGTGCGTCATCGTGGCGATCCTGTTCTGTCCTGGGCGATTGGTAACGTGGTGATGGAGTCCGACGCCAACGCCAATATCAAGCCTAACAAGAAGAAATCCGCTAACAAGATCGACCCCGCTGTATCAGCGTTGATGGCATTTGGTACTTTCCAGTCTGAGCACGAAGACTTTGCTTTTGATATGAGTGACAGTCACAAAGAACGACTAGCGACATTTAATGGTATTTGAGTTTTATATCAGTTTGTTCAAACGTTATATCCTTAATTTTATAATGATTTTATAAAATAGTAATTTGTTAATACGAGGTGAGGGTGGGTGAGCAATTTAGGATGTACATACTTTTACGTGTCTGGGAGAAAGAGGGTTAGCAATAAAATTAGTATAATTTGATTTATTCATTTGTTAATCAATAGCACCTCAATGTTGATTGGGATCATTTTTTTTGTTAATTCAATGGGAAGTTTGCCAATTTAGAGTTATATAAATATTGCAGGAGCTTTCCTGTTCAAACTTCAGGTGGCATATGGTTGATAAATGGGCTCATTATCTGATTTCTAAAGTCAGATATAATACCGCACATACACATATAACAGATGTAATTGTGCATGTAGATAACGGTGATACTGTTGCGGCGGGAGTATCACAGAGCCGACAATGGATTGTTGATAGGATTAACGTTGGTTATGTGTTTTGTACAATTTTTTCTAGTAATGGAAACTGGAAAAAAGGGCAGGAAGTGGTAAAGGATCGTGTTAACGGAGTGGATTATATTACTACTAAACCTAACCGTACTGCTAAAGACAATTTAGAAAATTTACCGGAGTATTGATATTTGATGAGAATAAAGCATTAGATTAGCTCTGATGCTTTTTCTTTATGGCTCAATGGAATATGTACAATGATAGCTTTCGAGTGCCTCGTTCTTATATGAAATAAGTTTCTCAGTAGCTACGATCTTGCATCGAAAGTGTTTTTGCATAACTTTGTGAAATTGATAGGTCAATTGCCAATGCCACAATGTCGAGCTTCCTCTCTGTGTATTGCTGTGCGTATTGCATTCTTAGTTCACTATCGTTTTATAGTGCTTAAAAATCCATATGAATCATAAAGTTAAAAAAACCTTGCAATAAATATCACGAACATACTACTGATGCGCTTTACACCACCATGACCACCGGTATGGGGGCTCGTGAACAACCGATGACACTGATCATCACCACTGCCGGCTATGACATTACATCCCCTTGCTATGAAAAGCGTACTCAGGTTGTCGAGATCCTGCGGAGAACCCGTAATGGCGAGGAAAATGAAACCATATTTGGGCTGATTTATGGCCTTGATGACGATGATGACTGGACGACTCCTGAGGCATTAATCAAGGCAAACCCCAACTATGGCATTTCGGTAAAAGCAGATTTTCTCCGGGCGAAACAATTATTGGGTATGTCGACGCCCGGGCAGACAAACAAGATTCTGACCAAACATTTCAATCGCTGGGTAAGTGCAAAATCAGCTTATTACGACCTGAGAAAATGGATGGATGCGGCCGATAAAACCCTTAAGTTGTCAGATTTTGAAGGGGAGGAATGCTGGCTGGGTATCGATCTGGCCTCGAAAGTTGACCTCAATGCCGTGGTTCCGGTTTTTCGTCGTGAAATAGACGGAATAACACATTTTTACTGTGTTTCTCCTCTGTTCTGGGCACCGGAAGAAACCATTTACTCGCAGGAGACCGCGCTGAAGAGTACCGCAGAACGTTATCAGTCCTTTGTCCGGCAGGGGAAGTTGATCCCGACCGATGGCGGTGAAGTTGATTACAGACTGATATTTGAAACGATCCTGAAATTGCGGAATACCGTAAAAATTGCCCAATGCCCCATTGACCCTTATGGCGCGACTTCATTACGTCACATGCTCGAGGAAGAGGGGCTTGAGCCTGTCGAGATAAGACAAAATTTTACCCATATGAGTGATCCTATGAGAGAGATTGAGGCTGCGCTCATCTCGGGGAGATTCCATCATGACGGACACCCTGTCATGAACTGGTGTATTTCCAATATTGTCGGCCAGTATCTTCCCGGAAGTGACGATATTGTGCGTCCCGGGAAGGAAGGGCGGCAGAACAAGATAGATGGTGCGGTTGGTTTAATGATGGGGCTGGGGCGCGCCATGCTTAACAGTTCAGTGATGACATCCGTATATGATGAGGAAGATATAGCATGCTAATTTCAGTTCTGAGTTTTATTGTCGGCCTCACTGGTGCTGGATTGTTATCAGCAGGCGCCTGGCTTATTTCTCCATCAGTGGGATTGATAACAGGAGGGATTATTTGTCTGGGCTGGTCATATATGACAACCCGGGCCTTTTCCTCCGGCGTCAGCAATGGCGGAGGTAAATAATGTTCCTACCCCAGATGTTCAGGGGCCGACAATACTCGGGTAATAGCTTCTGGGAAGCCATGCTGGGCGGGGTTCGTTCAAGCCAGAGCAAAACTGGCATCATAATCACGCCGGAAACCGCTCTTGGACTTTCAGCGGTCCGGGCCTGTGTCACCCTCCTGGCGGAGTCCGTCGCGCAGCTGCCGTGCGAACTCTACCGGCGGGATAAAAATGGCGGGCGCCAGCGTGCGACGGACCACCCGGTTTATGACCTGATTCACTCCCAGCCCAACAGGAAAGACACCTCATTCGAGTATTTCGAGCAGCAGCAGGGGTTGCTGGGGCTTGAGGGAAATTGCTACTCGATCATCGAACGGGACGGAAAAGGCTACCCGAAAGAGCTGATCCCCATTAACCCGAAAAAGGTCATTGTGCTGAAAGGGCCGGACGGTATGCCGTATTACGAACTCCCGGAAGTCGGTGAAATTCTGCCGATGCGCATGATGCACCATGTGAAGGTCTTTTCTCTGGATGGCTATATCGGCAGTTCCCCCATTCAGACGAACGCCGATGTTCTGGGGCTAAATCTGGCGGTTGAGGAGCATGCGGCCGCGACATTCCGGCGCGGGACAACGATGAGCGGGGTGATAGAGCGTCCGAAAGAGGCCGCGACCATTAAAAGCCAGGATGCTATTGATCGCCTGCTGGCGAAATGGACCGAGCGCCATTCCGGTATTCACAATATGTTCTCTGTGGCATTGCTGCAGGAGGGCATGAGCTACAAACAACTGTCGCAGGATAACGAAAAGGCGCAGCTGCTACAGTCGCGGCAGTGGGGCGTGGAAGAGGTCTGCCGGCTCTATAAAATCCCGCCACATATGGTGCAGATGTTGGCGAAAGCGACCAACAACAACATTGAGCACCAGGGGCTGCAGTTCGTGATGTACACGCTGCTGGCATGGCTGAAACGCCATGAGGGTGCGCTGCAGCGCGATCTGCTTCTGCCCAGCGAACGCCGCGATTTGTACATCGAGTTCAACGTTTCCGGGCTGCTGCGAGGCGACCAGAAGTCACGCTATGAATCGTATGCGCTGGGCCGCCAGTGGGGATGGCTATCCACTAACGATATCCGGCGTATGGAGAATCTGCCGCCAATTGCCGGCGGGGACAAATACCTGACGCCGCTCAATATGGTCGACAGCGCGAAGATCCTTCCTGGCGATAAGTCGCCGACAGCAAAACAGCTGGCCGAAATCGAAACCCTTCTGGCCAGAGCCTGATTATTTCCCGCCGCGCGGGATGACCTGGAAGACAACATGACAACGAAATTAATTAACCTGCCGCACCTGGCAGATATGGTCTTTGGCGTGCCGCATTACGTGACGCGGCAAACAATGGACTCCGTGAAAGCGGTGCTCATCCCCCGTATTCAGGGGATCACCGAAGATGCCGCCATTCAGATGGCATTGAATCCGGGTAAATCACCTGCTGCTGAGCAGGTCCAGCCCACCGGCGGGGTGGCGGTGATCCCCGTTCACGGCATTCTCGTTCCACGCCGGGGGCAGATTACGGCGATGTGCTCCGAGCTGACCAGCTACGAGCGGATCCGCGGGCAGTTGCAGGCTGCGTTAAACGACCCCTCAATCAGCGAAATCGTTCTGGATATTAACTCCGGCGGCGGCGCAGCGGTGGGGTGCAAGGAGCTGGCCGATTACATTTATCAGTCTCGCGACACGAAACCCATCACGGCGATTGTGAACTACAGCGCGTATTCCGCCGCGTATTTCATCGCATCGGCCTGCAGCAAAATCATCGTCAGCCAGACCAGTGGCGTAGGGTCGATTGGTGTGATCATGGAGCACCTCGATACGTCGAAGATGGAAGAAAAAATGGGGCTGACGTTCACCACCATTTACCGGGGAGATAACAAAAATAACGGCACCCAACATGAACCACTGAGTGAAGAGTCGCTGGGTATGTTCCAGGGCATGATCGACGAAATGTACGAGACGTTTACGGGGTCGGTGGCCGAATATCGCGGCCTGAAGCAGCAGGCCATCATTGATACGCAGGCGGGGCTGTATTTTGGCCCTGGCGCTGTGTCAGCCGGCCTGGCGGATGAAGTCTCTGACCCCCAGGCGGCGATCAATGCTATCGCGGCAAAGTATCAGCAACCCCGTCAAAAAACCTCCATTCAGATGCAGGCAGCCGCGATGGACCTGCAAACCAAAATGTAACCCGGCGCAAACACAAACCGCGTCACCTTAAGCAGCCAGCAGGCTGCTTTTTTTATGTCTAAAAAGAGAGAAATAAAATGCCACATATTGAAGAATTGCGTCGTCAGCGTGCGGGTATCAACGAACAGGTTCAGGCCCTGGCAACCATTGACGCCAGCGGCGGCACGCTGACTGCGGAGCAGATGACGGAGTTTGCGAACCTGCAGCAGCAGTTCACTGATATCAGCGCCAAAATTGAACGTCTGGAAGCCGCCGAACGTGCTGCGGCGCTGGTCGCAAAACCCGTGAAAGCGACTCAGCAGGCCCCCGGCATTATTGTTAAGCAGGAGCCGAAACAGTACACCGGTGCTGGCATGACCCGACTGGTTATGTCTGTCGCCGCAGGCGCAGGGAATCTGCAGGACGCGGCAAAATTCGCTTCAGAAGAGCTGAATGACCAGTCCGTATCGATGGCCATTTCCACCGCAGCGGCGTCCGGGGGTGTGCTTATTCCGCAGAACCTCCACAGTGAGGTGATCGAGCTACTGAGCGACCGAACCATCGTCCGCAAGCTGGGTGCCCGTCCCGTTCCGCTGCCTAACGGTAATATGACGCTACCACGCGTGGCCGGTGGAGCAACGGCAAGCTACACAGGAGAAAACAAAGACGCCAAGACATCAGAAACACGCTTTGATGATGTAAAACTTACGGCGAAAACTCTGATTGCGATGGTGCCTATTTCCAATGCACTGATTGGCCGCGCCGGATTCAACGTCGAGCAGCTGGTCCTGCAGGATATTCTGACCGCCATCTCAGTGCGTGAGGATAAAGCCTTTATGCGCGATGACGGTACCGGCGATACACCGATTGGTATGAAGGCGCGCGCGACGCAGTGGAACCGCCTGCTGCCGTGGGAAGCTGATGCAGCGATCAACCTGAACACGGTTGACGAGTACCTGGACAAGATCATTTTGATGGCGATGGACGGCAACAGCAATATGATCAGCAGCGGCTGGGGCATGTCGAACCGTACCTATATGAAGTTGTTTGGGCTGCGTGACGGCAACGGCAACAAAGTCTATCCGGAAATGGCTCAGGGATTACTTAAAGGATATCCGGTTCAGCGTACCAGCGCGATCCCTGCGAATCTGGGGACCGGGGGTAAGGAGACTGAGATTTACTTTGCTGACTTCAATGATGTGGTTATTGCTGAAGACGGCAATATGAAAGTCGACTTCTCGAAGGAAGCCTCTTACATCGATGCCGATGGCACCCTGGTATCTGCGTTTTCCCGTAACCAGTCGCTAATCCGCGTTGTTACTGAGCATGATATTGGCTTCCGTCATCCGGAAGGCCTGGTGCTGGGTACCGGCGTCCTGTTCTAACCCATCCCTCAGTAAATACGGCCCGCATATGCGGGCTTTTCCCTTTCAGGAGAATGTTATGGCTGCGAAAAATAAAGCAGTGGAGTCGGAAGAAACGGTCGCACAGGACAACCATGCGACCGTGGTCGCACAGGCAGAGCGTAAATCCGTTGTGTTCCTTGGGCCGCACCACCGTTATTCCCGTGGAGATATCGCGTGCTTTGAAGGAACGCGCGCCGAAGAGCTGGTTAACCGGCGTATCGCGGTATGGCCGGAGGATGCCGAACGTGCGCTGAAACCGAAGCCGGGAGACAGCGATTTTGATACTGACATTGGATGATGTGAAAACCCAGCTACGCCTGGAACTGGATTTCACGGAGCATGACGCCATGCTCACGCAAATGGTGAACGCCGCGCAGCGGAGCATCGAGCGTGATTATTACTGCAAGCTGGTCACCAGTGATGAAGAGCTGCAGGCACTCCCGGAAACCGTCCGCGGATTTATCGCGGATGAAGATATCCGGCTGGCCATTCAGTTTCTGATCAGCGATGCGTATCTGAATGGCCATACCGGACAGTGGCTGGAAACCGCTGCGGTGAGGCATCTTCTTTTCCCCCTGCAGGAGCATACGCTATGAGCCTGAAACCGGGTGATATGAACTGTCGCATTGCGATTAGCTACGTTCAGTCCGGTCGGGGGCCGCTGGGCGAACCGCTACCGGAAAAGCAGGTTGAATCGGGAAAAGCGTGGGCAAAACGGGAGCTGGTATCGGGGCGAAAAGTCCGCACGCTGGATCAGCAGCAGGTGGTGGAAACCTGCCTGTTTACGGTCTATCCGGGTGTGCTGGTTGATATCGACTGGAAAATCACGACGAAAAACCTGGTTTATACCGTCCGGAATATCGACCGCAAAACGGACCGGATCATTATCACGGGGGAGGCTGACGGGCGGCATGATAGAGCTGGCGATTAAGGGTGCGCTGGAGCGCATCACCGGCATGAATGCGTATCCGCTTTTACTGCCGGACACGGTCCAGGAAGGGGTGACATACCAGCGTATTTCGGATGCGCCGGTAGGGGCTGGCCTGGCCAGAACCGGGATTTCCTCTGTCCGCATACAGGTGGCGATTTATCTGATCGATAACTACAGCCGCCTGCTGATGCTGGATAAGCAGCTTTGGTCAGAATGGAAAGCCATTGTGCAAAGCCGGCTTGAGGATTGTCCGGTCAGTTACGTGACGCGCGGCAGTATCCAGCAGGACAAGATCACGCTGACCAGTGGTCGCATCCAGTACCGTCTGGTGCGCGACTTTATATTCACCACTCCGGAGTAACCCCATGCGCATTGAGATGAAATTCCCGTCGGGGAAGGATTTTGAACGCCTGATTTCCGAGATGGACAAGAAAGTCAGCACCAGGTTGTTGCGTGATGCCGGGCGCCGGGCGCTGGCCATCGTGCAGGAGGATATGCAGCAAAACGCCGGCTACGACGAGTTAAGCGGCGGGCCGCACATGCGCGACACGATCAAAATCCGTAGCTCAACCAGCGGAGCAAAGAGCGAGCGCTACGGGACTCTCATCACGTTTCGAGTCGGTCCCAGCAAAGCGCATCACATGAAAGCGCTGGCGCAGGAGTTCGGCACGGTGAAACAGGTGGCTAAGCCGTTTATCCGTCCGGCGCTGGATTACAACGTCGAAAAAGTGCTGTCGATACTGGCAGCTGAAATTCGCTATGGGCTGGAAGGCCGGTAGTCAAAAAGAGAGAGAAAAAAATGAGTGAAGACGTCATTAAAAGCCCTTCGGAATATGCAAGCATTCCGGCGGGAACCCGCACGTACTGGGGTATGAAAGGCACGCTGAAGGCGGCGGCAAAACTACTGCAAAGTACGATGGCCATCGGTGCCGTAGGCAAAAAGGGCACCTTCATGAAGGTGACACGCCTGATTGACCGTGATCCGAAATACATGGCCGATATGGGCGAGGGTGAGGATAAGACCCTGGTGTTTATTGCCGATCCGACAGATGCGAATCAGCAGGCATTGCTGGAAGCGGCGGAGGCCAATAAGACCGTGGTGTTTTTCTTCGACTTCCCAAATGGCCGCTCGGCGGAAATGGAGCTGGTGCTGTCCGGATGGGCGCAGCAGGCCGTTGACCAGCCTGATGGTAAAGTCCTGCAGGACGAGGTATACGGCAAGCAGAACGGCGGCGTGAAGTGGACTACCACGAACGCCGCCAATAGTGGCACTGAATAAAAGGAATAACGACTGTGAATTATCAAAACCTTCTCAACCCTATTATCAAAGCCCACCCGATTACGCTGCTTGGCCAGCAGATCTTTATCCGCCGCCTGACGCAGGAGGAACTATGGGATTATGAAGCCGATCTGCAGGCACTGGAAAAGAGCGATGACAACGCTCGCCAGACCTCTATCCGTGGCATCACACTGTTTCTATCTGCGCTGGTAAATGAGGACGGAAGCCGCCCGGCAGCGGATGAACTCCCGGCTGCAGAGGCTTTTCTGTCAGCCCATTCGGGAGCAGATCTGCTGGAGGCAGTCATTGCTGTACAGCGTCATGCTATCGGCACACTGGAAGATGCCAAAAAAAACTAACCGAATCACCCCAGCTGCGCACCCTGTTTGCGCTGGCAGATCGCTGGGGTGAGCCGGACCCCACGAAACTGGCCGCCATGCCTGCGAACATCCTGACCTACTGGGAGGCGTACTTTGCGCTCCTTAAAGAAGAGGGAAAACCACCGCTGGCGGCTCCACAGTCATCTGCAGCACCCTCTGCCGTGGCCCGGGATGATGATTTTGAAAACTGCCTGAGGGTTCTTGGAAATGGCTGATGTAGCATCACTCGCCGTCGCATTGCACCTCAACCGTGCGACGTTTAATTCGCAGTTCGCTGACGCAATGCGTCAGGCGGATGGCAACGCACAGCAGTTCAACAAAAAGGCACAGGCTGATGCGGCAAAAACTGAGGCTGCCTTTAAGGGGATCGGCGTAGGTGTAAAAGCCGCTGATGCTGAATTTTCTAGGCTGGATAAACGTATCGAAAAGCTGGGGTCACTACGGCTTACCGGGCTGGATGAGATGCGTAACGTACTGGCGAATCTGTCTGCCGGTAGTGGCGTTACCGGCAGCAGTTTCACCACTGCGGCGATCTCGGCGCTGACCGAAGGTATGAGTACTGCGCTGACCAGTAGCACCCAAAGTCTGGAGCTACAGCGACAGGCTCAGATTGCCGCATCGCAGGCGGCGGTAGATGGCGCGCAGGCGTCTATCAACAATGCCCGCACGCTGCGAGAAGAGGCACTGGCGCGGCAGAAAGCAGCCGTACAAACCATTCAGGCGGCGCAGGCGGAGCGCGAGAAGGCGTTTGCGCTGGATGAGTATTATGCCAAACAGGCAGAGGTGAATAAGCAGTATGGCATCACGGCCAGCTATGAAGCAGAGCACGCGAAAAACGCCCGCACCATCAGCGAGGCCAATATAGCTGAGGCACGCGGGAAAAAGAGCCTGGCAGAAGCCACAAAAGAGGTTCTGGCTGCAGATATCGCTGAGTCTGACGCCAAGCGTACCCTGACCACCTCAACGCGAACGCTGGCCACGGCCAGCCAGGAGCTGACGTTCCGGCAGCGCGCAGCGGCGGCGGCGGCGGGAACACTGCGTGGCGCCCTGGCGCTGGTCGGTGGCCCGGTCGGGATCGGTATTATGGCGATCGCCGGCGCGGTGACGATGCTCTATTCGTCGTTTTCAAAGTCTCAGGAAACTATCAGCGGCTACAGCAATGCGTTATTCAAATCAGGGCAGCAGTCGATTATGTCGGTTCAGTATCTCCAGAGCCTGCAGTCGCAGCTGGGAGATACTGATGGTGCCGTAAAAGCGATCACCGCGTCTGTTAATGCCGGATTCGGTGGGGAAATGCTGGACCGTGTTGCCGGACTTGGCGCCCGGATGGAAGAGCTGGGGCAGAGTTCGGGGGATCTGGTCTCGATGCTCACGAATCTGCAGGGCGATCCTGTCCAGGCGATGGAGAAGCTGAACAATCAGGGAATTCAGCTAAACGCGACGTTTATCGATCAGATAGTCACGCTGCAGCGCCAGGGCAGGGAAAGTGAGGCTACGGCGCTCCTGCAAAAGCAGGCGATGGCCGAGCTGGAAAAGCAGATAAAGGATCAGGAAGATAAGGTTGACGGGCTGAAAGGGGCCTGGAAATCGCTGAAGGATTATGTCAGCAGCGCGTTTAAAACAATGGGTGACGCCCAGATGGCCACAGCCCAGGCGCAGGCGTCAGCATTGGGAATAAACCTGACACCCAGCCCGGACCCGGCGATAAAACAGCGCGAAGAGGTGGAAAGGCTGCGGAAGGATCAAGAGAAGCTGCGGAAAGATACAGCTGATCGCCTGAAGGCCGAAAATACCGTTCAGGGACTGATGGCTGCTGGCGTGACAAAAGAGAAGCAGCGCGCCGATGCACTGGCGGTTCTCAATCGCACTCTCAAGAAAGGAACGGAAGAGTACGCGCAGGCGTTACGCGGTATAGATAAATTGTACGGGGAGAAGCAGAAGAAACCGGCGGCGTACAAAGATGACCAGGCCACCCAGCGTCTGCAGAGTCTGCGCGAGCAGGAATCGGTTCTTCGTCAGCAAAACCAGCAGACCGTTAACCTGACCGGTTCAGAGCGAAAGCTGCTGCAGTTCAACCAGGAGATCGCCGATCTCAAGGCAAAAAAAATCCTGACCGCCGGGCAGCGCAGCATTCTCAATGCTGAGCAGGAGCTGCGCGCTCAGCTGAGCATCAACGTACAGCTGGAGAAGGCGAACGTGCAGCGCCAGCTGTCGCTGAAAATGCAACAGGAGAATAATGAGCTGCACCGCTCAACCATTCAGCTACAGGCCGAGATGGATGCCAACGTGGCCAGGATGACGATGAGCAGCGCTGCCTATGACCAGATGGCGAAGGAGCAGCAGGTCAGGTCGAAATTCGCGAAGCTGCGTGAGGATGCAGAGAAAACAATCAAACCAGCTGATGAGGCTGCTTTTCAAGAACGAACACGCCTTCTTAATGCAGAAGAACAAAAGCAACTGAGTATCGTTCGCAATGGTGCCCGGGATAAAGCGCAGGTTGAGGGTTCCTGGACCGAGGGGTTACGCGCCGGGCTGCGTGAATGGGGCGCCGATGCAACCAACATTTATGCCCAGGTTCGTGACACCTCCGTCAATGCAATGGACGGCATGGCCAATTCTATCTGGCAAATGGCGTCGCGGGGGAAATCGTCATTCAAGGAGATGGCGCTGTCTATCATTGACGATATTGGGCAAATGATAACAAAAATGCTCTTTTTTCAGTCTATCCGATCTGCAGGCTCAGCTATGTCGGGGTCCGGGATTGGCATCCTCGCGGATTTTGGCGGGTTTCTGTCTGGGTTCTCCGGCGGCGGGTATACCGGTGATGGCGGGAAGTATGAGGTTGCCGGGCCAGTCCACCGTGGTGAGTGGGTTGTGCCGCAGGAGGTGGTTAAAAGGCCAGGCATGCTCAGCTTTCTGAACCAGTTAACTTACGGCAGTGGCTACGCCAATGGAGGGCTGGCTGGCGCGCCGAGCGGGCCGCTTCCAATGAGTGGTGAGAGCCAGCGCGCAGCCGGTGGGATAACGGTTAATATCCCGCTACAGGTGGTCAATAGTAACGGTAATCCGGATCAGTCCGGGAAGCGGTCAGAGAGTGGTATCGCTCAGATGAAGCAACAAATCGTTCAGATAGTTTTGAGCACCCTGGATAAGGAGATGGGTAACGGTGGGATGATCGATGTGAAACTGAGGAGCATGCGCTAATGGCCGCACTGGAAACCTTCGACTGGTCGCCGCTGAATGGTCCCACTGCGGATATTAAATATGCGACGAGGTCCGTGAAATATGGTGATGGTTATGAGCAGGTCACTGGTGATGGTATTAATCCTGAATCGCAATCATGGCCGCTGACATTTACCGACTACAGGGAGGTGGTCATGCCGATCCTGCAGTTTTTGCGCCGTCATGGCGAGACACGTGCATTTATATGGGTTAATCCGCTGGGCGAGCGGGGGCTATACCGTGCGACACAGATAAAGCCTCAACTGCTTGATTTTGCGCGCATGACCGTTACTGTTACGTTTGTGACGGCATACAGAGCCGCACCGATATAATGGAGAATGATAATGCAAAAAATGGTACTGGCGCTGGCCAGCATCGCCCTTCTTTTTTCCGGTACAGCGGCAGCACGTGAGTTAACGGCGTCGGAAAAAAAGGTCATCGAAGAGTCTGCGAAGCAGAAGCTGAAAGATCCGGATAGCGCCAAAATTTATTGGCAACCGGATATGGGTGGGGGTGTTTATTGCGCTCAAATTAACGCCAAAAATTCCTATGGAGGTTACGCAGGGAAAGCGCTTCTGTTTGCAGGCGTTAAACGTGATAGTCAAGGGAAAATCATTGGGGCTGGAGTATCTATTGACAGTGATGATATAGCCGAACTGATGATGCCAATTTGCACCGATGCCGGCTACCACTTTCCCGGTTAACCTCCCGTGCCGTCCGGCACCTACACCATCAAATTAACCCCGCTCAGCGGGGTTTTTTATTATTGGGACTACGGTCCTGCAGCGAGGACATTATGGGCATTGCAGCCGACGATCAAAAACTGGAACCCGGTAACGCCATCACTCTGTTCGAAGTGGATGGCACCACTTTTGGTGCAGACGTACTGTATTTTCACAACCACGCTATTCCGTATACCGAAGAAGAAATTATCGCCGCTGGCAGCGATGCGGAAAAGCTGACGGGCAAACCGATTTACTGGCAGGGCGTGAAATATACGCTCTGGCCATGTGAGATCGAGGACGTTGAGTCCAACGGTGAAGGTTCGCCAGCTTCCCCCAGGCTGTCCATTGCGAACCTGGATGGCTCAATCAGTGCGTTATGCCACATGTTCCAGGATATGAAGCAGGCGAAGGTAACGGTTCACCGCACGTATGCGCACTATCTCGATGCCAGGAACTTCCCTGGCGGCAACCCACAGGCTGACCCGACAGCAGAGCAGATTGATGTTTTTTACATTGACAGTAAATCCAGCGATGACGATGAACAGGTCCAGTTCAAGCTTAGCTCGCCGGTGGATGTTACCGGACAGAAGTTGCCTGCACGCCAGATGACCAACCGTTGTGCCTGGTGCATGCAGGGCCAGTACCGTGGTGCTGACTGCGGCTATACCGGCACGCGTTATTACGACAAATTCGGCAATCCGGTAGACAACCCGGCACTGGACGTCTGCCCGGGAACGGTCGCGGGCTGTAAGTTACGTTTTGGTGATGATGCCATGCTGCCGTTTGGCGGATTCCCGGCTATTGGTCTGCTGAGGATGTAGTCATGCTGAGCCAGAGACTGAAAACCGCTATTGAGGCGCACGCCGCGGATGTTTACCCGAACGAATGCTGTGGCCTGATTACCCGGGTCGGGCGGCAGCGCCGATATATTCGCTGCGAAAACAGTCATGAAATGCGGACGGAGCATTTTCGGATCGCCGCCGGTGACTGGATTGCCGCAGAGGATGCCGGCGACGTGCTGGCCGTGGTGCATTCGCATCCGGATGCCGGTCCGCACGCATCCGCCGAGGACCTGCAGGGCTGCCAGAAAACAGGTCTGCCGTGGATCATTATCAGCTGGCCAGGAGGCGACTACACCGTCACGACGCCGGATGATTCCCCGCCTCTTCTGAACCGTCCGTTTATCCACGGTAGCTGGGA
The DNA here is from genome assembly GCF_000398905.1 of Klebsiella sp. KTE92. Classification (NCBI taxonomy): domain Bacteria; kingdom Pseudomonadati; phylum Pseudomonadota; class Gammaproteobacteria; order Enterobacterales; family Enterobacteriaceae; genus Klebsiella; species Klebsiella sp. KTE92. Next base: position 1,953,202 of record NZ_KB976100.1, read on the forward strand.
TTGCTACGGACTGGTCCGCGACTGGTATATGCAGGAGCGTGGTATCGAACTGCCTGATTTTCCCAGAGAGGACAACTGGTGGACCCGGGGGGAAAACCTGTATGTACGGCACTATGCGGAGGCCGGGTTTTATTCTCACGCCAGCGAGCTGCAGGCAGGCGATGTGATCCTCATGCAGTACAGAGCGGACGAAATCAACCACGCCGGCATTTACCTGGGCAACGGAAAAATGTTGCACCACATGTATGGCCAGCTGAGTGGTGAGGTTCCATACGGTGGGATCTGGCGGGAGCGAACCATGCTGACGCTGAGGCATAAAAATGACGACTAATACGATAGAGAAAATGGTTCTGGTTCGCCTGTACGGCAAGCTGGGCAAGTTGTTCGGCCGGGAGCATCGCCTGTCGGTATCTTCTGTACGGGAGGCTATCCGCGCGCTGTGCATCATGGTTCCAGGACTGGAACGATGGCTGGAGACCAGCGAGGGACGTGGAGTCACGTACATGGTCTTTAACGGTGAAAAAAACCTGAGCCAGGATGACCTGTTTCTGAATGGTGTGCATGACGTAATCAAAATTGCGCCTGTGATTATTGGCAGCAAAAAAGCAGGGGTGTTCCAGACCATCTTTGGTGCCGTACTCGTTGCCGTTGGTATGGTGCTGAGTTTTACCCCTGCCGCTGCTGCCTCGCCGTTCCTCTACAAAATGGGGGCGGCGATGATGCTGGGCGGCGTTGTACAAATGCTGGCGCCCAGCGGTACCCAGGGTATGACAACGGATCGGGATACGAAAAAATCGTACTCATTTGGTGCGCCTGCTAATCAGGTCGCTGCCGGCAACGGTGTACCGATCTTGTATGGCCTGCGTGAAATAGGCGGCGTCATTATCAGTGGCGGTATTTATACCGAAGAACAGCAATAAAAAAATGCATTTTACCCTTCCCGCCACGGCGGGATTTTTTTTGCCCGGAGTTTGAGAATGGCTGAAATAAAAGGAATCGCTGGCGCTAAAAATAACGGTGGTAGCAAGGATAACGGGCAGAATCGCGGGACGGAAATTGCCTCGGTCGCCTATATGAAAATCTTGCTGGCACTGTCAGAAGGTCAAATTGCCGGTCAGTTTACCGGTCAGGATATTTGCCTCGACGGTACGCCGTTGCTCGATGCCGATGGCCATGAAAATTTTCCGGGCGTGACGTGGGAGTGGCGCAGTGGTCTGGTTGACCAGGATTACATTCAGGGTTTCCCGGCGGTCGAAAACGAAATCAGCGTCAGCACGGAAATCAAGTCTGGCACCCCGTGGGTAAAGGCGATCAACAACACGCAGCTGTCGGCTGTTCGCCTGCGTATTAAATTTCCGAACGGGGTCTACAGCCTGCGTGACAGCGGTGGCAAAGATGGTTACCGCATTGAGTTCGCCATCGATGTTTCAACAGACGGCAGCACGTATACCGAATATGGCCGCGATACCGTCGATGGCATAGCTAACACTGGCTATGAGCGCAGCTACCGCATCGATTTGCCGCGGGCAAACTCCGGCTGGCAGATCCGCGTTCGCCGTCTGACTGAGAATAAGAATAATAACAAAACGGCGGACGTGAGTCGTATCGAGTCGATAACGGAAATCGTTGACGCCAAACTGCGCTATCCGAACACCGCGCTGTTGTTCGTTCAGTTCGATTCAACGCTTTTTGATGGCCGGACACCGACCGTGACGGTCAAGGCAAAGGGGCTGGTCATTCGCGTACCGTCGAACTATGACCCTGTCGAACGTACCTACAGCGGAAGCTGGGACGGGACCTTCAAGTGGGCCTGGTCGAATAACCCCGCCTGGATTTTTTACGATCTGGTGCTGAACAAACGCTATGGACTTGGAAAGCGTATTTCGTCCGACCAGGTGGATAAATGGACCCTGTATCAGATCGGCCAGTATTGCGATGCGCCGGTCTCAGATGGTGCCGGCGGAAAAGAGGCCCGTTATCTCTGCGATCTCTATATATCCCAGCGGACTGACGCCTGGACCGTATTAATGGATCTCGCGAACATTTTTCGGGGCATGATTAGCTGGTCGAATAATCTGCTGTCGGTTGATGCCGATATGCCGCGTGAGATGGACCCCGATTTTGTTTTCAACAAATCGAATATTGTCGGCTCCTTCACGTTCTCCAGCACGTCCGAGCGGACCAACTATAGCGCGGCCATCGTCACTTACAGCAACCCACAGAATAACTATCAGGACGATCAAGCCAGCGTCTATTCGCAGGAGGTTGCAGACCGCTTCGGGTTTAACACTATCGAGCTGTCCCGCATTGGCTGTACACGGGAATCCGAGGCGCAGCGCCACGGCGCCTACGCCATCGAGACAAACCGCGATGACAATGGTGTTGAGTTTAAAACGGGGATGGAGGGGCGTATTCCCCGAGTCGGCAAAGTTATCGGCATCAACAATGCCCCTATGGCTGGCCGGCAGAACGGCGGTCGTGTGGCGGCGGTCTCCGGAAAAAGGATTACTCTCGACCGCGCTGTCGCGGCAAAAGCCGGGGATACGCTCATCATTAACCTGCCGGACGGAAAGTCGCAGGGGCGTAAAGTTCAGGGTGTGCAGGACCGTATTGTTACGGTAGAGCAGGAGTATAACCCGGCACCGCAGGCGGAGGCGGGATGGATTCTGGATCAGTCAGACCTGGCCATTCAGCAATTCAGGGTTAAGCGCGTTGTGAACAATAACGATGGCACGGTCACTATTAACGGCCTGCCGTATAACCCGAACAAGTTTCCCCGGGTGGATGATGGCGCGGTGATCGAAGACCGTCCTGTGACCGTTGTTCCCCCACGGGGACAGGAGGCACCGGACGACATTACCATTTCCAGCCTCTACCGGGTGTCGCAGGGGATTGGCATCACCACCCTGGTTGCCACGTGGTCGCCGGTGAAAAATGCGATTGCGTATGAAATGCAGTGGCGTCAGAACAATGGTGACTGGATTAACCTGCCGCGCACCGGCAATACGCGGTTTGAGGTCGATGGTATCTATACCGGTCGCTACGTTGTTCGTGTGCGGGCGATTAACGCGCAGGATATCGCGTCCGTATGGGGGATCTCGAAAGAAACCGAGCTGACCGGTAAGTCTGGTGCCCCACTTCCGCCGCTGGCGCTGGCAACCCGTTCGCTGGTTCATGGGGTCCAGGTTAGCTGGGAATTCCCGACCGGCTCGGGGGATACGCTGCGCACGGAACTACAGTACAGCAAAAATCAGGATGGCAGTGCGCCGATGCTGTTATCAGACGTGGCCTATCCGGGGAAAAGCTATCAGCAGATGGGCCTCAGTATGGGCGCAGAATTCTGGTATCGGGCGCGCCTTGTGGATCGTCTGGGCAATGAAAGCCCGTGGACCAACTGGGTCCAGGGGATGGCCAGCGATAACTTTGACGACTACTACGAGAAGCTGACGGAGGCGGTTAAAGGGACCGAAGCCTGGAAGGAAACTGAGCGCACCATTAGCGAAACGCAGGAAGGTATCCGCAATACGCAGCAGGAACTGGAGCAGACCGCTGAAGCTCTGCGTAAGGAAGCTGAAGACCAGGCGAAGCAGGTCAGCCAGGATATTGATGCATCGGCGAAAAACATCACTGCTGATGTTGACGGGAAGATCTCCGCCGTGAATAAAACCATCACGGATGAGATCACCTCGGTCAATGAGGCTCTCGATTCTGGTCTGGCTCAGGCAAACAAAGGTGTTCAGGAGGCAAAATCCGCCGTCGCAGATGCGAACAAGCAGATCGCAACTGTGAACAAGTCGTTGACCGACAGCATCACCCAGGTCAGACAGTCAGTCACTGATACGGCTGCGGAAATCAACGCCACCATCGACCTGGAGATTGCCAGGGTCAGCAAAACGCTGGCCGACGGCGATGCCGCATTGAATGCGCAGATAAAGACTGCCGAAAATGGCCTGAAGCAGTCGCTGTCTCAGGTCAACACCACGCTGACCAATGCGGTGAAGCAGGAGACCGCGGATCGTATCGTCGATGTTAACGCGAAGGCCGCACAGGCCGCTGATGAACTGCTGGCGGCAACGCAGGGGATTGAGGCGAGTATCGAGAGCCTGACTCAGGTGATGAAGACCGCCGATGAAAATCTGGCGCGGGAAATGTCCAGCCTCGCTGCCGGCGCTAATATCCAGTTCGATTCGCAGGTTATCTGGCATTTCAACAATCAGACGACCGAGGGCTGGACCGGCAGCGCCGGCGTACCGGGTGTGTCACAGGATGGCTGGTTACGCCCGGCGGACAGCGCCACCGATCCGTACATTACCTCTCCTGGCGGGCTGGCTGTCGATGGTGCGGCGTACCGTTTCATCATGCTGCGCTTTCGTAAAACCGGCAAACCCGTCTGGGCGGGTGAGATCCGCTGGGTGTCTGCCGGCGAAAACTTCAATAACACGAAGCGATACATTGTTGCTGAGCCGGAATATGCCGATGGGGTGGCAACCCTGACGGTGCGTGATATTCCGTGGACAGGGAACATTGATCGTATTCGCCTGGACCTGACGAACCAGCAGGATGCCAGCAACTTTATCGAATTCGACTGGATCGCCGTTGGCCGGCCAGCACCCGGCGCCAGTACGGCGGCTCTGCAGGATGTGCGCAGTACGCTGAGTAACGCGCTGACCGCCGAAGCGCAGGCACGCAGCACGCTGGCGGCGCAGATGCGTGGCTCCTATGATGGGAGCGATCTGGAGAAAGTCACCTCCGGGCTGCTGTACCAGGAAAAAACCGCGCGCGTTACCGCCATCTCGGCGGAAGTTAAGGCCAGAGAGTCCCTGCAGACGCAGTTTAACGACAACAAAGCTGCTGTTTCTGGTGAACTGAGTTCTCTGACGACAGAGCAGAGCGCGCAGGCGAGCCGTATCGGTGGACTGGAAACCAGCCTCGGGAAAAAAGCCGATGCGGCCGCGCTGACGTCCCTGACGCAGAAAGTTGAGCAACAGGGCGCCACGCTGACATCGCAGGGCGCCGCGTTAACATCGCTCACTAACCGGGTTGGCCAGACGGAAACGGGCCTGGCTGGTACGAATGAGGCGCTGAGCGGGCTGCAGTCTGTTGTTACCCGGCAGGGTGACAGGATAACCAGCCAGGGTCAGTCCATCACGAAACTGACGAGCGATTTGGGCACGACAAATGCCGCGCTGGCGAAGAAAGCCGAAGCGGCTGCGGTCACTGCCTTAACGCAGCAGGTAGAGCAAAACGGCCAGGATATTCGCAGCAATACTGACAGCATCACCAGCCTGTCGAATCAGCTGGTCAATGGCCAGCCGAATCGCTGGTCCCGTCGACTCTATCCTGTGCAGCTGGCTACCGCCGGGACAGTCCCGTCATTCAGCGATGTTCGCGCCGTGGCGCCAACGGTCGTGGATGAGGTGGCCGACGCGGCCAAACTGGACTTTACATCCGCCGGCAGCTATCTGATCGCGCTGTATTCCTGCCAGGTGAAAGTGGCCGCAGATACCACCATCACACTGGCGCCCGGCGCCAGGGTTTTTGATGATACCGGCGCCATATTTGTGAATGGGGTGCAGGTCGCCTGGGGTAACGCCAGCTGGAATACCGTCAGTTTTGAACTGAAAGCCGGCTGGAACACCGTTGAGTTTCTGGTGAATCAGTGGACCGGCCAGGCGTATATCAACCTGGGTCTGAAGCTGTCAGACAAGGTTGCTGAGATGTACTCCGGTCTCGGGGTTTCCGCGCTGGCAAACGCAGCCGGCGTGCTCAGCTCGAATGTCAGCCAGATTGGCAACGATGTGGTCAGCAATTCGCAGAACATCACCCAGCTCCGGAATGCGCTGACGCAGACAGACGCGAACGTGGCCAGCAAAGCGGATCAGACGGCGATGAACTCGCTAACCGGACGAGTGGAGAAGACGGAGTCCGGGCTGACGGCGGCTAACGCCAACATTACCTCGCTGAAATCCGCTGTACGGGCCGGAAACGCATCAGGCGGGGATTTAATTCCCAACCCGACGTTTGACCCGGCGTATGACCAGATGGGGTTCAGCGTGGTAGCCACGACGGCTGAGGAGGTCCCGCCGGGCTGCCCGTATGGTTATGCGGCCCGAATTGCCAGCCGGGATCACCATCCTAACTTTGCCGCGTTCCCGGCCACGCTTAACGATGTGATTGAGATCAGCGCACTGGTTGCCTGCGGCGCCGGCACGGCGAATTTTAATCTGTATGTTGGCACCGCCGTTCGGCCAGATACGAGCACCGGTGCGCCACTCATGGCGGGGGGCGGGAAATCCCCCTCCGCGACCTGGCAGAGAACCACCTGGCGCTTCAAGGTCACGCAGGCGATGGTGGACAGGGGGTATATCCGCCCGTTCCTGCAGATCTCGCAGAACAGCCCGTATGGCACCGTATGGTTCGTTACGGACTGGCATATGCGAAATGTGACAGCGGCGCAAAAGGTTCAGGATACTGCGGATGCCACGGCGGCGGCGGTTGACTCCCTGACCACCACCGTGACGCAACAGGGTAATCTGCTGACCTCGACCGGCAACCGGACAACTCAGCTGGAAAACGGGCTGGCAACCACCAATGCCGCAGTGGCCAAAAAGGCTGATGCGACAGCGGTGCAGGATTTGACCAATACCGTTACACAGCTGGGCAACGACCTGACTGCTGCGAACAGCGCCATCACGAAACTGACCGGAAATCTGGCTAATACCGATAAAGCGCTGGCGCAGAAAGCCGATGCGACTGCGCTGGCCACGCTCGACACGAAAGTGACGCAGCAGGGCAAAACGCTGGAGAGCCAGAGCAATTCGCTGACGAACCTGTCGAACAGCCTCTCGCAGGTCGCGGCAGATATCGATGCCAGCGGGCAGATACCGGGTAACCTGGTCGTGAATCCCTCGTTTGAACGCGGGCTGGATGGTTACACCGGGCGGTCAACCGCGACCAGTGTGGTGGAGGTTTCCGTTCCTCATAGCGGGACGCGGGCGCTGAAGGTTGATCCGGGGAATGTGACTCCGGGGCAATACATCCCGTTTGTTCAGGGGCGAACCTATGAAATCGGGGTGTGGGTCAAGGAACCCGGAGCGACGACGGATAATGGCGCGGGGAACAACAAGCTGCGGATCGGCAACTCTGCCGGCCAGCCGGTTTTTGAGCGTCCATACAACAGCGGTACGGTGGGGACAAACTGGACCCTGATTTCCGGTCGCTGGAAAGCGACGGAGACAGCCAGCCTGCCGGTGACGCTGAGTAACTATCTGATTAGCGGCAGCCGCTACTTCGATGACTTTTACGTCACTGACGTTACCGACCGGGTGGACATCGATGCCACCGCCGGCGCCGTGACCGGACTGACGAGCCGGGTCAGCACAGCGGAAGGGGCCATCACCTCACAAAGCCAGCAGCTGACGAACCTGCAGAACAGCCTGAACACGACCAACAGCAATGTGTCGAAGAAGGCCGATGCAACGGCACTGACTTCGGTCGATAACCGGGTGACAGAGGCGGAAGGGAAACTGACCACACAGAGCCAGCAGCTGACAAATCTGGCGAATGTGCTGACGGCCACCCGCAACGCCGGCGACAACCTGATCCCGAACTTTGATTTTCTACAGGGCAGCACTGCCTGGGATATTCAGTATCCAGCCGGTGTGACCTTTGGCGATTTCGGGGACGGGAAAGCGGGGGTCCGGCTGAACCGGACGACCACTACCAGCCCAGGCATTTTCTCCAACAACAACAAGCCGGTGCCACTGAATGGCCAGCGCAAGTACCGGGTGGTGGTGAAGGCCAAAGGTGTTTCCGGCGCGATGAGTCTGCTGATCCGTCGCCAGAACAAAATCGGCCAGACGGACAGTACGTATGAGGATAAAACGGTCACGCTGACCACTGACTGGCAAACCATCACCTGGGAAACCGGATTGACGGCTGCCGGCGCGGACGGGCAGAACTTCAAACTTTATTCTCATCCGACAAACGGTGAAATCTGGCTCGATTCCGTCCGGGTGTTTGATATCACCGATGAAACCAACATTAAGGCGACCAGCGATGCTGTTTCGTCTCTGACCGGGACGGTGACGAACCAGGGGAACACCCTGACATCGCAGGGGCAATCCATCACGGCGCTGAATAACGCGCTGGAAGGGGTCAAAGGCGATGTGGCGAAGAAGGCTGATGCGTCGGCGGTCAGTTCACTGACCAACCGGGTTACCCAGACTGAAAAGGATATCCGTAGCCAGGCCGACAGCCTGACCAGTCTGAATACATCGCTGAAGCAGCAGGCGACACGGGGAGCCAACGTACTGCCGGACGGCAGTTTTGAATCCTATGCCGTCGGCGATGTTCTCAGTAATGCCCGCGCCGTTATCACCAGTGAAGCTGCGCACAGCGGGACCAAAAGCCTGCGTGTTACGCGCAGTACGGAGTACAACCCGAACGCGACGGATAATAACGATACCCATATCTTTTCAGGCATGCAGGTTCGCGATAACGCGGTCTATTACGTGGAGGCGTGGGTTAAGTTGCCGGCTGGCTCGACCGCCGATCCGACCGTTTATATGGTGCTCGGATTTTCCTTCCAGGATTCTGCCAATGGCTGGTCGTGGCCTGGCCTGAACGTAAAAGTCTCCGAGTTGTCGGTGGACAACTGGACAAAAGTCAGTGGCTATCTGACCAACAACCGAACCGCGCTGAAACAGGCAATGGTGAGGATCTCCATCCCGAACACACCAAAAGTTCGCCTGGGTGACGCCTTCCTGATTGATGATCTGATCATCACTGACGTGACCGATGCGAAAGCGGCGCTCGATGCCGCCGATGCGAATGCGCAGGCGCTTTCCAGTCTGTCCGCGTCAGTCACGCAGAACGGGAAGAATATTACGTCTCAGGGCAGCGCGATCACGAAACTGCAGTCAGATGTGACGCAACTAGGAAAGGATATCAGCGGCAAGGCCGATGCCAGCGCGCTGACGAATCTGACGACCCGCGTGACGGCTACCGAAGGCAGCCTGAGATCGCAGGGAGACAGCCTGACCAGCCTGCAGAACAGCCTGAACACGACCAACAGCAATGTGGCGAAGAAGGCTGATGCAACGGCGCTTCAGAGCCTGCAGAACACCGTTGAACAGCATGGCAGGGATCTGACCACGCAAAGCAGCGCGCTGACGAACCTGGAAAACAACTTTTCCTCCCTGGCCGTGGGCGGGACCAACCTTATCCGCAATGCGAACACACTGGAGGGATGGAGCAGCCGCCACGCCACAGAGACCTATCTGGGCGACCGCGTGGCCTACACCCGGCTGGCGAAAGGTGCATCCGGTTATACCCAGCTGGATGAACAGACGCTGGACGTTACCGGGCGTACGGAATTTGTATTCAGTTTCTATGCGAAAGGGGCTTATGACGGGCAGGAGATGGCGAGTTATTTCTATAACCCGTCGAACACCACCACCACGGAAACCAGCCAGGGCGTTAAAGGCGGGGCCGGTGACGGCAAGGCGGTCACGAAACTGACCACCGCATGGGCGCGTTACTGGGTGAAATGGGTTATTCCTGCCACCAGTGGCACCAAACGGCTGATTGCCGCGCGTCTGGAAAGCGCGACGTCTGCCGACAAAGAAGTCTGGCTCTGCCGCCCTCAGCTGGAAACCGGGACCGTGATGACCGACTGGTCACCGAGTCCGGATGATGCGGCCAGCGGTATTACCGCGAACACATCGGCCATTAACAGCCTCACCAGTCGGGTGACGAATGCCGAGGGGCAACTGACCGCGCAGTCTCAGAGCATCACGAATCTGCAGAACAGCCTGAACACCACCAACAACAACGTGGCACAAAAGGCCAGCGCGCAGTCGGTGAGTGATCTCACCAGCCGGGTCACCAGTGCGGAAGGCAAAATCACCTCCCAGGGGCAGGCTATCACGAAGCTGCAGGGCGATTTGAGCAGCACCACCGATAAGGTCAACACCAAAGCGGATCAGACGGCGCTTAACGCGCTGACTGGCCGGGTGGAGAAAACCGAGGCAGGCCTCACGGCAGCCAACAGCAACATCGTCAGCCTGACGGCGGCGGTGAACGCCGGGAATGCTGCCGGGGATGATTACATCCCAAACCCGTCATTTGATCCGGCGTATGACCGCATGGGTTATGACGTGGTGGAGACCACTGCTGCAGGTGTGCCGGCTGACTGCCCGTTCAGGTATGCCGTCCGGCTGGCCGGGCGAGACCATGTGCCAAAAATTAACAACATCGCCGTGACGCCGGGCGACGTTTTCGAAATGTCTGCTCTGGTAGCGTGTGGTACCGGCAGCGCTGACTTTAACTTCTATATCGGTCGGGCCACCACCGCCACCGGTGGCATCGAAGCGAAAGCGTCCGGGGGTAACACCAAGACCACCACCGCGTGGAAACGAGCCACCTGGCGCTTTACGGTGCCATCCGATACCAGCTTGCTGCGGCCGTTCCTGCAGGTTAATCAGAGCAGCCCGTTCGGCACCGTCTGGTACGCTGCCGACTGGCATATGCGTAACGTGACGGCGGCGAACAGTGCGCAGAAAACCGCAGATGCGACTGCAAAAGCGGTGGATTCACTGACCACCACGGTTAGCCAGCAGGGCGATACGCTCAGCAGCATCGGCACGCGGACCACCTCGCTGGAGAACAGCCTCCGGTCGACAAACGATACGGTGAGTAAAAAGGCTGACACGACAGCGGTGACGCAGCTGCAGGGCAAGGTGACGCAGCAGGGAAATGACATCGCGGCGGCCAACAGCGCGCTGACTAAACTCAGCAGCGATCTGGCCACGACGAATGCGAACGTGAACAAAAAAGCGGACGCAAGCGCGATGAACACCCTGCAGAACCAGGTCACGGAGCAGGGCAAAACACTCAGTGCGCAGGGGGATTCTCTGACGCAACTGAGTAACAGCCTGAGCCAGACAGCAGCGGATATTGACGCCAGCGGGAAAATGCCGGGCAACCTCATTGTCAACGGCAGTTTTGAGCGCGGCGCGGCGGGCTTTACCGGCTGGAGCAGTACCGCGACGGTGGCCGATTTACAGGTTCCGCACTCGGGTAACAAGGCGCTGAAAATGTCCGCCGGCCAGTCGAACCTGGTCGGACAGGAAATCAGTATCACCCAGGGTCGCACCTACCGCATGGGGGTATGGGCGAAGCAGGACCCGGGGACCACGATTAAAGATGCGGGTAACACGAAGTTTCGTGTGGCTGACAGCACTGGCCTGCTGGTTGGCTCAAACTACGGACCGTTTAGTTCTGGCTGGCAACTGGTAACGTTTGACTGGAAAGCCACGAAGACCACGACGGCCAGTTTCCAGCTGACGACCTTCCTCAGCGCGGGGGCCATGTATTTCGATGATTTCCATGTTCTCGATGTTACGGATGAAAAGGATATCGCTGCTAATGCCGGGGCCATCTCACAGATGAATACCCGCGTCACCGCTGCGGAAGGGGCTATCACCACCCAGGCGCAGCAGCTGACGAAACTCAGCGGCGATCTGGCCGTCACGAATGCGGCGGTCAGTCAGAAAGCAGAGCAAAGCGCTGTCACCGGGTTGACCACCCGGATGACGTCTGCCGAGGGTAAACTGGATTCGCAGTCGCAGCAGCTCACCAGTCTGCAGAACAGCCTGACCACGATGAATACGGAGCTGGGTAAAAAGGCTGACACGTCCGCGGTGAGTTCACTGACCGGTCGCGTAAGCCAGGTGGAAAACACCATCACCAGCCAGTCGCAGAGCATCACGTCGCTGACCAGCACCATCAATACCATCCGCACTCAGGGAGCTAATCCGTGGGTTGACGGTACGTTTGAAAGCTACAGCGATGGCCAGGTGCTGGGCGGGAACGGCACCGCCGTTGTGGTGGTGTCTCAGAAATTCACCGGCGGTAAGAGCCTGAAGTTGAGACGGGATGAGAACAACAGCGGCAACAGTGATAAACAGCTTGGCACCTGGCAGTCAGTCCGTGAGGACGCGAAGTTCCGGTTTGAGTTCTGGGCCATGATGCCGGCGGATCAGGCGCCCTCATCCGGGTGGACAACGCTGGTCGGTATCCAGTCGCAGAATGCTGCCGGGCAAAATGCGTGGCAGGCGGCGGTCACTGTCAGCGAAGCCTCTCTGGGCGCGCGCGATAAGTGGGTGAAATTCACGGGTATCGCCAGTAACAACGGGGCGGGCAGAACACGCGCGGTGGTCTGGATCTCCACCCGTGGCGCCACCGGCAACGGTACCCCTGGCTATTCACTGTATATCGACGATCTGGTCATCACGGATGTTACCGATGCGAAAGCGGCACAGGATGCCTCTGACGCGACGGCGAGCGCCGTGAGCGGCCTGACGGCGCGCGTAACGGATGCCGAAGGGAAAATTACCGCTCAGGCGCAGCAGCAGACGGCACTGGCCACGAAAGTGGATAACGCCAACTCCCGCGTCGATAACATGGCGAAAACGCTGAGCGACAGCCAGAGCACACAGGCCAGCCTGAATACCTCGCTTCAGTCGCAGATTGACGCGCAGGCGGCCGCCAACATCAAAAACCAGACGACGCTGGACAACACGATTAAATCGGTGGCCAGTATCACCAGTACCCAGCAGACGCATGCAACGGCACTGGAGGCGCTGGCAACGCAGCAGACGACCCTGACATCCAGTGTCGGGGATCTCAGCGCTTCCGTTCAAAACACCGCTAAAACCGTGGCGGATGTGAATGGTACGGTGAGTTCGCTGTGGTCGATGAAGGTTGAGACGGTTAACGGGAAGAATGTTGGCGCGGGGATTACGCTGGGCAGCAATGGTGAAACGAGCGACATGATCCTCTACGCCGACCGCTTCTCGCTGTTTAACCGTAACAATGCGACGGCAGTGCCGGTGATGATTGCCGAAGGCAATGAACTGTATATCGATACTGCACGTATCAAAAACAGTTCCCTGACCTCAACCAAAATCGCGGACGGTTCCATCACGAACGCGAAGATCGGCAACGAGATCCGCTCGAATAACTTTGTTGACGGGTCGCAAGGCTGGCGTATCGCCAAGGATGGCTCTTCGCAGTTCAATAACGTGATCGTTCGTGGCAGGGTCGAAGCGAATAGCGGCGTGTTCCGTGGCACTGTCCAGGCGGATGCGTTCATCGGTGACATTGCGGTGGCAAAAGGTTACGACAGCCTGACCTTCCGCCGCAACCAGACGGTACAGCGGAACGGTGCGTATCAGAACAGGGGGTATAGCATGACAGTGGTTCTGGCCTGCACCCTGGTGTGCCAGACCTATGGGACGGGCAGTGGCCTGGGGTATACCTCTGATATTACGTTCAACATTGGTGGGCAGGAGGTAACCCGCCGTATCTTCGTCGATGCCGGTAATATCACAGCTGGCACCACGGCCTTTGAATTGCGGTTTGCCGCGCGCCTGGATGCTGACTACAACAATGTCGGCTTCTTTATCAAGGCTACAGGTCGAAATGCCGCGATTGATTACACCTGCACAGTCGAGAACATCACCGCAACCGCCTTCCGAACGGACAGCAGTTCATTTAGCTAACAGAGGCCCCGCCAGGGGCCTTTTCTTTTTCCAAGGATAATCATACAGGAGGAACTTTATTATGGCGATGTATGAAGTCGGCACCGTCACGGGTGCAGCGTCGCAGGCACGGGTGACAGGTGCGACAACAAAATGGTCACAGGTGGCGCTGGGGATACTGCCCGGGTCGATTCTGGTGGTCTACCGCAGCGGTAGTGCTGACCTGTATGCGATCAAATCCGTGGACAGTGACACGCAGCTGACGCTGACCCGGCATATCACCACCGCATTTTCCGGCGCCAGTTACGGCATTATAACCGCTGAAACCGCCAGTACCTCGTCGTTTGCTAACCAGCTGGCCAGCGCATTTGCATTCTGGCGTAGTGTGGTGGAGGGCTGGTCGATGGCCCTGACCGGCAGTGGCAATATCACCCTGACTGACCCGATCACCGGAAAGCAGGTGACCGTGCCGGCGATAGGCGGGATGGCGAAGGCATCGGATCTTAACGCGCTGGCAAAACTCACCGGAGGAAACAAACTCGACGGCTCGCAGGTTATAACCAGCGATAATGCCGGTTTTATTCTCGGTAAGAACTCAGATCTGGCTCTGCTCAAAAAAAAGGGGCAAGGCGGGACAATTGCCGTTGGCTCGGGAACACCGTTCAGGGTTCAGCGTTCAAGAGCGACCACTGTGTCACCGTCAGATACCTTTGATGACATCCTCGTTATTGGGACCGATAACCAGACGACTTTGCCCGGTGGGTTATCAGCTGGCGGCAACATCGATAACACGTCAAAGGGGAAGGTTCTGACGCAGGCGATCGAGCTGTCAATGAGCACGCCTTACATTGACTTCCACTACAACGGCAGCAGTGCGGATTATACCGCTCGCCTTATCCACGACAGGCAGAACCGCCTGAACGCGCAGGTACAAAGTTTTTGGGTAACGGACGGGAGGATCACAGCATCATCGACCATGCCAGCAAACCCAGCCATCGGAACGCAACTGACCTCCAATCCGGTACGCTCATTGATGGCCGGGCGCGGGGCCTATGGTGACGTGGACGGGGCTTACGTACAGATGTACATGGAAGAGCAGGTCGGGACTGAGCACCGGCTTGTGCTGTACGCGGATGGGTTCGGACGTACTGACGCATGGATATTCCGTGCTGGCGGCACCATTTCCACTGGCAAAGGGGACGTCCTGACTACCGGCTCAGACGTGCGGCTGAAAGAGGATTTTACGGAATCTCAGGAAGGTGCCTCCAGGCGCATTAACGCGCTGGGGGTATGCGAGTTCAATATGAAGGGCGAAACACGCAGGAGGCGTGGGTTTATAGCCCAGCAAGCTGAGAAAGTTGATGACCTGTATACCTTCCCCGGCATCGAGCAGGAGATTGATGGCGAAAAATTCAGGGTGATGAATGTGGATTACACGGCCATCATCGCCGATTTGGTGACCGTGGTACAGGATTTGATTAGGCGAGTTGACGACCTAGAAAGTTGAGGAGCATAAAAAATCCCCCGGAGGCACTTGCCGGGGGCAACTGAAACGACATTAATTGCTGTGTACATCACAGAATAATTTGCAGTAAACGATAAGTAAGTTCAAGTAAAGTTCTACTGGTCAGATGTTGTGTCGTTTTTTAATAACCTACCAAAATTAATAATGCAATAGTGCTAAATCCTGTTGGGTTTTCATGTTTAAGGATTTAAAACTAAAGTAATACTTTCCATCAGATAGAAATCATAAAGATAGATTCAGGGAAATGGATGCTAAATATTATTATTGACACGTTTATAATTAATTGAAGTGCAATCTTGTAATTTTTACACCCATGTTATAAATTTGTAATGCAGGGCGGTTTTATCTTGTTATTTCGTGGGTTGTAGTGATATCGGTTCTTAGCGATTTTTAATAGGCTTTCTATGTTAACAAATTTCCCGGATGAAAAATACATATCTGATAGAAATTCATCGTTTATTAAACGAGTATTTTTTTTACGTCAGATTGGTGTCGTTCTTTGCTTTCTTCCTATATATTCTGTCCTCCAGGAGCAGTCACATCAAAAAATAACAATAGCCTTGTTAATTCTGAATGCACTCATCTGGCCATCGGTTGCTTATCTGGCAAGCATGATGTCGAAGGATATGCTGGGTACTGAAAAAAAGAATATGATACTTGATTCATTCTGGGCTGGTATCTGGATAGCCGTAATGCAAGTTAGTCCAATTCCATCATTATTCATAATTTCAGTTCAAATAGCTGATCGCTATGCTGCTGGTGGATGGAAAATTTTAAAACCAGCATTAACGTGTATGATGATTAGTTTCCTGGCAGTTTGGTTAGCAAATGATTTCAGATATACGATTGAATTCAGTACCCGAACGGTATTGCTTTCTTTACCCTTGGCAACCTGCTATCCCATTGTATTGAGTGTAGTTTCAAGACATTTATCTATAAAGTTGAGGAAAAGAAGGGAGTTACTGGAAAAGCAGGCCCTGATGGATCCTGGTCTAGATCTTCCAAATCGCCGTTTTTTTGAGCAGAAAATGGAAAGTGCTTTTCGTGCGACGCGTAAAAAAAGAACTCATTCATATCTTATGCTCATTGATGTTGATAATTTTAAAAAAATTAATGATACCTATGGTCATGAAGTAGGCGATGCGGTGTTATCTCGTATATCAACAATATTACGAGAGTGCGCTGGTGAGAAGGACGTGCCAGCAAGAATTGGTGGCGATGAGTTGGCTATAATTGTTAACAACAGTAATAGCAAGCTTGTTATAGCTATGGTTCATTTAATTCAAAAAAATATTAAAGATCTTTCATTGCCTTCCCACAAAGATATGTACTGTACCGTCAGTATCGGTATTTCTTGTGCAGAAAATAAAGAATCAATCATCGAGTGGATCAAAGAGGCTGATGAAATGCTATATGAAGTTAAACGTAACGGAAAGGATGGATATTGTATACCAAATAATTGAAGATGATATGATTTCTTTTCTCATTATTTTATACATATATATGTTTAAGAACGTTTATTATCCACGGTTTTAACAAGGATTAATCTCTTCGAAACCACAAGCGCCTTTCAACTTACATTGGACATCTGCCACCCAAGTCATTCGCTTTATGCAACTATCTGATCCAAATAGTTTTAATAATGAAATCATGTTTCTTTTTTTACCTTTTGTTTCATTTGATTTGAATAATCGATCGATACTCAAAGTATGATAGTTTTCACCTATCATTAGATCGTTATCGATCATTTTAAACTATTTCTCTTTCATATTTAATTATGACACGATTAGGATTATTCTTAGTTCCGGTGTTTTTTTTAATGATAAAGAACAGTGTGGAAATAGAATCCTATAGATTTGTTTTAGAACCATCTTACAAAAAAGATGGTTCTGTACATTCTTGGGAAATTCTCACGAAAAATGTTAAAAAAAAGAATGCTAATGGTTATCTTGCTAATGAAAATGCTTTTTGTTTCAGCGCACTAAGTGACAAAGAAAAAATCGATTTGTTTAATAAACAGATATTGACAATTGAAGAAATTGACGCTTCTAAATTGAAGTTAAAGCCAGTTTCGTTGAATGTTGACAGCCTAATTAGCGATTACATCTTGAATGATAAATATATTAGCGATTACTTAAAAAAACAAAAAAACATTGCCTTTGAGATTAACGAAGAGTTTCATGAATTTAATACTAAATGCTGTATGAGTGACTTAAAGTGTCTTTCGAAATTGTGTCCAGTATGGCTGGATGATTTTGGGAGGGGCTTAACAAGTATTACAATTATTCAGATGTTTAATTTTGAATGTATAAAAATCGATAAAGATTATTTCTGGGAAATACAGTATGAGAGTAAATTATTTAAGATATTAAATGAAGTAAAATCATACTGCAATTTCGTAATTGTTGAGGGAGTTGAGACAATAGAACAAAAAAATAAAGTACATTCTGTTGTTGATTGCGCTTGCCAGGGAAGGTTGTGGATGAGCGATTACTATTATGTCGAGATTTAAAATAAATGATAACAAAAGATGAAAAATGTCCATTTTGTGGTGCATATTTAATTGCTGAGGACCGCTGCCAAAGTTGCCATGCATTTCAGATTAAAGGGTATGTATCAAGAGACGCTCGCAAAAGAATTAATTTGGTATCTATCGGTACGTCTTTACTGGTAGCGCTCTTTGGAATCTTAGTTGTGTTTCTGGTATCTTTCGGTATCGGTGCATATATTACTATAATTGCGCTTTCTCTTGTTTTTTATTTTATTATGAAAAAGATTCTGTATGTAAAAGAAGAGAAAAAAGGGAAGGTGGTTTGGAAAAGAGCAATAATTACATGGTAGATAATTATTAAAATAATATTATAGTGATGGCGCTTTCAATCAAAGCCTCGAATTTCGAGGCTTTTTTATAGTATTTTTATAATGCTTTCAAAGCATGAATTAGAACATCCGAAATATTTAACCCGACTCACAGGGAGTGAGTATTATTGGCTAATAATTCACTATCCAGATGAGCTGAAAAACTCAAAGCCAGTTATCAAAACTGAAAATATACTAATGAATTTCAATAGGTTAGGGCTTAGGCTAAAAACATTAACCACATATCAAAAACACCTATTTTTCTTTTTAAATCAATAAGTAATGATGTTGTTAGTTAACTACTGCTGCGCCACATGCAGTGGTTCGAAGCCGAAGACCTGATCGTTAAAGGCATGGAAGGCGCGAAACTGCTGAAATGTTCAGAGTTTGGCGACGCGATTATCGCGAACATGTAATCCCGTTGGTGGATTAAGTAAAAGCGGGAGCCGATGGGCTCCCGCTTTTTTTGATATTCAGTCAATGCTTTTGCCGGGCGCTCGCTGCGCGATGCCAGCGCCGATTTCCCGCAGCACAACGTCCATCAATGCCATGCACTTCGTGACAGGAATAGCGCAGTTTATCGCCAGATCGCAAGTGGCCAGGGATTGAACGCCAGGCGTCTTACTGATGGCCCGACCGGCCTAAACCGGAGCAGGTCGGCGAAAATGTGATGTAACCTAAACTCAGGCTATCCGCTCACCTTCAGGTTAAACAGCCGGGACAGCGCCACTCTGCCGCTGTCGGTCACTTGCACTTCCCGGTATCCCGGTGTGCGGGTTATCCATCCTTTCTGCTCAAGCAGCACCATCAGCGCCGATCCGGCATCGCCGCCCAGATGAAAACGTCTTTCGCTCCAGTCAAGACAGGGGCAGCAAGGCTTACGTCGTGGGCGGGTGTTCAGTACTGCGCCAAGGCGTTCAAGCTGGGCTTTACCGGCTGATGTCAGGGCCAGTCCATCGGCCGCCAGCCATTTTTCCCGCAGCATAAACTCATAAATATTCACCGCCAGTTCGCCAGCCAGATGGTCGTAGCAGGTGCGTGCGTAACGAAGATTAACCGGCGTGCTGGGGAGAAGCGTCTTATGCGCCTGCATAGAGACGCCCATCAGGTTTTCCAGCAGCACGGCGATATGCGCGCCCGCCAGGCGGTAATAGCGGTGACGCCCCTGCGTGAGACACACCACCAGCCCGTTGCTGAGCAGTCGGGCAAGATGCCCGCTGGTGGTGGAGGCAGACACCTCGGCAACCGTACTGAGTTCGGTTGCCGTCCATGCGCGCCCATCCATTAGCGCGCATAGAATACTGACCCTTGACGGGTCAGAGAGGGCGGAGGCCACCATCGCCATAGCGGTTTCCAGCGCCTCCTCTGGCTCACTGTCTTGCTGCGTTTTCAGGAGATTCATTCAGAAAGTATGGCCCATTTTTTGGTCACTTCCGCTGCCCGGGTGTCATCATCGGTAATGAGAATGAGCCGGTTACGGTGGTCACTGTACTGTACCAGAATATTAATGCCATTGCGGGCCAGGGTGTCTGCGATGTCTCCCAGTTCACCAGGTCGTTCCTGAGGTAACTTTCTGATCAGAGGACGGCATACACTGCTGACGGCAAAACCAGCCTCGGTCAGTACCCTGCGGGCTTTCTCACCGTCTTCCACCAGAAAATGCGCATGTCCGGCATCAGGCGTGGTGAATACGCCACCGCCTTCGAGCCCCACGCCGTTGTTACCCAGCGCCATACCCATTGCGCCAAGCGAGCCCGGCGTGTTGCTGAGAATCACGTGAATGTCATACATCTGGCTGTGCTCCCCGATCCGATGCGTAATCCCGGAACACGCGGGCAACGCGTATTCTGTAGTATGAAAAAATCGATGCTTTGCCTTCGCGCTGGGCAGCCAGATGCCGCTCATTTTGCTGCCAGTTGGCCACCGATGCTTCATCTTCCCACCAGGATAGCGAGAGGATTTTGCCGGGCGTACTCAGGCTCTGAAAGCGCTCAATGGCAATAAACCCCGGCGTGTCTGAAAGCAAAGGCGTCAGCCCGGCCGCCAGCTGTAAATATCTTTCCTGTGCTTCTGGTAAGGCGTCGGCTTCAAAAAGTACCGCAATCATCAGTGTGCTCCGTGGTGAATGTCCCCGCAGTCTACTGACGGCCCGAGCAGGATGCTTCGGTGGGCAGCGAAGTATGCCTGTAGGCAGATAAGCGATGGTAATGGCAGTTTGCCAGTATATTTTCGCGCTTGTGAACGGCAAAAAAAGAAAGCGTTTGATGCCCTGGTGCGACTTGCGGCCTTATGGTTTGAACAGGCCAGAGCAATAGCCGTGCAGCCGCGCCGTCATGCAGTCCCGGCAAAAAGTACACTCGAACGAGCAGATAAACGCCTCGGGTGAGTCTGGCGGCAGATCTTTATCACAGCATTCGCAATTCGGGCGTAACTCGAGCATTAACTTCTCCTGTGGTTAACGGCTGTATCAGCGACGGCGGGTCAACGCATGCTGTTTTTATATCACGGCCCGGACTGGCTGCCGAGAAGGGCGGATTAACTTCCGCCTCAAAGCGTTGCCTTCCCGGGCTGCATCCCCGGCACAAGGATGACTTTGCGGCATGCCTCTTCGCGTTTCTCAAAGATCTGATAGCCGCGCGCGGCCTCCTCCAGCGGCATATGGTGAGTGACGATCTCCTCCGGGGTGAGCAGCCCTTGCTCAATTAGCGCCAGCAGGTCCGGCAGCCAGGCATGGACGTGGGTTTGCCCCATCCTGAAGGTCAGTCCCTTATCAAAGGCATCACCAAACATAAACCCATGAATGAAACCGGCGTAAACCCCGGGCACGCTGACGATACCGCCGCGGCGCACGGCGGCGATGCACTGACGCAGGGCTTTTCCGCTGCTGCCCTCGATTTTCAGGTTGCTGAGGACGGTTTCCGTGAGGCTGCCTTTCGCCTCGAAGCCCACGGCGTCAATCACCGCGTCGACGCCGCGATGTCCCGGCGTGTTATCGATAATCCACTGCGCCGGGTCGTCATGGGTGTCGAAGTTTATCGGGATCGCGCCATAGCGTTGCTGCGCGAAATCGAGTCGGTAATCGTTATGATCGATGATAAATATCTGCTCTGCGCCATTGAGCCTGGCGCAGGAGGCGCACAGCAGCCCTACCGGGCCGGCGCCAAAAATAGCCACGCTGCTGCCGGGTTTGACCTCGGCGTTTTTTACTGCCTGCCAGGCGGTGGGCAGAATATCTGACAGAAACAGCACCTTTTCATCGGGTAAGGTGTCAGGCACTTTAAATGGACCGGTATTGGCTTTGGGGACCCGTACATATTCTGCCTGGCCGCCCGGGATGCCGCCGTACAAATCGCTATAGCCAAACAGGGCCGCCGGTGGCGAAATGCCTTTTCGGTTGAGTGTCGCCCCCTGGCCGCTATTGGTGCTTTCGCAGGCGGCATACTGCTGCAGGCGACAAAAGAAGCAGTCTCCGCAGGCGATCACAAACGGGATAACCACCCGGTCGCCTTTGCGGACCGCGGTGACCTCGGAACCCGCTTCCACCACTTCCCCCATAAATTCATGGCCGAAAATATCGCCGTGGTGCGTGCCGGGGATCTTTCCGCGGTAAAGATGGAGATCGGAACCGCAAATCGCCGTCGCGGTGACGCGCAGTATAATATCGTCCGGCGCCTCAAGGGCCGGGTCGGGCATGGTGTCGACGCTGACATGATGGGGACCATGATAAGTGAGTGCTTTCATTGCATATTCTCCTGGAGAGAACGGCTGACCGCATCAGGCGCAAAGGCATATTGACCTGACGCGATGGCCACCGATAAACCACCGTAAAAATAAAGCGTAGAGTACAAGTAATGGAACTGCGTGATATTTCAGTTGTTGGGTGTGTTTTACGTTTCGCTTATTTCACGTTTGGTTTGTTGGGTTATTTGCATATTCGGATGAAGAAGGCTAGCCTTAATCAGGCATGATATTCGCTCCATTTTTTTATTTGATAGCCGCTCCCCCAGCGGCTTTTTTTATTGGTTATCTTTAGAAAAGTTCTGAATTTCATGCCGACGAAGCCTCGCCGCGCCGCTTCGTTATATACCTCAACAGGAGTACTCCGATTGTATCGATAATACGAGGTCTGCAGGTATTATTTCCCCGCACACGGTAAGTTAGCGGTGATGTGCCGTCTGGTTATTTTTAATGTGTGTTGTAGAATTATTCCGAATTACTGCTGAAAGACGTCGGGAAAACGGAATAATAATTTGACTAACCAGCATTACCCGCTAGAGTTAAATATCGAACGACGAGTGATACGGAATATTTTCGTATCGTACTGACATAACCGATATACATGAGGTGAAATATGGCAGAGCATCGTGGTGGTTCCGGTAATTTTGCTGAAGACCGTGAAAAAGCTTCTGAAGCAGGTCGTAAAGGTGGTCAGCACAGCGGCGGGAACTTTAAAAATGATCCGCAGCGTGCGTCCGAAGCGGGTAAAAAAGGCGGACAAAACAGCCACGGCGGTGGCCGCAAGTCCGATAATTCCTGATTATCTTTTTCCTTGCACCCTGAAGTGAAAGTATCTCCTGCGAGTCTGTATAGACTCGCAGTTATTTTCTGACTCCAGAAGGTATTTCTATGAATATGAAAAGCATTGAAGATGTATTTATTCACCTGCTCTCAGATACCTACAGCGCAGAGAAACAATTAACCCGCGGGCTGGCTAAACTGGCCAGAGCGGCGTCCAGTGAAAAACTCAGCGCGGCGTTCAATGCTCATCTCGAAGAAACCCAGGGCCAGATTGAACGTATTGACCAGATTATTGAGCAGGAATCCGGCCTGAAAATCAAACGCATGAAATGCGTGGCCATGGAAGGATTAATCGAAGAGGCCAATGAAGTCGTTGAGAGCACGGAAAAAAATGAGGTACGAGATGCTGCGCTAATTGCCGCTGCGCAAAAGGTCGAGCATTACGAAATTGCCAGTTACGGCACCCTGGTCACCCTGGCAGAACAGCTGGGCTATAAAAAAGCGGTCAAATTGCTGGCCGAAACGCTGGAAGAAGAAAAGCAAACCGACGTTAAATTAACCGATTTGGCGGTAGGTAACATTAATAAAAAAGCGGAAAAATAAACGCGCCCTGACACGAGGAAATGACCATGAATCACGTTGAACATTATCATGACTGGCTACGCGATGCGCATGCCATGGAAAAGCAGGCAGAATCCATGCTCGAATCGATGGCTGGCCGTATCGATAATTATCCGGATCTCCGTGCCAGAATTGAACAGCATATTAATGAGACCAAACGGCAAATTACCGTGCTGGAAGAGATCCTCGACCGCAACGACATTTCGCGCTCGGTGATTAAAGATTCGATGAGTAAAATGGCGGCTCTCGGCCAGTCCATCGGCGGAATGTTTCCTTCCGATGAAATCGTCAAAGGCTCGATCAGCGGGTACGTCTTCGAGCAATTTGAGATCGCCTGCTACACCTCTCTGCTGGCGGCGGCTGAAAAAGCGGGCGACACCGCCTCCATCCCGGCGGTAATGGTGCCAACTTACTGATTTAGTGTACGATGGTGATTTTAAGGTGCTTGCGTGGCTTCCATTTCCATCAGATGTCCTTCCTGCTCCGCTACTGAAGGCGTGGTGCGTAACGGCAAAAGCACTGCCGGACATCAGCGCTATCTCTGCTCTCACTGCCGTAAAACATGGCAACTGCAGTTCACTTACACCGCTTCTCAACCCGGTACGCACCAGAAAATCATTGATATGGCCATGAATGGTGTTGGATGCCGGGCAACCGCCCGCATTATGGGCGTTGGCCTCAACACGATTTTACGTCACTTAAAAAACTCAGGCCGCAGTCGGTAACCTCGCGCATACAGCCGGGCAGTGATGTGATTGTCTGCGCTGAAATGGACGAACAGTGGGGCTACGTCGGTGCTAAATCACGTCAGCGCTGGCTGTTTTACGCGTATGACAGGATACGGAGGACGATTGTGGCGCACGTCTTCGGTGAACGCACTCTGGCCACACTGGAGCGTCTTCTGAGCCTGCTGTCGGCCTTTGAGGTCGTGGTATGGATGACGGATGGCTGGCCGCTGTATGAATCACGCCTGAAGGGAAAGCTGCACGTTATCAGCAAGCGTTACACTCAGCGCATTGAGCGACATAACCTGAATCTGAGACAACATCTGGCAAGGCTGGGACGGAAGTCACTGTCGTTCTCAAAATCGGTGGAGCTGCATGACAAAGTCATCGGGCAGTATCTGAACATAAAACACTATCAGTAAGTTGGAGTCATTACCGATTATTCAGCAGGATGACAGTGGCGCCTGATATAAGATGATGCAATGTCATTAAGGATACGGTGGGGCGATATTATTCCATGTTGTTAAACCTGTGGCCGCGCGTTTCTCCTGGATGCCATGGGGGCGCGGGGCAACCCTGCGGCGCGGGTTGATGATAGACATTTTATGATGACAAATTGATGACAGTAAAATGAACGTACAATAGCGCCGGGCTTTCTTTTGACTAAATAAATTTATTCGGTGGCTGTTAAGGCAGAACTTAACTACTTTATGGTGAGGGGCGTCATTCGGCGATGGCTAACAGTGAGGGAGCAACGATGCAATTACTTGATTTATTCGCAGGTTTATTGTGGTTAAGCAGCGTTATTTTCCTGCTGTATCTCCTTGATGTGGTCATCACCCGTTATCTGTATCGTAAATAACCGGGAAGGGGATGCGCGAGGACGCTCGGCATAGGGTACTGCGCCAGAGGATGTTATTATGACGCCGGACTGATTCAGAAAGGAATGCGCGGTGGCCGGGAGAATTGATTACGATATTGAAAAATACCAGTTTACCGAAGCCGGTGAGTCGCCACGGCTCAGAGCGCAGTGGCGTGAGGTCTATCTGGAGTGTCGTCAGCAGCAGGCCGGGGCTGAGGAGCGTCTGCGCATTGCGCTATTGAATGTCGACTATGTCACCAGCTTCGAATTGCCTTTTCGCCTGCTGCTGGTGCGCGCGCCGCAGCTGATCGCCGACGTGCGCGATCAGCTGCAGCTCAATCGTAAAGCCGCCGTTTTCAACGGCAAACGTTACGGTTGTGTCTACAGTCTGAAGCAGGATTTACAGCCGATTCCGGAGTCCTTCCATTACCACCTGTCAAACCGTATCCGTCGCGTCGATCCGCAGGGACCGACGGCAGCCCCGTACCAGCAGATTGCCCGCGAGATAAAGCCGGCCCGGGAGCGGCTTCGCCATGCGTTACTTGCCGGCTTGCCGGTTACCGCGCTTGATGCGCTGTTCTGGTTCGGCAGTCAGCGGGTGGCGGCGGACATTGCGCAATTGCGCCGGTCCGGCATGGGAATTGTCACGGAAGAGGTGGAAGCCTGCGATAATCTGTTCAACACCACCCGGCGAGTACCGGTTTATCGTCTGACCAGTAAATGATGCGGCGAGCCTTCGCCCAGTCGTTGCTTCGGCAGGCAGCTCACCATTGCCCCGTCAAACCAAACGCACTGCATGCTGCCGGTGTGCCGCGGCGCAGGGCCCAGCCATGCGCTGGCGATGAGCATGAATAGCATCAGCCCCAGCGGAATCACGTTTATTTTTTTCACTGCCTGTCATCCACTTCACTCTTCTTCGCTGCAGGATAGCGGGAAAATATGACGTTTTGTCGACTGAGTCACACTTTTTTGTTGAGGACTCATGGCATGCCAGGCGAAGCGGCGCCTCAGGACGCAGCGTTATTCATATTCGGCATAATGATATTACTAAAACTGGCGGCTTGTATTTTTCATTTTTATTACCCCTCTCTTTTTTTACCTGGCAGCACAAAGCGTGAGACGACCAGGCTTTACGCAGAATACTCTGGTAACTGTCTGGTTTGAAACAATATTTTAATTGACTTTTCAGAGGGAGTTACAGCAGTGGCTAATTTATATTAATTCAATTTACCGATCAATAAATTATATCTTGATAGTTTTTAACTATCGAATGATTATTATCGATCACTTTAAACTATTTTTGTTGGCGGAAAATATATGACATGCTTTAACCCTTTCTTATTTTTGGTATTTTTTAAATGGTTGAAGAAAACGTGAAAAATACCTCTTATCGCTTCGTTCTGGAGCCCGCTATTAGCGATGACGGCAGCTACCACTCGTGGGAGTTGCTTACTAAAGATATTATAGCACCCGCACAAAATACCACCTCTGCGTCGACGTTTTCTTTCTCCACGCTTACCGAACGCGATAAGCTTGCTCTATTTATTCGGCAAATCGAGTTACTTTCTGTATTTGATTTCGCCCGGGTCGATAATAAGCCGATATCGCTGAACATTGATGATTTATTAAGCCACTTTATTCTGACGGATCGCTATCTCTGTGATTTCCTGCGCTCCTGTAAACACATTGCTCTGGAAATAAATGAGAACTTTCACGAGTTTATCGCCGGACGTGAGCTGACGGCGCTGAGCACGCTGGCGGCGCTTTGCCCGGTCTGGCTGGATGATTTTGGCCGCGGACGGACGTCCTTCCCGCTGCTGGAGCGCTTCCGCTTCGATTGCGTCAAAGTGGATAAAGATTACTTCTGGGATAAAGAAAACGACCCCGCTTTTCCCGGGCTGTTGCAATCTATTCATACCCTGACCAGCCATGTGATCGTTGAGGGGATTGAAACCGAAAAGCAAAAACAGTTAATCAGCGCCGCCGGGGATATCATTGGACAGGGCCGTTACTGGAAGGATGAATATATCTTTCTGTGCTGCTGACCCGGGATCTGATTTCTGTTTCTTACCATCCTTTTTTTATCCAGTTTTAAATTAACCCTTTGTTACAGATAGTCTTTATTAGCGCAGTGATAATCGCCTCTCATTTTCTTTTCTGAAGGATCATTCACTGTGAATACTCGCTTGCGTAACACCCTGCTCGCCATTGCGCTGACCACCTGCTTTACGGCAGCCAGCCAGGCGTCGACCTCCGCCGATGTACCGTCTGTCTCGCAGGATCCGGTCGTCCAGCACCTGAAGCTGAGTGAAGAGCAGGTCGCCAAAATCCAGGCGCTGCGTCAGGGATTCGAAAACAATGTAAGCCAGATTAAAATCAGCGGCTATCAGGATGGTGCCCTGGCAGACGTTATTCACTCCGGGAAATGGGATGACGCTAAGGTCAAACAGCAGCTGGCCGCCTTTGGCCAGCTGGACCAGCAGGTGCGGTATTATCGTGTGAAATACTACTTCGACGTGAGCCAGGTGTTGACCCCCGAGCAGCGTGAGCAGGTGAAAAAAGACCTCTCCGCCGCGATCAACTAACCCTGCGTCAGCCACCCGCTGCAGGTAATGCTGGCCCGGAAGATGCCGCCGTGCTCCGGCGGATACCACCTGATTTTACTGACCGTGGTTTTTTTCCAGCCGGGCAAAATACTCTGGCGCAAACGGACGCGGATCGACATCGGCAAACGGTGCGCGCTCGAAGTGTGATTTCAGCGCCCACGGCACCGTGCAATCGAAGATTGTCTTGCAACTGATACCCTCTCCGCGGATCGACGGGCTGTATGCCGGGGTCTGGGAAGGATCCAGCTGGTGACCACGGATGCCGGGGATTGTCGTGATGCTGACATCCCCCTGCATACGGGTGGTCATCGCCCACAGGATATCGTCGCTGTCAAAGATATCGACATCTTCATCGACCAGAATGATATTTTTCAGCTCGGAATAGGTCGCCAGCGCTACCAGCGCGGCCTGCCCCTGACGCCCTTCGTCGGCGGGCTGGCGTTTTTTCACCTGCAGGATCCCGAGGAATTTACCGCCGCCCGCGGTGTGGGCGTAGACATTTTGTAAAAAGCCCGGGATAGCAGCCTCGACAGCATTCCAGATACTGGCTTCCGTTGGCAGTCCAGCGAGGGTGGTATGCTCTTCGCCCGGCCCTACCAGCGTCTGCAGAATCGCATTGTTTCGCATGGTCACCGCTTTGACTTTAATGACCGGCAGCGACGGATTGGCGCCGCCGCAGTAACCAGGAAATTCCGGCATCGCGTGACCGCTGTTGGTGTGCTGATCCTCTCTGACGCGTACCCCCGGCAGCAGTTCCCCTTCGATAACGATCTCGGCGCGAGCGATGGCTTTCTCCGGGACGCTGACGCCCTGTACCAGCTCTACCGGACGCTGACGCAGCGCACCGGCGACGCCCAGTTCGTTATAGCCAAACGGGGTGGTCGGCGCTTCAAAGCAGGCGCCGATATAGATAGCCGGATCGAGTCCCATATTGATGGTTATCGGCAGCGGTTTGCCGGCGGCCTCGGCTTTCTGACGAAACACTTCGATATGGCGGCCTGCGGCGAGAAACATCGACAGCTCATCCCGGCCCTGGACGCACAAGCGGTGGATGGTGACGTCGGTGAGCGAGGCGTCGTCGGGATCGCTGGCCAGCGCCAGGCCCAGGCAGAAGAAGGGACCTGCGTCGATCGGGGTGTTGGTGGGCGCCGGGAGCAGGGTGCGCAAATCAAAATCCGGATCGTCGGCCAGAAAGACCTGTTCCTGACAGGGGGCGCTGCTGGCCGGAACGACCACCGGCGCGACCGGTTTTTTCACCGCTTTGCCTACCTCCAGCGCCAGCTGTGAGGCTTCGCAGCCCAGCAGCAGTGCGGCCCGCTGGCGGCTGGCGTGCATGCCCACCAGAATGCGCGAGTGCGGATAGCCCTTAATATTGTTAAACATCATCGCCGGGCCGATGCGGGTGGGGCGCTTCACGGTGCCGCCCGCGCCGATGTGGCGATAGACGCCGGCCAGCTCAGCGTTAGGGTCAACCGGATGATCGGTTTCGAGGTACTGATTGTCATGCTGTTGTAGCAGCGCGATAGCGTCGCGCAGATCCTGAATCGGTGCGGTCATGATGTTCTCCTTAGCGTGTCGATGCGCACAGTATGCTTCGCAGGCTAATGGTTATCAATTGCATCATTCATGCATTATTGATAAGATTTTTATTATTAATTTACTTCGCGGAGTTCGGCCATGTCCTTGCGAGCGTTACGCCATTTTGTGGTCGTTGCTGAAGAATTACATATGCATCGGGCGGCAGAGCGGTTACATATCGCCCAGCCCGCCCTCAGCCAGCAGATTAAACAACTCGAGCAGCGCCTGGGCGTGGTGCTCTTCTCCCGCGCTAACCGGCGCCTGACCCTCACCGCCGCGGGCGAGGCCTTCTTGCAGAAGACGCGGCTGGCGCTGGAGATGGCCGATCAGGCGGTCCTGGACGCCCAGCGCACCGCGCGAGGCGAGCAGGGGCGATTGCATCTGGGCTATGTCTCCAGTGCGATGTATGACAGCAAACTGCCGGGGCTCCTGCGCGAGCTGCGCGCTGACTGGCCGGGGATTGAGCTGTCGCTGGTGCAGGGGGATGTGCAAATGCTCTACGAAGCGCTGCTGGATCTGCGTCTGGATATCGCCATCATCCGCGCGCCGCTGGCGTCACCGCCGGACGCGCTGGTGGTCAGGCCATTTGTGCGGGAAAAACTTTGCCTGGCGCTTTATCAACAGCATCCGCTGGCAGGCGTGGGGGCGCTCAATCTGGCCTCGTTGCGCACTGACAACTGGATCTCGCTTGACGATCCGCAGGGCACCGGACTGGAGCAGGTATTTATTGACGCCTGTCGCGTCGCGGGTTTTACGCCGCAGGTGGTGCAGCGAATTAACGATGTCACCTCGATGATTAGCCTGGTCTCCGCCGGGGTGGGGGTGGCGCTGGTGCCGGTCTCGGCGCGGGCCTTACGCCTGGATAACGTGGTGTATATCGATCTCCAGGATCGGCTGGCGGAGAGTGAGCTGAGCATGGTTTACCACCGCCATTTCCGTTCGGCGGTGGTGCGGAAAGTTATCTCACTGCTTAATGCCGCTGAGCAATAATCCCGCTTAGCGGGTCTTCAGGCGGCCAAAGCTGACAATCCTTGAACGGCCCAGCTCTTTCGCCCGGTACAGCGCGGCGTCCGCTGCGCGCAGCAGGCTGTCGCTTTGGGTGTGCTGCGGGTAGCTGGCGATGCCAATCGACACATCCACCTGGCCTATCTCCGTCAGGCCATCGCGCAGCGTCATATTGTGCACCTGGGTGTAGATCTCGCTGGCGCACTGGTGCGCCCCGGCTTCGTCAATCCCGGGGAGCAGCACTAAAAACTCCTCGCCGCCGTAGCGGAAAGCCATGCCGATATCGCGCACCGCGCGCTGCACAATGGTCGCGACGCTCTTAATCACCAGATCCCCGGCTTCATGGCCGTAGCGGTCATTGATGGCTTTGAAGTGATCGATGTCGATCATCAGGCAGCTCAGCGGGGTGTGGGTATGGACCGCCAGCGCCATCTGCGAGTGCAGCGCTTCATCAAGATGATGGCGGTTACGCAGGCCGGTCAGCGAATCGAACAACGCTTTTTCCAGCAGGGCGCTGCGTAAACGCTGATTGGCGAGCGCCAGCCCCAGCGCTTCGGCCATCAGCTCCAGGTAAGCCCGGGAAGGGGCGTCACTGGCGGTGACGTTCTGAAAGCTCAGCAGACCGATCGCTTCGCCCTGGGCGATGAGCGGTACGCAGAGCGACTGGCCGGCGTGCGCCTCCGGCAGATGATAGCAGGTGATATCGGGCTCACCCTGCACCGGCGGATGGCTGAGTCCCCGCCGTATCGCCCAGCAGTCGTCGGGAGCAAAGGACGTCGTCTCCCCGGCGGGCGACAGCCACTGCGCCACGCAGCGCATCTGCCATGGATCGGTATCCAGAATATACAGTTTACCGGGGATCGTCGGGGCGATGTTCGGCGCGAACAGCTCCGCCACCTTAATCACATCCTCTATGGTTTCACAGCCCTGCAGACGCTGGGTCATACGCGCCAGCAGTTCACGGATCGCCCAGTCGGCGTCGCGCTGCTGCTCCAGCTGCTGGCGGGCCAGGCCGTTCTCGCGAAAAATGCGGATCGCCTGGGCCATATCGCCAATCTCATCCACCTGGGTGAAGTGCGGCGTCTCCACCGCATAGTCCTGGGAGGCGAGACGCTGCACCACGTCGCTCAGACGGACCACCGGGTACAGCACCCGGCGTTTGAGAATGAAGCCGAGGACAAACAAAAACATCAGGGCGGTCAGGCCGACCATGATTTCCGACAGCGTACGCCAGATCCGCGAGCGCTCGGTGGCCTGGTCGATAGCGATGGCGGCGCGATGCTCAAGCATCTGACGGAAGCGATCGATCTGCGTCTGCATGCGCTCCAGTTCGGTCTCATACGCTTTGCCGTACAGCACCGCGATGGCCGCTGGCGCATCGCCGCGGGCGACATGCGTCAGGGCCGCCTGCTGTTCATCCTGAAGCTCATCGGCGATCCGCAGACCATCCTGGAGTAGCGCCAGCTCCTCGCGGCTGGCGCCGTTATCTTTCAGTCCGGCCAGCCGCTGCTCAATGCTTTTGTCGGTCTGCTGCAGTAGCTGATACTGCGTAAGCGTCTCCGGCGAAGGCTTAACCACGTACAGCCGGGCGAGGTCAGACAGCGCCCAGGCGTCGTTTTCCACCTCGTCGGAGAGGGTATCAAAGACCTGGCGCTGTTGTACCGCCTGGCGTTCGACGCGGTCGGCGCTGGAGGCCATAAGCATGGCGCTGCCGGATGCCAGCGTCAGGCCGACGGTGATCCCGTAAGCCCAGTTGGTGATGGTGGCGATTCTCACCCTGTATTTCCTTGCATGCAGATGAAGCTGTTTTAATTATAGAACTCGCCCCCCGCCATGACGGCGGCCTGCCTCAGGGGCGGTGCTCGCTGCGGGGGTGTTCGAGGGTCTGAAGAATGATGGCGTGCAGCGTTTCCGCATGGTGGCGCAAAACGAGAAAGACATCGCTATCCAGAGCGCCATTTATAACATCCGCTTCCATAATCTGTAAGGCCTCCTGCCAGGCCATTCCTTTACGATAAGGGCGATCTTCGGTCAGCGCGGTGAAAATATCGGCGATAGAGATAATACGGTCGGCGAGGGTCAGATGATCTTTTTCGAGATGCAGAGGGTAGCCGCTGCCGTCCAGTTTTTCATGGTGATTCGACGCCCAGTTAATGATGTCGCCGAGCTCGCTGTAGTCGCTGAGGATCTCGCCGGTCATATAGCTGTGCTCGCGCACCTGGTTCAGTTCGTCCTCATCCAGTTCGCCCTCTTTTTCGAGGATGGAAAGCGGGATAGAGATCTTGCCGATATCGTGCAGATAGCCGGCAATCTGAATTTGCTGGCAGATGGGCTCCGGCAGTTGCATCCAGCGGGCAAGCTGGCGGGCGATTTCCCCCACCATGATGCTATGGGTGGCGGTAAAGCTGCTGTAGGTGTCGACTATTTTGGCAATCAGCAGGCAGATATCTTTCAGACCATGAATATCCAGATACAGCGTGTTGATGGGACCAATAATTTCCAGCAGCCGTTGAATATGGCCGGGATGAAGGTGCTGCCAGAAGTTCGCATTTTCAGCGACCTCGCACAGCATATCGCACAGCGGCGGATCGATCTCCCGGTGCAGGGAGACGAACTGTTCCACCACCGCCCGTGTGGGCCAGCCGGCCACGTGACTCCCGGCAGGCAGCAGCCGTTCAAAGGCATCGGCGAAATAGACAATATGCTGTTCGCGGCTACCCCGGTGGTCCGGGCTAAAATGGTGATCGCGAATGAAGGGGACAATGGGCAGAAAGGTCACTAACCCTTCCAGCATCGCCGCCCCCTGGCGCTGATGCGGATCGTGGATGTTATCGATGGCATTCAGCGAATGAATGGTGCGTTTATCTCCCAGCACGCCGATATCGTGCAGCAGCGCGGCGCAAAAAATGGTCTGCTGTCGCTCGGCAGGCAGCCCCAGCCTTTGCGCCAGCGTCAGGGCGATTAAGGCCGTTCGTTGCATATGCCGGTGCAGTTCAGGGTTAATGATCTGAATGACTCTGGTCGTCAGCATTAGCGCTGATTTCAGGGCAATACGCATTTCTGTTCTCCGTACGCGTTACCTGGCGGGCAAAAATGACCTCGCGGGTGACGGAAGTGTCGATAATCTGATCGCAATGCGTGTTGTGTAGTTGGCTGCTGAACAGGTTAATACCCAGAATGTATCAGGTTCATAGCGCTGCCCGATTCAGAGCCTGCCGTGCACCAGATTTGGGCGATGTTGATGCGAGAACCTTATTATTGTCTGATAGTTAACCATTTCCCCCCCAAAAAATAAATAAATTCTGGCAAGCCCTTTGCATTAAGCAAGCGTTAGTTTGATTAATGTCTATGAAGGGAGTGACCTGTATGAATTTTAGAGCATTACTTACCATTGCGTTACTGACGATGAGCAGTCTGGCATTTAGCGAGACGCGTCTACCGCATATCGTTATTTTAGCCACCGGCGGGACGATTGCCGGTTCGGCTGCCAGCAATACCCAGACAACGGGTTATAAAGCCGGGGCGATTGGCGTGCAGACGCTGATTAACGCCGTGCCGGAAATGAGTAAAATCGCTCATGTCGAGGGCGAGCAGGTGGCGAATATCGGCAGTGAGAATATGACCAGCGACATTATCCTGGCACTCTCGAAGCGGGTGAATGCGTTATTGGCCCGGGATGATGTCGATGGCGTGGTGATCACCCACGGCACGGACACCCTCGATGAAACCCCTTATTTCCTCAATCTGACGGTCAAAAGCAACAAGCCGGTGGTCTTTACCGCGGCGATGCGTCCGGCGACGGCGATCAGCGCCGACGGGCCGATGAACCTGCTGGAAGCGGTCACAGTCGCCGCCGATCCTGATGCCCGGGGTCGCGGGGTGATGGTGGTGCTGAACGACCGCATCGGCGCGGCGCGCTTCGTCACCAAAACCAATGCCACTTCGCTGGATACCTTCCGGGCGCCGGAGGAGGGCTACCTTGGCGTCGTGGTGGGCGGAAAACCCCAGTTCGAGACGCGCGTGGATAAAATTCACACCCTGCGCTCGGTGTTCGATGTCCGCCAGCTGAAGACCCTGCCGAAGGTGGTGATCATTTATGGTTATCAGGACGACCCGGAGTATATGTACGACGCGGCGATCGCCCATCATGCCGACGGTATTATCTACGCCGGAACCGGGGCGGGGTCGGTGTCGGTACGTAGCGCTGCGGGCATCAAAAAAGCGCAGCAGGCGGGCATCGTGGTGGTTCGCGCCTCCCGTACCGGCAGCGGCGTCGTGCCGCCGGATGACAGCCAGCCTGGGCTGGTGTCCGACTCCCTCAACCCAGCGAAAGCGCGTATTCTGTTGATGACTGCGCTGACGCAAACGAAAGATCCACAGCTGATCCAGCAATATTTCCACACCTACTGATCCTCTGCGGCCAGGGCGTCGCTCACGCCTTCGCTGCGGTTTGCCCCACAGTGACCCGATGTCGGGTCACTGTCTGCGCTAAACGCCGCGCTTTATGCGTATAAGGCGTAAAGAAATATTTTTTTTACGGCGGGTGTGGGTGGTATTAAAGTGCAAACAACTGGCAAGACGCTTATTTTTAAAGCATCTTTAAATAAGTCTATTCTTAATTATTCCCTTAAGGCGATTTTAATATTCCTTATGCCGACGGATAAAAAATGTTTCACTCTGAAGCGGGAGTGCTTTAATTCTTTCGCGGTACAGACGACGATCTTGTGGACGCGGGCGGGCTGCGGGCCACGTGGCTGAGCGGGCTCAGTCCCCGGCAGACAAGGCGTTCTCGCGGCGGGTTTCGGTTATGCCTGTTAGTAACGCTGATGATTAGCGTGAAAATGATATGCACGATGAATATATTAAGAAGAGGATAAGATTTAAGTTTACATTTGGTAACATTTGTGCCGCAATTATGTTTTTTTGTCAGCAAGTTGTTTTTTACTTGCCGGAGGGAATTTCAGCGGATTAGTATTGTCGAACTTGCTGTACGTACCGCCTAATGATGATAAATGGATTCTGTTTTCCTTAAGCGTTACCACATAATTAATGTTTACAGGAAAAATCATGGCCTGCGTATTTAATAAACAACTTTTACACCCGCGCAACTGGCTGACCTGGTTTGGGCTCGGCATCCTCTGGTTAATCGTGCAACTGCCTTATCCGCTGCTGCATTTTATTGGCACCAGCGCGGGTCGCCTCTCCCGACGCTTTCTCAAACGCCGCGAACATATCGCCCGGCGCAATATTGAGCTCTGCTTCCCGGACATGTCGCCGGCGGCGCGCGAGACCCTGATCGATCAAAACTTTATGTCGCTGGGAATGGGGCTTATCGAAACCGGCATGGCCTGGTTCTGGAGCGACGAGCGGGTCAAAAAATGGTTTGATGTCGAAGGATTTGCCAACCTTAATCATGCGCTTAGCGGCGGCAAAGGGGTGATGGTGGTCGGTGTGCACTTTATGTCGCTGGAGCTGGGCGGGCGCGCGATGGGGCTGTGCCGTCCAATGATGGCCACTTATCGTCCGCACAACAGCCCGCTGATGGAGTGGGTGCAAACCCGTGGTCGCCTGCGTTCGAACAAAGCGATGATCGATCGCAACAACCTGACCGGTCTGGTGCATGCCTTAAAATCAGGCGAAGCGGTGTGGTTTGCTCCCGACCAGGATTACGGTCCTAAGGGCAGCGTGTTTGCGCCGTTTTTCTCCGTCCCACAGGCGGCGACCACCAACGGCACCTATGTTCTGTCTCGTTTATCGGGTGCGAAAATGCTGAGTATCAGTATGGTGCGCAAGCTGGATCGCCAGGGCTACAGCCTGCATATTAGCGAAGTAATGAATGATTATCCGGGTGAAGATAAGCAGATCGCTGCCGGCTATATCAACAAGGTGATCGAGCGCGAGATTTTGCGTGCCCCCGAGCAGTATCTGTGGGTGCACCGTCGTTTTAAAACCCGCCCGCTGGGTGAACCTTCCGTCTATTAACCTTCCCGCACAGGCTGCGCTTTCAAAATCCCGACAGTTGGGGTAACGTGAGCCGGATCATGTTTTAGTCGTGCGCGAAGGAGTGCAGAGTGTTCGCTGAGTTTGGTGTTCTGAATTATTTGACCTACCTGGTCGGGGCGGTGTTTATCATCCTCGTTCCTGGCCCTAATACGTTTTTTGTGCTGAAGACGGGCATTGCCCACGGCGTGAAGAAAGGCTATCTGGCAGCGGCGGGCGTCTTTATTGGCGACGCGGTGCTGATGTTTCTGGCCTTTGCCGGCGTGGCGACGCTGATTAAGACCACGCCGGTGCTGTTTAACGTCGTCCGCTACCTCGGGGCGATCTACCTGCTGTGGCTGGGGGGTAAAATGCTCTACGCGGTGCTGACCCAGCGCGATGGCCAGGCCGACGCCAGCGCGGAGCCGGCGAGCGCGATCCTCAAGCGCTCTCTGACCCTGAGTCTGACCAATCCGAAAGCGATTCTGTTCTATGTGTCGTTTTTCGTGCAGTTTATCGATGTCAACGCCAAAGAGCCCGGCGTGGCGTTCTTTATTCTGGCGCTGACCCTCGAGGTGATTAGCTTCTGCTATATGAGCTTTTTGATCCTCTCCGGCTCGTTTGTCACCCGCTACGTTAAAACCCGCAAGAAGCTGGCCAAACTTGGCAACAGCTTGATTGGTCTGATTTTCGTTGGGTTCGCCGCGCGCCTGGCTACCCTGCAGTCCTGATCCCCTCGGGCCGGTTACCCGCTGACCGGCCCGCCGTCTCTTATTCTGCCCTGTAACAAAAACCCTTCATTTTTTATTGCATTGGTGTTACATATACAGCCGTTTATCGCTCAGCAAAAAGGAAGCCCCGATGATTCTGCAAAAACTCCTCAGCAATAAAAACTGCAAAAAATACTGTCTGTCGCTCGCGGCGGTGTTTGCTATCGCGCTGGCGGTGGTGGGGCGGGCGACCTTCGGGGGCGTGGTGAGCGAGTACAATATGCCGTACTCAGAGTGGACGACGTCCATGTTCTTCCTGCAGGGGGCGATGGTGACGGTTTACAGCATTGTCTTTACCGCGCTCTTCGCTATTCCTCTCGGCTTTATTTTCCTCGGCGATGAGCGCCAGGATTAAGCGTCAACGGGCGAACCATGGTTCGCCCTGTCTTATCGGCCCATCAACAGCCTGAAGGATTAATCATCGTCATGATAGTGATGATGGTGGTGATGGCGATGGGCGTGGTACCCATCGTCAATAATGCATCCCGATAACAGCGTGCACAGCGCAATAATCAACGGTAACACGATCGGTTTTTTCATCCCTTACTTCTCCCGCTATTCTGCTTTCCCCGGGGCAGAGAATGCCGCGGTGGATAACGTGAGTGTAAAGGGTTAACTTGTTGATGGGATAGGATAACTCCGCAATATCGCCGCCGCGATCACCACCAGCCGAACTGGCTGCCGGCCACCGCCACGATGGCGACAACCAGCATAATAATGGTGCTTTTTTTCATTATGCCCCACCCGGCGCCGCATAGCCGCCGACAAAAAACCAACCGAGAAAGACGACGGCGATGATAAAGATCGCCACCGGGAAAAGAATACCCAATTTCATGATAGTGTCCCTGTACCCACGAATGATGCCCTGCATGATACTGGATATCGCGGTACTTTAGTCAATATGAATGAAATTCTCCTGACGGCGGGACTTCTTATCCTGGTACATCGCCTCATCGGCGGCGCGTAAAGCCGCTTCAACATCGATACTCTGCGGATCGCAGATGATCACCCCGAAGCTGGCGCCTTCATAGTCGATACGCTGTTCGCCGAGGAAGTAGACGCCGCACAGGGCCTGGCGCAGGATCGTGACATACGCCTGCTGCGCCGCGGGCTCCTGGGCGCTACCGACGATCAAAAACTCATCGCCGCCAAGACGACCAACGATATCCTCACGGCGCGCGACGGCGGTGAGTCGTTCGCCGACCTGCACCAGGAAGCTGTCGCCGCACGGATGACCGAACCGATCGTTAATGGCTTTAAAACCGTCGAGATCGATAAAAATCAGCGACACCTGCTGCTGCTGGGCGCGGGCGGAGGCAAAGCGTAGCGCCAGCTGCTTAAACAGCGCACGGCGATTAGGAAGCTGGGTGAGCTCATCGGTCGACGAGTGCAGCTCCAGCGCGACGTTAGCCGCCTGCAGCTGTTGCACCAGGGTGTCTTTTTCCACGTAGTGGGAAATGAGCTTCGCGAACAGGCCCATCACCTGTTCACCTTCGAGATTATAAGGTTGCTTCTGTCGGCTGGTGGCGCAGAGGGTACCGAACAGCGAGCCATCGGCCAGGCGGACGGGAATGCTTAAAAAGGTGGCGATCCCCAGCTCCTGGGCGGCGATGCAGGAGTGCCAGCGATGGGCCACGTCGTTGCTAAACGTGCACTGATCCTCAAGGGCGCGTTTGCACAGGGATTCATCCCACGGGACAGAAAAACCTTCCGGGATCTGCATTTCGCTGCTGTTATGGGCGAACATCACCTGCTGCCGCTGGGCGTTGATATCGATGCGGGTAAGATAGGTGGACTCCATTCGGGTCACCGCCTCCAGCATCTCCAGCAGCTGGCGCACCAGGGTTTCCAGGGACTGTTCCGCAGCGAGGGTTTGCGACACCCGGGCAAGAATAAAATCTGACATGAATAATACAGCTCCAGCACGCCAAACGTCACCCCAGCATAATGGGCTGCAAACGGACATCAGCGTCGAATAAACAGTGATATTTTTAAATTTATCACATCTGTTTGGGGAATACTTGTCCACGCGGCAGGAAAAAAAGCCCCGTCGGGGGCGACGGGGAAAAACTCATTGATTATGGAATGATCTGTTCTCTGGTCAGTTCGAGAACAGGGGCTACTCTACGGGGGAAAAGTGCAGGCAAGATGGAGAAAACGTGGAGATTCAGGCTAAAATCCCCGGGCATTCAGGAAAGGGAGGAACGATGAAAAAGTTACTGGCTATTCTGCCACTGGTATTAGCCGGCTGTGCCCAGCCGCAGTCCACCGCGCCGACGAAAACCATCGGCATGGCCAATCCCGCGTCGGTGTACTGTCAGCAATCCGGCGGTACCCGGGTGCCGGTGCAAACGCCGCAGGGCGTTAGCACCCAGTGCAAACTACCCAGCGGCGAAACCCTCGACGAGTGGGCGCTGTGGCGTCGGGATCATCCGACTAAATCGTAACCGGCAGGGCCGCCAGCCAGGCGGCCAGCACCCGGGCATGATTCTGCTCGGTGTTCTTCGCAGCGTACAGCAGCGTCAACGGCTGGCGCTGCGCCAGCGCTGCCAGCCGCAGGCCCGTTTCACGGTGGGCGTCGAGCTCCTGGCGATAGCGCTGGCTGAAGTGGGCGAAATCGATCGCCTCGCCGTGAAAGGCTTTTCGCAGCTCAGCGGAAGGCGTTAACGCCTTACACCACTCATCACAGGCCAGCGCCTCTTTTTTAATCCCCCGCGGCCAGAGACGGTCGACCAGCACCCGGTAGCCGTCGCTGCTTTCCTGCGGGTCATACACCCGTTTACATTGAATCATCATCCTGCTCCCTCTGTGCCATCCAGGCGAGCAACTGCGGGATTTGCCCGTCGGAAAATACCGTGATGCCGTGAGCGCGCAGCAGATCGGCCGCGACCCCGGCGCCCGCTTTGCGTCGTCCGCGAAAGGAGCCGTCATAGACAAACTGGCTGCCGCAGGTAGGGCTGCCATCGGTGAGTAACGCTGCCTGACAGCCCGCTTCCCGGGCGGCGCTGAGCGCCAGCCAGGCGGCCAGCTGGTAATGTCCCGTGACGTCGCGGCCGTCGCTTTCCACGATCCGCGCCCGGCCGGCAAGGACATCCCCGCCGGCGCCGCCGACGATCTCCGCCGGCAGACGGGGCGTGGACAGACCGGCCGCCAGCTCCGGGCAGTGGATCACCAGCCGCCCCGTCTGCTGCCAGCGGGACAGCGTCGCCGCCAGCTGTGCCTTCTCGCTACCGTTATACCGCACCTGGAATCCCATCAGGCAGGCGCTGACCAAAAGCTTACTTTTCATCCTTTCTCCCTTTCACGCTTGCTCCAGTATACCTTACCCGCCGGCGGGGGCGGTGGGGCGAAAATAAGGATTGTGTTCCACTGGAGGGATCGCTATCCTGACGTGCCTTGTGCTGCTCGTCTCGTCCAGACATAAGGAACCTGCTATGAAAACCCCTTTACGCCTCGCCCTCGTCGGCGATTATCACCCCGATATTGTTGCCCACCAGGCCATTCCCCTGGCGATAGACGATGCTGCCGCCGTGCTGGAGCAGCCGGTGAAATATGACTGGCTCGCCACTCCGTCGATCGTCTCCGGCGAGGCGCTGGCCGAGTACGATGCCGTCTGGGTCGTTCCCGGTAGCCCGTATCGTCATCCGCAGGGGGCCTTTACCGCGATCCGCTATGCCCGCGAAAACGGCATCCCTTTCCTCGGCACCTGCGGCGGCTTTCAGCACGCGGTGATTGAATACGCCCGTAACGTGCTCGGCTGGCAGGATGCCGGTCATGCGGAAACTGACAGCGAAGGGCGGATGGTGATCGCTCCCCTTAGCTGTTCGCTGGTGGAGACCTCCGCCGTCGTCGAGCTGCGGGCGAATACGCTGATTGCCCGCGCCTATGGCCGGGAGAGCATTGAAGAGGGCTACCACTGCCGGTACGGGGTGGACAGCGCGTTTGCCGGAGAGCTGGAACAGGGCGATCTGCGCGTCACCGGCTGGGATGAAGAGGGTGAGATCCGCGCCGTCGAGCTGGTGACGCACCCGTTTTTTGTCGCCACGTTGTTCCAGCATGAACGCCACGCGCTGGATGGGCGTCCCTCGCCGCTGGTACAGGCGCTGATTCGCGCCGCGGCACAATAAACCCACCGGCAGCGGGCGCTGCCGGTCATCTTCAGGAATGGATTTCCCGGTCTCGTCCGGCGAGGGCGCCGCAGACCGCCATCACCAGCGAAATCAGCGCCACCGCCAGCAGCGGAATATGCCAGTCGCCATTAGCATCGTGGATCTTACCCATCAGCGGCGGCCCGCAGGCGGCCAGCAGATAGCCGACGCTCTGCGCCATCCCTGACAGCGCCGCGGCCTGGTGCGCCGAGCTGGCGCGCAGGCCGATAAACGTCAGGCCGAGGATCATGGTAGCTCCGGAGCCAAAGCCGAACAGCAGCGTCCAGCCGATCGCCAGCCCTGGCAGCAGCCACAGCCCGGCGGCGCTGATGGCGCACATCAGGGCGACCAGCACCGCGATCCCACGCTGGTCGCGCAGCCGATGCAGGATCAACGGTATCGCCAGACCTGGCGCGGCGGTCGCCAGCTGCAGCAGGCCATGCAGCGAGCCGGCCTGCGCTTCGCTATAGCCCATACTCTGTAGAATCGACGGCAGCCAGCCGATAATCACGTAATAGACCAGCGAGTTGATGCCGAGGAACAGCGTCACCTGCCAGGCCAGCGCCGACCGCCAGATCCCCCGATTATGCATGGCGCCTGAGCCGGTCAATGGCGCCTCCGCCCGGTGCCGGGACTGTGGTAGCCAGCTGAGGATCGCCAGCAGCGGGAAGACCATCAGCAGCAACAGCGCGCCGCGCCAGCCGAATCCGGCCATTGCCACGGGAACCACCAGCGCCGAGCCGAGCGCCGCCGCGCCGCCCATCGTCAGGGAATAGGCGCCGGTCATCCGCGCGACATGCTGCGAGAAATCGCGTTTAATCAGTCCGGGCAGCAGCACGTTACCCAGCGCAATACCGCAGCCGATCACCGCCGTGCCGATAAACAGCAGCGCAGCGGAGGGCAGGGAGCGCAGGGCAATGCCGGCGCAGATCAGCAGCATCGCCAGCAGCAGGCTGCGTTCCATGCCGAACCGGCGGGCAACTCCTGCCGCCAGCGGCGAAACAAGGCCAAAGGCCAGCAGCGGCAGGGTGGTGAGTAGCCCGGTCTGCGCGGTGGTCAGGCCATAGTCGCTACGAATCGCGTCCAGCAGCGGCGCCGCGCCGGTAAAGACCACGCGCAGGGTAGTGGCGATGAGCAAGATACCGGCAATCAGCAGCGCGGGGCGGCGGCCGGTAGAGGAGATCACAGAAGACATATCATTCTCAAGGTAACTAACGAGGGGGTTACGATAGCGACTTTGTCCTCTGTTTAAATCAAGCTAAAATGACAGATTATCGCTAATATCGGACAACATGATGATCGGACTGGGTCTGGATGGTTATGAACCGGACAGTGGCCACGAATCGGCCATTGCCTTTCGTATTCAGGTGGTGGAGGCGGAGCAGTATATTCCGGCGCATTCTCACCGTAAGGGGCAGCTGATCCTCGCCCTGCACGGCGCCTTGACCTGCGAGGTGGAGAACGCGATGTGGATGGTGCCGCCGCAGTATGCGGTGTGGGTCCCGGGACAGCTTTTCCACAGTAACCGCGCCACCCCCGGCGCCCAGGTGTGTTTCCTGTTCATCGAGCCGGGCGCCGCGCCGATGCCGGACCGCTGCTGTACGTTGAAGATTTCTCCGCTGGTGCGGGAGCTGATCCTCACCCTGGCGGAACGCGGCGGGGAGTTGCTGGCCGCCCCTGCCACGGCCCGGCTGGTGCAGGTTCTGTTTGATGAGCTGCCCCGGCAGCCGCAGGAGCACCTGCAGCTGCCGGTATCAAACCACCCGAAAATTCGTCAGATGGTGACGATGATGGCCGAGGATCCGGCGCGCTGGCAGACCCTGAGCCAGTGGGCGGCGGTGTTTGCGATGAGCGAGCGCAATCTGGCCCGCCTGGTGGTGCGCGAAACGGGGCTGAGCTTTCGCCGCTGGCGCCATCAGCTGCAGCTGATCCTCGCGCTGCAGCTGCTGATCCGCGGGCAGACGGTGCAGCAAACGGCTCAGGCGCTGGGCTATGACTCCACCACCGCCTTCATCACCATGTTTAAAAAAGGGCTCGGACAGACGCCGGGCCGCTATCACGGCAGCCTGGCTACGACTTCCCAATAAACAATGAGATGATCCCGGCGGCAATCAGCGGTCCGACCGGGACGCCGCGAAACAGGGCGACGCCGAGTACCGTGCCGACCAGCAGCCCGGCCACCAGATGCGGCTGGGAGCCCATCAGGGAGACACCGCGCCCGCCGAGCCACGAAACAAACACCCCGACCGCAATCGCCAGCAGTGATTTCCAGTTCATAAAGGAGTGGATCAGCGTTGAGGGCGGCAGCGTACCGCTGGCGATAGGCGCCATCACGCCGATGGTTAAAATAATGATCCCGACAGTCAGCCCCTGTTTCTCAATCCAGGGAAAGAAGGTGTTCAGCGGTGTAACGCGCACGATAATCAGCACGAGGATAGAGATCGCTACGGTGGTGTTATGGCTGATAAAGCCGAGCGCCGCCAGGCCCAGCAGGATCAACAGGGTGGTATCAAACATGTACAGAGGTCCTTGCCAAAAAAAGAAAGCCAAAAAATATCCCGCTTACTCTACGCATCGTGGCGTGAATAAACAGGATTTTTACGCCATGCGGCGAAAATCAGGGCGGATGCCCGGTTAGCTAAGGCGGCGAAAGGTCGCGATCTCCGGTCGGGCGATATGTAAATAATCCTCGGTATCGAGAATGATCGACCGATCCAGGCGTCCGGCGTTAAAGGCGATTTGTGGAAAGCGCTCAAACAGCAGCGGGTCGGCCACCAGCCGCAGCGCCGGATGGAAGCTGAAGGGGGGAATGGCGCCGAACACGCAGGCGGTGAGGGCATCCACTTCCGCCGGACTGGCCAGCGAGGCTTTGCTGCCGCCGATATGCCGGGCCAGGCTGGCGAGATCGGCCTGCTGATCGGCGGCGAGGATCGCCAGCACATGCTGGTTGACGCCGTTTCCTTTTACTTTACAGACTAGCGCTTTTGCGCCCTGGCCAAGCGCGGTGCCGCGGATCGCCGAGACGGCTTCGCACTGGCCGACCGCGTCGTGCGCCATCACCCGGTAGCGCGCCTGGTGTTCGTCGAGCAGCGCGCACAGGCGCTGGTGGATATTACCTTCTACTGCTTCAAGCATAGCGTCCTCCTGACATCATCAAGCCGCCAGCTTAGCGCTGTTGCGTCAGCCTGCCAACGGTGGGCCGGGAAATTCACCATTCGCTCATTATTGCTTCACAGTGCTGTGGTGCAATCTCGCAGGCGCAGCAGATGAATTTTGTAAATAAAAAAAAGAATGATTTTCATTTTCAATCGAACTTTTTTTATTTCGCTCAGTCTCTATCGGACGACACAGAATATTAATAATTGCCGTAATGAGGTTAGGATGATGCACGATGCAACCATGCAGGGTTCCCCACGCAAGAAGTTTAATAAAATAAGGGAGCTCAACAGACGGCGGAATTACTTTACTAAGAAAGTACGTAATGCCCTGCGGGTGGGAGTGGCGAAAGCGCTCTGGGACCGCCGACGCCGTCAGCCGGTGGATTTGTCGTCCGCGAAAACTGTCTTACTCATGCGCAATGAGGGGGCGGTCGGCGATGTGGTGGTGGATTCCGCGCTGGTAAAATGCCTGCATCAGTCAGGTTATATCGTTGATTTTCTGCTGACGACCTCTAACAGCCAGGTGA
Source organism: Klebsiella sp. KTE92 (assembly GCF_000398905.1). NCBI lineage: Bacteria > Pseudomonadati > Pseudomonadota > Gammaproteobacteria > Enterobacterales > Enterobacteriaceae > Klebsiella > Klebsiella sp. KTE92. The sequence continues at coordinate 1,997,630 of NZ_KB976100.1, forward strand.
TGCGCTATAACCCGCGGATCCGCCATATTTATGAGGCTGAGCCGGTCAATTCCGCTGATTTTTTGCGTAAATTTAACCATAACGTACCCCGCGACGTCATTAATGAACTGGCTAATAATAAGTACGATATTATTATTGACCCTTCGCTGTTCGATATTCCCGTGCATCGCCTGCGGCTTTTTCGACAAATAAAAGCCAAATCAGTACTCGGGTTTAATAAATGGCCATCGATTAAACATTACTCTCACTCTTTTGATTTTGACTGCCAGCGCTGGCACGTAACGAAGACGTTCGCGTTGATCGCCGACTATCTCCAACTGGACACCCGCGCTCTGGACACTTACGACCTGGCGGTGCCCGGGCCGATTATGCAGGAGGTGGCGCAGTATCTGGCGTCGCTGAGCGGAAAAGCGGTAGTGATTAATATTTTTGCCGGCCATGCCGACCGGAGTCTCTCCCAGACGCAGCTGGCCGAACTGCTCGACAAGCTGCGGGCTCGCCATCCGGGGCTGGCGGTTATTCTGCTCGATCACCGGCGTGAGATCCGCATCCCGCTGCCGCCGGAGGTGGTGATTAATCCGTTTAACACGCTGCACCATGCGATGGCGCTGATTGCCCAGGCGGAGCTGATTATCTCCCCGGACACCTCGGTGGTGCATATGGCGGCGGCGTGGAACAAACCGCTGATCGCGGTCTATAAGGACGTTCTGCTCAATAACCGGCTGTGGGCCCCGGGCTATGACAATGCCAGGCAGATCATTGTTAAATGCGGGAAGGTCCATCAGCATCGCGAGCTGGTGGATCGGATAATGGCGGCGCTACCGGAGACGCTGTGAGGGCGATGAGGGGAGGCTGGTAGGGCTCACCTGCTGGCCGTATGCAAGAGCCAGCAGGTGAGCGAAGGTTGCATTGCCAGTCTGCAACCGCCGCTATTGTACTGGTGCCCGCTGCTCTGACACATCCGGGAAAGCTCTTAAAGAGATGGCCGCCGCCAACGACGGGCGGCATCACTCTTCAGTGAGCCACATATCCGCTTCTTCAAACATCTCCTGCACCGTACGGCTGATCAGCTCTTTTTCATGCTTGCTGGCGTCGGTGTTGATCGCCGGCAGCGTCATCATCGGCTTCACCCGCACTTCCGCTTCCGGGAAAATGCGCTGCATGCGTTTGGTCAGTTCGTTAAGAATGGCCTCTCTGGCACCCGGCAGCCCGGCAAAATTGCGCTTGTCATAAATCAGTTCCACAAACATCTTCTGTCCTCTGTATGCTGATCGCGGGCGATAGTTTTACTGTATTAATGTACAGTGTCAAGCGAATGCCGCGGTGCTGCTCATCCGCAACCTCGTGCGGTAGACGGGCTGCGCGCAAAAGCAGCACCTCGTCCGCCGGCGGTCAGGCAGGCCTCACTGACGAGCGGAGGGGATTTCCGCGCTGCAAAGGCGTTATCGCTGATTGCGTAGGCCTGGTAAACGCAGTGACCTTCACCCGAAGCGATGTCATTACCTGCGTACATTCATTTCGCGACGGGTAGGTCTGAATATCGGGTGGTGTAAGCCGGGGAAAGCATTTCACGCTTCATCGCCCAGGATTTTTCGATCCCCTGACCGGCAAACCAGACCTTTCCTTTCCCGGATTGATTTAATTGGTCGATAACGTCCATTAACGCAGCACTATTTTTGCGCGGAGCGTTATCGTCAAATAAGTTTAGCTGCGCTATGCCATTACTGAAGAAATCAGCAAGCATAACACCGGCTTTCATATATCGATAACCATCAATCCAAATTCTCTGCAGGCAGTTTGTGGCACAATTTATAATGTCACGGGTATCATTAGACGGCGTTAATAGCTTCATTGACGCTTGGTTGCCATAATATGTTTCATTAACGGCGTGCGGACTCGTCCGGACAAATACGCTAACGAAGCGGCAAAATTGATGCTCACTGCGTAATTTTTCTGCTGCTCGCTCAGCATAGGCGCAAATGGCTTGATGCATATCTGAATACTGCGTTACCCGGTTGCCAAAAGAGCGACTACAAATAATCTGTTGTTTTGTTGGGGAAAATTCTTGTAGCTCAAAACATGGCTCACCACGCAGTTCGCGAACGGTCCTTTCCAGCACCACATTGAAGTGCTTTTTTATGACCCATAATGAGCTTTCTGCCAGATCCAGAGCGGTATTAATACCCATTAAATTAAGTTTTTTACTCATTTTTCGCCCAACGCCCCAGACCTCTTCAACAGGGACAAGGGCGAGTAGCCTGCGTTGGCGCACAATATTGGATAAGTCGACAACGCCGCCAGTGCCGCGCCATGTCTTGGCGGCATGGTTAGCGAGCTTGGCTAATGTCTTGGTTTGCGCAATACCTACGCCCACCGTTAAGCCAGTATTTTTCAATACGTGAGTTCTTATTTCATGGCCGAAGGTGGATAAGGGGACGCAATTCATTACTCCGGATAAATTAATAAAGGCTTCATCGATGGAGTAGATTTCTATTGACGGAGACATTGCCGTGAGCGTTTGCATAACACGGTCACTGAGGTCGGCATAAAGCGCATAGTTAGAACTGAAAAAATGAACACTGGAATAATAAGGGTTATTTTTTATTTTAAAGAAAGGTTCGCCATTTTTTATACCGAGGGATTTTGCTTCGGCAGAGCGAGAAATAATGCAACCATCGTTATTGGACACGACCACAATAGGCTTCCCCTTTAAATCAGGGCGAAAAACCGTTTCACAAGAAGTATAGAAATTATTGACATCGACGAGGGCAAACATAATTATTTATGCGCTTTAATGCTAAAAATGACCACGCCAAATATTTCTAATTCTTCGGCATTATGAAACGAAATGGAAGCGTAATCGCGATTGTGCGGCACTAGCTGTAAAAAAGGATGAGTGCGAAGTTCTTTCACGGTGAATTCACCTGCGATAGCCGCAATGACGATATCACCATGTACGGCAGACAGTGAGCGGTCAACCACTAAAAGGTCTCCATCACTGATGCCGGCATCACGCATAGACTCTCCGCTGACTTTGATGAAGTAGGTAGCACTCGGATGTTTTATCAATAATTTATTGAGATCCAGCCTGTCCTCAACATAATCCTGAGCGGGGCTGGGAAATCCGCAGGGCACCCTCTCGGAGAAGAGGGGGAGCATGAGTGGGGGCGAAATCTCAGTTGGCCGAGTAAACTGCATGGTATCGATCCTCGAATACTGTTTTTATATACAGTATTATTGAATGTGCTGATGGATCAAGGCGCACGTGACGTTGTTTTTATAACTACATGAATATAATGATGATTTATGTAAAACATGCCATGTGGTGTTGTTGCTGAACTGCCATCGCTGTGTAGCGCGACCAGTACGCCCAGGTTGATGTTTGCCCGGTAAGATGACCGCTGTATTACATGGAGCATGATCGACTCTTTTTTCACCCTCTCTTCAGTATTTAATATTATTGAGAAAGCTAAGGATATGAGGATGTTTCATTGGAGGATGTTTATAAAATATTGTCACCTTTACTTTACAGAATAAAGAAACATTATTTATTTTAATTAAACGGCTTGACAAATTTGAGGTTGACGATAAATTTGAGCAGGTGCTCTAATTTATCGTCATCATCTGCGGGATCCAAAAGTGATACGCTGTGATTAACCATGACACTACATAACCAGGGGATCTACTGACATGAAAATTTTTTTCCAGGGCACCAGACTTAAAAAAGCAAAAATACTAACGGTTGCCTTTTCTTTCGCCTTTTTCACCGCATCGGTGCAGGCAAAGTCCTCGCAATCAGAGAGTTATAATGTCGCCGTTTATCGCGGGGAGGCCGGGTGCCCGGGTTGTTCTGAAATGGTGGTAAAATCGCTGATCGCGACAGGTCTGCCTCTGCACATCTCTTATGTTGGTGAAAAAGAAAAGCTGAAATTAAATGCGCAAACACTGAAAAAATTCGATCTCTATATTCAACCTGGCGGCGGTCAGGATATACCCGGCTCTTATCAAGCCCTGGGTGATGAAGGGGCAGAGGCTATCCGCAATTTTGTGAAAAGTGGCAAATCCTTTCTTGGTCTTTGTATGGGAGCCTATCTTGCCGACAAAGACTGGATAGGGCTTATTGATGCGCCTTTAGAGTCAGAGGTGGGAAGACCCGGTTCGCAGGCCGTTGATGAAGGCGATTATACCCTGCAACTGACATGGAATAATAAACAAGAGCCTTTTTACTACCAGGATGGGCCTTATCTCAACAGTAGTATCTCAAGTACTGGATTCCAGCCGATCGCTTACTACAAGAATGGAGATATCGCCATTGGTAAGTACCGGTATGGTAAGGGAAACATCATCCTGTCAGGTCCGCATCCTGAAGCCGATGAGACCTGGATAGACAGCGCTGCGCCAGGGAATACGACGGCAGAAAGTAAAATGCAGCGTATTTTAAGTTATCTCAATATAAAAAAGGGTTAACTGATACGCTACCTTGCTTCACCCACTCAGAAATCTTTTTTAAGTATTTTAAAGGCAAGCTCAGATATTTCATTAAGAAAAATGCTGCGTCTGTCTTCTGAATAATCGAGGATCAGCAAGCTGGAATACCCATCAATTAATGTGTTTATTTGTCTGGCTGAGGTAGCGGCGTTTTCCGCAAGGAACTCGCCTTCCTGCATCCCTACGCTAATGATGCCTTCAAGAATAGTGATCCATTGCAGGGAGTAATCGTGCACTAATTTAGCATAATCCGCATCGCGTGCTGCCATTGGCCATAGTTCAAGGTAGAGCAGCCAGTGTGCCGAAGGTGCATCGGGTAACAGCGTTCTGATATAGAGGTTTACTCTTTCACTAGCGCTCATTTTTTCTGACGCGTTTAAAAACGCATGACATTCTTGTATGTCATTTTCAAACATATACTGAATAGTGGATTTCTTGAGCGTTTCCCAGTCTCGATAATAGTGATAGATATGACTTCTGGAAATATTCATTTTCTGCGTCAAATCACGGGTTGAGACATTGCTAAACCCTTTTTCTCTGAACAGTTGTAGCGCAGCTATTTTTATCAACTCAGAAAAATTGGCCGTTTTCAATATTTCAACCTTAATCACTATCCATTAAAGCGCGAACTATATCATAATTTCTGAAACCTTGCACGTGTTCAACATTCGGGGATAGCTGTTAGCATTGTGTTTTTTATAGCATTAACAAAATAACGAAAATCTATTTTGTGGGTCTGGTATAAATTCAGCTGCAGGGAGGTTGCTTTATTATTAGCTATGCGCAGGATGCTATTCCTGCCGCGTGCGGTAGTGGCCGCAACGGTGGAGTGGAAAACCGGGAAAGAGAACGTCGCTATTACCCGGTGAGCTATCATGATGACAACGTGCTTATCGGCAAGGTAGGCGATAAGCACGGCATTTTTCAGACCGAGCGTGGTTTGCCGCCGCGTGGGTAGCCGCTGCGCCACCACACGCTTTTAACGCAATTGCGCGCAGGCGCCCGCTATCCGCTGGCAGGCTTGGGTTAGCAGGCCATCTTCTACCGCATACGCAATACGCAAATACCCCGGCATTCCAAACGCGGAGCCGTGTAAAACGGCCACCTGGGTTTGTTCTAATAGCCAGTTCGCCAGCGCGCTGTCGTTGCGAAGGATTTCGCCGCCAGGGGTCATCCGGCCCATGAGCGCCTGGCAGTTAGCAAACACATAGAATGCCCCCTGGGGAGCGGTGGCGCTCAGGCCATCGGTGGCGGCAATCATTCCCAGCACCTGCTGGCGGCGTTTATCTAACACGTTGAGCCAGCCGTCGAAGAAATTGGCTGAGTGGTTAAGCGCTGCGACCGCCGCAGCCTGCGAAATACTGCTGGGGTTGGAGGTGCTTTGTGATTGCAGGATCTGCATGGCGGCAATCAGCCATTGCGGCCCTCCCGCATAGCCCAGACGCCAGCCGGTCATGGCGTGGCTTTTGGACACACCGTTTACCGTCAGGGTACGTGAAACCATCTGCGGGGCGGCCTGGGCAAAAGTGGTAAAAGGGATATTGTCATAGCGCAGCGGCTCGTAAATATCGTCGGCCATCACCAGCACCTGTGGGTAATCCGCCAGCACCGCAGCCAGGGCACGCAGTTCCTGCTCGCTGTAAATCGCCCCCGTCGGGTTGCCCGGCGAGTTGAGGATCAGCCAGCGCGTTGATGGGGTAAGGGCGGCGGCCAGTTGTTCCGGCGTCAGCTTCCAGCCGTTTTGTTCATCACAGGGCACAATCACCGGTTCGCCATCGGCCAGAGAGACCATATCCGGATACGAGACCCAGTAGGGGGCGGGAATGATGACCTGCTGCCCGGCGTCGAGGGTGGCCAGAAAAGCATTGAAAATAAGCTGCTTGGCGCCACTGCCTGCGATGATCTCTTGCGGACGGTAATGCAACTGATTGTCGCGAGCGAACTTGGCGGCAATGGCCTCCTTTAACGCGGCGGTGCCGGAAACGGCGGTATACTTAGTCTGATGATGCACGATCGCTTCAATGCCCGCATAGCTGATATGGGCCGGGGTAGCAAAATCCAGTTCTCCTTCGCCCAGGTTGATAACCGGCTTGCCTGCGGCTTCCAGTGCCCGTACCTGGTCAGAAATGACCGCTGTCGGTGAAGGGCGTACAGATTGCATACGACGGGCGATTTGACTGTTATTCATAAATCCTCTTTTGTATCTAATGATTCAATTAATACAATTAGGTCCCCAACCTCAGCAGGAAACTCGCCGTGTCACCGATCTTTATTCTCGATAACACCTCTGCGCCCGCTCGCTACGGTATTACCGCCAGCCTGTGGGCTAATCGTCTTGGACTGCCTCTCTGGAGCCTTCGCCCCGACTTCGCCGGCGATGTTCCCGACAGCCATCAGCACGTCATTCGTGCCGGCTACTGCGTGACCAGCGGCCTCTGGCGCAGCGATACGCTGCGTGAAGAGGTGCGCGATATCGCCAGCCTGCCTGAGTCAGATGCTGTCATTGTGCTGGCGTCCTCGCAGGCAGCGCTTATCGCCGACCTGCCGGGCCAACGGCTGTTCAGCGATGACCGCAACCAGCGCCTGACGCTCAGCGACGGGCAACATACGGTGTTAGACCTCACCGCCGATCGCTATGGTCGCTGGGATGCCGGGGAGCCATCCTCTGCCGGGACGCCCTTGCGCATCGCACTGATTGGCCGTGAGTCAGACCACCGTCTGGTCTACCCCGCCACGCTTGGCTCACTGGGTGATGCCGCGGCGTCGCTGGGGCTGAACCTGGAGGTCCATTTCTTCTCGCCGGTCAGTCTGTCCCCTGGGTTACACGACCTCCACGACGTCCAGGGCGTCGTGTTGCCAGGCGGTTCCTCGATGGCCGCCGTCAAGGGACAAATCCGCGTGGCGGAAGATACGCTTGCCCGCGGACAGCCCACGCTGGGGTTATGCCTGGGAATGCAGAGCATGATGACCGCAGTCGTGCGCCGACGTCCGGGTTGCGAATCAGCCATTCCCGCCGAAGTGGCTCCGGATGAGGCTCTGCACAGCTTTGTTCCCTTTGTCGATGGCCGTCATCGCTGCGGCGTATTCCCTTTTTCCTTCGGGTTGATCCCCGGTGATATCCGCGAAATGCACTACAACCATCGCTACTGCTTTAACACCGACTTATTGCCGGCGCTGGATCGCAGCGGAGTCAGCGTCAGTGCGCAAACGGACGATATCGTGGAGGCCATCTCCCAGCCGGAACTGCCGTTCTGGCATGGTGTGCAGGGGCACCCGGAACTGATGTCCCGCCCGGATGCGCCCCATCCGCTGTTCGTCGCCTTTTTACGGGCGGCGCTTAACGCGCCAGCGTAACGCCGCTACGGCTGTCGCTGGCAAGCGCCGACATGACGTGAGTCAGCTCCGCCAGCGCCGCGTCGTCGATCGGTTTTAACGGTGTGCGTACGGTGCCGCCGTTAAAACCGCGCAGCGCCATCGCCGCTTTCACCAGCTGCGGCTGACCATGTTTGCGCGCCAGCGCGCGATACGCGTACCACAGCTGATGCAGATCGCGGGCCGTGGCGGCATCGCCCTGTTCCACGGCCCGGAAGGTATTGATAATCAGCTCCGGCAGCGCGCCGCTGTTGGTGGTGCTGATGCCGTCAAACCCGGCCATCATTGGCCCGAGGAAGGCCAGATCGGAAGCACAGAACAGGCGCAGACGCCCACGCAGACGGTTGGCAATCTGGTCGATGGCGGTGGGGTTGAGATCGCCCTGTTTGATGCCGACCACGTTGGGGATCTCTGCCAGTTGTTCCAGCAGCGCCGGGGAGAGGGTGATGCCGATGCCCGGCGCGTTGTACACCAGGATGCCGGTTTTGGATAAGGGAGCCATCTCTTTGAAGTAGCTGACGATCTGTTGGTCAGTGATTTCGCTAACAAAGGGCGCGGTCACCATCGGCAGGCCGCCCAGCTCGCTTGCCAGCAGCGTCAGCTCGCGGGCATCGCGCGGGTCGGCGCTGGCGCTGCACAGCATGACCGCCACGCGGTCATCCACACAGGCCATGACTTGATGAAACAGCTCACGGCGTTCTTCGACGGTCATCACCGGGAATTCACCGTAGGTGCCGCCAATCAGCAGACCGTCATAACCCAGACCAATCACGCGTTCAATATTTTCACGTAACGCCGGAAAGTCGATCGCGCCGCTGGCGGTGAACGGGGTGACGGTGATGTTGAAAATACCGCGCAGGCGTTCACGGCATTCATTGATATCTTTCATTTTTCTTTCCTTACAGCAGTGTGAGAGGGCGAGCCAGGGAACCCAGCTGACGATATCCGGTTTCGGTCACCACCACGGTTTCACTGACGCCGACGGTAAATTGACCGTAGATCCGCAGAGCCGGTGGAATGTGGAAGGTCATTCCTGGCTGCAGCTCAGTGGTGACGCCACGATACAGACTGAGAATGCCGCCTTCGCCCCAGTCCGGCGCAAAGGCGATACCGATGGAGTAACCGGTGCGTTTTTTGAAGTTTTCGGTGAACCCGGCGCGATCAATCACCTTCTGGCAGGCCAGGTGCGGCGCTTCGCAGGTGGCGCCTGGACGAATGGCATCAAGAGAGGCCTGCAGGGCTTCCTGACACACTTTTTCCATTTCGATGGCGATAGCGGGCGGCCGCCCCAGCCAGGCGGAGCGCATCATCGCGGCGTGGTAGCGGTCGTGAGCCGCTGACATTTCCAGAAATACCGGGTCGTTATCCTGCATCACCCGACGACGCCATGTGCCATGCGGCACGCCGCTGCGTGGGCCGGTCGAGACCAGCGGTTCCATGCCGACATACTCGGAACCGGCGGCAATGGCGGCCCCCATCATCGCCGAGACCAGCGCGTTTTCGTCTGCGCCGCTGCGAATCGCCGCCATGCCCGCGCGCATGCCCGCGTCCACATAGCGCGCTGCGATGGCGATTTTTTCCACCTCCGCCGCCGATTTCACGGCGCGCAGCGGCTCGATGACGCCCGCGGTATCGGCAATGGTGCCGAGCCTGGCCTGCAGGGCTTCATACACGGCAACCGGCAGGAACCAACCGCGTTTGTCCAGCCCAATCCGTTTGTGGAGCCAGCCGCGCTGTTGCAGCATGCCCACCAGGAAATCCACCGGGTTATCGCCATCCTGGTAGATGGCAGCGTCAGAAATAAAGGTGTTGGCGATAAAGTTAAAGTATTCGAGCTGGCGAATCACAAACACCGGATCCCCTTCTACCGGCAGCAACAGCGCCTGGAAGGTGTAATAGCCCGGTGTTTGCTGACCGGTGAGCCAGAAAATGTTTTCCGGGCCGGTAACGATCATGACGTCCACGCCCGCGCGGCTTAAGCGTTCGCGGGTGCGTCGAATGCGTTGCGCATATTCATCAGCGCTAAAGGCGGACTCACTGCCCTGAATCACATTGTTAACATCTTGCATGAGTAAACTCCTGGAGTAAGTGGGCCTGCGCGGCATTAAACTGCACGCCCAGACCGGGTGAGTCATTGACGGTGACCAGGCCATTGCGGTATTCCAGCCCGCTGACGGGATCATCCGTTAAGCCATCGGCGCCATACAGCTCGGCAAATGCCGGTTGCACGACACGACACAGCTGGAGCGCGGCGGCGGTGGCAGCATGGCCTTCATTCATCTGGCCAATCATGAATGGCACGTCGGCGAGTCGCAGCCGGTTGGCGGCGGCCAGCGTCGGCGCAAGGCCACCCAGTTTCACCAGTTTGAGATGCCCCCACAGCGCACCTTTGGCGGCGATCAGCCGGGTGATGGCGGCATCACTGTTGAGGCTTTCGTCGAGCATGATCGGGATGCCGTAGGCGTACAGCTCCGCAAGCTGGCTGTCGTTTGCCGGGCTTAACGGCTGTTCGATGTAGCTGAGCTTCAGCTCGCGCAGAGACGGGAATGCCGCGTGAGCCTGCGCCAGAGACCACTGGCCGTTCACGTCAATCGCCAGCGAAATCTGCTGGCCGAACCGCTGGCGCAGCCGTTGCAGACGGGCCAGGTCGGTAGCGAAATCTGCCACGCCTGTGCGCAACTTCAGCTGGGTGAAACCGCGATCGACATAGCGTTGCGCCTGCTCCAGCATCTGTCTCTCGCTGCCCCAGAACAGGGTCTGGTTGGTGTGCCACGCAGGCAGGCCATCCCGCGCCCCCAGCCAGGCGGCAACGCTTACCCCGTGCTGACGCGCCAGCAGGTCGTGCAAGGCCATATCCAGCACCATGCGCGATGGCGGCAGGAGCGTGCAGCCTTCGTCATCTAGCGCGGCGAGTCGCGCGGCGGGCGCCTGGCGCCAGTCCCAGCGGCGAAGTATCTGAAGCAGGTTGTTCAGCACCTGCTCTTCGCGGTAGCCATGCAGGTAGCGAATGTTGAGCCGCACTTCGCCAATCCCGGTCACTCCCTGGTCTTCCAGACGCAGCCAGAGCGTGTCGAGCGCCGTCACCGGACCAGAGGCAGCGGTATGCAGCGTCACATCGGCGTAATGCAGATCTCCCCGAAAGAGCTGCGCTTTCATAAACCGGGCTCCGGCGGCAGCATGGCGAGCGCAATATCGAGATAGAGGTAGGCCGCGGCGATAAATTCATCGACAGGGACAAATTCATCGGGTTTGTGAGCCACGGCCAGCGAACCGGGGCCAATCACGACGCCTTTTGCGCCCAGCGAACGGAAATGCACTAAGTCACATCCCCCCTGAAAACCAAACGGGCCGGGTTCGCTCTGCCCATGACGGCGACAGGCAGCAAGGCTTTGCTCGACAATGGCTTCGCGGCTGTCGGTTTGCGTCGCGCCGCCGGTAGTGGGCTGCCAGGCGATAATTTCGGCTTCCACACCTGCATGTGCGTATGCGTGGTCGAGCAGTTGCTGCAGTTCGGCTTTGACGACCTCTTCGTCTTCGCCCGGAACCATGCGACGGTCAAGCAGCAGCTCACAGCTGTCTGGCACCACGTTGTCCGCATGGCCGCCGTGGATGCGGGTTACCGTCAGGCTGGCGTTGCCGACCAGATCGTGGCAGCGGCAACGCACCTGCTGGTGGTGGGCTTCTTCAATCAACCCTAAAAGGCGCGCCGACTGGTAAATCGCGTTGATCCCCAGCTCCGGCGTACCGGAATGCGCGGTGACGCCTTTAACCCGCACGCGAGGACGTAAGCTGCCTTTGTGGGCGGAGAAGGTGGCATTCGAGGTCGGCTCGCCAATCACCGCGAAATCAATCGCCGGTGGATTATCGCGGACGTAGAATTTCGCCCCTTCGCTGGCGACCTCTTCATCGGCGGTGAACACCCCCATCAATGTGCCGGACCACTGCTGACGGTTGGCAGCCAGCAGACGCAGGGCTTCAACCATCGCCACCAGCGGGCCTTTGGCATCGCAGGCGCCGCGTCCATACAGGCGTCCGTCACGCTCGGTGAGCGTGAAGGGAGCGCTGGCCCAGCCGCTGCCCGCCGGAACGGTGTCAAGGTGGGTGTTAAAGGCGAAACACGGCCCCGGTCCATTGTTCAGGACGGCGATAACGTTGGTCCGCCCCGGTGCGTATTCGCTAAAGGAGAGATCGAACCCGGCGGTCAGCAGCCAGCCTTCCAGACATTCGGCGGCTTCGCGCTCATGGCCCGGTGGATTCTCCGTGTTGATGGCAACCAGCGTTGCTAACTCCTTTTTCATACGAGCGCTGTCAACCTGATAACTGGACATAGGAACTCCGTGATTAATGTAATATTTGCGTCAGGAAGCGCTGTGCGCGGTCGCTGACATGGCCGGCGAAGAAATCGCTGGTGTTGGCGCGATCGATAATTTCGCCGTCTTCCATAAACAGAATCTTGTTAGCGGCCCGACGGGCGAAGCCCATTTCGTGAGTCACCACCATGCTGGTCATGCCTTCTGCGCTAAGCTCCGCCATGACTTCAAGCACTTCACGGATCATCTCCGGGTCGAGGGCGGAAGTGGGTTCGTCGTAGAGCATCAGCTCGGGCTTCATCGCCAGCGCCCGGGCAATCGCCACGCGCTGCTGCTGTCCGCCGGAGAGCTCGTCCGGAAAATGGTCTGCACGTTCGTTGATGCGCACTTTTGCCAGCAGGTTGTCCGCCAGTTTGCGGGCATCAATACGGTTCATTCCCAACACCGTCATCGGGGCCAGCATGATGTTTTCCGCTGCGGTCAGGTGCGAGAACAGCTCGTAGTTCTGGAACACCATGCCAATGCGCTGACGCAGTTTGTGCGCCGGCACATCGCCCCGGCTGATGTGCTGGCTGGCGAAGAACACATCGCCGCTGTCGGCGGGCGAGAGCATGTTGACGCAGCGTAGCAGGGTGGATTTTCCCGAGCCGGACGGGCCAATCAGCACCACGGTTTCTCCGCGTTGCACGGTCAGAGAGCAGTTTTTGAGTACGGTCTGGCGACCAAAAGTCTTATCAATGCCGATCATCTCCAGCAGCGGTTTCTCACTCATGGTTCCTCCCGGACGGTTTTCGGTAATTTAAACAGGCGAGTCAGCCGCTTCTGGCTTTTGCTGCGGCGCTGCCTGGGATCCAGCACGCCTTCCAGCCACGACTGGAAGATCATGAACAGGCTGGTGAGCAGCAGGTAATAGATGCCCGCAGCGCAAAGCGCTTCGAAGTAACGGAAGCTGGCGCTGGCGGCCTGGTTAGCGACCAGCAGCAGTTCCTGAACGGCGATAACCGAGACCAGCGCGCTCGATTTCAGCATGCTGATCATCTGGTTACCCATCGGCGGCAGAACGATGCGTGCGGCCTGAGGCAGAACGATTTTTCGCATGATCTGGCCGTGAGTCATCCCCAGCGCCATGCCGGCGGTGCGCTGGCCGCTTTTCACCGCCTGCAGGCCAGAGCGCAGAATTTCCGCCATGTAGGCGCCTTCATTGAGCGAAAGGGCCAGCACTGCACAGGTAAACGCGGAGAAGCGTAAGCCGAAGCCTGGCAGCACGTTGTAGACAAAGATTATCTGGAACAGCACCGGCGTCCCGCGAAACAGCCACAGGTAGAAAAGGCCAGCCCTTTCCCGGCGCGAAACGGCGCTTCCTGCAACAGCGCCAACACCAGGCCCAGCACCACGCCACACAACAGTGAGCAGAGGGTAATCAGTAGCGTCATCCACGCACCCCGAATAAATTCGGGGGAGAGGAAGTACTGCCACATTAAATCGATCGACATAGCGTTCTCCGGTTAATGGCAAACGGGTTAGAAAAGGGCAACGGAGTCTGGGAAGTTCCACTTCTTAATCAGTTGCGTGTAGGTGCCATTTTTGACGAGGCTCTGCAGACCTTGCTCCAGCAGGGCCTGGGTTGCGGTATCGCCTTTACGCACGGCAAAGGCGATGTGAGTATTCGCTTCGAACTCGGCGCCAACCGCTTCGAACATGCCGGCTTTTTCGGTAAACAGGGCGACGGTGCCCGGCGTGGAGAGGAACTCGGCATCGGCACGTCCCTGGGCGACGGCCACGGCGGAATCGGTGGCGGCGGGGAACGTCATGACGTTGATGGCCGGTTTTTTGGCCTCCACGCAGCGCTGATTGTCTGCCCGCGCCTGGCTCTCTTCGATCCCGCCGAGCGTCACGGCGATGTTTTTGCCGCAGAGGCTCAGGTCACGTCCGGTGATGTTGGCCGGGTTACCTTTGCGGACCACCACGCGGCTGCCGATTTTCAGATAGGGTACGAAGTCAACCTGCTCGGCACGGGTCGGATTGACGTACATGGCGGAGTTGATGATATCCAGACGTTTACCCTGCAGCGCCGGAATAAGCCCTTTGAATTCCATCGGCATTGGCGCCGGCGTCAGTTGGATCTCTTTGCTTAGCGCGTTGATCAGGTCGATATCGAAGCCGGTAAGCTTGCCTGCTTTCACGTATTCAAAAGGCATGAACGTCGCTGCCGTTCCATAGGTCAGTTGACCCTTGGCGATGGTTTCCACCGCCGCATGGCTGACCAGCGGCAGGGCGGTCAGCGCGAACATCAAAGTACGCACGCGGCGAAACAGAAAAGAATTGCTGGACATAGTCGTCTCCTGGCTAAGGTTTAAATTGAATTTAGTGAGTCAATAAATACAATTATGCGTGTGAAAAAACGTCTCATTCTGGTGCGTGTTGCACGTTAACCGTGCACTCCTTGCTTTACTTTGCTGCGTTTTGTTGGTCGTGATATTGTATATATCGACCACAACAATGCATTTCAGGGAATCGTGAATTCATGCAGCCTGACTCCACTGCGAGCAGTCGCCGGATAGCCCGGCAAATACTCGACCTGATATCTGAAGCAAGATTCGATCCAGGTCATCATTTACGTGAGCAACATCTTGCCGATGCGTTGGGTGTTTCGCGTACGCCGGTACGTGCCGGGCTCAAGGAACTGACCCGCATGGGGGCGGTTGAAGCGCGGCCAAACCAGGGTTTTTTCCTGCTTAAACGCAGTAATGAGCTGGATCAGCTGGAGATTGAGCAGTCCAAGAGCAATGACCAGAAGTTGTACGAGCAACTGGTCCATGACCGCATTGCAGGTATCCTGCCGGAATCCTTTACCCAGACCGAAATCAGCCAGCGCTATGATGTTGATCGCGGCGTGCTGACCCGTACGCTGGTGAAGCTATCGGAGGATGGCCTGATTGCCCGCAATGCAGGGCATGGCTGGCGCTTTCTGCAAACCCTGAACTCCGATATCGCTCTGCGCAATAGCTACGGTTTTCGCCTGATGATTGAACCGATGGCGTTGCTGACGCCCAATCTGCATGTTGACCGGCAGATGCTTAAACGTCTGCGCGCCCGGCATCTGAGACTCATCACCCACCCGGACATTACGCAGGTCCCGGCCAAAGAGATTTTCGAAACCGATGCGGCGTTTCACGAGTTGCTGGCAGAGGCCAGCGGCAATCTGTTTGTATTACAGGCCATTCAGCAGCAAAACCGGCTGCGCCGCCTGCTGGAATTTGGTAGCTATCACAATAAGCGTCGCGTAAAAGAGTGGTGCGAAGAGCACGTTGCCATCATTGATGCCCTGCGAGAGAACAAACAGGAACAGGCGGCAGAGTTGATGAGAAAACACCTGCAATACGCGTTTGACCAGGTCAATGTAAAAAGCCCACGCGTATAACTGGCATCACTATTGCACATAATGATCCTGAAAATACAATCAGGAGCATTTATGAATTTGCAGATACAACAGCGTGTGGCACTGGTTTGCGGTGCGGGAAGTGGCCTTGGACAGGCTATCGCCTGCTCGCTGGCGCAGGAAGGCGTGAAGGTCGCCGTGACAGGCCGCAAAAGAGAGAAGCTGGCGCAAACGGTGGAACGCATCACTCAGCTGGGCGGTACCGCCCGCGCCTGGCCGCTGGATCTTGCCATCCCGGAACAGTTTGATACGGTCATCGCCGATATCCGCGAGCACTGGGGCGACATCGATATTCTGGTCAATAATTCCGGTGGCCCACCGCCCACGCTGGCACAGGGGACGGACGGCGCCGTCTGGCAACAGCAATTTTCAGTGATGGTCGCCTCGTTAATCCAGCTCACCGATAAACTACTGCCCGCCATGCGCAGCCGTGGCTGGGGACGCATTATTACCTCCACCTCGTCCGGTGTGATTGCCCCTATTCCGGGTCTCGCCCTGTCGAATGCGCTGCGCATGAGCTTACTCGGCTGGTCGAAAACCCTTGCCGCTGAAGTGGCGGCCGACGGCGTCACGGTGAATGTGATGGTGCCTGGGCGCATTGCTACCGACCGGGTGGGTCAGCTGGATGCTATCAAGGCGAAACGGGAACATTCCACTGCGGAAGCGGTCGCGGAGAAGAGTCGTCTGAGCATTCCGGCGGGACGTTATGGCCACCCCCATGAGTACGGCGCTACCGCTGCCTTTTTGGCAAGCCAGCCTGCCAGCTACATTACCGGGGCGGTGATCCGGGTCGATGGCGGATTGATTGGTTCGGTTTAGTGGGGAGTCGCGTGCAATGCCAGTCGCTGGTGTCGTTGACTGGCATTCACGCCTCTCTCGCGCTCATTCAGAATGAGGTGTTAACTATTGCGTACCGGGTGCGGGACAGGACGCCAGACCGGTTATCTTGTTTCTTCCCGCGTTGATGATCCCTGATGGTTCACCATGAAAAGTGCTGAAAGGGTGAGCAGTATGGCGCCGCTGATCAGTATCCACCCGGCGTGCTGAAAGGCGGCTAAGCTACCCTGCGTATGCGCCAGTCTGACGTAGCACGCCGTCACCAGGGCCGCGCCAGCCATCGCGCCAACACGCTGCAGGATGTTGAGAATCGGTGCTGCATCAGAAACATGACGGGTACCCGCCATCGCCAGGCCTGCCGCCATCGCCGGCACTGTCGCAAGGGCTAAACCGAACCCTCTGATAGCGAGTGCGCTACCGACCACGAGGTAGCTACTGCCTCCATCAATCATGGCCAGCGGCCATGTCGCTAACACCGAGATCAAGCCGCCAACGATCAGCACCACGCGGGGACCCAGCCGGTCTGAGAAATAACCGGCGACCGGGAATCCTGTGGCAGAACCGATTAACTGCGGGGTAAGGAGCAAACCCACATCAGCCAGTGCTTCATGGCAAACGTCGCGGAAATACAACGGGAGCAGGAACTGTCCACCAAAATTCACCGCACCTCCGATAGCCATCAGCAACGCCGATAATGTGAAGCCACGATGTTTGAAAAGGCTGAGATGAAGTAAAGGCGAGTCAATGCGAAAAGAGCGAAAGATAAACAAGCCGATAAACAGTGCGCCCACGCTGAGTAAGATAATGTTCCCGCTATTTTCACCACTATTCAGGCTGACGCCTTTAATACCCTCCATGAGCAGGGGAAGGCTACAAAGAATCAGTATTAACCCCATCCAGTCCAGGGAGAGCGGCTTATCATTTTTTATTGTCGGGCGAGGGAGTAATTTCCATCCCGCAAGCCAGGCACAGAGAGATAAGGGGACATTAATAAAAAACAAGACTCGCCATCCGCAGACCTGAAGCAGCACGGCCCCCAGAGACGTTCCCAGTAAGGGCGCAATGACGATAGCCACGCCTATCGTACCAATGATCCGCCCGAGGCGCTCGCGACCGACCACCAGACCCAGGATCGTCTGCCCGGCCGGCACGAGTAACCCGCCTGCCAGACCTTGCATTATTCTGGCGGTGAGCAGCACCTCGACATTCGGGGATAACGCGCAAACTGCCGAGAAAACACCAAATAAAATAAGTGCATAGAGCCAAAGTTGGGTGGCGCCAAACCGTTTTACCGCCCATGCGCTAACCGGAACGCCTGCGGCCAGCGCCATGAGGTACGCGGTGGCTATCCACTGGATGGAGGCGTCCGTCACCCCAAGGCCGTTTGCCATGGTCGGAAGCGCAGCACTGAGCATGGTGGATGAGAGCATGGTAGCGAATGCCCCAAGGGTGATGATGGCGGCTTGCATCCACAAAACCGGCGGGATGGCATTGATGGGGCCAGCATGGTTTGTTTTCTTTACCTGCGTATCTCGATTGATATTCATGGGATGACCTTTAGGTGCGATGCGTTAAAAAATCTATCATTGATCAATTTTTCTATCAATGATAGATTTATTTTCATCAATGGCGCCGGTAGGCTCCTGGTCAGGAGAAGATCTCTTTTTATCTACCACGGGCTCGGTTGGATGCATTAACAACAGGATGAACACCATGGCTAAAATTCAGCGGGATCAGGTCATTAATGCTGCATTAGCACTCTTAGATGAAGTTGGGCTGGAAGCGATAACGACGCGAAAGCTGGCGCAAAAGCTGGGGGTAGAATCCGCAACGCTGTACTGGCATTTCAGGAACAAGGCCAGCTTACTGGAAGAGATGGCCGCAACTGTTTTGGCCAGGCACCATTCGCTTCCGCTGGCTGAAGACACGGCCGAGTGGGCAGACTGGCTGGCAAATAACGCGCGCAGTTTCCGCCGCGCGCTTCTCGCTCATCGGGATGGCGCACTGCTCCATGCGGGGACAACACCGGCGCGGGTAGGAGGGGAAACGTTCTACCCAAAGGTGGCTTACCTTATGCGGGCCGGCTTTTCTGAGGCCGAAGCCGCAATGATATTACTCACTATTAGCGAATATACCCTGGGATGCGTATTGGAGGAGCAGTCTCGTACAGACAGACATGATGATGAAAGATTGTCTACACCCTCAACAGAAATCAGTCGTATCGATGCGCTTACCCACCAACATCCGGATACGTGTTTTGAGTTCGGTCTGTCTTTGATCATGAAGGGGTTATTAAAATAACTCGTTCCAGATTTCAGCTATTGCGACAGCGTTTTAATGATTTTATATCCGGAGCGTTATTCTCCGGACATTACTGAACATTGACCTCCCGATGGCGGGAGGGTGATTTGTTCATGGCGCAAAAATCACCGCAGCGTCGGGGGATCAGGATCCCGTTTTATATTGATTAAAAAAATGCAACAACGCGTCGGGTGTCTCGTCCCCAAAGAGAATGCCTGCCATTGCCTGCGCGTCGTTGGCCGCGCTTTCGACGCGGATAAACATCTGTTCTTCATAAGCGGACAGCGCGGCTTCAGGATTATCTGCATTGGCCGCAATCGCGAGTCCCAGCTCAGCGCCATCCTCTAACGCGAGATTAGCGCCTTCGCCGAACGGCAGCATAAGATGCGCGGCGTCACCCAACAGCGTTACGCCTGCTGTTCGCGGCCATCGAAGTCCGGGAGGTAAAAAGTGAATAGGGCGCAATACGGGCTCACCATCACCCTCCGTAATCAATGTTTGCAGTGGATGCGCCCAGCCATCGAATTCATCGACTATGCGTTGCACGTCAACCTGTGCATTAGCGGACGTCACGTCAGCGAACCAGGCCTGGGGCTGGCACAGAGCAATGTAAACGTGGATCACGCCGCCAGGCTCCCGGTGCGCCATGATACCCTTGCCCGGCGAGAGCGCAAAAAATGAGCCGTGGCCTACTGCTTGTGCGCAAGCCAGATGATCGGTGTCGACGTGACTAAGCCAGCGCTCGACATACGAAAATCCCGCATAGGCAGGGACAGCATCGGTGACCAGAGCGCGGACACGCGACCAGGCGCCATCTGCGCCCACCACCAGGGAGGCCCTGCTGCTGGAGCCATCCGTAAAGTACAAACTATGCGTGCCGTCATCATGGGGGACGATATCTGCCACTTTACGGCCCCATTGCACGGTGTCCGCAGGAAGCGACTCCAGCAGCAGCGTGCGAAGCGCGCCGCGAGAGACTTCTGGTCGGCCGTCCAAACCATCATCGAACTGCTCGAACAATACGTTGCCCGCTTTATCGAGTACGCGCGTGGATTGACCGCCAGGAAGAATAAGGGCCCGGAAGGCATCGTACAGGCCTGCCGCTATCAGCGCCCGCTGGCCATTATGATCGTGGATATCCAGCAAGCCACCTTGTGGGCGGGCCTCGGGAGAGGCTTCAGCTTCGTAGACCACAGAGGAAATGCCGTGAACATGTAAAACACGTGCGAGCATGAGGCCGCCGAGTCCTGCTCCGACGATGGCAATGGATGAGGTCATTTTTTCGCTCCAGGTAAGGTATGGCGGGTGTCGTTGTCCGGCTGTTCCTGGTTTCGATACCGCACGAATAAGGGGAGTGGACGTGAAATCTCATCCCGTGGACCAACGGAAGCCTGAGGGTATGCTGAGCGGTATTGCCCATATTGTTCCCGGACAATTGGGGGCCGGGACCCCCGCCTGACTGTCCTCTCTGCGCTCAGCTTACACTTAGACGAGTAAGGTTCTCTATATTGACCATTGCTGGTTAATCGTCAAGGCCGTCATTCAATACCCCTCCAGCGGACGCCTGCCTGTGGCCATGGTCACCGAACTTCACCCACTCAGGTTAAACGACGTCGATGACCCGGATCCCTCTGTTTTTCGCCATCTTTATGCACTCCGCCGTATCTTCTCCGCCAGGAAAAGCCAGCAGTACGTCAGGGCGGCTATCTTCCAGCATAAACAAATTGCGCCTTGTCTCCGCATATTTTCCGTGCAGCGCCCAGTTTGCCGGGTAGCGGATCACGTGAACGTCGATCCCGCGCGCCCAGTTTTCTATCGCGCCGCCCAGCGCCTGGTGCCCTCCGTGAATCAAAACGTTAATCATCTGTGTACGGGCATAGAGATCCAGCACATGGGTGATGGTATGGATGTCGGCATAAAACCGACCCGAGCAGATTAATACTCGCATTTTTTGTACCTTAACGTTGCTTGCCTTGAAAAGGATCTCGTCCGCGCGCTGGCGGTTATTGTTTTTTAAACATCCGGCGGCGTTTCAATAAACCGCAGCGAGGTATCGCCCAGGCGGTCAATGACCGGGTAGGCGACGGCGGCGATATGGTGATGCACGCGGCGGTAGTCCCGCAGCACCCGCTGGAAAATGTCGCCGGATTCCGCCCAGGCATTCTTGTCCTCCCGCAGTTTTTTGAAGTGCTCGCGGCTGGCGGAGGCCTCCAGCTGGCGGATGGTTTCTTTGCGCTGCACCAGCTGGTGGGCAGCAGACAAGTCTTCACGCAGGAATGCCGCTATTCCTAAGTTCAGGCTGGTGAGGAGCTCCGCATGCAGCAGGCGAATATGGTGTAATTCAAAGTCGTTAAACTGCTCTCCCCGGCGTGCGCGGCGCGTGGCCAGCTGGGTCAGATTGCTGGAGAGAATGTCGCCCGCGTGCTCAACATTGATGATGAACATCAGGATCTCCTGGGCACGAGCGGCATCCGCATCATTCAGCCCGTCCTGACCAATGTCGGCGAGGTAGGCGCGAACCGCCGCGCTGAGCAGATCGACCGACTGCTCCAGCTGGCGGATGTCATCGGCAGCCTGTTTTTCCTGGGTCACAAACAGCACCAGCAGTCGGTCCAGCATGATGGTTAGCATGTCGGCGGCGCGCAGCGATTCGCGAACCGAATTGGACAGGCCGATATAAGCCACTTCCAGACCCGCATCGTCGAGATACATCGGCATACCCGGGTCGCCTACGCGCTCTTCTTCCGGAAACAGTCGCTCCAGGAAGCGAGCCATTGGCACGTTCAGGCCGATAAACAGCAGCGCGAGCGCCACGCTAAAGGCGGTATGAAACCACACCACCAGCTGCGGCGTGTTCAGCCCGGATTTACGGGCGATCGCCATCAGCAACGGCAGAAGCAGTAACGCCAGCGCGCAGCCGGACAGGCGGACCATCAGGTTGCCAACCGGCAGGCGGCGGGCCACCGCGGACCCGGCGTTTAACACCGGCGGTAACGCGCCGCCGATGTTGGCGCCAAGCACCAGCACCAGGGCCGTAGCCGGGGTCAGCGTGCCGGTACCGGCGAGGGAGGCGATCAGCAAAATCATCGCCACGCTGGAGTGGCACAGGAGCGTCAGGAGCGCCGCCACCAGCAGGGCAATGAAAATATCGCCCTGTAGCCCCTGCATCACGGCATGAAACACCGGCGTGACCTCAATGTCCTGCAGCGTGCCACCCAGTAAATGCAGCGCCAGCAGCATCAGGCCGAGGCCAATCAGGGCGCAGCCCACGCTTTCAAAGCTGGAATGGTCGCGTAGCTTGAAAACCACAAACC
This sequence comes from Klebsiella sp. KTE92, assembly GCF_000398905.1. Classification (NCBI taxonomy): domain Bacteria; kingdom Pseudomonadati; phylum Pseudomonadota; class Gammaproteobacteria; order Enterobacterales; family Enterobacteriaceae; genus Klebsiella; species Klebsiella sp. KTE92. Next base: position 2,019,691 of record NZ_KB976100.1, read on the forward strand.
CGGCCAGCAGAAGCAGCGGAATGGCGATTTCCATGTTAAAGCTCATCAGCTGGACCACCAGCGTGGAGCCGATGTTGGCGCCGAGCATCACCGCAAGCGCGGGGGCAAGGCTTAGCGTACCTGCGGCGGTAAATGACGTCGCCATCATACTGACCGCCGTGCTGCTTTGCAGAATGCCGGTAATGCCAATGCCGGAGAGCAGGGCGGTCCAGCGGTTAGTGAGGTGGCGTCCCATCCAGTTGCGCAGCGGCGTGCCGAAGCCGCGCTGTAGCGCCGTTGAAATCATATGGCTGCCCCAGAGCAGCAATGCGATGGCGCCAGCCAGGTTAATTAACAGAGTGGTTCCGGACATTATGAATTCCCCCTCTACAGGGCGGGTAGTGAAATAAAACGCAGTAACCTGATCGAAAAACGATGTATGGCGCTGGCGAGGTTCAGTAATGCTTTAGTGTGTTGATAGTTAATCTTCCCTCCGGCGTACCATGCCAGGGCACGGACGCGAAGGGTGCGGGTTATTTTCATTAAAAATAAGACAATCAACGCGATGGTCTTATTTTTAATCAGGAAAATGATGGAATGTTGCTTTTCCATAATGCTTCCAGCCTGTGTGGCCTGCCTGAAAGGTGCCGCCGAAGCGGCACGTGAATCACCGTCTTTAACGCAGAATTAGTGCCACTGCCTGAAGCGACGGATGTAGAACGTTTTCATGCCCTGCGCCACGCAGCAGTAGGCGAGCAGGGTGCCGACCAGCCACGGGAAGAACTGCCACGGCAGCGCCTGCAGCCCAACCAACGGCCCGAGCGGAGAGAACGGCACGTAAATTCCAATAGCCATAATCAGACCGGTCATCATCAGTACCGGCCAGGCGGCGGTGCTCTGAATGAACGGAATTTTCTGGGTACGCAGCATGTGCACCACCAGCGTCTGCGACAGCAGGCCTTCAACGAACCAGCCGGACTGGAACAGGGTCTGCATGTGTTCGCTGTTGGCGCTGAACACAAACCACATCAGCGCAAAGGTCGTCATGTCAAAAATGGACGAGGTCGGGCCAATCCAGACCATAAAGCGGCCGATGTTTCTTGCATCCCACTTGCGCGGTTTGCTCAGGAACTCTTTGTCCGTTTTGTCCCACGGCAGCGCGAGCTGGGAGATGTCGTACATCAGGTTTTGCAGCAGCAACTGGATCGCGAGCATCGGCAGGAACGGAATGAACGCGCTGGCCACCAGTACCGAGAACACGTTGCCGAAGTTGGAGCTGGCGGTCATGTTCAGGTATTTCATAATGTTGCCAAAGGTCTCGCGGCCTTTGATAACGCCTTCTTCCAGCACCATCAGGCTCTTTTCCAGCAAGATGATGTCGGCCGATTCCTTGGCGATATCGGTGCCACTGTCGACCGAGATACCCACGTCGGCATCGCGCAGAGCAGGGGCATCGTTAATGCCGTCACCGAGAAAGCCCACCGTATGACCGTTGGCCTGCAGCGCCTTCAGCACGCGTGATTTCTGCAGCGGCGTTAGCTTGGCGAACACCGTGCGCTCTTCCACCAACTGCTGCAGGGCCGTGTCGCTCAACGCCTCAATCTGCGGGCCGAGTACCGGTTCGCCTGGCTCCAGTCCCACCTGGCGGCAAATCCGCGTAGTGACAATCGCGTTATCGCCGGTCAGCACTTTGACTGCGACGCCAATATCCATCAGGGCAGCAATCGCCGGACCCGCGCTCTCCTTAGGTGGATCGAGGAAGGTGAGGAAGCCGCGGATAATCAGATCGTGCTCATCAGCGGTGCTGTACAGTCTTTTCGCTTCGGCTTTCGGAATGTCGCGCGTAGCGACCACCAGAACGCGGAAGCCGTCTTTGTTGTAGTCGTTCGCCATCGCCAGCATGGCGTCACGGCGCTGATCGTCGAGGGGGATAACCTTGCCATTCTCTTCCATGTGGGTGGCGATGCTCAGCATCTCCTCCACGGCGCCTTTGCACACCAGCAGATGATTGCTCTGGCTGTCTTTCACCACAATCGACAGGCGACGGCGCACGAAGTCGAACGGCATCTCATCGACTTTGCTGTACCCCTGAGGTTGCACAAAGCCCGACTCATTTTCAGAGAAGTAAATGACCGCCTGATCCATCAAGTTTTTGATGCCGCTTTGATAGTGGCTGTTGAGCCAGGCCAGCGCCAGCACGGACTGATTTTTCTGACCGTGCGTGTCGACGTGGTGCTCAAGGATGATTTTATCCTGCGTCAGGGTGCCGGTTTTGTCGGTGCACAGCACGTCCATCGCGCCCAGGTTCTGAATCGCGTTAAGGCGCTTAACCACGACTTTACGCTTCGCCATGGCCACCGCGCCCTTGGCGAGGTTGGCGCTGACGATCATTGGCAGCATTTCTGGCGTCAGGCCTACGGCGACGGCCAGAGCAAACAGCAGGGCATCCCACCATTCGCCCTTCATCAGGCCGTTAATCAGGAACACCACCGGCACCATCACTAGCATAAAGCGGATCAACAGCCAGCTGACGCTGTTCACCCCGCGGTCAAACGCCGTTTGCGCCCGGGTGCCGACAATCGCTTTTGCCAGTGAGCCAAAGTAGGTCCTTGGCCCGGTCGCCACCACGACCGCCTGAGCGGTGCCGCTGACAACGTTGGTCCCCATGAAGCAGATGTTAGGCATATCCAACAGATTTTCGTTATCAACCGCCTTGTCGTGCGCGGATTTCTGCGCCACGTCGCCGAGGGTGTCGTACTTCTCAATCGGCAGCGCTTCGCCGGTCAGGACGGCCTGACTGATAAACAGGTCGCGTGATTCGATCAAACGGACGTCCGCCGGGATCATGTCGCCTGCATAGAGCTGCACGATATCGCCCACCACCAGCTCGCGCATCGGGATTTCACGTGGCGTTCCTTTTTGCCCGGCGTGTTCGCGACGAACGACCGTCGCGGTGGTGCGTACCATCGCTTTCAGCGCTTCGGCCGATTTGGCCGAGCGGTGTTCCTGCCAGAAGCGCACCAGTCCGCTGAGGGCAACCATGGTGCCGATGATTATCACCGTCGTCAGGTCGCCGTCTTCGCCATGGCTGGTGGGCAGCCAGTAGTCGGTGAAGAAGCTGATCCCGGCGAGAATGGCGAGCACATAAATAAACGGGTTGTTAAACGCCATCAGCAGCTGGATCAGCGCGTGCGGTGGCTTGTCATGAGTCACTTCGTTCAGGCCATCCCGCTCCAGCCGGGCATTTGCCTGGGCTTCCTGCAGCCCTTCCCGGGTAGTGTTGAGGTTAACCAGGGTTTCTGCGATACCGTTTTGGGCTTCCTGGGCGGCACGCATAGACAGCGTGCTTTTTTTATTTCGGTTCTTGATTTGTACAGTCATGGTGCTGCTCCTGTCGCCGGGCGGCAGCAGGCTTTTTACGGTAAGACCCGGATTAAGGGCGGCCGAAAATAGCCCGATGTCGCATCAGCGATCGGTTTTAATTAATTTCGCACAGGGCTTCCCGCTGTTTATTATTAAAAATAAACAGGCGTGAAGTTTATATTTTGTTTTATTTGGACGTGATTATTCCTGCCGATGTACAAGTATGAATACATCAGTGAATAAACAGGTACCAGCAGTGACTTAACTCAGCGTGACGCACGAAAACGGGCTGCGGCATAGCGCGCAGACACGGCCTACGGCGTAACGGCTGAATCAGGCGACGAAGGGGCGACTTTGTGGGTCTTCGCTATCAGAGAAGCGGCAACGACGCTCCAGCTGGCCGGTGACAGGACTGACGCGCCAGTTAGTAATGCGTTGATTCAACTCGCTGATTTTCGAAGAGAATATAGAGCTTTGCTGTTTTTTACGCGCAGACGACACCCGATCGCGGGGCGGCCGGACACGCAGCGTTGATGTCATGGTTTTGACACCAGGAAAAAGGGTAGATTTGAAGTTCATAACACACCTCGGGACCGTGAAAACTCTGGTCGAGGTGGGACAACACGAGAGCATCAGGCTCCGGCGAGACACACCAAAACGAAGAAGTGATCACAATCGATTTTATGTTTACTTGTCCGAATAACCGTTAAGGCCATATTCGGACCGCTACTAAATTCAGTATCCATTAGTCTCTTATGTCAGATTAGGAAAGGCCACAACTTAGGCCCATGAAATCTACCCATAGCCAATGTTATTGTCAACCCATTCATATCAATTTAAATCTTCGTTTATATTTTGTGTAGAAACATCAAATCGTAGATTTAATCATTGGTGTTTTTCGGACGGTCGTAAAAAGGAAAAATAGCGGTCAGTGCGTTCGATTGTGGACCACCCTCGGCGCTGCGTCAGATAACGCGCTTTATCCCTGCACCGCAGCCGGAAAAACCGCCGCCAGCCATTCAATAAAGACGCGGAGCCGGGGCGGCACGTGCCGGTGCCGGGCATAGACGACGTGAAAGGGATAGGGGGCCGGGCGCCAGGCGGCGAGGATCTCCACCAGCTTGCCACTTGCCAGCGCGGGTTTTAGCGAATAGGTAAAGGTTTGCACAATGCCTAAGCCCGCCTCGCCGGCGGCAATATGCGCGTTGCTCTCATTGATGCCGAGATGGGGCTCTGTCTTGAGCTCGGTACTGACGCCGTGACGCGTAAAGCGAAACGGAAACGCTCTGCCGCTGGCCGGCGACAGATAGCTGATGAGCTGGTGGCCATGATGGAGTTCATCCGGCGAGGCGGGCGTGCCGCAGCGTTGAAGATAGCCAGGGGTGGCGCAGGTGACCAGCGTCGCCTCGCCGATTTTACGGGCGATCAGCGTCGAGTCATCCATCGGCCCGCCGCGGATGGCGCAGTCAATATTGCCGCTGATGAGGTCCGCGGGTTTATCGGCCACCTGTAAATCGATACGGATATCCGGCCAGGAGGTCATAAAGTCCGCCAGCAGCGGGATCAGCACATCGCACGCGGTCGACCCACCGATGGCGATCCGTAGATGGCCCTTCGGCTTATTGTGGGCGGTATTGAAGGAGGCGTCGATCTCTTCCAGGTCTTCCAGCAGGCAGCGAGCTTTTTCATAGTACTCCCGTCCTTCCGGCGTCACGGTAATACGCCGTGTGGTGCGCTGCAGGAGAGAAACCCCCAGGTGCGCTTCCAGTTGCTTGATGGTTTTGCTGAGCGTGGCGTTGGGCATATCCAGCGAGTCCGCGGCGCGGGTAAAGCTGCCGGCTTCGACAACGCGGGTGAAGGCTTTGAGGGCTGAAAATCGGTCCATTATTCGCAGTATCCTGGTTAGCGGGCGTCCATTATCCACGGAGGGGAAAAGTGTTTTTCAGATTAGGCCATTTTTCCGCCTCTTTGAGGCGATTACAGTGCTTTCCATACCCGGCGGGGCGCTTTCGCGAGCCTGGCCTGTTTATACTCTAACCAAGGAAATGCACCATGAGCAAAAAACTTGCGGATAAAGTGGCGTTAGTGACCGGCGGCAGCACCGGGATTGGCCTGGCGTCGGCGAAAGCGCTGGCGGAGCAGGGCGCGAAGGTGTATATCACCGGCCGCCGACAGGAGGAGCTGGATGCGGCGGTAAGATTCATCGGGCCTGCCGCCCGCGGGATCCGCGCCGACGCCGCCGTGTTAAGCGACCTTGACGCGGTATTTGCGACCATTGCCGACGAGTCCGGCCGCCTGGATGTGCTGTTCGCCAATGCTGGCGGCGGGGATATGCTGCCACTCAGCGCCATCACCGAAGCGCACATCGAGCGGATTTTCGCCACCAACGTGCGCGGGGTGGTGTTCACCGTCCAGAAAGCGCTGCCGCTGCTCACCGACGGCGCCTCGGTGATTTTGACCGGCTCTACGGCGGCGGTCAAAGGGACGGCGAACTTCAGCATCTATAGCGCCAGTAAAGCGGCGGTACGCAGCCTGGCGCGTTCCTGGGCGCTGGAGGTGAACGATCGCGGGATCCGCATCAATGTCGTCAGCCCGGGGCCGGTGCGTACCCCGGGTCTGGGAGGACTGGTCGCGGAGGCGGACCGTCAGGGCTTGTTCGACGCCCTGGCCGCCAGCGTACCGCTCGGGCGGCTGGGCGAGCCGGAGGAGATTGGCAGGACGGTGGTATTTTTAGCGTCTGACGAGTCGAGCTTTATTAACGCCGCAGAGATCTATGTCGACGGCGGAATGGCGCAAATCTAAGCACAGTCTGTCGCCAGGCGAGCTGCCCCGGCGGATGCCGGGGCGGCTCGTGGTTATGGCGATCGCTTACTCACCGCTCGGGTGGGCAGCTTATTGCGCGCCCAGCTGTTTCATCAGCGTCAGGTTATCTTCAATATGCCAGTTGGCGGCAATTTTACCGCCGCTGATCTGATAGATATCGGTGGCGATAAAATCGATATTTTGTCCCTTACCCTTCCGGGTGCCGAAGGTCCCGGTAAAGTGGCCATGAAAATGTAAGTGTGAGACCACCCGGTCACCGGCCACAATCATTTGTTCGACATCACAACGTAAATCTGGCACCGCCTGACGAAACGCTCTGGAGGCGAGGATCGCGCCTTCCGGCCCTTGCCGACGCCCTTCCGGGGGCGTTTTATCGATAAAATTCCCCGCCAGCGCCGCCCGGGCCAGCGCTTCATCACCGGTATTCCAGAACGTGGCGTATTGCCTGGCGACATATTCATTGGCGACGCGTGTGGCAGGGGGAAGGCCGTTGTCAACGATGAGCTGGGCTGGCTTCAGCAAACCCTGCGGGGCTGAAAACGCGGAGCCGGATATCCCGGCAAGCAGCAGCGCTGTGGCGCAGCGCCGCAGCGTGATGCCGCGTCTGGCCTGCGTACAGACAACAGCGAAACTACGGCTGGCAGGTAACATTTTGCGGGTCATTTTCACTCTTTATGCTCCGTATAGAAGGGATAGTCGGTATAGCCCACCTCTGTCCCGCCAAACAGCGTGGCGGGATCGCTGACGGTCGCCAGCGGCCAGCGGTGCTGAAGCCGCTGCGGCAGGTCAGGATTAGCAATAAACGGCCGGCCGAAAGCCACCAGGTCGGCGAAACCGGCGGTGAGGATACGTTCCGCCTTTTGCTGATCGTAATTGCCGGCCACGATCAGGGTGCCGCTGAAGGTCGCGCGCAGCGTGTCACGAAAGTGCTGGGGAACGGCTGGCGCATCGTCCCAGTCCGCCTCCGCCAGGTGGATAAAGGCGATACCCTGCTGTTCGCACCAGGCCGCCAGGGCAAGGATGGCGTCGATCACCTGCGGGTCGTTCATCCCGCGCTGGGTAATGAAGGGGGAAAGGCGGATGCCCGTCCGCTCGCGGCCAATGACGTCGCCGATGGCGGTCAGCACCTCCTGGGCAAAACGGATCCGGTTGCTCAGGCTACCGCCGTACTCATCAGTACGCTGGTTGGCGGTACGCCGCAGGAACTGGTCGATCAGATAGCCATTGCCGCCGTGCACTTCCACACCGTCAAACCCCGCCGCTATCGCATTGCGCGCCGCCTGACGGTAATCGGCGACAATACGCTGAATATCCGATCGGGAGAGCGCCCGCGGCGGTGGGCAGTCCACCATCTGGCCCCGGCCTTGCTCATCCACCACCCAGACCTGGGCGTCCGGCGCCAGCGCCGACGGGGCCACGGGGTGCCCATCCGCATGAAAACGAGCGTGCGACATCCGCCCCACGTGCCAGAGCTGAGAAAAAATAACGCCGCCAGCCTGGTGAACGGCCCCGGTCGTCAGTTGCCAGCCGGCAATCTGCTCAGCGGAATGCAGGCCAGGCGTCCAGGAGTATCCCTGTCCCTCAGGAGAGATTTGCGTCGCCTCCGTGACGATCAATCCGGCGCTGGCGCGCTGGCGGTAATATTTCGCCATCAGCGCGGAGGGGATATTTCCGGGCTGCAGGGCGCGCGCCCGGGTCATGGGAGCCATGACGATGCGGTTTTTCAACGGCAGCGTGCCGATGCGGTAACGATCGAAAAGTGAGAGGCTGTTCATACGGGTGTCCCTTGCGAGTGGAATGAAAATCACTTTACAGTCGGGATCTGATTTTGATAATTAGGCTAAAATCAGATTCACTTTTCAGGAAATACGAAAAATGGGCAAGCTGGAAGATATGGCGCTGCTGGTGACTGTCGCCGAGGCGGGGGGACTCTCCGCCGCCGGCAGACGGTTATCGCTCTCACCGGCCACCATGACGGCCCGCCTGAAGGCGATGGAGGAGCGCTACCAGACCCGCCTGTTCCATCGTTCCACGCGCGCGATCACCCTGACCAGGGCGGGGGAAGATTTTTATCATGCCGCGCGGCGCGTACTGGAGGAGGCCCGTCACGCCGAATCGTTGCTGACGCAAAAGGAAGGGGTGCTGAGCGGCAATATTCGTCTTTCCGCCCCCTCCGACTTTGGCCGACAGTATCTTAGCCCGGCCATCGTCGACTTTTCCCGCCGTCACCCGGAGGTCACGTTTTCCGTGTTCTTAGGGGAGCGCGTGGAGGATCTGGTCGCCAACCGGCTGGATATGAGCATTCGCGTCGGTAACCTGCCAGACAGTAGTTTGGCGATCCGCCATATCCGCCCCAACCACCGGGTGCTGGTGGCTTCGGAGGCTTATCTTGCTACCCACGGAACGCCTGCCTCCCTCGACGAGTTGCACCATCACCGCTGTCTGGCGCTGGAGCGGCACGGTGTGGTGATGAATGAATGGCGCTTCGAGGAGGCGGGAAAGGAGCGCGTGGTGCGGGTGACGCCGGCGATGGTCTGCGACGATGGGGCACTGCTGCGGCAGTGGGCGCTCAGCGGGGCGGGGATCGCCGGTAAATCATGGTGGGATGTGAAGAGGGATGTCGAGGAGGGACGGCTTCAGGTGCTGTTTGCCGAGCGCTTCACCGGATTCAGCCCCTTAGACCGCAAGGAGGTTGGGCTGCAGTTTGTCTTTCCCCAGCGAAAGCTGCAGCCGCCGCAGGTGTCGGCGTTTATGGCGTTTTTTATCGACTGGCTGGGAGAGTCATCCCCCTCCAGCGCGAGGCGAAGGTGAGCAGAACATGACCTCAGCGCATCTGGCTGAGGATAATACGATCGAAAAGACGGTCGCCCAGCCAGACACGCATCCGGATAAGCAGTTTGGCATACTTACCGACGGCATAACGGGGGCGTGGATTTGAGGCATTCACCGCGACCAGGACTACCTCGGCGATCGTCTGCGGGTCGCTGCCGGTGCCATGGCCGTACGTTTTTTGGATCGACAGGGCGACCCCTCTTACCAACTGACCATACGGTCCTGTGGCCGAACGTTTGACAATACTTTCACTGGCCGCATCGCCGAAGCCGGTTTCAATCACTCCAGGTTCGATGATAACCACCTTGATGCCGAAGTCGGCAACTTCCAGCCGCAGGCAGTCTGACCACCCCTCAAGTGCATGTTTGGTGGCGTGGTACCATGCGCCGAGGACGCTATACATCTTCCCGCCCATAGAAGAGATATTGACAATATATCCGCGACGGCGGGCGCGCATCGCGGGAAGCAGTAGTTGCGTGAGATGCGCCGCGCCGAAGAGATTGACCTCAAACTGGTAGCGAGCCTCATCGATACCGATCTCTTCGACCGGGCCATACAGGCCAAAACCGGCATTATTGACCAGTACATCGACCCCTCCGGTCTGAGACAGAATGGTGTTCACGACCGCCAGCCGATCGTCCTGTCGTGAGAGATCCATCTGCAGGCATTGGGCCCCTAGCGAAGCCAGATCGTCCATTTTCCCGAGCTGCCGGGCAGCAACGTAAACCTGGTAACCCTCCTGGATAAGACGACGGGCAATGGCTTTCCCCATCCCTGACGATGCGCCGGTGACCAGCGCGGTTTTCTTTTCCTGAATAAACATAAGCACCTCGGCAAGTAGACTGCGCTGAGTGTGCCTGCTGTCAGGCGCGGTGTCGCTGGCACGGTACGCCACAATACTGGCAAAGCGCGCCATGACGCGCGCTTAGTTGAGGCGCATCATGTCTCTGAGGGTTTCTGGCGTCTGGCCGGTCCACGCCATAAAAGCCCGATAGAAGGAATTCGGATCTTCAAAACCGAGCAGAAAGGCGATCTCATAACCGGAAAGCGTGGTATTGAGAAGATAGTGGCGAGCCAGCGCTTCGCGACAAGCGTGAACAAGGGCGCGATAATTCTCTCCCTCCTGCTCCAGCCTGCGCTGCAGGGTGCGTTTGCTCATTCCCAGACGTTGCGCCGTATTGTCGATAGAGGCGTCGTTGCCCGGCAGAAGCTCCAGCAGAACTGCATGCACACGTTCAGCCGTTGAGGCCTGATCGCTAAGCTGGCTGAGACGACGCTGCAGCTCCGGCTCAAAGACCTGCCACATACCCTCGTTCACCGTCAAAAAGGGCCGCAGGGCATCAGCGGCGGCAAAGCTGATGGTCGCCCGCTTTCCACGCTGTATGGTCGTGCCGAAGAAGGCTGAAAAGTGGTGGGTCTGCTGGCGGGTGAGGGGCTGTGAGAGCGTTACTTTCACGGCCTGAACCGGTTCGCGGGTGGCCAGTCGGTTCAGACGAAGTAAAAATGCCAGCTCTGCCACTTCCAGAGAGGCAGGGATTTCTGTTGCTCCCAGCCAGCGCGGAGACACTGTCAGCGTGCCGTTCTGCACGACCGTCGTCTCCAGCGCCATGGGGGCAATAAGCAGTTTATACTTGGCCAGCCGCTGGACCGCCTGCATCATGTGGGTACTACACAAGGCGGCGAACAGCGGGGGATCAAACACTTCCGCAGAGACCCTTTCTACAAAGGGCAAAGGAAAGGCCTGATCGTCGCTTTCTTTTTCCAGCACGCGCCAGAAACGCAGATACTCATCGGTAGTCAGACCGCGATTGATGTCTGAAAAGGTGTCGTCCGGCAAACCGGCCTGGCGGAGGAGATGTTCAGGCTCCATCCCTGCGTCTTTGAGCAGCGCTCGCCAACGGAGATTGAGAGAAAAAGTGCGGTTGCGTGCCATGGTGAAATTTCCAGCAGTGAACAGGGCTTTGATGTGTAACGCCCCCTGATAAGAGCATACCTTTTCCCACCCGCCAGTGACATTCCTCTTGCGCCATATTTGAAGTAAAGCACGCCAGTAATGAGAAGGGGGAACGGATGTGACCCGCGGGGTCGTTAGCCACCTATAGAGTCTTGATCTCAAATATGATTAGATAGCTTTCACTTAAAACCAGTAAGTAGCTGCCATGAATCTCAGGGAAAAAATCATTAATGAATTCGGCGGGTTGTCGCCCGAGCTGCAACGCGCCGCCGAGTTCTCACTGCAAAATGCCAGCCAACTGGTGGTGTTATCGATGCGTGCCTTCGCGGCGGAAGCCGGGGTAAAACCGGCGACGCTGCTGCGTCTGGCGCAGCGGCTGGGTTACCGCGGCTGGAGCGAGCTGAAAAGCGATTTCATTGACGACCTGGGGCTGCGCAATGATACGTACGTATCAAAAGCGGAAAAAATGATGGCCCGCGGCACGCAAACGCAGCTGTATAAAGAGGTTTTTCAGGCGCATCAGGCGAATCTGACCTTTACGCAAAACGAAAATGCGCAGGAGATGGAGCAGGCGGTGACCTTGCTCGATAGCGCGGAGAATGTCTATATCTGCGGATTCCGCGCCAGCTTTCCAATCGCGTGGTCGCTGTTTTATGTCTATCGACTGTTCAACCGGCAGGTATCGTTAATCGATGGCCTGGCCAGCAATATCGAAGTTTTCACCCGCGAACTGACCAACCGGGATTGCGTCTTACTCACCAGCTTTGCGCCCTATTCACGCGAATCACTGGATGTTTTACGGGCAGCCCGGCAGGCAGGGGCGAAGATCCTCGCCATTACCGACTCGCCGGTTTCCCCCTTAGCGCAGGCGGCAGACTGCACGCTGCTGTTTTCCATCGACAGTCCGTCATTTTTCCCTTCCGTGGTCTCCGGCATGGGGCTGGCGGAGTGTTTACTGGCGATGCTGGTGGTGCGCCACGGCCGGGAGGCGGTGAGTAAAATTGAGAGTGCCGAACGCTATCTTATCGATTCTGGCGTCTATGTGATCCCCGGTAAATCCTGATAAATGATTCAAATGTATCTGGTATAAGAATTATGGATGCATTTATATCTTTATTTCGTTGACGTGATCCAAATGGATCCTGCAAGATACGCTCAATTAATGTAGCGGATTCAGGAGCAGAACCCAGTATGAGTCATGTCATTCACCGCAGCCTGCGTAGCACGCCGATCGTGGCCTCACGTGCCCAGGGGGCCTATATCTTTGATGCCCAGGGAAAGCCGTATCTTGATGCCTGCGGCGGGGCGGCGGTTTCCTGCCTCGGACACGCACACCCTGATGTGCTGGCGGCGATGCACCGCCAGATCGATCAGCTGGCCTATGCGCATACCAGTTTTTTTACCAGTGATGTCGTGGAACAGCTGGCCGAACATCTCACCCGCACGGCGCCCGGCGAGCTTAACTATGCCTACTTTGTCTCGGGCGGATCCGAAGCAATAGAGACGGCGCTGAAGATGGCGCGGCAGTACTTTGTGGAGATCGGCCAGCCATCGCGCACCCGATTTATCGCCCGTAAACAGAGCTATCACGGCAATACGCTTGGCGCGCTGGCGGTGGGCGGTAACGAATGGCGCCGTCGCCAGTTTGCCCCCTTATTAATGGATGTTATCCGCGTCTCAGCCTGCAATGAGTACCGCGATCGCCGGGCTGACGAGACCCAGCAACAGTATACCGAACGTCTGCTTAATGAGCTGGAGCAAGCCATCCTTGAGGCCGGCCCGGAAACGATTATCGGTTTCTGTGCGGAAACCGTGGTGGGGGCGACGACGGGGGCCACGCCGCCGACGCCGGGCTATCTGAAGGGGGTGCGCCGCCTGTGCGATAAATACGGCATCCTGTATATCGCCGATGAGGTGATGTGCGGTATGGGGCGTACCGGGACGCTGCACGCGTTTGAACAAGACGACGTGGTGCCTGATTTAGTAACCATCGCCAAGGGACTCGGCGGGGGTTATCAGCCGATTGGGGCGGTACTGGCGAGTGAGACCATTGTTTCCGCGCTGAAGGCGGGCAGCGGATTGTTCCAGCATGGCCACACTTACATTTGTCATGCTACCGCCGCGTCGGCAGCTCTGGCGGTTCAGCAGGTGATTGCGCGCGATAATTTACTGGCTGCCGTCAAACAGCAGGGCGCCTATCTGCAACAGGCCCTGCGCGAGGTGCTGGGTGAGTTACCGCATGTCGGCGATACGCGCGGACGCGGCCTGTTTGCCGGCGTCGAGCTGGTGCGCGATAAAGACAACAAAACCCCGTTCGATCCTGCCCTGAAGCTGCATGCTGCGATCAAAGCAAATTGTATGGCGCGTGGGTTGATGGTCTACCCCATGGGCGGCACGATCGATGGTCAGTATGGCGATCACATCCTGATCGCGCCGCCGTTTATCATCACCCCGGCGCAGATCGACTTTGTGGTCGATACGCTGAACAGCGTGATCCGCGAAGAGACGGGAAAATTATGATCAATCGTTTACCGCCCCTGGCGGAACAGGAATGGGACGAGCGGCAACGTCAGTTAGCGGAAGAGATCATCAATGGGCCGCGCGGCGCCTTACTGCCGCCTTTTGAGCCGCTGCTGCGTAGTCCCGAGCTGATGGCGCATGCCCAGCGTATGGGGGAGTATTTACGTTATCGCAGCGCGCTGGGTCAGCGTCTTTCTGAACTGGCGATTTTGCTGACCGCACGGCACTGGTCACAGCCGGTAGAGTGGGCGATCCATGCGCCAATAGCACGTGAGAAGGGCATCTCTGCCGCGGCGGTGCGGGCGATTAAGCAACGGCGCCCGCCAGACGATCTCCGGCCCGATGAGCAGGTGATCTATGACTTCTGTCAGCAACTGCATCAGCAGCAAAAGGTGAGTGATAGCACCTGGCAACAAGCCGTTGATTTATGGGGTGAGAAGGGCGTGGTGGATCTGATTGGGATAAACGGTTATTACAGTTTTCTCTCCATGGTGATGAACAGCGCCCAGACGCCCGTACCGGATACCACCGACTCTCTATTTTCTGAATAAATTAGCCTTTTCATTCGGGCGCATAATAATGCGCCCTGCATATCAAGTGTTGTTATTGGTTCTTCCGGCGATATATATCGCAGGCTGATATTCGTTGCATGCCATTTCATTGACGCTGAGGGTAATTATGACTGGACTATTTAATAAATTAAAACTGACGCTGGCTTTGGTTATTTGTTCAGCCAGTTTTGTGACAGCAGCCCAGGACAAAATAACGGTGGGCGTGGATACCGCCTTTGTCCCTTTTGAATTTAAACAAGGTGATAAATATGTCGGCTTTGATATCGATTTGTGGGACGCTATCGCAAAGAAAATGCATATCAGCTACGAATTAAGGCCGATGGATTTCGGCGGCCTCATCCCCGGACTGCAGTCGCGTAATCTGGACGTGGCGATGGCCGGAATAACCATTACCGATGCGCGTAAACAGGTCGTGGATTTCAGTGATGGGTATTATAATGCCGACCTGTTAATAGCCGTGAAAAGTACTGATAATTCCATTGCCAAATTCAGTGATTTGACCGGGAAAAAAGTTGGCCTTAAGCAGGGGACGGCGGCGGCCAGCTTTATGAAAAGCAAATATAAAGCGAATTATATCGAGTTTCCGAATATCGATAACGCCTACCTTGACCTTCAGGCCGGCAATCTCGATGCCGTCGTTCACGATTCGCCAAATGTCCTTTACTACGTGAAGACGGCGGGTAATGGCAAGGTCAAATCCACCGGGGAGACGGATAGCATTCTGCCACAGCAATATGGCTTTGCGATGCAGAAAAACAGCAGCCTGACGCCAAAAGTGAACCAGGCTCTGCAGGCCCTGCGTGCCGATGGCACCTACGACAAGATTTACGTTAAGTGGTTTGCTAAACAGCCGAAATAACCCTGCCAGGTCGGAGCGATCCGACCTCATTTCTTCTTGACGGGTAGAATGATGAATTTTGACAGTCGCTATATTTGGGATGCTTTACCGCTGCTGATGCAGGGCTTGCAGCTGACGCTGATTATCTCTTTGTCCGGTTTGTTAGGTGGGTTAATCATTGGCTTGCTGGCGGGAACCTGCCGCGCATTAGGCGGAACAATATCAAAAACGGTATCGCTGGTGTTTGTAGAATTAATCCGCGGAACGCCGATCATGGTGCAGGTGATGTTTATCTACTTCGCCCTGCCGATGGTGTTGCCAGTGCGTATTGACCCGGTTCCTGCCGCAATTATTACCATTGTGATTAACTCCGGCGCTTATATAGCGGAGATCACCCGGGGCGCGATTCTGTCGATCAATAAAGGTTTTAAAGAAACCAGCCTGGCGATGGGGTTATCGCCACGCAGCACCCTATTACATGTCATTATGCCGCTGGCTTTTCGGCGAATGATCCCGGCATTAGGCAATCAGTGGATTATCAGTATAAAAGATACCTCGCTATTTATTGTGATTGGCGTGGCAGAATTAACCCGCCAGGGACAAGAGATTATTGCCGGTAACTTTCGGGCGCTGGAGGTGTGGACGGCGGTGGCGATGATTTATCTGTTTTTGACATTGTGCCTGAGCTTCCTGCTGAAACAACTTGAGAAAAGGATCCATATTTTATGAGCATGGTTGAATTTAGCGCGGTAGCGAAAAACTTCGGCGCCACTCAGGTGCTGCACGATATCAATTTAAAGATTGAAGCGGGCGAGGTGGTGGTGATCATTGGCCCGTCCGGCTCGGGAAAATCGACCCTGTTGCGCTGCATTAACAAGCTGGAGGAGATCTCTTCGGGAACGCTGCTGGTGGCGGGCATGCATATTACGGATCCGCACGCGAATGAGTGTGATATTCGCCGCGAAGCCGGTATGGTGTTTCAACAGTTTCATTTATTTCCGCATCTGACCGCCCTTGAGAATGTCATGTTTGGTCCGGTTCGCGTGCGTAAGCAGAGTAAGGCCGCGGCGCGGGAGCAGGCGCTGGCGTTGCTGGACCGCGTGGGTCTGCGCGAACGCGCCAACCACTATCCGGCAGAGCTCTCGGGGGGACAGCAGCAACGCGTGGCGATAGCTCGTGCCCTGGCGGTAAAACCCAAAATGATGTTATTTGATGAGCCAACATCCGCTCTCGATCCCGAACTGCGGCATGAGGTGTTAAAGGTCATGCGCTCGCTGGCCGAAGAGGGCATGACGATGGTGATTGTGACCCATGAGATTGGCTTTGCCAGAGAGGTGGCTTCCCGGTTGATCTTTATTGATGGCGGCACCATTGCCGAAGATGGTTCACCTGAGGTGCTGCTCACTGCCAGCAGCAATCCGCGTCTGCAAGAGTTTTTGCAACACGTATCCTGAACATAAGTGAATGATGACAATATGAAAACAATCGCAATCCGTGGTTCCGCCTATGCGGTGGGTCAGCAGCTTGGCGCGTTTGGTCGTGAGGCCTGGCATACTAAAATCAGGCAAACAGCGCTGTGGCAAACCGTAACCGCCCTGAAAACGGCGGAGCAAACCCAGCGCATGCGCGCAACCGTCCAGGCTCAGTTTCCGCTGATCTGGCAGGAGCTGGAGGGCATGGCGGAGGGGCTGCAGGCGCCGGTGGATGAGGTGTTTGCCTGGAACTGTCGCGGCGATCTGGTGCGTTCGACGTCGGATGGCTGCACTACCCTGGCGGGGATAAGCGCTGAGGGCGAGTTAATTATTGCGCATAATGAAGATGGCTTCCCGCAGCTGCGCGGTGACTGCGCCATCGTCCACGTGACACCGGATGTGGGCCTCGCCTTCACCAGCTTCGCCTACCCCGGCTCCCTGTGCGGGCACACCTTCGCGGTGAATGAGAAAGGGATAGTCAATACGGTCAACAATATTCGTGCTGTGCATCGTCCGGAGGGGATGCCGCGCCAGATACTGGCCCGCGCATCGCTGAATGCCACCACGTTAGATGAGGCCATTACCCTGCTGACCGCGACACCGCGCGCGGGCGCGTTTCACCACACACTGGGTCAAATGGGCGATAGCCGTCTGTTTAGCGTGGAAGCTACCGGCTCCGGCAGCTCAGTGCGCCAGCTGACCGCCACCTTTGGGCATGCCAACCATCTGATCCATCCCCAGCTTGCGACCATTGAACAGATCGTGACCGGGAGCTCCGGCTCACGCCAGCAGCGCCTGGACGCGTGGTTGGCGACGAACTCGTCGCTGGATGGGGTAACAGCGAAAGCGATGCTCTCCGACCAGCAGGATCCGCTGTTACCGATTTACCGGCTGTCTGCGGAAGATCCGGATGACGAAAATACGCTGGCGACGGCCATTTTTACCCTGAGCGCGACCCGGGTCGCATGGCAGGTCTTCACCCTGGATCGTGAAAACGCGGTTTTGCAGGGCAGCCTTTAGCCGACTGAGGGCGCTTTCAGCAGGGCGATCAGCAGCGTACTGCACGCCATGATCCCCGCCGCCAGCCACACCATGCCTGACAAGCCCGCAGTGGCGATCAGCTGGCCGCCGACAAGCGCCCCGGTGCCGATGGCGGCATTAAAAATAGCCACGTAAATGGCTGACGCCGGCTGGGCGACCGCGCCTGCGCTGCGCAGCAGCCAGGTCTGTAAGCCGACGTACACGATCGCGATACCGGCGCCCCACAGGGCTAACAGCAGCCCGCTAAAACAGAAAGGCAGGGGCGCAAGCCGTCCGGTGCCGAGGAGCGCCAGCGCGCCTCCGCTCAGCAGCAGTGAAGCAAAAATCAGCCCCTTCAGATGACGGTCGATAAGCTTACCCGCGATAACGTTACCCACCAGCCCGGAAACCCCTGACAACAGCAGCAGGCCGGAGAGGGCGGTCGCCGGTACTCCCTGAAGTGTTATCAGCAGCGGTTCAACGTAGGTGAAGGCGGCAAAGTGAGCGGTAATGATGCAGGCCGTGGCGCCATACAGGCCGCAGAGCAGCGGATTACGGAAGATATCGCGATAAACACCCAGCCTGACGGGGGTGGACGCGGCCAGCGCGGGCAGCGTCGAGCATAGCACTGCCGCTGCGGCCAGTGACAGCAGGGCCACCGCCAAAAACGCGTGTCGCCAGCCCGCCAGGGTGGCGATAAAGCTCGCCAGCGGTACCCCCACTACGCTTGCCGCCGACACGCCGCCAAAAATGATTGCCGTAGCCAGCCCCAGCCGGTGTGGCGGGACCAGCTGCGCGGCGACGATGCCAATTAAGGCCCAGAAGGCGCCATGCGCCAGGGCGCCAATCATGCGGGCGCTCATCAGGGCGAACATGGAATAAGACCGGGTCGCGGCGAGGCAGGAAAGCGCCAGGGTCAGCATCAGCCCGACCAGCAGCGCCTTGCGTGAAATACGCGCTGGCATCGCGCCGGAAAGCAGGGCCGCCAGGGCGCCCACCCAGCCGTAGGCGGTGACGGCAAGCCCCATACCGGATTCCGTCTGGTGAAAATCCGCCGCCAGGGCGCTGAGCATGCCCACCGGCGCCAGTTCGCTGGTGACGATCGAAAAGGCGCAGATCCCGAGCGCAATGACGGCTATCCAGACGCGCGTCGGGGTTGGGTTAAGGGGTAAAGCAATCTCTTTCATGTCAGGCGTATCCTAAGAAGAGGGAAGTCGCGCATGGTGCACGGACGTTCAGGTGAGGAGAGAACCGGCGATCGGATAGCCTGTTTGTCTCCGCGAGTGGCGTGCAGTATCATCCCTGCGAAAATGATAAAAAAGAGCAGAAAACGGAGAACCGTTTTCCATAAATGGAAAAGAGATGACGGCAGAGTTTAACTGGGATGATGCGCGCATATTCCTCGCCATCGCCCGGGCGGGAACGCTAAGCGGCGCCGCCGACAAGATGAACATGGGGATTGCCACGGTGTCCCGCAGGCTGGATCGGCTGGAACAGTCGCTGAAAGTCCCGCTTTTTAGCCGCCATCAGAGCGGCTATCGCCTGACCGACGATGGCGAAGCCCTGCTCGCGCGGGCGGAGGCGCTGGAATACGCAGGCCTGGCGTTCGGCGAGGCGGCGCAACTGCAGGGGCATGTCGCCGGGGTTGTCCGCCTGGCTACCTCGGACAACCTGGCCACGCATTTTATTCTGCCCTCCCTGAAAGGGCTCCTGGACCACTATCCTGACCTGCGGGTGGAGGTGCTGAGCGGCGTGCAGCCGGTGAACCTGCACCGTCGGGATGCCGATCTGGCGATCCGCATGGTCAAGCCTGACGCCGGGCATTTGACCTTAAAGCGGCTGGGGATGGTGGGGTTTGGCGTCTATGGCGCCGCCAGCTATCTGGCCGGCGCGGACGGCCTGTCGCTGAGCGAGGCGGACTTTGTGGGGTGGCCGGAGACTCACCAGCACCTGCCGGCCGCCCAATGGATCACGCGCACCCTACGAGGGCGACCGTGTAATGTCGAAGCCAATACGCTCGTGGCCCAGGTTTCCGCGGTATCAGCGGGGCTTGGGCTGGGCGTCCTGCCGCACTTTATGGCGCGGGCCAACGGGCTGCAGTGCCTGTTGCCGGAGATCGGCGCGGATCAGACGTTATGGTTAGTGATGCATTCCGACCTGGCCGGGTCCAGACGCGTGCGGGTTATCGCCGACCATCTCATCACCCTCTTTGCGGACCATCAAGACCGGCTGGCGTTGCCCTGACGCTAACGCTCAGGGGATCACCCGCGCCGTTCTCAGCTGCGAAAACAGGCTGAAAAACATCTCGTCTGTGGCCTGCATCCGCTGGAAGCCAGCCCGGCGCAGTTTACTGCCATCGCCAAACATATCGTACTGCCAGCCGAACACGAAATCGGCAAACTGACCGTCGCTCAGACGCAGAATGTCCGCTTCCACCAGCCGCTCTCCGGCCAGCTCGTGCCAGACGGCACGGTAGTCATTGAATAGCTGATGAAATGAGAGCCTGACGGGCGGGGCGCATTCCAGTTCAAACCACTGCGCGATGCGCGGCCACAGCTCGCACCAGCGCCAGATATCACCATTATTGACGTTGAAGGCCTCGTTTTCCCCCGCCGGTGAGGTGGCGGCCCACAGCGTGGCCTCCGCCAGCAGGTCGGCGTCAGTATGATCGACAATGCTGTGCCAGGTGGTTAACGTGCCGGGAAAGCGCAGCGGTAAACCCAGGGCTTTGCACAGTGACGCATACAGCGCGATGCTCAACGCAAGATTCATGGCATTACCCGGCACCGGGCTGCCCACCACGCCGGGCCTGATAGCGCTCCAGTGCCAGGTTTTGCCTTGTTGAAAGTGGCGGAGCCACGCAAGTTGAGCGGCGTTAAATTCAGCCCCGGGTACGCCGGGGTCGCTTTCCCGCGCCGGGGTTTTAAAGGGGCCAAGATGGGCGCCATACACTTTATACCCCTGCATCAGGCTGACCGCCTGCAGCGGGGCGTTTTGTTCGACGTGGCTGACCAGATTACGCAGCATGCTAACGTTCGGCTCCACCATCTCGCTCCAGTTTCCGGCATTCATCCAGGCACTGTAAAAAATGTGGGTCACGGTGGACAGCGGCTGGAGCGCTTGCGCACTGTGCCGGGCATCGCGTAAATCGACGTGAATCATCGGGATCGCCCCCGGTTGCGACAGGGCGCGGTGGCTGAGGCCGATAACCTCCCATCCACGATGTAACAGGGTGTTGACCAGCTGGCGGCCAACGATGCCGCTGCTGCCAGCGACCAGTGCGACCTGAGAGGATGTCTTGTTCATGGTGTTTCTCCTGGGAAGGTGACCGACACAGTGTGCTAGATTATTTTTTTGCCACCTATCCCATGAAACGGATGACACTTATCAGCAGAATCATGAAATGAATAATAAGCTCACCGCCATCGCCACCTTTCTGCGCGTTGCCGAAGCCGGCTCATTTTCCGCAGCCGCCCGGCAGCTCGGGATGAAGCAATCTGCCGTCAGTCAGCAGATCGCCGCGCTCGAACAGGAGCTTGGCGTGGTGTTACTCCATCGTACGACGCGGGCCATGATGCTTACCGAGCAGGGGGTGCATTACCGGCGTGATATGCAGCGGGTGCTGAACGCCATGCAGGAGGCGGAAAGGCGGCTCAACCCGGCGGAGCCTCAGTTTCAGGGACGAGTGCATGTCCAGCTGCCAAGCGGTCTCGGCAGTCTTCTGCTGCCGCATCTGCTGGCGCTGCAGAAACAGTATCCTGAACTGCACCTGATGCTGTCGCTCGACGATCGGATCGCCGATCTGATTACCGAAGGGGTGGATGTGGCGCTGCGTCTCGGCCATGAGCCGCCGCCATCCCATGCTGCGCGGGTTCTGGCGCGGATTGAAACGGCGCTCTTTGCGGCACCAGGTCATTACGCCGTCCAGTCCGTGGACGACCTGGCGGCTTGTCCACACGTTCGGTTTAGCGGCCTCCCGCTTGATGCTCCGCTGCGGATCATTTCCGCAGACGAGACGAGAGACGTGCAGGTGAAGACCGTTTTTCGGGCCAACACCAGCGATGCGCTGTTGCAGGCGCTGGAATCCGGCATCGGCATCGGAGGGATACAGCGACCGCTGGCGGCCAGGGCCCTCAGGGCCGGAAGGCTGGTGCCGATCCTGGCTGACTGGCGATTACCGGACCGCTTCCTGTATGCCGTCTATCCCGATGCCCGTTTTATTCCGCCGCGGGTCAGAAGCGTGATCGCCTTGATTGAGGCGCGACTGCCTGAGCTCACGGTGGGGAGCTGAGGGTAAGGCGCTCCCCCATTCAGAACCGTGCGCGGTATCGTGCCGCTCCCCTACAGGTGGTTTCTGATGTTAAGGTGAGACGTTTATCACCACAGGAGAACGCAAATGATTGTCAGGACCTGGCACGGCTGTGTGCCATTGCAACATGCCGAGGGGTTTGCCCGGCACCTTGAGCAGACCGGCGTGGATCACGCCCGGGGTATCCCCGGTAACAGAGGCGCGCTGGTGCGCCAGGAAAACCAGGGCGAATGGGCGCATTTTTTTCTCGCCACCTACTGGCAGGATCTTGCGGCGGTCAAAGCCTTCGCAGGCGAAGACTATCACGTCGCGGTCACTTATCCGGACGACGACGCATTCGAACTCCTCTCCGACCCCTACGTGTTTCAGCATGAAGTTGAGGCCGTGTCGCCACTGTAGGCTGATGACCGGGCAGGTGTAAGATCGGCCAGCAACAGACGGTTGCTGGCCGCGTGAGAGCGACGTCTACCTTGTATGGGCAGCCAGCCGCCGCTGGGTGAACGTGGCATGACGGGAACACTCAGCGCGTGAGGGCCGCGACAATGGAGGCCTCCATTTTCTCCGGCGTCGTCAACGGCGCAAAACGCGCGAGGGGTGTGCCGTCGCGAGCGATGAGGAACTTGGTGAAATTCCACTTGATCCGTCCGCCGAGCACGCCGGGCAACGCTTGTTTCAGATAACGAAACAGCGGGTGTGCGGCGGGGCCGTTGACGTCCACTTTCTCAAACATCGGGAAGCTCACGCCGTAGTTAACGTGACAGGTCTGCTCGATTTCATCCGCACCGCCGGGTTCCTGCTTACCAAACTGGTTGCACGGGAAACCAAGCACTACCAGCCCCTGAGCCGCGTACTTTTTGTAGAGCGCTTCCAGGCCAGCGTATTGCGGTGTGAAGCCACAATGGCTGGCCGTATTCACCACCAGAACCACCTTGCCAGCATAGTCAGACATTGAGAGGGGCTGGCCGCGCAGGCGGGTAGCCGTCAATTGATAAAAAGGGGTCATAGCAGGCTCCTGAGAGTAGAAACAGTTCAACGCTGACGATCGCGCGAATGTTTGAAGCAGATTAGGCAGTTATGATACACAGGGTTAGGGATTTGTACCTGGAGTGTTAAAAAAACGCCAGATGTCATAGAGAAAATCGCAAACAGGAACGGCTGAAAATGATGAAATATGTCTTATCGCTGGTGGTGGTAGCGATACTCGCAGGATGTACCAGCACGCCAAACTTGCCGCCTCGGGATACCATTGTGGCGATGAAACCCACAGAGTCCGGTATTGTCGCCAGCTCAGCGAAATACAGTTACCGCTTTGTCCGTGACGGTGTGCCTCAGGAATATCAGCGTTATAAGACCTTTTATGAACGCTTTCATCAACAGGCTTCCGGCGTGCGGGTTAACTTTGTCGTGGAACAACATGAGGTGACGGCGGAATATCTGGTGGTGATGGATCAGCGCAAACTGGATGCCGGGCAGCATAGCGAGCTGGTGAATCAGTATCATGCGGTGCAAATTGATAACGATCGCCTCGGGGTGTTGTTTAAAGCGACAGGATTTTGGACTGCATCGGACGCGTCAGATCTGGCCGCCGCCTACCAGTTAGCGCACCCCGTTGTGGTATCAATCAATGATAAGACCAAAACGATTAGCTCGCTTGGCGCCGTCGCCATGGCCCCGTTGTTTCCATTTTACATGATGTATGGATGTGCCATCGGGCCTTGTGTCTGAGGATCATTATGGCCGCTGAAACGGCCTGGCTGGCAGGAGTTCCGCAGATTATCATGTCGATGTTTATCGCCTAACCGGGGGAATAGTGCTGTCGTATCCCCCTGGATTATTCTGCTTAGACGCCACGCAATGCGAGAGGAACTGATGTTGTCACCTTTTCTCCATCTGAGAGACTACAGAAACAGCCGCTATTCATTGCTATGGCTGAAGTAACGTTCATCTAACCACAATTTTGTCTGGCTCTGTTATTGCGAGAATTTTATCTACACACGCTGTTGCTGATAACATGGCGGTATCCAGCTGTAGATGTTCTCTGTCCCATGGTTCATAGTTCCGGTGTTGTACTTGCATCCAGTCAGGAGGAGTTAACCCTGGGATATCTGATTTTCTGTTCTCCACCCGATAACGGTGCTGTTCTTTATCCGAACAGATTATTTCAATCTCCAGGAAGGGAACATTCAATGATATCGCTATATCGCGGAAAGTATTTCGCACCAGAATAATATCATTCACCGAATCGGTGACAACAGTAGAACCTAACTGAAGGTTTTCTCGCGTCAATTCGTAGAGTACAAAATAGCCTTCCGGGCCAATTTTTTGGTTCTGTTCAGAGACAGAACGAATTGCCTGCTCAACCGTATCTACCCGCAGATATACCGCACTGATTTTTTTTGATAACATTTTTGCAATAGTACTTTTACCAGTACCAGGTAACCCGCTGAAAATAAATAACATAATTTATCCGGTTGATGAGACGAACTAATGTTGTGCTGTCTTTTCGATAGACCCTGTTTATTCTGCATATCTGGGAAGGTATGTATAGATGGAATTAATATGTGATTTCAGAAACACCACAGCATTTAATCCACAGAACATGGCGGGCGTAACTAAAGCGATCATTTTTGATAGCCCAGATTAAAGCGGAAGCAGCATTTTGGCTGTACAAACGGCAGTGATTAGCCCCACAATGATAGTCACCCCAGTGATTCATCGAGAAATAAAAGCGTCTTAATCGCAGGGGAAATCAGCCAGGAAGTTATACTAACTGGCTGATTTTATTTAATTAAGCTTCACTTTTAGATGACTGCTTGTGAAACAGTTCGCGGAATACCGGGTAGATATCTTCCTGGTCGCGGATATGCTGCATGGCGAAATTATCAAAGGTCGCCTGCAGATGTTCATACTCGCGCCACAGGGTTTGATGCGCCCGGCGGGTAATTTCGATGTAGCTGTAATAACGCACCACCGGCAGGATTTTCTTCGCCAGCAGTTCGTGGCACAGCGGGGAGTCATCGGCCCAGTTGTCGCCATCCGACGCCTGGGCGGCGTAGATGTTCCACTGCGCCGGGTCATAACGGGCCTGCACCACTTCATCCATCAGCTTCAGGGCGCTGGAGACGATGGTGCCGCCGGTTTCCTGAGAATAGAAGAATTCGTGTTCATCCACCTCTTTTGCCTGGGTATGGTGGCGGATATAGACCACATCGACGTTTTTATAGGTCCGGCTGAGGAACAGATACAGCAGGATATAAAAGCGCTTGGCCATGTCTTTGGTGGCCTGGTCCATCGAGCCTGAGACGTCCATCAGACAGAACATCACTGCCTGGCTGGAGGGCTCCGGCCGTTTTTCGTAATTTTTGTAGCGCAAGTCAAAGGTGTCGATAAACGGCACCCGTTCAATTTTGGCGCGCAGCTCAGCAATCTCTTTGCGCAGGCGTTCCTCCTCCAGCAGCTGCACCGGTTCGCTGCGGCTGATGGTCTCCAGATCCTCCTCCAGGGCGCGCAGTTCACGGCGCTTGCCAGCGGTCATCGCCGTACGCCGGGCCAGCGAGTTCTGCAGCGAACGCACTACGCTGATGTTGGCTGGCACCCCATTCGAGGTAAAGCCCGCGCGATGGGTTTTAAACTCGTTCAACTGCCGGTGCTGATTCTTCTTCAGGTTCGGCAGGGCGAGATCTTCAAATAATAGATCCAGGTACTCATCTTTCGAAATCTGGAAGACAAACTCATCCTTCCCTTCGCCGTCGGCGCTGGCTTGCCCCTGACCGCCGCCACCGCCGCCGCCACCGCCCTGCGGGCGCTCAATCCGGTCGTTTTGCACAAAATGATCGTTGCCCGGGTGGACGCGGTTGCGCAGGCCGCCGCGACCCTGATGAAACATCGGCTCGTTGATATCGTCCGTCGGGATCGAGACGGATTCTCCGCTCTCAATATCGGTCACCGAGCGCTTGTTGATAGCCTCGGAAATCGACTGTTTAATCTGCGCCTTATAACGGCGCAAAAAGCGCTGGCGATTGACGGCGCTTTTGTTTTTCCCGTTCAGGCGTCGGTCTATGAACCAGGTCATATGCCCTCCTGTACTGCATTAGCCAACTTTGCTTATCATCATTCAGCTGCAGTTGACCCGGCGGCGTGCCGCCGGGCTTGACGCATCAGGACGATTTACGAACCCGCAGGTACCACTCGCACAGCAGGCGAACCTGTTTGCGGGTGTAGCCTTTTTCCATCATGCGGTCGACAAAGTCGTCGTGTTTTTTCTGCTCATCGGTTGATGTTTTGGCATTAAACGAAATGACCGGCAACAGCTCCTCGGTATTAGAGAACATTTTCTTCTCGATAACCGTGCGCAGTTTCTCGTAGCTGGTCCAGTTCGGATTACGTCCGCTGTTGTTGGCTCTGGCGCGCAGCACAAAGTTGACGATTTCGTTACGGAAGTCTTTCGGGTTGCTGATCCCGGCCGGCTTCTCAATTTTCTCCAGCTCAGCATTCAACGACTCACGGTCAAACAGCTGACCGGTGTCCGGATCGCGATACTCCTGATCCTGGATCCAGAAGTCGGCGTAGGTGACATAGCGATCGAAAATGTTCTGCCCGTACTCGGAGTAGGATTCCAGATAAGCGGTCTGGATCTCTTTGCCGATAAACTCGGCGTATTTCGGGATCAGATAGCCTTTGAGGAACTCCAGGTAGCGCTCGGCGTTCTCCTGCGGGAACTGTTCGCGCTCAATCTGCTGCTCCAGGACATAGAACAGATGCACCGGGTTGGCGGCCACCTCGACATGGTCGAAGTTAAACACCCGTGACAGGATCTTAAAGGCAAAACGGGTGGAGAGCCCGTTCATCCCTTCATCCACCCCGGCGTAATCGCGATACTCCTGATAGGATTTCGCTTTCGGGTCGGTATCTTTCAGGCTTTCGCCATCATAGACCCGCATTTTCGAGTAGATGCTTGAGTTTTCCGGCTCTTTCAGGCGCGACAGAATCGAGAAGCGCGCCAACGTTTCCAGGGTGCCCGGGGCGCACGGCGCGTGGGTCAGCTCGCTGCTGTTGAGCAATTTTTCATAGATGCGGATCTCTTCGGAGATACGCAGGCAATAAGGCACCTTGACGATATAGACGCGGTCGAGGAAGGCCTCATTGTTCTTGTTATTACGGAAGGTCACCCATTCCGATTCGTTGGAGTGGGCGAGGATTATCCCGTTAAACGGCAGGGCAGAGATCCCTTCGGTCCCGTTGTAGTTCCCTTCCTGGGTGGCGGTCAGCAGCGGATGTAGCACCTTAATCGGCGCTTTAAACATCTCGACGAATTCCATAATCCCCTGGTTGGCACGGCACAACGCACCGGAGTAGCCATAAGCGTCCGGGTCGTTTTGCGCATAGTGTTCCAGTTTACGGATATCCACTTTACCCACCAGCGCCGAAATATCCTGGTTGTTTTCATCACCGGGTTCGGTTTTGGCGATGGCGACCTGCTCAAGAATCGATGGCCAGACTTTGACCACGCGGAATTTAGTAATATCGCCGCCAAACTCGTGCAGGCGCTTGGCCGCCCACGGCGACATGATGGTGCCGAGGTAGCGGGTGGGCACGCCATACTCTTTCTGAAGGATCTGGGCATCCTCCTGCGGATTAAACAGGCACAGCGGGTGATCGTTGACCGGGCTACGCTCGCCGTTGGCGCTCAGCACATAGATGGGCACGCGCTGCATCAACGCTTTCAGCCGTTCAGCCAGCGACGATTTACCACCGCCCACCGGCCCCAGCAGATAGAGGATCTGTTTCTTCTCTTCCAGCCCCTGGGCGGCATGCTTGAGATAGGAAACGATCTGCTCAATGGCGTCTTCCATACCGTAAAACTCTTCAAAGGCCGGATAGCGTGCAATAACCCGGTTTGAAAAGAGACGGGATAGCCGCGGCTCGAGAGCCGTATCAACCATGACGGGTTCACCAATGGCCATCAACAGACGTTCTGCCGCATTGGCATAGGCACTGCGATCTTGCCGGCAGATGGTAAGAAACTCCTGCAGTGTGAACTCTTCGTCCTTGGCAGCTTCATAGCGCTGGCGATAGTGATCGAATATATTCATGGCATGCCGTCCTTTCGTTTTTTAGCACAGGTTGAGAGCCGTTCATATGAGTAGTGGGGGCCCCCGGAAGACATAAGCTGAACGTCGCTCTCCAGATATCCAGCAACCCTTATGCCAGGTTGCGGGTGGAGTAGCGTGAATGTGCCCTGCAATTACACCTTCTAAATTTAAGCGTAGATGCATTTAGAAATCTTGCATGCCGCAGAAAATCAATTTCAATGACATATCAATAACTCATCCTGAAAATGACGCTTTTTGACACGCCAGGACGCGAAGCTGTCACCGGGCTGTCACCTCATGGTAAGAGAAGGGTGGGAAAGTGAACGATTTGTGTCATGTCGGGTAAAGAATTTGAGGCATGAGGTCTACGACGGTAAACTGCACGGGCTGATAATTTGACAACGGGAATATGGATTGTGACTAAAATCAAACTTCTGGCACTCGGCGTGCTGATTGCGACGTCCGCCAGCGCGGCGCATGCCGACGGGAAGTTCACTCTTGGGGCTGGCGTAGGCATCGTCGAACATCCGTATAAGCAATATGATGCGGATGTCTACCCGGTGCCGGTCATTAGTTATGAGAGCGATAACTTCTGGTTCCACGGTCTGGGCGGGGGCTACTACCTGTGGAACGACACCAACGATAAGCTGTCAATAACGGCCTACTGGTCGCCGATGTACTTCAAGCCGGGCGACAGCGACAGCGCGCAAATGCGTCAACTGGATAAACGTAAATCGACCGTGATGGCCGGTCTGTCTTATGTCCACAACACGCCCTATGGTTTCCTGCGCACGACGATTGCAGGCGATACGCTGGATAACAGTAATGGTATCAACTGGGATCTCGCCTGGCTGTACCGCTACACCAATGGTAACCTGACGCTGACGCCGGGCATTGGCGTGGAGTGGAACAGCGACAATCAGAACGAATACTACTATGGTGTCTCGCAGCATGAGTCCCGTCGCAGCGGCATGCGCAGCTACGATCCGGACAGCAGCTGGAACCCGTATCTGGAGCTGTCGGCTAACTATCGCTTCCTCGGCGACTGGAGCGTATACGGCATTGCACGCTATACCCGTCTGTCGGATGAAATTACCGACAGCCCGATGGTGGACAAATCCTGGAGCGGCCTGATCTCAACCGGGATTACCTACACCTTCTGATTGTGCATCATTACAGTGCGCTTTATGCATCAAAACAGGGCTTCATGCCCTGTTTTGCTTTATGGTGGTGCAGAAAGCTAAAGAGGAGGAGACGGTGAAAAAAACAGTACGCTTTGGCGAGCAGGCGGCGGTTCCGGCCATCGGGCTGGGCACGTGGTATATGGGCGAAAATGCGGCGCAGCGTCAGCAGGAAGTGGCTGCACTGCGTGCGGGCATCGACCATGGACTGACGGTGATCGATACGGCGGAAATGTACGCTGACGGCGGGGCGGAGGAAGTGGTGGGCCAGGCGATCCGCGGCCTGCGCGACCGGGTGGTGCTGGTCTCCAAAGTCTATCCCTGGCATGCCGGCGGAGCGGCGATGCGTCGCGCCTGTGAAAACAGTCTGCGCCGGCTGCAGACCGACTATCTCGATATATATCTTCTGCACTGGCGGGGTGATATTCCGCTGCAGGAGACGGTTGAGGCGATGGAGAAGCTGGTGGCCGAGGGCAAGATCCGCCGCTGGGGCGTCTCTAATCTGGACACCGACGATATGCAGGCGCTGTGGCGGACGGCGGGTGGCGAACGCTGCGCGACCAACCAGGTGCTCTATCATCTCGCATCGCGGGGCATTGAATACGATCTCCTGCCCTGGTGCCAGCAGCACACTCTGCCGGTGATGGCCTACTGCCCGCTGGCGCAGGCGGGGCGCTTACGCGATGGACTTTTTCAGCATACCGATATCATTAATATGGCTAACGCGCGGGGGGTGACAGTCGCGCAGCTGCTGCTCGCCTGGGTGATTCGTCATCCGGGAGTGCTGGCGATCCCGAAAGCGGCCAGTATTGAGCATGTGGTGCAGAATGCTGCCGCGCTCGATATCGTCCTCAGTGCGGAAGAGCTCGCGCAGCTGGATCGCCTCTATCCGCCACCGCCGCGAAAAACCCGGCTGGATATGGTTTAATCAGCACCTCAGCCAGAGGAGAAAAAAGCCCCGTCGGGAACGGGGCTTTTTGCTGTTAGCGTTTTTTCAGGCTGATGGTCTGCGCCAGGCGAGAGGGGGTCTCTTCGCTGGCTTTCTGCGGCTGGGTCACGCAACAGGTTTCGACGCAAACGAAGGTTTTGTAACCATCGTCCGGCATGTCGCCCATGCTGACGGACAGCGCCGGGCCCGGGTTCCAGGCCACCACGTTGTGCTGATGATGATGCACTACGTCGATAGTGCGGTTAAGCGCATCGTCATGGATCACGCTGCAGCTGTCAGCGTTAAGGTAGACGCGGTCGGTGCGGTCCGGGAAGGTCTGCACGCCGTTGCTCAGGACGCCTTCTTCGGCATTCTTCACTTTATCGATATAGCGCTCGCCAAGACCACTCACTTTCACCGCTGCGATATCGCCGACGTTGAAGTAGGTATGCAGGGCAGAGGTGGTCTCGAATTCACCGTGGGCTTCCAGCTCGATTTCACAGGTCTTGCCCAGCTTAAAGCGGGCATAGAGGGTGAATTCGTGCGGCCAGAGCTTCATGGTTTCGGCGCTGTGCTGGAGCGCAAAGGTCAACATGACGCCGCTGTCGTCTTCGTCATGACCTTCCAGGGTCCATGGCAGATTGCGGGCAAAGCCGTGCGACGGCAGACCCTGCTGCGCGGAAGGGCCAAACCAGGGCCAGCAAATCGGCACGCCGCCGCGCAGGGCGACGCCCTGTTTAAATGGGGTGTTGTTGCTCAGCCACAAGACTTCTTCTTCACCGGCGGGTTTCCAGGAGAGCAGGTGCGCTCCCTGCAGCGCCACAGAGGCTTTCACCTGCGGATGGTCGATGACAATCAGCTCCAGGTCGTCCAGCTGGCGACGGGAGATCACGGGAGAAATGGTTTCATTCACCGGGAGAGCAAAAATTTTATTTATCATTGTGCAATCCTATCTCTGCAGACAAAAAAAAGAGCGACCGAAGTCGCTCTTACAGATTACTTTTTCATCTCAACTTATTTGGAGATGTGAGCAATCAGGTCCAGAACTTTGTTGGAGTAGCCAGTTTCGTTGTCGTACCAGGAAACCAGTTTCACGAAGTTGTCGTTCAGTGCGATACCTGCTTTAGCATCGAACACGGAAGTGCAAACTTCGCCGTTGAAGTCGGTAGAAACAACGTCGTCTTCGGTGTAACCCAGAACGCCTTTCATTGCGCCTTCAGAAGCGGCTTTGATGGCTTTCTTGATTTCTTCGTAGGACGCTGCTTTTTCCAGACGAACGGTCAGGTCAACAACGGATACGTTCGGAGTCGGAACGCGGAACGCCATACCGGTCAGTTTGCCGTTCAGTTCTGGCAGTACTTTACCTACTGCTTTAGCAGCACCGGTAGAGGACGGGATGATGTTCTGAGCTGCGCCGCGGCCGCCGCGCCAGTCTTTGTGAGACGGGCCATCAACGGTTTTCTGAGTCGCGGTGGTCGCGTGGACGGTGGTCATCAGGCCTTCAACGATACCGAAGTTGTCGTTGATAACTTTAGCCAGCGGTGCCAGGCAGTTGGTGGTGCAGGAAGCGTTGGAAACGATGTCCTGGCCAGCGTAAGTTTCGAAGTTAGCGCCGCGAACGAACATCGGGGTGTTGTCTTTGGACGGGCCAGTCAGAACGACTTTTTTCGCGCCAGCGGTGATGTGTTTACGAGCGGTTTCGTCGGTCAGGAAGATACCGGTTGCTTCAGCAACAACGTCAACACCAACTTCGTCCCACTTCAGGTTAGCCGGGTCACGTTCAGCGGTAACACGGATTTTTTTACCGTTAACGACCAGATGACCGTCTTTCACTTCAACGGTACCGTCGAAACGACCGTGAGTGGAGTCATACTTCAGCATGTAAGCCATGTACTCTGCGTCTAACAGGTCGTTGATTGCAACGATCTCGATGTCAGAACGTTTCTGAGCAGCACGGAAAACAATGCGACCGATACGGCCAAAACCGTTGATACCTACTTTGATAGTCATATATTCCACCAGCTATTTGTTAGTGAATAAAAGGTTGCCTGTAAAATTACAAAAACCTTACGCAGCGTCAAGCGGAATCGTGTCAATCATTGCGACAAATCAATCCTGAGCACACCTTGCGCGATTGATTTGCCTCACTCTCCCTTTGAGCCCAATTCCATATGGGGGCTGCGCGCGGAATTTTAAAGGGCATTTAAGATAAAAACGTGATTTAAGTCACAATTATCTGGCTGCCTGTTGGCACCGCATAAGTTTAGAACAAAAGTGCACGCTTCATTGTTAATGTTTTGTTAGAATTGGAGCGAAAGTTGTCCATTGCAAAGCGAGATGTAAGCCCATGGCGAATAAACCCTCCCCGGAAGAGCTGAAAAACGGCTTAAGCGAAATGCAGTTTTACGTGACGCAGCATCACGGCACCGAACCGCCTTTCACCGGACGGCTGCTGCACAACAAGAAAAATGGCGTGTATCACTGCCTGGTGTGCGATGCGCCGCTGTTTAACTCCCAAACCAAATACGACTCCGGTTGCGGCTGGCCGAGCTTCTATGAGCCGGTGAGCGATGAGGCCATTCGCTATCTGACCGACAATTCGCACGGCATGCAGCGCATTGAAATCCGTTGTGGAAATTGTGACGCCCATCTCGGCCACGTATTTCCGGATGGCCCACAGCCGACCGGCGAGCGCTATTGTGTGAATTCGGCGTCGCTGAGCTTCACTGATGAGCAGAATGGCGAGCAGATTAAGGGTTGAAGAAACGATTCAGCAAATTATTCCAAGCGGAGTGGAGCGGAAGATGGATATTGAGCAAATTATCGACAGTATGACGCCGGAAGTTTACCAGCGTCTGGCGACGGCGGTGGAGCTGGGAAAATGGCCGGATGGCGTGGCGCTGACGCCGGAGCAAAAGGAAAATAGCCTGCAGCTGGTGATGCTGTGGCAGGCCCGGTATAACACCGACGCCCAGCACATGACCATCGACACCCGCGGGCAGATGGTGATGAAGAGTAAACAGCAGCTGAAGGAAGATTTCGGCATCGTGCCAAAGCCGATCGCCACCGTTAAGCTGCAATAAAGCGCCAGCCGGCGGCGCGTGGTTCCGGCGTCGGGGTCACCCCGGGCCGGACAGCATCAGCGTGAACGACCGCGCGCAGCGGCCAGATCGGCATGCTTACTTTTTGTTCATCATCGCTTTCAGATCGGCAAACGGGTTGTAGGTGGCCTCACCGACGCTCTTTTGCGCATCTTCGCCCGCCACCACCGTGGAGCCATACTGATCGGCTTCGGTGTACTTGGAATGTTCGTGATCGTGACAATACAGGCACAACATCTCCCAGTTACTCCCATCTTCCGGGTTATTGGAGTGGTCGTGATCGATGTGGTGCACCGTCAGCTCGCGCAGATTGGAGTAGACAAACTCCCGTGAGCAGCGTCCGCACACCCAGGGAAAAAGCTTGAGCGCCTTTTCGCGGTAACCCACTTCCAGACGCGCGTAATTTTTGGGGATATAGGCCATGGCCCCCTGCCTCCTGTCAAACGGTTAAGCTGCGCCAGCGCGTGGCGCAGCGGATAACTGGCATCATAACCTATCCCGGGCTGCGCGATATACCTGCATTGCAGGCGATGCTGTCTGCGTCACGCAGCCCGAGGGGGAGGGTCGCGACTAGTGTTTGATCCCCAGCGATTCCGCCAGCTGACGGGCCAGCTGATTCTGGTCATCGGCGCCATATTCCCAGAACATGGCCCCGGCGAGGCCCTTCGCCTTGATATAGTCCGCCTTAATGGCCACCGATCGCGGGTTCTCATAGGACAGGGCGAACAGCGGCTTGCCCTCCGCGGACTGCACTGACAGCCACGGAACCTTCGCTTCATCGTCCCAGTGCTCGGTAAAACGTTTTTGCGGATCGTTGAGCAGTTTGCCCACGATATCGTTGTATTTTACGTAGGTGTCTTTGCTCAGGTCATAACCCAGCGAGGCAAACAGCGCGACCTCCTGTGGCCCAAAATAGGGCTGGGTGACCGGATTGTTTTGCGCATCCGCTTTCGTCCAGTCAATCCCCGGTTCAACTGCCCGTTTCGGTACCCGGCCATAAAAACCAATCCCGAGGTTCATCTGGCTGGGTTTAAGCCCGGCGGCCAGGTAATTGTTGACCACAAAATCGGCGCTGTATTTATCCGCCGCGGCGACCGTTGGCCAGTGGCTGGAGTCATACAGGTTCGAGTTGAAGTACTGCGTGCCGTAGGCCATGTCGTAGGTCATCAGGTTGATGTAGTCGAGCGATGGCGCAATCGCTTTAACGTCCACCCAACTTTTCGGACTTTCTGCGTTAGCCCCCACGGCAATAGTCACCAGTTTCCTGGTACCAAACGCTGCGCGCAGCTCTTTTAACAGCGCGGTAAAGTTATCGCGATCGGCCGGTTGGCTGGCAACCAGCCCCCAGGCGCCGTTGACCGGAAACTCCCAGTCGAGGTCAATCCCATCCAGACCATATTTTTCAACAATTTCCTGCGCAGACTGAATAAACACCTTACGGGTTTCTTTGCTTGCCGCCGCGCCGGAGAAACCGCGCGCCCCCCAGCCGCCGACCGACAGCAGGACCTTGAGGTCCGGGTTCTGTTTACGCAGGGCCGGGAGCTTTTGCAGATCCGCCTGCACCTTCGGCGACAGCCAGATCTCGTGCAGATGAGCAGGATCCTTCAGGGCCGCATTAGTCTCGTCTTTTTCATCGTTATAGATAAGACCAAACGAGTAGTTGAGATGGGTGATCTGCCGGACGTCCAGCTTATCGATATCGCCGCCGGGCCCGGCAGTGACGTCGCCGCCGCCGTTAAAATAGCCGACGGACATCAGGGGTTGGGCAGAGAGCGCAGAAGCGCAAAGCAAGGGCAAGGCTGCCAGCAAGGGCAAACGTTTCATAGTGGTTCCTCTTTGACATAAAAAATAACCACGCCACGGAAATGGCGTGGCGAAAAAACAGCCTTGCCAGACTACCAGCAATAACCTGTTGAAACTGCGAGAGAGTTCAATTTATGGACGATAGCGAGGCGGCAGAAGGCATCCTTTAGTGGTCAGTCATTGTCATTCCTTCATTTTCTCATAATGAAATTTGCTGTATTTGTGATCTGAGTTGTGAAATGCAGATCTATATCTGCGTTTTAAAGATTTAATGTTGACCTTGAAGATTGTGTGGTTAAGTATGACGACCATTGAAGCAAAACCACAAATCAACAAAGGAAGACGCAATGAAAGCACTGGCAAGATTTGGTAAGGCCTTTGGCGGCTATAAGATGATTGATGTACCGGAGCCGATTTGCGGCCCGGATGACATCGTGATTGAAATCAAAGCGGCGGCTATCTGCGGCGCTGACATGAAGCATTACAATGTTGATAGCGGATCGGATCAATTTAACTCCATCCGCGGCCATGAATTTGCCGGACAAATTGTCCGCATCGGCGACAAAGTCAAGGACTGGAAAGTCGGTCAGCGGGTGGTTTCTGACAACAGTGGGCACGTGTGCGGTGTATGTCCGGCCTGTGAACAAGGTGATTTTCTGTGTTGTACAGAAAAAGTTAATTTAGGACTTGATAACAACACCTGGGGGGGCGGATTTTCGAAATATTGCCTGGTGCCAGGTGAGATTCTCAAAATTCACCGCCATGCACTGTGGGAGATCCCGCAGGGCGTTGATTATGAAGAAGCCGCGGTGCTGGATCCTATCTGTAACGCTTACAAATCTATTGCTCAACAATCCAAATTTCTACCTGGCCAGGACGTCGTGGTTTTCGGTACCGGTCCATTAGGGCTCTTTTCCGTGCAAATGGCGCGCATCATGGGGGCCGTGAACATCGTCATGGTCGGACTGGAAGAGGATGTCGCGGTACGCTTCCCTATTGCCAAAGAGCTGGGGGCGACAGCGGTCGTCAACGGTTCGACCGAAGATGTGGTCACGCGTTGCCAGGAAATCTGCGGTAAAGACAACCTGGGCCTGGTTATCGAATGCTCCGGCGCTAATATTGCCCTCAAACAATCTATCGAAATGCTGCGCCCCAACGGGGAAGTGGTTCGCGTGGGCATGGGTTTCAAACCTCTTGATTTCTCCATCAACGACATTACCGCGTGGAACAAAAGCATCATTGGTCATATGGCCTACGACTCCACCTCCTGGCGTAATGCTATCCGCTTGCTGGCCAGCGGCGCGATCAAAGTCAAACCGATGATCACTCACCGTATCGGCCTGTCGCAATGGCGGGAAGGGTTTGACGCTATGGTCGATAAAACCGCGATTAAGGTCATCATGACCTACGACTTTGATGAATAAGCCCATTTATTAAAGGAAGGTTCCCGGATGGAACATATAGCAAAACCGCATTGTGGCGCGAGGCTGGATCGACTGCCAGATTGTCGCTGGCATTCGTCAATGTTTGCCATAGTCGCCTTCGGATTACTGGTCTGCTGGAGTAATGCCGTAGGCGGATTAATTCTCGCGCAGTTAAAAGAACTTGGCTGGACCGATAATTCCACCACCGCTACGTTTTCCGCCATTACGACTGCGGGAATGTTTCTCGGCGCGCTCGGTGGTGGGATCATTGGCGATAAAATCGGGCGTAAAAACGCATTTATTCTGTATGAAGCGATTCATATTATTGCCATGGTCGTTGGGGCGTTTTCACCGAATATGACCTTCCTGATCGCCTGCCGTTTTGTCATGGGGGTTGGATTAGGGGCGCTGCTGGTGACCCTGTTTGCCGGGTTCACCGAATATATGCCTGGCAGGAATCGCGGCACCTGGTCAAGCCGGGTCTCGTTTATCGGCAACTGGTCTTATCCGCTCTGTTCGCTCATCGCCATGGGATTGACGCCGTTAATTAGCGCTGAATGGAACTGGCGAGTACAGTTATTGATCCCGGCCGTACTGTCGCTAATGGCGACTATTATTGCCTGGCGTCGTTTCCCGGAGTCGCCTCGTTGGCTTGAGTCCCGCGGGCGCTACGCCGAAGCTGAAAAGGTGATGCGTGCCATTGAAGAAGGGGTTGTTCTGCAGACCGGCAAGCCGCTACCGCCTGTGGTAATTGAAGATGACGGCAAAGCCCCGCGCGCAGTTCCTTATTCGGCCTTATTAACAGGTGTGTTGCTGAAACGCGTTATTTTAGGTTCCTTTGTCCTGATCGCCATGAACGTTGTCCAGTATACCTTAATTAACTGGCTGCCGACGATATTTATGACCCAGGGCATTAATCTTAAAGACTCGATTGTCTTAAACACGATGAGTATGTTTGGCGCGCCGTTTGGGATTTTTATCGCCATGCTGGTCATGGATAAAATACCCAGAAAAACTATGGGGGTGGGGCTGTTGGTATTAATTGCCGGGCTGGGATATATCTATTCTCTGCAAACCAGCATGCTATTAATTACGTTAATTGGCTTCTTTCTGATTACGTTTGTGTATATGTACGTTTGCTACGCCTCGGCAGTCTATGTTCCGGAAATATGGCCGACAGAAGCGAAGCTTCGCGGTTCCGGTCTGGCGAATGCGGTTGGGCGTATCAGCGGTATCGCCGCTCCTTATGCGGTCGCGGTATTGCTTAACGGTTATGGCGTGACGGGGGTATTTGTTCTGCTGGGAACCGTCTCCATTATTGTCGCCATTGCCATTGCGACCATCGGAATTGAAACCAAAGGCGTCTCTGTCGAAAGTCTCGGTATTGATGCAGTTACCAGCAAATAATATTGACGGGAAATAAAATGAAAAATTCAAAAGCGATATTAAAAACCCCGGGTACGATGAAAATTATTGCCGCCGATATCCCGGTACCCAAAGAGCATGAAGTGCTGATCAAAGTTGAATACGTTGGTATTTGCGGTTCAGATGTTCACGGGTTTGAATCGGGCCCTTTTATTCCGCCGAAAGACCCAAACCAGGAAATTGGTCTCGGGCATGAATGTGCCGGTACGGTGGTGGCGGTGGGAAGTCGCGTCAGTAAATTTAAACCGGGCGACCGGGTGAACATTGAACCCGGCGTGCCGTGCGGCCACTGCCGCTACTGTCTGGAGGGGAAATACAACATCTGCCCTGATGTCGACTTTATGGCCACGCAGCCTAACTATCGCGGCGCGCTAACCCACTATCTATGCCATCCGGAAAGCTTCACTTACAAGCTACCCGATAACATGGGCACCATGGAAGGCGCGCTGGTAGAGCCTGCGGCGGTAGGGATGCATGCCGCAATGCTGGCTGACGTGAAGCCTGGCAAGAAAATCGTCATCCTGGGGGCCGGCTGTATTGGCTTAATGACCCTGCAAGCCTGTAAGTGTTTAGGGGCAACCGACATCGCCGTTGTCGATGTTCTGGAAAAACGTCTGGCCATGGCCGGGAAGCTTGGGGCGACGACCGTCATCAACGGTGCGAAAGAGGACACCGTCGCCCGCTGCCAGCAGTTCTCCGGCGATATCGGGGCAGACATTGTTTTTGAAACGGCCGGCTCGGCGATCACCGTGAAGCAGGCTCCGTATCTGGTGATGCGCGGCGGGAAAATCATGATCGTTGGTACGGTTCCCGGAGATTCGGCGATTAATTTTCTCAAAATTAACCGTGAAGTCTCAATTCAGACCGTTTTCCGCTATGCCAACCGCTATCCGGTCACCATTGAAGCCATTTCCTCCGGGCGTTTCGAAGTCAAGTCGATGGTGACGCATATTTATGATTATGAAGATGTTCAGCGCGCGTTTGACGAGTCTGTTAACAACAAACGCGAAATTATCAAAGGCGTTATTAAAGTTAACCATTAATTTATTGAAAAGGGAGAAGCAACCATGCTGGCCGATATTAAATATTGGGAAAACGATGCCCAGAATAAACATTACGCGATTGCCCACTTTAAT
This sequence comes from Klebsiella sp. KTE92, assembly GCF_000398905.1. Lineage (NCBI taxonomy): Bacteria > Pseudomonadati > Pseudomonadota > Gammaproteobacteria > Enterobacterales > Enterobacteriaceae > Klebsiella > Klebsiella sp. KTE92. The sequence goes on from NZ_KB976100.1 coordinate 2,058,463, forward strand.
GTTTGGAATGCGGAAATGTTAATGGGGGTCATTGATGCGGCAGAAGAGTCTAAATCGCCGGTAATTATCTCTTTCGGTACCGGTTTTGTGGGTAATACCTCGTTTGAAGATTTTTCGCATATGATGGTATCGATGGCTAAAAAAGCCTCGGTGCCGGTTATTACCCATTGGGATCACGGGCGTAGCATGGAGATTATCCACAACGCCTGGGTCCATGGTATGAATTCGCTGATGCGCGATGCCTCCGCCTTTGATTTCGAAGAAAATATTCGCCTGACTAAAGAGGCGGTGGACTTCTTCCACCCTCTGGGCATTCCGGTTGAAGCGGAGTTAGGCCACGTGGGGAATGAAACGGTTTATGAAGAAGCGTTGGCGGGCTACCACTATACTGACCCGAGCCAGGCGGCGGAGTTCGTCGAACGTACCGGCTGCGACTCTTTGGCGGTGGCAATTGGTAACCAGCATGGGGTTTATACCTCAGAACCCAAACTGAATTTTGAGGTGGTTAAACGCGTACGCGAGGCGGTATCCGTTCCGCTGGTGCTGCACGGCGCGTCCGGTATTAGCGATGCGGATATCAAAAAAGCTATTTCATTAGGCATTTCGAAAATCAATATCCATACCGAACTGTGTCAGGCGGCAATGGCGGCGGTGCAGGAGAATCAGAATCAGCCTTTCCTGCACGTTGAGCGCGAGGTCCGCAAAGCGGTTAAAGTGCGCGCTCTGGAGAAAATCAAACTGTTTGGCTCTGACGGTAAAGCGGAATGACAATATGGAGAATATCGAGGTTATTTGTATCGGGGCAGCTATTGTTGATATTCCCCTTCAACCGGTGAGTAAAAATATCTTTGATGTTGACTCTTACCCATTAGAACGCATTGCCATAACCACGGGAGGGGATGCGATTAATGAAGCGACAATTATTTCTCGTCTCGGTCATCGCACGGCGTTAATTAGCCGCGTGGGCGATGACGCGCCAGGACATTTTATTGTCGATCACTGTCGGCGGGAGAATATTGATATTCAGAGCCTGAAGCAGGATGCCGATATTGATACTTCCATTAATGTGGGTTTAGTCACCGCCGATGGTGAACGTACTTTTGTCACCAATCGCAACGGCAGCCTGTGGAAACTAAATATTAACGATGTTGATTTAGACCGCTTCTCGCAGGCAAAGGTGCTGTCGCTGGCGAGTATTTTTAATAGCCCGCTGCTCGATGGTAAAGCATTAACGGAGATTTTTACGCAGGCGAAAGCGCATCGGTTAATTATTTGCGCCGATATGATTAAGCCCCGCCTTAACGAAACGCTGGAAGATATTCGCCATGCGCTGAGCTACGTGGATTATCTGTTTCCCAACTTTGAAGAGGCGAGACTTCTCACCGGGAAAGAGACGCTGGATGAAATTGCCGACAGCTTCCTCGACTGCGGCGTGAAAACGGTAGTGATCAAGTCCGGCAAGAGAGGCTGCTTTATCAAGCGTGCCGATATGAAAATGGAGGTCCCTGCGGTGTCGGGAATTACCGCCATCGACACTATCGGCGCGGGGGATAATTTTGCCTCGGGATTTATCTCCGCGCTGCTTGAAGGCAAGCCGCTGCGCGAGTGCGCGTTGTTTGCTAACGCAACGGCCGCAATATCGGTACTGAGCGTGGGTGCCACAACGGGCGTGAAAAACAGAAAGCTGGTTGAACAACTTCTCGACGAATACGAAGGGTAATAGCGGCAGATGAAAATGATTCCTTTAGGCAGTACGGATATTAAACTTTCCCGCATGGGATTAGGGACATGGGCTATTGGCGGCGGTCCGGCATGGAACGGCGATCTCGATTTGCAGGTTTGCATCGATACCATTGTCGAGGCGCATCGCTGCGGCATTAATCTGATTGATACCGCGCCGGGATACAATTTTGGCAACAGTGAAGTGATTGTCGGGCAGGCGCTGAAAAAGCTGCCGCGTAACGATATCGTTGTCGAAACCAAATGTGGCATCGTCTGGGAGCGGACGGGCAGCCTGTTTAACAAAGTTGGCGATCGTCAGCTGTACAAAAATCTCACGCCTGAGTCGATTCGCGAAGAGGTGGAAGCCAGCCTGCAAAGGCTGGGTATCGACACCATTGATATCTATATGACCCACTGGCAGTCCGTAGAGCCCTGTTTTACGCCGATTGCGGAAACTGTAGATACGCTGAACGCACTGAAAAAAGAGGGGAAAATTCGTTCTATCGGTGCGGCGAACGTCGATGCCGGGCATATCAGGGAGTATCTCAAACACGGTGAGCTGGATATCATCCAGGCCAAGTACAGCATCCTTGACCGGGCGCTGGAAGGTGAACTGCTGCCGTTATGCCAGCAGAATGGCATCATTGTGCAGGTCTATTCACCGCTTGAGCAGGGGCTGTTGACCGGGACTATCGGCCGGGATTATGTTCCCGGCGGCGCGCGGGCTAACAAAGTCTGGTTCCAGCGGGAAAATATGCTGCGGGTAATGGATATGCTCGAGGAGTGGCGGCCGCTGTGTGCAAAATACCACTGCACGATCCCCGCGCTGGCGCTGGCGTGGATTTTAAAACAGAGCGACTTAATCACCTTGCTGAGTGGCGCAACGTCACCAGAGCAAGTTCGCGAGAATACTGATGCATTAACTATCGCCTTGACTGATGAGGATTCACTATTAATGCGTGAAATGGCAGTAGCGCTGGATACGAAGTAATGGGAGAACGGCCTGGCCTCTGTTTCTGTGTAATAGAGTATTAAAATCTGTGATTCAGACAGGTTCTTTTGAAAATAAACATAGCCTGTGAGATACTACGGTCTTATTATTACGTTGCAGGAAACAGAGGTGTTATCGTGGCGGCAAAAGACAGGATTCAGGCCATCAAGCAAATGGTGGCTAATGATAAGAAAGTGGTGGTTTCTCATTTAAGCTCAATTTTTCAGGTCACGGAGGAAACTATTCGCCGCGATCTTGAAAAGCTCGAAGATGAGGGTTTTCTGACCCGTACGTATGGCGGTGCGGTATTAAACACCACCGCATTATCCGATAACATTCATTTTTATAAACGCGCAAAGTCTTTCTTTGAAGAGAAACAGACCATTGCCCGTAATGCATTACCATTTATTAAGAATAAAACCACTATGGCTGCTGATTCCAGCAGTACGGCGATGGAGTTATTAAAACTGCTGAAGGAAAGAAACGATCTCACGTTGTTAACCAACTCGGCGGAAGCTTTTCACGAGCTGGCGCAGTCGGAAATTAACGTTGTTTCTACCGGCGGTGAACTGAATAAAAATACGCTGTCGCTGCAGGGAAGAATCACTAAGGAAATTATCAGTCGTTATCACGTTGATATTATGGTAATGAGCTGTAAAGGGCTGGATATGAAGAACGGAGCGCTTGACTCCAACGAAGCAGAAGCGGAAATCAAGAAAACGATGATTCGCCAGGCGACGGAAGTGGCGCTGTTGGTCGATCACTCTAAGTTCGATCGTAAAGCTTTTGTCCAGTTGGTAGATTTTAGCCATATTAATTACCTTATAACCAATAAGGCACCAGGTGCGGAATGGATAGCATTTTGTAAAGAGAATAATATTCAACTCGTTTATTAGCTTTATTGCTATTCCGATTAATATTATTTTAGTTTGCGCCTGGGTAATGCCATAAAAATTTAATGATGATGGATGGCGCGGCAAAAGTGACTCTGCCGCTGTCGCCATATTTTATATTTTAGCTGAAATTGAGGCATCCAGATGGAACAATGTGACCCTATCGGCGCAAGATTAGACCGCTTACCTTTATCGCGATTTCATTTTCGTATTTTTGGTATCATCAGTTTTAGTTTATTAATCACCGGTTTTCTCAGCTATTCTGGCAACGTGGTGCTGGCAAAGTTAGTCAGCAACGGCTGGTCAAATAATTACCTCAATGCGGCATTTACCTCAGCGCTGATGTTTGGCTATTTTATAGGTTCGCTAACCGGCGGTTTTATAGGCGATTATCTCGGGCGACGTAAGGCATTTCGCCTGAATTTGCTGATCGTCGGGATTTCGGCCTGTGCGGCAGCCTTTGTGCCCAACATGTACTGGCTTATCTTTTGCCGCTGTCTGATGGGCTGTGGAATGGGGGCGTTAATAATGATAGGTTATGCTTCATTTACCGAGTTTATTCCACCCGCAGTGCGCGGAAAATGGTCCGCCCGGCTCTCTTTTGTCGGTAACTGGTCGCCCATGCTATCGGCGGCAATTGGCATAGTGGTGATTGCTTTTTTAAGCTGGCGGATAATGTTTCTGCTCGGCGGCGCGGCTATGCTGCTTGCCTGGTATCTGTCGGGAAGATATTTTATTGAGTCTCCGCGCTGGCTGGCGGGTAAAGGGCAGCGAAGCGCGGCTGAAAAGCATCTCCAGCAGGTAGAGTCGCAAATCGAGAAAGAGAAAAACATCATCTTACCGGCCTGGCAAAGCGCGGAACATAGGGCGGAGGTGGGTGTGGAAAGCGGCTCTTTCTGGTTGTTGTTTAAAGGTCACATGCTGCGGCGAACGCTGGTGGCAATTACGGTGCTCATCGCGATGAACATTTCGCTCTATACTATTACGGTGTGGATCCCGACAATTTTTGTTAATTCGGGGATCGACGTGACAAAGTCAATCTTGATGACCGCGATTATTATGATTGGTGCGCCGGTGGGTATATTTATTGCCGCGCTGATTATCGACCGTTTTCCGCGGCGATTGTTTGGCTCATCGTTGCTGATTATTATTGCGCTTCTCGGCTACTTCTATTCGATTCAAACCGCAGAGTGGGCCATCTTAAGCTATGGCCTGGTGATGATTTTTTTCCTGTACATGTACGTCTGCTTTGCCTCGGCGGTGTACGTGCCTGAGTTGTGGCCAACGCATCTCCGGTTGCGCGGTTCAGGCTTTGTCAACGCGGTAGGGCGGATTGTCGCCGTCTTTACCCCCTACGGTGTCGCGGTCCTGTTGACCCGCTCCGGGGCGATTACGGTTTTTATGGTGCTCGGGGTAATGCTGGTGCTCTGCGCGCTAATCCTGTTCTGCTTTGGCATCGAAACGCGCAAGATCTAGCTGGAGGAGATTTCAACGCTGGCCTGAGAAAAGTGCCGACAGGAAGAATGCCTGTCGGCACAGATTACGCGTGGGTTTCCCGCCAGTCATCGAGGGTATACAGCGTGGCGCCCGCGGCGGCCATCTCCATAAACGCCTGGCTGCTGTCCTGCGGCTGCAGGTTAACGCCGCGACAGCCGTCGATGATGACATTGACCGTATAGCCCAGCGCCAGGGCATCCAGCACGGTGAATTTGACGCAGTAATCGGTGGCGAGGCCGAGGACGGTCAGTTCCACGATGCCCTGGCCGCGCAGCCAGCCGTCCAGTTCAGTTTTCTGCCGGTGACCGTTGTCAAAAAAAGCGCTGTAGCTGTCAATGACCCGGTTTTGCCCCTTATGGAACACGGCGTTGATCGCCTGCTGTTTGAGCAGCGGATGCAGCGCCGCGCCTTCGCTGTGCTGTACGCAGTGATCCGGCCAGAAGGTCTGCGCCAGGCCGTCGAGTTCGCCCTGGGTGTAGGGTTCCACCTGGTGCTGGCTGGCGAAGCTGCCATGATCCGCCGGGTGCCAGTCCTGGCTGGCGACGATGGGCTCGCCGCGCGCCAGGCTCCAGTCGATAAGCGCATTAGCCACCTCGACGGTACTGTCGCCTTCAGGAACCGCCAGCGCGCCGCCGGCGCAAAAGTCGTTCTGCAAATCAACCAGTAACAGCGCTCGATGTGCCATACGTCCTCCTTAAGCCTCGTCGGGGGTGAGTTCGCCACGCAGATTTTGCTGCATCGCCGCGCGAATGGCGTCAACATCCAGCTGCTGGCTAAGCAGATAGTGTAGCTTGGTCAGCGTCGCTTCCACCGTCATATCGAAACCACTGATGACCCCCGCCTGGGCGAGGGCGTTGCCGGTGGCATAGCCGCCCATGTTCACTTTCCCGGACATGCACTGCGTCAGATTGACCACCACAATACCGCGCTGGCTGGCTTCCGCCAGCACCTGAATAAACTCGCCATTCTGTGGGGCATTGCCGACGCCATAGGAGCGGAGGATCAGCGCTTTCACCGGCTGGCGCAGGAAATTGCGTACCACGTCGGCGGAGATGCCGGGGTAAATCGTCACCACGCCAATCGGCTGCGGGGTGATGGGGTGCACGATAAGCTCTCCGCGGCCCTGCGGCGCCGGCGGGGTACCGAGGCGGCGGATATGGATCCCGGCTTCCAGCAGCGGCGCGAGGTTTGGCGAGGCGAAAGCGTCGAAGCCGTCGGCGTGGGCTTTAGTGGTGCGGTTGCCGCGAAACAGTCGATTGTTGAAGAACAGCGCTACTTCGTTAATCGGATAGTTGGCGGCAACGTAGAGAGCGTTGAGCAGGTTAATCTGACCATCAGAACGCAGCTCGGCCAGTGGGATTTGTGACCCTGTCACAATGACCGGCTTGCCAAGGTTTTCCAGCATGAACGACAGCGCCGAAGCGGTAAACGCCATGGTGTCGGTACCATGGAGGATCACAAAGCCATCATACTCATCGTAATGGCTGCGGATATCGTCGGCGATGTGCTGCCAGTCCTCGGGGGTCATATCGGATGAATCCATCAGCGGATGGTATTCATGGATCGTGAAGTCCGGCATCTCCGGACGATGGAATTCAGGCATCAGCGCCAGCTGACGCTGCAGATGGCCGGAAACGGGTACATAGCCGTGTTCAGAGCGCTGCATACCGATGGTCCCACCGGTGTAGGCAACGTAAATCGATTTTTTTTGCATAGCATCGCTTAGGTTGGTCGTAGACAGGCGCAGTATAAAGAGACGCGGGAAAAAATACAGTGTTGGCCGCTCGCTTTGTGGCGGCGCTGGCAGGTGCGGGAAAAAGGCTGCCCCGGGAGACGGGGCAGCCGCTGCGTACTAACGGATGTTGGCGCAGGTCAGGCAAAAGGCATAGCGGTTCTGCGGGTCGTTAAACGCCGCCAGCTTGTCGCTCTCCGCTTTCACCGTCTCGGCCGCCGCGGCGACTGGTGCAGGCAGCCAGGCCTGAATGGCCGCCGGCAGCGAGGCGCGTACCGAGCCGGTCAGGCTATCCAGCACCATCGAGAAGAAGGTCGGCTCTTCCTGATAGTAGTTGAGGTGCCAGGTTTTCAGCTTCGCCAGCTCGGCGGCTTTAGCCACCGCATCGTCGAAGTCGCCGAGGCTGTCGACCAGGCCGTTGGCTTTGGCATCTTCCCCGGTCCAGACGTGTCCCTGGGCAATCTGGTCGATTTTCTCCGGCGTGCTCTTACGGGCGTTAGCCACCAGGGTGATAAAGCGCTGATAGCCATTCTCAATGCTCAACTGCATCAGCTGCTGCACTTCCGGCGGCAGCGCTTTGGTGCTGGAGACATCCGCCAGCGGCGACGTGGCGACGCCGTCGGTATGGACGCCAATCGACCCGAGGGTATTTTCCACGGTGTTGATTACGCCAAAGATGCCGATGGAGCCGGTGAGGGTGCTCGGGTTCGCGACGATGTAATCCGCTGGGGTGGAGATCCAGTAGCCGCCAGATGCAGCCATGCCGCCCATCGAGACCACTACCGGTTTACCGGCGGCTTTGGCTGCAGCCAGCTCTTCACGGATAATTTCTGAGGCGGTCACGCTACCGCCCGGGCTGTTAACGCGCAGAACGATGGCCTTAATTTTCGGGTCGAGGCGCGCATCGCGAATTTGCGCCGCCGTGGTATCGCCACCAACGTTGCCCGGGGTCTCCTCGCCATCCATGATGGCGCCGTTGGCAAAGATCACCGCAATGGCGGAACCTTCGTCAGACGGTGTCTTCACGTTGTAGTCGTAATAGCTGATCGCCCGGTAATTGTTATCCGTTTTGCTCCAGCCAAACTGTTTGGTCAGCGCCTTTTCCACTTCCGTGGAGGTCGCCAGCTCATCCACCAGCTTATTGTCCAGCGCATATTTTGCCGTATCGCCGCCCACTTTACGCAGGCCATCGATAATGCCCTGGGCGCCCGGGAATAGCTGCTGGGCGGTGATCTGGCGGTTGGCGGCAATGGTGTTGAGGTAGTTCTGCCACAGTTCGCCAATCCAGCGGCTGTCCGCCTCGCGGGCGGCAGGGGACATATCATCGCGAATGAAAGGCTCGACGGCGGATTTATAGGTGCCGACGCGGAAGACATGGGTGGAGACCTTCAGCTTATCCAGCAGTGATTTGTAGTACAGCCCATTGGTGGCGAAGCCGTGCAGGTCAACCTCGCCCTGCGGTGAGAGCCAGATTTTGTTGGCAAAGCTCGCCAGGTAGTACTGGCCCTGGCTGTAGCTGCTGCCGACGGCATAGACCGGTTTGCCGCTGTCGCGGAACTCACGCAGCGCTTTACCGATGTACTGCATGGACGGCTGATCGCCGCCAACGAAGTTTTTCAGATCCAGCACAATACCGGTGATATTGCGGTCATCTTTCGCCTGGCGAATGGTCTGCACGATATCGAACAGAGAGTTCTCCTGCAGACGGTCCGAGCTGGCGCCAAACAGCTGGCGGCCAATTACGCCGAGCTTGCTGCTGGCGGAAGGTTTATCCACCACCACGCCGGTAATATCCAGCAACAGCGCGCCGCGCGCGGCATGTTCGCTGGTAGTGGTGCTGAACTGGCTCCAGATACCGATACACACCAGCACCAGCACCAGGAAGATCGCATTCAGAGCCAGTTTGCGAATAAAGTTGAGTATCCGCCACGTCCATTTAAAAAAGCTGGCAATCAGTCGCCAAAGGGTTCGCATGTCTTCTCCCTAACGTTATCTAAAAAGGGCAGGCCGCAGGGGCCGCCGCGTCTGGCTATCCTAAAGAGTGAGCCGTCGGTTGTCAGCAGGAATCACCGACCACGCTGTAACAAAATCCTTGTGCATGTTAATTTTATGAAAAATGACATCACAGGAGTTATACAGATGGATGCTCTCGATCTACTGCTTAATCGCCGGAGCGCTTCTCGCCTGGCGGAACCTGCCCCGGCTGGCGAACAGCTGGAAAACATTCTGCGCGCCGGGCTGCGCGCCCCGGATCATGGCACCCTGCAGCCGTGGCGCTTTTTTATTATCGCCGATGACGGCCGCGAGCGCTTCAGCCAGCTGCTGGAAAAAGGGGCCACAGAGGCCGGCCAGGATGAGAAGGGAATAGAGAAAGCCCGCAATGCGCCGTTCCGCGCGCCGCTGATCATTACCGTAGTCGCGCGCTGTGAAGACCACCCGAAGGTGCCGCGCTGGGAGCAGGAGATGTCCGCTGGCTGTGCGGTGATGGCGATGCAGATGGCGGCCCTGGCCCAGGGATTCAATGGCATCTGGCGCAGCGGAGCATTGACCGAGAGCCCGGTGGTGCGGGCCGGCTTCGCGTGCCGCGAGCAGGATAAAATTGTCGGCTTCCTCTATCTGGGGACGCCGCAGCTAAAAGCCTCAACCACCATTGCCCTGCCGGATACCGCGCCGTTTGTGACGCGCTTCTGAGTCGGTGCTTGTGATGCCGGGTGGCGGCTGGCGCCTTACCCGGCCAACGCATCCGGCTCTGACTGTCTGTAGGCCCGCGCAAGCGCAGCGCCGCCGGGCAAGGACAGCGGGCACGGAGCCGATTTTGTGCCGGGTGGCGGCTCGCGCCTGACCCGGCCTACGTTCGTACGACCTGTCGTTAATTTATTTACCATTGTTGCTGAAACTGCCGGTGCTGACGGCCTCAACATCGCTGAGACGTTCCCGGCAGGCCGGGGCAGCCCGCATGGATGCGGGCTGAGGGCCGTGTTTTGCAGGGACGCTGCCTCGGCCCGACCCGAAGCCTGCAGGGATAAGTCGAAGGCACCGCGCAGTGGCGATGTTGCTGGCCGGAGCCCGGGGGTACAGGGGGCGGCGGCGACTGGCCGCCCCCTGTGCGCTCCCTGCGCCATGAGTGACATAACGCAGACGATTAACCGGGAGCGCAAACTACGCTGAAGCCACCGATAACATAAACAACCACACTGCAGTGCTTCCCCTCACCCTGGCCCTCTCCCGGAGGGAGAGGGAACCGTCCGGCTGGCCGCGCAAGCGCAGCGCCGCCGGGCGATGACGTTACTTCTGCGTTTTGGCGAATTCGTCTTTGGCTTTCTGCAACTGCTGCTGGAAGGCCGGGTTGGTGTGCAGCGTAGCGACCACCGCGGAGCCGACGATGCGCGCCGCATCGACATCGCTCTGCCAGTGATAGCCGCAGATCACCCGGCTCTCGCCGAGCTCATAGCCGCGCTTCAAAATTTCATTTTGCCGCTGCGGGTTGATCTCCGCCAGCACCAGGGCGGTGGCCCAGCCGATAGAGGTATGCCCGGACGGGTAAGAGCCGTTTTTCGACAGCTTGTCCTGCTCGGTGGTGTTGCAGGTGGAGACGCCATAGAACGCAAACGGGCGAATGCGCATGTATTTCTCTTTCGCGCCGCGGGTCGCCAGATCGCCGGCGTCTTCAATCATATTGGTCAGCAGTTTGTGGAGCTGAGGCGCGTCTTTCTCGGTGATTGGGGAACCAAAGGCGCTGGAGAAGGCATTGGCCACGCCGCCCGCGCTGAGGTTGGCATCCTCTGCCGCCAGCTTCCCGCGCTCGGTATTGCGCAGCAGACGCCCCTGCTCATACATCGCCTGATCGTTTAAGAACGTGATACTGCCCACCGCCGGCGGCGGTGGCAACAGCGCCAGGCTGTCGATGGCCTGGGCATTGGTCAGATAGTAGAGATCGGGCTTGGTGGTGACATCGTTCCCGGCGGGAACCAGAGCAAAGGCGTTAACGGAGAAGAAACTGGCCAGGCAAAGGGCAAGAACACGCTTTTTCATTAGAATTTCCTTACGTCATAATCATTCCAGAGAAGACAGTCCTGTGTTGTCACATTTCTGTCATCTTTAAGTAAAAGTGAAAATGGTCGGGAAAAAATTGCCGTGTCTCGCAAAAACGGCTTTTTGTCTGCTTAATGAGCAACCATACGTGATTTCAGACTGTCGTACTTACCACCCTGGCGTTTGGGCGCTAACATAGCGGGATTGCAATGACAGGAGATGTCCATGAGCGAGCAAGCCATTCGTTTAACGCAATACAGCCACGGAGCCGGTTGTGGTTGTAAAATTTCCCCGAAGGTGCTGGAAACCATCCTGCATAGCGAGCAGGCGAAGTTTGTCGATCCGAACCTGCTTGTCGGCAACGAAACCAGCGACGATGCCGCCGTCTACGATCTTGGTAACGGCACGTCAATCGTTAGCACCACCGATTTCTTTATGCCGATCGTCGATAATCCGTTCGACTTTGGCCGTATCGCCGCCACCAACGCCATCAGCGATATTTTCGCCATGGGCGGGAAACCGATTATGGCGATTGCCATCCTTGGCTGGCCGATCAACACCCTGGCGCCGGAAATTGCCCGTGAAGTGGTGGAGGGCGGGCGCTTTGCCTGCCAGCAGGCCGGGATCGCGCTGGCAGGCGGCCATTCCATTGACGCTCCGGAGCCGATCTTCGGTCTGGCGGTCACCGGCGTGGTGCCCACCGAGCGCATCAAGAAAAACAGCACTGCGCAGGCGGGCTGCAAACTGTATCTCACCAAACCGCTGGGGATCGGTGTGCTGACCACCGCGGAGAAAAAATCGCTGCTCAAGCCAGAGCATCAGGGACTGGCGACGGAGACCATGTGCCAGATGAACCTCGCCGGCGCCGCGTTTGCCGCCATCGACGGAGTGAAGGCGATGACCGACGTCACCGGCTTTGGCCTGCTCGGCCATCTTAGCGAGGTGTGCCGCGGGGCCGGCGTGCAGGCGCAGCTGCGCTATGCCGATATCCCAAAACTGCCGGGGGTGGAAGGCTATATTGCCGCCGGCGCGGTGCCGGGCGGCACCGGGCGCAACTTTGCCAGCTACGGCCATCTGATGGGCGAGATGCCGGCGGAGTGGCGGGACCTGCTGTGCGATCCGCAGACCTCCGGCGGCCTGCTGCTGGCGGTGACTCCGGAAGCGGAAGCCGAAGTCCAGGCCGCTGCGGCGGAGTTCGGCATTAAGCTGGCCGCCATCGGCGAGCTGGTCACCGCCCGCGGCGGACGACCCATGATCGAGATCCGTTGATTCGATGCGGTTGTTTATTGCGGAAAAACCGAGTCTCGGTCGGGCTATCGCCGATGTGTTGCCTAAACCGCACCGCAAAGGCGATGGCTATATTGAGTGCGGCAACGGGCAGGTGGTCACCTGGTGTATCGGCCATCTGCTGGAGCAGGCGCAGCCGGACGTCTATGACAGCCGCTATGCCCGCTGGAATCTCACCGACCTGCCGATTGTGCCGGAGAAATGGCAGCTACAACCCAAACCCTCGGTCACCAAACAGCTCAATGTGATCAAGCGTCTGCTTGGCGAGGCGCAGGAAGTGATCCATGCCGGCGACCCCGACCGTGAGGGGCAGCTGTTGGTGGACGAAGTACTCGATTACCTGCAGCTGGCACCGGAGAAGCGTCAGCAGGTGCAGCGCTGTCTGATTAACGATCTCAACCCGCAGGCGGTGGAGCGGGCGATCAATCGCCTGCGCGCCAACAGCGAGTTCGTGCCGCTCTGCGTGTCGGCGCTGGCGCGGGCGCGTGCCGACTGGCTGTACGGCATCAATATGACCCGCGCCTATACTCTGCTGGGGCGCAACGCCGGCTATCAGGGGGTACTGTCCGTGGGGCGGGTGCAGACCCCGGTACTTGGCCTGGTGGTTCGCCGTGATGAAGAGATTGAAAACTTCGTCGCCAAAGACTTCTTCGACGTGAAGGCGCATATCGTCACGCCGCAGGAGGAACGTTTTGTCGCCACCTGGGTGCCAAGCGAAGCCTGCGAACCTTATCAGGATGAAGAAGGGCGTCTGCTGCATCGTCCACTGGCTGAGCACGTGGTTAAGCGCATCGAAGGCCAGCCGGCGCTGGTGACCGGCTATAACGATAAGCGCGATTCCGAACCCGCGCCGCTGCCGTTCTCGCTGTCGGCGCTACAGATTGAGGCGGCCAAACGTTTCGGCTTCAGCGCGCAAAACGTGCTGGATATCTGCCAGAAGCTGTACGAAACCCACAAGCTCATTACCTACCCGCGTTCGGATAGCCGCTACCTGCCGGAAGAGCACTTCGCCGGCCGTCATGCGGTGCTGAATGCGATTGCCGTCCATGCGGCGGACCTGCTGCCGCAGCCGGTGATGGATCCGGAGATCCGCAACCGCTGCTGGGATGATAAAAAGGTCGATGCGCACCATGCGATTATCCCGACCGCCCGCAGCAGCCAGGTCAAGCTCACCGATAACGAAGCGAAGGTCTACCACCTGATCGCCCGGCAGTATCTGATGCAGTTCTGCCCGGACGCGGTGTTCCGCAAATGCCAGATTGACCTCGAGATCGCCAACGGCAAGTTTGTCGCCAAGGCGCGTTTTCTGGCAGAGGCTGGCTGGCGGACGCTGCTGGGCAGCAAAGAGCGCGATGAAGAGAACGACGGCACGCCGCTGCCGGTGGTGGCCAAAGACGATGAACTGCTGTGCGAGAAGGGCGAAGTGGTGGAGCGTCAGACGCAGCCGCCGCGCCACTTTACCGACGCCACGCTGCTGTCGGCGATGACCGGGATTGCCCGTTTCGTGCAGGATAAAGATCTGAAGAAGATCCTACGCGCCACCGACGGTCTCGGCACAGAAGCGACCCGCGCCGGGATTATCGAGCTGCTGTTCAAGCGCGGTTTCCTGACCAAAAAGGGGCGTTATATCCACTCCTCGGACGCTGGCCGGGCGCTGATTCACTCCCTGCCGGAGATGGCCGCGCGTCCGGATATGACCGCCCACTGGGAATCGGTCCTGACGCAGATCAGCGAAAAGCAGTGCCGCTATCAGGACTTTATGCAGCCGCTGGTGGGGACGCTGTTCCAGCTGATCGATCAGGCGCGGAGCACGCCGGTGCGTCAGTTCCGCGGCCTGGCCGCGCCAGCCGGGGCGAAAAAACCGTTCACTAAAGGTAAAGGCAAGCCGAAAGGGAAAAAAGCGGCAGACGATGCTGCGCCGCCGCCGCAGTAACCCGCCGGTGGTCGCGAGGATGCGAATCCCCGCGGCCACCGCTTCTCCGCCAGCCAGGTCAATGGTCTACACTAAACAGCCGGGCAGGGCTTGACGACTTTCCCCCCTGAATGCGTCTTCGCGCTTGCCGATAATGTTGCTCATTTCTCTCACCGGCGATAAGGAGGACCCGTGAAATATATCGCTATTAGCCAACCGGGCGGCCCTGAGGTATTGCAGATCCGCGAAGGAGAAATCCCTGCTATTGGGGAGAATGAGGTGCTCATTGAGGTGAAGGCCGCCGGCGTCAACCGGCCGGATATCCTGCAGCGCCAGGGGCTGTACCCTATGCCCAAGGGCGTCACCCCCGTACCTGGCCTGGAGGTGGCGGGCGTTGTGGTTGAGGTCGGCGCGCAGGTCACAGCGTTTGCGCCCGGCGATCGCGTTTGTGCGCTCACCAACGGCGGCGGCTATGCCGAATACTGCGCCGTGCCGGCAGGCCAGACGCTGCCGATCCCGGCGGGCCTCAGCTTTAGCGAAGCGGCCGCCATTCCGGAAACGTTCTTCACCGTCTGGGCGAATGTCTTCCAGCTGGGTAAGCTGCAGCCTGGCGAAAGCATCCTGATCCACGGCGGCGCCAGCGGGATTGGCACCACCGCGGTCCTGCTGTGCCACGCGCTGGGGATGACCGTCTATGCCACCGTTGGCCAGGACGAAAAAATCGCTGCCCTACGTCCCTATGCTACGGCGATTAACTACAAAACCGATGATTTTGCGGAAAAAATCGGCCAGCTGACCCACGATGAAGGCGTGGATGTCGTTCTGGATATCGTTGGCGGCCCTTACTTTAACCGCAACCTTGGACTACTGAAAAAGGATGGACGGCTGGTGATCATCGGCTTTATGGGCGGACGAATCGCTCATGAGGTTGATATTCAGACCCTGATGCTCAAACGAGCCACCGTCACCGGCTCAACCATGCGCGGCCGGACGGCGGCGGAGAAACAGGAGATTGCCGAGGCGCTGCGGCGCCACGTCTGGCCGCTGCTTGAGGCAGGGAAATGCAAGCCGATGATCTACGCCAGCTACCCGATGGCGGAGGTTGCCGAGGCCCATGCTTGTCTGGACAGTGGTCAGCATCTGGGGAAAGTGGTGATCACGATGACGTCGTGAGACGCATCCCGGCGGGCAGCCGCCGGGATGCGTCAGGGGAGGTTAAATCACGCCCTGGGCCAGCATGGCATCCGCGACTTTCACGAAACCGGCGATATTCGCACCGCGCACGTAGTTGGTCTGCTTCGCTTCGCCGCCGTACTGCACGCAAGCGTGGTGGATATCCAGCATGATGTGATGCAGACGGGCATCCACTTTTTCCGCTTTCCAGCCCATGCGCGCGGCGTTCTGCGCCATCTCCAGACCGGAAGTCGCCACGCCGCCGGCGTTGGCCGCTTTGCCCGGGGCAAACAGCACGCCAGCTTCCAGGAACAGGTCGGTTGCGGCGATGGTGGTCGGCATGTTGGCGCCTTCCGCCACGGCCTTCACGCCATTGGCAATCAGCTGGCGGGCGGCATCGACGTCCAGTTCGTTCTGGGTCGCGCAAGGCAGGGCGATATCCACCGGCACTGACCACGGCTGCTGGCCTTCAAGATAGGTGAGGCCAAATTCGCGGGCGTAGTCGGCCACGCGGCCATGGGCACGCTCTTTAATGTCGATCAGGCGGGCCAGTTTTTCTTTGGTGAAGCCCGCTTCGTCAACGACGGTGCCGTTGGAGTCGGAGGCGGTGACCACCCGCGCGCCAAGCTCCATCGCTTTCTCAATGGCGTATTGCGCGACGTTGCCGGAGCCGGAAACCGCCACGCGAGCGCCTTCGAAGCCGAGGCCGTGACGTTTGAGCATCGCTTCGGTGAAGTAGATCAGACCGTAACCGGTGGCTTCCGGACGGATCAGGCTGCCGCCAAAGGAGAGGCCTTTACCGGTGAAGACGCAGGCGCTGTTGTTGGAGAGCTTGCGCATCATCCCGGCCATAAAGCCGACTTCGCGGCCGCCGACGCCGATATCGCCCGCCGGTACGTCGGTATCCGGGCCAAGGTGGCGATAGAGCTCGGTCATCAGCGCCTGGCAGAAGCGCATCACTTCGCCATCGCTCTTGCCTTTAGGATCGAAATCGCTGCCGCCTTTCCCGCCGCCCATCGGCAGGGTGGTCAGGGCGTTTTTGAAGGTCTGCTCGAAGCCAAGGAATTTGAGAATCGACAGGTTAACCGACGGGTGGAAACGCATCCCGCCTTTATACGGGCCGATGGCCGAGTTGAACTGCACGCGCCACGCGCGGTTGACCTGGACCTGATTGCGGTCATCCACCCACACCACGCGGAACTGGATCACGCGCTCCGGTTCCACCAGACGTTCCAGCAAAGCAAGCTGACGATAGCGCGGATTTTCCTCAAGGAAAGGCCACAGGGTGGTCATCACCTCCCGGACGGCTTGAGCAAATTCGGTTTGATGAGGATCGCGCTGTTGAACGCGGGTGAGAAAGCCTTCCAGAGTGCACGTCTGATCCATAGATATAAGTTCCCCTTATGGTTGTGGTTGCATGTATTTATTATGATTCGGTCCTTGAAAAAACCGATTTTCCGACTATAACACCGCTAATCCTTAGGCAAGCAAGGAAAAATTAAGCCGACAACAAAATTTATAATTGTCCGCCCGTCATAACTAAAAACGATGACGAGGCGGCGGGCGGATCAGCGGCCGGAAAGGGTCGGGCGCTGGGCGATAAAGGCATGCAGCAGAGGAATATCGGCCGGGGCGAGATCGAGGGTTAAGGCGTCAGCGGGCAGGCACCAGCGCAGCTGAGTGTGATAGTGGGCCAGCGGTATGCCCTGAAAGTGCGGCACCCACCAGGCGTGCAGATGGATCTGGCGGCCGGAGACTTCCCGCTGATGGCTGGCGATATAGCATGCCGGGTGGGCGATGATGCCCATCTCCTCCTGTAGCTCGCGGGCCAGCGCCTGCGGCTGGCTTTCACCAGGCTCCACTTTGCCGCCAGCGAACTCCCACATCCCCGGCTGGTCGGCGTGGGGCGGACGCTGCGCCAGCAGAATCTGGCCATCCTGTTCAATAATGGCTGCGACAACATCAATCATTTTTAGCATAAGCATCAAGGTGAATAAGACGAATCTGGCCTATTATCACCGCCATAGACCTTGACTGACAACCGCCAACCCTGCTGGAGACCTCCGTGCTTGATAGCCACCTGCATCCGCGCCTCAAACCCCTGCTTAATGCTGTCGCCGGCGCGCTTGACCGCCCGGGTATTTCACCGGACGGGCTGACGCTCCTCGGTTTTGCCATCGGCGTGCTGGCTCTACCCTTTCTGGCGCTGGGGTGGTATAGCGCGGCGCTGGTCGCTATTCTCCTCAACCGCCTGCTGGATGGTCTGGATGGCGCCCTGGCGCGGCGGCGCGGGCTCAGCGACGCCGGCGGTTTTCTCGATATTGCGCTGGATTTTCTCTTCTACGCCCTGGTGCCGTTCGGCTTTATTCTGGCGGATCCGCTGAACAATGCCCTGGCGGGGGCCTGGCTGCTGTTTGCCTTTATCGGCACCGGCAGCAGCTTTCTCGCTTTTGCCGCACTGGCGGCCAGGCATCAGATCGCCAATCCCGGCTACGCCCATAAATCGCTGTACTATCTTGGGGGCCTGACGGAGGGGACGGAGACCATCCTGTTGTTTGTCCTCGGCTGCCTGTTTCCGGCGCATTTCGCCTGGCTGGCGTGGCTGTTTGGCGCGCTGTGCTGGCTGACGACGGCGACGCGCATCTGCAGTGGCTACCAGACCTTAAAGCGGGTGGTGTGAGCGGGAAAGCGCGCGTCGCTGGCTGGGGGCGACGCACTGGTGGGGCGTGTTACTGACTGCTTTCCGGGCCGCGCGCTCCGCGGGCGACCGGATTGTGCGGGTTGCTGCTCCATTCGTACCAGCCGCCGTCGTACACCGCGACGTGCGGCCAGCCCATGGCGCGGGCATACATAAAGGTTTCCGAGGCCCGCCAGCCGGTCCCGCAATAGAACGCCACCTGCTGGCTCGGCAGAATGTTCCACTGGCGCCACAGCGTAGCGATATCGTCAGCGCTGCGCATGGTGCCGTCCGGGTTATGGAAGTCTTCCATGTGCGTGGAGTCGCTCCCGGCGTGGCCCCAGCGGGCGCCAGCGATGTCACCCTTCGGCTTGATATAGCTGTAGCCGCTGGTGGTGCCGATAAACTCCGGCCACGAGCGGACGCTGACCAGCGAGGCGTCCTGACGATGCAGCAGCCCGCGGGCTTGTTCGGTATCCAGCATCAGCTGCGGCTGGCCGGGGATCGGCGCGCCGAAGTCCTGCGCCGGCTGCTGCGCCGGCTGCTGCGCCGGCGGCATGCCGCGCTCGACCGGCAGCCCGGCGTCGGACCAGGTCTGCCAGCCGCCGTCAAGCAGGCGCACGTCTTTGACCCCGGCGTACAGCATGATCTGCGCCACCCGCGCTGCGGCGTAGACGTCGCGACCGTAGAGGATCACCGTGGTGTCATGCCGGATGCCGTGCTTCGCCAGCATCGCTTTCAGCTGTGCGTCGGACACTTTATTCCACAGCGGTTCGCTTTCCACCTCATTGGTATCGATATAGCCCGCGCCAGGGATATGGCTCAGCAGATAGAGTTTCGGCGCTCCCCAGGCGGCTTCGAACACTTTCCAGTCGCCGGTCGGGGCGGCGGCTACGCGTTTTCCCTGCTGCAGGTCGTGCAGCCACTGGGGGTAGACCAGCTGTTCAAAGTGCGGCAGCTTTTGCAGGCGGTCGGTCTGGCTCAGCGCATCGCTCAGGGTGCTGAGCCGGGTGAAGCCCGCTTGTTTCAGCCGCGCCGCGACGCTGGCATTATCTTCCGGGTTGCCGTACAGCGCGACGGGGGTATCTGGCTGGATCTGGTGCTGCTTAGCCCAGGCGCGGAGCTGATCGTCGCTCATGGCGCCGAGCCAGCGGGCGGAAAGATTCAGGGCCTGCGGCTCATGACCTTCGGGGCCGTTGGCGCGCTGAGGCCAGCCGTTGTAATAAGCGCTCAGGCGGGTGTCAATGGCCACGCCGTGCTGCTGTTGCAGGTGGGAGAGAGTGAGCGCTGGCATGGTTTCAGCGGCGCAGGTGGTGGAAGCAGCAAGCCCCATAAGCAGGGCGAGTGCGGTCAATTGAGAAACACGTTTCATCGAAATGCCCGACGGTAAAAAGTGGAGGGCGTATTCTCCGCTCGCCAGGCGCCGATTTCTTTGCGGTAACGCAGGTTTGCACGCTATTGCTCTTCATTGCCAGGTCTCCATCGCCAGGCAGCGTCCCGCCGGCGGACCGTCCTCGCGATCGTGGGTCACCAGGATCGCCGGAATGGCCTGGCGGGCCAGTTCCTCAAAAACCCAGCGGCGGAACGCGGCGCGCAGGGTGGCATCCAGACGGCTGAAGGGTTCATCGAGCAGCAGCGCCTCGGGGCGCGCCAGCAGGGCGCGCAGCAGGCTCACCCGCGCCCGCTGCCCGCCGGAGAGCGTGGCCGGGTCGCGTGGGGCGAAGCCATGCAGCCCGGCGCGGCTGAGCGCTTGCTCCACTGCGGCTTTTCGCGCCTCGCCGCGCACACTCTCCGGCAGCGCCAGCTGTAAATTTTGCCCGACGCTGAAATGGTCGAACAGTAACGGGTCCTGAAACAGGATGCCGATGCGTCGATGCTCCGTCGGCAGCGTATCGCAGCGACGTCCATTGAGCCACAGCTCGCCCTCGGCGCGGAGGTCGCCGGCCAGGGCGCCAATCATCCAGGCAAACAGCGTCGATTTTCCGCTACCGGAGGGGCCCATCAGCGTCAGCACTTCTCCAGGCGCCACCGAAAAGGCGACCTCCCGCAGCAGCGGCTGACGTTTCACGCTCAGGGTCAGATGGTTTACGGTTAGCACTAGCGAAGTCCTCGTCGATAGCGGCCCGCCAGCCAGGCGAGAAGGGCCGTCAGGGTAAAGCATACCGCCGGCAGCAGTAATTGCCACAGCGCCTGGGCGGCGAGCGTCTGCACCTCGCCGCCGCTGCTGAGCGCCACCGCCTGACTGGTGAGCGTCGGGATACGGCCTGCCCCCAGCCGAGCGTGCGGGCGATAATCGCCATCCGCGGGTCGCGCTGGCGCCAGGCCGGGCGCAAAATAAACAGCATCCATGGCACCACCCACAGCAGATGGCCCCACAGAACGGTCCACCATTCGCCGTCTAGCCAGGCGTACAGCGCCAGCCGGTACTGGCCAGCGGCCAGCGGCAGGGCCGGGAGGACCAGCGGCAGCCAGACCCAGCCATCTCCCCGCGTCGGGCCGCAGGCCAGCCACAGCAGGCAGACAGCCGCGCCGAGGGCGCAGGCCGCCAGCGCCAGGCCAAGGCTGTTGCCGAGGGCATCCATCTGCGGTGGCGCTGAGCGCGCCAGCCCCGCCAGCAATAGCGCGCCCAGCAGACCGCTCAGCGGCAGCAGCGCCGCCAGCAGGCGGCCGGGCAGGGCATGAGGATGAGGGTGACGAATACCGCGCAGATTGGGCTGGTACTGGCGCTGTATCCGCCACCCTCCCCAGGCCACCAGCGCCAGCCCGCCGAGGATCGTCATCAGTAACAGGCTGGCCAGCGCCCCTTTGGCCTGCTGCAGGTCATCGCCCTGGCTTAACCACTGCCACGCCAGCACGGCGAGAGTGGGCGGATTGCCGGGCCCCAGCACCAGGGCGACATCGACCGCCGACAGACTCCAGGCGGTGGCGGCCAGCAGCACCATGCCGAGGGCGGGCAGCAGGGCGGGCAGCACCAGCCAGCGCAGGCACTGCCAGCGGCCGTAGCCGAGGCTCTTCAGCGCGGTCGCCTGGTCGGCGAGGCGTTTCTCCCCCAGCAGGCCATAGATCACCCACAGCACAAAGGCGCTCTCTTTCAGGGCCATCGTCAGGCCAAGCCCGATGCCATACCGGTCGACCGGCGGCGTCAGAAGCGGCAGCCACTGCCAGATCCAACCCCCTTCGGCGAACAGCAGCAGCGCCGCCGTCGCCAGGGCAAGATGGGGTACCGCCAGCAGCAGCGGCAGACGGGAAGCCAGTCGCCGCCAGCGGAGCGAGGGCCAGAGGGCAGCGACGACGGTCAGGGCGATCAGCAGCGCGCCGCCGACGGACAGCAGCGTCGAGACGAGCGTGGCGGCCAGCGCCTGGCCCAGCTGCGGGTCGGCGAACAGCGCCCGCCAGTGGGCCGGGGAGCGCGCAGCGCCCACCAGTTCCCCGGCGGCGGGGAGCAACGGCAGATAGATCGCCGCCATCGTCCCCCAGGCCAGCAGGATCAGTGGGTACCGTAGCGGCGCAGCCATTCCTGCTCCAGCGCGTCAACCCATGCCGCGTGCGGCTCGGCAAGCACCGGCGGTAGATCCTGCGGCACGGTAGCCGCCAGCGCCTGACGCTGGCCGTCAGGCAGACGCTGCGGGTCCAGTACGCTCGGATCGCCCCAGACGGCGGCATCGGCCTTGCGCAGCTGCGCTTCAGGCGAGAGCAGGAAATTGGCCACCACTTTGGCGCCAGCGACGGCGCGGGCGTTAGCCGGGATGGTAACGAAATGGACGTTACCGAGGGTCCCCGCGGTGAAGCCGAAGCTGTAGCTGTCCGTCGGTAATTCGCCGCTGGCGGCTTTCTGCCGGGCGTGCAGCGGGTTAAACGTGAGTGATAAGCGGAGGGTGCCATTGTTGAGCATGGTATCCATCCGTGCCGGCGACGCCGGGAAATCCTTGCCCGCCCGCCACAGGGCCGGGTGCAGCGCATCGAGATAGCGCCACAGCGGGGCCGTGACCGCCGCGAAGGTCGCCGTCTGCGGCGGCTGGCGCAGGGCGGCCGGCTGGTCGGTGAGGGCGATCAGCAGTTGCTCCAGCAGGGCGGTGCCGGTGAAGTCCGGCGGCCGCGGGTAGGTCACGCTGCCGGGATGGGCCCTGGCGAAGGCCAGCAGCGCCTGCGGGCTGGTGGGTGGCTGCGGCGTTTGCCCGCGGCGGGCGATAAACGTCAGCTGGGCGCTGCCCCACGGCGACTCCGTACCGTCGGTGGCGACAGAAAAGTCCTCCCGAACCGGCTTTTGCAGATCGACAAAGCGCCAGTTGGGCAGTGATTCGGCCCAGCCGGTGAGCAGCAGGTTGGCCTGCTTAAGCGTGCGAAAGTTTTCGCCGTTGATCCACAGCAGATCCACCGACCCGCCCCGGCGACGGCCGGCCTGCGCCTCGCTCTGGATGCGTTTCACTGCGTCGGCGGCGTCGGCGATGGGGACAATATGCAGGTCGATCGCGTAGTGGCGTTTGACCTCCTCGCTGACCCACGCCAGATAGCGGTTGACGGCCGGGTCCCCGCCCCAGGCGTTAAACCAGACGGTCTGCCCGCGGGCTTCCGTTTGGATCTGCCGCCAGCTGTCGTTGGCATTAACCGCCAGCGGCCAGAGCAGCAGCAGGCACAGACAGAGGCTGAAATCACGCAAACGGCGCATCGTTACTCCTTATTCTGCGGGGAAGAGGTGGGCATCTGACAGAACCCCTGGGCCGGGATCGCCATCGCGGCATTGAACCGCGCTGATAAATTTTGCAGGCCGATCAGGGCGGTCAGCTCGGTGAGCGCCCTGGCGTCAAAATGCGCGGCCATCGCGCTGCGCAGGGCATCATCCACCTCCGGCGGCGTCTGGGTGGCGGCTTCGGCATAGGCCAGCGCCAGACGCTCTTTTTCGCTGAACAGCGTACTGCTGCGCCAGTCGGCGACCGCCAGCAGCTTGTCCTGGCTGCCGCTCCGCGCCGCGAGGGTCATGCTGGTGATATCGATACAGAATTCACAGTGGCACAGTTGGGCGATGCGGGCGCTGACCAGCGACCGCAGCACCGGATCCAGCGGCGAGCGGCGGCGTTCAATGTAGCCCACGAACAGCGAAACCAGGTAAAACAGCCATGGGATCCGTCCCCACCAGCGAATGGGGCTCAGCACCTGGCCGTAATGCCGGCGGTGCAGCCAGGCCTGCGGACGAAGGATCAGGGGGACAGAATCCAGCGGGGGTAAGCTCATGGCGAGGATCTCTTATGACGTTCACGGTAAATATTTTTGGCGATAGAGATGACTACCGCCAGGGCAAAAAGCAGCGAAAGCCCGGTGGCCAGCCAGAAGGTGCCCCCGGTGAGCAGACTCCCGGCCCAGGAATAGACGATAGTCGCCGGCAGCTGGCCCACGCCGGTGGCCAGCATAAAGGGCCAGAAGCGCAGCGAGGTTAGTCCGGCGGCATAGCTGACCGGGTCAAACGGCACAAACGGCAGCAGGCGGCAGACCAGGATCGTCTGCGGGCCAAAGCGAGTGAAATAGCCGTCGACGCTGCGCAGCACCGCGCGGCCGGTGAGTTTTTCCACCACTTCGCGCCCCAGCGCTCTGGCGATGCAGAAGCAGAGCCCGGCCCCGACCATGGCGCTGAACCATGACAGCGCACCGCCCCATAAGGCGCCGAACAGGGCGGCGTTCGCCAGGGTAATCAGGAAAGCCGGCAGCGGAGCGACGATCGCCTGGAGGATCATCAGCGCAAATGAGACCAGCGCGGCCTGCGGCCCCCAGGCGGCGATAAACCCTCTGACCTGCTGCGGATCCAGGGAGGCTAACGCCGTCAGACTCTGCTGCAGAAAGGTTCGCCCGCCGGGGAACCACCACCAGGCGGCCAGCCCGGCGACGGCCACCACGGCAAGGGCCAGCCGGGCGCGGCGCAGGTGACGGCGATCAGGTTGGGTCATGGCGTACCTCCTCGCCGGGCGTTGCCATACGGCGGGCGCGGGCAAACCGTTTGCCCATCTGCACCAGGGCAAACAGCAGCCCGCCGGCGAGGCTCAGTTTGAGCGCGAAGGCGAGAGTTACGCCCTCGCGGGCCAGCTCGCTGGCCATTACCGAATAGATGACCAGGCCCGGCAGGGTGGTCACGGCGGAGATCAGGGTAAAGAGCCAGAAAGGGATCGCCGTCAGGCCGTAGGCGTAATTCTGAATGTTGTAGGGAAAGAGCGGCACCAGGCGGGTGAGGATCAGGAAATCGCAGCCGCTGCGGGCGATACCGCGCTCAATCGCCTGAAAGGCGGCGGTATGGCCCACATAGCGCTGCAGCAGGTCACGCCCAAGCCAGCGGGCGATTAAAAACGACAGCGCGGAGGCGAGGGTGGCGGCGGCAAACGAGAGCAGGGAGCCTGTCAGCGGGCCGAAGAGCATCCCGCCGGCGATCACCAGCAGGCTGCCGGGGATCAGACACAGGGTGGCAATGATAAACAGCGCGACATAGACCAGATATCCCCAGGCGCCCTGATGGCGCAGGGTGTCCTGAAGCAGATGAAGGTGAGTCAGCAGATCGTGGAGACCGACGCGATGGCTGATAACGGCCAGCGTGGCCACCAGCGCGAGAAGTCCCAGCCCTTTACCAATGGCCGGATGACGGCTTCTTTTGCATGAGGGGTGCTCCTGTACAGTCTGGACGCAGTGGACATCAAAAAGTGCGCGCGACAGTATCCTGTTCCGACGACCGTCACAATGGTTTACCGTCGCTTTGTTGATTTTGCTCAGGAAATTCTGCCCCCCGCACCGCGGGAGGCGAGAGAAGGGCGTAAATTATGGCCGGAAGGTGGCCCACACCGGCGCGTGGTCGGACGGTTTTTCCATTCCGCGGATCTCATAATCGATTCCGGTCTCCACGCAGCGCTGGGCCAGAGGCTGGCTGGCCAGCAGCAGGTCGATGCGCAGCCCGCGGTTATCGTCGAAGCCTTTGGAGCGGTAATCGAACCACGAGAAGTGCTCCTGATTGTCCGGATTAGCCTGACGCCAGGTATCCACCAGGCCCCAGCCCAGCAGGCGATCCATCCACTCCCGCTCTTCCGGCAGGAAGGAACATTTGCCGGTACGCAGCCAGCGTTTGCGGTTCTCTTCACCAATACCGATATCGAGATCGGTGGGACTGATGTTCATATCGCCCATGATCAGCACCGGATTCTCTTTGTTGAGTTCGGTCTCCAGATAGTTCTGCAGATTCTGATAGAACGCCGCTTTGGCCGGGAATTTGGTTTCATGATCGCGGCTTTCACCCTGTGGGAAATAACCGTTAATCACCGTGACGTTGCCGAAAGGCGACGGGATCTCCGCCATGATGATGCGGCGCTGAGCCTCTTCGCCATCGTCCGGGAAACCGCGGCGGACGGCAATCGGCGTCTCTTTGGTCAGCAGCGCGACGCCATAATGGCCTTTTTGTCCATGATAAAAGACGTTATAGCCGAGTTTGGCGACCTCTTCGAGAGGGAACATATCGTCGTGAACTTTGGTTTCCTGCAGGCCAATCACGTCCGGCTGGTGTTTTTCGACGATGGCGGCCAGTTGGTGTGGGCGGGCGCGCAGGCCGTTGATATTAAAAGAGACGAATTTCATAGTCGCTGCCACTGTGCAAGGTGAATAGTGCAGGGATGGTAGCAGAAATTCGCCTGGCTGGCTGCCACCGGATGCGTCATTCTGCCAATCGCTGCGCATGAGCGTGCCGTGGTTGCCCCTTTTACGGGCATGCCGCGCCAAAAAAGGGCAAATATCTACGATAAATTTCGCAGAGGATCACAATTACAGAATTATATCTTACCGTTGCATAACTTATCTTCTTTAATCACTGTTTATCCCCCTTTATCGGATACTTATTCACTAAATATGCATTTTATGTGAATAGCGTTCGGCTGTAACTCCTTGATTCTGCGTTATCTCAACCGGTTTATGCATTTTTATCGCTGGCTGGCACGAACCGTGCAATCTACATTTACAGCGTAATAACTCATATTTATTAACATTATTGCTACTTTTAATTTGCCGGAAGAGGTCGATATGTCTCAGTCAATTACGCGTAACCACTTTGATGAATGGATGATGCCGGTCTACGCGCCAGCGGCGTTTATTCCGGTGCGGGGCGCCGGGTCGCGGCTGTGGGATCAGCAGGGCAAAGAGTATATCGATTTTGCCGGCGGCATCGCCGTGAACGCGCTGGGGCACGCCCATCCGCGTCTGGTGCAAGCCCTGACTGACCAGGCCAGCAAATTCTGGCATACCGGCAACGGCTACACCAATGAGCCGATCCTGCGTCTGGCCAAAATGCTTATCGATGCCACCTTCGCCGACCGGGTCTTCTTCTGTAACTCCGGCGCTGAGGCCAATGAGGCGGCGCTCAAGCTGGCGCGTAAATATGCCCACGATCGCTTTGGCAGTGAGAAAAGCGGCATCGTCGCTTTCCAGAACGCCTTCCACGGGCGGACGCTGTTCACCGTTTCGGCGGGCGGTCAGCCGGCCTACTCCCGGGATTTTGCCCCGCTGCCGCCACAGATCCAGCATGCGGTGTTTAACGATCTCGAGTCGGCAAAGGCCTTAATCAATGACCAAACCTGCGCGGTGATCGTCGAGCCGGTGCAGGGCGAAGGGGGCGTGGTGCCGGCCAGCGGCGAGTTTTTACGCGGCCTGCGCCAGCTTTGCGACCAGCACAACGCTCTGCTGATTTTCGATGAAGTGCAGACCGGGGTCGGGCGCACCGGCGAGCTGTATGCCTATATGCACTACGGCGTGACGCCCGATGTGCTGACCACCGCCAAAGCGCTGGGCGGCGGTTTCCCTATCGGCGCGCTGCTGGCGACAGAGGCCTGCGCCAGCGTGATGACCGTCGGTACCCACGGCACCACCTACGGCGGCAACCCGCTGGCCGGGGCGGTGGCCGGCGAGCTGCTGTCGATCGTCAACACCCCGGAAGTCCTCTCCGGCGTCAGACAGCGCCACCAGTGGTTTTGCGAGCGTCTGCAGGCGATCAACGCCCGCTATGGTCTGTTCAAGGAGATCCGCGGCCTGGGACTGCTGCTCGGCTGCGTACTGAACGACGCCTGGGCCGGGAAGGCGAAAACGCTCAGCAACCTGGCGGCGGAAGAGGGGGTGATGATCCTGATCGCCGGCGCTAATGTGGTGCGTTTTGCGCCGGCGCTGAACGTCAGTGAAGAAGAGGTGAATAGCGGGCTGGATCGCGTCGAGCGGGCCTGCGCGCGTTTCGTGGCAGGAGTCTCATCATGATGGTTATTCGACCGGTGGAGCCGGGCGATTTGCCCGGGCTGCTGAAGCTGGCAGCGGAGACCGGCGGCGGGCTGACCTCGCTGCCGGTGGATGAAGCGACCCTCGCGGCGCGGATCGCCCGCTCGCAGCAGACCTGGCGCGGCGAGCTACCGAAAAGCGAGCAGGGCTATGTCTTTGTGCTGGAGGAGAGCGAAAGCGGCGCGGTGGTGGGCATCTGCGCGATCGAGGTGGCGGTGGGGCTCAACGATCCCTGGTATAACTACCGGGTCGGCACCCAGGTCCATGCCTCGAAGGAGCTCAACGTCTATCAGGCGTTGCCGACGCTGTTTCTCAGCAACGACCATACCGGCAGCAGTGAGCTGTGTACCCTGTTCCTCGACCCGCAGTGGCGCAAAGAGGGCAATGGCTATCTGCTGTCGAAATCGCGCTTCTTATTTATGGCCGCCTTTCGCGAGCGCTTCAATGAGAAGGTGGTCGCCGAGATGCGCGGGGTGATTGACGAGCAGGGCTACTCGCCGTTCTGGGAGAGCCTGGGCAAACGCTTTTTCGCCATGGAGTTTTCCCGCGCCGACTACCTGTGCGGCACCGGACAGAAGGCTTTCATTGCCGCCCTGATGCCCAAGCATCCGCTGTATATCGATTTCCTTTCCCCTGAGGCGCAGGCGGTGATCGGCAAGGTTCATCCGCAGACCGCCCCGGCCCGGAAGGTGCTGGAGAAAGAGGGGTTCCGCTACCTGAACTACATCGATATTTTCGACGGCGGCCCGACTCTGGAGTGCGACATCGACAGGGTGCGGGCGATCCGCAAAAGCCGTCTGGTGACCACCGAGGCCGGTGAAACCCCACCCGGTGACTGGCCGCTGTGCCTGGTGGCGAATGAACAGTATCACCAGTTCCGCGCTCTGCTGGTGCATGCCGACCCGGATGGCGACACCCTGACCCTCAGCGCCCGCGAACTGGATATGCTGAAGTGTCATGCCGGCGACCAGGTACGCATGGTGCGCCTGATCCCTGAGGAGAAAACCGCATGAGTCTGTGGATTAATGGCGAGTGGCGGCCCGGTCGTGGGCCAGGTTTCAGTAAACAGGATCCGGTTAACCTGAAGGTTGTGTGGCAGGGCGAAGCGGCGGATGCCGGGCAGGTTGCTGAGGCGGTAGCGGCTGCCCGCCAGGCGTTCCCGGCCTGGGCGCGGCTGCCGTTTGCCGCCCGTCAGGCGATCGTTGAAAAGTTTGCCGCCCTGCTGGAGGCCAGTAAGGCGGAGCTGACGGCGATGATCGGCGCCGAGACCGGAAAGCCGCGCTGGGAGGCGGCCGGGGAAGTGACAGCGATGATCAACAAGGTGGCGATCTCGGTGAAGGCCTACCACGTCCGCACCGGCGAACAGCACAGCGATCTGCCCGACGGCGCCGCCACGCTGCGTCACCGGCCGCACGGCGTGCTGGCGGTGTTTGGCCCCTATAACTTTCCCGGCCATCTGCCGAACGGGCACATCGTACCGGCGCTGCTGGCGGGCAATACTGTGGTCTTTAAACCCAGCGAACTCACCCCGTGCAGCGGCGAAGCGGTGGTGAAACTATGGCAGCAGGCCGGCCTGCCCGCCGGGGTGCTCAACCTGGTGCAGGGCGGTCGGGAAACCGGCGAGGCGCTCAGCGGTCAGGCGGATATCGACGGGCTGCTGTTTACCGGCAGCTCAACCACCGGTTTTCATCTGCATCGCCAGCTGGCCGGGCAGCCGCAGAAGATCCTCGCGCTGGAGATGGGCGGCAATAACCCGCTGATCGTCGACGATCCGCGGGACGTGGATGCCGCGGTGCATCTGACCATCCAGTCCGCCTTTATTACCGCCGGCCAGCGCTGCACCTGCGCCCGCCGTCTGCTGGTCCGGCGCGGCGAGGCGGGCGATGCCTTCCTCTCCCGGCTGGTGACGGTGAGCCAGCGGCTGATCCCGGCGGCGTGGGACGCCGAGCCGCAGCCGTTTCTCGGCGGGCTTATCTCTGAACCGGCTGCGCAGAAAGTGCATCAGGCCTGGCTGCAGCGGGTCGCCGCTGGCGCGGTCACGCTGCTGGAGCCACGTTTATTGCAGGCCGGAACGTCGCTGCTAACGCCGGGGATTGTCGACATGAGCGACGTGGCCAATGTTGAAGATGAAGAGGTGTTTGGCCCGCTGCTTGGCGTCTGGCGCTACGACACGTTCGAGGAGGCGATTGCCTTAGCCAACGCCACCCGCTTCGGCCTCTCCTGTGGGTTAATCTCTCCGGAACGGGAGAAGTTTGATCGACTGCTGCTCGAGGCGCGGGCAGGGATAGTCAACTGGAACAAACCGCTGACCGGGGCGGCGAGTACCGCGCCGTTCGGCGGCACCGGGGCGTCCGGTAACCATCGTCCGGGGGCCTGGTATGCCGCCGATTATTGCGCCTGGCCGATGGCCAGCCTTGAATCGCCGACCCTGACGCTGTCCGCCAGCCTGAACCCGGGGCTCGACTTTCTGGCCGGGGAGGCGTCATGACCGCCCGCGAAGTCAACTTTGACGGTCTGCCCGGGCTGACCCATCACTACGCCGGGCTCTCCTTTGGCAACGAGGCTTCCACCCGGCACCGCCACCGGGTGTCGAACCCGCAGCTGGCGGCAAAGCAAGGGCTGAAAAAAATGAAAGCCCTCGCCGACGCCGGCTACCCGCAGGCAGTGATCCCGCCTCAGGAGCGGCCCAATGTGCCACTCCTGAGGCAGCTGGGCTTTAGCGGCAGCGATGAGCAGGTGGTGGCCCGGGCGGCGCAGCAGGATCCGGATCTGCTGTCGGCGGTGAGTTCGGCCTCGGCAATGTGGGTGGCGAACGCGGCGACGGTCTGTCCCTCCGCCGATTCGCTGGATGGCCTGGTGCACCTGACGGTGGCGAATCTGCAGGATAAATTCCACCGCGCCAGCGAAGCACCGACCACAGAGGTGCTGCTGCAGGCGATATTCCCCGACCGCACGCGATTTGCCATCCACCCGGCGCTGCCCGCCTCGGCCTGGTTTGGCGACGAAGGGGCGGCGAACCATAACCGTCTCGGCGGCGAGTATGGCGCCCCCGGCGTCCAGCTCTTTGTCTATGGCCGCCGCCGGGGGAGCGATGAGGCGCCGCGTCGCTATCCCGCGCGGCAAACCCTTGAGGCCAGCCAGGCGGTGGCGCGCCTCAATCAGGTCAATCCTCGCCAACTGATCTTCGCTCGCCAGCATCCGGCGGCGATCGACACGGGAGTGTTCCATAACGATGTCATCGCGGTGAGCAATCGTCAGGTCCTGTTCTGCCATGAGCAGGCCTTTGCCGACCAGACCGCGCTTCTCCAGCAGCTGGCGCAGCGGGTGCCGGGTTTTACGCCGCTGGTGGTCCCCGCCAGTCGGGTCACGGTGGCAGAGGCGGTTGCCACCTATCTGTTCAACAGCCAGCTGCTGAGCCGGGCGGATGGCAGCATGGCGCTGATCCTGCCCCACGAAGCGCAGGAGCATGCCGGCGTCTGGGAATACCTCAATGAGCTGCTGGCCGGGGACAACCCCATCGCCGCGCTACAGGTGTTCGATCTGCGCGAGAGTATGGCCAACGGCGGCGGTCCGGCGTGCCTGCGCCTGCGGGTGGTGTTGACGGCCGAGGAGTATCAGGCGGTCAATCCGCACGTCCTGATGAACGATACGCTGTTTGCCACCCTCAATGACTGGGTGGATCGCTACTATCGCGATCGCCTTACCCAGGCCGACCTCGCCGACCCGCAACTGCTGCGGGAAGGGCGTGACGCGCTGGATCGGTTGACCCAGATCCTGCAGCTCGGTTCGGTTTATCCATTTCAGCAATAAGGGGGCGCGGTGGAACATTTTCTGGCATTAACCCTGGCGGGGCGTTTGCCCCACCATTTTCACGGCGAGACAGCGCACTTTCGCTGGCACTGGTTGGGAGAGGGGATCCTCGAGCTGACGCCGCATGCGCGCTGCGAGCGCGGGCTGGTACTCTCCTGCGCCATTCATGGCAACGAAACGGCACCGGTGGAGATAGTCGACCACCTGGTGCAGCGACTGGTCCGGGAGGCACTCCCGCTGCGCTGGCGGTTGCTGGTGATCGTTGGCAACCCACCGGCGCTGCGGGCGAATAAGCGCTATCTGCACAGTGATATGAACCGGATGTTTGGCGAGCGCTGGCGGCAGTTTCCGCTCAGTGAGGAGACGCAGCGGGCGCAGCGGCTGGAGCAGGCGGTGGCCCGCTTCTATCGCGACCACGGTGGTCCTCGTTGGCACCTCGATCTGCATACCGCGATCCGCGGCTCGCTACATCCGCGCTTCGGCGTGCTCCCGGCCCGCGATACGCCGTGGGAGGAGGATTTTCTTCACTGGCTGGGCGGCGCCGGGCTGGAGGCGCTGGTGTTTCATCGCCAGCCAGGCGGGACCTTCACCCACTTCAGCTGCGAACGGTTCGCGGCGCTGGCCTGCACCCTTGAGCTGGGCAAAGCGCTGCCGTTGGGTGAAAACGATCTGACGCAGTTTGCCGCCGCCGAAGGCGCGCTTTCCCGGCTGCTGGTGGGGGATCTGGCCATTGCCGACGCCCCGGCGCCGCTGCGCTACCGGGTGGTACAGCAGATCACCCGCCATAGCGATGATTTCCGCTTGCATATGGCGGATCAGACGCTGAACTTCACCCCCTTCGAACCCGGCACGCTGCTGGCGGAGGAGGGCGAGACGCGGTATGTGGTGGGGCCTGAGCCGGAGTATGTCCTGTTTCCCAATTCGACGGTGGCGAAGGGACTGCGCGCCGGCCTGATGCTGGAGAAATTATCCTGAGGGCAAGCCGTCCGCCGGGCGGCTGCTTTATTTCTCGCGTCTTTTTTCGCCATCTTATTTTTTCGTGCGCCAGTGTAAATTTGCAGATTATTCCTGGTAAAATGCTTTGTTTTTAATCTCCCCTCCTTTATACTCTCCATAATTTCTCTGAAAAACAGTACGTTATTTATTTTTTATTGCAATTCTTCGGCTAAATTCCTTATTTTCTCCATAATTGGCGAGAAACTGTTTTTTACACTTTCATTGTTTTACTCTTGCTCTGACTAATTGACGATTAACGTCGTAAAGTTAATCTCGTCAACACGGCAACGCGCCGTAAGAATAACGTAAAGTAAGGATTGAATGATGAAGAAACTCACTGCACTGTTTGTTGCCTCTACTCTGGCTCTGGGCGCGGCTAACCTGGCACACGCCGCCGACACCACCACCGCGCCGAGCGACAGCAAGCCGATGATGATGCATCATAAAGGCGGCCCGGGTCAGCATGACATGATGTTTAAAGGCCTGAACCTGACCGATGCGCAGAAACAACAGATCCGCGACATCATGAAGAGCCAGCGTGAGAACATGAAACGTCCGTCCCTCGACGAACGCCGCGCGATGCACGATTTGATCGCCAGCGACACCTTCGATAAGGCGAAAGCGGAAGCGCAGATCGATAAGATGGAAGCGCAGCATAAAGCGATGGCGCTGTCCCGCCTGGAAACGCAGAACAAGATCTACAACATTCTGACTCCAGAGCAGAAAAAACAGTTCAATGCTAATTTTGAGAAGCATCTGACAGAACGCAACGCGCCGGCAGGTAAAATGCCTGCACCTGCTGAATAATGTAGCGCACTGAATCAAGACCGCCGGTCTTGCCCAATAATGCCATCAGGCGTTGGGCAGGGCCGGCGGTTTTTTTATTGGTGGTTTCTCAGCCAAGCGGGTGCAGCGGATAGTTGCCGCTGAGCAGGGGCTTACAGAGGATCTTGTAACCATCCTGGTCGAATCCGGCGGGCAGACGGGTCAACTCAGCGGCCTGGTCGAGCGAGTCGACGGCGCCCAGCCACAGCCAGTTATGAATGACGTGATACTGCGTCATATCCGGGCCGCACTCCTCCAGCGCCACTGGCCCCGCCCACGGCCAGCACACCAGCTGCAGTTTACTCATCTGCGCCAGCAGGCGCTCGCTGTGCGCCTCCACGCTCTCCTTTCCACAGCAGGCGCCGGCGCAGCGGCCCAGCGCGGAGCGAAAGCAGGCGCGGCCGCGGCTGAGCGGTTCCAGACCAAGCAGGCCATAACAGAGGCGCTGTTCGTCGGCAAGGCTCTGCAGCATCTGCAGCGCCGCCCGCCGGTTGGCGAACAGGCCATAGAGATGCTGCTGGTGCGAGAAATCAACCTCGCGGGCATAGACAATTTGCGGCCGGTGGTCCGCAAGTCGCCAGGCGCAGAGCTGCTTGTTACGCCGTAGCCGCTTGTTAAACAGCGGCTGCTGCTCTTTAATCAGCCGCGCCTCCAGCAGCAGCGCTCCCAGCTCGCCTGCGGTGCGCTGCCAGGTGATACGCCGCGACTGACGCAGCATCGCGGCCTCTTCGGGCGTGCGCAGGTGAGATAACACACGGCTGCGAAGGTTGACGCTCTTACCGATATAGAGCGGCATTGTGTCGCTGTCGCCGTGAAACTGATAGACGCCCGGCAGCTTTGGCAGCGCCTCCAGCCACGGGCGAAGATGTTCGGGATATTCATAGATCGCCGCCGCTTCAAACTCCAGACGCGGGGCAGATTGCTTTCTGGCCACATTAACTCCTGATACTGTCTATCTATCCAGTATAGCAGGCGGTTTTTGCGGCGAAAAGCGCAAAAAATAACCCCGGCGCGGGCCGGGGCGGGGAGGGACTATTTTTTCCAGAAATCGTCAAAGACGGTGATCGGTGGCCGACGCTTGTGTTCGGTTTTCAGATACCAGCCTTCGATCGTTTTGGCGATACTGGGATCCAGCGTTTTGCCTTCCAGATAATCGTCGATGTTCTCGTAGGTGACACCCAGGGCCACTTCATCCGGCAGGGAGGGGCGATCGTCTTCCAGGTCGGCGGTCGGCAGCTTCTTATACAGATGTTCCGGGCAGCCGAGATGGGCCAGCAGCTGTTTGCCCTGACGTTTGTTCAGGCGGAAAATTGGGTTGATGTCGGTGCCGCCGTCGCCATATTTGGTGAAGAAGCCGGTAATCGCTTCCGCCGCATGGTCGGTGCCGACCACCACCCCTTTGGTCATTCCGGCGATGCTGTACTGGGCCTTCATCCGCTCACGGGCTTTTTCGTTACCGCGAACAAAGTCGCTCAGTTCGATCCCCGCTTCGCGGAGCGCCTGTTCACTGGCCAGTACCGAGGCTTTGATATTCACCGTCAGCACCCGGTCAGGCTGGATAAAGGCGATGGCGTCCTGGCAGTCCTGCTCATCCGCCTGCACGCCATAGGGCAACCGAACGGCAATAAACTGCAGGCTGCTGTCGCCCGTTTCGGCACGCAGTTCATTAATCGCCATCTGGCACAGTTTCCCCGTCAGGGTGGAGTCCTGGCCGCCGCTGATACCCAGCACCAGCGATTTAATAAACGGGTAGGTCTGCAGGTAGGACTTCAGGAAATCGACGCTGCGGCGGATCTCGCCGGCGACATCAATCTGCGGCTTTGCGCCCAGCGCCTGAATAATCTCTTGTTGTAGCGTCATCGCGCCCTCCGAAAGTGAATCTGTTTGGCAAGCTGTTGGCTTAAAGCTACCTCTTTGCCGCTGAAACGACAAGGACCGGGGTTTTGACTGCCGGAAAAGAAGGCAATCAATGACATAGGATTTCATTATAGATGCCACTACGCGGGAGAAACCGCCGGTCGGCAGCGGCGCGTCAATCCTGTTTACGCAATAACACAATCAGACATGATTTCGCTGTTCGGCTTGAAAAATAACACTATTTATTCCAGGCTTATCGTTACACAGTAGAAGAGAGGAACCAAAATGAACAAAAGCTTAGCAGGAATACTGGGCGTCACCGTCGCGTTAACCTTACTGGCGGGCTGTACCGCTTACGATCGTACCAAAGACCAGTTTACCCAGCCGGTGGTGAAAGATGTGAAGAAAGGGATGTCGCGTCAGCAGGTGATGCAGATCGCTGGCAAACCTTCAACGGAAGTGACCATGGTTCATGCCCGCGGTACCTGCCAGACCTACATCCTCGGTCAACGGGATGGTAAAGTCGAGACCTACTTTGTGGCCCTCGACGACACTGGCCATGTGATTAACTCCGGCTACCAGACCTGCGCCGAGTATGATACTGACCCGCGCAACGCCAAGTAAGCTTCCTACTGTTTACTGAGCCCTACGTAAGCCCGACCACTGGTCGGGCTTTTTTGTGAGTACTGATGCTTATTTAATTGCGCGAATTATTTGGGTGAAAATGTGAGGGTAGTCAAAACCAGAGGTCAATGAGAGACAATTCTGTTCAACAGCGAATTATCCTGGCGGCTCAGCTTGCCGTATACTCAACCCATAAACAGAATTAACCGGATGTTACCAGTCTTACCGGCTCTCAGCGGTTGCTGAAGGCCCTGGTCTCACACATTGAGGAAGCGTTCATGGAAAAGAAACACATTTATCTCTTCTGCTCGGCAGGCATGTCTACATCACTGCTGGTCTCCAAAATGCGCGCGCAGGCAGAAAAATACGAAGTCCCGGTCATTATTGAAGCCTATCCCGAAACCCTGGCAGGTGAAAAGGGACCGGCAGCCGACGTGGTATTATTAGGGCCACAAATTGCGTATATGTTACCGGAAATTCAGCGCCTGCTGCCGAATAAACCGGTAGAAGTCATCGATTCTCTTCTGTATGGCAAGGTGGATGGTTTAGGTGTATTGAAAGCCGCCGTCGCGGCCATTAAGAAAGCTGCAGCACAATAATTTTAACTTTTAAAACTCGATGTATTTTGACGCCTGGCGGCACTCTGTTGCCGGACGTCAAAAAATAAAGAGTTTATTTTCCCGTCAAAGAGTAATTTCATACATCATCGCCGTAATAGTTTATTGCGGCTTTTAAGGGTATTGACTATGAGTAAAGTGATCGACTCGCTTGAAAAGGTACTCCTTCCTTTTGCAGTGAAAATAGGAAAGCAGCCGCATATTAATGCGATTAAAAACGGATTTATTAAGTTAATGCCGTTGACCCTCGCCGGGGCCATGTTTGTATTAATTAACAACGTTTTTCTGAGCTTCGGCGAAGGCTCTTTCTTTTATTCTATGGGCATTCGACTGGATGCCTCCACCATTGAAACCTTAAACGGCTTTAAGGCTATCGGCGGGAACGTCTATAACGGTACCCTCGGCATTATGTCGCTGATGGCGCCGTTCTTTATCGGCTCCGCGCTGGCGGAAGAGCGCAAAGTTGACCCGATGGCCGCGGGCCTGCTGGCGGTGGCGGCCTTCATGACCGTGACCCCGTATAGCGTGGGCGAAGCCTATGCGGTGGGCGCCAACTGGCTGGGCGGGCAGAACATCATCTCCGGGATGATTATCGGTCTGGTTGTCGCAGAACTGTTCACCTTCGTGATCCGTCGTAACTGGGTGATCAGACTGCCGGACAGCGTGCCAGGG
Organism: Klebsiella sp. KTE92; assembly: GCF_000398905.1. Lineage (NCBI taxonomy): Bacteria > Pseudomonadati > Pseudomonadota > Gammaproteobacteria > Enterobacterales > Enterobacteriaceae > Klebsiella > Klebsiella sp. KTE92. The sequence goes on from NZ_KB976100.1 coordinate 2,095,056, forward strand.
TCAGTATCGCGCTCTTTCTCCGCGCTGATCCCGGGCTTCTTGATCCTCTCTATCTTCGGCATTATCTCGTGGGCCCTGTCGAGCTACGGCAGCAACTTCCACCAGATCATCATGGACTCGATCTCCACGCCGCTGGCGGCGATGGGCAGCGTGGTCGGCTGGGCATACGTTATCTTTAACTCCCTGCTGTGGTTCTTCGGTGTGCACGGTTCCCTGGCGCTGACGGCGCTGGATAACGGCATCATGACCCCGTGGGCGCTGGAAAACATCGCGCTGTACAACCAGTACGGCTCGGTTGATGCGGCTATCGAAGCAGGCAAACAGTTCCACTTCTGGGCCAAGCCGATGCTCGACTCCTATATCCTGCTGGGTGGCTCCGGGGCAACGTTGGGTCTGATTATCGCCATCTTTATCGCTTCCCGTCGCGCTGACCATCGTCAGGTGGCGAAGCTGGCACTGCCGTCAGGCATCTTCCAGATTAACGAACCGATTCTGTTTGGTCTGCCGATCATTATGAACCCGGTGATGTTCATCCCCTTCGTGCTGGTCCAGCCGATTCTGGCGGCCATTACGCTGGCGGCCTACAGCCTGGGGATTATCCCACCGGTGACCAACCTGGCGCCGTGGACCATGCCGACCGGTCTGGGAGCGTTCTTTAACAGTAACGGCAGCGTGGCCGCCCTGCTGGTAGCCCTGTTCAACCTTGGCGTCGCGACTCTGGTCTACCTGCCGTTTGTGGTGCTGTCGAATAAAGCGCAGACCGTCATCGAGCAGGAAGAGAGCGAAGAAGACATCGCTAACGCACTGAAATTCTGATACCGCGCGGTACGGGCAGTGCCCCGTACCGCCTGATAAATGAGGGAAATATTATGTTTGATCTGGACAACATCGACGCGGTAGAAACCCCGGAAAATGACCTCGAAGAGGTGGTGATGGGGTTGATTATCAACTCCGGACAGGCCCGCAGCCTGGCCTATGGCGCGCTGAAGCAGGCGAAGCAGGGCGATTTTGCCGCGGCGAAAGCGATGATGGAGCAGTCGCGCCAGGCGCTGAGCGAGGCGCATCGCGTGCAGACCCAGCTTATCGAAAGCGACGAGGGCGAAGGCAAAATGAAGGTCAGCCTGGTGCTGGTGCATGCTCAGGACCATCTGATGACCTCGATGCTGGCCCGTGAGCTGGTCGCCGAATTGATTGAGCTGCACGAGAAGGTACAATAGGCCATCGCGACGATGAGGCAGCCCAGGATGATGACCACCGAGATCAGTACCGCCAGAGAACAACAGCTGTTCAACGGGAAGAACTTTCATGTGGTCATCTATAACAAAACGGAAAGCGTGAGCGGGCTTCACCAGCATGATTACTACGAATTTACCGTGGTATTAACCGGGCGCTATTACCAGGAGATCAATGGCAAACGGGTGCTGCTGGAGCGCGGGGATTTCGTCTTTATCCCGATGGGTTCGCACCACCAGAGCTTTTACGAATTTGGGGCGACGCGCATCCTTAACGTCGGCATCAGCAGACGCTTCTTTGAGAAACATTATCTGCCGCTGCTGCCGTTTGGCCTGGTGGCCTCCCAGGTTTACGCCGTGCAGAGCGCTTTTCTCGGCTACGTTGAGTCGGTCATCGCCTCACTCAATTTTCGCGAAACGGAATTTGACGAATTTATCGAGCTGGTTTCCTTTTATGTCATTAACCGTTTACGCCACTATCGCGAAGAGCCGGTTGCCGATGTTATTCCGCAATGGCTAAAAAATACCGTTGAGGCCATGCACGATAAACTGAAATTCGGTGAGGGCGCGCTCGAGAATATGGTTCGTCTCTCGGGAAAAACGCAGGAATATTTAACCCGGGCGACCCAGCGCTATTATGGTAAAACGCCGATGCAGATAATTAATGATATCCGTATCAACTTTGCTAAAAAGCAGCTGGAAATTACCAACTATTCGGTGACGGATATTGCGTATGAATCCGGGTACAGTAGCCCGAGCCTGTTTATTAAAACCTTTAAAAAACTGACGTCGTTTACGCCGAGCAGTTATCGCAAACATTTGACCAGTATTAATTAAACCCGCGCGGTTTTAGCCGCCAGGTTTATACCGTAAATCATTCAAATTAACTGTCCGCATTGTTACGGAGAGCGGCCTGCGTCCAGGCGTAGCGCCCAAGGGAGAAAAAGATGAGCCAGAAATTAAAAGTAGTCACTATTGGCGGCGGCAGCAGCTATACCCCGGAATTACTGGAAGGCTTTCTGAAACGTTACCATGAACTGCCGGTCACTGAACTGTGGCTGGTGGATGTGGAAGAGGGCCAGGAGAAGCTCGATATTATCCATGCGCTGTGCGAGCGGATGGTGGAAAAAGCCGGCGTGCCGATGAAGGTCTATAAAACGCTGGATCGCCGTGCGGCGCTGCAGGGCGCGGATTTTGTCACCACCCAGCTGCGCGTGGGCCAGCTGAAGGCGCGTGAAAAAGATGAGCGTATTCCGCTGAGCCACGGCTACCTGGGCCAGGAGACCAACGGGGCGGGTGGGCTGTTTAAAGGGCTGCGCACCATCCCGGTGATTTTCGATATCGTAAAAGATGTGCAGGAGATTTGCCCGGACGCGTGGATCATCAACTTCACCAACCCGGCGGGCATGGTCACCGAGGCGGTCTATCGCCACACCAGTTTCAAACGCTTTATCGGCGTGTGCAACATTCCTATCGGCATGAAGATGTTCATCACCGACGTGCTGCAGCTCAGCCCGAGCGATGAGCTGAATATCGACCTGTTCGGTCTGAATCATCTGGTGTTCGTCCGCGACGTGCTGGTTAACGGCGTCTCGCGCTTCGATGAACTGCTGGACGGCGTGGCCTCTGGCCGCCTGACCGCGAACTCGGTGAAAAATATTTTCGACCTGCCGTTTAGCGAGGGGCTGATCCGCTCCCTGCGCCTGATCCCATGCTCCTATCTGCTCTACTACTTTAAGCCAAAAGAGATGCTGGCGATTGAGATGGGCGAGTACTATAAGGGCGGCGCGCGCGCTCAGGTGGTACAGAAGGTGGAGAAACAGCTGTTTGAGCTATATAAAAATCCAGATCTCAAGGTTAAGCCGAAGGAGCTGGAGCAGCGCGGCGGCGCCTATTACTCCGATGCCGCTTGCGAAGTGATCAACGCTATCTATAACGACAAGCAGACTGAGCACTATGTGAATATCCCGCATCATGGCCACGTGGATAATATCCCGGCGGACTGGGCGGTCGAGATGAGCTGCACCTTAGGTCGCGACGGCGCGAAGCCGACGCCGCGCATCACCCATTTCGATGAGAAGGTACTGGGGCTTATCTACACCATCAAGGGGTTCGAAGTGGCGGCCAGCCAGGCGGCGATCAGCGGCGAGTTGAATGACGTGCTGCTGGCGCTGAACTTAAGCCCGCTGATCCATTCCGATCGTGACGCCGAGCAGCTGGCGCGGGAGATGATTCTGGCCCATGAGAAATGGCTGCCGAACTTTGCGGCGACTATCGAAAAACTGAAATCTTAACAGGAGCGGCCAATGGAACGCGTATTGATCGTCAATGCCGACGACTTCGGCCTCAGTAAAGGGCAGAACTACGGCATTATCGAGGCCTGCCGCAACGGCGTGGTGACATCGACCACGGCGCTGGTCAACGGCGCGGCCATTGACCACGCCGCCCAGCTAAGCCGCAGTACCCCGGAGCTGGCGGTCGGCATGCACTTTGTGCTGACGCTGGGCGAGCCGCTGTCGGCCATGCCGGGATTAACCCGCGAAGGCCGGCTGGGCAAATGGATCTGGCAGCAGGCAGAAGAAGGTCGCCTGCCGCTGGAGGAGATCGCCCACGAGCTGGCGTGTCAGTACCGTCGTTTTGTCGATCTCTTCGGTCATGAGCCGACGCATCTCGACAGCCACCACCATGTGCATATGATCTCCCCGATCTATCCCATCGTGGCGGCCTTTGCCCGCGAGAAGGGTATCGCGTTACGTATTGACCGCCAGGTGGCGGCGCAGAGTGGGCTCGATCAACAGGCGGCGCGCAGCAGCGCAGGCTTCAGCAGCGAGTTTTACGGCGAAGCTGTCTCTGAGGAACTGTTTCTGCAGACGCTGGATGCCTCAATCGCCCGCGGGGAGCGTTCCCTGGAGGTGATGTGTCATCCGGCTTTTGTCGATCAGACCATTATGGGCAGCGCCTACTGCTACCCGCGGCTGGGTGAGCTTGATGTGCTGACGTCTGCCGCACTGAAAGCGGCGGTAGCCGACCGGGGTTATCGTCTGGGAACCTACCGCGACGTGTAAGCCCGATGGGGGAAAGGGAAAGTGAATCAAGCCCGGCACCGTGTGCCGGGCTTTTTACTACGCCGGAATAGCGGCGATTTTTGGACTTCTCGACCACACGCGATGCGCCGTCATCAGGGCGAGCAGTGTGTCCGCCGCTGGCGTGTCGAGAGCATCGGTGACGATGACCCCCTCTTCACCCTGGGCTGGGACCTGCAGAACGGACGTCAGCTGTCGCGCATCCCCTGCCAGCAGGATCGGCTTCAGATGCTTATAGGCTTCCAGCAGGTAATAGCGCGCGTCGCCGCTCTGGCTCAGGGCGCTGAGGTCGCCGCCAGGCACCACTACCGCATCCACCGTCAGCGATGGGGAACCGGCGAAGGTGCCGGCGATCGGCAGGGGAGAGCCATCGTCGGCGATGACTTCGCCCATCCGCGAGTAGAGCAGCTTGCTGTGCACGCCCTGGGCCTGCAGCGCCTGCAGGAGATGGACCAGATCCTGCGCCGAGGTGCGTTCGTTGAGCAGGACGGCCACTACACGGCCTTTCACATCCCCTTCGGCGTCGGCGTAGAGGCTGAGGCTGGGATCTTTCTCCACGCCGTTGACCGGGGAAGGCAGGGTAATGTTACGCTGATCGTCGCTCAGTTCGATACCTAAGTTCGCCCCGACCGCTTCCGCCAGCTTAGTATCAATGTGGGCCAGATGATCGACCACCCGCTCGCGGATCCAGGTGCGGACCACTTTGCTGAGTTCGAAGCTGAAACCATCGATAATATGCTGCTGCTCAATCGGCGTCTGGCTCAGCCAGAACAGACGCGGCTGGGCGTAATATTCGCCGAACGAAGGGCTGCGCTGGCGGATTTTTTCGCCGTCGACGCGCTCGGCGAGGGACTCAAAGCCGCCGCGTTTGGCCGCTGGTGGCGTCTCGCGCGGCCAGTTGTCGTTAATGGAGTTGGGCTCGTAGTTGGCCGGATTGGTGTCAATGTCCATCCGGTGCATCCCGTCGCGCTGGAAATTGTGATACGGGCAGGTTGGACGGTTGATGGGGATTTCATGGAAGTTCGGCCCACCCAGGCGGCTAATTTGCGTATCGGTGTAAGAGAAGAGGCGCCCCTGCAGCAGCGGATCATTGCTGAAATCAATGCCCGGTACGATATGCCCGGGATGAAAGGCCGCCTGTTCGTTTTCGGCAAAGAAGTTGTCCGGATTGCGGTTGAGGACCATCTTGCCAACCCGTAAGACCGGCACCAGCGCCTCGGGGATCAGCTTGGTGGGATCGAGCAGATCGAAGTCAAAATCAAACTCGTTCTCCTCGGGGATGAGCTGCAGACCAAGCTCAAATTCCGGGTAGTCCCCGGCTTCGATGGCCTCCCACAGGTCGCGGCGATGAAAATCCGGGTCGCGACCGGTCAGTTTCTGCGCTTCATCCCACACCAGCGAAGCCTTGCCGGCGACGGGTTTCCAGTGGAAGCGAACGAAGGTGGCTTTGCCCTCGGCGTTGATCAGACGGAAAGTGTGGATCCCAAAGCCTTCCATGGTGCGATAGCTGCGCGGGATGCCGCGATCCGACATCGCCCACATCACATTGTGCAGCGTTTCCGGTTGCAGGGAGACATAGTCCCAGAAAGTATCGTGGGCGCTCTGTCCCTGCGGGATGGCCCAATGGGGCTCAGGCTTCACGGCGTGGACAAAATCGGGGAACTTTATCGCGTCCTGGATGAAGAAGACCGGTGTGTTGTTGCCGACCAGGTCAAAAATCCCTTCGTCAGTGTAAAACTTGGTAGCGAAGCCGCGAATATCGCGGACGGTGTCCGCCGACCCCGCGCCGCCCTGCACGGTGGAGAAGCGCACAAAGACCGGGGTGATCTTATCGGCTGCCGAGAGAAAATCGGCTTTGGTCAACGCTGTCAGGCTTTTGTAGGGCTGGAAGTAACCGTGGGCGGCAGAGCCGCGGGCATGAACGATACGCTCCGGAATTCGCTCATGGTCGAAGTGGGTGATCTTCTCCCGCAGAATAAAATCTTCCAGCAGCGTTGGGCCGCGGGCGCCGGCGCGCAGCGAATTCTGATCGTCGGCAATGCGCACGCCCTGGTTGGTGGTCAGCGGATAGTCTTCTCCGCCTTTACGCTGCGGCTCCAGGGCGTCGAGTTTACTGCTGTGGGTATCAGGCGCTTTCAGGCTGCCAGGGGCGGTCGGTTCAGCGCCCGGGGCGGTGGGTTTCGGCGTGGGGCGCCACTCCTGGTCATCCGGCGCCAGCGAGTCGAGCCCCGGTTTCGCTTCCTCGCTGTCGTGGACCGGTGCCTGCTGGTGGTGAGGGTTTGGGTGCTTATCAGACATTACTCGTCTCCTGCTTTCATTGCTAAAAGTGGTCGTTGATAAACCAAAACCCTTCTAACTATAGAACATTACGCTGCCTGCGCTCGGCGCAGGGGCAGGGAGTTATCCTAAAATGCGCATCGGCGGCAGGGGGGCGACGAACGGGCCCACAATCGGCTATGATAAAGGTTTCTGTTTCCCGCTCTGTTTAGTGAATCCATTTGTTATGAAACCATTGCGCCAACAAAATCGCCCTGTCATTAGCTACGTGCCGCGCGTGGAGCCTGCGCCTCCGGAACATGCCGTGAAAATGGACCATTTTCGCGATGTCTGGATTTTGCGCGGGAAGTATGTCGCCTTTCTGCTGATGGGGGAGCATTTTCGCCGCTCGCCAGCGTTCAGCGTGCCGGAGTCGGCCCAGCGCTGGGCTAACCAGGTGCGTCAGGAAGGTGAGATTGAAGCCTGAGTCTGCTGCAGAAATAAAAAAACCGCTGATAATCAGCGGTTTTTTTGTGCTTACCGTTTAGCGATGCGCCAGTTCGGCCTCTTCTTCGCTATCGAAAATCGACTTGTCGGTCTGGCGCAGCCACTGGCTGGTCAGGGTCCCGGCGGTCATTGAGCCGTTAACGTTCAGCGCGGTACGCCCCATGTCGATCAGCGGTTCGACGGAGATCAGCAGCGCTACCAGGGTCACCGGCAGGCCCATCGCCGGCAGAACGATTAGCGCGGCGAAGGTGGCCCCGCCGCCCACCCCGGCGACGCCCGCCGAGCTGACGGTGACGATGCCCACGAGGGTGGCAATCCACATCGGATCCAGCGGGTTAATGCCCACGGTCGGCGCGACCATGACTGCCAGCATGGCCGGGTAGATACCGGCGCAGCCGTTCTGGCCGATGGTGGCGCCAAAGGAGGCGGAGAAGCTGGCAATCGACTCCGGTACGCCCAGGCGTCGGGTCTGCGCTTCCACGTTCAGCGGAATCGACGCGGCGCTGGAGCGGCTGGTGAAGGCGAAGGTGATCACCGGCCAGACTTTACGGAAGTACTTCAGCGGGCTGATGCCGTTAATCGCCAGCAGCAGGCCGTGGACGACAAACATAATGCCCAGCGCAATGTACGAAGCTACCACGAAGCCGCCAAGTTTGATGATGTCCTGCAGATTCGACCCGGCAACCACTTTGGTCATCAGGGCCAGTACGCCGTAAGGGGTCAGCTGCATCACCAGACGAACCAGCTTCATCACCCAGCCCTGCAGGGTATCGATGGCCGTCAGCACGCGCTGGCCTTTTTCCACATCCTCTTTCAGCAGCTTAAGCGCTGCCACGCCGAGGAATGCCGAGAAAATGACGATACTGATGATGGAGGTCGGGTTAGCCCCGGTCAGGTCAGCAAACGGGTTCTTCGGCACAAAGGAAAGGATCAGCTGCGGTACGCTGAGATCGGCCACTTTCCCCACATAGTTGCTCTGGATGGCGTTCAGACGGGCGGTTTCTGCGCTGCCCTGGACCAGACCCTCGGCGGTGAGGCCGAACATATTGGTCACCAGCACGCCAACCAGCGCAGCGATAAGCGTGGTGAACAGCAGAGTGCCGATGCTCAGGAAGCTGATTTTTCCCAGCTGAGAGGCATTATGCAGCCGGGCCACCGCGCTCAGGATCGAGGCGAAGACCAGCGGCATCACAATCATTTGCAGCAGCTGGACATAGCCATTACCGACGATATTGAACCACTGGATGGAATCCTTCAGCACCTGGCTGTCAGACCCGTAGATCAGCTGCAGCGCCAGCCCAAAGACCACACCAATGGCCAGACCAACCAGCACTTTCCTGGCCAGGCTCCACTGTTTATGGCGAGTTTGCCCCAGCGCAAACAGTAATACGGCGAACACGACTACGTTCGCTATTAATGGAAAGTTCATCCCCGTTCTCCTGATATTTTTATAACCTGGGCTGGTGGATAACCAGCTCTTATGACGGCAAGGTTAGCAGAAGGCGTTATCAAGGACTTATATTCAAATGGAATGGGTTATAACCAAATGGTGTTTTCCGACGGTTTATCGGCCACTCTGGTGACTAATAAAGCGATTGAAGGTGATTTGCAGGGAATTGATCACCCCGGAAGACCAGCGTATTGCGCTGTTGTCCGCCAGCGTCTGCGGCATCCAGACGGCATAGACGAACAGCGCCATGCATAAAGCGCGCTCCAGTTGGTTACCCTTGCGCGGCGCGAGGATCGGCAGCCGGAAGCGCCAGCGGCAGGGCCACAGCAACGGCACCCCGGCGGGGGTGAGCATATCGGCGAGGATGTGGCTGAGATAGCCCAGCACCAGGCCCTGGAGGGCGTCCGCCGGGACAATCCAGCTGTCAGGCACCTTGAGGTAGAATAGCGTCAGCGCGCCAAAGACGGCCAGCAGGCTGTGGGTGAAGCCGCGGTGGCCAAAGGCCCGCGCCACGGGCTTTGAGATCCAGCTCAGCCGTTGGCCGAGAAATGACTTAGGGTGATCGATATCCGGCAGCAGGCAGGTCAATACCGCAGAGGGCACAATATGCCACCAGTCGCCCTGCGCCAGCACCGGCGTTAACTCTGCGTTTTTGGCAAATACTGCGCAGGCGATTGAAAAGAAGAGATGGCCTTCCGCCGTCATGATAACACACCCTAAACTGTCGATTCATACAGTATAGGGTTTTTATACAGTGTACGGAAGAGGTGACGGTGTAACTCTTTGTCACAAATTCTCAGCGCGCCAGCCATCCGCCATCAACGGCCAGCGTATAGCCGTTAATATAGTCGGCGGCAGCCGAGGCGAGAAACACCACCGGCCCCTGCAGGTCTTTGGGTTCTCCCCAGCGACCGGCGGGAATGCGATCGAGGATCGCCTGGTTACGTTCTTCATCTTCACGCAGCGCCTGGGTGTTATTGGTGGCCATATATCCCGGCGCAATGGCGTTGACGTTGATGCGCTGTCCGGCCCATTCGTTGGCCAGCAGGCGGGTCAAACCCAGCACGCCGCTTTTCGAGGCGGTGTAGGAGGGGACGCGGATCCCGCCCTGAAACGAGAGCATCGAGGCGATGTTAATGATTTTGCCGCCATCGCCCTGGCGAATGAACTGCCTGGCGACCGCCTGGCTGAGAAAGAAAACCGCTTTGAGATTCAGATCGATCACCGCGTCCCAGTCGCTTTCCGTGAAGGTCAGGGCATCATGGCGGCGGATAATCCCGGCGTTATTGACCAGAATATCGACCCGACCCATCGCCGCCACCGCCTGGTCGACCAGCACGCTCATCTCATCCTGACGGCTGAGATCCGCCTGAATGGCATGAAAGCGGCGACCCAGCGCCTGAACCTGTGCTGCCGTGTCATGGGGAATTTTACGGTTGATGCCGACGATATCGCACCCGGCCTGCGCCAGGCCCAGCGTCATTCCCTGTCCCAGTCCGGTATCGCAACCGGTCACGATGGCGACCTTACCCGTCAGGTCGAAGGCGTTCAGTACCATATTCACCTCTGTCAGCTGATCTTCAGGCGTACGATGACGCCACCTGTGACCAGCATAGAGGCAGGAAAACAAAATTACAATAAAAATGAAACGACGTTTTGATTTTATTGCCGGCGGCGTGACAGCGATCGCGTCACCCGCCAGCGTCCTTACCCGAGCAGGGCTTCGGCAGTCAGGGCCTGCAATGACGGGAGCTTGACGTCCGCCAGCACGAAGCGCGGGTCGCGGCTGTTCTCCGCTTCCGGTACCACGATAGCGCGCATGCGCGCGGCTTTGCTGGCGATCATGCCGTTGACCGAATCCTCCAGCGCGACGCAGCGCTGCGGGTCGACTCCCAGGGCAGCGGCGCAGTTGAGGTATACCTGCGGGTGCGGTTTGCTCCAGGGCAGATGTTCCGCGGAGGCGAGCGCATCAAACTGGTCGCGCAGTTCGAACATGTTGAGCACTTTCTCCAGCATCACCAGCGGCGAGGCCGAGGCCAGCCCCACCTTTAAGCCCTGAGCTTTACACAGGGCCACCGCCTCGCGTACGCCCGGTAGCAGCGGGCGTGAGGCTTCCACCAGCTCGATGGCCCGGCGGATAATGCGCGCGGTGGCTTCTGCGCGATCGACGCCGTGCCACGGCTGCTGGGCATACCACAGATCCACCACAAGGTCGATTCGCAGACCAAGCAGGTCGGGCAGTTCATCGCGGCGGCGGGTATCCACCCCCAGGCTTTCCATGACCTCGACCTCCGCCTGATCCCAGAGCGGCTCAGAGTCAATCAGCAACCCGTCCATATCAAAAATCGCGGCCTCAATGCGGCGCTTCGCTGACATATGTCCTTCTCCTGTTGCGTAATCAGATAAACGAATCGGCATTCATGGTATATCATACCGCGCGTTATTGGGCGAAATTCGCCGTGGAAGATAGACTTATACCCGACACATTCGGGTCAGCGAGGAGCGCCTGCGCCACGCAACAGGCGGCAGGCGAATCACCAACGCGTCTTTAACAAGGGGAACTCATGACGTACCAACAAGCTGGACGCATAGCGGTTATCAAACGCATTTTGGGATGGGTCATCTTTATTCCCGCCGTGCTGTCGACGCTGATTTCTGTCCTCAAATTTATGTATGAGCACAGTGAAAAGAAACCCGGCATTGACGCGGTAATGATGGATTTTGCGCATGTCATGATTGAGATGATGCGCTTTAACACGCCGTTCCTGAACTTTTTCTGGTACAACTCGCCGCTGCCGGATTTCCACCACAGCCTGAACATCGGCTTCTGGATCATCTTCATTCTGGTTTTTGTCGGCATGGCGCTGCAGGCCTCCGGCGCGCGGATGGCGAGGCAGGCGAAATTTCTTCGCGAGGGGATTGAGGATCAGCTGATCCTCGAGCAGGCCAAAGGCGCAGAAGGGTTATCCCGTGAGCAGCTCGCTGAGCGGATCGTGGTACCGCGCCATACCATCCTGGTGCAATATTTCCCGCTGTATGTGCTGCCGGTGATCGTGATTATTATCGGCTACTTCTTCTTCTCGCTGCTGGGCTTTCTGTAAGCCAGGTGCCCGGTTAGCCGGGCACCATATTATTCTGCCGGCAGAGCCCGCGGTTTACCCTGATTATCGACGGCAACGTAGATAAACAGCGCTTCCGTCGCCTTATAGCGCTGGCCAATCGGTTCAGAAGAGACTTTTTTCACCCACACTTCGATGTTAATCGTCACCGAGGTGTTGCCGCGCTTCACGCAGCGGGCGTAGCAGCACACCACGTCGCCGACGGTGACCGGGCGTAAAAAGGTCATCCCATCCACGCGCACGGTCACCACGCGACCCTGAGCGATCTCTTTGGCCATGATGGCGCCCCCGATATCCATCTGCGACATCAGCCAGCCGCCAAAAATATCCCCGTTGGCATTGGTATCCGCCGGCATCGCCAGGGTGCGTAAAACCATTTCGCCCTTCGGGGCAAGATCTGTAGTTGTCATGCTCTACTCTGTTGTGGTCAAAGACGATCAGCGGGATGCTACTATGAAAACGGGGCGGAGAGAATAGGGGAAAGCGCCCGCAGAGGCGGGCGCAAGCTGCCGGGGAGTTAGTGGTGGTCGTCCTGCGGCATATGGCGGTAGATGTAGATCCCGCTCAGCAGGGTAAAGACCAGCGTGAGGGCGGTTAAGCCAAAGACCTTGAAGTTCACCCAGATATTCTGCGGCAGCCAGAAGGCGATATAGATATTGGCCAGCCCGCAAAGGATAAAGAACACCGCCCAGGCCAGGTTAAGCCGCGACCAGACCTGCTGCGGCAGGGCCAGCTCTTTGCCCAGCATGCGCTGGATCAACGGCTTTTTCATCACCCACTGGCTGAACAGCAGCGCGCCAGCGAACAGGGCATAGATCACCGTCACCTTCCATTTAATAAACTCATCATTGTGGAAGAAGAGAGTTAACCCGCCGAAGACGGCCACCAGCACAAAGGTGATCAGCGCCATTTTTTCGACTTTACGGTAGCGTACCCAGCTGTAGATCAGCACGATAGCGGTCGCGACGATCAGCGCGGTGGTGGCGGCGTAGATATCGTAAAGCTTATAGAAGGCAAAGAAGACCACCAGCGGTAAAAAATCCAGAAACTGCTTCATACATCGATCCCGTCTTTCAGGACGGACCGGGGAAGACCCCGATCCTGGTTAAGATTAGTTGCGGATAAGCATATACACGCGGAATAAATAGATCAGCAACAGGGCGGATATCAGGTTGCTGATGGTATTGATGACCACCGCGCCGACGTTTGGCGTCAGGACAGCAAAGCTGGAAGCGAACAGTAACAGCAGGGTTTTTGCCACCAGCCAGCCAATGATAGCCGGCGCCACCAGCCGCAGATTGGCCCACGCCAGACGCATGCTGCTGCGCATGGCGCTGAGGATACCCATTTTGTCCTGCACCAGCATGATCGGCGCAAAGGCCAGCACGATGGCCAGCAGCACGCCGGGCACCAGGACCAGCATCATCCCCATCTGCACCAGGAAGGTAGTGAAGAGGATCAACAGCAGCAGCTTCGGCAGCACCGGGGCTGAGGCGCCGATGGCACGCAGGGCGCTAACGCGATGACCGGCGGAGACCAGCTGGATCAGCAGCAGAACGCCGCCGGCGAGGATCGCATTGCCCACCAGACCCGAGAAGGTTGATGCCGCCGAGGCGCGCAGCAGAACCTGCTGCTGCTCCGGCGTCATGTTCTGCACCAGCTCAAACAGCCCGGCGCTACCGGCGAGGTTATCGCCTTCGCTGAGTATCGACAGCTGCTCGTCACTGGGTGAAAAGGCATGGCCAAGTACTACCGTAATAAACGCGCACAACAGCGCAATCAGCAAAATGGTAATGAACTGATTACGAAAAAAATTCCCGGTGTCACGGTAGACGGACTTCGCCGTGATAGACATGCATTCTCCTTGAGTGTCGCAGGTGTTAACTAGCCGGCGATTGTACCGCAAATCGTTCCCTCGTAGCACTCTCTGCACCATTCAGGGCAGGTATATCTTTGTAAAGAGGCCGCAATGGCGGTAGGCCATAGCGCGCCCGCGCCCGGTTGCAGGCGTCATTTTCCTCACCATTCTCACCGGACATGGCGAATTCGCGGCACGGTGAGGGACGGTTTTCATAAATAGTGCAGTGGACGGCGTCACCGATGTCGCCTGACAGCGCCGCGCAGCGGCTCTGGCGCTGGTTGGTGCCGCTCATGCAGCGCAGGAAAGGGGTCAGCGGCTCGGTCAGCGCGGAAGGCACCAGGCCACCCGCGTCGTCGGCTTCCGCCCAGTAGAAAGAGACACGAAAATACGCACAACAGGCACCGCACGTCATGCACGGGTTGATTTCACTCATAATTACACCTGAAAAAAACGCATCAACACAGAATGTCGGCAGTTAACTTATCCAGCCGCTTTTGCGGCGGCAAGAGGGGGAGAAATATTTTTTTCGCGGAAAGTGAAAATTGATGTGAGAAGGATTCAGGGTGTTTCGATCGGTAGCAAAAATTAATCTGGATCAATAAATGTTAAATCTAAGGTTTTAGTGTGATCTAAAACAGATCAAACGTAACTCGTTATAGGTATATTTGGCCGCGCTGAAAAACCATAATGAGGAAGTGGATATGAAGAAGTTAGCAGCGGCGGCATTAATTCTTAGCACGCTTTCCACCGGCAGCGTCTGGGCGCATGAAGCGGGTGAATTTTTCATTCGTGCCGGGACCGCCACCGTCCGACCGACGGAGGGCTCTGACAATGTGTTAGGCAGCCTTGGCAGTTTCAACGTCAGTAACAACACCCAACTGGGTTTAACCTTTACCTATATGGCCACCGATAACATCGGCGTGGAGCTGCTGGCGGCAACGCCGTTCCGCCATAAGGTCGGCACCGGGCCAACCGGGACTATCGCCACCGTCCATCAGTTGCCACCCACCCTGATGGCGCAGTGGTACTTTGGCGATGCGCAAAGCAAGGTGCGCCCGTACGTGGGGGCGGGTATTAACTACACCACCTTCTTTAATGAAGACTTTAACGATACCGGCAAGGCGGCCGGGCTTTCCGATCTGAGCCTGAAGGACTCCTGGGGCGCGGCAGGGCAGGTCGGCCTCGATTATCTGATTAACCGTGACTGGCTGCTGAATATGTCGGTGTGGTACATGGATATCGATACCGATGTGAAATTCAAAGCCGGCGGCGTGGACCAGAAAGTCAGCACCCGTCTGGATCCGTGGGTGTTTATGTTCTCCGCGGGTTATCGATTTTAAATCCTGCTGAAAACTGGCCAACGGATGGCCAGTTCATTGTCACGTCACACCTGTCTGCCGCAAGCCTTCGCCATCGATAGCGGATCACACTTCCGTCCACTGGCGCAGTAGGTTGTGATACATGTTGAGCAGGGAGAGGACCTCTTCTCCGTCGCCAAAGCGGGCCTTCAGAGACTGGATGGTGCGGTCCAGGTCGTAAAGCATCGCGCGCTGCTTATCGTCGCGGACCATCGACTGGATCCACAGGAAAGAGGCCTGACGTACGCCGCGGGTAACCGGGGTGACGCAGTGCAGGCTGCTGGCGGGATAGAGCACCAGATGCCCGGCCGGGAGCTTCACCCGGTGCTGGCCATAGGTGTCTTCAATCACCAGTTCACCGCCCTCATAGCTCTCCGGCTCGCAAAGAAACAGCGTCGCTGACAGGTCAGTGCGCATCCAGCCCGCCTCGCCGTTCTGGCGAACGGCGCCATCGACATGAAAACCGTAGGTCTCCCCTGGCCCATAGCGGTTAAACAACGGTGCGGAAATCGTCCGCGGCAGCGCGGCGGAAAAAAACTGCGGGTGGCCGCGCAGCGCGTCGAGCACGGCGGCTTGCAGGCGGGCATACAGCGGCGTACGGGTATCGATCTGCTGGTTCTGTTTGACGGCCGCCCCCTGGCTGCCCACCGTAACCCGTCCGTCGACCCACTCGGCCTGCGCCAGCTGCCGGGTAAATTCCGCCACCTGGTCTGCCGATAGCACGTCAGGAATGTGATACATCATCGCGGTGTTCTCTCTAAAAGGTGGGGCGCAACGGCCCCACGCACAGACTCAGAAGTGGACGTTCGCCGTCAGCATAAAGGTACGGGGTTCGCCCGGATGATAGCGATAGCCGCTCTTGTTGATGGAGGCCACGTAATCGGTATCAAACAGGTTGTACATATTGAGCTGCAGATCGAGGTTGCTGTTGACCCGATAGCCCAGTTTGGCGTCGGCGACCCAGTAGCCCTCGGTGTGATCCGGGGTACCGACCGCGCCATCGCTGCCCCGGCGCAGGCTTCCGACATAGCGCACACCGCCGCCGACGGACAGATCGCTGGTGGCCTGATACTGCGTCCACAGCGTAAAGGCATGTTTCGGGGTGTAGGCCAGGGCGGAAGATCCATCCTGCGCTACGTTCTGTCCCTCCGTCACTGTCGCATGCTGCTGCGTGTAGCCGGCGATGATCGTCCAGTCCGGGGTCAGGTTTCCGGTTGCGGAGAGTTCATACCCCTCCACGCGCTTTTTGCCGTACTGCGACCAGGTTCCGTCATCGTTGGCGGCCACTTCGTTTTCAATATCGGTACGGAATAACGCCGCGCTGAGCAGCAGACGGTTGTCGAAGATTTGCCACTTAGTGCCCAGCTCGCTGGATTTCGCCTTCTGCGGCTTAAAGTCGGTTCGGTTGGCGCTGTTGCCGCTACCGCTGGCGGCCAGGGCGAAACTGCTGCCCCCCGGCGGCTGCTGTGAGATGGCGTAGTTGACGTAGACATTGCCCTGCTCGGTTAAGCGGTACAGTGCCCCGGCTTTCCAGTTAACCAGATTGCCGGATTTGGCGGTATCCACGGTGGTGACCGGGCTGCCCGTCGACTGGCCGGGCGGGCAGGCGATAGCCCCGCGTCCGCTGCCGCCGCAGGCGGTGGCGCTGTCATATTTAGTATGATAATTGTCGAGACGTAGCCCACCGTTGACCTCAAACCGTTCGGTCAGCGTCAGCGTATCGAAGGCATAAATCCCGAAGGTATCAGTCTGGCCGTTGGCATTCGCTCCGTTTCTGTCCAGCCCGCCAATCGACAGGTTGCTCACCGGATGGTAGAGATTCACCGCCGGCGCGGTCATGGCGTTAACGCCATAGTTGGTCTGGTTTTCCCGGGTAAACTCCACGCCGGCGCTGACGTCATGGCCTATCGAGCCGGTATTGAAGGTCGAGGTGATATTGGTCTGGTTGGTCAGAATGCGGTTGCTGACATCTTTGGTATTAACCAGACGCGACCAGCTCCAGGTGTTGACGTCATTGATATCGGGGGCGGTGATATTGCTCGCGCCGCCCATCACCGCGGTCAAAAGATACTCCTGTTTCACCCGCGACCAGCGGGTGGTATTGCGCACGGTGGTATTGTCCGTCAGATCGTGTTCGAAGCGCAGGGTGCCGCTGTCGGTGGTGGATTTATCATAATCGGAGTCGGTGCCATAGAAATTGTTGGTATCCACCTTCCCGGCGGAATTGAGCGCGGCATATTTCGGCGAAGGTGCCGAATAGCCCGGCAGGCCGACGGTGGGGATGCCGCCATCCGGGGTGTTGTTCTGCCGGACGTGCAGATAGTTCAGATACAGACGAGTTGGGGTATCGAGGCCGAAGGCCAGCGATGGCGCGATGCCATAGCGTTCGTTTTCAATGCGGTCCCGACCGGCGTCATGAGTTTTTTCCCCCATCAGGTTCAGACGGAACGCGGCGCTGTCGCTAAACGCCTGGTTCAGGTCGAGCGTTCCCCGACGCGACCAGGCGCTGCCGATGCTGGCCGAACCGTCGATCCCGGAGTCAAGGCGCGGCTGCTTGCTGATCATATTGATCGATCCTGAGGGCGCGCTGCGGCCATAGTCCGTGCCGGCGGGTCCTTTGATGACTTCCACCTGCTGGGTATTGAAGGTATCGCGCGTCACACTGCCGATGTCGCGGATGCCGTCCACATAGATGCTGTTAGAGGTATCCACGCCGCGCATGTAGATGGCATCCCCGGTGGTTGAACTGCCATTCTCGCCGGCATAAAACGCCCCGACGCCGGGGACGTTTTTGAGGGCGTCAGTCAGGTTGGTGACGCCCTGATCTTTAATCACCTGTTCCGGGATCACGGTGATGGTGCGGGTGGTATCGACCAGCGGTTTATTGAACTTGGGATCGGCGGAGGCGCCGGGAGAGTAGAGTGAGGGCGGAGTGGCTTCCACCACCAGCGTCTCTTCACTATTTTTGACTGATTTTTCCGCTGCGATGCCCGTTGCCGGTGAGGCCCCCAGACACAGACCCGTAAACAATGCCAATGAGTTGAAACTGCCAAACGGCAGAGAAGCGTTTTTTTCCATGATAAATGCAGGCTTATTTTTTGTTATGAGCACATACCACACCGCGCAAAAGCGACGTTTTTCGTCGTCTGGCTTGCGCTGACCCGGTGTGATTCTATAAATGATAAAAAGAATAGTTATCATTCACCTTAATATTTACATAGAAATGTTGACGTTTAAACATATTTCTTCATCGCGATTTACATAGTTCATAAATTTTGAACGAAAAGGGCGGGGATGAAGCAAAAGAGCGGCTGGAAGAGGCCGGTGACAGGCCGCTCCGCGAGGTGACAGGCGCCAGGGCTAACCCGGCGCTTCGTGGTTTTTGGCATAAAAGATGCCCTCCTTCTGCGCGAGGAGAACGCCGTTCTGGAAATTGGTGTAATGAAAAATAGCGGCCCACCGATCCCTCTGCAGGCACTGTTCCGCGACCGCGTTATTGGGGGGACGACCAGCGAGCGTTCTCCCGCCGCGTGACGGAGAACAATGCCGCGCCGTATGTCGTCTGGAGCAAGCGCCGGGCCACTGCTGGCTGCGGCAACAGGTGCGTGAGGTGTGTCGCCAGTAAAAAAAAGCCCGCACAAGTGCGGGCAAAAATACTGGAAGCAATGTGAGCAATGTCGTACTGAATACCTGAGTTATTTACTCAACTATTCAGTAATGAGAAAGATAATATTTCTCATTTAAGATATCAACCCCATCTTTTGTGCGGAAGCGATTTTTTATCCGAGGGTGAAAACCGTACGCTTCTGACTGTCGTCCCGCGGCCAGGCCGCCGCGATCTCCTGCAGCGGCCGCGGGGTGGTGGCGATGGTGAATTTACCCGGCACCGCCGCCTGCAGCATTTCACCCGTCGCCGCCAGCAGCTGCGGCATCGACAGGCTACCGATACCGCTGCCCATCAGCACGAGCGGTGCGGAACGCAGAACTGCGCCATTTAACGCGATATCGGCGCCAGCCAGGGACCCCACCTGCACATAGCGCACCGGTCTGCCGGCTGGGGTATATTTCGCCAGGGCCGGCAATAACACTTCCGCGCTGTGTCCCCACAGGTAATCGATGACCACGTCAATCTGCGCAGCGCTGGTCGCTGAAAATTGCCCGCTCAAGGTTTTATCATCAGCGGTTAAGTGAATACACTCATCGGCGTCCAGCGCCGCCAGCGTCTGCGCATTCCGTCCGGTTGCAATGATTCTTTTCGCTCCCAGATAGCGGGCAATCTGCACCGCCAACTGACCGGCGCTGCCGGTGGCGCCGTTAATCAGCACCGTTTCACCGGCCTGGATCTGGGCGCGAGTCACCAGAGACGCCCACGCGGACATGCCGGGATTGGCCATCGCCGCGGCGCTAACATCATCGAGCGCATCCGGCACCGGCAGGCAACTCTGCAGGGCAACCGGCGCCTGCTGCGCCATACTGCCGAAGGGGGCGGTGGGGAAGGCGAAATAGACGCGCTGGCCCTGAGGTGTGGTGCCGACGCCATCGATACCGGGCACAAAGGGCAGATTGCCGTCGAAGCTGTAATGGCGTCCGGATGCGCGGGCCTTAACCACATGGCTCAGCGCGGCGGCGCGGACGTCAATGATCGTCTGGCCGGGCGCGGGCTGCGGGTCGATAAAATCGGCCCAAACCGGGCCTTCTGCGAGGTCAAAAACCACGGCTGCTTTCATAAATTATCTCCTGTCGGGAATTATGTGTAAAATACACATATTGTTTTACAGCACTATACGCGGAAAATTAATATATGCAAGATGCACATAATGACTACGACATTACCGATTTTCACGGCGCGCTACTGGATATCATCAGCGTGATGAACCAGCCGCTGCGCGACGAGCAGATCCTCCAGGCGGCCGGCGTCCAGCTGGAACAGATGCTGTTTCCGCTGCTGGTGGCGGTAGGGCGCCATGGCCCGGTAGGGGTGGTTGAGCTGGCGGATCATTTAGGGCGCGATTACACCACCGTCAGCCGCCAGGTGAAAAAACTGGAAGCCCAGGGACTCGCCTGTAAGCAACCTAACCGTCATGACCGACGGATCAGTGAAGTGACGCTTAGCGCCAGCGGACAACAGATGATCGACAGTATTGCGGCAGCGCGGCGGCGGTTAATGAATCAGGTGCTGGCGCAGTGGCCGGAAGATGAAGTGCAGGCGCTGTTTCGCTTAACGCGCAAATACGCCGACAGTTTGCAGCAACCGAGCTAAATTCTCGCGTGCTGCCGCCCTGGCGCAACAATCATCTTGTTCGTCACAAATCACGGGTCAGCTCGTCGATGTTGTCGGAAAGTATCTCCAGCAGGGATCGTACATAGATATTGTTATTTCCCTGATGCCACATCGCGCTGAGGGGAAGGCCTTCGATATGTTTTTTGGGCGTGAGCGCAAGGTATTTCACGCCGTCCGCATTCATGTCTTTATAGGACGCAGGCACCAGAGCAATGCCGAGTCCTGCGGCAACAAAACTCAGGATAGTCTGCTTCTCTTCAGCATACTGCGCGATAACAGGCATGCTGCCACCTTCCTTGAAAATATTCATTGTCAGGTCATGGCTGTGACGCCGGGTGCGTCTTTCCGGCAAGATAACAGGCTCGTACCGAAAGTCATCGATACTGACTTCATCATAACTGACCAGCCGGTGGTTAGTGGGCACGGCGAGCACGCAAGTTTCATTGGCGATAAATCGCGTTGTCAGCATGGCATCAATGTGTTCCGGCGGGCGCACAAAAACCACATCCAGCCACCCTGAAATGAGTCGGGGGATAAGTTTGTGAGATTTATCTTCTGTAAGATGAATATCTGCTTCAGGAAAACGCCTGACGAAAAGATTAAGCAATTCAGGAAGTAATCCTTTGGCTGCGCTGTCGATAGCCCCGATCCGCAACGTTCTTTTCTGCAACAGGCTATTTTTCCGGAATCGCTGCCGTAGCGCATCGAAATCAGCAATGACCGTTTTGGCCTCATTTAAAAAGGCGGCGCCTTCAGGTGTTAGCGACACGTTGCGGGTCGATCGATTCAGTAGCCTGATCCCCAAATCATCTTCCAGTAGCTTAATAAAGCGACTCAGTGACGCAGGCATCATTTCGAGTTTACGGGCAGCCCGGCCAAAGTGAAGCTCATCACCTAATACCACAAAGCAACGTAGCTGATTTATATCCATTTTTTCACCAAAACCTGATTATACAAATTATTTATATAAAGCCGTGCCGATGATAAAGCGGTTCAAAACTTCATACTGGGATTATTACAAAACGATAACAACCCTACATCACTATGGAGCATCCCGTCATGAAAAACGACCTCGAAAAGAAGGTGATGCGTAAGGTTACCCTGCGCATTATTCCTTTTATCATGCTGCTGTACTTCATTGCCTTCCTGGACCGCGTCAACATTGGCTTTGCCGCCCTGACCATGAATCAGGATCTGGGATTTTCACCCACCGTTTTTGGTCTGGGCGCTGGCATTTTCTTCCTGGGTTATTTTCTGTTTGAGGTACCGTCAAACTTAATTCTTCATAAAGTGGGCGCCCGCATCTGGATCGCCCGCGTCATGATTACCTGGGGATTCGTCTCTGGCTGCATGGCTTTTGTGCAGGGCACGACGAGCTTCTACATTCTGCGTTTTCTGCTCGGCGTGGCGGAAGCCGGTTTCTTCCCGGGTATCATTCTCTATCTCAGCTACTGGTTTCCTGCCGCCAGGCGTGCGCAGGTCACTGCCATCTTTATGGCCGCAGCTCCCCTGTCGACAGCACTGGGATCGCCGGTTTCGGCCGCACTGCTGGAGATGCATGGCTTCCTTGGCTACGCCGGCTGGCAGTGGATGTTTGTACTGGAAGCTTTGCCGGCGCTGGTGCTCGGTGTTGTGGTTCTGTTCTTCCTGACGGATCGTCCGGCCAAGGCCAAATGGCTGACTGATCAAGAGCGTGCCTGGCTGGAAAACACCATGCATGCCGAGGAGCGGGCGCGGGCGGCAAAACAGAGCCATTCCAGCGCATGGCGGGGACTGGCGGATATACGCGTCCTGGCGCTGGCGCTGGTCTATTTCGGTACCTCCGCCGGGCTGTATACGCTTGGCATCTGGTCCCCGCAAATTATTCGCAGTTTCGGTGCTTCCTCGCTGGAGATTGGTTTCCTGAACGCTTTTCCGGCGGTGATCGGCGTCATCGCCATGATCCTCTGGGCGCGTCATTCCGATCGAACCAAAGAGCGCAGCTGGCACGTCATTGGCGCCTGCCTGCTGGCGGCGGCCGGACTGATATACGCCGGTAACGTCAGCACATTGTTTACCGTGATGCTTGCCTTAACGCTGGTCACTGTGGGGATTAGCGCATCAAAACCCCCTCTGTGGAGCATGCCAACCCTGTTCCTCAGCGGCCCGGCTGCGGCCGCTGGCATTGCCGCTATCAACTCCATCGGCAACCTCGGCGGTTTCGTCGGCCCGATGATGATTGGCGTGATCCGCGAGCAAACCGGTAGCTACAGCTGGGGCCTGTATTTTGTCGCCGGATTGCTGGCGCTCTCGGCCCTCGTGGTCGTGATTCTTTCTGCCAGAGCGAACAAATCGCCGACGGCAGAGCTTCCACATCCTCATACTCATTAACTGGAGAAGTAACGATGCGTCACTACAAAATTGCTGCCATCCCTGCGGACGGTATCGGACCGGAAGTCATTTCGGCAGGTATTGAAGTCTTGCACGCGCTGACGCGCCACGATCCGCAACTGAAATTTGATATAGAGACCTTTGACTGGGGGTCAGACTATTACAAAAAACATGGCGTGATGATGCCGGAAGAAGGACTGAACATGCTGAAAGCATTCGATGCCATTTACTTCGGCGCGGTGGGGGCACCGGATGTCCCTGACCACATCACACTCTGGGGCCTGCGGCTGCCTATTTGCCAGGGCTTTGACCAGTACGCCAATGTGCGACCCACCAAAATTCTGCCGGGCGTCACTTCACCGCTGCGCAACCGCGGGCCGGGCGATCTTGACTGGGTCATCGTGCGTGAAAACTCTGAAGGTGAATATTCTGGTAACGGCGGCCGTGCGCACCGTGGTTTACCTGAAGAAGTCGGTACCGAAGTGGCAATCTTTACCCGTGTTGGGGTAACGCGCATTATGCGCTATGCCTTCAGACTGGCGCAGTCTCGGCCACGTAAACTGCTGACCGTGGTAACCAAATCCAACGCCCAGCGCCATGGCATGGTGATGTGGGATGAGATTGCCGCTGAAGTGGCGCAGGAATTCCCGGATGTGCAGTGGGACAAAATGTTGGTCGATGCCATGACGCACCGTATGACGTTGCATCCCCAGACCCTGGATACCATCGTTGCCACCAATCTGCACGCCGATATCCTTTCCGATCTGGCTGGCGCGCTGGCGGGTAGCCTGGGCGTAGCGCCGACCGCGAATATTGATCCTGAACGCCGCTTCCCTTCCATGTTCGAACCGATCCATGGTTCCGCATTCGATATCACCGGCAAAGGGATTGCGAACCCCATTGCCACTTTCTGGACCGCGGTACAGATGCTTGAACATCTGGGCGAACGCCATGCCGCTGCGCTGATTATGGAAAGCATTGAGTATGTGTGTGAAAAAGGCATTCTGACGCCAGATGTCGGTGGCTCAGCCAATACCGCGGAGGTGACACGCGCCGTGGTGCACTACATTGACGCTAAAGCTGACATTGCCGAGACCGCATAACCATGAATAACGAACAGGCTGCAGAGATCCTGCAGGATATCTTTCAACATGCGGTCAACAGTGCCCGCGCCGGGCCGGTGACCCTGGCTAACCTGCCGGAAAAACCTCGCGGCCGTTGTGTGGTGATCGGTGCGGGTAAAGCGTCCGCGGCAATGGCGGCTGCCGTAGATGCAGCCTGGCCGGATGTGGCGGTGTCGGGCGTGGTGGTGACGCGTTACGGTTACGCGGTTCCTGCGGGCCGCATCCGCATTATTGAGGCGGCTCATCCCGTATCAGATGCCATGAGCGAGGTTGCCGCAATGCTGATTGTGGAGACGCTGCGCGGTTTAACTGCCGATGATCTGGTGCTGGCATTGATTTCAGGGGGAGGGTCGGCGCTGATGGCGCTGCCCGCCCCGGGGTTAACGCTGGCAGATAAGCAGACCATCACCCGGGCCCTGCTCCATAGCGGGGCCAGCATCAAAGAGATGAATCTGGTACGTCGTCATCTCTCAGCGGTGAAAGGCGGAAAGCTGGCGACCATGGCGCAACCGGCGCGCATCGTATCACTGATTATCAGCGATGTGCCTGGCGATGATCCGACGGACGTAGCGTCTGGCCCCACCGTTGCCGATAACAGCGCACCACGTGATGCGCTCCGGGTACTGCAGCGGTATGGCATTGCGATCCCGAAGCCCGTTAGCGAACGGCTAAACCAGCCGGCCGGCCCGGTGGAAAACGCCGCGACAGGCGAGGTCAGGCTTATCGCCACGCCGGCGATGGCGTTAGCGGCGGCGGGGCTGGCCGCACGACAACATGGGCTCACCCCCCTTATTTTGGGGGATGCGATAGAAGGTGAAAGCAGGGAAGTGGCGGTGGTCATGGCCGGTATGGCGAAATCGGCGAAGCAGTATGGTCACCCGATTTCAGGGCCTGCTGTACTGTTGTCAGGTGGCGAAACCACGGTGACAGTAAACAACACTCAGCCTGGAAAAGGGGGCCGCAATACCGAGTTTTTACTCAGTCTGGCCTGTGCGCTCCAGGGGGAACACGGTATCTGGGCCATGGCGGGAGATAGCGATGGTATTGATGGCACAGAAGATGCCGCAGGTGCGATCGTCTTCCCGGATACGCTTGCGCGCGGCAAGCTGAGCGGTCTTAATGCAGTGCAATATCTGGATGGCCATGATAGTTACTGCTATTTTCACGCGCTTAATGATTTGCTGATCACCGGCCCGACGTTAACCAACGTCAATGATATTCGGGCAATATTGATTGCCTGACTGTATCGCTCTCCTGTGCCAGGGAGAGCGATATTTTTCCCTTTCTACATTGTTCAAATCTTCGGTATCCGCCCGCCATCCATTTCCACGCTAAAGCGCATCGCCTGGCGCCAAGGTGTCGATCATCGTTCCGTCTGATGTGTTGGCGTGCAAGATGACATGGAGGGGAAGGTAACGCGAGGAAATCGCCGCCTGGCGCAATACCAGGCGGCTAACGGTCAGGCGGTTTTGGTCGCCGCCTTCAGGCTCTGGACGAAGGCTTTCAGTTCGTCGAGCATGGTCTGCGGCTCATCGAGGTGGCGTTCGATGATTTTGACGATGGCGGAACCGGAGATAGCCCCGGCGGCCCCGGCGTCAATGGCGGCGCTCACCTGCTCCGGCGCGGAGATACCAAAGCCCTGCAGCGGCGGCGCGGCGTGATATTCCGCCAGCTTCTCCACCAGGTGGTGCAGCGGCAGTGCGGCGCGATTTTCCGCACCCGTCACTCCGGCGCGCGACAGCAGATAGGTGTAGCCGCGGCCATAAGAAGCAATCTGGCGCAGTAAATCGTCATCCGCATTGGGCGGGCAGATGAAAATCGGCGCGATGTTATGGCGCATCGCCGCCTGGCGGAACGGGGCGGACTCTTCCACCGGCACGTCGGCCACCAGCACCGAGTCGACGCCAACGCGGGCGCACTGGGCATAGAACGCATCGATGCCCGGGCTGAAGACGAGGTTGGCGTACATCAGCAGGCCGATTGGGATGGTCGGATGCTTCTGGCGGATCGCCGCCAGCATCTCAAAGCACTGCGCCGGGGTCACTCCCGCGGCGAAGGCGCGCAGGGCCGCGCCCTGGATGGTCGGGCCGTCCGCCAGCGGGTCGGAGAAAGGGATCCCCAGCTCAAGGGCATCGGCGCCGCCTTCGATCAGCGCATCGATAATTTTGAGCGACTGCTCCGGTCCCGGATCGCCGAGGGTGACAAAGGGAACGAAGGCGCCTTCCTGGCGATTTTTCAGTTGGGCAAACAGCGTCTCATAGCGTTCCATCAGATTTCCCCTCGCGCTTTCAGGATGTCATGTACGGTGAAAATGTCTTTGTCGCCGCGACCGGAGAGGTTAACCACCAGCAGCTGCTCTTTTTCCGGGTTCTCGCGCATCATCTTCAGCGCGTGGGCCAGAGCGTGAGAGGACTCCAGCGCCGGGATAATCCCTTCGTGGCGGGAGAGCGCTTTAAACGCGTCCAGCGCTTCGTCGTCGGTGATCGACACATAGTCAGCGCGACCGGTGCTGTTCAGAAACGCGTGCTGCGGCCCAACGGACGGGAAGTCCAGCCCGGCGGAAATGGAGTAAGACTCTTCGATCTGGCCGTCGGCGGTTTGCATCATCGGCGACTTCATACCGAAGTAGATCCCCACGCGGCCATGCTTCAGCGGCGCGCCGTGCTCGCCGCTTTCGATACCGTGCCCGGCCGGTTCCACGCCGATTAGGCCGACGTTGGTTTCATCAATAAAGTCGGCAAACATGCCGATGGCGTTTGACCCACCGCCAACGCAGGCGATCACCGCGTCCGGCAGACGTCCCTCTTTTTCGAGGATCTGCGCTTTGGTCTCTTCGCCAATCATGCGCTGGAATTCACGTACAATGGTCGGGAACGGATGCGGACCGGCGGCGGTGCCCAGCATATAGTGCGCCTTCTCGTAGCTACCAGACCAGTCGCGCAGCGCCTCATTACAGGCATCTTTCAGCGTGGCGGAGCCGCTGTGCACCGGGATCACCTCGGCACCCATCAGGCGCATACGGAAGACGTTCGGCGACTGGCGCTCGACGTCCTTGGCCCCCATGTAGATACGGCATTTCAGGCCGAGCAGGGCGCTGGCCAGCGCTGAGGCGACCCCGTGCTGACCGGCGCCGGTCTCGGCGATAATTTCGGTTTTACCCATCCGTTTGGCCAGCAGGGCCTGGCCCAGCACCTGGTTGGTTTTGTGCGCGCCGCCGTGCAGCAGATCTTCGCGTTTCAGGTACAGGGTGGTGCGGGTGCCTTCGGTCAGATTCCGGCATTTGGTCAGGGCCGTCGGACGCCCGGCGTAGTTTTTCAGCAGGTCGGTGAATTCCGCCTGAAAGGCCGGGTCCTTCTGCGCGCTGACAAAGGCTTCTTCCAGCTGGCGCAGGGCGGGCATCAGGATCTGCGGCACATACATGCCGCCGAATTCGCCGAAGTAGGGGTTCAGTAAAGTGCTCATTATTGCTCCTTAATATGCGCGCAGCGTCTGGAATACGGAGGCCAGCTTGCTGGCGTCTTTCATCCCGGGTTGCGACTCTACGCCTGAATTGAAATCGAGTCCGGCACAGCCGCTTTTGGCCGCTTCCACACAGTTATCGGCACCCAGGCCACCCGCCAGCATGACGTTGCGCAGATCCTGGCCCTGCAGCAGGCTCCAGTCAAAGCGCTGGCCGCTGCCGCCCTGGCCGTTGTCGAACAGGTACTTGTCGACATGGCGGAGAGTACGGGCCGGGAGGGTTTCACCAACGCTCAGCGCTTTCCAGATACGGACGTTGTCCGCGAGGGCGTCGCGCAGCGCGTCGATATAGGCCTGGTCCTCATCACCGTGCAGCTGCACGGCGGCCAGCCCCAGAGCCTGCGCGCGGGCGACCACCTCGTCCAGCGGCGCATTGCGAAACACGCCGACGTACTGCAGCGGCGCAGCGGCGATCACCGCTTTGGCCTGGGCGTCATTCACCGCCCGCGGCGAAGTCGGGACGAAAATCAGGCCACCGTAGATGGCGCCGGACTCCCAGGCCACCTGGGCATCCTGCGGGCGCGTCAGGCCGCACACTTTATTCTCGCCGAGCAGCACGCGTTTAACCGCCGCTTCCAGATCCGCCTGCTCCATCAGGGCGGAGCCGATCAGGAAGCCGTTGGCGAAGTGGCTCAGCTCGCGCACTTCAGCATAAGTATGGATGCCGGATTCGCTGATCACCGTGACATCCGGGCCGAGACGCGCCGCCAGCTGACGGGTGCGGTTAAGGTCAATCGACATATCGCGCAGGTCGCGGTTGTTAATGCCCACCACCTTCGCCTTCAGGGCGATGGCGCGCTCCAGCTCCTCTTCATTGCTGACTTCGGTCAGCACGCCCATATTCAGGCTGTGCGCCACCGCGGAGAGCTGGCGGTACTGCTCATCGTCGAGCACCGAGAGCATCAGCAGGCAGGCATCGGCCTGATAGTAGCGCGCCAGGTAGATCTGGTAAGGGTCGATGGTGAAGTCCTTACACAGGATCGGCTGCGGCGCGACCTTGCTGACGATCGGCAGAAAATCGAAACTGCCCTGGAAATATTTCTCATCACACAGCACTGAGATCGCCGAGGCGTAGTGTTTGTAGATGCTGGCGATCGCCGCCGGATCGAAATCTTCGCGAATCAACCCCTTCGACGGCGAGGCCTTTTTGCACTCGAGAATAAACGCGGTGCGGGTGCCGGCCAGCGCGTCATAGAAATTGCGCTGCGTCGGGACCACTTCATTCTGAAAACTGGCTAACGGTTGTTGTTGTTTGCGGGCTTCTACCCAAATCGCTTTGTCGGCAACGATTTTTGCTAAAACGGTCTGCATTCTTTACCCTCTTGCCGCTAAGGCGGTCACTCTGTCATAGGCCGCGCCGCTGTGCAGCACATCCAGTACCTGCTGAGCGTTAGCTTTCAGATCTTCATGCCCGTGTAAACGCATCAACATGGCGACGTTGGCGGCGACGGCGGCTTCGTGAGCGGCTTCACCTTTACCTTGTAGCAAGCGCGTCAGAATGTCACGATTTTCTTCCGGCGTGCCGCCCGCCAGCTGCGCCTGATGGTAAGGCGTCAGGCCGAAGTCGTCAGCGGTCAGCTGATAGCTTTTGATTTCCCCGTTATGCAGTTCGGCGACCACCGTGGGCGCATGCAGCGAGACTTCATCCATCCCGCCGCTGTGCACCACCGCCGCGCGCTGATAGCCCAGCACGCGCAGGGTCTCGGCGATCGGCAACACCAGTTCCGGGCTGTAGACGCCAATCAGCGCCAGCGGCGGATGCGCCGGGTTGATCAGCGGCCCCAGCACGTTAAACAGGGTGCGGGTCTTCAGCTGCTGACGGACCGGCATCGCGTGGCGGAAACCGGTGTGGTATTTCGGCGCGAACAGGAAACAAACCCCCAGCTCATCGAGCGCCGCGCGGGATTTATCGGCGTTCATATCGAGATTGATGCCGAAGGCCGCCAGCAGGTCAGAAGAGCCTGATTTACTGGAGACGCTGCGGTTACCGTGTTTCGCCACTTTCAATCCACAGGCCGCAGCGACAAAGGCGCTGGCGGTGGAGATATTGATGCTGTTGCTGCCGTCGCCACCGGTGCCGACGATGTCGGCAAACAGGTAGTCCGGGCGCGGGAACGGCGCGGCGTTTTCCAGCAGCGCGGTGGCGGCGCCGGCAATTTCCTGCGGCTGCTCGCCGCGCACTTTCATACTGACCAGCGCGGCGGCCAGTTGCTCAGGCTTCACTTCACCGCGCACGACGGCGGAGAACAGCTGGTGGCTCTCCTGCTGGCTCAGGGTTTCCGCCTGATAGAGCTTCTCAAGGATCGGCTGGAGGGTGTTAGTGTGCTCCAGCTTCTGCAGCGCCCAGGCCAGGGTCTGCTCCAGCAGCCGTGCGCCCTGAGTGGTAAGGATCGATTCCGGATGGAACTGGAAGCCGCACACCCGGTCCGCATCGTGACGCACCGCCATCACCATACCGTTGAAATTGGCGTTAATCGTCAGCCCGGCGGGAATATTGCTGCCAACCAGCGAGTGGTAACGCGCCACCGGCAGTGGGTTAGCCAGACCGGCAAACATGGCCTGGCCGTCGTGCTCAATGCTGGATGCTTTGCCATGGAGGATCTCGCCCGCCTGGCCGACATAGCCGCCGTAGGCTTCGACAATAGCCTGATGACCGAGGCAGATGCCGATGATCGGCAGCTTGCCACGCATACGGGTCAGCAGTTCCGGCATGCAGCCAGCTTCGCTCGGCGTACCCGGGCCCGGGGAGAGCATCAGCACCGGGTTGTCCATGGTGCCCAGACGCTCAATCAGCGCCTGCGCCGGGACGGAGTTACGGTAAATCACCACGTTATGACCATTGGCCCGCAGCTGGTCTGCCAGGTTATAGGTGAAAGAATCGATATTATCGAGCAGCAGAATGTCAGCCATCAGAAAATCTCCTTCGCGTGATGGGCCTGGGCAATGGCGCGCAGCACCGCGCGGGCTTTATTTCGGGTCTCATCCGCTTCCGACTGGGGAACCGAGTCGAGCACAATGCCGGCTCCGGCCTGGACGGTAGCGATACCCTCCTGCACGTAGGCGGAACGGATGACGATGCAGGTGTCGAGGTCGCCGTGGGCGGTGAAATAGCCCACCGCGCCGCCGTAGCTGCCGCGGCGTTTACCTTCGGCGGCGGCAATCAGCTGCATGGCGCGGACCTTCGGTGCGCCGCTGAGGGTGCCCATGTTCATGCAGGCGCGGTAGGCGTGCAGCACATCGAGGTCCTGACGCAGTTCGCCGACCACGCGGGAGACCAGATGCATCACGAAGGAGTAACGGTCAACCTTCGTTAAATCGGCGACATAGCGGCTGCCCGGGGTACAGATGCGGGCCAGGTCATTACGCGCCAGATCCACCAGCATCAGGTGTTCGGAAAGCTCTTTATGGTCGGTGCGCATTTCCAGTTCGATGCGGCTGTCAAGATCGCGATCCAGCGAACCGTCGGCGCGGCGGCCGCGTGGCCGGGTGCCGGCGATAGGGTAGATCTCAATCTGACGGCTGACGGCGTCATATTTCAGCGAACTCTCCGGCGAGGCGCCGAACAGGGTGAAATCGTTGTCCTGCATAAAGAACATGTACGGGCTGGGGTTGCTCTTCTTCAGCACATCATAAGCGGCCAGCGGCGACGGGCAGGGCAGCGAGAAGCGACGGGAAGGAACCACCTGGAAGATTTCCCCGGCGCGGATCGCGCGCTGCATTTTGCGCACCACCGCACCGTACTCTTCATCGCTCTGGTCAACGTCGCACTGCATTTCGGCCACAGTGGTAACCGGCAGCGGCGCCGGCGGCTCGTTCAGTTGCTGACGCAGCTGGCTCAGGCGCTGCTCCAGGCGCTGTTTTTCACTCTCCAGCGGGGTGAACAGGCTGGCCTGAATGCGGGTATGCTTGGTCTGATGGTCGATGACCAGCAGAGTTTCAGCCAGATAGAAGCAGTAGTCCGGGCAGGCGGTGTCGCTCTGCAGCGGTGGAAGATCTTCAAAGCCGGCGACCAGGTCATAGGCGAACAGGCCGCCGAAGAACATCGCTTCACGCTCGTTGGCCGGGACGGTCACCAGCTCCTGCAGGAGACGGAAGGCGTCAAACACCGACAGTGAGCAGAGGCGGGCGTCTTCATCGAGCAGGGTGCTGACCGCGGGGAAGGTCAGGATGCGGCCGTTGGGCTGGCGCTGATTGGCGATCCCGGAGGGCAGCGCGCCGTCCAGCAGTTCCAGCAGCGCGGCGCCGTTAGCGGAAAGTGCCTGAATAGTGACAGTGTCACCAAGAGCGGTGATGCGCAGCGCGCTGTCGACCAGCAGCAGGCTTTTTAAGTCATCTTTGCTGTCGATATCAGCGGATTCCAGCAGCAGCGTGGCCGGACGGGCGCCACACAGTTGGTGGAATAACGCCGTCGGGTTCTCCCGGTAGATGGCGTCGCTGGTGAGAAGCTCGAGTGCCGGTTTGGATGTTTGCATTATTGTTCTCGCCTGTTCGTATTATTTTTGTCCAATAAAAAGCCCGCTCATTGGCGGGCCGGGTATCTGTATGCTGAATGCAAAACGCGATCACGCCGCCCGTTATCAGGAGGTGCGCCACCAGCTGTGCAGAGTGATAAAGTGCATTTTCATCGTGATACCCCTTCATGTGAACTTGCGTACTAGTTAACTAGTTCAATGGAATAAAGTCAACCCTTGTTTGCAGATTTTCTCTGCCTGTCGGTATGATAATGCGCTTATTTACGTTGATGTCCAGCAGGAGTCCTTTTGAGCGACAGCCAATACGCAGTGATTTACGATCTGCACAGCCATACCACCGCCTCTGACGGGCGGCTGACTCCGCAGGAACTGGTCCATCGCGCCCATGAGATGCGCGTAGGCACCCTGGCGATCACCGACCATGACAGCGTGGCGGCGATCCCGGCCGCCCGGGAAGAGATCGCCCGTGCCGGATTACCCTTAACGCTGGTAAACGGCGTCGAGATTTCGACGCTCTGGGAGAATCACGAAATACATATCGTGGGTCTGAATATTGATATTGCGCACCCGACGATGACCGCGCTGCTGGAGGAGCAGAAAGCGCGACGCCAGCTGCGGGGCCAGATGATTGCCGAGCGTCTGGAGAAGGCGCGCATCCCTGGCGCCTGGGAAGGGGCGCTGCGGCTGGCAGACGGTGGCGCCGTCACCCGCGGCCATTTTGCCCGTTTTCTGGTGGAGGCCGGCCATGCGAAAAACATGGCGGAAGTCTTCAAAAAATACCTTGCCCGCGGGAAAACCGGTTACGTGCCGCCGCAGTGGTGTACAATAAAACAAGCGATTGATGTCATTCATCATTCTGGCGGCAAGGCGGTGATAGCCCATCCCGGGCGCTACGATCTCTCCGCCAAGTGGTTGAAGCGGCTGTTGGCCCACTTTAGCGAGCAGGGCGGTGATGCCATGGAAGTGGCCCAGTGTCAGCAGGCGCCCCATGAACGCGCCCAGCTGGCCACCCTGGCCGTGCAGTTTGGTCTGCTGGCGTCACAGGGCTCCGATTTTCATCAGCCCTGTGCGTGGATCGAGCTTGGCCGTAAGCTCTGGCTTCCTGCCGGCGTGGAAGGCGTCTGGCACAGCTGGGAAGCGGCCGCCAAATAAAAATTGAGAGGGAAGTATGAGCCAGTTTTTTTATATCCATCCGGATAACCCGCAGGCGCGGCTGATTAACCAGGCGGTGGAGATTGTGCGTAAGGGCGGGGTGATCGTTTATCCTACCGACTCCGGCTACGCCCTGGGCTGCAAAATTGAAGACAAGGGCGCGATGGAGCGGATCTGCCGTATCCGTCAGTTGCCTGACGGCCACAACTTTACCCTGATGTGCCGCGATCTGTCCGAGCTGTCAACCTACGCTTTTGTAGACAACGTGGCGTTTCGTCTGATGAAAAACAACACGCCGGGCAACTACACCTTTATCCTCAAGGGGACCAAGGAAGTGCCGCGCCGGCTGCT
Organism: Klebsiella sp. KTE92; assembly: GCF_000398905.1. NCBI lineage: Bacteria > Pseudomonadati > Pseudomonadota > Gammaproteobacteria > Enterobacterales > Enterobacteriaceae > Klebsiella > Klebsiella sp. KTE92. Next base: position 2,128,191 of record NZ_KB976100.1, read on the forward strand.
GCAGGAGAAACGTAAAACCATCGGCATGCGCGTCCCGTCTAACCCTATTGCTCAGGCGTTGCTCGAGACTTTAGGCGAACCGATGCTGTCCACGTCGCTGATGCTGCCCGGCAGCGACTTTACCGAGTCCGACCCGGAAGAGATCAAAGATCGTCTGGAGAAAGTGGTGGACCTCATCATTCACGGCGGCTTCCTTGGGCAGCAGCCGACCACGGTTATTGACCTGACGGAAGATACCCCGGTGGTGCTGCGCGAAGGCGTCGGCGACGTGAAGCCTTTCCTCTGATCGTCATCGTCGGGCGGTGGTTCATGCTCCGCCCGGCACCCCGCGTTTCCTTCCTGACCGCACGACAATCAACCACAGCGCCAGACCGATCAGCAGTGCGCCGAGAATCAGCCCTTTTTGTATGGTTTCTCCGAGGCACAAATAGCCCCACAGCGCCGCAAAAGGTGGGAGCAAAAAGGTCACGGACAGCGAACGCAGCGGTCCTATATCAGCAATCAGGCGAAAATAGAGAATATACCCTGCTGCTGTACAGACCACGCCCAGCATGACTATCGCTATCCACGGCAGGCTCTGTCGCCAGTCTATGACCGGACCATACCAGCCTGACCAGAGAAAGAAAGGCAACAGAAACAGCGTGGCGCCGACCTGGCTGCCCAACGCAACGCGCTCAGCCTCAAGGCCGCCCCGCTGCTGGATCCAACTGCGGGTCAGGAAGCCGGCCAGACCGTAACAGGCGGTCGCGATCAGGCAGGCCCCGATCCCCGGCAGCAGGAGGGCGGCGCTGAGGCTGGAGGTTGGGCGCGCAATGACTGCCACGCCAATGGCGCCCAGTAACGCGCCGCCGCCTTTGCGCAGGGTTAACGGTTCCGCAAAGCATAACGCGCCGATAAGCATTCCCATCATCGGCGCCGTGGCGTTGAGCGTGGCGGAGTACCCTGCCGGCAGCCACTGTGCGGCAAGGCAGTACATCAGAAAAGGAAGGCCTGAATTAATGACCCCCAGCTTCAGAGTGGATATGAATTTTCCCTGATACCCGCTCCATTTACCCTGCACGCCGAGTAACAGCCCGAGCGCGATAGCGGCGAACAGTACGCGAAGAAAAGCGCTGATCATCGCCCCGAAGGCCGGGGTGGTGATGCGCATAAACAAAAAACTGGCGCCCCAGAGAGCGGCGAGCAGCAGCAGGCGGCCATAGTCGATAACACGCATGATTGACTCCTTGTATTCACGAAGGAAGTCAACTGTAGAACTCACGTGCAGCGTCCGACAAACGCGTTATGCTTACATGATTAAGTTATTCTTAACTGAGATGCCATGTCGATGAAACTTCCACCGCTGAATGCGCTGCGCTGCTTTGAAGCGGCGGCAAGGCTGCTTAGTCTGAAGCAGGCCGCCAGTGAGCTTTGCGTTACGGCAAGCGCCGTCAGCCAGCAAATTGCCCGCCTCGAGGAAGCGCTGAATACCCCGCTTTTTATTCGTACTCCCCGACAGTTACAGTTAACGGAGGTGGGGGAGATCTACCTGCGGGCCGTTCAGCCCGCCTTTCTCCAGATAGCCGCCGCCACCCAGCGCCTGCAGGTGCCCGCGGGGCCAGAAAAGGTGACGCTCAGCTGTACCAGCGGCTTCGCCATTCAGTGGCTGCTGCCGCGGCTGGCTGATTTTGAACGACGTTATCCAAAGATTGAGATCCAGATCGGCACCACCAACCGGCGAGTAGATTTGCTGAGTGAAGGGATCGATTTTGCCGTGCGTCATGGTGTCGGCGGCTGGCCGGAACTGCAGGCTTACCGCCTGCTGGATGACGACCTTATCCCGGTCTGCAGTCCGCAACTGATTGCTCCGCGCCGGTCCCTCGCCGGTGCGGGCGATCTGCTGCAGTATCCGCTGCTGCACGATGAGCATCGTGAAGACTGGGCGCTGTGGTGTGAGGCCGTGGGGCTGGAGCCGGACCGCGCGCGCCGCGGTCCGGTGTTCACTGATTCCAACGGCGTGACGGAGGCGGCGTTCGCTGGTATGGGGATGGCATTACTGCGACGTTCATTCATAGCGTCTGCGCTGACGCAGGGGCGGCTGGTTAATCCTCTGGCGCAGCCCATCGCCTGTCCGCTGGCCTATCATCTGGTTTACCACGAGACCGCGCTGCTGGCGCCTGCCAACCGCTGTTTTCGCGACTGGCTGCTCGGCCAGCGCCCGGCTGTTGTTGAGGAGGGCGCGCAGTGAGGAGGATCACTGTCCGGTAAAGATCTCTATGTGTGAAGGCGCACAGGAGAATGAGGAAAATCTGTTCCATACTCAAGGTGCGATACGGCGAACAGAAGCTTTCCCGACGAAGTTAGTGTAGTATGTTCGGCCACGATTACGGGCTCGCGGTGAATGTTTTGCGCATGCCAGCGAGACTTTACGTAAAAAGTATATACGTAACAATGAGTTGTTCATACAGGCCTCATTGTTTCATAAAGCATACCAGACGCCTGGGAAGGCGACACCTTAAGGAAGCTCAATGAGCGAGAAACTGCAAAAAGTGCTGGCCCGCGCCGGCCACGGCTCCCGCCGTGAAATTGAAGCGAAAATCGAAGCTGGCCGCGTCAGCGTCGACGGAAAAATCGCCACCCTCGGCGATCGTGTGGAAATCGTCCCCGGTTTAAAAATTCGTATCGATGGTCATCTGATCTCGGTGAAAGAGTCTGCTGAGCAGATCTGTCGCGTGCTGGCTTACTATAAGCCGGAAGGCGAGCTGTGCACCCGTAACGATCCGGAAGGGCGCCCGACGGTGTTTGATCGCCTGCCAAAACTGCGCGGCGCGCGCTGGATTGCCGTTGGCCGTCTGGACGTGAACACCTGTGGCCTGCTGCTGTTCACCACCGATGGCGAACTGGCAAACCGCCTGATGCATCCGAGCCGTGAAGTCGAGCGTGAGTACGCCGTTCGCGTTTTCGGCCAGGTGGATGATGATAAGCTGCGTCAGCTGTCTCGTGGCGTGCAGTTAGAAGATGGTCCGGCAGCATTTAAAACCATCAAATTCACCGGCGGTGAAGGGATTAACCAGTGGTACAACGTCACCCTGACCGAAGGGCGTAACCGCGAAGTGCGTCGCCTGTGGGAAGCGGTCGGCGTGCAGGTCAGCCGTCTGATCCGCGTGCGCTATGGCGATATTCTGCTGCCGAAAGGCCTGCCGCGCGGCGGCTATACCGAACTGGACCTGGCGCAGACCAACTACCTGCGCGAGCTGGTGGAGCTGACGCCGGAAACCAGTTCTAAAGTTGCCGTCGAGAAAGACCGTCGCCGGATGAAAGCCAATCAGATCCGTCGGGCGGTGAAGCGTCACAGCCAGACCAGCGCTAACCCGCGCCAGGGTAACAACAGCAACCGTCGTTCCAGTACTCGCAATAAGACCAACGGTTAATGTTGTGCGTTCCGGTGGATTGCCGCCGGAACGCGTACTGCCTTTCGCCGTATCAGGCCCTCAGTAGTCAATTCCCATCTGCGCTTTAATCCCGGCATCAAACGCATGCTTGACCGGACGCAGTTCGCTGACGGTATCCGCCAGTTCAATAATATCGCGATGGCAGCCGCGGCCGGTAATGATCACCGACTGATGGGCAGGACGCTCACGCAGGGCGCTTAGCACCGACTCCAGCGGCAGGTAATCGTACGCCACCATGTAAGTCAGCTCATCCAGCAGCACCAGATCGAGCTGGTCGTCAGCCAGCATACGGCGGGCATGCTCCCAGACCGCCAGACAGGCGGCGGTGTCGCTGTCGCGATCCTGGGTGTTCCAGGTGAAGCCTGTCGCCATCACCTGAAATTCGACGCCGTGGGGTTCCAGCAGGTTACGCTCACCGTTAGGCCAGGTCCCCTTAATAAACTGGATCACGCCGACTTTTTTGCCGTGGCCGACGGCGCGGGTCGCGGTGCCAAAGGCGGCGGTGGTTTTGCCTTTGCCGTTGCCGGTAAAGACCATCACAATGCCGCGTTCGTCCTGGGCTGCCGCCACCCGGGCGTCAACTTTATCTTTCAGCCGCTGCTGGCGTTCGCGGTAGCGTTCATCACTCATTGGGCAATTCCTGGCTTACGGCCCGGTTGGGCGTCAAAGGTCATTCCCGTCTTGCGGCGACTGTCGTCACCCATCAGCCATAGATAGACGGGCATAATGTCAGCGGGGGTCTTCAGTTTTAGCGGATCTTCCGTCGGGAAGGCGCTGGCGCGCATCCCGGTGCGGGTGCCGCCGGGGTTGATGCAGTTCACCCGCAGATGACGGCTTTGGTACTCGTCGGCCAGCACCTGCATCATCCCTTCGGTGGCGAATTTGGAGACCGCATAGGCGCCCCAGTTGGCGCGGCCCTGACGGCCAACGCTGGACGAGGTGAAGACCAGCGAGCCCGCATCCGAACGGAGTAATAAAGGAAGAAGCGCCTGGGTCAGCATAAAAGTGCCATTGACGTTCACCTGCATCACCTGCTGCCAGACCTCCGGCTTCTGCTCGTCCATGGGGCAGATGTCGCCGAGCAGGCCGGCGTTGTGCAGCACGCCGTCAAGACGGGGATAGTGCATACTTATCTGCTGCGCCAGCTGCTGGCACGCCTGCGGCGTGCAGGTTAGCAGGTCGAGGGTAAACCAGCGGGCGGGAATGCCGCCCTCGCGTTCAATCTCCTGGGCGACGGCGCGCAGTTTTTCGTCGTTGCGGCCAAGCAGAATCACGCTGGCGCTATAGCGCGCGTAGGTCAGGGCCGCTTCACGACCAATCCCGTCGCTGGCGCCGGTGACCAGGATGATGCGATCTTTCAGCAAGTGGCGTTGCGGTTGATAATGCACGGCGACTCCTTGGGCGATCGGTTCCCGATCGCGCTTCATCTTTGGTATCTCACTTTTGCGCTGTTATGCCTGAAAGTGCTCGCCATTGCAATCGGCGAAGCGGAAAGTATTCAGAAAATTAATATCTTGCAACGATTTCAGCCTCGCTGAAAAAAAACGGAATCCGCTGCGCACAAGACACAAAGCACAAAGACTTCTCGCCAGGGGCTGATGTACACTGTGCAGCAACGTCAGTGCTTTACACAAGGTGAAAACGTGGAATTACTTGCTCAGTACGGCTTATTTTTAGCCAAGATCGCGACGGTTGTCGTCGCTATCGCGGTGATTGCCGCTATTATCGTCAACCTGGCCCAGCGTAAGAAGCAGCGCGGCGAACTGCGGGTGACCAATCTTAGCGAGCATTACAAAGAGATGAAGGAATCGCTGGCGGTGGCGCTGCTTGACGGCCCGCAGCAGAAACAGTGGCATAAAGCGCAGAAGAAAAAGCAAAAACAAGAGGCGAAGGCCGCGAAAGCGCGGGCGAAGCTGGGTAACGTGGAGCCGGAAGGCAAGCCGCGCGCCTGGGTGCTGGATTTCAAAGGCAGCATGGATGCCCATGAGGTCAACAGCCTGCGGGAAGAGATCACGGCGGTGCTGGCGGCGGCGAAAGCGCGTGACCAGGTGGTGATTCGTCTGGAAAGCCCCGGCGGGGTGGTGCACGGTTACGGGCTGGCAGCCTCTCAGCTGCAGCGGTTACGCGACAAACAGATCCCGCTGACGGTGGCGGTTGACAAAGTGGCGGCCAGCGGCGGCTATATGATGGCTTGCGTGGCGAACAAAATCGTGTCGGCGCCATTTGCGATCCTTGGCTCCATTGGCGTGGTGGCGCAGATCCCTAACCTCCATCGCTTCCTGAAGAACAAAGATATTGATATCGAACTGCATACCGCCGGGCAGTACAAACGGACGCTCACTATGCTGGGCGAAAATACCGAAGAAGGGCGGCGCAAGTTCCGTGAGGATCTCAATGAGACGCACCATCTGTTCAAGGATTTCGTCCATCGGATGCGTCCTGGACTTGATATTGAGCAGGTAGCTACCGGCGAGCACTGGTACGGGGTGCAGGCGCTGGAAAAAGGGCTGGTGGATGCGGTTGAAACCAGCGATGAGCTGTTGCTGGGGCTCATGGAGAGCCACGAGGTGATCGGGGTGCGTTAGCAACAGCGTAAGAAAATGCTCGACCGCTTCACCGGTAGCGCCGCGGAGAGCGCCGATCGACTTCTGCTGCGCTGGTGGCAGCGCGGTCAGAAACCGCTGATGTAAACAACATAACGCGAGGCCAGGGCCTCGCGTTATCGTTTCCACCGGCCTTAATCGACCAGGTGATACTTGTCCGACAGCTCGTGGGCGAGGTACTTAAACATGTTAAATACCGCCGTACTCTTCGGCGTCGGTAAACCCTGCTCGTCAAGATAAAACTCACCGCTAAACACCAGGACATTGTTGCGCTGAACGACGTCGGTGGCTTCGATACCGGCTAACGTATCCTCATGTTCGCGAATAAGTTTGTTGGCTTTTTCGAGCAGCGTCTGGCGATCGATAGGTTGGGTTGTACCTTGCATAACGGACTCCTCTTTTTCTCCGCGCGTAGTTTACGCCGCGCGGCGGCGTGGGGCAAATTTTCCATGGACAAAACAGGGGTAATCGTAACCAGTGGAGAAACAGCCGTTTACTGGCGGGTTTCGCTTTTGCATGCTAATAAAGTTGCGTAACGAATTTTATCAGGTACAGTGTGACGCTTTCGGCGATCTGGCAACAGATTTGCTTGACATTCGGCCAAAAATTCTTCGTGCTATGTCACCTGACGAAAAAAAGTCAGCAAACTCAAACGCCTGGTTTTACGGAGATGAAGCGGGTGTTCAGGGTTGATATTCACCGACGGTGCCGCAACATATGAGGCAGTCGCCAGTGGAGGGTGTATGAATGTGCGATGTATTCCTGGATGAATCAAATTAGGTAAAGGTGAATATGGGTAAAGCTCTCGTTATCGTTGAGTCCCCGGCAAAAGCCAAAACGATCAATAAGTATCTGGGTAATGACTACGTGGTGAAATCCAGCGTCGGTCATATCCGCGATTTGCCGACCAGTGGATCAGCTTCCAAAAAGAGCACCGACTCTACCGCCACCAAAGGGGCTAAAAAGCCTAAAAAGGACGAACGTGGTGCTCTGGTTAACCGCATGGGCGTGGACCCATGGCATGACTGGAATGCGCACTATGAAGTACTTCCGGGTAAAGAAAAGGTAGTTTCAGAACTCAAACAGTTGGCGGAAAAAGCTGACCACATCTATCTCGCAACCGACCTTGACCGCGAAGGGGAAGCCATTGCCTGGCACCTGCGGGAAGTGATCGGCGGCGATGAACAGCGTTACAGCCGCGTGGTGTTCAATGAGATCACCAAAAACGCTATTCGTCAGGCCTTCGAAAAGCCGGGCGAACTGAATATCGATCGGGTTAACGCCCAGCAGGCGCGCCGCTTTATGGACCGCGTGGTGGGCTATATGGTCTCGCCGCTGCTGTGGAAGAAAATTGCCCGTGGTCTTTCTGCCGGGCGCGTGCAGTCCGTTGCGGTCCGCCTGGTGGTGGAACGTGAGCGTGAAATCAAAGCCTTCGTCCCGGAAGAGTACTGGGAAGTTGATGCCAGCACCACCACGCCGGGCGGCGACGCGCTGCCTCTGCAGGTGACTCACAAAGACGATAAGCCGTTCCGTCCGGTCAGCCGTGATGAGACCATGGCGGCGGTATCGCTGCTGGAAAAAGCCAGCTACAGCGTGCTGGAGCGAGAAGACAAGCCGACCAGCAGCAAGCCGGGCGCGCCGTTCATCACCTCCACGCTGCAGCAGGCGGCCAGCACCCGTCTCGGCTTCGGCGTGAAAAAGACCATGATGATGGCTCAACGTCTCTATGAGGCGGGGCACATCACCTATATGCGTACCGACTCCACCAACCTGAGTCAGGATGCGCTGAACATGGTTCGCGGTTATATCAGCGACAACTTTGGCAAAAAATATCTGCCGGAGAGCGCTAACCAGTACGCCAGCAAAGAAAACTCGCAGGAAGCGCACGAAGCGATTCGTCCTTCTGATGTGAGCGTGCTGGCGGAAACGCTGAAAGATATGGAAGCCGATGCGCAGAAGCTCTATCAGCTGATCTGGCGCCAGTTTGTCGCCTGTCAGATGACGCCGGCGCAATACGATTCCACCACGCTGACCGTGGCGGCGGGCGATTTCAAACTGAAAGCGCGCGGTCGTACCTTACGTTTCGACGGCTGGACCAAAGTCATGCCGGCGCTGCGCAAGGGCGATGAAGACCGGACGCTACCGGTGGTCAAACAGGGCGACCGCCTGAGCCTGGTGGAGCTGACGCCTGCGCAGCACTTTACCAAGCCGCCAGCGCGCTTCAGCGAAGCTTCACTGGTCAAAGAGCTGGAAAAACGCGGTATCGGCCGTCCTTCCACCTACGCTTCGATCATCTCGACCATTCAGGATCGCGGCTACGTGCGGGTGGAAAACCGTCGTTTCTATGCGGAGAAAATGGGCGAAATCGTCACCGATCGGCTGGAAGAAAACTTCCGCGATCTGATGAACTACGACTTCACCGCGCAGATGGAAGATCGTCTCGACCAGGTAGCCAACCACCAGGCCGAATGGAAAGAGGTGCTGAACCACTTCTTCGGCGATTTTACCACTCAGCTGGAGACCGCAGAGAAAGATCCGGAAGAGGGCGGCATGCAGCCGAACCCGATGGTGCTTACCAGCATCGACTGCCCGACCTGTGGACGTAAAATGGGCATCCGTACCGCCAGCACCGGTGTTTTCCTCGGCTGTTCGGGCTATGCTCTGCCGCCGAAAGAGCGTTGCAAAACCACCATCAACCTGGTGCCGGAAAACGAAGTCCTCAACGTGCTGGAAGGCGATGACGCGGAAACCAACGCGCTGCGTGCCAAACGTCGCTGTCAGAAGTGCGGGACCGCAATGGACAGCTACCTTATCGATCCTAAGCGTAAACTGCACGTGTGTGGTAATAACCCGACCTGTGACGGCTATGAGATTGAAGAGGGCGAGTTCCGCATCAAGGGCTATGACGGTCCGGTAGTGGAGTGCGAGAAGTGCGGTTCTGAAATGCACCTGAAAATGGGGCGTTTCGGCAAGTACATGGCCTGTACCAACGACGAGTGTAAGAACACGCGTAAGATCCTGCGCAACGGCGAAGTGGCTCCGCCGAAGGAAGATCCGGTGCCGCTGCCGGAGCTGCCGTGCGAGAAGTCGGACGCGTACTTTGTGTTGCGCGACGGGGCGGCGGGTGTCTTCCTGGCGGCCAACACCTTCCCGAAGTCACGGGAAACGCGTGCGCCGCTGGTGGAAGAGCTGTACCGCTTCCGCGATCGTCTGCCGGAAAAACTGCGCTATCTCGCCGATGCGCCGCAGCAGGATCCGGAAGGTAATAAAACGCTGGTGCGCTTTAGCCGTAAAACGAAACAGCAGTATGTGGCTTCCGAAAAAGAGGGCAAAGCGACCGGCTGGTCAGCCTTCTTTATTGACGGTAAATGGACTGAAGCCAAAAAGTAATCGTGCAGTATCAGGCAGGAAAAGCGCGCTTTTCCTGCACTAACGGCCGGCAGAGGCAGTGGATGCCTCTGCCGCGTTGTTTCCCCTTCTGGATGGTCTTTTCTTCCCCTTATAACCACCTATATTATTTTTCGTTAGTATCTATACACTGTTGATATAAATGATATAGTGGTTATAGCTAATCCCTTTTTTATTATTAAAACGTCTTATACATCATCGCTTTCAGGATGCGTTGCGGCGCCACTACGGCCAACTGCCGGGAGGCTGGCCTCACGGTCGACAAGTTGCCTGAACGTAAAGTGTATTAAGCGGCTTCATTTTACGCGCAAACGGATATCAGCATGAAACTACAACAGCTTCGCTACATCGTTGAGGTGGTGAACCATAACCTGAATGTTTCATCCACCGCCGAAGGGCTTTATACCTCCCAGCCGGGCATCAGTAAGCAGGTCCGCATGCTGGAAGATGAGCTGGGCATCCAGATTTTCGCCCGCAGCGGCAAACATTTAACTCAGGTGACACCTGCCGGGCAGGAGATCATCCGTATCGCCCGCGAGGTATTATCGAAAGTCGATGCGATTAAATCTGTCGCCGGGGAGCATACCTGGCCTGATAAAGGGTCGTTATATGTGGCGACGACCCATACTCAGGCCCGCTATGCGTTACCGGGGGTGATCAAGGGCTTTATTGAACGCTACCCGCGGGTGTCGCTGCATATGCATCAGGGCTCGCCAACCCAGATAGCAGAAGCCGTATCGAAAGGCAACGCCGACTTCGCCATCGCCACCGAGGCGCTGCATCTGTATGACGATCTGGTGATGTTGCCATGCTATCACTGGAACCGGTCGATTGTGGTGACGCCTGAGCATCCTCTGGCCGCGAAGGGCTCGGTTTCCATTGAAGAGCTGGCGCAGTACCCGCTGGTGACCTATACCTTTGGCTTTACCGGCCGTTCGGAACTGGATACCGCGTTTAACCGAGCGGGTCTGACGCCGCGCATTGTCTTCACCGCCACTGACGCCGACGTGATCAAAACCTATGTTCGCCTGGGCCTTGGGGTCGGGGTGATAGCCAGCATGGCAGTCGATCCGGTCTCTGACCCGGACCTGGTGAAGCTGGATGCGAACGGTATATTCAGCCACAGCACCACCAAAATTGGTTTCCGCCGTAGCACCTTCTTACGAAGCTACATGTATGATTTTATTCAACGTTTTGCACCCCATCTGACCCGGGATGTCGTGGATACCGCGGTGGCTTTGCGGTCAAATGAAGATATTGAAGCGATGTTTAAAGATATAAAACTTCCGGAAAAATAACCCTTAAAAAAATAATGGCATTCCCTGTGGGGAGTGCCATTGACTATCATGGTCCTAATTTAACATCTTAAACCTCGAACCAATCACAAAATTAATAATTTCTGGCAACACGTTTGTCATTATGCCCGCCGCGATCAAATAACCGGTTAAATATATTCCATCAGGCCTAAATTCACTGGATTAATCTTTTATCCATAATTAAGATTTATCTGTACCTGATGATTTGAGCAATTGGTGGTGACAATATGATAAGTAATATCGATTACATGAAACTGGCGATGTCATACGAGAATGACAAAACCGAAATCGATCCCGTTCTGCGTAGTCGCGTATGGGGCGTAGTGTTGGTAGGGCTGGCGATGTTCTGGAGCATCATCGCGCTTACCATCTGCAACATCTGGATTGTCAGCTAAAGCTGTAGGTCATCGTTGTAGATACATGTCATTTTTATGACAGTGAAAGGAAACTGTAATATAAAATCAGTGACCGGCAATACAGGGAGAATATATTTTGCCGCTGGATTCATCCAATCTGAAATCACTCACAAGAGCTAATCATAGCCAGCTGGCCGATTAGCTCTTTTTTTGTCCTCGTGTACTAATACAATATCGTCTTAATCATCGCTTCTGCACTATTTTGGTGCTATTTCTCCGATTCCAGGATAATTCCCGATTAATCACTGTCGACCTCGGCGCATTTAGCAATTTGGGTTGTTATCAAAGTGTTATGCTCGGTATGTGTTATCTTTAATGGAGACCCTGAGGAGAATCAGGGTATGCCATCCCTGAGATAAAGGAGGAGCTATGTCGTCAACCCTACGAGAAGCCAGTAAGGACACGCTGCTGGTCAACGAGAAAACCTGGCATTACTACAGTCTGCCGCTGGCAGAGAAACAGCTGGGCGATCTCAGTCGACTGCCTAAGTCGCTGAAGGTGCTGATGGAGAACCTGCTGCGCTGGCAGGACGGTGACTCGGTGACAGAAGAAGATATTCGTGCCCTGGCCGGCTGGCTGCAACAGGCCCATGCCGACCGGGAGATAGCCTACCGTCCCGCGCGCGTCCTGATGCAGGACTTTACCGGCGTGCCGGCAGTCGTGGATCTGGCCGCCATGCGCGAGGCGGTGAAGCGCCTGGGCGGCGACACCGCGAAAGTGAATCCGCTGTCGCCCGTCGATCTGGTGATCGACCACTCGGTCACCGTCGACCGTTTCGGCGATGACGAGGCCTTCGAAGATAACGTCCGTCTGGAAATGGAGCGTAACCACGAACGTTACGCTTTTCTACGCTGGGGACAACAGGCCTTCAGCCGCTTCAGCGTAGTGCCGCCGGGCACCGGTATTTGTCACCAGGTCAACCTGGAATACCTCGGTCGGGCCGTCTGGAGCGAAGAGGTGAATGGGAAGTGGATGGCGTGGCCGGATACCCTGGTGGGCACCGACTCTCATACCACCATGATTAACGGTCTCGGCGTACTGGGCTGGGGCGTGGGCGGGATTGAAGCGGAAGCCGCCATGCTGGGTCAGCCGGTGTCGATGCTGATCCCGGATGTCGTGGGCTTTAAGCTCAGCGGCAAACTGCGCGAAGGCATCACCGCCACCGATCTGGTGCTGACGGTCACCCAGATGCTGCGCCAGCACGGTGTCGTCGGCAAGTTTGTTGAATTCTACGGCGATGGCCTGGATACCTTACCCCTGGCCGATCGCGCCACTATCGCCAATATGGCCCCGGAATATGGCGCCACCTGTGGTTTCTTCCCGATCGATGATGTGACGCTTAGCTATATGCGTCTGAGCGGCCGTAGCGAAGAACAGGTCGCCCTGGTGGAAGCCTATGCCAAAGCGCAGGGCATGTGGCGCCAGCCGGGCGATGAGCCGGTCTTTACCAGCACCCTGGCGCTGGACATGGGCAGCGTTGAGGCAAGCCTTGCCGGGCCGAAACGGCCGCAGGATCGCGTGGCGCTCGGCGATGTGCCGAAAGCCTTTGCTGCCAGCGGCGAGCTGGAAGTTAACCATCCTCAGCGTCAGCGCCAGCCGGTGGATTATACGCTGAACGGGCATCACTATTCGCTACCGGACGGCGCCGTGGCCATTGCGGCTATTACTTCCTGTACCAATACCTCCAACCCCAGCGTGCTGATGGCCGCCGGTCTGCTGGCGAAAAAAGCCGTCGAGCGTGGCCTGCAGCCGCAGCCGTGGGTAAAAGCTTCCCTGGCGCCAGGCTCGAAAGTGGTGTCGGATTATCTGGCTCATGCCGGCCTGACGCCTTACCTCGACCAGCTCGGCTTCAATCTGGTGGGATATGGCTGTACCACCTGTATCGGTAACTCCGGTCCGTTGCCGGAACCTATTGAAGAGGCGATCAAAAAGGGCGATCTGACCGTCGGGGCGGTGCTTTCCGGTAACCGTAACTTCGAAGGGCGTATCCATCCGCTGGTGAAAACCAACTGGCTGGCCTCGCCGCCGCTGGTCGTCGCTTACGCCCTGGCGGGGAACATGAATATCGATCTCACCCGCGAGCCGTTGGGGCAGGGCAGCGATGGCGAACCGGTTTATCTGAAAGATATCTGGCCGAGTGGGGAGGAGATTGCCCGTGCGGTGGAACAGGTCTCCACTGAGATGTTCCGCAAAGAGTACGCGGAAGTGTTTTCCGGTACCGAGGAGTGGAAAGCAATCAAGGTGGAGGCGTCAGATACCTATGACTGGCAGGAGGACTCGACTTATATTCGCCTGTCGCCGTTCTTTGACGAGATGGGCGTCGAACCGCTGCGGGTAGAGGATATTCATGGCGCGCGGATCCTCGCCATGCTGGGCGATTCAGTGACCACTGACCACATTTCGCCGGCGGGGAGCATCAAAGCCGATAGCCCGGCAGGCCGCTATCTGCAGGAGCATGGGGTTGCCCGGCGCGACTTTAACTCCTATGGTTCCCGTCGCGGTAACCATGAGGTGATGATGCGCGGCACCTTCGCCAATATCCGTATTCGTAACGAAATGGTACCGGGAGTGGAAGGCGGTATGACCCGACATCTGCCGGACCGCGAACCGGTGGCGATCTACGATGCGGCGATGCAGTATAAAGCGGAAGGCATACCGCTGGCGGTGATTGCCGGTAAGGAGTATGGCTCAGGTTCCAGCCGCGACTGGGCGGCGAAGGGGCCGCGCCTGCTGGGGATCCGGGTGGTGATCGCCGAGTCCTTCGAACGTATCCACCGTTCCAACCTGATCGGGATGGGGATTTTGCCGCTGGAGTTCCCGCAGGGCGTCACCCGTAAAACGCTGCAGTTGACCGGGGAAGAGCGGATTGATATCAGCAATCTGCAGTCGCTTCAGCCTGGCGCTACGGTGCCGGTGACCCTGACTCGCCCTGACGGCTCGCAGGAAGTGATCCCTTGTCGGTGCCGTATCGACACCGCGACCGAGCTCACCTACTACCGCAACGACGGCATCCTGCACTACGTTATCCGCAATATGCTGTAAAACAAAGGGCCAGCATCGCTGGCCCTTTCTCTTTTATTCAATCGGTTTATTCCGCCGGCTTGCTGTTCAGCAAATGGCCCATTTTGGCGGCTTTAGTATCCAGGTAGTGAGCATTTTTCGGGTTACGCCCGACGATCAACGGTACCCGCTCCACAATGTTGATCCCGGCTTCGGTAAGAATTTCCACTTTTTTCGGGTTATTGGTTAATAACCGAACCTGCTCAACGTTGAGCAGTTTGAACATATCGGCGCACAGGGTGAAGTCGCGCTCATCGGCGGCGAAGCCCAGCTGATGGTTCGCCTCAACGGTGTCGTAGCCCTGATCCTGCAGCGCGTAGGCGCGGATTTTATTCAATAAACCAATGTTGCGTCCTTCCTGGCGGTGATAGAGCAGGATCCCCCGACCTTCTTCGGCGATATGCGACAGGGCCGCTTCCAGCTGAAAGCCGCAATCACAGCGCAGGCTAAACAGGGCATCGCCCGTCAAACACTCTGAATGGACGCGGGCCAGGACCGGCGACTGCCCCGAGATATCGCCATACACCAGCGCGACATGATCTTGTCCGGTTGCCAGTTCTTCAAAACCCACCATCAGGAAATCGCCCCATGGGGTTGGCAGTTTGGCTTCTGCCACACGTTTAAGCTGCATGTGATTCTCCAGATTCTGTCAGCACCTGAATGTGCTTTCTGTTTGCCGCTATTTTGCCACAAGGCCGGGACGTTCTCCTAATCGCGAACGGTTAGCCGCGTGGAAAGCGCACAAACGAACTACTTTCCGCTATGATGTTCATCTACAAGGAGAAGGAGAGAAAATGCTGTTGATTGCCCGACGAACCGCTCTCGCGGCGGCGCTGCTGCTTGTTATGCCTGTTACGGTCTGGCTGTCTGGTTGGCTGTGGCAGCCAGGACTGCCGGTTGCTATGTTGAAAACCCTCTGGTGGGTGACGGAAACGGTGACGCAGCCGTGGGGAATTATCACGCATGTTGCACTGTGCGGCTGGTTTCTCTGGTGTCTTCGCTACCGGCTGCGCGCGGCACTGATCCTGTTCCTGATTCTTGCCGCCGCCATCCTGGTGGGACAGGGGGTTAAATCCTGGGTCAAAGCGCGGGTTCAGGAGCCGAGACCCTTTGTCATCTGGCTGGAAAACTCAAGACAGGTGCCGGTGACGCAATTCTATGCGTTGAAGCGTAAAGAACGCGCTAAACTGGTGCATGCCCAGCTGGCGCAGGCGCAGGACATTCCGCCGTTTTTACGCAAGCACTGGCAGAAAGAGACAGGCTTTGCTTTCCCGTCGGGTCACACGATGTTCGCCGCCAGCTGGGCGCTGCTGGCCGCCGGGCTGCTGTGGCCGCGTCGGCGTTGGGGCACGGTCGCCGTGCTGCTGGTATGGGCGACGGCGGTGATGGGCAGTCGCCTGGCGCTGGGCATGCACTGGCCGCTGGATCTCATTGTCGCCACGCTGATCTCCTGGCTGTTGGTCACGGTGGCCTGCTGGTTGACGCAGCGCCTGTGCGGGCCGCTCTCGCCGCCGGGAGAAGAGGCGCAGGATATTAAAAAACGGATGCCCGAAGCAGAATAATGTTGATTTTAGCGGCATCCGACCGCATATCCTGTACAGTTGCCATGCTTTTTCATTCCACCGCTGCGGCGAAAATGATACTTTATAGGGCTGAAAGCGGGCTTTTTTTCGCGCAACCCACATAACGGGAAGTCATGTGAAATATTTACTCATTTTCTTACTGGTGCTAGCAATCTTCGTCATTTCAGTGACGCTGGGGGCGCAGAATGACCAACAGGTCACGTTCAACTATTTACTCGCGCAGGGTGAATTCCGCATTTCGACACTGCTGGCGGTGCTGTTCGCCGCAGGCTTTGCCATTGGCTGGCTGATCTGCGGCTTGTTCTGGCTGCGGGTGCGTGTCTCGCTGGCGCGCGCGGAGCGAAAAATTAAGCGCCTTGAGCACCAGATTGCCCCCGTCAGCCCGGTCGCTGTCGACGCAGGCGTGCCTGCCGTGAAGGAATAACCTCTTATGCTGGAGTTGTTGTTTCTGCTTTTACCCGTTGCCGCCGCCTACGGCTGGTACATGGGGCGCAGAAGTGCACAACAGTCCAAACAGGACGATGCCAACCGCCTGTCACGGGATTACGTGGCGGGGGTTAACTTCCTGCTTAGCAACCAGCAGGATAAAGCCGTCGATCTGTTCCTTGATATGTTGAAAGAGGATACCGGCACCGTTGAGGCCCACCTGACGCTCGGTAACCTGTTCCGCTCGCGCGGCGAGGTTGACCGCGCGATCCGTATTCATCAGAGCCTGATGGAAAGCGCATCGTTAACCTACGATCAGCGCCTGCTGGCCGTCCAGCAGCTGGGGCGCGACTATATGGCCGCCGGGTTGTACGATCGTGCGGAAGATATGTTCAAACAGCTGGTGGATGAGACCGATTTCCGCCTGAGCGCTCTGCAGCAGCTGCTGCAGATCTACCAGGCGACCAGCGACTGGCAGTCAGCGATCGAAGTCGCTGAACGGCTGGTGAAGCTGGGTAAAGAGAAACATCGTGGCGAAATCGCCAATTTCTGGTGTGAGCTGGCCCTGCAGCAGATGGCGGCCAACGATCTGGATAAAGCGATGGCGCTGCTGAAGAAAGGCGCCGCCGCAGACCGCAACAGCGCCCGGGTCTCAATAATGATGGGCCGGGTGTGGATGGAAAAGGGTGATTACGCCAAAGCGGTAGAGAGCCTTGAGCGGGTTATCGATCAGGATAAAGAGCTGGTCGGTGAGACGCTGGAGATGCTGCAGACCTGCTACCAGCAACTGGGTAAAGCCGAAGAGTGGGAGGTTTTCCTGCGCCGTTGTGTGGATGAGAACACCGGGGCCACCGCTGAACTGATGCTGGCGCAGATCCTCGAGCAACGGGAAGGGGTCGAAGCCGCGCAAAACTACGTTACCCGGCAGCTGGAACGTCACCCGACCATGCGCGTCTTCCATAAGCTGATGGACTACCATCTCAACGAAGCGGAAGAAGGGCGCGCGAAAGAAAGCCTCGGGGTGCTAAGAAACATGGTCGGCGAGCAGGTGCGCAGCAAACCGCGCTATCGCTGCCAGAAATGCGGCTTTACTGCTCATACGCTCTACTGGCACTGCCCATCCTGCCGCTCGTGGGCCACCATCAAACCCATTCGCGGTCTCGACGGCCAATAAAGTCAAAAAAAATCCCTCCATTAGTTACAACATACTCATCGTTTTTCTCCTCTCCAGACGCGGCCCCGGCAGCGCCATCGTCCGGCCAGCGCTACTACAGCAGTCTGTTATTTTGTTAGCATCACAGGTAGAATGCTGCCCGTTTACCTTTTTTGCGCCGCCCTGGCGCCCATCAACACTAAGGTCTGGTCATGACGTCTACAGCTATCACATCTTCCCGCGCTGTCACATCCTCTCCCGTTGTGGTTGCGCTCGACTATGATAATCGCGATAAAGCGCTGGCATTTGTCGACCGCATCGACCCGCGAGACTGCCGCCTGAAGGTGGGCAAAGAGATGTTCACCCTGTTGGGCCCGCAGTTTGTTTGCGATCTGCACCAGCGCGGGTTTGAGGTGTTCCTTGACCTTAAGTTTCACGATATCCCCAATACCACGGCCCGCGCGGTGGCGGCGGCGGCCGAACTCGGCGTATGGATGGTGAATGTCCATGCCTCCGGCGGCGCGCGGATGATGACCGCCGCGCGTGAAGCGCTGCTGCCGTTTGGTAAAGAGGCTCCGCTGCTGATCGCTGTCACCGTACTCACCAGCATGGAGGCCAGCGACCTGCAGGATCTGGGCATTACCTTATCCCCGGCTGATTACGCGGCGAAGCTGGCAGCGCTGACCCAACGCTGTGGTCTTGACGGGGTCGTGTGCTCAGCTCAGGAGGCGGTGCGCTTCAAACAGGAGCTGGGGCAGGCGTTTAAGCTGGTGACCCCGGGGATCCGTCCGCAGGGGAGCGAGGCTGGGGATCAGCGGCGGATTATGACCCCCGAGCAGGCCCAGGCGGCGGGGGTGGATTATATGGTTATTGGTCGCCCGGTCACTCAGTCGGCCGATCCTGCCGCAACGCTGCGGGCAATCAACGTCTCGTTGTCAAAGGAGGCATAATGAGCGATTCCAATAGCCGCCTGGTCTACTCCACGGAAACCGGGCGTATCGACGAAGCGAAACCGGCGCCGGTGCGGCCTAAAGGCGATGGTATTGTTCGTATTCAGCGCCAGACCAGCGGTCGCAAGGGCAAAGGCGTGTGCCTGATTAGCGGCATCGATGCTGACGATGCCGCGCTGAACGCCCTGGCTGCAGAGCTGAAAAAGAAATGTGGCTGCGGCGGCGCGGTGAAAGATGGCGTGATCGAGATCCAGGGTGACAAACGGGATTTGCTCAAATCGCTGCTCGAGGCGAAAGGAATGAAGGTTAAGTTAGCCGGTGGCTGAGTGCTATTTCGGCAATAATTAAAGTAATGCTGAAATAACAAGGCCGCGGTGAATGCCGCGGCCTTGAATGATTTAACGTGCGTAAGTCAATTCGTGTGAATTATTCTTTTATTTCGTCAGGTAATTATATTATTTGCCAACCTGGTGACCAATAATACCACCGACCGCCGCGCCACCCAGGGTTCCGAGTGCGCTACCGTCAGTTAACACCGCACCACCGATGGCGCCGGCGCCAGCACCGATAGCGGTGTTACGGTCACGTTTAGACATGTTAGAACAAGCGCTCAGAGACATTGCTACAGTGACAGCCAGAACGACGGCAGCCATTTTTTTGCTCGTTGAAGTCATCATTTTTTTCTCCTGAATAATCTATTCATGGATACTACGCTCCTTTAAGCATAGCCTGAAATAGCAGCTTTAGGGCAATTCCATGAAGTTAGGGTGCGCAGGTGTCACGAAAATCACGCAGGTGATAGTCACTTCCTGTTATATCGCTAATAATAATTTTACTTTTTTTTAAATGTATCGTCAGGTAAAAAATCTTAATTAGCGGCTCGGAATACTCTCAGAGCGTAATATCGCCCCGAATGGCGCATTGGCATGGCTCGGGGCGGGTAAAGATCAGACGTATGGCACGATATCGACGGTCAGGCCGCTGTGCAGTAACTGGTCGCGGCAGGCGGCCGGCAGGCGATCGTCGGTAATAACGCGGTTAAAGCGCCCGGCGGGACCGAGGGGATAGGGATGAACCGCGCTGAATTTCGAGCTGTCGCTGAGAATAATCGCTTCACAGTGCTTTTCCAGCACGGCGTTAACCACATCCGCACGCATCATATCGCGACCGGTAAAGCCGGTTTCTGCCTGCCAGCCATCGATCCCGATGAAGGCTTTGCTGAAATGCACCTGCTGGATGAACTGGCGGGTCAGCGGGCCCACCATGCTTTCACTGCGTTTCTGGTAAATCCCGCCCAGCAGGATCACCTCTCCCGGCGTCTCTTTCAGTAGATGGGCGATATAGCTGCTGACGGTAATGATGGTGATATCGCCGCGTTCGGCGAGGGTGCGCGCCAGCAGGGCGTTGCTGCTGCCGTTTTCGATGAATACCGTTTCGCCGGCGCTCACCAGCGCCGCCGCCCGGCTGGCCAGTTCACGTTTAATGGCGAAATGGGTCATCATGCGGGTTTCAACATCTTCACTGTCCAGTGGGACTGCATAGCCATGGGTGCGGCGCAAATAGCTCTGCTTTTCCAGCAGATTCAGATCCTGGCGAATGGTGACCTCTGAGACACCGGTCATCTTCGCCAGATCGGCGACGCTCATCCGGCCTTTATCAATGACCACTTGCAAAATACTTTGTTGTCGGGCGTTCATAGCAACATCACTGTTAGGGGGCTATATGGCGAGCAACCGGTATGAGTCACCGGTTGCGGCATGGGCGATAATCAGATTTCCCAGGGAGCCTTGGGCTGGTTTTTTTGCTCAGCGTCGTCCGCCGCCAGTGCCAGCAGCTCCGCTTTGAGGATTTCCAGATTATGGATCGCAGAGTGGTAATCACCGGCAACCAGAATATCCAGCACGGTATCGATACGTTGGGCGAGCAGGTGGGCATTCACATCTGACATGGCATTATCCTGGTAACAAAAACGAATGAAATCAATGATGCTAAAAATGGATGAAAAAGAGAAGCGAAAAAAACGCACAACCTTAATCGGTGCGACGGAAATAGCAGGATGGAGAGGAAAGAAGCAGCGGTTCCCGGAGGAACCGCTGTGAAGAGGCGTCAGACTGCCGGACGCGCAATAATGCTGCGGGTTTCCATGCGGACTTCGGCGATGGTGACATCGATAACGTCAGTCACTTTGTAGACCACCTCGCCCTTGATCTGCACGGTGCCGTTCTCCTGGCTGCACACCAGTTCGTCGCGAACGGCGTGGAGGAAGGGGGCCGGAATAAAGGCGACCGCGCCATTGTCCACCAGGCGCACGCGCATCCCGCCGCGGCTGATGTCGATGATCTCCGCCGCAAAACGGGTATCGGTCCCGGCTTTATCGTTGAGGAAACGGGCATACAGCCAGTCGGCGACGTCGCGCTCTGCCATCCGGTTAAGACGACGGCGCTCCGCCATCTGTACGGTGGCATCATCCTGCGGGCGCGCAATGGTCTCGCCTTTGATGATGGCCTTCAGCAGACGGTGGTTGATCATGTCGCCATATTTACGGATCGGCGAGGTCCAGGTGGCATAGGCCTCAAGGCCGAGGCCAAAGTGCGGGCCCGGCTCGGTGCTGATTTCCGCAAACGACTGGAAGCGGCGGATGCGGCTGTCGAGGAATCCGGTCGGCTGGGCGTCCAGTTCCCGGCGCAGCTTGCAGAACCCTTCCAGCGTCAGCACCTCCGTCGGGTCGACGTGCACGTCGTGGGTTTTCAGCAGCGCCGCCAGCTGTTCGGTATTCGCCGGGTCGAAGCCGGTATGGACGTTATAAACGCCGAAGCCGAGCTTGTCGCGCAGAACGCGGGCGGCACAGATGTTGGCGGCGATCATCGACTCTTCGACAATACGGTTGGCAATGCGACGTGGTTCCGCGACGATATCCAGCACTTCGCCTTTTTCGCCAAGAACGAAACGGTAGTCCGGACGGTCTTTGAACACCAGCGCATGGGTCTGACGCCATTCGCTACGACGCTGGCACACGTCCTTCAACAGTGTAATTTGCTGCGCGATCGCGTCGCTGCCCGGCTGCCAGCTGCCGCGGCCTTCCAGCCAGTCAGAGACATCGTCATAGGCCAGCTTGGCTTTCGACTCGATGGTGGCGGCAAAGAACTCGATGTTGTCTTCGATGGTGCCATCGGCCGCCAGAGTCATCTGGCAGGCCAGCACCGGGCGCACTTCGTTAGCGCGCAGGGAGCACAGGTCGTCTGACAGCTCGCGGGGCAGCATCGGAATATTGAAGCCCGGCAGATAGTTGGTAAAGGCGCGCACTTTTGCGGCCTTATCCAGCTTGCTACCTTCGGCAATCCAGGCGGTCGGGTCAGCAATGGCGACCGTCAGCAGCAGTTTGCCATCAGCAGTGGATTCGGCATACAACGCATCGTCCATATCTTCGGTGCTGGCGCTGTCGATAGTGACGAAGTCGAGAGCGGTTAAATCGCGGCGCGTCAGCCCTTCATCGAGCATTTCCGTGGCCACGCCGTCCGGCGCTTCTTTTTCGAGATTATGGCGCGCCAGGGTTACCCACCAGGGGACGAAGTGATCGTCGCTGAAGGTGATGAACTGGGTCAGCTCCGCGTAAAACCCGCGGTCGCCTTTTAACGGATGACGGCGCATCTCGGCGACGGCCCAGTCACCCTGTTTGAAATCATGCTCAACGCCACGGGCGGCGCGGCAGGGAATGGCATCTTTCAGCAGCGGATGGTCAGGAACGATAGCGAGGCGATCGTCTTTCTTCTGGACTTTACCGACGAAACGGGTCAGGAACGGCTCAACCAGGGTTTCTGGTTCGGCGCTTTCGCGATCTTTTTCAGAATGGATCACCGCGACGATACGGTCGCCATGCATCACTTTTTTCATCTGCGGCGGCGGAATGAAGTAGCTCTTCTGAGCGTCCACTTCGAGGAAGCCAAAGCCCTTTTCCGTGCCCTTAACGACCCCTTCCGCGCGCGGCGTCTGGGAATGCAGTTGCTGTTTAAGCTGCGCTAGCAGCGGGTTATCCTGAAACATAATTAGGTATTTTCGTGGCTAAAAGAGCGGCTGACATTTTTACGCGAATATGCCTGCCGCAGCAAGCGCTGTTTCAGCAATTTACGTCTGCTGACGCACATTGCCGAGGGCGATTTTCAGACGATTCATCCATCCGCACAGCCCGCTCCAGGTCAACAGATCGATCGCTTGTTCCGCAGAGAGTCCATATTCCGCGAGGGGCGTTAACTGGGCGGCGCTAAACCGGTCCGGCGAGCGGGTTAACAGCTGCACCGCGGTCACGAGAGACCGGGACTGAGGATGCTGCTGGAGCCAGTGATGGAGGGCCTGGTCGCCCTCCCGCAGATGACTGGCGAACTCCTCTTCACCCTGCCAGTGGGGGAGCCAGGCGTCAAAACAGGTGGGGCTGCCATTGGTGCGCGCCGCGAGTAAGGCGACCTGCGGGCCAAAGGTATCATCCGTGCTGAGCTGGCGGATCAAGGTCTCCAGAGGCGTGAACAACGGTGGGTCGCAGGCCAGCAGTGGGGCCAGCTCACCCAGACCGGGCAGCGACTGCCAGCCGGCGATGCGCCGCTGGCGCTCATCATCGGCATACTGCAGATCGGGATCCTCAAGGTCGCTCTGCCACTCTCCTGGTGGCGCGGTGAACAGTTCGGCAGGGGCCTCCTCTTGCTGAGGCATGCCGGGGATCCAGCGCACCGGATAGCCCAGCGCCGCCTGCAGGACGGCAATCGCCCGGGCCTGGAAGCCCACGAAACCGATAATCTGGTTGATCAGGATAATATCCCGGCTGGTTAAACCCACTTCGTCCAGCTGGCTGCGCGAGAGGGCGTTAATGACGGAGGGCGAACTGGCGAGCTGACGAGCATACTGAGTGATCTGCGCCAGGCGACGGTTGCTCTCGCGCGAAGAGTCAGGGCCAGGGAGGGGAGCCAGGCGGGCGGCATAGTGGTTACACAACCGCTGGACACCATAAACCTGGGCGACAGTCAGCGCGGTGCTCAGGCGATCGTAGGCGGTAAAGGTCTGCAGGCGACTCACCGCCACCTGGTCGGGAAACAACCGCTCTGCCAGCTGGCGAGCGGGGTGCAGCCAGCCTGCGTGGATGTGTAGCCAGGCTTCCGGCAGCGTCAGGTCCAGCAAAAAGCGGTCTTCAACATGGGCGGCTTCAGGGACAAGCGGTAGAACATCCACCGGGCAGATTGTTGACTGGGTTTCGTGATACCAGTGGTTTTTGCCATTCACGCGGCGTGGCTCCATGGGCTTTCCTTGTTCGGTATGTGGCGAACCGCCGTTCCGCGGATCGTTTATGCAGAACTATCCTGGCGTAACCCGGAAGCAGGAGAAAATATTGATACGTGCTAACAAATAGCCGATTGGAATAACAGGGGGAGCGTAAGGGATGGGGGGAAGGAAGAACCCTCCTCACCGGGGTGAGGAGGGAAAGAACTTACTTCAGTTCCAGCTCGTTCATGGCGGCGATATTGAACCCGCCGTCAACGTGAACGACTTCACCGGAGATACCCGCGGACAGGTTAGAGCACAGGAAGGCTGCGCTGTTGCCCACATCTTCAATGGTGACGGTGCGACGGATCGGGGTGACCGCTTCGCAGTGCGCCAGCATTTTACGGAAATCTTTAATGCCAGAAGCAGCCAGCGTACGGATCGGACCGGCAGAGATGGCGTTGACGCGAACGCCTTCCGGACCCATGGCGTTAGCCATATAGCGGACGTTAGCTTCCAGAGAGGCTTTGGCCAGACCCATTACGTTGTAGTTCGGGATCGCGCGCTCTGCGCCCAGGTAGGAGAGCGTCAGCAGAGCAGAGCCCGGGTTCAGCATGCTGCGGCAGGCTTTGGCCATCGCCACGAAGCTGTAGGCGCTGATGTCGTGCGCGATTTTAAAGCCGTCGCGGGTGACAACGTCAACGTAGTCGCCGTCTAACTGGTCAGCCGGGGCAAAACCGATAGAGTGGACGAAACCATCGAATTTCGGCCAGACTTTTTCCAGCTCGGTGAACAGCGCGGTGATGCTCTCATCTTCAGCAACGTCGCACGGCAGCACAATGTCAGAACCCAGCGCGGCAGCAAATTCTTCTACGCGACCTTTCAGTTTTTCATTCTGATAGGTGAATGCCAGTTCCGCGCCTTCGCGGTGCATTGCTTGCGCAATACCGTAGGCGATGGACAGTTTGCTGGCGACGCCAGTGATCAAAATGCGCTTACCGGAAAGAAAACCCATAGCTTTAATCCTTATCGTTATTGCTTATTTTTACTTTAACAATCATAACGTTAACATTGTTATTTCAAAATAACTCAAATTTAGCCGGGAATTATATCCCACTGACGACCCCTTGTGTCACGATATTTTTCAGCCGCGCCCGCGGCGTGCGGAGCAAAAGCGTATCGCGATAGCTCCAGTATACTCTCTCTTCTGATGATTATTTGAGCGCGATCTCCGCCAGCAGCAGACACCCGTTGGCACTGAGGGGCTGCAGCTCGCCAGGGGATTCACCGCGCCAGCAGAGACCGCTGCCGGCCACGCTTCGCTGCCCGGCCAGATCCCACTCGCCCTGAAGAACATAAGCGACTCCCTCAGTGGCAGGGCGTTGCTGGTCGTTTATCACCTTTACTCTCGCCGAGGCACGTCCGCGCTGGGTCATGATATTGAAGTCCAGCCCTGGCTCAACGATCCCGACGCTGGACAGCGCCCATTCGCCGGGGAACGCCCACGGCTGCCAGAGCGTCAGCGGATGGTCGATGTCCCCGCCGCACAGTCGTAGTGGTTGTCCCGCCAGCAGGGTGATCACCCGGTCGACGCCGGGGAAGGGGGAAAAAGGACCATCCGCCTGCAAAGTGGCGATGCTGGCTCGCCAGAGAAAGGGGGCGTCTGTGGAAGGAACGGCGATAATTTCCCGGGTGGCACCGGCACCGTTCTTCCACGGCGTGATGGGTAAGGTGGCGATATCAAAAAAAAAGATCATGGTCTGCTCGGCGGAATTCAGAGGGTGGATGGTTTTTGTTACAAGCGTGTCGCAACATGCTTACAAATTATTTACAACAGGGCTCACAAATCCATCATCGAGCGCGTGTGTGGGTTTGTCAATGCTTGTATATACATGAGCAGTCATCTACGAATTATCTTATCGCAGTGACCAGAGCCATCATGACAAAACGCGATCGGGAGAATGAAAATGCAACAGCGTATTACTTTCCGCCAGGCCTGCCTGGTCACCCTGTTTTCGGGGCTACTGCTGTCTGGTGGCTCAACATACGCTAAAGAGTGGAAATCAATCACCATCGCTACGGAAGGCGGCTATGAACCCTGGAACCTGACGCTTCCCGGAGGGAAGTTGAGCGGCTTCGAACCTGAGCTCATGGCGAATTTATGCCAGCGGATGCAGATCGAATGCAAGCTGGTGGTACAGAACTGGGATGGCATGATTGCCGGACTTAACGCCGGAAAATATGACGTGATCATGGACGCTATTGTCGTCACCCCGGAGCGATCGAAGGTCGTGGCGTTTACCCAGGCCTACGCTGCCACGCCGGCCTCTTTCATTGCGGTAAAAGGGTCGCTGCTCCCTCCGTCTCCGACGGTCAAGCTTCATGATGATGAGAAAGAGATTCAGGCGGCGATTGCGCCTCTGCGCGCGGCGTTGAAAGGGAAAACTATCGGCATCGCTTCCGGCACCGTGTACACCCCGTTTATTGATAAGTATTTCAAGGATATCGCTGACATCAGGGAATATAACAACTCAGCGGATGCGATCCTCGACCTGCAGGCTGAGCGCATCGATGCGGTGTTTGATGATATTACCTTTGCCAACACCACCCTGTCGCGACCGGAGAATAACAATCTGGCATTGAGCGGTCCGCTGATGAGCGGGCCGATCTGGGGAGGCGGTGAGGCGATGGGCGTGCGCCTCACCGATCCCGATCTCAAAGCGAAACTGGATAGCGCCATTCAGGCGGCGCTGGCCGATGGGACGGTAAAAAAACTGAGCGAGAAATGGTTTAAAAGCGACGTTACCCCCTGAGTGAGGCTCTCATGTTGAATCTTCTGAGTTTTGGTGAAAACGGGTGGGGGACGCTGATCCTCAGTGCCACGCTGACCACGTTGCTGCTGTCGCTCGCCGCGCTGGCCGTCGGTGCCGGGGTAGGCGGCGTCATTGCCGCCGCAAAGCTGTCCCGGCATGCGCCAGCGCGCTGGTTTGGCGCCGCCTGGTCGGTAGTATTCCGCGGTATCCCTGAGTTACTGGTGATCTACCTGTTCTATTTTGGCGGCTCAGGGATGATTTCATGGGTGGGGCGACTGTTTGGCGCTGACGGTTTTATTGAGGTTCCGCCCTTTCTGATTGGCGCCCTGGCGATTGGTTTGATCTCCTCCTCGTATCAGGCGGAAGTCTACCGTGCTGCTCGCCTGGCGCTGATGCCCGGTGAAGTGGAGGCGGCTACCGCTATCGGCATGCCGCGCTGGCGGATCCTGCAGCGCATTCTGTTGCCGCAGATTATCCGTTATTCGCTGCCTGGGTTATCCAACGTGTGGCAAATGAGCCTCAAAGATTCGGCGCTGGTATCGGTGACCGGCATCGTTGAGCTGATGCGCGCCAGCCAGATTGCCGCTGGCTCGACCCGCGATTATTTCCTGTTCTATCTGATCGGCGGCGGCTGTTATCTGATCCTGACGCTGCTCTCTAACCGCGCATTTACCCGGGCGGAGAGCCATCTCAACCGCGCCTGGCTGCGTCGCAGCGCCGCGCAGGCGTAAGGAGCCCGTATGTTTATCGATTTTGCCTTCCTCGGTGAGACGTTGTTAAAGCTCGGCGCGGCGCTGCCGGTGACGCTGGGGCTCTTTATTTGCTCTTTTATCCTCGGCGGCGCACTGGCCCTCGGCGTTCTGGCGCTGCGAATGAGCCACTGGCCGCTGGCTAGCGGTTTCGCCAAAGGCTATATCCTGATCTTTCGTGGTTCACCACTGCTGATCCAGCTGTTTCTCATTTATTACGGGCTGGGTCAGTTTGGGGTGATCCGTCACA
This sequence comes from Klebsiella sp. KTE92, assembly GCF_000398905.1. Lineage (NCBI taxonomy): Bacteria > Pseudomonadati > Pseudomonadota > Gammaproteobacteria > Enterobacterales > Enterobacteriaceae > Klebsiella > Klebsiella sp. KTE92. The sequence continues at coordinate 2,155,593 of NZ_KB976100.1, forward strand.
GTTTCCTGTGGCCGCTGCTGCGCGAACCCTTTATCTGCGCCGTTCTGGCGCTGGCGCTCTGTACAGCGGCCTACACCGCGGAAATTCTTCGCGGCGGGTTGCTGGCGATACCGCCGGGTCAGATTGAAGCCGGTCAGGCTTGCGGCATGTCGCGCTGGCTGTTGTTGCGGCGGATCATTGCCCCGGTGATGCTACGTTATGCACTGCCAGCCTACTCCACGGAGGCCATTCTGCTGGTCAAGTCGACGGCGCTGGCAAGCCTGGTGACCGTCTGGGACGTCACCGGGGTGGCGCAACAGATTATTCAGCGTACCTACCGGACGATGGAGGTATTCCTCTGCGCGGCGGCCATCTATTTGCTGCTTAATTTCATCATTGTGCAGCTGTACGCCCTGCTAGAACGGCGATTAACGCCGCATACCCGGCAAAACCCGGCGACCGTGTCGCTCAAGCCGATAACCAAAGGAGAGTAAGATGCTCGATTCACGTCCGGTGACCTTATCGGTCAGCGATATTCATAAGTCCTTTGGCTCCCTGGATGTCCTGAAGGGGATCACCATCCAGGCCCGGCAGGGCGATGTCATTTCGATCCTCGGCGCCAGCGGCTCCGGTAAAAGTACGCTGCTGCGCTGCATTAATCTGCTGGAAACGCCCGATGCCGGGGTGGTCAGCGTCGGTGGCGAGACGATTGAAATGAAGCACCACGCCCGCGGGCATCGGCTGGCGGCGAATCCCCGGCAGATAGAGCGCCTGCGTTCGCGGCTGGGGATGGTCTTTCAAAGTTTTAACCTGTGGTCGCATATGACGGTCCTGCAGAATGTCATTGAGGGGCCGCATTATGTGCTCAAACGGGATAAACGGACCTGCATTGAACAGGCGGAGCAGCTGCTGGAGCGGGTGGGGATGTTGAACCGAAAGGATTTCTATCCGGCACAGCTCTCCGGCGGCCAACAGCAGCGCGTGGCAATAGCCCGCGCGCTGGCGATGGAGCCAGACGTCATGCTCTTTGATGAACCCACCTCAGCGCTGGATCCCGAACTGGTCGGCGAGGTGTTAAAGGTCATGCGCAGCCTGGCGGAAGAGGGGCGGACGATGCTGGTGGTCACCCACGAGCTGGGATTCGCCCGCCATGTCTCCAACCGGGTGGTATTTATGCACCAGGGGACGATTGACTGCGACGGTGCGCCTGAGGCGCTATTTGGCACTCAGGGTTCCGCGCGCTTTAAGCAATTTATCTCCAGCCATCAACAGCCAGGACAGGTCGTATGAATATGATCCAGTGGGGCGATGCACCGATACGCTGGCAGGAGGTGGCTTGTGTCGCCCGGGGCGAGGCGATCTTGAGCCTCAGCAAAAGCGCCTGGGCGCGTATCGAGCAGGGGCGGGCGATTGTCCAGCATATCGTTAGCGCCGGTCAGGTGGCCTATGGGATCAACACCGGGCTGGGGGCGCTGTGCAACATTACGCTGCCGGAAGCGCAGTTACACCAGCTGTCGCGCAATACGCTGCTCAGTCATGCCTGCGGGGTGGGGCCGCTGCTGGAGGTCGCCCCAACCCGGGCCATTATGTGCGCCGCGGTGGCCAATTTCAGCCACGGTAAATCCGGTATTTCCGCCGGGATAGTGCAGCAACTGCTGATGTTTTTGCAGCATGGCGTCACCCCCCAGGTGCCCTCTCAGGGGTCGGTTGGCTATTTAACGCATATGGCGCACATTGGCCTGGCCCTGATGGGAGTCGGCGATGTGCTATGGCAAGGGCGAACGTGGTCTGCGGCAGAGGTCCTGTCGCAGCTGAATCTGCAGCCCATCGCGCCGGGAGCGAAAGAGGGGCTCAGTCTGGTCAACGGTACGCCGTGCATGACCGGCCTGGCCTGCCTGGCCTTAGACGACGCCGAGCGCTTAATGAACTGGGCCGATGTGACCGGGGCGATGAGCTTTGAAGCGCTGCGCGGCCAGCTTGTGGCGTTTGATGCCGAGATCCTGGCGCTGAAAGCCAGTCCCGGGATCCAGACCAGCGGCCAGCGGCTGCGTGAGCTGCTGGCGGGCAGCCGTCTGCTGGCCGAAAGCGAAGGTCTTCGCACCCAGGATGCGCTGAGTCTCCGCTCGATGCCTCAGGTGCATGGCGCCTGCCGCGATCAGTTTAGCCATGCGCAGACGCAGATAAATATCGAACTTAACGCCTGTACCGATAATCCCCTAATCCTGGGCACCCTTGAGCAGTGGCGGGTGGTGTCCCAGGCGCATCCCCATGGTGAATCGGTGGCAATGGCCTGCGATTTGCTGGCTATTGCCATGGCTGAGCTGGGCGCTATCGCCGAACGACGTCTTGACCGGCTGGTGAATCCTCTGGTGAGCGGCTTGCCAGCGTTTCTGGTCGCCCGACCCGGGGTGAATTCAGGCATGATGATTGCCCAGTACGTCGCCGCGTCGCTGTGCGCGGAAAATAAGCAGCTGGCGCAGCCGGCGGTGCTGGATAATTTTGTTACCTCCGCTTTGCAGGAGGATCATTTAAGCCTGGGTACCAGTGCTGCGCTGAAATTGCAGCGCCTGCTCGGCAACCTCTATCAGATCCTGGGTATCGAATATTTACTCGCGGCCCAGGGGCTCGATTTTCACGAGCCGCAGACGCTGGCGGCGGGTACACGTCGGGCGCGCGATCTGCTGCGCCAAAGCGTGCCTGGCTGGGAGGAGGATCGCTGGCTGGCGCCGGACATCGCCAGCGCAGTGGCTATCCTCAAGCGGACGGCTGGCCACGCGCCGGTGTGAGGTCACCGGGCGAGGTGAATGAGATGGGGCTATTTCCCGTCTTTGCGCCAGGCGTCGGCGGTGAGAGCTTCACCGAAGTGGCCGGCGATCAGGCGTCGGGTCAGGTCGTGCAGCGGTGAGGCCAGCACATCGGCAGTGCTGCCGCGCTCGACCACTTCGCCGTTATGCATCACCAGCACTTGATCGCTGATGTGCTTCATCATTCCCAGGTGCTGAGTGACATAGATATAGGAGATGCCCTGTTTCTCCTGCAGCTCCAGCATCAGATTGATGAGCTGGGAGCGCATCGACATATCCAGCGAGGCCAACGCCTCATCGCAGACGATGACCTTCGGGCGCAGGATCAGCGCCCTGGCGAGGCCGAGACGCTGCTTCTGACCGGGCGCCAACATATGGGGGTAATAGCTGACGTGGTCCGGCAGCAGACCGACCATGCGCAGCGTGTCGATAATCTGCTTTTGCCGCGCCTCGGCGTCGAGGTCGGTATTCAGCCGCAGCGGAAAATCGAGGATCTGCGAGATGCGCTGGCGCGGGTTCAGTGAGGTCGACGGATCCTGAAAGATCATACGAATCTTCTGGCTGCGGTAGGAGTAGTCCCCGAAAGTCAGCGGATGGTCGTCGATCAACAGCTCGCCGCTGGTGGGTTCCACCATGCCCGCCAGCATCTTGGCGAGGGTGGATTTCCCGGAGCCGTTCTCGCCGATAATCGCCAGCGTCTGCCGTTCACGCAGGGTAAAACTCAGCGGCTTGACGGCCTCCACCGTCTGGCGGTGAAACCAGCCGGTGCGGTAGCGAAAGGTCTTACTGAGTTGGCGAACTTCCAGCAATGTTTCGACCATTTCACTCTTTCTCCATGTTCAGCGGGAAATGACAGGCGTACAGATGGTTGCGCGCCCCGGTAAGACGCGGCGTTTCGATACACTCGCGCTGGGCGTAAGGGCAGCGCGGCCCCAGACGGCAGCCGATGGGCAGCTGCTCCAGCAGAGGGATCGCCCCTGGCAGGGTGTTGAGGCGGCTTTTATGCGGCATGGCGCTGCCAAAATCCGGGATCGCGCGGATTAACGCCTGGGTATAGGGGTGATGCGGCAGGGTGACCAGCTCTTCGCTGGGCCCGCTCTCCACCGTCTGCCCGCAGTACATGACGTTGATTTTATCCGCCCATTTGCTGAGCATCTGCAGATCGTGGCTGATCAGCAAAATGGTGGTGTTGTTGTTCTGATTGAGCCGCGTCAGCAGGCGGATAATCTGCGCCTGAGTCGTTGGCTCCATGGCGTTGGTCGGTTCATCGGCGATCAGTAGGCGCGGCTGGTTGGCCAGGGCGATGGCAATCATCACCTTCTGGCACTCGCCTTCGGTCAACTGATAGGGGAAGCTGCGCATGGCATCTTTGTGATCTTTAATGCCGACGCGGTGCAACAGCTCGATGGCCCGGCGCTTACGCCAGCCCAGCCGTTGCCACCAGCGGCCCTTATAGGTCCAGCCGGGGATACTCTGAATCAGCTGCTGGCCGATGCGCTCAGAGGGATCAAGACAGGACTGCGGCTCCTGAAAAATCATCGACACGTTATGGCCGATCAGTTTCCGCCGCTCGCGGTTCGACAGTCGCAGCAGGTCGATGTCATCGAAACGCATGCGGTCGGCGGTGACCCGCCAGTTGTCTTTGGTCACCCCGCAGATAGCTTTGGCAATAAGGCTTTTCCCGGAACCGGATTCGCCCACCAGGCCGCGGATCTCGCCTTCAGTCAGGGTCAGACTGACGCGATCGACGGCTTTCACCCAGCCTTCGTTGGTTCTAAATTCGATAGTTAAGTGACGAATATCGAGTAACGGCATTATTGTACCCCGGCAATGATCGCCCGGCGAATACCGTCGCCCAGCAGGTTGACCAGCAGTACGCTGAGCATAATCGCCGCCCCGGGGAGCATCACGGTCCACGGCGCGACATAGATAAGCTCCAGCGCATCGCCCAGCATGGCTCCCCATTCCGGCGAAGGCAGCTGGGCGCCGAGATCAAGAAAGCCCAGCGCGGCAATATCCAGAATAGCCATCGACAGGGCGCGGGTGATCTCGGTCACCAGGCCGGAGGCAATATTGGGCAGAATGGCGAACAGCAGAATGTTCAGCGTCGAGGCTCCGTCGAGGCGGGCGGCGATGATGTACTCTTTCTCCAGCTCATCGTGGACCAGGCTGTAGACGGAACGTACCATGCGCGGGAGCAGCGCCAGCCAGACGGCGAACATCGCATGGCTGAGGTGCGGCCCGGCAAAGGCGACGACGATAATCGCCAGCAGCAGCGAGGGAATAGAGAGCAGGGTATCGAGAATATGGTTCATCACTGCCGAGCGCAGGCCGTGAGTCGACCCGGCAATCACGCCCAGCACCAGGCCAAACAGCGTGGCGCCGAGGGTGACGACAAAAGCCCCACCGACGGTTGGCGCCGCGCCGCTCAGCAGCCGACTCAGCACATCGCGGCCCAGGTCATCGGTCCCCAGGAAGAAGGAGACTTCGCCATAGCGCGACCACGACGGCGGCAGCAACTGATAGCCAAGGAACTGCTGATCGATGCCATAGGGGGCGAACCAGCCGCCGAAGACGCAGAGCAGGAGCAGGCCCGCGCAGCCGTACAGGCCGATCATCGCCGTGGTGTCACCATAGAATTTACGCCATACGGTGCGCAGCGCGCCGGGCGGACGCTTTTCCAGATAAACGCTATCGTAGGGCATATGAATCCGTTTTAAGTTTGTTAGTCATGCTTTAAGTCTTTTCAAAAATCCCGCTAATACCAACACCTTGCTAGCATTGAGTGCTTTAATTTTGTGTGTTCTGCATTGATTTGAAGGTTATCAATTTAACCAAAATGTGTACACTGATGTGTATATCATCTTCCGGAGTGTACACATTGCTTACCGACACAAAATTAAGAAAAGCTCTTGGCAAAAAGAGAGACCAGATCGAGGTCATATCGGACGCTCATGGTCTGAATGTCCGGTTGTCTACTTCCGGCAGTATAACATTCTTTTACCGCTACAGATGGAACGGGAAAGCCGCTCAGCTAACGATTGGCGATTATCCCACCACCTCCTTATCTCAAGCTCGCGAACGTAGGCAGCAGTTCAGGGCCTGGTTGACAGAAGGACTCGATCCGAGACGGCAAACAGTTCTGGAGAAACAGAAAAAAGTCGAAGCACTCACCGTTAAAGAGGCTTTCGATTACTGGGAAAAGTATTACTGCATCCCTGAAGGTCTTGTGAAAATCAAGGTTAACCGGCGGGACTTCAATAACCATATAGCGCCTGTGCTGGGGAACATGATTGTTGATCAGACCACTAAAGCACACTGGCTTAACCTTTTTGATGGCATGGGGCGAAGAGTTGTCACTGGTCAGATGCTGGGGCTGATGCAGCGTACGTTCCGTTTCTGCTCCAATCGAGGGGTAATTAATGTGAACCCGATTGAGAGCCTTAGGCGCTCTGACGTAGGTCTCACAGCATCCGTAAAAGATCGCAGGTTGAGTGATGAGGAAATCAAAACAGTTTGGAACATCCTTCCTGAAATGAAGTACCGACAACAACTGATAATGAAGTTTCTCATCATGACTGGCTGCCGGAGTACAGAGATCAGAACAGCAAGATGGGAGTGGTTTGATTTCCATGAGCAAACGTGGACCATTCCGGCAAGCGATTATAAAACCGGGAAATCGGTCAGAAGGGCACTTCCCGAGGCAGTAGTAAGAATGATGTTAGCAGAGAAGGAAACGTCAGTTTCAAAACATGTTGTGACACTGTCACGTTACAGGGGGCCAGAAGATGACAGACCGCCACTACAACCAAACGTCGCTCTGTTTTCTGCTCAGATTATAGCTAAAACAGGCATGAAGCCCTGGTCTCTCCATGACCTCAGACGAACAGTGGCGACACGCCTTTCTGAATTAGGTGCGCCGCCACATGTTGTGGAAAAACTGCTTGGCCATCATATGGCAGGTGTCATGGCACGTTATAACCTGCATGATTATCTGGATGATCAGCGTCACTGGCTTGCTGTTTGGCAGGATCACCTTGAGAAGCTGGTTGGTCAGCCTCTGGTTTGATCCCCACGTTATCTTCCCAGGCCAGCAGGTCTGAAAGTCTCCACCTTTTAGGGCTGCCATTTATTTTAGGCTGCGGGAATGGCTGAGCAAAGTAAGAGGGCATCCGGGATGGGGTGCTCCAGAAATAGAGTGTGCTGCGCGATATTTTGTATCTGGACAGAACGTCATCGGTTATCAAAATTTCATCTGATTTATGAGATGTATTTGTCATAAAAACCCCTTAGTTACATTGTCCAGGCAGATGGTGTAGCCGGCGCGCGCAGCTCATGGCTGTGGCCACATAGCTACTTTTTCTGTTAACAACTTCTACAGTGATCTTTGAGCCTTGAACCACCACCGTATAAGTTCTTTTCGTTTTCTGTAGCCCGTAGGCTCCATAAAGCTCAACGTGTTTTGCCAGTGCCGCATCGCACGCCTGGCGGCCCAGCGGTGATTGCTTGCTTCGGTTAATCAGTCGCATATTCACCTCACACAAAAACATCAACTGGATCGCCAGCTGCGCGCGCGTTGTCGTTCGCTTCCCGGCGGAGGCCGAGAACATAGCCTACGGGATCCCAACTGGACAGAATTGCATTGAGCTCTTTATGGCTGTGCCAGGTAGTCAGGCGCTTTTTAAGCTCGGTGGCGCAGGCGCGCACGTTAGCCCGGGTGGGGCCGGCCATCTTCATGCACAAGCACAAAGTCAGAAGCAGATCCGAATATTCGTCGGCGGCTGCGCGCAATGCTGCCGGGTCGATGCTGGCTTCCAGTTCGGGAAGGCGGTGTTTCAGGCTCATTTGGCACCTCCCTTACGACGAAGAGCCATTCTCAATCTGTTTTTCTCCAGTCTGGCTTTGCGTTGTGCGGGCGTTTCACGTTCGCGAGCGCGCGCATTAGATTCACGATTACGGCGGCGCCTGGCGTTGAGTGATTCGTCTTCGCTTCGTAAATGCATCCGAGGTTCCCCGTCCTTTGGCTCGGGCCACTGGCGCGCCTTATTTACCGCGAGCTTATCGATCATCGCCTGGGTAATCTGCTCGTCAGTGATACCGGCACGGCGTTGCGCATCCCACAACAGGAATTGCATATCAGCCCACTCGATCAGATCATGCGGCTTAGCGATGGTTTCCAGCACTTCTCTTCGTAGGTGCTTCAGTGGGCCGATCGGGCCGACATTCCCGAAGGTGGACTGTGACCACTCGGCGTGCTCGCGGCGTACCTGGTTGCGAGCAAATGAGAACTCCCCCATCAGCGCAGCCAATGCGATTTCAGTAATACGCAAATACATGGCTGCGCGGGACGGATTGCTGAATTCACCCTCTTTTAAAAACTTCGACATTTCCGCCACGTCAGCACGGCACACGGCGATTAATTGCTCATTAGTGAAGGTGGCGATATCAGTCATTCCAGGCCTCCAGCTCGTTCTGAATTTCTTCATCAATAGCTTCGTTGCAGGCAAACGTATCAAGAATGAGCTTTGCGTCTTTGCGATAGTGCTCCCGACGTTCGTCGTACCAGGCTGAGAAATCCGACGACCAACCCTTGATACCAAAATCAGCTCGGGCGTTATCTTCAGCCATTCGTTCAACCATGCAGTAAGCGGTGGTGAGTGCAGCTTCGCGGATATACCCGCGCAGATCGCGTTTACGCCAGTAGGGGTTAACTTTTGAATCGCAGAAAGGTTTGAATTCCACTTCCCAGCGACGTATGCATCGTGCATTCAGTGATTTGCTCATATCGTTACCGGGAGGGCGAACCCTCCCGCCTCCCTTAGCCCACGTATTCCGGTTTCATGTCGTCCAGGGTGATGCGGAACTGGTCATACAGTTCATCACCGAGGTGGCGGCGCGATGAGGCCAGGGTGCTTTCTGCCTTCGCGAATAACGCTTCGGCTTCCGGATCCCCCGGGTTAGGAAGTGAATTTATGGCGGCCTCAACTTTGTTCTTCGCATCAACAAGGTAGTAGCGTTTCACCGCCTTACTCTTCAGTTCGGTATACAAAGCAGTACCCAGCAGAGCTTTCTGTGATTCGATGTCTACACGAATGGCTTTGGCCTGGTCCACTGAGTCAGCTGTATCAATCCGCTCTCGGAGTTCGTGAGCAACAGAGTCAACGTTAGATGCAGGCTCATGCGTGCTGGTGGAATCGCCAAAGGAGTGTTTTATCTCATTCAGCGTGACCTTTTCTGTCTGCGCCGGGTTGATAACCCTTTCTTCGCGTTCGTCAATTTCATCGGCGGTATAGACCCCGAGGATCACATCCGGGCAGTACAGTCGCGCCCAACGTTTAACGGCGAGATAGGCCAGTTGCTGACGGGGGTCGCTCGCCCACAGTGTAGAGTTGCGGACTTGTGCCTGCGAAAGCATCAGCACAAGCTCGCGAGGTTCTGATTCTCCTTTAAGCGTTGCCCAGGCGCGGACGCCCACGCCAGCTTCATCTTGCAAATCCCAGCCCGGTACGATGTAGTCGTTACCTTTGCCGCTGGTTTTTTTAATGAAGCGGCCAACGATATTTTCCCATGCACCAAACCATTCAAAATGGATCCGGTCTTTGGTTGGAGCCATGGTGTTAATTACCGCATTCACCAGTTGTGCCTCATAGCCAAGCACACCTGAGTTACCCACGATGAAGGTTTTCTGTGCCACTGCAAACGGATCCATACCCCAACGCGCTGCCTGCATCACTACAGCCATACACGCATCTGGTTTCCCGCGATAATGCTCAGGCACGAAGTTTCCACTATTGGCCATTACTTCCGAGAGCGTGCGCAGGCGGTTGAACAATTCACCGTTCGTCAGGATAGAAACGTTGTCGATCTTCTGGGTCTGGTTTTCAGTAGTTGCGACTAAATTGGACATTGTTATTCCCCCTTATGCCTGTACGCGCAGAGCTTCGAGACGGCGCATATCAAAATCGTTAAGTTCTTCGGTGTAGTCTTCGGTAATCGGCGCCGGCCATTCGCCAGTGTCGAAACCGTTCGCGATCGCGCGCATAGCTTTGCGGTATTCCAGCATGCCGAGTTCCAGCAGTTCTTCGGATGCCTCGATGATAGCGATCCAGTGGTAGTTCTCGTCTTTGTTGACGAATATCCAGAAGAACTGGTCAAGGGCTGCGGTTTCGCAGTACATAGCCGCGCTCAGGTGGTAATCGCGCTCGATGATTTCCCGGTGCAGCTTCGCGCGCAGGCCTTCCTGCTTGATGTTCCACATGCTGATGGTTTTCAGGTCCGCACCGATGCGCAGGCCGCCCATGTCTATCTCAAGGTCAGGACGCACACGAACTTCCAGCCCGGTTTCCTCATCAATGCCGAAATAACTCACCTCGACGGCACGGCTCGGGTGCGTCAACAACTTGCCGGCGGTCGGGTGATTCAACAGTGCTTTCTGAATGGCCAGTGCCGTAGCCAGCTGCTGGCGGGTAACCAGCACTTTTCCTTCCGGGTTCTCGCGCCATGCATCCAGCAGCTCGTCGGCAAACACGGCATCCGGTTTTACCGATTTCACGGCCTGAATCAGATCGGCCTTTGTGCCAGAGACTTTCAGGGGCTGCGACTTCTGCGCTTCCTGAGCAACCATGTCAGGATTGATAATCGCCAGTTGCTCCAGCATGGCATCACGACTTCCGCTGGTTTTAACTGGTGAGGGCTTCTGCATTTCCTGAGCAACCAGATCCGGATTAATGATTGCCAGAGTTTCCATCAGCGTTTCCCGGCTGCCACTGGTTTTGAGCTGTGGCGGCAGGGTGGCGTTAAACTCCTTGATACAGGCTTTCATTGCAGATGCGGTCTGTTTCTGGCCTTCTTCAATGCGCTGGAAATCAACTGGCAGAGACATGTAGCTCTGTCCTGTTTCGTTGATATCGTTCCCCAGAGCGGTCTGCGCTGGCAGACTAGCGTTGTGTTCTTCAATGAGTGCTTTGATCTCATCGGTGCTGAGGGGGGCGATCAGGCTGGCGTTGTGCGCCTCCAGCAGCGCCTTGATGTCGTCAGCACTCAACAGCGGCGGAAGCCCATTGTTGTATTCGTCGATAAACGCGCGGATCGTCGCAGTCGTGGTGAAGGCGCCTTCCGGGATTTCCGGCTCGATACTGAATTCTTTTTCCAGTTGATCAGGCTGCAGCGCCAGTGCATGCACCAGATTGCCCATATCCAGAACAGGAGAGCGCACCTTCTGGATGGTTTTGGATACGTGGCGCGCCTCGAAATACATCAGCGATACCCGGGCATCTTTAACCATCGTTGAGCTGATGCCGTTAGCGGCGTGGTAGACCTCATTTGGCACGCCTTCATATCGACCAGGCTCGAAATACTCCGGCCATGCTGGCGCTGCTTGTTCAGCCTCTTCCTCTTCATCGCTATGAGCACTCTCTGAAACCTGGCTTTTCAGCACTTCGGCGGTAAGATCCGGGCAGCGTTCAGCCAGTATTTTGCTCATGTTCACGGCAATTGTTTGCGCAGGAGGCTCATCAGCGCCTTCGCCTGCTGATACCGCATTATCATTTTCGTCTTCGACCGGCTGAGCCGTTTCCATCTGCACATCGCTGGTGGTTCCCCCGGAATTAGCTGGATGTAATTTTTCTTCTGCAGCGCGCTGGCGCGCCTGGTCCACGATAGAAAGTGCTGGTGCTGGCTGGCTATCCATCAGACCATCAATCGAAAAAACACCATTGCCCATGTTTGAAACTTCAGGCTGTTTGGGTTTGGTCAGGTCTTCGGTTATCCACTTCGGATCCGTGGGGGCACTGATGCCTTCGACATATTCGCCACGTTCGGCGGCCAGAACCTGATTAGCGTCAGGGCGTTTCTTTTGAGCTTCTTTCACCAGTTCGGTGCCAATTACCTGAAAGTCAGTTGGGAGAGTTTCCAGGTCAGGCACACCTTCATCTCCATCGATAGCCTTTTTCACAGCGTCCAGAGTGACGGCGGCAGATGAAACATGACCAGCTTTCTCAAGCGTTTCAGCAGAAGGGGCGTCATGCTTATGCTCCGTCAGGTTCGCATTGATATAGGTCTGCAGACTTACCGGGAAATGGTGAACATCGCTGGTGGCGCCACGGATAAGGGCAAAAATCGCTGCGCGGGAATAATCCAGGATGCCTGCAACCTTGCGCAGCGCTGCAGACCATTCCTTGAACGGACTTTCTTTCTTCTGGACGATCTCTTTGGCCCGGCGGTGAATAGATGCCGGGAAATTGTAGATATCGAAATCCATCGGCATTGTGGCCAGGGCTATTTCAACATCGAGCGTATCGAGGGTATGGGTGTAGTCAGGATTGCGATCGGTTTTATTACCGCCGCCAGCATTCGTACCTGCATCAGTTTTCATAACTGAAGAAATGCAGTTACCGGCAGCCCATTCCCTGGTGAGAATGCCGCGGTCGATCGCGTTCGTGGCGAACCACAGCTTTGCAAACTGGATACGCTTACCGAGTTCATGCCGTTTCCCTTCCGGGAAGACTTTTTTATTGGCGCTGGTGAATTTCCAGAGCGCCGGCATGTCGTATTTTTTGATTTCAGGGACATTCTCGGCGGCCAGAATCAGATCCTGGACGGCTGCGTTATCAGTGTCCATTTCAAGAACTGACAGCTCCTGCCGGTGAGGCATGCTGATATGATAAACGTGACGTTCTTCGGCCATATACTGCGCCAGCAGCTGAGCGCGAAAGGGGAGTTCGGCCACGTTAAAAAGCGCGCTCGAATCGTCCTGGTATTCATCGCTACCGAAAGTTTCCACGGTCTCGCCTTGTGCCACGTCGCCAGTAGCATTGGCATCAACCAGCTCGCCACTAACGGCTCCGGTATCATCGATGTGATGATCCGCAGGTCCCTGACCTGGCTTCAGAGCCCAGGTGCGACCATCGTCGCCGAGCTGGTAGCGTTCGCACCATGAGTAATCGAGAACACCTTCCGCCGGTAGGTCATTGAATACCGGGAAATCGGTACGAATTGGTTTTTGATAGTCTTTGCCGCGGCCTGTTTCGATCCCGGCGTCTTCAAGATCGACGTCCAGTTGCAGAAGGGCGCGAGCTTCTGATTTATTAGTGCGCCAGATTACGGCATCAGCTTTACCCGATTTTTGAGTCGCTTTTATCAGATAAAAATATTCCATGTGATAGCCTCTATTTTGGATGTAGAATCCCCCGGGCCATTGGTAGCGCCCATTCAGGGTGGTCATTGGTTTTGGTAATTTCCGGTGTAACTTTGGTCGGTGGCACCGGACGTACAGCCCGCTTCGGCGGGTTTACGTTAGCTCTCGTGCGCCATCTGGTCGTGAGAGGCGCAACGTTCTGAGCAATACTCTTTTTCTTTCCGTGCGAGCTGGTTCCCCTGGAGGTACAACAGGGTGCTTACCACTGGTTTTCCCTCGATTGCTTTGCGGCAGTAACCGCATTTCTTCTGCATTCTTCCCCCTACATTTGCACCGTGAACCCGGCCGGATGCTCGTCCAGTACACCTTTCAGTGGATAACATTCGGCTGTCACGTGTTGTTCTTCTGCAGCTGCCTTGCAGTCATTCTCACTGTCGTAAACGCCGAGCAGGACATCCTGATTACCGCCCGTCAGCATGCTGACGGTGAGAACCAGGGCAAACATCGTGCTCATGAAGGGTCTCCTTTTTGCGCGAGCATGTAGCACACCCGGCGGATGAAAGCTGACAGCGGACTTAAACGAACAGCCTGCTGACGAGCGGGTTTGCGTGCGAAATCAATCATGTAAATAACTCCCTCAGTGCGCAGAAAAGCGCGATCCAGATGAAGAGCCCAATTACTGCCGAAATGACCATGGCTCTGATGCCCTGCTTACTCATTTCAACCTCAGCCATTACGTGGCCAGCGGAACGTTTATCGGAGCAACGCAGCGCGTTGTTGATGAACAAATTAAACAACAGGTTTAAAATTACGTCAAGGTTATTTTCAACATGTAGTTTAATTTTGATTGGTGGGCACAAAAAAACCGGCAAGTGCCGGTCTCTGCTTCTGCGTTAGGGGCTGGGTCTACTTCTGCTCTTTCAGTTCAAGTAATTCTCTAAAAAGAGACGAATACTCACTCACTCTACTGTTAAAAAGTAACAGCATTTCCTTTTGCGCCGATTTTGGCATCTGGCGGAAAAGATGTACAAGTTCGATCTCAGTCGAAGATAAGTCCCCAACTAGATTAGATGGTGCTCGTTCTGGATCGTAATCAAGAGAGCCGAAAGGGAGATTGAAATCGCGTTCAATACGTCTTGCTGCATTGTCATTGATTGGTTTCTTTCCTGAAAGGATTTCTTCAAAGAATGGATCATCTTCAATCTTAAGCGAGCCGTTCTCGACATATTGTTTTAGCCTTTTCATTCTGACTTGTTCAATAGTCAAAATGTCATTCGGGTCACCATTCAAAAGCCAGTCGATTGAGATTTTAAGGACGTCCGCAATCTGCTGAGCAGACTCTCTCCCCAGTTCTCCTCTGGAGAACCAGTTATTCACAGCTTGCGGAGTCACGCCAACCCTTCTAGCTAGTTCCGACTTACTCATCTTCCTAGTTTTAAGCACCTTGGTAAGGCGGTCAGAAAGCATTGGCGGTTTGATGTTTTTTTCTCTCATATCAAGATTATAAACAAATCGTTTAACACCCGAAATAAACTAACTGTTGAAATTTCTTTGACTGTTATTTAAACCTGCTGTTTAATTATCGTGTTTCTTCACAGGAGTCACCTATGAAAGCTCTCGACAAAGCCATAAACATTGCAGGGAATGCCAGCAAGCTGGCTGAAAGTTTAGATGTTTCAGCTATGACGGTTAGTCACTGGAAACATAGAAATTACGGCGTGGTACCGCAAAGCCGCGTTCTCACTATCTTCAAAGCAACCGGAGTGACACCACACGAGTTGCGCCCTGATTTGTACCCAAACCCTTCCGACGGTTTACCGCAGGAGCAGAGGGTATAACCATGCAAACACTTCCCTTTCAACAAAATACCGGATTCAACACCGGCGCTCTGATAAAGCGTAATCATCTGAGAGAGGCAGATCACGATGTAATTCGCTCTGCCGTTCGCGCCTGGGCAGCAGCTGAAGGGCAGGACGTTGTGTCGGCCCACATCGTCGATGAGTGGCGACAGCAGGGCGGCGAGGAGATCGCATTTCCTGATGATATCAGCCGTGCCCGACAGAAGCTTTTTCGCTACCTGGACAACCCTGCCGATTCAGAGCGCTATCGCGAGTACGTTCGCCTTCTTACCCCGGCAATCATTGCCGTTCTGCCGCTGGAATTCCGCCATCGCCTGATGCCTCAGGACGATATTTTGTCGCGCCTGTCTTCGGCCATGAAGGAATGCGCTGAAGCCAAGCAGGCGGTGATGCTGAACGCGCCGGAGCACCAGAAACTGAAGGAGGTAAGCGAGGGAATAGCTTCGCTATTCAGGCTGATGCCTGAGCAGACAGGAACGCTGATGACACTCGTTAGCTCGATGCTGTGCACGCTGTAGGAGGTGGTATGGGGTGGGGTGATTACGTTCGTAACCAGGTTGAAAAAATACTTCTGAGCGAGGGGTTTTCTGTTCCGGTGGCTCAGGGGGGGGGCAAGGCATGCGGAGGACTTATACAACCGAATGTCACAGGCAACTAAAAAAGGGGCGATTTTCGATGATGCTCTCAAGCATGGCCGCTTATGGGCGGAGAAGCAGACCAGCGCGACTGAACGCCGTGCAGCTAAACGTGCGGTGCGAAAAGGTAGCAAACAGGCTGGGTTGTTCTGAAAGGGTGAAAGCCGCGGTGCAGCAACACCAACGGCTTTCGGGTGAATTAATTGGGTCAATTCACGGGATGAAGTATGTCAAATACCGCTGAAGTTATCAATTTTCCAATCAAAACTGAACTAACGGGAGGTCGCATGGCCGACCTGTCCAACGGCTACACCAGAATCGCCAATGAGATACAGAAACTCAAGCCGCGGCTGCGTATGTCCGGGCGCGAGTGGCAGTGTCTTGAGGCTGTTATCTGGCTTACCTACGGATGGAACAAAAAACAGGATCGGGTGACAAATACCGTCATTTCTGAGTTAACCGGGTTGAGTGATTCTCATGTTTCAGATGCGATAAAGCTACTCGCAGCACGGGGAATTATTTTTAGTCACAAGCATGGTGTGATGAAAACTGTCGGTATAAATACTGAGCTATCCGCCTGGATTTTGGACAAACCGAAAACGGGAAAACTCTTCCCGAAAACGGGAATTTCCTTCCCGGAATCGGGAAAAACCTTCCCGAAAACGGTAGACACCCAAGACTATAACAAAAACAATATTAAAAGATCTTCGTCTCGGAATTCTGAAGAATCCCGAAACAAGAAAACTCATGAGTTTCTCTCTCGTCATCCAGAAGCTGCCGATGGGATTTATACCCCTGCAGGTAAATCCTGGGGAACAGCTGACGACCTCAAAGCCGCGCGATGGATTTTCGATAAAGCCCTCACCGTGAACGCCTCCCTCTCAGAGCCCAACTGGGTTGAATGGGCGAACACCATCCGCCTGATGCGTCTGCAGGACAAGCGCACTCACTATGAAATCTGCGAACTGTTCAAGTGGGCGAATGAAAATGATTTCTGGCAAGAAAACATTCTCTGCCCATCAAAACTACGCAAACAGTGGGATCAACTCACGACAAAACGACTTCGTAGCCATGGCCCATCAAAAAACAAATCAGGCGCCAGTGCGCTGGACAACACCGACTGGATCGACGGGGTACTCGTATGAAATCTATCGCAGAAAGCATGCATAACTTCGACCGGGAAAACTTCCAGCGAGTGGCTGCCGGGCTTCCTGAAATGCAAGACCAGCAGGCGGTAAAGCGCCAGGCGGCCAAGACTGCGGAGATCTTCAACGAGCTGTTCCGCCAGTTGCTCGCCGTATTCCCGGTGCTGGCCAACAAATCGGCGGAAGACCTCAACGAGATGCGCCGCCAGTGGTTGTTGGCGTTCAAGGAGAACGGGATCAGCGCGATGGAGCAGATTAACGCCGGAATGCGTGTTGCCCGCAAACAGGAAAAACCCTTCATGCCGTCGCCGGGGCAGTTCGTCGCCTGGTGTCGTTCTGAGGAGGCGGTAACTGTAGGCCTGCCAGACGCGAGTGAGCTGGTTGATATGGTTTACCAGTATTGCCGGACTCGCGGTCAGTATCCAGACGCTGAGTCTTACCCATGGCCTGAGCATGAAATCGAACCGTTAACGCTGAAACATAAAGCCTGCTACTGGCTGGTTACGGGGCTGTATACCGACATGCGCGCAAATGCACTGAGTGATTCCGAATTGCGCCGTAAAGCCTCTGACGAGCTGCTGCGTATGGTTCGTCGCATCAAGACCGGTGAAGCTATCCCCGAGCCTGTTAAGCAAATCCCAAAGTTGGGCGGACGTCCGCTGAGCAACGAAGAGGGCTTAAACAAAATCGCTGAAATCCGCGCGAAATTCGGTTTAGGCAGAGGGCGGAATCATGGCTAGAGCATTGTCAGCAGTTGAGCGCAGAGAGTACGTCCGCGCAGTGATTCGGATCACCAGGCATCAGGGGCGACTCACGACCGCCGAGGCAATGAAAAAACTGGGGCTGAGCCGCGCTACTGTCCAGCGGTATTTTTCCGAAGCAGAAGCGACTGGAGAGGTTGTCCGGCATGGTCGTTTGGGGCTTTTCCGCGATCAGCGGGCCGTCATCGACTTTGACATGAAGCGTTTTGGCCTGGTGCCGAAAGTTGCTGTTGGGATGAATTACAGCCTGCTTGGCAGTCCTGTTTTTCAGCGAGTTTTAGATGTTCAGGAGGCTATTCATGGCTAAGAATTCAATCGATGTATACGGTGCCAGCGGCAAAACAAACGTGCTCAATTTCGAGCCTGAAAACCTGCACCTGGTCACCGATAAGACCCACCCACTTTACGATGAGCGTGTACACCTGCCTATCAGCGAGGCAATGGTGCTGAACATCATGGACCAGGGCGTTCTTGAGCCGATTATCGTCTGGAAAGACCCGGAGACAGGGCTGTCTTGCGTGGTTGATGGCCGCCAGCGTGTGCGCCATACACTGGAAGCTAACAAGCGTCTGTCGAAAGAGGGCAAAGAATCGCTACTGGTCCCGGCAGTTACTAAACGCGGCTCTGCTGTTCGCATGGCGCAGGCGATGGTAAGTGCTAACGAAATCCGCCAGGCAGATACGCCACTGGGCCGAGCAAAGAAAATGGCTGATGCGCTGGAGCGCGGGCACGATGAGGACGATTTAGCGCTGATGTTTGGCGTGAGTGTCCAGACCGTACGCGCAACTCTGTCACTGCTGGATGCCACCCAGGCAGTCAAAGACGCTGTAGAGTCCGGCACAGTGACGGTTACACAGGCGCGTCAACTGGCATCACTGAAACCCGAAGAACAGCGGGAAAAGGTAGCGGAAATCGAGCAGGCGACCGCTGGCACAACCGGCCATGAAAAAGCCAGGCGTCAGCGAGCTGTGCTTGGCGAAACTAAGCCACGTCTCAAATCACGCAAAGAAATCACAAAAGCCCTAGAGGGTGCCAGCGGTGAATACGCTCATGCACTGCGCTGGGTGCTTGGGGAGGCTGAATGAACAACCAAATCAAGCATCCGGCTATTCGATACCACGGCGGTAAATTCCGTCTGGCGCCGTGGATTATCGAGCAGATGCCGGAGCATATCTGTTATGTCGAACCGTTCGGCGGTGCTGCTGGCGTATTACTCCAGAAGCCGCGCAGCTATTCAGAGGTGTACAACGACCTCGACGGCGAGGTAGTTAACCTGTTTCGTGTACTGCGTGACCCTGCATTAAACCAGCGCCTGCAGGATGCCTGCTGCCTAACCCCGTACTCACGAGATGAGTTCTGTCATGCTCAGGAGCCAGCGACAGATTCTATCGAACGCGCCCGCCGCATGGTGGTTCGTGCCTGTATGGGGTTCGGCTCTGCAGCAGGTGTCGGCGGTCAATCCGGTTTCCGCAGCGACAGCAAACGCAAATACGCTACGGCGGCACATCTTTGGGAGCGTTACCCGAGCAACCTCGGCGCTGTCTGCCAGCGTCTGCAGGGAGTCATTATTGAAAACAAAGACGCTCTGGCGGTAATGCGCGCCCACGACGCAGAAACGACCCTGCATTACATCGATCCGCCATATGTACCGGACACTCGCGTGCAAGGCAATCGTTACTACGCGCATGAAATGACCGTTGAAGGGCATGAGCAATTACTCGCTGTGGCCAGAACGATGGCGGGGATGGTGATGATTAGCGGTTACGACACTGAGGTCTACAACGACATGCTGACCGGCTGGGTAAAAACGGAGAAAACCTCACGCATCAGCGCAGGGAGAGGTACGAAAGTACGCACTGAATGCCTCTGGCTTAACCCGGCAGCACAGCAGAAACAGGAGTGTGCAGCATGACAACTGATATCACCGAACTGGCGCAGCGTATGAAGGCGGCAGCAGAGAAAGCGACTCCGGGCGAATGGTGGGCCGACGACGTTAAAAACGAAGGATGCTACGGGTCTGGCGATGACTGTGTGGAGGGATTCACCTCATACGCAATCTATGGCTCTGACGGGCAAACCCTCTTCGATTCACTCAACAGTGACTCCGCATGCATCAGTGAGGAATACGACGGCGAGGGGCATGTGGCATGGGATGAGACGGCGCAGCGTAATGCCGAATTTATCGCTCTGGCTAACCCTGCCAACGTTCTCGCGCTGGTAGAGGCGCTGGAGAAGGCGCAGCTGAGTATCGTCGAGCTGGAGCGCGAACAGGAGCATCTTCGCCCGGTAGGTGTGATGAGCGAGAAAGCATTTCACCGTCTTGAAAACAGCGAATGTCGCTTTATTGCGTTGTGGCCGCGCCCTGGTATCTTTTTGCCGCGCAAACGCCCCGAGGACGGAGTGATCGTTTATGCGCGTACAGCTGCCTCCGCTGGCATCAAGATGGAGGCTGAGTGATGGACTCTTCACTGGAACACGCCTGCAAACGCCTACAGGAACTGGAAAGCCTACTGCTGGTGGATGTGCCTGAAACAGTATGGCCAGCGGAAGTCAGCATGGTCTTCGCTCAGATTGAAAAAAGCCGGGACACTCCCGGCGCACCACATCAATAGGATGTGGCTGGAAAAAATGCCGGTACCGTCAATCATCGGTGCTGCTCGTTTGCTGGCAAGAACTACGTACACCTCAAAAAAAGTGTGTAAAAAACTATGCAGCAACTCGAAAAGTGTGTAAAAATAAGATAAAGAGAAACCCGAGGGAAGGAAAATGAGTAACGATCTTGTATTCGTATTGTCTAGAGTTCAGTTTGGCGAAGTCCCGCAATCGAAGTTTGCTCAAGTTGGAGAGACTATTCAAGAAAGATTACGGGCGGAGTATCCGTTTTTCCACTCAGCGCAAGATGCTGAAACTTTTGAGATTCAGTTTGGCCCTGATGGTCAGAAGGTCAAAAAGATTGAGATACCAACTTTGACGCTTGTCTCTGCTGAGAGAGATTGGGGAATCAGAGTAACAACTAACGATTTGTTCTTATACACAAATAGCTACGATAGGTTCCAGAGTTTCGAAATCAGAATGAGGGAAATTCTTGGCATTTTAGCAGAGATTTTCCCAATTTATCATACTGGCTTCTTGGGAATGAGATTTTTGAATAAATTCCCTCTTGAGGGCGAGCGTTCTTTCAGGCAAGTGTATAAAAGAACTGAATTTCTACAACCGGCAATTGAAAACTATAAACAGGCAGGCTCAAATCTTTCGGCTAGATATCAAACAGATGCTGGCTGGATGAATCTTAATAGTGGCATTACTGTGAAGGGCGCACTTTTACCTCCTGATATCGAACAATTTGCTGCCACATTAAACCCTTCACATGTAAATACAACCAGCGATGGGGTATGGGCTCATTTGGATATGGATTCTCATAAGCCAAGTAATTCTCTGCTTAAGTATGATCTTGACAGAGTTGTCGAGACATTTTCTTCACTAAGAGAGTGTGCCAATAAGTTTTATAGTGAAATTGTTAAGATTTAAGGAGGCAATATGGACTTTGTTGATTACAATTATTATACAGAGGGATATGCTCGTACCTCATACATGGAAACAGAAGAAAAAACAGGATGGAGTAGCATTGGTATTTTTAAAACCATGTTATTCTTTGCTGCTGCAACTTTTTCCTTCAATACTGATGCTACATCTTCAGTTGACCATCATGCAATTGAGTGCCAAATAATTAAAGGGATTCAAAATAACGATGCCACTTTCTTTTCTGATGGAATTGATGATAAAAAGTCTAAAATACATGCTCTAAGTTCTAACTTGCAAAAGAATTTTGGTTTCAAGAAAGCACAATGGGCAAATGTGCTCAGTGTTGAAAGGAAAACTCTCTATAACTGGGAAAATAATCCTGAATCTACTCCTCATGCTAAGGTTTTGGATAATTTGAATACACTCAGCAAATTCGCAGATGAAATTGATAATGGTCATGCACCATACATTTCGAAAATGACCTTTGGAAAGGGGCGTAAGGAAGAGTTTACTCAGGCTTTCACAACTCAACCGCTTTCGTTTGAGTCAATGATTTCTGTATATGAAAAATTTTATACTGAAATCGACGGTTTCTACAAAAGACAACTTCTTTCTTGATACTGAGTTAGGTGAGTTTTACAATGGAACAAAGTAGAAATGATTTTATAAAAGCTGGCTGGGAAAGAGGGGCTTTTGTCAGTTTGTCAGGCAATGACTTTTTACTTGCACACTTACCCTCAGAACTCGAAAAGTGTATAGCGTCATATGATGCCGAGGACATCTATTTTGTTCCTGTTCTGTACGATTGTGCATTGATTTCTGATGATTTTGTTCAAGAGCCTTGGGTAAATTTGGTTGTATGTTGGAAATGTAGAAAAATGGGTGGTGATGGCAATTTCAAATATTGCAAAAACCCGCGGAAGTACCATTTCCCCTTAGTGGTTAAAGGAGAGCCGATTTTTTTTGAAACTAATGCATTATCAATAATTAATATGAGACGGGATGTTTTTCTTAAGTCATCAATCAATCTAGAAGTCAAATGGCCAGTTTTTGGTCTTGAGACAATGTTAAATTGGTTAACTGAACGAATCAGACAGCCAGTTTTCCCTGATGAATGGAACGAGAGATTAAAGAGTAAAAAGAAATTGTTAGAAAGATTTTACTCAGATGAAACTCTTGTTGAGAAATGTGCGGGTGTGTTTTTTCGTATAACCCCATTTAAACAGATAGATAAAACTGAATGTTACTCTGTGTCAGCACTTATTGTCACACCAGCCATAGAAAATGGAGCTGAACACAGAAAGTTCAATAGGGAAATTAAACCTAAATTAGATGAATTGAAGGAGCAATTACGTCAAATACTTAAAGGCATTGAAAATGTAGAGGTTGAAACTGTTTCGGATCTACCAGAGGATCAGTTTACTCGTAAAGAAGAGCGGTTATATAAGCGATACCAGCTTGAATTTATGACATATAAATCAGGGGAGGTAGATAGTGTGACGTTACCCGCTGATTTACAATTTCCTTTTGTGCAACCTAAGTAACCAATTTTATCTGAAAGATGTGGTTATAAATAAGTAGTAAAAATGGATAGTCAATACTTAATTGAAAGCCCTGCGCTAACAGGGCTTTCGAGGGCGGAAAGTGCGCTAACACATTCCGGTGAGTATGGAGGTAATCCAACCGCGACACTCTTCTTTGACGAGCGAAGTGTAGTGGTTCTCCCAACAAAGTGCAATCTGTATGGGTTTACAGGTATGCAGGGAAACAGAAGCCATGGCTATGGGAACCTGTCGCAAATGTGGAAGTTCTTGCGAGATCATTTTTCGCTACACTGTATGTGGTGTAGATGGGGTGGTTCGTCGCGCGAAGAAGGGGAGACCTTTTCCTATTCCACTTTGCAACTGCTCTTCTAAGAAAGCAGCGTGAGAAAATTAAACCCGCTTCGGCGGGTTTTTTTGTAACAGAATTAATCATTAGGATTTCCAGACTGGTACATCATCGACCAGGATTACCGCGGTGTGAAGTATGCGAAGGATAAGCAGGTTGCGCGTTGTGGTAATGCGGTTCCTCCGCCTTTTGCTGAGGCGCTGGTGAGAGCTAACTTGCCCGAGATGTGCCAGGGGAGGGAGGCTGCCTAAATCCCCCGCAGAACGCAAAGCCGCGCAGCTAATCTGTTAGTGATATATATAATCCCCTTCATAACCTGAGGGGGATTTATGTTTAAAGAAAAAATGAACCTTGAAGCTGGCTACACTCTTTTGGACGACGGCACAGTCAGGAGGGGGCATTTAGTTAGCCGCATAGATCGAAGTTACATTGTCTTGGACGAGAATCAGAACAAAATTGGCACAGCCACAGTGACTGTTATCGAGCAAACCAAGCCGCCATTTAAGGAAGATGTTCATATTGTGAGAAAGGACCTGGAAGGGAATGTGGTTCTTGATGTGCGGTATGTAGATGATTAATAATGAGTAAATTCAACATTGCAGCCAAATCGAAAGACGAGCAGGACAAGGTCAACGTCGACCTAGCCGCCAGTGGCGTCGCCTTTAAAGAGCGTCTAAACATACCTGTCGTCGCTGAGATGGTGGCGAGAGAGCAACCTGAACACCTACGGGAGTACTTCATGGAGCGTATGCTACTACCGCGAGCAGAGCATCCAGTTACCCCGATCATCCGATCCGCGCTATCTGGAAATGGCTGAGCAGAACGCCAAAAAATAGCGATTTTCTCGTATATGCTCATTTTGCTTTTCTCCCCGGGAAGGGCGATAATTACCTTGTCAGTCTGAGCAACTGACACGTTTTTCCGGCGCCAAGTGGGGACACATGGCGCACAAAGTTAAGAACGCTCGGATTAAAGTCTTGTATGCAATAACACTGCTGATTTTAATAATTGTGCAAGTTGTTGTAGTGAACGCGGTATTTATCTGTGTGGGGCTTGGGTTTCTTGAGCTATCCGATGAGGTCCTAAAGATTTTCGCTGGATGCTCGATGCCCCATATCTGTGGTCTTGTCTACTGCGTCGTCAATTCTGTTTTCCGAGCAAAAAAATGAAAAGCCTTCTCTTCGGAGAGGGCTTTTTTATTGCTGATGAAAGTAAAAATCTACGCGGCTCAGGGGTCTCTCGCAGCGGTACATAATCGGACCTGTTTCCCGCGCAGTGTTATGCTCGCTAAAGGCAAGTGGCTTTCACGCTATACAAACCCCGTCCCGCCGCCGTTCGCAGAGACATCAGTGAGGGCAAACTTGCCGGCGACATGTCGGACGTGAGCAGTTGCTTAAACTATAATCCCCCCATACCCTAGGGGGCGGTGCCTAAGCGGAACACACCTACGGTGTTGCATGCAAAATGCGCATTAGTGAATTTTGGACGCAAGGAAAACAGAGTTGGTATCGTTTATGAAAAAATTATTACTTCTGGTTAGTGCTGCTCTTATATCAAACGTGGTGTTTGCTATTGATAATAAAAAAGAAATATCACCTGTGCGTATAAGTTGTCCTGCGCCAGTGATGCCAGTGAAGGCTCAGGCATTGAGAACTGAAGGGAGTGTCGATTATGCGGCGTGGGTTAATGATAAAGGCGAAGTGTACTCAGTAAACATAACGGGCGATGAGGTTTTCTTCAGGGAAACTGAGGTTGCTATTAAAAAGTGTAAGTTTGTGCCAGGCCATCCAGGGGTGTATCGGGAGACAATAAAATTCAGTCTGGTAAAACCTTGAAGAGTGCGTTTAACGTCAAATCTCCACCATGTGGGTAACTCCGCTGCATGCTAAAGCGCTGGTGAGAGCTAACTTACCGGAGATGAGCCTGAAAAAAGACATTGCAGCATGATAAAGCCCGCTTCGGCGGGTTTTTTAATAGTGAAAAACATCATGTTAAACAGACTCATAGCCTTTGCAAAAAGAGCCCTTAACCTCTTGACCATTTCACTCTCTCAGTATACTGTTTATTTATACAGTATTCATGTGAGGTGCTAACCATGAAAGTAGAAGTCACAATTGATAAACATAAAAAACTCCCTGATGGCGCCGTACCTGCGCTCGAGCAAGAATTGCTACGCCGCTTATCTCAGTCCTATGACGACTGCAAAGTAACTATTCGACGCACAAGCAACGATGGCCTTAGCGTTCTGGGCGGAGCTGATGGCGATAAAAAGCGTGTAGAACAAATCCTGCAAGAGACGTGGGAAAGCGCAGACGACTGGTTTTACTGATTCGCCTTTTGGTGGCTGGCATTTTCCCAAAGCATCGCAATAAGCGTGTCCCTTTGATGCTGTCGCCGGACTATATTTTTGCGTCTGTATGTCGCTCAGGGGGATGAAGTGGAGCTGGATATCGCCGAAGTGGTGGACATAATCAGGCAAGGCGGGAAGTTTTTAATTTCGAGTGAGGAAGGGAAAATAACCGGGCTCGAAAAAGTAAGAAAAAACCAGTTTTTGCTGACTATTGAAGAGTTTAAAGAACTGGCTAATGATGCTGGTTGCATTGACGAAACCGAGAGTAAGCTGCGATAATTTACCTGCCGCCTGAACAACGGCAACGGAGCATATCAGCGCCGCGGAGTGAAACCGATGGCGCAACAATTACACCTGATAAAACAGACCCAAGGAATACTGATCCCTGCTACACAGGAGACCAGCGATTTCTTGCAATCAAAATGCAAGCTCGGCGCCGTTCTGGAGGCCGACTTTAAGCTTGTCCGCAATCCGGCGTTTCACCGCCGTTACTTTGCTTTACTCAATCTCGGCTTTGACTATTGGGAACCTACCGGCGGAGCGATTTCGTCTAACGAGCGCAGGCTTATCACAGGTTACGCCAAATACCTTGCTGCATATGGCGGGAGTGAATCGGCGTTGCTTGATGCCGCCGGGCAATATCTCGACCGGATAGCTGAGAAGCGATCCGGCTATATCAGTATTTGCAAATCCTTCGATGCTTACCGGGCGTGGGTCATCGTTGAAGCCGGCCACTATGACGCCATACAGCTGCCGGACGGCACGCTGAAAAAACACCCTCGCAGCATTTCTTTCGCAAGCATGGACGAATGCGAGTTCCAGGAACTGTACAAAGCATCGCTGGATGTTCTCTGGCGGTGGATCCTCTCTCGTTCATTCAACAGCCTGCAGGAAGCTGAGAACGCCGCCAACCAGCTTTTAAGCTTCGCGGGGTGATGCCGATGAAACACTCATGGTTTCACCATCTCGAATGCACAACGCAGCAGGCCGACGAATTGGTAGCGAGATATCGTCAGCGGGGCGTAAAGGTCGAACGAAGCTTAAACCCTGACTTTATGACATGGACCGTCAGCGCGCAGCTGGTGAAGGACAAAAATCCGCCTCGGCCAGACTCTCGCTGGCGCAACAGGATGTGGGGGTGAGTATGGCGAACCTTCGCAAAGCGGCCCGAGGTCGCGAATGTACAGTGCGGATCCCTGGTTACTGCAACGGCAACCCGGAAACCAGCGTGTTGGCGCATTACCGCCTGGCGGGTACGTGCGGCACAGGATGCAAGCCTGACGATACTCAGGCGGCGATCGCCTGCAACGGGTGCCATGACGTAATCGACGGCAGAACTAAAACCACCGATTTCACCTACGACGAATTGCGCCTGATGCACGCGGAGGGGGTAATGCGCACCCTGGAAATCTGGCGGAAAGAGGGACTCATTAAATCATGAAAATCTACGATATCACGCCCATCGGCAAACCCAGGATGACCAGAGCTGATAACTGGAAGCAGCGTCCGGCGGTAATGCGCTACCGGGCATTCTGCGATGAGGTCCGTCTGAAGAACGTTGCTATGCCGGAGCAGGGCGGACACATAACCTTCGTGGTTCCCATGCCAAAGAGCTGGAGCCAGAAGAAGCGAGTAACGATGAACGGACAGGCACACCAGCAGAAACCAGACGCCGATAACATGATCAAAGCGCTGATGGATGCTCTGTTTACTGATGACGCACATATCTGGGACTTTCGTGTAACAAAAGTCTGGGGTGAATCCGGACAAATTTTAATTTCTGATATCGGAGAAGTGGCCGCATGAAACTGGAAGCATCGTTAAAGCATTTCAGCCCGCAGGGGATGCATATCAGCGACGACGTGAAAAGCACATCGCCGAATCGACTGACCGGAACAGATGTTATGGCGGCCATCGGTACCACCAGCAGTCGTGCGCGCTTCGGCCTTGCCGCTTTCCTCGGAAAGGCTGGTATCAGCAAAACGGACGAACAGCTTGCAATTCAGGCGCTGGCGCAGTTTGCCATCAAAAACGCTCCTAAAAATGTCCGCAAAGCCGCTGGTGACAAGCTCGGCGCCTGCATGTTGACGCTGGCGCAATTTGCCTTTGCGGAATACTCACGTTCGGCGGCCACCAGAGCAACGTGTCAAAGCTGCAGCGGTACCGGCTTTATTTCCCGCCATGAAGATGTAATTAAGCACCCCGGTATTTTCGATGCTGACGGTGTCGAAGTGAAGGCCCCAAAGATTAGAAATGAACTGGTGAAAAGGGTCTGTGGAGTCTGCGGAGGAAAGAAAGTGATCCATGCGCGATGCAGGTGTAGTGGTAAAGGGGAGGTCTTAGATCGCAAAGCGACCAAAGAACTTGGCGCACCGGTTTTCAAAACATGTGAACGCTGCTCTGGTAATGGCTTCTCTGTTGTACCCTCTGCGACGGTACACCGCGCCATTCTGAAGCGTCTCCCGGAACTCCATCAGTCTTCGTGGTCACGCAACTGGAAGCCGTTCTATGAAGGGCTGGTGGATATGCTTCACAAAGGAGAGAGACAGGCAGCGGCTGAATTTGAGAAGGCGACCATTTATTGATGTGATCGAAACAGATGGCGGCAAATTTTTGCACGATAGAGTTGACTTTGCATAAAATTGTCCTGTATTCTTCTAATCATGGATACGTACATCCAAATGAAACTGATTCTGAACCCTGCCAACCGGCGGGGTTTTGCTTTTCTGGGGGAAGCGATGCAGCAGCCATATTTTTTTAATCCGGGCATGACCACTCAACAGCTTGAAGACTGGCTTGGGCAACAGAAAATCTATCTTGCCCACTTCAACCGTCTGATAGCAGAAAAAGCCGCTCTTGAGGAGCGGCTGAGTCAGATCTCTGCGGAGATTGGGCGAGTCGCTACTGGTAGCTTTGAAGGAATACTGAGTTTTCCCTGGGATCCCAGTCCTCTTGTGGAAAATCCTCAACAGGATAGTGGCCAGTCGGCAGATTGAGTGACGCCAGGACAGCGGCAGCATCTTCTGACATATAACTGGGCTTTAGTTGACTGGCAATGATAAAGAGACAGTCGTTTAGCGAGAGTCTTCTAATCTCTTCAGGTTTCCACTTGGTCATTTCGAAGATAAGGTGATGAAGAGCCTTATCGTTATCAAGATAATAATAATCCGATGAAAAATGTTTCCTGTACTCATCGAGAATACATTCAAGAGTGAATATTTGTCCTATTCGATACCAAACCTGCCTGGCTCTGTAACTGTGTGAGTCTGCCAGTAATGTTTGGGGGAAGTTGTTATTTTGACAAACCCGGGACTTGATTACCTGTAAAAGGTCTGAGTACTTACTCATATTTTCACCAGTTGATGTTTTAATCATTTGCGAATCAATTTTATCAAAGAGAAAAACAAGCCGCTACACGCTGATAACATCAGGCTGGGCGGTTATGGTGAGCCGATACCTCAGACAAGCAGAGTATGTGTAAGTTCACACAGATATTGCAAATACCTCAGGGTTAATAAGGGGGGTTACCTGATGTTGATGCAACATGTCGGAGTAGGCTATTTTGGGTATTACCGAGCAACTGCTTATGCGATGAAACACTCCCTTATGCCTGAGATTGCGAAGTTAAGAATGAAAGCCCTGAACTTCTGGGATCAGCATGGTATCCGTGCCGCAGCTGATGCATTTGGCGTATCAACACGAACGCTCTACTGGTGGCGCCAGTTGCTTCGCACCGGTGGTCCTCAAGCGCTTATTCCAAGAAGCAAAGCCCCGCTGATTCGCCGTTCAAGGCACTGGCACCCTGATGTGCTCAAGGAAATCAGGCGCCTGAGAACTGAACTACCCAATCTCGGCAAAGAGCAGATTTTTGTCAGGCTGAAGGCATGGTGTGAACTGCGGCATTTTACCTGTCCCAGCACGTCAACCATTGGAAGGATCATTGCCGGAGCTCACGATAAAATGCGGATGGTCCCCGTACGCCTAAGTGCCAGAGGCAAAGTCAGGTTGATAAAAAAACGCTCAGTGAAGCCCAGAAGGCCGAAACAGTACCGCCCGGTAAAAACAGGCGAACTCATAGGGATGGACGCGATTGAACTCAGAATGGGGGATCTGCGCCGCTATATCATTACCATGATCGACGAGCACAGCGACTACGCGCTCGCCCTGGCAGTTCCTTCACTCAACAGCGATATCACCAGCCATTTCTTCAGCAAGGCCACAAAGCTCTTTCCTGTTGCTATCAAACAGGTTGTCACTGACAACGGTAAGGAATTCCTTGGAAACTTTGATAAAACGTTGCAGGAAGCCTCGATTAAACACATCTGGACCTATCCGTACACACCGAAAATGAATGCGACCTGTGAGCGATTTAACCGGACACTTAGAGAACAATTTATTGAATTCAATGAATTGTTGCTTTTTGAAGACCTGAATTTGTTTAATCAAAGAATGGCTGAATATCTGGTGCTGTATAACAGCAAAAGGCCACATAAATCACTCGAACTAATGACGCCAGTAGACTATATTTTACGTGAGAGTAAAAATTGCAATATGTGGTGGACCCATACAGAGTATTGAAACCAGAAAGACTGAATGTTAAATTTCTGGTGTGGTGAATCCCCCTATGCGGAGGGGCATTGCCAGTCTGATATGTTTTTTTGCGCATTGCGAGTCGTCTGTGGACTGGCGGCGACTTACCGGGAGGCACCCGGCACCACACCTAATAAAAAATGATGATAGCTGTAAGGCCCACTTCGGTGGGCTTTTTCTTTGGGCAAAAAAAAAGCCCGCATGGTTTCATGCAGGCAAGGCAGTTACATTTAGATTTTGTCCCGGTATATGTTTTTTTGTCCGGAAGTCGAAAGATACTGTCTCGAATACATTTTGTAAATAACGGATTCAAATCACAAGGCCATGCATTTACATGGCTTTTTTATTATCAGGTCCCGCAGGAATCATCATCGACACGCTTCGTTGTTAAATCCAGCCTGACGGGCCTGACCCTTTTCAAACACACAGCTTCCCGATCTTCCATCGGAGGCGGTAACTATGGCTAAACGTATGCAAGACAAAGAGAGCATTGCCGGGATGTCCTGGCTGGTTCTGCTGATCATTGCTTGCTGGGGTGGACTTGTCCGCTACCTGATAGATGTGAAGCAGAGCAAGGCAACATGGAGCTTGATCAATGCTCTTGCCCAAATGGTGGTTTCAGGGTTTACCGGCGTTATTGCTGGCCTGGTGAGTATTGAAAGCGGACTGAGCATTTACATGATACTGGCAACCGCGGGGATAAGCGGCGCGATGGGCTCCGTAGCGTTGACCTATTTCTGGGAGCGCCTGACGGGGATTAAAGATGCAAATCAGTAATAACGGTATCGCGCTGATTAAGCGATTTGAGGGTTGCAGACTGACCGCATATCCCGATCCGGGCACCGGTGGTGATCCCTGGACGATTGGCTACGGCTGGACGGGAAAAGTAGACGGCAAGCCTATCAGGCCGGGGATGAAGATTGACGACGCAACTGCGGATCGCCTGCTGCGCACTGGGGTGGTGAGCTTTGACCAGGCGGTAAGCAAAATGCTCAAAGTATCCGTTACCCAGAATCAGTATGACGCGCTTGTGTCGCTGGCCTACAACATCGGTACGCGAGCGTTATCTACATCAACGCTGATGAAGAAGCTGAATGCAGGTGATGTTAATGGTGCCGCTGACGCATTCCTGAGCTGGAACCGTTCAGGCGGCAAGGTAATGGCGGGCCTCACCAATCGTCGCAAGGCAGAGCGGGAAGTCTTTTTATCGTGAATACGGGGAACCTATGAACTATCTCATTAATCGGCTGAAAGAGCCGTCAACCTGGCGCGGCATCATCCTGGTCATTGCTGGCGTATTTGGTTATCAGATGCCTCCGGGCATTCAAGAAACGGTCATCGCTGGCGGCGTAGCGCTGGCTGGCGTTGTTGGCGCTGTGATGCCGGACAGCGTTAAGAAGTAAGCAGGCTAGCAACCGGCAGGGCTACATAAACCCGCTTTCCTTCAGTTTCTTAACCAATAAGTAATTGGTGATTACTCCAAGAGAAACCCCAACAATCCACGGCACAGCTGAATCAAGCATTAGTGAGTTGTTCACGTTAATGCTGCCGGTGATGCAGGCATAGGTATTTGTAAAAGCAAACCATGTAAAAAGTATCTGTTTCATTTGGTTATCTCCATGCTTTCCATTCCAACAATATCCACCTACGAGCTGGTAAAAGCAAATTGGCGCACAACAAAGCGGTGCAGGCCAATTGCCCGTAACGGAGTATCCATGAAAAAAAGAAAACTCGTAATTGAAATTGATGACAGCGCCATTGATTCAGTCATCGAAAAGGTGCGCCTGCTGAAAGATGAATTGAGCAGTCTGGGACTGCCTGTAAACATGGCAGGCGCAGCGGCAGCGTCACTTCAGCCAGAAGACGAAAGGGACGCGCAAGACCTCTGGGGCTGGTATATCAGCGAGTTAGATTCCAGCATTACTCGGGCTCATTCAGAGCTGACAGAACTTTTGAATATGCGTCGCCGCGCGACTTCCTCCGTTTAGGCGATGCCGCTGGTTTCATGTTGTTTGTTTCTGAAACTACTTTAGTGAAGTTTGACCGAAATTTACTGGCGCTATCCAATGGCAACTCACTGAGAATGCAGGATAAAGCGATAGCTAAAACCTCATTTTCCCCTTTGAGTGATTCCAGTTCATCAATAATCTTCTCAAATGTTTTTTTGACATCAATCGACATTAAAAGCTCCTTTCTTTGCTGTGTGGAAACTCAAAGATAAGCGAGCGTTACTTTTTGCAACATCCTGATATTCGATCAGTGCCGCCACCGTGCGGCATTTTTATTACCAGCAGCAAGAGAAGAAGCATGTTAACAGTAAAAGTGATGTCACCAGATGGTGGCGAAGAAATCCATTGCGGCCTGAGCGTCGGTTTCAACCCCAATCAGCAGAGTATCGCAGTGTCGGGAATGGACCAGAACGTTTTCCTGAAACGGGGAGAAGTGGCGTACGTGATGAACGCAAACGGGAAGACCATTTCCCGTTACGAACACAGGGCGCAGCAGCAGACATTATAGAAGCCCTTCAGCGGATGAAGGGCTTCGCCGTCTACCATTAATAGGTGTTCTCATCTAGAGGCGAAGGCTGTAACTTGATAATGTTGATTATCATTCACGATACTGGTGGGTTATGAAAAAGGGACTTCTCGGCACGATTCTTCTGTGTGGTTTGCTTCTTGGGTGTTCCAGCTCCGCTAAAAACCCTCAACCAAAGCTGCTATATTCGCCGCATCCTGCATATCCGTATTACGCACTGGCTAACAGGATTGAAGGAGGTGTGGCGGTTAGATATAACGTAGGTGTTGATGGCAAGATATCAAAGCTTTGGATCCTAAAATCAGAACCTCAGCACCTATTCGACTCTGCCGTTATTGCGGCAATGGCCCAATGGCGTTATGAATCCAATAAACCGACTCAAGGCTTAACAAAAACAATATATTTCAAACTTCAGGCTCCGTCCGATTAAACCAGATAGCAGAACGTTGAGACCGTCTTCATTCATGCTTCATTTATTCCCATCGCTAAGGTCACCTCTGGGTGGCTTTTTTATGGCTTTAACATTGGTGGTGTTGCAGTCAAAGCCTGAGGACCTTTCCTGCCAGTTGAAGCTGTTGCGCTAGTGTGCCATTCAGTGTTTACGTCAGCTGCGGTTGGAGAAAGCCAGTTGGCTGGCTTATGCAGGACAGATTATTTTCTTGTTGAATGCTGCTTCTGGTGTGCTTATATTCTACCTAAAAATTGGTAGGTGTGTTGTGATTAGAAAATGCTATGCAAGAATGTCTGATCCAGCATCGAATGACAAGCTGACACTGGAAATGCTTGTATCTGACGGTGGGTTTAAGATTTTTATCTGGGATTTTGATAAAGGGGTAGCAATTTTCTCTGAGGGTATAACAGATAAGCAGTCTAAATACATAGTGCAAGGTGAAAAGCATGCAGGGCATATCAATCTTATCAGAGATAACACGGTTGAGCGCACTATTTATGGGGTTAAGGAGTTCACCTATGGAAATGGTGATTCCGGTAAATCCTCTCCTGTGTTTTGCTCATTGTGCGAGGGGCAGATACTCATAATCGAATGCCAAAAGGCTTTTATAAGAAAACCATTAAGGCTTGATGAACTCACCTTTGAATAGAACTACCTACGATACATTCCTCATATGATCGAAGGATATAACATCTCTCAGGTATCCTGCTTCTGGATGCCGGGAACGTGTACCGCTGGTGGGCTGGATTCTTGGAGCGTTTGCCCAGCAGTTTCAGGTGATAAAAAACCCCGTGGAGTAAATCCGACAAATTGACGGGGCGCTGCAGAGGCAGCCAATGTCGGAGTTTAGTCAGATTTCGAGGTGTTTTTCTACTGGTTTTGAGAAAAAATGGATGGTCTGACACTACAGGAAGTGGCTCATCCCTGAGCTCACGGGTAGAACAGTAGACTTTGTCATGGCAGAGCAAAGTCATAAGTAAGTGTAGAATGTGTTTCTGATTTAACAAGCTTAGTGAGTGTATGCTTCATGGATTGTACGTCTGTAACTTTCATAATATTTCTACCATTTCAAAATTAAGATATTAGGTAAAACCTTAGGGAATTTAGAGGGTAAGAGAAGCTGTGAACAAAAAAATCTCCTCGCGAAGCAATGTTTTTCACTTTAACGAAATATATTGTTTGCAATGTGGGTTTTTTAGTTCATCATACATGCTACATTGAGTTCTTATAAAATGAGCTGCTAATTATGACTGAGTGCAAACTTCCACAACTTCCAGAGTATTATCGATATGGTACTGAACAAATTAACAAGTTGCCTGGGAGTGGGGATGTTTTTCCTCCTGCAGGTAGTATAATAAAGTCAGTAAGTTTAAATGAAGGTGTATTTGTTTGTGTTCCGGTGCAGCGTTATATACACGGGTTGAATATTTGGGTTGTAGTTGAATCTTCTTGGTAATGATTTTTGTTTGGTAAGAGTGATTTTTCGTTAGTTTGGTGGTTTCTATTTATTATAAATTCGCTGTTGGAATTTAAAATTGGCATCATTGCAATGCTTTCAAACACCGTAGAAGGATTATGATGCTAGTGCAAAATAATATTTATAATAATTCGGAGTCATATGCTATTCTTTTGTTTAGTATGTGGCCTGTCCTTATTGTACTTCTTGTCGTGATATCTTGCGCCTTTTACGGTGTATTGATGCATAAAACTGCAATTTGTTGTTTTCTGTCAGCCATGTTCCTTGGTGTCGCAGGCTGGTTTTATGGATGATCACCAATAGCTCTAATATGAGTCGTTTTTTAGTATAAAGTCAGGGTGTCATTACTTTACCTGGCTTGTAGCGTTGGTTCCCTAAAGTTTGACGATAAAAGGCCCTGTTAATACAGGGCCTTTCTGTATGTATTATTTATCAAAGAGGTAAGACATGTCAGAGATCACCGCATCCGAGCAAATCCGCCTGGATATCATCAAGAAAGTGAATTACGACACTGCAGCGGCCAAGCTGGCCATTGACTGGGTAGGCGACAGCTTTCTGAAATCTGAGCTTTTCGCAGACTCCTTTGATCGTGTTTTCACGGAAAGCGAGATTGTGTCGAAGACCCGTAAAGCGATTCAGGAAGCGACCGAAGCGCTGGCGCTGTTTGATACCGGCGCTGAGCAGGTCAGCTAAGGTATTACAGCAGGCATTCATAGAGTGCCTGCGATAATGCCCATCAGACAAATCGTCTGAGCTGACAGTTCAATCAATCACCAATTTCCAGTTATACGGGGTAACTGACATCATTGTCTGTTTATCCCGGTGAATTTTGAAATACTCACTACTCTCATAACGTCTCTGCCTGCCAACACCAGAACGGCAGAGGTCAGTTAGCCGTATAGATGAACCTCTCCCGGGTGGCTCCTGAGAGATTCTTTATACGCTAGCTGGTAGTAACTAAAGGCCGCATATTTTTGCGGCCTTTTTCATCATTTTTGTAAAATGAAAGCCCTCAGGCGATTAACGATGCTCAGGACCATGGAAGTGAACTCCACCATGTCCGCCTCCATGGGGACCAGGGGGAAGGATACATCCTGAAAGTGACAGCGCACCACAGATCACAAAAACAGCAAGCATAATTCTTTTCATAATAACTCCTGAACTAAAGAGCCTTAATTCCAAAACATAAAAGTGAATATTTTATGGAGAATCAGTAATTCCTTTTTCTCCCTCACGTTAAATAGGAATAATCCATGGCAAAACCGGACTGGGGCGAGCTTCAGCAACGGTTCCTGTCCGATCATGCCGCAACCGGCGTATCACCGAAGGATTGGTGTGAAGCGCAGGGACTGAATTACGCTACCGCCCGCCGATACATCAAGAAACCCACTGCGCAAACTGCGCAAAAACCTGCGCAGAAGAAACTGCGCACTGCGCAGAAGAAACTGCGCACTGCGCAGAAGGAAAAGTGCGCAGAAGAGTTGGTGGATGATGATGGCCTCACCGATCAACAACGTTTATTTGTCGCGGAATACCTGAAAGATAGCAATGCCACACAGGCCGCCATTCGCGCCGGGTATAGCAAGAAGACTGCTGAACAAATTGGCTATCAGCTGCTTCAGAAAACTTCAGTTGCGCAGGCCATTGCGCAGCAGCAGAAAGCATCCATTGTTCGCACGCTCGGCAGCGCCGATGAAGTGCTTGAGCAAATGTGGAGCCTGGCAACGTACGACGCCAACCAGCTATCGCAGTATCGTCGCGGGAGCTGCCGTTACTGCTGGGGCTTTGGTCATCAGTATCAATGGCGTGATGCCGTGGAGTACGAAGAGAAGCGGCTCGAAGCGCTTGAGCGAAAACGTCGCGAGCCCGTCGATGTTGGTGGCTACGGTTACGACCATAACAGCGCGCCTAACCCGGAATGCCCTCGCTGCAATGGCGATGGCATAGGTCAGACTTTCTTCGCCGATACACGCAAGCTGGCGCCGGATGCTGCACTTGCCTTTTCTGGCGTTAAGCTCGGAAAAAACGGTGTGGAGATAACCGCTATCAGCCGGGAGCGGATGTACGAGGCGGTGATGAAACGTCTCGGCCTGGCTGAAAGCGAGTTCGCCCGGCGTCTGCAGCTGATTGAAATTGAGCGCCGGCAGCTGGAGGTCGAAAAATTACGCAAAGAGCTGGCTGCTGATCCGGAGGATGACGAACCAACGCCAGTTGCAATCAATATCAACGTAGTCGATGCACGAGTGAGGGAAGAGGATGGCGATAGCACCGACGCTTAACATCCCTCAGGCCAAATTCCTTGCGATGCAGTACAAATTTAAGGCCTATGTCGCCGGCTTCGGTTCCGGTAAGACGTGGGTCGGTTGTGGTGGTATCTGCAAAGGGATGTGGGAACACCCCAAAATCAACCAGGGTTACTTTGCGCCAACGTATCCGCAGATCCGTGACATCTTTTATCCCACTGTTGAGGAGGTGGCCCACGACTGGGGGCTGAATGTCAAAATCAACGAGGGAAACAAAGAGGTTCACTTCTACGCCGGGCGCCAGTACCGAGGAACGACGATCTGCCGCTCAATGGAGAAACCGCAAACCATCGTTGGTTTTAAAATCGGTAATGCGCTGATTGATGAGCTCGACGTAATGCCCGCCAAAAAGGCGCAGTTAGCCTGGCGAAAAATCATTGCCCGTATGCGTTACAACGTGGACGGTCTTCGTAACGGGATCGACGTCACCACGACGCCGGAAGGGTTTAAATTCGTTTATCAGCAGTTCGCAAAGGCTGTACGCGATAAGCCTTCGCTCTCAACGCTGTACGGCCTGGTGCAGGCCTCGACGTTCGACAACGAAAAGAATCTGCCGCCGGACTATATCCCGTCGCTGATGGAGTCATACCCGCCGGAGCTGATCAAGGCTTATCTCCGTGGCCAGTTCACCAACCTTACCAGCGGGACGATTTACCATCAGTTTGACCGTAAGCTGAATAACTGCCGGGAAGAAGAGCAACCCGGTGAGCCCCTGTATATCGGTATGGATTTCAACGTCGGGAAGATGGCCGGAATTGTTCATGTGCTGCGTTTTGGGCTTCCCTGTGCAGTTACTGAAATCATAAAGGCTTACGACACCCCGGACATGATTCGCATCATCAAAGAGCGGTTCTGGCTATATGACGGCCATGACTACCGAAAGGTGCGTGAAATCTATATCTACCCGGACGCTTCCGGCGATTCCCGCAAATCCAGCAATGCCAGCGCCACGGATATCGCTCAGCTTAAGCAGGCCGGCTTCAATGTGGTTGTTAATGCATCAAACCCGCCAGTGAAAGACCGCATCAACGCGATGAATGCCATGTTCTGCAATGGTAACGGTGAACGTCGCTACAAAGTGAATGTAAAGCGGTGCCCGGTGTACACAGAATCGCTTGAGCAACAGGTTTGGGGCGAAAACGGTGAGCCGGATAAAACGGCGGATAACGATCACCCTAACGATGCCGGTGGGTATTTCATTGTGAAGCAATTCCCGATCATCAAACCGACTGGAAAAGTCACCCAACTGCGGATGTAAAACCATGCCTGATATTTCAACTCCCAACCTCGACTATAACGACATGGTTGAGGCATGGGATATTAATGATGCGCTGATGGGCGGCACGCTGGAAATGCGCCGGCAGGGCAAGAAGTATCTCCCGAAATGGCCGAACGAAGATCCTGAAAGTTATAAGGAGCGTTTGGCTTCGGCAACGTTACTCCCTGCCTATGAAGAGGCCATTAAACAAAACATCGGGCGAGTGTTTGCTGAGCCGACGGTATTGAGTGAGGATTCTCCTGAACAAATACGGGAGCTGTCGCCGGATATTGATATGGAAGGAAACCGGCTCGATGTCTGGGCGCAGCAATTTTTCAGCATCGGATTCCAGTATGGCCTGGTACATGCGCTGGTGGATTTCCCGAAAATTGACCGGGAGGCAGTAAAAACTAAAGCCGACGAAAAAGCCGCGGGATCCCGCCCGTATGCCACGATGTTAAATCCTCGCCAGGTCATCGGCTGGAAATCGAAAGTGGTTAAAGGGAAAGTGATGCTGACCGATCTGCGTATCAGAGAGGTCATCATTATTGATGGCGACGATTACGGGCAAACGAAAGTTGAGCAAATACGCCATATCATGCCGGGCAAGGTTGAAATTTATCGCCGAAATAAAGGTGATAACGGCGAAAGCCAGTGGCAGATTCACGACGAGTGGGAAACCAGTCGCGATGATATTCCCCTGGTGACGCTTTACACGAAACGCACAGGCTTTATGCGCGGTTCACCGCCACTGCTTAATCTCGCCTTACTGAATATCAAGCACTGGCAGAGTCAGAGTGAACAGGACAACATTCTTCATGTCGCTCGCGTGCCGTTGCTGGTGGCTTACGGTCTGGCTGATGGCGAAACGTTGACGATAGGTTCTTCCTCTGCGACTCGTTTCGATGACCGACAGCGGCAGGGACTGGAATATGTCGAGCATACCGGGGCTGCGATTGAAGCCGGTAAGATTTCCCTTAAGGATCTGGAAAACCAGATGCGTCAGGCCGGCGCAAAACTGCTACGCGCGGAAAACACATCGACTAAATCCTTAGACCAGACTCACGAAGAGCGGATGCAGGAGAATTCACCTCTCTACACCATGGCAAGCTCGCTTGAGGATGCGCTCGATAATATCCTGCAGATTATGGCGGAATGGCTGGGCGAGAAAGAAGGCGGCAATGTCGATGTACGCACCGAACTGGATGTTTCAGCCCAGACGTTTGATGCCGCAGCTGCAACAGCTGTTCAGTCGCTCCGTCAGGGTGGTGATATACGTCAGGTCGATGCTGTTCGAGTTTTGCAGGCCCTCAAATTTATCGATCCGGACGCGAAGCCCGAAGAGGTTATCGACGAGTTGCGGAATCAGCAGGTCACGCTGGCCGGCGGACTGAGTAACCCGGGTGGTGCAAATGGCAACGGCGAATGACAAGCTTCAGGATGAATCGATAGCGCATGCGATATGGATAGCGCGGTACAGCACCAGCGTTGCAAACAGGATGATAAAAATCCTGAATGACAGCGATGCGGAACTGACAGCCAGATTGCTGGTAGCGATGGATAGCCTGGATGCTGACAGCTTTACCGTGTCGCGACTGGAAGCGCTGCTCGTTAGTGTCAGAGCTCTCAATCGCGAGGCTGTGCAGTCAATGTACGCGGGGCTATCTGATGAGCTGCAGCAACTCGCTCAGCACGAAGCAGGCTTTCAGCTGAGCCTGTTCCAGTTTGCGATCCCCGATGATGTGCTATCGCTTCAACCGCTGGTGGGCATTTCACCGGATGCCGTTTACGCAACTGCGATGGCACAGCCGTTTCAGGGGCGCCTGCTTTCGGAGTGGGCAGATAACCTTGAAGCTGACAGGATGGCAAGAATTTCCAATACAGTGCGGCAGGGTTTTCTCCTGGGCGATACGCATGAGCAAATCGCCAGAAAGGTCCGGGGTCATGCTAACCGTGGCTATCAGGATGGCGCGCTGCAGATGAGCCGAACCAATGCCGGCAGTATTGCAAAAACGGCTGTGGGGCATCTTGCTTCTACGGCCAGGAAAAGCTTTGCAGATGCGAACGATGACATTTTGAAGG
The DNA here is from genome assembly GCF_000398905.1 of Klebsiella sp. KTE92. Lineage (NCBI taxonomy): Bacteria > Pseudomonadati > Pseudomonadota > Gammaproteobacteria > Enterobacterales > Enterobacteriaceae > Klebsiella > Klebsiella sp. KTE92. The sequence continues at coordinate 2,195,369 of NZ_KB976100.1, forward strand.
GTAAGCAGTGGTTATCCACTTTGGATAACCGTACATCAAAAGACTGTCGGATTCGCGACCGCCTCAAGTACACACTGGATAACAAGCCGATCGGCCATAAGGTGCCGTATCTGCAGGGACCCGGGAAAATCCATTTCTGCTGTCGCAGCGTCGAAACCTACATCCTGAAATCGGCTGATGAGCTGGGTATTGCTGTTGGGCAAATATCAGATAGCTCACGTGCCAGCATGGACGGGCAGGTGCCTTCGGATACCGATTATCAGGGCTGGTTCTCGCGCCAGTCGTTCACGCGACAGTCCCAGATCGTTGGCGTAACCCGGGCCCGGCTGATTCGTGACGGCGGCATGTCGCCCGATGATTTCTACAACGACAAGGGCGAATGGCTGACTCTGGAGCAACTTCGTAACCTGGATGCTCAGGCGTTCAGCAACGCCAGACTTTAAAGCTTTTTAAGTCTTCAATCAGGCTGCCTCCGGGCGGCCTTTTTTATTGCCGTGATCCGGATGGTGAGCGGTGCAACGGTCGGATGACCCCGAAAAGGTAACCACATGAAACTGAAAACAATCGAAGTTAACGGCAAAAGCTATGCAGAAGTCGATTCCAGCGGTTTACCCGTCTACGTCCACGATGACGGCCAGGAAGTTGGTTTTGATGCTGTGCAGGCCGTTGGGAAAATCTCATCTCTGAATGGCGAGGCAAAATCTCATCGTGAAGCCAAAGAAGCCGCTGAAGCCGGTCTGGCTAAGTTTGCCAAAATCGGCGATCCGGCAAAGGCGCTCGAAGCGCTGGAGATGATGACTAAAATCGACCAGAAAAAACTGATCGACGCAGGCGCCGTTGATCAGGTTAAAGCGGATATCACCAAATCATTCCAGGCCCAGCTTGATGAAGCTACTCAGCGTGCGACGACCCTTGAAGGCCAGCTTTATCAGGAAATGATCGGCGGCCGGTTCTCTGGCTCGAAATTCATCGCAGATAAAGTAGCAATTCCGGCAGATATGCTTCAGGCGCGGTTCGGTCAGTCCTTCAAAGTCGAGGACGGCAAAGTCGTTGCCTATGATGGCTCTGGCAACAAAATTTATTCCCGCTCTAAACCGGGCGAACTGGCGGCCTTTGATGAGGCGCTGGAGTTCCTGGTGGAGCAGTACCCACAGAAAGACCACATCCTGAAGGCCAGCGGCAACCAGGGAGGCGGCTCACGGCAGTCTCAGCATTCACTCGGGCAGAAAACGATGAAACGCGATGCGTTTACCAGTTTGAGCCCGACAGATCAGCAATCAACTCTCAAAGACGGTATCACCATCGTCGATTAATTCTTTGCCAGCCGCCGGATGGCTGCTGGTGCCGGAGCTGGATAGCTCAACCAACCCTATATTTTAATCTCCAAGGAATCTATACACATGGCTAATACGCTTACCGGGTTGATCCCGACTATCTTCACGGCTCTGGATACCGTATCTCGCGAACAGGTCGGTTTTATCCCGGCTGTATCGCGTAATGCTAAAGCTGATGCGGCGGCGAAGGACCAGACTGTTACTGCGCCGGTTGCGCCACCGGCAACCACTGTTGATATTACCCCGGGGGCTACTGCGCCAAATGACGGCGACCAGACGATCGGCACCGTTGATGTCAAAATCACCAAATCCAAAATGGCCCCGGTCAAATGGAACGGTGAGGAACAACTGGCGCTGGGGCCCGCAGGGACATACAACACCATTCTTGCTGATCAGTTTAAGCAGGCTTTTCGCGCGCTGGCTAATGAGATGGATGCAGATCTCGCGGCTCTGTATTTCGCATCCTCTCGTGCTGTTGGTACGGCCGGCACCGCTCCTTTCGGTATTGCAGGTGATTTGTCGGATGCGGCAAATGCGCGCCAGGTTCTCTCTGACAACGGTTCGCCGACAACTGATCTGCAGATGGTTCTCGGTTCTTCGGCTATCGCAAACCTCCGCGGTAAACAGTCTGTTCTGTTCAAAGTAAACGAGTCTGGTACTGATGCGCTTCTGCGCGAAGGTATCGTGGGGCGACTGGAAGGATTCAACATCCACGAATCCGCGCATGTTAAGAAACGCGCTGCATCTCCGGCTGCCGGATACCTGGTGAATGGAGCAAAAGCTGAAGGCGATATTCTGATTGCCATTGATACCGGCACAGGTGCTTTTGCAGCGGGCGACATCGTGACGTTTGACGGGGACAGCAATAAATACCTTGTTGCTGCTGCGACGGCTACAGCAATCACCCTGGCTGCTCCTGGCTTACGTCAGGCACTGGCCGACAACACCGCTATTACCGCTGGTGGCGCCTACACCGCAAACATGGCGTTTGATCGCAATGCATTCCTGCTTGCATCCCGAACCCCGGCAATGCCGCAGGGCGGCGATACTGCGGATGATGTGATGAACGTTACTGACCCCGTATCTGGCATCACTTACCAGGTAGCACTGTACCGCCAGTATCGCCAGGTGCGTTACGAAGTCGGTTTGTCCTGGGGCGTAGCGGCAGTTAAGTCGGCGCACTCAGCGTTGTTGCTGGGCTGATAAACAGGGGCTTCGGCCCCTTTTTTTAGTGGAGGGCTAATGGCCGGATTAACAAAAGAGCAGCGCGCCCAACGAGCTGCTGAGCAAACTGCGTCTACGCAGGCGGATAACAACGAACCCGTATCGACCACATCGCAGCTGGTGGCGATGGTTACCGATTTCCCGGCATTCCCGGGTGCGCCCAATACCGCCAACGTTCACCCTGATGAAGTGGAGAACTGGAAGGCGCACGGCTGGAAAGAAATGGAGTGATGCATGATCACTTTCATCACCGTTGAAGACGTCAATTCGATTCTCGGTGCCACCTGGACAGATGAAAGCAAAAAAGCCAAATCTGTGCTGATGGCTAATACCTGGATGAATGGACTTAACCTGAAAATGCCGTGCGATAAGGCAACTCACGAAATCATCATTCCTGACGATGTGAAGCAGGCTGGCGCCTATGCAGCGCTAGCGGCCTCGAATGGTGGCCTTTATCAGCAGAAAACCGATTCTGGTGTGTTGCTGAGTAAGACGGTAGATGCCGATGATGTCAGCGTTTCAAAGACCTTCGCGGAACTCGCTACCAACAGCTCGGCATTGCTTGATTCTGATCTGCAGCTGGCGCTGGCCATGCTTAAGCCCTATGGCGTTAGTCAGTCACAGGTGCGGCTGGTGAGGGGGTGATATGCAAAATCCAGATGTACATTATGCCGGTGACGGGCTCGGTCCTCGCGATGTGTTTGTGAATGGAAACCCGATCAGACATGTCGTTTACGCAAACCCGGCAAAGGGCGTTGTTGAGTTTGCTCCGCTCCCGCTGCGGGTTAAGCGCAATGGCGAAATCTATACCAGAAAACTGCGTGGTAACGTCCTGGTCCTTTTTACTGGCGGATATGTTTCTAACAATATACCGCTTCAGCGTTTTGGTGAAAAAGGCATAGAGGAGGTAGACCGTGGGTATCCGCGACGAACTCCAAACTGAAGTCGCCGCAGCCTTCGATACAGACCTGCAGGATGCCGTTAAGGATTTCACTGGGTCATACACCGTTCGTGGTGCCTGGGATCCGGTTACGGAAACCGGCACTGAAACACAGGTGACTTACTCAGGGCGCGGAGTGCTGGCGCGCTATAAACTCCGCCGTATCGATGGCGTTAATATTCTGCATGGTGATGTGAAGCTAACCGCCCTGGTTAACGAGGTGACTGATAAGCCGGCAGTCGGGCATATCATCACCGCACCGGATCCGATTACGGGTGAGCTTCAGCGCTACGAGGTCATCAACGCTTCTGCCGACTCTGCTGGCGCTGCGTACTCCATTCAACTGCGGAGGGCGTGATATGGCTAAGGGCTGGAACATTGACCCGGCGGCATTCGCCGGGCTGGTGGCCGAAGATGTCAAACTACGCCAGCGGACAATCGCCATTCAACTGCTGAATGAAATTGTTCAACGGTCGCCGGTAGGAAACCCGGAGCTGTGGGCCATCAACGCGACCGCGGTTCAATACAACAAAGCTGTTGGGGAATGGAACGAATCTCTTTATGCCGATCCTGCTAACCTGACCAAAACCGGAAAGCTCAGGAAGAAAGTCCGTGTTAATGACAGCATGGATATCAGGCGGCCGGCTGAGTATCGCGCAGGAACCTTCAGGGCATCGCATTTTGTCAGCATCGGCGAACCCGATCACTCCGTCCCGACCGAACCGGATCCGCGCGGGACAATGACGTTTCTTAATGGCAAAAATATCATTGACCAGGCGCCAGCCTACTCGGTGATTTACATCCAGTCGAACCTGCCTTACTCCGTGCCTCTGGAGAATGGTCACTCAACGCAGGCGCCAACAGGCGTCTATGCCGTCTCGTTTAATGGTGTGATTCAGGCCTACAAATGACCCTTACAGAAATCAGAAACGCTGTCATTTCCCGAATGGCGGCACAGACCGCTATTGCCTCTGATGCAGTGGATTATCCCAATGGTCCGGTATTTGACCCCAGCAACCGCGATATCTGGGCCCGCCTCACCAACATTGCAGGACAGGCTGGCGCAACCGAGATCGGGGATGGGCCGGTCGTCCACAGGACGGGCTTGCTCATCATTCAGCTTTTTGTTCCGGTCGGCTCCGGGACGTTGCTTATCTCCCGAACGGCCGATCAGCTAACGGAGCTATTCGAGTTCAGGGACGATGGAAAGCTGAGTTATTTCGCTGTATCTGCTGTGCCGGCGGGTGAAACCGATGGCTGGTTACAGCTCAATCTTCAAATTCCTTATCGCGCTCTGTAGCGCACAAAAAACAGGAGGCTCCTGTGAGCTCAGGTGCAAAAGTAGTAGCCGCGTTTATTCGCGAGACAACGCCAGGAATCACGCCAACAGCAGGGGCGTGGAACCTGCTGCGGCGTTCTTCATTTGGTCTGAAACCAACGCTGAACACCAACGACAATGACGAAATCGCTGGTGACCGCATGGCGCAGGGCGTTTCACGCGGCACTGTGGATGTCGGCGGCGATGTCGGTACGCGGTTTCGCTGGAATCAGCACGATGCCTTTCTGGCGAGCTGCTTTGGTGCGGAATGGGTGGATAACGTTCTGACCATGGGCAATGGCCGCATCACGTTCTCAGTGGCTTCCTATGCCGAGGATGTGGGTATCGCCCAGATCGCCCGCGGCTGTCAGGTGGCAACCCTGCAGATCGAAATCCCGAATGATGGTGACATCACTGCTACGGTCACGTTTGCTGGCCTGGACTGGGAAACAAAAGGTGACGATACCAGCTTCTTTAGCGCGCCGGTCGATAATGCCGGAGCGTTGCGCTATTCGTTCAAAGAGGTAACAGCCCTCAGCCTGAATGGCGTTGCTGGTGGCAATGGTTTCTGTGTCGATACCTTCAACATCCAGTTCGACAACAATATGCAGACCCAGCGTTGCATCGGTACCGGTTCGGCGTTCGCCGGCGCAAACATTCCGACAACCTTTACCCCGTCAGGTCAAATCACGCTGTCATGGTCAAAAGCTGCGTGGGAGCTCTATAAGAAAACGTTCACCGGCGAAACGGTGCCGTTTAGCTTTACGCTGGAGAATGCTGAAGGTGCATATACCTTCTATTTCCCGGAAGTGCAGATTTCCGGCGACTGGCCGGATGCGGGGAGCACTGACATTGTTCAAGTTCAACTGGATATCACCGCGGCCAATACTCCGCCAACTATCACCCGCGTCCCCAAAGTGCCGGCGACGGCGATCAGCGTTGCGCCGGGCACTTCAACTGGGGCCGTGGGTTCTACGGTGACGTTAACCGCCACGCTTACCCCAGCTGATTCAACTGATACCGTCGAGTGGACGTCATCGGATCCGACTATCGCCAGCGTGGTTTCTACCGGACAGAAAACAGCGAAGGTCACGCGTAACGCAGCCGGTACTGCAACCATAACCGGTAAGGCCCGCACCTTTACGGCAACGACTGAAATCACCGTTACCGCGCCTTAATTTACTAGGCCCGTTCTGCTGAGCATCGCGGATCGGGCTTCACTATGGAGTTATTATGCTGATTGTTACCCCAAAAATTGATTTAAATGGCGAGCGCTGGTTTTCACCTTATCAAAAGCCAGAAAACAGCAATGAAGAATACACCCCGGAAGAGGAATCGCTTTTCAAACTTCGCCTGCTGGTGGCCAGCAGCGAGAATCCACAATATCGCTCCCGTAACGCGCTGGTGCGCCGCCACATCGATAAGATGGACGCTGGTTATAAGGTAGGCACCAAAGAATTCAATCTCGCCAGAGTGGGCGATATCGACTCTGTTGATGACTTGCTGATCGATAATGTCGCTCGGTTTCTGTTGAAGGGTTGGGAAGGTGTGGGCCAGTTGGTAGATGGCGTAGAAGTTGCCATCGACTACACGCCGGAAGTCGGGATCGCCATGCTGAAACAGCACCCGGAGCTGTACTGGCTGATACTGGCTGAGGCGGCGGCCATTGCTCAGGGTAAGGAGCAGCAGACTCAGGAAACCGTAAAAAAGCCATAGAGGCTCAGAAGTGGCTTAAGGAGTTCGGGGGAGAGCAGGGCGAGAAAGCAAAGTGGCGCAGGGAGAAGCTAAATCTCCCGCCCATTCCAGAGCCTGAAATCGATGCAGTCACTGGTGAGATCCTCAACGCTTACGCCATGATATCGCGCGGCAGGAAGTATGCCGGCATGGCCGGCGTGCCGCTCCCTCTGTCCCTGAATGATGTCGAGCTTTACCTGGCAGCGCGCACCATCCTGATCGACCGCATTGAGTTTGACGCAGCAATACTGGCCCTCGATGATGCCTGGCGGGATGCGTGGGCTGAAGAGCAGAAAAGACAGGCAAAAGTGAAGTAGTCATATCATTGTCTACATCTATTCCTGTGCTAACCTGTGTGCAAATGTTAATGATGGGGATAGGGCTTTGAGCGAAGATATCGGAAATGTCAATTTTGGCATTAGCCTTGGTGGTTACAAAGATGAAGAAACGGCAAAGGAAGTTGGAAATGCTGTAAGCCAATTCATTAAAATACTCTGCAAGTATATCGATCTTACATCCTTAGTTGGAATTTCAATAAATTATGATTATCAATATGCATTAGACTCAGTTGACAGAGGGATTGAGACTTCTAATACATTAACTCCATCTGATGGCGATGTTGTAGGTGTCGCTATGGTTGTTCGAGTTATGCGTAATGGTGAGCCTAGATGCCATATCGTTTTTAATGCTCTTCACATTGAGGGTATTGTATCTCCAGTCAATTCGCCGGAGTGGCTAACTGCTATTGGAATCATTTCGCATGAATGCGCTCATGTCTCAAATAGCAATGCCTTAAACAAATGTTTTCCGGGGCGGATGATGAGTTACCGCTATAAAAACATCCATGAGCAATTGAGAGGGGAGTGTTGGTTATCTGTGATGGAGGAATATTGCGCAACTAGATTGAGTGCGCATATTGGTGAAGATCAGAGCAAGATGTTCAAAGCGTCTTTTTTCAGACAGGCTTCTAAACTATATGATAAAGCAAAGGATTCTATATTTAATTATCAGTTTCATCAAAGTGTAGACAAAACATTAAATGAAGTTTATTCGGAGATTGAAATGACTTTGAAACTTGCAGCATATTTTTTAGGGGATGCTGCAGCAAAAGGTGTTAATTACAAGGATGGAAATGAGGATGACATGTCTGAGTTTTCATGGCTTATTCCCTACATTGAAAGATTAGATTCTGCGAATGCCGTTATTTTCGAAAATTATGGAAGATGGAAATCAATTGATGAGTTTGAGGTGATATCAGATATCCTTGATGATATTGCCAGATATCTAGGCGTAACCGTCTCCTTACGTCCGCAGGGTGTGTGGGTTGATATTAGTTATTATTAATAGAGGGTGCTATAATGAATAATTTTGCTATATTAGTTCCTTTGCTTTGTCTGGTAATGCTTGGGTGCACCTATACAAACCAATATGAAAGTGGGTCTCAAATAGCTGTTGAAAATGTGAACCGGATTGTTAAGGGTAAAACAACTGAGGCTGAGTTGATCGGTATGTTTGGACAGCCTTTTTCTAAGGCAGTCATCAGTGCGACTGAGGTCAAGTGGATTTACACACACAATGCGGTGTCAGCTTCAGCCCAGGCGTTTACCATGAAAACAACATCAAGCGCTGAAATGACAACGCTTGATATCCTTTTGAAGGATGGTGTGGTCGTTAATTATGCGTATACCAAATCCCCTCTAAATCCAACTATGAACATGAAAACGTCTTTGTAACAAGAGAACCCACTCCGGTGGGATTTTTTATCATTGTTTAAACATTCCTTACCCGCTTGATTTGCGGGTTTTTTATTGCCCGGAGAAAGGTAAATGACAGAACAAACATCCCGCCTTGCTATTATTCTCGATAGCACCGGAGCAGAAAAGAACGCGGATAGTTTAGCCAGTGCTCTAAACAAAATGACGGCAGAGGGTGAAAAAGCTGAGTTCGCAACGGATAATCTTTCCGCAGCTACTAAAGACCTGAACTCCCATCTTAAGGTCGGACCAAAGCACGCTATCGAAAATGCGAAGTCAACAAGGACGCAGCGGGAAGAAATAGAAAAATTACTGGATAAGCTGGATCCTACATCAAAAGCGTTTGATGAGCTGGATAAAGCAATGGAGCGGCTGAAAAAGGCAAATTTATCTGGTGTGCTGGGGGCTGAGGAATTCAGCCACTACAGTTCCATCATTGATCAAACTCGCAATCGTCTTCAGTCTGCTCAGGATGAATTGACTGGGTATACGCAGGCCCAGAGAGAAGCTGCGAAAGCTGCTCAGGATTCAGCAGCGCAACAGGCGCAGCAGGAGCGAATTCTCACGCAATTACAGGCTCGCCTTGATCCCGTCACCCACGCATTACAGGCCCTTGACGAGCAGCAACGGCAAATTTTCGAATATACGTATAGTGGTGCGCTTAGTATCCAGCAGTATGATGCCTACAGCGCCAAAATTGCCGAAGCCCGCCGTGAGCTGAACGGAGAAGCGCAAGCAGAACGTGAGGCAGTAAAGGCTCAGGAAGAGCAGCGTGCTTCGTTGCAGCGATTAGTTGGCCAACTTGACCCTTTCTCAGCTGCGTTAGATAAAATCAAGAAACAGCGAGCTGAACTGTCGGCAGCCAAAGATGCCGGGCTGCTTACGCCTGAATACCACGCAGAGCTTTCAAATAAGCTGGATTTGACGGAGAAAGGGCTCAATCAGGTCAGCAATGAAATGCGGTTTGGAGCCATCTCGGCAGGGCAGTATAAAAATGCCATGCGGTTACTCCCTGCGCAGTTGAATGATATTGCTGTTGGCCTGGCTGGTGGTATGCCTTTGTTCACTATCTTCATGCAACAGGGTTCGCAGATCGCTGATTCGTTTGGCGGTTGGGGTAATCTGTTCGAGATCATAAAACAGCAGTTGCTGGGGGCCGGAGATGCCGCCGATGAATCAAGCGATTCCCTGTCAGATAACGCTAACTCATTGTCTGAAAATGCAGAGAATGCCAAAAAACTTACTGGCTTTCTGAATCCCATGACTATCGGGATCGGCGCTCTTGTCGCAGTTGTGGGTACTCTCACATATGCCTGGTACAAAGGCAGCCAGGAGCAACAGGAGTTCAATAAGTCCCTTGTTCTGACCGGGAATATTGCCGGGGTAACCACCGGGCAATTGGCAGACATGGCGAGATCGGTCGCAGATAATACAGGGAATACCACAGCCGCCGCCGCTCAGGCACTAAACCGTGTTGTCTCTGGTGGTAAAATCGCTACAGGCTCAATGCAGACTGTCACAGAGGCCGTTGTCGCAATGAACGATGCGACCGATGAATCTATCGATAGCATGGTGGCAGACTTCGAGAAAATCGCACAAAACCCGGTAGCCGCTATAGGAGAACTGAACGACAAATATCACTTCCTGACTCTGGCAACATACAACCAGATTAAGGCGTTGCAGGACGAGGGTAATCAGCAAGAGGCTGCGAGACTGGCGACAGAGACGTATGCTGCGACTATGAAGCAGCGTGCTGACCAGATTCAGGGTAACCTCGGCTCACTGGAGCAGGCATGGAAATGGTTGGGTGATGCCGCGAAAGGTGCCTGGGATGCCATGCTTGATATTGGTCGTGAAAAATCTATAGATCAAAAAATAGCAGAAGCTCAGGACGAACTGGGTAGGGCGCAAAGGTCACTTTCTGATTTAAGTGCCGGACAATCAAAACATGAGGGGGCATATGGCCCATGGAAGTCTAGTGACCTTTCCATGCTTCAAAAGGGGGTCGATGCTGCCAAAGCACGACTATCTTCATTGCAGTCTGAGAAAATGGCTCAGGACACCATTAACGGGTTATATGATGCTGGCAACCAGAGGCAGCAAAAGGGTATAAAGGCTCAGCAGGAAATCAATGCTCTTGAGGATCGTCTAGCCAGTAATGCGGAAAAGAGAGCCAAGGCGCAAGAAAAATACACGCAACAATTGATTGACGCTAGGGCTGCAGGTTCGATAATCAGTCCTGAGAAAGAGGCTGATACCCGAAAAAAAATTGACGAGCAATTCAAAGACCCTAAAACCCCGAAGACACCAAAAGGCAAAACCTACACCGAAGATGCTGGTACCCGCATGCTCGACCAGCTTAATCAGCAATATGCTGCGTTAACTTCTCAGTTCGATATAACAGAGAAGATTGGAGTTGCTCAACAAGCGCTTATCAAATGGAAGAAACAACTCGCCGACATAAAAAGCAAGAAGACCCTGACCGCCGATCAAAAATCATTGCTCGCAAATCAGAACGAAATTACAGCGCAATTACAGAAAAATGCAGGCTTAGAAAAGGAAATCGCGCTTCGCAAGGATGCCGATAAATTAACAGCTTTCAAGAATACGCTGACATCTGGACTACAGACAGATGCGACGACTTTACAAAATGACCTCAACAACAACACAATCTTGTCACAGGAGCAAAAGCGCCAACAGGAACTAACGAAGATTGTCACCGAGTATCAGAAAAAGCGTGTTGAGCTGACCAATCAGCGCACTACAGGGCAGATCTCGCAAAATCTGTACGACCAGGAGACGGCTGCTTTGCAGCAAGCGCTAGATCAGCGACTTGCCATGCAACACGCTTATTACACTCAGACAGATCAACTCAATAGCAATTGGCAGCTTGGCGTCCAAAACGGAATGCAGTCATACCTTAACAGCGTGCCCACGCTCTACGAATCAGTGACCGCGGCGACAACTTCAATATTCAGTTCAACTGAAACAGCAATCTCCTCAAACTTGTCTGCGATGTTGCAAGGAACCGAAAGCCTAAGCGATGGATTTAAAAATATGGCGGTAGGGATGGGGCAGGCGGTAATTGATGCTTTGACCAAGATGGCTGCTCAATGGCTGGTATACCAGGCGGTTCAATTGCTTGTAGGGAAAACGGCCGCCGCTGGTGCCGCTGCGTCTATGGTTGGACAAGCTACGGCCATGTCGCAAATAGCAGGAATTAATGCATACGCATCAGCGGCAGCAATACCTGTTACTGGATGGGCTATGGCTCCAGCGGCTATGGCGGCAGCTTTGGCAGCAACCACCCCTCTTATAGCATCAGTAGCTGTAAGTTCTGCAGCCATGACTGCTGGAGGTGGACTAACAGGCATGGCTCACAACGGCATCGACTCTGTCCCATCTACTGGTACTTGGTTGTTGGAGAAAGGCGAACGCGTCATGACAGCTGACACATCGGCACGGCTGGACTCAACACTGGAGAACCTGCGCAAAAACGGACTGGACTCGACGCTAAGCAAACCGGGTTTTGGGACCGGGGTGCAGAACGTGAATAGTGATAACAGCAGCAAGACCACCATCCATGCTCCCATTGAGCAGCATTTCCATACGCCGCCAGGTGTTACACCTGATCAGATGGCTCTCTCTATGGCGCAAACACAGAAGCGAGCGACAACGGAAGCCCTGGATCAGGTTGCTGCGCAATTGTTGAGAGGGGACGGGAAAGTTGGTAAGGCAATGCGCAGTAAATATCCAGGCAGAGGGTTAGAGTGATGACTGATATCTACTACCCACATGACTATCTTCCAATGCCACTGCAGGAAGGATACGGATTCCAGCCTGTAAGCCCGTTAAAACGAACCCAGTTAACCACCGGCCGCGCGCGGCAAAGGCGAGCTTATACGTCCACACCGACGCAGGCCAGCATCACCTGGTTTATGGAAACCGATGCGCAGGGACTGGCGTTTGAGTCCTGGTTCCGTGATGCGTTATCTGACGGGGCTGCATGGTTCATGATGAAGCTGCAGACGCCGGTGGGCATTAAGTTTTACAAATGCCGCTTCACAGATATTTATCAGGGACCGGTGCTGGTGGCCCCGATTTACTGGAAGTACACAGCGACGCTTGAATTATGGGAACGCCCCCTTGCTCCTGCCCCATGGGGTAATTACCCGGAATGGATCGTCGGCAGCTCACTGCTGGATATTGCGCTGAATAAGGAGTGGCCAAAGCATGACGCAGATTAAACGCCTCTACGCCAGCAGCGGGCCGGAGGTGATCATTGAAACGCTGCAGATCACCATTGGTTCTGACGTCCATTATCTGTGCCAGGGTTACGAGAACATCACGGCAACGACGGAGAACGGAGATACCGTAACGTTTACCGCCTGTGCGATAGACATTGCGCTGCCGGCGCGTAATGCGGACGGCACGCAGGACCTCAAATTCGCCCTGTGCAATATCGACGGCGTTGTGTCCACGGCGATCCGCTATGCCCTGGCTAACAAATTGCCTGCATGGCTGACGTACCGGAGTTATATCTCCACGGATTTAGCAGCCCCTGCGGAAGTGCCGTATACGCTGAAAATCAAGTCGGGCTCCTGGACGGCGACAGAGGTGCAGATCACCGCGGGCTATATGAATATTCTTGATACAGCCTGGCCACGTAACCGCTACACACTTAATAATTTTCCCGCTCTGCGTTACATGAGTTGAGGTTTCTCCATGTTTAATCCTGATAAATACCGTTCAGTCACCTGGCTGAAGGGCGGGCGCGTATACCCGCTACTCGACTGCTTCGGGATTGTGAATGAAATACGCAGCGACCTGGGGCTACCTGAATGGCCGGATTTTGCAGGTGTGACCAAAGACGGCGGGGGCCTCGACCGGGAAGCGCGCCGGATGATGCTTACCCTTGAGCGCTGCGAACCCTGCGAAGGGGCCGGGGTGGCCTGTTATTCCGGGTCGACTGTCACCCACGTAGGGATCGTGGTCAGTATCGATGGTCTGTTGCATGTGGCGGAATGCAATCCGGGTACGAACGTCACCTTTCTGCCGTTGCCGCGGTTTAAGCGCCGATTTGTCAAAGTGGAGTTCTGGCAATGACCATTCGTTTTTATCCGTCCCGGCTTCCCGGTGAACCACTCGAAACGCATGAGCATGGTGTAACCAGTATTCGCAACTGGCTGGTGGCAAATGTCGAAGGCTACGAGGATCGGGATGTCCCACCGCTGACCGTTGAGGTTGAGGGACTGTCAATTCCGCCAGGCGAGTGGGCCACCTGCGTGATCCACCCTGATAGTGATGTCAGGCTTTATCCGGTTCCCTTCGGGCTGGAGGCCGCCACAATCGCGTGGATCGGCGTCGGTATCTCCGTTGCTGCTGCAGCCTATTCGCTGTTTATGATGAGCAACATCGATACGGGCGGCTATACCTCATCCACAGGGCGGAGTCTCGACCTGAACCCGGCAAAGGCGAATACCGCAAAACTCGGTGATGCCATTCGTGAGGTGTTTGGCCGGGTGCGTATCTACCCTGATTATGTGGTGCAGCCGGTTACCCGGTTTGATGCCGCCGATCCTACGAAAATGCGCGTCCAGATGCTGCTGTGTCTCGGTGTCGGTGATCTGATTTATACCAATGGCGATATCAGGGTTGGCAGTACGCCAGCTTCAACGCTGCCGGGTTTCAACATCACCTATTTTCCGCCAGGCGCGGACGTTTCCGGCGATGAGCGCAGTGAAAACTGGGTCAACTCCACCGAAGTGGGCGGGACGTCATCCGGAACCGGGCTGGACATGGCCCAGACGTCGCCGGATGCCGACGATATTATCGCAGACAGCATGACCGTCTCCGGATCGAGCGTGACGTTTACCGGGCTGGACACGGATGACGGCGATGACGACGACGAGGACGAAAACGCGCTACCGCCCAGCTGGGTAGCTGGCGCCGTGGTCGAACTGAAAGCCCCGGCGAACTACCAGATCACTACGGCGGCTGGATACAGTGTTATCGCCAGCCCGCTGCTGACGGAGATCGCGCCGGTGGTTGGAATGCCGGTGACGCTGGGGTTTAACTCTGTCGATTACGATCTGTTTATCGCGTCATATACCCCCGGTCAGGCTGCAGTGCCCGGCACCGGGGGGAGTGCGGCAAAAGTCCAGGCCAGTGCGGCCCCGACCACCTACGATTTTTCGACCAGCTCCAGCACGTTCACGATCACCTGGCAGGGGGTTATCTACCCGGTGTCGCTGGTGGCTAACTATGTCTCGATGTCGGGACTGCTGGCGGCCATCACCGAGGGACTCACTGGCTCCGGCCTGGTTGCACAGGACAACGGCGGCACCGTACTGATAACCGAGTCGGCCAGTCCGTTCGCGGGTGGGGCGATCACGTCCTCTTCGCTGCCTGCAGCTGTTTTCGGTGATGCTCCGGTTTACACCTCCGGCACGGCATCAACCGGCGGCAGCCCGGCGGTAACGGCGAATGTGACGCTTGCCTATAACAGCGCCACGGGAACAGCCTTTTCCGGCATGCCGGAGGGGGTGCAACGGCTTTCACTTGCTCACCGCGGGAATGAGTACCGGATTGTGTCAGCTGACGGCACGACGGCGACGGTGGCGCGCCTGATTTCCGGTGTCGTTGATGAGTCATGGCCGGGATTCTCCGCCCGGACGATGATCGACTATGAGGCCACTGGTCTTAACGACACGCTGAGCTGGCTGGGGCCGTTCCTGGTTTGCCCTGAAAATGAGACCGTCGATATGTTCGAGGTGAATTTCTCCTTCCCGAACGGCATCTGTGGCTTTGACAGCAAGGGGAAAAAGCGGCTTCGGCATGTTGAGTGGGAGATTCAGTATCGCGTCTACGGTTCCGGATCGGGGTGGGTGAGTCACCAGGGAGAGTATGCGCTTAAAAACGTCAACGGGCTGGGATTCACTGAGCGGATCACCCTCAGTTCTCCGGGACTGGTAGAGGTTCGCTGCCGTCGGCGCAATGAGCAGGGCTCAAACAACGCCAGGGATTCGATGTACTGGCAGGCACTGCGCGGGCGACTGCTGACGCGCCCTTCATCCTATCCCGGCGTGTCGCTGATGGCGGTGACCGTTGAGACGGGGGGCAAATTGGCGGCTCAGTCGGACCGCCGCGTAAACGTTGTGGCCACGCGGGCCTATGACTCAGGAACGGCCAGAACCATTTCTGGGGCGCTGCTGCATGTCGGGAACTCGCTGGGACTGGAGATGGATGTCGACACCATCAACGCGCTGGAGTCTGCGTACTGGACGCCACGGGGAGAGTATTTCGATTTCGCTACCGGCGACAGTATCTCAGCGCTGGAAATGCTGCAGAAGATAGCCAACGCCGGGAAGTCCCGCTTCCTGTTAAGCGATGGCCTCGCGACGGTCAACCGTGAGGGGATTAAGCCCTGGACTGGCGTGATCACTCCTCATGAGATGGTAGAGGAGCTGCAGAGCGGATTTACCGTGCCCTCAGATGATGATTTTGATGGTGTCGACGTGACGTACATCAACGGGACTACCTGGGCAGAGGAGACCGTTAAATGCCGGACGACTGATAATCCCACGCCGGTGAAAATAGAGAATTACAAACTCGATGGGGTACTGAATCAGGATCACGCCTACCAAATCGGGATGCGTCGCCTTATGAAATACCTGCAGCAGCGGGTGACGTTCCAGACCACTACCGAGCTGGACGCGCTGTGCTACAACACGGGCGATCGCATTGTGCTCACGGATGATATTCCGGGTAACAACACAATTTCCTGTCTGGTGGAGGCGATGACAACGGCTGGTGGCGTGACAACGTTCACCGTTACGGAGCCGCTGGACTGGTCTTTCGAAAATCCCCGAGCGCTGATCCGCTATCAGGATGGCTCTGCATCCGGGCTGATGGTGGCGCGCAGGGTGGGTGATTTTCAGCTGTCAGTCCCGCACCTGAGCGAGTTTGATGACCCGATGAAGGTTGACCTGTCGTCGGCAACCATCGAGCCGATCCGCCTGGTGTTCTGCGGCTCAACGCGCCACGTCTACGATGCCATTGTAGAGGAGATCGCTCCGCAGTCAGACGGAACCTGTCAGGTCACCGCTAAAGAATACCTCGAATCGTTCTACCAGTACGACGACGCCACATACCCCGGCAACGTCGCGTAATACCCCATAACAACCCCTAATTAACTCTTTTCGCTCAAACCCTCGTTTGCGCGAACGCCTTTTTTGGAGCAAAAACATGGCCGAACTTAACCCGCCTTTGGGAACGACGACGCCTGAAATTTTCCTGGATAACGTCAAGCGCGCTGACGAGCTGGTTAACGGTCCGGCCGGAACGGTTAACGACCGCGCAGGTGAACCGCTCGATACGTGGCGTCAGATGATGGCGAAAAATGAAGCCCTTACAGAGGCAACCCGTCAGAACCTGATCCCCCTCAGTCGCCAGTATATGACTCTCTCGGCAGCGCAGGCTGATATTGCCAACATTCCCGATGGCAGTGCTACCTATTACCGCAGCCCTGACGATAGCGCGCTGGCTATTGAGGTGATCAATAATGCTGGAACGCTGGAGCCTACTGGGCGGAAAATGCCATCACAGGCTGAGATTGACGATATTAACACCAGGATATTTTACGGTAATGATGGCGATCCGTTTATTTATAAACAGATCGATGCCACTGGTAATATAATTGATATTATATTCAAGAATGGCGAAAGCCAAAGAATGGGGGAGAGAGAAAACATCTCCTCAGGTGTTGATGAAAAAATAACTGGTGTTAAAACATATTCTCAGGTAGCGTCAATAGATGATTCCACCGGTGGCTCGGCAATAGCGGTAACACCAGATGGAATGGTATGGCTCAGAGGGCTTGCTATCCCTATCCAACAAATCTATGCCATAAAAAATCAGAGCCAAATCGCGCAGGCAATAAAATCTATAGCTGAAATAGAAGCTGACGGCCTCTCTCAGATTAGAAGAACATTTTATGCAACGGACAAAAGTGGGGCGCTTACAACCCAGTCCCTTCTGGTATCCAGGGTAACTAAAAACACTGGTTTTACATTGAATTCATGGCCTCAGGGCAAAGTATGTCATGATTCTACCGGGCGAATTTATGTTGGGTACAATCATGCGTCGGCTCACGGTAGTAGTGACCAATTATGTGCGCTTCGCTACAGTGATGATGAAGGCAAAACATGGAGCGATACCATTGAGCCCATCGCCAGCGAAGGAAAAGCGCGTGGTTCAGACTGGTGGGCACTGGGCTGCGATAGCGCGGACCATCTGTGGGGAATCATACGAAGCCGCGGCACGAATAACGCTCAGGGAGTAACTGCTCATAATATCTACAGGTCCACGGACAGAGGAGTTACATGGTCAAAAATAGGGGAAATCCCACTAACCCAGAAAATATCCGGAACACAATATGTTCCTGAGTTGTATCACGATTTTTTATATTATAACGGCAGGATGTATACAGGGTATCATTTTGCAAACTCATCCCGGATGGGCTTTCTGTCATTTGATATTTCCGACCCACTGAACACCATCACAACATTCGACGCTATTGCCGATGGTGCTTATCCTACGACCAAGCTGGTTGAACCAACACTAGGTATCGATCTGGTTCAGGATGGTACGGGATATATTTATGGCGGTATACGAACGCAGGATACAGCATACCCGTCAAAGTTTTATTTCATGCGACCTGATTTTTCAGGGTTTACGATGTATAACGCCCCGGAAAACGTGATTTACAGTGGTGTGGTAGTGAAACGCATTAACGGGATGATGATAGCGTTATTCATTGAGAGATATAACACAGGGATAATGAATTTATGGTTTGGAACGCCATCTGATTTTTACAGTAGTTCTGTGGCTTCATTTTACAAAATGAAAATTGGGCAGATACTGAACTCCGCGATACCCAGCGGAAATTCCACTAACGTAGGTGTGCAGGGTATGGACGTTATAGGAAATAACCTGGTGATGGCATGGTCTACAGAGGATGAGGCTGGAAACAGTGACACCTTCTTTGCTGTTATGAATGTTGTTCAGTCGGAATCGTATATGACCCTTAATTATCTGGAGTCCTTCTAATGTCTAAATCGCTTGTTTTACAGTCCCCGTCATCGTTGGACAGCGATGTGATGCCCCTCATGCTGAGTGATGGAATTCATATCGCAGCGGAAAATGCATACACAGATCAAACTGACTCACTGGTTAAAGTCGCGGATTATATGCAGCCATCTATCATTTATACCTCTCCGGAAGTTGCCAAAAACCCGGGAATTATTACTGATGATGCTGGCTTTGTCGGTCTGGTTTTCAGTGGCGCCCAGGGTTTGCTTGTAAACCCTTTTGCTTCCCTTGCCGGGTATGGCGAGGTCACCTTCTACCTGGTAGGTAAATTTATCGCTGGTACTGCGAATGATGTTTACTTTAAATGGGGGGCTGTTGAGGCGGCGACAAGCAATGATAACAAGGCGGTATACCTCAGGAGATATACGTCGAATAATGAACTGCAATTCACCTACGATCCTGGAACACCAGTAAACGTAGCGACAGTCCACGTACCGAGGCCATCAACCGATACGGCAATCGTATCATGCGGTTATTCAGTTGCCAGTAAAGAGGTCTTTGTCGGATTCAATGGAGCTGAAGTTATCACCGCAATGCCTCAGGTCAGTCAGGCTTTAATCAGCGAAGCGACAGGCGATTTTACGATAGGTTATAATTATTATACGGCCGGGCAGGAAAGCGAGATGACCCTGAACAGAATGCATGCGTTCCGGCAGTACCATAATGCCAAACAAAGGGCTAAAGTTGTTTCCGCATTGGCTTCGGCCTTTGGTGTGAATATTTAATAATAAATATGATGTGCTGATGCTTAAATATACAGTTGTTCACTTCACATGAAGAATAGGCTAACCCGCTAAACGGATATATATAATACTATACCCCTCCCTTTTTTTATAGGTGGCAATTATTGATTAATGCCACCATATTATTTTAAATACTATCTGTTTTTATTTGTTGTCTACCTGAGTCGGTTCACCATAATAATATTTATCTAATAATTTGCACTTGTTTTTTGAAAGTATTGAAAAAGCTATCAGAGCGATTGTTAAAAAAATCACCGCAATATAATAAAATGAACTGTTATTATCAGTAAGTCTGGTGACCAAAATTATAATGGCTACATGCCAAAGATATACTGGAAGAGATGTCTCGCCGAGTTTTGTAATTATATTTGCATTGATGGTTAGTGGTTTTTTACATATGTTGATTGTTAAGTTTATTAGTGAGATGTTAAATAAATACCAAAGTATGGCACCGAAAAGTGGACTCTGGTCAATAAAACTGTTCAACAGTATCGCTATGATACATATAGCTAATGACACCCATGGTTTCATGCTGGTTATGGTACAATTTCCTAGCATGTATCCCATTAAAAAAAATGAATAGTAATAATAGAATCTTTTGTCACCGATGTATTTTAGTAAAGGGATGGTATTAGTCAAATAATCGCCATAAGCATACCACGTAATAGATACTATCGCTGACGCGACAAAGGTTATAAAGACTAATTTATTACTTATATAAATAAATTTTGTATAAAAAATAAATATCAAAACAGCAGGTATGTACCATAGGTGATAAAATGGATAGATGACTGAGGAAATAATATCTTTGGTTTGTAATTTGTTAATTCCTACATAATAATAAAAATTACATAAAGTGTAAGCCACAAAGGCAATTATATATGGTGTGAGTAGTCTTGATTTATATTTAATTAATAATATGGTGGATTTTTGCTCTAGATTTTTTGTTTTAATGAAATATCCAGTAATAGCTAAAAAGAGAGGCATGTGAAAATAATATATATCACCTCTTAATCCTTCGTCTGCTTTGCCAGGAAGAATATGACCTGTGATAACAAGAATAATTAGAAAACCCTTTAAAAGATCAAATGATAAATTTCTTTTGTGCTTCATTATAAAATAACTCAACAAGTTAAGCGGTACATAAAAATCAACTTATGATGTTTTAGCACAGATATTGAAAACTGTCTGCACTACAAATTCCGAATTTATAGACACTTAAGTAAGAAGTGATCGCGGTGGACATGAGTTTTGCATATAAAAAGATTGTAAAGTCAATAAAATCAATGTGTTATTTCGTAACACATTATTGATAGATACCACATCTCTTGATCTTCACTTTTTATAAAGCAGCTGTATATAAAAACAGTATTGTCGGAGGGCAGATCATGCTTCAACAACAGCCAATCTACGAAGCTACCGGCATAAGTCAGTATGCAATGTTCGTCAATACTCAGCGAGGAGTCGCCGTAGTTGAGCGCTCCTCAGTGCCTTTAGCTACAGCCGTTTTGCTTATCTCATACTGTGGGGTGCAGAAATTTGCCAGATTTCTTGGTGGATCACTCATTACGGAAGATGGTGATGCTATCGAAGGAGACGTGCTCTCTGATGTCGAGCTGATAGATGTGGTAACGCATATCATCAGTAAGCCTGGCTTTGATGATTGCCCGGCGATGTGCTGGTGGTCTGGAAACTGGATCGGCTTGGCCGCAGCGTGCGCGATCTGATTACGCTCGTATCGGAGTTGCAGGCGCGTGGGGTGAATTTCCGCAGCCTGACCGACAGCATCGATACCAGTACGCCAGCAGGCCGCTTTTTTTTCCACGTTATGAGCGCCCTGGCGGAGATGGAGCGCGAGTTAATAGTGGAGCGTACCCGAGCCGGTTTAGCCGCTGCGAGGGAGCAGGGGAGAGTCGGCGGCCGCCGCCGGGTAATGACTGAAGTCGTGGTGGAGCGGTGCCGCAGAATGCTGGAGAACGGCGCTACCCGGCAACAGATCGCAGATGTGATAGGGGTGGGGGTGAAGACGATCTACAAATACTTTCCTGCTGCCGTCCGCGATCAAGGATTCCTGCCCTTCCCGTGATATGTAACATTTGAGATAATAAGTACTTTCAGTTTTGAAAACAGTTTGGTTTGTTCGTGAACGGTAAGAAAACAATAAGTTTTGAACAATTTTTAACTATTAACAGCAATCTTGTTTCCATCTCAGATACATGGGCAGACTTGTGGGCGTTAATTTTTCACACAGGTTTAAGCGCTGGAAGGCTGCTGAGTATTCGATATGATGATATTGATGATGGCTTGATACTGATACGAAAACAGGGTCACCTGAAAGAGCTACGTGTTGAATCAACCCCTCCAGTGGAGGGGATCATTGCTCGTAGAAGAGAACGCTATCCAGAAGATGTTTTTTTATTTCAGAGCCATTCTAACCGTGTGAAGTACCAACGCCGGCCGGTCACTATAATTGCTTTCAACGCCGCTTTACGTCGCGCCGCTAGATCATTACCAGACGTTAACGTAAGCAGTAGTAGCGCGAGAAACATACCGGACTAACCGCCTGTCCAGTCGCGTGTGGCCGATGTGACAGGCGTGGACGTGAAGACGATTTACAAATATTTGCCGGTACAATTCGGCGATAAAAAATCCCCTTGAGCAGGCACACTCAAGGGGAAAATACTACATAACATCATTGCTGTGTGCGTCTTCGCACACGCCTATCTTCCTAGAAGACGCCCAAAGCTTCCAGATATTTCTGGTCTGAGTTGTTACACATGAAGTAGGTGCCGATGTGATAGGTTAAGAGCGATGATGGTCTGTAAATACCTCCGACGTCGAGGAACAAGGACCATGAATTTGGGTCTATACCATCACAATTCATACATTCTTTGTAAGTCTATGAAATATTGAGCAGAGTATTCTGCACGAAATGAACCATATGGAATAGCCAAAGGCTAAAATGCCCAGCGTAAAAACAACAATCAGCAAGTCCGTCTGTGACATCTTATATCCATTTTGCACTAGCAGGTTTTGAGAAAAGATAGTCCATAGCTGGCATATAGACAACATAATCACTAAGTGAAACCAATATCAGGGGCTCAAAGGTGACAGGTTTCCCCCTCTATGCTCCTGATTGATAGTTAAAACCTCTATTGATCGGATTAGCGAATAAAACTACTGTATATAAAAACAGTATTAATGTGAGCGAGTTTATTATGCAGTTCTACACGCCCGTTGAGTTACGTCAGATCATGCTCCTACCGTTGTTCAGTGACCTTGTGCAGTGCGGCTTTCCTAGTCCAGCGCAGGATTACGTTGAGCAACGTATCGATCTGAATGAGTTGCTCGTTAACCACCCCAGTGCGACGTATTTTGTCAAAGCCGCCGGCGACAGCATGAAAGACGCCGGCATAGAGGAAGGGGATCTTCTGGTTGTGGATAGCTCAAGGACAGCAGTTCATGGCGATATCGTTATTGCTGCTGTGGATGGGGAATTTACCGTTAAGAAGCTGCAGCTGCATCCGCGGGTTCAGCTTAACCCAATGAACCCTGCATATTCGCCGATAGTCGTCGGTAGCGAGGATACTCTCGACGTTTTCGGGGTGGTTACGTACATCATTAAATCAGCTGGCTAAGATGTTTGCGCTTTGTGATGTGAATTCATTTTATGCATCGTGCGAGACCGTATTTCGTCCTGACCTGAAAGGGCGTCCGGTGGTCGTTCTGTCAAACAACGACGGCTGTGTGATCGCGCGCTCGCCAGAGGCGAAGCCCTTCGTCAAAATGGGTGAACCTTATTTCAAGCAAAAGGACATGTTTCGCCGGCACGGTATTATCGCGTTTAGCAGCAACTATGAGCTTTATGCCGATATGTCCAACCGAGTGATGACAACGCTGGAGGAACTCTCTCCACGGTGCGAAATTTACAGTATTGATGAGGCATTTTGCGATCTGACTGGTGTTCGTAACTGTCGCGATCTTACCGATTTTGGCAGGGAAATTCGTGAGACGGTTCTGCGCAGGACGCACCTCACGGTCGGCGTCGGCATAGCCCAGACTAAAACCCTGGCAAAGCTGGCCAATCACGCTGCGAAACAGTGGCAGCGACAGACCGGAGGAGTGGTGGACCTGTCTAATCTGGAAAGGCAGAGGAAGTTGATGGCTTTGCTTCCTGTGGATGAAGTTTGGGGCGTCGGGCGCCGCATCAGTAAAAAACTGGAGGCCATGGGGATTAAAACTGTGCTGCAGCTGGCGGATACCGATATCCGTTTTATCCGGAAGCATTTTAATGTGGTTCTGGAGCGAACCGTGCGGGAGCTGCGCGGAGAGCCATGTCTCGGTCTTGAGGAGTTCGCGCCGGTAAAACAGGAAATCGTCTGCAGCCGCTCGTTTGGCGGCCGTATCACTGAATACCATGAGATGAGACAGGCGATCTGCAGCTACGCCTCACGTGCAGCGGAGAAACTCCGTGGCGAGCATCAATATTGTCGGTTCATCTCAGCGTTCGTTAAAACCAGCCCCTTTGCGCTTAACGAGCCATACTACGGAAACAGCGCATCGGTAAAGCTGTTAACCCCAACGCAAGACAGCAGGGACATAATCACCGCGGCGACAAAATGTCTCGATGTAATCTGGCGAGACGGGCATCGCTACCAGAAAGCAGGAGTAATGCTAGGAGATTTCTACAGCCAGGGCGTAGCGCAACTGAATCTGTTCGATGATAACGCACCACGAAAGAACAGTGAAAAACTCATGGAAGTACTCGACTATCTCAATGCGAAAGACGGAAGAGGAACTCTGTATTTTGCTGGGCAGGGGATCCAGACTGCCTGGCAGATGAAGCGAGAAATGCTATCACCTCGATACACCACGAGATATAGTGACTTGCTTAAAATCAGATAATTCAGTCCATGAATGTTGCATTGTACTATTACAAGCTCTACTGCTATCTCAGTTCGCTTAGGAGCGAAAAGCGGAAGTTCATAAAGGTTCTTAGCATGGGTAAGATCTTAACAAACGCATAGGTGTATTAGTCCCATCGGGATGGACAAGGAAATAATCAGCCAGTTAAGAGATTTCTAAAGTGAGTGTTCCGGCTAAGCGGGGGGACTTGCGATGATTGCTAGATGAATATAAAAAGGTTGAAACTATGAAAAATAAAAACTACAGCGTTGAGTGTGATGATGAATCATTTGTATCTAAAGACGTTCAAGCTCTGATCAACAACGGTCTGGAATTTCTGGATAAGGCACGCGAAGAGTTGGAAGCCTCCAAGACGAAATTTTCGATTGTCAGTTTCTGGACAGCGGTTGAGATCATGTTGAAAGTGCCGCTGGTACACGAACACTGGAGCTTAGTGTGTTCCGGAAGGAAAATTGAAAAAGCAAAATACCTTGCCGGTGATTTCCAGTCGATCACGTATGATGAAACCTGTCAGCGATTAGGTGATGTGCTTCAAAATCCCTTACCGAAAGAAACCATCGCTGTATTCAAAAAAGTTAAGGACCACCGCAACCGTGTAGTTCATTTTTATCATTCAGATTTCACAGATACTCAAGTGAAGACAATTCTTGATGAACAGGCTGATGCTTGGTTTGCGCTAAACCGTTTTATGCGTGATCAGTGGTTCTACCTTTTTGGAGAACCGCTAAACTCAAAGCTGGCATCAGATGAGGACCGTATGCTCCGGAGTTCGTTATTTTATGCTGATGCAAAATTTCGTTATCTCCAGCCAACTCTTGATAATCTAAGAAATAAGGGAAGCACGATTTCAACCTGTCGTGCCTGCAGCAAAGAAGCTCTCGTTGACATGCCTATCAATGAGGAAAGTGGGAATACTCTTCACGAGGCCGATTGCTTAGTGTGCGGTTGCAGGGCTGATCCATATGTCGAAGTGACATGCCCTGATTGCGGGGTAAAGCAGGATATGGGGGCTACCGGTGGAACGCAATTCAATTGCAGTAACTGTAATTATTCTTCATCACGGTACGACTTGCTGGATGAGTGGATTGGCAAACCGGAAGAATTTAGTTATTCGGGTCTTCCAGCAAGTTGTTCCGATTGCGAAGGTTATGAGACGGTATGTGAGTACGGAGGTGGATATCTGTGTACGAACTGCCTTGTTTTTCATCATTCAATAGGTACTTGTGGTTACTGTGGAGGAAGCTCTACATCAGTTAGTGAAATGAGCGGGCTGGTTGGTTGCGGATTTTGTGACGGAAATATTAAGTATCTTGATGACTGAAATTAGCAAAAAATAGTCAATCATAAGGGGATATATGACAACTTTATTTAGCTGAGTTTTCTATCAGTTCTGGTCCCTTATTCTTCACGTTACCCACCGCGCTGGATACAGGGTGCCAGGTGAATTGATCTGCTGGCACTGCACCATTTGCTGTTATCTCCTCCGCCTCTTTACCTCCTACATCCTGCCTCATCCATTCGCGGGCTGCTTCAGGCGTCAGTACTAGCGGACGGCGGTCATGAATATCGACCAGCCCTTGATCGGCCGCAGCGGTCACAATCAAAAATCCCTCTGCTTCATCTCTGCGCTCGAAAGGGACGCTGCCAATAGTCGCCATGAAGATGGGCTTGCCGTCTTTACGGTGAATGAAGTAAGGCTGCTTCTTGTCTCCTTCACGCTTCCACTCAAACCATCCATCGGCAAAGCAGATCGCTCGACCGTGCTGCCACAGGGGTTTAAACATTCTGCTGCTGGTTGCGGTCTCAACCCGGGCATTAATCAATGGCGGTTTATCCCACCACACAGGCGCATAACCCCAGTGGACAGGATCGAGGTGCAACTGTTCGTCGCGTTCGCTCAGGAGCAAAACTTTAGTGCCCGGCGCCACGTTGTACCGCCCGATTGGTTCTGGGTCATAAGCGATATCGCGCTCGGCCTCTTCAGCCAAATAAGCCAGGTACTCTTCACGGGTTTGTGATTGAGCAAAGCGTCCGCACATGGTTACCTCCAGTCTTTAGACTGAAAGTATAGAAGGTGTGGAGGAAACATAAGAAGAGAACTCCGACAGCCATCTAACTGATGAATGTCGGAGCAGACGTCAAAAACAATGTGTACAAAATTGTGTATTAAAATCAGGAAAATTGCACAATTTAAAATATTAACTCATTGTTTTTAAATGATAAAGCCATTTGTTTTGTAGCTGCTATCGTAGGGCATACCATTCCTTATGTTTCAGCGGGTTAGCCATGGCACCGAGGATATCGGAAATCACGTTGACGATAATGACCAGTGCGCCAATCACCATGACGCCGGCGGAAATCGCCGCATAGTCCTGCTGGCGGATCGCGTTGATCAGCCAGCGTCCCAGTCCGGGCCAGCTGAACACCATCTCGGTGATCATCGCCAGGGTGAGCATGGTGGAAAACTGCAGGCCGAGGCGCGGGATCACCGGCGGCAGGGCGTTGTGCAGTACATGGCGCAGTAAAATTTTGCGTCGCGACACGCCGCGGGTGGCAGCCGCTTTGACATAGTTGGTGTCATACACCTCGCTGGTGCTGATGCGCATCAGGCGGATCACCTCGGTGGTGGGCGCCACCGCCAGGGTCAGCACCGGCAGCACCATATGCCGTGCGGCGCTGACGATCATCTCATGGCGCCATGGCGAGTCCGAGATCCAGGCGTCAATCAGCGCAAAACCGGTGACGGTTTTCACCTCATACAGCAGATCGAAGCGGCCAGAGACCGGAAACCAGCCAAGAGTCAGCGAGAAGAAGAGGGTCAGGAGCAGCGCCAGCCAGAACACCGGGATCGAGAAACCGACCAGCGCGACGGCGCTGATCAGGGTATCAGGCCATTTGTTGCGCATTACGCCAGCGATCATGCCCACCGGAATGCCAATCAGCAGGGCAAAGCCGAAGGCGAGGATGCACAGCTCCATGGTCGCCGGGAACACCTCGCGCAGCTGCTCAGAAATCAACTGGCCGTTAATGCTGGAGACGCCAAAATCCCAGTGCAGCACCCCTTGAAACCAGAACAGCCACGCATTCCACAGGGAGGCGCCCTGTAGCGGCGCATGAGGGGTGAAATAACTCAGGCTGAAGCCGATAAAGGTCAGAAAAAAGAGGGTGACCAGCAGCAACAGCAGACGACGCAGGGTAAAAATAATCATGGTTTTTTCACCTCTTCGGTTTTCTCCCGCGATACGCCAGCGAACGAAGCGTTACCGAAGGGGCTCAGCACGAGGCCTTTCATATCATAGCGATAGGCCTGCAAACGCAGCGAGGAGGCCAGCGGCAGGACCGGCAGTTCGCGGGCGAGGATCCGCTGTGCCTCTTTGTAAGCGTCCATCCGCGAGGAGAGCTGTTGCGAAAGCAGCGCTTTTTGCAGCACGTCATCAAATTCCCGGTTACACCAGTGGGCAAAGTTGGTTTGTGAGGCGATCGCCGCGCAGCTCAGCAGCGGCCGGAAAAAACTGTCCGGATCGTTACTGTCCGTCGCCCAGCCGGAGAGCGTCAGGTCATGGTTCATGTCCATCAGCCGCGCCTCCTGGAAGCGCCCCTCCACCGGCATGATGATCACCTTGACGCCAATCTGCGCCATATCCGCCTGGATCAGCTCCGCCGTTTTCAGCGGGCTGGGGTTCCATGCCTGAGAGCTGGTGGGCACCCACAGCTTGAGGGTCAGATTTTCCAGCCCCAGGGCCTTCAGGCGGGCGCGGGCTTCCTGGGGATTGTACTCAGTAATTTTAGCGTCGTTATCGTAGGCCCACGAGGCGCGCGGTAGCATGGATGCCGCCGTCTCCGCGGTGCCGTAGTAGATGGACTGCATCAGGCGCTGGTTGTTAATAGCCAGCGCCAGCGCATGCCGCACCTCAGGGTTGTCCAGCGGCGGCTTGGCGGTGTTGAAGGCCAGCCAGGCAATGTTCATTCCCGGGCGCAGCGTCAGGCGCAGGCGCGGATCGTCGCGCAGGATCGTCAGCTGGCTGGCGGCGGGCCAGGCCAGCACGTCGCATTCCCCGGTGAGCAGTTTCGACAGTCGGCCGGTACCACCGGAGCCGAGGTCCACCACCACCTGCGGCATCAACGGTTTGCCGCGCCAGTAGTCGGGGTGACGCTGCAGGCGGATATATTGCCCGGAGCGGTACTCGGACAACTGGAACGGACCGGTACCGACCGGCTGGCGATCCAGCTGCTCCTGGCGGTCGTCTTTTGTTAAGCGGGCGGCATATTCGGCAGAGGTAATTGACGCGTAGTGAGTGGCCAGATGCCAGAGGAACGAGGCGTCCGGCCGCTTGAGGCGAAACTCCACAGTCTGATTATCCAGCTTACGCACACTCTCCACGCTGTCAGCAAACTGCAGACTGTCGAAGTAGGGGAAGCTGCTGCCGTTGACGTTGTGCCACGGATGGTCGCGGTTAAAAATACGGCCAAAAGTAAAAATCACATCATCCGCGTTGAAGTCCCGCGTCGGGGTAAACCATGCCGTGCGTTGAAACGGGACGTGGCGGCGCAGGTGGAAGCGGTAGGTGGCGCCGTTATCAAGGACTTCCCAGCTCTCCGCCAGCTCGGGGACCAGCCGGTAGGTATAGGGATCGACGTCAAGCAGACGATCGTAGATCTGAGCGGCCAGCGTATCGACAATCAGGCCGCTGCTGACTTTCTGCGGATTAAAGGTATTCACCTGGCCGCTGACGCAATAGACGAAACCGCTGTCGCGGATATCGGCGCGGTCAGGGAGCACAGGGGCGGCAAAGGCCTGCCCACACAGCAGGGAAACGGCTGCCAGGAGAGATGACAATTTCAGGCGCATATTTTCTGTTTGATTATAGAGTTGAACTCTATCTTATTAAGATTTATAGACATTCACCACCGCCTTCAACAAGCCTGAGGGATAATGCGGTTACCGGGAGCGTATAGTATTCAGTCAATTGATTAAAATAGTAGCGGAACCGAGTCTGTATATTGAAACATGGTAACTTTTTATCGCCGATATCGCCAGTCAGGTCTGTTTGGCCGCGGTTTGCCAGACGATGAAACAGACGCTGACGCCGGGGAGATATATTCAGTATAGCGGGGAGAAAGCAGAGGGACTGACGGGCAGAGGGCGAGCCCGTCAGAAAATTAAACAGAGGGTTTCGCTCGCTTATCGTGACAACGTCACTTTTTGGTAATCCATATTCCGCAGGTCCTCCAGCAGCCCGGGGCCAACCGGCTGCCACTGCAATCGCTCACGGGTCCATGCTGAGCTGGCGCGCAGGTCAAGGGCGGTAAATGGCGCAAACCAGCCGAACCAGGCATCGACCTGCGACTCATCCAGGTGGGTCAGCGGCAGGTTTAATCCCTGAGCAATTACCGTAGCAATCTCGCGTAACGCGATCCCCTCTTCGGCCACCGCATGGTAGCGCTCGCCGGCCGCGCCCTGCAGCAGGGCGCTAACGTACAGACGTGCGACGTCATCGACGTGGGCGGCGGACCAGCGGTTGCTTCCTTCGCCGCGCAGGGCCACCGTCCCGTTGGCGACCGCGCGTTCGATATAGCTGGTCAGTAGCCCCTGGCGCACGGTGTCATGCACCTGCGGCAGGCGAACCACCCGAACATCCACTCCCGCCTCCAGCAGTTGCTGACCGGCGAGCTCAGAGGCGGTGCGCGGGCTGGGGTGCCCTGAGTTGAAGAACGACTCCCGGGCCGGGACGCCGCCCCCGTCGTCGCCCATCAATGTGCCGGAGGTGATGACCAGCGGCCGCGCGCTGCCTTGCAACGCCCGACCCATGGTCAGGATCGCCTGGCGGTCTTTCTCGCAGTTGGCGGCAAAGCGGCTGAAGTCGTGGTCGAAGGCGGTATGGATCACCGCGTCAGCGCCCTCGACGCCAGCCAGTAGCGAGTCCGGGGCGTCCAGCGTGCCGCGGTGCACCTCGACGCCTGCCGCTTCCAGGGTCTGCGCTGCGGTGTCGCTGCGCGCGAGGCCGATAACCTGATGGCCCGACGCCTGCAGGGCCGGAAGAATACGTGAGCCGATAAATCCGCTCGCGCCGGTAAGAAATATACGCATCATGGATCTCCTGAACGGGTTTCAGGCGTATCCTACCTGCGATGTCATACTATAAAAGTAGAGACATTATCGGGGTATAAATTCTAACAGGCAGAACCCACAGGCAGATGATGAACACTTCTGACAACCATGCTTTAGGCGATTTTCTCCGCGCCCGGCGCCAGCGCCTCGATCCGGCGACGTTTGGCTTCCCGCCGGGACGTCGGCGCACGCCGGGGCTGCGCCGCGAAGAGGTCGCGCAGCTCGCCAGTATCAGCCCGACCTGGTATACCTGGCTTGAACAGGGGCGCGGCGGGGCGCCCTCCCGCGAGGTGCTGGAGCGGATCGCCTGCGGTCTGCGGCTGACCACCCCGGAGCGCGAGCATCTGTTTATTCTCGCCTTTGGCCATCCGCCGCAGACGCGTCTGACGGTGACAGATGATATGACGCCGCGGCTGCAGCGGGTGCTTGACGCTTTTACCATTCCGGCGATTATCCGCACCGCCAGCTGGGACGTCATCGCCTGGAACGCGGCGGCGGCCAGGGTGCTGACCGACTACAGCCAGCTACCGCTGGCGGAGCGCAACGTACTGCGTCGCCTGTTTACCCGACCTGAAGCCCGCTGCACGCTGGAGGACTGGCAGACGGTGGGGCAGCTTATCGTCAACGCTTTTCGCGCCGACGTCACCCGGATGGGGGCGACGACGGAAACTGACCAGTTGATCGCTGAACTCACGCAGCAGAGCGTTGAGTTCGCCCGTTTCTGGCAAAGCCATGACGTCGCCGGCCACGGAGAAGGCTATAAGCGCATTCACCACCCGCAGATGGGCCCGCTCGATCTGGAGTTCACCTCTTTTGCCGTAGAAGGCCGCCCCGATCTGTCGCTGCTGGTTTTCAACCCGGCGACGACGGAGAGCCAGCGCAAAATTCACGGATTGCTTGCGGGGGCGGGATCCTCGCCGGGAGCGCGCTGAGGCGTAAATTCGTACAGCGCCAAAGCGTTGCTTTCCAGCGAGTCGACCCGCAGCCAGTGTCCGTCAAGCCGGGCATCTTCCACACTGAGCGCCGGACGAGCCCGATGCATCAACCACTGGTAATCCTCAGCGTCGGGGCCGCTGCGGCTGCGAAAGGCGTCGACCAGCGGGAATAACGCGCCATGATGCTGATCGAACAGGTGCTGTTTGACGCGCCAGCCGCCCTCCAGACCCTGCAGCCGCACGCTGTAGGGCTGGCTGAAGCGCTGGATAAAGGCCGCTTCGCTGGAGAGCCAGGGATTGTAGACCACCGTATTGCGCAGCAGCAGCTGGTAGTGCCCCTGGTGGTGAAGCAACAGCAGGTTTTTATCCTGAAACAGGATCTCGCCGCGCAGCCGCCGCCAGAGCCACAGTACCCAGTAAACCGGGCGAGGCAGCCCGTGCAGATAGTGCAGCGCCAGGCTGGAGGTATCGAGTTTCCCGTTAGCGCGGGCTTCGCCCTGGAGGCCTGAATTTAACCAGAAGCCCGCCAGCCAGACCTGGTCCGCCACCCCCAGCAGATTATCCATCAACAGCGCGCCGCGAAAAAAGCGGCCGTTGGTATCCCGCGTATCGCCGGTCAGGGTATTCCAGGAGAGCAGCCACAGCGGCAGGTTAAGCTGTCGCTGGCGCAGGGCGCTGTGGATCTGCCGCAGCTTGTGCAGCGGATAATGTTCGCTGGAGGCCAGGCGGCTGCTGTCTGCCTGCGCCAGATCCAGCTGTTCGTTGGCATCTGCCTGGCAGGCGAGAAAATCCGCCTCCGCCAGCAGCGGTGAGTGAAACAGCGGATCGTTCCCGGGATCGCTGGGAGCAAAGCGGTGCCAGATCCCCAGCTGCGGCTGCGGCAGCAGGCGGTGAAGAACCTCGCGCTGCTGGCGCCAGGCCGCCTGGCGGGTCGCTTCGCTGGCCTGCGGCGACCAGTGCCAGACAAAGCGCCAGCTGTTGAGCGTGGCCGGCGGAAAATGGTTGGCGGCGAGCAGCAGAAACCGCTGCAGCAGGTCGCTGCGGGTGGTGACGCCGGTGTGGAGGATCACGTTCCAGCCCATCGCCGCCAGCCAGCTAAAAATCTGCTGCAGGTTATACCAGCAGGCGTAGCCGGCCATCTGCGGATCGTCCCAGCCGGTGCCGAACAGCCGGCTGCTGAGAAAGGGATCGTTGATATCGATGGCATACACCGGCAGGGCGCGGTGCAGCTGCTCCAGTTCCCGGCGCACATCCTCCCGTAGCAGGTCGTCCAGCTCGCGCACGGTCACCACCATCCGGGTATGGCGCAGCACAGCGGCGCGCGCCGGGCGATCGTGCAGGTTGATCTCCCGGGTCTGCGGCGGATTGATCGGCAGCGGGGGACTTTCCCGGTCGCGTGGTTCCGGTTCATTGAGGCGAGCATAGAGCCGGTCGACAGCGACCAGCTGCCAGCGGTCGGCCTGCGGCGGACGCGGTCGGGCAAGCTCCCGGGGATGCTGTTCACGATACTGGCGCGGCGTCACGCCGTGCTGGCGCTTAAACAGATCGCTCATCATACGGGTACTGGCGAACCCCTGTTCGCGGGCGATTTGCTGGGCGGGTTTGCGGGTGGTCAACAACTGATCGGCGGCGTGGCGCAGGCGCAGCGCGGTGAGGTACTGAACAAAACTCACCCCGACTTCTTTGTGAAATAAGCGTGACAGCCAGGCCTCGGAGACAAATTCCGCTGCCGCCACCTCCTGCAACGAGAGGCGGCGCTGATAGTTGGCGTCGATCCGCGCCACCACGCTGGCTATTCGCCGGCTCCAGTTCTCCGCTCCGCGGCGCGGCGTGGAGGCGATGGGCTGGCTGAAGCGCGTGGCCAGCAGGAGCGCTATCTCACTCAGCCAGCGGTTGGCCTCCAGTCGGTAATGGCCGGGATGCTTGACCAGGCCGCTCACCAGCAGCTGGCGCATCAGGCGGCGCAGGCCGTCCTCCGCATCCCGGGTGCGCGGCGTTATCTGATAGTCGACAGCAAAAAAAGCGCTGTCAAGGCGGGTCAGCCAGCTGGCGGAAAGGGTCAGGATCATCACTGCGTTGGTACCGGCGCTGCGCAGACTCCAGCGACGGTTGCGGTTAACGATCGCCAGCTCGTCGGCGGCGAGCGGCTGCGGCACACCTTCCGCCTCCGTCAGATTTACGCTCCCCTCCAGCACCCATAGCAGCGTCAGCAGATCGCCTTCTGTCTGGTTCAACTGACGTACATCGCGCACGGTGACGCTAAAGTCGCCTGAATGCTGCTCCACGTGACACTCCTCCGCAGACAAAAAACAACCCGTTATTTTTTGTCATAACTGATATGTATGAAAAACAGTCATTGATTTCTCGTCAATATAAAACAAAAAAGCGCACCTGAAAGCTGTTTCACCCGCATAAACTCGAAAGTGTCGTGCAAACACAACACAGGAATAACAAAAATGACACATCCGTTGCTTGAAGCCTTGCAGGTCAACGAGGCGCAATTTATTGCCCTGCGTCGCCAGTTCCACCAGCAGCCGGAGATCGGCTTTGAAGAACATCAAACCAGCAATGAGGTCGCTCGACTGCTTGGCGAGTGGGGATACGAGGTTCACCGCGGCCTGGCGGGCACCGGAGTGGTGGGCACGCTGCGCGTCGACCACGGAAAAAAACGCCTCGGCCTGCGGGCGGATATGGATGCCCTGCCGATGCAGGAGCGGAGCGGGAAGCCGTGGGCAAGCCAGGTTGACGGGCGTTTCCACGGCTGCGGCCATGACGGGCACACCACCACGCTGCTCTACGCGGCTGAATATCTGGCGCGCACCCGCCAGTTTACCGGGACGCTGCAGCTGATTTTCCAGCCCGCGGAAGAGCTGTTGTACGGCGGGCGAGTGATGGTCGAGGACGGTCTGTTTGACCAGTTCCCCTGCGATGCCATCTTCGGCTTGCACAATATGCCGGGTCAGCCGCTGGGCAAGATCGGCCTGCGCGACGGGGCGATGATGGCCTCCTCCGATACGCTGCATATTGAGGTGAAAGGCGTTGGCGGCCACGGCGCGGTACCGGAGCATACCGTGGATGCCACGCTGGTCGCCTGCCATATCACCCTCGCGCTGCAGTCGATCGTCTCGCGGAATATCACCCCGTTCGAACCGGCGGTGGTCACCGTCGGCAGCATCCAGGCCGGACACGCGCCCAATATCATTAACGATCACGTGCTGATGAAGCTCACGGTGCGCACCCTCAATGAGCAGGTGCGCGAGACCGTGCTGCAGCGGATCCATGATATCGCCGTGGCTCAGGCGGAGAGCTTCAACGCCACGGCCACGCTGACGCACGTCAACGGCAGCCCGGTATTGCGTAACGATCCGGCGGCCAACGCGATGGTGCGGGAGGTGGCGACATCGCTGTTTGGCGCAGAGCAGGTGGGCGAGGTGAAGCCGTTTATGGGCAGTGAAGATTTTGCCTTCATGCTGGAACAGCACCCGCATGGCAGCTATTTCACCATCGGCGCTGGCGATGAGCCGGATCGCTGCATGGTCCATAACCCGGGCTATGACTTCAACGACGCGCTGTTGCTGACCGGGGCGGCGCTGTGGTGCGGTCTGGCGGAACACTATTTGCGTTAATCACCGGAAACAGGAGGGCCATGCGATGAGCACTGTCACCGTGAGCGACACCCCCTTTGTCGGCAGCGATCGCCTGCTGGTGGGGATTGTGCTAAGCGTTTTAACCTTCTGGCTGTTTGCCCAGTCGGTGATTAACGTGGTGCCGGCGATGAAAAGCAGTCTTGATATCTCCCTTGAAACCTTAACCCTGGCCGTCAGTCTCAGCGCGCTGTTCAGCGGCTGTTTCGTGGTTGCCAGCGGCGGCCTGGCGGACAAGTTTGGCCGGATGCGGATGACCACCCTCGGGCTGGGGCTGAGTATCGTCGGCAGCGCCATGCTGGTGGTCGCTCAGGGACCGGGGTTGTTCCTGGCCGGCCGGGTGCTGCAGGGGCTGTCGGCGGCCTGCATTATGCCGGCGACGCTGGCGCTGATTAAGACCTGGTATGAAGGGCGTGCGCGGCAGCGGGCGGTCAGCTTCTGGGTCATCGGCTCGTGGGGCGGCAGCGGTCTCTGTTCCTTCGTTGGCGGGGCCATCGCCACCGGGCTCGGCTGGCGCTGGATCTTCGTCTTCTCCATTGCCGTCGCTCTGCTGGCGCTGTTTTTGCTGCGCGGCACGCCGGAGAGCCGCAGCGCCAGCGCCAGCCAGCATAAGCTGGACGTCGGCGGTCTGCTGAGCCTGATTGCCGCGCTGGTGCTGGTGAATTTGTTTATCAGCAAGGGCCATGGCTGGGGATGGAGCAGTCCGCTGTCGTTGACCATGCTGGTCGGGGCGCTGGCGGCGGGGGCGGTATTTATCCGCAACGGCATGCGCAAAGGCGAGGCGGCGCTGATTGATTTTGCGCTGTTTCGTAACCGGGCCTACGGCGCGGCAGTGCTGTCGAACTTTCTGCTCAATGGGGCGATTGGCACCATGATGATCGCCAGCATCTGGCTGCAGCAGGGGCACCACCTGACGCCGCTGGAGAGCGGGATGATGACCCTCGGCTATCTGGTGACCGTCCTGGCGATGATCCGGGTGGGCGAGAAGCTGCTGCAGCGCTATGGCGCCCGGCTGCCGATGATGGCCGGGCCGGTGCTGACCGCCATTGCCATCGGCCTGATATCCTGCACTTTTCTCGATAAGGCGCTGTATATCGGGGTGGTGTTCGCCAGCAACGTGCTGTTTGGCCTCGGGCTGGGCTGCTACGCCACACCCTCAACGGATACGGCGGTGGCCAACGCGCCGGAGAACAAAATCGGCGTCGCCTCGGGGATCTACAAGATGGGCAGCTCGCTGGGCGGGGCGATGGGTATTGCCGTGACGGCGTCACTTTTCGCGCTGTTTTTGCCGCTGGGCATGGCCCATGCCGCCCAGTATGCCCTGTGGTTCAACGCCGTCTTATGCCTGGGGGCGATGGCGGTGAGCGCGCTGCTGCTGCCGCGCGCCTCTCACAGCTGATGTTTTTTCAGCAGCGCGCGGAGCTGGTGATAGGTTAACCCCAGCAGCTCCGCAGCCTGCTTCTGATGATACTTCGCCTGCTGCAGACTCCGCTGCAGCAGGCGTTTTTCCTGCTGGAGCTGAAAATCGCGCAGATCCAGCGGCAGAGCGGGCAGCTCGTCCCCGGACGCGGCCTCCGGCACGGAGGCCGCGGTCTGACGGAAAGGGTTGAGGATAATGGCGTCCAGCTCGTGCTCGCTGTCGCCGTGGCGATAGACCGAGCGCTCGACGACATTCTTCAGTTCACGAATATTCCCCGGCCAGCGGTAGCCGAGCAGCGTTGCGGTGGCACGTTCGCTGAAGCCGGGAAACAGCGGCAAACCGAGCTCGCGGCACATCTGAATGGCAAACTGGTTGGCGAGCAGCATGATGTCGCTCTGCCGTTCACGTAGCGGCGGAAGCTGCACCACGTCGAAGGCCAGACGGTCGAGCAGGTCGGCGCGAAAATGGCCTTCCTCCACCATCCGCGGCAGGTCAGCGTTGGTGGCGCACACCAGCCGGACGTTGACCTGCAGCGGCTGGCTGCCGCCCACGCGCTCCAGCTCGCCATATTCAATCACTCTTAATAGCTTCTCCTGCACCAGCATCGGCGCCGTCGCCAGCTCATCAAGAAATAACGTCCCGCCGTCGGCGCGCTCGAAGCGCCCAGGATGGCGCTTGCTGGCCCCGGTGAAGGCCCCGGCTTCGTGGCCGAATAGTTCCGAATCGAGCAAATTGTCGTTCAGCGCCGCGCAGTTCAGCGAGATAAACGGCCCCTGCCAGCGGCTGGAGAGGTAGTGGAGACGATTAGCGATAAGCTCTTTCCCGGTGCCTCGCTCGCCGATGACCAGCACCGGCTTATCCAGCGGGGCCAGCCGGGAAACCTGTTCCAGCACCTCGAGAAAGCTGTTGGCCTCGCCCAGCAGATTATCCTTGTACTGCGCCATGATGAATTTCGCCATTAAGTAGTGTGATTAACCAGGTGACTGTAGCAATGCCCTGCACAATTCGCAACCACTCTGTTTAAAATCAATAAGATAAAAAGTTGGCACGTCATTTGTATTAGCTAAGCCACAGGTGAATGCCTGAAACCAGAACTATGAGGATTGAAATTATGGGTATTTTTTCTCGTTTTGCCGACATCGTGAACGCCAACATCAACTCCCTGCTGGAGAAAGCGGAGGACCCGCAAAAGCTGGTGCGTCTGATGATCCAGGAGATGGAAGACACGCTGGTGGAAGTGCGTTCCACGTCGGCCCGCGCGCTGGCGGAAAAGAAACAGCTGACCCGTCGTATTGAGCAGGCGGTCGCCCAGCAGGCGGAATGGCAGGAAAAAGCCGAGCTGGCGCTGCGTAAAGAGAAAGAGGATCTGGCCCGGGCGGCGCTGATCGAAAAGCAGAAGCTGACCGACCTTATCGCTCAACTTGATCATGAAGTGCAGCTGGTGGATGAAACGCTGGCGCGCATGAAGAAAGAGATTGGCGAGCTGGAGAACAAACTCAGCGAAACCCGCGCTCGTCAGCAGGCGCTGGCGCTGCGCCATCAGGCGGCGAGTTCGTCCCGCGATGTGCGTCGCCAGCTGGACAGCGGTAAACTGGATGAGGCGATGGCCCGCTTTGAATCCTTTGAGCGTCGCATCGATCAGATGGAAGCGGAAGCGGAGAGCCACCGCTTTGGCAAGCAGCAGACGCTGGATCAGCAGTTTGCCGAACTGAAAGCGGACGATGAAATCAGCGAGCAGCTGGCGGCGTTGAAAGCCAAAATGAATCAGTCCAACCAGTAAGTATGATTGCGCGGCGCGGCGTTGCGCCGCGGCTCACCCCCTGTAAGGAGTACACATGAGCATGCTTTTTCTCGCCATTCCGCTGACGCTGTTTGTGCTGTTTGTTCTGCCGGTCTGGCTGTGGCTGCACTACAACAATCGCGGCGCCAACGGCAGTCTGACGCAAAATGAGCAGCAACGGCTGCTGCAGTTGACCGATGACGCGAAGCGGATGCGCGAACGTATTCAGGCGCTGGAAGCGATCCTGGATGCTGAACATCCGAACTGGAGAGACAAATAATGGCCGGACTGGATCTGAATAAAAAACTGTGGCGTATCCCGCAGCGCGGGATGGTGAAGGGCGTTTGCGCGGGCATTGCTCAGCATCTTGATGTCCCGGTGAAGCTGGTGCGTCTGATTACCGTGCTGGCGATGATTTTCGGCCTCTTTTTCTTTGTCCTGGTGGCCTACATCATTTTGACTTTTGCTCTGGATCCGATGCCGGACAGTGAACTGTACGGTCACAAGGCGCCGAGCAATGGCGATCTGCTGGCCGCCGTGGATGCCGAACTGGCCTCCGGTGAACAGCGCCTGCGTGAAATGGAGCGGTATGTGACCTCCGACACCTTTACGCTGCGCAGCCGCTTTCGCCAGCTGTAAATCCTGTTTTTAACGAGTGAGGCAACGCATGAATAGCAAATGGCAACGCGCCGGGCAGCAGGTGAAGCCCGGTCTGAAAATCGTCGGTAAGCTGGCGCTGCTGACCGCGCTGCGTTACGGCCCGGCGGGCGTTGCCGGCTGGGCGGTTAAATCGGTCGCGCGTCGGCCGCTGAAAATGCTGCTGGCGGTGGCGCTGGAGCCGCTGCTCAGCCGGCTGGCCAACCGCGTCACGCGCGGGATGAAATAATGCCGCCGTGGGGAAGGCGCAAAAGGATTAACGTTGTCCTGCTTATCCCCGGCAGATAGCTTATGATGACGAGACATACCTTCAGGGCATAACGGACTGGCGATGAAGCGACTGAAAACTGAATTGAATGCGCTGGTCAACCGCGGGGTTGACCGGCATTTACGTCTGGCGGTGACCGGCCTGAGCCGGAGCGGTAAAACGGCGTTTATCACCGCGCTGGTCAATCAACTATTGAATATCCACACGGGCGCCCGCCTGCCCCTGCTGAGCGCCGCACGCGAAGAGCGGCTGCTCGGCGTCAAGCGCGTGCCGCAGCGGGACTTTGGCATTCCCCGATTCACCTACGACGAAGGGCTGGCCCAGCTGTACGGCCAGCCCCCCATGTGGCCAACCCCGACGCGCGGGGTGAGCGAGATCCGTCTCGCGCTGCGCTACCGTTCGAATGACTCCCTGCTGCGCCATTTTAAAGATACCTCCACGCTGTATCTGGAGATCGTCGACTATCCGGGCGAGTGGCTGCTCGACCTGCCGATGCTGGCACAGGATTATCTGAGCTGGTCACGACAGATGACCGGGCTCCTGCAGGGACAGCGTGCGGAGTGGTCGGCCCGCTGGCGGCAGCTGTGCGCCGGGCTGGATCCGCTGGCCCCTGCCGATGAGGCCCGTCTGGCAGATATCGCTGCCGCCTGGACGGACTATCTGCACGCCTGTAAGCGCGAAGGGCTGCACTTTATCCAGCCCGGGCGCTTTGTCCTGCCCGGTGAAATGGCGGGTGCGCCGGCGCTGCAGTTTTTCCCGTGGCCCGACGTCGACGCCATCGGCGAAGCCAAGCTGGCGCAGGCCGATAAACACAGCAACGCCGGCATGCTGCGCGAACGCTACAAATACTATTGCGAAAGGGTGGTGAAGGGGTTCTACAAAGAGCACTTCCTGCGCTTCGACCGGCAGATTGTGCTGGTGGACTGTCTGCAGCCGCTCAACAGCGGGCCGCAGGCTTTTAACGATATGCGTCTGGCATTGACCCAGCTGATGCAAAGTTTCCATTACGGGCAGCGCACCTTGTTCCGCCGGTTGTTTTCGCCGGTTATCGACAAGCTGCTGTTTGCCGCCACCAAAGCTGACCACGTCACGGTCGATCAGCACAGCAATATGGTGTCGCTCCTGCAGCAACTGATTCAGGACGCGTGGCAGAACGCCGCCTTTGAGGGGATCAGTATGGATTGCCTGGGGCTGGCGTCCATTCAGGCGACCCAGAGCGGGCTGATTGAGGTGAATGGCGAGAAAATTCCCGCCCTGCGCGGCGATCGGCTGAGCGACGGCCAGCCGTTGACCATCTATCCCGGCGAGGTGCCGGCGCGTCTGCCGGGCCAGGCCTTCTGGCAGCAGCAGGGATTTCAGTTTGAAAACTTTCGTCCGCAGGTCATGGATGTCGATCGGCCTTTGCCGCACATTCGCCTCGACGCGGCGCTGGAATTTTTGATTGGAGATAAACTGCGATGAGCGAACCGTTAAAACCGCGGATTGATTTTGATGGTCCGCTGCAAGCGGAAAAAATTCCGCCGCTGAAAAGCGCCCGCGCCTTCGACACCCTGGAGGCCGACAACTTCGCGCCAGCGCGGCTGGTGACCGGCGAAGAGGAAGAGGGGGCGGCGGAAGCGGTGGTGGAGTCGGTCCTGCGACCCAAACGCAGCCTGTGGCGGCGGATGGTCAGCGCCGGACTGGCGATCTTCGGCGTCAGCGTCGTGGCGCAAGGCGTGCAGTGGACGGCTAACGCCTGGCAGACCCAGGACTGGATTGCGCTGGGCGGCTGCGTCGCCGGGGCGCTGATCGTCGGGGCCGGCGTCGGATCGGTGGCCACCGAGTGGCGCCGTCTGTGGCGACTGCGCCAGCGCGCCCACGAACGCGATGAAGCGCGCGATATGCTGCACAGTCACGCGGTCGGTAAAGCGAAAGCCTTTTGTGAAAAGCTGGCGCAGCAGGCGGGTCTGGATCAGTCGCATCCGGCGCTGCAGCGCTGGTATGCCGCGATCCATGAAACGCAAAGCGATCGTGAAGTGGTGAGCCTCTATGCGCAGCTGGTGCAGCCGGTGCTGGATGCCCAGGCGCGGCGGGAAATCAGCCGTTCGGCGGCGGAGTCGACGCTGATGATTGCCGTCAGCCCGCTGGCGCTGGTGGATATGGCGTTTATCGCCTGGCGTAACCTGCGGCTGATCAACCGAATTGCCACGTTGTACGGCATTGAGCTCGGGTATTACAGCCGTCTGCGACTGTTTCGCCTGGTGTTGCTGAATATCGCTTTCGCTGGCGCCAGCGAACTGGTGCGCGAGGTGGGGATGGACTGGATGTCGCAGGATCTGGCGGCCCGGCTGTCGGCGCGCGCCGCACAGGGCATCGGCGCCGGACTGCTGACCGCCCGCCTCGGGATCAAGGCGATGGAGCTGTGCCGCCCGCTACCGTGGATCGCCGATGATAAACCGCGACTCGGCGATTTTCGTCGCGAGCTGA
Organism: Klebsiella sp. KTE92; assembly: GCF_000398905.1. Taxonomy (NCBI): domain Bacteria; kingdom Pseudomonadati; phylum Pseudomonadota; class Gammaproteobacteria; order Enterobacterales; family Enterobacteriaceae; genus Klebsiella; species Klebsiella sp. KTE92. Next base: position 2,236,773 of record NZ_KB976100.1, read on the forward strand.
TTGGGCAGTTGAAAGAGACCCTGCAGAAAAGCAAAACCAGTCCGGAGAAGTAACCTCCGCTCAGAGACATTGCCGGGCGGCGGCTTCGCCTTGCCCGGCCTACCGGGCAGGTTGGATCCCGGCTCGCCCAGGCGTTCATTTAACCACTGACCGCCTGACTTTACGGCACAACGCCCATTTTTCCGCCATGCTGTCAATAATTGTTGACAGTTAGCTTCCCGAAAACTCATTCCTGTCCTATTATTCTCCCGTCATTGGCACTTTTAGGGTGAACACTCCCATGCGTCTTGAAGTCTTTTGTGAAGACCGTCTCGGTCTGACTCGTGAATTGCTCGATTTGCTGGTGCTGCGCGGCATTGATCTACGTGGTATCGATATTGACCCTATAGGCCGAATTTACCTCAATTTTGCCGAACTGAAGTTCGCCACGTTCAGCAGCCTGATGGCAGAGATCCGCCGTATCGCCGGCGTGACAGACGTGCGCACCGTGCCGTGGATGCCGTCTGAGCGTGAACACCTGGCGCTCAGCGCGCTGCTGGTGGCGATGCCGGAGCCGGTGCTGTCGCTGGATACCAAAGGCAGGGTGGAACTGGCCAACCCCGCCAGCTGCCTGCTGTTTGGCCAAAGCCAGGCGAAGCTGCGCAACCATCCGGTGGCCCAGTTGATCGCCGATTTTAACGTTCAGCGCTGGCTGGAGAGCAGCCCGCAGGAGACGCATGCGGAGCATGTGGTGGTGAATGGACAGAACTATCTGCTGGAAGTGACCCCGGTCTATCTGGAAGGGGAGCATAACGAACGGGTGCTGACCGGCGCCGTAGCGATGCTGCGCTCAACCGTGCGCATGGGACGCCAGCTGCAGACCATGACCAGCCAGGACACCAGCGCCTTCAGCCAGATCCTCGCGGTGGGGCCGAAAATGCGCCACGTGGTGGAGCAAGCGCGCAAGCTGGCGATGCTCAGCGCGCCGCTGCTGATTGTCGGCGACACCGGCACCGGCAAAGATCTGCTGGCCCATGCCTGCCATCTGGCCAGTCCGCGGGCGGGCAAACCTTATCTGGCGCTCAACTGCGGCTCCATTCCCGAGGACGCGGTCGAGAGCGAGCTGTTTGGCGACGCGCTGCAGGGCAAGAAGGGCTTCTTCGAGCAGGCCAACGGCGGCTCGGTGCTGCTGGATGAAATTGGCGAGATGTCGCCGCGAATGCAGACTAAGCTGCTGCGCTTCCTCAACGACGGCACCTTCCGCCGAGTAGGCGAGGATCATGAAGTGCACGTCGATGTGCGGGTGATCTGCGCGACGCAGAAAAACCTGGTCGAACTGGTGCAGAAAGGGCTGTTCCGCGAAGATCTCTACTATCGCCTCAACGTCCTGACGCTGTATCTGCCGCCGCTGCGCGACTGCCCGCAGGACATTATGCCGCTGACGGAGCTGTTCGTGGCCCGCTTTGCTGATGAGCAGGGCGTCCCGCGGCCGAAGCTCTCCGCCGATCTCAGTACGGTGCTCACCCGCTACAGCTGGCCCGGCAACGTTCGCCAGTTGAAGAATGCTGTCTATCGCGCGCTGACCCAACTGGAGGGATTTGAGCTGCGTCCACAGGACATTCTGCTGCCGGACCATGACGTCGCGTCGCTGCCGGTGGGCGAGGAGGCCATGGAAGGGTCGCTGGACGACATCACCCGGCGCTTTGAGCGCTCGGTGCTGACCCAGCTCTATCGCAGCTACCCCAGCACCCGTAAGCTGGCGAAGCGGCTGGGGGTGTCGCATACCGCCATCGCCAATAAACTGCGTGAATATGGTCTGAGTCAGAAAAAGGGCGACGAATAATCCCGCCAGGCCGGCGACTCACGTCGCCGGCATTCGGCCTGCAAAGCGGGCCAAACCTGTATATACTGGTTTTTTAATCCTTTTTCCGGGGTGGTGCATCTTGGCGTCGCGTCGCGCGATCGGGCACTGGCTGACATTGCTGCTGCTCTCTGTTCTCTTTTCCTCGCTGCTGTTACGCCTTCATTTGCCGGCAGCGCTACTGCTGGGGCCGCTGATCGCCGGTCTCATTTTGAGCCTGCGCGGGGTGAAGCTGAGCATCCCTCGTCCCTGTTATCTGGCGGCGCAGGCCATCGTCGGCTGCATGATCGCCCGGGCGATTAATCCCTCTGTTTTTGGCGTGCTGTTCAACAACTGGGCGCTGGTGCTGGCGATCCTGTTGACCACCCTGGCGATTAGCGGCCTCACCGGCTGGTTGCTGGTTCGCTACAGCGCGCTGCCGGGCGCCACCGGCGCCTGGGGAAGCTCTCCCGGCGGCGCGTCGGCAATGGTGGTGATGGCCCAGGAGTACGGGGCCGATGTGCGGCTGGTGGCGCTGATGCAGTATCTGCGGGTGCTGTTTGTCGTCGGCGCGGCGGCGCTGGTGGTGCGCTATGCGTTGGGCAATGAAGCGCAGGAAATGACTCAGGATATTGTCTGGTTTCCATCGTTGACCCTGAATTTCCCTTTCACGCTGCTGCTGACGGCGCTAGCCTGTTGGCTGGGCATGCGGCTGCGCATCCCCTCCGGGGCCATGCTGTTGCCGATGCTGCTCGGCGCGCTGGTCCAGGGCAGCGGCTGGATGATGCTGGAGCTGCCGGAGTGGCTGCTGGCGATGGCCTATGCGGTGCTGGGCTGGACGGTGGGGCTGCAGTTTAATAAAGCCATTTTTCTGCTGGCGCTGAAGACGCTGCCGCAGATTATCGCCTCTATTCTTGGGCTGATCCTGATGTGCGCCCTGATGGCCCTTGCCCTGACCCACATTCTGCAGATGGACTTTATGACCGCCTATCTGGCCACCAGCCCTGGCGGCCTGGACACGGTGGCGATTATCGCCGCCGGCACCCGGGCGGATATGTCGTTCATTATGGCGCTACAGACGTTGCGGCTGTTTACCATTTTACTGACCGGCCCGGCGATGGCGCGGGCTATCTCCCGCTATGCGCCACGGCAATAAAAAAGCCCCCGCAGAGCGGGGGCTGAGTACATAGATTGTCCGCGGGCGTGATGCGCCCGGGCACGCTGTTATCAGGCTTTCAGGGCGGCCAGCGCGGCGTCGTAGTCCGGCTCTTCGGTGATTTCATTCACCAGCTGGCTGTAGACGACCTGATCATTTTCATCGATAACGACCACGGCGCGAGCGGCCAGGCCAGCCAGCGGACCGGCGGCGATGGCGACACCGTAGTCAGCGAGGAACGACGCACCGCGCAGCGTGGAAAGGGTCACCACGTTGCTCAGGCCTTCCGCGCCGCAGAAGCGGGACTGGGCGAACGGCAGGTCAGCGGAAATGCACAGCACCACAGTGTTGTCCAGTTCAGCGGCCAGCTGGTTGAATTTACGCACTGATGCGGCACACACGCCGGTATCAATGCTCGGGAAAATATTCAGTACTTTACGTTTGCCGGCGTACTGGCTCAGCGCGACGTCAGAGAGATCTTTGGCGACCAGCGTAAACGGCTGCGCTTTAGCGCCTGCCTGCGGAATGGTGCCCTGAACAGAAACGGGGTTGCCCTGGAAATGCACGGTTTGTGACATGGTTATCTTCCTGTTTACATATAGTTAACGTCACGAGTAGTGTATGACATCCGCCAGCTACACGGCAAACCCTATTTAACATTGACCAGAGAGGACAAGGGAATGCGCAACGTGCGAGTGTATGAGGAAGCCTGGCCGCTACATACCCCTTTTGTGATCGCCCGCGGCAGCCGCAGCGAGGCAAAAGTGGTAGTGGTGGAACTGGAGGAGGACGGTGTGAAAGGGGTGGGCGAATGCACGCCTTATCCCCGCTATGGCGAGAGCATCGCTTCGGTCATGGCCCAGGTGATGGCGATCGGCGAGCAGCTGGAAGCGGGCCTCACCCGCGAACAGCTGCAGCGGCTGCTGCCGGCAGGCGCCGCGCGCAATGCCGTTGACTGCGCGCTGTGGGATCTGCAGGCGCGGCGCGAAGGCAAAACCTTGTCCCAGTTGCTGGGCGTGGCGTTGCCCAACCGGGTGATCACCGCCCAAACGGTGGTCATTGGTACGGCGGATCAGATGGCGGCCAGCGCCGCGGCGCTGTGGCAGAAAGGTGCCCAGCTGTTGAAAGTGAAGCTTGACGACCGGCTGATCAGCGAGCGGTTAATCGCTATCCGTCAGGCGGCGCCGGAGGCTACGCTGATTGTCGACGCCAATGAATCCTGGCACAGCGAGGGGCTGGCGGCGCGCTGTCAGCTGCTGGCGGACCTCGGCGTGGCGATGCTCGAGCAGCCGCTCCCGGCTGACGCCGATGCGGCGCTGGAAAACTTCGTTCATCCGTTACCGATTTGCGCCGACGAGAGCTGCCATACCCGGGAGAGCCTGCCGCGGCTGCGCGGGCGCTATGAGATGGTCAATATCAAACTGGATAAAACGGGCGGTCTGACCGAAGCGCTGGCTCTGGCCGGAGAGGCGGAACGGCAGGGGTATGCGCGGATGCTGGGCTGTATGCTCTGCACCTCGCGCGGGATCGCCGCCGCGCTCCCGCTGGCGCCGCTGGCGCGCTTCGCTGACCTCGACGGCCCGACATGGCTGGCGGTGGACGTTGAGCCGGCGCTGCGGTTCAGCACCGGCGTGCTTCATCTTTAAGCCTGCCAGCGCAGCAGATCGGTCATCGCCGGCAGGTAACGCTCCGTTGCCTCGTCGGCGGAGACCGGTGGGAACTCGGCGGTGATGCAGGGGAGCCCGATATCCGCGCACCAGCTGCCAAAGGAGCCCGGCGTGTCGTAGCCCACGCTGCCCACCAGCGGCAGGGAGAAGGCGTCGGCCAGCCAGTGCCCCAGCGGGCTGTGGCCCGGGTCTTCGATACAGGCCAGCGGATCGTGAAAGGAGACCACCCACGCCGGATGGATCTGGTGGATCAACTGACACAGGGCCTGGGTCTCCCGCTCCGAACCTGGCTGCTCGCCGGTCAACAGCACCACGTCGCGTTCCTCTGCCGCGCTGTTCCAGCGATAAACCGTTTCCCCTTGTTTCCAGTTAGCGGCCGGAAAGTTACGGTTGAGGTCAACGCCGCGGGCATTGGCACGCAGCCCGAGCTGACAGCCGTCAGGGTTGACCGTTAGCACCACGTGGTGACGGCGCAGCTCGGGTTTCAGGGTGCGCAGGGCGCAGGAGAGGGTCACAATCGACGAATTTTCATCACCGTGGGTGCCGGCAATAATCAGGCCGCTACGGCTGTCGGCCTGCGGCGCAGGAAACCACAGCAGCGGCGCGCCCAGTTCCGAGCTGCCGTACTGCCGGGTTCCCGGCGGAAAGTCGCCGCGCTGCGGACGAGGACGTGAAATAGACATAGGGCTTCCTGTGTGTCGTTATTATTCAGTGTTGGCGAAAAGCGTGTCGGGATCAAACCCATTCCCTGAGGCGTGAAATCCGACGACACATCAATTTTCTATCATATGTCGTTTGCAATTTCAGGTGATGAAACAAATAATTATCGCTCTGTTGGCGGTATTTTTTTCATTTTAAAGGGGATCTTATGAAGTATCCTGTCGCTTTGACATGCGGCGCGCTGTGGTTAGCCAGCGTATCTTCTTTAGCCTGGGCGGCGGACGTACCGCCGGGCACGGTACTGGCGGAAAAACAGCTGTTAGTACGCCATATCAAAGATGAACCCGCCTCGTTAGATCCCGCCAAAGCGGTGGGCCTGCCGGAAATCCAGGTGATCCGCGATCTGTTTGAAGGTTTAGTCAATCAGGATGCGAAAGGCAACCTGGTTCCAGGCGTGGCGACCCGCTGGCAGAGCAACGATAACCGTGTCTGGACCTTTACCCTGCGCGATGACGCGCGCTGGTCCGACGGCACGCCGGTTACCGCCGCGGATTTCGTCTATAGCTGGCAGCGTCTGGTGGATCCGAAAACCACTTCGCCGTTCGCCTGGTTCGCGGCGCTGGCGGGGATCGCCAACGCGCAGAACATTATCGACGGCAAAGCCGCGCCGGAGACCCTGGGGGTTACCGCCGTCGATGCCCACACTCTGCGGGTGCAGCTGGATAAACCACTGCCGTGGTTCAGCAACCTGACCGCCAGCTTTGCCTTCTACCCGGTACAGAAGGCGAATGTCGACAGCGGCGCGAACTGGACGCGGCCCGGCAGCCTGGTGGGCAACGGCGCCTATGTTCTGAAAGATCGCGTGGTCAATGAAAAGCTGGTGGTGGTGCCGAACACGCACTACTGGGATAACGCCAAAACGGTGATCCAGCAGGTCACCTTTGTGCCGATCAACCAGGAGTCCGCCGCCACCAAGCGCTATCTCGCTGGCGATATCGATATCACCGAATCTTTCCCGAAAAATATGTATCAGAAGCTACTGAAGGATATTCCGGGGCAGGTATATACCCCGCCGCAGCTGGGTACCTACTATTACGCTTTCAATACCCAAAAGGGCCCGACGGCGGACGAGCGGGTGCGACTGGCGCTGAGCATGACCATCGATCGCCGGGTGATGGCGGAGAAAGTACTGGGAACCGGGGAAAAACCGGCCTGGCGTTTCACGCCGGACGTGACGGCGGGCTTCACCCCCCAGCCGTCGCAGTTTGAGAGTATGAGTCAGGCCGAACTTAATGCCCAGGCGAAAGCCCTGCTGGCTGCCGCCGGCTATGGCCCGAATCGTCCGCTGAAGCTGACGCTGCTGTATAACACCTCCGAGAATCACCAGAAGATTGCCATCGCGGTGGCGTCGATGTGGAAGAAAAACCTCGGCGTGGAGGTGAAACTGCAGAACCAGGAGTGGAAAACCTATATCGACAGCCGTAACACCGGCAATTTCGACGTGATCCGCGCCTCGTGGGTGGGGGATTACAACGAGCCGTCCACCTTCCTGTCGCTACTGACCTCCACCCACAGCGGAAATATCTCCCGCTTTAACGATCCGGCGTACGATAAAATCCTCGCCCAGGCGGCGGTGGAGAATTCGGCCAAAGCGCGTAACGACGATTACAACGCGGCGGAGAAGATCATTATGGTCAAAGCGCCGATTGCGCCGATCTACCAGTACACTAACGGCCGGCTGATTAAGCCGTGGCTGAAAGGCTACCCGATCACCAACCCGGAAGATGTGGCCTACAGTCGTACCATGTATATCGTGAAGCACTAACCGGTCGTGGTTGCCTGACAATGTCAGGCAACCCTTGCTACGCCGGTAGCGAAAAGCCCATCAGGTCTGCCGAAGAGGAGTAATACCGAGCCGTTTCCTCCTCCATCACGCTCGTAAGCAGTTCGTTAACCTTTATCTTATGTCCGGGCAAATTTCGCCGCGCTTTGGCAATAATTTCCCCATCGCTAAGCGGCCGCTCGGCGCTGCCCAGGGGTTTGTAGCGTTCCTGCACTGCACATTCGCCACGTGAGTTTGTGACCACAACGCGCGCGCCAGGCTGGCGTGCCGGACCGTTCATTCGTTGTGTAAATTCAGGTGTGACAGTGGCCGTGACTTTATCCGCCAGCGCCAGCAAGGCTGGGTTTTGCATATTGTCTTCAGTATACCAGTCGGCACCCGGCGCCAGGCCAGCGGCGATCGCTGCCAGCGTCCACGGCAGGCTGAACTGCGCGTCGGTCACCGTTTGCGGCCGATAATCCATCATATCATTGACCAGGCGGGGGAAGCTTTGTACCTCAATGGTGCGGAGATCCGCAACAGACCAGCCGGTCTGCTGCATGATGCCCTCCATGCATTCCAGCGCGCAGGCCAGCCAGCGGCAGGCGGGATATCGCTTAAAGCTACCGTAGCCAGCGTACCAGTGCCTGCCGAGCTCATCGGTCAACCTGTCTGGCGCGAACTGGTCGGAGCCAATCATCCGCCAGAAACCCTGTTCGCCATCGAGTACATCAAGGCTGCCGCTGAGGCCTTGCTGCGCCATTATCACCGCCTGCACGGCGGCTTGCGCGGCGGGCGCCACGGCATCTTTGAGCGACAACAGCGGCCGTTGTCGCCAGTTATACTGGTGCAGACTGGGGAGCGGTGTTAACGCGGCGGCCAGGCCCACCGCGTGATGTAATTGCTCAGGGTTTAACCCCAACAACCGACCGGCCACCACGGCTGCGCCGATGGATTGATGCTGCGCCACGCCGTAGACCTGGCTGAAGCGTTCTGCCGAAGGCTGGATGGCGTGGATGAGCCGGTTATTCACCTCGAAACCGGCCGCCAGGGTGGTAATCAGCACGTCCTGAGCTACCGGCTCAGGATTGAGGTCAAGCGCAACCATCGCGGCGGCAACCAGTGTGGCCCCCGGATGGCCGAGCCCTTTGCCGTCGATCTCCACACCGTCATCGTGATCCAGGCCGTTTATCATGGCCGCGTTCGCGAACGCGGCCGCCAATGGGCTGAAACCGGACTCACCGAAGACGCTACAGTGACCGTTTCCACCAAATAGCCGGGAGGCGCGTATCATCGGTTCGCTGACCCGGTGGCCACTGGCCGCCCAACCGCAGGCGAGAGCATCCAGTAAATGCAGTCGAATTTTGCGCCGAACGGGAGCCGGGATAGCTGGCGCAGATAAGGTACTGGCAAAATTGACCAGCTGGCGTGTTGCGGAAATAGTCATGGTTACTCAACGTTTGAAGTAGCGGCTGCGGATCCGGCGCTCGGCATAGCTTGCCAGCAGTGACAGCGGAAGAATGGTGGCGACGAAAAACAGCGCCACAAAAGTCAGTGTCTCCAGAGGGCGGAAGGTGGCGGTACTCAGCCGTTGCCCTTGATAGAGGATCTCACCCGTTGCGATATAACTCGCCAGCACGGAATTCTTAACCGACATCACGCACTGGCTGACAAACGCCGGTAAAATTCGCAAAAAGGCTACCGGCGCGGTAATGCGAACTAATACTTTCAGCGGTGACATCCCCACCGACAGGCCCGCTTCGACCAGACCATGATCGACCGATTGCATACCAGAACGAAATATTTCAGCGAAAAATACGCTGCCATATAACGAGATGGCGAGGACACAGGTCAGATACGAGGAGAGGGTCAGGCCGAACAAAATGGGCAGACAGTAGTAGGCCCAGACAATCAGCACCAGAGGGGGGATTGAACGCACAATCTCAATCAACCCCTGGGTGGGTAAGCGGATGACCGCCCTGGACGCGCCGCGCAACGGGGCCAGCAGCGCTCCGCCAAGAATGCTTAACGTGACTGAGGCCAGCACAATTTTAAAGGTGGTCAATATCCCTTCCAGCATAACCGCGTGATATTGCCACAGTATTGAGAAATCCCAGTGATATGACATTAGCGCAGCTCCTCTGCCGTTACGCCGGACAGCGTCATAAAGCGTCGGATAGGGGCATCGGGCGGCCGTGACCAGATCTCCTGAGGGGATGCTTCTTCCACCAGTTTGCCATTATCCATCAACAGCAGCCGACTACATACCTGCAGGGCAAAACGCATTTCATGGGTAACCACCAGCATGGTGGTGCCGCTGGCCGCCAGTTCGGAAATAACGGACAACACCTCCCCGACAGATTCCGGATCGAGTGCGGAAGTCGGTTCGTCAAACAGGATCACTTGCGGCGCCATGGCCAGGGCGCGGGCGATAGATACCCGCTGCTGCTGACCGCCTGAAAGTTGAACCGGGAAGTCTCCGGCTTTTTCTTGCAGGCCCATACGCGTGAGCAGCGCCATGGCTTTTTCGATGGCTTTTTTACGCGGCAAGCCCAGGACCTGTACCGGACCTTCAATAATATTCTGCAATACACTGCGGTGTGGCCACAGATTAAAGTGCTGGAATACCATTGTCATTGAGGCACGCTGGCGCGCTAATGTGCGCTGTGTGACCTGTTTTCTCTGCGCGCCGTGAAAGCCTATTTCTTCCTCACCCAGCCAAATATGCCCACTATCCGGGACTTCAAGCATGTTCAGGCAACGCAGCAGGGTGGATTTACCCGCGCCGCTGCGGCCAATGATGCCAATCACCTCCGAGGGACGAACCGCGAAGGAAACATCATCTATAATTTTATTACCTGAAAATGATTTGCTAAGCGCTTCAATTTTCAGTAACGGTAATAATGATTGTGGGTTCATCAGAGTTATTTCGCTGGGTGAGTATATTTCTGCCATATTTTTTTCAGCGTGCCGTCTTTATCCAGCTGTTCGAGCCGTCCATTCAGCCACGCCTGTAATTCCGGTCGTTCTTTACGCAGGCCCATATTGGTTGCCTGTTCTTTGACCGGCTGTGGGATAATCATCGTGCCCTGATGACGCTTTTGAATATATTGCGCCATCTGGATATCGTTAGTGACGATGGCATCCGCGCGGCCGCTCTCCATCTGGAGCTGCATGTTGTCGCTATCGGGAACGATAATCCACTGGGCTTTGTCCAGTTGAGGCTGCAGCAGCGTGACGGCTGCCGAGCCATCAATCGCGCTGAGCCTGGTCTGCGAAGTGTTGATGGTGTCCCAGCGCTGATATTTCTGCGTCTCTTTTTCCAGAGTCAGGACGCCCATCTGGTGCGAGCCCATAGGGCGGGTAAAGTCGACGGCTTTGGCCCTTTCTGGCGTATTATTAAAACCACCTAAAATATCGAAGCGGTTGGACTGTAAACCCGCGACGGCGGTGCCCCATTGCGTATCAACGTATTCAATCTTGATATCGGTGTTTTTAAATATCGCCTGCACAACATCCGGAACCAGCCCGGTCCACTGGTTGGTCAGCAGATCTTTCTGATACCACGGCGGTGCGTTGACCGCACCGACGCGGATCACATGGTCTGGCAGAATCGTATTGATTTCTTCCCCGGCCTGAGCAGGAGACTGGGCTAAGAACATCCCCGGTATAAGCAACAATATCGACATGAAGCGTGACGTGAAAAATTTCATTTTATGCCCTCTTGTGAATATAATTATGGATTCTATAACCCTGAGTGCATATTTTTTAAATGCATAATCAGCATATCGTTATCAGGAAAATGGCAATGACACCCAAGCAACTCGAGGTCTTTATCAGTATCGTTCAGCTAGGTTCAGTGACAGCGGCAGCGGCGCAGCTGGCCATGTCGCAGCCTTCGGTGAGTAAAAGCCTGGCGCTTATCGAGCAGCAGATGGGGTTCAGCCTGTTTGAGCGCTATCAAGGGAAGATGCAGCCAACCGCGGAAGCCAGAGCGCTGTATAAAGAGGCGCTGCGCGTGCATCAGGACCGGCTTCGTTTTGAGCGTTTTGTTGATCACATCCGCCAGTATCGCGTTGGTCAGTTGCGGGTCTGTGCCACGCCTGCGCTGGCGCTGAATATATTGCCGCTGGCGGTGGCGCGTTTTCGGCAGAGCTTTCCGGATTATGGTGTGGTGGCGGATATGTGTCTCAACAATGAAATTGAGACGGCGGTTGAAGAAGGGCGTTACGATCTCGGTTTTCTGGTGAAACCCGGCTACGAACCAGAGGAGAACCCGTTGGCCATCTGCCGGGGCGAAATGGTGTGTGTGCTGCCCGAGCAGCATCCGCTGGCGCAGCAGACGGAAATCCATTGGCAGGATATCCCGACGCGCGACCTGGTGTATATCACGACCGACGCGCGGCTGGTTGCCATGATTGCCGAAGAGGTGCCGGCGTTCCGCCAGCGCCAGGTGGCGGCGGTAGAAACCAACCGCTACAGCATGGCGATTAATCTTGTCAGACACGGCAACAACAGTATGACTATTGTTGACAGTTTTTCTCTACAGGGCGTCGACACCAGCGGTCTGGCGGTGCGGCCGTTCCGTCATGCATTGCCGGTTTCTGTCGTCGCGGTGACGGATGGACACAGCACCCTGTCGCAGCCGGGCGAAGTGTTTGCGAAAGTGATGACGGAATTAATGGCTGAAACGTGAGATCAGCGTGAGGCTCTGTGGCTGGCCGCTCATGCAGGTTCATCACTATTCTGCAACGCGAACTTTCACCCCAGTCACGGTGCGCTAACCCACCGGGAGTGGTGTCTGTGGTTTACCGCCAGGCCGCCTTCCAGTACTTTTGTTGAATAGTAGAGGGAAGGGAGCGGATCGATGCATCTGGATTTTCGCCAGTTACGCAATTTTGTAGCGCTAGTGGAGTACGGCAGTTTTAATCGTGCGGCGGAGGCGGTTTGCCTGTCGCAATCGGCGTTTAGCCGCAGCATTCAGGCGCTGGAGCAGAGTGTCGGTCATCCTTTATTCGACCGCCAGAGCAAGCTACCGACGCTCACGCTGCACGGGCAAAAGCTGCTGCCTTATGCGCGCCGTTTTCAGGAACTCAATATTGAGCTTAGTAGCCAGCTGCGTGAGGCGGACGATGCGCAAAATGGCGAGGTCGCTTTTGGCTGCGGCCCGGCTCCCGGCGCGAGGCTGATTCCGGCGGCCATCGGAGAGTTTCATCGTCTTTTGCCGCAGGCGAGGGTGCGTTTTCACATTGATAACTGGCTTGCTCTGCATCAGGCGCTTACCTCCCAGCACTATCCTTTTGTGGTCGCCGATAGCTGGCAGGCCGAGCTTGACCCGCAGTTACGCGTGCAGCCGCTTAGCCCACAACGCTGTTTCTTTGTCTGCCATGCCGAACATCCGCTGGCAAAACAGGGGACGATCTCGATTCAGGAGATGTTGCGCTACCCTTTTGCCGCCCCCTATTTGCCGCCGGGGGTACGCAAGGTACTGGCGACCCTCAGCCAGCAACAGGACTTTACGCCCGCGATCCAGTGCGACCATATTTACGCGCTGCTTTCCACTCTGGCGCAAACCCACGCGATAAGCTTCGCCAGCGAGGACGGCTTCGCGTTGTGCCAGCACAGCCATCGGCTGGTGAAACTGGAACTTAGCGATCTGCCAGATGAGTGGCGGCTAATGCAGACCCGGTTTGCCATTATCTCCCCGGTTCACGCGATTCAGCCGCCGCTGGTTGAGAGGCTGATTGAGATTATCCTCCATACCGACCGTCAGCATCAGCTTCAGCTGCTGGCGCAGGAGGAGAGGGATTAACCGGCGTTTTTCGCCTCACCTTTGGCATCGTACGGTGGCCAGCGGTTTTCCAGTTGCTGCGTTTTCAGCGCCTGCTCGACAAACTGGCCGTCCACCCACTGCTTAACGTCAAAAGCGCTGCGGATCAGACGACCCGATTTAGCCTGCTCGACGCTACTGCTGAAGCTGTCGGTCAGGAACGGGTCAATACGCGGTGAGGTGGTAAAGTTCAGATCCTGTGGCTGCAGCGCTTCCAGAAATAACGCCTTGGGGATCTGGCTTTGCTGCGCCATCTCGGCAGACCAGGCGTCTCGATTAGCCGGATCGCTGATTTCAGCGGCATTCTTCACCAGCACATTAACGATCTGCTGAGTCGCCTGCGGCCAGGTCTCGATAAACGTCTGCGTGCCGAGGAACCCCGCCTGAGTGGTGTTCTGGCGGCCTGAATCGCCGCTTTTAACCACCACATCAATTTTGTCGCCGCGTAGCGCCAGCAGGGAGACGCCTCCCCATACCGCATCGACGCGACCGGCCGCCAGCGCCGCTTTACCCGCGTTCCAGTCAAGGTTGATGACCTGCAAACTGCGCTCATTGAGGCCGGCGGTTTGCAGCGCCCGGTCAAAGGCCAGCTGGTCCGCCGTACCGCGATAGACCGCCACCCGTTTGCCTTTCAGGTCGGCCAGCGTTTTAATACCCGAGGCTTTGGTTACCGCGAGCCAGGATTCCGAGCCGCGGCTGCCCAGAAGCAGGCGTGTCGGCAGACCATTGGCCTTACCGATAATCGCCGCCAGATCGCCGAGGTAAACAAAATCAAGCTGTCGGTTGGCTAACGCTTCATTCACCGCCGGGCCTGCCCCCTTGAAAAACTGCCACTGCACTTCCACACCCTGCGGTTTAAACACCTCTTCCAGCTGATGGCGGATAAACGCCATGCCGACCGGCCCCTCAATAAAAGGTTGACTGCCGGCGCTCTGATCCGGCACGCCGATGCGAATGGTTCGTAGCGTCTCGGCCTGGGCGTTTGCCGCCAGACCGATGACCGCGACCAATGCCAGCAAGGTGCGGCTAAAAAATGCTTTCATCATAACGTATTGCTCCCTTGAGTTTTTTTCTCACCCTAAAGAGCCGGCGGGCCGTGTGTTAAATGCTTTTATTCGCCAAGCATGGGTGAAAAAAAGCTAAATCAGACGCCGCGTGCCCGCCAGGCTGAAATGCATTCGATGCATCGGGATTATTCACCTTACGCAATAGCGGGGCAGCGTGAGTCACGTTTTCATAGCGGCATCACTTTCCGATGAGTGGACCGATATGTCGCAGATGATCTTAAGAACCGATGCCCCTGGCAGGCCGGGTTTCCGGCTTAACGGCTGGCCGTGGCTGCTGCCAGCGCTACTGTTGTTGCTGTGGTACATCGCCGCCCGCGAGGGATGGATGCCCGCGCAAATTTTGCCCGCCCCGTCGGTGGTTGCCGATACCGCATTGTCGCTGCTGAGCGGCGATCTGCTGGCGCAGTGGGGATTTAGTCTCCAGCATCTGGCGCTTGGCCTGCTGCTGGGCGCCATCGCCGGCACGCTGCTCGGGGCGCTGTTTGGCCTGGTGCCAGCGGCCGCGCAGCGGGTGGAACCGCTGTTCTACGCGCTGGCGCAAATTCCGACGCTCGGTTGGATCCCGCTATTGATGGTGCTGTTCGGGATTGATAACGGCCTCAAGCTGGCGGTTATCGTGAAAACCACTGTGGTGCCGATGACCATCAACACTCAGCAGGCGGTAGCCAGCGTGCCGCAGACCCTGAGCGAAGCCAGCAGGGTGATGAACTTCTCCCGCTGGCAGCGGCTGCGCTGGCTGGTGATCCCGGCAAGCCTGCCGGGCTGGTTTACCGGTCTGCGTCTGGCGCTTTCGCAGGCCTGGGTATCGCTTATCGTTGTCGAGCTGTTGGCTTCTTCCGAAGGTATTGGCTACCTGATGGTCTGGGGCCGCCAGCTTTTTCAACTGGATATCGTCTTTGTCACCATCGCGGTGGTTGGCCTGAGCGGCATGCTGATGGAGTGGGCGGCGAATCGGGCCTGTTCCCGACTGGTGTTCTGGCCGCAGCCAGCCGCCGGACGCCTGGCGTGGAAACCGCAGGCCAGCTGGCGGGCGTTACCGCTGCCGATAGTCCTGCTGGCGCTGTGGCAGCTGGCCAGCCAGTGGGGCTGGATTGATAGCGGATTATTCTCTTCGCCGCTGGCGGTGGCGGCACGTTTTGTTCAGGGGATCCTGAGCGGAGAGCTGAGCGCCGCGATGCTGGCCAGTCTGGGGAGAGCGGTTGTCGGCGGCGCGCTGGGGATTGCCGGCGGTTTGCTCTGCGGACTGCTGCTGGCGCTGCGCCCACGCGCCGGACAAATTTTTACCCCCACGCTTAACGTGCTGCGCCATATTGCTCTGTTTGCCTGGCTGCCGCTGCTGACGGCATGGGTGGGTAACGATAACGGCGGCAAAATCGTCTTTATCGCGCTGGCGTCGTTCTTTCCTATGTTCTTCAGCACTCTGCAGGCGGTGCTTCAGCGAAACCCGCAACTCGATGAAGTCGCCAGGGTGCTGCGGCTGGGCGAATTCGCACGCCTGCGCCGGGTCATTCTTCCCGGTGCCGCGCCGGGGATCTTTGCCGGTCTGCGGCTGGCGCTGATTTACGCCTGGCTTGGCAATATCGGCGCGGAATATTTCATGTCCTCCGGCGTCGGGATCGGCAGCCTGATGATCAATGCCCAGCAGCTGCTGGATATGCCCACTATTCTCTGCGGCATGGTGCTGGTCGGTATCACCGGCGCGGCGCTGGATAAAGCCGGACGTTTACTGGAAATGCGCGCCACCCGCTGGCGTCAACAGGAGCAGTTATGACCTCTTCAACTCTGGTCTCTTTTCGCCACGTGCGTAAATCCTGGCAACAGGTGACGGCGCTACAGAATTTCAACCTGGATATCGCCGCCGGTGAACTGGTCGCGCTGGTGGGCAGCAGCGGCTGCGGTAAATCGACGCTGCTACGGATGCTGGTGGGCCTTGAGTCTGCCACCCAGGGGGATATTTGTATTAACGGCGAGCCGGTCACCGGCGTGGGCAAAGAGCGCGGCATTGTGTTTCAGGAGCCGCGCCTGTTCCCGTGGCTTAACGTGCTCGACAACGTGATGCTCGGCCTGGCAGATGAAAAGCTCACCCGGGCGACGAAGCGCCAGCGGGCACTGGAGATGCTGGCGCGCGTGCAGCTCAGCGAGTTCGCCAGCGCGCTGCCCGCGCAGCTTTCCGGCGGCATGGCCCAGCGGGTGGCTATTGCCCGCGGTCTGGTGGCCCGCCCGCAGATCCTGATGCTCGATGAGCCTTTCGGCGCGCTGGATGCCCTGACGCGTCACACCCTGCAGCAGGAACTTTTACAGATCCACCAAAGCGCGGGAACCACCACGTTACTGGTGACGCACGATGTTGAAGAGGCCGTCGCCCTGGCCGATCGCGTCGTCGTGCTCTCCCCGCGTCCGGGGCGGATACGAGAAATCGTGAACCTGGCGCTGCCTCATCCGCGCCAGCGTGATGATGACTCGTTTACCGCCGCCTGCCGCCACATTCGCAACCTGATTACTTCTGTCTGATTTTATTATTTAAGGAGCAACATATGGGACATCCTTCCGTTTACCCGACCGGCGCCACCCTTTATGATCCGCAGCGCGCCTGGAGCGGCTACACCCTTTTCCAGGCCACCGAACACGGCGCGGTACTGGTGGATATGAATGGTCACGTGGTGCGGGAATGGCCTGAACTGCATGGGTTTCCCAACAAAATTCTGCCCGGCGGCGCCATCCTTGGCCACAGCGGCGAGCGCGACCCGCGCTATGGCATGCAGGATATGCTCGATCTGATCCAGGTGGACTGGGAGGGCAACGTGACCTGGAAATTCGACCACTACGAACAGGTCAGCGACCCCGGCAATGAAACGCGTTGGATGGCGCGCGCTCATCACGACTATCAGCGAGCGGGTAACCCCGTCGGCTACTACGCGCCGGGGCTGGAGCCGCAGGTCGATGGCGGCAATACCCTGATCCTCGCCCACACCAATCTGGTGAATGAAGCGATCTCCGACAAGCTGCTGCTGGACGACACCATTATTGAAGTCGACTGGCAGGGCAATGTGGTCTGGGAGTGGCGCTGCAGCGACCATTTTCATGAGCTGGGCTTCGACGATGCGGCGCGCACCGCGCTGTACAATAACCCGAATATGCGCGCCAGCGGCGGCGGAATGGGCGACTGGATGCATATCAACTCGATGTCGGCGCTGGGGCCGAATAAATGGTATGACGCCGGCGATGTGCGCTTTCATCCCGACAATATTATCTGGGACGCCCGCGAATCCAACATTATCGCCATTATCGATAAGCAGAGCGGCAAAATTGTCTGGCAGCTCGGCCCGGATTACAGCAAACCGGAGCTGAAGCACATCGGCTGGATCATCGGCCAGCATCATGCGCATATGATCCCGCAGGGGCTGCCGGGCGCGGGCAATATCCTGATTTTCGACAACGGCGGTTGGGCCGGATACGGTGCGCCTAACCCGGCATCGGCGGATGGGGTGAAAAACGCCTGGCGCGATTATTCTCGGATCCTTGAGATCAACCCGCTGACCCTCGATATTGAGTGGCGCTACTCGCCTTATGAAGCGGACCTGCCGCAACCGACTGATTCATACCGCTTCTACAGTCCGTATATCAGCAATATGCAGCGCCTGGAAAATGGCAATACGTTGATTAACGAAGGTTCGAACGGCCGCATTTTTGAAGTGACCCGCGATCACGACATTGTCTGGGAATACATTTCGCCGTTCTGGGGCAAGACGCTGAATAATAATATGGTTTACCGCGCCTACCGCATTCCTTACGCGTGGATCCCGCAGCTTGCGCAACCGCAGGAGACGCCGATTGCGGCAGTTGATGTCCGCACTCTGCGTCAGCCGGGCGCGGCGGCGGCGGGCCCGGCGCAGAGCGTGGTGCGCGTGGCGGGCGTACAGCCGTACAGTAAAAGCGCCGATGCGCTGTGCGTCGCAACCGATAACGATACGCTGCGCCGCAGTCCGAAGCTGTTCCGCGTTGCGGAAAGCGCATTCCGGCCGATAAGCGCGGCGAGTGAACTGGAGGGTGAACGACCCGTGCTGCTGTTCGTTGGCGCGGAGCGCTGTGTGCACTGCCGTAAACTCTGGCAGCTACTGGCCCATGAAAAACTCAGCCAGCGGATTGCTCAGTTTGAAACGCGCTATCTGGATGCCGACCTGCATCAGGAACTGGCCAGCGACCTCGGCGTACGCGGCCTGCCGACGCTGCTGTTGATAACATCGGGGCAGCCGATATCGCGCGCACCGACGCAATACTCAGTGGCAAGTCTGCTCAACTGGTTGAACAGTGTCAGTTTGTGATGCTGCCCGGGTAAGAGGATAACTGTGGCGCTGCGGCTTGCAGCGCCAGTTTCTCCCTCTCTCCCTCTCTGGCTACAGCAGAAAGCGCACTTTTCTGGCAGTATGGCCGACTGATACCAGGTCCAACCCTCTGAAAGCGAAGCATCAGAAGATCTCATCTGCTGGGTTTTTGTCATGATGCTCAACGTATTCGGCAATCATGCCATCCGGATGCCGAACCAGCATGTTCCAGCCGGTGGGCACGGCACTCACCGGATTGATAATCGTTGCTCCGGTGGAAGGCAGATGTTTCTCCCAGGCGGTAATGTCGTTGACCAGGAAAGTGGCCTCGGTGGCGCGAAAAGGCGCCAGGCTTTGCTCGGTTCCGCCGATTAAAAGCACTGAACCCACCTGCGCCAGTTTGAGATCGTATTCGGGATAGTCGAAACGCAACCTTGCCTTCTGCGCGATAAGGTTTTCATAAAACGAAACGGTCTCTTCAAAGCGGGTAATCAGCACGCATCGACGGACCAGGATATTGAGGACTTTCATTACGCCTCCTTCGCCATTGACTGAGAGTTAGCGTAGCAGCCCTGAGGTGGAAAGGAATGCTTAAGCGTTTTGGAGGTATTTCAACAACAGGCGTGGGTAGGCGAAGAAAAAGGGTTTGCGTAGCAGGGAAATATGCGTTTTTTTAACTCGTTACGAAGCGGTGCTGTATTATAACTTTATGATCACATAGGTAAGTCGCAAAATTGATACTGATACCAGATCATTTCCGCCTCGCCTAACAATTTGCATGGTTCGGAATTAAGCGAAAGCTCTGAGTTCAGACCCCTCCACCAACCGCTACCGGTGGTCTGCTGCCTGCAGGCAACCTCAGCTACATTCGCAATGTATCAATGACCGCTCTCAGCGCGGGCGACACATTGCGGTGCGGGTAATAGAGAAATGAACCTTCCAGACGCTGGCTATAACGCTGGAGCACCCGGATAAGTGTGCCCTGGGCTAGATCGTCGGTAATCAGCTCTTCCGGGACATAGGCCAGCCCCAGACCGAGCCTTGCCGCTTTGGCCTCCATATAGCTATCGGCGAAAGCCCACTGTCCCTGAGGCGGGTGGGTGATTTTTTTGCCATCCACATTAAGTTCCCAGGCGTAAAGGCTGCCGTCGCCGAACTGATAAGCGATGCAGGGGTGGGCGACTAAATCGGCGGGCGTTTGTGGAAAGCCGTAGCGGCGAAAATGTTCCGGGGTACCGACAACAGCCATCTCCATATCGGGCGAAATGCGTACCGCAATCATACCACTCCCGACTTCCGGGCCCAGACGCACGCCCGCATCGAATCGCTCCGCAATAATATCGACAAACCGGCTTTCGCTGATCAGTTCCAGTCTGATATCGGGATAGCGGTGTTTAAATACTGCCAGCTTCGGCAGCAGGACTTTATCAATGGCATGCTGGCTGGCATTGATGCGTACCGTACCGGAGGGCGTTTGACGATAGTGGGCCAGCGTGGCGAGTCCCATATCTAAGGCGTCGAAACCGGATTCGACATTGTGATAGAGCTGCTCACCCGCCTGAGTGAGCGACAACCGGCGGGTGGTGCGCACCAGAAGCTGAACGCCCAGCCGCTCTTCGAGTTCGCGAACCGCACGGCTTACCCCGGACTGCGCCAGGCCAAGTCGTTGCGCTGCGGCGGTAAAACTGCCTTCCCGCACCACCTGCATAAACAGATAAAGGTCATTATAGTTTTCCCGTTTCGCCATTCTCCCGCCTCGTCACCCGCATGCCATTTAGAACAATATGGTATTAATCTTAGCATTTTTCACCCCCTAATAAGAACCATTATTGCTGGCTACACTAAGCGCACGACAACAAAGCACAGCAGCGTTGTCTACTGGAGACTTGCATTGATCACGTTTATTTAGGGGAATTTTGATGACGGTTTTCACCAAAAAACTGACAGCCGCGATACCCGCCATGCTGCTTTGCGCCTCATTAACTGGAGTCACAACGATGAGCTCTGCTGAGACAATTAACCCGAATGCGCCTGTTTCACTGATTGAAAAATGGGATAAAACGTTTGCTGAGAGTTTGAAAGTGGATCACCGTAAGGTGACCTTCCAGAACCGCTACGGGATAACCTTAGTTGGCGATCTCTACCTGCCGAAGGATCGCGGTGAACGCAAACTGGCAGCTATTGCCGTGAGCGGTCCCTTCGGCGCGGTAAAAGAGCAGTCCAGCGGCCTGTATGCCCAGACGCTGGCCGAACAGGGGTTTGTCACCCTGGCGTTTGACCCATCCTATACGGGCGAAAGCGGTGGCTACCCACGCAACGTGGCCTCACCGGATATCAATACCGAGGATTTCAGTGCCGCGGTGGACTTTCTGGGCCTGCAAAAAGAGGTGGATCGCAACCGTATCGGTTTGCTCGGCATTTGCGGCTGGGGCGGTATGGCCCTAAACGACGCGGCGATGGACACCCGCGTCAAAGCGGTGGCGACCAGCGTCATGTATGACATGAGCCGCGCGATGGGGCATGGGGTAGGCGATGGCAAAGACCGCTACACGACAGCCGACCGCCGAGCGGTACTGCAGTACTTGAACGCGCAGCGCTGGAAGGATGCGGCAAACGGCACTTCCGCCCCCGGTGGGCATGACATATATGTTGATGATAAAGGCAACGTCAGCGCTGCCGATCGTATTTTGCCGGAAACCTTGCCCGCCAACCCCAATCCGGTCCTGAAAGAGTTCTTCGATTATTACCGTATGCCGCGAGGTTTCCATGCGCGTTCGGTTAATTCAACCGGGGCTTGGAATGCGACGATGCCGCTGTCGTTTATGAATATGCCGCTGCTGAGTTACGCCAGCGAAGTGACTATTCCGACGCTTATTGTGACCGGCGAACAAGCCCATTCACGCTATTTTGCCGAAGATGCCTTTAAGGCGATCGGCAGTAAAGAGAAAGCGCTGGTGATTGTCCCTGGCGCAAACCACGTCGATCTCTATGACAACGTCGCGGGCAAAATTCCCTTTGCTACATTCACTCAATTTTTCAAAACCAACCTGCAATAGCTCTCCTGTGCCGGAGACATCCCCAAAGCCGCCTGCAGGCGGCTTTGTTTTGTCGGAGATAAATAATGTCTGGATTACATAACACCCGCGCATACTGGAGCGGCGTCCTGGCGATGACGCTCTGCGTATTTGTGCTCATTGCCTCAGAGTTTATGCCGGTCAGTCTGTTGACACCCATCGCGGGTGATTTACACATTACCGAGGGATTAGCAGGCCAGGGGATCGCGCTTTCTAGCGCGCTGGCGGTATTGACCAGCCTGACGATTTCCCGTCTTACCGGGTCGCTGGACCGTAAATGGCTGTTGCTGGGGCTCACGGCGTTGATGGCGGCCTCAGGATTGATGATTGCCCTGGCGTCCAGTTTCCCGGTTTATATGCTGGGCAGAGCGCTCATCGGGATCGTCATCGGCGGCTTCTGGTCGATGTCGGCGGCAACGGCCATTCGGCTGGTGCCGCAACGCCAGGTCCCCCGCGCACTGGCCATCTTTAACGGCGGTAACGCGCTGGCCACCGTTGTGGCAGCGCCGCTGGGCAGCTACCTGGGGGCCACCGTCGGCTGGCGCGGTGCCTTTTTATGTCTTGTTCCGCTGGCGATGGTAGCCTTCATCTGGCAATGCGTTAGCCTGCCGTCGATGAAAAGCCAGCGCGCACCACAGCGGCAGGGAACCGTGCTGCGTCTGTTCCGCCGCTCGACGGTATCCCTTGGATTGCTGGCCTGCGGGCTGTTCTTTATGGGGCAGTTTACCTTATTTACCTATGTGCGACCGTTTCTGGAGACGGTGACCCGGGTCAGTTCTTCTGGTCTGCCCCTGATATTACTGGCGATTGGCGTCGCTGGTTTTGTCGGCACGCTGCTCATTTCGACCGTTCTGCACGCCCGGTTTTATCTGACGCTGGTGGCTATCCCTTTGATTATGGCTGCGATTGTCGGAGCGCTTTTGCTGGCCGGGCACCATACCGGTGCTGTCACCGTACTGTTAAGCCTGTGGGGCCTGCTGGCGACGGCGGCGCCCACCGGCTGGTGGACATGGATTGCGCGGACGCTGCCCGAAGATGCGGAGGCGGGCGGTGGTCTTATGGTTGCTGTGATCCAGCTATCGATTGCCCTCGGGTCAACGGCAGGCGGCCTGGTGTTTGATAGTCTGGGATGGCACAGCACGTTTGCACTGAGCGGTCTGTTATTGCTGGGCGCGGCAGGGGGGACTTTTCGGCTCTCTGTCAAAATCAGATCATCTCAGCGCACTGCGATTAATGAATTGAATGCATAAGTCAAATCAGGAATGACAGGCTAATCGTGACCGCGTTCTTGTCTTACCATGATGTTTTAACAAGAGGGGAGCTTCACCGTGGAATATTCTGTATTAAGTAACAACCTTAAAATGCCGATGCTGGGTTTTGGCGTTTTTAAGGTGACCGATAAAGCAGAGTGTAAGCAGTCAGTGCTGAACGCCATTCGTACCGGCTACCGCCTTATCGATACCGCTGCCGTCTACGATAATGAAGATGCGGTGGGGGAGGCCGTTCGCGAAGCCATCGCCGAAGGTCTGTGTACCCGTGAGGCGCTGTTTATAACCTCCAAACTGTGGGTCCAGGACATGGCCAACACCGGGATGGCGAAAGCCGGGATTGCCGCGTCCTTAAAAAAATCCGGGCTGGAATATTTCGATCTCTATCTGTTGCATCAGGCGATGGGCGATTATTTCAGCTCCTGGCGCGCGCTGGAAGACGCGTATGAAGCCGGGAAGCTGAAAGCGATCGGCGTCTCCAATTTCTACCCCCATGTGTTAGCTAACTTCTGCGAAACTGTCAGAATCAGGCCGATGGTGAACCAGGTTGAACTGCATCCTTATTTCGCGCAGCCTGCGGCGCTGGAAACCATGAAGCATTATCACGTTCAGCCGGAAGCGTGGGCGCCGTTAGGCGGTGGCAGACATAATCCGTATCAAGAGGCGATGCTGCAGGGGATTGCCGATGCCCATCAAAAAACCATTGCACAGGTCATCCTGCGCTGGAACGTGCAGCGTGGCGTCACGGTGATCCCTAAATCCACCCGCCAGGAGCGTATTGAAGAGAACTTTGCCATCTGGGATTTCTCGCTCACCACGAGCGAAATGGCGCAGATCGGCGCCCTGGATTTAGGTTACGTTGGCGAAGCGGTGAAACACTTTAACCCTGAATTTGTTTGCGGCTGTCTGGGGGTGAAAATCCACGACTGAGAGGAGCTTAGCGTGAAGCCGCCTGCGCTCTGCGCCGCAGCCACAAGTGGCAGCCTGTGATCGCCTCAGCCAGCGCGTCGCGCAGAGCGTCAGACACGGTTTGGTCGGGCGACGTCGCCTGGCTCTCCAGCTGCTGGAGCACCCCGGCAAGGCGTTGAAAGCCGAGGGTGACCGCCTCGCCGCGCAGCTTATGGGCGGTACGGCGCAGCGTCTCCCGGTCATTGGCGTCAATGGCGTGGGTAAGGGCCGCCGTTGCGGCGTCAAGCCCTTCAGCGAAGAATCCCAGCAACTCCTCGACCAGCTCAGGATCGTCTGCGCACTGTTTTAGCAGGTGGGCCTCGTCCGGCAGGCCTTTCTCTTCCTCCAAACCGCTATCTTCCGCAGCGCCGACGCGGGCGATGGCTTCCCGTAGCGCCTCCTGACTCACCGGTTTGGCGATATAGTCGTCGAAGCCCATCGCCAGACAGCGCTCTCTATCGCCCTGCATGGCGTGGGCGGTCATGGCCATCGCGGGCTGGTGCTCCCGGCCCCGCGCCAGCGTCTCTTCGCGCAGCAGGCGGATGGCGGTTTCACCGTCCATCTCCGGCATTTGCAGGTCGATCAGCAGGAGATCCCAGCAGGCGGCGCGACAGCGCTCCAGCGCCTCCCGGCCGTTATTCACCACTTCGCAGCGGTGGCCAAGCTGTTCCAGCAGTCGTCTGGCGACCTTTTGATTCACCAGGTTATCTTCGGCCAGCAGGATATGCAGCCCGGCCTGGGCCTTGATCGGCACCGCAACGGGGGCTGGCGCTGTTGTCGCTACTGGCGTGGGGACCAGAATCCCGGCGATAACCTGATGCAGTTCGCGCTGCGCCACCGGTTTATGCAGATAGTGGGCAATGCCGATGCGCTTGAGCATATTGGCGTCGAAATGGCGGCTCATGGAGCT
Source organism: Klebsiella sp. KTE92 (assembly GCF_000398905.1). Taxonomy (NCBI): domain Bacteria; kingdom Pseudomonadati; phylum Pseudomonadota; class Gammaproteobacteria; order Enterobacterales; family Enterobacteriaceae; genus Klebsiella; species Klebsiella sp. KTE92. The sequence continues at coordinate 2,261,316 of NZ_KB976100.1, forward strand.
GAGCATAATAATCTGGCTTTGCCGGGCTTCAGGCAGGGCGGAGAGCTCCAGCGCCAGGGATACGCCGTCCATATCCGGCATCTGTGCATCCAGCAGGATCAGCGGCCAGGGCGGCCCTTCGGCGGCCCGACGTAACGCCTCGCTGGCGTTGTCCACGCAGGTCGGTATCAGTCCCATCTGGCGAAGCATGGTGTCGAGCAGGCGCAGGTTGGTGCTGTTGTCGTCAACCACCAGCACCCGCTGGTGGTTGAAGCGTCCCGGCGGGGCGCTACCGGAGACGGCGGCGTGCAGGCCTTCCAGCGGCAGGGTGAAGGCAAATTCGCTGCCCGCCCCGGGCTGGCTGTCCACCGTCAGCTCGCCGCCCATCAGGCTGACCAGGCGGGCCGAAATGGTTAACCCCAGCCCGGTGCCGCCGTAGCGGCGGGTGGTAGAGCTATCGGCCTGGCTGAAGGCCTCGAAGATCGCCTTTTGCTTCTCCGGGGCGATGCCGATCCCGGTATCGCGAATGCGAAAGCGCCAGCGGCTTTCGTCGTCGGCCGGCGCTATCGCCAGCAGAACCTCCCCCTGATGTGTGAACTTCAGCGCATTACCCAACAGGTTAGTCAGGATTTGCCGCAGCCGGGGGCCATCGACGATCAGCACCTCCGGTACCGCAGGTGAGATGTCCACCAGCAGCTCAATGCCCTTTTCGCTGGCGGCAGGCATATGCGGGCGGATCAGCGACTGGATAAAGGGGCGGATCTCCAGCGGCTCTTCGTCCACCTGCATCTTGCCCGACTCAATGCGTGAGAAATCAAGAATGTCGTTAATAATGTGCAGCAGCGACTGGGCTGAGCTCATCACCAGCGAAAGGTACTCCCGCTGCTCCGCGGTCAGCGGCGTATCGAGGCAGAGCTGCGTCATACCGAGAATGCCGTTCATCGGGGTGCGGATTTCGTGGCTCATATTGGCGAGGAAGGCGCTTTTCGCTTCGTTCGCCTCGCGGGCCTCCTTCGCCGCCTCAATGGCCAGCAGCTCTGCGGCTTTGCGCCGGGTAATATCCTGCAACGTCCCGATCACCCGCTCTGCCTGCTGCTGCATATTGAGGGTGACGATCTGCCCGGAGAGCAGCATCCAGCGCCAGCCCTGCGTTGGGTGCTGGACACGAAGTTCACATTCAAAAACCGGCATATGCTCGTTTTGCGAGGCAATCATCGCCTGTTGCAGGGTAGCGCGATCGTCCTCGTGGACCAGATTGAGCATAAAACGCAGCGGATAGCGCCACTGTGCCCGCGACTGGCCGACCATCGCCAGCAGGGTGTCATTCACCTGCAGGTTGTCGTGGGAGACCTGCCAGTCCCAGATACCGATCTGGATCGACTCCGCAGTGAATAAAAAATCGTCGTGAAGCTGGTGACGTGCGCGTCGGGCCTCGTCAAGCTCAGTGATGTCGGTATGCAGACTGACAATTCCACCATCCGCCAGCCGCTGATGCTGAACGTAAATCCGGCGGTTGCCCGACTGGCGGACCTCGCAGTGGTTCGTCTGGCGGCAGTTGCGGATAATCGTCTCGCGTAGCGTCTGTTGCCGACCAGGGTCGATGTTATACCCTGCATCGATGAACTTCTCCGCCAGGCTCTCAAGGGGAGCGCCGACGGCGAGCCAGGGCGCGATCGCGGGATAAAACAGCGCCACCTTATCATTCCAGGCCTGCAGTCGTTCGCGCTCATCGTAGATCATCACCGCTGAGGGCAGGACGTTGAGGTCGACACGGTTAGCGGCGCGCATGATCAGTGACCTGCGGTCTGATAGTGGAGCTCCGCCTGGCGGCGTAGATACTCAAGACCAGGGGCGATCGCCATTGCCCATGCAGTGAGGATCTCTTCATCGCACAGTGGATCGCTGGCGCGGACGGTTTTGAGCATGGCTTCTCGCCACAGGGCAAAAAACCGCGGTGGCAGACGCAGGCCTTCCTCGCTCTGCGCTCGCGCCAGCCGTTCCAGAAAATCGGGTACAAAGAGGTCGCCGTTGACCGCCAGCATGGCGAAAAAGCTCTTAAAGATCATCTGCTGGCCTTCCTCGCCCGGGCGTCGTGAGAAGTGCTGCTCCGTCTCGGGCGACATATGGATAAAGGTGCTGTAGAAGGCCTGAAAAAAGCGCTTTTTATCGTGCTCCGGTACGACGCGATTCAGGCTGGCTTCAAAAAGATCGCGATAAAACTTCATGGTGCGTTCCTCATGACCCGTTCGCCCGGCAGCGGCCGGGCGGGTTAGGATCCGCAGGCGACACGCGCTGGCCATGCATGAGTTTTCCCCTTACAGGATTTCCTCGTTGCCATTCTGCGGAAAAGCGGGCCGCCGCTCACCCGTCTTTATCCAGCATCAGCCACACGATACTTTTGCTGACCAGCCATTTATCGCCTGTTTGTCGCTAAAGTCGATTGGCGTTGCCGTCAGGTTGGAGTATAGCCTGGTTGACAACCCCATTGCTGATGAGCAAGCCAACCCGCTACTGACTAAACTGATAGCGTACAGCGGCAAGTTTCGTGAAGGAATGATCAGCCTTATCTGGTTCCTGCCGATTTAGGAGGCGCGATGTCGGCACAGCACGTCCTGATTGTTGAAGATTCGCTGGTTTATCGTCGGTTGCTAAGCCGGATGTTGACGCAGTGGGGCTATATCGTCAGTGAGGCGGAAAACGGCGTCGCCGCGCTGGCGATCCTCGAAAACCAGCCCGTCAGCCTGGTGATTAGCGACTGGGAAATGCCGGAGATGAATGGCCTGACGCTGTGCCGGGAAGTTCGCCGTCGCCAGTTTGGTCACTACGTTTATCTGATATTGCTTACCGCTCGCGAAGATCCTGGCGATTTAACGCAAGGGTTTGCGGCAGGGGCCGATGATTTTCTCAGCAAACCGGTGGAGCAGAGCGAACTGCGGGCGCGGCTGCACGCCGGGGCGCGGATCCTCTCCCTTGAAGCCGACCTCGCCGCGCGCAATACGCGGCTAAGTGAAGCGCTGCGGCAGATTGAACAGGATCTGGAGCTGGCGGCGCGCATTCAGCAGTCGGTTCTCCCGGCTCATCAGCTGTGCTATCAGGGTTTTTTCTCCGACTGGATTTTCCTGCCGTCGGCCTGGGTATCGGGGGATATTTTTAATGTTTTCCCGCTGGGGGAGCATCTCGGATTTTACTGTGTGGATGTCTCCGGGCACGGCGTGGGGGCGGCGATGATGTCGCTTGCCGTCGCCCGCCAGTTTCTGCATGGCAGGGCGGTTGAGCGTTTTCTTTTCTCTGCTGATAACCAGCCGGCATCACCTGCCGAGGTAGTGCAGATCCTGAATGGTCGTTTTTGTAGCGACGAGGCAGAGATTGTCAGCTATTTCACCCTCATCTATGGCGTCATCGACCTCACAACCGGTGAGGGGAAACTGTGTCAGGCCGGGCATCCCACGCCGTTTATCGTCACCGTTGATGGAAGTGTGCGCTCGGCCGGTAGCGGTGGGGCGCCGGTGGGGTTGATAAACCATCTCTCATGGGCAGATGTCAGTTTCTCGCTGGCGCCAGGAGAGCGGCTTTGCCTGTTCAGCGACGGTATCACCGAATGTGAAAACCGGAGCGGTGAACAGTTTGGCGAAGCGCGTTTACAAGCGTGGCTGCAGGACAGTGTGACGCAGCCGCTGCCCGCGCTGCTGCCGCGGTTTGCCCGGCACTTGATCCACTGGCGCAATGGCGACGCGCAGGAGACCCAGGCGATGGCCGATGATGTTTCACTCTTGATTATTGAACGTACAGGGGACAGTGATGAAAATTGAAACCGAACGGCAGGCCTCGGTGACGATCCTGACGCCGGCGGTGCGTCGGCTGGATGCTTCCGTCGCGGTGGCCTTTAAAGCGGCAGTCGCCCAGGAGATAGGCGAATCTCGCACCGATTTGATTGTTGATTTCAGCAAAATTGCACAGCCAAATGAGTGACGTGCCCGTGAATAGCAACATGATGTTTCCTGCCGAACTCACCTCGCTTTCACCGCTGGCGGAGTGGCTTGCCCAGCAAATGGCTTCGCTGCCTGTTGCGGACGAGTGGCGTTTTGCGCTCGATCTCGCCGCCTGTGAAACGGCAACGAATATTATTCGCTATGCGCTGCATGAGGATCGGGAAAGTCGTTTTGGTGTGGAATTTAGGGTCGCGGACCGACGGGTGACGCTGCGCTTTACCGACGCGGGGGAAACCTTTCCCGCCGAGCGCCTGGCGCTGGCGCGTGGTGATGAGCATTTCGATGTCGATCCGTTAGCGGAAAGCGGTAGAGGCTTGCGGCTTATTCTGCGTGCGGTGGACTTTTTTGACGTTGAAATGAATGCAGGGAAAAATATTACCACCCTGATAAAAGCGTTGCCTGATCCCGCTGTTAATTATTCAACCGACAAAAACGGCGGTTGAGAAAAAGACGTCATCCGCCTGGCGGATAACAGGCATGCTTTACCCGCGCATACTTATTGTTGTGCCTGCGCAGTAGACTGCGCGCCCAGATGACGAGGGCGGATAGCATCAAATGTCATCATCGCCGATTTGCAGAAAATGCATTTCGCACCAAAGGGATTTTTTTCCGTCACATCAAACTGGGACGTTCTGTACTGGGAGCCATGGCAGCATGGGCATCTAAAATGGATATGTTCAATCATAATGTAAACCTTGTATGGGTAATGTTCTGTTGAAAAGACAAAGGTCGTTTTCAGGAAAATTAACGCGGCTGATTTTTGTTAGTGGTAAGCCGGGTATTGCGTCAGTCGGAGGGCTTTATTAACGAGCCAACAGGGATCTGACAGAGCCTGTTTACAGAAAAAGTAAAATACTAACGGGACTGCTCAAAGGAAGGTGGTATCAGGGATAACGCCTGGAGATGAGAACGCGTACTTAGATAATAACTTTTCGTCTGGTAAATCGACTTAACGATTAACGCACGAGCCGCAAATAATAGCAAATATTATTTTAGCCTTCCGGATGCCTGTTGCGCCAGTGGAGGCTTTATCAGCGCCGTCACCCAGTCGATAAATACCTGTACCCGGGCAGAGAGCTGCCGATTACTGGGATAGAGCAGGGAGAGCGGGAGCGGCGCAGGGCGAAAATCGGCCAGCACTTCCGTTAACGCGCCCGACGCCAGATCGGCCTCAAGGCGGGGCAAGGGGGCCTGATACAGGCCAAAGCCAAGCCTTGCCGCTTCGGCGCCGACGTCGGCATCGGAGGTCAGCAGCCGACAGGGCAAATTGACCTCGCTCTGGCGGCCATCCTGGGTAAAGCTCAGCGGCAAGGTACGTTGCGTGCGCGATGAAACAAACCCGATCATCACGTGGCCCGTCAGTCCTTCAATCGTATGCGGGGTACCGTACCGGGCGAGGTAGGCCGGACTGGCGCAGGTGATTTCCTGCAGCCTGGCGAGCGGCCGGCAAATCATCTCGCTGTCGGGGAGATGGCCGCCGCGAATGACGCAGTCGACCCCTTCGCGAACCAGATCGACGTCGCGCTCGCTTTCACCGATCTGCAGCGTCATGGCAGGATAGCGGGCGAGAAACTGTGGCAGCGCGGGCAGCAGCAGGGTTCGCGCCAGATTGCCCGCCACGTCCACGCGGATAATACCGGCAATGCTCCCCCCGGCGCTGCGGTTGGCCTCCTCAAGGGCCGCCAGAATAGCCACGCAGCGCTGATAATACAGCGAGCCCTCCGCCGTCGGTCGTACGTGCCGGGTGGTGCGCTGCAGCAGCCGCGCCCCGAGACTGGCCTCCAGCGCCTTAATGGCCGCGGTCGCCACCGGCCGGGAAAAACCCAGATCCGCGGCGGCGGCGCTGAACGAACCTCGTTCGACGATGCGCACGAACAGGGTCAGGGTATCCAGTTTATCCATGGCATTGTTCCAGCTGGCAAAACAATCCTGTCGCGCCACGCGGTCTTATCGTCGGCATGCAGAAGCCTATAATCGCTCATGTTTTCAGCAGAGATAAAAGGGGGAAACATGAACAATAGCGCAAAAATTGCCCTGGTGACAGGCGGCAGTCGCGGCCTGGGGCGCGCGACCGTTGAAGCGCTGGCTCAGCGCGGCGTGAACGTGGTATTGACCTACAACGCGCATTTTGTCGAGGCGAACGAGGTGGTCGCGCGGGTTGAAGCTCAGGGCTCGCGGGCGATTGCGTTGCCCTTCAGCGCCGGCGAAACCGATACCTTTGACGGATTTGTCAGCGCCTTTCAGGAGGCGCTGGCGGAGCTGGGGGCCGATCGGTTTCATTACCTGGTCAATAACGCCGGCAACGCCAGCGGCATGGGTTTTCTTAACGCTACGGAAGCGGAATTCGATGCGCTGTATCGTATCCACGTGAAGGGCGTTTTTTTCCTCAGCCAAAAACTATTGCCGCTGATGGCCGATGGCGGGCGAATAGTGAATATCTCGTCCGGACTGACCCGTATCGTGATGGCGAACCGGGCGCCCTATGCGATCATGAAGTCCGCGGTGGAAACCCTGACCCGCTATATGGCGTTTGAACTGGGCAGTCGCGGAATTACGGTGAACTGCGTGGCGCCCGGCGCCATCGCCACCGATTTCAGCGGCGGGGTGGTGCGGGATAACCCGCAGGTCGCTCAGGCGGTGGCGAACATGACGGCGCTGGGTCGACCGGGGGTGCCAGAGGATATCGGGCCGATGATCGCCTCGCTGTTATCCGATGATCATCGCTGGGTGAATGCCCAGCGCATTGAGGTTTCCGGGGGAATGCGGATCTGAAGCGAGGGGACTATTCGGCCAACGTTTTGCTGAGTTGAGTCAGGTTAAGCTGCTGCGGGAACGGCTGATCAAACAGCGCCGTGCCGGTGGGAAGGAGAGCACCAGCGCGGCGATGGCCAATTCCTTTCGTCAGAGAAAACGCTTTCTCTACAGGCCGTTATTCCGCCAGCAGGGCGGCGAATTTCGCCAGCCACTGCGGGTGGGCCGGCCAGGCTGGGGCGGTGACCAGATTGCCGTCAACATGCGCCTGGTCGATACCAATATCCGCATAGTGCCCACCGCTCAGGCGCACTTCTGGGGCACAGGCGGGATAAGCGCTGCAAGTGCGGCCCTGGAGAATACCAGCGGCGGCCAGCAGCTGTGGGCCATGGCAGACGGCGGCGATAGGTTTACGCGCGGCGTCGAATGCCTGTACCAGTTTAATAACCTCCTCGTTCAGGCGCAGATACTCCGGCGCCCGGCCACCGGGGATCACTAGCGCGTCATAGTCCTCGGCCTTCACCGCGGCAAAATTGGCGTTCAGGGTGAAGCGGTGCCCCGGCTTTTCGCTATAAGTCTGGGCGCCGTCAAAGTCATGGATCGCGGTCATGACATAGTCGCCAGCGGCTTTATCCGGGCAGACGGCATCGACCTGGTGGCCAATCATCTGCAGTGCCTGAAAAGGGACCATCGTTTCGTAATCTTCGGCATAATCGCCGACCAGCATCAGGATCTTCTTGCTCATCATTTTTACTCGTTGTGGGAGAAAGGTGTCTTAGATATAGCCTGGCGATCCGCAGAATGCGACCCCCTCAGGATGCCGAAGACGGTAGCGTGTGCATCTTGTTATCGGGGTCATGTTTTTTCTGGTAACGACAACTTTTGCCGACATCGCCGTGTGGTCAGTCACCCGGGAAAATAGCCTTTTTCAGCTAATGACGGCTGTCTGTGGTGGAAAATATCGCGGGTTCCGCAGGCCTGTGTGCCAGGGCTGCTGACGGTTCAGCGTGGACGAAAACAGGAGAAGTGGCTTAAATGCGTGCCTGATCTGCTAACGATAATATCAATTATCTCATGACAATATTATTCACGGGAATTGCCGCTATCATATTCATTTAATCTATTTTTTTATCGCCTTGATGATATGTGATGTGAATATTCATGTGTTCAATGTTAATTGAGGGTGTTGGCTTTGGACTTTATATTTGGCTGTAAGTCATTCATTGTTGTTACTATTAAAATAAACTTGTTTGCCTTGTGAATGCATTAAAGAAATATTCTTGTTAAGTTGATCGATAATCTGTTTTTGCTCTATTATCATCCGGTTTTTATCGTCAACTCTTCAATAATTATTCCTTAAGGAAAGGAACTGCTATGGCTGATACGTTCCAGAATGAAGTCCCCAGGGCGCGCATTAATCTCAAATTATCTCTTCATACCGGCGGCGCGCAGAAGAAGGTCGAACTGCCGCTGAAGCTGCTTACCATTGGCGATTTTAGTCATGGTAAGGAAAACCGGCCTTTATCGGAAAGAGAAAAAATAAACGTCAATAAAAATAACTTTAACAGCGTACTTTCGGAATTTAGCCCGGAAGTTAACCTCTCGGTGCCGAATACGCTGGCCGGTAATGGTGAAGAGGAGAATGTCAGACTGCGTTTTACCGACATCAAAGATTTTGAACCGGAGCAGGTTGCCCGGCAAATACCGCAACTCCGCGCCATGCTGGCGATGCGTAATTTATTACGCGATCTCAAATCCAATCTGCTTGATAACGCCACTTTCAGAAAAGAGCTTGAGGCAATCCTGAAAGATCCGGCGCTGTCCCAGGAATTACGCGACGAAATGAGTGCGCTTGCCCCGAAATAATGGCGGGGCAAGTCTGTTAATGGATTAACCGGGAAAATGCTAATGTCTGTTACCACAGAAAACGCCCCTGTTCAGGGGCAAACCACGTTGCAGGAAAATAGGGCGGGCGAGGGCGTTTACGCCTCGCTGTTTGAAAAAATTAATCTCGCCCCGGCGTCTCACCTCGGGGATATCAACGACTTTCTGGACGATGCCGCGCTCTCCGAGGCGCCGGCGGCGGAGCGTCTCACCGCGGCGATGCAGGTGTTTATGGAGCGCATTCGTCAGTCCGGTCAGCGGGTGGAAAAGCTCGACAAAACGCTGATTGACCACCATATCGCTGAACTGGATTTCCAGATAAGCCGTCAGCTGGACGCGGTGATGCACCATCAGGAGTTTCAGCAGGTCGAATCCCTGTGGCGCGGCCTCAAACAGCTGGTGGACAACACCGACTATCGGCAGAACGTCAAAACGGAGATCCTGGACGTCGCCAAAGACGATCTGCGCCAGGACTTTGAGGACGCGCCGGAGCTTATCCAGAGCGGCCTCTACTGGCACACCTATACCGCGGAGTATGACACTCCCGGCGGCGAGCCGATCGGCTCGGTGATCTCGGCCTATGAGTTCGACGCCAGCCCGCAGGATGTGGCGCTCCTGCGCAATATCTCCCGCGTCTCTGCGGCCGCCCATATGCCGTTTATCGGCGCCGTCGGCCCGGCCTTCTTCCTGAAAGAGACCATGGAAGAGGTGGCTGCTATTAAGGATATCGGCAACTACTTCGATCGCGCGGAATATATCCGCTGGAAATCATTTCGTGAAACCGACGATGCCCGCTACATCGGTCTGGTGATGCCGCGCGTGCTGGGTCGTCTGCCGTACGGTCCGGACACCGTGCCGGTGCGCAGCTTCAACTATGTCGAGCAGGTGAAAGGTCCGGACCACGAAAAGTATCTGTGGACCAGCGCAGCGTTCTCCTTCGCTTCCAATATGGTGAAGAGCTTTGTCAATAACGGCTGGTGCGTGCAGATCCGCGGTCCGCAGGCCGGCGGCGCGGTGAAAGATCTGCCCATCCACCTGTACGATCTGGGCACCGGCAACCAGGTGAAGATCCCTTCCGAGGTGATGATCCCGGAAACGCGGGAGTTTGAGTTCGCCAGCCTGGGCTTTATCCCGCTGTCGTACTACAAAAATCGCGATTACGCCTGCTTCTTCTCGGCCAACTCCGCGCAGAAACCGGCGCTGTACGATACCGCCGACGCCACCGCCAACAGCCGCATCAACGCGCGTCTGCCTTACATCTTCCTGCTGTCGCGCATCGCGCACTACCTGAAGATGATCCAGCGCGAGAATATCGGCACCACCAAGGACCGGCGGCTGCTGGAGCTGGAGCTGAACACCTGGGTGCGGAGCCTGGTGACTGAAATGACCGACCCCGGCGACGAGCTGCAGGCCTCCCATCCGCTGCGCGATGCCAGCGTGGTGGTGGAAGATATTGAGGATAACCCAGGCTTCTTCCGCGTGAAGCTTTACGCGGTGCCGCACTTCCAGGTCGAGGGGATGGACGTCAATCTGTCGCTGGTTAGCCAGATGCCAAAGGCGAAGGCGTAGGTTCGGACGATGATGAAAACGGAACGTCCGTTGTGGGGCCGGGGCATTATGGTGTCGCCCCAGCATTTTCAACAGCAGGCTGCGTATGCAGCCTGGACTGCGGAAGTGATTGCCCGGATGGGGCTTAACCACCCCTGGGGAGTGATGGAGGCGACCTTCGAACCAGAGATGCTCAAACTGGGCCGCCTGCAGGCTTACAGGCTGCAGGTCCGGTTCCAGGATGGCACGATGATTGATACGGACAATGCCGATGCGCTGCCGTCCGCGCTGTCACTGGACGGCGCGTCCGGCGAGGCGGTGATCGTGCTGGCGCTGCCCCTGATGCAGGCGAATGGCGGCAACTGTCTGAAGCCGGAGGAGGTGGCCGAAAGGCCGGTGCGCTTCCGGCAGCGCTGGCGCGATGTCCGCAACCAGTTCGGGGAAGATACCCGACAGATTGCCGTCATGCAGCCGGAGCTGACCCTCCGTTTCGCCCATCAGGACAACAGCGATTACCTGACCTGTCCGCTTGTTCGCCTGCAGCGGGACTCGCAGGGGGCCTGGCTTATCGACGAGACGTTTCTCCCGCCGCTGCTGCAGATCCAGGGCAGCCGCTGGCTGGCGACGCAGCTTGAACAACTGCTTACTCAGCTTCGGGCTCGTCTGACGCGCCTGATGGCCATGCGTCGCGAGAGCAATGAACGGATGGCTGATTTTGCCGTGGCCGATGTCTCTCTGTTCTGGTTGCTGAACGCGCTGAACAGCGCCGAGCCGGTGCTGGGGTACTTTCTGCGTTACCAACAGAGCCCGCCGGAACGCCTCTATCCGGAGCTGGCGCGCCTGGCTGGCAGCCTGCTGACCTTTTCGCTCACCCATCAGGCGAATGCCGTCCCGATTTATCAGCATGACCAGCTGAACGCGGTTTTTCCGCCGCTGTTTGATTTACTGAGCGACCTACTGGAGGCGAGCCTGCCGTCGCGGGTGGTGGCGATTGCGCTGGAGCATGATGCCCGGCTGCACTTCTGGCAGGCGCGTCTGCACGATGCCCGGCTGCGGGAAGGGGCTGACTACTACCTGTCGGTTCGTTCTTCGGTACCGGTCGCCCGACTGCAGGAGCAGTTTCCGCGACAGTGCAAAGTGGGCAGTCCGGATCATGTCAAAGCCATCGTCAACTCCTCGCGGACAGGGGTGCCCCTCACGCCATTGCGTCATGTGCCGGCGGCGATCCCGCTGCGTCTGGAAAATCAGTATTTCAGCCTCGATGTGTCCCACCCTCTGGCGACGGAAATGCTGCAGAGCGGCACCTGTATGTTTTACGTCCCGGGGATGCTCGGTGAGCCTGAACTTGAACTTTTTGCGGTACTACGAACGTGAATGAGCCTAAACGCGGTAACGCCGCGTCCATTGATATTGATGCGCTGCTGCAGAACACCTGGCTGCAGGTTATCAGCCTGCGCCACGGCCCGCAGTTCCGCGATGAGGAAGGGTACACGCTATGGCAGCGCTGTATTGCTGATGTCGAGCGCGTGCAACATGAGCTGAAGGCGAGCGGGCTTGATGACGCCAGCTGTCAGCATATTCTCACCGCCCAGTGCGCGCTGCTCGATGAAGCCGTGAAAGGGCGCGGCGTGGAGGATGAGGCCTGCCTGCAGTGGTATGACATTCCGCTGCAGGGGCACTTCCTCGGCACCATGGATGCCGGTGATACGCTGTGCGAGCGGATGCGTGATGTGCTGCGTGAACCGGCGCCAGACCTGGCCGTGGTCACCTGTTTTCAGCGGGTGATGCTGCTGGGTTTTGTTGGCAGCTTTCGCTCCCTCAACGATCCCGAGCGCCTGAAGCTGATCAACGCGCTCAGTGAGCATGTCCCACCTTTTCAGTGCCCGTCAGCCGCTCCCGTACTGGTAGAGAGTCGGGCAGGACTGGGGATAAGCGGCTGGCTGGCCTCCTGGCCCGTGCGAATTGGCCTGAGCGTGATGGTGGTACTCGTCCTGTGGTGGGGGCTGAACCACTGGCTCGATCACCTGCTGCTGACCCTGTTACCGGGGACGGTGAAATGAGCCCCGCGCAGCAGCGTGGGCTGGCGCTGTGGGCCAGCCTGCTGAGTGCGCTGGTGTGCCTGCTATTTTTGCCGGTTCCCCGCTGGGGGGCATGGCTCATTCTGCTGGTCACGCTGGCCCTGATCATCGGGATCTGGCGCATCGCCAGTCGTCGTACCCGACGTAACGTCGCATCAACCCTGGCCCCTCTCCCGGAGGGCGCTTATCGCCAGCCGGTGGTCCTCGTTTGCGGCGATCTGCCGTTTGTCTGGTCGCAAAAGTCTCCGGTGCGGGTCGTCAAACAGGGCTGCTGGATCCGCGTGGAAAAGACGGAGGAGCTGCAGCAGGTCGCGCGTCAGATATTGAGCCAGCGGCCGGAATGGGGGCCTCAGCTGTCGGTGCTGCTCTGCGTCTGCCCGCAGCGGCATGCGCAAAGCGATGCGCTGACCAGCGCTCTGCTGGCCCTGCGCTGGCAACTCAGCCAGCTGCGCCAGCAGACGGGGTATGCCGTACCGCTGGCGCTGCAGGGGCAGGTGGGCAGCACGATGAGCCCCATCCTGCTCTGGCAGGCGGCGATGCCGGGTGAAGCGGTGAAAGTCTGGCAGCCCTCCTGCGCCCCCTGTTCCGTACCGGCCTGGGTAAGCGCTGGCGGGGCGGCCGCGCTGAAGCAGCAGGTGCTGATGAACAGCCTGATGGGCTGGTTTGAACAGCACGTCCATGCCGTGTTGACGGAAGAGAATACCGACCTGCCGCCTCTGACCCCAGCGGCCGTGCTGTGGGGCCTCGGGCCCTCGCTGCCTGGAAGTCTGGCGTCGTCGGCCTGGACGACGTGGTTATCCCGACATAGTGGCCTGTCGCGGGTAGCTGGCTGGCAGCCTGGCGAGAGCGACACCGGGGACGCTTCAGCCTTACCGGAATTCATCCTGCCGCAGTTACCGGCGGGACGGGGACTCACGCCACGAGGCAGGGCCTGGCGCGCGGCGCTCGCGATTTTCACCCTCGCGGCTGTCGCCGCGCTGCTCAGCAGTGGCTGGAACAATCGACAACTGCTGCAGCGCGTGGGCGTCGATATTGCCCGTTATGAGCGGATTGCGATGGATGATTATCGGCCAAAAGCCAGCGCTGTCAGGGTGCTGCGTGAAGATGCCGCGCTGCTGGATAGCTGGGCGCGTAACGGCGTCCCGCTGCGCCTGAGTCTGGGCTTGTATCGCGGGGAGCAGATTCGCCTGCCGCTGCTGGAGGCGATTCGCGGTTACGTGCCGCCGCCACCGCCGCCCAGGCCGGTGCAGCGCGTCGCGCCGAACGTCATCCGCCTTGACAGCATGTCGCTATTCGATACCGGGAAATGGGTACTGAAGCCCGGTTCGACAAAGCGGCTGGTCAACTCACTGATGGACATTAAGGCCAGGCCCGGGTGGCTGATCGTGGTGGCGGGTCACACCGACAGCGTGGGTGAGGAAAAAGCCAACCAGCTATTGTCGCTGAAACGTGCGGAATCGGTCCGCGACTGGATGCGCGATACCGGCGACGTGCCGGACAGCTGCTTTGCCGTTCAGGGCTATGGCGAAAGCCGACCAATTGCAACAAACGATACGCCGGAGGGCCGTGCGCTGAACCGTCGTGTCGAAATCAGTCTGGTGCCGCAGGTAGACGCCTGCCGGTTACCGGACCAACCCTCTGCGTCATCCCAGGATGATGGCGCTTCACTACACAATGGAGAGTAATTCCATGGCAATTCCTGTTTATCTTTGGCTGAAAGACGATGGCGGCGCGGACATTAAAGGGTCTGTCGACGTTCAGGATCGTGAAGGCAGTATCGAAGTGGTGGCTCAGGAGCACAACCTGTACATCCCGACCGATAACAACACCGGCAAACTGACCGGCACGCGTATCCATACGCCGTTCCTGTTCACCAAGGAGATCGACTCCTCCAGCCCCTACCTGTACAAGGCGGTGACCACCGGCCAGACCCTGAAATCCGCTGAGTTCAAGTGGTACAGAATCAACGATGCCGGCCAGGAAGTGGAGTATTTCAATACCAAACTTGAGAACGTCAAGGTGGTGAAAGTGAATCCCCTGATGCACGACATCAAAAACCCCGCCTACGAGAAGCACAACCATCTGGAACAGATTGAGCTGCGCTACGAGAAGATCACCTGGACCTATAAAGACGGCAACATCATTCACTCCGATAGCTGGAACGAACGCGCCACCGCGTAATTGCCCGTCATATTTCGCGCCGCTGGCGCGCAGGCGACGTTCGCTCATCCCGGCCGCATCGTTATCTCTGCGGCCGGGGATTATTGCGGGCGATCGCCTGATGCGGGCAGCGTTTCTCTGCCCGCCGTTTTTTGCTGAGCGCCTGAGATACGGGGTCTCAGCAAAGAAAAACACAATCTGTCTGCCTGACCTTGTGCGCTTGGGGTTCCTGTTCAGGAACAGCGACGGGCGGTAGCGTGTCCGGAACCAATAAGAGAGGATCTCATGGAAAATCCAGCCAGCCTGTTACGCCGTCTTAATCCCTGCTGTGCCCGCGCAATGGAGGGGGCGGCCTCCCTGTGCCAGACCCGGGCGCATGCCGAGATCCTGCCCGAGCACTGGCTGCTTAAGCTGCTGGAACAGGGGGAAGGCGATCTGACGGTGCTGGCGCGGCGCTATGAATGGGATATGGATGCGCTGTGGCAGGATCTGCTGAACTGGCTGGATAAACAGCCGCGCTCGGTACGTCATCGTCCCCAGCTCTCTGACCATACCCTGAGGCTGATGCAGGAGGCCTGGCTGATTGCCTCGCTCAGCGGCGAAGCGCAGATCCGCAGTGTTCACCTGCTGATGGCGCTGGTTGAAAAACAGAATCTGATCCAGTGCGATGGCCTGTGGCCGCTGTTAACGCTGGGCCAGCGTCAGCTGGAACGCCTGCGCCCCTTGCTGGATGCCCAGTCCGACGAACGTCCGCCAGCGCAGCAGGAAGCGGCCCTGGCGCAGCCCCATGGCGGGGACGTGGAATTTGTGGGGCGTCCTGCGAGCGGTGAACTGAATGCGGATGGGCTCAACCCGGCGCTGCAGAACGCGCTGGACAAATTCACTCTCGACGTCACCGCCAAAGCCAGAGATGGCCAGATTGACCCGGTGTTCGGACGCGACACGGAAATCCGCCAGATGGTGGATATTCTCTCCCGTCGGCGTAAAAACAACCCGATCCTCGTCGGTGAGCCGGGCGTGGGCAAGACCGCGCTGGTGGAAGGCCTGGCGCTGCGCATTGCCGAAGGCAACGTCCCCGACGCGCTGAAGCCGGTGTCGGTGCGCACCCTCGACCTCGGTCTGCTGCAGGCCGGCGCCGGGGTCAAAGGCGAGTTCGAGCAGCGGCTGAAAAATATCATTGAGGCGGTACAGCAGTCGCCTTCGCCGGTGCTGCTGTTTATCGACGAGGCGCACACGATCATCGGCGCGGGTAATCAGGCGGGCGGCGCGGATGCCGCCAACCTGCTGAAGCCGGCGCTGGCCCGGGGCGAGCTGCGGACCATCGCCGCCACCACCTGGTCTGAATACAAGCAGTACTTCGAGCGCGACGCCGCGCTGGAGCGCCGCTTTCAGATGGTCAAGGTGGATGAGCCGGACGACGACACCGCCTGCCTGATGCTGCGTGGCCTGAAGTCCCGCTATGCCGACCACCACGGCGTGCATATCACGGATGATGCGGTGCGCGCCGCCGTGACGCTGTCACGACGCTATCTCACCGGCCGCCAGATGCCGGACAAGGCAGTGGATTTACTCGACACCGCTTCCGCCCGCCTGCGTATGAGTTTGGATACCGTGCCTGAGCCGCTGACCCGCATGAAAGCGCAGCTCACCGCGCTGGCAATGGAGAAGCAGGCGCTGCTGGAAGATATTGCGCTGGGCAACAGCGCCCGCGGCGATCGGCTGGCGGCCATTGAGCAGGAGGAGATCCGCCTTATTCTGGCGCTGGATACCCTTGAAACTCAGTATGGTCAGGAGCTGCAGCTGACGGAAGCGCTGCTCGCCTGCCGCCGCGATATCTCCCGCCAGGCGGAAATTAGCGATCTACAAACCGCACTTATTGCTGTCCAGCTGGGCAATCCGCTGCTCGGGCTGGACGTCGACGTCCGCACCGTGGCGACGGTGATTGCCGACTGGACCGGCGTGCCGCTCTCCTCGCTAATGAAAGATGAGCAGACGGAGCTGCTGAGTCTGGAAGAGAGTCTCGGCAAACGGGTGGTTGGCCAGGAGGCGGCCCTGAGCGCTATTGCCCGGCGCCTGCGCGCCGCGAAAACCGGCTTGACGCCGGAGAACGGTCCGCAGGGGGTGTTCCTGCTGGTCGGGCCGAGCGGCACCGGCAAAACGGAAACGGCGCTCGCCCTGGCCGATGCGCTGTTCGGCGGCGAGAAAGCGCTGATCACCATCAATCTCTCCGAGTACCAGGAGCCGCACACCGTCAGCCAGCTGAAGGGTTCTCCGCCGGGCTACGTCGGCTACGGCCAGGGCGGGATCCTGACCGAGGCGGTGCGCAAACGCCCCTACAGCGTGGTGCTGCTCGATGAGGTGGAGAAGGCCCATCGCGATGTGATGAACCTGTTCTATCAGGTCTTCGACCGGGGGGTTATGCGCGACGGCGAGGGGCGTGAAATTGACTTTCGCAACACCGTGATCCTGATGACCGCCAATCTCGGTAGCGACCTCCTGATGCAGTTGCTGGATGAACAGCCGGAGGCCAGCGAATCAGACCTGCACGAGCTGCTGCGCCCGGTGCTGCGCGGCCACTTCCAGCCGGCGCTGCTGGCCCGCTTCCAGACGGTGATTTACCGTCCGCTGCCGGCGGTTGCGCTGCGCGCCATTGTCGGGATCAAGCTCGGTCAGGTGAGTCAGCGTCTGGCTTGCCATTACGGAATCACCACCACCCTCAGCGAGAGCCTGTTCGACGCGCTGACCGAGGCCTGCCTGCTGCCGGATACCGGCGCCCGTAACGTCGACAGTCTGCTCAATCAGCAGATCCTGCCGGCACTGAGTCAGCAGCTATTGAGCCATATGGCGGCGGGGCAGAAACCGCGCCAGGTGACGCTGGGGTATCACGAAGAGGAAGGCGTCATGATGGCGTTTGACGAGGGGACAATATCCGATGAGTAGCGTGAAATCGTTGTTGTTCAGCCATAACCACCACCTGCTTTCGGTGAAGGGATGTGAAGCCGGGCTTGATGTGCTGGCCTTCGAGGGCGATGAAGCCCTGAGCCAGCCGTTCCGCTACCGTATTGAATTCACCAGCGCAGACCATGCCATCAGCAAAGAGATGATGCTGATGAAGGCAGCCTCCCTGACGCTGCAGGCGCCGGTGGCTCAGGGCTTCGGCATCAATGTTCAGCAACCCGTGCGGGTGATCCAGGGCGTGGTGACGGGGTTTGAACGGCTCAGTACCTCCAGGGATGAAACGCACTACGCGCTGACGCTTCAGCCGCGCCTGGCGCTGCTTAATCGCTCGCACCAGAACGCCATTTACCAGGACCAGTCCGTTCCGCAGATTGTGGAAAACATCCTCCGCGAGCGCCACGGCCTGCGCGGTCAGGATTTTCTGTTCTCGCTGACAAAAACGTATCCGCGCCGCGAGCAGGTGATGCAGTACGGCGAGGATGACCTGCGCTTTATCACCCGGCTGCTGGGTGAGGTGGGGATCTGGTTTCGCTTTACCGCCGACACGCGGCTGCACATCGACGTCGCTGAGTTCTGCGACAGTCAGCAGGGCTATGAGAAGGGGCTGACGCTGCCTTCGGTCCCGCCGTCAGGGCAGCAGTCGGCCGGGGTGGACGCGGTGTGGGAGATGGCATGCCGCCACCGCGTCGTGGAGCAGCAGGTCAGTACCCGCGACTACAACTACCGCGAGGCGACGGCGGACATGAGCGCGCAGGTGGATGTCACCCGCGGGGAGACCACCACCTTCGGTGAGGCTTACCACTGGGGAGATAACTACCTGACGGCGGGGAATGCCCATGACCGGCATCCGGCGCCGGAGTCCGGGGCGTTTTACGCCCGCCTTCGCCATGAGCGTTATCTGAACGGCCAGACCCGGACGCAGGCCATCACCAGCTGCCCGACGCTCTGCCCGGGACAGGTGCTGAAGGTCACCGGCGGAGAGGAGGTGGCCAGGGAGTTTGCTGATGGCGTGCTTATCACGGCGATGCACAGCCACGCCCGGCGCGATGCGGACTTTGCGGTGGAGTTTGCCGGCATACCGGACAGCCCGGACGTCGGCTACCGGCCTGAGCCCGGCGCGCGTCCGGTGATGGCCGGGACGCTGCCGGCCCGCGTGACCAGCACCCGGGAAAACGACACCTACGGGCATATCGACAAACACGGACGCTACCGGGTGAATATGCTGTTTGACCGGGCGCGCTGGGAAACCGGGTTCGAGAGCCTGTGGGTCCGCCAGTCGCGGCCGTATGCCGGAGACACTTACGGCCTGCACCTGCCGCTGCTGGCGGGGACGGAGGTGGCGATTGGCTTTGAGGATGGTAACCCCGACCGGCCGTATATCGCGGGGGTGCTGCACGACTCGGCGCACGGCGACCACGTCACCATCCGCAATGACAAACGCAACGTTCTGCGCACCCCGGCCAACAACAAAATCCGCCTCGACGACGAGCGCGGAAAAGAGCATATCAAGGTCTCGACGGAGTACGGCGGCAAGAGCCAGCTGAACCTCGGCCATCTGGTGGATGCTGAAAAGCAGCCGCGCGGCGAAGGCTTTGAGCTGAGAACCGACAGTTGGGGCGCTATCCGGGCACAGAAGGGTATTTTTATCAGCGCGGACGGACAGGCGCAGGCCCGGGGGCAGGTGCTGGCGATGGAGCCGGCCCTTGCCCGGCTTTCAGCGGCATTACTGGAGATGGAATCCCTTGCCGCCAGCGCACTTCAGGCTCAGGCCCTGGCTGCTGATGTCAGTCGTCAGCAAAAACTCCTGAAGCAGAAAATTGAACAACTGCATGGGGAGGTGATCCTTGGCAGTGCGCCGAAAGGAATTGCCCTGGTGAGCGGTGAAGATATGCAGTTTTCGGCCAGCGATAATCTGACTCTTACTGCAGGTAAACAACTCGATATTGGTGCACATAAGGACTTTACCATGGCGGTAGGTAAGCAACTGAGTCTGTATAGTCGTGGAGGTGTCAAACTATTCAGCTCGCAAAATGATATTGATATTCAGGCTCAGGGAGGGAATATCACTACTTGGTCGACGGAGGATACGCATATTTCAAGTGGCAGAAAAATGGTCATTACAGCACAGGATGAACTGACGCTGATATGCGGTGGCGGCTATATCAAAATCACTGGTGGGAGTGTTGAAATTGGCGGATCGGGCAAACTGCTGATTAAAAATTCGGGGATAAAGAAAGCAGGCGCTGGCAGTATGCAGGGTGTTATGAGGTCGTTTGAACCCTCAACATTTGATGAAAAATTTATAATCAGAAATGCGCTGACTAAAGAACCACTGCCAGGGAGAGCGTACAAAATTACCATGCCAGATGGTTCAGTTGTTTCTGGTGTAACAGATGATTCTGGAGCAACGTCACTCAATTCATCTGATGTTATCGACAATATGAACATAAGCTTGGTTAAGGCGAAATAAGATGAGATGGAGTCAATCAGACCGGAAAGTACTTACAATTATAGCTATTGTCGGTTTGCTACTGTATGTCATTTATAAAGGCTTACAGTTCCTGTCAGGGGTCAGTATGGGGGCCAGTTTTGGCGTAGGGCTGGGAGGTATGAGCAGTTCTCAGAAGGTGGAGGAATCACGAAAAGTTGAAACTGATGCTCCGCCTCAGGTTCTTTATCGCATAGATAAATATCGATACCTGACACTGGAGAACTACATATCTTGTGATAAGGGGGGGCAGGTTTATTACAATGATACTCAGAGGGAAATAAAAACTCAATTGGGATGGGAACACGAATTTTATGATTTCTCGTATCGCCGTGGTAATTATTTTGCGGCTTATAAAGGAACTGTTATTAATGGCGCGAATAATGGTTATCTGGCGTTCCCTGGTGCATCAACTAGACAGTATTGCGGTAGCGGAAGATCAGCGCAAGGGTGTCCAGTTTTTTTCTTTTTTTCAGCGGATTATGGTAGAACCTTTATATATAAAATTGTAGCGGCGGAATACAGCACACCTGAGCGCTTTAGTAAGCTCAAAGTGGTAGTGGCTAATGATGGGGTTTATTTAAGAGATGAGTCTCAAAAAGAGAGTGTGTATTCTCACCCTATAGGTCTTCGCGATCTTTATTCAGTCAATAAATTAAGGTTTTCTGATGGGGCTTTAATAAGTATTTATGATGACTGGCAAAATGAAATTGCCGGGTTAGTGAAGGAGGAGTTGATAAGAAAAAAAATACCTTACGCAAATGAGTATGGGCCAGATTTTCGCATACTTGACTATATTAGAACCTTAACGCCACCGAAAACACGTCATGAAAGTAATTTAATGGTAGATAAATTATCAGAAATTCGAATGGAAATTGAAGATAAAATCTATGGTAGTAGAGTTAAATTCCCTGAAATTTCAACACAAAGTATTGATTCTAAATATACATGTAATAGAAATGTTGGGGCTAAAACCATCACGTATACGTTTGTCACAAGTGGAAAAAAGGAAGTGGTAAAAAATGAGCAATAAAACTGAGCCTATCCGTGAACTTGAATGTAAGTTTGATGATAATGGGAGTCCGTCCTGGGACTCCTTTCCTTCTCATAAAAACTGCCAGGTCAGAGGTGGGTGTGACTTACCACCTCATTTGCCTGGTATTATTATACTTGTACACGGTGTTAACTCGACAGGAGAGTGGTTTTCAGTTGCGGAGAAAAAACTTTGTGAAGGTCTGAATAAAAGACTTGGGTTAACCGGAACATCACATGAACTGGAAACCAATAAATATCTTTTTGACGATAAAATAGATGCTATGCCTCTAATGCCCAGGGATTTACCTGATGTTAATATAAATAAATCTCCCGTAATTCGTTTTTACTGGGGGTATGCTTCGTCTAAAGGTAATGAAGATAGATACATCATACCTTTAGCTAATGAGAAAGGTGTTGATTATCATCAACTAAAAAGGGAAAATATACCCTATGCCAATATTATGGCACAGGGTCCATTTTTCTGGGGCGGCGGGCCATTCCAGAACGGTACAAACAATTTGCATTCTTTATGGAGTGAAAAAGGGTTCAAAGAGAGAGTCGGTGGAGTCAAAGTTCAGTGGCTTAATGAGGATAAGGATCGCCTGTTAACCAATGCGCCACCGCGAAAATACTATGCCCATGCAGCCAAACGCCTTGCAGACATGGTTGACAGTATCCGTAATAAATATCCTAAAGATACAGTCACTATTATTTCTCACAGCCAGGGTACAATGATTGCAATGGCAGCGGTAGCGATAGCTAAGAACGCACCTGATGCATTATTTTTACTTAACTCACCCTACGCATTGGATCACAACGACCTTAATGGCGCGTCACTTCCGGTAGATGAGTGTATTTCGCCAGAAGGACGGCAGAATACGCTATCTGCCATCATTGACAAGGTGGCCTGCAGAAGAAATCATTTGTCATCTCTTGGCTATGAAGGGCTTTGTGTCGGACAGACGGCAGATAAAAAGAACTGGCGACCTGATGTTGCACTTGTTGGGGAAAATGGAGATGGTCTTGCTGAGCGAGATAATCACGGGCGCACTTACATCTACTTCTGCCCTCATGATCGTGTTATGGGGTCACGCCCGCTACGCTCAATTGGCTGGCAGGGATTACCTAATGATTCACAGGGGCAGCCCCATCCACTGCTGAAAAAGCATCAGGGATATTTATTTCAGCGTATGCTGGCGCGCAGTACTCCATGTGGCGAAACTCCTAATCCCGTTACACCGTTTGCAAAATTGCCGGATGGAAAACCATTCTGGGACGACAAAGGCGATAAATATCAAAGCAGTAGTTTCACCTATCCCGACCCTCCGGAATGGCAAACAGTTTTTATTAATGCGGAAATGGTGCCTGAACCTATAGAGGCTGCAAAATTAGCTGATTTTGACGAATCACGCGTTGGAGCGGAGCATGACGATAGAGAGATAGATGGCTGGGGTGAAATTAACCCGGACAAAAAAAGTAAAAACGACAATACCTATGACAACTATATCAATCTTTACCCCAATCAGGATATTGTGACTGGTTTTAAAAATACGGGTACTGAATCCGAACCAAGAATGGTTCCCGTAACACGTAAGGAGACATTTGAAGAAAAGGATCTTCGCCTGAGGACCTATGTTTCTCAGCCCACGGATCACAGCACTCTGCCAATGCGTGCTGATTTTATGTCTAAGGTGGTCGCATATGACTTACCCATTGGATACTGTGATGCAACCTGGGATAAAGAATTTATGGCTGATTTACGGCGAAAAGCTGACTGGACGCAGGGGGAGGATCCGTATCTCTTCACTGGAATACCTGACAATGTGCCTGAGCCTGATATAATTAGTCGTGAAACTGTTACTGATAAATTTAATAAGGAGAAATATAAATTACCCATGTACAGGTCTGTCAATAAGGCATAAATAAGTGTTAATAAACCATTCGGTTTAATATACGTGATGAATATCAAAATATATATTCAAGGTCTTAGTTTTAACCAAAGGAATGGCAAGTGGGTAAATATATCGTTGTAATAGGGGATGCTACTTCACATGGTGGTAGAGTAACTTCAGCCTCGTCCAGTTTTGAAATATCGGAAAAAAATGTCGCCCTCCTGAACGATACTGTATCCTGCCCGTATCATGGTACAAATAACATCATTGAGTGTGATTTTTCTGCCTATGAAGAAAACGGCCGTGGAGTTGTTATCCATCATTGTAAAACACAGTGCGGAGCTGTGGTTATTGCCAGTTTACAGGATATGGAGATCGGATAATGGGATGGTCTCTACCGGTTATTCCAAAGAAAAACAGCGCCCAACAGTGGTCGCCTTGGTTATGCCTCTTGATTGTTTTATTAGGTTTTGTTCTGTCGCTAATTATTGCAGTGTTGGACTCTCCGGAAAATAGATTTCTTTCTTTTAGTAGCGGTTATTGGCTGCCAATGATACTACAAACTACTATCGGATGTTTTACTGTAGTCACCTTCTACACGTTCTGGTGGGAGGTTCAAGCTTTTGCTGTATGGCGTTGGAATTCCTGGAGACATAATACGAATCTTCTGTGGTTCAGAAGAGCACACAAGCACCACTTTGTAAGCTTCCATTGTATAATACCAGCCAACTCTCAATTGCTCCCTAAAATCGCTGGTGTATCGTCGGAAAGCATTGATGAAAAACCGCCGCTGACACTGCTTCCTGGCGAGCCACTAACGCCGGGTATTTCGCGTTTTGAACAACTATGTCGATTACTGTTTGTCAGTATGCCACAGAGGCTTCTTGATAAGCATTCGGGTAATTTAACGGTGATGTTACTTACCTCCTCTAGCGAAAAAGAAGCGGAACAGCGGGCATTTCGACGACTCTGGGATAGCGAAAAACTCTCTGGTTTACCTTATACATTGGTGCTCCCGAAAGAGTTCGCCTTTAAAGACTGGAACCAGTGTGTATCTACTACATGCGGCAACATTCTGGTGCTGGCGATGCATTATCGGCAGCCTAATGAGTCATTACCAGAGTTTGCAAGCGTTTTACTGCTTAAACGATCATCTTTAGTTAAGCAAGGTGAATATAATTTTATCCCCAAAATTTTCCATGCAATGCCCCTTCGTGGTGATGCCATGGAGAATGAATTAATTGAGTGGCGTGATATGGGGCAACAACCATCAGATCAAAGATATTTAGTCTGGCATAGTGGATTAAACATTACGGTCCGACAAGAATTGGGTAGAGTTTTAAATACACTACCATTACCACTGATTGATAATATCGGAGTTGGGGGAGTAATTGATTTTGACAAGGAATTTGGCGTTTATAAAAGGCTTGCTGGATGGTTGATGATTGCGTCAGCTTGCGAAATGACACGTTATGGCCCAGCAACACATTTATTTTTGTGCGAAAATGAAAATGAGGGTTGGGCTGTGACAATAGGAAAGAGTTGTCCGGTGATTTCTCCCCAATTAAGAGAATTTTATTTATCCCCATTTCCTGCTGGAACTGTTATGATGGCGTTGTTGTTTAGTGTTAGTATTTTCGGTTTGATAGCAAATTACTCACCCTCGATTGCATTTTCCTGGTCTGGCATGGTGATATTTTCATTTCTTCTTGTAGTATCTTTTTCTTTTATAGTCATTCTTACGCGCAATGTAATTTCAAAACTGCTGTATCCTCGTTTTGTTAAGGCTGTCAGAGAGCCCAAAAAGGAAAGGTTGGAATGAGAAAAAATATACGATTGGTAGGTTTTGGTCTCCTGATTTTGGTTATCTTACTCCTGATTGTTTTATTAATTTCTCAGATAAATAAAATCCCTGCTATTATTGAGGGATATTCCACCTGGTTAAAGATAGGCGCGATTATAGGAATATCTTGCATTTCCTGCGTAACAGCTCAGTTCGTCTTATTTGAGAGGCATATTGAAACACCATTTACCCCTGATGATGAGAACTATGTCAACGAGATGTATTATGCGACGGCAGAGAACAACAATGAATTAAAAAAATATCTTCAGCACCGCTATAGTTTCTTTTGGCGCCGCAAAGTCCGCCTGATTTTAGTCACCGGGGACGATGCAGCAATCGAACAACTGGTGCCTGGTCTGCGTCAGCAGCGCTGGCTGGAGGGCCAGTGTACCGTTCTGATTTACGGCGGCAGTCTGCTCTCCGAACCCGATAACCAGCAATACGCCGCGCTGCGCAAGCTGCGCCGCGGCCGTCCTCTGGACGGGATTGTGCGGGTGATGCCGTCGTCTCTGACCCTGACGCCGCAGATAAGCGAGAGCGATCTGCGTGGGCTGGAAAAAATCAGCGAACTGCTGCGCTATGCCGCCCCGGTCTGGCTGTGGAAACTGTGCGACAGTGAGTGGCCGCAGGCTGACCGCGCGGTGCAGGCGGTAGGTGTTAGCTTCCCGTTACGCGCTACCGAGGACGATGTCGCCCGTCAGCTTGCGCAGATGTTGCCCACGCTGCGGGAGCAGGGGATGCGCCAGATCGCAGCAGATACCCGCCACGACTTTCTGCTGCGTCTGGGGCAGCGGCTTATCGACGGGGGGATCGCGCAATGGCGCTGGCAGCTGGCGCCGTGGCTGACCGCCTCGCGGCAGCGGCTTGCGCTGCGTGGCCTGATGTTTAGCCTGCCAGAGCCTCGTACCGTAGATCCGTATCAGGAAGCTGATGCCCTGCCTGCGAACCAGCCTCATCTCCTGACGCTGCCCGCGACCTGGCAGGGGATCGTCGATGACTGCCGCCGTTTACGCGGGCATCACGTGGGAATGGCATGGGAGCGGGGCCTGGCGTGCGGTCTGCTGGCCATCCTCGGCCTGTGGGCAGCGGGACTGCTGCTCTCATTTGCCCTTAATTACAGCCAGATTGCTACAGTCGCGGGAAAAGCCCGCGACCTGGTGGCCCACCCCTCTGTTTCTGACTATCAACTGACGGCCCTCCATGCCCTGCGCAATGAGGCCGGCCGTCTCGTGCACGATGGGCAGAAGGGCGCTCCCTGGTATCGGCGCTTTGGTCTGGACCATCATCAGCAGCTATTAAACGCCGTCCTGCCCTGGTACGGTGTGGCAAATCATCGCCTGATACGTGACCCGGCCAATGCCGCGTTGCAGCAGGCGCTCAGCGCGCTGGTCAACTCCGCCCCCAATAGCGACCAACGAGCCCAGCTGGCGAAACCAGGCTATGACCAGCTGAAAGCCTGGCTGATGATGGCTCGTCCGGATAAAGCCGATGGCGCATTTTTCGCGCAGACCATGAAAGCGGTCCAGCCGACGCGAATGGGGATCTCGACCGGTCTGTGGCAAAGTCTGGCGCCGGATTTGTGGGCCTTTTATCTCTCCCTGCTGCCCGAGCGGCCAGAGTGGAAGATCATCCCGGATGCGCAACGGGTGAGTCAGAGCCGTCAGGTTCTGTTGCAGCAGCTAGGTCGCCGCAATGCCGAAAGCACCTTATATGAGAACATGCTCAAATCCGTGCGTCGTAATTTTGCCGATGTGTCGCTGGAAGACATGACCAGTGGCACCGACGCGCGCCGCCTGTTTACCACCGATGAAGTGGTCCCGGGGATGTTTACCCGCCAGGCATGGGAAGGCGGCATTCAGCAGGCCATTGATAAGGCAGCCAGCTCGCGCCGGGAGGAAATCGACTGGGTGCTGAGCGATTCGCGCAAAACGATGTCGACAGACCTGTCGCCGGAGGCGCTGAAAGCGCGTCTGACCCGACGCTACTTCACCGATTTCGCTGGCAGCTGGCTGAATTTTCTCAACAGTCTGCGGCTCAACCCGACGACCAATATCGCCGATGTTACCGACCAGCTCACGCTAATAAGCGATGTCCGCCAGTCGCCGCTGATTGCCCTGATGAATACCCTTGCCTGGCAGGGGCAGGCGGGGCAACAAAGGGAGGGGCTGTCGGACAGCCTTATTAAATCGGCCAAAGACCTGGTGGGCGGGAAAGACAAGCCGGTCATCGACCAGTCGGCAACCGGCCCGCAGGGGCCTCTGGATGACACGTTCGGCCCACTGCTCCAGCTGATGGGGAAAAACACGGGCAGCAACGTCATGTCGGCCGATAGCACCCTGAGCCTGCAAACCTATCTGACCCGTATCACCCGCGTGCGCCTGCGCCTGCAGCAGGTTGCGAATGCCTCCGATCCGCAGGAGATGATGCAGACCCTGGCGCAGACCGTCTTCCAGGGGAAAAGCGTCGACCTGACCGACACGCAACAGTACGGCAGCCTGATTTCGGCAAGCCTTGGCGAAGAGTGGAGTGGCTTCGGTAATACTCTGTTTGTGCAGCCGCTGACTCAGGCCTGGGAAACCGTGCTTCTGCCGTCGGCGGCCAGTCTGAATGACAAATGGCGCCGATCGGTGGTCGCCAACTGGCACACCGCCTTTGACGGACGCTTTCCGTTTGCCGCCAGCAAAAGTGACGCCTCGCTGCCGATGCTGGCTGAGTTTGTGCGCAAGGACAGCGGGCGGATCGAACGTTTTCTCACGACGGAGCTGAACGGTGTCCTGCATAAAGAAGGCAGTCAGTGGGTGCCGGATAAGGTCAACAGTCACGGCCTGGTCTTTAATCCGGCCTTTCTGCGCGCCATCAACCAGCTAAGCCAGCTGTCCGACATTCTTTTTACCGACGGCAGCCAGGGGATCAGCTTTGAGTTACAGGCCAGGCCTGCCCCGGAGGTTGTCGAGACACAGTTGACGATAGACGGCCAAAAGCTGCGCTATTTCAATCAAATGGCCGACTGGCAGACTTTCCGCTGGCCGGGGGAGACGTATAAACCCGGCACTCTGCTGACCTGGACCACCGTCAATGCGGGCACGCGTCTGTTTGGTGACTACAGCGGTACCTGGGGCTTTATTCGCTGGCTGGAGCAGGGTAAACGCCAGCAACTCGAACGCAGCCAGTGGATGATGAGCTTCACCGCTCCGGATGGCCGCACCCTGCAGTGGGTATTGCGCTCCCAGCTTGGGAGCGGCCCGCTGGTGCTTCTGGCGCTGCGCGGATTGACCCTGCCGGATAAGATTTTCACTGTCGATGCTGCTGAGAGCGCACAGGCCCTGACGACGGGGGTAGGGAATAGTGACATGGATGAGATGGAATTATGAGTATTTTACAAAATTTGGTTGCCGCCAGTCAGTTGGATGAAAGCGTACTGCGCCAGCAGGCCCGGTCACGTCAGGCGCAGTGGCAGTCCTGGCTTGCGCCGATCAGTGATAGCCAGCCCACCGGGAGCGATCCGGGCTATGACGATGATTTTCAGCGTATCCGCGAGGAGGTCAATAAGATCTCCGGTGTCGATACCGAACTGATTTGCCAGCTGGCAGAAAAACTGCTGACTCAGACCTGCAAGGATCTGCGCGTGATCACCTTTTACGTGTGGGCGCGTCTGCAGCGGGATGGCGAGAGCGGTCTGGCGGAGGGCGTTACGCTGCTGGCGGCAATGCTTGAGCGGTTTGGGGCTATGCTCCATCCCCAGCGTGAACGTAGCTGTAAATCGGCGCTGGAATGGCTTGGCAGTCGCCGGATGTCGGACAGTCTGTCTCTTTATCCGGAAGTCGACATGACCACTATGCAGGTCATTATCGGGGCGTTATTGCTGGCGGAAGCCACTTTTGCCGGATTGGCTGAAGCATCTCGCCCCGATCTTTCCGGGCTATATCAGATACTGGAGAACCGCCTGGTTCAAAGCGGCGGAGCCCACAGTCTGGTGCCGCAGACCAGCCGCGAAGAACACGATCTGCTACCCCAACATGCGGACACCGCGCCGGTAATGTATACCGTCACGTCAGGTCGTGATTTGCTCGATCAGGCTAAGGTGCTGGCGAAATATCTGCGCGAGTGTCCCGGCGGATGGCTGGCAGGTCATCATCTGATGAAGAGTGTGCGTTGGGATACGTTAACGGAGTTACCGCCGCTGGATGCCTCCGGCCGGACCCGGCTATTGCCTCCCAAGCCTGAGAGTAAAGCCCATCTTAAACGGTTGTATTTACAGAAAAGCTGGTCGGAACTGCTGGAGCATACGGACACGCTGTTGGCGCAAGGCGTCAACCATCTGTGGCTGGATGTGCAGTGGTACGCCTGGCAGGCGCTGCTGAAACTGGATGCTGACAGTGTACGTGCCGATATCCTGTGCCGGGATATGAAAGGGCTACTGGCTCGTCTGCCGGGGCTGGAAACCCTGGCGTTTAACGATGGTACGCCATTCGCCGATGAAGTAACGCTCAACTGGCTTAACGAGCGTGTTCTGGATGAGATGGCCGGATGGCAAGATGAACCGGTAATGGCGGCGACCAGCGCTGATGAGGTGCTGTCGCTGGAGCCAGAAGTGCTCACCCGCGCGGACGATGAAGGTATTGAGTCGGCGCTGAACTGGTTACAGGCGCAGCCGGGCTATACCACCAGCCGCAATCGGTGGCTGATGCGCTTACTGATGGCGCGGGTCAGCGAGCAGTACGGAAAAAATGAAATGGCGCTGCATCTGCTGGCGGAACTCGACAGCCGCGCCCGGGAAATGACGCTCGAACAATGGAAGCCGGAGCTTATCTTTGAGGTCAAAGCCCGTCGACTCCGGCTGCTCAGAGGCAAGGCCGGGCGCAGTGAGGCAGAAAAAAATCGCTTGCTGCCAGAAATGGAGTCATTGCTTGCCGGGCTTATCGCTCTGGATCCCGCTCGCGCTGCGGTGCTGTGCGCATAATTCACGCATCATTCACATTGCACTCCCTGCACCTGCGGTTTTCTGCATATCTGAAAGCTATTACTCATTCTGGTGATTTATGGACGATTTAACCCAGCGTTATTACGACGCTGAAATGCGCTACCTGCTGGAAGCGGGTGAAGAGTTTGCCCGTGCTCATCCTGAGCAGGCGGCAATGCTCAATCTCGACAAAGCGGGCGCCCGCGACCCCTTTGTCGAGCGTCTGTTTGAAGGTTTTGCCTTCCTGATGGGCCGCATGCGCGAGAAACTCGATGACGATCTGCCTGAGCTGACCGAAGGCGTGGTCAGTCTGCTGTGGCCACATTATTTACGTACCATTCCCTCGATGTCGGTCGTGGAATTCACCCCCGACTGGCCGGAAATGAAAGAGCCGATGACGATGGTCAAAGGCTTTGAAGTGCTTTCCCGGCCGATCGGTGAAAAGGGCACGCGCTGCCGGTACACCACCACCAAAGCGATCGCTCTACAGCCGTTATCCCTTGAGCTAGCCCGGCTGGCCACCGATACGGATGGCCGGTCGGTGATCACGCTGCGCTTTAACTGCAGCCAGCTGACGGACTGGAGCCGGGTCGATCTCAGTCATATCCCGCTCTACTGTAACGCCGATGCGCCGCTGGCCTGCGCCATGCACGAGGCCTTTACCCTCAATGTGGCCCGGATGTGGCTGCGCATGTCCGATGAGGTGGACAGAAGGCCGCTGGACGGGTATTTCAGCGCGCTGGGATTTGGCGAGGAGGACAGCCTCTGGCCTGAAGATGGCCGCAGTTTTCGCGGTTACCAGCTGCTGCTGGAGTATTTTACCTTCCGCGAAAAGTTCATGTTCATCGATCTGCGCGGGCTGGAGACGGTGGCTTTTCCGGCCGAACTGGCGTGGTTTGAAATCGACGTCGTGCTGGCGGAACGCTGGGAACATGACTTCCGCTTCAGCGAAAAGCAGCTGCGCCTGCACTGCGTGCCAGTGATCAACCTGTTTCCGCTGGAGTCCGATCCGCTGACCATCAATTCCCTGCAGACCGAATACCCGCTGCGCCCGATGCGCGTGCAGGACGGCCACACCGAAATTTACACCGTCGATTCCGTGATCTCCTCGCACCAGCAGGTTTACGCGCCGTTCTCAAGTTTTCGCCACAAAGGCGGCATGATGCGTCATGACGCGGCGGACTATTACTATCATACCCGGGTGCGCCGTGGCCCCTCCGGGCTG
The DNA here is from genome assembly GCF_000398905.1 of Klebsiella sp. KTE92. Classification (NCBI taxonomy): domain Bacteria; kingdom Pseudomonadati; phylum Pseudomonadota; class Gammaproteobacteria; order Enterobacterales; family Enterobacteriaceae; genus Klebsiella; species Klebsiella sp. KTE92. The sequence goes on from NZ_KB976100.1 coordinate 2,292,106, forward strand.
TACAACACCTGGCTTATCGTCGGCGGGGAAGCCTTTGACAATCATACCGTACCGGAAGATGAAAGCCTGTCGCTGACCCTCACCGGAACTAACGGCCAACTGCCGCGTCGCGCGCTGCAGAGCACCGTACTCGATACGGTGATGAAAACCACTTCCGCCAGCGTCGCGGTGCGTAACCTCTGCGCACCAACGCTGCCGTGCTATCCCCCGGCCCAGGACCGCTTTCACTGGCGGGTGCTGAGCCATCTGGGCAGCAGTTTTCTTTCCCTGATGGACAACGCTGAAGTCCTGCGCGGCACCCTGGCGCTGTATGAATGGACCGACAGCGAGATGAATCGTCGGCGTCTGGAAGCCATCCTCGACGTGAATCACCGCGCGACAGAGCGCTTTGCTCAGGGCCATCTGGTGCGCGGCGTGCAGATTGAAGTCACCCTCGACAGTCACGGCTTTGCCGGACGAGGCGACATATGCCTGTTTGGCGAGATGCTTAGCCGCTTCTTCGCGCTCTACACCGACATCTATTTGTTCAACCGCCTGATTATCATTCTGCAACCAACCGGAGAACGACTGGAATGGGAAGAGAAGCACAGCCGACGCATTCCCGGCTGAACCCGCGGCTGGAGGCCGACCTGCCGCGGATCAATTTTTACCGCTTCTGCCAGCTTCTGGAAAAACGGCGTCCTGGCCAACCGCTGATGGGGGCGACCAGCCATCCGGCTGACGATCCGGTGCGTTTTTACCCGCATCCGGGGATGGGATTCCCGGCCAGCGAACTCAGAGCCGTGGAATACGATGAGGCCGATGACTGCGGGCCGCCGGTCATTCGCACCACCTTTATGGGGTTGTACGGTGTCGATTCGCCGCTCCCGACGGCATATCTCGATGATATCGCCCAGCGCAGGGAAGGGCATGAAGCGCTGCAGGGCTTACTGGATATCTTCAGCCACCGGATCATGACGCAGTTTTACCGCATCTGGCGGAAATACTCCTGGCCCGCCACTTTTGAGCCTGGCGGCACCGATCGTCTCTCGCAGTCGCTGCTGGGCCTGGCGGGGTTGGGCATCCCCGGCACGACGCAGCATATCGCTTCGCCGGCGTCGCGCTTTCTGGCGCTAACTGGCGTGCTGCGGCAGCCTGGCAAAACCCAGCAGGGGATCCAGGCGCTGGTCACCCTGCTGGCCCCGGAGACCACCGTCAGGGTGAGCCCGTACAGCCTGCGTCCGGTGGCGATCAGTCAGCCGCTGGGGTTTTACGGCGATGACGACTTCTTACTGGACGGCAATATGCCGCTGGGTGACGAAGCGATGGATGCCAGCAGCCAGCTCCTCGTCGCCCTTACCACCGACAATCCCGCGGAGGCGCAGGGCTGGAAGCCTGACGGCCCGCTGTTTCGGGACTTTCTCATCCTGCTGCGGGTATACCTAGGCTGGCGATTCCGGGCCGACATCACCCTGACCGCGCCGACCCGACTGCTGGCTGTCCCGCCGCTGGGGGACGAGCCGTTCTGGCTCGGTATGAACGGCGTGCTGGGCGTGGGTGAGGGCGAGAGTGAGGACGATATTCCTCAGACCTTTACCACCGAGCTGGGTACCTATACGGGCCTGCAGCCTGCCACCTTTCTACAAGGAAACCGACGTGTTACGTACAAGTTTGACTAAAACCGCCTGCCTGCTGCCCCTGCTTGCGCTTTGTCTGAGCGGGTGCGGGCTCACCCAGCGCGTCTCGGAGGGGACCAAAAATGCCTTCAACGCCGTTTTTTATAAGAAAATTACTACGCTGCATCTGGACTTTACCGCGCGCGAAGCGCTCAACACCGATGCCAGAGAGAATCACTCGCTCTCTGAACCGGTTGTGGTGCGCATCTATCAGCTTAAAGATCGCCAGACCTTTGACCGGCTGGTTTACCAGCAGCTGCTGGAGGAGGGGGATATTCTGCTCGCCGCCGATCTCCTCGCCAGTCGCGATGTGATGATCGGTCCCGGAGGGGATGCCAGTCTGAATGTGCCGCTGGAAGCGGAGGCGACGTTCGTGGCGGTTGTCGGCCTGTTCCGCCATCCGGACACCGAAAGAAATACCTGGAAGCAGGTGCTGGGGCGTGAGGAATTGGATCCGGACAAGCCGCGCATTTTCACCGCCGAACGCAACCAGCTACGGCTCAGGCCTGAAGCGGCGAAGTAACGTCGAAAACAAACATTTGCGGCGGGGCCATCGCGCCAGTTCGCCCTCAATCTTCGTAACCAGCGAACGGGCGATAACCATCTTCATCCAGCCCAACCGGTTTCATCACAGCACAGGGAGATAACGTGACAGCGAGGGAACGTTTTTTTAAGAAACTGCAGCAACAGCAAAATCCGCGGCGGACAGCGGCCCTCGACGGGTCGGTCGCCGCGGATATCGCCAGGTTTCGCCAGCAAATGGCGGCGCTGGCTCAGCAGATAAGTCAGTGGTTTGACGGAACGGGTATCGAGGTGGTGATGTCGACCCGCCACCTCCACGATCTGAGTACCCTTGGCTACAGCCTCAACAGCGGCATCTGCCGCTACGATATCCCGGCCATTCGTCTGCAAAACGGCGAGCGCAGCGTCAATATCGTGCCGCAGCAGCTGTTGGATGGCGTGGAAAAGGGGATCGTGACGCTGAGTTTCGAGACACCCGGCGGTACGGGCTCCCGGGAGGTGTTTTATCTTAGCCTGGCCCCGGAGGATGGCTGGATGATTCGCAAGGCGCACCAGTCCCCGCAAGCGCGGCTTATGCTTACCGAAGATCGCTTTTTTATGGCGGTCGACAGCCTGGCCTGACAATCCCTGACAGGCGATGACGTTCCCGCGGCGGCGGTGCAAAGCGCGCATCGCCGCCCGGGGATATCAGGCGCCAAACGCGCCGTCGATGGTGTGCATGGCGCCCGTGACAAATGACGCCTCCGGACCGGCCAGCCACGCCACCATTCCCGCCACCTCTTCCGGGCGGCCATGGCGCTTAATGGCCATAAAGCTGTGCATCAGCTCTTTCATCGGACCGTTCTCCGGGTTGGCGTCGGTATCAACAGGGCCGGGCTGGACGACGTTGACCGTGATGCCGCGCGGGCCAAAATCACGCGCCAGGCCGCGCGCCAGCCCCTGCAGGGCCGATTTGCTGACCGCATAGGCCGCCATTCCCGGCACCGGCATGCGATCGCCATTGACCGAACCGATGACAATAATGCGCCCGCCTTCCGGCATGCGGCGCGCCGCTTCCACGGAGGCATGGTAGGGGGCATGAATATTGATGCGGAACAGGCGATCGATGGCATCGCTGTCCTGCTCGAGGGCATCGCCGAAAATCGCGATCCCGGCATTGACCACTAACACATCCAGCGGGCCGCTGTCACGGACCAGGCTTATCACCGCATCACGATCGGCGCTATCCGCCTGCACCGCCGTGCTGCCGGTCTCCGCCGCCAGCCGCTCGGCCGCTTCCGGCGAACCGGAATAGCTAAACACCACCGATGCGCCATCGGCGACAAAACGCCTGACAATCGCCGCGCCAATTCCCCGACTCCCACCTAAAACCAGCACTGATTTGTTGTGAAACGCTGTCATGTCCCGCACCTCATGATATTGTAGTGACGATTACAATATGCTGCGGCAAAACAGGCTGTCAAGGATTAATATAGTGACCACTACAAAACCAGGGCGTACTCCGGGACGTCCCCGCCAGTTTGATGCGGAACAGGCCATTGCAACGGCACAGCGCCTCTTCCACGCGCGAGGCTACGACGCGGTGAGCGTGGCCGATCTGACCCAGGCTTTCGGCATCAACCCCCCGAGCTTTTATGCCGCTTTCGGCAGCAAGCTCGGGCTGTATACCCGCGTCCTGCAGCGCTACAGCCAGACCGGGGCCATTCCCATCGACGCCCTGCTGCGAGACGACCAGCCGGTGGCGGCATCGCTCATCGCCGTGCTGCAGGAGGCGGCTCGCCGCTATGTGGCCGATCCGGCCGCCGCTGGCTGCCTGGTGCTGGAGGGGGTACATTGTCAGGATGCTGATGCCCGGGGGGCGGCAGGCGAATGGCATGCTGCGGCGAGAGCCAAAATCCAGCAGTATATCGCCCGTCATCGCCCGCAGGACGCGCTGCGGGTGACTGACTATATGGATACACTGATGCTTGGCCTGTCGGCGAAAGCGCGGGAGGGAGATAGCCTGCCGCGTCTTATGGAGACCGTGCGGCTGGCAGGCCTGGCGCTGGAGCGCATCCTGCCAGCCTGAGTCGTCAGATGGTTTGTCCGCCCGACACCTCGATCCGCTGGGCGGTCACCCAGCGGTTATCGTCGCGCAGCAGGCTGGCGATCATTGGCCCAATATCCTCAGGAACGCCCACCCGTCCCAGCGCCGTCATGGCGGCAAACTGCGCGTTAACCCCTGCGTCGTCCCGCACCAGCCCGCCGCCAAAATCGGTGGCGATAGCCCCGGGAGCGATGGTATTGACGGTGATGCCGCGCCCGCCCAGCTCGCGGGCCATGTACACGCTCAGCATCTCCACGGCCGCTTTGGCCGCAGCGTAAGCGGAGAAGCCAGGATAGGAGACGCGGGTCAGCCCGGAGGAGAAGTTAACGATCCGTCCGCCGTCTGCCAGCAGCGGCAGCAGGGTTTGTACGAGGAAAAATACCCCCTTAACGTGGACGTTAAACAGCCCGTCGAACTGCGCTTCGCGCGTTTCGGCCAGCGGGGCGAATTCGCCGTGCCCTGCGTTATTGATCAGGTGGTCGAAAGTGGCCCGCCCCCAGACGCTGGCCAGCGCGCTGCCGAGGCTGTCGGCGAAGGCCGGGAAGCTGGCGGTTTGCGCCATATCCAGCGGCAGGGCGATGGCCTTGCGCCCCAGGGCGCGGATGTCGGCGACCACCGCTTCCGCCTGTTCGAGATTGCCGCGGCAGGTGACGATGACATCCCCACCCTGGCGGGCGATATCCAGTGCAGTCTGACGGCCAAGGCCGCGGTTGGCGCCGGTAATAAGTGCAATCTTAGTCATGTTCGGTCCTCTCTGGTATGTTGAGGCTCTACAATAGGGGCCGCGCGTCAGGCCGGGTTGCCCAATCCTTGTTATTTTTTGCCCATTTCTCTCCGTTCACTCCCTTTTCCCGGGAAATAGCGCATACTCAGGCTTTAAAACTTGCCTGAAAGGATCTTATGCGCGACGCCCTGTTCGATCTCTGCCGCCGGTTTGCCGATGCTCATGTCGATAGCAGCGGGGTGGCGGTTACCCCGGTTCCTGGCATCACCCTGGTGCGGGCCCTGCATCCTGGCGACCTGCAGGCGGCCATCGCCAGGCCGCTGGTGGCCATGCTGCTCCAGGGGCGCAAGAGCGTGACCACCGGCCTGGCGAGCTTTGACTATGGCCCGGGCGAGGCGATGGTGATTGCCGCGGATGTCCCCACCACCAGCCAGATCACCGAGGCCAGTCAGCGTTTTCCCTATTACGCGCTGGTGCTGGAGCTGGACCTGGCTATCCTGCGCGAGCTGCAGGAGGCCGGGCCGTCAGGGCCGGATGAGGCGCCCCGCGTCGGTATCGAACCGATGAATGCCGATGTGACGGACGCCGCTTACCGGCTGGCAAGACTGTTTGATCAACCGGGGGCGCTGGCGGTGCTGGGGGAAGGTCTGCGGCGGGAGCTGCATTACTGGCTGTTGCAGAGTGTCCACGGGCCGGCCATTCGGGCGCTGGGCGCCGTAGACAGCCATTCGGCGCGGATCCGCCGGGCGGTGGCGATGCTGCGCCGGGATTTTATGCAGCCAGTCAGCGTGGACGCCCTGGCCGACGCCGCCGGGATGAGCGTCTCTGTCTTTCACCGTCATTTCCGCGCTATGACCACGCTGTCGCCGCTGCAATTTCAGAAGCAGTTACGCCTGATCCACGCCCGCCGCCTGATGTTGGCGGAAGGGATGAGCATTGCGCAGGCTGCCGGGGAGGTGGGCTATATCAGCGTGTCGCAGTTCACCCGGGAATACGCTCGCCTGTACGGCGCGCCGCCGGGCCGCGATCGTCGACGGGAAAAAATGAGCGCCTGACCTGGCGCGCGGGCAGGCGGCAGCTCATCCCTGAGCCTGGCGCCGGTGGTTTAGTCCACGAGGGTCGCTGTGATATGCACTTTGTTGCCCATTCGCGCTTCAGTGATGCGATAGGCGGTTGCGCCCTCGCGGGCGGCCTGCTGGCGGATTTTACTCTCCGCATGGTCCAGGGTATCGCCGGTGGCGGTGATGGTTCTGGCATTTGCCGCCAGGGGCAGCAGACAACTCAATACGATCAGTGGAATCAACTTGTTCATCTTCATTCTGTCCTGTGAGAGAAAATCAGCGCGCGGTCTGCAGCCAGCCGGCAATGTCCTGGGTCGGCAGCTGGTGGCGGGCATTCCAGGTGTCGCCCATCGGCCACCACACGCCATCCCCCCGGGCGAAGGCGGCGCGATAGCGCAGCATGGCGTCATCCGGGTCTGTCCGCAGCTGCTCCAGCAGGGCGGGCAGGGTGTGGACGGCTTTGCTGAACGTCTGCTGCGTTACGCGCTCCACGGTATCTGCCAGCTGCCGGTAAGAGGTTGTTTCGCCGGCAACAAACACCACCTCGTTGACGATCCGCGGCTGATGCAGATAAATCGCCGTGGTCAGGCGGCCAATATCCGCCGGTGAGGTGACGGTCACCTGGGTATCCCAGCTGCCAAGGGCGTGAAGGGTTCGGTTGGATAAATTCACTACATCGAAGTCTGGTTCGAAGAGAAAGCTGGTAAACATCCCGGTGGAGACAATGACCCACTCCGTGGCCCGCTGCGCGCGCAGCAGGGTCCGGACATCGTACTGCTCGTCCCAGACCGGCTGACCGCTGCCTTTGCCGACCACATCGTAATTGACGCCAAACTGCCAGGGAAAATAGCGGGGTACCCCGGCCGCCAGCACCGCGCGGGTAATTTTCAGCTGTGTCCCCGGACCGGCGACAAACCCCATGCAGTTAATCACGGTGGTGAATCCGCGAAACTGATCGGCCAGCGTCTCCATGGCGCTACCGGCGATGTCGACGGCGAGGAGGGTGGCTCCGGCGTCGGCCAGCGCCTGATGGTTTGCCGACCGCAGCTGGCCGGCTTCATCCCTGGCCGCCGGCGAGACGATAACCGAGACCGTGCCCTGGCGCTGGATCACCGCAGGCACCAGCGCATCGAGAACGGCGGCGCCCAGTTGTCCCGCTCCCAGCACCAATACCTTTTCCTCATGATTAAGATTATCAGTTTTCATTTTGACTCCTTGCTCAGTTAAGCCTTGTACTGACTGGCTACAGGCTCAGTGTAGGGGGGCGGGCATCATTCGATAAGAACAGGATTTCGGGTTGGACTGTTCGTGATAATGGGATAATAATTGCCGGGGGAGTACGAAATGGACAGACTGGATGCCATGCAGTTGTATGTTGCGGTTGTGGATGCCCACAGCTTCGCCCGTGCGGCGGAGGTGCTCGGGCAGCCGCGCTCCACGGTATCGCGGGTGGTGAAGGAGCTGGAAGCCTGGCTCGGGGCGCAGCTTCTCCAGCGCACCACCCGCAAGCTCAGCGTGACGGCGGAGGGTCGCCGGTATTATGAGGAGTGTAAAAGGCTGCTGGCCGAGATGGCGGCGATGGAAGCCTCCTTTCCCGGGCGCTCGGCTCAGCCCGCCGGGCGATTCAAAGTGGGGATGCCGCAATCCCTTGCCCGCCACTGCATTCTGCCGAGGATCGGCGAGTTTTTGCAGCAGTATCCCGACCTGGAGCTGATCCTCTGCTCAAGCGACAACGTGGAAGATATTATTCAGGAGGGATTCGACTGCGTGATCCGTACCGGGCGGATCGAAGATTCCACCACCCTGGTGGCGCGTCCTCTGGCCCGCTACCGCTGGATGGTCCTCGCCTCGCCGGCCTGGCTCGCGGCCCACGGCCGGCCGCAGAGCATCGACGATCTGCACCACCACCGGGCGGTGGGCTACCTGAACCACCGTACCGGGCGGACCATCGACTGGCTTTTCTCCCTTGATGACGGCGACTGCGCGATCCGTATGCAGGAGACGCTGGTGGTCGACGATACCGATGCCTATATCCAGGCCGGCATTCAGGGGCTGGGCCTGATCCGCGTCGCCAGCTATCTGGCGCAACCTTATCTGCAGAGCGGGGCGCTGGTCGCCTGTCTGGAGCAGGCCGCTTCTGATCTTCCCTTGTCGCTGGTCTATCCGCAAAACCGCTATCTGCCGCCGGCGGTGCACGCGTTTTATGACTGGAGCAGGCGCGTTCTGCAACCCCCGCTCAGCGAGGCCTGATCCCGGGGCATCGGCCCGGTTATTGGCCGCGCATGGCCTGTTTTAACTTCGCCACCAGCCAGTTCAGCGCCGGATCCTGCACCCGGCGTTTGTGCCGCAAAATGCACAGCGTAAATTCCGGATACGCTACCGGCGGAGCGTCCGCGCGCAGCGCATACTGCATCTGCCAGCGCTGCGCCAGCCCCTGCGGGACGGTGGCGAACAGCGGCAGGGTGGTCAGCAGCAGGGGAAAGGTGGAGAAATTCTGCGTGGCAAAGCGCACGCGCCGCGCGAGTCCCTGGCTGGCGAGCTGGCGGTCAATTTCACCGTGGCCGGTTTCGCGATAGGCCACCATCACGTGTTCCCAGGCGACAAAGTCGCTCACCGACAGCGGCCCGCGACAGGGGATCTGCTGCGGCGACCACAGAGTGGTGACTCCCATGGTCATCACTGGCTCGCTGACCACCTCCCCGCGGCTCTGTTTGTTGACAGACACCGCGACATCAATGCGCTCCTCCTCCAGCAGCTGGCGAACCTGGAAGGGGTCGGCGGCTATCGACTGCAGTGAGACCCCGGGCGCCTCCTGCATCATCCCGGGTAACAGCTGGGGCATCAGCCAGTGTTCGCTCCAGTCGCTGAGGCCGATGCGAAAAAGCTGCTGTGCGCGCGCCGGGACGAACTCCCCGGCGCCAAACATCGCCGAATGCAGGTTTTCCATCAGCGGCTGCAGGTCGGTCATCAGCGCTTGCGCCCGCGGCGTCGGCAGCATGCCTCTGGCGCTGCGCACGAACAGCGGGTCGTCAAACATCTCGCGCAGCCGCTTCAGCGCCCCGCTGATGGCCGGCTGGCCAAGATGCAGCACCTCTGCGGTGCGGGTGACGCTCGCTTCGCGGTACAGCACCATCAAGACCGTCAACAGATTCAGGTCGATACGACTAAAATCATTTTCAATGATTTTCTTCATTATGATAATCAATTTGAATGTGGGTTATCCCGGCAGCATAGTGAATCTCACCCCGATAAATCAACCAGCGCAATGCGCGCGGAGGGTGTGATGCAAACTTACCAGACAGGCGATAGCCTGATTTTCAAAGTGCCGGAGCGCGAGATTACCCTGCAGCCGGCGGCGCTCTATCCACAGGCGTTCCCGGTAGCGGAGGCGGACAACGTTATTCAGTCGATTGCGCTGTCGATCCACAGCTGGGTGGTGCAGACCCCCCACGATCTGATTGTTATCGATACCGCCACCGGCAACGGTCGGGAGCGCGGCGGCAATCCACTCTATCATCAACTTAACACGCCGTATCTGGAGAATCTCCGCGCCGCGGGAGTGAACCCGGAGGACGTGACCCTGGTGCTACTGACTCACCTGCATACCGACCATGTCGGATGGAATACCGTCTGGCAGGACGATCGCTGGGTACCGCTGTTTCCCAACGCCCGGTATCTGTGCTCGGCAAAAGAGCTGTCGCGGGTGAAAAACAGCGAACGCTACCGGGCGCTGTGGCTCGACAGCCTGCTGCCGGTGATCGAGGCCGGCCAGCTGGAAACCGTCGATGTGGCGGCCCGGCCGCGGGTCGGCGGGCGGATCGCCTTTGTTCCCACCCCCGGCCACAGTCCGGACCATGCCGCGCTGATCCTCGCCGCCGGAGATGATTACGCCTGTTTCTCCGGCGATCTCCTTCATTCCCCGCTCCAGTTTGCCCATCCGCAGTGGAACTCAGCGTTCTGCGGCGATCCCCGGCAGGCGGAAGCCTCGCGACGGGAGATGATGGCGTGGGGAGCCAGCCATCATGCTCAATGGTTCACCGGGCATTTTGCCGGGTCTTCCTGCGGCTGGCTGGAGGAGGATAAGCAAGGTGACTATCGCTGGCGAGAGGCCGGGCAACAGGCTGCAGATAAGGGGAACAGTGATGAATAATGCGCAAAGCGTGTTGGTTTTTGGCGCGACCGGTCAGCAGGGCGGCTCGGTGGCGCGGGCGCTGCTGTACCGCGGCTGGCGGGTTCGGGCGCTGGTCAGGGATCCTTTCTCCGCCGGGGCCGTCGCGCTGGCGGCGCGGGGAGCCGAGCTGGTCGTGGGTACCTTTGAAGACCGGGCGGCAATGCGGTCGGCAATGGCCGGGGTCGACGGCGTCTTCAGCGTCCAGCCCAGTTCGCCGGGAGGGACGGTGACCGATGAGCAGGAGGTACGCTACGGGATAACCATCGCCGATCTCGCCGTCGAGTGCGGGGTGAAGCATCTGGTGTACAGCTCCGGCAGCGCGGCAGGGGAGACGCCCACCGGCGTAGCGCATTATGACACCAAAGCGGAAATTGAACGGCATATCCGCCGCCTGCCGCTGGCGGCGACCATCGTGCGGCCCGCCACCTTTATGGAGCTGCTGGTGATGCCCGGTTTTGGCCTTGATGAAGGTCATTTTCATTTTTTTATGCTGCCGGAGGGGAGGATGCAGGTGCTGGCGGTGGAGGATATCGGCCATCTTGTCGCGGCGGTTTTTGCCGCGCCAGCGCGGTTTGCCGGCAAGACGTTTGAGATCGCCAGCGACAGCGTGACCGGCCGTCAGCTGGAGGCGTTATTCTCCGCGGCGGCGGGATGGCCGATCCCCTATTCGCGATTTTCCGATGAGGTGCTGGCCGCCAGCCCTTTTCTGCACAAGCTGACCGGGCTGGTGGACGACGGGCGGCTGGCCGGGCACGCCGACCTCGACGCCATGCGCCAGCTGCACCCGCAGCTGCACACCTTCGCCGGCTGGCTGGCAGGCCCCGGTCGTCCCGCCTTCGAGCGGGCGCTGACCAGCGGGGCCCGCTGGGCGTTTGATCCTTAAAGGCGGGCGTACCGGTCACTCTCGAGGCGTGCTGTCTCGTCGGTGGCTGGCCGCCGCTAGGCGGCAGTCAGGATCGCGTCGGCCAGCACCGCTAAAATCCGCTCTGCGCGCGGGGCATGGGAGGGCTGCTCCCGCAGCCAGGCAAGCGCGGCAATCAGATCGAACAGTTCGTCTCCGCTGAGATCTGGCCGTGCCTGGCCGGCCTGCTGCGCGCGGGTCAGCAGCGACGTACCGGCGGCGCGCAGGGCAACGCAGGCGCTGTGCAGGGCGGACTCAGGATCGTCGATGGCGCTCATCAGCGGGGCGATGATCCCGCGATGCTGATGGGTAAACGCCACGCTCTCGGCCAGCCATTCCAGCAGCGCCGCGGCAGGATCGGCGGCGAGCAGAAGCGACTCAGCCCGGGCGGTTAGCGCCGCAAAGCGGCTGCGGAGCAGGGCTTCCAGCAGGCTGTCGCGGTTGGGAAAGTGGCGGTAGAGGGTTCCCATTCCGACGCCCGCCCGGCGGGCGATATCGCGCAGCGAGGCCTCGGCGCCTTGCTCCACAAACACTTCCCGGGCCACGTCGATCAACAGATCATAATTTTTTCTGGCATCAGCTCTCATTGGCGTTCCTTGACAATCGGAGCACTGCTCCATATATTCGGAGCAGTGCTCCGTTAAATATAACGCATTTCCATATGAGGAGAAAGCGATGTCGACGCAGATGATGAAGGCTGTTCAACAGCACGCCTTTGGCGGGCCGGAAGTCCTGAGCTATGACGATGCGCCACTGCCGGTGTTGCAGGCTGGCGAGGTGCTGGTGCAGGTGCACGCGGTGGGCGTGAACCCACCGGACAGCTATCTGCGCGATGGCTATCAACAGCTGCCCCCGGAATGGCGGCCCGAGGTCCGCTTTCCCTTGATCCTCGGGACCGATCTCTCCGGGATGGTGGTGGCGCGGGCGGATGACGTCCGGGAGGTGGCGGTCGGCGACGAAGTCTACGCCATGGCGCGTTTTCCCGAAGGGGCGGCAGGGGGCAGCCGCGCTTACGCCGAGTACGTTAGCGTGCCGGTCAGCGACCTGGCCCGCAAACCCCTAACCCTGAGCCATCAGCAGGCCGCCGCGGTGCCGATGTCGCTCCTCACCGCCTGGCAGTTCATGATCGATCCCGGGCATGAGGTGGCGAATCCGCTGCAGCCGGGGCCGCATCGGCCAATGCCGCTGGCGGGTAAACGCGTCCTGGTCAACGGCGCGGCGGGCGGCGTTGGTCATTTCGCCGTACAGCTGGCGAAGTGGCAGGGCGCCGAGGTGATTGCCGTCGCCGCGGGCCGCCATGAAGCCTTTTTGCGTCAGCTCGGCGCCGATGCTTTTATCGACTATACGACCACTGCGGTTGAGGAGGCGGTGCGTGACCTGGATCTGGTCATCGATGCCCCGGGCGGGCCGGCCAGCGGCCGTTTTCTGCGTACCCTGCGGCGCGGCGGCGCGCTGTACCCGATTTTTCCGCTCGGCTTTGCCGGGGCGGAAGAGGCGCGACAGCGCGGAGTGACGGTCTCGACCACCCAGGTGCGCTCCAGCGGCGCGCAGCTCGCCCGGCTTGCCGGCCTGCTGGACGCCGGAGTCATCCGGGTGGCGATTGACAGCGTTTTCCCCCTTGCGCAGGCGCAGATGGCGCACGAGCGAGCGGTGCAAGGTCGTCTGCAGGGCAAAATTGTGCTGTCGGTGATGGACTCCTCAGCGGAGTAACCCCCGGCGGCCTGGGTTACGTGTTTTCACTTCCCCCGGCGGCGGACTAAAACAGCGCCAGCCGGGCGAGACGGTCCAGCGCGTTGCTCAGCGCGTCGTCGCCTGCCGTGAGGCTGATGCGAATAAACCCTTCACCCCCTTCGCCAAAACCAGTGCCCGGCGCCACCAGAATATGCGCTTCCTGCAGCAGCAGGCGGGCAAACTCCTGCGAACGGTAGCCGGGCGGCACGCCGAGCCAGAGGAAGAAAGTGCCTTGTGCGGCACGCGCCGGCCAGCGCAGCGCAGCCAGTCGACGCAGAACCCACTCCCGACGTTGATGATAGACCGCCGTCAGCTGCGCAATCCGTTCGGCCGGCAGGTTGAGCGCGGCGATCGCCGCATCCTGAATCGCGCCAAACACCGTGCTGTAGCTATGGGTGTGCAGCTTTTTAAACGCCCGGATAATCGAGGCGTTGCCGACCGCGAAGCCGAAGCGCCAGCCGGCCATATTAAAGGTCTTGGAAAAAGTATAGGTTTCCACTCCCCATGCTTTCGCGTCGGGCTGGGAGAAGAGGCTCAGCGGCGCATCGCTGGCTGCGCTGCCGATGGCCGCATAGGCAAAATCATGGAGGATCGGCACCTGGTGACGACGGGCAAATTGCAGAGCGCTGGCGAACAGCGCCGGCGTGGCGAGGGCGCCGGTTGGATTATGCGGGTAGTTAAGCACCACCAGCCCGGCCTTGTCAGCCACCTCCCGGGGGAGGTCGTTAAAATCCGGCAGGAAATGGTTCTCCGCCCTGAGCGGCAGGCCATAAAACGTTGCCTGGGACTGCAGCGCCGCCGAGCGGTAAATCGGATAGCAGGGATCGGTGGAGATCAGATATTGACCGGGGCTGAGCAGCGCCCGCGGGATGCCGCCAATGCCGATATGCGAACCCTGAAACACGGCGACTTCGCTGTGCGGATCGAGTTCCACATCATATTGCCGGCGATAGAACTGGGCGATCGCCTCGCGGACCTGCGGTTTGCCCCAGAACGACGGGTAGCCATGGTTTTCACGACGATGAATGGCGCTCTGCAGCGAGTCAATCACTTCTGGCGGAGTGGGTTGATCCGGACTGCCGCTGGAAAGATCGATCAGCGGCAGCGCTTCGGTGTTGACCTCCGCGGCCAGTTTTTCCAGCAAGCTGAACAGATTCTCTTCCAGCGCGTCCACCAGCGGCGAAGCAGTAAAATCAGGCATAACATTCCCGGTTTAAGTCACGAATAATTAGCCATCTTTAAGGGATTTATTGCGCCTGGCTAAATAACAAAAAACGCAAAGGATTCTTGTTTTTAGGATATGTCGATATAGCAAAAGTTAATGAGGAATTAGCAAAAGGAAATCCGGCGTTCTGGCTTACAACCCACAGTCGGCTGTGATTTAATCGCTCAATATCGCCAACCTTCCAGGAAAATACCTTATGAACAAGTCAGTTGCGCTCGGGATGACTCTCGCCCTGTTGTCGGCCACCTCTTTTTATGCCGCCGCCGACGAACATCTTATTCGCGTCGGCTTTAACCCCGGGCCGTACAAAGAACAATTTGAGAAAGGCGTTGCGCCCTATTTATTGAGTAAAGGGTATAAAATCGAATATAAGGATTTCAGCGACGGTATTCAGGTGAATGACGCGGTAGCCCGCGGGGATATCGAAGCGAATATTATGCAGCATCCGGTATATCTGAAAGCAATTAATGAGCGGCTGGGGATCGATAACGTGGGCATTGTGCAGGTCCCCACGCCGCCGATGGGGCTGTACGGCGGTAAACTGACCACCCTGGGGACGCCGGCGGCAGGGACCGTCGTGTCGGTACCGAACCAGCCGTCGAACGAATATCGCGCGGTGCTGGTGTTACAGAGTCTGGGCTGGGTGAAGGTCAAACCGGACAGCGACCCCGCCACTTTTTCGCAGCGCAATATCGTTGACAATCCGTACAAAATTGTCCTTAAAGAGATGGATAATGCCCAGCAGGTTCGCGCTCTGCCGGATGTCGACTATGGCCTGATTCAGGGCAATTTCGCCGTCTCCAGCGGTATGTCCCTGACCTCGGCATTAAAGCTGGAGGCAGCCACCAGCCATTTTATTAATGTCGTGACCGTCGCCGGTAAAAATCAGAAGGCGCAGTTTGCCAAAGATATTATCGATGGCTACCACTCTGCCGATTTCAAAAAATATATTCTCAGCCATCCGCAGTATGATGGTTACCTGCTTCCTGATTATTTAAAATGAATAACGCGATGATAGAGTTTCGCCACGTCAGTAAAAGCTTTTCCAGGAAAGGACATCCGGTTCTGGCCCTGCAGGATATTAATCTCAGCATTGAACGAGGCGATATTTTCGGCATTATTGGCTACAGCGGGGCAGGAAAAAGCACCTTATTACGGCTGATTAATCGTCTGGAAACGCCTGGCGAGGGCGAGGTGCTGTTAAACGGCGAGCCGCTACAGGCCTGCAGCGGCCAGCGCCTGCAGGCCATCAAAAAAGATATCGGCATGATCTTTCAGAATTTTAATCTGCTGAATTCGAAAACCGTTTTCCATAACATCGCCATCCCGCTGATTTTACAAGGCCGCGACAAGGCCTTTATCCAGGCGCGGGTGGCGGAACTGCTGGCGTTCGTCGATCTGAGCGACAAAATCCACAGCTACCCTAATGAGCTGTCGGGTGGACAAAAGCAGCGGGTCGGTATTGCCCGGGCGCTGGCCACCAACCCGTCGGTACTGCTGTGCGATGAAGCCACCTCGGCGCTCGATCCCCACACCACGGTGCAGATCTTACTGCTCTTGCAGGAGATTAATCGCCGCTATGGCATCACCATCGTACTGATCACCCATGAGATGTCGGTGATCCAGAAAATCTGTCACAAGGTGGCGGTGATGCAGGCGGGCCGTATCGTTGAGCAGGGGACGGTTTTCGACCTCTTTGCCCAGCCGCAGCATCCGGTAACGGCCAGTTTCGTGCAGTCGGTGGTGCACGATCGTCTGCCGCAGCGGGTGGCGTCGCTCCTGCAGCGCGATAACGGCGCCCGGGCTATACGCCTCGAATTTATCGGCGCGACGGCGCAGCAGCCGATCATTAACCACCTGATCCGCGAGTATGCTGTCGAGGTGAATATCCTGTTTGCCAGCATGTCTGAAGTTCAGGGCCGGATTCTGGGATTTATGATTGTGCAACTCCTCGGCGAGCCTGACGAAACCGACCGCGCCATCACCCATCTGGCCGATGCAGGAGTGAAAATCACCCATGTTTGATCTTATTGATACCGCCATTACCGGCGATCAGTTTCTGCTGGCGCTGCATGACACGCTGATTATGGTCGCCGTCTCGCTGGGCTTTGGCGCGCTGATCGGCGTACCGTTAGGGATTGTGCTGGTGGTTTGCCGTCCCGGCGGCATCGTGGCCAACCCGGTGGTGCATCAGGCGCTGAATCCGCTGATTAACGTGCTGCGTTCGCTGCCGTTTATCATTTTGCTGATTGTGATCCTGCCCTTTACCCGACTGCTGGTGGGCACCACTATCGGCACCGCGGGGGCCATCGTGCCGCTGATCGTTTTTGTCGCCCCGTACATTGCCCGGCTGGTGGAGAGCTCACTGCTGGAGGTGGATGAGGGGATCCTCGAAGCCGCGGATGCGATAGGCGCGACCCCCCTGCAGACGGTCTGGCATTTTATGCTGCCGGAGGCGGCAGCGTCGCTGATTCTGGCCCTTACCACGGCGACCATCGGCCTGCTTGGTGCGACCGCCATGGCAGGAACGGTGGGCGGCGGCGGAATTGGCGACCTGGCGATCACCTATGGCTATCAGCGCTTCGACGCCTTTGCCACCCTCACCACCGCCCTGGTGCTGATTGTGATTGTCCAGCTCATTCAGACGCTGGGCACCCGCCTGGCTCGCCGACTGCGTCGCGAATAACCGTCGTCCCGCCCCGGGGTAACCGCGGTTCGCGGGACAGCGGCTTAGCGCGTGGAGACCGCGGCAAAGGCATGGGCGACTCGCGCAATATTACCGTGGTTGAGCCCGGCCACGCAGACCCGACCGCTGGCGATCAGGTAAATGCCGTACTCTTCACGCAGGATGTCCACCTGCCGGGTGCTAAAGCCGGTATAACTGAACATGCCGCGCTGGGTCAGCAGATAGGAAAAATCACCCTCCGGCTGGGCGGCCTGCAGGGCCGTCACCAGCGCGACGCGCATGGCGCTGATGCGGGTGCGCATGGCTTCCACTTCTTCCTGCCACAAGGCGTTCAGCGCGGGAGCGTTGAGCACCTGCGATACCACCTGAGCGCCAAACCCCGGCGGGCTGGAGTAGTTGCGCCGCACGGTGGCTTTCAGCTGGCCCAGCACGCGCCCGGCGATATCGGCATTGTCGCAGACCACTGACAGGCCGCCAACCCGCTCGCCATACAGCGAAAATATCTTGGAAAACGAGTTGCTGACCAGCGCCGTCAGCCCGGCGCTGGCGATGGCGCGAATGGCATAGGCATCCTCGTCCAGTCCGCGGCCGAAGCCCTGGTAGGCGATATCAAGGAATGGGATCAGCTCCCTGCCGATCAGCACCTCAATCACGCGATCCCACTGCTCGCGGGTGAGATCGGCCCCCGTCGGGTTATGGCAGCAAGGGTGAAGCAGCACAATGCTGCGCGGCGGCAACTGCTGGAGGGCGGCGAGCATAGCGGGGAAATTCACCCCGCGGGTGGCGCTGTCGAACCAGGGATAGGTATGTACCTCAAAGCCGGCGCCGGCAAAGATGGCAACGTGGTTCTCCCAGGTTGGATCGCTGACCCAGACCGCGGAGTCGGGGAAGTAGCGCTTGAGGAAATCAGCGCCCACCTTCAGCGCGCCGGAGCCCCCCAGCGTCTGGATGGTGGCGATGCGTCCGGCACGCAACGCCGGATGATTGTCGCCAAACAGCAGGGTCTGGACCGCACGGCGATAGGGCGCCAGCCCCTCCATCGGCAGATAAAGGCTGGCCTTTTGCTGCTGACTCTGCAGCCGGTCAGCGGCCTGACGGACCGCCTCCAGCTGGGGAATAATGGCCTGCTCGTTATAGTACAGCCCGATGCTGAGGTTAACTTTGTCTGCCCGGGGATCCTGTTGAAAGGCTTCCATCAGCGACAGGATAGGATCGCCCGCATAGGCGTCAACGTTCTGAAACACAGTGGTTACTCCTGAAATGACCGTCAAAGGTGAAGCCATTACACCGCGTAGCGTCCGGGACGGTGGTTCATGGCGATAATCGAATTCAAAACTACGGCGCCGAGGATAGAGACCAGCAGCATCGGCAGGCTTACTACCCATAGCGAGGCGGTGACGATGCAGGCGTCAACCACCATCTGGAATTTACCGGCGCGGATGCCGCTTTTGTCCTGCAGATAGAGGGCCAGAATATTAACGCCGCCGAGGCTCGCTTTATGGCGAAACAGCACCACAAAGCCGATGCCGACCATGATGTTGCCGAAGAGGGTGGCGTAATAGGGGTTCAGGCGATCGACATGGATAAAGTAACCGTGCAGGTCAGAGAACAGGGACACCAGTCCGACCGCGCAGAAGGTTTTCAGCGTGAAGGCGGCGCCCATCCGCCGGACGGAGAGCCAGTAGAAGGGCAGATTAATGGCGAAGAAAACCACGCCGAACGGCAGGTGGGTGGCGTAGTGGATCAGAAAGGCCATGCCTGCCGTCCCGCCGGTCAGGGCACCGGCCTGACGAAACAGGATAATACCAAAGGAGATCATTAGCGTGCCGAACAGCAGCGCCAGGGCATCCTCCAGCCAGGTGTGGGTCAGTTTTTCAGGGGAAAGGACGTTATCCATAAATAAGCACTATCTTTTCGTTAACAAGGATAAGCGCTTGTTTGCAAAAATCGCACCAGAGGAGCGTGCCCGGGCGATCGTTTGCGGAAAAAACAGCCGTGGTTAAGCCTAACCTGTTGTTCTGACAGGAAGAGAAAATTGCACGAATCGTGCGTGTCATGGTTTCTGTATGCGTGAGTTGTGCGAATTCGCCGTTTTACATGCATTTTCTGGCCCCGCGTCTGCACCAACGCAGGGCACTGTGCTCCGGTTCAGCGCAGCGGGGGCGTGCCCGGCATCAGCTGGCCGTTCTCTTTCAGGCGGTTGAGCACAACGGCAGTTTTCAGATGGGCCACCCCTTTGTTTTGCGCCAGAATATGGCTGATCAAATGGCTCAGACCGGGCAGGTCCGGGACCGTCACCCGCAGCAGATAATCGGCGTCGCCGGTGGTTTTCCAGGCATCCAGAATGGCGTCCACTTCACTGAGCATCTGGTGAAAGCTCTCCACGCATTGCGGGGTGTGATTCAGCAAGCGCACTTCTATCAGACCCAGCATTTCCTGTCCGGCAGCATCCGGCGCCAGCCGCGCGTGATAGCCGAGGATAAGCTGCGCCTGTTCAAGGGCGATGCGGCGCCGTGAACACTGGGAGGCGGACAGGCCGATGAGATCGCTCAGTTCCTGATTGGTCAAACGGCCATTGGCCTGCAGCAGGGTGAGAATTTTCAAATCATAGTCGTCGATGTTGTACATGGTGGCCACTAATGGAACGTCAGAGTGGTTAACAGCCTAACAGCTTTTTGCCCGCCGTGAAGTCTGACGACAGGGCGGCGACGCCGGCGCACCAAAACGGGTCAGCTTTATGCATGAGGAGGCTATTTTTCTCATGAACTGTGCGATTTCAGGCGGTTTATTGCGCGTTATGTTTGGCGTGGCGGCGCATGGCTTACGCCACAGAGCAGACGGATAAATAATATTTTAATAAAATTCAATATATTGCTCTTGCTCTTATGGCGGGATGCTGCGCCCTGGCCTGAAAGTTGCTATCGCCGAAGGTGACTTTTTTACAGACAGGGGCAGGTCAGAGATGACAACGCAGCAAGAGCATCAGTTAAAACGTGGGTTAAAAAACCGCCACATCCAGTTGATCGCCCTCGGGGGCGCGGTCGGCACCGGACTGTTTTTAGGTATCGCGCAGACGATCCGTATGGCAGGCCCCTCGGTCCTGCTGGGCTACGCCATCGCCGGAGCGATCGCCTTCTTCATCATGCGACAACTTGGCGAGATGGTGGTAGAGGAGCCGGTGGCGGGGTCGTTCAGCCATTTCGCCAACCGCTACTGGGGGCCTTTCGCCGGGTTTATGTCCGGCTGGAATTACTGGGTGTTGTATGTGCTGGTGAGCATGGCGGAGCTGACGGCGGTGGGGATCTATATTCAGTACTGGTGGCCGGAAGTACCCGCCTGGCTGTCGGCGGCGATCTTCTTCGTGGCGATCAACGCCATCAACCTGACGAATGTCAAAGTGTATGGCGAGCTGGAGTTTTGGTTCTCGATTGTCAAAGTGGCCGCCATCATCAGCATGATCGCCTTTGGCAGCTATCTGTTATTTAGCGGCCACGGCGGCCCGGCGGCGACGGTGGCCAACCTGTGGCAGGACGGGGGATTTTTCCCTAACGGTATCACGGGCTTAGTAATGGCGATGGCGGTAATCATGTTCTCCTTCGGCGGGCTTGAGCTGGTGGGGATCACCGCGGCGGAAGCCGACGAACCGCATAAAACCATTCCCAAAGCCACCAACCAGGTGATCTACCGTATTCTGCTGTTTTATGTGGGTTCGCTGGCGGTCCTGCTGTCACTCTATCCCTGGCGTAACGTCGTGGAGGGGGGTAGCCCCTTTGTGCTGATCTTTCATGCCATTGACAGCAATATTGTGGCCAACGCTCTCAATCTGGTGGTGCTCACCGCCGCGCTGTCGGTCTACAACAGCTGTGTGTACTGCAACAGCCGGATGCTGTTCGGCCTGGCTCAGCAGGGCAATGCTCCGCGGGCGCTGCTGCGGGTTAACCGCCGGGGGATCCCGTTGACCGCGCTGGCGGTATCTGCCGTCGCCACGGCGCTTTGCGTGGTGATTAACTATGTGATGCCTGGTAAAGCGTTTGGCCTGCTGATGGCGCTGGTGGTGGCGGCCCTGGTGATTAACTGGGCGATGATCTGCATCACCCATCTCAAGTTTCGTCGCGCTATGCAGCGGGCCGGGAAGGTAACGGCCTTCCAAAGCCTCGGCTATCCCCTGACTAACTGGCTGTGCCTGCTGTTTCTCGCCGGGATCCTCGTGGTGATGTATCTGACTCCCGACATCCGCATCTCCGTCTGCCTGATCCCGGTATGGCTGCTGATCCTCGCCGCAGGCTATCTGCTGCGGAAGAAAAGCGCCCCGGCGCTGGTGGTGATGAAAGAAGGTTAATCGCCAACACCCTGCCGGGCGGCAGGGTGATATTCTCATCGTGAAAATAACGTCAATACTTCTAGTGGATTTTATAATTCCTATAAATGATAACCGGACATGTTAATCTGGGAATAGATGACATGAACATGCTTTTTATTGATCTTGCGTGGCGCTTTGGTAATATCCCGACGGCATTCAGGTTTATTTTATAATGCCACCGAATGGAATAGTAAAATACATAATGGAGTATGGGATGAAGCATGTTCATAAACTGGTCTGGATAGGCCTGTTCGTCAATATTATTATCTGTTTTGTCGCGCGAAATTTATTACTCGATGAAGGACAGCTGAACTTTCATCATCGGGCGGACAGCATGTGGTCCTGGCTGGTGCTCGCTCTGTTTATCGCCGTGGTGGTTCAGGCCGTCAGTATTATGTTGTCGGGCCGCTATCCTTATCTGGCCATCGTGCTGGCATTTATTGGCGGTATCGTGATGGTGCCCGCCAGCATGATCTTTCTGGTTGGCTGTATGTTCAGCTTTCAAACGCGGATTAACGCCGGTTTTACCCCATGGCGGTCAACAACCGGGGCGATGGGCCGCGACGATAATCACCAGCTATTAACCTTTAATGCATCCGGTTTTTATCCGCAGGGGGCGCTGGCGCTCATCGCCGGCATTATTATCTTAATGATTGGCATGGGTATTGGCGGGGTATTTATTGCCGCCGGCATTGTTGCGCTGTGCAATGGCTATCGTCTGCAGAATCGGGTGGTGATTGGCGTGAGCGGCGAGTCGATGATATTTACACCGGGGCTCTATGCCGATACCTACGTTATTCCGTTAGGTGACGTTGTGCTGGCTGAGCGCGGGAATAATGATGCGAAAGTTCGGCTACGGATCCGTTCCAGCGGCAGAAGCTTCACGTTGCGTAAAAAACTGCTCGCCGGCGATAACGTTAATGATGCCTTCGCCGCCATTCTGGCCAAACTGTCCACGGTTTAAGGCCGACGGGGAAGGGAAGCCGCCAGGAGAGAAACACCTGGCGGCGAAAGCGTGGGTTAGCATGCGCGTTCATCGCGCCAGCCTGCACCCACGCCCTACAACACCAGGTTGCATGTTAATCCACGTTGGTAAAATAATCGCGCGCGGCGGTCTCGACGCGTTTCGCATCCAGCCCGGTCTTCTCAGTGATCTGTTCGATAAACGGTTTAAATTTCTCGTCCATCACGTTACCCCCGTCCCAGTGGGCGACGTAAAATTTGCACTGATAGCGATAAAAATGGAGAGTGGTATCTCCTAACGTGTAGTACATGAGCTTCTCCTGTCCATTAATGCGGTCGCCGCGTCCACAGCGTCAGCAACCCTTTTCTCATCACGATCGATCTGCTCTCTATCCTCCTCCCAATTGGCTGAAATTTCCAGCGGTGCTTTGCGCTATAAAGCAGGATAAAAGAGGGTTATATTGCGGACGAGTAGTGATTTTTTCTGAAATGGAACGGAGGAACCGGTTACCTGCGGGATGCGCAGATAACCGGAGAGCAGGCAGGATTAGCGCAGCGCGTTGCGCTCGTCGTCGGTCAGGTCCAGGGTCTGCACCATGCCGCTTTCTGCAGCGCGCACCGCCGCTTCCAGAACGGCCATTACCGCCAGCGCTTCAACCGGCGGCACCGGATTGGCGATCTGACCGTTCAGCGCGTCGCGGATCTGCATATAGTACTGGCGCTGATCGCCCTGCGGAGTGGCCTGAGAGTGGGTCTGCAGCGAGGCGTCATAGATCACCAGCTTGTCATCATCCTGACCCCAGCCGGCACTTCCCGGCTCCACGCCCGCCAGCAACTGGCTCTCCTGCTGGTCGGCCCGCGCTTTGATCACGCTGCCTTTATCGCCGTGCACGGTGAAGCGCGAGGAGCCGCCCGCGACCAGCATGCTGCAGTGCAGGATCGCTTTATGCGCCGGGTAGTTTAATACCACATGCGCCCAGTCGTTGATCTCCGCGCCGTCGCGCAGGGTGGCGATATTGCCTTGTACCGACTGCGGCAAACCAAACAGCTGCAGCGCCTGGTCGATCAGGTGGGGCCCCAGATCGAACCATAAACCACTGCCCGGGACGTTCTGCTCACGCCAGCGGACGCGAACTTCCGGACGGAAGCGGTCAAAATGCGACTCGAAGTGTTTCACCGTGCCGATGGCGCCCTGCTCAATGACCTGACGGATCCCCTGGTAGTCGCTGTCCCAGCGGCGGTTATGGAAGACCGAGAGCAGGCGCTGTTTCTCCTCAGCCAGGGCGATCAGCTCCCGGGCTTCCTGCATATCGAGGGTAAAAGGTTTATCCACCACCACATGCTTGCCGGCGTTCAGCGCCAGGCGGGCCAGCGGCGCGTGGGTGGCGTTGGGGGAGGCGATGACCACCAGATCGACATCCGGATGCTGAACCGCTGCCTCCGGGGAAGCGATGACCGTGACATCCGGCAGGTCGCGTTTGACTTTCTCTTCATCGCGCGAGGCGACGAACGCCAGATTCAGACCCGGCACTGAACGGATAAGCGGCGCGTGGAAGGTCTTACCGACGAAGCCATAGCCAATCAGGGCGATATTTATTGTGTTGTTACTCATCAGGTTCTCCACGCGGTTAAGCGT
This sequence comes from Klebsiella sp. KTE92, assembly GCF_000398905.1. Classification (NCBI taxonomy): domain Bacteria; kingdom Pseudomonadati; phylum Pseudomonadota; class Gammaproteobacteria; order Enterobacterales; family Enterobacteriaceae; genus Klebsiella; species Klebsiella sp. KTE92. The sequence goes on from NZ_KB976100.1 coordinate 2,315,827, forward strand.
CAGCAATGTGTACAGAGAGGGCGGGGTCATCCCCCAGCTCAGCCCAGGGACGATCAAGAAAAAGATGGTGAATATCGCTGAGCCCGGCCACCAGCCACGGCTCGCAATGGTTGACTTTGGTATGGTCTGCCACCAGCCAGTGCTCTGCGCTGGCGGCCAGCATGGCGCGCTTCACGTCAGCATCGGCCTCCTGGCTGGCGCTCAGCCCCAGCCCGGCATGAAGCGCGCAGGCGCCGAGAATGGCGATGTCGGCCCGGTAGCGGGCGACCAGCGACAGCGTAGCGCTGCCGGCGAACAGCCGCTGTTCACTGTCCCACTGGCCGCCAAGCAGGATCAGCTGGATATCGGTACGGTCGCTAAACAGCTGGGCGATATCCAGCGAAGGCGTGATCACGGTCATCGGCCCTTTAAGCTGGGCGGCGACCGCCAGCACCGTGCTTCCGGCGTCGAGAAACAGCGTCGAGCCGAGGGGGATGCGCGCGGCGACCTGCTGACCCAGGCGCTGCTTGGTCTGGGGGAGCAGGGCGTTTCGACCCTGGCGGGTCATCGCCGGGACGTTAAGAGCGATGGCGCCGCCGTGGCTTTTCTGCAGGACACCCTGTTTTTCCAGCTCGCTCAGATCCCGGCGAATGGTATCGGCGGAGACCTGGAGCCCTTCGACCAGTTCGCTGATGCTTAGCTGGCCGTTTTCACTCAGCCTGTCGAGGATGTGTTTTTGTCTGGCGAGCTTATGCATGGCAAGCGACTCCGCAAATTAACGCAATAAACAGCATAATACAGCAATGAGTGGCAAAATAAACCGCAAAAAGACGCATTGAGATCGGCAAAACGGGAAGAACTTGATTTCACTACGCTTTAACGTTAAATGAGGAGTGCAGCGCGACCCGGGGCGAAAGCGCTTTTTAATGAAGCTATTAGCCCTACTTACCGGGCAATAAAAAGCGAAAAAGCGCGCTTTCGCGTACCTTATAGAGAGTGCGCGCAATGTGACAGGTATGGATTAACGGAGGTTGAGTGGACGCGATTAAAGGCTCGGAGTTGCAAATACCGGACGCGATCTTCGCGTGGGTGCTCGACGGGCAGGGGGGCGTGAAGCCGCTCACCGATAACGATATTATCGACAAAGACAAGCCCTGCTGGCTGCATCTGAATTATACCCACAGCGACAGCGCCGACTGGCTGGCGGCCACCCCGTTGCTGCCCAACAACGTGCGTGACGCCCTGGCGGGGGAGAGCACCCGGCCACGGGTGACGCGGATCGGCGACGGGGCGCTGATCACCCTGCGCTGCATTAACGGCAGTACCGATGAGCGTCCCGACCAGCTGGTGGCGATGCGTCTGTATATGGACGAGCGGCTGATCGTCTCCACCCGTCAGCGCAAGGTGCTGGCGCTGGACGATGTGCTGGGTGACCTGAAGGAGGGCAATGGCCCGACGGACGGCGGCAGCTGGCTGGTGGAAGTCTGCGATGCGCTGACCGATCATGCCAGCGAGTTTATCGAACAGCTGCACGACCGCATTATCGACCTGGAAGATGACCTGCTTGACCAACAGGTGCCACCGCGGGGTTTTCTCGCGCTGCTGCGTAAGCAACTGATTGTGATGCGCCGCTATATGGCGCCGCAGCGCGACGTTTACGCCCGACTGGCCAGCGAGCGGCTGCCGTGGATGAGTGACGATCAGCGGCGGCGGATGCAGGATATCGCTGAGCGGCTGGGGCGCGGTCTGGATGAGATCGACAGCTGTATCGCCCGGACGGCGATCATGAGCGACGAGATCGCCCAGATTATGCAGGAGTCGCTGGCGCGGCGGACCTACACGATGTCGTTGATGGCGATGGTGTTTCTGCCCAGCACCTTTTTAACCGGCCTGTTCGGCGTCAACCTTGGCGGGATCCCGGGAAACAGCTGGCATCTGGGGTTTAGCCTCTTCTGCCTGATGTTAGTTGTTGTCATCGGTGGTGTTGCGTGGTGGTTACATCGCAGTAAATGGTTGTAAAGAATCGCCTTTTAGCGGCCGCATTGCCGGGAAAACCCGGCAATGTTTGAGCGAAATCAATAAACCACCTACCCATTCAGGGCAATATCTCTCTCGCAGGTGAATGCAACGTCAAGCGATGGGCGTTGCGCTCCATATTGTCTTACTTCCTTTTTTGAATTACTGCATAGCACAATTGATTCGTACGACGCCGACTTTGTTGAGTCGGCTTTTTTTTTGCGCTCTCCGGACCAGCTTCTACGCTTACTAAGACACCCGACGGTCTTCAGGCCGTTAAGCCTGCGGGTACGCCCGTATTACTCTCCGGGAGGCCTCTATGCATTACGCTTCAGGGCTGACAGCCCAGTCTATCCCCATCTCACCCGAGCCGAACGATCCGGCTCCTTTACCCGACCCACGACCGCGTCCGCAGCCGCAGCCCGATCCGCCGCCTGACGAAGAGCCGATTAAATTGTCGCATCAGGCGCGGAGATCTGCGAGGATACGCGCCTGCAGATTGTCCGTCCTTTAATACGAGAATACATTGTGACCGCTTTTTCTACCCTGACTGTTTTACCTGCCGCCCAATTAGCCAACCTTAATGAGCTGGGTTATCTGTCGATGACTCCGGTTCAGGCCGCCGCCCTGCCGGCGATCCTTGCGGGGAAAGATGTGCGCGTGCAGGCAAAAACCGGCAGCGGAAAAACGGCCGCATTCGGGCTGGGTCTGCTGCAGCATATCGATCCGGCGCGCTTTGAGACCCAGTCGCTGGTGTTGTGTCCGACCCGCGAGCTGGCCGATCAGGTTGCCGGTGAGCTGCGTCGCCTGGCGCGCTGCCTGCCGAACATCAAGATTCTGATGCTCTGCGGCGGGCAGCCCTTTGGCGCCCAGCGAGATTCACTCCAGCACGCCCCGCATATCATCGTCGCCACCCCGGGCCGTCTGCTCGATCATCTGCAGAAGGGAACCGTCTCCCTTGACGCGCTGCAGACCCTGGTGATGGATGAAGCGGACCGCATGCTCGATATGGGCTTCAGCGACGCCATCGACGAGGTGATCCGCTTCGCGCCGGCTGACCGGCAGACCCTGCTGTTTTCCGCCACCTGGCCCGCGGCAATCGCGGCGATCAGCGGCCGGGTGCAGCGCAATCCGCAGACAATTGAGATCGACACTGTCGATGCGCTCCCGGCGATTGAACAGCAGTTCTTTGAAGTTTCCCGCCACGGTAAGATTGCCCTGCTGCAGCGCCTGCTCAGCCAGCATCAGCCTGCATCCTGCGTGGTGTTCTGCAACACCAAACGCGATTGCCAGGCGGTCTGCGATGCGCTCAACGCCGCCGGGCAGAGCGCCTTGTCCCTGCATGGTGATCTCGAGCAGCGCGATCGCGATCAGACGCTGGTGCGCTTCGCCAACGGCAGCGTCCGGGTTCTGGTGGCGACCGACGTCGCTGCCCGCGGCCTGGACATCAAATCCCTCGCACTGGTGGTGAACTTCGAGCTGGCCTGGGATCCGGAGGTGCATGTTCACCGCATCGGCCGTACCGCCCGCGCCGGCGAACAAGGGCTGGCCATCAGCTTCTGTGCGCCGGAAGAGGCGCAGCGCGCCACGATCCTGGCCGACATGCTGCAGCTCTCCCTGAACTGGCTGTCGGCGCCGACGGGCAACACCATCGCACCGCTGACGGCGGAGATGGCCACGCTGTGTATCGACGGCGGTAAAAAGGCGAAAATGCGCCCGGGAGATGTGCTGGGAGCGTTGACCGGCGATATGGGTTTTGACGGTGCCGATATCGGCAAAATCACCGTCCATCCGGCTCATGTCTATGTGGCGATCCGCCAGAATATGGCGCAGAAGGCGTATAAGCAGTTACAAAATGGCAAGATTAAGGGCAAAGCCTGCCGCGTTCGACTGCTGAAGTAAGGGCAGGTTAGTGCGTCTCAGGCGGCTGCCTGAGACGCGTGAGGGTTACTTCACTTCCACCACGTTCAGACGCAGTTCATCGAGACGGGCGTCTTCTTCTTCCGGCTGCCAGCCGGCAGGCTGCAGGGGAATATCTTCCCGGTCAAACGCCAGATCGCCGCCGTCCACCACCTCGGAGCCGTGGATGATGCCTTTAAAATCAAACAGATTGACATCGCTCAGGTGTGAAGGCACCACGTTCTGCATCGCGCTGAACATGGTTTCAATGCGCCCAGGATAACGCTTATCCCAGTCGCGGAGCATATCGGCGATCACCTGGCGCTGCAGATTTGGCTGCGAACCGCACAGGTTGCACGGAATAATCGGGAAGCCTTTGGCCTGGGAGAAGCGCTCGATGTCCTTTTCGCGGCAGTAGGCCAGCGGGCGGATGACGATGTGTTTGCCGTCGTCGCTCATTAGCTTCGGCGGCATTCCTTTCATTTTGCCGCCGTAGAACATATTCAGGAACAGCGTCTGCAGGATGTCATCGCGATGATGGCCGAGGGCGATCTTGGTCGCCCCGAGCTCGGTGGCGGTACGGTAGAGGATACCGCGACGCAGGCGAGAGCACAGCGAGCAGGTGGTTTTCCCTTCCGGGATCTTCTCTTTGACGATGCCGTAGGTATTCTCTTCGACAATCTTGTATTCCACGCCCAGCTGCTCAAGATACGCCGGCAGAATATGCTCCGGGAACCCAGGCTGTTTCTGATCGAGGTTCACCGCCACCAGCGAGAAGGAGATGGGCGCGCTTTTCTGCAGATTACGCAGGATCTCCAGCATGGTATAGCTGTCCTTGCCGCCTGAAAGACAAACCATAATGCGGTCGCCCTCTTCAATCATATTGAAGTCGGCAATCGCCTCACCGACGTTGCGGCGCAGACGTTTCTGCAGCTTATCGATGTTGTATTTCTCTTTCTTTGTAAGTTCTTGATTTTCTTGCATTGTTAACATTCTCAAAATCTAAAAGGGGCATATAGGGGGCAAAATGTGTTAAAGCCCAAGCCGGGAATTCAACATAGAAACCTGGTCGCCGTTCATTTCTTCTATCCATGTACTATAAACGTCGTACACCATTTGCGCGTTTTCATGCCCCATCTGATTGGCTATAAAAGACGGGTTTGCGCCAGCCGTCAGGAGCCAGCAGGCAAAAGTATGCCGCGTATGGTACGGATTCCTGCGGCGAATGCCAGCGCGTTTTACTGCAGCTTCCCATCTGCTGCCTATGCTGCTGTGCGAGTAGCAGGGTTTTTGCTCGCCTTTTCGTCTCCGCGGCATGAAAACAAATCGCAAATTCTGTTCCTCGCTTGAGCCGTATTCCCTGTGGTGAAACGTGATAGAGGATACCGGATGTCCAGCAGTCAGTTCATGCTGCGCTTTCAGCGCGTCCAGGGCAGGGCCGAGCAATTGTATCGTCCGGTTTCCTGCCGCTGTTTTTGGTGGGCCGAACATGCCGTTTGCTGTCATGGTAATAAAGAAATTAATGGTCGAAGCAGGTTTAACAGAAAACATCGAATTTGTATTTAGCGTGAAGGCTTAGCGGTTACGTGGGGGATCGAAAAATGAGCGAGTAAGGGAGTATCTGCAGAACAATGGTTTTTCGCGGTGAGTGGCTTGACGGTACGCGCTTAGAGGAGTGCAAACTCAGGGAAGCAAGTTCATTTTGTGGTCATATGAACACTCTATATTTTTGCATATAACCAATTGCTTTTTAATATCTTTTTACGAGCAGGCTAATGGTGTTCAACAATTAAAATAGTCAAGGCCAGCTACAAAAATGTGCTACGTAAATCGAGACAGAAGCTTGGGACATCAAGAGTAGCAAACTGGTCAGAACTTGAGATAATGAAAACAAGAGAACAACTACTATAATAAAAATCGAGCAAACCAAGTTTGATGAAGTTGATGTAAAAGCGCCTGAAATATAAGTCAGGATTGGCATGTTTTTATCGTTATATTTATTCTTATAAATCATCTTTTTTGAACTAATCATGCGAGGGCGTTATGGACAAGAAAACGTTAAATGATCAAGCACTTAAATTTCGTTCTCAGTTTAATAAAGGTCAAAAGAATTGGAGTTTTGCACATCATTTCAGTATCTTCGGTTCAATTCTATGTAGTGTAGCTGCGGGAGCAATTTTACAAATCAAAGACCCAGATTATTCAGGAGTCGCAGTAGTATTAACGACTATTGCAGCAGCACTTACAGCAATCGCAACTGCAGGAGGCTTTGAGCGTAAATGGAGGAGTAATCGTTTAAGCCGAAGTGAGATAGATCTCCTACTTATTGATATAGAGGCTCAAGGAGCTAACTTTGACGCACTAGCTATAAAACTTAAAAACATTATTTTTAGGCATGATATGGAGATCGTTAAAAAGCCCTAAGTTGCAAGCGGCGAGCACTTCTTTGGCCAAAAAGCTAGACTTGATTGCGCTGCAATCGTCGCGGTCGTAGGCGTATGTAGCAGGGCCTGGTCGCCGGCAGAAAAAATTGCAGATGTGAGGTCCTACTGACAATTAACTTTGTTATCCATAAAGGCAGTGATTAACATTATCATAGCCGCTAATAATATTTTTACTTCATCCGCGTGGAATATTAGGGCTCGCAATTGTGAGCCCTCTAGATCTTACCAACTGATTTGTTGAGCTGAATTTATTGGTAATTCAATCTCTTAATCAAGTGTGGCGAAGAATGATAAATGGAGGGGCAGAATTTCTGTATGCCTGCCCCGGATACATTGTTTTTTGAATGAAGTCACTAATCCAATTTTCACCATCATATATACAGACATGGCCATAAGGATGGTTTGGTATAGGCTGTATTATCGCAATATCTCCAATATCCATACTAACAATCGCATACTTAAATCCAGCTGCAAATAGAGTGTTTCCCATGTCCTTGGCATATGGAGTTCTTGGGATGTTGAGACCACCATAGAGAATTGCGTTGGTTACATATCTAGCACATAACCCAATACTATGATCTTCAGCATTGTCTCTGGCATATTGTGCTGCTAAGTACTTATTCCAAGACATTTTTTATCCTCATTTATCTCTAAATAAAAATCATCGAGAGGAAAATACAGAATTCCCAATTAATTATTGTAGCTATTTGGCTGTGCATTATTTTTTTATCAGTAGCAATTCCACTCATACAGTTCAACCAAGTCTAAGCATCTGATTTAAAAACGGTGCTTTCAGAGAAAAGGCCTCCCTTCTATGAATACGAAATACTAATTTGACTACTCTGCGGTTGTTCTCCTGCGGCATCGGCTCCATAAAGCCGAACAGACAACGGAATCGCGGTGACATATCCCTACACAGGGCTCACCGGTGACGTTTCGTAACTCATTCTCTACGCGCTTGTACTGAGCCCGAATACTACTTCCTTTCACGCCATCCGTAACTATGGAAAGAAGGAAACAGGTACCAGAAAAACGGCGTGATGCCCGAAGAGTTCTATAGCTAGGGTCAGTACGGATTCAGGGGCAGAATGTCAGCATCTTTCCGGCACTTTCCGCTGCGGGCAGGCAGGCGGAGGCGGTGTAAGCGGAAATAAAAAGCCCGCCGGGCGGCGGGCTGTGGCGTTAACGCACCACCAGGACTGAGCACTCGGCGTGGCGGACCACCGCGGCGGCGTTGGAGCCCAGCAGATAGGTGGTGATATCTGGCCGGTGCGACGCGATGATCACCAGGTCGGCGGGTAGCGACTTGGCCAGCGCGAGGATCTTATCTTTTGGCGACCCTTCGGCGACGTGAAAATGCATCCGATCTTCCGGGATGGAAAATTGTTTGGCGATCTCTTTAAGCTGCGTTTCCGTTCCTTCGCGCAGCTCATCCATACCCGGCAGTTCGGCGGTGTAAGCCATTCCCAGTGAGGCATAATAGGGCAGGGAAGGGATCACGGAGAGGAAATGGACCTCAGCGTCGTCAATCCGTGCTTCCGATTCAACGTGACTGATAATGCGTTCAGTAAATTCTTTATCAGAGATATCGATAGGGACAAGAATCATTCTGCTCATAAAAACCTCCTGTTTAAGTATCCCCTCACATTGTACGGCATTAGAGCACGTTTTGTATCATGACCGTGGTCACACTTTGACATTAACGTGGCTTGCGTTCGGGGAATTTCCCTTTGATCACGCCGTCATAAAATCGTCCTTTTGACACCACCTGTAAAAAATCGCGGAAAATACGCGGTGGCACGCCGGTATATTGCAACGGCGGCTGGTGATAAAAATAGATTTCCAGTGTGGCGGAGGCGTCATCGTAGGCGACAGAGATAATTCGGGATGATTTTACTGGGTGATGATGCATGGTGGACGTCCTCGGGCAAGCACTGACTGAGCACGACTATATCACTAAATGGACGGCTATTTTAACCAGCGGGATATATTGTTTTGTTTTATCTACTGTACGGCGGGAGGAAGAAGCCCGCCGGAACCGGCGGGCTGGCGCATCAGAACTGGTAAACCAGGCCCAGGGCGACGATGTTGTCGGTAGAGATACCGTTGTCTTTGTAGAAGCTGTCGTTGTCATCCAGCAGGTTGATTTTGTAATCAACGTAGGTAGACATATTACGGTTGAAGTAATAGGTAGCGCCAACGTCCATATATTTGACCAGATCTTTATCGGCGTAGCGGCCGTTATTATAGAGATCTTTGCCTTTGGACTGCAGGTAGGAGATGGCCGGACGCAGGCCGAAGTCGAACTGATACTGCGCGGTGACTTCGAAGTTTTGCGTTTTATTGGCCACGCCGTCATTGCCGTACGGGGTCATATTGCGGGTTTCTGAGTACATGGTCGCCAGGTAGATATCGTTGGCGTCGTACTTCAGGCCGGCGGTCCAGGCTTCGGCTTTATCGCCGCGGGCGTTGGTCTGGGTCATCTGATCGTTGGTACGGTCAGAAGAGGTGTAGGCCGCTGCCGCGCTGATGCCCATGCCGAAGTCATAAGAGGTGGAGAGACCGAAGCCATCGCCATTGTCGAAGCGAACATCGCTGTCGCTGCTGCGGTTATTGGTGCCGACGTTGATATCCTGCGCGTTCTGACCTTCGTTTTTACCCTGATACTGCAGGGCAAAGTTCAGACCCTCCACCAGGCCAAAGAAATCGCTGTTGCGGTAGGTCGCGACGCCGTTGGCGCGGCCTGCCATAAAGTTATCCGCATAGGTGTAGGAGTCGCCGCCGAACTCCGGCAGCATATCGGTCCAGCCTTCGACGTCGTACAGCACGCCGTAGTTACGACCGTAGTCGAAGGAGCCGTAATCGCCGACTTTGATACCCGCGAATGCCAGACGGGTCCACGCCTGATCGCTGGAGCTCTCGGTGTTGTTGGCCTGAACGTTATATTCCCACTGACCGTAACCGGTGAGCATATCGTTGATCTGAGTTTCGCCTTTAAAGCCAAAACGCAAATAAGTTTGATCGCCGTCTTTTTTCGAGTCGCTGGAGAAATAGTGCAGACCGTCTACCTTGCCATAGAGATCTAATTTATTTCCGTCTTTATTATAAATTTCCGCCGCATGGGCGGCACCGGCGGCTAATAAAGCCGGAATAACGAGGGCCAGTACTTTTCTTTTCATGAAGAAATTCCTTTAACTGTTTTTATGTTTTAGCTTCCGGGAAGGAAGTGAACTCATGCTAAAGGAGCGGTCTGAGATATGGTAAGACTCAATTGTTACGATATAAGTAAAATCTAAAATAAATAATACCAAAGAAACGGTGATAATTATGCTGAATATATCCGTGGATAATATACAAAATAAAAATTATACATACCCAGGATAATCACGTATTATTCGCGCGTTATATGCCTTTATTGTCATGCCAATTATTTATTGTTGCCGTCTCATTCTGCGGAATGATTTTGTTTATCGGTAAAACGACAAGCCCGAACAACATGTTCGGGCTTTTTTTATGGCTGCAGGATGGAAAATAACCTTAGCCTTCGCTCGGTGATTTCTCCGCTTTGCCGGCCAGCTGGGCGAGGAAGTCATACCGTTTCTGCAGATCGGCGGCGGCGTCTTTCCACAACTGCTCCGCCACCTCCGGCTGCTGGGCGTTCAGGCGACGGAAGCGTTGCTCGTTGAGCAGCGTCTCGGCCAGCGCGTCGGACGGCGGACGAGAATCCAGCGCCAGCGGCAGTTTGCCTTCGTCGGCGCGACGCGGGTCGAAGCGGTAGAGCGGCCAGAATCCAGTGGCGGTCAGCTGACGCATCTGATCGTGGCTGAGCGCCAGATCGTAGCCGTGTTCTTCGCAAGGACTGTAGGCGATGATCAGCGACGGTCCCGGATAGGCTTCCGCTTCCTGAATCGCTTTCACCGTCTGGTTCAGCTGCGCGCCCAGCGAAATCTGCGCCACATAGACATGACCGTACATCATCATGCTGACGCCAAGATCTTTGCGCGCCTTGCGTTTACCGTGTTCGCCAAACTTAGTGACCGCCCCCAGCGGGGTGGCTTTTGACGCCTGGCCGCCGGTGTTGGAGTAGCACTGGGTATCCAGCACCAGAATGTTGACGTTTTCCGTCAGGCTCAGCACATGATCCAGACCGCCGAAGCCAATATCGTAGGCCCAGCCGTCGCCGCCGATCAGCCAGACGGATTTCTCCACCAGCGCGTCAGCATCGGTCAGCAGCTCTTCAGCGCCGTCCACGCCGGCCAGCGCCTGGCGCAGGGCCGCCACCTGCTCGCGGCGAACTTCCGGCGTCGCCTCGGCATGCAGCGCCGCGTTCAACTCTGCCGGCAGTTTGTCGGCAAATTCGCTCAGCAGGCGCATCACGCGCTGACGGTGCTGGTCGACGGTTAAGCGGAATCCGAGCCCGAATTCAGCGTTATCCTCAAACAGCGAGTTGGCCCATGCCGGGCCGCGGCCGTTGGCGTCGGTCGTATACGGCGTCGAGGGCAGGTTGCCGCCGTAAATGGAGGAGCAGCCGGTAGCATTGGCAATCAACATCCGATCGCCATACAGCTGGGTCAGCAGTTTGATATACGGCGTTTCGCCACAGCCGGAGCAGGCGCCGGAGTATTCAAACAGCGGGCTGATCAGCTGCGAGGTGCGAATATCAATCCGCTCCAGTTTTGTACGGTCGATTTCCGGCAGGTTGAGGAAGTAATCGTAATTGACCTTCTCCTCTTCCACATGCTCCAGGCGCGACATCATATTGATGGCCTTGATCTCCGGGTTCTGGCGATCTTTCGCCGGGCACACTTCAACGCACAGGTTGCAGCCGGTGCAGTCTTCCGGGGCGACCTGCAGAACGTATTTTTGTCCGCGCATATCGCGGGATTTGACGTCCAGCGAGTGCAGACTGGCAGGGGCGTTCTCCATCTCTTCCGGCGCGACCACTTTGGCGCGGATCGCCGAGTGCGGGCAGGCGGCGACGCAGTGGTTGCACTGCGTACACAGCGCTTCCTTCCAGATGGGGATCTCTTCGGCGATATTGCGTTTCTCCCAGCGCGTGGTGCCCATGGGCCAGGTGCCGTCCGGCGGCAGGGCGGAGACCGGCAGCGCATCGCCGAGGCCGGCCAGCATCGCGGCGGTGACCGTTTTGACGAAATCCGGCGCGGCGTCAGAGACGACCGGCGGGCGGTTCGGACTGCTGGCGTTCACTGGCTGGAGCGGCACTTCCGCCAGCGATTCCCGGGCCAGGGCCAGCGCCTGCCAGTTGCGTTCCACCAGCTCCTGGCCTTTGCTGCTGTAGCTTTTGGCGATGGCTGCCTGCAGTTCCGCCAGCGCGCTGTCGCCCGGCAGGATGCGGGTGAGATGGAAGAACGCCATCTGCATCACGGTATTAATGCGCGCGCCGAGGCTGCACTCGCGGGCGATTTTCGCCGCGTTGACCACGTAAAAACGCGCTTTTTTCTGATTCAGGGTGGCCTGGACTTCCTGCGGCAGGCGAGACCAGACCTCATCGGCGCCATACGGCGTGTTGAGCAGGAAAATACCGCCGGGCTTCAGCCGCTCGGCCATCTGGTATTTATCGATAAACTGTAGCTGGTGGCAGCCGACAAAATCAGCCTGCGAAATCAGATACGATGAACGAATCGGTTTTTCGCTGACGCGCAGATGTGAGACGGTCAGGCCGCCCGCTTTCTTCGAGTCATAGACAAAATAGCCCTGTGAGAACCACGGGGTCGAGTTGCCGATGATTTTGATGTTGTTTTTGGTGGCCGACACGCTGCCATCGCTGCCGAGACCGTAGAACAGGGCCTCGAGCTTGGCCTCAGCCGGCAGGGAATTTTCTCCCAGCGGCAGCGACAGATTGGTCACGTCATCATAGATACCGACGGTAAAGCGCGGCTTCGGCTGAGCGGACTGCAGTTCACTAAATACCGCCAGCACGCATTCCGGGCCGAACTCCTTGGAGGAGAGGCCATAGCGGCCGCCGATGGTGCGCGGCAGCGTCTCGCGCTCGCCGCGGTTAAAGGCTTCCGCCAGGGCGGTCATCACATCGAGATACAGCGGCTCGGCAAGCGCGCCAGGCTCTTTGGTGCGATCGAGCACCGCTACCGCCCGGGTGCTCTCCGGCAACGCTGCCAGCAGGTGGGCGGCGGAGAACGGGCGATAGAGGCGCACTTTCAGCACGCCGACTTTCTCGCCGCGGCTCAGCAGTTCATCAACCACCTCTTCGCAGGTACCGATGGCCGAACCCATAATGACGATCACGCGCTCTGCCTGCGGGTGGCCGTAAAACTCAAACGGTTTGTACTGACGGCCGGTGGCGGCGGCGAAGTCGTTCATCGCCGTCTCAACATGGTTATAGACCGCGTCGTACCACGGATTGGTGGCCTCCCGGGACTGGAAGTAAGTGTCGGGGTTGGCCGAGGTTCCGCGGATCACCGGGTGTTCCGGATTGAGCGCGCGCTGGCGATGCTCGGCGATTTTATCCTGCGGTAGCAGGGCGCGAATGGTGTCATCCGCCAGCGGGGCGATTTTGTTGATTTCGTGCGAGGTGCGGAAACCATCAAAGAAATGAATAAACGGCACCCGGCTTTGCAGGGTGGCGATATGCGAGATCAGCGCAAAATCCTGCGCCTCCTGGACGCTGCTGGCGCACAGCATGGCGCAACCGGTCTGCCGCACGGCCATGACGTCGGAATGATCGCCGAAGATCGATAGCGCGTGGGTGGCGACGGTGCGGGCGGCGACGTGCAGCACAAACGGCATCAGCTGGCCGGCCAGTTTGTACAGCGTAGGGATCATCAGCAGCAGGCCCTGCGATGAGGTAAAGGAGGTGGAGAGGGCGCCGGTCTGCAGCGCGCCATGTACGGCGCCAATGGCGCCTGCCTCCGACTGCATTTCGACCACGCGGGGAACATCGCCCCAGACGTTTTTCAGCCCATTGCCGGCCCAGGCGTCGGCCTGTTCCGCCATCGTTGAACTGGGCGTGATCGGGTAGATGGCGATAACTTCACTGGTGCGAAACGCGACGGAAGCGACCGCGCCATTACCATCAATCGTAATCATATGAAGACACCCTTACATTGCGCAAAAGAATGGACACGTGAAACCGCGACGCGCCCTGTAATTATATAAGGGGTAGTTTAGCAAACCGTTGGCGCGGCCATTTTTGCATTTGTGTCCTCAATGCGCCGGCCACCCGTGACCAGATCAATATTTTGCATGGTTCGCGGAGAAAATGGCTTCCTGCCGAGTGTCGAGTCACGTGCGCCCGGCGACCAGGCCGGAGCAGATCAAGCTTTCGGCGAAAATTTGCTAGAAAATGTTAATGAGGCGCATAAATACGTACTTCCCCCCTCGACGCCGCCCGCCACGCTGCCTATTATTCTGGGGTTTGCTTTTTTAAGACGTTTCCGAGGGGAGAGAGAATGCGAGCTGCGATATTAGTAGGTTGTGCGGCGCTGTTGCTGTCGGCGTGCAGTAGTGAACCCGTTCAGCAGGCCACGGCGGCGCACGTCACGCCAGGCATGCGGGCGGCGATGAGCGACGCCGGTCAGGCCAACTGCGCCATGATAGGCGGCTCGTTATCGGTGGCTCGTCAGCTCGATGGTTCGGCGATTGGCATGTGCGCGCTGCCGAACGGCAAACGCTGCAGCGAGCAGGCGCTGGCGGGCGGCAGCTGCGGCTACTAACGGCGGCCCCGTCGCGGGGCAGCGTCAGCGGCACCTCAAGGCCGGCTAGTGCATCAGGTCGGCGAGCTTATAGACCAGCGTCTGGTCGGCGGTCGCCAGCGTCAACTGGTTTTCCGTCAGATCGACCTGCGCGCCTTCGCGCAACATCTTGCCGATCGTCGCGTCAAGGGTATTAAGCTGGGCATCGTGGCACAGCATCCGGGTCATCGCCAGCGACTTCACCTTCAGCTCGCCGTCCGACACCTTGCCTTCCCCGCTAAAACCGTTGCACATATTGCCCGAAACATACATCTTGCCCGTAATAGCCATCTTCTCGCCGAAGCTCAGCTCCAGCGGCCGGTCGCCGGAGCTGACCGCCTGGCCGTTGACGCTGGTCAGCACGAAGCGATGATGCTGCAGCTGTTCCGCGCCGGTGGACACCTTACTGTTATAGACACAGCCGGACAACAGCATACCTGCCGCCAGTAGCGCCGCCAATTTGTTCATTTTCACTCCAAAACATTCACATTTCTAATAAAACCAAGCCAGTGTAACGGTATCGCAGCGGGGATCTGTGGGGATTATCTGAATGTGCTCCCCCCGGGAGAGGAGCACAAAAGGGAAAGGAATCAGACGATGGCGTTCGGGCAGGTTTCGCCGTTTGCGACCTGCTGCAGGTTGCCCAGGGTGGTCTCCGAAATGCTGATCAGCGCCTCAGCGGTGAGGAACGCCTGGTGGCCGGTGAACAGCACGTTGTGACAGGCGGAGAGGCGGCGGAAAACGTCGTCCTGGATCACATCGTTGGATTTGTCTTCAAAGAACAGATCGCGTTCGTTCTCATAAACATCCAGCCCCAGCGCGCCAATTTTCTGGTGCTTCAGGGCGTCGATGGCCGCCTGGGAGTCGATCAGCGCGCCGCGGCTGGTGTTAATCACCATCACCCCGTCCTTCATCTGGTCAAACGCCTCGCGATTGAGCAGATGGTAGTTTTCGTCGGTCAGCGGGCAGTGCAGGGAGATCACGTCCGACTCCTTGTACAGTGTAGCGAGGTCGACATATTCCACCCCCAGCTCCAGCGCGGCGGCGCTTGGGTACGGGTCGAACGCCAGCAGGCGCATGCCGAAACCTTTGAGGATCCGCAGCATCGCCACGCCAATTTTCCCGGTGCCGATCACCCCGGCGGTTTTACCATACATGGTGAAACCGGTGAGGCCTTCGAGGGAGAAGTTGGCATCACGGGTACGCTGATAGGCGCGGTGGATGCGACGGTTGAGCGACATCATCATACCGATCGCATGCTCAGCGACGGCTTCCGGCGAGTACGCCGGGACGCGGACCACGCGCAGGCCAAGCTCTTTTGCCGCCTCGAGGTCGACGTTGTTAAATCCGGCGCAGCGCAGAGCGATATACTTCACGCCGTGGGCCTTCAGCTCTTCCAGCACCGGGCGGCTGCCGTCGTCATTGACGAAGATACACACCGCTTCGCAACCGTTGGCGGTTTTAGCGGTCTTCGCTGTCAGCAGGAAGTCGAAGAATTCCAGTTCAAAGCCGTAGGTATCATTCACGTGCTGCAGGTACTTTTTATCGTACTGCTTCGTACTGTAAACCGCGATTTTCATAAGACTTTTCTCCAGTGATTATAACGTCACGGTATCATATTTAAAATAATCATACAATTATTAAAAAATAGTTTAATTGACAGGTGCTTATGCTAATTCTAGAGCATATCGCGGATTTGCGGAATCTCTTTGAAAGACAAAGTTTTTTCACCACAAACTGAGGCTTAAAGCGCCGGGGGAGAGCAGCAGAAACGGCCACAGCAGACCGGAGCTGACGTTAGCCAGCTGAAACGACCACAGCGGCAGGCCGCTGGCGCCGCTGACCAGGGGCAGGGTGGCGCGCAGGGGAGAGAGGAAGCGACTGAAAAAGACCGCCCACAGCCCGCGGCGCTGAAAAAAGAGTCGGCTGCGGGCCAGCCGCTCGGCGGTCAGCCAGCGTAACTGTGTGAGGCGGTGACGATAGCGAACGCCTAACCACCACGAGAGCCAGAATCCGCCGATGGCGCCGAGGCTGGCGCTGGACCACATTAACAGGAAATGACCGAGACTGGCGGAAGCGAATGTCCCCAACAGCAGCAGGCCGGAGGTGCCCGGGATCGCCAGCGACACCAGCGCGCAGGATTTAGTGAAGGTGAGCAGGAAAACCATTAGTAATACCAATGGATAGTGGCCCTGTGCGCTCTCAAAGAGCGAGATAATTAACGACACGGTCTCTCCCGCAAGCCATTTCTGTCTGGCTGGAGTGTGGCAGGCGCTGCTTAAACAAAAGCTAAATGATGACGGCCGATCGCCGCGCCGCGAGTCCGGCTGGCAACTATGCTTTAACAGGTCGCAAACTTTCACTCACTGGTCGAACGTGTCACAATGGGCGCCATTCGGCTTTTACTTATGTTGAATCAGGATATTAACTGCCCATGAAGGGTAAATATAAAGCCGCCATCGCGCTGGTGTTAGTGCTGGTGTTATTGCCGCTAACGCTGCTGTTGACGCTGACCCACTGGGTGCCGACGCTGGCGGGCATCTGGCTGCCTGTGGGCACTCGTATCTCGTTGCAGGAGAGCCCGCGTCTGACGCGGTCGGCTCTGCTGATCCCCGACCTGCGCTATCTGGTGGGCGACTGTGAACTCGCCCGGGTGACCGATGCCCGTCTCTCGCGTCCCAGCCGCTGGCGGCTGCATATTGGCCAGCTGGACATCAACAGCGCTTGTCTGAGCAAACTGCCGGCCAGCGAGCCCACGCCGGGATCGCCGCGCACCCTCGCCGAATGGCAATCGATGTTGCCCTACAGCTGGTTAACCATTGACAACCTGCGGCTGTCGCCATGGGAGAAATGGCAGGGGCGGCTGGTGATGTCGTTGACGCCAGTGCAACAGGACATCGGCTTTGCCGGTAAGGAACTGAGTCTGCAGGCGCGCCTGCGCGGCCAGGCCCTCACCGTCAGCCAGTTCAGCGCCCGGCTGACTGACGATCAGCCGCCGGTGAAGCTGGTGGGAACCTTCCACCTGCCGCTGGTACCGGATGGTCTGCCGGTCGACGGCCAGATGCAGGGCACCTTTGAATTTCCACAAACCGCGGAATGGATCGATGCCGAGCTCGAGTGGCAGCACAATCGCGGCCAGCTGCTGGTGACGCCGCGCGGCGAGGTAGAGCCGATCCTGGACCTGCCGTGGGAGATCACCCCGGAGCGGATCACCATCAGCGACGGCCGCTGGCGCACCCGCTACCAGAACTACCCGCTCAGCGGGCGCCTCGCACTGTCGGTGGGCAACTGGCAGCAGGGGACCGAGCAGATGACCGTCAGCGGTCGCTTAAATGTCCTCACCGAGGGGCATGCCGGCAAAGGCAACGCGGTGCTGAATATCGGTCCGGGCAAGCTAAGCATGGATAACAGCGACATGCCGCTGCGGCTCACCGGCGAGGCCAAGCTGGGGGAGATGATCTTCTACGCGGCGCTGCCGGCGCAGCTCAGCGGGTCGCTGGTCAGCCCGCAGCTGGCGTTTCATCCCGGGGCGCTGCTGCGTTCGCGCGGACGAGTGATCGATGCGCTGAATATTGATGAAATTCGCTGGCCGCTGGCTGGGGTGAAAGTGACCCAGCAGGGCGTCGATGGCCGCCTGCAGGCGATCCTCCGCGCCCATGAGCAGCAGATGGGCGACTTTACGCTGCATCTGGACGGTCAGGCGAGCGATTTTCTGCCTGACAGCGGCCGCTGGCAATGGCGCTACTGGGGTGAGGGACACTTCACCCCGATGCAGGCGCGCTGGGATGTGAAGGGCAGCGGGGAGTGGCGCGACAATGCAATTACCCTGAGCAGCCTCTCCACCGGCTTCGATAAGCTCGAGTACGGCACGATGCGGGTCAGTACGCCGCGTCTGACGCTCGAGCAGCCGATCCGCTGGCTGCGTGATGCCCAGCACCCGCGGTTGACCGGCGCGCTGTCGCTGGACGCGGCCAAAACCACCTTCTCCGGCGGCAGCTATCTCCCGGCGTCAACGCTGAAATTTGCCCTCGACGGCCGGGACCCGACGTGGTTCCAGTTCACCGGCGCCCTGCACGCCGATGCCATTGGCCCGGTGCGGCTCACCGGGCGTTGGGACGGCGAACGGCTGCGCGGCCAGGCGTGGTGGCCAAAACAGTCGCTGACGGTGTTCCAGCCGCTGGTGCCACCGGACTGGAAGATGAATCTGCGGGAAGGCAGTCTCTATGCGCAGGTGGCCTTTTCGGCAGCAGCCGGGCAGGGATTTGAGGCGGGCGGCCACGGCGTGCTGAAGGGCGGCAGCGCCTGGATGCCGGACAATCAGATTAACGGCGTCGACTTCGTGCTGCCATTCCGTTTCAGCGACGGACACTGGCAGCTGGGCACCCGCCGTCCGGTCTCCCTGCGTATTGGCGAAATCGTCAACCAGGTTACCGCGCGCAATCTGACGGCGGACCTGCAGGGCACCTGGCCGTGGAGTGAGGCCAATCCGCTGCAGCTCAGCGACGTCAGCGTCGATCTGTTAGGCGGTAAGCTGACGCTGCTGCAGCTGCGCATGCCGCAGCGCGACCCGGCGCTGATCCGTCTGCAACATATCTCCAGCAGCGAACTCACCAGCGCCGTCAAGGTGAAGCAGTTCGCCATGTCCGGGGCGGTGAGCGGCGCGCTGCCGCTGTGGCTGGAAAACAACCAATGGATCATCCACGACGGCTGGCTGCGTAATGACGGGCCGATGACCCTGCGGCTGGATAAAGACACTGCCGATGCGCTGGTGGCGGACAATGTCTCCGCCGGGGCGGCGATTAACTGGCTGCGCTATATGGAGATCTCCCGCTCGTGGACGCGGATTAACCTCGACAATCTGGGCGTGTTGACGCTTAAGGCCACCGTCAACGGTACCAGCCGGGTGGACGGAAAAAGCAGTACCGTGCATTTAAACTACGCTCATGAAGAGAATATTTTCGATCTGTGGCGCAGTTTACGCTTCGGCGACAATTTACAGGCGTGGCTCGAACAGAATGCCATGCTGCCCGTGCGGCACTGTACGGACGGTAAGACATGTAAGGAACCTAAATGAAGAAGTTGCTAGTGGCCATGGTGGCGCCGATGCTGCTCGCCGGCTGTACGCCGCGTATCGAAATTGCGGCATCGAAAGAGCCCATCACCATTAATATGAATGTCAAAATTGAGCATGAGATCCATATCAAGGTCGATAAGGATGTGGAAAATCTGCTGAAATCCCGCAGCGATCTGTTCTGAGGCGACGATGAGAAAACGACTGTTAAGCGCAGCGCTGGCGCTGACCTTACTCAGCGCGCCCGCGCTGGCGTTGACCCTGAGCGAAGCGCGGCAGCAGGGGCGGGTGGGGGAAACGCTGAACGGCTATCTGGCGCCGCTGCGCCAGGATAAAGAGACCTTAGCGCTGGTGAAGCAGATCAACGCCGCGCGCAGCGAAAGCTACCAGCAGCTGGCGGATGACAACAATCTGCCGGTAGATGAAGTGGCGAAAATGGCCGGGCAGAAGCTGGTGGCCCGCGCTCAGCCCGGGGAGTACGTCCAGGGGCTGAACGGCCAGTGGCGGCGTAAATGATCAGCGGCAGCGCTTGCGGTATTCGCCCGGCGAGACGCCAAAGCGCTGCTTAAAGGCGGTGGAGAAATGGCTGTGGTCGCTGAAGCCCCAGCGGTAGCCGATCCCCGCCAGCTTTTCGTCGTCATGGGCGTTCTGTAGCGCCCGGGCGCACAGATCCAACCGCCGGTTCTTAATATACTGCGCCACCACCAGCCCTTTGTCGGCAAACAACCGGTACAGGCTGCGTACCGACATCCCCGTCTCGCTGGCCAGCCACTCCGGGCGCAAATGCTCCGACTGAATGGACGCATCGATTAAGGCAATAATCTTCTGAAACTGCTTTTCCCGCCGGGAAGGGGCAGGCTCGCGCTGATGCAGCACCGGGCGCAACAGGCAAGCGATCGCCTCCAGCGCCGCTTCACTCTCGCTGGCGGAGAGCGCCGTGCCGCCCATGCTTTCCAGCAGCAGTCGCTGGCTGAGCTGCACCATTGGCAGGGATTTGTCCAGCCGGCAGGCGGTGGCGATGTCGCCTGATGGCGCCACCCGCTGGCGCGGCAGCAGCAATGAGGCCTGACGCGAGGTCTGCTGCCAGACAATCGAGCAGGGGCGGGCGGCGTCGATTAACGTGATATCGCCTGCCGCCAGCGTCACCTGGCGATCGTCCTGTTCGATGATGGCTTCGCCGGCAAGCTGAAATACGGTGTAGAACCAGGCGTCGTTATCGCGTTTTATCTCATTGTGTGTGCGGTAGAGATTAACGCCGGCGGCGGTGACCGTGCTGACCTTGAGGTTACCGGCGTAGCGGGCGTCAATCTCGCCGTGGAAGCGCCCCTCCAGCGGCCGGGCGGCGAAATGGCCGCAGACCTGATTGATCGTCGCCAGCCAGCGCTGGTACGCCAGCCCCCCCTCTGCCGTGGTCATCATTCGCCCTTCTCCTGTAATAACAATGTTTCCGCATTGTTGCATTTATGCCGCCTCAGGCAAGGCCGCGATGGCGGGTATATGAAAGAACTATTACCTGCGGCACATTTCTGCCAGGGTAAGCCGCGGATTTGCGGCGACTGTCACAGCGGCGCAAACGAATGTCACAGAGAAAAAAGCGCCAGCCGCCAACCGGACATAGACTGAAAGCACTATCCGCGAAGAATAAGGAAAGGGTATGTCCACCTCTCAGATAGCGCTGCTTGCCAGCGTCCAGCAGTTTTTAGACCGTCAGCATGGCCTGTATATCGACGGCGCTCCCTGCGCCGCGCAGAGCGAAAACCGGTTAACCGTCTGGGATCCGGCCACCGGGCAGGCGATTGCCACCACCGCCGACGCCAGCCCGGCGGATGTTGACCGGGCGGTAATGTCCGCCTGGCGCGCTTTTGTCGATCGCCGCTGGGCCGGGCGCACCCCGGCCGACCGTGAACGCATCCTGCTGCGTTTTGCCGACCTGGTGGAGCAGCACGGTGAAGAGCTGGCGCAACTGGAAACCCTTGAGCAGGGCAAATCCATTGCGATCTCTCGCGCCTTTGAGGTCGGCTGCACCCTGAACTGGATGCGCTACACCGCGGGGCTGACCACCAAGATCAGCGGCCGGACGCTGGACGTGTCGATCCCGTTCCCGCAAGGGGCGCGTTACCAGGCGTGGACCAAAAAAGAGCCGGTCGGGGTGGTGGCGGGCATCGTCCCGTGGAATTTCCCGCTGATGATCGGCATGTGGAAGGTCATGCCGGCCCTGGCGGCGGGCTGTTCGATCGTCATCAAACCTTCTGAAACCACCCCGCTGACCCTGCTGCGGGTGGCGGAGCTGGCGACCCTGGCGGGCATTCCTGACGGGGTGTTCAACGTGGTCACTGGTAGCGGCGCCGGCTGCGGCGCGGCGCTGACCGCCCATCCGCAGGTAGCGAAGGTCAGCTTTACCGGCTCAACGGCGACCGGGAAACAGATCGCCCGCGTGGCCGCCGACCGCCTGACTCGCGTGACGCTGGAGCTGGGCGGCAAGAACCCGGCGATTGTGCTCAAAGATGCCGATCCCCAGTGGGTTATTGAGGGGCTGATGACCGGTAGCTTCCTCAATCAGGGACAGGTCTGCGCCGCCAGCTCGCGGATCTACATCGAAGCGCCGCTGTTTGACACCCTGGTCAGCGGTTTCGAGCAGGCGGTAAAATCGCTGCAGGTGGGGCCGGGGATGCAGGAGACGGCGCAGATCAACCCGGTGGTCTCCCGGGCCCACTGCGACAAGGTG
The DNA here is from genome assembly GCF_000398905.1 of Klebsiella sp. KTE92. Lineage (NCBI taxonomy): Bacteria > Pseudomonadati > Pseudomonadota > Gammaproteobacteria > Enterobacterales > Enterobacteriaceae > Klebsiella > Klebsiella sp. KTE92. Next base: position 2,337,670 of record NZ_KB976100.1, read on the forward strand.
GCGGCCTACCTCGAAGAGGCTCGCCAGCAGAAGGCAGAGCTCATTAGCGGCAGCGCCGGACCGGATGCGGGGGGGTACTATATTCCGCCGACGCTGGTGGTTAACCCCGACGCCGGACTGCGCCTCACCCGTGAGGAGGTGTTTGGCCCGGTGGTGAACCTGGTGCGGGTGGCCGACGGCGAGGAGGCGCTGCGTCTGGCCAACGACAGCGATTTTGGTCTGACCGCCAGCGTCTGGACCCGCGATCTAACCCAGGCCCTGAACTACACCGACCGTCTGCAGGCGGGAACGGTATGGGTCAACAGCCATACTCTGATTGACGCCAACCTGCCTTTCGGCGGCATGAAGCAGTCTGGTACCGGCCGCGATTTCGGCCCTGACTGGCTCGACGGCTGGTGCGAAACCAAATCCGTCTGCGTGCGTTACTAGACCGCTGTCGGGGAAAGCGAATGGCTTTTCCCGACGCGCCGCTTGCCGACCTCCGGTCTTTCTCGCTACTGTGGAGGGCAATCTTTGCCCAACCAGGGCGGTGAATCACCAGGAGGTCTTCGGCATGTCAGCATTTCCTAAGGTTGCACTTATTGGTCCCGGCGCCATCGGCACGACTATCGCCGCCGCCCTGTTTGAGGTGGGGAGGGCGCCGATGGTCTGCGGGCGTACCGCCCATTCGGCGCTGGTGCTGCGCACTGACGAGGGCGAGATCGTGGTGCCCGGCCCGGTGCACACCGACCCAACGGCGATAGCCGCCCCCTTCGACCTGGTCTTTGTCGCGGTGAAAACTACCCAGACGGAGGCCATCGCCTCCTGGCTGACGGCCCTGTGTTCCACGGACACCGTGGTGTGCGTGCTGCAAAACGGCGTTGAGCAGCGCCAGCAGTTTGCCCCCCTGACCGGCGGCGCGACGGTGTTGCCCTCGGTGGTCTGGTTTCCGGCGCAGCGCGATGCCGATGCCTCTGTCTGGCTGCGCGCCACGCCGCGCCTGACCCTCCCGGATCTGCCGGGGGCAGAGCGAGTGCAGCAGGCGCTGGCGGGGACCCGCTGCGCGGTGGACCTGGCGGCGGATTTTACCACCGTGGCCTGGCGTAAACTGTTGCAGAACGCCGTAGCCGGACTGATGGTGCTGACCGGACGCCGCGCCGGGATGTTTGCCCGGGAAGACATTACTGCCCTCGGACTGGCTTATCTGCGCGAATGTCTGCAGGTGGCGCGGGCGGAAGGGGCCGCCCTGGGCGACAGCGTGCCGGAGGAGATTATCGCCGGCTTTCACCGGGCGCCTGCCGACTTAAGCACCTCTATTCTGATCGATCGCCTGAATGGCCGACCGCTGGAGTGGGATATTCGTAACGGCGTGGTGCAGCGTCGCGGACGTCAGCACGGCATTCCGACACCGCTCAGCGATATCATCGTGCCGCTGCTGGCGGCAGCCAGCGACGGCCCGGGCTGACCCGGGCAGGCGCGGGGTTAGTCCACCAGGGAGGGATCGAGGTCGATCATTAACTGCTTCATTTCGGCAAAATGCTGCCGCGAGAAATCGGCAATCTTCTCCCAGTCCTGGGCCGTTTTTTCCGCTACCGCGTCTGACAGAACCTTCAGCGGATGGCCGGTGGACCAGGCGGTGATCAGGATCTGACAGGCGCGCTCCAGGGTCCAGATATCATCGAACGCCTCGCCGATGGTCGGGGCGGTCACCAGCACCCCGTGATTCCCCATCAGCAGGCGGCGTTTGTCCGCCAGCAGGCCCGCCAGCCGGGCGCCTTCTGCCGCGTTGTCCGCCATCCCGCCGTACAGCGTATCGACGGCGACCCGGTTAAAATAGCGGGCCGTGTTCTGGTCGATGGGCAGGATCTGCGGCGTCGCCAGACAGGCGAGGCTGGTGGTGTACACCGGGTGCAGATGCAGCACCACCCGCACGTCCGGGAGCCGCTGATGGATCTGCCCGTGAATAGCCCACGCGGTGGCATCGACGTCAGGGCGCGCGGCGCAACGTTCATCATCGGCGTTCAGCACCAGCAGATCGCTGGCGCGGATGCGCGAAAAGTGTTTCCACTTCGGGTTGAGTAAAAACGTTTTCCCGTCGGCGGAGAGCGCGGCGCTGAAATGGTTGGCCACCGCCTCATGCATGCCAAGATGGGCAATGATGCGAAAGGTGGCCGCCAGGTCGATGCGGATCTGCTCTTCATCGGAATCGCGCATGGCCATTACTCCGCTTTCGGCATCAGGGTCTGCAGATCGTCCGTCGTCGGCGCCTGGAAGTGATATTTCTTCAGCAGGGCGGCATATTCCGGCGTCGCGCTGTATTTTTTCAGCGCCTCTTCGAGGGCGGTTTTCACCTCAGTATTGCCTTTTTTAACGCCAAAGCCGTTTAGCACCGGATAGATCAGCGTGTCAGAGGAGATAACCACCCGGTCACCCAGTTTTTCCACCACCCCGCGCGCCACGGCGGCGTCGGTGATCTGCGCATCCACCGCGCGCGACAACAGCGCCTGGGTGGTCTGCGGGTCGGTGGTATAAACGCTCAGCGCAATCGGCTTCAACCCCTTCTTCACGCAGTAGTCGGCGGAAAGCTTCTGCAATTGCGCCAGCCACGAGGTGGCGCCCATCGAGCCGATTTTATGCCCGCAGAAGTCCTCCGGGGTCTTAGGCTGGTAGTCGCCGCCTTTGCGGGCGAGGATCGCTTCCCCACTTTTCAGGTACGGCACCATATCGATCACCTTCAGGCGTTCGGCGGTAATGTACATCGACGAGTTGGTGATATCGAAGCGCCCACCCTGCAGCCCGGGGATCAGGTTGGGGAAGCGGGTATCGATATTCACTGCTTCACGGCCCATAGTCTTCGCCAGACCATCGAGCAGCTCGATGTCAAAACCGGCTGGCTTATTGTTTTCCATGTACTCGTAAGGAAAAAAGGTCATGTCCGAACCGGCGGTGATCTTACCGCTTTGCTGAAAGGCCAGTGCGCTAAAGGATGTCAGAGCAGCCGCTGCGCAGAGCAGCAGGGTCAGCGGGCGTGGTGCGAAAATGCGTGTCATAAAACCTCCGGAGTGTGGGCAAATTACATGCTGGCGCGATCGGCGCCGGCCTGCTGAACAAAAAACGAAGCGCCGCGCGGCTTCTGCGGCAGACGAAGCTGGTTATTGGTGCTGCGCACCAGACCGCTCTCTTCTCCCGCGACCAGTTGGCCGGCATGGCGGCTCGGCAGCGGGTTTTCGCCGTAGGGTAGCGCATCCTCCGCGGCGTAGACGCTGATGAACAGGGTGCGCGGCAGGGCGGTTTCGTTGGGACTGGAGGCGTGCAGCAGGCGGGTATGCATAAAGCAGACTGAGCCCGCCGGGCCAAAACAGGCCTGCGGCTGCTGGCAGTGCGTCGCCACCACCTCATCATCCACCGCCCCCGTGAAGCGCCCCTCCTGCCAGTGGGACCACAGCGGCCCCTGATGACTGCCCGGCACCACGTTGAGCGGACCATTCTCTGGCGTCACCTCGCTGACCATCAGCAGGGCGGTGATGATGTCGTCATTGCTGTGCGGGGTGAAAAGGAAATCCTGATGCCATTTCACCTCGGTGGCGGTGTGCGGCAGTTTGGAGTTAATTTTGCTGTGATGAAAGCGGGTGCCGCTGCCGCCGATCAGCTGCGCGGCGATGGTCGCCATCCGCGAGTTCAGCGCAGTATGGCGATAGGCCTCGGAGATCTCCGTCGGGGAGGCGACCCGGCGCAGCGACGGATGGTCAGGAGCATGATCGCGCTCGATATCGAAGCGCGGCCGCCCGTCGAGGGTTTCTCCCCACACCGTCGCGTGACCGCGGCTCTCCTCGACCCAGCCGTCGAAATCGCTCTGCAGGGCGGCGATGTCGGCGCTGGAAAGCACCTCTTCGACCACCAGAAAACCCTGCTGATGAAACTGATCAATTTGCCACTGCGCAATCATAGTTTTTCCTCTTCACGTTCCGATAGTTAAGCCAGAGAAACATCTTTGAGAAAGGCCTCGACCCGCGGGTGTTGCCCGCTACGCATCGCCTGCGGCGTGTCATCGCACACCACCCGGCCTTTCTCCATAAACACGATCCGGTCGGACACTTTGAAGGCGAAGTTCATCTCGTGGGTGACGATGACCATGGTGATGCCTTCGTGGGCCAGGGATTCGATAACCTGCAGCACTTCATTCACTTTTTCCGGATCCAGCGCCGAGGTGGGCTCATCGAACAGCATGATCTGCGGACGCATCATCAGGGCGCGGGCGATCGCCACCCGCTGCTGCTGTCCGCCGGAGAGCTGGTGTGGATACTTCCAGGCGTGCTCCAGCATGCCCACTTTGTGCAGCAGTTCGCAGGCGTGCTGGCGCAGCTCCGCGTCACTTGCCAGATGGTGATAGCGCGGGGCCAGCAGCAGATTGCCGAACACGGTCAGATGCGGGAACAGGTTAAAGCTCTGGAACACCATGCCGATGTTCAGGCGATGTTCGGCATTCTCCATAAAGCGCGGCTTCTGCTGCCCCTGACGGTCGAGGTGAATAAAGGGTTGGCCGTTAATCTGAATTTCGCCGTTATCGATCTGCTCAAGACCGTTCAGCAGGCGAATGAGGGTGGTTTTCCCCGAGCCTGACGGACCGATGACCGAGACCACCTCGCCGGGCTGGATCTGCAGGCTCACCGCCCCCAGCACTTCGACGTTGTTGTAGGCCTTATGCAGCTTAGAGGCCTGCAGCGCCGGCTCATGACTCTGGGCGACGCTGCGCGCCATCGCCGGGCGGCGGGCGCTGGCCAGCCGCTGCATCTCGGCATCTACCGGACGAGCGGTATTGCGCTGGGTCACGTCAAGGTAGTTCTCCAGCCGTTTCAGCAGAAAATCGAACACCGTGACGATAAAGATGTAATAAAACGCCACGGCCGTCATCGTCTCCATGACCAGAAAGTTCTGCGAGTAGAGCTGCTGGCCGACCATCAATATTTCGGTCAGGGAGATCACCGACACCAGCGAACTGAGCTTCACGATGGCGATATATTCATTGGCCAGCGCCGGCAGGGCGACGCGCAGCGCCTGGGGGATGATCACCCGCCACTGGATCCCGGCGTAGCGCAACCCCAGGGCCCGCGCGGCTTCGCTCTGCCCGCGAGGGATGGAGAGCAATCCGCCGCGGTGGATCTCGGCGATATAAGCCGCTTCGCTGAGGACCATCGCCAGCAGGCCGGCCCAGAAGGGATCGTTCAGCACCGGGGCGAAGGAGGGCAGCGCCTGCGGCATGTTGTAGACAAAAATCAGCAGGACCAGCAGCGGCATACTGCGAAATAACCAGATATACAGCCGGGCTGGGGTGGATAACCAGCCGCGCGGCGACTGTTTGGCCAGCGCCAGAATAAATCCGAGCACAATACTGCAGCCCCAGGTCAGCAGACTTAATTTAATGACGGTCCAGGTGGCCCACCAAAAATCGGCATCGCTGAGCAGGCTTAACATGTAGTTCCAGTTAAACGTCATGGGCTATTTCACTCGTCATAATTATCAAAAATGAAAGTGGCTCGGCTGTGCCGTAATGGGGAGCCACCGGTATTCATCGTGCGAATACACTATGCTGGCAGGATGCTTTCAGAGGCAATTAGTAAATTTTTGGTCTTTAAGTTTAAAAAAACTATACAGAGATATTAACGATATGGAATTTAAAGTGATTGTTAAGATACTTTGCGTAAACAATTTAAAAACAATGACTGTAATTCAATAACGCTATTTTGCGCAGACAGGTTATTTTGCGCGAAACTGGGGCAGGCGCTGCCAGTCTGGCGTGCAGCGTGGCGCATGATGGTGCAATGGTGGAAATAAACCACGCGGGCGTAGAGCAATAATAAATATTGTCGCCCCTTGTCGGGCAAGGCGCCGCTCTTTTCCGGGGGTGGCACGCGGATTGCTTGGGACTTAGAGGAAAACTATTCCCCGTGTACGCCGGACCATATTTTATCAATGGTGATGCTATGAACCGATTTACCCTGAAGCAGCTCAAATATTTCGTCACCGTGGTAGAGACGGAGAGTATCGCCGAGGCCTCCCGCCAGCTGCACATTGCGCAGCCGTCGATTTCGATTGCCATCAAGAATCTGGAGAGCACCTTCGACCAGCAGCTGTTTATTCGCCACCATGCGCAGGGCGTTTCGCTCACCTCCAGCGGTCGGCGGATCTACGATAAAGCGAAAGAGCTGCTGCGCCTGTCCTGGGAGTTCGAACAGAATTCGCGAGCGGATAAAGAGCTGGTTTCTGGCATGATCTCCATCGGTTGCTTCGAATCGGTGGCTCCGCTGTATATGCCGAAGCTGGTGGCCGGGTTTAAGAAATGCTATCCGGAAATCACCCTGCATCTGTACGACGGCGAACAGCATGAGCTGATGCATGGCCTGCACCGCGGCCGCTTCGACCTGGCGCTGGTTTACGATCTGGAGCTCGGCCATTCGATCAATAAAGAGCGGCTCAATGCCCCGCATAAACCCTACGCACTGCTGCCCGCCGCGCATCCGCTGGCGCAGAAGGCGCAGGTGACGCTGCAGGAGCTGAGCCGCGAGCCGATGATCCTCCTCGATGCGGTCCCCAGTAAAAATTATTTTATCTCCATCTTTAAGGAAAAGGGTTATCACCCGGAAGTTGCTTACAGTTCCCCCTCCATTGAAATGGTGCGCTGTATGGTGGGTCAGGGGTTGGGTTTTTCGGTGCTGGTCACCCGGCCCTGCTGCGATATGACCTACGATGGTGAAAGAGTGGTGCAGCGGGATATTGCTGACGAGATGCCCGCCTCGACCTTAATTATGGCGCATCTCGCGAATAATGAGCCCACGCGGCCGACGCAACTGTTTATGGATTATTGTCGCAGCATCGAATTAACCCCAACTCACGCCTGAAATAACGCCTGTCGATCCGGCAGGCATTATTTTTTGTCGTCACTCAGCCTCGCAAAATTCTATTCAGTCGATCGTTTTATAATATTTTACCAATTCGTCACAGTTAAATAACCTGAAAGCCGTCAATTCCGGCGACGTCGTCGGCAACTGTGCTTGAAGGATAGCGAAATGACTGAACAGATTACCGAGATCGATACCCTGGTGGTGGGCGCGGGGCAGGCGGGCGTCGCCATGAGCGAGCATCTGACCCGGCTGGATATCCCCCACCTGGTGCTGGAAAAGCAGGGTATTGCCCAGGCCTGGCGCAGCGGACGCTGGGATTCGCTGGTCGCCAACGGCCCGGCCTGGCACGATCGGTTCCCGGGCATGGTGTTCCCGGACTGCCCGGCAGACAGCTTTGTCGGCAAAGAGCAGGTGGCAGACTATTTTGCCGCCTATGCCCGCAGCTTCAATGCGCCGATCCGTACCGGGGTGGAGGTTTTCAGCGCTGAACGCCTCGTCGGACGGCCGGGCTTTCGTATCGACACCTCGCAGGGGGTGATTGAAGCGCAGCGGATCGTAGCGGCCACCGGGCCGTTTCAGCGGCCAGTGATCCCGGCCATCGCCCCACAGAGTCAGGCTATTCAGCAGCTCCACTCCGCGCACTATTTTAACCCGCAGCAGCTACCGGAGGGCGGTGTGCTGGTGATTGGCGCAGGCTCCTCCGGCGTGCAGATTGCCGATGAGCTACAGCGAGCCGGACGCGCGGTGTGGCTGTCGGTGGGAGCGCACGACCGCCCGCCGCGTCGCTATCGTCAGCGCGATTTTTGCTGGTGGCTCGGGGTGCTGGGAATGTGGGATGCCGCGGCCAATGCGCCGGGTAAAGAGCATGTCACTATCGCGGTGAGCGGCGCGCGCGGCGGCCATACCGTCGATTTTCGCCAGCTGGCGCATCAGGGGGTCACGTTAGTGGGGCAGACCCGCGGCTTTGACGGTGACAAAGCACTGTTTCACCACGACCTGGCGGAGAATATCCGCCGCGGCGATGCCTCCTACCTTGCACTGCTCGACGCCGCGGACGCGTGGGTGGCCCGCAACGGCATGGACCTGCCCGAAGAGCCCTCCGCCCGCGAATTTCTGCCCGATCCGGCCTGCGTTACCGACCCGCTGCTCAGTCTCAATCTGGCGCAGGCCGGGATCGGCACCATCATCTGGGCGACAGGCTACACCACCGACTATCGCTGGCTGAAGGTCAATGCTTTCGATGATGCACAGCGGCCACAGCATCATCGCGGCGTGTCGACGGAGCCGGGCGTCTATTTCCTCGGCTTGCCGTGGCTCTCGCGGCGCGGGTCCACCTTTATCTGGGGCGTCTGGCACGATGCTAAATATATTGCCGACCAGATCGCCATTCAGCGCCAGTACCAGCGTTACCAGCCGTCCTGTTAACCGTTTTCCTTAAGGAGTGCTTTGATGCCAACTCATACCCGTATTCGCATGTTTAACACCAAAGAGACCTACCCGAACCAGGCGCTGAACAACGATCTGTGCCAGGCGGTGCGGGCCGGCAATACCGTCTACGTTCGCGGCCAGGTTGGCACCGATTTCGCCGGCAATCTGATTGGCCTCGGCGACCCGCGGGCGCAGGCGGAGCAGGCGATGAAGAATGTTGAACAGTTGCTGAAAGAGGCGGGAAGCGACCTCTCGCATATCGTCAAGACCACCACTTATCTGATCGATCCCCGCTATCGCGAGCCGGTCTATCAGGAGGTGGGCAAATGGTTAAAAGGCGTCTTTCCCATCTCCACCGGGGTGGTGGTGTCGGCCCTCGCGCAGCCGCAGTGGCTGATGGAGATTGACGTTACGGCGGTGATCCCTGACGACTGGCAGGGGGAGGCAGCAGAATGACTCTCTCTATTAGCGCCCGCTGCCCGGAATCAGGTCAGCTGGGCATTGCCATTAGTTCGTCGAGCATGGCCGTGGGATCGCGCTGTCCGTGGCTATTGCCCGGCGTCGGCGCGGTCGCCAGTCAGAACATAACCTTACCGTCGCTGGGGCCGCATATTCTTGGCGCGCTTGAGGCGGGGGCCTCCGTTGAGCAGGCTCTGAACCTGGCTCTGGCGGAGGACCGCTTCCGCGAATATCGCCAGGTCGCGGCGATTGATGCCAACGGTGAAGTGGCGGCGTTCAGCGGAGAACATACTCTCGGGATCGGTGGCACCCTGGCGGGAGATAACTGCGTGGCGGCGGGCAACATGCTGGCCAGTCACGAGGTGATCGCCGCGATGGTGGCCGCCTTCGAGACGGCGAGCGGTGAACTGGCCAGCCGGCTGCTGGCCGGGCTGCGCGCGGGGATTGCCGCCGGGGGCGAGGCCGGCCCGGTCCACTCGGCGGCGGTGAAGGTGGTGGACGATTACCCGTGGCCGGTGGTCGATCTGCGTATTGACTGGGCGGAGACGGATCCGCTGGCGGCCCTTGAGCAACTGTGGCTGGCCTGGGAGCCGCAAATGGACGCGTATATTACCCGGGCGCTCGACCCTCGCGATGCGCCCGCCTATGGCGTCCCCGGCGATGAATAACATCCTCGCCGCGCTGCTGGCTTTTGACACCACCAGCCGCCATTCGAACCTGGCGATGATCGACTGGATCGCCGATTTTCTCGCTGCCCGCGGCGTGGCGTCCCGCCGCTTTTATGACCCGTCGGGCGGTAAGGCCAATCTCTACGCCCGGCTGGGGCCGTCCGGCGGCGGTGGGGTGATGCTCTCGGGCCACACCGACGTGGTCCCGGTGGACGGCCAGGCCTGGAGCGTTCCGCCTTTCAGCCTGACCGAGCGCGATGGCCGCTACTATGGCCGCGGCAGCGCCGATATGAAGGGGTTTCTCGCCTGCGTGCTGGCGGCAGTGGATGACTTTCTGGCGGCGCCGCTGCGCATGCCACTGCATCTGGCCTTCTCCTATGACGAAGAGGTCGGCTGTCTCGGTGTGCGCAGCCTGGTGGATTTTCTGCAGGCCTCGCCGGAGAAACCGGCGCTGTGCCTCATCGGCGAGCCGACAGAGATGCAGCCGGTGTTCGGTCATAAAGGCAAACTGGCCATGCGCTGCTGCATCGAGGGGCAGGCCTGCCATTCGGCCTATGCCCCGCAGGGGGTGAACGCCATCCGCTACGCGGCCAGGCTGATCAACCACCTGGATCGGCTGGGCGTGCGTCTGGCCCGGCAGCAGGACAGCCGCTTTTCGCCGCCCTTCAGCACGCTGCAGGTGGGCACCATTCAGGGTGGGGCCGCGCTGAATATTGTTCCGCAGTCCTGCCGCTTTGATTTTGAGATCCGCTACCTGCCGGGGATGCGTCCCGAAGCGGTCACCGAGGCGCTGGCGGCCTACGCCCGTCGCCAGCTGCTGCCGGAGATGCGCCGGGTAGGCAGCGGGAGCGACATCCAGTTCCAGCTGTTAAGCCACTATCCGCCGCTGCTCAGCGATCCGCAGTCCGACTTCGCCCGCTGGCTGGCGCAGTGGTGCGGCAGCGACCGCTTCTCCACCGTGGCGTTCGGCACCGAAGGGGGGCTGTTCGATGAGATGGGCGTCGCGACCCTGGTCTGCGGACCGGGCAGCATGGCCCAGGGCCATAAGGCCGATGAGTACATCAGCATCGCGCAGACCGAGCGCTGTATGACGATGCTGAGACAGCTTTGCGCGTGGATGCGTGCCGAACCGGCGGAACCGCCCACCTGATCCCTCAACACAGGAACCCAAGCGATGCACAATCAACACTCTCCCCACATCGATCAAGCGACCATCGACCGCTGGCAGGCGGATGGCGCGGTGTTATTAAAAGGCGTCTTTACCCCTTGGGTCGATCGCCTCGCCGAGGGGGTCACGGCGCTGATGGCCAGCCCCAGCGAGTATGGTCATGCGCGCACGGTGATCCCCAAAGATGGTTCGCCGCCTTTTTTTCAGGACTACTGCAACTGGTCGCGGATCCCGGCGTTTAGCGAGTTTGTCTTTCAGTCAGCGGCCGCCGAGATCGCGGCGGCGCTGATGCAGTCGCAGACGGCGAAATTTTTCCATGAACATACGCTGGTCAAACCGGCCGGAGGCAGCACGGTGACTCCCTGGCATCATGACCAGCCTTACTATTGCGTCTCCGGCAGGCAGAACGTCAGCTTCTGGATCCCGCTGGACCCGGTGGCGGAGGCCACCTCGCTGCGTTGCATTCGCGGGTCGCATCGCTGGGAGGAGGAGTTCAGTCCTACCCGTTTCAATGGCACTAAGCTTTACGAGCACACCCGGTTCAGCACCCTGCCGGATATCGACGCCCATGAGGACGAATACGATATCGTCAGCTGGGCGCTGGAGCCGGGGGATGCGGTGGCCTTCCATTTCCGCACCGTCCATGGCGCCCGCGGCAACCCCGGCGCGCGGGCGCGACGGGTCTTCTCCGCCCGTTGGGTGGGGGATGACGCCGCGTTTGCCGATCGCGGTGGCGTGACGTCGCCACCGTTCCCCGAGCTGACCCTGCGGGACGGCGACCCGCTGGATTCCCCGCTGTTCCCCCAGGTTTGGCCGCGGGCGTGAGCCACTGGCGGCGGGATCTGCTATGATCCCGCCTTTCGCTGTCTGGAGCCTGTCGATGTTCAACGACGCCATTGTTTATGATCGCTACGGGCCGCCGGCCGCTGTGCTGACCCTGAAACGCCTTCCGCTGGCGCCGCTGGCGGGCGGGCGGGTGCGGGTCAGGATGCGCTATGCCCCGGTGAATCCCTCGGATCTGATCCCCGTGACCGGCGCCTATCGCCACCGCACCCGACTGCCGGCCGTCGCCGGCTATGAAGGTCTTGGCGAGGTGGTCGCCGCGCCATACGGCAGCCGGCTGTCCGCGGGCCAGCGGGTGCTGCCTCTGCGCGGGGGCGGCACCTGGCAGCGGTTTATCGATCTGGATGAGACCTGGCTGGTGCCGGTGCCGCCATCGGTTGACGATCTGCTGGCCGCCCGCGGGTATATCAATCCGCTGACGGCTATGCTGATGCTCAAGCGCTGGCCGGTTGCCGGAAAACACCTTGTGCTGACCGCGGCATCGTCCTCCTGCGCCAGCCTGCTGGGACAGTGGGCGCTGGCGATGGGCGCCCGCTCGGTGAGCGGGATTATTCGCTCGCCGCAGCACCGGGCGCGCCTGGAACAGGCCGGGATCTATCCGATCCTCGATACCGACCGGGCGCTGATGGAGAAGGTCAGCCAGCACAGCGATCTGGTGTTTGACGCGGTGGGCGGCGAACTGGCGAATACGCTGCTGTCGGTGCTGCCCGCATCGTCGACCCTGATCTCCTATGGTTTATTATCCGGGCGGCCGCTGACCCAGACGCGCGGTAGCGCGACGGTGCGCAAGTTTCATCTGCGGGAGGCGTTGCCGACACTCAGCGTGGCGGCGTGGCGGGCGGCGTTTGACGAGATTTGGCAGCGCTTGCCAGTGACCACCCAGCCGCCGGCCCAGCGTATAGCGTTGAACGACTGGCGGGAGGCGATTGCCGCCGCCGACCAGCCGGGAAGAGGCGGTAAAATCCTGCTCGATTTCACCGCCGGTTAAGATTACTTTTTCTTCTCGCCAAGGGTTGGGGTTTCGTCAAAGAAGTTCCACGGCTTCAGCAGGGCGTGCGCCCATTCGGTCGGCATGATCGGCCACTCTTCGGCGCGCGCCACGTGGGTGGTGCCGGTGGTGATCCACACGACGTCGTCGTGGTTTGTCAGCGACTCATCATCCTTTGCGTACTGGCCTAAGCCGGTATCGTGGGCGGAACGGTTCGGGTATTTCCCTTCCGGATAACGCTCTGTCGGGTGGTAGCGCGTCACCCACAGCTGTTTATCCATAAAGCTCAGGCGATGGTAGATCCACTCGTCCGGGGCGAACTTCGCGCCGGTCGCCGCCGGGTGCGTACCGCCGGCGTAAGGGATAATCTGATAAGAGACCGGGTTGCCCATGCGGTTCTCTTTGCTGGTGTTGCTCAGCAGGCGAATGGTGCCCGGGTCGAATTTCTGCGCCGCTTTCTGCTCGCTGTCAATGGTGTACTGATTCACCTGCATGGTGCTGGTGCGCGGGCCGCCGGCGGTGTTGGGCTTCACTTCAGGATCCATCGCCACCAGGCTGTTGTTTTCGCCGTCCACGTCGAGGTCGAGGCGGAAGTTATAGATGTGCTGGTGAGTGGTGCCGACAATATTATGGTCGATCAGCGTCCCGTAGCGGGTATCCTCTTTGGCGCTGGGGTCGTGCATGGTCTTCGCCATCACGCCTTTGACGGCTTCAATCCCGGTGGCGCCGGCGTCGATACCGATGGTGCCGTTGTCGTGGAACACCCAGTCAAAGATATAGTCGTAGTTGCCGACGGTACTGATCCAGCGCACCACCAGCTCCCGGCGTTCGGTACTGACGTTGGGCTTGCCCATTTCCAGGTGCTTATATTCCGGCCCGGCATAGCGTTCGAATATGGCGACCGCGCCTGGAATCGTGGTCGGTTTGCCGGTGTAATCGGCGATGGTTTCATCCAGCAGTACCGCATTCGATGGCGCGTCCTTGCCGCGCACAATCGGCGAGGTCAGGGTGCCCATACCGTAATCGCCGGAGTCGAGGTAGGCTTTGAAATACCAGCCGACGTCCGGGTCGCCGTAGGGGACGATCATCCCGCCGAGGGAACCTTCATACATCACCTGGCGTTTTGTGCCGTTATCGTTGTAGGTCACCGTCGAGAGGATTGGCCCGACGCGCGAGTTAAGGCGCAGGTGGAAATCCCAGTTCTGCCAGTGAATGGTATCCCCGGTAATGGTGTAGTTTTTGCCCTCTGGTTCCGTAATATCCAGCGGTTTCACCGCCGGGGCGTTGCGGTCGCGGCCATCATACGGACGGGGCTCCATCGGAACCGGGATCACCGGGCCTTCCTCAATTTTGATAATTTTCTTCGCTTTAAGGTCGACCACCGCCACCAGGTTTTCAATCGGGTGCGCCCAGTAGTTGCCGTCGCCGGTATCGAGATAACTGACCACCTTCAGCAGACGCGCATCCTGTTGCAGGCCATCTTTGCCATCAAAATAGCCAACGGTGAGCGGGGTGGTGACCACTTTGCCTGGATCGGTAATACCGTGCTTTTTCAGCACCTCAGCGAATTCGCTGCTGGCGTTGATGATGTTCTGCACGCTGACAAAATCATCGAGCAGTACCATCCCGTGGGCGCCTTTAACTGGCGTCCAGGAGAGGATTTTTTTGTTTTGCAGATCGACGACGGCTTCAATCACGTGTTTGCCATCCAGCATCACCACATCGGCGGTGCGCGGTGAATCGACCGGCGTACCCTGCAGGGCAAAGGCCCACACCGCCGCTTTATCCGGCTCGTGCAGGGAAATTTCGGTAAAGCGGGTATTGGGCTGGAATTCCGGCGCGGCTTTAACAATGGTCACCGCTTCACTGATTTCCGCCGCCGAGAGCGAGTTTAACGGGTGAGGGCGCTTTTCCACCTGGAAGGTCTGATCGAGACCGGACTGGAAGACATCGTTGATAAAGGTATCGGAGACCCAGGCTTTACCTTCCTTCATCACCACCGGCACCGGTAGATCCAGGGGTTTACCGTTGACGATCGCGGTTTTGGCGCCGGGCTTCACTTTGACGTAAGCGCCGTCTTTTATCAGGGTAAACATTTGCGCGTAGTCATCCCACTGGACATCGGCGCCGAACGCCTGCAGCGTTTTATCCAGCGGTACCATGTGGGCTTCGCTGCCGTGGGCGAAGACCGGTGATTGCCAGGCGCAAACCACCGCGACGGCCAGCGCCAGCGCGGTTTTACGAGGAGAAAATTTCAAGCCGTTTGCCATAGTGACCTCATCTTATTGTTGTGTTGTCTCTTGCCGCTGCGAATGTCGGCTTTGTCACCCTTAAGCTACCAGCCAGCGGCGCCGGGGCGTTTGTTTGCTTTTGCCAGCTTGTTTGTCAGTTTTGCCAGACGGACGTAAAAAATGCCTCCGCAGAGGCATTGAGAACGTGCGCCGATTTTTTTGCCGGGTGGCGGCTGACGCCTTACCGGGCCTACAGCCCCTACAGATCCAAATCATCGCTGGCGCTGGGGCCGCTGAAACTACCGGTGCTGGCGGCCTCAAAATCGCTGAGACGTTCCCGGAAGGCCGGGGCAGCCCGCATGGATGCGGGCTGAGGGCCGTGTTTTGCAGGGACGCTGCCTCGGCCCGACCCGCAGCCTGCAGGGAAAAGTCGAAGGCACCACGCAGTGGCGATTTTGCTGGCCGGAGCCCGGGGGTACAGGGGGCGGCGGCGACTGGCCGCCCCCTGTGCGCTCCCTGCGCCATGAGTGACATAACGCAGACGATTAATCGGGAGCGCAATGTGCGCTGAAGCCACAGATAACATAAAGGACTTCCCGGGGCGAAACCGTTGCAAACCGATTGCAGGATCAATGGCTCAAGGATCGGCCAACAGAGCGCCAGCGGTCTATTTTCCGCTATCACGCCGGAAAATCCCCTTGCTGGCGCGCCACCAGGGTCAGAATGGAATACAGCGCCACCGCCTGCTGGTGCTGGTTGAAAATCTCCACCGCCCATTCCACCACGCCGGTGGCTTTCTCATCGGCGCTGCGCTGACGTTTGACCGTTTTCCGCTTACAGGTCAGGCGAACCTGAATGGTGTCTCCCGGTTTGACCGGCTCAATAAAGCGCAGGTTTTCCATCCCGTAGTTGGCGATAACCGGCCCGACGCCGGCATCGACGAACAGCCCGGCCGCAGCGGAGATCAGGAAATAACCGTGGACCACCCGCTCGCCGAAAATCGACTCGGCGGCGGCGATTTTGTCCATGTGCGCATAGAAATGGTCGCCGCTCAGGCAGGCGAAGTTAACGATATCCGCTTCGGTGAGGGTTCTCCGCGGGGTTAATAAGCTATCGCCAGGCTGGATCTCTTCGAAGTATTTACGGAACGGGTGAATGCGGTCTTCGCTAACCTGCGCGCCACGCACCCACTGCTGGCCGATGGTCGCCAGCATCGTTGGGCTGCCCTGGACCGCGGTACGCTGCATATAGTGTTTCACCGAGCGCAGCCCGCCAAGCTCTTCTCCGCCGCCCGCGCGGCCAGGGCCGCCGTGTACCAGCTGCGGCAGCGGCGAGCCGTGGCCGGTCGACTCTGCCGAGGACTCCTCGTTAAGGATCTGAATACGACCATGGGCGCGCGCGGCGCCAAGGATAAACTCGCGCGCCAGCTCGCCGCTGGCGGTGACCAGCGTACCAGCCAGACTGCCACCGCCGGCGCGTGCCAGCGTCAGCGCATGCTGGCGGTCGCGATACGGCATCAGCGTCGCTACCGGGCCAAAGGCTTCAATGGCGTGAACCTCTGGCGTTTCATCCGGCTGCGGGCAGTACAGCAGGGTCGGCGGGAAGAACGCGCCATCAGCATTAAGATCTGCCTGTCCGCCGAGCAGCGCTTCACAGCCGGCGGCGATCAGTTTATTGACGTTATCCTGCACATCCTGACGCTGTTCGCGATTAACCAGGGCCCCCATCTTAATGCCCTCCTGCGCAGGGTCACCGACGGTTACTTTATGCAGGCGGGAGATCAGTGCATCGCTAACCGCATTAATCTGAGCCAGTGGCACGATGATTCTGCGGATAGCGGTACATTTTTGCCCGGCTTTCGCCGTCATCTCGCGGACCACTTCCCGAATAAACAGCGCGAATTCCGGTTGCTCCGGGGTGACATCTTCGCCTAAAACGCAGCAGTTGAGCGAATCTGCTTCCATGGTAAAGGGAATCGATTTGGCCACCAGGTTAGGATGCGACCGTAGCTGCTGGCCGGTGGCGGCAGAGCCGGTAAAGGTCACCACGTCCTGGCTATCGAGATGGTCGAGAAGATCGCCCGCGCCGCCGCAAATCAGGCTGATGGCGCCTTCCGGCACCAGGCCGCTGTCGACAATCGCTTTCACCATCGCCTGGGTAAGCTGGGCGGTAGCGGTGGCCGGTTTAATGATCGCCGGCATGCCGGCAAGCCAGGTCGGCGCCAGTTTTTCCAGCATTCCCCAGCAGGGGAAGTTGAAGGCGTTGATATGTACGGCGACGCCTGATTTCGAGGTCAGCACGTGACGCGCGGCAAAACCCCCTTGTTTGGAGAGCGGGATGAGCTCGTCCTCCGGCCACAGGAGATCGTCCGGCAATTCGCGACTACCGAGCCCGGCATAGGTGAAAAGGGTGCCGATGCCGCCTTCAATATCCACCCAGCTGTCGGCGCGGGTCGCGCCGGTTTGCGCGGAGATGGCGTAGAACTCGTCTTTCTGCTCCAGCAGCCGTTTTGCTACCGCTTTTAACATCGCGCTGCGTTCAATAAAGGTCATGGCTTGCAAAGCTTTACCGCCGCGCTCAATCGCGAAGCGGCGCGCCTGCGCCATATCCAGGCCTTCACTGGTCACCTCCCACAGCGCCGCCCCGGTGATGGCGTGATGGATAGTACGGGCGCGGCCCCGGCCGGTCTGCCAGGCGCCGGATAAGTAACTGGCTAACTGCTGCATCGCAAATCTCCAAATGTGTTACGTGTGATATCTATAAATAGTTCTTTTATGAATCATAAAAATCAAGCCTATATTTAATAATTTATTAACATTGTGATCGGCGGTCGATGGAATGTTGCGTTTATGCTACTGATTTATTGGCTGTTTACAAAAGGTTTTGCGGTTGTTATCACAAAAGGAGCAAACAAAATTTGTGGTTTTATTTAACCAATATGTAACCTTCAATAAACAAAATGATTCACATAAATGTTTTTGTTGTGAATATCGGAATCATAAAGGTGATGACGTGACAGAAGAACAACGCTTTGACCAGCGCATCGCGCAGGAAACGGCCATCGAACCGCGGGACTGGATGCCGGATGCCTACCGTAAGACCTTGATTCGGCAGATAGGTCAGCACGCGCACTCGGAAATTGTCGGCATGCTGCCGGAAGGCAACTGGATCACCCGCGCGCCGACGCTGCGCCGTAAAGCGATTCTGTTGGCTAAGGTACAGGATGAGGCCGGACACGGGCTGTATCTCTATAGCGCCGCGGAAACGCTGGGCTGCGCCCGGGAAGACCTGTATCAGAAAATGCTCGACGGGCAGATGAAATATTCCTCCATTTTTAACTACCCGACCCTGAGCTGGGCCGATATCGGCGTGATCGGCTGGCTGGTCGATGGCGCGGCCATCGTCAACCAGGTGGCGCTGTGCCGGACCTCCTATGGCCCCTATGCCCGGGCGATGGTCAAAATCTGCAAAGAAGAGAGTTTTCACCAGCGCCAGGGATTTGAAGCCTGCATGGCGCTGGCGCAGGGCAATGACGCGCAGCGGCAGATGCTGCAGGACGCTATTAACCGCTTCTGGTGGCCGGCGCTGATGATGTTTGGCCCCAACGACGACAACTCGCCGAACAGCGCCCGCAGCATGGCGTGGAAAATCAAACTGCACTCCAACGACGAGCTACGTCAGCGCTTCGTCGATAACACCGTGCCGCAGGTAGAGATCCTCGGTATGACCGTCCCGGACCCGGATTTGCGCTTTGACGAAGCCAGCGGCCACTACCGCTTCGGCGAAATCGACTGGCAGGAATTTAACGAGGTGATTAGCGGCCGTGGGATTTGCAATCACGAGCGGCTGGCCGCCAAGCGTAAGGCCTGGGAAGAGGGCGAGTGGGTGCGCGAGGCCGCGCTGGCCCATGCGCAAAAACAGCAGGCCCGCAGCGCGGCATGAGGAGAGACAACATGAGCAAAGTTTACTGGCCGTTATATGAAGTGTTCGTTCGCAGCAAACAGGGGTTATCCCATCGTCACGTCGGCAGTCTGCACGCCGCTGATGATCAAATGGCGCTGGAGAATGCCCGCGATGCTTATACCCGCCGCAGCGAAGGCTGCTCAATTTGGGTGGTGAAGGCCAGCGAAATCGTTGCTTCGCAGCCGGAAGAGCGCGGCGAATTCTTCGACCCGGCGGAAAGCAAAGTCTACCGTCATCCGACTTTCTATACCGTGCCGGATGGCATGGAACACATGTGAGGCGGCGATGAATACCCCTAACCCCGTAGCCACCTACGCCCTGCGGCTTGGCGACAATGGTCTGGTTCTGGCCCAGCGTTTAGGCGCCTGGTGCGGCCATGCTCCCGAGCTCGAGATCGATCTTGCGCTGGCCAACATCGGCCTCGACCTGCTCGGCCAGGCGCGCAATTTTTTAAGCTATGCCGCCGAGCTTAACGGCTGCGGCGACGAAGATACGCTGGCTTTTGGTCGCGATGAGCGCCAGTACAGCAACCTGCTGCTGGTGGAGCAGCCAAACGGCAATTTTGCCGACACCATCGCCCGCCAGTTCTTTATCGATGTCTGGCACGTCGCCCTGTACAGCCGGCTGGTGAACAGCCGCGACGCGCAGCTGGCGGCCATTGCCGCCAAAGGGCTGAAAGAGGTGCGTTACCACCAGCGCTTCAGCCGCGGCTGGCTGGAGCGTCTGGGTAACGGCACCGAGTTATCAAATCGCAAAATGCAGCAGGCGGTCGACAATCTGTGGCGCTTCACCGGCGAACTGTTCCTTGCCGATGAAGTGGAGCTCAGCCTGGTTGAGCAGGGTATTGCGGTTGATCCGCGTGAGCTTCAGGCCGAATGGCAAAGCGCGGTACACACGGCGCTGCTCGACTCCGGCTTACAAATCCCGCAGGAAGCGGCCTTCCGCAGCGGCGGCAAACAGGGGCTGCACAGTGAACATCTCGGCCCGCTGCTGGCGGAGATGCAATATCTGCAGCGTTCGCATCCCGGACTGCAGTGGTAAGTGAGGTGACTATGCAACGTCTTGCCGACATCGCTCCTGCTGAAGTTCGTACCATCTGGGGATTATTAAGCGCGATCCCGGATCCGGAAGTGCCGGTACTCACCATCACCGACCTCGGTATGGTGCGCAGCGTCGCGCGCCACGGCGACGGGTGGGTGATTGGCTTTACCCCGACCTATTCGGGCTGTCCGGCGACAGAGCATCTGCTGGGCGAGATCCGTACGGTCATGAGCGAGCATGGCTTTCTGCCGGTGCATATCGTCCTGCAGCTGGATCCGCCGTGGACCACCGACTGGATGAGTCAGGAGGCCCGCGAGCGCCTGCGCCAGTACGGAATCAGCCCGCCCCAGGGGCACGCCTGCCATGCGGACATGCCCGTTGAGGTGAGCTGTCCGCGCTGCGGCAGCACCCATACCTCGCTGATTAGCGAATTCGGTTCCACGGCCTGCAAAGCGCTCTATCGCTGCGACAGCTGCCGGGAACCTTTTGATTACTTTAAATGTATTTGAGGTTGCCATGACGACGTTCCATTCGCTTAAGGTGGCGAGAGTCGAGCCGGAAACCCGCGATGCGGTGACCATCACTTTTGCGATCCCGCAAGCCCTGCAGGCGGAGTACTGCTTTCGCCCGGGCCAGCATCTGACGCTAAAAGCCCGTCTGGGCGGCGAAGAACTGCGCCGCTGTTACTCCATTTGTCGCAGCCGCACGCCAGGCGAAATTAGCGTCGCGGTCAAAGCTATCGACGGCGGGCGCTTTTCGCGCTACGCCCAGCACGATATCCAGCAGGGTATGGAGCTGGAAGTGATGGTGCCGCAGGGGCATTTCGGTTATCAACCGCAGGCTGAACGGCAGGGTGAATATCTGGCGATTGCCGCCGGTTCCGGGATCACGCCGATGATGGCGATCATGAGCGCGACGCTGGCGACCGAGCCGCAAAGCCGCTTCACGCTGATCTACGGCAACCGCAGCAGCCATAGCATGATGTTCCGCCAGGCGCTGGCCGATTTAAAAGACCGCTATCCGCAGCGCCTGCAGGTGATACATCTGTTTAGCCAGGAGTCGATGGACAGCGATCTGCTACAGGGGCGCATTGACGGCGACAAACTGCGCCAGCTCGCTGACCATCTGCTGGATTTTAGCCGTTTCGACGAGGCTTTTATCTGCGGTCCGGCGGCGATGATGGATGAGGCGGAAGCGGCGTTACGTGAACTTGGCGTAGCGGAGAAATCGATTCATCTCGAACGCTTTAATACACCAGGCGGCAATGTGAAGCGCGCCGCCGGCGTGCAGGCGGAAGGGCGCACGGTGACCATCCGCCAGGACGGGCGCGATCGGCTTATCGCCCTCAGCGCCGAAGACGACAGCATCCTGGATGCCGCATTGCGTCAGGGCGCCGATCTGCCGTTCGCCTGTAAGGGCGGGGTATGCGCCACCTGTAAATGCAAAGTGCTACGCGGTGAAGTGGCGATGGCCGCCAATTACAGCCTGGAAGCAGATGAGCTGGCGGCGGGATATGTCCTGAGCTGCCAGTCGTTGCCGACCAGCGGCGATGTGGTGGTCGACTTTGACGCGCGGGGGATGGCATGAGTGACCTGCTGATCCACCGTCATGGCCGGGTGCTTCAGTTGACGCTAAACCGCCCGCAGGCCCGCAACGCGCTGAACAATGCCCTCTTAACCCAGATTGCCGAGGCGCTGGAGGTTGCGGCAGTTGATGACAGCGTCGGCGTCTGCGTTATCAGCGGCAACCCGCGTTTTTTTGCCGCCGGGGCCGACCTCAATGAGATGGCGGAGAAAGATCTGCCTGCCACCCTGGATGATATTCGCCCACGGTTGTGGGCGCGAATTGATGCTTTCACTAAACCGCTCATCGCTTCGGTCAACGGCTACGCGCTTGGCGCCGGCTGCGAGCTGGCCCTGCTGTGTGACCTGATTGTCGCCGGCGACAACGCCCGTTTTGGCCTGCCGGAAATTACCCTCGGCATTATGCCGGGCGCGGGCGGCACCCAGCGGCTGATCCGCAGCGTAGGCAAGGCGCTGGCCAGCCGAATGGTGCTGAGCGGCGAGAGTATTGACGCCCGCCAGGCGCAGCAGGCCGGGCTGGTTAGTGATATCCATCCGGCGGCGTTAACCGATGAGTATGCCCTGAAACTGGCAACCACCATTGCCCGCCACTCGCCGCTGGCGCTCCGGGCGGCAAAACAGTCGCTGCGCCTGTCGCAGGAAGTCAGCCTGCAGGCCGGTCTGCAACAGGAGCGCCAGCTGTTTAGTCTGCTGAGCGCCACCGAGGACCGCCGCGAAGGCATCGACGCCTTCTTACAAAAACGTACACCGGACTTTAAAGGACGCTAATCGTGGAAGCTTTCATTCTCAGCGCAGTGGAACAGGGCGTCATGACCATTACCCTCAATCGCCCGGACCGTCTCAACAGTTTTAACGATCTGATGCATCACCAGCTGGCGGAATGTCTGAAGCAGGCCGAGCGCGATGATGGCGTGCGCTGCCTGCTGATCACCGGCGCCGGTCGCGGCTTTTGCGCAGGCCAGGATTTGAACGATCGCAATGTCGACCCCAGCGGCCCACCGCCGGATCTCGGCCTGTCGGTAGAACGCTTTTACAACCCGTTAGTGCGCCGTCTGGCGGCGCTGCCGAAGCCGGTTATCTGCGCGGTCAACGGCGTTGCCGCCGGCGCTGGCGCCACCCTGGCGCTGGGCTGCGATATCGTGCTGGCCGCGCGTTCGGCGAAATTTGTGATGGCGTTCAGCAAGCTCGGCCTGGTGCCGGACTGCGGCGGTAGCTGGTTCCTGCCGCGGGTGGCCGGCCGCGCGCGCGCGATGGGGCTGGCGCTGCTGGGCGATAGCCTCAGCGCGGAACAGGCCGCGCAGTGGGGAATGATCTGGCAGCTGGTGGACGACTCAGAACTGGCGGATACCAGTCTGCAGCTGGCGCGCCATCTGGCGGCGCAGCCGACGTTTGGTTTTGGGCTGATTAAAAAGGCGCTGCTGGCTTCTGAAACCAACAGTCTCGATGCGCAGCTGGATCTGGAGCGCGATTATCAGCGCCTGGCCGGACGCAGCGATGATTACCGCGAAGGGGTCAGCGCGTTTCTGGCCAAACGGCCACCACAGTTCAGCGGGAAATAGATGATGACGAGATCCTTAGCCAACGTGGCGGTGATCGGCAGCGGCACCATGGGGGCCGGCATCGCCGAAGTGGCTGCCGCCGCCGGACATCCGGTGCTGATTTACGACATCGATCATCAGGCCATTGCCCGGGCGATCGACTGCATTGCCAGGCGTCTCGCCTCACGGGTCGAGCGCGGCAAACTGGCGTCAGAGCAGGCCGACGCGCTGCTGGCGCGCCTGCATCCGGCTCACGATTTAGCCGCGCTTGCCGACGCGGATTTAGTGATTGAAGCGGCCTCTGAACGGCTGGAGGTCAAAACGGCGCTGTTCGCGCAGCTGGCGGAGATCTGCGCGCCGTCAACGTTGTTGACCAGTAACACTTCGTCTATTTCGATTACCGCCATCGCCGCCGGGGTCAAAAACCCGGAGCGGGTGGCCGGGCTGCACTTTTTTAATCCGGCGCCGGTGATGAAGCTGGTCGAGGTGGTCAGCGGCCTGGAGACGTCTGCTGAGGTAGTAGAGCAGCTGTGCCAGTGCGTAAGCGGCTGGGGGAAACAGCCGGTACGCTGCCGCTCAACGCCCGGTTTTATCGTTAACCGCGTAGCGCGTCCGTTCTACGCCGAGGCCTGGCGCGCGCTGGAAGAGCAGGTTGCCGCCCCGGAGGTTATCGATGCCGCTTTGCGTGACGGCGGCGGTTTTCCGATGGGACCCCTGGCGCTGACTGATCTGATTGGCCAGGACGTCAATTTCGCCGTGACCTGTTCGGTGTTTAACGCCTTCTGGCAGGACCGCCGCTACCTGCCATCGCTCCTCCAGCAAGAGCTGGCGCTGGCCGGGCGGCTGGGTAAAAAGAGCGGTTACGGCGTCTATCGCTGGCCCGCTGAGACACTGCCGGACGCGGCGTTGCCGCCGGTTGCCAATGGCGCTCAATCCGTGATGACGATAGGTGACAGTGTCACTGAGCTGGACGAACTGCTGTTGCTGGAGACCGAAGGTGAGACCGCGCTGGCGCTAAGCGTTAAGCATCACCGCCCGGTGGTGGTGTATGACCTGTGCGCCAGCGATACGGTGGTGCTGGCCGCAGCGGCGACCAACGCGCCTGCGGCCACTGATAAGGCCGTGCATTACTTCCAACAGCAGGGCAAGAAAGTCCTGCATATTGCCGATTATCCCGGCCTGCTGGTGTGGCGCACGGTGGCGATGCTGATTAACGAAGCGCTGGATGCGCTGCAAAAAGGCGTCGCCAGCCCGCAGGATATCGATACCGCGATGCGCCTTGGCGTCAATTATCCGCACGGCCCGCTGGCATGGGGAGAACGCCTTGGCTGGCGACGGGTGCTGCAACTGCTGGAGAACCTGCAACACCATTATGGCGAGGAGCGCTATCGTCCCTGTTCCCTGTTGCGCCAGAAGGCGCTGATGGAGAAGCACCATGAGCAATGATGCGTGGCGCAACGCGCGCGTGATGTACGAAAAAGATACCTGCGCCAGAAAGATGGGGATCGAACTTATCGAAATGGACGATGGTTTTGCGCAGATGAGCATGACCGTCTCGGCGGACATGCTTAACGGCCATCAAACCTGTCACGGCGGTCAGCTATTTACGCTCGCCGATACCGCTTTCGCTTACGCCTGTAACAGCCAGGGGCTGGCGGCGGTGGCTTCGGCGGCAAATATTGATTTTCTTCGTCCGGCGTTTGCCGGCGACAGGCTGGTCGCCACCGCAAGAGTCAAACAGCAGGGCAAGCTGACCGGCGTCTACGACATCGAAATTGTTAATCAACAGCAAAAGATTGTGGCCCTGTTCCGCGGCAAATCGCACCGTATCGGCGGCACAATCACGGGAGAAGTGTAATGCGCGACGCCTTTATTTGTGACGGGATCCGCACGCCGATTGGCCGCTACGGCGGAGCGCTGGCCGGCGTCCGCGCCGACGATCTGGCGGCGATCCCGCTACGTGAGTTGCTGAGCCGTAACCCCGGGCTCGACCCGGCAGCGATTGATGATGTGATTTTCGGCTGTGCGAATCAGGCCGGTGAAGATAACCGCAACGTGGCGCACATGGCGACGCTGTTGGCCGGTTACCCGCATAGCGTGCCGGGCACCACGATTAACCGCCTGTGCGGATCGGGGCTGGATGCGATCGGCTTTGCCGCCAGGGCGATCAAAGCCGGCGATGCCGATCTGTTGATTGCCGGCGGCGTGGAATCGATGTCTCGCGCGCCGTTCGTGATGGGAAAAGCCAGCGCGCCGTATCAGCGTCAGGCGGAACTCTTCGATACCACGATTGGCTGGCGTTTTGTGAACCCGCTCATGGCGCAACACTTCGGAACTGACAGCATGCCGGAAACGGCCGAGAATGTAGCTGAATTGTTAAATATCAGCCGGATCGATCAGGACGCTTTCGCCTGGCGCAGCCAGCAGCGTACGGCGCAGGCCCAGCGTGACGGCATTCTGGCGCAGGAGATCGTGCCGGTGCAGATCATCGGCAAGAAAGGGGCGGTCAGCGCGGTACGCGATGATGAGCATCCCCGCCCGGAAACCACGCTTGAGCAGCTGGCGAAACTGAAAGCGCCGTTCCGCCAGGGCGGCGTCATTACCGCGGGCAATGCTTCCGGCGTCAACGATGGCGCCGCGGCGCTGATCATCGCCAGCGAACAGCAGGCCGCTATCCAGGGGCTCACGCCGCGGGCGCGTATCGTGGCGATGGCGACGGCGGGTGTTGAACCGCGCCTGATGGGGCTGGGGCCGGTACCGGCGGTGCGTAAAGTGCTGGAGCGAGCCGGGCTCAATATTAACGATATGGATCTGATTGAGCTGAATGAGGCCTTCGCCGCGCAGGCGCTGGGGGTGCTCAGACAGCTCGGCGTGCCGGATGATGCGGCGCATGTGAATCCCAACGGCGGCGCCATCGCGTTAGGCCATCCGCTGGGCATGAGCGGCGCGCGGTTAGCGCTGAGCGCCAGCCTTGAGCTGCAACGCCGGGGCGGGCGCTATGCGCTGTGTACGATGTGTATTGGCGTGGGTCAGGGCATTGCCATGATCCTCGAGCGAGTGTGAGCTAATTTACCTGCGAGTACCCTACAATGATAACTACTACAAAATTAGATCCGATTGAAACCGCATCGCGTGACGAACTGCAGGCCCTGCAAACCCAGCGCCTGAAATGGACGCTGAAGCATGCGTATGACAATGTGCCGATGTATCGCCGCAAATTCGACGCCGCCGGCGTGCACCCTGACGACTTTCGGGAATTAAACGATCTGCAAAAATTCCCCTGTACCACCAAACAAGATCTGCGCGACAACTATCCCTTCGATACCTTCGCGGTGCCGATGGAGCAGGTGGTGCGCATTCACGCCTCTTCCGGCACCACCGGCAAACCGACGGTGGTGGGATATACGCAAAACGATATTGATAACTGGGCCAATATTGTCGCCCGTTCGCTGCGCGCCGCCGGCGGCACGGCGAAAGATAAAATTCACGTCGCCTACGGCTACGGCCTGTTTACCGGCGGCCTTGGCGCGCACTACGGCGCGGAACGCTTAGGCGCGACGGTGATCCCGATGTCCGGCGGGCAGACCGAAAAACAGGCGCAGCTGATCCGCGACTTTCAGCCGGATATGATCATGGTGACGCCGTCTTATTGTCTGAATCTGATTGAAGAGCTGGAGCGCCAGATGGGCGGCGATGCCCGCGGTTGTTCATTGCGGGTCGGCGTGTTTGGCGCCGAGCCGTGGACGCTGGCGATGCGCGCGGAAATCGAGCGCCGCCTGGGGATCACCGCCCTGGATATTTACGGTTTGTCGGAAGTCATGGGTCCGGGCGTAGCGATGGAGTGTCTGGAGACCGTTGACGGCCCGACCATCTGGGAAGACCACTTCTTCCCGGAAATCGTCAACCCGGACGACGGTACGCCGCTGGAAGATGGCGAGCATGGCGAACTGCTGTTTACCACGTTGACCAAAGAAGCGCTGCCGGTGATCCGCTATCGTACCCGCGATCTGACGCGCCTGCTGCCGGGCACCGCGCGGACTATGCGCCGCATGGATCGCATCAGCGGGCGCAGCGACGATATGCTGATTATCCGCGGAGTTAACGTCTTCCCCTCGCAGCTGGAAGAGGAGATCCTCAAGTTTGAACACCTGGCGCCGCACTATCAGTTAGAGGTCAATCGCCGCGGTCATCTTGATTCGCTGGCGGTGCGCGTTGAACTGAAAGAGAGCGGGCTGGCGCTGAGCCACGAACAACGCTGCCAGATTTGCCATCAGCTGCGCCACCGCATTAAGTCGATGGTCGGGATCTCTACCGACATTACTATCGTCAACTGCGGCAGCATTCCTCGCTCGGAAGGGAAAGCCTGTCGGGTATTCGACCTGCGTAAAGCGGTGGTCAGCGGTTAATTCTCTCCCCGGTAGCCCGGCTGAGGCCTTTACGCCGTAAGCCGGGAATTTCCTGTGCTATGATTCATAAAGGAAAAAAATAACAACAGAATGAATCAGATGAGTAAACTCGACGCCTTTATTCAACAAGCGGTGACGGCGATGCCGATCAGCGGCACGTCATTAATTGCCTCGCTGTATGGCGACGCTTTATTGCAGCGCGGTGGGGAAGTGTGGCTGGGCAGCGTTGCGGCGCTGCTGGAAGGATTAGGCTTCGGCGAGCGCTTTGTCCGCACCGCGCTATTTCGCCTCAATAAAGAAGAGTGGCTCGATGTCATCCGTATCGGCCGGCGTAGCTTCTATCGCCTGAGCGATAAAGGGCTGCGCCTGACCCGGCGCGCGGAGCATAAAATTTATCGCGGCAGTGCCCCGGAATGGGACGGTACCTGGCTGCTGCTGCTTTCGGAAGGCCTGGAGAAAAATGTGCTCGCCGACGTCAAAAAGCAGCTGCTGTGGCAGGGCTTTGGCGCGCTGGCGCCCAGCCTGCTGGCCTCGCCGTCGCAAAAACTGGCCGATGTCCAGTCGCTGCTCCACGAAGCGGGCGTCGCCGAAAACGTCATCTGTTTTGAAGCCCATTCGCCGCTGGCGCTCTCCCGTGCGGCGCTGCGCAGCCGCGTGGAGGAGTGCTGGCATCTCACTGAACAAAACGAGATGTATGAATCTTTCATCTCGCTATTCCGACCGTTACTGCCGCTGCTGCGCGACTGCGACCCGGCCGAGCTGACGCCTGAGCGCTGTTTCCAGATCCAGCTGCTGCTGATCCATTTTTATCGCCGGGTGGTGCTCAAAGATCCGCTGCTGCCGGAGGAGCTGCTGCCGGCGCACTGGGCGGGGCAAACCGCCCGCCAGCTGTGTATCAATATTTATCAACGCGTGAATCCCGGCGCGCTGGCGTTCGTCAGCGAGAAAGGGGAAAGCTCGGTGGGCGAGCTTCCGGCGCCAGGCCCGCTCTATTATCAGCGCTTTGGCGGTTTGCCGGGCGCATAAGGAGGTTGCATGCCGATTTATCAGATTGATGGGCTGACGCCAGTGGTGCCGGAGGAGAGCTACGTCCACCCAACCGCCGTGCTGATTGGCGACGTGATCCTCGGCAAAGGGGTCTATGTTGGGCCCAACGCCAGTCTGCGCGGCGATTTTGGCCGCATCGTGGTCAAAGACGGCGCCAATATTCAGGACAACTGCGTCATGCATGGATTCCCCGGCCAGGATACGGTGGTGGAAGAGGATGGCCACATCGGTCACGGCGCTATTCTGCACGGCTGCGTGATTGGCCGCAACGCGCTGGTGGGCATGAGCGCGGTGATTATCGACGGGGCGGTCATTGGCGAAAACAGCATTGTCGGCGCTTCGGCCTTTGTCAAAGCCAACGCCGAGATGCCCGCCAACCATCTGATTATCGGCAGCCCGGCAAAAGCGATTCGCACCCTGAGCGAACAGGAGCTGGCGTGGAAAAAACAGGGTACCCGTGAATACCAGGTGCTGGTGGAGCGCTGTAAGCAGACGCTGCATCAGGTGGAGCCATTACGGGAAGTGGAAGCAGGGCGTAAGCGACTGGAATTTGATGAAAACCTGCGGCCAAAAACGCAGCGCTAACTTTCCAGGGCAACCCGGAGGGGCTCGGTGGATTAGTGCTCAGCCAGTTCACGAAAGAACGCCGGGTTGGCCTGGATAACCGCCAGTACTTTTGCTGCCAGGCCTGTCGGGTTGCGCCGCCTGGACTCCCAACTTTTGATAGTATCCACGCTGGTACCCAGCGCTTTTGCCATCTCCGCCTGCGAAACATTAAGCTGAGTGCGGATGGCTTTCACATCAGCAACTTCATAGCGCGTCGCTCGGGCTGGGGCCTTGTTGCCGTCTTTGATCTCAACAGCCTCTTCCAGGGACGCTTTAAGTTCGTTGAAGTAACCCATTTCAAACCTCATTTTTTAGTCGCCGGGTCAGTTTCCTGAGTTCGTTTTTTTCCGCTGCGCTCAGGCTCTCTTTGGTGTGCTTGGGGTAGGCTAAGACGAGATAGATGATCTCGCGGGTTGCCAGAAAATAAATCACCCGCACGCCGCCGCTTTTTCCCTGTGAGCCTGTCGCCATTCTTATTTTCCGTAACCCGCCGGTATCCTGGATAAGATCGCCGAAATCCGGATTGCCTATGAGTTGCCTCTGCAGTCCCCTCAGATCTTCATCGCTGGCCAGCTGTTTTATCTGGCGGGTAAATAGCGACGTTTCGATAAATTCAATGGCATGACACACGAAAACGCTCCTTGCTAAGGTACCATGTACACCATCGGGTGTACATAGTACGCACTCCTGTTTTTGACCATGACAACGGTTGCCGTCAGCGACCGGGAGTGAGCCAGATTCGCGCGGCGACAGCCATGGTACAGGCTGGTGGCTTAAGGCGTTGGAATGATGTGTGAATTTACGAGGCGGCTCGTAAAAGGGGGATGGGCGAGGGGAAAAAAACACTCCCACCGGGCGGCGGGAGTGGAAATCTTAGGCTGCAACCACGCTGTCGATGGCCGCTTTCGCGTCGGACTGCGCTTTGGCCGCCACTTCCGGGCCGTAAGCGATACCTTCGGCGAACACAAAGTTCACGTCGGTGATGCCGATGAAGCCGAGGAAGGTGGACAGGTACGGGGTGACCAGGTCGGTCGGGGTATCTTTGTGGATACCGCCGCGGCTGGTCACGACGACCGCACGTTTACCGGTCACCAGACCTTCCGGCCCTTTCTCGGTGTAGCGGAAGGTGACGCCGGCGCGAGCCACCAGGTCAAAATAGTTTTTCAGCTGCGTCGGGATGTTGAAGTTGTACATCGGCGCAGCGATAACAATCACATCATTGCCTTTCAGTTCGGCGATCAGCTCGTCGGAAAGGGCCAGCGCTTCCTGCTGACGCGGAGTCAGCGGCGCGTCGCTCGGACGCAGGGCACCAACCAGTTCACCATCCAGAACCGGGATCGGATTAGCGGCCAGGTCACGCACGGTGATCTCGTCGCCCGGGTGTTTTTCCTGCCATTGTTCAACAAAATAGTCGGAAAGCTGACCAGATTGTGAGTACCCTGCCAGAATACTGGATTTCAGAACTAATACTTTGCTCATGGGTGTTTCCTTTTTTAATGTGATTGACGGGTCAATGCCCTGGTGCATGTTGACACTGTATTCACAATCGCGCCACAGAGATAGCGCAATATATCGAATCCTATGTTCAGATTTTTTGAACAAGGCACGGATGACACAGATGTGGTACTCTAAGGCAATACTTCAAAAGAGATTTTCCCGGCAGAGCTCTGCCCGATAACGCTATGACAGAACAACAAAAAATCACCTTCCCCCAGCTTTATCAACAGCTCGACGGCCTG
The DNA here is from genome assembly GCF_000398905.1 of Klebsiella sp. KTE92. Classification (NCBI taxonomy): domain Bacteria; kingdom Pseudomonadati; phylum Pseudomonadota; class Gammaproteobacteria; order Enterobacterales; family Enterobacteriaceae; genus Klebsiella; species Klebsiella sp. KTE92. The sequence goes on from NZ_KB976100.1 coordinate 2,368,256, forward strand.
ATGCTGCGCGATAAAACGCGCTTCGCCCGCCGTCTGCACGGTGTGAAGAAGGTTAAAAATCCTGAATCGCAACAGGCCATCCTCCAGGAGATGGCGCAGGAGATAAGCCAGGCAGCCGGTAAAGTCCTGCTGCGCGAAGCGGCGCGTCCGGCCATCACCTATCCTGAAAACCTGCCGGTTAGCCAGAAAAAACAAGAGATTCTCGAGGCGGTGCGCGATCACCAGGTGGTGATAGTCGCCGGAGAGACCGGTTCGGGTAAAACCACCCAGTTGCCAAAAATCTGCATGGAGCTGGGCCGCGGGCTGAAAGGGCTGATCGGCCATACCCAGCCGCGTCGTCTGGCCGCGCGAACCGTCGCCAACCGTATCGCCGAGGAGCTGCAAACGGAGCCGGGCAGTTGCATCGGCTATAAAGTTCGCTTTAGCGATCACGTCAGCGACAACACCATGGTCAAGCTGATGACCGACGGTATTCTGCTGGCGGAGATCCAGCAGGATCGCCTGCTGATGCAGTACGACACCATCATTATCGATGAAGCGCACGAGCGCAGTCTGAACATTGATTTTCTGCTCGGCTATCTGAAAGAGCTCCTGCCGCGCCGCCCGGACCTGAAAATCATCATTACCTCGGCGACCATCGACCCGGAACGTTTCTCAAAGCATTTCAATCATGCGCCCATTATCGAAGTCTCCGGGCGGACTTACCCGGTGGAAGTCCGCTACCGGCCGATAGTGGAAGAGGCGGACGACACCGAGCGCGATCAATTACAGGCGATTTTTGATGCGGTTGACGAACTGGGGCGCGAAGGGCCCGGCGATATTCTGATCTTTATGAGCGGTGAGCGGGAAATTCGCGATACCGCTGATGCGCTGAATAAGCTGGATCTGCGCCATACTGAAGTGCTGCCGCTGTATGCCCGCCTGTCCAACAGCGAGCAGAACCGCGTCTTCCAGCCGCACAGCGGACGACGCATCGTGCTGGCGACCAACGTGGCGGAAACTTCGCTGACCGTGCCGGGCATTAAATACGTTATCGATCCCGGTACTGCGCGTATCAGCCGTTACAGCTACCGCACCAAGGTGCAGCGCCTGCCGATCGAGCCGGTTTCCCAGGCGTCCGCCAACCAGCGTAAGGGCCGCTGCGGCCGCGTTTCGGAAGGGATCTGTATTCGTCTTTATTCGGAAGACGATTTCCTGTCGCGCCCGGAGTTTACTGACCCGGAAATTCTGCGTACCAACCTGGCGTCGGTCATCCTGCAGATGACCGCCCTGGGCTTAGGCGATATCGCCGCCTTCCCGTTTGTCGAAGCGCCGGATAAGCGCAATATCCAGGACGGCGTGCGCCTGCTGGAAGAGCTGGGCGCCATCACCACCGATGAGCAGGCCACCGCCTATAAGCTGACGCCGATGGGCCGCCAGCTCAGCCAACTGCCGGTGGATCCCCGTCTGGCGCGCATGGTGCTGGAGGCGCAGAAGCACGGCTGCGTGCGGGAAGCGATGATCATCACCTCCGCGCTGTCGATTCAGGACCCGCGCGAGCGGCCGATGGACAAACAGCAGGCCTCCGATGAGAAGCACCGCCGCTTCCACGATAAAGAGTCCGATTTCCTCGCCTTCGTCAATCTGTGGAACTACCTTGGCGAGCAGCAGAAGGCACTGTCGTCGAATCAGTTCCGCCGCCAGTGCCGGGTCGATTTTCTTAACTATCTGCGCGTGCGCGAGTGGCAGGACATCTACACCCAGTTGCGCCAGGTGGTGAAAGAGCTCGGCCTGCCGATCAACAGCGAGCCGGCGGAATATCGCGAGATCCATACCGCGTTGCTGACCGGTTTGCTGTCGCACATCGGCATGAAGGATGCCGATAAGCAGGAGTTTACCGGCGCGCGCAACGCCCGCTTCTCCATCTTCCCGGGTTCCGGTTTGTTTAAAAAGCCGCCAAAATGGACGATGGTGGCGGAACTGGTGGAAACCAGCCGGCTGTGGGGGCGCATCGCCGCCCGCATTGAGCCGGAGTGGGTTGAGCCGGTCGCGCAGCACCTGATCAAGCGCTCATACAGCGAACCGCACTGGGAGCGGGCGCAGGGCGCGGTGATGGCGACGGAGAAGGTCACCGTCTACGGCCTGCCGATCGTTGGCGCACGCAAGGTCAACTACAGCCAGATCGACCCGGCGCTGTGCCGCGAACTGTTTATCCGCCACGCGCTGGTGGAGGGCGACTGGCAGACGCGGCATGCCTTCTTCCGGGAAAATCTGAAGCTGCGGGCGGAAATCGAAGAGCTGGAGCATAAATCGCGCCGTCGCGACATCCTGGTGGATGACGAAACCCTGTTCGAGTTCTACGACCAGCGCATTAGCCACGACGTCATCTCCGCCCGTCATTTTGATGCCTGGTGGAAGCAGGCCAGCCGCGAAACGCCAGACTTGCTCAATTTTGAAAAGAGCATGCTGATTAAAGAAGGGGCGGAGCAGGTCAGCAAGCTGGACTACCCGAACTTCTGGCATCAGGGGAATCTCAAGCTGCGGCTTAGCTACCAGTTTGAACCGGGCGCCGATGCCGATGGCGTGACGGTGCATATTCCGCTGCCTCTGCTGAACCAGGTGGAGGAGGCCGGATTTGAGTGGCAGATCCCAGGCCTGCGTCGCGAGCTGATTATCGCGCTGATAAAATCGCTGCCGAAGCCGGTGCGGCGCAATTTCGTCCCGGCCCCTAACTATGCGGAAGCGTTTCTCGGCCGGGCGACGCCGATTGAGCTGCCGCTGCTTGATTCGCTGGAGCGTGAGCTGCGTAAGATGACCGGCGTGACCATCGACCGCGAGGCCTGGCAATGGGATCAGGTGCCCGATCACCTGAAAATCACCTTCCGGGTGGTGGATGACAAAAACAAGAAGCTGCAGGAAGGGCGCTCGCTGCAGGCGTTGAAAGACGCGCTGAAGGGCAAAGTTCAGGAGACGCTGTCGGCGGTGGCCGATGACGGCATCGAGCAGAGCGGGCTGCATATCTGGAGCTTTGGTACGCTGGCGGAAAGTTACGAACAGAAACGCGGCAACTATAAGGTGAAAGCCTGGCCGGCGCTGGTGGACGAGCGCGACAGCGTGGCTATCAAGCTGTTTGATAATCCACAGGAACAGCAGCAGGCCATGTGGCGTGGTCTGCGCCGCCTGCTGCTGCTCAACATCCCGTCGCCAATTAAGTATCTGCACGAAAAACTGCCGAACAAAGCCAAGCTTGGGCTCTATTTTAACCCGTACGGTAAAGTGCTGGATCTGATTGACGATTGCATCTCCTGCGGCGTTGATAAGCTTATCGACGAGGCGGGTGGTCCGGTGTGGACGGAAGAGGGCTTCAGTCAATTGCACGATAAAGTGCGAGCCGAGCTCAACGACACGGTGGTGGAGATCGCTAAACAGGTCGAGCAGATCCTCACCGCGGTGTTCAATATCAACAAACGGCTGAAAGGCCGCGTGGATATGACCATGGCGCTGGGGCTGTCGGATATCAAAGCGCAGATGGCGGGTCTGGTGTATCGCGGTTTTGTCACCGGCAACGGTTTCCGCCGTCTTGGCGATACGCTGCGTTATCTGCAGGCGATTGAAAAGCGTCTCGAGAAGATGGCTATCGATCCGCACCGCGATCGCGCACAGATGCTGAAAATTGAGAGCGTGCAGCAGGCGTGGCAGCAGTGGCTGAATAAGCTGCCGCCGAACCGCCGTGAGGACGACGATGTCCGGGAGATCCGCTGGATGATCGAGGAATTGCGGGTGAGCTTCTTCGCCCAGCAATTGGGCACCCCGTATCCCATCTCGGACAAACGCGTCCTGCAGGCGATGGAACAGATCACGCCGTAATCCCCTCATTCCCCAGCCCGGTGGCGCTGTGCTTGCCGGGCGGGGGCATATCCTGAGGCTGATACTCATCAGTACGCCGCACCCGATAATCTTCCCGCCCCGGATGTGGCCCATACCGGTTCTCCCGGACGTAAAATTAACGGATTCTGAAAATCAACCCGGTGGCTTGGGGAACCTGCTTTATTGGCGTATGTTTAGCCTCGCTTTGCCGGATAAACAGGACACGGAGTCTATTTTTACGATGATGGCTATGTACAGACTATTTATGCTGGTGTCGGCCATTCTTGTTATTACGGCGTGTAAGCCTTTCGTTGACGCTTTTTCCTGTGATGAAACACAGCGGGCGATCAACGATGCCAATTTTTTTATTTTGACCTATCTTCCGCCGCTCAATGGTGAGGTGCAGAGCGTAAAAATTGACGGTAGCCAAAATAACGACGCAGGCACGCTGCGTTTTGACCGGTGCCGCCGGCTGGAAAGTTACGAGCGAGCAAAAACTTTTAATACCGCGAATGACTCCACGATAGTCAGAGATAATGTTCACTGGCGAAATGATAAAGGATGGATGCGGGAATATATCCGACAGACCCGGAGCGCGACGGGAAATATCAGAAAAATGGTCATGCGTGAGCAGTTCTACACCGATAATCTCGGGCGCATTGTACGTTCAGATAATCTACTCGTGTCGCAGCAACCGCCCAAAGCCATGAGCACGACCACCTATCACTATGACGACCGCCACCGGTTGGTGCGTAAAACGGTCAATGGCGGCATGATGGCCATGCTTTCTGTCAATTATCGCTATGCGGAAGGGCATTTAAGCCGCATTGCCGACTCGGATGCGACCACGACGCTGCGTTGGGATGAAAAAGGGCGGTGGTTATCCGAGGAAAGAACCACCACGTATAGTACAAAACACCAGTCCCGCTGTTTAGGCTGGGACCCCGAGGGGAACTGTACCGGGGAATATGGCGAGCATGAAGGATACGGCGGAAAAAGCGAAGCGTCTCTGCACTATCAGTATACGTATTATCCCCAATGATCGTCAGCGGACGAATGCCGCTGGTGACGCGTCCCGGCGCGGGTTTTCTCCCTCTCCCTGGGGGAGAGGGCCGGGGTGAGGACATCAGGCCGCCCGGATCTTACCCATTCACCAGCGCCAGCGTAAACCCATCCCATCCCTTGATGCCCACCGTCTGCAGCGCGGTGGCGGTGAGCCGCGGGTTATCCCCGATCATTTCGATAAACCGACGCACGCCCTGCACGCGCGCATCATCGCTTTGTCCGTTAATCACTTCGCCATCGCGCACCACGTTATCGCCCACGATCAGCGTCCCGGGGTGCGAATAGTGCAGCGCCCACTCCAGATAGCGAGGATTATTAGGTTTATCGGCATCAATAAAGATCAGGTCGAACGGCTGCACATTCGCGAAATTTTCCAGCGTGTTCAGCGCCGGTCCTTCAATGAGTTCAATGCGCTCGTTTAGCCCCGCAAGGCGGATATTCTGGCGCGCCACCCCGGCATGGCCAGGATCGGCCTCGAGGGTAATCAGCTTTCCGTCGGCGGGCAGCGCACGCGCCATCCAGATAGCGCTATAGGCGCCGAGCGTGCCAATTTCCAGGATCCGCCGCGCCTGTGTTATACGCACCAGCAGCGCCAGAAATTGCCCCTGATTGGCCGCAACATCATGTTCAGGTAGCCCGGCGCGTTTGTTGTTTTCCAGTACCTGACTCAGTATGTCATCTTCAGGAATAAGCGAAGAAATCATGAAATTATCGACGGCAGACCACTGTTGTTGCATAGATTGACTCCCTGGTGGTTGTTGCCGGGTAGCGCTGCGCTACACCGGCCTGAATATGGGTTTCTGCGCTCTCCACGGTTGTGGACCGGCGCGCACAGGGTATTCACGCGTTCATCCAGCCGCCTCCCAGCGCCCGGTAAAGATCGATCTGCGCCAGCAGCAGGTTGTTCTTCACCTGCACTACGCTAAGCTGGGTGGAGAACAGCGTTCGCTGGGCATCGAGCACATCCAGATACGAAGAGTAGCCGTTACGGTAGCGATTCTGCGCAATGCGCAATGTTTCCTCCGCCACCGCCACCTGCCCCTGCAGTTCGGTCAGCTGTTCGCCGTAGCGGCTAATGGCGTCAAGGCTGTCATTCACCTCTTTGAACGCGCCGCGCACCGTTTTCTCGTAGCTATAGAGCGCCTGGTTGCGCTGGGCCATGGAGACATCCACCTGGGCATTTAACGCCTGGCGGTTAAGCAGCGGCGCCAGAATACTGCCGCCGACGCTCCACAGCCGCAGCGGGTTGTCCAGCAGGTCCGGCAGTGTACGATCCTGCAGGCTGCCGGTGGCGGTGAGGTTGATAGACGGCAGCAGCTGCGCCTGCGACGAGGCCAAGGTGGCATCGGCGGCCACCAGCTGACGCTGAGCCTGTACGATATCCGGGCGGCGGTTGAGTAAGGTGGACGGCAGTTGCGACGGCAGACGCAGCGGAGTGAGCTGGGCGAACTCGCCGCGTTTTACCGCGCCGGGGTTATCACCCAGCAGCACGCTGAGCGCATTTTCCTGCTGCGCAATCTGGTGCTGTAGCGGCGGGATCTGCGCCCGCGTTGAGCGCAGCTCCGAATCTGCCTGCATCAGCTCAAGGCGTGAAGTATACCCGGTTTCAAACTGACGCTTCGCCAGGCGCCACGCGTCTTCCCGTGATTTCAGCGTCTGTTGGGTAACCCGCAGCTGCTCATCCAGCGACAACAGGGTCACGTAGCCGACGGCCACCGAGCTGGCGACGCTCAAATTGGCCGCGGCTGCAGCGGCTTTTTGCGCCTCGAGGCTGGCCCCGGCGGCGCTGGCCGCGCTGCGATTCGCTCCCCAGATATCGACGTCATAGCTGGCGGTCAGGCCGCCTTTGTACAGCGTGCTGTGGATCGGCAGGCCGGTGGCGGCGGACTGCGCGCGGGCGCGGGTGCCGGTCAGGCTGGCGTCCAGCGAGGGGAAAAGGCTGCTGTCGGCGGCATAGGCCCGCGCCTGATACTCATTCACCCGCTCCCGGGCGATCAGCACATCGCTGTTATAGCGCAGCGCCCGGTCGACATACTGATTGAGCGTGCTGTCATGAAAATTGCGCCACCAGACGCCTTCCACCGGGCTGGCCGGGCCAACGTCGGCCCGCCAGGCGGCAGGGATGGTCAGGGTCGGCTGCGCGCGCTGCACGTCGGCGGATTGACAGCCGACCAGCGCGAGGATGACGGCAAGGGTGACCGGGCGGATCATGGCTGTTTCTCCGCGCGGGTATCAATGGTCACCTGCACCGACATACCGGGACGCAGGTGTTCGCTGTACTTCTGCCCGTCGTTGACCGTAATGCGCACCGGGATCCGCTGGGCGATCTTGACGAAGTTGCCGGTGGCGTTGTCCGGTGAGATGGCGCTGAATTCCACCCCGGTCGCCGGGGAGATGCTCTGCACCTTGCCATGGAAACGCTCACCGTTGAGCGCGTCGACGGTGAAGGTGACCGGCTGGCCGATACGCACCTCGGCAAGCTGGGTCTCTTTCAGGTTGGCGATCACCCAGTGCTGGGGCGGGACCAGCGAGGTCAGATGGGTTCCGGCGCTGACGTAGGCGCCAAGACGTACCGAGATCTGCCCCAGCTGGCCGCCGGTGGGGGCGATGATCTGCGTATTCTGCAGGTCGATCTGCGCCAGCTCGAGGGCGGCTTTGGCGCTGGCGACATCGGCTTCCAGCGAGTCTCGATTGACGATGGTCGATTCACGGTCCTGGCGCGACATCTCCAGCGCCGCTTTCGCCTGTTCAATATCCGCAGCCCCTTGCGCCGCGCTGGCGCGCGCCGAATCACGCTCGCGGATCGACAGCGAACCATCGGCAGTCAGCTCCTGCACCCGTTTTAAATCGGCCTGGATTTTCAGATTCTGCGCACGGGCGTTTTGCAGCGCAGCTTCATTTTTGGCGATCGTCGCCTCGGCGCTTTTGCGCTGCTGCAGGTTGTTGCGCAGCGCGGCCTCCTTCATCGCCAGGGTAGCCTGGGCCTGATGCACCCGCTGCTTATAGATGCGATCGTCTATCTGGAACAGCACCTCGCCCGGCTGGACAATCGCGAAATCTTTGACATTGACGGCGGTGATGTAGCCGTTGACCTGCGGGCTGATAAAGGTGGTCTGCCCGCGCACATAGGCGTTATCGGTAAACTGGCTATGCCGGGTGAACGGCGGCAGTTGCCAGGCGTAGAGGATCACTAATACGCCGACGAGGCCTATCGCTGCGGCGGTAAAAATGGAGACCACGCGAATGTTGTTCCGGGTGTTGGCCTGTTGTTTGGCCGCATCCTGCTGACTCATAACGACTCCAGAGATGAAATGATGATAATTATTTGCTGCCGGTGGCGCGTTTTAAGGCGATACGGGCGGTCAGTCGTAAGCGAATTAAGCGCCAGAAAACCCACACTAATGTGCCGGCGGAGATGGCCGCCGTCAGCAGATAGGTGTCATTCCAGGCGAGAATATTGGCCTGCAGCGTCGCGGCGTTTTGCAGCAGGGTGGTGGCCTGAACGTTAAGCAGCGTGCTATCGCCGATCTGGCTCTGATACATCTGGCTATACTGCTGCAGCCGCTCGACGATCAGCGGGTTCAGGGTGGTGATCTGGTCCGCCAGCTGGCTGGAGTGAAATTTTTCCCGCCAGGTCTGGAAGGTGCCGAGGATCGCCGACCCCAGCAGACCGCCGATGTTCTGGCTCATGCCGAATAGCACCGAGAAGCTGACCAGGTTGCGCGGATCGGCAAACACGCCGCCAATGCCGGCGAGCATCGCCGGGGCCAGAAAGAAGGCGCTGCCGAAGCCGAGTAAAAACTGGCTGAACATTAATTGTTCCGGACGGGTGAGGGCGTTAGACTGGCTGTCGAGCAGCGAGGCTACCATGATCAGCGCCAGGGCGGTGGCGGTCGGCCAGTAGAGCTTCTGCGGGTTGAGCGTCAGACAACTGGCGATGATCCCGCACAGAATGCCGGCGAAAATTGACCATGCGAGGTTAGTCATCTGTTCGTTTTGCAGACCAACGTACTGCAACCAGCCGATGACCCCGGTGTTTTGCTCCGCCAGCACGATGCGGATCAGCAGCATAATCAGGCCGAGGCGTACGATGCTGCCGCTGGAGAGCCACTTGGTATTGAGCAGGGGATTGCTGCGGTTATGCTCAAAGGCGATAGCGGCGACGATCAGCACCACCGCTGCCGCCAGCGACCAGCCGATCCACGGCGCTTCAAACCACCACTCGAGCCGCCCCAGCGACAGCACGGCGCACACCAGCGCCATGCCGGGCGCCAGCAGAAAGAAGGTGATAAAATCCTTCTTCTCGAACACCTTTTTACGATCGCTCGGCGGCAGTTTCAGCGCGATGACGCAGGCCAGCGACACCAGCGCCAGCCCCAGTTCAAAGAAGTAAAGGCCGCGCCATTCATCGATCTGCAGCAGTTCGGTGGAAAAGAGACGCGCCAGCGGAATGGCCAGCGATGAGCCGGTGATGCCGATGGTTAGCCCTTTCAGGCGGTGGCGTGTGGGCCAGGCCTGCACCTGGTAGTAGATCCCCAGCGAGCTGAGCGCTGCGGCCACCATGCCGTGGGCGGCGCGGACCATCATCGCCGAGCTGAGATCGTTGACGAACAGGTGGAAAAAGGTGACCAGCACATAGAGCACCAGAAAGCCTTCGGTAAAGGCGCGCAGCCCAAACTGCTGGCGAAATTTCACCAGCAGCAGGTTGATGGAGACGTTGGTCATGACGTACACCGCCGGCAGCCAGGCGATCTCGGTCGACCAGGCGGCGAAGGTGCCCTGCAGCAGCTGCAGGTTGGCGGTGACCACCGCGTTGCCCAGCGCGCCGGTGAGGCACACCAGCAGGCCGACCACGCCATAGGCGAGACGTTTCTGCGGACTGTGCAGCGGCGTCGAGGGCGAGCCAAGCAGGGCTGGTTTTTCATGCGGCGCCCAGTCATGCGGGGCATAGGGGTTATCCTGGCGACGGGGCATTATTTCTTCTCCACTTCGCGCAGCAGTTTTTCCAGCACCCGCTGAGTTTGCTCCCGCTCCTGCGGGGTAATCGCCGTCAGGATCTCTTCGCGCAGATCGTCCGCCACCGTTTTGACCTGCTCATACAGCGCCATTCCCTGCTCGGTGGCGACCAGCAGCCGCTTACGTTTATCGCTGGCGGTGGTGACACGCTCCACCAGGCCGAGGGCGACCAGCCGGTTGATCAGCGGCACAATGGTCGGACTCTCTACCCCCAGCTCCTGCGCCAGTTCGCTTTGCGACAGCGGCTGTGGCTGGCGGGCAATGGCCGCGACCGCCACCCAACTGGCCTGGCTCAGGCCAAGGTCCTTTAGCCGACGGTTGACCGCCAGCCGCCAGTGATGGGCGGTGAGGTATAAAAGATGGGAGAAGTTAAGCTGTCGATTGTCCATAGGTCGTCTGTCAATATCGTTAGAGCTCTAACGAGTTTATGTCGGGCGACCGCCATAATTCAAGGCGAAGGAAAAAAATTGGTTAACGGTATGTGCGTTTATTGTGGCTAATAGCGATGGGTTAACCCGCGAACCCTCTACTCACTGAGGATGCTCTTATTCTGCGCCATGACCCAGGTGATAAAGGCCCGTAGCGGCACCGGTATATGTTTCCGGCTCGGGTAGTAGACGCAGAAATGGTCGGCAGGATAGTGGTAGTCGGGTAACAAACGGACCAGGCTGCCCGCGCTCAACTGCTGCGTCACCAGCGACTGATAGACAAAGGCGATGCCTAATCCGCTCTCCGCCGCCTGGATCATCGCCGTATCGGAATCAACGACCAGATCGCCTCTGACCGAAACTTCGCTGGGCTCACCGCTGGGGCTAATAAACTCCCAACGGTACTTTTCACCGCTGGGAAAACAGCGGTTGATACAGCGGAAATTGACCAGCGACTGCGGGGTGTCGGGCTCGCCGGCCTCGCGGATATAGGCCGGGCTGGCCACCGGGATCAGCGACAGCTTCTCGCCAAAGGGGATGGCAATCATATCTTTGGGCACATCCTGCGAATAGCGAATACCGGCGTCAAAACCGGACTCAATAATATTGACTTTCCGATCGGTGGTATACAGTTCGAGCGTTACATCGGGATAGGCGGTTTTAAAGGCAATAAAATAGTGTTGAAAAAAAAGGTCAAGAACAATACGCGGTAAATTGACTTTCACCACGCCTTCCGGCGTCAGGCGATGATAATTCAGGCTGTCAACCACCCGGCGATAATCATTGACCACCGGCGTCATATTATTAAGAAATTCCTCACCCACGGCAGTTAATGACAAACTGCGCGTCGAGCGATTCAGCAGGCGCACGCCTAACTTTTCTTCCAGATGATTAATAGCGCTGGTGAGGGCCGGTGGTGAAAGATTTAATGCCCTGGCGGCCTGGCGAAAACTGCCATGTTTCACTATGAGTATTAATATTTCAATTTGTTGCAAATCCGGCAAGGTTTTCATTGTTAATTTCCAGCTAACACCGCGTTCGGAATAGATTAATTGTTATCAATGTAAAAGGGAAGTATATATTTAATAATATTCAGCACGTAAGGAAAATAAGGTGAAAACACGTTATCTCGGAAAAGAGAAGTTCCAGGTTTCCGCATTGGGTCTCGGGTGTATGGGAATGAGTTTCGCCTACGGCGGCGCCGAGGAGTCGCAGGCGATTAATACGATTCATGCCGCGGTGGACATGGGCGTGACCTTCCTGGATTCTGCCGAAGTGTATGGTCCTTTCGATAATGAAGTTCTTGTCGGGAAAGCGATAAAAGGTATCCGCGATAAGGTGCAGATTGCCACCAAGTTTGGTTTTCGTATTTTGCCGACCGGCCAGGGACTGGAACGCATGGCCGGCGTCGACAGTCGTCCGGAACATATTCGCGAGTCAGTGGAAGGGTCGCTGAAGCGGCTGAATATCGAGACCATCGATCTGCTCTATCAGCACCGCGTCGATCCGGCGGTGCCGGTGGAAGACGTGGTGGGCACCATGGCCGACCTGGTTAAAGAGGGGAAAATTCGCCATATCGGACTGTCGGAAGTCTCAGCCCAGACGCTGCGCCGGGCCTGCAAGGTGCATCCGATTACCGCCGTGCAGACGGAATACTCGCTGTGGACCCGCGAGCCGGAGGCCGGTATTCTCAACGCCTGCCGCGAGCTGGGGGTGGGCTTTGTCCCATACAGCCCGCTGGGGCGCGGCTTCCTGACGGGAAAAATCACCGATCCTGGCGTCTTCGCTGAGGATGATTTCCGCCGCAATCTGCCGCGCTTCCAGGCCGAGACCATGCGCAAAAACCAGCTGCTGCTTGAGCGCCTGCAGCAGGTGGCCACGCGCTATGACGCGACCCTTGCGCAGATTGCCCTTGCCTGGGTCATGAGCAAAGGCGAGGATATCGTGCCTATCCCGGGGGCGAGAAAAATTGCCCATCTGCGTGATAATGCCGGAGCCGCCAATATTACCCTCTCTCCTGAGGATATTCTCACCATCGAAGATATTTTCACTCCCGATAACGTCACTGGCTTACGCTATAACCAGGGCGACTTTAACTTAATCGAAAAATAACTCCCTGAATACTATTCTCCCGCCGTCCTGGCGGGAGATGAGGTTACTTATGACTATTGCTGTTTCCCGTTCGGCGGGATTGCCTGCGGCAGTTTATGCGCTTTCCGTGGGCTCATTTGGTATTGGTACCACCGAATTTGTGATTATGGGATTATTACTTGATGTGGCCCATGATTTTTATATATCCATTACGCTTGCCGCCTGGTCTATTACCGCTTATGCCTGTGGGGTGGTGATTGGCGCGCCGCTCCTCACACCGCTATTAAGCCGCTACCCCAAAAAACCGGCGTTGTTATTTCTGATGATCTTATTTTCCATCGGTAATTTAGGTTGCGGTATTGCCGGTAATATGACCATGCTCATTATTTTCCGGGTAATAACCGCCTTAGCTCACGCCTCATTCTTCGGCATCAGTTCGGTCTATGCCGCGGAGCTGGCGCCGGTGGATAAACGGGCTTCGGCGGTCTCCGCCGTCTTTCTCGGCGCCACCCTGGCCAATATTCTGGGCGTGCCCCTCGGCGCCTGGGTAGGGCAATACCTTGGCTGGCGCTACACCTTCTTTATGGTCACGCTGATTGGCATTCTTTCCGCCCTGGCAGTCATTGCCCTGGTGCCCGGCCGTCAGGCCCAACCGGCGGTGCAGAGTCGGATCCGCGACGAGCTGAAGGTGCTGCGCCATCCGACGGTGCTGCGCAGCCTGCTGATCACCGCGCTCGGGTTTTCCGGCGTCTTCGCCGCCTTTACCTACATTGCGCCCATGCTGAAAACCGTCACCGGGATGAGCGAACATCTCATTCCACCTGTGCTGGTGCTGTTTGGCGTCGGGATGGTCGCCGGGAATCACCTCGGCGGCCGCCTGACCGACGGTGGGGTCCGCCGGGCGCTGCTGCTGACCCTGGCCTTGCTTATCGTCGTCCTGTGCCTCTTTCCGTTCGCCATTCAGACGCTACCCGGCGCCTGCGCGGCGGTGTTTCTGCTGGGGGCGGCGATGTTCTCCACCATTCCGCCGCTGCAGATGCAGGCGCTGGACAGCAGTGAGACCGGCAAAAGCATGGTCTCCTCGTGCAATATCGCTGCCTTTAACCTCGGCAATGCCGCTGGCGCCTGGTTTGGTGGGTTGTTGCTCACCGCCGGCGTCTCCCTCTCGCATATTCCCCTGGCCGGTGCGTGCCTGACCGCCAGCGGATTTATTATCGCTAGTGTGACGTTGTCACCTTTAAAAGGAAGTCAAGCATGAAGTATCGGTATTTAGGTTCCACCGGGCTGTCGGTGTCAGAGCTCTGTTTTGGCGCCATGACGTTTGGTGAAAAAGGGGCCTTTCTCGGCGCGCCGGGACGCAACTGGTCGGAATTCGGCGTGGTGCCTGAGCATACGGCATACGATCTGGTGTACAAAGCGCTGGACGCCGGGATTAACTTTTTTGATACCGCGGACTGTTATAAAAACGGCCAGGGCGAAGAGCTGCTCGGTAACGCGCTGAAGGGGAAACGCCAGCAGGTGATTATCGGCACCAAAGGACGCTGGCAGACCGACCCCAATCCGAACGCGCTGGGGGCGTCGCGCTACCATATTATTAATGCCGTCGACGCCAGCCTGCAGCGGCTGAAAACGGATTATATCGATATCTATCATCTCCACGGGTTCGATCCGCGCACCGCGCTGGAGGATACCCTGCGGACGCTGGATGCGTTGATTCGCGCCGGGAAAATTCGCTACATCGGGGTCTCCAACTACGCGGCCTGGCAGCTGGCGAAGGCGCTGGGGATCTCAGAGCGCCTCGGACTGGAAAAATTCTGCGTCTATCAGGGCTATTACAATATCGCCGCGCGAGAACTGGAGCATGAGATTATCCCGCTCAGCGTCGATCAGAACGTCGGCATCACCGTCTGGAGCCCGCTGGCCGGGGGCTTCCTCACCGGTAAATACCCTCGCAATCAGGCGTTTCCTGAGGGCAGTCGGCTGGCGAACGCCACCCCGTTTGAGTCGGCGCCGATCGCCAATCGCGAACAAGCCTGGCAGACTCTGGAAGTGATGCAGGAGATTGCCCGTCAGCGCAACGCCAGCGTGGCGCAGGTGGCGCTCAACTGGTTGCGTACCCGCCCGGGGATCACATCGCTGGTGATCGGCGCGACCAAACTCGCCCAGCTGGAGGATAACCTGGCGGCACTGAACTGGACGCTGAGCGACGAGGAGGCGGCGATCCTCAACAGCGTGAGCGAAAAAGAGAAGCCTTATCCCTACTGGCATATCTGCAATGTCGCCGGCGATCGCCGTCTGGCCGACGATATCTACCCCTAACTCACCCTGCACCCAGGCAACACGCGTATGCCCCCCTGGGGGCATACAGAGAGGCTCGATCGTGAAAAAAGTACTCATTGTTGGCGCCGGCCCGGTAGGGTTAATCATTGGCTGCTATCTGAATAAGTATGGAATTGATTTTGATATTATTGATAAAAATACACACAGCACCACCTGGTCCAAAGCGCTGAGCGTCAGTCCGGCGACGATTAAAGCCTTCCACGGCTTAGCCCTTGCCGGGGAGCTGACCGCCCAGGGCAAGCAGGTTCAGTCAATTTACGCCTGGTATAAAAACCGCAAGTTTCTGCATATTGATAACCGCCATCTCCCCACCTGCTATCCCTTCCATGTCAGTATCCCGCAGCCGCGGACGGAGAAGATCCTTGAAACGGCGCTGGCCGAGGCCGGTCAACTGGTGAAACGCGGACATCAGCTGGTCTCCTGGCGGCGGGAGGAAGGGCGCTATCACGTCTCTCTGCTCGACGATGCCCGCCGGGCCTGTTCCGCTACTTATGACTATATTATCGGCGCCGACGGCGCGGCCAGCACCGTCCGGGAGCTGGCCGGGATTGGCTTTAGCGGCCATGATTACCCGCTGCATTTTGTAATGGCGGACGTGCAGTTCGCCAGCGCGGCGACGCTCCCGGGAACCTCTTACTATATTGACGAGCTGGGCTTTCTGATCTTTCTGCCCATACCGGACAATCAGGTCAGGATCGTGATTAAAAGAGCCGGTCGATTACCGTCGCCGCGTCCGGTGCCGGATCTGCAGGAGATCAACGTGGCGCTGGCGCGCTTCTGCCCCGAGGTTCCTCCGGCGCAGGCGCTGACCTGGTCCTCCAGCGCCAACTTCTATAACCGGATCGCCGATGACAATCTGCAGCACAATATCATGCTGGCAGGCGATGCTTTCCATCTGTTCAGTCCGATTGGCGGGCAGGGGATGAATACCGGTATTCAGGATGCGATTAACCTAGCCTGGAAGCTGGCCTTTTACCTGCATGGCGTCGCCAGCGACCGGCTGCTGGCATCCTATCGCACCGAGCGTTTCGCCGCGGTGAGCGGCGTGCTGCACGCCACCGATCACGATACCGGCCTGATCGCCGGTCTGGTGCCGAAAAACCATATCGACGCGGTCTACTTTCCGGAGTTTTGCAATCGTCACTATTATCGCCACCAGCTGCCGCTGCAGTACGCCGGCTTTGCCGCGCCGCAGAGCGCTCACCCGAACGGCCTGATGGGCCACCATGTCCCGTGGTACGTCTTTACCTCGCCGCAGGCGAGGTTTCGCAACAGTTATGACGCCTTCGCCAGCGGTAAGGTCGTGGTCTTTTCCGCGCGCGTCGACTGTCCTCCCTTATCCCGCCTGAAACCTGGCGGCTGGTTTATATTCTGCGCCCTTGACCCGGCGGACGAGGCGTTTCTCGAGGCGCTACAGATTGGCCGCGATGACTATGCGGTGATCAATCCCGATGGCTATGTGGGCTTTACCGGCAGCGAAGCCGGGACATCGCAGTATCTTTCCTCGCTCTACGTAATGGAATAATCATGAATAAAGTGTATATCGTCGCGGCCTGCCGTACGCCGGTGGGGCGTTTTCTTGGCGCCCTGAAAACGGTCTCTGCGGTGGAACTGGCCGCGCTCACCGTCCGCCACAACCTGCAGCAGGCCGGGATTGACCCGGCGTGGATTGACGAAGTGATCTGCGGCTGCGTCCTCGCCGCCGGGCAGGGGATGGGGCCGGCGCGTCAGGTCGCGCTGCGGGCGGGGATCCCGGTGCAAAAGCCGGCTTACACCCTGAATATGATCTGCGGTAGCGGCATGAAAAGTATTACCGAAGGGGCGATCCATATCCAGAGCGGTTATGCCGACATGGTCGTCGCTGGCGGGATGGAAAACATGAGCCAGGCGCCGTTTTTGCTGCGGGGAGAGATAAGGGGCGGCGTGAAATTTGGCGCGTTCAGCAGCGAGGATCTGATCCAGAGCGATGGCTTAACCGATCCGCTGTTGCATATTCCGATGGGGGAAACGGCGGAGGCCATCGCCGCGCATGAACAGATCTCGCGCGCAGAACAGGACCAGTACGCGCTGGACAGCCATCAAAAAGCCTCCGCCGCCAGCCGCGCCGGCCATTTTGCCGAGGAGATAGTGCCGGTGACGGTCAGCGGGAAGCGGGGCGTCAGCGTGGTCCGCGAGGACGAGCAGATCCGCCATGACCTTAGCGCCGACCAGCTGGCGGCGCTGAAACCGGCTTTTCGTCGCGACGGGAGCGTCACGGCGGGCAACGCCTCGGGGCTGAACGACGGCGCGGCGTCAGTGATCCTCGCCTCGGCGCGCGCCGTTGCGCAGTACGGCCTGCGGCCGCTGGCTGAGATAGTCTCCTTCGGCGAGGGCGGCGTCGACCCGGCGATGATGGGGCTTGGGCCGCTGCCGGCCATGACGTGCGCCCTGCGCCGCGGGCGGTTTCAGCTCAGCGATATGGCGCGACTGGAAATTAACGAAGCCTTTGCCGCGCAGGTGCTGGGGGTGGTCAAGGGGCTGGCCCGCGAGCATCAGATGACGGCGGAGGAGATAGCCGCCCGCCTGAACGTCAACGGCGGCGCGATTGCCCTCGGGCACCCGCTCGGCAGTTCCGGAACCCGGATTGTCGTGAGCCTTCTGCACGCGCTGCGCCGGGAGAATAAACCGACCGGCCTGGCCTCGCTGTGTATCGGCGGCGGGATGGGTATTGCGTTAATTGTGAAAGCGATCTGAGGAGACAAGCGCCATGAAAAAATTAATTGTGGTGGGTGAGAAATTTACCGATTTTGCCCGGCGGCATCAGAACGTGCTGACCGTCAACGAGTTTGAGCGTTTTGTCTGGAGCGGCGAGCTCGCCGGCGTCGATAAAATCGTCATTGGTCAGGGCGTGCAGCTCGACGACATCTCCCGCACGGTCTGCATTATTCGTCAGCACTATCCGGATAAAATCCGCCAGATCGTCAATCTGCAGGATCTCTATTATCAAAACAACCGCGATCATCAGCGGCTGGTGCATAAACGTAAAAAAGAGAACATCCTCATCACCTCGCCGGAAAAACGCGATGAAGATAGCTATTGCGCGCGTCTGATCCTGCAGGACGCCTCGGAGCTGCTCTGCGACCACCAGACCGGGCAACACATCCAGGGGATGGTGCTGATCGAGGCGGCGCGGCAAACCATCATCGCCACCTCGGAGAAATTTCTGCTGGCGGAGGCGGGCGTGGCGATGGACGAGAAGTACTTCACGCTGAGCTCGCTGCAGGTAGCTTTTTCCAGCTTTGTTTTCCCGCTGCCGGTGACCATTGTGCTGAATGTGGTGTCGCGCAAAAGCTCAGCCCACGGCCGCTTTACCTGCGAGTGTTCGGTCGGTTTTGACCAGACCGGCACCCGCAAAGCGGAAGTCGGCTTTAGCTTCAGCGTCTATGACCTGAACTACATTACTCGTAAGGAGTGTGAGCAGGCGGCGCTCTGCCATCAACATTATCTGGTCAGTATTGAGCAGGGGGACGGGGATGAGCATCGCCTTTTTTGACGTGGATGAAACGCTGATTACCGGCAAAAGTATGTTCCTGTTTCTGCACCGCTATGCCGAGGAATATCCGCTGCAGTGCGGTTTGACGGCCGCGGCGATTGTCCGCCAGCTCCAGGCGCTTAGCAAAGCGGGTCAACCGCGGGAGGCAATCAATCGCTACTACTATTCGCTGTTTCGCCATGAGCCGCGCGCCCAGGTACGGGCGGTTGCTGAGGCACTGTATCGCGAAGGTGGGTACGGTTTTCACCGTGAGGTGGTGGCGATCCTCCGGCAACATCAGGCGCGCGGGGATGACGTGGTGTTTGTCTCCGGATCGATGACCGACATTCTCTGGCCGGCGATGGCGGCGCTGGGGGTGGAGCATGCCCTGTGTTCAGAGCCGGTGGTGGTTGACGAACACTATACCGGGGAACTCTGGCGGACCGCCATTGGCGAACATAAGGCGTTGCATGCTCAACGCTACGCGCAGGAACGGGGCCAGCCGCTGGCGGCGTGCTATGCCTTTGGGGACCATATCTCGGATCTGCCGCTGCTCGCGCTGGTTGGCAACCCCTGCGCGGTCAATCCGTGCGCGGCGCTGCTGGCGGAGTCGCAGCGTCGGGGATGGCCAGTGCTGTGGTCTAACGGCGGTTGACGGCACGATAGCGAAAAAAAGGGGGCGGCGCTACGCCACCCCCTGATTCACACCCTGACGGGGATCAGCCCGGGTAGATGCCGCGGTCTTTACGCGCCATCAGGATGCGCTCGCAGGCCACGATATAGGCGGCGGTACGCAGCGTACACGCTTTCTCGGCGGCTTTATCGCAGACGTGAATAATGGCGTCGGTCATGATGCGGTCCATCTTGGCGTTGATCTCTTCTTCGCTCCAGAAGAAGCTGGCCATATCCTGCACCCACTCAAAATAGCTGACGGTCACCCCACCGGCGTTACAGATAACGTCCGGCACTACGATCACGCCGCGCTCGGCCAGCACGTCGTCCGCTTCCGGATAGGTTGGGCCGTTGGCCCCTTCCAGCACCAGTTTGCAGGTCAGCTTCTCCGCGCGCTCGCGGGTGATTTGCCCT
The DNA here is from genome assembly GCF_000398905.1 of Klebsiella sp. KTE92. NCBI lineage: Bacteria > Pseudomonadati > Pseudomonadota > Gammaproteobacteria > Enterobacterales > Enterobacteriaceae > Klebsiella > Klebsiella sp. KTE92. Next base: position 2,387,639 of record NZ_KB976100.1, read on the forward strand.
TCCAGTGCCGCCGGGATCAGAATGTCCATCGGGGTGGTCCAGAAGGCGTCTTTATCGATCTCCTGGGCGCCAGGGAAACCGGCAATCTGCTTTTTCTCCGCCTGCCAGGCGGTGAGGGCGGCCATATCAATCCCGCCTTCGTTATACAGGGTCGCGGTATGATCCTGAATGACCACCACGCGGGCGCCGACGCCGGCGAACAGGCGGGCTGCTTCGCTACCGACGTTACCAAAGCCCTGCAGCGCGACTTTGGCGCCTTCAATTTCGATACCGGCGCGACGAGCCACTTCCCGGCCGGTGACAAATACGCCACGCCCGGTGGCCTTTTCACGGCCGAGGGAGCCGCCGAGGTGGATCGGTTTGCCGGTGACCACGCCGGTAATGGTGGTGCCATGGTTCATGGAGTAGGTGTCCATCATCCATGCCATCACTTTACCGTTGGTGCCGACGTCCGGCGCCGGAATATCTTTCTGCGGCCCGATAATAATGCCGATTTCGCTGGTGTAGCGGCGGGTCAGACGCTCCAGTTCACCTTCTGACAGTGAGAAGGGGTCGACGCGAATGCCGCCTTTGGCCCCGCCGTAAGGAATATTGACCGCGGCGCACTTAATGGTCATCCAGGCAGAAAGTGCCATGACTTCGTTAAGATCGACATCCGGATGGTAGCGAACACCACCTTTACCCGGTCCACGCGACAGATTGTGCTGAACGCGATAGCCCTCGAAGTGGCGGATGGTGCCGTCGTCCATTTGCACAGGAATGTCGACGATCAGCGCACGCTTCGGATGGCGCAGGGTTTCCACCCAGTAGGCAAGATCGCCGAGATAAGGCGCGACACGGTCGATCTGGCGCAGGTAGGTGGTCCATGGAGATGTACTACTTTCAGATGCGTAAGATAACTTTTCCATAAGAGTCCTGTTTCTCAGTGTTATTTATGTCGTGTAAAACCGTGGAATAGCTACAGCAGTAAACTCTGTGCAATGAATGGTATCACCAATTTTATAAAGCGGTATTTGACGGCAATTCCGATTTTTAAATTTTTGTTAGATTTTTTATTTTTTAAGTGAATAACTACGCACGTCAACCACCCGCAAGCTGTGCATTTTAATTCACTTTTTATTCACTTAAGTGCATAGAGAAATATTTTTTCTATGTTTTTCATTATCTTGATGATCTTCAAAAAGTGAATAAATTGCTTCCCCCCGTATTGACAATCTTATTGTTCACAGGCCAGCATTAGCCCACACAACAACATGGCATTAACCATGAATTAACAATTACCCGCAAAAAGAATAGGGCTTATTTTTCCTGTGGTGAATATTTTTGCCACCACAGTGGGCGCGCTCGTGCCCAAAACAAGCCGAGGGTCAGGGTTAATGTCGATTGTCCAACGCGGCGGGAGCATTTTCCGTCGTCTTTCGTTCCGGAGATGATTTATGTCAGGCAGTATGACTCGCGAAGATTTTGACGCTTACCTGGTTCCCTGTTTTGCCCCCGCGCCGTTTATTCCGGTCAGGGCGGCGGGCTCCCGCGTCTGGGACCAGCAGGGGAAAGAGTATATCGATATGGCGGGCGGCATTGCGGTGAACGCCTTAGGCCATGCCCATCCGGCGCTGGCTCAGGCCCTGCAGGATCAACTGGCGAAACTGTGGCATATCGGCAATGGCTATACCAACGAGCCGGTGCTGCAGCTGGCGAAAACCCTCGTGCAGTCGACCTTTGCCGACAAGGTGTTTTTCTGCAACTCCGGCGCCGAAGCCAACGAGGCCGCTCTCAAACTGGCGCGGAAATACGCTCACGATAAGTTTGGCGGTGAAAAAAGCGAAATCATCGCCTTCAATCATGCCTTCCACGGGCGAACGCTGTTCACCGTCTCCGTCGGCGGCCAGCCGAAATATTCCAGCGATTATGCTCCGCTGCCGCAGGGCATTACCCATCTGCCCTATAACGATATCGAGGCGGTCACCGCGGCCATCTCTTCGCGCACCTGCGCGGTGATCGTCGAGCCGATTATCGGCGAAGGCGGCGTGATACCCGCTGACCCGACGTTCCTCCAGGCGCTGCGCACCCTCTGCGATCGCCATCACGCGACCCTGATATTCGATGAGGTGCAGACCGGAGCAGGCCGTACCGGCCATCTCTACGCCTACCAGCACTACAACGTCGTCCCGGACATCCTCACCAGCGCCAAAGGACTGGGGGGCGGCTTCCCGATCGGCGCGATGCTGGCGAAAGAGGCCTGGGCGCAGGTCTTCCAGCCAGGCACCCATGGCACCACCTTCGGCGGCAACCCGCTGGCGGCGACCGTCGCTAACGCCGTGCTGGCCCATCTCGATGCGCCGCTGCTGGCGGGCGTTGGCGAGCGCCATGCGCTGATTGTTGACCAGTTGAATGCGATCTCTGCCCGTTACGATGCGTTCAGCGCCGTGCGGGGCACCGGTCTGCTGATCGGCGCTGAGCTGGCGGGGCCGCTGCGCGGCAAGGCCAAAACGTTGACCAACCTGGCGGCGGAAGAGGGGCTGATCGCCCTGATTGCCGGCCCGGACGTGCTGCGCTTCGCGCCGGCGCTCAATATCCCGCTGGCGGATATTGCGGAAGCCTTCGTGCGCCTTGATCGCGCCGTTGCTCGCTTAACCCGCTAACCGGGAGGACGGCCTGTGATGCTATTTCGTCCCGTACGGGAAAACGATCTCGACGACATCGTCCGCCTTGCCGCGCGGGCGGGGGTCGGCATGACCTCCTTACCGCATGATGCCGGGCGCCTGGCCGCCCGTATCCAGCGCAGTATCGAGACCTTCGCCGGCGAACTGCCGCGCGGCCAGCAGGGTTTCCTGTTTGTGCTGGAAGACACCGCGCTGGCGCGGGTGGTGGGGGTGAGCGCCATTGAGGTCGCGGTGGGCCTGGACGAGCCGTTTTACAATTTTCGCATTCAGAAAACGGTTCGCGCCTCGAAAGCGCTGGGAGTCTATAAGCCTCAGGAGCTGCTTAATCTCAGCTATGACCACACCGGGCACAGCGAACTGTGTACGCTGTTTCTCGACCCGGCCTATCAGCGCAACCGCAATGGTCTGCTGCTCTCCAAGGCGCGCTTTTTATTTATCGCCGCCTTCCGCGAGTGGTTTTCCCCGTACCTGTTTGCCGAACTGCGCGGCTGCAGCGATGAGCAGGGGCAGTCGCCGTTCTGGGATGCGCTGGGCCATCACTTCTTCGACATCCCGTTTGCCGATGCTGACCGGCTGACCGGCACCGGCATGAAAACCTTTATTGCCGAACTGATGCCGGCTTACCCGATCTATATATCACTGCTGCCGGAAGCGGCCCGCGAGGTCATCGGTCAGGTGCATCCCAATACCGCCCCGGCGCGGGCGATCCTCGAGAAAGAGGGATTCAGCTGGCGCGGCTCGGTGGATATTTTCGATGCCGGACCGGTGCTGGAGGCGAACACCGATCAGATCCGCGCCGTGCGCGACAGCCAGTGCCTGCCGGCCCAGCAGCTGATGGGCGCCCTGCCGGCGCCGACGCTCGTCGCCAACGGTCAGTTCGACAATTTCCGGGCGCTGCTGGTGGCCCACGAAGAGCAGGTCTCACTGGACGCCGCCGCGCTGGACGCGCTGCAGGTCAGTGAAACCGACCGCGTTTATACGGTAACCCTGAATCCAGAGGAAAACAGATCATGGCGGTAAAAGCACAGTTTATAGCCGGGCAGTGGCAGGCGGGCAGTGGGGCAACGATGAGCAAACTGGCCCCGGAGGATCAGTCGCTGCTGTGGCAGGCGGCCAGCGCGGGTGCCGACGACGTCCAGGCGGCCTGCGCCGCGGCGCGCGCGGCATTTTACCCCTGGTCGCACCGGCCGCTGGCCGAGCGTATTGCCGTGGTGGAGCGTTTTGCCGCGCTGCTGGAGACACATAAAGAGGCGCTGGCGACCCTGATTTCCCGGGAGACCAGCAAGCCGCTGTGGGAGACCCGCACCGAAGTGCAGGCGATGATCGGCAAGGCCGCGATCTCCATCGAGGCCTATCACCAGCGGACGGGCTTTCACGAGTCGACGCTGCCGGACGGAAAAGCACAGCTGCGCCACAAACCGCATGGCGTGATGGCGGTCTTTGGTCCCTACAACTTCCCGGGCCACCTGCCCAACGGGCACATCATTCCGGCACTGATTGCCGGCAATACCATCGTGTTTAAACCCAGCGAGCTGACGCCGGCCACCGCCGAAATGACCGTCCAGCTGTGGCAGCAGGCGGGCGTCCCTGACGGGGTGATCAATCTGCTGCAGGGCGGAAAAACCACTGGCCAGGCGCTGCTGGAAAATCGTGATATCGACGGCGTACTGTTCACCGGCAGCGCGGCGGCGGGTTTCCACTTCCATCGCTATTTCGGCGGCCAGCCGGAGAAGATGCTGGCGCTGGAGATGGGCGGCAACAACGCGCTGATCGTCGCCGACGTGGCCGATGTCGATGCGGCGCTGCATGTGATTATCCAGTCGGCGTTTATCTCCGCCGGGCAGCGCTGCACCTGCGCGCGCCGGCTGATCGTGCCGCGCGGCGAGCAGGGGGATGCGCTGCTGCAGCGGCTGGTCGCGGCCAGCGCGCAGATCCGCGCCGGCAAGTGGGATGACCAGCCCGCGCCGTTTATGGGCGGAGTGATTTCTCTCGACGCCGCGCAGAACATGCTGGCGGCGCAGCAAAAACTGGAGGGGCTCGGCGGCAAGGTGCTGCTGCGCATGCGCCAGCCCGACCCGCGCTCCACGGTGCTGACGCCGGGGATCGTCGACGTCACCGGTATCGAGGTGCCGGATGAAGAATACTTTGGCCCGCTGCTGACGGTTATCCGTTATGACGATTTCCCGGAGGCCATCCGCCTTGCCAACCAGACCCGCTATGGCCTGGCCGTCGGGCTGATCTCCAGCGACGCGGCGCAGTTTGACCAGCTGGCGGACGAGGCGCGGGCCGGGATCGTCAACTGGAACAAGCCGCTGACCGGCGCCTCGAGTAAAGCGCCGTTTGGCGGGGTGGGCGCCTCCGGCAACCATCGCGCGGCAGCGTGGTACGCCGCTGATTACTGTGCCTGGCCGATGGCCTCTCTGGTCAGCGATACGCTGACGCTCCCGGCGACGGTATCGCCGGGCCTGCCATTCTGATAACGGATCCTGTGAGGACATATGTCTGGTTTTGAAGCAAACTTTGATGGCCTGGTCGGCCCGACGCACCACTACGCCGGACTCTCCGTCGGCAATGAAGCCTCGCAAAATAACCGCGATGGTCTCTCTAACCCTAAAAAGGCGGCGCTGCAGGGGCTGTATAAAATGAAAGCCCTTGCCGATCGCGGATTCGTGCAGGGCATTCTGCCGCCGCAGCCGCGTCCGAATCTACGTCTGCTGCGCGAAGTCGGTTTCCAGGGCAGCGATGAGCAGGTCATCCGGCAGGCGGCCCACGCGGCGCCGCAGCTGCTCTCCGCCTTCAGCTCCGCCTCGTCGATGTGGACCGCCAATGCGGCGACCGTCTCACCGTCGGCGGACAGCGCCGATGGCAAAGTCCATTTCACCGTCGCCAACCTGAACAATAAGCTGCACCGTATGCAGGAGGCGCCCACCACCTCGGCGATCCTGGGCGCCACGTTCGCCGATCCGCGCTACTTCGCCCACCATGCGGCGCTGCCGCAGCATGGCGACCTCGGCGATGAAGGGGCAGCCAACCATAACCGCTTCTGCCGGGAGTATGACCGACAGGGGGTGCAGTTTTTTGTCTACGGTCGACGCGCCAGCGGCGGGATCGCCCCGGTGAAGTATCCGGCGCGGCAGACCCTCGAGGCCAGCGAGGCGGTGGCCCGCCTGCATCAGCTGGATCCGCGCTACACGGTGTTTGCCCAGCAGGCGCCGCAGGCTATCGATCGCGGCGTGTTTCACAACGACGTCATCGCGGTCAGCAATCGCCATGTGCTGTTCCACCATCAGCAGGCGTTTGTCGATCAGGCGACGGTGCTGGCGACGCTACGGGCTAAAAGCGACAGTCTGGATATCCCGTTCACCAGCGTGGAAGTGCCGGACGAGCGGGTGTCGCTCGATGACGCGGTGGCCTCTTACCTGTTCAACAGCCAGCTGCTGAGTAAACCTGACGGCAAGATGCTGATCGTGGTGCCGGAGGAGTGCCGCCAGCGGGAAAACGTCTGGCGCTATCTGAGCGACCTCGCCGCCGACAGCGCATCGCCGATCGATGAAGTGGCGGTCTTTGACCTGCGGGAAAGCATGCGCAACGGCGGCGGCCCGGCCTGTCTGCGGCTGCGGGTAGTGCTCAACGAGGCTGAACGCCAGGCGGTCAACGCCCACAGTCTGATGAACGACGAGCGTTATCAGCAGCTGACGGCATGGGTGGAAAAACACTATCGCGACCGGCTGCACGCCCGCGATCTGGCGGACCCGCAGCTGCTGCGCGAGGTTTATCAGGCGCTGGATGAGCTGACGCAGATCCTGCGCCTGGGCGCGGTCTATGATTTTCAGCGTTAAGGAGCGGCAGATGGAGCACCTGGTTAACGATTTACTGCACTGCCGCCTGCAGGAGTGGAGCTTCCCGGCGGGCATCGAGGCCCGCTGGCTGGGCGAGGGGATCCTGCAGTTGCTGCCGACGGCGCCGTGGCGCCAGGCGACGATCCTCTCCGCGGGCGTGCATGGCAATGAGACCGCGCCGACGGAGCTGCTGCTGCAGTTGACCCACGATCTGAGCCAGGGGCGGCAGCCGCTCACTCAGGCGCTGCTGATCGTCTTTGGTAACCTGCCGGCGATCCGCGCCGCACGCCGCTATCTGCACAACGACCTGAATCGCCTGTTCGGCGGCCGCCATCTGGCGGTCACCCCGGGGAATGAGTCGAGGCGGGCTTTTGCGCTGGAGCAAGCGGTGCAGGCCTTCTATCGCGCCGCCGATGCGGCGGGTCCGGTCAACCGTAGCCATCTCGATATGCATACCGCCATTCGCGGGTCGCTGTATCGCCAGTTTGCGCTGCTCCCGGCCCACGCCGGGGATTTTTCGCCTGGCTTCTACCAGCTGTTGCAGGCCAGCGGGATGGATGCCATCGTGCGGCATACCGAAGCGGGCGGCACCTTCACCCATTTCACCTGCGAAAAGTTCGCCGCGCAAAGCGCCACCCTGGAGCTGGGGAAAGTGATGCCGTTCGGCGCCAACGATCTCAGCCTGTTCGCCGCTACCGACGCGGCGATCCGGGCCTGGATTTCTGACGCGCCGCTACCGCCGCGCGACAAAGCGCCAGTGGACTACTTCCTGGTCGAGGAGAGCATCATCAAGCGCGAGGGGGAATTTACGCTTAATCTCGCGGCCAACGTTGAGAACTTCACCGCGCTCCCGGCGGGATACGAAATCGCTCGCCAGGCGGAGAAACGGTGGGTGGTGCAGGCCCGGGCCCCCTATATCCTCTTTCCCAATGCCGGGGTCGCCACCGGTCAGCGCGCCGGGCTGCTGCTGCGCGCCGCGGCTCTTCGCCTCCCACAACCAGCCTGAGGAAACACCATGACTGAACATCAACATCAGGCGTCTCCTGCCGCCGGAGGTGAGGGCGCGTCACAGCTTAAACGCGGGCTCGGCGCCCGCCACATTCAAATGATTGCCCTCGGGGGCGCCATCGGCACCGGGCTGTTTATGGGGGCGGGGCGCAACATCGCCGTCGCCGGCACCTCGATTCTGGTGATCTATGTGCTGGTCGGGTTCTTTACCTATATGGTGATGCGGGCGATGGGGGAGCTGCTGCTCACCCGCCATGACTACCGCTCGTTTGCCGACTTTGTCGGCGAGTATCTCGGGCCGCAGGCCAGCTTTTACCTCGGCTGGACCTACTGGCTAAGCTGGGTAGTGACCTGCATTGCCGACGTGGTGGTCTGCGGGAGCTATATGCAGTACTGGTTCCCGGAACTGTCGGCATGGATGCCGGCCCTCAGCATGCTGGCGATCCTGTTCCTGCTTAACCTGCTGTCGGTGAAAATGTTTGGCGAGGCGGAGTTCTGGTTCGCCCTGATCAAGGTGATCACCATTATCGCCCTGATCGGCACCGGCGGCTGGATGATTGCCACTGGCTGGACTTCTCCGGACGGCGTGACGGCTTCTCTCAGCCATCTTACCGACCCGACGGCTTTTATGCCTCACGGTATCACCGGTTTTTTCGCCGGCTTCCAGATAGCGATCTTCTCCTTTACCGGCATTGAGCTGCTGGGCACCATGACGGCGGAGACCCGCGATCCGCAGCGCATTTTGCCCAAGGCGATCAATGCTCTGCCGCTGCGGATTATCATCTTCTATCTGCTGTCGATGGTGGTGATTATCGCCGTCGCCTCCTGGCCGGGGGTATCGGCGGAGACCAGTCCGTTCGTGACGCTGTTTGCCAAGGCCGGGCTGCCTGCCGCCGCGGCGGTGATTAACTTCGTGGCGCTGACCTCGGCGATGTCCTCGGCCAACAGCGGCGTCTTCTCCAGCACCCGCATGCTGTACGGCCTGTCGGTGGAGAAGCATGCGCACTGGCAGTTTCGCATCCTGTCGCGCAATACCCGCATCCCGGTGCGTAGCCTGCTGTTCTCCTGCTTCTGCATGCTGATCGGCACGCTGCTGCTGTTCCTGGTGCCGAACGTGATGACCCTGTTCACCATCGTCTCGACCCTGGCGGCGATTATGGTGGTGTTCAGCTGGGGGATGATCCTCGTGGCCTATCTGGTCTATCGCCGTCAGCGTCCGGACCTGCACGCCGGGTCGATCTTTAAGATGCCTGCCGGGGTGGTAATGAGCTGGGTGAGCCTGCTGTTCTTCGCCTTCGCCATCTTCATCATGATCTTTGACCCGGACACGCTGCTGGCGCTGTTGGCTTCTCCGCTGTGGTTTATCGCGCTGTGGGGCTTCTGGAAGCTGAAGCAGCGGCGCGAGGGGCAGCTGACGCTGGATAACCAGAGCGCCTGACAGTCGCCGGCCAACCTGGCCGGTTAAGCAGGAGGTGAAGACTGGACGTCTGTTTGTGCCCGGTGACGGCTGGCGCCTTACCGGGCCTACTGTATTACCGGACCTGGAAGGTGCGGTTTCCCCCGCGGCGTGATCTCCCTCTGTAGGCCCGCGCAAGCGCAGCGCCGCCGGGCAGGATAGTCGGCTCCGTAGCGGCTTTACTGCCCGGTGGCGGCTGGCGCCTTACCGGGCCTACTGTCTTACCGGACCTGGGATGAGCGGTTTCCCCCGGGCGTGATCTCCCTCTGTAGGCCCGCGCAAGCGCAGCGCCGCCGGGCGGGATAGTCGGCACGCTACCTGCCCAGACGGCGGCGGTTAGGCGCTTTCCGCCCGGGAAGGGGCCGCACCCGGCGCGGACTTCATCCGGCTGGCGCAGAAAATTGCCAGCAGCGAAATCACCACCGTTACGCCCAGATAAACGGCCACCGGCCGCCAGTCCCCGTCATATTTTGCCAGCAGACCGGTGGCGATAAGCGGCGCGGTGCCCCCGGCCAGCGCGGCACCCAGCTGGTAGCCGAGGGTGATCCCGGTATAGCGCACATTGGCGCTGAAAATCTCAGAGCACAAGGTGCCGAGCACCGCAGTTACCGGCGCCCACAGGATGCCGAAGGCAACGACCGTCGCCAGCATGATGCCCCAGTTGGTGCCGGTGTCGAGCAGCAGGAACCACGGAACGATAAACAGCCCCAGCAGCACCACGCTCAGGGTATACATCTTTTGCCGCCCCACCTTGTCTGACAGCAGCCCCATCAGCGGGATCATCACGGTGGCCACCAGCGCGCCCAGGGTCACGGATTCCAGCGCCTGCGACTTCTGGTAGCTCAGGGTGGTGGTGGCATAGCTGACCACAAAGGTGGAGAAGATATAGAATGGGGCGGTCTCCACCACTTTCAGACCGGCGGCAATCAGCACTTCCCGCCAGTGGTGCTTGAGCGTTTCGCGCAGCGGGGCCTTCGCCACCTGGCCGGATTTTTTCACCTGCTTAAAGGCGGGCGTTTCGTCGATATCTTTGCGGATCCACAGGCCGAGAAAAACGAGGACGGAGCTGAGCAGGAACGGTATACGCCAGCCCCAGGCGAGAAACTGTGTCTCGTCAAACAGGGTCATCAGCGAGACGATAAACGTCGCCATCAGCATGCCGATAGTCACGCCGGCCTGGGGAATGCTGCCGAAAAAGCCTTTCCGCTTTTCCGGCGCGTATTCGTAGGCCAGCAGCAGCGCACCGCCCCATTCACCGCCGATACCCATGCCCTGAATAATGCGCAGGGTTATCAGCAGGGCGGGCGCCCAGAGGCCCACCATCTCATAGGTGGGAAGCAGGCCGATCGCCACCGTGGCGCTGCCCATCAGCGACAGGGTCAGCACCAGCGTCTTCTTGCGGCCGATGCGATCGCCGATATGAGCGAAAATGACGCCGCCGATGGGGCGGATAAAAAAGGTCAGCGAGAAGGAGAGCCAGGAGAGGATCAGGCCGATGACCGGGTCGACCATCGGAAAGAAGATTTTGTTGAACACCAGCGCGGCGGCGGTGCCATAGAGAAAATAATCGAACCATTCGATGGCGCTGCCTGTCAGGCTGGCGATCAGGACCTTCTTGTTTTTCTGCAGAATGGATGCAGTGTTGTCTTGTGGATTGCTCATTACGAAACGTTCTCCCGCCACGGTAAATAGGTCAGGTGTCACTCTGCGTAAACAGGGTGCAACCTGGTGTGAAAAGGTTGTGTAATTGTTAAGCAACTTAGGGTTGAAGGTTACAATTGGCAAGTTCATCGCTGGCAAACTGGGCGTTATGACGCGGTTTGGACTGGTGTAACCGCGACGCTATTTTTTATTTTCCACCTGATTTTGCTGTTTTTTGTTATTTTCATAGTGAGTTGTTCAGGTGCAACCCGCCTGTTTTTAGATGTTTCTTGTTATTTCAAAATGGTTACAAATTAACACCGCTTTGCCTCCCGCGAGGCGGCGTTTATGATGGCGAAAGCATCCTCTCCGATCGGCTGAGAGGGAATTAAGGAGACAGAATGGCAGAACAATTTCCCCCGTTGTCGGCGGCGACGCTGGCGGCGGCTAACCAGGTCGGCGCCTGGCTGGCGCAGGACGATCTGGCGACGCTGCCCGCGCTGCCGCAGGTGGACGTGGTGGTGCTGGCCGGCAACGCCGTGATCCCGACCATCGACGCCGCCTGCCGGCTGGCGGCGGAACGGGAAGTCCCGCTGCTGATCAGCGGCGGCGTGGGACATTCTACGAACTATCTCTACGAGGCGGTGCGCCAGGATACCCGTTACCGTATGTTGCCGGTGGTGGGGCGTCCGGAAGCGCATATTCTGGCCGATATTGCTCATGACTACTGGCAAATTCCGCGCTCGCGGCTGGTGGTGGAGGACCAGTCGACCAACTGCGGCGAGAACGCCCGTTTTACCCGGACCACGCTGGAGAACGGGGGGATCCCTCATCGTCGCGGGATCGTCATTCAGGACCCCACCATGCAGCGGCGAACCATGGCCACCTTCGCCCGCGTCTGGCAGGGGGTGACGACGCCGCCACAGTGGCTGAGCTTTCCCGGCTGCTCGCCGGTGCTGGAGCAGACCGATGTTCAGCTGGGGTTCGCGGGCGGCGGGTCGGGGCTGTGGCCGGTCGCCCGCTACCTGGGGCTGCTGCTGGGCGAGCTGCCGCGCCTGCAGGATACGCCTGAAGGATACGGTCCGCGGGGGAAAGACTTCATCAGCCACGTCACCTTCCCGCCGGAGATCCTCGATGCCTGGCGACAGCTGCGGGAGGACGGCCAGCTTGCCGGGGCGCTGCAGGCCCGCACCCTCGGCTGAAAACTGCCCGTTTGCGGCAGATTTATCGCAAACGGGCAGTTTGTGTTATTGGAATGTAACCTCAACCGGGCATTTTTGGCCCGGTTTTATGAATCAGCTCACAGAACGGCGCCAACGTGCTGCGAAGCCACGGCTTATCCGCCCGATATTTAACAAAAAAATCACTTGTTAAATACAAACGCACTACAGGAGCAGCCATGACAGCACCCGTTCAACACCAAATGTATATTGATGGCCAGTTCGTTTCCGGTCGCGGCGACGGCTGGATCGACGTGCTTAACCCGGCGACCGAAGCGCTGCTGTCGCGGATCCCGGACGGGACTGCCGAAGAGGCGCGGCTGGCGATTGACGCGGCTGAGCGCGCCCAGCCCGCCTGGGAAGCGCTGCCGGCCATTGAGCGTGCGGGTTGGTTACGCAAAATTGCCGCTGGTATCCGCCAGCGTGCTGAAGAGATTGCCGGGCTGATCGTGGCTGAAGGCGGCAAGATCCAGCAGTTGGCGGCGGTGGAAGTCGCATTCACCGCGGACTATCTCGACTATATGGCCGAATGGGCGCGCCGTTACGAAGGCGAGATCGTGCAGAGCGATCGCCCTGGGGAGAATATCCTCGTCTTTAAACGCGCGCTGGGGGTGACCACCGGGATCCTGCCGTGGAACTTCCCGTTCTTTCTTATCGCCCGCAAGCTGGCGCCGGCCCTGATCACCGGGAATACCATCGTCATTAAGCCCAGCGAATTTACGCCCAATAATGCCATCGCCTTTGCCGAGATCGTCCATCAGGTTGGGTTGCCGAAAGGGGTCTTTAACCTGGTGCTCGGCCGCGGAGAAACCGTTGGTCAGGAGCTGGCCGGCAATTCAAAGGTGGCGATGGTCAGCATGACCGGTAGCGTGGCGGCAGGAGAGAAAATCATGGCCGCTGCGGCGAAAAATATCACCAAAGTGTGCCTCGAACTCGGCGGCAAAGCGCCAGCCATTGTGATGGATGATGCGGATCTGGAGCTGGCGGTGAAAGCGGTGGTGGACTCGCGGGTGATTAACACCGGGCAGGTGTGTAACTGCGTCGAGCGGGTCTATGTTCAGCAGGGCATTTACGACCGCTTCGTCAACCGCCTCGGCGAGGCGATGAAGGCCGTGCAGTTTGGCGACCCGGCGACGCGGGATGACATCGCGATGGGGCCGCTGATCAACGCGGCGGCGCGGGACCAGGTGGCGGGTAAAGTGGCGAAGGCGGTGGCGCAGGGGGCGCGGGTGGCGCTGGGCGGCCAGCCGCTGGAGGGCAAAGGCTATTTTTATCCGCCGACCCTGCTGCTGGATGTGCGTCAGGAGATGGACATTATCCACGAGGAAACCTTCGGGCCGGTGCTGCCGGTGGTGGCGTTTTCGACCCTTGATGAGGCGCTGGCGATGGCCAATGACAGCGACTATGGCCTGACCTCCTCGATCTATACCCGCGATCTGAACGTGGCGATGAAGGCGATTAAGGGACTGAAGTTCGGCGAAACCTATATCAACCGGGAAAACTTTGAGGCGATGCAGGGTTTCCACGCCGGCTGGCGCAAATCGGGGATCGGCGGCGCTGATGGTCGCCACGGGCTGAATGAGTACCTGCAGACCCAGGTGGTCTATCTGCAGGCCTGAGGTACTTAACTCCGAGCCGGCGGGCAGCTCAGGCGGCCCGCCGTTCGCTTAGCGGGCGAATTTCTCCAGCACGCGGATCAACTGGGTGACGAAGCCGTATTCGTTATCATACCAGGCGACGGTTTTCACCAGCTGTACGCCGCCGGCCTCCACAATCTCCAGCTGGGTGGCATCGTAGATCGAGCCGAAATGGCTGCCGATGATGTCGGAAGAGACAATCTCTTCTTCGGTGTAGCCGAAGGATTCATTGCCCTCAGCCGCCTGCTTCATCGCCTGATTGACCTCATCCGCAGTCACTTTTTTCTCCAGCACCGACACCAGCTCTGTCACCGAACCCGTTTTTGTCGGCACACGCTGGGCATGGCCCTTCAGTTTACCGCTCAGGGCGGGGATCACCAGGCCGATGGCCTTTGCCGCACCTGTGGTGTGCGGGATGACGTTTTCTGCCGCCGCTCTGGATGCGCGCAGATCTTTGCCGCGCGGCCCGTCCACCAGCGACTGGGTGCCGGTATAAGCATGGATGGTGGTCATGGTGCCCACGGTGATGCCGAAGGCATCCTGGAGGACTTTGGCCATCGGCGCCAGGCAGTTGGTGGTGCAGGAGGCCACGGAGATGATGGTGTCATCCGGGGTCAGGGTGTCATCGTTGACGTTGTAGACGATGGTTTTCATCTCGCCAGCGGGGGCGGAAATCAGCACTTTGCGCGCGCCGGCCTGGAGATGGGCCTGCGATTTCTCGGCCGAGGTGTAGAATCCGGTACACTCCACAATCACCTCGGCGCCTGCCGCCTGCCATGGAATATGCTGCGCCTCTTTTTCGGCATACACCGTAATGGTTTTGCCGTTGACGATCAGCGCATCTTCTGTAAAGTCGACGCTCCACGGGAAGGGGCCGTAGTTTGAATCATGCTTTAACAGGTAGGCCAGCACCTTTGGCGAGGTGAGGTCGTTGATAGCCACCACTTCCAGGCTGCTGTCGACTTCTAATAAACGGCGTAACACCAAACGTCCGATACGACCAAATCCATTAATCCCAAGTTTACTCATGGACATTCTCCGGTTGGTAAAACGACTCGATGTGATAAAACTCCTCCAGGCTTAGTCCTGTCCCCCTGATTGGTCAACTGACAATCTGTGCGGTATGCCAGCGCTTGCGGGCCGGGGAGGAAAAAAGTGGATGTTTTCCCGGCCTTTTTTAGCGCTGACGGCAGGGAATAATTTTTGTTACCGGAGATGAGGGGGCCGCCTGCTGGCGAAGCGGTGAAAAGCGTCTATGCTTAACTATTGAATAGCTTAGTAAAATATTGACGTTAGACGAAGGGAGAGGTTATGGGATTCTGGAGAATCGTTTTCACTATCATTCTGCCGCCGCTGGGCGTACTGCTGGGGAAAGGCTTCGGCTGGGCGTTTATTCTCAACATTATTCTGACCCTGCTGGGCTATATTCCTGGCCTGATCCACGCCTTCTGGGTGCAGACCCGCGACTGAGGGGCGAGCAGATAACCACGCCTCCCCCTGGGACCCGCTCAGGGGGGCATCAGGTTCTCTTTATACAGCAGCGTATTATCCTTCGACCAGTAGTGCCGGGTCTCCTCTTCCAGATCAACGATCCACTTAAACACGCCGGCGCTGGCGAGATCCTTGCAGTACTGTTCAAAGTTGATGGCGCCGGCAAAATGGCGGATGACCGCGGCCGAGGTCAGTCGATGGCTGGGGGCGCTGCGCACGCGTAGCAGGCCGCGGGCGCTTTTTATCGAGATCACCTCGTCGTTTGCCATCACGAAATTCATATTGCCGGTGGAGACAAAATAGATGTAGTAAGAGACCTGATGCCGGCGGAGTTCACTGGCGAAGGTGGTAAAATCGGCATCCGCGCGAACCTGTTCGAAAAAGTGACCCAGCCTTGCCAGCAGTTCCATTTCAATCCTTGTTGTGTTGTTGCTGCGCATGGTTTCGGCGTCTGTCGGCATAAACCATTCACACGTTTACTTATTCGTATTTTAATAATATAGGCGCGTTATATTAATGGTTATTATGTAACTGGAACATCGTTTCAAGTGTTACAAGCTATTGCAAAGGTTCGCAGGGGATCCTCGAGGCAAGCAGAAGGTGTGGTAAGACGGGAAGGGGCGAAATTAGCGCCGGCGATGTTCGTCGCCGGCGGGGTCATGAGCCGCGGCTATTTCTGGATCAGATAGCGAATGGTTGGGCCATCCTGCTGAATATCCAGCACCGTATAGCCGTGGTTCCTGGCATCGAGTGGAATGTTATTGATCGACTGCGGACAGTCGCTGACCACTTCCAGGATCTCGCCTTTTTGCAGGGAGGGCATCGCCTCCAGAGTGGCCACGGCCGGATAGGGGCAGGGTTCGCCGACCATATCCAGGCGATAATCAGGGATGATGTTTTTCATGCGCTCTCCTTCACGGTCCGGACCGCCGTCGACTGGCGGCGGAAAAAATGTCTTTCCCAGGCGATCACCAGCAGCAGGGCGATCAGCAGCAGCAGATAGGTCGCCAGCAGCCCGCCGAAGGGACCGAAGGCGTTCAGCAGGTTGATTTTCTGCCAGTGGGTGGCGAGCGGAGCGGCGATTTCGTCCCAGCACCAGGCGAGCAGCGTTGAGCCAATGACATTGCCCAGCCCAACCCACCAGTAGTGAACCTGGCCCTCCACCGCACGATACATCCAGCCGGTTTCACAGCCGCCGGCCAGCACGATGCCAAAGCCAAACAGCAGCCCGCCAATCGCCGCATTGGGACCGGCCCACATAATTTTCGGCGCCATCCCCAATTGCACATAGCTAAAGATACCGATGGCGCTCGCCGCCATGCCGAAGATAATCGCCTTCGCCATCACCGTCCGGCCGGTGATCCACATATCGCGAAAGGCGGAGGTAAAGCAGATCTGCGCGCGCTCGATAAGCAGACCGAAGCCGATGCCGAACAGCATCGCCAGGCCGAGCGCCGGGTGGTCTGCGGCGGTGAGCAGGCCCCAGCCGATCATGGCGAAAAAGATCACCATCCCCAGCCGGAAACGGCGGCGCGCCTGCTGCGGTTTTTGGGTTAACGGCGAGGCGGCGGACACCTTTTGCATTTTTACCGGAATGCGAAAAAGGGGCAGCAGCGTGAAGCGGGCGCCAAACCAGGAGCCGATGGCGGTGGCGATGGCAAACAGCCAGGCGTGCAGGGAGAACTGCGGAATACCGGTGAAAAAAGCCGCCAGATTGCAGCCCATCGCCAGACGTGCGCCGAACCCGGCGATGATGCCGCCTGCCACGGCCTGCACAATGCGGATCCGGCTGCGTGGAAAGCGCAGTTTGACGTTATTGGCCCATAGCGCGGCGGCCAGGCAGCCGCCGAACATGCCGATGATCATCCTGCCATCGATGCGGGTCAGCGGCGTCCCTTCGAGATGAATCAGCTGGTAATAGCCCCACTGTTCGCTGTGGACGCCCAGCAGTTGCAGCAGTTGACCACCCCAGCGGGTGAATTCGCCGGTCACCGCCCAGAAGGTGCCGGTGATGCCAAAATAGTAGGTGGAGAGGATGCCCGCCGCGATGACCGCCGGGACAGGGGACCAGAACCGGATAAGCCAGGCCTGTTTGAAGGATTGCCATGTCATAAAAATGCCTCTGAACTCAGAAGGTATTAAAGGTCGATGACCGACCGAAGGGGGCAAATAGTACCCGCCTTAACGCCTGCTTTCTCTGTTTTGGATCAAGGCCCTACGCTTGCGCCACCACGGCAAGCAGCGCCAGCAGTGCGGGCAGCGCCTGAATATAGAGAATTTTGCGGCTGGCGGTCAGCGCGCCGAAAATTCCGGCGGCCAGCACGCAGGCCAGGAAAAAGATAACCACCTGCACCCCCGACGCCCCCAGCCACAGCCCCCACGCCAGGCCGGCGGCCAGAAAACCGTTATACAACCCCTGGTTGGCCGCCAGCACCCGGGTCTCCCGGGCGAAATCGGCGCTGAGGTTAAAGGCCCGGCGCCCGGCGGGGGCTTCCCAGAGAAACATCTCCAGCACCAGGATGGCGAGATGAATAATAGCGACCAGCGCAACGAGGAGAGTGGCTAACACAGCAGTCCTTAATCAATAAGATGAATGTGTCTGCAGTATAGCTGCAAGCGCTAACGAAGCGGGAGCGCCGCTGCTATAGTGCAGATAGGGTCATGTTTTCTGCCGCGACCAGCGTCGGTTATCTGATTGCCCTTCGGTTTAGTTTAGCGGTGCTAGTATGCCGGGTTCTTTTTACGGGTGTGGCGTAGGTTACTGAATGTTAAATAAATTATGGATTTTGTTATCAGGGCTACTGGTGGTTGCCATGCCGTCGGCGCAGGCCGGGGAATTAAACCTCTATTCGATGAATACCGGCTCCTATGTTTATCATATGACCGGTAACCACGGACAATATAACGAGCATTTCAATAACAATTTTTTCTCGGTGGAGCGCAAGTTTTCTCAGGATTCAAAATACAGCGTGCTGGTCGGAACGATGAAAAACAGCTTTGACGATCGCTGTTTGACCCTCGGCGTGCGCCGCGACTGGCTGAAAAACGATACCGGCTGGGTGCTGAAAGGGGTGTATGCCTATACCGGGGAATTTTTCTTTGACGCCTTCAGCCACTGTGGGGATTCCGGCACCTACCGCACCGCCAAAAAAATCACCGGCGTCGGTTTTTCGCCCTACCTCTATCATGGTCTGCAATATAACTTCACCGATTATTTCGGTGTGGAAGGCGGCATTATTGTGCCGGCGATCTTTGTGATGAGTATTCAGTGGAGCTTTCGCTAGCCGCTTTATTATCCGGGAAAAGAGCAGGCCGCCTCAGGTGGCCTGCTACTGATGACCTGGCGGCAGGAATTAATGGAAGCCGAGACGGATCAGATCTAACGGGCAAAAGCGGCCCTCGCAGCCGTCGATTTCAACGCAGTCCGCCCGGCGAAGCTGCTCGGCGGTTTTCCCTTCACCATGGATAGCTTTAATCACGCCTGTTGTGCCGTTACCGGCGATCATTACCATGCTGCCGGTAGCAATAGCGTTACGATTACGGTCATAGGTTTTCATGGTCTCCTCCTCAATAAACCAGGGTAAGCAATGATTAAGCGGCTAAAGTAATACGCTTTTTTTCCTAAAAAAGTTTTGAGGATAATCAAATTTATTTTAATAACTCCGGAGCGAAAAGGGCCACAAGTCCCCTCTATTCGCGCCGATCGCATCGCCTGCGTGGCGCGCGACACTGACGGCAATATGTCATTCAGGTTACTGTTTTATGACCAGATTATTAACCTTGCCAGCCCGAGGAAAATAGCGAAAGATGGCGCTATTCGGGCATCAACAGTGCCAGTGCGTGTCCTGAGGGAGCCATGAGTCAAGACGTCACCGCGAAGATGTTAAAGCCCGATTTTGATAGTGAAGTTTCCGGCCTGGTGCATGGTTATCTGTTTCATGAACAGCGCCCCCCGCAGCCCATCGCCTCTGGCGAGGTGTGCGCCCGTTATCAGGCGCTCGCCGATGACAAGGCGTTTAACTGGTTACACCTGAATCTCAATCATGCCACCGCCGAAAAATGGTTAACCAGCCACTTTCCGGTGGCGGACTTTTTCTTCGAGGAGATCCGCAGCGGCTCGCACACCACCCGCATTGAGCGACAGGGGGAGAATCTGTTCGCTGTGCTCAACGATGTGCTGTTTCGTCCGCAGGATACCAGCGCGGAAACCGCCACGCTGTGGCTCTACTGTAGCCCTAAGCTGGTGGTGACGGCGCGCTTCAAACCGTTGCGGTTTATCGAATGGATGCTGCCGCGTCTGCAGACGCTCAGGGTGAATACCTCTACCGAGCTGCTGGCTTTTCTGCTGGAGGAGCAGGAGGAAGTGCTGGAGCAGGTCGTCCGCCAGGCCAGCCGCCATGTCGACCTTATTGAAGAGCGTCTCCTGAGCAATCACGTGCAGCGCAACCGGGCCGATCTGGCGCGGCTGCGGCGGATGCTTTTACGTTTTCAGCGGCTGCTGGCGCCGGAGCCGGCGGCGATGTTCCGGCTGCTCAACCGGCCGCCGGCGTGGATGGATCGTGCAGTGGTGCAGGCGTTTCGTCAGTTCACCGAAGAGTTTAGCGTGGTGCTCAATGACCTGTCCGGCCTGATCGAGCGCATCAGTCTGCTGCAGGAGGAGATTGGCGCCCGCCAGCTGGAGCAGAGCAACCGCACCCTCTACACCCTGACGGTGATCACCGTTCTCGCGCTGCCGATTAACATCGTCGCCGGTTTCTTCGGCATGAACGTCGGCGGGATCCCGCTGGCGAGTAACCACCACGGGTTTATTCTGCTGGTGGTGATAGTCGCCATCTTTACCCTCGGCGCCGGCTACCTGGCATTCCGCCGGCGCGATGACCTGTAGATTGCGCGTCGAATCAGCTGAGGCTGCGCAGGGCGGCAATCAGTCCTTCGACACCGCGTTCCAGCTTCTCGCGCGGGCAGCCGACGTTGAGGCGCAGAAAGCCGTTGCCCTCAGGACCATAGGTATAACCCGGCATAATCGCCACCTTCTGTTCGGCGATCAGCGCCTGCTGTAGCGCGTGGTCGTCGATGTTCAGGGGGCGCAGGTCGATCCACGCCAGGTAGGTGGCCTCCGGCGGCTGCCAGCAGAGTGCGGGGAAGGCATTGTTAAGCGTAGCGGCGACATAGCGCATATTCGCCTGCAGATAGTCACGCAAGGCGTCGAGCCAGGGAGCCCCGTCGCGGTAGGCGGCGATATGGGCGACCAGCGCCGGCACGGAGGGAGAAGAGAGCCCGTCGCGGGCCTTCAGCGCCTGCAGGTAATTGTCGCGCGCGTTCGCCTCGGGGATAAAGCCATAGGCCCCGGTAAAGGCCGGAATATTAAAGCTCTTCGAACCGGAGGTGAACAGCGCCCATGGCCCCTGAGCGACCTCGCTCCACGGGATATGGCGGTGTTCGCCCCAGGTCATGTCCATATGAATTTCGTCGCTAATCACCCTGACGCCATGTTTTTGACACAGTGCCGCCATGGTTTGGAGCTCCTCGCGACGCCAGACTTTCCCCGTTGGGTTGTGCGGGCTGCACAGCAGCAGCAGGGTATTCTTCGGTTCCGCCAGCGCGGATTCCAGGCGGGCCATATCGCAGTGCCACTGATTATCCGTCAGGGTCAATGGCACCGGGGCAATCTCCCGGCGGTTAGCGGTGATGGTCTTATAGAATGCATCGTAGGCAGGGGTATGGACGACGACGCCGTCGCCTTCGCTCGACCACTGGCGGATGGTTTCCGCCACCATGTAGATAACCGACGGCCCGTAGACCACCGTTTGCGGATCGATGACGCTGTTAAACCGGCTGGCGTACCAGTGGGCAATCGCCCCGAGAAACGCCTCGTTCTGCCAGCGACTGTAGCCGAACACCCCGTGGGCCAGCCGCTGGCTGACGGCGTCGAGAATGCAGGGCGCGGTGGCGAAATCCATATCGGAGATGGTGAACGGCAGCAGGTCGGCGGCGCCAAACCGGTCGGCGACATAGTCCCACTGTGTGCACCAGGTACCGTGGCGGTCGATGGGGGTGGCAAAATCAAACATCGGAACTTCCTTAGCGAATGTCCCCCTCCGCGCGGAAGGGGGACCAGTGGGGTCAGGCCTGCACGGTATTCATCAATACGGCCATTTCATCTTTTACTGACTGCACCTGCGGGCCAATAACCACCTGCAGGTTATGCTGATTGAGCTGAACCACCCCGATGGCGCGATGGGCTTTCAGCGCGGCGGCGTCCACTTTGCTCATATCGTGTACCGACAGACGCAGACGAGTAATGCAGTTATCCAGCGAAACAATGTTCTCGGCGCCGCCGAGCGCTGCCAGAATCGCCGGCACGTTATAGCCGGATTTGCCGATGGTACCGGCGACGGCTTTCTCCACGCTGGCGGCGGTGTCGATATCGCGGCCCGGCGTTTTCAGATTGAAGCGGGTAATGGCGAAGCGGAAGATGGCATAGTAGACCGCGAACCAGATAGCCGCTACCACCGGCACCAGATACCACTTGGTCGCCAGGCCATGCAGGATGCCAAACACCACGAAGTCGATGATATTGCCGTCGGTGTTGCCGACGGTCACCCCGAGCACCGCCATGATGGTAAAGCCGAGACCGGTCAGCAGCGCGTGGATGACATACAGCACCGGCGCGACGAACAGGAACAGGAACTCCAGCGGCTCGGTGGTGCCGCCGACCACGCAGGCGATGACCCCGGAGATCAGCAGGCCTTTAATTTTATGCCGGTTTTCCGGACGGGCGCAGTGGTACATCGCCAGCGCGGCTCCCGGCAGGCCGCCGAGGAAGGCCGGCATTTTACCCTGCGACAGGAAGCGGGTGGCGCTTTCGGAGAAGCCGTGGGTGGTCGGGCAGCTCAGTTGCGCCTGGAAGATGGTCAGCGCGCCGCTGACGCTGTGGCCGCAGACGTCGAGGGTACCGCCGGCTTCAGTGAAGCGGATCAGCGCCACCAGAATGTGGTGCAGGCCAAACGGCAGCAGCAGTCGCTCGCCGGTGCCGAAGATCATCGGGCCAAAATCCCCGGCGCTGTTGATCATCTTCCCGAGGGCGTTGATCCCCATGGCGAAGACTGGCCACACCAGCGGGATCGCCAGCCCGACCAGACCCAGCACCACGGTGGTGATGATCGGCACGAAGCGGGTGCCGCCGAAGAAGGCCAGGGCGTCCGGCAGGCGAATGTTATGGAAACGTTCATGCAGCAGCCAGACGATAATCCCGGCGATAACCGCGCCGAGGATCCCGGTATCGATCGACGGAATACCGATGATGTTCTGGATATTGTTGGCCTTCAGGATCGCGGCGTCGGTGGTGGGCAGAATGCCTTTCGCCGTCAGCCAGAAGTTGACCGCCAGGTTCATGACCGCGTAGCCGACAAAGCCGGCGAAGGCGGCGACGCCTTTGTTCTCCCGCGCCAGCCCCAGTGGGATGGCGATACAGAACATGACCGGCAGGAAGCTGAAGGCAAAGGAGCCGACTTTGCTCATCCAGATAAAGATGGCCTGCAGCAGCGGCATATCCAGCCACGGCAGCAGCGTCAAAACATCGTGACTGCTTAACGAACTGCCGATCCCCAGCATGATCCCACAAAACGAGAGCAACGCTACGGGCAGCATAAAGGTTTTTCCGAGCTGCTGGAAAAACTCCCATAAAGTGATTTTTGGTGCTGTTTTCGCCGTCATAACACGGTTCCTGATTCTCAAGTGGTCGGGAAGAACTAACGCCACGGCAAGATAAAACGTTTTACCAGTTTTTAGTGCGATAAAAATCACATAATCAAGCGATAATAAGGTTTATAAAGATTGCACAATGATAAAACGTTTTATCGACAGGCAAGGGAGTCAGCCAGCACGTTATGGCTATCGCAAAAAAGATCACCATCAATGATGTGGCGCAGGCCGCCGGGGTCTCCGTGAGCACCGTCTCGCTGGTGCTGAGCGGTAAAGGGCGCATCTCCAGCGCCACCGGCGAGCGAGTTAATCAGGCCATCGAACAGCTGGGATTCGTGCGCAACCGCCAGGCCGCCTCGCTGCGTGGCGGGCAGAGTGGGGTGATTGGCCTTATCGTTAGCGATCTGTCAAAGCCGTTTTACGCCGAATTAACCGCCGGCCTCACCGACGCCCTGGAAAGGCAGGGGAAAATGGTGTTCCTCACCCAGGGCGGGCGCAGCGGCGAGAAGATAGATCAGCGGTTTGATACCCTCGCGACGCAGGGGGTCGACGGGGTGATCATCGCCGGGTCGATCGATCGCGGGAGCGAACTGCGCGAGCGGGCCGCGCAGGCCGGCGTGCCGCTGGTGTTTGCTTCCCGCGCCAGCTACCTTGACGATGTCGACCTAATCCGCCCGGACAACATGCAGGCGGCGCAGCTGGTGACCGAGCATCTTATCCGCCGCGGCCATCAGCGGATCGCCTGGCTTGGCGGGCAGAGCTCGTCGCTGACGCGCGCCGAGCGGGTCGGCGGCTATTGCGCCACCTTGCTGAAATACGGTCTGCCGTTTCACAGCGAATGGGTGCTGGAGTGCGAGTCGAGCCAGAAGCAGGCGGCGGAGGCGATGGCGGGGCTGTTGCGCCAGAACCCCACCATCACCGCGGTGCTGTGCTACAACAACGTGGTGGCCACCGGCGCATGGTTTGGTTTACTGCGGGCCGGAAGGCAGAGCGGAGAGGATGGCGTCGAGAGCTATTTCGAACAGCGGGTGGCGCTGGCGGCCTTCGCCGACGTGCCGGAGGCGGCGCTGGATGACCTGCCGCTCACCTGGGTAACGACCCCGGCGCGCGAGATGGGGAAAACCCTGGCAGAGTCGATGCTGCGACGGCTGGAGGAAGGTACCGGCGAGGCGCGAAACCAGATTATGCCGCCGCGGCTGGTGACACGGAAGTGAGGGAGACGGCGCGCGATGGCCGTCTCCTGAGACGATAAGTTACGGCTGCGGGGCGGCGTCGTCCTGCTGAGGAGCGGCGTCATCCTGTTGCGGCTGGCCTTCCTGCGGCGCCGCGTCCGGTTGAGCAGGCGCTTCCAGACCAAACATCGCGGCAAAATCCTCCAGCGGCATTTTCTGTCCGTTCAGCGTCACCTGGCCGTTAGCGTACTGCAGGCTGCTGCTGATGGCGTTATCTTCCATGGTGGTGATGCGGAACATCTGGCCCATCGCCGCCAGGCCTTTGACCTGCTGATCGGCGAGTTTGGCCGCATCGGCTGGCTGGTAACCTTCCAGACCGGCGATTTTGGTCATCAACTCCGTCGCCATATCCACCGGGATCACCACCTTGCCGTCAAGGGACTGCACCACGCGATCCAGACTGTCCGCCAGGGTCTGCGGTGGGGTGGTCACCTGGGCCGGATCCTTCAGCAGAACCGACAGATTCAGGGTACTTTCCCCTTTGGCATTGCGCCAGCTCAGCGGAGAGATGGTCACCGATGGGTTGCCTTTAAGCAGGATCGGCAGCGCATTGAACAGGGTTTCGGTTAACGCCTGCTGATACAGTTCCGGGTTTTGCGCCAGTTCCGGTTTTGCCAGCAGCGCCTGAGACTGTGCGCTGTACTGCTGACTAAACTGGTGCCACGCCTGACCGTCGACATTATCCACTTTCAGCGTCAGTTTGCCGCTGCCCATATCCTGCCCCTGCAGCTTGAGGCTGTTCACGGTGTAGTTCACCTGACTGTTCACGCCTTTGCCGTCCTGGGTCAGCGTCGAGCCGCCGTCCAGCGCCATCCCGTCAACCAGCGCCAGCTCTTTGCCTTCGACGCTGATGGCCAGTTTATCGAGGGTCATTTTTTGCTGGCCGATACGTTCGTTGAAGCTGGCCAGTTCGGTGGCTCCGTCGGTGGTCAGGTTGACGAAGCGCAACTGTACCTTCTGATTATATTCGTTGAGCGCATCGATCTGCCCGCTGCCGGCCTGGCCCTTCAGGCTGATGTTTTTGCCGTCGCGGTCGGCGTCGAGCTGGAACTGACCGCCGCTGAAGGTGACTTTCTCATCACCTTTGGCATAGTCGAGGGCATTGAGCACGATCGCCGACTGGCTGTCGCCGCTGTAGGCGATGCGTGTATCGACGGTAAAGGGAGTGTTGCCTTTGGCGATCTCGAACAGCGCCTGGCTGGCATCATTTTTCACCAGCGTCGTGTGGACCGAGGCCATCGCCGGCGCCAGATTAAAGGTTTTTAATGAGGCCAGCGGGAAGGGTCCATGATCGACCACCTCGTCAAGTACCACGCTCTGTCCGGCGGCCAGCCAGCTGTTGGCCTGACCGGCGATCGGCTTAACCACCAGCTGCAGATGGCTGCTGAACAGCCCGCGCTGGTAATCCTGATAGCTCAGCTCCAGACCTGATTCCGGCGCGCTGCTGCGTAGCTGCGCGTTAGCCTGCTGCACCATATCGGCGATCCGGCCTTCCAGCTGTTTGCCGGTGTACCAGGCGCCGCCTGTCCATACCACGCCCAGCGCCACGATGATGCCTGCTGCGACCAGCGATTTTTTCATAGCATTTGTCCATAAATGAAGCCAGGCGGAGAGACCGCCTGGCTGAGTTGTCATCATTCAGTAAGCGCGACCTGAAAGGTCAGTTACTTACTGGAGCTTATTGAACACGCGCGCCACGCGACCGCGTCCGCTAACCTGCACCGGTGATTCGTTGGCGGCCACGAAAGCCGACTCGCCCGGCTTGAGCGTCAGGCTCTGGTCACCTTTGTGCAGTACGGCTTCGCCGTCGACGCAGAAAATAATCGCCGCGCTCGCCTGAGCCAGATCGCTGGCCTCGGCGGAGAGGTCGTGCAGCGAGAAGGCAAAATCTTCCACCGGGATCGGGAAGTCCAGCTCTGCGCCGTGCTGCTGCGGCTGGGTCAACAGCTCACCCGCCGGTTTGGCTTCGAACTTGACGTTAGCGACCAGCTCAGGAATATCAATGTATTTCGGCGTCAGACCGGCACGCAGTACGTTATCCGAGTTGGCCATCACCTCCAGCGCCACCCCCTGCAGATAGGCATGCGGCGTTTCGGCGAACAGGAACATGGCTTCGCCAGGGTTCAGCTTCACCACGTTCAGCAGCAGCGGCGAGAAGAGGCCGCTGTCGTCCGGATAGAATTCCGCGATCAGGCGGATAGTCTGCCACGGTTCGCCTTGTTCACGGGCCAGTACGTCGCGCAGCACCTGCAGCGCCTTGGCTTTTTCCTCACCCTGCATATTGAGCAGGCTGGCAAACAGCTGGCTCAGATGAGCCGCGTCCGGCTGCTGCAGGAAGGCGCCAATCGCCGGATGCGCGCTAGCCACCGGCTGCAGCAGGGTGACAATCTCGCTGAACTCGCGAAACGCATTCATCGCCAGGAACGGCGTCAGGGCAAAAACCAGCTCCGGCTTGTGGTTTGGATCTTTATAGTTACGCTCGGCGGCGGAGAGCGGGATGCCGGCGGCGTTCTCGCGGGCGAAACCTTCTTCCGAGGCCTGCTTGTTGGGATGGACCTGAATAGAGAGCGGCTGAGCGGCGCACAGCACTTTAAACAGGAACGGCAGCTCACCAAAGCGGGCGGCAACCTTGTCGCCGAGCAGGGCGGTTTTATCCGCGTCAATCACCTCGCGCAGCGAACGCGGCTGGCCGTCGGCCGCCAGGATCTGCGAGCTGCTCTTCGGATGCGCCCCCATCCACAGCTCCGCCATCGGCAGGTTGTCCGGGTTGGCAATGCCATACAGTTCAGTTAAAGCGGTGTGGCTTCCCCATGCGTAGTTCTGTACGGCGTTGATCAGCTTTTGCATTCTCATTCCCTGTATCAATCAAAGTAAAAATTATTGCTCTATTAAACCAGTAAACCGTGGAGAAGCAACTGCTGAAAGAAAAAGTCGTCCCTGTCTCAGTTTTTGTTAAAAAATTGTGTAAGATTGATCGACTCGCTTTTCTACAGGCACATGGAGTCCCTGCCTGAAACATAATCAGCCAAAGCAGTAAGTGAGAGTACAATGTCGAATAAACCGTTTGTTTACCAGGATCCTTTTCCCCTCAAAAAGGATGACACCGAGTATTATCTCCTCAGCAGTGATTACGTCTCCGTCGCCGAATTTGCCGGCCAGGAAGTGCTAAAAGTCGACCCTCAGGCGCTAACCCTTCTGGCGCAGCATGCTTTCCACGACGCCTCCTTTATGCTTCGCCCGGCGCATCAGCAGCAGGTGGCGGATATCCTTAACGACCCGGAAGCCAGCGAAAACGACAAATACGTCGCCCTGCAGTTCCTGCGCAACTCGGATATCGCCGCCAAAGGCATTCTGCCCACCTGCCAGGACACCGGCACCGCGATCATCATGGGTAAAAAAGGCCAGCGCGTGTGGACCGGCGGCGGTGATGAAGCCGCTCTGGCGCAGGGTGTGTACAACACCTATATCCAGGACAACCTGCGCTACTCGCAGAACGCGCCGCTGGATATGTATAAAGAGGTTAACACCGGTACCAACCTGCCGGCGCAGATCGATCTTTATGCTACCGATGGCGATGAGTACAAATTCCTCTGCATCGCCAAGGGCGGCGGTTCGGCGAACAAAACCTATCTGTACCAGGAAACCAAAGCGCTGATCACCCCGGCGAAGCTGAAAAACTATCTGGTTGAGAAGATGCGCACCCTCGGGACCGCCGCTTGTCCGCCGTACCATATCGCCTTTGTGATCGGCGGGACTTCGGCGGAAGCGACGCTGAAAACCGTGAAGCTGGCCTCCACCAAATACTACGATGGCCTGCCGACCGAAGGTAACGAGCATGGCCAGGCGTTCCGCGACATTCAGCTGGAGCAGGAGCTGCTGCTGGAAGCGCAGAACCTTGGCCTCGGCGCGCAGTTCGGCGGGAAATACTTCGCCCACGATATCCGGGTGATCCGTCTGCCGCGTCACGGCGCTTCCTGCCCGGTAGGGATGGGCGTCTCCTGTTCCGCCGACCGCAACATCAAAGCCAAAATCAACCGCGACGGCATCTGGATCGAGAAGCTGGAGAGCAATCCGGGGAAATATATCCCTGAGCATCTGCGCCAGGCCGGGGAAGGCGAAGCGGTGAAGGTGAATCTTAACCAGCCGATGAGCGAGATCCTGGCGCTGCTGTCGCAGTACCCGGTGTCCACCCGTTTGTCGCTGAGCGGCACTATTATCGTGGCCCGCGATATCGCCCACGCCAAGCTGAAGGAGCTTATCGACAGCGGTGAAGCACTGCCGCAGTACGTCAAAGATCACCCGATCTACTATGCCGGTCCGGCCAAGACACCGGACGGTTACGCCTCCGGCTCTCTGGGACCGACCACCGCAGGGCGCATGGACTCTTATGTTGATCTGCTGCAGTCGCACGGCGCGAGCAAGATCATGCTGGCGAAAGGCAACCGCAGCCAGCAGGTCACCGACGCGTGCCACAAACACGGCGGCTTCTACCTCGGCAGTATCGGCGGCCCGGCGGCGGTACTGGCCCAGCAGAGCATCCGTAGCCTCGAGTGCGTGGCGTATCCGGAGCTGGGTATGGAGGCTATCTGGAAAATTGAAGTGGAGGATTTCCCGGCGTTTATCCTCGTCGATGATAAAGGCAATGACTTCTTCCAGCAGATCCAGACGTCGCAGTGCGCCCGCTGCGTGAAGTAACCCAGACCGCCCTTCGGGCGGTTTTTTTATGTCGCTTCGCGGCACGAACCACCAAAACAACTTATAAATCTGGCCAATACTTAGTCTTTTAAGCAGGTGAGCTTTGTCGCTATGACGCACTTTGAATCCAAGGAGAAAGTAATGACAACGCATCGCAGTGAAAAAGACTCGATGGGCGCCATCGACGTCCCGGCCGATAAACTCTGGGGCGCCCAGACCCAGCGCTCGCTGGAGCATTTCCGCATCTCGACCGAAAAAATGCCCGGGGAGCTGATTTACGCCCTGGCGCTGACCAAGCGGGCGGCGGCGAAGGTTAATCAGGATCTCGGGTTGCTGACGGCGGAGAAAGCCGGGGCGATCGTCGCTGCCGCTGACGAAGTCCTCGCCGGAAAGCACGCGCAGGAGTTCCCGCTGGCTATCTGGCAGACCGGCTCCGGCACCCAAAGCAATATGAATATGAACGAGGTGCTGGCCAACCGCGCCAGTGAACTGCTGGGCGGTGAACGGGGGATGGCGCGAAAAATTCATCCCAATGACGATGTGAATAAGAGCCAGAGCTCAAATGACGTGTTCCCCACCGCCATGCACGTCGCGGCGCTGATTGCCCTGCGGGAAAAAGTGATCCCGTCGCTGCAGGCGCTGCGGGCGACGCTCAATGAAAAAGCGGTAGCCTTCAGGGATATCGTCAAGATCGGCCGCACCCATCTGCAGGACGCCACGCCGCTCACGTTAGGCCAGGAGATCTCCGGCTGGGTGGCGATGCTGGACCATAGCCTGAAGCACATCGAAGCCAGTCAGCCGCATCTTGCCGAGCTGGCGCTGGGCGGGACGGCGGTAGGAACCGGGCTGAATACCCATCCGGAGTATGCCGTGCGGGTGGCGGCCGAGCTGGCGTCGCTCAGCGGACAACCATTTGTCACCGCACCAAACAAATTCGAAGCGTTGGCCACTGTGGATGCCCTGGTCCATGCCCACGGCGCGCTGAAAGGCCTGGCGGCGTCCCTGATGAAAATCGCTAACGATGTCCGCTGGCTGGCCTCCGGCCCCCGCTGCGGCATTGGCGAAATCGCGATCCCGGAAAACGAGCCAGGGTCATCGATTATGCCCGGCAAGGTTAACCCAACCCAGTGCGAAGCCCTGACCATGGTCTGCTGCCAGGTGATGGGCAACGACGTGGCGGTGAATATCGGTGGCGCCTCCGGCAACTTTGAGCTTAACGTCTATCGCCCGATGGTCATCCACAACTTCCTGCAGTCGGTGCGTCTGCTGGCGGACGGCATGGCAAGTTTTAACGAGCACTGTGCGGTGGGTATTGAACCGAATCGCGAGCGGATCAGCCAGCTGCTCAATGAGTCGCTGATGCTGGTCACTGCGCTGAATACCCATATCGGCTACGACAAGGCGGCGGAAATCGCTAAAAAAGCCCACCATGAGGGGCTGACCCTCAAAGCCTCGGCGCTGGCGCTGGGCTACCTGACGGAAGCCGAATTCGACAGCTGGGTGCGCCCGGAAGAGATGGTCGGCAGCCTGGCTACTCGCTAGCCAGCCAGAGGTGCAGGCGCGGGATAAGTAATCTCAGCGACTGCGCCTCCGGTTTGTAGCGGTACTGGACATTGTCGGCGTCATAGTTCAGCAATTCGCCGATATCCGGGACGCTGACCCCCTGGCTGCCGGATATCAGCGCGATCAGCGGGCTGGGGCAGGCGTACTGCACCTGTTTCTGCTCGCTGGCGTACCAGACGCGGGCAATCGGCTGCACTTTCACCGGCCGTTTGATTTTCAGCCGCGCTCGCTGCGGCAGGGCGGCGATGTCCTGATACTCCCTCTCAAGCTTGCTCTGCCACTGCTCACGGGTCCACGGCGGCACCGCCCGCGGTGATTGCAGGCTTTTCTCCAGCATCATCAATACCTGGTCGCGGGTCAGGTTCTTGATCACGTGTTTATTGGCCCAGCCGAAGCGGATGGTGCTCGGGTCGATAAGGGGCGTCAGCGTGCGGTAGGCGCTGAGGGTGATCAAGCCCGGCAGGTGGCGATGCACCCATTCAAAACGGGCAGTAGGGGGCAGGCCAGAATCGACGGTGACGATTTTCTCGAAGGTAGCCTTCAGGGCGTTAATATGCTGAATGCGCGCCAGCAGATCCTGCTGCTCCGCGGCGGTGACCTGCAGGCAGATAGCCCCTGGCAGACGGACGGCGGCCTTGCTGCTGCGGTTTTCCGACTGCTGCTGGATAAACAGATGGCTGTAGTGGCGCAGGGCGAGGGCCAGCGCCGCCTTGCCGCTGTGCTGCACCACCGGTATGTTCGCCAGCGGATCGTGCTCGGCATCCTTACTGACCGCCGGCAGTTCAAATACCCGGGCCGCCAGCAGCCGACAGCTGCTTAATGTCTGCTGGAGCGTCTGCAGCTCCAGCTCGATCTGGCGAAAGGTATCATTCAGACGTTCAACAAGATCGTAGCTGGCCATCATTTCACCTTAGTTACAACATACTATTTGATTTTTACAGCATACGCAGCGCGCGGCCGCTGCGCAAGTTTTATTCAGGCAGAGGTAAAATCGGGCAACTGATGATAAACCGGCCAGCTAAAGCAGAAGCGGGCGCCGCCGAGAGGGCTGGCCTCACAGCGCACGTCACCGCCCATCGCCTGGGCAATACTGTGCACAATCGCCAGGCCGAGGCCACAACCTCCTGTCGCCCGATCGCGGCTGGGGTCAAGACGGACAAAGGGCTCAAACACCCGCTCGCGCTCTTCGGGAGCGATTCCCGGGCCGTCATCCTCGACCTGCAGCGACGCGCGCGGACCCTGCAGGGTCAGGCTGACCGCCACCCGCTGGGTGCTGTAGCGCAGGGCGTTATTCACCAGATTATCCAGTACCCGCTCCATCAGCCGCATATCCAGCGCGCCGTAGTTGCCGTGGGTCAGCGTCGCCAGAGCGACCTCGCGCTGCGGGTTGACCATCTGGATATCCTCGACGTGATCGCTGATCCAGGCGGGAAAGTCAGGCGTCGTCAGGCTGAGTTCCGTCTGCGGGCGGTCGAGGCGGGCGTAGGTCAGGAGCTCTTCAATCAGCGCCTCCAGCTGGCCGATATCGCGGTTCAGCGCTTGCGATTCCGCCTCGGTGAGGTTTTCGCTCATCTCCAGACGGTAGCGCAGGCGGACCAGCGGCGTCCTGAGCTCATGGGCGATACCGTCAATCAACTGCTTCTTACTGACAATGAGGGCGTTAATGTTATCGGCCATTTGGTTAAAGGCCACGCCGAGCCGTTCAAAGCTGGACATGCTGTCAAAATGAATGCGCTCGCTGAAGTGGCCCTCGCCAAAGCGCTGGGCAGCGGTTTCAATGCGCAACATGTCCTGCCAGTGCGGACGCATCCAGATAAACACCGGAAAGGCCAGCGAGATAGCAATAAACGCCATCAGCGCCACGTCCAGCAGGCGCATTTCATGCAGAAAATAGAGATAAGGCACCGGGCCCACCGACAGCACATAATGGCTGCGGGGAATACGCTGAATAAAGGTGTACTGGTCATCCAGCGCGACAATATCGCCGGCGCGCAGGTGCTGCATCGAGCTTTCCGACAGCTTAAATTTGCTCATTGGTTCGATGTGCAGATCGAACGACAGGTTCAGATCCAGCTCTTTGAGCGTCTTGCTCCAGTCGCGCGGCGGAATTTCCCGCAGCTCGCTGCGCATCAGATACAGCGAACTTTTCATCAAATCGTCCAGCGACTGTCGTCCGGCGCGCTCAGCGGTAAATTTATAGACCAGACCGACCAGCATGGTCATTACCAGAAAGCAAACGAAGAGCAAAAGATAGAACTGCACAAACAGCTTTTTCATTAAATCTCACTTAAATCAGAATGTTAATTACCTATCTTTTGCCTTCATGGCGCGGTGTGGTATGTGTCTTTCCGCTAAAGCGGTGATGCAGGAACGAAACCAGACCGCAGTCCAGGGCGTTTGTCACGGCAGAATATACCGCAAAATCACTTCTGCGTTTCATGCCCCGTTTAATGCGCTATCAAAGCAGGGTTCACCCTCACTGACAACATCCCGTAT
The DNA here is from genome assembly GCF_000398905.1 of Klebsiella sp. KTE92. Lineage (NCBI taxonomy): Bacteria > Pseudomonadati > Pseudomonadota > Gammaproteobacteria > Enterobacterales > Enterobacteriaceae > Klebsiella > Klebsiella sp. KTE92. The sequence goes on from NZ_KB976100.1 coordinate 2,420,284, forward strand.
GCATAAATAATGACGCAGCCCTTATAAGCGCAGCAGTCCGCCATCCACCACATACTGGCTACCCGTCACATACCTGGCATCATCCGATAATAAAAACAGCGCAACCGCCGCCGCTTCCTCCGGCGTTCCCTGGCGTTTTAGCGGCACGTTAGCCCTAATCTGCTCATCATACTGCTCGCGGAAGGGGACGGGGATCGCGTCAAGCAGAGGGGTATCGATTGCCCCGGGGACCAGCGCGTTAACTCTGATCCCGCGGGCGGCGAAGGCTGTTGCCCAGCTGCGAACCAGGGCCAGCTGCGCGCCTTTGCTGGCGGCATAGAGCGCCGCCAGTGGCGTGCCTTCGTAGGCGGCCGTAGAGGCGGTGATGACCACCGAGGCTCCGCTCTTTAAAAAACGCGAAAGTGCGGCGATTTGCAGGACAGCGGAACGGACGTTGTTGGCCATGATGGTATCGAACTGCGTTTCGGTGGTATTTTCCACCGTAGAAAAGGCGAGCTGCCCGGCGTTCAGCCACAGGCCATCCAGCATGCCAAATGATTCTACAGACTCGGCGAGGGCATGCGCCGCCTCAGGTTCCGCACCATCGTTCTGAAGAAACCAGGCACGCTCGGGCAGCAATGTGCGTAACGACGCCAGTTTTTGCTGATGGCGCCCGGTCAGCATCACTTCGCCCCCTTCATCAATAATGCGCATTGCCCCCGCCAGACCAATACCGCTGCTCGCCCCTGTAATCACAATTTTCTTGCCTGAGAACCGTCCCATTGTCTCTCCCGTACCGCGTGAGTGTTGAGTTAACTCACACTAGAACAATGAAAATTTATTGTAAAACGACCATCTTTGGGGGCCCGGCATGTTGCACCTTGCCATCTTTGTGGCGCCGGTATACCCGGTATAGGTCGCGTCATCCGGGATGATATCGGCCGGGAATATCTGAATTAGTGACGTTGTCACAAATTAATTATAACCACCAGACCTGCACTACCCTGGAGCGTCGAGCGGGGTATCGCTACTCGCGAAAGTAGGGAATATCCACCGGATAGAGGGTCGTCAGACTCAGCAGACGACAGCGCACCAGCTTTTCCGTTTTGGCATACCAGTAAGCAAATTCGCCGGTGGTCTGGTGGTAAATCATCTGATCGAGGTTGGCAAACGGGATCACCAGCAGCGGTCCCTGGCGAACGTGGCCGCCTCCCGTTTCAAAGTGATGCTGTCCCCAGGATTGCTGGGTATGTTCATAGCGGTGGAGGATCACCTCGATTTGCCCGCGCTGTGGACAGAGGAGTCGAATATCGGCGTTGTCGAGGGAAAAAGCCCAACCAGAGAGTGAAGTGAAGAGTGAGAGTGCCAAAAGTACAACGTATTTCATCATGCAAAAGTCCTGTGTTTTCAGGCTTTATGCCACTCTGATAACGGTAAGTCCTTGAGCACAATCATATTGAAGGCTTATGTGATGGGGAACTGTACGGCTAAACCTATTGATTTACGCAATATGACAAATTCGCAGCGGGCAGCGGGCGCGCAGAGGGAAACCCGCGCAGTTGCCCTAAGCAGTAAAAGTTGAGGTGGTTACTGTCGGGGAGTGCGCCATAAAACGGGCCCCTCGCAGGGCCGCGGGAGAAGCTTAGTTGTCCCAGGCGTGTGGGGCGAACAGGTAGCCTTTGTTGCGAACGGTCTTAATACGATAGGGCTCCGTGGCGTTGTCGAGCAGTTTTTTGCGCAGGCGGGAGATAGCCACGTCAACGCTGCGATCCATCCCGTCGTAGGTGACGCCGCGTAAATTTTTCAGCAGCGCGTCGCGGTCCATAATTTGCCCGGCGTGGGTGGCCAGCTCCCACAGCAGATCGAAATCGGCCGTCGACAATGCGACGTTTTCTCCGCCAAGCAGCACCTGGCGGTTGACCGGGTCAATGGTCAGCGAACCAAAGGAGATGGTTTTGTGCGGCGTGAGCGTTGCCGGGGTACCGGCGCCGGCGCCCGCCGGAGCGATATGCTGGCGTAAATGCAGACGCAGTCGCGCGAGAAGCACCGCTGGCGGCGTGGTTTTCAGGATATAATCGCTGGCGCCCATCTCCAGGGAGAGGATATGGTTCATGTCGCTGTCGAGTGAGGTCAGCAGGACAATGGGCCCTTGCCATTGCCCGCGCAGATCGCGGCAGAGCGTCATCCCGTCTTTGCCGGGCAGCATAATGTCCAGCAGCACGAGGTCCGGTTTCTCCCGCGCGATCACGTCCTCTGCGCGGTCGCCGCGAGGCTCGACCACCACCTCCATATCATGCTTGCCGAGATAGGCGGCGATCAGCGCCCCAACCTCAGGGTCATCCTCAACAAAAACGATTTTATTCATGTCTATTGCACATCAGTAAAAGAAGTAACATACACTGCGTCTATTTTACCCGCCATTACTCTTTTATAAACAGCGCTATTTCCGCTATGCTGCGCTAACTTGTTGATTCATTGTTAAGGCATAAGGACATGGGGCTGTTAATCAAAGGGCTGCTGGGTGCGCTGGTGGTGGTGCTGATTGGCGTGCTGGCAAAAACGAAAAATTACGCTCTCGCCGGGCTGATCCCGCTGTTTCCTACCTTTGCGCTCATCGCCCACTATATCGTCGCCAGCGAGCGCGGTATTGAAGCCCTGCGCGCCACCATCGTGTTCGGCATGTGGTCGATTATTCCCTATTTTGTCTATTTGGTATCGCTGTGGTACTTCACCGGGATCATGCGCCTGCCGTTGGCGCTGGCAGGCGCGGTGGGATGCTGGGGGCTATGCGCCTGGCTGTTAATCCTGGGCTGGAACCACTTCCACTAGCGCAGCGGGCGGCCGCCGTCGACGGCGAAGGACCGGCCGGTGACGTAGCGGCTGGTAAACAGATAGTCGATAAGGTCGCTAATCTCTTTTTCGCCTGGGGCGATTTTCATCAGCGATTTATCCAGCGCCTGCTGACGATAGGCTTCGTCGTCACCCTCATTAAACATAATCAGCGACGGGGCGATGGCGTTGACCTTGATCTCCGGCGCCAGCTTGCGGGCGAAGGAGCGGGTCATATTGTCCAGCGCGGCTTTGCTGGCGGCGTAGGCGATATGTTTATCGCTGCCGCGCTCCACGACGTAATCGGTAATATGGATAATATCACTGGCGGCATGGCCGTGGCCGCGCAGCAGATCCTCCAGCGCGTGGTTGAGCAGGTAGGGGGCATGGACGTGGATCTGCATCATGCGGTTGATCACTGTGCTCAGCGCAACTCCCGGCTTCTCCGCCATCCAGTCGCTGGCGTTGTGGATGATGGCGCGCAGGCCGCTGGTGTGCGATTTGACCGCTTCGGCGAAGGTCAGTATGCCGTCATCGCTGCTGAAATCGGCCTGCAGACAGAGGGCGCCCGCGTCGCGCAGGCCATCGATTGCCGGATAGGGCGTGCGATAGCTGACGATGACCGGCTGGTGTTGCAGCAGAAAATGGTGTGCCAGCGCGAGACCGATGCGGCGGCCTCCTCCTGTGATCAGAACCGGGCGGGGCTGTTGTTCAGCCATGGGTATCTCCTATGCGTTCTGCGGCAGGGCGAGCGCTTACCCCACCAGCATCCACGTTGCCGGCACAGCGGCAACCAGCAATAAACCAATTAGCGCCAATTCGCGGCGTTTGAGCGAACGATCGTGCTGGTGCGTACGTCGAGCGTACAAAAAGACCAGAAGACCCGGAGCGTAAAGTACCACCGACAACAGCAAATGCACAGGTCCCGACGCGTATAATAACCATAAGCCATAAATGCAGGCGCCGATACCCACCGCTTTGTGCAGCGGGCGAGTGGCGATTTTCAGCAGAAAGGCGCCGACCAGCAGATAGGGAACGAGGATCATCTCTGAGGCGATGGTCAGCAGGGTGCCGTAGTCCGACCCGGTCAACCAGATCAGCACCAGCGATACCTGAACGCTGATATTGGTCAGCCACAGCGAGGCGGACGGGGCATTGTTGCTGTTCTGGCGGGCAAACAGGCGCGGGAAGGCTTTATGAGTGGCGGCCAGGAAAGGCACTTCCGCAGCCATAATCGTCCAGCTCAGGTAGGCGCCACACACCGACACGATCAGGCCCGCCGCAATCACGATTTCTCCCCACGAACCCATCATGTTGACCATCAGTCCCGCCATCGACGGGTTACGCATACCGGCCAGTTCGCTGCGCGGCACCACGCCCAGCGACAGCAGGGTGACCAGCAGATAGACCGTGAGGGCGGAGAGCACCGCCAGCAGCGTTGCGCGACCGACATCGCGCTTGTGTCGGGCGCGGGCAGAAACCACGACGGCACCTTCCACGCCAATAAACACCCACAGGGTGATCAGCATGGTGTTTTTAACCTGCTCCCACACGGGGATTCCCAGCGCCAGTCCGCGGAAATCGAGGCGGAACGTATCCAGCTGGAAGGCCAGGGCGGCGAGCGCGATAAACGCGCCCAGCGGCAGGAGTTTGGCGAGGGTGGCCACCAGGTTAATCCCCGCCGCCGTCTGCACGCCGCGCAGGACCAGAAAATGGACAACCCACAGCAAAACCGAAGCGCCAGCGATAGACTGCCAGGTGTTGCCATCGCCAAACAGGCGCAGCTCAGGGGTATCGGTGAAGAAACTGAGCGCCGAAAAGACGATGACCAGATAGGAGACGTTGGCGATCACCGCGCAGAGCCAGTATCCCCAGGCGGAACAGAAGCCAATCAGCTCACCGAACCCTTCGCGGGCGTAGGTGAAGATCCCGCCGTCGAGGTCGGGGCGAATGCGGGTTAACAGCAGCATGGCGAAGGCGAGGAACAGGATCCCGACGCCGGTGATGGCCCAGCCGATAAGCAAAGCGGAGGGGCTGGCTACGGCAGCCATATTTTGCGGCAAACTGAATACGCCAGCGCCGAGCATTGAGCTAAGGACCAGGGCGGTCAGGGCGCTCAGGCCCAGTTTCTTTTCCATTGCATTCCCGAGGTGAAAATGGCTGTTCCAGAATATTTATTTTGCGAAATCGCATAAAAATGGAGGATTGCGCTAAGGCGCGGGATTTTACGGAGTGTCCGGGAGCCATGCAATGGCGGGGGATGAAAAAAAATGAAAAGGCGGCATTGCGCCGCCTTTTTAGCCAGTCAGCAGTGATTATTTGTACAAATCAGCGCTGATGGTGATGTTGCCGCCGCGTTCCTGCCACTGACGGGTGATGTGGTAGTACTTCGCCCCTTTCTTCGCCGCGCGTTTCGCCGTCTGATAGGAGATTTCCGTCATGTTGCCGTAGTTGCCGGTGAACTGGATATTATCGAACGGCACCATTTGCGCCGCGGTCACTTTGTTCACTTCTTCCACTTTTGTGCCGTCCGGCAGCGTGACAGTGTAACGCCCGCCTTTGGAAGACTGGGTCTCGAAGAAACGACCGACGCCAGTGCCTGAGCCCACAGCCGCGGTGGTGGCGACGCCCGGGATTTCCACGTTTTTCGCGGCTTCACCGCCTTTGGCCAGCGCCGCGCGACCGGCGTCAGAGTCTGCCGGGATGGCGTCCGGGCTCTGCAGCACGCGTTTTTCAGCATCTTTTTTATAGATATAAGCGGTAATGCGCTGGTTGCCGCCCTGGTTGGCATCCACCTGGCGCACGATAAAGAACGCATAGGCGCCTTTCGCTTTTGCCGCTTTGGTGATGGCATCATTGACTTCCGGCTGGCTGCGATAGAAGCCCTGAACGGTGACAGTGTCGTAAGGCATCAGCGTCACGGCCTGATCTTTCGGCAGTTCTACCACGCCATTGATGATGCGATTTTTCGGCGCATCCGCTTGCGGCGCGTTGTCTTTATAGAGGTCAGCCGTGACGCGCCAGTTGCCGCCATTGCCGTAGTCCGACGTGTCGACAACATAGAATGAGGCCGCGCCGTCTTTGTCGGCTTTACGCGATACCGCCTGTACCGCGTCGCCAATGGCATTAAACCGGCCGGTGACGACAACGCGATCGTAGGGCTTCAGCGCAGCCGCCTGCTCCGGGGTCAACTCGGTCGCTGCATGGGCAGACAACGTGGCGGTTGTCAGGAGAGCAGACGCCAGGAGGGTGTTTTTAAGCTTCATAAAAATAATCCTTTGCCTTGCGCAAACCATATACTGGTGTTGTTGTTGACTGAAAACGTTTGATTATTGCATTTAATCGTTGTGACTGTCTGCGTCATTTTTTGCTTGCCGCCCGAATCGTATACTACGGAAAGATAACATTTTTCGATATGTTGAAAAAACAGCCGCTTGACCAGCAAAAACGATAATCGATACCACTTTTATTAGTTAACGTAATGTTAATACAATGATCTCAATGGCGATAAATGGCGTTTTATCACGCTGGATAAGCTGATTATCAGGCCTGAGTGAGAAATTCAGGTAAATATTGCTGCCCGAAACCATCTGTGCTGACAATAAGCAATAAAATCAAAATTTCTGTTTTATCGCTGTAGATCACAATCGCTATTTTCAGTAGGTTATAAAAAGTTTGTTACTGTTTCATTTTGCAGACAGCGGAAGATGGCGAGGAAGATTTCGCCGTCTTGTCGTTGTTGGTCAGAAAAGTAAACCATCATCAAAAACCGATGGAAGGGAAAACTATGCGTATTGGTGTACCACAAGAGAGGCTAGCCCAGGAGACCCGGGCCGCCGCCACGCCGAAGACCGTTGAGCAATTGCTTAAACTCGGCTTTAGCGTCGCGGTAGAAAGCGGGGCCGGGAAACTGGCCAGCTTTGACGATGCCGCCTTTACCCAGGCAGGGGCTGAGATCGTCACGGGCAACGAGGTCTGGCAGTCTGACGTCATCCTCAAGGTCAATGCCCCAAATGACGATGAAATTGCGCTGCTGAATCCGGGAACCACGCTGATAAGTTTTATCTGGCCTGCGCAAAACCCGCAGCTGATGGAAAAACTGGCGGCCCGTAATATCAACGTGATGGCGATGGATTCGGTGCCGCGTATTTCTCGCGCCCAGTCGCTGGATGCGCTCAGTTCAATGGCAAACATTGCCGGCTACCGTGCAATCGTGGAAGCGGCCCATGAATTCGGCCGTTTCTTTACCGGACAGATTACGGCGGCAGGCAAAGTTCCGCCCGCGAAGGTGATGGTCATCGGCGCCGGGGTGGCCGGTCTGGCTGCGATTGGCGCCGCCAACAGCCTGGGCGCTATCGTCCGCGCCTTCGATACCCGTCCGGAAGTGAAGGAGCAGGTGCAGAGTATGGGCGCCGAGTTCCTCGAGCTGGACTTTAAAGAGGAAGCCGGCAGCGGCGACGGCTACGCCAAGGTGATGTCTGAGGCCTTTATTAAGGCCGAAATGGCGCTGTTCGCCGCCCAGGCGAAAGATGTCGATATCATCGTCACCACGGCGTTAATTCCGGGTAAACCGGCACCGAAACTGATCACCCGCGAGATGGTCGACTCCATGAAGTCGGGCAGCGTGGTGGTCGACCTCGCCTCGCAAAATGGCGGCAACTGTGAGTACACCGTGCCCGGCGAAGTGGTCACCACCGCCAACGGCGTGAAAATTATTGGTTACACCGATCTGCCGAGCCGTCTGCCGACCCAGTCTTCCCAGCTCTACGGTACCAACCTGGTTAACCTGCTGAAGCTGCTGTGCAAAGAGAAAGATGGCAACATTGTTATCGATTTCGATGACGTGGTGGTGCGCGGCGTGACCGTAGTGCGCGAAGGCGAAATCACCTGGCCGGCGCCGCCGATTCAGGTCTCCGCTCAGCCGCAGGCTGCAGCGAAAAAAGTGGAAGCGCCGAAAGAAGCGGCAAAACCGGTGTCCCCATGGCGTAAATATGCCCTGATAGCGCTGGCGATTATCCTCTTCGGCTGGCTGGCGAACGTCGCGCCAAAAGAGTTTCTTGGCCATTTCACCGTCTTCGCGCTGGCCTGCGTAGTAGGTTACTACGTGGTATGGAACGTCTCCCATGCGCTGCATACGCCGCTGATGTCGGTGACGAACGCGATTTCGGGCATTATCGTTGTTGGTGCGTTGTTGCAGATAGGCCAAGGGGGCTGGGTCAGCTTCCTGAGCTTTATCGCGGTACTGATCGCCAGCATTAATATTTTCGGTGGTTTTACCGTGACTCAGCGCATGCTGAAAATGTTTCGCAAAGGATAAGGGGTAGCACATGTCTGGTGGATTAGTTACAGCTGCATACATTGTTGCCGCAATCCTGTTTATTTTCAGCCTGGCGGGTCTGTCGAAACACGAAACGTCGCAGCAGGGCAACTATTTCGGCATCGCCGGGATGGCTATCGCCCTGATCGCCACGATTCTGGGGCCGGACGCCGGCAACGTCGGTTGGATCATCCTCGCGATGGTGATCGGTGGGGCGATCGGTATTCGTCTGGCGAAAAAGGTCGAGATGACCGAGATGCCGGAGCTGGTGGCTATCCTGCACAGCTTCGTGGGCCTGGCGGCGGTGCTGGTGGGTTTTAACAGCTACCTGCAGCATGAAACCGGGATGGAGCAGATTCTGGTCAATATCCATTTAACCGAAGTGTTCCTCGGCATCTTCATCGGTGCAGTCACCTTCACCGGTTCGGTGGTGGCGTTTGGTAAACTGCGCGGCAAAATTTCCTCGAAGCCGCTGATGCTGCCCAATCGCCATAAGCTGAACCTGGCGGCGCTGGTGGTCTCCTTCGTGCTGATGGTGATTTTTGTTCGCGCCGACAGCACTGGTACCCAGGTCCTGTGCCTGCTGGTGATGACCGCGATCGCGCTGGCCTTCGGCTGGCACCTGGTGGCTTCTATCGGCGGCGCGGATATGCCGGTGGTGGTTTCCATGCTCAACTCCTACTCGGGCTGGGCGGCAGCGGCAGCGGGCTTTATGCTGAGCAATGACCTGCTGATCGTCACCGGCGCGCTGGTGGGTTCTTCCGGTGCCATCCTCTCTTACATTATGTGTAAGGCGATGAACCGCTCCTTTATCAGCGTGATTGCTGGCGGCTTCGGCACCGATGGGTCTTCCAGCGGCGGCGATGAAGAAGTGGGCGAACATCGCGAGATTAGCGCGGAAGAGACAGCGGAGATGCTGAAAAACTCGCAGTCGGTGATCATCACCCCTGGCTACGGTATGGCGGTGGCCCAGGCGCAGTATCCGGTGGCAGAAATTACCGAGAAGCTGCGGGCGCGGGGTATCAAAGTACGCTTTGGTATTCACCCGGTGGCCGGGCGTCTGCCGGGGCATATGAACGTGCTGCTGGCGGAAGCCAAAGTGCCTTACGACATCGTGCTGGAGATGGATGAGATCAACGACGATTTCAGCGATACCGACACCGTGCTGGTGATTGGCGCCAACGACACCGTCAACCCGGCGGCGCAGGACGATCCGAAGAGCCCTATCGCGGGTATGCCAGTGTTGGAAGTCTGGAAAGCGCAGAACGTGGTGGTCTTTAAGCGTTCGATGAACACTGGCTACGCCGGCGTACAGAACCCGCTGTTCTTCAAAGAGAACACCCATATGCTGTTTGGGGATGCGAAAGCCAGCGTCGATGCGATCCTGAAAGCGCTGTAATGTAGCACGCTTGTTTTACAACGTTTGTTTATAAGCCGTCTCCTGTGAGACGGCTTTTTTATATGCGGAGAGATGCCTGGAATTGTTCATAAAATAAGCGGTGAGAGATGATATAATGTCCCGGTTATTACATCAGACAGAGGATATTATGGATACCGAGTTAACCCCAACGCAGATGGCCATCGAATTCTTACGCCGCGACACTACCGTCATGACCCCAGCGCAGTATCTGAAAAAGCTGAAACTGCTGGAGCTGGAGTTTGCTGACCTGATGGCGCTCTCATCGCTGGAGCTGAAAGAAGAGATCGATCTGGCCTGGCGTCTGGGTATCCACTAAGCCATTCTCGCTGGACAGTGACAGGGGCCGCCAGCGGCCCTTTTTTTGTGCCTGACTGGCAGCAAGCAAAAAAAATCCCCCGCGAGGCGGGGGAAGATGAGCGGTACGAGAAGAGGGTTAATCGTCGTCGTCGTCGTCCAGTTCCACCGGCGTCTGGTAGGCCTCCGGTTTGAGTACCAGCAGGTCACAGCGCAGATGATCGACCACCTGTTCCGCGGTATTGCCGAGGAACGCCGCTGACAGGCCGGTACGTCCGACCGTTCCCAGCACCACGATCCCCGCCTGCAGATGCTCGGCGAGATCCGGGATCACCTCCTCAGGCAGGCCTTTTTCCACGTGGGTGAATTTCTCATCGATGCCAAACTTCTGCCGCAGCGCTTTCATCGCCAGCAGGTGCTGACCGCGAATGGCGTCGTTGTAGACGCTGGGATCAAAATCCGGGAGCTCAATCGCGATATTGATGGGGGTTACCGGGTAGGCGCCGATGAGATGTACTTCGGTATGGTTGACTTCTTGCGCCAGCGACAGCGTTTCCCGAACCAGCTTTTCGTTCAGGGTGTTGTGATAATTCTCTTCGCTGGCGAGATTGACCGCGACCAGCGCTTTGCCACCTTCCGGCCACGGTTGGTCTTTTACCATCCACACCGGGCAGGGGCACTTACGCAACAGATGCCAGTCGGTGGGTGTGAAGATCACTGCCTCCAGTTTGTCGTGCTGGTGGGCCATCTTCAACAGCAGGTCGTGTTTCTCGCTAATAACTTCCTGAATAATGGCTTCGAAGGGGCGGTTGTGCCACACCACTTTTACGTCGATCGGCACACCCGATTCAATATAGAATTTCGCCTGCTCGCGGATCCAGGCTGTACGTTGGGCAATAACGCCCTGGCGCATCGCCGTGCGTTCGTCCGGCGACAGCAGGGTGGTCATTTCATAAGAAAAATCATAGATCGGCAAAAAGGCTTTGATGCGTCCACCAATCCGTTGGTGCAGGTACACCGCGCGCCTAAGTGCCGGCTGGTCGTCCTGGTTAGGATCGATTACTACCAGCATGCTCTGATACTTCGCCATACAGGGTCTCCTTACAACTGCAGCTACCGTCAGTTACTAAAAAGATAACCTATATGGATGAATTGAAACAGGGGAGGAGCCTGGTCAGATCAACAAATCTTAAAAAATTGCCGATCGTGACCAGGTGGTGCGCAGAGATTAAGCGACGTTGCGCGCCTGACCGGCCAGCTGGGCCAGCAGATCGCTGTTTTCAATGGTGATGTATTTGCCTTTCACTGCCAGCATGCCGCTTTTCTGGAAACGCCCCAGCAGACGGCTGATGGTTTCGACAGTGAGGCCGAGATAGTTGCCGATGTCGCCGCGGGTCATGGTCAGGCGGAACTCACGGGGTGAGAAGCCGCGCTGGGCGAAACGACGAGAGAGGTTGTAGATAAACGCCGCCAGGCGCTCTTCGGCATTCTTTTTGGAAAGCAGCAGGATCATATCCTGATCGCCTTTAATCTCACCGCTCATCAGGCGCATCATCTGCTGACGCAGATTCGGCATTTTTCCGGAAAGATCGTCAAGGGTTTCGAAGGGGATTTCGCAGACCATCGAGGTTTCCAGCGCCTGCGCAAAGCTCGGGTGCAGACCGGTGCCGATGGCGTCGAAACCCACCAGATCGCCCGCCAGATGGAAGCCGGTGATCTGCTCATCACCTTGCTCAGTGATGGTGTAGCTTTTGATGGTCCCGGAGCGAATAGCGTACAACGACTTCAGCTCATCACCGGCTTTGAACAAGGTTTGACCTTTCTGGATTGGCTTTTTCCGCTCGATAATATTATCCAGCTGATCAAGCTCATGCTCGTTCAGAGTAAAGGGGATGCAGAGCTGGCTGATACTGCAATCCTGACAATGGATAGCACAACCGCCAGACTGAATGCGTCGAATAATTCGCTTCTCAGGGATCATATGTCTGCTCAGGCCTTAATTGATATTGGTCAATTTTAACATCTTTTTGATCAGCAGGTAAGTCTTCAGACCCGGAAACACGTAATATCAGCAGGGTAAATCAAAATGGCTGTATATCTAATTGATAAGCAATAGATTATTTCGCTATGTTTGATTGTAAAATTACCTGAAGATTCCAGAAAAGGCATTTTCAGTCAAAGTAAAAGATACCCTTCATGGCGCAATAACCACTCTTTTCGCTGCACGCCCCCGGCATAGCCGGTCAGGGTGCCGTTACGCCCGATGACCCGATGACAGGGCACCACGATACTCACCGGATTGGCGCCATTGGCGGCCCCCACGGCGCGAGCGGCGCCGGGGCGTCCGAGCGCCTCGGCCAGTTGGCCATAGTGCATCACCTGGCCGCAGGGGATATCGCGTAACGCCTGCCAGACCTGGCGCTGGAACGGTGTGCCGGCGGTGGCGGTAGCCAGGGTATCGATAATCGCCAGATCGCCGGCGAAATAGTCGTTCAGCTTACTGCTGAGGCCGCCTGGGTTGCGGCAGTCGACGCGCTGATAGCCTTCCCGTCGATAGTGAACGTCGAGCAGGGTTTCCATCCGATCGCGGTGCTCGTCCCACTCGACGGCGCGCAAATTAAACTGTTCGTCGCAAAGTACCCACAGCGGCCCCAGCGGGGTATCCATTTTATCCTGCAGCAAGGTCAACATCGTTTCTGTCATCCACCATCGTACATGAGGGGCACACGATACCACGCGCTGACGACAGTCAACTATACTCCCAAAAGATAAAGCCGCATCACGGGCTGGCGCTCTGCGTAAGCCACGATGATTTATTTTTGGATCGATCCTGGCGGGTTATCGGGCATGGTTTTTGCTACTTTTTAACTGACGATACCGGTGCTTCACGCGCCTGGTAGGGTGCCGACGCCTCAGCGCGGCGCTGTTAATCACTCAGAGGTGGGGCTATGCAATATATACTGACTGGCGTACTGGTATTGATCATCAGCGGCTTAGCGATCCACGGTCTGACCCTGGTGTTTGAAAGGGTGTACAAAGCGCTTTTCTATAAATTAGCCAGTGTGGATCATGCGGCCAGCAAAGTGAAAACGAAGGTGTCGCGTTAAGGCTATACGGCCATCCCTGGCCTGCCAGCAGGTTAAGGAAGACGCGGATAGATGCCCGGGCCGATCGGCAGTCCCACCAGATACCATCCCACCAGCAACAGCAGCCAGACGGCGAGAAAAATCAGCGGGTAAGGGAGCACCAGCGAGTAGTAGGTGCCGAGGCGGGCATCCGGTCGGTAGCGCTGTAGGAAGCCGAGAAACAGCGGCACAAACGGCGACACCGGCGCCAGCGGCAGCACCGATGAATCGGCGATGCGAAACAGGATCTGCGCAAAGGCCGGGTGAAAGCCCAGCAGCATAAACATCGGCACGAAGATCGGCGCCAGAATCGACCAGATGGCCGAGCCGCTGGCGATAAACATACACAGAAAAGCCGACAGCAGCGCGAGCCCGACAAACGCCGGGACGCCGTTCATCCCGGCGCTCTCCAGCAGGTCCGTCAGACCGACGGCCATAAACTTGCCCATGTTGCTCCAGTTGAACATCGCCACGAACTGCGCCAGCGGGAAGACCATCACGATAAACCCGGCCATCTCTTTCATCGGCTCAATCATCAGCTGCGGCAGGTCGGCCTGGCGGCGAATTTTGCCGGTGGCGATGCCGTATGCCAGCGACACGACAAAGAAGAAAAAGATAATCAGCGGCACGATGCCTTTGATAAACGGCGAGGGCATGACCGTGTGTTGAACCGGGTCGCGAAGAATACCGTTCTCGGGGACCACCATCAGGGCGACGACCGCCACGAATACCAGCGTTGCCACGCCGGCGATGCGCAGGCCGAAACGCTCCTCGGGCGTCAGCGTCTGCAGCTTTTCATCACGACTGCCTTGCCACTGCCCCAGCCGCGGCTCCACCAGCTTATCGGTGATCAGTCCGCCGACGAGCGTCAGAACGATCACCGAGGTCGCCATAAAGTACCAGTTGTCGATCACGCTGACGTGCAAAGAGGCATCGATGGATTTTGCCGCCTCGGTGCTGATCCCCGAGAGCAGTACGTCGGTGGTGACGATCAGTAAATTGGCGGTAAAGCCGCAGCCCACACCGGCAATCGCCGCCAACAGGCCGGCGACAGGATGCCGACCGACGGCGAGGAACATCAGCGCGCCCAGCGGCGGCATAATTACCAGCGCCGCGTCAGAAGAGATATGGCTGAAGAAGGCGATAAACAGCACCATATAGCTGGCATATCGGGCGCTGACGTGAGAGGCCATCTTCACCATCAGCGCGGGTAACAGGCCCACCCGCTCGGCGAAGCCGGCGCCCAGCACCAGGGCGAGGATCGCCCCCAGCGGCGCGAAACCGCTGAAGTTTTTAATGACGTTGGGCAAAAACCAGTGCAACCCTTCCACGCTGAGCAGATTTTTGACCACCACCCGTGAACCATCCGTAGGGTTCTGCACCCCGACGTTGAAGGCGGAAACTATCGCCGTGGCCGCGATCAGCGCCACGATAAGATAGATAAACAGCAAAAACGGGTGCGGGACTTTGTTACCGATCTTCTCTACCCAGCCATAGCGCTTTCCGCCGGGGGAAGACGACGGTATGGATGACATACTCATGGGCGTTCCTCTGTTGTCGTTGTTGTGTTGGGCAGGCCTGCTCCCGTACTGCCGGCGGTTATTATGGTCGGTGCGTGCCGCGATGCCGGTCAGCGTTGGCCAGGAGTAGCCTGTCTTAAGTGGTTATCGTAAAACGGACGGACTCACCTCCGCCGGGATCGGGCAACGATAGGGGCGTTCGGCCAGTACCTGCCTGAGTTCTTGTTGGCTGGCCGCCAGCAGGGCGCTGTCGCTGAATAAACGGATCGCGGTCGCCGCGAGCACTTTCCCCGCCAGCAACATCCCTTTATGGGCAATGGAGGTTCTGCCCTGGCTCACCAGCTGCCAGCTGTGCAGCGGGGTTCCCACCGCGAAGCACGGGCTGAAGCACTGAGCCACCGGCGCTTTCCAGCTGACATCGCCGACGTCAGTGGAGCCGGCGAGGACGTTATCCGTGGCCGCCCAGGGCGCCACCTCATCAATCAGCAGCGTGTCGCGGTGGCGACGAGCGAACGTTTTGCCTTCCTCCCCACTGGTGCCGGCAATATTGTTCAGGCTGTTGTTAATATCGTTGGCGCTGAGGGTGGCGCGTATCGCCGCGGCAAAAGCGCGCTCCTCGTCGCTCCAGGCGGGGGTACCGTAATGACAGACCGCCTGATACATCGCCGCCTCAAGCGTGCGGTTGGGGAGATAGCTGGAGCAGGCTTTTTCAAAGCGGCAGCTGAACTGGGTCTCGGTCATCAGCGCGGCCCCCTGAGCAATCTTCTCGATGCGGGCGAAGATCTCCTCCGCGTCGGCCATCTCCGGCGCACGGATCAGATACAGAACTTCCGCCTGAGCCTGCACCACGTTGGGCGAGACACCGCCGGTATCGGTAATGGCATAATGGACCCGCGCCTTCTCGATGATATGTTCATTGAGGAAGTTGCTTCCGGTGGTCATCAGAGTGACGGCATCCAGCGCGCTCCGGCCCAGGTGCGGCGAATTCGCAGCGTGGGCGGCGGTGCCGGTAAAACGCCATGCCGCCTGAATATTGGCGAGGGTGCGGGTGCTGAACATCCCGGCCCAGGCTTCCGGATGCCAGGTCAGCGCCGCATCGACATCATCAAACAACCCTTCGCGCACCATAAAGGTTTTTCCCGATCCGCCTTCCTCGCCGGGACAACCATAGAAGCGCAGCGTGCCCGCGCCGCCATGCTGTTGCAGCCAGGCTTTGGCGGCGACCGCCGCGGCGAATGCCGCCGTACCGAGCAGATTGTGCCCGCAGCCGTGGCCGTTGGCTCCCGGTGTCGAGGGTGTCGGTTCCGCGCAGTGCGCCTGCTGGCTGAGGCCCGCCAGGGCGTCAAATTCGCCGAGCAGGGCAATCACCGGTTGGCCTTCGCCGACGCTGGCGATAAAGGCATTCGGGATCCCACCCGCATCGCGAGTGAGCTGGAAACCTTCTGCCTCCAGCGCATCCGCCAGGCGTTGGGCGGACCAGTACTCCTCAAAGCGGGTCTCCGGGTGATCCCAGATGTCATCGGCGATGGCGCAGTACGCCTCGCGTCGCGTCTCAATCATCTCGTCCACAAACTGAAAAATGGCTTCCATTACACCCCCCGCTGCCAGGGAAAGTTAAGCGCGATACGCGCCAGAGTTTCTAACGCTAGCGCCATGACGCTCTCGTCGAAGTCAAACTTCTCGTTGTGGTGACCGGCGCTCAGTTGGGTGCCGAAGATCATGTACGAGGCGAGGCCGCCGCGCGCCTGGACCCGGGCCATCATCAGGGTGGCGTCTTCCGAGCCCGCCGGGGCGGCGATACGATCCACCGCCTGTTGCACGCCGGGCACACGGGCGGCCTGTTCGCGCAGATAGTCCACCCACGCCGGCGACGGCGCGCTGGCGGTCGCCGCACCCATCATGCGTAGTTCGTAGCGGGCTTCGTACATCGCCGTCGCCCCGGCGATGACGTGCTGCGCCCGCTCGAACACGTACTGGTTAATGGCTTCGCTTTCACCGCGGGTTTCCACTTTTAACAGCGCGGAAGAGGGCACCACGTTGCGCCCGGTGCCCGCCTGCATCACCCCGACGTTGACCCGCGAGGCGCCGGCGCTGTGCGGCGGGATGGCGTGCAGGCCAAGAGCGGCCTGGGCGGCGGCCAGCAGCGCGTTGCGCCCCTCCTCCGGCTTGCCGCCGGCGTGGGCGGCCACGCCGCTGAACTGCACGTCGAATTTAGTAGTGGCCATAAAGTTGTCGCCACCGCAGACGACGGTACCTGCCGGCACACCGGTCCCGATATGGATCGCCGTGAAATAATCCACGTCATCCACCACGCCGGCGGCCACCATCGCCCGGGCGCCGCGGGTGCCCTCTTCAGCGGGCTGGAAAATCAGTTTGATCACCCCGTTGAGCTGCGCGGCATACTGCTTCAGGACATGCGCCAGGCCCAGCCCGATGGCGGTATGGCCATCATGGCCGCAGGCGTGCATCATGCCGGCGTTGCAGGAGGCGAAATGGTCGCGATGAGGGCGGTGGCTGTCGTCGTGCTGTTCATTGAGGTCAAGGGCATCCATATCGACGCGGAAGGCCAGGGTTGGGCCGGGACGTCCGGTGTCGAGCGTGGCGACCACGCCGGCGAAACCGCCTTCAAACGCCGGCAGCCAGCGTTCCGGCGCGCCCTGTTCGCGGGCGCGCTCGAAAGCCTGGGCCAGGGTATCCTCGTCCGGCAGCCCCATCCGGCTATCGGCATCGATGACATCGCGCCCCAGCGCCAGCTGATAGCCGAGCCCGTCGAGGATCTCCGCCACCTTGCTGGCAGTGCGGAATTCCAGCCAGCCGGATTCCGCGTGCAGGTGAAAATCACGGCGCCATTGGATCATGGCCGGCGCCAGCTGGTGGAGGTATTCATCAAGTTGCGGCATAGCTCATCCTGTCATAAGTAAAAAATGTGACGGCGTTCACGATGTGATAGCTTTTGTTTATCACTTACGTTTTACAGGCCGTATCCCACTTAACCTGCCATAGCCTGATGGATTACAGTAGATGTGATTTTCTTCTGTCTGATAAACAATGGTTATCACCTAAAGCATGGCATTTCAGATTAAATTTCATCATATCCGCGCCTTCGTCGAAGTGGCCCGGGAAGGGAGTATTCGCGGCGCCAGCCGGGCGCTGGCGGTCTCGCAGCCGGCCCTGACCAAAGCGATTAAAGAACTGGAGGAGGGGCTTTCCGCCCAGCTGTTCGTGCGCCGCAGTCAGGGGGTGGCGCTGACCGAAAACGGCGAAAGCTTTTACCAACATGCGAGCTTGATCCTTGAAGAGCTGCGGGCGGCGCAGGACGAACTGCTGCAGCGCCAGGGCGAGCAGGCCGGGCAAATTAATATTGGCCTCGGCGCCAGCGTCGCCCGGTCGCTGATGCCGTCGGTGATCTGCCGCTTTCATCAGCAGCATCCGCAGGTAAAGGTGCGGATCATGGAGGGCCAGTTGCTGGCGATGATCAATGAGCTGCGCCAGGGAGAGCTGGATTTCACCATCAATACCTATTACCCCGGGCCGTACGACCATGAGTTCAGCTTTGAGAAACTGTTTGAGAAACCGTTCGCGGTGTTCGCCCGTGCAGGACATCCTGCGGCGCAGGCCACCTCGCTGGGGGAGTTGATGGATCACCACTGGACCATGCCGACGCCGCGCGGCAGCTACTTTAAACAGCTGCAGGACCGGCTTAATCAGGCCGGGTTAGCGCCAAAGGTAGATATTGTTTGCGAAACCTTCTCGTCGTGCATTAGCCTGGTGGTGAAAAGTGATTTTCTCAGCATCCTGCCGGTGGAGCTCGGCAACGATCCGCTGATGGCGGACAAGCTGGTGATGATCCCTGTCCGCGACGTCTTGCCGACGGCCACCTATTATCTGATCCAGCGGCGCGATACCCGGCAGACGCCATTAACGGCGTCGTTAATCACGCTGTTTCGCCGCCAAAGCCGACAATTGTTTCCTTAATCGCCCGTCGCGCTCACTTTGCCAGCGAACGCGGCTAAACGCGTTGAGGGGGGAGCGCCGGGCGGCTATAGTAGCTGGCGACAGCCGCTGGAGGAGAGCCCATGAACCTTGATGACAAATCCCTGTTTCTTGACGCCATGGAAGATGTCCAGCCTCTGAAACGTAAAAATGACGTGCACTGGCATCCCGGGCGCAACAGCCGGGCCCCGCAGCGCGTCGATACCCTGCAACTGGATAATTTTCTCACCACCGGCTATCTCGATATCGTGCCGCTCGCCACGCCGCTGGAGTTTAAGCGTGAAGGGCTGCAGAGCGGCGTGCTGGATAAGCTGCGGCGGGGGAAATACAGCCAGCAGGCGAGCCTCTCCCTGCTGCGCCAGCCGGTGGAACAGTGCCGACAGATGCTCTTCGCCTTTATGGTGCAGGCGCAGAAAGAGGGGTTACGTAATGTGCTGATCGTTCACGGCAAAGGCCGCGACGACCAGTCCCACGCCAATATTATCCGCAGCTATCTGGCGCGCTGGCTGGAAGAGCTGCCGGAGGTGCAGGCCTTCTGCGCCGCGCTTCCACATCATGGCGGCAGCGGCGCCTGCTATGTCGCGCTGCGTAAATCGGCCGAGGCGAAGCAGGAGACCTGGGAGCAGCACGCCAAGCGCAGTCGTTAGCGCAGAAGCAGCGTCAGCTCGCGGGCGGCTTTTTGCAGCTCCGGCAGCACGCGATCGATCATCTCGCGGGCCGACATCTGGCCCGCATGCACCCCAACGTTCAGCGCCGCCTGGACCTGCCCCTGAGCGTTAAACAGCGGTACCGCGAGGGAGCGCAGGCCCATCTCCAGCTCCTGGTCGTTGAGGGCATACCCCTGCTGATGCACCCGTTTCAGTTCGGCGCGCAGCTTCGCCACCGAATCCACCGTCTGCGGGGTGTAGCGGATCATGGTCACCCGAGCCAGCATGTCGTTGAGCTTCTCCTCCGGCTGATGGCTGAGCAGCACCCGGCCCATCGAGGTCGCCCAGGCCGGAAGGCGGCTGCCGATATCCAGGTCGATGGTCATAATCCGCGAGCTGGAGGCGCGGGCGATATACAGAATATCGTCCCCGTCGAGGGTGGCGATGGAGCAGGACTCGTTGAGCATTTCGCTCAGATGTCGCAGCACCGGCTGCGCCGAACGCGCCAGCGGCGTCGAGGCCAGCCAGGCGTGGCCCAGCGCCAGGATCCGCGGTCGCAGCTGGAAATTCTTACCGTCTTCGGCATACACGAACCCCAGCTTGCTCAGGGTATACAGGCAGCGGCGCACCGCCGCGCGCGGAATGCCGGTCTTCTGGCTGATCTGCGAGATAGACAGCAGGGGCCGCTGCGGCGTGAACGCCTGAATCACCTCCAGGCCGCGCGCCAGGGAGGCCATAAAGTTAGGATCGCCCTTAAACGGATCGCCGTCGCCGGTCAGTAAATCGTCTGGATGCTTGTCCATTTCTGTTCCCCATATTTGCCATCGATCACATTCTTTCGCTAAAGATAACCGATGTTCGATTATCGCACCATATTTCGATTATCGCCCTTGACCGACATCGTTAAGCGGGTCACATTTTGTGCGAACAACGAATAAAAGTGCGATTACCGCACATCACTGGAGCGACCTGATGATTGATAAAAGCGTATCGACGCTGAGCGAGGCCATCGCCGGGATCCACGACGGGGCGACTATTATGATCGGCGGCTTTGGTCCCGCCGGCCAGCCGACCTTTCTGATTGACGCCCTGATTGACCAGGGCGCCCGCGACCTGACCATCATTAATAACAACGCCGGCAACGGGGAAGTGGGTCTCGCGGCGCTGCTGAAAGCCGGGCGAGTACGCAAGATGATCTGCTCCTTCCCGCGCCAGGTGGATTCCCAGATTTTCGATGACCTCTATCGCCGCGGCAAAGTGGAGCTGGAGCTGGTGCCGCAGGGTAACCTCGCGGCGCGGATCCAGGCGGCTGGCGCCGGGCTGGGGGCAGTGTTTACCCCCACCGGCTACGGCACACCGCTGGCGGAAGGCAAGGAGACGCGGGAAATCGATGGTCGCCATTACGTGCTGGAATATCCGATTAAAGCCGATTTCGCGCTGATTAAGGCCCATCAGGGCGACCGCTGGGGCAACCTGGTCTATCGCAAGGCGGCGCGCAACTTTGGCCCGATCATGGCGACGGCGGCGAAAACCACCATCGTCGAGGTCTCGCAGCTGGTGCCGCTGGGCGACCTCGACCCGGAACACATCATCACCCCCGGCATTTTCGTCCAGCGTGTCTTCTCGCTGGAAAACCTGACTGCCGCACAACGCGCCTGAGGAGCCCGAGATGCAAAAACTGACCCGTGACGAAATGGCCCAGCGCGTGGCCCGCGATATTCCCGAAGGCGCTTACGTCAACCTCGGCATCGGCCTGCCGACCCGCATTGCCAATTACCTGCCTGCCGACAAAGAAGTGTTCCTGCACAGCGAAAACGGCCTGTTGGGGATGGGGCCGAAACCACAGCCCGGGGAAGAAGATCCCGAGCTGATCAATGCCGGTAAAGAGTATGTCACCCTCCTGCAGGGCGGCTGCTATTTCCACCACGGCGACTCCTTCGCCATGATGCGCGGCGGCCATCTCGATATCTGCGTGCTGGGGGCCTATCAGGTTTCCGCCAGCGGCGACCTCGCCAACTGGAGTACCGGTGCGCCGGATGCGATCCCGGCCGTTGGCGGGGCGATGGATCTGGCCATCGGCGCCCGTCAGGTGTTCGTGATGATGGACCACCTGACCCGTGACGGCGAGTGCAAGCTGGTGGCGCAGTGCAGCTACCCGCTGACCGGCGTCGGCTGCGTCAGCCGGATCTATACCGACCTGGCGGTGATCGACATCACCGACCGCGGCCCGGTGGTACGTGAAATCTTTAACGGTCTCTCTTTTGAAGAGCTGCAGCGCATCACTCCGGTGGCGCTGACCTTTGAACAACTGGCGGAAAGCGCGTAAGGAACCTATGATGAATCAGGCATTTATCTGTGATGCGGTACGTACACCCTTTGGCCGTTTCGGTGGTACCCTGGCGACGATGCGCGCCGACGACCTCGCGGCGCTGCCATTAAAAGCCCTGCTGGAGCGTAACCCGGGACTGGATCCCTCGCGCATTGACGATGTGATCTTTGGCTGCGCCAACCAGGCCGGGGAAGATAACCGCAACGTGGCGCGGATGGCGCTGCTGCTGGCCGGGCTGCCGGAGAGCGTGCCCGGGAGCACCATCAACCGCCTGTGCGGTTCCAGCCTCGATGCGATCGGCGTCGCGGCGCGGGCGATTAAAAGCGGCGAGACGCAGCTGATGATCGCCGGTGGCGTGGAGAGCATGTCCCGCGCGCCGTTTGTGATGGGGAAAGCAGAGAGCGCCTTTAGCCGCAGCATGCAGATGGAGGATACCACCATCGGCTGGCGCTTTATTAACCCGCAGATGAAAGCCCTGTACGGCGTGCATTCCATGCCGGAGACGGCGGAAAACGTCGCCGATGAGTTTGCCATTTCCCGTGCCGATCAGGACGCGTTCGCCTTACGCAGTCAACTGCGTACCGCCGCGGCGCAGGAGGCGGGGCGTTTCGCCGATGAGCTGATCGCCGTCCAGGTGCCGCAGCGTAAAGGCGAGCCACTGCTGTTTAGCCGCGATGAGCACCCGCGCAGTACCTCGCTGGAGGCGCTGGCTAAACTGCGCGGCGTGGTGCGCGCCGACGGCAGCGTCACCGCCGGTAACGCCTCCGGCGTTAACGATGGCGCCTGTGCGCTGCTGCTGGCCAGCGAGACGGCGCTGGCGGCTCACGATCTTCAACCGCTGGCCCGGGTGGTCGGCGTGGCGACGGCGGGTGTTGCGCCGCGGATCATGGGCTTTGGCCCGGCGCCCGCGGTGCGTAAGGTGCTGGCGCAGACCGGCCTGACATTAGCCCAGATGGATGTCATCGAACTGAATGAAGCCTTCGCCGCTCAGGCGCTGGCGGTGACCCGTGATCTGGGCTTACCGGATGATGCCGCCCACGTGAACCCTAACGGCGGGGCGATCGCGCTGGGCCACCCGCTCGGTGCCTCCGGCGGCCGGCTGGCGATGACCGCGGCTTATCAGCTGAAACGGACCGGCGGCCGCTACGCCCTGTGCACCATGTGCATCGGCGTCGGACAGGGGATCGCCCTGATTATTGAACGTGTTTAAGGAGCCAGAATGAGTTTGTTGACCCCAATGCTGCGCAGCAGTCCGCTGACCGACTGGTTCAGCGACGCGCAGCGGGTGCAGGGCATGCTGGATTTTGAAGCGGCGCTGGCGCAGGCGCAGGCCGTCTGCGGGATGGTGCCGCCGGAAGCGGTCGGGCCGATTGTCGCGGCCTGCCGCCACGAGACCATCGATTTTGCCGCGCTGGGCGAGGCGGCGGTGGGGGCCGGTAACCTGGCGATCCCGCTGGTGAAACAGCTGACGGTACAGGTAAAAGCGCGAGATCCCGAGGCTGCGCGCTACGTCCACTGGGGAGCCACCAGTCAGGACGCCATCGACACCGGACTGGTGCTCCAGCTGCGCGGGGCGCTGGATGCCGCTGAGACCTTGCTTGAGCAGCTGTTGGCTGCCCTGGCTCTCCAGGCGGATCGTTATCGCGATACTGTCATGCCGGGTCGGACCTGGATGCAGCATGCGCTGCCGGTGACCTTTGGCCTGAAGCTGGCGGGCACCCTCGACGCGCTCCTGCGCTGGCAGCAGCGGCTGCGCGAGATGCGTCCGCGGCTGCTGGTGCTGCAGTTTGGCGGCGCCGCGGGCACTCTGGACGCGCTAAAAGAGAAAGGGCCGGCGGTTGGCCAGGCGCTGGCGCAGATCCTCGGTCTGTCGCTGCCGGATACCCCGTGGCACAGCCAGCGCGATCGGCTGCTGGAGACGGGCGCCTGGTTTGCCGGTGTCTGCGGTACCCTGGGGAAATTCGCTAACGACTTCTCCCTGCTGATGCAGACCGAAGTGGCTGAGGTCGGCGAGCCGGTGGCGGAAGGCCGCGGCGGCTCATCGACGATGCCGCATAAGCGCAATCCGGTGGCCTGCGCGGCGATCCTGACCGCCGCCCAGCGTACGCCGGGGCTGATGGCGACCCTCTACGCCAGCCAACTCCAGCAGCACGAGCGGGCGCTGGGCGGCTGGCAGGCGGAGTGGGAGACGCTGCCGGATCTGATTACTCTGGTGGGCGGGGCGCTGGCGCAAAGCGAAGCGCTGGTGCGCGATATGCAGGTCTTCCCGCAGAAAATGCGCGCCGATCTCGATATCACCCATGGGCTGATCATGGCCGAGGCGGTGACCCTGGCGCTGGCGGAATTTATCGGCAAAGCCGAGGCGCATCATCATATCGAGGCGCTGTGCCGTCAGGCGCTGGACCGTCACTCTCCCCTGGTCGATCTGCTCGCGGCTGACCCAGAGGTCAGTCAGTATCTCTCTCGTGAATGCTTAACCACGCTGCTGGACCCGGCAACGGCGACCGGCAGCGCCGAACGCTTTGTGCGCCAGGTGCTGGCGCGTTATCAGGAGCAACGTGATGAATCTTGATTATCAACTCGACGGGCCGGAGGGCGCGCCGGTTATCGTCCTCTCCAACTCGCTGGGCACCACCCGGGCGATGTGGCAGCCGCAGATCGAGGCGTTAACCGCCCATTTTCGGGTGCTGCGCTATGACACCCACGGTCACGGTAATACGACGAAAAATGGCAAAGTGACCCTCGCCCAGCTGGGGGAAGATGTGATTGCGCTGCTCGATCACCTGAATATCGACCGCGCCTGGTTCTGCGGGATCTCGATGGGCGGTCTGACCGGCCTGTGGCTGGGACGCTTTGCGCCAGAACGTTTTTATGGTCTGGCCGTTGCCAACACCGCGGCGCGCATTGGCGATCAGGCCAGCTGGCTGTCGCGGGCGCGGGCGGTACGCCAGGAGGGAATGGCGGTGGTGGCCGCCGGGGCGGCGGATCGCTGGTTCACTCATGCGTTTCGCCAGAAGGCGCCGGAGGTGGTGGAGGCGCTTTGCCACCAGTTAACCCATACCGACGTCGAAGGCTATGCCGCCTGCTGCGAGGCGCTGGCCGCCGCCGACCTGCGGGGCGAAGTGGGGCAGATCCCGCTGCCGACATTAATTATCGCCGGTGAAAGTGACCCTGTCACTACGGTCAGTGACGCCAGTTTCCTGCAGCAGCAGATCCCCTCTTCCCAGGTGGTGGTGCTGGCGGCATCGCATCTGTCAAACATTGAGGCGCCGAAAAGCTTTACTTCGGCGCTGCTGAGCTTTTTCCAGGGGGAACGCCATGGAGGATAAACAGCGCTATCAGGACGGGATGGCGGTGCGGCGCAAAGTGTTGGGCGACGCCCACGTCGACCGTACCCTGCAGCATCTGACGCCGTTGAATGACGAGTTTCAGGACTTTATCACCCGCTACGCCTGGGGTGAGACCTGGACCCGTCCGGGGCTCGACCACCACACCCGCAGCATGATCACCATTGCCATGCTGATCGCTCTCAATCGCGAGGCGGAGCTGAAGATGCATCTGCGCGCGTCGTTTAACAACGGGGTCACCCGCGATGAGCTGAAAGAGTTGATCATGCACTCTGCGCTGTACTGTGGGCTGCCGGCGGCGAATGCCACGATGCATCTGGCGCAGCAGGTGTTTGACGACATCGACGCCGCGCAGGGTTGAGTCGTCGTCCGAGTCGGATTGCCCGGCAGTCGTTGTAGGCCGGGTAAGGCGTAGCCGCCACCCGGCGAAATCACGGCACAACCGGAAATGTCCCTGTTCGCACTATGTTTGGCAGAGCCACAACGTTTGGCAGGGCGACAACCTCTATGTTAATTCCGGGCAGATTGCGCTCCCGGTTGATCTTCTGCGTTATGTCTCTTATGGCGCAGGGAGCGCACAGGGGGCGGCCAGTCGCCGCCGCCCCCTGTACCCCCGGGCTCCGGCCAGCAAAATCGCCGCTGCGCGGTCCCTTCGACTTATCCCTGCAGGCTGCGGGTCGGGCCGAGGCAGCGTCCGTGCAAAACACGGCCCTCAGCCCGCATCCATGCGGGCTGCCCCGGCCTTCCGGGAACGTCTCAGCGATTTTGAGGCCGCCAGCATCGGCAGTTTCAGTCGCGCAAGTGGGTAAATGAGTGACAGGTCGCACGATCCGTAGGCCGGGCAAGGCGTTAGCCACCGCCCGGCACAAGCGCGGCTCTGCGCTGGCTGTTCTTGCTCAGCGGTGAAGCCGCCACCCGGCGGAGATGCCGCTATATTAGCCCTTATTTCTCAGGCTCCTGCGGCGCGACGGCTGGGGCGGCGTACCAGGCCTCCTGCGGCACCACCACCGCCGCCTTGGGCTGCATCACAAAGTTCGGCGACATAATCTGCACGCCGAATTCGTTAAACACATCAATAATACTGCTATGCAACGCGTTGCGGCCATCCGGCAGCTTGGTTGTGGGGAGTAAGCGCACCTGCAGCTCATACGCGGTGTACCAGTCAAGCAACCCCAGCTTGCGAACTATCGGGGCGATTTGTTGATCCACCCCAGGGGTGCGTCTTGCCGCCAGCTCCAGCAGCGCATGCACCTGACGCCACGGCGTATCGTAGCCGATGGTGACGCTGGTGGTGAGATTGAACCCGCCGTCGGTACTCTCGGCGCTGAGATTAATAATTTTCCCGCTCACCACCACGGCGTTCGGGACGGTGACAATGTAATTCTCACGGGTGAGGATCTTGGTCGCCAGCACGCCAATCTCGCTGACCTGTCCCTCATTGTCGGCGAGGCGGATCCAGTCGCCTTTGCGCAGCGCCCGGGAGTAGATCAGCACCAGGCCGCTCATCGCATGGGTCATCACCCCGGTCGACCCGAGAGTCAGCATCAGGCCGAAGAACACGCTAATGCCTTTGAAGGCGAGGGAGTTGGCGCCGGGGAGGAACGGGTAGGCGGCGGACAGGGCAAACAGCCAGATGACCACCGAGATCAACCGGCGGGTGGCGCTGACGGTTTCCGGATGGATGCCCGGCACCTGAATGCGGCCGGCGGCGACCTGGTCGAGAGCCACTTTCACCAGGCGAATGATGAGCCAGGTGATCAGGAAAATAAGCACCACGATCATCAGCCCCGGCAGGGAGGCGACAATCGACAGGGAGAGATCGCGGATCACGCCCAGCGACCAGTCACCCAGCGATTCACTCCACACCCTTGTCCAGGGAAACAGGCTGAAGGCCCAGCTCAGCCAGAGATAACTGGCCAGCATGCCGACGAGAATGACCAGCACAGCATAGAGTCGAACTTCAATATTGCCGAGATAGCGCCGCCAGTGCTGCGGGATGGCGCTGCGTTTTTCAAGGATCCGCAGCAGGAAAAAGCGCCGCACCCGCCGCCAGGCGCGGAAGGCGCCGTAGTAAAACAGCGCCAGCAGCAGCCCACCGGCCAGCGCTTTGCCGGCTGAAAGCAGCAGATAACGGTCGTTGAACTGTTCCTGCAGGCTGGTGCGCTGGGCCTCCATTCGCGCCAGCACCCGCTGGGCCGCCTGGTCGAGGGTTAAATCATCGCCCTCATCGAGATCCGCCTGGCTCAGCAGCAGCACCGGTTTGCCGTTCATCAGAAACAGCCGGCCCGGCTGACCATAGCGGTTGACCGCAACGACCCGCAGCGGTTGGCGAATATCGTCTTCAGTAAAGGCGCGTAAGGCGCTGCGGGTACGCAGGACGCGCTCTTCGGGCGTGGTCTGGCCGAAAGTAGCCTGCAACATGACGACAGGTTGATGGAAAATCGTGACTGTGCGTGCCTGCTCGCGGGCGGTCGGCTGTTGTCGCGGTTCGGCAGCCAGCGCCGGCTTTAGCACCAGCAGCGCCAGCGCCCAGAGGATCACCACGCTCATCCTGTTCATAGAGGCACCTGAGAAAGAGAATTATTGTTATTTTTCAGCAAACAACGGACGGCTTGTAGTTGAGCATAGCCTGGCGCGAAATGAATTCAAGCTGGCGCGGCGTGGGCATAAAAAAAGCCGTCGCCCAAACGGCGACGGCCTGATATCAGCGTCAGAAGTGAGCGTTAGCCGTGCTGTTGACAGCCGGCACACTGCTTATTCTGGATCTGCTGGAAGAAGTCGTTACCTTTATCATCAACCAGAATAAACGCCGGGAAATCTTCCACTTCGATTTTCCAGATAGCTTCCATCCCCAGTTCCGGATAGGCCACGCACTCGAGGCTCTTAATGCTCTGCTGGGCGAGCACTGCTGCCGGGCCGCCAATGCTGCCGAGGTAGAAGCCGCCGTGTTTATGGCAGGCATCGGTCACCTGCTGGCTGCGGTTGCCTTTCGCCAGCATTACCATGCTCGCGCCGTGCGACTGCAGCAGATCGACATAAGAGTCCATGCGGCCTGCGGTAGTCGGACCGAGGGAGCCGGAGGCATAACCGGTCGGCGTCTTCGCCGGGCCCGCGTAGTAGATCGGGTGATCTTTGACGTACTGCGGCAGCGCCTCGCCGTTATCAATAAGCTCTTTTAGCTTGGCGTGGGCGATGTCGCGGGCCACGATGATGGTGCCGTTGAGGCTCAGGCGGGTTGAGACCGGGTGCGCCGACAGTTGCGCCAGGATTTCGCTCATCGGCTGATTCAGGTTGATGCTGACGACATTGCCTTCACCCTGCTGACGCAGATGTTCAGGGATATATTTCCCCGGATTGCTCTCCAGCTTCTCGATCCAGATGCCGTCGCGGTTGATTTTCGCTTTGATGTTGCGGTCGGCGGAGCAGGAGACGCCCATGCCGATCGGGCAGGAGGCGCCGTGGCGCGGCAGACGGATCACCCGGATATCGTGAGCGAAGTATTTCCCGCCAAACTGCGCGCCGAGGCCGAGGTTCTGCGCTTCCTGCAGCAGCTCCTGCTCCAGCTGGACGTCGCGAAACGCCTGACCGTGCTCGTTGCCTTCGGTCGGCAGGCCGTCGTAGTAGCGGGTGGAGGCCAGCTTCACGGTCTTCAGCGTCGCTTCTGCCGAGGTACCGCCGATCACAAACGCGATATGGTATGGCGGGCAGGCGGCGGTACCGAGGGTACGCATCTTCTCGACCAGATAGTTTTTCAGCTTCGCCGGAGTGATCAGCGCTTTGGTTTCCTGATAGAGATAGGTTTTATTGGCGGAACCGCCGCCTTTCGCCATACACAGGAACTTATACTCTTCACCGTCGACGCTGTAGAGATCGATCTGCGCCGGCAGGTTGGTGCCGGTGTTGACCTCTTTATACATATCCAGCGGCGCGTTCTGTGAGTAACGCAGGTTATCTTCGGTATAGGTGTTGTAAACGCCCTGCGCCAGGGCGGCTTCATCGCCACCGCCGGTCCAGACGCGCTGGCCTTTTTTACCCATGATGATGGCGGTGCCGGTATCCTGACAGGTGGGCAGAATACCTTTGGCGGCGATTTCGGAGTTGCGCAGGAACTGCAGCGCCACGTATTTGTCGTTTTCGCTAGCTTCCGGGTCGAGCAGAATCGAGGCGACCTGCTGTTGATGGGAGACGCGCAGCATAAAGGCGGCGTCGTGGAAGGCCTGCTGGGCGAGCAGGGTCAGCGCCTGCGGCTCTACTTTCAGAACCGGCTGGCCGTCAAATTCGGCGACAGAGACGTGCTCTTTGCTGAGCAGATAGTATTCGGTATCGTCGTGCGCCAGCGGGAACGGATCCTGATAAACAAACGGTTTAGTCGACATAGTCACTTACTCCATAAAGATAAAAACCGCCGGGGTGGTCCCGGCGGTTATGAATCAGAACATCATGGACATCCACGGATAGCCAATCAGCAGCAGGGCGGCCAGGAAGATGGCGCCAAAGATGGTGCCGAGGCGCCAGTAGTCTTTGGTCGGCAGGTAGCCGCTGCCGTAGTAGATTGGGCTTGGGCCAGTACCGTACGGGGTGATAATCCCCATCACGCCCAGCGAGGTGACCATCAGCAGGACGAACACTTCCATATTCATACCCGGAATGGTGGCCGCAATAGTCAGCATGGCCGGCAGCAGGGCAGTGGTGTGCGCGGTGGTGCTGGCAAACAGGTAGTGCAGCAGGTAGAACGCCAGCAGCAGGACGATGGTCGCCACGCCTGGGGAGATACCGCCCATCAGCGCGCCGCCCTCTTTACCCAGCCAGGCGATGAAACCGGTGGAGGAGAGGCCGTCGGCCAGCGCCACCAGGGTGGCAAACCAGACAAAGGTGTTCCACGCCGCTTTGTTGTTGGTGATGTCGCTCCAGGAGAGCACGCCGGTCCACAGCATCAGCACGATAACCAGCAGGGCGGCCAGCGCCGGTTCAATCCAGTCGGCGGCGAAGATCCACATCATCAGCGCGAAGCAGACGAACACCAGCAGCAGAATTTCATTGCGCGACAGTTTGCCCAGTTTTTCCAGCTCACGCGCGGCCCACAGCGGCACTTCGTTATTGATTTTCACTTCCGGCGGATAGAACCAGTAAGCCAGCAGCGGCATAGTCAGGATCAGCAGGACACCGAGCGGCAGGAAGGCGATGAACCAGGTCCCCCACGAGATGTTGATGCCGACGATGCTTTTTACCAGCGCCAGGGCCAGCAGGTTCGGTGCCAGCGCTGACAGGAACATCGAGCTGGTGATACAGGCGGCGGTGATCGCCACCCACATCAGATAGGAACCGATTTTACGCGCGCTCGGGTCGTTTGGTTTTGAACCGTACAGCGGCGGCAGGTTGGCAATAATCGGGTAGATGGTACCGCCGCTGCGCGCGGTGTTAGACGGCGTAAATGGCGCCAGCAACAGGTCAGCAAAGGTGATGGCGTAGCCCAGCGTCAGGCTGCGACGGCCAAGATATTTCACCAGGATGAGCGCCAGGCGGCGGCCGAACTGGGTTTTATCGTAGCCGGCGGCGAACATAAAGGCGCCGAAGATAAGCCAGACCGTGGAGTTGCCGAAGCCGCTCACCGCCCATTTAAAGGAGGCGCCGGCCAGCTTGAAGCTCGGGGCGGCCATCTGTTCCGGGCTGAACAACAGCCACTGGCTACAGAGGGCGATCACCACCACGCCGGTGATGCCGATAACGGCGCCAGGCAGCGGTTCAAAAATTAACCCGACGATTACCCCGACGAAGATGGCGAAGTAGTGCCAGGCGTACGGCGGCAGGCCATCGGGGACGGGAACAAACAGTAACAGCACAGCGACGATAATCGGCAGCGCCATCATCAGGAGACGTTTTTTAGTCGCAGTCGTTGGATTGACTGCACCGGCAGGCGGTATGGTTGTCTTTTTCTCTTTCATAATGAGTATCTGCAAGTTGTTGAAAATAGCGTTTACGCCAGTGACATGCTCAGTGATTTCTTTAATTACAAAAGTTACTTTAGTTTTTATTTTTCGTTTCTGAGTATCGTCAGAGCGTTTATTTAACGCGTTTGTCTGGGCGTTAAATTAAATTTGTTGGTTATTTATATATTGCGCTTTCAATGGCCGTTGCAATTGATCGAGATCAAGAAAAGCAGGTGATTTCACTATTTTTTTATTATCAGTATAACCCTATATGATGAGGTGTTAATTTAGCTAAAATATCGATAAATGTTAAAATAAAAATGAGCATTTAATTCTGAATTTATCAATTATTTTAGTAACTGCATGAAAATAAATGTTTTTATTGAAATTTGCGATTGTTTTTAATGTTAACATAAGTATCTAAAATGTTATCGTACATTTGTATTATGTAAATGCTATTTATTATTTTAATAATACAATAGAGGTAGCGATGTTATT
Organism: Klebsiella sp. KTE92; assembly: GCF_000398905.1. Classification (NCBI taxonomy): domain Bacteria; kingdom Pseudomonadati; phylum Pseudomonadota; class Gammaproteobacteria; order Enterobacterales; family Enterobacteriaceae; genus Klebsiella; species Klebsiella sp. KTE92. The sequence goes on from NZ_KB976100.1 coordinate 2,451,509, forward strand.
GTTGGGGTTAAATAGTTTTATAACTAACGTAATTGATTTAGTAACTAAAAAACACGCTATATTATTGGCATGACAACTGGAATTAAAAAACCAAAACCATTAATGATTCCGTCACCCCATTCTGAGTTTTTAATATTTTAAAATCTGGAGCGTAACTTATGACCAGTAACGAACGAATTCTGCAGCCATTTACTTTACCAAATGGTACGGAGCTGAAAAACCGTTTGCTCATGGCGCCGATGACCACCTGCACCGGTTATTTCGATGGGACTGTCACCAGCGAGCTGGTGGAGTACTATCGCGCTCGCGCCGGCAGCATCGGCACCATTATTGTCGAGTGCTGCTTTATTGATGACTACGGCCTGGCCTTCCCGGGCGCGATCGGCATCGATAATGATGAAAAAATTGCCGGCCTGGCGAAAATCGCCGAGGCGATCAAAGCGCAAGGTTCAAAAGCGATTCTGCAGATCTATCACGGCGGACGCATGGTCGACCCGCAGCTGATCGGGGGACGCCAGCCGGTGGCGCCAAGCGCTATTGCCGCGCCGCGTGAGGGCGCCGCGATGCCGCGGGCGCTGAGCGGAGAAGAAGTGGAGGGGATGATCGCCAAGTTTGGCGACGGCGTCCGCCGCGCCATTCTCGCCGGCTTCGACGGCGTCGAAATTCACGGCGCCAACACCTACCTTATCCAGCAGTTCTATTCGCCGAACTCCAACCAGCGCGACGACGAGTGGGGCGGTAGCCGCGACAATCGCGCTCGTTTCCCGCTGGCGGTCCTCGACATCACCCACAAAATGGCCCGCCAGTACGCTGACGATGCCTTTATCATCGGCTATCGCTTCTCGCCGGAAGAGATGGAGGTCCCGGGGATCCGCTTCGACGACACCATGTATCTGCTGGAAAAGCTGGCCGTCCGCGGTGTCGATTATCTGCACTTCTCGGTGGGCGCGACCCTGCGTCCGTCTATCGTCGATACCAGCGATCCGACACCGCTGATCGAGAAATACTGCGCGATGCGCTCTGAAACCCTGGCCCAGGTGCCGGTGATGGGCGTCGGCGGGGTGGTTAACGTTGCTGATGCCGAGCTGGGCCTCGATCACGGTTATGACCTGATCGCCGTGGGCCGCGCCTGCATCGCCTATCCGGACTGGGCGGCACGCATCGCCGCCGGTGAAGAGCTGGAGCTGTTTATCGACAGCACCCAGCGCGAGGCGCTGCATATTCCGGAACCGCTGTGGCGCTTCTCGCTGGTGGAAGCGATGATCCGCGACATGAGCATGGGCGACGCCAAATTTAAGCCGGGGATGTTTGTTGAAACCGTTCAGGATGACGCCAATGAACTGGTGATCAACGTTAGCCTCGAAAATGATCATATTGCCGATATTGAACTGGCGGCGAGCCCGGTGCAGACCGTCGAGTTCACCACCAGCTTCGAAGAGATCCGCGAACGTATTCTGACCGCCAACACCCCGCACGTGGACGCCATTTCCGGTGCTACCAGCCAGAGCGAAGCGGTGAAAAAAGCGGTCGCTAAAGCGATGCTGAAATCCAGCAAAGCGCTGGCAGCGGAAGAGGGCGGCAATGACGCCGCGCCGAAAAGTTATGACGTGGTGGTGGTCGGCAGCGGCGGCGCCGGCCTGGCGGCAGCCATTCAGGCTCACGACGAAGGCGCCAGCGTCCTGATCGTCGAAAAAATGCCGACCATTGGTGGCAACACCATCAAGGCTTCCGCCGGGATGAACGCCGCGGAAACTCGCTTCCAGCGGGTCAAAGGTATTCAGGACAGTAAAGAGTTGTTCTATCAGGAAACCCTGAAGGGCGGCCACAACAAAAACAACCCGCAGCTGCTGCGTCGCTTCGTGGAGAATGCGCCGCAAGCCATTGAGTGGCTGGCGGACCGCGGCATTATGCTCAACGACATCACCACCACCGGCGGGATGAGCATTGACCGTACCCACCGTCCGCGCGACGGGTCAGCGGTCGGCGGCTATCTGATTAGCGGCCTGGTGCGCAACATCACCAAACGCGGGGTCGACGTCCTGCTGGATACCTCGGTGGAAGAGATCCTGATGAGCGGGGATGAGGTGAGCGGTGTACGTCTGGTCAACGACGAAAAAGAAGTCATTGAAGTACAGACCAAAAGCATCGTAGTGGCCACCGGCGGCTTCAGCGCCAACAGCGCGATGGTGGTGAAGTATCGTCCGGACCTCGAAGGCTTCGTGACCACCAACCACAAAGGGGCGACCGGGAGCGGTATCGCGCTGCTGGAACGCATCGGCGCTGGCACCGTGGATATGGGCGAAATTCAGATTCACCCCACCGTCGAACAGCAGACCTCGTACCTGATTTCCGAATCGATTCGCGGCGGCGGCGCTATTCTTGTTAACCAGCAGGGGAACCGCTTCTTTAACGAAATGGAGACCCGCGATAAAGTCTCGGCAGCGATTATCGCCCTGCCGGAACACTATGCGTACATTGTCTTTGACGAGCATGTGCGGGCGAAAAACAAAGCTGCCGATGAGTACATCGCCAAAGGCTTCGTCACCAGCGCCAGCTCCCCGCGTGAACTGGCGGAGAAACTGGGGATGGATTACCATGCCTTCCTCGCCACCCTCGAGTGTTACAACGGGGCAGTGGAAAAACAGCATGATGAACAGTTTGGCCGGACCACCGCGCTGCGCGCGCCGATTAACGAAGGCCCGTTCCATGCCATTCGCATCGCCCCCGGGGTGCACCACACCATGGGCGGCGTGACCATTAACACCGATGGCGAAGTGCTGAACGTTGACCAGCAGCCGATCCACGGCGCCTACGCCGCCGGTGAAGTGGTGGGCGGGATCCACGGCGGCAACCGCATCGGCGGTAACGCGGTCGCGGATATCATCATCTTCGGTACCCTCGCGGGCCACCAGGCGGCGAAACGTGCCAGAGGATAACAGGTAATTGCTGATGCCGGGCTGGTGCTTTTGCCGCCCGGCTTAGAGCCTATCTCATTAGGGCTATTTTGCTTGCCATGTTGAACCTGGGCAGTGCTCGAAATCCTCACGTACTACGTGTACGCTCCGGTTTCTGCGCGCTGTCCGTGTTCAAACTGGCTGCGCCAATTACGCCTACTGGGATAGGTTCTTATCCCTTCTGAAGGAGAGCCCGATGTCCGATAACCGTGTCTATAGCTACTCCGCCGTCCTGATGGGGTCCCCCATTCTGCTCAAACTTTATTCCCACGATGAGGCGCTGGCCTCCCGCGTATTTCAGTTAATTAAACGCTACGAAGATCTGCTTACCGTTAACCGTGCCGAGTCGCAGGTGATGGATATCAACCATGCCGCCGGACGCCATCCGGTCACGGTCAGTCGCCCGGTCTTTCAGCTGATTCAGTGCGCCAAAGCCGCCAGCATGGTGCGCGACAGCGCCTTTAATCTTGCCATCGGCCCGCTGGTGAAGCTGTGGCGAATTGGCTTTCACGGGCACAGCGTGCCTGACGCGGCTGATATCAGAGCCCGACTGGCGCTGACCCGCCCACAGGAGGTGATCCTCGATGAGACTACCTGTAGTGTGTTTCTCCAGCAGCCGGGGATGGAGTTGGATCTTGGGGCGATCGCCAAAGGCTATATCGCTGACCGCGTGCGCGATTATCTCCGTCAGCAGCAGGTGGCGAAGGCGCTGATCAATCTCGGCGGCAATGTGCATACCCTCGGCGAATGGACCATTGGCCTGAAAAAACCGTTTGCCGACGCGCAGGCGCTGATTGGCTCCCTGACGATCAACGGGCAGTCGGTGGTCACTTCCGGAACCTATGAACGTTATTTTGAGCAGGACGGCAAACGCTGGCACCATATTCTCGACCCGCGCAGCGGTTATCCGCTGGATAACGAACTCGACAGCGTGACGGTGATTTCCACGGATTCTTTAGACGGCGATATCTGGACTACGCTGCTGTTCGGCCTCGGCGTAGAGAAGGGCTGCGCAGCGCTGCGTCAGCGTGAGGATATCGACGCGATTTTCGTCACCAAAAATCGCGACATCATTCTCTCATCGCCGCAGCGGCTGCGTTTTGCGCCGCTGGACAGCGGCTATCAGGTTATTGACTGTACTGCTTAAGCAAACTGTACTGTTCGGCGACCAGGCGGTAGCGATAGACCGGTCGCCCGGTAGCGCCGTAGTGGATAGTGGTGTAGAGGATATTGATCTGTGCCAGCCAAATCAGATATTTGCGGCACGAGACGCGGGAGATATTTACGGCCGCCGCCAGCTCATCGGTAGAGAATTCAACGTCCGGATGGGCGTCAATCCACTGGCAGAGCGTACGCAGCGTTTGCGCGGTTAGCCCCTTGGGCAGCTTGCGCGCGTCGCTGGCCTCCGGCGCGCCGCCGTGCAGCAGACGGTCGACGTCGGCCTGTTCGTAATACGGCTGGCCGGTCATCAGTTTACGCTTCTCCCGCCAGGTGGTGAGCGCCTCTTCAAAGCGCGGAAACTGGAAAGGTTTGATCAGGTAATCAACCACCCCGTAATGCATCGCGGTCTGCACCGTGGCGGCGTCTGCCGCCGAGGTGATCATGATGACATCGATAGCGCGCCCCGACTCGCGGATGGTCGGCAGTAGATCCAGCCCGCTGTCCTGTTGCATGTAGACATCCAGCAGCACCAGATCGATCTCCCGCTGCTTATCGTTAATCATCTCCTGGGCCTGACTGAGCGTCGAAGCGCTCCCGCTGCAACGAAAGCCGGGAACTCTTGCCACGTACAGGCGATTCAGTTCGGCCACCATCGCATCATCGTCAACAATCAACACATTTATCACGCACGTTTCCTTTTACTATCCCAGGGGAGATGAACAAAAAATTGGGTAAATACGCCGGGTTCCGACTCGACGGCGAGGGTGCCGCCCAGTTCGCGCAGCTGCTGGTTGGCGAGAAACAGCCCGACGCCGCGATTCTCGCCTTTGGTGGAGAAACCTTTGTTAAAGATAGCGTCGATATTATTTTCCGGGATCCCCGGTCCGTCATCGCTCACTTCACCGCTTAGCCAGCCGTCCTGGTAGTGCAGCAGCAGGCCGATCTCACCCTCCGCCTGGCCGCTCATGGCGTCCAGCGCGTTCTCGATAAGATTGCCCAGCACCGTCACCAGCACCGTGACCTGCTTCTCATTCGGGCAATCCGGCACCTGGCTCTCTTCCGCCAGCGTCAGCGTAAAGCCGCACTCGGTGGCGCGCTGAATTTTACTTATCAGGAAGCCCGCCACCACCGGGGATTTAATACGGTGCTGAATGTCGCCGATGTCCGCCTGATAGCGGTGGGCGGTCTGCAGCACGTATTCCTCGAGTTTGCCATAGCTTTTCATATTCAGCAGGCCGAGGATCACGTGCAGTTTATTCATAAATTCATGGGAGGTGGTGCGCAGGGCATCCACATAGCTCATCATGCCGTCCAGCCGCTGCAGCAGCTGGCTCACCTCGGTCTTATCGCGGAAGGTACAGATGGCGCCGACCACCGCTTCCTGGCTGCGAATGGGCACCGTATTGCCGATCAGCAACAGGCCATTGCATCCCAGTTCGCGGTCGTACATCGGCTCGCCGCTCTGCAAGACGGTCTGCAGGTCGGCGAGCAGTGGCGTGTGGGCGAGGGTTTTGTCCGGGCCGGAAAAGAGGATCTCCTGCGCCGCCGGGTTGATCAAATTAACTTCGCCGTGGGCATCGACGGCAACGACGCCCTCCTTCAGGGCGTGAAGCATGGCCTGACGCTGTTGAAACTGGGTGGAAATCTCCTGCGGCTCCAGCCCCAGCAGGACGCGCTTCAGACCGCGTACCAGGCTCCAGGTGCCCAGCGCGCAGACCAGCGCGCTGAACAGGATTGTCAGGAGTACGTCCCAGCGGCTGTTGGCGATCTGTTCGTCCACTTTACTCAGCGAAATGCCGACCACCACCACGCCAATTTGCTGGTGCTGGTCGTTGAACACCGGGGTGAATACCCGCAGCGCCGGGGCCAGCACGCCGTGGTTAATGGCAACGTTCTCTTTTCCCTGCAGCGTGGGCAGGATATCCCGGCCGATAAACCGCTTACCGATGATAGAGGTATCCGGATGCGAATAGCGAATACCGTGCATATCGGTGACGATAGCGTACAGCAGGTCGTTGCGCCGGGTGATGGCCTGCGCCAGCGGCTGAATGATCTGCTGCTGCGGGGGCGCCTCCAGTCCGCGCTTCACCTGCGGCATATCGGCCATGGTGCGCGCCACCGCCAGCGCGGTCTCTTTCAGACCGTCGCGGGTGGCATTGCTTATCTGCATATACCACAGGGCATAGACCAGCAGGAGCACGGCGCCGATGACGCTGCCGATCATCAAGGACACGGCGGTGCTCAGCTTTAACGGTAAGGCGCGTTGGCGAACGCGAGGCTGCTGCTCTGATGCCTTCATGACGACCCCGGGTAGATTCAGTGAAAGATTATTATCGCCGATAGGACGGTTTTCATAAAGCCGTGTAATCAAAGCAAATCGAGGCGGTTTAGCCGATACGTAAACCGTTTCACATGCTCTGCCAACAATCCTTCTGGCTGGCCATGCCGGCGAGCGGCGAAGATGAGACGTAAGACAGCATTGCTCATATAACCGACAATCGCCCGTAAACGAGCGTTGGGGACGGTAAACTGTGACCCCGACGGCGGTAAAGCACAGAACATTCCACTTATAGTGGCGGCAGAGGTTAAATAGACCTGGTGAATATAAGGATATGCATCAGGCCGCTGATGTCGCCGAGATGCGCTTTTTCTGTTGTAAATGGAGGTTGTTATGAACAGTTCGCTAACCGCTGCAATGCAGGCCCGCCGTCACCCGGATACCACTCACATCGATCGTCTCGCCACGGCAGACATGCTGGCGATGCTGCATCAGGATGATAAGCAGATATCGGAGGCGGTCGGCGCCTGCCTGCCGGACATCGCCCGGCTGATTGATGTCGCCACCGCGACGATGGGCCGGGGAGGGCGCCTGGTCATTATCGGCGCCGGGGCGTCAGGCCGGACGGCCATCGAGGCGGTCAGCGACTATTCACCGGAAGGCAAACACGCGCTGGTGGGACTGATTGCCGGTGGGCAGACGGCGGCGATGGCCGAGCGGGAAACCGCGGCAAATAATTATGACCTGGGCGCCTTTGAACTGCAGTCGCTGGACTTTTCCAACCACGATATGCTGCTGGCGTTGACCGTCAGCGGCAAGACGCCATGGGTGTGGGGCGCGATGCGCCACGCCTGGTCTCTGGGGGCCCCTATCGCTGTCGTCACTCAGCAGGCGGCCAGCGAGGCGGCGCAGCTGGCGGATATCATTATTGCCCCACAGACCGGGCCGGAAGCGGTGGCAGGCTTAGCCAATCCGAAGGCTCAACTGGCCCAGCGGCAGATCGTCAACATGCTGACGACCGGGCTCGCCATCCGTGACGGTCGGGTGTACAGCAATCTGCGGGTGGACGTGCAGGCTGACAATTCGCACTGGGCGGAGCGGCAGATAGCGATTGTCATGGCGGCCACCGACTGCACGCGCAGTGAAGCAAAAGCGGCACTGGCCAGCTGCCATCAGCACTGCCGCACCGCGATCCTGATGCTGCTCAGCGGGCTGGATGCCTGGCACGCGCGCGAGCTGCTGACGCAACATCACAATCACCTGCGTCTCGCCCTGCGCGAAGCACAGCGCAGCAGCACGACCACTCCCGCCCATTAACCCCTCAGCCAGGCGCGCGCGATTGTCGTACGCGCCTGGACTTTATTAACTAAAAAAATCTCTCTTTTTTATTTTTCTCAGCAATCAGGCTGAATTTTCGATCTTATTTTTCACCAGGTATCATTTTGATGTCTCGCTTTGCTTTTTTAAGTTAAATAATTATTTGATTAAAAATGCCAGAGTGTAAATGATATTTTAAAATAAAGTAAAAGTGCGTTAATATGCTGCCTCTTATTACCGTGTGCTACGTGATAATTCTATTATGCCTGCAATGAAAAAAACGATTATTTCCTTTACCGCATTAGCGATGTTCGTCAGCGCGGCGACGCATGCTGAAGCGGATACCTCTAAAAAGACCGACTTCCTGCTGATTGGCGGCGGGATCATGAGCGCCTCGCTCGGCACCTGGCTGCAGGCGCTGCAGCCGGACTGGAACCTGACCATGGTGGAGAAACTGGACGGCGTAGCCCTGGAATCTTCCAACGGCTGGAATAACGCCGGTACCGGCCACTCAGCGAATATGGAGCTGAACTATACCCCGGAACGAGCGGACGGGTCGATTGACGTCAGCAAAGCGCTGGATATTAACGAACAGTTTATGATTTCCCGTCAGTTCTGGTCGGCACAGGTGAAACGCGGTATTTTGCACGACCCGCACTCCTTTATTAACTCCACACCGCATATGAGTTTCGTGTGGGGCGATAATGTGGATTACCTGCAAAAACGTTATAACGCGCTGCAGCAGACTACCTTATTCCAGGGGATGAAATTCTCCACCGATCACGCGCAAATTAAACAGTGGGCGCCGCTGGTGATGGAAGGTCGCGATCCGCAGCAGAAAGTGGCCGCCACCTGGACGCCGGTGGGTACCGATGTCAACTACGGCGAAATTACCCGCCAGCTGATCGGCAGCCTGAAGAAAAATAACCACTTCACCCTGCAAACCTCCTCCGAGGTGACCGATTTCAAACGCAATGCTGACAACTCCTGGCACGTGACGATTAAGAACGTGCAGAGCGGGGAAGCGCAGACTATTGACGCCAAATACGTCTTTATCGGCGCCGGCGGCGGCGCGCTGAAGCTGCTGCAGAAAACCGGCATTCCGGAAGCGGATAACTATGCCGGTTTCCCGGTGGGCGGCTCGTTCCTGATGACCGAGAACCCGGCGGTCACCGCGCAGCATCTGGAGAAAGTCTATGGTCAGGCTTCGGTCGGCGCGCCGCCGATGTCGGTGCCGCATCTTGACGCTCGTTATCTCGACGGTAAGCGCGTGGTGCTGTTCGGGCCATTCGCCACCTTCTCGACCAAGTTCCTGAAAAATGGTTCGTTCTTTGACCTGCTCAGCACCACCACCACCGATAACGTGCTGCCGATGACCCACGTCGGTCTCGACAACTTCGATCTGGTGAAATATCTCGTCAGCCAGGTGATGCTCAGTGATGATGACCGTTTCGCTGCGCTGAAAGAGTACTACCCGGACGCGCGTAAAGAAGACTGGAAACTGATCCAGGCCGGCCAGCGCGTGCAGATCATTAAGAAAGACGCAGAGAAGGGCGGCGTTCTGAAGCTGGGTACCGAAGTGGTGGTCGATCAGCAGAAAACGATTTCTGCGCTGCTCGGCGCGTCGCCGGGGGCTTCCACCGCCGCGCCGATCACCCTGAACGTACTCAAGCAGATGTTCCCGCAGCAGTTTAACTCGCCGGAGTGGCAGAGCCGTATTCACGCTATCGTGCCGAGCTACGGTCAGAAGCTGAACGGTAACGTGGCGCTGACCCAGCAGGTATGGGATGACACCGCCGCGGCCCTGCAGCTGACTAAGCCGCCGGTGATCCAGATGCCAGCGGCTGCGCCGACCGCGACCGCCAAACCGGCAGAGACGCCGCGCGAGGCCTCGCCGCAGCATGATATGGCGCTGTAAAAGCACATTCGTGCAGTGAACAAAAGGGAAGACCACGGTCTTCCCTTTTTTACATCCACTTTTCCCTGCCGCTATTTATGAATGATGCTCATCACCCTGTTATGATTTCCGGGGATTATCCGTTGCCCCGAAACCGGCTAAAATAGCCAGGCACTTCACCGCTTTCCTCTCCTTAACGGATACCATAATGACTTCATCGCATCAGCGCGCCACCAGCGGGGCGCTTTTTATTTTGATTTTAAGCGGCCTGATGGCCTTTACTTCGCTCTCCACCGATATCTATCTGCCGGCCATGCCGATGATGGCCGCGCAACTGCACGGCGATGCCGAACTGACGATCACCGGATTTCTGATTGGCTTTGCACTGGCGCAACTGGTGTGGGGGCCAATAAGCGACCGGCTGGGGCGTCGCACGCCGCTGTTCATCGGCATGGTGCTATTTATTATCGGCTCCGCCGGCTGCGCGCTGTCGACCACCATCGATCAGATTGTTTTCTGGCGCGTGTTTCAGGCGCTTGGCGCCTGCACTGGGCCGATGCTGGCAAGGGCGATGGTTCGCGATCTGTTTGCTCGTACCCGCGCCGCGCAGATGCTCTCGACGCTGACTATCGTGATGGCGATTGCGCCGATTGCCGGGCCGCTGATCGGCGGGCAGATGATTAAATTCACCAGCTGGCACACTATTTTCTGGCTGCTGGTGGTGATTGGCGCTCTGATGTTTATCGCCTTGTGCTGGCTGCCGGAAACTCTGCCGCCAGAGCGTCGGCAGAAAGGATCGCCGCTTAGCGCGTTTCGCAATTACGCCGCGTTGGTAAAAAACCGGACGTTTATGCGTTATATCCTCAGTCTGACTTTCTTTTACGTCGCGGCTTACGCTTTTATCACCGGTTCGCCGGATGTCTATATTCGCTATTACGGCGTTGCGCCGCAGCACTACGGCTGGCTGTTCGCGGTCAATATCGTTGGGGTTATGCTGATGAGCGTGGTCAATCGTCGTCTGGTGCAGCGCCATGCGTTAGGTTCGCTGTTGAAGGCGGCGCTGGCGGTATCGGCGATTGCCGTCGTCGTGCTGGCAGCCGGCGTGCGTCTGCATATCGGCGGCGTGGTGCTGATTGTGGTGAGTATTTTCCTGTTCTTCTCAATGAATGGGGTGATTGCCGCCACCTCAACCGCCGCGGCGCTTGATGAGGCCGGTGAATATGCCGGTTCCGCTTCGGCGCTGATCGGCTCGCTGCAGTATGGCAGCGGCATTATCTCTTCGCTGTTGCTGGCATGGCTCCACGACGGTACGCCATGGACGATGGCGTGGATCATGGCCGCTTTTACGCTCGCCAGCCTGCTTTTGGCGTGGCTCCATCGGCGCGTCGATTAATGAATTGAGTTCATAGAGACAAGTTGATTTCCCGGCTGGCGAGTAAGCGAACCGACAACGCGGAGAATATTGACGATAATTAGCGGTTGCGGTCAAAACGGACGTGAGGGTTATTGTTATACTGCCTTGAATTACTGAAGAAAAACGATAACCAGGAGTGTGGAAGGGCTATGAAAGACGATATCAACCAGGAGATCACCTTCCGCAAGCTATCGGTCTTTATGATGTTTATGGCGAAGGGCAATATCGCCAGAACCGCCGAAGCCATGAAGCTCAGCAGCGTTAGCGTGCACCGCGCGCTGCATACGCTCGAAGAGGGGGTCGGCTGCCCGCTGTTTGTCCACAAAGGGCGCAACCTGCTGCCGCTGCAGGCGGCGTGGACGCTGCTTGAATACTGCCAGGATGTGATGAGTCTGATGAGCCGTGGGCTTGAGGCGACGCGTAAAGTCGCCGGCGTCGGTCAGGGACGTTTGCGCATCGGTACCCTCTATTCGCTGACCTTGGAAACCGTTCCGCGCATCATTATGGGGATGAAGCTGCGTCGCCCGGAGCTGGAGCTGGATCTGACCATGGGCTCTAACCAGATGCTGCTGGATATGCTGGAGGACGATGCGCTGGATGCTATCTTAATCGCCACCAATGAAGGCGAGTACAATCATTCGGCCTTCGACGTGGTGCCGCTGTTTGAAGATGATATCTTCCTCGCCGCGCCGGCGACGGAACAGCTGAATACCACAGAGCTTGCCGACCTGCGCGATTATGCCGATCGTAAGTTTGTTTCGCTGGCGGAAGGGTTTGCGACTTATGCCGGGTTTCAGGAGGCCTTTCAGGTGGCCGGTTTTGAGCCGGAAATTGTGACCCGGGTGAATGATATCTTTTCGATGATAAGTCTGGTGCAGGCGGGCGTCGGCTTCGCGCTGCTGCCGGGACGCATGAAGAAAGTTTATGAAAACGATGTGCAGCTGTTAAAGCTGGCGGAACCCTATCAGATGCGCCAGCTGATCTCTATCGTCTATTCGCACCATCGCGAGCGCGATGCCGACCTGCTGGCGCTGGCGGCGGAAGGGCGGATGTACGCCCGCAGTATTAATCGCTAAGCCGCTGCGCCAGATGGCGGGCGACGTCTACGCCGCTGCGCTCCAGCGAAATGGTCTCGCCGCGCCAGCCCGCCTGGCGGGTCAGGCAGGTGAGCACCCCGCCGGGCGGCATCTCGATTGCCAGCCTGGCGTCGCGTTCATCGGCGGCGATCATCGCCTCCTGCCAGTGCACGGTGCGCGCCATGTTCATCGCCAGATCGTCAGCGATCCGCTGCGGATCCCACAGCACGCGCGCCGTCGAGCCGCTTAAATAGGCGCGCTGAGGGCGCGTTAAGGTGACGTCGGCAAAGGCTTTTGCCAGCGCTGCGGCGGGTTTATCCAGCAGTGCGCAGTGCGAGGGCACGCTGACCGCCAGCCGCTGGGCTTTACTGGCGCCAGCCCGCAGCGCCAGCTGCGCCACCTCGGCCATCGCCTCATCGCGCCCGGCGATCACGATCTGCGTTTCGGCGTTGAGGTTGGCGAGATAAACCTCGTGGCCCTGCATCAGCGCCTCAACCCGCGGGCGGGTCAGCCCCATAATCGCCGTCAGCCCGTAACCTTCGGGATAAGCCTGCTCCATTAAATCGCCGCGCAGCGCCACCAGCCGCAACGCGCTGGCGAAATCGAGCGCGCCGGCAATCACCGCTGCCGGAAACGCGCCAATAGAGAGGCCGCTGACCATCTGCGGATCCACGCCCTGGCGCTGTAGCTCGCGCGCCCAGGCGACCCCGGCGATCAGCAGACAGAGTTGTACCGCACGGGTGTGTTTTAGCGCGTCGGCGCTATCGAGAGTAGCGACTTCATCCCCCAGCACGGCGCGCGCCTGCGCGAAGATGTTCTCGCGGTCGGGGATGGCCGCCAGCATGGCTGGCCGCTGGCCGCCCTGACCGGGAAAAGTAAACAAAATTTTCATCATTCCTCCCTGTGCCACGGCGTCGCGGTTAATCGTGCGCCATGGGATGTTTTCAGCAGCGCACGGCCATCGCGCAGCCACTCATTAAGGGCGAAGGCGCCGTAGGGCGTTTCTACCTGGGTATCGGCGCGGCACGGCAGTAGGGCCACGCGGGCCTGCCACTCGCGCAGCGCCTCGCGATCCAGCGGCTCCGGCGCGCGGATCAGCAGATCCAGATCGCTTGCCGCATGGAGTACCGGGATCTCAGTGGCCAGCGCATAGCCGGTGCTGCCGGTGACGCCCCAGCGCCAGGACCAGGGGTGTAAGGTAAGGGCGATAGCCGCCTGAACCGGCGGCTGTGAAACAAAAGGGGAGCCCAGCAGACGCTCGCGCTCCACCAGCATTTCCGGCGTCACGCAGCGCACGATATTGTGCGCCTGGACCCAACCGGCGGCGCGCTGCTCGCGCTTCATGCCCCGCACCCCCACCGGGATGCGGGCCTGGTCATCAACGTCGCGTCTCACCACCACCGGCAGCGCGGCTCGCCACTGCTGAGCCACCCACGGCTCGGCAATAGCTTCCAGGGCGCTGGCGTGGTTTAACCAGAGTAAATCGTGGGGACGCGGCGTTGATGGCATGGTTTACAGTCCTGAAGTCAAAGAGATAAACAGCGGTAGCGACAGGATACACAGAACCGAGCTCAACAGCAGCACGGCTTCAGCATCAGGAGACTGGACGCCGAAGCGGTTGCCGAAGACCACGCCGAAGAAGCCGGCGGCCAGGGCAATCATCAGGATCGCGGTAATGGCGATAGAGCCGTGCAGACCCAGCAGCATCACCAGCCCCCAGGCAATAAACGGCTGCACCAGCAGTTTCACGATGGTGGAAGTGGCGATCAGCGCATTGAGCTGCAGTTTACGTGCCGACAGGATCACCCCGGTGAGGAACAGCGCGGCGGCGGTGGCGGCCAGGCCTAGCGGTTTGATGGAGGCCAGCAGCATTTCCGGCATTTTGATGCCGATAGCGGAAAGCACCACCCCAAGCAGCGGGCCCCAGACGATCGGTTTTTTCACCGAGCGCCACATCAGCACCGGCAGCATCGCCAGCGTAGAACCGCTGTTTTCACCTGCGGCGCGGGCTTTTTCACGTTCCAGAATCAGCAGGCAGAACGGGGTCATCAGTACCGAGCCGCAGGCGATAGAGACCGCCACCGACAGCGAGGTTGACGCGCCTTCACCCAGCACGCTGCCGAGGATCGGCAGACCCAACGCGGCATAGTTTGGCAGGGCGACGGTGAGGGTCAGCACCGCGGCATCCTGCGGCGTGCGTTTGAACACGCTGGTGGCGAGGAAGTAGATCGCGGCATAGGTGATCCACATCGCGCCGGTCAGCACCAGCACCAGCGGCGACTGGGCGACGATACCGGCCCACGGCGTTTGTACCGTGGCGCTAAACAGCGTGGCGGGTAAGGCAAAATCCATTACAAAGATATTGAGCAGGGAGACATTTTTATTATCTACCATCCCGGCCTTACCGGCCCAGAAGCCCAGCAGCATAATGACGAAAATCGGGGCAAGAGCATGAATAATCACATAAGTCATAAATCACCTGTAAATAAAATAGAGTACTGGCGCGATTGTTATTTTTTCTAAAAGCCGTCCCTTCCCGGAGCGTGTATTCCGCGCTCCGGGGGACAGCTTCCGGCAGGTTTTCTTCTACTACTTACGTACGAACGTCTTACCAGCTGGCGCGCATGCGATCGCGAACCAGTTGTGAGCTGCGGCGGTTTTCCGCGCCCAGGCGGCACTTCAGTGAGGTATCTTTGCGCGCGTCAGCGATGGCGTCGCGCAGGGTACGGCTGACCAGCGACAGATCGCCTTCGTCTGGCGCATCCGGATTATTAATATCCAGAAGGGCGGAGAGCAGGCCGAGCGTCGCATAGTTGCTGACGTCGTAGGCCATCGGCGGGATCGTCGCCGCCAGTTTCTCCAGCGCCTCTACGGTACGCAGCGTAATGCGCGCCGCCGATTCTTTCCCCATCGCGTGGACCAGCACACCGCTATCGTTAAAGGCGATCAGGCGGTTGGCCTGGTAGCCGTGGGCCAGAAACGCCCCGGACATCGCTTTTCCGACAATCAGGCCAATCACCGGGTGGCCGGCAAGACGGGCTTTGGCGTAGGCGCCTGCCGCCCCGGCCAGCGCCTGGTGGATGCCAAAGGCTTCTTCGCGGCGGCCATAGGCCTGGCTTGGGACATCAATTACCGCGACGATCGGCCGTTTGACAGGCTGGTCGGTGTCGGCGGCGATGGTTTCATTGACCACTTTCGCCAGCGTCCAGCCTTCCAGCAAGCCGACTTCGCCGCCGGCGGCGCGCGGGTAGTGGTTGTTGGCGTCTGGCACCACGGCGATAAAGCGGACGCTTTCGCCATCAATCTGGCCATCTGCGACCTGCACCGAAGGGCACAGACCACTCATCAGCGGCGCGTCGGGCGCCAGTTTATTCAGCCACAGCGCGGCGCGGTTTGGGAACTGACTCATTATTTATCCTCCCGGGCAAAAAGCTGTTTAATCTGCGCGGTATCCGCCTGCTGGCGGGTATCGAACTGGCTCAAGCGACGCAGATAATCGTCATAGTTGTCGCTACGGTGCTGGGCCGGTACGCCTTTGGCGATCGCCTCATTCATTGCGGTTTTAACGGCGTTAACGCCATCGTTAACCAGCGCGTCGACCAGGCCGCTGGCGGCGCGAATTTCACCCCCGGTCATGCTCCAGATAAACGGACGGTTGCGGGAGTCGTACTCTTCAATGCCGGCTTCCTGCTCGATAACCTGCGGGCCGTTGAGGCCGAGACGGGCTTCACGGGTGACGATAAGGTAGCTGCACAGCGCCGCGGCGATGGACATGCCGCCGAAGCAGCCGACGGTACCGGTAATAATCCCGACGACCGGGGTGTAGCGGCGCAGGTCGACAATCGCGGCATGAATATCGGCGATGGCGGCCAGACCGAGGTTGGCCTCCTGCAAACGTACGCCGCCGGTTTCGAGGCACAGCACCGCCTGGGTCGGGATACCGTTGCGGTTATCTTCCGCCGCCAGCTCCAGCGCGGCGGCCATTTTGGCGCCGGAGACTTCGCCCATACTGCCGCCCTGGAAGGTGCCTTCGATGGCAATCACCACCGCAGGTTGGCCGTTGATCGTGCCTTTGGCGACCACCATACCGTCGTCGGACTGTGGGACGATGCCCTGCGCGCCGAGCCACGGCGACATAATGCCTTCAAACGGATCCAGCAGTTCGCGGTAGCTGCCGTCGTCCAGCAGGGCGTGGGCGCGTTCGCGAGCGCGCAGTTCGATAAAGCTGCGATCGTTACGCATGAGCGGCCTCCTCAAAGACTTGTTCAATACGAATACGGGCGACGCCCGGCGTGGCGCCGAAGTCGTGGATAATCAACTGCCCGGCGGGCAGACCGTTGATCAGGTTCAGCCTGTCGAACAGCGCCTGCCAGCGCGCCTGGCTGTTATCCACGGAGGTAGTGATCTGTACGTTGAGCGTGGCGCCCTGTGCGGCGGTATAAAGCACTTCCATATCGCCTGAACCTACGACTCCTGCCAATGCTTTGCCGCTGAGGGCGCGGTTGGCAGGAAATGACAATGTAATCTGTTCCATAACATCCTCTGAATGCGTTAGCCGGAAACCCGGTCGAGAAACAGGGTGGCGGCAAGGAGATCGGCCGCGCCACCCGGCGAGGCGTTGTGCGCCAGCATCTGCCCATCAAGGCGCGCCAGCGCGGCGCGACCGGCGACGCTGGCGCAACCGCCCGCCGCCAGAACCTCGCGAGCGCCTTGCTGCATAGCGTGCAGGCCGTTCATGCCGGCGCGCGACAGCACGCAGGTATCGCTCAGCGAGGTCATGATGGCCATCAGCGCATCAAGGCGCGCCTGCGGCTCGCTGGCGCCTCGCGCCCGGCTCTGCTGCAGTTGCGGCAGCGCCAGGGTGGTAACATGCGGAAATCCGCGCTGCGCTTCCTCGCGTGCGCCCGGCACCTGCCAGCGGCGGCTGGCGCGCAGACCCTTACTAAAGCTTTTCGGCGCGAAACCATCAGGCAGGCGGGCAAGGGCGGCAGCGGCGGCGGCGATCGCTTGTGATTGACCCTCTCCACCCAACATCGCCACCGCGCTGACCAGCAGGCCCAGCGCCCAGATGGCGCCGCGGTGGGTGTTAACCCCACCCGTCGCCATCATCATCTGCGCTTCACCTTCGCGACCGAGGCGGCCGACGGTTTCGCGCAGGGCGATATCCGCCGGACGCTGCCAGCTTTGCTGCGCCAGCGCGTGAAAGGTCGGCTGCAGACTGCGGGCGGAGCGTTCCATCAGGTCCAGATTAAGATCCTGATGCGCGCCGTTGCCGCGACTATCGACCAGACCCGGTTTCGGACTCAGACGGGCTTCGTCAATCAGACACGCGCTGGCGGTATGCGCCAGCCAGCTGACGCGGCTTTCTGCGAGCAGGGGGGAGAGATTTTTCATTACCAGCTCCGGAATTTTGCCGGTGGGTTGTACAGTCCGTCGGACCACTCCACCAGGTCGGCGACGCTGCCGGCCGCCAGCAGCGAGCGGGTGGCATCGCTGCGGCGAATGCCGATATCTTCCGGGTAGACCACTTTGCCGCTCTGGCGCAGGGCGGCGACGCGTTTGGCGTCCACCCCGAGGCCAATATCAGTGATCCCGGCCACCGCGGCGACCATCGCCCGGCGCTCTTCAAGGCTCTCCGCGCGGTACAGGTAAGCGATACCTTCTTCGGTCAGCACGTGAGTCACGTCATCGCCATAAATCATCACCGGCGCCAGCGGCATGCCGGAGGTTTTGGCGACGTCGACCGCGTCGAGGGTTTCAACGAAGGTCGGTTTCACGCCGGCCTGGAAGGTTTCGACCATCTGCACCACCAGTTTTTTCCCGCGCTGCATCGGGTCTGGTTCAGTGATCATATTGAGCCAGGCCGGGGTGGCGTGGCGGCGACCGTGCGGGTCGTGGCCCATGTTCGGCGCGCCGCCGAAGCCGGAAAGACGACCGCGGGTGACGGTGGAGGAGTTAGCCTGGCCATCAACCTGCAGGGTCGAACCGATAAACATATCTACCGCGTACTGACCTGCCAGCTGGCAGAAGGCGCGGTTAGAGCGCATTGAGCCATCCGGGCCGGTAAAGAAGATATCCGGGCGGGCGCGGATGTACTCTTCCATCCCCAGTTCGCCGCCGAAACAGTGCACGCTCTCCACCCAGCCGCTCTCGATGGCCGGGATTAAGGTCGGATGCGGATTCAGCGTCCAGTGTTTACAGATTTTGCCTTTCAGGCCGAGCTGTTCGCCGTAGGTGGGCAGCAGCAGTTCAATAGCAGCGGTATTAAAGCCGATACCGTGGTTAAGCGACTGCACCTGATGCTCCGCGTAGATGCCTTTGATCGCCATCATCGCCATCAGAATGTGTTCTTGCTTAATCAGGCGCGGGTCGCGGGTGAACAGCGGTTCAATGAAGAACGGTTTGTCGGCGACCACCACGTAATCAATCCACGAGCCGGGAATATCCACGCGCGGCAGATCGCATTCGTCGTCCACCAGTTCGTTGACCTGGGCTATCACAATGCCATCGTGGAAGGCGGCGGCTTCGACCAGCGCCGGGGTATCTTCAGTACTTGGCCCGGTGTACAGGTTGCCTTTGCGGTCGGCTTTATAGCCCGCGATCAGCGCGACGTTTGGCGACAGATCAACGTACAGGCGGGAGTAGAGTTCGATATAGGTGTGGATGGCGCCGATTTCGAGCAGGCCATCTTCCAGCAGCTGCGAAATGCGCAGGCTCTGGGTGCCGGAGAAAGAGAAATCCAGTTTACGGGCAATGCCTTTTTCAAACAGGTCCAGATGCTCGCTGCGCCCGACGCTGGGCATAATCATATGCAGGTCGTGAATTTTTTGCGGATTGACCTCGGCGAGCATGCGGGAGAGGAAATCAGCCTGTTTCTGGTTGTTGCCTTCCAGCACCACCCGATCGCCCGGGGCGAGCAGATTTTCCATTACGCTGACCAGCTGGTCAGTGGGGATGACTTTGCCGGCGATCTTCGCTTCGGCCAGCCGCCGCTGTTTTTCCGTCCGGCGACGGTTCCAGACCCGCGCCGTCGTTTGTTCAGCATTCATTGTTAACCTCCTGATTCGACAAATCGTTTTGTTTGTCCTGGTGGAAGTTAGTGTGCGATGCGCGGCGCTGCGCATCAATTAAGCACGGCGGCTAATTGTTAGCTTTAGAGTAACGATTGGGTCTTACCGTTTGTGATAGGGATCAATAATACGAAAGGCGTAGTGGTCTAAGGGAAGAGCGCAGGTGAGGAAGCCGGCCGATACACGGCCGGCCGTGGGAAGGGGTTATTCTTTACTGACATCACTTAATAAGAAAGCAATACTCTGACCGCCGCTGGTCTGCTCGAGGGCAATTTTGGCGATAATCGTCAGTGGCACCGACAGCAGCATGCCGACCGGGCCCAATAGCCAGCCCCAGAAGATCAAGGACAGAAACACTACCAGCGTGGAGAGCCCCAGGCCACGTCCCATCACCCGTGGCTCCAGAATGTTGCCGAACACCAGGTTGACGATCAAGTAGCCGGCCAGGACCACCAGCGCCTCGTACAGCCCGCCAAACACCAGTACCTGCAGGATCGGCGGGATGGCCGCCAGCACGGAGCCAATATTGGGAATATAGTTGAGCGCGAAGGCCAACAGTCCCCACATGAAGGCGAAGCGCACGTCCAGCAGCACTAGCATGCCCCAGACCACCAGGCCGGTCACCAGGCTAATCGCGGTTTTCAGCACCAGATAATGCGACACGCTGTCGATGGCCCGCTGAATGGCGCCCATCCCTTCAACCGGACGGGACATCAGCTGTTGCAGCTTGGCGGGAAGCTGGGGGACCTCCAGCAGCATAAATACCACCGTCAGCAGCAGCAGAAAAATCGAGGACATCGCGTTCGACAGCTGAGTGAGCAGGCTGGTGACCAGCGTCATCACCGCGTTAGGGTCGATGTATTTATTCAGCTCCACCACCGAGACGGTGAACCCCATGCGCTGCAGCCAGGGGGCGATGGTTTGCATCGGCTCGTAGAGATAGTTGCGATACTGCGGTAAGGTGCGCGCCAGCTCGTTAAGCGAGGTCCCCAGCGAGGCCAGCAGCACAATGGCCAGCATGACGATGAGGCCAATCAGCATCGAGATCGCCAGCACGCGCGGGACCCGGCAGCGGACCAGCAGTTGTACCAGCGGATTAATGATCACCGCCAGAAAGAGGGCGAGAATAAAGGGGACAATAATGTCCGCCGCAAAGCGAATGCCGGTAAGGATGATCACCAGCATGCCCAGCATGATGACCATCTTTAATCCGTTAAGTGTAATAATGGGTTTAGCCATAGGTCCCGACCTCAATCTTCCTTGCCTATTAACAGGTTGCGTTACATTAGCATAATGACGTTTTTTTGCAGAAAAAACGCATTGAAGCAAAACGGCGGCGTAAAGAATTGCAAATTCTTTGAATTAAATGTAGCACTATGCTACAAATTTATCTGTGTATAACTACTGAGGACAATTTTCATCCGCAACGGACGAGAAGCAACACCGCGGATAATTGTAATTTTATGGACAATCAGTTCAGGATGTATATTTTAAACCACCCCGCAGTCTCTCTCTCTTTTTCCCGTTTTGCCGGCGAGCAGCACTGGCATTCGGCGCTATAGTCACCTTCTCTCTGCCTGAGCTGGCGCCAAGCGCACAGCGAAATCTACGTCAGAAATTTTCCTGTTTACGCCTCGCGTAAACGGTAATGGATTATATTCTCAAGCAGGAGAAGGGATCATGTTTTATTGGATTTTATTAGCTTTAGCTATTGTTGCTGAAATTACCGGCACCTTGTCGATGAAATGGGCGAGCGTGAGCGGTGGTCATACCGGTTTTATTTTAATGCTGGCCATGATTGCTCTGTCATATATTTTTCTTGCCTTTGCGGTTAAAAAAATTGCCCTGGGTGTGGCCTACGCGCTATGGGAAGGGATCGGCATTTTGCTGATTACCGTGTTTAGCGTGCTGTTGTTTGATGAAAGCCTGTCGCCGCTGAAGATCGCCGGCCTGACCACCCTGGTGGTGGGGATCGTCTTAATTAAGTCCGGCACCCAGAAAAAAGCGTCGTCAAAGCAGGAGGTGGCCCATGCAGCAGTTTGAGTGGATCCACGCCGCGTGGCTGGCCGTCGCCATCGTGCTTGAAATCATTGCCAACGTCTTTTTGAAGTTTTCCGATGGCTTCCGCCGCAAAGTCTACGGCATCCTGTCCCTGGCGGCGGTGCTGGGCGCGTTCAGCGCCCTGTCGCAGGCGGTTAAAGGGATCGATCTCTCGGTCGCCTATGCGCTGTGGGGCGGCTTCGGTATCGCGGCGACCATCGCCGCCGGCTGGGTGCTGTTTGGTCAGCGCCTGAATAACAAAGGCTGGGCGGGGCTCATCCTGCTGGTGGCCGGCATGGTGTTAATTAAACTCGCCTGACGTCTCGCCGCCTGCAAAGCCAGGCGGCAAAACAGGTCCTCTGTAGTATGCTTAACTCAAGATCAGCCCCTCGCTGATAGTGTGCCTGGTGACGATGAGGACTGCGCATGTTCACTGCTTTCGGCTGGCGGAAAATTCCTTCCGCCAGGACGTTGTCAATAATGATATTCCTCGCCGGCCTTGGACTCACCGCGTCGGTCATTTCTCTGCTGTATCTCTCACAACACCTGATTGCCAGCAAATCTAATGAAATCGATCAGCAGCGTTCGGTGCTGTCGGTGGAAGGGGCGGTACAGACCTCGGTCAATCGGGTGCTGTCGCTGGTGCTGGACAATGCCATCTGGGATGACGCGGTAACGCAGACCTACGCCCCGTCACTCGATCAGAAATGGCTGTACGATTCCTGGGGATCAGGCTTCAAAATCAATAACCTGTACGATGGTACCTTTGTCCTCGATGAACATTATCGTATCCTGTGGGGCGCCTTTCAGAGCCAGGTGCTGCCCCGGACTGACCTCTCATTTCTTGGGGCTGGGCTGACCAGTCTGATCCGCTCTCATGCGCAAGCATTGCGTGAGGGAAAAAACGCCTTTGCCGGTATCACGCGCACGGAGGCCGGGATCGCCTTTGTCGGCATCGGCCTGATACGCCCAACGACAGGTCGGCTTCAGGTATTTGATGCGACGCGGCGCTATCTGGTGATTACCCGGCATATCAACCCCCAACTGCTGGAGCGCCTGGGTGACACCTTTCAGATTCGTCATCTGCATCTCGCCGAGGGTCCCGGCGCCTACCGTATTCCGCTGCGAACGCAGGCGGGTGAGGTGCTGGGATACCTGGCCTGGCAGCCGCGCCTGCCTGGCGCTGAAGCGGCGCAGGCCTCGTCAGGCAGCATGGGACTGATCGCCGGGGTGGCGGCCAGCCTGATCCTGCTGTTTATCCTTTTTAGCAGTTTGGGCATGTATAAGCTGGCGCGCGGGGAGCGTCAGGCGCGGGAGATAGCCATGATTGACTGGCTGAGCCGTCTGCCTAACCGGCGAGCGCTTCTGCTGCGGTTAAGCCAGGTATGCGAGACGGGGAAACACGATATTCAGTGCGTGGTGTTTATCGATCTGGATGGTTTTAAGGACGTCAATGATAACTATGGTCATGATGTCGGCGACGCCCTGATCCGCCATATCGCCAGCGCCCTACAGACGCGGGTACCGACGGGGGCCATGCTGGCGCGGATGGGCGGGGATGAGTTCGCCATGGCGGTGAGCGGCGCAAAGGCGATTGACCGAGCGGCGGCGTTCGCCTGGGCAGCGCTGGAGCTGCTGAAAGCGCCAGTGACGCTCAGCAAACGCAAAATTTATATCGGCGCCAGCATTGGCATCGCCAGCGGCGCCCCGGCGGAATGTTCCAGTACCGAGCTGTTTCGCCGGGCGGATATCGCCATGTACCACGCCAAGAAGAGCGGGAAGGGGCGGACGGCCTGGTATGACGATGCGCTGGATGCCGTGCGGCGTCATCAACTGATGATTGAGAACGGCATCCGCCAGGGGCTGGAGCAGGATGAATTTGAGGTCTGGTATCAGCCGGTGGTCGATGCCGATACCCTGGCGATGACCGGCGTGGAGGCGCTACTGCGCTGGCCGCGACGCCCGCAGGGGGCGCTGGCGCCGGATGCGTTTATTGCCATCGCCGAGAGCAGCGGCCTGATTGATGCCCTCGGGCAGTTCGTTCTGCAACGCGCCTGCAGCGACCTGCAGCCGGTGGACGATCTCCTTTTGTCGGTGAACATCTCGCCGGCGCAATTTCGCGACCCGGCTTTTGAAAACCGGGTGATGAAGACCGTCGCGGCCTGCCGCTTTCCGCCGTCGCGCCTGCAGGTGGAGGTGACGGAGAGCTATGTGCTGGAAAATCCGGAACGTTCGCAGGCGGTGGTGGAGAATCTGAAGGCCCAGGGTATTGCCGTGGCGCTGGACGATTTTGGCACGGGCTACTCAAGTATTGGCTATTTACGCCGCTTTCGCTTTGATAGCCTGAAGATCGACAAATCTCTCGCCGGGCGGGTGGACAGCGATGAACAGGCGGCGGAGATGGTGCGCGGGACGGTGCGCATTGCCCGCGCGCTGGGGATGACGGTCGTGGCGGAGGGGGTTGAGGATCCGCAGCAGCTGACGCTGCTGCGGCGGGCCGGCTGCGACCGGCTTCAGGGGTACTATTTCAGTAAACCGATGCCGATCGCCGATCTGCTGCAGCGGCGTCAGTCGCAGGGGTGATTACTCTCCGGCCAGTGCTTCCAGCTTATCGCGAAAGCCGGTAACCGAAATGGCGCGGTTGTCAGCCCGCCAGCGATCCTGCGGACCGGGAGCGGAGCTTTGCACGGCGATCACTTGCCAGCCGTCCTCCGTTTTCAACAGCAGCGGCGACCCGCTGTCACCTGGCAGCGTATCGCACTGATGCGACAGCACGCTGTTTTGCGCCCAGCCGGTCACGATGCAATCCTGATGGCTGTACAGATTATCCAGATGATCCTCCGGATATCCCGATTGGGTCACTTTACGGTCCGCTGCCTTCAGCGCAGCGGTGAGATCGGCCTTGCTACCCGGGAAGAGTGGGATCGGCGTGATGCCCGAGGGAGCATAGCGCAGTACGATCAGGCCAAAATCTGACGGCGCCGCGGCGGAGGGCACGATCCAGCCATCGCCATCGGCCTTCAGGCGCTTACCTAAGGCCGGATCCACTCGCCCTTCAATGCCGTGAATTTCATATACCCAGCCGCCCTTGCGCGAAATAAAGCGCAGAGCAACCGCTTTGTCCGGTTTGCCGCGCGGAGGCGTCAACAGACAGTGGCCAGCGGTCAGCGCCAGGTGAGGGGAGATAAGCGTCGCTGTGCACAGATTGCCGCTGGCGGTTTCCAGTTGGCCGATCGCATCCCACGGGCTTTCCTCGGGGTGGCTCACCGCTTTTCGGTCATCATGGCCGAAAAACAGCGTCTTAATATCTTTGGCGCTCAGTCCGCTATCATCGGCATGTGCGCCCAGAGGTAACAGATAAAATGAACACAGCAATAACAGAACGTCTCTACGCATATCACTCTCTGGGGAGGCTATGATGTCTATTGACAGTAGCAGGAGATTTAAGTTTTTGAAAGTAAACAATAATTCTAAGCAGGCCAAACCGTTGCCATCAGGCGAGACGGGCTGACGCTGCCGCTGGCAAAACCGTCTGATTTCAAGCGGTTAATACCAGCTGAACGCTGTTGCTATTTCCGCAGAAAGCGACGTCCGACGCAACAAAATTCGTGTATCAGAACGTACTGAACCCGGCGAATAATTCACCAACCGGACATTAAGATTATTCCTGGTTTGCCAGCGATTCGCTGAAAAATAATGCGCTTGCCCGCCAAAACTTCACCAGAATTCGCACTTCTTTACGCCTCTCGTAATTATTTTCAATGCGAAACATTTTCTCACCGAAAACGTTGTTACCGTCACTCCGCCGTTGAGTAAATAGAGAGGTAATACCGGCGATGATAGCCTGAATTCTATTTCCCCGACGTTGGGAGGGTATATGTCTAAAAAAGGTATTCGCGCACTGGTTTATGTTTCCCTGGTCTCAGTTGCTATCTGGGGCGCGACCGGTTATCTGGTGATGGAAGCGGTGCGCGTACTGTGAAGCGTCTGGTCACCACGAGGTGGCCGGCGCGCGCTAGTTTATGACTACAGTGTCTGGCGTCTTCGGACGCCGGGCATTTTTTGTGCCGCAGGAATTTCAGGGTAATGAGACGCGGGAAGGTGTCGTCAGCGATCGCCGTACGGTATTTATTATTCTGCAAAGCCAGCAGAAGCAGTAAATGAGAGCGTGGCGGAAATGATTAATAGAGGAAAAAGCGGGTAGCAACCACTGCGCAAATGATTAACAGGATCAGGATGAGCTCGAAACGATAGCGCCGCAGCATAGTGCTCTCCAGAAAAAACGGCGCTGAAACAGCGCCGATTATTAAGAAGGTTAGTTCACCGGGAGGAATTATGCTGCCGGCTGTGCAGCAGGTTTAGCGGCCTGGTGTTTAGTGGTTTTGTGGTGTTTTTTTGCAGCCTGCGCTTTCTGTGCTACCGGTTTAGCCGCAGCTTTGTGGTGCTTTTTAGCCGCCTGAGCTTTCTGCGGAGCAGCGGGTTTAGCTTCTACTTTTTTGTGTTTTTTAGCGGCCTGGGCTTTCTGGGCAGCGGCTGGTTTAGCTTCTGCTTTTTTGTGTTTTTTGGCAGCCTGAGCTTTCTGCTCTGCAGCTGGTTTTGCCGCGGCTTTGTGGTGTTTTTTGTGATGGGTGGTCTTGGCAGCAGTGCTGTGGGTAGCAGCCGGTGCCTGAGTGGTGCTTACTGCGTCAGCAGCGAAAGCGGCGGAAGAGAGACCCATAGCAGCGGCAACGACCAGAGCTAATACTTTTTTCATTCTGATATCCTCGAAAAGTTTTCTTAATTTCAACCCCACTGCGGGGCCGGTGAAATCACTATATGCTTGTCTTTTCGAGCTTTCCGTGAGTGTTTGGTATCGGCGTGTAACCGAATGTACAACACGCCTGGCCGTGGGGAGTGGAAGGACGCGCCGGGTAGCCCGGCGCGCACGTTCACAGATAGCGGGCGGTAAGGTGTTCGCGGAAGTAGCGGCTGTTGAGATCCTCGCCGGTGGCCTGCTGGATCAGCTGCGAGGTGGAGAAGCGGCTGCCATGCTGCCAGATATTCTGCCGCAGCCAGTCGAACAGGGCGCTGAAATCGCCCTCCGCAATATCGCGGTCTAACGTCGGCAGCGCGCGCCGGGCGGCCGCCATCAGCTGGGCGGCATACATCGCACCCAACGTATAGGAAGGGAAATAGCCGAATCCGCCGTCGGTCCAGTGAATATCCTGCATGCAGCCGTCCCGGTAGTTGCCGGTGGTCGACAGCCCCAGCCAGTGCTGCATCTTCTCGTCCCACAGCGATGGGATATCATCTACTTCAATCTCGCCGTCAATCAGCGCGCGTTCAATTTCATAACGCAGGATCACATGCGCCGGGTAGCTGACCTCATCGGCATCGACGCGAATAAAGCCCGGTTTCACCCGCTGATTCCAGGCGACAAAGTTGTCGCTGCTAAAGGCCGGTTGATCGCCAAAACGCTCGCGCACCGCCGGTAACAGGCGGTTGAGGAAAGGCTCGCTACGTCCCAGCTGCATTTCAAAAAACAGACTCTGCGACTCGTGGATAGCGGTGGAGCGAGCGAGTCCTACCGGCTGGTCGACCCACGGGCGAGGCAGATTCTGCTCATAGCGGGCGTGGCCGGTTTCGTGGATCACGCCGAACAGGGCGCTGAGCAGGTCGTTTTCGTTGTAGCGGGTGGTGATGCGCACATCCTGGGGGACGCCGCCGCAGAACGGGTGAGCGCTGATGTCGAGGCGCCCGCCGTCGAAGTCAAAGCCGAGGATGCGCATGGCCTGCAGGCCCAGCTCGCGCTGAGCGGCAATCGGGAAAGGCCCCTCCGGGGCGAGTAATGTCTGCGTCGCTTGCTTAGCGACCGCTTGCTGCAGCAGGGAAGGCAGCCAGGACTTGAGGTCGGCAAACAGGCTATCCAGCCGGGCGCTGGTCATATCTGGTTCGAAAATATCGAGCAGTGCGTCGTAGCGTGAGCCGCCTCTGGCATCGGCGCGGATCTGCGCTTCCTGACGGCTCAGCCTGACCACCTCGCGAAGATTGTCGGCAAAGCCAGCCCAGTCGTTAGCGGGACGCTGGCTGCGCCAGGCATGCTCACAGCGGCTGCCGGCAAGGGATTTTGCCTCCACCAGGCTCTCCGGCAGCAGCGCGGCCTGATCGTACTGACGCTGCATTTCACGCAGGTTGGCCTGCTCGACGTCGTTGAGGTCCTGCTGGCGGGCTTCCTGCAGCCATTGGCCCACTTTTTTATCGGTCAGGATCTGATGCTGCAGCACGCCGAGCTCCGCCAGCGCTTCGCCCCGGGCGGCGCTGCCACCCGGAGGCATCATCGCAAACATATCCCAGCCAGCGATGGCGGAGAGATGCGAAAAGCGCGACAGGCGCTGAAAGGTACGGGTAAGCTGCTGATAAGGCGTATTTTCAGTCATAGTGGCGTTCGGTCCGTGACAGGTGAATGAACAGGTTATCGGTATCCTTCTACACTATCCTGATACGCCCGGCGGGTCGAGCGTTGCGCATAGGGGAAGGGAAAGACACATGGCGGGAGAATAAGCTCACCTCTGTGATCGGTGTGACAGAAAACGGTAACATATCGGTACTAAACTGTGATCGATTACACAGGTCTGGAGGTTCGGGGGTGGTTTATGAATCCGTTCACCTGGCTGTTTATTGCACTGCTGTCCGTTGATGCCGTCAGAGAGTTGATGGGCTTGTCTTCCATTATGGGCATGTGGTGAACCGTGGCCCGCAGGCCACGTCACACGCGACTATTTCAGTCGTTGATGTAAGCAGGTGCCGGTCAACAGCGCGGCAAGGAGCAGCAGCGCGATAAACCCACCGACGCCGTTCCAGCCGTAGTGATGCCAGAATACCCCGCCTAACGTCCCGGCAAGACTTGAACCCAAATAATAGCTGAACAGATACAGCGATGACGCCTGACCGCGGGCGCGGCGGGCGCGTGGGCCAATCCAGCTGCTGGCGACGGAATGCGCGGCGAAGAAGCCAGCGGAAAACAGCAGCATACCGATGAAAATAAGCCACAGGGAAGAAAAGAGCGTCAGCAGCAGGCCGCAGAGCATGACAGCGGTAAAGCCGAGCATCACCGGTCCGCGGCCAAAGCGTACGGTCATGGCCCCTGCCTTCGGTGAACTCCAGGTCCCGGTGAGATAAGCTACCGACAGCAGGCCTACCACCGCCTGGCTTAGCGACCATGGCGACATCATCAGCCGGTAGCCAATATAGTTAAACAGGGTGACAAAAGCGCCCATCAGCAGAAAACCTTCGACGAACAGCAGCGGCAGACCGCGGTCGCGCCAGTGCAGACGGAAGTTGATCAGCAAGTTTTTCGGTCGCAGCGAGGTCGAGCGGAAATGGCGCGACTCGGGCAGAATGCGCCAGAACATGATGGCCGCGGCCAGCGCGAAGCCACTGATCACCGCCAGCGCCACGCGCCAGCCGAAGAAATCGGTAAAGACCCCGGTCAGCAAGCGGCCGCTCATGCCGCCGATGGAGTTGCCGCTGATATATAACCCCATCGAAAAGGCGACGAAACTGGGGTGGATCTCCTCACTCAGGTAGGTCATGCCGACCGCCGCCACGCCGCTCAGCGACAGGCCGATCAGGGCACGCATAATGAGGATGCCGTGCCAGCTGGTCATCATGGTCGACAGCAGCGAGCAGCAGGCGGCCAGCAGCAGGGCGGTGACCATCACCGGCTTGCGCCCGATGGCGTCGGACAGCGGGCCGGTAAACAACAGGCCCACCGCAAGCATCGCCGTGGAAATGGAGAGTGAAATACTGCTGCTGGCCGGGGATACGCCGAACTCGTTCGACAGCACCGGCAGGATCGGTTGCACGCAGTAGAGCAGGGCAAAGGTGGCCAGACCGGCGGAGAACAGCGCGAGGGTGACGCGCATAAATTGCGGGGTGCCGCGCTTAATAAACTGATCCGGGCGGGATGCACCAGCGACGCTGACCTCGCCCGCCGGCACGGTGTCAACGGTTGTTGTACGACTCACAGAGAATTCCTTGCGTAGAAGTTGCTGCTTACCAACAGAATGTTGTGACCATTCAGCTCACATTTTTAGGGTATGAAAATGTAAATATTCTGTCTAATATATTAATAATCTCAAATAAGACGTTTTAAATATGAGTATCGAGTTGCGTCATCTGCGCTATTTTGTCGCCGTCGCGGAGGAATTACATTTTGGCCGGGCCGCAGCGCGACTGAATATTTCTCAACCGCCGTTAAGCCAGCAAATTCAGATCCTCGAGCAGCAGACCGGCGCCCGCCTGTTCGCGCGCACCAATCGCAGCGTCAGTCTGACGGCGGCCGGAAAGCAGTTTCTCGCCGATAGCCGACAAATTCTTGCCCAGGTGGATGACGCGGCCGCCCGCGCTGCGCGTCTGCATCACGGTGAAACCGGCGAACTGCGTATCGGCTTTACCTCCTCGGCCCCCTTTATCAAGGCGGTATCCGATACGTTGTCGATGTTTCGTCAGCGCTACCCGGATGTGCATATTTTGACCCGCGAGACCAACACTCGCGAACAGATTGTGCCACTGAGCGAGGGGGCTCTCGATCTGGGGCTCCTGCGCAATACCCAACTGCCGGACACCCTGGCGTGGGAGCGGGTGCTGCGCGAGCCGTTGCTGGCGATGGTCCCGGCCGACCATCCGCTGGCCCGCCAGCCCTCGGTCAGCCTGGCGGCGCTGGCGCGCGAACCCTTCGTCTTTTTCGACCCGCACGTGGGTACCGGCCTGTATGACGATATCCTCGGCTTGCTGCGTCGTTACGGTCATACGCCGGTGATTGCCCAGGAGGTGGGGGAGGCGATGACCATTATTGGTCTGGTGGCCGCCGGACTGGGGGTGTCTATCCTGCCGGCCTCCTTTCAGCGCGTACAGCTCAGTGAAATGCGCTGGCTGCCGATCGACGAACAGGATGCGGTGTCGGAGATGTGGCTGGTGTGGTCGAAACATCATGAACAGGGAGCGCTGGCAAAACGCTTTCGCGAGTCGCTGCTGGCCTGGAAAACCGAGCACAATTGAGGCGAAAAGAGGCTGGAAATGTGCGGTAAATCACAAGGCTAAGTAAAAATTTGACGTTCACCATCGAAGTGCTTCACCATAGCCGAAAGTTTATTTCGAAGCGCGAAAATAAAGGGAGTCAATGGTGGTAGCGGATAGTCAACCAGGCCATATCGATCAAATTAAGCAGACCAATGCGGGCGCCGTGTATCGCCTGATTGATCAGCTCGGCCCGGTATCGCGTATCGACCTCTCCCGATTTGCGCAACTGGCTCCCGCCAGCATCACCAAGATTGTCCGCGAGATGCTGGAAGCGCATCTGGTGCAGGAGACGGAGATCCAGGAGCCCGGCAGCCGTGGCCGCCCGGCGGTGGGGTTGATGGTAGAAACCGAGGCCTGGCACTATCTTGCGGTGCGCATCAGCCGCGGCGAAATCCACCTTTCGCTGCGTGATTTAAGCAGTCAGCTGGTGGTGGAGGATCAGCTGGAGCTGGCCCTCACCGACAGCACGCCGTTTCTGACCCGTATTATTGATCATATCGATCGGTTCTTTATTCGCCACCAGAAGAAGCTGGAACGGCTCACCTCCATCGCCATGACGATGCCGGGTATTATTGATACCGAAAATGGCATTATTCATCGCATGCCGTTTTATGAGGATGTCAAAGATGTGCCGCTGGGCGATGTGCTGGCCAACCATACCGGGGTGCCGGTCTACATTCAGCATGACATCAGCGCCTGGACTATGGCGGAATCGTTGTTCGGCGCCTCGCGCGGCGCCCGGGATGTCATTCAGGTGGTCATCGATCATAACGTCGGCGCCGGGGTTATCACCGACGGACGCCTGCTGCATGCTGGCAGCAGCAGCCTGGTGGAGATCGGCCATACTCAGGTCGATCCCTACGGCAAGCGCTGCTACTGCGGCAACCATGGCTGTCTGGAAACCATTGCCAGCGTAGAGAGCGTGCTGGAGCTGGCGCAGATGCGCATGGCCCAGTCGATGAGCTCGCTGCTGCACCAGCGTCCGCTGAGCGTGGAGTGGCTGTGCCAGGCCGCGCTGCAGGGCGATCTGCTGGCCAGAGACATTATCAGCGGCGTGGGTAACCACGTCGGGCGGATTCTGGCGATCATGGTCAATCTGTTTAACCCGCAGAAAATTCTGATTGGCTCGCCGTTTAATCTGGCGGCAGATATCCTTTTTCCGGCAATTTCCAGCTGCATTCGGCAACAATCGCTCCCGGCCTACAGCCAGCATATCGCGGTTGAAAGCACCCAGTTTTCCAATCGTGGCACGATGGCTGGCGCGGCGCTGGTCAAGGATGCGCTCTATAACGGATCCTTACTCATACGACTGTTACAGGGTTAACATTTTTTCATAGTCGCACCAAAAATTGCGCTATCTCAAGCCGACCTCTGGCGGCATCACGTAGACTTTGCCCACTGTTGATTATTTCTCTCCCGTATATTTCATCGACAAAACTGTGGGGTTAGTGATGTTTAAGCGTTTCTTTATTACAGGTACAGACACCTCTGTCGGGAAGACAGTGGTTTCCCGTGCGCTGTTGCAGGCACTTGCTGCCAGAGGCAAAAGCGTGGCCGGGTACAAGCCTGTGGCGAAGGGCAGCAAAGAGACGCCAGACGGTTTGCGTAACAAAGACGCGCTGGTGCTGCAGAGCGTCTCCACGCTGGCGTTGCCGTATGAGGCTGTCAATCCCATAGCGTTAAGTGAAGACGAAAGCAGCGTGGCGCACAGCTGCCCGATCAACTACGGTTTGCTGTCGGATGGTTTGCAGCGACTGGCCGGTCAGGTCGATCACGTGGTGGTTGAAGGCACCGGCGGCTGGCGCAGCCTGATGAACGACCTGCGACCGCTCTCCGAATGGGTGGTACAGGAGCAGCTCCCGGTGCTGATGGTGGTGGGGATCCAGGAGGGGTGTATCAACCATGCGCTGCTGACGGCCCAGGCGATCGCCAATGACGGGCTGCCGCTGATCGGCTGGGTGGCCAACCGCATCAACCCCGGTCTCGCGCACTACGCTGAAATCATCGATGTCCTCAGTAAGAAGCTGCCGGCGCCGCTGATTGGCGAGCTGCCGTACCTGCCGCGCGCCGAACAGCGTGAGCTGAGCCGCTACGTCGACTTAGACATGCTCGGCAACGTGATGGCGATAGATCGAATCCCGGCGTAACGTCCGCGACAGCACCGACGCCACCACGCAGGTGATCAGCAGGCCGGGCAGCAGCGCATACTGCCCGGTCATCTCACAAATCATCAGGGTCGACATGATTGGCGCATGGGTGGTGGCAGCCAGAAACGCCGCCATGCCGGTCAGACCGATCATCATAGCCATCTCTTCATTTCCCGGTAGCCATAGCCCGCTGACGCTGGCAAAGAGCATGCCCATCGCCAGGCCGACAAACAGCGTGGGGGTAAAGACCCCGCCCGGCGCGCCGGAGCCGCTGCTGGCCAGCACCGCCAGCAGTTTGCACAGGAAAACGCCGGCCAGCAGTACGCCGGACGGCGGCATCTGCAAATAGCTTTGCACCACGCTGTAGCCGTTGCCCCACACCGTCGGGGTGATGAGCGATAAGCCGCCGACAATCAGCCCCCCCAGCGCCAGCTGCCACGGCGGCGTCAGTTTCAGTTTGACGAACCCGCGGTGGCTGTAGTCCATCAGCCAGATAAACAGCGGGCCGCACAGCCCGGCCAGCAGGCCAGTCGCCAGCATTAAACCATAGTGCAGCGCGCTGAGGTTCTGCTGCAGGACGACGTGGTACAGCGGCGCGGCGCCGCCGTTGAGGAACTGCGTCAACAGCAGGGCGATCACCGCCGAGATAACGACCGGCCCGAGCGAGGCCAGCATCAGCGTGCCAAAGAGAATTTCAGCAATAAACAGGCTGCCGGCCAGCGGGGCATGATAGGCGCTGGCCATCCCGGCAGCGGCGCCGCAGGCGACCCACAGCTTCCATTCAGGCTGCGGCGTGAAGCGGCGGGCGAACAGCGACGCCGCCAGCGCGGCCAGCAGGATCATGGCGCCTTCCCGGCCAATCGCGCTGCCGGTGACCACGACCAGCAATGACGCCAGCGATTTCACCAGGCTTGCCGGCATATCGAAGCAACCGTCGCCGGTCTCCAGGGCTTCCATATAATCGGTGGCGGCATGCGGGCGCGCGATGCTGCGTCGCTGCCACAGCCAGAGAAGTGTTCCTGCCGCCAGGCCGCCCAGCGCCGGGGTAATCAGTCGCCGCCACGCCGGCAGCGACTGCGCCGCGTTGACCAGGCTCCCGCTGTCATTGCCGAGAAACAGCGTTTCCAGCACCACCATCGCATGGCGAAACAGCGCCACCGCCAGGGCGGCGAGAAGGCCAATCAGGGTGGCGATCAGCAGGCGGCGAAACATCACCTGCACATCAGGATAGGGATGAAGACGGTGCATCAGTCACGGCGAGGTTCGGAAAACATGGCCTTATTGTGATAGGGAATAACCTTAGATGCAAAAGCGATAAGTGCGGGTGAGGGGCTGGGAAGCGACGAAATAAAACCGCGCCGGATACCGGCGCGGTGAAGGGTTAACGATAGAGCGCTTTTTCCGCCACGGCGATCGGCAGATTCTCCTGCCACTGCGCCAGCGTTGCCTGCGCCAGCTGACCCAGCGCCTGGTAGAAGGGGTGGTCGGCATGGTCGACAAAGACGCTCAGGAAGCGCCCGGACCACGGCAGCAGGTGCCAGGCCAGCAGCTGGGCAAACAACGCATCCTGCTCCGTCTCGCACAGCCACGCCGCCAGCAGCAGCAGGGTGCCGAAATGATCTTCCGGTTCGTTACGCTCGGCGTCCAGTGCGATGCCGTTCGTGCGCATCCACTCGCGCAGGGCCAGCGTGGAATCGCCAAACAGCACTGACTCTTTATCCAGCCAGACGGATCCCCATGGCGGCGCCGGCAGGGCCCACGGGCCGATAAACAGGCGTTGCCAGGCTTCCGGTAATGACTCTTCCGTCGACGCGGCAAAGGCTGACGCCAGTGGGGCGGTTACCGGGAAGGGCCACTGTTGCTGCCAGCTGCCGTCCTGGAAGGCGGCGACCAGCGGCGCAATGTGCGCGCTATTCGGCGCATAAGAGAACAGCGCGCCCAGGGTGCGGGCGCTTAACGCGACAGCGTCGCGGTTTGGGATCGGCATCATTACTTATTCCTTTCTGCGGCGCGCGCCAGCGCGCCGTCTCATTAACCGGCAACCGCCATACCGACAGTCATATGCAGACCATAAAACAGGCCGCGACCAATACATTCCGCGATCAAGACCAGCAGCAGGCCGATCAGCAGCCCCGTAGCGCGCGGCGGTTGGCGGCGGATCAGCGGACACAACCAGCAGCCAAGACCGAGAGCCAGCAGTATCAGGCGTAACGCCTGGAGTGTGCCGTAATCTGGCAGCAGGGTGGCTGCCTGCTGGACTGAACTGTGAATGGTACTGAGTCCGGCGCTTTGCATGATGATAACGGCGGCGCCGATCGCCAGCGCGGCCACGCTGAGTCCGGCAAAAAACCAGCCGTTAAAGTCGACTTTCGCCAGCCGCAGCAGCAGGGCGGCGAACAGCGGCCCGCTGAGGAGCACCGTCAGGAAGAACGCGCTGGTAGTGTAGCCATTGTACCATGTTGGCACGGTATCGATTTGGTAAACCCGGGTCATCGCCAGAACAAACAGCAGCCCCAACAGCATGGCGATCACCAGCCAGACTTTACCCAGCGCCGCTGGCATTTTGCCCAGTACCGCCAGCAGCCACCAGAATCCTCCCACGGCGAAGAACAAGGCGCCGCTGGCGATTTCATTGCTCAGCGCCGAGGCGCCGACGCGGTTCAGCGAGTTAAACGCGCGCAGCGGCGAACCGAGATGCATCACCGAAGCCAGAAAACCAATGCCCATCAGCAGCCAGATAAAAAACATGCTGCGCACCAGCCGTTGCTGCGCTTCGCGCTGGTTTGTCAGCGATAGCCAGCCCAGCCCGCTGACGAGGGTCGCGCCGACCACGCATTGCCCCAGTACCGTAAACAGCACCAGCGGCCATTCATGCCATCCGCTTCCCATCTCACACCTCCTTTGGATTTGCCAGATAACCGGTGGTATCGCCACACGGCCGGGCATTGGCGTTAGGTTTGATCACGATACTCGGCCTGGTAAAGTGCGCCAACGGCAGCGGGGCCACTGCGGCCAGCTGGCCGTGCTTGGCGCGCAGCTCGGCAATCGGCCCGAAATCGAGCGCCCGCAGCGGGCAGGACTCGACACAGATCGGTTTTTTCCCCTCGGCGACGCGCTCGTGACAGCCATCGCACTTGGTCATATGGCCTTTGTCGGCATTGTACTGTGGGGCGCCGTACGGGCAGGCCATATGGCAGTAGCGGCAGCCAATACATACCTCTTCGTTGACCACCACAAAACCATCGTCGCGCTTGTGCATCGCCCCACTTGGGCAGACCTTGGTGCAGGCCGGATCTTCGCAGTGGTTACAGGCGATGGAGAGGTAGTAGGCGAACACATTCTGCTGCCAGACGCCGTTGTCCTCCTGCCAGTCGCCGCCGGCATACTCATAGATGCGGCGGAAGCTGACCTCCGGGGTGAGATTCTTGTAGTCCTTACAGGCCAGTTCGCAGGTTTTACACCCGGTACAGCGAGCGGAATCGATAAAGAATCCATATTGCGTGCTCATGGTTTACTCCTTAAACCTTTTCGATGTCGACCAGGTTGGTATGCTGTGGATTCCCCTTCGCCAGCGGCGATGGGCGGTGGGTGGTCAGCGTATTCATGCAGGCGCCATGGTCGATCCGGTCTCCGGCCATATTCGCGTCGTGCCAGGCGCCCTGGCCCATCGCCGACACGCCCGGCATGATGCGTGGCGTCACTTTCGCCGGAAGACGGACTTCGCCGCGCTGATTAAAGACGCGCACCATATCGCCGTTTTTAATCCCGCGTTTTTCTGCGTCAAGCGGATTGAGCCACACTTCCTGGCGACAGGCCGCTTGTAATACATCG
Source organism: Klebsiella sp. KTE92 (assembly GCF_000398905.1). Lineage (NCBI taxonomy): Bacteria > Pseudomonadati > Pseudomonadota > Gammaproteobacteria > Enterobacterales > Enterobacteriaceae > Klebsiella > Klebsiella sp. KTE92. The sequence goes on from NZ_KB976100.1 coordinate 2,487,754, forward strand.
ATGTTGCCGTAGCTGGAGTGGGTGCGCGCTTTATAGTGGAAACCAAACAGCTGCAGCGGATACTGGCTGCGCAGCGGATCGTCCCAGCCTTCAAATGTGGAGGCGTAGACCGGCAGCGGGCTGATAACTTCGTCTTTCTCCAGCTGCCAGTGGGCGGCGATCTCGGCGAGACGGCTGGAGTAGATTTCAATTTTGCCGGACGGGGTTTTGAGCGGATGCGCTTCAGGATCGCGGCGGAAGTCGCGATAGGCGACGAAGTGGCCGTTCGGATCTTTACGCTTGTAGATGCCCATCTGTTTCAGGTCGTCGTAGCCAGGTAGCGCCGGGTCTTTCGCCACCATTTTGGCATACAGATGCTGCAGCCACTGCGCCTGCGTGCGCCCCTCGGTAAAACGTTGATGCACGTCGTCGCCGAGCCGTTTCGCCACTTCACTTAAGATCCAGTAAATCGGTTTGCGTTCGAACTTCGCCGAGGTAGCAGGCTGGATAAAAATGAGATAGCCCATATTGCCGGCGTAGTCGTTGGGAATAATATCTTCCTGCTCAACGGTCATCAGATCGGGCAGCAGCAGGTCGGCGTATTTCGCCGACGAGGTCATAAAGTTGTCGATAACCACAATGGTCTCGCACTTGCTTTCGTCCTGCAGGATCTCGTGGGTCTTATTGATGTCGGAGTGCTGGTTGATGATGGTGTTGCCCGCGTAGTTCCACAGGAACTTGATCGGCACATCCAGCTTCTCTTTGCCGCGCACGCCGTCGCGGGTGGCGGTCATCTCCGGGCCTCGAGCGATGGCGTCGGTCCAGGTGAAGCAGGAGATGGCGGTCTTCACCGGATTTTCCAGCACCGGCAGACGTTCGATAGTGATGGTGTAGGTTGATTCGCGGGCGCCGCTGTTGCCGCCGTTGATGCCGACGTTGCCGGTTAAGATCGGCAGCATGGCGATCGCGCGGGCGGAGAGTTCGCCGTTGGCCTGGCGCTGCGGTCCCCAGCCCTGGCAAATATAAGCCGGTTTACTCATGCCGATTTCGCGCGCCAGCTTAATGATGCGATCGGCGGGGATGCCGGTAATACGCGAGGCCCACTGCGGCGTTTTGGCGACGCCGTCGTCACCCTCGCCAAGAATATACGCTTTGTAGTGGCCGTTTGCCGGCGCCCCGACCGGCAGCGTTTTCTCATCGTAGCCAACGCAGTATTTGTCGAGGAATGGCTGGTCGACGAGATCCTCGTTTATCAGCACCCAGGCGATACCGGCGACCAGCGCGGCGTCCGTGCCGGGACGAATAGGGATCCACTCATCTTCCCGACCGGCGGCGGTATCGGTGTAGCGCGGGTCGATAACGATCATCCGCGCGTTAGAGCGCTCGCGAGCCTGCTCCAGATACCAGGTAATGCCGCCGCCGCTCATCCGGGTTTCCGCCGGGTTATTGCCGAACATCACCACCAGCTTGCTGTTTTCAATATCCGAAGTACTGTTGCCGTCGTTGCTGCCGTAGGTATAGGGCATCGCGCAGGCAATCTGTGCGGTGCTGTAGGTACCGTACTGGTTAAGCGAGCCGCCGTAGCAGTTCATCAGCCGCGCTACCGGCGACGCTGAAGGCGACGAACGGGTGATGTTGCCGCCGACGATCCCCGAAGAGTAATTAATGTACACGGCTTCATTGCCATACTGGGCAACGGTGCTTTTCAGACGGTCAGCGAGGATATCCAGCGCCTCCTGCCAGCTGATGCGTTCAAATTTGCCTTCCCCGCGCTTGCCGATGCGCTTCATGGGATAGTTAAGGCGATCCGGATGATTGATGCGCCGACGAATAGAGCGCCCGCGCAGGCAGGCGCGGACCTGGTGGTCGCCGTAGCGGTCGTCGCCGGTATTATCCGTTTCGACGTAAACCACTTCATCATCCCGCACGTGCAGCCGCAGGGCGCAGCGGCTACCGCAGTTGACCGAACAGGCGCCCCAGACAATGCGGGTGTTGTCGCCGGTAGCCTGTTGTACTGCTGCCGCGGCGCTGCGCAGTGTAAAGGGCAGGGTAAGCCCGCCGGCGGCCAGCGCCAGAGAGCTGAGGGCTGTGGATTTGAGTAGCGCGCGTCGGGAGACGCCGCCGGGGGATTCCTGATTCGACATTGCTCACTCCATGATAGTTATGCTGTGCGGAGAAGGGCCGCCACGTCATTAACAGACGCAGGGGTGAGCGATAATACGTTATGGGTAGCCAGCAGATCTTATCCCTGGTCAATGCAGGGATAAGATCTTTCATTTGAAACCGAAGTGGGCTTACTGAGCGTCGTTTTCGGCGGGACTGTCGCTGTTACGCGTATAGGTGATTTTGAAGGTGTCATTGGCGCAATGACCGACCACCTGAACCCCGGGCTGGTCTGCCTGATCGTTTGGCACAATGGCCAGGCTGAAGGCGGTTTCCGGTACGCCATTGTTGATGATCTTCTGCTGGATGTCGCTTTTGACCCGTTCACATGAGTCGGGGGCTGCCAGCACGGTCGTGGAGCACAGCAGTAGTGCAGCGCCTGTCCAGAGGGATAGTTTCATCTTACACTCCTTATCGATGTTATCCAGAATTAAGCATAGCAGAACTGGTGTAAACAATTGTATTTGCTAATATGATCTGATGTACACAAAAGGAATCGCCTGTGAAAAGATTGTATTGGCTGATCCCGGCAGCGCTGCTGCTGACGGCGTGTGACCGCCAAAGCGCTCCGGAAGCCTTCACCCCGGAGATGGCGAGTTTTTCCAATGAGTTTGAGTTCGATCCGCTGCGCGGGCCGGTGAAAGATTTTAGCCAGACGCTATTGGATGAACACGATGTGGTGGTCAAGAAGGTGAGTGCTCAGCTGTCAAAAGAGGGATGTTTCGATCTGCTGACCCTGGAAGATGTGGAGAACAATACCGGCGCCACGCTGCTGCTGGATGCCAACTATTACGTCGATGGGCGCACCCACGAGAAGCGACTGCGCCTGCAGGGCAAGTGTCAGCTGGCAGAGATGCCCGCCACGGGGGTGAGTTGGGAGACGGATGATAACGGTTTTATTATTCGCGCCCGCGGCAAAGAGACCACCGCCACCTACCGCTATGACAGCGATGGCTATCCGCTGGGAAAAACCACCACCGCCAAAGAAGAGCAATTTACCGTCGCCTCCACGCCGTCGAAAGATCCGCGCAAGAAAATGGACTATACCGCCATCAGCACCTTCAACGAACGCACACTGGGCACGGTACGCCAGACCTGCGACTATGATCGCCACGACAATCCGCTGAGCTGTGAGCTGCAGGTGATTGATGAAAGCGTGCAGCCGCCGCTGACACGCCATTACACCATCAAGAACCGCATTGATTATTACTGAGCCGTCGGCTTCAGCAGGGCCGGTCCTGGGGTTTTGTGTTCGGCCAGATACTGGTGCTGGAACAGACACATGCGAATGGTGTTGCGGTACTCGCCGTTAATGAAAAACTCATGGATGAGTTCACCCTCGACGATAAAGCCGAGCTTGCGGTAAATATGGATCGCTTTTTCATTCTCTTTATCGACAATCAAATACAGCTTATACAGATTAAGAACCGTAAAACCGTAGTCCATGGCCAGCCGCGCCGCGCGAGTGGCAAGGCCTTTTCCCTGGAAGTCCGGTGAGATAATGATCTGGAACTCGGCCCGCCGATGAACATGGTTGATTTCAACCAGCTCTACCAGCCCGGCTTTATCGCCATTGCATTCGATGACAAAGCGACGCTCGCTTTGATCGTGGATATGTTTGTCGTACAGATCGGAGAGCTCAACGAAGGCCTCGTACGGCTCTTCAAACCAGTAGCGCATGACGCTGGCGTTGTTATCGAGCTGGTGGACAAAGCGCAAATCTTCCCGTTCGAGGGGGCGGAGTTTGACGTGTAGCGCGTCGGTCATGGGTAATCCTGTGGTTAAAGCTGAACAGCGCGTTATGAAAGGCGGCGCCCGCAGGCGCCAGCGTTGACAGGAAGCGGATCAGGGATTGATTGCCCGGCCGGTGCGGCGGTCAAGGCAGCGCAGGGTGTTCGGCTCCCAGTAGGCATTGACGTTGGCGCTCTTCTGGCAGTTATCCTGCGCGTCGAAGGCGACATCGGTTTTGTCCCACTCTTTTTCCGCCCGCTTATTGACCTTCTGGCGCAGGCTGCGGGTGTCGTTCCATTGCTCTTTTTCCATCGACGCCTGCTGACGGCTTTGCGCGCTGTCGCCAGATTCAATCACCAGCCGGTCGGTGGCGGCGAAGGAGCTGGAGGTATAGACCACGGCGCTCAACGCCAGAATGGCGGTCAGGCACCAGCGTTTGTTCAGTGTCATGTTCATCACGATTTCCTTTAAGTGATGGGTTAACCCTCAGGCTAAGTTTACTACAGCTCTTTTGCCGGGCATAGCCGACAAAACAGCGTGGGGCAGAAGCCATTATCGCGTAGAATGGTTCAACGCTTTGTCTCATTTACGAATCTTTTAATGCTCAAAACAACGCTCCTGTTCTTTGCCACCGCCCTGTGCGAAATCATCGGCTGCTATCTGCCGTGGCTATGGTTAAAGCGCGGGGCCACGCCGCTGCTGTTGATCCCCACCGGCCTGGCGCTGGCGCTGTTCGTCTGGCTCCTGACGCTCCATCCTGCCGCCAGCGGGCGGGTCTATGCCGCCTACGGTGGGGTGTACGTCTGTACCGCCTTGCTCTGGCTGCGGGTCGTGGATGGCGTCAAGCTCAGCCATTACGACTGGGCCGGGGCGATCATCGCCCTGTGCGGCATGCTGATCATCGTAGCGGGCTGGGGGCGGGCCTGAGCTCGCCTTGTGTGATCGCTGCCACTTTTTTAAACCTTAATTCTTGTATGGTAGTCGACCTGTTGCCTTACTTATCAGACATTCTCTTTTGTTATGACTCTGTAAGGAACAACGATGGCTATCGAGACACTTGCCGCCCGGACGGGGGCGACGCCGCTGCGTATCCGTCGGGTGCAGAAGATCACCCTGACGCTGCTGTTTATCGCCGGTATCGTCAACTTTCTTGACCGCTCTTCGCTGAGCGTCGCCGGGGAGGCGATACGCGCCGACCTGGGACTCAGCGCCACCGAGTTTGGGGTGCTGCTCTCCGCCTTTTCGCTCTCCTACGGCTTCGCACAATTGCCGTCGGGAATATTGCTGGATCGCGTTGGACCGCGCATTGTGCTCGGCGCCGGACTGATTTTCTGGTCCGCAATGCAGGCCCTGACCGGGATGGTCAATTCGTTCTCGCATTTTATTCTGCTGCGCATTGGCCTCGGGATTGGTGAAGCGCCATTTATGCCCGCCGGTGTGAAATCAATCAATGACTGGTATGCGCAAAGAGAGCGCGGTACGGCGGTGGGGATATTTAACTCCTCGACGGTGCTGGGGCAGGCCATTGCGCCACCGGCTCTGGTTATTATGCAACTGGCCTGGGGCTGGCGAACGATGTTTGTGGTGATTGGCTTAGCCGGTATCCTGGTCGGTCTGTGCTGGTATGTGGGCTACCGAAATCGCCGGCACTTCACCCTGCAGGAAGAGGAGCAGCAGTATCTGGCCAGCGAGGAGGTGGCCCGCCCGGCGCTGAAATTTAGCGAATGGCTGGCTCTGTTTAAACGGCGCACCACCTGGGGGATGATTCTGGGCTTTTCCGGTGTGAACTACACCGGCTGGCTGTATATCGCCTGGTTGCCCGGCTATTTGCAGGCGCAGCAGGGGTTAAGTCTGGCCCGTACCGGCTGGGTGGCGGCGATCCCGTTCCTTGCGGCGGCGGTGGGGATGTGGGTCAATGGCCTGGTGGTCGATGCTCTGGCGCGCAGAGGTTACGATCTGGCGAAAACCCGGAAAACGGCGATCGTGATCGGTCTGGTGCTGTCGGCCCTGGGCACCCTGCTGGTGGTGCAATCCTCCACGCCGACCCAGGCGGTGGCTTTTATCTCCATGGCGCTGTTTTGCGTCCATTTTGCCGGGACGTCGGCCTGGGGGCTGGTGCAGGTATTGGTGGCAGAGCATAAAGTGGCTTCGGTGGCAGCGATCCAGAACTTTGGCAGCTTTGTGTTTGCCTCCTTTGCGCCGATCGTCACCGGGTGGGTGGTGGATACCACTCATTCTTTTAATCTGGCGCTGGTGATCGCCGCCGGCGTGACCTTCACCGGGGCGTTGTGCTACTTCTTTATCGTTAAAACCCGTATCGACTAACCGCCAGACCGGACTCCCGGTTAAATGACAGGCCCGCAGGGACGCGTGGCCGGTGTGTCATTCGTCGACTTCTTTTATTTCCTCGCGGCGACTGTTTCCCATTCCATCAGCGATGATTTTGTGACGGTTCACTCCCGGCAGCGAACCGATCATATCTTCTTGTATGGTAGTTGACAGAAATCAAAGATGTTATACCAATTGCGTGCGATGGTTGAGACACAAAGGCATTCTCCTCGAGAGTTCTCCCCGAGAATGGTTGATGAGACACATAACAACGAGAGTCATCATGGAAAACACCCTTTTAACCGCCAACGCCATGCTGCCAGGCTACGATCGCAGCGCGCTGATCCCCCGTATCGTGCACCTTGGTTTTGGCGCATTCCACCGCGCCCATCAGGCGGTATATGCCGATATTCTTGCCAGTGAACATGGCAGCGACTGGGGCTATACCGAAGTCAATCTCATCGGCGGCGAGCAGCAGATCGCCGACCTCCGCCAGCAGGATCGGCTGTACACTGTGGCCGAAATGTCCGCCGACGCCTGGACCGCACGCGTGGTTGGGGTGGTGAAGCAGGCGCTGCACGCCCAGGTTGATGGCCTCGAAGCGGTGCTGGCGGCGATGTGTGAGCCTCAGGTAGCCATTGTCTCCCTGACCATTACCGAGAAAGGTTATTGTCATTCGCCGGCCAGCGGCGAGCTGCAGCTCGATCACCCGCTGATCGTCGCCGATCTGCACAACCCGCGCCAGCTAAAATCGGCGCCGGGCGTGGTGGTGGAGGCTCTGGCTCGCCGTCGGGCGGCAGGCTTGCCGGCTTTTACCGTGATGTCCTGCGACAACATGCCGGAAAACGGTCACGTGATGCGCAATGTCGTCTGCGCCTACGCCCGGGCGCTGGACGCGGAGCTGGCGGCCTGGATTGAACAGAACGTCACCTTCCCATCGACCATGGTGGACCGCATTGTCCCGGCCGTTACCGCGGAAACCCTCGATAAAATTGAACAACTGACCGGCGTGCGCGACCCGGCCGGGGTGGCCTGCGAACCTTTCCGGCAGTGGGTGATTGAGGATAACTTTGTTGCCGGACGTCCGCAGTGGGAAAAAGCGGGAGCGGAACTGGTCGCCGATGTGGTGCCTTTTGAAGAGATGAAGCTGAGGATGCTCAACGGTAGCCACTCGTTCCTGGCGTACCTGGGCTATCTGGCCGGTTATCAGCACATCAACGACTGTATGCAGGATGATAACTACCGCCGCGCGGCGCTGGCGCTGATGCTGGACGAACAGGCGCCGACGCTGAAAGTGCAGGGGGTGGATCTACCGCGCTACGCCAGTCTGCTGATTGACCGCTACTGCAATCCGGCGCTGAAGCACCGTACCTGGCAGATAGCCATGGACGGCAGCCAGAAGTTGCCGCAGCGCATGCTGGACTCCGTACGCTGGCATCTGGCGCACCAGCAAGATTTCACGCTGCTGGCGCTCGGTGTGGCGGGCTGGATGCGCTATGTGGGCGGCGTTGACGATGCCGGCCAGCCGATTGAGATTTGCGATCCGCTGTTGCCGGTTATCCAACAGGCGGTGGCGGCCAGCGCCGAGGGTGAAGCTCGGGTGAAAGCGCTGCTGGGTATTGAGGCGATCTTCGGCCTGGCGTTGCCGCAGGAGCCCCGTTTCGTCTCGGCGGTGACCCGCGCCTATCTGGCGCTGCAGCGGCTGGGGGCCAAAGCCACTGTCGCCGCGTGGGCTGCCGAGCAATAATCTGCTTCCGGTGTCGGCCTCGTCGTCGACACCGGCTATTTTGTTATCTCTGCCACCTTCTGCTGATATTTCTTTTTTTGCTGTCGATCGGTTTTAGCGCGCTGAAAAGATGATCGAACGCAATGTCTATACATAACTCTATATTTCCCTGATTTACTAAAGATAATTAGCTGTTATTTTTCCGAATAATGGCTGGTAATTTACTGCCATAATGGCATAGTTAAGTCATTGAAAAAGAACTTTCTCTGGAAAAGGAGTACGGGCCATGTATAAAAAAATTTTATTGCCTGTTGATGTCTTTGAAATGGATTTAAGCGATAAAGCTGTGCGTCACGCGGAATTCCTCGCCACTGCAGAAAACGGTGAGATCACATTGCTCAACGTTCTGCCGAACAGCAGTCGTTCACTCTTACGAGGCTTTACGGCGGATATTCGTAAATTTGAAGCCTATATGAAAGAAGAGTCGGAGAAAAAGATGCGCGAGGTGGCGCGACTGTTCGACATTCCGATGTCGCGGATCCATACCCGGGTGGTCTTTGGTAACGTGCGCGACGAAATTCTGGCTATCAGTAATAACGAAGAGTTCGATGTGATAGTGGTTGGATCCCGCAAACCGGGCATCTCCACCCATCTGCTGGGCTCCAACGCCGAGTCGATTCTGCGCTACGCCAAAACGCCGGTGCTGGTCGTCCGTTAATCCCCTCATGACGACGGCTGCGTCAGCCACGCTGGGCAGCCGTCTGACCATTAATCTTCGCTAAACCAGTCGCGGTTCTCCTGGCGGATCAGTAACACGGACTCGCTGATTTCATGCAGATGGACATTCATTGCCTGCTCTACTGCCTCCGCGTCGCGTTTTTCCAGCGCGGTGAAAATCTCATGGTGCTGACGCAGGAGCATCTCCGGTGAGGTGATATGGTCCAGGCTCATGTAGCGCACGCGGTCGATGGCGGCTTTAATATTTTCCACCGTATCCCACGCCAACTGACAATCGGCAATGATCGACAGCTTCTGGTGAAACTCATCATCAAGCAGGAAAAAGTCGTTTGATTGTTGTCTGTCGACGGCAATACGCTGCTGATGGAGATTCTGCTCCAGCTGATAAACCTGCTCATCGTTAATCATGCCGGCGGCGCGGCGGACCACCGCGCACTCAATCGCCTGGCGGACAAAGCAACCATTGCGCACCTGCGACAAGGAAATTTTATTGACGTAGCTGCCGCGCTGGGGACGTATCTGGATAAGCCCATTTTCCGCCAGCTTGATGAAGGCCTCGCGCACCGGCTGACGCGACACATCGAAACGCACGGAGACTTCTTTCTCGGACAGCGGTGTGCCAGGCGGGATCAGGCAGTGAACGATATCCCGGCGGAGGATGCGATAAATTTGCTGATTGACAGGTTGCGTCGGGTTCAGTTGCGATTCTGCGGCCATTGATGATTACTTTTTAAGGGATTATGCGCACTATTTTACGCGTTTTTTGCGGTTCCGCCCATACCCGGCCCGCAGGCCGGGTGGCTGACGGTTAGCCCTGGCGGTGAACGCTGAGTCCGGCAAAACTCTGGCTCACCGGCATCATCTCCAGGGTGTTGATGTTGACGTGCTTCGGCAGGGTGGCCACCCACCAGACCGCCTCGGTCACATCTTCCGGCGTCAGGGCTTCGGTGTTCTCATAAGTTTTCCCGGCCTTGGCGTCATCACCTTTAAAGCGGACGTTGGAAAACTCGGTGCCACCCACCAGACCCGGCTCGATGTCGGTGACGCGCACGGCGGTGCCGTGCAGGTCGGTGCGTAGATTCAGACTGAACTGACGGACGAAGGCTTTGGTCGCCCCATAGACGTTGCCCCCGGCATAAGGCCAGCTACCTGCCGTGGAGCCGATGTTAATGATATGCCCGCGATTGCGCTCCACCATACCCGGCAGGACCGCGCGGGTCATGTACACCAGCCCTTTATTATTGGTGTCGATCATATCTTCCCAGTCTTCAACGCTGGCGCGGTGCGCCGGCTCCAGACCCAGCGCCAGACCGGCGTTATTCACCAGGACGTCAATCGCCTGCCACTCGGCGGGCAGATCGGCAATCAGCGTCTCAATGGCGGCGCGGTTGCGGACGTCAAGCTGGGCGATATAAAGGTTGTCACCGAGGTCGTCTTTCAGCGTCTTCAGGCGCTCTTCACGACGTCCGGTGGCAATCACTTTATGGCCGTTAGCGACGAAACGGCGAGTAATACTTTCACCAAAACCGGCGGTGGCACCGGTAACCATGATAATCATCTTACTGTTCCTCAACGCTTTTTGTGTTTTCATACCATAGCACGCACAGACGGCGACCGGTAACGGAAATCATTGCGACCCCTTAAGGAGAAGCCTAATCTTACAGGATTAGCCTGTGCAGGAGAGAAAGATGTCTGAACAAAATCCCTTTTTTAGCGTCAGTTTGCTGCCTTACCAGGCACCCCCGTTTGATCTCATCCAGGACTGCCACTATCGCCCGGCGTTTGATGAGGGTGTCCGGCAGCAGCGCGCGGAGATCCGCGCGATAATCGACAACCCGGAGCCGGCGAATTTTGCCAACACGCTTGAGGCCCTTGAACAGAGCGGACAGCTGCTGGCTCGAGTGACGCGGGTCTTTTTCGCCATGGCTGGCGCCCACACCAACCCGTTCATCCAGTCTCTGGATGAAGAATTTTCTGCTGAGCTCGCCGAGCTGGGGAATGACATCTGGCTTAACGAGGCCTTATTTCAGCGAGTGAACAGCGTCTATGAGCAGCGTGACGCGCTGACGTTAGACAGCGAATCTCATCGTCTCCTGACCCTTAACTGGCAACGTTTTGTCCATGCCGGGGCGACGCTGGCGCCGGCGCAGAAGGCGGTGCTACGCACGCTGAACACCGAAGCGGCGACCCTGCAAAGTCAGTTCCAGCAGCGGTTGCTGGGGGCGGCCAAAAACGGTGGACTGGTGGTTGATTACCGACATCAACTGGATGGCCTGGCGGATGAGGAGATAGCGGCGGCCGCCGACGCGGCGCGGGAAAAAGGGCTCAGTGACCGCTGGCTGCTGACGCTGACCAATACCACCCAGCAGCCGCCGCTGCTCTCTTTGCGCGACCGACAGACACGGGAGAATCTCTTTGCCGCCGGCTGGACGCGCAATCAGCAGGGCGATGAGCATGATACACGTCGCCTGGTGCTGCGACTGGCGGCGATCCGCGCGCAGCAGGGGGAACTGCTGGGCGCGGCCGATTACGCCAGCTGGGCGCTGACCGATCAAATGGCAGCCTCTCCGGCGGAGGCATTAACTTTTATGCGCCGGATCGCGCCGGCAGCGCGGGCGCGGGCGGAACGAGAGCTGGCTGACATCCAGCAGGTGATTGACAACGAGGGCGGGACGTTTCACGCCGCAGCATGGGACTGGCTCTATTACAGCGAACAGGTGCGGCGAGCTGCCTTTGCCATTGATGATGCGCAGCTTAAACCCTATTTTGCTCTCGAGCGCGTGCTGCAGGATGGCGTCTTCTGGACGGCCACGCAGCTCTTTGGCCTCCGCTTTGTCGAGCGCTTCGATATCCCCGTCTATCACCCGGATGTTCGGGTCTGGGAGATCTTCGATCACAACGGCGAAGGGATGGCGCTGTTTTACGGTGACTACTACGCACGCGACTCAAAAAGCGGCGGCGCCTGGATGGATGTGTTTGTCGAACAGTCTACCCTGCGGGAGCAGCGACCGGTTATCTACAATGTCTGCAACTACGCCCGGCCGCAGGCAGGGCAGAGCGCGCTGTTGTCGTGGGATGAGGTGATCACTCTGTTCCATGAGTTTGGCCATACCCTGCATGGGCTGTTCGCCAGCCAGCGTTACGCCAGTCTCTCCGGAACCAATACCCCGCGCGATTTTGTCGAATTTCCTTCGCAGATCTTCGAACACTGGGCCAGCCAGCCGCAGGTGTTTGCCCACTACGCGAAGCACTACCAGTCCGGGGAGCCGATGCCGGAGGCGCTACGCGACAATATGTTGCGTGCGGCAACCTTCAATAAAGGGTACGACATGAGCGAGCTGTTGGCTGCTGCGTTGCTCGATATGCGCTGGCATAGCCTGTCGACCTCGGCAATACCGGAGGACGTGGATGGGTTTGAGCGGAAGATAATGCAGGAAGAACACCTGGATCTGGCGGCCGTTCCGCCGCGCTATCGCAGCAGCTATTTCTCCCATATCTTTGGCGGCGGCTATGCGGCAGGCTATTACGCCTATCTGTGGACCCAGATGCTGGCCGACGACGGCTATCAGTGGTTCGTGGAGCAGGGCGGTTTGACCCGTGAGAACGGTCAGCGCTTCCGGGAAGCGATTCTGTCGCGTGGCAATAGCACTGATTTAGCTGAACTTTATCGCCAGTGGCGCGGGCACGATCCACAGATTGAGCCGATGCTGGAAAATCGTGGGTTGAATGCGTAGGGCCATTTCGGGCTGATACGATAACCGGGCGCGATGCCCGGTTTTTTTTCGACTTTTCATTCAGGGTACCTGGCTACTCGCTGTAACGACCGGCAACGCTATGGCGGCGATTTAAGGGGGGAGGACTGAAAAGTGTCTACCCAGAATCTCCCGACCACAATTATCAGGTCTTTTTAATGCTGCCTGAAGTAATTATTCATCATTTTCAACCACGTCCAGCAATAAACGTAGAATTAAAATTTTAATTTCCAGAGAACTTGATATTCTCCGGGAGAGAATTAACACTCTTTATTGTAACTGGGAGTGATTATTTAAAGCTGTCGCAGTGTGCACTTAACTATGAGGTGCTTCGGGGCAATTGCTGCCTATTATTTTGCGTTGACAGAACGTCCTGCTTATTATTTTTTACACCGTCTCATTCTACAGGTTCACATTTTTGTAGGTTGTGCTGTGATCCTTTTCTTTTCTGTAAGGAAAAAGAATATGTCATATGCTGCCTGTGTTAAAAATATCTATCCGCTGGCAAATATCAACGCACTGACACCAGCACAAAAGGTTGAAGAATTATATCGTTATGCAAATGGATACAAAGAAGGACTTTGCCTATGGTATTGGCGAGGTATTACCAGGAAAAGAAGAGCGGCATTTTCATTGCTAATTATAGTGTTCATTCTGGTGATATTAGCCACATTTATACAAACGGTAGTGGTTAATTATTATCAGGGAGATGCAGAAAAACAGTTCTTTTTTAGCCAGCTAGCCTTTGGTTTATTCGCACTATCCATAGTTTTCCTTTTAATTGACAAGGTGTTCGGTTGGACGAGTGGTTGGGTTAGATATATTAAGACAGTGCACGACATTGAAATGAGCCATAGCGATTTCACATCAAAATGGATATCTAACAATTGTTTGAATGAACATGATTTTAACACATGTTACAAAAATGCTCTTCAACTGGTAAAGGAATTTATTCAATCAGTAGATGATTTTCAGAAGCGTGAAACGGATGAATGGTCAATGCAGTTTGGTGATAGTTTGAACCAGCTAGGAGCAATGCTTAAAGCAAACCAGAAAGAGAGCAGTAAAAGTACACCAGTACAAAATGGAAATAACCAGCAAGAAAAATTGGATGGGATGCTATTGTCAGGTGCTGTTAATATTTGCGTTACTAATTCATCATCAACAAAACTAATTAAAGTTTCTATAAAAAAAGGAATAAACACCATCAATGAGAAGGATTTTATTGCAGGTTGCTGGGGCGTAATTGATATTTCACCGGGTATTTATTTGCTTGAGGTTTTTGATGGTTTAAATTTGCTTGTTTCACAAGCGATAAAAATAACTTCGGGGGAAGTGTTAAGGGTCGATTTTTCTATCTAACCACGAGTGGGGGAATTATGAATATCATTCTCGGTCCAGTATTGAGTCTCAGAAAAGTGAATGTTAATTATTTTCATGTTTCTGCACTTATTGTTGTGCCCAAAGATTACAACGAAATTGATTGCTCACTGAGTCATGGTGTGGTTGAGCAGGTTGTGAAAATAGCTAGTGTGCCATTTTGCAATCCTATTTGGGATGTAATAAGGCTGGATTTTAATATCCCATTATTAGATGTGCCGCAAACAATTAACTATAAAATCGAAAATAATAAATGGCAGTTTGGGCTACCCGCGGTAGGGCAAAGCCCGGCTATTGCTTATGTATCATGTAATGGCTTTTCAGATGCTAAAAAGATGAAAGATGTTGGTTATATCACAGATCGTTGGAATGATCTTTACACCACACATCAATCAAGACCCTATCATATTCTTATTATGGGTGGCGATCAGGTATATACTGATGGGTTATGGCAGCAAGTTAAGTCAATTTTTGAGTGGAATGTCAGCTTTGCTCTTGATCGCTGGCATAAGCCCTTCACGAAAATGATGAAAGAAGAACTAGATTTATTTTTATGTAATATTTATTTTAACGCCTGGAGTTCATCCGAAATAACAAATGCCATGTCGGCAATCCCAAGCATTATGATGTGGGACGACCATGATATTTTTGATGGTTGGGGGTCCTATCCAACAAAATTACATAATAGTTACATTTATCAGGGGATATTTGCCTTGGCAGAGCAATATTTCCGCGTGTTCCAACTACAGTTAGCTGCGACGAGTGATGAGAAACACCCATCAGCGATACCTGGATGTACAAACTACAATCTTGGTTTTTCTTCCATTGGAAAAATATCTATTCTGGTGGCAGATTTGCGCAAAGAGCGACAGCCGGAACCGATGCAAATTATGTCGGAGTACAACTGGACATTATTTTATCAGTATCTTAATGCTCTTCCCGAAAATGGTCATGTGTTGCTGCAATCCAGTATTCCTGTGGCCTATCTTAATCTGAACAATCTTGCCAAATTACTCAAAGTTCTACCTGGACGAAATGAACTGGAAGATGATTTACGTGATCACTGGCGGGATGAAGCTCACCGGGGGGAAAGGATTCGCCTGGTGCACAATTTACTTGATTTTTCCCGGGTTCACAAAAGTCGTGTCACCATCCTTTCTGGAGACGTGCATGTTGCTGCAAGTGCCGTCATTGAATCCTCACGCTATCCTAATTCAGGTTTTGCTACGAGAGTAAACCAACTGATCTCTACCGGTGTTGTTCATCCTGCCCCGCCGGCTATCGCTCGTTATATGCTGGAATGTAATGCTGATAAAGTCGACATTATCGACTCAGGTATAACGGCAACTATGTTACCCATCGCATCAGATGGTGGTTACTTAATCGGTGAAAGAAACTGGCTGGCTATTGAACCAGACGATAAGAACCGTTTATGGGCAAACTGGCATGTTGAATTTGCCAAACAATTAACAACCAGGGTCATACATCCTTATGGGGATGAGATAAACTAACTGGTTTCTGGAGGTGTGTATGTTATTTATAACCAATCGTTCTCCGCAAGGATCATTTGTTACAACCCCAGGACGCGATTTTATATTTGATCTGTTAGATAATACGCCTTCAGCCTCGGTATATTATTGCCAGCGGGATAGATTAAACAACAAGGACATCGAGTTGGGAAGCGATAATTTTCTGCAGGCAATAGAGACATCACAAGTTAAATCAATTTTGTTCTATCTGCATGGATTCAGGAACTTGCCCGAGGACGTCTTCACGGCCGCTCAGTTAGTGCAAAATCTCTGTGATACCCTTGCCCCCTTTAAAATCATGGTTATCCCTTTAATCTGGCCCTGTTGTGGCGAGAAAGGAATCATCCAACGTTATTATGATGATCGTGATGCAGCAAACGATAGCGGAAGTTCATTTTCACGTGTTATTCAAAGGATTGTTGACTGGGGAAGAGGGCGTAAAACAGCCTGTAAAAGTATAAATCTGCTGGCGCATTCGATGGGGAATCGGGTGCTATGCGCGACGCTGAATAACTGGTATCAGTCTTCAGTAGAACGGAGGCGTTTATTTGATTTTAGTTTCATGGTTGCACCCGATCTGGAAAGTAACGCACTGGAAACTAATGAACCAGCCGAAGTAATTTGCGAGGTCACTCGTGATGTAATTCTCTATCATGCGAGAGATGATCTTGCTCTTAAAGCAAGCAAAATAGTCAATTTTAACGCATTACCACGATTAGGGAGTTTAGGGCCTGCCTATATGACACGTATTCCTAATAATGTGACGGTAATTAATTGCGGGAGTGTCAATCAACCTGCTGATAGCCTCATTGGTCATAGTTATTTTGAGTCATTAGCGGATGATGCGACCAAGCCCAGTCTTGTGATTCAGCATATTATTAATTGCATGATAAAAGGTGAGATCATTCAGAACCCTTTTTCTTGACAGAAGAAACATATGCTTTCAGCCCAGGCGGGTTGCCTGGGCAGTATCATGATGTCTGGATGACGCAAAAGTGAAACAAAGTGATATTTTCAGCATAGATAGTAATAGCGTCCTCCAATTTTTTATAAGGTAAATATAATCCATTGGTAAATAATTTCAGGCTTCAGCCAGTCTTCATCGTACCTTTTTAAGGTGCTTATTTTTGTTTTTCAGTTCTTTCATACGTCTCATCATCGCTGTATCCATCCCACTAAATATTGCCCGCCATTTATAAAAACAGGTCCTGTGCAAACGGAGCGTGGAGCCAGCGCTTCGACGCAGAACACGTTACATCTCCTGGCGGACAGCGCATGACTTCCCATACCTAAAAGGGTATGGCTGGGCATCAATATAGTATTGGAAAGGGTGTTATGCCTGTTATTAAGATTGAATCACCCGCCAGACAGGGCGAAGGAATACGCAGACAGAGGTGATCAGTCTATGAGTAATGCAATAACTAAAGTCCAGAATGCCAATGCACGCCGCGGCGGTGATGTATTGTTAGAAGTTCTGGAAAGTGAAGGGGTGGAATATGTGTTTGGTAATCCGGGTACCACCGAACTGCCGTTTATGGATGCACTGTTAAGAAAACCGTCAATTCACTACGTGTTAGCTCTGCAGGAAGCGAGTGCAGTCGCCATGGCGGACGGTTATGCGCAGGCAGCAAAAAAACCAGGCTTTCTGAATCTGCATACCGCCGGTGGTTTAGGCCACGGCATGGGAAATCTGTTGAATGCAAAATGCTCACAGACACCTCTGGTGGTGACGGCGGGGCAGCAGGATTCACGCCACACGACAACCGACCCATTATTGTTGGGTGATCTGGTCGGTATGGGTAAAACGTTCGCGAAATGGTCGCAGGAGGTTACCCACGTTGATCAGCTACCGGTATTAGTTCGTCGGGCCTTCCACGATTCTGACGCTGCACCGAAAGGCTCCGTTTTCCTGTCGCTTCCGATGGATGTGATGGAGGCGATGAGTGCTATCGGCATCGGCGCGCCTTCTACTATCGACCGCAATGCAGTTGCGGGTTCGTTACCTTTGCTGGCGAGTAAGCTGGCGGCATTTACTCCGGGTAGCGTCGCACTGATTGCCGGCGACGAAATCTATCAAAGTGAAGCGGCCAATGAGGTTGTTGCTCTTGCTGAGATGCTTGCCGCTGACGTGTACGGTTCAACATGGCCGAACCGGATCCCCTACCCAACAGCACACCCTCTCTGGCGGGGCAATCTGTCCACGAAAGCGACGGAAATTAACCGAGCGTTAAGCCAGTACGATGCTATTTTTGCCCTTGGCGGTAAGTCGCTTATCACTATTCTTTATACCGAAGGTCAGGCAGTGCCGGACCAGTGTAAAGTGTTCCAGTTTTCAGCTGATGCAGGCGACCTGGGACGCACCTACAGTAGTGAACTCTCAGTGGTTGGCGATATTAAATCATCGTTAAAGGTGCTACTACCTGAACTGGAGAAAGCCACGGCAAACCATCGCCGTGATTATCAACGCCGTTTTGAAAAGGCGGTTTATGAGTTTAAATTGAGCAAAGAAAGTCTGCTCGAGCAGGTTCAGGAACAACAATCTGCTACGGTAATTACGCCGCTGGTGGCGGCGTTTGAGGCAGCAAGGGCGATCGGACCAGATGTGGCCATTGTTGACGAGGCGATTGCCACCAGCGGCTCGCTTCGCAAGTCTCTCAACAGTCACCGCGCGGATCAATATGCCTTTTTACGCGGCGGTGGCCTGGGATGGGGGATGCCCGCGGCGGTGGGCTATTCACTCGGTTTGGGAAAAGCGCCTGTGGTGTGTTTTGTGGGAGACGGCGCGGCGATGTACTCCCCTCAGGCTCTCTGGACGGCCGCACACGAAAAACTGCCAGTCACCTTTATTGTCATGAATAACACGGAATATAACGTATTGAAAAACTTCATGCGTTCACAGGCGGATTATACGTCGGCCCAAACAGATCGCTTCATCGCAATGGATTTGGTTAATCCGGCAGTGGATTATCAGGCACTGGGTGCATCGATGGGGCTGGAGACCCGAAAAGTTATCCGTGCCGGCGATATCGGCCCGGCCGTTGAGGCCGCACTGGCGAGTGGCAAGCCTAACGTGATCGAAATCATCATCAGTAAAAGTTAATCGTTAATCCGTCCGGACTGTGCCGCATCCAGTTTATCCCTGATACTGCGGCACAGGTTCACAAAACCCGGTAAAGCCGGATTAGTGTTCTTTGCCGACCACATCAGCATATTCTCCACCATATTCGGATTTTCCAGCTTCCGGTAAACCACACCGCGTAATTGAGCATTCTCCATACTGGCGGGAATAAGCGCGACACCAACACCATGGGCCACAAAATTCATCACAGTCTGCTGCACGGAGGCTTCCAGACCTATTTGCGGACTAAATCCAGCTTTGAGGCACTGATGAAGGATGGAATCATAGAGCATCGGCGCGCTCTCGCGCGGAACCGTGATGAACGGGTCATCACAGAGTGATTCAAGCCTGAAATGCTCGTGTTGAACCTGGGGGTGGTTGGCAGGAAGGGCGGCAATGAGCGGCTCACGCAAGAGCACCAGTGAATGAATCCCCGGCGTGGCCGTCTCGGAGAAGCTGATTGCCGCGTCCAATCTGCCATCCTGTAATGCGGCGTGTAAATCAGAGGGGACCCTCTCCTGAAAATGCAATTCCACGTCGGAACAGGTATTCCTGTGCTGCATCGCAACATGCGGCACAACGCTATAGCTGGCATACATTGTTGCGCCTAATTTCAGAACCCCTTTCTGCCCTGATTCTATTGCCCGTACGTTATTACAGGCCTGCTCCAGCATTGCCAGCATCGCGCGACAGTCCAGCAGAAATTGCTCCCCGGCAAGGGTTAAACTGACCCCTTTTGCGGCCCGGTTAAATAGCTTTGCACCGAGGATAGTTTCCAACTGGGCTATTTGCCGGCTTAAGGGAGGCTGCGAAATATTAAGTTGACTGGCGGCTTTGCCAATGTTTCCGGTTTCAGCAACAGTGCAAAAGTTAATCAACTGATTAAGGGTTGGTTTCATAAGCATTCCTGAAGCGGGTTCATACCTTCCAGGGTATCACTTGTTTGCCGCAGAGGGGCATATGAAATTAAGCGTTCTGGCGTTCGAGTTGAAGCAGGTGTGTGGCAATTCCCCATCTGATTGCCAGGCATTTCCCATCCCGGAAATCGAACACCGAGTAACTTGCATTAGGGTGAGCGTACCGCGAAAAATTATCAATAGTCCCTTCTTTAAGCACCGCCAGCACGCCCTGGCTGACTTGCCCGTGCGTGACAATACAGATGCGCTGATGTTCTGTGGTTTCGTGTAGGTTGTGTATGAAACCTGTTACTCGTCGGGTTGCTTGTGCTAATGACTCTCCCTCTGGCGGGCAATACTCGGCATCATGTGTGAATAACGCATGCGCATCGTGGGGACGTTGTTGCATGAGTTGTGACGTTAACATACCTTCGAACTGGCCAAAGGCCTGTTCTTTGAGGGCCGGCTCAGCTATCAATGGGCAACGAAAATGGTCAGCCAGGCGCTGTCCCATTTGCCAGGCACGACCAAGCGGAGACGTGTAAACGTAGTCTACCCGGTAATCACTCGCTGCAAACGCGGCAAGTAAAGCTGATGTTTGGCGCTCCCCGCGGGGGGTTAACGCACTGTCACTCTGTCCCTGAATTATTCCTTTTATATTCCACTCTGTTTCCGCGTGTCGAACAAGTATCACTTGCATCATTAAATGGCCATGTATGTTGTTGATTTAAATTCTACCGTTTAGACAAATCCCTTTAATAGCGTGGGATTTTTAGCACTGGACGAAGACAGATTCTGCCTCCCCGCTTGACAGTATGTAGTGATGAGATACCGTCTCTGAAATCGAGTTAGCCATCCCATTCCCTTAATCAGTGACGCCTGGTTAGGAATGTGCTGCAGACAATCCAAAAAACGCGCCAGGCAATGACCCGAGCCAGCACGCTTGTCAAATGGGATGGCTAGAATGGCAAACAGCGATTGTCTTCAGGACATTTTCGCTTCGACGTTTAACTCAGCATTTATAATATCGCGTATATTGACGAGTGCATTGCGCACCGCGGCGCCTCCTGCATAAAACAGTAATTGCAGGACAACCTCGATGATTTCTTCTCTGGTTGCCCCTGCATTTAGCGCTGCCTGAGCGTGTGCCCTCAATTGTGGAACCGTATGACCCAGAGTGACGCAGGAAGCAATGACAACCAGCTCCCGCGTTTTAGCATCCAGCCCCGGGCGTGCAAGGATGCCTCCCATAGCCCATTCGATCGAGATATCAGTAAAATCAGGGCACAAATCGGCCATGTCTTTTCGTAGTTCTTCTCCTGCGCCATTTCCATACAGCTCATTAAACAATCTCATTCCTCGCTCACGGAGCTCTGTATTGGTAATCATTTTTAACCCTCCTGCACTAAGTGAAAACAGATTAAAACCCGCTGGTGAAATTTGATAAACAGCGTTATGTTTTTATCTTTAACAAGCCAGGCTTGATAATAGTGAATAAACTGGAAAGTATGGCGGTGTTTGTCCGCGTCGTGGACAGGGGCAGCTTTAGCGCTGTTGCTGAAGAGATGCGAATCAGCGGAACCATGGTTGGGCTGCATATCAAAGCGTTAGAGGAACATCTCGGCGTTCGCTTACTTAATCGCACAACGCGTCGGCAAAGTCTGACCGATTTTGGTCAGGGTTATTATCAGAGTTGCCGCCGGATATTAGCTGATATTGAAGATAGCGAGTCACAGGCATTTGCTCTTCACCAGAAGCCACGTGGAAAACTGAGAGTAGGTTGCCCAGTCTCCTTTGGTGTCCATGCGCTTTCGCCTGTTACTGCTCAGTTTCTTATTGAATGGACTGATATGGCAGTAGACCTGGTGCTGAGCGATAAATCGATGGATATGGCAGATGAAGGTTTAGATGTCATGATTAAGATTGGTGAGCTCCTGCATGTTAATACACTTGTTGCCCGTCCGATAGCGCCATATCGCTCAGTCATGTGTGCATCTCCGGCCTATATAAAACGGGCAGGGGAACCCATAACACCTGAAGAGTTATGCCATCATCGATGTCTTGGGTTTGCCCATCCCATTGCAGCGAATGAATGGACACTTCAGAGGGAAGGCAAACCTGTCAGAGCTCCGGTAAACATCACGATGACCTGTAACAATGGGGAAGCATTGCGAAGGGCAGCATTGAATGGATTGGGAATTATTATGCAACCCGAGATCCTGTTGGCTGAAGATTTGCAACATGGCCGACTGCTGCCTCTGATGTCTGAATTTCAACCATTAGCTAAGCCAGTGCATATATTGACCTTTGCAAACCGTCAACAGTTACCAAAAATCCGTTTATACGTTGATTTTTTATTGAAAAATTTCAGTGCATCACTCTACGCATTGAACCTTGAATAAATAATGAATTGTACGCGGCTACGGCTGACCGAATGCCGCATCGGTGGCAGAGAGGCACCATCTGACGTTGATAATACGTAATAATTCGCCTTTGTTCCTGAACACTCCCGAACGTGCGTCCCTTTTTAATCTTGACTTTGCATAAGATTGCTCGGTATGTTTCTCATCGTAGTGTATTATGCCAGATGAAATAAAGCCGTCTATAGCGTGGGTTATATCGTTAAAATGATATATTCGCGCTAATGATTTTTATCCAGGGAAGCAATGAATAAGGAAGTGCGCGAGTGTCTGATTGGAATATTATTGTGCTGTCTCTATTTTCAGCGACGTACCTGCCTTTGTTCTGGTTCGTAGGCATGCGGATAGCCTCTGAGGACATTCTCAGAAAGAGTAAATTTTACGAAGCGGATCCAAATGTGTTAGTCCCTGGATGGGCGAAGACATGCACGACGGTATTCTGTGTTTTGCACTACTGCCTATTCCTCATACCTTTGACTATGATTGACTGGTTACATGGCTTGGCTGCATTTGGCGCAGGGATTCTGTTGCTTGTGTTTCTCCCTTTATTCAGGAAAAGCTATATGCCTGTTTTTAAAGCACACGCTGTGTGCGTTCACAGGAGGGACCCTTCAACAGGACGATTATTAATTCGTGTGTTGAAGGCTAAGTCTTTTGGTTGAAAATGGTCTGTTTAGCCTTTATTCATATTACGTAAGTCTTCTGGCAAACCAGGTCCTTCTGGTAACCAACCCAGATGAGTCTGGGTAGCTTTGCCTGAAGCACCAGGATCAACATGAGCCAGTGCCAAACGAACCACGATAATGTTTACCCATTGAGGCAGCGTCTTCTTCTGTCGCTCCACGAGGAAATAAGGCGGAGGAGACAGGCGCATCAGTTTCACGAGTAAGTCCATGGATGCTATTAGCTGCTGAGATAGCCGGTATGGTTTGCCTTTTATTCATACATCATTCAGTGCACTTCAACATCAAGGCGTTAAGGTTGCGTTAACAAACAGACGCAATACTGATGTGGCCGATCCCCTTATAAAATGGCCAAATGATGAACGAACAACTTCGCAATGCGCTTCCGCACAAAGACACCCCTTTTTTCCGCATGCTGCATATTATTGTCGCCACCCTGATTCTGCTGCAGATCATTAGCTCTAATCTCACCGAAAGTGAGGCGCTTCGCGACGTAACTCTGACCGGAGTCGTGACATGGTTCCATGTTATCTGTGGATTCGCGCTGATGGTTCTTGGTGTAGTGATGCTGGTATGGATGCTTAAACAACGCGGGTTTCGTTACTATTTTGCCTGGTCGTCCCTTGATTTTCGCGGTGTAGTTGAAGACATTAAAATGCTAATGACATTTCGTCTTCTTGAAGCACATGCCGGTGGCATAGCGGCGATGATCCAGGGGCTTGGCGTACTTGCTTTGTTGGCGGTTGCACTCTGTGGAGGGCTCTGGTTTGTACTGGACACCGCGCCAGGGACGTCAACGGCGCTGGCAGAAGCGGTCCTGCATTTGCATAAATTTCTGACGGTGTTCATTGAAACCTATTTCTGGGCACATGGTGCGATGGGATTGCTGCATATCTTCCTCACCTTTCGCAGTCAAAAGAAACATCCCGTTGTTGGATAAGGTTCTGGTCTCTCGCTAATCCCGATGAGAGTGCGTATTAAAAGGAAAAAGGCATGCATCTTGAACGACACAGCATTGAAAGCGTCGGTTGGTTAAGGGCGGCGGTACTCGGGGCGAATGACGGGATTGTCTCAACCGCCAGCTTGGTGCTCGGCGTGGCGTCTGCAAATACCAGCCCTTCGGGCGTGTTGCTGGCCGGTGTCGCCGGGCTGGTTGCTGGCGCCATGTCGATGGCAACAGGGGAATATGTTTCGGTATCATCCCAGGCGGATACGGAAACCGCCGCGCTTGCCGAGGAAAAAAGTGAGCTGGACGCAGATTATCAGGGAGAGGTACGGGAGCTGACGTCTCTTTATATCCAACGCGGAGTGGAGCCTGCGCTTGCCCGCCAGGTTGCAGAGCAACTGATGGCTAAAGATGCCCTCGAGGCCCATGCCCGCGAAGAGTTGGGATTAACGGATACTCATTCTGCGCGACCTTTGCAGGCGGCCATTTTTTCGGCCGTGAGTTTTTCAGCCGGGGCGGGGTTACCCTTGATCGTTGCAGTGCTATCGCCAGCAAAACTGACTGTTATCGCGATTTTCCTATCCACTCTCTGTTCACTGGCTGCTCTTGGCTATTTCTCTTCCGTGGTGAGTAACGCACCGCCTGTCAGAGCTATCAGCAGAATTACGTTCTGGAGCACGCTGGCCATGCTTTTTTCGATGGGGATTGGGCGCATAGCCGGGCAGGTACTGCTGTAAAATTGCTAAATTATCAAACACACCTTTAGAGAATGAGCTATTTAATCTAACGTCCATATCGGGGTAGTCTTTAAATATAGCGAAATAACTTGTTATATAAATCTCGCTACAACGATATCTTTCATTGGCAACGTGGACGAAAAAATGGTTTTGATGGCTACTATGTTTCTGTATTCTCTGGCTCTGTCGTTTTCGCCCGGGCCAGTCAATATGGTCATTATCTCTTCAGGTGTTATGCATGGCTTTAGAAAAACATTCGCCTTCGTATCCGGTGCGACACTGGGTTTCACCCTGTTGCTTATCTTTGTTAGTTTTGGGTTATACACAGTCATTGCCTCGCACCCATCATTTTTTAAATACCTGAATGTTCTCGGCTCGATTTTTATACTGTATCAGGGCTATAAAATTGCCACATCGCAACCTGATTGGTCATTAAAAAAGGGAAATGCACCCGGATTTGTTCAGGGAGTGTTAATGCAATGGTTCAACCCAAAAGCCTGGGCTGCCTGTACCTCTGGAACTACCTTGTTTTCTGAGCCATCAACCAGTCTGCCCCTAATACTATTCATTATTATTTACTTTTTTATCTGTTATATCTCATTATCAATTTGGGCAATATTCGGTGATAAAATGTCAACATTTCTTCAGGGAAGGGCACAAATGCGTATCTTTAATTTATTGATGGGCGGGTTTTTATGCGTTATCGCATGTTATATGCTTTACCCACAATGATTTTAGCTGTTCAAAGCTTATGTTGTTCCATAGCGTTATAAATGTAATTAATTAGTTTATAGGCGGCGCTGCTGGTTGATATATTGGCGGGCCAAATGGCATAAACTTTTAGCGGCTCTAATGACCAGTCAGGAAGTACTTCATGCATCTCCCCGAGTTTAACATCATTTTCGCAGAGGAAACGGGGAGGTACGGCAAGCCCTATGTTCTGTTTGGCAAGGACATAGGCAGCTTCAATGTTATCAACGCATACCATAGGAGCATATTTAATGACCGCCAGTTCGCCATTTTTATGCCTGAACTCTCGAATGTTCTCTCTCATTGTTAACCCAATCCACGGCAGGGATCCCAACTCAACGGGATGCTTAATGGGGTGGTGCTGCATGAGCAAATCCTTAGACGCCACCAGTTGTCGTGGTAGAACAAATAGATGTCTTGCTTTGAGTGAACTGTCCGGGAGTTCGCCAATACGGAAGGCGACATCAATGCTATCGGCGATGATGTCCTCGCGCAGATCACTATAAGAAATACTCAGGGAAATATCCGGGTTTTCTTTGATAAAATTCGCCAGATGGCGGGTGAATGGACCGTTTAAAAAAACAGCAGGGAGGGAAATGCGCAGCTTGCCGACGGTAGAGATAGAGCGTTGTTTAAATTCAATGACGCCCTTTTCATACAGCTCCAGCATCGATCTGGCGGTCTCCAGCAAACTGATGCCATCCTGGGTTAGAGAAATTTTCCGCGTATTTCTGTACAGCAAGGCGCTATTGAGGTTTTTCTCAAGTCTGGATAAATGTGTGCTTGCTGTTGCGGTCGTCAGGCCTAACGCTGCGGCGCCACCTGAGATAGAACCTCGTTCTACAATTTTGGCAAATACTATCAGGTAGCGGATGTCATCGATCATTTACAGTCCTGTGTTCACTCAGTAATGCTGGGCGTGGAGCCAGCAAAAGCGTTAATCCATCATAGAATTAACATATCCTATTTTCATCATCGGCAGCATAATTTTTCAAATGCTTCTCAACGCTGGCTAACCGGTTCCCCGGTATGGAGATTTGTGCTTCAATGGGCAGGCAGAAATCCTCGAAGCATCATCGGTAATATTCCCCGTCAGGAGGTAAGTTTGCACATTGATACCCATCGTTTGCATCTTCGCCCGGTCATGGCTTCCGATGTCGACGATCTGTACCGAATTTATGGCGATCCCGCGACCAATACCTTCAACCCCGCAGGACCGTACCCGAATATAGACTATGCGGAAGTTGTCCTGCGGCGCTGGCTCGCGCACTGGCAAACGCACGGATTCGGAAACTGGGCAATATCAATGCGCAATACCCCTGAATACATCATTGGCTTTGGTGGCGTCAGTCTACGCAGTTATAACGATGTCACCATTAACAATCTTGGATATCGGTTTTCTACTGAGGCATGGGGAAAAGGCCTGGCCACCGAGTTTGCGATTGGCGCGATGAGATATGGCTTCGAGGTGCTTAAACTTGCGGAGATGTCAGCGGTTGTCCGGGCTAACCATCTGGCTTCGCAGAAAGTTCTTGAGAAAGCCGGGATGAGGTACATTAACGATATTGCTGATGTAAAAGATGCGCCGCCGAGCCTGCTTTATTCATTGACGTTAAACGAGTGGTTAAGCCAGATCAGTGGCTGTACATAACGTTTAGGTTAACCCTGGTGACGGGTAATGACGCGGTCGCCTTGGGCGATCTTTCCGGCAAAACCTGCTGGCATGCCCTCGAAGATACTCTTAGACATCCGCCCCCAATTTTATGCTGGTATTATGGGAGTAACCGCTGCGCGTCACGCCTGCTTTACCCCATACAGCGATGTGCTTTTTATTAGCTAAATGCGCACGTAATAATAAAAATAATTTCTTCAGCTTTATTCATTTTCAGAATTATCGCACAAGGTCTTACCTTAATCTGAAATGGCTGAGGGATAGTTGTTTTTGAAAACTTATACCCCGTATTATTTGATAATCATCTTTATCTCTGAAAAGGTCGTGTATGAGTAATTTTGTGCTATTAGCCCTGGCGGTGGTGTTATTGTTAACATCATTATTTTGTGGTCTGTCATATGTTAAAGACAGAAGGAAGCTTAAGATGCGTTTTAACAAAACCCGGCGTTAATGGGTTGCTATTGAGGATAGCGCAAGAGCGATGGCCGAGAATCGCGCCAGCTCTTGCTTAGTATCAATCTGGAATTTTTTCATGATGTTTATTTTGTGTGAAAAAACCGTCTTATGGCTGATGCCCAGCTCTTGCGCTATCTGTTGATTGTTCATTCCCGTTTTTATCGCATCGATAATATAAAGCTGCGATTTGGTCAATGTTAGTCGCGGGCATTTAAGGCAGCGTCTGCTGTCTTTTTCCGCCCCCCCAGCGACGGGTTTACTTAATGCCGTCAGGCGGTTTGCAATTTGCTTTTTAATGCTGCGGAGATCGGCGTTGATACTGATAAAACAGGCATCACGCAGACAAAGCGGCAAACGGTCAACCCGGGCACAGCTGTCGCTGGGGACAAAAACAAAGACAGGCGTCTGTTGCGGTATCTTCTTGAAGTACGGGTGACACAGGTAATGTTCACCGGTTTCCATTTCCGTAAAAAGCACATCAGTCTGGCTAATGATGTCAGATGAATATTCGTGAAGGGAAAAGGGCGTACAGATATTTTCTTCGATTGCGATCTCGATCAGTAGCTCGCAAATTCCCCGCTTCAGATAAATATTTTCAGTGTTAATTAAAAAATCAGGCATAGTGATGATGAACGCGAAATGGATTAAGGTTGATAAAATTCTTTGAAGCAAATTTGTTTTGCGAATATGGTCTTAGGATATTTCTAATAACAAACAAAAGCAATAAGTCCAAAATTGGACTTATTGCTGTGTGGATGATATAAGATTTTTAAAATCAGTGAGTTACGTATATGAGTCGCATAGAAGTTGTCGGCAATTTGGCACAAACTGCTTAAATTGCTTATATTGCATGCGTTAATTCTGGTCTCAAATATATTAATCAAAGTAATTTATTCACTGTGTGAATTGCTATTTCAAAAATACGTTGTGCAGGCGCGGATCCTCGATGAGATCGCGCCTGAGCGAAGCCAGGAGTTGTCTTTGACAAAAAGGGAGCGAGGTATTGTCCCGCCGCTGCGGAGGGTGAACAGCAACGGCGTACAAAAGAATCAGTTATCGGGGTTGTTGGAAATGCCTTTCCAGACCATCCCCAGGCCGAGCAACATCGACGCGAAGAGGGCAAACAGGGTGGTGGAGATAAAAATACCGGTCATGGTGGTGCCTCAGAAAGTGCGTATGCAGGTTATTAGGCACGGGACGGAGAGAAAGGTTCCTTGCAGGGCTGACTATTTTTCCGTCAGGGTTTGCCGGCTGATGCCAGCAAGGTAATGGCTTGTCAGCGCGCCTCGGGCGGCGGAGCGAGCCGCTGGTGAGGAACGCGCTTATCACTGCAGTCGTAAAGGGCAAAACGGACGGTGGGGATGGTGGCGCGGTCCGGGCGTTGACATCCCTTTGAACAAGTTATATATACATGTCGCTTCTGTTTATTGAATGTTAAACAGCATCAGTTATGGGACTCAGAAGCGCCACTGCCCCCGCCGTCGGGCGGGGGTCACTCTGCCACCCGGCCTGGTTATTTTTTCCTGTGGCGAGTGATAAAAAATTTTATTTTCGCTCTTGAAAAATGCACTGCAGATATTATTTTATATAGCGGACAAGCAATGCTTGCCTTTATGTTGAGCTTTTGAATGGATATTCAGGAGGTTAATTATGGCACTCAAAACCTTGTCAGCACTCCCTGTTTTCGCTGATTCTCTTTTTGCCGATCGTTTCAACCGCATTGACCGTCTTTTCAGCCAGTTAACTGGCGATACGCCGGTGGGCGCCTTGCCGGCCTATGATTTGCAGAAAATAGATGACAGTAATTTCCTGCTCAGCGTCAGCGTGCCCGGCTGGAAAGATGAGGAACTGGAAATAGAGACCGTCGGCGGTAATCTGCATATTACCGGCAAACGTGGAGAAACTGATTCCGGGACCGACGGTAGCCAGCGCTGGATATATAAAGGCATCCGCCGCGCTGATTTCCAGCTGAGTTTCTCGCTTCCTGAACATGCCCAGATTAATCAGGCACAGCTGGATAGTGGGATCTTAAAGGTGACTATCCATCAGGAGATCCCGGAAAGCGAAAAACCGCGCAAAATTGCCATTGAGAGTCACGGCCGGGTGATTGAACACAAGGTCTGATTCGGCGACAGTTCAGACGAGTATTCGCTAAGGCCCGCGCAGCGGGCCTTTATTTTTCCACCCGAACTGACGCGATCGGTCTACTGCCGACGAGAGAAATCGATATGCTATTCTTTTAACTGGCGCGATGCTGCTGTTATTCCTTTGATATTTTGTGAGGGGTCTGAATGACAGACGAGATGAGTTACGATGCAAAACCGACCTCAGCGCTAACGGCGGAAGTGGCTCAGATGCTGGTTGCTCGGGGCTGGCGGCTAACCACGGCAGAGTCCTGCACCGGGGGCAATCTGGCGGCGGCGCTCTGTGCTCAGGCGGATACCGCGGCGTTTTATGATACCGGCGTCGTCACTTTCAGCGATGAAGCCAAACGAAACGTGCTGCAGGTTCGTGCGGAAACCCTGGCGGTACACAGCGCCGTCAGCGAAGCGTGCGTCCAGGAGATGTCGACCGGTATTCTGGCAATGGCTGACGCCGATATCGCCATCGCCATCAGCGGCTACGCGGGACCGGAGGGCGGGGAAGATGGTACCCCCGCCGGCACGGTATGGTTTGCCTGGAATTTTCGCGGCCAGACTGAAACCAAACGGATGTGCTTTGCCGGCGACTGTGAGACCGTGGTGGCGAAAGCGGTACGATATGCCCTGGCGGCACTGAGCGAAAAGCTTGCCCACTGGCAATGACGATGCCCGGGTGCGCGTCCTTACAGGTCCGTTGCCTGGCGCGCTACCGGCCAGCAGATCTCCCCGATGCCGTTAAGGCAGGGTCGGGAAAAGAGAAATCCCTGAAACAGGCGAATGCCTACCGACTGCAGCCAGCACCACTCCTCAATGGTTTCGACGCCCTCGGCGACCACGGTGATGCCGAGATCTTCGCAGCAGCGCACGACCGAGGCGACAATCGCCTGTTTGGTGCCGCTAATATGAATATCGCGCACCAGCTCCGCATCCACTTTGATTTTATCAGGCTGAAAGCGGGTCAGGAGCGACAGACCGGAGTAACCGGCGCCAAAATCGTCGATGGCCAGTTTCATGCCGGCCACGCGCAGCGCTTTGAGTACTTTGCGGAACTGGTCGAAACAGGAGATAACCTCCGTCTCAGTCACCTCGATCAAGACCTGTTCTGGCCTGAGACCTGCCGCCAGCAGGTTGTCCATCAGCCAGCCTACGGCGTCAGGATGGTTATACAGCGAGCCTGGCAGCAGGTTGACCGCCAGTTGCTGTTTGCCGAGCGGAAGGCGGGCGGCGAGAGAGAAGGCAAACGCTTTGCTCTCAAGGTCGAAACGGTAGCGATCTTCCGCTGCAATGGCGGCAAACATTTCCACGGGTGAGCCGCCGGTTGGGCTGCGGATCAGGGCTTCAAAGGAAGAGACCCGCCTTTTGGCCGGCTCGACGATGGCCTGCAGGGCGAACTGGCAGGGCTGATCCGTCAGGTTGCGCGGCGAGGCATTGCCCACTGCGGGAGTCATCGACCAGCGAGAAGGCTGCAGAGACTCGGGCAGGCAATAGCGCCCGCCGTCGGCGATAAAGGCGCTAATCAGTCTGAACATGCGGTCATTGATCGGCTCAGTTTCACCAAAGGTGCTGAAGCGCAGGATCTCTTCTACCGCAGCATCATTCTCATGATAGCGGAGATCCAACATCCGCATACCGACGTCCCGAAAACGGCGATAGGCCGAGTAGTCGCGCATCAGCTCCACCACGTCGCGATGGCGGGGGTCGCATTGTATTGCGCTGAATAACGACTCGAGGATTTCCTCATTTCCTTCCAGCACCTGGAAGAACTGCTGGCCATTAAACAGCAGAATGCCGGTTATCCCGAGGGGCATATTTTTCCCGCTGGCGCGATGAATAAGGGCGTCAAGATCGATCAGTGGCCAGGCAGGATCAACCTGGCTGCGGTAAATCAAGGTGGTTAGCATAGTCATTCCGTTCGCTGTAGCAGAGCCCGATGGCCTGTACAGAGCGAAAATAGGGAGGTAGGGCCATACCCTCAAGGAGGAGGCCAGCATTTTCTGACATTCAACCAACCGTGATGTCCGCTACGCGGAACGGGAGATTCACATGGTGATTCCCTCCACTCTACAGGGAATCGGATGTTTAGCTATCTTTTTCTCAATATCGTTGCTAAAAGACAATAACAGGCCATACATTTCTTCTAAAACTCGGGGGCGGAGACTGAACTTAGCGATTAAATAATGGCTGTCAGGAATTATCCTACCACGCTATGACGTGTTCTGGAAAAAAAGAAATGAGCTTGCATGGATAATATGAGGTCAATATTATCTACGCCAATCAAATTATTTTTATTTTTCGAGGTTGTCATGGGTGATTTGCTTATTGTTTTATGTTTGATTTTTTGCCCCATTATTTCTTTGTGGAGCGGTATTTCCTATATTAAAGAGAGGCGTAAAAGACGTTATGTCTTCCGTTCCAGAAGATAATGAGTTAGCATAATAATATTTTACGAGGTTAACGTCTGGCGAGTATCTGGACAAGATTGTTGAATTGCTGACGACTCTTTAAATGGAACTTATTCATAATGTTCTTTTTATGCGAATGGATCGTTTTGTGACTAATTTTTAGTACAGTGGCAACTTCATGCGGACTCAGGCCAATGCTGAACGCGTAGATGACTTTGGTTTGCGCGTCGCTCAATGACTTACAGGGACAATTTATGCAGCGACGCAGACGATTAAAGGGAGAGCCATGCTGTTCCGTTAAGGGGCGTTGAATTGCATGACCTATCACCTCCTTAAGAAGATGAACGGCGGTGTGCGGGTGTATAAATACCGCATGCTTAAAACAGTTGGGTAAGTGATCGATGACGGTAACCTCTTCATCATTCAGGAAAATAAAAAGTTGATAATTCTCTGTAGCGTGCTGTAAAAGTTCATGGCATAAGTACCATTCTCCCGCCACCATTTCCGTGAATATGACATCGGCTTGTGCAATCGACGCCGGCTTCCATTGCTGAGAAAACTGATAATGCGATCGCTCGCACGCCTGCATCGTTTCATTAACCAGTTCGGCAATCGCAACCCGCAGATAGTGATTTTTTATATTGAACAAAAAATTCGTCATATAACTTCCCTGTTGGGTATTAAAATGATATCAGGATAAATTAAAACATATAATGGCAATGCGCCGAATATTTTTAGACGAGATAATCTAAGGGATGTTTTACACTAATGCAATAATCGCTGGAGAAAGTGGGATAACGGCAGATGAGCATACGAAAGTTCCTAATAAACAAAACGTTAAGCATATGTCTGTTAGGGTTTTTCACTGATAATTATTTTTTTATTTTTGCCGTGCATAAAAAGCTTAGTGCTGTCCGCCGCCTGTTGTTAAAATTAGAGGAGGATAAGACTACAGGAAGTATGCGGTATCTATGAAACAGATGCTCTATTTAAAAATGCTGGCGTGGCTGGAAGATAATATCTACTGTAACCCGTCTATCGATGACCTGGCGCAGTATATGGGGTATTCGCGCCGGTTTGTCTATGAGGTGTTTTATCAGTATGGTCAGTTACCCATCGGGCAGTATATCCGGCTGCGGCGGTTGACCATCGCGGCGGTGAGTCTGCGATTAACACGGCAACCGATCGCCGCCATTGCCTGGCAGTTAAGCTATGACTCGCCGCAGACTTTTTCCCGGGAGTTTAAGAAGCGCTTCTCGCTCTCGCCACGGGAATACCGTTGCGCCGTGCACTGGGACACGGCTTTGCTGTTAAAGAAATTCGACCCGGAGGGTGAGAGCCTGCCTCAGGCCCGTTTCTGTTCACTGCCCGAGAGGGTCTATCGTGGCTCTCCAATGAAGTATGAGCTGCGCCTGTCGGATATGGTATTGCAAAGCACGTCGAAGACGGCTGTCAGACAAAAGGTTGACCGTTTTTTTACCGCCGGCGGTGGCCGTCTCTCTGTGTTATCCGATTATTATGCGGCGAGAAACAATGAGCTTAACGTCGAGGTTAACGCTTTTGTCGGTTGTCATCGGGAGCGAGGGGCGTTGCCCGCGCTGACGACGAACAGCACGTTGACGACAAGGCCTGGGCTGTATGTTGGCGTTGAATTCTATGGCAGTTGGGCGCGTTACGCCCGTTTATCCAGCGATCTGTATATGGAGTTGCTGCCAGCGCTGGGAGCAAGCCGCCGGGAGGGAGTCGACATTGAATGCTTTCTCGAGCGTCATACGGAAGGTGGGCCAGCGGCGGAAAGGCGCTATCGCGTACGCTATTTTATTCCGGTGACGCTGTCTGGTGAGGTGACAGCGCGGCCAGCGCCCGGCTAACTAACAGATGACAAATAAAGGTGGCCCGGTGGCCACCTTTCACGAATATCACAACACAAACCACAGCAGCCAGGTGATCAGAAAGCCCGTCACCCCCATGATGGTCGTCAATACGGTCCAGGTTTTTAACCCGTCCGGCACCGAGAGCCCGAGATAGCGCGTGACGACCCAGAACCCGGCATCGTTGACGTGCGATAACCCGAGCGAGCCGAAGCAAGTCGCCAGCGTTACCAGCACCAGCTGAATCGGATCCAGCCCGATGACCGCCTGAGACAGCAGACCGGAGGTGGTGAGGATCGCCACGGTGGCCGATCCCTGCGAGGCCCGGAGTACCAGCGAGAGCAGGAAGGCGGCGGGCATCAGCGGCAGATGAATTGTCTCCAGCGCCTCGGCTAAGGCATTGCCGATGCCGGAGGCGACCAGTACGCCGCCAAAGGCGCCGCCGGCGCCGGCGACGAGGATCACGTCCGCCGACGAGGGGATCGCGCTGCCGGTGACTTCGCCCAGCTTTTTCAGGCTCATCCGCCGACGGATGCCCAGCGTCCAGCTGGCCAGGCCCAGGGAGATCAGCAGGGCGACCGGCGGGGTACCAATGACGGTCATCAGCTGGCGAACCGCGTTTTCCGGCAGCAGCAGTGCCTGACACAGCGTCCCGGAAACAATCAGCATAATGGGCACCACGATCAGTCCACCGATAACCAGCGCATTCGGCGGCGGCAGACGGGTCTGCTGCGCGTTAACGGAGAGGTCCGGCACTTCAGCTGTTTGCTGCTGTTCCAGCACGTTAATCGACAGATGATAATGGCGCCGATTGATAAACCGGGCGACAAAATAACCCACGATACCAACGACTATCGATACTCCAATCCCCGCCAGCATCAGCCAGCCCACATCGCTATGCAGAATGCCTGCCGCGGCCGCTGCGCCAGGGTGGGTGGGCAGCGCGACGTGCACGGTTAACATCACTCCGGCCATCGGCAGGCCAAACTTCAGCGGCGACACGTGGGCGACTTTGCTGAAGCCGTAAATTAACGGAATGATGATGATAAAGCCGACTTCAAAAAAGACCGGCGTGCCGAGAATAAAAGCCACGATGGTTAAGGCGGCAATGGTCCGTTTTGCGCCCAGTACGCCGGTCAACGTTTTCGCCAGCGATTCGGCGCCGCCGGACATTTCAATCAGCACCCCCAGCATTGAGCCCAGAATAATAATGCTGGCGATGTGACCAAGCAGGCCGCCCATGCCTTTTTCAATGGTGGTAATAATTTTATCTGCCGGAATACCGGTGGCGAATGCCACCAGCAGGCTGACGATCAGGAGCGCCACAAAAGGATGCGCTTTCGCCTTGATCACCAACAGGAGCAACAGCACTACGCTGGCTAACGCAATAAGTAACAGCGCCGATGTCGACATAGGTTTGCCTCGGGTATTAACAGGTGTACAGAGAGTTTTTTTTTTAGAAAACGGCGTTTATTTTTTCCGGTAGGGCGAGAACCACCCCAGCCCGGAAAGCGCGTCTGCTCGGGGGATATATTCGCAGCCGATCCAGCCGTCATAACCGGTTTTATCCAGTAGCGCATAGAGCCACGGATAGTTTATTTCGCCCTCATCCGGTTCATGACGGTCGGGCAGGGAGGCAATCTGAATATGGCGATACTGGCCGGCATATTCGGTAATGAGATGGCTTAAATTGCCGTCCACCTTCTGCGCGTGAAACAGATCTAACTGCACCGCGACGTTTGGCCTGTCGACCCGTTTCACCATCTCCAGCGTTTGATATTGGCTGTGGTAGAGATAGCCCGGTTTGGTCTGGGGATTCAGCGCTTCGATGAGTATCCGCTTGTCGTGGCGGGCAAAGCACTCCGCCGCGTAGCGCAGATTATCGATAAGCACGGCCTCGCAGGCTGCGCGATCCATCCCCGGCTGTACCACGCCGGCCATGATATGCACCTGCGGGCAATCCAGCTGGCAGGCATACTCCAGCGCCAGCTGGATCTGCTGGCGGGCCTCGGCGCTTCTGCCTGGCACCGCGGCGAGCCCCCATTCTCCGGCGTTGACGTCGCCGGGTGGGGTATTGAACAGCACCAGCTGCAGCTGGTTCTCCTGCAGGCGCTGTTTAATTTCTCCGGCCTCATACTCATAGGGAAACAGAAACTCCACGGCTTCAAAACCCGCGCGGGCAGCGGCGGCGAACCGGTCCAGGAACGGCAGTTCGGTAAACAGCATGGTTAAATTAGCAGCAAATTTTGGCATGGTTTTATCTCAGTTCATCCACTTCGTCAGTGGTCAGGTAGCGGATCTCACGGTTGCCGAGGGTAAATATCAGCCGCGCGGTCTCTTCCAGCTCTTCGGTATTGTTGGTGGCTTCGCGCAGCGATGAGCCGGTGACCACCGGACCGTGGTTGGCCAGTAAAAAGGCGTTATAGCGCGGCGCCAGTCCGGCCAGCGCCTGGGCAATACGGTCATCGCCCGGCCGGTAGTAGGGAACCACCGGGACGTCGCCGACACGCATCACCACATAGGGGGTAAAGGGACGAATACAGTTGTGCGGATCGAGCCCCTGCAGGCAGGAGAGCGCGGTCAGATAGTGGCTGTGCAAGTGGACGATCGCCTTGCAGGCCGGGTTGTGCAAATAGACCGCCCGGTGAAAAGTGACCTCTTTCGACGGTTTGTCGCCGGAGATCCATTCACCTTGCAGCGTCACCACCGACAACCGCTGCGCCTGCAGTTCGCCGAGGCAGGAGCCGGTCGGCGTCGCCAGCAGGTTGCCGTCCGGCAGCAGCAGCGACAGATTGCCGGCGGAGCCGGTGGCATAGCCGCGGCTAAACAACGAGGCGCCAATCTGCACCATTTCATCTCGCAGCTGTTGCTCAGTCATGACGAAACTCCTGCTGGGCACGGGCAAAGAAGTGGATATCGCCGAAGTTACCTGACTTCAGCGCCAGGGAGAGCGGCTGGCGGGTGTCACGCACCCAGGGCACGCCGGGGGAGATGGTCGGCCCAATATGGAACGCCTCGACCCCCAGCGTCTGCGCCACAATGCTCGATGTTTCCCCTCCGGCCACAATAAACCGGGTAAATCCTTTCGCCTTCAGGGCGGCGGCAAGGGCGGCAAACAGCTGTTCCACCCGTTCGCTGCTGGCCTTGTCACCATACTGCGCCTGGATCCGCTGCAGCGTTTGCGGCTCGGTGGTGGCATAGATCATCGGCGCCAGCGGCGCATCGCGCTGCGCGTCCACCCAGTCTGTCAGCGTCGCGACATAGCTCTCCAGATCGGTAAAGCAGGCGCTTAAGTCGACGGCGCGGGCGGGGGCCTGTTCACGATAGGCCGCCACCTGGCTGTTGGTCA
This sequence comes from Klebsiella sp. KTE92, assembly GCF_000398905.1. Lineage (NCBI taxonomy): Bacteria > Pseudomonadati > Pseudomonadota > Gammaproteobacteria > Enterobacterales > Enterobacteriaceae > Klebsiella > Klebsiella sp. KTE92. Next base: position 2,524,521 of record NZ_KB976100.1, read on the forward strand.
TCACCGAGCAGGAGCCCGAGAGCACCACCGCCGGGCCGGCCAGCGGCATGCCCGCCTGAGCGCTTTCACCCCTGGCGCCATGGCGCTGTGCCCAGTCGCGGGCGAGGCCGATGGCGAGACCGGAACCGCCGGAGACCAGCTTCATCTCTCGCAGCGCCACGCCCTGGGTGAGCAAATCCTGTTCACTGAGGGCGTCGAGCACCACATAGCGCACCGCCGGATCGCTGATTGTCGCCAGCGCGGTGGCGACCGCCTCCGGCCCCCGGGCGACAATCGGCCAGGCAATCAGCGCGGCTTTTCCGCGCCCCTGGCGCTCAATTAAGCGGCCCAGGTGCGCATCCTCCATCGGCGTCACCGGATGGTGGCGCATCCCGGACTCATTCAGCAGTTGCTCGCCGACAAACAGATACCCCTGATAGACCGTGCGGCCGTTCACCGGCAACGCCGGGGAAATCACCGTCCGCGTTTCACCCAGCTCGGCCAGCAGAGCATCCAGCACCGGGCCAATGTTGCCCTGCGCGGTGCTGTCGAACGTGGAACAGTACTTGAAGTAGAATTGCTGACAGCCCTGGGCCTGCAGCCAGCGCAGCGCGGCCAGCGACTGGCTGACGGCCATTTCCACCGCGCAGGAGCGGGTTTTCAGGCTGATGACCACCGCCTCGCTGGTCAGCGGAAGATCGCGGGTCGGCACGCCATTCAGTTGCACCGTCGGCATGCCGTTGCGCACGAGGAAGCTGGCGATATCCGTGGCGCCGGTGAAGTCATCGGCAATGACACCAAGCTGCATGTTGTCTCTCCTCACTGTTTGTGGCCCGGCAGGGTGATGCCGTTGAAAATCTTGATCACCGCGCTGTCATCTTCCCGGCCGAATCCGGCATTGCTGGCGGAGGTGAACATATTTAGCGCGGTGGTGGCGAGCGGCAGCGGGAAGGTCAGCGCCCGGGCGGTGTCATTCACCAGACCGAGATCTTTGACAAAAATATCGACGGCGGATTTTGGCGAGTAATCGCCATCCAGGACGTGCTGCATGCGATTCTCAAACATCCAGGAATTACCCGCCGCGTGCGTCACCACGTCATACAACGTCTCCAGCGGGATCCCGGCGCGGGCGGCAAGCGCCATCGCTTCGGCGGCAACAGCGATATGCACCCCAGCCAGCAGCTGATGAATAATCTTTACCGTCGAGCCAAGGCCGATGTCGCTGCCGATGCGGTAGACTTTGCCGGCCACGGCGTCCAGTACCGGCGCGAGGCGGGCAAAGGCGGCATCGCTTCCGGAGGCCATCACCGTCATGTCGCCAGCGGCCGCTTTCACTGCGCCGCCCGATACCGGCGCGTCAAGCATCAATAGCTGATATTCCGCCAGCGCCACGGCTATCGCCTGGGCATCGGCGGAGGCGATGGTGGACGACACCATCACGACGGTGCCGGGCTTCAGATGGGCGGCGAGGCCGGTTTCGCCGAACAGGATCCCCCGCACCTGGGCGGCATTGACCACCAGCAAGACGACCGCATCCAGGTCAGCGGCGAAAGGCACCGCGCTGGGGCCCGCGCCTTTGGCGCCCGCCGCCAGCAGTGCGCGACAGTTGTCGGGGTTGATGTCAACGCCCCAGGTGTTCAGGCCCGCCTGCAGGCAGGCGCGGGCGGCGCCCATGCCCATTGAACCCAGTCCAATCACGCAGACGTTAGTGTGTGCAGCCATGATGGTCTCCTTGTGAATATTCGTTAATTAATGTGATTTAATGATAGAATAAAGCGTTATAATGTGAATTTATGTGAGGGCTATCACGAATAACCCACATGAATATAAAAAATTCACAGGCGGAAAGAGGCTGCACAACGGCGATTCTTGCCCTAAAATAGCGTAAAAACAGCGGCAAAGCGCGATAACAACACAGGGTGTCGCCAGGTCCGCAGCCCGAGTGGTGACGCCTGGTGTGAAAAAATGGTAAGGGGAGAGCGGTGATTCCAATAGAACGACATCAGCGTATTTTAGCCCTGGTGGAGCAGCGTGGGGCGGTAAGCATCAATGAGCTGACGGAGATCCTCGGCGTGTCCCATATGACCATCCGTCGGGACGTCAGTAAACTGGAGGAACAGGGGCTGCTGGTCAGCGTCTCAGGCGGCGTGCGCGCCGTCAGCAGGCTGGCCACGGAACCCAGTCATCTGGTGAAAAGCACGCTGCAGAGCGAGGAGAAACAGGCGATTGGCGCGCTGGCGGCGAGTCACATCGCCAAAAACAGCTGTATCTATCTCGATGCCGGGACCACTACCCTGGCGCTGGCGCGGGCGATCCTCGACCGGGATGATCTGCAGGTGGTGACCAATGATTTTGAGATAACCCAACTGCTGATCGATGCCAGCCAGTGCGGCGTGATCCACACCGGCGGCACGCTGTGCCGGGAGAATCGCTCCTGCGTGGGCGAATCGGCGGCGCGAACGTTACGCCACCTGGCTATCGATACGGCCTTTATCTCCGCCAGCGGCTGGGACAGCCGCGGTATTTTCACCCCTGATGAGAACAAGGTTACCGTCAAGGAGACCGTCAGCCAGGTCAGCGCGAGAAGCATCCTGCTGTGCGACAGTTCGAAATACAATCAGGTGGCCACGTTTATGGCGTTACCCTTGACCCGGTTCACCACTATTATTACCGATCGGCATCTGTCCGATGCCGCCGCCAGTCATATCGCCCGGCACGCCTGCGAGGTGCTGCGGGCCGGCTAACGCACGGTACCGCCGGGTTAGCGTTGCCAGTGCTCGATCAGCGCTGCGCCGATCCCGGCGATATGTTGATTACGCTCGGCCATGCTCGCCGGGGTATCCCGCAGATAGATCACCACAATGCGCTCCGGTTTGCCGTCCGGGCCGAGCAGGGCGACAATGCCGCGCGCACCCCGTTCGCCAGCCCCGGTCTTGTCGGCGATAAACCAGCCCGGCGGCAGCACGGCGCGGATCAGCGGGCCGGCAACCCGATCGTCCACCATCCACTGCAGGAGTTGCTGTTGCGAACGGGCGCTCAGATGCTGCGCGGTCAGTAGTTTGCGCAGCGTGGCGGCCATGCTGGCCGGGGTGGTGGTGTCGCGTGCGTCGCCGGGAAGCGCCTCATTCAGTGCCGTTTCCCAGCGGTCAAGATGGGTGACGTTGTCACCGATCTGGCGCAGAAAGGCAGTTAATCCCGCGGGGCCGCCGACGGTGGCCAGCAGCAGATTGCCAGCACTGTTATCGCTCAGGGTGATGGCGGCGGCGCAGAGTTCGCCGACCGTCATCCCGTCGGTAAGGTGTTTTTCGCTGACCGGGGAGTAGTCCACCAGATCCTGCTGGCGGTAGTGGATCCGCCGATCCAGTTGTTCGACCCCTGCATCCACCCGCGCCAGCACCGCGCCGCACAGCAGCACTTTAAAGGTGCTCACCATGGGAAAGCGTTCATCGGCGCGCCAGGCCGCCAGCGTGCGGCCGCTGGCCAGATCCATTTCCACCATCCCCACGCGGCCCGACAGCTGGCTTTCGCTTTGTTTAATCTGCTCAAGCGGCTGTGGACCGGCGTCTACCGCCAGTGGCAGGGTGGCTAACAGGGAGATAACACACAGGCGAACATAACGCATAACCGCAATACTTCCTTGAGTGAGGGCCGATAAAGGCGAGCAAAGGAGCGACAAATAAGAATAACCCGGCGTTTTGCTGATTCACAATTCCTCTTTTTTCCTTCATCATTTGTCATCTTTTATTTCGAATAATCAATATTTAGCCCAGCCTCAGCACGCTATTTTTTGACTCAAGGCCGCGATGAACTATAAGAAAGTACGTAATGCCGCACTCAGGCTGGCGCCGTTTGTTGACGACAATGCCCGCCGGACTCCGCGGTTCGCCAATGATATACGCCATCCCGGGAGGAACTGGTGCACCCGATAATTAAGGTCATGCTGGTGGGAGGTAAGGCCGACGGGCTGTTGGTCAGCGTCGCCGATGACGCGACCGAGGTCTCGGTGACGCCTGCTCAGTACGGTGCCCCATCCGGGCAACCGCTGAGCTATCGTATTGTCAGTCAAACCATTGACGATGAACGCTATTATTTTGGCGTCTTCAGTGAAGCCCATCAGGATAGCGACAAGCTGACGCGGGTCGCCCTGACCCGTGGAATGAAAAAAATGTTCTGTTAAACCCTGCCCGAATGAGGGCGTGAGAGGGTATCCCTGGCGCCGCTCTGCTACTGTGGCAGCCTTCTATTTCCAGGGCAGGACCCATGATGATTCAGTACATCCGTATTCAAAACTTTCGCTCGGTCAGGGATATCGCGCTGGAGCTCGGGCCGCTGAACATTGTCTTCGGCCCCAACGGCTGCGGCAAATCCAATATTTATAACGCTATCCACCTGCTGACCGCCGCCGCTGACGGCAGGCTGTCGGGGTTTATCAGCGAAGAGGGCGGTCTGGAGAATATGATGTGGTCCGGGGAGCGTTCGCCCGTTGATCGTCATCCCCGGCGGCTGCAGATCGCCTGCCGGACCGACAGCTTCGATTATGAGCTGCAGATAGGCTTCCCGGAAAAATTGCCCTATCCGACGCAGTTCATGCTCGATCCCATCGTTAAAGAAGAGAACATCTGGCTGGCCGGCTACTCCCGCCGGCCTTCCTCCCGCGTACTGCAGCGTAAGAATCAGGCGGCGTTTCTCGTCGATGTGACGGGGGAGAAAAGTACGTTCACTGAGAGCATCTATGAAAACGAGTCGGTGTTCGGTCAGCTCGGCGAACCGCATCGTTTTCCCGAGGTGTCGCGGGTGCGGGAAACCCTGCGCCGCTGGCGGTTTTATCATGAATTCGCTATCGGCCGCCATTCGCCGCTGCGTCAGCCGGCCGTGGGGTACCGTTCGCCAGTGCTCGACAGCGATGGCCATAATCTGGCGCCCGCCTTTCAGACCATTGTCGAGATCGGCGCGGAAGAGATTTTGCACGAGATCCTCGCCGACGCCTTTCCTGGCTGCCAGTTTTACTGTGAAAACGAGCAGTCACGTTTCGCCCTGAAAATGCGTCGCGAGGGGATCCGCCGCCCGCTGCTGGCGGCGGAGATGTCTGACGGTACGCTGCGCTTTTTGTGCCTCGCCGTTGCGCTGCTCAGCCCGCGCCCGCCGGCCTTTCTGGCGATCAATGAACCGGAGAACAGCCTGCATCGCGACATGTTGCCCGCGCTGGCCCGGCTGATTATCGAGGCCTCGCGCTACAGCCAGATCTGGCTGACCAGCCACTCGGCAGAGCTGGCGGAGCTGATTGCCGCCGGGGCGCCTTGTCAGCGCTATGCCCTGGAGAATCGCGGCGGGGAGACGCGGATTGTCGAGTGAATCCCGTCGTCCCTGACGGGGGCGCCGGAGTCAGGCGGGGGTCTGCGTCCCCGCTGCAGGCAGCAGATTTTTCCCGCCCCGTAAGGTAAAGAACGAGAGCAGGGTGAAGCTCAGGGTGATACACCCGAGGATCAGATAAGCCTGATGGAAGCCGACGGTGTCGTACATCCGGCCGACCCAGGCGGAAAGCACCACCCCGGAAAGCTGTTTCGACAGGTTAAAGCCGATCAGAAACAGGGTGGCCGAGAGCCGCGGGTTAAAGGCGGAGGAGATATATTTAAAGGTCCCGACCAGCAGGAAGGGGATCTCAAACATATGCAGCATCTTGAGGATCACCACCTCCACCGCCGATGAGGCAAAAGACGACCCGAGAATACGCACCGACATGATCATCCCCGCGGTCAGCAGGGCGTTTTTGGCGCCGATGCGGTTAACGATGGCCGGGGCGCAGAACATAATTAGCGCGTTGAGCAGTTCGCCACCGGTGGTAACAAAGCCAAACACTTCGGTACCACGCTGCGGGCTGGCGAAAAAGCTTTTGAAAAAGTTGGCGAACTGCTGGTCAAACACGTCATAGACGCTGGCGACGCCGATCACATAGACGATAAAGCCCCAGAAGCGCGGCATACGCAGCAGCTCTGCCGCCGTGCGCAGCGAAAAGGCCTGGCGATTGGCGCCCAGCGCTTCGATAACCTCGGCGCTGTTGCTGCTTTCCGGTCGCGACAACCAGAGCAGCAGACCGAGCACCAGCGCAAAACCGGAGGCGATCCAGAAGGTGATGTTGGGATCGATGCCGAACAGAACGCCGGTTATCGAGGCGCACAGCGCCCAGCCGACGCAGCCTGCGACCCGCACTTTGCCATATTCAAAGCGGTTGGCCCGGCTGACGCGCTCGATATAGGCTTCCACCGCCCCGGAGCCGCTGGAGAAAACAATCCCCAGATAGATCCCGCCCGCCAGCGCCCCGGCGATGATATTCATTTGCAGCAGCGGTGAAAAAACGAAAATAAAGAACGGTGCGAACAGAATTAACAGCACCGTAATAGTCCAGAGCAGATGTTTGCGCAGGCCGAGCTTATCCGACATCAGGCCAAACACCGGCTGAAAAATAATGGCGAATAACGAAATAGACGAGAAAACGATCCCGGTTTCCGTTTTGGTTAAATGGTTAACGTCCGCCAGCCACACCGGAAAAAACGGAAAGTAGGCCGACATAATGAAATAGTAAAAGAAAAAGAACAGCAGGAAATAGACAAAATTATGCCGTTCTCGTGGCGCCAGTTCAGAGAATTTCATCACCATGATCCCTTGTTATTCTGTTTGTAGGGTGGGGGCTGTCGCCCCCACGGATTAAAGGCAACGCAATGAGACCTCGTACTGCCAGCGCGTTTGGCTCAGGAGCCACTGCGGTAGCACGCTGGGGGTCCAGGAGTCATCGCCGCCCACCCCCATATGCAGGCCGTCGAGGGTGATCCACACGCCGTCTTCGGCCTGCATCTTGTGCCAGTGGTCGGTCTCCATCAGCTGACGGGTGCTCCACGGCTGAACGGAGAAGTGGAAATGCCCGCTGACGTGCCAGCGTCCCCAGTCCAGCGCCTGGGTATCGCAGCGCAGGCCGTTTTCCGTCGGGAAGATGTAGGGCGTCGTCATCGCCGCCAGCGGCTGCTCCCAGCGGGCGAAGCAGGCGCTGCTCCGCCGGTCGGGGTAGTTCTCATGCGGCCCCAGCCCCAGCCAGCTCACCGGCGCCTGCTGATCCGCCACCTGGAAGTGCAGCCCGACCCGCGGCAGCGGCGGCAGGGTTTCTGCACGTTCGCCGTCCACCGCCAGCCGCAGCGTACCGTCCGCGGTGAAGTGCATGCGCCAGTGGCTGACAATCACTACCTCTTCGCCGCGCAGATAGTGCCAGCGGCAGTCGACGAGGGTTTCATTTGCCAGGCGCTGCGCGTCGCACTGGACGCAGTGCGCCTCAAGATCGTACAGGCCGGCGCTTTTCCAGCGCTCCACCCAGGCGTTGGGGTCGATACGCTCTACTTCGCTGACCCCGATGTCGTTGTCGAGCGGCGCGCGAATAAACTGGTCACGCAGGGGGGTCAACAGCTGCTCCTGACCGCCAACCGACCAGCGGCTCAGCAGACCCGTCCGGCGATCGATGGTCCAGCATTGCGAACCGGCGCGGATCTGCCAGACCTCGTCGCTGACGATAAGATCCGGAGCGCCGGCAGGCACGGTGGGCGCCGGCAGCGCCAGCGGGGCGGGCAGGGGAAACTGTTGCCAGGCGACGCGGTGTTCCGCTGCTGACCAGGCGGTCGCCCGGGGCTGGGTCACCTCCAGCGTCAGCCACACCGCGCGGGCGCCTTCAGGCAGGATCAGGCTGTCGAGCAGCGTTATCTCGTCGCTGCCCTCAGGGGGCAGCGCAAGGGTCAGGTTGCCGTGATACAGGGTTTCACCGGCCGACTGCACCTGCCAGCGCACCACTTCGTTATCGGTTGGACGGAACAGGTATTCGCTGGTGATGCGCACCCGCAGCGGCGAGGTCGACAGCAGCGTGAACTGAAAATACTGCTGGGCGTGCTTCGCCTCCACCAGCGACGGATGCGGCGTGCGATCGGGAAACACCAGACCATTCATACAGAACTGGCGATCGTTAGGCTTATCGCCAAAGTCGCCGCCATAGGCCCAGCCGACGCTGCCGTCGTCAAAGATTTTGCGGATCGCCTGATCGGCCCAGTCCCAGATAAACCCGCCCTGCAACCGCGGATACTCGCGGAAGGCCTGCCAGTAATCGGCGAAGTTGCCGAGGCTGTTGCCCATCGCGTGGGCATATTCGCAAAGGATCAGCGGCCGCTGCTCGCCGGGCAGGCTGATCCATTTTTTGATCCCCCATTTCGGTACCGCCGGGATCGGCTGGTCGCGTTCGACGCGGGCGTACATCGGACAGATAATATCGGTGGCGGTGGTATCCGCGCCGCCGCCCTCGTACTGCACCGGACGGCTCGGGTCGTTGCGTTTCAGCCAGTGGTACAGCGCTTCGTGGTTGCCGCCGCCGCCGGACTCGTTGCCCAGCGACCAGATGATAATGCACGGATGGTTGCGGTTGCTCTGTACCATCCGGGTGACGCGGGCGCTGAAGGCTGGCAGCCACGCCGGATCGTCGGACAGCCGATTCATCGGCACCATCCCGTGGGTTTCAATATTAGCTTCATCGACCACGTACAGACCGTAGCGGTTGCAGAGTTCATACCAGCGCGGCGCGTTGGGGTAGTGCGAGCAGCGCACGGCGTTAAAGTTGTTCTGCTTCATCAACAGAATGTCCTGCACCATATCCGCCTCGGTGACCACCTGACCGCGCAAATGATGATGCTCATGGCGGTTAACGCCGCGGATCAGCAGCGGTTTGCCGTTAAGACGCAGCAGGCCATCGACAATCTCGATGCGGCGAAAACCGATGTCCCATGCTTCGGCCTCCAGCAGTTCGTCGCCGCGCCACAGGGTGACCACGGCGCGATAACAGTTTGGAGTTTCCGCGCTCCAGTGCGCCGGCGCCGTCACCGCCAGAGCAAAATCGACCCGTTCCGCGTAGTGGCCGCGTTCATCCACCGCCGGGGTGCCTAACGGCTGCCGCCCGGCGGCGACCTGCTCCTCGCCACGCCACAGGCTAACCCCGATGCTGAGCCCGGCAAGGGCCGCCTCTGTCGCTTCGACGGTCGCCTGGACCTGCAGAGTGCCATCGCGGTAGAGGGCGTCGAGGGCTGGCGTCAACTGCACGTCGCATAGCCGTTGCTGCGGCTTATTCAGCAGCCACACCGAGCGGAAAATGCCGCTCATTCGCCACATATCCTGGTCTTCCAGCCAGCTGCCGGCGCTCCAGCGCATGACCATCACGCACAGGCGGTTGTCGCCCGGACGCAGGAAGGGGCTGAGATCGAACGCTGCCGGCAGGCGACTGTCCTGCGAATAGCCGACCCAGACGCCATTGCACCACAGATGAAACGCCGAGTTGACGCCATCGAAAATAATCTGCGTCTGTCCATCCGCGTGCCAGGTTTCTTCGATCTCAACGTGCAGGGAATAACAGCCGGTCGGGTTATCCTCCGGCACCCGCGGTGGCGTGGTATCGATGGGATAGCGGACGTTGGTGTAGATCGGCGCGTCATAGCCCTCCATCTGCCAGTTGGAAGGCACTGGCGTGCCGCGGCTGCCCGGCAAATCCTGCGTCAGCCACTGCGCATCGACGGCGAACGGGCTGCGGGCGTAAGCGAACTGCCACTCGCCGTCCAGCTGACGGCGGCGTGTGGAGGGATGGTTATCCCGGGCGGCAAGCTCATCGCGCCAGCTGGCGAAAGCGGGATGCGCCGGCAGGCGGTTAAGGTGGGTAATGGTCTGGTTCTGCCAGTCTTCACGGGCGAGGACGGCGTGAAAGTCGGGCATGTGGCTGTGGCCGGTATCGCTAATTTGCATTTTAATCCCCGGTAAGTCAGAAAATGTCGTTCGCTAAACAGGATGATTAACGTTATCGGGTAATTTGTTTTTTCCAGCAATCACGCTGGAAATGAAATGAACAGACGATCACGAAAGCGAGGGCAAAACGCTGTTTTTTGTCGCGCGTTAAACATAAAATGTTAGCGCACGACATTGTTATCGCTGAGGAGAAAAGATGCCGCGTCGTACCGCAACCCTTGAGGATGTCGCTCGCGCGGCGGGTGTCTCCCAACAGACGGTCTCCCGGGTGCTGAACCGTCCTGAGGTGGTGTCAGCCCGCACCCGGGAGCAGGTGATCCGCGCGATGCAGACGCTGCACTACGTGCCTAACCGCTCGGCGCAGCTGCTTGCCGGCAAGGCAGCGCCCTCCATCGGGTTAATTACCGCCTCGCTGACGCTGCATGCCCCCTCGCAGATCGCCGCCGCGATAAAAAGCCATGCCAGCCTGCATCAGCTGGAAGTGGCGATAGCGATGCCGGCGCAGGCCGATTTTGTCGCGCTACAGGCGCGGCTGGATGAGCTACGCGCCCAGCATATTCGCGGGGTGATCGTCAGTCTGCCCCTGGAGAGCGCCACCGCCGAGCGGCTGGTGCAAGAGAACCCGGATATGGCCTGCCTGTTTCTTGACGTCTCCCCGGAGGCCGATGTCTGCTGCGTGCGCTTCGACCACCGCGACGGCTGCGGAGCCTGCGTACGCCACCTGTGGGAGCTGGGGCATCGCGAATTCGGCCTGCTGGCGGGGCCGGAAAGTTCGGTTTCCGCCCGTCTGCGCCTCGCCAGCTGGCGCGAGGCGCTGCACAGTCTGAATATCGCTCGCTCAACAACGGTGTTCGGCGACTGGAGCGCCGCCAGCGGCTGGCAAAAAACGTTCGAGCTGCTGCATCTGCAGCCGCGGATCAGCGCGATTGTGGTGGCGAACGATCAAATGGCGCTCGGCGTGCTCAGCGCGCTCGCCCAGCTTAATCGCAGCGGTAGCCGGGCGGTATCGGTGACCGGCTATGACGACACCGCCGACAGTCTCTACTTCCAGCCGCCGCTCACCACGGTGGCGCAGGACTTCGATCTGCTGGGCAAGCGGGCGGTGGAGCGGCTGATCGCCCTGATGGCGGCCCCGCAGCTGAGGATCCGCGAACTGCTGCCGACCCGGCTTATTGTGCGCCAGTCGGCCTGGCCCGCCGCCGTCGCGGAGGATCAGCAGCAGACCCTCGCGCAACTGAAAGCGCTGGTGGAAAAACTTTAGCGCAGGCCGTTGAGGCTTTATTGAGGTTGACTCTGTTAACCTCGTCATCAAACGTAGAGAGGTCAGGATTATCTGTCTGCGAAAAATGCAAAACACAATCTATCCATGCAAGCATTGATTTACCGCCAGTCATATGGCGGTTTTTTTTTGCCGTCGCCCGCCTCTACCGTTTTCTTCCGTTCGCCTTTCCGCCTGGCATATCCTGCCGCGGCATGCTAGATCTTGCTTCCGGGGCTCCATCCGGGAGACGACGGGAGGCAAGGTTATGATGGTGATAGAGGGTAAAGAGGCGATCGCGCGGGTGGACTGGCAGCGGGTGCGAACCATTATCGCCGAGGCCGGATTGAATGAGCGCGATGTTCAGCAACTGGAGCAGGCGTTCCGCCAGAGCACCTTCTGCTGGTTTGGCTATGAGAACGGCCAGTTGATTGCCGTGGCGCGAGCCATCAGCGATTGCACCTGGAGCAGCTATCTGGCGGATGTGGCGATCGTCCCCGAACGTCAGGGGCAGGGTTACGGGCAACAGCTGATGCTGGCCATCCGGGAGCAACTCCTGCCCTTTGGCAAAATTTTTATCTATGCGGTCGCCGATAAAATTACGTTTTATCAGCGCTTTGGTTTTGCCATGCTGACCACCGGCATGGTCTGCGCCAGCGAGGAGGGCATGCAGAAAATGCAGGAGCAGGGCTATATCCGTCGGCCCTGAAAGCAGGCGCTTAGAAACGCCTGGCTTAAACGTGTAAACCAGGCGCAGGCTGTCAGAGGGGGCGTTCGAGCACGAAAAGATACGCTTCCCGCGACCAGAACAAAGCGGTGCGGCGGCGCTCCACCGACATGGTTTTCACTTCCCATCCTTCACGGGTATAGCTGCTGAGAAACTGGCTCATCTTGTCAGGGTCCGCCTTGGCTTCGCCAAAAAACAGGCTGCCCAGCAGCCCCTCTTTATAGATCACTACCCGACACTCTTTCTTCATCATCGACCCTCCTGGCGACCCGTTTACTGTGGCCGTCTATTGTCCGTTGCCGCGACGATTTTGCAATCGGAGAAGTAGCAAACTGTTTCCGGTACTGCAGCGGACTGAGCGCGAAGTGCTGGCGAAAATGGTGACGCAGGGTGCCGGCGCTGGCAAACCCGCAGCGCTCAGCGATCTGATCGATGGACATCGTGCTCTCCGTCAGGTGCTGGCGGGCGCGCAGCAGCCGCTCGTCCAGCAGCCAGCGGGCGGGTGTTTTACCGGTGGCCTCCTCAAAGCGGCGCAGGAAAGTGCGTGGTCCCATGCCGGCGCGCTGGGCGAGGGAAGCGACGGTATGGCTGGCGGCAAGATGCTGGTGCAGATAGTCAAACAGCTGCCCAAGGCGCTGGCTCTCCCGGCTGCGGGCTACCGGGCGCAGGACCTGCTGCGTCTGACCGCCGTCGCGATGGGGAGAGACCACCAGGCGGCGGGCGACGACGTTGGCGGCTTCGCTGCCGAAATCCTCGCGCACCAGATGCAGACAAAGGTCGATCCCCGCCGCGCTGCCGGCGGAAGTCATCAGCAAAGCATCGCCCAGGTAGAGCACATCTTCCACCACCTGGATCTGCGGGAAACGCGACTGCAGCGCCGCGGTGTAGCGCCAGTGGGTCGTTGCCTGGCGGCCATTGAGCAGCCCGGCGGCGGCGAGAACGAACACCCCGGAACAGATGGAAATAATCCGGCATCCGCGGGCGTGGGCGGCAACGAGGGCGGCGCACAGCGCCTCGGGGACCGGGGCGTCGACACCGCGCCAGCCGGGGACCACAATCGTATCCGCCTGGGCGAGAAGTTCAGGGCCGCCGTCAGTCATCAGGCGGATGCCGCCGGTAGCGCACAGCGGCCCTTCATCGACGGCGGCGACGGCAAAGTGGTACCAGTTGTCGCCCATTTCCGGGCGCGGCAGGCCGAAGATCTCCACGGCTACGCCAAACTCAAAGGTGCACAGGCCATCGTAGGCGAGGGCGACCACCTGATGACGTGACGGTGTCACAGAAGGGGTTGTCAGGATGTTAGCGTTTTCTGTCATGGTTGTCGGCAGATCAGGGTGATGGGCGTCAGTAAAGTAGTGTTATCACAGACAAGGAGAAGACGCCATGAGTGTAGTAACCCAATTTCCCCCTGCCGCTTCCGCTGAGGCTATCCGCTGGTTCCGCCATAAGCTGCATCTTGAGACCGACTGCGCCGATGTGCACAGCGCCCAGCGTGCCGGCGAGGTCGACTTTGTCCTGCTGCACGTGGTCGGCAGCGAGGAAGCCTTCGCCAGACGTCACTTGCCAGGCGCGGAGCATCTCCCGCACAGCCAGATCACCGCCGAGCGAATGGCCGCCTGGCCGGCGGAGACCCTCTTTGTGGTCTACTGCGCCGGGCCGCACTGCAACGGTGCTGACGTTGCCGCGCTGAAGCTGGCTGAGCTCGGGCGGCCGGTGAAAATGATGCTCGGCGGACTCACCGGCTGGGAAGATGAGGGCTATGCGTTTGTTTCCGGTAAATGAAAATATTTCATGCACCATGAAATATTCTCGTTTGCGACCCACCACTCTGCATGCCAGTATCTGGACATATAGCCATCCAGAAGTCTAAAAATTCAAATAATGAACTATCACGGTGGGCAACTAACGCGCCCACCGCTAAGGAGACAGCATGCAACGTCAACAGGCCCCGTTCCGCGCAGACATCGTCGGCAGTTTTTTGCGCCCGGACAGCATTAAACAGGCGCGTCAGCAGCTGGCTGAGGGGATTATCGACGCCGGTCAGCTACGCGAAATTGAGAATAACGCGATCCGTCATCTGGTTCAGCAGCAATGCGACTGCGGCCTGCATGTGGTCACCGACGGTGAGTTTCGTCGCGCATGGTGGCATTTCGATTTCTTCGATGGCCTGCAGGGTGTTGAACGTTACGATGCCGAGCAGGGGATCCAGTTCAACGGCGTGCAGACCAAAGCGCACGGCGTTCGCGTCACCGGCAAGCTGGCGTTTGGCGACCACCCGATGCTGGAGGATTTCCGCTATCTGAAAAGCATCAGCGGCGACGCGCAGCCGAAGATGACCATTCCCAGCCCGAGCGTGCTGCACTTCCGCGGCGGGCGGAAAGATATTGATGCCACCGTTTACCCGGATCTTAGCGACTACTTCGACGATCTGGCCACCACCTGGCGCGACGCGATCCGCGCGTTTTATGACGCCGGCTGCCGCTATCTGCAGCTGGACGATACCGTGTGGGCCTACCTGTGCTCCGATGCCCAGCGTCAGCAGGTACGCGAGCGCGGCGACGATCCGGATGCGCTGGCGCGCATTTATGCCCGGGTGCTGAACCAGGCGCTGGAAGGTAAGCCGGCCGATCTGACGGTGGGCCTGCACGTCTGTCGGGGTAACTTCCGTTCAACCTGGATCTCGGAAGGCGGTTACGAGCCGGTGGCCGAGGTGCTGTTTGGCGGCGTCAATGTCGATGCCTTCTTCCTTGAGTACGACAACGACCGCTCCGGGGATTTCGCGCCGCTGCGCTTTATTCGTCCTGGCCATCAGCAGGTGGTTCTCGGACTGATCACCACCAAAAATGGCGAGCTGGAGAATCCGCAGGGGGTGAAAGCGCGTCTCGCTGAGGCCGCGCAGTATGTGCCGCTCGAGCAGATTTGCCTGAGTCCGCAGTGCGGTTTCGCCTCTACGGAAGAGGGCAATGCCCTCAGCGAAGACCAGCAGTGGCAAAAAGTCCGACTGGTGACGTCGATCGCCGCCGACGTCTGGTAATAACTTTCTTAGCGCAGCGTTGCACCGTGATGAGGCAACGCTGCCGTCCCCACCCTCTCCGCCGCCCACCTGTCCCGCATCCTGCTGTTTTCACAACCTGGCACCGTTTTTGCCTTATCACCTCTGGTTAGCTGTTAATTCTTTATTTTTGCGCTACTCAGGAGTGAATCATGCAACGTAGAACGTTATTAAAAGCTTTTGCACTCTCCGCCTCTGTAATGGCTATGGGTCTTTCATTCCAGGCCTATGCCGCCGACACCATCAAAGTCGGGATCATGCATTCGCTCTCGGGAACGATGGCGATTTCCGAAACGCCGCTGAAGGACGTCGCGCTGATGGCCATCGACGACATCAACGCCAAAGGCGGGGTACTGGGCAAGAAGCTGGAGCCGGTGGTGGTCGACCCGGCCTCCAACTGGCCGCTGTTTGCCGAGAAGGCACGCCAGCTGCTGGCCCAGGATAAAGTGGCGGTGGTGTTTGGCTGCTGGACATCGGTCTCACGTAAATCGGTGCTGCCGGTGTTTGAGGAGCTGAACGGCCTGCTGTTCTACCCGGTGCAGTATGAAGGGGAAGAGATGTCCCCCAACGTCTTCTATACCGGCGCGGCGCCTAACCAGCAGGCTATCCCGGCGGTGGAATACCTGCTAAGTGAGGATGGCGGCGGCGCCAAACGTTTCTTCCTGCTGGGGACGGATTACGTCTATCCGCGCACCACCAACAAGATCCTCCGCGCCTTCCTGCATGCCAAAGGGATCCAGGACAAAGATATCGAGGAGGTCTACACCCCGTTCGGCTACAGCGATTACCAGACCATCGTCGCCAATATCAAAAAATTCTCCGCCGGTGGCAAAACGGCAGTGGTCTCCACCATCAATGGCGATTCCAACGTGCCGTTCTACAAAGAGCTGGCTAACCAGGGTCTGAAAGCGACCGATGTGCCGGTGGTGGCCTTCTCGGTGGGGGAAGAGGAGCTGCGCGGCATCGATACCAAACCGCTGGTCGGCAACCTCGCGGCATGGAACTACTTTGAGTCCGTCGATAATCCGACCAACAAAGCCTTCGTCGCCGACTATCGCGCGTACGCCAAAGCGCACAAGCTGCCGAATGCCGATACGGTGGTGACCAACGATCCGATGGAAGCGACCTGGGTGGGTCTGCATATGTGGGCGCAGGCGGTGACCAAAGCGGGCACCACCGATGTCGATAAAGTGCGCGAGGCGATGGCCGGGCAGACCTTCAACGCGCCATCCGGTTTTACCCTGACCATGGATGCCACTAACCATCATCTGCATAAGCCGGTGATGATCGGTGAAATTGAAGGTAACGGTCAGTTCAACGTGGTCTGGCAGACCGATAAACCCGTTCGCGCGCAGCCGTGGAGTCCGTGGATCCCCGGTAACGATAAGAAACCTGACCATCCGGTGAAAACCGTCAGCCAGTAAGCGCCAGGGCCGACGGGGCTGGAGCATAGCGCCCGTCGGCTGCTGACCAGAGGAGAACGACATGAACGCATTGCGTCTCATGAGTGTGTTGGCGCTACTGCTGATCCTGCTGCCGTGGCGGGCGCAGGCCGCGGAGGCGGACGACTTTGTTGCCGCCAGCCGCAGCCAGCAGGCGCAGCTGTTGACCCAGTGGGCGGCAGCGCCGCAGGCGGATCGTTTGCCGCTGCTGCGGGCGTTGACCACCGAGAGCCTGGTGATGGACGACGGAAAACATGCTTTCCGCACCCGACAGGGCGGATTACAGCCATTGGGCGCTGCCGCCGCGCCGCAGGGCGAAACCCGACCGGTCCGTCTGACCAACCGGCTACGCAATCTGGCTGCCGGCGCGCTGGCCAGCCACCTTATATTAAGTGACAACGTCACGGAGAGGGCTTCCGCCGCGCGCACGCTTCAGCGGGAAGCGACCCCGGCCATGGCCGCGCTGCTGCAACAGCGGCTGCAGGCGGAAACCGATGAGAATGTGCGGGGCCTGCTGGAGGTGGCGCTGGCGCGCCTGCAGTTGACTCAGCCTGAGGCCAGCGCGCGGCTGGCCGCCGTGACGCTGCTCGGCCATTCCGCGGACCCGGAAACCCAGGCGCTGCTGATCCCCTTTACCGATGCCCAGCATGAGCCGGATGCGGCGGTGCGCGAGGCGGCCAGCGACAGCCTGCAAAAGATCAAACATCGTCTGCTGCTCGGCGATCTGCTGGGCCAGGCCTTTATGGGGCTGTCGCTGGGATCGGTGCTGTTGCTGGCCGCGCTGGGGCTGGCGATCACCTATGGCCTGCTGGGGGTGATTAACATGGCCCACGGTGAGATGTTAATGATCGGCGCCTACAGCTGCTGGCTGGTACAGCAGGCGCTGGCGCAGCTCGCGCCGCAATGGCTGGCCTTTTATCCGCTGGTCGCGCTGCCGGTGGCGTTTCTGGTGACCGCCGGGATCGGCATGGCGCTGGAGCGCACCATTATTCGTCATCTGTATGGTCGGCCGCTGGAAACGCTGCTCGCCACCTGGGGGATCAGCCTGATGCTTATCCAGCTGGTGAGGATGCTGTTTGGCGCGCAGAACGTGGAGGTGGCAAACCCGGCCTGGCTCTCCGGCGGCGTGCAGGTCCTGCCGAACCTGATCCTGCCGTGGAACCGGCTGGCGGTGCTGGCGTTCGTCCTGCTGGTGCTGTGTTTTACCTGGCTCATCCTGAACCGTACCCGTCTGGGGATGAACGTCCGCGCCGTGACGCAGAACCGGGCGATGGCCGCCTGCTGCGGCGTGCCTACCGGGCGGGTGGATATGCTGGCCTTTGGCCTCGGCTCCGGTATTGCCGGGCTGGGCGGCGTGGCGCTGTCGCAGCTTGGCAACGTCGGGCCTGAACTGGGTCAGGGATACATCATCGACTCGTTTCTGGTAGTGGTGCTGGGCGGCGTCGGCCAGCTGGCCGGCAGCGTGGCGGCGGCCTTTGGGCTGGGCATTTTCAACAAAATTCTCGAACCCCAAATGGGCGCGGTGCTGGGCAAAATCCTGATCCTGGTGATGATTATTCTGTTTATTCAGAAACGCCCGCAGGGTCTGTTCGCGCTGAAAGGGAGGGTTATTGACTGATGAGCCAACCAATCACCTTAACGCTGGCGCAGCGCGCGCCGCGGCCTCTGCGCTGGCTGGGGATCCTGCTGGTGCTGGGGCTGCTGAGTATGCCATTCCTGGCGCTGCTGCCGGCCTCGCATCCGCTGGCGGTGCCGAGCTGGCTGCTGACGCTGAGCGGCAAAATCCTCTGCTACGCCATTGTGGCGGTGGCGCTGGATCTGGTCTGGGGCTATGCGGGTATGCTGTCGCTGGGGCACGGGATCTTCTTTGCCCTCGGCGGGTACGCCATGGGGATGTACCTTATGCGCCAGGCGGCGGGCGACGGTCTGCCGGCGTTTATGTCTTTTCTCTCCTGGAGCGAGCTGCCCTGGTTCTGGTGGGGCACGCAGCATTTCGCCTGGGCGATGGCGCTGGTGGTGCTGGTTCCCGGTCTGCTGGCCCTGGTTTTCGGCTGGTTTGCCTTTCGCTCGAAGATCAAAGGGGTCTATTTCTCGATCATGACCCAGGCCCTGACCTATGCCGGTATGCTGCTGTTCTTTCGCAACGAGACCGGGTTTGGCGGTAACAACGGCTTCACCGGTTTTACCACGCTGCTGGGTTTTCCGGTCACCGCCACCGGCACCCGCGCCACCCTGTTTATGGCCACGGTTTTGCTGCTGTTGCTGACCCTGTGGCTGGGCTCGGCGCTGGCGCAGAGTAAGTTTGGCCGGATCCTCACCGCGGTACGTGACGCCGAAAACCGGCTGATGTTCTGCGGGTACGACCCGCGCGGCTTCAAGCTGCTGGTATGGACGCTGTCGGCGGTGCTCTGCGGTCTGGCGGGGGCGTTATATGTCCCGCAAGTCGGGATCATCAACCCCAGCGAAATGTCGCCGACCAACTCCATCGAGGCCGCCATCTGGGTGGCGCTCGGCGGCCGCGGCACGCTGATCGGCCCGGTGCTTGGCGCCGGTCTGGTCAACGGCGCGAAAAGCATTTTCACCGTGGCGATGCCAGAGTACTGGCAGCTGTTTCTGGGCCTCATCTTCATCATCGTGACCCTGTTTTTACCCCGCGGAGTGATGGGCCTGCTGCGTCGAGGAGACCGCTAATGCAACCGGATGAAGGACTGTTTACCCGTCAGCTGCCCGGCGATCGCTTTCGCGAACAAACCGATCCGGTGCTGCAGCTGGAGAATATCAACGTCAGCTTTGACGGTTTCCGGGCGCTGACGGATCTGTCGCTGGCGATAGGCGTCGGCGAACTGCGCTGCGTGATCGGCCCCAACGGGGCGGGCAAGACTACCCTGATGGACGTGATCACCGGCAAGACCCGGCCGCAAAGCGGCAAAGCGCTCTATGACCAGTCGGTGGATCTGACCACTCTTGACCCGGTGGCCATCGCCCGCCAGGGCATCGGGCGCAAGTTTCAGAAGCCGACGGTCTTCGAAGCGCTGACGGTGGCGGAAAATCTCGCCCTGGCGATGAAGGGAGATAAATCGGTGTGGGCCAGCCTGCGCGCCCGGCTGAGCAGCGAACAGGACGATCGGCTGAATGAGGTACTGCGCCTGCTGCGTCTCGATGGTGAGCGCTACCGCCAGGCCGGTCTGCTGTCCCATGGCCAGAAACAGTTCCTTGAGATCGGCATGCTGCTGGTGCAGGAGCCGCATCTGCTGCTGCTTGATGAGCCGGCGGCCGGCATGACCGATGCGGAAACGGAGTATACGGCGGAGCTGTTTCGTACCCTGGCTGGACAGCACTCCCTGATGGTGGTGGAGCACGACATGGGATTTGTCGAGACCATCGCCGACCGGGTGACGGTCCTGCATCAGGGCCAGGTGCTGGCGGAGGGATCGCTGCGGGAGGTGCAGGCCAATGAGCAGGTCATTGAAGTTTATCTGGGACGTTAAGGAGCGCCAATGTTACAGGTGAGTCAGCTACATCAATACTACGGCGGCAGCCATATTTTGCGTGGGGTGGATTTTTCCGCCCGTCAGGGCGAAGTCACCTGCCTGCTGGGGCGCAATGGCGTTGGTAAGACCACGCTGCTGAAATGCCTGATGGGGCTGATCCCGGCGCGCAGCGGTGAGGTACGCTGGCAGGATCAGAACATCACCCATCGCAAACCGCACCAGCGGGTGCAGGCCGGGGTCGCCTACGTCCCCCAGGGGCGCGAGATATTTCCGCGCCTGACGGTGGAAGAAAACCTGCTGATGGGGCTGTCGCGCTTTCCCGCCCGCGAAGCGCAGCAGGTGCCGGAGGAGATCTACCAGCTTTTCCCGGTGCTCAAGACCATGAAGCAGCGGCGGGGCGGTGACTTATCCGGCGGTCAACAGCAACAGCTGGCGATCGGCCGCGCGCTGGCCAGCCGTCCGCAGCTGCTGATCCTCGATGAACCCACCGAGGGGATCCAGCCTTCGGTTATCAAAGAGATTGGCGAGGTGATCCGCCAGCTGGCGAGCCGCGGGGATATGGCGATCCTGCTGGTGGAGCAGTTCTATGACTTTGCCGCCGGGCTGGCGGACCACTACCTGGTGATGTCGCGCGGCGCCATCGTCCAGCAGGGCAAGGGCGGTGATATGGAGCGCGACGGCGTGCGCGCCATGGTGACCATCTGACCAGGCCGGCGGCGTGCGCGCCGCCGGTTTGCGGGCTATTTGCGCAACAGCCGCTGCAGGCGCGCCTGGCGCCAGTTTTTGATCCATTCGCCGAACACGAACAGGCGTAATCCTCTCACCACCAGCAGGGCGCCCCAGATCAGGGCGACCCAGCCGGACCAGTAGTACTGCGGATTAGTGAAGCGGTTAAGCACCGCCAGCAGCACGCAAACCACCAGCGCCACCGACAGCGAACGGAAAAAGCGGCTCTCCTGATGCACCCGCGCTTTGGCTTCCTCTATGCGCAGATCCAGCGAGGCTTCCGGGCCCGGCGCACCCTCCCGCGAGGCTTCGCCGCCGATCTCGGCCACCGTGACCTCAAAGACCGCGGCGAGGGCGCTGAGGGTCTCCAGCCCCGGGCGTTCTCCATTCTCAATGCGCTGGATCGTGCGGACGCTGAGACCCGCCATTTCGGCCAGCTGCTCCTGGGACCAGGCGCGCTGTAGCCGTAATTGTTTGACCTGATTGTTGCTGTTCATATTCGTATGCTCCATGACGTTCTGCGGATGTAAACCTGTGATGGAGTATGGTGAACCGGGCCGCCAGCCACCACGACAGCGACCCGACAGCGGCCCGACATCAACCCGACAGCCGCATGCCAGCTGGCGTCAGGCGTTAGCCAGCGGACAATCCGGCTGCCAGGGACGGGCATTCATCCCGCGGAAAATCATCAGCCAGGCGGCGACAATCGCCACGATAAGAATGACAAAAAGCGACCAGTGCGGCAGATGGGTGAGGATCATCCCGGTGAACATCGGGTTGAATGCCGCGCCCAGCCACCCCAGCGACTGGGCGGAGAAGTAGCTGGCCTTCATCCCCGGCGGGGCAATATGGTCAATCAGCATATACTCCCCGGGGGCATAAATCACTTCCCCGAGGGTGAAGATCGCCGCCGAGATCCCCCACGCCCACAGGCTGGCGCCAGAGAACATAAAGCCCACGAGGCCGATAACAAAGCAGACGGTGCCGAAGGTCATCAGCGGGCGAATATTTCTGGCGCTCAGCCGCCGGCCAACCGCGTACTGCAGAGCAACCACCACCGCGGCGTTAACCGGCAGCACCACGGCCACCACTTTCTCGGCGAAGTCACTGCTGGCGACCACCAGCACATACTGCGAGAGACAGGAGGCGAAAGCGCCGCTGACGAAGGAGGCCAGCAGCCCGGAACAGGTAAACCACAGCAGCGCCCGGTCATGCAGCAACACCGAGGGAGACCAGGCGACAGCGCCCGGCTGGGCCACGGCCACCTCCCGCTGGAGAAACAGCTGAATAAACACCAATGGAAAGGCGGCGCAGGCGGCCGCCAGCCAGAACGGCAAATTGATACTGTGCATCACCAGCAGCGTGCCGATGGGCGGCCCGACGGTCCAGCCGATATTGAGGATGGTATAGTTCAGCGAGAAGATACGCGCTTTTTTCTCCGGCGTCAGTCGGTCGGCGAACCAGGCTTTTAGCACGGTGGAAAACACCGAGTAGGCGCAGTTGATCAACGCAAAGAAGATCACCACCAGGATAGCGTTATTGACCAGCGGTATCGCGCTAAATCCCAGAATAAACACCAGCACTGACCACACCATATAGCGCTTTTTGTCGAACTTATCCGCGAGGATGCCAAAGCCCATGCTGAACAGCACGCCGACCACCAGCGCCAGCGACAACGCGTAGCCAATCACATCGACATCCAGCTGATAACGTCGGGTGAGGTAGATAGTCATAAACGGCAGTGTGGCCCCGCGGCCAATAGTTAGCAGTAACGACGATGCCAGCAGCGCGATGGTGGAGCGCCTGAGAGTGGTGATCATGATTTCCTTGCCTGTCATGTTGTTATAATTTTACGTCTTCGATCACAAATAACACGCTCATTACGCCTTGTACAGGTCAGCCCGGTCGCCGGTCGCACTTCCTGGCCTGCCAAAAATAATGATCTATCCTGGCGGCCGCTTTTTGGTTACTTTGATTTTGTTCACAAAAATTCTAATAACGACAGAGGCAGGGTATGACGAGGAAAGATGGACTACTGGCGCTGCTGGTAGTGGTGGTGTGGGGGCTTAACTTTGTGGTGATTAAGCTGGGATTACACAATATGCCGCCGCTGATGCTGGCGGGGCTGCGCTTTATGTTGGTCGCCTTCCCGGCGCTGCTGTTTGTATCCCGCCCGGCTATCCCGCTGCGCCTGCTGCTGGGTTATGGCCTGACCATTAGCTTTGGTCAGTTTGCCTTTCTGTTCTGCGCTATCGGCCTGGGTATGCCTGCCGGGCTGGCTTCGCTGGTGCTGCAGGCGCAAGCCTTCTTCACCATCATTCTCGGCGCCTTCGTCTTTGGCGAACGTCTGCAGGGCAAGCAACTGGCGGGGATCGCCCTGGCGATCTTTGGCGTGCTGGTGCTGGTGGAGGGCAGCCTTGGCGGGGAGCATGTGCCGCTGGTGGGCTTTATGCTGACCCTGGCGGCGGCGCTCAGCTGGGCCTGCGGTAATATCTTCAACAAGAAAATCATGTCGCATGCCGCCCGGCCGCCCATTATGTCGCTGGTGGTGTGGAGCGCGTTGATCCCGGTGCTGCCGTTTATGCTGGCCTCATGGCTGATTGATGGCCCGCAGACCATGCTGGCGAGCCTGCAACACATCGATCTGCTGACGATACTGTCGCTGCTCTATCTGGCATTTATCGCCACTATCGTCGGCTATGGTATCTGGGGATCGCTGCTGGGGCGCTATGAAACCTGGCGGGTGGCGCCGCTGTCGCTGCTGGTGCCGGTGGTGGGGATGGCCAGCGCTGCGCTGTTGCTGGGGGAGACGCTGAGCGGACTGCAGCTCACCGGGGCGGTACTGATTATGGCCGGGCTCTATATTAACGTCTTCGGCTTACGTCTGGTGCGGCCGGGTATGGCGCGCGGATAAAAAAAAGCCCCGAAGAAGGGGCTACACAATTATGCGTGTAATGGCATCACAGGTCGTGCTGCTGGTAGTACGGCACGCCCAGTTCGTCGGATTTATCACTGCCAGCCGCCATATGATTGAAATCAAATGGCGAATCGTTATGTTCCGAAGGGATAATCATTGTATCACGCTGGTTTTGACGCACCGGCGTGGTGTTTTGCTCCGCATAGCTGAGGCTGGAGACCAGCGACAGGAGTACGATAGCTGCGGCAGCGAATAGTTTCATGATTTCCTCAATACGTCTTTGATAATACAGGCGATTAACATCAGTTATTTAGCGGATGCAGATAGCGGGATTCGCCAGGTACATTCGTTATGCGATACTTGTGGGGCGGAACATCGAAATAGTTCTTGAACGTTCGCGTCAGGGTCTGCTGCGACTCGAAACCGTAGCGTTCCGCCAGGTACAAAATGGGCTCATTGCTCTGCTTGAGCTTTTGCGCAATCTCCGTCAGCTTGCGGCTGCGGATGTACTGGCCGAGGGAATGGCCGGTCTCTTTCTTAAACATACGTTGCAGGTGCCACTTGGAGTAACCTGAACGCTCAGACACTTTTTCCAGCGACAGGGGCGATTCCAGGTTATCCTCGATCCACGACAAAATACTATGGATAGTGATGGCGTCATTATTACGTCTGGACATCATCTTACCTCTTCTTATTTTACGGCAGGACCTTCTTGAGTAGTTGCTCAAGCGCGACGACTTCGTCCGCCGACAGATTTTTTGTTAACTCCTGGTGTAACTTCTGACCCACAACCTGATGACACTGCTCGCAAAGGGCTGCGCCGTCCGGTGTCAACTGCACCAGCACGCCGCGCTTGTCAGCGGGGTTGGGTAACCGTTCAATCCAGCCTTTGCACGCCAGGCGGTCGAGCATACGCGTCATCGCGCCCGGGTCGACGGAAAGCACGGTTTTCAGCTCAACGGGGGTAATACATACCTCGCAACGAATGGAACAGAGCACGCGAAACTGGGTCGCGGTAATATCCATGGGTGAGAGGTAGTCGTTGAGCAGGCGATCTTTTTTCTGGTTAACCATCTGGATCAAGCGGCCCAACGGGATCATTTCATTAAACAGGTCGCTGGTACTTTTCATGATGGTTGCCCAGGCAAGTAATTAGTTGCAGGTGATACTATTGCCCAGGCAATCATAAGTCAACATTATGAATTGGCCGATGCCACGATTTGCTAAAATAAAAAAATCTGACGTGGGTCACTGTTTGTGGTTTTGCTAACGCTTGTTAATTTTTAGCGGAAGTGGTTTACCAGCAGGCTGGCGGCGAAAGTGTCGAAGCCGGTATACTCACGGAACGAAACAATACTTAAAAAATGAATATTAACGGGACTTTAATTAACTATGTTCGATTTGTTTAAAGCAATAGGGCTTGGCCTGGCGGTGCTTTTACCGCTGGCAAACCCACTCACAACCGTGGCGCTGTTCCTCGGCCTGGCGGGCAATATGAACAACGCCGAGCGGAACAAGCAGGCGTTGATGGCATCGGTGTATGTGTTCGCCATTCTGATGGTGTCGTGGTATGCCGGTCAGGTGGTGATGAATACATTCGGCATATCAATACCTGGGCTGCGTATCGCCGGGGGATTGATTGTGGCCTTTATCGGTTTCCGCATGCTGTTCCCCCAGCAAAAAGCCCACGATTCGATGGAAGCGAAGATCAAATCGGAAGAACTGCAGGATGAACCGACCGCCAATATCGCCTTTGTGCCGCTGGCGATGCCAAGCACCGCCGGTCCGGGAACCATCGCGATGATTATTAGCTCCGCCTCGACCGTTAAGCACGGCGTGGACTTCCCGGAGTGGGTGGTACTGGCGGCGCCGCCGATCATCTTTTTGCTGTTAGGGGTGATTCTGTGGGCTTGTCTGCGCAGTTCCGGCGCGATTATGCGTCTGGTAGGCAAAGGCGGCATCGAGGCCATTTCGCGGCTGATGGGCTTCCTGCTGGTCTGTATGGGCGTGCAGTTTATTATTAATGGCGTGCTGGAGATCATTTCGACCTGGCACCCCTGATCGCCCCGGATGGGATGAGAGACAACAGCCTGCCGGTAGCCATGCCGGCAGGCTTTTTTATCGCGGTAACTCAGGAGTGGTGCGGTTGATGGTCTTCCAGCGATACCGGCCAGCGGCGGAAGATCATCAGAGACCATACCAGCGCGGCCAGCGCCGGGATGGCACCGATGTAGCCGATGGAAGCCATCGACAGATGCAGACTCACCTGGCTGCCCACCAGCGCGCCAGCGCCAATACCAATATTAAAGATGCCCGAGAACAGGGACATGGCGACGTCGGTGGCATCCGGCGCGGAAGCCAGCACTTTTACCTGCATACCGAGGCCGATAATCATGATCGCCACGCCCCAGAAGATACTGAGCAGCATCAGATGATGTGCATTGTCCGAGGCAGGCAGGAGCAACAGCAGGCAGGCCAGCAGCAGGCCGATAGCGATGCTAATCAGCCCGGAAGCGTGCTGGTTGCCGAGCTTACCGAACAGAATGCTGCCGATAATACCGGCCCCGCCGAGGATCAACAGCAGCACGGTAGCAAAGTTGCCGCTCAGGCCCGCCACCGTCTGGACAAAGGGCTCGATATAGCTGTAGGCGGTATAGTGGGCGGTCACCACCACCACGGTCAGAATATAAACGCTGACCAGCGCCGGGCGGCGGAACAGCACCGGCAGGCTTTTCAGCGAGCCAGAATGTTCGCTCGGTAGCGTCGGCAGCAGTTTTACCAGACAGGCAAGGGTGGCTAACGCGCCGAGGCCAATCGCCAGGAAGGTCATTCGCCAGCCAAAATACTGGCCGATGATGCGGCCAATCGGAATACCGAACACCATCGCCAGGGCTGTACCGGTGGCGATCAGGCTCAGCGCCTGCGCCCGTTTGCCAGGCGGCGCCATACGGATGGCCAGCGCTGAGGTAATTGACCAGAAAACCGCATGCGCAAAAGCGATGCCAATGCGGCTAATCACCAGGACATCAAAACTCCACGCAAAAAACGACAGAACGTGGCTGGCAATAAACAGAATAAACAGGCCGATGAGCAGCCGCCGGCGCTCCATTTTGCTGGTCAGCAGCATAAACGGCAGCGACATCAGCGCCACCACCCACGCATAAATGGTGAGCATCATGCCCACCTGGGCGGTTTCCATGCCGAAGCTGCCGGCAATATCGGACAGCAGACCGACAGGGGCGAATTCTGTGGTGTTAAAAATAAACGCGGCGATGGCCAACGTCACGACACGTAGCCACGCTACCTTGCGTGAGACCGTATTCGTAGTCATAAGCTCTGGACGGGTGATTCAAGGGAAGATGTGACGGTGATCTTAAAACGATTACTGGCGAAAAGACAATCATTTTGTGATCTGCATCTCATTTCGCTGCAAGTGGCTGGCCGCGGTTAAGCAATTAATTTTGCTATGGATAGTGTCAGGGGAGCGCTTTTATGTCATGTTGAAGGAAAGTAAAAAAAGTAAGGACAGTGTATGCAGGAAATTCAATTTTATCTGGTCGATGCCTTCAGCGATAAAAACTTTGGCGGTAATGCCGCGGCCGTTTGCCCGCTCAGCGAGTGGTTAGCGGACGATGTATTGCTGAAAATGGCCCAACAGCATAACCAGTCCGAAACGGCGTTTTTCGTCCACACCGACGAAGGCTATGAGCTGCGCTGGTTTACCACGCTGGGCGAGATCAACCTCTGCGGCCACGCCACCCTGGCGACGGCGCATGTTATTTTCGAGTATCTTGACCATCCCTCGGCGACGATTACCTTCAGCACCCGTTTTGTCGGTGAACTGCGGGTGACCCGCAGCGGCGACTGGCTGACGCTCGACTTCCCGGCGTGGACGACCACCCCGGTGGACAACCCGCCGGCGGATCTGCTGGCCGGACTGGGGCTTGAGTCTGCCGTCGAGGTGCGGGAAGGGCGTGATTATCTGGTCGTGCTGGCGGATCGCCAGCAGGTTGAAGCGGTGCAGACCGATATGGCACGTCTGCAGAAGCTCGGCAAAATGATCTGCGTCAGCGCGCCGGATGAGGAGTATGACTTTGTCAGCCGCTTCTTCTGCCCGGGAGAAGGGGTGCCAGAGGATCCGGTGACCGGCTCCGCCCACAGCATGCTGATCCCCTGGTGGGGCGAAAAGCTGGGGAAAACCACCATGATGGCGCGCCAGGTCTCCGCCCGCGGCGGCGACCTGCGCTGCCAGTGGCAGGGCGACAGGGTGCTGATTAGCGGCCAGGCCACCACCTATCTGCGCGGAACGGTTTACCTGCGTTAATCATCGCCACCGCGTCGCCCCGGGGAGCGGTAATCTACTTCCGCTCCCCGGGGCGACATAGCATCAGCCCAGCGATGCGCCGCCACACATCACCAGCTCCTGTCCGGTCATCGCCGATGCGCCCTCGCTCAGCAACCAGCTCACCAGAGAGACCACTTCCTGCGGAGTAATGAGTCGCCCAAGCGGCGGAAGCCGCGGCGGGGAACTTTCTCTGCCTGGCTGATGGAGCATCGGCGTATCGGTTGCCCCGGGAGCCACGACGTTGACCGTCACCCCGGCAGGCGCCAGCTCTGCCGCCCAGCTCCTGGCGAGAGCGACCAGCGCGGCTTTTGGTGGCCGCATACTGCGAGCGACCAGCGGCGCCTCGTGACGTACGGCTTCCCAGCAGAACGATCCTCCCGCCTGGCCCCATGGTCGGGGCGAAGTGATTGACCAATGTCTGAGCCGCATCGACGTGTAAACGCCACAGCGACTCGCTGCGCTGAGGGTCCAGATTGCCCAGAGTGGCGGCCGCCATTGAACCCGCGGCGTGAATGATGGCCTGAGGGGGCTCAATCTGCTCCAGCGCCGCCAGCAGCGCGCTGCGTTGGCTGACGTCGACCATCAGATGGCGAAAGTTCGGCTGTGAGAAGGGCGGCAGCGAACGGCTCATGCCGATCACCTGCCAGCCGTCCGCCAGCAACTGCCTCACCACTGCGGCGCCGATCCCGGAGCTGGCCCCGGTTACCATTGCCCGCTTCATCGCGCCTCCAGCATCTCAGCGGGGATTTTGAATACCGCCTTTCTGACCGGCGCTGGCGTCGAAACCGCACACAGCGCCTGGTGCGGTTCGCCGGGGTAAAAGACCGCGAAGTCGCCGGGACGCAGCAGAATAGAGACACTCTCCGGGGCTGGCTGACATATATAGACGTCGGGCTTAAGCTCATTATCTTCCGGGCGCATCGCGGGAGCCATGCCCGCCTGGATCCGCTCCTCGCCGGCCAGGATGACCTGAATATCCGCCCACTGGCGATGATATTCCGTATGCCGCTCGGCCGCAGGCTGGGTTTGCACCACGCTGAGGGTGCAGAACCACGGCGCGCCGTCGGGCTGGAAGCGGCCATTCTCTCTGGCACTGAGGGCAGCCAGCGAACAGGCCTCGCTGCTCAATAGCTGCTTTAACGCCGGCGGCAGGCCAGCCTGCTGCAGCGCCTGCAGATTACCGATAATCATGCGCTTTCTCCTTTCACCCACTGTGGCGAAACGCGAACATACTTGATCGCCTGGCGATACCAGGTGTAGGCGATATGCAAATTACCGTCTGCTCCCTGTTTGATGCTGGGGTAGGAGAACTCCCGGTTCAGCTTCTGCTCCGAGTTATTGGTCATGCAGTAGCCGTCACCCTCATCGAGATTGCGCAGCCACGGCCAGCTTTCACCACCATCGGCTGAAATAGCGACGGTCATCGGCGCGCGTGGTGCGCCCCAGAAGGCGCTTTTCCCGGTCGCTTCCGGCTCCCTACGGCCATCGTCGTCAGCAATTTCATCATACAGCGAGGCGCGGCGTTCCGTGGCGCCGGCGGCGCTCATATTATTGAACACCAGCGCCAGTTCGCCATTGTCCAGGGTGGTCGCCTGAATGGACGAGTTGTTGTTCGGAAGCGTCGTCGGTACCGGCGCAGACCAGCTCTCTCCCTGGTCGCTGGACTGGCTGAACCAGATATGATCCGCCCAGCGGCTGCGGAAGAAGGCTGCCAGTCTGCCGTCCGGAAGCGGAGTGATACTCATATGGACACAACCCAGGCTCTCCGGGACCGCCACGTCACGCCAGCTTTTTCCGCAGTCTGAAGAGATCTTCACCGCGCTGACGTCATTGTTACCCACCCATTTCTCGCCGGGTTCGGTACGGCAGTAAAAGACCGGCAGCAGCCAGTTGCCGTCAGACATAACGCTTATTGGCTGGCGAATAAAGGTACCCGGTTGATCCAGCAGCGTATCGATGGCCCCCCAGCTTCGTCCGCCATCGTGGGAGAGGCGGTAGCGCACAATGGCGGTATCCTGGTTTCCGGCAAATTGCGCTGTCCACAACAGCCACAGCACGTTATCGGGCGCCTGAAATAGCACCGGGTTTTGTTCTGAGCGGTCTGGATCATCAGATAGCTTGACTGCCTCACTCCAGCGGTCACTGCCGGGGGCTAACCGCGATCCCCAGATAGAGATATCGGCTTTTCCCTCCTGGGAGCCGCCAAACCAGACGCACATCAGGCTGCCGTCATCCAGCGGCAGCAGATTGGCGGCATGGTTCTGCGGGCAGGCGCAGGGAAGCATTGCCCATGCGATGTGTTCATCTTGCTGGTGTTGGCGAATGACGCCGTCAAAAGGCGGAATTACGGTCATGTTTTATACTCCACGTTGCTCAACTGGGGCGGGGGATGGTTGTGATTTATTTGGGATCAGGCGGTCAATCACCATGATGATGGCCGGGGTTGCCAGGGCGACATACATGTTATTGATGCCGAACGGGTCGCCGAGTAAATACCAGACGGACGTCACCACACAGGCGCCGATCAGGCCGGCATTCGCGCCCCGAGTGCTTCTGAAGAAGGGAGCATAGAAGGCGATGACCGCCACCACGGTAATGGAGAGGCGAATGGCGCGGGTAAAGAAGGAGAGTTTCAGCACCTCCGGTACCAGCAGCACAAAGATCAGCGGCAGGAAGCCGATAATTAGCGACGCCCAGCGTGTGGCTCTGAACTCCTGGTCCGGCGTTGGGTTGCGCCATGGTACGTAAAAATCCTTCACCACCAGCGAGGCAATGGCCAGGGCTACGGTACTTACGCTGACGAAAATCGATGCCACAAGTGACGTTGTCACCAGACCTGCCAGCCACGGGTTCATGTCCTGCAGAAAGACCGGGAGGGCATACAGGCTGTTGATCTCGGGATGCAGGTATTTCGCCGCGACGCCGATAATGGCGATGGCAAAGGCGATAGGCAGGCAGAAAAAGAAGGCGATCCAGGTGGAGCGTTTCGCTGACCGAACGTCTTTGGTTGAGCTAATGGCCTGAATGACAAACTGGGTGCAAAAAATGGAGCCGATAGTGCCGATGAGCCAGGCGAAGATCGTGCCAGCACCAATGTTGCCATCCCATGTCCAGTAATAATCCGGCATCTTCTCCATCATCGGCGAGAAGCCGCCGGTTTTGGACAGGGCAAAACCCAGAATGATCAGCAGACCGGCGTATTTCAACGCGCTGTGTAACATGGTGACCCACGCGACGCCCTTCATGCCGCCGAACGCGAAATAAAAGGTACTCACAATGGCGGTAATAAAGGCGGCTACCGGTAAATTCACTTTTAATACGGTGGAGATGGCTGCGGCACCGCTGACGTAGTTGCCCACGTTAACCAGCAGCAGCGCATAAATCATAATCAGGGAGATAATATTTTTGGTACTGTTGCCATATTTTTCAGCGATGGCGCCGGAAATGGTAATTTTTCCGGTGTTATAGATGCGTTTCACCAGGATTAAACCGAACAGCGGAAAGCCGATGGCTGCCCCCAGCACGGACCACGAGGCGGCAATTCCGCTCTCAAAGGCGGCCTGGGCAGTACCGATGGTCGATTTGGCGCCAATATATTCTGACATCAGTAATATACCGACAATAAAGGCCGGCATGGCGCGCGAGCCTTCCATAAAATCCCCGGAATTTTTACTACGAATACGGAATGTCAGCCAGGTGGTAAACAGAATATAGGCAATAACAATGCCGACAATAATAAAGGTATCTTCAGCGGTAAAATGATTCATCTTAGCCTCTCTCTGGGCGTACGAATCCTGGGCACGGCGGTACCCGGTCTGTTTTATTAAAAAAGCGCAGCAAGTATTACGCTAAATAACGAGCGATGATGTCGCGTATCTGCTGCAGCTGTTGGTCACTGAACTGCACCGCGTAGCGGCTGTCGCCCACCTCATGACCCATCAGTTGCAGGGCTTTTTTCACTGCCGCGGGTGAGAACGCCACCTTATACAGATCGGTGCGCAGGCCCGTCACGCGCTCCTGCGCCTGGCGCGATCCGGCGATATCTCCGGCGTGAAACAGCGACCAGATCGCGTTGATTTCAGCGGGGGCGACGTTGGCAAGCCCTGAGATGCAGGCCGAACAGCCGTCGACATACCCCTGATGGATAAGGGAGTCCGGCCCGTTCAGAACGTCGAAACCGTCAATGTCGCGTACCGCGTCAAGAAAGCCTTTCAGGCTATCGTAGCTGCCGGCGCTGTCCTTAATGCCGACGATATTCTCGTGTCGGGCCAGCTGGCGTGCCGTCTCCGGAGCAATGGTGTTCCCGGTGCGGGCGGGAATGTTATAAAGAAAAAGCGGGACGCTCAGCGCGTCGGCGATCGCCGTATAGTGGTTAATCAGCTCTTCCTGCTTCAAGGGTACGAACCACGGGGTAATGGCCGATACCGCGTCAACCCCGAGGCGGGCGATCTGCTGGCCCAGCCGGCGAGTCTCACGGGTGGAAATCTCCCCGATATGCGCTACCACCGGCGCGCGTCCGGCGGCTTCTTCCACGCAGGTTCTGGCGACGGCGATCTTCTCCTCCTCATTGAGGACAAAAAACTCGCCATTGGTGCCGCCGCAGAAAATCCCGTTGCCTGCGGCGAGCTGGCGCTGCACCTGCTGGCGTAGCGCTGGCAGGTTAAGGGCTCCCTCGGCGGTAAAAGGGGTGACGATGGCGGTGAGTACGCCGCTAATGGCTCTCTTCATTTTCTTTCTCCTGTTAGGCATGTTCTGGAAACAGCGTTTGATAGATAGCCGCAATCTCTTCGCGGCTGACGCTGCAGGGGGCGTTGTTCATCAGGCGCTTGACGTTTTGCGCCGCTGCGCTGAGAGCAGGGATGCTCTCCCTGGGCACGCCGAGCGCGGCCAGGTTGTCCGGCAGGGGCAGTCGTTTCACCAGCGCCGCCAGCCACGCGACCAGCGCATGGGATTTCTCTTCCTCACTGAGCGTGCGATCTGCGTCGGGGATCAGATCCCAGACCTGAGCGAATTTTGCCACCGCGTAGGGGCGGACCACCCGCATGCAGGGCGCCAGCAGAATGGCGTTAGCCACCCCGTGCGGCAGGTGCCAGGTACCGCCAAGCGGATAGGAGAGCGCATGCACCAGATGGGTGCCGGCATGGTTGATCGCCGCGCCGCCGTACCACGAGGCCCAGAGCATCTCCAGCTTCGCCGTCAGATCCTGCGGCTGATCCACCGAGCGTTCGATATGCCGCACCAGCTTGTGTAAACCGATTAACGCCGCGTTGTCGCTCACCGGATTGGCGACGGTGGCGGTAAAGCACTCCAGCAGATGACACAGGGCATCGATACCGGTCGACGCCGCGATGCTGGCTGGCATGCTGGTGGTCAGCTCCGGCAGCAGGGCGACATAGTCCGGCAGCAGCACCGGGGAGATGATCCCCACTTTGGTCTGCTGCTCGGGGATCGCCAGAATGGCGTTCGGAGTCGCTTCGGAGCCGGTGCCGGCGGTGGCCGGGATCAACAATGAGCTAATCCGTCGTTGCGGCAACTCGCCTGCCAGCATGGCCGTCAGAGAGGGCGCCTCAGTATGCAGGAGCACCGAGAGCAGTTTCGCCACATCCAGTACGCTCCCCCCGCCGATGCCCACGATCATCTGGGGCTGACTGGCGCCCAGTTGGCTGACAATCTGCGCCACATCGTGATGGCTGGGCTCTGCCGGTACTGTGTCAATGACCTCAACCTTACGCCCTTCGGCCGCCAGCAGGCGATGGATCGCCTGGGTCGCTTCCAGCGCGCCAACGTTCTGGTCGGTCACCAGCAGGATGCGGGTTTTACCTGACAACAGCGGGAGCAGGGCCGTTGAGGCGCCCGCCCCGCTGATGATTGTGCTGTGTATCGTCGCCACGCGTTTCTCCTTGGTAGTAATTGATTGAATTCAATCATTCATGAATCGTGTCACTCGTCTGGTGGGGAAAAGTTATAATTTATACGGCAGTTTAATAACTTGAGCTTGCTCACATTTAATCAAATATGATTGAATATAATCAGTTTCAAATTTTCATCGACCACAAGGCAGAACAATGAACGATGGTAATAACCAGGTGCTGGTGCTGGCAGATGACTTTACGGGAGCCAATGACGCCGGTGTCAGCCTCGCTGAGGCGGGCATGTCGGTGGAAGTGGCCTTCAGCGCCGGGCAACCATCAACCGCCCGGGCGTTAATTCTCAACAGCGACAGCCGGGCAATGAGCGCCGCCGCCGCCGCGGACAAGGTCACCGGTCTGCTGCGCGGCGCGGCAAGATTTGTCCCGCACTGGCAGGTAAAGAAGATCGACTCCACGCTGCGCGGCAACCTTGGCGGCGAACTGGAGGCAATGATGGCGGCGCACGGCTGCCGGCTGGCGGTGGTGGCCCCGGCGTATCCGGCGGCCGGGCGGCATACCCGGGACGGGCGCTGCTATGTGCATGGGGTGGCCCTCGATCAGACCGAATTTGCCAGCGATCCGAAAACGCCCGTGAGCCGGGCGGAGATTAGCGAAATTATCGCCATGCAGAGCCGTCTTCCCTGTCTGATGTTGAACGCTGCCCAGCTTCCGGCGGCATTAGCGACGGCGGGCGAGGAGAAGCGAGTGTTGATTGTCGACGCCTGGGAAGACAGCCATCTGGACCAGGTGATCGACGCCGTTGCACCCCATGCGCGGGAGACCCTGCTGGTCGGCTCGGCGGGACTTTGCGAGGCGCTGGCGCGCCGCCTGCGCCGCTGCGAGCAGGGGCCGCTACTGGCGCTGGTTGGTTCGATGAGCGAGATGGCGCAGCGCCAGGTCGCTGCGCTGCAGGCTCATTCCCGAGTGAGAAAGATCGAAATAGATGTCGAACAGGCCTTTAGCAGATCGCCGAAGGAGGAAGCCTCGCGGATCGCCGAGGTGCTGCGTGAGGGTCATCACTGCGTGGTGACCACCCGCCCGAATAACGCCGCCCGGCACGGGATTGAAGCCCAGTGTAACGAACGCGGTCTCAGCCGCGCAGCCTACGGGGAGCACATCTGCGCCTGGCTTGCCGACGTCACGGCGCAGGCGGTGGCGCTGTGCCCACCGGGCGCCCTGTACCTCTCTGGCGGCGATGTAGCCATCGCCGTCGCGCACGCGCTCGGCGCCACCGGATTTCAGATCCGTGGGCGGGTGGCGCAGTGTGTGCCTTACGGGCACTTTCTCGGCGGTCGCTGGTCACGGCCGGTGATGACCAAAGCAGGGGGATTCGGCACCGACACTACGCTGTTAAATGTTGTGAATTTTATTGAGGAGAAACTGAGTGTCTAACATGATTGCAGTGACAATGGGCGACCCGGCAGGGATTGGTCCGGAGATTATTATCAAATCCCTCGCCGAAGGGGCGCTGAGCGGCGCGCCGGTGGTGGTGGTGGGCTGCGCGCAGACGCTGCGGCGGATCCTGGCGCTGAATATTACGCCGCGGGCGGAGCTGCGCATCATTGACCATCCCGCCGAGGCGAGTTTTTCCCCAGCGACCATCAACGTTATTGATGAACCGCTCAGCGACCCGCAGGGGCTGCGCCCTGGCGAAGTTCAGGCCCAGGCAGGGGACCTCGCGTTTCGCTGCATCAGGCGGGCGACCGCGCTGGCGCTGGACGGCGCGGTCGCGGCCATCGCTACCGCGCCGCTAAATAAAGAGGCGCTGCATCTCGCCGGGCACGCTTTCCCCGGCCATACCGAACTGCTGGCCCACCTGACGCAGACCACCGATTACGCCATGGTGCTCTATACCGAGAAGCTCAAGGTTATCCATATCACCACCCATATCGCCCTGCGCCAGTTCCTCGATACCCTCAACCAGCCGCGAATCGAGACGGTGATTGGCGTAGCGGATCGGTTTTTGCGCCGGGTCGGCTATCAGCGTCCGCGCATTGCGGTTGCCGGCGTTAACCCGCACGCCGGGGAGAACGGCCTGTTTGGCGATGAAGAGATCCGCATCGTCGCCCCGGCGGTCGCCGCCATGCAGGCGCAGGGGATAGAGGTCACCGGCCCCTGTCCACCGGACACGGTGTTTATGCAGTGTCACGAAGGTATGTACGACATGGTGGTGGCGATGTACCACGATCAGGGGCATATCCCGCTGAAGCTGCTCGGGTTCTATGATGGGGTGAATATCACCGCCGGGCTGCCGTTTATCCGTACCTCAGCGGATCATGGCACCGCGTTTGATATTGCCTGGACAGGTAAAGCGAAGTCTGAGAGCATGGCAACCTCCATTGAGCTCGCCATGCACATCGCGCAGGAATAACATGAAGGGATATAACCGGTTAGAGCAGATTATGGACTTCCTGAAAAGCCATAATCTGGTGACAGTCGACCAGCTGGTGGCGGCGACCAACGCTTCGCCGGCCACCATTCGTCGCGACCTGATCAAACTCGATCAGGAAGGGGTGATCAGCCGTACACATGGCGGGGTGACGCTGAACCGGTTTATTCCTTCCCAGCCGACGACGCTGGAGAAAGCCCAGCGCAGTCCGCTGGAAAAGCAGGCTATCGCCAGCGCGGCGGCCGCGCTGGTGAAGGCCGGCGACGCGATTGTGCTTGACGCCGGCACCACCATGATTGAGCTGGCGCGGCAGATCACCCATCTGCCGCTGCGGGTGATCACCAGCGATTTACATATCGCGCTGTTTTTGTCAGAATTTAAGCAGATAGAAGTGACGATTATCGGTGGGCGCATCGATGACAGCAGCCAGTCGTGCATCGGCGATCACGGCCGCCGCCTGCTGCAGACCATCTGGCCGGACCTTGCCTTCGTCAGTTGCAACGGCTGGGACCTCGAGAAGGGGATCACCGCCCCGACGGAGGAGAAGGCTGCCCTGAAACGTGATCTGATGGCTAATGCCCGGCGGCGCATCCTGCTGGCGGACAGCTCCAAATACGGCGCCTGGTCACTGTTCAATATTGCCCCGCTGGAGTCGTTGACCGATATCGTCACCGACGCCCATCTGCCGGAGGCGACCCGCGAGGCGCTGGTGACCCTTTCCCCACAGCTGATCATTGCTGACTGACTTGCAGGCTGCCGTCAGGGCAGACGGGCGATATTGGCCTTGATCACCGCTATCGACTGACTGAACTTCGCCTGCTCCTCGGCGGCCAGCTGCAGTTCAATAATCTGCTCCACGCCACCCTGGGCCAGCACCGCCGGCACCCCAGCCGCCGCGCCGCTGACCCCGTATTCACCGTCAAGAATGCAGGAGACCGCCAGCGCGCGGTGGCTGCCGGTGAAGATATTGCGGCAGATCTCGGCGATGGTGC
Organism: Klebsiella sp. KTE92; assembly: GCF_000398905.1. Taxonomy (NCBI): domain Bacteria; kingdom Pseudomonadati; phylum Pseudomonadota; class Gammaproteobacteria; order Enterobacterales; family Enterobacteriaceae; genus Klebsiella; species Klebsiella sp. KTE92. The sequence goes on from NZ_KB976100.1 coordinate 2,561,558, forward strand.
CTGCCACGCCATATTCGGTGCAGCCTTTACCCGCGTAGATCTCAAACCCCAGTTTTCGTACTTTTTCGGCCATTGCCTCGCGGTCGAGCGGGTGGCCAGTGCGCTGCTGGTAGAGGTCGGCGATCGGCGAGCCATACACCGAGGAGTGTGACCATACCGGAAACTGGGTATCGCCATGCTCGCCGAGGATAAAGGCGTCGATGCTCTGGGCGCCAATATCCAGTTCCTGCGCCAGCAGGCGACGCAGGCGGGTGGTATCCAGCCAGACGCCGGTGCCCAGCACCTGACTGCGCGGCAGGCCGGAGAGCTGCCATACCTGCCAGGTGATGATGTCGCAGGGGTTGGTGGCCACCAGAAAGATGCCGTTAAACCCGTTGGCCATCATCGTCGGCACAATACTTTTCACAATCTTCGCCGTCGTGGTCAGTTCATCCAGCCGACTCTGACCGGGGCGCAGCGCACCGCCGGAAACGGTGATCACCGCGATATCGACATCAGCGCAGTCGCTGGCTTCCCGGGTGGAGATGGTCATCATCCCCGGCAGATAGGCCGCGGCATCGCTGAGATCCTGGGCATGGGCCTCGGCGCGCTGTTGGTTAAGGTCGACGAGGATCAGCTCCTCGCAAATGCTCTGGTTGAGCAGGGCGTAGGCCGCCGACGCGCCGACATTGCCGGCGCCAATAATCATCACTTTACGGGCTTTGGTGTGCATATTCAGATCTCAAGTACGAACGGCAGGGGATAAAATTACTGTGTTTCAGCGAGTTAGCGCAAGAGGTGGGCAGCAATATAAGTTAATGCTATGGCGGAAACGGGCCGAGGGCGCGCTACAGTGGCGTAAAAAAAGGAGTTCACCTATGTATACCGTTACCGACATCGCCCCCACCGACGCAGAATTTACCGCCCTGATTGCCGCTCTCGACGCCTGGCAGGAGACACTCTATCCGGCAGAGAGCAACCATTTGCTGGACCTCAGCCAGCTGCCGCCGCAGACGGTGATCGCCCTGGTCATCCGCAGCGCGCAGGGCGAGGCCGTTGGCTGCGGGGCTATCGTCCTCAGTGAGGAAGGTTTCGGCGAGATGAAGCGGGTCTATATCGATCCGCAGCACCGCGGACAGCAGCTGGGAGAAAAGCTGCTGGCGGCGCTGGAAGCGAAAGCGCGCCAGCGCGACTGTCATACGCTGCGGCTTGAAACCGGTATCCATCAGCATGCGGCCATCACCCTCTACACGCGCAACGGCTACCAGACCCGCTGCGCGTTTGCGCCGTATCAGCCCGATCCGCTCAGCGTGTTTATGGAGAAACCGCTGTTTGCCGATCTTCGTTCAGCAGCGCTATAAACGCCTCCAGCTGGCGGGTTTTGGCGCCCCGGCGCCACACCAGCCAGGTGGTTAACCAGCGCCACTCTTCGGCCAGCGGCCAGGCGGAAACCTGCTGATGACCGGGCATACTCTCCAGCATACTGCGCGGGATCAACGCCAGGCCCGCGCCGGCGATCACGCAGGCCAGCATCCCATGGTAAGACTCCATCTCGTGGATCCTGCCCGGGGTTGCTCTGTCGGCATGGAACCAGCTCTCAAAATGCCGGCGGTAGGAGCAGTTGGCGCGAAAGGCGTAAACGTTGGCCCCGTTCACTTCGCTGGCGCGGGCGATGGGCGCGTGGCCGTACGGGGCGACGATCATCATCTCTTCCGGGAACACCGGCAGCCCCTCCAGACCCGGATGCACCAGCGGGCCGTCAACGAACGCGGCGCTCAGGGCGCCCTCCAGCACGCCGTCGATCATCGTCCCGGAAGGGCCGGTGGAGAGCGCCAGGTGAATTTTCGGGTAGCGCTGATTAAAGTGGGCCAGGGTGGTGGGGATCCGTACCGCCGCGGTGCTCTCCAGCGAACCAAGAGAAAACAGTCCCTGGGGTTCATCGCCTGCCACCACCATCCGCGCCTCGTCCACCAGGGCGAGGATCTGCTGGCTGTAGCGCAAAAAGCTGTGTCCCGCAGGCGAGAGGCGCAGGCGCTGGTTCTCGCGGATAAACAGCTCTACGCCGAGGTCTGCTTCCAGCTGGCGGATGCGGGTGGTGAGGTTGGACGGCACGCGATGCACTTTCTGCGCCGCCTGGGTAATGCTGCCGGTGGTGGCGACAGCGTTAAACATCTCTAGCTGAGTCAGGTCCATACTATTCTTCTTTTGTGAATGCGTTGCTTAATATTATTCATTTTCAATGAATGGAAAGGTAAGCCAGAATACGGTTACTTCGCAAGCAACGAGAGAGAGAATAACGATGAATTTATCTGCAACGCACGCGGTTTCCGTCAACCCGACTACCGGTGAGGTGGTCTCCTCGCTGCCCTGGGCCAGCGAACGCGAGGTCGATGCGGCTATCGCTCTCGCCGCGGCAGGCTATCGCCAGTGGCGTCAGACGCCGCTCGCCGAGCGCGCTGATGCGCTGCGCCGCATCGGGGCCGCGCTGCGCGCCCGCGGGGAAGAGGTGGCCCAGATGATCACCCTCGAGATGGGCAAGCCGATCGCTCAGGCGCGCGGCGAGGTGGCGAAATCCGCCAACCTCTGCGACTGGTACGCCGAGCACGGCCCGGCGATGCTGGCGACGGAAGCCACCCAGGTGGAAAATAACCAGGCGGTGATTGAGTATCGTCCGCTGGGCGCCATTCTGGCGGTCATGCCGTGGAACTTCCCGGTCTGGCAGGTGCTGCGCGGCGCGGTGCCGATCCTGCTGGCCGGCAACAGCTACCTGCTGAAGCATGCCCCGAACGTGATGGGCAGCGCCCGCCTGCTGGGCGAGATTTTTGCCGCCGCCGGCCTGCCGGATGGCGTGTTCGGTTGGGTGAACGCCACCAATGACGGCGTTTCGCAGATCATCAATGATGACCGCATCGCGGCGGTGACCGTCACCGGCAGCGTCCGCGCCGGCAAGGCGATTGGCGCCCAGGCGGGGGCGGCGCTGAAGAAATGCGTGCTTGAGCTGGGTGGCTCCGATCCCTTTATCGTGCTCAACGATGCCGACCTGGATGAGGCGGTGAAGGCCGCCGTCACCGGTCGCTATCAGAACAGCGGCCAGGTGTGCGCCGCGTCGAAACGCTTCATCCTCGAAGCTGGCATTGCCGACGCGTTCACCCGCAAATTCGTCGACGCCGTGGCGGCGCTGAAGATGGGCGACCCGCGCGATGAGCAAAACTACGTCGGGCCGATGGCGCGTTTCGACCTGCGCGATGAACTGCACCAGCAGGTAACGGCGACCCTTGATGAAGGGGCAACTCTGCTGCTGGGCGCGGAAAAAATCGAAGGAGCGGGCAACTACTATGCGCCAACGGTGCTGGGCAATGTCACCGCCGGGATGACCGGTTTTCGTCAGGAGCTGTTTGGTCCGGTAGCAACCCTGACCACCGCTCGCGACGCTGACCATGCGCTGGCCCTCGCCAACGACAGCGAGTTTGGTTTGTCGGCAACGGTCTATACCACCGACGAGGCGCAGGCCCAGCGCTTCGCCCGCGAGCTGGAGTGCGGCGGCGTCTTCCTCAACGGCTACTGCGCCAGCGACGCCCGCGTGGCCTTCGGCGGCGTGAAGAAGAGTGGTTTTGGTCGCGAGCTGTCACATTTTGGTCTGCACGAGTTCTGTAATGCGCAGACCGTCTGGAAAGACCGTCGCTAATCAACGTTAGCCCCCTGACGACCGTCGTCCACGTCTGCTATACTCGCCCACCAAATTTCGATGGTGGGCAAGGAGCTGCATGTGGCGGCGGTGATCAATAACGCAATGCTGGAAGCCATTCTGGCAGAAATCAGGCCGCTGATTGGCCGCGGTAAAGTGGCGGATTACATTCCGGCGCTGGCCAGCGTCAGCGGCGATAAGCTTGGCATTGCGATCAGTACGGTAGACGGGCAGCACTTCGCCGCCGGCGATGCGCATGAACGTTTTTCCATCCAGTCTATCTCCAAGGTATTGAGCCTGGTGGTGGCCATGAACCACTATCAGGAAGAGGAGATCTGGCAGCGGGTGGGGAAAGATCCGTCCGGCCAACCCTTTAACTCCCTTTTGCAGCTGGAGATCGAGCAGGGCAAACCGCGAAACCCGTTTATCAACGCCGGGGCGCTGGTGGTCTGCGACATGCTGCAGAGCCGGCTCAGCGCCCCGCGTCAGCGGATGCTGGAGATTGTCCGCCGCCTGAGCGGCGTGGCCGATATCGCCTACGATCCGGTGGTGGCCCGCTCTGAGTTCGAGCATTCGGCGCGCAACGCCGCCATCGCCTGGCTGATGAAATCCTTCGGTAACTTCCATAACGACGTCGCCACCGTGCTGCAGAACTATTTCCACTACTGTTCGCTGGAGATGAGCTGCGTTGAGCTGGCGCGAACCTTCCTGTTCCTCGCCGATCGCGGTATCGCCCCGCACCTGGAGGCACCGGTTATCGCGCCCATTCAGTCCCGTCAGGTGAATGCCCTGATGATGACCAGCGGCATGTACCAGAACGCCGGCGAATTCGCCTGGCGCGTTGGCCTGCCGGCGAAATCGGGCGTCGGCGGCGGAATTGTGGCGATTGTGCCGCAGGAGATGGCGATCGCCGTGTGGAGCCCGGAGCTTGATGACGCCGGGAACTCGCTGGCCGGCGTGGCGCTGCTGGAAAAACTGACTCAGCGGATGGGGAGGTCGGTGTTCTGATGGTTGAGCAGGATCGGTTGTTTGCCCGTCTGGCGCGCTCGACGTTTCGTTCACGCTTTCGACTCGGGGTCAAAGAGCGGCAATACTGTCTTGATAAGGGGCCGGAGATCATCGACCAGCACGCTGGGGATTTTATCCGCCAGCGGCTGGCGCCCGCCGAACCGATGAACGACGGTAAGCAGACGCCGATGCGCGGCCATCCGGTATTTATCGCCCAGCATGCGACCGCCACCTGCTGCCGCGGCTGTCTGGAAAAATGGCACGCCATTCCCCACGGCCGCGCGCTGAGCGAGCAGGAGCAGCGCTATGTGGTGCAGGTGATCCATCACTGGCTGGTGCTGCAGATGAACGGCCCGTCTGTGCGGTAATCTGCATTTGATCGGCGCCGGAGTATGCCTGATAAATATTCTCATGTTATGATAATCCGCTAACTAATTATTAACATAATAATTGCCTGAAACAATTAGACGGATAATTACTGAATGTCTTCACTGTCGATTCGGTCATTTACGCTGTTTCGTGAAGAGCAGCCCGTGCGCGACGCACTGGTATTATTCACGTTAACGCTACTACTGCATTTTCTGGGGGCTATGCTGCGCCTGGTGCAGGAGCTCTCATTCTTCTGGCCGCTCAATGCCGTGATGGCCGGGATCTTTGCGCGCTATGTCTGGCTTAATCGCAGCTATTTTTATGCCGTCTGTTTTGCGGCAATGCTGGTTTATGACGGACTCACTTCGCGCTGGGGGATGGGCTTTGCCTCATTGCTGATTAATTTCTCCAATATTGTCTTTATTGTGGTGCTGGCGCAGCTGGTGCTGTGGGATAAGCGACGCGCCGACTCCATGCCCGGCCCGATTAATGCGCTTAATTTATTCTGTTTTTGCCTGTTTGCCGCCTTATTGTGCGCCGCCGTCGGCGCCCTGGGGTCGGTGGATGTTGAACGCGCCACCTTTATTCCCCAACTGGCAGACTGGTTTAGCGAACAGTTCTCGACAGCGGTGCTGATCCTGCCGTTTATTCTGACCCTGACGTTGCCTTCGGCATTAAGCGGTTTTCGTTTTCGCCAACTGCTGCCCGCGCTGGCGCTGGTGCTGTCGATAGCCCTCGGCGTGGCGGTGGGCGGCGCCGGCAGCATTACCTTCCCGTTGCCGGCCCTGATCTGGTGCGCCGTTCGTTATCCGCTGCCGCTGACCTGCCTGTTAACCTTTCTCACCGGCATCAGCGAGATATTGCTGGTCGCCAACTCGTTAATTCACTTTTCGCCGGATGCGCGAATGCAGCCGTGGCAGCTGTTCTCCACCCGCCTCGGCATTGCCGCTATGCTGATTAGCCCGGTGATTGTCGCTTCCAGTGTCGAAGCGATTAACACGCTGGTGAAACAGCTGGCCCTGCGCGCCGATTTTGATTTTCAGACCCGGGTGTATTCCCGTTCCGGACTGAGCGAGGCGCTGAAGCGTCAGGCGTTGCCCGCCGATAAGCTGCTGACGGTGATGGTGCTGGATATCGATGGCTTCAAACGGGTGAATGATGCTCTGGGCCATGAAGGCGGCGATTGCGTATTGACCCAGTTTGCCCAGCAGGTTCGGCAACTGGTGGACGAGCAGGGGATGGTTGCCCGCATTGGCGGTGAAGAGTTTGCGGTGGCGGCGGTCGTCGACAGTACCCAGCAGGGCTATTTACTGGCGGAAAAAATCCGCCATGGGGTGGAGTCGCAACCCTTCGGCCTGGGGCAGAATCCAATCCACCTGACCATCAGCATGGGGCTGGAGACGCGCGAGGTGGGGTACGCTCGCATCACGGAGCTGTTTAACCAATTGCTGATGGCGGCAGACGAGGAGATGGTCAAAGCCAAACAGACCGGTCGCAATCGCATCTGTATGCCAGCGCTAACCGAAAGTGCACCATAAGAAAATCCTATACGGAATCCGCTTGTGTTAATTTTTGGTTAAAAACATAGTGATGTGGTCAATTACAGGGAGCTTCCATGACCACATCCTTTTCACTGCGCACGCTGTCGCGTGACGATATTCTGCACCACCTCCCGGCATTAAGCGATATCCTGGCAAGCTGCGTCAACGGCGGCGCCTCGGTAAGTTTTATGCTGCCCTTTAGCGCGCAGACGGCCACCACTTTCTGGCAACAGACCGCCGACAGCGTGGCGGCCGGCGAGCGCATCGTACTGGTGGCCCTCGACGCCAGCGAGCAACCCATCGGTACCGTGCAACTTATTACCCGCCAACCGGAAAACCAGCCCCATCGTGCGGATGTCGCCAAACTTTTGGTTCACCAAAATGCCCGTCGCCAGGGGATTGCCAACGCGCTGATGAGCGAGCTAGAGCATGTTGCCCGACAGGAAGGGAAGACGGTGTTGGTGCTGGACACGGCAGCCGGTAGCGGGGCGGAGCAGTTCTATGTCCGCTGTGGCTGGGAAAAAGTGGGGGAAATCCCGCGCTATGCGCTGATGCCTGACGGAGAGATGACCGCCACCTCACTGTTCTATAAGTTTTTGCCCTGACGGTCGCTATTGCAGAATGCTTTGATCAAAACGGGGTTTCACTGGTAGAAAAACCTGATAACTTATTGGACCAATTACTCAGGTTGTATGACTACTATTAGAGGGAACCCATTGTGAAAACATTAAACCGTCGTGATTTCCCCGGCGCGCAGTACCCTGACCGTATCATCCAGTTTGGTGAAGGCAATTTCCTGCGCGCATTCGTTGACTGGCAGATAGATCTCCTCAACGAGCATACCGACCTGAATGCGGGCATCGTGGTCGTCCGTCCTATTGCGACGGATTTCCCGCCTTCACTGAGCACCCAGGACGGCCTTTACACCACCATTATTCGCGGTCTGAACGAGCAGGGTGAGGCGGTGAGCGACGCGCGCCTGATCCGCTCGGTCAACCGGGAGATCAGCGCTTACGCTGACTTCGACGCTTTTTTACGTCTGGCGCATAACCCGGAGATGCGGTTTGTCTTCTCCAATACCACTGAGGCGGGCATCAGCTATCATGCCGGGGATCGTTTTGACGACGCGCCGCCGGTCAGTTATCCGGCGAAACTGACGCGCCTGCTGTTTGAACGCTACCAGCATTTCGCCGGTGCGGCCGACAAGGGATGGGTGATTATTCCCTGCGAACTGATCGATTATAACGGCGAGGCGCTGCAGGCGCTGGTGCTGCGCTATGCTGCTGAGTGGCAGCTGCCGCAGGCCTTTATCCGCTGGCTGACCTCGGCGAATACCTTCTGTTCAACGCTGGTGGATCGCATCGTAACCGGCTATCCGCGTGATGAAGTGGCGGCCCTTGAGGCACAGACTGGCTATAAAGATGCCTTCCTTGATACCGCCGAGCATTTCTACCTGTTTGTGATCCAGGGGCCTGCCTCGCTGGCGGCCGAGCTGCGTCTCGATAAACTGCCGCTGAATGTGCGCATTGTGGACGATATCAAGCCGTATAAAGAGCGCAAAGTGGCGATCCTCAACGGGGCGCATACCGCGCTGGTGCCGGTGGCCTTCCTGGCCGGGATCGACACCGTGGGTGAGGCGATGAACGATGCGGAGATTTGCGCGTTTGTCGAAAAAGCGATTTATGACGAGATTATTCCGGTGCTGGATCTGCCGCGCGATGAGCTTGAGTCATTTGCCAGCGCCGTGACCGGGCGCTTCCGTAACCCGTATATTAAACATCAGCTGCTCTCGATTGCGCTCAACGGCATGACCAAATACCGCACTCGCATTCTGCCGCAACTGCTGGCAGGGCAGCAAAAGAGTGGGCAACTGCCGCCGCGGCTGACTTTTGCCCTGGCAGCACTGATCGCCTTTTACCGGGGAGAGCGGGAGGGTGAACGCTATCCGGTACAGGATGACGCCGAATGGTTGACGCGATATCAGACGCTGTGGGCCCGGCATCGGGATCGCCAGATGAGCACCCGCGAGCTGGTGACTGCGGTACTCAGCGTAGAGGCTCATTGGGAACAGGACTTGAGCCAGATCCCGGGTCTGGTGGAGCAGGTGACTGCCGACCTCGATGCTATCCTGTCCCGCGGTATGTGCGATGCTGTACAGCCTTTGTGCTGATAGCGGACGTCATTCACCCGGCTGCGGCCGGGTTTTAAAGCTACCTCATTAGTTACAACATACTTTTTATCATAGTTAACAAGCCGGTCTGTTACTCCGCTGCGAAAAAAGCCTTTTAGTGCCAAATCGCCCCTTCAGGGAGAGAATTGCCGCTAAGCCGCTTGAACATATGCCTGTGCAGGAAAATAATGGTTCGAACCCATTTTCCCTGCCAATGTTCGCAGGCTAATTCATTCATCTGTAAGGAAACTCGCATGGTCATCGATATCCGGGAAATACGGCCGCACGACAAAGCCGAATGGCTTAATCTCTGGGAAGGCTATACCCGCTTCTACGGCAGCCCGCAGCCGGAAGAGGTGACCGAATGCACCTGGCAGCGAATGCTGGACATGAACTCCCCGGTGCTGGGCAGGGTGGCTGTGGTCGATGATACGGTGGTGGGGTTCGCCATCTGCATTCTTCACGAGGGAACCTGGGTCACCACGCCCATCTGCTATCTGGAGGATCTGTTTGTCGATCCTGCCTTCCGTGGACAAGGCATTGCCAGAACAATCATTAAGTCGCTGCAAACCGAAGGGGCAGACAAAGGCTGGTCGCGGCTGTACTGGCATACGCGCCGTGATAATCCCGCCCGTCATCTGTATGATGAGTTTACCCCGGCTGACGATTATGTGCGCTACAGGATCACGCTTGGGTCCTGAAGCGGTAAGAGGTTGTTAAGCTTTTCCCGCTATAACAGGGGAAACCGGCTCAGGAGAAGCAACGATGGAAAAACGTCTCGACACAGTGGTCAATCTGATTATGTTTCTTTCACTATTGGCTACGGCCTGGGATCTCTCACTGGTGCATCATCTCGCCTGGTAGCAAATAATATAGTGCTGAAACGCGGCGCCTCATGCGGCGCCGCCGGCGTTATTCAATAGCCATCCTCCCTGCGCTAAAACTCCAGTCCTCCTGCTGATTAAACTGGATAACCACCATCACGTCCTGCGGGCTGACCGCCATCTCATCGGCTAACCGCGCACAGAGCCGACGATAAAGCCCCTGTTTCTGCGCCCGGCTGCGCGGTTTACCGGCGAAAATATGAAACAGCACGAAGCGGGCGCTGCGTCCGTCGCTGAGGTAGTTCGGGTCGTAAATGCGCTGCTCGTCGGCGGCCTGCTCGATAAACTGAAATTTATCTGCTGACGGCACGTCGAACTCTGCCACCAGACATTCATGAAAGAGCGCCGACAATTGAGCAAACTCCGTGGGACGCCAGGCCGTGCCAAGCGATATGCGGGTCAGGGGCATGGTGTCTCCTGCTCATTCAGACAGGTCAGGGCGCTGGCCGCCGCTGGCCAGCCGGCATAGAACGCCAGGTGGGTGAACAGCTCGACGATTTCGGCCTGGCTCAGGCCATTTTGATAGCCGAGAGCGATATGCCACGGCAGTTGCTGGGTTTTACCCAGCGCCGTCAGGGCAGAAAGGGTGATCAGGCTCCGTTCGCGGGGCGACAGATCGCGGCGAGCCCAGATATCACCAAACAGTACCGTTTCGGTCAGTTCGGCCAGTTTTGGCGCAATGGCGGCCAGGGTGTTGCGATTAACAGCGCTATTTTCCACAGTGACTCCCGTTATTGGGTGTTGAGATGGCAATCACTGTCGCATGCCGGGAAAGAGGTTGAATATCGCAATGTTCAGGATGTTTCATCCTGATAAGCAGGACGATTTTTCGCCCTGTTTTCCATACCCATTACCACGCTTACGAGCTCATTCCGGTTAGACGTCGATTTTTCGCGCCACGATAAACAACCTGGGGAATCGCAGGAGCACCTTTCCGTTACACTGTAACGGATAGTGTTCGGCCAGTAGTTCGACATAGCGTGTCAGAAATGCGTTTCTGGACTGCTCGTCCAGGCCGGCCAGATAGGGACGCAATCCGGTCCCCTGCAACCAGTCGCTTATCGCCTGATGGGAAGCGAGGGGATGAAAATAGGTGGTGCGCCAGATATCAACTTCACAACCCTGACGGGTCAGCATGTCATACCAGGCGTCCGGCGGGAGTAAGGGCTGGCGCCCGCGGTCCGGTAATCCCTGCTCGTCGGCGACCTGGCGCATCAGGGTATGCGAAGGTTCCTGCCAGTTATCCGGCATTTGCACGGCCAGCGTTCCGTTGACGGCCAGCTGCGCCACCAGATGTGGAAACAGCGTCTCATGATCCGCCAGCCACTGCAGAGAGGCGTTCGCATAGATCACGTCTACCGGTTGCGCAGGCCGCCAGCGGGCAATATCGGCGTCGATGAACTCACAGTCGGGTAAGGCCTGTGCCGCCTGAGCCAGCATGGCCGGGGAGTTATCGATACCGGTGATTGCCGCCAGCGGCCAGGCGGCGCGCAGCAGGCGGGTGCTGTTTCCCGGCCCGCAGCCAAGGTCGACAACGTGCTCAACCTGCAGATGGGCAATACGCGAGAGCAGGTCGGCCGCGGGGCGGGTACGTTCAGCGTCAAATTGCAGATACAAAGAAGGGTTCCAGTCAGCCATAGCGCGGTCCTGTGTGAGGGAAGACTGGGCAAAGCATAGAACGCTACTGGCAGCCTGTCAGCCGCCGAATGTTACCAGCGGTAACCCACTTCGTGACAGTGTCACAAAAAGAATAAACATCAGTGGGCTTTTCGCGTCTGGTCGGTACGCTCAGGGAGGCGGTGGGATGGACAGTCACTGCGCCCGTTGCGGGCGCAGTGACTTATTCGGCGTTCTTGAGCGCTTCAGCGCGGCTGGCGGTGGCGTAAACAAAATCCAGCATCGGTTCGAGATCGGTGTCGTAACCGGCCTGAATGATTTTACCTCGCAGCCATTCAATTTCGCTGGTGATATCGGGCGGGAAGATGTTGTTATCCTGCGCCCGGCGCAGCCATTTCAGCAGAAAGTTATTCTTTCCTCTGATACCGCCCGATTTTTTCGACTTTCCGTGCATCTTCAGCGCGACCAGGACGCAGTAATAGAAATGAACGCGCTGATTAAAACTTTGGTGCATGTCTGTGTTTCCCGCCAGAATCAGGAATTCACCGTGTGGGTCAGTGATTCGGATTGGACTACGGCGCCGGGCTGGATCGTTGTGCGATCTCTGTTGTTCTCCGCTACCGTCCTTGCATCTGTTGTCAGACGCTGAGGAGGATGTTGGCATGGAAGCCGAATCGTCGTCAATTGCCGATTCGTTTTTTGCCCGCGGCGATCCGCGGGCCAGGGCTGACTACGTTCCTGAGACGGCTCGCTGTTGTCGCTGGACGCGTAAAATGAGCAGGAAAGCGAACACCACGACAATCGCCGCCAACAGATATAGCGTGGCGAGGTCGTAGAAGCCGGCGACCCATCCGGCCAGCGGCCCGGTGAGTCCCAGCGCCAGGTCAAGAAACGCCGAGTAGGTGCCGAGGGCGGTCCCCTGGTTTTGCTCTTCCACCTGTTTGACTGCCTCGACCCCTAGCGCCGGGAAGACCAGGGAAAAACCCGAGCCGGTGAGAAAGGCGCCGACGCCAGCCACCCAAGCTGACGGCGCCAGCCAGATCAGCAGCAGGCCGAGACACTCGATCACAAAGCAGACCAGCGAGACCGGGACCCCGCCATAGCGGGTAATGGTATTTCCCAGCACCAGGCGGACGCAGATAAAGCCGACGCTGAACAGGGAGAGGGTAAACGCCGCGCCCTGCCAGCTGTGCGCCGCAAAATAGAGGGTGATGAAGGTGGCGATAACGCCGAAGCCAACGGTACCAAAGGCCAGCCCCAGGCCATAAGGCCAAATTTTTCGTACCACTGCGTGAAAGGGCGCTCTGACACCGGCAGTCACGCTGACATCCTGGCGGGTGCGGGCGAACAGCAGGCCGATGGCGGCCACCACCACCACCACCGTGGCAAATCCGCTAATGCCGAAATAGTGGTTAAGGGTGACCCCCAGCGGCGCCCCGATCGCCATGGCGACATAGGTTGCCACGCCATTCCAGGAGATCACCCGCGAGGTATGGATCGCGCCGACGGTTTTGATCCCCCAGAGCGTGGCGCCGGTCGCGGTAAAGCTCTCGCCGACACCAAGAAACACCCGGCCCGCCAGCAGCGCGGCGATGGCCAGCATCGGCGTCGCCTGCAAAAGCACCGCCAGCAGGGTGAATGCTCCGCTCAGCAGACAGCAGATGATCCCGAGACTGACCACTTTTTTCGGGCCCCAGATATCGGTATAGCGCCCGGCGTGCGGTCGACTGATCAGCGTTGAGATGTATTGCAGGCTGATCACAATCCCGGCGACAAAGGTGCTGTAGCCCAGCTGATAGTGAATGTATCCCGGCAGTACGGCCAGCGGCAGGCCGATGGAGAGATAGCAGATACAGGTGAAGACAACGATCGAAATGATGCGCAAATTGAGTTGCGTGGTGCTGACGGAAGTGCTCATAGGGATAAGTGATTAATACAAGGGATGTTTAGCATAGCGCGCCGCGAGGACGCTGGCGAGTCGCGAGGGCGTTTTATCTGTCACCGATGAAGTCGCCGTCTGTACGAAGGGGCGCAACGGTCTGTACCGTCGATGATGTTGTGAATGCGCCCGCCATTAATCGGGTTTGCCGCTGGCGCCTGCGTACGGGCATGATGGCGTTAGCTTACCGCCGCGTTCAGGAGAGAACATGTCCCACGATTTCGCTGATATTGACGTTTTGTTCATTGCGGGCTTCGGTCCCATCACCCGCAGCACGTCGCAAAGCCGTGACTTCTATTGTCAGGCGTTGGGTTTGCCGCTAAAGCCGATGCCGGGTAACGAGGCGTATCTCCTCAGCGAGCAGGATGCCATCGGCGGGGTGAAACATTTCGCGCTGTGGCCGCTGGCGCAGGCGGCGCAGTCCTGCTTTGGTCAGGACCAGTGGCCGGAGACGGAGCCGGTGCCGCAGGCATGGATTGAGTTTGAGGTCCGCGACCTTACTGCGGCGACGGCGCGGCTGCAGCAGCGGGGATACCGCCTGCTCGTCGCGGCGTGCGACGAACCGTGGGGACAGACGGTCACCCGATTGCTCAGTCCGGAAGGGCTGCTGCCCGGGCTCACGGTGACGCCGTGGCTGCGGGCGGAAGAGCCATAGCGCCCGCGCCGGACGCGGTGCAGGACACACAGGAGAGGTTATTGATTCTCCTCGTGATCGGAAGCGCTTCGTACTTCTCCCCAGGCGCGGTTTTGCAACACGGTGCGATAGCCGTCGCGGTCGACGAAAGTAACGCCATTGACTTCCCAGTAAGGGTTAAACGCCGTGACCCGCAGAAAGCCGGCGGCGTCCATGGCGGCGCACTGTGCTTGCCATTCCGCCTGCTGTGGGTAATACAGCACCAGCAAATCTTCATCTCCTGGCGAGGGAGTGACGGGATGGTGGCGACAGTGGGTGAATTCCAGATGCCAGCCCGCGTCGGGCGCGCCGAGCATAATCCCGCTGAATCCTTCATGATCGGTAAAGCTGCCGAGTTGCTGAAGCCCCAGCCCGGCGCAATACATGCTGGCGGTGGCGTCCAGTTCACTGACCGGTCTGGCAATACGCATATGGCTGAACAACATAATGGCTCCCGTTAGCAAAAGCTCAAGTTGATACTGTACCGGTAAATCGGCCCGGCGTGTGTTAAGACGTGCCCGGGCGCCATTTTCTCTCTGTCAATACCATAGCGGATTAACGTCCGCCTTGCGCCGACATTCTCTCTTAATCATAATAAAAAAAGAATTATAAAATACTATTGTTCTTAATATGAGAATCATTGTGAGGTGGTGGATGAATAACAGATCGCGCCAGGCCATATGGCTGGCACTGGCTGGGTCGATAGTACTGATGATCGGCATGGGCTACGGGCGCTTTGCCTTCACCGGCGTGCTGCCGCTGATGCTTAATGAAGGTCTGTTGACCCTGCACCAGGGCAATCTCGCCGCGTCGGCCAATTACGCTGGTTATCTGGTCGGCGCGTTGCTGCTGGCGCGGGTGCAGCCTGGGGCCGCCAGCCGACTGAGCATTATCTCCGCCGGGTTGACCATCGCCAGCCTGGCGCTGCTGGCCTGGGTGAGCTCGCCGTGGACCATTATTGCGCTGCGCGCCGTCGCCGGCGCGCTGAGCGCGATAACGCTGATTGCCGGTTCGCTGTGGCTGCTGGAACATATGGGCCATCATCACGGGGCGCCGTTGCTGTATGCCGGGGTGGGGCTGGGGATATTTATCTCTGCGGAGGGGATCGCCCTTGGACATGCCCTGAGCCTCACCAGCCAGCAGATCTGGCTGCTCTGCGCATTATGCGCCGGTCTGCTGCTGGCGCTGGCGATCCGTTGGCTGCTGACTCCGCCGGCTGCACTGGTGAGGGTTTCCCATGTTGAGACCTCCTTGCCTGAGGCCGGGAGCGATACGCGTCGCGCGGCGTGGCGACTATTGATGGTTTACGGCCTGGCGGGCTTCGGCTATATCATCACCGCCACTTATCTGCCGTTGTTTCTGTCCGGTTCGCTGCAGAGCGTTGACCCGGTCCATCTGTGGGCGCTGTTTGGTCTGGCGGCCGCGCCGTCCTGCCTTATCTGGCATAAGCTGGTGCTAAAGTGGGGGTACCGGCAGGCGCTGACCCGCAACCTGATCGTCCAGGCGCTTGGCGTGATCCTTCCAGCCTGCAGCGCTTCACTGCTGTTTTGCGTGCTAAGCGCGCTATTGGTGGGCTTTACCTTTATGGGCACCGTCACCATTGCGCTACCGAAGGCGAAAAGTCTCAGCCATCAGGTGAGCTTCAATATGATTGCCGCGATGACTGCACTGTACGGCGTGGGACAGATTGCCGGGCCGCTTATCGCCGGCGCGCTGTATCAGATCGCGGCTTCATTTAACCCGGCGCTCTATGCTGCGGCGCTGGCGCTGCTGATTGCCGCAGGGCTGGTCTTTACCGAACGCCGGGCTTAGCCAATCGCCACGCTTTGCAGCAGCTTGCGCCACTCGCTCAGAGCGGGGGCGTTCAAGCCGCTGCGCCAGATAAGCTGGGTGGTCGCCTCGCACAGCGGTTCGCTAAGGCAGTTTTCGGGAAGCGTCATCTGCGACAGCACGCTCTGCGGCAGCAGGCAGGCGTAGCGTCCGGAAGCCACGCAGGCGAGCATGCTGTGATAGGAGTTGACCTCATGCACCTCGACGGCCGCCTGCTGCTCCGCCAGCCAGCGTTCGCCCAGCGCGCGGTAGCTGCAGCCGCTGGCGAATGCCGCGAACCGCAGCGGGCCCGGGGTCTGCGGACGGACCAGCATCAGCGTTTCATAAAACACCGGGGTGCATGCCAGCTCGGCGGGACAGGCCGGTTGACCATCGGCCCCAGGCGGCAGGCAGACCAGCGCGGCATCGAGGGCGGCGGTTAACACTCCCTCGGTTAACTGGCGGGTCGGTTGGGTGATGAGGGTGATATCCACCTGCGGGCACCGTTGTTGAAAGCGGGTTAGCAGCGGCGGCAGCCGGCTGGCGGCGGTCGCCTCCATCGCGCCCAGACGCAGACTGCCGCCTGGGGTTGTCGGATGCAGAGCCTGCTTTGCCTCTTCCGCCAGGCTCAGGATCCGCCGGGCATAGCTGAGAAACTGTACGCCTGCCGGGGACAACACCATTTTTTTGTTGCCGCGAACGAAGAGCTCAACGGCAAGCTCCTCTTCCAGCTGCTGAATGCGGGTCGTGATATTGGACTGTGCGCGGCCCAGCCGTTTTGCTGCCTGGGTGACGCTATGCGTTTCTGCCACCTGAATGAAGATCTCTAGTGTGCT
This sequence comes from Klebsiella sp. KTE92, assembly GCF_000398905.1. NCBI lineage: Bacteria > Pseudomonadati > Pseudomonadota > Gammaproteobacteria > Enterobacterales > Enterobacteriaceae > Klebsiella > Klebsiella sp. KTE92. Next base: position 2,578,068 of record NZ_KB976100.1, read on the forward strand.
GTGGTTCATATTTTTCTTCTCAATACGATAATGATGTTGATCTTACCATCTTTAAAGGAGATGGTAAGCCTCCGGCACCGCTAATGCATGAGGAAACCATGAGCAACCCGCTGCTTTCGCTTATTGATATTGATTATCCCCTGATTCAGGCCCCGATGGCGGGCGTCTCCACCCCCGCGCTGGCTGCCGCGGTAAGTCATGCCGGCGCGCTGGGCTCGCTGGGGCTGGGTGCTTCAACCGTTGCCCAGGCGGAAGCGATGATAGTCGCCACCCGCCAGCTGACGGACCGTCCGTTCAATGTCAATCTGTTCTGCCATGCGCCGCCCCGGCGCGACGCCCGGCGGGAAGCCGACTGGGCAACAACTTTACGACCCCATTTTGCCCGCTATGGCAGTACGCCACCGGATTCGTTAAGCGAGATCTACCAGACATTTATCGGTCATGCGCCGATGCTGGAGCTGCTTCTCGACCTGTCGCCGGCGGTGGTGAGTTTTCATTTTGGTCTTCCTGAACGTGAGACGATCCAGCGTCTGCGACAGCAGCGGATTGTCACCCTGGCGACGGCAACCTCGCTCCAGGAGGCGCTGCTGATTGAACAGCAGGGGATCGACGTAGTGGTCGCTCAGGGCTATGAGGCGGGCGGGCACCGGGGGATCTTTGCTCCGCAGGAGCCTGATGCCCAACTGAGCACCTTCACCCTGGTGCAACTTCTGCGGCGTCGGCTAACCATCCCGGTGGTAGCCGCCGGGGGCATCATGGACGGGGCGGGGATCACCAGCGTAATGCAGTTGGGGGCGCAGGGCGTTCAGCTCGGTACGGCGTTTTTACTGTGTCCGGAATCGGCCGCCGACGCCGGTTATCGCGCGGCGATCAACAACAGCATTGACGGACGTACGGTGCTGACCTCCGCGATATCCGGGCGTCCGGCACGCTGTCTGGCGAATGCCTTCTGTGCGCTGGGGGAAGCCTGTCCGGCGAGCGCCGTGCCGGATTATCCGCTGGCGTATGATATCGGCAAAGCGCTGGCCGCCGCCGCGAAAGCCCAGGGCGTTCATGAGTATGGCGCCCACTGGGCCGGGCAGGGTGTGGGGTTGATCCGCGAGTGTGACGCCGCCAGTCTGGTTCGTCAGCTGGCGGCAGAGTGCGGCTGGAACTAGTGTCTGACGGTTAGCGACGGTGGGCCAGGCTGCGCACCAGCCGATCGCCGGCCATTTGCACGCCCTGGACCATCGCCACCAGGATCAGCACCGTGCCAAACATGACTTCATTATTAAACCGCTGATAGCCGTAGCGGATGGCGAGGTCGCCGAGTCCACCGCCGCCGATCACACCGGCCATGGAGGAGAAACCAATCAGCATCACGATGGTCAGCGTGATCCCGGCCAGCAGCGTTGGCAGGGCTTCCGGCAGCAGGGATTTAAAAATCACGTGCCAGACGTTACCGCCCATCGACAGAATGGCTTCGATTCTCCCGTAGTCCACCTCGTCGAGCGCGTTTTCCGTCAGACGGGCAAAGAACGGAAAGGCGCCGATGGTCACCGGCACGATGGCGGCGGTGCTGCCCAGCGTGGTGCCGACGATCAGGCGGGTAAAGGGGATCAGGGCGATCAGCAGCACGATAAACGGCAGCGACCTGCCGATGTTGATCACCGCGCCTAACAGCGCGTTCAGTTTCGGCATCGGCGCCAGCCCGTTGGCGCGGGAAATAAATAACAGCACGCCGGTGGGCAGCCCGATCAGAACGGTAAACAGGGCCGCCAGGCCCACCATATAAAGCGTATCCAGCGTGCCGTCGAGTAATAACGGCCACAAATCTTCCCAGCTCATGCTACTCCGCATAATGGCCTCCCCTGAACGCCGTGACGGGTAAGAAAATCTTGTTCAGCCTGCGGGTCGTGCAGCAACGACTGGCGCAGCCGCGACCATGGGGTCACCAGCAGGTCGGCGAGTTTACCGCTCTCGACAATCTCGCCCTGTTCCAGCAGCGCCGCGTGGTCACAAATGGTTTTCACCACCTCCAGCTGGTGCGTAATCAACACGATGGTCAGATTGAGGCGCTGGTTAATATCCGCCAGCAGGGCCAGCACCGAGGCGGTGGTCTCGGGATCCAGCGCACTGGTCGCCTCATCGCACAGCAACACTTCCGGCCGGGCGGCCAGCGCCCGGGCGATGCCGACGCGCTGTTTTTGCCCACCGGAAAGCTGCGACGGGAAGGCGGCGGCCTTTTCGCTGAGATCCACCAGCTCCAGCAGTTCGCGCACCCTGGCCTCGCGAGCGGCCCTCGGCACTCCGGCAATCTCCAGCGGCACCGCGATGTTGTCAGCGACGGTGCGGGCATGCAGCAGATTGAAGTGCTGGAAAATCATCCCGGTGCGCAGGCGATAATCCCGCAGCGCCGCCTTGTTCAACTGGGTAATATCCTGTCCGTTCACCAGAATGCGGCCCGAGGTGGGCCGCTCCAGTAAATTAAGACAGCGGATGAGCGTACTTTTGCCGGCGCCACTGCGCCCGAGAATGCCGTATATTGCCCCTTTCGGTATCTGCAACGCGATATCGTTCAGCGCCGGTCGGCCGGTTCCGGCGTAGGTTTTGCTCAGCCCTTCGATGGTTATCATGACTGAGGGGCCACCGGGATCACCGAGCCGTTGTAGGTTTTACGGATAAACTCCGCCACCTGCGGTGACGTCAGATCTTTCGCCAGCGCCTTAATGCGCGGGTCATTCGCCAGGGCTGGGGTGGTCACCAGAATATTGGCGTACGGATTATGCTCGGCGCTTTCCAGCCCCAGGGCATCTTTCGCTGGCACCAGGCCGGCTTCCAGCGCGTAGTTACCGTTAATCACCGCCAGGTCGACATCGTCGAGGGAACGCGGGATCTGCGGTGATTCAATCTCCAGAATCTTCAGGTGTTTCGGGTTCTCGACAATATCCTTCGGCGTCGCCAGGGTGGTGGCCGGGTCGGTAAATTTGGGATCCAGCTTAATAAGCTTCTGCGCCTGCAGCAGGAACAGCGCCCGGCTCAGGTTGGTGGTGTTATTCGGCACCGCTACGGTGGCGTTTTCCGGCAGTGATGAGAAATCTTTATGCTTATGCGAGTAAATTCCCAGCGGCTCAATATGCACGGTGGCCGCGACGGCAAAGGTTTTACCCAGCGCTTTTTCCTGATCCTTCAGATAGGGAACATGCTGGAAGTAGTTGGCATCCACATCGCCACTGGCCAGCAGTTCATTGGCGTTGACCCCGCTGGTCAGCTCCACCACCTTCAGATCGAGGCTGGGATCGATTTTTTTGATGTAGTTGAGGATCTCCGCGTGGGGAACCGGGTCCGCGGCGACGCGCAGCGCGGCAGCCTGGGCAGACGTCCATGCCAGAGAAAGAGACAGTGCGACCCCTGCCAGTTTAAAAGCGGCATATTTCATGGTGTGTTCCTTTTTAGTTATGGTTAAACGATCAATTGCTCGGCGCGTTCGCGAAACACGTCCTGATAGTAGCGTTCCGCCACGTCCGGATGGGAACGCAGACGGCCCTTGAGATAATTCCAGCCGACATCGCGTAGCAGCGGATTGTGCGGGTCGCTGTCCGGACCTCGCGCTTCACGCGCCAGTTCGGGCGGCAGGGTGTAAACCGGCACCACCGCGTCAAGCTGGGCGCCGAGGAAGAAAGCGATGGAGAGGCGCTGCTGCTGCGCCGGCGGCGACACCACGCGATGGACGGTGGCGCGCAAATACCCGTTGGTCGCCAGCTCCAGCAGTTCGCCAATATTGACCACAAAGCTGCCGGCCAGCGGCACGGCGTCGATCCATTGTCCAGGCGCGACCTCTACCTGCAGTCCTTTCTGTTCGTCCTGCAGCAGGAAGCTGAGGAAACCGGAATCTTTATGGGCGCCGACGCCCTGGCTGCTTTGGGTCTCCTGCTGGCCGGGATAGCGGATCAGTTTGATATGCTCGTTGGGTTTCTCGCCGTAGAGCCGGTCAAAGGCATTCTCCGGGAGCTGCAGGGCTTCGGCAAAAGCGCGCAGCAGGCGGATGCCCACCTGGGTCATCTGCTGTTGCCAGTGAAGTAACACCGGTTTAAGCGACGGCAGGGCGGCAGGCCACAGATTCGGACCCTGCAGGCGCTGCCAGCGCGGGGCGTCGTCGCTGAGGGTCAGCGCCGGACGTTCGGCGCCGATATCAAACTGCTCTCGCCAGTCAGGCTGGCCGCGCGTCAGCTCTGAGGCCGCGCGGTTATAGCCGCGAAAATGGGGGGAGTGGATCATTGCCACCTGCTGTTTCTGCGCCTCATCGAGAGCAAAAAAGCGTTGAGACTGGCGCTGAACTTCATACTGAAGCGCGTCGTCCACACCGTGGTTGATCAAATAGAAGAAGCCGATGTCGCGGGCGGCGTGACGCAGGTCGGCCAGGAAGGCCGCTTTATTCGCGGGGTCCGCGTAGCGGGCCAGGTCGAGAATCGGCAGGGTGGTCGCGTTCATTGTGTTCTCCGAAAACGGGGTAATAAGTTATGGGTTGATTCAGGTTCAGGGTTCGGGCACAACAGCAGCGCATGGTGATTTCCTCTGTCCGGGGCTGAACACAGCTTGCCTCAAGGCCAAATAAGCAACCAATAACGTTATTTTCTAATTTATGACCGCGCGGGGTTCAGTGCTTTTGCGTTAAATAGATATAGGCGCAAAGCGCGTAATGAAGCCGGTTGCGCCCGTCGGTCAGAGCCAGTAAGGTAGGCGCACTTTTTTAATGCGGAACGGACGTATCGTAATGCACAGCTCGAAAGATCCCCTGCACGGCGTGACGCTGGAAGCGTTGCTCAATGCCCTGGTGGCGCGCTATGGCTGGGCGGAAATGGCCCGCCAGGTCAACATTAACTGCTTTAAAAGCGATCCCAGCATTAAGTCCAGCCTCAAATTTCTCCGCCGGACGCCGTGGGCGCGCAAAGAGGTTGAGGCCATGTATCTCGCCTCCCTTGATGATGACGCGCCGGTGGAGAAAGCGGATCCCTGGGCAAACTGGCAGAAAAAATAACCCTTACCACAGGACACCATCATGCAGAGCTGGAGCAGTAAAGATTTCACCGCCGACCGCCCGTGGGGCGCGCTGGATATCGCCAATTTTTCCGGGACCACCGTGCGTCTGCACTGGACCGACCAACCCTATATCTGGCACATCAACGATGGTCAGGAGGTGTTTGCCGTGATGGATGGTCAGGTGGCGATGCATGTGAAAGTCGACGGCGAGGAGCAGGTCATCATGCTGAACGCTGGCGATATCTTCTACGCCGAAGTGGGATGCGAGCATGTCGCCCATCCGCAGGGGGCGGCGCGTATTCTGGTGATCGAGAAAGAAGGGTCGGTCTGATCCCTCCGGCGGGCGGTTCTTAGCCCGCCGTTTCATCACCGGTTAGACTCAACATACCGCGTTGATATAAATCACTTATCCAGCTTTCGATATATTTAATTCTTGTTTGCCATTCCCTTCACCCCAGCACTATCTTTTGCCGCAGGCGCCTGAACAGGCACAATCGCGGGAGAGATCATGGCAACCTTGCAGTGGGACCACGCAGTACAGTTTGTGAATCAGCCGGAAGCGGCCATTCAGACCTTTGCCGACCAGCAGCTGCGGGCGGTGGCCGGAGGGCGACATCCGGGGTGGGGAACCCGCAATGCGCTGAGCTATTTTGGCCTGACCTATATCGAATTCCTCGCCATTTCCGACACGGACGAACTGCGCGCCGCGACGGACAGGTTCCTGCTTTCGCGGGATGCCGAGCGGTTGCTGCCGGAGAACGAAGCGCTGTTTCGGGTGGCGCTGCGCAGCGACGACATCGAGGCCACTCATGACCAGTTGCGTCGCAAGGGGTTGGCGGTATCACCGATTGTCGATGGTCAGCGCAACGATCCGCAGGGCAATATCATCCGCTGGCGGATCTTCACCATCGATGGCGACACTGACGGGCTGGTCTATCCATTTGTGCTGCAGTGGGGAGAAGACGATACCACCCGGCTGGCGCGGCTGCGCGCTCAGGAACTGGACGTGCCGCACCCGCTGGGCGACATTGCGCTTGAGCAGGCGGTGTTCGAGGTGGTCAATCCGCAGGCGGTACGCGATCGCTGGCAGGCGCTGCTGGGCTTCCCGCCACAGGGGGAGCAGGGACTGGACGTGGGCGGCCAGTGGTTTACTTTCCGCGAAGGACCCGCTAACCAGCTGACCGAACTGGTGTTTCGCGTCGCCAACCCGGCGCTTAAGGGGCAGCGCTTTCGCGTCGGCAACGGCGTGTATCGCTTTACATAAAAGCTGAATCTAGCGTGCTGTGGCGCGCAGGGCCCCCGGCGGCTGGCCGGTGATGCGTTTGAAGGCCCGGCTGAAGGCCGCCAGCGATTGATACCCGAGGCTGAAGGCGACCGTTTCCAGCGCCTGGCCTTCGTGGGTGATGTACTGCACCGCCAGCCGCATACGCAGCTCGGTCAGATAGCGGGCGGGGGTGGTGTCTGTCGCGGCGAGAAAACGTTCCGCGAACAGCGAGCGTGAAAGCCCCGCCTCCCGCGCCAGATCTTCCACTTTCCAGTTGACCCCCGGGCGCTGATGCATGGCATAGATCGCTTTTGCCAGCCGGGGATCGCGCAGGACCTGTACCCAACCGGTGGCGTTGCCACATCCGCACTCGACCCAGCCACGGACAATCAGCGCGGCCACCACGTCCGCCAGCCGGGCGAGGATCCCGGCATAGCCTACCTGGCGGGTGAGGGATTCCCGCTCCATCGCTACCAACAGCGGCTGGATCTCCGGCCAGGTGTTTAGCAGGCTGCTGACCCGCATCACCTCGGGCATGGCCTTCACCAGCGGCTGCATGCCGCCGAGCTCAAAATCCATACAACCGCTGAAAATGACGGCGCGCTCCGGGCAGTCCGGGCGGCCGCCGGCGTTGATACAGCTTACCGTGCTGCACACCGTTTCGCTGGGCAGCTGGGCCACATTGACCACCGTGGCCTGCGGATCAGAAAGCAGGGCGTGCCCGTCGCCGTTGGGAATAAACAGTGCATCGCCGCTCTCGAGGGTGAACTGTTCTCCGCTGGCCATGCGCAGCAGCACCGGCCCGCGGCTGATGAAATGGAACTGGGCTTTACCCGCCACGGCGCTAAAGCCGACGCCGAACGGGCGTGCGGTTTCGATGCGCCGGTAGTTAACGCCGGAGAGGCGCATCCCGCGCAACAGTTCGCTGGTCAGGTCGATGCCAGGCTGGCTCATGGTAATTCCGGACGAATAATCAATAACTGAAGAGTATGCATCATATATCGTCCAAAGGTAAGTCCCTAAGATGACCAGGATGTTAATAAAACTGGAGAGATGTATATGAGTTCCTGCATAGCTGCTGACGCGAGCCTGTCACCCGCCAAACCTGCCTGGCGCGCCGTCTATGCCCTGGCCCTCGGGGTGTTCGGCCTGATCGTGGCCGAGTTTCTGCCCGCCAGCCTGTTAACGCCGATGGCCAGCAGCCTCGGGGTCAGTGAAGGGATGGCCGGACAGGCGGTCACCGCGACGGCGCTGGTGGCGTTAGTCACCGGCCTGCTGATCGCCACCGCCACCCGCAATATCGATCGCCGCTGGGTGCTGATGTTCTTTTCCGTGCTGCAGATAGTCTCCAGCCTGATGGTCGCTTTTGCCGATTCGCTGGCGTTTCTCCTGCTGGGCCGTCTGCTGCTGGGGGTCGCCATCGGCGGCTTCTGGGCGATGTCCACTGCCACGGCGATGCGTCTGGTGCCGGCGGCCCATGTGCCGAAGGCGCTGGCGATCATCTTTTCCGCGGTGTCTGTCGCTACGGTGGTAGCCGCGCCGCTCGGCAGCTATCTTGGCGAGCTGATCGGCTGGCGCAACGTATTTATTCTCTGTGCGATACCCAGCCTGCTGGCGCTGCTCTGGCAACTGTGGGTGCTGCCCTCCATGCGTCCGGAGAGCGTCGGGACCTTCTCCACGCTGTTCAGGGTGCTGCGCCGTCCCGGTATGCTGGGCGGCATGCTGGCGACAATCCTGATTTTTAGCGGCCATTTCGCCTTCTTTACCTACCTGCGGCCGTTCCTTGAGACCGTTGCGCAGGCCAGTGTCGAAGGGGTCTCGCTGATATTGCTCGGCTTCGGTATCGCTAACTTTATCGGCACCTCGGTGGCGAGCTATCTGCTGAGCCATAGCCTGCGCCTGACCCTGGCGCTGGTGCCGTTGATGATGAGCGTTCTGGCGCTGCTGATGGTGACGTTTGGCCATCTGACCATGCTGGACGGGCTGCTGGTCGCCCTGTGGGGATTTGCCTTCGGTCTGGTGCCGGTGGCCTGGTCCACCTGGCTTGCCACCACCGTGCCGGATGAAGCAGAAAGCGCGGGCGGTCTGCTGGTCGCCTCTATTCAGCTGGCCATCAGCGCCGGAGCCGCCGGCGGCGGGGCGGTGTTTGATTTGCACGGCGCCAGCGGCGTCTTCACCGGCAGCGGTCTGCTGCTGTTGAGCGCGATGGTGATTGTTTTCGCCGCCGTGCGGGTGAAACCGGTCGCCAGCGCTGACCAGCCGGAGACGGGCCGCTTATCCCGCGAGATCGATAACTAAATTGGCCGACAGGCTGCGGGAGCAGCACAGCGCAATATGCTGCTCTGCGGCCTGTTTTTCCGCCTCCGACTGCACGGTATCCCGGTGGTCGACGGTTCCCTCCCGCACCGGCGTCAGGCAGGCGCCGCAGATCCCCATCTCGCAGGAGAGCGGCACCGCGACGCCATGCTCCTGTAGCACCTGGGCGATGGTTTTGTTCCCCGGGACCGGCCAGCGTTCCCCGGTGGAGGCGAGGGTGATGGTGAAGGTTCCGTCCGCCGCTGACGCTGCCGTCGGGGCGGGCGGCTGGAACGCTTCGCTGTGCAATTGCGCCTCCTCCCATCCGGCCGCCCGCGCGGTATCGCGAACCCGGGCCATAAATCCGGGCGGACCGCAGAAGTAGACCCGGGTGTCGGCGTGCGGAGCCCCCAGATCCTGCGCCAGCCGCTGGCGCGGACTCTGCCCCTCGTCTGAGCAGTGGATCTGGCAGATTCCACCGGTTAGCTGGCGGGCGATCTCGGTGGCGAAGGCGGCCTCCTGCGCACGGCTAACGTAATAGTACAGCGTAAAGCTGGCGCCGGACGCCGCCCGGGCGTGGGCCATCGCCAGCAGTGGCGTAATGCCGATCCCGGCGGCGAGAAGCACCACATGGCCGCCCTCGTGCAGCGGAAAGTGGTTGCGCGGGGCAGAGATCATCAGCGGTTGTCCCGGGCGCAGGGTGTCGTGGACATAGCCTGAGCCACCGCGGGACTGCGCCTCGCGGGCGATGCAGAGCAGATAGTGATCCCGTTCGGCCGGGCTGCCGGTCAGGGAGTACTGGCGGATCAGCCCGCAGGGAAGATGGAGATCGATATGGGCGCCGGGTGTCCACGCCGGCAGCGGTTGCCCCTCGGCGCTCACCAGACGAACGGCCAGATTTTTCGCGCCCTGACGCCACAGGCCATCGACCACCACGGGGAATATGTCGCGCATATGACCTCCACTCATACCAGAAAGAAATCGCCAAAACCCATCTTCTTCAGCCCACGCCGGTAGGCGATGGAGCTACGGTCTGCCGGAATATGCGCCTCAAGGGTCAGATCCAGCGGCAGCCGCTCCGGACGCTGGGTTTCTACCATCAGGCGGTCCTCTTCGAACACCCGCAGGTTGAACGCATGTACGTCTTCCACCGGCACGTGCAGGTCGAAATTGCGGGCAATAGGGGCAAACATCCGCGTCACCCGTGACGACACCGGCGAGGCGGCGTTCATGATCACCAGCCTGGCGTCGGCGGGAAAATGGATGGTCAGCGTAGCGGTGAACGGCAGATGCATTTCAAAGTGACGCAGCCACTGGAACCCTTCCGGCGCGCGGAAATCGGAGCTGGCCGGGTAATTGCCCACCGAGCTCCAGTAGTCGGCAACAAAGCCGAACGGCGTCTCCTGCGGGGTGTAGTCCGGCACCTGCTGGTTGTCCGGATCGGCGAAGGTGTCGGTGTGGATCCACGCGAAGTGGGCGACATCGAGAAAGCCTTCGACCTGGCGGCCGGCAAATCCCTTCACCTCGAAGGCCGGGCAGTTGATTTGCTGAAATCCCGCGTCGTCCCAGTGCGGCATGGTCGGTAACGGCGGCGGATTGTCCGGATCGCAGGCCAGGCAGGTCCAGATCAGCCCGTAGCGCTCCTCCACGGCGAAGCTGGTGAGATGCAGTTTGGCCGGAATGGGTTGCCCCGGGCTGGAGGGGATACGGTTGCAGCGGCCATCCTCACCAAAGCGCAGGCCATGATAGGGGCAGACGATGCCTTCCTCTTCATGAAACCCCAGGGTCAGCGGCACCCCGCGGTGCGGGCAGACGTCGCGGGCGACCACCACCTGGCCTTTAATACGGTAGATAACCAGCTGTTCGTCCAGCAGGGTGGCTTTCACCGGGGCGCCGGTAATATCGCAGGCGCGGGCCACCGGGTGCCAGCAGCGGGCCAGCCGCAGCCAGTCCTCTGGATCAAAGGTGCAATGGGCGGGGGGCGTGGGGGTGATTGTCTTCATGATTTCTCTTCCTGCTCACATCGGTGATTGTTTTATTGTTGTGAGATTATTGTTGTCATATTAGGGTGTTCACATCCATCACCATTAATTCACTCTGCTGTTGCAAAAAAGAGTACAGGGGTGCCATGAGTCCTTTTTCCCGTTTCGCCCACTATTTTATCGCCGTGGCCCGCTGCGGCAGCTTGCGCCGGGCCGCCGAGCAGCTGCATATCTCCGCCTCGGCAATTAACCGCCAGATCCTGCAGGCCGAGGAGGCCTTCGGCACCCCGCTGTTCGAGCGCCTGCCGGAGGGACTGCGGATGACCACCGCCGGTGAACTGCTGTATGACAATCTGCTGCGCTGGCAGAAGGAATTTCGCCAGACCCGACAGAAATTTGATGAGCTGCAGGGGATGAAGCGCGGGAGCGTCAGCGTTGGGATGGTGCAGGCGCTGGCGGAAGGGGGCTTCGCCGCCGCGCTGGCGGAGATCATCGCCAGCTGGCCGTGGCTGGAGCTGGATCTGCAGGTGGCCGACAGCCACACCGTCAGCCAGAAAGTGCGTCAGGCGGACCTGGACGTCGGCCTGATCCTCGATCCGCAGGGGCAGGCCGGACTCAGCGTGCTGGCCTTTGCCGAACTGGATGTGGGGATTGTGATGCGCCCGGACCACCCCCTGGCGGGGGCGAAAGCGCTGTCATTGGGCGAGCTCAGCCTGGAGCGGCATATCGTGCCCGGCGCGCCGCTGATCGTCCATGAGCGGGTGGCGCTCCTCTATCGCCACCATGACTTTGCGCCGGAGAATACCATCAGCTGCAATGATATCCGGCTCATCAAGTCGCTGGTGCTGCGCGGCAGCGGCGTGACGCTCCTCAGCCTGCTCGACGTGCTGGACGAAGTCCAGCGCGGACAGCTGGCCTTTATCCCGCTGCGCAGTACGCTGCTGCGACCGCTGACCCTGGCGCTGTGTACCGCGCCCTCGCGTCAGCTTTCGCGGCCCGCGCAAATGGCCATTCAGACGCTGAGTGCGGTGATTGAATCCATGGCGACGGTCAGCCCAGCGGCCCGCTGAGGATGGTGTCGCACATGCCGTTGATAATGCGCTCCCCGGTCTCCTCGCGCAGCTCCTGGTACCAGGCTTCGGTGAGCTGCATATCCTTCCCGTGGGTAATATCGCAGCGCTTGCGCGCCTTCAGCACCAGGTCACGAACCCGGTCGCAGCGCTGGGCCTCGTACTCGCGCAGCGCGGCCGCAATATCGTGGGTCTGGCGGAAAACGGCGCCCAGCACCACCGCATCTTCCATCGCCGCGCAGCCTCCCTGGCCAATATCCGGGGTGGTGCTGTGTCCGGCGTCGCCGAGCAGCGCGACGCGGCCGCGCACCAGGCGGCTGAACGGCTCGATATCATGGATTTCAATACGGTTGGTGGTCTGCGGGTCGAGGGTGGCGATAAGCTGCTGCACCGGCGGCGCCCAGCCGGCAAAATAGCGGCTGAGGTCGGCGCGCAGAGTGTCGCGATCCTCCGCCAGACCCGCCGGCAGCGGCACATCAAAGAAAAAATAGAACCGGCCGGCGGAGACCGGCATCAGCGAGACGCGCTTGCCTCCGCCGACAAAGGTGGTCCACTGGTCGCCGGGCGCCAGCGCTTCATCTATTTCCACCAGACCGTTCCAGTTGACGTAGCCGGCGTAGCGGCGCTGCGGGGTAAAGCCCAGCACCCACGGACGCAGTGCGGAATGGCTGCCGTCGGCGGCAATCAGCAGATCGCCGCTGGCGCTGCTGCCATCGGTAAACCACACCGTCACGCCGTCGGCATCTTCCTCACAGCGGGTGACGCGTTTGCCGAACTGCACGCTTTCCCGTCCCCAGAAATCCAGCATTTCCCGCTGCAGCTCTGCCCGGGAGACCGGGCAGGGGCGGCTGCCGGTGCGTTCGATCAGCGGGGCGAGACTGAACTGGGTCATGTTCTCGCCGCTGCGGAAATCACGATACGCCATCCGGCGCAGCGGCCCGCCGAAAGTCTCCATGATGTCACCCATGCCGAGGTGGGCCATGCACTTCACGCCGTTGGGCCACACGGAAATCGCCGCGCCGACCGGTTTGATCTCTTTCACCGCTTCATAGACGTCGCAGTCGATTCCCGACTGTTTGAGCGCCACTGCCGCACTTAAGCCGCCGATGCCGGCGCCAATCACGATTGCTTTCATTTTATTCTCCTTATCCAGATGTCGTGACTGACTCCAGCAATTTACGTACCAGTTCGCCGGAGGGAGGAAAACCGCCTGCTCAAAGCACAGCGATAGCTCACGGCGCACCGCATTGGTGCAATGTGACGTATTGGTTGCCTTTTTATGAATCAAAAGTTTCTTAATATTGCATCAGGAATCTATCGTTTCAGCGTGCTGATTTTCAGCGGTGCGGGGGTATACGTTAACAGAGTAATGTAAGCTAATGATTTTGCAGCATTAATGAAATTTTCTGGTCGCTTTTGTCGTCTCTGGCCTGCTTTGTGCACTAGCCCATGCACTTCTCTTTGCTATGGGATTACACCATGTCTGACGAACATCACAGTGGCTTGCTTTACGGCCTTGAACAGCGGATCCCACCGCTTCCGGCCTTTTTCAGCGCTCTCCAGCATGTGCTGGCGGGCCTGGTGGGGATCATCACGCCGCCGCTGATTATCGGCGCTACCCTCGGGCTTGGCGACTGGCTGCCGTATCTCATCAGTATGTCGCTGCTGGCCTCGGGCATTGGCACCTTTCTGCAGTCCAATCGGGTATGGGGCGTTGGCGCCGGGATGATCTGCATGCAGGGCACCAGCTTCGCCTTCCTCGGCGTGACGGTGGCCGGAGGGATGTGGGTAAAAGCGCAGGGCGGCGGGCCGCAGGATATGATGGCGATGCTGTTTGGCGTTAACTTTGTCGCCGCTCTGGTGCCGGTGATTGTCAGCCGTTTTATTGAGCCGCTGAAAAAAATCTTTACCCCCATTATCACCGGCAGCGTGATTGCGCTGATCGGCATCAGTCTGATCAAAGTCAGCGTCATCAACTGGTGCGGTGGGGAAAAGGCCGAGGATTTCGCCAGCATGAGCAACATCGCGCTCGGGGCGGGCACCCTCGGGGTTATCGTCCTGCTGAGCTGCGCCAAAAACCGCTGGCTGCGTCTCTCCTCGGTGGTGGTGGGCATTGCCGTGGGCTGCGTCGCGGCAGGGCTGAGCGGTCAGTTCCATCTTCACAGCCTGGGCGACACTCTGTTTCGCCTGCCGACGCTGTTTCCGTTCGGCTTTCAGTTTAACAGCGCGATATTTCTGCCGGTCGCCCTGGTGTCGCTGGTTTGTATTCTGGAGGCGGTGGGCGATCTGACGGCCAACTCGCTGATTTCGCAACAGTCTATTGATGATCACGCTTTTCGTAACCGGCTGAAGGGCGGTATCCTGGCGGACGGTGTCAGCTGTATGGTGGCCGCCATGCTCTGTGCTTTTCCGAACACCACCTTCGCGCAGAACAACGGCGTGATCCAGATGACCGGGGTGGCCAGCCGCTATGTCGGACGCTACATTGGCGTGATTCTGATCCTGCTTGGACTGTTTCCCCCGGTGGGCGAACTGCTGCGGCAGATCCCGGCGCCGGTGCTGGGGGGCGCCACGATGGTGATGTTTGGCTGTGTAGTGGCGGCCGGGATCCGGATTATTACCCAGACCCCGCTGAGCCGTCGCGATGTGCTGATTGTGGGGCTGGCGTTTGGTGCTGGCCTTGGCGTGGAGTCAGTGCCGGCGTTTCTTAGCCATTTTCCGCCGATGGTCGGCGATCTGTTCGGTTCGGCGGCCACCAGCGGTGGGCTGGTAGCGATAGCGCTGAACCTTATTCTGCCGCAGGAGCAGGCGGCGACGAAAACGATAAGGAGTCAGGATGATCGCGCTGAGTCAGTTTAACGGCCTGAGTAAAGATGAGGCAGTGGGGCTGCTGGTCCCCTGCGTGGCGATCCCGGCCTGGGGCGAGACGCTGGTGAACTTGCGACCTTTCGCCAGCCGTCATGCGCTACTGCAGACCGCCCGTGAGGCGATGGATTACTGGGGAGAGGACGAGCTGAACGCGGCGCTCAGCGCCCATCCGCGGATCGGTGAAAAGCCGACCGGCGGCCAGGCGCACGCGGCGCTGTCGCGCCAGGAGCAGTCGGTGGTGGACAGCGAGAATGAGCGGCTCGCGCAGGCCCTGCAGGAGGGCAATGCCCGCTACGAGGCCCGTTTTGGCCGGGTGTTTTTAATCCGCGCCAAAGGGCGCAGCGGCGAAGCGATTTTACAGGCGCTGACGCGCCGACTGCAGCATACCGCCGACGAAGAAGTGACTGAGGCGCTTGCCCAGCTGCGAGAGATTACGATGTTAAGACTGGAAGGAGTGATTGGCGAATGAGTACCCTGAGCACCCATATTCTGGATATTTCCACCGGCAGGCCGGCGGAAGGCGTGACGGTCAGCCTGAGCCGGGAGGGCGAGACGCTGGCGAACCTGGTGACCAACGCCCAGGGGCGTATCGCCACCTTTAGCGCCGCGCCGCTGCCGGCGGGGCGCTATTGCTTAACAGCGGAAACCGGGGCGTGGTTTGCCCGCGCCGGGCGGGAGAGCGTCTTTACCCGGGCGCAGATTGATTTTGTTATCGGCGAGGCGGCAGATGACCATTTCCATCTGCCGTTTCTCATCGCCCCGGGCGGGTGGTCGACCTACCGCGGCAGCTAAACCCGGCTGCCCGATGCCGGGCGGCGCTGCGCTTGCCCGGCCTACATTGTTACGGAGCGGTGAGAGACAGCTCGTAGGCCCGGTAAGGCGCAGCCGCCACCGGGCATTAATCCGGCAACAGAGCCGGATGCCCATTGCCGGGCGGCGCTGCACTTGC
>NZ_KB976100.1:2593569-2934989 GCF_000398905.1 Klebsiella sp. KTE92
GCGGACAGAGACAGCTCGTAGGCCCGGTAAGGCGCAGCCGCCACCGGGCATTAAGCCGGCAACAGAGCCGGATGCCCATTGCCGGGCGGCGCTGCGCTTGCCCGGCCTACATTGTTACGGAGCGGTGAGAGACAACCCCTAGGCCCGGTAAGGCGCAGCCGCCACCGGGCATGTAAAGGTGTCTCCGGCCACCATCCTTCCTGTTTTATCCCCACACAAGGATAATCACCCACCTATCCCCACCAGGGGATAATCTTGACATTATCCCCTGCAGGGTATAAAACCAAGTTTATCCCGATAGGGGGATAAATGATGGTGAGGAACAAGGCGATGAATTCCCCGCAGATATACAGTCCCGTGCAGCTGGCCAATTATCTGAAGCTGCTGCGCCAGCAGAACCACTGGACCCAGGATGCGCTGGCCAGGCGGATCGGCATTAAGCAGGCCACACTGTCCAATTTTGAAAATCACCCCGACAAAACCACCTTAACCACGCTGTTTAAGATCCTCCAGTCGCTAGGGGTGGTGATGACGCTGAACGCCAAAGCCACAGAGACGGCGCCGGCTCCCGATAACAACACGGACCTTGACTGGTAATGGCGACGCTTACCACCTGGATGAACAATGTGCGCGTGGGCACCTTAACCCGCCAGGCTAACGGGGCGCACAGTTTTCGCTATGACGAAGAGTGGCTGCGCAGCCCGCGCGCCAGACCGCTCTCCCTCTCGCTGCCGCTGCAGTATGGCAATATCACCGCCGACGCGGTGTATCACTATTTTGATAACCTGCTACCCGACAGCCCGCAGGTCCGCGATCGGATCGTCAGGCGCTATCAGGCGCGCTCGAAGCAGCCGTTCGATCTGCTGGCCGAAGTGGGACGGGATAGCGTAGGGGCGGTGACTCTGCTACCGCCGGGGGAAGAGGCGCACCTCGAGGGGTTGCGCTGGCAGACGCTGGACGAGGCGCAGCTCACCGCTTTGCTGACCGCCTACCAGTCGGATATCCCTCTCGGGATGATTACCGGCCAGGATGATTTCCGTATCTCGGTGGCCGGCGCCCAGGAGAAAACGGCGCTGCTGCGGATGGGCGGGCACTGGTGTATTCCGCAGGGCACCACGCCGACCACGCATATCATTAAACTGCCCATCGGCGAGATAAAGCAGCCTAATGCGACGCTGGATCTGCGTGAAAGCGTGGATAACGAGTTTCTGTGCCTGGCGCTGGCCAGGGAACTGGGCCTGGCGGTGCCGGAGGCAGAGATTATCACCACGCCGCGGATCCGCGCGCTGGCGGTGACCCGCTTTGACCGGCGCTGGGCGCAGGAGGGACGGGTGCTGCTGCGTCTGCCGCAGGAGGATCTGTGTCAGGCCTTTGGCATCCCGTCGTCGATGAAATATGAATCTGACGGCGGGCCGGGTATTGCGGCAATCATGGCCTTTCTGCTGGGCTCCAGTGAAGCCCTGAAAGATCGCGCAGACTTTATGAAATTCATGGTCTTTCAGTGGCTGGTTGGGGCAACGGACGGGCATGCGAAGAACTTCTCGCTCTTTTTGCTGCCCGGTGGCAGCTACCGTCTAACGCCGTTCTACGACATCATTTCGGCGTTTCCGGTGCTGGGAGGTACGGGACTGCATCTGCGCGACCTGAAGCTGTCGATGGGGCTCAATGCCACAAAAGGGCGGAAAACAGAGATTAACGCCATCTATCCGCGTCATTTTCTGGCAACCGCCAAAGCGGTGAACTTTCCTGGGGAGCTGATGCTGGCGATCCTCCAGGAGTTTGCCGGGCATGTGCCGCAGGCAATCGAAAGCGCTCGCCGGACGCTGCCGGCGGACTTTTCCACCCACGTCTGGCGGGCCATTACGGAAAATATGCTGAAGCTGCACGCCCGCCTGCAGCAAGGGCTGCAGGCGTTATAGCGAAGCCGGCTGGCGGTTAGCTCTGCGGTTGCCCCCAGCGGCTGCGCAGATAGTTGACCGCCTGCCGGGTTTGCGGCTGATTGAGATTGTTTTCGCGGAACAGGATCGTGCCCTGGATCTGCGGCAGAGTTTCATTGAGGTCGAGCTGCTTTTTCAGCTCCGGCACGCCGCCATCCACCGTCCAGTCAGGCTCATTTTTGGACGGCTCACCCACTTTGTACAGCGCCACGCCGATATACAGCCGGGTATGCGTCGGCTTAACCACCTCGGCCCACCAGTTGGCCAGCACATCATAGCGCGCGGCATCGCGGGCAAACGGCCAGTAGATCTGCGGGGCGATGTAGTCGAGCAGTCCCTGCTGCACCCAGCTGCGGGTATCGGCATAGGACTCATCATAGGCGGCCGCGCCACGGGTATCCGACCCCGCCGGATCGTGCGAGCGGTTGCGCCACACCCCGGCCGGGCTCACGCCAAACTCGACGTTCGGATTGAGCTTTTTGATAGTAGTGGAAACCTGGGCAATGAGCTGCTGGGTGTTATGCCGGCGCCAGTCGCCCTTCGAGGCGTAACCCTGTCCGTAACGGCGGAAGGTTTCATTGTCGTTAAGCGGGGAAGAGGCGGTTTCGGTGTAGAAATAGTCGTCGAACTGCACGCCGTCAATCGGGTAGTTCTGCACCACTTCAGCGACGATGCTGGTGATCCAGTCCCGTGCTTCGGGAATGCCCGGATCGAGGACAAAGCGATCGCTGGCGGTGCGGATCCAGTTACGGTGCAGGACGAACACGCTGGCCGGCACCTGCGTGAGGGTGTTATTCAGCTCGGCAACGGTCGACGGTTTGGTGTTGACCGAGACACGATAGGGGTTAAACCATGCGTGAACCTTCATACCGCGCTTGTGTGCTTCATCCAGCATAAACTGCAGCGGATCGTAGCCGGGGTATTCGCCGATTTTGCCGGTCAGCATATCGGACCACGGCAGAATGTCCGACCGCCAGAGCGCCGTGCCGTCGGGTTTCACCTGGAAAAAGACGGTGTTGATACCCAGGCGCTGCAGGTTATCGAGTTTGGCGATCAGCGCCAGCTTCTGCTGCGTGATGCGGCTTTCCGGCGTGCTGGCGATAATCGACCCGACCGGCGGCCAGTCAAGGCGCGACACGGTGGTGAGCCACACGCCGCGTACCGGCTCCCGGTGCGTCTGGCTGGCTTTGACGGCGGTAGTGTTCGGTGCCGTGACAAGGGATTTAGGGGCCTTACTGGTGCAGCTGAACAGCATGCCCACGGCAATGACGGCCGCACCGGCCAGCGCCACTTTGCTGGCTAAGGGGAATCGACGAGAATGGCTGATGATGAACTCCCGTGTAATCAGATCGTCGCGTGTAGCGGCTATTCTCTTACGATTCGTGGGTCAGAGCAATTCCTTCATCCGTCGGTTCGCCATCGCCTAGTCATAATGTAAGGTATAGGTCGCGACGGCCGACACCTGACCGGCGGTGATCCGGGGACGGGTCTGGTAGTAGCGGGCCGTGAGCGGCAGGATAAACCGGCCCGCACTCGCGCTGCCCAGCGTCATCTCATGATTCAGGGAAACCGGCTGGCGATGGTAAAGCAGTTGCACACCAATACCCTGCGCCCGATCGTCCGTGGCGTCATTGCGCAGAACGCCATGCCCCCGGGCGGTGAGGGGCTCCGCGCCGTCAACACGCAGGGAAATAGTCACAGCGCTGTTGCAATCCAGTTGCAGCGCGAAAGGCGTGTCGCCGGTGGTTTTGCCGACGCCGCCGAAGTGGTCAAGCATCGCGGCGGGCAGCTTAATCAGCGCTGGCGTGGCGTCATTCACGGAACATCCCGCGGTGTTGACCCTGCCGCTTAAGTCTAACGCGGCCAGCGGGGTATGCTCTGCCATTAAAAAGTGCTCGCTGTGATACTCAAGCTCGCCCGGTGTCGCCGCGGGACCGGTTTTAATAAGCTCAATCGTCAGGCGGAAATAGCCCAGTTTCCACACCGCATCAGGCAATATGGCCGGATTGTTCACCCGTTGGCTAAACGGCGAGGGCGTCGGCCGGTCAGGGAAGCCGCCATAACCGCCGATAGCGCGCAGCGATACGCGAACGCCAATGCCGGCGAGGTTGGTTTGATAAACCGTCGGTCGCGTCGCTCCCCCGGACAGCAAACTGTTCAGCTGTAGCGGCGACAGCCCATGCGGGTCGTCCGCGCAGCGGATCCACTGTTCGCCGCCGTCGCTAAGGCGATCCCAGGCGAAACTTTTGTGATACAGCGGGGTGCCCGGTCTGGCGTCAGCCGGCACGGTGAGTTGCCCTACGTTCAGCCGAAGGGTGGTGGCCTGGCCGCGGACAAACACCGGCGTACAGGCCCATCCGCTGGCGGGGGGTAACAGGGCGAGTAACAGCGTCAGGGTGGCCCGACGCAGGAGAGTTAAAAAGGACATGTTAACGTCTGCTGTAAAATGAGTGGATGGGGTGTCTGCGCCAGCGTCGGGGTGAGATCGTAGCGGGCAGTACAGTGCTGCTGAGGGCCTGGCCCCCATTGTGCATACAGGGTGCCTTTCGGCGCCAGGCCGGCGAGGTACACCTGACCCTCGCTGGCAACGATGCTACTGGTGTCTTTGGCGCGCACTTCGCTGCCAAAGGGCAGCGGTTGTCCCTGCGACTGCAGCGTAAACAGCGCCTTATAACCAACGTGGGTGTGAAAACGCGCCAGCACCACCGCGTCCTTAGTGGGAACCCGCGTCACGGTGCTGTTGGCCAGATCCACATTCTCCGGCAGCGAGTGGCTGTCGAGGGCGACGTCGTTGCGGTGATAGGCGGTAGCGAAGGGCAGCACGGC
This sequence comes from Klebsiella sp. KTE92, assembly GCF_000398905.1. Classification (NCBI taxonomy): domain Bacteria; kingdom Pseudomonadati; phylum Pseudomonadota; class Gammaproteobacteria; order Enterobacterales; family Enterobacteriaceae; genus Klebsiella; species Klebsiella sp. KTE92. Next base: position 2,598,333 of record NZ_KB976100.1, read on the forward strand.
ATATCCATCGCGATTGGTGGCGATGGTTCTCTGGTTGGCGAGGGTCACACCGCCGGCGCCACCGGCGTCAATCAGAACGACAGCGCCATTCATTTCCGGCGTAAAGACCACCCCGTGGCGGTGAATCAGGATACCTCCGCTGGCGCCGTAGTTCAGGCGAGTGGCCTGTGAGTCACGGCTGTAGCCGAGATTCAGATCGCCTCTTCCACTGCTGTAGCCGGCCGTCAGGCTGCCGCTGTGCCCGTTTTGCTGATCGAGGGTTTGGCTGACGGCGTAGCTGAGCGCGTGGTTATCCAGCATGGTGCCATTGAGACTGACCATCTGACTGTCGGCGCTGTGGCGGGAGGAGGTCAGGGTATAGCCGGCATAGCTCCCCGGTAGCAGGTGGTTCAGCGCTACTGAAAGTGACAATGTCACCACTTTATCGGAGTGCGGCTCGTCATTCTCCTCGTCACCGTCGCTACTGTGTGCATCGCTGTAGCTGAGCGACCACGCGATACCGTGAACCTGGCTGCTGATCCCCATATTGGCGGTACGCTGCGGGGCGCCCTCTGACCAGTAGCTGTCCTGGTCGAGGCTCAGATAGAGGGTGATATCGTACGGCAGGCTCTGGCTGGCGGTGATTTGCAGGGTCGCTTTTTTGTTGTCGTTATCCCGCGAGTCGGCGTCGGGATCCGGGCTGGAATACGCCTCGCTCAGCGTGGCATAGCGCTGATGCGAATAACGCCAGCCGGTGAAGGTGAATTGCGTGCCAAGACGATCAAAACCTTTGCTGTACTGGAGCTGCCAGGCCCGGCCATCGATCGGATCCTGCTGGTGCTGGTCGCAGGCGTTTAACAGCTGCAGCGAGAGCGCCCCGGCATCACCCAGCCCCTGTCCCGCGCCGAACGAGAGGTTATGATATTGCGCCGCGCTCTGCAGTCCGCCAAACAGCGTCAGGTTGTGGGCGAACCCGCGCATCAGCGACAACTGCATCATCAGCGGACGCTGGCTGGCATCGTCGCTATGATAGCGCCCGGCGACCAGGTTGTATTTCAGGCTGCCTTCGCGTTGCATGCTGGTGACCGATGCATACGGCTGGGTGAAGCGGCGGATTTCGCCATCCGACTCTTTGACGGCAACCTCAAGATTGCCGCTACTGGCGGTGGGATAAAGATCGTCAATCACGAACGCGCCAGGGGTGACGTAGGTTTGATACAGCACGTAGCCATTTTGCCGAACCGTGACCTGGGCGTTAGTTCTGGCTATCCCACGGATGGTCGGGGCAAAACCTTTCTGCGAGTCCGGGAGCATCGCATCACTGGAGGCGAGGGCAATTCCCTGAAACTGTACCGCGTCGAACACATCGCCCGACGTAAAGGTATCCCCGAGCGTCAGTTCACTCCGCCAGCGCGTCAGATCGCGCTCAAGCCAGGCGCCGCTGGTGGTCCAGTGGGGCTTATCGTCGCTGTTGGCGGTCAGGCTGTTGCTGGCGCGCAGGCGCCAGGCGCCGGCGTTCACGCCACTTTTCAACATCAGATAGTTATCGCGCTCAGTGTTGCCCTCGCGGGTTCGCTGGCTGGCGCCTGAATAGCGGTAATTGCTCTGAAAGGCGCTGATACCTTCATCCCACAGCGCAGAAGGAACATTATCCCTCGCCTGGCGCGTCATCAGCGCCTGGGGAAGGGTCATTGCCAGCCGCTGATGGGCAAAATCGAAATTGACCGTACTGCCCGGCAACAGCGTGGCGAGTTCGGGACATGAGCGGGAGGTTGCGCCGGACGCCTGGGATAGCACGGCCGGATTAACACCGGCCTGCAGCAGATCTTCCGGCTTAAGGCAGGGCGTCAGCTGCCCGCGGTCATTCTGGCGAAACGTGATGATCTTACGGGCATCCAGGGTGACGCCGTTGACCTGCCAGCTGACCGGATAGTCGCCAGGCGGCTGGCTCGTTTGCTGATTGAAGCGCTGCAGATCCACCGCCGGCAAATGGTCGTTTTTTTCCAGCAGATCCATATTAAAGGTCGCCTGGGCGTGCAAGGGCGCGCTCTGTCCGCCCAGCAGGATGGAGAGGCTGACGACGGTAACGGTATGAGCCGGGCCGTGGCGCATCGCGACATCAGGCTTTTAGTGCGCCGAAACGGGAGCGCTAAACGTCTGCACAGCGCCAAAATCATCCAAAATGCGCCAGCTCACCTGGCGGGTGCAGGCCTCGCCGGGCAGGGCGTACTCTTCACGGCTGTGAGGGGCAATCACGCTGTGCTCAAGCGGTGTTTTCTGGTTCTGGCCCGCGCAGGTGAGCGTGGTGATAGTCACATAATAGGGGGAGGCATTCTCCGCCTGCAGGTGGTTGCCACTGACGTGCCAGCGCAGGTGCTGCGCCGCGTCGAGCGCCGAGCCCGGGAGTCCTGCCGGGCGATAAATGAGCTTAAGTTGATTCTTAATAGCAAATTGCAGAATGTTCTCGCCAGCCGGCGCGGTATTGGCAGGAATCACTTTGATATTCAGGGTGAACAAACTTTCCCGATCGTTTGGCAGTTGCGCCGAGGTTAATAACACGCGCAGATCGTTGCTGTCTCCAGCATCCAGACGGAACAATGGCGGGGTGACGATAAACGGTGATTTATTATTATCAGCCAGATCGTCTACCCAGCTCTGAATAAGTACCGGATCGTGAGGATTGGTGTTTTTTACCGTGATGTCGGCCTCATGACTTTGTTCATTATAAATGACACGCGTGCCGGCAATGGCAACCCCGGCAGCAGACGCCAGGAGCGGACAAAAGAGAAGGCTCAGGAAAAAAGCCATTTTATAACACTGCATAATTGAGGATCCGGTCACGAGGAATGAAAATAAGGGCAGGGGATGCTGCCCTGGTAAAAGCGGCAATCAGCACATTCTATTCATATACAATATCAATATTGGCCGTGGCATTAATATTGCCGGCGGTGACATCCAGGGAGGAATCGCTCTTCAGATCGGCAATAAAATTAAAGGCAATATCACCGTTTTCGTCGGCTTGCGAAACCGCCGTTTTGCTCTGTTTGTCAAAGGTCAACTGAGTGCCTTCCGTTGAGCCGTCAGGGGAAGAGAAGACTTCAATGCCCACCCCTTTGGCGGTATCCGCGGCATCGGAGAGCGCCAGCACGGCGGCGCTGGTGCCGTTAGCATTGGTGTCCGGGGTACCCTCCAGGCTAATGCTGATATTCTGCGCCAGCGGGCAGCCGGTCAGGTTGATGGTAAACGGTGTTTCTGCGGTTTTCGCTTCATGTGATTTCAGCGCCGACATATCGACGTTGCCAAAATCGACATTCACATCGCCACCGTTGTTGGCGATCTGGCACGACTCGTTAATAATTTTACCGGTGAAATTCAGTGTGCCCGCCGCGCGGGCGGGGGTCACAGTAGCCAGACTGAAGGCCAGCAGTGAACCCACAACCAGCAGGGTGCCTTTTTCTTTCATACTCAAACCTTATTAAATAATCACAAGTTAATTAAATCGTTTAACATTTTTAATGCATGTTTTTTATTTCTGTTCACAAAAAACGGTAAGCATCACTAATGTATACTGCCGTCGGGGGCGGGATTATACGGAGAACGTCGTAAAGGCCCATGGATAAGGTGTGTTAAGCTGTAACAATCTTTATTTTTTGGTGTAAGTATAATCTCATTTAATATTGTAATTGGGTTCTATATACAGAATGTATTATTTCCCGGGAACGCCTGTTTTGGCAAAGTTCTGGCAAAAAGTTGCTGTTATTCCCGGCAGTTGACCGGAGAGGGCAGAATAATCGTTTACGCTGCCGCTATTTTGCCGTAGCGTGAAGATCGCGGCAGGAAGCCGCAGGTTGGATGGCACAGAACGATTCTGTGCCGCGCAGTGTCACTCGCTATCAAGGAAGATTGCTATGTCTCCGCTCCGTCTCGCTCTAATATGTCTGTGTCTGGCACCGCTGGCGTCGTCTGCTGCGCTCTCCGGTCAGGTTCATTTTTCGGGACGTGTCATCAATCCGGCCTGTCTTATCGCGCCGCAGCGCAATCGTATCGATGTTTCGTGCCAGCACCGTTCACCGGAACAGGTCGCCTTGACAGACAACCCCCCTCGCTATGCCATGCCGGATGATCGCGGTGAGGTCAGTCTCCACTGGCGAAATGCACAGCACAGTGAAGCGGATGTCATTATTCGCTATCGCTAAGGTAAGAAAAACGCGGTGAAGGGTAAGCGGATGCAGGACGTAAAGGGTAACGCGGTGGGCGGTTTCAGCGCGCGTCAGCAGTGACTACTGGGGTGACGCGCACGTAGAGTACATTTCATGAAAACAATCCTTGCCGTCGTCCGACAGCAGAGTATCGCCTCAGTCGGGTTCCCAGGCGAGGATATCACCGGGCTGACATTCCAGCGCCTCGCAGATGCGGGACAGGGTATCAAAACGGATGCCTTTGACTTTTCCCGACTTGAGCAGCGACAGGTTCTGTTCGGTAATGCCTACAAAGGCCGCCAGCGCCCTGGACGTCATCTTTTTTTCCACCAGCAGTTTGTCCAGATTCACCACCACAGCCATCGTTAAATAAACTCCTTATTCTCTTCTTCAGCACGGATCCCGTGGAGCATGGCGTGAAATGTCACAAACAGCAAGCTTCCTGTCAGAAGCAGCACCCCGTCGCTGAGCAGAAACACCACCTGATAATAAGGCTGCGGCCACCAGGCGAGCAGCGGGATCAGAAAGCGGCACACCGGCAACAGGATCCCCATGCCCACCATGGCCAGAGCGATGTAACGAACGCTGTGCGCCAGGGAGAGGCTGAGCACGCTGCGCTGGCGGACGCTACGGGTTACCTTCATGCCCTGCCAGATAGCGAACGCGAACAGCCCGGCCGGAAGATACAGCAGGGCCAGCAGCAGCAAACGTCTCGCCATCCCCGGCGCCTGGGCCGGGTTGTCGGTTAACGGCACTTCAGCAAAGTGCAGCAGGGTGGAAAGAAAATATCGTTCGCCGGTAAAGAAAATCCACAGCGGCACGATCAGGGCGAGCATAAAAAAGAGGGGCAGTATGCCGCTAATAATAGCCAGACTCAGCCGGGTTCTGGATTGCTTCACAATTTACCTTCCTGATTGATGAGAATAATTAAAGCACCAGCCGCGCCAAGCATGACATAAGGGCCACGGCGAAGACAACGCTCATCGCCCGGACGCCGCGACGACGGCTGGCAAACCACGGACGGGTCCAGACGCGGTAGAGGCTGAGGGTGATGAACGACGCCTGGATGGTCCAGGTCAGCATCCGAAACAGGTAGCCCATTTTGCCGAGATTCTGCAGGGTCTGGAAAACCTCGGCGAGATAAATACCCCCGGTCGCCAGCAAAACATAATTGAGCAGGCGTATTTTTCGCTGCGCCAGCCAGTCGCCGGAAATAAACAGGATCACCGACAACAGCGTTAACAGCGCCCAGAGGATGTCAATTCCGTTCATTACGCGCCTCCTGTTCATCAGGGGTGGCAGCCAGTAAGAGCTTGATGGCAGGTCCGATCACCGGCCAGGCGGTATCGGAGAGGATCACTACCGCGGTCTGTCGCTGTCGGTCGAAGGCCATCATTGCCGCAAAGCCGCCACTCTGCCCGTCATGCCAGACGATCTCCCGTCCGCGGACGCGGGTAGTGAACCAGGCATAACCCACCCGGGAATCGGGATCATCGGTGGCGAACAGGGAGTGCATACCTTCACTGCCCGCCAGGTTTCCTGCCAGCAGCGCCTGGGCATATTTCGCCATATCGACAATCGTGGCGCGGACGCCGCCGGCGGGGGCGAAGGCGTCCATCACCCATGGCTGCTGAGGGAAACCAGGGGCTGACCAGCCCATGGTAAACGTCGGCGAGGCTGGAGTATTGTGCCGGGCCACTTCCGCGCCCTGCATTCCGGCGGGGGTAAAGACCCGTTGCGCCATCAGTGTGGCAAAATCGCGATGGGACGCCCGCTCCAGCGCCAGTCCGAGCAGGGCAAACCCGGCGTTGGAATAATCAAACCATTTCGTCGGCTGCAGGGTGGCCTGGTTCATCATCGCGATCAGCGCGGGTCGATCGTAGCGCCAGGGATTCTGCCGCCGGGCAATATCGCTCAGAATAGCCAGCCGCTGCCCAACCGACGCGGTGAGCGGTGGCAGTCCTGAACGGTGAGAAACCAGTTGCTCCAGGGTAACATCCCGCACCGGGCTGACAATCTCCGGGACCAGCGCCGACACCGGCGTCTGCGCGGTGACTTCGCCGCGGCGAATAGCCTCCAGCAGCAGGCTGGCGGTCATGGTTTTGCTCAGGCTGGCGATCTCATACTGTGTCGTATACTCGCTCCCCCACAGACCGTAGCGCACCCCCTGAGGCGTAATCAGCGCTGCGGCGACCTGTCCGCGGGCGCCATTAAGCAGGGGCGTTAATATCGAGACCAGCTGTTTATCCCCCGTCGTCCGGGAGCTGGGGGGATGAAAGCCGGGCTGCAGGGCGATCCCCGCCGCCACGATGACGGTAAAAACCAGCACGGCGGCAATGATCTGTCTGTCCCGGCGATAGCGGTTCCAGCGCATGTTTTCTCCTTAACGCGGTACGACATCCAGGTGAGGGAATACCGCTTCTCCCTGGTGTTAAAGTGAGCGCAGGTTAGCCTGGTGTTTATCGTTTTACAATAAATTTTTATCGTTTTATGATTAACATTATGAGGAGTAAAGCAGACACTCCCGGCGCGGTGTGGAGAACGCGGGGGGCAATAGAGGCCAGGGAATAAAGTGCGCTGACGAAGAGAGGTACTCGCCAGCGAGAAATGTCGGCTATGCCGGGAGAAGAAAACTTAGCGGATCCGCGACTGCTCGTCGTCGCGTAGCGTCAGCACCTCAAATCCGTTGGCGGTGACGGCCACGGTGTGCTCCCATTGCGCGGAGAGTTTTTTATCGCGGGTGACGACAGTCCAGCCATCTTTTTTGGTTTTGATGCGGCTGTCGCCCTGGTTCACCATCGGCTCAATGGTGAACACCATTCCTTCGCGCAACACGGCGCCTTCCCCGGGGCGGCCGTAATGCAGCACCTGCGGTTCCTCATGCATTTCCTGGCCGACGCCGTGACCGCAATATTCTCTGACCACGCTGTAGCCATGGTCCTCGACCCAGCGCTGAATAGCGTGACCAATATCGCCCAGCGTCGCGCCAGGTTTCACCACCTCAATGCCTTTCCACATCGCTTCATAGGTGGTCTTTACCAGCCGGCGGGCCAGCGGGGAGACGTCGCCTATCAGGTACATCTTGCTGGAGTCGGCAATCATGCCCGCTTTCTCCAGGGTGATATCGACGTTAACAATCATCCCGGCGCGCAGATGTTCGGTCGCTTTGGGGATCCCGTGGCACACCACATCGTTAATGGAGGTGTTCAACACATAGGGAAAATCGTATTGCCCCTTGCTGGCCGGGCGGGCATGCAGTTGGTTGACGATAAAATCTTCCACTCGATCGTTAATCGCCATCGTCGTTACGCCGGGAACGATAAAGGTATCCAGCATATCAAACACCGACGCCAGCAGCTGGCCGGCATGGCGCTGACGTGCGAGTTCATCGGCGGTTTTAATGATTATTGATGGCATTGATTACCTCCAGCAGACGGTCAGAGCCGGATTTCAGCATCAGCAGTTTGATCTGCTGGTGGTTAAGCTCGGGGTAGAGCTCGCTCATCATGCCCAGACGGATCCAGTATTCCGCCTGGGCATTGACGGAGCGGGACATAGCTTTGCTGGCATCACGAATATCATCGTGCAATAGATCGGAGATTTTGACGATTCCCATAGAGACAGTCCATATATGATTCGTATATGCATCGTATACAGACCGGCACGGGATGTCATGGGCATTTTGTGTCGTGACCGGGGGGGAGGCGAGAGGCCCACGCAAAAAAGCCCGACCAGCGGGCTTATTTTCAGCATTTTTTTCGGGTTAATCATTCGCGCCATTCACCATGGCGAAAATACCCATTAGATTATCGGTATGCAGAATGAAAATAACATGACGGCGGCGAAGCGCGGCGCATCAATATATTTAATGCAGGTGTTAATTTTGCGTATGAATATTCTCCCGTCAGGCCGGGAATCCGGGGGAGTTACAGCGCGTCAGTGAGTTTATCCACCACCACTTTACCCGCATTATCGAACTGCGTAATGCGAAAGCTGTCGCTCCAGGAGCGGCGGGTGGTGAAACGGTCGAACAGGGATACCCGACCTTTACGCTGACCATCTTTACTCAAAATAACCCATTCAGTCACCGCAGAATAATGCTGGCTATTGTCATGACGGCTCTGTTGTTCAACAAGCTGGTCTTCTTTTTCCACTTTTAAATAATCACGCAACATATTTAACCTCCATAGAAAGTATTATTAACATTACTCCTTTTATTTATTCTTTCAATCAAACTTTTTAATCAATAAAAGTAACTATTAGTGGGCGACCTAAGTGCAAAAATCGTCAGATTGTCATTACCCGGCGCAGTGGATTCCACTACGCTTAACAGAGCTGTCTGGCGCGCTATCTGCGGTTGCCAGGGCCAGAAAGGCGGCAACAAAACGTCTTAACCTTGTATTCATCATGGGCGTTGTTCTGCTATATCTAGTGCGTTTTGCCACGACCGAGCCACAGAGAGCGCTGTACCATGAGTAACGATCACCTGACGGATATCGCCTATCGTCACTTTATTGAAAGTGTTAAAGATTATGCAATATACATGCTGAGCACTGACGGTACGGTCATCAGCTGGAACGAAGGTGCCCGCCGGGCAAAAGGGTACCTGAGCGACGAGATCATCGGTTGCTACTTCGGTCTCTTCTATAGCGAAGCTGAGCAACTCTCCGGTGTACCGGCGAAAAACCTGGAAATCGCCCTGCGTAGCGGGCAGTTCGAAGGGGAAGGCTGGCGTTACCGCAAAGACGGCTCCCGATTCTGGGCGCATGTCATGATCGATACCATCCGCGATGAGCAGAACACCCTGCTGGGTTTTGCCAAAATCACCCGCGATATCAGTGAACAAAAAGCGATTAATGACCGCATCGCATGGATGGCGCGCTACGATGCGCTGACTGGTTTACCTAACCGGGTGGAGTTCTTTGAGCGGGTGGAAAAGCTGATCACCGGTAATGATGCCCGCCGCTTTGCCATTTTCACCATCGATTTAGACAAGTTTAAAGAGATTAATGACCTGCAGGGCCATCTGATTGGTGACCAGCTGCTGCAGCGTGTGGCAGGCGCCGTGCTGAAAACGCTGCAGAAGGAGGAGATGGTCGCGCGCTTTGGCGGCGATGAGTTTGTGGCCGTTAAACCTTTTGCCGATGAGGGTGAAGTGGATGCCTTTGCTGCGCGCCTCTGGCACTGCTTCAGCGGTAAGCAGACGTTTGCCGCGACGGAAGTGGTTCTCTCCGCCAGCATTGGCATCTCGGTCTACCCGGAGGATGGTACGGATATTAACACGGTACTGAGCAATTCCGATCTGGCCATGTATCGGGCAAAGAGCAGTCTCGACCACAAGATTTGCTGGTACGAGCGTGAAATGGATGACAAGACGCGGCAGCGCAATATGATGGCCGCCGACATCCGGCGCGGTATTCACGCAGGAGAATTTTCGCTCCACTATCAGGCTATCCGCAACATCAAAGATCGCCGGATCACCGGTTACGAGGCGCTGCTGCGCTGGCAGCATCCGCAGCTGGGGCCGATCCCGCCTGACGTGTTTATTCCCATCGCCGAAGAGAGCGGCGCCATCGTGCCCTTAGGTTACTGGGTGCTCGAGCAGGTGTGTAACGAATCGCTGGAAAAGGGTCTCAACAGAAAAGTTTCGGTCAATATCTCGCCGGTGCAGTTGCGTCACCGCAGCTTTATCGAAAAAGTCCGCGAGATCCTGATGCGTACCGCCTATCCGGTCAGCCTGCTTGAGTTTGAAGTGACGGAGACGGCGTTCATCATCAATAAGCAGCTGGCCTTTAGCGTCCTGCATCATCTGCAAAAAATGGGGATCAGCATCGCGCTCGATGACTTCGGTACCGGCTACTCCTCCCTGAGCATGCTGCGCGATTTCCATTTCGACGTGATTAAACTCGACCGCAGCTTTATGCTTGATGTGGAGAGTAATCCCCAGGTCCGCTCATTCGTGCGGGCCATCATTTCGCTGGGAAATTCAATTAATACGCCGCTTATCGCCGAGGGTGTGGAAACCGCCGGGCAACTGCAGATCCTCGAAGAGGAAGGGTGTGACGAGATGCAAGGCTTTCTGTTCGGCGAGCCGGTGGATATTAAACACCTGCCTCCGTCGTCCTGATACGCCCACCGGCTGCGGGTGGGCGTAGCGTCATTACTGATGCGCCAGCGGAGCCTGCCCGGAAAGATGCAGCAGAGCCGACTGCAGCGAGACGTCAAACATCTGACCGTGCGTCATACCAGGGTAGCGCCAGAAAGCCACCGTCAGGCCTTTGTCGGCCAGCTGCTGCTGGGTTTGTCGCAACACACTCAGGGAAGCCACGTGGCCGGTGGGTTCCCGGGCAGCTTTGCCATCACCTTCCAGCAGATACAGCGATTTCCCGGAGAAGGCGGTAGCGCTTAAGGCTTCGCTGCCCTTCAGCGGAGATTCCTGCGCCTGGCCCAGCGACGGGCTGGCCGAATAATAGAGATGAAACAGCGAGGTCTTCCGCCACGCGTCGAGCACAAACAGCCCGCCGTAGGAGTGGCCCCAGATCGCGCGCTGGTGGGGATCTATTTTCAGGTGAGCTTCCGTTTGCGGCACCATTGTTTCGGTCAGCAACTGACGAAACAGGTCATTACCTCCGGTTTTTCGCGGCGGCAGCGCGGGTTTCCCGACTTGCGGTTTGAAGGCCTTTAGCGGAGGAGTGTAATCCCAGGCCCGGGCGGCGGTATCGAAGGGCAGCGTTGTCTGGTAACCGATAGCGACGATCACCGGCGGGGAGCCGGCGGAGAGCTGCTGCAGAAGGGCGTCGTTAAGCTTATCCATCACCGCGTTACCATCCAGCATATACAGCACAGGATAGCCGGCGGCGGGCGGGGCTTTGTCCGGCACGGCAGTCCACACCCGGTAGTGGCGTTCGCCATCGGCGGAGTCATACTGACGTTGCGTAAAATGATAGTACGCTGACCCTTTATCGGCGATGTTTGGCCCCAGCGGCTGAAGATCCGGTCGGGCGGTGCTACCGCTACTGTAGAAGAGCACGCCAACCGCCAGCGTCAGCAGCCCGCGCGCCCGGATGCTCCCTGAATTCCGCTTCACCTTGTCTAACCCCCTGTATTCTTTGAGCTGTCATTTTGTTGGGCTGACACGGTAACACAGCTTGTTTGATAATGGTTCTCATTTCTTTTGTGCGCTTTGGATCTGCGTGGGATACCGGACGGGGCTGGTGGGGGGGGGGCGAAGCGAAAACGCAGGATACATGGCCGCCTGTCGGCGGCCATCAGGACAGGGTCAGGGATCGCCGTTGATGCTACGCAACAGCCTTTTTACCAGCGGGATGAGCGCAATAAGCACCAGCGCAATGACCACGATCAGTAACAGCGTCAGCCCTTTATGATGACTGATAAGCACCCACAGCATCGCCAGCGTCATGAGATGATCCTTGCATTAACAGCGTTAACCACCGCCAAGGTGAATGAAATTTAACAGAATGGTGATGACCACCCAGGCCAGCAGCAGAAAGCGTCGTTTATCGCGTCGAGCTTCCAGCGCAGCGAAATAATTAGCGCTGTACCAGGTTGATATAATAATAGCCAGCGTGATGATGACCTGCCAGACCACTTCGCTAAAGCCCGTCACGATGCTTATCGCGCGAAAGCAAAGCACAATCGCGATGCCGTTAAGCGCGTTACACATCAACCATCCCCACAGGCTTGAGGGACGGCTAAAGAAATATCCAAGTCGTAAAACCAATGTCGTATACACCTTGCCAAAATAATCGCGCTGTAAAATGCAGTTTAATGCCCGACGAGGTATTGATATAAATCAAAATTAATGGAATAGCGCAGTAATCACTGGCATGCAGCGATCGCAGCATGGCAATGGAAAGGCGTAGAGAATGGTGGGTAAAAAACGAAATCACTTGTTTTTATTGGTGTTTTTTAAAATTTATTGAGGCAGCGAAATATTCTCCATGGCCCATTTAACAATATGACGGTAATTTCCATTGTTATTATTTTATGTAGCTCTATCACCAGCTAAATTAAAACCTATTCACTATTCACCGCTGGCCGCTTGCGGGAGTGGTCTGAAACAGCCGGAGCCAAGGCTCCGGCTGGCGTCATACCTAATGAGGCAAGGCATTATGTTGCAGAATTTTCAGGAAGTCATTTTTGTCTGAAATTAATGACAGCGCGTTAGCGATCAGTTCATCGCTAAATATCGAGGCAATTTCTTTGAGCACATCAATATGCTCTTTTTCTTTCGCGATGACGCCGATGGCAATAAACATCACGTTGCTGCGATCCCAGATAACGCCATCAGGGAACTGAAAGATCTCAATGCCGGTTTTGAGAATGATATCCGTCGCGGATTTCGGCAAATGTGGCAAGGTGATGCCATTCCCCAAAAAAGTGGAAACCTGATGTTCACGCTCCAGCAGAAAGTGAACGCACTCCTGATTCACATATCCTTTGGCTTTACACTCCGCGCCAATCATAGCGATCACTTCCGCTTTATTACTGGCCTTGCAGCCGATATGCAGATTATCCAGCGTGATGTTATCGATCATAGCCAACCTCCCTGGTGAGACGCGTAGATTTTTTACCCTCATGATTCGCTGACAGCTCTTCTTCTAACTGCTCGAGCGATTTATTGGAGGTCTCCGGTAGGGCGAAGACCACGAACAGAATCGCTAAGTAGTTGATGGCTGCGAAGATGAAGAAGACCGGCCCAAGGCCCAGTTTCGCCTGCAGCAGCGGGAACAGGTAGCTGACCACCGCGTTCATGATCCACATGAAAAATACCGAGATCCCCATCGACAGCCCGCGGAATTTCAACGGGAACAGCTCAGCTAATACCACCCAGGTAATAAAGCCCATGGAACCCTGCATCACACCGACGAACAGCGCGCCCAGCAGCCAGATGGCGGTGGCTTTCAGATCGCCCACCAGGGTGTAATCGACAGCGGCGATAATCAGGTGCAGCGTGGCCATAATGGCAAAGCCGTAGATAATGATCGTCTTACGTTTGAAACGGTCGACAAGGAACAGCACGCCAAAGAGCATACCGCCGACGGAGAAGACACCGTTCAGCACGTTACAGATCAGCGAGGTACGTTCTGAGAAGCCGGCGGCACTCAGAATTTCCGTGCCGTAGTACATAATGACGTTAACCCCAGTAGTTTGCTGCAACGCGGCCCAGGTAATACCGACCAGCAAAATTTTGAGGATCCATGGCGTTTTGAGGATAGTCGTGAAGGTGCCCTGAGCGCTGTACTTATTGCCGGCTTCAATTTTGATCAGGGTGGAGATGTCGTCATACTCCTTCTGCGCGCGTTCCGCCGGGCGGATCTGTTTGAGAATATGCAGCGCTTCCTCGTGGCGATTTTTGCTGATCAGCCAGCGCGGGCTTTCCGGCGCGCGCCACATGCCAACAAACAGGCAGACAGCGGGAATGGCCTGTACCAGCAGCATATAGCGCCAGACGTCCGGCAGATGGCCCCAGATGATGCCAATGATCGCGTTGATGGCAAACGCCGCCAACTGGCCAATGACGATGGCGACTTCATTCAGGCCGGTCAGCTTACCGCGCATCTCGGTAGGCGCCACTTCCGAAATAAAAGTGGGGGCAGTGACCGACGCGCCGCCGACGGCGTAGCCCAGCAGGGCGCGGGCAATCAGCAGGGTGGTGATATCGGGGGCTGCGGCGGAAAGCAGGGCGCCGATAAGAAAAATAAAGGAGAGGAAGAGTAAATATTTTCGCCGGCCGAAGAAGTCGGCAAACTTGCCGCCAAACACGCTGCCCAGCGCGGCGCCGATCAGCAGGACGCTCATCACCAGCCCTTCGGTAGTCGGGGTCAGCGCCATATACTGCTTCAGTGAGGAAAAGGCGCCGTTGATAACGCCGGTGTCGTAACCGAAAAGCAGGCCGCCGAAGGTGGCCACTAAGGTGATCTGATGAAGTCGTTTTCTCTGTTGCTGGTTCAGGTTTGTTATAAATGACATGGTAGTCCCTTTATTTTATTGAACGACACAAGATAAAAATACATCTCCCCAGTCAGGATTTATTACGCCTGTGTTGTCGTATCTAACTGAACTAAATGATTTTTCTTCTTTGTGTAATTGCTCAGCACATGGCAGGGTACGCTCAGCAATGGCGGTCAAAGAGGTTTACGGCTTGGTGTTGACATGGATGTAGTCGATATCCGTTCTCCTTTTCGGGTTAGCGGTCTTCAGTGCGTCGGCAGCGCCGACGTCTGCCGGTGGACAGCGCCCTGGTGTGGCACGTTGCTGTCGTTGCGGCGATTTATCGTGATAAGAATATGGCACAAAGAAATGGAATGAGAATGCTACAAGATCACATTATGAAAATTTAATTTCAAATTGGTGTTGCAGAATGGTAAATGCATGAAGCCAATCACAAAGGATGGAGGGAGCATATCCCCATGAAAACCAGGTTAAATTTACAGGCCGGTAATAATGATGTTGTTTTCAGTAGGTTAATGTAAATCAAAGAATACAACGCAGATCACATTTTTACGCCATAATATCCTGGAATAGAATTTATATTTCATTACTTTGATCAGGGTAAAACGAGGATGGCGGCCTTCTGGCAACGGTCTGGAGGGGAAGAAAGCCCGTGGGGGAGGTTATAGGATGAATGTGTGGCCGGCGGGAACGCTGGGTAAAAATGCAGAGAAGGGGGATCCTCTGCATTTTACCCATCACGAAAAAGATCAGTGCAGTGCGGGCCAGTAGCCTTCGTTGGCGACGATCAGTTCATCGAGGATGGCTTTCGCCACCGCGGCGCTGGGCACCGTTTTCGATAGCGTAATGGCCTGCCACAGTTTCTGGTAACTACCCTCAACCCAGGCGTCAACCACCAGCTTTTCGACCGCCACCTGCTGCTCCATCAACCCTTTCTGGAACGACGGGATTTTCCCCATCGCCAGCGGCTCCGGGCCATTGACGCCCACCAGGCAGGGGACTTCCACCATCGCCGTCTCATCAAAGTTGGCGATCGCCCCGTTGTTCTCAACGATCAACAGCATCCGCTCCTGGGTGTTAAAAGCGATGGCGCAGGCGAGGTCGACGATAAAGGTGGCATGGGCCCCGGCATGAAAATGCGCGCCTTCCGCCGTGCCCCGACGGGTAATCTCCCGGGCCATATCGAAGACCTCTTTTTCACGTCCGGCCATCACCTCGTTCGCCCGCGTAAAGTCTGGATCGGCGTGCGCCACCTCATAGTCAGGATAGAGGTAGTATTTCAGATAGGTGTTAGGCAGTGTCGACGGATCGAGGGCAAACACATCCTTCACCTTTTTAAAGGTTTCGATCCAGCTTGGCGCTTTATGCTGAAAATCTTCTTTTGGACTGCTGTATCCCTGTTCCGCCACGTGACGCTTCAGCGCCGGCATCAGATCGTTACCGGCTTTATCGGTGATACGGGTCCACCAGCCGAAATGGTTCAGGCCATAGTAGCGGACGTTCAGCGCCTTGCGCGACGGCAGGCCGAGGATGTCGGCAAACAGCCCCTCGATAGCCACCGGCATATCGCAGATGTTGATGATGCGCGCGTCGGGTCGCAGGCGACGGGTGGCTTCCGCGACGATGGCCGCCGGATTGGAATAGTTGAGCATCCAGGCGTTCGGAGCGTATTGCTGCATATAATCGACCAGCTCCAGCACCCCGGCAATGGAGCGCATGCCGTAGGCAATCCCACCCGGACCGCAGGTCTCCTGTCCCGGCACGCCATATTTTAATGGGATCTTTTCATCCTTTTCCCGCATTTCATACAGACCGACGCGAATATGCGCCATCACAAAATCGACGTCAGTGAAGGCCGCCTGCGGATCGGTGGTATAGCTGAACTTCACCTGCGGGAAGCGTTCTGCCACCAAAATAGCGCAGGCGTCGCCGATCGTTTTCTGACGCTGGTGATGGTTGTCGTACAGACGGATCTCCCGCAGGGGAAAGCGCGACATATTTTCCAGCAACATCATCACAATCCCAGGGGTATAAGTACTGCCGCCGCCGGCAATCGTGACCACAAAGTTATCTTTCATTTACCACCTCGTTATTCAGTAACACCCAGACTGGCGTTGACCGCCGTTCGAATTTTGTT
Source organism: Klebsiella sp. KTE92 (assembly GCF_000398905.1). Classification (NCBI taxonomy): domain Bacteria; kingdom Pseudomonadati; phylum Pseudomonadota; class Gammaproteobacteria; order Enterobacterales; family Enterobacteriaceae; genus Klebsiella; species Klebsiella sp. KTE92. Next base: position 2,614,623 of record NZ_KB976100.1, read on the forward strand.
AACCCCCAGGCCATAGATCACCTGGACATGGTTGCCTTTAATCAGCACGCTGCTCCCGCCGCTCTCTTTCAACAGCGACTGCTGGATGAGGGCGGGGTCGCGCACATCGACCCGCAGACGGGTAAAACAGTTTTCCACTACGCAGACATTCTCTTTTCCGCCCAGTCCCGCAATCACCAGCGTACCTTTATCGGCAATCTCGCTTGCCTGGCCCGTCTGCTCGGAAGGCTCCGCATCGGCAGCCGCTTCACGGCCAGGGGTGAGCATCCGCAGACGGGTAATACAGAAGGTGCCGACCAGGTACATGGTGGCGGTCTCCAGCAGGCCGAGGGCGACAAATACCGGCCAGCGCGTCACGCTGGCGCCAGCAGGGAGGTTATAGACGACAAAATCGATAAGACCGTTGGTGGCGCAGACCCGCACGTGAAGCAGCCAGGCCAGCATCTGGAACAAACCGTCCAGCAGGGAGTAGATAAGCCACAGCAGCGGGGCGGTGAAGATAAAGAGAAACTCAAAAGGTTCGGTGATCCCCACCAGAACGGAGGTCACAATTAAGGGGATCAGCGTGACTTTAAGCCGCTGCTTATTCTCCGGTTTCGCCGTACGGTAGAAGGCGAGCGCCATGCCGGCGGTGCCGAAGATCTTCACCATCCCGTAGGTTAAAAACCGGGCGGAATCACTCAGCGCCCCGATGGGATGACGGGCGATTTCGGCAAGGAAAATAGGCTTGGCGCCAATAACCGTTTGACCATCAATCAGCAGCTGTCCGCCGATGGAGGTAAAGACAAACGGCGACCAGATCAGATGATGCAGCCCGGTGGGGATCAGGAACCGGTTGAGAAAACCGTACAGGAAGACCCCGATGGCGCCAAAGGATTTCATAAAGCCGGTCAGCGCCGAAATGCCCAGCTCAACCACCGGCCAGAGATAGACGGTGGCGATAGCAAACAGGCCAACCAGCGGTAGCATCACGATCAGCACCAGCTTACTGTTGCCGTAGATCGACAGCGCGCCGCGAAACTCAATGCCGACCACGCGGTTGTGGACAAAGGCGACGGCGCAGCCAAGGATAATCCCAAGGAACACGCCCATATCAATGACCTGAAAACCAAAGATAAAGGTTTGTCCACTGCCGTACAGTTGCGCGTTGGTGGCACCGGACGCCAGGCGATGGGTCAGGGTCAGCCAGCTATTGTTCGCCGCCAGATACACCAGCCAGGTCATCGCCGCCACGAAGGCCGCTTCGGCTTTGCGGGTTTTCGCCAGGCCGCTGGCCAGCCCAAGGCAGAACAGAAACCCGAGATGGTTCATCAGCGCCCAGAGCATGCTGGAGACGAATTTCCCCAACAGGTAGAGCGCGCTGCTTTCATCCACCCACAGCCGGTTGGTGGTCATGCTGAACAGGGCGATCAACAGGCCGATAGCCGGCAGATATAGCACCGGCCCGATCATTGCTTTGGAAAAGTCCTGAAGCTTTTTCACGCCAATCATGGTTGTCCTCTCGTCTTCGCAGACCTGATGAATAGGCTTTTCAGACTAGGAGCAGACCACCGGGATCCCGAGCAGGAAAAGGGCCATCTGTGATGAAAGTCATATATATTGTTGCTGGACAGATATATAAATATGGCGAGATTTATAGATGAGTTAGTGTTGAAATTTTCGCTGCAATGTAAAAATAATCTTTTATTTACATTAAATTATCCGATTATCTGTTTGACGAGCGCCACCTTAGCGAGACATCTAAAAGTGATTTATAAAAAGATTGCCACTGAACTGAAGGCCCGCATCAACAGCGACGACTATGCCGTGGGCGATATGCTGCCCAGCGAAAAAGCGCTCGCTGCGGAGCTGCAGGTCTCGGTGATGACGCTGCGCAAAGCGCTGGCGCTACTGGAGGAGGAAAAGCTGATCGCGCGGCGGCACGGCAGCGGAACCTGCATTGTGCGTAAAAGTAACTATCACGGCGGAGAACTGGAGGGCTTTAACTACCAGATGCAGGTGGTAGGCGTCACCAACTACCGTAACAAAGTCATTGAATTCACGCTGCTTGATGCTCCTCCGGCCATCGCCCAGCAGTTAAAGATCCAGCCGGGGGAAAAAGTTTACTACGTCAGGCGGCTGCGGCTGATTGATGAGGTCCCGATCCTCGTGGAAAACAGCTATATTCCATTCGCCACCTTTCCCTGGCTCAGCGTGGGTAACCTCGAGCAGTCTAAATTCAACTATTTCAAAAAAGAGTGTCATATCACCATCATCGAGAGCCACCGCAGCTATACGCCGGTGCTGGCGACCCGCGAGCAGGCCGAGCTGCTGCAGGTGGCGCCAAACAGCCTCCTGCTGCGGGTGCAGTCGGTGAGTTATGCGCAAAACCGGGCGATCGTCGATTTCTCAGAGATCTACCAGAACACCAGTAAGTACAACGTGAAGCACATTACCCGCCGCTAGCGGATTCAGGTCAGCCATCCCCTGGCGATCAGCTCCATTCCCAGCGCCAGCAGGAACAGCAGAAAGCCCTGACGAAAGCGTCGCGGGCTGAGACGCGAGCGGATCCACTGTCCCAGCCACATGCCGAGTAGCGCGGGCAACAGCGCCAGCCCCGACAGCAGCAGCGAATCAGCATGCCAGCCATCGTGCAGGGAGAGGCCGGCCGCCATCGCCAGGGTGGAGAGGGTAAACGACAACCCCAGAGCCTGCACCAGTTCGTCTCGACGAAAGCCCAGCGTCTGCAGCCAGGGAACGGCCGGAATAACAAATACCCCGGTCGCCCCGGTGATAACGCCGGTCAGACCGCCCATGAGCGGCGACAGCCACTTCTCCACGCGGGCGGAAACCTGCAACGCCGGGCCACAGAGCGCATACCCGGCATAGGCTATCAACACGGTGCCAAGCGCCAGCGCTGAGCACCGAGGATTGAGGCTGATCAGCAGTGACGACCCCGCCAGCGTTCCCATAATAATCCCGGTCATCATAAGCCAGAGGCGGCGCACAATCTGCGCCAGCGCGGGGCCAGCCAGCAACTGCCAGAGATTGGTTAACAGCGAGGGAAGTACCAGCAGCGCCGCTGCGGCCTGCGGCGGCATCAGCAGACCAAGCAGGCCCATCGCCACGGTGGGTAATCCCATGCCGGTCACCCCTTTGACCAGTCCGGCGGCGATAAAGATCAGCAGTAAATAAAAGATGTGGAGATCGAACATCATGGCTCACTTTTCAGGATAGAAAGGGACATTGAAACCACTGGTCGCTAAAGCCACAATGCGGTATGTTGCCCTAAGACTACGGGAAAACCGAAGGGTGGGGAGGGTGTGATGCGGATGGATCTGGCCGATCTGCGACTGTTTATCGCCATCGTGGATAGCGGCAGTATTACCGGTGGGGCCGCCATGGCCCATCTCGCCCTGGCCTCCGCCAGCGAAAGAGTGCGCAAGCTGGAGGCAGAGGTCGGTGTTCCCCTGTTGCAGCGTCATGCTCGCGGCGTGACGCTGACTGAGGCCGGGGAGGTACTGGCGCGCCATGCACGCCCGCTTCTTGCGCAGCAGCAGCGTCTGCGCCAGGCGATGAGCGCCTTCGCCCGCGGTCAGCAGGGGACGCTGCGGCTGTTCGCCAACACCTCGGCGATGTCGGCTTTTCTGCCGGGCAAGCTCGCCGCCTGGATGGCAGCGCATCCGGCGGTGCAAATCGACACCGAAGAGCGCACCAGCGCGGATATCGTCAGCAGCATTCTGGCGGGTGTGGCGCAGGCTGGAGTGGTGTCCGATGCGGTCGACCCAGGGCCGCTGCATCTGGATCCTGTCGCCGATGATCCCCTGGTGCTGATTGTGCCGCCGACTCACCCTCTGGCCGGCGCGAATGAAGTGGCGTTTGCGGCGGTCATCAACGAGCCGCTGGTCGCCCTCTACCAGACCAGCGCACTGCAGCAGCATATTGAACAACATGCCGCCGGGCTCGGCCAGGGGCTAAACGTCCGGGTCCGGATGAGCCATTTTGAAGGGCTTTGCGAGATGGTGGCTCACGGCGCCGGCGGGGCGATCCTGCCCCGCGTCATTGCCGAACGCTACCAGCAGCGCTACCGGTTTGCCGTCATCGCGCTGCAGGATCGCTGGGCACAGCGCCGCCTGTGTCTGTGTTATCAGGATGATGCCCGGCTGATGCCAGCGATGCGCCGTTTGCTGGCGTGGCTCCGACAGCCGTGAGACCATGAGTGACAGCGTCACTTTTTATGGCGGTTATTGCTACTGACATCCGTGTCAGAGATGCGATAGTAGACGTCCGACATTTATTAACACGCGAATCAGGACAGACAAGATGAGTACATTACCAAAGGTCGCGGTGCTGGGACTCGGCGCCATGGGACATGCTTTTGCCAGCAATCTGCTGAAGAAAGGCTTTACCGTCGCTGGCTGGAACCGTTCGCCAGCACGCGGCGAAGATTTACAGGCGCAGGGATTATCCCTGCATACCACGCCGCAGCAGGCGGTCGCTGATGCCGAGGTGATCATCAGTATGCTCGCCGACGGTCAGGCTACCCTCGAGGTACTGGCGCAAATAGCGCCTGCCTGTCAGCCGCAGGCGATCTATTGCCAGATGGGCACCATCGGCCTGCCGGAGACGCAGGAGGCTATCGCCTTGCTGCGGGCGCTTCAGCCGGCGATGACCTTCGTCGATGCCCCGGTTTCAGGGACCAAAGCCCCGGCGGAGAAGGCGCAGATCCTGGTGCTCGCCAGCGGAGATCGTGAAAAGTGTGCCGCTGCCGAACAGGTGTTTGCGGCTATCTCCCGCGGGACGCAGTGGTTTGGCGAGGCCGGCAACAGCCAGAAAATGAAGCTGGTCCTCAATGCCTGGCTGATTTCGATGATGCAGGGCATCGCGGAAAGCGCCCGGCTGGCGAAGACGCTGGGCTTTACCCCCGACCAGCTCTGGAGCGCTCTGGAAGGCGGCCCGCTGGCCGCACCGTATGTCAAAGTCAAACTGGACGCCATCGCCAGCGAGCAATTCGCGCCGCAGATGCAACTGGCGCATGCGCTGAAAGATGCCCGGCTGGCGCTATCCCTGGCCGAGCCGCACACCATGCCGGGGCTGGATAACATTGCCGAACTGTGGCAGCAGGCGGCGGACGCGGGATATGCCGGAGAGGATTTGTCAGCGGTATATCAGTGGCTGTCGACGTCGGCGAAAGCGTAGTACCGCATCCTCAGGAAAAAGTGGCCGTGGTGGCCACTTATCCAGAGAAGAGTTATTTCCCGGAGAGAGCCGGGCGAGTGTCGATCCCTTCGTCAATGCGCTTGATCATATAGGGAAAGAACGGATTGGAAGACTGACGCATCAGCGAGTCCAGACCCACAACCAGCACCGAACGCTCGCCGCGAGCAGCAAACGTGCCGAGGCTGATCCCATATTGATTCAGCGGATGGGGATAGCGCCCGTACAGCGAATCGCTTAACGGGAAGGGGAGCGCGACATGAGAAAGGGAGTATACGTCCGGCAGGTAGCGCATTCCCTGCAGCTTTTCCACTGTGGTGTCTGTTTTCCCGGCAGGTGTTGTGCGGATTTCCATATCGGTACTGGCTGAATTCGCGTTAGTGATGATCGTGGTCTGATAAGCGCGTGGCGGCGCGGGCAGCAACCGCGCCAGCGCGGTGTAAGACGTCCGGCGTAATAATGAATTAAACCTGACGGCATGATTCAAATCGAAGAGGACAATTTCACTGCCATTTTCCGGCAAACGGTTATACAGCGCCGTCACGATCGCCCGCGTACTGACCGTTGAATCCACAACGGACTGAAAGGTCAATACCGGCGGTAAGCTGTTAAGTCTGTGATTTCTCGAGTCAGTCACTATCTGCTTTTGCAGCGCTTTGGTCAGCAGGAAGGACTGCCGGGCGGCGTTCGTCGGGAACGAGTTATATTTGAACGGATTAAACTCGGGCATGATGTTTAACCATGCGGCTTTCGAGAAGGCGGGAAGAAACGCGGGCCAGCCAGCGAGGCCGGAAAAACGCGCGAAGCTGGTAATACCGATCATCGGAGAAATCAGGATCACCCGCTGGGGTTTTGCCAGTTCGGCATTATCCAGCGCGTCCAGCGAATATTTCATTGCCAGCGCGCCGCCGTTGGAAAATCCGACGATATGCAGGGGCACATCATTACCCGTCAGTCGTTTCGCTTCTCTCACCGCAAGGCGCGTGGCGGCAAGCCAGTCCTGCCAGTCCACATCGGTCAGCCCGGCGGGAACCGTCCCATGGCCCGGTAATCTGATACCGATGGCGACATAACCCTGTTGCCGGTAATTTTCTGCAATATGCCGCAGGCTGTAGGGGGTATCTGTCAGACCATGTAGCAACACCACGGCGCCTTTCGGTTTGCCATCCGGCATCATGATATATGACCGATTCCAGTTGGTTGGAAACGAGTCCGGATAGATGGGGCTGTGACTATAGTAACGATTCAGTTCGGTTTGCTGCTCAGCGTCCAGCTTATCGGTAACCTGGCGTTTTACCTCACTGAAGAGCGCATTCTCTTTGTTGATGTAATCGTTCCAGTCAGCATTGTCGATTTCATCCGCGTCCATCTCATGCGGAACCCAGGTATGCCAGAGCTGCAGCTCGGGTCCGCGCTGAATGTCATAAAGGCGTAGTCCCAGAGCGCCAACGATCAACAGCAGCAGGGACAACACGATACGTTTTAACCAGGTTACCCATTTCAACGCGTAGCTTCCTTTCTTAATGACATGTTTTCTGAGTATAAATAAACATGGTCAGGGAGATTTACTTTTTTACGCAGGACGGGGCGTGAAGCGCGCTGAGCGGTTCTATGGCATTGGGTTTAGCGATGCAAGACCAGTGGAGGGATCCATCAATGGCCAAAGGCGCTTACTGGCTGACGGCTTCAGCGGGACAGCGTCGAACATTCGCCCTTTATGTCATCTCTTAATAAACAAAAATTCCAGCGCCGTCCGTCACTGCGCAACTCGGTGATGCTGAGCGGGTGAACGTCGATACGTGCAAATGAGTGAAGTGGGGCGCCGAGAACGTTGAGGAGCATGGCACGGATAGTGGAGGCCGACGCAATTACACCGTGTCGGCCTGGAATATCGACGTGTTTTGCCAGCCAACGGCCACAGCGCGCCAGCAACTGAGCACGTGACTCTCCGCCCGGCGGCGGATCGCCCTCCAGCCAGGCCAGGAAAGCGTCGGCGTCTTGCGTCATCACCTCACGTACTGGCCGACCGGCCCAGATGCCGTAGTCGGGTTCCGCCAGCTCCATCACCGGGGTACCCTGTAAAGAGAGCGCTGCGGCAGTTTGTCGGGCGGCGGTCTCCGGGGAGATCCAGACGCGGTGACAACGGGCGACACGGCTTTGTAACTGACGCGCCCGCTGCCATTCCCGCGCCTCCAGAGGGTCATCACAGGGGAAATGTGAACCTCGGGACGCTGCCGTTTCTCCCTGACAAATCAACGTTAGCGACGCTCTCATGATGTTAACCGCGGCGGAAGGCTGGGCGCTGCACACCTGTCGCCGGCGTGCGTTCGGCTAAGGCACCGAACGCCACACCGATGACGCTCCAGAGCACCAGGTGCGTGCCGAAGGAGCTGATACGGAAACGCCATAGCAGGTCCGCCGGGAAGTGTTCGGGCACTTCGTTCACTGTCGGCATCAGGGCACAAACCACGAGCATCAGCGCCACCGCGAACAGCGTTGCCCACATCATCGCATTTCCTCTACCGAGGCGCGGTATTAGCTGATGTGATAACCACGCGGCCGCGATGACGATGCCGATGGAAAGCAACATCATGACGAAGTACAGTTCGGTACGATAGCCGATGGTCTCCGGGTTACCGACCGCGGGCGGATTGGGTGGGTATTTCAGACCAGGCATCAGGCTCATGACCAGAAAGCCGACCAGCGCCAGGCCTAACGCTAACAGACGCGGGTTCGATGGTCCGAAGCGCTGATAGCTAAAGGCCCAACTCAGCGCCAGACCGCCGCCCAGCGCTGCGCCGAACAGCACCATGCCGGCCATTAGCCCGATCCCGGACTGGGTTTGACGGCTAAACACCTCTTCTTCACCGCCGTCAGCCGACGCGCTGTGTTGGTGTGAATGAGCGGCCAGACTTTCTTCAATCCCGATAGCGCGATCGACCTGCGGCTCGCCGAAATGGTGTGCAAAGGCAAATGCCACCAGTCCAGCCAGAATGCCTGCTATCATCCCCTTGAATAATAGTTTCCCAATCATGTCCGCCTCCTCAGTGGCAGGGAAAACCCAGTAGATGGCGTGCGTCGTGGAAGAATTCATGCACCTGGGTGCCGGAAAACATCGACGTCGCACCTTGTTCCGCACCGACGAAATAGATCGCTAACAGTGCCAGCAGGGTGGTAAACAGTGCCCAGGGCAACAGCGCCGCGACCGGTATCGGAGTGGCCGGGGTGTTGGTGGTAAGGGTGATATCGCTCATGATGTGACTCCGTTGTTAATTTGGCTGATGGAAGATTGTGCCGGGCTCACCGTGACCGGAACGCCGAGTGGAAGCGAGTGGTGGTTATGCGCCGGCGGACAGCTGGCATTGGCCAGGACGATCGGCTGACCATGCGGCGTGTTGATATACGCCAGTCGCCATTCCTGGGCCCGTCGGGCAATGTCATCCGGTGCTGTCAGGTGGAGGGCGGTGATCATGTTCTCCATTGCTGTCGCCCACTGGCGATAGTAGGCATCGTTCACACTTTCGCCGGGTTGCGCCGGAGCCGCCTTGATCGCTTCGCTGAACGTCCGTACCCATTCTGCCCACGGGAACAGCCCCGCCCGGTGCAGATGGACGATCAGGGAGAAGGCTTTCGCCTGCCAGGGCTTATCAAAAACCGGCCCCTCCTCGTCGCGGGGTAACCCGACGGCGGCGTAATCATGCTGTGTCGCAATGCTCATGCTTCCTCCAGATAGTCGTCCCACAGATCGATGTACACGTTGTCCGGGCGCGGCGTGCCCCACAGTTCCAGCGCGGTGAAGCTGACGCTGTAGACGTGCTGAGGATGTTCGCCCAGACCGTGCGCCGCGGTGTCCGGCGTGATGAACACGCCATGATCGGTCTCAATACGGCCGATTTTCCCGCGCACGTAACGCGGCAGGCGGGTGTGGGTGGTTGGGTTGATGTTTTTTGCCCGAACCCGGTCTCCGGCCTTAAAGCGGGGAGCAATATCGTGACTGACGCGCGCGGAGGCGCCGGTACTGACAACCATCGCCACGATGTCCTGCGTCAGCACCGGCGTGCCCGGAGCGCAGGGGGCAGGGGTCGAGCCACCCCAGAGTTCATCGGCGGTGATCACCCCTTTTTCCAGCAGCAGCGTTTCAAATGCGTGCAACCAGTGCTCGTAGTAGCTCGCCTCCAGGTAGTGGGCTGGATCCATGCGTTCAATGGCGTGGCGGAATTCATCCACATTGAAATGTCCGCCGACGAACAGCGAGGCGAACAGCGGAAATACCCGGCGCTCCCATTCATGATGGAAATACGGCTCATTTTCCTCGTTGAGGATCGGCCCGAGGCCGTGCATACCGCCCAGATCATGTATCCCGTTCATGGTTTTCTCCTCTTATTATGGCGCGGCGACCAGGCCGGTGCCGATCATGGAATCGCGGGTGACCAGTTCGATCAGCTGCGCTTCGCTCCAGCCGTCGGTACCCGCCGGACGTTCTGGCAGGACCAGATAGCGCAGTTCCGCGCTGCTGTCCCAGACGCGCACCTCTTTACTTTCTGGAATGTTTACCCCGAATTCGGCCAGAACGCCGCGCGGGTCGATAACGATACGCGAACGATAGGGGGCCGATTTGTACCACACCGGTGGCAGACCCAGCACCGGCCAGGGGTAGCAGGAACATAATGTACAGACGGTCACGTTGTGCACGTCCGGCGTGTTCTCCACTACCTGCATGTCTTCACCCTGCACGCCGGAGAAACCCAGCTCGGCGATGGCGGCTGTGGCGTCCGCCAGCAGCCGACGTTTATACTCCGGATCACTCCACGCTTTAGCGACCACCTGCGCGCCGTTACGGGGGCCGACCTTGTGCTCATAAGTGTCAATCAGTTCATCCAGTGCCGCCGGGTCAATCAGTCCTTTCTCCTGTAGCAGGGATTCCAGCGCCCGGACGCGTAGCTCGATGTCCGCCGGCGGTTCAGTATGGTCGTGGTCGTGTTGATGGCTCATTTTATGGTTCCCGATGGTTAAGGGTTAAAACATCCGCCAGTCGCCGGAAGCTTCAAATGCGGCGGCGGCCTGATAAAGGGTGCTTTCGGCGAAGTGGCGTCCTACCAACATCATTCCTACCGGTAAGCCGTCGACCAGCCCACAAGGGAGAGTCATTGCCGGATGGCCGGTAATATCCTGCGGCGCGGTATTGCCGATCATTTCAAATGCGCGGGAGATGTATTCGGTAATGGAGCAGTCAGGTTCCGGTAATGGCTGAGCGACAAGCGGTACAGTGGGCATCACCAGCAGGTCGAAGTCCGCCAGCGCCCGGTCATAGCCCGCACGCGCGCGACGCGCGATATTCTGCGCCTTGGCATAGTAGCGGCCATGGTAGCGTTCCAGCCCGTACTGGCCGACGAACATGCATATCTTCAGCGATGGGGAAAGCGCATCGGCGTTGTCACGCCACTGGGCGTGCTTGTCCAGCAGCGCTACGTCATATTGTCCTTTCCAGTTAAAGCCCATGCCGTTGCCATGCATCATCTGCGCGGTCAGCCCCTCGCAGCCGATAGGGGACCAGAGCGCCCCCGCCAGGCTATGCTCCGGTACCGAAATCTCGCCGACCGTCGCGCCCAATTCCTGCAGACGGGCGACGGCAGCGCGAACTTTCTCCGCGACTCGCGCATCCAGGTTCGGCAACTGAAAACCTTCGGCCATAATGCCGATCTTTAAGCCACGGACTCCCTTACCGAGCGCCTCGGTATAGGCTTCCACTTTGGGAGCATACTGACGTGGGTCCAATCCGTCCGCGCCGGCAATGACCTCAAGGACTAAGGCATTGTCTTTTACGCTGCGGGTCATCGGCCCGGTATGGTCGAAAGTGGCTTCGATCGGCATGATGCCGGTATAAGGCACCAGACCGTGGGTCGGTTTCAGGCCATAGAGGCCACACCATGCGGCGGGAATACGCGCAGAGCCCCCTTGATCGCCACCCATGGCCAAATCGACTTCCCCGGAAGCGACCAAAGCGGCGCTGCCAGAAGATGAGCCACCGGCCGAGTAGCCGTGGCGCAACGGGTTATGCACGGGCGCCGGATCGGAGGTATGGCTGCCTCCCGACAAGCAGAAGTGCTCGCAGGTGGCTTTGCCGAGAATAGTCGCGCCGGCATCCAGCAGTCGGGTGGCAACGGTGGCGTCGTAGAGGGGGACGAAGCCTTCCAGCGTCGAGGCGCCGTTCATCATTGGTACGCCAGCCAGCGCGATGTTGTCCTTGAGCACCACGGTGCGGCCGGCCAGTTTACCGGTTGCTGCACCTGTCACCTCGGTCTTGTAATACCAGGCATTAAGCGGGTTTTCGTCGCCTTCAGGACGATAGCCGGCGGCGCGTGGGTAGTGCACCGCGGGGATCTCGTCGGGCAGGGCGTCGATGAGATCATAGGCGTCGAAATTGGCCTGCATCAGCGCCAGATATTCTTCGGCTTGCGCAGGCGTCAATCGTATGTTTAGCCGACTGGCGAGCGCTTGCAGTTGTTCAATGGTAGGACGTTCAATAGCCATGGAGTTCCCTTTGTATGGTGTTTGCCAATGCAACCTGCCTTCAACATAAGCCCGAAATGTCATCACTACATGGTTGTGCAGGTCAGTCATTTGGCTGAGACGGACACCCGCCTGTTGCGCGGATGTCCGTCCTCGGTTAAGACGGTTTATCTGTTTTCGGCCAGTGAATGCCGACGCTTTTCATCCCTTTGGTGACGTCCATGTCAGGATGCGCGAGTACCACATCCCGGTATGAAGGGCTGCCGATGACGGCGGGTTTGAACTGGGTCAGGAATGCGGTAACCTCTTCACGGATATCCTGCGGAACGTTGAAGTTCTCGTAGCATTCATCAATTGCCTCGAATACGGCTTTCCAGTGCACTTCGGTCAGACCCATTCCGCGGTGCGCGGTTACCATATCTCGTCCCCGGTAGACCGTGTTGCCGCCCCAGTGCTTGCACAGAAAATCGACAAAGTTGATATGCTCTTTCTGGAACGACGATTCGGATACGTGCGCCCAGATATGGCCGATATCGGGATGCTTCATACAGGTCTTCAACACTTCTCCTGCGAAAGCGTAAACGGCGTCATAACCACCGAGACGTTCATAAAGTGTGGGTTTTTGCTGCTGATCGGTCATGATGGATTTCTCCGTTGCGGGTGAGTAGTGAGTCTGGGGATGTCTCTGTGCCGATTCGCATCAGAACAGTTTCATCACGCGCAGGGTGGTATGTAGATCTTCCTTAAAACCGCCATCGACGTTGAGGTCGCGCTGGAGCAGACCCTGTACCTGCACCGTGGGGGTGACGAATTTCGATAATTCCAGCCTGACCTGATCGACGCGCGTCGCCTGTCCGTTCTCGATACCGTCAAGCTGCTGTTTGCCGCCCCAGTATTGGGAATAACCGGCGGCCAGGGTCCAGCTCTTATCGGCGGGCGGCGTCCAGGTCACCCAGCCCTGAAACTGATAGGTGTTGTCCTGCTTGAGTCGACCGGTGCCGATGCCCGAGGCGTCGTCGTTGACGCCATACCACATCACGTCCGTGGAAAGTTGGGTGGCGAAACCGTTACCCAGCTGCTGCACGCCGCCGAGCTGAAGGTCGAACTTCCAGCGATTTTCACCGACGTTTAGCGTGCGTCCGGCGTCGTAGGAGCCCGCGGGGAGGTACAGGTAAGGCACAATGGCAAAGGTTGTGCTGGGGTTGTTGACCAGCCAGACCGGCGCGGCAAGGATGGGATCGCCCAGGCCGCTGGCTGAATCAAGTCGAACGCCGTTTAGTGAGCCATTGTAAAGGCGTCCGTAAGGCAGCAGCACTTGCGGCGCAACCGTAAAGCCACCGACGTCCATGTAGTGAACGTAACGAAAGATGCTGACGAAGGAGTCGAGCCCGGTCTCTTGCTTAAGTTCACCGCCCCCGGTGGGGGTGAAGCTATCTCTCGTCGCGTAGGTGAAATATCCCAGAACGGCATCGGTGCCGGCGGGGGCGGGAATGAGGTCCTGCGAATTGAGATCGACCGCATGGGCCGGGCCGGTTGCCAGCCACAGTGTGCAGGCGGCCAGGCTGGTGCGAAACGTAGCGTTACTGAAAGTCATGACGTTCCCCCTCTTGTCTGATGTCGTGTTATGTCCGGAGCACGGTGTGGCCGGAAGACCTTACGCTTACTGATACTAGGGAGAAATTTGCGGCGTACTTGCTTCAGCAGGACAGTCGTTTGGCTGGAAGGGACATTCGGTTGCGGGCCTGCCCCTCGTCGTGTGATGGTCCGCCATAGTGCAGACGCCGCACGTTTAGGGTGCGGTTCCACGTTTTGTCGTTCCGCTATTCGACGCCCTATATGCCAGCAGAAAAGGGGGGGGCGCGGATTTTCAGTGATAGCTCCCGGTAACTTAGCGCCGATCGGCGTAACTGAAAGAGGGTGTATTAGCTCGTTGGCATGATAGTTGCTGTCTGCGGAAACGTTTCTGTCGTTTTGGCGGAATACCCGGCGCGAGGTGAATGATGATGAATAGCATGCAGTCTGCGGGCAGTCTCCACTATTCAACCGTTGGCGTTACCGAGTCGCGCCGCTTCGAGTACTGGAACGACGTAGTGTTACGCCACTGTATTCCAGCCGCCAGCGCCCCTCTGGCTGGGGTCGACTTTGATGCACGGCTGACGGTACGTGGAGTGGGTCTGGTGGATATGTGTTCACTGTCCGCGCCGCTACACAGCTGGGATCGCACGGCACGTTATTTGCGCCAGGGCCCCGACGACGATCTGTGGTTGGGGTATATGCAGGATGGATACGGTCAGCTTGAACAGGGGGGACGCAAGGCGACGCTGGCAGCGGACAGTCTGGTGCTCTACGATGCCGCCCAGACATTCCGCTTCAGTCTTGGCGGGCGCGATAATCATCTGGTGCGGATCCCCCGCCATTTGCTGAGCTGTCATTTACCTGGGGTCGAACACCTCACCGCGATGGTGCTCGACGACCGCCGCCCGGGCGTGATCCCATTGCGCGAAATGCTGCGTCAGGCGGCAGCGATGCCCGCCTGTCTGAACACAGCGGATATCTCTGGCCGCTTCTCCCAGACGTTGCTGGATCTACTGGTACTGAGCCTGGAGCTACAGGACCTGAACAACGTTGGTGTTGAGCGCGATCTGTATTCCCGGATGATGAACTACATCCGGCGGCAACTTGTCGATCCCGATTTGAACATCGAAAGCCTGGCACGGGCGCACCACGTTTCCGTTCGCACCGTCACGCGTGCTTTCGCCCGCCATAAAAAAACGCCGATGGCAGTGATTTGGCAGGAGAGGCTGCAGGCGAGCCGAGAGGCTATCGAACGCGGACGAGTCAGTAGCGTGTCCCAGGCGGCGCTGGATTTCGGCTTCTCTGATTTCTCTCATTTCAGCCATGCCTTCCGCAAAGCCTTCGGCATTTCTCCTCGTTCTCTGCTGCCGAAGAAGCAGTAAACTCGCCTGAGGACGTCATTCTCAGGTGTAACAACAGGCTAAACGATGCCGGTAAAACGGTCAGTGTAACCAGCGTGGCAACCAGTAGTCCCCCGATAATCGCATAGGCCATCGGTCCCCAGAATACCTGATGAGAGATGGGGATCATTCCCAGAATGGCGGCACAGGCAGTCAGGCAGATGGGGCGCGCACGATGCTCTGCGGCCGCAATAATAGCGGCATCGCTTGCCATTCCCTGAGCAAGATTGCTGTCAACCTCGCTAATCAGTATGACGGCGTTACGAATGATCATGCCAGCGAGCGCAATCACGCCAAGAAGAGCGACAAATCCCATTGGTGTTCCGCCAGGCAACATAGCCAGCACGATACCCGGTAAACCAAACGGGGCCATCAGTATAGCCAACGCCATACGGGAATAGTTGCGCAACTGGAGCATCAACAGCAAGAGCATGATGACCAGTGTCACCGGCAGAATCGCATAGACCGAACTATTACCTTTTTCAGACTCAGCAACCGCGCCCCCTTCTTCAATGCTGTAGCCTTCAGGCAGTTCCGCGCGCAACCTGTCTACCGCAGGTCGCAACGCTGCGGATACTGCTTCGGCGCGAAGTCCCGGGGCGAGGTCAGTTTGCACGGTGATGAAAGGCAAACGCTGTCGACGCCAGATAACCGGATCATCCACGCCCCAGACTGGCGTGGCAAAGGCGCTGAGGGGGATTTGTTTACCGTCATTCCCCTGAATAGTCAGCGAAGAGAAGGTGGCAAGGTTAAGACGCTCATTGTCCCTGGCCCGGAGCACCACATCGACAAGGCGGTCATTATCGCGAACCGACGTGACTATACTGCCGGACCAGACGGTATTGAGCATCCGGGCCAGACTTTCTGACGACACGCCCGCAGCCCGGGCTGCGGTCTGATTGACCTTGAGGGTAATGACTCTCTCCGGTTCGCCTGCCGTCTGATTAACCTCGCGAGAGGAGGGGGACCGGCCAATGACATCGCTCAGGCGGTTCGCGATCGACCTGACTTTCAGATAATCTGGCCCACTCACCCGGTATTTCACTGGCCAGCCGACGGGGGGCCCAAGTTCCAGGGGTGATACGCGCGTGATGATGTCGCTAAAGCCCGTAGCCAGTATCCTGTTTAACTGTCGATGAAGACGATCCCGCGCTTTAAGATCTTTAGCCACCACCACTATCTGGGCGATATTTTCATTTGCCAGAAGCACATCCATAGGCAGGTAAAAACGGATCGCTCCCGACCCAACGTATGTCGAAAAGCGCTCAACGTTGCGGTTGCCTGCCAGGGCCTTCTCCAGCTTTTCAGCCGTATTTTGTGTTTCCGACTGCGAGGCATTTGCCGGTAGCGTCAGGCTTACCAGCAATTCTGGCCTGTCGGAGGCGGGGAAAAACTCCCCCTGCATAAAGGTTGTTCCGTAAACGGACAGACCAAGCGCAATGAGAGCAAGACACACGGTGGCGAAGCGGTGACGCAACGCCTTGCGCAGTAGCCACTGGTATCCGCGGGCCATCCGTCCAGGACCTTTCGCCTTCTGTCTGATGTTGTCAGATAACAGCCACGTCCCGGTTAACGGTGAAAACAGGATCGCGACAACCCATGAGCACAGCAGGGCGATGAGCACCACGGCAAACAGGGAAAAGCAATATTCACCGGCGCTGGACGCAGCAAATCCCACGGGAATAAACCCGGCAATCATCACAAGGGTGCCCGTCAGCATCGGAAATGCGGTCGTTTTAAAAGCCCGGGTCGCCGCCTGCCGGCGGGAATCCCCGGCTTCCAGACCAGAGACCATGGTTTCCACGGTGATCATGGCGTCATCGACCAGCAGACCCAGCGCGATAATCAATGCGCCGAGAGAAATACGCTGCAGACCTATTCCTGCCAGCATCATTCCCGTAAAGGTCATGGCCAGAACCAGTGGGATGGCCGCAGCCACTACCAGTCCGGCTCGTAAACCCAGAGAGACAAACGAAACGGCCAGGACGATCGCCACGGCTTCGATAAGCACCCGGATAAACCCGCTTACGGCGTCGCTGACCACCGCTGATTGATCGGCAACCTTGACCATCTCAATACCGTGCGGCAGCGTGACGCTGATGGCCTGCATTTTTGCATTCAGCGCGGCGCCGAAACGCAGCATATTACCGGTCGGCGCCATCGAGATAGCCAGCCCGATGGCGGGTTTGCCGTTGACCCGGTAAACCGGCTGGGGAGGCTCGGCGTTTTCCCGACTAACGGTGGCAATATCCGTCAGAGGAAGGTAACGATCGTTAATATGCAGCGTGACGGCACGTAAGCTCGCTTCAGAAGTCAGTTCCCCGCTGACCTTTATCGCCATATTTTCCTGTCCGGTGCGGATCATACCTGCCGGGACAACCGCATTTTGTGCTCTGAGGGCATCCGCTACCTGCTGGATGTTCAACCCCATACCTGCCAGACGCGCTGGAGAAAAAGAGAGGACTATCTGTTCCTGCTGCTCACCCAGCAGGCTGGTTTTTCCGATATCCGGTAACGACATGAGCTCCCGGCGGATTGTCTCAACACGGTCCCGGACCTCCCGCAGGGTATAGCCCTCAGGTATAAAGCCATAGATCGTACCGTACGTGTCATCAAACTCGTCGTCGACGGCGGGGCCCTGAACGCCTTCTGGCAAAGAGGGGGCAATATCCTGCATTTTCTTACGTACCTGATACCAGATATCCGGCACCTTTTGCGGCGGGGTATCGTCACGAAGATTGACATGAATAACGGAGCTCCCGGCGCGGGTCTCACTTTCGAGATAATCAAGCCAGGGGGTTTCCTGCAGCTTTTTTTCCAGCGTATCGGTCAGCAGTCGGGTGGTATCCGTTACGGATGCCCCGGGCCATTGCGCAGAAACAACGGCCGTTTTAATCGTAAACGCCGGATCTTCGTTACGTGGCAGGTTCTCATAACAGAACGCGCCCATAGCAATGATCAGCAGCATGAAGAAACTGACCATCTGCTGATGATTTAGCGCCCAGGAGGACAGGTTAAATTTCTCATGCAATACGGGTTTCATGATTCGCACTCCCCGGCAATCACCGGCTCGCCGGAGCGTAATTTACTCACGCCGGCGGTAATCACCCGGTCGCCTGGGTCAAGGCCGCCGGAGATAATGACCGAGGTGGCGGTATAGTATGCTGGCACCACCACGCGAAGCTGCGCTTGCGACTGTGGGTTAATCACATAAACCGCCGGTTTGTCGTCGACGCGGCTCAGCGCTGAAGCGGGAAGGGCGTATCCATGCGGACCCGTTGCGGGTAACGTGACGGTGACGCTGGCGCCCAGCGCCATTGCCAGCGGTGGGTTTTGCAGGGTAGCCCTGACGCGCCATGTGCGGGTCTGAGGATCGGCCTGCGGGCTAATATCTCTTACCGCGGCGGACGCTTGCACCGACGGGTCGCTGAGGAGGGAAACTCGCAAGCCAGCCTGTTCCTGTGGCGGGATCGCCTCGGGTTTAGCGATATCAAACACCACATCGCGGGCTTCACCGGTCGCCAGCGTCAATACCGACTGACCACCATTGACCACCTGACCCGCAGAGGCGCTTACTTCGGTGATCACGCCGCTTCGCGGCGCAATCAGACGCGTCCAGCCAAGGCTTTCCCGGGCATTACGCAACGCGGACTCGCTGTTTTTTAAACGCGCGCGGGCGACAAGCCAGTCTGCGCGGGCGGTATCGAGCTGCGTGCGGGCAATCGCGCCTGTTGGCATAAGCTTTTGCATTCGGTTGACGTTAAGTGCAGCAACCTGAGCAGAGGCTTTGGCTCCTTCATAATCAGCCTGTGCGCCATCGAGCTGATTCTGACTGGTTGTATTTTCAAGCGTGGCCAGCAGTTGCCCTGCATTGACCCGATCGCCAATATCGACGCTACGCGTCACTATCCGGCCGCCGGTACGAAAGCTCAGAATCGTTTCATCGTGCGCATGGATCTCTCCGGTTCTTTCCAGCGCGGGAAGGGTTTGCGCTGAGCCAACAACAACGTAGCGCACCGTTCGCACAGGATCAGTCGTATTACCCTGGTTGTCCCCGCATCCGGGCAGCAGAAAAATCACTACCGAAAGAATGGTCAGGGGGAGAAAGTGCAGCCAGGAAAGGGTGCGCGCCACGTCGTACAAATGGTGCAGACTGTGGCGGAGGGAGAGTAAAAATTCATCTGACATAACGCCGCTCCATAAAGGTGATGGCGTTATTAAATGCGCGCTTAGTCGAGAAAGATTCGACGTTTCGTCAAGGTATTATCAAGAGCCGCTATTTTCCATCTCAGACGACGTCCAGGGTAACAAAAGGGTGACTGCGACTCCGCCGGTTTCAGGTAACGACGCGCTGATACTGCCACCATGGGCCTGACAAATCGCGCGAGCGATCGACAAACCGAGACCGCTGCCGCCGGAGTGGCGGGCACGCGACTGCTCCTCCCGGCTAAAACGGTTGAACATTTCCGGCAGGAACTGGGAGGATACCCCCGGACCGTCATCGCGAAATTCGAGGCAATATTGCCCGCTGGCGTAGTGCAGCGTGACATCAAGATAACCGCCATCACGCCCGTAACGGAGGGCATTTTCCATAAGAATGGTGAAAACCTGGCCCATACGGAACGTATCGCCTTTGAAGGGACACGCCTGAGAATGATGAAGCCTGATTGTAAAACGATGTGCATCAGCCTGGGGCATGATCCATGTCGCCCGTTCTTTAAGCAGCTCATCCAGACGAAAGGGTTCGTTTTCCAGCACCAAATTCCCGGCATCAGACAGCGAGAGCAGATGAAGTTCATCGGTCAGGCGATTCAGGTGCTGAAGCTGTTTCATTACCATTGCCAGTTGTTCCGGGCTGGCATCAAACACACCATCCAGCATGCCCTGCAAACGTCCGATAGCGGCAGTCAGGGGGGAGCGAAGCTCATGCGCCATGGCCACATGAGAGGTACGTAACTCTTTTTCATAGCGGGCCAGTTTTCCCGTCATGGCATTAAAGTCACTGGCAAAGCTGACCATTTCAGCCGGCGCATTCCTGATGAGCTCAGCCTGGCGGCCAAATTGCCCTTCGGCGACGTCCTTTGCCGCATCACGCAGTCGGCTGAATTGCAGCGCCAGTGGCCTGGCGTATCGCAATCCCATCACCACAATAAAAGGGATCATGACCAGGACCAGTAACGCCACGGTGACCCAGTCCGCCGAGGCGATGGATGGGGTTGAATAACTCAACCCCCACCAGGTATCGACGATTTGATGGAAGCGCGCCGGGTTCGCCTGCGGGTTCTGGCTGAGCGCAAGAAACTCTTGTCGGACCGATGCCGGCATTCTGCCTATGTTCCAGTAATTCTGCACCGCATAACGTAGCCACATACAGGTCGCAATGACAATTACGCTTCCGATGGCCAGCGCTAATATACGTGCGCAAATCCAGCGCCACAGGGAGGAGTAGCGGGTTTTTGTCATGGTTGTCTGAACCTGTAGCCTACGCCGCGAACGTTAACCAGCACGCCGGAAATACCCGCCGCCTCGAGTTTTTTACGCAGGTTATAAATATGGGTATCCACCACGCGCTCCAGGGCTTCACTTTCCGGCAAACAGTGCTCAAGTAAATGCTGGCGGGAAAAAGGACGTGAAGGAGAGCGCATAAGCGTGGTCAGTAGTGAAAATTCGGTTGGGGTCAGATCCAACGTGCGCGGTGTGGTGTCCCCGTCGACAATGCTCGCCACGATGGCCGTAACATTCACTTCAAGCGATTGCCAGCGAAGGATCTCTTCCTTTGTTTCTGTTTGATTGCTGCGGCGCAGTACCGCCTGCACCCGAGCCACAACTTCTCCCGGATGGTAAGGCTTAACAACATAATCATCAGCGCCATAGCGCAAGGCGCCAATACGATCGGGTGTATCTCCCATGGCGGTGACCATGATCACCGGAACATCATTTTTACGGCGCAGGCCAGCCAGGACTTCGGTGCCGTTAAGCCCCGGAAGCATCACATCCAGCAGGATCAGATCGGGTTTCCACCGGTGCGCCATATCCAGCCCGGAAAGACCGTCTCCGGTAATGACGACATCGTAATTTTCACGGCGTAAATAGGCTTCGAGCACGCCAGCCGCATCGGCGTCATCTTCAATAATCAGCACTCTTCTGGACAACATCCATTCACCTTGACCGTTTCTTAACACTATCCCGACGATTCATTGATTTTGCCAAATCATACTGCGCCAACATTTTGTGGCGGCTCCTGCCTCAGGAGAAGCCGGCGTCTGTGAGGAGAACAGTATGATAGCGATAAAAAAAGCCCTGTATATGACCGTACCGCTTTTGACGGCCATGACATCCTGCGTACAAGCAAATGATGACACTTCCTCCGGCACCTTCACCATTGGGCTGGGAGGCCACTACACTCCGCGATATTCAGGTTCAGACAAGCAGGTATGGCAGGTGGTTCCTGTACTTCAGGGGCGTAACGGCGCATTTTTTATTGATACGCAGAAAGGGGTGGGATATGACCTGCAGAACGCCAGCGGCTGGTACTTCGAACATACGCTGGGATACGATCTGGGAAGGGCGGATAAAAACGCCAGCTGGCGGGCAGGGGCAAATAATCTGAAAGGGATGGGAGACATTGACGCCTCCCTGAACACGGCCCTTGCCGTCGGCTGGCAGGCGCTTTCGTGGCTCAGTGTTGAAGGTAAAGCGACGCTGCCTTTAACGGACAGCCAGGGGGTAAGCTACCAGGCATCCTTGACGTTGCTCCCTGTACAAACTGACCATGACACGGTCGCCTTTCAGACGGCGGCCCTGTTTGGCGACAACCGTTACCTGAATACCTGGTATGGGGTGGATCCGCAGCAGAGCCAGCGCTCAGGTTATAGCCGCTATTCAGCACCGGGGGGATTTTATGGCATAGACAACAGTCTGACCTGGAGTCACCAGTTTGATGCCCACTGGGGCACGCTCCTGAGCGCTGACTATACCTGGCTTGGGGAGCATGCAAATGAGAGCCCGATCGTGTTACGACGTAACGAGGCGGCACTGACAGCAGCTGTCATCTGGACATTTTAGGGCGGAGAAAGCGCGGCGTGCGGTTTGCCGGGAAAGGTTAACATTGAGTGAGTCGGCATTGTTTGGCAGATACGGAACCAGAAGCAAGACATGATGTTAACGGCGCCGGAAGGCCGGGTGCGGTCCGCGTGTCCTTGTTGGTGGCTTAACCGCAACATGTTAATGTAACTTTTATATTCACAGAGGATATGAAGTTTTTTACCAGACAGAGTAGGAATGCACTGTCGGGACAAATAGCATTTCTGGGAGCAATCTTGCTTAAAACTGCATCTGAATTTGAAGAGTCCAAACGCTTGCCGGCCCGGCATGGTGCGCCCTGGGAGTACCAAGAGTTTCTTGAACTTGTCAACGGAATTAAATGTGGGCTCACTACGACTCAACTTGCAACGTTCCATCAGCGCACCCCTGGTAGCATCACCGCAGCAGCAATGCGTTTGATCCCATCACCTGACAAACCGGAAAACCATATTCACGCGGTTGACGTACTTTTCCGCTACATGCGTGAGAAGGAAGACGTCGATCCTCATTCACTGGTTCTAGCCATTTGTCCGGCACCTGCTATCCGTAAGAATGCAATTTCTGCCCGAAACTTAACATTGCAACCAGCACCTGATGGCCAGCAATTTGTAAATGTAGCCGGCAACTTACAAGTGCCAAATAAAGAGCGTGGGCTTAATGTTTACACAGAGTTTCTGGCCGATAACGCCACTGATGCTGATGTACTGATGCTCGTCAGTGCAGCCGTGGCAAATATACCCAAAGAGCGTGATCGATACGCACTTGAAATGCGCCTAGGTGTAGATGATCAGCCACACACACTGGCTGAAATTGGAGAGGAAATGGGCGTTTCCCGGGAGAGAGTACGTCAAATTCAGGAACGTGGATTTAGGCGTTTAGCTGCTCGCGCACGTTATGAGGGCACATATGGCTCAGCACTGAAAAAACTGATCGAGCCAGCTTCTGCCTCCTCCGATGAACTGGCACTATGGCTGTTTAATACAGTTCGTTTTGACTTCGTCATTCCACTTAGGCTGGCTGCGAAGTTCATTCTTCGTACCGCCGGCTTTACCGTTCAGAAAGTAACTGAAGTAGTGGCATTATTGCCCGCTATAGAGCGGTCATACAAGGCGCAATTGCGTAAGCAGAACCGCAACCGTGCAGTGATGGAAAGAACCGAATCTGTCATTACCGGTTGGTTGAATGACAGTGAATGGCCAGAGACCATCGCTCCGCCACCGTCCATTGGGCAGCTTTCAAACCAGCGTCTGGTCAACGATTCAGACATCGCCGGTGATTTCTACTCTGAGAAACTCGATCGTATGGTGCAATACGAATCCGGACTCGAGCTTGAAGTATTGACGTTACTGGAACGTAGTGAGCTGATCACCTATTACCAAGAACAGCCAGCTGTAATTCCCTATACCTTCAGGGGCAGAAACCGCCTTTACTACCCGGATCTGTTTGTTGCTACGGCAGACGGCCGTGGATTGCTTATAGAGATAAAACCGACAGACAGAATGGCTTTAAGCATCAACCGGGTCAAATCAAATGCAGGGCGAGCATGGGCGCACGCCCGTGGATGGGGTTGGTTAGTCATGAGCCTTCGACATACGTTTCGCCAGGTCGAGGATTATCAAATTCCTGCCTCTATTGTTGCGTTGCTTAATAAAGAACTAAAAGAGCATGGTGTTATTACCTGGAGCAATCTTATCGATTTACGCACACGGTACGGTCTGAGGCGATTCGATATTACTGCCTATGTAATTCAATCAGAAGCCGAATTTGACGAGACTTATAGTATGAAGCCAAAAAGCTAATCTTGTGCTACCACATCTCTAGCTAAGGGGATACAGCAGCGGCATAGAGGTTTCCGTGTCCATCAGGATCCATTGCCGTTTGCAGCCAGATATAACCAACTAGTTTACTGAATTCACGACATTTACCACTCAATTACCATGGACATGAATAGAATGTACTCTGTACCTAATGCAAGATCTCAAATCAATCCAAGATCACTTCATGAACTGCTTAATTTGGGCAATGCCGGATGGTGCCAGACATCTTGAAAAGCCCCCTTTAAGGAGGCTAAGCGACGATTCATACAGGTACTGTTCTTAGCTTTGAGGTCCACAGAGTCAATATCGCTGAGAAAATAAGTATTCCTGCACTCAACGCAAATGTACTTTGAAAACCAAACTGATCAAACAAA
This sequence comes from Klebsiella sp. KTE92, assembly GCF_000398905.1. Lineage (NCBI taxonomy): Bacteria > Pseudomonadati > Pseudomonadota > Gammaproteobacteria > Enterobacterales > Enterobacteriaceae > Klebsiella > Klebsiella sp. KTE92. The sequence continues at coordinate 2,638,578 of NZ_KB976100.1, forward strand.
ATCCCGCCCACTGTAGACCCCAGTGCGATTGAAAACTGAACTGTTGCTACCATAAGACCGCCCCCTGATTCTGTATCTGACGCAGTGGCACTGGCAACCCAGCTCCACCATCCTACCGGTGCAGCTGTTGATAACACGCCCCAAAGTCCCAACAAAACACAGACGGTAGGAATATTGTTACCCATAGGGATCAGGATGACAGCGACTGAAGCCATGACAAGTGGTATCCCAACCAGTGTCTGATAAAGGCGATTTTTGATCACAAAACCAATCGCTGTCGTTCCGGCAAGTCCAGCTACCCCAATCAGTAACAATATTAGCGTTACTGCATCAGAATTAACTTTCGTGACATTCTCCAGAAACGGTCGGATGTAGGTAAACAGAGTAAACTGCCCCATGAAAAAGATACCGGCGGCACACATACCAACCGCGACATTCTTTTTTCGTAAAAGCGAGGTAACAGATGACCCGGTTTTACCAGATTTGCCGGGCTCCATAGAAGGAAGGCTTATCCATTGCCATACAAACGTAATTATTGCGACAGGTACTAAACACAGAAAAGCTCCACGCCAGCTTATGGCAGCCGTAAGATAACTTCCAAGTGGGGCTGCCACTACGGTTGCCAGGGCGTTTCCTCCATTGAACACGGCCAGGGCACGCGGTACCTTACTAATGTGCACCAGTCTTACTGCTGTAGCGACTGACATTGACCAGAATCCTCGAATGACAACACCAATCATAGCTCTCCCCAGCATATAGATAAGATAATTAGGGGCGAGTGCGACTAACACGGCAGATAATCCCATCAGAGCTGTCAACGCCAGTAAAAGAAACTTTCTGTTCAGTGTTCCGGCTAGTCTGCGTATGCTAAGACTTGTAAATACGGCAAAAACACCTGAGATTGTCATTCCCTGACCAGCTGTACCTTCCGTTATCCCTAAATCATGGGCAAGTGGAGTTAACAGACTGACAGGCATGAACTCTGAAGCGATCAGAGCAAACACGCAGAGTGAAATAGCGAATACACCATTCCAGTTAGAATTATCTGAAGTATCATTCAAAGATGTTTGTTCTATTTTTGAATGCTTTTTTGTCATCGTCAGTACCTTTAAAACGGGCATTGGAAAAAACGGGGCCACCGGCCCCAAAAAGAGGGTTAAAATTAAAAAGAGAGGATTAATATGAACATCACAACGTCAGTGGACTTATGAATCTGGAAAGTGTTACATATTCCTGATATCACATCGTCGACGCATCTATAACATAGCGATATCGGGCTTTCTTATTAAACACGTTATCCCATGCTTCATTAATTTGCTCTGCCTTGATTATCTGGATGGTGGGTAATATTTTATTTTCAGAACAGTAATTTACAACTTCCTGAGTTTCTTTCATGCCGCCAATCATTGACGCATTGAAATTAACTCTTGATGCTGCAAGACCAAGCGCATTGAGTGTAATCTGAAAACCTTCTGGCATGCCGATCTGTGTGAAAGTTCCGTATGGCTTCACAACTGATGCGTAGGCTGCGACGTCGAACTGATAAGGGATCGTGGAAATCATATAATCCAGACTTCCCTGATAAGCCTTCAATTTGTCAGAACTATCGACCACAATTACTTCTTTGGCCCCGAAGGAAAGAATATCGTCAACTTTCGATGGCGTAGTTGTGAATGCATATACCTCCGCTCCTTTAGACACGGCAAGCTTTATGGCCATATGGCCCAGACCACCAATTCCGGCCACTCCAACTTTCATTCCCTTGACGATACCAGCCTTCATGAGCGGTGAATAAGTGGTAATGCCTGCACAAAGCAGGGGTGCAGCTTCCTGGAAGGTAATGTTTTCAGGAATATGAACAGCAAAATGATCGCGCACCACGATGTTTGTGGAATACCCTCCCTGTGAAATTCCCGTGGGAGAATCGCTTTCAGGGAAACCATAAGTGAAGACAGTAGCTGGACTGTATTGCTCCGTGTTCTCAAGCTGCATCAGCTCTGAGTCTGGAAGAGTGCTGTTGACCATACATCCAACGCCTGCTCGATCACCGATCTTGAACCGGGTGACATTCTTTCCAACCGCCGCCACAATGCCTACGATTTCATGCCCTGGAACCTGAGGATATTTTTGGACCCCCCAGTGTCCTTTCATCTGATGGATATCAGAGTGGCAAATACTTGCATATTTAGTCTCAATCAAAATATCGTTGTCACCAACTGCTCGGCGTTCAAAGGACCAGGGCGAGAGTTTTCCGGAAGTGTCAAACGCTGCATAACCGCGAGTTCTCACTCTGGAACCATTTACATCAGCGGCAAGTGAACCAATTGGACTGCTCAGCAACACACTGGCTCCTATGACAACCCCAGAACGAACAACAAATTCGCGACGAGTCAGATTTTTTTCTTCATCCATCATTACACTCCTGCTCATATTTTTGACCGGGTTTGCTTTCCGCTTCTGAAAGGAAGCCGAATGTATGCTAATAATGGTTAATCCCGGCAAGTTAAATTTTCCTGGAGGCCAGGAAAACGCCAGCGTACTTTCAGATAAATTCATCTGTTAAGTGAGCAGATAACAATTTACAGGCTTGAGGTAACATAAAATACACAAATACTTCAAATTACTTGCCTGATCCTCTGAGGATTGCATTGGTAGATCAAGTCTGTGGTGCGGTGACAATGAAGGTACAGTCTTTCGCTAATACGATGATGAGTCGGGCATCCGACTCTACTTCTTTTCTCAATGCAGATAATAAATTGATTATTATGATATTGCGGTATTCCAGCTCACCACCGTCATAGATTTAGCCTGCGAAAATCGCAGGCTATACTTATTAAAGCGCCATCTTCAATAAGGCCTCAGCCTCTCTGGCCGTAATTTTTCCATGCTCACCCAAGGCAATGTGACCATGTTCTTTTAACTTACGAATAACTTCTGCAATGGCTTCATCCCCTAAATCATAATCAGAGAGTCTGGTTTTAACCCCCAGTTGTTCAAAAAAAGCGACCGTGGCATTGATAGCCTCATCGGCCATTTTTTCGGTATCAGATGCGGGAATATTCCAGACCCGAGCACCGTACTGAGCCAGCTTCTCAGATTTTTCATTTTTGCAGTAGCGCCACAGGGCAGGCATCACAATCGCCAGAGTGCGGGCGTGGTCAATGCCATACAAGGCTGTAATTTCCTGACCAATTAAGTGAGAAGCCCAGTCTGTCGGTACACCGGCACTTAACATCCCATTCAGGGCCATTGTAGCCGCCCACATGATATTCGCTCTGGCGTCGTAGTCTTGAGGATTTTTAAGGGCTGTCGGGCCTTCTTCTTTCAGCGTATTGAGCAATCCTTCCGCCAGGCGGTCCTGCACCTTCGCGTTTACCGGGTAAGTGATATATTGTTCAAGTATATGGACAAAGGCATCCACAACCCCGTTTGCGGTTTGCCGCTCAGGCAGCGTGTAGGTAATTTCCGGTTCAAGCACGGAGAACTGCGGCATAACGCACGGAGATGCAAAAAAGAGTTTATCCTGCGTGGTGGCACGATTAATCACAGCCGTGTTATTCATCTCGGACCCCGTCGCTGCAAGCGTCAGTACGCATCCAAAAGGCAAAGCCTGTTTCACTACGCTGCCATAGCTGGTGATAATTTCCCACGGATCATTTTCATAAAGAGCGGCCGCGGCGATGAATTTTGTACCATCGATGACTGAACCACCGCCAACGGCCAGGAGAAAATCAATTTTTTCCGCTTTGACAATCTCGACCGCTTTCATCAGGGTTTCGTAATGTGGATTGGGTTCAACCCCACCAAATTCAAAAACAAGGGTGTTTTTAAGGGATCCTTTTACGCGTTGCAGAATGCCGTGTTTTATTACGCTGCCTCCGCCATAGACGATCATGACCTTTTTATCCTGCGGGACTTCCTGCGCAAGTGCAGGGATTTGGTCATGCCCAAACAGAATTTTTACCGGGTTGTGATAGATGAAATCTTGCATAACTGTTACCTCAGGATCAGAGCCACAAACGCGTTATCAGTGTGATGACACGCTCACTATTGATGATGTGAAGGTAACATTTGATATAAAATTTATTAATCAGCATTTATTTCACTTACTTGTGAAAAATATTTGATAATTAATCATTGGCTGGTACGCTGGCTTCTCCCTTGGAGGAGGTGAGTGTGGATGAACTGAAAGTTTTTTTAAGCGTGGCCAGACTCAAGAGCTTTACTAAAGCGGCAGCAGAGATCGGTGTGACGCCCTCAGCTGTCAGCCATACAGTAAAATCCCTGGAAGAAAGGCTTGGGATCAGGTTGCTGGCCAGAACCACCCGCAGTATCTCCACCACAGAAGCGGGTGAAAGGCTGATCAACGAAATTGGCCCCTTGATGGAGCAGGTTGATGACGCAATAAGTCGGCTGAGTGAGCTTCGTGAAAAGCCCACTGGCATCATTCGCCTTACGGGTTCAGATGATGTTATCCAGTACCTGATCCGCCCGGTGCTGCCTGACTTCCTGAGCCGCTACCCTGACATTCAGATTGAAATCGGAATTGATTATGGATTTACCGACATCGTTGATCAGCGTTTTGATGCGGGGATCCGCCCCGGAGATGCGCTGAATAATGATATGATTGCCGTTAAAATCAGCCAGGACTGGCGGCAATTGATTGTTGCAGCACCGGATTATTTTCAACGTTATGGCAAGCCTAAAAAACCGCAGGATCTTTTGAACCACAACTGCATCAACGTCCGGTATTCCGACACGAGTGGTTTGTATGCCTGGGAATTCGAGAAGGAAGACCAGAAGTTCAGCCTGAAGGTGAAGGGGCAATATATTGCGAACAGCACGGTACATCAGCTTGATGCCGCTCTTGATGGCCTGGGCGTAGCCTGCCTTCCAGAATATGTTGCGGATGAATATATCAGAAACGGCAGGTTGATGGCGGTCCTGACCGAGTGGTGCCCCTGGTTTGAGGGCTACCACATCTTTTATCCTCACCGCCGACAGGATTCTCCCGCCTTTATGGCTTTCCTGCAAGTTTTGCGCAACCGGTACAATAACAGGATAAGGTAAAATACATGACGATAATACTAAAGCTTACCAGCTGACTTTCTCAGCACGGTTATATCCCTCTTGGGTGATTCCCCGAACATCCGCGTATATTCCCTGCTGAAATGGGACAGGCTTTCGTAACCGACAGCATAGGCTGCTGTGGTGACATCGTAATGTTCATTCAGCATCAGTCGCCTGGCTTCATTGAGGCGCAGCCATTTCTGATACCGTAGCGGGCTCATTCCCGCAAGCTGCCTGAAGTGTTGGTGGAAAGAGGGTGTGCTCATTTGCACCCGACTTGCCAGTTCTTCTACGCGTAAAGGTGATGCAATATTGGTCTTTAACCAGTCAATAGCTTTACCGATACGGTAGCCATGGCCGTCTACTGCTGCAATCTGTCTGAGATGATCGGACTGATCGCTCATCAAAAGCCGGTAATGTATCTCCCTTTGAATCAGCGGCCCGAGAACAGGAATGGCTTCAGGCTCGTCAAGCAAAGAAAGCAGACGGCAGAAAGGCTCCAGCAAAACATCAGTAATAGTTCCTATACCGACACCCGTTCCCGCGTCTCGTTTTTTAACCGGCGGCAGGCTTCCCTGTGCAATTAATTCCATCAGTACGCGCTGGTCAAGTTTATAGGCTACGCCCACGCAGGGACGGGATGTCGAAGCCTGTAATACTTCCGAGCTGGCAGGCAGGTCAAGAGAGGTGATCAGGAATTTTTCCGCATTGTATTCGTAAGGTTCACCACCAACCCACATGATCTTCGCGCCATCGGCCACCAGAACGATACTGGGAGGGACCAGGCAGCTTACCGGAGGAGCGGGTTCGTTTCGGCGGAACAATTCGAGACCTTCTACGGCTGTAGGGAAATCACCGGTGCCGGGTGTGCGCTGAGCTATATCGACCGAAAGTTCACCCAGTAGTTTTTCAACCGACTTGTCAGAAATCATTCTGTAATGCCTCACATTTGTTACGTTTTTTGACGTTAACAACTTAGCAGCTATGAAAATTGAAATACACGCTTTGAGATCAGGTTCAGAGGATCAGGCAAATAATGCAGAGTATTTTAATAACACCTTTCATTAAAGACACTCAAAATAACAACACTGAAATGAGGCAGTGTCCTGTAAGTCAGGGTTCACCGCGAGCAAATTTAAACCGTTCAGGTTAAAGCCATTTTTAACTGCCAGACAGGTTATCCGGAGGAGAAATACGTGAAAGAGTTTACTTTCTACAACCCAACCCGAATCGAATTCGGTTCCGGAAAAGAGAATACTATCGGTGCACACATTGCCAGTGCTGGCGCACGTAAAGTCCTGCTGTGCTACGGAAGCGAACGTATTAAACGAGAAGGCCTGTTCGCTACGGTCAGTCAGAATCTTGCCGATAACAGCATCGAGTATATAGAACTTGGCGGTATCGTAAGTAACCCGGTGATATCCAAAGTCCGTGAAGGGGTGGAACTGGCGAAACACCATAACGTGGACGCTATCCTGAGCGTTGGCGGCGGCTCCGTACTTGACAGTGCTAAGGCTATTGCGGCCGGTGCACATTATAAAGGTGACGTCTGGGATTTATTCGCTGGTAAAGGCGAGCTTTCCTCTGCTTTACCTTTGTTTGCCATTCTGACCCTGGCCGCAACGGGAAGCGAAATGAACCCGTATGCCGTTGTCACCAATGAAGAAACACATGAAAAATTATCGATCGGTAACGACTACACGCGTCCGGTGGTATCCGTACTGAGTCCGGCACTGATGGCGGGCGTCTCCCGCGATTACCTGGTCTATTCTGCCGCTGATATCATTTCACACCTTATCGAAGTGTACTTCACCGCAACCGTTCAGCCTGCAATTCAGTCGCGTCTGGTTGAAGCACTCCTAAATACGGTAATTGAAACCACACAAACGCTCATCGCCAGTCCGGATGATGAAGCTGCGCGTGGGGAATTTGCCTGGGCTGCAACCCTTGCTCAAAACGGTTTGATCCTGTCAGGCTGTGCCGGATTCAGTTATCCGAATCATGCAATCGAGCACTCTTTATCCGCACTTTTCAACGTTCCGCATGGGGCAGGGTTGTCCGTTGTTATGCCCGCCTGGATGAAATGGTACAAAAACCGAAATACACCGCAGTTTGAGCGTTTCGCAAAATATGTGTTCGGACTCAGTTCGGCAGATGACGGCATCGCAGCACTTGAGAAGTGGTTCGAAGAAATTGGTACGCCAACACGTCTTGAACAGCTGAACATCAGGGAAGCAGATCTGCCCGCTATCGTTGAGAACGTCCAGATCAATGTCAAAGCGTTTGGTATTGCCAGTGATTACCCGCCGGAAGTTGTAACTGAAATACTCATGCATGCTGTCTGAAACATATCCCTCAATATCCAATGAAAGGTTTTAATATCATGACGCTAAAATCTTCAACGCGCTTTTTTAATGGCGCACTCCTTGCCGGGGCGATGGCTCTGATTTCAACAGAAGCTGCGGTCGCCCAGCCTGCACCAGGCACAGCAGATTCTTCAGTCCGTCTGGTTCAGACGTGGGATAAAACTTTCCCAAGGAGCGAAAAAGTGGATCATCAAAAAGTTACTTTTAAGAACCGTTACGGCATTACGCTGGCCGCTGATGTATATCTTCCTAAAGATCGCGGGAACAAGAAGCTTGCTGCGCTTGTGATTTCCGGGCCATTTGGCGCGGTAAAAGAGCAGGCTTCAGGTCTTTATGCTCAGACCCTGGCAGAGCGCGGATTCGTGACGCTGGCATTTGATCCGTCTTATACCGGTGAAAGCAGTGGTGAACCCCGCAATATTGCTTCACCTGATATCAATACCGAAGACTTTATGGCCGCAGTCGATTTCATTGGACTGCAACCTTATGTGGATCGTGAACGTATCGGTGTCATCGGTATCTGCGGCATGGGTGGGATTGCCCTGAACGCTGTCGCCGTGGATAAACGCGTAAAAGCGGTCGTTGCCAGCACCATGTATGATATGAGCCGCGTGATGTCGAAAGGATACAATGACAGCGTAACGCCGGAGCAACGCGAGCAGGCGCTGGAGAAGATGAGCCTCCAGCGCTGGGAAGATGCGGCAAACGGTAAACCTGCATACCAGCCAGCCTATAATAAACTGAAGGGCGGTGAAGCACAGTTCCTCGTGGACTATGCGGACTATTACATGACCAAACGCGGCTATCATCCCCGAGCCGTCAACTCTGGTAACTCATGGTCTGTGACAACGCCGATGGCCTTCATGAATTTCCCGCTCATGACCTATATTAAGGAAATTTCTCCGCGCCCGATCCTGTTCATCCATGGTGAAAAAGCGCATTCGCTTTACTTCTCCAAAACGGCTTATGAAGCTGCAAATCAACCAAAAGAGCTTCTGATTGTTAAAGATGCCACACATGTCGATTTATATGATCGTATGGATAAGATCCCATTCGATAACATCACTGCATTTTTCAACAAAAATCTTAATAAGTAAGCCATAGCATCGTCCGGTGTTTTCAGATGCAGTGTCTGTGCGACAAACGACAGACACTGCTCTCTTAGCATGGGGTGTTGGGTATTCCCCCTATAGAGCGTGCCGAATGGATACTAAACAAACGTTTTCACTTAGCTATGATGACCTGACCGGCGAATGCGTGAAGATGATAAAAGAACTTCAGACAAACGCAGACAGTCTTGATGGTATTGGATTTGCGCTCGAACAGGCAAAAATACAGGCAGTGCTGGTACTCTGGAGTCGACTGGCAACCGCAGGAAAGGCATGCCAACTCAGTTTTATTATGGACCGCCAATATATTATTCAGTTGATAGCCGGTAATACCGTCGCTGAGATGCATTAATCCTAATTCAAATAACAGCCACTCTGCTGTTACTGGTGAAGCAGGCTCTAATTTCTCATGCAACATTAATTTATCGAGTTAATGGTGCAAGAGAAAAAAACAGCCGATATGAAAAAGGAGAGGTTTATGTTCTGGAACTCTGAAGTATTAACAAGAATAGATGCGGCCGATGACCTTAAAATCGCTCCGTATCATCCCGATATGAATACGACCGGTACGCCGACATGGATTTGGGAAGTGAAGGTGGATAACCGACTTTTCGTCCGAGCCTATAGTGGTACCCGTTCAAAATGGTATCAGGCTGCATTGTCCCAGCAGGCGGGTAAGATACTGGCTATTGGACAGGAGTTCGACGTCCTGTTCGCAAAACCATCAGACCCTGAGCTTGAAAGTAAAATAGATCAGGCTTACCAGAAAAAGTACTCCGGCAGCAGCTATGTTTCCGCAATGACAGGGACACGCGCCAGAGCGGCCACGATTGAGATTTTACCTTCGTGATTTCCTGTCAAAGTGATACTGCGTGTTCTGTGAGGCAAGATCTGCCTGTTTAACTTTAATTTCCCTGAAACTGGAGGCAAGTATGAAACCACTCTTTCCAGGCCTGCCTGTTAAAATGCTGGCGCTTTTTCTGCTGGTCTTAGTGATCCCCTTAAAAGCTGCCATCAGTAAAGAGAAAAGCCATATAAGGACGCTTGTAATCGTTTCTCATCCGTATCCGGAGCGGTCCGTTATGATTAAAGGGCTACAGCAGGCGGCTGAGAGCGTAGATGGAGTCACTGTTCGTAACCTTGAAACGCTCTATGGTTTCGATACGCGCAAGATAAACGGTGATGAGGAGAGGCGTATCACACGCCAGAATGACAGGATAGTGTTTATCTTTCCCACTCACTGGTTCAATATCACCGCAATGATGAAAGCGTATATGAATGACACATGGGGTAGCGTTGGCCCGGATTTATGGAAGGGTAAGGAAATGCTTATTGTTACTACTGCTGCCGGTGATGACTCAACATACGGAAAAAATGGCAGAACAGGTACCGAGCTTGCCGATGTTTTCACCCCCATGAAAGCCAGTGCATTACATGCGGGAATGACATGGCTCCCGCCACTTGTTTTTCAGGGGGTGAGAACCAGCCAGCTGCCTGAATACCAGCGCCAGCTGATTGAACGCCTGACAAAGTAGAAATCCGCCTTCACAGAAGGCGGCTCTTATACTGGCGACTGGTATAGTGGCTGTCTTTGACGCTATGGAGCAACACTCCTGTTGGCTTACCCCGAAGCTCCCAGGCCATCTGCAACGCTTTGACAGTGAGTGCTGAGCCCGGCGACGTCGACATGGCCCAGCACACAGGTTTACGGGCGAACTATGTGAATCATTTGTAGGGGAGGGCATATGTACTCCCGATGCAAAGCGCCCATGCTCGCTCAGCGGAGAACTGAACCTCTATAAGGAAATGAGCGTGTTGAACAAGAAAGTCCTTTCCCTGATACAGGATGTGGCCGGTTGCAACCATATGTCTCCTGCAGAGGCGGTAGAGTGGCTCGACACGCATTTACTGATCAGATAGTTAATAAAACGGCAGACCGCATGTACATGATTTATATTCGTATTGCGCTTGCTAATTACTGCAAATCCGAGTTTAGCCAACACAAGCAATGTCCAAAGTCACCGGTTAGGAGCAACGCTCAAAACATGATTTAACATAATATACATTATGCGCACTCATATTGTAATGGCTCAATAGTAATGTCCGCCTGTGGCTCAATTCAGATGTCCGCGCTATGGTAAGCTTCACTGGTCCGTTTAAACTACCGGGAGGCATATCATGAGCGCAGAAAGCTCAGGAGTGTTTACTTTGAAAGAGATCAACCGGATCAAGATTATACAGGACGTCATTGAACGTCGCATCACAACGCGCCGTGCGGCCGAGCACCTCGGTATCAGCGACAGGCAATGCCGCAGACTTCTTGCCCGTTACCGTGAAGGCGGACCGCTTGGTATGGCCAGCAGACGATGTGGCATGCGTGGTAACCGCCAGTTGCCACCCGGGCTCGCAGATCAGGCTCTGGAACTGATCAAGACGCGTTATGCTGATTTCGGTCCGACTCTGGCGCGTGAAAAGCTCGAAGAACTCCACGGACTGTTTCTTGGCAAAGAAACTGTCCGGCGCATCATGGTGCGGGCTGGCTTATGGGTTCCCCGTAAACAACGTGCCGCAAGGATCCCTCAACCACGGTACCGGCGTCCGTGTACTGGTGAGCTGATACAAATAGATGGCTGTGATCACGACTGGTTTGAAGGCCGTGGCCCGGCCTGCACCGCGCTGGTCTATGTTGATGATGCAACCAGCAAACTGATGGAACTGTTGTTTGTTAAATCGGAGTCCACGTTTTCTTACTTCGAAGCCACGCGGCGCTATATCGATAAGCATGGTAAACCGCTGGCACTGTACAGCGATAAAGCCGGTGTTTTTCGTGTTAACAATAAACACGCCACAGGCGGAGACGGGCATACTCAGTTTGGGCGAGCCATGCATGAACTGAACATCCAGACTATCTGTGCAGAAACCAGTCCCGCCAAAGGGCGTGTAGAACGAGCTCACCTCACTTTACAGGATCGTCTGGTCAAAGAGCTGCGGTTACAGGGCATTTGTTCAATGGAGGCTGCAAATGACTTCGCTGAGGCCTATATGGCTGACTATAACCGCCGTTTTGGCAAAGTACCGCGACATGATTTTGACGTACACCGTGCTGTAGAACATGATGAGGACCTGGGGCTTATTTTCACTGTTCGTGAAAAACGTAAAGTCTCAAAATCGTTGACGATACAATATGATAAAATGTTGTACCTGATTGAAGACAGCGAACTGAGTCGCCGTGCAATAGGTAAATATATCGATGTGTATCACTATCCTGATGGCAGAAAAGAGCTGCGCCTGAACGGTACGCTACTTCCCTACTCTACCTACGACCGACTGTCAGAAATCGACCAGGGCGCGATTGTCGATAACAAGCGTCTTGGCCGAACCCTGGAGTTTATCAGTCTGGTGCAGAGCAAGCGGGATAACACGCGCTCTCAGTCAATTCCCGCTGGAGATGGCCCTTCCCGACGACGGCCAAAGCAGGAAGGGAAGAAATCCCAGCGCTCACTGGATAATGATGACATGCTCGAAGCACTCAAACAGCTTCAGTCACGTTCAGAGGACATTTTTGGTAAAAGAGCCCGCTGATGGTACTCACTGGCCGGACAGTGGTTGCTCACCAGTTGATATTGTCCGGCCAGACCCATGATGTATTATTCATTTCGTTCAGCATCTTTATGTCCTGCTTTTCACGGGCATACTTACCCCATAATGAATGAAAAGAACGAACAATACTGATTAACTGCTTTTTTCTTTGCTCCGGAGATAGGCTGATAAAATAGCAGCACCTGCTGTCAATATTATCCTCAATGAAATTAAAATCAGAGTCTGATGCATATTTTACTGTTAGCATAATATCATTCGACGTTGTTCTCTCAGACTCTGTTAATGCTGATTCTATCAGGTATTCAAAGGCATACATGACAGACAGCTGGTTTTTGTCTGTCTGAATATAACCCATTGAGTTTCTGAGTATTGAGGACTGTACCAGGACCAGAGGCCATAAAAGCTCAACACCATAAAGCTTATATGTATCATGTTGATCATACTGATGTTGCTCAACACGACGATTACCTTCCCGTGCTTTACGAATATCATAGGCAAGGGATAACATAAATCCGTCTTTAACTTTAATCAGTGGGCTTTCATCCACGATGTAATGAATGAGTTCATGTAATTCATTCAGGGCTTCTGAATCTCCCCACAGTATAAAACCTGCATTGTTCGGCGTTAACTCGTATCGAAGCATGGGCTCAATCATCCTGTTGTTTCAGTCGGAGGAAAGTCTATCAGTAAAGAGAATGAGAGATCAAAGTGGTCATTTTAATTGAGCTGGATAACGGACATTTCAATTGAGCCTTGACACATATTATGGTGGCTAAGTTGTAAGGTTTTCTCCTGGATAAGTTACTCGTAGATTCAGCATCGATAGATTCTGATGACGGCTCATGCGGCGGAGTTTTTTGCTTTGGATAAAGTTAACCGACTCAAAGTTATTAGGACGTTATCGTTCGGCGTCTGACTACACTTGATGGCCACACAGCGCCTGAGCATATCTGACAGCCTGTGCCGATGCCTTCTGTCGCGTTACCGTGAATCTGGCCCGCTGGGTATGGCTAGCCGTCGTCGTTGAAAACCCAGCAATAACCAACGACCTGATGGTCTTGCCCGGTACGCACTCAATATTATCCGCTTGAGATATCTGACAGACACTGCCGACGGTTGTTGGAGCGCTATCGTGAACATGGGCCGCTTTCACTTGTTAACCGTCGTCGTAGCCAGCCTGGCAACCGGCAACTGAGAACGTGTACTGCGTACTATCCGCGAACATTACGCTGATTTTGGTCCGACAGTACGCCAGCTGATGACACAGACTGCTTTATGGAACCCTGGCAAGTTACGGCCGCGCGTACATCAATCACGCCTGCGTCGGGCCTGTACCCCAGAGCGCATCCAAATTGATGTCTGCGGGCATCACGGGTTCGAGTGATCGTAATTCGCTTATCGCCCTCCTCCATTTGTCAATATGTGTGCTTTCTGTTGACCTAATTTGACAATTGGTGACCAGGCAGTAATTATCATGTTAATTACTGACCAGGCAGCTATCATGAATACCCCAATCGACTCTTCCCATAAAAACCTGCATCTGGGTTTGCTGTTCCATCTGGCAAACCAGTTTAAGGACCTGCTTATCGGCCATTACTTTGCCGACAGCGGCATTACCGCACCGCAATTTAAGGTATTGATTAATATATTTAAAGGTAACACCAGCCCGGCAGAAATCTGCAAGAGCCTGCAGATGGATACCGGGGCAATGAGCCGTATGGTTGCACGTATGGTGAAGAACGACCTGATCGAGCGCCGCCCGAATCCGCACGACAAGCGCCAGGTGATCCTGGCCCTGACGGCAAAAGGTCAGACGCTGTGCAATACGTTTCAGAATGAAGCACTGAATACCATCCTCGCGGACTTAACGGCGCGTCTGACGCCCGAAGAATCCCGGCAGCTCGCAGATATTCTTATCAAAATGCTGCCCGATGAATTCACGGCCCCCCATCGCTAATTAAGGTCACCGGTTATGTCTATGGAAAATAACGCGCCTCCCTCTGACAAGCGCCCAGGCAAGCGTACAAGAAACTTCGCCATTTTATTACTGATCCTGATCCTCGCGGCAGGAGGCTGTCTGGCCTGGTATCTGCTTTACGCCCGCTATTACGAGAGCACCGACGATGCTTACGTCAACGGAAATCAGGTCACCCTGACACCGCAAATCACCGGTACCGTGACTCAGGTGACCGTGGATGAAGGCGATTATGTCGAAAAAGGCCAGCCCCTGGTTCTGCTGGACCCAAGCGATACCGCCATCGCCCTGCAGCAGGCTGAAGCCAATCTCGCCAGCACAGTGCGTCAGGTGCGTGGCCTCTACAGCACCGCCGACAACTACCGTGCACAAGTAGCTGCCAAAAAAGTAGCCCTGCAAACAGCGAAAAGTGACTATGTGCGCCGGGAAAAAATTGTCAGTTCCGGTGCCATTGCGGTGGAAGATCTGGCGCACTACCGTGATGCCGTGACCAGCGCGCAAAGCGATTTACTGGCTGCCGAGCAAGCGCTCAAAACCAATCAGGCGATGGTTGATGACACCGTGGTGGATAACCATCCTGAAGTCAAAACCGCCGTTGCGACGCTGCGCCAACGCTATCTCGATAACTCCCGCAGCACCATTGTTGCGCCCGTCAGTGGTTACGTCGCTAAACGTGCTGTGCAGCTCGGGATGCGTGTCACCTCCGGCACCACGCTGCTTGCCATCGTGCCGCTGAATGAAGTGTGGGTGGATTCCAACTTTAAAGAGAGCCAAATGCAGGACATGCGCATTGGGCAAAAAGTAGAGCTGAATGCGGATCTCTATGGCGATAACGTGAAATATCACGGCACCATCGAAAGTCTCGGCATTGGTACCGGTAGCGCATTCTCACTGTTGCCAGCCCAGAACGCCAGCGGCAACTGGATCAAAATCGTCCAACGCCTGCCGGTACGCATCACGCTTGACCCACATGACATGCAGAAGCATCCGCTGCGTGTGGGTCTGTCGATGAACGCTGAGGTGGATATCCGCAATCAGGGTGGTCACCTTCTGCCACAAAAAACCGTCGAACAGCCGCGATTCCGTACCGATGTGTATGAAACGCCAATGGAAGCAGCCGATAAACTGGTGGCGAAAATCCTTCATGACAACACCAGCGCTGTAGCCCAGCGCTAAGAGAGAAGCTATGTCAGAGCCGAAGGCAGCCTTTACGCCCCCCAGCCTGTTCCTGGCGACGCTTGCCCTGTCGCTGGCGACCTTTATGCAGGTGCTGGACTCCACCATCGCCAACGTGGCGCTGCCGACTATCTCCGGCAACCTGGGCGTTAGCGCCGATCAGGGGACATGGGTTATCACCTCTTTTGCGGTGTGTAACGCTATTGCTCTACCGTTGACAGGCTGGTTTACCCGCCGATTCGGGCAGTTGCGGTTGTTTATCGCCTCGGTGATGTTCTTTACCCTGACGTCATTTCTGTGCGGCTTCGCCCACAGCATGACGGAGCTCATCATCTTCCGTGCGCTGCAGGGTTTTTTCGCCGGGCCGATGTTCCCGATGTGTCAGACGCTGTTGCTGGTTATCTTCCCGCCGATGAAACGCAGCATGGCGCTGGCGCTGCTGTCGATGGTGACCGTGGTGGCGCCTATCGTGGGACCCATCACCGGCGGCTGGCTTACCGATAACTACTCCTGGCCATGGATCTTCTACATCAACGTGCCGATTGGGATTTTCGCCTCCATCGTGGTCTGGTCGCAGCTGCGCATGCGTGAAGAAACAACGCAGTCATCGCCTGTCGACTATATTGGCATCGCGCTGTTGGTGCTTGGCGTGGGCCTGCTGCAGGTGGTGCTGGATAAGGGCAACGACGAAGACTGGTTCTCTTCTACGCCCATTATCGTGATGTCTATTGTCTCGGCGATCAGCCTGATTTGCTTTGTGATATGGGAGCTGGACGAACGTCACCCGATTGTGAACCTGCGGCTGTTCAAAGACCGCAACTTCGCCATCGGCACGTTGGCGCTGATGCTGGGCTATGCCGCGTTCTTTGCCATCAACATTATTCTGCCGCAGTGGTTGCAGACCCAGATGGGCTACACGGCTATCTGGGCCGGTCTCGCCGCTGCGCCGATGGGCTTCTTACCACTGGTGCTGACGCCAGTCATCGGACGTTACGCCACCAAAGTGGATTTACGAATTTTATGCTCAGTGTCATTCCTGACAATGGGGGCATCCTGTCTGATGCGCGCGCAGTTCAATACTGACGTGGATTTCCGCACCATCGCCAGCGTGCAGATGTTTATGGGGATTGGCGTGGCCTTCTTCTTCATGCCGCTGACCACCATTGTGCTGTCGAATCTGCACGGTAACGAAGTGGCGGAAGGCTCAGGACTGGCCACGTTCTTTCGCGTACTCGGCGGCTCCTTTGCCTCATCGTTAACCACATGGATCTGGCAGCGACGTGAAGTTTTCCACCACGCGAATCTGACCGAGAGCGTGACACAGTACAACCCAGCGGCTATGGATTACGTAAATAAGATGGGTGGCCCGACGCAGCAGCATCTTGCGATGATTGACCAGGTGGTTACCCAGCAGGCCTACATGATGTCGACAATCGACTATTTCTGGGTGCTCGGCTGGGGCTTTATGGCGCTGATTATCATTATCTGGTTCACCCGCCCGCCGTTCGTGAAATCGGGTATGTCAGGCGCCCCCGCAACAGGTCACTAAACTGAAATTCACACAGGCAAACTTCGCTACGAGCACTGCGTACGGATGGCTCTATCGAGCGCCGGGCCAGTGGCTCTTCCCTGCCCTCTATCACGCAAGACCGCCTGGAATGGGCTCTGGAGATGATAAGAGCGTTGAATAACATTGACCCCATTTCTGATAACGGTGTTTAACGTTTACTGCTCAGTTATATCGCAACGGCGTCTGCCCAACAGCTGATAACAATTGTCGAGTCCACGGGTGGCGTGGTGCCCGAAAAATTTGATCCACACTGCCGCTTTCGACTACCTCGCCGTCTTTCATCACTGCAATACGATGACTCATATGCTGCACCACGCCCAGATCATGAGAGATAAACAGCATTGACAGATGCAAACGGCGTTGCAGCGCTACCAGCAAATCCAACACTTGCGCCTGGGTGGTGACATCCAGCGCCGACACCGGCTCGTCGCAAATCAGAATATCCGGCTCGCAGGCCAGGGCCAGGGCCTGGGCGATGGCGATACGTTGCCGCTGCCCACCGGAAAGCGTGGCCGGACGTCGCGTCAGCAGATCGGGACTTAAACCAACCAGCGCCAGCAACGCCTGCGCACGTGACAACCGGTCCGCGGCTGTGAGCGTCGTATGCAGGCGCAGAGGCTGTTGCAGCAATTGCGCCACGTTATATTGCGGATTAAATGAACCCAGCGGATCCTGCACAATCGTCTGGATACGCGCCCGCAACGGCTGCCGCTGACGTTCTGTCAGCCTGCTCCATGGTTGCCCAGCGAGAAGGATCTCGCCCTGTTGCGGTGCCTGCAGCGCCAGCGCCAGTTTGCCTAGCGTGGTCTTGCCGCTACCGGATTCGCCCACAATGCCCAGCGTTTCGCCCTGCGCGACCTCTAACGTCACCTGATTGACGGCCTGCAAGCGACGGCCATCTGGCAGAACATACGCCAGTGATACGTTATCGGCAGCCAGCACGGGTGTGGTGCTGTCGGTACTGATGTTCTCCCGCACTACCGTTTGACCCAGCGGATCGTTTCCTGTTAACCACTTCCCACGCGTACCGGCAGAGGGAATGGCCGCCAGCAGACGGCGGGTATAAGGGTGTTGCGGCGCATGCAGCACCTGTCGCACCTTGCCGCTCTCCACCGCTTTGCCCTGCCGCATCACCACCACACGGTCGGCAATATCCGCCACCACCGACAAATCATGGGTGATCAGCAGCACGCCATGCCCGGCATCCGCCAGGGCCCTGAATACATTCAAAACTTGTTTTTGTACGGTGGCGTCCAGCGCGGTAGTAGGTTCATCGGCAATGAGTAATCGCGGCCCCGCCGCCAGCGCCGATGCGATGAGCGCACGTTGGCGCAGGCCACCGGAGAGTTCATGTGCATACTGCGCCATCCGGTTATGCGGATCGGGGATGCCGGTTTGCGTTAACAGCTCCGCCACGCGTTCGCGAACTGCCGTCCCCCGTTCCAGGCGGTGCGTCAACAACGGCTCCGCGACTTCCTGACCAATCCGGCGCAGCGGGTCAAGCGAGGTCAGTGCATCCTGCAAAACAAAACCAATTTCGCGCCCGCGTAGTTGCTGCCAACGGCGGGCATCGCACGCCAGTAAATTCTGCGACAGGCCATCGTGCCCCTGCAATATCAGGGACTCGGCGCGAACAGCCGCTCCGGCCCCCGCCAGCCCGACTAATGTCCGGGCCGTGACGGATTTACCCGAACCGGACTCGCCCACCAAAGCCAGGACTTCACCGGCATGCACGTCAAACGATAAGGCGTTAACCGCCTCAATCACCCCCTGCGACGAGGGGAAGCTGACGCTCAGTTGCGCCACCTGTAACAGCGGTTGCTGGAAGGTCTCTGTAGTCATGCGATCCCGCCTTTGGCAATAAGGGTTTGAACACGTCGGCCCAGCAGCGTAATGGCAATCACCGACAGCGCGACAACGCTGGCGGGCAGCAGGCTGACCCACGGGGCGCTATCGAGAAAATTACGTCCCTCAGAGAGCAATGCGCCCCACTCCGCCGTCGGCGGAGTCACCCCAAGTCCAAGGAAACTGAGGGCCGAGGCGGATAATATGGAATAGCCTATCCCCACCGTTGCCAGTACCAGCAGCGGGCGCAGCGTATTGGGCACAATATGGCGCAAAATAATCACCATTGGCGGCTCACCCAGCGCCACCGCATGCTGCACATACCCCGATAACCTGACCTGCAACACTTGCGCGCGCACCAGCCTGGCATAGCCAGCAATGCCGGCCAGTCCGACCGCCAGCAGGGTATTCTCTGGCCCACGCCCCAACACCGTGATAGCCAGCAGCGCCAACAGCAAATCGGGGAACGCCAGCATAATGTCCAGTAGCCGTACGAGTAACTGCCGTACCGCCCTGGGCGCAAGACCTGCCAGTGTCCCCAGCACAATACCGCCCGCGCTGGCAATCAGGGTCGCGCCGACCCCAATGCTCAGCGACAGCGAGGTGCCATACACCACGCGGGTAAACACATCACGCCCCAACTGGTCAGTACCGAACCAGTGTCTGAGGTCCGGCGGCTGCAAAATCGCGCTGAAATCCATCTGTTCGGGGGTGTACGGCGTGAATAGCGATGGAAAAAACACCGCCACCACGAGCAGTAGCACCAGTAACAACGGAATGCTGGTACCCGGCGCCAGCCACGGGTTACGATAGCGCCCCCCGTCGCGGCGGGCCACCCGCAGTAAAAGATCACTCATCAGCATGCCCTCGCAGACGTAGACGGGGATCGATCAGTAAATAAAGGGTATCAATCAGCAGGTTAATCACCACAAACAACAGCGCGGAGAACATCACCACCCCCAGCACCAAGGGCATGTCGCGGTTCTCAATCGCACCGAGAGTGATTTGTCCCAGTCCCGCCCGGCCAAATACCGTTTCGGTCAGAATTGAGCCGCCTAATACGCTGGCCAGCAGCGTCCCCGTCAGCGTCGACACCGCCAGCAAGGCATGGCGCAACGCATGCCGTAAGCGCAGCGCAGTTTCACTCACCCCACGCGTACGGACGGTCATGGCGAACGGCTGCGAAAGCGCCTCCTCCAGCCCATCACGCAGCACCTGGCTGAGTGTCGCAGCCAGCGGCAGGCTGAGCGTCACCACCGGCAGCACAAGGGCGATCCAGCCATCGTTACCGGTCACCGGAAACCATTGCAGTTTGAAACTGAAAATGCTCAACAACACGATGCCGATCCAGTACACCGGTGTGCTAAGCAGCATCAGCTCCAACCCGGCAAGCAGAGACCGCAGACGCGGATGACGTCCGGCTGTCAGTAATGCGTTAAATACCGCCAGTACCAGTGCCAGCGCCAGGGCGCTGACGGCCAGCGGCACCGTCTCTTTCAACGCTGCGCTAATCACCTGCACAACAGGCTGGCGATACTGGTAACTCACGCCAAGGTTGCCCGTCAGCGCCTCGCCACAGTAGCGCAAATATTGCCACCACAGTGGCTTATCCAGGCCGAACTGGCGGGTCAGCGTCTCGCGAAAACTATCATCCACAACGCTGTTGGCGCTGCCTATCAGAATTGCCACAGGATCGCCGGGGATCAGTTTTACCGCAACAAACGTCAGCGTTGCCGCGCCCCACAGCACGGCGAAAATGGTCAGCAGGCGCTTGCCTGCTGCCAGCAGCTTAGCGTTGGATCCAGACATCATAGAAATTCGGCTTCGCGTTCGTGGCCCAGCTAATGCCCTGCACCTGTTTGGCTTTCCCTAACTGATATGCCGGGATGTAAATTGGCACCGCCCAGGCCTGATCGATAATCTGGTGCTGGATGGCATAGTAGATGCGTTTACGCTCGGCTTCGCTGGCACCGACAGCGGTTTCCAGTTGGCTATCCAGCGCTTTAACGCGGCTGAAGTTGTTCCCCTTCGGCGGAATATAGTTGGAATGGAAAACGGTACGCAGGATGTCCGGCTCCGGGCGAACAAAATAGTTCGAGATAATGTCGTACTGGTTAGCCGCCGTGCGGCTGCTGAGAATGCCTGAATCCACCGGATCGAGTTTCAGTTCAAAACCGGCTTGTTTTACCTGGTATTGAATTGCCTGGAACAGCGTCACGTCAGCGGCTTCGACATCGTTTGAAGAGTAAGTAAATTGCACAGTAAGGCGTTTACCCTCCTTGACCCGGTAGCCTTCGCTATCGGTTTGCTGCCAGCCGGCTTCATCCAGAAGACGGCGGGCTTTTTGCAGATCAAACCCCCACTGGCTGGCAATAGCCGGATCGTAATCCAGCGTAGCGGGTCCAAGAATATTGTCGGCAGGTTTCAGGATGCCAAAGAACGCGGCTTTAACGGCAGTGGTGCGATCGATGGCGCTCTGGAAGGCCTGCCGTACTTTCAGGTCGCTGAAGATCCCTGTGTCGCTATTCAAATAAAGCACGCGTGGAACGCCTGGGTTTTCCCTGGTGATCACATCCAGCTTCGGGTTATTTTTTACCTGCGCATAATTCACCGGCGGAATGGCATCGATCACCTGTACCTGCCCGCTATTCAGCGCGCCAAGCCGCACCGCTGACTCCGGCAGGTACTTAAATTCGATCTTATCCAGCCATGCCGGGCCTTTGTGGGTGGCATAGCCCGGGCCCCAGTTGTAATCGGCGCGCTTGCTGAGTTTACTCCCGCTGCCTTTGACAAACGATTCGAGGATAAAGGGACCAGAACCGACCACGGTATTGCTGGTATTCGCCGTTTTCTGCAGATAAGTCGGTGACTGAATACCGAGATACGGCAAGCTCAGCCCCTGCAGCAGCGGTGCGAAAGGCGTTTTATAGCGGATCACCACGGTGTACTCATCTGGCGTAGTGATCGCGTCAATCGGCCCCAACAACGATTTGGAGTAACTGGAGGTGGTTTTCGGATCGAGTATGCGTTCAAAGTTATATTTTACCGCCGCAGCATCCAGTTTCGTGCCATCACTAAAAGTCACATCCTTGCGAAGATGGAAGGTGTATTCGCGGTTATTGTTTTTAATTTCCCAGCGTTCCGCCAGCCATGGTGTAAAGCTGTTATCTTCCGCCTGGCCGACCAAAGAATCCACCACGTTACGCGTAACCAGAGCGGTGACGGAATAAGCGGTAATAGAGGGGTCAATAATCGGGGTATCGCTGCCCAGAGCGACCGTCAGCACACCCCCCGCGACAGGTTTATCCTGTGCGTGAGTGGTGAAGCTGGCAGTAAGCGTTAGCGCGGAAAGCAGACTGATGCGCAATAAACTGTTCTGTGAATAAATGCTTCGTTTCATCCCTTTTCCTTGGCCTGGTTTTTGTTAAATATCTGGCAATTAAAGTCCATTGTAGGGGGAGAGCCGCCGTCGAGTAACGATGGATAATTTATATCTATTTCTGAAAATAGCTTTTTCTTCAGGTGGGAAGAAAAGAAAAAAGAGAGCCCCGAGCTACAGGCCCGAATAAAATAACATAAATGCTCGCCCTCTATAATTTCTCTCAAAAGAGTCAGAAGGCAGCTAAATTAACCCTCCGACTTTATTAAGATAAAAATGTGAAATAAGAATCGGCATTAACGGTAATGGTAAGTTTCGCCAACAAGACGCAGAACGTCGAGATATAACCCGTATTCAGGAGACGCCGCGTCCGGCGCCCCCTGTGATCCACCTCGCGGCTACTCCTCGTACGCCGCGTGATGGAAATCAATTTCCCACTGCAGCACCTCGCCGTAAAGCGCCGATAACGCCTGCTTTTCGTCTTCACTCAGCGCCATGGCGCAGCGGTCGAGTTCGTTTTTTAGCCAGAGAGCCTGCTGATAAAATTCGTCCTCCGCGTGCATTTCCACCCAGCGTCGTAAATCAGCATCGCTCTGATGATGTTCGCTCGCCCGTCGGCACCAGCAAGAGTACATCCATTCCGCACCGAACATCAGGGTCACAATCTGCTCATAGCTGCCCTCGCGGGCGGTCCGCAGCATACCGTCGCGAAAGCGCCGTACCCCGGGCAAATCATCCGGGTACTCAGCGGGATCGATCTGCCGCGCTGACAACACCTGTTCAAACCACGCGATCTGTATATCAACCAGGGCATTCAGCACGCCAATCAGCCAGCGCTGCTGTTGAATACCCGGCGCTTTGCTGACCCCGAGGGCAAAAATCGCGATTGCCGTCGCGACAAAGTTGCCCTCAAACACCAGATAGCGGTTGAAGACGACTGTCGGCAGACGATCCTGTTCGATATCAGTCACAAACGGGTGCTGCTGCAT
This sequence comes from Klebsiella sp. KTE92, assembly GCF_000398905.1. Taxonomy (NCBI): domain Bacteria; kingdom Pseudomonadati; phylum Pseudomonadota; class Gammaproteobacteria; order Enterobacterales; family Enterobacteriaceae; genus Klebsiella; species Klebsiella sp. KTE92. Next base: position 2,661,657 of record NZ_KB976100.1, read on the forward strand.
CGCCTGCCACGCCGGTTGATGTTCGCGCAGCAGGCGTTCGCTAAACGCTTCCATTAAGCCTCCTCCAGCGCGGCCTGCGCGACCGACATAAAATGTTTCACCCGGGCCAGCTCAACATCGTTCCACCAGACGCCATCGACCTTCATTGTACTGGCCACAATGACCCCCTGAGTCCGCCCGAGGATCTGCTTCACGTTAGCCGGTGTCACCCCGGAGCCCACCAGGAGCGGTAGTTCCGTCGCCGCGCGGATCTCGTCAATTTCCGCCATCGTGGCGCTATCGCCCGTACGCTGGCCGGTGGCGATCACCGCGTCAGCCTCGAAGAAATCGACATCGCGCGTCAGTTCCTGAATCGAACGATCGGCGACAATGGCATGGCTACCGTGCTTAACGTGGCTATCGGCAAAAACGCGAATATGTTCAGCGCGCAGCATACTGCGGTAGCGCAGCGCCTTAGCGGCCGCCCCTTCTATAAATCCTTCGTTGGCGATATAGGCGTTGGCCCACTGGTTTACGCGGACGAAATCGGCGCCTCCCGCCAGGGCGATCGCCATTGCCGGGATCGCCGCGTTAGCCAGAACGTTAATGCCCAGCGGCACAGCAAAACGTTCACGAACTTTCTCGGTAATGACCGCCATCAGCGCTGAGGTTTCATGGCCGATATCCTCAGGTTTAGAGAAAGGAATATCGCCATGGTTTTCAATAATCAGACCATGAACACCGCCTGAAATATAATTTTCAGCATCGCGAAGCGCACGTTCAACAATATCCGAGACTGATTTTCCTCGATATTTTGGCGAACCAGGAAATGGGTCGCAATGAATAACACCAATAACAGCCTTGCTTCGTGAAAAAATAGCTTGTATTGCATTCGTTTTTTCTGCTGAGATAGCAACCATCTTATCCATCCTGTTAAGGGAACACTATGCGTGTTTACGTTACTGGTAATATTGCCGTAGATGAAACCTGGTCCATTCCGGATATACCGAAAAAAGGAGCCTCCATTCACGGCGTTAAAATGTCGCAGGATATCGGCGGTAAAGGCGCGAACCAGGCGATTATATTATCCCGCTGCGGAATAGAGACGCGTTTAATTGCCGCCACGGGAAATGACAGCAACGGCGCGTGGATCCGCCAGCAGATAAAAAATGAACCACTGACGCTACTACCCGACGGCCATTTCAATCAACATAGCGATACCTCGATTATTTTAAATAGCGCTGATGGCGACAACGCCATCATTACCACTACGGCGGCGGCCGATACATTCAGCCTGGATGAAATTATTCCGCATATGGCGGATGCCGTCGCTGGCGATATTCTGCTACAGCAGGGCAATTTCTCCCTCGATAAAACGCGGGCGCTGTTCCAGTACGCCAGAAGCCGCGGCATGACGACGGTATTCAACCCCTCACCTGTCAATCCTGACTTTTGCCATCTGTGGCCGCTCATCGACATCGCGGTGGTCAATGAATCCGAGGCCGAACTGCTCCAGCCATACGGGGTGAAAACCTTAGTGATTACCCAGGGGGCCGCAGGCGCCTGGTTGGTCCAGGAGGGCCAGCGTCAGTTTTGTCCCGCCGTGCCCGCCGAGGCGCTTGATACTACCGGCGCGGGCGACACGTTCCTCGCCGTCATGTTGGCTTCCGCCCTGCTGCGCGGCGTCGCGCCGGATGCGCTGGCGCTGGCGCACGCCAGTCGCGCTGCCGCCATTACCGTTAGCCGCCGGGGGACGCTCAGCGCGTTTCCCGGCAGCCGTGAGCTCGCCGCCCTGTTAACCACGGACGGGGCGCGCTGACCTACTTAAACAGCGGACGGTATGAATCGACGTTCGCTTTGGTTACCACCGTCGCCGGAACCAGAATGGTTTTCGGCACGGTTTTACCCGACGTGATGCTGTTCAGCGCATTCAGGGCTTCGGCGCCCATCTTTTCCGGGTCCTGCTGCAGTACGGCGGTGACGTAGCCGCCGTCCATACCGGAAATCGCCTTCGCCGTCAGATCCCAGCCAAAGACTTTAATATCTTTCTGCCGCCCCTGGTTTTCTACGGCGGCGATAGCGCCGAGCAGCGCGGGTTCGCCGGTGGCATAAATCGCTGTCAGATCCGGGTTACCGGTGATCAGGTTTTCCGCCGCGGTCATCGCTTTATCCTGCACGTTCTGCCCGTCGACCACGTTAGCGATAGTAATCTTCGGATTGCTTTTCAGCGTCTCTTCGAACCCTTTCTGCCGCTGGTTCTGAATGGCCGAATTCAGCGCGCCGACAATACCCAGTCGCGCCTGGCCGCCCATCTCTTTCTGCACGTAGTCCACGAAGTATTGACCAATAATTCTGCCGCCTTCAATATTATCAACGCCGACCTGAGCTGCCTGTGGCCCGGCCGGTAATACGGCATCAATCGCAATCACCGGAATGTTTGCGGCGGCGGCTTCTTTAACCGCTGGCATGATCCCGTTAACGTCGATAGCAGCAACCAGAATGCCTTTAACGCCTTGCTGAATATAGTTTTCTATCGCGTCGTTTTGCGCCACGGGATTATCGTTAGAGTTAAAAATAACTAAATCCTTGCCACTGGCTTTGGCCGCATCCTGTGCGCCTTTATTCATCAGATTAAAGAACAGCGCCTGTTGGTTGATTTGTACCAGCGCATAAGTCGGACCGGCAGCGCTGGCGGCAGAAATAAAACTCATTGATGCCAGCATGGTCGTGGCGACAGCAAGTAAACGCAGTTTTCCGGTGTGAAATAACATCATCAGTATCCTCGTCGGGAATAGTTGATAGCCAGCAGAGTTCCGCGCCGCATGCGAACGCAGAAGGATTATTTTTTTGGCGGGCAAATATCGTCTATATCGCCAGAACTATCATTGAACGTTCGGCGGATACCTGCTTAATGTCATCCCGGCAACCGGTCCGTGTCGGTGCGCGACTGGAATAACTTAAACGGGGTTGGGAATGACTTCCCGGATGATGCGGTAAACTGCCTATACAATTCTCTGCTGATTAAAATTTGTCAAGCATTTATTTTTGGTGATTGTTCGCAGAGAAATTGCTGTATCCACCGCGCTTAACTATGTTACAGATAGCCGATTCTGGCAGAAATGGCGCAGGAAATGAGTATAAAACGCGTATTGTTATCCGATGTGGCAAAGCTGGCCGGGCTGTCGAAGGCGACCCTGTCGCGCTATATGAACAACAGTATTGTGCTGCCGCAGGACACCATCGACCGCATCGAAACCGCCATTCGCGAACTGGACTATCGCGGCAATAGCCTGGCACGCCGTCTTAGCAAAGGCGGCAGCGAAACGCTTGGCCTGGTGCTTCCCGATATTACCAACCCCTTCTTTGCCGAACTGGCCGACGCTGCCGAAGAGGCCGCTTCTGCAAGCGGCTACAGCCTGGTGCTGTGTATCACCCGCAACAACCCGGAAAAAGAGTGCCAGTTCATTCGCTGGCTGGATACCTGCCAGGTCGACGGTCTGCTGTTCACCACCAACCGCCCCGATAACGGCCTGCTGCGCAAGGAAGTCCAGCGTCACGAACGCATTGTCCTGCTGGATGAAGATATTCCCGGCAGTAAGGTACCGAAAGTGTTTGCTGATAACGTCCAGGGCGGGCGGATCGCCACCGAAAAACTGATCGCCGCCGGGCATCGCCATATCGCTTTCGTCGGTGGCCCGGACAAGCTGATGAGCGTCCGTGAGCGCTATCAGGGCTTTTGCACCGCGATGGAGCAAGCGGGCCTGAGCTGGCCGCCCGAATGGGTGATGTATGGCGACTACCAGCGCGAGTTTGGCCAGCAGGCGCTGCGGTACCTGTTCAGCCAACCGGTTCGCCCCACCGCCGTCTTCGCGGCCAGCGACTATCTGGTGCTCGGCCTGCTCGATGGCTTGCGCGCCAGCGGGCTCCAGGCGCCGGAGGCGCTTTCGTTAGTCGGCTTCGATGACGCCAACTACGCCGATTTTACCCAGCCGCGGATCTCCACTATCCGTCAGCCCGCCCGCGAACTGGGCCGTACCGCGGTGAACATCATGATGCGCCTGCTAAACGACGATCCGGACATCCCTGCGGAAACCCGCCTGCCGGTTGAATGGATTGGCCGCGACTCGATTAAGATCTGTTAAGCCCGTCCCAAAATGGCGCAAAAGTGCCCGCTTTTGGCGCAAAAAACGATCAATTAACAATTTATTCACTATAATCAGTAAACCGGTTTACCGGATTTTATTCAATTAAGTGTATTGAATACATAAGGTTAAGTTACAGGGCTGCTGTGTGGTTCCTGCCCTGGCACGGATGCTGCAACGTTCTTACTGGCGAACAAATATCTTACATAGCGTTTGTCCTGACTGCCCTGGCGAGTGCTCTATTCCGCAGGTAAACCGGTTTACTAGATTGTAAACCGTGTCGGATAGAGTCCCTCCCGCAGGATGGCGAACATTTTCCCGGCCACAGCGATGGGAGTTATCAGATGCAGCAGCCACAAACTACCCCGCCAAGGGTAGAGATGATCAATATCACCAAGACCTACGGGTCGATACGCTCATTGCGCGGAGTCAACCTTGAGCTGGCCCCGGGCGAAGTGCTGGGCTTAGTGGGCGATAACGGTGCGGGGAAATCCACCCTGACCAAAGTGCTCTCTGGCGCGGTGATCCCCTCCAGCGGCACGATTCGTATCGACGGTGAACAGCAACAGTTTACGAATCCGGCCGATTCGCGCCGTTGCCATATCGAGATGGTCTACCAGGATCTGTCGCTCTGCGACACGGTCGACGTCGCGGGCAATCTGTTTATGGGCCGTGAGCCGATGAAATCGGTCCTCGGCATCCCCTTTCTCGACGAGGCCAAAATGCACGCCGATGCCAGAGAGATGCTTAAAGGGCTCGGGATCTCCATTCCGGATACTCACCTGCTGGTGCGAAATCTCTCCGGCGGCCAGCGCCAGGCTATAGCCATCGCCCGCGCCGCGGCCTTTGACCCGAAAGTGCTGATTATGGATGAACCCACCGCCGCGCTGGCCGTCGCGGAAGTTGAAGCGGTTCTGGAGCTCATTCGCCGCGTTTCCGCTCGCGGGGTGAGCGTGATTCTGATTACCCACCGCCTGCAGGACCTGTTCCTGGTCTGCGACCGGATCATGGTGATGTATGAGGGTACTAACGTCGCCGACAGACGGGTGTCCGACACCAGCCTGAGCGATATCGTTAACCTGATTGTGGGCGAAAAATTCACCGCCCGCTCTGCGGCAGCACATTGAGGTAACAGGATGAGTATCATGAACTTAAGCAGCTCCCGCATGATCCAGCATTCGCTGCCGCGCCGCCTGCTGCATAACCACTCAGGCGTGGTCAGCATCGCGCTCTTTTTCGTCTTCTGCTGCGTGGTGTTTTCGCTGATCACCAGCAACTTTCTCACCGGCACCAACTGGCTCAACATTATCCGTCAGAGCGCCCCGCTGCTGATCGTCGCGACGGCTATGACTCTGGTCATTACCACCGGCGGTATCGATCTGTCGGTAGGCTCCACCCTGGCGCTGGTCGGCGCACTCTCCGCTATCGCTCTGAATAACTGGGGGCTGCCGTGGCCGGTGGTACTCCTCGGCGGCCTGCTGCTCGGCGGATTCGTTGGCGCCATCAACGGCTTCTTTATTGCCTATGAAGGCATTCCGGCGTTCATCGTCACGCTCGCCACCCTGGCCGTAGTTCGCGGCATCGCGCTGCTGGTCACCCAGGGCTACTCGATTCCGGTACCGGCTGACAGCCTGTTTACCTTTATCGGACGCGCGTGGGTAGTTGGTATCCCCATGCCCGCGCTGATCGGCATGATGATACTGGTGATCGGGCATATCGTTCTCAACCATATGCGCTTTGGCCGCTACGTGACCGCTATCGGCGCCAACGCCGAAGGCGCGCGGCGCAGCGGCATTAACACCAAAGCGGTGACCATGAAGGTCTATATCATCAGCGGAATGGCCGCCGCGCTGGCGGGGATGATCATTACCGCACGCCTCGGCAGCGGCTCTTCCAACCAGGGCGAAGGCTTTGAACTGCAGGTCATTGCTGCCGTTGTGCTAGGCAGCACCAGTCTGTTTGGCGGCTTCGGGACTATTATTGGCACGCTGCTGGGCGCGCTGTCGATTGCGGTCATTCAGAACGGGCTGATCCTGTCGCATATTTCGCCGTTTTACACCCAGATAGCCACCGGCACCATTATCCTGCTGGCTATCTGGCTGAACACCCGCATTCTCAACCCGACGCGCTCCGCGGCAAAAGGATAGCTGATGAAAGGATCAATTTTTCGCCATCCCTCCCCGCTGCCGGTTGGCGTCAGCAGCGGTTATGTAATGACTGTGCTTGGCCCACTACCGATTAACGAAATGGGCGTTACTCTGATGCATGAGCATATTCTGCTGGATGCCTCCGGCAAATGGGTGCCGCCCTGCTGCTGCAGCGATCGCCATCTTGCCGAAATGCCGGTGAAAATGGAAAACCTTGGCGAACTGTCGCTCAACCCGCTGATGAGCCGCGATAACTGTCAGCTGTTTGATGTCGACGTTGCGATTGACGAGCTGACTAAATTTCGCGCCCTTGGCGGAGAGACTGTGGTCGACCCGACCAATATCGGCATTGGCCGCGATCCGAAAGCGCTGGCGCGCATTGCGCGTCTGACCGGTCTGAACATCATTATGGGGACCGGGCTCTATCTGGAGCCTTCGCACCCCGAGTGGGTAAAAATCAGCAGCGTCGAACAACTGACCGAACGGCTGATTTACGATCTTGGCGGCGCGGAGGAGAAACCGGAGGTGCTCGCCGGACTCATCGGCGAAATCGGTATCTCCAGCCGCTTTACGCCGGATGAGGAGAAATCCCTGCGCGCTGCGGGTCGGGCCAGCGCCGCGACCGGCGTGCCGATCGAGGTCCATCTGCCCGGCTGGGAGCGGCTGGGCCATCGGGTGCTGGATATTCTCGAGCAGGAAGGCGCCGATTTACGCCATACCGTGCTGTGCCATATGAATCCCAGCTTTGCCGATAAGCGCTACCAGCGCGAACTGGCGCAGCGCGGGGCGTTTCTCGAATACGACATGATTGGCATGAGCTATTACTACGCCGACGAGTCGGCGCAGTCGCCCTCCGACGAGGAGAACGCCCGCGCGATCCGCGAGCTGATTGACGACGGCTACATCCAGCAAATTCTGCTGTCGCAGGACGTCTTCCTGAAAACCATGCTCACCCGCTACGGCGGCCACGGTTATGGCTACATACTCAAGCATTTTGTTCCCCGTCTGCGGCGCCACGGCGTCAGCGGCGAACAACTTGAAACCTTAATGATTGGAAACCCCCAGCGGGTCTTTGGCGGATAAAAGGAAACGTCATCATGCAGAAAAAAATCTTACTGGTCGGTGAGTCCTGGACCAGCACGTCAACGCACGTTAAAGGCTTCGACCAGTTTGCCACCGCCACCTGGCACACCGGCGCAACGGACTTTCTGGCCGCGCTCGCCGACAGTCCCTATGCCATTACCTATATGCCCGCCCACGCGGCGGCGACCGACTTTCCGCTGACGCTGGAAGCGCTGCAGGAGTGGGATGCGATTATTCTCTCGGACATTGGCGCCAATACGCTGCTGCTGCATCCGGACACCTGGCTGAAGAGCCGCCGAACCGCCAACCGTTTAACGCTCCTGCATGATTACGTGGCCGGCGGGGGGGCGCTGATGATGATCGGCGGCTATTACAGCTTCCAGGGAATCAACGGCGGCGCGCGCTACCGCCATACCGCGGTGGAGAAAGTGCTGCCGGTACGCTGCCTGGCCTGGGACGACCGCATTGAAACCCCGGAAGGCTGCTATGCCGAAGTGACGGAGTCTCACCCCCTGTTTAACGATATTCCGGGCGAATGGCCGTGGCTGCTGGGCTATAACGAAGTTGAAATGCACCCGGAAGGCAAACTGCTGGCGACCGTGGCCGGTACCGGTCATCCGCTACTGGCTGTTCGCGAATATCAGCAGGGTCGTTCGCTGGTGTGGACCAGCGACATGTCGGCGCACTGGCTGCCGGAAGAGTTTGCCAAATGGCCCGGCTATCGCCAGCTATGGATTAACTGCCTCGACTGGCTGACGGAACGCCGCTGATGACCACGACCCTTGAGCTCGCCCGGCAGCTGCTGGGCTTTAACACCATCAACCCGCCAGGCAGCGAAGCCGACTGCATGCGGTTCTTCGCCGACTGGCTTGACGAGAGCGGTTTTGAGGTTTCGCTGTCGTCGTTCGGCGAGGGACGCTGCAATCTTATTGCCAGCCTGCCCGGGGCGAAGAGCGGTAAACCGCTGGCCTTTACCGGACATCTGGATACCGTCCCGCTGGGAAATGCCCGCTGGCAGTACGATCCTTTTGGCTCGCAGATGGAAGACGGGCGTCTTTATGGCCGCGGATCCAGCGATATGAAAGCGGCGATAGCGGCGTTTGCCGTCGCCTGCGTTCATCAGCGGGAAGCGATCCTCGCCGGACGCGGCGCGGTATTGCTGATAACCGGCGGAGAAGAGACCGGCTGCGACGGCGCGCGGGCGCTGATCGCCTCCGCAACGTTGCCGGAGGTGGGCGCGCTGATCGTCGGTGAACCCACCACCAACTATCCGGTTATCGGCCATAAAGGCGCGCTCTGGCTACGCTGCGAAACGCGGGGGAAAACCGCCCACGGCGCGATGCCGGAGCTGGGGATCAATGCTATCTATCTTGCGGCGGATGCGTTGGGTAAGATTCAGCATTTTTCGCCAGGCGCGCCGCATCCGCTAATGAAGCAACCCACCCTCAACGTCGGACGCATAGAAGGCGGACTCAATATTAATTCCGTACCGGACCGCACGCGTTTTGATGTCGATATCCGCAGCGCGCCCAATTTACAGCACGCCACTATCCGGGAGCGCTTGACGACGCTGCTTGGCGAAAGCGTCACCGTCTCCACGCTGGTCGACCTGCCCGCCGTCCTCAGCCGGGAGGATCACGCGTGGATTAAGCAGGTTTACCAACGCTGTCAGCCGCTGCACGCTGAGCCGATTGCGCCGCGCGTGGTGCCCTACTTTACCGACGCCTCGCTGCTGCTGCCTGCATTGGGCGATCCGCCCTGTATTATTCTCGGCCCCGGCGAGCCGTCGATGGCGCATCAAACCGACGAGTACTGCCTGCTCAGCCGACTGGCGGAGGCAGAACAGCTATACGGTGACATTATTCGCGACTGGATGGCATCACCGCCCGCGACGAAAGTAAAAAATGAGTGACACTGTCACTGAAAGCGCGTGCCATGCATTCAGCGTTTGAATAATTTCGCGGAATAACAGAGGATAACCGCCTAGTACACGACGGTATCCCCACCAGCAAGGAGGCTTAGCATGTCCGTGAAAACCAACGCTGTGCTCGTTTGCACCCTCTCTTTACTTCTTTCCGCCTGCTCGGGTGGTGCTTCTGCGCCGGACAGCGCCGAAGACGCTAAAATATCGGCTGAAGTGGATAAGATACTTCGCGATTATCAAACGGGTTCCGATACTTCACCCCAGGCCAATGCCTCACGCTATCTGGCGCGGATCCAGGCGGCTATCTTCGCTAACATAGACCAGCCGGCCTCCTGGCAAGGGCAAAAATGCTCGGTGCGCTTTATGCTGCAGCGTGACGGGACGGTGCAGGATCCAACGGTCGAGAGCGGCGATCGGCCATTCTGCGCGCAGGTGATGTCCGCGCTGAAAAAAGCCAACATCCCGCCCGCGCCGGACGAAAAAACCTATCAAACCTTCAGTCATGTCGTGCTGGACGTGAAGCCCTGAGCTTGCCGGCAGAAATGGCCCCGGCCATCACCAGGGCCATTTCGAACAAGATAAGCTGACAGCCCTTCTTAACAGACGCTTTTTGGCGATCAGCGAGGAATGATTCAATAGTAACAGGCTGGCGCAAGCCTGTTTTTTTTCCATTCTTCAGGATCGTGGCCGGGTATGAATACCGCATGATATCGCTCGGTAAGCTGACGCAGCTTTCGCACTGACTGAGCGACATCAGTAGCAGACGTCATTAGCCCCGGGAGCGCCTTCTCATGGTAATGATCTAAGGTATAAGCCGCATCAATCGCTAGCGTAAAATTTGTACCACCCGGTAAGCGGATAAGAAAAGATTGATGGCCCGGTGAATGCCCTGGGGTGAAAATACATTGGAACGTGCCATCACCGTAAAGGTCATAGTGATCATCGGACAACCCGTTCAGAAATAGCCAGTTAAGTTGGGGACGATCGAAATCGCGTCGGCAATAGGCTCCCGAAGTAAACCAGTCAGGGGCAAAGGCATATTCATACTCTTGCCTCTGGACAACATGCGTAGCATGGGGGAAGCGACCAATTGCTCCCGTATGATCAGAGTGCAAATGGGACAGGACCACATAGCGGATATCCTCAGGAGCAATGCCAATCCTCTTAAGTTGTTCCACGCAACCCTGTTCTTCTGACATCACCGGTTTAAACTGCTCTACAGTACTTCCCCAATAACCGCTGGGATCTTTCAATCCTTCGACAGCCAGACCGCCGTCAATCAGCGTAAACCCATCCGGATGGGTCAGCAGAAACCAGGGAACAGGGATCTGATAATGCTCTCCCACGCCCTGATTCATCCGGATATGCTGATATCGACAATGCTGTGTTCCTGACTGGAACATGAAAAGCTTTATCTCTGGCATCATTATTTTCCACCAATAAATCAATTAAATAGATTGAAATTTAGCCTGGCTCAGGCCTTGAGTCTGGATTTTTCATCATTTCGCAGGAAAGCAGTAGATGCCTGTCCCCACTTACATTTATCGGTAAAGCCAATATAATTGGTGAATGGATCTCTTCTCAGCAATGCGCATATTTATCAGGGTGGTTGAACGGGGCAGCATGTCGGCTGCAGCCCGCGATCTCGGCATTGGCCAGCCCGCCGTGAGTGAAAGAATAGAAAAACTGGAAGCACATCTTGGGACACGTTTGCTTAGGCGCAACACGCGTAACATGTCTCTAACGCACAGCGGTAACGTGTTTTATGAGCGAAGCAAAACGGCCGTTCAGGCGGCAGAGCATGCTCTTTCTGTGAATGAGGAAAATCAGGGGCTGCAAGGCAAAATCCGTATTGCCGCGCCCTATTCCGCCGGAGAAAGCCTGCTGATGCCTGCATTGTTGCAGCTTCAGAACGAGCATCCGGAGCTGCAGGTCGATGTCATTTTTAACGACCGCGTCATCGATCCCGTCACCGAGGGGGTCGATTTATCACTGAGGTTAGGTGATGTCTCCGAAGGCTTTTTTGTCGCACGTCCGCTTGGCGCCGTGCGCAGAGTGCTAGTGGCCTCTCCGGCTCTGCTGGCGAAAATGGGTCATCCTGACACGCCGGAAGCGCTGACAGATTATCCATTTGCTGCTGTTTCCGGTGTATTCGCCAGTAATCGCATTCAATTGATCGCTTCCGAAGATCAACTCATTAATGTTCCCGTCAATATTCAATTTCAGTCCACGCACTGGCGGAGTGTCCTCTCCTGGTTATTAGCGGGACATGCCATTGGTGTTTTGCAAAGTCCGGTTTGCAGAAAAGAAATGGAAGACGGCGCGCTCATCCCCCTCTTAAGCCACTATCCGATCCCGCCATTTAGTGCCTGGTTGCTCCATCCACCAGCTGGGATGATGTCGTATGAAACGCGAATTTGTGCCTCCATACTGGAGGGCTATCTCAGAGATTTGTTGCTTGAGCCGGCCGGCTGAATAGAACAGCGCCGCCCTGGCGCGCTGAAGATGGCCTCTTGTTAATGACTCAATCTCTGATGCATGAAATCAATAAGCGCTCTTGTTTTTGCCGGCAAGTAACGCCGATCTGAATACAGAGCGAACAATTGCAAGGGGGCTGCCGATTGTTCAAATTCAATCTCGATTAACCGCCCATCATCAATATAGGGTTGGCAGGCTTGTTTCGACAGGATGGCAAAACCGGCACCTGAGATGGCCGCCCGCCCTGCCATCTCTCCGCTGTTGACCCGATAACGACCGTTAACCTTGATCGTCTCGAATCCGCCCTTTTTATTCACAAACTGCCAGGGAGCGCCTTTAAGCGCATTCACTGTTGTAATACAGGGTAACTCTTCAAATTGCTGTATTCGAGAAGGCGTGCCATAACGCTGGATGACGGAGGGGGCCGCAACGATGGTGCAAGGGATCGTCACCAGATGACGGGCGATGTAGTCACTGTCATCCATCTGACCACGGCTAACAATGACAGCTAAATCCAGATCATCTCGCAGGGATTCATAACCCGACAAATTTGTGACGCAACTTATCTCCAGGTCCGGATGCTGACAGGCGAAATCAGCAACAACAGAGCCCAGCAATACAGGACCGATTTCATTGGGAATACAGATACGTAATGGCCCCTTGAATTGCATTTGTCGCAACGTTAATTCGGTTTCAGTTTGCTCAAGTGCTTCCAGTAATGGCTTCGCCCGGGTATAGAGTAGATGCCCCGCCTGTGTGAGTTTCATATGTCGGGTACTGCGCTCAATGAGCTGAAGGTTCAGTTTGTCTTCTAACTGAGAAATGCAACGGCTCACATTTGATGTCGGCATTTCCAGGGCTTTCGATGCCCCGACAAAACTGTCTCTTTCCACCACAGCAATGAAGATTTTCAGCGCATTAAAGTCAAGAACTGGCCGCATCAACTATCCCACATATGATAATAATGAGTGCCATTTTTACCATCTAATCGACAAGTTTGATAGCAGTTAAGCTAGGATATCTTTCATCCACAGGTCGCTTGCTATGCCACTGGTCGCCACAACATTTAATCAAAAGACGCTCATTCGGATTGCTATGGTAATCGCTTTTGTCCAGTTTACTAATGCGCTGGAATATATGATGTTCAGCCCTGTTTTTACATTTATGGCTGCAGATTTCGCTGTTCCCGTCACCTTCTCAGGCTATGTATCCGGTATGTACACATCTGGAGCCGTCCTGTCGGGAATTATCGCCTTTTACTGGGTTGACCGTTGCAATAAGAAACGTTTTTTAATCGCTAATATGGTACTGCTAGCCATGGCGACACTGTTGACGACATTGACCACCAGTTTCCCTCTTCTTCTTACATTGCGCTTTTTCGCAGGACTGGTTGGCGGTACGACAATGGGGGTGGGGATCACTATTTTGATAAACCACACGCCGGCTGACTCGCGCGGAAAAATGTTGGCGACGGTGATTGCGTCATTTTCGATGGTCAGCATCGTGGGGATGCCCGCTGTATTATTTTTGTGTACTCATTACGGTTGGCATGTCGCGTTGTGGTTAATCTGCACACTGTGTTGGTTGGCATTGCCGCTGATCGTCTCCATCATCCCTCAGGATCCCGTCACTTTCGACACATCCCACGCGCTGCCCCTCGATGTAGATACTTTACTGTTTGCTTCCGGTAATGCGCTGGTACAGTTTAGTCCAATGCTGATCATTCCTGTCCTGGCGCCATTAATGACGCAGCTGTTGGGGGCTTCTCAAGGTCTGCTGCCCTGGTTGTTCTTCGGCGGGGGTCTGGCGGGGTATCTGTCTACCAGAATGACAGGCGCATTAACCTCTCGTTTTTCTGCTTTGAGTTTGGCGACCGGGTCGACCCTCGTTTTTATCCTGAGCTTGCTGATACCCCTCCTGGGCTATCCGTATCCGGCGCTATTTATTACGTTATTTCTCGGCGCAGCTTACAGTCGTCTGGTGTCATCGTCGGCGGTGACGATTCAGTTTCCTGATAACAACCAACGAGCGGGATTCTCTTCATTACAGACATCCATGATGTATCTGATGACGACTGCCGCATTTTTCCTGTCTGCTTTTTTGTTACCCGACCATCGCATGGCGCTACAAAATATGGACACGCTGTTGGCGGTATGTGCAATTACCGCATCAGGAACCCCAATTATTGTCATCGTTTTGCAAAAGAAACTGGCTAAACGTACGTTCGAGCCCGATCGTTACAGCACTGAGTAGTACTCCACGGGTTGCTCATTTTTTAAGACAAAAACAGGGGCATACGCCCCTGCGTGACTACCGGCGGCTCATGGCCAGCTTCGCGGCAAATAGCAGAAACAGGCAGCCGGTTGTCCGGTCCATCCATTTCACCACGGCTGGTTTTTTCAGGATGCCGGCGGCATAGCGAGTGGCGGTAATCAGCGTTAATGACCACAGCGTCCCAATCAATACATGGATGGTGACCAGGAGAAAGGTCCAGCTGACGGGTGAATGCCCGGCGGGGATAAACTGGGGCAAAAACGAAACGTAGAAGACGCCCATTTTGGGGTTAAGCACATTTCCCAGCATCCCACGCAGGAACCAGTTACTCGTGGAATCTGATTCGGCCGGGTGGGTGTTAAATTGCTGGCGTGGGCGCAGGAGCAACTGGATGCCCAGCCAGCAAAGGTATCCTGCTCCGCACCATTTCAATAAGGTATAAGCCAACTCAGAAACCGCCAGTAGCGCACCTAAACCAAAGGCCACCAGCGCGCCCCAGATAAAGCATCCAAGATCAATGCCTAACGCGGCATGTAAGGCTTTGCGTCCCCCTTCAGCGGTCGCCGTGCGGAGGATAAGAGCAGTATCAAGACCTGGCGTCAGGGTAAGCAGTGTGGCAGCGAGGGTGTAAGCAAGAAGTGAATCAGTGACGAGCATTTCCTGTCTCCGAAAGAGACAAGGCTACTGAAGCGTTCACATTTTTGCAACAACAATGTTCACCCTGCTCCACTTTTACCCAGCCGTCTACCTGACGCAACTCAGCCCATAACTAAGGACCCCTCGGTTATGGGCTGAGTTGCAGGACTAGCTCAACGCCATTGATAAAATAATACAGGGGTAAGTTAGCTCACTTTAATATCATTAAGGTCGATATCCTCTTCTTCGTGATCATGAGTAACCAGCACATCACGCGGAATATCTTTTTTGATGACAGCATAAACCGTGGCGGTAACAACAATATTCACCAGCAGGGCCATAATGCCAGCCATCGGGTGTGACATGGTGGGGATCATCAGTACCCCACCAAAAGGCACCGTGGCATCCGCACCATACACCATGGTGACTGCGCCACCGCACGCGCCACCGATGGCCGCGGCGGCGATACCGCGGACGATATCGTTCATGACGATCGGGATAGAGCCTTCAACGATATTAACAATCCCCATTGGAACCGCCGATTTTAAGGTTTCCACTTCTTCACTTTTATAGATGTTCTTACGCAGAAGCTTAGCAATGAAGAAAGCCAGGCCGAAACCAATAGGCGTTGCGGTGTTAACTAACTGAAGCGCGGTAATCGGCTCATTTATTCCCTGCGCCTGCAGCGTGAGAACGAAGGCAAAGCATGTCTTATTAAGCGGGCCGCCAAAGTCAACAATACACAGAGCGCCTATCACTGCGCCCAACACAAGATTCGATGACGTGCCCATACTTCTCAGGAAAGATGTCAGCGCTTCCGTAAAGATACCGATAGGCGTACCAATGATATAGACCATAATCAGGCAGCTGATAATGGAGGCAAAAAAAGGCACGATCAACGTTGGCATCAAACCGCGAGCCCAGTCAGGCACCTTGACGTTTTTAATGATCGCCAGCGCGATATAGCCGGCAATGTAGCCACCGATCATCCCGCCGATAAAGCCTGCGCTGATGGTGTTCGCCGCCAGCCCGACGACAAATCCTGGTGCGATGCCCGGCTTGCCAGCAATCGAGCCGGAAATACCCACCGCAATGACCACCGGCAACAGCCCAAGCGCCTTAGCGCCCAGAGTGGCCATCGCCTGCCATAAATCAAATTGCCCCGGCGTTAACGTGTCCTGCACCGTTCCACCAAGCCCCATGCCGATGGCAATAATAAACCCAGCACCACAGACAATGGGGATCAGAAATGAGATAGCGGTCAGCAGATGTCCTTTAGGATTTGCTGCTTGCCATATTTGTTTTAGAGACATAAATTACGCCCTTAAGTATAGAGTCAGCAGGCCGAAATAAAATTATGAATTGACTATTTCACTGAGTTTTTCAATCAGTTTATTGGGGGATTTCACTGCCGTTTCCGTGGCGACTTTGACCACTTTCTTACCCGCAAACCGTTCTTCTCCCGTCACTTTAACATCCGCGGCAAGCAGAACAATATCTGCCATGGCAATCTCATCAGCGGTTAACTGATTCTCAATGCCGATGGTCCCTTGGGTCTCGATTTTAACGTTATGACCGGCTTTTTTGGCGGCTGTTTCAATTTTCTTTTGAGCAATATAGGTGTGTGCAATCCCCACCGTACAGGCGGTAACTCCGACAATATTCATCACGATTCTCCGTTAATTCATTTAATAAGATATAAAAGAATGTTAACAACTACATATTACGCTTCGGTGCTTTCAGTTTCTGAATTGAAAAGCGCAATGATTTTATATGGATCAGATTCAACCAGTAATTTAGCGATAATGTCTTCGTCGGCCAGTGACCCGGATACTTGCGCTAACAGGCGAATATGAGTGGCATTTTGATCCACCAGGCAAACCGCAAATAAAATAATACAGCGAACATCGCTGCCATCCATGGTCTCCCAGGGAATGGTATGTTGCGTGCGTCCGATGGCTAATGCGGTACGGGAAACACCGGAAGATTTGCCATGCGGGATCGCAATATGATTTTCAAAACCGGTAGAGCCTTGCTCCTCACGTAACCAGACATCACGAATAAAGTCCTCCTTATTAGTCACCGCACCATCCTGTACTAGTAAATCGGTGAGTTCTTCTATCACCTCTTCTTTCGTTCTGGCGGTCATATTTAACTTGATGTTTTTAACATTAAGCACTGTCGAAATATCCATAATTCACCCGCATTCATATAGAGTGGTCGTT
Organism: Klebsiella sp. KTE92; assembly: GCF_000398905.1. Lineage (NCBI taxonomy): Bacteria > Pseudomonadati > Pseudomonadota > Gammaproteobacteria > Enterobacterales > Enterobacteriaceae > Klebsiella > Klebsiella sp. KTE92. The sequence continues at coordinate 2,678,545 of NZ_KB976100.1, forward strand.
GAATAACAGAGCAGGCATCGCTGGCGTGATGCAGGTCTTTTAATTTTTTTTAAATATATGCTGTGGTTCGTAAAAAAATTAATTAGGCAGCGACGGTTTCACGCTGGAAAATCTCGATCATTCTGTCCCATGCCTGGCTGACATCCTCATGGAGAGAAAACAGACCCGATGTCCCTACGATAAAGACATCCACACCGGATTCGGCAATCTGGCCAAACGTTTTTGCATTGCAGGAGCCATCAATTTCTGTCAGATAGTGATAGCCATTATTTTTGCGCATACTGATGAGCTTTCTTATCTTGTTCAGCGATTCAGGAATAAACTTTTGTCCGGCATAGCCCGGATCAACTGACATGACCGTCACTTTATCCAACAGGTGCGCATATTCAGCAATACTTTCAGCCGGTGTCGCCGGGTTCAACACCACCCCGCATTGCTTGCCTGCATCCTTGATCTGATTCAGCAGGCGGAAAATTTTGTTATTCGCCGTCTCGGGATGAAAGCTAATGATATCGGCGCCGGCCTCGAGACACATGGGAATAATATCTTCCGGATGGTTCACCATCAGATGGACATCGATGGGAACGGTAGTGATTTTTTTCAGGTTCTCAATAAAAAAGGGAGACAGTGTGATATTGCGGACGTAATTACCATCCATTATATCAACGTGATAAAAATCCGCTTTTTTATTCATTGCCGTGATCTGTTCTTTGAACTGCGTTAAATCCATGCACATCAGTGAGGGTGAAAATTTCGCGCTCATAAACCATCTCCGATAATAAACAGTTAGTTAAACATTGCGATAATATGCCCCAGAACGATGCCGACAACGCCAAAGTCTGCATCGCCAAAGGTTGTAGAACCCAGGCCCATATCTCCCATCATTGGCAAAAGGATGGCCGGCAGGAACGAAATGAGCAGGCCGTGGGCAAATGCCCCCACCACTGCCCCGCGACGTCCGCCAGTGATGTTGCCGTAAACGCCAGCCGTTGCCCCGCAGAAGAAATGTGGCACCAGCCCCGGGACGATGACGCTCAAGCCGAACAGCGGGCAGAGGAACATGCTGACCAGGCCTGCAACAAAGCTTGCGAGAAACCCGACGATGACGGCATTTGGAGCAAAGGGAAACACCGTCGGGCAGTCGAGCGCCGGCTTCGCATCTTTCACTAATTTGTCTGCAATACCTTTAAACGCTGGCACAATTTCGGCAATCACCATCCGCACACCGGCGAGGATGATATAAACCCCCGCAGCAAAAGTGAGGGACTGAATAATGGCGAAGATAATAAAATTCTGACCGGCACTCAGTGTCTCCTCGACAAAGGTTTTGCCCGCGACGACCACCAACACCAGGAACAGAATCATCATAGTGAGAGAGATGGCCACCGACGAGTCGCGAAGAAAATTGAGTGACTTAGGCACTTTAATTTCTTCAATCGAGGGGCTACCTTTCCCGACGACTTTGCCCACCAGCGCGGAAAGCAGATAACCAATAGAGCCAAAATGGCCGAGAGCCAGATCGTCGGTATTGGTAATTTTACGGGTAAACGGCTGCAAGATCGCCGGAGAGATCACCATCATCGCGCCGAGAATCACCGCCCCGATGGCCACCACCCACCCCCCCGACAATCCCCCGACTGACAAGATCACCGCCAGCATCGCTGCCATATAGAGCGTGTGGTGGCCCGTTAAAAAGATGTACTTTAATGGCGTCAGACGCGCCAGGGCGATATTGATCAACATGCCCAACACCATGATTGTGGCGGTTTCCGTGCCATAATTCTTCTGCGCCAGCGCGGCCATCGCGTCGGTGTTAGGGACCACCCCCTGAATATGAAATGAATGTTCAAACAGCTGGCTAAAAATGGTTAATGTATAGGCAATGATACCGGCGCCTGCCGTTAAAATAACAAAGCCCATGATGGTTTTCAGTGTTCCTGAAATAACATCTGAAATTCCTTTTTTTTGCAACAGCAGACCGATCAGAGAAAACAATCCAACCAGAATTGCCGGTGTCCCTAACACATCATAAATAAGGAAATGAAGCATATTAAACTCCACGGTTCAGAAAGCCGTTGCTTAAATGTGTTCTGCTAAAATCTCTTTGATTTTATTGTTGTCGAGTAAATTACTTAATCCAACAACCTTTGCGGAATGACCAACTAAATGTTCGGCAATATCGTTGGCGCTCAGAATAAGGTCCGCCGTTTCGCTTTTCGCTGACGTCAGGTCGGTATGCGCGACTTCAGCCTCTTTATTCATTTCGGCAAGAATTTTTTTGACATTCATTTCAACGATAAAGCTGCTGCCTAAACCATTGCCGCAGACGATGAGTACTTTTTTCATTCTCTTTTCCTTCAGTCAATAACAGCCTGAATTGCCTTAATATCCTCGGCTTTTAACAATCGTTCTAGCTTTTGCTGATCGCTAAAGAGTTCTGCCAGTTCACCGATCATCGTGATATGTTCATTCCCGGAACGAGCGCATAGCATAATAATCACGTATACCGGGTCGTTCTCCGTTGAGCCAAATGATATGCCCTCTTTAATATGAAGGAGCGATAATCCATTCCTCAATGCACCTTGTTCAGGGCGGGCATGGGGCATTGCTAATCCCGGGGCTAATAGATAATAAGGCCCAAGTTCTTCATGGCTTTTCAAAATCGCCTCAATATAGTGCTCTGCCATATACCCCTGCGCCAGCAAAGGTTCTGCTGAGAGTCGAACGGCATTTTTCCAGTTATCTATTGAGTTAATGACATTAATTTTATCCGGGGTTAACCAGTCTCTAATCATATGCACTCCCGAGGGGTCCCATGTGCTGAACTATAAACAGCTAAATAAAATGCAACTGTGATACACCTCCCAAAGTTAGCGCTAACAAGCAAAAATGTTAAAAAATGAGTTACCGCTAACACTGGTTATAATGTGCTTTCCCCCTCGCTGTGGTAAGTTATAATGTGTATCAACGATTTACTTTTGTTACTTTTTATTTTTCAAACGGTTGGTGATCCTGGTGAAGAGTCTAGACGCAGACAATAGCCCGAAAGAAAAACGTCGTAAGGGAACTGGGAAGATAACCCTGACCGAAGTGGCTGAGTTTGTCGGCGTGAGCGCCATGACCGTCTCGCGTGCGCTGAGAATGCCTGAAAAAGTCAACCCTGACCTTCGCGACCGTATTGATGCGGCAGTAAGCCAACTCGGCTATGTCCCCAATCTCCAGGCGCGTAATCTGGCGTCGGTCCATTCCGATCTCATTCTGGCCGTCGTCCCCACCTTCTCTTCGCCAGGTTTTTTGCCGGTGTCGGAGGCGTTACAAAAGATCCTGACTGAACGCGGCTATACCATGATGTTTATGGAATCCGGTCATGACGGCCAAAGCGAACAAAAAACGTTTGAAAAAATGCTCGCCTATAACCCGGCAGCGATTATTCAGTTTAATATCGACACCATTGAGAGCTGTACCCAGCTGCTGGCCAACGTAGATGTGCCTATCCTGGAAATTGGCGCGTTAAATACGCAGTCTGTTGGCATGTGCATCGGTGTGGATTACGGTAAGGCTGTGAAACAGATCGTGACCCACCTGGCGGACGCCTCATTAAAAAATATCGCGTTACTGTGTACCCCGGCCAACAATACAATGTTTCGCCAGCTCCTGAGCGGCTGGAATACGGCGATGCTGGCCCTTAACCGTTCTCCGCATCGGGTAGTGACCACTCATTTGCCTTCCACCATTGCCACAGGGGTGAATATTTTCAAGGATATGATGATCACCTGGGGCGATCTGGATGCGCTAATTTGCACATCGGATGAAATGGCGTGTGGATGCATGATGGCCTGCCACAGCGCCGGGATCAAAGTGCCCAATACCGTAGCCATTGCGAGTTTAGGCGGCGGGGTATTATCGACAGTCTGTTCCCCTGCCCTGACAACCGTTGAATTTCACTGGCATGACATTGGGGTGAAGGCCGGGAAAGCGCTTCTCGACCTGCTCAACGATAAACCTTGTGAAAAGTTTATTGAAATTCCGTCAGTACTCAAAGTCCGGGCCAGTACCGCGGTATAACCGCCATCCGTGGCTTGCTCTATCGGCACCCCCCGTTTATCGCTTCAACTCGTCCTGCCACAGCGGGGATGACGCCAGCTGCTGGCATACCGCGTCGATAAATACCCGGGTCTTGGCGGGAACCAGCGTGCCGGGCGGCATCAGGGCATAAACGCTAACCCGCGCCGCGCTGCGCCAGTCGGGCAGCACGCGGACCAGTTCCCCGCGCTGCACCGCCTGATTAACCATCCATCCCGGCAGCAGTGCGATCCCGGTTGCGCGAATGACCGCCGTCAGCAGCGCTTCACTGATATTGGTGGTGAGGGGGCCAACTGGCGTCACCTGGATATGCTCCCGACCATTCTCGAGGATCCAGTAGGGCCAGTCCGGATGGTGGGTAAAGCCGAGACACCGATGGGCTGCCAGTTGCTCAGGATGAGTTGGTTCACCGTAGCGTTGCAGATAGGCCGGCGAAGCAATCAGCTGGCTGCGAAACGCCCCCAGCTCGCGCCCGGTTAAGGTACTGTCCCGCAGGTTTCCCAGGCGGATCACCGCATCAAACCCCTCCGCGACAATATCGACTCGTCGATCGAGAAAATGGGCATCAAGGCGAATATCCGGATACGCCTGCAGGAAATCAGGAAACATCGGGGCAATCAGCTCCCGGCCAAAGGTCACCGGCAGTGAGACCCGCAACGTTCCCTGCGGGGTGGCAGCAAAGTCGCCTACTTCCCGGCTGGCGGCGCTGAGCTCATCCAGCGCCGTGCGGGCGCGCTGCAAAAACCAGATTCCGGCTTCAGTCAGCGTTACGCTACGGGTGGTACGCACCAGCAACCGGACACCCAGTTTTTTCTCGAGGTGGCTGACCCGGCGGGAAATCACCGACGCATCCCGCTCCAGCCTGAGGCTGGCCCCGATAAAACTCCCTGCCTCAGCCACACAGACAAACGCCATCAGCTCATCAAAATCATCGAACATGATTCCTGCACCCTGCACATTAATCATTTGCAAATAAGGCTAATTATCAGCGATCTGTTGGTCTATTAACATAGCGGCTCTTCAACCTACAGTGAGAGCAGCCTATGAAAACGTTTTTGAGTATTGGGTCCGGTCCTGGGATGGGAATGGCGACGGCCTCACGGTTTGCCGGTGAGGGATTCCGGGTGGTGCTGTCCTCTCGCAGTAAAAGCAATGTGGCGGCACAGGCCGACCAGCTGAGAGCGGCAGGATTTGCCGCGGAAGGCCGCGTGGCGGACGCCAGCGATATCACCAGTATCGCGGAACTCATTCGTGAGGTAGAGGTGGAAACCGGCGGTGTGGATGTGCTGCATTTCAACGCCGCGGCCATGCATGACGGTAATCTGGAGACCCAGTCGGTGGCAGGCTTCATTCAGGATCTCACCACCAATATTGGCGCGGTATATGCCGCCATCAAAGCGGTCACTCCGCGGATGGCCGCGCGTGGAGAAGGCGCGATCCTGCTGACTGGCGGGATGTTTGCCACTCAGCCCCACCCGGAGTATCTGACGCTGAGCGTCGGCAAAGCCGGGCTGCTTAACCTGACGCATGGCCTTTTCCCGGTATTGAAAGCGCAAAATATTCATCTTTCCATCGTGACGGTGGGGGCCTACGTCACGCCGGGTTCCGCCGAAGCCCGGGAGATTGCCGATCTGTTCTGGCAGCAATACCGCCAGCCATCCGCGCAATGGACAGCGGAAGCGTTTTATCCCGTCCCACACCATCAGTAACCTTCCCCGGCCGTCGCCTGGCGTCCGGGAGCCATCGCCTGGACGTGCGGAAGAAACGTCATCCATCGCTTGCTTTCCCTGTCACCTCGGATCAGGATACGACGATATTCATGGAGGCTATGTGATGAAATATTTTATCGGTATGGCGGTGACGTTATTGTTAAACACGCCGGTGCTGGCGGCGGGCGAGCTTGAGATTAACCAGTCTCCCCTGACGCTGGTGTTGAGCGATCAGAATCAGGCACGGGTCTCTTCCTGTGCCGATTTCATTGCGCTGCGTAAAGCGGGAGAGACCGTCGATGCGCTGCCCGGGCTTTCCGACCCGGATGGCCGTGCGGCGGAAGCGGCGTTATTCTCCTGCTGGCTACAGGCCTACACCATCGATCATACGTTATTCCCCTCTGCTGCGCCGAAACCAACCCTGGCTGAGGTGGTTCAGCACTTTCCTGCCAGTGCGGCGTTTATCGTCAGCGATGACGAAAAGCAGGACGTCGCCAAAAACTATGTGGGGAAAACCATCGCCGACTATACCCCGGACCTGAAAGCCAGGGACGATCGTCTGGAATCAGCGGCCAGCGCCAGCGGTTATGTGCTGGATGAGTATTATGCGTTTACCGATAAGCAAGGGCATCAGCTCAACATCGTCGCTCTGGTGGGCTACGCCATCGGCGGTACGGCGAGCGTGAAAAGCTACTATCGCATCGATGACACGCACGCCCGCGTCTGGAGCATCACCCTGCTCGATGAGAACAGCCCGTTATAAGCGAGGGTTCCCTCTGCGGCGCTACCGCAGAGGATGTTCCGTTTACCTGGCCAGCCACTGACGCCAGCCGCCCCAGGCAGTGATCTCCGTGGCATCCCCCAGCCCGGCGGCTTCGCAAATAAAGCCCGTCACCCATCGGCCGTTGGCCAGCTCAACCTGTCCCAGCCCCAGCGGCGCGGGAATAGCGGCCAGCAGCGACCCCACCTCGGCGCTGGGTATCTCCCAGACTTCCACCGCTATCGCCGCGCCGTCGCGCTCGTCACGCACCATCGCCGGGCGCTTGCCATCCGCGAGAGCGTACAAACGATAGCGTGGCGCGCTGTGGGTCGCCTGCAGCAACCGACCGCCCCGCGCCAGCAATTGACCGTTTAAGGGCAGACCGGCCAGATGCGCACCGCATACCGCCAGTGCCATCCGGTCATGGCCTGCGGAATGCGCAGGCGGCGGGCTCTCCAGCCGCGCGCCGCCTGCCAGCGGCAGCCGCTCCGCGCGCTGGAAGGCGTCGGCCAGGCTCAGCAAATACTGATCGGTAAACGCCCGACCAAACAGCGTGACGCCGGAGGGCAATCCGTCAGGCATAAACCCGCACGGCACACTCACCGCCGCATAGTCCAGCAGGTTCATAAAGTTGGTGTAGTAGCCCAGATCGGCGTTGCGGGCGATCGGCTCCGCCGCCAGCTCGTCGAGCGTTACCGGGCGCGGAAAGGTTGGCGTCAGCACGCAGTCCAGCGTATCAAGGATGGCATCGCACTGCGCTTTATACCCCTGCAACTGATACATCGCCTTAAAGGTCGCCGTCGCGTCGATATCAGGCGCTTTCGCCAGCACGTCGCGAATCACCGACAGCACGGCATCCGGCTGCTGCTCAATCAGCGGTCCGGCCACCGCATAGCGTTCAGCAACCCACGGTCCGTCATACAGCAGGCGGGCGGCGGCCAGAAATGGCGCGAAATCGATCGCTACCGGCACGCCGCCGAGCGCCGTCAGCCGCTGCACGGCCTGGGCGAACAGCGCTTCGCTGGCGCGGCAACCGAGGAAGTTCAGCGTCTGCGGAACGCCAAAGCGAAACCCGGCGGACGGCCTGCCAAAGGCCTGCCGGCTGTTCCACTGGGGATTGCGGCGGCTGTAGCTATCCTGCGGATCGGTCCGGGCAACCAGCGCCAGCAGTTGGCTGGCCTCGTCGGCGGTAGCGCTGAAAAAGGTCACACAGTCCAGCGTGCGACAGGCAGGGACGACCCCGGCGGTGGAGATCACCCCTTTCGTCGCTTTCAGCCCCACCAGGTTATTCAGCCCGGCCGGAACGCGACCGCTGCCGGCGGTGTCGGTCCCCAGCGCGAAGCTGGCGACACCCAGGGCTACCGCCAGCGCGGAGCCGGCGCTGGAGCCACCGGAGGGGTAAGCCGGGTGGTACGCGTTGCGGCAACGTCCGTACGGCGAACGGGTTCCGTTCAGGCCGGTGGCAAACTGGTCGAGATTGGTTTTGCCCACCGGCACGGCTCCCAGCGCAATCAGCTGCGCGACAATGGTCGCGCTTTGCGTCGGCCGGTATGCAAACGCCGGGCAGGCAGCGGTCGTGACGATCTCCGCAAGGTCAATATTGTCTTTGATCGCGAACGGCACGCCGTACAGCGGAAGCGTCTCTGGCGAATGGCCTTCCAGCGCCGCGAGAAACGGCGCCTGCTCCGCTTCGCTCAGGAGATGGATAAACAGATTAAATTCGGGATTCAGCGTTTCCGCCCGCTGGCGGATCGCTGCCAACAGCGCCCGCGGGGTGGTGTTGGCGTTACGATAGTTCGCCGCCAGGGTCGCCAGGCGTAAATCAAACGTCTGCTGCATCATGCCTTCTCCTCAATAATCACTGCCACCCGTTGCCCGGCACGCACCGCGCTGCCTGGCTGCACATTGACCTGCTGAACCCTGCCATCGCACGGCGCCAGCAGCGGGATCTCCATTTTCATCGACTCAAGCACCACCAGCACATCACCGGCGCGCACCAGACGACCGGCCTCGGTCTGTACCTGCCACAAATTACCGGATACCGGGCTTTCCACCCCCTGCTCGCCCGGCTGCAGCGGCGCATCGCCCGCTTCTTCTGCGGCGCTCTCCTGGCTGTCGAAATGGGCCTGGCCGCTGGCGATCCAGCGATCGCGTTCGGCGTTAAACGCCCGCTGCTGATGGTCGCGAAACGCGTCAATGCTCTGCGTCTCGCGAGCGAGAAATTGCTGGTATTCCGCCAGCCGCAGCGTGCTGTGTTCGATGCGCAGCGGATAGCGACCGAGCGGGAAATCGCGGCGAATCTCCAGCAGTTCATCGGCCGAAACCGGATAGAAACGCAGCTGATCGAAAAAGCGCAGCAGCCACGGCTTGCCGGCAAAATCGGCCACCTCGTGATAGCGATTCCACATCTGCAGAGTGCGGCCGACAAACTGATAGCCGCCCGGGCCTTCCATGCCGTAGACGCACAGATACGCCCCGCCGATGCCCACCGAGTTTTCCGCCGTCCAGGTTCGCGCCGGGTTGTACTTGGTGGTGACCAGCCGATGGCGCGGATCAAGGGGCGTGGCCACCGGCGCGCCGAGATAGACATCGCCGAGGCCCATCACCAGATAGCTGGCGTCAAACACCGTGTTCCATACGGCCTGCTCATCCGGCAGATCGTTTATCCGGCGAATAAACTCGAGGTTGCTTGGGCACCACGGGGCGTCCGGGCGGACGGTGGTCATATATTTGTCGATCGCCTTGCGGCAGGCCGGATCGTCCCAGGAGAGCGGGAGATGCACGACCCGCGTTGGAACCTGCAGATCATCGCTCATGCAGACCGTAGCCCACTCCCCGCTGACCCACGCCAGCAGGGTCTCCAGCGCCAGCGTTTCCGGCTGGAAATGCAGTTGCAGCGAGCGGATCCCCGGCGTGATATCGATGATCCCATCCCGGGCTTGCCCTTCAAGGGCCTGCATCAGGGCATGGATGCGAAAGCGCAGCACCAGATCCAGCTCCGCCTCACCGGCCTCCAGCAGCAGATGGGTATCACCGGAGAGGCGCGCCACCAGGCGTTTATCGGCGTCACCGCAGGTCATCACCACCGGCGAGGTGAGCGGCGCAGGCTGCCAGGAAACGTCCTGCGCCTGCAGGGTCGCCAGCTCCGCACGACGACCTGCCGCCAGCCGCCGGGCGGTGGGGACGTCCACCGCCACAAAGCGCACTTTATCCCCCGCCTTAAGCTGGCCCAGTTGCCAGAGATCGGCTTCGATAACCGTGACCGGGCAGACGAAGCCTCCGAGGCTTGGGCCGTCCGGCCCGAGGATCACCGGCATATCGCCGGTAAAATCCACGGCCCCCACGGCATAGGGGTTGTCATGAATATTCGACGGATGCAGCCCGGCTTCGCCGCCGCTGTCACGGGTCCAGACCGGCTTAGGCCCGATCAGGCGCACGCCGGTGCGGCTGGAGTTAAAATGCACTTCCCAGTCGGTGGCAAAAAAGGTCGCCATATACGCCGGGGCAAAGAACTCCGGCGCGCCGTGGGGACCATAAATCACCCGCAGCGTACGGACGTCCGTCAGCGCGGTGCGCAGCCCTGCGGGAAGCGCCGCGCCTTCCCCTGTCTCAACCAAAGGCGCAAGATGCAGCACGTCGCCAGCGCGTAGCGCCCGTCCGCCGTGGCCGCCAAACTGGCCGAGGGTAAAGGTGCTTTTACTGCCCAAATAATCCGGTACCTGAATACCGCCGCGCAGGCAGAGATAGCTTCTGACGCCTGGTCCGTTTATTGCCCCCAGCCTGAGGGTCGCCCCCGCCGGAATAGTGAATACGCAGTTCATGTCCTGCCCGGCGCCATCGAGCGTGACGGCGAGCGGCGCGCCGCAGACCACCGCCTGTACGGCGGTATTAAATTTCAGGGTGGGTCCGCTAAGGGTGATCTCCAGCGCGGCGTCACCCTCGGCATTGCCCAGCAGACGGTTGCCCAGGCGCAGCGCCCGGTCATCCATCGGGCCCGAGGGCGGGACGCCCACCGCCCAGTACCCCAGACGTCCCGGATAGTCCTGGACGCTGGTCTGGGTGCCGGCGCTCAGAACCTCCACGGTATCGGACCGGTAGCGCAACTGATCCAGGCAGCGGGTCCAGGGTTCTCCGGCGGTAAACGGCGCAAAGCCGAGGATCTGCTGCAGGTATAAGCGGTTGGTTTCGACGCCATACAGGCGGGTCTCCGCCAGGGCCTGCGCCAGGCCGGCGATTGCCTCATCGCGGCTGGGGCGCCAGACGATAGCTTTCGCCAGCAAGGGGTCGAAAAACGGCGGCACTTCACATCCGGCTTCCACCCAGCGGTCGATGCGCAGCGTGGCGCCGTCCGGCGGCGGAAACCAGACGTCGGTTAACAGTCCAGGCGAAGGCTGAAACTGGCGGCCAGGATCTTCGGCGTAAATTCGCGCCTGAATGGCATGGCCCCGGGGCTGTAGCCCGGCGGCCAGCTCGCTCAGCGGCGGTAAATCCCCTGCGGCCAGGGCGATCATCCAGCGTACCAGATCCACGCCCCACACCTGCTCCGTCACGCCGTGCTCCACCTGCAGGCGGGTATTGACCTCAAGGAAATAGAAGCGCTGCGCCGCGCTGTCGTAGACAAACTCCACCGTCCCGGCGCTTCGGTAGTTCACCGCTTTCCCGAGAGCAATGGCCGCGCTACACAGCGCCTGCGCCATCCCTTCCGGCAGATTCGGCGCCGGGGTCTCTTCAATCACTTTCTGGTTACGCCGCTGCAGCGAGCAGTCGCGCACGCCGAGGGCGATAACCTCCCCCTCACCGTCGCCGAAGATCTGCACCTCCAGGTGACGGGCGCGTTCGATATATTTTTCGAGAAACACCCCGGCGTCGCTGAAGTTGTTTTGCCCCAGTCGCTGCACCGTGGCAAACGCCTCGCTCAGTTCGCGGGCGTCGCGGCAGACGCGCATGCCAATTCCCCCGCCGCCCGCCGTACTCTTGAGCATCACCGGGTAGCCCACCGCCTCGGCCGCCCGGCAGGCTTCCTCGCTGTCGGCCAGCAGTTCACTGCCTTCCAGCAGCGGCACGCCCTCCGCTTTCGCCAGCGCGCGAGCGGTATGTTTCAGGCCAAAGGTACGCAGCTGTTGCGGGGTCGGGCCAACAAACGCCAGTCCCGCCGCCTCACAGGCTTCGGCGAAGGCGGCGTTTTCCGACAGAAAGCCGTAGCCGGGATGGATAGCGCGGGCGCCGCTCTGCAGCGCGGCGGCAATGATCTTCTCTACCACCAGATAAGTTTGCGCTGCCGGGCCCTCGCCAAGGCTGAGCGCTTCATCCGCTTCGCGGACGTGCAGACTGCTCAGGTCGGCTTCGGCGTAAACGGCAACCCCCTTCACCTGCATGGCGCGCAGGGTACGTAAAATGCGGCAGGCTATCGCCCCGCGGTTGGCAATCAGTAAGGTATCAAACATAAGCGGAACTCACAGCGTAGCGGGTCGTCCCGCAACAATTCGTCTTTCCCTGAGGTCGTCCCCGGGGGAACCGGCGCTTAAACGTGGCGCGTCGGCGTGTGATTCAGGCGGTCGGCGCGAACGGCGAACAGCCGAAAGGCCAGCAAACGCCAGCGCTGCCAGCGGGTCAGTTCCATACCAGCACCTCGGCGGGGGTCGGGTTCCAGCCATTGCAGGGATTGTTGAGCTGCGGACAGTTGGAGATCAGCACCATGGCGTTACACTCCGCGCGCAGTTCAACGTATTTTCCTGCCGCCGAGATGCCGTCCGCAAAGGTCAGACCGCCCTCCGGCGTCACCGGCACGTTCATAAAGAAGTTAATGTTGGCGCCGATATCGCGCTTATGCAGGCGGCCATCGTGCAGACAGGCGCAGAGAAAATTGTCCCGGCAGCTGTGCATATAGCGCTTGTCGAGGGCGTAGCGCACGGTGTTGCTCTCCTGGGCGCAAGCGCCGCCGAGGGTATCGTGCCGCCCGCAGGTATCGGCCACGATGGTCATCAGCGGATGGCCGAGGTTGGAATAGAGCACGCTGCCGGCGGTCAGGTAGGCGTTCCCCTGGCGACGCAGCGTGCGCTGCGCATCGTAGCGCTCGCGCGGGTTGTCGGCGTTGTAAAACAGGGTATCAATCGCCTGATTGCCTTCGAGATCAAGCAGGCGCAAGGTTTGCCCTTTTTTAACCTCAAACAGCCAGGGTTCCCCGGCCGGGATCACATGGCGATAGACGGCCTCTTCCGGGCGTCGGTTACTGGTGATAACGGTCATGAACGCCTCCTTACAGGGCAAAAAGTTGGGTATTACGGAACGCGCGCTGATTCTCATCGCGAGTCAGGAGCGCCTGGATGGCCGCGTCCTCATCGTCGGCCTGATACCAGCTCAACTGCACCGGACGGGGCGCATATTCTGTGGCCGGATCCTGGGGATGCGGCAGCGCGGTGAGCACCAGCAGGACGTCCATCGGGGCAAACAGCTCAACGTAATCCCCGGCGCGACTGTTGCCGGCAACAAACTGGAAACGGCCCTCGTCATCGACGGTGACTTTGCTGAAGAAGTTGACCACCATCAGCAGATCTTCCAGGCCGAGATCCCATTTGCCCATCTCCACCAGCAGGTTATCGACGCCGTTGCGGTAGAAGCCATTGCGTAATTCCTGGTAGCGTCCGGCGCCATATTTGTCGTGTGTCTCTTCGGCGTTAAGGACCCCGCCGAACGGATCGTGCCAGCCGCAGCTGTCGGCGACGATCCCGGCCAGCACCCGGCCCATATCGGAGTAGAAACAGTGTCCGGCGGTCAGGCGCGCGGTATGCTGGCCCTTGAGGGTATCCGGCAGGTTCAGGCGCTCACTTTTCTCATGGGGGTTGAGCATCATCATGCTGACGTTCGCCCCGCCGTCGATATCGGTCAGGCGCAGGATCTGCCCTTTGCGCAAAATCAGCGAGGTATGCGCCCCGCCGGGAAGCCGCTCTTCGCGCAGGCTGGGAGTGGCGTGAAAAGGTACGGTCATCAATTTATCTCCTTAATGCGTAAACGTTGGTGTCGCTACCGGTGGCCAGCTGCGCCATCCGCGCCTCATTGAGCGGGATATCGTAGGTAATGCGCGCTCCCCAGGCGTTAGGCGCCTGCGGATCGATGCGCACTTTGTCGAACACCAGCAGCCGGGTGCCCAGGTTGAAGCCTTCGGCCAGATCGTGGGTGACCATAAACACCGTCATGCGCGTTTCGCTCCATAGCTGGAGCAGCAGCGCATGCATATCTTTGCGAATGCCAGGATCCAGCGCGCCGAAGGGCTCATCGAGCAGCAGCACCCGCGGCTGCATCACGAACGCCTGGGCGATGGCCAGCCGCTGTTGCATCCCCCCGGACAACTGCGCCGGATATTTATCCAGAGCGTGCCCCAGCCCCACTTTCTCCAGCATGTGCTGGGCCTGTTGCCGGGCCTCGCGTTTTCTGCCGCCAAACAGGCGCCCCAGCAACGGGGACGCCGGCAGCTCCAGGCCGATGGCGACGTTATCCAGCACGTTGAGATGCGGAAACACCGAATAGCGCTGGAAGACCACGCCGCGGCTGCGATCCGGCTCCGCCGCCAGCGGCTGGCCATCGAGCAGGATGTCGCCACGGGTCGGTTTTTCCTGACCGAGCAGCAGGCGTAAAAAGGTCGATTTACCACAACCGGACGCGCCGACCATCGAGCAAAACTCGCCCTCTTTCACCTGCAGATTGATGCGCTCCAGCACCACGTGGTCGCCGTACTCCTGCCAGATGTTTTTGATGTCGATAAAACTCATCCCCGGCCTCCTTCCGCCCACGGGAAACAGGCTTTGTGCAGCTGGCGCAGCGCCAGATCCATCAGCCATGCCAGCAAGGTGATCCAGATGACATAGGGAATAATCACGTCCATCGCCATATAGCGCCGCACCAGGAAAATGCGGTACCCCAGCCCGGCGGTAGCGGAGATGGCCTCGGCGGAGATCAAGAACAGCCATGCTGAGCCCAGCAGCAGGCGCAGAGAGGTGATCAGCCGCGACAGCAGCTGGGGAAGCACTACCCGCAGCACCAGGGTCCAGCTATTGGCGCCGAGGGTCTGCGCCTTAATAAACAGCTCCGCCGGGATCTCCTTCGCCCGCTGCTCCAGGTCGCGCGCCAGCATTGGCGTAATGCCGATGACGATCAGCATCACTTTCGACAGCTCATCGAGGCCGAAGACGATAAACAGCACCGGCAGGATCGCCAGCGGCGGGATCATTGACACCACCGTCATCAGCGGCGACAGCGCCGCGCGGTACATTGGGAAGACGCCGGCGGCGATGCCGATACCGAGGCCGATCAGCGACGAGACGGCCAGGCCCGTCAACAGACGGCTCAGGCTGATCAGCGTATCGGCCCACAGCAGATACTCACCGCTGCGTTTGTCCGGGGTGAACGCCATCCGGTCAATGGCTGCCACCATCTGCGACAGGCCTGGTAACAATTTGTCCTGCGGATTGGCTTCCAGCCGCACCGCTGAACCAATAAACCAGGCGGCGATCAGCACGACAAAAGGCAGCAGCATCAGCGTCAGGCGCATCCCCTTTTGGGGATAACGGTTAATGTGGCGCATGGCGTGGTCTCCCGGCGATAATCATTACAGCTGGCCCGCGGCGGCCAGCTTCAGGTAGCTGTCGTCAAAGCGCAGTTTGCGGTTGGCGGCATCGCCGAGGGTGACATTTCCCGGGAAGGTCATACCGATAAAGTCCGCGCTCTGCGCCCCTTCACCCAGCAGGCCTTTATCGAACGAGAACTGCGCCACTCGCTGCATCGTTTTCGCCAGATCCGGCGAGGAGATAAACGCCAGGGTGTCGCCAGGTGTCCAGAACAGATGGGTTGTTTTCAGCTGTGCCTGGTAGCCGGCAAGATCGGTGCCGGAGTCGGCGGCCATGGCGCTCAACGCCTGGCTATCCCCGGCCTTCATTTTGGCCATCATTTCAAACCAGGCGCCGGTCAGGGCTTTGCCCAGCGCGGGGTTATCTTTCAGGGTCTGGGTATTCACCACCATCATGTCGATAAGCTCGCCCGGCACCTGCGAGGAGCTAAACACTTCGCTGGTTTGTGGGGTCTTTTTGATAACCGACAGCTGTGGATTCCAGGCCACCGCCGCCCGCACGCCGCTGGTGCCGAAGGCCGAGACGATATCGGCATCCGAGGTATTCACCACCTTGACGTCTTTTTCCTGCAGCCCGGCTTTTTCCAGGCCGCGCACCAGCAGATAGTGGGATACCGACAGCTCCGGGAGATACACCGACATCCCTTTCAGGTCGCTGAGCTTTTTATCCGCCCCTTTCAGGACCACCCCGTCGTTACCGTCGGAGTAGCTGCCGGTGATCAGCGCTGTGCTGTCGACACCGCCCGCCGCCGGGATCGTCAACGCGTCCATGTTGGTCATCGTGCAGCCGTCAAACTGGCCGGCGGTGTACTGGTTGATGGATTCGATGTAATCGTTGAGCTGGACGATATTGATCTTGATGCCGTATTTGCTGGCCCATTTATCAATTATCTTTTCGTTACTGATGGTTCCCCAGGGCATCCAGCCGGCGTAGATGGTCCAGCAGACGTTGAACTCTTTTTTGACGGCGGCAAACGACGGAACGCTGGTCAGCAGCGTCAGCGACAGGACAAGTGAGCGGAGGAGCGGCGATGTTTTCATGGTGGACCTCTGGTTAGCACGAGAAACGGAGCAGCGCGACACCCAACGGTGCTGCTGTCTCCCGGGCTTTTATCCCGCCGTGTAACCTCGCCGAGGTCGCCAGCTCTCGGACCAGACGTTCACCGCGGTGAACCGGAACCCTAGCCAGCTATTGTGTGATCTGAATTGTCTGTTGCGCTGCTTTCTGCCGATGTTCTTGCAAGCGCCATGCCAGGAGCCAGAGGCCGCTCACCGCCGCGTTTCGCCGCCAGCGGACGCATCGATTCCCAAAAATGGGGAGTGATGTTGGGGCATTGCATGGCTTTGGTGCAGGAAAACGCAGAGCGCATGCGCCGACATTCTGTGGATTTGCCACGAACATTTCCCACGCACCGCGATGACCCATTTGCACCGCCTCAGTGCCGCTCCTTCACCATGTCGCATCCCGTTAGTCACCACCTAATTACATTAACCTGCTGAATATAAATGATTATTTTATATGGCACGTTTAATGCTGTGCGCTTGTATACCGCGATGTGGACAAGATCGTATGCCGTATGGCCACAACACGTCGTCACTCTGCGGTCGCCACCTTCCCCTTTCCGTGAGGCATCCAGGGTGGATGCGTTTCACGGAAGCCTGCTTACTGAAAACGGAGAACAACATGACGACACTCAGTGAACCGTTGGTTACCCCGAAATATGGCAAATGGCGCCAGCTGGTGCTGGGTTTGATCTGTATGGCCGCCATTTCCAGTCCGCAATATGTCTGGACGCTGCTGACAAAACCTCTGGCCGCCAAGCTTGGCGTGGGTTTGCCAGAATTGCAGGTCACCTTCTCGCTGCTGATCATCCTGCAGACCTTCTTTTCCCCTTTTCAGGGGCGGTTAGTGGAAAAGTTTGGCCCACGGCGGCTGATCGCTATTGGCACGGTGATGGCGGGAATGAGCTGGGTGCTTTCCGCGCAGGTGAATGGCCTGGCAACGCTCTGGCTGGTTTATGGCTGCATGGGCGGCCTCGGGACCGGGATCGTCTACATCGGCGTTGTCGGCCTGATGGTCAAATGGTTCCCACAGCAGCGGGGATTTGCCGCCGGCGCGGTGGCGGCGGGCTACGGGATGGGGGCCATCATAACCACCTTCCCCATCTCCCTGTCGCTGACCACTAACGGCCTTGAACACACGATGACGACTTTCGGGATCCTTTTCGCCCTCGTCGGCTTCCTCGCCAGTCAGGGGCTGAAGCTGCCGCCGCCCGCTGTCTCCCAGCCCGTCAGTCAGACGGTGGCGCAGAGCAGCAGATCGTTTACTTCCCGGGAAATGCTGCGCCAGCCGCTGTTCTGGCTGATGTTCGCCATGATGGCGATGATGTCGACTTCCGGGCTGATGGTCACTTCGCAGATGGCGGTGTTCGCCGAGGATTTCGGCATTAGCCAGGCGGTGGTGTTTGGCATGGCGGCGCTGCCGCTGGCGTTAACGATAGACCGCTTCACCAACGGCTTAACCCGGCCGCTGTTTGGCTTTATTTCCGACCGCTTCGGCCGCGAGCAAACCATGTTTATCGCCTTTGCGCTGGAAGGCGTGGCGATGATGCTCTGGCTGGCGTGCCGGGAAGATCCGCTGCTGTTTGTCCTGCTCTCCGGGGTGGTGTTCTTTGGCTGGGGGGAGATCTTCTCTCTCTTCCCGTCGACACTCACCGATACGTTCGGCAGCGAGCATGCCGCCACCAACTATGGCTGGCTGTATATTTCTCAGGGCATCGGGTCAATCTTCGGCGGCCCGCTGGCGGCACTGCTCTATCAGTACACCCACGGCTGGCATGTGGTCTTCAGCTGCGCGATTGGCCTTGATTTTGTCACCGCCGCCCTCGCGCTGTGGGTGCTAAAACCGTGGCGCGCGCGCTTTATCCGCCAGCACAGCTAACTGCAGCGCTGACAGAAGTGACGGCTCGCCCGTCACTTCACTGATATTCGCTGCGCAGCAGCGCGTACAGGTACTCATCGCCCCACTCGCCTTTAAAAAAGATATTCTGCCGGTAATGCGCCTCGCGACGAAAGCCCAGCCCTTCAAGGAGTTTGATCGCACCGGTATTGCGAGTGTCTACCACGGCTATCAGCCGATGATGGGCTAACTGTTCAAAGAGTAAGGCCATCACCGCCCGCATGGCTTCTCTGGCATAACCCTGGTGCTGATATGCCGGGGAAAAGGTCATCCCCAGCTCGGCCTGTCTGCCTTGATCGAAAAAATGGATCCCCACATCTCCCGCCAGCGCACCGTTGGCCTGGATCTCTACGGCAAGCTGGAACCAGCTCTCATCCTCAGCAAAGGCCAGCGAACGCTGTTGTTCATAGAAGGCTCTCGCCTCTGTCATACCATATTGGGTCCAGCTCTGAAAACGGGCCACCTCCGGCAGGTTGCGATAATGGCTGAAAGACGGCAGATCTTCCGTTCTGAACCGGCGCAGCAGCAGCCGGGGCGTGGTCAGGGGTAACATCATCTCTTCTCTTCTTCTCAATGAGACAGGCAATCGCGGGGCCATCTTAACCTGCGCAGCCTGACGCTGCCAGGCTCATGGCGGAGCCTCATCCCAGCGATAGATTTTAGTGGTGGCCAGCGCCAGCATGGCGAAATCTTCCGGCGTATCGCCGTAGGCGAAGATCTCCTCGTAATCGGCCAGGGGGTAGCTCGCCAGGATACGCGCCTTTTTCGCCAGGCCGCTGCAGTCTCCGCCCTGATACTTTCCGGTCGCTGCCCCGTTTTGAAATTCAACTTCGCTGCACAGCAGTTCGAGATGGTGCTGCTGGCACCACGGACGAAGATAGACATCCAGCGAGGCTGAGACCACCACCACGGTGTCTCCTCGCGCCTGATGCCAGGCTATACGCTGCATCGCGTTCTCCCGCAGCGTGCGGGGAATAAACACTTGGCTATGATCGTTGCCACGCTGCAGGATCTCAGGCTGAGATTTTCCAGCAAAAGCATAATGAAAGACTTTTTGCCGGATAGCAGAGGCTGAGAGCCAGCCCATTTTCCAGGCGAGAATATGCGGTAACAGACGCAGCCTGCCCCGACGAATGGCTTTCGCATCGAGGGACTGATAAATGAAAGGGGTAAAAGTATCTTCGTGGGTTATCGTGCCATCGAAGTCAAAAAAGGCAATGTTCTTCTTCATCCTTGTAACCTTATTCAAAAACACCGACGCCGCTTAAACCGCGGCTGATTTACTTTTTGCCCGTCTGGCGGCAAGATCCGGCATAATGCACCGCTGTCGCAGGACGGCCGTGTCACCGGCAGTCGTGACAGCGAACATTCGACAGGAAAACGCATGAAGCCAAAACAAGCGGACATTCTCCGCCACGCCAGCGCACTGTTTAATCGCGAAGGATATCAGTCGCCCAGCATCGAGCGGATTGCTGAACATGCCGGCATCTCCAAAATGACCTTCTACCGCTATTACGCCGATAAAGAGGCGCTCATTCTGGCTATCCTCAAGCAGAAAGAGAGCGAATTTATGCAGGATTTGGCGCAGATCACGGCGGATAAAGCCAGCGCGCGGGAGAAGCTGTTTGCCGTGTTCGACTACTACCATCGCTGGTTTACCTGCGACACGTTCCACGGCTGCATGTTTACCCGCGCGCTGTTTGAATATGGCGCGTCATCGCCGGCGATCCGGGAGCAGTGCTCCCGATTCAAGTCGCTCCTCTGGCAGTTCTTCCGCGATATCCTCCTGCAGGTGTTAAAACCGGAACCTGCCGAGCGGGTCGCCATGATGATGGTGATGCTCATCGATGGCGCTATCGCCGCTCAGCAGGCCGAGTCCGTCGAATGCCGGGAGATCCCACCGGGGATCACCGCCTGGAGCGCAGCCAAAGCGCTTATTTACTCAGAAGGCGGAACGCTGTGAGATAATGCGCTGCCGTCCAGCGACTGCAGGGCCGCCAGCAGGCAATCATAGTAATCGTTGCAGGTTTGCAGGCGCAGCGCGGCGCCAAAGTAGACCTCCTCCATCGCCGCCGGATGTTTTTTGCCAATCGGCACAATCACATTGTTCAGCCAGCCGTCCGCATGACCGATATCGACGGTGATATGTTCGGCATAGTAATGCACGTCGCGATCGGAAAGCCCAATCCGCCGGCAGCCCGCCACCAGTTTTTCATACTGCGGTGGGTCGAGCAGCTCGGTCATCGCCATGACCCCCAGCGATTTGTAATAATGCTGACGGTTTACGCCGCCCAGCATAAAGGCGTTATACCCGGCCAGACCCTGCCACTCGTACAAATGGGCAAAATGATTGTCCGGCAACGCGATATTCCGCCGCTTCAGTAAATCCTTATACAGATTGACGTGGGTGATCTCAGTGCTGCCCTGACCTATCTCATCCCACAGATTTTGCGCAATCTCGGCGCGGGTTTCCGGCAGCGAACCGACCAGCCCCATCGCCACAAGATCGAAGAACAGCAGATTCAGCGCGCTGTCGCTTTTGAAGAAATAGTCGATCTGCGCCGCGGAGGCCTCGCTGGCAAGGAAATCGAACAGCGGATGATGAGACGCCGGGTGCTGCTGGCATAAGGCGCGCAGTTCGTCGACGATATTGCCGGCGTTAAGCACCGGTCTCTGGCGGTGGAAACGTTTGCTTTCCGCCCGCAGCCACTCAGACTCAATGTAGTTTCTGATCCCGGAGAGTAGCGGATGAAACTGATTGGCTGCCGCTGGCGAGAGCGGGTCGGCAAGCCAGGACTGATAGAGGATGAACAGCGCATGGTGAGCCCGCTTTTTGGCCTGTGGATCGTCAGCGGAGAAGGCGCGGATGCAGGTATTCTCAGTCAGATGCCAGGCTCTGTCGGCCACCAGCGGGTTGGCCGTCAGCTTCAGCGACAGCGCGTTGCTGTGCAGAAGCTGGTCAATTAACTCATCCAGTGCCAGCCTGGCCATCACCGCGGTCTGGTCACTACCAATGACCCCATTTTCTGTGTTACGCATGGATTTGTCCCTGTTAAATGCATGGCAAATATACGGTATAGTACCGTTCGCAACGCGGCAACGAAAATTTAGGAATAACAAATATCATATTGTAAAATAAATACTTTTAATAAATAACAGAAAAGACCACTATAAAAATATTGATATTATAAAATTATTAAAGTTACCATCTAGTACAGTGATAAGCGACGCAAGGAATCAGCATGCCCTATCTGTTACTGACGCTGGCCGCCCTGTTCTGGGGGGGAAATTACGTGGTCGGTCACGTGCTGGTTCAGGGCGTGGATCCGATCCTGATGACCGAAGCGCGATGGGCGTTGACGGCGCTGCTGCTGGGCCTGCTCTACCGCCGGCAGATCGCCGCCAGCCGCCACCTGCTGCGGGAAAATGCGCCGGCGGTGCTGGTGCTAACGCTCTGTGGCCAGGTCAGCTTCCCGCTCACGCTCTATATTGGCCTGCAAACCACCTCCGCCCTCAACGCCGCCATCTATATGTCCGCCACGCCAAGCATGGTGCTGCTGATTAACCGGCTGATTTTTCGTGACCCGGTATCGGCCCGCAACTGGCTGGGGGTCATCTTCAGCACCCTTGGCGTGATGATCCTGTTATTCCAGGGGAACCCACTGCATGCCACCTCGCTGCATACCTTTTCCGTCGGCGATCTGTGGGCCATGGGGTCGGCGCTGAGCTGGGCGCTCTACTGCTCGCTATTACGTCTGAAGGACCGCCGGATCCCGGCGAATGGCTTTGTCGCCGTCAGCTCGCTGCTCGGCGCCCTGATCCTGCTGCCCATCGTCATCTTCTGGCTGATGCGCCACCCGGCGCAGGACTGGGCCGCCTGGCGCGAGCCGTTTTTCCTCAGCGGCCTGGCGTATCTGGTGATTTTCCCGTCGTGGCTGGCCTATCTGTTCTGGAACAAAGGTATCGCCGCGATTGGCGCCACCCGGGGAGAAATTTACACCCATATCATCCCGCTCTCCGGCGGGGTGTTGAGCATCCTCTTCCTGCATACCCAGCCGCATGCCTGGCATCTGTTCAGCGCCCTGTTTATCATGGTGGGGATTGGGATCTGCTCGCTGGAGAAACGCCAGGCGGCGGCAATTCGTCTGCGCGGCTAACGTACGCTACCGGGCGCCTGACGACGCCCGGTAGCAGAAGTTAACGGCTGGTGGAGAGCGGCTGGCGATGTCCCGCTCCTGCGGGCTGGATCACCCGTCCCTCGCGACCAAAGAAGGTCAGGACGGTAATGACAATCGCCACCGTACCGGCCACCAGGGCCATCGCCAGACCGTAGTTATGCCCATGATGCTGGGCGATTGACGCCTGGAGAGTGGCATTCACCGAAGCCAGCAGATTACCCAGCTGATAGACGAAGCCAGGCAGCACCGCCCGGGTGTTGGCCGGGACCAGTTCATTGAGCCAGGTGGGGATCACTCCCCAGGCCCCCTGCACCATAAACTGCATCAGAAACGCCCCCGCCCCCAGCGCCAGCGAGCCGCTGGCGAACGCCCACAGTGGAATGACCGGCAGCGCCAGCAGGGCGGCGATCATAATCGCTTTGCGTCGGCCAATCTTCTCCGACAGCGAACCGAAGAACACTCCACCAATAATCGAGGCGATGTTGTAGCAGACCGCGATGATGCTGACCGTTTTAGGCTCGAAGCCGTGCTGGACTTTCAAAAAGACCGGGTAGAGATCCTGCGTCCCGTGGGAGAAAAAGTTGAAGGCCGCCATCAGCACCACCAGGTACAGGCACAGCTTCCAGTGACTACGCAGTACCGGCAGCAGCGCCGTGCTCGCTTTACTTTGCCGGGCCGCCAGCCAAACCGGGGACTCCTCGACGCAGAAATAGATAAACGGCAGCAGCAGCACCGGCGCGGCGCCAATCACAAACATCCCGCGCCAGCCGAGTTGTTCAAACAGCAGGCCGTAGGCGACGGCCGCCAGCAAATAGCCGAAGGGATATCCCGCCTGGAACAGGCCGGACATCAGGCCACGCGAGCGGTCGGGGATCGTCTCCATCGCCAGCGACGAGGCCACGCCCCAGATCCCGCCCATCGCCACGCCATACAGCACCCGCAGCAGAAAAAACAGCAGCAACGACGGCGCGGCGGCGGAGAGCAGCTCAAAGGCGGAGAAGAAGACGATATTCAGCATCAGAATGGGTTTGCGACCATACTTTTCCGCTGCCCTGCCGAAAATCAGCGCGCCTATCGGCCGCACGGCCAGGGTAAGCAGAATCGCCAGGGTGACCTCTTCAAGGTCGACGTGAAACGAGTGGGCGATATCGCTCAGTAAAAAGACCAACAGAAAGAAATCGAAAGCATCGAGCGTCCAGCTTAAAAAACTGGCAATCGCCGCGTTGCGCTGTCGTGAAGTCCAGCCATGCATCTTGTCATCCCTATCCCGACGGCGTTGCCGGGAGCTTGCGCGGCGTCCGGCAGAGCAAGCTGGTGTCACCGCTTATGTAAATTGTTTGTATAGAAAGTTGCTCTTTTGTTAATTACACCCTTTTTCCGGCCGTCGGCAAGTTTATTAGCCTGCTAATTTGTTTCAAATTGCGTGTAACGGCCCACCGGATCGGCAATTTTCGACCAGAATTAAGGACAGGCTGGCGACAGTGAACCGCTGTCCATGCCGCATCCGCCCACAGGAAGGGAGAGAATCATGAAGAGAGTTGCCATCGTCGGCGTGGGGCCGACGGGGATTTACACGTTCTATGAACTGGTGAAGCGTGGCGAGCCGCTGGCGATCACCCTGTTTGAAAAAGAGGCGCAGGCCGGGGTGGGTATGCCCTACAGTGACGATAATACGGCGGCGCAAATGCTGGCTAACATCGCCAGCATTGAGATCCCCCCTATCGACCTGACCTATCTGCAATGGCTGCAGCAGCACAGCGACGCCTGGCTGGCGGCGCGCGGCCTCGAGCGGCACACGCTGCATGAGCGCCAGTTCCTGCCGCGAGTGATCCTCGGCGAGT
This sequence comes from Klebsiella sp. KTE92, assembly GCF_000398905.1. NCBI lineage: Bacteria > Pseudomonadati > Pseudomonadota > Gammaproteobacteria > Enterobacterales > Enterobacteriaceae > Klebsiella > Klebsiella sp. KTE92. The sequence goes on from NZ_KB976100.1 coordinate 2,702,695, forward strand.
ACTATCGCGACCGTTTTCTGTATCTCACAGAGCGGGCCCGGGACGCCGGCTTCATCGTTAGCGTTTGTGAATCCTGTGAAGTGACGGATATTGCCGTCCAGCCCGCCGGGATCGCCATCCACACTGATAGCGCGGCAGAACCGGTTATCGTCGACCTGGTGGCGATTGCCACCGGCCATCTGTGGCCTGAGGAAGAGCGCGCCAGTCGACAGTATTTCCCCAGTCCGTGGACCGGACTGATGGACGCCCGGATCGCGCCCTGTCGGGTCGGGATCCTCGGGACCTCTTTAAGCGCCATTGATGCCGCCATCGCCGTGGTGGCCCAGCATGGTGTTTTCCATACTGAGAACGACAAAACGACCCATTTTACCCTCCATCCTGGCAGCGAGGCGCTGGAGATCACCCTGCTGTCGCGCAATGGGGTGCTCCCGGAAGCCGATTTTTACTGTCCGATCCCATGGGAGCCGCTGGAGATCGCCACCCCTGCCGCCCTTGAGGCTGCCGTCGCGCAGGGCAGTGACGGGCTACTGGATCGGGTATTCGAGCTGGTCGTGCAGGAGCTGGAATATGCCGCCCCAGCCTGGTGCGAGGCGACTGGGCTGCGCCAGCTAACGCCTGACAGCATCGCCGACGCCTGGTTTGCCGACCGTCTCACCCATGACCCGTTCCAGTGGGCGCAACGCAATCTGCAGGAGGTGGAGCGCAATAAGCGCGAACACCACACGGTGCCCTGGCGCTATGCCATTCTCCGCCTGCACGAGGCGATTGAAAGCGTGGTGCCGGAACTCAACGACGAGGACAGCCGCCGCTTCCGGCGCGGGCTCGCCCGGGTGTTTATCGATAACTATGCCGCCATCCCGCCGGAATCCATTCGCCGGCTGCTGGCCCTGCACCAGGCCGGTATTCTGCGTATTGTGGCGCTCGGCGAGGATTATGACCTGCAGCGCGAGTCTCACCGAACGCTGATTGTCCATCATCAGCAGCGCTGTGAATTCGATGTGTTTATCGATGCCCGCGGGCAACAAGCGTTGAAAACCCGGGACCTGCCCTTCCCATCGCTGCGCCAGCAGCTGCTGGCCTGCGGCGACGACATTCCGGACGTCGGCGATGACTACACGCTGCAGGCGCCCGAGACGCTGCGCGGCCGGGTCGCTTTCGGCGCCCTTCCCTGGCTGATGCACGATCGTCCCTTTGTGCAGGGGCTGACGGCCAGCGCCGAAATTGGCAGCGCGATGGCCCGTGCCGTGTCGCAGCAGGCGACGGGCCGCCGGCGCCGCCTGTGGTTTATCGAATAGCGGGCTGCTTAAACGCAATATCCGAATAAAGGAGGGCAAACAGGCGTGCTATAAACAGTGACTGTTTGCCCCCATGCAAGACCCTGTCTAACTTTTACGAGGTACTCATGAGCCATCTTTTTAGCGCGACGCGTATTGGTCAGCTGGCGCTGGATAACCGCATCGTTATTGCCCCCATGTGTCAGTACTCTGCCGACGAGGGTAAAGCCACCTCCTGGCACCGGATCCATCTTGGTCAGTTGGCTTTCTCCGGCGCTGGCCTGTTAATTCTGGAAGCCACGGCGGTAGAGCCAGCGGGACGTATCTCGCCGGGGGATCTGGGTTTGTGGGATGATGAAACCGAAAACGCGCTGCGCGCGGTGGTAGAGGATATTCGGGCCTGGTCGCCGATCCGCCTGGGGATCCAGCTGGGGCACGCCGGACGCAAAGCCTCTTGCGCGGCCCCGTGGCAGGGTGGTCATCAGCTGGCTCTTAATGAGGGTGGCTGGCAAACCGTTGCCCCCTCCGCCGTGGCGTTTCACGATGGCGACCGCGCCCCCGCCGAGCTGAGCCTTGCCGATATGGCGCGCATCAAAGCGGCGTTTGTCGCCAGCGCGTTGCGCGCCCAGCGTCTGGGCTTTGAGCTGATTGAACTGCACGCCGCCCACGGCTATCTGCTGCACCAGTTTCTCTCGCCGCTCAGCAATCAGCGCCGTGATGAGTACGGCGGTTCTCTGGAAAACCGTCTGCGCTATCCGCTGGAAGTGTTTAACGCGATCCGCGAGGCGGTGGGCAACACCATGGCGGTGGGCGTCAGGCTGTCGGCTACCGACTGGGTCGAAGGCGGCTGGGACTGCGAGCAGTCCATTCAGTTCAGCCAGCAGCTGGAAGCGCTGGGCAGCGACTATATTCACGTCTCCAGCGGCGGATTGTCGCCGCAGCAGTCGATCACCGTCGGACCGGGTTATCAGTTGCCATTCGCCCACGACATTCGCCAGCAGGTTGCCATCCCGGTGATTGGCGTGGGGCTGATCACCGATCCGCAGCAGGCGGAAGCGGCGCTGGAGGATGGCGATGCCGACCTGATCGCCCTCGCCCGCGCGGTACTCTACGATCCGCACTGGCCGTGGCACGCCGCCGCCAGCCTCGGCGCCCAGGTTCGCGTCCCTTCGCAGTACCTGCGCTCCGAGCCGCACGGCCTGAAAGGCACCCTGCTGCCAAACCGTTGAACCCGCAGCGCGCATAAAAAAGGGGTATCGTAAGATACCCCTGAGCAGGATGTTATTGCGGTCCACGTGCCGGGCGACGACGACGCCTTGCCCGGCCTACACAAGGGTGATGCCCGGTCATTGCGCAGCCAACCCACCCCCTGCGTAGGCCCGCGCAAGCGCAGCGCCGCCGGGCAATCTATCAGGCTCCGCTCCCTATATTTCCTGGCGCGGGTCAGGCAAACAGCGCAGGTTACTGCTGGGCGGGCGGTGGCGTGGTGTTCTGTTTGTCCGCCGCGATACTGTCCTGGATGGCCTTGGTTTTGCTCGCCGCCTCCGCCGAGAGCTGATTGGCGTCGCCGATGGCATTGTCTTTGATTTGACCCGCCTCTTTGACTATGCGGTCACTTTCCTGCTTTGCGTTCTGCTTCACGGCATCGGCCTGGGCTTTCGCCTGCTGGGCGATGGCATCCGCTTTCTTGTCCGCCTCCGCCTTGATGGCGCTGGCCTGATCCTTCAGGCGGTCGGCCTCGGCGTCGGCCTGGCTTTTCAGCGTATCGATTTGCTTATCCGCATCCTGTTTAATCGCCTGCGCTTTGTCCGCCGCGGCATCCTTCATCTGCTCCGCATTATCTTTGGCCTTATCCAGTTTGTTATCCACTTTCGACGCATCGTCGCAGCCAAACAGGGTCAGACACAGGGCGGAAGCAAGTAGTGTTTTATTCCAGAGTTTCATCAGCATTCCCTTACAGGTTAAGTCGTTATCCAGCTTTGTGATTCATTGCTTAATAGCATTCACATTTTATATATAATCGCTCAGTCGGCAGAGTCAAGCCGACACCGATCGATCCAGCGTCGCTACCAGCCCCTGCAACCAGTCGGCAAAGACCCGCACCTTATGCGACAGATGCCGGTGCGGATAGAGCAGCGACAACGGTCGACGCGGCGCCGGAAAGTCCGGCAAAATTTCCACCAGTTGCCCGCTGTCGATATAAGGTTGCAAAAAGAAACGCATCCCCTGCAGCATCCCCAGCCCCGCCAGCCCGGCGGCAGTAAAGACTTCAGAGTTGTCCAGCACCAGTTTACCGGGGATGGCGATCTGCCTGATGCCCTCCGGGGTCTGGAATCGCCAGGGCATAATCTGCCGGCTGCTGCTGTTCACCCAGTTCACCGCCAGATGCGACTGCAGGTCCTCCAGCGTCGCGGGCGCCCCATAGCGCGCCAGATAGCCCGGACTGGCGCAGGTGGTTAACGCCACCTCCCCCAGCGAACGCGCCACATAGTCGCCATCCTCAAGATCCCCCACCCGCAGCAGGCAATCCAGACCATCGCGCAGCATATCCCGGCGTACGTCGGAGCTGCTGAGGACAATCTCCACCTCCGGATGGGCCTGATAAAAATCCGGCAGATGCGGGATCACCAGCAGCCGGGCAAAGGCGATCGGCATATCAACGCGCAGCTGACCGCGGATCGGCCGGTCCGGCGCGAACGACTCCAGCAGATCGTCGGCCTGGGAGAGCAACGGTTTGCTGCGGCGATAAAACTCTTCCCCCTCCGGCGTAAGATACAGACGCCGGGTGGTGCGCTGCAGCAGCCGGACCCCGCTCTCCTGCTCCAGCTGCTGCAGCGCTTTGGTCACCGCCGGTCGGTGGATCTGCAAATTTTCCGCCGCCTGGGCAAAGCTGCCGGCATCGACGATTTCAATAAAAATTTTAATATTTTCAAACAGATTCATTTGCATGATGGCCCGCCTCCCACCTCTTCATCAGTTCACATTATTACTAATTTAATAATAGTGTTGAAAGTTTTTGCTCATTTTTTAAAACAATAAAGACGCCTACACTGCCCTCATTGCCGCATCGCTGGGGCGAAGAAATTTATAACTTATTAACATACAAGGAAAAATATCATGCAATCCAACCGCGTCGCCCGCATTCTGGGTATTGAAAAACCGGTGGTCCAGGGGCCGCTCTCCTGGCTAACCGATGCTCGTCTGGTGGCGGCCGTCGGCAACGCCGGTGGGCTTGGCGTGCTGGGCCCGAACGCCGGACTGACGGCGGCAACCGCCGTCTCCACCCCGGAGGCCACCGCCGAGAAAATGCGCGAAGAGATCCGCAAAACCAAACAGCTGACGGAGAAACCCTTTGGCGTCAACCTGATCCCGACGGCGGAAAATGACATCTGGACGCCGGCGATCCTCCCGGTGATCAAAGAGGAAGGGGTTAAGGTGGTGGTCTACACCGGCTACGGCGATGGTTCGTTAAAACCGGCGCTGTTCGACGAACTGAAAGCCGCCGGGATCACCATTATCTATCGTGACATCAACCCGACGCCGGAGAACAGCCGCCGCGCGGAGCAGGCCGGAGCGGATATTATTGTCGCCACCGGCTTTGACGAAGGCGGCACGCTGCCGGGTACCGCCCTCGGGACCTTCACCATCGTCCCGCTGATCGTTGACGCGGTACAGCGGGTTCCGGTGATGGCCGCCGGGGGGATCACCGACGCCCGGGGCGCGCGCGCCGTCCACGCCCTCGGTGCGGAAGGGGTTTTCGCCGGCTCGGTATTTATCAGCACCATCGAAAGCCGGGTTCCCGACTCGGTGAAAGCGAAAATTGTGGCCGCCAACGGTCTGGATCTGCGCCTGTTCCGTACCCTGCCGGACTACTACCGCGCGCTGCCCGGCAAACTGAGCGACACACTGGTAGCCATGGATCGTGCCGGCGCCTCAAAAGCCGAGCTGGCCCAGGCGATGGGCGGTCTGCGCGGGATGCGGCTGGGCATGCTGGAGGGGAATACTGATGAGGGGTATATCTCGGTGGGCGCGGGGATCGGCAACATCCATGCCATCACCTCTGTCGCCGAGGTGGTCAACCAGCTGGCGGTGTGAAGCCGCCAGCCGGGGCTCGGCAACCGGCGCGATCAGGCGTCGGCCACCTTCTCTACCGCCCGGGAGAAAGCGTCGATAGCCAGTCCGACGTCGGCGGCGGTGACCGACTCCGCCGGGTGATGGCTGACGCCCCCCAGGCAACGCACAAACAGCATGGCCGATGGCCAGCGCTCGGCGATGGCGATGGCGTCATGCCCTGCGCCGCTCGGCAGCGTCAGCGAACGCCCCTGCACCGCCGCTACCGCCTCGCCCAGCACCGCCTGCAGGTGACTGTCGCAGGCGGTGGCGGCGATGCGATAATACTCCTCAGCGGCGAAACGCAGCTGGCGACGCCCGGCAATGGCCTGCGCCTCGCCCAGCAGCTCATCCAGCAGCGCCGTCAGCGGCGCATCCTGCGGGCCGCGAATATCCAGCGTCAACTGCACCTCGCCCGGTATCACGTTCACCGCGCCCGGCACACAGCGCAGGGTGCCGACCGTCGCCACCAGGTTACCGCCGCGCTGCCGGGTCAGGTTTTCCACCTGCACCATCCATTCCGCCGCCGCGGCGAGGGCGTCCTTGCGGTGGAGCATCGGCACCGTGCCGGCATGGCCAGCTTCGCCGGTAAAGCGGCAGTTCAGCCGTCGGGCGCCGTTAATCGCCTCCACCACGCCGAGCGCCAGCCCCGCCTGCTCCAGGCACGGCCCCTGCTCGATATGCAGTTCCAGATAGGCGGCGATATCCCGCGGGAGACGGGCCGCATCGCCGATCCGCGCCGGATCGAGTCCGGCATTCACCAGCGCCTGGGCGACGCTCACGCCGTCGGTATCGCACTGTGACAGCCAGCTTTCAGGCCAGGTGCCGGTGACGCCGCGGCTGCCGAGCAGGGTGATGCCAAAGCGGGTGCCCTCTTCATCGCCAAAGCCGACGATCTCGATTGCCTTTGCCAGCCGTCGCCCCTGCTGGTGCAGACGCTGGACCACCTCAATCGCCGCCAGCACGCCGAGCATGCCGTCGTAGCGTCCGGCGTTGCGCACGGTGTCAAGATGAGAACCCAGCAGCACCGCCGGCGCCCCCTCCTGTTGTCCTTCATAGCGTCCGCAGATATTGCCGACGCTGTCCTGCCACACCATCATGCCGGCAGCCTGCATCCACTGGCCCACCAGCTGGTTGGCCTGCAGATGCTCGGGCGACAGATAGACACGGGTCAGGGCATCGGCGGTTTCGCTAAGGGTGGCCAGCCGATCGGCACGCGTCATCACCCGGCTGGCAGCCGCTTCTCTCTCCGCCTGCTGGCGGGCGGTATCACTCATAGGGTGGCCTCGGTGCGGTAGTGATCCCAGGCCGCCTGCATCGCCGCGCCCTGAGTGGTGGTGAACTTGAGGTAGTTCAGGACCGCTTCCAGCGCGCTGAGCGTCTGCATCACGCAGTCTTTACGCGCGTTATAGCCCATGGTGCCAATGCGCCAGACTTTACCGTGCAGCGGACCAAACGAGGTGCCAATTTCAATGCCGAAATCTTCCAGCATCAGTTTGCGTACCTGATCGCCGTTGACCCCGTTGGGGATCACCACCCCCAGCACGTTATTCATTTTGTGCCGCAGGTCGCCAAAGGTCTCGAGCCCCATCGCCTGGATGCCCTTCAGCAGCGCATCGCCGTGCAGTTTGTGGCGGGCGATGCCGTTGTCGAGTCCCTCCTGGAGGATCAGGCGCGCGCACTCCCGGGCGGCGAACAGCGCCGAGGTCGCTTCGGTATGGTGGTTAAGGCGCTCCGGCCCCCAGTAATCCATCACCATGCCGAGATCGAAATAGTTGGAGTAGATCATCTCGTCGACGCCGTCGTGGTGGGCGTCGGTGCGGATCCCCTGCTCAATGCAACGGCGGCGGCGGATGACCTCTTCCATCTGCGGACTGAGGGTGATGGGCGAGGTGCCGGAAGGACCGCCCAGGCACTTCTGCATCCCGGCGGACACCGCGTCCAGCTGCCAGGCGTCGGTTTCCAGCGGGTTACCGCCGAGCGACGCGGTGGCGTCGGTATAGAACAGCACTTCGTGACGACGGCAAATCTCCCCCAGCTCCGCCAGCGGCTGCAGCATGGTGGTGGAAGTATCGCCCTGCACGGTGAGCAGCAGGCGCGGGCGCACGCGCTTGATCGCGTCCTCAACCTGATCCGGCGTAAAGACCTCGCCCCACGGCACCTCGATGGTGTGCACCTCTGCCCGGCAACGACGCGCGATCTCGCACAGCAGATGTCCAAACCGGCCGAACACCGGCACCAACACTTTGTCACCCGGACGGATCGCCGACACCAGAATCGCTTCGATCCCGGCGCGCGAGGTGCCGTCGACCAGCATCGTCCAGCGATTTTCGGTGCGAAACACACCGCGGTAGAGCGCCATGACTTCATTCATGTAGTGGGTCATCGCCGGATCGTACTGGCCAACCAGCTGGCTCGACATGGCGCGCAGCACGCGCGGGTCGGCATTGATCGGCCCCGGCCCCATCAGCAGGCGCTGCGGCGGGTTAATTTGTGAAAACTGAGTGATATCCATCTGCCATTCCTTACGTTAGTTAAGACCGCGCACCGAGGAGATAAACTGTTTCAGTTCGCTGGTCTGCGGATTGGCGAACAGCGTTTTGCTGTCGCCCTGCTCCCAGACGCGTCCCTGATGCATAAACACCACGCGGTCGCCCACTTCGCGGGCAAAATTCATTTCATGGGTGACGAGGATCAGCGTCATACCTTCCGCCGCCAGTTGCTCCAGCACCTTCAGCACTTCACCCACCAGTTCCGGGTCGAGTGCCGAGGTGATTTCGTCACAGAGTAAAACTTTCGGCGACATGGCCAGCGCCCGGGCAATGGCCACGCGCTGCTGTTGGCCGCCGGAGAGATTGGCCGGATAGTAATCCAGACGGTCGCCAAGACCGACCTTCTCCAGCATCCGCTGCGCCAGCTCCCGGCATTCGGACTGGGACTTCTTCAGTACCCGCCGCGGAGCCAGCATGACGTTCTCCAGCGCCGTCATGTGCGGGAACAGGTTAAAGTTCTGGAACACCATGCCGATGGAGCGGCTGATCTCCCGGGCCTGTGAATCGCGATCGGTGATGGTCATGCCCCCGAGCTTGATACTGCCCTCCTGGTAGCCCTCCAGACCATTGATACAGCGCAGCAGGGTGCTTTTACCCGAGCCGCTGCGGCCGATGATCGAGATCACTTCCCCCATGTCGATATCCAGATCGACGCCCTTCAGCACATGGTTGTCGCCGTAGTACTTCTGCATCTGATTAATGGTGATGAGAGGCATTGAATTTGTTCTCCAGATAGCGGCTGTAGCGGGACAGCGGATAGCACAGAATGAAATAGCCCAGCGCCACCAGGGCAAACACTTTAAACGGCTGATAAGTGACGTTGGTCAGCATCGTCCCGGCCTTGGTCAGCTCCACAAAGCCAATAATCGATGCCAGCGCCGTGCCTTTGATCACCTGTACGGCAAAGCCCACCGTCGGCGCGATGGCAATGCGCAGCGCCTGCGGCGCCACCACCCGGTACAGGGTCTGGCCGAAGCTCAGCCCGAGACACCGCGAGGCCTCCCACTGGCCTTTGGGCAGCGCGCGAATGCTGCCGAACCAGATATCCAGCAAAAAGGCGCTGGTGTAGAGCGTCAGAGCGACCGAGGCGGCGGTCCACGCCGAGACGTCGACGCCGAACAGCGCCACGCCAAAGAATGCCAGAAACAGCTGCATCAGCAGCGGCGTCCCCTGGAACAGCTCAATGTACCCGCGGATCAGCCGTTTCACCTGGCGTCCGCCGGTGAGGCGCAGCAGCAGTAACGGTAAGGTGACCAGCGCCCCGCCGGTGAACGCGACCAGCGACAGCAGCACCGTCCAGCGACCGGCCAGCAGCAGGTTGCGGATAATGTCCCAGTCAGTAAAAGTGGTCATCAGGCCTGTACCCCCAGCCATTTACGCCCCGCCGCCATCAGCAGCTGGCGCATCGCTATCGATAACGCTAAGTAGATCCCGGTGGTCACCAGATAGACCTCAAAGCTCAAAAATGTCCGCGACTGGATCAGGTTGGCGGCGAAGGTCAGCTCCTCATAGGAGACCTGCGACACCACTGACGAGCCGAGCATCACGATGATGCACTGGCTGACCAGCGCCGGGTAAATCCGCTGCAGCGCCGGGGGCAATACGACGCGAACGAAGGTTTGCGTCCTGCTAAGCCCGAGCACGCGACCGGCTTCCCACTGGCCCTTCGGCGTCACCTGAATACCGGCGCGGACGATCTCGGTGCTATAGGCGCCGAGGTTAACCACCATCGCCAGCAGCGCCGCTTCACCGGCGGTCATCTTCAGTCCAAGGTTCGGTAAACCAAAGACGATAAAAAAGAGTTGCACCACAAACGGCGTGTTGCGGATGATTTCCACATATCCGCCCCATACCCGGCTGAGCATTCCCGGGCGCCCGCTGCGGATCGCCGCCCCGAGGATGCCGATCGCCAGTCCGCCGATCGTCGCCAGCACCGTCAACTGCACCGTCACCCACAGGCCGGCCAGCAGCTCCGGCCAGTGCGGCCAGAGCTCAGAGAAATGAAGTTGCTCCGTCATCCCCAGACCTTACGCGCCGAGGCTGGCAGGCAGTGGCGCTTTCAGCCACTTCTCAGACAGACCGTTGAGGGTGCCGTCCTTAATGCCCTGCTCGATGAGGGTATCCACTTTCGCCTTCAGCGCCGGTTCGTTCTTTTTCAGACCGATAAAGCACGGCGAGTCCTTCAGCATAAAGCTCGGCACCGGCGCTTTGTCGGCGTTCTGCCGGGAGATGGCCGCCACCACCAGATTGCCGGTCGCGACATACTGCACCTGACCGGACAGGTAAGCCGACAGCGTAGTGTTATTATCCTCGTAGCGCTTAATCTGCGCTGCCTGCGGCGCCACGCTGGTCAGTACCATATCTTCCACTGCCCCACGGGTCACACCGATGCTTTTGCCGCTCAGCGCGGCCGCGTCCTTCAGTTCCGCCCCTTTCGGGCCAAACACGCCGAGGAAGAACGGCGCGTAGGCGCGGCTGAAGTCGATCACCTTCTCGCGCTCGGCGTTCTTGCCGAGGCTGGAGATCACCAGGTCCACCTTATCGGTCTGCAGATACGGCACGCGGTTGGCGCTGGTCACCGGGACCAGCTGCAGCTTGAGCTTCATCGATTTCGCCAGATAGCGCGCCATATCGATGTCATACCCCTGCGGCTGCAGGTCGGTGCCCACCGAGCCGAACGGCGGAAAATCCTGAGGCACGGCAATACGAATGACGCCGCGTTTTTCAATATCCTGGAGCTGGTCAGCCTGCGCGGCAGAAACAGACGAAAGGAGACAAGCGGCCCCGGCCAGTGCGATCAACAGTTTCTTCATGATGTTTACCCGTTACGTTAGCATGAAACAAAAGATTCTTTGAATCTGTTTTTGCAACTAATGTGCCAGATACAGACGAGGCGAGAGTTGGCGAGGAATTAAAACAAAAAGTGAGAAAGGACAAGCGTTAACGGGAAAGTGTTCAGCGAGCGGCGGCGCCATCACGTGGTTTTTCTTGCACCATAATAATGCACAGCACCACGCTGGCGCCCCATTAGCGTTGTTCCAGCTCGTCCAGTTGCTGATAAAGCGTGGCGATATCGTGGATGCGCGGACGACCGCTGTCGAGCGTTTCATGGAGAAAGGCATTGGCCAGCAGATTAATCAGGCTGTTGACCGAGGCATAGCTGTCGTAGGCGGAGACGCTGTCCAGCGGCGCGCAGAGCTGCCAGCGGGAGAGCGGAAACAGGCTGTGGGCCTGCGGCTCGCACATTAACAGGACCGGCACCCCGTCGCGCTGCAGCTGCTGCAGCAGCGGGCGTACTATTCGCGGCCGGCGGCGAAACGCCATCATTACCACCAGATCATCGGCGGTCAGATCGACCAGCTCTTCGCTAAGGCTCTGGCCTGGCTGGGGCAGCACCAGCACCTGGCCGCGGGCCTGCAGCAGCTGCTGGCGCAGATGCAGCGCCGCCGGATAGGCGTTACGCATGCCCACCACCACAATGCGGCGCGCGGCCACCATCGCCGTCAGCGCCTCGGCGAACTGGCGGGCGTCGAGGGCGTTGACCCACTGGGTGAGATTCGCCATCTCCTGCTTATAATGGCGCGCCAGCAGCGTGTTACCCTGCACCGCGTCGCGCTGGTCGGTGAGCGGCATCCCGCTCTGGCGCAGGGTGCGCAGTTCATCGCGCATATCCTTATATTTGTCGTAACCGAGGCGCTTGAACAGCCGGCTGACGGTGGCTTTCGACACGCCGCTCAGCTGCGCCAGCTCGGCGCTGTTGTAGCTTATCAGGTCATCAAAGTGGTCAAAGATGAAATCCGCCACCCGCTGCTCCTGCGGCGACAGCGAGGCGTATTGCCCTTTCAGTCGTTCATCGAGTTGTTGCATAGCGCCCCTGTAACTTTCGTTTCATCATCCATCCCTCATCATACTGTATCTGCTATGCCTTACACATAGCGTGCCAGTGGGAAAATTCTGGTCATTGTTTTTATCAATGAAACGAAACGTTCAGAGATGGAACAGCTTTTGCAGTGTTCTGCGGGTGATTCGTTCAGAAAGGATAATTTATGCACAGTAGCAACGTTTCGACCCACGGCATGGCGGTGGCCCCCCATCACCTCGCCAGTCAGAGCGCGCTGGCGATCCTGCGCGAGGGCGGCAGCGCCATTGAAGCGATGGTGGCTGCCGCGGCGGCCATCGCCGTCGTCTATCCCCATATGAATGGCCTCGGCGGCGATGGCTTCTGGCTGATCGTACCGCCTGAGGGAGACCCCATCGCCATTGACGCCAGCGGGGCGGCCGGATCGCTGGCGACCCTCGAGGCCTACGCCGGACAGCAGCATATTCCCCACCGGGGACCGCAGGCCGCGCTGACCGTCGCCGGCACCGTCAGCGGCTGGGACGAGGCGCTGCGTATTTCACGGGACTTAACCGGCCGCGCGCTGCCGGTGGCCCGCCTGCTGGCCGATGCGATCGGCTATGCCGAAGACGGTATTCCGGTCACCGCCTCGCAAGCCCACGCCACCGCCAGCAAACTGGAAGAGTTGCGCCATCAGCCGGGCTTCAGCGAAACCTGGCTGGTATCGGGCGAGGCCCCGCGGCCCGGCAGCCGCTTTCGCCAGCCCGCCCTCGCCGGTACCCTGCGCATGCTGGCCAGCGACGGTCTCGACAGTTTCTATCGCGGGCCGCTGGCCGAGCGTCTCGCGCAGGGTATGGCCGCGCTGGGGATGCCGATCACCCTCGGCGACCTGCAGGCCCACCGCGCCCGGCGTCCGGCGCCGCTGACGCTCCAGCACCAGCAGGGCACGCTGTGGAATCTTGCGCCGCCGACGCAGGGACTGGTGTCGCTGGCGATCCTTGGCATCACCGACCGCCTGAACATGGCCGATGCCGACGACGCGCAAACAGTGCACCGTATTGTCGAAGCCACCAAGCGGGCATTTGCCCTGCGCGATGCGCATATCACCGATCCACGCCATCTGGATGTGGATGTACAGCAGTTGCTCACCCCGGAAGCCCTGCAGCCGCTGGCCGACAGCATCGACGACGCCAGCGCTTCCCCCTGGGGCCGCGGCAAAGGCCCGGGCGATACCGTCTGGATGGGCGTCGTGGATAACAGCGGACTGGCAGTGTCATTTATTCAGAGTATCTATCACGAGTTCGGCAGCGGCGTGGTGCTCCCGGACACCGGGATCGTCTGGCAAAACCGCGGGGCGGCCTTCAGCCTCGATCCGCAGCATCTCCTGGCGCTGGCCCCTGGCAAACAGCCATTCCATACCCTCAACCCTGCCGCCGCCCGCCTGAACGATGGCCGGGTGATGGTCTATGGCTCGATGGGCGGCGACGGTCAGCCGCAAACTCAGGCGGCGCTGTTTACTCGCTATATCCTGCAGGGGGTGCCGTTGCAGGAGAGCATCTCCCGTCCGCGCTGGCTGCTGGGCCGCACCTGGGGCCAGTCCTCCGATTCACTGAAGCTGGAGGGACGCTTTGCCCCCGCCTGTATCGCGCGACTGCGCGAGCTGGGGCACGAAGTGGAAGTGCTGGCTGATTTCAGCGAAGCGATGGGCCACGCCGGCGCCATTGTCCGCCATCCCAACGGCCTGCTTGAAGGGGCGACCGATCCACGCAGCAACGGCGCCGCCGCCGGATACTAAGGAGCAGACTATGACCACACAGCCTGACTGGAGCGAGTATCTGACGCAGATGACTCACCTGTTGCACCTGGAGCTGGATGCACACCGTCGTGAAGAGCTGGAGCGCCAGTTTGCCCGCATCGCCGCCATGGCGCAGCCGCTGATGGACTATCCCCTCGGGCCGCGCGAGGAGATTGCGGGGGTGTATAAAGCATGACTCTTCATCACTTCACCATCGCCGAGATCCAGCGTGCGCTGCACGAGGGCGAACTGAGCGCCCGGGAGATCGCCCGCCAGACGCTGGACGATATCGCCCGCGTGAATCCGCAGATCAACGCCTGGACCGAGGTCACCGCCCAGCGCATGCTGGCGGAGGCCGACAGCATTGACGCCCTGCGCCGGGAAAAGCGCCCCCTGCCGCCGCTGGCAGGGATTCCTTACGCAGTGAAAAATCTGTTTGATGTCGCCGGGCATACCACCCTCGCCGGGGCGAAACTGCTGAGCGACCGGGCGCCGGCGACCAGCGACAGCTGGGCGGTGCGCCAGCTGCACAGCGCCGGCGCCCTGCTCAGCGGGATGCTCAATATGGACGCCTACGCCTACGGCTTTACCACTGAAAACAGCCACTATGGCGCGACGCGCAATCCGCACGATCTGTCGCGGATCGCCGGCGGATCGTCCGGCGGTTCGGCCGCGGCGGTGGCGGCCGGGCTGGTCCATTTCAGCCTCGGCAGCGACACCAACGGCTCGATCCGCGTCCCCGCGTCGCTGTGCGGGATCTTTGGCCTGAAACCCACTTTCGGTCGCCTTTCGCGCTCTGGCAGCCATCCGTTTGTCGCCAGTCTGGATCATATTGGTCCTTTTGCCCGCCGGGTGGCCGACCTCGCCGCGGTGTATGACGCCCTGCAGGGGCGCGACCCGGCCGATGACTTTCAGGCTGATAAAGCCAGCGAGCGCACCGGTAATCTGCTGGAGCGCGGACTGGAGGGGCTGCGCTGCGCGCGGCTGGGCGGCTATTTCACCACCTGGTGCGATGACGACGCCCGGGCGGCCGTGGATCGGGTCGCCCACGCGCTGGGCGCCGACAGCGAGCTGCAGTTCGCGGATGCCGCGCTGGCCCGCTCGGCGGCCTTTATCATCAGCGCCAGCGAAGGCGGCAATCAGTACCTGACGGATCTTCGCCACTCGCCAGAGCGTTTTGAACCTCACTCCCGCGAGCGGCTGCTTGCCGGAGCGATGATCCCCTCCGCATGGTATCTGCAGGCTCAGCGTTTTCGCCGTCATGCTCGCCAGGCAATGAAATCCCTGTTCAGCCAGGCCGACGTGCTGATCGCCCCCGCCACCCCATGCAGCGCCACGCCGATAGGCGCGGAGGAGATGGTAATTAACGGCCAGCCGCTGCCGGTGCGCGCCAGCATGGGAATGCTAACGCAGCCGATCTCCTTCCTCGGTCTGCCTGTAGTGACCGTGCCCCTGCGTACCGCCAGCGGTAAGCCGATTGGCCTGCAGCTGATTGCCGCGCCGTTTAACGAACAAGCCTGTCTTCGCGCCGCGCGGGCGCTGGAAGCGATGGGCATTACCGATGCCCGAGTGGCGGAGAGTGCAGCATGATCAATCTGGACAATGTAGACCGCCCGGCGATCCTCGCCGAGGTGACGGCGGCGTTTTATCAGTATGAAGAGGCGCTGGTCAGCAATAACATCGAGGCGCTGGATGCGCTGTTCTGGCACGACCCGCGCACCGTACGGCTGGGAGCCGGCGAAAATCTGTATGGCATCGAGGCGATCCGCGCCTTTCGCGCCGCCCGCCCCGCCGCCGGTCTGGCCCGCGATCTGCGCCATACCACCATTACCACCTTTGGCGCGGATATGGCGGTGTGCAGCACCGAGTTCACCCGCGAAGGCAGCGCCCGCCTGGGCCGCCAGCAGCAGACCTGGGTACGCTTCCCCTACGGCTGGCGCATTGTCGCCGCCCAGGTCAGTCTGATGGACTGAGTGGCGTATACGGGAGCGGACCGGAGAATAAGGTATCCACCGGCCCGCTTCCGGTCCGGTAACACGCTATTTGGAGTCGAAGATCATGGTGTTCATCAGAGCGGCTGAATCAAAAGATATCCCCTCGCTGAAAACGCTATTTCTGCAGCTGGGCTATCAGACGGAGACGGCGATCATAGAACAACGCATCACTGCCCCGCAGAGTATGATGAGTGCGCTGGTGGCGGAAACAGAAAACGCCGTGTGTGGCGTAATCGTTATCAATTTTATTTTACCGGTACATGAGAACCGTTTATGGGCATTAATTTCCGCGCTGGTCATCGAGGAATCGTCACGTGGATCAGGGATAGGCCAGCAACTTCTCCATGCCGCAGAGCGCCTCGCCCGCGATAAACAATGCGCTCAGATCGAACTTTCAAGCAGTGAAAAAAGAATCAGAGCGCATCAATTTTATGAAAATAACGGCTACAAGGAGGTCCGCAAACGCTTCGTTAAACATTTGTCTTAACCGCCTGCGCGCGAGGGCTTTCCCCGGATGACCGTAACTATATTTTGCCCAGCAGGATATTTAACATGCGGCGCAGGGGTTCCGCCGCACCCCACAGTAGCTGATCGCCAACCGTTAACACCGAGTAGACGGGTTCATTATTTAACGACATTTTCTTGTAGCGGCCAATTCCTACCTGCAGCGAACCACTAGTAGCAGCCGGGGTCAATTGACTGACACTCTCTTGCTTATTATTGCGGACATAGTTTACCCATGGATGGGAATGGGTGACTAACTCAGCGAATTCCGCTTCGCTGACCTCACGTTTAAGTTTAAGGGTAATGGCAGCGCTGTGGCAGCGGATCACGCCGACCCGAATGCATAAGCCATTGACCGGAATGGTGCCGGGCGCAAGGCCAAGAATTTTATTGGTTTCCGCCTCGCCCTTCCATTCTTCGCGGCTGTTTCCATCGCCTAAATCGCTGTCGATCCAGGGAATGATGCTGCCCATCAACGGGACGCCAAAATTCTCCACCGGCATACCCGCGCTATTAATCAACTCACTCACTTTATTGACTAAAGGCAGCACGGAACCTGATGCCGTCAGTTCATCTGCAGATAAATGCTGACTGATATAAGCGCTTTGCGCGATTAATTCCCGCACCTGTTTGGCGCCCGCTCCGGAGGCAGACTGATAGGTCATCACGCTCATCCATTCGATCAGGTCAGCCTTGATCAGCCCGGCCAGCCCCATCAGGCTCAGCGTAATGGAGCAGTTGCCGCCAACAAACAGTTTCACTCCTGCTTTCACGGCACGATCGATATTATCGCGGTTGACCGGGTCGAGAATAATGCAGGCTTTTTCATCCATCCGCAGCGCCGAAGCGGCGTCAATCCAGTAACCTTGCCAGCCATGGTTAATTAACGCTGGATAGATGGCTTTGGTATAATCCCCGCCCTGACAGGTGATGATGATATCCATTTCGGCGAGGGCGCTAAGGGAATTCGCATCTTTAAGGATGTCGCTTTTACCATTAATAACCGGGCCCACACCGCCCGCACTGGAGGTACTAAAAAAATGCGCTGAAATATCGTCGAAATCATTTTCTTCGATCATTCTTTGCAGTAATACAGAGCCTACCATTCCCCGCCAGCCAACAATACCCACCTGCTTCATTTATTTAACCTTTATAAGTTATGAGAATGTTAATTTGCATTTCGCCATACTTTATATCGCATCCCCCCATAAAGGTCATTACCCACCACATCGATTTCTATCATTATTAAAATGTTTCATCCGCCATCAGTGATATTTATCTCTTATTACGATAAAGCAGGAATAAAGCGGCGGCGGCGACTGTCCAGTTTTCGGCATTCAGAGGAAGAAACGGCGTAGTGAAACGGGAGCGGCTTCCTCTCTGGGTACCATGAAGAGTAACTTGCATTTTGATAGTTACTATGTCAATTTGCTGGCAAAAGCCACCTGGTTACTGGACAGTCCATGAAAAATGAACCGCTTTGCCACGCTCCCTGCCCCATTGCCCGCAGCCTTGGCCGCATCGGTGACAGCTGGAGCATCATGATCCTGCGCGACGCCTTCGCGGGCTTTACCCGCTTTGACGAGTTCCAGAAAAGCAGCAACGTCGCGCCCAATATTCTGTCGCGCCGCCTGAAGGCGCTGGTCGACGACGGGCTGCTGGAGAAGGTGTGCTACAGCAGCACCCCGCCGCGCTACGAATACCACCTTACGCAACGCGGCCGCGATTTTCGCATGGTGCTGCTGGCGCTGGCGGAATGGGGTAACCGCCACTTCGCCCCCGAAGGCCGTCAGATGCAGCTGGTGGAAACCGCCACCCAGCGACGGGTTGAGCCAGTCATGGTGGATAAAGCGACCGGGGAAGAGATTATTCCGGGTAAATACGCCATGGTGCCGGGCCCCGCCGCCTCGCCGATGATGAAATACCGTCATGAATATCTGCTGCGCAAACGCGAAGGCGATAGCGGGCAAAAATTCCAGCCTGAACCCTACAGAGAGGCCAGCAATGAATCCGGCCAGTAAGAAAAGCGTCCTCGTCCTGGCGGCACTCGGCGTCGCCGCCCTGGCGGCAGCGAGCTACGGCGCTTACTGGTGGCATACCGGGCGCTTTATGCAGACCACCGATGATGCCTATGTTGGTGGCGACATTAGCGCCATCTCCAGCAAAGTCTCCGGCTATATCCAGCAGCTGGCGGTGCAGGACAATATGGCGGTGAAAAAAGGCGACCTGTTGATCCGCATTGACGACCGCGATTATCGCGCCGCCCTCGCAAAAGCCGCCGGAGAAGTGGCGGCGCAGCAGGCCGCGCTGGCCGATATCCTGGCCACCCGCCAGCTACAGCAGGCGACCATTGCCGGCTCTGCGGCCTCGTTACTGGCCGCCACGGCGGCAACCGAAAAACTGGCTAACGACAACCGACGCTATAACGCCCTGGCCGCGTCGAGCGCGATTTCCGCACAGATCCGCGATAACGCCTCCGCCGATTATCGCCGGGCGCACGCCGAGCAGGAGAAGGCCAAAGCGGATAAAACCGTGGCCGAACGTCAGCTGGCGGTGCTGGATGCTCGCCAGCAGCAAACCCTGGCTGCCCTGGCGCAGGCCCAGGCTAACCTCGAGATGGCCAGGCTGAACCTCAGCTATACCGACATTCGCGCGCCGTTCGATGGGGTGATTGGCAACCGCCGCGCGTGGTCCGGCTCGTTCGTCAGCAGCGGCACGCAACTGCTCTCCCTGGTGCCCGCGCACGGCCTGTGGATTGACGCCAACTTCAAGGAAAACCAGCTGGCGCATATGCGTGCCGGCCAGCCGGTGACCATCGTCGCCGATGTGCTGCCGAACCATACCTTTAAGGGCCATGTCGCCAGCCTGGCGCCGGCGACCGGCTCACGCTTCAGCATTCTGCCGGCGGAGAACGCGACCGGGAATTTCACTAAAATCGTGCAGCGGGTGCCGGTCCGCATTGCGCTGGAAGGTGACGGGGCAAAGCTTGACGTCCTGCGCCCGGGACTGTCGGTGATCGTCACCGTGAACGAAAAGAGCCCTCGATGAGCACCGTTCAGGCGCTGTCCGCCCCGCAGGGTCTGTCGATGCCGACGGCGAAGAAGATCTTCGCCTTCGCCAGCATGTGCGTGGGGATGTTTATTGCCCTTATCGACATCCAGATCGTCTCCGCCTCGCTGCGGGATATTGGCGGCGGCCTGTCGGCGGGCGACGATGAAACCGTCTGGGTACAAACCAGCTACCTGATCGCCGAGATCATTATTATCCCGCTTTCCGGCTGGCTGGCCCGGGTCATGTCGACCCGCTGGCTGTTTGCCGCTTCCGCGGCGGGCTTCACGCTGATGAGCCTGCTGTGCGGCTGGGCGTGGAACATCCAGAGTATGATCGCCTTCCGCGCCCTGCAGGGACTGGCGGGCGGGTCGATGATCCCCCTGGTGTTCACCACCGCTTTCGCCTTTTTCCAGGGCAAACAGCGGGTTATTGCCGCGGCGACGATCGGCGGCCTGGCCTCCCTCGCCCCTACGCTGGGTCCAACGGTGGGCGGCTGGATCACCGAAAACTACAACTGGCACTGGCTGTTCTTTATCAACGTGGTTCCGGGGATTTACATCGCGGTGGCAGTGCCGCTGCTGGTGAAAGTAGACAGCGCCGACCCCTCGCTGCTGCGCGGCGCCGACTATCTCAGTATTCTGCTGCTGGCCTTGTCCCTCGGCTGCCTGGAATATACCCTCGAAGAAGGTCCGCGCTGGGGCTGGTTTGATGACGCGACCCTGACGACCACCGCCTGGGTCGCCCTGCTCTGCGGCGTGGCCTTTGTTATCCGCACCCTGCGCCATCCGCAGCCGGTGATGGATCTCCGCGCCCTGCAGGATCGAACCTTCAGCCTCGGCTGCTATTTCTCGTTTATGGCCGGCGTCGGCATCTTCGCCACCATCTATTTAACCCCGCTGTATCTGGGGAGCGTGCGCGGTTTCAGTGCGCTGGAGATCGGCCTGGCGGTATTTTCCACCGGTCTGTTCCAGGTCATGTCTATTCCGTTTTATTCGTGGCTCGCCAACCGCGTCGACCTGCGCTGGCTGCTGATGGCCGGGCTGATCGGCTTTGCGGTGTCGATGTACAGCTTTGTTCCGATCACCCACGACTGGGGGGCGGATCAGCTGCTGCTCCCGCAGGCCTTTCGCGGACTGGCGCAGCAGTTTGCCGTCGCGCCAACGGTGACCCTGACGCTGGGCAGCCTGCCGCCCGCGCGCCTCAAGCTGGCCTCCGGGCTGTTTAATCTGATGCGCAACCTCGGGGGCGCCATCGGCATCGCCCTGTGCGGCACGGTGCTTAACGACAGAACCAATTTGCACTACAGCCGCCTGGCGGACCATCTGAATAACGCCAACCTGGCGATGAGCGATTTTGTTCAGCGCAGCGCGGCAAACTTCACCGTCCAGGGGATCTCGCCGGATGCCGCGCAGACGGCGGCGCTGAAAAATCTTTCCGCGCTGGCGCTGCGGGAGGCGCGAACCCAGGCATTTTCCGATGCTTTCTACCTCATCATGATGGGTTTTTTGCTTGCCGCGCTGCTGGTTCCCTTGATGAAAAAGCCGCCGGCACACTAATACTACAGGAGAGTTAACTATGGGCGTTTCCGTTAAACGCATTGTCGTCACCGGGATGGGGATTGTCAGCCCGCTGGGTTGCGGCGTACAGCACGTCTGGCAGTCGCTGCTGGCAGGAAAGTCAGGGATCACCCGGCTCAGCGAGCAGCTGGTCGCGGATATTCCCTGCAAAGTGGCCGGCCAGGTGCCGTCCATTGACAGCGATCCGCTGCACGGCTTCGACCCGCTGGCGACCATCCCGGCGAAAGAGCGCAAAAAGATGGATCGCTTTATTGAGTTTGCGCTGGTCGCCGCCCGCGAAGCGCTGGCCCAGGCCGGTTGGTCGCCAGTATCCGAGGCCGAACAGGAACGCACCGCCACGGTGATCGCCACCGGGATCGGCGGGTTCAGCGAGATCGCCAATGCGGTACATACCACCGATGAACGCGGGCCGCGTCGCCTCTCGCCGTTCACTATCCCCTCTTTTCTGGCCAACCTGGCCGCCGGGCATGTGTCTATCGCCCACGGTTTCCGGGGGCCCATCGGCGCGCCGGTCACCGCCTGCGCGGCTGGCGCTCAGGCCATTGGCGATGCAGCGCGGATGATCCGCAGCGGCGAGGCGGATATCGTCCTCTGCGGCGGCGCGGAAGCGGCAATTCATCGCGTTAGCCTTGCCGGGTTTGCCGCGGCAAGGGCGCTGTCCAGCGCCTCCAGCGACCAGCCGGAAGCCGCTTCCCGCCCCTTTGACCGTGACCGCGATGGTTTTGTGATGGGAGAAGGCGCGGGGCTTATCGTGATCGAATCTCTGGAGCACGCGCTGGCGCGCGGCGCCACGCCGCTGGCCGAGCTGGTGGGCTACGGCACCAGCGCAGATGCTTATCACCTGACCGCTGGCCCGGAAGACGGGAACGGCGCACGTCGGGCCATGGAGACCGCTATTCGCCAGGCCGGGGTGACCGTCGACGAGATTGACCATATCAACGCCCACGCCACCTCAACGCAGGTAGGTGATAAAGGTGAGCTGGCGGCGATTAAAACGCTGTTTGGCGCCCATCCGGTCGCCATTACCTCGACGAAATCCGCCACCGGCCATCTGTTAGGCGCGGCCGGCGGGATCGAGGCCATCTTCACCATTCAGGCCCTGCGCGATCAGGTGGTGCCGCCGACGCTGAACCTGCATCACCCTGATGAAGAGGCGGCAGGTCTCAATCTGGTGGCGCTGCAGGCCCGCCCGCAGAAAATGCGTTATGCGCTGTCGAACGGTTTTGGCTTTGGCGGCGTTAACGCCAGCCTGCTGCTGAAACGCTGGGAATAATCGTCAACTCCCCCCGCCGGCACTGGCCGGCGGGGTTAATCAGAACACGGACGCGCCACATGGATTAAATAAATTTAGCCTTATCTGCCCATGCAACAGGCACGCCCTGAGCGCATAACAGGGGTTCAAAACTGAGCAGCACCGCCTCAGCAATGTTGTGCTCGATAAAAGGATCTTCCTGCAGAAAAGCGTGAATCAAGGGCTTATCGTTTCCGCGCATAAGAATGAACCCACCGGCATGATTATCAACAGGGCCGGCAAACAGAATTTTTCCTTCTTTAATTCCGCGCATAAGCCATTGCTTGTGTGCCTCAAGATGGGCTGAGATTTCCTCTTCCGAACGCAGGTATGTCAATGTTATCGCGTGCATCATGGCCTACACCTCATTAGCAAATCGTCGTTGATGTTCTGAGAAACTGATCTCAATGTCTGACTTATTTCTTTTAACTGCACATGTCTGAATAACGGGTTTCATAACTCCAGCAAACGCTGAATTTATTCTATGCTGAGCGCCGCCTGATTAATCAGTTCAGCGACCTGAGCGGGATGGGAAATCATGGACAGGTGATCGGAATGAATCCGCGAAATGTGGGCGCCTATCTCGTGGGCAAAACGCGCCTGGACCGACGTATTCAGCGCATGGTCATTTTCGGTGATCAGGTACCATGATGGCCTGCTATGCCAGGCGGCGGTCTCTATCTTTTCGCTGAAGGCGCCCGCGGCGATGGGCTGCTGCTGCGCCGCCAGAAGGCGTGCCTGTGATGCAGAAAGGTCATTCGCCATGATCTGATGAAAAGCATTCGCATCATCCAGCCAGATCAAGCCGTTTTTATCCGCCTCCATCCCCTCCATCGGCGCATTAAGCCGTGTCAGAGCCTCGGCGACAGATTCTCCTGAGTCCGGCGCCAGGGCAGAAAGGTAGACCAGTCCTTTCACGTTTGGTGCATTACCTGCCTGGGTAATAACCGCGCCAGCCCATGAATGCCCCACCAGAAGAACGCCGCCCTTCTGACGCTCGAGGACGCGTTCCGTCGCCGTCACGTCATCCTGCAATGAGGTCAAGGGATTCTGCACGGCGGTGACGTGATAACCGTCAGCCTGAAGCAACGGGATAACGGCAGACCAGCTGGAACCATCCGCAAACGCCCCGTGGACCAGAACAATGTTTTTAATATCCGTCGCCTCTGCCCGGAGAGGCGATGCGAATGAAATCATCAAAGACATAACGAATGCTCCCAGGCGAATGTTTTTCTTAAGAAAAGGGTTCATCGACTCTCACTCTACCGTTGACGTTAAAAGAACGTCGCTCACTTTAACGCGGCAGGATGAAACCTATAAAGTGTCTTAAATGACAGTTATGATGCTAAATCAGACATAATTTTTACCAGGACTCACCATGCGAATTGCGTTACTGGCTATACCGGGCAGCATGAGATCGGCACTTGCCGGCATAGCCGACATGTTCTGGCTCGCCAATCAGATCATCGTCCAAAATCCGCAAGTCAACGCGGATATTGCACGGACGTCACCGTTTTTTGAGGTCATGGTGGTCACCTCCGATGGTCTGCCAGTCATGGACGTTCAGGGGAGAAAAATCGTTAGCGATGGTTCGTTCAATGATGCCCAACCTGTTGATCTGGTTATTGCCAGCGGTATGCAGCTTGACGAGCAGAAGCTTCCCCTCGCGCAAGAGGCCGTTACCGCTGCCGCAGAATGGGTGAAAGAAAAATATCTTCAGGGCAGTTGCATTGCAGGGGCCTGCGCCGGCGGATTTATCCTGGGTGAAGCCGGGTTACTCAACGGACGCGCCTGTTCCACGACCTGGTGGCTGTATCATACCTTGCGATCGCGATACCCACTGGCGAAGCCCGTCTGGGGGAAAGTCATGGCTGAACAGGACAACATCATTACCACAGGAGGCCCGTTTTCGTGGATTGACCTGGTTATCTATATTGTTCGCAAATATGCGGGCAATGAGATTGCCAAGAGGACGGCTGATATGGCCGTTGCGGATAGCCAGCCATTATCACAGCAGCTTTATGCGCCTGCGGGATTTCTCAATTCAAGGCATCCTCTTCTGATGAAGGCTGAACAGCTGGTGCGTTATCAAAACCCGGGCATAACGGTGGATCAGCTGGCTGAGGCCTTGAACCTGACACCCCGCACCCTCAATCGTAAAATGACCGCGCTGATCCAGGAGAGTCCGAAAAACTTTATCACGCGGGTTCGTATTGAAACGGCGGCGCTTATGCTGGAAATCCCTGACAAAACGATTTCTCAGGTCGCCAACGCCTGCGGATATAGTGATGAGACCGCATTCAGGCGGGCTTTCAGTCGTATCATGGGCATGTCCCCAGGGAATTACAAAGAGCGGATCAAAAATCAGGCCCCATAGTCTTTCACATGCCTGGAAAGCATCATCATGATGAATTCTTCACGCAATTATGAGGTGGCGCTCATTTTATACGCATGGCGAGTCATATCCTGAAATTCATTCTCAGGAGGTAAAACCATGAAAAAGCTTCTGATATGTTGTTTGTTTGGCAACACCGCCAATTCTCTCGCCAAAAAGATAGAGTTACTGGCGGAAAAAAAGGGCCATCCTCTCATTGTCAGCGCAGTGGGCCTGGAAAATTTTGCCAGCGTGGCGCCCGCTTTCGACGGATTTCTCGTTGCGCCGCATATTCAGTATAAGGTCGCGGAGATAAGAGGGATTGTTGGCGACGCTCTTTCTATTGCGGTGATTGAAAGTCTGCCCTATGCCTCACTCGACGCGGAAAAAGTTTTCGCGTTTGTGATGGCGCAGATGCCTGAACTGGCAATCTGACGCCAAAGGCCGCCTCTCTTGTGCGGCCTTCTCTACGCATGTCGCCTTCTACCTGCCCTGTTGAGACGCTTCAGCCCGTAATGCCGCCTGTACAGCAGGACGGGCATTTATTATTTCCATATACGACGATAGCGCTGGCCAGCGATCCAGTGGGATCGCGAAGAATTTGCACCATCCCAGCACCGTGAAGAGGTAGGCATCCGCCACGCTAAAGGACGGGCCAGTCAGATAGGTTTTTTCGCTGAGCGTCGTCTGCAGAAAATCGAAGCGTCGGAATAGCTTGTCTCGAAAAATCGTTTTGACATCTTCCGCCAGCGCGGAGTTAAACAGCGGCGCCGAACCCGCGTGTATTTCACTGGTGATAAAGTTAAGCCATTCCTGCAGGCGCACCCTTTCCCAACTGCCCGCGCGTGGCGCCAGGCCGTATTCAGGTTTACGATCGGCGAGGTACTGCACCATCGCCGGCCCTTCGGTGAGGATCTGCCCATCATCCAGCTCAAGCGCAGCAACATACCCTTTCGGGTTAATGGTGAGGAAGTCGCGACCATCAGCGGTGATCTTGCTTCTGTTGTTGACTCTCACCAGTTCAAATTCAAGGTTCAGCTCGCGCAGCACGATGTGCGGTGATAATGAACAGGTATCTGGCGCGTAATAAAGTTTCATCTCGTCTCCGTTAATGTGTAAAGCCGTCGGACAACGTCCTGCACGATCCTCAGCACACTGTATTTAACGCCGATCGCACTGTAAAATTAATGATATAGAAAAGAACTATTAGCTGAGCTACTGATAATCATGATGAATCTTTTACATTGGTGCCTGCTGGTAGCCGTGGCGGATGCCGGCAATATCTCACGTGCTGCCGAGGAGATAGGCATGACCCAGTCCGGCGCCAGCCAGGCCATTGCCCAGCTGGAGGCTTCTCTGGGCTTTCCGGTATTTACCCGTGAGCGACGATACATCGGGATTACCGCCCTGGGTGAGCAGGTGGTGGAACATGCCAGAAACATGCTTTCGCAGCTGAACGTTATCCGCGAACTGGCTGATCGGGGCCGGAACGTCACCCGCGGGCGCATTCGGCTGGCCAGTTTTCCCTCCGTGACGTCTACCTTGTTGCCCGGCCTGCTGCGCGACGTTAAGCGCCTGCATCCGGGTATTGACGTTGTTGTGCTGGAAGGCTCTGACGAAGAAGTCGAAGCGTGGCTTGCCGCAGACACCGTTGAACTTGGGGTGGTCATGAATCCCGTTCCCGGACTTGCAGAGGTGGTACTAGGACAGGATGCATGGGTCGCGGTCCTGCCCGCCAGCCATCGGTTGGCACAGCATGCGAAAGCTGATGGCATAACGCTAAAGGCGCTGGCGGACCAGCCCTTTGTTCTGGCGACGGGCGGCTGTGTCGTGAATGGCAAAAGCCTGATGGAAAAGGCCGGGTTGCAACTCTCTGATATCCGCGTGACGGTTCGCGACTGGATAAGCGCCTGTAAACTGGTCGGTGAAGAGATGGGCGTCGCGCTGGTACCGGAATCCGCCCTGCCGGAGACCTTGCGCAACCTGTGCGTGGTGCCAGTGACGCCGGCTATTCATCGTGAATTTGGGCTGGTTTGTTCGCCATCCGGAACGTCTTCTGATGCCACACAGGCGCTGCTTAATGCGCTACGTAAACGAAGATGAGCGCTCAAGCGTGAATCATCTTATCGGCATGTTAAACGGCTATTTCTGACAAAGCGTGGCCCCTCTGAAGCGCCGTGAGGTCCGCTTTGAGCGAAGAGCGGCCGTCCCATCCAGCGTAAGAACGTAAAAAAACCGCCGTGAGGCGGTTTAGCTTTCTCGTTAGGAGGTTGCGCTTGCGAGTCGCGCTGCAAATCCAATGAAGAACATACCTACCAGCGCGTTTCCAATGGTTGATAATCTACGGTTGCCTTTCAAACGGCTTAGCAGATAAGAGCCGCAGAAAACGAGGAAACCGAAATAAACGAGAGTAATCGCGAACATTACTGCTGCAAGGATGATAAACGCCATCCAGGAATGTTCAGCCTGAACATTGATGAACTGGGCGAAGAAAGAGATATAGAACAGCAGCGTCTTTGGATTCAGTAGAGTAACAAGCATTCCACGCCCGATGATCCCCTTAGCATCAGCTGAAGATTTCTTTTCCTGACTCGTTTCGACAGTTGGCTTAAAGATAGCGCGTATCGTCTGGACACCGAGATAGAAAAGATAGGCAGCACCTGCGTATTTAATGGCGTTAAACAAGGCTGGAATTGAGCTTATGACTGCGGCAAGCCCACACCATGCCAGCAGAACCAGAAGTACGTCACTCATGAGAATGGAAAATATTGCAGCAAAGCCTCGTTTGATCCCGCTCGTAATGCTTGTTTTAATCACGAACATGGTCTCAGGGCCAGGAGCAAGAACTATCAGTGTCGCACCAAGCAGATACGTCCCGAAATTCACGATACCAAAATCAGCAAACATTTTTACTCCAGTTCTCTCGTTTTCATCGAGGCTATTATAACGTAACCAGCGTTAATGAAAACACATCATGGCTGCTTTCTATCTATTCAGCCAATGTCCGCTCCTGGCACGAAGCGGACGCTATGAAAAATCATCAAGCTCGATTAAGAAGAGAAGAAGACATTGTTTTTAGGTAAGATGAATGGCTCAACTCATTAGCATGTATCTTTAATATCTCAAAGCAACTTTCTTAGGGCGTGTTACCTTTTTCTTTATCATATTGCTCTCTCCTTTACGCCCATTAATAACATAATGCACTTCGCAAAAAATTCTATACTGCGAAAAGAAATGTGAAAGTGCTTTATGTAATTCACCTGCCCATGGAAGACGCTCAACTTCCTTATCAAAAAAAATGATGTATAAAGTCAGTACTTTCTCTAAGATGAAAAACATTATTTCTAAATATCCTGAGTGAGTTCGAATGTTCTTTCATCAATTTTCCGATGCCATCTGAAATTGGTAATAATTTTTTAAATTCTCTAGGGCGTTCATTATCGAGTAAGAGTCGCATATTTAAGCTTTTAAATCCTTCGCAGACCACACCTAAAAAACCTAACCATGTAGAAAGATAAATTCTCATATCAAATTTTTCTCTCTCACTCAAATGGCCATTTTTTGTCATTTTTGTGTTGAGCTTATTGTAATTTTTAAACATAAGATCAGCCGTTTCGAAATAATGAATTTGTAATGTTAATACGCGGTCGTGATTGCGACATGGGAGCCTGTCCTCAGGGAAGCGGCAATCTGTATCTATAGCGTAAGTATGTGGGACATTAGCAAAATAATAAAGATCATGATCTGGAAAAATCAGTTCTCCATCATCTAGGGCCTTTTTTAAATGATCAGAGACATCATCAAAATTTCTGAATCCGTAATCTATTAGATTTTCCCCTGCAAAGTTGGTCAACCACCAAGAATTAAACCCTCCTACCTCACCTCGCCCCCCAAAATCAAAATCTACGCTCCCGGAGTTTAGATCTACCCTGCATCCAGCCCCATGTTTATAATATTTGACACCACCATCTAGCTCACCAACATTGGGTATATCAGATTCAATCCACTCATAGCAACTTGATGGCATTTTAATTCCAGACCGATGCATTAGCTTTAAAGCCACCTGGACATTATCTTGAAAGTCAACAATCAAACGATAAAGATTATTATTCATACCACAAGCTCACTTCAAATTATTGAGAAATGGGTGCAATACTTCACTCTGAACCAAAAACGCTATTAAGGATAATATCCCTTTTCCCGATAAATTAACACTGGCTATGCTCTTGATATCCGCTTCTGGCACAGAGCAGACAGCTAACTGAGCCAAAGATCAGCCATGAGCGAGGTGCGGAAATTTGAGTGTTGCCCGCCCCGGACATCTGAACTTAGCTTTGGCATTGCAGTGTAACATCTGAACTGGCCGGGCTTATGTGTTAGCGTTTTCCTGCTGCCGGGGAGTTTTCGCCGTTGCGGCTTTTGACTTACTGCTGGAGTAAATGAAGAACAGCGCGATACCCAGGCAGATAATGGCGCCGATTCGGCTCATCGTGAATGGAATCGACGCATTGCCCAGCCAGCCGAAGTTATCGATCAGCATGCTCATGGTTAACTGGCCAAAAATGACAGCGACCGTAGCCACTGCCGCGCCAATACGCTGGACGGCCAGTACCATAATGACGATATACGGTACGCCAAACATTGCGCCCAGCAGCTGCCATTTAGGCACGTCCATCAACGTCAGGGGGTGTTTGGGTTCAAAGAAGAAGATCAGCAGCCCCGTCACCAGGGCGCCGACAGAAAATGTCAGGAACGCGCTTTTAAATACGCCGACCTTGCTGCCCAGCTGGCCATTGATAGCCGCCTGGATACTCAGCATGGCGCCACCGGCGACGGCGAGCAGAATCATGATAATAGTCATAATGTTACTTTACCCCTGTGCAACCATAACCAGCGCTGCAATGATGAAAATCAGCGCAATGATACGCTTACTGTCAATTTTCCGGCGCGACGTACCGAGCAGACCGAAGTGATCAATAATCAGGCTCTTGAACACCTGGCCTGCCAGGATGCCGATCATAGTCATGGCGATGCCAATTGCCGGCGTTACCACGGTCAGGATGATGACGTAAATCGGCCCAAGCACGCCGCCAAGTAGCTGCCACGCTGGTTGCGCAAAGAATGACGGGCTGTTACGCGGGCTGAAAAAAAGCATCAGCAGGAAGGTCAGCGCCGCGCCCACGCCAAATATGCTGAAGGTAGCCCAGAGGTCACCGACCTCCCCACCCAGTGGCCCGAGCAATCCTGCCTCTATGGACAGTCCCATGCCTCCGGCAATGACGATAAAAATCAATATTAGTTGCATAGCAATCTGTCTCCCAAAGTCCAGACGGAGAAGATTACGACTTAACATGGATGAGAAAAATGCCATAATGAGATAAACACCTGTGCAGGATATGCATTAATGAATGGCCTTGGGAACATCAGTATTCGCGCCCTGCTGATTTTTATAGACGTTTATGAAACGCAGAATTTCTCGGTGGTGGCCCGGCGGGAAGGGATATCGGCCTCTCAGGTATCACGCGTCATCCATCAGATGGAGGATGTGCTCGGGCAGCAGCTTTTTTACCGCAATACCCGGGCTATAATTCCGACGGAAAGCGGCCATCTTTTTATCCGCTATGCGCGTGCGATGACGGGCAGCATGGAAGAGGCGCGGCGGGAACTCAATGAGAGAACGCTTGAGCCTTCCGGAATGGTCCGCATAAACGCACCGGTGTTCTTTGGACAGCGCCATGTCGCACCCGCGTTACCCGGCCTGACGGAGCGATACCCGAAGCTTAGTATTGAGCTTACGCTGACGGATGATTACATCGATCCACACCGGGAGCCGGCTGACGTGATTTTCCGGATTGGCGTGCTGACGGATTCCGCCTTTCATGCGCGCGTGTTTGGCCAGCAGTTCTATCATCTTGCCGCGTCACCGGATTACATCCGCCGGCACGGCATGCTGGGATCACCCGAAGAGCTCGCGCGACATCAATGCCTGGTCTATCGCGGTTCGTCAGGACCAAACCAATGGCTGCTGCGCAGGCACGGAGAGGAATGGGTGCACTATCCCGTCTCGCCCCTGATGTCATCGAATAATGCGGAAACCCTGCTGATTGCCGCACTCGGGGGGATGGGGATTGTGCTGTTTCCTGACTGGCTGATTGGAGACCGGCTGAAGAGCGGCGAGCTGGTCGGACTGCTGCCGGAACTGGATACATCCATAAAAACGGAGCCACAGCACATCGCGGCAATCTATCCGAATGCCCGCCACCCTCCGCTGAACGTGCGGGCGATTATCGATTACTACCTGGACGCGTTCGGTTCACCGCTTTACTGGCAGTCTGAATAAGACAGGCGACTTTATGGCTCGTCTCGAAGTTAACTTCCGTTTCTGGCGCAGAGCACACGCGTTAAATGCGCTTAAGGTCTGTTTTGAGCGAAGAACGGACCACACTATCTAAAGAAAGATAACGCTGATAATGTTGGGACCGCTCATGTTAAAAAAGGTATGCCATTTCTTTTCATTGACGATAACGAAGGGATTTTCATGGTTGAGGTTGAGGAAATAAAAAAGAAGTATCCCGGCGCAGACGCCTGGCAAATGGGTGACAGTCCGGAGCTGGCTAACGAGCTTGCGGAACTGATCAAAAAAGGGATAAAAACGGCCTCTTGCGGATCTTTTGCCTCTTACCAGCATGAAAAATCTGCTCCGAGGATAGGGAGTTATCACATTATTCTTGATGGCCAGAATGTTCCAGTTTGCGTGATCAGACTGATTTCGATGCAGCTGGTTCGTTTTTGTGATGTGACTGAAGCGTTCGCCCGCAAAGAAGGTGAAGGCGATTTAAGCCTTGAATACTGGAAGAAAGAGCATCAGAGATTTTTCAGCTCTGAAGGTCATTTTTCTGAGGATATGGAGTTGATCGCAGAAGAATTTGAAGTGGTTGAGGTGCTGTAAGGCAAGGGCAACGGGTTGACGTTTTATCACTGGCCACTGATAACACTGTTCGCTTCTGGCGCGGAGCGGACAAGCTGTCGAGCTAAAGGTCCGCATTGAGCAAGGAGCGGACGTGCCAGCTATAATTGGTAATAAAATGAGAGTAGAACTATTCTGATTTGTTTAAAAAAACATTTTTATATCCAAGGGCAAAATATTTTTATGCTATCTTACATGCTATCTCAATATGCCAGGCTACCTGTGCCTGAAGTTACTCTACGTTCATGGTTAAAACAATGGTTGTCAGAGCAGGAATCGAGGTGTACGGACAGAAGTTTCTCGGCGCGATTTCCCTGGAGAGAAACTGGATTATGTCAGGAATATTTTTTACAACGAAAACTCAAAATTGATGGAAAGCAATTTCTTACTGGCCCCCGTTATCAGGGCGGAAATATTAACAAACCTTTTATTGATATTGTAGGTATGGATTCTGACCTAAATCATACTGCATTAGAACTCATTAGTAAGGAATGGTCACAACTCAGAGCTCAGTATGTCCGCATTCTTGTGCCAGGCCAGTCCTTCCCGCAGGGTATTCCCGACCAGTATATATATGCCACGTCTTTTTCTGAACCCCCTGAATTCAATGATAAATTTCTTACTTTGCAAGTGGCGACATACGAAGATTTTGACTGGTGTTGTCAGGCTCTGGGCGATGCCTATAAGCATACATGGCAGACAGTTCGTGAACTGTCTGCAAGTAATTTGGTAGCAGTTGATGACGAAGAGTTGTGTGACCATATTTCTGAGAGAGAAGTATATATTATCTATGAAAACGATGTTCGCGCCGGGTTGCTAATATGCCAGAAAGGAAACCTCGCTTTTCTGAGAGGATATCGTATTACTGACAAAGTAATACTTCCTGCTTTTCGTGGTCGATCATTGTCGGCCCGAGCGCAACGCCTGCTGTACCGATTATTAACTCATTCCGATTCGGAACTATCTTTGTATATGGGCACAATTATTCCGGAGAATATACCCTCGATGAAAACTGCAGAAAGAGCGGGACGAACTTGCATCCTAAGTTATCAATTTCTACCCATCTGCAGCACCCACGACTAACAGCAATGCTAATTTATCTTCAGCCTACTTCCGCTTTTGGCACACAGGGGACGTCCAGGGCCCGGGAGTACTCCCCTGGACGCATTAATGGACGGTATGTGATTGTTGTGCAGGCTATCATATGGCTTGAGGTACAGCAGAATCAGGCTTCGTAGCAATGAGTCGGCTCACAGCGTCCGGAATCCACCCGGTGCCGTAAATCACCGCAAGGTCTGTCATAAGGTAATTTCATCACGCATCGCGACACCTTTTTTCTTTACGCAGGCCTTCTCTTTCACGGTTTGTCAGAACTGTGGACCGCAGTAATCTCCACTCCGTGCTTTAATCAATGAGAGTGTGTCGGGTGCAAATTAAACTACCTTTCTCAACAGCAAAGGCGGGATACCCCTACCCTCGCAGGGTTTCTGCGTCTGGTAATATGCCCATGACAGTCTCAAAGACCGCTTTGAGGGTTTCCCGGTTTAAGGCACAAAATCGCGTGGCGTTGACCCCAGAATGCAGCGAAAAGCAGCGGTAAATGCCGCCGGGCATGAAAAACCAAGCTGGTAAGCGACCTGTTTGATTGGAACGCCGTTCGCGAGAAGATCCAACGAAGCGCAAATTCTGGCTCTCTGCTTCCATGTTCTAAAACTAAAGCCTGTATCCTTCATAAACAATCGGGAAAAGGTCCGTTCCGACATGGCCGACATAAAAGCCAGCTCGCTCAGCGATGCTTCCCAGCGCTGATTGACCAGGAGCGATCTGGCCGCGCTGAATAATCGCTCATCATTCGGCATGGGAAGCGCCATCGTTAAAGGTGGAGCCTCGCTGAGAATTTCCAGAAGCAACAAAGCTATCTTCCGTTGACTCGGTCTGGCGTAGTCCTCACTGAACAGCCCAGCGATAAGTTCTTTGACTAACGGCGTAGCCGTGATCACATGTACCTGCTGACTCTTCGTAAAGCTCGTACATTCTGCAATAAGGCTACTG
Organism: Klebsiella sp. KTE92; assembly: GCF_000398905.1. Classification (NCBI taxonomy): domain Bacteria; kingdom Pseudomonadati; phylum Pseudomonadota; class Gammaproteobacteria; order Enterobacterales; family Enterobacteriaceae; genus Klebsiella; species Klebsiella sp. KTE92. The sequence continues at coordinate 2,736,074 of NZ_KB976100.1, forward strand.
CTGAAATAGATCGCCCTGAGATCGGTTTGTGAAAGCAGATGGTAACTATGGATATGCAAAGGCGGTAGCCATAATGCCCTCTGAGGAGGGATCACCCAACGGTCACTCTCTGTTTGCACCAGCATAACCCCTCTGGTGGCGAAGAGTAGCTGCCCCTCAACATGATGATGGGGAGGATCTACCTCGCCGCGTTGATAGCTTATCGCAGTACTGGACCAGCCTGTGGCTTCATCATGTCTTGGCGCTTTATCTATACTACCTGGCATTTCAGATTTAGCCCCTGCCATTATCATATCGAAACTGGAACCACCCGGAGTAGAGCCTTAGGCAATGGGTGCGTGACTTATCATTCTGATCATCAAAGATATTACAGGAGCTTATCCTCATGCGCGTACACTTTATCGTACATGAAAGTTTTGAAGCCCCGGGCGCATATGAAACCTGGGCAATAAACCAGGGTTATGATGTAACTTACTCACGCGTCTATGCAGGCGATCGGCTACCTGATGACGCCGTAGGCATCGATTTTCTTATCGTTATGGGCGGTCCGCAAGATCCGGACACAACGCTTGAAGCGTGCCCGCACTTTAATGCTAAAGCGGAACAGGCGCTGATTGCTTCCGCGGTTAAAACCGGTAAGGCGGTGATCGGTATCTGCCTGGGTTCACAGCTAATCGGTGAAGCGCTGGGCGCGCCGTTCTCTCATAGCCCGGAAAAAGAGATTGGTAAATTCCCGATCACATTGACCGAAGACGGCAGGAAGGATGAGATGTTCTCTCACTTTGGGAAAACACTGGAAGTGGGTCACTGGCATAACGATATGCCAGGTTTGACGCCGGGGGCTAAAATTATTGCTTACAGCGAAGGCTGTCCGCGGCAGATTGTTGCCTATTCAGACCGCGTCTTTGGTTTCCAGTGCCACATGGAGCTCACATTGGACGTTGTAGAACGGCTGATCGCTCATTCTGAGAAAGACCTGAGCCGTGCAGCAGAATATCGTTTCGTTGACACGCCGGAAGCGCTCCGGGCACACGATTACAGTGAAATGAATCAAGTACTTTTTGGCTTTTTGGATAAGCTGGAAGCACGTTACAAAGCAGCGCAAGCATAATGTCATGCTCGGTGAGCTTGCCATCGGGTCCGCTCCTGGCACAGAGCGGACAAGCTACCTGAGTTGAAGGTCTGCTATGAGCGAACAGCGGACATCGTGACTCGAACAGGATTCATGCTAAGATGAAAAGGCATTTAATTGCCAGAAGTTGGCGAAGCCAATGAAAGGGATACGTAATGTTTACCCCAGAGTTTATAAATGAAGAACGCGGCGAATTTCTCCTTGTGGCCAACCACGCTCTGGCATCACCGGAATCGATAAAACTCAGTATTGCATACAATATTGCCAGAATAAGCTGGGGGCTATCGCAGCTTCCACCGCACATTCAAACTTGCCGGGTCGTCTATGACATCAGAGGGCAATCCATCCCAGATCAGGTTCAGGCCCAGATCAGGCAAGCACTTGAGCAGATAGCCATGGTGGAGTTTAAGAGCTGATGGGACTTCAGTTAATTATCAAAGCAGAACGTAACAAGATAGAAAAAGCATTGGGATCGCTGACACCAGAATGTGAAATATTCCCGGTCGCTGAAGGCCTTTTCGGTATTTCCATTTCGGAGCGAAGTCTCTCATCCGCGGGTGAATCTGCAGTTCTAAAAAAACTTGAACCACTCACACGTTTTGACCTGTGGCAGGGAGCCTGGCAAGAACCCAGGCGACGTTGGTTTTGGTGAGTTTCAGCGCTGAGTGAGATGGGGAAGTCGCATTGCGTGCTGGACGCAGATCGCCTGTCTTCATTAGCAAAGCGGCTTAAGGCTCTCAGTACTCAGATATGAATGTCCGCTCCTGGCACAGAGCGGACATTCCCCTTTGCCGACGTGAAAACCGCTATTGTCTGACCTCATTCTGGTCAGCCGGATGTTTTCTCCCGTCGCCCTGCCGGCGGCCTCTATCTCAGTAAAACCTGAATCAGCTGCACGACGATATACACTCCCGCTATCACCTGTATGATCCGAAACCCCCATCTCAGATAGCGCCATTGATGGCGTTCGCTGGCATCAGCGGCTTCAATGGCGGGATCATAACGTTTTCTTTTCCTGGTTCTGAATGTATCGAATCCCCACAGGATGAGAAGAAAGATGATGATGATTTTTTCAACGATAAGATGGTTCACAAAGAGAGACTCCGGTCTTCTCACGGTTACAGGCAGAATAGATAAACCGCCTGGATGTAGCCACCACTAAATGTAGGGGTACCTGAAGACGCAAGCCAGGCATTCCCGGATTGTCTGTCTTATGACTACGTTAGCGCATAGCAACGCCATAAAAGCGACATTCATTTCCGACACATGCTGCCGGAGTCCCCTTCCCCAACGCATCAGGCTGGGTGATAAAACGATGGCGGCTGCCCGGTCACGCGGCGGAACATGGTGGCGAAAGAGGACGCATTATCGTATCCAAGAGATAATGCCACTTCGTTCACCGGTTTTCCTGCTATCAACCATGCCAGGGCGCTCACCACGCAGGCTCGCTGACGCCAGGCGGAAAATGACAGGCCCAACTGCTTCAGGAAATGCCGGCGAAAGGTGCTCTGGCTCATAAACAGCGCCCTGGCCCAGCGTGCCGCAGGATCATGGATAGAGGGGTTAAGCAAAAAAGCCTGACAAAGCGCCAGCAGCGCCGGATGCTGCGGCAACGGAATGTCAAATTCGCGGACCGGCATGGCGGCCAGTTCCAGCAACATCAACTGTATCAGCGTGCGATCGCGTGGGCTGTCGTACAACGGTGGTAAATCCACAGCCTCAAGCAGTAGCTGGCGCAACAGCGGCGAGACGCTGATCACTTCGCAACGACGGTGTTTAATGAAAGCGGCCACATAATCTGGCTCAATATATAAGCTACGCGTGGTCACCCCCACAAATCTGACGGCGTGCACGGTTTCAGGAGGGATCCAGACAGCATGTTGCGGAGGAACCACCCATTCTCCGTCCTGAGTGGTGACATACATCAGTCCGGTCGCGCCATACAGCAGCTGTGCGCGACGATGCTGGTGCGGTGGCAGTATATACCCTTGCGCATAGTCATTGCCTAACGCCACCACTTCGCGATCGAGCCGATCGACCTCGTCAATTTTTACGTTGCGCACACCTGCCCCCCTCTGACCGATTTACAAAGGTAATTGAGCGCTACGCAAATGGGAAGCCGTACGCGACCGGTATAAGCTGCTCGCTCATTTTCAGGTCGGGGATATTTTCTTGAATGATATCGTTATTATTGCGCTGGCTGGCTTTACGACCGGCATTACCACAGTCCTGTTCGGCTTCGGGGGCGGCTTTGTGGTGGTGCCCTTTGTCTATCAACTGATGCTTCGGCAGCCGGAACTTACGGGAAACGCCATGCATGTCGCGGTGGCTACCTCAACGGCGGTGATGATATTTAACGCCGGCTGGGTCAGCTATCGAAACTGGCGGGCGGGCAAGCTTGCCGCGCAGACGCTGTTTCCTTTGTTATGGTTTATTGCCATTGGGGCGGTGGTCGGCTCCTGTCTGGCGGGGATATTGAGCGAGAAGATCGTTCGCGCGCTGTTTATTCTCTATATGCTGGCAACCATCAGCGATTGTTTGTTGCGCAAAGGTTTTTTCAGGGGCAGCGCTCGGCGTCGGCTGTCCCTGCCAGTAGTCACTGGCGGCGGTATGGTTATCGGTATGATTGCCGCATTGCTGGGCGTGGGCGGCAGCGTCATGACGGTGCCCCTGCTACGGCGACACGGGTATGAGATGCAGGAGTGCGTTAGCGCATCCAACCCGCTTTCTTTGCCCGTGGCGCTATGCGGGGCTGTGACCTATGCCGTCATTGGCTGGCACAGCATTCCGCTGAGCGGATTTCTGGGGTTTATCAGCCTGAAAATTTTAGGCCTGCTCGTCCTGACCGGCTGGGCCGGGATAGTGTTTAGCCGCCGGGCAATCCCTGCGGTACCTGATGTATGGTATGCACGCATCTATGTGCTGCTGCTGTGCCTGGTACTCCTCGCCATGCTCATTCAATAATCAAAATACATCCTGGTGAACCGGTTCAACAGACGCGACCGGGCGGGACCCTCTCCCTGTGGAGAGGGCCAGATGAGTGGCAGCAAGCTACCCGCGATACGGATGGGTTTCGCGCCAGTGGTCGGCAATTTGCTGCCGGGTGCAGACCCACACCTTGTCGTGCTGCTGGATATAGTCAAGGAAACGCTGCAGCGCACGGAAACGGCCCGGACGCCCAAGCAGCCGGCAGTGCATCCCCACGGACATCATCTTCGGCGCGGTTTCTCCCTCGGCGTACAGCACGTCAAAGCTGTCTTTCAGATAGGTATAAAACTGCTCCGCGGTGTTGAACCCCTGGGCGGTGGCAAAGCGCATGTCGTTGGCGTCGAGGGTATAAGGCACGATCAGGTGCGGCCGCTGGCTGCCGTCGCTGCAGGCCACTTCGCTCCAGAAAGGTAAATCATCGCCGTAATAATCGCTGTCGTAGTCAAAGCCGCCGTGCTCCACCACCAGTTGGCGGGTGTTGGGGCTGTCGCGGCCGGTATACCAGCCGGTGGGCGGTTTGCCGAACAGGTCGGTCAACATCTGCACCGCTTTTTGCAGATGCGCGCGCTCCTCGGCAATATCTATGTGCTGATAGTGGATCCAGCGCCAGCCGTGGCTGACCACATCGTAATCCGCGGCCTTGATCGCCGCCACAATCTCCGGGTGCCGCGCCAGCGCCATCGCCACGCCGAAGACCGTCAGCGGCAGCCCGCGCTGGCTGAACTCACGATGAATGCGCCAGAACCCAGCCCGGCTGCCGTACTCATAGAGTGAGTCCATCGACATATGGCGTGCCGGGTAGCTGGCGGCGCCGATAATATCGGACAGGAACTGTTCCGAACCCGCATCGCCATGCAGGACGTGATTCTCCGCGCCTTCCTCATAGTTGAGGACGAACTGCACCGCGATCCGCGCCCCGCCCGGCCAGCGCGCGTGCGGTGGCTGCCCTGCATAACCTCGCAGATCGCGAGGATAGTGTTCCTGGTTCTCTCCCATCTCCTGCCCCTTTTAAAATGGATTTAACGACTGAAACTGTCCGCTTAACGCTTTTCTCTCCGGGAACGCTAAGTCCCCGTGCTTGCTGGTCGCCAGGCCCAGCGCGACCAGTGACTCCACCATCTTCACCGCCGCGCTGACGCCATCGATCACTGGCACCCGCAGCTCGCGGGTCAGCTCCTGCGCCAGGGTCGCCATGCCACCGCAGCCAAGGACAATCGCCCCGCTGCCGTCCTCTTTCAGCGCGCGAATGCAGCGCTCACGCACTTTCTCCTGCGCCAGGCCGCTGCCGTCTTCCAGCGCCAGCACCGGCAAATCAATGGCGTGCAGCGCCGCGCAGTGTTGATGAAATCCGTACTGGTGCAGCAAATGACGGGCGATGATCAGCGTGCGCGGCAGCGTGGTCACAATGGAGAAACGAGTGGCGACCATCGTCGCCATATGCATCGCGGCTTCCGCAATGCCGATCACCGGCCCCTGGGCCAGCTCCCGCGCCGCCAGCAGCCCCGGGTCGCCGAAGCAGGCGATCACATGCCCATCCACCCCCTGCTCGCGTCCGGCCTTGATCTGCTCCAGCACGCCGACCGCGGCGATAGCTTCGTCAAAGTGGCCCTCAATTGACGGCACCCCGGCGCGGGGACAGACCGCAAGGATCTCGGTACCCGGCGCAGCGACCGCACGCGCGGCGGCGCCTATCGTTTCAGTCATCGCCAGGCTGGTGTTGGGGTTGATCACTTGTATACATATGGCAGACATCACGGCTCCTTGTGGCCGGCGAACAGCCGGGAAAAATCGGGCAGGCTGACGCCATCGCGCTCGAAGCACAGGCTGGCGACAATATGATCAAAATGGTGCATCAGCGCCTCGCTGAGCGGCTGCAGGGCTTTATCCCGTAGCAAACCCACCAGCTGCTGGTGATCGTCGCAACGGCAGCCCTGTCGCCAGGGAGCGCCCCAGGCGGCAATCACTAAAGAGGAGCGCTGGCTGAGGCGGGTCACCATCTCGGTGAGCACCGGGTTGCCGGAGATAGCCTGCAGCTGAATATGAAAGTCAGCGGAGTGGCGGATCGCCGCCGGGCCGTCGTGCGCCTCATGGGCCTGCTGTTCACGCTGAATAATGTTCTCCAGCGCCGCCAGATGCGGCGGCTGGCAGCGCGCGATCACATCCGGCAGATTAGCGACCTCAAGCAGCGCCCGGGTACGAAAGATCGCCTGGGACTCTTCCACGCTCGGGCTGGTGACGTGTGCACCACGTTTGGGCGTTAAGGTGACCAGTTGCACAGCGGCGAGTCGTTGCAGCACCTTTCTGATGCCGGTGCGACTCACGGCGAACACCTCCGCCAGCGCCTCTTCCGGCAGTTTGCTGCCCGGCGGCAACTGATGTTCGACGATGGCCGTCATCAGCGCCTGGTAAATGCTTTCGTCCTTGTCCTGCAGCGCTGGCGCGGCCTGGAGACGATGTTCATTATTCATTAACCCACTCCGGTTTCACTTATCGATAGCAGATCGTATACATAAAATTTATTTTTTGTATACAAGATTCATCATTCTGGCCTGGATCCTGCAATAGCCTCAGCAATCCATTTCACAGGGTTTTCATTCAGAGGAGCAGGTTTCATGCCACATTCATCCCACACGCAGCAGAAGAAGACTCACGAGGCGGCCGCCAGCTACAGTCCGCGGCTATGTAATGAGGATCTGGCGCCCACCCGCGACCAGAACTGGAGCTGGTACAATATTTTTTCATTCTGGATGTCGGACGTGCACAGCATGGGCGGCTACGTAGTAGCGGCGAGCTTCTTTACGCTTGGACTGGCCAGCTGGCAGGTTCTGCTCTGCCTGCTGGTCGGCATCTGTATTGTGCAGCTGTGCGCTAACCTGGTGGCGAAGCCGAGCCAGATGGCCGGGGTGCCATACGCCGTTATCTGCCGTCAGGCGTTTGGCGTCTTCGGCGCCAATATCCCGGCGGTGATCCGCGGGCTGATCGCGTTCGCCTGGTACGGTATTCAAACCTATCTGGCGGCGAATGCCCTGATGCTGGTTCTGCTCAAGTTCTGGCCCTCCCTTGCCTCGCTGACCAGCAGCAGCTTTCTCGGGCTGTCAACGCTCGGCTGGCTGTGCTTCGCCACCATGTGGCTGCTGCAGGCGATGGTGTTCTGGCATGGCATGAACGCCATCAAACGCTTTATCGATATCGCCGGTCCGGCAGTTTATGTGGTGATGCTGGCGCTGGCCGGCTGGATTGTATACAAGACCGGTCTGGATGGGATCTCCTTTACCCTCGCCAGCAAATCCCTGAGCGCCGGCGAGCAGACCTGGCAGATGATCACCGCCACGGCGCTGGTGGTCTCCTACTTCTCCGGGCCGCTGCTTAACTTCGGTGACTTTTCCCGCTACGGCAAAAGCATGGGCGAGATCCGCCGCGGTAACCGCTGGGGTCTGCCGTTTAACTTCCTGCTGTTCTCGGTGGTGACCGTGGTGATTGTCTCCGGCACCCAGTCGCTGTTCGGCAAAATGATCACTGACCCGATCGAAACCGTCAGCCGCGTGGGTAACGATCTGGCGGTGGCCATTGGCCTGCTGACCATGATTACCGCCACCATCGGCATTAATATCGTGGCTAACTTCGTCTCTCCGGCCTTCGATTTTTCCAACTGCGCGCCACAGAAAATCAGCTTCCGTACCGGCGGGATGATTGCCGCGGTGGGATCGATACTTCTGACGCCGTGGAATCTGTTTAACTCGCCGGAGCTGATCCACTATACCCTCGACGTACTGGGCGCCTTTATTGGCCCGCTGTTTGGCATTCTGATCGCCGACTTCTACCTGATCAAACGCGGCCGGGTGTCGGTGGACGATCTGTTTGACGATACGCCGAAGGGCAAATACTGGTACCGCAACGGCTTTAACCCGAAAGCGATTGCCGCCCTGCTGCCGTCGGTGGGCCTGGGGCTGATCATCAGCTTTATTCCGGCCCTGCATGAAGTGGCGAACTTTAGCTGGTTTATCGGGGTCTTCCTCGGCGCCACCCTCTACCGCTGGCTGGCCCGCGACGAGCGTGAAGCACAGGCGACCGCAGCCTTTCATTCCGGCGCGGTAGCGCAAAAAGAGTAACCCTCCCCACCTGCCGCGGCGTCTGGCCGCGGCAGGCTGAAAACTGGCACCAATCTTGCTGTTTATCACTATTCCCAGGCGTTAAGAGAAGGCAGGTTCGATGATGGATTACCAGACCGCGGTACGCGGTGCATTTTTTGATATTGCCGGCATGGCAGAGACCCCGGATGAGGTGGCTGCTCAGGCCCGTTATCTCGATGATGGCCTGTTGTTCTTGCGGGACGGGAAAATTATCGCGCTGCTGCCATGGCAGGAGGGCGAAGCCTTTCTGCATCCACTGAAGGGTTATGTCGATCAGCGAGGCAAGCTGCTGCTGCCCGGGTTTGTCGATACCCACATTCACTATCCGCAGACTGAAATGATCGGCGCCTTTGGTGAACAGCTGCTGGAGTGGCTCACCACCTACACCTTCCCGGTGGAGAGCCAGTTTGCCGATGCGGATTACGCGCAGGAGATAGCGCAGTTTTTTGTTAACCAGCTGATTAGCCATGGCACCACCACCGCGCTGGTGTTTTGTACACTGCACCCGGCTTCGGCCGAGGCGCTGTTCAGCGAGGCGCTGCGTCTGAATATGCGGCTGATCGCCGGCAAAGTGATGATGGATCGCCATGTGCCGGATTATCTGTGCGAAACCGCCGGGGAGAGCTACGAGCAGACCCGGGAGTTAATCCTCCGCTGGCATCAGCGCGGGAGGCTGGGCTATGCCATCACCCCGCGCTTTGCCCCTACCTCGACAACGGAGTTGCTGGAGGCCGTGCAGCGCCTGCGGACTGAGTTTCCCGACACCTGGCTGCAGACACATCTCAGTGAAAACCGCGAGGAGATCGCCTGGGTTAAACAGCTGTGGCCTGAGCATGCGCGCTATCTGGATGTCTATCATCACTATCAGCTCACCGGCGAACGCAGCGTATTTGCTCACGGGATCCATCTCGATGATGCCGAGTGGCAGTGCCTGCATGACACCGGGTCCGCCGTTGCCTTCTGTCCGACCTCGAATCTGTTTCTCGGCAGCGGACTGTTCCGCCTGCCCGCCTGCTGGCAGCACCAGGTGCGGATGGGCATTGGCAGCGACGTCGGGGCTGGCACCACCTTCAGCATGCTGCGGACGCTGGGCGAGGCCTACAAGGTAGGACAACTGCAGAGCTATCGCCTGCGCGCCAGCGAGGCCTTCTATCACGCCACCCTCGGCGGGGCGCGCGCCCTGCGGCTGGAGGATAAAATTGGCAATTTTCAGCCGGGCAAAGAGGCAGATTTTGTGGTGATTGACCCGGCGGTCACCCCGCTGCAGCGTCTGCGCACAGGCCGCTGCCATGACATTTATGAGCAGTTGTTCGTGCTGATGACCCTGGGAGATGAACGCAATATCAGCGAGACGTGGGTGAATGGCGAGCGGGTGTGGTGTCAGGATTGACCCTCACCCTGGCCCTCTCCCAAAGGGAGAGGGAACCGTTCGGTCATCGTTGCGACGCTGGCACGCCTCCAGACCCTCTCCCGGAGGGCCTTTGAATTGCCTGGCACCAGAATTTAGGTCATCAAAAACTCATTGCCAGGCCTACGCCATAGCCCGTGGTGTTATTGCCGAACATATAGCGCGCCACCAGTCGGGTGCGGGTGATAAAGACCGGGTATTTACTGCTGTCCAGCTCGAGGCCAACCCCCAGGGAGGTCAAACCGGTAAAGCCCAGCGCCCCTCGCTGCTCGCCGAGAAATTCAGTATGCGCCCCCTCCAGCACATAACGCAGCGGGTTGCCCAGCAGCGTCCAGTCGGCTATCGGCGCGCGGCGGCGCAGATACAGGCCGAGATTCTCCGCGCTGGCCTCGCCCTGCACCACCTCGGCGCTACTGCCGAAACTTTGCAGATGCATATAGGAGTAACGCAGTTCGGCATCAATATCCTGGGTGGCAGAGAAGCGTTCGTAATCCAGCATCAGTGCCCCGCCCAGCCCCCAGGCGTTGAACCGACCGCCGTCGAGAAATTGCAGATCGGCGTTGGTTTTTCGCTCAATTGCCCAGCTGCCAATACGCGCATCGCTGGCCAGGGTACCGAGCATCACATTGACGATCGGCCGCAGCACCAGGTTGCCTCCGAGGCTGTCCCGGTGCAGCGAAAAATCCCAACCGACGCCGCCGGTGGTGGTCAGACTGTTCCATTTGGTCGGCACATTCCGCGTCTGTTCGCCATTGCTGACCACAAAGCGCGGGTCGTAGCGGCTGTAACCCATCGTACCTTCAAGGTACAGAGGAAACGACTCGCTGAGGGTTGCCCCGCCGCCAAACTGGGTGATGGCCAGATTATGTTTGTCGTTGCTGCCGGAACCAATGTTGAGATCGCTGGCGGTCACGTCAGGGACGACGGTATAGCTCATCAGAGTCAATACGGCATCGGCACGCTGTTTGATGGCGTGGCCGTTCGCCGCCAGCGTCGCTGGCGCGGAAAGCGAAAGTACCGACAGGAGAACGAAAAGACGCACCATATGTCGTTTGCCACCTCAGCGACAGGCTAACAATATTGCCACCTAAATCAGCAGGCTGGCGTTCACTCAGTATAGTCGGTGAGTCAGCCTGCGCGTCCGGCGGGGAGAAAAAGCATCGGGCTGGTCAGGCCGCTCCTCCGCGGCTATGCAGCAGTTCCACATTTTCAAACGGCAGGCGCGAGACCCGGTTGCGCCCACCATTTTTGGCCACATACAGCGCTTTATCGACGCGGGAAAAAAGCTGATCAATCGCTTCCCCGTCATGGTGTTCGGCCACGCCGATGCTCACCGTCACCGACAGCGTCTGATACTCGCTGACCGCCTGGCGGATCCCTTCCGCCAGTATCAGGGCGCGCGCTATCGGCGAATGGGGTAAAAAGAGCAGAAACTCTTCTCCCCCCCAGCGATAAATTTTATCTTCGCGATCCCCCGACGTTTCCAGAATGCGGGAGATCACCAGCAGGACTTCATCCCCTTTTTGATGACCGTGAATATCATTAATGCTCTTGAAATGATCGATATCGATTAACAGCAGACAAAAGCCTTGCGCGATAAATGACGGCGCCTCGACGAGGCGATAAAATTCACGGCGATTAAGCAATCCGGTGAGCGGATCGTGGGCGGCAGAGAATTCCAGCTCTTTTTTCAGATGCACTTCCTCGGTGATATCGTGAATAATGCACAACATCAGTCGAATATTATAAAGCACTACGGGCCCGGCATAGGTTTGGACATGGCGCAGCGTACCGTCGGCTAAAATATGCGTAAAATTAAGCGGTTTATGCCCGCCTGGCATATTGGCAATATTATTCATGATGGGGATCACATCCCGACCAAGGGTATTAATTTGCCAGGTATGTTTATTGCGCATTTCCTCATCGGAATAATGATAAAAACGCAGCGCCGCAATATTGGCATCGACAATTCGACCATCCTTACTGGGATCGATCAATAGCATCGGCGCGGTATTGGTCATAAAAAAACGGGCAAAAAAACCATTGTTGCGTCGCTGATAACGGCGGGAGCCGGTATGAATGGATTGATTTTGCGCCAGCAGCTTCACGGCTTCAAACAGCAATAAGGTACCGCTGTCGTCGGTGTCGACCAGGGTGGTTTTACAATATACCGACTGCAGGCCCTTGCCCGTCTGTAACGTCCAGACTTCAAATATCTCGGTCATCGTATCGAGATAGCGAAGATAATGTTGTAACTGCGTTTCAGGACAGGTCGAATAGATACCGTTACGCATCTCCTTCAGCGACATATCGCCGCTCAATGTCCGGGAAGCCGGATTGGCATAGACCACACTTTCAGTAAAAGGATGGACTACCCATATCGGGGTGCTTAATACATCAAAAACAGCCAGTTCTTTTAATAACATACAGGCCCCAAACCGACCAATTCCCGGCGCAGAAGCGACACATAACGATATGCGTCCCTGACGCTGGTATAAAGTGATAACAAAGAAACCGAATAGCCTTAATGACGCGCGTGCGCGGCAAGTATAGTCGGTTCTGCACGCAGCGACGCCCACCCGAGGCGACTTTGCGCGTGGTTTAACCGTCTGGATGCGATAATGTCTTTTTTATTAATTCTATTTCAACAGCATAGCAGCAATACCAGAACTGGTAGTCGCTTTTGATCACAGAGTGTGTCTATCGGTCTTTTCGCCCGTTGGCTGCGTATTGGCTTTGTCCAGGATGCCCGCATTGCGGCTTTTATGCCCAGACTAATCGTGATAGTTTCTATCATAACTCTCATCACAAACGGCCATCACAGTGAAAAGATCCGCTACTAAAATCACGCTTGCCGATATCGCACGTGAAGCCAACGTCGGTATTGCCACCGTCGACCGGGTGCTCAACAAGCGTGCGGCGGTGAAGGAGTCCACGGCATTGAGCGTACTGGAGGCGGCACGACGACTGGGGTTTACCCTCGAGCAGCCCCACTATCGCCTGGCGGCGGGCAAAGCGCCGCTCACGGTCAGAATGGGGTTTATTCTGCTGCAAGAGACCCACTCCTTCTACCTGCCGCTGGCCCAGGCGCTGACGCGAGAGGCCGCCCCATGGCTACCGGCGGGCCAGGTGCCGGTGATACTGCATTTTGCCATCGATGCGGTGGAAGCGATGGCTCAGGCCATTCACCGGCTAAGTGACGAAGTGGACGTGTTAGGCCTGGTGGCGCTGGACCACCCGCTGATTCGCCACGCGGTGGCCCGGGCTGCCGCCCGTGGCGTTCGCGTGTTCACCCTGCTTTCGGATCTGTCGGTCCCTCAGCGCAGCGGATATATCGGCCTCGATAATCAAAAAGCCGGGCGCACTGCGGCCTGGTTTATTGAGCGCTTATGTCGGGGTAATGGCGAAATTGGCATTATCATTGGCGACAATCGTTTTACCTGTCAGGAAAGCTGTGAGATCAGCTTCCGCTCCTGCCTGCGTGAACAAGGCATGGGGCAGCAGATCCTGGAGCCGGTTCGCAGCCATGAACGGGCGGATATCGCCAGGAGCGTGACGGAGCAGATGCTGAGTCAGTACCCGGCCCTGCAGGCGATCTATGCCCCCTGCGGCGGCGTCGAAGGCATTGTCGAGGCGCTGCGCGACAGCGGCCGTCAGCAGGCGATCACTCTGGTCTGTCACGGCCCGCTAAACGACAGTGAACTGGCCCTGATCGATGGCACCATCGACATCATGCTTAACCACCGGCTGGAGGCGTTTGCCGCCGCCACGCTACGCACCATAACGGACGCAGTTTCGCGCTCGCCGAGCGAGGTGATTTCTCTCCCTCAGCCTTTCGATATCATCACCAAAGAAAATATGTAAACTCCCGGCCCCGCCGCCGCCGGGGCCAGTTAACGGGCAGACCGCGCCCGCCCTCAATTTGATAAAAAACTATCAAAAACTCCATCAATACAAAGCATGATGGCCATCAAAAAATCATCATTCCATCATTGTTGAGAATGAAATATTTATTCAATACTCAGCGGCATCCCCTGTGTAAAAAGGAAGCCAACATGACACTCTCAATCGCCAATGCCCCCTGCAGCTGGGGCGTGGATGACCCGAAAAACCCTGACCTTCCCACCTGGGCTACCGTGCTGAAGGAGGCGGCGCAGGCCGGCTATCGCAGCATTGAGCTGGGGCCCTGGGGCTACCTGCCCACCGACCCGGCCAGCCTGCGCGCGGCGCTGGAGCAGCATCAGTTGTCGCTGGTGGCCGGTACGATCTTTGACGATCTGGTCAGCGAGGCCCATTTCCCCACCCTGGTGGCGCTGACCCATCAGATCTGCCGCAATCTGTCGCAGGTTCCGGCCGCCGAACCCACGCCAGGGCATCCTGTTCAGCCGCCTTACCTGGTAATTATTGATTTCGGCAACCCTGAACGGGCGCGCTTTGCCGGGCGCGGCGCGCTCGCTCCACGTCTTGATGACAAAGACTGGCAGCGCATGATGGCGCACATTACCGCCCTCAGCACCCTCGCCTGGCAGGAGTACGGTGTGCGGGCGGTTATCCATCCCCACGCCGGGGGCTGCATCGAATTTGCGGATGAAATCGAGCGGCTGGCGAACGATATTCCACACGACGTCGCGGGATTGTGTCTGGATACCGGGCATCTCTACTACGCCGGTATGGATCCGCTCGACTGGCTGGATCGCTATTACGCACGACTCGACTACCTGCACTTCAAGGATGTGGATCCGCAGGTTTACCAGCGCGCCATCGCCGAGGGCATCGACTTTTTCACCGCCTGCGCCGAAGGGGTAATGTGCCCGCTCGGCAGCGGCGCCATTGACTATCCGGCCATCAAAGACTTTCTCGCCCGCCGAGGATATCAGGGCTGGATAACCATTGAACAAGAGCGCGACCCGCGCCATGCCGCAGGCAGCCTGCAGGCGGTCACGGAAAGTCTGCGCTATCTGCGCGACGTGGGATTCTGACAGGAGACGCAACATGATTAACGGTTTAAAACCTCTCGATCGCACCCTGCGCTGGGGCATGGTCGGCGGCGGCGGCAGCAGCCAGATCGGCTATATTCACCGCTCAGCGGCGCTGCGTGATAACACCTTTACGCTGCTGGCCGGCGCCTTTGATATTGATGCCGAACGCGGACGCCAGTTCGGCCAACAGCTGGGGGTGGATCCCGACCGCTGTTACGCCGACTACCAGAGCCTGTTCCGCGGTGAAGCGGAGCGTCCGGACGGCATTCAGGCGGTGTCGATTGCTACACCAAATAACACCCATTATGCCATCTGCCGGGCGGCGCTGGAGGCTGGGCTGCACGTGGTGTGCGAAAAGCCGCTGTGCTTCAGCAGCGAGGAAGCTGACGAACTGGTGGCGCTCAGCCAGCGGCAGCAGAAGATCATCGGGGTGACCTACGGCTATGCCGGCCACCAGCTGATCCTGCAGGCCCGACAGATGATCGCCGACGGGCTGCTGGGCGACATCCGTATCGTCAATATGCAGTTTGCCCACGGTTTTCACGCCCAGCCGGTGGAGCTGGAAAACGCCAGTACGCGTTGGCGGGTCGATCCTCGCTTTGTCGGCCCCAGCTATGTTCTGGGCGACCTGGCCACTCATCCGCTGTTTCTGGTTGAAACCATGGCTCCGCAGCTGAACATCACCCGGCTGATGTGCGCCAGACAAAGCTTCGTCAAAAGCCGCGCGCCGCTGGAAGATAACGCCCATGTGCTGATGGAGTATGACAACGGCGCCGTTGGCTCGCTGTGGAGCTCCGCCGTTAACTGCGGCTCCATGCACGGACAAAAGGTGCGTATCGTCGGTGAAAAAGCCAGTCTCGAATGGTGGGATGAACAGCCCAACCAGCTGCGCTATGAAATCCAGGGCGAGCCGGTGCGTATCCTCGAGCGCGGCATGGACTATCTCGATCCGCTGGCGCGTCAGGATGACCGCATCGGCGGCGGCCATCCGGAGGGACTGTTTGAGGCATGGTCGAATCTCTATCGCCGTTTCGCCATCGCCATGGATGCCGCCGACCGTCGCGACGAAGCGCTGCTGGCCGACTTCTGGTATCCGGACGCTCGCGCCGGCGCGTTCGGCGTGCGCTGGGTGGAAAACTGTGTACGGTCTGCCGACAACGGCGCCTGCTGGGTCGACTTCCGCTAACTCACTGGCTCAGGGCGCTCGCCCTGAGCCTTTATGGCTATTTTTCAATTCGTGCCAGCTGGGTCTTATCCGCCTCACGTGCGCTATCCGCCAGCGCCTGGAACGCGCCGGCGCCATAGTATTGCGCGGGAACCGGCAGCGCCTGCATATCATGCCCTGGGTAGATCTGCAGTTCGCCGAGGTCGCGTAAGCGGAACCCCCCAACCTGCTCCGGCATGGTCAGGCGATACGGCGGCAGGGTTTCGAAAGGGACCGGCGTCGGCAGCCGATTCCCCTGCAGATCATAGTTACGCTTCAGCACCAGAAACTTATCCGGCACCCGCCGGTGACTGTTCCACCAGTCGCCGTCGATCCGCTGAAACATCGCTTCCGTCTCCCCTCGCGTCGCCACCATCAGTCGGGTCAGCGCCTGTTTCAGCGCCGCATCCATGGCCTGGTTATAGTCTTCCAGCGAACCACCGTGGCCGCTGAGGATCACGTTAATCGCCAGCCTGGCGCCGAGTAAATTGGAGTAGAGATCCTCTGGCGAAAAAGCGGAGATCTCCTCAGAAAACCCGGGGACCGACTGGAAGCCATACCACTGGGCAATCTCATGCCATTGGGCAATTTCGAAGGCCAGATGACCCGCCAGCCAGGCGGCCAGCTGATAGCGCTGCCTGACGCCCGCCGGCGGCGTAAAGGCATTCAGCTGAACGCGGCGTACGCCCAGCTCTTCACTGTAGAAGATCCGCCCCGCCTGGCCCAGCGTCGGCGCAATACGATTGAACAGATAGAAGGTGTAGTCCGCCGTATCGCGCACATGGGCGATATCAATAAACCCGCCGCGACGGGTATAGATGAGCCCGTTCTGCTCCTCGCTGAGCCCCAGCAGGTTTTTCACCGCCCCGAACGCGCTGTCGTTGTAATGGTGCTTGCCCAGCGTATCCAGAGTCAGCACATTGCCAATCTGGTATACCGGAATCGGGATGCCCACCGCGCGCACGTGCAGGTCGTAACCAAAAGCGCAGCACGGTCGCAGCGACTCCGGCGGCGGCAGCTCACCCAGGGTGGGCACCGGATGGATCGCCGTCACAGCGGGCAGCACCGGATCCTGCGCCAGCGCCGGCAGCGACAGTGCAAACAGCAGCCATAAGGCTTTACGCATCAACAGCCTCTCCACAACAACAAAAGAGCGCGCATCTTACCGGCAGATGGCGCCAGCAGTTTTAGTTAAAAACGGTATTCACCGGAGACAAAGAAGCTATTGCGCTCGTTAAAACCAAATTCAGTCAGCACGTTAAAGTTTTTGGTGACTTCATACTGGGCGCCAATCAGCATATTCCAGGGTGAGGTTAGCTTCTGCTTGACGTCGAATTTCCCCTCGCCGTCTTTATTGACTGCGGCAATCAGGGGCTGAAGCTCTGGCGGCATATGCAGGTCGGCCAGATCGCCTTTAAACTCCTGCTGCACGTCCTGATACATGCTCCCGACCCACAGGCTGAGGTGGGACGGCCCGTCGATCCCCTGAAAACTGAAGCGGTAGCCGACGCGCGGCGAGACGGTGACCGCCGAGATGCTGCCGTCGAGAATATCGAAATCGGTACGGGTGTAGTTAGTGTCTACTAACCCGAACCAGTTGCCGTATCCCCCGGCGAGCGTAAAGCCGGTTCCCCAGGTGGTTCCTTTGAAATCAAGCGTAAAATCAATATTCTGCAGTTTTCCGCTCTGATAAAGCTGGTGAACCGCGCCGGCGATCACCCGATCCAGACCGCGAAACTGCGAAGGATCCGAATCCACGGAGACCTGGGAGACAGACGACCCGCGGGTATGCCCCACCAGCCCGTAAACGTTGAGAAACGGAAAGACCCACATATCGAGGCGCAGGTTTTCGGTTTTGCTCTTCTCGCGGGTGTGCCCGGCATCGATGGCGAACATATCGCTGGGAATGGGATGGTTGCCCAGCTTAAGCCCGGAAAAGGTAATACTGTCGACCATGATATCCTGACGGATATTCATATAGCTCAGGTTGACGCCGTAGGGTAACGGGATCGAATACCCCCGGGCGCGTGCCTCATCTCCCCATATCGGAAAATAGCTGTCGCTCTCGCTCTGCTCCGCGGCCGACGCGCCACAGGCCGCCAACAGCAGCGTTAACACCGTTCCGGATGCTCTCATTGTTATTCTCATGTGTAGTTATAAACCCGAACCGACATTGCAATAGACCGCCTGCTCATGCTCACTGAACGCCACGTCAATCCCGGTACGCAAACCGTACTGCCGTGCAATCAGGTAACGAAAACCGGCCCCCCATGCCACCTCTGACTGTTCCGCTGGCGTGCGCGCCGCGCACCCCGCGCCAACGAATCCCTGCAGGATCCAGCGCGGGGTGAAGGCCCAGGGAGGTTTGCGCCGTGACCACGTCGTCGCCCTGATAGCGGTAGCGCGAAATAGGGACATCAAAGGGTTATCATGGTGGATGAATGACTGATTAATGGCCCGCGACCGCCAGTGCGGACAACAGGAATTTCATGCTTACTCCGGGGCTTTGGGGACGCACGACACGCCTCACGAACAGTATTAACGCGACGGGGTAATGAAAATATAACGTATGAGAATAATGCTCACCAACGCGCAGTCGCCTGTTTTTCGGGTATTTTTAAACGAAAAAGTGCTGGCTATCACAGAAAAATGCCATCGCGATACAGGGCAGCGCGGTGATTGTATTCAAAAGGTGAATATCGTATAACATAGCGCTACCGAGGGGTGTCCCGTGAGGGCTGAGATGGCGCAAGCCGAACCCTTTGAACCTGATCTGGGTCATGCCAGCGAAGGGACGGGTCGGCAATTTTGCCTGCATTACCGCCATTGCCTGTTCACACCCCTGCACGCCCGGATCTCCCCTGAATATCTGGAGGTCCTGTGATAATTCCCGCGTTTAGCCATGGTCTTTATGGCCGTTTACGCCAGCTGGCCGCCGCTGACTGGCAGCACTATGTGGCGCATCCTTTCGTCCAGCAGCTTGCCGAGGGCACCCTGGCGGAAAGCGCATTTCGTCGCTACCTGACCCAGGATTATCTGTTTCTGATCCACTTTGCCCGCAGCTATGCGCTGCTGGTGAGTAAACTGCGCACGCTGCCGGAGATGCGGGCCGCGGCCGCCTCAATGAACGCCATCCTCAACGAACTGCCGCTGCACGTCGGTTACTGCGCTCAGTGGGGCATTAGCGAGCAGGAGATGGCTACCCAGCCTGAAGCGCCGGAAACCATTAACTATACCCGCTACGTGCTGGATATTGGCCACTCGGGTGATGCGCTGGATCTGCTGGTCGCGCTGATGCCCTGCGTGGCCGGTTATGCGGAAATCGGTCTCGGCCTGCTGCAGCATCCCGCCACCCGACTGGACGATAACCCCTACGCCTCGTGGATCCGCAACTATGGCGATGAAGGCTATCTGCAGGGCGTCAACGCCGCGCTGGCGCTGCTGGAAACGGTGTGGCAGCAGCGCGGGAGCGAGGCCCGGATCACTGAGCTGAGCGAGATTTTCACCACCGCCACCCGCCTTGAGGCGCAGTTCTGGCAGATGGGCCTCAACGCGACGGCGGAGACCCGGGCGTGACGGCGCCGGGTATCGAGGTCCGTGGCCTGAGCCTGCATTTCGGCGACCGCCGGCTGTTCGACAACCTGTCGTTTACGGTCCCCGGCGGGCAGTGGGTGTCGCTCCTCGGCGCCAGCGGGGCCGGCAAAACCAGCCTGCTGCGGGTGATGGCCGGTCTGGCGCCCGCCACCCGGGGAGAAGTGGTCGCCAGCGATGGGCAGCCTATTCAGGGCCGTCTGGCGTGGATGGGGCAGAAAGATCTGCTCTACCCCTGGCTGAGCGTCCGGGACAACGTCGCCCTCGGCGCGCGGCTGCGCGCTGAAAAAGTCGATCGTGCCCGGGTCGCCGCCCTGCTTGATCAGGTTGAGCTCTCGTCCTGCGCCGACGCCCGGCCGGCAACCCTCTCCGGCGGCATGCGTCAGCGCGCCGCGCTGGCCCGCACCCTGTATGAGGACCGCCCCATCGTGCTGATGGATGAGCCTTTCTCGGCGCTGGATACCCTCACCCGCACGCGCATTCAAACTCTGGCCGCCACCCTGCTGGCTGGTCGCACGGTGGTGCTGATCACCCACGATCCGCAGGAGGCCTGCCGGCTGAGCCACCGCCTGCTGGTCCTCTCGGCGGCAGACGGCGACATCGATGACAGCCATCACCTTGCCGGCACACCTCCGCGCGCGCCGGACGCGCCCGATCTCTTGATTAGCCAGGCCGCCCTGCTGCAGCAACTGATGAGGGCCCATCCATGACCGGACGTCTCTGGCGGGGAGGTATGGTGTTCTGCGGCCTAATGATCCTCTGGGGTCTGGCCAGCCGCAGCGGCATTCCTCACTTTCTTTTACCCTCCCCGATGGCGGTCGCCGAGGCGCTGTGGGTTAATCGCGCCTATCTCGGCTGGAACACGCTTATCACGCTCAGTGAGATCCTGAGCGGCCTGGCGCTGGGCGTGACGCTCGGTGTCACCCTGGCGCTGGGTATGATCCTCTCTCCGCGTCTGCAGCGCTGGCTGATGCCGCTGGTCCTCACCAGTCAGGCGATCCCGGTCTTTGCCCTCGCCCCGCTGCTGGTGCTGTGGCTGGGCTTTGGCATGAGCGCCAAAGTGGCAATGGCCGTGCTGGTGATTTTCTTTCCAGTGACTTCCGCCTTCTTTGATGGCTTGCGACGGGTCAACCAGGAGTATCTCGATCTGGCGCGCAGCATGAACGCCTCCTTCGGCGCTCAGCTGCGGCATGTCCGCCTGATGGCTGCCCTGCCTGCGCTGGGCTCGGGCCTGCGGATGGCGGCGGCGGTGGCGCCCATCGGCGCGATTATCGGCGAATGGGTCGGCTCCGCTGAGGGGCTGGGCTACGTCATGCTCAATGCCAATGCGCGGCTGCAAACCGATATCTGCTTCGCCGCGCTGTTTATTTTAGTGCTACTGACCCTCCTGCTGTGGCTGGCGGTAGATACCCTGCTACACCGGCTGATCGACTGGTCACCGGAATAAAGATGAAGTAATAAAGGAAAACAGATGAAAAAGTCGCTTTTCGCCGGGGCAACCCTGACGGCACTGGTCAGCGGCCACGCGCTGGCCAATGAACCGCTGACGCTGGTGCTGGACTGGTACATTAACCCCGACCATGCGCCGATTATGGTGGCCGAGCAGATCGGCGCCTTTAAGGCTCAGGGGCTGGACGTCAAGATTGTCCCTCCCTCCGATCCCGCGCTGCCTCCCCGCATGGTGGCCGCCCGTCAGGCGGATCTGGCCATCACCTACCAGCCGCAGGTGCACTTCTTCGCTGACGAAGGGTTACCGCTGGTGCGCGTCGGGACCCTGATTAACTCGCCGCTGAACACGGTGATCGCTCTCAATAAGCAGATCAAAACTCCGGCAGATCTGCAAGGTAAGAAGGTGGGCTATTCGGTCAGCGGCATTGAGCAGGCCACCCTGTCGACCATGGCGCAACACGCGGGTATCGATCCGGCCAGTATCAAACTGGTTAACGTCAATTTCCAACTGACCAGCGCCCTGCTGGCGGGCCAGGTGGACGCGGTCATCGGCGGCTACCGTAATATAGAAGCACAGGAGCTGAAGCTGCAGGGCAAAACGCCGGTAGTGATGAACGTCGAAGATTACGGCGTGCCGGCCTATGACGAGCTGGTGATTGTCGCCCATCGCGACGCGATTCATGAGGCCAAGATCCGTAAATTCCTCACCGCCCTGCAGGCCGGAGTGAGCTATCTGCGCGCCCATCCGCAGGAGAGCTGGGAGGCGTTTGCCGCCGCCCACCCGGAGCTGAAAACCGAACTCAACCACCAGGCGTGGCTGCAAACCGTGCCGCTGTTCGCCACCGATCCGGCGGCGCTGGATAAACCGCGCTACGAAGCTTATGAACAGTTTTTATATAACAATAAGTTGGTGAAAAAAGTCACACCTTTAACAAATTATGCGGTGGAACTGCATTGAGACTTGCTATCGCTGACGGAAGGCATTCCGTCAGCGTTTTAACGCAGCGGCAATAAAAATATAGAGACTTTCTCACTAATAATTACACTTTAAAGGGTTATCGTGACACGCAGTTGTTCTATTATAATTCAGCAGGTTACGTTAATTATTGCCCCGGTAAGAATAACGTCAAAATAACGCAATCAATAAAACGTTGAATGCGGATTTAAAAAGCCATATATTGTGCGCGCTTTATGAATGCCAATTCAATTCCTTAGACCAATTATTCAACCAGCGTTCAACCGCAATGCTGGTTGTGGGAGTGATATGATGACGGATAAAGTCCGTATTGATACTTTACGTGCCGATTTATTAGACGCAAACAACGAAACCTTTTTGGCCCGTCAGGCCGAATTCGAATCGAATGTCAGGAGTTACCCGCGTAAGTTACCGCTGGCTATCACTAAAGCTGAAGGCGTGTGGCTGACGGATGCGGATAACAAACAGTACCTGGACTGCCTCGCGGGCGCCGGTACTCTCGCTCTGGGCCACAACCACCCTGATGTATTGCAGAGCATCCAAAGTGTCATTACCAGCGGCTTGCCGTTACATACCCTCGATCTGACTACCCCGTTAAAAGATCGTTTCTCCGAATACCTGCTCTCTTGCCTGCCGGGCGAAGGGAAAGAGTATTGCCTGCAGTTCACCGGTCCTTCCGGCGCTGACGCCGTGGAAGCCGCGCTGAAACTGGCGAAAAAATACACTGGCCGTACGGCGGTGATCAGCTTCTCCGGCGGCTATCACGGGATGACCCATGGCGCGCTGTCCGTCACTGGCAACCTGTCGCCGAAAGCAGCGGTTAACGGCATGATGCCGGAAGTCCAGTTCATGCCTTACCCGCACCTGTATCGTTGCCCGCTGGGCATCGGCGGCGAAGCCGGCGTGAAAGCCCTGACCTACTACTTCGAAAACCTGATCAACGATGTGGAGAGCGGCGTCCGTAAACCGGCGGCGGTGATCCTCGAAGCTGTGCAGGGTGAAGGCGGCGTGAACCCGGCGCCGGTTGAGTGGCTGCAGCGCATCCGCAAAGTGACCGAAGAGCATGGCATTCTGCTGATCGTCGATGAAGTGCAGGCTGGCTTTGCCCGTACCGGTAAATTCTTCGCCTTCGAGCACGCCGGTATCCAGCCGGACATCATCGTGATGTCGAAAGCGGTCGGTGGCGGTCTGCCGCTGGCGGTGCTGGGCATCAAAAAACAGTTCGACGCCTGGGAACCGGGTCACCACACCGGCACCTTCCGCGGCAACCAGCTGGCGATGGCTACCGGCCTGACTACCCTGCGTCACCTGCGCGACAACAAGATTGCCGACAAAGTCGCTGCCCAGGGCGAGTGGCTGAAAGGCAAACTGGCCGAGCTGCAGAAGCGCTACCCGGTCATTGGCCACGTACGCGGTCTTGGTCTGATGATCGGTATCGAAATCGTCAAGCCGAACGAAGCGCAGGATCACATGGGCTGCTACCCGG
The DNA here is from genome assembly GCF_000398905.1 of Klebsiella sp. KTE92. NCBI lineage: Bacteria > Pseudomonadati > Pseudomonadota > Gammaproteobacteria > Enterobacterales > Enterobacteriaceae > Klebsiella > Klebsiella sp. KTE92. The sequence goes on from NZ_KB976100.1 coordinate 2,759,417, forward strand.
CTGACGGCGAACTCTCTGCCCTGCTGCAGAAGAAATGCTTCGAAGCGGGCCTGATTCTGGAGCGCGGTGGTCGTCACGGCTGCGTGCTGCGTCTGCTGCCGTCCCTGCTGATCAGCAACGCGGAACTGGATGTGTTCCTCGACAAATTCGAACAGGCCCTGCTGGCCGCCGGCGTAAAGCCGGTCTGAGTGGAGTCAGTGACCACCATGTCCACATTGAATCCGATTCTTGCTGGTTCAGCGCAGAGCGTTGAAGCCTATCAGCAGGTTATCGAGCAGACCAGCCATGCCGTTGTGCAGTGGCTGAAGCAACCTGAGATGTATCAGGGGAAAAGCGTTGACGAGCTGCGTGAGCGTATCTCCCTTGAATTTAACGAACAGGGTTTGGGTAACCAGGCGGCGATTGATCGTGCGATCGAGTACTTCCTGAAAGACAGCCTGTCGGTGCATCACCCGCAGTGCGTGGCGCACCTGCACTGCCCGAGCCTGGTAATTAGCCAGGCGGCGGAAGTGTTGATCAACGCCACCAACCAGAGCATGGACTCCTGGGACCAGAGCCCGTCAGCAACCATCATTGAGATGAAGCTGATCGAATGGCTGCGCGCCCGGGTCGGTTATCCGGCTGGCGACGCCGGCGTCTTCACCAGCGGCGGCACCCAGAGCAACCTGATGGGCCTGATGCTGGCGCGCGACGCCTTCTTCGCCCGTCAGGGGCACTCCATCCAGCAGGATGGGCTGCCGGGGGATATCCGCAAGTACAAAGTATTGTGCTCGGAAAACGCCCACTTCTCGGTGCAGAAGAACATGGCGCTGATGGGCCTCGGCTACCGCTCGGTCACGCTGGTGAAAACCGACGAATTCGCGCGGATGGACGTGTCCGATCTGAAAGCGAAGATTGCGCAAGCGCAGGCTAACGGCGAGCAGATCATGGCGATCGTCGCCACCGCCGGCACCACCGACGCGGGGGCTATCGACCCGCTGCGCGACATCGCCGGTATCGCCGCGGAACATCAGATCTGGCTGCACGTTGACGCAGCCTGGGGCGGCGCGCTGCTGCTGTCTGAGCAGTATCGTGACTACCTTGACGGTCTGGAGCTGGTGGATTCCGTTACCCTGGACTTCCACAAGCAGTTCTTCCAGACCATCAGCTGCGGCGCCTTCCTGCTGAAGGACGCGCGCCATTACGAGCTGATGCGTTATCAGGCGGCCTATCTGAACTCCGAGTTCGATGAAGAACACGGCGTACCGAACCTGGTGTCTAAGTCGCTGCAGACCACCCGTCGCTTCGATGCGCTGAAGCTGTGGATGGGTCTGGAAGCGCTGGGCCAGAAACAGTATGCGGCGATCATCGATCACGGCGTCACGATGGCGAAAAACGTGGCGGAGTACGTGAAGTCGCAGCCGACGCTGGAGCTGGTGATGCAGCCGCAGCTGGCGAGCGTGCTGTTCCGTTCCCGTCCGGCGCAGATGGCGCAGAGCGACGCGGCGGCTATCGCGCTGCTCAACCAGCGCGTCGGCGATGCCCTGCTGGCTTCCGGCCGCGCTAACGTTGGCGTGACCGAGCATAACGGTGTCACCTGCCTGAAGCTGACCCTGCTGAACCCGGTGGTGACGCTGGATGACGTGAAGGTGCTGCTTAACCTGGTGGAACGCACCGCTCAGGAGCTGCTGGCGCAATAACCTGCCCTAGCGGGCGGCGCCTGCCGCCCCGCTGTCAGCCTTACCTGCAATAAGCCGATAATCTCCTTATCGGCTTTTTTATTTCTTTCCGCGCCACTGACGTTCTCTGCTCCCTGGCTGGTCGCTGGGCCCGTTGACGCCTGCCTTTCGCGATGCCACAGTATTATCCCGAGAATAACGACGTTCAGGATAAACATCCTGAAAATGAGGATGATGATGGAGAAACGCTTACCGGGACTGGATCTCGACGCCCTGCGTAGCTTTGTGACCGGCATGGAGTGCGGCAGTTTCGCCCAGGCAGCGCTGCGCCTGTCGCGTTCCACTTCGGCCGTCAGCGCCCAGCTTAAAAAGCTGGAGAGCCAGTGCGGTACGGCGCTGGTGGCCAAACAGGGGCGGCATCTGGTGCTCACCGCGGAAGGCGAAAAGCTGATGAGCTACGCCAGACGACTGCTGGCGCTCAATGATGAAACCCTGCGCGCGCTGCAGGGCGAGCGGCTCACCGGCGAGATCCACCTTGGTATGCAGGAAGATTTTGGCGAATCGCTGATGCCGGGGATCCTGGGGCAATTTAAACGGCATCATCCGCAGGTGCGGATAGTCGCCAGGGTGGATCGCAATGGTCCGCTGCGCCAGGCGCTGGCGGAAGAGGCGCTGGATCTGGCGCTGCTGTGGCAAACCGAAGATCAGGGTCCCGGGATGGGCCGCTGCCCGCTGGCGTGGATTGCGCATCCTGACCTGGATATTGGTGCACTGCTAGCCTCCGGCGAGCCGATGCCGCTGGTGATGTTCGATAGCCCGTGCCTGATGCGCTCCCGCGCTATCGCCTGTCTCGATGCCGCGGGGATCCCCTGGCAGGTGGTATTCGTCAGCCACAGTCTGAACGGCATCTGGGCGGCGGTACAGGCTGGCCTGGGGCTGACGATACGCACCCGCATCGGCATGCCCGGCAACCTGCGCACCGTCGCCGGGCTGCTGCCATCGCCAGGTAGCCTGGCCGTTAACCTGCAACAAACCCCGCGCGAGGGACAGCATTCCGCCGCCGTGGCGCTGCTAGGAGACCTGATGACCGAGGCCCTGCAGGGGTGGGTCGAGATGTGACGTTGTCACGCTACTTCCATTCACCCTCACCCTCTCCCTGAAGGGAGAGGGAACCGTTCGGCAGTCACCGACAATGGGCATCCAGCGCCTCTCCCGCTTCGATGCCCGGTGGCGGCTGCGCCTTACCGCGCCGACATTCTCCCTGCGCGCTCCTGTAGGCCGGGCAAGCGCAGCGCCGCCCGGCATCAGGTATAAGGGCTGGAGGGAACCGTCCGCCAGACGCCTACGCCGCGGGTCAGGCTTTGCTCTCCTGCAGCAGCTGCTGGATCACCTGCTCCTGGCGGGCATAATCCCCTTCGCCGAAGGCGGTATAACGCAACTGTCCGCGAGCGTCGAAAATGTAATGCGCCGGCCAGTACTGATTGCCGAAGGCATTCCAGATGGCGTACTCATTATCCGCCACCACCGGGTAGGTTATCCGCCCGTCCTTCACCGCCTGGCGCAGCAGCGGCAGCGAACGCTCCCAGGGATATTCCGGGGTATGGACGCCAATCACCACCAGCCCGGCCGCACGGTATTTGTTCGCCCAGTCGCGTACGTAAGGCAGGGTATGCTGACAGTTGATGCACTCCCGGGTCCAGAAATCCACCAGCACCACTTTGCCCTTCAGACGCTCCGGAGTTAACGCCGGGCTGTTGAGCCACGCGCTGCCTCCCGCCAGGGAAGGCATCGCGCTGCTGGGCTGCGGCGCGGCGATCGGCTGGAGGATGGTCTTTTGCTCCGGCTGCGGCAGACGGGCGGCCAGCCGCTGCTCCAGCGCCTGACTCCAGCCTCCCGCACTTTGCAGATAGCGATCGCCGCCGCTGGCGATCAGTGCCACCGGGGCCAGCATCGCCACCCCCGCCAGCCGGCGCAGCCGTTCGCCGAACGCCAGCCCACGACGCAGACGGGCAATCAATGCTGCACCACACCACCCCAGCAGGAATAACATCAGCGCCCCGCCGCTGCCGTAGGCCAGCAGCAACCCGCCGGTGGTCGCCTGGCCCGGATGCACAAAGCCCAGGCTGAGTATCGCCCCCAGTACCGGCCCGGCGCACGGGGCCCACAGCAGGCCCACCGCCAGCCCGGCCAGCAGCGAACCGATCCAGCCGCGCAGGCGTGAGCTGGCGTTGTTAAGCTGATTTCCCAGCGCCACCAGGGGTGAGGTCAGCCGCTGCGCGACGCGCTGCGAAAGCAGGCTCAGCCCGACCAAGGCGAAGAACGCCAGCGCCAGGCCGCGGCCTGCGAGGGTCAGATTCACCACCCAGCCGCTGGCGACCGTCACCAGCCACGAAACCGCGCCGAACATCAGCGCCATTCCAGCCAGCATAATTGCCAGCTGCCCCCGGCGGCCCCGGACGCTGGCGAACAGCAGCGGGATCACCGGCAGCGTACAGGGGCTCAGCAGAGTTAACATTCCGCCCAAAAATGCAATGAATATCGACATCGCCTTCTCCTCATTATGTCGTCGCTGCCGAGAGTGGCAGCCACGACATTACCGCAAGGCCATGTAAGGCGAATGTGTCGGGAAAGGGGGAGAATTGTCGGCTTAGTTATCCGTCTGCGCCGGAGATACAGCAGGATACAATCCCGCCGCGGCAAGGCGAACGCTGGCGTCCAGGCCGCCCTGTGGGCGGTTGGCCAGGCGCAGTGCGCCGTTCATCTGGCTGACCAGCTGCGCGGCGATCGCCAGCCCCAGACCGGTGCCGCCGGTATCGCGATTGCGCGAGTCCTCCAGGCGATAAAACGGCTGCAGCACCGCCTGTAGCGCGGCCTCCGGGATCCCCGGCCCCTCATCCAGTACATGGAGGGTGACATCCCCGGCGGCGTCGCGGGTCAGAGTTACCGTGACCGTGGTGCCGAATTTCAACCCATTATCGATAAGGTTAGTCATCACCCGGCGCAGGGCCTGCGGTGGGATCCACACCACCCCGGCGGTCTCCTCCGGGCAAAAACGCACCGGCCGGCCGACATCGGCATAATCGCAGACGATGGTGTCGAGAAAGGCGTCAAGGTTCAGCCGCTGGCGCGCCTCCGCCAGTGGCTGCGAGGTGCGGGCGAAGGCGATGCCCTCCCGCACCAGGCGGGTCATATTGTCGAGATCCTGCAGCAGCTTATCGCGCAGTTCCGGCTGGTCGGCCATCTCCACCCGCAGCTTCATTCGGGTGATCGGGGTTTGCAGATCGTGGGAGATAGCGGCGAGGATCCGCGCCCGCTCCTGCAGATGGTCGTGGATGCGCGCCTGCATCGCGTTAAACGCGCGAGCGGCACGGCGGACCTCTTCCGGCCCCTGCTCGGCCATGGTTCCCGCCGTGTCGCTGGCCGGTTCAAGGGCGTCCACTGCGCGGGTAAAACGGGTGATGGGCAGCAACACCTGGCGAACGGCATACCAGGCGCAGGCCAGCAGGAGAACAAACTGAGCGATCAGCACCACCGGCAGCCAGCGGGCGATGGCCGGTAGCTTCGGCCACAGATCGAGAGTCAACGGGGCGCCGTCGTGGAGGGTAATATGGGCCTGAATATGCTGCCGCGGGCCGGGGATCGTCACAATACTTACCGGATACTGCGCACTCAGCGCCTCCTGCAGGGAGCGGGCTGCGTCCCGGGCGCGCCAGCTGTCCGGGTAGTCGCCGCGCTCGCCGGAGCCCAGCAGATAGCGATAATTGCCGCGCGCCAGCTTCGGCAGCCATTGCGGGCGCTCAGCGGCCGGCAGGCGGTCAAGGATCGCCACGCTGGTGGCGACATCGGAAGCCAGATTGTCCAGCATCACGCTGCGAGCGCTGCTCATGCGCTCATAAAACAGCAGCGACAGGGTTAAAGTATTCGCCAGCAGCAGCGCCAGAAACAGCAGCGCTATCAGCCTCGACTGCAGCGAGGCGGGCCAGAACCTCATTCATGCCTCTCGCGGATGGAGACCGGCACCGACAGCACATAGCCTTCGCTGCGCACCGTTTTAATGTAGGCCGGCTCGCGGGCATCCTCCCGTAGCCGCTGGCGCAGTCGGCTCACCAGCAGGTCAATTGACCGCTCAAACAGTTCCGCGTCGCGTCCCTGGGTCAGATTCAGCAGCTGGTCGCGGTTCAATACCCGCTGGGGGTGATCGAGAAACACCCGCAGCAGCCGATACTCCGCCCCGCTGAGGGCGACGATGGCGCCGCTGTCATCCAGCAGGTGGCGGGCGGCAGTGTCGAGCAGCCAGTCGCCAAAGGCGATCAGCCTGCCCGCCTCGGTGATCTGCAGATTGGGCGGCAGCGCCCGGGTGCGGCGTAAAATGGCTTTGATGCGCGCCAGCAGTTCGCGGGCCACAAAGGGTTTAATCAGATAATCATCAGCTCCCATTTCCAGGCCGAGGATCCGGTCGCTGTCGTCGGTGCGGGCGGTGAGCATCAGCACCGGAATATCCTGCTGCGGGTTGGCGCGCAGCTGGCGACAGAGCGTTAAGCCGTCCTCGCCCGGCATCATGATATCCAGCACAATCAGGTCAATTTGATGATTTTTGAGCACCGACCACATGGCTTTGCCGTTCGCCGCGCCGCTGGCGCGATATCCCGATTTTTCCAGATAGTCGACAATCAGTTCCCGAATATCGCGGTCGTCATCGACGACCAGGATGTGGTCAATACGCTCCAAAGGCTGCTCCTGCGGCAAAATAAACTCTTCACAAGCATAAGCCGTGTTGCCGGAAGCGCAACGTCGCGCCGCCGGCAAGGCGCGGATTACAAACGGTCAGCGTCCACCACCGCCTGGACAAAGTCTGCCGGGTCCTCCTGCGGCGGATTATGGCCCACCGCCCCCTGCAGATCCCGGTGTTCATATTTTCCGCTAAATTTAGCCCGGTAGCTGGCGGGAGCCGGATGCGGCGCGCCGTTATTCGCCCCTTCAAGGGTGATGGTGGGCACGGTTATCGGCGGTAGCGCCGCCAGCCGTTGTTCATAGCCGGCATACTTCGCTTCCCCCTTCTCCAGCCCCAGGCGCCAGCGGTAGTTGCTGATGGTGATCGCCACGTGGTCCGGGTTATCCAGCGCCCGGGCGGTTCTGGCAAAAGTCGCGTCGCTGAATTTCCACTGCGGCGACGCCTGATGCCAGATAAATTTCGCAAAGTCGTGGGTGTTCTGCCGGTAACCGGCTTCGCCGCGCGGGGTGGCAAAATAGAACTGATACCACCACGACAGCTCCGCCTGCGGCGGCAGCGGTTTTTCGCCAATCTGCTGACTGCTGATCAGATACCCGCTCACCGAGACCAGGGATTTCACCCGCTGCGGCCACAGCGCGGCGACGATATCCGCCGTGCGCGCGCCCCAGTCAAAGCCGGCCAGATCCGCCTGCCTGATGTTCAGGGCGTCCATCAGATGGACAATATCGGCCGCCATCGCCGACGGCTGACCGTTACGCGGCGTGCTGGCGGAGAGGAAACGGGTCGTGCCGTAGCCGCGCAGATACGGCACAATGACCCGGTAACCCTTCTGCGCTAAAGCCGGCGCCACCTGAGCATAGCTCTGAATATCGTAGGGCCAGCCGTGCAGCAGGATCACCGGCTGGCCGTCGCGCGGGCCGATATCCACGTAGCCTATATTCAGGTCGCCGGCGCGGATCTGGTGGATCTTGTCGAACGCCCCCGCGTCTTCCGCGGCGCAAACGGCAGCGGACCACAGGGTGGATAACCCCAGCGCCGCGGCGCTGGTATAGCGGATCAGGGATAATCTGTTCATCACTTTCTCACCTTTTATCATCATCAAGAGAGTACGTGACCAGTAAAGCGGAAATTTGTATCTGCCATGTGCCCGACCGGGGCCATTTTTATCTCTTAATGTCAGCGCTGCGCCGCGAGATACAGTGTGATACAGAGTCGAGGTTGGCAATTGTTGCGGGCATGTGAATTTATGCTTGCCCCAGGAGATAAATCCGTTACCGTGGCAGGCATTTTTCACCACTTAAGAACGCAGGTACCCGCTATGGAGATTTTTGATGGTCACAATGACCTGCTGCTGAATCTCTGGCTTCACCATCGTGAGGATCCGGTAAGCGCCTTCTTTGCCGGGATAGAAAACGGCCATCTCGACTATCAGCGTATCCGCCAGGGCGGGCTGGCCGGCGGCCTGTTCGCCCTCTTTGTGCCGCCGCAGGAGTATATCGCCCGCGTGGCGCCGCAGTACGCCAGCGAGGCGTGGGATCCGCTGGCGATCCTCTGGCAGCAGTTGGCTATCCTCAAGGCGATTTGCGCCCATGACGCCAGCCGCGCGCGGCTGTGCCTGAGCGCGGCGGATATCGAACGCTGTCGCCAGGATAACGCGCTGGCGATGGTGGCGCACATCGAAGGTGCTGGCGGGTTCGACGCGCAAGGCGAAGATCTGCAGGCCTTTTATCGCGCCGGGGTGCGCAGCATTGGTCCGTTCTGGAACATCGCCAATCGCTTCGGCTGCGGGGTCACCGGCGCCTTTCCCGGCAGCCCGGACAGCGGGCCGGGTCTCACTCGCGAGGGCATTGCGCTCATCGCTCAGGCCAACGCCCTGAAGATGCAGATCGATGTTTCGCACATGAATGAACAGGCCTTTTGGGATACCGCTCACCATTCCACCGCCCCACTGGTGGCCACCCACTCTAATGCCCACGCCCTGTGCCCACAGCCGCGTAATCTGACCGACCGGCAACTGCGGGCGATCCGTGACAGCGGCGGCGTAGTGGGCGTCAATTTCGGCAATGCTTTCCTGCGCGCCGACGGACGGCGCGACAGCGACACGCCCATAACCACCATTGTCCGGCATATCGACTATCTTATTAACATAATGGGTGAGGATCATGTGGCTCTCGGCTCGGATTTTGACGGCATCACCCTGCCCGACGAGCTGGGCGATGTGGCCGGCTTACCGCGGCTTATCAATGCCTTGCGGGACAATGGCTATGATCAATTGGTGCTGGATAAGCTGCTGTGGAACAACTGGCTGCGGGTATTAAAAAAGGTTTGGCAACAATAGGTTATATTGTAAACATAAAGTTAATTCCTTACAGATTCCGGGTTGATCTCTCTCCCGGTGAAGCGCAATATGCGGCGGCCGTCACAGATCCAGCATTATCCGTGAGGCCTGTCGTCATTTTTAAGAGGAACACAACATGTGGAAGAAACCTGCTTTTATCGATTTACGTCTCGGTCTGGAAGTGACGCTGTACATTTCTAACCGTTAATCGCCCCGCCCGCCGTTCGCGCGGGCACCTTCATTCATTACCCGGTCCGTCTTCATGTTCATTAAAGTCCTCGGCTCCGCCGCCGGCGGCGGTTTCCCGCAATGGAACTGCAACTGCGCCAACTGTCAGGGTCTGCGCAACGGCACCATTCAGGCCAGTGCCCGCACCCAGTCGTCGATCATCGTCAGCGATAACGGCAAAGAGTGGGTGCTGTGCAATGCCTCGCCGGATATCAGCCAGCAGATTGCCCATACCCCCGAGTTAAATAAACCCGGCGTACTGCGCGGGACGTCTATCGGCGGCATTATTCTCACCGACAGCCAGATCGACCACACCACCGGGTTGCTGAGCCTGCGCGAAGGCTGCCCGCACCAGGTGTGGTGCACGCCGGAGGTTCATGAGGATCTCTCCACCGGCTTCCCGGTGTTTACCATGCTGCGACACTGGAACGGCGGCCTGGTGCATCATCCCATCGCCCCGCAGCAGCCTTTTACCGTTGACGCCTGCCCTGATTTGCAGTTTACCGCCGTGCCTATCGCCAGCAACGCGCCGCCCTATTCGCCGTATCGCGACCGGCCGCTGCCGGGCCATAACGTGGCGCTGTTTATCGAAAACCGCCGCAACGGGCAGACGCTGTTCTATGCCCCGGGGCTGGGTGAGCCGGATGAAGCCCTTCTGCCGTGGCTGCAAAAAGCGGACTGTCTGCTGATCGATGGCACCGTCTGGCAGGATGACGAGCTGCAGGCCGCCGGCGTCGGGCGCAATACCGGTCGTGATATGGGACACCTGGCGCTCAGCGATGAGCACGGGATGATGGCCCTGCTGGCCTCCCTGCCGGCAAAACGCAAAATTCTCATTCATATTAATAACACCAACCCGATCCTTAACGAGCAGTCTCCCCAGCGCCAGGCGCTAACGCAACAGGGGATTGAAGTGAGCTGGGACGGGATGGCAATCACCCTTCAGGATACCGCATGCTGATCACCGACACGCTGTCGCCGCAGGCCTTTGAAGAGGCTCTGCGGGCTAAAGGCGCCTTCTACCATATTCACCACCCTTACCACATCGCCATGCATAACGGCGAAGCGACCCGCGAGCAAATTCAGGGTTGGGTGGCGAACCGGTTTTATTACCAGACCACCATTCCGCTGAAAGACGCGGCGATTATGGCTAACTGCCCGGATGCGCAGACCCGGCGCAAATGGGTGCAGCGGATCCTCGACCACGACGGTAGCCACGGCGAAGATGGCGGGATTGAAGCCTGGCTGCGGCTGGGGGAAGCAGTCGGTTTGAGCCGCGACGACCTGCTCAGCGAGCGTCACGTGCTGCCCGGCGTGCGCTTCGCGGTGGATGCCTATCTTAATTTCGCTCGTCGCGCCTGCTGGCAGGAGGCGGCCTGCAGCTCCCTGACCGAGCTGTTCGCCCCACAGATCCATCAGTCGCGCCTCGACAGCTGGCCGCAGCACTATCCGTGGATCAAAGAGGAAGGCTATTTTTACTTCCGCAGTCGTCTGAGCCAGGCTAACCGCGACGTTGAGCATGGTCTGGCGCTGGCGAAGACCTACTGTGACAGCGCTGAAAAACAGAACCGGATGCTGGAGATCCTGCAGTTTAAGCTCGACATCCTGTGGTCGATGCTCGATGCCATGACCATGGCCTACGCTCTGCAGCGCCCGCCCTATCACACGGTCACCGACAAGGCGGCCTGGCACACGACCCGACTGGTGTAATCATGCAAAAAACGTCCATCGTTGCCTTTCGTCGCGGCTACCGACTGCAGTGGGAAGCCGCCCAGGAGAGCCATGTGATCCTCTATCCGGAGGGAATGGCTAAACTCAATGAGACCGCCGCGGCGATCCTCGAGCTGGTCGATGGCCGGCGCGACGTCGCGGCGATTATCGCCATGCTTAACGAACGTTTCCCGGAAGCCGGCGGCGTCGATGACGACGTCGTCGAGTTCCTGCAGATCGCCTGTCAACAGAAGTGGATCACCTGCCGTGAGCCAGAATAAACCCGCCGTCAATCCGCCGCTGTGGCTGCTGGCGGAGCTGACCTACCGCTGCCCGCTGCAGTGTCCCTACTGTTCCAATCCGCTGGACTTCGCCCGGCAGGAAAAGGAGCTGACCACCGAACAATGGATCGAGGTCTTTCGCCAGGCGCGAGCGATGGGCAGCGTACAGCTGGGCTTTTCCGGCGGCGAGCCGCTGACCCGTAAAGATCTGCCGGAGCTGATCCGCGCCGCGCGCGACCTCGGGTTCTATACCAACCTGATCACCTCGGGAATTGGGCTAACCGAGAGCAAACTCGACGCCTTCAGCGAGGCCGGGCTGGACCATATCCAGATTAGCTTCCAGGCCAGCGATGAGGTGCTCAACGCCGCTCTCGCCGGCAATAAAAAAGCCTTCCAGCAGAAGCTGGCGATGGCCAGAGCGGTAAAAGCGCGCGACTACCCGATGGTGCTGAACTTCGTCCTCCACCGGCACAACATCGACCAGCTCGATAAAATTATCGAGCTGTGCATTGAGCTGGAGGCCGATGACGTCGAGCTCGCCACCTGCCAGTTTTACGGCTGGGCGTTTCTTAATCGCGAGGGGTTACTGCCGACCCGGGAACAGATCGCCCGCGCCGAGCAGGTGGTCGCCGATTACCGGCAGAAAATGGCCGCCAGCGGTAACCTCACCAACCTGCTGTTCGTCACCCCGGACTATTACGAGGAACGCCCGAAAGGCTGTATGGGCGGCTGGGGATCGATTTTCCTCAGCGTCACTCCGGAAGGCACTGCGTTGCCGTGCCACAGCGCGCGCCAGCTGCCGGTGGCGTTCCCGTCGGTGCTGGAGCAGAGTCTGGAATCGATCTGGTATGACTCGTTCGGCTTCAACCGTTATCGCGGGTATGACTGGATGCCGGAGCCGTGCCGCTCCTGTGATGAAAAAGAGAAAGACTTCGGCGGCTGCCGCTGTCAGGCCTTTATGCTGACCGGCAGCGCCGATAACGCCGACCCGGTGTGCAGCAAATCCCCACATCATCACAAAATCCTTGAGGCCCGGCGCGAAGCGGCCTGCAGCGACATCAAAGTCAACCAGCTGCAGTTCCGCAACCGTACCCGCTCGCAGCTGATCTACAAAACCCGGGAACTGTAATGACGCTGGCGACCCGCACTGTCACTCTGCCGGGCGGCCTGCAGGCTACCCTGGTTCATCAGCCGCAGGCCGATCGCGCGGCGGCCCTGGTGCGGGTTGCCGCCGGCAGCCACCATGAACCGTCGTGCTTCCCCGGTCTGGCGCACCTGCTGGAACACCTGCTGTTTTACGGCGGTGAGCGCTACCGCAATGATGAACGGCTGATGAGCTGGGTGCAGCGCCAGGCAGGGAATGTGAATGCCACCACCCTGTCCCGCCACAGCGCTTTCTTTTTCGAGGTCGCCGCCGAGGATCTGGCTGACGGCGTCGCGCGCCTGCAGGAGATGCTGCAGGCGCCGCTGCTGCTCAGGGACGATATTCAACGCGAAGTCGCGGTTATCGACGCCGAAAACCGCCTGATCCAACAGCATGAGTTGTCGCGACGGGAAGCAGCCGTGCGTCACGCCGCCATCGCGCCCGCGGCGTTTCGCCGCTTTCAGGTCGGCGACGCCGGGTCGCTGGGGGAGGATTTCCTCGCGCTACAGGCGGCCTTACGTGACTTTCACCGCAGCCACTACGTCGCCCGCCGGATGCAACTCTGGCTGCAGGGGCCGCAGTCGCTGGAGGTGCTCGGCGAACTGGCGACCCGTTTCGCCACCGGGCTTGCCCCGGGCGAGGCACCGCCGCCAGCGCCGCCGCTCACTCTGGGCGAGCCCCCTCAACTGCAGCTGGCCGTCTCCAGCCAGCCCGCGCTGTGGCGCTGCCCGCTGATCGCCTTAAGTGACAATGTCACGTTACTGCGCGAGTTTTTGCTGGATGAAGCCCCCGGTAGCCTGATGGCCGGCCTGCGCCAGCGCGGGATGGCCGAGGACGTGGCGCTGAACTGGCTGTATCAGGATCAGCACTTCGGCTGGCTGGCGCTGATTTTCGCCAGCGACCGGCCGGAACAGGTCGACCGGCAGATAACCCACTGGTTGCAGGCGCTACAGCAGACGACGCCTGAGCAGCAGCAACACTACTATCAGCTGTCCCGGCGCCGTTTTCAGGCGCTGTCGCCCCTCGATCAGCTGCGCCAGCGGGCATTCGGCTTTGCCCCCGGGGCGCCGCCCACCGGGTTCGCCGATTTTTGCGCCGCCCTGCTGGCCGCCCCCACGGTCAGCCTGGCCTGCCAGACGCAGCCCCCCGGAGCAACGGTAGCCACCCAGGGCTTTAGCCTGCCGCTCAGCCGATGGTCGCCACGTCCGGTCTCTGACCCGGCGCTGGCATTCGCTTTTTATCCGCAGACCGCTGGCGACCTCAAGGCCGAAAGCCCGGCGGAAGCCGCGCCACTGCGTCACCTCCCGTCACCGGGAGAGCCGCCGACGCTCCTGCTGCGACCACCCTTCTACTGCTCGCCCACGCCGGCCGGGGGGCTGGCGCGCGGGGAACAGCTGCGTTCATTGCTTGCCGCCCTGCGCCATGCCGGGGGACACGGCGAGTGGCATCTGTTCGACGGTAGCTGGCAGCTGATCCTGCAGTTGCCTGCGTCCGGCCAACGGCCGGAGGCGATTCTGCAGGCCATCGTGCGGCAGCTCGCGCTCCCGGTCGCCCCGCTGCCCCCACCGCCGGAGAGTATTGCGATCCGTCATCTCATCGCCCAGCTCCCCGAACGGCTGGGTACGTCAGCGCACCAGGAAGGTTGGCTGGCGGCCCTGACCGGCGGCAGCGCGGAAGATGCGCAGTGGGTAGCGCGTCAGCTGAGCCGGCTTACCGTCCCGGTTAATCCGCCGATGCCCGCTCCGGCCCCCTGCCGCCGCGGCGTCGAGCGGCTGGCTTTCCCCGGGGAAGGCGCGGCGCTGCTGGTCTTTATTCCGCTGCCGGAAGGTGCTTCGCTGGCGGCCCTGCGGGTGCTGGCGCAGTTCTGCGAGCCGCCGTTTTTCCAGCGCCTGCGGGTGGAGCAGCAGATAGGCTATGTGGTGAGCTGCCGCTATCAGCGCGTTGCCGATCGCGATGGGCTGCTGATGGCGCTCCAGTCCCCGGAACGCCGTCCCGGAGAACTCCTCCGCTGCTGTAAAACCTTTCTGCGCCAGCTGGACCCCATGGATGAGGCGACCTTCAGGTTGTTACAGCAGCGGCTGGCCGCTCAGGCCCGCTCCCGGGTACCGCCGAAGGTGCGCGCCCTGGACGCGCTGCGCCAGGAGTATAACTTGCCGGGGGTGACGCCGCAGGCGGCTGACGCGCTGCGCGTTGAAGAGGTGGTCGCCCTGTGGCGTGAGATGACCCGCCGGCGTCGTCGCTGGCGAGTGCTGTTCACGACAGGGAGTTAATGGCCGGGGGCATCCGGGGTCAGAAAGTCGCTGACGAAGCGGGTGAGGATCGCCGCGGCCTGCGGGCTCTCCTGGACCTCGTCGTGTAACTGTTGTGGGTCGATGCCTTCTGCCTGCAGCACCGCCTCCCGGTAGCGGATCAGCGAGCGGGCAATCGGCGCGGTGAATTCCGGGTGAAATTGCGTGGAGACCGCCTGCGGCCCGTAGCGCACAATCTGGTGGGGATCGTGGGAGGATGCGGCCAGCACGGTAGCCCCCTCCGGCAAACGGGTCACGGTTTGCAAATGGCTCAAATGCGCGGGGAATGTCGCTGGCAGGCCGCTCAGCAGCGGGTCATCGACACCCCACGGCGAAAGCGCAATCGTTTTGCTGCCGCTTTCCCGCCCGGCAGGATGGTAAGCCACCTCACCGCCCAGCGCATGGGCCATCAGTTGATGACCATAGCAGACGCCGAACAGCGGCATGCCGATAGCCACCGCCTGACGGATCCAGTCGGCGGTCCGTTCGCTCCATGCCAGGCGATCGGACACCATTGCCCACGAACCGGTGAGAACCGCCACGGTCTGGCGATCCGGCGCCGGCAGCGGTTCATCTTCAAAGACCCGCACCGCGGTCAGCTGCGCCTGCCACGGCGCCAGCAGCGTACGGAACCAGTGCGGCAGATCGCCATGCTCCTCGCGGATGGCTGCCGGCGGCGTGCCGGTCTGAACCAGCAATAATCGGTTACGTGTCACCCTTCCTCCTCGCTCCGGGTCATGTTCCTGCCATCACTATGCCGCCCGGAAAGCCGCGGGACAAATAACCAATATCTATGAACGATGCGCGTCCGGAATAAGTCCAGCCGCTTACTGGGCATCGGCGCTGTCACGCTGCGGCACGTCAGCCGCCGCGGATGACGCCTGCTGCGGAACAAAGATGTGGTCCAGAATGGCGCGCGCCGTCGGTCCGGCCACCACCCCATCCCCGCCGCCGTTCTCCAGGATCAGCGCCATCGCCACCTTCGGATGCTGATAAGGGGCAAACAGGGTATAGAAGATATGGTCGCGCAGACGCACCGGGATCATTTTGGCGTTATAGGTCTGGTTTTGCTTCAGGCTGAACACCTGCGAGGTGCCGGACTTCGCCGCGATCTGGTACGGCGCGGTATGGAACAGCTTGTAGCCGGTGCCGTTGGGCAGATTCGCCATCCCATACATGCCGTTGCGCACAATGCCCCAGTACGGCGATTTCGGATCGCCCACCTGCGGCAGGTTCGCCGGCTGCTGATAACGTTCCACATGGTTGCCCTGCTTCATCGAATAGAGCAGATGCGGATCCTGCACCTTGCCATTGTTCAGCAGGGTGGTGAGCGCCTTCACCATCTGAATTGGCGTGGCGATCCAGTACCCCTGGCCGATGCCGACCGAGATGGTGTCCCCCTGATACCAGGGCTTTTTATGCACCCGCTGTTTCCACTCCCGGCTGGGCAGTACGCCGGCATACTCCTCATTAAGGTCGATGCCGGTGGACTGGCCGTAACCAAACTTGCTCAGCCACTCATGGATCCGGTCAATGCCCATCTCGAAAGCGACCTGATAGAAAAAGGTGTCAGCCGACTCTTCGATGGCTTTGGTCACGTTGAGCATCCCGTGGCCGGTCTTCAGCCAGTCGCGGTAGCGGCGTTGCGTGCCCGGCAGCGTCCACGTCGGCGCGCCGAAGAAGGTGGTGTTCGGGGTGATGACCCCAGCGGAGAGCGCCGACAGCGCCATATAGGGCTTCACCGTCGAGGCCGGCGGGTAAAGACCCTGAGTGACACGGTTGATTAGCGGCCGGTCCGGATTATCGAGCAGCGATTTATAGGCCTGATAGCCGATGCCTTTGACGAACGGATTAGGATCGTAGCTGGGGCTGGAGACCATCGCCAGCACGCCGCCATCCCGCGGGTCGACCACCACCACCGCCGCGCGCTGCCCCTTCAGCACCGACTCAATATACTGCTGCAGGTGCAGGTCGAGGGTCAGATAGAGATTTTTCCCGGCCACCGGCGGTACCTCTTTCAGCAGACGCACCACCCGGCCGTGGTTATCGACCTCCACTTCCTGATAGCCAGTGGTGCCGTGGAGCGCTTTTTCGTAATAGCCCTCGATCCCCTGCTTGCCGATATTGTGGTCGGCAGCATAGTTCTCCTCTTCGCCGTCTTTCGCCAGCCGCTGTAGGTCGTTGTCGTTAATTTTCGACACATAGCCCACCACGTGCGCCAGCTCGGCGCCGTACGGGTATTCGCGCTGCTGATAGCTCTCCACCGTCACGCCGGGGAAACGGAATTCGTTAACCGCGAAGCGCGCCACCTCCACGTCGCTGAGGTCGGACTTCAGCGTCACCGCTTTATAGCGGCTGTTGTGGTGCATATCGTCGCGGAAGCTGGCGATGTCATCCGGCGTCAGGTCGACGATCGGCGTCAGGCTTTGCAGCAGCGCGGCCATATCGGGAATTTTGCTCGGGATCACCTGCAGGCGATACAGGGTAATGTTCTGCACCAGCGGAATGCCATTGCGATCGAATATCAGCCCGCGGCTGGGGGCAATGGGCAGCATCTTAATGTCGTTCTGGTTCGATCGGGTCTGGTAGAAATCATGCTGCTCCACCTGCAGATGGTAGAGGTTGGCGATCAGCACGCCAAAGCAGACCACCACCAGCAGAAAAGCAATTGCGGCCCGGCGGATAAACAGCATCTCTTCCGCGGAGTGGTCGCGAATTTCATCTCTCAAAAGGGGCATTAGCGGTACATCACCTGAATCACAAGAAAAGCCAACAGCGTAACGGCCGGGAAGCATAGCCTTATCGCGGCGCCAGCCCTACTGAAAGGTTGCTAATGATCTGGCAGAAATGTTTCAGCATGTTAGAGCGTGGGAAGCCTTTCTGTGCAGGAGAAAGGCATCAGAGTGCGAGGTTAGCCAGCAACGGGGACGGCTGGCATCTGTTTACACGATCAACCCGCTTATTTTCTGGCCTCAAAAGCGATCTTAACCGCCATTCCCGCCAGTACCGTCGCCATCAGCCAGCGTTGAAATTGTTGCCAGCCCGGCCGCCGACCAAGAAATAACGCCACCTGCCCGGCCAGCAAGATAATCATGCCGTTCACCGCCACGCTGATGATCACCTGGGTACAGCCTAATATTAACGACTGACTGAGCACGCTGCCGAGTCCGGGGGTGATAAACTGCGGCAGCAGGGACAGATACAGGATGGCAACTTTGGGGTTCGCCAGGCTGGTGAGGAATCCCATCAGAAACAGCTTACGCCCACTGTCCGCGGGTAAGTCGCGCACCGCAAATATCGGCCGCCCTCCCGGTTTGATCGCCTGCCACGCCAGATAGAGCAAATAAGCGACCCCGCATAAACGCAAGGCATCGTAGGCATATGGGACCGCGAAAACCAACGCGGTGATGCCGAAAGCGGCACACAACATATAGAAGAAAAATCCCACGGCCACGCCGGCAAGGGAGATAAAACCAGCGCGTTTTCCCTGGCAAATCGAACGCGAAGTGAGATACATCATGTTGGGGCCTGGGGTTAACACCAACCCCAGCGCCACCGCGGCAAAGGCCATTAATGAAGCGAATTCAGGCATAACTTATCTCCAGCTATCGGTAATGCCCAGGCGCGCGGCGACGTCGACCATGCTCCCCGACAGTATTCTGTCTTCAGCGCCAGTCACATGGTGCCTAAGTATTAGCTTATTCTGTGTCCGCCAACAACCCCCGTACCGGACATTCGTTACGCTCGCGCAACGGACAGCCCTCATCCTTTTCTCGCAGGAAAATTGTCATATCTCAAACAATTAGCATTCCGGCTCCCTGATTGACGCAGATCGTTTCCTTTGCCGTCTCGTTACGTCTATGGTTAATGGTGAGGTTTATACTAACCGCCAGGTCTGCCTGGTCATATAAGGGGATGTTTACCCTTCGTTGAACGGAATTAGCTATTAAATCTGTAGACTCATTCAAATATCGCTTATTGGTAGCAGTGTATATCGTAATGGCATTCACAAAAGCAAACGGAGCCTGATATGAGCACGTCTAACGACCCATCCAACAACGCATCCGCCGGAAAGTGCCCTTTCCACGCCGAGACGCCAAAACAGAGCGCCGGCAGCGGCACCGGCAACCGCGACTGGTGGCCTAACCAGCTGCGTGTCGATCTGCTGAACCAGCACTCCAGTCGTTCCAACCCGTTGGGTGAGGATTTTAACTACAGGGAAGAGTTTAAAAAGCTCGACTACTCCGCGCTGAAAGCTGACCTCAGAGCGTTGCTGACCGACTCGCAAGAGTGGTGGCCGGCAGACTGGGGTAGCTATATTGGCTTGTTTATTCGCATGGCCTGGCACGGCGCCGGCACCTACCGCACCGTTGACGGTCGCGGCGGCGCAGGCCGTGGGCAGCAGCGCTTTGCGCCGCTGAACTCCTGGCCAGACAACGTCAGTCTCGATAAAGCCCGTCGTCTGCTGTGGCCAGTAAAACAGAAATATGGCCAGAAAATCTCCTGGGCCGACCTTTACATGCTGGCGGGTAACGTCGCTCTGGAAAACGCCGGCTTCCGCACCTTTGGCTTTGGCGCCGGTCGTGAAGATGTTTGGGAACCGGATCTGGACGTCGACTGGGGCGATGAGAAAGAGTGGCTGGCCCACCGTCACCCGGAAAGCCTGGCCAAACAGGCCATCGGCGCCACCGAAATGGGGCTAATCTACGTCAACCCTGAAGGACCGAACGCCAGCGGCGAGCCGTTGTCCGCCGCAGCGGCCATTCGCGCCACCTTCGGCAATATGGCGATGGACGATGAAGAGATTGTCGCCCTGATCGCCGGCGGCCACACGCTGGGTAAAACCCACGGCGCCGCCGAAACCAGCCACGTCGGCGCCGAGCCGGAAGCCGCCCCGCTGGAAGCGCAGGGTCTGGGCTGGCACTCCAGCTACGGCAGCGGCGCAGGTGCGGATGCCATCACCTCCGGTCTGGAAGTGGTCTGGACGCAGACGCCCACCCAGTGGAGCAACTACTTCTTCGAGAACCTGTTTAAATATGAATGGGTGCAGACCCGCAGCCCGGCTGGCGCTATCCAGTTCGAAGCCAAAGATGCGCCGGAAATTATCCCGGATCCGTTTAATCCGGGGAAAAAGCGCAAACCGACCATGCTGGTCACCGACCTGACCCTGCGCTTCGACCCGGAGTTTGAGAAGATCTCCCGCCGCTTCCTCAACGACCCGCAGGCCTTTAACGAGGCGTTTGCCCGGGCGTGGTTCAAGCTGACCCATCGCGATATGGGGCCAAAATCCCGTTACCTCGGTCCGGAAGTGCCGAAAGAAGATCTGATTTGGCAGGATCCGCTGCCGGCAGCGACTCATCAGCCGAGCGCTGAGGATATCGCCAGCCTGAAAACCGCCATCGCCGGCGCCGGCCTGTCGGTGAGTGAGCTGGTCTCGGTCGCCTGGGCTTCCGCCTCCACCTTCCGCGGCGGCGATAAGCGCGGCGGCGCCAACGGCGCACGCCTGGCCCTCGCTCCGCAGAAAGACTGGCCGGTCAATGCTATCGCCAGCCGGGTGCTGCCGACTCTGCAGGCGATCCAGCGCGCCTCCGGCAAAGCGTCGTTAGCCGATATCATCGTGCTGGCTGGCGTGGTCGGCGTTGAGCAGGCGGCCGCTGCCGCCGGCGTCAGCGTTAACGTGCCGTTTACCCCAGGCCGCGTCGACGCCCTGCCTGAGCAGACCGACGTCGAGTCGTTTGACCTGCTGCAGCCGCTGGCGGATGGCTTCCGCAACTATCGCCGTATCGAAGGCGGTGTATCGACGGAAACGCTGCTGATCGATAAAGCCCAGCAGCTCACGCTAACCGCCCCGGAAATGACCGTGCTGGTCGGTGGCTTGCGCGTACTGGGCGCGAACTACGACGGCAGCAAACACGGGGTGTTCACCGACCGCGTCGGCGTGCTCAGCAATGACTTCTTCGTCAACCTGCTGGATATGGCCACCGTCTGGAAAGCGGCCGATGACCACGCGGAGCTGTTTACCGGCAGCGACCGTAAAACCGGCGAGGCGAAGTACAGCGCCACCCGCGTGGATCTGGTGTTTGGCTCCAACTCTGTACTGCGCGCGCTGGCGGAAGTATACGCCTGCGCCGACGGGCAGCAGAAGCTGGTGCATGACTTCGTCGCCGCCTGGACTAAGGTGATGAATCTCGACCGTTTCGATCTGTAATCCCCCCGCCCCGGCACCCGCCGGGGCGTTTTGCTTATACCGCCCGCGGCAACTGTTGCAGGCGACTCCGCGTACGCTGAATATCCTCCAGTTCCACCCCGGCCACCAGCGTCTCCAGATCGCAGCAGGTTACCAGCAGCAGGCGGATCTGCTTTTCATACAGCACATCGATCACGTTGATAAAGCGCTGCTGGGCCGCCGGCCCCACCGTAGCCAGCGGCGGCACCTCTTCCAGTAACCAGACCGTATAGCTTTCGCTGAGCGTCAGATAGTCCATCACCGCCGTGGCGGCCTGACAGAGTTGGGCAAAGGTGAAGTGGAGCAGAGTGGATGACGCCGTGGCAGCCAGCAGGGTGCGATAACCTACCGTCAGCGAAACCGGTTCGGCAGGCAGCGACGGCAGGTCATACAGCTGACGCTGTTGTGCATTCGGATTAACCCACATCCGCCCGCTGCAGAAGGCATTATCGACGCTCAGATGACGCTGGCGATAATCCTCCTCACCGTTCAGCGCGACGACCGCCAGGTGGGCGCGGATCAGCGCGATCGACGGTAAAAAACGATCGTGATACAGCGGATTGGGCAGCAGCATCTCCGGCGGATAGTTTGACGTCGCCAACAGCACAATGCCGCTCTGAAAGAGATGCTCCAGTAAGACCTTGATCAGCATCGCGTCGCCAGGGTCGTGAAGATGAAATTCGTCGAAGCACAGCAGGCGACAGCCGGAAGTCATCTGCCTCATCACCGCCTGCAGGTCGGGCGCGCCGGGGGCATTCAGCCGCTGATGTAGCTCGCGGAAGAAGTGATGAAAATGGACCCGCCGCCGGGCGGCGAGCGGCAGGCTGGCAAAAAAGTGGTCGAGGATAAAACTTTTCCCCCGCCCGGTCCGCCCCCAGACGTACAGCCCCTGCGGCGTACCCGCCGCGGACAACAGCTGCTGGCCCAGAGCATCCAGGCGAGCGATCAGCGACAGCTGATCGTCATCGAGCGTCAGACGCGCCCGCGCCGCCTGCTCGGCCATCACACGGGTAAAGCGAAACTCAGTCGCCATCTCTGGCTGATCTGAATACGACGCCATACATCCCTCTTTTAACATTCTTATAACCTCCTGCGAGGAGGCCATTCTAGCCGCTTTCCTGCGGGTTGGCGAATCGCACAACGGGAAATACCGTCCGCGGTGATTTACTTCAATTCTTCGCCTGGCATGCGGCGAAAACTAGCATGAATCTCATTTTTCATGGTGTACCGCGATATCTTGCGCTAAAGATTGCAGCTAACGCGTAGGATTAAAAATTTAAAACTATTAACAATCAATTAACATTAGCAGGCAAACCATTCATCCTGAGGAATACAACACCATGTCTACCACCCAGGTTCTCGGCGGCGCGCCTTATGCCTCGCCCGGACAACCGCACGCCAGTTTAACCGGACGCATTGATGCGCTGCCCGCCTCCTTCGGTTTATGGTCGTTTATCACCCTGCTCTCCCTCGGTGGCTTCTTCGAGCTCTACGACCTGTTCCAGACCGGGTATATCAGCGCAGGGCTGCTGGCCGACGGGATTTTCCACACCGGGCAGGCGGGGATATTCGGGATTGCCGATCAGGCGGCTTTTGCCTCCGCCACCTTTATGGGGCTGTTTATTGGCGCCAGTCTGTTGGCGCCGCTGGCGGACAGGCTGGGGCGCCGTCTGACGTTTATGGTAGCGCTCGCCTGGTACGGCCTCTTTTCGCTGCTGATGGCGACGCAGAGTAGCGCGGAAGGGGTGATCTTTTTCCGCTTTCTGGTGGGGATCGGCCTCGGTATTGAGCTGGTGACTATTGATACCTATCTCAGCGAATGGATGCCAACCCATCTGCGCAATAAAGCGTTTGCCTTTGCTTTCTTCATCCAGTTCCTGTCGGTTCCGGCGGTGGCGCTGATGTCCTGGATGCTGGTGCCAACCACCCTCTTCGGCCTCAGCGGCTGGCGCTGGGTGATCATCTTTGGCGCGCTGTTCTCGCTGGCGATCTGGTTTATCCGCAAAAAGCTGCCGGAGTCAGCGCGCTGGCTGGAAAGCAAAGGGCGGCATGATGACGCGCATGCGGTGATGAGTGAGATGGAAGCCCGCTGTGGCGTGACGCCGTCGCCGAAGCATGCGCATGCGCATGCGGCACAGAGCGTCGTCAAACGCGGCACCTTCCGCGAAATCTGGGCGCCGCAGTATCGGCAGCGCACCCTGATGCTAATGGTGATGAACTTCTTCCAGGCGATCGGCTTCTTCGGCTTTGGCAACTGGCTGCCGGCGCTGCTCTCCGGTCAGGGGGCCAGCATCACTCACAGTCTGCTGTACGCCTTCTTTATCACCCTCGCCTATCCTCTGGGCTGCCTGTTCTGCACCCGCTTCGTGCATCGCTTTGAGAACAAGTGGCAAATTGTCCTCTCCGCGCTGATGACTGTCATCTTCGGGACCCTGTTCGCCCTGCAAAACAGCCCGATTCTGCTGGTGATCTGCGGGTTTATGATCACCTGGTCCAACGCCTGGCTGACCATCAGCTACCACGCCTACCAGGCCGAGGTGTTCCCGACCCATATTCGCGCCCGCGCCGTCGGCTTCTGCTACTCGTTCAGCCGGCTCTCCACCGCGGTGACCAGCATCCTGATCGGCATTATTCTGCAATACGCCGGCACGCCGGGGGTGATTAGCTTTATCGTCGTCAGTATGCTGATGGTGATGCTGTCGGTAGGGATCTTCGGCCCCAAAACGCGGGGTATTCGTCTGGAGAATATCTGAGGTTGTCGCAGGGACTGGCCTCAGCCAAAAATCCCCTGCGCCTCGGCGAAGCATTTTTCCGCCAGGGTTGATACCGGCTCCTGCTGGCGCATAATGAGCGCCAGCTGTGAATCGACCTGGGTTTCGGCGATCGGCAGAATTTCAAGATTATCGCTCAGCGCTTCGAGGCCGTTGTTGAGCGGCATAATCGCGCAGCAGATCCCCGCCTGCACCGCCTGGATAATCTGAAACGTCGAATCGCTTTCAAAAACATACTTCGGCGTTAGCCCTTTAGCCTTAAAGCTGATTTCAATGGATTCCCGGTAGTACATTCCCTTGGTCAGAAAACCGAGGGGCAACGTCGCCAGCGCCTCCCACCCCGGCGTCGCACCGCTGAAGTCGAAATGGCGTTTATCATGCAGGAGCCCCATCCGGGTTTGCGGCAACCGGGCGACCTTAAACAGGCGCTGGTCCAGATGCTGCAGATAGCAAATGCCCAGATCCAACTGGTTACGGCTGACGCCATCGATAATCTGCTCCGAGGTCATCGACAGCAGGCTGAACTGCAGCGCCGGGTATTTCTCCGCCAGCGGTTTAATCAACTGCATCGGGTTCAGGCTCGCCAGCGGCACCATGCCGACCCGCAGCTGACCGACCATCTGCCCGCGACAGATCGCCGCCTCTGCCGCCAGACCATCATGGGCAGCCAGCACCGCCCGCGCCCAGGCCAGGATCCGCTCACCTTCCGGGGTAAACCCCTCAAAGCGCTGGCCGCGCTGAATAAGCGTCAGGTTCAGCTCCTCTTCCAGGTTACGAATGCGCATGGAGAGGGTCGGCTGAGTAATATGGCAGGCCGCCGCCGCCTGGCCAAAATGGCGCGTCTGATCGAGCGCGATCAAATACTTGAGTTGCTTAATATCCATTCTCTTTCCCGTTTGAACCCCGCCGTTCACCCCCGGGGCCGCGCACAGGTTACCAGAATGTTAGTTTCAGTAGCGATAAATTCAAGCGAGGACATCACGAGGGGCTGCAGGGCGCAGGACGGCGCGATGCCGTCCTGCGCCCTGCTTTTTTAGCGTACGCCGGCCAGCGGACGGATCTCTTTCGAGCGCAGCGTCAGACGAACGGGAACCGACTTATATGAAGGGGTGCCGCTCTCTTCATCCAGATAGTTCAGCGGCACCAGCACGTTGGCTTCCGGATAATAGGCCCCGACGGTACCGGGCGCGATGCCGTAGGCTACCACCGTGATATCTTCCAGCGTCAGCTCGCTGTCTGGCAGCGCGGTATGAATATCTACCCGATCGCCATGTTCCAGCCCCTGGGCAGCCATGTCCTGTTCATTCATAAACAGCACGTCGCGGCGGCCAAAAACACCGCGGTAGCGGTCATCCATCGCGTAGATGGTGGTGTTGTACTGATCATGACTGCGCAGCGTCACTAAGCGCATCACATCTTCGCCCTCCACCACCACGTTCTCATGCAACCCTTTGAAGACCGAGAACATGGCTTTACCGGTGGCCGTTGGCCAGATGCGCTCGGTCGGCGGTAGCGGCATGCGGAAGCCCCCGGGATGACGAATACGCTGGTTATACTCCTCGAACCCCGGAATGGTCTGTTCGATCAGATCGCGAATGCGGTCGTAATCTTCCACCAGATACAGCCAGTCCACTTTGCTGGCCGGCAGAGTGGCCTTCGCCAGACCGGCGACAATCGCCGGCTCCGAGCGCAGCGTCGGCGAGGCGGGCTTAAGCTTGCCTGACGACGCATGCACCATCGACATCGAATCCTCGACAGTGATCGACTGCCGGCCGCTGGCCTGCAGGTCAAGCTCGGTGCGGCCCAGACACGGCAGAATAAAGGTCTCTTTCGCCGTCAGCAGGTGCGAGCGGTTGAGCTTGGTGCCGACGTGAACGCTAAGCTCAAGGCCGCGCATCGCCGGGAAGGCGCGTTCGTGATCCGGCATCGCCACAGCGAAGTTGCCCCCGAGGCAAATCAGGGCTTTGGCGTCGCCGGCGATCATGGCCTCCAGGGCCTTCACCGCATCGTGACCATGATGCCGCGGCGGCGTAATCCCCATCACCCGCTGCAGGCTGTCGAGGAAGGCCGCAGAGGGTTTTTCACTGATCCCGACGGTGCGGTTTCCCTGCACGTTTGAGTGGCCGCGCAGCGGACAGATGCCAGCGCCCGGCTTGCCGATGTTGCCGCGCATCAGCAGCAGGTCGGCAATCAGACGGACGTTGGAAGTGCCTTTATTATGCTGGGTAATACCCATGCCGTAGGTGACGATGGTGGCCCTGGATTTGGCGTAAGCCACGGCGACCTGGGTCAGGGATTCGCGCGTCAGGCCGGACTCCTGTTCGATATCCTGCCAGCGGGTGGCATGCAGATCCTCGGCGAAGGCAGAGAATCCCTGGGTATGCTGGGTAATAAACGCGTGGTCGAGCACATTGCCCTGCTCCTCCTCCAGCTGCAGCAGCGCTTTGGCGATCCCTTTCAGCGCCGCCGCGTCACCGCCGGCCCGCACCTGGTAGTAGGTCGAAGCGATCGGCGTCGAGCGCCGGGTCGCCATCTCCATCACGTTCTGCGGGTCGGCAAAACGCTCCAGCGCCCGCTCACGCAGCGGATTGAAAACGATAATCGGCACGCCGCGGCGGGAAAGCTCATGCAGGGTGCCCATCATCCGTGGGTGGTTGGTGCCCGGATTATGGCCGATGGAGATCACCAGCTCGGTCTGGTCAAAATCGTCGAGGGAGACGGTGCCTTTGCCAATCCCGATCGACTGCGGCAGGCCCACGCTGGTGGATTCGTGGCACATGTTGGAGCAGTCGGGGAAGTTGTTGGTGCCATACTCGCGGGCGTACAGCTGGAACAGCCACGCTGCCTCATTGGACGCCCGGCCAGAGGTATAGAACTCGACCTCATCAGGCTGCAGGCCGCGAAGGATCTCGCCGATGCGGGAGAAGGCCTGCTCCCACGCCACCGGACGCAGAGTATCGCTGGCGCGGTCGTAGACTAAAGGATGCGTTAAGCGGCCATAGCCCTCCAGTTCGAAATCGCTCTTCGCCAGCAGGGAGGTCACGGTGTTGGCCGCGAGGAACGCGGGCGTCACCCGTTTGGTGGTCGCTTCCCAGGTCACGGCTTTGGCGCCATTTTCGCAAAACTGAAAAGTGGATTTATGCTCTTTATCCGGCCAGGCGCAGCCCGGGCAGTCAAACCCATCCGGCTGGTTAGTGCGCAGCAGCGTGGCGGGCGCTTCGAAAGCATCCATCTGGGTACGCACAGCGATGGCCGTGGCCTTCAGGGCGCCCCACCCGCCTGCCGGGCCATCATAGGGGTGAACACCGGGCACCGCGCGTCTTTTATTGGTCATCTCTTTACTCCTGCTGCTCTGTTCTGGCTGTCTCTAGCCGAAAAAGGCGTACGACAACCCCGGCGACGAAGCGTGAATCGCATGGCGTCACCTGAAAAGAATGCTGTTTCTCAAGGATAGTACGATGGGAAAGCGTAGGTACTGCGTTTGTTAACTGAATAATAACATACACCACAATTCTGTATAATTGATGTTATCTATCAGGTGTTAAATTTAACTTATTTGCAAATTTTCGCGGTTATCGTCGCTGTGCGCTGACGGATAAAAGACCCACGGGAAAGCGATGACCGGGCAGCGGAAACCGCCCGGTGGGTCTGATTCAGGTCAGATTGAAGTAACGGTCCGGACGCAGCGTCTCCGGCAGCGGATGCTGACCGGTCATGTCGAGCAGATTGCGCTCAATGGTATTGCACATGGCGTTCAGCGGCAGATCATTGGCGGCGGTACCGAAAGGATCTTCCAGCTCTTCCGCCAGCGAATCCCACGACAAAAAGGTGTAGGAGATAAACACCGAGACAAACGGCGTCATGTAGTGCAGATCGCCGACCAGCGCGAACGGCAGCAGCGTGCAGAACAGGTACACGGTGCGCTGCAGGATCAGGGTATAGGCGAATGGCACCGGAGTGGTCGCCAGCCTTTCACAACCGCCCAGCACGTGCGCCAGCTCATCGAGTTTGTTGTCCATCAGCCCGTAGGTGATGTCGCTGAGCTTGCCCGCCTCCCGCAGCTGGCCAATTTCGTTGCCGACCAGCAGCAGGATCCGGTTGGTGGGCATTGAGCTGGCGAGGATCTCCGCCACCTTGTCATCCGGCAGCAGCCGCCGCAGGTCAGCCGTCGGATCGGTTTTGCGCAGCTGGTGCTTCAGGCTCCAGCTAAAGGCCACCAGATAGCTGACGATGCGGCAATGGACATCGTGTTCGGCCGGCAGGATATTGCGCAACTGGCGTACCAGCGTACGTTCGGCGATAAGCACCGTCCCCCACAGATTGCGCGCTTCGACGAACCGGCTGTAGCTGGCGCTGTTGCGAAAGCCGAGAAAAATCGCAATCGCAATCCCCAGCAGGCTGAACGGCGCCACCGTTAAGTGGATCCCCAGCTGCTCGTACCATTGATAGCTGATAATGGCGATGATGGACATCAGCACATTAAGCAGCAGACGAAAGATGATTTTCGACAGCACGGAGCCGTGCCAGTCAAATAAGCGAAGAAACCAGTGTTGTTCTGGCCGAATGATCATTGTCTGACTTCCTGAATTACCGCTCTGGTCATTATCTCTGAATAAAGAATAGAGATTATCTATGAACCGATTGGTTTATTTTATCGTTAACTGCGATGGGCAGATCTTCGCCATTATTTAGCGATGGTAATGGCGTTTTTAGTATGTGCTTTTTTTATATTTCAGGCAATCGATGCGCCAGCAATTAAGGCTCAGGGAAAAAATAGCCGCTGAGCCAATAAAATTGCCGGTTCAGGACACCGGGTGCGCCAGGCCGCTTTTGTCAGCCCCGCATAGCGCGCTGGCCGCGTCGCTGGGATCAAGATGCACCATTACGTTAAGCACCGGATGCTGCGCCAGGACCCGCTCCCGCGCCTGACGGGCAATCTGATGTCCCTCGGCTACCGACATCTCTCCCGCCACCTCGAGATGGACATCCACCAGCACCAGATCCCCCGCCTTACGGGTTTTCAAATCGTGCAGACCCGCCACGCCCGGCGTGGCCTGCAGCGTGCCGGCGATCGCCCGCTGCGTCTCTTCATCGACGGCGCGGTCCATTAAATCGTGCAGCGCCGTGGCGGCGAAACGATAGCCCATGCGAGTGATTAGCAGTCCCACCGCCAGCGCGGCAAGCGGATCGAACCAGGCGAACCCGGCCAGGTTACCGATAATTCCCAGCGCCACCACCAGAGATGACGCGGCATCGGAGCGGGCATGCCAGGCGTTGGCGATGAGCAGCGATGAATTCAGCCGCGTGGCGACCGCCAGCATATAGCGAAACAGCCCCTCCTTAACGGCCAGCGCCACCAGCGCCATCCACAGCGCCACGCTGTGCACCGCCGGAATCGTCTGCGGCTGCGCCAGGTGACCTGCCGCAGACCACAGCATGCCGACCCCGACCAGCACCAGGATCGCGCCGAGGATCAGCGAGGCGCCATTCTCGTAGCGCCAGTGTCCATAGTGGTGATCGTGGTCTGAGGGTCGACGGCTCTTTTTATTCGCCACCAGCACCACCCCATCGGCGACCAGATCGGAAAAAGAGTGCATCCCATCAGCAATCAACCCCTGGGAGCCAGAGAATATTCCCACCACAACCTGAAACACGGAAAGGAAAATATTGACCACCACGCTAATAAGGGTACTCTTTCGCGCCTGCACCGAACGCTCATGATATTTATTATCATTTTCAAAATTATGTTGTGTCATTATTTCTCTCCCTTTGTGAGCGGGAAGAATAAACTGACAAGCTGAGTTTATGCTTAACAATATAAAAGCCATTGCCTTTCCGTTTAACGATATCGGCGCTGTCGATTATTAATATATTCTGAAAGGGTGGCAGGACAGGTACAACCGCGCGCGGATGGGCTATCTTATGACTGGCCCGGCAGGTCGGGCCACTTTCTCTTCACCACCACAGGAGTCAGCGATGTCAGAGAACACCTCATCCCGGCTGCGTTTTGCCATTAACCTGGGCAACGCGGTCCTGGCCCATCTCGGGGAGACGGGGGAGCCCGCAGGTCTCACCGTCGAGCTTAGCCATCGGCTGGCGACGCGCTGGGGCGTCACCGCCGAGTTCGTCCCCTATCCTGCCGCCGGAAAAGTGGTGGCTGACGCCGGCGGTGATCACTGGGACATTGCGTTTCTGGCCATCGACCCGGCCCGGGAAGCGACCCTGCGTTTTACGCCTCCCTACATCACCATCCAGGGGACCGCGCTGGTGAGAGCCGGTTCGCCCTGCCAGAGCGTGGCCGACATGGATCGCCCGGCAACCACCATTAACGTCGGGCAAAACGCCGCTTACGATCTGTGGTTAACCCGTCATCTGCAGCACGCCAGCCTGAATCGCCTTCCCTCCTCGCAGGAGGCCATCGACGCCTTCCTCGCCGGTGAAGGAGATATGGTCGCCGGTATCCGACAGCCGCTGGAGGCGACAGCCCGTCAGCACGCTGGGGTGCGGGTACTGGCGGATAATTTTACTGAGATCCAGCAGGCCATCTGCGTCGCCCGGGCGGATGTCGCTGGCTTCAACGCGGTGAATGACGCGCTCAGCGAGTGGCGGGCGGATGGCAGCCTGGAGGCACTGATTGCCCGACAGCTGGGCTAGGCGGAGTGACCTTCACTCCACTTGCATCCGGCGCATGGCGCAATGCCAGGCGCCGTTGCGTACCGAGGCACGGAGCACGCGGGCCACGCCATGCACCAGCAGGCGCGTCGTGCGCCGCTGCAGCGGCGTGAGCGACAGCCCCAGCATCTCCTGCGCCCATTCCGGCAGCAGATCGATTCCGGCGCGCATCATGACCTGACCCACCGGCTGGCTCAGCCTACCCGGCAGACGAGTAGAGAGCAGCACCTCGGCTACCTCCCGGGTACGTTCGTCACAGCGCAACTGCGGGCGCATCGCCTCGAGATAGTCCGCCACTTCCTGCGGCGTCTGAGGGATGTCCTGGGCCCCCAGCCGACGGGCGATTTCCGCCGACTCGCGGAAATAGTCCTCCTGGCGCTCGGCGCTGACCACTGTCCGCTTGTAGCGCAGGTGGGAGGCCATAAAGCGGCTGCACTCGGCGACGTGCACCCAGGTCAACAGCGCCGGATCGCTGGCCTGATAAGGAGTGCCGTCCTTATCCACCCCGCCGATCCGCTGATGGATCCCCTGCACTTTGGCGATGAGCCGCTCGGCGTCGGGGGTAGTGGCAAAGGTGGTGGCGGAAATAAACTGGCTGGTGCGGCGCAGGCGGCCAAAGATGTCCTCACGGAAACGGGAGTGATCCCAGACGCCGGCCAGCGCCAGGGGATGCAGCATCTGCAGCAGCAGCGCGCTGATGCCGCCGCAGAGCATCGAGGTAAAATCGCCGTGTACCTGCCAGATGGCCGACTGCGGACCAAACAGCCCCGGCTCCCCTTTAGGCTGTTCAAAATCGATCTCTTTTAGCGCCATGCCGGTCAGGCCGAGCACCTGCGCCTCGATCATCCCGCGAATGCCGATCATGATGATGTCCCTTACGTGCAATTAAAGGACAAAAGATACCACTATTGGGCAGCGCAGGGAGAGATATCGGGAAAGGGTGCCCGCTGCGCGCGGGCACGACAGCTTACGGATTCAGCTGGTAGTCGAGAGTGATATTGGCTTTCAGCACCTGCGATACCGGGCAACCGGCCTTCGCTTTCTGAATGATCTCATCGAACGCCGCCGGCGCAACGTCCGGCAGAACAATCTGACTTTGCAGCGCGATGTCGGTTATCGCAAAGCCGCCGTCGGTTTTATTGAGGGTGACCACCGCCGTCGTGTCGATAGACGTTGCGGTATAGCCCTCTTCGCTGAGCATCAGCGACAGGGCCATTGAGAAACAGGCGGCATGCGCGGCGCCAATCAGCTCCTCAGGGTTAGTGCCTTTCACCCCTTCAAAACGGGTGTTAAAGCCGTAGGGCTGCTGGCTCAGCGCCCCGCTCTCTGTCGACACGGTGCCTTTGCCATGTTTCAGATCGCCTTCCCAGTGCGCCAGCCCTTTCTTATGAATCGCCATGTGACTCCTCCTGTGATGATGTCGAACAAGAAGTATAGTGCGTGATGCCGAACCTGCGCCTTTTCTGCGGCCCGGGCATCACTGTGCCCTTAAGGATCTCGTGGTCAGCCTCGCTAACGACCATCGTGTGGCTGATAAGGATCGGTTTTGTCGTCCTTGCTGTCGTCCCGTTTACGCGGCACTTCGCCATGCTCGGCAGGCGCCTCGCGCGCAGGATGCTTTCCGCCCTGCTCACCTTGCGGCTGAGATGTGTTACTCATATCGGCGTTCTCCGCTTACTTAGGCGACTGCTTGAGCAGACGATCGACACGCACCACCGGCGGCGTCATTTTGCGATCGAGGCTACCGTTGATGCTGACCAGATCGTCAGGCTCTACGTGCTGTTCGTTAAACGCGGCGGCCGGAATGATGGCAGTGATGGTGCCGCTTTTATCGCGAAACTGATAACGGTCATTGTCCTGGCGGGTGAGCACATTACCGCGCAGTGAAATAGTCGCGCCATCGTGCATGGTTTTCGCCTGCTCAACGGTCATGATCCGGCCATCCTCGACGCCGCGATAGCCGTCATCGAGTTTGTGCGGCGGCGGCGGTGCGGCATCCTGACTAAAACCGCCCTTATCGTCCGCCTGTGCAATACCCACGGCGAGTACACAGGCCATAGCGAGCGCTAATTTTTTCATCATCCCTCCGTCATTTTACCGATGATTAGAATAAAGCCTGGCTGAGGCGATTCATTTTTACAAAGTCAATTGTTCTGATATCGACTAATATAAGAATGTCCTTATCGTTACGCTGTTGCCGAAACGAAACGCGGGGAAAATAATAATGATTAAGAATCAACAGGATTGTCCCATCGTTGACGAGAATGAACGAGCACTACGCTTCGAATATCGATTCCGGCGCTATGGGATAATTGTTCTGAGTCTCATCATTCTTACCGCGCTAAGCGGTCTGTGGTCCTCCGGTTATTTCAGTGAAGCGCACCGGGAAAGTGCCGCAGGTGAATTAAGCGTCGATTATCAGCGGTATGCCAGACTGATGAGTGAAACCGAAGTGAATATTCAGATTAAACCCGATGGAGGTAGTGAAAAAATTATCAGCTTCACCGCCCCGTTTTTATCGCAATACCAGGTCGGTGATATCCGCCCGCAGCCGGATAAAATGTACAGTGCCGAGGGGAAATTATACCTCGTGTATCAGCAAGCGGACAACCGCTCGCCGATGTCGGTGTGGTTATCCATTACCCCAAAAACAGCCGGCAATATTTCCCTGCAGGCGGCAGTGAACGATCGCGCGCCTGTCACCTGGAACCAGTTTGTCTATCCCTAGGAGTGGCTATGGAAATGGTCCTCAGAGCCGCAGCAATCTATTTTATCCTGTTGATTATTTTTAAGATTGCTGGCAGAAGAACGCTGATGCAGTTAACCAACTTTGATCTAATATTGCTGCTGATAATTAGCGAAGCCACCCAACAGGCTATGCTCAGCACAGACTATTCCGTCACCGGTTCGATGCTCACCATCGTCACTCTGGTGGGTGTTGATATTTTATTCGGCTATATTAAGAAACGCTTCTCGCAGGCGGAAAATTTCATTGATGGCAGCCCGGTTATTGTGGTGGAAAATGGTGCTGTCATCGACGAAAAGATAAAGCTCGTCAATATCTCTGTCGATGATATCCTGCTGGCAGCCAGGCAGCACCATGGGATCTATGAGCTCAAAGCGATCAAATTCGCTATCCTCGAGCGTAACGGCCAGATATCCATTATTCCTGAAAAGGAATAGTCTCAATTTTATTTATCGCGCTCCGGTTGTTTATCACCTGATTCGGGGGCGCGGGTGGCGTCATCCTCTTCTTTTTCAACGCTAAGCATGTTTAATGTCACCATTTTTCCTCCTCGCGGGTTGACAGGGTTCTAACAGATTATAGAACGTCCTCGCCGATGCAGGCACGATCCAGCCAGCATCATCCGGATATGTCGTCTGATTCACACTGCGTATATTCCAGGATATTTCCCACCTCGTCATTGTCATTTGTGAGGAATAATTAACCGATCTGTGCAGTTAATATTGCGCTAGCCAAAAAAAATGAGGTCTCTATGTCTGTGATGGTAATTACCGGGGGAACCGCGGGGGCGGGCAAAGCCACCGCGCTGCGTTTCGCTCGCGCAGGATACCACGTGGCGCTGATTGCCCGAGATGAGACGGGTCTGCAGGAAGCCCAGCAGGCCTGCGAACGGTTTGGCATTAAAACGCTGGCCATTAGCGCCGACGTCGCCGATGCCGGGGCGCTGCAGCGCGCCGCCGCCGAGGTGGAAGCCACACTTGGCGCGATAGACGTTTGGATCAACAACGCCATGACCACCGTGCTGGCCCCCTTTCGTCAGATGAGCGAGGAGGAATTTCGCCGGGTGACGGAGGTGACCTATCTCGGCTATGTCAATGGCACCCGCGCGGCGCTGGAGGTGATGGCGCCCCGGGATCGGGGAGTGATTATTCAGGCCGGCTCGGCGCTGGCCTGGCGGTCGATTCCCCTGCAATCGGCCTACTGTGGAGCCAAGGCGGCGATCCGCGGCTTTACCGATGCCGTGCGTACCGAACTGATGCACGAGAAAAGCCACATCCAGTTGACCATGGTCCAGCTGCCGGGGATGAACACCGCCCAGTTTGGCTGGGCGCGGAATAAAATGGATCAGGCCATGCAGCCGGTGCCGCCGGTCTATCAGCCGGAAGTGGCCGCCGAAGCTATCTACAGCGTCATCCAGCGTCCGGTCAACGAGCTGTGGGTCGGGAAAAGCACCATCCAGTCGATCCTCGGTCAGGTCTTCTTTCCTCGCCTGCTCGATCGGCTGATGGTGAAAAAGGCGTGGGAGGGACAGTTTACCGGCCAGCCGAAGCCGGCAGAGCATCAGGACGACCTGTTCACGCCGGTACGCGGCAATCACCCCGGACACGGCCCCTTTAACGATGGCGCACGGCGTAAAGCGGTGACCATCAGCGCCGATCTCCCGGGAAAAGTGGCTGCCGGCGTCGGGGTAGCGGTGGCGACGATGGCTCTGCGGGCGTTGTTCCGTCGTTCCGGGAAACGGCGTTAATCCAGGCTCCGGCTGAACCAGCGGTACCCATACCCGGAAAGCGCCAGCCGCGCATCTTTCCCGCCGTGTAGCCCATCCTGATAGAGCTTATCTTCCAGAATTGGGCTCCAGTAGCCCTCGGCCAGCGGCGGGAGCAGGACCTCTACCGCCTGCTGGCTGCAGTTCGCCAGCATCAGCACTTCCCGCGATTCGCTGCGATAGCACAGGCCCAGTACCGCAGCAGGCTTCACCGCGAGGATGGCGAAAGGAATGGAGCCCGGCTCGGTATATTCCGCCCGCGCCAGCACCATATTGCGCACCCGGTTCAGCAGCGATCGGGGGTGGCGCAGTGCCGTTTCGACATTGATCCGCTGGTAGCGCCACCGCCCGCTGGCTATCGGTTTTACCGGCAGATCGTCCCGCGCCGCCCGGGAGAAGCCGCCGTTGGGCGCCGCCGACCACTGCATCGGCGTTCTGACTGCGTAGCGCTCCGGTAAGCTCAGATCGTCTCCCATGCCAATCTCGTCGCCATAGCGCATCACCGGCACGCCGGGCAGCGCCAGCAGGATCGCATGGGCCAGCGCCATGCGCCGGGTATCGCCATCCAGCATCGGCGCCAGTCGCCGGCGTACGCCACGCTGGTAAACGGACATGGATTTATCAGGGGCAAAGGTGCGGATAACCTGGCGTTTATTGCGTTCGCCGATCCCCTCGAGATCCAGTTCATCATGGTTACGCAGCCAGTTGACGAAGCAGCACCCGTCCGGCGGGGTCACCATCGCCTGCAGGGCTTTTACCACCGGGGCGGCGCGCTGCTGCGCCAGACTGAGGTAGAGATATTTGTTAAGCCAGAAATTGAGCACCATCTGCAGCCGATCGCTGTGACCGAAGTAATGGCGGTAATCTTCTACCGCAACGTCCACTTCACCCAGCAGTATCGCCTCGGGATTGAGGCGCTGAACGACCTGCCGGAGATGGTTCAGCAGCGGGTAGCCGCGCGCCTCGTCGCCCTTCCCGGCCTGTTTCACCAGATGTGACGCGGCATCGAGGCGAAAACCTGACACGCCCGCCTGCAGCCAGAAGGTGATGATGTTTTCGATTTCAGCGATCACCGGCGGATGAGCAAGATTCAGATCCGGCTCATGACGATAAAACATGTGGCGATAGTATTGCCCGGCCTGTTCGTCCCAGCGCCAGACGCTCTCCTCGACGCCGGGAAACATGGGGGGATCGTCCTTCTCCGGCGGCCTGTCGGCCCAAAGATAGTATGGCCGCCACGGCGACCGGGGATCGCGTCGCGCCGCCTGAAACCACGGGTGCTGGGCGGAAGTGTGCTGGATAACCAGCTCAACAATCACCCGCAGCCCCAGCTCCCGGGCGCGGGCAATCAGCTCAATCACGTCGGCGATGGTGCCAAAGCGCGGATCGGGCTGCAGATGGTCGCTGATATCATAGCCATCATCCTGCAGAGGGGTGAGATAGAAAGGCGTCAGCCAGAGCACCGTCGCCCCGAGGCTGCGAATGTAATGTAGCTTTTGGCGAATACCGGCGAGATCGCCGTAGCCGTCACCGTTAGCGTCATAAAACAGTGAACTATCAACCTGATAAATGACCGCTCTGTGAAACCACTGTTCCCGTTGCATCACTATCACCTTGCTTATTCACCCTGACGGGTGGCCCGTCACTCGCCAGCAGATTCAGCGCGGTTTACGTCCGCCCCTCGCCGTCGGCCGGGGTTTGGCGACAGGCGATACGGTAGCGTGTTCCGCTGAAGGCGCCCGATTCGCCACCGCGTCCACCAGAGCCTGCTGTCTGGCGGTTAATTTCAGAGGAACCTGTTCCTCGACAGCATGGAGCGCGATCGTGTGGCGTTTAACCATAGTTTTTCTCCGGCGGCTTATTTTCCGGCCTCAACGCCAGGCAGATCGGCACGATGCAGAAATTGCCCGACGATCGTCGGCTGATGATGAAGCAGCCAGTCAGCCATGCCTCGCTCCTCCGCCAGCATCGCCTCCAGGGCGTGGATGGCATGGTGGTCGCCCACCCGTTTCGCCGCCGTCAATAAGGCGGTATAGCAGGCGACCTCGAATTGCGCAAAAACATAGGCCGTGATAATGACTTTAATAACCTCATCGCCGGGCAGCATCATCCCAATGGACTGGCCCAATGCGGCGACCCGGCTCATCGCATCCTGCAGCGCGGAGCGGGAAATATGATTACGGGCAATGATATCCTGCAGAGACGATAATTGCCGGCGGGTTTCATAGCGATGTTGTTCAAGACGCGTGCGCAGTGGCGGATAGTTCTCACTCCTTCTGATTGCGGCGATTAATATCACTTCGGCCTGTTTTTCCATCGCATGTGCATCGCGCAGCCAGTTATGGTAATTTTCAATATCCGTCATAAATACCTCTGATAACCAATCCTTTATTTGGATGTGGGATCTTCATTCTCTTCCGCCGCCTGATCCGCTCGCGCTGCACTATATCCGGATAAATGCCCAACGATATTCGCATAGATGCTAATGAGAATGACCCACAGGACGCTGTTTTTCCACCAGATTAACGAGGGTATTGCCAGAATGACCCACATCACGGCGGCCACAAGATGGCAACGTTTAATCAATGCCGGTGTCAGTTTCATTTTTATTACCTGCTATGTTATAAATACTTAACCGTTAACCAGCATGTTGCCGATTCATTTACTCTTCGCGTATTGCCGATAAATAAATACGAGTATCCGACCAGATTTATTATTACCAGCCCATATAAACAGAAACCTGCGGACCGGCAGGCCCACAGGTTTTTGTTTCGGCGCCCTTTTTAAAGCGCCTCAGGCTTCAGTCATTAACTGTCACCGGCTTTACGACCACCGCCATGACTGTTCTTACCACCCTTTTTACCGGCTTCGGATGCACGTTCAGGATCATTTTTAAAGTTCCCGCCGCTGTGCTGTCCGCCTTTACGCCCGGCTTCGGATGCTTTTTCACGATCTTCTGCAAAGTTACCTGAACCGCCTCTATGCTCTGCCATAATTTCACCTTTTAGGTTTACTCGATCTCGGTTGGTAAATGGAAAATGACCCTGTTACAAATCATCGCCCTCAATATCTAACACTAGAGGAATGCTCGCAGGAGTCAAATTAACGCCAGGCTTTTATCCACGCCAAATGGCAAATAAAAAATAAATAACGAAGCGGCAGTAAAAATAAATACATTGTAACTCACTTATTCGCCTTAGGTTATCACCATTCACTATCATGAATTTTTTCGCCCCGGCGCCTTTGTAAAAAAATGAAAATGATGGGCGATTTTTTATTTTTACATCAGCCAGACATCACCGTCATAAAAATACTCACAATGAAGTAGTTCATCAACCATCCATAGGTGCAAAAAACTATTTTTTTCACAATGCACCCCCCTTCGCCTTTAAAAAAGCATACCGTCATTCAGCCCGCCCGGTAAAATAGCCCCGCACCGCAAATTAAGGATGGAATAATCCTAATTTAACACCACCAATAATAACGCAGCGACATACAACGAAATTCGCCAAGGATCAGCCGGTTAAAGTCAAATAAAGCCCCTATTTTGCCTGTTAAACAAGATAGATGATCCTCTCGCGCTGCCTGGCCTGGGGTGAAGCTGACCTATCCTTAGGTCTGGCCCGTTCTGTCTGAAGGAGATGACTATGCAAGATGAAAAACCGCCAATGAAAAAATTACCCACCTCCATGTTGCCAGAAGAGACGGCTCCCCGTCCGGAGTTCCCGGAGCAAGAACAAACCCCGCCGGGTCTGGATGCGGAGATGGAGCCGTCACCGGACCACGGGGAAACCAGCTACACCGGCACCGGGCGGCTGGCGGGTAAGAAAGCGTTAATTACCGGCGGCGACTCCGGCATTGGCCGCGCGGTGGCGATCGCCTTTGCCCGCGAAGGGGCCGATGTCGCCATAAGCTATCTGCCGGAGGAGCAAGAGGATGCCGATGGAGTCATCGCGCTGATCAAAGCCGAAGGTCGCACGGCAGTGGCCCTGCCGGGGGATATTCGCTCCGAGTCCTTCTGTCAGTCGCTGGTGGCCGACGCGGTGGAACAACTGGGAGGCCTGAGCATCCTGGTCAATAACGCCGGACGTCAGCAATACTGCGAGACGCTCGAGGAGCTCACCACCGAAGACTTTGACGCCACCTTTAAAACCAATGTCTACGCGCCGTTCTGGATCACTCGCGCGGCGCTGCCCCATCTTCAGGCCGGGAGCGCAATCATCAATACCACCTCGGTGCAGGCCTATAAACCCAGCCCGATCCTGCTCGATTATGCCCAGACCAAAGCCTGCCTGGCGATCTTTACCAAATCGCTGGCCAAGCAGGTGGCGAAACGAGGCATTCGCGTCAACGCCGTGGCGCCAGGCCCATACTGGACGGTGCTGCAATCCAGCGGCGGCCAGCCGGACGAGAAAGTGAAACAGTTCGGCAAAGACACACCGATGGGCCGCCCGGGGCAGCCGGTCGAGATCGCCCCGCTGTACGTCACCCTGGCATCAGACGCCTGCTCCTATACCTCCGGTCAGGTGTGGTGTTCTGACGGCGGGGACGGCGTGGTCTAAATCCGTAGCCTCCGGACCGATACACGGGCCGGCGTTATGCCGGTCCCTCCCCAACACGATCGCCGCGCAGCCCCTGTGTGGCGATTTTTCCTCTCCCGCAGCGTGTTTAGCCGGCTGCATGCTATGATATCCGCCCGCCGCTGTGCGCTGACCCTGAGGACAACTGATGAGTAATGAGATCCCCCTGAAATTTTATGACATCGTGGACGAGTACGAGACCGAAGCGGCCTCCCCGGTTAAAGAGACGGAACGCGATGCGCTGGCGCGCTATTTTCAACTGCTGATTGAGCGGCTGATGAATAACGAAGAGATCGATGAAGAGGCGCAGCAGGAGATGGCCCGCGAAGCGGCCATTGATGAACGCCGAATTGACGATATCGCCAACTTCCTTAATCAATGGGGCAACGAGTAAGTCTCATCGTCAGCTCACCGGCAGGGCCACCGCCCGCCGGTGTTGCCGCTGAATGCAACGCCATGTTCATGCCCCGGCGGCAATCTCCCCCAGACGTCGCTGCAGCGCATCCAGAAACAGCGGTAGCCCATCGGGCTGATAGTCGCGGGAAAGATAGATGCCATAGACGCTCAGCGCCTTCGGCGTCCAGTCAGGGAGCACCACCTCCAGCGCCCCGCTGGCCAACGCGCTCCGCGCCTCCAGTTCGGGGAGCATCGCAATGCCGCACCCGGCGACCGCCGCCTCCAGCAGCAGAGAAGAGATCCCCGCGCTCAGATTGCCGCTCACCGCCACCGACGCCTCCTGCCCCTGCGCATCGCTGAACTGCCAACGCTGGCCGGCAAAGTGGCTGTATAACAGACAGTTATGCTGTTGCAGATCGTCAAGCGTCGCCAGCGGGCCATGCTGCTGGAGCCAGCGCGGTGCGGCACAGAGGAGCGAACGACACAGCCCGAGGCGGCGAGCGATCGCCCCGGGCTCGGGGTTGTCGGTAATGCGAATGGCCACGTCGATGCGCTCGCCGATCAGGCTGACCGGATGGTTATTGATATCCAGCTCCAGGCGCAACTGCGGATAGCGAGCGAGGAAGTCCGGCAGCAGCGGAGAGATCAGCTGCATTGCCGTGAAGTGCGCGCAGGCGACGCGCAGCGTGCCGCTGGGGTCGGCCCGCTGGCGCTCGCCGGCGATTTCATCGGCGATCCGCGTCAACCCGCGGGTCTTAAGCAACACTTTTTCCCCCGCCGGCGTCAGGGTCAGCCGGCGGGTGGAACGATGGATCAGCCGGGCGCCAGCCCAGTTCTCCATCTGCTCCAGATAGCGACTGACCATCGGACGCGACATCCCCAGCGCCCGCGCCGCGGCGCTGAGACTTCCCAGCTCGCAGATGCGCAGGTATACCTGAGCAGCAATCACCCTGTCCATCATGCCCCCTTCATCTGCACGATTTATGAAACTCA
This sequence comes from Klebsiella sp. KTE92, assembly GCF_000398905.1. Taxonomy (NCBI): domain Bacteria; kingdom Pseudomonadati; phylum Pseudomonadota; class Gammaproteobacteria; order Enterobacterales; family Enterobacteriaceae; genus Klebsiella; species Klebsiella sp. KTE92. The sequence goes on from NZ_KB976100.1 coordinate 2,799,945, forward strand.
GCATCTCTTATTTCAGGAATTCTATCAAATAGCGAAATCCGTACAATGGAACGCATTCACCTGTTACTGAGAACACATCATGAAATTATCTGCTCTTGCTGTTGCCACCGCCCTGTTCAGCGGTTCGATCTTCGCGGCGCCTCTGACGCTGCAAACCTACAATCCGCAGGAAAAGGGCCTCTTTGCCGTTAACTCCACTCTCGTTTCCGGCCCGCACGAAGCAGTGCTGTTTGACGCGCAGTTCAGCGTCAAAGACGGCGAAAAGCTGGTAGACATGATCAAGAAAAACGGCAAGCCGCTCACGCGGATTGTGATCACCTCTGGCGATCCGGATTTCTATTTTGGTCTTGAACCGCTGATGAAAGCCTTCCCGCAGGCGGAAGTGGTCGCCACGCCGGAGGTCGTCAAACATATTGAAGCCACCAAAGCAGCCAAACTGGCGTACTGGGGCCCGCAAATGAAAGATGGCGCGCCGACACAGGTGTACGTTCCGCAGGCGCTGAAGGCCAACAGCTTTACCATCGACGGCGAGAAAGTAACCATTATGCAGCCGCATGACTACGCGGCGTTCGTCTGGATCCGGGCGAACAAAACGATCCTCGGCGGCACAGGCGTGGCGTGGGGCATGCATCTCTGGACCGCCGACACCCAGACATCGGCCAGTCGCCAGCAATGGCGCCACACGCTGGACCAGATGATCGCCCTGCACCCGCAGCGGGTGATCCCTGGTCATTACCTCGGCACCCCGCCGGAGGGAGACAGCGCGGTGCGCTTCACAAAAACGTATCTCCAGCAGTTTGAGCAGGCGCTGAAGACGCATCAGGATTCGGCCGGGGTGATCAAGGCCATGGAGACGCAGTGGCCGGGCCTGGCGGAGACCAGCTCGCTGGAGTTAAGCGCCAAAGTTAATACCGGCGAGATGAAGTGGTGATCCCGGCTGTGCGTGAGGGAGACTGTTCTTAATCTGGCGCGCGAAGGTTGCTATTGCCCTGAAAATGGACCACCCTAGCTGAGGTCGCACAAAAAACGTGCGGCCGACTTTGGGTTACATTTCATCCGGTCACCACCGGGTTTGCCCTTGAAACCAGAACAGGATAAAGGAGTCAGAATGAAATCGAACCATCAGGCACGTCATCTTCTCGGTCTGAACTATAAGCTTTCCCAGCAGAAAAAAGTGGTGCTGGAAGGCGATGAAGAAACCACCCTCAACCACATCCATGCTACCGGCCGCAAACGCCGCGGTGGTTAATTTTCAGTCTGAGTGATGATAAACAACACCGTCCTGTTGCCAGGATGGTGTTTTTTTATGTCAATTGATTGCTTGTTTACCCGCTTGACGACCATCTGCTCTATACTCTGCCCGCTGCTTTCCACCCGCCCTCGCTTATCGCCGCGCCGGGACTGTGGTCATGATCAAGGAGTTAGTGCGATGCAATTTACTCATAAGAAAAACCGTTCCCTGTACATCCCTTACGCGGGTCCCGTTCTGCTTGAATTCCCCCTCCTCAACAAGGGCAGCGCCTTCAGTCTGGAAGAGCGCAGCAATTTCAACCTTCTTGGCCTGCTGCCGGAAGTGGTTGAAACCATCGAAGAGCAAGCGGAACGCGCCTGGATCCAGTATCAGGGATTCAAAACTGAAATCGACAAACACATCTACCTGCGTAACATCCAGGACACCAACGAAACCCTGTTTTATCGCCTGATCGGCAACCATCTCGAAGAGATGATGCCGGTTATCTATACCCCGACGGTGGGCGCCGCCTGCGAACGTTTCTCCGAGATTTACCGTCGCGCCCGCGGCGTCTTCATCTCTTACCAGAATCGCCATAACCTTGACGACATCCTGCAGAACGTCCCGAACCATAACGTGAAAGTGATTGTGGTCACCGATGGCGAGCGTATTCTCGGCCTCGGCGACCAGGGGATCGGCGGGATGGGGATCCCGATCGGCAAGCTGTCGCTGTACACCACCTGCGGCGGCATCAGCCCGGCTTATACCCTGCCCATCGTGCTGGACGTTGGAACAAACAACCAGCAGCTGCTCGACGATCCGCTGTATATGGGCTGGCGCCATCCGCGCATTACCGACGACGAGTATTATCAGTTCGTTGACGACGTGATCCAGGCAATTAAGGCCCGCTGGCCGGACGTCCTGCTGCAGTTTGAAGACTTTGCGCAGAAGAACGCCATGCCGCTGCTCAACCGCTATCGCAATGAAATCTGCTCGTTTAATGACGATATTCAGGGCACCGCGGCGGTCACCGTCGGGACGCTGATCGCCGCCAGCCGCGGCGCCGGTAGCCAGCTCAGCGAGCAGAAAATCGTCTTCCTCGGTGCGGGTTCCGCCGGCTGCGGTATCGCCGAGCAGATTATCGCCCAGATCGTCCGCGAAGGCGTTAGCGAAGAAGAGGCCCGCCAGCGCGTGTTCATGGTTGACCGCTTCGGCTTGTTAACCGACGGCATGCCTAACCTGCTGCCGTTCCAGAACAAGCTGGTGCAGAAGCGTGAGCATCTGCAGGGCTGGGATACCACTAACGATGTGCTGTCCCTGCTGGACGTGGTGCGTAACGTGAAGCCGAACATTCTGATCGGCGTCTCGGGTCAGCCGGGGCTGTTCACGGAAGAGATTATCCGCGAGATGCACAAGCACTGCCCGCGGCCAATCGTGATGCCGCTCTCAAACCCGACCTCACGGGTGGAAGCGACGCCGCAGAATATCCTGAGCTGGACCGATGGCGAGGCGCTGGTCGCCACTGGCAGCCCGTTTGCCCCGGTCACCCTGAAAGGCAAGCAGTACGCTATCGCGCAATGCAATAACTCCTATATCTTCCCGGGGATTGGTCTGGGGGTGATTGCTTCCGGCGCGTCGCGGGTCACCGACGAGATGCTGATGGCCGCCAGTGAAACCCTGGCGAAACACTCGCCGCTGGTGAACAACGGCGAAGGTCCGGTGCTGCCGGAGCTGAAGGATATCCAGACCGTCTCACGGGCAATTGCCTTCGCGGTCGGCAAGGTGGCGCAGGAGCAAGGCATGGCGGTGAAAACTTCCGCTGAAGCGCTGCTGCAGGCCATTAGCGATAATTTCTGGCTGCCGGAATATCGCAATTATCGCCGCACCTCGATTTAATCACGCTCACCGGGTCGACATATCGGCCCGGTTTTTAATAACGTCAGAATAATATCTCCCGCCACAGAAACATCTTTTTCGCCCATATTCATTCATCGTAAAAATATAAAACGGATAGCATTTGCCGCACGCCCTCCGCTGTGCAAAATAGTTGTTTCTCACCCCCTCACAACGGAATGTGAAATGCTAAAATTAACCCCTGGCGCGAATAAAGCGAATGCGATTCTGATCCGTATTGTCTTGTTTCTTATCGGCGGTATCGCCATCATCACCGGAATGTGCCTCTTCAGCGGTGATATGTGGATGCTCACCCCGCGGGCTGAACAGTATCAGCCCGCCACCGGCGATCTGGTGGATGTCGTCATCTATGAACCGAGTAAATTTTTCTTCGCCCTGCTCTACGTGTTTATTATTACCCTGGTCTGGCTGTTGGCGGTACGTAAAATCCCCTCGCGGCCGATACAGCATCCTATATTACCGCTGATGGTACTGATTGCCGCCGGGATAGTTATTTTCCTCCATCCGGAGGTTACCCCCGGACGAGATGCCAGTATTCAGTACGGTAAACATAACGTTTATTACACTGCCATTTTCTGGAGCAAAACGAATTCAGATCGACATATCACTCAACCCTCTAAATATGAGATTTTTGTTGAAGCGAAAGATCCCCGCTGGCTTATCGACAGAAACAATCTTGGCCGCGCCTGGCGCTGTGAAGTCAAGCGGCATACCCAGTTTTACACCCTGTCATTCAATGAGGGCTGGTTTCCGGACGGCGATCCGCAGGTCATGGCCCGCCAGTGTACTCAGGTAAGCGATCTGAACGCGCTCAGTGATACGGCAATCATGATTGCCCGCCCGATCGCCACCGTCCCTGTGGAGGCACCGTAAATGAGCCAGCAAAAAAATGGTTCTGCAACCATGTTTTGGCAAACACATAAGCCCTCTGCGCCAACCCGGCGTCGTAGACAAAGGCGGCGCAGGTGAAAGCTGGCGGGGCCCCCCTGCCAGTTTTGTCACTGGCGTCGCTAGCCTTTCCCCACTACACTGCCACCACCCACCCACTGACTGAATAAAAAAGGAGGCCCCCCATGCTGTATTGTGAAATGTTTATTGTTTCACATGCATTAGGCAATTGCGCCAGCTCAAGCGTTATCGGTATCGTGCTGCGATAACTATGGCTTGAGCGAAGACACTTCACGCAATCCCTTCTCTCCGGCTTACCGGGTTATCGTCAGCGAGTTTTGACGAGGCATTTGTATGCCTGTAACTCTTGAGTAAGTTGACTATGAGTACATTACTAACTGCCCATGCGCTCCACGTGGAGACTGCCTTTGGGCCGCTGTTTAACACCCTCTCCTTCACCCTGAAGAAAGGCGACCGTATCGGTCTCATCGGCCATAACGGTTGCGGCAAAAGCACCCTGTTGCAGGTGCTGGACGGCACCCTCGCGCCCACCTCGGGCAGCGTCTCACTCGCCGGTCAGTGTCTGATGGCCCGCGTTGAACAGCATCTGCCGGAGGCGCTGCGTTCGCAGTCGCTGTTGCAGGCAGTACTGGCCCCGTTACCCGCTGATGTACGGGAAGCGCAGCGCTGGCTGGCCGAACGCCTGCTGGCGCAGATGGGCTTTACCCCGGCGGTGATGGAGCAGCAAACCACTACCCTGAGCGGCGGCCAGCACACGCGCCTGCTGCTGGCCCGGGCGCTGATCCGCCAACCTGACCTGCTGCTGTTGGATGAGCCCGGCAACCACCTCGATCTGCCGACCCTGCTGTGGCTGGAAAGCTTCCTGCAAACCTGGCAGGGGAGCTTCGTGCTGGTGTCACACGACAACACCTTACTGGATGCTGTAACTAATGCCAGCTGGATCCTCCGCGACCAGACGCTGCACAGCTTCGCCTTGCCCTGCAGCGCTGCCCGTCAGGCACTGCAGGAACAGGATGAAAGTGCCGCGCTGCGCCATAAGGCCGAGCAAAAGGAGATCGACCGGGTCAGCGCCAGCGCCCGGCGGTTGGCCACCTGGGGTCGCGTCTATGACAACGAAGACCTCGCCCGTAAAGCCAAACAGATGGAGAAGCAGGTCGCCCGCCTGAAAGACGAGCAAACCGAGCTCAGCGTCGGCCCGCCGTGGCGTCTGTCATTGCAGGGGGACGCCCTGCCGGCTGACCGCCTGCTGGAGATGGACACCCTGCCCGTCGCGCCCGCGCCGGGCCTGCCATCCCTCTTCACCACCGGCGTGGCGCGCCTGCGCAGCGGCGATCGCGTGGCCATCATGGGGCGCAACGGCGGCGGTAAATCGTCCCTGCTGCGCCTGCTGTGGCAGCAGATGAACGACGCATCGCCACTCCCGGGGCTGCGCCTGCATCCCCGGCAGCACCCCGGCTACTATGACCAGACGCTGGAGCAGTTACCGGACGATGCCAGCCTGCTCGACGCGCTGACGCCGTTCGCCCCGTCGGCCGACACCCGTAAACGGGCGCTGATCGCCGCCGGGTTTGGCTGGGCGAGACATAGCCAGAAGGTCAGCACCCTCAGCGGCGGCGAGCGGTCGCGGCTACTGTTTGTTGGCCTCTCGCTGGCGCGTTACAGTCTGCTGCTGCTGGATGAACCCACCAACCATCTTGATATGGAGGGTAAAGCGGCGCTGGCGCAGACGCTGCGCGATTACCCCGGCGGCGTGCTGCTGGTCAGTCATGACCGCCAGCTGATTAGCGAAAGCTGTAACCGCTTCTGGCTGATCGACAACGCCGGGTTAACGGAATGGCACAGCCTGGAGGAGGTCTATGCCCGTCTGCAAGCCGTGGCGCCCGCCCCGGACAGTCGACTCGCTTTGCAGAGTACGCCCGCCGGGGCTGACGATGATGAGGAGGCGCTGCTGGCGCGGCTGATTGACCTGGAGCAATGGCTGGCTGACGACATGGCCCGCAAGCCAAAACATCAAAAGCCGTCACTGCAGGCGCAGTGGCGAGAGGAGATTAACCGCCTGCTTAACCAGCTGGCGTAATCTTCATGTTCCCCCACCGGCTAAGGCGCAACGTGCTTAGCCGGTGTTTCCGGACCGGGTAAATTGCTGCTCGGTCATTACCTTTCCCCACTGCTCCCCCTGCCATTCGCGGGTTAACGTGAAGCCAAAGGATTCATACAGTTTGCGGGCCGCGTCCAGCCCTTTAAAGGTCCACAGCTGCACCGCGCTAAACTGGCGACTATCGCAGAAAGTCATCGCCTCGCTGAGCAGACGCCTGCCGATGCCGCTTCCCCGGCAGCTGTCGTCGAGAATAAACCAGCGCAGATGCGCCTCCTGCTGGCCAAGATCCTCGCCATCGATAGCCAGCGAGCCGACGATTTTGCCTTCGCGGATCGCCAGCCAGATCTGGTTGGCCGGGGAGGAAAGCCGGGTGGCAAATTCCGCTACGCCGCTGGCGACCTTGCCTTCAAAAAAAGCGCCAAAGTCATGATGACGGGCGTAATACTCCCCGTGCATCTGGGCAATCCGGCCGATCATCCCCGGCTGGTAGCCGGTCATCAGCGAAATTTGCGGAGCCGTATCCGCGAGCGCGCTATCCCGACACTGCGCCAGCGCCCGGGCATAGGCCGCCAGTCCAGTGGCGACAGTGTGCTGCTGCGTCTCATCCAGATGGTCTAACGCCTCCACCACCTGACGGGTACCCCAGGCGTTAATTTTCGCCACCGTATCGTGCCCCTTTGCCGTCAGGGCGAGTGATTTCGCGCGCGCATCCTCCGCGCAAGGACGCTCCTCCAGCTCACCGGCCGCCAGCAGACGAGAGACCATCCGGCTGACGCTTGATTTTTCCAGTCCCAGCAACGTGACCAGCTGCGCGGCCGTCATCTCCCCCCTCATCGATACCTCAAGCAGGGTGTGCACCGCCGAAGGTGAATAATGGGTGGCGGCCAGCGTGGTGCTCATAAAGCCCAGCTCGCGCACCATTAACCGCGAGGCGGTACGAATCTGTTGGATTAAGGGGGTATCAGGCATGGCGGCGGGTCCAGAAAATGAAATGGTTGTGCAATACAACCATCAACTTCATCCTGCGTCAAGATGCAATATGGTGGGATAAGCGTTGCCGTGTGACGTGTGATTTCGCCGGCATAGGGATCATGAAAGCGAATGCCGCGGGCGCCGGACAGCGCCCGCGATGAATATTATTGCGGGTTCTTCGCTTTCCAGGCTTCCCAGGCCGATTTGATCTCCTGCTTCGCAGCGGCGGCATCGTTAAAACCGGCCAGCTCAACCTTTTTACGCCCCTCCGGCAGTTCTTTATAGACCCGGAAGAAGGCCTCCAGCCGCTGCTGCTCGATTTTCGGCAGATCGGTGATGGTCTTGATGTCGTCATAGGTTGAGTCAATTTTACTGGCCGGCACGGCGATGATTTTGTCGTCTTTCTCACCGCCGTCTATCATCTTAAGGACACCGATCGGCCGCAGCTTAATCAGTGTGCCGGGCGCCATCGGCGCGCGAGTGTAAAACACTACGTCCAGCGGGTCGCCATCTCCGGCCAGCGACTGGGTCAGCGAGCCGTAGTTCGCCGGGTAAGCCACCGGCATCGACTGAAAGCGGTCGGCGATGATAAACCCCGTTTTGGCGTCGGTTTCATACTTAATAATGCCCCCTGCCGGGATCTCGGTGACGGCGTAAAATTCTTCCGGGTTGTTTTCCGGCTGGGGGAATTCCAGTACGTTCTGCGCCTGCGCGGCGGCGGACAGAAACAGACCGGCAGTGAGGATGGTTTTTACCAGATGCATTGTTGTATCACTCTGTTGTTATAAGAAATTGATGCGCAAAACGATAGAGTTGGGTGATGAAGAAAACATGACCATTCAGTGACGCTATTATTACCTACCAAAATTAGAGGTATTGTCTGAATTTTGTGCTATCGCTGTAGCAAAAAACCACATCCTGTACTAAAGCGCCTTGTATTTTTCTCCATCGCGTCTAATCCTTATTGGGTACTATTGCATTAATAAAATTAAACAATCCCCTCACAAGGAGACAGGCATGAAGGCTGCTGTTGTTACCCACGACCATCAGGTTAACGTCACGGAAAAAACGCTGCGCCCGCTGGAATACGGTGAAGCGTTGTTGAAAATGGAATGCTGCGGCGTGTGTCATACGGACCTGCACGTGAAAAACGGCGATTTTGGCGATAAAACCGGCGTCATTCTCGGCCATGAAGGGATCGGGGTGGTGCAAAAAGTCGGACCGGGCGTCACCTCCCTGAAGCCAGGCGATCGCGCCAGCGTAGCGTGGTTCTTCGAAGGCTGCGGCCACTGCGATTACTGTAACAGCGGCAATGAGACGCTGTGCCGCTCGGTGAAAAACGCCGGCTATACCGTCGACGGCGGCATGGCGGAAGAGTGCATCGTCACCGCCAACTACGCGGTAAAAGTCCCGGACGGCCTCGACTCCGCCGCCGCCAGCAGTATCACCTGCGCGGGCGTCACTACCTACAAAGCGGTCAAGGTCTCTCACATCAAACCGGGTCAGTGGATCGCTATCTACGGTCTCGGCGGGCTGGGCAACCTGGCGCTGCAGTATGCGAAGAATGTCTTTAACGCCAAAGTGATCGCTATCGACGTCAACGACGGGCAGCTGGAGCTGGCGGCCTCGATGGGCGCCGATCTGACCATCAACTCCCGTAATGAAGATGCGGCGAAAGTGATTCAGGAAAAAACCGGCGGCGCGCATGCTGCCGTGGTGACCGCGGTAGCTAAAGCGGCCTTTAACTCAGCGGTGGATGCCGTTCGTGCCGGTGGCCGCGTGGTCGCGGTGGGCCTGCCGCCGGAGGCGATGAGCCTCGATATTCCACGTCTGGTGCTCGACGGCATCGAGGTGGTCGGTTCGCTGGTCGGTACTCGTCAGGACCTGGTGGAAGCCTTCCAGTTTGCCGCCGAAGGTAAAGTGGTGCCGAAAGTTACCCTGCGCCCGCTGGAAGATATCAACGCCATCTTTAAAGAGATGGAGCAGGGTCAGATCCGCGGCCGTATGGTTATCGATCTGCGCAGCTAATCACCAACGCCTCTCCCGCCCGGGAGAGGCGCTTGCCCCACGCTTCCCACTCGCGAAGTAAATCCAATTTCCGCAAATGCTTAGCGCAATTCCTTGGTTCCTTTGTTTTTAGCCGCGCCCGATGATGGCAACACAATAGATAACAAAGGAATTCACCATGCATCGTCATTTTCGCCTGCCCGCGCTGGCCGCCCTGTTTCTCTCCGGCGCCTTTTCCGTCTGGGCCGCCGACACGCCGGTTAAAGGCGGCACCTTAATTTATCTGGAGCAGCAACCGCACACCAATCTCTATCCGCCCGCCGGCGGCTTTTATCCGAATGGCGGTATTCTCAATCAGATAACCGACAAGCTCACCTGGCAGAACCCGAAAACGCTGGAGATTGAGCCGTGGATTGCCGAGAGCTGGACCAGCAATGCCGATAAAACCGAGTACACTTTCCACCTGCGCAAAGGGGTCACCTTCTCGGACGGCACGCCGCTTGACGCCGCCGCCGTGGCTAAAAACTTCGACACCTATGGTCTGGGAGATAAAGCCCATCGCCTGCCCGTCTCGGAGGTCATCAATAACTACCAGCGCAGCGAAGTGATCGACCCGCTGACGGTGAAATTTTACTTCAACAAACCGTCGCCGGGCTTCCTGCAGGGAACCGCCACCATCGGCTCCGGTCTGGTATCACTCAGCACCCTGCAGCGCAATTTTGAAGAGCTGGGCGATGCCCGGCATATTATCGGCTCCGGGCCCTTTGTGGTGCAGGATGAAAAGCCAGGCCGCGAGCTGACGCTGGTGGCGCGCAAGGACTATCAGTGGGGGCCGAAAAACAGTGCCCAGCAGGGGCCCGCTAACCTCGACGGCATCACCTATATTGTGACCCCGGAAGACAGCGTGCGCATCGGCGCGCTGCTGGCGGGTCAGGCGGGCTTTATTCGCCAGGTGCAGGCCTACGATGAAAAGCAGGCGACCGATCAGGGATTTAAGGTCTACGCCGCCCCTACCCGCGGGGTCAACGACAGCCTGAGCTTCCGCCCGGATAACCCACTGGTCGCCGACCTGCGGGTGCGCCAGGCCCTGCTCCATGCCACCAACGCCAAACAGGTGGTGGAGACGCTATTCTCCGCTAACTACCCGCAAGCGACCTCCGTACTGGCCAGCTCCGCCGCCGGCTATGTCAATCTGAGCGATAAACTGACCTTCGACCAGGCCAAAGCCCGACAGTTGCTGGACGACGCCGGCTGGAAGCCCGACGCCGACGGTATTCGCAGTAAAGACGGCCAGCGGCTGGCGCTGACGGTATATGAATCGCTGCCGCAGCCGCAGAATAAGGAAGTGCTGCAGCTGATCGCCCAGCAGTGGCGCCAGGTGGGTGTGGCGTTGACCGTCAAAGCCGGGGATGCCGGTAGCCGTACGCTGGACAATCTTGACCCGCAGAAAACCCCGCTCACCGTCTCAGAAGTGGGCCGCGCCGACCCGGATGTGGTGAAAAGTATGTTCTTCCCCAACAACCGCGATGCGCTGCTGCAGAAAGGCGGCTCCAGCGATAAAGTGCAGCATTTCCGCGATGATAAGCTCAATGACCTGCTGACCGGCATCTCCGCGGCGGTAGAGCCGCAGCAGCGCTTGCAGTTAACCGGTGACGCCCAGCGCTATCTGATCGATAACGCCTATGTGATCCCCATTTTCGAAGAGCCGCAGGTGTTCGCCGGCGCGCCGTGGGTCAAAGGCGTCAGCTTCGAGGCCGTCGGTCGTCCGTCGTTCTACGGCGCGTGGCTGGACAAGCACTAAGAGGCCGGGTATGAGCGCTTATCTTCTGCGACGGTTCGGCCAGGGGCTGCTGGTCCTGTGGGCGGCATTTACCCTCACTTTTTTCCTGCTGCAGGTGCTGCCGGGAGATGCGGTGCTGATCAAGTTTCAGAATCCGGATCTTGGCCTGAGCCCGGCGCAAATCGCCGACATGCGACTGGCCTACGGCGCCGATAGCCCGCTGTGGCGCCAGTACCTGCACACGCTGCTGGCGATGCTGCACGGCGACTTCGGCTATTCCCTGCAGGCAGGGCTGGCAGTCAGTAGTCTGATTGCCAGCAACCTGCCGGATACCTTAAGCCTCGCGCTGCCGGCCTTTCTGCTGGCCGTGGCGCTGGCGTTCGCCCTCGCCTTCGCCTCGCGTCTGCCGGGGCTGCGCTGGCTGAGTAACCTCCTGCAGTCGCTGCCGGTGCTGTTTATCTCTCTGCCGACTTTTTGGCTGGGTATCGCCCTGATCCAGCTCTTCTCGTTTCAGCTGCGCTGGATCCCGGTGATCAACCCCGGCCCACTGGAAGGGCTGATTTTACCGGTTATCGCCGTCGCGCTGCCCATTTCGGCCCCGCTGGCGCAGATCCTGATGCGCAGCATGGATCAGGTGGCGGTTCAGCCCTTCGTCGCGGTCGCCCGCGCCAAGGGAATGAGCGAGACCGGCGTCCTCTGGCACCATGTGATGGGTAATGCCCTGCTGCCGGCGCTGAATATTGCCGGGCTGCTGCTGGGTGAGCTGATTGCCGGGGCGCTGATCACCGAGACCGTCTTCGGCCGCAGCGGCCTCGGCCAGCTGACCCAGCAGGCGGTCAATAACCAGGATATCGCCGTGCTGCAGGCAGTGGTGATGATCTCCGCCCTCGGTTTCGTCCTGATAAACCTGCTTGTCGACCTGGTCATGCCGCGACTGGATCCCCGACTCCATTTACAGACCGGAGGTGCGAAATGAGCCTGGTCGACTATGCCATCGCGGTTCGCCGCCGCCCGGAATGGCGCAGGGTGCGTCTGCAGCCTGGCCTGTGGCTGGCGTGGGCGGTGATGATCACCGCGTTGTTAATGGCCCTCGCCCCGCAGTGGTTTACCGCCGCGAACCCGCTGGAAGGGATCCCCGGCGCTCAGCGCCTGGCGCCGCAAGCGCACTACTGGCTGGGTACCGACCAGCTGGGGCGCGACCTGTGGACGCGGGTGGTTTACGGCGCGGTACATTCCCTGTCGGCGGCGCTGATCGCCGTCGCCATCGGCCTGGTGGTAGGTACCGCCCTTGGTACGCTCGCCGGGGCGCTGACCGGACGCGTTGAATCCACGATCATGCGCCTGGTCGATGTCCTGCTGGCCATCCCCTCCCTGCTGCTGCAGCTCACGGTAATTATTCTGCTTGGTTTCGGCACGGTGAATGCGGCGGTGGCGGTTGGCGTGGCAGCTATCGCCAGCTTCGCACGCCTGGCGCGGGCGGAGGTCGTGCGCGTGCGCCACAGCGATTACGTCGAGGCGGCCCGGGGCAGCGGCGGCACCTTTTTCGCCGTCTTCTGGCGCCATATTCTGCCCAACTCGCTCACTGCGGTGCTTGCTTTCGCGACGCTGCAGTTCGGACAGGCGATGTTGGCCCTGGCCACCCTCAGCTTCCTCGGCTACGGCACCCCGCCGCCGGTCCCGGAGTGGGGATTATTGATCGCCGAAGGTCGCAACTACCTGTCGACCGCCTGGTGGCTGACCACCTTCCCCGGCCTCGCCGTGGTCGCCGTGGTCCTTGCCGCCAATCGTCTTAGCCGCCAGTGGAGTGGAGTACGCCCATGAACGTTCTGTCCGTTGAAGATCTGCGCATCAGCTACCGCTCGCGGGGCGAATGGCGCGAGGTGGTGCACAACGTGAGTTTTTCCATCCAGCGTGGCGAAATGCTGGCCTTCGTCGGAGAATCCGGCTCGGGGAAAACCACCACCGCGCAGGCCATTATCGGCCTGCTGGCGGATAATGCCCGCCGGGATGCCGGGCGGATTGTCCTCAATGGCGAAGTGATTAGCGACTGGTCGGCAAAACGCCTTAACCGCCTGCGCGGAGTGAGCATCAGCCTGGTCCCGCAGGATCCCGGTAATTCGCTCAATCCGGTAAAAACCATTGGTCAGCAGGTGGAAGAGATCCTGCGCCTGCATCAGTCCCTCTCCGCCGCTGAGCGCCGACAGCAGGTCCTTAACCTGCTCACTAAAGTCGGTCTCAGCCACCCGGAACAGCGTTTTGACCAGTATCCGCATCAGCTGTCTGGCGGGATGAAACAGCGGGTGCTGATCGCCATCGCCATTGCCCTGCAGCCGGATCTGATTATTGCCGACGAGCCCACCAGCGCTCTCGACGTCACGGTGCAGAAGCGCATTCTCGACCTGCTCGATATCCTGCGTCGCGAGTCGGGTACCGCCGTGCTGTTTGTCACCCACGATCTGGCGCTGGCCGCAGAACGCGCCGACCGGATTATGGTGTTTCGTCAGGGAGAGATTCAGGAACAGGGCGCCACCGAGACGATTGTCCAGCGTCCGCAACACCCTTACACCCGCCAGCTGCTCCACGACCTGCAGGATGCGCCGTTGGGGCTGACGGCGGCTCGTCACCGACCGCTGGCCACGCCGGCCATTCGCGTGGAGGGGATCAGCAAACGTTTCTCGCTGGGCAAACAGGCGCTGCAGGCGCTCGACAGCGTCAGTTTTGAGGTCAGACGCGGCACCACCCATGCGCTGGTGGGCGAATCCGGCTCCGGGAAAACTACCCTGGCGCGGATCCTGCTGGGCTTTGAGCGCGCCGATGCCGGACAGGTGACCATCGACGGTATCGACGCCGGGCATCTCAGCCGCGAGGCGCAGCGTCAGCTGCGGCGGAAAATCCAGTTTGTCTACCAGAACCCCTTCGCCTCGCTCGACCCGCGCCAGACGCTGTTTGCGATTATCGAAGAGCCATTAAAGAACTTTGAGCGCCTCAGCGCGTCGGCGCGTCGCCTGCGCGTGGAGACCGTCGCCGCGCGGGTGGCGCTGGCCCCGGAGCTGCTGTCGCGTACGCCGCGGGAGCTCTCCGGCGGCCAGCGGCAGCGGGTGGCGATTGCCCGGGCGCTGATCCTCGAGCCGGCGATACTGGTCCTTGACGAAGCGACCTCGGCGCTCGACGTCACCGTTCAGGCGCAGATCCTCGCCCTGCTGCAGCAGTTACAGCAGCAGCTGGGTCTGAGCTACCTGTTCATTACCCACGATCTGGCGACGGTCAGGCGGATTGCCGACAGCGTCACGGTACTGCGCGCCGGCCAGGTGGTGGAGCATGGCGACGTTGACCGCCTGTTCGCCACTCCGCAGCAGGCCTACACTCGCGAACTGATCGCCGCCATTCCCCAGGTTTCACCCCGCTTAGCACAGGCCCACACGGAGAACGCATAATGCCTAAACGCCTCGGCTTTTTTACCCGTCTGCTCGATCAGGGCTCCGCGCAAACGCGCTACCGGCTGGCGGCCGAACAGATCCGCCACGCGGAGCGTTTGGGCTTCGACAGCGCATGGATTGCCCAGCACCATTTTCATGAACAGGAAGGCGGCCTGCCATCGCCGCTGGTGTTTCTCGCCCACGTGGCGGCACAGACCGACCGGATCCGTCTCGGCACGGCGATTATCACTCTGCCGATGGAAAATCCGCTGCGCGTCGCCGAAGACGCGGCGGTACTGGATTTACTCACCGACGGACGTCTGGAGGTGGGATTTGGTTCCGGCGGCACGCCAACGTCGTTTCTGCCCTTCGGCCTGACCAGCGAGCAGCGCGGGGCGGTGTTTGCCGACCATCTGCACCTGATCCATAGCGCCTGGCGCGGCGACACGCTGAGCCACCCGGACAACCGTCTCTATCCGCCCGCACCGCAGTTGGCGGAGCGTATCTGGATCGCCACCTTCTCGGCGGAGGGCGCCATCCGCGCCGGTCAGGCGGGACACGGGTTGATGCTGTCGCGCACCCAGCCACGGCCATCCGGCGAGCCACGTCTGCCGCTGGACGCCATTCAGAACCCGATCATCGACGCCTACCTGGCGGCGCTGCCGGACGGCGTTGCACCGCGGATCCTCGCCTCGCGCACCGCCTTCGTCGCCGACAGTCACGCCCACGCCCTGCAGGTCGCCGAGCCCGGTCTGCGCGAGCAGGCGACACAGCACCGGGCGGCGGGTCATACAATAGAAGGTGACAGTGTCACCGACTATCTACAACAACTGGATGCCCACGTCGGCGATCCTGAGCATGTTATTGCCTCCCTGGCGCAGGACAGCGTGCTGGCCCGCGCCACCGATATTTCGTTTCAGGTGCACTCGGTCGAGCCTTCGCACCGGGATACGCTGCGTTCCATTGAGCTGATCGCTCAGCATATTGCCCCCCACATCAGATAAGGAGTCACCATGACGCTGAGTCAGGATATTCTGGCCGAACTGGCGGAGATTGCCCCCGGTTCCCCGCTCGACCAGGCGCGCGCCGTACGCGACGCCAGCACCCGTCACGCCCAGGGAAGTTATGAAGTGCTGTTCCGCCAGCAGGACGCTGACTTTCCTCTTGATGAACGCTTCGCGGTAGCCGCGAAGGTGGCGAAACTGCATCAGGCGGACGCGCTGGCGGCGCACTATGCCGGTTTCGGACTCGCCGATCCAACCACCGATCGTCTGGTCCCGGCGCTGGCCTTTGCCCGCCTGCTCACCTTCACCCCCGTCGAAGCTACCCCCGGCGCGCTGCACACCTTAACCGGCGCGGGCTGGAGCCTGCGGGGCATCGTCACTCTGGCGCAACTGGTGGCCTTTGTCAGCTTCCAGAGCCGACTGCTGCTGGGCCTGCGGGCGCTCAACCATAAACCGATCGTCAGCGCCGATACGCCGCAGGTTGCCGGATACTGGCATACCACACCGCATACCCAGAGCGGCAAAGCGGCCCCGGTTCGCTTCACCCGCGATGAGCTGCACTGGGAACCCTGGCTGGCCGATAAACCGCTGGCGGAATTCAACGCTGAAGAACAGGCGATTCTGGCCAAATATGGCCATAGCGACTCCCCCTACTTTCGCCTGCTGGCGCGCAATCAGCCGGTGCTGGAGCAGCGGACCCTGACCGATAAAGGCATTTTCTATACCCCCGGGGGATTGCCGCGCGCCGAACGCGAGCTGGCCGCCACGGTGACCAGCAAAATCAACGGCTGTATCTACTGCGCCTCGGTGCATGCCCGTAAAGCGGCGCAGCTGGCGAAGGACGAGACCGCTGTCGACACGCTGCTGGCGGTGACGCCGGGGGAGAATTTGAGTGACGGCCAGTCGCCGCGCTGGCAGGCGGAAATCGACGCCGCCGCTGCGCTGTCGGTGACGCCGCCCGGGCTGAATGCCCGCCATCTGGCGGCGCTTGATGAGCAGGGTTTAGATACCCTGGCCCAGCTGGATCTGCTGCAGTCGGCGGCCTTTTTCGCCTGGGCCAACCGGCTGATGCTGACCCTTGGCGAACCCTGGCGTGAGTAAGCGTCGTTAGCAAGCTTGTCGGCGCTGATGGCAGCCATAGATGAGCAAGGCGCTCATCGCCAGAAACGACAGCGTGGCGGCAGGAAGCGCCACGCTGTTCCAGCCAAAGCCCTGGGCAATCATCATCCCGCCGCAGAAGGCGCCGATGGCGCTGCCGAGGTTGAAGGCAATCTGCCCTCCTGCCGCCCCCAGCATCTCGCCGCCTTTGGCGTTCTGCAGCAGCAGGATCTGCAGCGGCGCCGACAGGGCGAATAGTCCCGCGCAGCAGATAAACGCCAGAGTCAGCGAAGCGACTTTATGCTCACCGAAGGCAAAGATCAGCAGCAGCGTCACGGCAATGACCCCGTCGGTTATGGCCGCAATGCGCAGCGGGCTAAAGCGCCCGGAAATTTTGCCGCTGAACAGATTGCCGACCACCATTCCCAGCCCCGCCAGCATCATAATCAGCATCATCCTGCCTTCGGCAAAGCCGGAGACGTTGATCATAAAGGGCTTAATATAGCTGAACCAGGCAAACACACCCGCATTGCCAAACATGGTGGCGGCAAAAATCAGCCACGGCGCCGGGGAGGCCAGAAAACGGAACTGCTCGCGCAGCCGGGTGCTGGTGCGATCATAGAGGGTGGGCACCCAGCAGAAAATAGTCATCAACACGGCGACGTTAAACACGGCGATAAGGGCAAAGGTATAGCGCCAGCTGAAGTGATGCCCAAGCCAGGTGCCGCCGGGGACCCCCACCAGGTTAGCCACCGTCATCCCGCCGATCATCCCCGCCACCGCGGCGGTCACCTTCCCCGGCGGCGCGATTTTCGACAGGATAATCGCGCCGACGCCAAAGAACGCCCCGTGAGGAAAACCGGAAACCAGGCGGCCAAGCGCCAGCATGGCGTAGCTACTGGAGAGGGTAAACAGGGTATTGCCGAGAATACACAGGGCAGCGAGAAACAGCATCACCGATTTCAACGAAAACCGGCTGGAGAGCAGCGCCATGATCGGCGCGCCGATCACCACACCGAAGGCATACCAGGCAATCATATTGCCGGCGGCGGGGATCGACATCCCGACATCGTGCGCCATATCCGGCAGCACGCCCATAATGCCAAATTCCGCCATGCCGAGTCCGAAGGTGCCCAGCGCCAGTGAAAAAATCGTTTTTTTCATACATCTTATAGGGGTATTGAGAGACGGCCGGCATTATTGACCATCCCGCCCCGACACACCAGCTAAAAACGCCCGACGGCAGTTTCCTCCATACAACGGCCTGATTCGTTCATGCTCGCCGCCGCGCGGCCGGCCATCATCGAGCCGGCGACGGCGTGGCTTAGCAATGACCCTCCCCTATTAAAATCAGTGGGCTCAAAGCGATAAACGCCCAATTGATCTCAACTTAACTTGAGGTTGTAAAGTCTTCCCATCATTCACCTCTGGAGAATCATCGATGCAAACTGTTGATGTCGGTTTTACCCATGTCGCCTTTACCGTCCGCTGTCTGGCCAGCAGCATTGATTTTTATACCCGCTATACCGCGATGACCGTCATTCACCAGCGCGAGCCCGGCTTGCCCTCAGCGCGTAAGGTGGCGTGGCTCAGCGATCGCACCCGGCCCTTCGCTCTGGTGCTGGTGCAGAGTGACGATCCGGCCGACACGCCGCTGGGCCCGTTCGGCCATCTCGGCGTCGCCTGCGCCACCCAGGCGGAGATCGATGAGAAGGTCGCTCAGGCGCGGCGGGAAGGCGTTTTGCGGCGGGAACCGGAACAGCTGGGCGATCCGGTGGGATACTTCGCCTTCTTAGCCGACCCGGACGGTAACACCCTCGAGCTGTCATGGGGGCAGCGGGTGGGGCTGGAAGTCATTGCGGCGGGGAACGCCAGCTAGCCCGTCCCCTGCGCGAATATTTTCCACCGCCTCGCCGGCGAAGGATTACACTTCAAAGGGATACCTCGGCAACACGGAGCATGGCGATGGGTAATAAGAAAAACGGTAATCCGGTCGACGCGGCGGTGAAGACCGCCCCGCTCGACAATAAAGCCTATGAGAAGGCGTTGCGCAAACTCCATGTTGAGCTGGTGAAACTGCAGCGCTGGGTGGTGCATAAAGGGCTGAAAGTGTGCATCGTCTTTGAAGGCCGGGACGGCGCCGGCAAAGGCGGCACCATTAAGGCGATCACCGAGCGCGTTAGCCCGCGTATCTTCCGGGTCGTCGCCTTGCCCTCTCCCACCGAGCGCGAGAAAAGCCAGCTCTATTTTCAGCGCTATATCAAGCACCTTCCGGCGGCTGGCGAGATTGTGATTTTCGATCGCAGCTGGTACAACCGCGCCGGCGTCGAACGGGTGATGGGCTTTTGTACGCCGGAGGAGGTGCAGAAGTTTCTCGACGGTGCGCCGATGGTGGAGCGCGGCATGGTCGAATCGGGCATAATTCTGCTCAAGTACTGGCTGGAGGTCTCTCCGCAGGAGCAGGAGCGCCGCCTGCGGGATCGCATCGACGATGGTCGTAAAATCTGGAAGCTCTCGCCGATGGACATTAAGTCTTTCAACCGCTGGGATGAATATACCGCCGCCCGCGACGCCATGTTCGCCGCCACCGATACCGCCTGGGCGCCGTGGTTCGTCGCCCGCTCGGAGGATAAAAAGCGCGTACGCCTGAATATCATCACCCATCTGCTGTCGCAGATCCCCTATGAAGCTTTACCGGTGGAGCATGTGACGCTGCCGAAGCGCAAAATTGGCAAAATGAAACAAACCAATTTCCCCTTCCGCTTTATTCCCGAGAAGTTCTGATTATTCCCCGCCGCGCTGGTTAATACCAGCGCCGGGTTTATTACAATAACCATGAGTATTTCATGCGGTTACTTTCCTCTGGAAGCGGCCTCGCAAAATAAATATTAAAGTTGCTGCTGGGATTTATTTTTTAGTGAGTAAAGTGAATAATAACAGAACCAACCGCAAGGAGCCTATGATGAAAAGTAATACGCTACGTAAAAGACCCACTGACGTACCCGTCCAGAAGGCGTCAGCACAGCCAGGTAAGGATTTACGAGAAGCAGATAAACAGCGACAGCACAAGGAATTCATTGCCGCAATGAATGAATTTATTGCAAAAGGAGGCACTCTTACTGATGATGAATTTTTCAGGGTACTATGATGCTTGAACAATTCAATTTTTATCGAAATTGTTCTGTCCAGACAAATAAAACCCTGCCGTATTATATGATCGTGCAGAATGATTATTATGCAGACCTGGCCACGAGAGTCATTATTCCTTTAATGCGAACACAACAGTTACCACGCTGGCATCAGCATGTCGTACCAAGGATAAATATAGAATTTGACAGCTTTTTACTTTGTACGCCAATGATCAGTAACTTAAATAATAAACGGATCCAGCCACAGGATTTCGTCTGCAATCTGAGTCATGCGCGCCAGGGCGTTATCGATTCAATCGATACACTTATCACGAACTGCTGACTGCCGGGAACCCGCTCCGACATCTCCGGAGCGGGTTTTGCGCCGTGAAGGCTTACTTCATCCCTTCGCGACTCTCTTTGATCGCCTCCAGGCGTTCGACATCGCGATACCAGCGCGGGTGATGTTTCTTCGCCCAGCGGCGACTGACCTTACCCTCAATCATCCCATTAATCGACCCTTTGACCCAAAATGCCATATACATATGGATGAGGATCGCGTGGATCAGGATAATCGCCGACGTCGCATGAATCAGCAGGCTATAGCGAATCACCTGAATCGGGAAATATGCCGCGAAATACGGCCGCCAGATAATCACCCCGGTCACCAGCAGCACAAAAATCATGCTCATAATGGTCCAGAACATCATCTTCTGCCCGGCGTTATATTTCCCGACGCGCGCGACCTTATGTTCGTTGCCTTTCAGCACCTCCACGATACCTTTCAGCCAGGGGATATCCTGTTTATCTGGAATATTGTGGTGGACAAAACGCACAAACATAAACATCAGCGCGACAAAAATCAGCACCCCAAAGAACGGGTGCAGGATACGCCCCATCTGCGGGGTGCCGAAGGTTTCCGTCAACCATTGTAGCGTCGGGAAAAAAAACGAAATCCCCGACAGCGCCACGAGGAAGAAACAGATAACCACCGTCCAGTGACAGGCGCGATCGATAAATGTCGTGCGCACAATCATCTTCGATTTACTCATCATGCTCCTCCTCGTCGTCATCAACTTCCTTGTTCGGCCCGATACCGATGTAGTGGTAGATAAGCCCGGCGAAGGTGGCGATAAAACCCGCCGCCGCCAGCGGTTTCAGCGCCCCCTTCCACAGATTGATACTGGTATCGATCTGCGGTTCCTTCGGCAGTTTGTGATACAGCTCCGGCTGGTCGGCATGATGCAGGACGTACATCACGTGGGTGCCGCCGACGCCCGGCGGGTTGTAAATCCCGGCGTTGGCATAACCGCGTTTTTTAAGCTTAGCCACCCGCTCCTCGGCCACCTCCAGCATCTCTTTTTTCGTGCCGAAGTGGATCGCGCCGGTCGGACAGGTTTTCACGCAGGCCGGTTCCTGACCGACGCTGACCCGGTCCACGCACAGGGTGCATTTATAGACCCGGTTATCCTCTTTATTGAGGCGCGGAATATTAAACGGACACCCGGCAATGCAGTAGCCGCAACCAATGCAGTTTTCCTGCTGGAAATCGACGATGCCGTTGGCGTACTGAATAATCGCCCCGGCGGAGGGGCAGGCTTTCAGGCAGCCCGGCTCTTCACAGTGCATACAGCCATCCTTGCGGATAAGCCACTCCAGCTTGCCGTTCTGTTCAGTCTCGCTAAAGCGCATTACCGTCCAGGACTTGGCGCTGAGATCCGCCGGATTGTCGTACACGCCGACGCAGTGCCCCACTGCATCGCGAATGTCATTCCACTCGGAACAGGCCACCTGGCAGGCTTTACAGCCCACGCAGGAGGAGACATCGATTAGCTTGGCGACTTCGGCCTTATAGTCCCGCGCGCGCGGCGCAGGCGTGATGGGGTTGGTCGCGGAGCGTTTAATAATGTCTTGTGTTTCCATCGCCATTGAATCGCTCCTTACGCTTTCTCGATGTTGACCAGAAACGCCTTATACTCCGGCGTTTGCGAGTTGGAATCGCCGACGTTAGGCGTCAGGGTGTTGGCGATATAGCCTTTACGGGCCACACCTTCAAAGCCCCAGTGCAGCGGGATCCCAACGGTTTCGACCTGCTGGCCGTTGACGTTCAACGTGCGCAGTCGGCGGGTCACCACGGCAACCGCGCGAATAAACCCGCGTTTGCTGCTGACTTTCACCCAGTCGCCGTTGGCGATACCTTTGCTTTTCGCCAGCCCTTCGCTGATTTCGACAAACTGTTCCGGCTGCGCGATGGAATTGAGCAGCGCATGCTTGGTCCAGGTGTGGAAATGCTCGGTCAGACGATAGGTGGTGCCGACATACGGGAACTTATCCTTCTTACCCAGGCGGATGGCGTCCTCTTCATACAGACGCACCACCGGGCTGGAGACCACCTTCGGGTGCAGCGGGTTGGTGCCAAGCGGGGTTTCCATCGGCTCGTAGTGCTCCGGGAACGGCCCTTCCGCCAGTTTATCGAGCGCAAACAGGCGGCCAAGTCCCTCCTGCTGCATGATAAACGGCCCGGTGTTGCTCCCCGGCGGCGCAGTATTGAAGTCCGGAATATCATTTCCAACCCACTTGCTGCCGTTCCACTGGATCAGCATCCGCTTCGCATCCCACGGCTTGCCGTTAATATCAGCCGAAGCGCGGTTATACAGCACCCGACGATTGAGCGGCCACGCCCAGGCCCATCCCAGCGTATTGCCCAGGCCCGAAGGATCGGCGTTATCACGATTCGCCATCTGGTTACCCTGCTCGGTCCAGCTGCCGGTATAGATCCAGCACGACGACGCGGTGCTGCCGTCATCGCGCAGCAGCGCGAAGCTATTGAGCAGTTGGCCTTTTTTCGCCAGCAGAGCGCCATTTTGATCGTAGAGATCCGCCAGCGCGTAGCCGTTGTTCTCTTTAGCCACTTCTGCCGATTCCGGGTGATCTGGCTGCTTATAGCGCCAGCTCATCTTCAGCAGGGGTTCCGCGCCCTTCCCGCCTTCGGTGCGGTACAGTTCGCGCAGGCGATGATAAATCCCGGCAAGGATTTCGCCATCGTTGCGCGCTTCACCTGGGGCATCCTGACCTTTCCAGTGCCATTGCAGCCAGCGACCGGAGTTGGCGATCGAGCCATCTTCTTCGGCAAAGCAGGTCGACGGCAGGCGGAAGACTTCGGTCTGAATCGCCGACGGGTCGACATCATTAGACTCGCCGTGGTTCTGCCAGAAGGTCGAGGTTTCGGTCACCAGCGGATCGATAACCACCAGATACTTCAGCTTGCTGAGACTGCGGACCACTTTGTTTTTGTCCGGGAAGGACGCTACCGGGTTGAAGCCCTGACAGATATAGCCAGTGACGTTGCCGTTATCCATCATATTGAAGTACTTGATAACGTCGTAGGCCTGATCCCATTTCGGCAACCAGTTGAAGCCCCAGTCATTCTCTTTCTGCGCCGCCTCGCCATAGAACGATTTCATCAGGCTGACGAAGAATTTCGGGTAGTTGCTCCAGTAGTTCACCTGCCCGGGCAGCGTCGCTTTCGGCGTGTTGGCGCTAAGATAACTTTGCAGATCGGTCTGTTTATCGGATGGCAGCGTCAAATAACCCGGCAGACTGGTCGACAGCAGTCCCAAATCGGTCAGCCCCTGAATATTAGAGTGGCCGCGCAGCGCGTTGACGCCGCCGCCGGCCATGCCCATGTTGCCGAGCAGCAACTGGATCATCGCCATGGTACGGATGTTCTGCGCGCCGACGGTGTGCTGCGTCCAGCCCAGGGCATACAGGAAGGTGGTGGTGCGATCCGCGACGCTGGTTGAAGCCAGCACCTCGCACACTTTGAGGAAGACCGCTTTCGGCGTACCGCAGATATTCTCCACCACATCCGGCGTGTAGCGGGAAACGTGCTGCTTGAGCAGATTCCACACGCAGCGCGGATGGCTGAGCGTTTCATCGCGTTTGGCGTAGCCGTTTTCATCGAACTGGTAGTTCCAGGACGATTTATCGTACTGACGTTTTTCGGCATCGTAGCCGCTGAACAGGCCCTCTTCGAAGGCAAAATCATCCCGCACCAGCAGACTGGCATTGGTGTAATGCTTCACGTACTCGGCATTGATCTTATTATTTTCGATCAGGTACAGCAGCACGCCCGACAGGAAGGTAATGTCGGTACCGGAACGAATCGGCGCATAGATATCGGCCACCGACGCGGTACGCGTAAAGCGTGGGTCGACGACGATAAGCGTGGCATCGTTATTGTTCTTCGCTTCCATCGCCCAGCGGAATCCCACCGGATGCGCTTCGGCGGCGTTGCCGCCCATCACCACCACGACGTTAGCGTTTTTGATATCAACCCAGTGGTTGGTCATCGCACCGCGACCAAATGTTGGAGCAAGACTTGCTACCGTTGGTCCGTGTCAGACGCGCGCCTGGTTGTCTACCGCCAGCATGCCGAGCGAACGCACAAATTTTTGCGTCAGCATGCCAGTCTCATTGCTTGCCCCCGAGGCGCACAGCATGCCGGTGGAAAGCCAGCGGTTAACCGTCACGCCCTGCTCGTTCTTTTCAATAAAGTTGGCGTCGCGGTCGGCTTTCATCAGTCTGGCGATGCGGTTAAAAGCGTCATCCCAGGAGATGCGCTGCCATTTATCCGAGCCCGGGGCGCGGTATTGCGGATAACGCAGGCGGTTTTCACTGTGGACATAGTCCAGCAGGCCTGCGCCTTTCGGGCACAGCGCGCCGCGGCTCACCGGATGGTCCGGGTCCCCTTCAATATGGTAAATCGCTTCTTTGGCGTTTTTCGCGCCGTCGCCGAGGCTATACATTAATAGCCCACAGCCCACGGAGCAGTAAGTGCAGGTGTTGCGGATCTCTTTCGCACGCAGCAATTTGAAATTGCGTGCCTGAGCCAGCGCCATTTTAGGGGCAAAGCCCAGGGCGGCGGCTGTGGTTCCGGCCATACCGCCTGCGCAGATCTTAAAGAACTTTCTGCGGCTGACGTCCATTGCATTCCTCCATGCAGGATGTTGATTCATCGCGCGGAGGAAACTAACAGCAATACCTTTGTTTTATTTGCGTCAAATCAAGGTCGAAAACGCTCGCCCCCTTAATAGTCAGCGGCGACGAGTTTGACTAATACCAAAGAGTTAACGCCGGCGGGAAATATCGACCATCGACCGGCAAAAGATGTTATAAATTCCGGCTGCGTTTGCGTCACTATCAGGTTAAATATGCAAAAAAAGAGAGCGACATCAATCGGCTTCGCCGCCATTATCTTATGGAGCACGATGGTCGGATTGATTCGCGGCGTCAGCGAAGGGTTAGGCCCGGTTGGCGGCGCGGCGATGATTTATAGCCTCAGCGGCCTGCTGCTCATTTTTACCGTTGGCTTTCCCAACCTGCGCCAGATCCCGCGCCGCTATCTGCTGGCCGGCAGCGTGCTGTTTGTCAGCTATGAAATCTGCCTCGCCCTGTCGCTGGGGTTCGCCGCCACTCGCCAGCAGGCCATTGAAGTGGGGATGGTCAATTACCTGTGGCCCAGCCTGACGATTTTGTTCGCCATTCTCTTTAATGGCCAGAAAAGCAGCTGGCTGGTGATCCCCGGCTTATTGCTGGCGCTGTTCGGCGTGAGCTGGGTACTTGGCGGCGAGCACGGGCTCAACCCCGAGGAAATCATCAATAACGTGGTGTCCAGCCCGCTGAGCTACATTCTGGCATTTGTCGGGGCGTTTATCTGGGCGGCGTACTGCACGGTGACCGCGAAGTACGCCAAAGGTAAAAATGGCATTACCCTCTTTGTCCTGTTAACCGCCCTGACGCTATGGCTGAAATTTCTCGCCAGCGACCAGCCGCCGATGCTGTTTAGCTGGCCGGTAGTCATTAAGCTGATGACGGTCTCCGTGGCGCTGGGGCTGGCTTACGCGGCGTGGAACGTCGGGATCCTGCACGGCAACGTCAGCCTGCTGGCGGCGGCGTCGTACTTCACGCCAGTGCTCTCTTCCGCGCTGGCGGCAGTCCTGCTCAGCGCCACGCTATCGTGGTCCTTCTGGCAGGGCGCCGGGATGGTGTGTCTCGGCTCCCTGCTCTGCTGGTACGCCACCCGCCGCTAACCGAGATCGCCCCCCGCCACCGGTAGCGTCACGCCGGTGATATAGCTGGCTTCATCGCTGGCGAGAAACAGGATCGCGTTCGCCTGTTCCGCCAGCGTGCCGTACCGGTGCAGCAGGCTGCTCGCCACCGTCTGATCGACGACCTGCTGATACCACGCCTTTTCCTGCTCGCTCGGCTGCTCATCGTTGCGCGGCGTCAGGCGCGGCGGCGCCTCCGTCCCGCCAGGCGCGACGGCGTTAATCCGAATACCGCTGCCGCTGTACTCCATGGCAATCGACCGGGTCAGCGCATTCACGCCGCCTTTCGCCGCCGAGTAAGGCACCCGGTTCACCCCCGCCGTCGCCACCGACGAGATATTGACGATGCTGCCTTTCCCCTGCTTCAGCATCCAGGGGAGCGCCGCGCGGCAGCCCCACAGGGTAGGAAACAGCGAGCGGCGGATCTCTTTCTCAATTTGTTCTGGCTGATACTCGGCGAAAGGTCGCGCCCAGATAGTTCCCCCGACGTTATTGATTAACACATCGAGGCGGCCAAAATGCGCTACCCCGGCGGCAAACGCCTGTTCAGTACTCTGCCACTGCTCAAGGTCAGCCTCCAGCGCCAGTACCTGACTTCCGGCCTGGGCTAAAACGGCAGCCAGTTCGTGCACGTAAGGCGAGCGGTCAATCAGCAACAGGGCGGCGCCTTCAGTTGCCGCCTGCTCCGCGGTCTGGCGACCAATGCCCTGCGCCGCGCCGGTAATAGCGACGACTTTATCGGTAAAACGCATCATGCCTCCTTATGCCGCCGCGCTCTGGCTGGCGATAAATTTCTCATACCAGAACCCTGCCGGGGAAATTCCTCTGTCGCGCAGCGCCGTGGCGACCGCGTTCACCATCGGCGGCGGCCCACAAAGATAGATATCGACGTCGCCGTTATTCAGCATGGCGTCATCCAGATGGTCGGTCACAAAGCCGCGCTGCGGGCAGGTACTGTTTTCATCCGCCACCACCGGCAGCCAGCGATATCCCGTCAGTTGTTGGTTAAACGCATCCAGCGCGTCGGTTTTCACCAGATCGCAATCGCGGGTCACGCCGTACAGTAGCGTTACCGGGCGCTGACTGCCCTGTGTTTGCAGGGTATGTAACATGGAGAGCAGCGGCGCCAGCCCGGTGCCGCCCGCCAGCATGAGCAGCGGGCGTTCGCCGCTGCGCAAATAGAAGCTGCCCATGGGGCCGCTGAGGGTCAGGCGATCGCCGGGTCGCGCCTGCTGGGTTAACCACTGGCTCATCATGCCGCCAGGCACGTTACGGATCAGAAAGCGCCCTTCGAGAGAACCCGGCAGCGAGCTGAATGAGTAGGCGCGGACATGAGGCGTGCCCGGTACCTGAATGTTGATATATTGCCCCGGCAGAAAAGCCAGCGGCTCATCCAGGGCGACCACCAGTTCGATGGCGGTATCGGACAGACAATTCACCTGCCGCACCTCCGCCCCGGTGTTGGTCAGCGCGGTTTTGCACTGCGCGGCGGCCACCGGCACATCGATCACACAGTCGCTGGTCGGGACCATCTGGCAGGTCAGCACCTGGCGAGCCTGCGCTTCGTCGTCGCTTAACGCCTCGTCGAGATAATCCTCCCCCAGATCGTATTCACCGCTGGCGCAGTGACATTTGCAGGTACCGCAAACGCCGTCCGAACAGTCCATCGGCAGATTCACCTTCTGGCGATAGGCGGCATCCAGCACCTTCTCCCCGGCATGGCATTGAATAAAGCGGGTAATGCCGTCCTCAAAATTAAGAGCAATATTGAAGGTCATAAGCGCCTCTTAAATGTGGTAAACGTCAATCACCTGACGGATATAATCGTTATTCAGGCGCACGGTTTTGCGCACGATCTGCGGTCTGCCGTCCAGCTCAATTAGCGTGCAACAGGTAGAGCCGAAATAGGCATCCGTGTGTTGATAGCGGTGGCTCCAGGTGACCCAGTTGTAGCGCACCTCCAGCCCCTCGTCGCTTTCGCCCATCAGTTCAACATTGCTGATGATGTGGGTGGTGCGCGGCTCCGGCGTACTGGCGCCGGAACGTTCGGTTTTAATGCGATAGACGCGATCTTCCAGGCCTTCACGGTTGGGATAATAGATAAGGGAAATCTCTTTTTGCGGGTCGCGCGTCAGCTGGTCATCGTCGCCCCACGCCGGCATCCAGTAGACCACCTGCGGGCTGTAACAGCTCAGCCATTCGTCCCACTGACGATCATCCAACAGGCGGGCTTCGTAATAGAGAAACTGGCGAACGTGTTCGAGATTCAACATCAGGCCACCTCCACGCGCTGGGTAATCGACTGGTCGTAACGCTGCTGTTCCTGTTCCAGCGCCGCCAGCATGACCGTTTGCCAGTGATGGTGATGGGCGATGTACAGCGCTTCATCTTCCGATTTCACCCCGCTGAGTCGTGGCGTGAAACCGGCATGTTTGGCGTGCTCATCCGGGCCGTCGACCCAGCGCAGCGCGCCGCGGCTCAGATCGCTCCATGGCAGATTTTCGCCGAGATAGCCGCGCTGACAGGCGCTGAACTCTTCCAGATCGTCCGGCGTCCCCATCCCGCTAACGTTAAAGAAATCTTCATACTGGCGGATGCGTAGCGCCCGCGCCAGGTCAGATTCGCCTTTTGGCGCAAAGCACCAGATGGTGACTTCGGTTTTATCCACCGCAATCGGGCGGATCACGCGGATCTGGGTAGAAAACTGATCCATCAGGTAGACGTTGGGGTACAGGCACAGGTTGCGGGTTTCGTTGACCATCTGGTCGGCGCGCAGTTCGCCAAATTCCGCCTGCAGACGCTCGCGGTGGGCATACACCGGGCGCACTTCCGGGTTCAGCGCCCGGGTCCACAGCAGCATGTGGCCATTGTCAAAACCGTAGCCGCCGCCGACGCTCTTTGACCAGCCGTTGGCGTCAACCGCATGCGTCCCCTCCGCTTCATAGTTGCGGCGTGACATGGTTGAGGCATAGTTCCAGTGCACCACGCTGACGTGATAGCCATCGGCGCCGTTCTCCGCGCCCAGCTTCCAGTTGCCTTCGTATACATAGCTCGACGAGCCCTTCAGCACTTCCAGCCCGTCCGGCGCCTGATCGACGATCAGATCGATGATTTTGCGGGTTTCGCCGAGATAGGCCTCCAGCGACTGCACGTCGGCGTTGAGGCTACCGAATAAGAAACCGCGGTAAGACTGAAAACGCGGCAGTTTTTGCAGATCGTGAGACCCTTCCTGTTTGAAGGTGTCAGGATAGGCGCCGGTGCTCTCATCTTTGGCTTTTAATAATTTGCCGTTATTGCTGAAGGTCCAGCCATGAAACGGACAGGTAAATGAGTTTTTATTTCCGGTTTTGCGTCGGCATAACATAGCCCCGCGGTGGGCACAGCTATTAATTAATGCATGCAATTCATTCTTTTTATCACGAGTGATAATAACCGGCTGCCGTCCCAGCGTCAGAGTATAATAATCTCCCGGCTCGGCAATCTGGCTTTCATGCGCGAGAAAAACCCAATTACCTTCGAAGATATGCTTCATTTCAAAATCAAATAACTGTGGATCGGTAAATATAGAGCGGTGGCAACGGTAAATATGATTTTCACGGTCGACAATTAACGCGTTGTTAATTTTGTCTTTAAGCGCTGATAGCGTTTTTTGCATGAGTCAGTCCCTCCTGCAGGATTCAGGATGAAAGAAACAGGGTGAATTTGTCGTTTTCGAGTGCACTGTCGGCCCCGGGCAGCGGCGTGCCCGGGGCCGATAATACCGGTTACTCTTTGGCGCGCAGGCGGGTGCCGCGGTGCTCTTCGTCGGCGTTCAGGGCTTTACACAGGGTGAAATCAAAACAGACCTCGGTGTGCTCTCCCTCAAGATCGCGCTGCGCGATGGTCTCGCGGTCGGTCACTTTTACCGGGTCGGCAATCAGACCGTCGCGGGTAGCAAAGGCAAAATCATCCCACAGATATTTATCGCCGCTGAGGTTAATCTGGCTGGTCAGATGCTTATAGCCCGGGGCGGAGACGAAGAAGTGAATGTGCGCCGGACGGTTGCCGTGGCGGCCTAATTGATCCAGCAACTTCTGGGTTGGACCATCCGGCGGGCAGCCGTAGCCGGACGGCATGATGCTGCGCACGCTGTAGCGGCCATCGGCGCCAGTGCGGATCCGGCGACGGAGGTTGTAGTCGCTCTGGCTTTTATCGAAAAACGAGTAGTTACCCAGGGTATTGGCGTGCCAGATATCAACGATGGCGTTAGCGATCGGCTGGCCCTGATTATCTTTAACCTGACCATGCAGCCACATTACTTCCCCGGCATCTGCGCCATCATCCATCCGGGCGTGGCTGTCGGCCAGCGGCGCATTGGCCACATACAGCGGCCCTTCGATGGTGCGCGGGGTACCGGTTTCCCGCCGCGCCGCCGCATCAATGGCGTCCTGACGCAGATCGAGGAAATGCTCCAGTCCCAGCCCCGCCGCCAGCAGCGCCGCTTCCTGACGCCCACCCAGCTCGTGCAGATAGTTCACCGCGTGCCAGAACTCTTCTTCTGTGACGTTATAGTCATCGATCAGCGTGCAGATATTCTCCAGCAAACGGTGGACGATGGCTTTAAAACGTTCATTACCGCCAGGGACATTTAACCCCGCGCCTTCACGTAATAATTTCTGCACGGCTTCTTGTTGTACGAAAGCATTACTCATAATTATTCTCTCTTATCGTTGTAGGATATTTGCCGGGTATTCCCGGCATGAGGTCAGATGTTATTATTATTAGCTATCGTCTTCACGAACAGACGAGGGATGACGGCACAGCGCCTCGACGCGAATATCCATAAAGGGATACAGCGGCAATCCCATTAAAATTTGATGTAACTCTTCGGCATCTCGAACATCGAAAATGCTGACATTGGCGTAAAGACCGGCGACGCGCCAGATATGTCGCCATTTGCCTTCACGTTGTAATTGTTGCGAATAGGCTTTCTCGCGTTGTTTAATTTCATCCGCTTCGGCGGCAGGAAACCCGAGCGGGATATTAACGGTCATCTCCACTTTAAATAGCATGATTTACTCCTGTTATGCTTTACGGGAATAGAAGCGCAGCTTGTCTTCATCCAGCTCCACGCCGAGCCCTGGCGTCTGCGGGAGCGCTACCTGACCATCGGCAAAGGTCAGCGGTACGCTGACGATATCGTCTTTGAGGAGCAGCGGGCCGAACATCTCGGTACCCCACTGCAGCGGCAGCGTCGACCAGGCGTGCAGAGACGCAACGGTACCGACGGTCCCTTCCAGCATCGTGCCGCCATACAGGCCAATCCCCGCCGCCTGGGCGACGCGGGCCAGCGCCAGCACGCTGTTCGGCCCTCCCGCCTTGGCGATTTTCAGGGCGTAAGCGCCGGTAAAGCCCTGCTGCGCCAGTTGGTAACCATCGTAAGCGGTCGCGACCGCTTCATCCGCCAGGATCGCGGTTTCGATTTGCTGGCTCAGGCGCACCAGTGCGGCATTGTCGTGGGCGCTGACCGGCTGTTCGATGAGGTCCACGCCCATCGCCGCCAGTTCGCGGCAGCCTTTCGCGCCGGTCGCGGCGTCCCAGGCCTGGTTGACGTCGACGCGGATGCTGGCGCGATCGCCTAACGCTTCCACAATGGCCCGGGTATGAAGCAGGTCGGTGGCTAATTCCCGCGCGCCAATTTTCAGTTTGAACGCCTGATGGCGGCGCTCGGCTAACAGTTTTTCCCCTTCGGCGATATCTTTCGCGGTATCGCCGCTGGCTAAGGTCCACAGCACCGGCAACGCCGTTTGCAGCGCCCCGCCGAGCAGCGCCGACACCGGCAGCCCTAAGGCTTTGCCCTGGGCATCCAGCAGCGCGGTTTCAATGGCGGACTTTGCAAAGGTGTTGCCTTTAATGGCGCTGTTCATGCGGGCAGTCAGCGCATTCAGGTTATCGGCCGGCTGCCCTTTCAACAGCGGCGTCAGATAATGGGTTATCGCCGACGAGATAGCCTCCGGGCTCTCGACGCCATAGCTCAAACCACCAATGGTGGTGGCTTCGCCGATGCCGCAGATGCCGTCGGAGCGGGTAAGCCGCACGATCACCAGCGTCTGGCAGCCCATGGTGGTCATCGATAACTTGTGTGGCCGGATGGTCGGGACATCCACTATCCAGCTCTCAATACGTTCTACGGTGGCGGTCATTTTCGGTTCCTGATGAGATGTATAACTTTTTGTACCCACATCCATAACGGGGAGGTGTGTGCCATTGACAATAGGGTTCAGCCTGGCGGCTGGTCAACGGCGATAATCGAAATGTTGTGCGATTATCGGCACGTTTGTTAAAGGCAGTTAATAATGTGATCGCGGTGGTAAAACCGGCACAATTCAGGACGGTGCAGTTTGCGCACGGTATAGTGATGCCCCGTGAGCTTTGCATTGCAACGGAGAGGGAATCAATGCGTGACCATACCCCCACCACCTTGAGCGCCAGGCAGGCCGAGCACGATCCCAACTTTATGCTGTCTCTGGCCCGCGGGCTGGAGGTCCTTAACGCTTTTACTCCCCAGCGCCAGCGGCTGACCATTTCTCAGTTGAGCCAGAAAACCCAAATCTCCCGCGCGGCGGTACGCCGTTGCCTGTATACCCTCGCCGCGCTGGGCATGGTGCACAGTCCGGATGGCCGCAGCTATGAACTGCTGCCCCGGGTGCTGGCCGTCGGCCACGCCTATCTGGCCGGTACGCCGCTGGCCAAGGTGGCGCAGACGGCGCTGGATAGCCTCGGCAAAGCGCTCGGCGAATCCTGCTCAGCGGCGACGCTGGATGGCGATAACGTGCTCTATATCGCCCGCGCGGCAGTCAATAATTTACTGAGCGTCGACCTGGGGCGCGGCAGTCGCCTGCCGGCGTGGGCGACCTCTATGGGACGGGTGTTGTTGAGCGCGCTGCCGGAGGAACAGCTTGAGGTGACACTGTCACGAGCAGCGTTAATCCGCTACACCCCGCACACTCTGTGCGATATGGCCGGGCTACGCGCGGAGATTGCCCGGGTGCGCATGCAGGGCTATGCCCTCGCCGACCGGCAGATTGAGGTGGGGTTGTGTTCGCTGGCGGTGCCCGTGCTGTCACGCCATGGCCAGGTGGTGGCCGCCCTGAATGTCGGGGTCCCCGCCGCGACGACCAGCGCCGCGGCGTTAAAAGAGAAGGCCCTCGCCCCGCTTCGACGCGCGGCGATGGACCTGTCGCTACAGCTATAGCGTTGACTGCGGTTTCGCCACGCTCGCCAGGCTGCGCCAGATGCCGGCCGCCAGCAGCAGAAGCAGTACGCCCGCCGTCGCCAGCACCAGGCTGTGAGCCTGGGTAAAGGCCGCCTTCGCCGCCGCCATCAGCGCCTCAGCCATCCCGGCGGGCAGCGCCTGCGTCAGGCTGACCGCCTCGCCGATTGACGACGACGCCTGCTGCGCCATGGACTCACTCAGCCCGGACGGTAGCACAATGGTGGCGCTGTAGCTGCGGGTCAGGATCAGCCCGAACAGCGCAATACCGAGACCGGCGCCAAGTTCATAGGCCATGGTTTCGATGGCCCCGGCTGCTGCCGCTTTCTCCTTCGGCGCCGCCGCCATAATCGCGGAGCTGGAGGCCAGCAGCGCGCTGGCGACGCTGAAGCCCAGCAGCGTCATCAGCCCCCACGCCTGCCACGGCTGACTGCTGAAATCGGTCAGCGCGAGGCCCAAAAAGCTGAAGGCGCTGAGCAACATCCCGCCGGTCGCCACCTCGCGCAGCCCAAGCCGCGACACCAGCAGGCCGGCAATCGGGCCGCTGAAGCCGCTGGCGACCATCACCGGCAGCATAAACATCCCCGCCTCGAACGGCGTTTTCTGATGCACAAACTGCAGCTCCTGAGCCATCAGCAGCTCAAAACCGACCAAGGTAATCAGGGCCGTCATCGCCATCATCACCCCGCTTAAAATAATACGATGGGTGAACAGCCGCATATCCACCATCGGGCGGGTCGCCGACAGCTGCTTGCGGATAAACCAGGTGAGCATCGCCGCCCCGCCGATCGCCACCAGTGCGGTGAGCCACAGCGCCAGCTGGCCCTTCAGCGCCGATTTCGCGCTAAACACCAGCATCAGGATCGACGCAATCAAAATAAGCGCCTGCAGCAGATTGAGCGGTTGTTCGCGGCGCGCAGGCTGGCGCGGCACCACCTTCGCATTAATGGCGATAACCACCAGCACGATCGGTACGTTGATCAGGAATACCGACCCCCAGTAGAAATGCTCCAGCAGCATGCCGCCCACCAGCGGGCCAAAAGCCGCGCCGCCGGAGCCCACCGCCGCCCACAGACCCAGCGCCATATTGCGCTGGCTGGCCTCGGCAAAGGTGCTGCGGATCCCAGCCAGCGTCGCCGGGACGATCATCGCCGCCCCCACCGCCAGCAAAGCGCGTGAGGCAATCAGCGTCAGGGCCGTCGGCGACAGCGCGGCGCACAGCGAGGCGACGCCAAAAATGGCGCTGCCGAGCAGCAGCAGGCGCTTGAAGCCGATTTTATCGCCGAGGGCGCCCATCGGCAGCACCATACCGGCCATGACTAAGGAGTAGATGTCAATAATCCACAGCAGCTCATTGCCGCTGCTACCCAGCGCGACGCTGAGCGTCGGCGCGGCCACATGCAATACCGTGGCGTCAATCGCCACCGGAATATAAACCAGCAAAATCGCCATCAGCGTCATCCATTGCCGTGACATAGCTTGTACCTCAATGTTGGAAATTGGACACACGTCCAGGATGGCGATCCTGCCGGATTGTTGAACGCATGTCCAACTTTTTGTTACACTCGGCCAAAGTCAGATGACAGCGGGGTTCTATGCACTATTTACAGCGGGATGCACGACGGGAAGGGATTATGCAGGCCGCCATGCGGCTGGCGCTGCGCGGCGGCTTTGCCGCCATGACCGTGCGGCAGATCGCCCGCGAAGCCGAGGTGGCCGCCGGGCAACTACACCACCACTTCGCCTCCATCGGCGAGCTGAAATCGCAGGTTTTCATCCGTCTGATCCGCGAGATGCTCGATATGCCGCTGGTGGCCGAAGACGCCAGCTGGCGCGAGCGGTTATTCTCAATGATCGGCAGCGAAGATGGCCGGCTGGAGCCCTATATCCGCCTGTGGCGCGAAGGCCAGGTGCTGGCCGACAGCGACCCGGACATCAAAGCGGCCTACCTGCTGACGATGACCATGTGGCATGAAGAGACCGTCGCCATCATCGAGCAGGGCCTCGCCTGCGGCGAATTTCGATCGGCTGAGCCTGCGGCGGATATCGCCTGGCGTTTTATCGCCCTGGTGTGCGGCCTCGACGGGATTTATGCCCTTGGTACCCAGGCCCTGGATGAGGCGGCGTTTAGCCGTTATTTGAATAAGATGATTACGCTGGAGTTATTTTAGCCATCTTTACATTTAGTAACAATTAATTCCGCTACGCTTACCACGTGCTCTCTGTCAGCACGTTTTTTTTATCTACGCTTCATAGATAACGCAGATTAAGCGTTATTCACCATCCCCTTGTATTCAGCAGTTGACCTTATTTATTTACTCCTTTCCGGGCAAGTAGAGGGCAATATGTCGGTACATAATGAGAAAGATAATCATTACCTTTTGAAGAATTGGCGGCCTGAAAACAAGGCATTCTGGGAAAATAAAGGTCAAGCCATCGCGAGAAGAAATCTATGGATATCAGTAACCTGCTTACTGCTTGCTTTCTGCGTATGGATGTTATTCAGCGCCGTGGCGGTCAATCTCAATAAGGTCGGTTTTCATTTCACTACCGACCAGCTTTTTTTATTAACCGCCCTCCCTTCACTTTCCGGCGCGATATTACGGGTGCCCTACTCCTTTATGGTACCCCTTTTGGGAGGGCGCTACTGGACCGTATTAAGTACCGTGATCCTGATTGTGCCTTGTATTTGGTTAGGGGTGGCGATCCAGTATATTACTACTCCGTTCTGGGTATTTATTGTTATTGCACTGCTATGCGGTTTTGCCGGCGCGAATTTTGCTTCCAGCATGGGAAATATCAGTTTCTTTTTTCCCAAAGCCAAACAGGGCAGCGCGCTGGGGGTCAATGGCGGCCTTGGCAATCTCGGCGTCAGTGTGATGCAGATGGTCGCCCCGGCGGTGATCTTCCTGCCGCTCTTCACCTTCCTCGGCGTCCATGGCGTCACCCAGCCCGATGGTTCGACAATCACCCTGAGTAATGCGGCGCTCGTCTGGGTACCGCTGCTGCTGCTCGCCACCGTCGCCGCCTGGTTCGGCATGAACGATATCGCCGGTTCAAAGGCCTCGATTCGCGATCAGCTTCCCGTACTCAAGCGACCGCATATGTGGCTGTTAAGCCTGCTCTATCTGGCGACCTTCGGCTCGTTTATCGGCTTTTCCGCCGGCTTTGCCATGCTGGCGAAAACCCAGTTTCCCGCAGTCGATATCCTCAAACTCGCCTTCTTTGGGCCGTTCATCGGCGCGCTGGCGCGCTCATTCGGCGGGATCATCTCCGACCGTCTGGGCGGCGTGCGGGTGACGCTGGTCAACTTCGTCCTGATGGCGCTGTTTACCGGCCTGCTGTTTCTGACCCTGCCAGGCAGCGGCTCCGGCAGCTTTCTCGCTTTCTACGTGGTGTTTATGGGGCTCTTTTTAACCGCCGGTCTGGGAAGCGGCTCCACCTTCCAGATGATCGCCGTCATCTTCCGCCAGCTCACCATCGACAGCGTAAAGCAGCGCGGCGGCAGCGATGAAGAAGCGCAGCACGAGGCGGTGACCGATACCGCTGCCGCGCTGGGCTTTATCTCGGCGATCGGCGCCATCGGTGGCTTCTTTATTCCAAAAGCCTTCGGCACCTCGCTGGCGATGACCGGCTCGCCGGTCGGGGCCATGAAGGTCTTCTTTGTTTTTTATGTGGTTTGCGTGCTGGTGACCTGGCTGGTCTACGGCCGCCGTAAACCCGCTTAACCATAACGATTTATCTGCCGGATGGCGGCTTACGCCTTATCCGGCCTACGAGTTCGTTCGCTCATCCGGCCGGGTGGCACGATGCCGGACATCATCGGAGCAGGAGAAATGTCATGAGTAAATTACTGGATCGCTTTCGCTACTTTAAGCAGAAAGGCGAGACCTTTGCCAACGGCCACGGCCAGGTCTACAACAACAACCGTGACTGGGAAGATAGTTACCGTCAACGCTGGCAGTTCGACAAAATTGTCCGCTCCACGCACGGTGTGAACTGCACCGGCTCCTGCAGCTGGAAAATTTACGTCAAAAACGGCCTCGTTACCTGGGAAACCCAGCAGACCGATTATCCGCGCACCCGGCCAGATCTGCCAAACCACGAACCGCGCGGCTGCCCGCGTGGCGCCAGCTACTCCTGGTATCTCTACAGCGCCAACCGGCTGAAGTACCCGCTGGCGCGTAAACGGCTGATTGAGCTGTGGCGCGAAGCCCTGGCGCAGCATCCCGACCCGGTACAGGCCTGGGATAGCATCATGCAGGATCCGCTAAAAACCCGCAGCTACAAACAAGTCCGCGGCAAAGGCGGCTTTGTTCGCTCCAGCTGGAAAGAGTTAAATCAACTGATCGCCGCCGCCAACGTCTGGACCATCAAACACTACGGCCCGGACCGCGTCGCGGGCTTTTCGCCGATCCCGGCGATGTCGATGGTCTCCTACGCCGCGGGCACCCGCTATTTATCGTTGATCGGCGGCACCTGCCTGAGCTTTTATGACTGGTACTGCGATCTCCCCCCCGCCTCGCCGATGACCTGGGGCGAACAAACCGACGTGCCGGAATCCGCCGACTGGTACAACTCCAGCTACATTATTGCCTGGGGCTCCAACGTCCCGCAGACCCGAACCCCGGACGCCCACTTCTTTACCGAAGTACGCTACAAGGGCACCAAAACCATCGCCATCACGCCGGACTATTCGGAAGTCGCCAAGCTCTGCGACCAGTGGCTGGCGCCAAAACAAGGCACCGACAGCGCGCTGGCGATGGCCATGGGCCACGTGATCCTTAAAGCCTTCCACCTCGATAACCCGAGCGATTACTTTCTTAACTACTGCCGGACCTACACCGACATGCCGATGCTGGTGATGCTCGAGCCGCGCGACGACGGCAGCTATACGCCGGGCCGTATGCTGCGTGCTTCCGACCTGCTTGACGGTCTCGGGGAAAGTAATAACCCGGAATGGAAAACCGTCGCCTGTAACGCCGACGGCGAACTGGTGGCGCCGAACGGCTCCATCGGCTTTCGCTGGGGCGAAAAAGGCAAATGGAATCTCGAACAACGGGCAGACGGCAAAGATGTCGAGCTGAAGCTGTCGCTGCTGGATATTCGCGACAGCGTAGTGTCGGTGGGCTTCCCCTACTTTGGCGGCAACGAAAACCCGCATTTTCGCAGCGTAGCGCAGTCACCGGTGACCTTTCACCCGCTACCGGCGAAACAGCTGACGTTGGCCAGTGGTGACAGCGGCCTGGTGGTCAGCGTCTATGACCTGATTCTGGCCAACTACGGTCTGGATCGCGGGCTTGACGATGTCAATGCGGCGAAGGATTTCGCCGAGGTCAAAGCCTATACCCCGGCATGGGCGGAGCAGATCACCGGCGTACCGCGTCAACATATCGAACAAATCGCCCGCGAGTTCGCCGAGACGGCGCATAAGACCCATGGCCGCTCAATGATTATCCTCGGCGCCGGGGTGAACCACTGGTACCACATGGATATGAACTACCGGGGGATGATCAACATGCTGGTATTCTGCGGCTGCGTCGGCCAGAGCGGCGGCGGCTGGTCGCACTATGTCGGTCAGGAGAAACTGCGCCCGCAGACCGGCTGGCTGCCGCTGGCGTTCGCCCTGGACTGGAGTCGTCCGCCGCGGCAGATGAACAGTACCTCTTATTTCTACAACCACGCCAGCCAGTGGCGCTACGAAAAACTGACCGCGCAGGAGCTATTGTCGCCGCTGGCCGACGCCAGCAAATTCAGCGGCAGCCTTATCGACTTCAACGTCCGTGCGGAACGGATGGGCTGGTTACCCTCTGCGCCCCAGCTCAACGTCAACCCGCTGACCATTAAGCAGCAGGCCGAGGCCACCGGGCTCTCCCCCGCGGAGTTCACCGTCCAGTCCTTAAAATCAGGCGATATTCGCTTTGCCGCCGAGCAGCCGGATAGCGGCAAAAACCATCCGCGCAACCTGTTTATCTGGCGTTCTAACCTGCTGGGATCGTCCGGTAAGGGGCATGAGTACATGTTGAAATACCTGCTCGGGACCGACAGCGGTATTCAGGGTGATGAACTGGGCGCCAGCGATGAGGTAAAACCTGAGGAAGTCGAGTGGCAGACCGCGGCGATTGAGGGCAAACTCGATCTCCTGGTGACCCTCGATTTCCGCATGTCCAGTACCTGTCTCTTCTCCGATATTGTCCTGCCGACCGCCACCTGGTATGAAAAAGACGATATGAACACCTCGGACATGCACCCGTTTATCCACCCGCTCTCCGCCGCCGTCGACCCGGCCTGGGAGGCAAAGAGCGACTGGGAGATCTACAAGGATATCGCTAAATCCTTCTCGCAGGTCTGTGTCGGCCATCTCGGGAAAGAGACCGATGTGGTGCTGGTCCCACTGCAGCATGATTCCCCCGGCGAACTGTCGCAGCCGTTCGAGGTGCTTGACTGGCGCAAAGGCGAATGCGATCTCATTCCAGGCAAAACCGCACCGTCCATTGCCCTGGTGGAACGCGACTACCCGGCCACCTGGGACCGCTTCACCTCTCTCGGCCCGCTGCTCGATAAGCTCGGCAACGGCGGGAAAGGCATTGCGTGGAATACGCAAAGCGAAGTCGATTTCCTCGGCAAGCTTAACTACGTCAAGCCCGACGGTCCGGCCAAAGGCCGGCCGCGGATCGACAGCGCCATTGACGCCTCTGAAGTTATTCTCAGCCTCGCGCCGGAAACCAACGGCCAGGTGGCGGTGAAAGCCTGGCAGGCGCTGGGAGAGTTTACCGGCCGCGATCATACCCATCTGGCGCTGAATAAAGAGGATGAGAAGATCCGCTTTCGCGATATTCAGGCGCAGCCGCGCAAAATTATCTCCAGCCCGACGTGGTCCGGACTGGAAAGCGAGCACGTCTCCTACAATGCCGGTTATACCAACGTGCATGAGCTGATCCCCTGGCGCACCCTCTCCGGCCGCCAGCAGCTGTATCAGGACCATCCGTGGATGCGCGCCTTCGGCGAAAGCCTGGTGGCCTATCGCCCGCCCATTGATACCCGAAGCGTCAGCCAGATGAAGGCCGTGCCGCCAAACGGTTTCCCGGAAAAAGCGCTGAATTTCCTGACGCCGCACCAGAAGTGGGGGATCCACTCCACCTATAGCGAAAACCTGTTGATGCTGACGCTGTCGCGCGGCGGGCCGATCGTCTGGCTCAGCGAAACCGACGCGAAAGAACTGGGCATTGAAGACAACGACTGGATTGAAGCGTTCAACGCCAACGGGGCTCTCACCGCGCGGGCGGTGGTGAGCCAGCGGGTGCCGCCGGGGATGACCATGATGTACCACGCTCAGGAACGGATTATGAATATCCCGGGTTCGGAAGTGACCGGTCGTCGCGGCGGTATTCATAACTCGGTAACCCGCGTCTGTCCGAAGCCAACGCACATGATTGGCGGCTACGCCCAGCTGGCCTATGGCTTTAACTACTACGGCACCGTCGGTTCGAACCGCGACGAGTTCATCATGATCCGCAAAATGAAGAATATTGCCTGGCTGGATGACGAAGGTCGCGATCAGGTACAGGAGGCGAAAAAATGAAAATCCGTTCTCAGGTTGGAATGGTGCTGAATCTGGACAAATGCATCGGCTGTCACACCTGCTCGGTCACCTGTAAAAACGTCTGGAGCAGCCGCGAAGGCATGGAGTACGCGTGGTTCAATAACGTGGAGACCAAACCGGGCATTGGCTACCCAAAAAACTGGGAGGACCAGGATCAGTGGCAAGGCGGCTGGATCCGCGGCATTAGCGGTAAACTGACGCCCCGTCTCGGCAATCGGGTCAGCGTATTATCGAAGATTTTCGCCAACCCGGTGCTGCCGGCGATCGACGATTACTACGAACCCTTTACCTACGACTACCAGCATCTGCACAACGCGCCGGAGGGCAAATATCTGCCGACCGCCCGCCCGCGCTCGCTGATCAGCGGCGAGCGTATGGATAAGATTAACTGGGGCCCTAACTGGGAGGAGCTGCTCGGCGGCGAATTCGAGAAACGCGCCCGCGACCGTAACTTCGAAGCCATGCAAAAAGAGATGTACGGCCAGTTCGAAAATACCTTCATGATGTATCTGCCGCGCCTGTGCGAGCACTGCCTCAATCCGAGCTGCGTGGCCACCTGCCCGAGCGGCGCGATCTACAAGCGTGAGGAAGATGGCATCGTACTGATCGATCAGGACAAATGCCGCGGCTGGCGGATGTGCATCAGCGGCTGTCCGTATAAAAAAATCTACTTTAACTGGAAGAGCGGCAAGTCGGAAAAATGCATTTTCTGCTATCCGCGTATTGAGTCCGGGCAGCCAACGGTCTGCTCAGAAACCTGCGTTGGCCGCATCCGCTACCTTGGCGTGCTGCTGTACGACGCAGACCGTATCGAAGAAGCGGCCAGCACTGAACATGAAACCGACCTCTATGAGCGCCAGTGCGAGGTGTTCCTTAATCCAAACGATCCGGCGGTCATTGAGGAAGCGCTAAAACAAGGGATCCCGCACAACGTCATTGAGGCGGCGCAGAAGTCGCCGGTCTATAAGCTGGCGATGGACTGGAAGCTGGCCCTGCCGCTGCATCCGGAGTATCGCACCCTGCCGATGGTCTGGTATGTGCCGCCCCTGTCGCCGATCCAGTCGGTTGCCGACGCTGGCGGCCTGCCGGGCAACGGCAACATCCTGCCAGCGGTTGAGAGTCTACGCATCCCGGTGCAATACCTGGCGAATCTGCTGAGCGCAGGCGATACCGGGCCGGTCTTGCGCGCGCTGAAACGGATGATGGCGATGCGCCACTACAAGCGCTCGCAAACCGTCGAGGGCGTCACCGATACCCGGGCCATTGAAGAGGTGGGCCTCAGCGTTGAGCAGGTCGAAGAGATGTATCGCTATCTGGCGATCGCCAACTACGAAGACCGCTTCGTGATCCCCACCAGCCATCGCGAACTGGCGGAGGATGCCTTCCCGGAACGTAACGGCTGCGGCTTTACCTTCGGCGATGGCTGCCACGGGTCAGATACGAAATTCAACCTGTTTAACAGCCGGCGGATCGACGCCATCGACGTCAGCGGCGTGCGTAAGCATGGGGAGGGCGAGTGATGCGGATCCTGAAAGTGATCGGTTTGTTGCTGGAGTACCCCGACGAGTTACTTTGGGAGAACCGCGACGATGCCCTGGCGCTGGTCAGCGTCGACGTCCCTTCCCTGACGCCGTTTGTCAGTGAGCTGCTGACGGCTCCGCTGTTGGATCGCCAGGCCGAGTGGTGCGAGGTGTTCGAGCGCGGGCGCGCCACCTCGCTGCTGCTGTTTGAACATGTGCATGCCGAATCCCGCGACCGCGGCCAGGCGATGGTCGACCTGATGAATCAGTATCAGCAGGCGGGTCTGCAGATCGATTGTCGCGAGCTGCCCGATCATCTGCCGCTGTATCTGGAGTACCTCAGTATTTTACCCCCCGCGGAGGCGCGCGAAGGGCTGCAGAATATCGTGCCGATTCTGGCGCTGATCGGCGGCCGCCTGAAGCAGCGAGCCTGTCCGTATTATCAGCTGTTTGACGCCCTGTTGGCGCTGGCTAAAAGCCCGCTCACCAGTGACAGTGTCACAAAACAGGTGGCGGGAGAAAAGCGCGACGATACCCGTCAGGCGCTGGACGCCGTGTGGGAAGAAGAGCAGGTGAAGTTTATCGAAGATAACGCGACCGCTTGCGACAGCTCGTCGATGCAAGCTTATCAACGACGCTTTAGTCAGGATGTGGCGCCGCAGTACGTTGACATCCGCGCCGGAGGCCCGAAATGATCCAGTATCTGAACGTCTTCTTTTACGATATCTACCCTTACCTGTGCGGCACCGTCTTTCTGGTGGGCAGCTGGCTGCGCTACGATTACGGGCAGTATACCTGGCGCGCCTCATCCAGCCAGATGCTGGATAAGCGCGGAATGGTGCTATGGTCGAATTTATTTCATATCGGCATTCTCGGCATCTTCTTCGGCCATCTCTTTGGCATGCTGACCCCACACTGGGTCTACTCGTGGTTCCTGCCGATGTCCCAGAAGCAGCTGATGGCCATGATCCTCGGCGGCATCTGCGGCGTGCTAACCCTGGTCGGCGGTATCGGCCTGCTGATGCGCCGCCTGACCAACCCGCGCATTCGCGCCACCTCCACGACCGCGGATATTTTGATCCTGTGCATTCTGCTGATTCAGTGCGCGCTGGGGCTGACGACCATCCCCTTCTCCGCCCAGCATCCGGACGGCAGCGAAATGCTCAAGCTGGTGGACTGGGCGCAGGCGGTGGTCACCTTCCACGGCGGCGCCTCGGCGCATCTGGACGGCGTGGCGTGGATCTATCGCGTCCACCTGGTGCTGGGGATGACTATCTTTCTGATCTTCCCCTTCACCCGTCTGGTTCACGTCTGGAGTGCGCCGGTGGAGTATTTTACCCGCCGTTACCAGGTGGTACGCTCCCGCCGCTGAAGGCTGGCGGCCCCAGCCATGCCCGTTTACCGGTAGCCCGGACGAGGCGCTCGCGCCGACTCCGGGTCATATTTTTCAGCCCCGGTTCCAGCCTTTATGCCGGATGGCGGCTACGCCTTATCCGGCCTACAGGGGCCTCTCAAAGGCTCATACCTCCCAGGCCCGCGCAAGCGCAGCGCCGCCGGGCGATGACTGTGGGAACGGAGCCACTTTTATGCCGGGTGGCGGCTGCGCCTTACCCGTATATGGACACCTCCCGTTATGCAAGCCATTCTGCATTTTGTGTAACGGGAGTAAGATGCTTTCGTATATCCGGCCTCTCTTTCGGTACCGTCGTACCCGGCCATGATGTTATCTGCACACCTGGTTCCATTCGGCCTAACGGCTTTGCTTCGCAGGGAGCCTTCGGGTAAACCGGAGTTTTCAGGTGTCGGTCTTACCTGTTACACATCACTGCTTAATGACTCCGCAATCTCACGACAGGATGACGCTTCTCTGACATTCAGTCAGGTCTGTATCACATCACACGATACTCTTCCCCCCGGCTCAGTACCGACCAGGCTATACGTGCATTTTTGTTCGCCATGGCGACCGTTGCGATATTCCTGTTACGTCTTTCTGCCACCGACTGAAGCCACCGGCTTCGCCGGTCCTCCTTGTGATCACACGCATTCAGCACCGCACGGGCACCGTGGATCAGCAGCGTTCGCAGGTAGCTGTCGCCCCTTTTGCTGATGTGACCCATTTTTGTTTTTCCGCCGCTCGAATGTTGCCGGGGCACCAGCCCCAGCCAGGCTGCCATCTCCCGCCCGCTCTTAAACTGTTTTGCATCACCCACTGCGGCGACCAGGGCGCTGGCGGTTACCGGACCAATCCCGCCGATCTCCTGAAGTCGTCTGATACGCTCATCTTCCTGCGCCAGCTGTTTAAGCCGGCGGT
This sequence comes from Klebsiella sp. KTE92, assembly GCF_000398905.1. Classification (NCBI taxonomy): domain Bacteria; kingdom Pseudomonadati; phylum Pseudomonadota; class Gammaproteobacteria; order Enterobacterales; family Enterobacteriaceae; genus Klebsiella; species Klebsiella sp. KTE92. The sequence goes on from NZ_KB976100.1 coordinate 2,844,298, forward strand.
CATAACGATTCAGTCGCTCATCAAGTGCCTGAAGTTCTTCTGTTAACTCACTCAGCAGACGGATAAAGCGGTTATCCCATTTTTCCTGCTGAGAAAGTATTTCCGGCAGTGCTTTACGGAGAGCGGACAACCCAGCGGGAAGTCCAAAGCCAAATTCACCCAGCATCCCGCGTATTTCGTTGCTGAGCGCTGTTCTGTCGTGGATCAGGCGGGCACGAACCCGGTGTTCAGCCTGCATGCTCTGCTGTGCTTCAGACTTAATGGCAACATAGCGCATCCCCGGCCGGCTGACGGCCTCGCAGATCGCTTCGGCATCATTGGCATCATTTTTATTGCCCTTCAGATAAGGCTTAACGAACTGAGGCGGAATAATGCGAACCGTGTGACCGAGTCGTGTCAGCTCGCGTGCCCAGTAATGCGAGGAGCCGCATGCTTCGATACCAATAAGACAGGGTTCGAGCCGGGTGAAAAAGGTGAGCATCCGGGCGCGATGCAGGGTTTTGCGAAGCACAACACGTTCCTGGTGATCAACCGCATGAAGCTGAAAAACCTGTTTTGCGAGATCGAGGCCAATACGTTTAATATTCATGTGGACACCTCCCCCTGGGAACTGAAGTTAACACCTCAGTCTGGCACATTGATGCCGTAAGGTGGGAGGTGTCCATTACATCGGCCTACAGGATCCACTCACAGGCTCACACCCCGTAGGCCCGCGCAAGCGCAGCGCCGCCGGGCGATGACTGTGGGAACGGAGCCACTTTTATGCCGGGTGGCGGCTACGCCTTACCCGGCCTACAGGGTCGTCTCACAGGCTCATACCCCCCAGGCCCGGTCAGCGCAGCGCCGCCGGGCATGAGGAGAGTTATTTCCCGGCTTCCGGATGGGTATCGAACGCCGCCATTACCGCCGCCAGCGCCGCTTCACTAAAGCCATGTTTAGGATCGTCCACGCCCAGCCCGAAGCGGGTCTGCAGCGCTTCATACAGCGCGGAGACATCGGCAAAATCGATCTTCTCCACCACGTGGTTATTCTCCCAGTGGGTAAAGTGGAAATTGGTGAGGGTCATTTTGCCGCCGTCGGGCAGATGACGGCACATCAGCAGATGGTGACGGAAGTGGGACTGCGGCCAGTGCGCCGACCAGAAGTTACCCATCACATAATCAGACGCATACTGGCGGCCTAAATCGAAATGGTACATCGACTGCCAGTGTTCGTGATGGTTGAACTGCAGCGTCCACTCATCGCCCTCATGCACCAGACGATAGCTACCGTGCGGCGTTTGCTGGGGGATATCGGCCAGCAGTTTGATCGGCGCGGTCAGCGTCTGGCCGCCGAAGCCGACGTCGGCGATCCAGCGCTCGCCCGCCACTTCCACCAGCAATAAACGGTGAGTACGCGGCGGCATCTGCGGCGGATTGGCCAGCACTACACGGCCAAGCAGGCTGCGGACATTAAAGCCTATCTCGCGCAGCACGCGCTCCAGCAGGCCATTCTGTTCAAAACAATACCCCCCGCGGCGGGCGGCGATCAGCTTCTCTTCCAGCGCCCGATCGTCAAGGTGGATCTCACGCGGCAGCAGGACGTCGAGGTTTTCAAAGGGGATGGCGCTGTTATGCTGCAGATGCAGTTCCCGTAGGGTATCAATGGATACATCAGGCTCACCCGTCCAGCCCAGACGGGAAAAATAGGCGCGTAAAAAGGGACTCATCAAGGCCTCCAGCTGTAGGTGTCCGACATTTATAGCCTATTTTTCCGCGCCGACCGTCTTTTTTGTGCGCTTGTCGTTAACCGCGCGTGCTGCGCTGCATCAGCGCCAGCGCCGTCAGCATCAGGACCAGACCGGTCAACAGCGTCAGGCTGGCCATCGCCATGCCCTGACCGACGGAACCCTGTTCGAACTGGCGCCAGATAAACACCGCCACGGTTTGCGTACCGGCTGGAGAGAGCAGCAGCGAGGTCACCAGCTCCCGGGAGGCCACCGCGAACACCATCAGCATCGCCGCCAGCAGCGCCGGAAAGACCAGCGGCAGGACAATCAACCGCAGCGCCTGCAGTGGCGACGCCCCGTGCACCCGGGCGGCGGACTCAAGATTGTGGCCCAGCTGGCGCAGCGCGCTGCCGACATAGCGCACCGGCCAGGGCAACAGCAGGCAGCAATAGGAGAGCAGCAACATCCACAGCGTGTTATAGGGCGAGCGCGGCCAGAAGGGCTGATTCCACAGCAGGATCAAACCGACGCCTACCACCACGCCCGGCAGCGCCGCCGGCATCAGCGACAGCGCGTCCACCATCCCGCGCCCTTTAATCTTCTGCACCATCACCAGCCAGGCGGCCAGCAGGCCCAGCACGCCGACGATCAGCGCCGAGCCCAGGGCCAGCGACAGGCTGGTGCCGAGGGCCGACAGGGCATCCCCCTGCTGGTCAAACAGCGCCGCGAAGTGACGTAGCGTGACATTCTCAATACTCACGCCCCCTGAGAGCGTGCCCATCACGCTGGTGAGCATCATCGAGGCGGCAGGGACGCCGACCGCCAGGCCGCCGACGGCCGCCATCACCAGCACGGCGGGCAGCGTCATCCAGCCCAGCGATGCCCCGCGGTTTTCTCCCGGCTTGCCGGTGACGCTGGTGACCTCTTTCTCCCCCACCAGCCGCTTTTGCAGCCACCAGGCGAACAACGCCACCGCCATCAACAGCAGCGACAGCAGCGCGGCGCCGGTAAGGTCCACCGGCCAGTCGGCCAGCTTTTTCTCAATACCGACCGTCAGCATCACCACTCCCGCCCGGCTGCCCAGCGCCGCCGGTACACCAAACTCCTCGATAGCGAGGGTAAACGCCAGCAGCGTGCCCGCCGCCAGCGCCGGGGAGAGCATCGGCAGTGTCACGTGCCAGAAGGCGCGCCAGGCGCTGGCGCCATGGACGCGGGCGACCACCGCCAGCCGGGTCCCGCTCGCCAGCAGGCTGCGGGAGACGGCAAAGTACACCACCGGGAAAATATTAAAGGTCATCACCAGCACGATACCGCTGCGGCTGAACAGCAGATCGTTCAGTTGCCAGCCGGTCAGCTGCTGCAGATAGCCCTGGCTTTGCAGGGCCAGCATCCAGGAGAGCGCCGAGATATAGGGTGGCGTCAGAAAGGGGATCAAAAACAGGAGATCCCACAGTCGGGGCAGCGGCAGCGAAAACATACCGCGCAGGATGCCGAGCGGCAGGCCAATCATTACGCTGACCAGCGCCACGCCGGCGGCGATCCACAGCGTACCGCCGAGCATCGCCGGTAACTGGGGATCGGCCAGCAGCGCCGAGACGCCGCCAAAGGCGTCCCCGAGCGAACCGGCGCTAAAATGGGGAAAAATCGCCTGCAGCAGAATAAACACTAACGGCAACGCGACCAGCATCACCAGGGCAGCGAGGGTCGCGCCGGAAAGGAATGTTTGTTTCACAACCGGTTCCTGAAGCTGAGGGGTCCCCCGGCGGCCAGCGCTGGAGGAACAGGAGCAATTACTGCGCGTACAGCTGACTGAAGCGGGCGAGCACGGCGCCCCGTTCGCTGCTGCCTTCGCTGGTGGTGGGCAGCACCTTCAGCGCGTCCAGTAACGGACGTTTGGCCGCCACGTCGCGGCGGGCGGGCATCAGCCAGGCATCGGCAACCCTCGCCTGACCTTCCGGCGACAGAACATAATCGATAAAGGCTTTGGCATCGTCGGCATGCTGGCTGGTTTTGAGGATCATCATCGGGCGCGGGGCAATCACCGTTCCGCTGGCCGGGAAGATCACCTTCAGCGACTCGCCCTGCTGAATATTGCCGTAGGAGACATAATCCACCGCGCCAAACACCGCCGCTTTCGCCCCCTGCATCACCGGCGTCACCGCCTGGGCGTTGGGTCCGCTGACCACCATGCCGTTCTTTTTCAGATCGTCAAACAGTTGCCAGGCCTGGTCGCCCATGCTGTTTTGCAGCCCGATCAGCAAATCCAGCGACGCGCCGGAGAGCGCCGGGTCGGGGGTTGTCACCTTGTCTTTAAACGCCGGCTGGGTGAGATCCCGCCACTCTTTCGGTTCCGGGGTACCGCTTTTACTGTTCCAGACAATGCCCAGGGCGGAGACGCCCTGGGCGATATAGTCCGCCGATTTCAGGTTCGCCGGTACCTGGTCGGCATTGGCGCTCGCAAAAGGCAGCAACCAGCCCCGCTGGTGCAGATCTTCGGCGGTATCCCACGAGGCGGAGATCAGCACATCCGCCTGCGGGTTGGCCTGCTCGGCCTCCAGTCGGGCCATTACTTTGCCGGTGGTGGCCTGGAAAACCGTCACCTTCACCCCGGTCTGTTGTTCAAAACCGCTGGCCAGGCTTTTCGCCAGCGAGCCGGGTCCGGCGGTGTAAACGGTCAGCGCATGGGCGCTGGAGAGCATCATGGCGGAAAGAGCCATCGCGAGTACCACTCCTTTCTTAACGGTCATAACGGTGTTCATGCAACTTCCCCTGAGGTTGGCGTAACGGCGCGGACAGCGGCCACGCGGCCCGCGGATAAATAGACAATCTGGTCAGCTAACAGCTCGGCTTCACGTCGATCATGGGTGACATACACGGCGGTGATGCCGAGCTGTCGCAACAGGCGGCTCATTTCGCCGCACAGCGATTCGCGCAGTTCGCTATCCAGGTTGGAGAGCGGTTCATCAAATAGCAGCACCCGCGGCGCGGCGACGATCGCCCGCGCCAGCGCCACCCGCTGCTGCTGACCGCCAGAAAGACCAGAAGGTTTACGTTCGGCGAAACCGTTGAGGCCTACCCGCGCCAGCGCCTCGCTCACCCGGCGCTCGCGTTCGCTACGGGAGACACCTCGCATGCGCAGCGGAAAGGCGACGTTCTGCGCCACGCTCATATGCGGCCAGAGGGCGTAATCCTGAAAAACCATGCCGATATCGCGCTGCTCCGGGGGCAATCCCCATCCTGCGCGAGCGACCAGCCTGTCGCCAAAGCGGATTTCGCCGCTGACCGGCACGCTCAGCCCGGCCAGCAGACGCAGCAAAGTGCTTTTGCCGCAGCCGGACGGACCCAGTAGCGCCACGATGCGGCCGGGTTCGATATGCAACGAGAAACGGTCAAGAACGGGAGTCTCTGCGAAGGCAAAAGAGACCTCCTGCAGGGTGATAGGGGTCAGCGTGCGCATCATCGCCCTCCCTTTCGGGACAGCGAGACCTGCCCGGCGGCCGACATCCGACGGGGCACGCTCACCTGGGATAACATCAGGGGAGCCAACATATTGTGATCCTCTTTGGGACTTAGTGCTGGCGACTATAGTCAGACGAGATGACGTATTGATTACATTTTCATTGCGGCTTAACGTGTTACCTGCCAACCGACCCATTATTCAAGGAACGCCTATGAGCCGCTTTCGCCACGTTGAACTGCAGTACGCCAGCCGCCTGCTCAACCACGGCCCAACCATTTTGATCACCAGCTACGATGCCCCGTCTGACCGGCGCAACGTCATGGCCGCCGCCTGGTCAATGCCGGTGGAATTCGCCCCGCCGCGGGTGGCTATCGTGGTGGATAAAAGTACCTGGACGCGGGAGGTCATCGAGCGCAACGGCACCTTCGGCATTGTGGTCCCCGGCGTCGCCGCCGCCAGCTGGACCTACGCCGTCGGCAGCGTCAGCGGCCGCGATGAGGACAAATTCAATGCCTGGGGGATCCCGGTAGTGACCGGCCCGGAGCTGGGGTTGCCGCTGATCGAGGAGAAGTGTCTGGCGTGGATGGAGTGCCGCCTGCTGCCGGCGACGGCGGCCCAGACCCAGTACGACACCCTGTTCGGGGAGGTGGTGTCTGCCGCCGCCGATGAACGCGCATTCGTCACCGGACACTGGCAGTTCGACGACGATAAGCTCAATACCCTGCATCATCTTGGCACCGGCAATTTTGTCGCCAGCGGTCGTCATGTGCGGGCAAACTCCCTCGACGAGTAAGCGTGACTTGCCGCAGGCGGCAGGTTTTTCCCCTGCCCAGCCTGCGGCCCCCCTTTTAACCCGGTGGGCGGCGGCGATCGGCGCTGGGGGTCAGGCCAAACACTTTTTTATACAGAGTGGTAAAGTGGTTGCTGTTGGCGAAGCCGCACAGATAAGCCACTTCGGTAATGGACATCTCCGTTTCACGTAATTTGACCCGCGCGGAGACCAGTCGCAGACGTTTCAGATAATTATCCGGCGTTAAGCCCGTGGCCTCTTTAATATGGCGAAACGCCGTGCGGGTGGTGAGATGAAATTGCTCCGCCAGTTGCTGCCAGTTATGTTCTTCGAAACAGTGCTCCTGCAGCCAGGTGAGTAATTTATGCAGTTTATAGCGGGTGCTGCTATATTCGGCTTCCGACTCGGCTGTGAGAATGGTGGTCACCAGTTGGAAAAAGAGAGACTCCCGTTGCGGGGTATTATCCGCCGCCCTCAGCGCCGGGGAAAATATCTTTTCCAGCAGTTCCCGACAATAGCTGCGGGTCTCCGGCGCCAGCCAGCCATAGCAGGCGGCACGCTGCGCCGATAATTGCTGCAGCAATCCCTCCATCTGCTGTAAATAGCGAAAGGCCACCGCCGGATTAATTAAGACATTAATCAGCTTCAGCGTCCCCAGTTCATCATAATAGTGGACATCGCCAGGCTGGACGTAAAATACATCGCCCTGCTGGATGTACAGCGGGCGGCCATTAATAACGTGTAATCCATGCCCCTCCTCGACGATCACCAGCTCAGCAAACTCGTGGCCATGCTCCTGGCTATTATCTTCCGGGTCGCTGGCGTACATGCCGAGCTTATCCTGGGGATGGGTGAAATAATACTCAACGGTCAGTGTCATCATTACAGCAAATCCTGAACAGCCTGGTGCGCAGGGGCACGATAATCTATTCCGACCTTCGCCACGCGCCCGATGTGCGGATTTGTGATCGCCAGCGCCCCCACCTCATTATTCCTGCCATTTTCACTGACGGTTTGGCATTGCCAGAGTGGTGGCGCCGCCAGACGACGGCCTATGCTGCGCCTAACCTAATGGAGAGGACGCAGTATGTCACAGGCAATTCAATACAATTCCAGTGTGGCGATGACCCGCCATCCGCATTTATTAGAGCGGGCGGCCGCCCTGACGCCCGCGCTGCATCGTCAGCGCCAGGCGCCGCAGGCCATCGTCGAAGCCGTCGCCGATCCGGCGGCGCTGAACGGCTGGCGGGGACACACCGTCTGCACGCCTGAGCAGTTTTATCAGCAGCCGCTTCGCGTCGGCGACAGCATCATCATTGATTTTGGCAGCCATTTTGTTGGCTACCTGCAGTTCAGCTGCCGCAGCGTCGGCAGCCCGCCGGATGCCCCGGCCCATCTGCACTTCACCTTCGGCGAAACGCTGAGCGAAGTCTGCGAGCCGTTCAGCGAGTACCAGGGGTGGCTGAGCAGTAGCTGGTTGCAGCAACAGGATCTGTGGCTCGACGTCCTGCCCGCCCGGGTTGACCTGCCGCGTCGCTACTGCCTGCGCTACCTGAAGGTGGAGGTCAAAGCGCTGTCGCGCAAATTTCGTCTGCAGTTCGATGAGATAGCCCTGGAAACCGTTACCTCAGCCGGCAGCCCGCAGCCGGCGGTCATCGCCGATCCGCAGTTGAAAGCCATTGATAGCGTCGCGGTTCGCACCCTGCAAAACTGCATGCAGGAGGTATTTGAGGATGGGCCGAAACGCGACCGTCGGCTGTGGCTCGGCGACCTGCGCCTGCAGGCGTTGGTCAATGACGTGACCTTCGGCCACCACGATCTGGTCCGCCGCTGCCTGTACCTGTTTGCCGGCCATACCCGGGAAGACGGCATGGTCTCCGCCAATGTCTTTGTCCAGCCTGATGTGCGCGCCGATGACACCTTTCTCTTTGATTATTCATTATTTTTTATCGACGTACTTTATAACTACCTGCAAAGCACCGGCGACACGGAAACCGTCGGTGAGCTGTGGCCCACGGCGCGGCGGCAAATCGAGCTGGCGCTGACCCGCTGCGATCCCCAGGGTCTGGTGCGCGACAGCGATGACTGGTGGGCATTTATCGACTGGCAGGCAGAGCTGAATAAACAGTCGTCGGCGCAGGGGGTGCTTATCTACTGCCTGCAGCGTGCCCTCTGGCTGGCGCAGCGTGTTGAACCGCAGCGGGTAGCCGACTACACCGCTACGCTCGCGCAACTGAAAGAGGCCGCCCTCCGCCACCTGTGGGACAGCGAGCGGCAGGTGTTTATCAGCGGCGCCGCGCGCCAGGTCTCATGGGCATCGCAGATCTGGCTGGTACTGGCGGAAGTTGGCACCGCCGGGCAGCGGCAAGCGCTGATGCGCCGCCTGCAGCAACAGCCGCCCGCCATTGCCATGAATACCCCGTACTTGCGCCATCATCACATTGTCGCCCTGCTGCAGTGCGGCCTGCGCGAGGAGGCGGTGGCGGAGATCAAAGCCTACTGGGGGGCGATGGTTGACTCCGGCGCCGATACCTTCTGGGAAATTTTCGACCCACAGCATCCTGACTTTTCCCCGTATGGCAGTAAGCTCATTAACAGTTACTGCCATGCGTGGAGCTGTACCCCGGCCTGGTTTATTCGCCAGTACGGACTTTAACAACAACGATAAGCGAGTGATTTATGGCAGAAACAACGTTTACCCTGTGGCGGCAGCGCCTTGGCTATGGCATTGCCGATCTCTCCTGCAACCTTGTGTGGCAGATGATCTCTCTGTATCTGATGTTCTTTTACACCGACGTGATGGGCCTCCCGGCCTATTACGTTGGGCTGATGTTCCTGGTTACCCGGCTGGTGGATGGCGTGGCCGACGTGCTGATGGGGCTGGTGATCGACAATACCGCCACCCGCTGGGGGCGCTGCCGTCCCTGGCTGCTGATTGGTGCCCTGCCTTTTGGTCTGCTGTGTATTCTGGCCTTCTATGTGCCGGATTTCGGCACCACCGGCAAACTGCTGTACGCCTTTATCACCTATCTGTGTCTGTCGTTCCTCTACACCCTGGTGAACATTCCGTTCTGCGCCATGCTGCCGTTTTTAACCAGTGATTCCGCAGAGCGCACCACGCTGTCGGCGGTACGTATTCTGCTGGGATCCCTCGGGGCCACCATCGTCGCCGTGGCCACCCTGCCGCTGGTCGGCATGCTGGGCAAAGGCGACCAGCAGCAGGGGTTCCTCTATACCGCGGTGATTTTTGGCGTACTGGCGGCCTTTTTCCTGCTGGTGAGCTTTCGCAACGTCGAAGAAAAGATCATCCTCAGCGGGGAGCGCATGACCCTGAAACGCGCCTGGATTAGCCTGCGCGCCAATCGTCCGTGGTGGATCTTCGCCAGCAATATATTTCTGATGTGGGGGGCATTCTTCTTTCAGACCGGAGCGCTGGTGTACTTCTTCCACTATTACGTCGGGAATACCGAGCTGACGGCGGTTATCGCCGGGATCTCCACCTTCGTTCCCCTGCTCGGCACCCTCAGCGTCCCGCTGCTGGCCCGACGCATGAAAAAACGTCATGTCTATCTGGTGGCCAGCGCGGTCAATCTGCTCGGGATGGGGATGATGATGCTGTCTGGCACCTACGCGCTGGGGCTGATCGTCGGGGCGGTGATCCTCTCCCTTGGCGCCGGTCAGCGCACGGCTATCTATTTCTCGATGCAGGCCGACCCGGTGGATTACGGCGTGTGGAAAACCGGCATTAATACCGCGGGTATCCTGACCTCGATAAACGGCTTTCTCGGCAAGGTGGCGATGGCCGGCGCCGGGGCGATCACCGGGGCACTGCTCTCCTCCGGCGGCTATATCGCCAACCAGGCGCAAAGCGACAGCGCCCTGTTGGCCATCAAGGCCTGCTATCTCTACATTCCGGCGCTGTTGATCCTCGCCTCGATGCTGTGGATGGGCCGCTTCTACCGTCTCGACGATCAGTATGAGCAGATCCGTGCCGACCTCGATGCCGGACGCGGCGCCTCGCCAGCCCCGGCCACCGGAGAATCCCCCGCCATGTAAGGCGCCCCGCTGCTTTAACCTCTGGATAAATTAAGGACTTTTATGCGTATCTCTGTGATTAGCGCAGCGGTTTGCTGCGCCCTTTTTCCACTCACCAGCGCCGCCGGGTTGAGCGTCGAACAACGGCTGGCGCAGCTCGAAGCGCGCCTCAATCTCGCCGAACAGCAGGCCAGCGAAGCCAGCCGCCGCGCGCAGCGGGCAGAACAGCAAACCGCCGCCGCCGAACAGCGCGCGGCGGCAGCGGAGCAGCAGGTGCAGGCGCTCAGCCAACAGACCACGGCTCGCGAACAAAAACAGCAGGCTACCAATCAGCAACTGAGCGAACAGCTGGCGAAGCGCGCCCCGGACGATGGCTTTACCTTTAACGCCTACGCCCGTTCCGGAATGTTAGTCAACAGCCACGGCAAAGGCGCCCGCGGCGGGCCAGGCATCTCCCCGGCCAGTTCGCTCAACGGCGATGCCCACGTCGGTCGTCTCGGCAACGAAAAAGATAATTACGCTGAGCTGAGCTTTGGCAAAAAGTTCACCTTCAACGATGGCTCATGGGCGCGCTTTAAGACCATGCTCGCCGACGGGGCCACCAACCCGGATCCGTGGGTTCAGGACAACGACAGCCACCATCTGAACATTCGTCAGCTGTACGTCGAGATGGGCGACTTCGCCGAGTTCACCGGGCCGTTAAAACGCGCCTCGATCTGGGCCGGCAAACGCTTCGATCGGGATAACTTCGATATCCACTTTACCGATAGCGACATCATGTTCCTCGGTGGCACCGGCGGCGGGATCAATGATGTCGACTGGGGAAGCGGCCTGCGCGGCGATTATTCGGTGTATGCGCGTAACTTCGGCGACCTTGGCAGCGATAATTACGCGGATAATGACATCCAGAATCTGCTGTTCACCGCCAACCATTTTTACGGCAACTGGCAGCTGATGACCACGGTGATGACCGCCCAGGGTAACGATGACCTGAAAGATAATACCTCGACCACCGGGAGCTATGCCCTGCGCAGCGATAACACCGCCAAAAACGGCTACTACGCGATGCTGGCCCTGCACGACAAACAGCAGTTCTACGGCCTGGCGCCAGGGGTGTCGGAAAGCGCACTGCAGTACGGCGTCGGGCTGGGCGCCGAAGCGCGTCAGCCGGGGAGCGATGGCGACTTGACCGAGAACGCGGCCTCCCTGCGCTTTGCGTCGTACGGGATCCTGCCGCTGGGGAAAAACTGGCAGCTGGCGCCGTCGGTGATAGCCCAGCACAGCGAAGACCGCTATCGCGACGGCGACCGCTACGACTGGGCGACATTTAACCTGCGGGTATCGCAAGGGATCTCCGCTCACTTCGCCCTGCTGTATGAGGCCTCGTGGCAGTATATGGATCTCAATCCGAACGGGCGCAGCTATCGCTATAATGACAACGTTTATCAGTATCAGGCGGTCCGCGGTGATTTCTACAAGCTGACCTTCGCCCCCACCTTTAAAGTGGGCGATGTGTTTGATATCAAAGCGCGGCCGGAGATACGTTTCTTTGTCACGTGGATGAACTGGGATAAAGACCTGGATCGTTATGCGATCAACGATGATTTCGGCAGCAAAGGCTTTACCGCTGGCGGGACATGGAACTTCGGCGTGCAGACGGAGATTTGGTTCTGACCGAGCGTCACTGGCGGGCATCATGCCCGCCAGTGGCAATTACATGCTATAACCCGGCTTCTTTATCAGCTGCGCCATCTGCGGGGCGATCTCACTGTCCCACACCGCCTGCCACGCGTCCGGCTCAACCTGAGTCAGCGCGACGCTGACGGCGCTCTCTTTGCTGTTCAGATGGCGGATCAGCACCTCTGTGATGTCGGCGGCCAGCGCGGTTTTTTGTTCGTCAGTCAGTTCACGGGGAAAACATTTAATATCTACATGCGGCATAGCAAAGACTCCTTGTGGTCAGAGCCATAACGCTACCACAGAATGGCCGTTCTGGTTGCCATCGCGTGCGTTAAATCAGCTTGTTACGGCGTAGCGCCACGGCCAGTTCCGGTCGCTGACAGACCGCCCGGGCGATGGCGGCGAATTTTGGCGCGTGGTCGTCAAACCACGCCTGTCGCGGCCCCCAGCTGTACATCGCCGCGATATAGCAATCCAGCAACGTTACCGACGAGCCCAGCGCCCACGGCCCGGCAGCCAGCTGCTGTTCGAACCAGAGATAGAGATTTTTCCTGTACTGGCGACAATTCTCCACCAGTTGCTCTGCGGCGGCGGGCGCCCAGCGTTCCGGGTAATCGGCATAGGTAAAGGTGGGATAGATGTTGGCCACCAGCCAGACCAGCAGACGCTGGAACTATTGACGCTGCGGCGTCCCCGGCGCGGGGGCCAGATCGGGACGCTGATCGAGGATCATCAGCGCGATGGCGGCGGTTTCGGTCATGATGCTCCCATCGGCCAGCCTCAGGGTGGGCACCTGGCACAGCGGATTAATCTGCCGCAGACGCTCGCGCGCCGGACCGGGCTGGTCAAAGCCCTCCACGTCAACCACCTCGTAGGGAATATCGGCCAGGGAGAGCATCAGCTCGCTAATCGTCGAGCCCCATCCCGGCACGCCATAAACGGTAATCATGGTCTGCCTCCAGGGTAAAGCCTAAGTGTAGGCAGAAATTCGCCGCTCACCCACCCGGCACACCATGCCCTGAAAAGGCAGGCCTACGCCGATTCTCGTGCCACCAGCTGAAAGCCGATATCTATAATCACCCCGCTGTCTTCTCCTCCTTCGATGCGGTCAGCCAGCAGCGTAGCGGCCCGTTCACCGATGGCATGACGGTCGACGCTGACGGTAGTGATAGCCGGACGATTGCTGGCGGCGAAATCCAGATCGCCAAAACCGATCACCGCCAGATCCTGCGGTACGCGTAGCCCCCGGCTTTCGGCTTCCATAATCGCCCCCTGGGCGAGGGTGTCTGAGCTGCAGATGATCACATCAAACTCGCTGGCGGCGAGCAGCTCCGCCAGACCGCGCCGCCCCAGCGCCAGCGACGCCGGGAGCGGCACTTCAACCTGAGGCGCATCGTCCAGCCCTTTTTTAGCCAGTCGGGCACAGAGCCCCTGCTTACGCAACATCGCGCGCGCATCGCCCGCCCACAGCAGGCCTGGTCGCTGGTAGCCTTTCTCCAGTACATACTCGCCAATGGTTTCGCCCACTTTTTCATGGGAAAAACCGACCAGCATATCCAGCGGCGTCGGGGTGAGATCCCAGATTTCCACCACCGGCGTGGCGGCGTTAAGAATCGTTTTCTTTAACAGCGGCGCATGCTGGATGCCGGTTAACACCACGCCATCAGGGCGCCGCGAAAGCAAGGTAGAGACCAGCTCGGCCTCGGTCTGCCGGTCATAGCCCGCCACGCACAGCAGCATATGGTAGCCGCGCGCCGCCAGGGTATCGCTCAGCGCCTGGATGGTATCGACAAACATATTGTTATTGATTTGCGGTACCACGACCGCCACCAGCTTGCTGCGCCTGGAGGCGAGGCCGCCGGCCAGCGCATTGGGGATATAGCCCGTCGCCTGCACAGCCTGCATCACTTTCTCTACCGTTTTTGGCCTGACCAGCTGGGGCGTATTCAGCGCCCGACTGACCGTCATCGGCGACAACCCGGCGCTGCGAGCCACATCCTCCAGCGTCGGCGCCCGCGTCGGTTTTTTGCTTTTCACGGCTAAGCCCCTGTGTTAAGTCGTTTTCTGTGGGCATTATTGATGATGCCCCACGCAATTGCCAGCGCCCGCCGCGTCTCCCCTAACAGAATCAACGACCTGCAATACAAAATGTTATCGCTATCATTATGACTTGTCACTTTTCACAAACTGTTTTGGATTGTGACCTGCACAGCAAATTTTTCGCCTTTATAACGGCCAATTGTGATCGTTTGTACAAATTAAAACCACTACCGTAGCGTCAAAATCATTTCACCATTACAAATGATAGCGCAATCATTTTATTATCAAAAAGGACACCAGTATGACCTCAAGCGCCAATTCCGAATCCGTAACCTACGCCAAAGCTTTCGGCGTCAAAACCGCCGCTGAAACCGGTGACCGCATTGACCACGTTAAACTGTCGCTGGCTTTTCTGCCGCTGGCCACCCCCGTCAGCGATGCCAAAGTGCTGACCGGTCGCCAAAAACCCCTGACCGAAGTGGCGATTATCATCGCGGAAATTCACTCCCGGGATGGATTCACCGGCGTCGGCTTTAGCTACTCGAAACGTGCGGGCGGCCAGGGCATTTACGCTCACGCCAAAGAGATAGCCGATAATCTGCTTGGCGAAGATCCGAACGACATTGACAAAATCTACACAAAACTGCTGTGGGCCGGGGCTTCCGTCGGCCGGAGCGGAATGGCGGTACAAGCTATCTCCCCTATCGATATTGCCCTGTGGGATATGAAAGCCAAACGCGCCGGTCTACCGCTGGCCAAACTGCTGGGTTCACATCGTGATTCCGTGCAGTGCTACAACACTTCCGGCGGCTTCCTGCATACCCCCCTGGATCAGGTGTTGAAAAACGTGGCTATCTCCCGTGAAAACGGCATCGGCGGGATTAAACTAAAAGTCGGTCAGCCTAATACTGCCGAGGATATCCGTCGTCTGACGGCGGTGCGCGAAGTGCTGGGTGATGACTTCCCGCTGATGGTCGATGCCAACCAGCAGTGGGATCGCGAAACCGCCATTCGCATGGGGCGCAAAATGGAGCCGTTCAATCTGATCTGGATTGAGGAGCCGCTGGATGCCTATGACGTCGAAGGCCACGCGCAGCTGGCCGCCGCGCTGGATACGCCGATTGCCACCGGCGAGATGCTGACCAGCTTCCGCGAACATGAGCAGTTGATCCTCGGCAACGCCAGCGACTTCGTGCAACCGGATGCCCCGCGCGTCGGTGGGATCTCCCCGTTCCTGAAAATAATGGATCTGGCCGCGAAGCACGGTCGCAAGCTGGCTCCGCACTTTGCCATGGAGGTGCACCTGCATCTCGCCGCCGCCTACCCGCTGGAGCCATGGCTGGAGCACTTCGAGTGGCTGAACCCGCTGTTTAACGAGCAGCTAGAACTGCGCGATGGCCGGATGTGGGTTTCCGAACGCCATGGTCTGGGCTTCACCCTCAGCGAGCAGGCCCGCCGCTGGACCCAGCAAAGCTGCGAGTTTGGAACTCGCCCGTAATGACTTTTCCCGGATGACGGCGTCCACGCCTTATCCGGGCTACCGGTCCGCAGACCACTGAGAACCCGTAGCCCCGGTAAGCGCAGCGCCACCGGGGATAAACCTCTGACCCGCTGTACTCGCAATACACGAAATCCGTCAGCAAGTATCAAAGCGGCATGAAAGATGACGTGTCTTCACAACCCTGCAAAGGAGTTGAATAACATGCAACAGCAAATAAAACGCAGCAACGTGCGTTACGGTATATTGGTTTTTTTATTTCTCGCGACCGTATTTAATTATGCTGACCGGGCCACCCTGTCCGTTGTCGCGCCGATGATGAGTAAAGAGTTAGGTTTTGACCCTGAAGCAATGGGCCTGGCCTTTTCGGTGTTTGGTATTTCCTACGTCATTATGCAAATCCCCGGCGGCTGGCTGCTGGATAAATATGGTTCGCGGTTGGTCTACGGCTGCGCGCTGATTGGCTGGTCGGTCGTCACTATGTTTCAGGGCACTGTTTATCTGTTTGCCAGTCCGCTGGTGGTGCTGGTGCTCCTGCGTCTGATGATGGGGGCCATTGAAGCACCCGCTTTTCCGGCCAACAGTCGCCTGAGCGTCCAGTGGTTCCCCAATAAAGAGCGTGGATTTGTCACCTCGGTCTATCAGGCCGCGCAGTATATTTCGCTGGGCATTATTACGCCGCTGATGACCATCATTCTGCATAATTTAAGCTGGCACTATGTTTTTTATTATATTGGCGCTATCGGGGTGGTGCTGGGAATATTCTGGCTGGTAAAAGTGAAGGATCCTTCACATCATCCTAAAATTAACCCGCAGGAGCTCGATTATATTCGTGAAGGCGGCGGCGTACCGGAATTAGGTAGCCAAAAAACGCCGCAAAAATTAACTCTCGCGCAGATTAAAAGCGTCTGCGTCAATCGCATGATGATCGGGGTTTATATCGGCCAGTTCTGCGTCACATCGATTACCTGGTTCTTCCTCACCTGGTTTCCGACTTACCTCTACCAGGCCAAAGGCATGTCAATCCTCAAGGTCGGGTTTGTCGCCAGTATCCCGGCCATAGCTGGATTTATCGGTGGCCTGCTGGGCGGCGTGTTTTCGGACTGGCTGCTGAAACGCGGTTACAGTCTGACCACCGCCCGTAAGCTCCCGGTGATCTGCGGCATGCTGCTCTCCTGCATCATTGTCGTCGCCAACTACACCTCTTCGGAAGTGGTGGTGATCGCCGCCATGAGTCTGGCGTTTTTTGCCAAAGGTTTCGGGAACCTCGGCTGGTGCGTGCTGAGCGACACCTCGCCGAAAGAGATGCTCGGTATTGCCGGTGGCGTGTTCAATATGTGCGGCAACCTGGCGAGCATCATTACCCCGCTGGTCATCGGGGTGATCCTCGCCAACACCCACTCGTTTGATTACGCCATCCTCTACGTCGGTTCCATGGGCGTGCTGGGCCTGTTCTCCTATCTGTTTATCGTTGGGCCGCTGGATCGCTTGACGCTCACTCCGCGCACCGTTTGATTGAAGACCCTGGCGAGCATTCGCCTCCGCTGTTTCGCGTCGTACTCCGGCGAAACAGCGGTTTTTTAGTAGGTTATCCCCGGCGGGTTGACCACCGACTGCGCCACCGCCTCGCCCTGCTCTCCCCAGCGCGCCAGCACCTGCTGATATTCACCGCGGGCAATCGCCCCGTCGAGGGCTGCCTGCAGGGTAAAGACCAGGCCGTTGCCTTTTTTGGTGGTTGTCGCCACCCACGCTTTTTTCGGCCCCAGGCCCACCACCCGGGTCTGGCCGTTAAGGGCGGCCTTATAGGCTGCCACCGACTGCGGGCCGAAAAAGATATCCGCTCGCCCGGACTGGATATAGAGGTTGCCGGAGGCATCATCGGTCAGGTAGACCGGCTGGGCCTGCGGCCGTCCGGCGGCACGGTTGTCCTCATTCCAGCCCAGCAGGATCCGCTCCTGATTGGTGCCGGACCCGACGATCACTTTGCGCCCGGCGAGGTCGGCGGGTCCGTTTACCGCGGCGATGTCGCTGGTGGATTTCACCGAGAAGGCCAGGGAGTCCACCCGGTAAGTCGCAAAATCGAACTTCTCTTTGCGCTTCTCGGTTACCGCGATATTGATCAGCGCCACATCGTAGCGGCCGGAGGCGATGCCCAGCGGCCAGTCCTCCCACGCGGTGGGCACCAGCCTGAGTTTCAGGCCAAGGCTTCCGGCCAGCAGGCGGGCCATATCCGGGTCGCTGCCGATCCGCGTGCGGTTGTCGCTGGCCAGCAGCGCCAGCGGCGGCGAATTGAGCGCCGAGATCGCCACCGTCAGCGTCCCCGGCTCGACGAAGCGATAGCCCGGCGGAATTTTCGCTATCGCCTGCGGGTCGCGGGTGACCGGCAATGGCTGCTCATTGGCACGCAGATCCAGCGCCGCGTGAGCGCTCATGGCAAAAGCGCTGAGAACAAGGGTCATTAGCGCTCTGTTCATGACGGCAGTACCCTGGATAAAAACTGTCGGGTACGCGGATGCTGCGGATGGTTGAGCACCTCGTCGCTGCTGCCCTGCTCGACGATCCTGCCGTCGACCATAAACACCACCTGGTCGGCCACCTCGCGGGCAAAGCCTACCTCGTGGGTCACCACCACCAGGGTGGTACCGGAGCGCGCCAGCTTCTTGATGACATCCAGTACCTCGCCCACCAGCTCGGGATCGAGCGCCGAGGTGGGCTCATCAAACAGGATCACCCGCGGGTCCAGTGCCAGCGCCCGGGCAATCGCGATACGCTGCTGCTGCCCGCCTGAGAGATGCCGCGACCAGGCGTCGGCTTTATTGCGCAGTCCGACAACGTCCAGCAGTTCATAAGCGCGGGCAATGGCCTCTTTGCGCGTGACCTGCTTGTGGGCGATCGGCGCCTCAATCAGGTTCTCCAGCACCGTCAGGTGCGGAAACAGGTTAAAGTTCTGGAACACGTAGCCGACGTTGATCCGCTGGCGGAGGATCTCCTTCTCTTTCATCTCATACAGCTTGTCGCCTTTGCGGCGATAACCGATATAGTCGCCATCAATCTGAATAAATCCCTCATCGACACGTTCGAGGTGATTGATGGTGCGCAGCAGCGTCGACTTGCCCGAGCCGGAAGGGCCGAGGATCACCGTCACCGTGCCCGGGGGGATCTCCAGCGACACATCGTCCAGCGCCTTGTGGCGGCCATAGTATTTGCTGACCCCGGTGATAGAGATATGGCCATTATGAGAGCTGGGCATGAACGGCCTCCTGCGGCTGTGGTTGACGTGCGGGTTGATTCAGACGGCTGCTGCGGGCGCTGTTTACCGCCGAGCGGCGCTCGCTGCGCGCCAGGGCGCGTTCCACCAGATACTGAATGGCGGAGAGAACGCTGGTGATCGCCAGATACCAGGCGGCGCCGACCATCAACAGCGGGATCACCTCCTGGGTACGGTTGTAGATCATCTGGATGGTGTAGAACAGTTCCGGCATCGCCAGGACGTACACCATCGCCGTTCCCTTGGCCAGACTGATGATCTCATTGAAGCCGGAGGGCAGGATGGTGCGCAGCGCCTGCGGCAGAATAATGCGCAGCGTACGTCGCCAGGCGGGAAGCCCCAGTGCAGCGGCGGCTTCATACTGCCCATGGTCGACCCCTAAAAAGCCGCCGCGAATAATCTCCGCGGTATAGGCGCTCTGCACCAGCGTCAGGCCCACCACCGCCGTGGAGAATTGCCCCAGCACGTTAATGGTCTGATAGCTGGCCCAGGTGACGCCGGTAAACGGGATCCCCAGCGACAGGGTGTCGTAGAGATAGGAAAAGTTATACAGAATAATCAGCACCACAATCAGCGGCAGCGAGCGAAACAGCCAGATATAACCCCAGGCGAGGCTGCTGAGCAGCCACGATGAGGATAAGCGGGCCAGCGCCAGCAGGCCGCCGAAGATCACGCTCAGCACCGTGCCGAGCAGGGTCAGGAGCAGGGTTTGTCCCAACCCCTCGAGGATCACCGGGTCGAAGAACCAGCGGGCGAAGACGCCCCACTCCCAGCGCGGGTTAAAGGCCACCGACTGGATCACCACCGCCAGCACCAGCAGGGCGACCAGGGCCCCGACCACCCGCAGCGGATAGCGCGCCGGCACCACTTTTATTGTTTCAGATGAATGCATCATGCCTCCTCAAGCGCTGTGACTGAAGGCGCTCACCGCCAGCGCTTTAGTGAACCGCAGCCGGCCATCGTACGGCGGCTGACTGTACTCTTCCGGGTCTCGCGTGAGGTCAAACTGCGCCTCATACCCCTGGCTGAGATAGAGCTTTACCGCCTCCGGCTGACGGAAGCCGGTGGTCAGGTAGATATGGCTGTACCCGGCCAGCACCGCCCGCCGTTCCAGCTCCTGGACCACCTTCGCCGCCAGCCCCTGCTGGCGCAGACGGCGGTGCGTCCAGATACGTTTGATCTCCGCGGTGTGGCGATCTTTCGGTTTATAAGCGCCGGTGGCGATAATTTCTCCCTCACGCTCAAGGACGATAAACAGCCCCTGCGGCGGCAAATACCACTCAGTCAACTCCACTTCCGCATCGCGGGAAAAATAGTCGCCGTAGCGGGCGGCATATTCGGCAAACAGCCCGCTAATAATCGGCTGCAGCTCCGGTGCGTCCGGAGAAATATCGCGGAATGCTTCGCTCATCGCGCCTCCTGTCAGTCGCCCAGTCCGGGTGGGTTGATTTCTGATTGCGGAATACTCTCCACCCCTTCGCCCCAGCGGTTAAGCACTTTGGCGTAATCGCCGCTGGCGATAGCGCCGTTCAGCGCCGCCTGGACGGCATTCACCAGCCCGCTGTCTTTTTTCAGCGTCACCGCGATATGCGCCGCTTTCGGCCAGCCGCCGTCGACGCTGCCCACCAGTTTGGTTTTACCGGTCAGCGCCGCCTTCCACGCGCCTATCACGTTGGGGCCGAAAAAGGCGTCGGCTCGCCCGGTCTGCAGGGCCAGCGTCTGGGCGGCGTCATCCTTGGTGTAGACCGGGGTAAACGGCTTCAGCCCCTTCTTGACGTTCTCCGCGTTCCACGCCAGCAGGATCGCCTCCTGGTTAGTACCGGAGCCGACGATAATCTTCAGCCCGGCGATGTCTTCCGCCTTGTCAATTTTGTTCAGCGGACTGGTGCTTTTGACGTAGAAGCCCAGCGAGTCTTTACGGTAGGTGGCGAAATCAAACTTCTCTTTGCGCTCTTTGGTGACGGTAATATTGCTGATCGCGGCATCATATTTGCCGGAGGTAACCCCCAGCGGCCAGTCTTCCCATGAAGTGGGAACCACGTTTACTTCCAGCCCGAGGCTCTCCGCCACCAGCCGGGCGATATCCGTCTCGCTGCCGAGCAGGGTTTTGTTGTCATCGGCGAAGACCGTCAGCGGTGGTGAGTTCAGGGCTGCCACCGCGACGGTGAATTTCCCCGGCACCGCCAGATGCAGATCTTTCGGCAACAGCGCAATGGCCTGTGGATTTTTCGCTGTGTGAATCGGCGTTTTGTTGGCCTCCAGGCTCACCCCGGTGCCATTGATCTTGACGTCCTGGGCCCACGACGAGGCGCTAAATGCCAACGCGACGGCCAGCAAGAGTGTTGTTTTCTGCATAGCGTGATTCTCTTTTATTATTTTTGGAATTGGTTAGCAGGTAGCGCCAGACCCAGACTTTCCCGCAGGGTGGTGCCCGGATAGTCGCGACGGAACAGGCCGCGCGCCTGTAACAGCGGAACCACCTCATCCACAAAGCGCGGGAAGGTTTCCGGCGTGCCGCCCTGAATAATGAAACCGTCCGCCGCGTGCTGTTCGAACCACAATTGCAGGCCATCGGCGACATCGCTGGCGGTGCCGGTAAAGCGCGGACGCGGACTCGCTGCCTCCAGGGCCACCTGGCGCAGGGTTAATCCCCGCTCGCGGGCGTGACGTTTAATCTCGTCGGTGGTGCTGCGGAAGCTGTTTTGTCCCAGGTCGCCAATATCCGGGAACGGTTCATCAAGCGGATACTGCGAAAAATCATGATGTTCGAAATACCGCCCCAGATAATTCAGCGCATCCTCGATGGAAACCAGCGCCGCGGTAGTCTGGTACTGACGTTCCGCATCCTCGGCGTCATCCCCGACGATGACGCTGACGCCCTGGAAGATATGCAGTTGGTCCGGGGTGCGCTGATATGCGCTGAGTTGGCTTTTAACATCCTGATAAAATGCCTGCGCCTCGGCCAGCGATTCCTGATGGGTAAAAATGGCATCGGCGTGGCGTGCGGCTAATTTCTTGCCGTCGTCCGACGCGCCGGCCTGGAAAATAATCGGCCGTCCCTGCGGCGTGCGGGCAATATTTAGCGGCCCGGCCACTTTAAAGAAATCGCCATGGTGATCGAGCGTATGCAGTTTATTTTTATCAAAAAACTGGCCAGTCTCCTTATTGCGCACAAAGGCGTCTTCTTCCCATGAATCCCATAAGCCTTTCACCACCTGCAGATATTCATCGGCAATGCGATAGCGCAGCGCATGATCCGGATGCTGGGCCCGGGAGAAGTTTTTCGCCGACCCTTCCAGCGGCGAAGTGACCACGTTCCACCCCGCCCGTCCCTGGCTTAAATGGTCGAGGCTGGCGAACTGACGGGCGGTAGTAAACGGCTCGCTGTACGAAGTGGATAAGGTCCCCACCAGTCCCAGACGCCGGGTGACCGCGGCCAGCGCGGAAAGTACCGTTAAAGGTTCGAAGCGATTTAAAAAATGGGGAATCGATTTTTCATTGATATATAACCCGTCGGCGACAAAAATAAAATCCAGCTTCCCCTCTTCCGCTTTTAACGCCGTCTCTGTGACGAAGTTAAAATTAATACTGGCGTCCGCCTGCGCCGCCGGATGACGCCAGGCGGACATATTTCCCGATGCGCCATGTAATATCGTTCCCAGACGCAATTGTCGATTTTCAGACATAGCTACCCCTTCCCCTGTCATCCATTAAATGTGTTGTAATGCCTGTTCCGCCAGCTGGGCGAAATAGTGCGCTGCGGGTGCAATAAGCCGTTCGTCCGGATTAAATGCCGGATGGTGCAGACCATATTCGCTGGCGCTGCCGATGCTGACGAACGCCCCGGGAATATGCTGAAGATAGACCGCAAAATCTTCGCCGCCGAGATGCAGATCGGCGTGATGGGTGCGGTACCCGGCCTGGGCCGCCACGTCGCTGGCGAAGTCGGCCCAGCGGGCGTCATTGACCAGCGCCGTCGGGCCGGCATACCAGAAGACGTCAATCTGTGCGCCAAAGGCGCTGGCGAAACCGGCCGCGATCTCGCTGACCCGGGCCTTGACCCGCTGCTGCACTTCACTGCTGTGAGTGCGCAGCGTCCCTTCCAGCTCGACGCTCTCCGGCAGCACGTTCCAGGTATTGCCTCCCTGGATCCGCGTCACGCTGAGCACCACCGAGTCGAGGGTGTTCACTTCCCGACTGGCCACGCTCTGCAGCACCGTCACCAGTTGGCTGGCCAGCAGGATCGCATCCTTTCCTTCATGTGGGCGGGCGGCATGCGCCCCCTTCCCGGTCACTTTGAAGACGAAGCGGTCGACGTTGGCGTAGAACGCGCCGCCGCGGGTGGCAAATTCGCCCACCGGCAGGCCGGGCTCATTGTGCATGCCAAAGATCGCCGACACGTCCTCCAGCGCCCCGGCGCGGATCAGGGTTTTCGCGCCGCCAAAATTTTCCTCCGCCGGCTGAAACAGGATCCGCACCCGCCCCGGGAGTTCCGCTTCCCGCTCCTTCAGCAGCAGCGCCGCCCCCAGCATCACGCTGGTGTGAATATCATGGCCGCAGGCATGCATCATCCCTTCATTTTGCGAGCGGTAAGGCAGACCGGTCGCCTCCTCGATGGGCAACGCGTCGATGTCCGCCCGCAGGGCAATCACCTTGTCGCCGCTGCCGACTTCGGCGACCAGCCCGGTTTTCAGATCGAAGGGCAGCAGAGTCAGCCCGCCGCTCTGCAGCCAGTCGCGGATCCGCGCGGTGGTGGCTACTTCCTGTAGGGAGAGCTCCGGGTTCTGGTGCAGCTCGCGCCGCCAGCTAATCAGTTGTTGTTCAAAGGACATTCAGCACCTCCTTGCCGTAGTGAGCCTGCGCCAGCAGGCGCAGGGAGTGCAGGCGCGCTGGCCCGTCGCTAATAGGGGTATCAATGATGAGTTCATCCAGCTGATCTTCCGCCTGCAGCGCGTCAAGCCGGGCTTTAACCTGTTCGGGAGTACCGGAGATCAGTGAAGATTCGCGGCGGTGGATGCGTGTCGGCCGGCTGCCAGCCTGGCGGGCAAAGGCGACGGCCTGAGCCTCACTGCCGACGGTCACCCGCTGGCCGTTCTCCAGCTCGACGCCCCACACCTCGACCTGCTGCGCCAGCGCGGCGGCGGTGGCCGGATCGTCAGCCACCACCACCTGCACGGCGACGATCGCCTCACGCGGGCTGAGCTCGCGCCAGCGGTTGATCACCGTGCGGCGTAGCGCGCTGTCGCCATTGAGATGGGCCGCAAACACGAAGTTCCAGTCAAGACGGGCGGCCAGTTCCGCACTCTCCAGGCTGGCGCCGAGCAGAAATCCGTCGGCCCGGCGCGGCGGGATCGGCGTGGCGCGCAGGCTCTCCTCTCCCCCTGGCTCAGTCAGTGACAGCCAGTTATCCAGCTGCGCCAGCTGATCGGCAAAGGTCCCTTTCTCCTCCTGATGCAGGCCCTGCTGCAGGGCGCGGGTGGAGAGCGGCAGGCCGCCAGGCGCCTTGCCCACCCCGAGATCGATGCGACCCGGCGCGAGGGCAGCCAGCAGGTTAAAGTTTTCCGCGACTTTATAGGGGCTGTAGTGCTGGAGCATGACGCCGCCGGACCCAAGACGAATGCGCCGGGTGTGGCCCAGCAGCCAGGCGATAACCAGCTCCGGCGAGGGGCTCGCCAGCTGATCGGTATTGTGGTGTTCGGCGACCCAGAAGCGGTGATAACCCCAGGCTTCGGCGTGTTGCGCCAGCGTTAATGTACGCGCCAGCGCCTGCGCGGCGGTTTCCCCGGCGGCAAGCGGACTTTTATCCAGGATACTGATTCGATAAGACATTTCGCAGGCTCATATGAAAGTACGTGCCTGCATTATTAAAATCTCAGCTAACTATTGAGAAACAATTAATTCACATGTGTACTGCTGAAAATTAGATATGCCCGCCTGGCCGCTGCGCTTCCAGCTCGCGGAGCAGCGCCTCAGCCTGCCGCGGACTGCGCACCCGGACGAAGCGAATATGACGATATTGCGGATCCTGCATGTCGGCCAGATAGCGTCGGCGATTCTGCCGCCAGGTTTTCAGCGTCCAGAGGATAATGGATTCCCGGCTGCAGAACGAACGGCGAAAGCTCTCGCGGTTGCCCGTGCCCGGCCACAGCTCCTGATGCCGCCACGCCCGGCTCGTCGCCCGCCACACCGCCTGGCGCAGCGTGCGCCAGAGGCTATAGTCGACCCAGATCACCAGATCCACCTCGCGCCATTTGACGCTGCGGCTGCGATTGTAATTGCCATCCAGCACCCAGCCCGGCGAGGCCGTAGCGGCGGCAATAGCGGCGAAAAACGCCTCATCCGGTGTGCCCTGCCAGTTCGGCCGCCAGTACAGGCGATCGAGCTCGATCCAGGGTAGTCCCAGCCGGTTCGCCAGGCGCCGGGCCAGAGTGGATTTGCCTGAGCCGCTGGTGCCGACCATGTTGATGTTCATCTCTGTTTCTCCCTGGTAGCCAAACGAATACTTATTTCAATGTTAAATGGCGTATATAGTAGTGATGTTTATCAATGATAAAAGGTGTTTTCAGGATGAACCCCTATGAAGCCCGCTACAGACAACTGTTAGCCAACGGAGCCAGCGCCTGGGCGGGTGATGGTTTTGCCAGGACAAAGATACAACAAGAAAAAACATTTCATTGGCTGGATGCCCATGGCTATTTACCCGCTCCCGGCGCGCCGGTACTTGAACTGGGATGTGGCAATGGTGCCATGGCTGCCCAGTATCTGGCGGAAAGAGGCTATGCCGTATCGGGTGTTGATGTGTCCGAAACGGCGATCCGCTGGGCAGAAGACCGTTTTCAGCAAGCGGGTCTGGACGCCACATTTTTCGTCGGCAACGTCTGTCATCTTTCTCAATGTGAGGATGCCCAGTTTGCCTTAATCATTGATGGCAGCTGTTTACATTGTCTGCTGGAAGATGAGCGTCGCCGTTTTTTCGCCGAGGCGAGAAGATTGCTGAAACCCGCAGGCCGGCTGGTGATCGGCTCGATGTGCGGGCTTCCTCGTTATGCTGAAGACCTCGCCACTTACGATCCTGTCAAGCATCATCTCCTGAAAGAGGGGCAGCCCTGGCGTACGCTTAAACCCCTCCCGGCTTTACTGAATGAGATACAGCAGGCGCAGTTTAGCGTCCTTGCCACCGATGTTAAGCACAATGCCTGGTGGGATCATGCCACCATCGTTTGTTCGGCAAACGGGCCGTCGGCTGATCCTCAGAAGAGTTAATTTCAGGCTGACCGCGCCACCTGTTATGCAGCGCCAGTGAAGATGGCGCTGCCGCCAACAAAGCAGTCTTTATCCAGCGTCAGGCTGGCGATTTTATGCACCGGGCCACGCATACGGACCTGAAAATCCGCGTCGAAGGTGATGTGCAGCTGACCACCAGGCATGTTGACATCCACCCGATCGTCCACCTTCCCTAACCGGCGCATCGCGCTGGCAGCCGCACAGCTGCTGCTCCCGGAGGCCATCGTGAACCCGGCGCCCCGCTCCCAGATACCAATCTTTAGCGTATGGCGATCGATAACTTCCACGAACTGGACATTGGTGCGTTTGGGGAACAAGGAATGGTTTTCGATTTGCGGCCCTAAACGATGAACCTGCGCCAGGTCGAGCTTATCGACGAGGACAACGCAGTGGGGATTGCCCATGGAGACCAGCACGACGGACAGGGTTTCTTCCGCCAGCGGCAACGGATAATTCACCGCCTCGGGCAAATTCACTAAGGCGGGTAACGCCGCCGGATTGAAATTCGCCCACCCCATGTCGACGCTAATCTGATGAACATCGCCATGCACAGTGCAATAAACGTCACCGCCCGCCGTGTGTACCAGAAAGGGCTCATGGCCGACGCGACCGATATCAAACAGATAGCGCGCATAGATCCGTAGCCCGTTACCGCTTTTCTCCGCCTCGGAGCCGTCCGGATTGATAATACGCAGCGTGGGATGGGTATGATCGCCGCTGTCGATCAGCAGACCATCCGATCCCACGCCATAGTGGCGATGGCACAGAATTTGAATATGCTCGTTGCTCAGCTGGTCAGCAACGGCGCGATGGCATACCAGGTAATCATTACCCAGCCCGTGATATTTATGAAAGTGTAAGGGTGTCATTGTGTGGGTTCGCCTGGCGCTGCAGTTTTTTGGACATCTTACATCACATTCACCGTCTTGATGAATTAAACCCTGCGTTGTTAACCGTCGTGATCATTCTGCTCCACTGCGTCCGGCTATCAGACTGGCGCCTCCCCTCCGTCGGGCTTACACTCTGCGTACCTGTGAGCGGTATTCATCAATCCGGAAAGATTATGCTAAAAGAGAACGTAAACGATCTGCTCTCCTTTATGGTGGTAGCGCGTGAGCGCAGCTTTACACGCGCAGCGGCCCAGCTCGGCGTGTCGCAGTCGGCGCTCAGCCATGCCATGCGCCATCTTGAAGCGCGTCTTGATGTGCGGCTGCTGACCCGCACCACCCGCAGCGTGGTACCAACCGAGGCGGGTGAGCGACTCATTCAGCGCCTCGGTCCGCATCTGGAGGAGATGGAGCGGGCGCTGACCGCGCTGCGCGATACGCGCGAACGCCCGGCGGGCAACCTGCGCATCACCGCCGGGGAGCATGCCACCAGCACCGTACTCTGGCCGGCGCTAAAGCCATTTATGCTGCAATATCCGGATATTAACATCGAAATCACTGTTGATAATGGCCTCACGGATATCGTGGATGGCCGGTTTGACGCCGGGGTGCGACTCGGCGAACAGGTAGCGAAAGAGATGATTGCCGTGCGCATTGCCCCGGATATGCGGATGGCGGTAGTGGGTTCGCCAGCCTATCTGCAGCAGGCCGGTACGCCGCAGACGCCCTGGGATCTTGCGCAGCATCGCTGCATCAATCTGCGCCTGCCGACACGAGGTGGACTTTACGCCTGGGAGTTTGCCCGCGACGGCCGGGATATCCAGGTCCGGGTGGAGGGGCAAGTGATCCTCAACAGCCTGCCGCAGCGCATCGATGCGGCGGAGGCGGGCCTCGGTCTGGCCTACGTTCCGGATGACTGCGTGGCGGAGGCCTTAGCCAGTGGCCGGCTGGTGCAAGTGCTGGCGGACTGGACCCCCACCTTCCCCGGCTACCATCTCTACTACCCCAGTCGACGCCAGCATACCAGCGCTTTCACTCTGTTGCTGGAAACTCTGCGACGCTGATCTCATTGATAAATCTGTCAAATGCTATCGGTAAATGTTTTAGGTGCGTAACTATTACGTTACGTGTAGGATTCAGCGCCATGTCTGAGCTTATCTCCTACGTCAGAATGATGAGAAAGCCAGCATAATGTGCCAGCCGTCATCCACTCCGGCT
The DNA here is from genome assembly GCF_000398905.1 of Klebsiella sp. KTE92. Classification (NCBI taxonomy): domain Bacteria; kingdom Pseudomonadati; phylum Pseudomonadota; class Gammaproteobacteria; order Enterobacterales; family Enterobacteriaceae; genus Klebsiella; species Klebsiella sp. KTE92. The sequence goes on from NZ_KB976100.1 coordinate 2,872,166, forward strand.
GCAAACATGGGCATTGACAGGAAACTGATACATCAATGAATACGAAACACGACACTGCAGCGGAGCACCATGCTGCGAAACGCCACTGGCTCAACTCACATGAAGCGGGTTATCACAAAGCGATGGGCAACCGTCAGGTACAGATGATCGCCATCGGCGGCGCTATCGGTACCGGTTTGTTCCTCGGCGCCGGGGCACGTTTACAAATGGCAGGGCCAGCGCTCGCCCTGGTCTATCTGGTCTGCGGCATCTTCTCCTTCTTTATTCTTCGCGCCCTCGGCGAACTGGTTCTCCACCGCCCCTCGAGCGGCAGCTTCGTCTCCTATGCCAGGGAATTCCTAGGTGAAAAGGCCGCTTACGTGGCCGGCTGGATGTACTTCGTTAACTGGGCCATGACCGGGATCGTCGATATCACCGCCGTGGCGCTGTATATGCACTACTGGGGCGCGTTTGGCGATGTGCCACAGTGGGTCTTCGCCCTCGGCGCGCTGGCGATCGTCGGTACCATGAACATGATCGGCGTAAAATGGTTCGCCGAGATGGAGTTCTGGTTCGCGCTGGTCAAAGTGCTGGCGATCGTTGCGTTCCTCGTGGTCGGCACCATTTTCCTCGGCTCTGGTAAGCCGCTGGACGGCAATGCCACCGGCTTCCATCTGATCACCGATAACGGCGGCTTCTTCCCTCACGGCCTTCTGCCGGCGCTGGTGCTGGTGCAGGGCGTGGTCTTTGCCTTCGCCTCCATTGAACTGGTGGGCACCGCGGCCGGCGAGTGTAAAGATCCGGAGTCGATGGTACCGAAGGCCATCAACAGCGTGATCTGGCGTATCGGCCTGTTCTACGTCGGTTCGGTGGTGCTGCTGGTGCTGCTCCTGCCGTGGACCGCCTACCAGGCAGGACAGAGCCCGTTCGTCACCTTCTTCTCCAAACTGGGCGTACCGTATATCGGCAGCGTAATGAACATCGTGGTGTTAACCGCCGCCCTCTCCAGCCTCAACTCCGGCCTCTACAGCACCGGACGTATCCTGCGCTCCATGTCGATGGGGGGCTCCGCGCCGAAGTTTATGTCGAAGATGAGCCGTCACCACGTCCCTTACGCCGGGATCCTGGCGACGCTGGCGGTGTATGTGGTGGGAGTGTTCCTCAACTATCTGGTGCCGTCGCAGGTGTTTGAGATCGTGCTGAACGTCGCGTCGCTGGGGATCATTGCTTCCTGGGGCTTTATCGTGGTGTGTCAGATGCGTCTGCGCAAAGCGATCAAGGAAGGAAAAGCGGCGAAGGTGAGCTTCAGAATGCCGGGGGCGCCATTCACCTCCTGGCTGACGCTGCTGTTCCTGTTCAGTGTGCTGGTGCTGATGGCCTTCGATTATCCGAACGGCACTTACACCATTGGCTCAATTCCACTGCTGGCGGTGCTGCTGGTAGCTGGCTGGTTTGGCGTGCGTAAACGCGTGCATGCGATCCACAGTACGGCGCCGACGCTCAGGAAGTAACTGGCAGGACTCCCGGTTTGCCCGCGACGGACAAACCGGGAGGTCAGGATTTAGTTATCCTCAACCAGCTGCGACACGTCGCTACTGTTAATTTCCCGCTTATTACCAGACTCATCGATATAGCTGGTCATCCCCGTTTCTTTATCCAGCTGCGGCTTGCCGTGGGTGACGATCGTCTGACCGCTTTTGGTGGTCATAACGTAGTTGGACGAACAGCCTGCCAGCAGCGCCAGCATCGCACCGGCGCAAATCACCATAAATGGCTTTTTCATTTTATCTCCACTGATTACCACTGCCCGCGCAAGGCGGGAAAGCGTTAAGTGTATAACCATCTGGTTTATCAGGCCAATACGCGTTTGTAACAGAGGGTGAGGTGCCGGGCGGCATGCGGGGCGCGACATTGACCGAACGTCGTCGCCCCGGGCATTTTACAGCGCGATGCGGATCACGTCGTCCGGCGCGGTGGCCTCTTTCTCACGGCTGGAAGCCTGTTTCACGCTGACGTACAGCGTTTTGCCGTCATCAGAGAGCGCCAGGCTGTTGGGGTGAGTCGGCGTTTTAAAGGTCTTCACGATCTTGTAGCGCTTACCGTCGATGACGCTGACTTCCCCGGCCTTACGGTGCGTCACATAGGCTTCATTACGCGTCGGGTTAAACAGCACCGCCAGCGATTCCGGCGCGGCGATTTTCTCCAGCACCTTACCATCGCGGGTATCGACCACCAGCACTTCCGGCTGCTTGCTGTCGGTAATAAAGGCGCGGTGACCGGCGGTATCAAGGCTCAGGTTTAAGTAGAAGTGCGCTTTGCCATCGTCCTGCAATTTCTTGCGCGACACAATGGTATTGCTCTCGCTGTCGATGGTCAGCAGTTCGCCGTCGGCATTGGTGGTATAGAGGCGTTTCGCCTGCGGATCGATCGCCAGACCCGTCGCCATTGCCCCGGTGCCGGTAATAGTGGTTTTCAGCTTCAGGGTCGCGCCATCTACCACCCAAATCACGCTCTCTTTGCCCAGACCGGTAATGTAGACCGTGTTGGTCTGCTCATTGACCGCCAGCTCGCGCGGTTGCAGTGGGCGTACGGTTTCACTGCGCTGACGCTCGTCCAGCACCAGACGCCCTTTCACGGCGCCGGTTTTGGCGTCAATGGCGGTGACGGTGCTGTCGACGGTATTGCCAAACCACAGCGTGCCGGTGGCATGGTTGATAGCAGCGCCGAACGGCTTCAGATCGTTGTGAATAATCTGCGTCACGTCCAGGGTGGTGGGGTCAAGACGATAAACAATACCGCCCTTGTCCAGTGAGCGACTCTGCGACGTGGCGACCCATAACGCGTTCTCCTGCTGGCTGTAGGCCATTTCGTAGGCCCCTTTTCCGACGGCCTTACGCAGCATCTCATCCGCAGCGTGGGCGCTAAAGCTACCTGCCAGCAGCAGAGAGGTGAATAACAGTGAATGGCGCAGACGCGGCGCGGCAAAATGACGTAGTGACATGACGACTCCCTTTGATAAACCAGTATGTGCTGACCCGACATCGCTTCCGGCGGTAAAGTCCTGGCTTTACCCTTATTTTTGAATGCGAATAGTAATCATTATTTATCTCAAAGTGGAGCGCTAATTGTTGTTGTTCGGTAAATTCATCAGCAAGAAGCACTATCCGTTAACCAACGGCGGTTAATAATTTTCAAATGTTTTACAAACGGGGTAACATATCTACATATGTTCCATTTGGTTCGTCTCCCGAGTACTATCGATGAAAATCCTGTCCGTGCGTCACGCCGCCCTGCCGGCGCTGCTGCTACCGCTGATTGCCGCGGCCCAGACCGCTGATGAACAAACCATGGTGGTGACCGCCGCGCCAACCACTGTTTCTGAACTGGATACCCCCGCCGCCGTCAGCGTGGTCAATGGGGATGAAATGCGCCAGGCCGCACCGCGCGTCAATCTCTCTGAATCACTGGGCGCCGTACCGGGCCTGCAGGTGCAGAACCGGCAAAACTATGCCCAGGATCTGCAACTGTCGATTCGCGGGTTTGGCTCTCGCTCCACCTATGGCGTGCGCGGGCTACGCATCTATGTCGATGGTATTCCGGCGACCATGCCAGACGGCCAGGGGCAGACCTCGAATATCGATATTGGCAGCGTCGACACCATTGAGGTGCTGCGCGGCCCCTTCTCTGCCCTGTACGGTAACTCGTCCGGCGGGGTGATCAACGTCACCAGCCAGACCGGCACCCAGCCGCCCACCGTGGAAGCCAGCAGCTACTATGGCAGCTTCGGTACCTGGCACTACGGGATGAAGGCCACTGGCGCCGTTGGCGACGGCAGCCATGCAGGCGATGTGGATTACACGGTCTCGACCAACCGCTTCACCACTCATGGCTATCGCGATCACAGCGGCGCACGCAAAAATCTGGCGAACGCCCGACTGGGGGTGCGCATCAACGATGTCAGTAAGCTGACGCTGCTGCTGAACAGCGTGGATATCAAAGCCAATGACGCCGGCGGCTTAACCGCCGACGAATGGCGCGATAACCCGCGCCAGTCGCCGCGCGGCGACCAGTATAATACCCGCAAGAATACCCGGCAGACCCAGGCCGGCCTGCGCTATGAGCGCCAGCTGAGCGCCCAGGACGATCTCAGCGTCATGATGTACGCCGGTGAACGTGAAACCACGCAGTTCCAGTCGATCCCGCGCACGCCGCAGCTGAAACCGAGCCATGCCGGCGGGGTGATCGATCTCACCCGTCACTACCAGGGAATCGATACCCGCCTGACCCATCGCGGAGAGCTGCTGGTGCCCGTCACCCTGACCGCCGGTCTCGATTACGAGAACATGAGCGAGCGCCGTAAAGGGTATGAAAACTTTGTGATGGTCAACGGCGCGCCGCAGTATGGCGAACAGGGTGCGCTGCGCCGTAACGAACGCAACCTGATGTGGAACATTGACCCCTACCTGCAGACCCAGTGGCAGTTAACGGACAAACTCTCGCTCGATGCCGGGGTTCGCTACAGCTCAGTATGGTTCGACTCGAATGACTACTACATCACCCCAGGCAATGGCGATGATAGCGGTGATGCCAGCTATCACAAGTGGCTGCCCGCAGGCTCGCTGAAGTATGCTCTGACCGACGCGTGGAACGTCTACCTCTCCGCTGGCCGCGGCTTCGAGACGCCGACCATTAACGAACTGTCATACCGCTCCGATAACCAGAGCGGCCTTAATTTCGGCCTGAAGCCCTCCACCAACGACACAGTGGAGATCGGCAGTAAGACGCGGCTCGGCAATGGGCTGCTCACCGCCGCCCTGTTCCAGACCAATACCGATAATGAGATCGTGGTCGACAGCAGCAGCGGCGGGCGCACCAGCTATAAAAACGCCGGCAAGACCCGTCGTCAGGGGATGGAGCTGGGGATGGATCAGCAGTTTGGCGAGAGCTGGCGTCTGAAGGCGGCCTGGACCTGGCTGGACGCGACCTATCGCACCAACGTCTGCGACGACGCCAGCTGCAACGGCAACCGCATTCCGGGGATCGCACGCAATATGGGCTACGCCTCCTTTGGCTATCAGCCGGAGCAGGGCTGGTACGCCGGCAGCGATATTCGCTACATGAGCGACATCATGGCGAATGACGAAAACACGGCTAAAGCGCCTTCCTGGACGGTGGTTGGCCTGACGACCGGCTATAAATGGAGCTACGGCAGGATGGACATGGATCTGTTCGGCCGCGTCGACAACCTTTTCGACCGGGAGTACGTCGGGTCCGTTATCGTTAATGAATCCAACGGGCGCTACTACGAGCCTGCTCCCGGACGCAACTACGGCATCGGCCTGAACCTCGCCTGGCGCTTCGAATAACACGCCCCTTCCCCGCCGGCGGTGATTGGCGGGGAAGGCTTAACGATGTGGCGTTTTCCCCACGGACGCGGGTTAAAGCAGATTTCGCAGGGATAACTCGAAAATGATCTTTTCCGCCTGGCAGGAGAAAGCGATGGCGAGATCGAGTTTAACCTCGTCGCCAACGGCGGCGATGGTGTAATCGACCTGCGGCGGTTCACTGGCCGGCGCCGCGGCGGCAGCACGTTCGCGCACGGCGGCTACGGTGGATTCCGCTTCCTCGCGGCTCGGGAACATTTTCTCCGCCCGGTAGACGCAGTCCTCGTTATCAATGATGGTACCGACATCAATGGCGCAGCCTTTGGTACTGCATTTATCTACTACATCTTTCATCGTAATAACCTCTTGAGTTTTCTTAAGGATAAGAATCCGCTCACCGAAAAGCAAACCATTAATATCCGTAAGGATTAGCAATTTTTCTATTATATCGCGCCGCGGCGGGCGCCAGCTTGCGCCATCGCAAGGTGAGGCAATATGACTGCCGACGATCGCCTGACGATACTCGATGCCATCGCAGCAATCGTGGCCTCCATCACACTATTCTGCACACCATCTCGTCTGCCTCGCCTCACAGCGTTAGTCTGGTCACAGAACAACGCCAACAAGGAGCTGCTATGGCACTGCCGATGATGATTGATTGCGATCCGGGACATGATGACGCGATCGCCCTGGTCCTCGCCCTCGCCTCGCCGGAGCTGGAGGTGAAAGCCGTCACCGCTTCCGCGGGCAACCAGACCCCGGAGAAGACCCTGCGCAACGTGCTGCGTATGCTGACGCTGCTGAACCGGCCGGATATCCCGGTGGCCGGCGGCGCGTGGAAGCCGTTGATGCGCGATCTGATCATCGCCGATAACGTGCACGGCGAGAGCGGACTGGATGGCCCGAGCCTGCCGGAACCAACCTTTGCCCCGCAAAACTGCACCGCCGTCGAGCTGATGGCCAGGGTGCTGCGGGAAAGCCAGGAGCCGGTGACTCTGGTGGCCACCGGGCCGCAGACTAACGTGGCGTTGCTGCTCGCCAGCCACCCGGAGCTGCACGCGAAAATCGCCCGCATCGTGATCATGGGGGGCGCAATGGGGCTGGGCAACTGGCAGCCGGCGGCGGAGTTTAATATTTTCGTTGATCCGCAGGCGGCGGAAATGGTCTTTCAGTCCGGGATCCCGGTGGTGATGGCGGGGCTGGATGTTACGCATCGGGCGCAAATCCTTCCCGCCGATATCGAGCGATTCCGCCAGATTGGCAATCCGGTGTCGACCATTGTCGCCGAGCTGCTCGACTTCTTTATGGCTTACCACAAGGATGAAAAGTGGGGCTTCGACGGCGCGCCGCTGCACGATCCCTGCACCATCGCCTGGCTCCTCAAGCCGGAGATCTTTACCACTATCGAACGCTGGGTCGGCGTGGAAACGGAAGGAAAATATACCCAGGGGATGACGGTGGTCGATTACTACCATCTGACCGGCAATCGGCCCAATACTACCCTGATGCTGGATGTCGACCGTGAAGCCTTTGTCGATCTGCTCGCCCAGCGGTTAACCTTTTACGCCTGACACGCCTCCCATGCCCCTTTTCCCTCACGGGAAAAGGGGCAGAGTAAGTCGGATCCGCCGGACTAGTCGTCCGCCGCGACGCGGATCACCACCTTACCGAAGTTCTCACCTTTTAACAGGCCGATCAGCGCCTGCGGCGCCTGATCCAGACCGTCGATCAGCTGTTCGCGATATTTAATTTTCCCCTCTTGCACCCAGCGCCCCATCTGCTGCTGGAATTCCGCGATCCGATGCCCGTAATCCTGGCCGATAATAAAGCCCTGCATCCGGATGCGCTTCTTGAGGATGGTCGCCATCAGCAGCGGCAGACGATCCGGTCCGTCCGGCAGACCGGTGGCGTTATAGCCGCTTACCAGCCCGCAGACCGGTACCCGCGCTGCGGTATTCAGCAGCGGCAGCACCGCGTCAAAAACCTTGCCGCCGACGTTTTCGTAGTAAACGTCAATGCCCTGCGGGCAGGCCTGGGCCAGCTGTTCGGCAAAATCATCCGCACGATGGTCAAGGCAGACATCAAAGCCTAACGTCTCAACCGCATACCGACACTTCTCCTCGCCGCCAGCGATGCCGACGGTGCGGCAGCCCTTAATTTTGCCGATCTGTCCGACCGTGGCGCCAACCGGCCCGGTCGCCGCAGCGACCACCAGCGTTTCGCCCGCCTTCGGCTGGCCGATGTCCAGCAATCCCATGTAGGCGGTGAAGCCCGGCATCCCCAGAACTCCCAGCGACCATGACGGGTGTTGCGGGTCGTCACCCAGCTTCACCAGTCCGTTGCCGTCGGAGAGTTCATAATCCTGCCAGCCGCTGTAGCCCAGCACCCAGTCGCCGGGTTGATAATCGGCATGATTTGAGCTGACCACGCGACTCACGGTCCCTCCCACCATCACCGCGCCAATGGCCACCGGTGGCGAATAAGAAGGCGCGTCGCTCATGCGCCCGCGCATATAGGGATCGAGCGATAAAAAAACGGTACGCAGCAGAACCTGCCCCGGCCCCGGCGTCGGCACCTCGCTCTCTTCCAGGCGGAAATTCTCTGCCGTCGGTTCACCATGGGGGCGGGAAGCCAGTACCCAGCGGCGATGGCGTTGCGGTTGATCTGTCATAGCAAACTCCTCTTGTTAGCAGACAGTACTGAGGCTAGCTGCTTTATGCGCAACGTGCTTTACCATTAAGAGCCGGATGGCGATTGATTAAGGCGAACCACCAGATAGACGCAGGTCTCCGCGGATTCATTGATAAAGCGACAATCGTTGGGCGGGCCAAGCTCCAGACAATCCCCCTTCTGCATCTCATGACGGGTAGTCCCTTCGACAAACACCAGCTCGCCCTGCTGCAGCCAGATCAGCTGGCGGGCGAGCGCATAGGAAGAGGCCGGCATGGGCACATCGCTGCCGGGCGGCAGCTCAATCTGCACCAGATCTATCGGCAGATCGCTGCGCGGCGAGACGTGGCGGCGGAGATAGTGGCTTTGCGGGTCGTGCCACACCGGCTGGCTGGCAAAGCGCAGCAGCTTACCCTCCTGCATTTCCGCCCGGGCGATCAGCGTCGACATACTGATGCCGAAGGCGCCGGAAAGACGGCCCAGCATCGAGGCCGTCGGGCTGCTTTCGCCGCGCTCGATTTTATGGATCATCGCCCGCGAGGCGCCAGCCCGTTCGGCGAGGTCGTTCAGCGACCAACCGCGGGACTCACGCTCGATGCGGATGCGCGCACTGATGCGCTGATTGAGGTTGTCTTCTATAGTATTCATAACGTAATACTATAGTGTGCACCCACCCATTACACAACTGCTCGTCGGGCCGCGTGCTTGCCGGGTCATCCGTAAAAATTATGCGGAAAACGGATGACAGCGCGATGTTCATTATTGTAATAATATCGTACTACTATAGTGTACAAAAAACTGAGGTTTGCTATGTCCATCCGCCCTGCCATTAAAGACGACTGTGCAGCGATCGCCGAAATCTATAACCACGCCGTCGTGCATACCGCCGCCATCTGGAATGATAAAACCGTGGATACCGACAACCGTATCGCGTGGTTTGAAGCCCGCCAGTTGGCCGGCTTTCCGGTGCTGGTGAACGAGGAAAACGGCGTCATCACCGGCTATTCCTCGTTTGGCGACTGGCGCGCGTTTGACGGTTTCCGCCACACCGTGGAGCATTCGGTGTACGTTCACCCCGATCATCAGGGGAAAGGGCTGGGTCGCAAACTGCTGGTTGCGCTGATCGCCGAAGCGCGTCGGCTGAATAAACATGTGATGGTCGCCGGTATTGAATCGCAGAACCACGCTTCGCTGCATCTGCATGAAACGCTGGGCTTTATCACCACCGGGCAGATGCCGCAGGTAGGAACCAAATTTGGTCGCTGGCTGGATCTCACCTTTATGCAGCTGCAGCTGGATGAGCGTCAGGACCCGGACGGCAAGGCATGAATGCGTCGCTCACCCTCGCCTGTCTGGTTGCCGCCGGCGTTGGTCTCGTGGTGCAGAATACCCTGATGGTGCGCATCACCCAGTCGGCGTCGACGATCCTTATCGCCATGCTGCTCAATTCGCTGGTGGGAATTGTTATTTTCGTGACGATGTTACTGCTGCGCCAGGGCGTCGCCGGCTTTCAGGAGCTGGCCCTGAGCGTGAAGTGGTGGACGCTGATCCCCGGCCTGCTGGGGTCCTTTTTCGTCTTCGCCAGCATCAGCGGCTATCAGACCGTGGGCGCGGCCACCACCATTGCGGTACTGGTCGCCAGCCAGCTGGTTGGCGGGTTGATCATGGATTTAGTTCGCGCCCACGGCGTGCCGGTGCGGGCGCTGATCGGGCCGGTATGCGGCGCGGTGATGCTGGTGGTGGGCGCCTGGCTGGTGGCCAGGCGCCAGTTCTGAGCGCATCTTCAGAGGATCGCGCCGCCTTTCGTCAACTGCTCGCGGCGCGCGTCCTGCTCTTCCTGATGCTGTCGCCCATGATGGGCGATGGCGGTGCGCAGGCGCTGCTGCTGGGTATAGCGTTCCTCACGACTGAGTTGTGGATCATCGCTCAGGGCGATCAGCAGCTCATTCATATGAGTGATAACGCCCTCGGCAAGGGTGTCATCGACTTTGACGATAACCTCATCCAGATGTGCCATCCGGTTCTCCTTTCGCTTAATTCAGCTTCGCTTTGGAAAAATCGCTCCCCATCATGCTCACGCGGTAGCCGCTGACGTTGCTACGGGTGGCATAGAAGGTCTTGCCGGTCGCCAGGGTGATCCACGGCGCCTGCTGGTAGAAGATCTCTTGCGCCTGTTCATAGAGTTTGGCACGCGCCTGCGGATCGCTCACCAGCAGCGCTTTCTTCACCAGCGCGTCATAGGACTTATCGCACCAGCGGGCGACATTGGAGCCGGTCTGGATATTATCACAGCTGAGCAGCGTGCCGGCAAAGTTGTCCGGGTCGCCGTTGTCCGACATCCAGCCAAACAATGCGCTGTCATCTTCTCCCTTGCGCATACCGGCAAGGTATTCTCCCCATTCATAGCTGACAATCTTCGCTTTGACGCCCACTTTAGCCCAGTCGTTTTGGATCATTTCGGCGATCCGCTTCGAGTTCGGGTTGTACGGACGCTGGACCGGCATCGACCACAGGGTTACTTCCGCTCCTTGCTCCAGACCCGCCTGCTTGAGCAGCGCTTTGGCTTTCTGCGGATCGTAATCATAGTCCGGGAGATCTTTCTTATACCCGAGCATCGTCGACGGGATCGGTGATTTCGCCACGCTGCCGGAATCGAGGAATACCGCCTTGACGATCGCCTGCTTGTCGGTGGCATAGTTTAATGCCTGGCGCACCAGCACATTATCAAACGGTTTTTTCTCCGTGTTGAACGCCAGATAGCCGACATTCAGCGCCTCAACCGCATGCAGCGCCAGATCTTTATTGCCCTTAATCACCGGGAACTGAACCGGCGAAGGCGCAGGAATAATCTGGCACTCGTTGGTCTGCAGTTTCGCCAGACGGGTCTCGACGTTCGGCGTAATGGAGAAGATCAGGTGCTTAGTCGGCACCTCGCCTTCCCAGTAGTGGGGATTGGCGATATAGCGGATTTGGGAATCCACTTTATACTGCTGCAGGGCATACGGCCCGGTACCGACAGGCCAGTTATCAACATTCTCCGGCGTCCCTTTCTTCAGCATCGCCTCGCCATACTCCGCCGACAGAATAGAGGCGAAGTCCATGCCCCAGTCGGCAAGAAACGCCGCGTTCGGCTCGTTAAGCACGAACTGGACGTGATAGTCATCGACCTTTTTCACCGACTTAATCAACTTATCGAGGCCCACGTCGTGGAAGTACTCATAGTTCCCCTGCGACACCTTGTGATAGGGATGCTGAGGATCCATCTGGCGCAGCACGGAAAACAGGACGTCGTCGGCGTTAAAATCGCGGGTTGGTTTGAAGAATTTGTTGCTGTTGAACTTCACCCCCTGACGCAGAGTAAAGGTCCAGGTTTTGCCATCCTCAGAGACGTGCCACTCGGTGGCCAGCGACGGGATCGGCGTGTTCTTCACCGGGTCAAAGGTGACCAGGCGGTTATACAGCACCTGCGAGCTGGCGACGAACGACGGGCCGGAGCTGGCGATTTGCGGATTAAAGGACTCCGGAGAGGCTTCTGAGCAGTAGACCAGTGTGTCATTGCCTGCGGCCCAGGCGGCGCCGGCCGGCAGCAGTGCGCTCAGCAGCAGCGCCAGCGTGGTTTTCCCTGTAGACATGGTTATAAGTCCTGATTATTGATTATAAGAACCGTAATATCAGCACAGGCGCCCGCCCCCGGCAAATAATCAATGGCTATCACCTTATGCAAATCACGCTGAAATCGCTGGTTTAATCGGCGTAGCGCTGTTTTTTACGCCAGCAAGTGTCGGGATGTTGTGAGCCACACATAATTCCTGCAAAAAAATGTGCGATAACCGCCCTGCTCACGCTCACTGTCAGTAGTGCCCGGTACACTGGGGGAACCGCAGAACAAGAGGTTTCCACCATGACAATCACCTGCAATCTGTACATTGACGGCCAGTGGCACGATGCCGAAGGCCGCCGCACCTTTACCCGACGCCACCCGGCCCACGACGACGTCGCCTCGGTGGCTGCGGCCGCCAGTCTCGCCGACGGCAAACGCTGCGTCGAAGCCGCGGCCAAAGCCTTCCCGCTGTGGCGTGATACCTCTCCGGCGGAACGACGCCGTTTACTGCTCGACGCGGCGGAACATATGCTGTTGCGGGAGGCTAAATTTATCGCCGCCATGGCGGCGGAGACCGGCGCGACCGCGCACTGGGCCGGCTTTAACGTTCATCTGGCGGCCGATATCCTGCGCGAAGCGGCGGCGCTGACCACCCAAATTGAAGGGCAAATTATTCCTTCCAACGTGCCGGGCAACCTGGCGATGGGCGTCCGCCAGGGGGCGGGGGTGGTACTGGGCATGGCGCCGTGGAACGCACCGCTGATTCTGGCTACCCGGGCGCTGGCAACGCCGCTGGCCTGCGGCAACGCAGTGATCCTCAAGGGCGCGGAGCTGTCGCCGGCCACTCAGGGACTGATTATCGACGCCCTTGACGCGGCGGGCTTCCCACCGGGGGTGGTGAACTATCTTACCTGTGCGCCTGAATATGCGCCGGCGCTGGTGGAATCGCTGATCGCCCACCCGGCGGTGCGGCGCGTTAACTTTACCGGATCCACGCCGGTGGGGCGGATTATCGCCCGCACCTGCGGGCAATATCTTAAACCGGCGGTGCTGGAGCTCGGCGGTAAAGCGCCGCTGCTGGTGCTGGACGATGCTGATATCGAGCAAGCGGCGGCGGGCGCGGTTTTTGGCGCCTTCGCGAATGCCGGCCAGATCTGCATGTCCACCGAGCGCATTATTGTCGACAACGCCGTAGCGGAGGTGTTTATCCCGCTGCTGGCCAGGCGCGCCGCCGCCCTGCCCGCCAGCCTGACGGGGCCGGTGGTTGATATGAACACCATCACCCGCTGCAACGCCTTAATCGACGATGCGTTAGCCAAAGGCGCTCGCCTGCTAACCGGTGGTAAAGCCAGCGATACCCACATGGCGCCGACCTTGCTGGACGGCGTGACCCGCGAGATGCGGCTGTGGAACGAAGAGTCCTTCGGCCCGGTAAAAGCGATTATTCGGGTTAAGAATGAAGAAGAGGCGCTGACGGTGGCCAACGACAGTGAATACGGTCTTTCCGCTGCGGTCTACAGCCGCGACAGCGCCAGAGCGTGGAACGTGGCGCAACGTCTGCAAACGGGCATTTGCCATATCAATGGCCCAACGGTGCATGATGAAGCGCAAATGCCGTTTGGCGGCTGCAAAGCCTCGGGCTATGGCCGCTTTGGGGGTCGGGCCGGCATCGCGGAATTCACCGAGCTGCGCTGGATAACACTCCAGACCCAGCCCCGCGAACTCCCTTTCTGAGCCGGTATTCTTTTAACCCTGGCTGGCGATGATCTGCGCCAGCCCTTGCGGATTCTCCCACGCCATCGAGTGCCCCCCGCGGGGCACAATCCCGACCGGGATCCCTTGCGCCTCAGCCAGGTCAATATCGGCATAAGGCAGGGAGAGCTCACCGACGATGAGCCTTTTTTGACAGTGCAGCTGGCAGAGCTGACTAAACCAGGGGGTATCGCTGCCACGCATCAGGCTGCTGGCGGCCCGCCAGACGGCCCAGGGCGCGCTGTTTTGCAAACAGCCAGCCCATGGCGAGCGCTCCTCAGCCAGCATTCTGGCATAGCCTTCGGCAATAAAGGCCGCCTCTGTCTGCGCCGCAATGCGCCTGCTGTACTCACCGCCGCCGGCAAACAGATTGGGTTCAGAGACCAGCAGCGTGGTCACGCGCTCGCCCAACAGCCTCGCCGCTTCGATGGCGATGCTTCCTCCCATGCTATGACCGAACAGCGCGAAGCGCTGCAGGCGCAGATGGTTAAGTAGCTGCTCCACGACTTGCGCCTGAATATGTATGTTGTAACTAAAGTCGTGCGGTTTATCGCTGTAGCCGAAGCCTGGCAGATCGATGAGTATTTTACGCCGTCCGTTCAGCGCAGGATCGCTGGCGACGCGGGGATAATCGTAGGATGACGCGCAGCCGAGACCGTGGATAAACACCACCGGGAGGCCATCTCCCGGAAGATCGAGCCAACGCAGCGTGGCGCCTGCGACGGAAGAAAAGAAACCGTTCACCTGTATGCCTCCATGATAAAATTACTGGTTTTTTATACAGTAACCTTACCCTTTCCGCCACCCTTTTCTGCCGTCCGGCATCTGGGGTTAAAACAGCGAGACGAGCAGCGCCATCGGGAAGCTGAACGGCCAGGTGGCGCCGATCAACAGGGCCGCCAGCAGGCGGATCACCCGGCTCTCTTTGGTCAAAAACCAGCTAATCACGGCGCATATCACGCCCATAATGGCGTAAAACACCAGCATTTTTTGATATAACGTCATTCTTACTCTTCCTTCCCTGAGGGGCGTTCCATGGTGGGATGATTATCTGCCATGACGTCGTGATTCAGAGATACCTGTATAACAAATTCTGAAACGGGCTGAATATTGAGAATAAAGCCTGATTCGTCTTAATCCGATAGCGCAACCGCAGGCGCCGTACTATACCTTTATGGACTTACTCATTAAGGTGGCGTTATGGATGTCTCCAGCAAAACCGTCATTCTGATTAATGTCTGCGCCGCGTGCGTACTTATCAGCCTGCTGTCCGTGAGATTTGGCTGGTTTTAATGATTTTACTCAGCAACGAAACCTAAAAAAGCAGCCCCCAGGGGCTGCTTTTTTACGCGCGAACACGGGCGATATTATAAAGGTTATAAGCGACAGGTGCTGCCTGGCCTGCCGCAATAACCTTATTAAGCTCCGGGTTATAGTGCGGCAGAAAATTCATCTGTTCGCTATCCCATTCGGCGGCAGCGCAGACGGCCTGCCCCACTCCCGCGCTCTCACAGCCCTGAATGCGTTTTGCCGGGGCGTTACCATAGCTCAGCGTCACAGCGCCGATAGCCAGCAGAATAAAAGCCAAAATTTTCACAACGACATCAACGTTAAAACCTAATATGCGCTAAATGATCGCATGAGCAGCGACGGAAAGTCAAACCCGGGAGCACCCGCAACCCGCCTGCAGCCCGCATTTTGGCCGGACTCACGGAATATTTAATATTCAGAACAAATATCATGCAATAACAGCAAATATTAAATCCTTATTTATAGTCGTGAAATAATTTCGGTTCAGGGCAATTCCATTGGTCTGATAAAGATAATATGTCCCCGTTCTCAGGGGGAAAAGATTGTCGCCGCATTCACCAAAAATGCGATATTCCGCGCAGGGCCTCCATCTTAATACGATAAAAGGCCGCTACAAGCCGTTGTTACATAACCCCTTCATTGTGGATCTCGCGGTTAATCGCCAAAAATAGCGCTAAATGACAACAAATATCATTTGCCTTCCATTCAGATAATACTTACATTCATAACTATTAGTAATGTTTTGGCGCCAGGGCGCTTTTTATATTTCGAGGTGGATATGTCCGGAATCATCACGCTGGTCATCGCGCTGATCCTGCTGGTCGCGGCGGTGTATAATCTTATTTCCTATATTCGTGACCGTCGTAGCGCCAGTTTACCGAGCAAAAAAACCAAGCGCTGAATGGCGGCCAGACGATGCGTTTCCTGATGGTCATTCGGTCTTCATCCCGCGATGCGGCGGGCATAAAAAAGCCCCTGCCAACAGGCAGAGGCCAGTATACGGTCGCGAACCGCGACGCTGTCGCCTCACCCGCCGGGCGCGACGCGCCCAGGGTGACTGGCGGACCCCATCCGGCGCTTATCTCCGGCACTCACATTGGCTTAGCTCTTGAAGGGGCATCAGAATAATCTCATATCCCCCTCGTAGAGTTTTGACAATTTTTGCCATTGTGACTATTAGCGAACTAACACAACCGTCGCGCAATCATCGCCAGCCACTAAAGGGTCAATGCTTTAGCCATGCTTAACCATGACATGGCGGACCACCGTGTAATCCTCAAGGCCATACATCGACATGTCCTTTCCGTAGCCCGACAGTTTCTGGCCGCCGTGCGGCATTTCGCTCACCAGCATAAAGTGGGTGTTGACCCAGGTGCAGCCATACTGCAGCCTGGCACTAAGCCGGTGGGCACGGCCTACATCTTTCGTCCATACTGAGGACGCCAGACCATACTGGGAATCATTCGCCCAGCTCAGGGCCTGCGCTTCATCGCTGAAAGGCGTCACACTGACCACCGGGCCAAACACTTCGCGCTGCACAATGGCGTCTTCCTGCCGGGCGCCGGCAAGCAGCGTCGGCTGGAAGTAATAGCCCGCGCCGTCAGCCCGGCGACCGCCGGTGACCACCTTAATATGCGGCAGTGCCTTTGCGGCTTCCACTGCGGCGCTAACCCTTTCAAGATGCGCCAGCGAGCTCAGCGGTCCCAGCTCGGTAGAGGCATCCTCTGGCGCGCCCATTTTCAGGCTGGCCACCGCCGCCCCAAGTTTCTCCACCAGTTGGTCGTAAATCCCCTGCTGAGCGTAGATCCGGCAGGCAGCCGTGCAGTCCTGGCCGGCGTTATAGAAACCGAAGGTTCGTACCCCATCGACTACCGCATCGATATCCGCGTCGTCAAACACAATCACCGGCGCCTTGCCGCCCAGCTCCATGTGGGTGCGTTTGATCGACGAGGCGGTATGGCTGATGATATGGGCCCCGGTGGCAATCGACCCGGTCAGCGACACCATTCGCACTTTGGCATGCGAGGTCAGCGGGTCGCCTACCGTTTTGCCGCGGCCAAACAGCACGTTGATCACCCCTTCGGGGAAGATATCTTTTGCCAGCTCCGCCAGCTTCAGCGCCGTCAGGGGGGTGATCTCCGAGGGTTTTATCACCACGCAATTGCCTGCCGCCAGCGCCGGGGCCAGCTTCCAGGCCGCCATCATCAGGGGATAATTCCAGGGGGCGATAGAGGCCACCACGCCCACCGGGTCGCGGCGGATCATTGAGGTATGCCCTTCGAGATACTCTCCGGCGGCCATTCCCGGCAGGCAGCGGGCGGCGCCGGCGAAGAAGCGGAAGACGTCCGCAATGGCCGGCATCTCATCGTTAATCACGCAGTGCAACGGCTTGCCACAGTTCAGCGACTCCAGCTGCGCCAGGGTCTCCGCCTGCGCCGCGATAGCGTCCGCCAGCTTCAGCAAGCATTCCGAGCGCGTTTTCGGCGTTGTCTGGCTCCAGGCATCGAACGCCCGATCCGCCGCCTCAACGGCGGCATCGACCTGGGCCGCTGTCGCTTCGGCAATCTCCAGGATCACATCGCCGGTCGCAGGGTTGTATACCGGCACCTTTTCGCCTTCACCTGCCACTAACTTACCGTTTATCAAAAGGTTGTGTTGCATAGCATTATCCTGTTTCATGGTTTTATTTCCCGTTTCCGGCGTCGTTATCGCCGTCGCGGGTGAGCCACCAGGCCCCTAAGATTGGTATCGTCGTTACCAGCATCACCAACAGCGCGACAACGTTGGTGACGGGCACATCGCGCGGCCGCCCCAGCTGATTCAGTAACCACAGCGGCAATGTTCGCTCATGCCCCGCGGTAAAAGTGGTGACGATAATTTCATCAAACGACAGGGCGAAGGCCAGCATTCCCCCCGCCAGCAGCGCCGATCCCAGATTGGGCAACACCACGTAGCGAAAGGTCTGCCAGCCGGTCGCGCCCAGGTCCATCGAGGCTTCCACCAGGCTCCACGAGGTCCGACGAAAGCGGGCAATGACGTTGTTAAAGACCACCACCACACAAAAGGTCGCGTGCCCCACCACAATGGTCAGTAGCCCCGGCTCGAGACCGACGGCTTTAAACGCCGTCAGCAGCGCCAGGCCGGTAATGATCCCCGGCAGGGCGATCGGTAACAGCAGCAGTAGCGATACCGCATTCTTACCAAAAAAAGTGCTGCGCCACAGGGCACCTGCAGCCAGCGTGCCAAGTACTAAGGCAATGGCCGTCGACAGGGCGGCAATTTTAAGTGACAACGTCACGGATTCGAGAATATCGCTACGCCCTGCTGCCTCGCTAAACCAGCGTAGCGTCAGCCCCTGCGGCGGAAAGCTGAAGGCCGCATCCTCCGTATTAAAAGCATAGATGGCAATGATCAGCAGCGGGAAGTGGAGGAACACCACGCCGCCCCAGGTCGCCAGTTGCAGATACCAGGGTGCGCGTTCAGAGTGCATCGAAGGCTCCCAGACGTTTCACGAACGCCAGATAAAGGGCAATCAGCACGATCGGCACGAGGGTGAACGCCGCCGCCATCGGCATATTGCCTATCGCCCCCTGCTGCGAGTAGACCATGTTGCCGATAAAGTACCCCGGCGGCCCGACCAGCTGCGGCACGATAAAGTCGCCCAGCGTCAGCGAGAAGGTGAAAATCGATCCGGCGGCAATACCAGGGATAGCCAGCGGCAGAACCACATAGCGGAAGGTCTGTCGTGGCCCGGCGCCAAGATCGGCCGACGCCTGCAGCAAGGAGCCCGGAATGCGCTCCAGCGCCGCCTGCACCGGCAGGATCATAAACGGCAGCCAGATGTAGACGAACACCAGAAAGCGTCCCAGCCCGGAGGTGGACAAGGTGTTGCCGCCGATCGCCGGGACGGTCAGAAGCGCATTCAGCGCCCCTTCCAGTCCAAGATGGCCCAGAAACCACTGCGCCACACCATCTTTGGCCAGCAGCAGTACCCACGCGTAGGCTTTGACGATATAGCTGGCCCACATCGGCAGCATCACAGCGATATAAAAGAAAGCCTTCATTTTGCCGCTGGTATAGCGAGCCATGTACCAGGCCATCGGCAGCGCCAGCATGGCGCTGGCGAGCGTCACACTCAGGGCCATTACCAGGGTACGGACAATAATGTCGTAATTGGCGGGATTGAACAGCGCCCGCAGGTTGGCCAGCGTAAAGTCGCTGGTCACCGACATGGTGAAGTCGTCAAAGGTATAAATACTCTGCCACAGCAGGGTCAGGAGCGATCCCAGATAGACGATACCAAACCACATCAGCGGCCCGAGCAGCAGTAAAAACAGGCCCAATGCTGGCCGACGCCAGAAGATCCCGGATACGCGCCCGGCCTGCGCAGGAATCATCGCCATGGTCATCTCAGCCTCCGCTTTCCAGCGGGGTCATCGCCGACCGCGACCATGACGCCAGCACCGTTTGCCCCATTCGCGGGGCGCTGGCTGCCGCCGCGCCATCGATATTCGCCTGGCTGACCAGCAGCTTGTCCCCCTCCGCCAGCCTGAGCTCAATCCGCGTCGCCGCCCCCTGATACTGTACCGCCTGCACTACGCCCTGAACCTGAACCTCGCCGCCGCCCTGCAGGCGAACATGCTCCGGACGCAGCGACCAGCTACCCGGCATGCCGCACAATCGCCGGGCCGCCTCGGCTTCAAAAACGTTGGCGGTGCCGACAAAGCCAGCGACAAACGCGGTCTTCGGATGCAGATAGAGATCCTGCGGCGCATCCACCTGTTCGATGCGCCCATTGTTAAACACCGCCACGCGGTCTGACATCGACAACGCTTCGCTCTGGTCGTGGGTCACGAAGATAAAAGTTATCCCCAGCGACTGCTGCAGCTTTTTCAGCTCCACCTGCATCTGCTCGCGCAACTTCAAATCCAGCGCACCCAGCGGCTCATCGAGCAGCAGCACCCGCGGCTGGTTCACCAGCGCCCGGGCAATAGCGACCCGCTGCCGCTGGCCGCCGGAGAGCTGAGAAGGCTTACGATGATGAGCAAAGCCAAGGGCCACCTTTTCCAGCGCTTCCTGGGCGCGGGCATGGCGCGCTTTCTTCGCCATGCCTTTGACCATCAGGCCGTAGGCGACGTTGTCGAGGATCGACATATGGGGAAACAGCGCATAGTCCTGGAACACCGTATTCACATCCCGCTGCCAGGGCGGCAGTTCGCTGGCCGGCTGACCGAAAATACGGATGGTGCCGCCGGAGAGCTGCTCGAAACCGGCAATCAGCCGCAGGCAGGTGGTTTTGCCCGAACCGGAGGGGCCCAGCATTGAGAAAAATTCACCATCGCGAATGCCTATGCTAACCCCATCTACGGCCCGCACATCGCCGTACAAGCGCGATACATTCTGAAACTCGACCGCGTACGTCATTGTCTGCCTCCCGTCCTTAGCGGCCGCCCATTATCGCAATATAGTCCTGAGTCCATCTGCTGTAGGGTACGTATTTCCCGCCTTCGGCAACCGGCGTTTTCCAGAAATGGATCCGGGTAAACTGGTCATAGCCGTTGGTTTCACAGCCTTTGTCACCGAGCAGCGCGCTGGCTTTACACCCCTCTGGCACCACCGGGAGCGAGCCGAACCACGCCGCCACATCGCCCTGCACCTTCGGCGTGAGCGACCAGTTCATCCATTTGTAGGCGCAGACCGGATGCTTCGCTTCGCTGTGCAACATGGTGGTATCCGCCCAGCCGGTCACCCCCTCCTTCGGAAACACGGTGGCGATGGGCTGGCCTTCAGCCTTCAGGCCGTTGGCCTGATAGGGCCACGAGCTGGAGGCGGCCACCCCTTCGTTTTTGAAGTCGTTCATCTGTACGGTGGCGTCATGCCAGTAGCGATGGATCAGCGGCTGCTGGTCGCGCAGTACTTTCAGCACCGCGTTATACTGGGTTTCGGTCAGTTGATAGGGATCTTCGATCCCCAGCTGCGGCTGGGTGGCTTTGACAAACAGCGCGGCGTCAGCGATATAGATCGGGCCATCATAGGCCTGCACGCGTCCCTGATTGGTTTTGCCGTCCGGCAGGTTCTGTTTAACGAAGACCACGCTCCAGCTGTCCGGCGGCGTCGGGAATACACGGGTGTTGTACATCAGCAGGTTCGGCCCCCACTGATACGGCGTGCCGTAGGCTTTACCGCCGACGTTAAACCATGCCCCTTGCGCAATGCGTGGATCGAGGGTGCGCCAGCCGGCAATCAGCGCGGTATTAATCGGCTGAACGCGTTTGCCCATGATCAGACGCAGCGAGGCATCGCCCGACGCGGTCACCAGATCGTAGCCCCCCTTGGCCATCAGGCTGACCATCTCGTCAGAGGTAGCGGCGGTTTTGACATTAACCTGACACCCGGTCTCTTTTTCAAACTGAGTGACCCAGTCGTACTGCTTGTCTGTCTGGCCGCGTTCGATATACCCCGGCCAGGCAATAATATCGAGCCGCCCTTCCGGTTTATCCAGCGAGGTGAGTGGCTCTGCCGCCTGCACGGTCAAACAGGCCATGCTCAGCACATAAAGGCTGCAACGGGCAAATTTTTTGCTCATCAGGTGTTACTCCTGTCACAAGGTAATTAGCGGCAGCCGTGCCGTAAAAATATCTCCTGAAATAAGGGTAGTCAGCGGATTAACGCCCCCTGGGGAATTTATTCAGGTTGTGACCCGGGACGCATTACGCAAAAATCGCCAACACAAGCAGGACTTTATGGATTATAGACAACGAGTTAGAGAAAAAGGAGGGGTATGCGTATTTCCTATGATGAGCGCCGGTAAAATAATGACCGGCCTCAATAAAAACTCACCCGCGTTTATTTTTGTCGAGAGTTTATGGCGACGGAAAATAGCCTGAGTCGTCAGGTAAGCTGCTCACGAATAAGTTCACCCAACCGCCTCACCCCCTGCTCTTCGCGTTCCCCCCAGCCCCAGGCGGTATTAAAACGGAAAAACGAGGTCCAGCTGGCGGAGGTGGAGAACATTTTTCCTGGGGCAATGCTGATGTGCGAGGCCAGCGCCCGGGCGCTTAGCTCACTGGCGTCGGCCCCTTCCGGCAGCTCAATCCACAGAAAGTAGCCGCTGTCGCTGTGGTGGACGATAACCTCTGGCGGCAGATGGCGCAGCAGCGCCTGCCAGGCCAGCTGTTTACGCTCCGCCAGCTGGCGGCGCAAACGGCGCAGGTGGGCGTCATAGCGCTTGGTGGACAGATAATCCACCAGGGCTAGCTGCATCGGCGAGCTGGTGGAGAGCGTACTCATCAGCTGCAGTTGCTGGATCCGCCGCGCCTGTTTGCCGGCCGCCACCCAGCCGATACGAAACCCGGGCACCAGACATTTTGAAAATGAGCTGCAGTGCAGCGTCATATCCTGATGGTCCCAGTATTTCGCTGGTAACGGTTTCTCGCGACCAAAGTAAAGCTCGCTGTAGACATCATCTTCTATCAGCATCACGTTATAGCGCGCCAGCAGCGCCACCAGCGCCGCTTTTTTTTCGGCGCTAAGGGTGAAGCCGAGCGGGTTTTGTCCGTTAGTCATTAGCCAGCAGGCCTTGACCGGGTAATTTTGCAGGGCCGCTTCCAGCGCCGTCAGGTCAATGCCCTCTTTGACGTCGGTCGCCACCGACAGCGCCTTCAGGCGCAGCCTCTCCAGCGCCTGCAGGGCGCCGTAGAAACAGGGGTTTTCCACCACCACCCAGTCGCCCGGCTCGGTCACCGCCTGCAGACTGAGGTTAAGCGCCTCCAGCGCCCCGGCGGTAATGACGATCTCATCCGGCGAGATGTTCATCCCCTGCAGGGCATAGCGTCGGGCAATGGCGTGCCGCAACTCCGCATTGCCCGGCGGCAGGTTCTCAATGACGCTCATGGCGGTGGCGGTTTTGCTCACCTGCGCCAGCGAGCGGTTAAGCTGCTGCAGCGGGAAGAGACGCGGGTCCGGAAAGGCCGAGGCAAAGGGCAGCATCGACGCCTGGCGGCTGGCCTGTAGCACCTCAAAGATATAGGTATTGATATCGACAGCTTCATCGCGGGTCACCTGGGCAGGCGGCGCCGGCTGTCTAAGCTTCACCGGCTGAGGGGCGACATAATAACCCGACTGCGGACGGGCGACGATGCGCCCCTGGCTTTCCAGCAGCTGATAGGCATGGCTGACGGTCATAAAGCTCATGCCGCTGCTGATCACCTGCTCGCGCAGCGACGGCAGCCGATCGCCAGGCAACCAGACGCCAAGCGCGATCTGTTCGGTCAGCTGTTGCGCCAGCTGTTGATACTTTTTCATTGCGGCCGTCCCCGTACGATAACCTCCCATTATCATATATCAGTTATAAAAAAATCATAGTTTGCTGTAACTGTTATATCTGCAGCGGCAGTCGCGTCCCGTCACAGCACGGGATAGGTTTAAAATATCACCACCCAGAATAGTGAGATTAACGCAAACCAGAAGATAATCATCACGCCGAGCGTAATGCACAAACTCTGTAATCCTTTTTCAGACATGGGCATTCCTTTTTATTTATTCCCGAGCGCATACAGTACAAATTACCCACGGAGTCGACAATTTATTATTATTTAATTTACGATTAACCCGCTCAGCGTTTTTACTTATTCTCATACTAATGCGTGAGAATAAATGACGCTAAAACTCGTTGTGCATTATCGCAAGAATTAATACAGTAACGCGTGATGTTCGGGATATATTATTCCGGCCAGAAACAGTGCCGTGCCGGCGGCCGAGTCCGCCGATCAACCGCTCCCGGGATAACGGCCAAATCTCCGCTGGTCTGTTGGTTAAGCGACCCACCCCATCGGTATTTATTCGTACCGGCCGATGATTGGGACGCGAGGTGAAAAATCATAACAGAGGCCAACTGTTATGATAAAAAATGGCGCGACTGCCTCTGCCCCCCAGCCACCACCCTGCCTAAAATTGCGCTGAATCAATTTTGTAGTGGAGTCCTGCATGTTCGGTCTTGATGCATTCCATCTTGCGCGAATTCAATTCGCCTTTACGGTCTCATTTCATATTATCTTTCCCGCCATTACTATTGGGCTGGCCAGCTACCTGGCGGTACTCGAAGGTCTGTGGCTAAAAAGCAAAAATCCCACCTGGCGTTCGCTGTACCACTTCTGGGGCTTTGTTGAATAAATCGAACTTTTGCTGAGTTGAAGGATCAGATCACGCATCCTCCCGACAACACAGACCATTCCGTGGCAAAGCAAAAGTTCAGAATCACCAACTGGTCCACCTACAACAAAGCTCTCATCAACCGTGGCTCCCTCACTTTCTGGCTGGATGATGAGGCGATTCAGGCCTGGTATGAGTCGGCAACGCCTTCATCACGAGGAAGGCCCCAGCGCTATTCTGATCTCGCCATCACCACCGTTCTGGTGATTAAACGCGTATTCCGGCTGACCCTGCGGGCTGCGCAGGGTTTTATTGATTCCATTTTTGCCCTGATGAACGTTCCGTTGCGCTGCCCGGATTACACCAGTGTCAGTAAGCGGGCAAAGTCGGTTAATGTCAGTTTCAAAACGTCCACCCGGGGTGAAATCGCACACCTGGTGATTGATTCCACCGGGCTGAAGGTCTTTGGTGAAGGCGAATGGAAAGTCAGAAAGCACGGCAAAGAGCGCCGTCGTATCTGGCGAAAGTTGCATCTTGCTGTTGACAGCAACACACATGAAGTTGTCTGTGCAGACCTGTCGCTGAATAACGTCACGGACTCAGAAGCCTTCCCGGGCCTTATCCGGCAGACTCACAGAAAAATCAGGGCAGCCGCGGCAGACGGGGCTTACGATACCCGGCTCTGTCACGATGAACTGCGCCGCAAAAAAATCAGCGCGCTTATTCCTCCCCGAAAAGGAGCAGGTTACTGGCCCGGTGAGTACGCAGACCGCAACCGTGCCGTTGCTAATCAGCGGCTGAGCGGAAGCAATGCACGGTGGAAATGGACAACGGAATATAACCGTCGCTCGATAGCGGAAACGGCAATGTACAGAATGAAGCAGTTGTTGGGAGATTCACTGACGCTGCGTGACTACGATGGTCAGGTAGCGGAAGCTATGGCCATGGTGCGTGCGTTGAACAGGATGACAAAGGCTGGGATGCCAGAAAGCGTGCGTATTGCCTGAAAATCCAGCCAGCTACAGGGTCGTTCGCAAGAAATCTTATTTATTCAACAAAGCCCACTTCTGGTCGAAAATCTTCGCCGTCAACTTCGGCATGGGGGTGGTTTCCGGGCTGGTGATGGCCTATCAGTTCGGCACCAACTGGAGCGGTTTCTCTCAGTTCGCGGGGAGCATTACCGGCCCCCTGCTGACCTATGAAGTCCTGACAGCGTTCTTTCTGGAAGCGGGCTTTCTCGGGGTGATGCTCTTCGGCTGGAACCGCGTAGGGCCGGGGCTGCATTTTTTCGCCACCTGCATGGTGGCGCTGGGCACCATCATCTCGACCTTCTGGATCCTCGCCTCCAACAGCTGGATGCAGACCCCGCAGGGGTTTGAGATCGTTGACGGCCAGGTGGTGCCCGTCGACTGGCTGGCAGTGATCTTTAACCCGTCGTTCCCCTACCGCTTACTGCATATGACAGTGGCGGCGTTTCTCAGTAGCGCGCTGTTTGTCGGCGCCTCGGCGGCCTGGCATCTGCTGCGCGGCAATCAGTCGCCGGCGATCCGTAAGATGTTCTCGATGGCGCTCTGGATGACGCTGCTGGTCGCCCCCGTCCAGGCGCTGATCGGCGATATGCATGGTCTGAATACCCTGAAACACCAGCCGGCGAAAATAGCCGCCATTGAGGGCCACTGGGAAAACCCGCCGGGCGAGGCAACGCCGTTGCTGCTGTTTGGCTGGCCTGATATGGCGCAGGAGCGCACCCGCTACGGGCTTGAGATCCCGGCCCTGGGCAGCCTGATCCTCACCCACAGCCTTGATAAACAGGTGCCGGCGTTGAAGGAGTTCGCTCCTGAGGATCGCCCGAACGCTACCGTGGTGTTCTGGTCGTTTCGCCTGATGGCCGGTCTTGGCATGCTAATGCTCCTGCTCGGCGTACTGGCCCTGTGGCTGCGTCGCGGCGGCCGACTGTACCATTCCCGGCCATTTCTGCGCTTTGCGCTATGGATGGGCCCTTCAGGACTGATTGCTATTCTCGCTGGCTGGGTAACCACCGAAGTGGGCCGTCAGCCATGGGTGGTGTATGGCGTTCAGCGCACTGCAGACGCCGTTTCCGCCCACGGCGATCTGCATATGTCGGTCAGTTTATTGACCTTTATCGTGGTCTACAGCGCCGTCTTCGGCGTCGGCTACAGCTATATGCTGCGCCTGATCCGCAAGGGGCCGCAGGAGGTGCAGCCCGCGACAACCGGTACGCCAGCCCGCCCGCTTTCCGCCGCCACTGAAGGTTATCTGCAGAAGGAGTCCCGCTAATGGGTATCGAATTATCGGTGATTTGGTTCGTGATTATCGTCTTTGCCACGCTGATGTACATTGTCATGGATGGCTTTGATCTGGGCATCGGGATGTTGTTCGGCACAGTACGGGGCAGCACCGAGCGCGACGTAATGGTCAACAGCGTCGCCCCGGTGTGGGATGGCAATGAGACCTGGCTGGTACTGGGCGGCGCTGGTCTGTTTGGCGCTTTTCCCCTCGCCTACGCGGTGATAATCGACGCCCTGTCGATCCCCCTGACCCTGATGCTGATCGGCCTGATTTTTCGCGGCGTCGCCTTTGAGTTTCGCTTCCAGGCCACCCCGTCGCACCGACCCTTCTGGGACCGTGCCTTTTTTGGCGGTTCCTTGCTGGCGACCTTCAGCCAGGGCGTGGTGGTCGGGGCGGTGATCAACGGTTTCACCGTCAGCGGTCGCGCCTTCAGCGGCGGCATGTTTGACTGGCTGACCCCGTTCAGCCTGTTTTGCGGACTCGGGCTGTGCGTGGCCTATGCGCTGCTCGGCGCCACCTGGCTGGTGATGAAAAGCGAAGGCGCGCTGCAGCAGCGGATGCGAAGCGCATCGCGGCAGCTGCTGGTTGCCCTGCTGGCGGTGTTTGCCGTCATCAGCCTGTGGACTCCGCTGGCGCACCCGGCAATTGCCGCCCGCTGGTTCAGCCTGCCGAATCTCTATTTCCTGCTGCCGGTGCCGCTGCTGGTGATCCTCATCAGCGGCTGGCTGTGGCGTACGCTGCATCAGCGCGACCGCCATGTTTCGCCCTTCACGCTGACGCTGGGCCTGGTCTTTCTCGGCTTTAGCGGACTGGGGATCAGCATCTGGCCGCATATTATCCCGCCGGCCATCACGCTGTGGCAGGCTGCCGCTCCCCCGCAAAGCCAGGGCTTTATGCTGGTGGGCGCACTGCTGATTATTCCGGTCATTCTTGGCTACACCTGCTGGAGCTATTACGTGTTCCGCGGCAAAGTTCAGCCCGGGGAGGGATATCACTGATGCATACTGCCTGGCCTAAACGTCTGCTGTGGCTGATCGCGCTCTGGGGAGGCAGCGTACTGACGCTGGCCGCCATCAGCCTGCTGTTTCGCCTGCTGATGAACGCCGCAGGGCTAAAAGTCTGAGTGGGATGCAGAGAAGTCCGAAAAGGGATTTCTCCATCTTATCTTCACTTTTGCCTGATGAAATACGGCGATACATCAGAAGAAAGGATATTGCTATGAAGAAGTTAGCTTTACTGTCCGCCGTGATGACGCTGGGAATATCGTCATGGGCGTTCGCTGCCGACAACCCGCCACCGCCGCCAGAAAAAGGCGCGCAGCATCAGGGTAAACCGCCGGCGAAAAACGGCCAACACGATGGTAAGCAAGCGCAACACAACGGCAAGCAGCCACAACGAGATGGCAAACAGCCGCAGCATGATGGCAAACAGCCGCAGCGTGACGGCAAGCAGCCACCAAAAGGCGGCGAGCACAGCGGGAAACCGCTGCCGCCAAAAGCATAACCCCTCAGGCCTGGCCTTCTGCGCCAGGCTTTTTTTCACCTTCTTTCAGCTGACATTGACAAACTCTTGCCCTTCTTTGAGAAGCCGAGAAAAAAACCTGCACAACGCCTGGCATAGTAAGCCCACCCCATTGATTCGCAGAGTAAAGGTATGTTGAGGAGAAGCATGAGCGCGCTGCTGTTGCTGTGCGCGCTGTTTTCAGGACATCTGCTGGCCCACCGCCAGGGGCACGATTACTTTCCGGTGCAGAGCCTCGAACAGCAGCTGCTGCACGAGGCGGACAGCGACGAGCTTCGCAGCCAGTGCGAGGAGGCCGCCGCCGATCTGAACGAGCATCACCGCTGGCAGGATGCCCGCAAACCGCGGGCGCCGCATTACCCGTAGCGTCGCGCTGGATCAGGCTCCTTTGCGCTTCGGCAGGGTCTTCATCAGCTCATCCGGGCTGACGGAGGCGACGATGCTCCCGGGAAGCGGCATTTTGAGGATGTGGTTTTTAATCTTCCCGACGACATGCATTTCGCACGGGCGACAGTCAAACTTCAGGGTCAGCACTTCATCGCCGTGGATCAGCTGCATCGGCGTGGCTTTCCAGCTCTTGATGGAGCCTTTCGCCTGTTTCGGACAAAGATTAAACGCAAACCGCAGGCAGTGTTTGGTGATCATCACCGGCACATCGCCCTTCTCTTCGTGCGCTTCATAGGCGGCGTCAATCAGCTGCACGCCATAGCGCTGGTAAAAGGCCCGCGCCTTATGGTTATAGACGTTGGCGAGGAAGGAGAGATGGGTCTCCGGATAGACCGGCGGCGGTACGGAGACCGGCTTGCGGGTGCCGCGTTGCCAGGCGTTGAGGCGCGCTTCGTCCAGCATTTCAGCCGTTTCACGACGCAGCTGGTTGAGCAGGCTGTTGGGGACAAACAGCGGCGGCAGGTTGACCTGCACGTCGCGTGGGTAGTAAATGGTCTGCCCCAGTTTTGTGACGCCGTCACGCAAATTGGCCAGCGCTTTTTCTGCCTGATTGGCTTCGGCGAACGCTCCGTCGAGAGTATGGGTCACGCTGACGCCATCTTCACAGGTCATGGTCAGAACCAGCTGTTCCTGCCAGCCGCTCAGCGTAACGTCCACGGCGATGCGGCGTTCGCTGGAGGTCTTCAGCAGCGCCTGCTGCCAGTTGTGATCGAGGTTACGGTTGAGCGCCTGGTGCGGACGCGCTTTATGCAGATCCGCCGGCATCTCGTTCGGCCACACCCGATAGCGATTTTCGCCGGTTTTCTCCACCGTATTGGCACGGAAGCCCACCACTTCACGCTTGATCATCACGTTAAGGCCATCGCCGTTGGTTAACGGTTCGCTCACTTCGACATCAAGATGGTCTTTCCCCACCTTCAAGACTTCGCCCACCGGCAGCCCGATAAATTTCGGCGAATCAAAGGCGCCGATGTCGCCTTTACGGGCATTGACGAAGTAATCGGTGCTGCCGCGGTGGAAGGTTTTATCGGTAGACGGAATAAAAAAGTGCTCGGTGCGCCCTGCCGAGGCGCGCGCCAGGTCGCCGCGGTCTTCGATAATGGCATCCAGCATTTGACGGTAGTGCGCAGTGATGTTTTTCACATAACTCATGTCTTTGTAACGGCCTTCAATTTTGAAGGAACGTACCCCGGCGTCGATCAGCGCCGCCAGGTTGGCGGTCTGATCGTTGTCCTTCATCGACAGGAGATGTTTTTCATATGCCACCACCCGTCCCTGATCGTCTTTCAGGGTATACGGCAGGCGGCAAGCCTGCGAGCAGTCGCCCCGGTTGGCGCTACGTCCGGTCTGGGCGTGCGAAATGTTGCACTGCCCGGAATAGGCCACGCACAGCGCGCCATGAATAAAGAATTCAATGGTGGCGTCGGTATGCTCGTAAATGGCTTTGATCTGACTGAGATTCAGTTCACGCGCCAGCACGATCTGGCTGAAGCCGGCGTCGGAGAGAAATTTTGCTTTTTCCACGCTGCGGATATCACACTGGGTACTGGCGTGCAGCTCAATCGGCGGCAGATCCAGCTCCATGATCCCCATATCCTGCACAATCAGCGCGTCAACGCCCGCCTCATAAAGATCGGTAATCAGCCGCTGCGCCGGCTCCAGCTCATCATCATGCAGAATGGTGTTCAGCGTGACAAAGATTTTGGCGCCATAGCGATGGGCAAAAGGCACCAGACCGGCGATGTCGCTCAGGCTGTTGCTGGCATTGTGACGAGCGCCAAAGTCAGGCCCACCGATATAAACGGCGTCGGCGCCGTGGAGGATCGCTTCGCGAGCGATACCGGCGTCGCGGGCAGGACTAAGAAGTTCAAGACGATGATTGTGCAGGCGCATACGCGTGTTGTTATCCAGTATAAGGGGGTCGAAATGGCGGCTATTGTAGTCAGAACCGGGTACAGACGAAAACCTTTTCCACCGTCGCGCGACGACGAATTTTCATTTTTCAGCAAAGTATTGACGGAAAAGATAGTTCCTTCACATCCTCGCGCAGCGTACTGTCATCTCGTATTCCGGATTTTCCTCGTCACGTTGTGAGTGGTTATCATCAGTCATCTTGTCTGGCCGCGGGTTCGCCCGCGGTTTTTTCTTTTGGATAATGGATAAGAGAATGGAAATGGGCCGCCTGAACGCCGCGGTTACGATACGCATGCGCCTCATCGCCGGCGAAGCGCCGTCCCTCCCCTGGCTGCAGTAAATGCCACTCCCCCTGTAAACAGAGATCCAGGGCGCCGCTAATCACCACCACATGTTCAATCACCCCTTTCTCATGCGGCGTCGATTCGCTCAACGCGCCGGGGGCAAGGGTTATCGAAAAATGGTCAAAGCGCAGCTCCGGGTCCCACGGGAAGACCGGGGTCACCACCATCGCCTGCTGCTGCGGATCAAAAGCGGAAGGCGCTGCGCTGGCGTCCGGAACGATAAACGCCGAAAACGGCACGTTCAGCCCGGTGGCAATCTTCCACAGCGTCGCCACCGTCGGGCTCGATTCATTACGCTCAATCTGCCCCAGCATGGCTTTCGACACCCCCGTCTCTTCTGCCAGACGCGAGAGACTCCAGCCACGCTGCTGGCGCAGGGTTTTGAGCGTTGCCGCCAGATGTTGCGCAATATTCATCCTACCTCCTGACTTGTACAGGCAAGAGTATATCCCCATTTGCCTGATTCTACAGGGCGTTTCTCGGCATATCACCGTGAGAACAGGTGTCTTACGCTCTCCACATCCGCACCTTGTGCGCTATAACGCACAGTGATAGAGTATTTGTATGTTATAACGCACAAGAGAATCCTATGCGCTCGTTTACCCTTCCTCTTCCCACTCTGTTGGCGGGTTTCGTCGCTGTACTGGTGGGCTACGCCAGTTCAGCCGCCATTATCTGGCAGGCTGCTGCGTCTGCTGGCGCTACCCCCGGGCAGATCGCCGGCTGGATGACGGCCCTTGGCCTCGCCATGGGTATCAGCACCCTTGCGCTGAGCGGCTGGCGTAAAGTTCCTGTGCTCACCGCCTGGTCAACGCCGGGCGCCGCGCTGCTGGTCAGCGGTCTACAGGGAGTCACCCTCGCCGAGGCCGTGGGGGTGTTTATCTTTGCCAACGCGCTGATCGTCCTTTGCGGCGTGACGGGCCTGTTTGCCCGGCTGATGAAGATCATTCCCCATTCACTGGCCGCCGCGATGCTGGCCGGGATCCTGCTGCGTTTCGGTTTGCAGGCCTTCGCCGGCTTACAGGACCATCTGCTGCTGTGCGGCGGCATGCTCGCCGCCTGGCTTCTCTGTAAAGCGCTGTGGCCCCGCTTCGCGGTAGTCGCCGCGCTGGTGGTGGGGGCGCTGATCGCGGCGGCCTCCGGGGACGTCGCCAGGACGGCCGTACCGCTGGCCTTCGCGGCACCAGAGTGGATCGCGCCGCAGTTTACCCCGGCGCTGCTGCTCAGTGTCGGCCTGCCGTTTTTCCTCGTCACCATGGCCTCGCAGAACGCCCCCGGGTTCGCCACGCTGCAGGCATCCGGCTACACCGTACCGGTATCGGCACTGCTCGTCGCCTGTGGAGGTCTGGCGTTGTTGCTGGCGCCGTTTGGGGTCTACTCCATCTGCATCGCGGCGATCACCGCTGCGATTTGCCAGAGTCCGGAGGCGCACCCGGATCCGCAACAGCGCTGGCTGGCGGCCATGGCCGCAGGCGGTTTTTATCTGCTGGCGGGTCTGTTCGGCGGGTCGATCACCGCCCTGATGTCGGCTTTACCCGCGGCGTGGATCCAGATGCTGGCCGGCCTGGCGCTGCTCGGCACCATCGGCGGCAGCCTGTTTCAGGCGGTACATCAGGCCAGTGAACGCGATGCGGCAGTACTGACCTTTCTGGTCACCGCCAGCGGCGTGACGCTGGCGGGAATTGGTTCGGCCTTCTGGGGCGTGGTGCTTGGTGGGGTAAGCTATGGCGTGTTATCCGCGCTGCGCCGCCCTTAGCTGGGACGGCGTCAGGCCGGTGGCCGCTTTCACCCGATGGCTGAAATGGCTGGCGGAGCTGAAGCCGCAGACCAGCGCAATCTCCGTTAACGGCAGCGCGCTGTGGCAGAGCAGATTTTGCGCCCTGGCCATTCGCTGCTGCATCACATATTGATGCGGGGCCATATTCAACGACTGGCGGAACATGCGGGCAAAATGGAACTCACTGAGTCCCGCCTGCTGCGCCAGGTCGGCCAGGGTCAGCGGCTGATCGAGGTGGGCATCGATCCAGGCCAGCACGTGACGCTTCACGCCCGGCGCCAGCCCTCCGGTGACCGTCGGCAAACGCCACTGCACGGTGGAGTAGTGCTGGATCAGATGGGTGAGCAGTAAGCTGCTGGCGGCGCTGAGGGTCAACTGGTTCGCCGGCTGTCGCCAGTCATTGGCCAGTAAAAACTGGCGGTACACCGCGGTGATTTTGTCATCGCTGGCGAAGGTTTTTTCCTGCAGGGTGAAGTTTGCCGGGCTACGATCCCACACCTCTTCGCCGACGCGGCGCAGGTGCTCATCGGTACAGTAGAGATGCACAAAAGACAGATCGCCGCGGATATCCCAGACGCTCTCATCCCCTTTCGGCATCAGACAAAAGCGATCCGGGCCGCCGCCATTTTTCCAGCCGTGCGGCGTCTTTTGATAGCTTTCATAGCCATCGGCGACGTACAGGCTCAACGTATGGTGATCGCTGCGCACCGTCACGGTGTCGCAATTGTTGTACCAGGCGGCCAGTTGAATTCCGGAATTCAGCTCCACCGTGCCCCGCAGCACCGCGTTCTGTCGCCGTAATGTTTCAAACGTCCCGTAACCCATTGCCTTCACGCATCTGCCCGTAAAAGCTCTAGTCTAGGGAGACTCCGGCGCGGTTTCCAGTCCTCACCGCAGGCGAATGACAAATAAGCGCAAGAATTTGCAAGCCGACAACAAGCGGGTGAAAGCTGCCGGTTGCGACAGGCGGCATACTCCTCCCTTCAACAAGCAGAGGAGAGTCAGGGTGAACGCATTACTTTATGCACTCGTTGTCGTGATCTGGGGGACAACGTGGATTGCGATTTTTTTACAACAAGGGCCGGTGGCGGCGCCGGTATCCATTTTTTGGCGCTTTGCCGTGGCCAGCATCACGATGCTGACGATTCTGCTTGTCACGCGACGGCTACGGCCGCTGGGCGCGAAAGATCACTTTTGCTGCCTGCTGCAGGGCTGCTGCGTCTTCTGCTTCAATTTCTGGTGTTTTTATACTGCCGCGGCCTGGATCAACACCGGTCTGGAATCGGTGATCTTTTCCATGGCCGTACTGTTTAACGCCATTAACAGCTTTCTTTTTTTTCGCCAGCAGCCGCCGGGCCGCTTCTGGGCCGCCGCCGCGCTGGGCCTCGCCGGTATCGTCACCCTGTTCTGGGATGACCTGCTGGCCAATGGGCTAAACGCCTCGCTGCTGTGGGGGATCGGTCTGAGCGCCCTGGGTACCTACGGCTTTTCACTGGGCAATATGTTCAGCATTCGCCACCAGCGGCGAGGGCTGGAAACCCTCACCACCAACAGTTGGGCGATGCTCTACGGGACGCTGGTGATGGGCGCGATCGCCCTGCTACGTGGCGATAATTTTATGCCGGAGTGGACCGTCAGCTACCTTGGCGCCCTGCTTTACCTGGCGCTGTTCGGCTCAGTGATCGCCTTTGGGGCCTATTTCACTCTCGTGGGGCGCATCGGCGCCAGCAAAGCCGCCTACAGTACGCTGCTGTTTCCGCTGGTGGCGTTATCCATTTCCACCGTCTATGAAGGGTATGTCTGGCACAGCAACGCCGTGATCGGGCTGGCGCTGATCCTGCTGGGTAACCTGGTGATGTTTGCCAAACCGGAACAGCTGCTGCTGCGCCGAAGGCTGGCCTGAGGAGACAGAAGAGAAACAGCGCCGTCGTCAGACGGCGCTGGCACGATTAACGCTGAGAGGAATCGAATTTGACGGCGTCGACCGCCATATCATCGATCACCTGCTTCAGGGTATCGACGGTCAGCGGCGTATTCTCATTCGCCAGGGTTTTGCCTTCCCCTTTACGAACAACCTTGATCACCGGCTTATTGGTGCTGGCGTCAATGACCTCCGCCTCAAAGTACAGATCGGTGTCCATGGTACGATGGCCGGTGGCGGCCTGGGTGCCGGCGACAATCATAGCAACCGGGATCACTTCATAGAACTGCAGCCCCTCTTTGCTGGAGTCCACCCCGGTGATCGCCCCGCGGAAGATGAGGCTGCGTTTGCCGGCGGTAGTGGCCAGCGGTTTACGCTCGGAAATAGCCTGTTTCAGCTCTTTGTTGGTGTAGTTAAGAATATCCTGCAGCGCCTTTTCCCCTACCTGGGTGGTCGGCTTCGGTACCGGATAGTAGGTCACCGGGTGATAAACGATATTGTCATAGTTGGCTGGATTGAAGTTCGGATCGATCCAGCGCAGCTCCGGCTTGCCGGAGGCAGAGGTCGTTTCTTTCAGGTTGGAATAATCTTTTAAGAAGCCCGAATACTGATTCGGTTGCGCCACTTTCGCCGCACAGCCGGTCAACGCCAATATTCCCGCCAGAGCGGCGACTTTCAGTAAAACGCGAGTACGCATAGAGAGATCCCTGTAAATGCAGTTTTTTTTCGGCAGACGTTATAGCAAATAGGACCCACTAGTTTTGTGACAAAAAAAGGGCTTCGTCAAGGAAGATTTATAAATATTGATAGGATGAACATTACGTTATTAAATAATCACTTAAAAAGCGTATTGCGCGGTTTTCCAGGCTCATTTTCGCCGCAACGGATCTCTGTCTTGCCCACGCTTTGGCGGGGAATGCGGCGCGGGCCATGCTCAGCTTCCCACGCCGCCGCGTATCAGGCAGGCTTGCGCGCCAACAGGGTGGCGAAGCGCAGTTTGATGCGATTGCCGTTGGCGTCGGTGCGATGCAGCTCGCCGACGTCCTCATTGTATTTCAGCAGCTCCCAGCCCTGGTAATAATCACGAAGCTCATCGGGTTTAAAGGCAAACGGGAAGCCGACGGTGCAGGGATAGTCTTCGGTATCCATTGCCGCCACAATCAGGTTAAAGCCGCCGGCAGCGGTGCAGCGCTGCATATTGGCGATCAGGCCCGGGATGGTGTCAGGCTCCAGGAACATCATCACCACGGTGGAGAGGATCAGGTCATATTCCCCATCAAAGGTCAGGCTATTGAGGTCTTTTACCGCGGTGCGGAGATTTTCCAGCGCCTCGGCAGCGCGAATACTTTCCAGATTATTGATGCTCACCGGATTTTTATCCCACGCCGTCACCGTGAATCCGTTCGCCGCCAGATAAAGGCTGTTACGCCCGTTGCCACAGCCCAGATCCAGCGCCCGCCCCGGCGGCACCACTGTCGCAGCATGCAGCACCTCGGAATGGGTGCGTGTCAGGCCATATTTATCACTAAAATAATCCGCGTCACGCGTTGTCATGATCCTTCCTTCTTATTCAGGAGTGTTTCCCGGTCGACCTGTACCAGCAGTTTCCCGCTCACCAACAGCAAAATTGTGCGCAGTAACAGCAGGCCGACAACCAGATTGCTAAAAATAAACAGCGGCATTGCCAGATGGTGAAAAAAGCCGTCCGCCCTGGCCTGGCCGAGATGCAGGCCGGTGGTGGCCAGCGCGGAAATACCGAACGAGAAGCTCCAGAAGGAAGCATTGAACGGCTGGCGAAGATACCAGGGCATCAGGCGCAGCATGAACAGTAGCTGCAGCAGGCCGTAACCAAACAGCAGCTTCGCGAAGGTATCCGCTTCCCCACCGTTGACGCTGAGCCAGGCGCTGCAGGCCACCAGCGCAGGCGCCAGTTGGATCCCCAGCGAGGTGCGCAGCGGCGTCGGCAGCTCGCCCGCGCTGCGCAGACGCTGGAGGATCGCCGGCTCGAGGCTCAACCAGGAGAAGACCCCGGCGCCGAGGAACACCAGCCCGGCGTCGGTAAATCCCAGCGCGCCGCAGGCCATCGCGCTAATGAAATTATTGGCCACCGTGGGCAGATAGAGTCCCGGCGTGGTGGCCTCGTGAGGATGCGTCCCCCGCCACAAGCCGCCACTTTGCCAGGCGGCATAGGCAAGCTGCAGCGCCACCCCCGGCACAAACAATCCCAGCGCCAGCGGTCGCCACCAGGGCACCAGCCCGATCGCCACCAGCAGCGTGGTGGCCGGAAACAGGCTGACAAAGCTGCTGCTGACCGGATGACGCATCTCCCGTAGCACGCTCGCCGGAAAGCGAATTGCCCGGCTGATAAACGCCATGCTGAGCAGCGCCCACATCGCGATCGCCAGCATCACCAGACCATCGCCGATGCTGCGGCTAACCGGCCAGAGCGTGCTGGCGTAGCGCCAGGCGAAGCCCATTCCGATGGTGCCGAGCACCATACCAAAATAGCCTGCCGGCAGGTTCAGCGCCTGCCGCGGCGTTTGCTTGCTCTTCATTTTGTTGATGATATCAATTTAATTTGAAGTTGCATTTTAAAGGAACCTTATCCCGCGCGCTACGGCGATCTTTGCTATGTTTATGTTAACCATAAGTAATGAGGATCGGGAATGCGTAAATATCGTCTCAGCGAACAGACCCGGCAGTATTGTTACCAGGAAGAGGCTGGCAAACAGAGCGTCACCCTGCGCCAGATAGTGGCGCTTATTGATTTCGCTGACGTCAAAGCAGGCAGCGAAGGCGGTTGGGTGGACGCGGAAAGCGCTCTCAGCCAACAGGGAGAGTGCTGGATCTACGATGCCAACAGCGTGGTTTTCGCCGGGGCAAGTATCCGCGACGACGCTCGCTTAACCGGGCCCTGCGTGGTCAGCCACGAGGCCGCCATCGGCGGACGGGCATGCATTCATGCCTCGCACATTAGCCATCACGCGCAGATAAGTGACAACGTCACGATTAATCATAGTCTGGTGCGCGGTTACTGTCGCCTCGCCGACGAGGCGCGTCTCCTGCCGCACTGCCAGGTGATTGCCGCCCGCGGGCTGACCGCCGATCGCGACAAAGTCCTGCAGATTTATCAGCGAGCCACCGTTAGCGCCTCGCGTATTCTTCATCAGGCGCAAATCTACGGCGATGCCTTTGTCGAGCACGCTTTTGTCGAACATCGCGCAGAAGTGTTCGACCAGGCAAGACTGGAGGGGAACGAAGAAAACGACGTCTGGGTGTGCGATAACGCCCGGGTTTATGGTCACGCGCGACTGATCGCCGGTCGCGGAGAGGATGCCATTCCCACCGTGCGCTACAGTTCGCAGGTGGCGGAGAATGCGGTGATTGAAGGCAACTGCCTGTTAAAGCACCGGGCGATGGTCGGTGGCGAGGCGCAGCTGCGCGGTGGTCCGATTCTGCTCGACGACGATGTGCTGATCCAGGGGCGGACAGTCATCATCGGCGATGTGATCGTTGAGCACCAGGTCTCCATCAATGACGAGGTGCAGATTGCCGCACAGGAGGGAGAGGCCATTCATCTGCGCGGCCCGAAAACGCTTGACGGCCAGCAGCACATCACCCGCACGCCGCTGTTAGGCGCCCTCTAGCGCCTCGTCGCGGTCAATAATGCGCGCGTAAATATTCTGATCGTCATAGCTGCCGTTCAGATACTCGGCCTGCCTGAGGCAACCTTCAAGAACGAACCCATTGCGCAACGCCACCTGGTTACTGCGGGTATTGGCCACCCGGCATTTGATCACAAACCGGCGCACCAGCCCGCTGCGGGCATAATGGTGGATAAAGGCCTGCAGGGAGCGGGAAAGCAGCCCCTGCCCCTGGTGATCTTCATCGATCCAGTAGCCGATATAGGCCGTTTTGTTCTGCGGCTCGATCTGGTTGAACGACAGGACGCCCACGAGTCGATGGTCGAGAAACAGCAAAAACATTTTGGCGTAATCCCGCTGATGCAGAATCACGTTACCCTGCACATGGCGGCGGGTCTCCTCTTCGCTGTTCACTTCGGCGGGCCAGTTGAGCGATTGCTGCAGCCAGTGGCGGTTTTTCACCACCAGCTGGTGCAGATCGCTGACGTAGCGCTCATCAATCGCGATAAGCGTCAGTGCGTCGGTCACCGGGATCGTCTCAGGTACTGCGGGAATGTCTGTAGTCATGGGGCTCTCTACTGGCCCGCAGGGGTTGCCTGCGGGCCGCGGCTGTCACGGGATTATTTCATGATCCGGTCGTCAACGTAGTTACGTTTATCCGGCGCCGGCGGGAAGTACTGATAGAGCCAGGTTTCGCTGATGGCTTCGCCCTGACAGCGCAGGAACAGGCGCATCTCCACCGGGTCGGTCGAGTCGGAGGTCGGATACCAGTCGAAGAGGATCCGGTAGCCATCGAACGGCTCGACGTAGAGGATCTCAATCTGCTTCGCTTCCCCGCTGGAGAGGGTGATCACCGGTTCAATACCGCGCGGCGCGGCGGCCTTCAGATCGCCGCCGACAAAGTCGATGGCAAAACGACGCGCCCACTTATCCGGATAGTGCTCGCCCGGCGCCCAGCCTTCCGGGAAGCCCCCCATCCCGGTGCGGGTGGCGAGCACACGCGCCAGCGGGGTGCTCACCGGCGGCTGCGCGCTCCAGTAGAGACGGTAGCGGAAGTCCAGTTCGTCGCCCGCCTTCACCGCTTTTTCCGGCTGCCAGAAGCAGACGATATTATCCAGCGTTTCGCCGGTAGTGGGGATCTCCATCAGGCTGACCGCCCCTTTCCCCCACTGGTTACGCGGCTCAACCCACAGGCTGGGGCGCTTGTTATACCAGCCCATCACGTCCTGGTAATGGGAGAAATCGCGGTCCAGCTGCAGCAGACCGAAGCCGCGCGGGTTCTTGTCCTGGAAGGCGTTGAACTGCAGCTTCTGCGGGTTATTCAGCGGCCGGCAGACCCATTCGCCGTTCCCCAGCCACATCGACAGCCGATCGGAGTCGTGGATCTGCGGGTGGATGGTATCGCACATCCGGCGCTCGTTGTTGCCGCAGCTGAACATACTGGTCATCGGCGCGATACCCAGCTGTTTGATGTCCTTGCGGGCATAAAGGTGATTTTCCACGTCCATGATGACCTGGGTATCCTGGCAATGGATGGTGAACTTGTAGGCCCCGGTGATGCTCGGGCTATCCAGCAGCGCATAAACGGTAAAGACCGTGGCGTCCCCTTTAACCGTTTCGAACCAGAAGGAGGTGAAATCAGGGAACTCTTCCGGGGTATCGGTAAAGGTGTCTACCGCCAGCCCACGAGCCGACAAGCCGTACTGGTAGGTGCTGTCTACCGCGCGGAAATAACTGGCGCCAAGGAACGCCACGATATCGCGGCGCGCCAGCTCCGGCGCTTTAAACACCCGGAATCCGGCGAAGCCGAGGTCGGACTGCCCTTCCAGCTGGCGGGTGTCGACCCCGGCGTCATTGTACTTAAACAGCTCAGGGCGGAAATGGATCTCGCGCGCCTGCTGAGTGGCGGCGTCAAGAGAGAACATCCGCACGCGGCGACGGAACCCCATCCCGACGTGGAAAAACTGGATGTCCAGTTTGCGTTCTTCGATGTTGTTCCATAGCGAGTGGTTGGCGTCATACTGGATGCTGTTATAAGCCTGCGGAGTCAGATTGGCCAGCGTCGGCGGCAGATCGCGCGGGGCGCCGCCCCATGGCTGGCGCGCCAGATCGTGGGCCATCGCCTGCAGCACGGTGTAATCGAAACGACGCGTTTGCCCGTCGGCAATACCCGCGTCTTCGGCAAAAGCGGCCTGACTGAATAAGGAAGCGACTCCTGACGTCCCGCATACGGCGGCAACAGCCATGGAAGATTTAAGAAAACGTCTGCGGTTCATGCCTGAGAAAGCGTCCTTCTGCACGGGTGAATTGATTCGCAACGCGTCATCACGCTGCGTGATAAATTCCGCCCACTCTAGACAAAAACGATTAATAATCCAATTGTTGCCCGCAGAAAAAAGGTAAAAAAGCCCTGTCTACCGGAACAACCCGTTTTTTTACTTTTCCTTCGACGTGCGGCCGGGGAAAGAACAGACTGCCGGCCGCTTTTTCGCCTGACCATTGAGCGGATAGCTCTTCCTCGCTTCGGTATATTCATCACACCTATGCCCCGCCGCCCTGCGTTTTTTTTAGGCACGATTGGCGCAAATTTCCGCCACATCCGGTGCTAACTTTTCACCGGTAACCGCTATATTTCTTCATGTTAGCGGCCAACACGGGAGAGCCGTTCGGGCTGTCCCTCCACGCTCTCCAGGGAATTCATTCAGGAGTCATGCCATGCAAGTGAAAGCAGCCGTCACGCTGGGCTACCAGCAACCTTTCGTCATCAAGGATGTCGACGTCTCCCCTCCGGGGAAGGATGAGATATTAGTGAAAATTGTCGCCACCGGGGTCTGTCATACCGACGCGGTGATGCGCGATAACCCGGGAGTGGTGCCTATGCCTGCCATCCTCGGCCATGAAGGCGCCGGGATCGTCGCCAGCGTCGGGGAGGCAGTCAACGGTATCAGAGTCGGAGACCACGTGGTGCTCAGCTATGCCGCCTGCCACCATTGCGAAAATTGTTTAAGCAACCACCCTTCAGCTTGCGAAGATTTTAATACGCTTAATTTTGGCGGCCGACGCGAGGATGGCACCACCCCCTATCGGCTGGGCGATCAGGATCTGTCCCTGTTCTTTGGCCAGTCGTCCTTCAGCCAGTATGTGGTCACCCGCGCCAGCAACGCCGTGGTGGTCGACCCGGAGGTAGATCTCACCCTGCTCGGCCCGCTGGGCTGCGGCATCCAGACCGGCAGCGGGACGGTGCTCAACCGCCTGAAACCGGTGATTGGGGAATCGATTGTGGTGTTTGGCTGCGGCGCCGTGGGGCTCAGCGCCATCATGGCGGCGAAATTAACCGGCTGTTCGCAGATCATCGCTGTCGATATTCATGCCAGTCGCCTCGCCCTGGCGGGCGAACTGGGCGCCACCCATCAGATTAATGGCAAGGAACAGGATGCCGTCGCCCTGATCAAACAGCTCACCGGCAAAGGCGCTCACTACGCGGTGGAAACCACCGGCGTATCGGCCATCGTGCTGCAGGCCGTACACGCGGTGAAACCATTAGGTACGGTGGCCATCGTCGGCTTTACCGGGGATATCACCTTTAACGTGCAGAACGATCTGATGGCGGAGGGCAAGTCGCTGGTCGGGGTGATTGAAGGCGATGCCGTCCCGGCGCTGTTTATTCCGCTGCTGGTGCAGCAGTACAAGCAGGGGAAATTCCCCATCGATAAGCTTATCGTTCGCTATCCGCTGGCCGATATCAACCAGGCTTTCGCCGATTCGGCGTCTGGCAAGGTGATAAAGCCCGTGGTTGTGATGTGAGTGAATGCCGCCACCAACCGGTGGCGGCAGTTGCTCAGCCGCACCTCAGCGCATTTACTCCAGCGTCACGTGATGCTTCATCACCCGGCGAAACAGCGCCAGCCGGGCGCGCATAAAGCGATTTTCCACTTTAAAGCCGGCACGCTTATGCAGGCCAATGCGCAACAGACGATCCCGTCCGCGCAGGCACGCTGGCCAGCGTACCGCGCCGGCAAGCGCCTGGTCGCCGCTGGCGACGCGGGCAAACTGGACCCAATAGTCAGCCACCTGAGCGGCGAAGGCCAGATCCGCTTCGCTGGCATACTGACACACCGGGTCGGTCAACCGCAGGTTATCAAACACGTAGGGCACCTCGTTGCCATGCCAGGCGCCGTGCGGATAGGTGTCATGCTCCGCCTCCGCAACATAATCAAACCAGTAGCGCCAGCACGGCTGCCCCACGCGCTGCTGCGCCTGCATCACCACATAGCCGAGGGTGGTGAAGGCCATGTCGCGGCACACTTCCCGCCCCAGCGCCTCATCGCCCTTCACGCCGGGATAAAGGAGTTTGATCAGCCCCAGTCCCAGGCGGCGCTCACGGCGCAGCTTCTGGATCTGCCCGGCGATATCGACGCCAAACACGGCCATCACGCTGGCTTCATCGCTGTTGGAGCCGATCATCACCGGCATTGGATGCTGGCGCCCGGCCAAAAAGGTCTCCAGCATCGGCTGCGGCAGCACCGCGTCGCCGACGATGGGGGCCGGCCCTGTGTTCAGCGGCGCGGTGAGCGACCAGAAGGCCTCCGCCGGGATCGCCCGCAATTCCTCAGCGCTGGCTCGCGGTAAGGCGAAGTGTTCCGCCAGCAGGCGGCCTTTCTCCAGCGCCTTCTCTCGCGGCAGGTCGGGTAACGTATACCCGCTCTGAATAATCGCTTTATGGAACAACCCTTTCGCTTTCGGCGAGGCCATCAGCGACAGCACGCTGCGCGCCCCGGCGGATTCGCCAAACAGCGTGACGTTGGCGGCATCCCCGCCGAAGGCGTGGATATTCTCCTGAACCCACTGCAGGGCGGCAATCTGATCGAGCAGCGCGAAATTATAGAGACGTTCGCCCGCCTCTTCTTCCAGCGCCGGATGGGCGAAAAAGCCGAGATGGCCCAGCCGGTAGTTGACCGTCACCACCACCACATCGCGGCTGGCTAACGCTTTGCCATCGTAAGGCGGCAGGCTGCCGGCGCCGATGGTAAACCCGCCGCCGTGCAGCCAGACCATCACCGGCAGCGGCTGCGCCGCAGCAGCAGGTGCCCAGATATTGAGATATAAGCAGTCTTCGCTGAAAGCGCCGGGATCGCCGCCGCCGAGCTCACGGCAGTAGTCAATGTCCTGCCAGCTGGCGGCGGAAAAGGCGTCGGCCTGGCGGACGCCCTGCCAGCGGGCAGGAGGCTGCGGCGCGCCCCAGCGCAGCGGGCCCACAGGCGGCGCGGCATACGGAATGCCGCGCCAGATATGGATCCCCTGCTCTGCGCTCCCGGATACGGTTCCCTGGCGGGTTTTCGCCAACGGTTTCGACGGATGTTGCATAACCTGCTCCCTGTAAGGCTGATGCCAGCAGGGTACTGATTTTACAGCAGACCGCAACGTCGTTTGCTGCGCTCCTCCGCCTGTCGGTACAGGGCAAACTCATCCTCCACCGGGCAGCCCAGCGCCGTCTCAAAGGCTTCGCGGCTGGCATTCCCGTGGCTGCGCGCCTGCGTTTCGTTGCCCAGATTAGACTGAAAAATGCCCGCCGCGCTGACCGGTAAAAAATCTTCATAAATAATCGGCTGGGCGACCACCCACCCGCGCTCAATCAGCGGCTGCGGATCGTCCCCCGGGCGAAACGCCTGGCGATGCGCCTCGCCGGCGGGCGTCAGGCGGTAGCGAAACCAGGCCAACCCCTGCTGACGGAGCAGAAATTCGCTGTCGGGGAATTCGCGGAATACCTCCTGCAGATGCAGCTGATGGCTGAGATTGTCCTTTCCTGTCCCTGCCGCCTGCAGCAGTCGGTCGTACAGTGCGCGTCCTTTTGGCGTTAGCGCAATGCCGCGTTGCTCAATTTCGCCAAAGCGGGCGCTGTGGGTGCCTTTATGCTCACCGGCGAACATCACCGGCTCCTCAAGCGCCTTAAAGCTGGTCTGCCGCAGGAGGATCGGGACCTCCCGGCGCGGTGGCCCTTCAATCAGCGCTTTGGGTTCAATACCACACTCGGGCATCAGGGCCTGGGCGCGGTCAATATCCAGCGTCCGCGGCGTGAGGTGATTGATATGGCATCCCGGAAAGCAGACCACATCGGCAATCAGGCGGTGCTCGCGATGCAGAGCATGGTAGGTCTCCTCATCGACGGTGGCATGCCGGTGCCAGCGGAAGGTCTCCAGCGCCTCCTGCACAAACTCGCGCGCGTCGGCAGAGGTGAATTCGCCCTCAGCTTCATACTGCGCAATCAGCGCCAGACAGCGGGGGGTAAAGATTTTGCGCCGGGCAAGGATGGCCTCGGCCCGCTCGCGCAGGGCGCGATTTTCAATCAGCTCCAGGCGCAGCAGCGAGGTGAAAACCCGAAACGGATTGCGCGCCAGCGCGGCATCGTCGATGGGACGAAAGGCCGTGGAATGGACCGGCACGCCGGCCTGTGAGAGATCGTAATAGCTGACGGGATACATCCCCATGATGGCAAACATGCGACGCAGCGTCGCCAGTTCCTCCGCTGTGCCCACGCGGATTGCGCCGTGGCGCTCCACGTTTAAGCGCGCCAGCTCGTCGGCATTGGCCAGTTGTTCATGCAGCTGCGGATTATTTTCCAGTACCGCCAGATTGACGTCAGCCACCAGCTCCAGCAGCGTCCCGTATTGCGGAACTTCCTGCTGGTACATAGCCGACATGGCCTGCGAAAACTGCTCCCGAATCTCATCAGCCGTGATGGTGTTCGCCATGATGTGTTACCTCCAGTGAATACTTCCTGGAGTGTAGGAAAGCTGCCTCCTGGCGGGGGGAAGAATTTACAAACTGTGATGGCGATAACCTGCTTCCGCTAGCAGTCATTGCACAAAACATAACCCACGGTTATGAAAAAC
The DNA here is from genome assembly GCF_000398905.1 of Klebsiella sp. KTE92. NCBI lineage: Bacteria > Pseudomonadati > Pseudomonadota > Gammaproteobacteria > Enterobacterales > Enterobacteriaceae > Klebsiella > Klebsiella sp. KTE92. The sequence continues at coordinate 2,916,781 of NZ_KB976100.1, forward strand.
ACCCGGTAATTTCACTTTAAATTAACAATACATTTACACACACTGTTTCTGGCGACATTACAACAACATGCCCCTCTACCGTCTACACGGAGTACCCGATGAACGACAAATGGTCCCCGCGCGAGGTTATCCATCGCGATTACAGTAGCCACCCGCCCGCTTACGCGCCGGGCTATAAAACCAGCGTCCTGCGCTCACCGAAGAATGCCCTGATCTCCCTGCAGAACTCATTGTCAGAGATCACCGGGCCGGTCTTTAGCCGTGACGATCTGGGCCCTCTGGATAACGATCTTATCCTTAATTACGCCAAAGAAGGCCTGCCGATTGGCGAGCGGATCATTGTGCACGGTTACGTGCGCGATGGTTTTGGCCGACCGATGAAAAACACCCTGGTGGAAGTCTGGCAGGCCAATGCCGGCGGCCGCTACCGACATAAAAAAGATCAGTATCTGGCCCCGATTGACCCGAACTTCGGCGGCTGCGGCCGGGTGCTGACCGATGAAAACGGCTATTACTGTTTTCGCACTATCAAGCCCGGCCCCTACCCGTGGCGTAACCAGGCCAGCGACTGGCGTCCGGCGCATATTCATTTCTCGCTCTCGGGTGAAGCCTGGGCGCAGCGCCTGATCACTCAGATGTATTTCGAAGGCGATCCGCTGATCAAACAGTGTCCGATCGTCCGAACCATTAATAATGACGACGCCGTGCGCACGCTGATCGCCGAGCTGGACATGCACGCCGCCGTACCGCTGGATTGTCTGGCCTACCGCTTTGACCTTGTTCTGCGCGGCCATCGCGCCACGCTGTTTGAAAATCGCACTCAGGGGGCCGCCCGATGAAAGAGTATCTGCCTGAAACCGCCTCGCAGACGGCGGGACCCTATGTTCATATCGGTCTGGCGCCTGACGCCGCGGGCTTTCATATTTTTGAGAAAAACTTTGGCCCGGTCCTCACCACCGCGGATACCACCGGGGAGCGGATCACCATTGAAGGCCGGGTTATCGACGGCTCCGGAACACCGGTCCGTGATGTGCTGCTGGAGATCTGGCAGGCCAACGCCGCAGGACGCTACAACCATCCTGACGACCGTCAGCAGCAGAAAGCTGTCGACCCGGGCTTCCGCGGCTGGGGGCGTACCTGCTCTGATTTCACCTCCGGCGTCTGGCGCTTTGACACCATTAAGCCGGGCCCGGTTGTCGGCCGCGATGGCCGCCTGATGGCGCCGCACGTCAACCTGTGGGTGGTCGCCCGGGGGATCAACATCGGCCTGAACACGCGGATGTATTTCGCCGATGAACATGAGGCCAACGCCAGCGACCCGGTGCTGAATCTGATCGAGTGGGAAGTGAGACGCAAAACCTTAATCGCCGAACGCGAGGTTCGTGGTTCGGAAGTGGTCTATCGCTTCGATATTTATCTGCAGGGCGAAAACGAAACCGTCTTTTTCGATATCTAGCGGCCACGCCGATAAACGCCTTCCCCTCGTCCTGCGGGGGGAAGGCGTTTTAAACCGTGGGGAAAGATCTTGTAATGTAATCAGGTCAAATGTTAATAATATTTTGCTATCTGGTTATCAAATTTAAACAAGGCCGCTTGTCTCTTTCACCGCTGTGTTTTTAACATCATCTACTATGGAAAAAAATGGTCTCTTCAGTCAGCGCATTCGCTTGCGCCATCTACACACCTTCGTGGCCGTCGCTCAACAGGGAACGCTGGGGCGCGCGGCTGAAACTTTAAATCTGAGCCAGCCTGCACTCTCGAAAACGCTTAACGAGCTTGAACAGCTAACCGGTACCCGGCTGTTCGAGCGGGGCCGCCTGGGGGCGCAACTCACCCTGGTCGGCGAACAGTTTCTGACTCATGCCGTTAAGGTACTTGATGCCCTTAACTCAGCGGGTCAGGCGCTGAACCGTAAAGAGGGGCTGAATAACGACATTGTGCGTATCGGCGCGCTGCCTACCGCCGCGCTGGGGATCCTGCCAACGGTGATCGGCCAGTTCCATAAGCAGCAAAAAGACATCACGCTGCAGGTCGCCACCATGAACAACACCATGCTGCTGGCGGGGTTAAAATCCGGGGAGATCGATATCGGTATCGGACGCATGTCCGACCCGGATCTGATGAGTGGACTCAACTATGAACTGCTGTTCCTCGAATCCCTGAAACTGGTGGTTCGCCCGGGACACCCCCTGCTTCAGGAGACCGTGACCCTGAGCCGGGTAATGGAGTGGCCCGTCGTCGTTTCGCCGAAGGGCACCGTACCGCGGCAAAACGCCGAAACGTTGCTCCAGAGCCAGGGCTGTAAAATGCCCGCCGGCTGTATCGAGACCCTCTCGGCTTCGCTGTCACGCCAGCTGACGGTCGATTTTGACTATGTGTGGTTCGTACCTTCCGGGGCGGTGAAAGACGATCTTCGCCGGGGTGTGCTGAGCGCCCTGCCGATTGCCACCCAGGGCGCCGGAGAGCCCATCGGCATTCTGACCCGCGTCGATGCGACGCTCACGCCAGGTACGCAAACCTTGCTCAGCGCCATCCGCAAGTCAATGCCTGCCTGACCCCGCTTTCTCCCCGGTAGCCTTGCCGGGGAGCCTACGTACGTCGATGTGGTGCGACGGACGGTGCAACACATTTAGCAAAATAATCATTTAGTGCGAAATCATTCATTAACAATTGCGTAAATTTCTTTAACAGATCTATCATATCGCGATTTCACCAAATGGTTCATTTGAAATCACATCAAGCAATAAACCTGCGTTTATGAAGGTACAAACCTCTTCATTCAAAAATAAAACAGAAAACACCTGTTTCATTTGGTTCATGATGAAGTGGCGGGAGTGGTTAAGGAGATTACATGGCAACTGGCAACGCGCCGCGCGGATTCCCCCGGATCCTGCAGTGGCTTCTCGCCGGACTGATGCTCATCATCGGTCTGGCTGTGGGTATTCTTGGGGCAAAACTGGCCCTCGTCGGCGGTACACTGTACTTCGCGCTGATGGGCGTGGTCATGGTCATCGCGGCGGTGTTGATTTTCCGCAACCGCCGCGGCGGTATTCTGTTATACGCCGTGGCGTTTATCGCCTCGGTGATCTGGGCGATTAGTGACGCTGGCTGGAGCTACTGGCCGCTCTTCTCGCGCCTGTTTGCGCTCGGCGTCCTGGCCTTCCTTGCCGCCCTGGTCTGGCCTTTCCTCGCCAGCCCACCGGCAAAAAAAGGCCCGGCATATGGCGTCGCCGCCGTTCTCGCCGTGGCGCTGGCGGTGAGCTTTGGCTGGATGTTCAAATCCGAACCACTGGTTAGCGCCACTGAAGCGGTGCCAGTGAAGCCCGTCGCGCCGGGCGAACAGCAGAAAAACTGGGCGCACTGGGGTAATACCACCCACGGCGACCGTTTCGCCGCGCTGGACCAAATCAACAAACAGAACGTCAACCAGCTGCAGGTGGCCTGGGTGGCGCATACTGGCGATATCCCGCAGAGCAATGGCTCCGGGGCGGAAGATCAAAACACCCCGCTGCAGATTGGCGATACTCTGTACGTCTGCACCCCTTACAGCAAAGTGCTGGCGCTGGATGTGGACAGCGGAAAAGAGAAATGGCGCTATGACTCCAAATCCTCTTCGCCCAACTGGCAGCGCTGCCGCGGCTTAGGCTATTACGAAGAGAGCCAGGCGCAAACCGCGCCAGCGTCAGGCACGCAGCCTGCCGCCTGTTCCCGTCGTCTGTTCCTGCCGACGATCGACGCCCGCCTGATCGCCATTGATGCCGATACCGGCAAACTGTGCGAAAGCTTCGGCGATGGCGGTATTGTCGACCTCAGCGTCGGCATGGGTGAAGTGAAAGCGGGCTACTATCAGCAGACCTCCACCCCGCTGGTAGCGGGCAATGTGGTAGTGGTGGGCGGCCGCGTCGCGGATAACTACTCCACCGGCGAACCGCCGGGCGTGGTCCGCGCGTTTGACGTCCACACCGGCAAACTGGCGTGGGCGTGGGATCCCGGCAATCCAGCGCTGACCGGTGTTCCGCCGGAAGGCCAGACCTATACGCGCGGTACGCCAAACGTCTGGTCGGCGATGTCCTACGACGCGAAGCTGAATCTGATCTATATGCCAACCGGCAACGCCACGCCAGATTTCTTTGGCGGCGAACGTACCGCGCTGGACGATAAATACAGCTCCTCTATCGTGGCTGTGGATGCCACCACCGGCCAGGTGCGCTGGCACTTCCAGACCACGCACCACGACCTGTGGGACTTTGACCTGCCGTCTCAGCCGCTGCTGTACGACCTGCCTGACGGCAAGGGCGGTACCACCCCGGTGCTGGTGCAGACCAGCAAGCAGGGCATGATCTTTATGCTCAACCGCGAGACCGGCGAGCCAGTGGCCAAAGTGGAAGAGCGTCCGGTACCGGCGGGCAACGTCAAAGGTGAACGCTACTCTCCGACGCAACCTTACTCGGTAGGGATGCCGATGATCGGCAACCAGACGTTGACCGAATCCGATATGTGGGGGGCGACACCGATCGACCTGCTGCTGTGCCGTATTCAGTTCAAAGAGATGCGCCATCAGGGCGTCTTTACCCCGCCAGGTGAAGACCGTTCCCTGCAGTTCCCGGGCTCGCTCGGCGGCATGAACTGGGGCAGCGTTTCGGTGGATCCGAACAACAGCCTGATGTTCGTCAACGATATGCGTCTGGGTCTCGCCAACTATATGGTGCCGCGCGCGAAGGTGGCGAAAGACGCCAGCGGGATCGAGATGGGCATCGTGCCGATGGAAGGTACGCCGTTTGGCGCCATGCGCGAACGTTTCCTGTCGCCGCTGGGCATTCCGTGCCAGAAACCGCCGTTCGGCACCATGTCCGCGGTGGATCTGAAAACCGGGAAACTGGTGTGGCAGGTACCGGTTGGCACCGTAGAAGATACCGGGCCGCTGGGGATCCGGATGCACATGCCCATTCCGATCGGCATGCCGACCCTTGGCGCGTCGCTGTCGACGCAGTCCGGACTGCTGTTCTTCGCCGGTACCCAGGATTTCTACCTGCGCGCCTTTGATACCGCGAACGGGAAAGAGATCTGGAAATCGCGTCTGCCGGTCGGTAGCCAGTCCGGCCCGATGACCTACGTCTCACCGAAAACCGGTAAGCAGTACATTATTATCAATGCTGGCGGCGCCCGTCAGTCACCGGATCGCGGCGATTACATCATTGCCTACGCGCTCCCGGATCATCACTGATCGACCTAAGCAAAAGGGCCCATCCGGGCCCTTTTTTTATCGGTGACGATACGCCATCAGCGTTAGCGATTACTGGTCGCCAAAGTGGATCACGGTGCGAATCGATTTGCCTTCATGCATCAGATCAAAGGCCTCGTTAATCTGCTCCAGCGGCAGGCGATGGGTAATAAACGGGTCGAGGCGAATTTTACCAGCCATGGCGTCCTCCACCATTCCCGGCAGCTGACTGCGCCCTTTCACGCCGCCGAAGGCGGAACCGCGCCACACGCGGCCGGTCACCAGCTGGAACGGACGGGTCTTGATCTCCTGGCCCGCACCGGCTACGCCGATGATCACGCTCTCACCCCAGCCTTTATGGCAGCACTCCAGCGCGGCGCGCATCACGTTGACATTGCCGATGCACTCGAAGCTGAAATCCACCCCGCCGTCGGTCAGTTCGACAATCACATCCTGAATCGGCTTATCGTAGTCGTTCGGGTTGATAAAGTCGGTTGCCCCCATCTCTTTGGCGAGGGTGAACTTATCCGGGTTGGTATCGACCGCCAGAATACGCCCGGCCTGCGCCTGCACCGCGCCCTGGATCACCGCGAGACCAATGCCGCCCAGACCAAAGACCGCGACGCTATCCCCGGGCTTGACCTTCGCCGTGTTGTGCACTGCGCCGATACCGGTGGTGACACCGCAGCCCAGCAGGCACACTTTATCCAGCGGCGCCTGCGGATTGACTTTCGCCAGCGAGATCTCGGCGCAAACCGTATATTCGCTGAAGGTGCTGGTGCCCATATAGTGATAAATCGGTTCGCCGTTATAGGAGAAACGGGTGGTGCCGTCCGGCATCAACCCTTTGCCCTGGGTGGCGCGCACCGCCTGACAGAGATTGGTTTTACCCGACTTACAGAACTTGCACTCGCCGCATTCGGCGGTATACAGCGGGATCACGTGGTCGCCCGGCTTAAGGCTGGTGACGCCCTCGCCCACTTCCACGACAATCCCGCCGCCTTCATGGCCCAGTACCGCCGGGAAAACACCTTCCGGATCGTCGCCGGAGAGGGTGAAGGCATCGGTGTGGCACACGCCGGTGTGGGTGATTTTCACCAGAACTTCGCCTTTCTTCGGCGGCGCGACGTCAATCTCAACGATTTTTAACGGCTGGCCAGGACCAAAGGCAACTGCTGCGCGTGATTTCATAACTGTCTCTTCCTCGTCGTGATGTTATTTTAAATAGGATCGTAGCAGATGACCGACCTCTGCCATTCTCGCGGCCCGCTGGTCCGGGGTGGTCTCGCCGCTAACCAGCTCGTCCTGCAGGTGGATCTCCACCATTTCGCCCATCAGGCCATTTGCCGCACCGCGAATCGAGGCAATCTGCTGCAGGATTGTCATGCAGGGTTCGCCGGACTCCAGCGCGCGCTCGAGGGCCTCGACCTGGCCGCGGATGCGGCGTACGCGACTGAGCGCCCGTTTTTTATCTTCAGGTGAATGTGGCACGATTACGCCTCCGTATCATATAGGGGGGTATACTATATTTTATTACCCATAAAGGCAAAAAAACCCCGTCGCGGGACGGGGTCAGGCAAAAAGGGTAACGATCATTTAGCGCTTACGAGGCATCATCCGCAGCAGGGTATTATCTTTCCACCAGTAATGATGGACCAGCGCGGCAAGGGCATGCAGGCCAATCACGAAGTAGCCCGCGTTGGCTAACCATTCATGGATCGCCTTCAGGGTGTCCACCCGCTCAAAATCGCTCTGCGGGGCATACGGCATGGTCAGGCCAAAGGCGTACCAGGGATTTCCGCGCCAGTACATCATCACCATCCCGATCAGCGGCAAGGCAATAAATAGCAGATAGATAACCAGATGGCCGAGATGAGCAAAACCGGTCATCATCGGCGACGGTTTCGGCACGATCGGCGGCGCTGGCGACTTCAGCCGCACCAGCAAACGCGCCACCATCAGCGCGCAGATGGTGATCCCGCAGGAGACATGAATCATATTAATCAGCGGCCGGTCACTACGGGGAAAAAATCCACGTAGCTCCATTGCCGCATAAGCCACAACCACCAGCAAAAAGACCAACCAGTGAATACCGATCTGCAGGCCCGAATATTTATCGCGCATGAAATTTCCTTAATGGAAAGAGTGATATCGCCAACATAGCGGCCTTCTCTTAAATTTTCATTAACCTTTACGTTGAATTAACAATTGATTACCGCATTGCGCCGATCCGCTCCCGACCCGGGAAGGCGCAGCATGCCTCGACGTGCTGAAGCGAACAGGCAACCGGCAGTCGGTACGCTATTACAAAATTAAACAGTTTTGTCACCTTCCCCTGTCCTGTCCTTCTCTATAGTAGAGAGCATCTGTCGAGCCACGTTGCGCATGGAGATGAGAATGAAGAAAATCGGCTTACCGCTATTGTTGCTGGCGTCGCTGGCTGTCCCGGCTTTCGCTGCGGACTGCCAGCCTAACGGCATTGGCGGATCATTTTGCATAAACGATGATGGCACCACCACCGACACGGTACCGAATGAAGTGAATGGTATGGATACTTACTCGGACAATGGCGGGTATACCAGCTCCCTGCCCGATCAGTCGGGGGCCGATGAAGCGCTGGAAGGCTCGACGATGTCGACGCAACAGGATACGGTCGCCAGCAGCGGCCAGGGCGATAGCGCACTGGCTGGCCGCGACTGGCATGCACCGTCCAATCTCAATGATGGCGCCGCCACCTCCAGCATGAGTCTGCTGGATAAACCCTGAGATCGGATGCTAAGCGAGGCTCCAGCCTGCGGCGCCGATAGCGACGGCGAACAGCAGGCAGGCCAGCGCCGTTTTGCGTAACAGCATGGTATAGAATGAAATCGCAACGCCAATAAAGACCACAATCAGAATCGGCCACATGCTTAATAGCAGCAGCAGAAAACCCTCAATATTGTTATGGATTACGCTCTCCACATCCGCATCCTTGCCTCATCGTCGATAAAGTAAGCAGAATTTAATATGTAACATGAATACATTCAAATAAAATATAAATGCAAATGATTATGCACAGCATTCTGCGGCGGACGGAGGCTCGCCTGTCTCGGCGTCCTGGGGGTGCCATCAGGAGCCGCCACGAAAAGAGACGTCAGGATGGTTCCAGGACCACTTAGTGGTACGCTCGTACTCTTGCTGGGATCGCGCTCCCCTTCAGACCTTCATTCGCCGCTGATATCCGACACTACGCGCCGGCGATGGCAGTCGCCTGGTTGCAGTTTATCCCCCTGAGCGGAACGCACATCCAGATACTGAAGCGGCTGACCGTGTTCGTTATCCAGCAGGACAGAATAGGTTTCCCCCTGATCAAACATATAACGCTCTCCCCATTGCCGCATCGCCACAACAATGGGAAACACAGATCTCCCCTTTTCAGTCAGGACGTATTCCTTGTAGGCGCTGCCATCCGATGCCGGTAAAATCGCGAAAATACCGATATCGACCAGGTGCTTCAGCCGCGAGGCAAGGATATTTTTGGCCAGCCCTAGATTCTTTTGAAACTCGCTGAAGCGCCGCACATCGTCAAATGCCTCGCGAATAATCATCAGGCACCAGCGTTCTCCAATTGATTCCAGCGTTCTTGCCACCGGACATTCACTGGTTCTGAGTGATTCCTGTTTCGCCATCTGCGTGCTCTCCGTCTATCAGTCTGCTGTTGCCAGCTTAATCTCCCCTCGTAGCAGTTGCAAAAGAAAACCACTATGGCTAGTTTTATAAGCATACTAGTTTTAAAAAGCAACCAGAATGCAGGCCTCTTATGAAATGCAAGGCAAGTTTGTGTACCGAGCACGAGATCCCGACCGCGTCCGCCCCTGTCACGATGCTGACCGCGGGGATAACGGCGCTGTTTTCATTGACCTGCGCGCTGGCGGTAGCCAACGTTTATTCAGCTCAGCCTTTACTCGACTCGATGGCGGTCAGCCTGAAGGTGTCGCCCGGTATGATTGGCAGCGTCGTCACGGCAACGCAGGCGGGCTATGCCATTGGTTTGCTGTTCCTGGTTCCGCTCGGGGACGGGTTGAACCGTAAATACGTGGTGTTGACTCAGCTGTTGCTGTCAGTGGCGGCGTTAGTCGTGGCAGGGTTATCCCCTAATATCGCGATCCTGCTGGGTGCCATGCTGATCGTCGGGCTGATGGCCGTGGTGGTGCAGTTGATGGTGGCGTGGGTGGCGATACTGGCGACGCCGCAGAAACGAGGCCAGGCGGTAGGTACCCTGACCAGCGGCATTGTTTCAGGCATTCTGTTATCTCGTTTTATATCAGGGGCGATCGCTGATATCGCCGGCTGGCGAGCCGTTTATCTCACGGCTGCCTGTCTGATGTTGTTGATTGCCGGCGTCGTCTGGAAAGTCATGCCTTCGCCCCCGCCGCAGCCGCAAAAGCCCACTTATCTATCCTTACTGAAGTCAGTTTTTCAGCTGTATCTCACTGAACCGCAACTGAGAAAGCGCGGGATCCTGGCGCTGCTGATCTTCGCCGCTTTCAGCATGCTGTGGACGACCATGGTCATGCCGCTCACCGCTCTTTCCCTGTCGCACACCCAGACAGGGATGTTTGGCTTAGCCGGCATCGCTGGCGTGCTGGCCGCCTCAAGGGCGGGCAGATGGGCTGACCAGGGATGGGCGCAGCGCACGACCGGCCTGGCGCTGGCGCTGCTGGCGCTCTCCTGGCTGCCTATCGCCTGTGCCGAAACCTCTCTGCTCTGGCTGATAGCGGGCGTTATCGCACTGGACTTTGCGGTGCAGGCCGTTCATGTCACCAACCAGAGTCTGATTATTGCCGCCAGGCCTGCAGCGGCAAGCCGCCTGGTTGGGGCTTACATGTGTTTTTATTCGCTGGGCAGCGCGGCAGGCGCTATCGTCGCCACCCAGCTCTATTCTCACTGGGGATGGCAGGCGGTTTGCCTTGCCGGCGCCGCGGTCAGCGCCTGTGCTTTTCTGGTCTGGTCAGGATCGCGTCAATCATGAACGTCGTGCTCGCTGTAAAATGGCGCAGCGAAAAAGAGCGGAAAAGTGACCAGAGAAGCCCCAGCTGTTTGTATCGAATGGATTTTTTCAATGCTTTTAAACAGTTATGTACATGTTGTATAATGACGTGCACTTTAACTAAAAAAAGAGTGCGACCATGATTGATTCTTCATTGCCATTAACCGACATTCACCGCCACCTTGACGGTAACATCCGGGCCCAAACCATCCTCGATCTTGGCCGCGAGTTTAATATCGCCCTTCCCGCTTCCACCCTCGACACGCTGCGTCCCCACGTCCAGGTCACCAGCCTTGAGCCCGATCTGGTCAGTTTTCTTGCCAAGCTCGACTGGGGGGTAAAAGTCCTTGCCTCACTGGAAGCCTGCCGTCGCGTGGCATACGAGAACGCCGAAGACGCCGCGCGCAATGGCCTGCACTACGTTGAGCTGCGCTTCTCTCCCCGCTATATGGCGATGACCCACCAGCTTCCTGTCGACGGCGTAGTAGAGGCAGTGATCGCGGGCGTACGTGAAGGCAGCCGCGATTTTCAGGTCGACGCCCGCCTGATCGGCATTCTGAGCCGCACCTTCGGTGAAGCGGCCTGTCAGGAAGAGCTGGCGGCGCTGCTCGCCCACCGCGAGGGCATCACCGCGCTGGATCTGGCCGGTGATGAGCAGGGCTTCCCGGGCGCGCTGTTCCTCAACCATTTTAATCAGGCCCGCGACGCTGGCTGGCATATTACCGTCCACGCTGGCGAAGCGGCCGGACCGGAAAGTATCTGGCAGGCCATCCGCGAGCTGGGCGCGGAGCGCATCGGTCATGGGGTCAAAGCGGTAGAGGATCCGGCCCTGATGGACTACCTGGCCAAACATCAGATCGGCATTGAATCATGCCTGACCTCGAATGTGCAAACCAGCACCGTGGCTTCGCTGGCCCAGCATCCACTGAAGCAGTTCCTTGAGCACGGCGTGCTGGCGAGCCTCAACACTGACGATCCGGCGGTGCAGGGCGTCGATATCATTCACGAGTACACCGTGGCGGCGCCGGCGGCGGGCCTGAGCAGGGAGCAGATCCGTCAGGCACAGATCAACGGTCTGACCCAGGCGTTTCTGAGCGAACAGGAAAAAGCCGCTCTCATTCAGCGGGTGGCGAAAGGTTGATCACCGGCCCGGCGGCAGCGCTGCCGGGCTCCCCCTCACACCAGGCTGAGCGTGGCGCGATGTCTGGCCGACTCGATACCCAGCTCAATCAACGTCATGATCTGAATCGCCTCGCTGGCCGGGACCGGGTTTTCTCCCTCCCCGTTAAGCGCGTCGCGAATGGCGGCATAGTAGGCGGGATAGTTGCCCGGCAGCGTCAGCCATGTCTCCTCGCTTCGTTCGTCGCCTTCGGCGCGGGTCAGAGTACCGTCGCGCATATCATACCCCCAGTCCTCCTGCGGCAGTCGTTCACCGTTTTTTAGCCGTTCCTCCTGAGGATCAAGGCCGAACTTAATATAGCTGGCCCGCGAGCCGTGGACGATAAAGCGCGCGCTCTCCGCCGCAGCGAGCAATGTGCCATGCAGCACCACCCGCCGCTGGGGATAGGCCAGCACGGCGTGAAAATAGTCGGTGGATTGCGCGCCGGGGCGAAGTTGAGCGAGATCGACTGTGATACTCACCGGCAGGCCAAAGAGCACCACCGCTTGATCAAGCAGATGTGGCCCCAGATCGTACCAAATGCCACTTCCGGGACCACCCTGCTCACGCCAGCGCTGACGCACCTGGGGGCGGAAGCGATCGAAATGCGACTCAAAGTAACACACTTCCCCCAGCTGACCTTCGTTAATTAACGCCCTGACGGTTAAGAAGTCACTGTCCCAGCGGCGGTTATGAAACACCGACAGCACCCGGCCGCAATGCTTCGCCAGACTCTCCAGCTCGCGTGCTTGTGACAGTGTCACGGTAAAGGGTTTATCCACCACCACATGTTTGCCCGCTTCCAGCGCCGCTTTCGCCAGCGGAAAGTGGGTATCGTTCGGGGTGGCGATGACCACCAGATCAATATCAGGATCGTTGAGCAAGTCCTTTGCCGCACTCACCACCCTGACCCCCGGCCAGTCGGCATGGACTTTGCCGGCCTCGCTGCTGGAGACCCTCGTCAGCGCCATGCCCGGCGTGCCGCCGATCAGCGGCGCGTGAAACGTTTTGCTGGCGTAACCGTAGCCTATCAGCCCTACCCGGATCGCGTCACTCATGTTACCGCCTCACTTATTCAGCTAATGTCAATATCGCGTAGATGAGAATAATCTTACAAACAATGAGCAAAATTTATCATTTGATTCACAGCTGTTTTCCCGCATGCGTGCAAAATCAGACAGATACCCCTTGTGATCTGCTGACCTTGGAGTAACATTTCCCACTGTGTTCAAAGGATACTGAAGTGTTATGACGACTGTTTTTACCCGTATTGTAGAACTTATTGGCTGGATTGTTTTTGGGATTTCCGCACTGCTTTTGGTTATCGCCCACCATATTGATAACTACCAGTCGCCACCGCCAGCGGATGTGGTGCAGACAAAGTAGCGCCGCCGTGAAACAGTGACCCGCCTCGCAACTGTGCAACCGGTTTCAGAAACCGGTTGCACAGCTATCCTTGCTTTGATTACACTCCCTCTATCATCAGACTGGGAGCTTTTTCATGGCCGCTTTTCCGCACAATTTTTTATGGGGCGCCGCTACCGCAGCGTATCAGGTTGAAGGTGGGCACGACGCAGACGGTAAAGGACCGTCAATCTGGGACATCTACTCTCACCTGCCGGGTACCACCTTTGAAGGCACCACCGGCGATGTCGCAGTCGACCACTATCACCGTTTTCGCGAAGACGTTGCGTTAATGGCCGAAATGGGCCTGCAAAGTTATCGATTCTCCATCTCCTGGCCCCGGCTGCTGCCCGCCGGGCGCGGCGAAGTGAATGAAGCCGGCGTACAGTTTTACAGCGATCTGATCGACGAACTGCTGGCGCACAATATTGAGCCGATGATCACCCTCTATCACTGGGACCTGCCGCAGGCCCTGCAGGATGAGGGTGGCTGGGAAGCACGCACTACCGCCGAGGCCTTCGCCGAGTACGCCCGCCTGTGCTATGCGCGCTTTGGTTCACGGGTGAAGCTGTGGGCGACCTTTAACGAAACCATCGTGTTCATTGGCCACGGCTACATTAATGGTCTGCATCCCCCGGCGGTGCGCGATCCGGCGCGTGCCATTCAGGCGTGTCATCACGTGTTTATCGCCCATGCGCTGGCGGTCAAGGCATTCCGCGAGATGAACGTGGCGGGCGAGATTGGCTTCGTCAATGTGCTACAGCCGCATACTCCGCTCACCGACAGTGAGGCGGACAAAAAAGCCACCGAACTGGCTGACGCCATCCACACCCACTGGCTTTACGACCCGGTACTGAAAGGCACCTATCCTGCCGCCCTGCTGGCGCAGACCCAGGCGCTGTGGGGGGTACCGCGCTTTGCCCCGGACGATGACACACTACTGCGCGAGAATCGCTGTGACTTTATCGGGCTGAATTACTATCGCCGGGAAACGGTGTCCGCCCAGCAGCCCAACATCCCCACCGGTGGCGAACCTGGCGTGGAGGGGTTGTTCTATTTCGTGCGTAATCCGCAGAGCACCTATACCGAATGGGGATGGGAAATCTGGCCGCAGGGGCTGACGGACGGCATTATGATGATCAAGGAACGCTATGGCGATATCCCGATCTATATCACCGAAAATGGCCTGGGAGCGAAAGACCCGATAATTGCCGGAGAAGTGGTCGACGATCCGCGAATCGACTACCTGAGCAGCCATATTGGCGCCCTGGAAAAGGCACTGGCGCTGGGGGCGGATGTGCGCGGCTATTATCCCTGGTCGTTTATCGATCTGCTGAGCTGGCTCAACGGATATCAAAAGCAGTACGGCTTTGTCTATGTCGATCACCAGCAAAATCTGGCACGCAAACGAAAGAAGAGTTTTTATTGGTACAAATCTGTTATTGCCAGTCACGGCGAACAGCGTTAATCTTCTCTTGCGGGCGCCATTCGGCGCCCGGTCTGGTTTTAGAATATTCTTAAACTTCTCCCTGCTCTTCAAGGTCGGCTCTCGCCCCTTGTCATGGGTTTATATAACCTGAATCATTCCACCCGGCCCCATTCAGAAGGCGCCGTTGGTTGAGAGTAGGTTTAGTGAATGCTGATAATATTCAACATAATTATTCCGATTATAAAATGGATACGAAAATGACCGTTCTGGACTATTTATTAAAATTCCGCAAAATCAGTTCGCTCGAAAGTCTTGAAAAACTATTTGATCACCTTAACTACTCCCTGACCGACACCGAAGAGATCGTGAATATGTATCGTGCGGCCGACCACCGCCGGGCAGAGCTGGTCTCCGGTGGTAAATTGTTCGATGTGGGCCAGGTGCCTAAATCCGTTTGGCGATTCGTGCAGTAAGGCTGTCATCCTTCACGCCAGTTGCTTATACTTCCCGGCCTGATTTTCATTACTGGCGTTGAATAGGGGAGTAACATGACGTCTCAATCTGCAGAACGCATTGGCGGATGGCTGCTGGCACCGCTGGCCTGGTTGCTGGTGGCGCTGCTGAGCGCCTCCTTATCGCTGCTGTTTTTTGCTAATGCTCTCATGTCGACGCAGACGTATGCCCTGCTCCGCGCCATGAGCACCGGACATCTGGCGCTGTGGCTCGCTTCGCTGCTGTTTGCCGTCGCCATGTGGTATTACACGCTCTGGCTGACCATCGCGTTCTTTAAGCGGCGCTCGCTGGTCCCTAAGCACTATATTATCTGGCTGCTCATCACCCTGCTGCTGGCGATAAAGGCATTTGCCTTCTCTCCCGTCTCGGATGTCCTTGCTTTGCGCCAGCTGCTGTTTCCACTCTTGGCTGCCGCGCTCCTGGCGCCCTATTTTCGCCGTTCCCAGCGGGTAAAACGGACCTTTGTTCATCCGTAATAACCCCACACTTAACCTGTTGTCGCCGGTATCGTTTTATTCGATAATAAGCGGCTTTTTTTCGTTTCAGGTCGCATGATGGCTGATTATTTACTGCTCTTTATTGGTACAGTCCTGGTCAATAACTTCGTTCTGGTGAAGTTTCTTGGTCTGTGCCCGTTTATGGGGGTTTCCAAAAAGCTGGAAACCGCAATGGGGATGGGGCTTGCCACCACCTTCGTGATGACGCTGGCCTCTATTTGCGCCTGGCTGATTGATACCTGGATCCTTATCCCCTTAAATCTGGTCTATTTACGCACGCTGGCCTTTATTCTGGTCATCGCCGTGGTGGTTCAGTTCACTGAAATGGTCGTGCGTAAAACCAGCCCGGCGCTCTATCGCCTGCTGGGTATCTTTCTGCCGCTGATCACCA
The DNA here is from genome assembly GCF_000398905.1 of Klebsiella sp. KTE92. NCBI lineage: Bacteria > Pseudomonadati > Pseudomonadota > Gammaproteobacteria > Enterobacterales > Enterobacteriaceae > Klebsiella > Klebsiella sp. KTE92. The sequence goes on from NZ_KB976100.1 coordinate 2,932,424, forward strand.
CCAACTGTGCCGTACTCGGGGTGGCGCTGCTGAATATTAATCTGGGGCACAATTTCCTGCAGTCCGCGCTGTACGGCTTTGCCGCCGCCGTCGGTTTCTCGCTGGTGATGGTGCTGTTCGCGGCGATCCGCGAACGCCTGGTGGTGGCCGATGTGCCCGCGCCGTTTCGCGGTAATGCCATCGCATTGATTACCGCCGGTTTAATGTCTCTGGCTTTTATGGGCTTTAGTGGTTTGGTGAAGTTGTAATGAGCGCAGTCTGGATAGCCGTGATCGCCATCAGCCTGTTAGGGCTGATTTTCGGCTTAATACTGGGGTATGCCTCCCGCCGTTTTGCGGTGCAGGACGACCCGGTGGTGGAAAAAATTGATGAACTGTTGCCGCAGAGCCAGTGCGGGCAGTGCGGCTACCCCGGCTGTCGTCCCTATGCGGAAGCTGTTGGTGCCCAGGGTGAAAAAATTAACCGCTGTGCGCCGGGTGGCGAAGCCGTAATGTTAAAAATCGCCGCCTTACTGAACGTCGACCCGCAGCCGGTCGATGGCGATGAACAGGAGGCGGAGCCAGTTCGTATGCTCGCGGTAATCGACGAGCCGAACTGCATTGGCTGCACCAAATGCATCCAGGCGTGTCCGGTGGATGCGATTGTCGGGGCAACCCGCGCCATGCATACCGTGATGAACGACCTGTGCACCGGTTGTAATCTGTGCGTTGCCCCCTGCCCGACCCAGTGCATTTCGCTCGTTCCGGTGGCGACCACCCCGGAAACCTGGAAATGGGATCTCCATGCGATCCCGGTGCGCAATATTCCTGTGGAACAACATGTTTAAGTTATTTTCCGCTTTCCGAAAAGATAAAGTCTGGGATTTTAACGGCGGTATTCATCCGCCCGAAATGAAAACCCAGTCTAACGGTACCCCACTGCGCCAGGTGTCCCTGCCGCAGCGCCTTATCATTCCGCTCAAGCAGCATATTGGCGCCGAAGGCGAACTGTGCGTCAAGGTGGGCGATCGGGTGCTGCGCGGCCAGCCGTTGACCCGCGGATGGGGAAGAATGCTGCCCGTACACGCCCCGACCTCCGGTACCGTTACCGCCATCGCCCCGCACACCACCGCTCATCCTTCGGGGCTGGCGGAGATGAGCGTGATCATTGACGCCGACGGCGAAGACCGCTGGATTGAGCGCGATGGCTGGAGTGATTATCAGGTCCGTACGCGCGAAGCGCTTATCGAACGCATTCATCAGTTTGGCGTCGCGGGCCTCGGCGGCGCCGGTTTCCCCACCGGCAGCAAACTGCGCGGCGGCGGCGATAAAATTAAGACGCTGATTATTAACGCCGCCGAATGCGAACCCTATATCACGGCGGACGACCGCCTGATGCAGGACTGCGCCGCGCAGATTGTCGACGGGATCCGCATCCTCGCGCATATTCTGCAGCCTGACGAAGTGCTGATCGGCATTGAAGACAATAAACCGCAGGCCATTTCGATGCTGCGGGCAGTGCTCTGCGACGCCCATGGCATCTCGCTGCGCGTGATCCCCACTAAATACCCCTCCGGTGGGGCCAAGCAGCTTACCCAAATTCTCACCGGCAAGCAGGTACCGCACGGCGGTCGTTCGTCGGATATTGGCGTGCTGATGCAGAACGTGGGGACGGCCTATGCGATAAAACGCGCGGTGATTGACGGCGAGCCGTTAACGGAGCGCGTGGTCACCCTGACCGGCGAGGCGGTCTCGCGGCCGGGCAACGTCTGGGCGCGCCTTGGTACCCCGGTACGCCATCTGCTTAACGACGCCGGCTTCTGCGCCAGCGCCGAGCCAATGGTGATCATGGGCGGCCCGCTGATGGGCTTTACCCTGCCGGGGCTGGATGTCCCGGTGGTGAAGATCACCAACTGCCTGCTGGCGCCTTCCGCCAGTGAGATGGGCGAGCCGCAGGAAGAGAAAGGCTGCATTCGCTGCAGCGCCTGCGCCGACGCCTGTCCGGCCGATCTGCTGCCGCAGCAGCTGTACTGGTTCAGCAAAGGCCAGCAGCACGATAAAGCCACCGCGCACAATCTGGCGGACTGCATAGAATGCGGCGCCTGCGCGTGGGTTTGCCCAAGCAATATTCCGCTGGTGCAGTACTTCCGTCAGGAGAAAGCGGAGATCAGCGCGATTCGCCAGGAAGAGCAGCGCGCCGCAGAAGCTAAAGCGCGATTCGAAGCCCGACAGGCGCGCCTGGAGCGTGAAAAAGCCGCCCGCGCCGAACGGCATAAAAAAGCTGCCGTTCAGCCTGCCGCCAAAGATCAGGATGCGATTAACGCCGCCCTCGCCCGGGTACGCGACAAACAGCGTGATGCCGCGCAACCGATCGTGATTCAGTCTGGCGCCAAACCGGATAACAGCGAGGCGATCGCTGCACGCGAAGCGCGGAAGGCCGAAGCCCGGGCACGCAAGGCACAGCAGCAGGCCTCGTCGGTGGAAGCCCCGGTCGCCGAGCCGGTCGACCCGCGTAAAGCCGCGGTGGAAGCCGCTATCGCCCGCGCCAAAGCGCGTAAAGCCGAACAGCAGGTCGCGCCGGTGGAAGC
>NZ_KB976100.1:2935164-3086144 GCF_000398905.1 Klebsiella sp. KTE92
GCGCCGGTGGAAGCCCCGGTAGCCGAGCCGGTCGACCCGCGTAAAGCCGCGGTGGAAGCCGCCATCGCCCGCGCCAAAGCGCGCAAAGCCGAACAGCAGGCCGCACAACCGGATCTCGCGTCAGCCGCAGCCAATGACGACCCACGCAAAGCGGCCGTCGCCGCGGCGATCGCCCGCGTTCAGGCGCGTAAAGCAACACAGCAGGCAGTTAACGAGGAATAAATGGTTTTCAGAATCGCAAGCTCCCCCTATACCCATAACCAGCGGCAGACCTCGCGTATTATGCTGCTGGTGCTGCTCGCCGCCGTGCCTGGCATTGTGGTCCAGACCTGGTTTTTCGGCTGGGGTACCGTACTGCAGATTGTCCTCGCCGCATTGACGGCCTGGGCAACGGAAGCCGCTATTCTCAAACTGCGCAAACAGCATATTGTGGCGACCCTGAAGGACAACTCCGCCCTGCTCACTGGCCTGTTGCTGGCGGTGAGTATTCCACCGCTGGCCCCCTGGTGGATGGTGGTGCTCGGCACTGCCTTTGCCGTGGTGATCGCCAAGCAGCTGTACGGTGGATTAGGCCATAACCCCTTCAACCCGGCGATGATCGGCTACGTCGTGCTGTTGATTTCATTCCCGGTACAGATGACCTCCTGGCTGCCTTCATATGAAATTGCCGCCCAGGTTCCGGCGTTCAGCGATGTGCTGCAGATGATCTTCACCGGGCATACCGCCGCCGGGGGCGACATGGCCAGCCTGCGACTGGGTATCGACGGCATCAGCCAGGCCACCCCGCTGGATACCTTTAAAACCTCTCTGCATGCCGGGCATAGCGTCCAGCAGGTGCTGCAATTGCCGGTTTACGGTGGCGTACTGGCGGGCCTCGGCTGGCAGTGGGTGAATATCGCCTGGCTGGCGGGCGGTCTGTTCCTGCTGTGGCAGAAAGCGATCCGCTGGCATATTCCGGTCAGCTTTCTCGTTAGCCTTGGGCTGTGTGCCACCCTCGGCTGGTTATTCTCGCCGCAAAGCCTGGCGTCGCCGCAGATGCATTTGTTCTCTGGCGCCACCATGCTCGGTGCTTTCTTTATTCTGACCGACCCGGTGACGGCTTCAACAACCAACCGCGGCCGCCTGATCTTCGGCGCCCTCGCCGGCCTGCTGGTGTGGCTTATTCGCAGCTTCGGCGGTTACCCGGATGGCGTGGCATTTGCCGTTCTGCTGGCGAATATTACCGTGCCGCTGATCGATTATTACACGCGCCCGCGCGTGTACGGCCACCGTTGAGAGAGCGATGATGTTAAAAACGATGCGAAAACACGGCGTCACGCTGGCGCTGTTTGCCGCCGGATCCACCGGGCTGACGGCGGCGATCAATGAACTGACGAAAAGCACTATCGATCAGCAGGCGGCCCTGCAGCAGAAAGCGTTATTTGATCAGGTCTTACCCGCCGACCGCTATAATAACGATCTGCTCAAGAGCTGCTATCTGGTCAGCGCCCCGGCGCTGGGCAAAGGCCAGCATAAAGTGTGGATAGCCAAAAATAACGACCAGCCGATCGGCGCGGTGATGGAAGCCACCGCGCCAGATGGCTATTCCGGGGCAATACAGCTGTTGGTTGCTGCCGATTTTAGCGGCACGGTCCTCGGCACCCGCGTGACCGAGCATCATGAAACGCCGGGCCTGGGCGATAAAATCGAGCTTCGCCTGTCGGACTGGATCACCCATTTTGCCGGGAAAGTCATCCACGGTCAGGGCGACAGCCATTGGGCGGTCAAAAAAGATGGCGGCGATTTTGATCAGTTCACCGGCGCCACCATCACCCCCCGGGCGGTGGTCAATGCCGTTAAGCGCGCAGGGCTGTATGCACAAACGCTGCCTGCGCAACTTCCTGAATTCACCGCCTGTGGAGAATGACCATGAGCGAAGTTAAAGACGTCATCGTCCAGGGCCTGTGGAAAAATAACTCCGCCCTGGTTCAGCTGTTAGGGATGTGCCCTCTGCTGGCGGTCACCTCGACCGCCACCAACGCCCTCGGGCTGGGTCTGGCGACCACCCTGGTGCTAACCTTAACCAACCTGACCATCTCCAGCCTGCGCCGCTGGACGCCGGCGGAGATCCGGATCCCCATCTACGTGATGATCATCGCCTCGGTGGTGAGCGTCGTGCAGATGCTGATCAACGCCTATGCCTTCGGCCTCTATCAGTCGCTGGGGATTTTCATCCCGCTTATTGTGACCAACTGCATCGTGGTCGGCCGCGCCGAAGCCTTTGCCGCCAAAAAAGGGCCGGCGCTGTCGGCACTGGATGGCTTTTCTATCGGCATGGGCGCCACCTGCGCGATGTTTGTGTTGGGCTCCCTGCGCGAGATCCTTGGCAATGGCACCCTGTTTGACGGCGCCGACAGCCTGCTTGGTAGTTGGGCAAAGGTGCTGCGCATCGAGGTTTTCCATACGGATACCCCCTTCCTGCTGGCTATGCTGCCGCCAGGCGCCTTTATTGGCCTCGGCATGATGCTGGCGGTAAAATACCTCATCGATGAACGTAGCAAGCAGCGGAAGGCGCAAGCGGCCCGGGCCGTTTCTGTCGCCCCGTCTGACGTGACAGGGAAAGCGTAACATGAACAAAGCCAAACGCCTGGCGATCCTCACCAGGCTACGGGAAAACGATCCCCATCCCACTACCGAACTGCATTTCAGTTCGCCGTTCGAGTTGCTGATTGCCGTTCTGCTTTCTGCGCAGGCCACCGATGTCAGCGTCAACAAAGCGACAGCCAAACTCTATCCGGTGGCCAATACGCCCGCAGCGATGCTGGCGCTGGGGGTGGATGGGGTGAAATCGTATATCAAGACTATCGGCCTGTTTAACAGCAAAGCGGAAAACGTCATCAAAACCTGCCGCATCCTGCTGGAGCAGCACAACGGCGAGGTGCCGGAAGACAGAGCGGCGCTGGAGGCGCTGCCCGGCGTGGGCCGTAAAACCGCCAACGTGGTACTAAATACCGCCTTTGGCTGGCCGACCATCGCCGTGGACACGCACATCTTCCGCGTCTGCAATCGGACGCAATTCGCCCCTGGCAAGAACGTTGAGCAGGTGGAAGAGAAGCTTCTGAAGGTGGTCCCCGCCGAGTTTAAGGTCGACTGTCATCACTGGTTGATCCTGCATGGACGTTATACCTGCATTGCCCGCAAACCGCGCTGCGGCTCCTGCCTGATTGAAGACCTCTGCGAATTTAAAGAGAAAGTCTACGCCTGATCCCTTCTTCTGAGCCATAACTTAACCCTGAGTTATGGCTCAAATTTGTGCATTTAACCCGCCGTTAACACCAGAAAATGTCTCTTATGATGGGTAATAATCCGGCTATATAACGAACAATCAGTGCTTTCATTTTTTCTCGATGCAAAATTTCTATACATTTGTGATCGAGATCATGCTCGCAACTTTATGTTGATTACATGTTGTGAAAATGAAAACAAATGTCAGGCAATACAACGATTGAGCAAAGATTACCAGGATAATAGACCATTAATTTTTAGGATAATGGACCATATCACTACTCATGAGGTCAATCAGTAGAATATATCGCCTTTTTAACGAAATCAGACTGATGAAAAAGATAAAAATAGCAATCATAACGAAACGGTGAAATTTAACTCTGGATAACATTCATATGTCCGGAGCATTATGCCACCCACATTATGTGTAACAGTTTATTACAAAGGCCTTGCCTGATGCGCCAGGATAGTGAACATTACCTGCCGTTTTCCCTCCCAAAATAACTATAAAGGCGGCGGTCCAACGAGATTGCGCCCCGAACACCCCCCAGTAAATATGGGATGTAAAAAAAGAGGTATATGTGTCTACTGCAAACAATAAACCAGCAGAAAGCGTGAGTCTGAACGCTTTCAAACAACCACGCGCGTTCTATCTCATTTTCTCGATCGAGTTATGGGAGCGTTTTGGTTATTACGGCCTGCAAGGGATCATGGCCGTTTACCTGGTAAAACAGCTGGGTATGTCGGAAGCGGATTCCATTACTCTGTTCTCCTCCTTTAGCGCGCTGGTCTATGGTCTGGTTGCTATTGGCGGCTGGCTGGGCGATAAAGTGCTGGGCACCAAACGTGTCATCATGCTGGGCGCTATCGTGCTGGCCATCGGCTATGCGCTGGTGGCCTGGTCCGGCCATGATGCTGCCATCGTCTATATGGGTATGGCGACCATCGCCGTCGGTAACGGTCTGTTCAAAGCCAACCCGTCCTCCCTGCTTTCTACCTGCTATGACAAAAACGATCCCCGTCTGGACGGTGCATTCACCATGTACTACATGTCCATCAACATCGGTTCGTTCTTCTCGATGCTGGCAACCCCGTGGCTGGCCGCTCGCTTCGGCTGGAGCGTGGCGTTTGCCCTCAGCGTGGTGGGGATGGTGATCACGATTATTAACTTTGCCTTCTGCCAGAAATGGGTAAAACAGTACGGTTCGAAACCGGACTTTGCCCCGGTACACATGGGCAAACTGCTGGCGACCATCGCTGGCGTGGTGGTGCTGGTCGCCATCGCCACCTGGCTGCTGCACAATCAGGGCATCGCACGTATGGTGCTGGGCGTCGTCGCACTGGGTATCGTCGTGATTTTCGCCAAAGAAACCATCGGTCTGAAAGGTGCCGCGCGTCGTAAAATGATCGTCGCCTTCCTGCTGATGGTAGAAGCGATTGTCTTCTTCGTGCTGTACAGCCAGATGCCAACCTCTCTGAACTTCTTCGCGATTCGTAACGTTGAGCACTCGATCCTCGGTCTCGCCTTCGAGCCGGAACAGTATCAGGCGCTGAACCCGTTCTGGATCATGATTGGTAGCCCTATTCTGGCAGCCATTTATAACAAGATGGGCGACCGCCTGCCGATGCCGCACAAGTTCGCTATCGGCATGGTACTGTGCTCCGGCGCGTTCCTCGTCCTGCCTTTAGGGGCGAAGTTCGCCAGCGACGCCGGCATCGTCTCGGTTAACTGGCTCATTCTGAGCTACGCGCTGCAGTCTATTGGTGAGCTGATGATTTCCGGCCTCGGCCTGGCGATGGTCGCTCAGCTGGTTCCGCAGCGTCTGATGGGCTTCATTATGGGCAGCTGGTTCCTCACTACCGCCGGCGCGGCGATCATCGCCGGGAAAATCGCCAACCTGATGGCGGTGCCGGAAAACGTCACCGATCCGCTGGTGTCGCTGGAAGTGTACGGCCACGTGTTCCTGCAGATTGGTATCGTCACCGCGGTTATCGCCGCCCTGATGCTGCTCACGGCGCCGAAGCTGAACCGTATGACTCAGGACGACAGCGCGGACCTGAAAGCACGCGAAACCGCGGCAGCCTGACGCCGCAGGGAAAACCAATTATTTTTAAGCCGCTAACGTTAGGTTAGCGGCTTTTTTTTTACCCCTGGCGGGACTAACATACAGAAAACTGCAGCCACGAGGAGTTACGCATGAAACTGTTCTACAAACCCGGCGCCTGTTCCCTGGCCTCGCATATCGCCCTGCGCGAAAGCGGCCTGGATTTCACGTTGCAGAGCGTGGACCTGGCCAAAAAACGGCTGGAAAACGGGGATGATTATCTGCTGATCAACCCGAAAGGTCAGGTGCCGGCGTTGCTGCTGGATGATGACATCCTGCTCACTGAGGGCGTGGCTATTATGCAGTACATCGCCGATCAGGTGCCGGACCGCCATCTGCTGGCGCCAGTGGGCTCCATTGCCCGCTACCAGACCCTGGAGTGGCTGAATTACGTGGCCACCGAGCTGCATAAAGGCTTTACCCCGCTGTTCCGCCCGGATACCCCGGAAGACTATAAGCCTGTCGCGCGGGCGTTGCTCGAGAAGAAACTGCAGTATGTTGATGAGTCGCTGGAAGATAAACAGTGGCTGACCGGCCATCGCTTTACTATCGCCGATGGCTATCTGTTCACCGTGCTGCGCTGGGGCTATGGCATAAAACTGGATATGGCTGCCTATGGTCATATCGACAGCTGGATGGCGCAGGTGGCAGCGCGTCCGGCGGTGGCGGCCGCACTGGCGGCTGAAGGCTTAAAATAAGGCCTGAACCTGCCCGGCGGACCGTCGGGCAGGCCCGGGGAGTTACAGCCGGGTGGCGCTGAAGCAGTGATCCGGTACGGCAATGCGATCCTGCGCCGCCACCACCTGCAGTTCATACTCTTGCATGTTTTTGGTGGTGAGCATGATCTCGTACACCGCGGCGGTAACGTGCTCAAGCGCATCGCGCAGGCTGGCACCCTGCAGCAGTTTCACCAGCAGCAGTCCACTGGTCACATCGCCGACGCCAACCGGCTGACGCAGGCCAAAATCCACCAGCGGCCGACTGATATGCCAGGCTTCTTCGGCCGTCACCAGCAGCATCTCAAAACGATCCATGCTCAGACCAGCGCGGGAAAGATGCTTAACCAACACCACCTCCGGCCCCTGGGCAATCAGCTCCCGCGCAGCAGCTACCGCCTCGCTGACGCTGGTGACCGGATGACCGCACAGGATCTCCAGCTCAACCAGATTCGGCGCAATAATATCGCTGGCCGGCAGCGCATAACGCACGTGGAATTCCGCCACGCCGGGCGCGACGATGCACCCTTTCTCCGGATGGCCCATCACCGGGTCACAAAAGTACTTCGCCGCCGGATTGGCCGCTTTCACCTGACGCACGATACCGAGGATATGCTCGCCCTGTTCAGCGGAACCGAGATAGCCGCTCAGTACCGCATCGCAGGTCTGCAGCTTGTCGATGTCGGCAATGCCCTGGACGATCTCCGTCAGGTGCGAAGGCGGCATCACGCAACCGGTCCATTTACCGTATTGCGTATGGTTGGAGAACTGAACGGTATTCAGGGGCCAGACATTGGCGCCCAGACGGCGCATCGGAAACTCGGCGGCACTGTTGCCGGCGTGGCCAAACACAACGTGAGACTGAATGGCGAGGATGTTCTTCATTTTCTTACCACAACCCTAAAAAGAAAAAGGGCGTGGTTTCCCACGCCCTGGTTTTATTTTTTATTTCCAGCAGACCAGGCAGTAATTCTTTTTACCGCGACGCAGTAAGGTGTAGCGGCCGAACAGACGGTCGCTGTCGCTGAATACATATTCCGGGTCGGCCTGTTTTTCACCGTTGATGGTCACCGCGTTCGAGGCAACGGTTTTACGCGCCTGACCGCGGGACGGCTGCAGCTCGGAATCCACCAGCGCCTGCAGGAGATCGGCACCTTTTTCCATTTCGATCATCGGCACGCCATCCTGCGCCAGTTGTTCGAAATCTGCTTCGCTCAGGTCGCTCAGGTTACCGTTGAACAGGCTTTCGGTAATGCGCTTCGCCGCTTCCAGGCCTTCTTCGCCGTGGACCAGGCGCGTCACCTGCTCAGCCAGCACGTACTGGGCGCGCGGCGCTTTACCGCTGTTTTTGTCTTCTTCTTCCAGAGCATTGATCTCCGCCATGTCCATAAAGGTGAAGAACTTGAGGAAGCGATAGACATCAGCATCCGCGGTGTTGATCCAGAACTGGTAGAATTTGTACGGACTGGTTTTCTTCGGATCCAGCCACACGGCGCCGCCTTCGGTTTTACCGAATTTGGTGCCGTCTGCTTTGGTGATCAGCGGAACCGTCAGGCCAAACACCTGGTTCTGGTGCAGGCGACGGGTCAGATCGATACCGGAGGTGATGTTGCCCCACTGGTCGGAGCCGCCGATCTGCAGCGCTACGCCGTGCAGCTTGTTCAGGCAGGCAAAGTCGTACCCTTGCAGCAGGTTGTAGGAGAACTCGGTAAAGGAGATACCCTGATCGTCACGATTCAGACGCTGCTTCACCGCTTCTTTGTTGATCATCTGGTTAACAGAGAAGTGTTTGCCGATATCGCGCAGGAAGGTCAGCACGTTCATGCTGCCAAACCAGTCATAGTTGTTCGCCGCGATCGCCGAGTTGTCGCCACAGTCAAAATCAAGGAACGGGGCCACCTGTTTGCGGATTTTATCCACCCACTCCTGCACGGTATCCTCGGTATTTAGCTTACGCTCAGCGGCTTTAAAGCTTGGGTCGCCAATCAGACCGGTTGCGCCGCCCACCAGCGCTACAGGTTTATGACCTGCCTGCTGGAAGCGTTTCAGGCATAACAATGGAACAAGATGCCCCAAATGCAAGCTGTCAGCGGTAGGATCGAAGCCGCAATAGAGCGCGATCGGGCCTTGCGCCAGTCGCTCTGCTAACGCTTCCTCGTCCGTCACCTGGGCTACTAGCCCCCGCTCTTGCAATTGTTTAATCAAGTTACTGCTTGCCATCAAATTCTCCATGTATAAACGACTGCACCTCTGCCGGTACACGACTTTTCGCCAGATGCGAAAAGTACATAGAATAAAGCGCCGGCCCTTTCAGCGCCAGCGCTTCGATAACTAATTTCGGCGTTTACGGTGCCAGGCGGTCTATTTTCCAGGCGCCATTATCACGCTGGTATAAAAAGCGGTCATGCAGCCGATGTTCGCCCCCCTGCCAGAACTCCATCTGCTCGACGCTGACGCGGAATCCGCCCCAGAAACTCGGCAGCGGCACTTCCCCCTGCTGGAATTTCTGCTTCAGCTCGAGGAATTTGCTCTCCAGGATCCCGCGGGCGGAAATGCGACTGGACTGCTGGGAGACCCAGGCGCCGATTTGGCTATCGCGCGGACGGCTGTGGAAATATTTGACCACCTCCAGCGTCGACAAGCGCTCCGCTTTGCCGAACACCATCACCTGGCGCTCCAGCATATGCCACGGAAACAGCAGGCTCACCTGGGGATTTTTTTCAATCTGATGGGCTTTGCGGCTGCCAAGGTTGGTATAAAACACCAGCCCTTTTTCATCGTAATGCTTCAGCAGCACAATACGCTGGTAAGGTTGGCCGCGCTCATCAACGGTAGCAACCACCATCGCGGTCGGGTCTGCGAGTTTCGCGTCACAGGCCTGACGCAGCCAGCGTTCAAACAGCGGCAGGGGTTCAGCAGGAAGATCGTGGCGACGCAAACCGCCACGGGTATATTCACGGCGCAAGTGCGCGATTTGCTGGAGTTCGTCGTTATCAGACATGGCCATTGAGGATGTAGTCATAAGGTGGCGTTATTGTGCGCCCCCCCGACAGAAATCTCAACGTTTGGCCGTCTGCAGCTGACAGTTATCGAGGATGATGCGATCGCGTTTATAGACGGTAGCGGTATCGCCCTTCGACCAGAAGACGTAGACGCCGTCGGTGTAGCGCGCCCCCGAAGCCGACAGCCCCTCAGCCAGGTTCAGTTGCTGATTATCATAGATAAAACTCACCTGTTGGCGGGTGTTATTGCGATGGACCGTTAACGGTTTCTGGTCGCATTGATACTCCAGCGTGTCCGTCTGCATCCGCTCGACAAACTGGTTGTAGTAGCTACAGCCCGCCAGCATAAAAGGTACAACTGCGATAAGAATTTTTTTCATTCGTTTGCCTTCGACTTTCCCGGTCACGGAGGGCACTCCGCCCTCCGCTTAACTTGTCCAGTTTACCGGTCGCGCCGTGTTTAAGATTTCAGTTAACTCCGATTCTGCGGCGGGTTAGCCGGGAAAATGGCGCCCAGCACCGTGGCTTCGCTGGCGCCGGTCACTGAGGGAAGATTACCCGGCAGCCCAGCCAGCGTGCGCCAGGCCAGCCAGGCAAAGGCCAGCGCCTCCATATCATCGCCGCTGATCCCCGCCTCATCGGTGGTGGAGACTTCGGTTCCCGGCAGCAGTGCCGCCAGGCGCGCCATTAACAAGGGGTTACGCGCGCCGCCGCCGCACACTAACAAACGCTCGCAGCCGCCGCTTAACAATACCTGCTCACTGATGGTCACAGCGGTTAATTCCGCCAGCGTGGCCTGCACATCCTGCCCACGCAGTCCCGAATAACGGGCCAGATGTTTTTCCAGCCAACCGTAATTGAAATATTCACGACCGGTGCTTTTCGGCGCCGGTAAAGCAAACCACGGATCGCTCAGCATGTCCTGCAGCAGCGGCAGCAGCACTTTACCTTCGCTGGCCCACTGGGCATCCTTATCATACGGTTTACCCTGCTGACGCCAGATCCAGGCGTCCAGCAACATATTTCCCGGCCCGGTATCATAGCCGCGCACCGGCTGCCCCGGCACCAGCAGCGACACGTTGGCGATGCCACCGATATTCAGCACCATCCGCCGTTCAATGGGATGCGCCAGCAGCGCATGATGAAATGCCGGGACCAACGGCGCCCCCTGCCCGCCAAGCGCCATATCACGCCGGCGAAAATCCCCCACCACCGTGACTCCGGTATGCGCGGCGATCTGGTTGTTGTCGCCGATTTGCAGCGTGTGCGGCGCGTCGCCTTGCGGTTCATGCCATACGGTCTGTCCATGGCAGCCGATAGCGATAACGTCGGTGGGCTTGAGATTTTCCTGGCGCATCAGCGCCAGTACGGCATCGGCAAACAGCCGCCCCAGACGAGTGTCCAGACGCCCCAGTTGTGAGAGGGTCAACGACTGGCCCTGGCAAATCGCGAGGATCTCTTCTTTTATTGGGTGTGGTATGGGCCAGGTGAGACTGGCCTGCTGCGCCACGATGTTTTCGTTGATGGCGGCCAATACGACATCGATACCATCAAGGCTGGTACCGGACATAACGCCAATAAAGCGACCCGATCTCATACGTTTTTCCTTCATTCCATGACCCTCGTATACGCCTCACTCCACCATAAAGCGCCCGCTAATGCTATGTTGTTATAATACTTTTTAACAATAGAGCGACATTTCAGAGAACACCGTAAAGAACCGGCGTTTAGTTTAGGTTGAAGCATCATTAATTATTATTTTTTGTATAGTCAGGGCGGAAGCTATGCCCGCCGGCGACTAAATGCCATATAATTAACCGTATGGACGTTCAATTGAACACCTTCGGTGAACAGGAGATTCATAAATGATTTTACGTGTTTTGGCTGTATCGATGATTGGTTTTACGCTCGCAGGCTGCGTGAGCAGCAGCGGCCTGTCCGGCGACGTTTATTCCGCATCTGAAGCCAAACAGGTGCAGAGCGTAACTTACGGTACGATTGTGCATACGCGCGCCGTGCAGATCCAGAGCGGCGACGACAGCAATGCCATCGGCGCCATTGGCGGTGCTGTGCTCGGCGGGTTCCTCGGCAACACCATCGGCGGCGGTACCGGACGCTCTCTTGCCACCGCGGCTGGCGCTGTCGCGGGCGGCGTCGCAGGCCAGGGCGTTCAGGGTGCAATGAACAAAACCCAGGGCGTAGAACTGGAAATCCGTAAGGATGATGGCAACACCATTCTGGTGGTGCAGAAACAGGGCAGCACGCCGTTCTCTGTGGGTCAGCGCGTCGCCATTGCCGGCAGCGGCAGCCAGGTCACCGTTTCTCCTCGATAACCCCCCCTTGCGATGCGGCCCGTTGCGCCGCATCGTATTTTTCAGCCGCGGTTATTCCACCGTAATAGATTCGTATTAGCAATCAGATATATTATATTCAAGTAGTTCATCAATCATTGCGCCTGCGCAATATCTTATCTCACCGCCCCCACTACTCTCAGATTGTCATAATACTTTGTCGACTGAACGTCGCTGTTGCTTTTCTCTCTGGGATCTTGCCTATGCTCAAACATGTCAATCATGTTGCTAAACGTTTTATTATATATGTTTTTATTTGCTTACTGGCCGGGTTCGGCATTGCCGGAGTGACCGCTTTTTTTCATACCAGTTTCAGCACTACCTCATCAATATTATTTCCTCTACTGACCAGCTTTCTGATGGTCTTTCATATTACTATTGCCTGTTTTATGGGCATGAAATACTGGAGCAGCAAGCGCCGCCTGTACCTTACACCTGTTGCTTTCGGCTTTGCCTGTTCAGCGCTGCTGATGCTGGGCACCCTCAGCAGCTATCCGGACTGGCTTACCTGCAGCACGACCCCGGTCATTAATCAAAATGACGCCGTTATCTATTATTTCTTTCGCAATATAATGATGGCTGTATTATTCATGTCATCTATTGTTTTGTATTACTTCCGCCAGCGCATCATGCACTCGCTGAAAGCACACATAATTACATTCGCGGCATGTATCGTTTTTACATTAACAATTATTTTTTTATCGTGGGTGTACTCCAGCCACTCGCCGTGGCTGAGCGTCAATTTTATCGACGATCTTAGCCATACCTTCACGCCACTGTGGCAAAGTATTATCGGCTGGCTGCTGATGGCTATCTGGTTTATCACGCTTATTTTATTAATTAGCCTGAGTAAATTACGCAATATTTTCTGGTTTAGCGGCGCTTTTTTTTGCAGCGCTTATCTTTACACCCTCTTCCAGCTAGTCTCCACCGCCGGGGACCTCGATCAGACCTGGTACCAGGCGCGTTTTTTCGAAACGCTTTGTACCCTGTTCCTGATTCTGGTGCTGCTGGTCGACGTCTTTATGCTCTACCGTGAGTCTAACCATAAGTATGTCAACTCGTACCAGAACTCGATTCGCGACCCGTTGACCCGGCTTTATAACCGCAGCTTCTTCTACGACACCCTGAACCAGCAGCTGGCGAAGGTAAACCCCCAGCATCCGCTGTCAGTGATTATCAGTGACCTCGATCATTTCAAACGCATCAATGATAACTATGGCCACGTCGCCGGCGACAAGGTGATCCAGTTTGCCGCCTCGGTACTGGAGAACCATTCGCGCGCGGATGACGCTGCTGCCCGCATTGGCGGTGAGGAGTTTGCCCTGCTGCTGGTCAACACCGCCGAGAAAGACGCCCTGGCGATCGCCGAGCGTATCCGCTTGGCCGTCAACGCTGAGCAACACCCTCTGCCGGAGCGAATGACCATCAGTATGGGGTTGTATACGACGCGCGATAGAAGCGTGAGCGCAGAAACGTGCGTCGAGCGCGCAGATGCGGCTATGTATGAAGCGAAAAACAGCGGGCGTAATAGGGTGGTGGTCTGGCGTCACCCTGGCGACTAAAAAAAACGGCCCGGGGCAACCCGGGCCGCTAAAAAATTAATCTTTTGCCTGGAGATCGAGGATATTTTGTTCAAGTTTACGAATTAAGTGGAGCAACGTTTCCACTTCCTGCTTTGACACCCCCGACAGGATTTCATCGCGGGTCTTGCCTATCACCTCTTCCATCTCATTGATCAACGGTTCAGCTTTTTCAGTGAGCTTGATGCGTTTGGCCCGCCGGTCGCTTGAACAGGTCTGGCGAGAAATAAGCCCTTTCTCCTCCAGCTGATCGAGCGTGCGCACCAGCGACGGCTGTTCAATGCCGATGGCTTTCGCCAGCTGGATCTGCGACTGCTCAGGCGGCAGCTGGTGGATGTTATGCAGCGTGACCCAGTGAGTCTGCGTTAACTCCAGAGGTTTCAGGCGATGGTCGATTAGCGCGCGCCAAACGCGGACTAAACGTGCCAGATCAGAACCAAGTGGCGATTCCAATTTCATCTCCTTATAATTAGCTTGCTAAGTTATTATACTGATTTTAGAATAGTGTGCAGCATTTGAATTATCAAAACAAATGAATTACTTGATTCAACAAAAACCAAAACAATGATTTACACTGTTATAGCGTAGCACGCTCTGAGGTTACCCCTGTAATGGCAAAGGATTTTTGCTTGTGAAACTGAGTCTTAACACATCCGGATTGCCGCTGCAGGACCTGGTGTTCGGCGCGTCCGTCTATTTCCCTCCGCTGTTCAAAGCCGTCTTATTAGGTTTTTTTATCTGGTTGTTTTTACATCGTCAGCTGCGTGACTGGATGTATGCCGGCGACATCTGGCATCCCCTGCTGATGGATCTCTCGCTGTTCGCGCTCTCGGTCTGTCTGGCCCTGGTGTTACTGATTGCCTGGTGATCTCCTTGCTATGAAAAAACTAAAATATCTGTCAACGCTGTTGGTTGCGGCCATCGCCCTGATCGCCGCATGGCTGTTATGGAATTTCTACACCCAGTCCCCCTGGACCCGCGACGGCAAAGTGCGTGCAGAGCAGGTCGGGATCACCCCTCAGGTCTCCGGTAGCATTCTGCAGTTGAACGTGACGGACAACCAACGGGTCAACGCCGGGGATGTTCTGTTCACTATCGACGACACCCCCTACCGTATCGCCGTGCTGAACGCCCAGGCGCAGCAGGCGAAAGCGCAAGCCGAGGTGGCGAAAGCGCAGGCTGAGCAAACGAAGGCCGCCAGCGAGGCACGTCGTCGTCGCAACCTGTCGCAGAATGCGATCTCGGCTGAAGATCTTGAGAACGTCAACACCGCGCTGAATACGGCCACCACCAACCTGGCGGCCGCCAGAGCGGGACTGGGCGTCAGCGAAGCGATGCTGAAACATGCGCAATGGCAGCTAAGCCAAACAACGGTCAAAGCGCCAGTGGACGGCTGGGTGACCAACCTCTCCACCCGCGTCGGCGATTACGCCACTACCGGCCACCCGGTCTTTGCTCTGGTAGACAGCCACTCGTTTTACGTGCTGGGCTACTTTGAAGAGACTAAACTGCGTCATATCCGCATCGGCGATCCGGCGCAGATTATTCTCTACAGTAATCAGCAGACGCTGCACGGGCATGTCGCCAGCATCGGCCGGGCAATTGTCGATCAGAGCGTGGAACAGGGAACCGGGCTGGTGGCCAACATCAAACCGAATATCCCCTGGGTGCGTCTCGCGCAGCGCGTTCCGGTGCGGATTGCCTTTGATACGCTACCGGCGGACGTCACTCTGGTCTCCGGCACCACCTGCACTGTCTCGATCGGCGGGCAGTAATGAATCTGCAGGCCCTGTCGTGGCGCACACTGCCCTGGGTTAAAGCCACCCGTCCACAGTGGCGATACGCGTTGCGTAACGGCATCGCTATGTGTCTCGCGTTAAGCATCGCCTACGCGCTGGATCTCGATGAGCCGTACTGGGCGATGACCTCCGCGGCAGTGGTCAGCTTTCCCACCGTCGGCGGCGTGATCAGTAAAAGCTTTGGCCGCATCGCCGGCAGCCTGCTCGGCGCCTGCGCCGCCCTGCTGCTGGCGGGCCATACGCTGAACGATCCCTGGCTGTTTCTGTTCAGTATTTCCGGCTGGCTGGCGCTGTGCACCTGGGCCTGCGCGCTGTTCACCAACAACGTGGCCTACGCCTTTCAGCTTGCCGGCTATACCTGCGCCATCATCGCGTTTCCGGTGATTAACATCAGCGACAGCTACGAACTTTGGGTGATCGCTCAGTCGCGCGTCTGCGAAGTCATCGTTGGGATCCTCTGCGGCGGACTCATGATGATGATCCTGCCCAGCACCTCCGACGGCAGCAACCTGCTGACGGCCCTGAAAACCATGCACGCCCGGCTGCTGGAGCACGCCAGCCTGCTGTGGGTGCCGGAGACGACGGATGCCATCCGCACCGCTCACGAAAGCGTGATTGGTCAGATCCTCACCATGAACCTGCTGCGCATCCAGGCCTTCTGGAGTCACTACCGCTTCCGTCGGCAGAATCCCCTGCTGAACTACCTGCTGCATCAGCAGCTCCGAATGACCAGCGTCATTTCCAGTCTGCGACGTATGTTGCTGAACTGGCCGGACGCGCCGGCGAACACTCGTCAGGTGCTGGAGTCGCTGCTTGCTGAACTCGCTGCTCCCCATGCTGACAGCTATCATGTCGCCCGCATTCTGGCGCCTCTGGCGCCGCCGCCGGATGCCGGATGCCGATTACCGTCATATCGCCTTTTGGGCGCGACTGCGCTATTTCTGTCGCATTTATCTGGAAAGCAGTCGCTGGATCCGCCGGGTAGAGAATGCGTCGGCGATCGCCGAGTTCAACGTACCTTCGGCGCCAGCCCTGGCCCGCCACACCGACCAGGCAGAGGCCTTGCTCAATGGCATCCGTACTTTTTGCGCGCTGGTGGCGATTGGCGCATGGGGGATCAGCACCCAGTGGACCAGCTGCGCGGCTGCCCTGACCCTGGCCTCCATCTGCTGCGTGCTCTATTCGGTCTCGGCTTCGCCGTTTCGATCGCTGACGCTGCTAATGCAGACCCTGGTGCTGCTGTCGCTGTTCAGTTTTGTGGTGAAGTTCGGCCTGATGGTGCAGATAACCGACCTGTGGCAGTTTCTGCTATTTCTGTTCCCGCTGCTGACCACCATGCAGTTGCTCAAGCTACAGTGGCCCAAATATGCCGGCCTGTGGGGACAGCTTATCGTGTTTATGGGCTCGTTTATCTCCGTCACCAATCCGCCGGTGTACGACTATGCGGCTTTTTTCAATGATAACTTAAGCAAGATTGTCGGCGTGGGCTTTGCCTGGCTGGCTTTTGCGGTGCTCAGTCCGGGATCGGATGCCCGCAAAGGGCGACGCCATATCAGAGCGTTACGGCGTCACTTTGTCGATCAGCTCAGCCGACATCCCCAGCACAGCGAACATGAATTTGAATCGCTGGTGTACCACCATGTCAGCCAGCTCAGTCAGAGTAAAGATGCCCTGGCACGGCGCTGGCTACTACGTTGGGGGGTGGTGCTGCTCAACTGCTCGCACGTCGTCTGGCAGCTTCGGGAATGGGAAACCCGCTCCGATCCCCTCGCCCAGGTGCGCGACCTGTGCATCAATTTGCTGCGCGATGTGATGAGCGAGCGCGGCGTGCAGCAGCGCCCGCTGGCCTCCACCCTGCAGGAGCTGCTGCGGATCTGCGACGTCCTGAACCACCATCATCAGCCAGCGGCCCGGGAGCTGGCCGCCGCAATCTGGCGACTGTATTGCGCCCTGTCACAGCTGGAACAGGCCCCGATCGCCGGCACGATTGGCGAAAAGACTACTTAATCACCCCGCAGGCAAACCGCTCGCCGCCGCCGCCCAGCGGCTGCGGGTTGTCGGCCATATTATCCCCGCCCACGTGGACCATCAGCGCTTTCCCCTTCACCTCATCCAGCGTTTTCAGACGTGGGGCAATAATTGGCTGGTCGGCCACGCCCGCGTCGTTGACCACCAGCAGAGGCAAATCGCCAAGATGCCCGGTGCCCAGCGGCCCTTCGTGTTTCCCGGTATGTTGCGGGTCATAATGTCCGCCCGCCGCCCCGGCGGCCACCGCTTTGCCCTCTTTCATCGCCGGCTGGCAGCTGCCTTCGGCATGAATATGAAAGCCGTGCTTGCCCGGCGGCAATGCCCGCAGTTCGGGGGCGAACTCGAGGCCGCGGTCGGTTTCGGTGATTTTTACACTGCCGATGGACTGCCCGACGCCCTGGGGGGTCACGAGATTAAGTTGAACATCTTCACTGACGGCCTGTGCGCCAGCGCAAAATGCGAGGGATAAGATCGCGAGAATACATCGTTGCATAACACCTCCGGATGGCTGTCTCCCTGTTAAGTGTAAACCAGGAACGTCTTTCCGGAGGCGAAATGCCCGTTACGGTACGTCGTAACCGAGCGCGGCTTTGCGGATACGGAACCACTGCTGACGGGTCATGCTAAGTTTTTCGGCCACGATCGCGGAACGCACGCGTTCGATTTTGCCCGAGCCGATAATCGGCAGCGGCTGCGAGGGCAGACGCAATATCCAGGCGTAGACCACCTGCTCGATGCTGTCGGCATTGAGCTCATGCGCTACCTGCGCCAGCTCATCGCGCAGCGGCTGGAAGCCCTCTTCATTGAACAGGCGTCCGCCGCCAAGGCAGGACCACGCCATCGGACGAATACGCAGCTGCTGCAGCTGATCGAGCGTGCCGTCGAGCAGCAGCGGCTGATGCACCGGCGAGATTTCGACCTGATTGGTGGCCAGGGTAAACGGCAGGCGCGACTGCAGAAGAGTGAACTGGGCTGGGGTAAAGTTAGATACGCCAAAGTGGCGCACTTTTCCGCTGTGATGCAGCGCGAGGAACGCCTCAGCCACTTCATCGGCATTCATTAGCGGATCCGGCCGATGGATCAGCAGCAGATCGAGATGGTCCGTCGCCAGATTACGCAGCGATTGCTCAGCGCTCAGCACGATGTGGTCGCGGTCGGTGATATAGTGGCCGATGGTGTTTTCAGCCCGCGCCCGGGTGGCGATGCCGCATTTGCTGACAATTTCCATGCGATTACGCAGATGCGGCGCCAGCTTCAGCGCTTCGCCAAAGGCAGCCTCACACTGATAATCGCCATAGATATCGGCGTGATCGACAGTGGTTACGCCTAAATCGAGATGCTGTTCAATAAAGCTGACCAGCTCGCCTGGCGACATTTTCCAGTCCATCAGACGCCAGTAGCCCATCACAAAACGCGAAAATTCCGGCCCCTGGGGAGCCATAGCAATACGCTGAACCATAACCGCTTCCTCAATAAAAAAGTGTACTGAGTATACGTACTTTTTGGTTTAAAACAGTGAGGGTTGCTGCGGTTCTTCCGCCGGTTCCGGCTTGTTCGCGCGTATTTTGCGCAGCAGCCGTTGGCGGCAGAGACGCAACACCTCCTGTTTCTGCGCATCGCTCATCGTTTGCCAGTTAAAACGTTCCTCACGGCTGCGGAAACAGCCGCGACAGTAGCCGCGCTCGTCGGTCTGACATATTCCCCGGCACGGGCTCTGCACCGGAAAAAACTCTAACTGCTCTGCCACCACACGTCTCCTGTCCCCTCGTCTCCTTTCATTGAAGACGTTTCCCCGCGCCGACGCAAATTTTGTTCACTACGTGCTGCGCCAGCTAACATTTTTCCGCCGACGCTTGCATTAGACCAATCGGTCTACTACAGTGTGCTCCATGAACAGACACAGCGAATGCGATACCCGAGAACATATCCTGGTCACCGGCGAGCAGCTCTGCATGCATCGCGGTTTTACCGGAATGGGCTTGAGCGAACTTCTGAAGACGGCGGAAGTGCCTAAGGGCTCTTTCTACCATTACTTCCGCTCTAAAGAAGCCTTCGGCGTCGCGCTGCTCGAACATCACTACACCGGATATCTGCAGCGCCTGGTCGACCACTTCGATCATGGCGACGGCAACTATCGTGACCGCCTGCTGGCTTATTATCAGCACACGCTGAATCAGTTCTGCCAGCAGGGGATTATTAGCGGCTGTCTTACCGTCAAGTTGTCGGCAGAGGTTTGCGACCTGTCGGAAGATATGCGTACCGCCATGGACCATGGTGCCAGTCAGATTATCGCCCTGCTGGGCGACGCGCTGGAGAAAGGACGTCAGGAAGGCAGTCTGGCGTTTGACGGCGAGGCCATGACCCTGTCGCAGATGCTGTATTCCCTGTGGCTCGGGGCCAACCTGCAGGCCAAAATTACGCGTAGCGCAAGGCCGCTGGAAAGCGCCCTTGCCCACGCCAAACAGATTATTGCGGCGCCTGCGGTATAACAGGCGTTTTTATTTCATCAGTTACTAGACGACCGGTCTACTCAGGAGTCACTATGTCGGAAGCAAAATTATTCAGCCCGTTGAAAGTCGGTGCGGTCACCGTCCCTAATCGCGTATTTATGGCGCCGTTGACGCGTCTGCGCAGCATCGAGCCGGGCGATATCCCTACCCCGCTGATGGGCGAATACTACCGCCAGCGCGCCAGCTCCGGCCTGATCATCACCGAAGCGACGCAGATTTCTGCCCAGGCCAAAGGCTATGCCGGCGCGCCGGGCCTGCACAGCCCGGAGCAGATTGCCGCCTGGCAGAAAATCACCGCCGGTGTTCATGCGGAAAATGGCCGTATCGCCGTCCAGCTGTGGCACACCGGGCGTATTTCCCATAGCAGCCTGCAACCTGGCGGCGGCGCGCCGGTAGCGCCTTCCGCGCTGAGCGCCGGTACTCGCACCTCCCTGCGCGATGAAAACGGCCATGCTATTCGCGCCGACACCTCGATGCCGCGTGCCCTGGAAACCGAAGAGATCCCGGGGATCGTCGACGATTTCCGTCAGGCGGTCGGCAATGCCCGTGACGCTGGCTTCGATCTGGTTGAGTTGCACTCGGCCCACGGCTATCTGCTGCACCAGTTCCTCTCGCCGTCGGCGAACCAGCGTACCGATCAGTACGGCGGCAGCGTGGAGAACCGTGCCCGTCTGGTACTGGAAGTGGTCGACGCAGTGAGCAAAGAGTGGAGCGCTGACCGGATCGGCATCCGCGTGTCGCCGATTGGTAGCTTCCAGAATGTGGATAATGGCCCGAACGAAGAAGAAGACGCGCTGTATCTGATTAGCGAACTGGCGAAACGCGGTATCGCCTATCTGCACATGTCCGAGCCGGACTGGGCGGGCGGCAAGCCGTACAGCGAAGCCTTCCGTCAGAAAGTTCGCGACCGCTTCCCGGGCGTGATCATTGGCGCTGGCGCCTACACGGTAGAAAAAGCTAACGATCTTATCAATAAAGGGCTCATTGATGCTGTGGCCTTTGGCCGCGATTACATCGCCAACCCGGATCTGGTGGCCCGCCTGCAGAAAAAAGCGGCACTCAACCCGCAGCGCCCGGAAACCTTCTATGGCGGCGGCGCGGAAGGCTACACCGACTACCCTACGCTGTAATCCCTCCATGTGTAAGTTCACACAGATATTGCAAATACCTCAGGGTTAATAAGGGGGGTTACCTGATGTTGATGCAACATGTCGGAGTAGGCTATTTTGGGTATTACCGAGCAACTGCTTATGCGATGAAACACTCCCTTATGCCTGAGATTGCGAAGTTAAGAATGAAAGCCCTGAACTTCTGGGATCAGCATGGTATCCGTGCCGCAGCTGATGCATTTGGCGTATCAACACGAACGCTCTACTGGTGGCGCCAGTTGCTTCGCACCGGTGGTCCTCAAGCGCTTATTCCAAGAAGCAAAGCCCCGCTGATTCGCCGTTCAAGGCACTGGCACCCTGATGTGCTCAAGGAAATCAGGCGCCTGAGAACTGAACTACCCAATCTCGGCAAAGAGCAGATTTTTGTCAGGCTGAAGGCATGGTGTGAACTGCGGCATTTTACCTGTCCCAGCACGTCAACCATTGGAAGGATCATTGCCGGAGCTCACGATAAAATGCGGATGGTCCCCGTACGCCTAAGTGCCAGAGGCAAAGTCAGGTTGATAAAAAAACGCTCAGTGAAGCCCAGAAGGCCGAAACAGTACCGCCCGGTAAAAACAGGCGAACTCATAGGGATGGACGCGATTGAACTCAGAATGGGGGATCTGCGCCGCTATATCATTACCATGATCGACGAGCACAGCGACTACGCGCTCGCCCTGGCAGTTCCTTCACTCAACAGCGATATCACCAGCCATTTCTTCAGCAAGGCCACAAAGCTCTTTCCTGTTGCTATCAAACAGGTTGTCACTGACAACGGTAAGGAATTCCTTGGAAACTTTGATAAAACGTTGCAGGAAGCCTCGATTAAACACATCTGGACCTATCCGTACACACCGAAAATGAATGCGACCTGTGAGCGATTTAACCGGACACTTAGAGAACAATTTATTGAATTCAATGAATTGTTGCTTTTTGAAGACCTGAATTTGTTTAATCAAAGAATGGCTGAATATCTGGTGCTGTATAACAGCAAAAGGCCACATAAATCACTCGAACTAATGACGCCAGTAGACTATATTTTACGTGAGAGTAAAAATTGCAATATGTGGTGGACCCATACACTCCATTGATAGCGGCGACGTATCGCCGCTATACTCAAGGTTCTGATCTATCAAATAAACTGCATAGGGGACATTATGCGCTTACTCCACACCATGCTGCGCGTTGGCGACCTGCAACGTTCTATCGACTTCTATACCAACGTGTTGGGCATGAAGCTGCTGCGCACCAGCGAAAACCCGGAATACAAATACTCCCTCGCCTTTGTCGGCTACGGCGAAGAGAGCGAAACCGCGGTGATCGAACTGACCTACAACTGGGGCGTGGACAGCTATGAGCTGGGCACCGCCTACGGCCATATCGCGCTGAGCGTCGACAACGCCGCCGAAGCCTGCGAACGGATCCGCCAGAACGGGGGCAACGTCACCCGTGAAGCCGGCCCGGTAAAAGGCGGCACCACCGTCATCGCCTTCGTGGAAGATCCGGACGGTTACAAAATCGAGCTCATTGAAGAGAAAGATGCCGGCAAAGGTCTGGGCAACTAACGCTTCCCGAGCCAGGCCTCTTTAATGCCATGGCTCGCCCGGGCGCTGCGGCGCCCGTTGTTTTCACCCCTGCCTGCTGCAAGCCGCGGCAAAATTTGCCATAATGCGCGCTACTTTTTTCCAGCTAAGAGAATCTGATGTCCGAGAATGCTCAACTGAATGGTCTGTGCGACCGTTTCCGCGGTTTTTATCCGGTGGTGATTGATGTTGAAACCGCAGGATTTAATGCCAAAACCGACGCTCTGCTGGAGATCGCCGCCATTACGTTGAAGATGGATGAGCAAGGCTGGCTGATGCCCGATGAAACGCTGCATTTCCATGTTGAACCTTTCGAGGGCGCCAATCTGCAGCCCGAAGCGCTGGCCTTTAACGGAATTAACCCGCACGACCCGGAGCGCGGCGCCGTCAGCGAATACGATGCCCTGCATGCCATCTTCAAAATGGTACGCAAAGGGATGAAAGAGAGCGACTGCAGCCGGGCGATCATGGTGGCGCACAATGCGACCTTTGACCACAGCTTCACCATGACCGCCGCCGAACGCGCGGGGCTTAAACGCAATCCGTTCCATCCGTTTGTTACCTTCGACACCGCCGCGCTGAGCGGGCTGGCGCTGGGCCAGACGGTGCTGTCGAAAGCCTGTATCGCCGCGGGTATGGCGTTCGATGGCGCGCAGGCCCACTCCGCCCTGTACGATACCGAGCAGACGGCGCAGCTGTTTTGTGAGATTGTGAACCGCTGGAAGCGTCTGGGCGGCTGGCCGCTGCCCGTGGCCACCCCGGAGTGATAAAAAAAGCGACTTCCAGGAAGTCGCTTTTTTACGGATGGCGGGAATTACTCCGCTTTCGGCTCGTCGGTGTGGTACTTCGCCGCCGTCTCTTTGATCAGCTGCTGCAGTTCACCGCGCTGGTACATTTCGATGACGATATCGCAGCCGCCCACCAGTTCACCGTCTACCCACAGTTGCGGGAAAGTCGGCCAGTTGGCGTATTTAGGCAGCTCGGCGCGGATATCCGGGTTCTGCAGAATATCAACGTAAGCAAAACGTTCGCCACAGGCGGACAGCGCCTGAACGGCCTGGGCAGAGAAACCGCAGCTTGGCAGCTTCGGCGACCCTTTCATGTACAACAGGATCGGGTTTTCAGCGATTTGGCGTTGGATCTTTTCTAAAGTCGAGCTCATTGTCGTGCTTCCTTAAACTTCTTTCTACGGCAGTAACTTGTCATTGTAGCGTCCTGTAGGCAGGACGGATAATAACATTTTTTTCACTATTCATATTTTATCTTCTGTTGCGCGAAGTTGCCTTAAAAATATCATTTTGCCGTCGCAGGCGGGCGCTCATTGCGCATTTTCTGTGCGAGGCGGTCAATGTCTGACGCGTTTTCTTGCAATCGTTAACCAATCGACATTTTTGATACAAAAGAATATTAACTTTCCGGGTTTTTATGCTTTAGAATCATTCCGGTTTGTCATTCATCGTCAGGCATTTGTACATGTCTGTAATTAATCAGGGGATTGCTCAGTGGCGCGGCTAAACAAAATCGCGATATCGCTCTGTGCATTACTGTTCACATCTATCTCATTCACGCCACTGGCTCAGGCGTCAGGGCATACGCACGCCTCCGCTTCGCCAAAGGCGTTGCCCGCGAAAAGTGGCTCAGAGCGCAAGAAAAAAGCTACCAGTCAAAAAAGTAAAACCACCGCTAAAACCACCAGTAAAAAGTCCTCGAGCACCCGGCTCCCTTCCCGCACTACCGCAGCAAGCCAAACCGCACTTCATCGTCAGGCCGCCGGCGCGACGAAAAAATGCGTGCTGCGTAAAGGTTATAAAAAGCAGTGCGCGAAAACGGTCGCCGCCAGCGCCGAGCCGACCCTGGCGCTGAACAGCGTCAAAAGCAAATGCGTGGTGCGTAAGGGCTATAAAAAACGCTGTAAACCTGAGGCCAGCGATGCGAATTTAACGATCGCCGACGCCCATAAAGTCCGGGTGCAGAAAGCGCAAAGTACCGCCATGAACAAATTGATGGGCCAGTTGGGTAAACCCTATCGCTGGGGCGGCACCTCGCCACGTACCGGCTTTGACTGCAGCGGACTGGTTTATTACGCCTATAAGGACCTGGTCAAAATTCACATCCCGCGTACGGCTAATGAAATGTACCACCTGCGCGATGCGCGTCCGGTGGATCGTGATGAACTGCAGAGCGGCGATTTGGTCTTCTTCCGCACCCGCGGACGCGGTACTGCCGACCACGTTGGCGTCTACGTCGGCAACGGGAAATTTATTCAGTCACCACGCACAGGTCGTGATATACAAATCACCTCCCTGAGCGAGGATTACTGGGTTCGCCATTATGTTGGCGCTCGTCGCGTCATGACGCCGAAAACCATTCGCTGATCCTGGTCTGCCGCTACGGCGGCAGACCGCCTCACCTGCGCGTCTTTCCCTTCTACCGTCAAAGGATACTGCATATTCATCTCCTTGCCCGGCGCTTCCCGACGATAGCGGGTGGGCGACATACCAAAGTGACGGTGAAAGGTCCGGCAGAAAGCGGCCTGTCCGTCGTATCCCAGGCACTGAGAAATACTCTGTATCGACGCTTGCGTCTGCGTTAAATAGATTGTCGCAATGGTCATTTTTCGCCGACTGACGTAGTTCGCCAGCGTGCAGCCTGTCACCATGGCGAACTGCCGCTGGAAATACCAGTGCGAATAACCGGACTTTTTCGCAATCGTGCTGACCGGCAGGGTGTCTAAAATATGGGCTTCGATCCAGTCAACGATCCCCTGTACAACCGGGATCATCTTCGGGCTCACCACCTCACCTGTTTTTGCCATCGTAGCCATCCTGTGGGAAATTCATGTCGGCGGTCATATTTGTCATACAAATAGCAAAATAGACAATGAATTATTGGCATAGCGGCGATTGCCTGGGCGCATATTTTAATTAAACCATTAATTTTAAAGACATATCACCCTCAACCATGATGCGCGGCTGCGATCGTCAGAGAAAAACAGAAGACGTTAAACCTTCCCTGCAAGAGTCGGAAAAGCGCAGACGGCGTCTCCTTATACATTTTTGCAACATCTGCGAGCGGTTTGACGCCTCGCCCCGTAGAAAACGGTTAAGCCTTCATCAGTTGCGCCTGCGGCAATAGCCTTTATCGTTGTAAGGCTTTTCACTGCTTGCGGCAAATGTTAACATTCTCAATACAATAACAGCCCGTGACGCGACAGCGTCGGGTGGCCAGAACACGATTCTGATGAAAACCTCATCTTGTCAATGTGAGCTAAAACAAAAAGTTATAAGGAGAGTAGCAATGTCGTTTGAATTACCTGCATTACCATATGCAAAAGACGCCCTGGCGCCGCACATTTCCGCAGAAACCCTGGAATATCACTACGGTAAACACCACCAGGCGTATGTCACTAACCTCAACAACCTGATCAAAGGCACTGCGTTCGAAGGCAAATCTCTCGAAGAGATCGTCCGCACTTCTGAAGGCGGCGTATTCAACAACGCAGCCCAGGTCTGGAACCACACCTTCTACTGGAACTGCCTGGCGCCGAACGCCGGCGGCGAACCGGAAGGCGAGTTAGCGGCCGCGATTGCCAAATCCTTCGGCAGCTTTGCGGATTTTAAAGCCAAATTTACCGATGCCGCAGCGAAAAACTTCGGCGCGGGCTGGACCTGGCTGGTCAAAAATGCCGACGGCAGCCTGGCTATCGTCTCCACCAGCAACGCCGGTACCCCGCTGACCACCGACGCGAAGCCGCTGCTGACCGTTGACGTCTGGGAACACGCCTACTACATCGACTACCGCAATGCCCGTCCAAGCTACCTGGACCATTTCTGGGCGCTGGTTAACTGGAAGTTTGTTGCGGCCAACCTGGCGGCATAAACGACAAACCGCAGCAGGGTCTCCCCGGCTGCGGTTTTTTTTAGCCCTTCCCTACACTCGCGTTACTGGCGGGCAAAGGCCTCTTCCGGCTGCGCTCGTCCGCTGAACCAGACCAGCAGCAGCGCCAGACCGGCGATAATCGCCCCCATCACCGGCACAAACGCATAGCCCAGTCCGCCAGAGATCACCGCCCCACCGGCGGCGGCGCCCAGCGCGTTGCCGAGGTTGAACGCGCCGATATTCACCGAAGAAGAGAGCCCCGGCGCTTCATGCGCCACGCGCATGACCCGCATCTGCAGCGGCGGAACCACCGCAAAGGTTGCTGCGCCCCAGACAATCATGCTGATGGCCGCTCCGGCCTGGGATTGCGCCAGCAGCGGGATCGCCAGCATGATCGCCATCAGCAGCAGAAGAAAGCCTTTCAGCGTGCCAGAGACCGACCGGTCGGCGAATTTGCCGCCCAGATAGTTGCCCAGCGAAAAACCAACGCCAATCAGCACCAGCATCGCGGTAATAAACAGCGATGAAGCGTGGGTCAGCGTATTGAGCACTGGCGAGATATAGGTATACAGCGTAAACATTGCCCCGGCACCGAGCACGGTAGTCAGCAAGGCGGAGAGTACCTGCGGGCGTAGCAGGACTGAAAGCTCTTTTTTGACATCCGGGCGCTCACCGGCGCTGCCCTTCGGCAGAGAGAACCACAGACTGACCATCGCCAGCAGGCCTAACCCCGCGGTGGCCAGGAAGGACATCCGCCAGCCGATGGTTTCGCCAAGCCAGGTGGCCGCCGGTACACCGCCGATGTTGGCGATGGTGAGCCCCATAAACATCGTGGCTACCGCGCTGGCCTGCTTATGCTTTGGCACGACGCTGGCTGCGACCACTGACCCCAGGCCAAAGAAAGCACCGTGGTTGAGGCTGGTAATAATGCGCGACAGCAGCAAGGTGGTGTAATCCGGCGCAATGGATGACAACAGGTTGCCGACGGTGAAGATCCCCATCAGAAAAATCAGCGCATTGCGCCGCGCGCGATGTGACAACAGCAGGGTCATCAACGGCGCGCCGACCATGACGCCGATGGCATACGCACTGATCAGCATTCCCGCCACTGGGATTGAGACGTCCACACCTTTCGCAATCACCGGCAGCAATCCCATTGGGGAGAACTCGGTGGTACCGATGCCAAAGGCGCCGATCGCCAGCGCAAGTAAAGGAAAGTTGATTTTCATTCAATGACTCCATCAGACCGTCAGAGACGACGGCGTAACATCAGAAGTCAAAAGCATGACATCAATCACAAAAAAACAAAAGTGAACGAAATGACAAAAGATTTTTGCAGAATTGATAATAATGGCGGGATACGGGGAGGAGGCCGCGCTCCTCCCTCACTGGAACATTAGTGCAGTATGGCGGTCAGGCTGAAAGCGACGATCACGCCGAGGGCAATAACCGTGGTGATCAGCGAAAACTTTAAATTGGTATCCATCATTTTTCCCTCTTGTTATCCCCACACCAAAAGTGAGCTTGCTCATTTTTGCACAAAAAATCGCAAAAATCTTCCGGGATTTAGGGCGATGCACATTTTTGCTCTTCCACTTTGCCCCAAGATCGGACAAAATCCCACGCTAATTTAAAAGCGTATCGGCCATTGACCCCTTCCTGTCGTTCTGTGTCGTTTTCCCGACGTGATGCAATGTTGAAAATTGTATTCAGGGTGTGTGTAGGCAAACGTTTACGTATCGATGATCAGGCGATCAGGTCAAGGCATGGAGTGAGATGTAATGGCAACTATTAAAGATGTAGCGAAGCGCGCAAACGTTTCCACTACAACTGTATCACATGTAATTAACAAAACCCGTTTCGTTGCCGAAGAGACGCGCAATGCGGTGTGGGCGGCGATTAAAGAGCTGCACTACTCGCCGAGCGCCGTGGCCCGCAGCCTGAAAGTCAATCATACAAAATCGATTGGTCTGCTGGCGACCAGTAGCGAAGCCGCCTATTTTGCTGAAATTATTGAGTCTGTTGAAAAGAGCTGCTTCCAGAAGGGCTACACCCTGATCCTCGGCAACGCATGGAACGATCCGGAAAAACAGCGCGCCTATTTGTCGATGATGGCACAGAAGCGTGTCGACGGCCTGCTGGTGATGTGTTCCGAATATCCGGATTCGGTATTGAGCATGCTGGAAGAGTATCGCCATATCCCGATGGTGGTGATGGACTGGGGCGAAGCAAAAGCCGACTTCACCGATGCGGTGATCGATAACGCCTTCCAGGGCGGCTATATCGCCGGACGCTACCTGATTGAACGTGGCCATCGTGAAATCGGCGTGATCCCGGGTCCGCTGGAGCGCAACACCGGCGCAGGCCGCCTGGCCGGCTTTATGCAGGCGATGAAAGAGGCGCATATCAGCGTGCCGGAAAACTGGATTGTGCAGGGCGACTTCGAGCCGGAGTCCGGCTACCGCGCTATGCAGCAGATCTTAAGCCAGCAGCACCGTCCGACGGCGGTGTTCTGCGGCGGCGATATCATGGCGATGGGCGCTATCTGCGCGGCGGATGAAATGGGGCTGCGGGTGCCGCAGGACATTTCGCTGATCGGTTATGATAATGTGCGTAACGCCCGCTATTTCAGCCCGGCGTTAACCACTATTCATCAGCCGAAAGATTCCCTGGGCGAAGCCGCATTTAACATGCTGTTGGATCGTATCGTTAATAAGCGTGAAGAGTCGCAGTCTATCGAAGTTCATCCTCGTCTGGTCGAACGCCGCTCCGTGGCGGATGGCCCGTTTGTCGATTATCGTCGGTAAGGCATCTGGCGGGCGCGGATCACTCCGGCGCCCGCAGCCATTCCCGATTCAGCGTGTCGCTGTCCCCCAGATAGTCCAGCATCCAGTTCAGCGCCGGTGAGGCATCACTCTGCTGCCAGGTCAGACAGCAGGCGGCATCCGGGAACGGATTCTCCAGCGCCAGCGCGGTCCACACGCCGCGATCTACCCATGGTCGGGCGAAATGGCTCGGCACCATGCCGACGCAGAGGCCCGCCGACAGACAGGTGGCCGACGATTCCCAGTCGGGGACCACCACCCTCTTCTGGTTATCCAGCAGCCAGGTTGTTCGTTTGGGCAGTGAACGTGACGTATCCTCCCGCACCAGCGACGGCCAGTTACGCAGGACATCATCGCTCAGGGGTCCCTCCATCTTCGCCAGCGGGTGATCGCTCGCCACCACGCAGTCCCAGCTCAGCATCCCCATATCGCGAAACGCATAGCGGCCCCCGACCGGAATAGATCGCGTTGCGCCAATCGCCAGTTCTACACGGCCGTCGGCCAGCGCATCCCATACGCCGTTGAACACTTCCTGGAAAACGATGAGCTCGACGTCGGGAAAATGGCGATAGAAATCGACGATCATCTGGCGCATCCGCGCCGGTTTCACAATATCATCCACCGCGATCGACAGCTGCCCGCGCCAGCCGTTGGCGATTTGCTGGCACTGCTGGCGGGTGATCTGCATTTTTTTGATAACAGAGCGCCCTTCCTGTAAGAACCAGACCCCTGCGGGCGTCAGCTCCACATCACGATGGCGGCGCTCAAACAAGGGAACGGCCAGCCACTCTTCAAGCTGACGCACGGTATAGCTGATGGCGGAGGGCACCCGGTGCAGCTCCTGCGCGGCCGCGCTGAAGCTGCCGTTGCGGGCCACGGCATCAACCACTTCCAGAGAGTATTCAGACCACATTTTCTGCCTGCAAAATTTTTGAATGCATGTGACAAATATTAGCGTTTCACAAGCCACAATGCACTCCCTACACTCTGCGGCATCGTACCTGTACTCCAAAAATGAGAACGTTATGTCACAACCTGGGAAAGGATTTTTAGTCTGGCTGGCAGGCCTGAGCGTGCTGGGCTTTCTGGCCACCGATATGTACCTGCCGGCGTTTGCCGCCATGCAGCAGGATCTCAATACCTCCGCTGCCTCCATCAGCGCCAGCCTGAGCCTGTTCCTCGCCGGCTTCGCGCTGGGGCAGCTGTTCTGGGGGCCGCTGTCGGACCGCTATGGGCGCAAACCGGTGCTGTTGAGCGGCCTGGCAATTTTCGCGGCCGGCTGTCTGGGGATGCTGTGGGTGCACAACGCTACCCTGATGCTGGCGCTGCGCTTTTTGCAGGCGATTGGCGTCTGTGCCGCGGCCGTTACCTGGCAGGCGATGGTCACCGATTACTATCCTGCCCAGCGCACGAACCGCATCTTCGCCACCATTATGCCGCTGGTAGGACTGTCGCCAGCGCTGGCCCCGCTGCTGGGTAGCTGGCTACTGGTGCACTTCGAGTGGCAAGCCATCTTCGCAACCCTGTTTGCCATCACTCTGCTGCTGATGCTGCCTGCCCTGCGCCTGAAGGCAGCCGCAAAGTCGGTAGCAGTGACGCAGCAGAAGATCACCTTTCTCGCGCTGCTGCGCTCCCGGGAATACAGCGGCAACGTCCTGATCTACGCCGCCTGCTCCGCCAGCTTCTTCGCCTGGCTTACCGGTTCACCTTTTATCCTGCACGAAATGGGCTATGGCCCAACCGCTATCGGCCTGAGCTATATCCCACAGACCATCGCCTTTCTGGTGGGCGG
Source organism: Klebsiella sp. KTE92 (assembly GCF_000398905.1). Taxonomy (NCBI): domain Bacteria; kingdom Pseudomonadati; phylum Pseudomonadota; class Gammaproteobacteria; order Enterobacterales; family Enterobacteriaceae; genus Klebsiella; species Klebsiella sp. KTE92. Next base: position 2,965,753 of record NZ_KB976100.1, read on the forward strand.
CTATGGTTGTCGCGCGCTGCTGCAAAAATGGTCAGGACAACAGATGCTGCCGTGGCTGCTGGTGGTCTTCGCCGTCAGCGTTGCCGCCACCTGGCTGGTCGGCCTGCAAACGCATGCCTCGCTGGTGGCGTTAATGATCCCGTTCTGCATGATGGCGGTGGTCAACGGCGGGATCTATCCCATTGTGGTCGCCCAGGCGCTGAAACCCTTCCCGCAGGCAACGGGCCGCGCGGCGGCGCTGCAGAATACGCTGCAGCTGGGATTGTGCTTCCTGACCAGTTTGCTGGTATCGGCGCTGATCGCCACGCCGCTGCTGACCACCACCAGCGTGATGCTGGTCTCGATTGGCTTAGCCGGAATCGGCTATCGCCTGCAGCAAACGCCGGAGCTGACCCCCCACTCTTCCCACGCGTAACGCCCATCGCCGTTGCCCGGACCAGTCGTTAGCATGCTAAGAAAATTTTATTGAAAGCCAGTACTTAGCGTCCTATACTGGATCCGGGTTCACATAAATAGAAAATAGTTAAATATTAACGGATGCAGGATGCCTCCGTTTCACCATGGAAGGCCTTTCGGCAAGGGTTATCTCCCTTCCTCTGTTCTACGTCGGATAGCGACTTCACGGATTATCCGTGAGATTTCTCACAAAGCCAAAAAAGCGTCTACGCTGTTTTAAGGTTCTGATCACTTGGGCGTGATGGAGAAGCTATGAGTTCATCGTGTATAGAAGAAGTAAGTGTACCAAATGATGACTGGTACCGGATTGCAGCTGAATTATTGGGCCGTGCGGGAATAGAAATCAATGGCTCCGCGCCGTCAGACCTGCGAATTAAAAACCCTCTTTTCTTTAAACGTGTCCTGCAGGAGGGGTCGCTGGGGTTAGGCGAAAGCTATATGGACGGCTGGTGGGACTGCGAGCGTCTGGATATATTCTTCCACAAAGTGCTTCGCGCCGGACTGGAAAAACAGCTCCCTCACCATTTCAAAGATACACTCCGCATCGCAGGCGCTCGCCTGTTCAATCTGCAAAGTAAAAAACGCGCCTGGATTGTTGGCAAAGAGCATTACGATCTCGGCAACGATCTCTTCAGCCGAATGCTTGACCCCTACATGCAGTATTCCTGCGGATACTGGAAAGAGGCGCAAACCCTCGAAGCGGCGCAGCAGGCTAAACTGGACCTCATCTGTCGTAAGCTGGAGCTTGAGCCGGGGATGCGGGTACTGGATATCGGCTGTGGATGGGGCGGGCTCGCCGAGTATATGGCGCGAAATTACCAGGTCAGCGTTGTCGGCGTGACCATCTCCGCCGAGCAGCAAAAGATGGCCCAGGCGCGCTGCGCTGATCTTGACGTGGAGATTCGGCTCCAGGACTATCGCGATCTGCACGACAGCTTTGACCGTATCGTCTCCGTCGGTATGTTCGAGCACGTGGGACCGAAAAATTACGCCACCTACTTTGAGGTCGCGGATCGTAATTTGAAACCCAACGGCCGTTTCTTACTGCACACCATCGGTTCCAAAGTCACCGACCATAACGTCGACCCGTGGATCGATAAATATATCTTCCCCAACGGCTGTCTGCCGTCGGTTCGGCAGATCGCCGATGCCAGCGAGAAGCACTTTGTGATGGAAGACTGGCATAACTTCGGCGCCGATTATGACACCACCCTGATGGCCTGGTATGAGCGTTTTCTCGCCAGCTGGCCGGAAATTGCCGATAACTATTCTGAACGTTTCAAACGGATGTTCAGCTATTATCTGAACGCCTGCGCCGGCGCCTTCCGCGCCCGTGACATTCAGCTCTGGCAGGTAGTGTTCTCGCGCGGCATTGAACATGGGCTACGCATCGCCCGCTAACAAAATCTCCCCCGCTCACCGGCGGGGGATTTTTTTCAGGCTTCATTCACCTTAGACGCAACGTCTTTCGCGGCCAGCACGCGTTCAACCGTATCGACAACCGCCTGAGTTTGCGGGTCAATCTCAATATTGACGCGGTCACCCAGCTTTTTCGCGCCCAGCGTGGTCCGCTGCAGCGTTTCCGGGATAAGATGCACGCAGAAGCGGGTTGCCGTCACCTCGCCCACCGTCAGGCTAATGCCATCAATACCGATGAAACCTTTATAAAGGATATATTTCATCAGCGTCGGATCCTGCACTTTAAACCAGATCTGACGGTTATTTTCGGAAGTGAGGATCTTCACGATTTCCGCGGTGGTCATAATATGGCCGGACATCAGATGCCCGCCGATTTCATCACTGAATTTCGCCGCCCGCTCGACGTTCACTTCATCCCCGATCTGAATATCGCCGAGGTTGGTAATCCGCAGCGTCTCTTTCATCAGATCGAAGCTGATGTGCGCGCCGTTTATTTCGGTCACCGTCAGGCAACAGCCGTTATTGGCTACCGAGGCGCCGGTTTCCAGCCCCTCCAGCATATGCGCCGGTAGCTCCACCACATGGGTGCGAAAATTGGGTTTATCATCAATGGAGACCACTTTCGCGGTTCCCTGAACAATACCAGTAAACATGTTAGGCTCCTGTTGAAAATCATGACGGTATCATTACCGTTTTCGCTATCGGGAACAATAACAGGAGGGCAAAGCGGTTGCCAGCGCGCTTCGTGCCTCGACTCTTTTTTCACTGGCTTAATGGCTAATCCTCGCTACAATAGACTGGAAATTCCTCATTTTTATCCCCTTGCTGCCAGTTACGGCGGCTTTTTTAGTCTCAAAATAACAACAAAATAAAGGTGTTCACGTGCAGAAGTATTTCGTTGAAGCGCGTCAGTTATTAGCTCTGGCTATACCCGTCATCCTTGCGCAGGTGGCGCAGACAGCGATGGGTTTTGTCGATACCGTGATGGCGGGTGGCTACAGCGCCACGGATATGGCCGCCGTGGCCATCGGGACCTCCATCTGGCTGCCGGCGATCCTCTTTGGCCACGGGCTGCTGCTGGCGCTGACCCCGGTGGTGGCGCAGCTTAACGGCTCCGGACGGCGGGATCGCATCGCACAGCAGGTGCGTCAGGGCTTCTGGCTGGCCGGCTTTGTCTCGGTGCTGATTATGGTCGTGCTGTGGAACGCCGGCTATATCATCAGCTCCATGCATAATATCGACCCGCTGTTGGCTGAGAAGGCGGTTGGCTATCTGCGCGCGCTGCTGTGGGGCGCGCCGGGCTATCTGTTCTTCCAGGTTGCCCGTAATCAGTGTGAAGGGCTGGCGAAAACCAAACCCGGGATGGTCATGGGCTTTATCGGCTTACTGGTCAACATTCCGGTGAACTATATCTTTATCTATGGTCATTTCGGCATGCCCGAGCTGGGCGGTGTCGGCTGCGGGGTAGCGACTGCTTCGGTTTACTGGGTGATGTTCGCCAGCATGCTGTGGTGGGTGCGTCGGGCGCGTTCGATGCGGGATATCCGCTGCGCCGAGCACTTCAGCCGCCCCGATTTCGCCGTCCTGTTACGGCTGGTGCAGCTGGGGCTGCCCATTGCTCTGGCGCTGTTCTTTGAAGTCACGCTGTTTGCCGTCGTCGCGCTGCTGGTCTCCCCGCTGGGGATCATTGACGTCGCCGGTCACCAGATCGCGCTTAACTTCAGCTCATTGATGTTCGTTCTGCCGCTATCGCTGGCGGCGGCGGTCACCATTCGCGTCGGCTTCCGTCTCGGACAAGGTTCAACGATCGATGCCCAGGTTTCGGCCCGCACCGGCGTGGGCGTGGGCGTCTGCCTGGCGGTATTTACCGCTATCTTTACCGTGCTGATGCGTGAACAGATTGCCCTGCTGTATAACGATAATCCCGAGGTGGTGCTGCTGGCCTCACACCTGATGCTGCTGGCGGCTATCTATCAGATCTCCGACTCCATCCAGGTGATCGGCAGCGGCATTCTGCGCGGCTATAAAGATACCCGGTCTATCTTTTTTATTACCTTTACCGCGTACTGGGTGCTGGGTTTGCCGAGCGGCTATCTGCTGGCGTTGACCGATATGGTTGTGCCACGCATGGGGCCCGCCGGTTTCTGGTGTGGATTTATCATCGGCCTGACCTCCGCCGCCATCATGATGATGCTGCGGATGCGTTTTCTACAGCGCCAGCCCTCCAGCATCATCTTACAGCGCGCCGCGCGCTAGTCCCTGCAAAGCCCGCCCCTCCGGCGGGCTTTTTCGTTCTCCGGCATTGCGACCACGTTGTACATTCCGTTACTCCCCGACACCAAAGACTCACTGATGGCACTCCCCGAGACGCATATAGTGTGGTCAACAGCCCCGCAGTGGGGTTACTCAAGAAACCAATTCGAGGATTTCAGAATGAAAAAAGTATTAGCTCTGGTTGTTGCCGCTGCTATGGGTCTGTCATCAGTTGCTTTCGCTGCCGATGCCGCAAGCGCCACCCCGGCCGCAGCTGCCAGCCATACCACCGTTCACCATAAGAAACATCACAAAGCGGCCGCGAAACCGGCAGCCGAGCATAAAGCCCATGCGCCTAAGAAACACCACAAAGCGGCCGCGAAACCGGCAGCCGAGCAGAAAGCCCAGGCGGCGAAGAAACACCACAAAGCCGCTGCAAAACCGGCTGCTGAGCAAAAAGCCCAGGCGGCGAAGAAACACCATAAAGCCGCTGCGAAACCGGCAGTCGCGCAGAAAGCCCAGGCGGCGAAGAAACACCATAAAGCCGCTGCGAAACCGGCAGTCGCGCAGAAAGCCCAGGCGGCGAAGAAACACCATAAAGCCGCTGCGAAACCGGCAGTCGCGCAGAAAGCCCAGGCGGCGAAGAAACACCATAAAGCCGCTGCGAAACCGGCAGTCGCGCAGAAAGCGCAGGCTGCAAAGAAACATCATAAAGCGGCACACCACGCAGTTAAACCGGCGGCATAATGGTCAGGGCGTTAAGGTGATAAACCGGCGCTGAACAGCGCCGGTTTTTTTTTCAGGAGGACATCATGCTGCAACGCTATCGCTTCGAATTGCTGCTGTTACTGCTCATCGTCTGCGCGCTGTTTACCCTGCGCTTGATGTTTAAATAGCGGGCTGCTGAACCCATTTACGGGCCGGCGGCGTATAGTCGCGAAAACCGGCGATAATCTCGTCTGCCGAGGTAGCAAACGGCAGCATCTCCGCGTAGCGCGGGTGCATAAATCCTTCCCGTACCATGTTGTCGACCATCGCCTGAAGCGGATCGTAATAACCCTTGATATTCAGGAACGCGCACGGTTTCTCATGGATCCCCAGTTGCGCCCAGGTCCATTGTTCGAAAATCTCTTCGAGCGTCCCCGCCCCGCCCGGCAGGGCAATAAAGCCATCCGCCAGCGCCGCCATTTTGGTTTTCCGCTCGTGCATATCCTCGACCACATGCAGCTCCGTCAAGCCGCGGTGGGCAATTTCCCGCTCCACCAGGCCGCGCGGCATCACGCCGATCACCACGCCACCGGCCTCCAGCGCCGCATCGGCGACCGCCCCCATCAGACCGACTTTGCCGCCGCCATAGACAAGCGCCAGCCCCTGCTGCGCCAGCGTACGTCCGACCAGACGGGCGGTGTCGAGATACAGCGGATGTTCGCCAGCTGAAGAACCGCAAAAAATACCAATCGATTTCATCTTCGTTATGACTCCTTCTCTTCTGGTGGCCGATAATTTAACACAACGGCAACCGTACCGCGCAGAGTTAGACTGGCAGAAAAAAGGCGAGTCATGACGCTCGCTGGCGAAGAAATATCCTTGTGGTTCAGTAAAATATATCCGGAATGGGTAAAAGTTCCGCAATCGCATGCAATGTGCAAGAAAAGTGACGTTTACCTCTTGCCACATCCTCTCCCTGCCGCTAATATGCGTCCCCGTTGTCACCACAACATTGCGTTCGTAGCTCAGTTGGTTAGAGCACCACCTTGACATGGTGGGGGTCGTTGGTTCGAGTCCAATCGAACGCACCATAATGCGTTTATAGCTCAGTTGGTTAGAGCACCACCTTGACATGGTGGGGGTCGTTGGTTCGAGTCCAATTAAACGCACCATAATGCGTCTGTAGCTCAGTTGGTTAGAGCACCACCTTGACATGGTGGGGGTCGATGGTTCGAGTCCATTCAGACGCACCAATCAGTTATCCTTCTGTAATTTCTGTGTTTTATCACCTGCCCCCCGATGGTATTGCTGACTTAAAATGTTGTGTATTGGCAAAGATTTTTCCTTGCATATTCCACACTCGTGCAGGGGAAGCCAACCCTTTTAAGTACATTTTTGAGCACATCGAAATGGCGCTTTAAGCCACAAACGGTGGGGAATGTGTCATTGCAACAAGGCATTTTTTCCCGGCGGAAAACATTTCAGGCTTTAAAACTCCGGGCACTGACGTGACAGAATACTGCAGACAAAACAAAGGTGACGACTATGCCATTAACCGACACGGCCATTCGTAATGGCGGCTACTCCCCCAAATGACTCGCTGACCGATATGGATGGCCACTCCCTGTCTGTCAGCAAATCAGGAAGCAAAAATGGCACTTTCACTACTATCATAACGGAAAACAATGCAGCATAAGTTTCGGCCTCTAACCTGAAATTTCACTCAGTGTGGCCCGAATTTTACGTCATGAAGCCCGTTCACAAATTGCACAGGGTTTCGTTCCTCAGATTCAGACAAAATTAACGCTGGCAAAACGACACTTCAAGTATTTGAAAGGGCACCCATCACACTCATATTTTTACTCCACAGTCATGAGCATCAAAAATCGATCAACAGACCACGCCGTTTAATTTTTAATGATAATCATTCCATTCATCATAAATATATGCATATGAAAATCGATATATCAGATACCCCACCAGGAATTCCACAACTGAAAGTAAACCCTAGAGAAATTTATATTCATTTACTGAGAAAAAAAAAGACCAGCCAGCCAGCGCGATATCTGAAGTACCTAATCCCATACCTGCTCCCCTGATAACACGGGAAAGTATGATGAGTAATGTTCGTTTTATCTTCATAATCCACCAAAGAAATATTCCGTACTGAAAACTATTCCCTGGCGTAAAAAAGCGAGCGCGCGGTACAGCAGGGATGAAACCCTGCCATAGTAGAATAAAGAAAGTCCAGCCCCGACCGGGCCAGACTAACTTTTTAAGATTAACGCCCGAATTACATTGAGAATTTACATATAAAAGACCTGAGCCATTGATGATGTCATAATATGGCGGGCGGTTCGCACATATCCAGAATAAGCGGCGAAAACGCACCATGAAATACATTGCTTTTCTGATTTACATCAGTAAGCGCCGCCTGACCGTTATGTCGTATAACCCGCTAATATTATCCAGACGATACTGACAGGGATAATATTCCCCGGCCATAAAGCGCAGCGGCAGCTTGCGCACCTACCGTCTGACAGACAAGACCCGCATATTGTCTTCAGACACGGCGAAGACTGGCCTGCGCCATCGCCAGGGCATCTTCCCCTGCCGGCAGCCGCGAAGGGGCATCAGGATCGTGCACCATTCGCCAGACGGCCTGAGCCACATCCGTCGTCTGCGTCACGCTGGCGTTATCCTGCATGCTGTCGAAGATCTGCTGGCCGAGCGCCGCATAGCTCTCCGGGAGCTGGCCCATCGTTCGACGAGCGTTTTCCCCGAAGCGGGTCTGGGGAGCGCGTCCCGGCAGGATCAACCCGACGCGAATATTAAAAGCACGAAGCTCCAGCGCCAGCGACTCCGTGAAGGCATTCACCGCCGCCTTACTCGCGGTGTATACCGCCAGCAGGGGCATCGGTTGCAGGGTGACCGCCGAGGTAATATTAACGATCGTCCCGCTTCGGCGCGCTCTGAACCGGGGGATCACCGCCTGGGTCATGGCAATCGTTCCCAGGGTATTGGTGGCAAACAGGTCTGCTATCGCCTCGCGCGACGCGCCCTCCAGGGCATTAAGCATCCCCACCCCGGCGTTGTTAACCAGCACATCAATCTCTCCGGCTTCGGCAATGGCCTCTGCGATACTCTGCGCCGAAGTGACGTCAAGACGCACCAGCCGCAGACGGTCGCTGGCGGGCAACACACCTTCCTGCGGAGCGCGCATCGTGGCAATAACCTTCCAGCCTTGCTCGAGAAAATAACGCGCCGTCTCCAGGCCAAAACCCGATGAACAGCCGGTGATCATTATCGTTTGCATATCTCTGTCTCCGAATGGCTTCTTCCTTTTGATCATAGACAGGCCGTGTCGGACGATATAGGGTCAATAATCCATCATTCTTTAGCAGGAGTCCGGAAATGAGCGATCCGTTGGCGGAGGTTATTGCCATGCTAAATCTCAGAGCGGTGCTGACCAAAACCGTTGAGGGGGCGGGAGACTGGCGAGTGATACGCTCGGACCAGGGGTTGTCATTTTATGGCGTCGTGCTGGAAGGCGGCTGTCGGCTGGAAATAGACCAGCATGAGCCGCAGATCCTGCGCGCCGGGGATTTTATTCTGATCCCGGCGGCGTACCGCTTCGCGCTAACCAGCCTGACCCCGCCCCCTTCACCGGCGCTGGAGACCATCCCGGTGCAACTGGCGGAGGGACACTTTCGGCTTGGAGCCCTCGACAAGCCTGCGCAGATGCAGGCGCTGATTGGCCACTGCGCTTCCGGTTCAACGAACGCCAGCCTGCTGGCCTCGCTGTTGCCAGCCTTTGTGGTGGTCCGCAATCAACCGCGGCTGGCCACCTTTGTCGGGCTGCTGAAAGAGGAAGCGAAGGCGGATCGCGCGGGCAAATCTTTCGTTCTGGCGCGGATGGTTGAGCTACTTTTTATCGAGGCCATCCGTTCCTCCGGCACGCTCGCCACCCCCGGTCTGATGCGCGGGCTGAGCGACCCGCGGGTCGCCCAGGCAATCCGCCTGCTGCATCAGGCCCCCGCCAGACGCTGGACGGTCAACGCCCTGGCCGCCGACTGCGCGCTGTCTCGCTCGACGTTATTTGAACGCTTTACCGACCTGACCGGGATGACCCCGATGGGCTATCTGTTAGGCTGGCGAATGACCCTGGCCATGCAGTGGCTGAGCGAGACGGGCATCAGCATTGCGGATATCGCCGAGCGCATCGGCTATGGCTCCGCCAGCGCGTTCAGCGTAGCTTTTACCCGCTATACCGGGATATCGCCGGGGAAATATGCCCGCCAGCGGGCGACGCTAAATGTCTCCGGGCCAGCCCTGACTTAACCGGCTGCAATCTCCGTCTGCAGCCAGCGCTCAAACACCTGCAGCGCCAGCTCTCCCTCCCCGCCACCGGGTTTGATCAGGCAGAAGCGCTTAGCCAGCGTCGGGGAGCCCGGCCACGGGGCGACCAGCGTCCCGGCGCGCAGCTCACTTTCCACATACATCTTCGGCACCAGCGCCACCCCCTGCTGGCTCAGTACCGCGGCGATGGCCATCTCATGCAGATCGTAGCGCGGCCCCTGCGCCGGATTATCCAGCACCAGCCCGCATTCCCGGGCATAGAGCAGCCAGGCGTCAGGGTTCTGCCGCCGGTGAATGCGCGGCAATCGGTTCAGTTGCCCGGGGAGATCATCATTCGTCAGCAACGCCGCATGACAGACCGGCAGCAGATACTCCTCGAACAAAAAGGTCACATCCATGCCAGTCCACGCCGGGTGATCAAAATGGATGGCGGCATCAAAACCGCTGCCCGGGAGGATGAAGGGATCGCTGCGGGCGGCAATATTGACCACGATATGCGGATGCTGCGCTGCAAAGCGTCCAAGCCGGGGGATTAACCAGCGGCTGGCAAAGGTGGGGAGCACGGCGATCTCCAGACTATGTCCATCGGAGGGCATCCCGCTGACGTCGTGGGTGTCCCGCTCCAGACGGGCGAGGATCTCGCGGACCTGGCGGGCATAGCGGGCGCCAGCCGGATTGAGCCGCACCCGGCTCCCCGTCCTGTCGAAGAGTTTACTGTCGAGGAGCGCTTCCAGACGGGCAATCTGCCGGCTGATGGCCCCTTCCGTTAACGCGAGTTCCGCCGCCGCGCGGGCAAAGTTGCCGTGACGGGCAGCGGCCTCAAAAGCCAGTAGCGCAGCGCTGCTGGGGATTTTACGACGCATAGCCAATGCTCCTTGTGCAGGCTCACCGAAAGTCAGTGACAGAATATCACTGACCATTGAATTAACATCGTTTTTCAGCGCCATTTTTAGCCGATAGGATGATGAAAAGTCACTAAAGCGCTTTGCGCGCTCAATCATCTGTCCAGCGAGGTCACTATGCTCTATGTCGTCGAATGCGCCTACACCGATCCCCAAAGCGAAACAGCGTGGAATACCTTTTACAATCAGGAAAAACTGCCGGCGCTGGTCTCTGTGCCCGGTTTTTACGCCTCACAGCGCTTCCGCGCCCTCAACGAGGAGTGCCCCCGCTACCTGGCGCTGCACGATATCCACGATGCTACCGTCATCGACAGCGACGCCTACCGCCGCAACGGTGGCGGCCATTTTGCCCGCTGGCAATCGGCGATCACCGACTGGCACCGCCACCTCTATGTTGCAGATAGCGGCGTGCGGGAGGTCCGGTCTGATGAGGTGCTCCTGCTGAGCGATACGCCTCAGACGCTACCCATCTCCCCGGCAATCGTCCTGCTGCCTGGCGGCCTGGCGACGCAACAAACCCGGTATGCCGTCATCGTCCCGCGTGACGACCTGCATCACCTGGCCACGGCTGCCGCCGTCTTTATCTATCAACCCATCACCGCCCGGTTACGTAACCCGGCGCAACGCGCGTGAGGTCGCCATGACACCAGCTCCCTTTTATACGTTGACCGCAGGCGACCTGACGGTGACCGCCGTAAGTGATGGTCAGATGTCGGCGCCACTGTCCTTACTCTCGGGTATCACGCCTGAGGAGGCGGAGCGCCTGCAGCGGAACGCCGGGTTAGCCTCACCGGAGGCCATTGCGATCGGCGCCTATCTTATCCGCGGACGCGGGCATACCGTACTGGTGGATACCGGCACCGGGGGAGTCAATGGCGTCGGCGGTGCGCTTATCGCCAATCTGGCGCTGCTCGGCGTACGCCCTGAGGAGATTGACACCATCCTCCTCACCCACGCGCACCCGGATCACATCGGCGGGTTGCTGACGGCAACCGGCGCCCCGGCGTATCCCAACGCCACGGTGTTCCTGCCTTCGCGGGAACGCGCTTACTGGGTGGCGGCATCCACACTGGACAACGCCAGCGATCGCGGCCGGCGCAACGTGCTGCTCGTCCACCGCGTACTGGCAATCTGCGCGGCGCAAATTCGCGAAGTTGATGGTGAGGAGACGGTCGCCGGGATCCACCCGTGCCCTCTGCCCGGCCATACGCCCGGCCATACCGGGTATCGTCTCGAGGCGGGCGATACCTCGCTGCTGATCTGGGGGGATATTGTCCATTTCCCGACCATTCAGACCACCCGGACGTCGGTGTCGATCGCCTTCGACGTCGATCCTGAACAGGCCCGACAAACCCGGGAATGTCTGCTGCGCCAGGCCGCCAGCGAACAATGGCTGATCGCCGGCATGCATCTTGGTCTGCCCGGCTTTGCCAGGGTGGTGGAGACGCCTTCTGGTTATCTGTTGCAGTCGGTGTAAAGGTCGCAGAGGTAAGCCCTGCTTGTCCGCAGGAACAAGCAGGGCTTTATGTCAGGGGGTTGGGCAGGCCGCTAACTGCGGCTTTTCCAGGCTTTTTTGCTTTTGCAGCTGGCTTTGGTGGCGACCCACGGGTGGCGTAGCTGAGTCAACTGAAGATCCTGGGAGGCCGGGCTGGCCGACCAGCGTTTGTTACACAGAGGCTTACGAGTTGCAATGACCATAAAAACGCTCCTGAAAAGTAATGAACAATTCCCTGGGTAGTTCCATAAGTTCAGAATCAGCTTATCATCGCGTAACGGAAGTTATTTCAATCTTTGTTTTACTATGTAAATGGTGAAAGCCTCCTGAAATGAGCAAAATTGATCTAGATCAATATAAGTGCATTTAGTTTTTCCTGACACCTATATATTCAACCGCTTACCAGCGGCTGACGTTTGTTTAAGACTTTTCCTATACCATACAATCCTGCATAGCAATAATCATTTATCAGATTTTTATTCTACTTATGTATACAAACATGGTTATTTGTTTTGATTATTCTAACAAATAAAATTCACTTGGTCAGTCAGCAGCAGGCAGGTACTCTGCACCGGCAATAACTGGATTTGTCAGGGAGTGGTGGATGACTAAGGGCTATAAACTGCTTGGCTATAAGTTAGCAGATAATATTTTCTACTGCCTGCATCATCGGGAAATTATCGCGCTGCGAGGGACGCGAACGCAAGTTCAGCTACGCAGTACCATGGCCTGTTTACTGGAATATCTGTTGGCGCATGGCAGAGAACGGGTGGTCAGCGATGAAGAGTTGATGATTAACGTCTGGGAAAAAAATAACCTTCGCCCGTCTGCGCAGCGATTATGGCAGGTTATTCAGACGTTAAAATCCCGTCTTAGCCAGGCAGGCGTTGAAAGCGCATTAATTATTCGGGTCAAGTGCGCAGGGTATTATATTAACAATGCTGTCGTAGCCGAAATTTACTCATTCAAACCACCGGGCATGATGAATTATATTAATGCCTCGCCTGCTGATATGAATAAACTTCTGGTACGCAGCTAATCCCCTCTCCGCGCCGTTTACATCGCTTGTAACAGGGTTTATCCGTTGAATATTTTAATTCACAGCAATAATCTTTTTTTTAATATCGGCCTCGCCCAGTGTTTCAGAGATATTCAGGAGACCCTGCCCGGGCTGAACATTATTCATTCGCTGCCACTCAGCCATTTTCCCGATCCGGCTGGGCTGGATGTGATTATTTTATCGCTGGAAAACTTTCACGATTATCAGGCCGCCGCTGAATTAGCCCTGCGTTATCAGAGTCTGGTGGTCGGCTTTACCTCGGCCGGCAACGTGAGGCGCGGACGCGCCTTTTTCGCGGATACCCTCCTGTGGGTTAGCCAGCGGGAAAGCGTTCCGGAGGTTGGCCGCCTTTTGCGCAGGCTGGCCGATCGTCGCTGGCCTCTGTTGCCGCGTCATCAGCGTCAGAGTACCTCTTCCCGTCAGCGAGCGCCCCTCAACCTTCTGGAAAGGCGGATAATCGCCGCCACCATGAAGGGACAGTCGGTGAATCAACTGGCGGCCACGTTGGGGATCAATCGCAAGCGAGTCTATAACGGACTGGAACGGATTAAGGTTAATTTTCACCTGGTCAGCCATGCTCATTTTCATCATTTTATGATCTCCGGGCCAACGTTTAACCCGCTCTCACCCGACCTTGCCAGTTATACGCCAGGGGCAAAGCCTGCCCGACAGCGGCAGGCCGCGTTGCACGCGGCGAAAAATCATTCATATTATTTGAATAAGATTCGCAAATTGTTTTGATTTTAGTCTGCAACATTCAAGCGTATTCTTTACCACATCAGGGCGAAAAGCCCTTTATCAGACACCAGATTAAGGAATACGACCATGAAATCCATCAAAACTTTCGTTGCAGTTGCGGCACTGTCTCTGTTCTCTTCTGTCAGCTTCGCCCAGAGCGTCAGCGCTACCGCCTCGACCCTGGACCGGGCTGAAGCAAAAATCGCCGCCCAGGCCGCGGAACAGGGTGCATCCTATAAAATCACCAGCGCCCAGTTTAATAATCGCGTCCACATGACGGCTGAACTGAGCAAATAAGCCTTTTAGCCGTTAGCGATAAATACAGCGCCGTTTTTAACGGCGCTGTATTTTTTTCCGCCTTTCCCTTTTCAGCGTTTTGCCGACAGGCATGCTGTGGCGCTCGCTCCATTCCCGACCAATACTGACTGTATCCTCCAGAAAAGAGAGCCTGATGATGAAAGCCTGGACAGTCAAAAAACCCGGTTCGCTTGAGAACCTGCAGCTTGTCGATCTTGCTGACCCCGGGGCGCCCGCTGCAGGAGAGATCCGGGTGGCGCTGCACGCCACCTCGCTGAACTACCATGATTTGCTGGTCGCAACGGGGGTAATTCCCACCGCCGATCGGCGGATCCTGATGGCGGATGGCGCCGGCGTGGTGGAAGCGGTTGGCGCCGGAGTGAACGAATTTCAGCCGGGTGACCGGGTGGTCGCTGGCTTTTTCCCGCAGTGGCTGGATGGCCGCCCCGGTCCGCTGGTGAGCGACTTCAGTCAGACCCCGGGCGATGGCGCGGAGGGGTTCGCCTGCCAGTATGTCGTCAGGCCGGCCAGCCATTTTACCCATGCGCCTGAGGGGTGGAGTTTCAGGGAGGCGGCAACCATCACCACCTCCGGTCTTACCGCCTGGCGTGCGCTGGTCGTCGAAGGACGGTTAAAAGCAGGCGATACGGTGCTGACGCTTGGTACCGGCGGCGTGTCGATAACCGCCCTGCAGCTGGCGAAAAGTATGGGCGCGCAGGTGATCGTCACCTCGTCGTCAGATGAAAAACTCGCCCGCGCTCGCGCCCTGGGGGCCGATCATCTCATCAATTACCGCACCACCCCGGCATGGGGCGCCGCGGTGCAGGATATCACCGGCCATCGCGGGGCCGATCTCATTCTGGAGCTGGGCGGTCCGGGCACCCTGGGGCAGTCGTTCAAGGCGGTCAGTGTTGGCGGACACATCGCCCTGATCGGCGTCCTGACCGGCTTCGAGGGCCATGTCCCCACCCATCTGCTGATGAGTAAACAGGCCCGACTGCAGGGGCTGGTGGTAGGTAATAGACGGCAACAACAGGACTACGTCAACGCCCTGAACCTGCAGGCGTCGCGGCCGGTTATCGATAAAGTGTTTGATTTTACAGCCTTACCGGATGCCTTTCGCTATCTGCAAAGCGGCGCCCATTTTGGCAAAATTTGCGTGGAGTGGTGAGGGGATGAACAGGGCCTCCGTGCCCTGAGAACGGCTTTATTCGAAGAAGACGTCCGGATTTTCCGACAGCGAAACAAAGGATTTCGTGTTTTTATCCAGCGCCTGAATGTCGCCGCTTTCAATGTCGTAGAACCAGCCGTGCAGGCGCAGGGTATGATCGCGCAGACCGACCGCCACCGACGGATGGGTTTTGATGTTGTTCAACTGAGCGATGACGTTTTCCTGCACCATGCCGTTGACCTTATCGGTTTCGCTGGCCCAGGTTTTCTTTTCCACCACTGCTTTCGCGGCATCAGCATAGCGCAGCCAGTGGGACACCGCCGGCATCGGCTCAAGGCACTGGCAAGTGGCGATCGCTTTCATCGCGCCGCAGTTGGAGTGGCCGCAGATCACGATATCCGTCACGCCCAGCGCAACGACGGCATATTCGATGGTAGCAGAAACGCCACCTGGCTCCGGCCCGAAAGACGGCACGATATTCCCGGCGTTACGAATGACAAAGAGCTGTCCCGGCTCCTGCTGGGTTACCAGTTCAGGCACCAGACGGCTGTCTGAACAGGAGATGAAAAGCGCTTTGGGATTCTGGCTGGAGGCCAGGCTACGGAAGAGCTCTTTACGCTGGGGGAAGATCTCTTTCTGGAAGTTGAGGAAGCCCTCAATGATATGTTGCATAGCAGTGTCTCTTCTCTGTAGTTATTACGGTATGACAAAGATCACAGTTATTCAGTTTACCATTGATGACAAGAATGGGAATCGTTATTCAAACAGTTGCGCAGAAAACGCGCGCCGCCACCGCCCGCGCCGCCCTGCCTTATCCACACCTTTTTGACGTGATTTCCTGAACCAGTTTGCTACTCTGTCTACCCCAACCGTTCACAGGTTACCGACCGCCTGCCGGCGGCGGACATCACAGGAGTCGCTATGTTCTTATCCAGCCTGATGGCCATTGCCGCGGTGCTGATCATGGGCGTGATCAGTCCCGGCCCAAGCTTTATCTTTGTCGCGCGCAATGCCGTCGCTCGCTCACGCGTGCACGGTCTGGTGACCGCCCTCGGTACCGGCGCCGGCGCCGCCATTTTTTCCATTATGGCGATGCTGGGCCTGCAGAAGGTGCTCACCGCGGTGCCGGAGCTGTTCATTGGCCTGAAAGTAGCGGGCGGGCTCTACCTGTTATGGCTGGGCTATAAGATTTTCCGCGGGTCGGCGCAGCCGATGGACTTTTCCGCCAGCGGCATGGCTGGCAACCATTCGCTGCTGAAGACCTTCCGCGATGGGCTGTATACCCAGCTGAGCAATCCCAAAACCGCGCTGGTGTTCGCCTCAATTTTTACCGCTCTGCTGCCAGCGCAGATCCCCACCGCGTTTTACTATATCGTGCCGCTGATGAGCTTTCTGATTGACGTCAGCTGGTATTCGCTGGTGGCGCTGGTGCTGTCTGCCGATCGACCGCGGCGCGTCTACCTGCGGCTGAAGCGGCGGATCGACATCGCCACCGCGACGGTGCTGGGGGCGCTGGGCCTGCGGCTTATCGCCACCTCCCTCACCCGCTAACGGGTTACACGGTATGGATGCGAATATCGTGCTGCTGAAAGGCAACGCGATATTCTCGACTGATGTTCTCTTCCACCACCAGCACATCGATATCGCTGCTCGCGGCCACCACAAACCGTGCCACTGCCGGAATTTTATCCGAGGTCAGGCCGACGATAATTTCGCTGCACTGCTTAATCACCGCTTTCTTGAACTCGCAGTCGGCGTAGTCAAAACCGGTCAGGCCCGACTCTGGCGCCATGGCGCAGCCGCCGATAAAACCCTGGTCGAATAACATGCCCTGCACCTGAGCCACCGCCGCGGCGCCGACGCACCCGCCGCTCGCCCGCTGCACCTGGCCGCCGAGGATCACCACGTCATACAACGGTTTTTTCACCAGTACCGCGGCGATCTCCGGGGAGTTCGTTACCACCGTCAGCGCCAGCTCAGCGGGTAGCGCCTCGGCCATCGCCAGATTGGTGGTCCCGGTATCGACGAAAATCGTGCCGCCGGGCTTCACCAGCCTGGCACACTGTTGCGCGATCCTGACTTTTGTTGCTCGATTTTTATCTTTCCGTTCACTGTAGTCCCCGGCTTCCGGCAGGCTCAGCACCGCCCCGCCATACACCTTTTTACAGAACCCTTCGCGACTGAGTTCATGCAGATCGCGGCGGATGGTGTGCTCCGACACCTGAAGCCGCGCCGCCAGCTCCGCGCACACCACTCTGCCATTTTCCTGCAGGATCTGGCAAATCAACGCTTGTCGCTGTTGGGGAAAAGCAGCATAATCGAGCACGAAAACTCCTTAAATTATCAAAAACGAGCAACAGCAAGCATGATCGTCTGCGCTGCTTTGATTGTCAATGTTCCTGCCCGGAGGTTTACCATGAAAATTGCCCATTTCGCCCTGTGGACCCAACAGCTCGACGTCCAGGCCCGCTTCTGGGTGGAGTTCTTTGCCGCCAGCATCAATGAAAAATACCTCAGCCAGACCAACCCCGGCTTTGCCTCCTATTTCGTCACCATCGACGACGAGGTGGTGATCGAGCTGATGACCAAGCCTTGCCTGCAGCCGGCCTGCGCGGATAATAACCATACCGGCTGGGCGCATCTGGCCCTCTCGGTAGGCGGGGCGGAACAGGTCGATGCCCTCGCCCAACGCGCCGAGGATGCGGGGATACTGGTTTCGCCGCCGCGTACCACCGGCGACGGCTATTATGAGGCGGTGATCGCCGATCCCGATGGCAACCTGATTGAAATCGTCGCATAGTCAGCAGACCGCCAGTATTCAGGAGGCATTCATGGCACGTTACCGAATTATCGACACCGCGACCTGGCCCCGCCGGGACCATTTCACCTTTTACCGACAATTTGCCAACCCCAGCTTTAACCTCTGTGTCCCGATAGCGGCGCAGCGCCTGTACGAATGTGCGAAGGACCGTCGGGTCTCGTTTTTTCAGCTCGCGCTCTATGCGCTGCTGCGCGCGGCAAACGGAGTACCGCAGCTACGGCAGCGCGTGCGCAATGATGAGGTGATTGAATATGACAACCTGGCGGTAATGACGCCGGTGATGACCGTCGAGGAAGGATTCCGCCAGGTATGGTGCGACAACGCCCCCGAGTTCACCGCCTTCAGCGATGCGGCAACGCCGAAGATCGTCGCGGCAAGAGAGACAACGCCGGCGCCGCTCATCGTCGATGGCGAGCATTTTATCTGCGCCAGTTGTCTGCCGTGGCTCCACTTCACCTCGATGACCCATGCGGAATATGCCGTAGGCGCGGCGGTGCCCGCGCTTACCTGGGGGAAACTACAGAACGGCGTGATCCCGGTGGCCGGGCGGTTTAACCATGCCTTCGTCGACGGTCTCCACGCCAGCCGCTTTTTTGCTCTCGTAGAAGAGGGATTTAGCGACCCCGAGCGGCTCTGGCAACCGTTAACCGAGACCGCACCCTCACTGCTCGCCCCTGCGGCAAAGAAACGCTGAGGCCCTCGCCACGCTCACCGCCTGACTTCCTTCCTTCGGTCCGGCGGTCGCTTTCCTCTCCTGTTGCCTTTGCAACAGCCGGCGCAAAACGGCGCTGCATTTGCAGCAGTCCGCTCCATCAGCTGACATAGCCAACCCGCTTCCTATCACGACTGCGCCTTCCTCTCTCACTGGCACGTGTTTTGCTTACCCACACATATAACCCACAGGAATTATGAATTATTTATTTATCTAATTTTTGCATAAGCTATTCACTGAATAAGAGAGAAGATGATGTCAGCCAGTTCACCCGCACAGCCTTACACCCAGTCCACGCCGCAGGCGCATATTATTGCCAGCGATGCGGAAGCCCTCGCCATCGCCCATGAGATCGCCGCCGTGCTCAAACCCGGCGCCGCCGAGCGCGACCGGACGGGCATTGTCCCGGCGGAGATCGTCAACACCTATTCCAACAGCGGACTGTGGGGCATCACGGTGCCGCGCCGCTTTGGCGGCGCCGAGGTCTCGGCCGCGACCCTCGCGCAGGTTATCGCCATTCTCTCTGCAGCGGATCCGTCGTTAGGCCAGATACCCCAGAACCACTACTGCCTGCTGGAGGATATTCGTCTGCAGGGTAGCGACGACCAGCAGGCGTTCTTTTTCGCCCAGGTATTACAGGGCTATCGCTTCGCCAATGCCCTGTCGGAAACCGGGGGGAAAACGGTCCTTGATATTCGTACCCGTATCGAGGAAGGCGCAGACGGTCTGCGGATCAATGGCCGTAAAGGCTACTGCACCGGCTCGCTGTACGCCCACTGGATTGGCATTCTGGCGCTGGACGCCGACGACCGCGCCCAGCTCGCTTTCGTCCCCCAGAACAGCCCGGGGCTGACGGTGGTCAACGACTGGGCGTGCCTCGGTCAGCGCACCACCGCCAGCGGCACCGTGCTGGCCGATAATCTTCCGGTTAATCCTTTCCACCTTTTCCCAACCTGGAAGTCCTACGCCAGCCCGACTCTTGCCGGCCCCTTCGCCCAGTTGACCACCGCGGCAATAGATGCCGGGATCGCCCGCGCGGCGCTGGACGATACCGTGGCGTTTGTGCGCCACAGCGCCCGGCCGTGGATCGACGCCGGTGTGGCGCAGGCGAGCGACGATCCGCTGACTATCTACCATATCGGTCAACTGGACAGCCGCCTTGCCGCAGCCGACGCGCTGCTGGAGCGGGCGGGACGGGTGCTCGACCGCTATAAAAATGACCTCAGCGAGGAGCATGTCGCCGAGGCGTCGCTGGCCGTCGCCCGCGCCAAAATCTGGACCACCGAAGTGGCGCTGGAGGCCGCCAGCCGCCTGTTCGAGCTGGGGGGTACTCGCGCCACCGGTGAGTCGCTCAACCTCGACCGCCACTGGCGCAATGCCCGGGTGCACACCCTGCACGACCCGGTTCGCTGGAAGTATCAGCTGCTTGGCAACTGGGTGCTGAACGGCATTCGCCCGCAACGACATGACTGGAACTGATATGACGAGTCTGCTGGCGTTTTTCGCGGAAATCGACTGGAACGATGTGGCCCAGGCCGCCCTCGATACCCTTACCATGCTGGCCTGGTCGCTGGGATGGACCGTACTGCTGGGGCTTCCGCTGGGGATTGTGCTCTATCTCACCGGCGAGCCGCGTTTGCTGTACGCCCCGCGCCTTTACCGCCTGCTGTCATTGTGCGTCAACGTACTGCGATCCCTGCCGTTCATCATTTTGCTCATCGTGATGATCCCGGTGACCACGTTGCTGACCGGCACCTCGCTGGGGGTGGAAGGAACCATTCCGCCGCTGGTCGCCGGCTGCGCCCCGTTCTTCGCCCGGCTGGTGGAAACCGCCCTGCGCGAAGTGGAGCACGGCCTGGTGGAGGCCAGCTGGTCGATGGGCGGCAGCACCTGGCAGCTTATCTGGCACACGCTGCTGCCGGAGTCGCGGGCCGGGCTGATCGCCGCCGTGACCGTGACGGCCATTTTGCTGGTCGACTACACCTCGATGGCGGGGGTGATCGGCGGCGGCGGGCTGGGCGATCTGGCCATTCGTTTTGGTTATCAGCGCTTTCAGACTGACGTGATGGTGGTCACCGTCCTGATGCTGATTGCGCTGGTACAGCTTCTGCAAATGAGCGGCGACCGCCTGGTGCGCTACGTCAGCCGCAAATAACTTACCCTTCTTGGTTTCAGGAAATCACTATCATGAAAAAATCCATTATTGCCGCCGGACTGCTGGCCCTCTTCTCCACCGCAGCGCTGGCTAACGAGACGCTGATCGTCGGCGCCACGCCGGTGCCGCATGCGGAAATCCTTGAATTTGTGAAGCCGGTGCTGGCAAAGGAAGGCGTCGATTTACAGGTCAAGGTGTTTAACGATTTTATTCAGCCTAACCAGCAGCTGGCGGAGAAACACCTCGACGCCAACTACTACCAGTACCGGCCGTTTCTCGATAACTATAACCAGACCCGCCACACCAACCTTGTACCGGTGGTGGGAGTGCATATCGAGCCCTTCGGCGCCTACTCCAGCAAATACACGACCCTCGCCGCGGTACCTGACGGCGCCACGATCGCCATCCCTAACGATCCGGTGAACACCGGCCGCGCGCTGGTGATGTTAAGCAACGCCGGGCTGATTACCCTCAAGGATCCGCACAACCCGCAATCGGCAACCAAGGACATCACCAGCAACCCGCATCACTTTAAGATCCGCGAACTGGAGGGCGCCATGCTGGCGCGCGCGGTGAAGCAGGTCGACCTGGCCTTTATCTTTGCCAACTATGCGCTGGAGGCCGGTATCGACACCGATAAAGCGTTGCTGGTGGAAAAAGGCAGCGATCTGTACGTCGAATATCTGGTGGCGCGCCCGGACAACATTCAGGACCCGGGCATTCAAAAGCTGGCGCAAGCGCTGCATTCGGACGCGGTTCGTCAGTTCATTCTTACGCGTTATCAGGGCAAAATTTTACCTGGATTCTAATCACCGCGGGCAGCGGCGTCAGCCGCTGCCCGGGCTAACGGAGCGCATCATCGTGACGCATATCCCCGCCCCACCGACCCACATTGAGTTTGCTGGTATCAGCAAAGCCTATCCTAACGGCGTGCAGGCGCTACAGGACATTGACCTGACCATCCGTCAGGGCGAAATTTTCGGCATCATCGGCCGCAGCGGCGCCGGAAAATCCACCCTGCTGCGCCTGTTTAATCGTCTGGAAAATGCCGACAGCGGCGAGATGTTCATCCACGGCGAGTCAACCGTGCGCTACTCCACGCGCCAGCTGCGCGATCTGCGTCGGCGGGTGGCGATGATTTTTCAGCACTTTAACCTGATGGCCACCAAAACCGTGGCGCAGAACATCGCCTTGCCGCTGAAGATGGCTGGCGTCCCGGCCGGCGAACGCCAGCGTCGGGTCAGCGAGATGCTTGAGCTGGTGGGCCTCAGCGCGCTGCGCGACAGCTACCCGGCCCGCCTCTCCGGTGGCCAGAAACAGCGGACCGGCATCGCCCGGGCGCTGGTCACTCAGCCGGAAATTCTGCTGTGCGATGAGGCAACCTCGGCGCTGGATCCGGAAAACACCCTGTCGGTGCTAACCCTGCTCAAGGAGATTAACCAGCGCCTGGGCCTGACAATCGTGCTGATCACCCACGAAATGGAGGTCATTCGCACCCTCTGCGATCGGGTCAGCGTGCTTGAGGGCGGGCGCATTGTCGAACAGGGCGATGTCTGGCGCGTGTTTGGCAACCCGCAGCACCCGGTGACGCGCGCCATGCTCGGCCTGCAGCACCCCGATTGCCCGGAGGCCGGGCCAGCGCTGCGCGACGGCGAGCAAATCGTGACCTTACGTTTTGACGGCAGCAGCGGTCGCGAACCCAATCTGCAGCATATCGCCAGCCTGCTGGGAGGCGACGCCCGACTGCTGTACAGCAACTGCGAGCGCATTCAGGGCCGGGTGATCGGCCAGCTGCAGGTCCGGCTGAGCGGGCCGCTGGTCGCCAGCGCGCTGGCGCAGGATGGCTGGGTCGCAGACAGCATTCTGACCCACCATCATCAGACAGCGGAAACCACTGCTTCTTAGCCATCGAATGGGATTATATTCCCGATCCTTTGCTAAGGATAATTAGTTATAAATCATAGCGTTTCAGTGTTAGACAGGGCGAAGTGCGCCTCTTATCTTTCGTCATGAATTGTAAATAACCACGCAATTATTTGATGAGGTAGCACTTTTGTCCAGATTACAACAAGGATTAAAAACCCGAAAAACCCGCTTCGCCCTGGCGCTAAAAGTGGCCCTGCTCGGCGGCGTGGTAGCATTTTCTTCTGTTGCCCATGCGGAAGGGATCCTGAAAGAAGGCATCACCCCGGCCACCGACGCCAGCCAGATCCCGGCCAGCGCCAAACTGCGGAAAGACACGGTGGTGGCCGGGATCTCCGAGCCGCAGGGGATCTTTAACCCCTACTTTTTCGTCAACGGCTGGGATGAGAACGTGACTAACGTCATTTTTTCACGCCTGATTGACTGGGACAGTCAGGGTAAACTGGTCCCGGGACTGGCGGAGAGCTGGACGGTCAGCCCGGACAGTAAAGTCTATACCATCAAATTGCGCCCTGGCCTGACCTTCAGCGACGGTTCACCGCTGACGGCGGAAGATGTCGCCTTTACCCTGACGGTCCTGCTCGACCCCAAATATGATGGCGATACCGACATCACCCTGGCCAATATCGCCGGCGGCGCGGACTACAAAGCCGGCAAAGCTGACAGCGTCAGCGGCCTGAAGGTCATCGACCCGCTCACCCTGCAGGTGACCACCACGCAGCCAGGCGCCACCACGCTGGCCAAAATTGGCGGGCCGGTGCTGTCGAAAGCCTGGTACGGCAAAGGATATCAGCGGGGAAATCTCGACTATCTGCGTTCACTGCACGGCAAGCCACTGGGCAACGGCCCTTACGTGTACGACAAATACATTCCCGGTCAGGAAATACGCTTCCATGCCAATAGCCATTTTTACCGCGGAACGCCGCCAACACCGCGCTTTATCTACCGCGTGACCAATCCGTCGACCAACTTCCAGCTGTTCCAGACCGGGGAGACCGACTATGACGCCTTTACCTCACGCCCCGACGATATTGAGCAGCTGAAAATGCTCGACTTCGCCAACATTAATCTTTACGGCTCCAGCGACTACAGCCAGGTGGAGTTCAACGTGCATCGCCCGGCGCTGCAGGATAAGCGCGTGCGCCAGGCGCTGATTTACGGTCTGGATCGGCAGAAGCTGATCGACGTGGTCTATCAGGGGTACGGCAAAGTCGCCATCGAGCCGATCGCCCCGATCTCCTGGGCCTTTAACGCTGAAGGCGTCAACCCTTACCCTTACGATCCGGCACAGGCCAAAAAACTGCTGGATGAGGCCGGCTGGAAACCTGGCGCCGACGGTATCCGCGCCAAAGACGGCCAGCGCCTGGAGCTGACCCTGCTGGTGAGCAAGAAGGTGCTCAACGACGCTCTGATCCCCATCGCCAAGGAGAACTGGCGGCAGATTGGCGTACTGCTGAAGCCGCAGGTGGTGGATTTCAATGCCCTGATGGCGCAGCGTAAAGCCGGAAATTACGATCTGGCCTCCTTTAGCACCAGCACCCTCAACGACCCGCACGATGGGGTATGGGATTTTTACAGCAGCGAAGCTAAAGAGTCCGGCTACCATAACGCGGAAGTCGATAAGCTGATTAACGCCGGCAACGCGGTGCTCGACATTGAACAGCGCAAGCCGATCTACCACCAGCTGTATAAAGTGCTGGCCGACGATCCGCCGGTGATCCTGCTTGGCTATCGCAACATTCTTTCCGCCAGCAGCGCCCGCGTCAGCGGCTTTAAACCGGATATCTACAACGGCCTGACCGGCAGCCTGCCGGATGTAAAAATCGTCAAGGAAATCCCCCTGGCCGCCGGGTTAACCGGCGGCTGATGTGAGACCGTCATGAAAAATTTCATCCTGAGGCGCTTGCTGCAAACGCTGCCGATGCTGCTGCTGGCCTCCTTCATTATTTTTATGCTGTTTGCCAAAACCCCCGGCGACTTTATCGATGGCAATATCACCCTGACCGCCGCCCGCGCCGCAGAGCTGAAGGCGATCTACGGCCTCGACCAGCCGCTGTTCACCCGCTACCTCCACTGGCTGGGACAGCTGCTGCGCGGTGATTTAGGCTTTTCACTGCAGTATCAGATCCCGGTCAGCCAGTTGCTCAACCAGTACATCTGGAACTCTTTTCTGCTGGCCAGCGTCGCGCTGGTCTTTTACTGGGGCATTGGCCTGGCGGTCGGCGTGGTTTCTGCCCTGCGACCCGGCTCCTGGTTTGATCATCTGGTGAGCGTCGCGGTGTTTGCCGCCATGTCGTTCCCCACCTTTTTCCTCTGCCTGCTGCTGATTAAATGGTTCGCCGTCGATCTCCACTGGCTACCGGTAGGCGGGATGACCAATACCGGCAGCGACGAGAGCGGCTGGCAGTATGTGCTGCAAGTGGCCGCCCACCTGGCGCTGCCGGTGCTGGCGCTGGTGATGCTGCAGGCGGGCAGCCTGACGCGCTATGTGCGCGCCAGTATGCTCGACGTGGTGAAAATGGATTTTATCCGTACCGCCCGCGCCAAGGGATTGCAGGAGCGCACGGTGATCCTCAAGCATGCCCTGCGCAACGCCCTGCTGCCGATTATCACCCTGCTGGGCTTCGAGCTGCCGGGGCTGTTCTCCGGGGCGATCATTACCGAAAAGGTGTTCAACTGGCCAGGGGCAGGCCACATCCATATCGACTCGCTGGCCGCCCGCGACTATCCGGTGCTGATGGGGTTTACCCTGTTTCTGGCGGTGCTGACGATCGTCGGGAATTTGCTCGCCGACGTGCTGTACGCCTGGGCCGATCCGCGTATTCGGGTGAGGTCATGATGATCCTGTCTTACTTTGCTTCCCGTCGCCGCCAGCGGCAGGCGGCTATCCCGGCGCTGGCGCATATTCCCCCCTCTCCCTGGCGCCAGGGGTGGCGACAGCTGCGCCGTAACCGGCTGGCCATGTTCTGCCTGATCCTGCTGGCGGTGATGGCGGTATGGTGCGTGCTGGGGCCCGTCTGGTCGCCATGGAGAGATGATGCCACCGATGCCCTGAGCATCAACCAGCCGCCCGGGGCGGAACACTGGCTCGGGACCGATTTTCTTGGTCGCGATGTCTACACCCGCCTGCTGCTGGCCGGGCGCATCTCGCTGATTATCGGCCTGCTGACCATGGTGATGTCGGTGTGCCTCGGCTACCTGCTCGGCGCCCTCTCGGGTTATGTCGGCGGGTTAACCGACAAACTGATCATGCGGGTGGCCGACCTGGTGATGACTATCCCCGGGTTACCGCTGTTGATCGTCGCCGGGGCGATGCTTTCTGAGCTCGATTTTTCCCCGGACTCGCGCATTTATATGGTGGTGGTGATGCTCAGCCTGCTGGAGTGGCCCCGACTGGCGCGGCTGGTGCGCGGACAATGTCTCTCCCTGCGCGAACGCGATTTTATGCTGGCCACCCAGGTGCTGGGCCTGTCGGCGCGTCGCCGGCTGTTTGGCCACCTGCTGCCGAATACCATTCCGATTCTGGTGGTGATGGCGACCATGGCCGTCGCCAACGCCATTCTCAGTGAATCCGCGCTGAGCTATCTCGGCCTCGGCGTGGTACCGCCGACGCCGTCATGGGGCAATATGATGGATGCTGCCAATAGCCTGATCGATTTCCAGCGCCGCCCCTGGCTGTGGATGCCGCCGGGCATCGCCATCTTTATCACCGTGATCGCCATCAACGTGCTGGGCGACGGCCTGCGCGACGCCATGGATCCCAATATGAAACCGAGGCTGAAATGACCACGCCGTTAGTCTCCTTTAATCATCTCTCCGTCTCTTTCGCCGGCGAACGCACCCGCGTGCGCGCGGTGCAGGAGGTCTCTTTCACCATTCAGGCCGGACAAACCGTTGGCGTGGTGGGCGAATCCGGCTGCGGCAAAAGCGTCACCGCCATGGCGCTGATGGGTCTCCTGCCACCGCAGGCGGCGCGCATCGACGGCGGCGAGATCCGCTTCGCGGACCGCGATCTGCTGCGGCTGAAAGCCAGACAGATGGCCGACCTGCGCGGCCACCAACTGGCCATGATCTTTCAGGAACCGATGTCGGCCCTGAACCCGGTGTTGACCATCGGGGAGCAGCTGTGCGAACCGCTGATCCGCCACCTCGGCGCCACGCCGAAAGCCGCCTGGCAGCAGGCCATCCAGCTGTTAAGCGAGGTCGGCCTGGCGCGCGGCGACAGCCTGATGACCCGCTATCCTCACCAGCTTTCCGGCGGCATGCTGCAGCGGGTAATGATCGCCATGGCGCTAAGCTGTCAGCCCAAACTGCTGATTGCCGACGAACCGACCACCGCGCTGGACGTCACCGTGCAGGCGCAAATCCTGCGCCTGCTGCGCGACCGGGCGCGGGCCAGCCAGATGGCGATGATGCTGATTACCCACGATCTTGGAGTGATCGCGCAGATGGCCGAGCAGGTAGTGGTGATGTATGCCGGACGGATCGTGGAACAGGGCGCCACCGCAGAGGTGCTACGGCATCCGCAACATCCTTACACGCGTGGGCTGATCGCCTCCCGCCCGGTGCCGGGTGAGCGGCGTCGGCGGCTGTACTCTATTCCCGGCCAGGTGCCGGATCTGGCCGCTCTGCCGGCGGGCTGCGCCTTTGCCGGGCGCTGCGAGCGGGCGACGGCGCGCTGTCGGGAGGCGATTCCGCCGCTGCTCGGCGAGCGCCAGCGGGCCGCCTGCTTTTACAGCGAATTTGCGGAGGCGACAGCATGAGCGAACGCTATGTTATTGAAGTGGATGGATTGAAAAAATATTTTCCGCTGCGCGACGGCCTGTTTGGCCAGCAGACCGGCGAGCTTCGCGCGGTGGACGGCGTCAGCTTTAACATCCGTCCGGGCACCATTTTTGGCCTGGTGGGCGAGTCCGGCAGTGGTAAAACCACCGTCGGCCGGACCCTGCTTGGCCTGTATGAGAAGAGTGCTGGCAGCGTGAAATTTCACGGTCAGGAGCTGGCCGACCTGACCGCGCCTGCCCTGCGCGCCATCCGGCCCAGAATGCAGCTGGTGTTTCAGGACCCCTATAGCTCGCTGAACCCGCGGCTGCGTATTGGCGACGCGATTGGCGAAGCCATGCTGCAGCACAAGCTGTGCACCCGCGATGAGCTGTATGACCGGGTGATCGCCGTGATGAAGATCTGTGGCCTGGCGCCGGAGCACTATGCCCGCTTCCCGCATCAGTTCTCCGGCGGCCAGCGCCAGCGGATCGGTATTGCCCGGGCGCTGATCCTCAATCCGGATTTTATCGTCGCCGATGAGCCCATCTCGGCCCTTGATGTGTCGATTCAGGCGCAGATCATCAATTTGTTTTCCGACCTGCGCGACGAGCGCGGCGTCACGTTCCTGTTTATCTCCCATGACCTCGGGGTGGTGGAACATTTATGTGATGATGTGGCGGTGATGTATCTGGGACAGCTGGTGGAAAGCGCCAGCCGCGATGCGCTGTTCAGCCGCCCCCTCCATCCCTATACCCGCGCCCTGCTGGCCGCGGTGCCCACCCTCGATCCGCACAGTGAACCGCAGGCGCTGATGCAAGGTGAGATCCCGGATCCGGCCAATCCGCCCCCCGGCTGCCGCTTTTCATCCCGCTGCCCGCAGGTCAGCGAGCGGTGCAGGAGAGAAGCTCCGGCGCTGCGCGAGGTGGCCCCGGGCCATCGGGTCGCCTGCCATGGGGTCGCGTCCTGAGCACAGTCGATGGGGTTATTTATTTCTAAACAACCGTCCGATTGTGCACGGCAGCGCCAGGATTTACTATCCGCCCCGTCTTGTGAGACGCGTTATGAATGAAGCGTAATATTTTTGTTCATTTTTGCCCGATGGCTTCGGGCATTTTTTTCTCTACGCCCGGGAGCGATCCTGTCGGCAACACATTTAGCGGGGCGCGGTCGCCCGTCTGTCAAAACGCAGCAATGGAATTGCTTGTCCGCGTCCCGCTATCCCTTTCCCTTTATCTTCCCCGCCGGTGATTAAAAACCGGCAAAAAATAAGAAATGATGAGATTGCCAGGGGTATAGCTTTCTCTTATGTTTTAAGCGTGTACTCCCCATTCAGGAAACAACATCATGCTTAAGCGTCGCACTCTCAAAACAGCACTGGCGGCGGTTATTTCTCTTGCCGTCATGGCCGCGCCGGCGTATGCCAATCCGGGTAATGGCAACGGTAATGGCGGTGGTAATCACGGGAACAGTGGTAACCATGGCAATAGCGGCAATCATGGCAATAATGGCGACCATGGTAATAAAGGCCAGAATAAAGGTCAGTCTGCTGACGAGCATGGCAACCGCAAAAACTATGGTAAACCCGACCACGTCGACAGCGATATTAGCTTCTCACGGGCGCGCTCCCTTGCCGTGAACTACGGTCTGGTCGGCTATCAGGCGCTGCCTCCGGGTATCGCCAAAAATGTTGCCCGCGGCAAACCGCTCCCTCCGGGTATCGCGAAAAAGACCCTGCCGGCTTCCATGATTAACGACCTGCCCTATTATCCAGGCTATGAATGGCGCGCGGTCGGCGATGACCTGGTGCTGGTCGCCCTGAGCACTGCCATCGTGACCGCCGTGATTAACGGTGTGTTTGACTAAATCACCAGCTTATTGAAAAGCCTCGCCCCGGCGAGGCTTTTTTGTGCCTGGCGCTGGAGAATGACAACTCACTGGCATAATCGCTAAGATAATGGCTCAACCAACCCGGGACAGACTATGGACAAAGACACAGTAGTGACGCTGTTGAAATACAAGCGCTGGATTGACCTTGCCACCTTACAGGCGATCCGCGCCATTGACGGTACGGTATATGGCGAAAAACGTCACCTGACCCTCAGGCTGATGAACCATATCCATGTCGTTGACATGATTTTCCGGGCGAACCTGCGCGGCAGGCCGCACGGTTACACCGCGCTGAATACCCCCGAGACGCCAACCGTTGATGCGCTGGAAACGGCCATGACCGCTTGTACGGACGAATACATTCAGTACGTCAGCGCCATGACCCCCGCCGATTTCCACGAACGTATCGCCTTCAAATTTGTCGACGGCGGTGACGGCAATATGACCGCGATGGAGATGCTGAACCACATGCTCTTTCACGGCGCCTATCACCGTGGGGCGGTGGGCTGGATGATTGGCGAATGCGGCGGTGTGCCGCCGAAAGAGGTGCTGACGGTTTTCCTGCGCGACCATCATTCCTGAGGATGCGAAACCATCAGCCGTGAATCGCGCGGAGGATCAGCAGAAGTTCTGCCTGATGACGAGTATGGGTTTTCCGGTACAGGGCGCTGAGGTGGGTTCTGATGGTGGCGATGGATACGCCCAGATGTAAGGCGCATTCATCCGGGGTCATGCCCCGCACCAGCAGCTCCGCCACCGCATTCTCGGCGGGCTTGACGTTAAACAGCTCCATCAAGGCGCTGCCGGTGAGAAACGGCTCGGGAATAATCACGCAGGCGACCCCGGCAAGACGGGCTGCCGGGATCACGAGGATCGGTTTCGGCTGACGCCCGGCGGTATAGCACAGCCCTGCCTTCGGCGGCTCTGCCGTCCGGGTGGCCTGCTCGATGGCGCGTTTGAGTTTTTTACTGTCGGTATTGAGGCACAGCGTATCGCCCCCGCTATACCAGGAGAGGCGGGCGTTGGCGCGCAGGTAGCGTTCGGCATGCGCGCTGGCGTAGAGAATTTTACCGCCATGATCCACCAGCCATACCGGGTAGATCCCGTTGTCCATCACCGCGCTCTGGTATTTTATGGTGTCCCGCAGCTGTTCAAAGCGGGCGTGAAGCTGGCAGGCGGTTTTTAACGCCGGGATCAGGCGCCTGAACAGTTCAAACTGCACCGGCTGCGGATAAGCCGCCGTATTGGCCGTCATCAGTGACAGATAGGTGGCATAGCCATTGATGGTGCACAGCTTGACGCTGGTGAGATGATTCAGGTCGTTGGGGTGATGAAATTCATTGTAATAGACGCTGCCGGCAATAAACTTATCGCCTAAATATTCCCGGTCCCGATATATTTGCCCGACCGGTAACGCGGTCAATATTTTTTCGGCGGGATCGATAGCCAGAAATACATCGCGATAGGCGGTAAAGACCTTCTCCTCGAGCAGGAGTGAATCAGTCAACAGATGGGCATTGCCTTTGTCGTAAAACAGAAATGCCGCGTACTGATGGCCGGTCAGTAACGCCAGTTTCTGCAATGCCGATTTCCACAAATCGGGATCCAGGGTGGCCGTCAGCACCGTTTCCAGGATCTCGATGTAAATCAGTTCCGGATCAATCGCCATACCGCCACCTGTGAGTCACTGTTTCCGCGGCCGGGGCGGCGCATGTGGCCGCTCTAATCAGCATAGTTCCGCCAGTGAAACAATGACAGTTCAGGTTCGCTGAGCAGCCCGGGAAGCGTGACGCCACCGCGCTATCAAGGGGTTCAGGATCCACTGTCGCGGGTTTGGATAGCGCCCGCCTTCCGGCATAGCGTCCGCCAGACCATCAGGGCGCACACCAGGGTGACGACCGCCAGCCCGCTAAACAGTAGCGTATAAGCAGAGTCATAGCTCTCGCGCAGCGCCCGGAGGGAAAAGTCAGGCAAAAGCGCAGCCGCCTGCGGCATATTGCCAGCCCCCAGCCAGCCCGCGGCGCGGTCAATCACCTCAGGCGCATACCCGTGAACGCGACTTTGCAGGGTCAGGTTATTGCTTGCCGTTAATACCGCCGAAACGACCGCCAGGGCGATCCCCTCGCCGGCAACGCGAACGGTATTGAACAGGCCTGCCGCCATACCGGCTTTCGCCATCGGCACAGCGGAAATCGCCAGGCCGTCCATCAGCCCCCAGGGAAACGCCGCCCCTGCTCCACAGAGGATCAGCGCCAGCACCAGCTGCGGGAGATGGTGGCTGTGAAAAGCGTTCCCCAGCAACAGCAACCCGACGGAGGCCATCATCAGTCCCGCCGTGGACACGTGCCCCGGTGAAAACCAGCGGGTGAGCAGGGCCGCAACGGATGGGAAAACCAGCATCGGCGTGGTCAGCGCCATCAGATACAGTGCGCTCTGCGACTCACTCATCCCCTCTCCGCCCATAAAATGCAGGGGAACAATAATCAGCAGGACAACGTAGCAACAGCAGGTGGCGACAGGCAGCAACAGTACGCCGACAAAACGCGGATGGCGTAGCAGGGAGATGTCCAGCACCGGGTTGTTCACCCTCTGGCAGCGCACGACAAACGCCGCGAACAGCCCCGCCGACGCGATGAACAAGGTCAACGTCGGCAGCGATAAAAAACCACAGGCAGGAATGACCATGAGCGATGAGGTAAACAACATCAGGGCCAGCGTAAACAGGGTTAAGCCGAGGTTGTCGGGTGTCCGCGGCTCGCTTTTTTCTGCCGCAGGCAGATACGCCAGTCCGATAAGCAGCACCCCTGCCGAAAGCAGCGCAAACAGGGCGTATACGCCGCGCCAGCCCACCACGTCGGTCATGAAGCCGATCAGCAGCGGGCCAAACGCCAGGCCGGCGCCGAACACCGTGCCCAGGATGCTGAATGCCCGGATCCGCTGAACGCCGTCATACAGCTGGGCCAGCGCCGCACTGCCGCTGGCTAAAATCATCGCCGCGGCCAGGCCCTGCAGAGCTCTCAACACGCCTGACAGGAAGAGATTGTGCGTCAGGCAAAACAGCAGGCTGCTCAGGCAAAACAGCGCGGCGCCGGCGATAAAAATACGTTTTCTGTCGATGGCATCCGCCGTCACCCCTGCGGCCAGCAAAAAGCTGCCGAAAGTCAGCATAAAGCCATTGGTCAGCCACGACAGCGCAGCGGGAGAGCCGCTCAGCGACTGCTGTATCGCGGGGGTGGTCATGACGCCGCCGGTAAAACTTAACGGCAGCAGCAAGGCCGCCATAAAGACAGAAAGCGCGGCCAGGGCGCTGGCGTATCGGGAAGGTGTTCTGGCGGTGAGTAACATCGGGCGGCCCTCATCAGTCGGCAAGAAATGAATAAACTGTCGCCATCCTATTGCGGATGTTAATGCCGATAAATAGACTGAAAATATCTTCTTAAGAGACATAAGGTTTATAATCAATGGACAGCCTCACCTCGCTGACGTCCTTTGTCCGCACCGCCGAAACGCTAAGCTTTGTTCAGGCCGCCAGGCTGCTGGGCATATCTGCCTCGGCGGTGGGTAAGAATGTCGCCCGGCTTGAGCATAAACTGGGGGTCCGGCTGTTCAACCG
The DNA here is from genome assembly GCF_000398905.1 of Klebsiella sp. KTE92. Classification (NCBI taxonomy): domain Bacteria; kingdom Pseudomonadati; phylum Pseudomonadota; class Gammaproteobacteria; order Enterobacterales; family Enterobacteriaceae; genus Klebsiella; species Klebsiella sp. KTE92. Next base: position 2,998,486 of record NZ_KB976100.1, read on the forward strand.
CAGCACCAGAAACGTCAGCCTGACGGCGGAGGGGGCCGCATTTCTGACGCGCTGCCAGAGTATCCTGGAGCAGATCCAGGAGGCCGAGTCAGAGCTGACCAGCAGTCTCTCACAGCCCACCGGCAAACTGAGGATTTCACTGCCCGTCATTGGCTACCGCCTGTTGCTCCCCGCCCTCACCGCCTTTACCCGTCTTTATCCGCAGGTTGAACTGGATCTCGACTTTAGTGACCGGCTGGTCAATCTGATCGATGAAGGATTTGATGTTGCTATCCGTAGCGGTGAATTAGCGGACTCCCGCTTGATCGCCAGAAAGCTGGGGGGCTTTCGTTTTGTGCTCTGCGCCAGCCCGGCCTATCTGGCGGAATACGGGCCCCCCGACTCGCCAAAGGAATTGGCGGCGCACAAGTGCATTTTTTTCCGCTTCCCCGCGACGGGGCTGATCCAGCCCTGGGAACTGCGCAATATGCGGCTGACGGGAGATTTCAGGGCCGCTGCCGTTGTAACGGTCAATAACATTGAGGCCGCCATTCGCTTAAGCGCGGCGGGGATGGGCATCGCTTATGTGCCTGATTTTGTCGTGCGCGAGGCCATGGATGAGGGACAACTGCAGGAGGTGTTGCCCGGCTGTTGCGTCAAGGATGGGCATTTCTCGGTCCTGTGGCCCGCCAGCCGCTACCTGTCACCGAGAATACGCTGTTTTATCGATTTTATGGCTGCGGCAGAGATACCTTTGTCACCCGCATCGGCGCCCCCTCCCCTCTGAAAAGCCCTGCGCCGGATATCCTGCCGCCCGGCCAGCGAAAGCCGGCGGCAGGTGCGCATCATCAATCATCCGTCAGTACAATGCGTCCTATAACCCGGTACTTTTGCGCATCAAAGAGGTAAAACCAGACCGCGATGGCGGCGCCAAAGCAGAAGCAGGCCAACACGATCCACGGAATGGCATGATAAAAGGAGGAGCTGGCGGCAGCGCCCGCGGCAAACGCCATATTTTTGAATAACAGGTAGACGATATAGATCATCCCCATCCCCCCAAGCAACGGCGCAACGCCTGTTTTAAACCAGTGTCCTTTGCCAATATTTTCTTTATTGCCGTGGAAGTAAACGATCACCGCAAAGGCGCAAAGCGCCTGGACAATCATAATACCCATCGTACCCAACAGCGCCAGCAGGGTGTAAATATCCGCGTAAGGATCTTTACCGGTGATAAAGAACAGCAACACAATCAGCGTGGCGATAACGGTCTGCACCGTAGAGGCAACATGGGGGGAGCCGTGGCGCGAGTGTGAACGACCCAACGTGCGCCCGGCAAACGGAAACAGATTTTCCCGCCCGAGCGCGTAGAGATAGCGCGCCGCGCAGTTATGAAACGCCATCCCGCAGGCAAAAGAGCCAGTGATCACCAGCAGCTTAAACACCCCGACCGCCCACTCCCCCAGATACTGGCGAGCCGGACCGTAGAAAATCTCTCCTGCGCGGTTAGGATCCTGCGCAAGGGCAATAGCCTGCTCCGGTCCCGTTCCGGCAATCGCCATCCACGAAATGAACACGTAGAACACGCCGATACCAATCACGCCCAGCAGGGTAGCCAGGGGAATGATCTTTTTCGGGTTCTTCGACTCTTCACCGTACATTGCCGATGACTCAAAGCCCACCCATGACCAGAAGGCGAAGAATAATCCAATTCCGGCACTGGCGCCGACCACCCCTTTCGCCGGGGTAAAGGCGTTCAGAGGGTTGATCGACTCGGGGACAAAACCCTGTGGCCCTCCGCCATGGATCAGCACCGCCACCGCGACGGCGGTGAGGATCAATATTTCCAGTACCAGGCACAGGCCGAGCACCCGGGAAGTGAGCGAAATATCGAAATAGCTCAGCACTCCGGTAGTCATTAGCATGGCGAAGGCGAAGATGAGCCAGGGGATATGTACGCTGAAGACCGTATTGATTAAATCCTCACAGAAAAAGGCGAAGATCCCGACCAGCGCAGCCTCAAAGACAATGTAGGTCATGGTCACCGTCACTCCTGACGCCATGCCAACGATCCGCCCAAGGCCGTGCGAAATAAAGCCATAAAATGCGCCGGTAGCGGTAATAAACCTGGCCATCTGCGCATAGCCGATGGCAAACAGGGCAAGGATAAGGGTGGCGACCATAAACCCCGCGGGCGCAAACTGACCATTACCACTACCCACCGCGATCGGCACATTGCCCAGCATCGCAGTGATCGGCGCTGCCGTGGCGATAGTCATAAACAGCACCCCGCCAAGGCCTACCGCATTTGGCCGCAGCCGCTGCACAACATGTTTTTCCGCCGCTGGCGCGGGATTGGCAAGAATTTCATTGCTCATGATGAACGCTCCGTTCAGTTCAGGCACGCGGCGGATTCAGGCAGGATCTGCCCACCGTCAACAATTAGCGACTGGCCGGTGATGTAGCCAGCCTGACGGGAGGCGAAGAACAGCGCTGCCGCAGCAATATCTTCCACCGTTCCGAGGCGTTTGAGCGGCACGGCGCTGGCCATCCCGGCGATATAGTCCTCGCCCATATCCCTCAGCCCTTCCGTGACGATATTCCCCGGCAGGACGGCATTGACGGTAATGTTGTCGCCGGCCAGTTCCAACGCCGCGCTACGCATAAAACCCAGCTGGGCCGCTTTGCTGGCGGCATAGTGAGCCCAGCCCGGATAGCCCGTTACCGGCCCGGTAATCGAAGAGGTGAGGATGATGCGACCATACTCTGCACGTTTCAGCCATGGCAGCGCGGCCTGAACAGTTAAAAAAGTCCCTTTACTGTTGATCGCCTGCACCTCATCCCACTGCTGTTCGCTCATGTCTGCCAGCGGCGCCGAAGGAAAAATCCCCGCGTTGCAGCAGACAATATCCAGACCACCCCACTGCTGTGCGGCTTCTGCCACACAGGCTTTTACCTCTTCGGCATGACTGACGTTGCAGGTCAGACCGCGTAGCGTTAATCCCTGCTCCGCCGCCTGGCCGATCGCGCTATCGATACGCGATGGTGTGCGGGCGGTAATGGTCACCTTCGCCCCGGCGCGGGCAAAGCCGAGTGCAATGCCAAGACCGATCCCACTACTCCCGCCGGTCACCAGCACATGTTTGTTCATAAAATCTGACATCATTTTTCCCCGTCTGTGAAAGTTCTGCGATCCCATCCGTTTGGCCTGGCCGTGCAGCGATCTCCGTCGCTGGCAGGAAAAGAATAATCACGTAAATGTTGAATGTTAAACATTTTAATGTGAGATTTCAGCATAAAAATAATGCGCTATGATTGGGCACAAGACTGGTGCAACAGACAGATTAATTTACCTAAATATATCAATGAATTAACAATAAACTTCACGCTCTGATTACGCCTGAATGAGAAAAACACACATTATACGTTCCGTTATGGTGCAACCGACTAAATCCAGCCAACTAAATCACACTAACTTACTGTTAATAAAATAATTAATAAACAAAAAGCATAATTGAAGCGCAACAGGAAACAAAAAAAACCTCACACATCTTGCAAATTCCGCAACCACAACATAAAAATGTGTTAAGCGTGTCATTTCAAATTGAGGACAGCATGTTTAACGACGAGTATGTAACAACACTTACCCTGAAGCTGCGGCCGCTCCTGCCCCGCTGGGGCCTCAACGAAGGCGCAGAGATTGGCCTGCTGACGGTTTCAGAAAATGCCACGTTTCTGGTCAGCGATAAGATGACGCAGAGAAAGATCGTGCTGCGAGTGCATCGCCCAAACTACAGCTCAGCGGTGGAGATCCATTCTGAGCTGATGTGGCTAAACGCCCTGCATGCCCGGGGAGATATCAACATCGCCGTACCGCTTGTACTGGATGATGGGACCTGTATCGCCAGCCTCATCGACGGCGAAACGGTCACCCACGTCGTGGGATTCACCTTTGTTGCGGGCAGCGAACCTGATACTGGTAGCCATCTCACCGGCTGGTACCATGCCCTGGGACGGGTTGCGGGAGAACTGCACAGGCACAGCGAAGGCTGGGTAAAACCCGAGGGTTTTCATCGCAAGGTGTGGAACACCGAGACGATTATCGGACGTCATGCCTGGTGGGGCGACTGGCGGAAGATGACGCAACTGAGCGCCGACGATATTACGCTGTTGGAGGCGGTGGAGGCCACAGTGGTCGCCAGACTGGAAGCGTACGGACAGGGCGCCGACCGCTATGGGCTGGTGCACTGCGACATGCGGCTGGCCAACCTGCTGGTGAATGATAATTCGCTGACGGTGATTGATTTTGACGACTGCGGCATCTGCTGGTTTGGCTGGGATTTTGCCACCGCCGTCAGTTTTATTGAAGACGACCCGGCCCTTGCGGACTACCGCGCTGCGTGGCTTGCGGGCTACCGTAGCGTCCGTCCCTTCAGTCAGCAGGACGAAGTGATGCTTCCGGTGCTGGTGATGCTGCGCCGCTTACAGCTGACGGCCTGGCTGGCCAGCCATAGTGAGACAGCCACCGCCCGTCGCTACAGCCCGCAATGGGGCGCCATCACCGTACGCCTGGCCCAGGCGTTTCTCCTCCAGGCGTCACCGCTTAGCGCTACCGTTAACTGCAAGGAACCTGCTGATGAACAATAAAACCCCCATTCTTCAACTGAACCGTTTTGACGCGTTGACCGGCGTGGCCGACGAAAACCTGAGCCGACAAATTGCCCGTCGCCACGCCACCCAGGGGACCGGTTCGGTGCTGTTTTATCCACAACCGATCGTCATGGCGTCGGCCTCCGGAGCCTGGATGGAGGACTCCGCCGGCAACCGTTATCTGGATATGTATAACAACGTGCCGGGCGTGGGGCATTGTCATCCGCATATCACCCAGGCGATGGTGCGCCAGGCCGGGTTACTGAACACCAACACCCGCTATCTATTCCCGGTACTGGAGCAGTACGCGGACAGCCTGCTGGCGACGTTCCCCGCCGGGCTGTCGAATGTGATATTTACCTGCACCGGCAGCGAGAGCAACGACATCGCCCTGCGGATGTCCCGCTTTATCAGTGGTCGGCAGGGGATCATCGTCACCGAGAGTGCCTATCACGGCAATACAACGGCGGTGATGGAGGTCTCTCCCTCCGGGCACAAAGAGGCCCTCCTGCCCCCGTGGGTGCATACCATTCCCGCCCCTGACCTGCGCAGGCTGTCAGCGGGCCAGACGCTGTCTGACCTCTTCGCCGCCGACGTTGAGCGCGCCATGGACGAGCTGGATGAGCGGGGCTACGGCTGCGCGGCGCTACTGGTGGATACCATTTTTTCCAGCGACGGCGTTTTCGCCGATCCGCCGGGATTTCTGGCTCAGGCGGTAGCCCGCGTACAGGCCCGGGGCGGACTGTTTATCGCCGATGAAGTCCAGCCGGGCTTTGGTCGGACAGGCTCTCATTTCTGGGGCTTCCAGCGTCACAGTGTGCAACCGGATATCGTCACGCTCGGCAAGCCAATGGGGAACGGTTTTCCCATGGCCGCGGTGATCACGCGCCCGGCTATTCTGCAGGCGTTCAGCGAAAAGACCGAGTACTTCAACACCTTTGGCGGTAACCCGGTGGCTGCCGCCGTGGGCCTCGCGGTACTGGAGGTGATTGAACAGGAGGCCCTGATGAACAACGCCCAGCGCAACGGGGACTATCTGCGTGCCGGACTGCGCCAGCTGGCCCAGGATTTCCCGGCCATCGCCGACATTCGCGGCGCCGGACTGTTCAACGCCATCGAGTTTGCCCGGCCAGACAGCGGAGAGCCGGATCCGCAGCTGACGAGTCGCGTTATCTATCACCTGAAGCTTGAGGGCGTGCTGATTGGCGCGGCCGGTCGCTTTGGCAACAGCCTGAAGATCCGTCCGCCGCTGTGCTTCAGTCGCGATGATGCAGATTTCTTCCTCGAACGGCTGGCGAAAGTCATGGGCCGCCTGAACGGATAGTCTAACCGACAGGGCAAACATCCAGTTTGTTTGCCCTCGGCGTGCAGGTATATTAACGGCATCAGCGACTTCAGGGAGAGTAACCAGCGTTCATGTCGAAGAGAAAAGAAGACCGTCAGCAACAGATCCTGCGCGAACTGGCTGAGACCCCGACCCTGCGGATTGGGGATATGGCGCGCACCCACGGTGTCTCTACCGAAACCATCCGTCGCGATCTCGACGAACTGACCCGCCGGGGCGTACTGAACCGAACTTACGGCGGTGCGGTGCGGGCCATGAACAGTGAACCGACGGTCACGGAGCGCCACCAGCTGTTTACCGAAGAGCGCGAGCGCATCGCCCGAGATGCCGTCCATTGTATGCGCGAGGGCAAAATATTCATGATCGGCTCCGGCGCCACCACGGTACATGTTGCCCGCCGGATGGCCAGCGAGCTGCGGGATATCACGGTCATCACCCACGCCTTCGGCGTCGCAACGGTGCTGTCGATGAATCCAACCATCCGGGTGATCGTCGCTCCCGGGGAGTACTGCGCTACCGAAGGGGCAATGACCGGTGCGCAGACGCTTCAGTTCCTCAGCCAGTTCACGGCGGACTATACGTTACTGGGGGCCAGCGGTATCGCCGCCGATGGGCCAAGCGAGGCGTTAATCGACAGTGGAACGGTTTACCGGGCGATGATCCAGCGCGCCGCGAAGAGCATTGTCGTCGCCGACCACTCGAAGTTCGACCTCACCTATCCCTACCACTACGCGGGCTGGTCGGGCATCAGTCGTTTAATTACTGACCAGCCCCTGCCCGACCATCTCGCTACTGTACTCGGCCGGGAAAAGGTGGTCGTGGCGCGTGGTCATGCCGCTCCTGAACAGCAGTGACCCGCGCCGGTACGTTTACCCTTTGGCAAAATTGGCCTGGATCCGCTGCTGCAGATAATCCTCGGCGCTGATGGGCGGGTACTTTCTCTGCGGCCCGAGGATCTCGACATCTTTATTGGCCTGGCAGAAAAACGCCAGGCTGTAGCGCGGCCCCTGATATTCGTGGGGCAGCGGATTTCTCACCCGGTGGAAGTTAGACGGCAGCTGGTCGTCGCTCCAGCGCATCAGCATATCGCCGATATTGCAGGTGATCACCTCCTCGCGCGGCTCAATGCTGGTCCACTGCTGGCTTTCGCGGTCTTTACCAGGACAAACCTGCAGGCCGCCCTGGCCGGGGCGCTGGAACAGCAGCGTCAGGCAGTCAAAATCGGTGTGCGCGCCGGCCCGCCACATCCCCTGCTGCGACTGCTCGGTCGCATAGTAATGCAGCATGCGCAAGGTGCTCTGGTAGGTGTCTCGCAGCGGATCGTGCGCGGTGGTGAAAAACGATTCCGGAAAACCAAGCTTCAAAGCAAAGCAGGAGAGGATCTTCATCCCCAGCTGCCAGCACTGCGATTCAAACCCGAGCATCGTCTGCTGGAATGCTGGCAACTCCCGATCGCTGGGCCAGCGCCCGGCCATCAGCGGCCGGGTGATCTGATACGACTCTTTTTGATCCGGCGTGCGGGTCGATGGCCGAACCTGCGCTTTGCTCTCCCAGCCGGCGTTGCCGGCCAGCGGATACTGGCGCTTCACCTCGTCGGGCAGGTCGAAAAACGCCTCGGTCATGCTGAACGCCTGGCGGATATCCGCCAGCGGAATACCGTGGTGGCTGACCTGGAAGAAGCCGATCTCCACCGCCGCCTCCCACAGTTGTTCGGCAATGTCATTTTTTCTTTCGGCAAAGTTCGACAGGTCGATACAGCGCACTTCGCGGGCGAAGGTCTCTTCGCCCTGGGCGCCCATCAGCGCCTCTTTTTCCAGTTCCTGTAAGGCGTAGCGTTGATTCTGAGTGGTTGCGTTCATCGTCATTATCCTGTTATCAGTTAAACAGCGGCGCGCTGCTGGAGGGTACGGACGGCCGCCAGCGCGTCGTGGCGCATCGCGTCAAGGTCGAGACCGGGAATGGCGTCGTCTTCCACGATGGGGCGGCCATTGAGCAGCAGCGCCTTCAGCGCGGCGCGCCCACCGCAGGCCACCGGCCCAATGGCCATATCATGCAGGCCGAAGTAGCGCGGATCGTCCAGCCGGTAAATGGCGAGGTCCGCCTGCATGCCGACCTGCAGGGTGCCGGTCTGCGCTAAGCCAAGGATCTGCGCGCCGCCGGCGCTGCCCCAACGCACCACATCCTCCACCGTGGCCGCATCGGCTCCCCCCTCGAAGGTGCCCCCGGCGTAGCGCGGCTGCGCCAGCATCCCCTTGCGCGCGCGTTGCAGCAGCCATGCGGCATGGGCTTCGCTTTGCATATCCGCCGCTTCATTGGAGGCAGCGCCGTCCACCCCCAGCGAGACCGGGACCCCGGCCTGCTCCAGCGCCAGCAGATCGGCGATGCCGCTGCCCAGCCGGCCGTTGCTTTGCGGGCAGTGGGCGATGCCGGTTCCGGTGCGGCCCAGCAGGGCAATCTCCTCCGGCAGCAGCTTCACCAGATGGGCAAACCACACGTCATTTCCCAGCCAGTCGTGTTCCGCGCAGAACTGAACCGGCGTCATGGCGAATTTCTGCCGCGCGGCGTCGAGATAATCGACGGTTTCCGATAAATGGCTGTGCAACCGGATCCCCAGCTGGCGGGCCAGCTTCGCCATCTCCCGCAGCTGGGCGCCCGGCGCGGAGTGCAAGACGGTAGTGGGCGCCATCACCACCCGGCGCAGAGAATCGGGCCGGGGGTCGTGATAGCGGCTGACCAGCCGTTCGATATCCGCCATATAGCCGTCGAAGGTTTCCGGACGCAGCGCCACAGGCAGATCCTGTTCCACCGCCCGACCCTGGGTCGCCCCACCCCGGCACAGAACGATGCGCATCCCCAGCGCTTCCCCTTCGCTGAAGACAATCTCCGAGGTATCGAAAGGCATATCCGGCCAGTAAAGGTAGTTGTGATCCGCCACGCTGGCGCAGCCCGAGCGCAGAAGCTCCACCAGGCCGATGCGCACCGCCAGACGAAAGGTATGTTCATCGAAAGCCGCGCGAAAGCGGTACGGCGTAGCGCTCAGCCAGGCCGTCAGGCTCTGGTTCAGCCCCTGCGGCTCGCCCTTCAGCAGCGACTGAAAAAGATGGTGGTGCGTGTTCACCCATGCCGGATAGATCACACAGTCGCGGGCATCGATCTGTCGCTCTTCCGGCAGCGGCGTCAGGCTGCCGATGGCGGCAATCTTGCCGTCGCGGATGCGAATATCCGGCCCGGCCAGCCGCGCCGCCTCTCCGGGCAGACCGCTGAGGATGGCATGGGCATTTTTAATCATTAATGACATGGCGTCGCTCCTCAGGGTTTAACCTGCATGGCCTGAACAAATTCGGTGGTGTAGGCCTGTTTCCAGTCGGTGGCCGCCGCCAGCAGACCGGCGCTGACCATAAAGTCGCGGGTCTTCTGCCAGCGCGCGTCGGTCATCGTCCCCCAGCCCTGGCTGGCGGCATCCCCGCCGTCGATCAGGTGATGCTCACGGATCTGGGTCACGCCCCAGGCGAGCAGATCGTCGGTCATTTTCGGATTGTCCTGCTTAATCAGCGCATTTCCCGGCGCCGGATCCTTGAGATAGCTCACCCAACCCTCCATTGAGGCGCGGACGAACTTCGCCATCGCCGCTTTCCGCTCGGCGATGGTGTCCGGGCGGGCGATAAGGATGCCGCCATACGGGGGATAGCCGTGCTCGGAAAAGAGGAAGAAGTTCGCCTTCACCCCGGCCTTCTGCACCTGGAACACCTCGGAGCTGACATAGGCCTGCTGGGCGACAGCGTCATCGACGACAAAGGGTTGAATATTGAAGGTATAGGGGCGAACCTGAGCGTCGCTCAGCTGGTATTGCGCCTTCAGCCACGGCCACCACGTCGCCTGACCGGAGCTGGAGACCAGAAGCGTTTTGTCTTTCAGCCCCTGCAGGGAGGTGACATCGGCGTGGGTCAGCAGCCCCTGGGGATCGTACTGAAAGGGCGCGGCAATGGCCTTTGCCTGGAAGCCGCGCTGAATGCCTTCCAGCAGTTGCAGATCGTAACCGATGATCACATCGGCCCGCTTCGACAACAGCAACTGCATGCCGTTGACCTGGGGTCCGCCGGAGCGGATCTCGACGTCGAGACCATATTTTTTGTACAGCCCAGTGGCCTGGGCCTGATAATAACCCCCCTGCTCAGCCTGAGCGTACCAGGAGGTCAGCAGAACGATTTTCTCCTCGGCCTGAATGGCCAGCGAGACACCGCCGAGAGCCATCAGGCCCAGCCAGCGAAAGCCCCGGGGAAGGCGTGCACGACTTTTCATTATCCCTCTCCTCTTCATGCCGGGAGAGGGGCGAGCAAACCACGGCTCAGCCTCCCATCCCGGTCAACATTGAACCGCGACATGGTGACTGAGCAATGTCCCGTATGGATAACCCGTACTGACCGCTTCTACTCACACTCAGCTATACAAAAACAATGCCAGATTTGATTGTCCCGCGAGCAGCCGCGATAAATCGCCTGCGCCGCCGCCCACGGGCATGCAACCTTTGATTCATGCACACCAAAAACGCACCATCATGGTGCGTTAATGAATGATTTTAGTGCCTGCCCGGTCTCACAGCTGACTGAAGAGCATCTCCAGCTGGTTCAACATCATCGAGGCGGCGAGGGAAAGCTGGCGGGCGGGCGAGACGCACAGCGCCAGCGTGAAAGGCTTAAGCTGCGGATCGGTTAGCGGTACAAACGCCAGCTGGCCGGACTCGATCTCATCGAGAATATCCAGCCGGCACAGGATGCCGATGCCCATCTGCTCTTTGATCAGGGTGCGGATCATGTGAATGTTATTCGACACCGCCACCTCCTTCACCTCGTTGCCGCTGATATTCACCAGCGCCTCCACCGGCTCGCTGATCATCAACGGGGCGGACGGCAGGATAAACGGGTAGTCGATGCACTGACTAAAGCGCACGGCGCTGCGGCTGGCCAGCGGATGGCCGGTCGGCACCACGATACCCATATTCATCTCGGCAAACGCCCGCACCTGCAGTTCGCGGGAGGTCTGGGGATTGAGCATGATGCCGAAATCCGCCTCGCCGGAGATCAGCGCCTGCTGAATGTGGATATTGTTGATGGTGGTCAATGTAAAAGAGATGTTGGGATAATGTTTATGCACCTCTTTGAGCATCGTCGAAAAAAAATGCCGGTTAATGGCATCGATGGTAGCGATGCGCACATGCCCCCGCCGCAACCCGCGCAGGTCATCCAGCTGTTCGCAGACCCGGGTAAAGTCCTTTTTCCAGTTATTGGCCGCGTGCAGGAGTAGCTCCCCGGCGGCGGTCAGCCGCAGCCCGGTGGGGTGGCGCTCGAAGAGCGGCATCGCCAGCTCCTGTTCCACGCGCAAAATCTGACGGTCGATGGAAGACGCCGACACATGCAGCGCCTCTGACGCTTTACGAAACGATCCCTGACGGGCCACTTCGGTGAAATAGAGCAGAAATCGGGAGAAGGCAAACATAGTTTGGGTGCTCTCTTTTTTGCAACGGGTTGTGCGAATCAAAGCTCTGGACGCAACAGTTTTATCACAATACCGTAGCATTCATAGCGGAGAAACGATCGTTTCACCCATTTTCTTGCACGCCGGACAGTTTACCGCGAAGAGGAGTTATCTCTTCGCCGACCCTGGCCGCCCTGCAGACAGCGGAATGAGGGAGAGTAAACGGTAATGCACAGCCACGATCTTATTTCGGTCTCGGTCGGGGAAATACGCCCCAATGGAGAGGGAAATCTATCATTAATATTGCAGGCGGCGGCCGGGGAAATATTACCGGCCTACTCTGCCGGGGCGCATATCGATATTATTATTCCCGGCGTTGGCCCCCGGCAGTATTCCCTGTGCGGCACGCCTGACCGCAGTAATACTTATGAAATTTGCGTCAGGCTGACTGACACCTCCACCGGCGGCTCACGCTATTTGCACCAGCAGGTGAAATCCGGCGATCGGCTCGCCATTTCGCCTCCGCGCAACCATTTTCCCCTGCCGGAGGCCGGGCGCTACCTGCTGTTTGCCGGCGGTATCGGCATCACGCCGTTGCTGGCGATGGCTGAAGCAATTGCCGCCAGAAAGGGGGCGCTGGAGCTGCATTATTATGTCGCCAGCTCGCGCCAGACGGCCTTCTCCCCGCGCCTGACCCAGCTGGCTGCGGGCGGCACGGTGGCGATCCACTGTAGCGAGGAAGGCGCGTCGTTTCGCCAGCGGATCCCCGCCTGCTTAACCACACCCGATCCTGATACCGCAGTGGTCGCCTGCGGCCCGGAGGGTTTTATTCAGCGACTGCAGTCGGTCATGGAGGAATATCGCTGGTCGCCGTCGCAATTCGTCTTCGAGCGTTTTACTCCCGCGGCGGAAAATAATACTGCGGCGAAAAATGCGTTTTATATTGAACTGGCCTCCAGCGGGCAGCGCCTGCAGGTCGCCGCGGATCAAACCATTGCTCAGGTATTACAGCACGCCGGCGTGGAAGTGATGCTCTCCTGCGAACAGGGAATGTGCGGGTCGTGTATTACCGGGGTCCTCAACGGGCTCCCCGAACACCGGGACAGCGTGCTGACGGCGGAAGAGAAAGCGGGCAACGACCAGATCACGCTCTGCTGTTCGCGGGCGAAATCGCCGGTTCTGGTTTTGGATCTGTGAGGAGACTGACGATGACGTTCCCCTCCTCTTCCGCGCCGCTCGCCGGTATCAGCCGCGCCCGACTCCCGGCCTGGGCGCTGCCCGACGGCTGGCCGACGCGGGCCAACGGTGAACCGCTGCTGGCGGACCTGGCCTTTCGCGATGGACGGATCGCCGCCGTGACGCCGTCCGTCGAGCCGGCTTCCGGCCTGTGGGACCTGGCGGGGGCGTTGACGCTCCCCGGCCTGGTGGAACCCCATGCCCATCTGGACAAAACCTTTACCATTGAACGCTGCCGTCCGGCGCAGGCCGGGCTGCTGGCGGCGATCCACGCCATGCACGAGGATCGCCAGCACTGGACCAGGGCTGATATTCAACGTCGGGCGTCCGCTGCGCTGGCCCGGGCGGCAGCAAATGGCGTGACCCATTTGCGTAGCCATATCGACTGGTTTACCGCCGACGCACCGGACGCCTGGCAGGAGATCGCCCGCCTCGATACCGTCGGCATCACCCTGGAGCGGGTGGCGCTGGTCCCGCTGCCCCTGTTTCGCGATCCGGCGGACGCCGGGGCCATTGCCCGAACGGTCGCCACCAGCGGGGAGGTCTGCCTGCTGGGCGGCTTCATCCACTCCTCCAACTGGGACGCCGCCGCCATGGCAAACCTGCTGGATAGCGCGGCCCGCTGGGAGCTGGATCTGGATTTGCATATTGATGAGGAGCTCAGCGAAGTGTCTCAGGGGCTGACCTGGCTGGCGGACCATCTCTCCCGCCACCCTTTTCCCGGGCATATCTGCTGCAGCCACGGCTGCGCGCTGGCCGCTGGCAGCGACCAACAGGCGGCGCCGATCCTGCGCCAGCTGGCGGCGCACGGCGTCACGCTTATCGCTCTGCCGATGACCAACCTGCTGCTGCAGGATGCGACGTTCGGTCGCACGCCGCGCCAGCGGGGGATCACGCTGCTGCACGAGGCGCAGGCCGCCGGCGTGGCCACCCTGCTCGGCTGCGACAACGTGCAGGACGCTTTTTGTCCGGCGGGAAGCTACGACCCGCTGGACACCCTGGCCTGCGGCCTGTTCAGCGCTCAGCTCAGCAACCTGTTCGACCGGCAGTCGCGGCTGATCTGCGATCGCGCGGCGCTAACCGGTTCGCCGGCAGACGCGGCGCCCTTTGCCATCGGCGCGGCGGCCAGCGTGGTGATTTTCCCGGGTAGCGACCGTTTTACCTGGCCTTTAAACAGCGCCGCCCGTCTGGTGGTTAACCACGGCAGGTTAACGCACCGGCGCGTGTGGCAAGAGGAGATGGCACATGAGTCTTGAAGCAGGCGCGGGGGCGCCGCTGGCGCGGTATGCCGCCTGGCGCAGAGCCGGCGATTTTATCTTTCTCTCCGGCATTATTCCGGTCAATCCCCTGACCGGCACCATCGTCAACGGCTTTCAGGATGTGCCTGAGCCGGTGCGAGAGCTGCTGGGGGCGACCGGTGAATTTTCGACCGATGCGAAACAGGGCCCGATCCTCGCCCAGAGCTGGTACGTCCTGGAAAGCATCCGCCGCACCGTGGCGTCCGCAGGAGGGCAGATGAGCGACGTTATCAAGCTGGTGCAGTACTTTCGCAACCTTGACCATTTTCCCTATTACAGCCGGGTCAGGAAGCTGTTTTATCCCGACCAGCCGCCCGTTTCCACCGTGGTCCAGGTCAGCGAAATGCTGCCCGACGCCACGGTATTGATTGAAGTCGAAGCGACCGTCTGGTTACCCCAGCCAATTCACTCCGAGGCACCGCGATGATTAACGGTTACATTCCTGCAGCGCGCTTTCTCCCTTTTCTGAGCTGGACGGACGTGGCCGCCCTGCCGGATAAAAGCAATACGGTTATCGTCCTCCCCACCGGGGCGATCGAACAGCACGGCCCGCATCTGCCCTGCTCGGTGGACAGCGTGATATCTTCCGGCGTGGCGGGCCATGCCCTCGCCCGGCTGCCGGCGGCGATCCCGGCCTACGCCATCCCGCCGATCGTCTACGGTAAGTCCGAGGAGCATCTGCATTTTCCCGGCACCCTGACCCTCAGCGGCGATACGCTGCTGCATACCCTGCTGGAGATCGCCGAATCCCTCTATCGGGCCGGTTTTCGCAAGCTGCTGATGATCAACGGCCACGGCGGCCAGCCGCAGATCCTGCAAATCGCCTGCCGGGAAATGCGCCTGCGCCACGGGGATTTCATCGCCATCCCGCACGATGTGTTCAACGTACCCAACTGCGAAAAACAGTTTCTCAGCCCGCATGAACAGCGGATGGCGATGCACGCCGGACATAGCGAAACGGCGCTGATGCTGGCGCTGGCCCCGGAGTGCGTTCATATGGAGCGGGCGGTCGCCAACTTCCCGCCGGAATTCCCCTGCCCGACCCTGTCGAAAGGCCGCCCGGCGGCGGCGTGGGCGTCCTATGACTTTGGCCCCAGCGGGGTGATTGGCGACCCGACCCCGGCGACGCGGGAGCAAGGCGAAGGGCTTCTCGACTCCCTCGCCGCCAGCTGGGCGCAAGCGATCATCGAGATCCACCGCATGGCCTGGGTCGAACGTCACGAACCGACCTGGGGCAAACAGCACTGGCACGGCTTTGTGCAGTCCCTACCCCCCTCTTTCGCTGCTGAATCCAAGGAGCCATGATGAATACCAGACCGACGCTCGTTTTTACCCTGCTGACCGTGGCCGCCCTCGCGACCTCAGCCTCCTGCTTCGCGGCGGAGAAGTTTACGTTTCTCACCAACTGGTATGCCCAGGCCGAGCACGGCGGGTTTTACCAGGCCCAGGCCACCGGGCTGTATCAGCACGCCGGTCTCGATGTCGAGATTAAAATGGGCGGCCCGCAGATCAACGTCATGCAGTTGATGGCGGCCGGTCAGGCCGATTGTACCCTTGGCGACAACGGTCAGGCGCTGGAGACCTGGCAGGCCGGGGTGCATGCGGTGACCGTCGCTACCGTGTTCCAGCACTCGCCGACGGTGTTTATCACTCATAACAAAGTGGAGAACCCGGCGGAGCTTAAAGACAAAACCTTCCTGCTCGCTACCGAGGCCTATACCTCTTTCTGGCCGTGGGCGAAGAGCGAGCTGGGTCTGGCTGGCAGCAAAGTGCGCCCCTATACCTTTAACGTTCAGCCGTTCCTCGCCGATAAAAACCTGGTGCAGCAGGGCTACGTGACCTCCGAGCCGTTCTCCGTCGCCAAAGGCGGGCAGCCGTTCTATGTCTATCCGCTCAGCGACTGGGGATATCCGCCCTACGGCAACTCGATTATCTGTATGGCCGACACCATCCGCAAACGTCCGGCGGCGGTGGCGGCCTTCGTCAAAGCCTCCATGGAGGGCTGGAAAAGCTACCTGCAGGATCCCACCCCCGGCAACAGTCTGATCGCTAAAGCAAATCCGCAAATGAGCGCCGAGCAGATCGCCTTTGGTATTGCCCAGATGAAGCAGTACCAGCTGGTGACCGGCGGCGATGCCAAGACCGGCGGCATCGGCATCATCACCGAGCCGCGGCTGAAGAAAACCTGGGACATGCTGGTGAAAAACAAGCTGATCGACGCCAGCAAGGTGCCGTTTGAGCAGACTTACACCCTGGAGATGGTCAAAGACGCCGGAGTGATGCCATGAATACCGCCCCGAAACTGACCGTGATGAGCGACACCCGCTTTACGCCCGCCTCTGCCACCCCGGCCATCGAGGTGCTGTCGGCGGAGAAAATCTACAGCAACGGCACCCGGGCGCTGCTGCCCGTCAACCTGACCATCAATCAGGGGGAGTTTATTACCCTGCTCGGCCCGTCCGGCTGCGGGAAGAGTACGCTGCTGAAGATGGTCGCCGGCCTGGTGGAGCCCAGCGACGGCAAGCTGATGCTGTGGCGGCGCGATAGTCGGGAGAAAGCCCAGCATCCGCTGTCGTTCGTCTTCCAGGAAGCCACCCTGATGCCGTGGAGCAGCGTGCGCAATAACGTCAGGCTGCCGCTGGATCTGGCCGGCGTGCCGCGCGCGGAAGGTAATACCCGGGTGAGTGAAGTCCTTGAGCTGGTGGGGCTGGGCAAATTCGCCGACGTCCTGCCGCGCGAACTCTCCGGCGGCATGCAAATGCGCGTCTCCATCGCCCGCGGCCTGGTCACCAGGCCAAAGCTGCTGCTGATGGATGAGCCCTTCGGCGCGCTCGATGAAATCACGCGTAATAAACTCGACAGCGACCTGCTGCGTCTCTGGCAGGAGCAGAACCTGACGGTGGTGTTCGTCACCCACTCGATCCACGAAGCGGTGTTTCTCTCACAGCGGGTGATCATGATGGCGGCCCGTCCCGGACGGGTGGTCGAAGATATCGCCATCCGGGAGCCGTTCCCGCGCAGCGAGGCGTTCCGCGTCAGTCCGGCCTTTTCCCTGTAT
The DNA here is from genome assembly GCF_000398905.1 of Klebsiella sp. KTE92. NCBI lineage: Bacteria > Pseudomonadati > Pseudomonadota > Gammaproteobacteria > Enterobacterales > Enterobacteriaceae > Klebsiella > Klebsiella sp. KTE92. The sequence continues at coordinate 3,015,521 of NZ_KB976100.1, forward strand.
GCCCGTCAGCTGCAGGACAGTCTGTTGCAGGCCAGCCAGTCCGGTATGGAGTCATAATATGAAAAACACAACCTCAACGCCGTGGGTCCAGCATCCGCGTTTTCTCAAAATTCTCTATCCGACCCTCGTCGCGGTGGCGGTGGTGCTCCTGTGGCAGGGCGCGGTGAGCTATTTCCGCATCCCGGCCTTTCTGGTGCCGTCGCCGCTGGTGATGCTGGAAAGCCTGTGGACGCATCTCACGCCGCTGCTGCTGGCGCTGCTGTTCACCCTCAAGATCACCCTGATCTCGTTTCTGCTGTCGATTGTCATTGGCGCCGCGGTGGCGTTTATCCTGGTGCAGAACCGCTTTGTGGAAACCGCCCTGTTTCCGTATATCGTGTTTTTGCAGGTGACGCCGATTGTCGCCATCGCCCCACTGATCATCATCTGGGTGAAGGATGCCACGCTCTCGCTGGTGGTGTGCGCCACCCTGATGGCGGTGTTTCCCATCATCTCCAATACCACTCAGGGCCTGCGCAGCGTCTCCCCCGGCCTGCTGAGCTATTTTCGCCTCAATCACGCCAGCCGCTGGCAAACGCTGGTGCGGCTGCGTATCCCCTCGGCGCTGCCCTATTTCTTCGGCGCGCTGCGTATTTCCAGTGGGCTGTCGCTGATTGGCGCGGTGGTGGCGGAGTTTGTCGCCGGGACCGGCGGGACCAATACCGGTCTGGCCTATCAGATCCTGCAGGCTGGCTACCAGCTGGATATCCCGCTGATGTTTGCCGCGCTGCTGCTGATCTCTCTCGCCGGGATCGCGCTGTTTGGCGTGATGTCCTGGGTTTCGCGCCGGGCGCTCAGCGCCTGGCATGAAAGCGAAGCCGTGCAATCTCATTAATATTTTGCTGACGAACAGGAAGAAAAATGATGACTGATGAGCAGCGTCAACACGCGGTCGCGGCGATCCAGCAGGCACTCCCAACGCTGGAGTGGACCTTACAGCCGGCGAAGATCAAACGGCTTTCCCGCGATTTTCACTGGTTCAGTCCGGTACTCACTGAGCAACTGGCGGGGAAACAGGCGGACGCGGTGGTTCGCCCACGCGACGAAGAGGAGCTGCGCCAGCTGGTCGCCGCCTGCGCGCAGCACCAGCTGCCGCTGACGCTGCGCGGCAGCGCCACCGGCAACTATGGCCAACTGGTCCCCCTCGAAGGCGGGCTGCTGGTCGATATGACCGGACTCAACCAGATCGTCGCCCTCGGCAACGGCACGGTGCGCGCCCAGGCCGGCATTCGTCTGGCAGACATCGAAACCGCCGCCCGCCCAACGGGATGGGAGCTGCGCTGCATGCCGTCGACCTACCGACTGGCGAGCCTGGGCGGCCTCTACGGCGGCGGGTTCGGCGGCATCGGCTCCATCAACTATGGGCCGCTGGCGGCGCCCGGCAATGTGCTCAGCGTCAAAGTGATGACCGTCGAGCCGGTCCCCCGCGTGCTGACCGTCCCGGCTCCCGAAGCGCTGCTGCTGCATCACGCCTACGGCACGAACGGCATCATTCTGGAGGTTGAGCTGGCGCTGGCGCCCGTGCACCAGTGGATAGAGCGCCTGGACGTGTTTGACGATTTCGCTGATGCGCTGAACTATGCCAACGCCTGCGTCCGCTCGCCGGGGCTGGTAAAACGTCAGGTCGCGCTGCTGGCCACGCCGATTGCCGACTACTTTAGCCACCTCAAGGATCGTTACCGCACCGGGCAGCATGCGGTTATCAGCCTGATCGCCGAGGAGAGCGAAGGACTCTGCGCCAGCCTGTTACAGCGCCATCGCGGGAGCAACGCCATCCGTCAGGCCAGCGACGAGGCCCGGACGCAAAACGCCTCGTTAATGGAATACTGCTGGAACCACACCACCCTGCATGCGCTCAAGGTGGACAATACGCTGACTTATCTCCAGACGGCGTTTGATCCGCTGCGCTATCCGCAGCAAATTTTACAGATGGAGCAGCACTTCGCCGGGGAGGTGATTTCCCATATTGAATTCCTGCGCGATATCGAGGGCAACGTCACCGCCAGCGGTCTGCAGTTGGTGCGCTATACCACGCCCGCGCGGCTCAACGCCATCATGCAGATATTTCGCGACAACGACGTCAAAATTAACAACCCCCACGTGCTGCAGGTTGAGGACGGCAAACAGGGCGTGATTCGCCCCGACGTCGTGGCGGTGAAACAGTCTCTCGACCCGGCGGGATTGCTTAACCCCGGCAAGCTGCGCGGCTGGGCGCTGCGCGACCAGCTGGAACTGGACAGCAACCCGCTGGCGCTGGCCACCCGCGAAACCCCCACGACCTGATCGCCCCATTCCGGGGCGCGCTAACCGGTCGCTGGCCCGCTTCTCTTCCTCCTACCCGCGCGGCGAGTTTTTTTACGCCACTCATTCATATGAATGAGTGGCGTCTCTGTTTCCTCCGTTATACTCATCAAAAAAGCGACGATAAATTTATTATCACGGGTTAATTCCACGGTTCAGTTTTCGTGTCGAATTAAATAGTTATTCCGAACACGCTCTGGCGGATTATTTATTACGCGCTGTCATTTTATTACAACTTGCCGATTACCGGCCTGAACGACAAAAATGACCGTATAATGAGTCGACATAAATTTTCCCCTATGAATTAAGCACATGATAAAAACGTTGTAAATTATTTTTATTCAACACAGCAATAGTGAGGATAATATGAGCGATGCCATTTCTTCGCAACTTGAAAACATCATTACGATGCTGATCGCCATCAGTATCGCCTCGGAAAGACTGGTAGAGATAATCAAAGGGTATTTTCCCTGGCTTAATCTGGAAAATCAGGATCCGGTCATCGAAGGACGACGCAAATCAGCCCTGCAGATATTAGCGGTGGTTGCCGGTATTCTGACGGCGTTTTTGACCCAACCTTTCGTCGCCGGCAGTTTCTCGGCCATTAAACATCCGGACCTGATGACATTATGTATTGGCCTGATGGCAAGCGGCGGATCGGCGTTCTGGAACGTCATTCTTAATTATCTGTTGCAAGTGAAAAACCTGAAAAAGCAACAAGTCAGCAGCGTGAAAGCGGATCCAGTAGCCGATCCTGCCCCCCCTTCTCCGGTTTATCATGACGTGGTTCCTGGCGCAGAGCCGGTCAGCTCAAACCCCTGTTTCAATCCGGAGGGTAAATAACATGGTATGGCGTGTCGCAAAGAGTCTGCTGATACTCAGAGATCAGATTAATCAATATGCTCCGCATCGCAACAAGGACAGCGATGGCACCATTGGTGATGAACATCATGCCCACACCAACTCGGATCATAATCCGCAGGTGATAGATGGAAATATTGGTGTGGTAACGGCTATCGATATTACCCACGATCCTCAAAATAAATGTGATGCTCAGGCGATTGTCGATGCGTTGGTCGCCAGCAAAGACAAACGAATTAAATATATTATCTGGAACAAACGGATCATTAGCGCTTCTGTCCAGCCTTGGGTATGGCGGGATTACCATGGCGTCAGCCCGCACGATAAACATTTCCACTTATCCGTGGTGCCGGTGAAAGCGCTGTACGATTACACCTTACCGTGGCTGTTATTTAATCCACATAAAGAATGATCCAGTTTTTTTCCGATTACCGTGAGGCGAATATGACTCAACAAATCGACATTGAGAAAATAAAAGCGGCACTCAACGCCATTGAAGAACTCGAACAGATTGCCCGTTCAACGCAGCCGGCCGATATTAAAAATTTTTGTGTGGAATATAACAAAACATGGAAAAAGAAAGTGGATACCCTGCTGGCACTGATTATTGATGAACCCATCAGTTCGCTGTTAGTTAAACTGGTGCCTTACTTACCCACACTGCTGGTGATTATTAACATGCTAAAGGCGGGCGTTGAGCAATATTGTCAACTGCATCTCGCGGAGGAGCCTCCCGTAGATAAATAATTGCCACCCATCCGGCCAGGGCCTGCTCAGGCACTGGCCTCCCTCCCCAATCCCCCATCTGTCCACGTTTCTCTCAGCCCAACGCCGACCTTATCCTGCGCCGGACAGTCCCGCCATATGGACGATAAGCCCTACTGCGGCGGCGGCGGCCAGTACCCAGGTCAGCTTCCACTTATAACGAAACAGCAGCCCGGCGGCGCCCAGGGCTATGGCTGCGGACCACGGGTCGAAACCGGACGGTCCCCAGACGCTATGCCAGATAAAAAACAGCGCCAGATTCAGGATAACGCCCACCACCGCGGCAGTGATGGCGGTCAACGGCGCGGTAAATCCCACCTTATTATGGGTCGTTTCAATAAACGGCCCGCCGGCGAGAATAAAGATGAACGAGGGCAAAAAGGTAAACCATGTCACCAGGCACGCCGCCGCGATGCCCCCCAGCAGCACATCATCGACGCCCAACACCGCTTTGGTGTAGCCGCCGACAAACCCGACAAAGGTCACCACCATGATCAACGGTCCGGGGGTCGATTCCCCAAGAGCGAGGCCGTCCATCATCTGCCCTGCCGTCAGCCAGCCATAGTGGGTCACCGCCCCCTGGTAAACATAAGGTAAGACGGCATATGCCCCGCCAAAGGTCATCAGCGCGGCTTTGGTAAAGAACCAGCTCATCTGGGTCAGCGGATGCGCCCAGCCCAGCATTAGCGTCAGGGCGGCCATCGGCACCAGCCACAGCAGCATTCCGGCGATCAGCACCTGAGAGGTGCGCCGCCAGCTGAAAATGGCATGGGCCGGAATCGGCGTCGTGTCATCAATGATGGCGGCTCCGCCAGGGTGACTCTGCGCACGGTGGGCGTCCGCTTTGCCGAACGTCGTCGGCGCCAACCGTCCGCCGATAAAACCCACCAGTGCCGCGGCGAGGACGATCAGCGGAAAAGGAACGTTCAGCGCAAAAATAGCGACAAAGGCAGCGGCAGCGATGGCCCAGTAGGCGCCATTTTTCAGCGCCCGCGAGCCGATGCGGTGCGCCGCCTGCAATACTATCGCCGCTACGGCGGGTTTGATGCCATAAAAGATCCCCGCCACCACGGCGACATCCCCCCAGACGAGGTAGATCCACGCCAGGGCGATGAGTAACACCAGCGAGGGCAAAATAAACAGCACCCCGGCGATGACGCCTCCCCAGGTTTTATGCATCAGCCAGCCGATATAGGTCGCCAGCTGCTGGGCCTCCGGGCCGGGCAGGACCATACAAAAATTGAGCGCATGCAGGAATCGCCCTTCCGAGATCCAGCGTCGGTTATCCACCAGCTCCTGGTGCGTCATGGCGATCTGTCCGGCAGGCCCGCCGAAGCTGATGAAGCCAAGCTTGAGCCAAAAGCGAAATGCCTGCCAGAAGGAGACGGAAGCGACGACGGAAGGACTGTCACTCTGCGGAAGAACGACCGTTTTGCTCATGATTGCCAGACCTCATTTCACAGGACCTCAGTAAGCCGTCGAACAGCGAGCAAGCTGCCGCCAGCAGTTGGTCATCGTCCGTAATGGTTTCCCGCAGCCCTGCAAGAATGCTTTCTACCCCCGCCGCCTCCGGGGTCGGTACCCCACCGACGTCCAGGAAGTGGATCAACCGTCCCAGACTGTCGGGGATCACCGCGTCCAGCGCAAAACGCCGGACCAGTACTTCGAAGGTCACCAGCGTGCCGACATGGCTGAATGGCGCGCCGTCAAAATCAAAACCGACCGCTGTCGCCGGACAGTCCTCAGGCGCGGCCAGCCACAGGAACCGCGCCTCGTCGTCAATAAAGCGCCGGATAAGCCAGGCGCTGGCCAGACGATCGACCCACGGGCGTCGGCGGGTGGCCCACAGCCGGCCGCGAAAGGCGCCTCTGTCCAGCAGGCTCAGTTCGCCCGCCACCGACTGCGGCTCGTTCGGCGATAGCCGCTGATTAATGACCTGCTCGATAGTGGCCAGTCGCTCAGCGGCTTGCTCCCGGGCGGCCCCCGGAAAGAAATCAATGGCCTCGATCCGCCGGTAGTCACGCTGAATTTTACGCAGTTGTTTGAGCTGAGCCGCCAGTTCGTCGTTGGATAACGTCCCCTGCAGCGCCTGCAGATCCTGCAACAGCGCGTCGTACTGTTCACGACGATCGAATAGCGGCCTGAGCGCCTCTTCTTCCGCCGCCTCAATCGTGAAAACATACCCGGTCCCCCCTTCCGCGCGGATCGCCTGGCAGGTGCTGAGGAAAGTGTCATAGCCCTGGCGCACGTCAGGCAGCAGATAGACCCCATCGCGCAGGACCGCTGCCCCGCTCTGCTTCAGGGTTCGCCAGACACGCATGCGCAGCGTGGCTTGAGACGTTGTCAGGTTAAGGATCAAGAGATGCATTGTCATGTTGTAGAGATTACTACAGCATGTAGCGTCTGTGACGTTTTTACGCGCAAGGAGTCAGATGAATTTCAGCAATGCATAGCTGAAAAAAGCAAAAGACGGCCTGCGCAGCGGCAGGCCAGGCGCTAAGCGCGGGGTGGGGATAAGGGGCGCAGCAGCAGGGTCAACAACGCCACCGCAACCGGGACCAGGGAGCCCCACAGCACGGCGTTCCAGCCGAAGGCGTTGAGCAGAACCCCGGACGAAAACGACCCCACGATCATCACGCCGAAGACCAGAAAATCGTTGAGCGACTGAACCTGGGTCTTCTCTTCCGGGCGGTGGAAATCGATGATTTTCGCCGAGGCGCCGGTGAAGCCAAAGTTCCAGCCGATGCCGAGCAAAATCAGCGACAGCCAGTAATGATACACGCCGAGACCGCTCAGGCCGACCGCCACCGACGCGGCGGTGATCAGCAATCCCGCCGCCGCCATTCGCACTGCGCCGAAGCGCTGGATCAGCCGGCCGGTGAAAAATCCCGGGCCGTACATCGCCATCACATGCCACTGGATCCCAAGGTTGGCGGCCTGCTGGGAAAGACCGTGCATATGCATGGAGAGCGGCGCGGCGGTCATCAGAAAATTCATCACCATATAGGCCACCGCGCCGCTGAATACCGTGGTGGCAAAACCCGGCTGGCGGACAATCTCGCGCAGCGGCCGCCCTCCGCGCACGCTGGCCGCGGTGGGCTCCGCCGGCGTCACCCCTCTCAACAAAAAGGCGGCCAGCACTGCAACCAGCGCCTGAGCGAGGAAGGTGACGGCGAAGATATGTGCCGGCCAGAGGTGCATGGTGCCGGTGACCAGCATCGGGCCAATGATCCCGGCGGCCACACCGCCGCCCATCACCAGCGACAGCGCACGGGCGCGACGCGCCGGGGCGACGCCGTCGGTGGCGGCAAAACGAAAACTGAGCGCCACGGCGGCATAGGCGCCGCCAAGCATCGCGGCGAGACAAAACAGCAGAAAAGAATTCAGCACTACCGCCAGGGCGGCCGCCAGTCCGGTCACCATCCCGGCGCCGGTGCCGAGCCTGAACGCCGCTTTACGGCCCCGCGTTCGCGCCAGCGCGCCGAAAGGCAGAATGGAGGCCGCCATCCCCAGCACAAACAGGGTGATCGGCAGCGTGGCCAGCGACGGGCTGGGGGCAATCGCGTTACCCACTATCGCGCCGGTAGCGTAGAAGACCACCGAGTTGGCGCCGGCCAGCGCCTGAGCGGCAGCCAGGCGAAAGATGTTTTTGTTCTGCACCGCCAGCGGCAGCATGTGTTCTGTAGACATCCGTTGTTTTCACCGGTTTGAGAGTGGCGCCAGGCTGGCCGTCTGGCATCGCGCCCTGTTTGTTGGGTTCCCTGACCGTTACCTTAGCCGCAAAATACGCTTTTGCACCATAGCGAATCGCAATATTACCCGGCGATCTGGCCCCTCTTCTGCGTCAGATCGCCGGGCCGGGCTTCGCCGCGCGTTTTATTCCGGGGATCCGTCGCGCCGCGCGGCGGCAAATTTCGCCGCGATCATTGCGGCCGTCGGCTGGACGCCGCCCAGACTCCACTGCTCCGGGTCATGTTCGTCAATGCGGATCCAGACGGACTGACGGAACTGCGGATCGCCCTGCCCCTCAATCTCCACCAGCAGATCGGTCATCCGTCGCAGCAGCTCACTTTTCTGTTCCGCGGTCATGATCCCTTTAATGGTTTGCACGTTAACAAATGGCACGCTATTCTCCTTAGCATCTAGGTCTAAAATTCAAACTCAGAGTAGAAGGTCAATCTCGCGATGTCAAAAAATAAATCACTGCCCTACCTCGACCCGGCGCTGTGCGGCCTGGCGGAAGGGGCGAAAATCCTCGGCGACCGCTGGGTGCTGTTGATCCTCCGCGAGGCGTTTTACGGCGTGACGCGCTTTGAAACGATGCTGTCGCACACCCATATTACCCGCCAGACGCTCACCACCCGGTTAAAAACCATGACCGAAACGGGATTGCTCAGCAAAGTGCCCTACCGGGAAGCCGGCTCCCGCGAACGGTATGAATATGTTCTGACTGATAAAAGCCGTAGCCTGGCGCTGGTGCTGTTCGCCCTGATGGAATGGGGCCATCAGCACGTGCTGCACAGTGCGCCGCATATAGCATTGGTGGACAGCGCCAGCGGCGAGGCTGTCCATCCGGGGTTTATTACTGCCAGCGGCACCGTGGCGAGCCCCGCCGCCCTGCAGATCGTCAAGGCAGACGAACGCTAATAGCGCCGCTACAGAACTTTCGTACGCCTCTGGCGAAAGCCGCCGCAAGCGGGTATGTTGCATAGCCACGGTACCCGACGAGCGCGGGACATTTTTGTTTCATCGAACGGTGCGATAAAGGATGAAGGTATCCGGTGACCATTCCGACGCGCAGATCGCGCATGCTAAAGGTAGAAAATGTCGCTTCGTTCTCTGCGGGCTTTATGTCTGACCAGCTTTTTTATTGCCGACGTGCGCGACGGCCTCGGCCCGTTTCTGGGGATCTTTCTCACCCAGCGTCACTGGCAGGCGGAGGACATTGGCCTGCTGATGTCCGTCGGCGGTATCGCCGGCCTGCTGGCGACCCTGCCCGCCGGCTTCATCACCGACAGCTCGCGGCATAAGCGCTTGCTGCTGGCCGGGGTCTGCCTGGTGATCACCCTCACCACCCTGCTGCTCTGGTTTAGTCAGAAGACCAGCGTGGTCGCCCTCTCGCAAGTCGCCAGCGGCATCTGCGCGGCCTTTGTCGGACCGCTGATCGCCGGGATTACCCTCGGTCTTGCCAGACAGCGCGGCTTTAGCGCCCAGATGGGGAAAAACGAAGCCTTCAACCACGCGGGGAATTTCTTCACCGCGCTAATGGCCGGGGCTATCGCCTGGTACTGGGGCATCGGCGGCATTTTCATTCTGATGGCCTGTACCACGCTGCTTACCCTGGTCGCCCTGCTGGCGATCCGCGGCGGCGATATCGACGATGACGCCGCCCGCGGCATCGAAGCGGCATCCACGCCCTCCCTGCCGGGGTTTGCCATCCTGTTCCGCCATACGCCGCTGCTGATCGCCGGCGTAACCCTGATGCTGTTCCATCTCGCCAATGCCGCGCTGTTGCCGATGCTGAGCATGCGGATCGCCGCCGCGCCGGGACACCTCAATCCCGGACTGTTTGCCGCCGCCACGGTGATTATTTCGCAGGTGGTGATGATCCCGGTGGCCATCCGGGTCGCCGGCAGCATCGACAAATACGGTTACTGGCGATGCATCCTGCTGGCGCTGCTGATCATGCCCATCCGGGCGGCGCTGGCGGCGTCCAGCGACGCCCCGGCGATGATGGTCCCGGTGCAAATTCTTGATGGCCTGGCGGCAGGGATTTTGGGGGTGGCGGTGCCCAGCTTTATCGTCTCGCTGCTGCGCGGCAGCGGGCACGTTAACGCTGGACAGAGCGTGGTGATGCTGATGCAGGGCGCCGGGGCGGCAATGAGTCCGGCGTTAACCGGGTCTATCGCCGGGCACTACTCCTATGCCACCGCCTTCGGCGTGCTGAGCGTTATCGCGATTGTCGCCCTGATGGTATGGTGGCGCAGCGCTACGCTGCTCACCGTCTCCGCGTCACCGCCAATCGGCGAGAGCGGGCAGTAACCTACGGCACAGCGACCTGGGGAGAGAGGAAATCGCCAGCCGGGTAGCAGCCCCCTGCAGCCCGGCTGGCGTATGAGAGGCGTTAATTCACCCGTGCTTGCAACGTAATGTGCTGCAGGGCGTTCGCCATATCTATCTGAATCAGATCCTTGACACCTTCGCGCTTAATAAACTGGCTCCGGTGCTTACTTTTCACCTCTTCAATACTTTTTTTGATCTCTTGCGCCGGTAATTTATACCAGCCGCGAGCCTGTTTCTCACCACCCATTTCCAGCCACAGCGATGAATAACTGGCTTTCACCAGATCGCTTTTCACGTGGTAATCGGAATCGATCGCGTAGACCGTGGTGATGCTGAAATAACGCAGGAAACCATACAGCACGCTCATGATGATATTTTTCGGCCGCGCGCCATGCAGCTCTTTAGTCAGCACCTTCACTTCGTCATTGGTGATATCTTTTCCGCCCTGGATGCCGCCAATATAGGCGCGGCCATCGTCGGTACAGGAAAAACAGACGCTATAGACGCGCCGGTCACCGAGAAACAGCTGCAGCATCAGCTCGCCCTCCTCCTGAAACGGCGACGCCAACAGTTTAACGTCAAGATTATCGCCATTTTTCAAAGGAATAGAGAACATCGCGCGACCAAAATCTGCCACATTGTACAGCTGCGGCAGGACATCAGGGTGAAACGTTTTCTCAATAAAATTCAGTGAACCGTGGGCAATATCCAGCTTGCGTCGTTTTGACAGCCGTTTATTGAGATACGCTTTAAACGGTTTATCCTCAAAAGGCACCAGCCCTTTGGTCACGGCGGTCAACCGCGCACACTGATATTTTGCACAAAGTTCTTGATATTCTCTGTATTTACCTCCTGCGAGCGAGAGCTCTCTGCATTTTCGTAAAACTTTTTTATAGTTTATTTTGACCTGACCGATCACTTTATTATGTTTACGCCATTCTTTGATGGCGCCTGCAACAGTATGTTCCATTGATTAAGATCCATAGATTCATCCATAATCGCGGCCATATTAACATAAAAGCTTTTCGTCAACGCTTAATTACTCCTTCGTTGTCCTTTCATTTAATATATACACAGGAAATCATTCTGTATGGTGATTAATAAAGCCAACTCCCGCCTGTCAACGGTTATTTATAGTAGGGAAAGCCTGCCGCCCCGCGACTTAACGCTCTGTGCGTTCGGCGCGGAGAGCGGCTACATCCGCTGGCGGTTTTGCCCTATACTTGACGCTGATTAAAAACCAGCAACGATAGGTAACTTATGGAAATTGATCTCGACAACCTGGTCTTCAGCGGCCTGGATGAAGCAGAAGAACGCAACGCGGAGCGTCTGGAAGAAGCGGACAAAAAAGCGCAGGCGATCGTTGCCGATGACGATTGCGGCGACGCCTGCAAAATCTGATTGTCAAACCGGCCAGCAGGCCGGTTTTTTTTTGCCCCTCCCGCCTGCTCAGGTCGGCAAGAACCCTTTCAGCGTATCCAGCAGCGCCTGCGCCGCCTTCGACAGCGGCATATGACCGGCATGGATCGCACCGACGCACTTCTCAATCGGCGGATCGCTGAGCGGGATGCAGACGGCCCCCAGGGAGGTCATCTGCGTTTTACACAGCGCCGGTACCGCGCTGCCCCCCAGGCCGCTGGCCACCATTCTCCCCACCGTCACCAGTTGGTGACTCTCCAGCGCTACGTCCAGCTGGCGACCGCTGCGCGCCAGCGCCTCCTCCAGCATCAGGCGTACCGCCGAGGGACGCTGCAGGGTAATAAAATCGAGGGTCAACAGCTCCTGCCAGGTGAGCTGCTTTTTCTTCGCCAGCGGGGATTGCCGGGGAACGATCGCCACGAAGCGGTCCACCGCCAGCGGGGTAAACAGCAGGTTGTGGGTGGGCGATGGCTCGAAGGCAATACCCATCTCCACTCGCCCCTCGCGCACCATCTCGATCACCTGCTCATTAATCACGTCATGCACCGTGACGTTCACGCCGGCATAGCGGTCGCGAAAGGCCTTCAGCGCCTCCGGCAGGACGTTGGCGGCAAACGACGGCATCGCGGCCACCGAAATTTTACCCCGTTGCAGGGTAAAGCTCTGACGCATGGCCTCCTCGACGTTATCCCAGTCGGCCAGCAGCTGACGGGCCATCGGCAGAAAGAGTTCCCCCTCCTGGGTAAGGGTCACTTTGCGGGTGCTGCGCTGCAGCAGCGCGCCGCCCAGCGCCTCCTCTAACCCTTTGATGGTCAAACTGAGGGCTGGCTGCGACAAATTGAGCCTTTCGCTGGCGTGGGCGAAATTCAGAGTGTGAGCTACCGCTAAAAACGCGCGTAACTGTTTGACACTCATTCTCATTTTTCTTCCTGTTAACTAATTGAAAAAAATTAGTTAACAGGAAATTAATTAAAATTCCAAATGAGTGGGTCACAAATTCAAAATTATCAAATCAGTCTCCAGCGCCAATGATAAGGCTATCGCAAGGCAGGAGAGACAAGATGGCAGGACTGGATAAACGCGTCGCCAGCTATGAAGCGGCGCTGGAAGGGTTAACGGACGGCATGACGCTGCTCGCCGGCGGTTTCGGCCTGTGCGGCATTCCCGAGAACTTGATCGCCGAGGTGCAGCGTCGCCAGGTGCAGGGGCTGACGGTGGTCTCCAATAACTGCGGCGTCGACGGCTTCGGTCTCGGTATGCTGCTGGAGTCACGCCAGATCAGCAAGGTGGTGGCCTCTTACGTCGGGGAGAACGCGCTGTTTGAACAGCTGGTGCTGAGCGGCGAGCTGGCGGTTGAGCTCACTCCTCAGGGAACGCTGGCCGAAAAAATTCGCGCCGGCGGCGCCGGGATCCCCGGTTTTTACACCGCCACCGGGTATGGCACCCCGGTCGCCGAAGGCAAAGAGGTGCGCCAGTTCGACGGCAGGCACTACATCCTTGAAGAGGCGATCCGCGGCGATTTCGCGCTGGTCAAAGGCTGGAAAGCCGACTGGTACGGCAATGTGGTATATCGCCATACCGCGCAGAATTTCAACCCGCTGATGGCCACCGCCGGGCGTATTACGGTGGTGGAGGTGGAAGAGATTGTACCGCCGGGCGAACTGCCGCCCTCCGCCATCCACACCCCGGGGATCTATGTCGACCGGCTGATCGTCGGGCAATTCGAAAAACGTATTGAACAGCGCACCCTGCGCGCCGGAGGGAAGTGAGATGCTGACCCGTGAACAAATGGCGATGCGCGTCGCCCAGGAGCTACGCGACGGCGACTACGTCAACCTCGGGATCGGTATCCCGACGCTGGTGGCCAATTACATTCCCGCCGGTATTGAGGTGATGCTCCAGTCGGAGAACGGCCTGCTGGGGATGGGCGAATTTCCAGACGAAGCCACGATCGACGCCGACATGATTAACGCCGGCAAGCAGACCGTCACCGCGCAAACCGGGGCGGCCATCTTCGACTCCGCTCAGTCGTTCGCCATGATCCGCGGCGGCCACGTTGACCTGACCGTTCTTGGCGCCTTTGAGGTCGACGTCGCGGGCAACATCGCCTCATGGATGATCCCTGGAAAAATGGTCAAGGGGATGGGCGGCGCCATGGACCTGGTAGCCGGCGCGCAGAACATCATCGTGGTGATGACCCACGCCTCAAAAAACGGCGAATCCAAACTGCTGCCGCAGTGCACCCTGCCGCTCACCGGCGTGGGCTGTATTCGCCGGGTGCTCACCGATCTGGCCCTGCTGGACATTGTCGACGGCACGTTTGTCCTGCGCGAAGTGGCCCCGGGAGTGAGCCCCGACGAGGTGATGCGTAAAACGGCGGGACGACTGATCGTGGCCGACGATGTGCGCGAAATGCGCTTCAGCTAAGGAGAGACCATGACCGATATTGCCATTGTTGCTGCAGTACGCACTCCGGTCGGCAGCTTTCGCGGCGCCTTCGCCCCTCTTTCCGCCGTCGACCTCGGCGCGGCGGTGGTGCGCAGCCTGCTTGAACGCGGCCAGCTGCCCGCCGCGGCGGTCGACGAACTGATTTTCGGCCAGGTGCTCACCGCCGGCTGCGGGCAGAACCCGGCGCGCCAGACCGCGCTGCGGGCTGGCTTGCCGATCGACACCCCGGCGGTCACCGTCAATCTGGTGTGCGGCTCCGGGCTGAAAGCGGTTCAGCAGGCGGTGCAGGCGATCCGCTGCGGCGACGCCGAGATCGTCATCGCCGGCGGCCAGGAGAGCATGAGCAATGCCCCCTATCTGATGCACGGCGCCCGCGACGGCCTGCGTTTCGGCCACGCCAGCCTGCAGGACAGCATGATTCTGGACGGCCTGTGGGACGCCTTTAACGACTACCACATGGGCATTACCGCCGAGAATCTGGCTGATGCCTTCGACATCAGCCGTGAGCGCCAGGATGCCTTTGCCGCCGGGTCCCAGCGCAAAGCGGCGGCCGCCATCGCCGCCGGACGCTTTCGCGAGGAGATCGTCCCGGTCAGCGTCCCGCAGGGCAAAAAGCCGCCGCGTGTCGTGACTGACGACGAGCAACCGCGCCCGGAGACCAGCGAGCAGCAGCTGGCCCAGCTGCGCCCGGCGTTTCGTCCCGCTGACGGCAGCGTCACTGCCGGAAACGCCTCGTCGCTGAACGACGGCGCCGCGGCGGTCCTGCTGATGCGCGTCGATAAAGCGCACGAGCTCGGGCTACCGGTGCTGGCGCGCATTGTCAGCTCAGCGGTCGCCGGGGTCGACCCATCGGTGATGGGCATCGGCCCGGTGAGCGCCTGCCGTAAAGCGCTGCAGCGCGCCGGCTGGACGCTGGACGAGGTGGATCTTATCGAAGCTAACGAGGCTTTTGCCGTCCAGGCGCTGGCCGTCGGTCAGCTGCTTGAGTGGGATAGCGAGAAGGTCAACGTCAACGGCGGCGCCATCGCCCTTGGCCATCCCATCGGCGCCTCCGGCTGCCGGATCCTCGTCAGCCTGGTGCATGAGATGCAGCGCCGGAGCGCCAGCAAAGGGCTGGCAACCCTGTGCGTCGGCGGCGGCCAGGGCATCGCCATGACTCTACAACGTTAACAGGAGCCACTATGTTTACACCACGCCTGGCGGTACTCGGCGCGGGACTGATGGGCGTAGGCATCGCCTGCCATTTCGCCCGTCACGGTCACGTCGTCCGCCTGTATGACACCGACCCGCAGCGTCTCGCCGAGGTTCCGGCGGTGGCCAGCGCCATCCTGCGCGAGCTGGAGGCGAGCGGCCAGCAGGATCCCGCCGACCGCGACGCTGTGCTGGCCCGTCTGACCCCTGCTTCGACGCTGAATGCCCTGACCGATGCCACGCTGCTGATAGAAGCGATCCCCGAGCGGCTGGCACTGAAGCACGCCCTGTATGCCGAACTGGAAACGCTGATCGCCGACGAGGCGATTATCGCCAGCAACACCAGCGGCCTGCCGCCGGACTCGCTGGCGCAGGGCATGCGCCACCCTGAACGGCTGCTGATCGCCCACTTCTGGCATCCGCCGCACCTGATCCCGCTGGTGGAAGTGGTGCCCGGGAGCGCCACACTGCCCCATCTGGCGCGCCAGGTGAGCGACTTTTGCGCCGCCTGCGCGCTGGAAGCGGTGGTGCTCAATCGCGCCGCGCCGGGCTTTGTCGGCAACCGGCTGCAGTTCGCCCTGCTGCGCGAAGCGCTGCATATCGTCCACAGCGGCATTGCCTCTGCCGAGGTAGTGGACCAGGTGATGCGCGCCTCGCTGGGCCGCCGCTATGCGATGGTCGGCCCGCTGGAGGCAGCGGACATGACCGGGCTGGCGACGGTCCAGGATATCTGCCAGCACCTGCTGCCGGAGCTGGCCAGCGGGAGCGAGATGATGTCGCTGGTGGCGGAAAAGGTGGCGCGAGGCGACACCGGCGCCCGCAGTGGACAAGGCTTTTACCGCTGGGATGAGGCGCGGCAACAGCGCATCCAGTCGCGCCGGGAACATCAGCTTCGCTACGCCCTGAAGCCCTAGTATCGCGTTCTGTACCCCTACAATAACAATGAGAGTGAGACGTCGTGATGAGTGTGATAATTGCCCTGGCCGCACTGGCGTTACTGATGCTGGCGGCCTACCGTGGATACAGCGTGATCCTCTTTGCGCCGATCGCCGCCCTCGGCGCGGTGCTGGTCACCGACCCGGGCGCGGTCGGCCCGGCCTTTACCGGCCTGTTTATGGAAAAAATGGTCGGCTTTGTGAAGCTCTATTTCCCGGTGTTTCTGCTGGGCGCCGTGTTCGGCAAGCTGATTGAGCTGTCGGGATTCTCGCGGTCGATTGTCGCCGCCGCCATCCGCATCCTCGGACGCCGCCACGCGATCCCGGTGATCGTGCTGGTGTGCGCCCTGCTGACCTACGGCGGGGTGTCGCTGTTTGTGGTGGCTTTTGCCGTCTACCCCTTCGCCGCCGAACTGTTTCGCCAGAGCGGGATCCCCAAACGGCTGATCCCGGCCACCGTCGCCCTCGGGGCATTCTCGTTTACCATGGACGCCCTGCCCGGCACGCCGCAGATCCAGAATATTATCCCCACCAGTTTCTTCGGCACCAACGCCTGGGCGGCCCCCTGGCTGGGGCTTATCGGCTCGCTGTTCATTATCATCTTCGGTTTGCTGTGGCTGGAGCGTCAGCGCCGCAAAGCGCAGGCCCGCGGCGAAGGCTATGGGACCGACCTGCAAAATGAGCCGGAGACCCCGGATGACATCGATCTGCCGCATCCGCTGATCGCTATCGCCCCGTTGCTGTTAGTGGGGGTGCTGAATCTGCTGTTTACCCACTGGATCCCGCAGTGGTACGGCGCCAGCCATGAGCTCACCCTGCCGGGTCTGGCGAAGCCTGTCGTCACCGAAGTAGGGAAAATCACCGCTATCTGGGCGGTGCAGGCGGCGCTGCTCTCCGGCATTGTGCTGGTGCTGGTCTGCGGCTATCGCAATATCCGCGGCCGGCTGGCGGAGGGGAGCCGAACGGCGGTGGGCGGGGCTATTCTCGCGGCGATGAACACCGCCTCTGAGTACGGATTCGGCGCGGTTATCGCCGCCCTGCCGGGTTTCCTGGTGCTGTCGAAAGCCCTCGCGGCCATTCCCAATCCGCTGTTAAACGAGGCGATCAGCGTCACGGTGCTGGCCGGGATCACCGGCTCGGCCTCCGGGGGGATGAGCATCGCGCTGGCGGCGATGTCCGAGACCTTTGTCGCCGCCGCCCACGCCGCCAATATTCCGCTCGAGGTCCTGCACCGTGTCGCCGCCATGGCCAGCGGCGGCATGGACACCCTACCGCATAACGGGGCGGTGATCACCCTGCTGGCGATCACCGGCCTGAGCCATCGCCAGGCCTACGGCGGTATTTTCGCCATCACGGTGATCAAAAGCCTCGCGGTACTGTTTGTCATTGTCACGTTCTATGTGACCGGCATTGTCTGATACCCGATTGAAGGAGTAATAAAATGAATTTGCACGGTAAAACAGCGCTGGTCACCGGCTCCACCAGCGGCATCGGTTTAGGGATCGCCAAAGTGCTGGCTCAGGCGGGCGCGCAGGTGATCCTCAATGGCTTCGGCGACAGCAGCCACGCCCGGGCTGAAGTCGCCGCGCTGGGTAAGATCCCCGGCTATCACGACGCCGACCTGCGCGACGTCGGGCAGATCGAGACGATGATGCACTATGCCGAAAGCACCTTCGGCGGCGTCGATATCGTGATCAATAACGCCGGCATCCAGCACGTCGCCCCGGTGGAGCAGTTCCCGGTGGACAAATGGAACGACATCATCGCGATAAATCTCTCCAGCGTCTTCCACACCACCCGCCTGGCGCTGCCGGGCATGCGCCAGCGCAACTGGGGGCGCATCATCAACATTGCCTCAGTGCATGGCCTGGTGGCGTCGAAAGAGAAATCGGCCTACGTCGCCGCCAAGCACGCGGTGGTCGGGCTGACCAAAACCGTGGCCCTGGAAACCGCGCGCAGCGGCATCACCTGCAATGCCATCTGCCCGGGCTGGGTGCTGACCCCGCTGGTGCAGCAGCAGATCGATAAGCGCATCGCCGAGGGGGTCGACCCGGAGCAGGCCAGCGCCCAGCTGCTGGCGGAAAAACAGCCCTCCGGGGAGTTTGTCACCC
This sequence comes from Klebsiella sp. KTE92, assembly GCF_000398905.1. Classification (NCBI taxonomy): domain Bacteria; kingdom Pseudomonadati; phylum Pseudomonadota; class Gammaproteobacteria; order Enterobacterales; family Enterobacteriaceae; genus Klebsiella; species Klebsiella sp. KTE92. The sequence continues at coordinate 3,033,654 of NZ_KB976100.1, forward strand.
CGCAGCAACTGGGCGAAATGGCGCTGTTTCTGTGCAGCGATACCGCTGCCCAGGTGCGCGGCGCCGCATGGAATATGGATGGCGGCTGGGTGGCGCAGTAAGCCGCTGGCGCCGCGAAGATCAGAACATCGCCAGAAAGCGTTTCACTGTGCGTGAGCGCTCGAAGCGCCGCCAGGCAATGGCGATATCGGTCTTCAGCGGCGCCCCACTGAGCGGGTGATAGCTGACGTTCGGCTGTTGAATGCAGGTCATCGACTGCGGGACCAGCGCGAAGCCGAACCCGGCATTGACCATGCTCAGCGACGACGAAATCTGCGACGACTGCCAGGCACGCTCCATGTCGATCCCGGCGCGCAGGCAGCTGTTGTACACCAGCTCATACAGCCCGGGGGCCACCTCCCGCGGGAAGAGGATCGGCGCCACGTCGCACAGCTGCTCCAGGGCCAGGGTCGGCTGCGTCGCCAGCGGGTTATCGCGCGGCAGCGCGATGACCATCGGCTCCTCATCAATAATCCGCAGATTAAAGGCTTTACTGCTCTCGCACGGCAGACGGACGAAGGCGATATCCAGCTCGGCCTCGCTCAGGGCGGTCATCAGATTGGCCATATTGTCTTCCATCTGGTGCAGGGTCACCCCGGGGTGGTCGAGCTGAAAGCGGTGCAGCAACGTGAAGATTTGCGGATGGAAAGCATCAGAACTGGTAATGCCTAGCGACAGGCTGCCGTTCATCCCGCGCGCAATGCCCTTGGCCTTCTCCAGCGCCGCATCGCTCATGGCGAGGATCTGGCGGGCATCCTCATAGAACGACTCTCCCGCTTCCGTCAGCTCCACCCCGCGGGTTAAACGCCGAAACAGCGGGGTCCCCACCTCGCGCTCAAGTCGCTGAATTTGCTGACTTAAAGGAGGTTGTGAAATACCCAGTTCCTTGGCGGCCTGGGTGAAGTGCCGCGTCCTGGCGACGGCGACAAAATAACGAAGATAACGAAGTTCCATATCGAAAACGTCTCAAACCAGCATGGTTTCTATATTGGAACTGTGAGCTGAATCGGGTCAACATTTATTTAACCTTTCTTATATTTGTTGAACGAGGAAGTGGTATATGAATCACTCTGCTGAATGCACCTGCGAAGAGAGTCTGTGCGAAACCCTACGGGCGTTTTCCGCGCAGCATCCGGAGAGCGTGCTCTATCAGACATCGCTAATGAGCGCCCTGCTGAGCGGGGTTTACGAAGGCAGCACCACCATCGCGGACCTGCTGAAACACGGCGATTTCGGCCTCGGTACCTTTAATGAACTGGACGGGGAGCTGATCGCCTTCAGCAGTCAGGTCTATCAGCTGCGCGCCGACGGTAGCGCGCGCAAAGCCCAGCCGGAGCAGAAAACGCCGTTCGCGGTGATGACCTGGTTCCAGCCGCAGTACCGGAAAACCTTTGACCATCCGGTGAGCCGCCAGCAACTGCACGACGTTATTGATCAGCAAATTCCCTCTGACAACCTGTTCTGCGCCCTGCGCATCGACGGCCATTTCCGCCATGCCCATACCCGCACCGTGCCGCGCCAGACGCCACCGTACCGGGCGATGACCGACGTCCTCGACGATCAGCCGGTGTTCCGCTTTAACCAGCGCGAAGGGGTGCTGGTCGGCTTCCGTACCCCGCAGCATATGCAGGGGATCAACGTCGCCGGGTATCACGAGCACTTTATTACCGATGACCGCAAAGGCGGCGGTCACCTGCTGGATTACCAGCTCGATCACGGGGTGCTGACCTTCGGCGAAATTCACAAGCTGATGATCGACCTGCCCGCCGACAGCGCGTTCCTGCAGGCCAATCTGCATCCCGATAATCTCGATGCCGCCATCCGTTCCGTAGAAAGTTAAGGGGTTCACATGGACAAACAGTATCCGGTACGCCAATGGGCGCACGGCGCCGATCTCGTCGTCAGCCAGTTGGAAGCGCAAGGCGTACGTCAGATCTTCGGTATCCCCGGCGCCAAAATCGACAAGGTGTTCGACTCACTGCTGGATTCCTCGATTCGCATTATTCCGGTACGCCACGAAGCCAACGCCGCGTTTATGGCCGCCGCGGTCGGACGCATTACCGGCAAAGCGGGCGTGGCGCTGGTCACCTCCGGTCCGGGCTGTTCCAATCTGATCACCGGCATGGCCACCGCCAACAGCGAAGGTGACCCTGTGGTGGCCCTGGGCGGCGCGGTGAAACGCGCCGATAAGGCGAAGCAGGTCCATCAGAGTATGGATACGGTGGCGATGTTCAGCCCGGTCACCAAATACGCCGTCGAGGTGACGGCGCCGGATGCGCTGGCGGAAGTGGTCTCCAACGCCTTCCGTGCCGCCGAGCAGGGCCGCCCGGGCAGCGCGTTCGTCAGCCTGCCGCAGGATGTGGTCGATGGCCCGGTCAGCGGTAAAGTACTGCCGGCCAGCCGGGCACCGCAGATGGGCGCCGCGCCGGATGACGCCATCGATCAGGTGGTGAAGCTTATCGCTCAGGCGAAGAACCCGATCTTCCTGCTCGGCCTGATGGCCAGCCAGCCGGAAAACAGCGCGGCGCTGCGCCGTTTGCTGGAGGCCAGCCATATTCCGGTCACCAGCACCTATCAGGCCGCCGGGGCGGTGAATCAGGATAACTTCTCTCGCTTCGCCGGTCGGGTCGGGCTGTTTAACAACCAGGCCGGGGACCGTCTGCTGCAGCTCGCCGACCTGGTGATCTGCATCGGCTATAGCCCGGTGGAATATGAACCGGCAATGTGGAACAGCGGCAACGCGACGCTGGTGCATATCGACGTACTGCCCGCTTATGAAGAGCGCAACTACACCCCGGATGTTGAGCTGGTGGGCGATATCGCCGGCACCCTCAACAAGCTGGCGCAAAATATCGATCACCGGCTGGTGCTCTCCCCGCAGGCGGCGGAGATCCTCCGCGACCGCCAGCACCAGCGCGAGCTGCTGGACCGCCGCGGCGCGCAGCTGAATCAGTTTGCCCTGCATCCGCTGCGCATCGTTCGCGCCATGCAGGATATCGTCAACAGCGACGTCACGCTGACCGTGGACATGGGCAGCTTCCATATCTGGATCGCCCGCTACCTGTACAGCTTCCGCGCCCGTCAGGTGATGATCTCCAACGGCCAGCAGACCATGGGCGTCGCCCTGCCCTGGGCCATCGGCGCCTGGCTGGTCAATCCTGAGCGCAAAGTGGTCTCCGTCTCCGGCGACGGCGGCTTCCTGCAGTCGAGCATGGAGCTGGAGACCGCCGTCCGCCTGAAAGCCAACGTGCTGCATCTCATCTGGGTCGATAACGGCTACAACATGGTGGCTATTCAGGAAGAGAAAAAATATCAGCGCCTGTCCGGCGTCGAGTTCGGGCCGATGGATTTTAAAGCCTATGCCGAATCCTTCGGCGCCAAAGGGTTCGCCGTGGAAAGCGCCGAGGCGCTGGAACCGACGCTGCGCGCGGCGATGGACGTCGACGGCCCGGCGGTGGTGGCCATCCCGGTGGATTATCGCGATAACCCGCTGCTGATGGGTCAGCTGCATCTGAGTCAGATTCTGTAAGTCATCACAATAAGGAAAGGAAAATGAAAAAAGTCGCACTTGTTACCGGCGCCGGCCAGGGGATTGGTAAAGCTATCGCCCTTCGTCTGGTGAAGGATGGATTTGCCGTGGCCATTGCCGATTATAACGACGCCACCGCCAAAGCGGTCGCCTCGGAAATCAACCAGGCCGGCGGACACGCCGTGGCGGTGAAAGTGGATGTCTCCGACCGCGATCAGGTATTTGCCGCCGTTGAACAGGCGCGCAAAACGCTGGGCGGCTTCGACGTCATCGTCAATAACGCCGGTGTGGCACCGTCTACGCCGATCGAGTCCATTACCCCGGAGATTGTCGACAAAGTCTACAACATCAACGTCAAAGGGGTGATCTGGGGTATTCAGGCGGCGGTCGAGGCCTTTAAGAAAGAGGGGCACGGCGGGAAAATCATCAACGCCTGTTCCCAGGCCGGCCACGTCGGCAACCCGGAGCTGGCGGTGTATAGCTCCAGTAAATTCGCGGTACGCGGCTTAACCCAGACCGCCGCTCGCGACCTCGCGCCGCTGGGCATCACGGTCAACGGCTACTGCCCGGGGATTGTCAAAACGCCAATGTGGGCCGAAATTGACCGCCAGGTGTCCGAAGCCGCCGGTAAACCGCTGGGCTACGGTACCGCCGAGTTCGCCAAACGCATCACTCTCGGTCGTCTGTCCGAGCCGGAAGATGTCGCCGCCTGCGTCTCCTATCTTGCCAGCCCGGATTCTGATTACATGACCGGTCAGTCGTTGCTGATCGACGGCGGGATGGTATTTAACTAATAAAAAATAAGCTCTGACATGGCTTGCCCCTGCTTTCGCGCAGGGGCTTTTTTTTGGTTTGAGTGTAAGTGTAAGCATCCCGGGGAAACGAAGCATCAATACTTGAGGGCTTCTGGCACGACGTGGGCTATGGCAGGCTGAGATTGCTTTTCCAGCTCACGCACCCGAGGGATCACTTCCCTTCCGAAGAACTCGACTTCCTCCTGGAAATGCAGGAATGCCAGCAGCAGCAGATTGACGCCTGACTGTTTGAGCGCAATGATGCGCTCTGCAATCTGCTGCGGCGTGCCAATCAGGTTGGTTTTAAAGCCGTCGTTGTATTGCACCAAATCTTCAAAGCTGGATTTGGCCCAGTTGCCCTCGCCCTCCGGCGATGCGCTGCCGGCGTTTTTCACTTCGTGCTGGAACCCTTTCACCGCGTCCGGATTGGCGTTATCAATAATTTCCCGCAGCACCGCCTGCGCCTCTTTTTCGCTTTCACGCGCAATAACGAAGCCGTTAACCCCGATCTTCACCTGATGCTGGTTTTGTGCCGCCTTACGCCGGATGTCATCCACCTGTGCTTTGATGCCTTCAGGCGTGTTGCCGTTGGTGAAATACCAGTCGGAAACGCGCGCGGCCATGTCCCGCGCGGCACGCGAACTACCACCCTGGAAAATTTCCGGCAGCGGCGCCAGCGGCTTGGGCTTGAGGGAATAATCACGAAAGCGATAGAAATCGCCGGCAAAGGTAAAGCTGTCTTCGCGCCAGATGCCCTGCAGGCAACGGATAAACTCTTCTGAACGCAGGTAACGCTCTTCATGGTCTAGCCAGGGTTCGCCGATAGCTTTAAACTCACCACGGAACCAGCCGCTGACGATATTGACCGCGATGCGCGGGCCGTACAGATGACTGATAGTGGCGATTTGTTTTGCCGCCAGAGTGGGGTTCCAGGGGCCGGGAAGCAAGGCGGCGATCACTTTCAGATTTTCAGTTGATGCGAGTAGCGCCTGCGAAAAAGAGACCGACTCATGTTGGTTGTCGGCACCATAGCCGGCCGTAAAACGGATCTGCGTAAGCGCATAGTCAAAACCGGCACGTTCAGCAATTTGCGCCAGCTTACGGTTGTAGTCGATATCCCAACTGGTACGCTGCGGGATATTACTGATCACTAACCCGCCCGACACGTTCGGCACCCAATAGGCGAACTGCAGCGGATGATTACCTGGCTCTGAAATGGACATAGGGCACTCCCGTCATTGATGAATTTATCTGTCCGCCTTACAACGCGTCGCAGGCGAGTTGCTGTAGCCGCGAATTACCATCTTTCTATATAACGATTTTTGCCTTTCGAAAATAAAAAGATAGATTTTGGTTATAAAGGTGTTTGCAGAATGCATGCCAAAACAGGAGGCGAAATAATTTTTTAAAAACAGCTAATTATAAAAAAAGAAAGGAACTTATCTGCTGCATTTGCAACATGCCTGGTTACGCATATGTTGCAAATGCAACTTATACAACTTGCCGGAAGATAAATTTATCCTGACATTAATTTGGATAACAGGTCTGATTACGGATGCTGTCGTCTCTGACAAGCATGAAATAAGCAACTACGACGGCAGTTTCATTAACCCCGCAGTGGTTTCGTCGGCTGAGACCAGCTAAAGTCGAAAGGTCAAAAATACAGCCTTAACGTACAATATTTTTTGATATCCAAACTGCCCCCTTAACGGTACGTCTGTCTTCGACGGACTTCAGAACGGCAATGATCTGGTGTTCGATGAATCGGGCTTTACGCATGGTGATCTCCTCAGAGGACATAATCAGTATGTCGGAAGATCTCTAAACGTGAATGGTTCGTTTTACCGGGAAACCCTGCCAGTCATATAACATAAGTAATTAACAAGAAAAAATCAGATATCCTTGCCAGGTGGGCAGGACCGGCCAATGATTTCAGCCAGGAAATCCATCACCACGACAGCAGAGTGATCGCGCTTAATTTCAGGGTAGGCAACCAGCCAAATGTTCCTCACGGGCGAAGGCAGATTTTCCGGCAGCCTTACCAGTTCGCTGTCATTATCACCCATAAAGCAGGGTAAAGTAACGATGCCCAATCCTTTCCGGGCTGCCTGTTGCTGCGCCATCAGATCGCTTGCCCGAAAGATAACTCGTCGCCCGTTCAGCAGTGATTCCAGCCATTGCTGCTGCGTGACATGTGCAAGCGTGCTGTCATAAGCAATAAATACCCAATCTTCTTGCGGAATTTCTTGCCAGAACTGAGAAGCATAAAGACCAAAGCGCATGGTACCTATACGCCTTGTCATCAGGTCTGGATCGTCAGGCCTTTCCAGGCGAACCGCAATGTCAGCCTCACTTTTATTCAGAAGAACATGGTGCGAAACGCCGGATAATGACAACGTGATACCCGGATGTTTCCGGGTGAATCCTGCTATAGCAGGCGCAATGAGGTGTGCTGCAACGGCAGGTGACGCGCTGATATTTATAGGCACGGCCGGTTCGGCACACAATGACCTCGCCTGGATTCGAATACGGTCTGCAATACGGTACATTTCGTCAGCGCCGGAGGCGATAATCCGCCCATGCCCGGTAAGCGTGGTACGGCGTGGCAAACGCTCTGTGAGCCTCAGGCCCAGAGAACTTTCAAGGGCCGCAATCCGGCGGCCCACAGTGGCATGGTCTACGCCAAGTTCCCTGGCTGCGGCCGACAGGGAACCACACCGGGCAAGGGCGAAAAAAAAATGTAAATCCTGCCAGTCCATATCTCACCTCGTGTGCATTTTTACACATGTATGGTGCTTTTATACCTGTATTCTTCCTGTAATAAACTCATTTATAGTTTTCTCACTTTATAAGTGAGGAAAAAATAATGTCGTTAGCAATGATTATTAGCCAGCCGGGTGGACCTGAGGTTCTTAAAGCGGTGGAAAGAGAGCTAGTCAGTCCCGGTCCCGATGAAGTCAGTATCAGACACGAAATAATCGGCGTGAATTTTGTTGACATCTATTTTCGCTCAGGGCTCTACCCTCAGCCCTATCCCCAGGCGGTTCCTGGTTTTGAAGGGGCCGGAGTCGTCACAGCAACGGGCAGTAACGTCAGGTCCTTTGCAGCAGGAGACCGCGTTGCCTATACGGGAAATCCGATGGGCGCTTATGCTGAATGTCGCAATATACCTGCCAGCCGCCTTATCAGGATCCCGGATGGTGTGGACACTCGTACAGCCGGTAGTACGATGCTTCGGGGCCTTACCGCGCATATGTTACTCAACAAAGTAAGGGAAGTCAGGGCTGGCGACTGGATACTGGTTCATTCTGCTGCCGGAGGGCTGGGGCAGATAGTGACCCGCTGGGCAACGATGAAAGGTGCCAGGGTTATCGGTACAACGGGTTCACCGGAAAAAGTAGCAACGGCCCGCCTTGCTGGTGCGAGTGAAGTTTTGCTCCATACCGACGCTGCATGGCCGGACAAAGTCCGCGACATCACCGAAGGGTATGGCGTACATCTGGCCATCGACGGTATAGGAGGAACAATGCTCTCCAGAACGCTCGGCGTGGTCCGCCCTTTTGGCACTGTCGCCAGTCTTGGACAGCCTGCCGGCCCCATACCTCCCGTGCGGGTGGAAGAACTGGGATTTGCCCGATCTATAGCACTAATGCGACCAAGTTCACTCGCCTATTCAGATGATGCTGCGCTATACAGGAAAGGGGCTTCTGACCTTATGTCAGCGCTGTCGGCAGGACTTGAAAATCACATTGGCGCTGAATTTATCCTTACCGACGCAGCAGAAGCACACCGGGTTCTGGAGGCGGGTCATACAACAGGAAGCGTCATTCTCACGGTTCAGGCTTAAGACTCGGACGTGAATGAAACAAGAGACGCAGGCATCTTTAAAGAAATGCCGTATCAGTGACGTGACGACCAGGCTGGATTTATATCCCTTAAGGACAATCGTTCCCCCCTTGTCGTCTCCTTCAGGTACTGCCAGGGAGATATGCAAGAAATTAGATAAAAGGGGTGAGTCTGCTAAATTACTAACGTTCATACAATGTCCGCTCCCGGCACTCAGGCATTGCTTAATGCACGACGTAAACGATCGCCATGTTAAACGGCTATTTCTGACAAAGCGCGGCCCCTCTGAAGCGCCGTGAGGTCCGCTCTGAACGAAGAGCGGATCTTTAGTGCAAAAGAACAGCAAGACCCGCCTTTGTGATTAATACTGCCTTATCTACAACTGCTGAGTTACCCAGCTACCATTTTCAGCGAAAAATACCGTCGCATCGGCTCCATTTACCAGGGATATTTGAGGAGGCATGTGACCAATATCAACATCATAGAGTACGGGCACAGCAATATTCTCAAAAGCGGCTTTAAGGGCATCCAGATAATTATGTTTAGTCGGGTCGCTTACGTCGGGTGCAGCACTTCTGCCGATAAGAACACCATTTAAGTTATCAAACCAACCCTGTAATCGTAAGCTAAATAATGCGCGTGTTAATTCACACGGAGCCATTTCCACATTTTCAAAATAGAGGATTAGTCCTTGAGGGCTATTGCTCGCCTTGAACAAGGGCACATTCCCGAATGGTGTACCTGCTAACCTGGATATTATTTCGAGGCAGCCGCCGATCAGTTTCCCGCTAAATGTCAGAGAAGATGTAACACCATCAAGGCGTTTCCACTGTGTTTTTTGGGTCAGATTGAAACCTCCGTCTGACGCTGTTCCCCATTGATTTTCATCAGCTTGAAATGCTGTTGAAGAGTACTGTTTGATTACAGTTCCCCGATTCGATTCCAGAATTTCCCATACGGCCTGAGTGGTGGCATCTAACTTTTGAGCGCCAAGATCCATGAGGTTCGGCCCATGCAAAGTAGCCCAGCCCGATATCGTCGTCAGTGGGAAATGAAGTGTACTAAGATCTGAAAAGCCCACAAACCATTTTGGTTTAGACCGGGACAACAGATCAAAATCAATCAAATCAAGTAATTCCATCGCCAGATCACCGCCCCAAGGTGGCATAACAGCTTTTATATCTGGGTCAGTAAGATAAGACATTAATTCTTCAACGCGAGAAAATTTAGTGGCGCTTTTATTTTTGTGCTGCGAGCGTAAGCAGCGTCCTTCGCGGACCTGGTAACCTCTTTTCTTTAGGTTTTTTATGGCGAGTTCCAGTCTGGGATGCAGATGTTCAGGTACGCCAGAAGAGGGAGCGGTTACACCAATAACATCTCCTGGAGCCAGCCTGGGTGGAAAGAGGACACTCATGGATAAATCCTTTTCAGAACATATAGAATTCCATAATCCATAATTAAAGCCAGGATGTAAAATTAACAGGCGAACACTCCGCTTGTTTTTTCTATGAGCCTTTAAAAGGTCTGCTCATGGCACCCAAGGGACTTTACCGGCGTAGATGATGCGTCAGGCGACTAATCCTCAAAAGTGCTTACTGCTTATTCGCGGGACCGCCGTCTGATTTGGGTTGGATCATGACGACTACTCTTTTAGCTATTCCCGGTTTCCCCTTTTCAAAGCGCCATTTACTCATCATTTTCTCGATGATTTTATGTTCAAACTCCGGAGTCGTTGTCGATTCCAGTATCTTTACATTCTGAACTCTGCCATCTGAATCAACATCATACTGAATCCGCAGAGCATTCGGCAGGAGGTTTCCGTTCTTATCATGAGTGGTAATTGCTGCATTTGCAGAGGAAATGCTGCCTGAAGGTGTGCTGGCGCTGGCCGGTATACCGGCGCAGAGTGCCAGGAACAATGGCAGAATCAGGGTGAATAGTCTGATAGCTTGCATAAATCGTCCGAATTCCAAAATTAACCATGAATCTTCACGTTACCAACGGCGTGAGTGACAGGCTACCAGATGAAATGATCAGTGAATACCGCGTCTTCAGCGGCAATCCCTTTGACCTTCTTACCAGGCGCTTCGTACCACATCCATTCCCAAGGTCGTTTCACTATCAGGACTAGTGGGAGCTGAGCGAGTGTATCAATGATTCCTTTGCCAGCTGTCAGCTACGCTGTCCGGCTCGTCAGGGAACATGACCGAGCTAACACCCTTAAGTGATGAGAGACGACCATGGAGTTCGTCCGTAAAGGTAAAATGCGTCGTGCCCGGATTATCAGAGATACACACTGATACAGACAGGTGCCGGGTAACGGCCTCGAAGCGTGAGAAGACTTCTTCGTCACGGAGTGACTGGTAGCTGACCGCCGGGAGTAACAGGACATTCGCGACAGCTGCCTGGGCATCATCAGCCAGATGCAGAATGGCGTCGATACGGACCGATCCCACACAGACCATAACCGGGATGTCCCCGGCATGCTGTTTTGCCAGAGTGGCTACGCGCTTGCGCTGCTCCCGGGTCAGATAGGCGTAGCGTGCGGTTGACCCCAGGATGCCCATAGAATCAACCCGAGCATCTGTACGGCGGGAAAGCATATGGCTGAACTCCTTTTCATCCACGCCGCTGGCGGCTATTGGGGTTAATGTAAACGCCGATAACCGCTAAACATACCTGTTTCTCCTGAAGGATATTACTGCTGTTGTTCTTCGATGAGAGCAACGTCAAACCACAGGCCGGGCATCATTTTTTCCAGTCCGTCGGTCAGCATCTTCCCGGCTTCGTGCAGTTTCTCCAGCGGCATCTGCGGCAGGCTTTCCAGAATGAACCACATTTGCTGAGCGTCCACGCCCAGACGGGTTCTGATCCCCTGTCGCCAGTTCCAGCGGCGGCAGGTCACGCCGGTGTCATCACACCAGATAACCTCTCCTTGTGAAGGATATTCAACGGCCGTTTCACCCTCTTTGACGGTATCAAAAGGCTCTGTTCCGTTTGCCACAGCCAGACGTGGTGAACCCTGATAGGCAGAGATATTCTCCCCACCAACCGGTACGGCGTAGCGGAGACTCACTGCGTTATAAAGATCAACGATGGGATCGAGCGCGGGCATCGTTCCGTCACGTAATACGCGCTTACGTAACGCATCAGCTGAGCAAGGGGTGCGTTTAGGTTTAGCACCAAACTTTTGAAAAACGTCGGCCCAGGCTGCCAGATGAGATCCCGCCCATTCCGGTTCGCCGGCCAGAACGGCTTCACAGGCTTCCCGCAGCGCGATTTCTCCAGCGTCGGGATGAAGCACTGGCGCAGCTTTTACGCAGATACTGAGTGCCCGAAAACCTGGGGCAATACGATAAATTTCAGGGGCAATTGACGGAGAGACGGTTAACACGTGATAATCCTTTAATGACTAATTTATTCCATGATAATGACCGATGACCAAAAAAGTCAATTTAATGACCGATGCAAATGCTATCGTCAACACGGTGAATGAAGCCGTATCTCAGCGAATTAAACAGTATCGTAAGCAAAAGAAAATCTCCCTCGATGAACTCTCCCGTCGAGCCGGCGTCAGCAAGGGAGCGCTGGTTGAGATAGAAGGATGCCGGGCCAATCCCAGCATTGCTCTGTTATGCCGCCTGGCTACCGCGATGGGGGTTTCGGTGGCTGATTTTGTGGATGTCAGTTCCAAACCGACTGTGCATCTCATTGCTGAAGATGAGATCCCAGAATTGTGGGAAGGTGAAAAAGGCGGGAGAGCAAGACTGCTCGCAGGGTCGGGTGGGCCTGATATGACCGAGCTCTGGATGTGGGAAATGCAGCCGGGGGAAAAGTTTGCTTCACCGGGCCACACGGAAGGAACGCTTGAACTGTTTTATGTTCAGTCGGGCACGCTCACATTGGGGGTAAAGGACCATTTGTATCGGGTAAAAACCGGCTGTTCGGCAACGGCCAGAACGGACGTTCCTCATTTCTACGAAAACCAGGGGGAGAGCCCGCTGGTATTTATCATGACAGTACATGAGAAAACATCCTGAGTGGTTGCCCGGTATGCCTGTAGGGCTTGTCTCATCAAAGCAAGTTTGCAAGGAGTCGTTTAGTGGATAATCAGCATCTGCGTTTTACCCAAGGCCAGTATACTGTCACAACCGATCCCGCCTTTTTTCAGCAGGAAGCCATTCACGATTACCTCTCGCAATCGTCCTGGGCGCCTGGCATTGATGCTGAAACGGTCAGAATATCAATCCAGAACAGCCTTTGTTTTGCGCTTCTGGATGTAACAAGACAAATCGGCTTCGCCCGTCTGGTCACCGACTATGCCACTTTTGGTTATTTGTGCGACGTCTACGTGCTGAACGAGTATCAGAAAAGTGGTCTTGGTCGTTGGCTGATTGAATGCTGTCACGCCCATCCCGTGATGTCACGCCTGCGACGGATAATGCTGGTAACCTCTAGCGCGCCCTGGCTATACCAGAAGCTGGGGTATAACCCATTGAACCAACCAGATTTTGTCTGGCAAATCAATCGACCCGATATTTATCGTCAACCCGGGCAAAAGTAAGACTATTTTTTGAGAATAATGATAAATGTTAATCCGTAGGGCCCGTCCCTCTGATGCAGAAGAGCTTGCCATTTTAGCCGAACGCACCTTTAGAAAAACGTTTGAGGCGGGTAATACTCAGAAGGATATGGAGCTTCACTGCCAGGCAAGTTATTCAACAGATATTCAGTTGCAAGAAATCCTCAGAGAAGACTGGATTACATTAGTCTGCGAATACGAAAGCAAACTGATAGGGTATGCCCAACTGAGGTGGGAAGCATTTCCTCCCTGTGTAAATAGCATTCACGCCGGGGAAATCCTGTGTCTGTATATCGATGAACCTTATCATGGCAAAGGTTTTGCACAAGCGCTGATACACAAGTGCTTTGCTGAATTTGCGGCACAGGGATCGGATATTGTCTGGTTAGGTGTCTGGGAACATAACCCAAGGGCAATCTCTTTTTACCGTAAGCTTGGGTTTACCGAGGTGGGTGAACATATCTTCCAGGTTGGGACAGATCCCCAGAGAGATATCATTATGAAACGCTCAACGGGTGTTAGCTGAACAAACATTACGACGTCCGCTCTGGCACACAGCAGGCGTGATCGACACCAGGAGACGTCACGCGCTAGCGGCTAAGCGTAGCGCCGGCTCGGAAAATCCCGGATGGCGGCGCGTGGCGCCTTATCCGGGCTACGCGGTTGTGCCACTCTTGTGCCGTTATTTTGCCGGGTGGCGGCTGCGCCTGACCCGGCCTACAAAAACAGGGCCGCCCGTACTCTTCTGGTGGCATGCCCCTGGCCCGCGCCTGCGCAGCGCCGCCGGGCTGTTACTGCGCCTGCTGCTGCGCTTGCGCCAGCTGGCGGACGATCGCCTCGCGCCGCGCATCCCCTTCCGGCAGCCGGGCCAGTAACGCCTGCAGGGCTGCCACGGCTTCGGGGTAATCTTCATTACGCACCGCGCTCAGGGCCAGCATCTCCAGCACCGGCAGGCTGTTCGGCTGCCGCTGATGCAGGTCACGCAGCAGCAACTCGCCCATTCGAACCTGACCGCTATCCCCCGCCCGCACCAGCGCGCTGCCGTAATCGAAAGCCGCCGCCGGGTCATCCGCCGCCAGATCATGCGCCCGGCCAAAGGCGCCGATCGCCGTCTCGCCATCGTTCAACAACAGGCCAAGACGCCCAAGCAGCTGCCAGCCGGCGAGGTCGTTCGGCGTAGTCTGCAGGTGGCTGCGCAGCCCGAGCCGCAGCTCCGCCAGCTCATCCATACGCAGCGGCGCCGCCGTCGGGTCCTTAACCTGCTGCAACAGCGCAGGATAATGCCGTTCAGCCTGCTGCCAGAGCAGCACCTGGCCAATATCGCTGGTTTTCAGATACAGGCCCAGACTCAGAACCACCAGCAGCAGCGCGCCCGGAAGCAGCGCCCAGCGGCTTAGCGGGCGTTCGCCAGGCTGTGCCTGGGGCGGAATATCCGTCAGCAGCGTGCGCTGCAGCTCGACGACCAGCGCCGGGTTGTCCTCGCCGCTCTCCTGCGCCAGCTCCTGCAGACGCGACTGGTACAGGGCGCGGTTGAGGGTATCGCGGTCTACCGCCCCTTTGCCCGGCCACGGGAAGTACAGCAGCCCCAGCGCGCCAGCCAGCAGCAGCGCGACGATAACCACCAACAGGCTCATCGTTCTTTTCCTTCTTTCAATAATGCCGCCAGCCGCTGGCGCTCTTCGGCGCTGAGCGCCGCGTCAGGAATGTCGCGACGACGCGCGCGGGCGATAATCACCCCCGCGCCCGCCAGCACGAACAGCCCCGGCCCCAGCCACAGCAGCACCGTGCCCGCGGTCAGGGGCGGCTCGTAGCTGACAAAATGACCGTAGCGGGCCACCATATAGTCAACGATCTGCCCTTTCGTTTTCCCCTGCTGCATCAGCTCGTACACCTTCTGCCGCATATCAGCGGCAATCATCGCGTTTGAGTCGGCGATGCTGTTGTTCTGGCATTTCGGGCAGCGCAGCTGGGAGGTGATCTCGCGGAAGGCCTGCTCCTGGGCCTCATCCTTAAACTGCCAGGTGTCGATGGCGGCCCACGCCTGGCCGGTCAGCATCAGCGCCAGCAGGATGACCATTGCACATCTCATCAGCCCGCCCTCCGGTTGTATTGATCCCACAGCGGCTGGAGCTCCTCGCGCCACACCCGTTCGTTCAGGTCGCCGGCGTGCCGCCAGCGGATGATGCCCTGACCGTCGATGAGAAACGTCTCCGGCGCGCCATAGACCCCGAGATCCAGGCCAAGCATGCCGTTGCCATCGTACAGGCTCAGCATGTACGGGTTCCCCAGGCGCTGCAGCCAGCTCATCGCCTTCTGCCGATCGTCTTTGTAGTTCATCCCCACCACCCGCACGCCCTGCTGCGCCAGGCCGTTGAGAAACTGATGCTCGGCGCGACAGGTTGGACACCAGGTGGCCCAGACGTTAAGCAGCAGCGGCTTGCCGTCAATCAGCGTGCGCCGGTCCAGCGTCTGGCCGGGGGTATTCAGCGCTTCAAGGCGAAATTCCGGCAGCGGTTTGCCAATCAGCGCCGACTCGAGGGTCGTCGGGTCATCGCCATCGGCGTTGCGCATCAGTTGCCAGAACAGCGCGGCGGCCAGCGCCAGAAACAGCACCAGCGGGATAAACAGTAGCTTCCGGTTCATGAGGCCTCCTGCAGCTTCTTACGCATCCGGTAGCGCGGGTCGAGCATGCAGCACAGACCGCCGAGGGCCATCAGTACCCCGCCGTACCAGATCCAGCGAACGAACGGTTTATAGTACAGACGCACCGCCCAGCTGCCGTCGCTCAGCTCTTCCCCCAGCGCGGCGTACAGATCGCGGGTCAGCCCGCCGCTGATCGCCGCCTCGGTCATCATCATCCGGCTGGCGGTGTAAAAGCGCTTCTCGGCATACAGCGTCGCTTCCGGGCGGCCGTTGCGGGTCACGGCAATAATGCCTTCGCCGCCGGTCCAGTTGGGGCCGACGATATTGCGCACGCCGTTAAACACAAAGTGATAGTGATGGATATCGATGCTGTCGCCGGGGCGCATCCGTACATCGCGCTCCACGCTGTAGTTCTGGCTGAAGGTGATGCCGATAACGGTCACCGCCACGCCGACGTGACCGAGCACCATCCCCCACTGGCTGCGGGTCAGGGTGCGCAGGCCGCGCCAGAAACCGTGGCGATGGGTGGCCCGTTCGTGAACCTCCATCAGGGCGAAGATCAGCACCCACAGCGCCATCATCAGGCCTATGACCGCCATGGCGGTGATACGGTCCTGCAGCAGCCACGGCAGCGCCAGAGAAAGTGACAACGTCACCACCAGGGCAATAATCAGGCGTTTAATCTGCCTGGCGACGTCATCGCGCCGCCAGCGGATCAGCGGTCCCAGCCCCAGCAGCAGCGCAAAAGGCGCCATCAGGGCGGTGAACATGGTATTGAAGAACGGCTCGCCAATGGAGATGCTGCCGAGGCCCAGCTCTTTATGCACCAGCGGCAGCAGCGTTCCGAGGAGCACCACCAGCATCGCGGCCATCAGCAAGATATTGTTGCCAAGCAGGAACGACTCGCGCGACCACAGCGTATGTTCCACCCGCGCCCGCACCCGGCCGCCCTTCAGGGCGTACAGCAGCAGCGATCCGCCGATGGCGACAATCAGCAGTACCAGAATAAACAGCCCGCGTGACGGATCCGAGGCGAAGGCATGCACCGAGACCAGCACCCCGGAGCGCACCAGGAAGGTGCCCAGCAGACACAGAGAGAAGGCGGCGATGGCCAGCAGCACCGTCCAGGCGCGGAAACTGCCGCGCTTCTCGGTCACCGCCAGGGAGTGTAGCAGCGCGGTCCCCACCAGCCACGGCATAAACGAGGCGTTTTCCACCGGGTCCCAGAACCACCAGCCGCCCCAGCCCAGTTCGTAATAGGCCCACGCCGAGCCCAGCACGATGCCGAGGGTGAGGAACATCCATGCCGCCTGGGTCCAGGGACGCGACCAGCGCGCCCAGGCAGTATCCAGCCGCCCCGCCAGCAGCGAGGCGATGGCAAAGGCGAAAGCCACCGAGAAGCCGACGTAACCCATATAGAGGATCGGCGGATGGAAAATCATGCCGATATCCTGCAACAGCGGATTGAGGTCGCGGCCATCAATGGGGTACTGCGGCAGGCCGCGGCTGAACGGGTTGGAGGTAAAGAGGATAAACAGCAGGAACCCAAAGGCGATCATCCCCATCACCGCCAGCACCCGGGCGACGGCGCCGAGCGGCATCCGGCGGCTGAAGATGGCGACGGCGAAGGTCCAGACGCTGAGCAGCAGGACCCACAGCAGCAACGAGCCCTCGTGCGCCCCCCAGGTCGCCGCCACCCGATACCACACCGGCAGCGCGCTGTTGGAGTTTTCCGCCACGTAGCGGACGGTAAAGTCATTGACCACAAAGGCGTGCACCAGCAGCAGGAAGGCGACGCCGATACAGGCGAACAGCCCGCAGACCAGCGGCCGGGCCAGGGCCATCAGCCGCCGATCCTGCCGCGCCGCGCCCCACAGGGGATAGATGCTCAGGAGCAGCGCCAGCCCCGCCGCCAGACACAGTAAAAAGTTGCCCAGCTCCGGCATCATGGCTGCGCCCCCGTTTTCTCCGGCGTCATGGCGTTTTTCACCTCCGGCGGCGTGTAATTTTCATCATGCTTAGCCAGCACCTGCTGGGCGGTGATATGCCGCTCGCCGTCCAGCACGCCCTGGGCCACCACACCCTGCCCTTCACGAAACAGGTCCGGCAGAATGCCCTTATAGCTGACGTCCACCACCCCGCGGGCGTCATACAGCTTAAAGCGCACGTCGAGGGTTTGCGGGTCGCGCTGCAGGGAGCCCGGCTGAACGTAGCCCCCCACCCGCAGCCGCTGCCCGGTATGGGGCAGCGCCCGGGTTTCCGTTTTGCCGTAGATAATTTCCCCCGGGGTGTAGAACAGATCGATATTGCTGCTCAGGGCGTACAGCGTCAGGCTGACGGTCAGCCCGAGGCCGGCGAGCACCGCCAGCACGATATACAGCCGGGTTTTACGACGCGCTTGCATCCGCGGCCTCCTTGTCGTGTTCGCGGGCGGCAGCGATCCGCCGCTCGCGCGCCTGCTGGCGTCGTACCTCATGGAACAGCGCCCGCCGCGCCCACAGAGTGTGCACCGTCAGCAAGCCAAAGGCGGCGACCGCCACGGCCACCGCCAGCCAGACGTACACGGCATAGCCGCCCATATTCAGGAAGGCGGCGAAAGACGAAAAGGCGGGGCTCATCGGGCAGCTCCTTTATTCACCAGCGCCACCACCCACGGTCGACGGCGCTCCAGCTGCAGGATCAGGTTACGCAGGCGCATCAGGGTCAGCGTGACCGACAGCATGAGGAAGGCAAAGATGCAGATCCGCAGCGGCAGACGCATGCTTGGGTCGATGGTTTGCTGCAGGTTGGTCGAGCCCTGGTGCAGGGTGTTCCACCAGTAGACCGAGTAATGAATGATGGGCAGATTGACCACCCCGACCAGGACGAGGATCCCGGCCGCGCGCCCGGCCAGCCGCCGGTCGTCAAAGGCGTGCCACAGGGCGATGACTCCGGCGTAAAGAAACAGCAGCACCAGCTCTGAGGTCAGGCGGGCGTCCCAGATCCACCAGGTTCCCCACATCGGCTTACCCCATGCCGCGCCGCTGACCAGCGCCACCAGGGTGCAGACCGCCCCCACCGGCGCCAGGGCGGCGATCGCCAGGTCGGCCATTTTGATCTGCCAGACCACCCCGACGAAGGCCGCGACGGCCATCGCCAGGTACAGCCCCATCGACCACATCGCCGCCGGGACGTGAAGGTACATGATCCGGTAGCTTTCCCCCTGCTGATAGTCCGCGGGGGCGAAGCCAAAGCCCCACCCCAGGCCGATGACCAGCAACAGCGCGCTCAACGCCGCCAGCCAGGGGATCCAGCATCCGCACAGACGGTACAGCCGCTCGGGGATCGCCAGTTGATGTAACGCTTTCCACATAGACGCTTACTCACACGGTTATGATGGCCGCGCCCGCAGGCGCAGCGAATTATTGCACGGTCAGCCGCAGCGCGGCGGCGGTGGCGAACGGGCACAGGGTGGCGCTGGCGGTTAAGAACGCCGCCAGCATCGCCAGATAGCCGCTGACCGGGAGCCCAGCGGCCGCCGCCTGGCAGGCCGCGGTGGCGAAAATCAGCAGCGGCACCGCCAGCGGCAGCACCAGCAGGCTCAGCAGGACGCCGCCGCGCTTCAGGCCGACCGTCAGGCCAACCCCCACCGCGCCGAGAAAACTGAGCGTCGGGGTGCCGAGCAGCAAGGTCAGCGCCAGCACGCCGGCATCGTGCAGACTCATCCCCAGCAGCAGCGCCGCCAGCGGCGAGACGATCAGCAGCGGCAGGCCGCTCATCATCCAGTGGGCAACCACCTTCACCAGCACAACCGCCACCAGCGGCGTCGGCAGGAGCATCAGTTGCTCCAGGGAACCGTCCTGCCAGTCGTCGCGAAACAACCGATCCATCACCAGCAGCGCCGCCAGCAGCGCGGCGACCCACACCACGCCCGGCGCAATCTGCGCCAGCAGCTGTGGCGCGGCGCCGACGCCGAACGGAAACAGGGTAATGACGATCAGAAAGAACCAGAGCGGATTGAGGATCTCCGCCCCGCTGCGCCACGCCAGGCGCAGTTCCCGGGCCAACAGCGCTCGCATCATTGCCCGCCTCCCGCGTCGCCGCCGAGGCGCAGGGTGCGCAACGGACAGCGCAGCGGCCGCAGCGGCTGATGAGTCGTGAGGATCGCGCTTCCCCCCTGCCGGGCGTGCTGCTCCAGGCGGCAGGTCAGGGTTTCCATCGCCGTGGCGTCGAGCGCGGTGAACGGCTCATCGAGGATCCACAGCGGCGCGTCGGTTAACCACAGGCGGGTCAGCGCCACCCGGCGCTGCTGCCCGGCGGAGAGCTGGCTCAAGGGGAGGTCTTCATAGCCCGCCAGGCCGACGGCGGCGAGGGCGCTTTCCCGCTGCTGAAGGCGGCTGGCCGGAAAGAAGAAACGCAGGTTTTCATCGGCGGTCAGCGCCGCGTTGACGCCGGGTTTATGGCCCAGCCACAGCAACTGACGATGAAATGACTCCCGGACCTTCGCCAGCGGCTGCCCCTGCCAGCTCACCACCCCGCTTTCCGGGCGCGCCAGGCCGCAAAGGATCCGCAGCAGCGAGGTTTTCCCCGCGCCGTTATCACCGGCGACCTGCAGCAGCTCGCCGGCAGCGAGGGACAGCGTCAGCGCCGCAAATAGCGGTCGATCGTCAACGATGCAGGTCAGTCGCTCTGCATGCAGCATGAAGGCAAACTCCTTGATTCAGACAGTATTTTACGTCGTGGCTAAGTATGGGTTGCGCCGCGCGGGCGACGCAACCCTGACGATTACTGTCCGGCCCCCGGCAGCTTCGAGATATCGGCGTTGCCTAACGCCTTCTCATCGTGCGCTGCGGTCTCCTTACGCACCTTCGCCACATCGCTGGCGCTGACCGCCGGCGCATTGTTGCCCCAACTGGTGCGGATGAAGTTGACCACATCCGCCACCTGCTGGTCGTCCAGACGCCAGCCGAACGACGGCATGGTCAGGTTGGAGACCGCATCTTTCACCGCCGGCGTGGTGCTCCCGGTCAGAACGATATGGATAAGCGAAGTGGCATCTTCGGTCTGTACCACCGGGTTGCCCTTCAGCGACGGGAAGGCGCGTTTATAGCCCGCGCCGTCGGTGCGGTGGCAGGCGGCGCAGTTATCAACGTACAGCGCGGCGCCGGTTTTACTGTCGTTACCCTTCCACAGATCTTTCGCCACGCTGTCTTCCACCGGGGCTGGGGTCTGTTTGCCGCCGCGCGGCGGGAGCGACTTCAGATAGCGGGCGATGGCGGTGATGTCGTCATCAGAAAGATACTGCAGACTGTGCTCCACCACATCGCTCATGCCGCCGAAGACCACCGATTTATCGTTGCGTCCGGTTTTCAGGAACTCGGCCAGCTCAGCCTCGCTCCAGGTCCCCAGACCGTCGCGGTTTTCGCCGCGCAGGCTGGAGGCGACCCAGCCGTCAATCGGCGCATTGCTGCCCGCCAGGTAATCATCGCCTTCGCTTTCGCTGAGCGCTTTTTCCTGCATCGTCAGACTGCGCGGGGTATGGCAGGCACCGCAGTGGCCCAGGCCTTCCACCAGATAGCGGCCGCGCTCCAGCACCGGGTCAACCTGCGGGTTGGCGACAAAGTCGCTCGGCGTCGGGGCGAAGATACCGCGCCAGAACGCCAGCGGCCAGCGCATCGACAGCGGCCACGGGATGTCGGTGTCCTTGTTGGCGGCATTCACCGGTTCCACGCCATGCATAAAGTAGGCGTACATGGCGCGCATGTCCGCTTCACTGATCCGCGCGAACGAGGGATACGGCATCGCCGGATAGAGCGTGGAACCGTCTTTCCGCACGCCCTTGCGCACCGCGTCGTCGAACTCTTCGAAGGTGTACCCGCCGATGCCGTGTTCTTTATCCGGCGTGATATTGGTGGAGTAGATGGTGCCGATCGGCGTCTCCATCGGCAGACCTCCGGCGAAAGGTTTCCCCGTTTTGCCGTTGGTGTGGCAGGCGACACAGTCCCCCGCCCGCGCCAGATACTCCCCCTGCTTAATCAGATTGCTGTCCGCAGGCGCCTCTTCGGCAAAAGCCGCGCAGCTCAATGCCCCAAGCACCAGGGCCGATAACCATTGCATTTTCATCATCTGCCTTCCTTTATGCCTGCACCAGGGGTCCCGGATTTTTCAGATACTGCTCGCGGATCGCCTTCGCTGACCAGTAGGCCAGCGCGGCCACCGTGCCGGTTGGGTTGTAGCCCAGCCCCTGCGGGAACGCGGAGGCGCCGATGACGAAGACGTTATGCACGTCCCAGCTTTGCAGATAACGGTTCACGGCGCTGGTTTTCGGATCTTCCCCCATTACCGCCCCGCCGTTCATATGGGTGGTCTGGTAGGTGGTGGTATCAAAGTGGCTGTTGGCGTTTTTCGGGCTGCCGAGGATATATTTCGGCTTCATCGCTTTGGCGATCGGCGCCATCTTATCGAACATAAACTGCGCCATCTTGATGTCGTTTTCCTGCCAGTCGAAGGTCATGCGCAGCAGCGGCTGGCCGAAGACGTTTTTGTAGTTCGGATCAAGATCGAGGTAGTTCTGCCGATAGGACTGGTGCGCGCCGTGGGCATCCATCGACAGGTGATGGGTGTAGGTATCGGCAACCGCCGCTTTCCACTTGCTGCCCCACGCCGGGGTGCCCGGCGGTACCGGGAAACCGGAGATGGGCTTGGTCCCGGCCTGGTTGACCCAGAATGGCGAACCGCCCACAAAGCCCGCCGCGCCGTGGTCGAAGTTGTCGGCGTTGAAGTCGTCGACCCCGACGCCGTTGCCGCCCGCGCCGATAAACGGGTTGGTATAGGTGTCTTTGTCGAAAATGGCCTTGATGGTGGTCATGTTCTGGTAGGCGAAGTTACGCCCCACCACCCCTTCGCCGGTCTCCGGATTGTACGGTTTGCCGATCCCGGAGAGCAGCATCAGGTGCACGTTGTGGAACTGGAAGGCGCCGATAATCACCAGGTCCGCCGGCTGTTCCATTTCGCGCCCCTGGCCGTCGACGTAGGTCACGCCGGTGGCGCGGGATTTGTCGTCGGTCAGGTTGACCTTCAGCACGTTGGCGTTGGTCCGCAGCTCAAAGCGTTTTTCCTGGCGCAGCGCCGGCAGGATGTTCACGTTCGGCGAGGCTTTGGAGTACATGTAGCAGGCGTAGCCGCTGCAGAAACCGCAGAAGTTGCACGGGCCCATCTGCGCGCCGTAGGGGTTGGTATAGGAGTCGGAAGTGTTGGCCGACGGCAGGTTATAGGGGTGATACCCCACTTCCAGCGCCGCTTTTTCAAACAGCTGCGCCGACCAGGTGTTTTTCTGCGCCGGCAGCGGGAAGTCGTCTGAGCGGTCCGGGGCGAAGGCGTTGCCGCCGCGGCCTTTGCCGACCACCTTGCCTTTGATCGACCAGGCGGTCCCAGAGGTGCCGAACACTTTTTCCGCTTTATCGAAGAACGGTTCCAGCTCGTCGTAGGTGACACCGAAATCCTGGATGATCATATCCTGGGGAATGAAGTTTTTGCCGTAGCGTTCTTCATAGTGGCTGCGCATCCGCAGTTCGATGGGATCGACGCGGAAATGCACGCCGGACCAGTGCAGCCCGGCGCCGCCCACGCCGGTACCCGGCAGGAAGGCCGCCAGCTGGCGATACGGCACCGCCTGCTGGCTGGTGTTATGCCGGATGGTGACAGTGCTTTTCGACAGATCCTGGAACAGCTTGCGGCGGATGTTGTAGGTCAGCTCATCAATCACCTGCGGATAGGCGCCATCCGGCCAGGTGTCGCGCATCGGGCCGCGCTCCAGCGCGACGACGTTGAGCCCGGCTTCGGTCAGCTCTTTGGCCATGATTGCCCCAACCCAGCCGAAGCCGACGATCGCGACATCGGTTTTTTTCAATACGGTGGCCATAATTACGCCCTCTCCCCATTAATTGATACCGGCGGGAAGGGGTAGCGTTCGCCCCGTTCAACCCAGTCCATAAAGTCGGCGCGCGCGCCGGGAAAATTAATCAGCGTCCAGCCGACCATGCCTTTATTGCCGCCATGGATCGGGTCGCTGAAGAACCCTTCGCGGGTGTTCTGTAGCAGATAGGTGAAGAACAGCGAGGCCGGCAGCTGTTTGAACTCGGCTTTGCCGGATTCCCACAGGCCGAGCGCCTCGTCCTGCTGCTCGCTGCTCAGTTCAGCGAAGGTTTTATGATATTTGTCCTGGCACCACGCCTCGGCATCAGCGATCCCGAGGTTATAGATCTGTTTAGGCACCAGCGGCAGCTGATAACCCATCTCTTTCGGCACGTCGGGGTTAAAGGGCCCCTGCATATACCAGATGGAGCCGGTGGCGTAGGGGGTATTGAGCTGGCGGTCGATAAACTCCGGGACGCCGGCCTCTTTGGCGCCGGGACCGAGTTCATCCGCCGGGATTAAGCGAGCGACGGCGGCGTTGATAAACGCCCACTCACGATCGTTGAAGAACTGCGGCTTCCAGTCGCTGGCCGCCGCCGTGTTCCCGGAAGCAGGCTCAGACGCGGGGGCCGCCTGCGCGGTCGCGCTGGTGGCCACGCCAATGGCCCCTGCTCCCGCGCCGCCGATCACCACCGTCGGGATCAGCGCCATCGATTTCACCAGGAAATCACGCCTGGAATTGTTGGTTTTCTCGCTCGACATCATCACATTCCTGTCATTGAAAATTACTGTTTTTGTCGCAGACAAACCCAGTGAATGTCGTGCTGGAACCGATACCATTGCGCTTTCAAACCGCTTAGCGTCTGGCCCGGCCCGGCAAGTCGGATAAAACATCGCCAGAGGCGATATCATTTATAGGGTTATCGTTTGGATAGTAGACGATTCTCAACGAAACGCGGGAAATCGGAGAGAAATTCACCGGAATGTCATCGTGAGAAGGGTGCTGCCATAACCTTGAGGCGGTAAACCAGCGGCATTCACACCGCGCTGAGCTTACCCATGCGCCATAAAAGAGTGACTTGTATCACAAATGTTATTTTTTGTTTATGGTACATGGCAGATTAAACGTCTGTAAATACTCGTATTAGGAATAATTAAACATTTTGAGCTGTTAAAAAAGTTAATAACCGTTGTTAACTATTTTGCATCTATTTCCCGGCTAACGCGTTCAGCTGGCGATCCCCATCCACAGGAGAAGAGAAGATATGTTCGATCATGTGAAATTCGGCGCTAGCGACTATGCCGCCAGCAAAACGTTCTTTTTACAGGCCCTGGCCCCGCTTGGCGTAACGCTGGTTGGCGAAGGCGAGCCGACCTACGGCGCAGAGCTGGCCGGCAGCGGCGATGTTTCTCTATGCCTCTATCAAAGTGCGGAAAAACCAGCGCCGCTGCACATTGCCTTTCGCGCCGACAGCCGCGAGCAGGTCGATGCCTTCTGGCAGGCGGCGCTGGCCGCCGGAGGAAAGGACAACGGCGCGCCGGGGTTACGGCCAAACTACCACGCCAGTTACTACGCCGCCTTTGTGATTGCGCCAGACGGGCATAATATTGAAGCCGTGTGCCATCTGGCGGGGTAAGCCGAGCGGAAAAAAATTCCCACGTCCGTGGGAAACACTGAAGGTATGGATGTCTCGGATTCAGCTGACCGGCTCAATAAGGGCGGACAACAGTCCAGTGAAGTGGGTATGTGACTCAATGACATAATCCGAGGAGACTTTATCGCGGATTTCGAAACGGTCATCTGTGAAGCTGTAGACAATCACGGACATGCCCTCTTCACCAATCACTACTTTGTCATTGAGGTTCGGATCGACATAGATGTCGTTAATACGCGTATCAAAGTTTCGAACAAAGATATTCGACCATGCAGGTTCACCGTTCTCTGCCTGCACCAGGCTGTACAATGTCATGCCATTGTACTCACCCCCATCCATAATATTGAACATATCCGCGTAGTCCGGCCGACTAATCAATAGTCGTTGAATATCCTCATAGACCCTTCTTTTCTTGTCCTCCCATTCAACAGGCGCGACTTTGTGCATTAAATCTGCCATGACATCTGGGTCTACAGGGTCGGCTACGGGATAATTACCTTCCACCATCAGCGACTTCAGGTTACCAATCGTGAAATAGCGCTTTAGCTGGGCGGGGAATAAAACTGGCATTGCGATTGTTTTTCCTTTCTCGTCGCAAAACTCGACCAGATAACCAGTTGTTGGCGTATTAAAAACCATCACAATCGTACCAAGCGTTCCTTTTACCAGCCCTTCATTCGGTAAATCCTCACCTAAAACCACAACGTCTAATTCGGCTCTTTTCATTTTAATTTCCTTATCAAACGAAAACAGGCCCCACACGTGTGGTGAAGACCCGAACAGGGAACCGGAGAGTTTTTCTTTTTTAGACACACCCCCACACACGTGGGGAAGACAGTCCATATACTCTGACAAAACCATGCTTAACAGAAACACCCCCACGCATGTGGGGAAGACGATGTCATCACGCTAAATGATGTCCCGCTGCAGGAAACACCCCCACGCATGTGGGGAAGACACCAGCATATTGTGTTTAGCGGCGTATTAAAACGCCAGATTTACGATAATTGCACTCCGCAGGGTTCCCGCATCAGCATCAACATTTATCAAACGAAAAAGTATGTCCCCATATCACCACCGTCGACTTGCTGCTGACCAGGACCGATATACCCTACTGGCCTGCCCGCCTCGCAGCCAGGCGCAAAACGCTTTTGTCATACCCTGAACGTAGCGCGACGTACTGATGCTTGCCTTCCGTGGCTTCGCGTAGTTACCGCTGCGGAAAAATCCACACATCCTCCGCCGGGAGCGTCAGATGGCAGTGTTCGGCATCGCGCAGCGCCGTTCCGTAGGCGCGCAGCGGAAAGTCGTCGCCTTCGGTACGGAACAGGTACTCCCAGCGGTCGCCGAGGTACATGCTGGTCAGCAGCGGGAGCTGGAGGCTATTATCCTGCGCTGCGCCGTCGAGACGCAGGCGCTCGACGCGGATCACCGCCGTCGCCGGCTGGCCAACGCTGACCCCCTCGCCCGCTCGACCCCACAGCGTCCAGCTGGCGCCTTCAACCCTCGCACGACCGTTTTCCAGCGCCGTCACCTTACCGTGCAGACGGTTATTGCTGCCCATAAACTCGGCGGCGAACAGCGTCGCCGGGCTGCCGTACATCTCCTGCGGCGTCCCCTGCTGCTCAATGACGCCATTGTTCAGCAGCAGAATACGATCGGAGATGGCCATTGCTTCATTCTGATCGTGGGTGACCATCAGCGCCGACAGGCCCAGCTTGATGATCAGCTCGCGCAGAAACACCCGCGCCTCTTCGCGCAGTTTGGCGTCAAGGTTGGAGAGCGGTTCATCCAGCAGGATCACCGGCGGGTTGTAGACCAGCGCCCGGCCGATGGCCACCCGCTGCTGCTGGCCACCGGAGAGCTGGTGCGGATGGCGGTTGCCGAGGTGCCCCAGCCCCAGTTGATCCAGTACGCGCTGCACCCGCTCTTTTATCTCCCCCGCAGCCACTTTACGCAGCTTCAGCGGATAGGCCACGTTGTCGAACACCGTTTTGTGCGGCCACAGGGCATAGGACTGAAAGACCAGGCCCAGGTTACGCTCTTCGGCCGGGATCTCGCTGCGCGGCGTGCCGTCGTACACCGTGCGGTTGCCGATGGCGATCCGTCCGCTCGTCGGTTTTTCCAGCCCGGCCACCGCCCGCAGTAGCGTGGTTTTGCCGCTTCCCGACGGCCCCAGCAGCGACACCACCTCTCCCCGGCCAAGCGTCATGGACACCCCCTTCAGCACCGGGTTGTCGCCATAGGTGAGATGCAGATTTTCTACCGATAACTCAATCATGTAATTTCACTCCAAAGCGCAGGGCGATACCAAGGCCAATCACCACCAGCAGAATATTGATAAAGGAGAGCGCCGCGACGATATCGATGGCCCCCGCCGCCCACAGCGACACCAGCATCGAGCCGATGGTTTCGGTACCCGGCGACAGCAGATAGACGCCGGTGGAATACTCACGCTCAAAGATAAGGAACATCAGCAGCCAGGAGCCAATCAGCCCATAGCGCGACAGCGGGACGGTCACGTGGCGGGTGATCTGCCCCCGGGAAGCGCCGGTGCTGCGCGCCGCCTCCTCCAGCTCCGGGCCCACCTGCAGCAGCGTCGAAGAGATGAGCCGCAGGCCGTAAGCCATCCATACCACGGTGTAGGCCAGCCAGACGCTGAAGATGGTGTTGCGCAGGGCACGCAGTTGCACGATAAGGTGCTCCCGCAGCCAGTCGGCCACCGGCAGCGCCGAGAGCCAGCCGTGCTTCAGCGACTGATCGAGCCACATCGGCACAAACAGGAACACCCACAGGAAGGCCAGCCCGGCCAGCAGCCCCGGCACCGCACGCGGGACCAGCACGCTGTAGTCGAGAAAGCGGGTGACGTTGTCCGCTTTGCGGTGCATGGCGATGCCGACAAACAGATAGCAGATCACCGCCAGCGCGCCGCCGACGATGCCGATAGCCATCGAGTTGACGATCGCCCGCAGCAGGTTGGGCTGCTGCCAGATATTGTGGAACGTCGCCAGCGACAGCTCATCCAACAGCGACACCCCGACGCCCCAGTTGGAGATAAAGGCGCGCAGCGCCACGCCGAGCAGCGGCACGCCGATGGTCACCGTCAGCCAGGCCACCACCACCGCCCCGGCCACCCAGCGCCATTTGCCCAGCGGCAGCGCCCGCGCCTGCGACGCCTTGCCCTTCATGGTGACAAAGCGGTTGGCGGTGCGCATCAGTCGCCGCTGGAGCATCACCAGCGGGATGGTAATGCAGATCAGCACCACCGCCACCGCCGCCATCAGATGGTAGGAGGGGGTGCCGAGCTTATTGGTCAGCTTATAGAGATAGGTCGCCAGCACCATGTTGCCCTCGGGGTCGCCCAGCACCAGCATCAGACCGAAGACTTCCAGACCGAGGAAAAAGAGCAGCACGCAGGCGTAAAGAATGGATGGCCGCACCATCGGCAGACTCACCGAGGTCATCACCTGCAGCGGCGTGGCGCCGACGGTGCGCGCCGCCTCTTCCACGTCCGAGCCGACGCTGCGCAGCGCCGAGGAGATATAGAGATAGGCGTGCGGCACGTGGGTTAAGCCGGCGATGACCACAATGCTGAACATCGAGTAGATATTCCACGGCACAAAGCCGATCAGCTGCTGCGCCCACTGGGAAAAGAAGCCTACCGGCCCGGCGGCCACCACGTAGCCAAAGCCCAGCACCATCGGCGAGACGAAGATCGGCACCAGGATCAGCGGCTCAATGATCCGCCGGCCGGGTAAATCGGTGCGCACCATCAGAAACGCCAAAATACCGCCCAGTGGAATGGCGATAATCACCAGGCCAAAGGCCAGAATAAAACCTGACCTTAACGCCAGATAAAAATCCGGGTCGGTAAAAATAAAGGCGAACGCTTCCAGACTCCACGATTTGGAGCGGGAAAAGAATGGCGCGGAGAGAAAACTCTGCACCACAATAAATAACAGTGGGACATAAATCACCAGCACCGTGATGCACACCACCACGCCGCGCGGCAGCCCCTGCCACTTTCTGCGTAATACATTCATGGTTCATCCCTTTGGCCAGGAGAAAAAACCCGCCGGGTGTGAATAAGGGGCATCGGCGATGCCCCGAAGGAGGATTATTTCGCGGCGGCGCTGCGCCATTGTTTAATAAACTGCAGACGTTTTTGCGGCTGTAAATAATCGAGCAGCGTTTCGTTGACCGGGATCGGTTTTAACGCTTTGCCCAACAGCGCGGTCATACCATCGATATCATTTTTACCTTCAATATCGCGACGAATAGAGGGAATATCCGCCTGGCTGGCGAGGATCTGCTGGCCTTTTTCCGACAAGACATAGTCGAGCCACAATTTTGCCGCATTGGGATGTTCGCTCTCCTGGCTAATAAACGAGACGCGGGAGAGCACCAGCACGTAATCTTTCGGATAGGCAATGCCTAAAGAGGGATCGTTTTTCGCCCGCGCTTCGGCATAGGAGCCAAGAATGTTATAGCCGATCAGGTTTTCGCCAGAGGAGACGCGCTCCATCATCGTGCCGGTGGAAGACTGCACCGTCAGGCCGCCTTTGGCGATATTCGCCAGGTCGGTAAAATAGTTCGCGTCGGCCTGGCTGTCCTGCACCGCCAGCATAAAGCCGAGGCCTGATTTTTCGATGTCGTAGGTGGTGACTTTGCCTTTAAATTTATCGGCCTGGCTGGCGATCAGTTTTGCCAGCGCGGTATGCGAATCCGGAACCTCATTCTGCGGGATCAGCCTTTTGTTATAGATAAACACCACCGGCTCGTAGGTGGTGCCATAGGCTTTCTGCTGCCAGACCGCCCAGTCGGGTAATTGCTTCACCTCCGGCGAGGCATATTGTTCGGCGTATTCGGTAGCTAATTTCAGCGCGGTATCCATCGACGAGCTCCACACCACGTCCCCGCTGCCGCCCCCGGCGGCCTGCTCGCTGATATAACGGTTATACAGCTCGGTGCTGTTCATGTCGTTATATTCGACTTTTACGCCCGGATATTGCGCTTCAAATCCTTTAATTAACGGCCCGGCCGCTTTGGTATCGGTGGTGGAATAAATAACCACCTTGCCCTCTTTTACGGCGGCATCCACCGTTTTTTGATAATCCGCAGGATAGCCCGCAGGCACCTCCGCCCAGGCGGCACAGGCGAAAACGGCCGTCAGTGAAACCACTAAACCACTTATTTTCTTATACATGATACCAACCTTTAATCATCAATTAATAAACACAAATTTAACATATAGTGGTATCAGCTCCCCTTGCAACGCCGGGGATGGCTTTTTTCTGGCTTTTGTGACACTGGCAGAATTTAAAAATGTGGTGTTTATGGCGTTAATTAAAACGCGATCCCGGCCCCGTTTTTTATCGCCTGTCGCCTGACGCAGACACAGACGCAGTGACATTCCGCCGGGAGATGCCGCCCTTGACCTTCTGCGCCTGGCGGCGCAGCATAAAACGGCAAACATAACAAAATAACAACAGACTACAGGAGAGAATCAGTGCCTACAGGACACCGCTTTCTGGCGACGGATCTGCATCAGTTTGTCGTCTCACTGTTTACCCATCTCGGCAGTACCTCAGGGGAAGCCACCCTCGTCGCAGACCATCTGATCGCCGCCAATCTTGCCGGGCATGACTCCCACGGCGTCGGGATGATCCCAAGCTACGTGAAATCCCACGCCGGTGGTTTTCTGCAGCTCAACCGCCACGCCACGGTGACCAAAGACGCCGGCGCCGTGGTCACCCTCGACGGCAACGCCGGCTTCGGCCAGGTGGTCGCCCACGAAGCGATGCAGTTAGGCATTGAAAAGGCGAAGCAGCATGGTATGGCGGCAATCGCCCTGCGCAATGCGCATCACGTCGGGCGCATCGGCTACTGGGCCGAGCAGTGCGCCGCCGCCGGGCTGATCTCCATCCACTTCGTCAGCGTGATTGGCGACCCGATGGTCGCCCCGTTCCGCGGGAAGGACAGCCGCTTCGGCACTAACCCGCTGTGCGTGGTGTTTCCCCGCGCGGGCCATCCGCCGCTGCTGCTGGACTACGCCACCAGCGCCATCGCCTTTGGTAAAACCCGCGTCGCCTGGCATAAAGGCGAAGCCGTGGCCCCTGGCTGCCTGATCGACGCCGCGGGCCGACCCACCACCGACCCGGCGGTGATGCAGACCTCGCCGCTGGGCGCCCTGCTCACCTTCGCCCAGCACAAAGGCTATGCCCTGGCGACGCTGTGCGAAGTGCTCGGCGGCGCGCTCTCCGGGGGGCAAACCACCCATCAGGAGAGCCTGCAGACCAGCGTCGACGCCATCTTTAACTGCATGACCACGGTGATCCTGCGCCCGGACGCGTTCGATGCCCCGGACAGCCAGGCGCAGACGGAGGCCTTTATCGCATGGTGCAAGCAGTCGCCGCACGATGCCGATGCCCCGGTGCTGGCGCCCGGCGAATGGGAGGCCGCCAACCGCGAAGCGCGGCTGGCGCAGGGGATCCCGCTGGATGCCGGCAGCTGGCAGGCTATCTGCGCCGCCGCGCGCGACGTCGGCCTGAGCGAATCGCACTTCGACCGCTGCCGCCCTCTCGCCTAGCCGCGTTTACCCCCGCAGAGCGTCTGACGTCGGCGCTCTGCGTCATCGTCATCGTCATTAGTGACGAGGTCACGTTCCCGTCATCACACCATTTTAATTTTCACATGTAAATCAACAAATTAAATTCTGGCACAAGACCTGCATAGCGCAGCAGGCCTGCGTCTGCATCACGACCAGGCGTTACCGCGATCGTTGCCCGTCGGGCCCGGCGCGACAGCGATCCTCTGTTCACTGTTAACAGGTCTGTTACTGATGAAAAAAATCACGAGCGTGTGCCCCTACTGCGGGGCGGGTTGCAAACTTAAACTGGTTGTCGACAACAATAAAATCATTCGCGCGGAAGCCGCCGACGGCGTCACCAACCAGAACCAGCTGTGCCTGAAAGGCTACTACGGCTGGGATTTTCTTAACGACACGCAGCTCCTGACGCCCCGTCTCAAACAACCGATGATCCGCTACCAGAAAGGCGGCGCCTTCACGCCGGTCAGCTGGCAGGAGGCGATTCGCTATACCGCCAGCAAGCTCAGGGAGATCAAAGAGAAGCATGGCCCGCGCGCCATCATGACCACCGGCTCCTCGCGCGGCACCGGCAACGAAACCAACTATGTGATGCAAAAGTTCGCCCGCGCGGTGCTCAACACCAATAACGTCGACTGCTGCGCCCGCGTCTGCCACGGCCCCTCTGTCGCCGGGCTGCAGCAGGCGCTGGGCAATGGGGCGATGAGCAACTCGATCAGCGACATCGAAAACTCGAAATGCCTGTTGGTCTTTGGCTACAACTGCGCCGACTCCCATCCGATCGTCGCCCGCCGGGTGATCAAAGCCCGGGAAAACGGCGCCAAAATCATCGTCTGCGATCCGCGGCGCATTGAAACCGCGCGCATTGCCGACCGTCATCTGCAGCTCAACAACGGCAGCAACATGGCGCTGGTGAATGCCTTCGGCTATGTACTGCTGGAGGAGGAGCTGTACAACAAAGCCTATGTCGAACGCTATACCGAAGGGCTGGATGCTTACCGCGAAGCGGTGAAGGATTATGCCCCGGAAGCGGTGGAAGCGATTGTCGGGGTCAGCGCGCAGGCGATCCGTGAGGCGATGCGCATCTTCGCCTCGGCCCCTTCCGCCACTATTATGTGGGGTATGGGCGTCACCCAGTTTGGCCAGGCGGTGGACGTGGTGCGCGCTCTGGCAAGCCTGGCGCTGCTCACCGGTAACCTGGGGCGGGCGAACGTCGGCGTGGGGCCGGTCCGCGGGCAAAACAACGTGCAGGGCGCCTGCGATATGGGCGTGCTGCCGAACCTGTTCCCGGGTTATCAGGAGGTCACCGACCCCGCCGTGCGGGAGAAATTCGCCGCCGCCTGGGGTGTCGACCCGGCGCTGATGGATGACCAGGTCGGCACCCGCATCACCGAGGTGCCGCATAAAGCGCTGACCGGCGAGATCAAAGCCTACTACATCATGGGTGAAGATCCGCTGCAGACCGAAGCCGACCTCGGCCTGGTGCGCAAAGGCATCGAGGCGCTGGACTTTGTGGTGGTGCAGGACATCTTCATGACCAAAACGGCGGAAATTGCCGATGTCCTGCTGCCGGCCACCTCCTGGGGCGAGCACGGCGGCGTATTCACCTGCGCCGACCGCGGGTTCCAGCGGTTTGAACAGGCGATCCCTCCGGCGGGGAATGTGAAGCGCGACTGGGAGATCATTAGCCTGCTGGCCAGCGAAATGGGTTATCCGATGCACTATGAGAACAACCAGCAGATCTGGGACGAGATGCGCGAACTCTGCCCGCTGTTCTACGGCGTGACCTGGGAGAAAATGGGCGATATGGGCCATGTCCAGTGGCCGTGCCCGACCCTCGACCACCCCGGCACGCCGTGGCTGTATAAAGACAACCGCTTCGACACCCCATCGGGTAAAGGACAGCTGTTCGCCACCGCCTGGCGCGCGCCGGCGGAGCGCCCGGATGACGAGTGGCCGCTGGTGCTCTGCACCGTGCGGGAAGTCGGGCATTACTCCTGCCGCTCAATGACCGGCAACTGTGCCGCGCTGCAGTCGCTGGCCGACGAGCCGGGACGGGTGCAGATGAATCCGTTGGATGCGCAACGACTGGGGATCGCTGACAAACAGCTGGTGTGGGTCAGCTCCCGACGCGGGAAGGTGATCACCCGCGCCGACCTCAGCGATCGCATCAATCCGGGGGCGGTCTATATGACCTATCAGTGGTGGGTCGGCGCCTGCAATGAGCTGACCCAGGATAACCTCGATCCGATCTCCAAAACACCGGAAACCAAATACTGTGCGGTGAAAGTGGAAGCGATAGCCGACCAGCAATGGGCGGAGCGCTACGCCTGGACGGCCTACAGCGATATGAAGGCGCGACTGAAAGCCGCCGCCGACGTCTGACCTCAGGGAGCGCGCCGCGCTCCCTCTGCCGCTGCCGGTGGGTTACGCCGCTGGCAGCTGTTCCTCCACCAGCGCCACCCACATGGCCACCCCGGGACTAATCAGCGCATCGTTAAAGTCATAGCTGGCGTTATGTAGCGGCTTCGACGGGGTTTCGCCGTCGGTGCCTATCCAGAAATAGGCTCCCGGACAGGCCTCCAGCATGCAGGCAAAATCTTCGGAGGCCATCGACGGCGCCTGGTTCCAGCGCACGGCTTCCGCGCCGAGGGTGGCGACGGCCACCTCGCGCACCTGCTGCGCCTGCTGCGCATGGTTTTTGGTCACCGGATAGCCCGGGAACCAGCTAATCTCACCCTGCACATCGGACACCTGCGGCTGGGTCGCCACATAGCTTTCGATAAGCTCACGCACGCGGGCGCGAACGCGATTGCTCAGGCAGCGGAAGGTACCGCGCAGCACCACGGTGTCCGGCAGGACGTTGATCGCCTCGCCGCCGTTTATCTGGGTGATACTGACCACCGCGGAATCCTGCGGCGACAGGCGGCGGGAAGGAATGGTCTGCAGCGCCATAATCAGCTGCGCCGCCGCGACGATCGGATCGGCCCCGCTCTCCGGCATCGCCGCATGACAGCTCTTTCCGCGCAGGGTGATCTCGAAGGCGTCCAGCGAGGCCATCATCGCGCCATCGCTGAGCGCCACTTCACCAAGGGGGATCCCCGGCCAGTTATGCAGCGCGTAGATGGCGTCCATCGGGAAGCGCTCGAACAACCCCTCTTCCACCATTTTGCGCGCGCCGCCGAGGTTCTCTTCCGCCGGCTGGAAGACAAAGTGGACGGTGCCGCTGAACTGGCGGGTCTGCGCCAGATGGGCGGCCGCCGCCAGCAGCATCGCGGTGTGTCCATCGTGGCCGCAGGCGTGCATCACCCCGGGACGGCGCGAGCGATAGCTGACGCTCCCCAGCTCGGTGATCGGCAGGGCGTCCATATCGGCGCGCAGGCCGATGACCGGCCCGGGACCGTTTTCCAGCGTCGCCACGACGCCGGTGCCGGCCAGCCCGCGGTGTACCTGCAGCCCAAACGAGGCCAGCAGCTCCGCAACGCGGCGCGAGGTCTCCTGCTCCTGATATCCGAGCTCAGGCGCGGCGTGAAATTCACGTCGCCAGCCAACGGCTTCGGCGATCAGTGACGGCGATACGGCCATGTATTACTCCTTTCCTGCATAGCGTAATGCTGAATAATCGGTCATGCGTCGCGTTTTTTCCCCGTCGCTCACCGACGTCGGGTCGCTGCCGCTCCCTCCGTTATATCCTGTCGTTAACACGCTGACAACGTCACGAAATGCGGCGGCGGCGCGGCGTACAGCCCTGTCGCCGCCCGGCGGTCCTTTTTTGGTAGTGATTTCAACGGTGACAACGGCCAGGCGATTAATTATTATGCAACTCAGGACGGCAATTTGCCGAAGGATCCACTACTGACCTCTCCTTCATCGGAAATAAAATGTTTAACCCAGACCAGAATCGTCTTGCCCCCACGCTGGCGATGATCATGGCCGCGTCGCTCGTGGGATTTATCACCGGCTATACGGTGCCGTTAATCAGTCTTGAGCTGGCGCAGCAGCAGATCGCGCCGCTGTACGTCGGCCTGCTGGCCGCCCTGCCGCCCGCCGGCATGATGATCTCCTCTTTCCTCTCTCCTGCGCTGTGCCGGCGCGTTGAAATGGGCGTGCTGCTGAGCGGCAGTCTGATCCTGCTGGCGCTGGCGACCATCGCCTCATGCATGACCACCGATATGACGCTGCTTTTGCTGCCGCGCCTGCTGACCGGCCTGGCCTCCGGGGTCATTATCGTGCTGGGCGAAAGCTGGATCACCGGCGGCGCGGCGGGCAGCCAGCGCGCCACCCTCACCGGCATCTACGCCTCGGCCTTTACCGGCTGCCAGCTGGCCGGGCCGTTACTGATCTCCGTCGGCCCCGCCTGGCAGGCCTCGGCGCTGATGGCGATCGTCGCGGTCACCGCCGTCTGCCTGCTGATGCTGCGCCATCTGCCCACTGGCACCCGCGAAAGCCTTGGGGAGCGCGCCAGCTGGCGCAGCCTCGGCGCTTTCCTGCCGGTACTTGCCTCCGGGGTCTTCTGCTTCGCCTTCTTTGACGCCAGCATCCTTGCCCTGCTGCCGCTGTACGGCATGGACAAAGGGCTGAATGAAGGGATGGCGGTGCTGCTGGTCACCGTGGTGCTCACCGGGGATGCGATGTTCCAGACCCCGCTCGGCTGGCTGGCTGACCGGGTCGGCATTCGCCGCGTGCATCTGTCCTGCGCGGTAGTCTTCAGCCTGTCGCTGCTGGCCCTGCCGCTGATGCTCGGCTCGCGCATTCAGCTGATGGCCATTTGCCTGCTGCTGGGCGCCGCCGCGGGCGCGCTTTATACCCTGTCGCTGGTGCGGGCGGGGAAAACCTTCAATGGGCAGAAGCTGATTATGATTAACGCCCTGTTCGGCTTTTTCTGGTCCGCCGGCAGCGTCGCCGGGCCGGTAGTCAGCGGCATGCTGATCGGCATCACCGGCTACGATGGCCTGATCGTCACCCTGGTGGCCAGCGGCGTGCTGTTCCTGTTGATTCAATGTCTATGCAAAAACGAGAAAACCCTGCTTGCCAGTGAGCAGGAAGAGGAGATGGACGAGGCGACGGAGTCCGCACGGTAGTCCTGACGGGCTGGCCTGGCGCCAGCCCGCTCGCCAGCAACCAGGCTGAGGTTTTACGCCATCAAACCTGCTCCAGGAGGACATCATGTTTTCATACATTATGCTGGGAACCAATGACCTGCCACGCGCCATCAAGTTCTATGACCCGTTAATGGCGCTGCTGGGACACGTCAAAGCCGGCCGTAACGAACAGGGAGCGTCCTGGGGCACCTTCAATGGCAACCACACCTGCGGCCTGTGCGTGGGCACTCCCTTTGACCAGCAGCCTGCCGGGGTGGGCAATGGAACGATGGTGGCGCTCAATGCCCGCTCCATCGCACATATTGCGGAACTGCATGCCCTCGCCCTGCAACTCGGCGGACATGACGAAGGCGCTCCCGGTCACCGGCCGCAGTATGGCGACGGTTTTCACAGCGCCTACGTCCGCGATCCCGACGGCAATAAGCTGGCGTTTGTTTATTATGCGTCTGCAGATTGAATGGCTGCAGCGGAGGTGACTTTTTCAGGCGGAGGTAAGGGAGTCAGGACGGCCAACTTCGCCGTCCTTATTTCACCGAAAATGGAATAGCCAGCAGCTCAAGCACGGCGGATTTTCTGAGCCGTCGGGTTAGCTACGGTGCCGCTTAAGCACAATTCGGCGTCGCGCATACAGCGTTTCCGCCGCCAGCTGAAAATGATATTCCATCGCCTTCAGCTTTTTCGTCTTGAGCTGTTTTAGTGGAATACCCTCGATATGCCCTGTCGCGACCAACCACCGGATTTCAGCCGTACTCAGCTTGAGCTGTTTTTTCAGTATTGATAGCAGGCTGATGCGAAATGGCTGACTGACGCTGACGCGCACCGTTATCCGCTGACATGCCATCAGCGTTACCGACCATTGCTCGTGAATACGAAAATCAGGTTGCCCCGACGGCTCGGCGCGGTTGCGCTTCAGCGTCGCGAGGTCAGCGGCATAATAGTGAACCATAGCTGCATCGTTCTGCATCAGACGCTGAAGCAGTTTACGGTTTATCTTGCTGACGTGCAGCCTGGAAAACAGGGCGATATTCCAGGTGTAATCGCAGCGCGTGCATTTATAGATGCTCCAGATATCCAGCAGCTTCTTTTGCGAATTCACCCGGATGGCGCCGGAAGGCGCGAAGTCGCGTTTTACATTGCAGGCGGGGCAGCGTTTGGCAATGTGCTGATACCCCACGGGCGTGACCGTCCATGTAACTGTCATAACGTACCTTTTTTAACCCATACGAAACCGAGTCCGTTATTAACGGACCATGATTTTTGGCGTATAAAAAATAGTTAATCGCTATTTTTCAGTGGGTTAAAAAAAGATTTCCAACGTTATTTTCCTGGAGAAGTCCTCATCGGCACCCTGAGATTAACAAAGGGGTTATCGCGGGATATATGAGCCCAGTCAATGTTTGCGCGGATGATTAAAAGCTTCGTCAATACACCCAGAATGCTCAGCGGGCTGGCCTGGCGCCAGCCCGCTCGGTTTACAGCACCTTGCTGAGGAACGCGGCGGTGCGTGGGTTGCTCGGCGTGCTAAAGATCTGCCCCGGCTTGCCCTCTTCCTGAATCACGCCCTGGTCGATGAAGATCACCCTGTCGGCCACTTCGCGGGCAAAACCCATTTCGTGGGTCACGATCACCATGGTCATCCCCTCGCTGGCGAGGTTTTTCATCACCTCCAGCACGTCGCCCACCAACTCCGGATCCAGCGCCGACGTGGGCTCATCGAACAGCATAATCGACGGCTTCATCGCCAGCGCACGGGCGATGGCTACCCGCTGCTGCTGGCCGCCGGACAGGCTCGAGGGCCAGGCGTCGCGCTTATCGCTTAAGCCCACCTTCGCCAGCAAGGCGTCCGCCAGGTCGACCGCCTGCTGGCGCGGCATATTGCGCAGATTCATCGGCGCCATAATCAGGTTTTCCAGCACCGTCATATGCGGGAACAGGTTAAAGCGCTGGAACACCATGCCGACGCTTTCGCGCATCTTGTTGAGGTCGGTGGTCCGGTCGTGGGCGGCAAAGCCGTTAACCACCACCTCGCCTTCGCTGACCGTCTCAAGGGCATTCATGCAGCGCAGGAAAAGTGAATGGTTCGTTTTGCAGAAATTTATACAGCTATGTGATGTAAAGCTATTAAACGTATGTATTAGCTAGCAATAGCTGTTTTTTACTTTTCTTTCCTTTTCATCGTTTTTACAGAGTAAAGTAAATAACTACGGCGCATTAATCACATCTCATTTACTTCTACGCATGTATTACATGCATGCTGAGTAATCACATGTGTACACTACATTAAATGCTTTGAATGTAACCGTTAAATACACTTAATTGTACTGTTATGTTAATTTCATAAACGGCATGAATATATCAATATGAAATGATGGGCAAGCCTGATCATAAATATAAATTCTTAATGTATTTGTGCGCATTACATAAGAATCATCTCAATAGTAGTGGCCCTATTAGAATGTCCCTAGGATAATTCATCACACAGCAGTAATAACGAACAACAAACATGAGGTTAATAGGATTTTCCACTATCACTAACTTGAATGCCCATTCTTTGAACAACAGTGTTAAAGAAATGTTCAACATTCAGCTGAGCAATAAGAAATCCATAATTAAAGTAGTTGATAATGTTGTATGTCCTACTGACGTTTCAGACGTATAGACAGTGATTAAAGGAGATGATTTCCCTTGCTACTTTAAAATCACTTTTAACGCTGCTATGTGGGTAATCTTTGCAGGTCAAAGGTTGGCCTATAGCACTACGCAGGGCAAGCTAAAGCAAGTTGTTCATAGTGTTATGGTTCAATTTAATATGGTTAGCGCTTGGCGTAATTGATTTAATTCGGAGAAAGTTAAAATGAATAGGCTGTTTATTACAGCTTTGGCTGCTCACACTTTAAGCGGCTAGTGAAGAAGCTACACTGCAACGTACAACTAACGCAGTATTATTCCTGTGTGCTACTCGTATCGGTGGATGTTGAGAAATGAAAAAATTATTTATTGCACTGGCTCTATTTGCGCCTGTGGTAGTTAACGCTAATGTCTATAGCTTAAATTGCGCTGGAGTTAATCTGTCTTTAATAGACACTAAAGATGCTTTCTATTTAATAAAAGGGAGGGAAACTTATCTTTTCTCAGGGGGAGTACAAGAAACCGCTCAAACTGGCGTTAGTGTTTTTAACCGTTATTTGACTGGTATTAAAACTTCCTCTGATGAGATTCTCCCTGTAGATGCTCAAGACAGATTAACCCTGATGCAAACGGGCGTTGATGGTGCTGCTACTTTCCGCTTGCTTGATAGCCGTGGTAATCACCTTTGCTCTGTGAACTCCTTCAAGGCTGGCGAATAATGAAAAAGCTGATCATTGCTCTTGCTGTGCTGGCTTCTTTTGGCGCACAGGCTAACCGTTGCGACTATCCAGATCAGGTAGCTAAAGATGGCTCTCTGTGTGGAGCTAGGGCGGCTTCTATGCGTCCCGGTGGCTATACGCCTCCTCCTGAATACTCAGCGCCAGTACAGCAGCAGGAGAGGCAAATAAATATTATACCGGAGCTTCATTATCATTCTCATGTAGACGGTGATAATGACTACGATTTTATAAAAGTTGGCGCTGATTACCAGCTAAAGGGTTTATACAACGATCCAGAAATAGAAACGTTTTATCACACTAAAACGAAAAATATTTATTGCAGAAAAGAAAAATACGTTGATCAAACGGATTGCATAAAGGTAATTAGCTCTACTCAGGTAGATGAATATTTACGTGATGGTAAACGTTCACCAGATTTTAGCGATACAGATTATCTAACCCATTATGTTAGAGGTGTTTAAGATGAAAAAGATTTTATTGGCTGTAGCCCTTTTAGCTTCCTTTGGTGCCAGCGCTCACACTGACACAATGCAATGCAGCGTTGACAGCAAAACCGATATTAAAGAATTAGGCAATGGCCTTATGACTAGCGGAATGGCTCAGGGCGATGGATGGCAACAAATAGGTGTTCTCACTTGGACACAAGACGCTAACAAGCCTGATGCTAACCCTAATGGATGGGATACAGAGCACAGGGCGCGCCTGATTAATGTTGACCAGACTCCAGAAGATAAAGCAGCGGCCTATGATGAAAAGATCGGTGATTGGACAGTTAACTATTATATATTCCGCTATGAGATCATTATGAAGGACGGGAGAACGGCAAAACTAGAATGCACCCCCCTGATCTCTCTTAATAAAGACGGTAGCGTGTGGCAATGAAAACTTTATTAGCTGTTCTTCTGTTCTGTGTGGCTACTGGTGCCTTTGCTTGTCCGAGGGGCGAACATATCCACGGTGGCTACGGATCTCACCATAAAGGGGGTATTTGCTATTAATCATTATCCCCCGCTCTGGTTCGAGACTAAATATCAAATGGAACTTAATGCGGGTATTACCCTAGCGGCTAAGCTAAGCGAATGGAAAAGTAAAGACACTCAAGCGCTACTAAAAGCACGTAGTAATTATCAGTCAAAACTTTTTAAGAAAGCAATTTAATCCAATCAATAGGAATGCACTTGTAATGAAAACCAAATCTATCTGTGTAGCGCTGTCTGCTATTGTTGCTGCTATGTCACTTTCTGGCTGTGCGCTAATAGTGGATGGTAAAACACAGCCTGTAGCCATTAAGACTAATGCCCCGGCAATGTACACGATTAGAAATGGTGATGGTGAAGTAGTCAGTACAGGCGTTGCACCTACAACGGTAAACCTCAAGCGTGGCGATGCGCCCTATTCTGTGACACTCCAGCGTACAGACTCAGCCCCTATAACCTCTGGCACAGTAACAGACAATCTGAACGGCTGGCTCTGGGGTGATATTGCTTGCGGGTTGATTGTATGTGGTGGCGTTGATCTTATCACTGGCGCTGCGTGGGATTTAGACACAGCGGTTACAGTGAATACACAGCCAGATCCAACACATCCAGACGCTAACGCAAGTAATACAATGCATGTGGTAGCTCCTACACAAGCGCCTATCACTATCAACAATACAGTGAACAATAAGGCCTGATCATGCAGGAAGATTTAGAAAAAATCCGGGAAGCTAAAGCAGTAGCAGAGGCTAACATTGTACCCGGCGTGATGAATCCCCATGTAAGTTACTATGAAGTGATGCTAAAGCAGGGATACGTAGTAGCGGAGGGAATGTATCAGGGTAAGAATATGGCGATTTTTGATACATATCAGGATTGGCAAGATATTGAGATCACCACACTGGAGGCATTCAGAGAGCGCCAGCAAAGTAAGCAGACGCTAAACATTATCCTTTCAGTGTTCGGCTTTATCGCGCTTTGCTGTTTAATGGCTGGGGTGATTTAAGTAATGACTTCACCATATGAAGAATACGTAGTAACGCCAGTTAATGAACTGGAAACCAAAGAACAGCGTGATAGACGGATTGCGCATGAACGTAAAGTAGGTGCTGTATTTAATCATCCTCGCTTTCGTAAGCGTGACCCTGAAGATTTATGGCATGATCCTGAATTTAACGCAATCATACTAGGCGATTAAGATGAACCCTTTTCAATTCTACGTGGCTGCTTCAGGCGCTGCTGATGATGGCCTCTTTTGCTAGCCCTTATTGCTGGGGAATATCAGTGTGCGGCCTGGTGGTTGAATTCTTTGCAAATCGTAAAAAAACATCCGGCATGGTGAATTATTGAAAGTGCAATGAAAATTAGCTTGATGGCGGCTCATGTGGTTATATGGACTACGGTAATGGCCACGCTCTGAAGCACAATAGACCCAGTAATAAACCAGACTCTAACAGCATATTTACATTAAATCATATAGGCCGCCAAAGAGCGGCCTTTCTTATGTCCTAAACTCTCTCCCTCGCTATTCTCAGCGTGTTTTAACTCTCTTCCCTTCTACTCTCTATGTCATAGCCTATAGAACGCCTCACAGATGACATTGTTTCAGCCCGCTCGGTTTACAGCACCTTGCTGAG
The DNA here is from genome assembly GCF_000398905.1 of Klebsiella sp. KTE92. Lineage (NCBI taxonomy): Bacteria > Pseudomonadati > Pseudomonadota > Gammaproteobacteria > Enterobacterales > Enterobacteriaceae > Klebsiella > Klebsiella sp. KTE92. The sequence continues at coordinate 3,076,326 of NZ_KB976100.1, forward strand.
GAACGCGGCGGTGCGTGGGTTGCTCGGCGCGCTAAAGATCTGCCCCGGCTTGCCCTCTTCCTGAATCACGCCCTGGTCGATGAAGATCACCCGGTCGGCCACTTCGCGGGCAAAACCCATTTCGTGGGTCACGATCACCATGGTCATCCCCTCGCTGGCGAGGTTTTTCATCACCTCCAGCACGTCGCCCACCAGCTCCGGATCCAGCGCCGACGTGGGCTCATCGAACAGCATAATCGACGGCTTCATCGCCAGCGCACGGGCGATGGCTACCCGCTGCTGCTGGCCGCCGGACAGGCTCGAGGGCCAGGCGTCGCGCTTATCGCTTAAGCCCACCTTCGCCAGCAAGGCTTCCGCCAGGTCGACCGCCTGCTGGCGCGGCATATTGCGCAGATTCATCGGCGCCATAATCAGGTTTTCCAGCACCGTCATATGCGGGAACAGGTTAAAGCGCTGGAACACCATGCCGACGCTTTCGCGCATCTTGTTGAGGTCGGTGGTCCGGTCGTGGGCGGCAAAGCCGTTAACCACCACCTCGCCTTCGCTGACCGTTTCCAGGGCGTTCATGCAGCGCAGGAAGGTACTTTTTCCCGAGCCGGACGGGCCGATGATGCACACCACTTCCTGCGGTTTAATATCGCAGCTAATGCCGCGCAGCACGTGGCTGTCGCCGAAGAGCTTATGTAAGTTATTAATGTGAATCACTTTTGCCAAACCTCTTTTCCAGACGGTTAACCAGCTGCGCCAGCAGGAAGGTGATCACCCAGTAGACCAGGGAGATGGTCAGGTAGGGTTCCCAGTAGGTGGCGTAGGCGCCGGAGACGGTGCGCGCGGCGTAGGCCAGATCGGCCAGGCCAATCGCCGAAGCCAGCGACGAGTCTTTAACAATGGCGATGGCGTTGTTGCCCAGCGGCGGCAGAATGCGGCGAAACGCCTGCGGCAGGATCACCTTGCGCATGGTTTTCCACCACGGCATGCCCAGCGCGCGGGAGGCCTCCATCTGCCCTTTGTCGATCGACTGGATGCCGGCGCGGAAAATCTCCGACACATAGGCTCCGGCGTTAAGGGTGATCGCCACGATGCAGGAGAGGAACGCCCCGTAGCTGGCGCGCAGCTCGCGGGCAAAGTCAGCGCTCATCAGGCCGCTGGTCACCAGCAGGCCGTCGCGCGGGTTGATAAACAGCGGCACCAGCGCAAAGTGCACCACCATAATCTGCACGAACAGCGGCGTACCGCGGAAGGCGCTAACGTAAAAACGCACCGGAAACTGCACCAGGTAGCGGAGAATATATTTCCACGGCCCGTGCTCGGCCTTCGCCATCCGCCCGAGACCGAGAGTTAACCCCCACAGCGTCCCGAGGATCACGCAGATAATGGTACATTTAATCGTCATCAGGGCGCCGTCCACAAACAGCGGGCCGTACTCCTCGATGATCTCCCAACGGAATCCCGTCATAGTCCTTCCCTAAAAAATACGGCTATCGCCTGGGCGATAGCCGTGGTCACTGAAAAAGGTGGATTATTGCGCTGGCAGCGTCGGCACGTTGTCGTCGAACCAGGTTTTATAGATTTTGGCGTAAGTCCCGTCAGCAACAATCTTTTGCAGCCCGGCGTTGATCTTGCCCAGCAGTTCGCTGTTGCCTTTCGCCACCGCAATACCGAAATACTGACGCTCAAATTTGGCATCCGGCACCAGCTTGAACTGCTTCTCCGGGTGCTGTTTGATGTAGTACTTCACCACCCCGACGTCGCCAACCGCGGCGCTGACGCCGTCCTCAAACAGCTCCTGGAGCATCAGCGGGGTATTATCGAAACGCTTGATCGCCGTGCTGTTTTTGCCCAGCACCTCAGAGACCACGATATCGCCGGTGCTGGAGTTCACCACCCCGACCTTCTCGTTTTTCAGGGCCGCCAGCGAATCCACCTGCGAGTCCTGGGCGACGACGATCGACTGCTCGGCCGGGAAGTACGGCGCGGAGAAATCGACCATCTGTTTACGTTTATCGGTGATGGTGATCCCGGAGATGATGATGTCGCGGTCGCCGGTGTTCAGCGTGGCGAAGATGCCTTCCCATGGGGTATTGACCAGCTTGACGTCAAAGCCTTCGGCTTTGGCGATGGCTTTGATGATGTCGATGTCGAAACCTTCCAGCTGTTTCTGGCTGTTTTCAAATTCAAACGGCCGGTAGGTGCCGCCGGAACCGACGGTGTAGGTTTCCGCAGCCGCCTGTCCGGCTGCCGTCAGCGCGGCCATCATGAAACACGCTTTGAGCAAATTCTTGACCATGAGATATCCTTTTTATGCATTTATTTTGCATAAAAATACACACACTGACTTTTGTATGCAACCGGAAACCTTCCCGCTGGTGAATTATCTTATCAACTGGCCCGTTTACCGCCGGATTTACCGATGGCCCGGTGCAGGTCGTTGATTCGTTTCAGGGATTTCACCGTTTTTTGTGGCGTGGTGGAGGCCACCGACAGGACAATCATCTCCAGGCAGACCAGCACCGTGCCGTGCAGCGGCATCCGGCTGCTGTCCCCGCCGCGCGGGACGTCGATCACCACCTGCGCCTCCTGGCTGAAGCGCGAGTCCACCGCCTGGGTCAGCAGGATGGTCGGAATACCCAGCCGCTTCGCCTCGCGCAGGGTGGTCATCCCTTCACGATGGGGGGATTTTTGCCCCATCATGATCAGCACATCGCCGCGCTGCAGGCCGATAAGCTGCTCGGCGAGGCTAAAGCCCGTGCGGTTCATCACATACGCCGGCAGGCCAATGCGGCTGAACAGCCGGGCGGTGTACTCGGCGAGGATCCCCGAGGCGCCGATGCCGAAGATCCCTACCTGTCGCGCGTCGCTGAGCAATGCCACCGCCTGGGCCACCGCCGCGCGGTTGTCGGCCCGCGACAGGACCTCGCAGACCCGCTGATGGCCTTCAAGCACAAAATCAATACTGGAGTTGACGTCGCTGGAGAGCGCCGTGACCGTCGAGCGCATCTTTTCCGCCGAGGTGACCGAGGTGCCGAACCAGCGCTCCATGGTCTGCTTAAGCTCGCGAAGCCCGGCGAAGCCCAGCGCCTGGATGGCGCGTACCACCGTGGCGTCGGAGGTCTGGGTCGCCGTGGCGATCTCCATCGCCGTATGCTCCAGCACCACCTCGCGGTTGTCGTTGATATAGCTGACCACGGCCCGTAGCCGGGGGGAAAGCTGGTGCGCCCGGGCGCGATAGCGTTCGCCGAACAGGTCGACTTTGCCCTTCTCTTTTTTTACCGCGCTTTTCATTTGGCCTCCGCCGGGATGGGCCTGCCGGCAATATGCGACTGCGCCTGGGCCACCATCAGAGACAGCGCGGCGTAGGAGTTAGAGATCACCTCTTCCCGTGGCAGCAAAATATAGTGCCCGGTGCGGCAGGCGCGCATAAAGTCGCACCAGCCGGGCATCACGCCTTCCATCGCCTGCAGCTCATCCTGCGGCTTACCGCCGGTATCCGACCGCCAGGTGGCGAAGACAAAATCGGCGTCCAGCTCCGGCAACTGTTCAGCGCTGACGTCAATGCGCTGACCGTCGGGGATCCGCTCAATCAGCGGCGGAAAGCGGAACCCGGCGTCGCGCAGCACCCAGCCCAGCGCATGATACGAATGATGCACCGTGACCTTGCCGTTGTTCGCCTGGATCACGGAGACGCTGTACTGCGGTGGGTTGACCATCGCTTTCAGCTGTTTGATTTGTTCCTGATAGCGGCGCTCAAGGATCGCCAGCCGCGGCTGGGTGCCGGTTAGCTGCGCCAGCTTGCGGTAAATCTCCGGGGCGCTACCCTGCAGATGGTCGATGCTCACCGTCGGGGCAATCTTCTCCAGTTGCTCCACTGACACATGGCGGCTGGGCTCGGTGATAATCAGATCCGGCTTTGCGGCGGCTACCGCTTCCAGATCGATATCGGCGGTGCCAATAAAGCGGATATCGCTGTTGTCGAAATCGACACCGGTGAGCTGGGCGCTGGCGCGCAGATAGTGGCTGCCGTCCGGGCGCGTCCGGCCGTGGCTGGCGATCGGCGGCACCCCGAGCTCAATCAACGGAATGGTAATATCGAGATCGTGCATCGAAACAATGCGCTGCGGATGCAGTGGGACGGTGACCGTGCGGCCTAAATCATCGGTGAAAGTTTGAGTTTGTGGGGCGGCGGCGCTGACGGCCCCCGTCAGCAACAGCAGCAATGAGACGAACCAACGCATAATACCTTCCTGGTTAAAGGGCATCACGGCGACGCCAGAGCAAGACAACAAAGAATGGGCAGCCCACCAGGGCAATGACAATCCCCGCCGGGATCTGCAGCGGGGCAAACGCCAGCCGGCCAAGGGTATCGGTTACCAGCACCAGCAAGGCGCCAATCAGCGCGCTGCCGCACAGCAGCGATACCTGGCCGCCGCGCAGCACAAAACGCGCCATATGCGGCGCCATCAGGCCCACAAAACCCAGGCTGCCGACGCAGGAGACGCTGGCCGAGGTCAGCAGCACCGGCGCGAAAAAGCGCAGCATCGTCAGCTGCTGCAGACGTACGCCGAGGCCGATGGCGGTCCGGTCGCCCAGCAGCGCCACGTCCGCCGCCCGGGCGGTACAGAACAGGATGATGGCCCCGGGCAGCGCCCAGCAAAAGGCCACCGCCAGCAGCGGCCAGGTCGCGGCCTGCAGGCTGCCCGCCAGCCAGATCATCGCCGTCTGCACGTCGCGAACGTCGGCGGTGGTCATAAAGATGCCGACCGCTGCCGCCAGGGTCCAGGAGACGCCGATGCCAATTAAAATAAAGCGCGGCCGCGAACAGTCGCGCGCCAGCGTCAGGACCAGCAGGGCCACCGCCACGCCGCCGACCATTCCCGCCAGCGGCCGCCAGACCAGGCCTACCGCCGGGAAAAACAGCACCAGCGCCAGCACCACGATGCTGGCCCCCTCTTTGACGCCAATCAGCCCCGGGTCGGCCAGCCCGTTACGGGTGATGCTCTGCATCGCCGCGCCGGCCAGCCCCAACATGGCCCCGCACAGCAGCGCCATCAGGATCCGCGGCAGGCGGATATCAAACAGAATAAAGCGCGGCTGCTCGCCCATCTCCTGCGGCGCCAGCAGGGCCCGCGCCAGCGTCGACGCGGGCAACGGAAAGCTGCCGCGGCTGAGGCTGTACAGCCCGAGCGCCAGCAGCATCAGCATCATGATGGCGGCAAGGTTGAGCGCCGCCGGGCGCAGCAGCAGCTGGCGGGAGGCGATAACCAGCGGCCGAAAACCGGCCCGGTGAACGGCGCGCGTCATTTAAAAAACCTCGCGGCGATAAAGATAAACAGCGGCGCGCCCACCAGGGCGGTCATCGCCCCGGTCGCCAGCTCCTGCGGCGCGACCAGCGTCCGGGCAGCGATGTCCGCCAGCACCAGCACCAGCGCCCCCACCGGCGCCGCCAGGGGCAGCGCCAGACGGATATCTTCCGTCACCAGACGGCGCACCACGTGCGGCACCACCAGCCCGACAAAACCGATCGGCCCGGCCACCGCCACCGCCGCACCGCACAGCAGCGCAATCGCCAGCAGACCCAGCAGCCGCGTCTGGACGAGATTAACGCCAAGGCCCAGCGCCACCTTATCCCCCAGCGCCAGCACATTAAGCCGTGGGGCAATGAGCAGCGCGACGCCAAGGCCGATCAGCGCCGGAACCAGCGCCGTCTGCAGCGTGCTCCAGTTCAGTCCGGCCAGGTCGCCGGCCAGCCAGGTACGCATCGCCAGCAGCGTCTGTTCATCGAGGATCAATATCGCCGCCGTCACCGCCGACGCAAACGCTGACAGCGCCACTCCGCACAACGTGATGCGCAGCGGCGTCGCCCCGCCGCGCCCGGCAGAGGCCAGCGCCATCACGCCACCGAACAGCAGCCCCGCGCCGCAGGCGGCGGTCAGCGGGCGCCCGGCGGGGAAAGCGCCGAGAGACAGGCCCAGCGCAGAGGTCGCCACCACCGCCAGCGAGGCGCCGGCGTTAAGGCCGAGAATATGCGGCTCGCCAAGTGGGTTACGGATCACCGTCTGCAGCAGCAGCCCGGCGACGCCGAGCGCCGCGCCGGTCAGCAGCGCTGCCGCCAGCCGCACCAGGCGCAGATCGACGATGATTCGCTGGTCGAAGTTGCGCGGATTGTACTCCAGCAGCGCCTGCAGCACCGTCTGTGGGGCGATCCAGCGGGCGCCTAAGCCAAGATGCACCAGCGAGGCGGCGATAAGCAGCAGCGTTAGCAGCAAGAGCGCCAGTCGGGGGCGGGCATGACGCCGCGCGGCGTACATAACGGCGGCGCTCATGCGTCAACGGCCTGGCGGGCGCGAAACGGCATAAAGAACGGTTTGCCGGTTTGCGGGTTAATCGACATCTGCACGTCAACGTCAAACACGCGTTTAATCAGCTCAGGGCTACAGACGTCGTTGTCGCTAATCGTGCCGGCGATGCGCCCCTGTTTGAGGAATACCAGCAGATCGGCGTAGTTCACGGCAAAGTTAAGGTCATGGAGCACCGTCACCACCGTGCGGCCATGTTCGCGGGTGAGAGTCTGGAGCAGCTCGAGGATATCGACCTGATAGCGCAGATCGAGCCAGGTGGTCGGCTCATCGAGCAGAATGGTGGCCGTTTGCTGGGCCAGCGCCATGGCGATCCAGCAGCGCTGACGCTGGCCGCCGGAGAGGCTGTCCACCGGCAGATGGGCGAATTCGGCGGTACCGGTTAAGCGCAGCGCCTCCTCCACCGCCAGCTCATCGGCCTCGGACCACTGGCGCATCAGCCCTTGCCATGGGTAGCGCCCGCGCGAGACCAGCTCGAAAACCGTTAACCCTTCCGGGGTCAGCGGCGATTGCGGGAGGATGCCCAGCTGGCGCGAGACGGCCTTCGTCGGCATCTGGTGAATGGCTTGCCCGTCCAGACGCACGCAGCCGCCGAGCGGTTTCAGCATTCTGGCGATGGTCGAGAGCAGCGTGGATTTACCGGAGCCGTTCGCCCCGGCCAGCACCGTCATTTTGCCGGTGGGAATGGTCAAGTTGATATCGTCAACGATCAGGGTCTGGCCGTATCCGGCCGACAGGGCATCCAGTACGATCCCCTGCTCTGCAGGTTTCACCCGCTGTGGCATAACTCGCTCCTGCGCCGCAGCGTTCCAGCCATCGCTGAACAATCTGCAGTCAAACAAAAATAAATCTCATTCTCTTTTGATCATGACGGGGATAGATGTAGTAGTCAATACTCGCCATCGTCATCCGTCCGTCGCGAGCACTACAGCGAGGCTGCGCAACAGTAAAACCAATAAAATCATTTAATATCAATAAAATAACAACACACCACCTCATTGAAAAGACGTGATGACCCCGCCATTTTCCACCGCCAATTTTTTATCTTACATAACATTTACTACTACATCCCTTCATGATTGAATGATTCTCAATTACACATCTGAAGGCGCGTTCAGACGCTAAACAGAGTGCTTTTATTATTCAGGGCAATGATTTTATTGGCTTAATCTGACCGCAAAGGCAGATTCGTTCACGAGAAACAGATAATGACTCAACCCCATGTCGCCTGCAGAGCGTTGCAAGGGCGCGCGCTTTTTTCGCTTCTTTTTTTAGCCTCACCGGGATTAATGGCCGCCGACAATAGCGCGGCGAAAAGTAATAACGACGCGGAAGAGACCATCACCGTGGTGGCCGACGGCGCGCAGCAGAGCGCCACCAGCGGCTATCAGCCACTCAGCTCCGCCACCGCGACGCTGACCTCGATGCCGCTGCTGGATATTCCGCAGGTGGTTAATACCGTCAGCGATCGGGTTCTCGAAGATCAGCACGCCACCTCACTCGATGAGGCGCTGTATAACGTCGCTAACGTGGTGCAGACCAACACCCTCGGCGGTACCCAGGACGCCTTTACCCGCCGCGGCTTCGGCGCCAACCGCGACGGCTCGATCATGACCAACGGTCTGCGCACCGTGCTGCCGCGCAGCTTTAACGCCGCCACCGAACGGGTGGAAGTCCTGAAGGGGCCAGCTTCAACGCTGTACGGTATCCTCGACCCCGGCGGGCTGATCAACGTCATCACCAAACGGCCGGAGCGGCAGTTCTCTGGTTCGGTTTCCGCGACGTCCACCAGCTTTGGCGGCGGTACCGGCAGCTTCGACGTCACCGGCCCCATCGAAGGCACGAATCTGGCGTACCGGCTGATTGGGGAATACCAGAATGAGGATTACTGGCGCAATTTTGGTAAAAACAAAAGCAGCTTTATCGCCCCTTCCCTGACCTGGTTTGGCGAGCGGGCGACGGTGACCGCGTCCTATTCGCACCGCGACTACAGCGCGCCTTTTGACCGCGGCACTATTTTCGATCTGAACACCGGCCATGCGGTGAACGTCGATCGCAAAACCCGCTTCGATGAAGCGTTTAATATTACCGATGGCTATTCCGATCTCGCTCAGCTCAACGCCGAGTATCGCCTTAACGACGCCTGGACCGCGCGCTTCGACTACAGCTACAGCCAGGATAATTACAACGATAACCAGGCGCGGGTGATGGCCTATGATTCGGCGACCGGCAATCTCACCCGCCGGGTCGACGGTACCCACGGTTCAACGCAGAAGATGCACTCCACCCGCGCTGACCTGCAGGGCAACGTGGTGGTAGGCGGCTTTTATAACGAACTGCTGACCGGCGTCGCCTATGAGAATTACGATTTGCTGCGCACGGATATGCTGCGCTGCAAGAACGTGAAAGGCTTTAACATCTATCATCCGGTCTACGGCACCCTCGACACCTGTAATACCGTCTCCGCATCCGACAGCGATCAGCGTATCCAGCAGGAGAGCTATGCCGCATACGTGCAGGACGCGCTGTACCTGACCGACAACTGGATCGCCGTCGCCGGCGTGCGCTACCAGTACTACACCCAGTACGCCGGTAAAGGCCGACCATTTAACGTCAATACCGACAGCCGCGATGAGAAATGGACGCCGAAAGCCGGCCTGGTCTACAAGGTGACGCCGAACGTCTCCCTGTTCGCCAACGTCGCCCAGTCGTTTATGCCGCAGTCGTCGATCGCCAGCTATATCGGCGAACTGCCGCCGGAAGAGTCCACCTCTTACGAAGTGGGCGCCAAATTCGACCTGTTAAACGGCATTACCGCCAATATCGCGCTGTTTGATATTCATAAGCGTAACGTGCTGTACACCGAGAGCATTGGCGATGAGACAGTGGCCAAAACGGCGGGCAAGGTGCGTTCCCAGGGCGTGGAAGTGGACCTGGCCGGGTCCATCACCGATAACCTCAGCGTGATCGCCAGCTACGGCTACACCGACGCCAAAGTGCTGGAAGATCCGGATTACGCCGGGAAACCGCTGCCAAACGTACCGAAACATACCGGCTCGCTGTTCCTGACCTATGACATTCATAACGTCTATAACAGCAATACCCTGACCGTCGGCGGCGGCGGTCATGCGGTCAGCAAGCGCTCCGGCACCAACGGCGCGGATTATTATCTGCAGGGCTATGCGGTGGCGGATGTGTTCGCCGCCTATAAGATGAAGCTGCAGTATCCGGTGACGCTGCAGGTGAATGTGAAGAACCTGTTTGATAAGACCTATTACACCTCCTCCATCGGCACCAATAACCTCGGCAACCAGATTGGCGACCCGCGCGAAGTGCAGTTCACGGTGAAGATGGATTTTTAAGCCGGACCATGGCGTCGCGCCGGATGTTCATTGCCGGGCGGCGCTGCGCTTGCGCCGGCCTACAACTGCATAGCCTGGGGTCCTTCCCCTTCCTGTCGAGTTCG
>NZ_KB976100.1:3086274-3197700 GCF_000398905.1 Klebsiella sp. KTE92
TGCATAGCCTGGGGTCCTTCCCCTTCCTGTCGAGTTCGCAGGCCCGGTAAGGCGCAGCCGCCACCGGGCAAAAATGTGGCGCCTGGCGCCGGATGCCCATAACCGGGCAGCGCTGCGCTTGCACCGGCCTGCAACTGCATAGCCTGGGGTCCTTCCCTTTCCTGTCGAGTTCGTAGGCCCGGTAAGGCGCAGCCGCCACCGGGCAAAAACGTGGCGCCTGGCGCCGGATGTTCATTGCCGGGCGGCGCTGCGCTTGCACCGGCCTACCTTTCCGTGACCTTTGTCGCAGCCGCCACCGGGCAATGCGTTCAGCTTACCAGTCCTCCTCCTGGCCGAGGATGCGCAATATATCCTGACGATGCTGCAGCAGTTGCGGGTTATCGCGATGACGGGGAAAATCCAGCGGCAGCGCGAACTCGGCGATAATCCGCCCTGGACGCGGCGACATCACCAGCACCCGCTCGCACAGCAGCAGCGCCTCTTCGATATCGTGGGTCACCAGCAGGCTGGTATACCCCTGCTGCTGCCAGAGGGCGATCAGCTCCCGCTGCATGCTGATGCGAGTCAGGGAATCCAGCTTACCCAACGGCTCGTCGAGCAGCAGCAGGCGCGGTTCGTTCAACAAGGCGCGCGCCAGCGCCGCACGCTGCGCCATCCCCCCGGACAGCTGCCGCGGCCACGCCTCGCTGAAGGCCTGCAGCCCGATGCGGTCAATCAGCGCGTCGGCCTTCGCCTCCAGCCCCTTTTTGCCCTGTGCCTGCGGGCCCAGCAGCACGTTCTGCCGTACCGTCAGCCATGGGTAGAGCGTCGGATCCTGAAACACAAGGATCCGCTCCGGCCCCGGGGCGCCGGGCGCCGCACCGTCGATCTGCATCTGTCCGCTCTGCGGCGCTTCCAGCCCCGCCAGCAGCCGCAGCAGGGTTGATTTACCGCAGCCGGAAGGGCCCAGCAGCGCCACGCTTTCCCCCGGGCGCAGCTGCAGACTGATATTCTCCAGCACCGGTACCGTCTGTTTGCCAAGTGTAAACGCATGATGAATATGGCTGATGGATACCGCCGCGCCGCGCGCTATCGCCGGCGAATCTGGCGTCGCTGTTACCATTGCATTCCTCCTCGCTGCCAGCTCAGCAGCCGGTCACGCAGCATAAATAATCCGCTTATCAGGCCGGAGCATAACAACGCCATTACCAGCAGCGCGGCGTACATATTCGGATAGGCCGCCCAGCCCTGGGCCCACTGGAGGTAAAAGCCGATCCCTGACTTCACCCCGACCATTTCGGCGACAATCAGCACCGAAAACGACGCGCCGAGCCCCATAAACAGGCCGACAAAGACGTTCGGCAGCGCGGCGGGGATCGCCACCCGCAGGATCAGGAAACGCTGGCTGGCGCCGAGGGTCCGCGCCACGTCGTACCACGCCTTATCAATGCCCATCACTCCGGACCAGGTCAGCACCGTGACCGGGAACCAGGTGCTCAGCGCGATCAAAAACACGCTGGCGCCGAAGCTCGAGGGAAAAATAAACAGGCACAGCGGCAGCAGCGCGGTGGACGGCACCGGCCCCAGCAGACGTAACACCGGATGTACCCAGTAGCCAATCCGTTGCGACCAGCCGATGGCCAGACCGGTGATGAACCCGCTGCTGGTGCCCAGCAGCACGCCGAGCCCCAGCAGCCCCAGCGAGTGCAGCAGGCTGTCGAGCAGGCGCGGCCAGTCATCGTGCAGCACTTCGATCAGCGCCTGCGGCGGCGCGAAAAACGGTACCGGCAGCACGGCACTCTTGGCGGTCAGCCCTTCCCAGACAGCAAACAGCACCGGCAACAGCGCCAGCCACTTGCCGGCATGCCGCACACGCGCGCCGCGCGCTCGCCAGTAGCGATAGCTCAGCGCCAGCAGCAGTAATCCACCGCCGAGGGTGAATTGCGCCAGCGCCCACCCTTCGCTAAACGGCCAGCGCCGCCCGGCATCGGGCCAGGCCAGGGTAAACAGACCGCCCAGCAGCCACAGCGCGGCGGCCAGCAGCCCTTCTCCCCACAGCGGCGCGCGGCCGGTGGGGCGCGCCAGAGCCTGCTCAGGCGAATACGTTGGCATAGATACTCTCCGCGAACTGATGGGGATCGGTACCCGGCTTGATCACCTGCACCCGCTGCAGGTCGACCGCGTACTGCGTCAGCTCTTTCACGAATGCTTCGCCCACCGCATGATGGCCGTGGCCCTGCCCGTGCAGGATGCCGCTCACCTCCGCTTCACTGGTGTTCAGGGCATGGGCGAGGAAGGATTGCGCCACGCTTTCCGGATGCGCAGCGGCATAGCTGTGCGCCTCAAGGATCGCCTGGGTGAGCGCGGCGGCGGCCGGTTTATGGTCCCGCGCCAGGCTCCCGCTCACCCCCAGCACGCAGCAGCTGAGGTTGGCATAATCCCCGGTCATATTGCTGGCGATCAGCTGATACTTGCCGGTCTCCAGCAGACGATAGCTGAATGGCTCGCTGCCGCTGATGGCGGCGATTTCGCGCTTGTCCAGCGCCACGCTGAGCAGATCCGCCGGGTAGACTTTCCACTGCACGTCGCTGATCGGGTCGATACCGTGGCGCTTAAGCAGAATGGCGAAGAAGTTTTTATCCGGCCCGGCCATATCAGTGACGCCGATGGTTTGTCCCTTCAGGCTCTCGAGGCCGCCGAACGGCGAGTCTTTGGCCGTCAGCAGGTTCAGACAGCCGCCGTGGGTTCCGGCGGTGAGCTTGACGTCAAAGCCCTGCTCCAGCGCCTTCAGCCAGCGCAGCGCCATCCCCACCCCGGCGTCGGCCTTACCGGTGGCGATCGCCTCCAGCAGCACATCGGTGGAGTTGCCGAAGTTAACAAACTCAACGTCGAGGTTATATTTACTGAAAATCTTCTGCTGCTCGGCGACGGCGACCGGCGCGAGGCATACCGCGCTTTTATTGATCGCCAACTTGATCTTGTAGGGCTCTGGCAGGCGCAGCGCCGGATGGGCATCGCCGCTGGCCATGTTCGCCATATCGTGAGCCCACAGCGGCAGAGAGACCCCGGCCAGCGCCAGGCCGCCGCTGAGCTGTAAAAAACGGCGGCGGGAAAAAGTGTTTCTGGTCATGGTGTCACCTCGGCGGCGGGCACGCTAAAGCTGGGGTCAAAGGTCGGCTTCACGTCCAGCCGGGTGCGGATCAGGCCGTTGGCGAGATAAAAGTCCGCCGTTGCCTGCTGCTGGGTCACCGTTTCCTCTGCCAGCGGCTGCCACTGCGACTGGCGGTTGGCAAATTGCGCGCGGGCGATCTCCGCCGGGAAGCGGATGATCTCCCCCAGCGTTTTGCCGTAGCTGTCGAGATTGGCGTAGGCCCAGCGCTCGGCGCCGGCCAGGCGCTGGAGATAATCCTGCAGCGCGGCGCGTTTTTGCGGATCGTTAAGCGCGGAATCCGTTGCCGCGAGGAAGGTATTCCCCGGCAGCAGCCCTTTGCCGCTCACCAGGATCTGCCCCTCGTTGGTCTTCACCATTTGGGTGGTGTAGGGCTCCCAGGTCGCCCAGGCGTCCACCGAACCGTTTAGCAACGCCACTTTGGCGTCCACCGGGCCGAGGAACACCCACTGCACCTCCTTCGGTGAAATCCCCGCCTGCTCCAGCGCTTTCAGCGCCACGAAATGACCAATCGACCCTTTACCGGTGGCGATGCGTTTGCCTTTTAAATCAGCGCCGCTTTTTAACGTGCTGCCGGGTGATACCAGCACCGCGGTCCCCGCCGGGTTGCTTTTATCCACGGCAATAGCTTTGACCGGCGCACCGTTGGCCAGGGCGAAGAGCAACGGCGCATCGCCGATGATCCCCGCGTCCACGGCGCCCGCGTTGAGGGCTTCCGCCAGCGGCGCGGCGGCCGGGAACTCGGCCCACTTAATGTCGTAAGGGAGATTTTGCAGGGCGTTGGCCGCCTCCAGCTGCGAACGCATGCCGCCTTTTTGATCGGCGATACGCAGGGTAAGCCGCTCCTGCGCTGTCGCGTAGCCGCCCAGCGCCAGCAGCATCAGCGCGGCCGCCACCCGGCCTGAAAATGATAGACGCATCGTGATTATCCTTGTGATTGAAAGACGAAGTTGCCAGCTGCCAGCCAGGCGCTGTCGCTCTGTGGGGTATGTACCCGTCCGCAGAGCACGTTGCGGTAGTGGCGTTCCAGCGGGTTCTGTCGGCTCAGGCCATGATTGCCGGTCAGCTCGAGCGCAATATTCACCGCCTGAATGGCGTTGTCGGTGATGGTGACTTTCGCCAGATTGGCCTCGATAGCGGAAAAGCGCAGCGCGGCGGCCTGCTCCAGCAGGCTGCGGTTGACCAGCAGCAGCCCGGCGATCTGCCCGACTTTCTCCTGCACCCGTGGCAGACGAGAGAGCGGATGACCGAGACCGGCGGGTACCCGTCCCGCCAGCCACCTCACCAGCCAGTCGTGAGCGGCGTGGGCAATGCTGTCATAGATCGCCGCCAGCAGCGCCGTCTGCCGGTTGGCGAACAGGCGAAACGGTTCGGCCTCCGCGGCGGGTGGCGCATCGGCCGGCCAGACATCCACCGCGTGCTCTGCCGCCACCCGCACGTGGTTAAAAATAACTTCATGGCTGCCGGTGGCCCGCATCCCGGCGTGATCCCAGCTTTTCACCACGCTGATACCCGGGCTGTCGCCAGCCACCAGCCAGGTGCCCACCAGCGGCGGGTTATCATCGCTTCTGGCCCACACCGCCAGCCAGCGCAGCCCTTCAATGCCGGTGGTATAAATTTTATGGCCGCTGATGTCCCAGCCCTCCGCGCGACGGGTCGCCACGGTGTCCGGCAGGCCGCCCCGCGCCGGGGATCCCAGCTCCGGCTCGACGCGCAGGCTGTTGATCAGGCCACCGTGTTCGACAGCATCGTGAAAAACCTGCTGGCGCAGCGGCGCGTGCCAGGCGTCATTTTCCGCCAGCCGCAAATGGTGCAGATACTGCATGCAGACAATCAGCGCTGTCGCCGGCTCTCCCCAGGCGATGGCGGCGATGACCTGCTGCAGCTGGGCCAGAGTGGCGCCCGCGCCGCCGCAGGATGACGGCACGGCGAGACTTAACCAGCCCCCCGCGCGCAGATGGTCGATATTACGCCGGGGAAACTCGCCGCTGGCATCAAGGCTGGCCGCCTGCTCTGCCATCTGCTGGCGGAGCGCCGTCAGCTGCCGGGCCCAGTCGTCGCGCTCAGGATGGATCACGATGCGCGCTCCGCCACCGCACGCCGGGCGGCTTTTTCCCGGGCGATCGGCAGCAGCGCCCGGCCATAGTCGGCCGCGTCGTTCAGCGGATCGAAGCCGCGGATCAGGAAGTTACGCACGCCGAGGTCGTAGTAATCGAGCAGCGCATCCGCCACCTGCTCCGGGGTGCCCACCAGCGCGGTGGAGTTATGTCCGCCGCCCACCAGTTGGGCGATGCCGGTCCACAGACGTTTGTCCACCACCCTGCCCTGCGCCGCGGTGGCCCGCAGCCGCTGGGCGCCGATGCTGTCCGGTTTGGCTTTGAAACCCCCTCCGCGCTGTGCCGCCTGCTCGGTGGCGACGTGCAGGATATGCTCGGCTTTCTCCCAGGCTTCGGCTTCGCTGTCGGCGATAATCGGCCGGAACGAGACGCTGAAGCCGATATCACGCTGGTGTTTCGCCGCTTCGGCGCGCACGCGCTGGATGGTCTCTCCGGTTTGCGCCAGCGACTCGCCCCACAGAGCGAAGACGTCGGCATGTTTGCCGGCGACGGCGATGGCCGCTTCCGACGAGCCGCCGAAGTAGATGGGAAGATGCGGTTTTTGCAGCGGGCGAATGGCGGACCAGGCCTGCTCGGCCTGATAAAAATCGTTGTGAATATCCACCGGCTGCTCGCTGGTCCACACCTGGCGCACGGTGTCGAGGAAGGCGTCGGTGCGGGCGTAGCGCTGGTCGTGGTCGAGATAATCGCCATCCCGGCGCTGCTCGGCATCGTTGCCGCCGCTGATGATATGGACCGCCAGCCGGCCCCCCAACAGGTGCTCAAGGGTGGCGAATTTGCGCGCGGCGAGGGTTGGCGAAACAAAACCGGGGCGATGAGCCAGCAGGTAATGGATTTTCTGCGTCGACAGCCCCGCCAGGGCCGTCACCAGAAAGCCGTCGGGTTGATCGGACCAGTGGCCGACCAGCAGACGATCAAACCCGGCGGCTTCATGGGTTTGCGCAAAGCGAACGATATAGTCGCGGTCAAAGATCGGCCCCACCGGGGCAATCGTTTCGGAAGAGAGGCGGTGGCCAATCATGCCGAGAAACTGAATGCTCATGAACAACTCCTTGCGTCAGGGTAATGGAGTGGCCGCGACAGCGGCGCTGGTCATTACCCTATACAGAGTGTGTTAATGAGCAAAATGCATTTTTATCATATCTTAATATGCTGAATTAGCATTAAACAAAAATGCATAGTGCTTTCAGTCGGATACTGTCAGCTGCTGCACCACTTTGCTGGCGAAAAAGGTCAGCGGCGCCTGCAGGTTTGCCAGATACTGGGCGTGGATCAGCCACAGTGAGACCGCAGGCTGAAAATCGCTGAGATTGAGGACCGCGATCTCGTCCCGCCACGGGCTGTTGGCCAGCGCCGCCCGCGGCACCAGACCCAGTCCCAGCCCCTGCGCCACCAGCGCTATCTGCAGCTGCGCGCCCGCGCTTTCGACATTGAGCTTCAACCGCAATCCCTGACTCTGCAGCTCGCGAATGAGCCCGGCGCGCAGGCCACAGCCGTCGGGGTTAAGGATCCAGCCCTGTTCGGCGCACTCCCGCAGGGATGACGCGCGCAAATTCAAACGCCGGCCGACGATCGGCACCACCTCCAGGGGACACAGCAGCCGTCCGCTATAGCCCTCGGCGAAGCTTTGCTGGGCCGGCCCCATCGCCAGCATGCCGTCCAGCTCGCCGTTTTCCAGCCGACGCTGCAGCTGTCCGCTCCAGCCGCAGGTGATCTGTGGCGACAGTCCGGGAAACTGCTGGCTCAGCGCTGACAGCGCCGCCGGCAGGGCAATCTCGCTGAGACTCTGCGGCACACCGAGACGCAGCGCGCCGCGCGGCTCGCCTTGCGGATCCAACAGGCTGTAGAGTTTTTTCGTCTCACGCTTAATGCTCAGACACTGCTCGTACACCCGGTGTCCGGCGGCGGTCAGGGTCAGCGGGCGGGTCTGGCGCTCCAACAGCGTCACGTTCAGCTCCTGCTCCAGGCGCTGAAGACGCCGGGTGATGGCCGACTGGGTGATCCCCAGATATTCCGCGGCCTGATTGAGGGACGAAAACTGCACCGTGGCCAGCAAAGCGTCGATATCGTCAATGCGCATAGGATCCTTATGTGAAATTTGCATATTAATATATGCGTAAATTGCATTTAAATAATATTAACGCCTCTGTTAGCGTTTTGACCAGTCCCTCTGACAGGAACCGCACATGACTGCACCACGACTGGAAAAATTACGCCATTTCATTCATGAGGTAGACCGCCTGCACCGTGAACACCACCAGACCGCCCCGCTGCTTGACGCCGTGGCGCAGCGGCTGGCGGCGCTGGTGCGTTACGACGACTGGCTGCCGGAAGAGTACACCCTGCCGCATCCGCACCATTACCAGCAGTATCTGCTGCATGCCGACTCCGGGGAGCGCTTCTCGATTGTCAGCTTCGTCTGGGGACCGGGGCAAGCGACGCCGATCCATGACCACCGGGTGTGGGGGGCCATTGGTATGCTGCGCGGCGCGGAGGAAAACCAGCGCTACCAGCTGGATGCCGATGGCATCCCGCGCGCGCTGGGCGCCGCCACGCTTCTGGAAGCAGGCCAGGTGGAGAAAGTCTCCGCTGACGATGGCGATATTCATCGCGTCAGCAATGCGCTGGCGGATCGCGTCTCCATCAGCATTCACATCTACGGCGGCAATATCGGCGCGGTGAAGCGCGCCGTGTATACCCCGGAAGGGCAGCAGAAACCGTTTATCTCCGGCTACTCTAACCGCCATTTACCCAATATCTGGGATTTGTCCCGCGAAAATCAAGGATAACCACTATGCCCACCTACGCTTATCGCCAGGCCGCCGGGATACGCCAGGCGCTGCTCGACCGTCGTGAACTGGCGCTGATCGACGTCCGTGAAGAGGCCGATTTCGCCACCGCTCATCCGCTGTTTGCCGTCAATCTGCCGCTCAGCAAACTGGAGCTGGAGGTCCGCCGGCGGATACCGCGCTTCACCACCCCGCTCACCGTCTACGACAACGGCGAAGGTCTGGCGGAGATCGCCGTCGAACGGCTACGGGCCTGGGGCTATCAGGATGTGGCCCTGCTGACAGAGGGGCTCGCCGGCTGGCGCCGCAGCGGCGGCGAGCTGTTTCAGGACGTCAACTCCGCCAGCAAAGCCTTTGGTGAACTGGTGGAAAGCGTGCGTCACACGCCGTCGCTCAGCGCCCAGGAGGTTCAGGCGCTCATCGACAGCCGGCAGGAGGTGGTGATCGTCGACGCCCGGCGCTTCGATGAGTACCAGACCATGAGCATCCCCGGCAGCATCAGCGTGCCCGGCGGCGAGCTGGCCCTGCGGGTGGAGAGCCTGACGCCCTCCCCGCAGACGCCGGTTATCGTCAACTGCGCCGGACGCACCCGCAGCATCATCGGCACCCAGTCGCTGATCAACGCCGGCGTGCCAAACCCGGTCCATGCCCTGCGCAATGGCACTATCGGCTGGACGCTGGCCGGCCAGACGCTGGCGCACCAGCAGCAGCGGCAATACGATCCCTCCGCCCGCGCCTCCGGCGCCCGGGCCGCTGAGGTGGCGCATCTTGCCGAACGGGCCGGGGTGGCGGTCATCGATGAGGCCACGCTGCAACGCTGGCTGCAGCAGAACGACCGCACTACCTTCCTGTTTGATGTCCGCAGCCCCGAGGAGTACGCGGCGGGTCACTATCCCGGCAGCCTGAGCGCGCCAGGCGGCCAGCTGGTGCAGGAGACCGATCACTTCGCCAGCGTACGAGGGGCGCGCATTGTGCTGCTGGATGACGATGGCATCCGGGCGGCGATAACCGGCTCGTGGCTGGCGCAGATGGGCTGGGAGACGGCGCGGCTGAGCGCGCTGTCGGCCAGCCAGTTGAGCGAACGCGGGGTGCCGGCCGCCGAGGTGCCGCCCGGCCCGCAGGCGGAGGAGATAAGCCCGGCGCAGCTGGCGCAACAGCTGGACGAACCCGGTACGGTGGTGCTCGATTTTACCACCAGCGCCAACTTTGTCGCTCGCCATATCCCCGGCGCGTGGTGGCTAACGCGCTCGCAGCTGCGCCAGGCCCTGGATGTGATCCCTCCCGCCCAATGTTACGTGGTGACCTGCGGCAGTAGTCTGCTGGCCCGCTACGCGGTGCCGGAGGTGGCGGCCTTGACCGGTAAACCGGTGCAGCTGCTTACCGGCGGGACGCTGGCGTGGATCGCCGCCGGTCTGCCGCGGGCGCATGGCGACAGCGGCCTCGCCGTCGAGCGCCGTGACCGCTATCGTCGTCCGTACGAAGGAACCGATAATTCCGCCGAGGCCATGCAGGCCTATCTGGAGTGGGAGTATGGCCTGGTGGATCAGCTGGCCCGCGACGGCACCCACGGTTTTCGGGTGCTCTAGCGCGAGCGCGCCTCAGGCCTCGCGCAGGATCCACGAATACTGAAAGCTCTTCGGCGCCGGAAAATGGGTCCGGCGTCGGTAGGAGCCCAGCGACTGCGGGGTGCAGTAGGTGCAACTCCCCAGCCATTCAACGCTCGCCGGCGACACTCCCGCCTCTGCGAAGATCGCTTCGGCAAAGGCGCGCAAATCAAACCACAGATTATCGCTGCCGCGTGCGGCGGCTTTGAGCGCATCGCTGACCGGGCCCGAACGGGAATGAAACAGCCGCTGGCGATGGCGGGCCACCCGATCACCGCCGGGCTGGTCCAGCAGTTGCTGATAAAATCCGGCGGAGACTTCGTAACAGCAAGGGTGAATATGCGGCCCCACGGCGATGACCAGATCGGCCAATGCCACCCCCTGCTGGCGAAAACAGGCCAGACTGTTGTCGACAATGCCGCTGACCAGCCCCTGCCAGCCGGCATGCACGCTGCAGACGAAGCGACCGTCGCGCGAGGCGATCAGCATCGGCAGACAGTCGGCGGTCACCACCCCCACCTTTTGCCCGGCTACCGCGGTAAACACCGCGTCGGCGTGCGGGCGCGTCGGCAGCGGCTGCTGATAATGATGAACCTCATTACCATGCACCAGCTTCACCGGAGCCAGCTCGGCATAGGGAAAGGCGGCGGTTTCGTGGACATCGAGAAAAGCGTGGCGGATGCCAGGGATAGCATTGAGCAAACGGGAGGTGTAAGCCATAGGGACGATAAGCGTCAGGGAATGATGTCTTACCATAGGCCAGGTGACGCGGACAGGCAAGGCGGCGGCCCGGCATTTTTTTGCCAGACCGCCGGATGCGTCTCAGACAATCGCGGCGCGCTGCTGACGATGCATCAGCCAGAACACCGCCACGCCGGCCAGCACAATGCCGGGCGCCGAGGCCGCCATCACCCCGACGGTGCCGGTGCCGAGGGCCAGCATCTTGCCGGCCAGCAGCGGGCCGCTCATCGCCCCGAGACGGCCCACCGCCACGGCGGTGCCGACCCCGGTGGCGCGGATCGCTGCGGGGTAAAAAAGCGGCGCCAGGGCATAGAGTACGCTCTGGCCGCCGGTGGCGAACAGCCCGGCGACAAACCCCGCCAGCAGCATTCCGTTTAGCGACGACGCGCTGCCCAGCGCCAGCAGGGAAGCCAGAATCCCGCTGTAGATCAGGAGCGACATCCGCAGCGGGGTGAGCTTATCCATTAGCGCTCCCAGCAGCAGCGTGCCGCAGGCGGCGCCGATCTGCAGAGAGAACATCACCCCCGCCGCCTGGCTGGCGCGGAATCCCTGGCCCACCAGCAGCATCGGCAGCCAGTTGATCAGCATATAGACCACCAGCAGGGTGAAAAAATAACCCAGCCACAACAGCAGGGTGGCGGCGGCATGCCCTGGGGCAAACAGGGTGCGCAGCGGCACGCTGGCCTCCGCGCGCTGAAACGCCTGCGACTCCGGTAGCCAGCGCATCAGCAGCGGGATCAGCAGTAACGGGACCACGCCGCCAATCCAGAAAATAGTCTGCCAGGCCACGGCGAGACCGGAAAAGCCCAGCGCTGCCGCCAGCGCGGCGCCAATGGGTACGCCGCAGTACATCAGGCTTACCGCCCGGCCGCGGAAGCGTGAGCCAGCGGCTTCCGAGGTTAAGGCAATCAGGTTAGGCAATGCCGCCCCGAGCCCGACGCCGGTGAGCAGGCGCGCCAGCAGCAGCGTCGGGAAGCTCCATGCCACCGCAGTGGCCAGCGAGAACAGGCCAAACAGCAGCACCGACCCCAGCAGAATGCGCTTGCGCCCGTGGCGGTCCGCCAGCATGCCGCCCACCAGCGCGCCGGGCAGCAGGCCGAGGATCCCGGCGCTGAAGATCCAGCCCATCTGCATTTTATCCAGCGCAAAGGCCTGCGCCATGCCGACGGCGGCGATCCCCGCCGCCTGCAGATCCAGCCCTTCCATCAGGGCCACCATAAAACAGAGCCCGATGGTAACCACCAGGCGCGAGGGGTTTGCAGTCGTTATCTTGGTCATAGGGTACCTTGGCGATAGCCGAACAAACGGAGCAGGTGACTGGCGGCTGATGCTTTGTCAGCCGCACGTTTTTCGTTATTTATTGCGGTTAAGCAGATCCAGTGCGACGTCGACGATCATATCTTCCTGGCCGCCGACCATCCGCCGCTTGCCCAGCTCGACGAGAATATCCACCGCGCTGAGGCCATAGCGCTCGGCCGCCGCTTCGCTGTGGCGCAGGAAGCTGGAGTAGACCCCGGCGTAGCCCAGCGCCAGCGTTTCGCGGTCGACACGCACCGGGCGGTCCTGCAACGGCCGCACCAGCTCATCGGCCGCGTTCATCAGGGCGTAGAGATCGGTGCCATGCTGCCAGCCGAGCTTGTCGGCGGCGGCAATAAACACCTCCAGCGGCGCATTGCCCGCCCCCGCGCCCATCCCGGCCAGGCTGGCGTCAATGCGATCGCACCCCTCTTCCACCGCGGCGATAGAGTTCGCCACCCCGAGGCTCAGGTTATGGTGGGCATGCATCCCGGTGGCGGTCTCCGGCTTCAGCACCGCCTTCAGGGCACGGAAACGGTCGCGAATGTCGTTCATGTTCATCGCCCCGCCGGAATCCACCACATAGATACAGGTCGCGCCATAAGATTCCATCTTCAGCGCCTGCTGCGCCAGTGCCTGCGGGGAGATCATATGGCTCATCATCAGAAAACCGACGGTGTCCATTCCCAGCTCGCGGGCAAAGGCAATATGTTGCGCCGCGACGTCCGCTTCGCTGCAGTGGGTGGCGACCCGCACCACCCGCGCTCCGGCCTGATACGCCGCTTTCAGATCGTGCAGCGTGCCGATGCCCGGCAGCAGTAAGGTGGCGATTTTCGCCTGGCTGACCGCCTCCGCCGCCGCTTCAATCCAGGCGATGTCGCTGTGAGCGCCAAAGCCGTAGTTGAAGCTGGATCCCTGCAGGCCATCGCCATGGGCCACTTCGATGGAGTCGACCCCAGCCTTATCCAGCGCGCCGGCGATCTGCTGCACCTGCGCCAGGGAATACTGGTGACGGATGGCGTGCATGCCATCGCGCAGCGTCACGTCCGAGATATAAAGTTTTTTACCGTTCATGCTGTCGCTCCCGCCGCGCTGTTCATTGCCCCAGCCATTTGCTCCGCCGTCGCCAGCGCCGCCGAGGTCATAATATCGAGGTTGCCCGCGTACGCTGGCAGATAGTGCGCCGCCCCTTCCACTTCGAGGTAAACCGCGGTTTTCAGGCCGGAAAAACAGCCGACGCCGGGCAGGTTGACCGGCTTATCCTCGGGGATAACCTCAAACTGCACCTGCTGCTTCAGCCGGTAGCCTGGGACGTAAGCCTGCACTGCCGCCGCCATTTCGGCGATCGAGGCGGCAATCGCCTCCTGCGACGCCAGCTCGCTCAGGACGTAGACGGTATCGCGCATCATCAGCGGCGGCTCCGCCGGGTTCAGTACAATAATCGCTTTGCCCTTGCCCGCGCCGCCGACTTTTTCAATCGCCTGCGAGGTGGTTTCGGTAAATTCGTCAATATTGGCCCGCGTGCCCGGTCCGGCGGATTGGCTGGCGATCGAGGCCACGATCTCCGCGTAATGCACCTTCGCCACTCGCGAGACCGCGGCGACCATTGGGATGGTCGCCTGCCCGCCGCAGGTCACCATATTGACGTTGCCCTGATGGAGATTGGCCGCGAGGTTGACCACCGGTACGCAGTACGGGCCAATCGCCGCCGGCGTCAGGTCGATGACGCGGATCCCCGGCTTCGCTTCGCGCAGCGCGGCATCGTTTTTGATGTGCGCCCCGGCGCTGGTGGCGTCAAAAACAAAATCGATGTCGGCAAATTCCGCCATCTGCATCAGGCCGCCCACCCCTTCGTGGGTGGTCGCGACGCCCATGCGCCGGGCGCGGGCCAGGCCATCCGACTGCGGGTCGATGCCGACCATCACCGCCATCTCCAGATGCTGGCCGTGGCGCAGGATTTTAATCATTAAATCGGTGCCGATATTCCCGGAGCCGATAATGGCGACTTTACGTTTACGCATCACGATGTCCTTCTCCGGCGGCGACGAAACGTGCCGCGACTGAGCCAATACCTTCGATATGGGCGACAAAGCTGTCCCCTTCGTTAATCGCCACCATCGGGCCTAACGCCCCGGTCAGCACGATATCCCCCGCCCGCAGCGGTTCGCCGAGACTGGCCAGCTTGCGCGCCAGCCAGACTGCGGCGTTCAGCGGATGTCCCAGACACTCGCTGCCGCGACCGCTGGAGACCAGCTCCTGGTTGCGGGTCATGTGCATGGCGCACTGCTTCAGATCCAGTCCTGCCGGGCGCTGCGCCGGGCCGCCAATGACGTACAGGCCGCAGGAGGCGTTATCGGCGACGGTGTCGACAAAGCCGATTGACCAGTCGCGAATGCGGCTGCCCACCACCTCCAGCGCCGGCAGCACCCATTCGATGGCGTTATACAGCTCATCAAAGGTGGTATCGGCATGCGGCAGATCCTGCTTCAACACCAGGGCGATCTCGGCTTCCACTTTGGGCTGCAGCACGCGGCCAAACGGCACCTCGGCGTTGTCGCCGTAGCACATGTCGGCAAACAGAGTGCCGAAATCCGGCTGGTTGACCCCCAGCTGCTGCTGCACTTTGGGATGGGTCAGGCCCACCTTGCGGCCCACTACCCGCCGGCCATGGGCCACGTGGTGCTGGACGTTCAGACGCTGGATGGCATAGGCGGCGTCGGCATTGTCGACGCCGAGGATATCGCGCAGCGGGGCGATCGCCTGGCCGGTCTGTTCCGCGTCGCGCAGCTGCCGGGCCAGCGCGTCAAGAGAAAAAGTCATCATTTACTCCTTAAGCCCGTGCGAGGAAATTGAGCACCAGCTGATTAAAACTGTCGGCATGTTCCCACTGCGCCCAGTGGCCGCAGTCGCGGTAAATATGCAGTTCCGAACCGGCGATCCCGGCGAGCAGGCGCAACCCGGCGTCCATCGGCACGAAGCGGTCGTTGCGTCCCCAGACGATCAGGGTTGGCGCGCTGATTTCGCCCAGCCGCGGGCCAAAGTCAGGAAACTGCTTCGGGTTGGCTTCGAGGCTTTTGACGAAGTTGTCCAGATGGTCGCGGCGCGACAGCATATTGTTGAGACGCGCCTCGAACAGCGCCTCGGTGAGGTCGCGGGTGTCGAAGACGAAGATGCTCATCATCTTCTTCAGGTTTTCTATGGTCGGCTCGCGGTACAGGGCGTTCAGCAGCTTGATGCCCTCCGTCGGCATCGGCGTGAACAGGCTCATGCCGCCGGTCCCCCCGCCCATCAGCACCAGCTTCGCCACCCGCTCCGGCCAGCTCAGGGTGAAGGCCACCGCGCTATGGCCGCCCATCGAGTTGCCCAGCAGATGGACTTTATCGATCCCCAGCTGATCGATCACGCTTTTCAGAATCCGGGCGTTGAGGTCCGAACGTGAGCCGCTGTTGACGATAGCATCGCTTTTGCCCCACCCCGGACAGTCGAGGAGCAGCACGCGATAGCCCGCCTCGACCAGCGGGTCAATATTGCGGCTGAAGTTGGCCCAGCCGGTGGCCCCCGGCCCGGAGCCGTGCAGCATGACCACGGTCTCTTTCCCGTCGCCGCAGTCATTGATATGGATGCGCAGCGTGCGGCCCCCCTCGTCGACATTGAGGAATCGGCTGGTGGCGGCTTCGGTTTGCGGTTGATAGCTCATGTTAGTCTCCCGGTTAATCAAATCTCGGTGGTGGCGCTCAGCGAGCCGAACCCGGCGATCCACTCGGGGATCGGCCGGTAATAGCGGCCCTCACTGCGCCAGCGGCCAAAAGCGGATAGCGCGGCAAAAGCGGCCACCCAGGTCTTAATTTCGTGCGTCGATTTCCCGGCCATCGCCGACAGCTCGTCGTTGCCGATCGCATCCAGCTCCGCCAGCCGCCCCTGCTCCAGCAGGCTCATAAAGCGGTTGTCCCAGACCGGGTTGAGGGGATGGAGCGAGCGCTGGTCTTCGGTAAACCGTCTGGCGGCGTTGATCACCCGCTGCTGGCGCAGCTCGCGCTCGTCCGGCGGCAGCTGTTTTCCGCTGCCGAGCAGACGGTCACGCAGATGGGCGTCGGCCTTCGCCAGCTCCGGCACCGGCGGCTGGTGCGAGAGTCCGCCCGAGCCGAGGATCAGCACCCGCTTATTGAGGGTATTGAGGAAGCGGCCCATCGCCTCGCCCAGCAGCCGGGTACGTTGAAAACCCGGCAGCGGCGCGGCGACGCCGTTAATAAACACCGGCAGCACCGGCACACGGTCCAGGCCACCCAGCAGAAACTCCAGCGGCTGGGCGAAGCCATGGTCCACCTGCATGTTGTACGACACCGCCAGGTCGATACCGCTGTTGATCACGGCGTGAGCGCAGGCTTCCGCCAGCTCGGTCGGCACCGGCAGGTCGCCGGCGGCGCTGGCGAAGTCGCCAATGGCGGTGGCGCCGACGCCGAGGCAGAACGGCGGCATCACGTCATAGAAAAAACCGTTGTAGTGATCGGGGGCGAAGAGCACCACCAGCTCGGGATCGAAGGCGGCGATCCGCCGCCGGGCGTCGGCAATCACCCCGTTCACTTCATCAAGGACCGCCTGCTCCGGGTCCACCAATCCCACCAGCGGAGTGTGAGAGAGACAGTGCAAATAGGCATCCATATCAGGCCACCTTCTCTTCAGTGCGGGCGGTATCCCCGGTTGCGAGGGTCATTTTTTCCGCCAGGGCGGTCAGCTGTGCGCCGAGGGTCTGCGGGATGGCGAGAGCGGCGACAAAGCGGTCCGGTCTGACCACGGCAATGGCGGTGTTATGCTGAGCAAACCAGCTCTTCAGGCGATTTTGCGTATCGCCTACCCGCAGCGTGCCGGGGGCGTTATCCTGCTCGCGATGGATCTGCACCGCCGGCACCACCTGGATAAAGCGCACGCCAATCGCGCGCCAGCGAGCGATCTGCCCGGCGTCGAGCCCCCACTGCGGGTTGCAGCCCCAGCCGATAATGGCGAAATTCGCGCCGATGACGTCGTCGAGCAGCACGCTCTCGCCGCTCTCCAGCGTCACCTGAGGTTGAATAAACATTTTGCCCACCGGCGAGGTCTTGCCGGCGGCGTCGATCAGCAGCGCCCCCTCGCGGTACTGCGGCATCGGCTTAAAGCGCATTTCGAGGAAGTAGCGCTTCACCGGCGGCAGGTAGTTCAGCAGCCAGGAGAGACCGTCGCGCACGGCCCCCTGCCAGCGCTTCGGCGGCGCCAGCACGTGGCCGGCGGTGACCGACAGATCAATCATCGCTTTCGCGTGGTCGCGGCGCTCCTGCTGATAGCTGTCGAGCAGCGCCTCTCCCGCTTTACCGTTGACCACCAGCGCCAGCTTCCACGCCAGGTTGAAGGCGTCGCGCATGCCGCTGTTGTATCCCTGCCCCTGCCAGACCGGCATGATGTGCGCCGCGTCGCCGGCCAGCAGCACCCGGTCAATGCGAAAGCGCTCGGCAAGGCGGGCATTATGGGTGTAGACCCGCTGGCGGATCAGCTCGACGCGGTCCGGGTCCGGCAGCACTTTGCTCAGCAGACGACGCATATTGTGCGGCTCGCTGAGCTGGGCTTCGGTTTCTCCGGGCATCACCATAAATTCAAAGCGGCGCACGCCATGGGGCAGCGCGGCGGAAACGTAGGGTCGCACCGGGTCGCAGCACAGGTAAACGTGCGGGGTGGCCAGCGGGTCGTTAGCGATATCGATGACGATCCACTGATTCGGCGCGGTCTTACCTTCGAAGGGGATGTTCAGCGTACGACGAATAAAGCTGGCGCCGCCGTCGCAGGCCACCAGCCAGTCCGCGTGCACCGTCTCCCGCTCGCCGTCCGGTCCTTTAAGATTTAACGTGACACCGTCACCGTTCTGGCTAAAGGCTTCTACTTCGCGGGAGAAGAGGCAGCGGACCTGCGGGAAACGCTGCAGGCCGTGATACATCACCGCATCGACCTGCGGCTGAATGAAGGCGTTGCGCCGCGACCAGCCAAACTCATCGGTCATCGGCTGGATATCGGCAAAGCAGCGCCCCTTCGGGGTCAGAAAGCGCATGGCGTGCCACGGCGTGGTGTGCGGCAGCACGTCATTCACCAGCCCTACCGCCTGCATCGCCCGCAGGGATTCATCGTCAATGCCGATGGCACGTGGGTAATCGATCAGTGTGTCGAGCTTTTCCACCAGCAGCACGCTGATGCCCATCTGGCCAAGGTAGTTGGCCATCATCAGGCCAACCGGACCGGCGCCGGCGATGGCGACCTGAGCGGTATGCTGCACGGCGGGTTGAATATCGGGTGTAGATGTTGTCATTTTCAGCGACCTCACGACTCGGAAACTGCCCGGCTGACAGGCAATTTGTTAATCATGTGTAAACGTATTTTTATAATGGGCTGAGTATAGGGCGGGGGTTTTCGGCTACAATCAAAACATCGCCGAATGTGCACCAGGTGCACCACGCTGTTTATAAAGCATTTTAAGGAAGGATTTATGCGTGACGATGGGTCCACTGAGTACAAAACGGTGCGTGGGTTAAGCCGGGGTTTATTGTTATTAAAATTGTTAAATAAATTCGACGGCGGCGCGACGCCGGGCCTGCTGGCGGAGTTTAGCGGCCTGCATCGCACCACCGTGCGCCGGCTGCTGGAGACGCTGCAGGAGGAGGGTTTTGTCCGCCGCAGCCGCTCCGACGACAGCTTCCGGTTGACCATTAACGTCCGCCAGCTGAGCGATGGATTTCGTGACGAACATTGGATTTCTGCCCTCGCCACACCGCTGCTCGGCGAGCTGCTGCGCGAGGTGCAATGGCCGACAGACATCACCACCCTCGACGTCGACGCCATGGTGGTGCGCGAGACTACCCACCGCTTCAGCCGACTGTCGTTTCACCGCGCGATGGTCGGACGGCAGCTGCCGCTGTTGCTCACCGCCTCCGGGCTGACGTGGCTGGCCTTTGCCCCCGACGCGGAGCGCGACGCCATCGTCAGCATGCTGGCCGCCCGTCCGGAAGCTGAGTATCAGCTGGCCCGCGAACCGGAACGGCTGGCGGCGATCCTCGCCCGCACCCGCCAGAACGGCTATGGCGAAAACTTCCGCGGTTGGCGGCAGGAGGAGAAAATCGCCTCCATCGCCGTGCCGGTCTGCAGCCAGCAGCGGGTTATCGGCTGCCTGAATCTGGTCTATATCGCCAGCGCGATGACCATTGAGCAGGCGGCGCAGAAGCATCTTTCCGCCCTGCAGAGGGTGGCGAGTCAGATAGAGGCCCGCATGGAAGAGGAAGAAGTGTGGTACGAAATGCCTTGATCGTGATGAGGGTAAATGCGATCACCCATTGCGCCCGGCTTCGTTATATAATTTAATACATAACGAATTTTTCACGCCATTCGGGCCACACCATGTCAAAACACCCCTTACTGCTGGGCCTGACGCTGCTCAGCGCCAGCCTGTTCACCGACCAGGCCTTCGCCGACCGCACCGTCACCGACCAGCTGGGTCGCCAGGTCACGCTCCCCGACCACATCACCCGCGTCGTGGTTCTGCAACATCAGACGCTCAACCTGCTGGTGCAACTGCATGCCGCCGAGGATATCGTCGGCGTCTTAAGCAGCTGGCAGAAACAGCTCGGGCCGCAGTTCGCCCGCTTTATGCCTGAGATCGGGCAGCTGGCGACCCCAGGCGATCTCACCCAGGTCAATATTGAAAGCCTGCTGGCGCTGCGTCCGCAGGTGGTTTTTGTCGCCAACTATGCGCCGCCGGCGATGATCGCGCAGATCCAACAGGCCGGGATCCCGGTGGTGGCCATCTCGCTGCGCCAGGACGCCGCGGGTGAAAAAAATAAAATGAACCCCACCATGGCAGACGAAGAGCAGGCCTATAACGCCGGGCTGGTGGAGGGGATCCGCCTTATCGGCGAGGTCGTCGAGCGCCAGCCCGAGGCCGAGGCGCTGATTCACTACACCTTTGCGGCGCGCAAACAAGCCAATGCGCCGGTGGCCGATATTCCACCGAACCAGCGGGTGCGGGTGTATATGGCCAACCCCGATCTGAATACCTACGGCGCCGGTAAATACACCGGGCTGATGATGGCGCACGCCGGGGCGCTGAACGTGGCGGCCGCCAGCGTAAAAGGCGCCCGTCAGGTGTCGCTGGAGCAGGTACTGGAGTGGAACCCGCAGGTGATCTTCGTCCAGGACCGTTATCCGCAGGTGGTCAAACAGATAGAGAACGACCCGCAGTGGCAGGCGATCGATGCGGTGAAACACCACCGCGTGTGGCTGATGCCGGAGTACGCCAAAGCCTGGGGTTACCCGATGCCGGAGGCCCTGGCGCTGGGCGAGCTGTGGATGGCGAAAAAACTCTATCCTTCGCGCTACCAGAGCATCGATGTGGACAGTAAAGCCAGGGATTACTATCAGCGTTTTTACCGCGTGGCGTGGACGCCAGATGCGCGCTAACCACCATCCCTGGCGGTTGCAGGGTAGCCTGGCGCTGGCGACGCTGGCGATCGCGGTCGCCTCGCTCTGTTTCGGCCAGTACCCGTTAAGCCTGCGCGCCGTTGGCCACACCCTGGTCCATTTGCCGCCAGGTGAAGGGGTGATCGGGCAGATCGTCTGGTCGGTTCGCCTGCCGCGCGTGGTCATGGCTCTGCTGGCCGGGGGCGCGCTGGGGCTGTGCGGCGCCACCTTGCAGGGCGTGTTCCAGAACCCGCTGGTGGACCCGCACATCATCGGGGTGACCGCCGGCTCCGCCTTCGGCGGCACGCTGGCGATCCTGTTGGGCGTCGGCGGTCTGCTGATGATGGCCTCGACCTTTTTCTTCGGCCTCATCGCGCTGGGGCTGATTTACGCCCTCGCCGCCCTGCAGGGGCGGGACAGCACGCTGGGGCTGATTCTGTCCGGGATCATTCTCAGCGGCTTCTTCGCCGCGCTGGTCAGCCTGATGCAGTACCTCGCCGATAGCGAAGAGACGTTACCGAACATTGTTTTCTGGCTGCTCGGCAGCTTCGCGACCGCCAGCTGGCATAAGGTTCTGCTTATGTCCCTGCCCATGGCGCTAGCCGCCGGGGTGCTGTGGAAGCTGCGCTGGCGTATCAACCTGCTGGCGCTGGAGGAACGCGATGCCCGCAGTCTTGGCGTTCCGGTGGCCGCGCTGCGTCGCGGCGTGCTGGTGTGCTGTGCAGTGCTGGTGGCAGCCCAGGTGGCGGTCAGCGGCAGCATCGCCTGGATGGGGCTGGTGGTCCCGCACCTCGCCCGTCTGCTGGTGGGCGCTGACCATCGTCGCCTGCTGCCCACCGCCTTCTGGCTTGGCGCCGCGCTGATGCTGGTGGTGGACGATCTGGCGCGCACGCTGACCCAGGCGGAAATCCCGATCGGGATCATCACTGCCCTGCTCGGGGCGCCGCTGTTTACCTTTTTACTGGTGCAATCCCGGCGCCGGAGTACCGCCCGATGAACAGCTCATTATCGCTGGAAGCGCTACGCTACGGCCACCGTCAGCCGCTCTTCGCCCCGCTCACGCTGACCTGCCGGCCCGGTGAGATCTGGGCGGTGCTGGGCGCCAATGGCCGGGGAAAAAGTACCCTGCTGGACACCCTGACCGGCGTGTTGCCGCCGCTGGGCGGCCAGGTGCAGTGCGAGGGGGGCATCGCCCTGGTCCCGCAGTCGTTTCGTCCCGCTTTTCGCTGGCGCGTGAGCGATGTGGTGCTGATGGGCCGCGCCCGTCATGTGGATCTCTTTGCCCAGCCTGGCGAGGAGGATGCCCGGCGGGTTGAGAACGCGCTGACGCAGCTGGGGATTGCCGCCCTGGCCGGGGATGACTTCGGCGCCCTCTCCGGCGGCCAGCAGCAGCTGGTGCTGATTGCCCGCGCGCTGGTCAGCGCCAGCCAGAATATCCTGCTGGATGAGCCCTGCTCGGCGCTGGACCTCGGTAACCAGCAGGTGGTATTGCAGCTGATCGGCGACCTCGCTCACCGCCAGGCACGCACCGTCCTGTTCACGACCCATGATCCAAACCATGCGCTGCAGGTGGCCAGCCATACGCTGCTGCTTCTGCCGGAGGGCCAGTGGCTGGCAGGCGAGACCGCCGACGTGCTGAGCGAAACGCACCTCCGGCAAGCGTACGGCCTGCCGGTACGTCTGATCCACTATGCCGCCTCCGCGTCCCCTCTGCTGGCGCCGGGGTTTACTCTGCGTCGCTGAACGGCATAAAACCCGCCTGCCGGAGATACCTCTGGCCAACGTCGCCGAGTATAAAGCGATACAGGGCCAGTGCGGCGGGATCCGCCCTGAGGCGCGCCAGCTGGTAATCGCAGCGAATATTCCACGGCGCCGGGATGGTCAGGGTACGCAGATCGTCGCAGGCGGCCAGCGCGGGGCCATAGTGCGCGTAGCCGATAAACAGATCCGCCAGATTCTGGCGAATAAGCCACGCGCCGGCTATCTCGCCCGGCGGCACGCTCAGTGAGTCTCTACCGCCGACCCGCGGCTGCGCCCGCCCGGCTATCGCGTTGCCCAACCCAGGATAGTGCGCCTCAATTCGGGCAAACAGTTGCCAGGTATAATCTCCCGACGGATCGCATCCCGGCGTGGAGGTCGCCAGCCGCAGGCGGGGCGTGCTGAGCAGCGCCAGCCAGTCCAGGCCATCGTTGTCCGGCGACCGCCGGGCGGTCAGCATCAGCTGGTTGCCGGCAAATCCCTGGCATTCCTGCGCCAGACCGACCTGCAGCAGCGCCTGCGGGTGCGCCGCGTTGGCGGACGCAAAAACCGTGCACGGCGCCCCGGCCTCGATCCGCTCGCGCAGCAGGCCGGCAGGGCCAAACTGCGCATCGACCGCCAGGCCAGTGTGCTGCTGAAAGTGCGCCACCAGCGGTAGGAAAGCGCTTCTCAGGCTTCCCGCCGCCAGCAGCGTGAGAGGAGTGGACATCATAGATAGTCGCTATAAACCGGATAATATAACGCTATATTACCCGGTTTGCCGTCGCGTCAGTAGCGAATTTCTGCCAGCGCGCGCAGCTGCTCAGGGGTGGCTACCGGCAGGTCGAAAAAGCGCAGATAGGCGGGGATCATTTCAAACAACATGTCGGTCCCGCGCTGGATATGGCACTGTCGCGCCTGAGCGGCCCTCAGCAGCGGGGTGTACTCCTGGGTCATCACCACCTCCCCCACCCAGGTGCCTGGCGCCAGACGGTCAACGTCCAGCGGCAGCGGATCGCTGGCCTTCATCCCCAGCGGGGTGGCATTGACCACCAGCTCGTGTCCGACAGGGTCGTGCTGCATCAGGGTGATATCGAGCTGCGGATAGTGCTGATGCAGCCGTCCGGCGAGGGCGTGCGCCACCTCGGGCCGGGTATCGTACAGGGTCAGGGCGCTGACTCCCGCCGCCGCGAGAGAGGCGGCGATAGCCGATCCTACCCCGCCGCTGCCGACCACCAGCGCCCGCGTCCCCTGCGGATTAAACCCTTTACGACGCAGGCCCAGCACAAAGCCGTCGCCATCGAACATATCCCCGGAGAGGCTGCCGTCGGCCTCGCGACGGATGGCATTGCAGGCGCCAGCGATGGCCGCCGTCGGGCTCAGGCGCTGGACCAGATCGCAGGTGGCGATTTTATGCGGCATCGTCACCAGCGCGCCGATGATGTTGGTCATCGTAAACAGCGGCGGAATAAACGCGGCGTAGTCCTCCGGCCTGACCCCCATCGGCACCACCTTTACGTCCACCTGCTGGTCGACGAACCACGGGTTATAGATCATCGGCGCCTTAAAACTGGCGGTCGGATAGCCAAGGTGCGCTATCAGCCGCGTATTTCCACTAATCACCATGCCTTGCTCCTTTGCTTACTGCGATAACTCGATACGTTTGACGTCGCCGAGGATAAACAGATAGGCCACCACGCCCAGCAGCGCGGCACCGCCGATGTAGATCAACGCGTAGAAGAAATTGCCGAACCCGGCAACGATAAAGCCGATCACCAGCGGGGTGAGGATCCCCGCGAGGTTGGCGCAGAAGTTAAACAGGCCGCCGGTCAGACCGCCCAGCCCCTTCGGGGCAATATCGGAGATCAGCGTCCAGCCGAGGCCCACCATCCCCTGGCCAAAAAAGGCAAACGACATCACCAGGATCACCGCCAGGTCGCTCTGCAGCCAGTTGGCGGTAATGATGCAGCTGGCCATCAGCAGACCGGCGACGATCGGCAGCTTACGGCCAAGGTTGGCCGACCCGGTGGCCTTGAGCAGTTTGTCGGAGATCCAGCCGCCAAACATCACCCCGCCCGCGGCGGCGACAAACGGCAGGATGGAGAAGAAGCCAACCTTCAGCCAGGGCATATGCCGCTCGGTGGCCAGCCAGGTCGGGAACCAGGTGAGAAAGAACACCAGCACGGTATTGCCGGCAAACTGGCCGATACTGGCGCCGATGATCTGCCGCTTGCTCAGCAGCTGGCGGACCAGCGGCCAGCTGAACGCCACCTGCTGGTCCGTCGGGGCGCTCAGGCCACCGCCGTTTTCGATATGCTCGCGCTCCTGCTGGCTGAGGCGCGGATCTTCATGCGGTTCGCGGTAGCAGCGCCACCACACCAGGGCAAACAGAATACCGACCGCGCCGACGCTGACGAACAGCACCCGCCAGCCAAAGCCGTCCATGATCCAGAACAGCAGCGGCGCAAAGCAGGCCAGCCCGAGGTATTCCCCTACCGTGTACACCGCTGTGGCTTTCGCCCGCTCATGCTGCGGGAACCAGGCGCTGACCACCCGGCTGTTGACCGGAAAGCACGGCGCTTCGCTAATGCCGAGCCCGAAGCGGCACAGCAGCAGTGTTTTCAGCCCCACCGCCATGCCGTGGAACAGGGTAAACAGCGACCACAGGGTCAGCGACAGAAAATAGGTCACTTTGTTGCCAAAGCGGTCAAGAAACAGCCCGCCGGGGATCTGCGCCAGGGCATAGGTCCAGGCGAAGGCGGAAAAAAGGATACCCATGATCGCCGGGTCGATCCCCAGCTCACCGGTGAGCTTTGGGGCGGCGATCCCCAGCACGGTGCGATCGAGGTAGTTGATCATGGTACCAATGGCCAACAGCGCAAGGATGCCGATGCGCCGCCGGGAGCGGCGCACGGTGACGGCAGGCTGGGCGGCAGCCGTCGGGTTAGGGCTATATGAGCTCATAGTCAGTTCCTGTCTCGGGTACAGAGGATGTTGTTATTGTGTTTAAAGCATAATGAACCATTTGATTCGGGCTAACAATACTGCATCGCCGCCAGACGGACGGCGGCATTCGCCGCGCCATAGAGCGCGTAACCGGCCCGTCGTTCGGTTAATTCAAAGAAAAAGCGCCCGGCGGTAAAGGGGCGGGTATAAAGATGCAGGAAGGCCCCGCCCTGCGGATCGCGGTCGTAGAGGAGCTGCCGCCGCTGCAGTTGCCCAACGTCCAGCTCGCCGCCGAAGCGCGCCAGCAGATCGTCATAATAATTGGCCGGGATCGGCAGCGCATGGCGGGCAACGTCGGCAAGCTGGTCGCAGGTGGCCGGCAGATCGCGGCAGGCAAAGGCCGCATGCTGCAGCCCTGCCCCCTGGTAGCAGGCGACCGAGCGGGCAATCTGCGTCGCCCGGCTCTGCGAAATATTCAGCGCCAGACGGATATCGCCCTGCGGGCTGCGCACCGCCAGACTGCGCACCAGTCCATACGGGTCCGGCAGCGTCTGCTCATGCTCAAGGGTAAAACCAAACACCGTGCGGAAGAACATCACCCAGTTGTCGCGGCTGTCGGCCTCCATCCCCAGCGCCAGATGGTCGATACCGAGATAATCCTCGCGCACCGTCAGTCCGTCGCGCAGATGAAAATCGCGCTCATAGATCCCTTCCCCGGCCTCGATGAGATAGATAAGGCTACCGTCCGGGGCGCAGATCGCCGGGATCGGCGTTTCGTTCGGCCCGGCATCGCCCTGCCAGGTGGCATACCCCAGCGCGCGGGCGCGGGCAACAATCGGCGCACTGCGATCGACCCGCAGCGCCATGGCGCAGAGCGAAACGCCGTGGCGTTGATAGAAATGATCGGCCCAGCTGTGGGGCTGATGGTTGATGACGATCCGCGCCCCGCCGTTGCGCCACAGCGTCACCTGTTTGGAGCGGTGGCTTCCCTCGTGCTGAAAACCCAGCGCCTGCAGATGCTGCCCCAGGCGCTGCGCCTCGGCGGCGCTGGCGGCAAACTCGATAAACTCCAGCCCGTGATAGACCGGCAGCGGCGGCGGTGAAAACAGATCGGCATCGCACGTCGGGAGCCGACGGCGGGTTTGCTCCTCCAGCCACAGCAGCGAACGATAACCATCTTTGGCCGTCGCGCCGTTCGGCGAGGCGCGAAAACCGTCATTAAAGATCTCCAGCGACCAGGGGCCGCGATAGCCGCAGCGGGTGACCTGCTCGGCAAACGGCTCCAGCGGCAGCTCGCCCTGCCCGGGGAAGCAGCGGAAATGGCGACTCCATTCCAGGAGATCCATTTTCATGTACGGCGCATCGGCGAGCTGAACAAAGGTGATTTTCTCCACCGGTACCGACGGTAGCGCGTCCAGCGTGTCGCCGCGGGCCAGAATATGGAAGCTGTCGAGCACCAGGCCCAACGCCGGGCTGTCCACCCGCCGTACCCGCTCCCAGGCCTGCTGCCAGCGGTTCACATGGGTTCCCCAGGCCAGGGCCTCATAGCCGATGGTGATCCCCTCTTCTTCCGCCAGCGTGGCCAGCGCCCGCAGATCCGCGACCTGCAATTCGCTATCCGCCGAGCAGTCCGGCTGCACATTGCTGCACAGCAGCAGCGTGTCGCAGCCCAGCTCGTGCATCAGGGCAAACTTGCGCCGAGCGCGGGCTATATTCGCCTCAAACTGCGCCCGGCTGGCGCCTTCAAAATCGCGAAAGGGTTGAAAAAGCGTGATTTTTAACCCTAAATCGGCGGCAAGCTGTCGGATTTCCGCCGGCGTCCCCGTATAATAGAGCAGATCGTTCTCGAAAATTTCCACACCCTGATAGCCCGCCGCCGCAATAGCGTGCAGCTTCTCAGGCAGGGTGCCGGAAATCGAAACGGTGGCGATAGAGCGCAGCATAAGGTCCTCGGGTCAACAACTGACGTGAGCCTTGAATATGTATCATTTGGTTCATTTGCGCCATACTAGGTTGCTAAATTGTGATCATTATGTGTATTTTTTGTCACCCAAGAAAAAGGAGTTGCCATGACCGTCGTTGCTCATGATGAAGCACAATCCCTGAAGGCGCGGATTTTCAGCGCCGCTATCGCTGTTTTTGCTGAACACGGGCTGTCAGGCGCCCGCATGGAGCAGATCGCCACCGAAGCGCAGACCACCAAGCGCATGGTGGTTTACTACTTCAAAAGCAAAGAGCAGCTCTATCAGGAGGTGCTGCAGTATGTGTATGCGCGGATCCGCGAAACCGAGCAGCAGCTGGGGCTGGAGAATGTGCCGCCGGTGGAGGCGCTGGTGCGGCTGGTGCGCTGGAGCGTGCGTTATCACGCCACCCACGCGGACTATATGCGGGTGATTTGCATGGAGAATATGCAGCGCGGCAAGTGGTTACAAACCTCGGGTGAACTGAAACCGCTGAATCGTACCGCCCTGTCGATTCTGGAAGACATTTTACAGCGCGGCCAGCAGCAAGGCGTCTTTCAGGCGGGGCTCGAAGCACGCGATGTGCACCGGTTAATCAGCAGCTTCAGCTTTTATCAGGTGTCGAACTTCTACACCTTCAGCAGCCTGTACCTTGACGATCCGTTGCCCGCCATCGACGACGAAGCGATGGTGGCCCACCACTGTGACATTGCCGTCCGGGCGGTGATCCGCTTCGTGATTTCCTGACCCGCCGGCGAAAGACGTTAATGCCCGGAAAGGGCGTGAATGACTTTCTCCATGGCCTCCACGGTGAGCGCCGAACGCTGAATTTTGGCGTTCGCCAGCGAGGTGCGCAGTACGCCGGCAATGACAATGTGTTTCGGCTCCTGGCCCAGGTCTCGCATTTCCAGCACCACTTTACCCACCACGCGGCACATTTCCTGGTACAGCTCGTCGTCTTTGGCTTTATTTCCCATCTGGTTTTGCTCGCACTTTATTATTATCAATCAATTCATTATTGATAGATTTTTTCCGCAACGCAAATTATCCCCGGCGGAATGGGCCAATGGCGCATTTTACTGGTTCATCACGCGAGAAAAAGCGCCTTCCGCTGCCCCTTTGCCTGCCCGGTGATGAAAAAATGTGTTGCGTACTTTTATGCATAACGTGCCGGTTTTGTTACGCGTTTTGTCCATAATTTGAAACGAGGTTTTTATTTTCCTTTTTGATTTCGGCAGCGTATAATGCGCTTCGATTCTTTCTTGAATGGTTTCAGCGCATTGGACTGCATGATAAAACGCATAACACCTTGCCACATTTCATGGGCTGAACCGCCAGCACACATTCTTCTGCACGCTCCGGGGTTGTCACCTATCCTTAGGGCGTGGCTTAGCAACTTTCGTAATACAGGTTTGGCTCCCCGGCAGTGCGCCCGCGGAGCGAGAATTCCATATCCTTCACAACTTAAAGACTAAAACTGTCATGAAAAAGACCAAAATTGTTTGCACCATCGGTCCGAAAACCGAATCTGAAGAGATGCTGACCAAAATGCTGGAAGCCGGCATGAACGTGATGCGTCTGAACTTCTCCCACGGTGACTATGCGGAACACGGTCAGCGCATCCAGAACCTGCGCAATGTGATGAGCAAAACCGGTAAGAAAGCCGCTATTCTGCTGGACACCAAAGGCCCGGAAATTCGTACCATCAAGCTGGAAGGCGGCAACGACGTCTCATTGAAAGCAGGCCAGACCTTCACCTTCACCACCGATAAATCCGTCGTCGGCAACAACGAAATCGTTGCAGTGACCTACGAAGGCTTCACGTCTGACCTCACCGTCGGCAACACCGTTCTGGTGGACGATGGCCTGATCGGCATGGAAGTGACGGCTATCGAAGGTAACAAAGTTATCTGTAAAGTGCTGAACAACGGCGACCTTGGCGAGAACAAAGGCGTAAACCTGCCGGGCGTCTCCATCGCCCTGCCGGCGCTGGCTGAGAAAGACAAACAGGATCTGATCTTCGGTTGCGAACAGGGCGTGGACTTTGTCGCGGCCTCCTTCATCCGTAAACGTTCCGACGTCGTCGAGATCCGTGAGCACCTGAAAGCCCACGGCGGCGAAAACATCCAGATCATCTCCAAAATCGAAAACCAGGAAGGCCTGAACAACTTCGACGAAATCCTCGAAGCTTCTGACGGCATCATGGTTGCTCGTGGCGACATGGGCGTTGAGATCCCGGTTGAAGAAGTTATCTTCGCCCAGAAAATGATCATCGAAAAATGTATCCGCGCGCGCAAAGTGGTTATCACCGCGACTCAGATGCTGGACTCCATGATCAAGAACCCGCGTCCGACCCGCGCTGAAGCCGGCGACGTGGCCAACGCCATCCTCGACGGTACCGATGCAGTGATGCTGTCCGGCGAATCCGCGAAAGGTAAATACCCGCTGGAAGCCGTCACCATCATGGCCACCATCTGCGAACGTACTGACCGCGTGATGACCAGCCGTCTGGACTTCAATAACGACAACCGTAAACTGCGCATCACCGAAGCGGTGTGCCGCGGCGCGGTAGAAACCGCTGAGAAACTGGAAGCGCCGCTGATCGTTGTCGCCACCCAGGGCGGTAAATCCGCACGCGCTGTGCGTAAATACTTCCCGGACGCCACCATCCTGGCCCTGACCACCAACGAAACCACCGCTCGCCAGCTGGTGCTGAGCAAAGGCGTTGTGCCGCAGCTGGTGGAAGAGATCGCCTCTACCGATGACTTCTATCATCTGGGCAAAGATCTGGCGCTGAAAAGCGGCCTCGCGCGTAAAG
The DNA here is from genome assembly GCF_000398905.1 of Klebsiella sp. KTE92. Lineage (NCBI taxonomy): Bacteria > Pseudomonadati > Pseudomonadota > Gammaproteobacteria > Enterobacterales > Enterobacteriaceae > Klebsiella > Klebsiella sp. KTE92. The sequence goes on from NZ_KB976100.1 coordinate 3,115,898, forward strand.
GCGACGTGGTGGTGATGGTTTCCGGCGCATTAGTGCCGAGCGGTACCACTAATACGGCTTCTGTACACGTGCTGTAATAATTTACAGGTTAATTGGTTTTTTTTAATAAAGCGCCTCTCGGGGCGCTTTTTTTTATTCATTGATTAGCTCTTCCTATTAAAAATGCAAATCGGAATTTACTATTTAATAAGAGATTATCTAAGATGAATCCGATGGAAGCGCGCTGTTTTCACTCGCCTTTTTCAGCGATTTTGTCCAATTCGATGCTTCTTTGAGCGAACGATCAAAAATAAGTGCGTTCAGGTAAAAAAAATATTCTCATCCCAAAAAACTTTGTGTAATACTTGTAACGCTACATGGAGATTAACTCAATCTAGAGGGTATTAATAATGAATCGTACTAAACTGGTACTGGGCGCGGTAATCCTGGGTTCTACTCTGCTGGCTGGTTGCTCCAGCAATGCTAAAATCGATCAGCTGTCTTCTGACGTTCAGACTCTGAACGCTAAAGTTGACCAGCTGAGCAACGACGTGAACGCAATCCGTTCCGACGTTCAGGCTGCTAAAGACGACGCAGCTCGCGCTAACCAGCGTCTGGACAACCAGGCTCACTCTTACCGTAAGTAAGAGTTCTGGTAATAAAAATGGCGCACTCTGTGCGCCATTTTTTTTGCCCTCAGCATGAGGGCTACTGGGTAAGCAGGCTGTTGTCTGACGGCGTGTTCTGCGCCGACAGCGTAGCTGGCGCACTCCCCGTCCCCGTGGACACCACCACCGGATATCCCGCCCTTCTCGACATCGCTTTTTTCAGCTGTGCATCATCGACCGCTTTATCCTCTGCGAAGGCGTGAAACGCCGCAGGCAGCGTGTAGGCGATGGTCCGGGTGTTTTCCCCTTCCGTCTGCGAAAGCGGCCTGTGGACCTCGACATAGCGTTTACCATCCGGTTCGACGGCAAACTTCACCGGCTGATTGATAATCCGTACCGGCGTCCCGGTTTTCACCTGGTTGAACAGCGCTTTGATGTCATCGGCGTTCATTCGCATACAGCCTGAGCTGACGCGTAAACCGACGCTGTCCGGCGCGTTGGTGCCATGAATCAGATATTCGCCGTTGCCATAGGCCAGACGCAGCGCGTAGCGCCCCAGCGGATTGTACGGCCCGGCCGGGACCACCGCTGGTAACGTCACCCCTTTCTCCAGCGAACGCGCCCGAATGCCCGCGGTGGGCGTCCAGGTCGGGTTGGGGATCTTCTGCCCGATGCGGGTGGTCATCTCAGGCGTTTCCAGCCCTAACTGGCCGATACCCAGCGGATAGACCTGCACCTGATTCTCTCCCGGCGGGAAGTAATACAGCCGCAGTTCCGCAAGATTGACGACAATCCCCTCTCGCGGTACGTCGGGGAGCAGCATCTGGGAGGGGATCAGGACCTGAGTACCTGGCTTCGGCTGCACCGGCGCGATGGTATCGTTGGCTTCGAGGATCAGCATCGCCGCGGTATCGAAATGGCGGGCGATCGCCTGTAGGTTGCGGTCTCCCTCCTGTACGGTCCAGTACTGGTTCTGGCCAATCAGCCGGCTGTTGGCGGGAGGAAGCGGGTAGTCGACGGCCCAGGCGGCCGAGGAGGCGCCAAGCGCGCTGAGAAGGGCTAAGGTGATCATCGTTTTGCGTTTCATACTGAGATTCCTTCTTTCGCTGATAAAACGCCAGGAGACTGAACGGCGGCAGGAGCAGAACCCCTACCGGACGTAACAGAATGAAATCTACCTGTTTATTCTAGCTAATATTTGCGGCTTTCGCGCGGATCGCACGGATCATGGCTTCAAGCCCTTGCGAGCGGGAAGGCGTCAGGTGTTGGGTGAGCGCCATTTTTTCAAACCACGGGCGCACATCGAACTCGATGATATCCTGGGCGGTCATCCGATCATAAAGGATAAACACCACCGCAATCAGCCCTTTGACGATCGCCGCATCGCTGTCACCGCGCAGGGTGATAACGCCGGAGGGGTCCTGCGCCATCACAATCCACACCTGGCTTTGGCAGCCCTGAATAATGTTCTGCACGCTATGTTCTTCCGGGCTTAGCGGCGCCAGCCGCTGGCCCAGCTCAATGATATAGAGATACTTCTCTTCCCAGTTGGCGCAACGGCTAAAATTGCGCAACAGTTTGTCTTTGTCTGGTAGTGCCGCCATCGTCACGTCCTTTACCCTAATAATTTGTGGATCCGCTGCAGGCCGGCCACCAGGCGGTCCACCTCTTCCGTGGTATTGTACATCGCCAGCGAGGCCCGACACATAGCCGGTACCTGATACCGGGCCATCAGCGGCATGGCGCAGTGGTGCCCGGTTCGCACGGCGATACCGTAGTTGTCGAGGAAGCTGCCGACGTCATAGGCGTGATGCTGGCCGAGGTTAAAGGCGATCACCCCTTTGCGCTGCGCCGGCCCGTAGAGGATCAGATCCGGCACGGCGCGCAGAGCCTCCAGCGCATAGCGCATCAGGGTCTGCTCGTACTCCGCGATCTGCGTCAGCCCCAGTTGGCTGACGTAGGTCAGCGCCGCGCCGAGGCCAATGATCCCCCCGGTATTCGGCGTACCGGCCTCAAAGCGCCACGGCGCCCGGTTCCAGGTGGTGCCTTCCGTCAGGCTGACGGTGGCGATCATCGACCCGCCGCCTTCCCATGGCGCCATCGCCTGCAGTAGCTCGGAACGGCCATAGAGCACGCCGATCCCGGTCGGGCCATACAGCTTGTGTCCGGAGAAGACGTAGAAATCGCACCCCAGCGCCTGCACATCTACCGGGTGGTGCATCACCGCCTGAGCGCCATCCACCAGCACTTTCGCGCCATGCTGATGCGCAAGGGCAATCAGCGCCGCCAGCGGGTTTTCCGTCCCCAGCACGTTGGAGACCTCGGTTATCGCCAGCAGGCGGGTGCGCGTGTCAAACAGTCCCGGGACAACATCCAGTTGCAGGGTGCCGTCCGGGTTCAGGGGGATCACCCGCAGCTCAGCCCCGACGCGGGCGCACAGCATCTGCCACGGCACAATGTTGGCGTGGTGCTCCATTTCGCTGATGATGATGTTATCCCCGGCGCCGACGTTGGCGTTTCCCCAGCTGTTGGCCACCAGGTTGATACCCTCGGTGGTGCCGCGGACGAACACCACTTCCTCCGCCGACCCGGCGTTAAGGAAGGTGGCCGCCTGCTGACGCACGGCTTCCATCCGCGCGGTGGCTTCCGCGCTGAGGGTATGGATGCCGCGGTGCACCGCCGCGTAGCCGTGGCGATAGAATTCCGCTTCGGCGCCGATCACCGCCTCCGGCTTCTGGGCACTGGCGGCGCTGTCGAGATAGGCCAGCGGCTGACCGTTGACCTCCCGGTTCAGTACCGGAAAATCGGCGCGAACCCGTTCTACTGAAAATGTCATACAGTGCCTCCCGGCAAACGCAGTCCAATCCGCGCCAGCACCTGCTCTCTGAGCGCATCGCTGCGGATAGCCTCGGTGAGCTCGGCGGCGAAGGCGTAGAGGATCATCTGCTGCGCCGCCTGCTGTTCGATACCGCGCGAGCGCAGATAGAACAGCTGTTCTTCATCAATGCGCCCGACGGTCGCCCCGTGGCTGCATTTCACGTCATCGGCGTAAATCTCCAGCTGCGGTTTGGTGTCGACCTCCGCCAGCCGCCCAAGCAGCAGATTGTTATTGGTCATCTGGCCGTCGGTTTTCAGCGCGTGCGGCGCGACGTTGATCAGCCCGTTAAACACCGCCCGCCCCTTATCGCTGACGATGGTTTTGTGCAGCTGGCGGCTGTTGCAGTAGCCAACCTGATGGTCGAGCCAGGTGCGGCTGTCGCAGACCTCATTTTTCACCGGCATCGCCAGCGAATTGAGGCGCAGATTGCTGTTTTCACCGCCCAGGCGGGTGCTGGTGTGATGACGCAGCACCTGCCCGCCGAGCAGGAAACTGCTGCTGAAAGCCGAGGCGTCGCGGCCCAGCAGCAGGTCGTTATGGGCGAAGTGGTAGCTGAGCGCGTTCTCAAACGCCAGCTTGATATGCTGGAGGTGCGCGTTATCGGCCACCGTCATGGTCAGTCGCCCGCCGGTGAAGTGCGGCTGCTCATTGAGGCTCAGGTAATGTTCGACCACGGTCGCCTCCGCCCCGCTTTCCAGCGCCAGGTGATGGCGATAGTGGGCGGTATTCAGCGCATCGCCGGCCAGACCGCGGGTGATATGCATCAGCAGCAGCGGCTTATCCAGGCGGCGGTTGCGCGGTACGCGAAGGCGGGTCACCGTCTGCGCCAGGCTTTCGGTCAGATGGAGAAACACCTCCGGATGCAAAGCATCCGGCAGATGCTGGCGTTGGTTATCGACGCTGACCTCCACGCCGCTGGCGGCGAGATCGTCGCTCAGCTCAGGATGATAGCGGCCATCGATAAACACCAGCCGCCAGGCGTCCAGCGGCAGCGCCAGCGCATCACGCTGTTCAGCGCTGAGCGATGCCCCCTCGTCGGCGACAAAGTGACCGTTGAGTAGCGCATCCAGCGGGGTGTATTTCCAGTCCTCGTGCTTACGTGTCGGCAGCCCCAGGCGCAGCAGCTGCTGCAGATGCTGGGTGGCCTCCGCCGTACGCTGGCCGCCCTGCGCTTCAAACAGGTGGTGCCACTGCTGCAGCGCGTTACTGCTGTTCGGTAAGCCAGCCATAGCCCTGCTCCTCCAGCTGTTTGACGAGGGTGAAATCCCCCGACTTCACAATCCGCCCCTGATACAGAACATGGACGTAGTCCGGCTTGATATAGTCAAGAATGCGCTGATAGTGGGTGACAATGATGAAGGCGCGTTTGCCGTCGCGTAGCGAGTTGACACCTTCCGAGACAATCTTCAGTGCATCAATATCCAGCCCGGAATCTGACTCATCAAGAATGCACAGCTCCGGCTCCAGCACCGCCATTTGCAGAATATCGTTACGCTTTTTCTCACCGCCGGAGAAGCCAACGTTCACCGAGCGGGTCAGCAGATCTGCCGGCATCTGCAGCAGCCTGATTTTCTCTTCCATCAGATCCTGGAAGTCGAAGCGATCCAGCGGCTCCTGGCCGCGATAGTTGCGCACGGCATTCAGCGCGGTCTGCAGGAAGAACTGGTTGCTGACGCCGGGAATTTCCACCGGATACTGGAAGGCCATAAAGATACCTTCTCCGGCGCGATCTTCCGGGGCAAGTTCCAGCAGGTCTTTACCCTTAAATTCGACGCGGCCGCCGGTCACCTCGTAATCCTCACGCCCGGCCAGGGTGGCCGAAAGCGTACTTTTCCCCGAGCCGTTTGGCCCCATAATGGCGTGGACCTCCCCCGGGCGCACCTCAAGGTTTAGCCCGCGCAGGATCGCTTTATCTTCGACGGCGACGTGTAAATCTTGAATACTTAACATCTTTTTTCCTTAATTATCAGCCGACGCTATGTTCAAGGCTAATGGCCAGCAATTTTTGCGCTTCGACGGCGAACTCCAGCGGCAGTTCGGAGAAGACGTCTTTACAGAAACCGTTGACGATCATCGAGATGGCATCGTCTTCGCTGATCCCGCGCTGCAGGCAGTAGAACAGCTGATCTTCGCCAATCCGCGAAGTGGTCGCTTCATGTTCCAGCTGGGCGCTGTTGTTGCGGCATTCCACATACGGGAAGGTATGCGCCCCGCAGTCCGGGCCGATCAGCATCGAATCGCACTGGGTGTAGTTGCGGGCATTGGTGGCGGTCGGCATGATTTTGACCAGCCCGCGATAGCTGTTCTGGCTGTGTCCGGCGGAGATCCCTTTCGAGATGATGGTCGAGCGGGTGTTCTTGCCGATATGGATCATTTTGGTGCCGGTGTCCGCCTGCTGGTGACCGCTGGTCAGCGCTACCGAGAAGAATTCGCCGATCGAGTTATCGCCGCGCAGGATGCAGCTGGGGTATTTCCAGGTGATGGCCGAGCCGGTTTCCGACTGGGTCCATGACATCTTGCTGTTCTCCCCTTCGCACAGCGCGCGCTTGGTGACGAAGTTGAGAATGCCGCCGGTGTTGTTGTCGCCGGGGAACCAGTTCTGCACCGTGGAGTATTTCACTTCCGCATCTTTATGAATGATGACTTCAACGACCGCCGCATGCAGCTGATAGCTGTCGCGCACGGGCGCCGAGCAGCCCTCAATATAGCTGACGTAGCTGCCTTCATCGGCCACCAGAATGGTGCGTTCAAACTGCCCGGTCTTTTCGGCGTTGATGCGGAAATAGGTCGACAGCTCCATCGGGCAGCGGACGCCCTTCGGCACATAGATAAAGGTGCCATCCGAAGCCACTGCGGCGTTCAGCGCGGCGAAGAAGTTGTCATTGCCTGGCACCACGGTACCCAGATACTTTTTCACCAGTTCCGGATGGTCGTGGATCGCCTCGCCGAAAGAACAGAAGATGATCCCCTGCTCCGCCAGCTTTTCGCGGTAGGTGGTCGCCACCGACACCGAGTCGAATATGGCGTCCACCGCCACCTCGCGCCCTTCACGTACCGGCACGCCCAGCTGGTTAAAGGCTTCTTCCACCTCGCTGGTCAGGAAGGTGTTGGCCCCGGTCTGCTGCACCGCGCCCGGCTCTGAAGCGCAGGTCTCATCGCAGTTGCCGCAGGAGGGGGCGGAATAGTAGCTGTAGTCCTGATAATTCAGCTTATCGTAATGCGCCTTCAGCCAGTGCGGCTCCTCCATCTCCAGCCATGCCCGGAAAGCATTGAGCCGAAACTCCAGCATCCACTGCGGCTCATTGCGACGGGCGGAAATGGCCCGGACCACCTCTTCATTAATCCCTTTGGCCAGCTCATCGGTCTGCAGCCGGGTGAAAAAGCCCTCTTTATAATTGAGCGGGCCGCCGGTCCAGGTTTTGACATCGTCAGTTGCTTCAGTATTACGCGACATAGTTACTCCGCCTGCACCCCAAAACTTTCGCCACAACCGCACTCGTGCTGCGCTTTCGGGTTATGAAATTTAAAGATTTCATTTAAACCTTCCCGGACGTAATCGAGCTCCGTACCGTCAATGAACGGCATCGCCTGCAGCGGCGCCCACAGTTTCGCCCCGTCATGTTCAAAGAGCAGATCGTCGGCTGCCGGCTCGGCAATCATTTCGAGCACATAGCCAAAACCGGCGCAGCCGCTGGTTTTTATCCCCAGCCGCAGCCCTTTTTTGTCCGGTTGCTTGCGCATCAGATCGCGAATATGCGCGGCAGCGGCCGGCGTCATGGTCAGTCCCTGCCAACTAAAATCGGCGGGATTAAAGGTTCCTGCTTGTACTTCCATCGATAGACCTCCAGGTTGGCGCCATCAAGGCATACCGCCATGTTAGTGATAATGATTATCACTTCAACCCATCTGCAGCAGGGGTATTGCCCCATTTAGCGCTTTTTATAAGCATAGACCCTCGCCCGGGGATTATCAGGGTGTGCAGGGTGAACTTAATCTTTTGATTTATAATATGTTATTCTGAAATCGTTCTATATTCGCACGCAATGGTAAAGATGTATCGAAAATACCGATTTATGCAATAGCAGATGACCCGGTTCCTGTTTATCGCACAGCCTGGAGAAAGAAAAGTGACAGTGTCACCTAAAGGCCAACAAGGCCGAGAAGGCGCAGGTCCGGTGGTCAGGATAAGAAAGCGCCAGTCCGTGACGCTTTCGGAAAGCAACAATCGCCGCTCGCCAGGCCGCGATCGAGGGAATGAAAACTGTGATGAAACGGGTAAATGGATTGCCAGGCAGGGTCGCGGTTGGCTAGGTGCCTTTTCTGACCAGGCGGGCGGCCTGAACAAAAACCTCATCTTCCACCCCGTCCCCCTTCTGTCTGCCCAGTCTCACCAGTTCATCCACGATACTCCCCTGATTAATCTGCTTCTGTGTAGCCACTAAGCTAATGACCGCCGCGCCGATGGCCATGCCAATCAATGCCGTTTGTTCATCTTTATCTTTCATGGTGTCGCTCCGTCTGTCCTCCAGAGAAAGGCTAGCAAAAGATACCACCAGCTCAATTTCAAATTCATCTTCTTTACACCTCCCGGAAAACGCAGGCGCCGCGCTGACCTCTCCTTCCCCCTGGTGGCGATGGCGCAAAGCGCTGCCGCCTCATACCGGGTCTTTATTTTGCCAGCTTCACGTTGCGCGGAAATAAATAAAAATAACGCGCGCGCCGAAGAGTAAAAAAAGGAAATAACAGCCTCAGAGATAAAACCAGATTATTCCAGCAGGGAATAGCTGGGATGCTAATATTTCATTTCCCCACCGGTTTTTAGAAGCCTATAGTTTTTTTGCCTGCAGAACATCCACTTAGGTTAAAAGACATAAGGACATAATAATGATTGTTTCAGCCCCCAGCGATTATCGCGAAGCCGCTCGTCGCCGTCTGCCCCGCTTCCTTTTCGATTATATTGACGGTGGCGCGGTGGCGGAAAATACCATGAACGCCAACGCCACCGAGCTTGCCTCGGTAGCCCTTCGCCAGCGCGTGCTGTGCGGGGCGGGCGAACCGACGCTGGCCACCACGATCCTTGATGCTTCATGGGCGATGCCCGTGGCGCTGGGGCCCGTCGGCGCCACCGGGATGTACGCCCGCCGCGGCGAAGTTCAGGCGGCCCGCGCCGCCTCCCGCGCCGGGATCCCGTACACCCTGTCCACGGTGTCGGTCTGCTCGATTGAAGAGGTGGCGAGCCAGGCCAGCGGCGCGCTCTGGTCCCAGCTGTACGTGCTGAAAGATCGCGGCTACATGCGTAATGCGCTGGAGCGCGCGTGGGCCGCCGGCATGAAAACCCTGGTATTCACCGTCGATATGCCGATCCCCGGCTCGCGGTATCGGGATAATCGCTCAGGCATGTCCGGGCCGCACGCCACCCTGCGACAGTATCTCCAGGCCTGTACTCATCCACGCTGGGCAATGAACGTCGGGCTGGCGGGCAGGCCCCTGTCGTTCGGTAATATCGAAGCCTACACCGGACACAAAATGACCATGGACGACTATATGGGGTTCATCAGCAACAATTTCGACCCGTCCATCGCCTGGCACGATCTGGAGTGGATCCGCGACAGCTGGCAAGGGAAATTAATCATCAAAGGGATCCTCGATACCGACGATGCGCGCAATGCCGTGCGCCTCGGCGCCGATGGCATTGTGGTGTCGAATCATGGCGGCAGACAGCTCGATGGCGCCATCCCCACTGCCCGGGCGCTACCAAGGGTGGTGGATGCGGTTGGCGACGATCTGACGGTGCTTGCTGATTCCGGGGTGCGCTCCGGCGTGGACGTCATTCGCCTGCTGGCCCTCGGCGCGAAGGGCGTGCTGCTCGGACGGGCCTATATTTATGCCCTGGCCGCGGCGGGCGAAGCGGGCGTGGCGCATCTGCTGCGCTTATTTGCCGAGGATATGAAGGTCACCATGACCCTCACCGGCGCGACCTCGCCATCGGCCATCAGCCTCGATTGCCTTGACCGTCTCGAACAGGATCAACATCGCACTCATGCGGTGCCGGTATCCTTACCCGCCTGACGCTGCCCAGGGCCGGGCCTGACCGCGTTTATCGGCCAGGTCCGGCAAGAGGGAATTACCCCTGCGGGTGCAGCGCCGGGTGTTGCACTGCGTCAGCCGGGGGCTGAGGTCGGATGCGGAACCAGATCGCGTACATGGCCGGCAGGAAAATAAGGGTCATGATGGTTCCCCCCAGCGTCCCGCCAATCAGCGTATAGGCGAGCGTTCCCCAGAAGACCGAATGGGTGAGCGGAATGAACGCCAGGATCGCCGCCAGCGCGGTCAGCAGAACCGGGCGGGCGCGCTGTACTGTCGCCTCCACCACCGCGTGGAACGGATCGAGCCCTGCCTGTTCGTTATGGTGGATTTGGCCAATCAGGATCAGCGTATTGCGCATCAGGATCCCCGACAGGGCGATCAGGCCCACAAGAGCATTGATGCCAAACGGCTGATTGAACAGCAGCAGTGTCGGCACCACGCCAATCAGCCCCAGCGGCGCGGTCAGGAAAACCATGACCATCGCCGACAGCGAACGCACCTGCAGGATAATGATCAGCAGCGTGAGGGCGATCATGATGGGAAATAACGGCACCATCGCCCGCGTGGCTTTGCCTGACTCCTCGATCGACCCCGCCGTCTCGATGCGATACCCCGGCGGCAGCGAGTCGATAATGGGCTGCAGCGATTTCATCAGCGCGGTGGAGACATCCGGCGGCTGCAGGTTATCCGCGACATCTCCGCGGACGGTGATGGTCGGCGTGCGATCGCGACGGCGAAGCAGCGGGTCCTCCATTCTGATCGACACGTCGCCAATCTGTGACAAGGGAACCCGCTGCCCGCCGCTGCCCACCAGGGTGAAGTCGGCGATTTTCGCCGGATCCAGACGGATATCGCCCGCCGCGCGGCCGATGACCTGCACGGCGCGAATATCTTCCCGAACAGTGGTGATGGGGATCCCTGACAGCAGGAACTGCAGCTGCTGGGCGACGGACTGGGAGCTGAGTCCGCTCGCCTGCAGCCGGTCCTGATTGAGGCTGAAATGCATCACCGGCACCCGCGAACCCCAGTCGCTATTGACGGTGCGCATCAGCGGACTGGCCTGCAGTACCGATTTAACCCGTTCGGCGATGTCGAGCAAGGTGTGCGGATCGGGCCCCATCACCCGCCAGGCAACCGGATAGGGCGAATAAGGGCCAAAGACCAGCTGAGTGACGCGCACCCGCGCTTCCGGCGCCAGGCCATTGGCCACCGCCTCCCGCAGCCGCCGCTTGAGCGCCTCGCGGGCGTCCTGACCGTCGGTCAACACCACCAGTTTGGCAAAGGAGGGATCGGGCAACTCCGGGGCCATCGCCAGGTAAAAGCGCGGCGCGCCCTGGCCGATATAGCTGGTGACAATCTTCGCCTCCGGCTGCTGCTGCAGCCAGTGCTCAATTTTCGCCGTCGCGGCGCTGGTCTGGATAATCGACGACCCGTAAGGCATCTGTACTTCAACCAGTACTTCCGGACGATCGGAGGTGGGGAAAAACTGCTTTTTCACCACGCTCATTCCCAGTATCGCCACCATAAACAGCACCACCACGCTGGCGGCCACGCGCCATTTGCGGGCGATAACCCGGGTCAGCAGCCGACGGAAACGCTGATAGCGCGGGGTGTCATACAGCGCGGCGTGACCTGCCGTCGCAGGCTTTCTGTCCGGCAACAGGTGCACCCCCAGCCAGGGGGTAAAAATCACCGCCACAATCCAGGAGGCAATCAGCGCGATACCGACGATCCAGAACACGTTGCTGGCGTACTCCCCGGCGGTGGACTGCGCAAATCCATTGGGCATAAAGCCTACGGCCGTTACCAGGGTACCGGCCAGCATGGGCGCCGCGGTATGGCTCCAGGCATAGGCGGAGGCTTTGAGGCGGTCGTACCCCTCCTCCATTTTGACCACCATCATTTCGATGGCAATGATGGCATCATCCACCAGCAGGCCCAGGGCGAGGATCAGCGAGCCGAGAGTGATACGGTCGAAGTTTTTGCCGGTCGCCTCCATCACCACAAACACCACGGCCAGAGTTAAAGGCACCGCCGCCGCGACCACCACGCCCACGCGCCACCCCATGCTGACAAAGCACACCGCCATCACCACCAGCAGGGCGACAAAGAATTTGATCATGAACTCATCGACCGCGGCGCTGATATTCACCGACTGATCGGTCACCTTGGTCAACGACATGCCGAGCGGCAGGCTCTGATTGATGCTGGCCGTTTCGGCGTCCAGCGCTTTCCCCAGCGCCAGACCATTCCAGCCCTCGCGCATCACCACCCCCAGCAGCAGCGCCGGTTCGCCCTGATTGCGGATCAGGAAGGTCGCGGGATCTTCATACCCTCGCTCAACCGTGGCGACATCGGCCAGTTTCAGCGTTCTGCCCCCAGCAATAATCGGCGTGTCGCGGATCTGCTGCAGGCGGTCGAACGCCCCGTCGAGGCGGATAAAGATCTGCCCGCCCCGGGTCTCAATGGCCCCGGCGGCGGTCAGCACATTCTGGCTGTTCAGCGCGGCAAAAATCGCCTCTGGCGAAAGGCCCAGGGTGGCGAGACGATCATGAGAAAACGAGAGATAAATGCGCTCCGCCTGTTCGCCGAGGATATTCACTTTTTTCACCCCGGGTACATGCAGCAGCTGCTGGCGCAGGGCTTCAGCGTCACGCACCAGCTGCCGCGGCGGCTCTCCCCGCGCTTTCAGAGCAAAGAGGGCAAAGGTGACATCGGCGAATTCGTCATTCATCATCGGGCCGGAGACGCCGGCAGGCAGGTTTTTCGCCTCATCCCCGAGCTTTTTGCGCGCCTGATAAAACTGCTCCGGCACCTCGGACGGCGGGGTCTGATCCTGCAGCGATAACGTGATCAACGCCATACCAGGGCGGGTATAGGTCTCCGTGCGATCGTACCACTTCAGCTCCTGGAGCCGTTTTTCCAGCGGCTCGGCGACCTGATCCTGCATCTCCTGCGCGGTGGCGCCGGGCCAGACGGTAATGACCGTCATTTGCTTGACCGTGAAGGGCGGATCTTCCGCCCGCCCGAGTCCGAAGAACGCCACCAGCCCGGCGACGGAGATGAGGATAATCAAAAACAGGGTCACCGACCGCTCGCGGACGGCCAGCGCGGAGAGATTAAAACGCCCGGCGCTCATGGCTGGCTCCCGGCGGCATTATGCTCGCGTCGTTCCGCCAGACGCACCGCCTCGCCCTGGTGCAGAAGATGGGCGCCCAGGGCGACGATGGGCTCGCCGGGCTTCAGCGGGCCGGTCACCCGCGCCGTTTCATCATTCAGGCCGAGCACGGTCACCGGTTGCCAGGAGACGGTGGCCGGACGCGAGGCAATGCGCCAGACGCCAGGGCCGTTGCCCGGATCGTAGAGCGACGCCAGGGGCACCTCCAGCACCTGGCCTGGCGCCTGGTCGCTGCCGATACGTAGGGTCACGGTAGACCCCAGCGGCGTATTCGCCAGCGCCCCGTTCAGCACATAGCGCGCTTCAAAGGTGCGGGTGGTGGCGTCAGCCGCGTCCGAAAGCAGTCGCAGGGTCGCCGTGACCGGCTGAGATTCGCTGCCATAGCGTGTCGCCAGCGCCTCGCTGCCGACCGCCGGGCGCAGCGTCTCCGGAAGCTGCACCCGCGCTTCGCGCTGCCCCGCCCGCGCCAGGCGGATCACCACCTGTCCGGCGCTGACCACCTGCCCCGGTTCGGCAAGCGTTTCCACCACCACGCCGTCAGCGTCCGCCAGCAGTCCGGCATAGCCGGTGGCGTTTTGCGCCACATTGGCCTGCGCCTGGGCCGCGCTCAGGTCGGCTCTCGCCGCCTCTGCCGCTGCGTTAATCTGGTCGAATTCCGCGGCCGAGACGGCGCCACTCGCCACCAGGCCGCGATAGCGGGCCAGATCGTTGGTCGCCTTTTTGGCTCGCGCCCGCGCGGCATCCACGGCCCGCTGTTGAGACTGCGCCTGCAAGGTTAAATCAGCCGGATCCAGACGCAGCAGCAGTTGACCGCGCTTGACGCTCTGCCCGGTCTCCACCAGCCGGGCAAGGATTTTTCCCGATACCCGGAAGCCGAGATCGCTTTGGGTACGAGCGACCACCACGCCGGTAAAGGCCCGCGAGCTGGCCTCTGCGCGCTCGACGGTCGCCACCCGGACCAGCGGCGGCCGGGTGCGGGGATCGTCATGATCGGCAGGTTCGCCGCAGCCCGCGAGGGCCAGCGGCAGGAGGCAGACGGCAAGATGGACGGCATTGAGCCTGAGCATGGGTCACCTTAATGAAAAGACCGGACAGTGACCGCATTCTCAGACGAGTGACCAATAAAGTCAATAGTCACTAATCAGGGGGAGAGACTTCTCAGGATCAGGGAGGCAAGCAGCACCGCCGCGGTGGGCGCGGTGTCGAGATTGTATTGCAACTGCACCGGGTTGATGAAAGGACACATCACCATATAGACCGCCAGGGTTGCCTCATCCAGCGGGGTTTTGCGCTCGAACTCACCCGCCTGGCGGCCTTCGACAAGGATTTGACCAATCAGCTGCTGCAGATGACCGGCATACTGTTCCGTTGAGGGCCATTTATCGCGCGCCGCGACGGCGGCGATGTCGTACAGTTTGCGATCCTCGAAAAACAGTTCACTGCCGGCCTCGGTCAGTGCCCGGAACAGGCGGCGCAGTTTCTCGCTGGCGGACGGCGCATCGGCGATAGCCGCGCTGACGGCCACCATGATCTTCTCCAGCCGGCTGGCGCAAATCGCCTCGCCAATCGCCTGCTTGGAGTCGAAAAACTTGTAGATATAGGCTTTAGAAAAGCCTATCGCTTTGGCGAGATCGGTGACCGTCGTTTTCTCATAGCCATAGCGACTAAAGTGCGCCATGGCCGCGTCAAGAATCTGGTCCCGAACGCTGTGGTCATGGGGACCACGGCTTGCAGGGGTGGGGGTATTTTTCGTCATCCGTTTAGCTTAATGCGATCTCTATCGTTTGACAACGAGTGACGTTATTATGATTTGGTCACAATAACACCCCGCTCTGTGATCCTCTTGCCGCGTTACGCCTCACCCGCCTCTTGGTTTATCGCGCCGGCGGGCAGACAACCCAGGCCTTGCAGCGTCTGAAGCACCGCGCTGTCGAGTGGGGTATGCGGCTCCGCGCCTAAAAAATCAACCAGTTTATCGTTGCGCAGGCGTACCGGCAGACGCCAGAGATAGTGCATCTCGACCATTTCGCGCAGGGTGGCGTTGAAGGGCGCCGCCAGCTTTACCAGCCACCAGGGAAAAGACTTCACTGCCGCTCGGCCGCCATAGCGGGCGACCACCCGCTGGATCGCCTGACTCATTTCGCGGCCGTCCGGGTCCCAGTGGCCCTGCATATGAAAACGAGCAAACGGCTCAAGCTCATGCCTGCGGGCCAACAGCGCGGCGGTGGTGTCGGCGACGTCGGGCAGATAAGCCCACTGATGCCCGACGCCGATCGCCCCCGGGCGGCTAATGACGCGGGGAAGCTGCCCGGGCTTGACCAGCCCTTGAGAAAACCAGTTATTTCCGGCGCGTGGACCAAAAAAATCGCCCGCCCGAACAATCAACGCCCGGCCACCACGCTGCACGTAATCCTCCAGCGCCTGCTCCATCTCCACCCGAATAGCGCCTTTACGGGTCACCGGTTGCTGAGGGGCCGCTTCAGCAATCAGCGGAAAGGCATCCGGTCCATAGTTGTAGACCGTGCCGGGCAGAACAACTAACGCCCGCTGTTGTTCGGCGGCCTGCAGGGTGTTGTGCAGCATGGGCAGTACCTGCTGCCGCC
Source organism: Klebsiella sp. KTE92 (assembly GCF_000398905.1). Classification (NCBI taxonomy): domain Bacteria; kingdom Pseudomonadati; phylum Pseudomonadota; class Gammaproteobacteria; order Enterobacterales; family Enterobacteriaceae; genus Klebsiella; species Klebsiella sp. KTE92. The sequence continues at coordinate 3,131,231 of NZ_KB976100.1, forward strand.
AGTGCCGGTAGCCCGGCGGATTGACCGCATGGACGATAACGTCGCAACCGGCAGCCGCCGCCGCAACCTGCCCGGCATTCAGCGCGTCGCCGGCTATCCACTGCATGCCATCTGCGGGACCGCGAATCTGAGCGCCGCGCTTCAGCGCCCGAACCTGCCAGTTGTCCGCCACCAGCCGGCGCGCCACTTCCCCGCCAATGCCCCCGCTTGCTCCCAGAATAAGTACCTTGCCGCTGCTGTTCATCCTCTTTCCCCGTTCGCTAATGGATGCTTGACAGCCTACCTGCCGCTCATATCAAATGAAATTGCATACCATCATCGAGCAGCTATACATTTTTGTATGAATACCTCTATTCCCTGGGAGTGGTACCGAACCTTTCTCGCCGTCCTGCAGGAAGGTTCCTTATCGGGCGCATCGCGCACCCTGAACATCACCCAGCCGACGGCGGGGCGCCATATTGCCGGGCTGGAGGCCGCGCTCGGCCAGGCCTTATTTACCCGCTCGCAGACCGGCCTGCTGGCGACCGACGCGGCGCTGGCGCTGCGGGTGCACGCCGAGGCGATGGACAATACCGCCCGGGCGCTGGAACGCACGGCGGCCAACTTCAGTCGCGACAAAACCGATCTGCGTGGCGTGGTGCGGGTGGCCGCCAGCGAGGTGGTCGGCGCCGAGGTGCTGCCGCCGCTGGTTGCCCGGCTCAGGCAGGCGTGCCCGAATATCGTCATCGAACTGATGCTCTCCAATCGGTTTCAGGATCTGCTTCACCGGGAGGCGGATATTGCGGTGCGGATGGTCGCCCCGCAGCAGGAGCAGCTTATCGCCCGCCGTCTCGGCAGGATCGAGCTTGGGTTACATGCCACCGCCGCCTACCTGACGCGCCAGGGCCTGCCCGCTACCCTCGACGATCTGGCCAGCCACGCGCTAATTGGTTTCGATAGCGCCACCCCACTTGTTCGCCGGGCCCTGCAGGCTTACCCCCGATTTCAGCGCGAAGCGTTCGCGATGCGGACCGATAGCGACCTCGCCCAGTTGAGCCTGATCCGCGCCGGGGCGGGGATCGGCATCTGCCAGGTGCCCCTTGCGGATGGCATTATTCCCCTGCAGCGAGTACTGGCGGCCGACTTTTCCCTGAATCTCGATACCTGGCTGGTAATGCATGAGGATCTGCGCCACAGCCCTGCCTGCAAGCGGGTATTTGATTTTCTCGCCCAGGGGTTGCAGGCGTATATTCGTGGCCCACTGGCGAGCTGATCCGCCCCATCGCGCGGGCATTTCATTGCCTGCTGAAATAGTCACTCATTGACACTGTAAATATGGCATTGTATAAAACCCCGCCCCAATAATGAGTTTCATTTGCATTACTCCCATTTGCTGGTCATCCACTCGCCTGTTTACAAGGATAGCGTTTAATGAAGAAGGTCCTCTGCGCGTTAGGCTTGATGTTCACCGCCGTCAGTTCCGCGCTGGCAACAACCTACCCCCTGACGATTGAAAACTGTGGCTATCAGGAGACCTTCACCCGGCCGCCGGAGCGCGTGGTCGCGCTGGGGCAAAATACGGTCGAAATTCTGCTGCTGCTCGGGCTGCAAAAGCAGGTGGTCGCCAGCGCCTTTTGGCCGACCAGCGTTTTACCGCAGCTGGCTGAGCAAAACGCGAAGATTAAAACCCTGACGGTGGAAATTCCGAGCCTGGAATCCGTGCTGGCGCAAAATCCCGATTTCGTTCCCGCCCAGTTACCTCTTCTACTGGGGCCGGAAAGCAAAGTCGCTAAGCGTGAAGATCTCGCTACCGTCGGCGTAAACAGCTACGTCTCACCGGGGATGTGCGCCACCAAAAAGGCCACCGGCGATATGTATGGCAGCCGGCAAAAGCTGTGGGATATGACCTGGCTGTATCAGGAAATTAGCGATTTTGCCCGCATTTTCAACGTCGAAGATCGTGGTCAGGCGCTGATTGCCGATTTCAAAAAACGTGAAGCCGACCTGCGCCAGGAGTTTGGTAAAAGCAAAAAGGATCTCTCCTTCGTCTTCTGGTTCTCCAGCGCCTCACCTTCGGCCGATGCCTATGTTGGCGGCAAAAACAGCGCCTCCGGATTTATCGCCAGTGTGCTGGGCGGACATAATGCGATTACCTCCGAAACCGAGTGGCCCACGGTGAGCTGGGAGAGCATTATTGCCGCCAACCCGGATGTGATCGTGGTCTCCAGCCTGGATCGTAACCGCTGGGCGCTGGATAAGGCCGAGGAGAAGATCAAATTCCTCAAAAGCGATCCCGCCGTCAGCCAGCTGGAGGCCGTGAAAAAAGGCCATATCGTGGTCATGGACGGTCAGGCGATGAACCCGACCATCCGCACGCTTTATGGCGCGGAACAGGTGGGCGAGCAGCTGAGAAAAATGGGGCTGAACTGATGAGCGTCGCCGTGCTTCAGACGCGCCGCAGCATGCTGCTCACCGGCTGGTGTTTACTGGCCGTGATCGTGCTGGCGCTGGTGATAGCGGTGGGCGTCAGCGTCGGCGAGCTGGCCATCCCGCTGCAGAATGTCTTTTACGCTATCAGCAACAGAACCGGCTTAACCGCTGAGCCTCTCAACCGTATCTATGAGAGCGTGATCTGGGATTTCCGCCTCAGCCGCGCGCTGGTCGCCGCCTGCTGCGGCGCAGGCCTCGCTATCTGCGGCGTCGTGCTGCAAAGCCTGCTGAAAAATGCCCTCGCGGAACCCTACGTCCTCGGCGTCTCCGCCGGGGCCTCCACCGGCGCGGTGTCGATCGTGGTGTTGGGCCTTGGCGCTGGCGCGATTTCCCTCTCGGCAGGCGCCTTTGCCGGGGCCTTCGCCGCCTTCGCCTTTGTCGCCTTGCTGACTAATGGCGCGCGCGGCGGCAATGAGCGTACGATTCTGGCGGGCGTTGCCGCGTCACAGTTATTTAACGCCATCACGGCTTACACCATCAGCACCTCCGCCAGCGCGCAGCAGGCGCGCGATGTGATGTTCTGGCTGCTGGGCAGCTTCAGCGGCGTCCGCTGGCCCGAATTCCAGCTGGTCATCGTGGTGGTGCTCGCGGGCCTGGCGGTCTGCCTGTGGTATGCCCGGGCGCTGGATGCATTCACCTTCGGCGATGATGCCGCCGCCTCGCTGGGGATTGCCGTGCCACAGGTACGCCTGATCCTCTTCACCACTGCGGCGCTGATCACCGCCACCATCGTCAGTATGGCCGGCTCGATCGGCTTTGTCGGCCTGGTGGTGCCGCACGTGATGCGCTTCTTCTTTGGCCCGCTACACCGGACGTTGCTGATCGCCAGCGCGCTGGCAGGGGCGATCCTGATGGTGCTGGCGGACATTGCGTCGCGCCTGCTGATTGCCCCGCAGAGTCTGCCCGTTGGGGTGGTAACCGCCCTGGTTGGGGTGCCTTTCTTTGCCGTGATTATCTACCGCTCAAGGAATAAGTGATGAGTATTTGCGCTGAAAATATCACCTGGAAGGCAGGCAAAAAGGTCATCGTCAATAATGTCTCGCTGCGGGTGTCGCGCGGCGAAACGGTCGGACTGCTGGGGCCCAACGGCTGCGGCAAATCCTCGCTGCTGCGCGTTCTGGCGGGCCTGCGCCGCCCGGATGCGGGTCGCGTCACCCTCGACGGCCAGGACATCACCCGGATGGCGAAAAAGCAGCTCGCCCGCCGCGTGGCTTTCGTCGAGCAACACGGCATGACCGAGGCCAATATGCGGGTGCGCGACGTCGTGCGCCTGGGGCGCATTCCCCACCACTCCCCGTTTTCAAACTGGAGCGCTCAGGATGACGAGGCGATCACCGCCGCGCTGCAGCGGGTAGCGATGCTGGAGAAAAGCGAGCAGGGATGGTTAAGCCTCTCCGGCGGCGAGCGGCAGCGGGTGCATATCGCCCGCGCGCTGGCGCAGAGCCCGAGCGAAATCCTGCTGGATGAGCCTACCAACCATCTGGATATACACCATCAGATGCAGTTAATGCAGTTGATCAGCGAGCTGCCGGTGACCAGCATTGTGGCCATTCACGATCTTAACCATGCCGCGATGTTCTGCGATTCGCTGATCGTGATGCAGCAGGGGCAGATCCTCGCCAGCGGGACGCCGGAGGAGATTTTGTCCGAAGCGCTGCTGTGGGACGTTTTCCGGGTGAAAACCAAAATCGAGATCTCCCCTTACCACGGTAAAAAACACATTTATTTCATCGTTTAGGTTGGGCGGATATGCCTCTCTTCTCCCTGCGCCCTGCGGCAACCCTCTGGCCTCCCGTGTTACTGGGAAGTCAGTTCGTTTTTAATATTGGCTTTTACGCGGTCGTTCCTTTCCTCGCCCTCTTCCTGCGCGACGACATGCTGCTCTCGGGGGGACTTATCGGCCTGATCCTCGGGCTGCGCACCTTCTCTCAGCAGGGCATGTTTATCATCGGCGGGACGCTGGCCGACCGCTATGGCGCTAAGGCCATCATCCTCGCCGGCTGCGTCGTTCGCGTCGCCGGTTATCTGCTGCTGGCGTGCGCTACGTCGCTGTGGCCCATTATCCTCGGCGCCTGCCTGACCGGCGTCGGCGGCGCGCTGTTTTCCCCGTCGATCGAGGCCCTGCTGGCGCGGACCGGTACCCACAGCCAGGCCAACGGGAAACGCAGCCGCGCCGAGTGGTTTGCGCTGTTTGCGGTGTGCGGTGAGCTGGGGGCGGTTATCGGCCCGGTGGCCGGAGGGCTGCTGAGCGGGATCGGCTTTCGGCATATCGCCCTCGCCGGCGCGGGAATCTTTCTCCTGGCGCTGCTGGTGCTCTTTTTCTGTCTGCCCGCCGACGGGCACACGACAACAACGCGCAGACGAGTCCCATGGTGGATGCCTTTGCGCCAGCCGCGCTTTGTCGCGTTTATTCTCGCCTACAGCTCCTGGCTGTTGAGCTACAACCAGCTGTACCTCGCCCTGCCGGTGGAGATCCAACGTTCCGGCGGTCGTGAGCAGGATCTGGCGCCGCTCTTTATGCTGGCCTCGCTGTTGATTATCACCCTGCAGCTCCCTCTCGCCCGCTTCGCCCGACGAATTGGCGCCGTGCGCATCCTGCCGGTGGGCTTTCTGCTGCTGTCGGCTTCTTTTGTCAGCGTGGCGTTATTTGCCGCCACCCCGCCCGCCGAAGGCTGGCTGCGATTATTGCCGTCGGCCTGCTTTGTCACGCTGCTCACCCTCGGCCAGATGCTGCTGGTGCCCTCAGCCAAGGATCTGATCCCGCTGTTCGCTGAGGAGTCGACGCTGGGCGCCCACTACGGGGCGCTCGCCACCGCGGGGGGTTGCGCGGTGTTAGCCGGAAATTTACTGCTCGGTCATTTGCTTGACCAGGCGCTCACCCCCTCGCCGCAGGCGGTTTATCCCTGGCTCCTGCTGGCGCTGTTTCCGCTGTGCAGTGCCGTCGCCCTGCGGGCGATCTGCCGCCCGCTGGCGGCAACATGACGCTGAGCGGGCAACAGCCCGCTCAGGAGGTGAACCGGCGATGAGTGACACCGCCAGAGGAAGATAACGGGAATGCGCCCCGCCTTACTTTGCCGCCAGCTCGCGGCGAACGATCTCGGCGCCGGCGCTCAGGGCATGCAGTTTGCCGGTCGCGACATGGCGCGGCAGCGGCGCCATACCGCAGTTGGTGGACGGGTAGAGTTTGTCGGCATCGACGAACGCCAGCGCCTTGCGCAGGGTTTCAGCCACTTCTTCCGGGGTTTCGATAGCATGACTGGCGACATCGATCGCCCCGACCATCACCTTTTTACCGCGGATCAGTTCCAGCAGATCCATCGGCACCCGCGAGTTGTGGCACTCGAGAGAGATAATATCGAGGGAGGATTTCTGCAGCTGCGGGAAGGCCTCCTCATACTGTCGCCACTCAGAACCCAGCGTTTTTTTCCAGTCGGTATTCGCCTTGATGCCGTAGCCGTAGCAGATATGCACCGCCGTCTCGCACTTCAGCCCTTCGGTCGCTCTTTCTAAGGCGGCGATCCCCCAGTCGTTGACTTCATCAAAGAAGACGTTGAAGGCCGGCTCATCGAACTGAATAATATCGACCCCGGCGGCCTCTAACTCTTTCGCTTCCTGATTAAGGATTTTGGCGAACTCCCAGGCCAGCTTTTCCCGGCTTTTATAGTGGTTGTCATACAGCGTGTCGATCATGGTCATTGGGCCTGGCAGCGCCCATTTGATCGGCTGACTGGTGAGCTGACGCAGATAGCGCGCGTCCTCCACGAAGACCGGTTTCTGGCGCTCCACGGCGCCCACCACGGTTGGAACACTGGCCTCATAGCGGTTACGAATTTTCACGATCTCGCGTTTGGCAAAATCAACGCCGCTGAGGTGCTCAATAAAGGTGGTGACAAAGTGCTGCCGCGTTTGCTCGCCGTCGCTGACAATATCGATCCCGGCACGCAGCTGGTCGTCGAGGGACAAACGCAGGGCATCGCGCTTGCCGGCCAGTAATTCCTCGCTGGACAGTTTCCAGGGCGACCACAGGGTCTCTGGCTGCGCCAGCCAGGACGGTTTCGGTAAACTGCCGGCGGTCGATGTCGGAAGCCATGTTTTCATAATAAGTAGCCTTTTATTTTGGTTTAGCAAAGCGCGAAGTTAGCAGACCATTGCTCAAGCAACGTCTTGTGCGGGTTGATAAAATGTTGTTGTGTAAATTTACCCTGCTCTATCGCCAACAGGCTGCGCTCTTCCCGGTCATAAACAATTTTTGTTAATGAATGATCCAGGTGGTTGAGATTGGGTTGATAGTATTGCCCCGCCGCGGAATTGGCATTGTAGATCTCCGGGCGGTATATTTTCTGGAACGTCTCCATCGTGCTGATGGTCGCGATCAGCTCCAGGCTGGTGTAATCGCTGAGCAGATCGCCGGTAAAATAAAAGGCTAACGGCGCGACACTGTGCTTCGGCATAAAATAGCGCACCTGCAGGCCCATTTTGCTGAAATAGCGCTCCGTCAGCGACACGCCATCCTGAGCATATTCAATGCCGAGGACCGGATGTTCATTACCGGTACGCCGGTAAACATCTTTGCTGGAGACGCTCAGGCAAATCACCGGCGCCTTGCTGAAGCTGGCCTTATAGGCGCTGGATTGCACGAAATCCTTAAAGATATTGCCATGCAGCTCGCCAAAGTTATCGGGCACGCTAAAGCTACCCCGGTTTTTATTATGTTCCAGCAGCAGCACGCTAAAATCATAATCCCGCACATAGGAGGAGAAGTTATTACCGGCGATACCGGCATGGCGCTCTCCGCTCTTTTTATCGACAATATGCGTTTGCAGGATCTCTATCACCGGGAAGCTGGCGCCATTCTGAGCAATATTCATCTCGACAGAAATAATATCCAGTTCCACCGCATAGCGATCGTTATGAGGATTATCCCAGTGCGCCAGGGTATTAAACCGGTTATTCATCATGATTAACGTATTGCGCAGATTTTCCTGACGGTTCTCCCCTCTGGCTAAATTGGCAAAGTTGGTGGTAATACGCGTATTTTCCGCGGGGTTATAGTTTTCATCAAAACGACTGCGCTTAATCGTATAGGTAAATTCGTTAGTCATGGCGATTGTCCATTCTGGTGTTGGGTATGAAGCTGAATGAGCAGATTGCCATTCCACAAGCAACGCGGGGTCAGGCCTGGCGCGCTTCAACCGATAAATGTTGTTGATTCGTTAATGAGTCTATTTTTGCCAGAGTCGGCGGTGGAGGGAAAGCGACTTAAATTCATTGCAACATGAGCCATCCTCATGTTGCTCCGCTGAGCGCTGGTTGCAAGGTGTGGAACCGGTCGTGGTCATGGCGCTATGGTCAGGCGCGGGCAACTCAGGCAACATCTGGCGAATAATCATTTGTCCAGTGAATATATGCCAGGGTACAATCTTTAACCACTATAATAGGTGCTTTGACGTCGCCGCCGTGCCGTACCCGTTTGCTGGAGCTTTTGTCGTAAAGAATGATTGTTGATATCAGTATTATGTCGATGTGCATGGCCGTGCTGCTGATTATGAGCGTACTGCTGAACTAAAATGCTTCCCCAATGACACAAGCTCTCATCTGACCTTCACATTCGCGAAGAAAAAAGGAGATTCAGAGGATTCGCGTCGCATGGGATTGTCCCGCCTGCCGCCGCCCTCTACTCTTTTGATACTTGCTAATCGAGGAATACCAGATGAAAAAAGCTTTGACTGCCCTGTTCGCCATCGCCGCGGTTGCCGCCGCCAGCGCCTTTGCGGCCGATAAAACCGACGTCCCGGCGCCCGCCGTTGATAACGGGGCCCGCCCCCCGCTGGAGATGGGCCGTGGCCCCCTGCCGCCGTTCCCGCCGCAGCTTCCGCCGCACAGACCGGTGCTGTTTTCGGCCACGGTAGCGACCGATACGCCGGCAGAAACCATTAACAAACTGACCGCGCTGATCCCGGCCAGCCCGGCGAAGCACTACGAAGTTCACGTTGAGGTGGTGCCCGTTACCGGGGATGCCGACGGGCAATAGCCCTTGCGCGGGTCGCCTGACCTGGGCACTGCAATAAAAAAAGCTGCCGCTTATCGCGGCAGCTTTGTTAACGAGAATGAAACAGAATGGCTGAGAATTAACTGCGCACTTTCCGGTAGATAAACAGCACGACCAGCGCGCCGATTACCGCAACCACAAAGCTGCCGAAATTAAACCCGTCGACCTTGCCAAAACCAAACAGGGTACTGATCCAGCCGCCGACCACGGCGCCGATGATCCCCAGAATAACGGTGACAATAAACCCGCCGCCGTCTTTCCCCGGCATAATCCACTTGGCTAAAATACCGGCAATAAGTCCAAAAATGATCCAGGAAAGAATACCCATGGTTAACCGTCCTCTTGTTACCTTTAAGCATTTAGTATTGAAAAGAGTAGCATATATAACGCGAGTGGATCGGCAATAATATATTTATTAGATAATTCCTTGCCGCTGCAGGGTGGTCCGTGCGACAAAATCTCTGGTCCTGACAAACCCGTTACCGTTTATTACCCTGAAAAAAGGGAGGCTATTCGCCTCCCGGTCACTGCTTATATTACTGCGGTGGTTAGCCGCGATGAACAGCATAATCGCGACTGTTCGTCGAAGATTTCGATTTGCCAGACCTGATGACGAGTGCCGACGTGCAGCGCTTTACAGACCCCCCGCACCCGGCCCCCGCGCGCCGAACGAATGTGGTTGGCGTTAACCTCCAGCCCCACCACCTTCTGTTCGCCTTCGCTGCACAGATAACCCGCTACCGACCCCAGGGTCTCCGCCAGCACCACCGAGGCCCCGCCGTGCAGCAGGCCAAACGGCTGCTGCGTACGGCTATCCACCGGCATCGTGGCCTCCAGCGTATCGTCGGTAAAGGTCTCAAAGCGAATATCGAGCAGCCCTACCATGTTTCCCTCACCGAGCCGGTTGAGCTGCTCCAGCGTGGCCTGACGTTTCCAAATCATCCTATTATCTCCAGTAACGCCTGCAGCGGATGGCGAACGCCGCTGCCTTCAATGCGCTTCACCTGACTGCGGCAGGAGTAGCCCGTCACCAGACAGCGGTTACGCGGCAGCCGCTGCATCGCCTGCTGCCAGGAGAGCGCGTAAATGGCCAGCGAGTTGGCATGGTTTTTCACTTCATGGCCATAGGTCCCTGCCATCCCGCAACACCCAACGCTGACGTTTTCCAGTTTCGCGCCAAAGTGGGCAAAAATCTCTGCCCACTGTTTTGTCGCCGCCGGTAGCGCGGTCACTTCCGTACAGTGACCGAACAGGTACCAGGGCTCGCCTCCCTGTTCGGGACGGGCGGCGGTCGTCAACGCCTTCGGCAACCACTCATGGACTAACAGCACCTGGAAATCGCCGCGCTTATCGCCAAGGTTTTGCTTATACTCATCGCGGTAGCAGAGCACCAGCGCCGGATCGACACCGACCAGCGGCATGCCAAGCTGCGCCACGCGATTGAGGAAGTCAGCCGTCTTCTGCGCGGTGCGAGCAAAGCGGGTGAGGAACCCTTTGATATGCTGCGCCTTACCGTTCGGAGAGAACGGCAGCAGCACCGGCTGATAGCCTAGCGCTTCGACGAGGCGAATAAAGTCAGCCACCACCTGGGCGTCGTAATAGCTGGTGAAGGGATCCTGCACCACCAGCACCATCTTCGCTTTTTGTTCGTCGCTCAGCGTTTCGAGTTGCTCAAGGGTCATGTTGGCGGAGCGGTGGCCGGCCATCTGCTGCTTCAGCGACGGCGCCGAAAGCAGCGGCAGATCAACCATCCCGATGTGCTTCTCCGACAGCTTTTTCAGCCACGGCTGGTTAATAAAAAAGTTAAAGGTCTTCGGCGCCTGCGCCATCAGCGGCGCATAGGATTCGACCGAGGCCACCAGATGGTCGCGTACTGGGCGCAGGTAGCGGCTGTGATACAGCTGCAGGAAGCGCGAACGGAACTCGGGCACATCGATTTTGATCGGGCACTGGGTCGAACAGGCTTTGCAGGCCAGACAGCCGGACATCGCCTCTTTGACCTCGTGCGAGAAGTCATATTCCCCTTTACGCGCATGCCAGCTGTTCCGCGTGCGCGCCACCAGCGAACGCAGGCTGACGCCCTGCTCCGGCAGCGCCTTCTCCAGCTGGTTGGGATCGACGCCGCGGTCGGCCAGCAGGCGCAGCCATTCACGCACCAGCGTCGCGCGCCCTTTCGGCGAGTGGATGCGCTGGTTGCTGACTTTCATCGACGGACACATCGGACTCTTGACGTCAAAGTTGAAGCACAACCCGTTGCCATTACACTCCATCGCCCCGCGCCAGCTGCTGCGCACCGCGATAGGGATCTGCCGATCCCAGGTGCCGCGCTTCACCGCATCGACTTTCATCATCGGCGCGTCGACGCCTTCCGGAGGACAGATTTTCCCTGGGTTCAGGCGGTTATCGGGATCGAAGACCGCTTTGATCTTCCTAAGTTCGCCGTACAGCACCTCGCCAAAGAAGGCCGGGCTGTACTCCGCGCGGAAGCCTTTGCCGTGTTCGCCCCACAGCAGGCCGCCATACTTCGCCGTCAGCGCCACCACGTCATCGGAGATCTGCTTCATCAGCACCTCCTGCTGCGGATCGCACATATCCAGCGCCGGGCGCACGTGCAGCACCCCGGCATCAACATGGCCAAACATGCCGTAGCTCAGGCCGTGGCTGTCGAGCAGCGCGCGGAACTCGACGATGTAATCCGCCAGATGCTCAGGCGGTACGCAAGTGTCTTCAGCGAAAGGAATAGGCTTGGCGGCGCCTTTGGCATTGCCCAACAGGCCGACGGCCTTCTTGCGCATGGCGTAGATCCGCTCTACGCCATCGAGATCGTGACAGACCTGCCAGCCGATGACGCCCGCCTCGCTGCCGGCCATCAGCTCATCCAGCCGCTGGCACAGGGTAGTGACCTGCTGGTCAATCAGCGTAGCGTCATCCCCGGCGAATTCGACGATATTGAGCCCGAGCATCTCTTTATCCGGCACGTCGGTGATCAGTTCGCTTACCGAGTGCCAGACGATATCCTCGCGCGCCAGATTCAGTACCTTGGAGTCGACAGTCTCCACCGACAGCGCTTTCGCCTGCACCATAAAGGGCGCATTACGCAACGCGGAGTCAAAGGAGTCATATTTAACGTTGACCAGACGGCGCACCTTCGGCAGGCGGGTGATATCCAGCCGCGCTTCGGTAATAAACGCCAGCGTGCCTTCCGAACCGGTTAAAATACGGGTCAGATCGAACTCGCTCATCTCATCGTTAAAGACATGGCGCAGATCGTACCCGGTGAGGAAGCGGTTAAGTTTAGGAAACTTATCAATGATCAGTTTACGCTGCGTCTTGCAGCGCTGGTAGACCGTGTTATAGATCCGGCCAATCGTCGATGGGGTGTTGCCCAGCGTCTCCGCCAGCGCTACCGGCACCGCCTGGGTATCGAGGATATCGCCGCCCATCAGCACCGCTCGCAGACCGAGCACGTGATCCGACGTTTTACCGTACACCAGCGATCCCTGTCCGGACGCGTCGGTGTTTATCATCCCGCCCAGCGTGGCGCGGTTGCTGGTGGAAAGCTCAGGTGCAAAGAAGTAACCATAGGGTTTAAGAAACTGGTTCAGCTGATCTTTGATGACCCCGGCTTCAACGCGCACCCAGCCCTCTTCGGGGTTAATCTCAATGATGCGATTCATATAGCGGGACAGATCGACAATAATCCCGCCGTTCAGCGCCTGGCCGTTGGTGCCGGTGCCGCCGCCGCGCGGCGTGAAGACCAGCGACGTAAAGCGCGGTTCGGCGGCGACGCGCGCCAGCAAGGCCACGTCCGCCGTAGAACGCGGGAAAAGGACCGCATCCGGCAGCAGCTGATAGACGCTGTTGTCGGTGGCCATCGTCAGCCTGTCGGCATAGCTGGTGGCGGTATCGCCGGTAAAACCCTGTTGCTCCAGTACCTGCAAAAAATTCAGCACCAGCTGAACTACCCCTGGTGCCTGAGAAATTTGTGGGATCATCACACTTGACCCTGCCTGACTATGTTGTGTTTGAAAATATTGTGTTGGTGCTAACTAAACGTTTGCGTAGCGCATTCAACTTTTTATCACATTTTTTTCATATGCGCCCACGTGTTTTCTGTGCAAAATCAGCCCGGCAATATTATTGATATTATTATCAGTACATGGATTTACGCGGCGCCAGCTTTTTGGCGCGACTGGAAAGGTAAAATTTCTCTATGATAAACCCCCATCAGCCTCGGGACATTCCGCAAATACTGCTGTCGGTGCTGTTCCTGGCCCTGATTATCATATCCTGCCTGTGGGTTGTGCAGCCGTTTATTCTGTCCTTCGCCTGGGCCGGTACGGTGGTGATCGCCACCTGGCCGGTGCTACTGCGTCTGCAGCGCGTGCTGTTTGGCAAACGGATGCTGGCGGTGCTGGCGATGACCCTGCTGCTGTTTTTGCTATTCGTTATTCCTATCGCTCTGCTGGTCAACAGCCTGGTGGATAACAGCGTCCCGCTGATCAAACTTATCAGCAGTGGAAATGTGACGCTGCCGGATTTCGCCTGGCTGAACAGCGTGCCGCTGGTCGGCGATAAGCTGTATTCCGCCTGGCATGGTCTGCTGGATATGGGCGGCTCGGCGATTATGGCCAAGGTTCGCCCCTATATTGGCACTACCACCAGCTGGTTTGTCGGGCAAGCGGCGCACATCGGCAAGCTGCTGGTCTACTGCGGTCTGATGCTGTTGTTCAGCGCGCTGCTCTACTGGCGCGGCGAGCAGGTGGCCTATGGTTTCCGCTACTTCGCTACACGCCTCGCAGCCAAACGCGGCGATGCGGCGGTGCTGCTGGCCGGCCAGGCCGTGCGCGCCGTGGCGCTGGGCGTGGTGGTGACGGCCCTTACTCAGGCGGTGCTGGGCGGGATCGGCCTTGCCATCTCTGGCGTGCCCTACGCCGCTCTGCTGACCGTGGTGATGATCTTTACCTGTCTGGTCCAGCTCGGCCCTTTGCTGGTTCTGGTGCCGTCGATTATCTGGCTTTACTGGAGCGGGGAGACCACCTGGGGCACCGTGCTGCTGGTGTGGAGCTGCGTGGTTGGCACCATGGACAACGTCATTCGTCCGGTGCTTATCCGTATGGGCGCCGACCTGCCGATGATCCTCATCCTTACCGGCGTCATTGGCGGACTGATCGCCTTCGGCATGATCGGTCTGTTTATCGGTCCAGTGCTGCTGGCCGTCTCCTGGCGTCTGTATGACGCCTGGGTACACGAAGTGCCGCCGCCGCCGAAAGACCCCGATGTCGTCCTCGAAGAGCTTAGCGAGCTGGAGGCTGGGCGCAAGTAATGCCCTGGCAGGCGGGGAGACCCGCCTGTTTCCTTGCCCGCCTATTGTTAAGCAAAATTTATTGATCGCCGGCAACGCGCTGGCCCTGAGCGCCATTCCCCTCGCTTTCCTCCCCAGGTCCTTCACAACAATTTAACTATTGAGAGGAATCTGATCGACGGCAAAGGCCCCGCTGCCTACTATTAGCTCACGGTTATAAATCAACACCTTGATTTATAAGCATGGAAATCCCCTGAGTGAAACAACGAATTGCTGTGTGTAGTCTTTGCCCATCTCCCACGATGGGCTTTTTTTTGTCCTGCGCATCGCCAAAGCGGACAGCCTGCAACAGGCAAAAAAAATCCCCGGCATCGCTGCCGGGGATGTGCTGTCAGGGCGAACTTATTTTTTCAGTTCCGCCAGACCTAACCAGGTTTGCACCACGGTATCCGGGTTGAGGGACAGACTGTCGATCCCTTCTTCCATCAGCCAGGCGGCAAAATCTTCATGGTCAGACGGCCCCTGGCCGCAGATGCCGACGTATTTGCCCTGTTTTTTCGCTGCGCGGATCGCCATCGACAGCAGGGCTTTCACCGCGTCGTTGCGCTCATCAAACAGCTCAGAGACCACGCCGGAGTCGCGATCCAGACCGAGCGCCAGCTGGGTCATGTCGTTCGAACCGATGGAGAAGCCGTCGAAGTACTCGAGGAACTGCTCGGCCAGCAAGGCATTCGATGGGATCTCACACATCATAATGATCTTCAGCCCGTTCTCGCCGCGCTTCAGCCCCTGACGCTCCAGCTCTTCGACCACCGCTTTCGCCTGGGCGACGGTACGCACAAACGGCACCATCACTTCAACGTTGGTCAGCCCCATGTCGTTACGCACGCGCTTCATCGCTTCACACTCCAGCGCGAAGCAGTCGCGGAAGCTTTCGGAAACGTAGCGTCCGGCGCCGCGGAAGCCGAGCATCGGGTTCTCTTCTTCCGGCTCATAACGCTCGCCGCCCACCAGGTTGGCGTACTCATTCGATTTGAAGTCCGACAAACGCACGATGACGCGTTTCGGGTAGAAGGCGGCGCCAAGGGTAGCGATCCCTTCGGTCAGACGGCCGACGTAGAACTCTCTCGGCGAATCGTAGCCTTTCATCAGCTCGCGGATTTCGTTCTGCAGGCCCGGCTCCTGGTCGTCAAACTCGAGCAGCGCGCGCGGGTGAACGCCAATCATGCGGTTGATGATAAATTCCAGCCGCGCCAGCCCCACGCCTTCGTTCGGCAGGCAGGCGAAGTCAAACGCACGATCCGGGTTGCCGACGTTCATCATCACCTTCAGCGGCAGATCCGGCATCTCGCCAACGCTGGAGCTCTTGACGCTGAAGTCCAGCAGCTCGGCGTAAACGTAGCCGGTGTCGCCTTCGGCGCAGGAGACGGTCACGTTCTGGTTTTCCTGAATGCGATCGGTGGCATCGCCGCAACCGACCACCGCCGGGATCCCCAGCTCACGGGCGATAATCGCCGCGTGGCAGGTACGTCCGCCGCGGTTGGTGACGATCGCCGAGGCTTTCTTCATGATCGGTTCCCAGTCCGGGTCGGTCATGTCGGTGACCAGCACGTCGCCAGGTTCGATGCGGTTCATCTCGCTGATATCGTGGATCACCTTCACCGGGCCGGCGCCAATGCGGTGGCCGATGGCGCGCCCTTCGGCGATGATCTGCCCCTGAGCGTGGAGGGTATAACGCTCCATCACCTGGCCGCGGGAACGCACGGTTTCCGGACGCGCCTGGACGATAAACAGCTTACCGGTGTGGCCATCTTTCGCCCACTCGATATCCATCGGACGGCCGTAGTGCTTCTCGATCTGCACCGCCTGCTTCGCCAGCTCCTGCACCTCCTCGTTGGTTAACGAGAAAACATCGCGCTGCGCCTGCGGCACATCTTCGATACGCACCTGCTTGCCGTGCTCCTGAGTCGGCGCGTATACCATGCGGATCTTTTTCGACCCCATGGTGCGGCGCACGATGGCCGGGCGGCCAGCGGCCAGCGTCGGCTTGTGGACGTAGAATTCATCCGGGTTCACCGCGCCCTGCACCACCATCTCGCCGAGGCCCCACGCCGAGGTGATAAACACCACCTGGTCAAAACCGGACTCGGTATCGATAGAGAACATGACGCCGGAGGAGGCCAGATCGGAGCGGACCATCCTCTGCACCCCGGCGGAAAGCGCCACGCCGCGGTGATCGTAACCCTGATGCACGCGATAGGAGATCGCGCGATCGTTAAACAGTGAGGCAAACACGTGCTTCACGGCAACGAGCACGGCGTCAAAGCCCTGCACGTTGAGGAATGTCTCTTGCTGCCCGGCGAAGGAGGCGTCCGGCATATCTTCCGCAGTAGCGGAAGAGCGCACGGCAAATGAGGCCTCGGCGTCATCGGCGGACAGCAGGTCATAAGCATCGCGAATCGCGTTTTCCAGTTCGCTCTGGAAAGGGGTGTCGATGATCCACTGACGGATCTGCGCGCCCGCTTTCGCTAATGCGGAAACGTCGTCAATGTCGGTTTCATCCAGCAGTGCATAAATGCGCTGGTTAACACCGCTTTGGTCCAGGAACTGATCAAAAGCATCAGCGGTGGTGGCAAACCCGTTAGGCACAGAAACACCCATACCGGACAGGTTTGTAATCATTTCACCAAGGGAGGCATTTTTGCCCCCAACTCTGTCTACATCATTCATGCCGAGTTGGTTATACCAAAGCACCAGCGGTGACGAGCCATTGTTGGACATCGAGACAATCCTTTTGTGATTTAATACCAGTGAAAAAAATTTCACGATCGACTGCAGGATTATCCTGACATATTTATGGGGCTGAAAAAAACGGTGAATCGTTCAAGCAAATTATTTTTTCATTTTTCGGACTGTTCCCGCGATATAGCTAACTTGATGATTTTTAGGAATTATGACGAAAAACGCTGGAAATAACGGCAAAAAGAAGAAAATGAACCACCCTTTTCATAAAAAACAAAAATAGCGTTTCAATTTTAACAAGAGACAAATCAAACAGGGATATGCTTAAATTTAATATCCGTATTCAGGCAATTAAACTCATTATACCGGATGGTCAAAATGGAAAGTGCTGTAGATCGCCACGTATTTTATATTTCTGACGGTACCGCCATTACGGCAGAAGTGCTGGGGCATGCCGTGATGTCGCAATTCCCGGTTGCCATCAGCAGCGTGACTCTGCCGTTTGTCGAAAACATCAGCCGCGCGCGGGCGGTAAAGGAGCAGATCGACGCCATCTACCAGCAAACGGGTATTCGCCCGCTGGTGTTCTATTCCATCGTCATCCCGGAAATCCGCGACATTATTCTGCAAAGTGAAGGTTTTTGTCAGGACATCGTGCAGGCGCTGGTGGCCCCGCTGCAGCAGGAGCTCAACCTCGACCCGACGCCAGTGGCCCACCGTACTCACGGCCTGAACCCCGGGAACCTGATCAAATACGATGCGCGTATCGCCGCCATCGATTACACCCTCGCTCACGACGATGGCATCTCCCTGCGTAACCTCGATCAGGCCCAGGTGATCCTCCTCGGTGTGTCGCGCTGCGGCAAGACGCCCACCAGTCTGTACCTCGCCATGCAGTACGGCATTCGCGCCGCCAACTATCCGTTTATCGCCGACGATATGGACAATCTGGTGCTGCCGGCGTCGCTGAAGCCCCTGCAACATAAGATGTTCGGCCTGACCATCAACCCCGAACGGCTGGCGGCCATCCGCGAAGAGCGTCGGGAAAACAGCCGCTACGCCTCTCTGCGTCAGTGTCGGATGGAGGTGACCGAAGTGGAGGCCCTGTATCGCAAAAATAAAATCCCGTGCCTGAACAGTACCAATTATTCTGTTGAGGAAATTGCCACCAAAATCATGGACATCATGGGGCTGAATCGCAGAATGTACTAACACACTAGTACATTATT
This sequence comes from Klebsiella sp. KTE92, assembly GCF_000398905.1. Classification (NCBI taxonomy): domain Bacteria; kingdom Pseudomonadati; phylum Pseudomonadota; class Gammaproteobacteria; order Enterobacterales; family Enterobacteriaceae; genus Klebsiella; species Klebsiella sp. KTE92. The sequence goes on from NZ_KB976100.1 coordinate 3,149,025, forward strand.
AAAAATTTGTTTATGCTATCACCCGTGGCCTATACAGGATCATGCCCTGCTCTTGCAATAAGCAGGGATTGGTTTATCGTGATGCGCATCACTTCCCGGCATTTTCGCCGCGGAAGAAACAGATTTTTGAGACCCCAATGAATAAAACAGACGAATTGCGTACCGCGCGCATTGAAAGCCTGGTAACGCCCGCGGAACTGGCCCAGCGCCATCCCGTCACGGCCGACGTGGCCGCCCACGTTTCGGCCTCCCGCCGCCGAATTGAAAAAATCCTCAACGGCGAAGACCGCCGCCTGCTGGTGATTATCGGCCCCTGCTCCATTCACGATACCGACGCGGCGCTGGAGTATGCCCGCCGCCTGCAGGGCATGCGCGAGCGCTACCAGCCGCAGCTGGAGATCGTGATGCGCACCTACTTTGAAAAACCGCGTACCGTGGTGGGCTGGAAAGGCTTAATCTCCGATCCGGACCTCAACGGCAGCTACCGGGTCAACCACGGAATTGAGCTGGCGCGGCGCCTGCTGCTGCAGGTTAATGAGCTGGGGGTACCGACGGCCACCGAGTTTCTCGATATGGTGACCGGTCAGTTTATCGCCGATCTCATCAGCTGGGGTGCCATCGGGGCGCGCACCACAGAAAGCCAGATCCACCGTGAGATGGCCTCAGCGCTCTCCTGCCCGGTCGGGTTTAAAAACGGCACCGATGGCAATACGCGCATCGCGGTGGACGCCATCCGCGCCTCCCGCGCCAGCCATATGTTCCTCTCCCCGGACAAGCAGGGGCAGATGACGATTTACCAGACCAGCGGCAACCCGTACGGGCATATCATTATGCGCGGCGGCAAACAGCCAAACTATCATGCCGAGGATATCGCTGCCGCCGGCGAGGCGCTGCGTGAATTCGATCTGCCGGAACAGCTGGTCGTTGATTTCAGCCATGGCAACTGCCAGAAGCAGCACCGCCGTCAGCTGGAGGTGTGCGCCGATATCTGTCAGCAAATTCGCGCGGGCTCCACCGCCATCGCCGGGATTATGGCAGAGAGCTTCCTGCAGGAAGGCACCCAGAAAGTGGTCCCCGGCCAGCCGCTGACCTGGGGCCAGTCGATCACCGACCCCTGCCTGAGCTGGGATGACAGCGAAAGGTTATTGAGCGAGCTGGCCGCCGCCACCGCTACCCGTCTGTAACCGCTCCGCCCGTCGCGCCTGCGGCGGGCAATTTCCTTCGGTGACTCCCCTACCAAATCCGGTAACACGATAAATAACGCTTGCCGTCAAAAACAACATTATTGATAATGATTATCATTGTTGCTTTGATTTTTATTTTGAGAGCTATGACGCGTATGGATAACACTGCCACAGCTGAAAAACCAAAAGACAATGCCCCCTATCCCGTGGCGACGGACAGGCAGATTAGCAGTCGGGTGCTGTTAGGTAGCGAAGGACGGGTAGTCATCGAACATGGCGGCCAGCGCTATCTGCTGCGCCAGACCAACGCCGGGAAGTTAATTCTGACCAAGTAAGCGCCCCGCTGAGCGCGGGGCGAGGCGAGTTAGCTCGAGCAGCTGACTTCCAGACGTTTCCCCCAGTCCGGTGGGCGGCGGACGTAGTCGTCCTCGCGATCGGTAAAGGGGTCTGCCAGCGCGGCATGCAGGCGCTCCAGCTCGCCCATATCGCCCGCCTCGGCCTGCTCTATCGCCCGCTGCGCCAGCCAGTTGCGTAACACCAGCGCCGGATTTACGCCCTGCATCCGCTGCTGGCGCTGCGCGTCATCCACCTGTTCATCACGCAGGCGCGCACGATACCCGGCAAACCAGCTGTCGAAAGCCGCCCGATCGATAAACTCGTCGCGCAGCGGCGAGGCGGCGCTGAGCTGTTCGCTGTGGCTCAGCAGGCGAAACGATCGGGTATAGTCGCTCTTCTCACGGATCATCAGGGCAAACAGCCCGTCCAGCAGGTCGTTATCCCCTTTCTGCTGGCTGAACAGGCCGAGTTTATCGCGCATCCGCTGGCCATAAGCGGTCAGCAAGGCGTGCTGATACTCATCCAGCGCCGCGTTCAGCGCCTCGGCGCTGATAAACGGCGACAGCGACTGGGCCAGACGCTGCAGATTCCACAGCCCTACCGCCGGCTGGTTTTCAAAACTGTAGCGCCCCTGGTAATCCGAGTGGTTGCAGATGAAGTCCGGTTGAAAATCGTCAAGGAAGCCATACGGGCCGTAGTCGATGGTCAGACCGAGAATCGACATGTTGTCGGTATTCATCACCCCATGGGCAAAGCCCACGGTTTGCCAGCTGGCGATGGTCTGCGCGGTGCGCGTGACAACGTCACGGAACCATAACAGATACTTGTCTGCCTCATCCTGCAGCTGCGGCCAGTGGTGGCGAATAACATAGTCGGCCAATTGCTGGACCTTCTGCGGCTCACGGCGATAGTAAAAATGTTCGAAATGGCCGAAGCGGACATGACTCTCGGCCACCCGCATCAGCATCGCGCCAGGCTCCACGCGCTCGCGGTAGATCGGGGTATCGCTGGTCACCATCGCCAGGGCGCGCGTCGTCGGGATCCCCAGGGCGTGCATCGCCTCCGACGCCAGACTTTCCCGGATCGTCGAGCGCAGTACAGCGCGCCCGTCCCCCATCCGCGAATAGGGGGTCAGGCCGGCGCCTTTCAGATGCCAGTCGTAACGGCGACCATCCGCCAGCTGCTGCTCACCGAGCAGGATCCCGCGTCCGTCGCCCAGCTGGCCGGCCCAGGCGCCAAACTGATGGCCGCTGTATACTTGCGCCAGCGGCGACATGCCCGGAAGCAGCGCTTCTCCGCCCCAGACACCGGCTCCATTTTCAGGCGCGAACAGGGCGTCGGGCACCCCCAGCTGTTGCGCCAGCGGGGCGTTACGCCAGATGAGTCGGGCGTTATCCAGCGGCGTCGGTGACAGGGAAGTGTAAAAATCCGGCAGTTCATCCCGCCAGTGGGTGGTAAAAGAAAGGGTCATGGTTCCTCCTTCCTTCAGTGTAGTGCCTCAAACAGCGGATTAACACGGGCGGAGTGCAGGGTTATCGGCATAAAAAAGGGAAGCGCTCGCTTCCCTCTTGCTTCTGAATGACGTCAGATACGCCGCGCCTGCCAGAACTTTTTGTTCCAGTAGACGTTATCCAGCGAGGAACGGGTGACGCCCTGGCTGGTGGAGGCATGGATAAACTGGTTGTCGGTATCGTAGATGCCAACGTGCAAACCGCTCTCCCCTGAGCCGGTTTTGAAGAACACCAGATCGCCGGGCAGCAGATCGCGCTTATCGATACGGGTGCCGATTTCCGCCTGCTCGCGGGTTTCACGCGGCAGCTGGAGGGCAAATTTATCGCGAAACGTGCGCACCACGAAGCCGGAGCAGTCGACGCCGCGCGGCGTCATGCCGCCGTAGCGATACGGTGCGCCACGCCAGCTACGCAACTGCTCGTTCAGATTCGCCACCACCGTGATGGAGTCAGCCAGCCGTGGATTCGGCGGCGGTGCCCGATGGCTGCTGCAGCCGGCTAAAATTAACGCCGCCGCCAACATGAACCAGAAGCGCATTTCAGATGATCCCTCTGTCCCTAGTCTCTTTATCGCAATAATTTAGCTTGTTTATCAATACAGTGACAAGATAACTGCGTGCTACTGTGACGCGATGAGCATAATATGACCGGCCACCTCCACGCGCTGGAACGGGATCGCATAGGCAGCGGTTAAATTTTCCTCATTCAGCACCTCTGCGGTCTCTCCGCAGGCGATGGCTTCCCCCTGGCAGAGCAGCCAGCTTTGTCCGGCATGGCGCAGGGTATGGTTGAGATCGTGGCTGCTCATCACCACCGCAATCCCCGCCGCGCTCAGCTCACGTAACAGCCGATCCAGCGCCGCCTGCTGGGCCACATCCAGACTGTTCATCGGCTCATCCAGCAGCAGCAGTTGACCCGTGGGATGACTCAAGGGATCGATCTGCAGGATCACTGCCGCCAGCCGCACGCGCTGCCACTCACCGCCCGAAAGCTGATTAACCTGACGGTCCAGCTTATTGTCAAGACCAAGCCTGGCCGCGATATCGCTCAGACGGGCGCTATCGCCCTGCTGCTGCATATGCAGCGTCAGGTAGTGCCACACCGGCATGGCGAACGGCGGGGTCTGGTGTTGACACAGATATCCGCGACGGCGCGCCAGCTCCGTCGCCGGCCACTCGTCAAGCCGCCGTCCGTTAAAATGAACCGTGCCGGGGCCGTCGGACAGCCCCGCCATGCGGGCCAGCAGCGTGCTCTTCCCTGCGCCGTTCGGCCCCACCAGGTGGACAATCTCCCCGGCGCGAAAGGCCGCAGAAAACGGGGCCAGACGCCCCGCCGCTTCTACATCCTGTAGCTGCATCAGAAACGCCATTATTTCGCCAGCGCTCCTTTAATCGCCGCCACCAGCTGCGGATCGTCCGGCGTCATATCCGGAGAGAAGCGCTCAATGACGTTGCCCTGGCGATCGACGAGGAATTTTTCGAAATTCCACAGAATGTCGTCCACATACAGCGGCGCCCGGCCTTTGCTGGCCATCCGCTCATAAAAACCGCTGCCTTCCGGGGCCACCGCTTTCGGCGCGGCGGCAATCAGTTTTTGATACAGCGGCGCGCGATGTTCACCGTTGACGTCAATTTTGCTGAACAGCGGGAAGGTGACGCCGTAGGTGGTGCTGCAGAAGGTCTTAATCTCTTCTTCACTGCCCGGCTCCTGGCCGAGGAACTGGTTGCAGGGGAACCCCAGCACGCTAAAGCCCTCGCCGGCAAATTGCTTTTGCAGATCCTCGAGTTGCTCATACTGCGGCGTCAGGCCGCATTTCGAGGCCACATTGACGATCAACAGCACCTTGCCGGCAAAGGATGCCAGGGTGGTTTTCTCGCCATCAATGGTCGTCACTTCGGTATTCAGAATGTCATGTTGCATAGCCTGTCCTCAATGGATAAACCGGTTTCCGGTGAAGGTGATCCCTATCTACTGTAGCGGATTCAGCGGCCGCCATTCTACTGCCAATCCCCCCGAGTTGTCGCATGATGTAACAGCGCTTCGCTGGCCGTCGGCAACATGAAATCCTCTCAATTGGGCAGTCGACCATTTCCGTGTACAGTGTCCCGGTAATGTAATATGGTTTCGTTACTTGTTAATTTAAGAGAGTTTTATTGATGAAGAAGTTGTTTAGCCTGGCGTTAATCGCCACCTCTGTCGCCCTGCTGAGCGCCTGCTCTCCGGATGAAGATAATAAAGTGAAAGTCGCTATCAATACCGGGCCGGACGAAGCCATCTGGAAAGTGGTGGAGCAGGTGGCGAAGGATAAATATCATCTCGACGTCGAAGTGGTCTCCTTCAATGATTATGTGCTGCCCAACGAAGCACTGAACAACAAAGATGTGGATGCCAACGCCTTCCAGACCCTGCCGTACCTTGAGGCGCAGTCGAAAGAGCGCGGCTATAAATTTGCGGTGGTCGGTAAAACCTTTGTCTTCCCTATTGCCGCCTATTCTCACCGGATCAAAAACATCAGCGAACTGCCCGAAGGGGCGACGGTGACCATTTCTAATGAAACCACCACCCTGGGCCGCAGCCTGCTGCTGCTCCAGGCGCAGGGGTTACTCAAGCTGAAACCGGGCGTCGGCTATTTACCCACTACGCTGGATATCATCGACAACCCGAAAAAGCTGAAAATTGTTGAAGTGGATACTCCACAGCTGACCCGTACCCTTGATGATCCGAACGTTAGCTTGTCAATCATTAACACCAACTTCTCCGCCCAGGCGGGCCTGTCGGCCGCCCGCGACGGTCTGTTTATGGAGGGGCCGGATTCCCCTTACGTGAATGCGATTGTCGCCCGCGAGGATAATAAGGACAGCAAGAAAATTCAGGAGCTGAAAGCCGCTTTCCAGACCAGCGAAGTCGCGGAAAAAGCGAAGGAAGTCTACAAAGGCGACGCGATCAAAGGCTGGTAAGCCTGAACCGGCGCCGTCCCTGCCGACGGCGCCGCGCTATCCCCGCCCCCGCGAACGCAGCAGCAACCAGATAAAGACCGGCGCGCCCAGCGTCGCCGTCACCACGCCAATCGGCAGCTCTGCGGCGGAAAGCGCCAGTCGGGCAATGATATCCGCCCCCAGCAAGGCGCTCGCCCCGGCCAGCATGCAGGCAGGGAGCAACACCCGGTGATCGCTTAAACCGCATAGCCGCAGAATGTGCGGGATCACCAGGCCGATAAAGCCAATGGCTCCCGCCAGCGCGACGCTAACGCCGACCAACCAGCCGGTCGCCACCACCAGCAGCTTGCGCCATAGCCACAGCGGCAGCCCAAGCTGACGAGCGGAGACTTCGCCCAGCGCCAGTAAATTCAGGGGTTGCGACTGCAGACAAACCCAGCAAAGCACCGGCAGGAGGGCTAACATCAGCCACAGCTGCTGCCAATCGACGCCGCCAAACCCGCCCATCATCCAGTACATCAGCTGACGCAGGTCAAAAGAGGTGGAGAAGTAGACCGCCCAGGTCATCAGGGCGCTGCAGATGATCCCCAGCGCCACCCCCGCCAGCAGCAGACGGCTGGTAGAGAGATGGCGGCGGGCAAAACGCAGCAAAATAAAGGTGATCAGCAGCGCGCCGAGGATCGCGCACAGCCCGAGCGCCCAGCCGGGCAAGACTCCTTTGCCCAGCAGGACGGCGGCAATCAGCCCGACGCCCGCCCCGTTGGAGACGCCCAGCAGACCCGGCTCCGCCAGCGGATTTTCAAACAGCGCCTGCATAATCGCCCCGGAGAGCGCCAGCGCCGCCCCCACCAGCACCACCGCCAGGGTTCGCGGCAGGCGGATCTGCCAGATGAACAACTGGCCTTTCGCGCTCAGCCATTCCCCAGGCGGGATCCATTGATCGCCCGCGCACAGGCTGACCAGCAGGGTGACCAGGAGCAACAGCGTTAATCCGAAGAGCCAACGCCGGCTGCGGCGCTGTTGAAGATGGGCGAGAGTCAGCATAGATTCCATTACGCAGTGGGAACAAGAGGCTGATTTTACGGTGGGTGTCGCGGTGAGAAAAGGAAAACCTCGCGGCCGTTCGTCGACGCGGAGGAAGACCTCCCCCGCGTCTGCGTTCGTTCGTTACACCAGGATCTGAAACAGTAGCGCAAAGAGAATGATATTCGCCACCACGATTGCCCAGCCGTTATAGAGCATATATTTCAGATGCGTGGACTGCGCCAGCCCCATCTGGCCGAACATGTCCGATGAGGGAAACGGACCGAACCAGTCCACCTGAGAAGAGGCGAGCAGCACCGCGGTGGTCCCCTGCGGCGGCACGCCGGCGGCCATCAGCATCGGGCCAAAGATTTTATGGGTAAACGTCATTTGCGCCACCGCCGCACCGGGCACATGGCCGATAATATTGAACGCGAAGATGCTAAAGCACAGCCAGGCCGGGGAGATCCCCTCGAGCAGCGGTTGGGTATACTCCAGCAGCCCCTGATAGGCATGCAGACCATCCATCAGTTCAAGGATTGGGTTATACAGCCAGTAGAGGATAAACATCCACACCAGACGGCCGCAGCCGTGATACAGCGCCTGCAGGATCTGCGTCGGTCGCAGGCCGCCTACCAGCCCGGTCATCAGCGCCACCAGCAGCATCACGATAATCGCAAAGCTGAAGCCAGCTTTGATCACCACGCCAACGACCGCCATCACAATGATCGTCGCGGCGAAGGCCAGCGCGCTTAATTTACGCCGACGCTGCTGCGCGGCGCTGAGATCGTCTTTTGGCTTCTCCGAAAGATCGACGTCATAGCGCAGTTTGCCTTCAGTCATCTTCTGGATCCGCCCCGCCATTATCCAGCCGGCCAGCAGCGTCACCGCACTCATCGGCAGACCGACGTACAGCAGATAATCCGGATAGCTCAACCCGCCGAGGCTGAGGATTGTCACGGTGCTGGGGGTGAAGGGCCCGGTAAAGAGCCCAACGGAGCCGGCGGTCATCATCAGCGCGGCGACCGTCGGCGGCGTTAAGCGTACCGCTGCCGCCACCGGAATGATCACGGCCACGATAATGGCGTTACCACCGGCCATGGTGCCCAGCGAACCACAAATTAAAATCGATGACACCACAATGCCGAACTTAACCCGCGTCTGGCTCGACAGCCCAATACGATGAACCACGAATTTCACCAGCTCAACCGCTGCGCCGGTGCGGGTGGCCACTTCCCCCACGCCGGCGCCGAGCATAATGATAAGCCCTACGGTGGCGATAAATGACCCGGTGGATTTCGCCAGCATCGTGCCCATTTCCGGCAGGCCGGTCGAGGTCATTATCATGGCGATAATAATCGAGGAGATCACCGCCAGCACAATATCAACGCCGATCAGCGATAATATCGCTAGTGCCACCAGCGGCGTAAATCCCAGCAGGCCAAGCTCACTGCCCGGTCGACCGTGGCACCACAGCGCGATCAACACGAACAGCAGCAATAACAGACCAGTAATAACGTTTTTCCGCGTGATATTTCGTCTGACAGGCGCATTGCCTGTGAGCGTTGAGTCACTCATAACACTCCTTAATGCCAATCAATCCGACCGTAAGGGTCAGGAGGTGTATTGGTACCTGCTCAGAAAACATCCTCCCTCTTTTTCATTATTGGCCGCGAGCCTGAGGGTGCGTTTGGGTACAAAGGAATAGATTCTGAGAGCGTAATATTCCGCCATTAGGCGGGGTCTACAGCACAATATGTAACCGGAGCGCTGATTGGAGATTAAATTTATGTTAACTTTGTGTTAGTGGATAATGACTTTTTATCGGTAGGCTATAACCCTGAGTTAACTGTTCATGAAACTGCGTCATCTGGAAATCTTTCACGCCGTAATGACCTACGGCTCGCTGTCACGGGCGGCGGAAGCGCTCAATATCTCTCAGCCAGCGGCCAGCAAAGCGCTAAAAAGCGCCGAGATGAAACTGGGTTTTACCCTCTTTCAGCGGGTGCGCGGCAAGCTGCTGCCGACCAGCGAGGCGATCACACTTTTCGAAAAAGCGCAGAGCATTTATCAGGACCTCGATAACCTGCGCCTGTTGGCCGACAATCTGGCCCGCGATCCGCGCGCCAAAATCACCTTAGGCTGCCTGCCGAGCCTGGGGTTAAGCCTGGTGCCAGAGCTGGTGACCGACTTTTATCAGCAAAACAGCAACCTGGTGATGACGCTCACCACCGAGCACACCGAGACGCTGGTCAGAAAACTGGATTTGCGCGAGATAGATTTGGCGCTGACGCTACAGCCGGTGCAGCAGGGAGAGATCCTGACCACCCTGATTGCCGAAGTACCGCTGGTGTACATCGACCGTCATTATCGTCAGGGGGCGGTGGACATCGGCCAGATCGACCAGCAGCGCTGGATCTCGCCAGGGCCGCACTCGCTCTCGGCGGCCATCGCCACCCGTCGCGACTTTTCCACCACCCGGCTTAACGTTCAGACCTACTATATGGCCACCGAGTTCGTGAAGCGCGGCATGGGCTGCAGCATCACAGATATCTTTTCCGCCCAGCACAACCTGGCTCCAGAGATGATCCACCCCATTACGCCGCCGATTGCCATCAACCTCTGCCTGCTGCGCCGGGCCGATGTTTCGCTGAGTCCAATGGCGCAAAAGTTCGTCGATTTTCTCTGCCAGCGTCTGCGCCAGCAACTCAAGGAGATTAACCTGCGGTTATACCCTGACCATAAAAAGTCAATTGCGCCGCTGGGGTAAATGCTTTGACATAACCCGATAAATTGATTAGCGGTGGATATATCGGGTTATGAACAAACGCATTGTCATTATCGGCGGCGGCGTGGTCGGTCTGGCCACGGCCTGGGAACTGATTAAGCGCGGCCATCAGGTGCAATTACTGGAGCGCAATGCTGAACCGGGCAGTGCCACCAGTTTTGCTAACGGCGGACAATTAAGTTATCGCTACGTTGCCCCCCTTGCCGATAGCGGCGTTCCCCTGCAGGGAATTAAATGGATGGGCAAAGCCGATTCACCGCTGAATATGCGTCTTAAGATGTCTTTCCAGCAGTGGCGCTGGCTGCTGCAGTTCCTGCGTGCCTGTAATAGCCAGACCAATAAAATGAACGGCGATCATATTTTGCGCCTGTCGTTGCTCAGCCGTCACGTCATGCAGTCGTGGCTGGATGAGGATAATCTTGCCGATTTTCACTGGCGGCGCAGCGGTAAATTAATTATCCATCGCCGCGAATATGATTTTAATAAAGCGGCAAAAGGGATAGATCCTCAGTATCAACAAGCGCTGAATGCTGACGCCTGTCTGCAGCTGGAGCCGGCACTCAGACATATCAGCCCTTCGCTGCAGGGCGGGATTTATTCGCCGGGCGATGAAACGGCAGATTGCCATCAGTTCTGCCTTGCCCTGCTCGATAAGCTCAATGCCAGCAACGACTTTAGCCTGCTGACCCACTGTGAGGTGCAGCGGCTCAATAAGCGCGGCGGACGCATCAGCGCCCTGGAGACCAACCGGGGAACCATCACCGGCGATGATTATGTCGTTGCCGCCGGTAACGGCAGTGGTCCTCTGCTTGGGCATCTGGGAGTTCGCGTGCCGCTGTGCGCCCTGAAGGGGTACAGCCTGACCCTGCCCTATCCTGAAAAAGCAGGTATTGCCCCTGACATCAGCGTCACCGACTACGGGCACAAAATCGTTTATGCCCGCCTTGGCCAAAAACTGCGCATCGCGGCGATGGTGGACATCGGCTACGACGGCGACCAACTGCGCGAGAGACGCATTCAGGCGCTGAAAAACATCGTCGCCCGTAGCTTTCCCGAACTCGAAGGGCTGGACAAGGCCGAAGCCTGGACCGGCATGCGCCCGTCAACACCAGCAGGCCCGCCGATGCTGGGTCGCGCCGGATACCCCAATCTATGGATGAACCTCGGCCAGGGTAGTCTCGGCTTTACCCTCGCCGCCGGCAGCGCGGTGGTGCTGGGCGCGTTAATCGACAATCAGGCACCCACTATTTCTTTAGAAGGTCTCACATGGAAACAAACCGCATGACCATTATTCGCAATAATCCACAACCTCGCCTTTCCGCCAGCGTTGCGTATGGCAATCTGTTGTTCCTCTCCGGGCAGACGCCAAAAAGCAGCGAAGACGATATCGTTTTACAAACCCGTGAAGTGCTGGAGAAGATCGATGCCCTGTTGGCGGCTGCCGGGAGCGATAAGCGGCAAATTCTCTCCGCGCAGATCTGGCTGAAAGATATCGAACGTGATTTTGTCGCATTCAATGACGTGTGGGTACAGTGGATGCCGGAAGGCCAGAGCCCGGCGCGAGCAGCAGTACAGGCGGAGATGGCGCGACCGGATATCCTGGTGGAGATCATGCTCACCGCCGTCAAAGCGTAAGGACGTATAGAAAAGAAAAAGGCCGCAATGCGGCCTTTTTAATTAGTTCAGATTATTTGTCTTTCGGCGACGCGTTTTCGACACGGCTTTTCAGTTTCTGACCGGGTCTGAAGGTCACCACGCGCCGGGCTGTAATGGGAATATCCTCCCCCGTCTTCGGGTTACGTCCCGGGCGTTGGTTTTTATCCCGCAAATCGAAGTTGCCGAACCCGGAGAGTTTGACCTGTTCTCCGTTTTCCAGAGCACGACGGATCTCTTCGAAAAACAACTCGACCAGTTCTTTGGCATCCCGCTTGCTAAGCCCAAGCTTATCAAACAGATATTCTGACATTTCAGCTTTTGTAAGCGCCATAGGTTCAATCCCTCAATGATGCCTGGAATCGCTCTTTTAATGCCTCTACACATCTGGCAACGGTAGCGGCAATCTCCTCTTCTTCGAGTGTACGGCTGGTATCCTGCAGGATCAGGCTAATCGCAAGGCTCTTATACCCTTCCGCCACACCTTTACCACGGTACACGTCAAATAAGTTTACGCCAACTACCTGATTTACGCCAACTTTCTTACATTCGGCTAAAACATCGGCAGCAGCCACGTTTTCCGCGACCAGCACCGCGATGTCACGACGGTTCGCCGGGAAGCGGGAAATATCGCGCGCCTGAGGCACCACGCGGTCTGCGAGCTTGTCCCACTCCAGTTCGAACACCAGAGTGCGACCATTCAGATCCAGTTTACGTTCCAGTTCCGGATGAACAACCCCAATGAAACCAATGCGTTCACCTTTAAGATAAATCGCTGCGGATTGGCCTGGATGCAGCGCGGCGATCGCTTCGCCACGGAACTCGATGTCGGCCAATTTACCGGTTAAATCCAGTACGGATTCCAGATCGCCCTTCAGATCATAGAAATCGACCGTCTCTTTCGCCAGCGTCCAGTGCTCTTCGTAGCGGTTACCGCAGATCGCCCCGGCCAGCATCACATCCTGACGAATGCCCAGCGGCGCCTGAGTATCCGGCACGAAGCGCAGGCCACTCTCAAAGATGCGCACGCGGCTCTGCTGACGGTTCTGGTTGTAGACCACGGTACCCAGCAGGCCGGTCCACAGCGACAGACGCATCGCCGACATTTCGCTGGAGATCGGGCTTGGCAGGATCAGCGCCTCTTCCCCGGCGTGGATCAGCTGCTGGATTTTCGGGTCAACAAAGCTGTAGGTGATCACTTCCTGATAGCCTTTGTCGTTCAGCAGCGTTTTTACGCGCTTCAGCGACAGGTCGGCTTCACGATGGGTACCCATGATCAGACCCGCCTGTACTGGCGCATCAGGAATGTTGTTGTAGCCATAAACGCGAGCCACTTCTTCGACCAGATCTTCTTCGATCTCCATGTCGAAACGCCAGCTCGGGGCGACTGCCTGCCATTCGTCCTGACCCACCGTCACTTCGCAGCCGAGGCGCTGCAGAATGTCGGTGACCTGCGCGTCATCGATATGGTGGCCAATCAGGCGATCCAGTTTGCTACGACGCAGGGTAATGGTGGCGCGTTTTGGCAAGGTCTCTTCGTTTGTCACGTCGATCACCGGGCCAGCTTCACCGCCGCAGAGGTCGATCAGCAGACGCGTGGCACGCTCCAGCGCTTTATACTGCAGCGCCGGATCGACGCCGCGCTCATAGCGATGAGAGGCATCGGTGTGCAGGCCATGACGGCGCGCGCGGCCGGTAATGGACAGCGGGCTGAAGAACGCGCATTCCAGCAGCACGTTCTGGGTTTCGTCGTTAACGCCGGAGTGTTCCCCGCCGAAGATCCCGCCCATCGCCAGCGCTTTGTTATGGTCAGCAATAACCAGGGTGTCACTGTCGAGCTTCGCTTCAGAGCCATCGAGCAGCACCAGGGTTTCACCCTCTTTCGCCATGCGCACCACGATCCCGCCTTCGATACGGTCGCGGTCAAAGGCGTGCATCGGCTGGCCCAGCTCAAGCAGGACATAGTTTGTCACGTCAACCACCGCGTCGATGGAGCGGATCCCGCAGCGGCGCAGCTTCTCTTTCATCCACAGCGGGGTCGGCGCTTTGACGTTGATGCCTTTCACCACGCGGCCCAGATAGCGCGGGCACGCCTGCGGCGCGTCAACCTGAATCGGCAGCACGTCGTCAATGGTCGCGGCAACCGGCGTAATTTCCGGCGCGTTCAGCGGCGCTTTGTTCAGCACAGCGACATCGCGCGCCACACCGATGATACCCAGGCAGTCGGCACGGTTTGGCGTGACGCTGATTTCGATAGTGTTATCGTCAAGCTTGAGGTATTCACGAATATCAGTGCCGATCGGCGCATCCGCCGGCAGTTCGATGATACCGCTATGGTCGTCGGAAATACCCAGCTCGGAGAAAGAGCACAGCATCCCTTCTGACGGTTCGCCGCGCAGCTTCGCCGCTTTAATTTTAAAATCGCCCGGCAGCACGGCGCCGATGGTCGCCACGGCGACTTTCAGCCCCTGACGGCAGTTTGGCGCGCCGCAGACGATGTCCAGCAGGCGTTCACCGCCCACGTTGACTTTGGTGACGCGCAGTTTGTCAGCATTTGGATGCTGGCCGCACTCCACCACTTCACCGACCACTACGCCGTTGAAGCTGCCGGCAACCGGCTCAACGCCGTCGACCTCGAGGCCCGCCATGGTGATCTGATCGGAAAGCGCTTCGCTGTCGATCGCCGGGTTAACCCACTCGCGTAACCACAGTTCACTGAATTTCATTGTTCTGTCCTGCCCTTATTTAAACTGTTTGAGGAAACGCAGATCGTTTTCGAAGAACGCGCGCAGATCGGTCACGCCATAACGCAGCATGGTCAGACGCTCCATCCCCATACCGAAGGCGAAGCCGGAGTAAACTTCCGGATCGATACCGACGTTACGCAGCACGTTCGGGTGTACCATCCCGCAGCCCAGCACTTCCAGCCATTTGCCGTTTTTACCCATCACGTCAACTTCTGCGGACGGCTCGGTGAACGGGAAGTAGGACGGACGGAAGCGCACCTGCAGGTCTTCTTCAAAGAAGTTGTTCAGGAAGTCGTGCAGCGTCCCTTTCAGGTTGGTGAAGCTGATGTTTTTATCAACAATCAGACCTTCCATCTGGTGGAACATCGGGGTATGGGTCTGGTCGTAGTCGTTACGATAGACGCGGCCCGGCGCGATAATGCGGATGGGCGGCTGCTGGTTTTCCATGGTGCGGATCTGCACGCCGGAGGTCTGAGTACGCAGCAGGCGAGTGGCATCGAACCAGAAAGTGTCGTGGTCAGCGCGCGCCGGATGATGACCCGGAATATTCAGCGCATCGAAGTTGTGGTAATCATCTTCGATTTCCGGGCCAGTCGCCACGGTAAAGCCGAGCTCACCGAAGAAACTTTCAATACGGTCGATGGTGCGAGTGACCGGATGCAGGCCGCCATTTTCAATGCGGCGTCCCGGCAGCGAGACGTCAATGGTCTCTGCGGCCAGACGCGCATTCAGCGCTGCGCCTTCCAGATCAGCTTTGCGCGCGTTCAGCGCCTGCTGCACCTGCTCTTTCGCTTCGTTGATGACCGCGCCGGCTGCCGGACGCTCTTCCGGCGGTAACTCACGCAGGGTGGTCATTTGCAGGGTCAGATGCCCTTTTTTACCCAGGTATTCCACGCGGACGTTGTCCAGCGCAGCAACATCTGATGCCTCGTTAATGGCTGCCTTGGCACTGGCAACCAGCTCTGCGAGATGTGACATGGTTTTCCTCATTATGTCGGTGCAGACACCGGTTATAGTGAAATTAATATCCCGAATCCATATACGAAAAAAGCCTCCACAGGGGAGGCTTTCTGGCGCTGTTTTCCGTTTCTTCTTTCACGCGCTAGCCTCCTGAGTTCAGGTGCTAAAGTAAAAAAAGAAGCGGAAAATAGCAGCATTCATGCTTGCATTACCTTGTCTGGTAAGAAACGTCAGACCTGTATTGAAAAGCCTGCGCCGATAAAAGTCAATGTATTGATGGTGTTGAAACGAAAAGAGGGAGACAAGCTCCCTCTTTCAACTGGCTTATGCCAGAGCTGCTTTCGCTTTTTCGACCAGAGCGGTGAACGCTACTTTGTCGAATACGGCGATGTCAGCCAGGATCTTACGGTCGATTTCAACAGAGGCTTTTTTCAGGCCATTGATGAATTTGCTGTAAGAAATACCGTTCTGACGTGCTGCTGCGTTGATACGTGCAATCCACAGTTGACGGAACTGACGTTTACGTTGACGACGGTCACGGTAAGCGTACTGACCAGCTTTGATAACAGCCTGGAAGGCAACGCGGTATACGCGAGAACGCGCACCGTAGTAGCCTTTAGCTTGTTTCAAAATTTTCTTGTGACGTGCACGTGCAATTACACCACGTTTTACGCGAGCCATGTGTGCTCTCCTGTATCTATTCTAAGTTAAAAAAGTTAAACGTTAACGACTTATGCGTACGGCAGGCACGCGATAACCAGGCCCAGATCGCCTTTGGAAACCATGGCTTTCGGACGCAGGTGACGTTTACGCTTGGTAGCTTTTTTAGTCAGAATGTGACGCAGGTTAGCGTGCTTGTGCTTAAAACCACCTTTACCGGTTTTTTTGAAGCGCTTAGCAGCACCGCGTACGGTCTTAATTTTTGGCATCTTAATAACTTCCACTTCGCATTGTTAATAAACGAAACATAGGCGAACAACATCAGTGAAGCCCTAAGGCTCCACTGACATCGCTACTTGAAGGCCTTACTGTTTCTTCTTAGGAGCGAGCACCATGATCATCTGGCGGCCTTCGATCTTCGTAGGGAAGGATTCGACTACTGCCAGTTCACTCAGATCGTCACGGACGCGCGTAAGCACTTCCATACCGATCTGCTGGTGGGCCATCTCACGACCGCGGAAACGCAGTGTGATCTTAGCCTTATCGCCATCTTCGAGAAAGCGAACCAGGCTGCGGAGTTTTACCTGGTAATCACCATCATCGGTCCCAGGACGGAATTTAATTTCCTTAACCTGGATAACTTTTTGCTTTTTCTTCTGTTCCTTAGAAGACTTACTCTTTTCATAAAGGAACTTGCCGTAGTCCATGATACGACAAACTGGCGGTTCGGCGTTAGGGCTGATTTCAACTAAATCTACTCCGGCCTCTTCAGCCTTTTCGAGAGCTTCTCTCAGACTCACAATACCCAAAGCTTCGCCTTCCAGACCTGTCAAGCGAACTTCCAGGGCGCGAATCTCGCCATTGATACGATTCGGACGTGCCGTTTGAACTCGTTTTCCGCCTTTAATACCTTATTCCTCCAGTTGTTGAAGACTGCGGCTGCGAATCTCTTGTTGCAGCTTCTCAATCACTTCACTTACGTCCATGCTGCCGAGGTCTTTCCCGCGACGGGTGCGCACGGCCACTTTGCCGGCTTCGACTTCTTTGTCGCCACAGACCAACATATACGGGACACGACGTAAAGTGTGCTCGCGGATTTTAAAGCCAATCTTCTCATTTCTCAAGTCTGCTTTTACACGAATGCCCGCATTTTGTAGTTTACGCGTCAATTCGTTAACGTATTCAGCCTGAGAATCGGTAATATTCATGACCACTACCTGCACTGGTGCAATCCAGGTTGGGAAGAAGCCGGCGAACTCTTCGGTCAGGATGCCAATGAAGCGCTCCAGAGAACCGAGAATCGCACGGTGAATCATGACCGGTACCTGACGCTCGTTGTTTTCGCCCACATAGGAGGCGCTTAAACGCTGCGGCAGAGAGAAGTCCAGCTGTACCGTTCCGCACTGCCATGCGCGATCGAGGCAGTCATACAGGGTAAATTCAATTTTCGGGCCGTAGAACGCCCCTTCGCCCAGTTGATACTCAAATGGGATGTTATTTTCTTCCAGCGCCACCGCCAGATCCGCTTCCGCGCGATCCCAGGTCTCATCGCTACCGATACGTTTTTCCGGGCGAGTTGACAGTTTGACGACGATCTTCTCGAAGCCAAAGGTGCTGTACATATCGTAGACCATACGAATACAGGCGTTCACTTCATCGCGAACCTGATCTTCAGTACAGAAGATATGCGCATCATCCTGGGTAAAGCCGCGAACGCGCATCAGACCGTGCAGCGCGCCAGACGGTTCGTTACGGTGGCAGCTACCGAATTCCGCCATACGCAGCGGCAGATCGCGGTAGGATTTCAAACCCTGGTTGAAGATCTGCACGTGGCCCGGGCAGTTCATCGGCTTGATGCAGTATTCACGGTTCTCAGAAGAGGTGGTGAACATCGCATCTTTGTAGTTGTCCCAGTGGCCGGTTTTTTCCCACAGCACACGGTCCATCATGAACGGACCTTTGACTTCCTGATACTGGTACTCTTTCAGTTTAGAACGAACAAAGGTTTCCAGTTCACGGAAGATAGTCCAGCCGTCGTTGTGCCAGAACACCATACCCGGCGCCTCTTCCTGCATATGATACAGGTCAAGCTGCTTGCCAATTTTACGGTGGTCACGCTTGGCGGCTTCTTCAAGACGCTGCAGATAGGCATTCAGCGCTTTTTTATCTGCCCACGCGGTACCGTAGATACGCTGCAACATTTTATTGTTGCTGTCGCCGCGCCAGTAGGCACCGGCGGTTTTCATCAGCTTGAAGTGATGACAGAAGCGCATATTCGGTACGTGCGGGCCGCGGCACATATCGATATATTCTTCATGATGATACAGACCCGGCTTATCATCATGAGCAATGTTTTCGTCAAGAATAGAAACTTTATAGGTTTCGCCGCGCTTCACGAAGGTTTCACGCGCTTCGTGCCAGCTGACTTTCTTCTTGATAACATCGTAGTTTTTCTCGGCGAGCTCATGCATACGTTTTTCGAGCGCGTCGATATCTTCCTGAGTCAGGGTGTGGTCGAGGTCTACGTCATAGTAGAAGCCATTATCAACAACCGGACCGATAGCCATTTTGGTGTTGGGCCACAGCTGTTTAATGGCATGGCCTAACAGGTGCGCACAGGAGTGACGAATGATCTCCAGCCCTTCTTCATCTTTCGCAGTGATAATAGAGAGAGTGGAATCGGTTTCGATCGGGTCGCAGGCGTCTACCAGTTCACCGTTTACCCGCCCGGCAATGGTGGCTTTCGCCAGGCCTGGACCGATATCCAGCGCAACATCCATGGGGCTAACAGCGTGGTCAAAATGGCGTTGACTGCCATCAGGAAGCGTAATTACAGGCATTTTATGTCCTTATTTGCAGTGGTGCCCCACACGAAAGAGCACATACAAAACTATATAATCATAATTATCATCAGGTTAAGGCGCAGTTCCCGCTTCACTCTGCGAAAATAGGAGGACGACCGGATAGACCGTTCCCGCCTGCCACCGCCTGCTGATAACACCGGGGAGTAGTTTACACATCATTGGTACGTGATTAAAGCCGCAAGCGTATAAATGATGGCGGAATGTGGAGAAAACAAGAGAGATTGAGATAAAAAGACGAATATCCTGCTACTGCAGGCAAGAATAATCCCCGGCAAAGCCGGATAATATTATTCGGACGTGATAGAAGAGACGCAATGATATTGCATACTTAATCTTTAACGCAGCGCGTTAAACCGGTACCGCTTCACCCGGCTTAATTGACGTACGGCGAAATAAAGGTCTGGTATATTATGACCACTCGCCGGCCACCAGCGTATGCACATTAAAGGCATCGCTCATGGATTGTCCGGTGGTCCGGGAACCGGGGGCGATATTCGAGCCAGCCTCAATGTCAGTCGCTTTGGCGATGCCAACCTGAGTATGGTCCTGGTTGCCTGATGGCGGAACGGGCGTGGCAGCGGATGCGCCAAAGGAAAGCACGCACAGCGCCAGGGCTGCGATGGTAAATGAAGTGTTTTTCATGATATTCATTCTCTTATTACGGAAGACAGACCGCGCGATTTCTCCGCTCGGTCAGTGCATATCATTATAGATCCAGATCACATATTTGTCCGTCGAATATTTAGCTTTTCGTGTCAAATAGAATGAATATTTGTCAACAAACCGGGAATAATGGAGAAAAGATGGAGGGCTATTTCTTTTTATAAAAACTAAAACAAAAGGCCAGAAAAAATAATGGCACTCATTGCTAAATTTAAAACGAACAGGCCGGGGAAACCCGGCCTGAAAATATTACATTTTATACCCAAGGGACAGCGACGTCCGGCGATCGGTATGCTCTGGCGCAGAGGAAGGCGGTGCCGAGTTCCAGGTCACGTTGTAGGCGACCTTCAGCGCGAAATGGGCGTTAATCGCCACGTTTAACGCGCTCTCAGAGTTGACGGTGGTGTCCTCAGCGCCAAACACCGAGACCCCTTGCGTAAATTTGGCGTTATCGGTCATCTGCCAGGCCCAGGTGCCGGAGGCGTAACCCAGCGGCTGAGTATCGGTTTCTCCATCGGTAAACTCGTCATAGCGAACGCCAGGACCGAATTCAAACCGCAGGCTGTGCACCGGACCGTTGAGGATCTGACGACCATAACCCGCCGTCAGGACATCACGCTGCTGATAGCCATTATAGCGGTCGGTCAGCCAGCTCCCCTGACCAAAGATATAGTTCATATCGGTCAGGTTGTAGCGGCTACGCCCACCGACTGCATATTTTTCTGAGGATCGCTCATCGTTGGAAGAGGTGTTGCTGGCATTCCCCCACAGCGACCAGGCGGTGGTATTACCATACCAGGTCAAGGTGGAATCTGCCGTCATCGAGGAGTTTTTGGTGTTGCCGGACTGCGCCAGGTAGCCTGCGTTAACCACACCTTCGAAAGGTTTTTTAGCAGCGGAAGGGTCATCCATGACGGTAAATACAGAATCATCGGCCATTGCGCCAACAGACGCAAAAAGCCCCCCCGCCAGCATAACCGCTGCGGGTACTGTCTTTAAAAGCTTCATTATAACTCTCTAAAATACATTTTTTAGGACAGTACAAATGATGAACAGACACAACCTGCCCGCTCATTGAATTTAGCGTCCGTACAACATAAAAGAGACCTGAGGGTCCCGGAAACTTTCGCGAGGATCGCGGTGTGCAGGTCCTAAGAAAGGTAGCAAATTATAAAAAAGCACGAATAACATAGCAATCACTTACTCTTTCGTTTTTTGAATAAGACAGCTCCGGAAACAATCTTTATTTCATAATGAAAATACAGGCTTCTTTGCAAATCTCTCAGGAACATCACTTTCCCTCCCGGAGCCATCGTGCCATGCTTAAATAAAGCACAGTCGCCGTATTAAGGAGGAGAAGGAATGACCAAAATTTATACGTTAACGCTGGCCCCCTCGCTGGATAGCGCCACGCAGACCCCACAGATTTATCCCGAAGGTAAACTCCGCTGCAGCGCGCCAGTATTTGAGCCCGGCGGCGGCGGGATCAACGTTGCCCGTGCCGTGACCTTTCTTGGCGGCAAAGCCACCGCCATTTTCCCGGTTGGCGGCGCCACCGGCGAGCACTTAGCAGCCCTGCTGGCCGATGAGCAGGTGCCGGTCGAGACCGTCGAAACCCGCGACTGGACGCGGCAAAACCTGCACGTTCACGTGGCCGCCAGCGGCGAACAATATCGTTTTGTTATGCCCGGCGCAGCGTTGACGGATGATGAGTTCCGTCGGCTGGAAGAGAAAGTCCTGACTATCGAACCCGGCTCACTGCTGGTGGTAAGCGGCAGCCTGCCGCCAGGTATCAGCGTCGAAAACCTGATGCAACTGGTGAAAAATGCGCAACAGCAGGGACTGCGCTGCATTATCGACAGCTCCGGCGACGCGCTGGCTGCGGCGCTGGACGTCGGCAATATTGAGCTGGTGAAGCCGAACCAGAAAGAGCTCAGCGCCCTCGTACAGCGCGATCTGAGCCAACCCGATGACGTACGCCTTGCCGCCCAGTCGTTGATCCAGTCCGGTAAAGTACGCCGGGTGGTGGTTTCGCTCGGGCCGCAGGGGGCGTTAGGCGTTGACGCCAGCGGCAGCGTTCAGGTGGTGCCGCCGCCGATGAAAAGCCAGAGCACCGTCGGCGCCGGCGACAGCATGGTGGGCGCCATGACCCTGCGTCTGGCGGAAAACGCCGGGCTGGAAGATATGGTTCGCTTTGGCGTCGCTGCCGGTAGCGCCGCGACAATCAATCAGGGCACCCGTCTCTGCTCGCAGGCCAATACGCAAAAAATCTACGATTATCTCTGCGGTCGCTGATCTTCCCTGCCCCTCCGCGCTGGCGGAGGGAGCCACGATATTGGCTGGATGGTCTATGCTGGAAAGGCTATGGATAACAATGGGGTGTAGAGATGAGCAATGAGATAACCGCCTGGGTCGTCAGCGTCACCTTTCACGAACAGGCGCTGACGGAGATCAACGAGGTCAGCAACCACTTTACCCGCGCCGGGTTCGTACTGACGCTCAATGATGAAGACGGCAATCCCCATGAGCTGGGGACGAACACCTTTGGCCTGCTCAGCGCCCAGGATGCTGATGAAGTTAAGGCCCTCAGCGCAGGGCTGGCGGAATCAGCTCTGGGCCGCCCGGCAGAGATTACGGTCAGCACATTCGCCGAGTGGTTAAAAGCTCAATAAGTGCGTTTAACGCAACGGAAAGCGTCAGTTGTGCGTCAGTTCCAGGTTTACCCGGTAGCAGTGCGCTAACCTTATGATATGGTGGAAAACATGGGGAGAGACAGCATGTGGCAAGCAATCAGTACACTTTTACGCGATTGGCATTCCGAAAACGCTGAAATCGAACTGAAAACCGAGCTGCCCGGTGGGGAAATCCATTCGGCCTGGCATTTACGCTTCGGCGGGAAAGATTACTTCGTGAAATGCGACGAACGTGAGCTTCTGCCCATCTTCACCGCCGAGGCCGATCAGCTGGAACTGCTGTCGCGAAGCAAAACCGTTCGCGTGCCGCAGGTCTATGCGGTCGGCAGCGACCGTGACTACAGTTTTGTGGTCATGGAATACCTCCCTCCCCGTCCGCTGGATGCGCATAATGCCTTCCTGCTCGGCCAGCAGTTAGCGCATCTGCATCAGTGGAGCGATCAGCCGCAGTTTGGTCTGGATTTCGACAACGATCTTTCCACCACGCCGCAGCCCAACGCCTGGCAGCGTCGCTGGTCGGTGTTCTTTGCCGAGCAGCGTATCGGCTGGCAACTGGAGCTGGCGGCGGAGAAAGGGCTGCACTTTGGCGATATCGATACCTTAGTCGATGTGGTTCAGCAGCGGCTGGCCAACCATCAGCCGCAACCTTCACTGCTCCATGGTGACCTGTGGTCCGGTAACTGCGCCTTAGGACCAGATGGCCCCTATATCTTCGATCCGGCCTGCTACTGGGGCGATCGCGAGTGCGATTTAGCCATGCTGCCGATGCACCCGGAACAACCGCCGCAGATCTATGACGGCTACCAGTCCGTTTCACCGCTGCCAGCAGGTTTTCTCGATCGCCAGCCCATCTATCAGCTGTACACCCTGCTGAACCGGGCGATTTTGTTTGGTGGCCAGCACCTGGTGACGGTCCAGCAGGCGCTGGACGATGTATTGACGGAAAAAACGCGTTAGACAAGACTCACGGCGGACCAGGGGGTCCGCCGCAACGCATTATCAGTTGATCTCGACCCCACTCAGACGGAATTTGATAGTCATCGTCACGCCGGTTCCCGGTCTTGCCTGCTCGTAACGCCATCTGCGCATCGCGCTTTTCACTTCGCGCTCAAACATATTGGCCGGCTGGGCAGAGAGGATCTGTAGGTTGTCGATTCGGCCATCTGGCGTCACGTCAAACTTCACCCGTACCGTCCCTTCGATGCGCAGCGCCTGGGCGCGGGCCGGATAGGTCGGCTGGACACGGCTGATCGCCCGCGGGCCGCTCGGGGCAGTAACGGTGGGTTTGGCGGCCGCGGTCGAGGTGCTTGGCGCGGTGCGCGCTGGCGTCGTGTTGTTGTTTTCAAACGGCGAGGCCGGACGCGGCTCTGCTGCCGGCTTCACGTCCCGCTTCGGCTGCTCAACCTTTTTCTCCGGCTTGGGTTTCGGTTTGGGTTTAGGCTTCGGCTTCGGTTCCGGTTTATGGATCACCACCGGCGCCTCTTTCGGCGGTTCAGGCACCACCTCGGGTTCCGGCTCAGGATCAGGTTCGACAACGGGCTCCACGACTGGCTGTGCCGCCGGGGGCGGTTCAAGATCGGCCGGCGCGACCATCGTAATCTCAATCGGCTGCGTCGGAGAAGGCTGTTCAATAACCTGATGTACCGAGGTATAAAGCAGCCCCGCCACAACGGCACCGTGGATAGCCACGGACAGCAGCGTTGGCCACGGGAAGCGGCGAGGTAAATCAAGGGTCATTGCGCTCATAGTCGTTTCTGTTGAAAAATGATGCTCCGATTTTAAATGCAAATAGCAATCATATTCAATAAGGCGTATTAACCTGAGTCAATTTTTGCCACCATTTGCAGAAAAAAGCCGCGTCGGCAGCGCATTCGACACCGGTATGCATCTTTGCATTGCAGTCCAAGGCGGTTTAACTTAACGTAATTCGCCTGATTATTGATAAGGAGCTTTGCCGTGCTTTACGTTATCTACGCTGAAGATATCGCCGATTCTCTGGAAAAGCGGCTCTCGGTTCGCCCTGCGCATCTCGCGCGTCTGCAACTCTTACACGATGAAGGCCGGCTGCTTACCGCCGGGCCAATGCCGGCCGTTGACAGCAACGAACCGGGCGCAGCAGGGTTCAGCGGCTCAACGGTGATTGCCGAGTTTGAGTCGCTGGAAGCGGCGCAGTCCTGGGCCAATGATGATCCGTATATTGCGGCTGGCGTCTACCGCCAGGTCTCTGTTAAGCCTTATAAGAAAGTGTTTTGATAAATATTCCCTGCTATTTTTCTGGTTAGCCATAAAAAGACACCAGGCCATCAGATTAAAGGGCGCATTTTGGTACACAACATTAAAATGTCGCCCTTTTCCATCACGCGAAAAGTTTGGCTGTTCTCTCACTGACATGTCCTGTACAGGGTCAGATCCCCTCTCCTGCCTCAACATCGTCGCCTAACGCCTCACCATCCCTGCATTAATATCAAAAGCCCCCGCTGTCCGGCGGGGGCCTCTGATCGTTATCGCTGATCCAATTATCTGTTACTTATCGAGCGCATAGGCAATCACGTAGTCACCGCGATCCGGCGACTGGCGGGCTCCACCGGCGGAAATCAAAATGTATTGTTTGCCGGTCTTCGGCGAAACATAGCTGATGGGTCCCCCCTGGCTTCCTACCGGAAGACGGGCTTTCCAGACTTCTTCACCCGTAGATGAATCGAAGGCGCGCAGGTAGTAGTCCTGGGTTCCGGCAATGAACACCAGGCCGCCCTGAGTTGCCAGGGTTCCACCCAGCGTCGGCATACCGATCGGCATCTGAGCACGCATTTTTATGCCAAACGGACCGGTATCCTGGACGGTACCGACCGGCACCTGCCAGACGATTTTCTGTGTTTTCAGGTCAATCGCGGACAGCGTACCAAACGGCGGTTTCTGACATGGGATCCCCAGCGGCGACATGAAACGGTTTTTGTTGACCGAGTACGGTGTTCCTTTCATCGGGACCGCCCCCATCCCGGCGTTCACCGCTTCACCACCGGTGTTAGCCACCGCGCTTTGTGGGTCCTGCTTAATCAGCTGCACCCACAGACCCAGACGCATATCATTGACGAAGATATAGTGGTTGTTCGGATCGGTAGACAGGCTGCCCCAGTTCATTCCTCCCAGAGAGCCCGGGAAGCTGAGGGAAACATCGGTCCCCGGCATGGTGTACAGCCCGTCATAACGCATCGATTTGAAGCTGATACGACAGACCAGCTGATCAAACGGCGTTGCCCCCCACATATCAGATTCTTTCAGGGTTTCCGCCCCAATCTGCGGCATCCCAACAGAGCGCGGCTGCGTCGCCGGATATTGTTCATTTGGGATATCAGCCGGTTTCACCGGGACCTCTTTCACTTCGGTAAGCGGTTGACCCGTCAGGCGATCAAGTACATAGATTTGACCCGCTTTGGTCCCCACCACCACGGCGGGTTTGTTGCCCTCTTTGGTCGGGAAATCGACCAGGCTTGGCTGCATCGGGACATCGAAGTCCCACAGATCGTTACGCACGGTCTTGTATACCCACTTCTCTTTCCCGGTGGTCGCATCCAGCGCCAGGATTGAAGTGGCGTATTTGTGATCGCCCTGAATACGGTCTGCGCCCCACAGGTCAACAGAGGAGCTCCCCATCGGAATAAAGAGGGTATTCATCGACGCATCCCAGGACATGGGCGCCCAGGAGTTAGCGGAACTGCGTTTGTAATGTTCCCCCGGTTGCAGAACATGATTGGGATCCGGATTACGCGGATCAAATGCCCAGCGCTGCTGGCCGGTAATCACGTCATAACCGCGCACCACGCCGCCAGGCATGTCAGTACTGACGTTATCCGCCACGCGGCCTCCAACCACCACCGTGGTGCCAGCCAGCGTCGGGGCTGAAGTCAACACATAGCTTGGATCTGCCGCAGCGCCCATCCCTTCCCGCAGATTCACGCTGCCGTTCGTCCCGAAGTCCGGGCAGAATTGGCCGTTATCTGCGTCTAAGGCGATCAATCTGTCATCAATCGTATTCATCAGGATGCGACGCTGGCATGCTGCACCTGGCGCGACCTGTGCCGGCAGAACCGGGGAGGAGCCTGCCACAGTGGGCTGCGTCAGTGGCTTCGTCGCATCAAAATACGCCAGGCCTCGGCAGCGCATCCAGATGGCGGATTTCGCATTAATTTCCGCTCTCCAGATCTCTTTTCCACTATCGGCATCGACGGCGATCACATTGTTATGCGGGGTACAGAGGAAAACACGATCGCCTACCTGCAGCGGTGTTTGCTGATCTTCTGCGCCATTGCCATCCGGGCTTAACGGGGTGTCGCCAGTATGGAAGGTCCAGACGGGTTTCAGGTTTTTTACATTGTCACGCGTGATCTGGTCCAACGCCACAAAGCGGCTACCGCCGGCAGTATTGCCGTAGTGGTCCCAGTTTTGCTGTTTAGCGTCTTCTTTTACCGGCACCAGCGGTAATTTCTCGCCGCTGAACGCCACTGTGGGATGGGGCTGAAACATCTGAACAAAGGTGACGCCCATGGCGATAACCAGAACAACGCAGACCCCCCATGCCCCTTTGGTGCTGTAAGGCTTTCCTTCATGCTTACGTAGCGCAGGCCAGGTGGCCGCCGCCAGCAGCATCAACCCGGCGGGTACCATCAAACGGGAAACGAGCGGCCAGAAGTCGAAGCCGGCATCAAACAGTGCCCAAATCAGGGTACCCACGAATACCAGAGCAAACAGCCACACCGCGGACGACCTGCGGCGGAAAAACTGAATCGCGGCGAGCAGGGTAATAACCCCGGCAATAAGGAAATACCAGCTTCCCCCCAGGGAAACCAGTTTATAACCGCCGATGACAAAGAACAGGCCTGTCGCAAGCAGTATCACGCCGACCAGCAGGCACCACAGGCCTAACCAGCCGGATGAGCGGGGATTCGTATCTGACATAATAACTCTCCTGATAACACCATGAAATAAAACTATTTCTTATTTAACTATCGATGTTTTCCCCGCAGTAAGCCAAACGGCATAAATGAAGCATAATGCCGGGATAGAAAATGGCGATAAAACATCGATGTCGGGAATTATATTTAATTGTTAATAAATTGTGTAAGTACGTTATGTAAGATCTTGTATTTTATTTATTGATTGATTGTTTTTTGCGCGACACTATTGTGATAAAGCTAAAAAAACGCCAGGAAGAATTAAAAAGAAATGACTACAAAAAAATAAATAACACAGAATAATATATCGACATTTATTCGTTTAACATCGACATTAGATTGGATAAATGCCTAATTTATGGTTATTGCTCTTTTTTACATTAACTGGATAAGCATGTTGATGCGGGTAATTTCTCCCTGCCGATATTAAGCCATGGAATAAACGGGGATTAATGTCCGGTTTTCGCAAGGTACTGAACCGGTCTTAAACAACCTTCCTGCATTCAGGCTCGCGGTGATTTCTCTCCCCAGGGAAAATAGCCCCGCAATGATATAACCACACACAATATCCTGACATGGCCCAATAAAAATCTCACCGTCAGGTTAAAATTGCCGATGATCATTTTTTAACTTCTATTAATTGCCTTGCGTAAAGTTCACGCTGCGTTACTGTAGGGTTATTCGTGCTTGATTAAAAATTTTGAAAGGGAATAACAAATGTTTTCAATAAGACTTCCCTCTTTTTAAGCTACCCTTTGTGTACTTGCTCATTTTGAGGACTTTTTTGTGAACGTTCTGAAAAAAACAGTATTTCTTTCTCTGCTTGCCTTATATATCCCTGTATCACAAGCTGCGGCGACGGAATATAACCTGGATCCGCAGCACACGTCGGTGGTGATTGCCTGGAATCATTTCGGTTTCTCTAACCCTACCGCCTATATCTCTGATGTTTCAGGGAAATTATCTTTTGACAAAGAGAACCCTGAAAAATCTTCTGTTAGCGTTACTCTGCCGGTAAAAACCATTGACACGCATGTCAAAGCGTTAACCGATGAATTTTTAGGCAAAGAATACTTTGATGTCAAAACGTTTCCCGAGGCTACTTTCCGGAGTACCAAAGTGGAAAGCAAGGGCGACAATAAATATGATGTCGAAGGTAACCTTACCATTAAAGGCATCACCAAACCGGTAGTTCTGCATGCAACCCTCAATAAGCAGGACATGCATCCAATGGTGAAAAAAGAGGCGATTGGATTTGATGCAACAGGGGTAATCAAACGTTCAGACTTCAAGCTTGATAAGTATGTGCCCGCGGTAAGTGATAACGTGACCATCACTTTATCCACTGAAGCCTATGCAAAATAAAGTAATGCACGCGTAATAGCGTGCATTTTATTCAGGCGCGTTATCCAGACAACCGTTCTGAAAGGCAAACAAACAGGCGCAGATTATTTAAGACCAGGAGCGGCACGCTTAGCCTCATGCGCCATGATCTGACTGCGCCTGTTTCATCATTCTTCTCAACTTACTTCAGGCTGCATCTGCTGGCCAGTGTAGGCATGCATTCGACAGCGCCGCACCTGTCTGGGTAACAATAAATACTGCATGGCAATTAATTCCTGTGGCGGCAGGAATAGGTTCTGCCTGAAACAAACCGCCCGGAATAACGTGACATGCCTATTTTAATGAGACGTGAAAGCAAGCCAGGCGCAAACTGTCGTTGCACCGCAGTCGAGCAAAATAATGATGTCAAGATGGCAATGATAACGATAATTCAGCGCAGGGCTGAGAAAACGACAACGGCACCGCGTACGGTGCCGTTAGCCTGCTCGCTTAACAGTCGGGAAAAATAAACAGCAGAGCATGACGCTGCCGTTTCACCAGTCCCTTCCTGATAGCAAGGATCCGCATATTGCGGCGCGATTGGGCTTCCAGCCAGCGCGCTTTACGGCGATTCACCTGTCTCAGCATGCGCCAGCGCCCTACTTCCGTTCTACTACGCTTCATTGCAACGACTCTACGAGTGAAAACAGCCTCCATTATAAACCTCTGCCAGCAACTGACTACCGCTTTCGCTGCGTTTTTATTTGCCAGAAAAATACTGATGCGTAAACTCATCACATAACGTCATTCAAAAGGATTTTACATCTATGACAACCTTTTACACGGTGGTGAACTGGCTGGTCATTCTGGGGTACTGGCTGTTGATCGCCGGTGTAACATTACGAATTCTAATGAAACGCCGCGCTGTCCCGTCCGCCATGGCATGGTTGCTGATCATTTATATCCTGCCGCTGGTGGGGATTATCGCCTATCTCTCCTTTGGCGAACTGCATCTCGGCAAACGCCGGGCGGAACGCGCCAGGGCGATGTGGCCCTCGACGGCCAAGTGGTTAAACGACCTCAAAGCCTGCAAACATATCTTCGCGGAAGATAACAGCCCGGTGGCAGAATCCCTGTTCAAGCTGTGTGAACGGCGTCAGGGCATTGGTGGCGTAAAAGGCAACCAGCTGCAGCTGCTGACGGAATCTGACGACGTGATGCAGGCTCTGATCCGCGATATTCAACTGGCCCGCCACAATATCGAGATGGTCTTTTATATCTGGCAGCCAGGCGGTATGGCCGACAGCGTCGCCGAATCGCTGATGGCCGCCGCGCGTCGTGGGGTTCACTGTCGGCTAATGCTCGATTCTGCGGGCAGCGTGGCCTTTTTCCGCAGCCCATGGGCGGCGATGATGCGTAACGCCGGTATTGAAGTCGTCGAGGCCCTCAAAGTTAACCTGATGCGTGTGTTCCTGCGCCGGATGGATTTGCGTCAACATCGCAAGATGGTGATGATCGATAACTATATTGCCTATACCGGCAGCATGAATATGGTCGATCCGCGCTACTTTAAGCAGGACTCGGGGGTCGGCCAGTGGATTGACCTGATGGCGCGGATGGAAGGCCCGGTGGCGACCTCGATGGGCATCGTCTACTCCTGCGACTGGGAAATCGAAACCGGAAAGCGCATTCTGCCGCCACCACCGGACGTCAATATCATGCCGTTCGAAGAGGCCAGCGGGCATACCATCCACACGATCGCCTCCGGCCCGGGCTTTCCGGAAGATCTGATCCATCAGGCGCTCCTCACCGCCGCCTACGCGGCGAAAGAGCATCTGATCATGACGACACCTTACTTCGTGCCCAGCGACGACCTGCTGCACGCAATCTGTACCGCCGCCCAGCGCGGTGTCGACGTGAGTATTATTTTACCGCGCAAGAACGATTCACTGCTGGTGGGCTGGGCCAGCCGGGCCTTTTTCACCGAGCTGCTGGCGGCCGGGGTCAAAATTTATCAGTTTGAAGGCGGATTGTTGCATACCAAGAGCGTGCTGGTGGATGGCGAACTGAGCCTGGTGGGGACGGTGAATCTGGATATGCGCAGCCTGTGGCTCAATTTTGAGATTACGCTGGTCATTGATGACGCCGGTTTTGGCAGCGATCTGGCGGCGGTCCAGGATGACTATATCTCGCGTTCGCGCCTGCTTGACGCCCGTCGTTGGCTAAAACGACCGCTCTGGCAGCGGATCGTCGAGCGACTGTTTTACTTCTTCAGCCCGTTGCTGTAAAACGTGCCCATCAGATACCGAATGAGTAGCAATCATGGATATGGATTTAAACAACCGCCTGACCGAAGACGAAACGCTTGAGCAGGCTTACGATATCTTCCTCGAGCTGGCGGCCGACAACCTCGACCCGGCGGACATCATTCTGTTTAACCTGCAGTTTGAAGAGCGCGGGGGCGCCGAACTGTTCGACCCGTCCGCAGACTGGGAAGAGCATGTGGATTACGATCTGAATCCGGATTTCTTCGCCGAAGTGGTGATTGGCCTGGCGGATACCGATGGCGGGGAAATTAATGACATTTTCGCCCGTGTTCTGCTGTGCCGCGAAAAAGATCATAAGCTGTGTCATATTTTGTGGCGTGAATAACGCTCACTATCCAGTGAAAAGCCTGCCGCGGTTCACCCGGCAGGCTTTTTTTATGCTGGCAGCTTATTTCGGCAACGCATGGCCGCAGGCGTGACAAAAACGGGCGTTATTGTCATGGTCGCCCTGCTGGCACTGCGGACACAGGCGACGCTGACGCCGACGGTTCAGGGCGCTGGTCATATGGGTAGTGATAAGCCCGGTCGGTATCGCAATAATGGAGTAGCCGATCAGGATGAGGATCGACGCCAGAATGCGGCCCAGTGGGGTATGCGGGGTGATATCGCCATAGCCAACGGTGGTGATGGTCACGATGGCCCAATAGACCGAGGCGTTGAGCGTCGTAAAGCCGTACTCCGGCCCCTCGATCAAATACATTAGCGAACCGAAAATCACCATCACAATGGCGATAAACGAATAGAACAGAATCAGCTGGTGACGCGCACTGACGATTGCTCGCCAGAACACGTTGAGCGAAGGCATAAAGCGCAACAGTTTGAGAATACGCAGCGCGCGGATCGCTCGCATTGCTCGCCAGGCAAAGACATAATTCAGGCTAATCTCCGGCCACAGCCACATCACATACAGCGGCAAAATCGTCGCCAGGTCAATCAGTCCCCAAAAGCTAAAAATATAGTGGAGCGGATTGGGCCAGGTGGCGATACGCAGCAGGTACTCCACGGTAAAAACCGCGGTCACCAGCAGCTCCAGCCAGACGAAAACATGCCATTCATCTAATGTCAGATGATATTGCGTGCCCAGCCCCGACTCGATAAAAATCACCAGCACGCTGAGCAAGGCGAAAAGTCCGCACAGCCCTTCGAAGCGGCGGCCGGAACGTCGGTTCTGATCGAAAAGTAAATGATAAAGCCGCAGACGAGCGGCAGAAAGCATACCCACTTCGTTAACCTCGCAAAAAAAAAGGGCTGACCTGCGTCAGCCCCTGAGATTATAACGGGTCTACCTTAAGGCAGGAAACCGCATGGCGGAAACTGCCCTCCAGTACGGGGCGGGTTTTCGCACACTCTGGCCCGGCGAGCGGGCAGCGGGTGCGGAACACGCAGCCCGACGGAGGGTTAATTGGCGAGGGTAATTCGCCCTCCAGCAACTGAATAGTTTTCGCTTTCTCGAGATCAGGATCGGGGATCGGTACCGCCGACATCAGCGCTTTGGTATAGGGATGCAGCGGATTATGATACACCTCGTCGTAGGTGCCCAGCTCCACCGCATGGCCCAGATACATCACCAGGACGCGGTCGGAGATATGTTTAACCACCGCCAGATCGTGGGCGATAAATATCAGCGACAGCCCCATCTCACGCTGCAGCTGCTGCAGCAGATTGACCACCTGAGCCTGAATCGACACGTCAAGCGCAGATACTGGCTCATCGCAGATAATCAGCTTCGGCTCAAGGATCAACGCCCGCGCGATGCCGATACGCTGGCACTGACCGCCGGAGAACTCATGCGGATAGCGGTTGATCAGGTTAGGCAGCAACCCGACCTTCATCATCATCGCTTTGACGCGATCGCGAACTTCCTGACGCGACATCTTCGGATGATAGGTGCGCAGCGGTTCAGCGATAATCTCCCCGATGGTCATGCGCGGATTCAGCGAGGCCAGCGGATCCTGGAAGATCATCTGGATATCGCTGCGCACATCGCGCCACTCTTCCTGCTTCATACCCAGCAGATCTTTCCCAAGCCAGGCCACTTTGCCATCGGTCGCTTTCACCAGGCCAATAATGGCGCGGGCGAAGGTCGATTTGCCGCAGCCTGACTCCCCTACCACACCGAGGGTTTCCCCCTCATAGAGGCGCAACGTCACGCCATCCACTGCTTTCAGCGTTTTCGACGGCTGCCAGAACCACTGCTTGCCATCTTTGATATCGAAGTGCACCTTCAGGTCGGCAATTTCAAGCAGGACTTTTCGTTGTTCAGTTACGGCGTTCATAGCAGATCCCCCACCGGTTTAAAGCAGGCGCGCAGGCGGCCTGGCGCGAACGACTCCAGCGGCGGTGCGCTGCTACACTGCTCCATGGCGTGCGGGCAGCGCGGCTGGAATGGACAGCCTTTCGGCAATCGCAGCAGGTTTGGCGGGTTGCCAGGGATGGTTAACAACGCATCGCCCTCGGCATCCAGACGAGGAACTGCATTCAACAGGCCAATAGAGTATGGATGTGACGGTTGATAGAAGACATCGC
The DNA here is from genome assembly GCF_000398905.1 of Klebsiella sp. KTE92. Lineage (NCBI taxonomy): Bacteria > Pseudomonadati > Pseudomonadota > Gammaproteobacteria > Enterobacterales > Enterobacteriaceae > Klebsiella > Klebsiella sp. KTE92. Next base: position 3,182,168 of record NZ_KB976100.1, read on the forward strand.
GCGCCTGACCGTACTCCATGGTGCGCCCGGCGTACATCACCAGCACTTTATCGCAGATCCCGGCCACCACCCCGAGGTCGTGGGTGATCATGATGATTGCCGTATTGAATTCGCGTTTAAGCTCATTCAACAGCGTCATGATCTGCGCCTGCACGGTGACGTCCAGCGCGGTGGTGGGTTCATCCGCAATCAGCAGCCGCGGCCGACACAGCAGCGCCATGGCAATCATCACGCGCTGGCGCATCCCGCCTGAAAACTCGTGCGGAAACATCTTCATGCGCTTGCGCGCTTCCGGCATTTTTACCGCATCGAGCATCTTCACCGACTCTTCAAACGCTTCGGCTTTGCTCAGTCCTTTATGCAACATCAGGACTTCCATTAACTGCTCGCCCACCCGCATATACGGGTTAAGAGAGGTCATCGGATCCTGGAAAATCATCGAGATTTGCTCGGCGCGCAGTTTGTTCAGTTCACGCTCGGGCAAATTGAGGATCTGCCGACCGTTAAAGGTGGCGGATCCTCCGATGCGGCCGTTGGCCGCCAGCAGCCCCATCAGAGCGAAGGCGGTTTGCGATTTACCGGAGCCAGATTCGCCCACAATGCCGAGCGTCTCGCCCGCCTGCAGGGTGAAGTTCAGGTCATTGACGGCAGTGACATCGCCATCCGGCGTTTTAAAGGTGACGCGGAGATCTTTCACGTCCAGCAGCAGGCCGCTGTGACTCTGCGCTTGCGGCGCCTTTGCCGTTTCAATCATGGTCATGGCAGCGCTCCTTAGCGGTCTTTCGGGTCGAGGGCATCACGCAGACCATCGCCGATAAAGTTGAAACAGAACAGGGTCACCACCAGGAAACCCGCCGGGAACAGCAGCAGCCAGGGCGAGACTTCCATTGAGTTGGCGCCATCGCTGAGCAATGCTCCCCAACTGCTGAGCGGCTCCTGGGTTCCCAGCCCGAGGAAGCTGAGGAAGGATTCGAAGAGGATCATGCTGGGGACCAGCAGCGAGGCGTACACTACCACCACCCCCAGTACGTTGGGGACGATATGGCGCAGCACGATGCTGGCCGTGGAGACCCCACCGACCTGCGCGGCTTCGATAAACTCTTTACGCTTCAGGCTCAAGGTCTGTCCGCGCACGATACGCGCCATATCCAGCCAGGAAACCATGCCGATGGCAACAAAGATCAGCAGGATATTCTGACCAAAAAAGGTCACCAGCAGGATGACGAAGAACATAAACGGGAAGGAGTTGAGGATCTCCAGCAGACGCATCATCACCGAATCCACTTTGCCACCAAGATAACCGGAAAGCGAACCGTACAGCGTGCCGAGGATCACCGCCACCAGCGCCGCCGCCACCCCGACCATCAGCGAAATGCGCCCGCCGATCGCCACGCGCACCAGCAGGTCGCGCCCGGAGGAGTCGGTTCCGAAGTAGTGGCCTGAAGCCATATCCGGGGCATTGGACATCATGCCCCAGTCGGTATCGAAGTAGGAGAACGACGACACCATCGGCGCAAAGGTGACAAACAGCGCAATAAGCACCAGCATGATCAGGCTGGTCACCGCGGCGCGGTTGTGCATAAAGCGGCGACGCGCATCCTGCCAGAGGCTACGCCCCTCCACTTCCAGCTTCTCACTGAAGTTTTCCAGCGCCTCGCTATTTTTCTTACTTAACATCATGGCGAACTCCGGCTTCAGTAGCGAATCTTCGGATCGATAACGGCGTACAGCACGTCAACGATGGCGTTGAACAGGATAGTCAGGGCGCCAACGAGGATCGTCAGGCTCAGCACCAGCGAGTAGTCGCGGTTAAGCGCCCCGTTAACGAACAGCTGGCCGATCCCCGGCAGGCCGTAAATGGTTTCAATGACCATTGAGCCGGTGATGATGCCCACGAAAGCTGGCCCCATATAGGAGAGCACCGGCAGCAGCGCCGGCTTCAGCGCATGGCGCAAAATAATGCGGCGCATCGGCAGCCCTTTTGCCCGCGCGGTGCGGATAAAGTTAGAGTGCAACACTTCTATCATCGAGCCGCGGGTGATACGGGCGATACTGGCGATATAGGCCAGGGAAAGCGCCACCATCGGCAGGATCATAAATTTCAGCGCTCCGCCGTTCCAGCCGCCGCCCGGCAGCCAGTGCAGGGTAATGGCAAAAATCATCACCAGCAGCGGCGCCACCACAAAGCTCGGAATAACCACGCCGGTCATGGCTACCCCCATCACCGCGTAGTCCCATCGGGTGTTTTGCTTCAGAGCGGCTATCACCCCGGCGGCTACGCCGATCACCACCGCGAGTAAAAAGGCGGCGAAGCCCAGTTTCGCAGAAACCGGGAAGCTGGCGGCCACCAGATCGTTGACCGAATAATCTTTGTATTTAAAGGAGGGACCAAAATCGCCATGCGCCAGTTGCTTCAGATAATTGAAGTACTGCGTCATGATAGGGTCGTTTAAATGGTATTTTGCTTCAATATTCGCCATGACTTCCGGCGGCAGGGTGCGCTCCCCGGTAAAAGGACTTCCCGGTGCCAGACGCATCATGAAGAATGAGATGGTAATAAGAATAAATAGCGTCGGAATCGCTTCCAGACAGCGACGTAAGATAAATTTTAACATTGCCCGTACCTTCTGGCGTGTGCCTTTGCACTGCTCTCAAATAAGACACGATGGAGCGAGCACAGGCCCGCCCCACGTATTGCCATTAATGTTTGATAACGTAGAGATCTTTGGTATAGACGTTATCCATCGGGTCTTTACCGGTATAGCCCCCAACCCACGGTTTCACCAGGCGGGCGTTGACGTAGTAATAGACCGGTACGATCGCGCTGTCTTTGTCCAGCTGCTGTTCCGCTTTCGCATAGGCTGCCGTACGCTGCGCTTCATCAGACGCTTTTACGGATTCAGCCATAATCTTGTCGAACGCCGGGCTCTTATAGTGCGCAGTGTTCATTGAGCTGTCAGAGAGCATGGTATTCAGGAAGGAAGTTGGCTCGTTATAGTCGGCGCACCAGCCTGCGCGTGCCACGTCATAGGTGCCCTGGTGACGGGTATCGAGGAACGTTTTCCACTCCTGGTTAACCAGCTTCACGTCAATGCCCAGGTTTTTACGCCACAGCGAGGCGGCGGCAATCGCCAGCTTCTTGTGCAAATCGGAGGTGTTATACAGCAGGTTAAAGGTCAACGGTTTATCCGCGGTATAGCCGGCTTCGGCCAGCAGTTTTTTCGCTTCTTCGTTGCGTTTTTCCTGCGACCACGTAAACCATTCCGGCTCGCTCAGCTTCGCGCCATCGGTGTACGGCGGCGTGTAGCCGTAGGCCGGCAGATCGCCCTGTCCTTTCACTTTATTAGCAATAATGTCGCGATCCAGACCCAGCTTCAGCGCGGTACGGACGCGTACGTCGGTAAACGGCGCTTTCTGGTTGTTGATTTCGTAATAATAGGTACACAGATACGGGTCAACGTGCAGCTCGTTGGGGATCTCTTTTTTCAGCTTCTGGAAGAGTTCGATCGGCAGCTGGTTATAGGTCATGTCCAGTTCACCGCTGCGATAGCGGTTAACATAGGTCACTTCGGAAGAGGTCGGCAGCCAGGTAACGGTGTTAATGACGGTTTTTGCATTATCCCAGTAGTGCGGGTTGCGCTCCATCACGATACGTTCGTTGACCACCCAGTCTTTCAGAGTATACGCCCCGTTGGTGACGATATTGCCAGGCTGTGTCCATTTCTCGCCAAATTTTTCAATAGCCGGTTTGTAGACAGGAGACATCGCCGGGTTAACCAGCAGCTTATAAAAATAAGGGACTGGCTCGCTGAGGGTTACTTCCAGCGTGTGGTCGTCAATGGCTTTTACGCCTAGTTCGCTCGGCGCTTTCTTGCCATCAATGATGTCGTCGACGTTAACGATATGACCATATTGCGGATAGCTGGCATAAGGAGAAGCGGTTTTCGGATCCACCAGACGCTGCCAGCTGTAGACGAAGTCCTGAGCAGTAACCGGCTCGCCGTTAGACCATTTCGCATCTTTACGCAGATGGAAGGTCCAGACTTTAAAATCTTTATTATCCCAGCTCTCTGCTACGCCAGGGATCGGGTGGCCATCTTTCGGCGAAGTATTCAGCAAGCCTTCGAAGAGGTCGCGGCTAATATTGGCCTCGGGTACCCCTTCAATTTTATTCGGGTCCAGTGATTGCGGCTCAGCGCCGCTATTTCGCACCAGCGTTTGCTTATCCGACAACTGCACACCGGCTGGGACATCCGCTGCCATAGCCATATTGCCGGCAAGCAGTGCGGATAGCACTCCCGCGGCGATCAAACGTTTTTTAGTGATGATGGTCATTGTGTTGTAACTCCAGTCATTATAATTACTGGTTTTTTAACCAGCCTGTTTTTTTCCCGTTTGCGGGGATCTGTCCAACGCAGGAGCGTTTGCGATTGGCAGATTGCTATCACCGACTTATTTATTACGACCGCTCGAACGGCAGCCTTAACGTCGATTCTTTGCCCCCTCGCTGGAGGGCAGTTCCGGCGCAGTGAGATTATTAATAATGATTCTCATTTACGCATATAATTCAGCAGACGATAACGGCGGAAATTACCAAAAGGTAAACACCTCCGCCAATGCAATTTGCAAATATGTTACCGGATTCTCTTTTATCGCCGATATTGCCCGCGATGCTCAAGATCTTCGCGGACTACCGACAAAAAAATATCATTGTTAATCATAGTGATATGATTTTTTAATCGCGTTGAGAATCGAGTATCGGCTAAAAGATGCTTTTTTGTACAAAAATTTAACAACAGGTTACTTTTTAGCACATTCATCTACTGCCTTGTTAAAATTACTAATATCATTTCGATGATCCGACAGCAAGTGCCAGAGAATGATGTGAAGAAAATAACATCGCAGGCAGGAAGAGCGTGAGGGGAAAACAATGAACAAAAACAGATATCTTAATGAAAAATATGGATTTAAAGATATTATCGCAAAACGTTATCTCAACAGCCGATCTCGCGCTGGTTAATAGGTTTTGCTAATAATCGCGCAAGCGCGAAGTGAAGCCTCCACGCTTGCATGGTGTTCCTCTAATTAAGCAGTCCGGGGAACAGCGCTTTAATACCGGTTACGATAAACTCGATCCCCAGGGCCATCAGCAGCAACCCCATGATACGGGTGATGACGTTGATTCCCGTCTGTCCCAGCAGACGAACCAGCCACGGCGCCATTCGGAAAATGCCCCAGCAGCAAAGAGCGAATACCGCTATCGCCAGTGAGAACCCGACCAGGTGCACCCAGGAATGATATCGGGTGCCCCAGACAATAGTTGAACTGATTGCCCCCGGTCCGGCCATTAAGGGGAGCGCGAGAGGCACGACGCCGATGCTCTCCCGGACCGCCGTCTCCGATTTCTCCTGCTTGTTCTGCTTATCTTCGCCGAGCTTGCCGCTGATCATCGACATCGCAATGGTCACCACCAGGATGCCGCCGGCAATGCGGAAGGAATCAATCGAGATGCCAAAAATCTGCAGAATGCCATCGCCGAGAAACAACGACGTCAGGAGGATGATCGCCACCGACAGGTTTGCGGTCAGGTTGGTCTTGTTGCGCACCGCTGCCGGTTGGTAGCTGGTCATACTGATAAACACCGGAATGATGCCGACCGGGTTGACCAGGGCAAATAAGCCAATGAAAAACTTGAAATAGGTAGCAAAATCGAACAGTGGTTGAGTCACAATGGGCTCCGCAGCATCATCAAAATTGGCGGTTGACTATTAACAGCATAAAATAACTGCGCGAAACATACGCTTTTTGCATGCAATATTCATTATAAATATGCATAACCCGGTGATATGTATCGAATGTTAGTTATTTGTAGCTTTAATGCTAATCGTTTTTTTAATTTCAAAACCCTTCCATTACACTTGATCGAATCGGTTAAAAAGCAGCCAGCTGAAAGGTATCAGCCACGCCAATACTTGATCTAAATCACGTATTTTGTACTCAGAAGTGAGTAATCTTGATGACACCAACAGAGTGGAAGGCAGCATGACCTGAAAGTTAAAGTAATAGAGCTTTTTTAGTAAATCGGTAAAACAGTGTCCTGATTTTTCTACATAAACATTTACATGCAAGCTGTTAACAGCCTGTCTATAATGTCGAATCGAGCGACTGATTTACTAAAAAAGTTTAACATTATCAGGAGAGCATTATGGCTGTTACTAATATCGCTGAACTGAACGCGCTTGTTGAGCGTGTCAAGAAAGCCCAGCGTGAATATGCCAGTTTCACTCAAGAACAAGTCGATAAAATCTTCCGCGCTGCCGCTCTGGCCGCTGCAGATGCTCGAATCCCTCTCGCTAAAATGGCCGTTGCCGAATCCGGCATGGGCATCGTTGAAGACAAAGTGATCAAAAACCACTTCGCTTCCGAATACATTTACAACGCATATAAAGATGAAAAAACCTGTGGCGTCCTGTCAGAAGACGACACCTTTGGTACCATCACTATCGCTGAACCGATCGGCATCATCTGCGGTATCGTACCGACCACTAACCCGACTTCAACAGCCATCTTCAAATCGCTCATCAGCCTGAAGACACGTAACGCCATCATTTTCTCTCCGCACCCGCGTGCAAAAGAAGCCACCAACAAAGCGGCTGATATCGTACTGCAGGCTGCCATCGCGGCTGGCGCGCCGAAAGACCTGATCGGCTGGATCGATCAGCCGTCCGTAGAACTGTCTAACGCGCTGATGCATCACCCGGACATCAACCTGATCCTTGCGACCGGTGGTCCAGGTATGGTGAAAGCGGCGTACAGCTCCGGTAAACCAGCTATCGGCGTTGGTGCCGGTAACACCCCGGTGGTCATTGATGAAACGGCTGATATCAAACGTGCTGTTGCTTCCGTTCTGATGTCTAAAACCTTCGATAACGGCGTTATCTGTGCTTCTGAGCAGTCTGTTGTCGTCGTTGATTCAGTGTATGACGCGGTTCGCGAACGTTTCGCCAGCCACGGCGGCTATCTGCTGCAGGGTAAAGAGCTGAAAGCGGTTCAGGACATCATCCTGAAAAATGGCGCGCTGAACGCTGCTATCGTTGGTCAGCCAGCGGCAAAAATCGCGGAACTCGCAGGCTTCACCGTTCCGGCTACGACTAAGATCCTGATTGGCGAAGTGACCAACGTTGACGAAAGTGAACCGTTTGCTCACGAAAAACTGTCTCCGACGCTGGCGATGTATCGTGCGAAAGATTTCGAAGACGCGGTCACCAAAGCAGAAAAACTGGTTGCCATGGGCGGTATCGGTCACACCTCTTGCCTGTACACCGACCAGGACAACCAGCCGGCTCGCGTGGCTTACTTCGGCCAGATGATGAAAACCGCACGTATCCTGATCAACACCCCGGCTTCTCAGGGTGGTATCGGTGACCTGTACAACTTCAAACTCGCGCCTTCCCTGACTCTGGGTTGTGGTTCCTGGGGTGGTAACTCCATCTCTGAAAACGTTGGTCCGAAACACCTGATCAACAAGAAAACCGTTGCTAAGCGAGCTGAAAACATGTTGTGGCACAAACTTCCGAAATCTATCTACTTCCGTCGTGGCTCCCTGCCAATCGCACTGGATGAAGTGATTACTGATGGTCACAAACGCGCGCTGATCGTGACTGACCGCTTCCTGTTCAACAACGGCTATGCCGATCAGATCACTTCCGTACTGAAAGCAGCGGGCGTTGAAACCGAAGTCTTCTTCGAAGTTGAAGCTGACCCGACCCTGACCATCGTACGTAAAGGTGCCGATCTGGCGAACTCCTTCAAACCAGACGTCATCATCGCGCTGGGCGGCGGTTCCCCGATGGATGCGGCGAAAATCATGTGGGTCATGTACGAACATCCGGAAACCCACTTCGAAGAACTGGCGCTGCGCTTTATGGATATCCGTAAACGTATCTACAAGTTCCCGAAAATGGGCGTCAAAGCCAAGATGGTCGCCATCACCACCACCTCCGGTACCGGTTCTGAAGTGACGCCGTTCGCCGTAGTGACCGATGACGCAACCGGTCAGAAATATCCGCTGGCAGACTACGCGCTGACCCCAGATATGGCCATCGTCGATGCCAACCTGGTGATGGATATGCCGAAGTCGCTGTGTGCGTTCGGTGGTCTGGATGCGGTGACTCACGCCCTGGAAGCTTACGTTTCCGTGCTGGCTTCTGAGTTCTCTGACGGCCAGGCTCTGCAGGCGTTGAAACTGCTGAAAGAGTACCTGCCGGCTTCCTACCACGAAGGTTCCAAGAACCCGGTTGCCCGTGAGCGCGTACACAGTGCTGCGACTATCGCCGGTATCGCGTTTGCGAACGCCTTCCTCGGCGTGTGTCACTCCATGGCGCACAAACTGGGCTCTCAGTTCCATATTCCGCACGGTCTGGCCAACGCCCTGCTGATCTGCAACGTTATTCGCTACAACGCGAATGACAACCCGACCAAGCAGACTGCGTTCAGCCAGTACGACCGTCCGCAGGCTCGTCGTCGCTACGCTGAAATCGCCGATCACCTGGGTCTCTCTGCACCGGGCGACCGCACCGCAGCGAAGATCGAGAAACTGCTGGCATGGCTGGAAAGCATCAAAGCTGAGCTGGGAATTCCGAAATCTATCCGCGAAGCTGGCGTTCAGGAAGCTGACTTCCTGGCTAACGTTGATAAGCTGTCTGAAGATGCATTCGATGACCAGTGCACCGGCGCTAACCCGCGCTACCCGCTGATCTCCGAACTGAAACAGATTCTGCTGGATACCTACTACGGCCGCGAGTTCGTCGAAGGCGAAACTGCTGCGAAAACCGACGCTGCTCCGGTGAAAGCTGAGAAAAAAGCGAAGAAATCCGCTTAATCAACAACGGTAAACACACTGCAAGCCCCGTCACCTGACGGGGCTTTTTTATACCTGCTTGTCAGCCAATCCCGAGCTCCAGCCTTCCAGAGTATAAAAAAGGCGCCTACAGGCGCCTGTATGAGCTTCTGAGCGACTCAGCAGGAATAACGCTGGTTTTGTACCTGGGTTAAAGAACCCACGCTCAGCGCCTCTTTATAATGCTTACGACAGACGGACACATACCGCTCATTGCCGCCGATGACAACCTGCTCGCCTTCATTATAAGGTCGCCCCTCTTGATCGAGACGTAGCACCATGCTCGCCTTACGGCCGCAGAAGCAAATGGTTTTCAGCTCCACCAGCTTGTCGGACCATGCCAGCAAATACTGGCTACCGGTAAAGAGCTCGCCGCGAAAATCCGTCCGCAGTCCATAGCACAGCACCGGAATATCCAGTGTATCGACAACTTCGGACAGCTCATGAACCTGTTCGCGCGTCAGAAACTGGCTTTCATCCACCAGCACGCAGTGAATCGGCTTAAGCTTGTGCTCTGCCGCAATATCGTTAAATAGCGACGTCTGCGGATTATACAACCGGGCCGGCGAGGAGAGGCCGATACGCGAGCTGACTTTTCCAGCACCGAAGCGGTCATCTATCTCAGCGGTATAAACGATGGTACGCATCCCCCGCTCCTGGTAATTGTACGAAGATTGCAACAGAGCGGTCGACTTACCTGCATTCATTGCAGAGTAGTAGAAATAAAGTTGTGCCATCGGCTGCGTGACCCCAATCAAAGTGTTTTATCGCGGCGGCGATTGTACCATATTTTAGGCGTACAGCCGCCCTTTCCGCAGGGGTATTGTCGCAGCGCTGAAGGGCATGGAAACGGAAAGGGTGACGTGGATGAATTGAATTTACAGGGCCATTATTTGTACGCCCCGTTACGCTATCGGTGAGGTAACCATTGTCTTTTCGTGCTTATAGGACCAGTATCCATGCACTATAAGCGGGCTTGCGGGTTGTTTTATATTAAGGCGCGTAACCAAAAATGCGCTAATACTGACGAGGGTTATTTACCCATGCAAAGGATAATTTTTCTCACTGAACCTCAGAAAAAGCATATGGTCTCAGTGTTTTAGCTGGCCCCCTACTCATGGCTATAAGGAGCAAAGATGTGAAGCGGCACGAGAATTTTAACTTAAATTAATTAATTCCCGCGACAAATAACCAGTAATTTTGAATTCCTTACATTCTCCCCTATTGCACAACGCATTTTATCGCTCTATTATTAGTTCAACAAACCACCCCACAATATAAGTTTGAGATTACTACAATGAGCGAAGCACTTAAAATTTTGAACAACATCCGTACTCTTCGTGCGCAGGCAAGAGAATGCACCCTTGAAACGCTCGAAGAAATGCTGGAAAAATTAGAAGTCGTTGTTAACGAGCGCCGTGAAGAAGAAAACGCCGCCGCAGCAGAAATTGAAGAGCGTACGCGTAAGCTGCAGCAATACCGTGAAATGCTGATTGCTGACGGTATTGACCCGAATGAACTGCTGAGCACTATGGCTGCCGTTAAAGCCGGTACCAAAACTAAGCGTGCTGCACGTCCGGCTAAATATAGCTATGTAGACGAAAACGGCGAAACCAAAACCTGGACTGGCCAGGGCCGTACTCCTGCGGTGATCAAAAAAGCAATGGACGAACAAGGTAAATCACTGGACGATTTCCTGATCTAATCTCCGTTGTCGCAATATTAAAAATCCCGCTCCGGCGGGATTTTTTTTGCCCTCAGGCTCGATAAACAAAACCGGGAGTCGCTGACGCGCTCCCGGTTTCTGGCTTTTAATCGCGCTGCGGATTACTTCGTCACCGCGGTTTCCAGCCAGGCTTTAAAATCGTCACCAAGCGTCTTGTGGCGAATACCATATTCGACAAACGCCTGCATGTAGCCAAGCTTATTGCCGCAGTCATGGCTCTTGCCCTTCATATGATAAGCTTCAACCGTTTCTTTCTCGATCAGCATATCAATCGCGTCAGTCAGCTGAATTTCATCACCGGCGCCCGGAGGGGTCTTCGCAAGCAGCGGCCAAATATCTGCGCTGAGGACATAGCGCCCCACTACCGCCAGGTTGGACGGCGCAACGTCAGCTTTTGGCTTCTCGACCACGCCCACCATCGGCACACTTTCGCCCGGCTTCAGGGATTCGCCTTTGCAATCGACCACGCCATACGCGGTCACATCCTCGACAGGCTCAACCATAATCTGGCTGGCGCCAGTCTCATCAAAACGAGAGATCATCTCCGCAAGGTTATCACGGCTCAGATCGGACTCAAATTCATCCAGAATAACGTCTGGCAGAATAACCGCTACCGGCTCATCACCCACTACCGGATGTGCGCACAGCACGGCGTGACCAAGGCCTTTCGCCAGGCCCTGACGAACTTGCATAATGGTCACGTGCGGCGGGCAAATAGACTGCACTTCTTCCAGAAGCTGGCGTTTTACACGTTTTTCCAGCATCGCTTCCAGCTCAAAACTGGTATCGAAATGGTTTTCGATAGAGTTTTTCGATGAGTGCGTTACCAGAACAATTTCAGTAATTCCTGCAGCGATACATTCATTAACAACGTACTGAATTAACGGCTTATCTACCAGCGGCAGCATTTCTTTTGGAATTGCTTTGGTGGCAGGCAGCATCCTGGTGCCTAATCCCGCTACCGGGATAACCGCTTTTCTGACTTTAGAATTAAGGGCAGCCATTGAAATCTCCTGGACTGTTTGTTTTTTAAACTTCTCGTTACAAATAACGTGTCGAGTATATCAGTCAACCGCGTATTCACTGGTCTGAAAAGGTTCCGATAGCCTCGAATTAGGACTTTTACGCATAAAACTGCTCGATGGTACCACCAGTATAGGGCTGCAGGTAATGCCGTCTGCTTAGATATAAACGCAATTGCTCATTCCGCAGACAACATTAAGCGTAAACGCCCCCCGGCCCCCCAAATTTGGCACTGCCATGAGGCGCAGCGCTGGCTAATTTGGTTAAGATAGGCATCGCCCAGCGTCCCTAAAGGAACGCCATTACTTATCTGAATTTGATGCTCACCGGTATTCAACGTGCCATTGAGCCCTGCGGACACCAGAATTAAATTTTTCAGTCCACTGTGGTAATAACCCACCAGCAAAGGGAACTGACCGGGAAGATTCGCCTGGCGGAGTAACTGATTGACCTGTTTTAACAGACTCCCCATTTCAGGTAGCCGTTGCCCCTGATGCGCCAGTTGCTCTTGCAACAGGCTATTGAATAGCGCGCGCAGTAATAAAGCCGCCAGCACGCCATTATCCCCTGCTCGTGTGACATCCAGACAATAGAAAGCCAAATCATTTTCCGAGAGCGGCGCAATATCGAGCACCAGCCCCGGCTTATCCGCCGATACCAGCTGTCGATAATGAATGCGGCAATGTGACATTTCCTGTTGCACCGGAGGCTGTAGCTCCTGCAGCAGTCTCGATGCGGCGGTCGGATTACTGACCAGCGCGTCCCAGTCCTCAAATAAACGCTCTTCCTCTTCCACACGTGAACTAAACATCGCGGGATACAGGCAGGCATAAACGGTCTCACGCAGGCGATCGAAATCTTTCACCGGTTTTAACAGCACATCCTGGACGCCCAGCCGTAACGCTTTGGCAATATCCGCCATGTTTTCGGTGGCGGAAATCATCAGAATCGGTAGCTGCTCGCCGCGGTTACGCAGCGTCTCGACCAGTTCCAGACCGTTCATTCTCGGCATTGAAATGTCGCAAATCATCAGGTCCGGACGTACCTCGGTCATTTTATGCAGGGCATCCATGCCATCTTCCGCCAGCCAGGTCGTTGCTCCCAGCGAGGCCAGCCATCCATGCAAGAGTGAGCGGAAAACGGGTTCGTCTTCAACTATCAGAATCTGTTTTCCCGCCAATGGCTGCGTCATGATATCTCCCCTGGCTGACGATAATTCAATAGTGGCACGCTATTCTCACTATCGCCTGTCAGATTTTACTTAAGTCAGGTACTTGTACGTCAAACCGCTGTACGCACTAAGGGTAATAGTTCATCCATTTTCTTTTCCACGGCCAATTGGCCCGCGGCAATCGCCTCTGCTGCGCGATGGAAGTCGAGCGTCGACACTTGCGGACAGTATGGCTGCAGCAGGATATCCGGCGGGTCACCCGCCATACGGTTGCGTTTAAGACGGTTCTCCAGAACCTGGATAGACGTGGTCATGATCTCCATCGCCGTCGGCGTCACGGCCGTACGACGGGAGCTCATTTGCGTCAATCGCGCGCGCAGACGAGTGTGCCATGGGCCCTCCTTCTCTTCAGCTTCCGGCCGCGGCGTTTCGAGGGAAAATAAATCTTGCTGCATGAGATGGGCATCATGTTGCAGGTCAACGGCAATCACGATATCGGCCCCCATTGCCCGCGTCAGCGACACGGGAACCGGGTTGACCACTGCGCCATCGACCAGCCAGTAACCATTATGCCTCACCGGCGCCATCAGTCCAGGCATGCTGCAGGAGGCTCGAACGGCTAAATGCAGATCGCCTTCAGTAAACCACAGTTCCCGGCCGGTACTTAAATTGGTCGCGACGGCAGCAAACCGACGCTCGCAGCGTTCGATATCGGTCACCGGCATAATACGACGGTAATGATTGAATACCTTTTCACCGCGCAGCAGGCCCCCACGTCGCCAGGAGAGGTCCATCAGCTTCAGGACATCCCAGTTGCTGAATGAGCAGATCCATGACTCGAGCGCCGGGAGCCGGTTGCAGGCATACGCCGCCCCTACCAGCGAACCGATAGAACACCCCGCGACGATATCAATCTCGATACCAGCCCGACGGAGGGCGTTGATGACGCCAATGTGCGACCATCCTCGGGCAGCTCCCGCCCCTAACGCCAGACCAATTTTAAGCTTTCTCATTATTACTGATAACTATCCTTCCACTCTGAGCGTGGCAACATTGTCACGGCTCAGTTAACATAAACACCTTTGGCGTTGAAGCGCCGTAATTCTTTCTTCCATGGAGGCAGTTTTGTCGCAATTATGCCCCTGTGGCAGCGCACTGGAGTATAGCTCATGTTGCCAGCGATATCTGTCCGGCGCAGAGCTTGCGCCAGGCCCGTCACAGCTTATGCGCTCCCGCTATAGCGCGTTCGTCATGAAAGATGCCGACTATCTGATCAAAACATGGCATCCGTCCTGTCAGGCGCAGACGTTTCGCGCCGAGCTGGAGAAGGGGTTCAGCCAGACCGAGTGGCTGGGTTTAACCCTGTTCGCCAGTGATGAAGGGCGAGTCCCAAATGAAGGCTTTGTCAGCTTTGTCGCCCGCTTTAATGACAATAACCGTCCGGGCGCCATTATTGAACGTTCCAGATTCTTAAAAGAAAATGGACAGTGGTACTATATCGACGGGACACGACCGCTGATTGGTCGTAATGACCCCTGCCCTTGCGGCTCAGGTAAAAAATTTAAAAAATGCTGCGGCCAGTAACGCTGCCGTAGCGCTTGCAAACACTACAGGATTTTCCTCGCGATGCATTCATTACAACGTAAAGTACTACGCACTATTTGCCCTGATCAGAAAGGCCTCATCGCGCGTATCACCAATATCTGCTACAAACACGAACTTAACATTGTGCAGAACAATGAATTTGTTGACCACCGTACCGGTCGTTTCTTTATGCGCACCGAACTGGAGGGCATTTTTAACGACGCTATTCTGCTGGCCGATCTGGATAGCGCCCTACCGGAAGGTTCCATCCGCGAACTGAATCCGGCAGGCCGTCGCCGGGTGGTCATTCTGGTGACCAAAGAGGCGCACTGCCTCGGCGATCTGCTGATGAAAGCCAACTACGGCGGACTGGATGTCGATATCGCCGCGGTTATCGGCAACCATGACACGCTGCGCCCGCTGGTGGAGCGTTTTGGTATTCCGTTTGAGCTGGTCAGTCACGAAGGGTTAAGCCGCGAAGAACACGACAAGCAGATGGGGGATGCCATTGCGGCACATGAGCCGGATTACGTGGTACTGGCCAAGTATATGCGCGTCCTCACCCCGGAGTTTGTCGCCCGCTTCCCGAACAAAATCATCAATATTCACCATTCATTTTTGCCGGCGTTTATCGGCGCCCGTCCTTATCATCAGGCCTATGAGCGCGGCGTAAAGATCATTGGCGCCACCGCCCACTATGTGAATGACAATTTGGATGAAGGCCCAATCATCATGCAGGACGTGATTCATGTCGATCATACCTATACTGCAGAAGATATGATGCGCGCTGGCCGCGATGTCGAAAAAAACGTCTTGAGCCGGGCGCTGTATCAGGTACTGGCGCAGCGCGTCTTCGTTTACGGTAACCGGACGATTATTCTTTAATCGACTGAGAAATGAATTGGTTAGCTTTACGGCGTTACGCGTAAAAATCAGGCAACCAGTTTATTTTTGTCAAACGAATGCTTTACAGGGGCGCATCATTTGGTATGATGCGCCCCGCTTCCCGAGAAGGAAGCAGGCCAGTACCAAGCATTACCCTGTGGTGGGGTTCCCGAGCGGCCAAAGGGAGCAGACTGTAAATCTGCCGTCATCGACTTCGAAGGTTCGAATCCTTCCCCCACCACCAT
>NZ_KB976100.1:3198580-3255090 GCF_000398905.1 Klebsiella sp. KTE92
AAGGTTCGACTCGAGCGCCAGCGAGAGAACGTTGCCGCAGGCAACGGCCCGAAGGGCGAGGCGCTTTAGCGCCGAGTTATCCTTCCCCCTCTATTCCCGCGCTCTCTGCAACCACCTGTACTGCTACCTCCTCGCTCGCGCTTCGCTTAGCGAGGCTACACACAATATTCTGCCTTACGGGCTGTACTGCTACCCCCTCGCTCGCGCTTCGCTTAGCGAGGCTACAGGTGGCGCCGTCTGGTAGCCCGGACAGGTGCGCAGCACCGCCTCCGGGAAACTCACAGCGGTGGCAAACGCCTTTTTACCGGCGAGCTTTTCACCACCGAGGTGTTACACTGCGCATACTCGGCCAGACCGTCCAGCAGGGTATCCAGCTGGGCAATATCGCGCACCACGAGGCGCATCACGAAACAATCTTCCCCGGTCACTTTGTCACTTTCAATGCATTCCGGCATCGCCTGGATATATTTATCCACTTTCTGCAGCAGCCCAGGCAGCGGCCGGACCCGCACCAGCGCCTGCAGGCTGTAGCCCAGCGCGGCGAGATTCACCCGCGCCCCATAGCCCTGAATGACGCCCCGCTCCTCCAGGCGCTTCACCCGCTCGGCCGTGCTCGGCGAGGTCAGCCCTACTCGCGCGCTCAATACCTTTAGCGAGACTCTGGCATCCTGAGTCAGGCAAGTGAGGATGGCCCGGTCAATTTCATCAAGTACGTCATTCATGTTTTTCACCTAATTATAAAAGGCATTCGCGTCTTTCTACCTTAATTCAGCCATATCACCCTGTCAGGGTTTTTCGCACAATAACTGAAAAATGATGGAGGTGAAAAATGCAACTTACCCGCGGCGTCTGGCAAATGAGCCTGGCAATGATAATCTCCGGCTCGATCGGCGCGTTCGTGCTGCTCTCTGGTTTGCCGGTGATGGATGTGGTGTTCTGGCGCTGCCTGATTGGCGCGCTAACCTTACTGGTGTTTATCGTGTTAAGCGGCCAGCCCTTCAGCCGGCTAACGCGTTTCACTCTCGCTCTGGCAGTGATTGGCGGCGCGGCGCTGGTCGTCAACTGGCTGCTGCTGTTTGCCGCCTATTCGCGGATCTCAATCGGTATGGCCACCGTGGTCTATAACACCCAGCCGTTTATGCTGGTACTGATGGGGATGGTGCTGGGGGAACGGGTCAGCGCCGTGAAATGGGGATGGCTACTGCTGGCCTTTGGCGGCGTAGTGATCCTGTTGTCAAGCGAGCTGACGTCTGCGCATGGAGAGGGGCTTACCACCGGCGTTTTGCTGGCGCTGGGCGCGGCATTCTTCTATGCCCTGACCGCCATTATCGCGCGCAAATTGCATCCGCTCCCCGCGCAGCATATCGCCTTTATTCAGGTGCTCGTTGGCGTCGTGATGCTGCTGCCGCTGGTCCATGCCCCCGAATGGACGGCCAGCTTCCCCTGGCGCTATCTGCTGATCCTCGGCATCGTCCATACCGGGATCATGTATCAGCTTTTATATAGCGCGATACAGAAACTGCCGACGCCCATTACCGGTTCGCTCTCCTTTATTTATCCGCTGGTGGCAATGGTGGTCGACTATCTGGTCTTCCACCATGCGTTGACCCCTGTGCAGTTGATTGGCGGAATGCTTATTCTGTTTGCCGCCGCAGGGAATAACCTCGGCTGGGGCGAAAAAAAACCCCGCCGCGGCGGGGTCAGTGAGCAATCGCAGGCCAGTTAGCGACGGGCGCGGACAATCTGGTATTTGCGCGTCAGGTATTCGACCGGCGCGCTCCAGATATGAACCAGACGGGAGAACGGGAACAGCAGGAACAGGGTCATGCCCAGCACCAGGTGAACGCGGAAAATAAACGCCACGCCATCCAGATGCTGCGACGCGCCGCCGTGGAACGTCACCACCGACTGCGCCCAGCCGACCAGCTTCATCATTTCACTGCCGTCCATATGCTGGGCTGAGAATGGTATCGTCAGCAGGCCGAGCGCACACTGCACCATCAGCAAGGAGAGGATCAGAATATCCGCTCCGGTGGTGGTGGCGCGAACGCGCGGGCTGAGCAGACGACGCTTGAGCAGCAGTAACCCGCCCACCAGGGTCATCACGCCGCAGGCGCCGCCGGCGATCATCGCCATCTTCTGCTTGACGTCGATCGGCAGAAAGGACTCATACATCCAGTGCGGGGTCAGCATGCCGAGGAAGTGGCCGGCGAAAATACCCAGGATGCCGATATGGAACAGGTTCGACGCCAGGTTCATCCCCTTACGATCCAGCATCTGGCTGGAGGCGGCGCGCCAGGTGTACTGGCCATAGTCATAGCGCAGCCAGCTGCCGATCAGAAACACCGAGCCCGCAATGTACGGATAAATGTCAAAGAAGAACATATTCAGGAAGTGCATTATTGCTGTCCTCCGTTAGAGATATTCAGATATTGCGGGGCTACGGCTCCGGCAAAACGACGCTGGTGAGCGGAAATTTCCGACTCGCCGCAGCCCTGGTCGGCAAAGAATTTGACCTGTTCTTCTTCCCAGACCGCGTCCAGCGCCTGCGGCGTATCGTCGCGCGCCTCGTCGGCAATCTTCTCCGCCACCTTCTGGCTGTCGACCTGAGTATTAGCCAGCTTCAGTAACAGCTCGAACAGCACCGCATAGCGACTTTCGCGCTGCTGCAGGCGCGCGCTGAGCAGGCCGAGGATCGGCGCGACGTCCCGCAGGCCGCCGAGCGCTTCCTCTTCCGGCAGTTGCGCCAGATACTCCAGATACAGCGGCAGATGATCCGGCAGCTCGTGGCTGTCAAGCAGCAGACCGTGGCGCTCATACTGCGCCATCAGATCCACCATCGCCTGTCCGCGATCGCGGGATTCGCCGTGGACATGTTCAAACAGCAGCAGCGAGGTGGCGCGGCCGCGGTCAAACAGTTCGCTATAGGCCGCCTGGGCGTCCAGCGGATCCTGAGCCACTAAATCGCGCAGGAAAACGCCCAGCGCGTGGGCATCCTCTTTGCTGAGTTTCTCTGATGACGCGAGCGCCTCGAACATCTCCTGCTGATGCTGCCATAAGGCAGCGTCAGGGTATTCGAGCAGACGCGACATAATCACGAGTTCAATCATGCGTGCGGCTCCGTTTTGCTGGTCACGTCGATAGCGTCGATGCGACGGCTGTTGAACAGGTTGAACTGGCTGTCCGAGCCGTGGCAGCCATCGCCAAAGCTGAAGCCGCAGCCGTTTTTCTCCGGAAACGCTTCTCGCGCCTGTTCACGGTGGCTGCTCGGCACCACGAAACGATCTTCGTAGTTAGCGATCGCCAGATAGCGGTACATCTCCTGGGCCTGCGCTTCGCTCAGCCCCACCTCTTCCAGCGCGCGGGTATCGACGACGCCGTCAACGGTTTCCGCACGTTTATAGTGGCGCATCGCCAGCATGCGTTTCAGGGCCAGCAGGACCGGCTGGGTATCGCCCGCGGTCAGCAGGTTCGCCAGGTATTGCACCGGAATACGCAGGCTTTCCACGTCCGGCAGAATACCGTTGCTACCCAATTCGCCAGCGTCCGCAGCCGACTGAATTGGCGACAGAGGCGGCACGTACCAGACCATTGGCAGGGTGCGATATTCCGGGTGCAGCGGCAGGGCCAGCTTCCAGTCCATCGCCATTTTGTAGACCGGCGACTGCTGCGCAGCCTCAATGACCCCCTGCGGTACGCCATCTTTTAACGCCTGTTCAATCACTTTTGGATCGTTTGGATCGAGGAACACATCCAGCTGGCGCTGATACAGATCTTTCTCGTTCTCGGTGCTGGCGGCGTTTTCAATCGCATCTGCGTCATACAGCAGTACGCCAAGGTAGCGGATACGGCCCACGCAGGTTTCGGAGCACACCGTCGGCATTCCGGATTCAATACGCGGGTAGCAGAAGATGCATTTCTCGGATTTCCCGCTCTTCCAGTTGAAATAGATCTTCTTGTACGGACAGCCGGTGATACACATCCGCCAGCCGCGGCACTTGTCCTGGTCGATCAGTACGATGCCGTCTTCTTCACGCTTATAGATAGCGCCGCTCGGGCAGGTCGCGACGCAGGCCGGGTTCAGGCAGTGCTCACACAAGCGCGGCAGATACATCATGAAGGTGTTTTCGAACTGACCGTACATCGCCTTCTGCATGTTGTCGAAGTTCTGATCTTTGGCGCGTTTTTCGAACTCGCCGCCGAGGATCTCTTCCCAGTTCGGACCGCTGGTGATCTTGTCCATCCGCTGGCCGGTGATCAGCGAGCGCGGGCGGGCGATCGGCTGATGTTTGCTTTCCGGCGCGTTATGCAGATTCTGGTAGTCATAATCAAACGGCTCGTAGTAATCATCGATCCCCGGCAGATGCGGGTTGGCGAAGATTTTACCCAGCAGCATCGCGCGGTTGCCCATGCGCGGCTGCAGTTTACCGTTGATTTTGCGGATCCAGCCGCCCTTCCATTTTTCCTGGTTTTCCCAGTCGTTCGGGAAGCCAACGCCAGGTTTGCTCTCCACGTTGTTGAACCAGGCGTATTCCATCCCTTCCCGGCTGGTCCAGACGTTTTTACAGGTCACCGAACAGGTATGGCAGCCGATGCACTTATCGAGATTCAGCACCATGCCGACTTGTGAACGAATTTTCATTTTACGCTCTCCTGTACCTGGTCGTTGCCTTCGCCGTCTAACCAGTTAATGTTCTTCATCTTACGTACCACTACAAACTCATCGCGGTTGGAGCCGACGGTACCGTAGTAGTTAAAGCCATAGGCCAGGTGGCCGTAGCCGCCGATCATGTGGGTCGGTTTTGGCGTAATACGGGTGACGGAGTTGTGGATCCCCCCGCGCTGACCGGTGATTTCAGATCCCGGCAGGTTCACGATGCGTTCCTGCGCGTGATACATCATGGTCATCCCGGCCGGTACACGCTGGCTCACCACCGCACGCGCCGTCAGGGCGCCGTTGGCGTTAAACACTTCGATCCAGTCGTTATCTTCGATACCCAGATCTTTCGCATCCGCTTCGCTCATCCAGACGATCGGCCCGCCGCGCGACAGGGTCAGCATCAGCAGGTTATCGCTGTAGGTCGAGTGGATACCCCATTTCTGGTGCGGGGTCAGGAAGTTCAGCGCCTTCTCCGGGTTGCCGTTGGACTTCTCGCCCATCACCGCTTTCACCGAACGGGTGTCGATCGGCGGACGATAGACCAGCAGGCTTTCACCAAAGTCGCGCATCCACTGATGATCCTGATACAGCGATTGACGGCCGGACAGCGTCCGCCACGGGATCAGCTCGTGAACGTTGGTATACCCAGCGTTATAGGAGACATGTTCATCTTCCAGGCCAGACCAGGTCGGGCTGGAGATAATCTTCCGCGGCTGCGCCTGAATATCGCGGAAGCGGATCTTCTCGTCTTCTTTGTTCAGCGCCAGGTGCGCGTGCTCGCGACCGGTGATCTCGCTCAGCGCTTTCCACGCCTTCACCGCCACCTGACCGTTGGTTTCCGGCGCCAGGGTGAGGATCATTTCCGCGGCGTCGATGGCCGTTTCCAGCTTCGGCTGGCCTTTCGCCGGGCCTTCCGCCTTGGTGTAGTTGAGCTTACGCAGCAGGTCCATCTCGCTCTGGGTGTTCCAGGCGATGCCTTTCCCGCCGTTGCCGATGGTTTCCAGCAGCGGACCGATCGAGGTGAAACGTTCGTAAGTCGCCGGGTAATCACGCTCAACCGGAATAATATGCGGCGCGGTTTTCCCCGGAATGAGATCGCATTCGCCTTTTTTCCAGTCTTTGACATCCAGCGGCTGCGCCATTTCCGCGGCGGAGTCGTGCTGGATCGGCAGCGTGACGACGTCGGTTTCTTTGCCGAGGTGGCCCACGCAGACTTCAGAGAATTTCTTCGCGATACCTTTATAGATATCCCAGTCGCTCTTCGATTCCCAGGCCGGGTCAACGGCGGCCGACAGCGGGTGAATAAACGGATGCATATCCGAGGTATTCATGTCGTCTTTTTCGTACCAGGTGGCGGTCGGCAGCACGATGTCGGAGTAGAGACAGGTGCTCGACAGACGGAAATCGAGGGTCACCACCAGATCCAGTTTGCCGTCGAGGCCGTTATCCCGCCATTCGACTTCTTCCGGCTTCACGCCGCCCTGCTTGCCGAGGTCTTTGCCCTGAATGCCGTTCTCGGTACCCAGCAGGTACTTGAGCATATACTCATGGCCTTTACCGGAGGAGCCCAGCAGGTTGGAGCGCCAGATAAACAGGTTACGCGGGTGGTTTTTGCCGTTTTCCGGCTGCTCGGCCGCAAAACGAATCGAGCCCTCTTTCAACGACTTCACGGTGTAATCCACCGGGGTCATGCCGGCTTTTTTCGCTTCATCAGCGATACGCAGCGGGTTCACCCCTAACTGCGGCGCAGACGGCAGCCAGCCCATGCGCTCTGCGCGCACATTAAAGTCGATCAGGTGGCCGCTGTAACGGGATTTATCCGCCATCGGCGACAGCAGTTCCTGCGCAGTCACGGTTTCATAGCGCCACTGACTGGAGTGGTTATAGAAGTACGAGGTACTGTTCATGTGGCGTGCCGGACGCTGCCAGTCAAGGGCGAATGCCAGCGGCTGCCAGCCGGTCTGCGGACGCAGTTTTTCCTGGCCCACATAGTGCGCCCAACCGCCGCCGCTCTGACCGACGCAGCCGCAGAAGACCAGCATATTGATCAGGCCGCGGTAGTTCATGTCGAGGTGGAACCAGTGGTTGAGGCCCGCCCCGACGATAATCATCGAGCGACCATGGGTCTTATCGGCGTTATCGGCAAATTCGCGTGCAGTGCGGATAATGTGCGCGCGGGAGACGCCGGTGATCTTCTCCGCCCAGGCCGGGGTGTAAGCTTTCATGTCATCGTAGCCGGTGGCGCAGTTTTCATCGTTCAGACCGCGTTCCAGGCCATAGTTGGCCATGGTCAGATCGTAAACGGTGGTCACCAGAGCGGTGGAGCCGTCGGCCAACTGCAGGCGTTTGGCCGGCAGTTTGTGCAGCAGAATATTTTCGAGGTCGACTTTGTTGAAGTGCTCAGAACCTTCGCCGCCGAAGTACGGGAAGCCGACGTTCGCCACTTCATCATGGCTGCCCAGCAGGCTCAGACGCAGCTCAATCTCTTCGCCAGTTTTACCGTCGCGCTGTTCGAGGTTCCATTTGCCTTTGTCGCCCCAGCGGAATCCGAGGGAACCGTTCGGTACGGTCATGTCGCCCTTCTCGTCAAAGGCGACGGTTTTCCATTCCGGATTGTTCTCCTGACCAAGGGAATCCACGAGGTCGGAGGCGCGCAGCGTACGGCCAGCGGCATAATAACCGTCGCGCTCCTCGAGCATCACCAGCATCGGCATATCGGTATAGCGGCGCACATAATCGGTGAAGTACTGGCTCGGTTTATCGAGATGGAACTCGCGCAGCATCACATGGCCCATCGCCAGCGCCATCGCAGCATCGGTACCCTGCTTCGGCGCCAGCCACAGATCGCAGAGTTTGGCGATTTCGGCGTAGTCTGGGGTGATCGCCACGGTTTTGGTGCCTTTGTAGCGGACTTCGGTAAAGAAGTGGGCATCCGGGGTACGGGTCTGCGGCACGTTGGAGCCCCAGGCGATAATGTAGCTGGAGTTATACCAATCCGCCGATTCGGGGACGTCGGTCTGTTCGCCCCAGGTCATCGGCGAAGCTGGCGGCAGGTCGCAGTACCAGTCGTAGAAGCTCAGGCAGGTGCCGCCGATCAGCGACAGATAACGGGCGCCGGAGGCGTAGGAAACCATCGACATCGCCGGGATCGGCGAGAAGCCGGCTACGCGGTCCGGACCATAAGTTTTCACGGTATAGACGTTGGAGGCGGCAATCAGCTCATTCACTTCCTGCCAGGAGGAGCGGACAAACCCGCCGCGACCGCGAGCCTGTTTGAAGCTTTTGGCTTTGTCGGCGTCTTCAATAATCGAGGCCCATGCCTCAACCGGATCGCTATGCTGAACTTTCGCTTCCCGCCACATCTTCATCAGACGTTTACGCATCAGCGGGTATTTCAGGCGGTTCGCGCTGTACAAATACCAGGAGTAGCTGGCGCCGCGCGGGCAACCGCGTGGTTCGTGGTTCGGCAGATCCGGACGGGTGCGCGGGTAGTCAGTCTGCTGCGTTTCCCAGGTCACCAGACCGTTTTTCACATAAATCTTCCAGCTGCATGAGCCGGTGCAGTTGACACCGTGAGTGGAACGCACAATTTTGTCATGCTGCCAACGTTGACGGTATCCATCCTCCCAGTCCCGGTTGGTGTTTAGAAGCTGGCCGTGCCCATCGGCAAAGGTTTCACCCTTCTGTTTGAAGTAGCGAAACCGGTCCAGGAATTTACTCATCGGGTTTCTCCTGATATGGAGCCTGACGGCTCTCTGATAAATCGACATTGCTGGATTTGCAGCGAAGGTAACGCTATGAAAGAGGGCGAGAATTGATGGCGATCAATCCGGACTGGCTTGTCAAAGCGGAGGGAAACCGCAATTACCACCAAGGTGGTATGAGATACTATTTTTTAATTTTATGTTTTATAAGCTTTTTTTCCTAAAAAGCCGTCATCATGGAAGGATTTGTTAACAAAGGAGGTATTAAGGGGTAGAGCCGTTTCGCTGGCAAGCCGTCCTTTCCCGGCTCTGTGGCCAATATGAATCAAATCATCCATTAGTATGTTGTAACTAACGAGTAACGTAAAAAAAGGCGCCGCCCTGGGAGCGCGCCTTTTCAAACGTCATGATGAACGCGGCGGATTACTGACGCTTACGGCCGTATACCGCCCAGGTGATGATCACGCAGGCGATATAGAAGATCAGGAAGATTTTCATCGCGCCGGCCGGCGAACCGGTCAGATCCAGCGAGATACCGAATGCTTTTGGAATAAAGAAGCCGCCGATGGCGCCAATAGCGGAGATAAAGCCCAGCGCCGCCGCAGTATCGGTCGCCGCCTCGCGCATCGCCTGCGCTTCGCTGCCGCCCTGGGCCTTCACGCGGTCCATGGTCAGCTTACGGAAGATCACGGAGATCATCTGGAAGGTGGAGGCGCTCCCCAGCCCGGCGGTCAGGAACAGCACCATGAACACCGCGAAGAAGGCGATGAAGTTGCCGCCCTGGCCGTTAGTCGGCAGGGTCAGGAACAGCAGCGCGCAGAAGACAGCCATCACCACGAAGTTGACCAGCGTCACGCGAGTCCCGCCGAGACGATCGGAGATCGCCCCGCCCATCGAACGCGCCAGCGCGCCAATAAAGGGGCCGAAGAAGGCGTAGTGCAGGATCTGCACGTCCGGGAACTGGGTTTTCGACAGCATGGCGAAGCCGGCGGAGAATCCGATGAAGGAGCCGAAGGTGGCCAGATAGAGCAGCGCCATAATCCACAGGTGCAGGCGTTTGAGCACCGGCAGCTGTTCGCTCAGCGAGGCTTTAGAAGACGACAGGTCGTTCATAAAGAACCACGCCGCCAGGGTGAAAATAATCAGGAAAGGTACCCAGATCCACGCGGCGTTTTCCAGATACAGCATTGAGCCGTCCGGCTGCTCGCTGCCGGTCCCGCCAAAAAAGGCAAACACTGAGACCGACACCACCAGCGGCGCGACCAGCTGCATCACGCTGACGCCCATATTACCAAGGCCGCCATTGACGCCGAGCGCCCCGCCCTGCTTCGCTTTCGGGAAGAAGAAGCTGATGTTAGCCATACTGGAGGCAAAGTTGGCCCCGGCGAAGCCGCACAGCAGCGAGATAATCACGAAGACGCTAAACGGCGTGGAAGTATCCTGGACCGCAAAGCCCAGCCAGACGCACGGAATAATCATGATCCCGGTGCTGAACGCCGTCCAGCGACGGCCGCCGAACAGCGGCACCATGAAAGCGTAAGGCACGCGCAATAAGGCGCCAGACAGCGCCGGCAGCGCGGTCAGCATAAACAGCTGATCGGTCGTAAACTGAAAGCCCACTTTGTTGAGATTAACGGCGACGGCGCTGAACAACATCCATACGCAGAACGCCAGTAACAGACAGGGAACTGAGATCCATAGATTACGGCTCGCCACACGGTGACCGCGCTGTTGCCAGAATTCAGGATCTTCAGGGCGCCAGTCGGTAATGACCGAGCGGTTAGCCTTCTCCGGGAGGGAAGATTGACTCATAGATACCTCTGATTATTCATATTTCCTGCCGCTACCTTAGGGGTTGCCCGGGGCGGTAAGTTGATATAAATCAAAGGAAAAGCGCGCACTAATTTGTGCAAAAATAAACCATGCTCCGAAGTGAGTAGAGAAAGGTGAGGAAAAAAGTGTGGTTTTTCACGCGGCTGCCGGGTTGCGTATAACCCCACCCCCAATAGCGCCTACCACCGACAATTAAGGAGTAACTCTTTAGGGGTATGGGTATACTCCAGGGGATAGCCGAGAATAAGCGCCACTCCCGGAGAGATCACCGGTCAGGAGCCACGCATTCCATGTTAAAACGTCTTTTTACTCCGCTGACGCTGGTCAATCAACTGGCGTTAATCGTGCTGCTCGCCACCATTATTGGCGTCGCCGGCATGGCGATCTCCGCGCGTCTGGTGAACGGCGTCCAGGGCAGCGCCCACGCGATTAACAAGGCCGGTTCATTGCGTATGCAAAGCTACCGGCTGCTGGCGGCGATCCCGCTGAATGAAAACGATCAAAAGCTGGTGGCGGACATGACCGCCACCGTCTTCAGCCCCGAGCTGCAGAATTCCGCCCGCCGCGACGGCCAGGAACAACAGTTAAAAGCGCTGCAGCAATACTGGCAGCAGGCGCTGGCCCCCGGCATGCAGCGTGCGGTTAACCAGGCTGAAGTGGCCCAGGATGTCGCCGACTTTGTCGATCGTATCGACCAGCTGGTCACCGCATTCGACCACACCACCGAGCAGCGTATCGAGCGGGTAGTCTGGATCCATCGCATTCTCGCCATTGGTATGGCACTGCTGCTGATTTTTACCATCATCTGGTTACGCGCGCGCCTGCTGCGGCCGTGGAAACAGCTGCTGGGCATGGCGCGGGCGGTCAGCCAGCGCGATTTCACCCAGCGGGCGCACATCAGCGGGCGTAACGAAATGGCGACCCTCGGCATGGCGCTGAATAACATGTCGGAAGAGCTGGCGGAAAGCTACGCGGTGCTCGAGCGGCGGGTGCAGGAGAAGACCGCCGGGCTGGAACAGAAGAACGAGATCCTTGCTTTCTTATGGCAGGCCAATCGCCGGCTGCATGCCAGCGCCCCGCTCTGCGAGCGGATTTCACCGGTACTGAATGGCCTGCAGGGGCTGACGCTGCTGCGCGATATCGAGGTACGGGTTTACGACCTGGAAGACGAAGATAATCACCAGGAGTTTACCTGCCACTCGGATGATGAGTGTGATGATAAAGGCTGCTACCTCTGTCCACGCAATCTGCCGCCGCTGCCGGATGGCGGAACAACGCTGAAGTGGCGGCTGTCGGATGCGCATAATCAGTACGGCATTCTGCTGGCGACGCTGCCGGTTGGCCGCCATCTCAGCCACGACCAGCAGCAGCTGGTGGACACTCTGGTGGAACAACTGACCAGTACCCTGGCGCTGGACCGCCATCAGGAGAAACAGCAGCAGCTGATCGTCATGGAAGAGCGGGCCACTATCGCCCGCGAGCTGCACGACTCCATCGCCCAGTCGCTGTCCTGTATGAAGATGCAGGTCAGCTGTCTGCAGATGCAGGGCGACGCCTTACCGGCGGAGAGCCGCCAGCTGCTGGGGCAGATACGCAACGAGCTGAATACCTCCTGGGCCCAGCTGCGCGAGCTGTTAACCACCTTCCGCCTGCAGCTGACCGAGCCGGGACTGCGCCCGGCGCTGGAGGCCAGCTGTCAGGAGTACAGCGCCCACTTCGGCTTTACGGTACAGCTTGATTATCAGCTTCCGCCGCGCTTTGTACCGTCGCATCAGGCCATTCACCTGCTGCAGATCGCCCGCGAAGCGTTAAGCAACGCCCTGAAGCATGCCAGCGCGACGGAAGTGACCGTGACGGTGTCACAACGCGATAATCAGGTCCGTCTGGTGGTGGCGGATAACGGCCGCGGCGTGCCGGATCACGCCGAGCGGAGTAACCATTACGGTTTAATTATTATGCGGGATCGCGCCCAGAGCTTGCGCGGTGACTGTCAGGTACGACGCCGGGAAACCGGCGGAACCGAAGTGATCGTCACGTTTATCCCGGAAAAAACGTTTTCCATCCAATAAGGAGACCCCCATGAGTCAACAGGAACGGGCAACCATCCTTCTCATTGACGACCATCCGATGCTGCGCACCGGCGTGAAACAGTTGATCAGCATGGCGCCGGACATCCAGGTGATTGGCGAGGCCAGCAATGGCGCGCAAGGTATCGAGCTGGCGGAATCGCTGGATCCGGACCTGATCCTGCTCGACCTCAATATGCCGGGCATGAATGGCCTGGAAACGCTGGACAAACTGCGTGAGAAATCCCTTTCTGGCCGGGTGGTGGTCTTTAGCGTCTCCAACCATGAAGAGGACGTTGTCACCGCCCTGAAGCGCGGCGCCGATGGCTATCTGCTGAAAGATATGGAGCCGGAAGATCTGCTGAAAGCGCTGCAGCAGGCCGCCGCCGGAGAGATGGTATTAAGCGAAGCGTTAACCCCGGTGCTGGCCGCCAGCCTGCGCGCTAACCGCGCCACCTCCGATCGCGACATCAGCCAGCTGACCCCGCGCGAGCGCGACATCCTCAAGCTGATCGCCCAGGGACTGCCGAACAAAATGATCGCCCGTCGCCTGGATATCACCGAAAGCACCGTCAAAGTACACGTGAAGCACATGCTGAAGAAAATGAAGCTCAAATCCCGGGTGGAAGCCGCGGTATGGGTCCACCAGGAGCGAATTTTCTAAGGCGAGTCCGTCCAGGAGACGCCTGGCGTGGTGAACTTGACCAGCGGCTCGGTCAGCGCCAGAGCGATCTCATTGGAGGAGACGCGCTGCCCCTGTTTATCCTCCACCACCACCGACAGGCGCCAGCGGTTCGCGGCGCCCGGTTCACTGTTCCACACCGGCATAATGACGCTCCAGCCATCCGCGCTGCTGGCATCCACCGGCGGCGTCAGGCTGAGGGCCTGGGTGTCACCCTGCCAGTGCAGCGCCTTGATGCCATGCAGACTATGGATCTGCAGCTTCAACTGCACCGTCTCCCCGGACTGCAGATCCCAGGGCGGCGTGGCCAGATAGACCGTCAGATTTTTGCGCTGACGATACTCCACCACCGGCAGATTATCCCGCTCCGGACTATCGAAGCGGCTCCCGCGCAGCGAATTGCTGATCGCTACCTCGTCTGCGGCCAGCTGCTGCTTAAGGGGGACGCCAAAGCGATAGTTTAGCTTCAGGCCCACATTGTTCTGGCTGACGCCATTTTCCCCCTGCTTATGCTTAGCGGTAACGGTGACCAGCGGGACCGGGGTGTAATTGAGCCCAACGGAGACGGCTACCGGGTTATGGTAGCCGGTACCGGTGTGAAAAAGATCGACGCTATCGCCGAAGTACTGTTCGACGCTGACGCTGGTATTAATGTGCTGGTAGAACGGTAGCCGCGCCTGGGCGGTGACGTCATACCCTGCGGCCATCCGCTGCTCCTGAGTCTGATTATCGCGCAGTTGCCAGTCGCCCAGCGGATGGTAATAGTTTGCCGACAGGCGAAGATATTCTCCCCACGCCTCCGCGCCGACGCTGCCGCGCGCCAGGCTTTCGCTCAACACTTTGTCGTAAAACGAGTTATAGCCCAGCAGCCAGCCGCCGACCCGCCAGCGCTGACCAAGCCCGATGTTGCCCACCAGATCGTTCTCGCGCCGGGTCACCGAATATTGGTTCCACGTCAGGTAACGGTCGTTATCCTGCAACGGCACGAACCAGCTCCCTTTACTGCCGGTGAATTTGCCCTCTTTATCGACCAGCAGGTCGACATTGGCGTTGCCCCACGGCGAGAGCCAGCTCTCCAGCTGATGGCTCACTTCATTGCCGATTTTACTGATGGCGAACAGCTGCGCCTGCTCGCCCGCCGTCAGGCCGTTATCGCTCATGCTGGCCTCGCCAAACTTCTTCGCCACCTCAGCAAAGTGCCGGGCGTCGTCATCGACCTGGGGAGCAATCCCCATATCGGGCAGCGGATCTTGCGCTGGCGCGGGGCGAGTGGTGTCGCTGGCGGTCAGCGCCCAGACGGGAACGCCCGGCAGCAGCAGGAGAAAGGTCAACGTTGGCAACAAACGGAAGGACACAGGCATCAACAGATTTTGAGCAGGCTCACAAAAATGGGAAGAAATGTTAGTTTATCGTTTTTTCCCTGCTCCCGCAGCCCTGTGGGCAATTCCAGGAATATACTGAAACCGGTTGGGCAAGGTGTCGCCCAACCGGAGCCGTCGCTGCGCGCCACCGTTACGCCTGGGTTCGGGTTCGTTGCGCCGCCAGCAGCGCGTTGAGTTCCGGCACGCAGGAGCCGCAGTTGGTCCCGCATTTCAGCTTTCCACCCAGCGCCCCGACGCTGGCGCAGCCGCTGGCGATAGCCTCGTTAATTGACCGTTCCCCCACGCCAAAGCAGCTGCAGACGATCCGCCCCCGCGGGGCGACGGCGGCGCCCGGTCGGCCGCTAAGCAACGCATGTCGCTGGACGGCATCGGACGGCGGCGCGGCAAAGGCGGCGCTTATCCATACGCTATCCACCGCCGGCTCGCGCGCATCGCTCCACCAGCCGAGCATCAGACTCCCCTGATGCCAGGCCAGCAGGTTCCATACCGCGCCGCCGTCAGCCACCTGTAGCTGCCAGCCGCGCCGGGCGCACCACGCGCTGATCCACTGTCGGGCAGACGCCTCCCCGGCCAGCGAATAGTGCAGCACGCCAGGCGCCGCCCGCCGCCGCCAGTGCCAGGCCGCTGGAAACGGCAGCGGTTCGCGACAAAGCAGCTCGCTGTGCCAGGCCGGTTGCCAGGCGGCGATGGCCACCGCCGCCTGTTTACTTTCCGGCTGGCCGGAATACGGGTCGGTGACGGCGGCCAGCAGGTTATTCACCCGCCCCTGACGGGCAAACTGATTGTTCCAGTGCATCGGAACAAACAGCGAGCCGGGGCGCTGCCCTTCACTGATCGTCACTTTCGCCACCATCACCCCATGCCGCGACCAGATCCGCGCCAGCCCGTCGGCGGGAAGCTGGTAGCGAACGGCATCCTGCGGCGCCACCTCCACCACCGGCTCCGCGATGTGCTGCATCAGCCGCGGCACCGCGCCGGTACGGGTCATGGTGTGCCACTGATCGCGGATCCGCCCGCTGTTGAGGATCAGCGGATAAAAGACATCGGTGGTCGCCCGGGTCGGTTGAGGCGTCACCGGCACCATCCGCAGCCTGCCATCGCCATGCCAGCCGCGCGCGATATCCCAGGCGGCCTCGCTGCGGCTGACCGGCCAGCGCACCGGCGCCATGGCGTCCCACGCCTCACGGCTGAGATCCGCCAGCGCGCCGATATCAAAGGCCCGCTGACCGTCGTTTTCGAAACCGGACAGCGCCGCATGCTCGCGGAAGACGTCATGCGGATGCTGCCAGGCAAACGCCTCGCGATACCCCAGCGCCTGCCCCACTCTGGCGATGATCCACCAGTCCGCTTTCGCCTCCCCCGGCGGCGGCAGAAAGCTGCGCTGACGGGAGATCCGCCGCTCCGAGTTGGTGACCGTGCCATTCTTCTCGCCCCAGGCCAGCGCCGGAAAGCGGATGTGGGCGAAATGTCCGGTATCGGTCTGGGCGGCGACATCCGAGACGATCACCAGCGGACAGGCGGCCAGCGCCTGGCTCACCGCGTGGCTGTCAGGGAGCGACACCACCGGGTTGGTGCCCATGATCCACACCGCTTTGACCTCGCCGCGGCCAATGGCGGCAAACAGCTCCACGGCGGTCAGTCCCGGGGTCTGCGCCAGCCGTTCCGTCCCCCAGAAGCGGGCCAGCCGCTGCAGATCGGCTGGCACAAAATCCATGTGCGCCGCCAGCATCGTCGCCAGCCCGCCGACTTCGCGGCCGCCCATGGCGTTGGGTTGACCGGTCAGCGAAAAGGGGCCGCAGCCGCGGCGGCCATACTTCCCGCTGGCCAGATGGACGTTGATGATGGCGTTACATTTGTCGCTGCCGCTGGCGGATTGATTGATTCCCATGGTGTAGAGGGTGATCGCCCGCTGGGCGGCGATAAACTCGCGATAGAAGGCCGCCACCTCATCGACAGTCAGGCCGCAAAAATCCGCTACCGTCGCCACGTCCCAGCCTCTCGCCTCGGCCAGCGCCTGTGAGCCATCGCGAAAGCCGTCGATGCAGGCTCCGGCCTCCGCCACGGCGTTAAGCAGCCCCACGAACAGCCCACCGTCGCTCCCCGGGGCCAGCGCCAGATGGCGGTCGGCGATCTCGCAGGTGGCGGTGCGCCGGGGGTCGATCACCACGATCCGCAGTCGGGGATTATCCCGCTTCGCCTGCGCCAGCCGCTGGAACAGCACCGGGTGCGCCCAGGCGGCGTTCGAGCCGACCAGCACCACCAGATCGCTGTTTTCCACATCCTCATAGCTACAGGGCACCACATCGGCGCCAAAGGCCCGTTTGTAGCCGGTCACCGCCGACGACATGCACAGCCGCGAATTGGTGTCGATGTTCGCCGCGCCGATAAATCCCTTCATCAGCTTGTTGGCGGCATAGTAATCCTCGGTTAACAGCTGGCCAGAGGCGTAGAAGGCCACCGCCTGCGGGCCGTGCTGGTCGATAACCTGTTGCAGGCGCGCAGCGGTCTCCGCCAGCGCCTGAGGCCAGGCTACTTGCTGGCCGTCCACCTCCGGCGCCAGCAGCCGCCCCGCCAGGCCCGTGGTCTCCCCGAGGGCCGCCCCTTTGACGCACAGGCGGCCGAGGTTGGCCGGGTGCTGATCGTCGCCGCGCACGCTCACCTGCCCCGCGTCGTCCACGCTCGCCAGCACCCCGCAGCCTACGCCGCAGTAGGGGCAGGTCGTTCGGATGGTCTGCATCAGGAGGCCTCCGCTCGGGCCAGCAGCTGCTGGCTGCCCACCCACACTTTGCCGTTTTCCACTTTCACCGGCCAGGCGCGTACCGCCTGTTCACTGCCGTCGCACGGCCAGCCGTCACGCAGGCGGATCCGCTGTTTGTACAGCGGGGAGATCACCACCGGCTCGCCGCCGACGTCCCCTAACAGCCCGCGTGACAGCACGTTGGCCGCGCTGCCCGGCTCGCGGTTGTCCAGGGCGTAGACCCGATCGCCAAAGCGGAACAGGGCAATCTGCCGCTCCCCTAAGCGGGCGCCGATCCCCGCCTGCGCCGGGATGGCGTCAAGGTCGCATACCGCCTGCCACGGCCGGGATGGGAGTTCGCCCTCGGGCAACGTCTCAGTCAGCAACAGCTGCGGCTGACCACGCAGCTCGTGACGCTGCACCGCCTCGTCCGGCTGGTCGCTGTTCACGAAGGAGCGGAACAGCGCCAGACGCTGCGGATCGTTGAGGGTGGTCTGCCACTCGCACTGGTAGCTGTCGACGATCCGGGCCATCTCCTGCTCCAGCTCCTCGCCAATGCCGAGACTATCCTCCAGCACCACCTGCCGCAGATAGGCGACGCCGCCCTCCAGGTTATCCATCCAGGTGCTGGTCCGCTGCAGGCGATCGGCGGTACGGATATAGAACATCAGCAGACGATCGATGCTGCGGATCAGCGTCGCTTCGTCGAGATCGCTGGCAAACAGGTCGGCGTGACGCGGTTTCATCCCGCCGTTGCCGCAGACGTACAGATTCCAGCCTTTATCGGTGGCAATCACCCCGATATCTTTCCCCTGGGCTTCGGCACATTCGCGGGTGCAGCCGGAGACCGCCATCTTGATTTTGTGCGGGGCGCGCAGCCCTTTATAGCGATGCTCGAGCCGCACGGCGAGCCCGGTGGAGTCCTGCACGCCGTAGCGACACCAGGTTGAGCCGACGCAGGATTTCACCGTGCGCAGCGACTTGCCGTAGGCGTGGCCGGTTTCAAACCCGGCGTCGGCCAGCTCGCGCCAGATAGCCGGCAGCTGTTCCAGCCGCGCGCCAAACAGATCGATACGCTGGCCGCCGGTCACTTTGCTGTAGAGCTGGTAACGTTTGGCGATCTGCCCGATAGCGATCAGCCCGTCCGGCGTCACTTCCCCTGCCGCCATCCGCGGCACCACCGAATAGGTTCCGTCCTTCTGAATGTTGGCGAAATAGCGGTCGTTGGTATCCTGCAGCGGCAGGTGCGCCGGCTTCAGCAGGTACTCGTTCCAGCAGGAGGCCAGCACCGAGGCCACCAGCGGTTTGCAGACATCACAGCCGTGTCCCTGGCCGTAGCGGCTAATCAGCTGCTCGAAGGTATGGATATGATTGACCCGTACCAGGTGGTAAATCTCCTGGCGCGACCACGGGAAATGCTCGCAGACGTCTTTTTTCACTTCGACGCCCTGCTCCGCCAGCTGGTACTCCATCACCTGTTTCACCAGCGCGCTGCAGCCGCCGCAGCCGGTGGCCGCTCTGGTGCAGCTTTTTATCGCCGCCATATCCTCCGCCCCATTGTTCACCGCCTGGCAGATATCGCCTTTGCTGACATTATGGCAGGAGCAGATCGGCGCGCTGTCGGGCAGCGCCGCGACGCCGAGCGCCTTCGGCGCGGCGCCCTCCAGCGCGGGCAGGATCAGGCTCTCCGGACGCGGCGGCAGCGCCATGCCGTTCAGCATCATCTGCAGCAGCGTGGCATAGTCGCTGGCCTCCCCCACCAGCACGCCGCCAAGCAGGGTTTTGCCGTCCTGACTGACGACGATTTTTTTGTACACCTGCTGCGGACCGTCGGTCCATTGATAGCTCTGACAGCCCGGCGTGCGCCCCTGCGCATCGCCAAATGAGGCGACGTCCACCCCCAGCAGCTTCAGTTTGGTACTCATGTCGGCGCCGCTAAAGCAGGCGTCTTCTCCCGCGAGGGTGGCCGCGGCGATACGCGCCATCTGATAGCCCGGCGCCACCAGACCGTAAATTTTATTGTCCCACAGGGCGCATTCGCCTATCGCCAGCACGTCCGGGTCAGAGGTGCGGCACTGGCCGTCGATGTGAATG
This sequence comes from Klebsiella sp. KTE92, assembly GCF_000398905.1. NCBI lineage: Bacteria > Pseudomonadati > Pseudomonadota > Gammaproteobacteria > Enterobacterales > Enterobacteriaceae > Klebsiella > Klebsiella sp. KTE92. The sequence goes on from NZ_KB976100.1 coordinate 3,217,739, forward strand.
CCCCCGCGTTCGCCCACCTGCAGCATGCAACCGCGGGCCAGCGCGTCCTGCGGACGGATCCCCGCCGAGAAGACCACCATGTCGGTCCGCAGCGCGCCGCCGTCGGCAAAGTTCAGCCGCAGGCCGTCGGCCTCGCGCACGATGGCGGTGGTCGCTTTGCTGGTATGCACCCCCACGCCGAGGGCGACGATCTTCTCCCGCAGCATCGCCGCCCCGCCGTTATCCAGCTGGACGGCCATCAGGTTCGGGGCAAACTCCACTACGTGCGTGTCCAGCCCCAGCTGTTTCAGGGCGTTAGCCGCCTCCAGCCCGAGCAGGCCGCCGCCGATAACCACTCCGGTCTTCGCCGCGGCGGCATGGGCGGCGATACGGTCGAGATCGTCAAGAGTGCGGTAGACAAAGCACCCGTCGAGATCGTTGCCAGGGATCGGCGGAACAAAGGGATAGGAGCCGGTCGCCAGCACCAGTTTATCCCAGTGGGTTTCATGTCCCTCGGCGTCTCGCACCAGCCGCGCGTCGCGGTCGATCGTCGCCACCGCCTCGCCGAGGCGGAGTTCGATGCCGTGCTGGTGAAAGAAATCATCGGCCACCAGCGACAGCGATTGAGCGCTGCGCCCGGCGAAATATTCGGAGAGATGGACCCGGTCGTAGGCGGCGTAACGCTCTTCGCCAAACACCACGATTCGATATTGCTGATGCAGGTTGCGGCTCACGCATTGTTCGAGAAAATGGTGGCCGACCATGCCATGTCCCACCAGCACTAATACAGGTTTCGTCATCGTCATTATTCCTGCAGCCTGCGGCTGCGTTGAAGAGGGGTCAAAAAGCCAGTCCGCGGTGGCGGGCTCGTCGCTTTCCAGGCGCGCGGTGAGCGCGGCGGCGGCGGTGCAGTCGCCCATCAGCAGCACGCCGCGCAGGCGGCCGTCGCGCAGCAGCAGGCGACGGTAGTGGCGATCAATGGGGTCCCAGCTGGTATAGATGTCATCCTGTTCGCCGGCCTGCTGCTCCCCGACGCTAAAGAGTTCAATGCCGGTAACCTTCAGGCGGGTCCCGGCGTCCTGCCAGACAAAGCCCTCGCCGGGGGCGCCGCACAGGCGATCCGCCAGTACCTCGGCCTGGCGCAGGCAGGGAGCCACCAGCCCCCAGGTCTGGCCGTCAATTTCGCAACATTCCCCGACGGCGCTGATCCCCGGCAGCGAGGCGGCCATCTGGCGGTCAACCACGATCCCCCGCTGACACAGCACGCCGCTCTGCGCCGCCAGACGGCTGTTAGGCTGCACGCCGGCGGCCAGCACCACTCTGGCGGCACGGAAAGCGCGCCCGTCCGCCAGCCGCACGCCATCCTCTTCGATGGCGGCGATCCGGCATTCCAGCACACAGCGGATGCCGCGCGCTTCAAGCTGCTGCCTGAGCTCATCGGCGGCAAAAGCGTCGGTCAGCGGCGCCATTAATCCGCTGCCGCGATGCAGAAGAGTGACCTCCCCGCCGTGGCGACGCAGCGCCGCCGCCGCTTCCACACCCAGAACCCCACCGCCAATCACCACCGCCGGCCCGGGTATCGCCAAAATACGTTCCACGTCCGCCAGGGTGCGGAAGGGGATAACCTGCGGACGATCACTGCCCGGCAGCGGCGGGATAAAGGGCCGCGAACCGGTGGCGAACACCAGCTCGTCCCACGGTAGCCAGGTTTCCGCGATGCGCAGCCGCCGTTGCTCAACATCGACTTCATCGACCGCCTCGCCGGACCGCAGGCACACCCCGTGCCGGGTGTACCACTCCGCCGGCAGCAATGGGAGCTGCGCCGCCGTTTTTTCGCCAGCCAGCAGCGGCGAGAGCTGAATGCGGTTATAGGCCGGATGCGGCTCGTCGCCGACGACAGTAATGGCAAACTGCGCGGGGTCGCGCTCAACCAGTCGCTGCACCAGTCGGGTGGCCGCCATGCCGTTACCGATCACCACCAGTCGCCGCGTCATGACCGCCTCCTCACGCCGCTTTCGGCTGTTTTTCATACAAAAAATGCAGGATCTGCTGGCGCAGATGGTGATACCGGCTGTCGTCCGCCAGCTGAACGCGGTGACGCGGACGCGGCAGATCGACCGCGAGGATCTCACCGACGGTCGCCGCCGGACCGTTGGTCATCATCAGCACCCGATCCGAGAGCAGCACCGCTTCATCAACGTCGTGGGTGATCATGACGATGGTAGTATTAAGCTCCTGCTGGATATGCATCACCGTGTCCTGAAGGTGAGCGCGGGTCAGCGCATCCAGGGCGCCGAAGGGCTCATCAAGCAACAGCACCTTCGGCTTCATCGCCAGCGCCCGGGCGATACCTACCCGCTGCTTCATACCGCCGGAGATCTCCCCGGGACGTTTGTGCAGCGCATGCCCCATCTGCACGCGTGCCAGGTTGTGTTCGATCCACTCCCGGCGCTCACTCTTGCTCATGGTGCGACGGAACACCTGATCCACCGCCAGCGCCACATTATCGAAACAGCTCAGCCACGGCAGCAGCGAGTGGTTCTGGAAAACCACCGCCCGCTCCGGCCCGGGCCCGGCGATTTCCCGGTTATCGCACAGCAGTCCGCCCTCGGTGGGCGTCGTGATCCCGGCGATCAGATTCAGCAGGGTCGATTTTCCGCAGCCCGAGTGGCCGATCAGACTGATGGTCTCCCCTTCGACGATATCGAAGGAAACATTCTGCAGCGCCAGGAACTCGCCGCTGGCGGTGTTAAAGCGCTGGCTGACGGCCTGCACCTGAATTAATGGTTTCATGTTGGCTCCTTATTTGTCCTGCCAGCTAAAGCGGCGGGCGAGCAGCATCAGACCCTGCTCCAGCAGCAGGCCGACGACGCCGATAATGACGATGGCGATGATGATGTTTTCCACATTGAGGTTGTTCCACTCGTTCCAGATCCAGAAGCCGATCCCCAGCCCGCCGGTGAGCATTTCCGCCGCCACGATCACCAGCCAGGCGATGCCGATGGAGAGACGCACGCCGGTGAGCACCGCCGGCAGCACCGCCGGAAAGAGAATTTTGCGCATCACCGTCCACTCTGAGAGCTGGAGGACGCGGGCGACGTTGAGATAGTCCTGCGGGATCCGCCGCACGCCTTCCGCGGTGTTGATCACCATCGGCCAGATGGAGCAGATAAAAATGGTCCAGCTGGAGGCCGGCTCCGCCTTCTGGAACAGCAGCAGGCCAATCGGCAGCCAGGCCAGCGGGCTGACCGGGCGCAGCAGGGCAATCAGCGGATTAAACATGCGGGCGAAGAACAGCGAACGGCCGATCAAAAACCCCAGCGGAATGCCCGCCAGCGCCGCCAGGCCGAAGCCCACCGCCACGCGCTGCAGGGAGGCCAGCACGTTCCAGCCGATGCCCATGTCATTGGGCCCGTCCTGATAGAACGGATCGGCAAACAGCGTCAGCGCCGAGTCCAGCGTGCTCAGCGGCGTGGGAAAACCTTTGCTGTGCATCGCCGCCAGCTGCCAGGCCAGCAGCAGCACCCCCAACCCCAACAACGGGGGCAGCAGGCGCTGAATGAGCTCACGCAGCCAGCGCGTGACGGTTGGCGTGGTGCGCCGGACCTGCACCGGCGGCAGGATAATCACTTCGCCAGGCGCGTTCTCCACGCTGACGACCGGTTGCTTACGTTGTGCCTGCTTCATCTCATGCCCCCTTACGTTGAATGGCAAAATGGCGGGCGTAGCCTTCCGGGTCAGACCCGTTCCAGACCGTACCGTCCATCAGTGTGCTGCTGCGCATCGTGGCTGCCGGGGTGCTGATCCCGCCGACCGCCTGGGCGGCAGCCTGCCAGACGTCGATGCGGTTAATGCGCGACGCCACCGCGAGGTAATCCGGAGCCTGCTTCAGCAACCCCCAGCGGCGGAACTGGGTGAGGAACCACATTCCGTCCGACAGCCAGGGGAAACTCACCTCGCCCCCGGCCCAGAAGCGCATCGGATGGGCATCCTGCCAGCGGCGGCCGAGACCGTTGTCATACTCCCCCAGCATCCGGCCGGTGAGGTACTGTTCCTTGGTATTGAGCCAGCCGCGTCTGGCGAGCAGGCGGGCCGTCTCCTGAGTGTTCTCCGGCGAGGCGGCGATCCAGCGCTGCGCCTCCATCAGGGCCGCCACCAGCGCGCGGGCGGTGTTCGGGTTACGTTCCACCCAGTCGCGACGGGTGCCCAGCACCTTTTCCGGATGCTCGGGCCAGATATCCTGGGAAGTGGCCGCGGTGAAGCCAATGCGGTCGTTAATGGCGCGCGCGTTCCACGGCTCGCCGACGCAAAAGCCGCTCATATTGCCGATGCGCATGTTCATCACCATCTGCGGCGGCGGCACCACGACGGTGCGCACATCGTTAAAGGGATCGATGCCGGCGCTCGCCAGCCAGTAGTAGAGCCACATGGCATGGGTGCCGGTGGGAAAGGTATGGGCGAAGGTGTAGCTGCCCGGCGCGCTGCGGTCGATCAGCCGTTTCAGCCCGCCGAGGTCGGTTACCCCTTTCTCCTGCAGTTCGCTGGAGAGGGTGATGGCCTGACCATTGCGGTTGAGGGTCATCAGATTAGCCATCGCCTGCGGCTTGCTGGCGATCCCCAGTTCAAGACCGTACAGCAGGCCGTAGAGAATATGCGCCGCGTCCAGCTCGCCGGCCACCAGCTTGTCGCGCACCGCCGCCCAGCTGGCTTCCTTACTCGCCACCAGGGTGATGCCATACTTTTTGTCAAACCCCTTCGCCGCGGCGATAGCCAGCGGCGCGCAATCGGTCAGCGGAATAAATCCGACCCGCACGCGGGTTTGCTCCGGTTTGTCCGATCCGCCGGCCCATGCGGCCTGCATCACCCCCGGCAGCAGCATCGCGCCGCCCAGCGCGGCCCCTGCCTGCAGCAAGCGCCGCCGGGAAATTGAAAACTTGTCGCTCATATCCGCTCCACCACGCGCAAAAAAAAAGCGTCCGACAGTGCATACGCACTGCAGGACGCCTTTATCCACGGACACCCGAACCGCCATTGGTTCGTTGTCCGGACTTTTATTCACTCAATAAGTAATGCAAACGGGATGCCAGCTTTGGCAATCGCGCGCTGGCAGGCTTTTTCCCAACGTTGGCCGGTTTTTCACGTAAAAGTGCACCGCCGGCAGGCAAAGAATGCCCATCGATTGTGCATCTACTCCTTTGGTGTTAGCGGCCAAATCGCCTTCACCATCAGCAGCGCGCGGGCTATCTCAACCATGCGCTGGTTTTTGTCCATGGCCATCTTGCGCAGCGTCTGCCAGGCCTGCTCCTCCTGCATTCCCTGGTGCGTCATCAGCAGGCTTTTCGCTTTTTCTATCAGCTTGCGTTCTTCGAGCGCGTCTTTCAGCGAGGCCAGCTGGCTGGAGAGCTGCTGTAGCTCATAGGCCTGCTGGCGCACCAGCGGCAGCAGCTGTTTATCCAGATGCGGCGTCAGGGTATCGACTTCCTCGCCGGGCAGCCAGCCAGGCGCGTCGTCCACTAACAGCGTGTCGGTGGCGTTCAGCAGATCGTCGATCAATTGCTCTTCCACTTCGCGCAGGTGTTCAAGCCTCTGGGTTTGCAGGCCAAACCAGCGCAGCGCCGTTTCCCCGCCGTCGGCGGCCGGCTGGCGGGTGCAGGCGATCCGCCGCAGCTGCTCAATGTCCAGGCCGGCCTGGCATTGGGTGATAAACAGCTGGACGGTCGCCGGGCTGCCCAGCGCCTGAAAGCTGTCGAAGCAGGGCTGCTGACCGTCAATACGGTCCACCAGCTGCTGGCGCAGGCTGTCGCTGAACTCGCCGCGGGTAAAGCCCAGAGCGCCCAGCGCGCGCTCCTGACCCACCAGCTCTTTACCCTGCATAAAGCTGTACAGCGCGACCATGCGGCCGGCCACCGGCGGATCGTCAATGCTGTCATTGAGCTGCGGGACGATATTCAGCAGATGGCGGATGACACGGCTGAACTGCTCCGTCGCGGCTTCCGCGGCAATCTGCCGGCGGGCGATCTGCTCACGCAGCGCCGGAAGCTGCAGCAGATCGCCAACCGCCCTGGCAATGCGCCAGCACAGCGCGCTGCCGGCGACCGTACGTGCCCGTTCGAGGCTGGCATAGAACAGCGCTAACCGCTCATCAACCAGCGCCCCGCCCGCCCGACACTCCGCCGCATACAGTTGGCCGCCCGAGCAAAGAAAAATATTCGATGCCCCGCGCTCACACTGCAGCATATGCACCAGCGCGCTGAGCTGGCTGGCCAGTTCTCCCAGTTGGCTAAGCTGCTGAAGCTGTTGTTTTTGCAGGCGACGCGCCAGCTGCAGCCAGGCCGTCTCATCGTGCGCGTGACCAGTCGTATTATTCATACCCCTCCTCCGGGTTAACGCTTTATACTGCGGTAAAGCAATAACCGTGCCTTTAAGAAGGAGTTTGTATGCAACGTATTGTGATTATCGCCAACGGCGCCGCCTATGGCAGCGAATCCCTGTTCAACAGCCTGCGCCTGGCCATTGCCCTGCGCGAGCAACAGTCCGACCTCGATCTCAAGCTGTTTCTGATGTCCGACGCCGTCACCGCCGGGCTGCGCGGGCAGAAGCCGGCGGAAGGATACAATGTGCAGCAGATGCTGGAGATCCTCACCGCCCAGCAGGTGCCGGTGAAGTTGTGCAAAACCTGCGCGGACGGCCGCGGCGTCAGCGCGCTACCGCTGATTGACGGCGTGGAGGTCGGTACTCTGGTTGAGCTGGCCCAGTGGACGCTGGCGGCAGATAAAGTGCTGACCTTCTGAAGGTAGGCCGTCGAACGGGATGAAATGTCACGTATTGGCGCTTGAAGAGACAAAAAAAACGTTAGCTGAATGCTTTCAGGAACAACGTCATTTTTGTTTAATCTTTATCCCTTTTTTTGATCAAAATCAGCATCCCGGCCCGCGCCGTTTGGTGTGATGCACAGAGCAAAGTGTGAACAATATCACGCGAGGACTGGGTGGGCAGGATGCTGTAGCGGGACAGAAACGGGGTACAAAAATGGCGATGGTTAAAGCAAGTTTGACGTTATTTGGTGGTGACACACTGGTGGTGCGGTGTTCAGAGCGCTGCCATATTCATCTAATGAGCGCGAAGGTCCCGGGCGATAGCCATGCGGATATTCTGAGCGTGCAGGATCGGGATAGCGCCTATCTGACGGTGCCCTACAGCGGCACCTGGAACGTGCTTATCGACAGTCACAGCCAGTCACTGGAGCACTCCATCAGCTACGTTCCGGCCTGACAGTTACTATCAGAACACACGCCCGGCCGTGCCGGGCGTGAGATTCATGACAAACCTCATGCAATCATTGTACTTGCAGATTGCACCAGAAAAATAACAGGGAAAATCAATTTATTGATTTTCGGCTGATAACCACCAGTAAGGAAAAACCACGCTTTTTCCTTACTGGTCAGCAATCGGACGCCCGGCCATGCCGGGCGTTTTTCTTTTGCGCGCGCTCAGGCCAGGCCCGGCGTCGGACTCTCGCCCAACAGCGCGCGTACGCTGGCCACCAGGTCATCGAGACTGGCGTCGTGCATCCCCAACTTGCTTAGCGCCTGTTCCAGCGAAAACAGATACTGGGCGTTGGTGCCGAGCGGCCCGCTGGCCCGGGCGATCAGCGGGGCGATAACCTGGGCGCTGGTATCCGGTTCAAACAGTGGGTGGCGCGGATCCATAATAAACACCAGGGCATTCACCGTCCGTCCGTCATCCAGCTCCAGCTTGCACCAGGTAGGCAGATAGCAGCCGGTGATCATCTCCCGCTTCCACAGCAGGGTCAGTTCTTCTTCCAGCGTGTCGTCAGGCAAACGATAGGCGACGCCGGTGGTTCGGCCGCCCTCTTTGAGAGCCAGCATGCGGCCCGGCTGGCAGGCGCTACCGCGCCCGGCGGTCAACCGCAGGCAAAACGCACGATGCCAGCCCGGCAGCGTACCGGTGCAGGACTCGCGATAATTGAGCGCCGGGTTCCAGATAAGCGAACCGTAGCCAAAGATCCATACTGAGCCATCATCCGGGCGGCAGGCCAGCGTCGCCGCCAGCGAGGCTGCACGTTGTTCTGCCGACCAGAGTAGCGATTCCTCAATAGCGCCAAACGCTGTCTTACAATCCGCATTCATTAAGAAATCACGAGTTAACACTGTTTACTACCTCCGCCACTGCCCGCTTCCCGGCGTTCGTCTCATGCATCCGTCAATATTGCTGAAATATTATCCAGCTTTATCCTTCAATAAGCAATCAGCGGGGCGCTGGCAAGCATAAAAGCGGCGTCAGCAATTATTTTTTCTTATGCCACTTATCATCATCGCCTTTCTCGTAACTGTTCTTCACCGCCGCCCAGGCGACTTTGTGCGCCGTCTCTTCGCGGCTGGCGTCATCGCGCCGCTCATCTTTATCTTTATATTGATCCCAGGCGCTGTTAAACGCTTCTTTATAAATTTCCTGCGCATGAGCAGGCAGAACATGCTGAACGCTGTCGGGGAGTTCTTGTTTATTGCGATAGGGCATACTGACCTCCTGTTTGAGCATTAAATTTAAGTCTGGTACGCAAGCGGCTGGCTATCAAGATCAAAATGAGCAGAAAAATTATTTTAGTAATTATCTGAATAGTAAGAACTAAATAGTGGTAAACATAAATTATAATAAACTAATCAAGATATCACTCGATACCCGTAAATTTAAGTAAAAAACCAGCGGTAATTTATCAAAATCTGTTACTTTACCGCCCTACGTTTTTATAATTATAACACCTGCATAAATGGAGATGGTTCATGACCCATGCACATGAGGCGGTAAAAACCCGCCATAAGGAGTCTTCCCTCGTCTTTCCGGTGCTGGCGCTGGCGGTGCTGTTTTTCTGGGGCAGCAGCCAGTCACTGCCAGTGGTTATCGCAATTAATATCCTCGCGCTGGTCGGTATTCTAAGCAGCGCCTTCAGCGTGGTCCGCCACGCCGACGTCCTCGCCCACCGCCTGGGCGAACCCTATGGCTCCCTGATCCTCAGTCTGTCGGTGGTTATCCTTGAGGTCAGTCTGATCTCCGCCTTAATGGCCACCGGCGACGCCGCGCCGACCCTGATGCGTGATACGCTCTACTCCATTATTATGATCGTCACCGGCGGTCTGGTCGGTTTCTCTCTGCTGCTGGGCGGGCGTAAATTTGCCACCCAATATATGAATCTGTTCGGCATTAAGCAGTATCTTATCGCCCTGTTTCCGCTGGCGATTATCGTGCTGGTGTTTCCGATGGCGCTGCCGGGCGCAAACTTCAGCACCGGGCAATCGCTGTTGGTGGCGGTGATCTCGGCGGCCATGTACGGCGTTTTCCTGCTGATTCAAACCAAAACCCATCAGAGTCTGTTTGTTTATGAGCATGAAGACGACAGCGACGATGACGACCCGCACCACGGTAAACCGTCTGCCCACAGCAGCGGGTGGCATACCGCCTGGCTGCTGGTGCACCTGGTGGCAGTGATCGCGGTCACCAAAATGAACGCCAATCCGCTGGAAACGCTGTTGACCAGCATGAACGCCCCGGTGGCCTTTACCGGCTTCCTGGTGGCCCTGCTGATCCTGTCGCCGGAAGGCCTTGGCGCCCTCAAAGCGGTGCTCAACAATCAGGTACAGCGGGCGATGAACCTGTTTTTCGGCTCCGTACTGGCCACCATCTCGCTGACGGTCCCGGTGGTCACCCTCATCGCCTTCCTGACCGGCAATGAGCTGCGCTTTGGCCTTGGCGCCCCGGAGATGGTGGTGATGGTCGCCTCGCTGGTGCTGTGCCATATCTCCTTCTCCACCGGGCGCACCAATGTGCTGAACGGCGCGGCCCACCTGGCGCTGTTCGCCGCCTATCTGATGACCATTTTCGCCTGACCCCGCTTACCCGCCCGGCGGAGTCCGGGCGAAAAAAAAGCCTGCCGGTGTTAACACCGGCAGGCTTTTTCTGTGATGCGTTCAGGCTTACTTGCTGGTATCCAGCTCGTCGAAGCTTTTCACCAGATCGTCAATCGCTTTCATCTGCTTGAGGAACGGCTCCAGTTTATCCAGCGGCAGCGCGGACGGGCCGTCGCATTTCGCGTGGTCCGGATCCGGATGCGCTTCGATAAACAGACCGGCGATACCTACCGCCATACCGGCGCGGGCCAGCTCGCTCACCTGCGCGCGGCGACCGCCGGAGGCAGCGCCAAACGGGTCGCGGCACTGCAGCGCGTGGGTGACGTCGAAGATAACCGGCGAGTTGTTGGAGGCTTTCTTCATCACGCCGAAGCCGAGCATATCCACGACCAGGTTGTCGTAACCGAAGTTAGCGCCGCGGTCGCAGAGGATCACTTTGTCGTTACCGCCTTCGATAAACTTATCGACGATATTGCCCATCTGACCCGGGCTGACGAACTGCGGCTTCTTGACGTTGATCACCGCCCCGGTTTTGGCCATCGCTTCCACCAGGTCAGTCTGGCGCGCGAGGAAGGCCGGAAGCTGGATCACGTCCACCACGTCAGCCACCGGCTGCGCCTGGCTGGCTTCATGAACGTCGGTGATGATTTTCACGCCAAAGGTCTGCTTCAGCTCCTGGAAAATCTTCATCCCTTCTTCCAGACCCGGACCACGATAGGAGTGGATGGAGGAACGGTTGGCTTTATCAAAGGAGGCTTTGAAGACGTAGGGGATGCCAAGCTTCTGCGTAACGGTGACGTAATGTTCACAGATGCGCATCGCCAGATCGCGCGACTCCAGCACGTTCATCCCGCCGAACAGCACGAACGGCAGGTCGTTTGCTACGTTGATATCACCAATGCTAACCACTTTTTGTTTCATAAGTTCGCCTTATCAGGGTGTAACCGGAATGGTTCCAGACTAATGCAATGTAATTTGTTTGTGCGAAATCGTGTTGATCTGCGCGCGGATCATCTCACTGATCGGATCCTCCGGGCACTGCTCAACGAAATAGCTCAGATCCAACAGCGCCACGTGATCGCAGTCCAGCTGGGCGTATATCAGCCCGCGGTCGCGGATCTCATACGGATCTTCCGGGTTAAACTGCAGCAGCGCTTCGCTGGCGCGCAGAGCCAGCTCCATCTGCCGCTCTTCCATCAGCGCCGACTTCAGGGTGTCCAGCAGCTTGCGGATCACCTCGGCGTTATCCGCTTCGTCGAGATCTTCATTAAACAGTTCCGCCACCGGCCCGATGTTGCCCTTCAGCCATACCTCCAGGGTATGTTCGTCGAGGGTCTCGCCGTTAAACGGATTAATCAGCCACATCTCTTCGCTGGTTTCCGGATCCGCACGCAACAGCATTTGGGTCGGGAAGATCACCGGCACCACCGGCAGCGCCAGGCGCTGGGCGATCCACAGCAGGATCGCGCCTAACGACACCGCGCTCCCCTGACGGTTGACCAGCACTTTATCCAGCCATAACGCGTCGGAAAGACGATAAATGCCCTGCGAAGCGCCAAAGCCCCACTCGTCGTAAAACAGCGCCAGCAGGCGTTCTATCTGGCGTTCCTGGTCCCACGACGGCGCAATCTCCTCCTGCGCGAGGCGCAGCAGCCGCTGCAGCTCTTCCTCGACAAAACGCGACGGAAAATCGTCGCGGACCTGTTCAGAAATGAGGACCATGCCATCACACAATGGCGCTTTGTTAAATTCGAAATCCGCTAATGACCCCATGCCCTACCCCAGTATCGGTATTCTTGTGATGGCGAGTTGAATGATAATAAACAACACCACCAGCGCCAGCAGGAACGCGATAAAACGGCTCTGCTGGCTGCGCGGACGACGGCGGCCCAGCGCGATAAAACCTAATGCGATGTAAATGATAACGCCAAACAGCTTTTCAGTCAGCCATGCGCCGTCTTCGGTGAACGGCAGGTAGTGCGTTATCGCCATTAAACCCGCACCGCTGAGAAACAGCAGCGTATCGCTGCAGTGCGGCGCAATTCGCACCCACCGCTGGTTCAGCAGCGGGCTCTGATGATACATCCACCAGTAACGTAAAACGAACAATCCTACCGACACCACCACGCTGGCGATGTGCAGGTAGAGGACAGCCGTGAATAAGTTCATCAGCCAACGTTCTCCATGTCGGGTAAACGTCCGAGAGTCAGACGTTCATTGTCGCCATAGTCGCGACAGGTCGCGACGTCGAGATAGCCCGCTTCGCGGAACAGGGCGCGAACCGCCTCGCCCTGGGTCCAGCCATGCTCCAGCAGCATCCAGCCGCCGGGCAGCAGATACTGCCGTCCCTCGCGGATAATCTGCGCCAGATCCGCCAGCCCCTGATCGGCAGCAACCAGCGCCGTCAACGGCTCAAAGCGCACATCGCCCTCGGCGAGATGCGGGTCGGCGCCGTCGATATAGGGTGGATTACTGACGATCATGGCAAAACGCTGCCCGGCCAGCGCGCTAAACCAGTCGCTTTGCCGTATCGTCACGTTAGCGATGTCCAGATGAGCGGCATTGCGCAATGCCAGCGCCACGGCGTCCGGCATCACATCCACCGCGGTGACCTCGCAATCCGGACGCTCGCTGGCCAGCGCCAGAGCAATGGCGCCGGTCCCGGTGCCGAGGTCGAGAATACGGCACGGCACGGCAGGCAGTCGCGCCAGCGCCTGCTCCACCAGACACTCGGTATCCGGTCGGGGGATCAGCGTCGCCGGGGAGACGAACAGCGGCAGCGACCAGAACTCACGCTGCCCAATCAGGTGGGCAATAGGTTCTCCGCGCTGACGTCGCTGCAGGAGCGCCTCCAGCGTCGTCGCCTCGTCAGCGGACAGCGTCGTTTCGCCGAAGGCCAAAATCCAGGTGCGCGCCCGGCCGGTAACATGTCCCAGCAGGATCTCGGCATCGCGTCGCGGGCTGTCGCTTTCACGCAGCCGGGCGATCGCCTGCTGCAGCCAGGCCTGAAAGGTCATCATTCCTGCTCGGACAGCGCCGCCAGCTGATCGGCCTGATATTCCTGAACAATTGGCTCAATCAGCATATCGAGTTTGCCTTCCATGGTTTCATCCAGACGATAAAGCGTCAGGTTGATGCGGTGGTCGGTCACGCGCCCCTGTGGGAAATTGTAAGTGCGGTTACGGTCGCTACGATCGCCGCTGCCCAGCAGGTTACGGCGCGTGGAGGCTTCCGCCTGCTGACGCTTGGCCACTTCGGCGGCGCGGATACGCGCCCCCAGCACTGACAACGCCTTGGCTTTGTTTTTATGCTGGGAACGTTCGTCCTGACACTCCACCACGATGCCGGTCGGCAGGTGAGTAATACGGATAGCTGAGTCGGTGGTGTTGACGTGCTGACCGCCCGCGCCGGAGGAGCGGAAAGTATCGATGCGCAGATCCGCCGGGTTAATGTCCGGCATTTCGGCTTCCGGCAGCTCCGGCATCACCGCCACGGTGCAGGCGGAGGTATGAATACGCCCCTGCGATTCGGTGGCCGGCACACGCTGCACGCGATGGCCGCCGGATTCAAATTTCAGCCGACCGTAAACGCCGTCGCCGCTGAATTTGGCGATCACCTCTTTGAATCCGCCGTGTTCACCTTCGTTGGCGCTGAGGATCTCCACCTGCCAGCGGCGCGATTCGGCGTAGCGGCTGTACATGCGGAACAGATCGCCGGCAAACAGCGCCGCTTCGTCGCCGCCGGTTCCGGCGCGCACTTCCACGAAAGCGTTACGCTCGTCATCGGGATCTTTCGGCAGCAGCAGTACCTGCAGTTGTTGCTCCAGCTGGTCGCCTTTTTCTTTGGCGTCACGCAGCTCTTCCTGCGCCATTTCGCGCATCTCCGGATCGTCGAGCATCATCTGCGCAGTTTCGATATCCTCCTGCACCTGACGCCAGTCGGTATAGCAGCGCGCCACATCGCTCAGTTGAGCATATTCCCGCGACAACGCGCGGAATTTATCCTGATCGGCAATCGTCGCGGCATCGCCGAGCAGCGCCTGCACTTCTTCATGGCGCTCGTACAACGCTTCCAGTTTGGCAACAATAGAAGACTTCATAGGCGTGAATTCACCCTGTCCTGAAAATAAGAGAAAGGTGCGCTATTCCAGCCCGAGGCTGTTGCGCAGAATATGCAGGCGTTCGTCGTCCCCGTCACGGGCGGCCTGCTGAAGAGATTTGGTTGGCGCGTGGATCAGGCGGTTGGTCAGCTTGCGGGCCAGATCCTGCATAATTTCCTGGGCATCACCGCCCTGCTCCAGCGCGGCCAGCGCCTTCGCGGTCAGCTCCTCACGGACCTGCTCAGACTGAGAACGGTATTCGCGAATCGTCTCGCTGGCGCTCTGCGCGCGCAGCCAGGCCATAAATTCGCTGGTCTCCTGCTCGACGATCGATTCCGCCTGCACCGCCGCGGCTTTACGCTGCGCCAGGTTATGCTGAATGATGTTTTGCAGATCGTCGACGCTGTAAAGGTAGGCGTTGGCCAGTTTGCCGACCTCCGGTTCGACATCGCGCGGAACGGCGATATCCACCAGCAGCATCGGCTGGTTACGCCGCGCCTTAAGCGCGCGCTCCACCATGCCTTTGCCGATGATCGGCAGCGGGCTGGCGGTGGAGCTGATAATAATGTCGGCCTCTTTCAGCCGTTCGTCGATATCGCTGAGGGCAATCACCTCGGCGCCCACTTCGTCCGCCAGCGCCTGGGCGCGTTCGCGGGTGCGGTTGGCAATCACCATTTTGCGCACGTGATGTTCGCGAAGATGGCGCGCCACCAGTTCGATGGTTTCACCGGCGCCGACCAGTAACACGGTGACGCTGGAGAGCGATTCAAAGATTTGCCGCGCCAGGGTACAGGCGGCGAACGCGACGGAAACGGCGCTGGCGCCGATATCGGTTTCGGTACGCACACGCTTTGCCACCGAGAACGATTTCTGGAACATCCGCTCCAGTTCGCTGACGTTAAGATGACCGCGGCTGGAATCAGCAAACGCTTTTTTCACCTGGCCGAAGATCTGCGGCTCGCCCAGCACCAGCGAATCGAGGCCGCTGGCGACGCGCATCAGATGGCTGACGGCGTCATTATCCTGGTGCCAGTAGAGGCTCTTACGCAGGTCTTCTTCGTTGAGGCCGTGATAGTTGCACAGCCAGCGGATCAGCGCTTCCTGCAGATTGTCCTGCTCTTCGACGCTGAGATAGAGTTCCGTGCGGTTGCAGGTCGACAGCACTACCCCACCCTGCACCATCGGCTGAGCCAGCAAGCTCTCCAGCGCCTGATCGAGCGTTTCCGGCGAAAACGTCACGCGTTCTCGCAGGTCGACCGGCGCTGTTTTGTGATTGATGCCAAGAGCTAAAAGGGTCATTGTGAGGGAGTAGTACCAGCGTTGCTAAGGTTAGTCTGAGTGCATCATACAGGATGCGCGTAATCAATAAAAGAGAGGCTCCCCTTTTGGAGTAATAGCCAAAGCAAGACCGCCATTAACGTTAATTTTTTGATTTCAGACAACTTGAACGTAGACGCTATCGCCCGGCGACGCTAGCATTAAGGGTTATAAATGTAACCTGCTACACAAATCGGCCCGCTGTTCCCCTGCCGCCGTTTTTCCCTGTAGACATCAAGGATTTGTCATCATTATGAATCGACTGTTCCGCTTGCTGCCGCTGGCCAGCCTCGTCCTCACCGCCTGTTCTCTTCATACGCCGCAAGGGCCTGGCAAAAGCCCGGATTCGCCGCAGTGGCGTCAGCACCAGCAGGCTGTTCGCAGCCTCAACCAGTTCCAGACTCGCGGGGCGTTTGCCTATCTTTCCGATGAGCAAAAAGTCTATGCTCGCTTCTTCTGGCAACAGACCGGCCAGGACCGCTATCGCCTGCTGCTGACCAACCCGCTGGGCAGCACCGAGCTGTCGCTGACCGCGCAGCCAGGCAGCGTGCAGCTGATCGATAACAAAGGCCAGACCTACACCGCCACCGATGCCGAAGAGATGATCGGCCGCCTGACCGGGATGCCGATCCCGCTGAACAGCCTGCGCCAGTGGATCATCGGCCTGCCGGGCGACGCCACCGACTATTCGCTGGACGATCAGTACCGTCTGCGTGAACTTAACTACACGCAAAATGGCAAAACCTGGCACGTCACCTACGGCGGCTACACCAGCGATACCCAGCCAGCCCTGCCGTCTAATGTCGAGCTGAACAATGGCGCTCAGCGCATCAAGCTGAAGATGGATAACTGGATCGTGAAATGATGAGCCGCTGGCCCTCTCCTGCAAAACTGAATCTGTTTTTATATATCACCGGCCAGCGGGCCGATGGCTACCATACCCTGCAGACGCTGTTTCAGTTTCTCGACTATGGCGACACCTTGACCATCGAACCGCGAACTGACGGTCAACTGCGCCTGCTGACGCCGGTGGCCGGCGTGCCGGACGAGGAGAACCTGATCGTTCGCGCTGCGCGTCTGCTGATGCGTGCCGCCAGCGAAAGCGACCGCCTGCCGGCGGGTAGCGGCGCCGATATCAGTGTCGACAAGCGCCTGCCGATGGGCGGCGGCCTGGGCGGCGGCTCATCCAATGCCGCCACCGTGCTGGTGGCGCTCAACCATCTCTGGGGCTGCGGTCTCTCGGAAGAGGAGCTGGCGACCCTGGGCCTTCAGCTGGGGGCCGATGTGCCGGTCTTCGTGCGCGGTCATGCCGCCTTTGCCGAAGGAGTCGGCGAAATTCTGACGCCGGTGGAGCCCGAGGAAAAATGGTACCTGGTGGCGCACCCGGGGGTCAGTATTCCGACGCCAGTCATTTTTCGCGATCCGGAGCTACCACGAAATACCCCGCGCCGGTCAATTAATACGTTATTAAATTGTGAATTCAGCAACGATTGCGAGCTTATCGCAAGAAAACGTTTTCGCGAGGTTGATGCAGCGCTTTCCTGGCTGTTAGAATATGCGCCGTCACGCCTGACCGGCACAGGGGCCTGTGTGTTTGCTGAATTTAACACCGAATCCGCTGCCCGTCAGGTGCTGGACACTGCCCCGGCATGGCTAAATGGCTTTGTAGCGCGCGGAGTTAACCTCTCGCCGCTCAAGCAGGCCCTGCTCTGAATCCTGCGCCGTGATGGCGCAACGATAACGAGTCAACCGGGGAAATTGAGTTACGGTGACAACGTCACCCTGTTCCAGACGTTGCATCGTGCTCTTTAAATACACCGACTGGATCGAATGGCGCCAGCCCGCACATTATTGGCCCACTCATCCACCACTGGACGCATGCCTGAGGTTCTTCTCGTGCCTGATATGAAGCTTTTTGCTGGTAACGCCACCCCGGAACTAGCACAACGTATTGCCAACCGCCTGTACACATCTCTTGGCGACGCCGCTGTAGGTCGTTTTAGCGACGGCGAAGTCAGCGTACAAATCAATGAAAACGTACGCGGTGGTGATATTTTCATCATCCAGTCCACTTGTGCTCCCACCAATGACAACCTGATGGAACTGGTTGTTATGGTTGATGCTCTGCGTCGTGCTTCGGCAGGTCGTATCACCGCCGTTATCCCTTACTTCGGTTATGCTCGCCAGGACCGTCGTGTTCGTTCTGCTCGTGTGCCAATCACCGCGAAAGTGGTGGCGGATTTCCTGTCCAGCGTCGGCGTTGACCGCGTGCTGACCGTTGACCTGCACGCAGAACAGATCCAGGGCTTCTTCGATGTGCCAGTTGATAACGTGTTCGGCAGCCCAATCCTGCTGGAAGATATGCTGCAGCTGAACCTGGACAACCCGATTGTGGTTTCTCCGGACATCGGCGGCGTCGTGCGTGCCCGCGCTATCGCTAAACTGCTGAATGATACCGATATGGCTATCATCGACAAGCGCCGTCCGCGCGCCAACGTCTCCCAGGTGATGCATATCATCGGCGACGTGGCTGGTCGTGACTGCGTGATGGTCGACGATATGATCGACACCGGCGGCACCCTGTGTAAAGCGGCAGAAGCGCTGAAAGAGCGTGGCGCGAAACGCGTATTCGCTTACGCCACGCACCCGATCTTCTCCGGTAACGCTATCCAGAACATCAAAAACTCTGTGATTGATGAATTTGTCGTTTGCGATACCATTCCGCTGGCACCCGAAATTAAAGCGCTGGATAAAGTGCGTACTCTGACGCTCTCCGGTATGCTGGCTGAAGCTATTCGCCGTATCAGCAATGAAGAATCTATCTCTGCTATGTTCGAACATTAATCGAGCCGAGCATAAAAACCCGC
This sequence comes from Klebsiella sp. KTE92, assembly GCF_000398905.1. Classification (NCBI taxonomy): domain Bacteria; kingdom Pseudomonadati; phylum Pseudomonadota; class Gammaproteobacteria; order Enterobacterales; family Enterobacteriaceae; genus Klebsiella; species Klebsiella sp. KTE92. The sequence continues at coordinate 3,235,924 of NZ_KB976100.1, forward strand.
TGCGGCGGGTTTTTTTGTCTCTGAATTTTTAATTCTTCCACAAAATCATTCGGCATGCGTCAAGGCGGCAAGTGAATGAATCCCCGGGAGCGTACAGGCAGTACGTGACCGGGGTAAATGAACGCAGCCAACACAGAGGCATCCCGAAGGATGACGTGGAAATGACCAATGCCTCCTTCACCTGCCATTTAGTTGACAGATGATGCGCTCATGGATGAAACATTATTGTGAACAGATTATTTTCCTCACATGTGATGCCTTTCCGCGCCCTCATCGACGCTTGTTGGAAAGAAAAGTACACCACCGCCCGCTTTACCCGCGACCTGATCGCCGGGATCACCGTCGGGATCATTGCGATTCCGCTGGCGATGGCGCTGGCGATTGGCAGCGGTGTGCCGCCGCAGTACGGCCTCTATACTTCAGCGGTGGCAGGGATTGTGATCGCCTTAACCGGCGGGTCGCGCTTTAGCGTTTCCGGTCCGACCGCCGCCTTTGTGGTGATCCTCTATCCGGTTTCCCAGCAGTTTGGTCTGGCGGGGCTACTGGTGGCGACGCTGATGTCGGGGGTCTTTTTAATTCTCTTTGGTCTGGCGCGCTTTGGCCGTCTGATCGAATATATCCCGCTGTCGGTGACTCTCGGTTTCACCTCCGGGATCGGTATCACCATCGGTACCATGCAGATTAAAGACTTCCTCGGCCTGCAGATGCCCCATGTGCCGGAGCATTACCTGCAGAAAGTGGCGGCGCTGGCGATGGCCCTGCCAACGATTAACCCCGGCGATGCAGCCATCGGCGTCGTCACCCTTGGCACCTTGATCCTCTGGCCGCGGCTGGGTATCCGTCTGCCGGGCCACCTTCCGGCGCTGCTGGCTGGCTGCGCGGTGATGCTGGTGGTTAATTTGCTCGGCGGCGATGTCGCCACAATTGGCTCGCAGTTCCACTATCAGCTGGCAGACGGCACTCAGGGCAACGGTATTCCACAGCTGCTGCCGCAGCTGGTACTCCCCTGGGATATGCCGGGCTCAAACTTTACCCTGAGCTGGGCCTCGCTGCAGGCCCTGCTGCCTGCCGCCTTCTCCATGGCGATGCTCGGCGCCATTGAGTCTCTGCTGTGCGCGGTGGTGCTCGATGGCATGACCGGTACCAAGCATAAAGCCAATAGCGAGCTGATTGGCCAGGGGCTGGGCAACATCGTTGCGCCGTTCTTCGGCGGGATCACTGCCACCGCGGCGATTGCCCGCTCGGCGGCGAACGTCCGCGCCGGCGCCACATCGCCGGTTGCCGCCGTGATCCACGCCCTGCTGGTGATCCTGGCGCTGCTGATCCTCGCCCCGCTGCTCTCCTGGCTGCCGCTGTCGGCGATGGCCGCCCTGCTGCTGATGGTGGCATGGAATATGAGCGAGGCGCATAAAGTGATCAACCTGCTGCGCCACGCACCGAAAGACGACATCGTGGTGATGCTGATGTGCATGTCGCTGACGGTGCTGTTTGATATGGTGATTGCCATCAGCGTCGGGATCGTGCTGGCCTCGCTGTTGTTTATGCGCCGTATCGCGCGCATGACCCATCTGGCGCCGGTCAACGTCGAGGTGCCAGACGATGTGCTGGTGCTGCGGGTGATTGGGCCGCTGTTCTTTGCCGCCGCCGAAGGCTTGTTCAACGACCTGGAGACCCGGATCGCCGGCAAGCGCATCGTGGTGCTGAAATGGGACGCGGTGCCGGTTCTCGACGCCGGTGGTCTAGATGCCTTCCAGCGCTTTGTGAACAAGCTGCCGGAAGGCTGTGAATTGCGCGTATCTAACCTCGAGTTTCAGCCGCTGCGCACGTTAGCGCGCGCCGGCGTCAAGCCGCTGCCCGGACGCCTGAGCTTCTACCCCGATCGTCAGGCCGCGCTGGCTGACCTGTGATCACCCGGCGGCAGGCCCCTGCGCCTGCCGCATCAAGGCTCCGGTCGCCTGCTGCAGCCAGCTCAGCACCGCCGGCGTCATCCAGGTGCCCTTCATCAAATGCGGCTCCTGCTCCATTGCCCGACGAAACTTCTGCAACGTCTGCGGCCGGGTACCGGCGTAGGACTGAAACAGTTCAAGCCACGCCCGGGCCAGCGCCTGACCCGACGCCGAGTCCGGCGCTACGCCCTCCCGGCACGCCTGATGCAGCTTCGCCACCAGCGCAGGCCACTCCTGTAGCCGGTCGAAATAGTGCCGGCGGGTGAACGCCATCTCCTCGTCGTCGAGGTAACGCGCCCAGATGGCCAGTTTGCTTTCGGCAAAGGCCTCGGTGACAAAGGCGATGATGGCCGGGGTGACGCCGGTCTGTTCAACCATTTGCGGCTCGGCGGCATGCATCTCGTTCAGGCGGGTCAGAAACTCCGGGCGCCCTGCCGTATCCTGCTCCAGGCGCTCCATCCAGCGCGTCGCCAGACTCATCGCCTGCGGACTGTCCGTCGGGCAGCCGCTCGCCATCAGCGTCTGCACCTCCTCTGTTAGCTCGCGCCACGCCTGCGCGCGCTGTTCATCCTGTGCCGCGAACGGCAGCGCGGCTAACTCCTGTTGACTAAACCAACGATCGTACATTTTCATTAACTCCAGCGTCTGTAGCCAGGACTCCAGATCGGGTTCATTGCCGCCCGCCAGCGCCTCGCGCAGCACCAACAGCCGGTCGCGCAGCCTGCCGACATCGCGCAATTGGGCGTTGAGCGTCTCTATCTGCTGCGTCAGCAGCTCGGGTAGCGACAGCGTTTGCCGATCGAGATAGTCCTTGATGGTGGCGAGCGTCAGCCCGGCCTGCGCCAGCGCCTTTATCATATGCAGGCGCTGAACCGCGGACAGGTTATAGAGCCGATAGCCCGCCTCGCTTCTGGCCGAAGGCGTTAACAGCCCCGTCTGTTCATAATGATGCAGCGTACGCACCGTCATTCCGGCGCGCTTCGCCAGCTCTCCCACCTGAATTAACATGACTGCTCCTCTCTGTGGCCAGGTCCGCTACTCTGCTGCCTGACGTAACGTCAGGGTCAAGCGAAAACCTCATTAGCTATTCATTTTGGCAGCAACCTTAGCAGCACGGAGGTCAGGACGGAATGGGGTCGTATGGTGATGGAGAAAAGAGGAGGAAATAACGAGAGTCACAGGAAAACGCATCGGCCTTCAGGGGCCGATGCGGGAAATCATGCTACGGTTAGCTGTGGCGATGCTGATTACGACGGCAGCGTTTATCATAGTGGCGCACCCACCAGTAGCGGTCGCTGACCTGCTCGTGGCCGCCAATACGGGCACCGGCCAGCCAGAGCACGGCGCCAACGAAGATGCTTAAGATTGCGCCATGTGCAAAGAATTGCGGAAGGTTAAGCTGCGGAAGCTGGTTCAGAATGGAGTAGCCTACCCCCACAACCATCACCACCAACCCTAACCCCATGAGTACGTTACCGAGTAACGAAGCGTTTTTGCGTTTCATGTGTCACCTCCGGACTTTGGGTTGCCAGGGAATATCCCCAAATCTTATAGGTGTAGTATAGACAGGGTCCCTGCCCTGGAGTGCGCCCACGATCACATTAGTGAACACCGATTAGACAAATATTTACAAATAAGCCTCTGAACAATATCAAATTCTAATGATTCAGGTGGGTAATCATCAATGCTGGTATTGTCTCGTGGGCAGAACTTTGTCAAGCGCGCCCGCAGACAGTACACTACGCGGCAGAGAATGCCCCATGCAGGAAAGAAAACGTGACCATTAAACTGATTGTCGGCCTGGCCAACCCCGGTGCGGAATATGCCGCCACCCGGCACAACGCCGGCGCCTGGTATGTAGATTTACTGGCGGATCGCCATCGTGCGCCGCTGCGCGAAGAGAGCAAGTTCTTCGGCTACACCTCGCGCATCAATCTGGCGGGCGAAGACGTTCGCCTGCTGGTTCCTACGACGTTTATGAACCTCAGCGGTAAAGCGGTGGCTGCAATGGCGACCTTTTATCGCATTAACCCGGATGAAATTCTGGTCGCCCATGATGAGCTGGATTTGCCGCCCGGGGTGGCGAAATTCAAGCTTGGCGGTGGCCATGGCGGCCACAACGGCCTGAAGGACATCATCAGTAAGCTCGGCAATAACCCGAACTTTCACCGCTTACGCGTCGGGATCGGCCATCCGGGTGACAAAAACAAGGTTGTCGGCTTTGTACTCGGCAAACCGCCGGCCAGCGAGCAGAAACTGATTGATGATGCTGTCGACGAAGCGGCGCGCTGCACCGAAATCTGGTTAAAGGACGGGCTGACCAAAGCCACCAACCGCTTACATGCCTTTAAGGCGCAATAAGCCGTTGTCGTGCGGCATTTTTGCCGCGCACCGTGTATAATAGGCAAAGCTATTCAATTTTCTGCAATCTGTTGCTTATAACAGATTGATTATCCAAAGATTAAGGTGATTTAAATCATGGGATTCAAATGCGGTATCGTCGGTTTGCCCAACGTCGGCAAATCCACCCTGTTCAATGCGCTCACCAAAGCGGGTATTGAAGCGGCCAACTTCCCCTTCTGTACCATTGAGCCGAACACTGGTGTCGTACCGATGCCCGATCCGCGTCTGGACAAGCTGGCTGAAATCGTCAAACCGCAGCGCATCCTGCCGACGACGATGGAATTCGTTGATATCGCGGGCCTGGTGAAAGGCGCGTCCAAAGGCGAAGGTCTTGGCAACCAGTTTCTGACCAACATCCGTGAAACCGAAGCCATCGGTCACGTGGTTCGCTGCTTTGAAAACGACAACATTATCCACGTTAACAACAAAGTGGATCCGGCTGACGACATCGACGTTATCAACACCGAGCTGGCACTCTCCGATCTGGACACCTGCGAGCGCGCTATCCACCGTGTGCAGAAGAAAGCTAAAGGCGGCGATAAAGACGCTAAAGCTGAGCTGGCGGCGCTGGAAAAATGCCTGCCGCAGCTGGAAAATGCCGGCATGCTGCGTTCACTGAAAAACCTGACCGACGAAGACAAAGCAGCGATTAAATACCTCAGCTTCCTGACGCTGAAGCCGACCATGTATATCGCCAACGTCAATGAAGACGGCTTTGAGAATAACCCTTATCTCGATAAAGTCCGTGAAATTGCCGCCGCCGAAGGTTCTGTGGTCGTCGCCGTTTGCGCCGCCGTTGAGTCCGATATTGCCGAGCTGGACGACGCTGACCGCGACGAGTTTATGGCCGAGCTGGGTCTCGAAGAGCCAGGCCTCAACCGCGTGATCCGCGCCGGTTACGAGCTGCTGAATCTGCAGACCTACTTCACCGCAGGGGTGAAGGAAGTTCGCGCATGGACCATCCCGGTCGGAGCGACCGCGCCGCAGGCAGCCGGTAAGATCCACACCGACTTCGAAAAAGGTTTTATCCGCGCGCAGACCATCGCCTATGAAGACTTTATTACCTACAAAGGCGAACAGGGTGCAAAAGAAGCCGGTAAAATGCGTGCAGAAGGCAAAGACTACATCGTGAAAGATGGCGATGTGATGAACTTCCTGTTCAACGTCTGATCCCGCTGGCTGGCATTTTCGCCACCATCGCGCCATAAAAAATCCACGCAGCGGCGTGGATTTTTTTTACCCGGACGACACGCTACTCCACAATATGGGTCTCTTCAGCCGCCTCATAGCCATCAACGATCTGCACAATTTTCTTTAATTCGCCCTCGATGAAAGCCGGGGTGGCGCTTTCCCCTGAGGCCGGGTGATGAAGCTCGACCGAGATGCCGCTGGCGGCATTGGTCAGTGACAGACTGATCTCCTGCTGTCCCGCTGCGGACGATGGTCGCCCGATTTGCTGCACGATGGCCGCCGCCGCCGCGCGCGTATCAACGTCTGCGAGATGCCCCCACCTCATTTCAACATGTCCCTGCTGCCCTGCCTTTATCACCTGCAGCGTATAGCCGCTTCTTTCCGTTGCCATGTCTTTTCCTCCGGTTTCGTTGCCCGGGCGTCACATTATCAGCCCGGTTTTATCAGCAAAGTTCGTTCACGTGCGCCTTGCCGTTAATGACTTTTTTCCACATAGGTCTGCATGTTTTCTTTGGTCACTAACTCAAACGGGATCCAGACATGAGACTCGACCTTTTCTCCTTTAATCAGCTTCAGCGCTACCGCTAAGGCCGTTTTGCCCTGACCGACGGCGTCCTGGAAGACCGTCACCTGGATCTTATCGCTGGCCAGGGCTTTCAGCCCGTCCGGGGTGGCGTCGATCCCACCGATCAACAGCTTCTTCTGGCTCTTCTCCAGCGCCATCGCCGCGCCAATCGCCATCTCGTCGTTGTTCGCCGCCACAATATCAATCGCTTCCCCGTTGCCTGTCCAGTTCTGCATCAGATCCATTCCCTCGCTGCGGGAATAGTTGGCCGGCTGTTTCTGCACCACTTTCATTGCCGGATATTTGGCCACCACCTGCTCGACGTCTTTGGTGCGCTGCAGCGCGCCGGCGTCAGTGAGATTGCCGATCATGATGGCGACATTGCCTTTGTAGCTCGCCAGCTTCGCCAGCGCCTCCATCTACAATGTGCCGGACTCCCGCTCGTCCGAACCGACAAACACCACGCCAGGCGGTAACGTTTTATCCCCCGGCGTCCGGTTCACATACACCAGCGGCATTTTGACCTGCTGCGCCATCTTCGTTAGCTGCGGGGTGCTGGCGGAGTCCACCGGGTCGACGATGATCGCGTCCACGCCGGAGGCGATAAAGCTCTGCACCTGATCGGCCTGACGTCCGGTGTCGCCGCGGGCGTCTTCAAACTGCACATCGACGTGGCGGGCTTGAGCTTCTTTCTCAATGGACTGGCAGATAATGGTGAGAAAGTTTTGATCGAAGTAGGCCATTGAGACGCCGATCTTCTCCGCCAAAGCCGAGGCGGAACAGGCCAGTAACCCCACTAACAGGATGATTTTACAGTGCTTCATAGCATGCCCTCAGAGGTCGAAATGAAATTTTCAATATAAAAACAAATGGTATATTTAAATCATTTTCAGACTACGAAGGGCGTTCGGTTCTTGCAATCATGATGTAAAGAAAATGTTGCCATGCGCACACTTTATTTCACCGCCTCACTCACTGAGGGCTCACCGGTAGGGGGGATCTCAGCGGGCGGCGACTGCTTTCGCTTCAGCAGGGCATACTCCACGATCAGCTGTTGCAGATGCAGCTCCGCGAGGCTTCCCCGGGCGGCAGGCCAGGGTTGATCAACGGGAAGCGCGACCAGCTGGCGTAGCTCCTCCTCCAGCGGAACGGCGCGGTTAAACGACTGCATGATGGCAAACACTGCGGTTTTCAGTTCGCTCACCGTGAGGTATCTCCCCTTCTGCTCGTCGAGGGCATTGAGCTGGCCGGCGAGCCGCTGCAGCTGCTGCATTCCCTCGGACCAGCCGGTGAGGTTTTCCGCGGGCAATGCGGCAGCGCTCAACTGCTGCCGCCACTGCTGCGCCAGCGGTTGTGCTTGATCCGGCCAGCGACTCAGGGCCTGCCGGACCAGCTGGTCGCCGTAGCTTACCGCCCAGTCCGGCGCCAGGCGGGCGAGCTCGCCAAGCTGGCGCTGCGTCTGAGGCAGATCCACCGGCATCAGGGGAGATGCCCCCGGCAGGCCCGGTATCACATTTTGGGTCACCAAAATGGGCGGTAAATCGGACTGACGCAACGCCAGCCATCCACCGACGGCGATGCCCGTCACCGCCAGCATGGTGACCATCCCGGCGACAAACGGCTTCCAGCGCGGCGCGGTTGCCGGAGAAGACGCCACCACTGGCGCGGGCCGCTTTGCAGGTAAAGGCGGCGCCAGCGGCTCAGCCTTTGGTCTACGTTTTAGTTCTGGCACTGGTTCAACCTTCGCCGCATCCTCTTCGCTGACCAGAGCGCCGGGAAGTTCCGCGTCAGACACCGCCACCGGCGGCGCGGTGGGGAGCGCTGGCGCAGGGTCGAGATGCTCGAAGCGGCTTACCGTGCTGTGCAACAGCGCCCGCAGGTCGCTCAGCGAGTCTTCAGGCGCGATCTCAAGGCGCTGGAGCACTGCGTCGAAGCTTTGCAGCGAACGTTCAGCCTGACCAAGCGATTCGAGATCCGCCGGGGCGAGACTCAGAGTGCGGATCACCTGCCGCAGCCGCTTGCTCAGGGTGCGGAAGATCTCTGTCCGGGCCGGGAGCGCCTGCGGCCACAGGTTTTTACCCTGGTGGGCCAGCAGCGACTCCATTAGCGACAGCCCCTCGTGGATCCCTGCCAGCCCGCCCAGCCTGGCGCGGGCCAGCGTATACCAGGCGACAGTCTGCAGATCCGCGCCGTGATGCTCCAGCAGCGAGCGGGCAAGCTGCTCGGCATACGGCCAGTTAATATCCGGCCGCGCCGGGTGGCTGAGCTTGTTCATTTCCGCACGCAGGGCAATAAAATCAGCCAGCGTGCGCGGGTCGCCACCGGTTTTATAGTGGCGTTCGTCGTGTGTTGTCATCATGATGTCTTTCTGCGAGAGATTAGAGGGCGGAGCGGGCGTCAAGGTACTGCTGGCGTTTGAGGTGGCGGATCAACACCCTGCCCTCGGGCATAAACTCTGTGCCGTAACGCACCAGGCCAATATCCTTCAGCTCCGCATCAATGGCATAGCGCAGTTCGCCGGGCGCATGCTGATCGAGCATCACCACCGCGATCCGCTGCAGGCGCGGTTCGTACTTCAATAATACCGCCGACAACGTGCTCATCAGTTGATGCGCCGACGCCGGCATGCCCTGGAGGATAGCGGTCATATCCGGCAGGCCGTAGTCCGGCAGATGCGCCAGCGTTCCAGCCCGACAGTTGAGGATGCGCTGCATGTTATCGAGCACCGACAGGATGACCTGATCCGTTTCGCTGACAGTATTCAGGTCAAGCCCGCCGGCGAAGTTGCCGTACAGGATGTCATACAGGGAGGGACGAGGCATTTTCACTTCTCCTTAAGCGGGTGCAGCGTCAGTTGATTTTGGCTGGCTTCGATAATGCGCGGCCTCGCCGGGTCAAGATCGTCCCGGGTGAGTACCAGCCGCCAGCTGTTTTGCGTCAGGTCTGGATCGATAAACATGGCCGCCACCGCCACAAACTGCGCGCTGGTTTCCATAGGCATATCGACGGTCACCGATTCGCCCGGACGCAGGCGAACATCTTTTTCCGCCACCCGGTCCGCCTGCAGCGCCTGGCCATCGCCAGCAAACAGCGACGGGTAGTCAGTATTGTCGAACGCCTGCCGGTCCTTAAGCTGGTAAATACGCACTACCGTCGCCAGGGAGGCGCCTTTGGCGTTGTTATTCACCCCTTCCCGGGCGCGAAGATCCAGATGAAGCGTTTTCACCTGGGGGTAAAAAATGGACTGGGTCACGGAAACGGCGCCGTCTTTCACGGTCTGCGTCAGGCCGCAGCCGGTTAAGACGGTAACCATAAGGAATGCCAGCAACCTGGCGGAGGGTTTAACTGCGGTAATCGCCATCTTCATCGCTCTCCCTGCGGTGGATATTTTCCCGGACGCGCTGATAGCGCCCCAGATAAATCGTGATCCTGTCGTCAGCCTGTTTTTGCGCATCCAGCGGACGCAGCACAGCGGTACGGCCAAGCTGGACGGCATGCGCCTGCTGGCAGCAAAGTTGCGCATCCGGCAGTAAATGGCGGGCGACGCAAAGCTGCAGCCGCACGTCGAGATGAGATCCGAGCCAGACGTGCAGGAGCGCCATCAGGTCGCTGAACAGTTCGCCGCCGGGCAGCCAGCCGCGGACCTCATCAGGCTTTTCCGTCGCCAGCTGCAGCAACACCTGACCGTTCACATCCGTGGCGTGGGTTCCCATCACTGGCCTATGTTGCAGGCTAACCGGCTGGCGGACGCTCATCGTTAACGGCTGCGACAAGGGGATCCGGCAGGGATCGTGGTGGTACACCGTCGCCCGGGTCCCCGGGGCCAGGAGCGCCACCAGCGCCTCCATGCCTTCCCCGGATCTCCCCGGCAGCATCATCACCGGCAGCAACGCCAGAAATCGCGACAGCGGCGCTGCGGCAACGGCGGCACATCCAGGTATGCCCAGCCCCGCCAGGCCCAGCAGATACTGCGAGGTGTTATCCGTGCCCCCCGCCCGAAAGGTTGCCGGGTAGGAATATTTGCGCCAGATACGGTAATACTGGGCGATCAGCCGATGGTTAAAGATATCGAGGAAATCCTCGGTGGCCTCGACGCCTTCCCGCCGTTGCGCAATGTCATCGCTATAGTGGGTCGGCAGCGGGGATTCCACGCCGTAGAGCCCCATAAAAGCAACGCGCACCGCCGGCGGTCGGGGCGGTTCAGGATCGTCCGTTCCACGGATTTCGCCGGCCGGGAAACCCATCCCCGGATGCGGGCGAAAGCGTATGGGCTCATCACCCAACTGCCAGTCGCTGCCGATGACCGGCGCCTTCGGCTGGATCTCCTCCAGCAACTGGCAGAAGCGGTAAAAATTCATGTATGGCAACTGAGGCCGGAGCTGATCCATCAGCCGGGCAGGCGCAGACTGTGATTCTCTTTCCACCGGATACATTTTCCTTCAGGTTGAACGATGAGCGTCAGCTGGTTGAACTGATTCATATCGGCATACAGCGCGAAAAAGCGGTTGAGCATGTCGCCAAACAGGTGGACATCGCCCGCGCCGGTAAATCCGCTACCGTCGAGCGTCACTTCGATATCCAGCCCGCGCAGCAGGAATCCCTGTTCGAAACGCTGAATTCGGTGATGGCTGACCGCCAGAATAGCGTCCAGACGACGGTTATTGAGCTCATCCTCCCGCCAGTTGTAGAGCGACAGCGTACCGCGCAGTACCTCGGCGCTGCTCATCATGTTGAGAAAACGGGTGCCCAGATGGCTCATGACCCGCCAGTGGTAGCGGTCTTCCGCCGGGGGATATACCGGCAATGTGGGCTTACAGAGATTGCGGACGGTAAGCGGCGTGGCTGATATCGACTCACAGCGATCCAGCAGCGTGCTCTGTAGCGCCCGGCGCGGCAGCTGGCCGTTAGTGCCGGTGATGCGCAAGGAGACCGTTTCCCGTGCCAGCGCCCGGTCAGCCTCCCATTGCTGTCCGCCGAGGATAAGCCAGGTGTCGTGCATACCGGTAACGCCCCGCTTGACGCGGGTGTGGTAGTAGCGCTCCGGCGCATGGCGACGCATCATTCCCCCCTGGTGACGAAAGCGGGTGAAAGGCACATAGCGTGCCTCCCCGGTGCGCCCGGAGCCGGTCACGCTGTCGACAGAATAGATTTCGGTATGCCCGTCCTGCAGGCGCTTCGGACGCAGGAGGTATTCGCTCTCCAGCCCGCTGATGGTCAACGGATCGGCCTCGAGGGTAAACAGGTTAATCACCGGCACACAGTGCAGGCGCAGGCTGCTTGCGCTGACGGGTAAATCGCTTTGCCAGACCTCGCTGAACACCACCTCAAGCGTGAAATGCGATATCCCCGCCGGCAGGGTGATGTTTTCCAGGCCATTTAGCTGCACGAACATAAATTTTTCGCGAAAGGTGAAATACTCGAGCAGCAACTGATAGCCGCTGAAAGCGCTCTCCCCCTTCGGCCATAAACGATCCTCCTCGCTGAATCCCCCCGGGGAAAAATAGCCGTCGAGGCTTATCCGCTCTGTCTGACCCGGCAGGCGCAGGTACAGCGCGGCCTGGCGTCGGGTCAGCCACAGATGGAGGGCGCTGCCGGTAACGGCGTCTTCTCCCAGGTACAGCGCCAGGCGGCGGAGATCGGTCTGCGACCAGTCAGCCAGCTCGCTACAGGCGAATCGTAGTCGCAGAGCCGAACGTCCGTCCGGCTCCGCCGTCATCACCGCCTCCTCTATCGCCAGCGGATTAAGCGTCAGATCGCGGGTGGTTCGGTACCGGCACACGGTATTTTTCGGCCCCAGTGGGCGGGAGCTTATCTCAAACCCGGCGGGCACCGTTTCCACCATCTTCATCGCCGGCAGCGTTGGGGTCAGCGCCACGATCGATAACGACGGAATGGTGCGCAAATAGTGCGGCCACAGCATGCTGACCAGCCCCTCGGTCAGCTCCGGCAGATCATCATCAATTTTTTCGCGCAAGCGACCTACGGAAAAGGCAAAGCCTTCAAACAGGCGCTCAACGTAAGGGTCCGGCGTACCGGCTTTATCGAGATCCAGCATCGCCGCCCGATCGGGGTGAGCCTGCGCGAACGCATTTGCCGCCTCGCGCAGGTAGCGCATTTCAGCGTCAAAATATCGCAGGGTTAAATCGTCCATTATGAATATTCCATTATTCGTCTACAGGGAGACACGCAGCATGGCTGCGCGGTCAGATTAGTTGGCCGCCGGGCGGCCATGAGCAGAGGAGGCCCGGCGTCGCAGGTCAACGCCAATCAGTGAGGGAGGCGGTTTCAGTATCCCTCTTCGCCGGGTATATCGTCGGTCAGCGGAACACGCTCAGCAGGCGCGCGCACGCTGAATATCGTCTCCGGTAGCGTAAAGTTTCGCAGGGCCAACAGCGCCAGCGGTCCTTCCCCCGCCTCGGTACGCAGCGTGTAGTTCAGCAACAGACCATCCGGCGCTTTCCAGCTCAGGCTCCAACTGCTGCTCGTTCCGGGATAAGCGCTGACCACCGCCTTATCCAGCAGGCGGATCCAGCCCCAGGCGCCCGGGAAATCGCCATACTGGCGGGTGCCCGCCCGGGTACTGATCCAGCTCAGACTAGCGCCAGGCGCTTCGGTGTCGGCGGGCCAGCTGAACCGCCGCCAGGCCGGCATCTGGTTCATATAGACAAGTTTCTGACTGTCGATGACCAGCTCCGTCTGCATCACTCCGTCCGCCGTGCCGGGGCGTAGCGCAAAATGTAGTCCCGCTTCGCCGTTGGCGAACGCGACGTCGGAGAGATGGCTCAGGGTATTCATCGCCTGCAGAAAGGCCGGGTTAAACGTCAGCCCCTGGGCATTGATACTGTCCGCCACCCAACGACTCCCCTCTTTATGCAGCACGCCGTTCAGCCGGGTCTGCAGAAAGCGGGCGATGCGCCCGGTCTCGCTATTGAGATATTTTGCCAGCAGCGGCAGAGAGACTTCACTGCTGGTATTTTTAAAGGGGTAGCGACCGCCAAAAGCGCTATTCCAGTCCTCCACCACCGCACTGCGCCACTGGGCGTTGAGACTTTCCGCCGCCGGGGTCAATACCTGCTGCCAGGCCTGCTCCATCGGGTGAACAAACAGCGTCTGCCCAAAACCACTCCACTGCTGGCCCAGTCCCGCCGCCACCAGGCTGCCGTAATCGCGCGTTTCGGTTAGATCCACAGCCTTGCCCTGGAACACCGTCTGCGCAAGCAGGCGCGTCATCGCCTGCGGGTCGGTGGCGTTGATGACCTGCTGCAGGCGCAGACGCACCTGAGTGACGCGGGTCAGGAAGGTCTGCAGGCTGAGGCGGCTGGTGGGCGTCCCGCCGTCGCGATTGTCCAGCAGCGCCAGCACGGGCCCGAAGGTGGCATCCAGAGGACCGCGCGCGCCGGACCGTTGATCGATGGCGGGCGGGTTATCACGGTTAAACAGCTGCCTGGCCGATTTGACCAGCGAATCGGCGATGGCTTCCCCGGTCTGGCCGGTTCGCCCCTGCACGCTCAGGGTGTTCATCAGCGCCACCAGCGGCGACTGGCGCACATCGGCCATCAGTGTCAGCTGGTCGATAGCATCGGAGAGGGTCGCCGCGCGCTGCCAGCGCAGACTGTTGAGGAAATCCAGCCAGGCGCCGCTAAAATCAGCGAAATAACGCTCCGCCAGCCTGGCTCGCAGAGCTTCCGGCGACGTCGACTGCGCGGCAGTCTGCTTCGTATCACTCAGCACCCAGTCCATTTCATCGCGGCGTTCCGCGACCACTTTCTCAATGGCCGGCTGCACGGCCTGCTCCCAGGCCTGACGGGTAAACATTCCCGGCACCACCTCATCAGTGCTGAACAGACGCGAAGCATCGGTGTCGGCAGTCATATCCGCCAGGCGCATATCGGCATACTGATTCGCCACCTGCGCGAGCATCTTCTGGTAAAGCGTGGACTCACTGTTGCGCTGGCCCATCTGTCGAATTAACCGTGTGCGCACCTGGCTGACCAAACCGTCATCGACAGGCAGACGCCACTGCGGATGCGACGCCAGACTGGCGGCATAAAATGCCAGCAGCGAAGGGCCGCTACCCTGCCAGACGCCGTCCGCCACGCCGGAACGCTGCGGCCACTCGCGCATCAACGCTCCCGCAAACCACGCAGCATCCATTCTCTCCGGGCGGGCCAGCATCAGGTACAGTTTCAACTGGTCGTAAGCGGTCTTCGTCATCTTCTCACGCAGCGGGCTGTCCGGCGGCAGCTGTGCGAAGGCGTTCAGCTGCCGCTGAAGGTGCTCCGCCGCCGCATCGCGCAGCAGCGGCTGCGCCCTCTCCCCGTAGCGCGGGAACAGCGCCGCCAGCAGGCCATCATTCTGGCTGAGACCACCGCTGGCATACCACGGCGCGCCGTGCTGCGAGCGGTATTCCAGTTTAGAAAGCGTTTTCTGTAACGCGGAGAGCGCATGCAGGCGTACGGCCAGCGGTTGTTTTCCCGCCGAGGCCTGCTGCACCTGCTGCTGTGCGGTCGCCACCAGCTCGCGGTTGGCGATAAAAGAGACTGTCATTGAGGCGGCCCAGAGTAACATCAGGGCGGCAGCGGCCACGCTCATCCCACGCATCCAGTTGACGCCCTGTTTGCGCGGACGTAGACCGGCTGGCAGCCACAGCACAGAGTCTGGTATCGTTTCCCAGCGGTTATCCCGTCCCCAGTGATGACTGACACTGCGACCAGCCTCTACTGACGCCTCACTAAATACCACCCCGGCCAGCGGCAATGGTCGGTATGGATTAAGCAGTATCGATAACGATTCCACCACCGCTTCCGCTTCCGCTTCCCGAGTCAACTGGTCGGCCAGCGCGAGTAAAAAATTGTGCTGTGGTTGCCCGCATATCTGCTGGATGCCCTGCTCTATCAGTAACGGCGCCAGGGCAGTGAACTGTTCGGCAACTATTTGCGGCGTACAACCTGCGGGTAACAGGCAGCCTACAGGCTGAGTGATACGTCCATTTTTTTCGTTGCCCCCCTCATACAGCGACCAGACGAATAGGGGAAGTTTCCATCCAAGAGCTTCGTAGCGTAGCTTTAGAGAGTGAGACACACTGTCCATTTCATCTGGCGTGAGCCTGGGCTTCGTTCTGTTCATCGTTGTCAAAACGCCGTCAAAGCCCGATGTTACCCACACCATACCATCAGCCGGGCGATAACGCAGTTTACGCAGCGCGGTGAACCAGGCGTTATCTACCGCTGCCCCAGGGTCTCCACCCCACAGCAATAATGTACCCTGATCTTCCTGCCAGAGTTCCTGCGTGAGCTTTGGGGTCAGTTGTTCTACGTCTCTGACTGAGCCAATTATCAGCAGAATACGGACTTTGCGGGACCAGGCGCGTCCATACTGATAGCGTAGAGTCTGGCGAATTTCCCCCACCGTAATATGATGGGGAGGTGTCAGCGCCACGCGCCCTTCTTCGCCGGGTAAGACGCTGGCCTGCTGCGACTGCCGGCGATATAAACTCTCCTTCACACGGCGGGACATTGCAGGAAGGTAAAAAACAAATACCAACGCCAGACAGACCAGGACAAACGCCAGTACCTGCTCGCCCCGCGTATTGATATTCAGCATGCCGCCATAGCGGGTGATCCCCCACCATATTGCAGCCATCCCGGCCAACGTAAGCCCGGCCAGGCCAAACCGGCCCAGGCCATTACCCGGTATATTCATCTTCACTCCCTGGGGTGATGGTACTGATAAAATGTTCCTGTTCGCTGGAAAATAACGCCAGCAGGGGCTGTTTACGGAGGCTGACCAGATCGGCTGCCAGCGCGGTCAGGAGCCAGGGCGCTGCGG
Organism: Klebsiella sp. KTE92; assembly: GCF_000398905.1. Lineage (NCBI taxonomy): Bacteria > Pseudomonadati > Pseudomonadota > Gammaproteobacteria > Enterobacterales > Enterobacteriaceae > Klebsiella > Klebsiella sp. KTE92. Next base: position 3,251,857 of record NZ_KB976100.1, read on the forward strand.
GTCCCGGAATACCGCACCATTTTTCCAGCAGCGCGATATCTTCAGCTTTCCATGGGGTATGCATTTTGCCGCCCTGCGTGATAAGCGCGGCGCTTCTTTCCGTCCATTTTTTTGCGTCCCCGATAACGGAGGGCGTCTGGCAGGCGACAGTCTGGGTTTCCAGAAACAGGGTGATATCGTCTTCAAAGTTCGTCATATCTAAGGGCATCGGACGTAACAGCCGTGATGAGTGCGGCAGATGGTATTTTTGCGCCACATCATCGCTGGTCAGCAGCAGCACGGCCAGCCCGTCGGAGTATGCTGTACCACCGTTGAGCTGGATGACCAGGAGTAAATTGACCGTCAGTACAGGCTGCTTCAGGCGCTCCTCCACTTCCGACAGTGAGAATGAGCCGGTAACGGTAATAGCATCAGGCACGGCGCGGCCAGGAATGTGTTCTTTCCAGAGATTACTGAAACTGCTGGTCAGCTCAGGCGAGGGATTATCCGTGATCAGGGTGACATACAGCGGTAGCTCTTCCGGCAGGCACTGCACGCGCTCTTCTATACTGGTCAGCAGCGCATGCATCGCACTCAACTGCACGGGCTCTTCTGCCGGAAGGTAATTAATCCTGCGGGTAAGTCCGTATTGCTGAGGCCGCTCACTCCCCCAATGCGCCGCAGAAATATGATCCGGCAACAGCACTGCACTGCCCAGAACGGCCAGCCAGCGCCCGGCCCAGTCTTCCCACCTCTGCTGTCCGTATTCCGCCTCTTTCAGCAAGAACTGATGCGCTTTCAGATCCCTGTCCCACAGGTAGCAACGCAGACAAAAAATCAGCAACCAGCATCCTGCAGGCATCAGGGATACCCACCAGATATTTATCACTGAGAGAATTTTTACGGTGCCGGAAGCATGGAGGATAAAGAGCAGGACACCGATAATCGCCATCAGTACACCGGCAAACAGCCATCGGGTCAGTGAAGGAGCCGATGGCTGCTCCATGGTCAATGCTTTTGTTCGTACCCAGCCCATTTTTTATCCTATCGCGCATTCCGGCGCGCCGGAAATCACCTGGCAACCGCACTGACATTTGCAGCCATCGACCACGATGGCTTTACCATCGGAAGACCATTCCGGCGCTCCCTCAATAATGGCATTAGTGCCATGTCCCGGAATCGGGCAGCTGACTTTATCCCCCACCAGCGCTACAGGCTTTCCATTTACAATCATGGTGGAGGATGCGGAAATAACAGCACCGCCGTGCGTAGTTTTATCGCCGAGTAATACAAAACCTTTGGACATTGAATTTCCTTTTATATATCAGCGATACAGTAGTTATTAATTAGAATACTCAATCGCATCTATTTCAACCTAAAGAGTGAGGCAATAACATTTAATAACAGACAAAAACCGGCTACTCCTATCAAAGAAAGAATAATAAACATAAAATAATATCTGGAATATCTGCACGCCTCTCTTTACTTAATATATACTTCTTCCCCCAGATGATATCCCCTACATTAATAACTTTTCACTTCGAACGCCAATTGCCAGACGACCTTATACTCGCGAGATCCGCCTTAATTTCTATTGCATGCTCTATACAATAAAAAATACACTAACAACAAAATAATCAGAATTATAAGAAAATAAAACAGACATTTTCTGATTAGGTGGCAACAGTGGGTATACCTCGCTAATACGACGACTATAGCTCTCTATCGTTTTGCGTTCGCCATAACCTATGGGAAATCCGAAGCGTTCGCGCATCCATCGCTGCGTCATTACTGATTCAAGACTAAATGGCAGCGGATTAGGAAATAACCAAGCCGTTTTTTTTCATCTTCTAACCGCAAAGTCACTTCCTCAAGATTTTTTCTAGTTATTGATAAAAGATAAAAATATTCCTTACCGCCTCATATCCAGCCTGAAAATATCATCACCAACAGTAATCGTTGGTTTTGTTTTGTAGGGAATTAAACCTTGTTCATAAATATCCTGATAAGGTTTACCTAATTGCTTCACAAGTGTTTCGATATCAATATTCATTTGCCACAAAGTCGCTTTTTCTCCAGCGCAATATGAATCTCCTTTGCTCGCTTCAGTGGATAAAAAGTCACGGTTTCTGCAAATAAATCATTGTTATAGATAAATCCGACAGAACTATTTTGATGAGGCATAGGTAAGGTATATATCTCTTCCCCCCCTATAAGCAGTCATAACAATTTTTGCTTCAACGTAAACCATCGGAAATCCTAGATAAGCCCGCACCCACTGCTGAATCATAACTCGTTCCAGACCAAACGGCATAGGATTAGGAAACAGCCAGTCAGTTTTGGCTTCATCTTCAAACCTTAACATTTCTTCTTTCAGATTTTTAATGAGCACCACTTTTTTCCGTTGACAATCATCGTTGATGACGATGAAATAATTTCACTACTGTACATGATTTTACCATCCATTAGAAAAAAAACCTTATATGTTGAACGCCACCGATTTTTTAAAATAAGATATAGCATCACACATTATTTATTAACGACACAACGAAATACATACTGCGGACCAACACCATATTTTTCATAGTCATCGTCTTTATCGATCTTCGGAACTGGCAATTTTGATTGCCTGAACATGGTTAAAGCGTACTGTCTGTCGCCGCCAATATATCCACGCAGGACTTTTTTAGTACCCTGCGCAGGCCCCTGAGGATCGTTTACCGGAGAATGAGAGTAATAATCTGCTGCATACCAGTCATTAGTCCATTCAGAGCCACTAAGCCCCATATCATACAGACCCAGGGGGTTTGGGGGATATTTGCCTACTGGGTAAAATGGGAAACCAAAACCATCTGTATATTTATCTAATTCATCTTTACCCGGAACATTTTTTCCAGGTAAATAGTCACCATTATTTGTTGGAAACTGAAAATATTGACCTCTGGATCTTGCTGCATATTCCCATTGCGCCTCTGTTGGTAAATCAATCTTTTTACCAGACTCCTTACCTAACCACTGACAATAGTCTTTTGCCTGTTGCCAGGTAACACCAACAGAATAATATCCTTTTTGCAAGGATGGATAATTTTTTAAAAAAATATGGATGGGTGCTTTTTTTACCCCTGTTATCTGCAAATATTTATTATAATCATCATTGGTGATTTTGTATTTTGATATCGAAAAATCGCTTAATACAACCTTATGTAATACCTTATCATCCTGGTTTATGCTGAAAGGCAGTTTTTCACCGACTAA
>NZ_KB976100.1:3255475-3256375 GCF_000398905.1 Klebsiella sp. KTE92
AAGCCTTTGCATCAGGCAGTCATTGTCCCCGTCGGGTGCTGGTCGTCGATCATGGCAAGATATTCTGACATCAGGCTATCCGGGACAGGTTTAAACAGGCTGTCCAGCGGAATATTATATTCATTGAGCGTTCCGACTATAATATAGTATTACAGTCAAACGATATCATTTATTAATAACGCAACGAAATACAAAAAGAGGACTAACTCCAAACTTTTGATAATCATCACGCCCAGCAAATTTTGGCACAGGTTGTGACGATTGCCTGAATATAGTCAAGGCATACTGACGATCTCCGCCAACATACCCCCTTAAAACTTTTTCATTACCTTTAACTGGACCTTGAGGATCATAAACAGGGGAGTGGGAATAATAATCAGTTGAATACCAATCATTACTCCATTCGGCTCCACTTAGCCCCATATCGTATAAACCTAGCGGATTCGGAGGATATTTCCCAATTGGATAAATAGGAAAACCATAACCATCTGTGTATTCATCTAATTTCTTTTGTTCAGGTATATTAGAACCAAGCTCGAAATTTCCATTATTAGTCGCAAAAGGAAGATACTGCCCTCTTGACCTTGCCGCATATTCCCATTGTGCTTCTGTCGGTAAATCAATATTTTTATCGGACTCCTTACCTAGCCACTGACAATAATCTTTTGCCTGTTGCCAGGTCACACCAACAGAGTAATCACCTTTTTGCAAGGATGGGTACTCTTTTACCAGAATATTAATGGGAGGTTTTTTTATTCCTGTTATCTGCAGATATTTATTATAATCATCGTTGGTAACTTTAAACTTTGATATCGAAAAATCGCTTAATACAACCTTATGTAATACCTTATCATCCTGGTTTATGCTGAAAGGCAGTTTTTCACCGACTAATGGGCCAAA
>NZ_KB976100.1:3258005-3258925 GCF_000398905.1 Klebsiella sp. KTE92
AAGCCTTTGCATCAGGCAGTCATTGTCCCCGTCGGGTGCTGGTCGTCGATCATGGCAAGATATTCTGACATCAGGCTATCCGGGACAGGTTTAAATAGTCTCTCCGGTTTATTGGAACATTCATTCAACGTTGTTGCTCCGGTTAAAATGATATATGTCACCACCAAACGACATTATTTATTGATGACGCAACGGAAAACATACTGCGGACCAACACCATATTTTTCATAATCATCGTCTTTATTGATCTTTGGAACTGGCAAATCTGATTGTCTGAACACGGTTAAAGCGTATTGTCTGTCACCGCCAACATTCCCGCGGAGGACTTTTTCGGTCCCCTTTACGGGTCCCTGAGGATCGTTTACCGGAGAATGAGAGTAATAATCTGACGCATACCAGTCATTGGTCCATTCTGAGCCACTAAGTCCCATATCATACAGACCCAGGGGGTTTGGGGGATATTTCCCCACTGGATAAATAGGAATACCTGCTCCATCAGTATATTCACTCAGCTCATCCTGGCTGGGGATGTTTTTACCGGGCAGGAACTCACCATTATTCGTTGCAAACGGAATGTATTGCCCTCTGGATCTTGCTGCATATTCCCATTGCGCCTCTGTTGGTAAATCAAATTTTTTACCAGACTCCTTACCTAACCACTGACAATAGTCTTTTGCCTGTTGCCAGGTGATGCCAACAGAATAATCACTTTTTTGCAATGATGGGTAATCTTTTAGCAGAATATTAATGGGTGGTTTTTTTACTCCTGTTATCTGCAGATATTTATTATAATCATCATTGGTGACTTTGTATTTTGATATTGAAAAATCGCTTAATACAACCTTATGTAATACCTTGTCATCCTGGTTTATGCTGAAAGGCAGTTTTTCACCGACTAATGGGCCAAAATCCCCCATTAA
>NZ_KB976100.1:3258935-4060115 GCF_000398905.1 Klebsiella sp. KTE92
AGCAACTACGATTAATTTTCTCATCTTATCACCTAAGCCTTTGCATCAGGCAGTCATTGTCCCCGTCGGGTGCAGCTCATCAATCATGGCAAGATATTCTGACATCAGGAAATCCGGGATAGATTAAATATCCTATCCGGTTCAGCCGAATATTAGTTGAGCATTCTGACTCGGTTAAAATAAGAGATGGCATCACACATTATTTATTAACGACACAACGAAATACATACTGCGGACCAACACCATATTTTTCATAGTCACCATCAACTTCTTCTGGGAGTGGTGAAGCAGATTGTCTAAACATAGTCAATGCGTACTGTCTGTCGCCGCCAACATTCCCACGCAACACTTTCTCGGTCCCTTGCTCTGGTCCCTGAGGATTCTTTACCGGAGAGTTGGAGTAATAATCTGCTGCATACCAGTCATTGGTCCATTCTGAACCACTCAATCCCATATCATACAGCCCTAAGGGATTTGATGGGTATTTACCTACTGGATAAATGGGAAGCCCCATCCCGTCAGTGTATTTATTCAGTTCATCCTGGCTTGGGACATTTTTTCCTGGTGAAAACTCACCATTGTTAGTAGCAAACGGAAGATACTGACCTCTGGACCTTGCTGCAAACTCCCATTGCGCCTCTGTCGGCAAATCAATTTTTTTACCGGATTTTTTACCTAACCACTGACAATAATCTTTTGCCTGTTGCCAGATAACACCTGCAGGATAATCCCCCTTTAGCAGAGAAGGATGACGTTTTGCCAGTATATCCACAGGTGGATTTTTTTTATCTGTTACTTTCAAATAAACATTAAAATCATCGTTAGTGACTTTATATTTTGATATCGAAAAACCACTTAAAATAACCTTATGTAAAGTTTTATCATCCTGTTGTATGCTGAAAGGTAATTTTTGACCAACTAATGGACCAAAATCACCCATTAAAAACTCACCACCCTGAACGGGGACCATATTAGAGACCGATTTATCCACAAGTGCTTTAGCTGCTTTTTCACTCCCGGTGGTATTTCCCTGATCGCACCCGGTCAGTAAACCGGCAGCAACGGAAGCAACTACGATTAATTTTCTCATCTTATCACCTCAGCCATTGCATCAGGCAGTCATTGTACCCGACGGATGCTGGTCGTCGATCATGGCAAGATATTCTGACATCAGGATATCCGGAATAGGTCTAAATGGTTCATCCGGGCCAACGGAAACCGGAAGGTTATTATGCAATAAGGTGAGCTTTTCGCCATAATTGGTATAGAAAAACAATTTTCGTTCTCCAATGACTAAAAACTTAATCACATCTTTTTCATTCAATTCTTTAGTACCTTTCTTCTCCCCTGGCGACAACGTCAAATGCTGCATGACATTGTTATAATCTGCCTGACTTTGTATCCACTTCAGCGCCATAAACACCGCTTGTTTTCGTCTCTTTAAAGGACCAAGCTTCCAGCTGTTAATGGAAAAAAAATCATTATTCTGATTGCGAGGGTCAAGCCAGTCCATCCAGTCCCTGTCAATTAATGTGGCAATCACTGCCCCTTTTGTTTCTGGAGGAGTATATTTTAGCTGATCCGGATTAGACAAAATACTGCTCATCAAATCCACACGTTTATTTTCTTCCAGAAGATCTACTCTTAAGCTGTCCAATATATCCACAACTTGATTATATCTTTTCTCCAGTGCTTGTATTCCTTCTGCTGCTATAATTATTGGGATTGCACATAATCCTCTAAAAGCATTCTCTCCCATCATATCTTCTAACTTCTGATAATCCACATTCCTTAGCATAAACATAAAACTCTTCATAAAAGCCGCAAAGCTGCTGCCATCAACTTCAAAACCGACTTCCCCTTTGGCTCCCACTCCCCAACATAAAGCCGCTTTACAGTAAATACGAAAACGTCCCTGAATATAGGTGATATAAAAAACCCCACTTCCCCCAGCGCCTGCCTGCACCGTCATCCCTGCTTCCAGTTTGGCTATCGCGGCAAACTTCTTCTCTTTATTGACAATGGGTTTGTTATCTTTCTCAACACCTTTAGCTACTGGCGTATCATCAGGATGCGGGTCAAACCACTCAATGGCACCACTGATATTACCTCCCGCCTGAGCACCAACAAAAACACCAATTTCATCTCCCCCCTGTGCTTCAGGTATTGTTGAGGTCTTTAAATTCACCTGCTGCTGTCCTGGTAACGGTGGGGCAGTCAGGGTTGCAGGACGGCCTTTAATGCCATAGCCCTTTCCCATTTCTCCACTCCAGTCTACTGTCACCCCTAATTCAATTGCAGCACTGGCACCAACGCTACCTGACAATACCAGTTTCATGGCAAAACGCAGCGCTCCCATATTACAGACACCATCCGGTGTCTGTGGAGTCACTTTTTTCGCCGGAAATAAAAGGCTGACACCTAACCTGTCCGGCAGGTACAGGGCCGTTTCGGCCTTCGCCTCCCCCAGTGCAAAACTGGCATGACCTTCTATTTTGCCCTCCAGTTTTTTTTCTGACGGATTATATTCCGCTGATGCACCCCCTCCATGGCTGTAGCGCATCAGTTGAGCCTGCGCGCTAATATCAACATACTGGTGATAAACAGATTCGTCGACTTTACCATCCCCCTTTGGCCAGGTCAGAGATTTGTTCATTTCCTCTGCCCAGTGACTGACAATAACATTCGTATCGTCAACAAGATCGAATTTCAGTGAAACAGGTACGTTACTTAGTTGTTTTTTTAGTTCCGCTGTATCTATTTTTCCCTGACGTATGGTTTTATTAACCTGATTACCATTCGCATCCTGAGAAACAATAGTTTTGTTTTTATATTTTATGAAACCGGCTTCACCACTTTCTTTATCAACTTCGCTGAGCTTATATGTTCGCCACTGGTGTTTTATTTTATCGGAACGCACATAAGTTTTCTTGAACCCTTTCATTGTGTTATTTTTAAGCGGAATAAGTTCCATTATACCAATGGCAGTATCTTTCATTTTATCATTAAGCAATTCCCCCTCCGGAGGATTCGCTGTTAGTGACATAAGCTCTTTCCGCAAAGCCTGATTTGCTTTGTTTAAGGCTTCATAGGCTTTAGTGATTTCACTTTCAAATTTTCTTGCTGGCACTCTGCCTGCCTGAGTGATTGCTTCAAAATTAATATCATCAAGATTTTTTTGCGCCTGTTTCTGAGTTTCAAGCAAGCCAGACAGAAAATCATGCTCCTGTTCGATAATTTTAGTATCTGAAGCCTCCAGAAAAAGCAATGTTGCGCTACCTGGGTGAAAATAACATTCTGGGCCATATTTTCCTTTTACAACCGTTCCCGTCCCTTGTACCGATGTTTTACTTTTCTCTTCTCCGGTAGCCATATGCTATTCCTTCATTCTTTAAAGTAATTCTATATGCAGGGCATCAGGCAGGGCAGTATAAACTGCAACAGTTTTACCTTCCGCATCGGTCCTGCCTTCAAATACTTTACCTTCACCGGTTGTTATCCTGTACCGGGTAAAAGGTAAAATCTCCCCGGACTCTTCATCTTTTGCAGTAAAAAACTCACTGAAACCGACGGGAAGCTCAGGTTTGTTTGCATCATAATCAGCTGCGCCCATTTTCTGCACATTGGCCGATTTCAGCAGAATATTCCCCGGGCAGCCCAGCTCGATATTGCCACCACTTAGCCTGATATACGCTCCCGCACAGTTCACCACCAGTTCCTCCGCCGCCGTGATTTCCACTCGCCCTTCCACGCTGGTCACGGTGATATCCTTTTTCGCCGTCGCCTCCAGCGCATCATCCTGCGCCTGGATTTCCATCTTTCCCTTCGCCGCAAACAGCTTCATCCCCGCCTTTCGCGCCAGCAGGCTGACGGCTTCTCCCGCCGCCACCGTAAAACGTTTCAGCGCACTGATGTCCGTATTCTGCTGTGACACAATCCCCACGCTGGCGCTACCCGAAGACAACCGTACCGCCTGCGGACTGCTGATGCTCACGCCCTGCGGCGCATTCAGCACTATCCCCGGCTGCGCCAGCTCTTTCAGCGCATCGTTCAGCGTCTGCTGGTTGCCGGTATCCGATGGCAGGGCCTGAGCCGATTCCGCTGCCGACGCCAGGCTTTTCGCAATACCCAGGGCATTTTCAAGCTGCGCAATCGCCTCCTCCATTGCCAGCATCCTGTCGCCTGCCGAAGGCTGTTTATCCGCACTGATAAACACCCCCTCACCGCCCCGGATGCTCACCCATTTATCCGTACGCAGTTCCGCCCCCTCGCCCCGCAACTCCCTCTGCGCATTCACGTTATGCCCCAGGTTCAGCTGCGTCTTGCCGCCGTAATCGGTGCTGAGCTTGATATGCTCCTCGCCGCGCTTATCCTCCATTCGCAGCTTATTATTGGCCGGAGTACGAATCACATTGCGGGTGCTGTTTTTCTCCGTCACAGGATCGACATGCCGCGAGTCGTGCAGCGCATGCGCAATATACGGCCGGTCAGGGTCGCCTTCGTGGAAAGCAATCGCCACCTCCGTGCCCTGGATCAGCGGGAAGTGAAAGCCGTACACGTCGCCGCCGTAGGGTTTGGCGAGACGCACCGGCATGCTTTCCTGACCCTGCCCTTTCTCCTCTCTGTCAGCGTCAAATTTCACCCGGTACAGGCCGGACGCATCCTGCCAGGCGTAGATATCATTCGCCTTCGCGCTGGTCACCCGCGCCGTCATGGTGCCAGTCACCTTCGGGCGCGGCAGCAGCGGCGGACGCCAGCACAATGTTTCGCTGTAGGGCACCGCCAGCAGGGTCACCCGCAGCGCCTCCCGGCGGCTGGCGGTAAAACCGGTGCCGGTGATTAACAGCGGATCCTGCACGGGCGCAGGCAGGGTCGATGGGAGGCTGTCGGTAACGGTCAGCACCTGGGCCGGCGCCAGCCAGGCTGCAGTACTGCTCGCGGTAATAAGCGTCTGGTGAGCCAGAAAACGCTCATGGTCGAGGCGGGCATAGAAGTTGGCGGTCTCCGTCTGCGGGTCGATTTTATCGCCACGCTCCCAGTGGCGAAGCTTATAGTGGTATACCTCACCGTAAGTGATGCCTTCACCATTTCCCCGGGTCATATCCGCTGTCGCCGACTGGAGAACGCTCTGCGCATCGCGGGGGTTATAATCCCGGGTAGTGACGTTCGCCTCTACGACGTTGTGGGTGATGTTCAGACCCCATATCGATTCCGCACCGCTGTCGCTCATCCCGGACGGGCTGTTTACAGGGAGTGTTTTATCGAACATCAGCGCCCGCTGCGCGTCGGCGAAGTGGACCACTTCGCTCTGGGCCTCTTCCTGCAGGGTGAAGAAATAAAATATCCCCACCTCTGCCAGCAGGCGCTGGATAAACGCCAGGTCGCTCTCCTGATACTGATTAATTTGCTCACGCCGCGAATAGTGTTGCTTGAGATTAAACTCATACTCCCAGTCATGCAGGTGATGTTCCTGCAATACCTGCTCCACCACCTCCGGTACCGATTTGTTGACGAAAAAACGGTGGCTGCGAAACTGTTTATCCAGCAGGAAGAGAAACGGCTGGAGGGTTATCTGATAGGTCGACTGATCTTCAGAACGATTGACGCGCCGGAAGGTGGTAATCACACCATGGACGCGTTTGCAGTCCGCCAGCTGCTGCAGTGCGCCGCCGCCCATTGTCAGCATGGCGGGTTTGCTCAGGAGCTGTGCGGCATCGATGTTTTTCTCTGCGCTGGTAAACGTAATGGTGTAATAATAAAGTTCACTCAGCTTTTCTGCACCACTGAATTCTTCCACATCCAGCGATGCGGTACATGAAGGAATATCCAGCTGGTAACGGTTAAGGGTGGTGCCGGTAATCATTGAAAAGGTATCCATTATATTCCTGTTTTACTCCGCAGTAATGACCACCAAAAATCAATTAACAGGACGCCCTGTTTAATTTTGTTTAATGATAATCATCTCATTCATCATAAATATATTTATGTGCATAGCGATACCTCAGATACCCCACCAGGAGTTTCATAACTAAAAGGAAACCCCAGAGATATTTATATTCACTGACTGAGAAATAAAAAAAGCAGCCAGAAACCGGAACCTTCAACGTTTATCGCCGCCAGCATTTCTCTGGCACTGTCCTTAGCGCTATCTATGCTGAGCGCCTTTATCCCCTCTTTCCTGCGCTTCATCCCCGCAGAGGCCCCGCTTTGCCGACAAGATTGACTGGCTGCAGGCACGCTACCGCCCATCGCTGTTTCCTGTTTATCAGGAACCCGTAGCGCACAGGGTCAGGCAGGCATAATGTTGTTGTTCAACCTCCGCGATCGGGGTCGCGGATTACTCGGTTTCGTTTTTTAAGGCGTCAGCCCCGGCTCCTGACGTATTAGCCGTGCCCGGCGTCAGACAGGCGTCCTTCTGCGGGACCAGACTGATCTCCACCCGGCGATTTTGCGCCCGCCCCTCTGGCGTCTCGTTGCTGGCGACAGGACGACTTGCGCCGTAGCCCTGCACCGCAAAACAGCTCTCCGGCACATCGCCGGTATCGCGCATCCAGTCGCGGACCGCCTCGGCACGCTTCAGGGAGAGTTGTTGATTGGATTTATCGTTGCCGATGCTGTCGGTATGGCCTGCCATCACGATCAGCCAGCCGGGTTTGGCCTTAATGCCCAGCAGCGAGTTCACCAGCAGCTTTGTCGAACCCGGTTTCAGCGTCGATTTGCCGGTATCGAACAGCGCCATGCTATCGAGGCGGATCGTCTGCGGCCCCTGCACAACCTGCTTAATGACCGGACGCACCGGCGGGGGCGGCGCCCAGTCATTGATAGCGGCTTCCACGAAGGGGATCAGCCGCATCCCCTGATACAGCCCCAGCCGGTAACGCAACGGCTCTCCCCGGCGCAGCCAGTCATCCAGCTGGCGGCTGTCGGCACGCAGACGCTGCTGCGCCTGCAGCTTCGGCGTCGGCGGCGTGCCGCTGAGGCGGTGATACACCGCCAGATGATCGCCGACGCTGCGCACCAGGCGCTGGTTGTTGATAAAGGAAGCCAGCATCGCCAGCGCCAGAAAGAGGAAGCCCACGCCAGCGGCAAGACCGGCATCGCGCATCCGGCGGCTGACCCCGTGGCGGTGCGGCAGTGACGACAGAAGAAGATCCGGCAGCGGGTGAGGACCTGGCGCCGCGGCGTTGCCCGGGGAGAGCGTGGTGATCCCGGCGATTTGCTGTTGCCAGAGGTTATTTGCCACCGCTACCACCGGTGTCAGGCAGATGCCCGCGGCACACAGGTTCAGCGGAGGAAGTTCCGCCTGCCGGGCGCGGAATGGCCGGAAAAGAGCGTTTTCGGCCAAGGTCAGAATGCTCTCCAGCCACAGCGTCTGATACAGGCGTGAGGCAGGGCTGCCCTCCCGCTGCCACTCGGCAACCGACTGGGGCGCTTGTCCTTTCTGCTGCACCTGGAGACCAGGCCTCTCCGGCGTGACGGTAAACCAGCGGCTTTCCCCTGCCTGGCCGCCAGGCGGCGTCACCCAGAACACGCTCCACACCGGCGGCAGACCGTTTAGCCAGGTTCGGCACTGAACGATACTCCGTCGCCAGTCGCGCAGCGACTGCGCCAGTTGCTCCCCGGTGGGGTGGTGCTCCGGTACCACTGCCAGCAGCACGGAAACCTGCGATACCAGCGCCGGACGCGCCGCCGCCAGGTACTGCGCCAGCAGCGGCAACTGCTCCGCGCTGTCTCCCCGTAGATACCAGCCGTGACGGGTTTCGCAGTGCGCCGAACGCCCGGGAAACAGACTGTCGGTATCCCCGCAGACCAGAACCACCGCCCCCTGAAAATCCTCGGGCGGCAGGACGATTTCCGATCGCTGACGGCTGACTGCCCGGCGACGCTGACGCCAGAGCGCCGCGCCGCCCGCCAGCAGGATGCACAGACTGAAGATCACCTGGTTGCCGATGGACAGCGGCCAGAAGCCCAGCACCAGCCACAGGGCCTGGATGACGGTCAGTAGCGTAAGCAGACGACGGGCGTTATCACGCATCTCTTATCCCTGCCCTGCTATCTTCGCCACCATCTGTGACAGCACGGCGGAGAAGGTCAACCACAGCGCGGCCAGCGCCACAATGCCAACCGCCCAGCCGCACCAGTACATCCGCCGTCCGCTGCGCAGCCGGGAGGCACGAACCACCACCACCGGCGCCTCCTGGGTCAGGCTGAACGGCGGGACCCGCGCGCCAAGCGCATGCGCCACGTCCTCACGCCGTTCGTCATCCTGGGCGCGGTACTGCCCGACAAACCCCAGTTGCAAAGTACGATAGAAACAAGTCAGCACTGCCGCATCCGCCGTGGGCTCTCGCAGCAGCTGGCGGATCCGTTCCCAGAGCTCTTCCCCGGCGTTGAGAGTGCTGAAAAAACGCGCCTGCAGCGGATCCTTGCGCCACCTGCGGTAGCCATCATCCTGACTGGCGCGGTTGAGGACGCTCTCATCCAGCAGCGCGCAGTAGGCATAGAGCATCTGCTCAGCGCTGGTGTCACTGACTCCCGCCGCCGTCAGCGCCTCGCGCGCCTCGGTCACCCATCGACAGGCCTGACGATAGAGCGCCTCGCCATCGGTCACCGGCTGGCCGCAGCGTAACTGGCTGACCATCAGCCAGCCCGGGTAAAAAGTTTTGTTGATCAGATCGCTTTCAGGGGTATTCATGAGCGCAGTACCGCAAAGAGTTCAAGTTTCACGTCGCCAAGCGATTCCGGGGTATAGAAGGTGCAGTTGCCGGCCTCCAGCATCGCGCGGGCGGCATCGGTGGAGAGATCCAGAGCGAAATATTGGTTTTCCAGACGTAGCGGAATGGCCGCCGGCACGTGGCTCAGCGGTTTGATCGCGATGCCGCTGAGGGCAATGTTGACGACCTCGGCGACATCATCATGACTACCCGCCTTACAGAGCTGCGGAAAGCGGCTCTGTAGCTGGTGAGGGGGGAGTGAAGAGCGCACCGACAGATAAAAATCCGCCCCCTCGCGCAGCCGCGCATCGTGCAGCCTGCCCCGCCAGATCTCCCGGTCGGCTCCCTGCTCCAGAGCGATGGCGATCACCCTTGAGGGCAGGCTGACTTCGAGCAGCGTATCCAGCAGGGCAAACAGCGGCGGGAATACCTGCTCCGGCGAGGCATGCCGGTAGCGGGGGATAGCTTCCAGATGATGTTCAAGGGAGAAGGTCATCAGACTGCCGGCCAGCCTGGTCAGTTCGCGATAGAGCAGCTCCGGATGGCGCGAAGGGTCCTGATGCAGCTCGCTGAGCACCGGCTCGGCGCTGTTCAGCGCGTTGAGCAGCCAGAACAGGGAAACATCCGCCACGGCAAAATCAGCCATCCGCGCATTGCTTTCACGGCGCATGGCCATCAGGCGTCTGCGTCGGGCCTGCAGGCGATGTAACAGCTCACCCAGCTCGCTGACCAGCGTCGGGCTTGCCGCCAGCGACAGCAGCGGCGGGATGAATTCCGGGTCAACGATCCACTGCCCCTGGGCATCGCGCACCAGACGCGCTACCGGGCAGGTAAGGAAGGCCGCATTTTCCTCGGTGGAGAGACGCAGCGTCAGCGCGTGCCGCAGAACGGCCAGCTCGCTGCGTTCATGGCCGGCCAGCTCCTGCACGGTCACCTGCTCGGCGCGCCAGCGGCGCGGGCGGGCGCTCTCCTGGCCGTCATCAAGATTGCCGCCGCTGGCGCTGAGCAGCGGCAGAGCAAGCACAACCTCCACGCTGTCCAGCATCACGCCCGAGACATCACGGACCGGTGGCAGAGTATCCGCCAGCTCGGTGTCAATCAGCGTTCCGTCGGCGAAACGCACGATCAGCCGGGTGGCGTTGAGCCGGGAAAGGGTGAGCGCGCTGGCGTCAAACTCCGCGCGCAATACCCCCCACGGGTGGGCGAGCGCCATGCGGGAGACCGTATCGGCGACGTGCGCATCCCAGCGAGCCTGTTGCTGAAACTGCTGCGGGACCAGAAAAGCCCCGTCGCGCCATAATGGGCGGAAAATCTTCATTGCACCTCCTGTGCCTTTCGCTTTCATCTGTTTGCAGACAGGACCAAATGCCGCGGCGGATATCCTTCATCCGCCGTACGTTCGCCTCAGCCTCTGCCTTTGCTCTGGCCTGTTCATCACTAGCGGTTTTTCTCCCGAACGTCGTTCGGCTCGATTTATTGCCTGCCGCTTCAGGGAAAGGAAATATCAACTCTGCCAGCGAGGGTTTAGAAGTCAGATGGTATTCTTTGTACAAGGGAGGTTTATCATAAAGCGAAAAAGCCAGGGGAGGTAACGCCTGGCCCTAAATAATATCTGAATTCAACCTACGGCTGCTTTTATGGCTCTTGTTTAATCCATTGAGAAGGAATATTCCATAAGCTATCGTTTTATTATTTCCCCATTGAATGTTAATTAGCGAATTAGTCTCTCCGTCAGGCTTATTTATATTGATCTTAAATATAAATAATAATAAAAATATCATCGCAATCGATATACCTTCATTAGCGCCGAGGCCAAAGCGTTCCCCAGCATCAGAGAGATGCCCGGAGGAGTGCCCCGCCCCACCCGGCCATTGCCAGGCGCTGAATTACGCCGTATTTTGGTTTTCCGCTCCGCTGTGGGCGGGTATCAGGGCGAACGAGAGAGAGAAAATGAAACCGCTATTTGTCTATGGGACGCTCTGTCCCGGTCGCAGCAATGCGCACATTCTGGAGGCGATCGGGGGCGAGTGGCGTCCCGGCTACGTCACCGGCACCTTTTACGCGCGCGGCTGGGGCGCAGCCGCCGATTTTCCGGGGATCGTCCTCGACGCTCACGGCCCGCGGGTCAACGGCTATCTGTTCCTGTCCGATCGGCTGGCGGCGCACTGGCCCATGCTGGACGACTTTGAGGAGGGGTACGATCGGGTGCCGGTGGAGGTGAGCACCGACGATGGACAACAGGTCAGCGCCTGGATTTATCAGCTTCAGCCCCGGGAGTAATCCCCGCCGCGAACGCGCTGTACAATACAGCAGCCCAGCGCGTTCACGGCTTTGCGGTCAGTCCGCCAGGCTTTCCGCCACTGGAGTCAGCAGCGCCTTCTTCTCAGCCCAGCAGGCAACGTTATCGAGCACCAGTTGCGCCATCGCCGCGCGGGTACTCCAGGTGGCGCTGGCCATATGCGGTGTGACGACCACATTACTGCGCTGCAGCAGCCCGGCCGGTACCGCCGGTTCATGGCTGAAGACATCCAGCCCCGCCCCGGCGATAATCCCGTTCTCCAGCGCGGCAACCAGCGCGGGCTCATCAATCACGCTGCCGCGCGAGATATTGATGAGGATCCCTTTCTCCCCCAGCGCCGCCAGCACCGGCTGGTTAATGAGCTCCTGGTTTGCCGCCGTTCCCGGCGTGCAGATAACCAGAAAATCACTCTCCGCGGCCAGGGTCAGCAGATCTTCCCGCCAGGCATAATTTAGCGCCGGGAGACGCTTGCGGTCATGATAAGCAATCTGCATGGCGAACCCCTCGCAGCGCCGGGCGATGGCCTGGCCGATGCGCCCCATGCCCACGATGCCGACCCGCGAACCGGAGACTTTTTGCGTCCACGGAAAACCGCCCGCCGCCCACTCGCCCGCTTCGATAAACTTGTGGGCGGCGACGATCTGCCGCGAGGTCGCCAGCATCAGGCCCAGCGCCAGATCCGCCACATCGTCGGTTAACACCCCGGCGTATGGCTGACCCGCACCTGGTGCTCAGCGGCCGCCTGCACATCCACGCCGTCATAGCCGACGCCAAAGACGGCGATCAGCTCCAGCGCGGGCAGGCTGGCGATCAGCTCTCGCGTCACGGTGGCTTCGCCGTTGGTGATGAGCATGGTAAAGGTGCCAGCCAGCGCGCGAAAGTCGGCATCGGTGAGTGCTGTCAGCTCCACGAGGTGATAGCGTCGCGCCAGTTCCGCGGTCAGGGCATCCGGGAGCGAAGCCTGTTTTAACACGTTCAGTTTCATAGCTTATCTTCTTTCAGAGTGTGGAAGGCGGAGGGTTTCTGGCCGCTCCGGGAGACGATGATGCCGATAACTCCGCCGAGGGCCAGCGCCACGGCGACGATCAGCAGTCCGGAGTGATAGCTGTTGGTCAGGTCCTTAATCTTCCCGAGCAGCGGCGGCAAGCCTAAGCCGACAAAATTGGCGATGGTGTTGATAAATGCAATGGAGGCCGCGGCCGCCACGCCCGCCAGCTTCTCGGTGGTCACCGCCCAGAACACCGGCGTTAGCGCGAAATTAAAGCCCACGGTGAGCACCAGCAGCAGATAGGCAACCAGCAGGTTGCCGGCATAGATGGCGACAGCCAGCGAGAGACCGGCCAGAATCAGCGGCAGCCCCATATGCCACGCCCGCTCGCCGGTCAGATCCGAATGACGGCCATTGAGGTACATAAACAGGCAGGCGAAAATAAACGGCACCGCGGACAGCAGACTAATAATCACATCGCTCTGCTCGCTGACCATACTTTTGAGGATCAGCGGTAAGAAAAGCGTGATACCAATGGAGCCGAACGCCTGCAGAAACCAGACCAGACTCAGCAGGAGTACCACTTTATTTTTCAGCGCACTGAACCAGGAGGCGTGTTGATTGACTACCGCGCCGCGGTTATCAGCGGCAATCTGCGCCGTCAGCCAGCCTTTCTCCGCCTCAGAGAGCCAGGCCGCCTTTTGCGGGCTGGAAGGTAGCAGCCAGAGCACCAGCGCCCCCAGCACGATGGCGGGAACCCCTTCAATGGCGAACAGCCAGCGCCAGCCGGCAACATCGGCAATGCCATGCATATTTAAAATCAGCCCCGAGACGGGCAGCCCGATGATCGACGCCAGCACCGATCCCATATAAAAGAACGACATCGCCCGCGCCCGGTTGCGCTTCGGAAACCAGCAGGAGATATAGTAAATAATCCCTGGGGTGAATCCCGCCTCCGCCATGCCGAGTAAAAAACGCATAATATAGAGCTGGGTCGGCGTCTGGACGAACGCCATGCCGGCGCTCACCATTCCCCAGGTGATCATTATTCTGGCGATCCAGATCCGCGCCCCCACCCGGGTCATGATCAGGTTGCTGGGAATTTCGAAAATAATATAGGAAATATAAAACATGCCGACCCCAAGGCCGTACATGCTGGCCGTTAATCCCAGATCGGCGTTCATTTGCAGCGCGGCAATGGAAATATTGGTTTTATCAAGATTGGCGACAAAATAGCAGATAATAATAAAGGGGATGATTTTGCTGTTCAGCTTTTTTAATGTAGAAGTACAGAGTTCAATGCTCATAATAATAACCCCATGACTTTGCCTCGGGCAGGGGAAGACCGCCCGCGCCAGGCAAAGATTGATATTAAGAATCGCAGCAGGTATTAACCGGGGACTACCACTCGGCGACCACGCCATCGGCAAGGCGCCAGACGGGGTTCCGCCAGTCAGGAGCGCGTCGGCTCATCTCAATCACTTTCTCTTCGTCGATATCGACCCCCAGCCCCGGCTTCATTAACGGCTTAAAGTACCCCCCCTCCATATTGAAATCGGCTTTGTTTTTCACGAAGTCGAGTAACTCGGCGCCCTGGTTATAGTGGATCCCCATGCTCTGCTCCTGGAAGACAGCGTTGTAGGAAACAAAGTCCACGTGCAGACAGGCGGCCAGCGCGATGGGCCCTAACGGGCAGTGCGGAGCCAGCGACACGTCCGCCGCTTCCGCCATACCGGCGATTTTGAAGCATTCGGTGATGCCGCCAGCGTGAGAGAGATCGGGCTGCAAAATAGCCAGGCCGCCGGCCTCCAGCACCCGCTTGAACTCAAAGCGCGAGAACATGCGCTCGCCGGCGGCCAGCGGGATCGCGGTTTGCGCCGCCAGCCGCGGGTAGTACTCCGCCTGCTCGGCCAGCACCGGCTCTTCGATAAACAGCGGCCGATAGGGTTCCAGCTCTTTAATCAGCAGTTTCGCCATCGGCGCGCTGACGCGGCCATGAAAATCGAGGCCAAATTCAATGTCGTTGCCAAATGCTTCGCGGATTTGCGCCACCGTGTTCACCGCCGCATCCACCGTGCGCGAACTGTCAATCATCCCCATTTCCTGACAGCCGTTGAGTTTGAAGGTATCAAACCCCATCCCGCGCAGCGTCTTAATCCCGGCAATGACCTCGGCAGGCCTGTCTCCTCCTACCCAGCTGTAGGCTTTGATTTTATCGCGCACCAGGCCGCCCAGCAGCTGCCAGACCGGCGCATTTAACGCCTTCCCTTTGATGTCCCACAGCGCCTGGTCAATACCGGCGATCGCGCTCATCAGGATCGGTCCGCCGCGATAAAAGCCGGCGCGGTACATGACCTGCCACAGATCGTTGATCCGCGCCGGATCCTGGCCAATCAGATAGTCCCCCAGCTCATGTACCGCCGCCTCCACGGTGCGCACCCGGCCTTCGACGATCGGCTCGCCCCAGCCGACTATCCCCTCGTCGGTTTCAATCTTGAGGAACATCCAGCGCGGGGGTAAACGCCAGGTGGTCAGTTTGGTTATTTTCATTTCACAGCCTCTTGATACGCCCTAACAAATGCGGCGGCCTGCTCTGCGGTCCGCGTTACCGGCTGACCGGCGCGATAGAGATCGCTGCCCAGCCCTGCGCCCGCACAACCGGCCTCGATCCATTGCGCCAGGTTTTCCGGCGTGACGCCGCCGACGGCAAATACCGGCACCGACGCGGGCAAAACCGCTTTCAGCGCCCTGATATAGTCGGGGCCAAACGCCGAAGAGGGAAAAATCTTCAGCGCCTGCGCCCCGGCTTCCAGCGCGGTAAACGCCTCGCTTGCCGTCGCGCAGCCGGCGCAGACGGTCATCCCGTGCCCAACGGCCCGGCGGATCACCGCCGGCTGCACATTGGGGGTCACCACCAGCCGCGCCCCAAGCTGCGCCAGCCGATCGACCTGCGCTTCCTGCAGCACCGTTCCGGCGCCAATCAGCGCCTGCGCGCCGTAGGCCCCGACCACGGCCGGGATGCTCTGCTGCCATTGCGGTGAATTGAGCGGGATCTCCACGGTGTCGAACCCGGCGGCGATCGCCGCGCCGACGTGCGCCAGCGCCTCGTCAGGGGTGATGCCGCGCAGAATAGCGATCAGCGGAAGTGAGGTTTGCCACTGCATGTACGATGCTCCTTATACCAGCCAGAAAGGCATCGTCGCCCGACACTGTCGTCACCTGGCGGCCCAGCAGCTGAAATGCCTGCTGATAGCGCGCGGAGAGGGACGGGCCGGCAACGATCGCGATAGCCTGTTCGTCGGCAATGAAGGCGCGCATGCTGGCCACCTCCGCGCCAATTAACAGGCCGGATAGATACTCGCTCACCTGCTCCCGGGCCAGCGCCCCCAACAGGTGCGCGGCGCGGGTCTCAAAAAGCTGTGGCAACACCGCGGGCGCGGCCAGGCCGCGCGCCAGCCCGGCGTGAAACGCCGCCGGCGCAGCCTGCTGCTCGGGTAATCCCGCACCGATCAGGGAGTGCGTCAGCAGCAGATGGTGCAGTTCGCCGGTCATCACCGTGCGAAAGTCCTCAATCCGCCGGCCGTCGGTTTTGACCCATTTGCAATGGGTGCCGGGCATGACGTACACCGCCGCAGGGGCCAGCAGGCGTGCGCCGAGGAGCTGTGTCTCTTCGCCGCGCATGACGTTGTGGTGGTCTTCGCGGGAAGTGCAAAGCCCGGGGACAATCCAGATCCCTTCATCTACGGCGGTCAACTGGTTGCCAATGGCCGTGAAATCGGCGGGAAGCGGTAAATAGGGCGCGTTCTTCCAGCCCACGTTGCTGCCTACCATTCCCGCCATGACCACTGGGGTACGCCCCTCGCGCCAGCCATGGATTTGTGTCGCTAACACTGCTGCCGGCGATTGACCGTTCAGGCGGGCGATCCCCGCCGCCGACTGTCGGCTGTCGAGGCAGCGTTCGCCCTCAAACAGCCAGGCGCGAAAATTGGTCGATCCCCAGTCAACAGCGATGTAGCGAGATGTCATGTGATTTCCTTCAGTCTTCGTGTCGAGCTGGCGATCATGGTGAGCGCCGCCTGCTCTGCCGCGTTGCTGTCCTGATGGCGAATCGCATCGAACAGCGTTTTATGTTCCTGGAGCGTTTGCGGCATGTTGGCCTCATCCCCCATCCAGGTCCGTTCAAATATCGCGCGCTGCAGCGAGCTAATCGCCACGCTGAGCTGCTGCAGCACCGGGTTATGCACTGACGCCAGCACCGCTTCGTGATAGCGAATGTCGGCTTCATTAAAGGCATCGCGCTGCTGGTTGTTGGCGATCATGTCATTCAGCGCCGCCTCAATCTGCGCCAGATCGCTGGAGGTGGCCCGCTCTGCCGCCCAGCGGGCTATCGCCGGCTCCACCAGATTACGCACTTCGCTCATCGCCGCGATGAGCCCCGGGTCTTCATCCTGTTCCAGCGCCCATTGCAATACGTCGCTGTCGAGGAAATTCCACTGGCTGCGCGGCGCGACGAAGGCGCCGCGATAGCGTTTCATCTCAATCAAGCGCTTCGCCTCCAGCGAGCGAAAGACTTCGCGGATGATGTTGCGGGAGGTGGCAAACTCCTCGCACAGGTCAGCCTCCGCCGGCAGCGCCGCGCCGGGAAGATATTTGCCGCTCACAATCTGGCGGCCCAGGGTCACCATCAGCCGATCGGTTTTAGTCAGGTTCATAGCGTGTCCTTAACGGGGTTATGCCCGGTTACTTTACTCCGTTCAGCGCGTTTCCACCCAGTCTGGTAGTACAAACGTGAACCTGTTCATCCTTGCCTGTGACACATAGTAGTACTATTAATAAAAATTGTACTACAATCAAGATCACAAAAAAGACAATCCATCACAAAAAAGGATCGTCGACATGCCAAAAATGGTGGCGACGATCCTTCGCCGGGGACGGGAAAGATGGGCCTGCGAGGCTGGGTTAACCCGGCTTCGGCGGGGGGCTGTCAGGCTAATCGGGGTAACGAACAGTGGGTAGTCTGGCGTCGTTTCGGCCAATGCAGGTATACTGGGCAGATGTTTCCTCAGTTTCAGACACGCAGATGACAAAACTCACCTTACAAGAGCAGATGCTCAAAGCCGGCCTGGTCAGCAGCAAAAAAATGGCTAAAGTCCAGAGGACGGCGAAAAAATCCCGCGTTCAGGCCCGTGAGGCCCGGGAAGCGGTGGAAGAAAATAAAAAAGCTCAACTGGAGCGCGATAAGCAGCTCAGCGAGCAGCAAAAGCAGGCGGTGCTGGCGAAAGAGTATAAAGCGCAGGTGAAGCAGCTGATCGAGATGAACCGCATTACGGTCGCCCGGGGCGATATCGGCTTTAACTTCACCGATAATAATCTGATCAAAAAAATCATGGTCGACAAGACCACCCAGACCCAGCTGATTAACGGCCGTCTGGCGATTGCCCGCCTGGCGGTGGATAACAAGCCCGAAGGTGAATACGCGATTATTCCGGCGGTGGTGGCCGAGAAAATCGCCCAGCGCGACGCCAGCAGCATCGTGTTGCACAGCGCCCTGAGTCAGGATGAGCAGGATGAAGACGATCCGTACGCCGACTTTAAGGTGCCCGACGATCTGATGTGGTAACCCCGGGCTTTCTCGCCGCGGGCGATCAGAACGGGCTCGCCTGCTGGATATGCATCGGCTCATGGCTGACGGGGTGGACAAAGCGCAGTTCGCTGGCGTGCAGCATCAGCCGCGGAGCCTGTTCCGTGCCGGGCAGCTCCCGGCCACCGTACAAATCGCAGCCAAGGATCGGATAGCCCAGCAGCTGGCAGTGGATGCGCAGCTGATGGGTGCGCCCGGTCTCCGGGGTAAGCGCCACCCGGGTTAACGCCAGCACCCTCTCCCCATCCCGTGACTGATACAGGCGGTCAATGACCCGATAGCGCGAACGCGCCGGTTTGCCGTGCCGGGCGCAGAGCGACATGCGCGGGAAACGGGCCGGATCTTTGGCGATTGCCGCCTCCACGATCCCCTCGTCTTCCGCCAGGTGGCCGCACAGCAGCGCCGTATAGACCTTTGCCACCGTGCGCTGGCTGAACTGCTGACACAGCAAGGCGTTAACGTCTTTGTTGCGGGCCACCACCATCAGACCGGAGGTACCGAAGTCCAGGCGGTGCACCAGGGTGCAGCCCGGAAAGCGCTGAACCAGCCGGTGATGCACGGAGTCAAGGTTGCGCGAATCTTTGCCCGACAGGCTCAGCAGCCCGGTGGGTTTATTGATCAACAGCAGGTGTTCGTCCTGATACAAGAGGGTGATCTGTTCGCGGCACGGCGGCGCGACAAAGGTATCGATAATGGTGGACATCAGGCGGCCCGAAGAAGGAGTGGCTGGCGATAGTACCCCATTTTGGCCGCCGGCACGATGCTGGCGCACAATCCGCCCTCGCGGCGGCGTCATTTATCACCCACACTTATCGCAAAGGCATGGCCTGCACAGGCAATGTGCTTTACACTGCGCGCTGCAAAATTTGTGTTAACCAACGAGTAATACGGTAATGGCGATGAACGGAACAATCACAACGTGGTTTAAAGATAAAGGTTTTGGATTTATCAAAGATGAAAACGGCGAAAATCGTTATTTTCACGTGATTAAGGTCGCCAATCCTGATCTTATCAAGAAAGACGCGGCGGTGACTTTCGAACCTACCACCAACAATAAAGGGCTGTCGGCCTACGCGGTGAAGGTCATTCCGGAGAGCAAATATATCTATATCGCCGGCGAGCGGCTGAAGCTGACCTCCATCAAATCCTATGTGGTGTACCATGAGGAGGAGCCGGTCGAGACCCGCGTCGATAAAGAAAACGCGGTGCTGTCGGTCGGGCTGCTGATGAACAGCATCCGGCCAAAATCCACAGTGCAGCCGGGAGAGATGCGTTCGGTGAAAAAGCTGGCGATCACCACCTTTCAGGGGACAACCCTGATCTTCTCGGAAGACGAAATCGATATCGATGCCACGGTAAAACTGCTTAAGGTGTAAGCCCCGGCGCGCGGTTTCCCGCGCGCCCGAAGACCTGCCCGATAGACTACCCGCCATCGCCCCTCGCCGGACGGGGCGATGGCGCCAGACAGCCGATAAGGATGCCGCCGCCATGCCCGTGAATTTTGACTTCAACGATCTCTACGCCTTTCGCGCCCTGATGGAATATGGCAGTTTCCGGCTGGCGGCCGAATCCATCTGCCTGTCGCAGTCGGCCCTTAGCCGACGCATCGAAAAGCTGGAGACGGCGCTGGGCAACCGGCTGTTCGAACGTACCACCCGGCGGGTGACCCTCACGCTGTATGGGCAAAATTTTGCCGAACGTTCGGAGCAACTGCTGGCCCATGTCGAGACGGTGCTGGCGGATATCAGCCAGGTCAGCAAGGCGCGCACCGGGCTGGTGACGGTGGCGACGGTGCCCTCCGCCGCCTACTACTTTATGCCGGAAATCATCCGCAGCTTTCAGGCGCGTTATCCCCAGGTGCGCATCCGGTTGATTGACAGCAGCGTCGGGAATGTGATTGAGGCCGTCAGCAGCGGACAGGCTGACTTTGGCCTCTGTTTTGCCAAAAACCTGCCAGCCAGTCTCGAATTCACCCCACTGGCCGACGACCGCTATGTGGCCGCCTGTCGGTACGATCATCCGCTGGCGCGCAAGACGCACCTCAGCTGGCAGGCGTATTTTGAACAGGATTATATTGGCCTGGATCGGGTCTCGGGCAACCGGACGCTGCTCGACCGGGAGCTGGCGCATCTGACGCCGGCGCGGCCAAGTATCTGCGAAACCCGCCACGTCACCACGATGCTGGGGATGGTGGAAGCGGGCATCGGCATTGCCGCCGTGCCCGCGATGTCGATGCCCGCCGGGGAGCATTCCGTTCTCCGCGCTGTGCCGCTCACTGACCCGGTGGTCACGCGCACGGTAGGCCTGATCCGCCTCAGCGGCCGTATTCAGTCCTACGTGGCGGCAGAGCTGGAGAAGCTGATTATTGAACAGTATCCTTCTGGCTGACCGGCGTGGTGGCGGCCACGCTTCGCATGCCGGTGGCGTGGATGGTCTCCTGCGCCGCCGGTGAGGCCAGATACGCCAGCAGCGCCTTGCCTTCCTGCGGGTGGTCGGCGCTGATAGTCACCGCCCCGGCAAAGCGGGTGATGTACTGCAGGTTATCCGGCAGTTCGCCAACGAAGGTCACGCCGGGTACCGGCAGCAGTTCGCTCACCTGCTGAAAACCGATCGCATACCGTCCCTTCGCCACTTCCGAGGCTACCGGAATGCGCTCCACCATCTGCGCTTTGCTCTGCATCGCGTCATCAATGCCCAGGGTGTGGAACAGCGTCGAGCTAACATAGCGTCCGCTGGCGCTGTCGGAGTACGCGACCGACGGCGCCGCCAGCAGCGTCGCCCGCAGCTGGTCTGCGCTATGGATAGCCGGCAGCGGCGCCCCCGCCTTCACCACCACGCCGATCGGCGAGTCGGCCAGCTCCCGACGCGAACCCGGTTGCGTACGGCCCGCTTTTTCGAGGCTGGTTAGCGCATCCCCGACCATAATCACCACGTCCGCGTGTTCGCCCCGCGCCAGGCGGTTAGGGATCGCCTGCGGCGTTTTCCCCATCGACGGGCCGGGGATCACCACGAGGTGGTTGCCGGTTTGTTTTTCCCACGCCGGGGCCAGCTTTTCCAGCGCCGCTTTGAAGCCGCCGGAGATCATCACGGTGACCTCTGCGGCCAGCGCGCTGCCGCCGGTGGCGGCCAGCAGCAGCGTGGCCAGCAGTGTTCCTGTCGTTTTACGCATCATCTTCTCCCTGATTAACGTGCCGTCTGCAGCGCAACGGCGCTACGGCGATAGAGGTAGCAAGTGGCCAGCAGGCCGCAGATGGCGGCAAAGCTCATCCAGTAGCCGGGAGACGCTTTATCACCGGTATACTCGATCAGCGCCGTGGAAATCACCGGCGTGAAGCCGCCAAATACCGCGGTCGCCAGGCTGTAAGCCAGCGAGAAACCTGCCACGCGCACTTCGGCGGGCATAATTTCGGTCAGCGCCGGGATCATCGCCCCGTTGTACATGCCGTAGATAAACGACAGCCACAGCAGCACGCTCAGCATCATCAAAAAGCTCGGCGCGTTCGCCAGCAGGGTCAGTGCAGGCCAGGCGGTAGCCAGCGCCAGCAGGGTCATGGCAATCAGCACCGGCCGGCGGCCAAAGCGGTCAGACAGCGCCCCGCCCACCGGCAGCCAGAAGAAGTTGGAAATCGCCACCAGCAGCGTAACCAGCAGGCTGTCAGAGGCGCTGAGCATCAGCACCTTTTTACCAAAGGTCGGCGCATAGACGGTGATCAAGTAGAACGCGGTGGTGGTCATCGCCACCATCATCATCCCGGCGATAACCACCTGCCAGTTCGCCAGCAGCGTGGCGAACACCTGGCGCATCGCCAGATGATGGCGGCGGGCGGTAAACTCCTGGGTCTCCTCCAGCTTACGGCGCAGGATGAAAATGAACGGAACGATCAGGCAGCCGAAGACGAACGGAATGCGCCAGCCCCAGTCGCTGATGGCGCTCTGCTCCAGCACCGCGTTGAGGGCAAAGCCCATCGCGGCCGCCACCATGATGGCAACCTGCTGACTGCCCGACTGCCAGCTGGTGTAAAAGCCTTTGCGGCCCGGCGTGGCGATCTCGGCCAGATAGACCGACACCCCGCCCAGCTCGGCGCCAGCGGAAAAGCCCTGCAGCAGACGGCCGATCAGCACCAGCAGCGGCGCCCACAGGCCAATGGTCTGGTAAGAGGGGATCAGCACGATCAGGAAGGTGCCGGTGGCCATGATCGACAGGGTGACGATCAGTCCCTTGCGCCGCCCCACCTTGTCGATGTAGGCGCCAAGCACGATAGCGCCGATGGGGCGCATCAAAAAGCCGGCGCCAAAGACCGCGAAGGTCATCATCAGCGAGGCGAATTCACTGCTCGCCGGAAAAAAGGTATGTGCGATGTAGGTGGCATAAAACCCGAACAGGAAAAAGTCGAACTGTTCGAGAAAGTTACCGGACGTGACGCGCAGGATGGCGCCGATCCGGTCACGGGTACTCATCAGTGAGGTTGTCGAATGCATGCAGGTCTCCAGTTTGTTATCCACGCGTTGTCGCGCGCCTGTTGCTGAAGACTGAAACAGAACCGGGAACGAAATAAGCGTAATAAACGCATCCATTAATGCATTTTACGCATGAATAACATTTAACTAATTAACATTACTTTTGCATACAATCATTTAACACATCCCGTGCTAACCACGCCGCGGGTGACGGCGCAAAAGTCAGTTTTCCGTTTTGTGACCGAGGCCAGGGTACGTCGCCGCGGGTTGACGGCATAAAAACCCTGGCCTGAGGTGAGGATACACGCTGCCGGCCGCAAAGCGCGTCAGGAAGCGGAAGCGGCGGACTCCCCCACCAGCGTCTGCAACAGAGCGATCAGCCAGCGGGTAGCCTCGCGTTTCCCGCTGCGTTGGTGGGCGTAAATCTTGACGTCAAACGGCGGAACCGGAAACGGCAGCGGGAAAATGGTCAGCCGGGCGGCGCGGGCCATCGTCTCCGCCGCTCGCCGGGGCAGCGCCATCAACAGGTCGCTCTGCTCAATAATGAAGGGCGCGCTCAGCATCGAGGGGGTTTTCATCGCCACCTGCCGCGAATAGCCCTGCCGCTCCAGCTCACAGTCCAGCACCCCCTGCTGCTCATTCCACGGGGTCACCACCAGATGACGGGCCGCAAGGTAGGCGTCCAGGGTCAGCGCCGTCCGGTCGGCCTGGCTGATGACCACATATTCGTCCCGCAGCCAGTTAATCTCCTCAAGATCGGGATGGGCTGGCTCGTCAGGGGTATTGAACCCGAGGGCCAGGTCGACCTCGCCCGCCAGCAGCTCGGTCAGCGCCGGGCTGTGGGGCAGATAACGGAGTTCAAACCGCAGCCCGGGCGCCTCACGCTGCAGGTGGTGCATCAGCGTCGGAAAGACGCAGAACGCGGTGAAATCGGTGATCGCAATCTGCATGCAGTCGGTGCTGGCGGCCGGCACAAACGCCGCCGGCGGCGTCAGCTCCTGGTTGAGAAACTTCAGCGCCGAAGCAATAGAGGGCGCCAGCTGGCTGGCATAGACGCTGGGACACATCCGGTGGCCTTCGCGATAGAACAGCGGATCGTTGAGGGCGCTGCGCAGCCGGGAAAGCGCATGGCTCAGCGCCGAGGTGCTCATTGCCAGCTCTTCCGCCGCCAGGCGCACCGAGCGGGAGCGATAGACCGCGTCAAAGACTGGCAGCAGGTTGAGGTCAATCCGGCGCAGGACAGGATGCATAATATTCATCGTTTGCTGATTTCATTGCACTTAATTCTTTTCACAATACCGCTTATCCTCAGGGTCAGCAATTTTGCTCTCTTTTGACTATTGATACAGGACGCCCCATGAGCATCACGATCCGCCAGGCCACCCCGGACGACGCCACCGCTATTTACGACATGATTTATGAACTCGCGGTCTACGAGAAAGCCCCTGAAGAGGTGGTGACGACGGCAGAGGAGATCAGAGAGACGCTGTTTGCCAGCGGCAGCAAAACCGAAGCGCTGATCTGCGAGGTGGCGGGCAAAGCGGTGGGCTACGCGGTGTTCTTCACCAGCTATTCCACCTGGCTTGGACGCAATGGTATCTATATGGAGGATCTGTACGTCACCCCCGACTTTCGCGGGATAGGCGCCGGAAAAGCGCTGCTGAAAACCATCGCGCAATATGCTGTACAGCGTCAGTGCGGGCGTCTGGAGTGGAGCGTGCTCGACTGGAACCAGCCGGCGATTGATTTCTATCTGAGCATTGGCGCGCAGCCGCAGGATGAGTGGGTGCGTTATCGACTCACGGGCGATGCGCTGCGGGCCTTTGCGGAGTAAAGCGGCTCGCCAGCAGGTCGGCGCCTAGCGTCGACCTGCTGGCCGCGGATCAGGCTTCGACCGCGCTATTCTGCAGCTGCGGACCGGCCAGCGCCAGACGCGCGCCCGCTTCGGTATCGCTGTACTGCTTAAAGTTATCCATAAACAGCTGAGCCAGGCTCTCGGCCTTCTCTTGCCACTTATCCGCTGAGCTCCAGCCATTACGCGGATCCAGCACCGCGCTGTCTACCCCTGGAATGCTCTGCGGGATCGCAAGACCGAACACCGGGATGGTCTCATCGCGCAGCGGGCCGGTAGTGCCGTTGAGGATCGCGCTAATGATGCTGCGGGTATCGCGCAGCGACAGGCGTTTGCCCTCGCCGTTCCAGCCGGTGTTGACCAGCCAGGCTTCCGCACCGGATTCCGCCATCTTCGCCGCCAGGACGCTGGCGTACTGGGTTGGGTGAAGCAGCAGGAACGCCGCGCCATAGCAGGCGGAGAAGGTCGGCGTCGGCTGGGTAATGCCGCGCTCGGTACCCGCCAGCTTCGAGGTGAAACCCGACAGGAAATGGTACTGCATCTGCTCGGTGGTCAGACGGGAGACCGGCGGCAGGACGCCAAACGCATCGGCGGCAAGGAAAATCACCTTCGACGGATGGCCCGCGCGGGACACCGGCTTGACGATATTGTCGATATGCGACAGCGGATAGGAGACGCGGGTGTTTTCGGTTTTGCTGCCGTCGGCATAATCCACGCTACCGTCGGCGCGCACCACCACGTTTTCCAGCAGCGCATTGCGGCGGATGGCGCCATAAATCTCCGGCTCCGCCTGCGGGTCGAGATTGATGGTCTTGGCGTAGCAGCCGCCTTCAAAGTTAAACACGCCGTCATCGTCCCAGCCGTGCTCGTCATCGCCAATCAGCTGACGATGCGGATCGGTCGACAGGGTGGTTTTACCGGTACCGGAGAGGCCGAAGAACAGCGCCACATCCCCTGCTTCGCCACGGTTGGCCGAGCAGTGCATCGACGCGATGCCTTTCTGCGGCAGCAGGTAGTTCATGACCGAGAACAGCCCTTTCTTCATTTCGCCGCCGTACCAGGTGCCGCCGATGAGCTGAATACGCTCGCTGAGATTAAAGGCGACGAAGTTCTCGGAGTTCATCCCCTGCGCCTGCCAGTTGGCATTGGTGCAGCCCGCGCCGTTGAGCACCACGAAGTCTGGCGTAAAGCTGGCCAGCTCGTCGGCGCTCGGCACGATAAACATGTTTTTGACAAAGTGGGCCTGCCACGCCACCTCGGTGACGAAGCGTACGCCAAGACGGGTGTCCGGGCTGGCGCCGCACCAGGCGTCGATGACGTACAGTTTTTTGCCGCTCAGCTGGCCCGCGACCAGGCTTTTCAGGCTGCGCCACACGTCTGGCGATAACGGTTTGTTGTCATTGCGGCCGAGGCCTGAGTCTGCCCACCAGACGGTATCACGCGTCTGTTCGTCGCGGACGATGTATTTATCGCGCGGTGAACGGCCGGTGAAGATCCCGGTATCAACAGCCACAGCGCCAGAGTCGGTCATCACGCCGCGGGCCGCGCCGGTCAGTTCAGGAGCGGTTTCATGTGCAATAAGCAAATCGTAATCAGGGTTGTAAAAGAATTCGCCGCTTGCATTAATCCCCAGCTCCTGCAGAGCCATTTTAACTGATTCAATTTGTTGTGACATGGAACTCCTGACAAACTATTTAAGGTAAGAGGCCTGGGTTATTCATTGCTTTCGTCATCGTCGCCGGCGATTTAATAAGATAAGTCCTGGACAATAAAATAAAGCAATAAATAACCGTGAGTCGCGATTTCATATCGTGCTCATGTAGGGTCGCCGATATGCATTCATAAATCTCAACTTTCCAAAAAATGTTAACACCTGTCGATAATTATGTTAATTGCATAGTTTCTATGCGCTATGCTAAAATTGCATAGCCTTTATTGCGTTTTTGAGGACTGGATCGGTGTTGGCAAATCTGGAAGTAAAATGGCTGTATGATGTGATTGCCCTTGAGGAGTCGCGCAGCTTTACCCTGGCGGCTAAAGCCCGCAACATCTCTCAGTCCTCGTTCAGTCGACGCATCCAGTCGCTGGAGGCCTCCCTCGGATTCAGCATCTTCGATCGTAGCGCCAACCCCCTGCAATTGACCAACCGCGGGAAAATTTTTGTCGGCTATGCGCGAAATATGCTCGATGACATGGATTTTCAGATCAGTCGTATTAAGGGTTTAAATAACACGACCCAGAAAATAAGAATCGACGCGGCCCCTTCGCTGTCGGTGTTATTACTGCCGGAAATCATCGCCGGTTACACCGACCGTAAAAATAAGACTTTTCATGTTGAATCGATTAACGTCAACGACGCCGTATTTAACCTGAAAGAGGGAAAAAGCGATTTTATCCTCTCCTTCTATAATGAAGAATTAATGAACTATCCGTTTATTAATCATAAAATTTTTGATTCTTACCTGCACCTGGTCTCCCCCTGCGACGAACATGGCCGCCCGCTGTTTCATTTACATCGCGGCGTGCTGCCGCTGATGAAATACGCCAACGACAGCTATATGGGGCGCCAGGTGAACCAGGTGATCGACCGTACGCCGGAGATCACCTTCTCCCTTACGTTTGTCTCTTCCATGAGCGAGTTGCTCAAGCGCATGATCCTCAATGGCGACGGCGTGGGCTGGCTGCCGCAATACTCTATTCAGCGCGAGCTGGACGAAGGCCGACTGACGATCCTCGATGACCGCCTGTCGCTGCCGATCGGCGCCTGGCTCTACCGCTCCGGCTCGCGGCTTAACCAGGCCGCCGAACGTTTCTGGCAGCACATTAAAACCCGTAACGAACCGCGGGAATAACCCCCTCAGCCGCTGATCCCCAGATATGCCTTACGCACCTCCGGGTCGTTGAGCAGCGCCTGGCCGCTGCCGCTCAGGCGGATCTGGCCGTTCACCATCACATAGGCGCGGTCCGACAGGTTAAGGGCATGGCGGGCATTCTGCTCCACCAGAAACAGCGTCATCCCCTGGGCCGTCAGCTCGCGCAGGATCTGAAAAATCTGCTTCACCACCAGCGGCGCCAGCCCCAGGCTTGGCTCATCCAGCAGCAGCAGGCGCGGTCGGCTCATCAGCGCCCGGGCGATGGCCAGCATCTGCTGCTCGCCGCCGGAGAGGGTCATCGCCCGCTGTCCCCGCCGTTCTTCCAGCCGGGGGAACAGCTGATACATCCGCGCCTTGTCTTCGGCCTGATAGCGGTTGCCAATGGCAATGGTCCCCATCAGCAGGTTCTCCTCGACGGTCATATCGGGAAAGATGCGCCGCCCTTCCGGGGCCTGGGCGATGCCGTTGCTGGCGATAAAGTGGGTCGATTTCCGGCTGATCGCCTCCCCGCGATAGAAAATCTCCCCGCCGGCAATGCGCGGCTGGCCGAAGACCGACATCAGCAGCGTTGATTTACCGGCGCCGTTGGCGCCGATCAGCGCCACCGTCTCTCCCTCGTTGACGGTGAGGGAGACCTGCTTCAGGGCCTGGATCGGCCCGTAGAAGACATCCACCTCATTAAAGGCAAGCAATGGCTGGCTCATCGGCGCGTCTCCTCTTCCTCAGCGCCAAGATAGGCGGCAATCACGCTGGCGTTAGCCTGGATCGCCTGCGGCACGCCGCGGGCGATGACGTCCCCGTGATCGAGGACGATGATATGATCCGAAATCTCCATCACCATCCCCATATCATGCTCGATCAGTAGCACCGTGATGCCGTGCTGCTGGCGCAGAAAGCGAATAATCCGGCTCAGCGCCTGGGTTTCCACCGGGTTGAGGCCGGCGGCCGGCTCGTCCAGACAGATCATCTCCGGGCGGGTACACATGGCGCGGGCGATCTCCAGCCGCCGCTGCTGTCCATAGGAGAGGGTCCCCGCCAGACGGTTGGCGCAGTCCACCATCTCCACCACCTCCAGCCAGTAAAAAGCGCGATCCAGCGCCTGACTCTCCGCCTGCCGATACCCACGAGTATTGAGGATCCCGGCCAGCAGATGGCGGTTAACCTGGGTATGCTGGGCCACCAGCAGGTTCTCAATCACCGACATCTCGCGGAATAAACGTATATTCTGGAAGGTGCGCGCCAGGCCAGCGCGGTTCACCAGATGGGTGCCACCGAACATCTTGTAATAGATCCGCCGCCCCAGCTGCGCCGGGTGGAGAAAATCGTCCGGGTGAAGCTTCTGCCCCAGCACCTGAATGACATCGGTAACCTTTTCCCGCGCCCGCAGCACGATGCTCCCCCCCGTCGCCCGGTAAAAACCGGTCAGGCAGTTAAACACCGTGGTCTTGCCCGCGCCGTTGGGGCCGATCAGGGCGGTGATCGACCCCCGCTCCACCTCCAGATTGACATCATTCAGCGCTTTGATGCCGCCGAAATGCATCATCAGATGCTCAACGCGTAAGATGCTGTCGGTCATGGCGCGACTCCTTTTCGCAACGCAACCCCGCTGCGGCTGGTGCGCACCAGGCCGCGCGGCCGCCAGATCATCATCACCACCATCAGCACGCCGAACAGCAGCACCCGATATTCGTCAAAACCGCGCAGCAGCTCCGGGGTGACCGTCAGGACAAACGCCGCCAGCACCACTCCCAGGGTGGAGCCCATTCCCCCGAGCACCACAATCGCCAGGATCAGCGCCGACTCAAAAAAGGTGAACGACGTCGGGTTAACAAACCCCTGATAGCTGGCGAAGAACACCCCGGCGATGCCGGCGGTCGACGCGCCGAGCATAAACGCCGAGAGCTTCACCAGCACGTGGTTGAGCCCCATCGCCCGACAGGCGATCTCATCCTCGCGCAGCGCCTCCCAGGCGCGGCCGATGGGCATCCGCGTCAGACGATGTTTCACCAGCAGCACCAGCATCACCACCAGGCACAGCACGGCGTAGAGAAAGATGAATTTCAGGTTGGGGTTGTAGCTGACGTGGAAAAACTCATGGATGGGGATGCCGCCATCCCTGGCCCGGCGGGTAAACTCGAGGCCAAACAGCGTGGGCGACGGCACCGGTACGCCGTTGGGCCCCCCGGTGAAGCTCACCCAGTTGTTAAGCACCAGGCGAATGATTTCGCCAAAGCCGAGGGTGACGATGGCCAGGTAGTCGCCATGCATGCGCAGCACCGGAAAGCCCAGCAACGCCCCGGCGAGGGCCGCCATCACCGCCCCCAGCGGCAGCATCGCCCAGAAGCCGAGGCCCAGGTACTGGTAGCCCAGCGCCAGGCCGTAGGCGCCGATGGCGTAGAACGCCACATAGCCCAGATCGAGCAGGCCCGCGAGGCCCACCACAATGTTCAGCCCCAGGCCGAGCAGAACGTAGATCAGGCCGAGGATCGCCACGGTCAGCAGGTATTTGCTGGCGAGAAATGGAAAGGCAATGGCCAGGACCGCCAGCAGCGGCATTATCCAGCGCAGCCGCGAGCGGTATCCCGGCGGCCGGACGTACACCCCGTCATCCGCCCCCTCAAAGCGGGCAATAAAGGCTTTTCCCCGACGGCTCTGCAGCAGCAGGCTGAGCGCCAGCCTGCCGGCCATCACCACCGCCACGAGGATCGCCACCCGCCCGGGCGCGAGGGTAAAACCATACCCTTTGAGCACCACGCCGACGATCGGGCCAAAGACAATTAACGCGCAAAGACCGGCCAGCACGCTGTCGATCAGCGCGCTTTTGAT
Source organism: Klebsiella sp. KTE92 (assembly GCF_000398905.1). Lineage (NCBI taxonomy): Bacteria > Pseudomonadati > Pseudomonadota > Gammaproteobacteria > Enterobacterales > Enterobacteriaceae > Klebsiella > Klebsiella sp. KTE92. The sequence continues at coordinate 3,288,587 of NZ_KB976100.1, forward strand.
ATCCCGCGCAGGCTGGCGCGTAAATTCACCCATAAAGCCTCCTTAGACCTTGGCCACCAGCGGACGTCCCAGCAGCCCCTGCGGGCGAAAAATCAGGATCGCCACCAGCAGCGCAAAGGAAAAGACATCTTTGTAATCCGAATTCACCAGCCCGGCGAACTGGGCTTCGGCCACCCCGAGCAGCAGTCCGCCTAGCATCGCGCCAGGCAGCGAGCCGATCCCGCCCAGCACCGCGGCGGTGAAGGCTTTGATGCCGATAATAAATCCGATATAGAAGTCGAAGGTGCCGTAGTTCATGGTCACCAGCACGCCGGCCAGACCGGCCATCGCCGCGCCGATGACAAACACCAGGGAGATCACCCGGTCGGTATTGATGCCAAGGATCGCCGCCATACGCCGGTCCTGCTGGGTAGCGCGACAGATGCGCCCCAGCCGGGTGTACTGGATAATCCAGGTCAGGGTCAGCATCCCCACCAGCGCCGCGACGAGAATAAACACCTTGGTCCAGGTGATCTGCACCACCCCATCGCCCACCGTCATGCGCAGCGCGCCGCTGAGCAGCGTCGGGATCCCCTGCTGGTTCGGCCCCTGGCTCAGCTGGACATAGTTCTGCAGGATCAGCGACATCCCGATAGCCGAGATCAGCGGCGCCAGTCGCGTCGAGTTGCGCAGCGGCCGGTAGGCGATGCGCTCGATCGCCCAGCCGTATACGCCAGTGACCACGATGGTGAACACCAGGGTGGCGAAAATCAGCAGCGGAAAGGAGTGGATCCCGAAGAAAGAGAGCAGCGCCAGGCCGATGGCGCACAGATAGGCGGAGACCATATACACCTCGCCGTGGGCGAAGTTGATCATGCCGATGATCCCATACACCATGGTGTAGCCGATGGCGATTAAGCCGTACACTGCGCCCAGCGTCAGCCCATTGATCAGTTGTTGCAGAAAAAACGCCGTCATAGCCCCTCCAGCCGCCAGGCAGACGGCCGCCGGGTTCCGTTCCCGGTCGACCGCCGTGATGTGACGATTCGCAAGTCAAAAGGACAGAGCGTCCTCAGGTCGTGGCCGATCAGAGCTGATGATATTTGCCCTTGTCGTCCCACTGATAGACCACGTAGTCGGACACCTTGAGGTCGCCTTTGCCATCCCAGGCTTTCTTGCCCATCACCGTATCGACGTCGTGGCTCTTCAGCCAGTCGCTGGCTTTGGCGTTATCGGTACCCACGGCGTTCCAGGCCGCGGCAATGGCCTGAATGGAGGCGTAGGCGTAGAGGGTATAGCCTTCTGGTTCAAAGCCGCTGGCGCGGAACTTCTCGATCACCGCTTTGCCTTCCGGGAGGGTGCGCGGGTCCTGACCAAAGGTCATCAGCACGCCGTTGGTGAACTGCGGCCCGCCGGCGGCCGTCACCAGCTCCTCGGTGACGATACAGTCGCCGGAGAAGAATTTAGCCTGCACCCCCTGCTCGCGCATCTGACGCACCAGCGGGCCCGCTTCCGGATGACAGCCGCCAAAGTAGACCACGTCCGGCTTGAGGGCGCCGATCTTGGTCACCAGGGCGTTAAAGTCTTTTTCACCGCGGGAGAGGCCTTCGTACAACACTTCTTTGGTGCCCCGCTTCGCCAGCGCCGCGCGGGTGGCATCGGCCAGCCCCTGACCATAGGTGTCTTTATCGTGGATGACGGCAATTTTCTTCGCCTTCAGCACATCCAGCATATAGTTGGCGGCAATCGCCCCCTGCTGATCGTCACGACCACACATGCGGAAAAGATCCTTCATGCCGCGCTCGGTGATCTGCGGGTTGGTCGAGCCGGGGGTAATGGTCAGGATCCCGGCTTCGTCATATACCTCGGAGGCCGGCATCGTTGAGGAAGAGCAAAAGTGCCCCACCACGGCGGAGACTTTCGCTTCGTCCACCAGCCGGTTGGCCACCGCCACCGCCTGCTTCGGTTCGCACGCGTCATCCCCCTGCACCAGCACAATCTTTTCGCCTTTGATGCCACCGGCGGCATTGATATCGGCCACCGCCTGTGAAGCCCCCTTCCAGTACTGGGCGCCGTAGGTGGCGTTGGGTCCGGTAAAGGGCCCGGCGACGCCGATCTTCACGTCTGCCTGGGCGTAAAAGGCCATGCTCATACAACCTGCTATCACAACATGAAGCGTCATTGTTTTCAGTTTCAAAGACATTCGGATATTCCTCAGCGATGTAAAGCCTGGCGTCATGGAATGACGCAGAAAATATCACTTACCGTGTGGTGCCGACGTTGGCGCAGCGCCAGGACGGCCAGGGTGGAAGAAGCAAAAATCCCGCCAGGTAGAGAGGTCGCGCCGGAGCGCGGACGCCCCGGTCAGTGCGCACGCGACGGCAACCCGTGCCGCATCCGGCAAGGGCGCATTCCCTTTCAGGTCAGGAGATCGGTTGCCATCACGTGGCGAGCCGGACAACGCGGTATCCGTACCGGCCCGTGAGCTAAACATAGATGCAGTTAGCGGTCGCTGCGCGCCAGCGTGGTGCAAAAATGCGAATATGATCAACAGTGGTGATTATTTTGTTGCGGTAATGTGAAGATGATAACAGGAGAGCCCGTTAAAGGCTCTCCTGTGGCCTGGCGGCCGCTCAGAGTTGACTGGTGAACGTTCGGGAGATCACATCCTGCTGCTGCTCGCGGGTCAGCGCGTTAAAGCGGACCGCATAGCCGGAGACGCGGATCGTCAGATTCGGATACTGCTCCGGGTGTTCTATCGCATCGAGCAGCTTTTCCCGGTTCAGCACATTGACGTTAAGATGCTGTCCCCCCTCCACCGTCTCCTCGTGGTGGAAGTAGCCGTCCAGCAGCCCCACCAGGTTGTTTTCCTGCGCCGACGGGGCTTTGCCGAGAGCCGCCGGCACGATGGAGAAGGTATACGAGATGCCATCTTTGGCGTAGGTAAACGGCAGTTTCGCCACCGAGGTCAGCGACGCCACCGCCCCTTTGCGGTCGCGGCCATGCATCGGATTGGCCCCCGGGGCGAACGGCGTCCCCGCCCGACGTCCGTCCGGCGTATTGCCGGTTTTCTGTCCGTATACCACGTTGGAGGTGATGGTCAGGATCGACTGGGTCGGCACCGCCTGGCGCCAGGTGGGGAGCGCCTGAATTTTGCGCATAAAGCGCTCCACCAGGTCGCAGGCGATGGCATCGACCCGATCGTCGTTGTTGCCGTACTGCGGATAATCGCCCTCAATGACAAAGTCCACCGCCAGCCCGTGGTGATCGCGCACCGGCTTCACCCGGGCGTACTTTATCGCCGACAGCGAATCCGCCGCCACCGACAGGCCGGCGATGCCGCAGGCCATCGTGCGGTAAACGTCGCGGTCGTGCAGGGCCATCAGCGCCGCCTCGTAGCTGTACTTATCATGCATACAATGGATGATGTTCAGCGCGCTGATGTACTGCACCGCCAGCCAGTCCATAAAGTGGTCGAGGCTGGCCATCACGGTGTCATAGTCCAGCACCTCATCACGCAGAGGGTCGGTTTTCGGCCCCACCTGGATCTTCAGTTTCTCATCCACCCCGCCGTTAATCGCGTAGAGCAGCGTTTTGGCGAGATTGGCGCGGGCGCCGAAGAACTGCATCTGCTTGCCGATCACCATCGGGCTGACGCAGCAGGCGATGGCGTAGTCGTCGCTGTGAAAATCGCTGCGCATCAGATCGTCGTTCTCATACTGCAGCGACGAGGTGGCGATAGAGACCCGGGCGGCATATTTTTTAAACGCCACCGGCAGCGCCTGCGACCAGAGCACGGTCAGGTTCGGCTCCGGCGCCGGCCCCATGGTGTGCAGGGTATGCAGGTAACGGAAGGTGGTTTTACTGACCAGGGTGCGGCCATCCAGCCCCATACCGCCCAGCACCTCCGTCGCCCAGATGGGATCCCCGGAGAACAGCGTGTCAAATTCCGGGGTGCGCAGGAAACGCACCATGCGGATCTTCATGATGAAGTGGTCAATGAGCTCCTGGGCCTGCTGTTCATTGAGCCGACCCGCCCGCAGATCGCGTTCGATATAGATGTCGAGGAAGGTGGCCGTGCGCCCCAGCGACATGGCGCCGCCGTTCTGCGACTTCACCGCCGCCAGGTAGGCGAAGTACAGCCACTGCACCGCCTCCCGGGCAGTGCGCGCCGGGTGGGCGATATCGCAGCCGTAGCGGGCCGCCATCTCCTGCATCTGCTGCAGCGCGCGCCGCTGTTCGGCCAGCTCTTCGCGCAGGCGCAGGGTGGCCTCCAGCGCCTCGCCGCGCTCAAGGGCTGGCTGCAGGTCGGCAAACTGCAGCTCACGTTCGCGAATCAGATAGCGGATGCCGTACAGCGCCACGCGGCGGTAATCGCCGATGATCCGTCCGCGGCCATAGCCGTCCGGCAGCCCGGTCAGCACCCCCGACTTGCGACAGCGCAGCATATCCGGGGAATAGACGTCAAATACCCCCTGATTGTGGGTCTTGCGCAGCGCCGTAAACTGATACTCAAAGGCGGGATCCATTTCGCGGCCATAGGCCTCGAAGGCGCTTTTGATCATATTGATGCCGCCAAAAGGATGCAGGGCGCGCTTCAGCGGCTGGTCCGTTTGCAGGCCGACGATCTTTTCCAGCGGCTGGTTGATATAGCCCGCCGCGTGGGCGGTGATGGAGGTGGCGACATTGGTGTCGAAATCCACCGGCGCATGGGTGGCGTTCTCGACGCGGATCCCGGCCATCACCTGCTCCCAGAGGGCGGTGGTCGCTGGCGTCGCGTCGGCGAGGAAAGACTCATCGCCCTCGTAAGGGGTGTAGTTATGCTGAATAAAATCGCGGACGTCGATCTGCGTTTGCCACGCCGTACCGCGAAAGCCCTGCCAGGCGTCGGCGTATTGTGCGTCGTGGGTGTCGATATCTACTTTCATGAACATCGTCTCTCTACAGAATAAAAAGTCAGGCCAGCGCCGCCGCCGTGTGGATCCGACCTAAGCGGATCGCATCGAGGGCAATCATGCGCTCTTCATTGGTAGGAATAACCGCGCAGCGCACCCGGCTGACGTCGGCGGAGATCAGGCGCTCGCCGGCCGAATTCGGCTGCTGGTTGCGGGCGACGTCCATCTCAAGGCCAAAGACCGCCAGCCGCTCGCTCACCAGCCGACGGATCAGCACCGAGTTCTCGCCAATCCCGCCGGTGAAAATAATGCCGTCGAGACGCTGCAGCGCGGCGGCGTGACCGGCAATATGACGGGCGATGCGATGGACAAAGGTTTTAATCGCCAGGCGGGCGCGGGCATGACCCTCATGCCACGCCTGCTCCAGCACCCGCAGGTCGGAGGAAAGGCCGGAGATCCCCAGCAGACCGGAGGCGGTGTTGGCCACCCGCTCCAGGTCGCTGAGGGTCTGCCGGGTTTCCCCGGCAATCCACGCCATGGCGCCGAAGTCGACATCGCCGCTGCGGGTGCCCATCATCAGCCCCTCCAGCGGCGTCATCCCCATCGAGGTGTCCACGCTGCGGCCGTTGCGCACCGCGCAGATCGAGGCGCCATTGCCCAGGTGGGCGATCACCAGGCCGCTCTCCTGCTCCGGCAACCCGAGCAGCGCCAGGGCGCGCCGGGACACATAGCGGTGCGAGGTACCGTGGAAACCGTAGCGGCGTACCCCGAGGTTCTGGTAATACTCCCACGGCAGACCATAGAGAAAGGCTTCCGGGGCCAGGGTCTGGTGAAAGCTGGTATCAAAGACCGCCACCTGCATCACTTGCGGGAACAGCCGCTGCGCCGAGGCGATGCCGCTGAGGCTGGCGTAGTTATGCAGCGGGGCCAGGGATGATACCTGGCGAATGTTATTGATAACCTCCTCGCTAATAATGACCGACTCGGTGAAGAGGTCGCCGCCGTGGGCGACGCGGTGGCCAATCAGGGCCACGCTGTCGATAAGGTCGCGTTGGGCTAATGCTCCGGCAATCGCCTGCAGGGCGCCTTCATAGCCGCGCGGCGCCAGCGCCACCGGCTCGCCGCCGTTGAGCGAGAGAAACGCCCGTTCCGCGTTGATGCCCTCGGCCACGCCGTTCAGCAGGCAGTCGCAGCTGGCGGCGTCCAGTACGGAAAATTTGATCGACGACGAGCCGCAGTTGATCACCAGTACTACCGGAAATTCAGTCATGTTGTACTCCGCGTGGCCTGAGCCGGATTAGAACAGTTTGTAAACGATGTTGAGGATGGTCAGCAGACCAATGGCGGTCACAAAGAGGTTATCGAGACGGCCACGGTATTTGGCCAGCGAAGGCGCTTTACGAATGGCGTACATCGGCAGCAGGCACAGCAGCGAGGCGATAATCGGCGCGCCCATGGCCTCAATCAGGTCGAGGATATTGGGGTTGGCATACGCCACCACCCAGGTCGAGCCCATGATGAACACCATGCTCAGGGTATTGAGCTTGCCGCTGGAGACCCGGGTTTTATCCCCTTTATAGCCGAAGCGCAGGATCAGACCGTTCAGCCCCTCGAGGGTGCCGAGATAGTGGCCGAAGAACGATTTGAAGATGGCCACCAGGGCGATGATCGACGCGCCATACTCCAGCAGGGTGGCAAACGTGGATTTGGTGCCCGACATCGAGGCAAAGTGGTTCGCCAGATAGGAGAGCACCGGGATATTTTGCGCCTTGGCGTCCGCCATGTTCTGCGGCGAGAGGGTAAACAGGCAGCTGAAGGCGAAGAACATCACCACCGCCACCATCAGCATGCTGGCCCGGGAGATGATCTGTGAGCATTTGCGTTCGGTATACTCCCGGCCAAACTGCGCTTCATACTCTTCGCGTTTGGAGACCACAAATGAGGAGACGATCGGCGAGAAGTTAAAGGAGAACACCATGATGGAGATGCCCAGCCATACCGTCACCAGAATGCCGTCGTGACCGGTTAAGGCGATATCGCTGAGGTTGACCTGGTCAATCACCGCGCTATTCCAGTAAGGGATCAGGGACAGGGAGATCACCACCAGGCTGGCGATAAACGGCCACACCAGATAGCTCATCACCTTGACCATCAGGTCTTTACCAAACCAGATGACAAACGCCATCAGCAGCAGCAGGAGCAGCGCCACCACCCCGCGGTTGAGGGCCGGCATCTGCAGCTGGTTCTCCCAGAAGGTCATAAAGGTATTGGTGATCGTGACGCCATAAATCCACAGCAGCGGGCAAATGGCGAAGAAGTACAGAAAGGTGATCACCACCCCGCCGGTTTTGCCAAAATGCTCTTCCACCGTTTCGGTGATATTGCCGGAGGGGTTAGCCCCCGACAGGCATAGCCGGGCCAGCGCCCGATGGCAATAAAAGGCGATGGGATAGGCCAGCACCAGCATCACCAGGATCGGGATCAGCCCGCCGAAGCCAGCGCGAATAGGGAAAAACAGCACCCCGGCGCCGATAGCGGTGCCAAACAGGCCCAGGGTCCAGGTGGTGTCAGATTTACGCCAGGACGAAAGGCTTGTCTGGCTGGATGCAATGCTCTCAGTCGTACTCATATCCTGTCCTCACTTATGTATTGAATTAAGCGTCAACAAAACCCGTAATTTGCGATACCCGCGAGAGATCGATATTGCCCCCGGAAATCAGGCTGACCGTTTTGCGGTTCTGGATATAGCTGTCTAGTTTGCCGCTTAATAACGCGGCGCAGGCCAACGCCCCGGCCCCTTCGGTGATCACTTTATTGCGCTGAATTAAGGCGACCATGCTCTGGCGAATGTCGTCCTCACTGACCAGGACGATGTCATCCACCAGCTGGCGGGCGATTTCATAAGTCAGTTTCCCTGGCCGGGCGACATCGCAACCATCGGCTAAGGTGCCGGCGTGGCGATGGCTGGTGATCTCCCCGGCATACCAGGAGGCGGCCATCCCGTGAACATTTTCTGACTGCACGCCAATAATGCGGATCGTCGGGTTAATGGATTTAATCGCAATCGCGATGCCGGCAATTAATCCCCCGCCGCCAATCGGCACGATGACATTATCCACGTCATACAGATCTTCTAATATTTCGAGACCAATCGTTCCCTGCCCGGCAATAACCTGCGGGTCGTCATAGGGGGGAATAAAAATACGGCCCTCAAGTTCAACAATATCGCTGGCTTTGGCGAGGGTATCGTTAAAGTTATCGCCATGCAGGACTACCTCTGCCGAATAATCGCAGGTGGCGGCGACTTTTGATTTCGGCGCCCCTTTCGGCATCACCACTTTCCCGTCAATGCCGAGCATGGCGCAGGAGAGCGAGACGCCCTGGGCGTGGTTGCCCGCCGAACAGGCCACCACCCCTTTGCGTTTTTCCGCCGCGGTTAAACCGCAGAGCTTATTAAACGCGCCGCGAATTTTAAATGAGCCCGTGCGCTGCATATTTTCGAATTTAAGGAATATTTCCCCCTGGCAGCGTTCGCTAAAATAATTCGAGCGGGGCATGCCCGTTTTATATATTTTTCCCGCCAGGCGTTGCTTCGCCTCGAGAATATCGTCAATGGATACCGGAAGATCGTAGGTAATATGCATGATGGCCTCTGTATCTTAATATAAAGTCAATGACCGGGCGTCATCCTGCTGATAACAGCGAGGACGTGTGTTGGGTTATTTAATCAATATCAGTCAGGCAATTTCTATTGGCTGCCAGTGGCGGTTTCCCTGCCCCGAAGAGTACTGTTTCGCCATCTCCACCAGCGACGCCGCCGCGGTTTTAAGCCGGTAATTCTTCGACCATACCGCCGCATAGCGCGCCACCGGCAAGGCCTCTTTAATGGGGATGGTGACAAACTGGCTCGAGCCGAACGGCGTGGTCATGTCGCAGGGGATCACCGTCAGAAAATCGGCATTGAGTACCAGGTTATAGATCGTCACCACCGAATCGGTATTGACGATATTTTCGCGGCGGATGCCGCTGCGCTGCAGGGTGGCCAGCAGTTCGCTGTAATAGCCCATATTGGTCTCCGGCAGCACCCACTGCTCATGCTGGAGCGAGGCCAGACGGACGGTGCCATTGCCGATCCGCGCCCGGTTCGCCACCAGCACAAACTCAGACTCAAACAGCGGCTCGACGTGCAGGTCCTGCAGTTTCATCTCATCGCTCAGCGTCCCGATGGCGAAGTCGAGACGCCCGTCGCGGATCGCCGGTAAAAAAGCGGAGAGCTGCGCTTCATACATTGAGACCCGCGCCTTCGGGAAGGTCATTTTAAACTGATGCACCATCTCCGACATAAAGGTAAACCCGACCAGCGAAGGGAAACCAAAGGAGACATCCACCACCGCGCTGTTGGTCAGAGCATTCATTTCATTGACCATATTTTTCATTTCACGGGTGATCGCTTCTGACCAGTTGAGAAATACCTGCCCGGCCTCGGTGAGCGAGACGCCGGTATTTCGCCGGACGATTAATTCGCTGCCAAAATAACTTTCCATGTCACCAATGATTTTACTGACCGCCGGCTGAGTGAGTCCTAACGCTTTTGCTCCGGCCCCGATTGACCCACTGCGGATCACTTCCTGGAAAACCACCAGATGCTGTGTTTTAGGCAGAGAAAAAGTATTCATCGCGTCTCACTTTCATTCCTTTGTTGACGGCGGAAAGTGTAACAAATCGCGATCACCGGGTTATGTGAGAGCTCTCACAAAGGCTCCGCCGCGGCGGATGAGCAGGCGTCACAAGTCAGAATAAATAAATTAAAATCAATACATTACAAGCAACATGAACGCTATTTGCACGTCTTTTGCCGTGGCCGAATGCGGGGATAAAAATAATTGATGGCAATAACATCGACGGCAAAATGGCGATAAAAAATACGCCTTTTGCACGCTATTTGACCAACATTGCCAGGGTGAGAAGAAAGCCGAAAATTAAATTAATGCTATAAAGAATAAAAAGCAGACGTAATCAACGCCCTTATTTAGCGACAAGTCGGTTTGGCATCACATTTTATCTGCAGCGAGCGGGAAAAGGGCACAGGCAATATTTACATCAAAGAAACATTATATTCACAATCTGGTTTTTCTTGTGCGGCGGACGGTGCGGCTTTTTCCGCCCTATCGCAGGCGGTCATACTTTGATTAAAATCAACCCTGGTAATTTATCTTTTACGGTGGCCGCTTGAGAGTCATTTGTGTTGCCGATCACAAATCCATAAAACAACCTTCCGGCTTTTCTTCCGCCGCAACTGATTAACCAGCTTTTCACTATGCAAATGCAAATAACGTATTTGCCCTCCCCGCAGGCGCTCTGTAGTTTGAGCCAGGATCCCGGCGCCACTTTATCCGGGTCAGGACTTTATTATTCAGAGTGTTGAATTCCACCATGATTAAATTAACGCATCTTTGCAAAACCTATCCAGGCAGCGCCCAGCCGGCCATTCGCGACCTCAGTCTGGATATTGATCATGGCGAATTCTGCACCTTCGTCGGCCCGAGCGGCTGCGGAAAAACGACTATCCTGCGGATGATTAACCAGCTGGATATTCCCGACAGCGGCGACGTCTATATTCAGGGGGTCCGCCTCGCTGACGCTGATATTATCCAGATCCGCCGCCAGATCGGCTTCGTGATGCAAAGCGCTGCGCTCTTTCCCCATCGTACCGTGGCGCAAAATATCGCGACCGTGCCGCGGCTGGCGGGCTGGAGCAAAGCGCGGATCCGCGCGCGGATTGACGAACTGGTGGCGCTGATGTCGCTCGATAGTCATCTGCTGCATCGCTATCCGCATCAGCTCTCCGGCGGCCAGCAGGGGCGCGTGGCCATCGCCCGCGCTATCGCCGCCGACCCGCCCATTTTACTGATGGATGAGCCCTTCGCCGCCATCGACCCGGTGGTCCGCGAACGCCTCCAGGATGAGCTCTTGCTTCTGCAGCAGCGGCTGCAGAAAACCATTGTATTAGTAACCCACGACATCAATGAAGCGATCCGTCTCGGCGATAAAATCGCCATTTTCCAGGAAGGCGGCGTGCTGGCGCAGTTTGATACTCCCGACCGTATTCTGGCCCACCCGGCGAGCGAGTTCGTGCGCCGCTTTATCGGCCCGGAGCCCAATCTGAAGCGGCTGGGCATGATACAGGTCGGCCAGCTGCCGCGTCACGATGTCCCCCTGCTCGACGAAGCGCTGACACCGATCGCCAGTACCCATCCACCGCTGGCCAGCCCGCTGCGTCTGGTGCTTGACCGCCAGCGACGCCCGCTGCACTGGTTCGATCCGCAGCGGGGCCTCACCCTGCCGGTGGAGCGCCCACTCGCCAGCAGCCACAGCCTGCGTTTTGCCTACAGCGCGCTGCTCGACGTGGCGACCGGCGTGCTGGTGCATGTGGATGACGAAGGCCAATACCAGGGGGCGGTATCCCACACCCTGCTGCAGCAGGTGCTCGACGGCGCGGTGGGGGTGCGATCTCATGATTGACGGGAGCTGGGTTATCGATAACCACGCGATGATCGGCGATCTGCTCTGGCAGCATGCGCGGATGGTCCTGCTGGCCCTGCTGTTCGGCTCCCTGCTCACCGGCGGCCTGTTAGCGGTGACCTTACGCTGGCCCGCGACGGCGCAGCCGCTCATCACCCTGTGCGGCGTGCTCTTTACCATTCCCTCGCTGGCGCTGTTTATTTTATTGCTACCGTTTACCGGGCTGTCGCTGACCACCTCGCTAATTGGCCTGACGCTGTACTCGCTGCTGATCCTGCTGCGCAACGTGCTGGCCGGCATGGAGAAGCTGCCGCAGGCGGCGCTGGAGTCCGCGCGGGCGCTCGGCTACACCCGCGGGTTCCGCTTCTTCGATATCGAGCTGTGGCTGCTGCTGCCCTCTCTGTTTGCCGGGCTGCGCATTGCCTCGGTGACGCTGGTCGGCCTGGTCACCGTCACTGCGCTGATCGGCCAGGGCGGGCTGGGGCAGCTGCTGCTGGCGGGTTTTAATCAGGACTTTCTGACGCCGATAGTCGTTAGCCTGGTCCTGAGCCTGCTCCTGTCGCTGGTCTTTGACGGGCTGATTGCCCGTCTTGGCGACTGGCTAACGCCGTGGACCGAATGATGACTCTGCTTCTCGCCACCTTTCACTGGCTAACCCAACCGGAGCACTGGCTGGGCGACGAGGGCATCTTGCTGCGCCTCGGCCAACACCTTTATTACGTGCTGGTCAGTATGGCCGTGGCCTGCGCCATTGCCCTGCCGCTCGGCATCGCGCTGGGCTACTGGCGCAAAGGGGCCTTTGTGGTGATCAACCTGTTTAATCTCGGCCGCGCCATTCCGTCGTTAGGGCTGATTTTATTATGCATCATCGTTTTTGGCTTTAACGATATCCCGGTGCTGGCGGTGCTTATCGCGCTCTCGATCCCGCCCATCCTCACTAACACCTGGGTGGGGATTTATCACGCCGACCGCCCGCTGTGCGATGCGGCCATCGCGCTGGGCATGACCCCCTGGCAAAGCCTGTGGCAGGTGCGGATCCCCCTGGCGGCGCCGCTGATCCTCGCCGGTGTGCGCACGGCGCTGGTTCAGCTTATCGCCACGGCGGTGGTCGCGGCCTATGCCGGTCTGGGCGGGCTGGGACGTTTTCTGATCGACGGCCTCGGGCAGCGGGATATCCCGCAGGTGATCGGCGGCTCGCTGGTGGTTTCCCTGCTGGCGATAGGCGGTGAACTGCTTTTCGCCCGCTGCGCCGGCCGCCTGGTTCATCGCCGTATTGCCGCGCCTTATTAGCGTGAAACTGACATGACCCCAGCGCCTGGGGCTGATTAACCTGAAAATAAAAGAGGTATTATGAAGCAATTATTTGGCAAGGCCGTCACCGCCCGTCGATTTCGTCTCTCGCTGCTGGCCGCCGGGCTCTTCAGCCTGAGCGTTAGCACCTTTGCCGCCAGCGTCACGGTGGGCGGGGCCAATTTTACCGAAAGCTCCATTCTCGCCAACATCTACGCCAGCGCGTTAAAGAAAAACCATATCGAGGCCAACACCCGTCTCAACCTTGGCAACCGGGAAATTATTATTCCGGCGCTGCAGAGCGGTGAGATCGATATCGTTCCGGAATATCTTGGCGCCCTGCTCAATTTCTATAACGGTAAGACCGAGGCCACCAGCCAGCAGGCCGTTAGCGCTGAGCTGGCCCAGGCCCTGCCCGCCGATTTCACCCTGTTGAACCCGGCCCCGGCCACCTCGATCACCGCCTGGGCGGTACGTGCCGAGACCGCGGAGAAATACCATCTGCGCACCCTCTCCGACCTGAAGCCCGTCGCCCCGCAGTTGGTGATCGGCGGACCACCGGAGCTGGCGGTACGCGCCCTGGGCCTGCCGGGGCTGAAGCGCGTCTATGGACTTGAGTTCAAAGCGGTGAAATCGCTGGACATGGGCGGGCCGCTGACCCGGCTGGCGCTCAATTCGGGCAAAATCGACGTCGCGACGGTCGTCTCCACCCAGGGCAACCTGGCGAAGGAGAAATGGGTGGTCCTCGAGGATGATAAACATGAACAACCGAGTCAGAACGTGGTGCCGCTGGTGCGCAAAGCCAGTCTGACGCCGGAGATCAGCGCCGTGCTCAATGAGGTTTCCGGCAAGCTGGACAATGCCACGCTGATTGCCCTCAACCAGCAGGTGGATCTCCAGCATAAAGATCCGGCAGCCGTCGCCGAGCAATGGGTTAATGCCAACCTCACCCAACACTGACCGTCACCCCGCCACGGATGGCGTTCAGCCGCGAGTCCACGCTATGTCTACCCGACACATGATCCTGAACCTGTTCTTTTATAACCCGCAGGGGGATTACCGTTTCTCCTGGCGTCACCCTGACGCACCAGAAGCGGAAATATTTACCCTCAACTATTACGCCAGTCTGGCGCGCAAGGCCGAAGCGGCGACCCTCGACGCTATCTTTGTCGCCGACCATATCGCGGTGTGGGATACGGTGCCCAGCGGCCTGACCCACTATGCCAACGCCCGGCTTGAACCCCTGACGCTGCTCTCCTCCCTCGCCGCGGTGACGGAGCATATCGGCCTGATGGCCACCGCGTCGACCTCCTATAACGAACCCTATAACCTGGCGCGCTACTTTGCCTCGTTGGATTTCCTCAGCAATGGCCGGGCCAGCTGGAATGTGGTGACGTCGTGGCTGGAAGAAGAGGCGGCAAACTTCGGTCTGGAGCAGCTTCCCCGCCACGGCACCCGCTACCAGCGGGCCAGTGAATTCATCGACGTGGTCACTCGCCTGTGGGATTCCTGGGAAGATGGCGCGGCGATCTTCGATAAAGCGCACGGATTATTCGCCGATGCCGGCAAGGTGCATCACCTCGACTATCAGGGCGAGTACTTTCGCGTGCGCGGCCCGCTCAACGTCCCTCGCCCGCCGCAGGGCCATCCGCTGCTGGTGCAGGCCGGCTCTTCAGAGCCGGGAAAAGCGCTGGCCGCCGCCTGGTCTGATATGCACTTCGTGTTTATTCACTCGATCGCCGAAGGGCTGGCCTATCGCGAAGAGATGAACCAGCGGCTGCGCCAGCACGGGCGCGATCCGGCCCATTTCAAAATTATCGCCGGGGTCCTGCCGGTGGTGGTGAACTCCAGCGAGGAAAAGGCGGCCCGCCAGCAGCTTAACGAGCAGCTGATGAGCGACCAGATGGCTATCGACCTGCTCTCCTCTTATCTTCGGATGGATCTCAGCACCCTGCCACGGGACCAACCCCTGCCGCCGCTCCCCGATGAAGAGAGCTTTGATGGCATCCGCACGGCGCTGAAGCTTATCCGCCAGTACGATCCGCGGCTCACCCTGCTGGAGTTGGGGAAATTGTTATTACAGAGTTCCGATAGCTGGCTGCTGCTGGGCAGCGCCGAGGAGATTGCCGCCGCCTTAACGGAGACCTGGCAGGCGGGCGCCGCCGATGGGTTCAACCTGATGTTCCCGCTGCTGCCGGGAGACTTTGACCGCTTTGTTGACCAGGTGGTGCCGATTCTGCAGCGTAACGGCGTCATGCGCGATCGCTACCCGCCCGGCACCCTGCGTGAAAAGCTCGGTCTGCCCGCGGTGGAAAACCGCTTCACCGCGCCGTAGCCCGACGTGGCCCGCCCCGGCACAGACTGCTGGCCGGGGCATTTTACCTATAGCTGGCTGACTCCCAGCGCCGCGGCCTCATCCCGCCACGCCAGCAGCGGCGCATAGGCCTCCCGCGGCATATCGCTATAGCCGCAGATCAGCAAGGCATCGCACAGGGGACGATAGCGCGCATCGCTCACTAACTGCTGGAGCGCCTCGCGCAGGCTATTCAGCGTCGCCGCCGGAGTGGCGCCGGCGGTGATCAGCGGCAGCCCTGGCGCGGCCGGGCTCCAGCCGATCGCCACCAGGCCTGCCAGGACCTGCGGCTGATGGCGCTGCAGCAGCGCGTAGGTCACGCAGTCGATGGCGGCGATATCGGCGTTTTCCTGCTGCAGCTCGCGCAGCGACTGCCGATGGCTGCCGCTGAACACCACCTCCGAAAAAAATCGCCCCTCTCGGGAGAGCGGCGCGACCATTTTACGCAGCACGTTGTAGCCGGACTGCGAGTGCTCGGCATTGCACGCGGCCCGACGGCCAAAAAAATCCCCCAGCATCCGATGACTATCCGCTTCGCGGGCCACCAACAGGCTGCGGTAGCGGCGCCCTTCACAACCGGGCGCGGCGTAGTGGAAACAGCCCACCGTCTGCACCTCCGGCAGCTGGGTCACCAGCGGGTAGCCGCAGGTCTGGCTCAGCAACAGCGTCGGCTGGCGCCAGTGGTCCAGCAGATCCTCGGGGTCAGCCGTCGGAGGATCTCCCGTCACGGTCACGCCGCGTTCGGCCAGCAGCGACTGCACCGCCTGCCACAGGGCCTGGGTCTGTTGACGGTGGATGGCATACATCGGAAAGGTCATGCGTTCAGCCATGTTCTCCTCCCGCTTGCGCCTGCTCGCCAAAGCCCGGATGGGCGTTCACCGCCACCGCCCGGCGGCCAAAATGGCGTCGCCACTCGCCGTACCCACGCACCAGGAACCCCTGATTACGCTGCAGATAAGCCGTCTGGCGATGCAGATACAGCTGACGTAAAGCGTACCAGGGGACCCCTGGCAGGTCATGATGCACCGCATGGTAGTTGAGATTGAGGAACAGCACCCGCCAGGGGAGCCCGGCCTCGTTGATCACCGAGCGGGCCAGCGGGTCATCCGCGGCGCGGTGTTCGAGAAAAGAGCGCACTTTGGTCAGGGCCAGCGCCGGGTAGCTCACCGCCAGCACAAACCACAGTGGGGAAAAACCCTGCGCCGCCATCCAGGTCAGCAGGCCCGTCAGCAGCAACAGATGCAGACTCCACATGGCGATAGCGCGGCGGTCACCCTCGCGGAAAGCCCGCAGCGCGCGGTTCAGGGTGTGAATAATATCCATCAGCGGCGCCAGCAGCAGACGCCCCCAGAAGGTGTTGCGCAGGTGGATAAGACGGCGCTGCCAGGCTGAGAAGCGCTGCCAGCTTTCCGCCGTCACATAGTACGATTCGGGGTCGTCCTCGGGGTGCGTCAGCAGATGGTTGCGATGGTGCGCCAGGTGGCTGTCGCGGTAGATGCCATAGGGATACCAGACCGCCAGCGGCAGCGTCCCCAACAGCTGGTTAAACCATGCCAGCCGGGTGGGATGCCCATGGATAAGCTCGTGCTGTAAGGACATATACCAGGTGGTAAACCAGATCAGCAGCAGCGTGGCCGGCATCAAACCCAGCGTCTGCCAGCCCGCCACGCAGGCAAACCAGCCGCCGTAAACCGTCACAATCAGCAGCCATGTCGGCAGCTCGCTGCGCCACAGCCAGCTGCGCGCCAGCTGGCGGATCAGGATGCGCTGTTGATCATCCACATAGACAGCCGTCTTCTTTTCCGTCACTTCCGATACCTTGCCGTGTTGCCTCATTCCCTCCGAAGATGTGAGATAACACGTTAAATAACAAAGTATTTAATTTACTTAGCTTTGCCAAAAAGCGCGTTTGTATTCACCGCTTTCATCAACACCTGAAACTGCGGATTAAATTCATCAAAGATTGGCAGCGCAGCGGCGCCCAGCGCGGCGGTATCGGTGCCGGTCATCCCCATTTTGACACGCTGCGCCGGCAGGTAACGCCCGCGCACAGACTGATACAGCGGCGGCAGCCGCGCCAGCACTTTCTCCAGCAAGGGGGCGGGCATCATACCGCCCACCACCACCGTCTCGGCATCGAAGACGCACTCCAGCAAATTGATCGCCTGACGCAACGGCGCCAGGATGCTGGTGATCCACTGGTCGAAAAGCGCAGCGTCCACCGACAGCAGATCTTCCGGCAGCGCGCGATAGGGGTCGAGGCCGCAAAACTCATAGGCCGCCTGCAGCGAAACATAGCGCTCAAGGCATCCCTCATTCCCGCAATAGCAAGGGCGACCGTTCGGCGCGACCACAATATGCCCGACCTCACCGGCGTTATGGGCATGGCCGGTATACACATGACCATCGGTAAAAATACCGGCGCCCAGACCGGTGCCAATATAGAGATAGACAAAAGAGTTGAGCTGCCGCGCCACGCCGTGAAAGCGTTCGCCAATGGCGGCCACCGTGGCGTCGTTTTCGAGAGTCACCGGCAGGCCGCTGAATCGCCCGAGCTCCGCCGCTACATCGACCCCTTCCCAGCCGTTGAGCGTCGTGGGCCCCGTCGACGAGATCCCTTCCACGCCAAAGGGCCCCGGCATCACGACCCCCATCCCCAGCACCCGCGACCAGTCCAGCGTCGGCAGCGCACGGATCTCATTCAGCACCTCAGCGAGGCGGGCAAAGGTCGCACCAGGCTGGGGCTTTTGCACCAGAATGAGTCGGCGAAAATGGACCTCGCCGGCCAGATCCACCAGCACCACAATCAGCGTCTGATGATCAAGATGGATGCCAATTGACCAGGCGCTGGCGGGATTGAGGCTCACCGGCACCGCTGGCTGTCCACGGCCGCTGGCGCGCCGCGGTTGGTGGCTGGTCAGGAGATCCATCTGCTCCAGCTCCGCCACAATATTCGACACGGTCTGCGGGGTCAGCGCGGTCAGCCGCGCCAGCTCGGCGCGGGTCAGCTCGCCATGTAAACGCACCGCCTCAATGATCACCCGGCGGTTATGCACCCGGGCATGTTCAAGGTTTGTACCTGATGTTTTCATCGTTTCCCTTCCAGGCTGGACTGGTGAAATTTTAGCCGGCATCACAGATCTGACAACGACCCGCGCAGGCGGGTCTTCGCGATGGCATACCCTTTGCTACGCTTAGTGCTGGGGCCCCTCGGGAGATGTCGCCGATATTGTCGCCCTGATTAAATCAATCAAATTGATTTAATAAATCATAACCCCTTTCAGTACAGCACAGCGGAGAGCAAAGATGAAATACCACAGCGCACTACGGGTCAACGCCTGTCTGCTGGCGATGCTCGTTATCAGCGGGAGCGTCAGCGCAGCGACCCAGATTAATGCCCTGTTCATGACCCAGGCGGCCTATAGCGAAAACGACATTCGCGCGATGACCAGTGACTTCGAAAAGCAACACCCTGACGTGAAGGTCAATCTCGAATTCGTCCCCTATGAAGCGCTGCACGACAAGATCGTCGCCGCCCGCGGCGCAGGGGGTAACGGCTACGACGTGGTGCTGTTCGACGCGATCTGGCCGGCGGAGTTTAGCCGCTTCGATCTGCTGCAGGATGTCTCCTCACGGATTGCCGCCGACGAGCGCGAGAAGATTTTCCCCGGGGCGATGAATACCGTGGTGTATCAAGGCAAAACCCTCGGCATGCCGTGGATCCTCGACACCAAATATCTGTACTACAACAAAGCCATGCTGGACAAAGCGGGGATCAAAACGCCGCCTGCCAGCTGGCAGAAGGTAATGGACGACGCCAAAGTGCTTAAGGACAAAGGGATTGTTAAATATCCTCTGGTCTGGAGCTGGTCGCAAGCGGAAGCGCTGGTCTGCGATTACACCACCCTCGTCTCCGGCTTCGGCGGGAGCTTCTACCAGAACGGCAAGCTCGATTTTTCGACGCCCGCCTCGCTGAAAGCGGTCACGCTGATGAAAACCTCGCTCGATCAGGGGCTGAGCAACCCGGCATCACGTGAATATCTTGAGGAGGATGTGCGTAAGGCTTTCTCCAATGGCGACGCCGCCTTTGCGCTCAACTGGACCTATATGTACAACATGGCCAACGATCCGAAACAGAGTAAAGTCGCAGGTGATGTTGGCATTGTCCCCGCCCCAGGCGATACCCCGGATAAACCCGGCGCCGTCAACGGTTCTATGGGGCTGGGCATCGCCAAAGCCAGTCAGCATCCGGAAGAGGCCTGGCAGTATATTCACTATCTGACCTCCCAGCCGGTACAGGACAAGTATGCCAAACTGAGCTTGCCGGTGTGGAAAGCCTCGTACCAGGATCCTGCCGTTGCCAAAGGCCAGGAGAGCCTGATCGCCGCCGCCGACAAGTCGTTGAACGTGATGCTCTCTCGTCCCGAAACGGCAGATTACTCGCGCCTGTCAAACACCCTGCAACAGCAGCTTCAGTCGGTACTGCAGGGTAAAGCCACGCCCGACGTCGCCCTCAAGGCGGTCGACACCAGCGCGGCCCGTCTGCGTTAAGGAGGCATGATGCTGAGTCTGCAACGACGCGAGCATCGTCAGGCATGGGTGCTGTTAGCGCCCATGCTTATCGCGATGTTTATCCTCACCGCATGGCCGCTGGCGCGCACGCTGTGGCTGAGTTTTACCGATACCGCGCTGGCGGGAAGCGGCGAGGTGACCCACTACGTCTGGCTGGATAATTATCTTTATGCCCTGACCGACCCGGACTTTCGCGCGGCCTTCGCGCGAACGCTCTATTTCACCGTGGTCTCGGTGGCGATTGAGGGGGCGATCGGCGTACTGGTGGCGCTGTTGTTGAATCAGCGTTTTGTCGGGCGAAATGTCCTGCGGGTGCTGGTGATCCTGCCGTGGGCGTTGCCGACTATCGTCAACGCCATGATGTGGCGGCTTAACTTTAATCCCGACTACGGCAGCGTTAATGCTCTGCTCAGCCAGCTGGGGCTGATTGACAGCTATCGCAGCTGGCTGGGCTCGCCGGATTCTGCGCTGCACGCGGTGATGCTGGCGGATATCTGGAAAAACTACCCGCTGGTCACCCTGCTGGTGCTGGCCGCCCTGCAGTCTGTTCCCGACGATCTGTACGAGGCGGCGCGGCTCGACGGCGCCTCGGCCTGGCGGCGTTTTCGCGCCATTACCTTTCCGGCCATTGTGGGTCCCCTTGGCGTCGCGCTGGTGCTACGCACCATTGATGCCTTCAAAGTGTTCGACATTATCTATGTTATGACCCGCGGCGGCCCGCTCGACAGTACCAAAACGTTGAGCTTTTTTGTCTATCAGGAGTCCTTCAGCTACCTGCGCGCCGGCAGCGGCGCGGCCTACGCCATGCTGATGAGCCTGATGTGCGCCGTGCTGATAGCCCTGTATCTGTTTTTGCTGCTGCGTCAGCGGCGCCGGAGTGTTGATGATGAAGCGTAAAGGGTACATCGTACTGCGTTACCTGGCGGCGCTGGCGGTGGCGATCTCGATCCTCGCCCCGATGCTGTGGCTGTTTTTGATGAGCGTCAGCACCACCGCGGACCTCACCCGCGTCCCGCTGGAGTGGCTCCCGCGGCAGTGGGACTTCAGCCGCTATGGCCATCTGCTGTCGCTGGCCCCTGGCGAACCCGGGGCGCTGTTTCTTCCCGCGCTGGGCAACAGCCTGCTGGTGGCCGCCGGGGCGACGCTGGTGTCGTTGTTGCTGGCGATCCCCGCCGCCTTCAGCTTTTCGCGTTATCCCGGCCGCGACGGCTGGCTGTACGCCGGCCTCGGCATCTATATGGTGCCGCCCGTGGCCTTTGTGCTGCCGCTCTATTTTATTCTTGAACACTTTGGCCTGCTCAACACCCGCAGCGGGCTGGTGCTGGTCTACTGCTCGCTGATCGTGCCGTTTCTGACGTGGATGGTCAAAAACCAGTTCGATACCCTGCCGCAGGATATCGAACAGGCGGCCCGGCTTGACGGTCTGCGCATCTGGCAGGTCCTGCTGCGTATCACTCTGCCGCTGGCGAAACCGATGCTTGGCGCCGCCGCGCTGTTCGGCTGGCTGCTGGCGTGGGACGAGTTTTTCTATGCGCTACTGTTCACCAGCAACCTCGCCGCCCAAACGCTGCCGGTGACCATCGCCGGCTTCACCGCCGGCCGCGCCACCGATGACGGGCTGGTGGCGGCGGTCGGCATACTGGCTTCAGTCCCTCCGCTGTTGATTGCTATCTGGCTGCAAAAATCGCTGGTCAGCGGCCTCACCAACGGGGGAAGTAAAGGATAACTATGGATAACACCAGGACACCTGTGCTCTATATCGTGGGCAATTACAATATTGACTTAGTGATGGGAACCCTGACCCACTGGCCTGCTCAGGGGACTGAGATGATGCTCGAGCACAGCGCGCTGCGGCCCGGCGGCTCTGCCGGCAACTGCGCGCTGGCCGCCGCCGCCATGCAGCTTCCGCACTGCACGGTCGGCTGTCAGGGCGACGACGCGTTTACTCCGTGGCTGGCGGCACAGTTTCCCGGCGGCAGCGCACGCTGGCCGCAGTATCCCTGTGAAACTTCGCTGACGGTGGCGATCACCCATCCCAACAAAGAGCGCTCCTTCCTCAGCAACCATGGACATATTACCCGCCTGACCGCCGGGGATGTGTTGAGCCAGCTGCCGGCCGCCGCTGGCGAGGGCGATATCGTGTTGCTCTGCGGTTCCTTTCTCTGTACCGGGCTGCTGTCCGACTATCCGCAGCTGCTCGCCACGCTCCGCCAGCGCGGTTTTACCCTTGCCGTCGATACCGGCTGGCCGCCTCAGGGCTGGAGCGACCCGCTGCGTCATGAGGTCGACCGCTGGCTGGGCGACTGCGACTGGCTGTTGCTCAACGACGTTGAAACCCTGCAGCTGGCCGGCCACCCGACCCTCGCCGAAGCCGCCGCAGCCCTGGCGGCACGGCTCAGCGGCCGCGGCGGGTGCGTGGTAAAGCGCGGCGCCGACGGCGCGGACTGCTGGACGACCGACGGCCATCACCATGCGCCGACCCGGCCAGTCACCGTGATCGATACCATCGGCGCTGGCGACAGCTTTAACGCAGGATTCCTTGCCGCGCTGCTGAGCGGTAAACCTGCGGCAGCCGCGCTGCGCTGGGGAAATACCGTCGCCGCGCAGGCGATCGGCACCTCCCCGCGCCGCTATCCCGACTGGCATACCCTGCAACATCACCTTGAGGAGGCCACCGATGGCCAGTGTTGAACTGATCGATGTCGCCAAGCGCTACGGCAAACAGACGGTGCTCCAGCCGCTGGACCTCACCATCCCCGACGGCAGCTTTACCGTACTGGTGGGCCCTTCCGGCTGCGGCAAGTCGACCCTGCTGCGCCTGCTGGCCGGTCTCGAAACGCTTTCCGGCGGCACCATTCTGATGAACAAGCGGCCGGTCAACGATCTGGATCCGGCCGACCGCGATGTGGCGATGGTCTTTCAGAGCTACGCGCTCTACCCCCACCTGACGGTGGCGGAAAATCTCGCCTTTCATATGCAGGTCAAAAAGGTGGATAAGCAGTTACAGAAAAGCAAAGTGCAGCAGGTCGCCAGCCTGCTGGGGATTGATAAACTGCTGGCTCGCTATCCGCGAGCGCTCTCCGGCGGCCAGCGCCAGCGGGTGGCGATGGGCCGGGCCATGGTCAGAAACCCCCAGGTTTTCCTGTTCGATGAGCCGCTGTCGAACCTTGACGCCCAGCTGCGGATGGAGCTGCGCGCGGAGATCAAATCCCTTCACCAGCGCATCAATACCACCATGATCTATGTCACCCATGACCAGGTGGAGGCGATGACTCTGGCCGATCAGATTGTGGTGATGCGCGACGGGCAGATCGTCCAGCAGGGGGCGCCGCTGGCCATTTACGACCAGCCCTGCAATACCTTCGTCGCCCGCTTTATCGGCTCCCCGCCGATGAATCTCCTGCCCGGTCAGCGCGCCATGCGCGACGGCCAGCCCGGCGTCGCCTGCGGCGCGCTGTGGTTTCCGCTGGCCGAACGCTGGCATCAGGCCGTGGCGCAGCAGGGCGATGCCCCGCTGATTGTCGGTCTGCGCCCGCAGGATATTCTGCCGGATGCGCATGGCGCGCCGGCAACGGTAAACATCATGGAGGTGACGGGGGAATCCACCCTGCTGCATCTCGACTGGCAGGGTTTTCCGGTGCATGTGCAGGTTGCCGGCAGGGTGGCGGTCGCGGCGCAGCAGACGCTGGGGTTGACTCTCCGCCGCGAAAACCTGCATCTGTTTGATGCCGCCAGCGGCGAGCGGCTGGCGGAGACGCGCTAAGGGCGAAGGGAGCCGGTCATCATCCGTGTGGCCGGGCTCCGGGCGAGCTCGTGTTCCAGGGCTACTCCTCTTCCCGCTCCGCTGGGGTCCAGGTCGGCAGCGTCTGGAAGGTGTGCAACAGCCCTTCGGACCAGGCCTTGCGGATGCGGTTGAAGTAGGGATCGCTGTCGGTGATGCGATGCTGCCCGGCACTGCTCAGGCTGCCGCTGCGGTAGAGCAGCGTATCCAGCGGCAGGCCGACGGACAGATTACTGCGCAGCGTCGAGTCAATGGAGATCAACGCGCAGCACATCGCCTGCTCCAGCGGCGTATCGATGGTCAGCACCCGATCGATGATCGGCTTGCCGTACTTGCTTTCGCCGATCTGGAAATAAGGTGTGTCGCGGGTGGCTTCAATAAAGTTGCCCTCCGGATAAATATGGAACAGACGATGGGTTTCGCCGGCGATCTGGCCGCCAAGCAGCAGGTTGCAGTTGAAGTTGGTGTTACTGCAGTTCTGCTGGTTGCTGCTGTCGCGCTGGATCACCTCCAGCAGCGTTTTACCGATCAGCATCGCGGCGTCGTAGAGGGAGGTGACCTGCATCAGATTCGGCTCCTGCTGGGTACGGATGCGCGCGCTGAGCAGGCTTATCACGCTCTGGGTGGTGGCCAGGTTGCCAGCGGATTGCAGCACCAGCACCCGTTCCCCCTCCTGATGGAAAACGTGCAGCTTTTTAAAAGTGGCAATATGGTCGACGCCCGCGTTGGTGCGGGAGTCGGAAGCAAACACCAGTCCATCCGCCAGGCACATGGCCACACAGTAGGTCATTGCGGTTTTTCCCGTATTATTGCTGCTGCGCCTGCTGGCTGTGTTCGCGCACTTCAGCGTTGGTTAACATAATCTCCCCGCCGCCGCCCAGCCGGGTGCCCCGTACCGGGCAGGCGTCGAGATAATCCAGCCCGGTCGCCAGCCGCAAATGCTGATTCAGGCGACGGGTATTATTGGTGATATCAAACGACAGCCAGCGGCCGTCGAGCCAGACTTCCGCCCAGGCGTGCATCGCCACATGCTGAGCGTTATCGCTGTAAACATAGCCGCTGACGTAGCGCGCCGGGATCTCCAGCGCGCGGCAGCAGGCCAGAAAAACATGGGTATGATCCTGGCACACCCCCTTCGCGCGGGCGAAGGCGTCGGCGGCGGAGTCCTGCACCTGGGTCGCGCCGGGGGAGTATGGCATTCTTAACAGCAGATCCGCCATCAGTTGATTCAGACTTTCTTCCGCCGCATCGGGACGATAGAGGCGCTGGGCAAACTCACGGATCGCCGTATCGGCGCGGGTTAGCGGCGTACAGCGCAGAAAAACCAGCGGCGACAGCAGCTCGGCCTCTTCATCACGCGTCTCCTCCCCTTCATCGGCGATATCGACAATCCCGCTGGCGCGGATAGTGATCTCCTTGTGCGGGTTATCCAGCGTCAGCACATGCAGCACATTGCCCCAGCCGTCGGTAGTGGTCACCGCCGCCCCGTCCGGCAGGGTCAGCGTCCAGGCGGTGATGGTCTGCCGGCCGGTACTGCGCGGCGTCAGGCGCAGATACTGGGTGGAAAACTTCACTTCTTCATCGTAGCCATAGCGGGTGAGATGATCGATGACCAGTTTCATAAGGCCTCCAGATAGGTTTGTCTGATGCTGTCGGACAGCGCGTTAATTCTCGCCAGCAGGCCGTTAAGGGTGGTCTGCAGGTCCGCCTGCGCCAGGTCGTCGCGGGTGCTGAAGCGCAGGTCAACGTTGAGCTGATGGGCCAGGCGCAGCGGTTGATAGGAGCGATCGTTGGCGATCTTCTCCAGCTCGCCGACCAGATCGGCAATGCTGGCGCGCAGCGAACGCGGAATATCGTTACGCAGGATCAGCAGCTCCATCACCGTTTCGCGACTGACTGGCTGGCGATAGAGGCTGTTGTAGGCTTCGCGGGCGCTGACCGCATTGAGCAAGGTATCCAGTCGATAGTATTCCCGCACCGGATCCGGGTCGTTGGTCAGTTGTTGATCCTTAATCAGCAGCAGCTGGGTGGTGGCAAACGCACGCTCTATCAGCGTGCCGATGCCGATAAAGCTCAGCGCGTCGTTGCGCAGCAGCGTGCCAATCACCGCCCCGCGAAACAGATGCACCCGCTCTTTCACCCACTCGAAAAAGCCGTCGCTGCCGAGTTCGCCCAGCCCCTGCTGGCGCAGGGTTCGCAGCTCGATTCGGGTGGCGTTGATGCTCTCCCACACCTCGGCCGACAGACTGCCGCGCACCGCGTGCGCATTGTTCCACGCCATCTCCACGCAGCTGTAAATACTGCAGGGGTTGTTGCCATCGAGGGCAAAAAAGTTGAGCAGGTTGCTCATGGTAAAGCGGGCATGGCGCGCCTGAAACAGCTCGTGGGTCATCGACAAATTCAGCGGCAGCGCCAGATCCCGCGACTGCTGGCTGTGCCGGGGGATCATCGATAATTTCCAGGTCACGTCCAGTACCCGGGCGTAGCTTTCCGCCCGCTCGAGATAGCGGGCCATCCAGAACAATTCACTCGCCGTACGACTTAGCATGATGCGTCATCCTCCATCACCCAGGTATCCTTGGTTCCGCCGCCCTGCGACGAATTGACCACCAGCGACCCTTCGGTCAGCGCCACGCGGGTCAGGCCGCCGGGCACCAGCCGCATCTCCTGCCCGGACAGCACGTAGGGCCGTAAATCGATATGTCGCGGCGACAGACCTTCATCAACGAAGGTGGGGCAGGTCGACAGCGCGAGGGTGTCCTGGGCGATATAGTTGGCCGGATTGGCCAGCAGGCGCTGGCGGAAGGCCTCTCGCTCCTCTTTAGTCGAACGCGGGCCAACCAGCATGCCGTAACCCCCGGCGCCATGGACCTCCTTGACCACCATCAGCTCAAGGTTACTCAGCACATAGCGCAGGTCCTCTGCTTTCCGGCACTGCCAGGTGGGGATATTGCTGAGGATCGGCTGTTCGCCGAGGTAAAAGCGGATCATCTCCGGAACGTACGGGTAGATTGATTTGTCGTCGGCGACGCCGGTGCCGATAGCGTTGGCCAGCACCACGCCGCCGGCGCGATAGACTGACAGCAGCCCCGGTACGCCGAGCATGGAATCGGCGCGGAAGGCCAGCGGGTCGAGCCAGGCGTCGTCGATGCGGCGATAAATCACATCCACTCGCCGCGGCCCCTCGGTGGTCCGCATATACACCGCGCCGTTCTTAATGAACAGGTCGGCGCTCTCCACCAGCTCGACCCCCATCTGCTGCGCCAGGAAGCTGTGCTCAAAGTAGGCGCTGTTGAAGCGCCCCGGGGTCATCACCACGACGCAAGGGTCATCCACCAGCGAGCTTTCGCGCAGGGTCTGCAGGAGGTAGCTCGGGTAACGCTCCACTGGCGCAATGTGATGCTGCTCGAACATCTCCGGATAGAGGCGCATCATCATCTTACGGTTTTCGAGCATGTAGGAGACGCCGGACGGCGTACGCAGGTTATCCTCCAGCACGTAGTATTGACCGTCGTTATTGCGCACCATATCGACGCCGGTGATATGGGCATAGGTGTTGTTTGGCAGGTTGATACCCTGCATGCATGGCTGATACTGCTCGTTGGCCAGCACCTGCTCGGCCGGGATCAGCCCCGCGCGCAGAATATTCTGCTCATGATAGATGTCATAGAGGAAGGCGTTGAGCGCTTTCACCCGCTGGCGAATGCCGCGGTCAATCCGCTGCCACTCCCCGGCGGGTATGATCCGCGGCACGCTATCAAACGGGATCAGCCGCTCGGTTCCCTCATCCTCGCCGTACACGTTAAAGGTGATGCCGATACGGTGAAAAAGCAGTTCCGCTTGCGCTTTTTTCTGCCGGATAGAGAATTGATCGGTGTTGCGAAACCATTGCCACCAGGCATTATAGTGCGGCCGCTGTTCACCCTGCGCGGTCAGCATCTCGTCATAATAATGCCCGTCAGGTAGCGTAATTTTAATCATGGCTATCCCCTCCGGTTGTACTCACTTTGTGGTAATCCCGGTAAGAGATAAGCATTAATTATGCCAGGTCATCTACCGCCGCGGCGTTGTGCAAATCTGTTCTGACCTGCCGTCTGATTGTGCAAAAAATCGCCAGAACAGCCGCCCGCGCCCGGCTGCGGTTGCACCGTCGTGAGGCAGCGCTACGATTTTTGCGCCATCGTGGACGCCAGCGCCTTCAGCCAGGCGGCATAGGCCGTGGGCCAGGCGGTCGTCGGCGTTCCCGGGCGCCCCATACCAAAGCCATGGCCACCGCGGGTATAGCGGAAAAGCTGCACAGGAACCTGATGCTGGCGGCAGGCGTCAGCCATCAACAGCGTATTGTGCGGATTGGAAATCGGATCGTCCTGCGCCTGTACCAGAAAACAGGGCGGTGTGGCCGTTGTCACCCAGGTTTGTACCGACCAGGCGCGGTCGGCCGCCTCGCTCGCCTGCGGCCCCACCAGCAGACGATGGGTCGCCGTATGGCTCCAGGGCGGCAGGAGCGTGATCACCGGATAGATCAGCGCGGCGCCGTCGGCGGTGGCGGGCTGGTGGTCCAGCGCATCCTCCGGCGGGTAGCTGGCAAACGCCGGCCGACAGGCGGCCATCCCCAGCAGATGTCCCCCCGCCGAAAAACCGAGCACGCTGACCTGCGATTCCCGGGCGCGGATCAGCCGCAGGGCCCGCTGCGCATCCTGCAGCGGCGCCAGCGCACCGGCCTGCCAGCCCTCCCCCGGCAAGCGGTAGCTCAGCACATAGGCGGTATAGCCGTGCGCCGTCAGCCAGTGCGCCGCAGGCCAGGCCTCACTGCCCATCTCGATCCGCTGGTATCCGCCGCCGGCCGCCACCAGCACTCCGTGGCCAGTGGCCCGGGCGGGTTGCCAGACCGTCAGCACAGGACGAGGGATATGGCTCAGCGCACCGCGGGCGGATAACCGAGCCTCGCCCCCCGGCCCGCCTCCCCCCGGCGGTTGATCCGGCCACAGCGGCAGCGTCAGCGCCGGAGCAGTGGCCGCCGCGCCCCGCACCGCAGACAGCGCAGCGGCGCTAAACAGCAGAAATTGACGTCGATTCATGACTGGCTCCCGGGCGCGTTGGCTTGCCTGTAAACCTAACCGCTTTGCTGGTGGTTATATCAGAAAACCTGGCAGGTAAATCCTCTGTTTTCGCGCAAAATGTTACCCCTGACACGCGCAGCGGCAGATATTCGTCTAAGGTTTCTGGATGGCCAAACGTCGTGGCCCGCAGTCGATAATGATAAGGAGAACTCCCCATGACGAGTACTGATGCACATCGTCCCGCTGCTTTGCCCTGTACCCTGCGCCTGGCGATCGGCGGCGCCCTGCTCGCCCTGATGAGCCTGAATGTCCAGGCGGAAGACGGCAAAACCGCGCCGCCCCCCTCGCCGGATATTCTGCTGGGCCCGTTGTTCAATGATGTCCAGAGCGCGAAGCTCTTTGCCGATCAAAAAACCTTCGCCGACGCGATCCCTAACAGCGATCCGCTGATGATCCTTGCTGATTACCGGATGCAGAAAAACCAGGCCAGCTTTGACCTGCGCCACTTCGTCGAGCTGAACTTCACGCTGCCGAAAGAAAATGACACCTATGTGCCGCCTAAAGGGCAAACCCTGCGTCAACATATCGATGGCCTGTGGCCGGTCCTGACCCGCAGCACCGTCGAGGTGGAAAAATGGGACTCGCTGCTGCCGCTGCCTAAGCCCTACGTGGTCCCCGGCGGACGCTTTCGCGAAGTCTATTACTGGGACAGCTATTTCACCATGCTGGGTCTTGCCGAAAGCGGTCACTGGGATAAAGTCGAAGATATGGTCGCCAACTTCGCCGCGGAAATTGACACCTGGGGCCATATCCCCAACGGCAACCGCACCTATTACCTCAGCCGTTCGCAGCCCCCCTTCTTCTCCTTTATGGTGAGCCTGCTGGCGACGCACGATGGCGACCAGGTACTGAAAACCTACCAGCCGCAGCTGGAGAAGGAGTATCGCTACTGGATGGCCGGAGCGGACGCGCTGGCCCCCGGCAGCGCTGACAAACGGGCGGTGCGGATGGCGGACGGCGCGCTGCTCAACCGCTACTGGGACGATAACGACACCCCGCGCCCCGAGTCCTGGCTTGACGACGTCAAAACCGCCAAAAGCAACCCGAATCGTCCGGCAACCGAGATCTATCGCGACCTGCGCTCCGCCGCCGCCTCCGGCTGGGATTTCAGCTCCCGCTGGATGGATAATCCGCAGCAGCTCGCCACCATTCGCACCACCTCGATTGTCCCGGTCGATCTCAATGCCCTGATGTTCCATCTGGAGAAAACCCTCGCCCGCGCCAGCAAGGCATCCGGGGACAGCGCCGGCGCTACACAGTACGATGCGCTGGCTAATGCCCGCCAGCAGGCCATCGAGAAATATCTGTGGAATGATAAAGAGGGATGGTACGCCGATTACGATCTGAAAACCCACAAGGTGCGCAATCAGCTGACCGCGGCGGCGCTGTTCCCGCTGTACGTCAATGCGGCGTCACGCGAGCGGGCGACGAAAGTGGCCGCCGCCGCTGAGTCGCGGCTGCTCAAACCCGGCGGGCTGACCACCACCACCGTCAACAGCGGTCAGCAGTGGGACGCCCCGAACGGCTGGGCGCCGCTGCAGTGGGTGGCGGTCGAGGGCCTGCAAAACTACGGCCAACAAAAGATCGCCATGGAGGTCAGCTGGCGCTTCCTGAGCAACGTTCAGCATACCTATGACAGCAAGCAAAAGCTGGTGGAGAAGTATGACGTAAGCTCGACCGGGACCGGCGGCGGCGGTGGCGAATATCCGCTACAGGATGGCTTTGGCTGGACCAACGGTGTCACCCTGAAGATGCTGGATCTGATCTGCCCGCAGGAGAAACCCTGTGACGCCCTGCCCGCCACACGTCCGGCGGCGGCCCCTTCCGCGCAGAGCAAGCCAGCCGCCAACGACCCCGCGCCGGCGGCAGCGCAAAAAACCGGCTCCTGACGCTTTTCCAGCCCGTCTCTCCCCCTACCAAATTCGGTAGGGGGAGGTCATCTCCCTGCTGACAGCAGCCCCGCTCTGCGGCCCGCGGGAAGCACGTCACTCCCCCCATCGCCCTGAACCGGTCACCTTTCGCTTGATCACATAAATACAAACAATAATAATTCGCATTACTTTTTAACGAACAATGACAGATTCGTTTTTCCCGCGGCGGCGTACAGGAGTACCAGACCGCGTTGGTTCAGGATGATCTTATGAACGTGGCTATTTCCCGAAAACGCCCGAGGCTGCTGTACGCCCTCGTGGTCGCCCTTCCCCTCACCGCGCAAGCTGAAGAGACCGTGGTGGTCACTGCCAGCCCGCCGGCGTCCGCCAGCGCGCCGACTGAAGGCTACAGCGCCAGCACTTCGCTCGGGGCGACGAAAACCGACCAGCCGTTAATCACCACCGCCCAGTCGGTGTCGGTGGTCACCCGCCAGCAGATGGCGGACCAGGGGGCGAATACCATCAGCCAGGCGCTGGAATATACCCCGGGGGTCTACTCCAGCTTCGGCGGCGGCGCGACCCGGTTCGACGCCATCTCCCTGCGCGGCTACCACGGCGGCGACGTCGATAACCTGTTCCTCGACGGTATGCGCCTGATGAGCGACGGCGGCAGCCATAACGTTGTGCAAATCGACCCGTGGTTTATCGAACGCGTCGATGTGATCCGCGGCCCCTCCTCCGCGCTCTACGGGCAGAGCGTGCCGGGCGGCGTGGTCAACCTGACCTCCAAACGCCCGCAGTTTAGCCAGCAGGGCCACGTCCGCCTGACCGGCGGTACGCAAAATACCAAAGGCGCGGCCTTCGATTACACCGACGCCATCAACGAGCAGTGGGCATGGCGGCTGATCGGGATGACCCGCAGCAGCGACACGCAGTATGACCATACCCGCGAAGAGCGCTACGCGATTTCGCCTTCCCTGCTGTGGCAGCCGGACAGCGACACCTCGCTGCTGCTGCGCGCCTATCTGCAAAAAGATCCTTCCGGCGGCTACCACGGCTCTTTGCCGCTGGACGGCACCCGCTACGCACATAATGGTCGTAAGCTCTCCCCCAGCACCAACGAGGGCGATCCGGGAGATGGCTATCAGCGCCGCCAGCAGATCTACAGCTATGAGTTTGACCACCAGTTCACCGACGTCTGGTCGGTCTATTCCGCCGGGAGCTACACCCACACCAACGTCTCCCTCGATCAGGTCTACCAGGTCGGCTGGATAGATGACAGCGACATGCTGGCCCGCGGCTACAGCGGTTCGCGCGGTTCGCTGGACGGCTGGTCGACCGATAACCGCCTGCGCGCCGATTTCAATACTGGCGACCTGGCGCATACCCTGATCCTCGGCGCCGAATATCATCGCTTCCGCAACGATCTGTGGACCGGCGCCGGCGGTGCGGCGCCGCTAAACCCGTTTACCGGCTATACCGCGCAGACCGGGCATACCGTCACCTACAGCGATGACAATCATCGCCGCTACTACCAGACCGGGCTGTATCTGCAGGATGAGATGGTCTGGAACCGCTGGCATGTGGATGTTTCCGCACGCTACGACCGCATCGTTTCCCAGCAGGTCAGCGATACCTTCGGCACCTCAAACCGCCGTTCAGACGACCATATCAGCGGCCGCGCCTCGCTGTTGTACGCCCTGGATAATGGCCTTTCGCCTTATCTGAGCTACAGCCAGGCGATCACCCCGGCGATGCTGCCGGGCGCGGACGGCAAACCGCTGAAACCGACCACCGCCGAACAGGTCGAAGCCGGTCTGAAGTTCCAGCCGCCGGGCAGCCGCAACCTCTATAGCATTGCAATTTACGACCTGACGCAAAAGGATGTCGCCACCCGCGACCCGAACATCGCCACCGCCACCTATATTCCGGCGGGTAAGGTCCATTCCCAGGGCGTTGAGCTGGAAGCACACCACCAGATCACCCCGCAGCTGAGTACTATCGCCTCGTATACCTGGAATCGTCTGCGCTTCCAGGACACCAGGGACGGTACCGACAACAACACGCCGCAGCTGGCCCCGGATCAGATGGCCTCCTTCTGGGCGCGCTATCAGTTCCCGGCGGGGATCTCGGTGGGCGCTGGCGTCCGCTACATCGGCAAACAGTGGGCGGATGATGCCAACACCGCGCGGCTGCCGTCGGTCACGCTGATGGATGCCATGATGCGGGCCGACCTCGGTGTCTGGTCGCCAACGCTGAAAGGCGCTTATGTGCAGGTTAACGCCAACAATATCGGCGACCGCGAGTATATTTCCGGCTGCTACGGCACCGGCAACTGCTACTGGGGATCAGAGCGCAGCGTCATGGCCACCGTGGGCTACGATTTCTGAGGACTGCGGACGTGGCCTCCGGGAGACTCCCGGAGGCCAAACGAGGGATTACATGGCGTCCAGCGCTTTCTGCAGTTTCCAGATATAGCGCGGCGCCTGCGGTGCCGGGTGTTTTTTCACCACATGCTCGAAGAACTCATCGGCGTCGAGATCGTTAATCTCATCGATGGCGTCCTGGCGATCCGACGAGAAGGTGCGCAGCAGGGCGCCGGCACCGTTGGCATAGGAGACCACCACCGCGTAGCGCATCACCTGCGGGTCTTTGATCCCCGCCAGCGGACCGTTCTCCAGAATGCTCAGATAGGCGGCCCCCATCGAGATATTACGTTCCGGGTTTTTCAGCTCACTGACCGACGGCTCGCCGCGCCAGCCCATCCGCCGGTAGACATCGCGTCCGGAGGTCGACGGCTTGAGCTGCATCAGCCCGACGGCGCCGGATTTACTCACCACCGCTGGATTACCGCCCGACTCGATGGCGATGATCGCCGTGATCAGCTGCGGGTCCACGCCCCAGGCGGCGCCGGCTTTTTCACTGATCGGCATCCACTGCATCGCCCGCTTCACCGGGACCTCGGGGTTCCACGGCGGGTTAGTGTAATCATGTTTCGAACTACAACCGGCCAGAAAAACGACTAAAATAAGCAACCATCTCAATTTCACACATCTATCCTTATCTACCCAAACGCCATCATGCTGCAGAACGACGGCAGCGGTACGTCCCCCGCCGGCCGACAACCTGAAGGATGACGGGTGCGGACTGAAGTTAGCCACCTGGAGATGACAATCGCCATTCCAGGCGGCATCATAACCCTTTCATTCATAGCAAGGAATTATCATGTCTCAGTTTTATCTGGTCGCGCCATCGGGTTATTGCATCAACCAGCAGGCGGCAGCCCGCGGCGTCGAGCGTCTGCAGCAGGCCGGACATGAGGTGGCCCACCAGCAGGTCATTCCCCGCCGGCAGCAGCGTTTCGCCGGGACTGAACAGGAACGCCTGGCCGATATTAACCAGCTGGCCCAGCTGCCCGGGCGCAACCGTATCGTCCTCGCGGTGCGCGGCGGCTACGGCGCCAGTCGCCTGCTGCCGCATATCGACTGGCAGGGACTGATTGCCCGCCAGCAGCGCGACCCACTGCTGATTTGCGGCCACAGCGATTTCACTGCTATCCAGTCGGGCCTGCTGGCTACGGGCAACGTCATCACCTTCAGCGGGCCAATGCTCGCGGGCAACTTCGGCGCGGAGACCCTCGATCCGTTTACCGAGCACCATTTCTGGCAGGCGCTACGCCAGGCGGAATTTACCCTCGAATGGCCGGGCGAAGGGCCGAACTGCCAGGTGGAAGGCACCCTGTGGGGGGGAAATCTGGCGATGCTGACCTCGCTTATCGGCACGCCGTGGCTACCGTCGATCCGCGACGGCATCCTGGTGGTGGAGGATATCAACGAACACCCGTTCCGCGTCGAGCGCATGCTGCTTCAGCTGCTGCATAGCGGCGTGCTGGCGGCGCAGAAAGCAGTGATCTTCGGCAGCTTCACCGGCAGCGCGCCAAACGACTATGACGCGGGGTACGATTTGCCGCAGGTCTTTGATTACCTGCGCCAGCAGCTTTCCCTGCCGTTGATTAGCGGACTGGAGTTTGGCCACGAGCAGCGCACGGTGACCCTGCCGCTGGGCGCCCGCGCGCGACTGGTGAATCAGGCAGCTACCACCACTCTGACGATCAGCGGCCACCCGGTGCTGACAGAATAAATTTCCCGGACGCATAGGCGGATCCCCTGCGAATTGTTAAAATAGTGTCACTTTTAGCCATTTTTTCACGCCAGTCAGGGAGTACGTGAACATTGGACGCCGCTGCGGTCATTAGTCTGTTTATTCTGGGTTCTGTTTTAGTAACCTGCAGTATCTTATTGAGCTCCTTTTCTTCGCGCCTTGGCATCCCGATTCTGGTCATCTTTCTGGCCATCGGGATGCTGGCAGGCATTGACGGCATCGGTGGCATCCCCTTCGACAACTACCCCTTCGCCTATATGGTGAGTAACCTGGCGCTGGCGGTGATCCTGCTGGACGGCGGGATGCGCACCCAGGCCAGCTCCTTTCGTGTCGCACTGTGGCCTGCGCTGTCGCTGGCGACGGTCGGGGTACTGATCACCTCGGCGCTGACCGGGATGATGGCGGCCTGGCTGTTCAAGCTGGATATGATCGAAGGCCTGCTGATCGGCGCCATTGTCGGCTCCACCGACGCCGCGGCGGTCTTCTCGCTGCTCGGCGGCAAGGGGCTCAACGAGCGCGTCGGCTCAACGCTGGAGATTGAGTCAGGCAGTAACGACCCGATGGCCGTCTTCCTGACCATCACCCTGATCGAAATGATCCAGCAGCACCAGACCGGCCTCAGCTGGATGTTCGCCGTGCATATCATCCAGCAGTTTGGCCTCGGGATCGCCATCGGCCTCGGCGGCGGCTACCTGTTGCTG
Organism: Klebsiella sp. KTE92; assembly: GCF_000398905.1. Classification (NCBI taxonomy): domain Bacteria; kingdom Pseudomonadati; phylum Pseudomonadota; class Gammaproteobacteria; order Enterobacterales; family Enterobacteriaceae; genus Klebsiella; species Klebsiella sp. KTE92. Next base: position 3,323,832 of record NZ_KB976100.1, read on the forward strand.
CAGATGATTAACCGCATCGTGCTGCCCGCCGGGCTCTATCCGCTGCTGGCGCTGAGCGGCGGGATCATGATTTTCGCCGTCACCACCACCCTCGACGGCAGCGGTATCCTCGCCGTCTATCTCTGCGGCTTTCTGCTGGGCAACCGGCCGATCCGCAACCGACACGGCATCCTGCAGAACTTCGACGGCCTGGCGTGGCTGGCGCAGATCGCCATGTTCCTGGTGCTGGGCCTGCTGGTGACGCCCTCCGACCTGCTGCCGATCGCCATCCCGGCGCTGCTGCTGTCGATGTGGATGATTTTCATTGCCCGCCCGCTGTCGGTGTTTGCCGGCCTGCTGCCGTTTCGCGGCTTTAACCTGCGCGAACGGGTGTTTATCAGCTGGGTTGGCCTGCGCGGCGCGGTGCCCATCATTCTCGCGGTGTTCCCGATGATGGCCGGGCTGGACAACGCCCGCTTGTTCTTCAATGTCGCCTTCTTCGTGGTGCTGGTGTCGCTGCTGCTGCAGGGCACTTCGCTGTCGTGGGCGGCGAAGAAAGCCAAAGTTGTGGTGCCGCCCATCAGCTGGCCCATCTCCCGCGTCGGGCTGGATATTCACCCGGAAAACCCGTGGGAGCAGTTTGTCTATCAGCTGGGCGCCGATAAGTGGTGCATCGGCGCGGCGCTGCGCGATCTGCATATGCCGCCGGAGACGCGGATTGCGGCACTGTTTCGCAACAATGCCCTGCTGCACCCCACCGGCAGCACCCGCCTGCGGGAAGGCGATATCCTGTGCGTCATTGGTCGGGAGCACGACCTGCCGGCGCTGGGCAAAATGTTCAGCCAGTCGCCGCCGGTGGCGCTCGATCAGCGCTTTTTCGGCGACTTTATTCTTGATGCCGAGGCCCGCTTCGCCGATGTGGCGCAAATCTACGGCCTCGATGGCGGAGAGGAGTTCCGCGAGCATCAGCAGTCGCTCGGGGAAGTGGTGCAGCAGCTGTTGGGCGCCGCGCCGGTGGTGGGCGACCAGGTGGAGTTCGCCGGGATGGTGTGGACGGTGGCAGAAAAAGAGAACGATCACGTGCTGAAGGTTGGGGTGCGGGTCGCGGAAGACGAGGCGGAGTGATCCGCTTCACAGCTTGAATTAATTTATTGATATTAATATAGTTTTTTAAAATAACGGTCCACAAAATAACCACAGCCAGTTTAATTAAACTTGCATCAATCGCCTTTAAGGCCATAGTGCCCGCCAGTAAACGATGAACTAGCCCCTCTTTTTGGGGCTTTTATTGCGTCTGCATAATGTTAATAAATATGCTATCGACCTCCTCCATATTTAAGTCGGCCATCGGAAAACCATCACAACCGTCACACCTTGCAAAAACCCATGTATAACCATGATTTTAGTGAATAAAATTTGTGACGGTTAAACCATCACAAAACGCAACAGAAACCGTCACACCTCATAAATTCAATGAGTTATAAAACAGACATGTGATGTTTTAAGACCGTCACACTGTGATGGCTTAGTGATGGTTTTAACAATGTTAATTTACCCATAAATATCATATAGATAAGACTAATTTTAAAATCTCGTGACGTTTGTGATGGTTTTCCGATGCCCCCTTAACTTTTGAAAATATCCAGATTGGCTAAAAATCACCCCGATTTGTTGGTGTAATTGTTGTGTATATGTAATATTTATATTTCCTCTGCATGGAGTCGTTGCGGGTGGGAATTACTTACACATCATGCCTGTGCAGAGCGCTTCTCGACTGGCAACATTTTTACGATGGAGGTCGCAATAAAATGCAATACTTCCAGAGCTGAAAACATGACCGCCTCCCTTGCCATGCCTGACATTACATGAATTTTTCATTCCCTGCTGTTTCCCGGGACCAACACCACGCAACCCCACGAAAGGTAATTAATCTGCCGTTAAAACATCAAGTTATGAAATTCTCATTTCTCCGTAACCGCTCCTGTTTTGCAAATTATTGAAAAACAGTGCAGAAATTGCAAAAGTTTACAGGCCGCAGAAGCCCTTCGGTGGCGCTGACTGGCGGTATAATCTGCGCGGAAATTCTTTTGCATAAATAGTGCAGGCGGGTGCGGTGTAGCGCCGTTTCCGTCTGACAAGACTTTGCGTACGCATCCCCAAGTGTATTCAATGCAATCTGAGGATATGTAAAAGTTACGAGTCCATTGCTAGCATGTATGGCGTCATATGACCTCAAGAAGAATTAACGACAAACCAGACACAGAACCCCATCGAAATGTTGAGCCAGACCTCATCTAGCATAACTCTCTGTATGGGCACTTTAATCACCGTGTGATGTAGGTATCGGATTAAAAATAAGGGCAATTTTTCGATAAATTATATCGATTTCAATGATAAGATATTGACAGGTAAACCCTGAGGGCTAAGGTAATGTTAGAGTGTTTGAACCAAATATATGTTATATACACATATATGAATCCATTTTATAGACTAAATCAATCTGCTTAAAAAGGGTCAAGGTATAACTATGGAATTCCATGAGTATCAAGCTGAAATCATTAAGGATATAAAATCTTGCCTTGAAGGGCTCCAAGTGCAGCCCATATTATTCATGGGGGCAGGTATATCACAAAGATACATGAACTCTCCTTGCTGGGAAGACCTTTTAAAGTATTTAGCGGATCTGTGCCCTCTAATAACCCGCCCATATGGTTATTACAACCAAATGCATAATGCAAATAAACCTATGATTGCAAGTGATTTTTCTGAATCATATGCTGAATGGGCGTGGGATGCAGGTAAAGATCGTTTTCCCGAGAAGTATTTCACAGGCAATAATTCTAAAGATATATATATAAAGCATTTGATATCAGAGCATTTAAATAACTTATCGAACAGCGTAAATTTTGATGAACATGAGCATAAAGAGGAAATAAATAAACTAATAAAAATAAGGCCGCATGCAGTTATAACAACAAATTATGACAATATATTAGAAAAGATTTTTGAAAACTACCAACCGATTGTTGGTCAAGATGTCGTCACGGTTAATTACACTTCCTACGGCGAGATAATGAAAATACACGGAAGTAGTAATGAGCCGGAGAGTTTGATAATAACAAATGATGACTATATTAGATTCTACAATAGAAGAAAGTATATCAGTGCAAAGCTGTTAACCTATTTCGCTGAACATCCATTATTCTTTTTTGGCTATAGCGTCAACGATGAAAATATAAAGTCAATCCTTTCGGATATAGATGAAATAATTTCACCAAACAACTCTCTTATCCCTAATATCTACTTAGTTTCTTTTGATGTGGATTGTGAAAAAACCGGATCACATCAGAAAGAGATCCTCATAGGTGTTGGAGAAAACAAATCGATAAGAATCAAGGTAATATATGCCAATAGTTTTGGTTGGGTATATGATGCACTGTCATCAAACTCACCTGAAATCAGTGTCAACCCGAAATTAATCAGAGCACTTTTGGCCAGAACCTACACCTTTGCCTCTCAGTCGCTAGTAAAGCAAGAGTTAGAGTATGATTTTGAAATGCTTAGGCAGATTGCAGAGGAAGGAAGTACCCTTCCGAAATTGTATGGAATTGCTGAGCTTAACAATGGACAAGCATTAAATGCAAACTATCCGTTTACAATGTCCGAGGTTGCAAAACTTTTAGGCCGTCAATCGTGGCATGCAGTACAAAACATAATTGATATAATCGAAGAGGAAAAAGGCTTCGATATAAAATCGAGCGATAACAACTATCACATAACAATCATGACTGGTAAGACAGGATTCCATAAATATTCACCTTTAGCACTTGAATTAATGAAAAAAGTCCTTAATGGTGATGATTACCAACTGAATCTATAAGAAATAAAATGGTTTTATGCTAAACCTGCCTAAAAATATAATTAAGCTATGTAAGGTGCATATTTCTCGTGTAATTTTCGGCTTTAGCACCTGCTGCTGCAAAAGCATTTTTGTTGGTGGGTGTACCGGTGCTGTTGTGGGTGTGCAGTGCGGTCTGTACGGCCAGTTGCCGCAGCACATCCAGCGTATCGGTAAGCAGGCTTAACACATTCAAGTCCTCGCTCCCCAGGCGGATGGAGGGCGCGAGTAATTCCTGAGCCGCCGCCACACTGCGCCGTATGCCCTGGATTTTCTCTGTAAGCGAGCCGCCCACCGCCAGATTGTCATTCTGCCCAACACTGGCGGATCTGTCTTTGCCGCAGTGGCTGGCTATGTTGCCGGTTGCCCCAGTGGTGTAATCTCCATCGGCCAGCTGCACCACGGCACCGGCCATGAGTTTAGCTGTACCCAACACGGTTGCTGTGTCGTTCGCTTTAACAACCCTTGTGCGTTCGGTTACAGATCGGTTCTCCTGTTCACTGCTGACCTTACGCTGGCTGCTTGTCTCTTCAATCGCCTAGTCAGTTTCTCTTTGCCACGATCCCGCCTGCGTTACGCGCTGGCTCACCCCGGCGCGCTGCTGTTGAAGCTGTTCACCGGGTTTGATATCAGGCAACACCTAGCCCTCTGGTAATGTCTGACATATTAGTGACTTATCAGGTCTGCCATCGGCAAAACCAATGTCAACCAGCGCCCCTTCCGGCGGGTACAGAAATACCCCCCTTCGGCCCCGGCCATCGGCACTGGCACTGGCAAAGATCGGCGGAGTGATCCGCCCCGGAATAAGTTACAGGGTCACAACCGGCACCCGCGGCGCCAGGGCGCACATCAGCTCATAGCCGACGGTGCCGCTGCTGGCCGCCACGTCGTCGATTTTAATCTCTTTGCCCCACAGCTCGACCGGCGCGCCGATCCCGGCCTGCGGACAAGGCGTTAAATCGACCGCCAGCATATCCATCGATACGCGTCCAACGGTAGTGGTGCGTACGCCATCCACCAGCACCGGCGTGCCGCTCGGCGCCACCCGCGGATAGCCATCGGCATAGCCGCAGGCGACGATGCCGATCCGCTGCTCCTGGCTGGTGCGGTACAGGCCGCCATAGCCAATCGCCTCGCCGGGGCGCAGGTTCTGCACGCCGATGATTTCGCTGCGCAGCGTCATGACCGGCTTCAGCCCGGTGTTCGCGATGTCCTGCCACTGCCCGGAAGGCGACGCGCCATACAGCACGATGCCCGGACGCACCCAGTCAAAATGCGCTTCCGGATGCCAGAGGGTCGCCGCCGAGTTGGCCAGCGAGCGCGGGCAATCCAGCCCCTCCGCCGCCTGTTCGATACGGCGCATCGGCTCGACAATCCCCTGCGGGTTCTCCGCCTCCGCGAAGTGCGACATCAGCGTCATTTCGCCGACGTTGCTTATCGCCCGCAGCTGCTGCCAGACGGTATGCACCCGCTCCGGCATAAAGCCCAGCCGGTTCATACCGCTGTTCACCTTGAGATAGATATCCAGCGGCGCGCGCAGCTTCGCCTGCTGCAGCGCCTTAATCTGCCAGTTGCTGTGGACGCTGGTGGTTAAGCGATATTGATCGAGCACCGCCAGCTCATCGGCATGGAAGAAGCCCTCCAGCAGCAGGATCGGACCTTTCCAGCCCTGCTCGCGCAGCAGGATCGCCTCTTCCAGGTTGAGCAAGGCGAAACCATCCGCCCCGCTTAACGCACTCCATACGCGCGCCACGCCGTGGCCGTAGGCGTTGGCTTTGACCACCGCCCACAGGCGCGACCCAGGGGCCGCGCGACGCACTATCTGTAAATTCTGCCGCAAGGCCAGCAGGTCGATGCTGGCCACTACCGGACGGGTCATGCAAGCTCCTTAGTTGTGTGCGCCATGCAGATGCTGCGGACGCGCCGGGGTGAACCCGGGGCTGTAGCGGGCGACCGCCAGATCGTCGTAAGGGATCGCCGGCGTGCGCCCGGAGATCAGATCGCTGATAAGCTGCCCGGAGCCGCAGGCCATGGTCCAGCCAAGCGTGCCGTGGCCGGTGTTGAGCCACAGATTTTTATACGCCGTGCGGCCGACCACCGGCGTGCCGTCCGGTGTCATCGGCCGCAGGCCGGTCCAGAACGTCGCCTGCTCCACGTGGCCGCCGCGCGGGAACAGATCGCGCACCACCATCTCCAGGGTTTCGCGACGCGGCTGCAGCAGCGCTTTGTTAAAACCGACGATCTCGGCCATGCCGCCGACGCGAATGCGCTGATCGAAGCGGGTAATAGCGATTTTGTATGTTTCATCAAGGATAGTGGAAACCGGCGCGCCGTCCTCCTGGGCAATCGGAATGGTCAATGAGTAGCCTTTCAGGGGATAGACCGGTATATCCACCAGCCCTTTAAGCATCGCCGTTGAGTAGGAGCCGAAGGCCATCACATAGGCATCGCCCTTGATAATCTCATCGCCGCATTTCACCCCGGCAATGCGATCGCCCTCCTGTAGCAGGGCGTCCACTGCGGTGTTGAAGCGGAAAGTGACCCCGGCCTGTTCCGCCATTGCCGCCAGCCGGGTGGTAAACAGCTGGCAGTCGCCGGTTTCATCATTGGGCAGGCGCAGGCCGCCGGTCAGTTTATGGCTGACTTCCGCCAGCGCCGGCTCCACCTCCGCCAGCCGCTTCGCTTCCAGCAGCTGGTACGGCACGCCGGCGTCTTCCAGCACCGCGATGTCGCGGGTGGCATTTTCATACTGTTTGGCGGTCCGGAACAGCTGCAGCGTCCCGCCCTGACGCCCTTCATACTGAATGCCGGTGGTGTCGCGCAGCGCTTTCAGGCAGTCGCGGCTGTACTCCGCCAGGCGCACCATACGGCCTTTGTTCTCCATATAGTGGCGGGTGTCGCAGTTACGCAGCATCTGCCACATCCACTTCAGCTGGAACGACGTGCCGTCAAGACCGATCGCCAGCGGCGCATGGCGCTGAAACATCCATTTGATCGCCTTCAGCGGCACCCCCGGCGCCGCCCAGGGCGCCGCATAGCCGGGAGAAATCTGCCCGGCGTTGGCCGCGCTGGTCTCCTCTGCCGGACCAGGCTGACGGTCGATAACCGTCACCTCATGACCCGCCTGACTCAAATACCACGCGCTGGCTACCCCAACCACCCCACTTCCCAGTATGACGACACGCATAGCGACTCCGTAACAGTTAAAGAACAATCATCTAATTACAAATTGATAACTCAGTTGAAAATATTATTCAACATATGCTTTATTTATGGTGACTTAACTCACAGCAAACCGCACCAGCCCTGCGCTGCGAGATTTACGATCTCATGCTGCGCTTTATTTTTACCCAGCATTAAATTCTGTAAATAAGCGCAAAAAACGGCTTTGAGATGGGGAAATCGCGAAGAAAAGAAATTGTCTGACGATACAGTTTGCCATCCGGTGTTCTATGCTTGTTTAGAGGTTTTCCGTTCAGAGAAAACCAACAACAACGAGGGCGCGCTAATGGCTACGATTGACTCCATGAACAGGGACACCACCCGTTTAAGCGATGGACCCGACTGGACGTTCGAGTTACTGGAGACCTACCTGGCCGAAGTGGACCGGGTCGCCAAGCTCTATCGTCTTGACACCTACCCGCACCAGATCGAAGTCATTACTTCCGAGCAGATGATGGACGCCTACTCCAGCGTCGGCATGCCCATCAACTATCCGCACTGGTCGTTCGGCAAGAAATTCATTGAGACCGAGCAGGCCTATAAGCACGGCCAGCAGGGCCTGGCGTATGAGATAGTCATCAACTCCAACCCCTGTATCGCCTACCTGATGGAAGAAAACACCATCACCATGCAGGCGCTGGTCATGGCGCACGCCTGCTATGGGCACAACTCATTCTTTAAAAATAACTATTTGTTTCGCAGCTGGACCGACGCCAGCTCGATCATCGATTACCTGATCTTCGCCCGCAAATACATTACCGAGTGTGAAGAGCGCTATGGTGTCGACGAAGTGGAGAAACTCCTCGACTCCTGCCACGCGCTGATGAACTACGGCGTCGACCGCTATAAACGTCCGCAAAAAATCTCCTTGCAGGAAGAGAAAGCGCGGCAGAAAAGCCGGGAAGAGTATCTGCAAAGCCAGGTGAATATGCTGTGGCGCACCCTGCCGAAGCGCGAGGAAGAAAAAGCGATTGAGTCCGCCCGTCGCTACCCTTCCGAACCGCAGGAGAACCTGCTGTACTTTATGGAGAAGAACGCCCCGCTGCTCGAATCGTGGCAGCGCGAGATCCTGCGCATCGTGCGTAAAGTCAGCCAGTATTTCTACCCGCAGAAACAGACCCAGGTGATGAACGAGGGGTGGGCCACCTTCTGGCACTACACCATCCTCAACCATCTCTATGATGAAGGGAAAGTGACGGAGCGCTTTATGCTGGAGTTTCTCCATAGTCACACTAACGTGGTGTTCCAGCCGCCGTACAACAGTCCGTGGTATAGCGGGATTAACCCCTACGCGCTGGGCTTCGCCATGTTCCAGGACATCAAGCGCATCTGTCAGTCGCCCACCGAAGAGGACAAGTACTGGTTCCCGGATATCGCCGGTTCTGACTGGCTGGAAACGTTGCATTTCGCGATGCGTGATTTCAAGGACGAGAGCTTTATCAGCCAGTTCCTGTCGCCGAAGATCATGCGCGATTTCCGCTTCTTTACCGTGCTCGACGACGATCACAACAATTATCTCGAGATCTCGGCGATCCACAACGAAGAGGGCTATCGCGAGATCCGCAACAAGCTCTCGGCGCAGTATAACCTCAGCAATCTTGAGCCGAACATCCAGGTGTGGAACGTTGACCTGCGCGGCGACCGCTCGCTAACCTTGCGCTATGTGCCGCACAACCGCGTCCCACTGGACAAAGGCCGGCGCGAAGTGCTGAAACATGTGCATCGTCTGTGGGGATTCGATGTGCTGCTGGAGCAGCAGAACGCCGACGGCAGCATTGAGCTGCTGGACCGCTGCCCGGCGCGCCCGAACGCGCTATAACATTGCGGGACGATGAAAACGACGAAGGGGGCCACTGGCCCCCTTATGTTGTTTATCGATCGCTAATATCCGGCTTAACGCATATTCATGGCTAAATCGCCGGGCAGCGATTTCTGCATCCGATGCCAGATCTCCCCGCTGTCATGGCCGTAGCGACGGACCAGCTCATACACCTGATCGTGCAGACCGCCTTCGCACACCTTCGCCAGCTGATGATAAAAGCCCAGCGCCAGGCTGCGCGCTTCCGGGCTGGAGAAATAGTGGCGGCCGATGCGGGTATACAGCCCCTTCATGCCGTTGAGGATCAGGCCGTAAATCGGGTTGCCGGAGGCAAACGCCAGACCACGGAAAATGTTGTAATCGAGGTCGGCAAAGGCGTCGGCGTGATCTTCCACTTCCCGGGCGCTGTCCAGTACCGCCAGCGCTTTATCCGGATGCTGACGGAACGCGGTGCGAATAAAAATCGTGGAAATATTGGTGCGTACGGAGAGCAGGTTATCAATCAGCTGCGGCACGCTGTCGTGATCGAGGCGCGCCAGCGTTTCGAGAATATTCAGCCCGGAGGTCTCCCAGAAGTTATTCACTTTGGTGGGCTTGCCATGCTGAATGGTCAACCAGCCGTCACGCGCCAGACGCTGCAACACTTCGCGCAGAGTGGTGCGGGTGACACCGATCAGCTCAGAAAGCTCGCGTTCAGCGGGGAGAATCGATCCAGGTGGGAAGCGGTTATTCCAGATGCTCTCAATGATATACTCTTCCGCGAAACCCGCAGGGCTCTGCGCCTTAATGACCATAATAATATTTCCATTACACATTGTTGCAATTGCACTCATCATACCAGAGCCGCTATAGCGCAGATAGCATCGCAAGTGAATTAAAAAGGGATCGCCGTTTCATTTTCCGCTTTTACTTTGCGCTTTTCCTTATCACCCGTCACCGCCGCCGCGGTGCGAAGAAAGTTGCTTCTCATTTTGCTCAACTGATACTCTTGCCAATAGTTACGCACAAAATCATGTACTAATTGACGGGGAAGGATTCTGTCGTGGAAATTTCATATGGCCGCGCGCTGTGGCGCAATTTTCTTGGCCAGTCGCCGGACTGGTACAAGCTGGCATTAATCATTTTCTTAATCGTAAACCCGCTGGTGTTTGCCGTGGCGCCGTTTGTCGCCGGCTGGCTGCTGGTGGTTGAGTTTATCTTTACCCTCGCCATGGCGCTGAAGTGCTATCCGCTGCTGCCGGGCGGCCTGCTGGCCATTGAGGCGCTGCTGATCGGCATGACCAGCCCGGCGCATGTGCGGGAAGAGATCGCCGGCAACCTTGAAGTGCTGCTCCTGCTGATCTTCATGGTCGCGGGCATCTACTTTATGAAACAACTGCTGCTGTTCGTCTTCACGCGCCTGCTGCTGGGGATCCGCAGCAAGATGCTGCTGTCGCTGGCCTTCTGCCTGGCGGCCGCTTTCCTCTCCGCCTTTCTCGATGCGCTTACCGTGGTGGCGGTGGTGATTAGCGTCGCCGTTGGGTTCTACGGCATCTACCACCGCGTCGCTTCAGCTCGCCCTGATGATAACGATCTGCTGGACGACAGCCATATCGAGCAGCACTACCGCGAGGTGCTGGAGCAATTCCGCGGCTTTCTGCGCAGCCTGATGATGCACGCCGGCGTCGGGACCGCCCTCGGCGGAGTCATGACCATGGTTGGCGAACCGCAAAATCTGATTATCGCCAAAGCGGCGGGCTGGCATTTTGGCGAGTTCTTTATCCGCATGGCGCCCGTCACCGTGCCGGTGATGGTGTGTGGGCTGTTGACCTGCCTGCTGGTCGAAAAGTATCGCCTGTTTGGCTACGGCGAACCGCTGCCGCCCACGGTACGGAAGGTGCTGCAGGACTTTGACGACCGCAGCCGCGCCCAGCGCAGCCGTCAGGAGCAGCTGCGGCTGCTGGCCCAGGCGGTGATTGGTGTCTGGCTGATCGTCGCCCTCGCCTTTCATCTGGCCGAAGTCGGGCTCATTGGCCTGTCGGTGATCATCCTCGCCACCACGTTTTCCGGGGTGACCGATGAGCACGCCATTGGCAAGGCGTTCACCGAGGCGCTGCCCTTCACCGCGCTGCTGACGGTGTTCTTTGCCATTGTGGCGGTGATCATCGACCAGCGGCTGTTCACCCCGGTCATTGAATTTGTGCTGCAGGCCTCGCCGCACGCGCAGCTGTCGCTCTTTTACCTGTTTAACGGCCTGCTGTCGTCCATTTCGGATAACGTTTTTGTCGGCACGGTCTACATTAACGAAGCGAAAACCGCCCTCGAACATGGCGTTATCAGCCTGCCGCAGTTTGAGATGCTGGCGGTGGCGATCAATACCGGCACCAACCTGCCGTCGATCGCCACCCCCAACGGCCAGGCGGCATTCCTGTTCCTGCTGACCTCCGCGCTGGCGCCGCTTATCCGACTCTCCTATGGCCGCATGGTATGGATGGCGCTGCCCTACACTCTCGTACTGACGCTGGTCGGCCTGCTGTGCGTCGAGTTCACCTTGATGCCGGTCACCAACTGGCTACTGGCGCACGGCTGGGTGACCACGCCCACGCTGCCCTGACCCGATCCTGGCCCGGATTCATCCGGGCCATTCAATAACCCGTTACGTAATATTTTCTGCCGGGCCGCTGGCGTCGGTTCGGTTTTCGTTTACACTGCCATGATTTAGCATCTTCCAGGGAAATGATTATGTTGCAATATTTAAACCAGTGCTCAAGGGGACGCGGTGCCTGGCTCCTGATGGCATTAACCGCTTTTATTCTCGAACTCGTTGCGCTGTGGTTCCAGCATGTGATGCTGCTGCAGCCGTGTGTGATGTGTATTTACGAACGCTGCGCGCTGTTCGGCATCATGGGCGCGGGGCTGGTCGGCGCCATCGCCCCCAAAACGCCGCTGCGCTATGTCGCCATGGTGATCTGGTTGTACAGCGCAATACGTGGACTGCAGCTGGCGTGGGAGCATACGATGATCCAGCTGCACCCTTCGCCGTTCCAGACCTGTGATTTCGCCGCCCGCTTCCCAACCTGGCTGCCGCTGGATAAATGGCTGCCGCAGGTTTTCGTCGCGTCCGGCGACTGTTCAGTGCGTCAGTGGCAATTCCTGTCGCTGGAGATGCCGCAATGGCTGGTCGGTATTTTTGCTGCCTATCTGCTGGTCGCCATCCTGGTGATCATTGCTCAGCCTTTCAAAGCGAAAAAACGCGATCTGTTTGGCCGCTAAGCCGCTGCGAGTACCGCACACAATGAAACGCCCTGCGGGGCGTTTTTTTATGTCTGCTGCGCATCGTTGCATCGTTTCCTGCCTGTGGTTGACCACAGCCCCTAAAAGGTGCATATTAAATACATCTTTTAAAGCCCCACAGGAGCTCACATGTCATCTTTACTGATCCCCGCAGACTGGAAAGTTAAACGCTCCACCCCGTTCTTTACTAAAGAGAACGTCCCCGCCGCCCTGCTGAGCCATCACAACACCGCGGCCGGCGTCTTCGGTCAGCTGTGCGTCATGGAGGGAACGGTCACCTATTACGGTTTTGCCAATGCGCAGGCGACGGAGCCGGAAAAGAAAGTGGTCATTCATGCCGGACAGTTTGCCACCAGTCCGCCGCAGTACTGGCACCGCGTCGAACTCAGTGACGACGCCCGCTTCAATATTCACTTCTGGGTGGCCGAAGAAACCGACGGTGAAAACGGGCTGTTTCACGCGAAGAAAGCGTGATCCGGCGCTTAACGCGCCCTGTCAGGCAGATTGAGGATATGATCCTGCCAGTCGACGACGGTGGACTCGGGCACCGCAATATGGCGAACAGAGATGCGTTCGCCATGCATCGCCGCTTTTGAGCCGGTCAGCAGCGGATGCCAGGCCGGCAGCGATTTGCCCTCCGCCAGCAGGCGATAGGCGCAGGTCGGCGGCAGCCATTCGAAGGTTGGCAGGTTTTCGCGGGTAAGCTTGATGCAGTCTGGCTCGTACTCGAAGCGACGTTCGTAGTTACGGCACTGGCAGGTTTTGATATTAAGCTGACGGCAGGCGACGTTGGTGAAGTAGATCTCATCGGTGTCTTCATCCATCAGCTTGTGCAGGCAACACTGGCCGCAGCCGTCACACAGCGATTCCCACTCCGCGTCGGTCATTTCATCCAGTGTTTTTTGTTGCCAGAAAGGTTGTTCGCTCATCGGAGTGTCCGTCGTTGCCAGTTAAGGGTGCACCTTATAACCAGTCTGGCACGCCGATGCAAGTTTTGCCGCCCCAAGAGGCGGCAAGCAGCGCTTACAGCACGCGGGTGGTGAGCGACAGGCCGTTGAAGCCAACTTCCAGTTCGTCACCGCTATGCAGCGGCCCCACCCCTTCCGGGGTGCCGGTGAGGATCACATCCCCGGCTTTGAGGGTAAAGAAGCGCGACATATAGGCGATCAGCGGCACAATCTTATGGATCATGTCGGCTGTGGTTCCCTGCTGGCGCACTTCACCGTTAATCTTCAGGCTTAACGGCGTATTCTGCGGGTCGCCGTGGAACTCAGCGGCCGGGATAAAGCCGGAGATCGGGCTGGCGTTATCGAAGCCTTTCGCCTTCTCCCACGGTTGCCCGGCCTTTTTCATCTTAGCCTGCAGGTCGCGCAGGGTGAGATCCAGCGCGACGCCATAGCCGGCGATCCCTTTCTGCACATGCTCTTCCGTCGCCTGACGCAGCGTGCTGCCGATCAGCACCGCCAGCTCGACTTCGTGGTGCACTGAGCCCAGCCCTTCAGGAAGCACCAACGGCTGACGGAGATCGCACAGCGCGGTCTCAGGTTTAATAAACAGCACCGGCTCTTCCGGCGTCGCACTGCCCATTTCCTTGATGTGTTTTGCATAATTACTGCCGACGCAAACCACTTTGCTCACTGGATAATCCAGAAGCGCACCGTGCCAGTTATGATGTTGGTACATTATTTTCCCTCGTGGGTTAATCGGATTGTTTCCCCTGTTCCGCCAGGTGTTTCTTTAGTAGATTTTCAGATGGCGGGGGAAGTTGCAGGTAATAGCCCTGCTCGCTCAACGCCTGTTTCACTTTTTCCAGGTCGGCGTTAACCAGCTTTTTGCGCCCATCCAGCGGCAGCAGCATCGCCATTTGCGGCGTGCCGAAGCCGCGCATTAGCTCGTCAGGAACGCGTGAGAAATCGTCTTTTTTTTCGACGTATAAATAGGTTTGTTCACGTTTAGTACTTCGATAGATCACACAAAACATAGTTTTACTCGGAATTAGACCCGTGGTCACTTGCCTCAATATATGAGTGACTATAACATGCCTTTTAGTCTTCGGAATATCACCGCACTTCTGCGGTTGATAAACAGCAAATTGAGTAAGGCCAGGATGTCAAATACGCCAATCGAACTTAAAGGCAGTAGCTTCACGTTATCTGTCGTTCATTTGCACGATGCAAATCCCGAGGTTATTCGTCAGGCGTTAGAAGACAAAATCGCCCAGGCTCCCGCCTTTTTACGCCATGCGCCGGTGGTGGTGAATATCGCCAGCGTGGAGGAGGAGGTCGAATGGCGCGCCATTAACGAGGCCATCGCCGCGACCGGTTTACGCATTATGGGCGTCAGCGGATGCAAAATCCCGCGCCTGAAAACCGAAATCGATCGCGCCGGGATCCCGTTATTAACCGAAGGGAAAGAGAAAGCCCCTCGTCCGGCACCGTCCGAACCCACCCCTCCGCCGCCGCCAGTTGCTAACCAGATCACAAAAACGCGTTTGATTGATCAGCCGGTACGTTCCGGTCAGCGCATTTATGCGCCACACTGTGATCTTATTGTTACAAATCATGTGAGTGCCGGTGCGGAACTTATCGCTGACGGCAATATCCATGTATATGGCATGATGCGAGGACGCGCGCTGGCAGGCGCCGGTGGCGACAGAGACGCCCAGATATTTTGTACCCACCTTGCGGCGGAGCTGGTCTCCATCGCCGGGGAATATTGGCTGAGCGATAACATCCCGGCCGAATTTTATGGCAAAGCGGCACGCCTGCGTTTAGGTGAAAGCGCTTTGACAGTTCAACCGTTGAATTAATCCCTTTTTAACAAGGAATTTCTATGGCACGCATTATTGTTGTGACTTCGGGTAAAGGGGGCGTTGGCAAGACCACCTCCAGCGCGGCCATCGCTACAGGTTTGGCCCAGAAGGGAAAGAAAACCGTCGTTATCGACTTCGACATCGGCCTGCGTAACCTCGATCTGATTATGGGCTGCGAACGTCGCGTCGTTTATGATTTCGTCAACGTCATCCAGGGCGATGCCACGTTGAACCAGGCGCTGATCAAAGATAAGCGCACGGAAAATCTCTACATTCTCCCGGCCTCTCAGACCCGGGATAAAGACGCCCTGACCCGCGAAGGCGTCGACAAAGTTCTCGAAGAACTGAAGAAAATGGACTTCGATTTCATCGTCTGTGATTCACCGGCAGGTATCGAAACCGGTGCGCTGATGGCGCTCTATTTTGCTGATGAAGCCATCATCACCACCAACCCGGAAGTCTCCTCCGTTCGCGACTCCGACCGTATCCTTGGCATTCTCGCTTCGAAATCCCGTCGTGCGGAAAATGGCGAAGAGCCGATCAAAGAGCATTTACTGCTGACCCGCTACAATCCAGGCCGCGTCAATAAAGGCGATATGCTGAGCATGGAAGACGTGCTGGAAATTCTGCGCATTAATCTGGTGGGCGTGATCCCGGAAGACCAGTCAGTTCTGCGCGCATCCAACCAGGGTGAGCCCGTGATTCTGGATGCCGCGTCGGACGCAGGCAAAGCCTATGCCGATACCGTTGAACGTCTGCTCGGAGAAGAACGCCCTTTCCGCTTCATTGAAGAAGAGAAGAAAGGATTCCTCAAACGCCTGTTCGGAGGATAAATTATGGCTTTACTCGACTTTTTTCTCTCGCGAAAAAAGAACACGGCTAATATTGCGAAAGAACGCCTGCAAATCATCGTCGCCGAGCGTCGCCGCGGCGACGCGGAGCCGCACTACCTGCCGCAGTTGCGCAAAGATATTCTGGAAGTGATCTGTAAATACGTGCAGATCGACCCGGAGATGGTCAGCGTGCAGCTGGAGCAGCGGGATGGTGATATTTCGATTCTTGAGCTGAACGTGACCCTACCCGAAACGGAAGAGTCGAAACCCTGACCTGCTGTTCCATCCCGAAAAAAAACCGGCTACGCCCTGCGCTGCCGGTTTTTTAATGGCCTGAACCAGACCGCCCGCTAGCGCGGATAGTCGTTTAACAGCGACTTCAGCCGCCCGGCCATCAGTTCGCCACGCCAGCCGGAAATCAGCTCAGGCTCACCGGCTTGCGTTTTCAACTGCCAGTGCCAGTTCAGCAACTGGTTGATCTGCCGACGCGAGGCCAGCAGTTCCGCGCTCACGCCCTTATCGGCGCTCACTTCCTGCACCAGCGCTTTAATATCTTTAAAGGCTTTACGGTAACCCGGCATGTCAATGAGGTTCTGCAGCGGCGCCGGCAGGGCCGACTCCGGCAGCGCCTGGGCTTTCTCGACCAGGCTAATCAACGTTTTGCCGTGGAAGCGAATTTCACTGCCGGACAACCCGAGGCTGTCGAGCTCGCCGAGGCTGGTGGGCATATAGCGCGCCACGCTCCACAGATGCTCTTCCCGCACCACAAAGTTCACCGCCAGGTCGCGCTCACGCGCTTTGCGCAGACGCCACTCTGCCAGCAGCTGCAGGCAGCCCAGCTGGCGGGTACGCAGCTGCCAGGCGTTGCCGATGTCGCGCCAGGCCTCGGCCGGGTCAACCACCTCCTGACGACGCTGCTGCATCAGACGACATTCGTCCAGCGCCGCCGATAGCCAGCCTGCGCGGTCGGTCTCCGCCATTAATTGGCTGGCGATCGGCAACAGGTACCAGACGTCAGCTGCGGCGTATTCACACTGACGCTCGGTCAGCGGGCGCGCCAGCCAGTCGGTGCGGGATTCACTTTTATCCAGCGCCACTCCGGAATACTCTTCCACCATGGAGGCAAAGCCCCAGGACATCGGGCGGCCGCAGAACGCCGCCAGGATCTGGGTGTCGATCAGCGGCTGCGGCATCAGGCTGAACGCGTTGAGGAAGACTTCTAAATCCTCGCTACCGGCATGCAGATATTTAGTCACATCCTGGTTGAGCAGCAGCTCACGCATCGGCGCCCAGTTGCTAATCGTCAAGGGATCGATCAGAGAGACCTGGGTGCCGTCGAACAGCTGCAGCAGGCCCAGCTGCGGATAGTAGGTACGGGTACGGACAAATTCCGTATCCAGAGCGACGGCGGAGGCCGCGCTTGCCGCTTCGCAGACAGCGCGCAGGCCATCGTCGGTGGTGATCATCTGATAGTTCAAAGCATACTCTCTTAACTTGCGCCCATAAAAAACGCCGGCGTAGCCGGCGTCAGGCGACTCATTCGTTACTTAGCCTTTATTGTCCACTTTAGCGCGCGCTTCGTCACGCAGTTCTCGCCGCAAAATTTTCCCGACGTTGGATTTCGGCAGTTCGTCACGGAATTCCACCAGCTTCGGCACTTTGTAGCCGGTGAGATGGCGGCGGCAGAACGTAATCAGCGCGTCTTCGGTTAATGCGGCCTCTTTCTTGACCACGAAAATCTTCACCGCTTCGCCGCTGCTGCCGGACGGCACGCCGATGGCCGCCACTTCGAGGACGCCGCTGTGCTGCATAACCACATCTTCGATTTCATTCGGATAGACGTTAAACCCCGACACCAGGATCATATCTTTTTTCCGGTCAACGATGCGCAGGAATCCCTCTTCATCCATCACCGCGATATCCCCGGTGTGCAACCAGCCGTCTTTGATAATCTCATCCGTCGCGTCAGGACGCTGCCAGTAGCCCAGCATCACCTGCGGCCCCTTGATACAGAGCTCGCCCGGCTGACCCGGCGCCACTTCGTTATCGTCGTCGTCCACCAGTTTGGCTTCTGTGGAAGGCACCGGCAGGCCAATACTGCCGCTGTGGTAGTCGATATCGTGCGGGTTGACGCTGACCAGCGGCGAACATTCTGTCAGGCCGTAGCCCTCCAGCAGATATTGTCCGGTCAGTTTTACCCAGCGCTCGGCCACCGCCTGCTGCACCGGCATCCCACCGCCGGCGGAGAGGTGCAGCGAGGAGAAATCAAGCTGCTGGAACTCTTTGTTGTTCAGCAAGGCGTTGAACAGGGTATTGACCCCGGTCATGGCGGTAAAGGGATATTTCGCCAGCTCCTTCACCAGCCCGGGAATGTCGCGTGGGTTGGTGATCAGCAAATTTTGCCCGCCCAGTTCGATAAACAGCAGGCAGTTCATGGTCAGGGCGAAAATGTGATACAGCGGCAGCGCCGTCACCACGAACTCTTTGCCGCGATGCAGCAGCGGGCCGTAGGTGGCATTGACCTGCTCGAGGTTCGCCAGCATGTTGCGGTGGGTCAGCATCGCCCCTTTGGCCACGCCGGTGGTGCCCCCGGTGTACTGCAGAAACGCCAGATCTTCCGCAACGATCTCCGGCTTCACGTACTGCATGCGGTAGCCATGCTGCAGCGCGCTGCGAAACGAGATGGCATCCGGCAGGTGGTACTTCGGCACCAGGCGCTTGATGTACTTGACCACGAAGTTCACAAGCGTGCCTTTGGCGGTGGAGAGCTGATCGCCCATGCGCGTCAGGATCACGTGCTTAACCTGAGTTTTCGCCACCACTTTTTCCAGGGTATGGGCAAAGTTGGAGACGATGACGATCGCCGCCGCGCCGCTGTCGTTGAGCTGATGCTCCAGTTCACGCGGGGTATACAAGGGGTTGACGTTAACCACGATCATCCCGGCGCGCAGGATGCCAAACAGAGCCACCGGATACTGCAGCAGGTTAGGCATCATCAGGGCCACGCGATCGCCCTTCTGTAATCCTAACCCCTCCTGAAGGTAAGCGGCAAAGGCGCGACTACGCTCTTCAAGCTTACGGTAGGTCATCACTTCACCCATATTGATAAACGCCGGTTGGTCGGCGTAGCGGGTGGTGGCATGCTCAAACAGTTCAACCAGGGATTGATAGCGGTCAGGGTTTATCTCCGCAGGAACATCTGCGGGATAACGGTTTAGCCAAACCTTTTTCACTGCATCACCTCTGAAATAGTTATTCGTCGTCATCACAGCCCCTGGTAAATACATTTTGTTAACATTATATTAACTCAGCGTACCAGTTTATTAATTAGGCAATGAGCAGGTTGCGAAGCGCGTCACTATTTTTTTTCTTATTCGACTGAAAACAAAGAAACAGCGGACCGGCCGCTGTTTCTTTGAACTAACATAAACAACAAAATCATTCGGTTACGACGTTTCTCACCTCAGCAGGGCCGGGGTTGTACCAGCCCCAGCCGCCATAGCCGTAACCCCAGGGGCGCGGACCCAGCATCCACGGATCGATGGGCTGCGGGGGCATCACCACCTGCTGCACCACGTTCCAGCGTTTGTAACCGATGGCGTTCATCAGCATAAATTTATACGGCGTGCTGCCCACTTTGCCGTCGACCACGCCGGCAATCGGCCCGACCACGGTGACCAGCTGGCCGCGGTAGTCGACCGGATCGAGGAAGCCGTTAACGTCGGCATAGATCCGCCCACGAGACGGTTCGCCCAGCACAGGCCGTGCGCCGCTGTCCAGCGGTACGGTGGCGATTTCTAAGCGGGTTTTACCCTGCTGGTTCTGCACATTGACCACTTTGCCGCCAAAGCGTGCTTCCTGGCCAACGTACAGCTGCGGGGCGTTCATCACCCGCACTAAATCCTGCTGCGGCGTAGGGCTGGTGCCTTTGATGGCATCCGGCACTGACACGCAGCCGCTTAGCGCAACGGCAACCGCCGCGGCTAACAGCCAGCGAACGCCCTGTTTTTGACCCGCCATGATGCGACTCCTTTTCTCAGTCTTCTTGTTACTGAGATTCACTCGCGGCCTGGAAGTTTCTTCCACGCCACCTCGTTTCGCAAATAAACCGGCTCCGCTTTCTCCACGGCCACGATTTTCCCCGCCGCCAGCAGGTAACAGGCTAACGGCAGCATATCCTCCGCCGCCGGCAGTGCAATTTCGCCGCTGCTTAAGGTCAGTCCGCTCGCTTTCGCCAGATCCGGCCACGCCTGCCAGCCGGTGCCGACGGTGGCCCATTCGCCGGAAAGCTGTGCCAGCCGTTCGGCTACCGCTTCCGGTTTGAGCACCGCTTCCGTCTCTTCGCCATGCCAGACGCCCTGCTCATCACGCTGGTACTCGGCCCAGTAGACTTCGCCCATTCGTGCGTCAATGGCCGCCAGCACGCGGGTGGCGCCGGTTTTGCGCCAGGCGCCCTGCGCCATGGTGGCCAGCGTCGAAACGCCGATCATTGGCAGCTCAGCGCCCAGCGCCAACCCCTGAGCGATACCGATGCCGATGCGCACGCCGGTAAAGCTACCCGGACCGCGGCCAAAGGCCAGCGCGTCCAGCTCGGTCAGCGTGGCGCCGCTCTCGGTGAGGACCTCCTGCACCAGCGGCAGGATACGTTGGGTATGTTCGCGGGGACAAATTTCGAAATGAGCACTAAGGGTGCCATCATTCCACAGCGCCGCGGAGCAGGCCTCTGTGGCGGTATCGATAGCCAAAATTCGCATGGGTGGTCACGCTCTCGTTACATAGTTCAGGCCTTCAGGCAGCCTGTTTTCCGGCAAACGGCCAACCCGCCGCCATACCGCCCGAAGTCTATTGGGAACCGCTAATTAACAAAATGGCGCGCAGCTTAACACATTTTAGTGCGGATTACCTTGCCGGCGGCACGGCGAGGAAGCGCACCGCCCGGCGGATATCGCGGGTCCGCGGCGCGGGCGGCAGGCTGGCCAGGAACACCGCGCCGTAGGGGCGCATCACCAGCCGGTTGTCACAGATCACCAGCACCCCGCGATCGTCGATATCGCGGATCAGGCGTCCCACCCCCTGTTTGAGGGTGATGACGGCTTCCGGCAATTGCACTTCATCGAACGGATCGCCGCCGCGCAGCCGGCAATCTTCCATGCGCGCTTTTAGCAGCGGGTCGTCCGGCGAAGTAAACGGTAGCTTATCGATGATCACCAGTGACAGCGCATCGCCGCGCACGTCGACCCCTTCCCAGAAGCTGCTGGTGGCCACCAGCAGGGCGTTGCCGGCGCTGACGAATTGCTGCAGCAGCTGGCCTTTGCTGGTTTCCCCCTGCAGCAGCACCGGTAGCGTCATGGTGGCGCGGAACTGCTCCGCCAGATCGCGCATCATGGCGTGCGAGGTACACAGCATAAAGCAGCGACCGTCGTTGGCCTCGATCAGCGGCTTGAGCATCGCCGCCAGGTGGCGCGCCGCGCCAGGCTGGTTCGGCAGCGGCAGATTGCGCGGCACGCAGAGCAGCGCCTGATGTTGATAATCAAAGGGGCTCGGCAGCAACAGGGACTGCGCCTCGTCGATCCCCAGCCGGGTAGTGAAGTGATGCAGATCGTCGTTCACTGACAGCGTCGCCGAGGTAAAGATCCAGCTCCCCGACTTCTGCGCCATCACCTCTTTAAACTTCTCGGCCACGGTCAACGGCGTCAGGGCGAGAGTAAAGTGGCGCGAGGTGCACTCATACCAGTAGCTGTAGCCCGGCTGGTTAATCTCTTTCAGCCGCTTTAAGCGCCCGCGATAGAGGGTGGCGCGCTCAAAGGCGGCATCGAGCAGCGCCGAGCGGCCCAGCGAAAGTTTGGCGACGTCATAGCATAGCTCGAGCGCGTCATCGAGCAGCAGCAGCGCGCGCTGAATGTGGCTATCCGCCAGCAGTTCGCGCAGGTTGCCGCGATAGCCGGGATCCCCCAGCTGCAGGCGAAAATCCTGCGCGCTTTGCGCCAGGCGGTCGGCGCATTTTTGCAACTGCTGGGTGTCTTTCAGTTCGGTGCGGTAGGCAATGGTGATGTCTTTCGCCAGATCCAGCAGCTGGCGGCTGGAGAGCGACTGACCAAAGTACTGACTGGCGATATCCGGCAACTGATGGGCTTCATCGAAGATCATCACTTCCGCCTCGGGGATCAGCTCGGCAAAGCCGCTCTCTTTGACCACCATATCGGCCAGGAACAGGTGATGGTTGACCACCACCACGTCGGCGTCCATCGCTTTTTTACGCGCCTTCACCACGAAGCAATCTTTATACAGTGGGCAGTCGCTGCCGAGACAGTTATCGTTGGTGCTGGTGACCAGCGGCCAGGCCTGGGAGTCTTCCGCGACGCTGGCGCAGGTGCTGATATCGCCATCCTGGGTTTGATTCGACCAGGAGCGCAGGAGGATCACATCGCTGAGGGTTTGCACCGGCAGATCGCCGCCCGCCAGCGCCTGCTGCTCAAGACGTTCGAGGCACAGGTAGTTGGAGCGCCCTTTGAGCAGCGCCAGTTTCCCGGTGAATTTGAGCGCTTTGGCGACGGTGGGCAGATCGCGGCTGTAGAGCTGATCCTGCAGCGCTTTCGAGCCGGTGGAGATAATCACCTTTTTTTTCGCCCGCAGCGCAGGCGCCAGGTAAGCGTAGGTTTTACCGGTTCCGGTCCCCGCTTCCACCACCAGCGGTCGGGAGGCCTCAATCGCTTCGCTCACCGCTTTCGCCATCTGGCGCTGCGGCTCGCGCGGCTTAAATCCCGGTATGGCTTTGGCTAGCTGGCCGTCTGCTGCAAAATCGTCGATCACATTGCCCCCTGGTTATTTGGACAGTGATTATGTCAGGGAGGACGGCGTTTCGCCAGTCCAGGTAGTGACGCGAGCGGAACATTATGGCAGTCTTGCCGCAGCCGAATGGAATGCTCAAAGAGGAAAAAGAAATGACAATTACGCGTATTGATGCCGAAGCCCGTTGGTCAGACGTGGTGATCCACAACCAGACCCTGTACTACACCGGCGTGCCGGCAAATCTTGATGCCGACGCCTTCGAGCAGACCGCCAATACCCTGGCGCAGATTGACGCGGTGCTGGAAAAACAGGGCAGCGACAAGTCGCGTATTCTTGACGCCACCATCTTCCTCGCCGATAAAAGCGACTTTGCGGCGATGAATAAAGCCTGGGACGCGTGGGTGGTGGCCGGTCACGCCCCGGTGCGCTGCACGGTGGAAGCGACGCTGATGAACCCGCAGTATAAAGTTGAGATCAAAATTATCGCCGCGGTGTAATTAGTCGTCCTCATCTTCGTCTTGATCTTCATCCTCATCTTCAAAGCGCGCGACGATCTGCTCGCCGGTATGCGTTGCGCGCAGTTCTTCCGCCACCAGGGCAATCGCCTGGCCGCTGCTCATCCCCTGGGCCATTAGCTCATGGATACGTTCGACCGCTTTTTGCTGTTGCTCGTGGCTCAGCGAAGGTAAACCTGCAAACATCTTTTACTCCTGCTACATTGTGGGGCGTAATTATTTCACGCCGTCCCCGCCTACGCCAGAGGGACGGCAACGTTCAGGATCGAGAAAGATGTTGTCCCCCGCGATTATTACCCTGCCCTGGCGCCCGGATGCGGCCGAACACTATTTTGCGCCGTTAAGCGCCCTGCCCTGGGCGATGCTGCTGCATTCCGGCTTTGCCGACCATCCGCATAACCGCTTTGATATTCTGGTAGCTGCCCCGCGCGCCACGCTGCTGACGCGCGGTGAACAGACGTGGGTCGATGACGGCGAAACCGCTTTTGTCTCCGCGGAAGATCCGCTGCAACTGCTTCAACAGCAGTTGGATCGTCAGCCGTTCACGCCGCAGCCCCATGACGATCTGCCGTTTCTTGGCGGCGCGCTGGGACTATTCGGGTACGATCTGGGCCGTCGCTTTGAGCGTCTCCCTTCGCACGCCCAGGCCGATATCGCGCTGCCGGATATGGCGGTGGGGATCTATGACTGGGCGCTGATTGTCGACCATCAGCGCCAGCAAATTTCGCTGCTCAGCTATGACGATCCGCAGCAGCGCCTGCAGTGGCTGCAGGCGCAATCCCGTCCGGCGATGAAACCTTTCGCCCTGACCTCTGCCTGGCAGTCAAATATGAGCCGCCAGCAGTACGGCGAGAAATTTCGCCAGGTGCAGGCCTATCTGCACAGCGGCGACTGCTATCAGGTCAACCTCGCCCAGCGTTTTCAGGCCCGCTACGTCGGTGATGAATGGCAGGCCTTCCGCCAGCTGAACGTTGCCAACCGCGCCCCCTTTAGCGCCTTTATTCGCCTCGAGGAAGGGGCGATTTTAAGCCTGTCGCCGGAGCGATTTATTCAGTTGCGCCAGGGAGAGATCCAGACGCGCCCGATAAAAGGTACTCTGCCGCGGCTCGATTCGCCGCAGGAAGATGCGCGGCAGGCTGAGAAGCTGGCGAACTCCCCGAAAGACCGCGCCGAGAATTTAATGATTGTCGACCTGATGCGCAACGACATCGGCCGCGTCGCCGTGCCGGGCAGCGTGCGGGTCCCCGAGCTGTTCGTGGTGGAGCCGTTCCCGGCGGTCCATCATCTGGTCAGCACCGTCACCGCCCGCTTACCGGCGACGCTGCATGCCAGCGATCTGCTGCGCGCCGCCTTCCCCGGGGGATCTATCACTGGCGCCCCGAAGGTCCGGGCGATGGAGATTATCGATGAACTGGAACCTCAGCGACGTAACGCCTGGTGCGGGAGCATTGGCTACCTGAGCTATTGCGGCAATATGGATACCAGCATCACCATTCGCACCCTGACGGCCTGGCAGGGGCAACTGTATTGCTCCGCTGGAGGCGGTATCGTCGCGGACAGCGAGGAAGATGCGGAATATCAGGAAACTTTTGATAAAGTTAATCGTATCCTGCACCAACTGGAGAACTAGACCATGGCGGACCACGCCCTCAATCTGGATGATTTTCTGTCCCGCTTCCAGCTGCTGCGCCCCCAGCCTTCGCGCCATGCGCTCAATCAGCGGCAGGCGGCGGTGCTGGTGCCGATCGTGCGCCGGCCGCAGCCCGGCCTGCTGCTGACCCAGCGTTCGCCGTTGCTGCGCAAGCACGCCGGTCAGGTCGCCTTTCCCGGCGGCGCGGTAGATAATACCGATGCGACGCTTATCGCCGCCGCCCTGCGCGAAGCCCAGGAAGAAGTCGCGATCCCCCCGGAAGCCGTCGAGGTGATCGGCGTTCTGCCGCCAGTGGACAGCGTCACCGGTTTTCAGGTGACGCCGGTGGTGGGTATTATCCCCCCCAATCTGCACTATCATGCCAGCCAGGACGAAGTCTCCGCAGTATTTGAGATGCCCCTCGCCGAAGCCCTGCGTCTGGGGCGCTACCATCCGCTCGACATCCACCGTCGGGGCAACGATCACCGCGTCTGGCTCTCCTGGTACCAGCATTATTTTGTCTGGGGAATGACCGCCGGGATCATTCGCGAGCTGGCGTTGCAGATAGGCGCTCGACCTTAGCTATACTGATTATGAGAGGGCGCTCTCACTATTAGTAAAATCGCGGTTATCCATTAGTTTAATTCATGTGAATAGTTCAACTGGCAGCGCGCTTCCCTCTTACACTATGCGCAGTTATTACATCGTTACCGCACCCGCGGTAACCCTGTCAGGAGTATTATCGTGATTAGTCTATTCGACATGTTCAAGGTGGGGATTGGTCCCTCATCTTCCCACACTGTTGGCCCGATGAAGGCCGGTAAACAGTTCGTCGATGACCTGGTCGAAAAAGGATTGCTTAATGCGGTGACCCGTGTGGCGGTTGACGTCTACGGCTCGCTGTCATTAACCGGCAAAGGCCACCATACGGACATCGCCATTATCATGGGACTGGCGGGCAATCAGCCCGATACGGTCGATATTGACGCGATCCCGGCATTTATCCGTGACGTCGAGGCGCGCGGCCGACTGCTGCTGGCCAACGGCCAGCACGAGGTCGACTTCCCGGCGGATGACGGCATGCGTTTTCGCAGCGACAACCTGCCGCTGCACGAAAACGGCATGACCATTCATGCCTGGGCCGGCGAGAAAGAGATCTACTGCAAGACCTATTACTCGATTGGCGGCGGCTTTATCGTCGATGAAGAGCACTTCGGCAAAGAAAACGCCAACGAATTGCAGGTGCCCTACCCGTTTAAATCGGCGCAGGAAATGCTGGCGTATTGTAAAGAGACCGGCCTGTCGCTCTCCGGGATGGTGATGCAAAACGAGCTGGCGCTGCACAGCAAAAAAGAGATCGAGGACTATTTCGCCAACGTCTGGCAGACCATGCGCGCCTGTATCGACCGCGGGATGAACACCGAAGGCGTGCTGCCTGGTCCGCTGCGCGTGCCGCGTCGCGCCTCGGCGCTGCGTCGTCTGCTGGTGGCCAGCGATAAGCTCTCCAGCGATCCAATGAATGTCGTTGACTGGGTCAATATGTTCGCACTGGCGGTCAATGAAGAGAACGCCGCCGGCGGTCGCGTGGTGACCGCGCCGACCAACGGCGCCTGCGGCATCGTTCCGGCGGTACTCGCCTATTACGACCACTTTATCGAATCCGTCAGCCCGGAAATTTATATCCGCTACTTTATGGCCTGCGGGGCGATCGGCGCGCTGTACAAGATGAATGCCTCCATTTCCGGGGCGGAAGTCGGCTGTCAGGGTGAAGTGGGCGTTGCCTGCTCGATGGCGGCGGCGGGCCTGGCTGAACTGCTCGGCGCCAGCCCGGAACAGGTTTGCGTGGCGGCGGAGATCGGCATGGAACACAACCTCGGCCTGACCTGCGACCCGGTCGCCGGCCAGGTGCAGGTGCCATGCATTGAACGTAACGCCATCGCCTCCGTCAAGGCAATCAACGCCGCGCGAATGGCGATGCGCCGTACCAGCGAACCGCGCGTCTCGCTCGACAAAGTGATCGAGACCATGTACGAAACCGGTAAAGACATGAACGCCAAGTACCGCGAAACCTCCCGCGGCGGCCTGGCGATTAAAGTTCAGTGTGACTAAACTGTTCGTCCCCCCCTGCGCCCGCAAAGCGCGCAGGGGGATAACCCTGGTGACTGAAATCTCCCTGATGCGCCTTCAACGGCGCATTTTCTTTTTTCTATACCTGGCGATATTCTGCCACTACAATTGCTCTATTAAATAAGCCACGCTTAACCACTCGTCCTGTCGACAGGGTGTCGCACATGCAGACTGCACAAAAAGTCATTACGGCCTATCGTCGCAAACGCATTATTGTCTGCCTGCTGGTAGCCCTGCTAACCCTGGGTACCACCTTAGCTATCCGATTTATTTCACAGCGTAGCGTAAATGAAGAGTACATTCGCACTGTCGCCAGCCAGCGGGTCACGGCGCTGGATAACATCCTGCGTCCACTGAGCGCAGAGCGGGCGACGCTACTCTCCCTGGTCGACAAACCCTGCATGGATATTCATCTCACACTGCGCAAAATGGCGGCCTCGTTGCAGACGGTCCGCTCCGTCGCGCTGGTGGCGTCAGGGATGATCTACTGTTCCAGTATCTTTGGGCAACGGCAGGCGGATCTGCACCAGCTGCAGCCCGCGCTTCCGGCTCACCACCCCTTACTGCTCTTTTCTACCGACAACTCACTGCTCAAAGGCACACCGGTGCTGATCCAGTGGTATCCAGCCTCGGAAAGCGGCTTCGACGGCGTGATGTTAATTGTCAATATCGAACTGCTGGGGACCTTAATTCTCAAAGAAAAATCGCCCCTGATCAGCGACGTCAGCCTGCAGGTCGGCGACCATTATTTTATCAGCGGCCTCGGCCTGATTGACAAAGCGCACGCCCCGCAGGCGTCAGTGATTTATCGCCAGCGCTCCACAGAATTTCCCTTTACCATCAACATTAACGGTCCGGGTGCCGCGACTATCGCGCTGGAGGAGCTGCCCGGTGAGCTGCCGCTGGCCCTCATCTTCAGCCTGTTGATGACCGGCATCGCCTGGCTGGCCACCGCCGGCAGAATGAGTTTCTCGCGAGAGATAAGTCTCGGCATCACGGCCCGGGAATTTACCCTCTGGTGCCAGCCGCTGCAGGATGCGCGCAGCGGACGCTGCTGCGGGGTTGAGATCCTGCTGCGCTGGAACAACCCCCGCCGCGGCGAGATTTCGCCCGAGGTATTTATTCCCATCGCCGAAGGGGACAATCTGATTATTCCCCTCACCCGCTATGTGATCGCCGAAACCGCCCGCCGCCTGGATGCCTTCCCCAGCGAGCCGCATTTTCATATCGCGATTAATGTCGCTGCCCGTCACTTTGCCCACGGTTTGCTGCTGCATGACCTGCACAATTACTGGTTTAGCGTCAATCCGGTACAACAGCTGGTGGTTGAACTCACCGAACGCGATGTCCTGCAGGATGGCGACCAGCACATGGCCGAACATTTGCATTTAAAAGGGGTCCAGCTGGCGATAGATGATTTTGGCACCGGTAACAGCTCGCTCTCGTGGCTGGAAAAACTGCGGCCGGACGTGCTGAAGATCGACCGCTCGTTTACCAGTTCCGTCGGGATAGACAGCGTCAATGCCACGGTGACGGATATTATTATAGCCCTCGCCGACCGTCTGAATATCGTTACCGTGGCCGAAGGGGTGGAGACGCTGGAGCAGGAAAGCTATCTCCGGGGCCACGGCGTCGATGTGCTGCAGGGATTTTATTATGCCCGGCCGATGCCGATAGAGGCGTTTCCGGCGTGGCTGGCAGACAGAGAGGGGCAGAAAAGCGAGGGGGGAGAATAGCTCGCCGGCCACAGGGGCCGACGAGCAGGGCAATTACTCTTCTTCGTCGCTCAGCGGACGGGTGACCACCGCGCGGACCAGGTCGACCCGGTAATCATTCGCTTCCACCACGGTAAACTGCAGCGGCGGTAGCGACACGGTGTCGCCAATGCGCGGGATATGGCCATTGACGGCGATCACCAACCCGGCCACCGTGGCAATATCCTCATCTTCATTGACCAGCGCATCCAGTCCAAGCGCCTGCTGCAGCGCATGCAGGTCGGTCGAGCCTTTGATCAGCCAGCCATCGCCGTCAATGACGATCTCCGGCGTCTCATCGGCATCCGGGAATTCACCGGCGATGGCTTCCAGGACGTCCAGCGGCGTCACCAGCCCCTGTACCATGCCAAACTCGTTGGTCACGATGACAAAGCTGCCGCGCGCGCGGCGCAGAACGCCGAGCAGATTGATCGGGTCCAGCGTTTCCGGGACGACAATCGCCGGGGAGGCAGAGGCCAGCGCCGCAACGTTTTCGCCCGCCTCAAGGGCCACCAGCAACTCTTTCGCCCGCACGATACCGATGATTTCATCCAGCTCTCCGCGGCAGACCGGGAACAGACTGTGCGGCGACGAGAGCAGCTGACGACGAATTTCGTCATCACTCTGTTCGGCGTCGACCCAGCTGATTTCACCGCGCGGGGTCATAATACCGCGCAGGGAGCGCTGGGCCAGCGTCAGCACGCCGTTAATCATGTAACGTTCTTCTTCGGCAAACGCCCCTTCCGGCACAGGTATGGCTGCCGGGCTGTCGGCGTCATGGCTGACGGAGGTCTGTTTCCGGCCGCCCATCAGGCGCAGGATCGCATCCGCGGTACGGGCACGCAGCGGCAGCGTCGACTGATGTCGGACAAAGTTGCGTCGCGCCACCTGGTTAAAGAACTCGATGATGATCGAGAAACCGATCGCCGCGTACAGATACCCTTTCGGAATATGGAAGCCAAACCCTTCCGCCACCAGGCTCAGGCCGATCATCAACAGGAAGCTCAGACAGAGCACCACCACCGTCGGGTGCTGGTTGACAAAGCGCGTCAATGGCTTCGACGCCAGCAGCATCATGATCATGGCGATCACCACCGCCGCCATCATCACCGGCAGATGGTTAACCATCCCGACCGCCGTGATCACCGCATCCAGAGAGAAGACGGCGTCCAGCACCACGATCTGCAGTACCACCACCCAGAAACTGGCATACCCTTTACCGTGACCGCTATCGTGCTGGCGGTTTTCCAGCCGCTCATGCAGTTCAGTCGTCGCCTTAAACAGCAAGAAGATCCCGCCGAGCAGCATGATAAGGTCGCGCCCGGAAAAGGAGAAATCAGCGATAGTAATCAGCGGCTTCGTCAGGGTCACCATCCAGGAGATCACCGACAGCAGCCCCAGGCGCATCACCAGCGCCAGCGACAGGCCGATCAGTCGCGCTTTATCGCGCTGCTTCGGCGGCAGTTTGTCCGCCAGGATGGCAATAAACACCAGGTTGTCGATACCGAGCACAATCTCCAGAACGATAAGCGTCAACAGGCCAGCCCAGATTGAGGGATCCATTAACAATTCCATGTACGACTCCGGTTAGCGGCAAGCTGAGTCATCGCCATGTCATGCATGGGCGCGACAATAGGTGCTGAGAGAAAAGCGTGATGCGTGGAGGTGGCAACCAGGTGCCAGAAAGTGAAAAGACGTCGATGACGGTCCATACTGCGGGCTATGCCCTATACTCCTGAGTAATTAAACGGAAGTTAAACATAGCAAAATATAGATCGAAATTGGAAAAAATTTACCTGAATTTGCAATAACTAAGGCTATTTTTTGCGCTGCAAAATTATTACCAGGCGATGCCTGATTAACGGATCTTCATCACATTAATTATTTTTTCACTGTCTAAAATAATTCGCGGTAGTAACTATTTTCTATCTTACACCCTAACTGAATCGATTTTGTCCTCAAGAGTGATTCAGGATGTATCAAAGCAGATGATGCATTCACGATAATAAAGGAGGTAGCAAGTGACGATTGCTATTGTAATAGGCACACATGGTTGGGCTGCAGAACAGCTGCTGAAAACAGCAGAGATGCTGTTGGGCGAGCAGGAAAACGTTGGCTGGATCGATTTCGTTCCGGGTGAAAACGCCGAAACGCTGATCGAGAAATACAAGGCCCAGTTGGCAAAACTGGATACCAGTAAAGGCGTGCTATTTCTCGTCGATACATGGGGAGGCAGCCCGTTCAACGCTGCGAGCCGCATTGTCGTCGATAAAGAGCATTACGAAGTTATCGCTGGCGTCAACATCCCGATGCTGGTGGAAACCTTCATGGCCCGCGATGATGACCCTTCGTTTGATGAACTGGTCGCCTTAGCGGTGGAGACCGGTAGCGAAGGCGTGAAAGCGCTGAAGGCCAAACCGGTGGAAAAAGCGGCTCCCGCGCCAGCCCCTGCCGCGGCGCCAAAAGCCGCCGCGCCGGCCAAACCAATGGGCCCGAACGACTACATGGTGATTGGCCTCGCGCGCATTGACGACCGCCTGATCCATGGTCAGGTCGCCACCCGCTGGACCAAAGAGACCAACGTCACCCGCATCATCGTCGTCAGCGACGAAGTGGCCGCGGATACGGTGCGCAAAACCCTGCTGACCCAGGTTGCACCACCGGGCGTCACCGCCCACGTGGTGGACGTCGCCAAAATGATCCGCGTTTACAACAACCCGATGTACGCCGGGCAGCGCGTCATGCTGCTGTTTACTAACCCGACCGACGTTGAGCGTATCGTCGAGGGCGGCGTGAAAATCACCAGCGTCAACATCGGTGGTATGGCGTTCCGCCAGGGCAAAACCCAGGTTAACAACGCGATTTCGGTCGATGCCAAAGATATTGAGGCGTTTAACAAGCTGAACGCACGCGGTATCGAGCTGGAGGCACGTAAAGTGTCCACCGACCCGAAACTGAAAATGATGGATCTGATCGCCAAGGTTGATAAATAACCCGGCCGATCGCGCCCCAGTTTTCACTTTAAGACTTAATCAACAGGAGAAGTACAATGGAGATTACCCTTCTTCAGATTGTGCTGGTGTTCATCGTCGCGTGTATTGCGGGTATGGAGTCGGTGCTTGATGAATTTCAGTTCCACCGTCCTCTGGTCGCTTGTACGCTGATCGGTGCCGTTCTCGGCGATATGAAAACCGGTATTATCATCGGCGGTACGCTGGAAATGATCGCTCTGGGTTGGATGAACATCGGTGCGGCGGTTGCACCTGATGCCGCGCTGGCGTCCATTATTTCCACCGTTCTGGTTATTGCCGGCCATCAGAGCATCGGTGCCGGTATCGCGCTGGCTATCCCGCTGGCGGCGGCAGGCCAGGTGCTGACCATTATCGTTCGTACCATCACCGTAGCCTTCCAGCACGCGGCAGATAAAGCGGCGGAGAATGGCAACCTGACCGCCCTGTCGTGGTTGCACGTCTCGTCCTTGTTCCTGCAGGCGATGCGTATCGCTATCCCGGCCGTCATCGTCGCCATTTCCGTCGGTACCAGCGAAGTCCAGGGCCTGCTGAACGCGATCCCTGAAGTGGTCACCAGCGGTCTGAACATCGCCGGCGGTATGATCGTGGTTGTCGGTTATGCGATGGTCATCAACATGATGCGCGCAGGCTACCTGATGCCGTTCTTCTACCTCGGCTTCGTCACCGCCGCCTTCACCAACTTCAACCTGGTAGCCCTGGGTGTGATTGGTGCGGTCATGGCTATCCTCTACATCCAGCTGAGCCCGAAATATAACCGCGTCGCCGGTGCGCCGGCTCAGGCGGCTGGTAACAACGATCTCGATAACGAATTGGACTAACAGGTGAGCGAAATGGTTGATATGACTAAAAATACCACCGAGAAAAAACTCACTCAGAGTGATATTCGTGGCGTGTTCATTCGTTCTAACCTGTTCCAGGGGTCATGGAACTTCGAACGTATGCAGGCGCTGGGCTTCTGCTTCTCTATGGTTCCGGCAATCCGTCGCCTGTACCCGGAGAACAATGATGCGCGTAAGCAGGCGATTAAACGTCACCTTGAGTTCTTCAACACCCATCCTTACGTTGCCGCTCCGGTACTGGGCGTAACCCTGGCGATGGAAGAGCAGCGCGCCAATGGCGCAGAGATTGACGATGGCGCCATCAACGGCATCAAAGTCGGTCTGATGGGGCCGCTGGCCGGCGTCGGCGACCCGATCTTCTGGGGTACCGTGCGTCCGGTGTTCGCGGCCTTAGGCGCTGGGATCGCGATGAGCGGTAGCCTGCTCGGTCCTCTGCTGTTCTTTATCCTGTTCAACGCAGTGCGTCTGCTGACCCGTTACTATGGCGTCGCCTATGGTTACCGCAAAGGCGTGGACATCGTTAAAGATATGGGCGGCGGTTTCCTGCAGAAACTGACTGAGGGGGCGTCAATCCTCGGCCTGTTTGTCATGGGGGCGCTGGTTAACAAGTGGACGCACGTGAATATTCCGATGGTGGTGTCAAAAATCACCGGTTCTGACGGACAGGTTCACGTCACCACGGTGCAAACCATCCTCGACCAGTTGATGCCGGGCCTGGTACCGCTGCTGTTGACCTTCGCCTGTATGTGGCTGCTGCGCAAGAAAGTTAACCCACTGTGGATCATCGTTGGCTTCTTCGTCATCGGTATCGCGGGCTACGCTGTCGGCCTGCTGGGTCTGTAATTTCCAGGTTGTACGC
Source organism: Klebsiella sp. KTE92 (assembly GCF_000398905.1). Classification (NCBI taxonomy): domain Bacteria; kingdom Pseudomonadati; phylum Pseudomonadota; class Gammaproteobacteria; order Enterobacterales; family Enterobacteriaceae; genus Klebsiella; species Klebsiella sp. KTE92. The sequence goes on from NZ_KB976100.1 coordinate 3,357,213, forward strand.
CGGGGGCTTGCCCCCGGCTTTTTTTTATCAGGAGGAACGCAAAGCAATGACATTCACGGACCTGGTGATCATACTGTTTATCCTTGCGCTACTGGCCTACGCGGTGTATGACCAGTTCATTATGCCGAGGCGGAACGGCCCGGTGCTGCTGGCCATTCCCCTGCTTCGCCGCAGCCGCGTTGACGGTCTGATCTTTGTCGGCCTCACCGCCATTCTGATCTATAACAACATTACCCAGCACGGCACCCCGATCACCACCTGGCTATTATCTGCCCTGGCGCTGATGGGTCTCTATTTATTCTGGATCCGTACGCCGAAAATCATTTTTAAACCGCGCGGTTTTTTCTTCGCCAACGTGTGGATAGAATATCAGCGAATTAAAGAGATGAATTTATCCGAGGACGGCGTGCTGGTGATGCAATTAGAGCAACGGCGGCTGCTTATTCGCGTACGAAATATCGACGACCTGGAGAAAATCTACAAACTTCTCGTTTCAACTCAATGAGTTATAAATATAGCCAGCGCTATATTTTCCAGTTTTTCTCTGGAAAAACATATAGCCATGGCTATATTTCCCCTGCCTCCTCTTCCCTTTTTTATTAACTATTTATTTACTTATAAATTTAAATGAAAATCGTTATCATTTGGTTATTAAAATAGCCGTCTTCTGTTATTGTTTTATATTCTAAAAATATGTTAAGGTTGCGCCCGTCGTTGGGGAGTAGCCGATTTCCTGTTTGCCAGGAAATGTACGTGTCAACATACTCGTTGCAAAACGTGGCACGTACGGGTTGAAGTGATTCAATCAGGCGAGACCATAGATACATCACTGCTGTACGTATTGCTCAGCCATTGAGCGGCTCCGCGTATATTTACTGGGGGCAGCGATGTGTCATATGGATTATCCCCGGTCAGGACACGCACATGAATTTATCCGCTACCATTCTTCTCGCCTTCGGCATGTCTATGGACGCCTTTGCAGCCTCTATCGGCAAGGGTGCCACCCTGCACAAACCTAAATTCTCAGAAGCCGTCCGCACCGGGCTGATTTTTGGCGTGATTGAAACCCTGACCCCGCTGGTCGGCTGGGGACTCGGCATGTTGGCCAGCCAGTTTGTCCTCGAGTGGAACCACTGGATTGCCTTTATTCTGCTGGTGTTTCTCGGCGGGCGAATGATCGTGGAAGGTGTTCGCGGCGACAGCGACGAGGCGTGCGACGCGCCTCGCCGTCATGGTTTCTGGCTGCTGGTCACCACCGCCTTCGCCACCAGCCTTGACGCGATGGCCGTTGGTGTGGGTCTGGCCTTCCTGCAGGTCAGCATTGTGACCACCGCACTGGCGATCGGCTGCGCGACGTTTCTTATGTCGACGCTGGGGATCATGGTCGGTCGCTTTATTGGCCCGCTGTTGGGCAAACGGGCCGAAATCCTCGGCGGTATTGTGCTGATTGGCATCGGCAGCGAAATCCTCTGGAGCCATTTCGCCGGTTAAGCCTTACGCCTCGCGCTGCCAGCAATGGATCATGAAGTCGGTCTGGCAGCCAAACGTCGCCTGCTGACGCAGCGCGGCGTGCACCTCAGGCTTAGCCCGCCACGCGAACGGCGTCATCTGCAGCAGCGCCTGCGCTTCACTTCCCGTCAGGGTCATCGGATAGGCCAGCTGCTGCTGAGCGTCCAGGCGGAATCCCGGCATCGCTTCCGTCTTCAGCTCATGCAGGCGTACCTCATCGTAAATCAGCCCTTTTAGCTCCAGCAGATGGCGGGGTCCCGGCGTGGCGGTGATCACCCATCCGCCAGGCCGCACCACCCGCGCCAGCTCTTCGGCGTTGCAGGGGGCGTAAATGCGCACTACCGCATCGAAGCTGTTATCAGAGAACGGCAGACGCTGGCTGGAGGCGACGCAAAAACTGACCTGCGGGTAGCGTTTTGCCGCCGCGCGGATCGCTGGCTTCGACACGTCCAGCCCCCAGCTATGGCTGGCGATGGTGGCAAACGCGTGGGTGTAATACCCTTCGCCACAGCCGATATCCAGTAAATCCGCAGGGGCGTAGTGCCGCAGCCGTTCGGCGATCGCCTCCCGTAGCGGCTGATAATGACCCGCATCCAGAAACGCCCGCCGGGCCTGCATCATCTCAGCGCTATCGCCGGGATCGCGCGACCGCTTGAACTGCACCGGTAGCAGATTGACGTACCCCTCTTTCGCCAGATCGAACTGGTGCCGCTGCGGGCAGGAATAGTAGTTGTCGCCGCGGCTTAACGGCGCGTGGCAAAGGGGGCAACTGTATGACATGACGGCTCCGGTGTTGCTAAAGGGCGAAAGTGTAGCGCTATTCGCCCCTGCAGACCACTGTTACAGCGCCGGCGCCAGCGGATGGCTGTCGTGCATCACGATCAGATTCTCCGCCCCTTGCGGCATGCCGTCCGGCATGACGTTCTCCAGCCGCAGGACATCCCCCATGATCTGGCTGAAGACCGGCGCGGACACCGCCCCGCCGTAATAGGAGCCATTACTCGGATCGTTCATCACCACCACCAGCGCAAACTGTGGACGACTGGCGGGCGCCACGCCGGCGGTGTAGGCCACATATTTATCGATATATTTGCCGTCCGGACCGATTTTCTTCGCCGTCCCGGTTTTTACCGCCACCCGGTAGTCGCGCACTGCCGCTTTAGTACCGCCTCCCCCCGGGAGCGCCACGCTCTCCATCATATGCTCTACGCTGTGAACGATGTTCTCCGGCATCACCCGCGTACCTATCACCGGCGGATCGATGCGGGTTATCGACAACGGTCGTTCAATACCGAAACCGCCGATAGTCGCGTAGACGTGCGCCAGCTGGAGCGGCGTCACCATTAACCCATAGCCGAAAGCGAAGGTAGCGCGATCCAGCTGCCCCCAGTAGCGACGATGCGGCATCAGCCCGGCGCTTTCCCCGGTCAATCCCAATCCGGTCGGCTCGCCGAACCCAAATGCCTGATAGGTATCAAGCAGATGCTGCACCGGCATAGCGAGCGAGAGATGCGACACGCCGGTATCACTGGATTTTTGCAGGATCCCGGTCAGACTCAGCTCCGGATAATAGCCCACATCGCGGATGCGGTGGCCGTCGAGGACAAACGGATGGGTGTCCACCACGCTATCCGGCTGGACAATCCCCTGCTGGAGCGCGGTCATGATCACCAGCGGTTTGACGGTCGACCCGGGTTCGAAGGTGTCGCTGATGGCGCGGTTGCGGAAATCATCCAGCGTCGCGCTGTCGCGATTGTTCGGATTGAAGTCCGGGTAGCTGGCCATCGCCAGAATCTCACCGGTATCAATTTTGATCAATACCGCCGCCCCGGATTCCGCCTTATTCCAGCGAACGGCATTATCCAGCGCATCTTCGGTCACCGTCTGCAGACGTTCATCAATACTCAGCTGCAAATTATGCGCCGGGACTGGCGGCACTTCGGTAATATTTTCAATAACATTGCCATGTTTATCTTTGCGCACCAGGCGTCGTCCGGGTTTGCCGGTCAGCTGGGCATTAAAGCTTTTCTCCACCCCTTCGATGCCCTGATTATCGACGTTGGTAAAGCCCAGCAGATTGGCAGCCACATGACCAGCCGGATAGAAACGTCGCGATTCATCGCGCAGATAGACGCCCGGGAGATGCAGTTTATCAATCCACTCCGCCTGCTCCGGATTGATCTGACGCGCCAGATAGAGAAAACGGGCGTGAGGATGACTTTGTACCCGTTGGGCCAGCTCCCCGAGGTTGAGATGCAGTGCTTCGGCCATTGCCTGCCAGCGAGGACCATAACCAACCCCACCCTTCTCCATGGTGGTCTGCGGGTCGATCCAGATAGCGCTGACCGGTACGCTCACCGCCAGCGGTCGTCCTTCGCGGTCGCTAATCATGCCGCGCTCCACCGCCACAGGCTCTTCGCGCAGAGAACGCATGTCTTCTTGTTTTACCAGGTTATCGGGAGAGACAATTTGCAGCCAGCCCACGCGGGCCAACAGCAGTCCCAGACAACCAAGAATGGCCACACAGAGTAACCCGAAGCGAATCGGGGTAAAGCTGGCGGCGGACTTCATTTTTTTCTTTAGCACCATAGCTCCGGCATCATTTTGCAACCATCTGATTTAACAGAAAATTAGCAAAACAGACTGCTACACAATGCTAATAAAGTTGACTATTTGCAACAAGACGCGACGGAAGGGGGTAAAATGACATGCTTTGCAATAAAAACGCAAAAGCCCCGCGCAGGCGAGGCTTTTATACAAGAAGAGTGGTCTTGTATCAGATAGCAGTTACGTTAACTGCAGCCGGACCTTTCTGGCCGTCCTGAATTTCGAACTCAACGTTCTGGCCTTCAGCCAGAGTTTTGAAGCCGTTACCCTGGATAGCGGAGAAGTGTACGAACACGTCTTTGCTGCCATCAGCCGGAGTAATGAAACCAAAACCTTTAGACTCGTTGAACCACTTAACTTGACCTTTAATCTTTGCCATTTGCAAAATTCCTTAGACTGTTTTCTTCGCCTGCTGGCGTTTACATAGATAAAACTGACACATAACTGCATGAGGCACTAATTTAAGGTTCGGCAGAGAAGCGGTATTCAACGACAACGTGTTTACTCAGGACTTCTTTACTGAAAATGCCACACATAAACAGAACTGTACCTCGTTTAACCCGAAACGTGTTATCACATACTACGTAAATAATGGCAAGCCATTTTTAAACGTGTCACGATCGTTCGCACAAATTATAAGGTAATCATTTGATCGCCTGCACATTTATGCGTCTTTGCCGCTCCTGGCAAGGCGTTATAGCATTCGCTAATATCACCTGGTTGCTGCCTCATTACTGCAACTTTTTTACCATAGCTCAACAACTTCGCTTCGTCCAGGTATGTACGTATACGAACCGCCATGCTGACGGCGCTTCGCTGAAGGCGATGAATATTGATGCGCATAATTACTCATAACAGCAGACGAAAAATCGCTAAAGCCGTACCAGTGTAGTGATAATAAAACCTGTTAGTCGTCACGCTAAAAATAGAGCTAATTCTGCACCTTAATAATGAAAAAATGATGACAGTGTCACATTCCAGGGCAATAAACGCGGCGGGAATGACTTTATTTACAGCGTGTAAAAAAGGGAATAATGCACGGGGAAAGGAATAATGGAATAAGAATAAGCTATTACTGCCAGTTATCATGCAGGTGCGCATCTTATGATGCACACCTGTGGAGGTACTTAGCGCTCTGCCACCAGGCGGATAAACTCATCCTCTCCTTTCGCCTTGCCTGCGACGGTCGGCTCGGCCACGTCCTCTTTTTCCGGCGCATTAGCTTCGCAAAGGCGACGTAACAGCGCATTCTGCCGCTTTTGCTGATCCAGCAGCGCTTGCAGCAGTTCTATCTGCTCGTTCGCCCGCGAACTGGCGCGGTTGACGAAGAACCATAACAACAGACCGACAAGCAGCAACGCGACGGATACAGCCAGCGAAGCCAGATTTAAGATCCCAGGATTTAGTAACTCACTCATTTCACCACCTCAAAGAGAAGGCGTTCATTCTACCACCCACACCGCAGAAGGAAATCAGTCGTCAGAAAAATGTCTTACCACGGGATGAATTTATTGATAGTGCAAATGCCGCTGAAAAACTGAACATCCTGGTCGCACATTACGTTAAGCATCTGAGTCCACAGCAACAGGCAGCCTGCTATGATGACTATCAGTAAAACCCACCGTAATTTTTTCACTCCACTCTCCGCATTAGTACTTTATCTCACCAGGATAACACGGCCTTCTTAAACCGCGGCTAACTGTAATACGAACGGCAAGTTTAGGAATCATCGACTTGTTTCAAAACGTGTTCGTGTCAAAATCACGGCAAGGATCATACAAATAATGAGGCATCAATGCGATTAATCATTCGTACTATTGTCGTCGTGGCTATCTTATGGATTGGCGTATTATTAAGCGGCTATGGCGTATTATTCCACAGTGAAGAAAACGTCGGTGGTCTGGGTCTTAAGTGTCAGTATCTCACCGCCCGCGGGGTCAGTACCGCACTTTATGTGCATTCCAACAGCGGTGTGATCGGCGTCAGTAACTGTCCCATTCTGCGCAAAAGCGCAACCGTGGTTGATAACGGTTAAAATCACTCCGGCGAGCGCGACAATAGCACCGCGCTCGCCGGATGTTTCAGCTACCGCGTCAGAACGGGTAGTCGTTGTATCCCATTTGCTCAGAAATCTTGCGCGCCGCCTGATGCAGCATCGCCACATACTCATGCAAACGTTCTTCTGAGAAACGTAGCGTCGGGAAAGAGATGCTCAGTCCGGCGATAACCACGCCGAAACGATCGAACACCGGTACCCCGATGCAGCGTAGTCCCTCTTCCTGCTCTTCGTTATCTTCGCCATATCCCTGCTCGCGTACGCCATCCAGCACCTTCAGCAGCGCTTCCGTGCTGGTGATGGTCCGCTCGGTGCTGCGTTTATACTCCACGCCCTCGAGGATCTGCTCCACTTCGCTGCGATCGCGCCACGCCAGCAGTACCTTACCAATCGCGGTACTGTACAGCGGATTGCGACGGCCGATACGCGAGTACATCCGCAGATTGTACATCGAGTCAATCTTGTGGATGTAGACGATGCTGTCTTCATCCAGCGCCCCGAGGTGAATAGTCTCTTTCGTCAGCCGGGAGAGTTCGCGCATCTGAATATCGGCGCTGCGTACCAGGTCGACGTTCTGCAGCGCACGAGCGCCCAGCTCGAACAGCTTGAGCGTGAGGGAGTATTTCTCTGACTCGCCTTCCTGCGCCACATAGCCCAGTGATTTCATGGTCTGTAAAAAGCGATAAACGGTGCTTTTCGACATCATGACGCGCTGGGACAGTTCGGTAATGCCAATTTCACGCTCTTCACCCAGCGCCTGTAAGATGCCAAAAACCTTCAATACCGAAGAGACAGAATCTGGCTGTTTATCCAAATCTGCACCTGCCATTTATCACCTCGCCGTAACTGTTTTATAAAATTTAGAACCGGTTTTTATTATAAATTCGCCGCCTCTGCGCCGCAATCATTCTTCTGCCACTTCGTTACAAATCTGCGACATACTGCGGAATAATCAATGCTAAACTCATCATTCAAAAAACCGTTTCATTTAAGACTTATATTCACCATGGATAAAAATTCTTCCGATGGCGTGCCGCTGCCGCAACGCTATGGCGCCATTCTGACCATCGTGCTGGGGCTGACCATGGCCGTGCTCGACGGGGCTATCGCCAACGTCGCGCTCCCGACCATCGCCAGCGATCTTAACGCCTCGCCGGCGGCGTCAATCTGGATCGTTAACGCCTACCAAATCGCCATTGTCATCGCCCTGCTACCGCTCTCTTTCCTCGGCGATATGGTCGGCTATCGCCGCATCTATAAGATAGGCCTGGTGGTGTTTATCTTTACCTCGCTGGCCTGCGCCCTGTCGCGCAGTCTCGACATGCTGACCTTCGCCCGCGTCGCCCAGGGGCTGGGCGGCGCCGCGCTGATGAGCGTGAACACCGCGTTGATCCGCCTGATTTATCCGCAGCGCTTTCTCGGCCGCGGCATGGGCATCAACTCCTTTGTCGTCGCCGTCTCTTCGGCAGCAGGCCCGACGATCGCCGCGGCGATCCTCTCCCTTGCCTCATGGCAATGGCTGTTTTTAATTAACGTTCCCCTCGGGATCGTCGCTTTTGTTCTGGCCATGCGCTTTCTGCCACCCAACAGCGCGCGCAGCAAAATCATCCGCTTCGATCTGCCGAGCGCCATCATGAACGCCCTCACCTTCGGGCTGCTGATCACTGCGCTCAGCGGGTTCGCCCAGGGACAGTCTGTTCAGCTGGTGCTGGCGGAAGTGGCCGCCATGCTGGTGGTGGGCCTTTTCTTCGTTCGCCGCCAGCTCAGCATGCCCGTCCCCCTGCTGCCGGTCGACCTGCTGCGCATCCCGCTCTTCTCACTCTCTATCTGCACCTCCATCTGCTCCTTCTGTGCGCAGATGCTGGCGATGGTCTCCCTGCCCTTCTTCCTGCAGACGATGATGGGGCGCAGCGAAGTGGAGACCGGCCTGCTGCTGACGCCGTGGCCGCTGGCGACCATGGTGATGGCGCCGCTGGCCGGTTATTTGATTGAGAAATGCCATGCAGGGCTGCTGGGGGCCATTGGGCTGCTGGTTATGGCCTGCGGCCTGTTCGGCCTGGCGCTGCTGCCCGAGTCGCCTTCCGATCTGGATATTATCTGGCGTATGGCGCTGTGCGGCGCCGGTTTCGGGCTGTTTCAGTCGCCGAATAACCACACCATTGTCGCCTCAGCTCCGAGCCATCGTAGCGGTGGCGCCAGCGGGATGCTGGGTACCGCTCGCCTGCTCGGTCAGAGCACTGGCGCGGCGCTGGTCGCCCTGCTGTTCAACCTGCTCGGCAACAGCGGCACCCATACCGCCCTGCTGCTGGCCGGCATTCTGGCGACCGTTGCCGCACTGATTAGCGGTCTGCGCGTCACCCAGCCGCGCGCGGCCTGATAAACGGCGGCAAAAAAAATCCGCAGCTTTCGGGCTGCGGATTTTTTATTTTTAGCGTCGAACCGACGGATTACTTCAGATACTCACCGCTACGCAGGGCTTCAATACGTTTATCCAGCGGCGGGTGAGTCATAAACAGCTCGCTCATGGATTTCGCTTTACCATTGATGCAGAACGCCATCATGCTGCTGGCTTCCTGTGGCTCATAGCTGGTTTTCAGACGCTGCAGGGCAGCAATCATCTTCTCGCGGCCCACCAGTCGCGCCGAGCCGGCGTCAGCGTGGAACTCGCGATGACGAGAGAACCACATGGTAATAATGCTGGCCAGAATACCGAACACCAGTTCCAGCACCGTGGCGACAGCGAAGTAGATCAGCGGGTTACCATTGCTGCTCTCCCCTTCATCTTCCCGGTTGCCGCCGAGGAAACCGGCCGCAATCTGGGCAATCACGCGCGAGATAAAGATAACGAAGGTGTTCACCACCCCCTGAATCAGCGTCATGGTCACCATATCGCCATTAGCGATATGGCTGATTTCATGGGCAATGACCGCTTCCGCTTCATCACGGCTCATGTTTTGTAGCAGCCCGGTGCTGACGGCGACCAGCGAGGCGTCGCGACGCGCGCCGGTAGCAAAAGCGTTAATATCAGGCGCGTGATAGATAGCCACCTGCGGCATGGCAATGCCCGCCTGCTGCGCCTGTTGGGCGACGGTGTGCATCAGCCAGCGTTCCGTTTCGTTGCGCGGCTGCTCGATCACTTCCCCACCCACAGACTTCAGGGCCATCCATTTCGACATCATCAGCGAAACGATAGAACCACCGAAGCCGAACAGCAGGGCCATAATCAACAGACCGGTCATGCTGCTGGATTGGATCCCCGTGAGGCTTAACACCAGCCCGAACACGACCATTACTGCCAGGTTCGTCAGCAGGAAAAGCGCGATTCGCATCATAATTTTCTTTTTACCTCAATTTAACAAAACGCACTATGCGATTACCCACATCGTATGGGTCAGGCTGCAATTTTCAACCATCAACCCCCGCTAAGTCACGATAAAAACACAACTTTACATTTTGTAGCATCTTGCTGACAGCGGCCGGGCAGGTTGACATTTTGTTAGTTGAGCTGAAAGGTGATGACAAAAGCACAAAATAAAACGGGCACCCTCTGAGGTGCCCGTTTGTTATTTATTTACTGGCTGGCGGTTCCACCGCCGGGCGCGCTTTTTCAAGATGCGCCAGGTCTACCGCGATATGGACCGTTTCATCAAGATACGGATCCGGCTCCTGGTAATCCTTCGGCAGGTCATCCAGTTTTTTCAGCAGCGGTTTGCCTTCGCGTTTCAGGCGATCGTTAATCCGCGCCAGACGAATCGCATCATCCTCTTCGTTCTCTTTCTCACGCTGGGCGTAGTTCAGAGAGACGATGTTACGCTTGTCCTTCATCGCGTTATAACGGGCAATATCCTTCATGATGTACTGGAACTCTGGATCCTGCGCGATACGCTCATCATGGCGCTTGAGCAGTTCCGGTCCAAACGGGGTCAGATCCCCGGACTTCACGTAGGTGGCTGCGTTGATGCTATCCCACGGCAGCGCGTTGTCTTCATACTGCTCGCCGGTCTCACGATCTTCATTACCGGTTGGCATCATGATATCCGGCGTCACGCCTTTACGCTGCGTACTGCCGCCGTTAATACGGTAGAACTTCTGGATGGTGTACTGGACGGAACCTAACGCCGGCCAGTCCGGACGCAGCATCTGATCGTAGATACGATTCAACGAGCGATACTGCTGTACCGTCCCTTTACCGAAGGTCGGCTCGCCAACGATCAGCGCGCGGCCATAATCCTGCATCGCCGCGGCGAAGATTTCAGACGCCGAGGCGCTAAAGCGGTCAACCAGCACCACCAGCGGCCCTTTGTAATAGACCACGCCATCGTTGTCGCTGTCTTCGCGGACCTTGCCATTGTTATCACGGACCTGCACTACCGGGCCGGACGGAATAAACAGACCCGAGAGCGATACCGCCTCGGTCAGCGCCCCGCCGCCGTTGCTGCGCAGATCAATGACGATGCTGCTGACGTTCTGTTTTTCCAGCTTCTGCAGTTGCACCTTCACATCATCGGTGAGACCAACGTAAAAGCCCGGAATATCCAGCACGCCGACTTTTTCTTTACCAACGGTTTTCACCGACATCTTCACCGCACGGTCTTCCAGACGGATCCGCTCGCGGGTCAGGGTCACGATACGCGTCTTGGCCCCTTTGCCTGCCGGCAGGATCTCAAGGCGCACTTTGCTGCCCTTCGGTCCTTTAATCAGCGCGACCACGTCATCCAGACGCCAGCCGATGACATCAACCATCGGCTTCCCGGTCTGGCCAACGCCAACGATACGGTCGCCGACGCTGATCGCTTTGCTCTTCGCGGCCGGGCCGCCCGCCACCAGCGAATTGATGACGGTGTAGTCATCATCCATTTGCAGGACAGCGCCGATCCCCTCAAGAGAGAGGCTCATCTCAGTGTTGAACTGCTCGGTATTACGTGGAGACAGGTAGTTGGTGTGCGGGTCGATTTCGCGAGCGAAGGCGGTCATCGCCAGCGAGAAGACATCTTCGCTGTTGGTTTGCGCCAGACGACGGATCGCGAACTTATAGCGACGCGTTAAGGTGTCGCGGATCTCTTTATCGTCTTTACCCGCCAGCTTCAGGCTTAACTGGTCAAACTTCACCTTGGCGTCCCACAGCGTGTTCAGCTCGGCCTCATCTTTTGGCCACGGCGCTTTGGAGCGATCAAGGTTAAAATTATCGTTGCCGGTAAAGTCCATCGGACGTTCCAGCACCTTCAGCGCATACTGATAGCGCTCAAAGCGACGCTGCTGCGCCAGGTTGTAGAGGTCGTAGAAGACGTCCAGTTTCCCGGTGCGCAGTTCGTCGCCGATTTGGTCTTTTTTGGCCGCGAACTTCGCCACATCGCTGGCCAGCAGCACATTGTGGCTGTAGTCCAGCAGGTTCAGATAACGGTCAAAAATCTTTGCCGAGAAGGCGTTGTCGAGATCAAACTGACGGTAGTGAGAACGGGTAAAGCGCGACGTCACGCGCTCGCTCACCGTCGCGTGCTGCGGCTCTTCTTTCAGCACGGGTATTTGATCTGCACGGGTTATTTCATCAACAGCGAAAGCATGGCTTGCTATTGCCAGCAGGCCCGCAAGCGCGGTGATTTTAAAAAATGTGTTCATGCCTGGCCCGGCCTCCGTTTCAGAACACCAGGTGTTCTGCGCGTACAATCATTGACATACCAGAAGTCAGCTGTACACGAACGCCATCTTTGGTGATTTCCAGAACGGTGGCGTCCATTGCGTTATTGCCTGCTTTTACCTTCAGCGCCTGGCCGACGGTCAGAACGGAAACATCCGAAACCGGAGTATGACGCTCTTCACGCGGGGCTTTGGCCGCAACAGGACGCGGTTTACGCTGTTCAGCGCCTTCTTTACGACGCGGCTGCTGAGGACGCGGTTTACGCTCGCGGCGAACCCCTTCATCCTGCTGACCTGCGGCGGCGGCGGCTTCGCGTTTTTTCGCCTGCTGGGCAGCGCGCTGCGTCTGAACGCGAGCTTTCGCTTCTTCCAGCTGCTGGCGCGCATGGGCAATGTGCTGTTCTTCCAGTTCGCCGCACGGGTTGCCGTCCAGGTCAACGCGGATAGCGCCGGCTTTCACGCCGTACAGATAACGCCAGCTGGACGTGTAGAGACGTAATGCAGCGCGAAGCTGGGTTTTGCTGAGATTCATCTCACCACCCACTCGCTCAACGAGATCCTGAAAAATACCAATTTTCAGGGGGCGCGCTTCGCCTTCAGCGCTAAAGCACTGCGGGAAACGTTCGGCCAGAAAGGCGATAACTTCTTTACTGCTATTCAACTTAGGTTGATTTTCCATGAAATTTCCTGATTACAACGGACGTAGCCAACAAGCCGCAGGCATGAACAGGCGACATTATAATGACGTCCTCGCTAAATGCTACGTTATCCGTTGATTATCCCACGACACGGGTAAAGATTTTTTGATAATCAGTGGCCGCGATAAGTTTTTCCAGTTGCTCGACCAGCGTGCGCAACCCCTGCTCATCTTCAGCTGTGAAGCGGCCATACGCCGTGCTGTCGATATCCAGCACGCCGATAATCTGGTCGTTCACGCGCAGGGGAAAGACAATTTCTGAATTACTGGCCGCATCGCAGGCAATGTGACCATCAAACGCATGCACGTCCTCTACGCGCTGGACCTGGGCTTGCGCCACCGCGGCGCCGCAGACGCCGCGGCCAACCGGAATGCGCACACAGGCCAGTTTGCCCTGGAACGGCCCCAGTACCAGGGTATCGCCTTCCAGAAGATAGAAACCGGCCCAGTTGACCTCGCTCAGCCGCTCGAACAGCAGCGCGCTGGTATTGGCGATCATCGCCAGAAAACTGGTTTCACCTGCCATTAATGCCTGGAAATCGCGGTTCAGATCCGCGTAAAATTCTGTTTTGCTCATTATATCTTCACTTGGTTGTCTTACTGCCTGATACGTACAGCCTACTAAAATAAGCATTAAATGCGCTTAGGCTCAAGATGAATTCATTCATAGGTTAAGATAGTGGGATACATTCATTCCTGTACGTAATAAATGCCGATAAAAACACCAACGATTAAACCTGCGAAGAAGTTGGTCGTGCATGCCGTCAGCACACCGCTTCCCTATGCGCATTATCAGCGCTGTACGCAGTGTGACATGCTCTTTCGCTTACCGGTGCTTAAACGCAACCAAAGCGCCTGGTGCCCACGCTGCAACGCCAAGGTGCGCGATGGGCGCGACTGGTCGCTGACGCGTTTGGGCAGCATGGCCGTTGCGATGCTGCTGCTCATGCCTTTTGCCTGGTCGGAGCCTCTGCTGCGCCTGCACCTGCTGGGCGTGCGCATCGACGCCAACGTCCTGCAAGGGATCTGGCAGATGACCGCGCAGGGTGACCCGCTTACCGCCGCCATGGTGCTGTTTTGCGCGGTGGTCGCCCCGGTGCTGCTGGTGGTCTCGATTAGCTATCTCTGGCTGGGCAACGTGCTGGGGATGAACCTGCGCCCGGTGCTGCTGATGCTCGGCAAGCTCAAAGAGTGGGTGATGCTGGATATCTATCTGGTGGGTATTGGCGTCGCCTCCATCAAGGTGCAGGATTACGCCTTTCTGCAGCCCGGCATCGGCCTGGTGGCGTTTATCTCGCTGACGCTACTGAGCATCCTGACGCTTATTCACATGAACGTCGAAGAGCTGTGGGAGCGTTTCTATCCTGAACGGCCAGCGACCCGCGCCGATAACAATTTACAGGTGTGCACCGGCTGCCACTACACCGGCTACCGCGACGCGCGTGGCCGCTGCCGACGCTGCCACTCCCCGCTGCATCATCGCCGGCCGCAGAGCCTGCAGCGCAGCTGGGCGGCGCTGATTGCCTCGCTGATATTTCTCTTACCAGCCAACCTGCTGCCGATCTCGATCATCTATGTTAACGGTGCGCGCCAGGACGATACGATCCTTTCCGGGATCATCTCCCTTGCCAGCAGCAATATCGCCATCGCCGGAGTGGTATTTATCGCCAGTATTTTGGTGCCATTCACCAAAGTTATAGTGTTATTTACCCTATTGGTCAGCATACAATTCAAGTGCGAGCAAGGCTTGCGCACCCGCATCCTGCTGCTGCGGCTGATAACCTGGATTGGCCGCTGGTCGATGTTGGATCTGTTTGTTATTTCACTCACCATGTCGCTAATCAATCGCGATCAGCTCCTCGCTTTCACCATGGGGCCGGCGGCGATTTACTTCGGCGGTGCGGTAATTTTAACTATTCTTGCAGTTGAATGGCTGGACAGCCGCTTACTTTGGGACGCACATGAGTCAGGAATCGCCCGCTTCGCAGACTGAAGCCAGAATAAAAACTAAACGCCGTATTTCGCCATTCTGGCTGTTGCCGGTTATCGCGCTGCTGATTGCCGCCTGGCTCATCTGGACCAGCTTTGACGACCGCGGATCGACGATTACCATCGATTTCCAGTCCGCTAACGGCATTGTGCCGGGGCGGACGCCTATCCGTTATCAGGGGGTCGAGGTCGGCACCGTCCAGGATATTAGCCTCAGTAAAGATCTGAGTAAGATTGAGGTTTCCGCCAGCATCAAACGCGATATGAAAGATGCGCTGCGCAAAGAGACCCAGTTCTGGCTGGTCACCCCAAAAGCCTCTCTGGCGGGGGTCTCCGGGCTGGATGCGCTGGTGGGCGGGAACTACATTGGCATGATGCCTGGCAAGGGTGAGCCCGAAGATCACTTCGTGGCCCTCGACACTCAGCCGAAATACCGCATCAACAACGGCGAGCTGATGATCCACCTGCAGGCGCCGGACCTTGGCTCCCTGAACAGCGGCTCGCTGGTCTATTTCCGCAAGATCCCGGTCGGGCGCGTGTATGATTTCACCCTGAATGCCAATAATCAGGGGGTCACCATCGATGTCCTGATCGAGCGCCGGTTTACCAACCTGGTGAAAAAAGGCAGCCGATTCTGGAACGTCTCCGGGATCAAAGCCGACGTCGGCCTGAGTGGGGCAAAAGTGCAGCTGGAGAACCTTTCTGCGCTGGTGAACGGCGCTATCGCCTTCGATTCACCTGCCGATTCGCAGGTTGCGGCGCAAAACGATGACTATCATCTGTACGAAGATCTGGCGCATAGCCAGCGCGGTGTGCTGGTCACCCTCGACCTGCCCGACGGCGATGGGCTGAAAGCAGGCTCGACGCCGCTGATGTATCAGGGGCTGGAAGTGGGTCAGTTAAGTAAGCTGAATCTTAACCCCGGCGGCAAAGTGACCGGCGAGATGACCGTCGACCCGAGCGTGGTGACGCTGCTGCGTGAGAAGACGCTGATTCAGATGAAGAAGCCGAAAATTTCCCTCGATAACCCCAGCGTCAGCGCCCTGCTCACCGGCAATACCTTTGAACTGGTACCCGGTGAAGGCGAGCCGCGCAACCACTTCTCCGTCATGCCAGCAGATAAAGCGCTGCTGGAGGAGCCCAACGTCGCCACCGTCACGCTCTCGGCGCCGGAAAGCTACGGGATTGACGGCGGCCAACCGCTGGTGCTGCACGGAGTAAAAGTCGGCCAGGTGCTGGAGCGCAAACTGACGGCCAAAGGGGTGACCTTCCAGGTCGCGATTGCCCCCGAATACCGCGATCTCATTCGCGGTGACAGTAAGTTTGTGGTTAACAGCCGTCTGGATGTCAAAGTCGGACTCGATGGCGTGCAGGTGCTGGGGGCCAGCGCCAGCGAATGGGTTAATGGCGGGATCCGGGTCATTCCGGGAGAAAAAGGCGAAATGCAGAGCAGCTACCCGCTGTACGCCAACCTCGAAAAGGCCCAGGAAAACAGCCTGAGCGAAGTGCCGACCACGACCTTAAGCCTCTCAGCCGAGACCCTGCCTGACGTTCAGGCCGGCTCGGTGGTGCTGTATCGTAAATTCGCCGTCGGCGAGATCATCGCCGTCAAACCGCGCAAAGACGCTTTCGATATCGATTTGCATATCAAGCCGGAGTACCGCTACCTGCTGAGCAACAACAGCGTCTTCTGGGCCGAAGGGGGGGCGAAGGTCAAACTTGACGGCAACGGACTCACCGTTCAGGCCTCGCCGCTGGCGCGCGCCATTAAAGGGGCGATCAGTTTCGATAACCTCAATGGCAGCAGCGCCAACGCGCGGCTGAATAACAAACGTATCCTTTACGCTTCGGAAACGGCGGCGCGCGCCGTGGGCGGCCAGATCACCCTGCACGCGTTTGACGCCGGGAAGATGGCGGCCGGGATGCCGATTCGTTATCTCGGCATCGATATCGGTCAGATCCAGTCCCTGGAGCTGATCACCGCCAAAAACGAAGTGCAGGCGAAAGCGGTGCTCTACCCGGAATACGTCGGTACCTTCGCCCGGGCCGGGACCCGCTTCTCGGTGATCACCCCGCAAATCTCCGCCGCGGGCGTCGAGCATCTGGACACCCTGTTCCAGTCCTATATTAACGTTGAGCCCGGACGCGGGCCGGCGCGCCGCGACTTTGAGATCCAGGATACGACGATCAGCGACTCACGTTATATCGACGGCCTGAACATCGTGGTGGAAGCGCCGGAGGCGGGGTCGCTTGGCATCGGTACGCCGGTCCTGTTCCGCGGCCTTGAGGTGGGGACGGTCACTGGCCTGTCGCTGGGGTCAATGTCCGATCGGGTGATGGTGAAACTGCGCATCAGCAAGCGCTACCAGTATCTGGTACGCAATAACTCGGTGTTCTGGCTGGCCTCAGGTTACAGCCTCGACTTCGGCCTGATTGGCGGCGTGGTGAAAACCGGGACCTTCAACCAGTTTATCCGCGGCGGGATCGCCTTCGCCACGCCGCCGGGGACACCGCTGGCGCCGAAGGCCCAGGATGGCAAGCACTTCCTGCTGCAGGAGAGCGAGCCGAAAGAGTGGCGGGAATGGGGCACCGCCCTGCCGCAGTAACCCTCGTAACGCTTTTCCCGCACCGGCCAACGCCGGGGGCGGGAAGATGACTCACCGCACGCCCCGGTGTCCTGCACCGGGGCGTTTGTGCTAAACTGCGCACCCTTTTTTTTCTGTGGTGCGCTGCCTGTGGCTGAAAATACTGTCTATTTCCCTGAAGCGTTTCTCGCTCAAATGCGTGCGGCAATGCCCGCGCATCTCTCTTTCGACGACTTTATCGCCGCCTGCCAGCGCCCGCTACGCCGCAGTATTCGCGTCAACACGCTGAAAATCAGTGTGGCCGATTTTCTCTCTCTGGTCGCCCCGTATGGCTGGCAGCTGACGCCGGTCCCCTGGTGTGAAGAGGGATTCTGGATCGAGCGGGACGGCGACGATGCCCTGCCGCTGGGCAGCACCGCCGAACATCTCAGCGGGCTGTTCTATATTCAGGAGGCAAGCTCGATGCTGCCGGTCGCCGCTCTGTTCGCCGATAACCCGCAGCCTGAACGGGTGATGGATGTTGCCGCCGCGCCGGGGTCTAAGACCACCCAGATTGCCGCCCGAATGGGTAACGCGGGCGGCATTCTGGCCAATGAGTTCTCCGCCAGCCGGGTGAAGGTGCTGCATGCCAACATTAGCCGCTGCGGCATCAGTAACGTCGCCCTGACCCACTTCGACGGCCGGGTTTTCGGCGCGGCGCTACCCGAAGCTTTCGATGCCATCCTGCTTGATGCCCCCTGTTCGGGCGAAGGCGTAGTGCGTAAAGATGCTGACGCACTGAAAAACTGGTCGCCGGAGAGCAACCTCGACATTGCCGCCACCCAGCGCGAACTTATCGACAGCGCCTTCCATGCCCTGCGTCCTGGCGGGACGTTGGTGTATTCGACCTGTACCCTGAATCGCGAGGAAAACCAGTCGGTTGTTCAGTGGTTACTGTCCCGTTATCCGCAGGCGGTGGAGATCCTGCCGCTGGGAGATCTGTTTTCCGGCGCGGCCGATGCCTTAACCGCAGAAGGATTTTTGCACGTATTCCCGCAGATCTACGATTGCGAAGGCTTCTTTGTCGCTCGCCTGCGCAAGACCGCGGCGATCGATCCGCTCCCGGCGCCAGGCTATAAGGTCGGCAAATTCCCGTTTACGCCGCTGAAGAGCCGGGAGGCCGCCGCGGTAACTGCCGCCGCCAGCGCTGTTGGCCTGGTGTGGGACGCAGGCCATACGCTGTGGCAGCGGGATAAAGAGCTGTGGCTGTTCCCGCAGGCTATGGAGCCCCTGTTTGGTCAGGTGCGTTTTTCACGCATCGGCGTACGCCTGGCAGAGGTGCACAATAAGGGGTACCGCTGGCAGCATGAGGCGGTTATCGCCTTTGCCGCGCCGCAGCGCGCCTTCGAGCTGACCCAGGAGGAAGCGGAGGAATGGTATCGCGGACGCGACGTCTATCCGCAGACCGCGCCGCAGCAGGATGAGGCCATCGTGACCTTCCAGGGTGTCCCGCTGGGTCTGGCCAAGCGCGTTGGCTCCCGTCTGAAGAATAGCTACCCGCGCGAACTGGTACGCGATGGGAAACTTTTTGCCGGCAAGGTGTGACGCCGCGCAAAAAATGCGCACTTTTTGACTGGCGGTTTTCACCCCATTGACTACGCTGAAAAATGACGGCCTCAACTGGTCGTACCACAACTCAGCTGAAAAATGGGGTGAAGCGATGAGTAAAACCAATGTCCGCATCGGCGCGTTTGAGATAGACGATGCCGAACTGCACGGTGAACATCAGGGAGAGCGAACGTTAAGTATTCCCTGCAAATCCGATCCAGATTTATGTATGCAGCTTGACGCCTGGGATGCCGATACCAGCGTGCCCGCTATTCTCAATGGCGAACATTCCGTGCTCTACCGTAAACATTACGACCGCCAGTCTGATGCCTGGGTCATGCGCCTTGCCTGACTCAAATGAACCCGTCGCCTGAGACGGGTTATTTATTTCCCCGTCCCGCCGTCATCCCCTACACTAAAGAGTATGTGAACCCGAGCATGAGGCCAGGATGTTTGCCTTGGTGTTGTTTATTTGCTATCTGGATGGCGGCTGCGAGGACATTGTGGTTGACGTCTACCGCGAGGAAACGCAGTGCTTAGTGGCGATGGAGGATCAGCGGATCCGCCACGGCGGCTGCTATCCGATAGAAGATTTTATTGATGGCTTCTGGCAACCCGCCAGCGAATACAGCGATTTTTAACCTGCCGATTGTAGCGCCACCAGCGTCAGCGTTCCGCCAAACACGGCGCCCGTATCAATATAGTGTTGATTATCGCGTTCATAAGGCGTGCGAAGCGGCGTATGGCCAAACCAGAAATGGTCTGCTCCGGCGATGGCGCCATGACGTCCCGCCAGATGTTCGCTCAGGCGATGACGGCTCCATAACACCCGCTGGGGATCCACCGGCTGCTGCCAGCGATAGACTGGCGCCGGATAATCGGCATGGGCGATCACATGCCGGGCATCTGCACACCCAACTTCAATAATCAACGGTAACCGCTGACAACGCGCTAACAGCCGGTCGGCTTCGGCCCGCTGCTGCGCGGTGCCCCGGCCATACCAGTCGCCGCCATTCATCTGCCAGAGTGCCATATCCCCGCTCTCCAGCGCCTCCAGCGCCATCTGTTCATGATTCCCCCGAACGGCCCTGAACCAGCGGCAGCGCAGCAGGCCGAGGCAGTCAGCGCTCTGCGGTCCGCGATCGATCAGATCGCCCACGGAAATGAGCAGATCGGCCCAGGGATCAAAGCGCAGCTGACGCAGGCGGCCCATCAGTAGCGCAAAGCAACCATGCAGATCGCCCATCAGCCAGATATTACGCCAGTCGCTACCATTAATACATTGATACATATAATTACCTCTCTGCTGTAATTATAGGTAATTGCGCCGAATCCCCCGTGATTTTTATTTACACCTCAATCGATTTTAAACAAACGGGAAATATAGTCGGCCAGAGGATTAAGCTTATCAGAAGCTCGCTTTAAAATAGGAGGAAATAACAACGAGGTGTTTATCGTGACAGACAATAGCCTGCATTCAACCAGCGTGCTTGCGCCGCGCTCGCATCTTATTGCCGATCTGGTGATGGGCAGACTAATACCTGCACCTATCTGGCGGCAGAAAAATTTTCGCCTTAAATTTCTGCTGCGTACGGCGTTATTTTATAGCCCCACCAAAGCAATGCTTGAGTCGCTTAGCGCCCGTGACGATTTTAATCAGCTTCTGACCGCGCAGGCGACCTTGCCGGGGAAAGTGCACCGTCAGTACCTGACGCGCGATCTTAACGCCTGGCAGCGGGCGATGGCGGTGATAAGTCATTATCGCTACATCGATACCCTGCAGGGGTCGCTGCTGGCGCATGCCATGACCGCGGTGAGCGAGGTCCCGCTGCTGACGCTGAACGGAAAAGACGACAGCCCGTTCACTCTCTCCGCCTCCTCAGCCGGGAAGGCTGAGCGCGAGGGCGAAACCACATTATGGCTACGCGACGGCGATCACACCCTGTTGGCCAGCGCAACCTTTAGCGTGACCTGGGACGGTGAAGCCTGGCAACTGGTCATCGGCGGCCTGCAGGGGCCACGGCGCCACGTTTCCCATGAGGTGATTAAGCAGGCCACTCGCGCCTGCTTCGGCCTGTTCCCGAAGCGCCTGCTGCTGGAGTTCATTTGGCTACTGGCCGCTCGCAGCGCTATCGAGTCGATTTATGGCGTCAGCGATAACGGCCATGTGTTCCGTGCCCTGCGCTATCGTCTGAGCAAGGGCCGCCATTTCCACGCCAGCTACGACGAGTTCTGGCAGTCCATCGATGGTAAGCCGGAAAGCGCGTGGCGCTGGCGGCTGCCGCAGCGTCTGGAACGAAAATCACTGGAGAGTATCGCCAGCAAAAAACGGGCCGAATACCGGCGTCGGTTCCAGCTGCTGGATCAGCTGGCTGAGCAGGTGGACATCCTGACGCAACCGCGCCATGGTGCGTAAATTTCGCTGCGGATAGCGCCGCGCTGACACGCGGCGTTTGCTTATTCGGTCGTTATTTCGCTACTATCATG
The DNA here is from genome assembly GCF_000398905.1 of Klebsiella sp. KTE92. NCBI lineage: Bacteria > Pseudomonadati > Pseudomonadota > Gammaproteobacteria > Enterobacterales > Enterobacteriaceae > Klebsiella > Klebsiella sp. KTE92. The sequence continues at coordinate 3,378,364 of NZ_KB976100.1, forward strand.
GCCCCTGGCGCCATTGGATAGTGGTTGGCATGATGAGTAAAACCGAAATTTTCCTGCTGATTCTTCTTGCGGTCATTCTGCTGGGCTGCGTATGGTTTATTTTTAGCGATGAAATTTGGCTTTTGCTCTGCTATCTCGAAAGTAAAATATATCCCACCTTTAGCGTCCCTGAATAATTTTAGCCGCTGTAAATAGCGGCGCATTCGCTTATTATTTTTAGCGATACGGTCGTTCATTGATAGCTAATCGCATGAATTGCCAAACCTATTAGACTTTGCTTATTTTATTTGTCATACAAATGTGTATACTAGCAGGCTTCCGATGTTGGCCCGCCAGTTAACCTGCACGCCGGGCCTGGTTAGGTGCAGGTTTTTTCTTTTCTCTTTCCACCCCAGCTTCAGATCTCTCCTTCCCGACGCAACCCTTCCTCAGGATGCGATTTGTGTGTAAATGGATTGTGTATGCTAAAAACGGTGTGCTATAACGGGACATCCAGAGGCCAGCCTGGGGTTTGACTGACATGATGTCGCTGGCTATTGCGAAAGCAGAAAGTTACCGATAAAAAGAGACCGAATACGATTCCTGTATTCGGTCCAGGGAAATGGCTCTTGGGAGAGAGCCGTGCGCTAAAAGTTGGCATTAATGCAGGCTAAGTCGCCTTGCACTATAAGAATAGTTTAACGCGTCAGCTTTTCCAGTCCGTGGCCAATGTGGTCGTATAATTCCTGGGAAACGGCTGTCAGCCAGTAAAAAACCGCCACTGCCGTTATCCGGCAAGGGCGGTTTTTTTTATGCTATTACAGTAAGATAACGCGGAACGTTAGCAGAGCTTCTGCGCTCGCTCGATAAATGGCGCAAGACTCATTTTTTGTCCCGGATGCTGCGGATCGTCGATCTGGATCACCGAGATCGGCTGCGCGGTCGTCTTGCCGGCTTTAACCTGCTGTTCCGCGACGTCATTGAGCGGATACTGGACCAGCGTACTCGGGTTGATGGCGTAAAGCGCGTTACCCGGACGGCAGGTCAACATCACCTCTTCACGGTTGAACGCCCAGCTCTCCTTCCCCACTTCAAAGCGGCTCACGGTGATAATTTGCGGCGCCGCCAGAGCAGCCCCGGAGCTTGCCAGTAACAACATGGTCAGAACAATTTTTTTCATGATTTTGCCAGTTAATTCAATAAGGTTCCCAGGTGGCAAACAGACTGACGGCCAGCAGCGCCAACGCGCCCAGCCCTATCTCAGCCTGCGTGGTTCGCAGGATCAGGCTTTCCGCCCGCGAACCGCTTGCCGACATGCGTGGTACCAGAACATACCTGTTCACTAAGGCAATTACCACCATCCCGGCGACCAGCGCACATTTGATCAACAGCATGCGTCCCCAGGGCGAGGTTCCGATCACCGCCCCCTGGATCAACAGCGCATTGACCACGCCGCTGGCAAGGGTGCCGGCCACCGCCAGATGTCCATAACGCGAAAAGCGCGCCATGGTATAGACCGCAGCCTGACGCCAGCGCCCCTGCGCCAGACGCAGGCAGTAGATGAAGGGCAACAGGCCGCCGAACCAGCTGGCGACGCAGAAGAGGTGGACGGCATGATTAGTCCGCTGCAGGGCGCCGAGTAAGCCATCGTGCATAGCAGCATGCCCAACCCCGGCGGAAAGCAGCAGCTGGGCCGCCAGCAGGGCCATCAGTTGCCTGGCGCCGTGATGGGGGCGGATCCACACCACGGCGAGAGCAGTCAACGCCAGCAGGATCTGCCAGATCCACACCCCGCCGAAGCGGGTACCCGCTACCGCCTGCCAAACGGCGGGCTGCCAGACATCCGCCCAGCCGTCGCCCATTATCCCCCCCTGCAGCAGATACAGCGCCACGGTTGAGAGCGCGCCAATCAACATCAGGGGGCGTAATAGCGGATAAAAGCGGTGCATCAGCACGCGCCTCAGCGGTACCGGCGCCCACCAGGCGCCATACAGCACGCAGCCAAAAGCCAACATCAGGGTGATAAAGTGCCCAAAACGCAGCGTGATATAGAGCCCGGTCAACATCGATCACTTCACGCTAAAAGTGTATTGCCCTTTGGTTTTATGGCCGTCAACCGAGACCACATGCCATGCTACGGTGTACTCCCCCGGAGGCAACGTTTCCGCCAGGGGTAAGGTGACCTGAGCGGGGTTGTCAGCGCTGCGGGTCAGTTTACCGGCGGCTACCGCGTGCTGCTGCGGACCGGTGACGGTCACGCCGCTGAAGGCCGGTTCGATCCCTTCTGAGAAACTGAGCGTCAGCGTCTGAGGGGGCGCGGTCAGTTGGGCACCCGCGGCGGGGATCTGCTGTTGCAGGTGAGCATGGGCGAAGGCGCCTGCCGCGGTTAACATACCGGCAAACGCAACGGAGAGGCGCAACGCGCGTCCAGCGAGGAGTCGCATATTCGTCATTCCCTTTTGTTATGTCTGTAGGACAGAGAATAACCCTGTATAATGGCAGAGTCGAGCTAAGCGTCAGCGCCTCGACCGGGTTTACCAGCACACTGGAGTTAATAATGGAAAGAAATCTGGCCAAAATTTCGCAAGCTGAGATGGATAAGGTCAACGTCGATCTCGCCGCCGCCGGCGTCGCCTTTAAGGAGCGATACAACATGCCGGTGGTCGCTGATTTGGTCGAGCGTGAGCAGCCCGCCCATCTGCGCGACTGGTTCCGCGAACGACTGATCGCCCATCGGCTGGCCTCTGTCTCGCTTTCCCGACTGCCCTGGGAGCCGAAGCAGAAATAATGCGCGCCCGCCTGCTCCCCATCGGTTGGCAAGACCACCCAATTCCTTTACGCTTGTTGTTTTGCTCTGGAGCGAGCCATGCTGCGCGTCATTGATACCGAAACCTGCGGCCTGCAGGGGGGCATCGTCGAAATCGCCTCGGTCGATATTGTCGACGGGCGAATCACTAACCCGATGAGCCATCTGGTGCGTCCTGATCGGCCCATCACGCCGCAGGCGATGGCTATCCACCGTATAACGGAAGAGATGGTCGCCGATAAGCCGTGGATTGAAGAGATTATTCCGTATTATCTTGGCAGCCCCTGGTATGTCGCGCACAACGCCAGCTTTGACCGCCGGGTGTTACCGGAGATGAGCGGCGAGTGGATTTGTACCATGAAGCTGGCCCGCCGCCTGTGGCCGGGGATCAAATACAGCAATATGGGGTTATATAAATCACGTAAGCTGAATGTGGCGACCCCGCCGGGGCTGCATCACCACCGCGCGCTGTATGACTGCTATATCACCGCCGCGCTGCTGCTGGATATCATCAACGTTTCCGGCTGGACGCCTGACGAAATGGCCGATATCACCGGCCGCCCGGCGCTGCTCACCACCTTTACCTTCGGCAAATACCGGGGTAAAGCGGTGGCCGAAATTGCTGAAAACGACCCCGGCTACCTGCGCTGGTTATTCAACAATCTCGACCGGATGAGCCCCGAACTGCGTCTGACCCTCAAACACTACCTCGGGGAATAATCGTCACACAGCCGCTTTTCCCGGCAGTGTCCCCTGCGCCAGGGCAATGAAAAAGGCATACTCCAGGGCCACCCCTTCATAGCTTTTAAAGCGCCCGGATTTGCCGCCATGGCCGGAATCCATATCGGTACAGAGCAGCAGCAGGTTATCGTCGGTTTTCAGTTCCCGCAGTTTGGCCACCCATTTCGCCGGCTCCCAGTATTGCACCTGGGAATCGTGCAGTCCGGTGGTGACCAGCATATGCGGATAAGCCTGCGCCCGGACGCCGTCGTAGGGGCTGTAGCTTTTCATGTAGTGGTAATAGGTTTCATCCTGTGGATTCCCCCACTCTTCAAATTCCCCGGTGGTCAGTGGAATAGATTCGTCCAGCATGGTGGTCACCACATCGACGAACGGCACCTGGGCTATCACGCCATGAAACAGCTCAGGACGTTCGTTAACGGCCACGCCCATCAGCATCCCGCCGGCGCTGCCCCCCATGCCATAGCAGAGCTGCGGATCGCCGTACCCCTGGGCCAGCAGCGCGTCACAGACGTCCAGATAGTCGTTGAAGGTATTTTTCTTACGCAGAAATTTGCCGTCCTCATACCACTGCTGCCCCAGCTCGCCCCCGCCGCGGACATGGGCGATGGCGTAGACAAAGCCGCGGTTGAGCAGGCTCAGCCGGCTGGCGCTGAAATCGGCATCGATACTCTCGCCATACGAGCCGTAGCCATAGACCAGCAGCGGATTGCTCCCTTTGCGGAAATGGTCGCGATGGTAGACCAGCGATACCGGAACCTCGACGCCATCGCGGGCGGTCACCCACAGGTGTTCGCTCTGGTAGCAGCTCGTGTCCAACCCCTTCACCTCCTGCTGCTTGATAACCCGCCGCTCGCCGGTATCCATGTCCAGTTCAAACAGGGTGTCTGGCGTAGTCATGGAGGAATACCCGTAGCGCAGGCGCGACGTTTCAGGTTCCGGATTATAGGCAAGCCAGGTGACATAGGCCGGATCGTCAAAGGCGATCCCTACCACCTCCCGGGTCTTGCGGTTAATTTGCCGCAGGCTGGTCAGGCCGCGCTGGCGCTCCTCGACGACCAGCCAGTCAGTAAACAGGGTAAATCCTTCGAGCATCACGTCGTGACGCGGCGGGATCAGCGTGGTCCACTGATCTTCATCGCGCAGCACAGTACGGTAGAGGCCAAAATTCTTCCCCTCCCGGTTGGATCGCAGATAGAACGCGTGCTGATAGTGATCGAGGCTGTATTCGTGATCTTTCCGCCGCGGCAGGAAGCAGACCGGCTCGGCGTCAGGGAGTTCGGCGTTGAGCAGTAATGCTTCACTGGTGGTGGCGCTGGAGAGATAAATCACCACGAACTGCTGGGAAGTGGTCTTATGTACGCTGACGTAGAAGGTCTCATCTTTTTCTTCATAGACCAGCACATCACTCTGCGCCGCGGTACCCACCGTGTGGCGCCAGACCTGATAAGGCAGCAGTGTGGTGGGATGTTTACGCACGTACCACACAAAGCGGGAATCATTGCTCCAGGCAAACCCGGAGGTAACATTTTCCAGGATCTCCGGGTACCATTCACCGCTGCTAAGGTTGCAGAAGCGCAGGCCATACTGGCGGCGGGAAAGATAATCCTCCGCCACCGCCATCAATTGGTTATTCGGCGCGACGCCCAGTCCGCCAAGGGTGTAGAACTCACTCTTCGCCGCCCGCTGGTTGCCGTCGAGCAGGATCTCCCACTCGTCCCACTCCTCTTTGAGCACCGACTGGCGCTGATAGATGGCGTATTCACAGCCCGGCTCGTAAACCTGACGGTAGCGAAAACCATTTTTACTGTAAGGGGCGGAGACTTCCCGTTGCGGAATGCGGTCGATAATTTCTTTCAGCAGACGTTCCTGCAGGCTGAGCTGCGAATCCATCACCCGCTTGCCATAGGCGTTCTCCGCGTGCAGGTACTCCAGCACGTCAGGTCGCGCGCGCTCATCGTCGCGCAGCCAGTAATAGTTATCGATGCGTGTATCGCCATGCAAGGTCATGGCGTGAGGGATCCGTTTGGCTTTAGGTGGCATGTTGTTCTTCTGCTGCTTTATCGTGACACAAGAGCATTCAGGTCACACGGCGGCGCCTGAATGATGACGTGTCTATAAGGGTGGCAAAAGACGCGGGCGATGCAAGCGAAACGTGATAATTTAGACGCTTAGCGCTTGTTTTTGTGACTGGATATCCTGTTCTATATCGGCCCGGACATCCTTTGGCAGTGACAAAGCGTCTCCCAGCGCGTTCAGATAACTGCGTTCCATAAAGTGGTCGATATCAATGACCGCGCAGCTGACGTAGTAGATCTCCAGTGCCTCCTGCGGATCAACGATGCCCTCCGCCAGACGCTGAGGATCCAGCGGTTGGGCCAGCGCCTGGTCGATCAGCACCCGGGCCTGAACGTCGATATTGGCCGCCCGCAGCTGGGCTTCAATATTAGCCCGTTCGTGGTCATCTATATGACCATCGCTCCTGGCGGCAAAAACCAGCGCGGTGATCAGTCGCACGCTGCGCGGATCAACGTCCGCCGGCACGGCAGCCGGCGTGTTCGCCCCGGGGACAGGCGCGTTTTGAGCGCGCATCTTCTGCTGATACTTGTTCCATAACACCGTACCCGCCACCGCCCCACCGCCAGCCAGCAGCGCGCTGGTGCCGTACTTCGCCAGCAGTTTGCGTGAGGATTTACTGGCCACCAGCAACCCGGCCAGCCCGCCAATCGCGCCGGGCAGCAGTGCGCTCCCTTTTGACGACTCGCCTGTCGATGACGCGCCCTGCTGCCCGAGCAGCGACTGCAGTTGATTAAGCCAGTTAGCCATGGTTTTCCTCTCAGGTGATAAAACACTGCTATCAGCCTAAACGACGCGATGTCAGGAAATGTTAGATCTGGCTAAAGATGCGCAAAGGTGGGCGCGGCAGACAAATCCCTGCCCAGCCAGGCCATAGCTGGCTGCCGCCAGTCAGGCCACTTTCGCCTTACGCGCTTTGGTCGCTGGCGCCGCGGCGTCTTCCGCTGGAGAAGCCTCTTCTGCCGCCGACGGCGCGGGTGAGTCGTGCGCGGACGCATCCTGCTCCGGCAATCGGCCGACGCGCAGGATATGCTGCAGCGCCTCTTTTCGCTCTGCCAGCCACATCGCCATGGTGTCACGCTGGGCGTCATCCATCTCCAGCGGCGATGCCACCAGCCAGTCATTCAGCACCTCTGCCAGATCGAGCATTTTGTCGTAAGCGTCGGCCTCTTTTTTGCTGGCAAAAGACATTTTTTCCTCACCTTCGCGGATCACAACATATTTAATTTCAACCGCCATGCTGCAGCCTCTCAATACTGTATTTTTATACAGTATAACAAATTTCCTCTCCGGACTCAACTCACGCGCGTAAAGACAGACGCAAACGTTTTCGTTTATAATCGGCAGCATCTTTTTTTACTGCGGAAGAGAGTTATGACTGTATTAGGCACCGCGCTGCGCCCGGCAGCCACCAAAGTAATGCTGTTAGGTTCCGGCGAGCTGGGCAAAGAAGTCGCTATTGAATGTCAGCGTCTGGGCATTGAAACTATCGCCGTCGACCGCTACCCCGATGCCCCGGCGATGCAGGTCGCCCACCGCGCCCATGTCATCAATATGCTGCACGGCGAGAGCCTGCGCGCTCTGATTGAACAGGAAAAACCCGATTACATCGTGCCGGAGATCGAAGCTATTGCTACCGATACCCTGGTTGAACTGGAACAGGCCGGGCAGAAAGTAGTCCCCACGGCGCGGGCGGCTAAGCTCACCATGAACCGCGAAGGCATTCGCCGCCTGGCGGCAGAAGAGCTGCAGCTCCCCACCTCCAGCTATCGCTTTGCCGACAGCGAAGAAGGCTTCCGCGCGGCGGTCACCGACATCGGTTTGCCGTGCATCGTCAAACCAGTGATGAGCTCCTCCGGCAAAGGTCAGAGCTTTATCCGCTCGGCTGACCAGCTCAGCGAAGCCTGGCGCTATGCGCAGCAGGGCGGCCGCGCCGGCGCCGGGCGGGTGATCGTCGAGGGGGTGGTGAATTTCGATTTCGAAATCACCCTGCTCACCGTCAGCGCCGTCGACGGCGTGCATTTCTGCGCCCCGGTTGGCCATCGCCAGGAAGACGGCGATTACCGTGAGTCCTGGCAACCGCAGCAGATGAGCGACCTGGCCCTCGAACGTGCCCAGGCCATCGCCCGCAAGGTAGTGCTGGCGCTGGGGGGTCATGGCCTGTTTGGCGTGGAACTGTTCGTATGCGGCGACGAGGTGATCTTCAGCGAAGTTTCCCCGCGCCCACACGACACCGGCATGGTAACGCTGATCTCGCAGGATCTCTCGGAATTCGCCCTGCACGTTCGTGCCTTTCTTGGACTGCCCGTCGGCGCTATCCGCCAGTATGGTCCGGCCGCTTCCGCAGTGATCCTTCCGCAGCTGACCAGTCAGAACGTCAGCTTTGGCCAGCTGCAATCGGCCGTCGGGGCTGGCCTGCAGCTGCGACTGTTCGGCAAGCCCGAGATTGACGGTACCCGCCGCCTGGGGGTGACCCTCGCCGTTGCCGATTCGGTTGAAGAGGCCGTAGCGCGGGCTAAAACCGCCGCCGCGGCGGTCATCGTCGAAGGATAGAGACAAAAAAACCCGGTCGCGTTGCCGCTGACCGGGTTGTCGACCCTGAGGCGCGGTTTACTTCGCGCCTTCCACCGCTTCACGCGCCAGGGTGGTGATGCGATCGTAGTCGCCGGCCTCCAGCGCGTCGGCTGGCACCAGCCAGGAACCGCCGATGCACAGCACGCTATTCAGCGCCAGGTAGTCACGGTAGTTGGCCGGAGAAATACCGCCGGTCGGGCAGAAACGAATGTGGCCGAACGGACCAGCAATCGCCTGCAGGGCTTTCACGCCGCCGTTGGCTTCCGCCGGGAAGAATTTAAACTCTTTCAGACCATACTGCATACCCAGCATCAGCTCAGACACCGTGCTGATCCCCGGGATCAGCGGAATGGTGCCGTCTTCGGTCGCCGCTTTCAGCAGGGATTCGGTCAGTCCCGGGCTGATAGCGAACTGCGCGCCAGCTTCCGTTACCGCTTTCAGTTGCTCGACGTTGGTGACCGTGCCCGCGCCGACAATCGCGTCCGGCACTTCTTTAGCAATCGCGCGGATCGCTTCCAGGGCGCACTCGGTGCGCAGGGTGACTTCCAGCACGCGCACGCCGCCCGCGACCAGCGCTTTCGCCATCGGTACCGCATGCTCCAGCTTTTTCACCACGATAACCGGGACAACCGGACCGGAGGTGAGGATTGCTTCTGCTGTTGTTTTCCAGTTTTTCATCAGGATTTTCTCTCGCCAGATCTAGAAATAAAATCGTCTTAAAAAGTGATGCAGGTTGCGCCCTGCTCCGCGCCAGAGAGCTTCTCACGCAGCGCCCCAAACATCTCCCGACCGGTTCCCACGCGCGACGCGCTGAGGTCAGGGATATGCGGCTGACGCGCCGCCAGTTCGGCATCGTCCACCAGCAGCGTCAGTTCTCCCGTCTGTCCGTTCACGCGAATCACATCGCCATCGCGCACTTTCGCCAGCAAACCACCGTCATACGCTTCAGGCGTGACATGGATAGCTGACGGGACTTTACCGGAGGCGCCAGAGAGTCGGCCATCGGTCACCAGCGCTATTTTGAAACGGCGGTCCAATAATACACCAAGTGGCGGCATAAGTTTATGTAATTCTGGCATCCCGTTCGCTTTTGGCCCCTGATGACGGACCACCACCACACAATCTTTATCCAGCAGGCCCGCTTCAAAGGCCGGCAATACGTCGTGTTGGCTCTCGAACACCACCGCCGGCGCTTCGATCACCTGATTCTCCACCGGGACCGCCGAGGTTTTCATTACCGCGCGCCCCAGGTTGCCGCTCAGCACCTTGGTGCCGCCGTGACGGGAGAACGGTTTCTCGAAGGTCGCGATGACCTGATCGTCAAGCGGCGCTGTCGCCCCTTCACGCCAGTCCAGCTCGCCGTTGTTGAGCCACGGCTCCAGGGTATAACGCGACAGACCAAAGCCAGCGACGGTGTGAACATCCTCATGCAGCAGGCCGCCTTTCAGCAGCTCGCGCACCAGTACCGGAACGCCGCCCGCCGCCTGGAAGTGGTTGATATCCGCCGGGCCGTTGGGATAGAGGCGCGCCAGCAGCGGCACCACGTCTGACAGGTCGGAGAAATCGTCCCAGTTAATGATGATCCCCGCCGCGCGGGCCATCGCCACCAGGTGCATGGTATGGTTGGTAGAGCCACCGGTCGCCAGCAGCGCCACGATGCCGTTGACCACCACTTTTTCATCGAACATTTTCCCCAGCGGCATCCACTCGTTGCCATTGCCGGTCATGCGGGTGACCTGGCGTGCGGCAGCGGCGGTCAGCGCGTCCCGCAGCGGGGCATCCGGATGGACGAAGGACGAGCCTGGCAGTTGCATGCCCATAAACTCAACCACCATCTGGTTGGTGTTCGCCGTCCCGTAGAAAGTACAGGTGCCCGGCGCGTGATACGAGGCAGCTTCAGACTCCAGCAGCGCCATACGATCCACTTTACCTTCCGCGTACAGCTGGCGAATGCGGACCTTCTCTTTATTAGCCAGGCCGCTGGCCATTGGACCGGACGGAATAAAGACCGACGGCAGATGGCCGAAAGAGAGTGCCGCCATGGTCAGGCCAGGAACAATTTTATCGCACACCCCGAGGTACAGCGCGCCGTCGAACATGTTATGCGACAGACCGATAGCGGCGGACATGGCGATCACTTCGCGGCTCAGCAATGAGAGCTCCATACCATCCTGCCCCTGGGTTACGCCGTCGCACATTGCCGGCACGCCGCCGGCCACCTGGCCGACCGCATTGGCGCTATGCAGCGCTTTACGGATGATGTCCGGATAGTGTTCGTAGGGCTGGTGAGCGGACAACATATCGTTGTAGGAGGTAATGATGGCGATATTGTTGCGCAACATGCTTTTCAGAGAGGCTTTGTCGTCAGCCTGACAGGCCGCGAAACCGTGAGCCAGATTGCCGCAGGCCAGTTGCGCACGATGCACGGTGTCGGTTTTGGCCTGGTTAATCCTTGCGAGGTAAGCCGCGCGGGTGTCACGCGACCGTTCGATAATGCGATTTGTTACCCGTAACATTGTCGAATTCATAAAGGCTCCTCAAATTTGTATCTGTCCGGCCGCTGCGTGATGACGTATTTTTGTGCTAAAGGCCACCAACACCAGCGCTCAGGGGCAAAATGTCTGAAAGCAGTGTAATAAAAAAAGCCCCGTGGGTGAATCCTCACGGGGCTTAAAAGATTAAAAAGCGTGCGACTTTCTGCGTCAGATCATGTTACCGGTAAAATAACCCTGACGGATTAGGCTGCGAGCTTACTCGAACTCGTTCCATGAGCGGCCGTCACGGGTGATCATCGCCACCGACGCAACCGGTCCCCAGGTCCCTGCCTGATACGGTTTCGGCGCATCGCGGTCGGCAGCCCAGGCTTCGGTGATGGAATCCACCCATTTCCACGCCTCTTCCACTTCATCACGGCGGACGAACAGCGCCTGGATACCGCGCATGGTCTCCAGCAGCAGACGCTCATAAGCATCGGCCAGGTGCGTCTGGTTGAAGGTCTCGGAGTAGCTCAGATCCAGCTTGGTGATCTGCAGATTATGCTTATGGTCGAGGCCCGGCACTTTGTTCAGCACCTGGATATCCACCCCTTCGTCCGGCTGCAGACGAATGGTCAGCTTGTTCTGCGGCAGCTCCTGCCAGGTCTCTTTAAACAGGTTCAGCTCCGGAGTTTTGAAGTAAACCACGACCTCAGAGCATTTGGTCGGTAGACGTTTGCCGGTGCGCAGATAGAACGGTACGCCGGCCCAGCGCCAGTTATCGATATCGACGCGGATAGCCACGAAGGTTTCGGTGTTACTGGTTTTGTTGGCGCCCTCTTCTTCCAGGTAGCCCGGCACTTTTTTGCCCTGGGCAAAGCCGGCGGTGTACTGGCCGCGAACGGTTTTCTCACGCACGTTGGAGCGATCAATGCGGCGCAGGGATTTCAGGACCTTGACCTTTTCATCACGGATGCTGTCGGCGCTGAGATCGGACGGCGGTGACATGGCAATCATGCAGAGGATCTGCAGCAGGTGGTTCTGGATCATGTCGCGCATCTGCCCGGCCTGGTCGAAGTAACCCCAGCGCCCTTCAATACCCACCTCTTCCGCGACGGTGATTTCGACATGGTCGATAGTGCGGCAGTCCCAGTTATTGACGAACAGAGAGTTGGCAAAGCGCAGCGCCAGCAGGTTGAGGACCGTCTCTTTACCGAGGTAGTGGTCGATACGGTAGACCTGGCACTCTTCAAAAAACTCGCCGACCTGGTCGTTGATTTCACGCGAGGTTTCCAGCGAGGTACCCAGCGGTTTTTCCATCACCACGCGCGCAGGCTTGGCATTGAGCTTCGCTTCGCCCAGACCTTTGCAGATCGCGCCAAAGGTGCTCGGCGGCATGGCGAAATAGTTGATGGTGACACGGTTCTGTTGATCCAGCATCTCACCCAGACGCGTGAAGCCGCTGGTGTCATTGACGTCAAGATTACAGAACTCCAGGCGTCCGCTCAGGGAATCCCACAAACCCTCATCAATTTTTTCCTTCATGAAGGTTTCCAGCGCTTCGCGCACGACTTTGGTGTAAGCCGCTTTATCCCAATCGGCACGGCCGACGCCAATGATGCGGGTGTCGGCGTGGATCTGGCCCGCTTTTTCAAGCTGATACAGGGAAGGCAACAATTTACGTCGCGCCAGGTCGCCCTTCGCGCCGAAAATGACCAGGTCGCATGCCTGGGCCGTTTGCGTTACCGCCATGTCATTCTCCTCAGTTGATAGTCTGGTGCTTCTGCCAGGCTATATTTGTAATTTTCTTACACTGCACTGTACTGTGTTTACGTATTTCCCGAAAGCCTTCCCCTTCGTTTGCGGCGGTAAAACCCCACAGGGTGAAAACATTCGGCGATGATTTGGGCATCTGGCTGATATTGTTCGTTGCTTGTACCTGTTTCAGGTCAGTAAAATACGACTCTGATCATGTAATGAAAAAAAACAACATTATTTCACGTCATTCCTCACCGCTTGCGCTTGCGGAGGGGTATATTCTTGCTAAAACGCCCGATGATTTCACCCATTAATGAAATCGTTTCCATTGATGAGCGCCCTGTTACTAATGAACATGCTGGAAAAAATCCAGTCCCGACTGGAACACCTTAGCAAATCTGAACGCAAAGTGGCGGAAGTGATCCTCGCCACCCCCGCGCAGGCCATTCATTCGAGCATCGCCGCCCTCGCCCTTGAGGCCGGGGTGAGCGAACCGACCGTCAATCGCTTCTGCCGCAGTCTCGAAACCCGCGGGTTTCCTGATTTTAAACTGCACCTTGCCCAGAGCCTCGCGCACGGCACGCTCTATGTTAACCGGAATGTTGATGAAGACGACAGCGTTGAGTCATACACGGGAAAAATATTCGAATCGGCCATGGCGAGTTTAGATCAGGTCCACCATTCTCTCGACATGTCGGCGGTGAATCGCGCGGTGGATCTGCTGACTCAGGCCAAAAAAATCGCCTTTTTCGGCCTCGGTTCCTCGGCGGCGGTCGCCCATGATGCGATGAACAAATTTTTCCGCTTTAACGTGCCGGTCATCTATTCCGACGACATTGTCCTGCAACGCATGAGCTGTATGAATTGCGATGACGATGATGTGGTGGTGATTATCTCACATACCGGAAGAACCAAGAGCCTTGTGGAGCTGGCGCAGCTGGCCCGTGAAAACGATGCCATGGTGATCGCCCTCACCTCCGCCGGTACCCCCCTGGCCCGGGAAGCCACGCTCGCCATCACCCTCGATGTGCCGGAAGATACCGACATCTATATGCCGATGGTCTCCCGTCTCGCCCAGCTGACCGTCATCGACGTATTGGCGACGGGGTTTACGCTGCGTCGAGGGGCAAAATTCAGAGATAACTTGAAGAGGGTCAAGGAAGCGCTGAAGGAATCGCGTTTTGATAAAGAACCGTTCGTACCCAGTGATAATCAATAAAAGTTGATAACAAGCAGTACCCCATTACACCTTCGATAACGATCCGGCTGTGCGACGTTGCAGGCTGGCGCTACCGAATCCATGTTCACGCAACACCAAAGTTGTATCAGTCAACGGAGTATTACATGTCCAGAAGGCTTCGCAGAACCAAAATCGTTACTACCTTAGGCCCGGCAACTGACCGCGATAACAACCTGGAAAAAGTTATCGCCGCGGGCGCAAACGTAGTGCGTATGAACTTCTCTCACGGCACCCCGGAAGATCATCAGCTCCGTGCCGACAAAGTGCGTGAGATTGCGGCAAAACTGGGCCGTCACGTGGCCATCCTCGGCGACCTCCAGGGACCAAAAATTCGCGTATCGACCTTCAAAGAAGGCAAAATTTTCCTCAACGTCGGCGATAAATTCCTGCTCGACGCTAACCTTGGTAAAGGTGAAGGCGACAAAGAGAAAGTCGGGATCGACTACAAAGGCCTGCCGGCGGATGTCGTGCCGGGCGATATCCTGCTGCTCGACGATGGTCGCGTGCAGCTGAAAGTCCTCGAAGTTCAGGGAATGAAAGTGTTTACTGAAGTGACCGTCGGCGGTCCGTTGTCTAACAACAAAGGGATCAACAAGCTGGGCGGCGGTCTGTCTGCCGAAGCGCTGACCGACAAGGACAAGGCTGATATCGTCACCGCCGCCAAAATCGGCGTCGACTACCTGGCGGTCTCTTTCCCGCGCTGCGGCGAAGACCTGAACTACGCCCGTCGCCTGGCGCGCGATGCCGGCTGCGATGCGAAAATCGTCGCCAAAGTTGAGCGTGCGGAAGCGGTCTGCGATCAGGATGCGATGGACGACGTGATCCTCGCCTCCGATGTGGTCATGGTTGCGCGCGGCGACCTCGGCGTCGAAATCGGCGATCCAGAGCTGGTGGGTATCCAGAAAGCGCTGATTCGTCGTGCCCGTCAGCTGAACCGTTCCGTCATTACCGCCACCCAGATGATGGAGTCGATGATCACCAACCCGATGCCGACTCGTGCTGAAGTCATGGACGTGGCCAACGCCGTGCTGGATGGTACCGATGCGGTGATGCTCTCTGCGGAAACCGCTGCCGGTCAGTACCCGTCGGAAACCGTGGCCGCGATGGCGCGCGTGTGTCTGGGCGCCGAAAAAATCCCCAGCCTCAACGTCTCCAAACACCGTCTGGACGTCCAGTTTGACAACGTAGAAGAAGCGATTGCTATGTCGGCGATGTATGCCGCCAACCACCTGAAAGGCATCACGGCCATCATCACCATGACCGAATCGGGCCGCACCGCGCTGATGACCTCGCGCATCAGCTCCGGTCTGCCGATTTTCGCCCTTTCCCGCCACGAGCGCACCCTGAACCTGACCGCACTCTACCGAGGGGTGACCCCGGTGTTCTTCGACAGCCAGAATGACGGGGTAGCCGCTGCGCACGATGCCGTCAATCTGCTGCGGGACAAAGGCTACCTGGTCTCTGGTGACCTTGTGGTCGTTACCCAGGGTGACGTGATGAGCACCATCGGCAGCACCAACACCACCCGTATCCTCACCGTCGAGTAAGCCTCGGTGTCGACCTGCCAGCGATGCGCTGGCAGGTTTTTTTTGCCCACTATCTGGCAGATTACACCACCCAGCTCAACAACAGCGTCGCGGCGATCACCGTCGACGCCCCGCCGATCCGCGTCGCAATCTGGGCAAACGGCATCAACCCCATCCTGTTTGACGCCGAGAGGATGGCCACATCTCCGGTTCCTCCAAGGCCGCTATGGCAGCTGGTCACGATAGCGGCTTCCACCGGATACATATTCAGGCGAGTAGCGATAAAGAAACCGCTCAGCGCCATGGCAATAACGATGGAGCCGCAAACCACGACGTAGCCAATGGAGAAGACCGAGACCACGCTCTCCAGCGGCACATACAGCATGCCCAGGCCGATCATCAGCGGCCACACCAGCGCGGCGGAGACAAACTTGTAGCAGCTATGCGCCCCCAGCTCCATCGCCGCCGGGATAACGTTGGTATATTTGCAGAAGACGGCCGCCAGAATCATCAGCACCGGCCCGGGAATATGCACTACCTTCTCCAGCAGACCACCGACGATGAAAAATGCACAAATCATCAGCAACCCGGCGCCCATCAGCTGAAAATCGGTGGGTTGGGTACTCTGATGTTGCGCAAAGACGCTATTATCGTCATGGCTGCGGATCAGCATCCCATTGCCGGAGAGCGCCGGACGACGTGCGCCCATGCGCGCCAGAAAACCAGCGCATATAATGGCGAAAATATTCCCAACCACCGCGGCCGGCGCCAGCTGGGCAACATAGACATCAGGTGTTTGCCCGAGAATGGCCGAATAAGCCAGCGACAAAGGCAGGATCCCTTCGCCGATGCCGCCGCCGATAATCGGCACGATGATAAAAAAGAAGGTGTGGTAAATACTGTAGCCAAATAAGCTGCCCACCAGCAGGCCGGTTAATATTGCCGCCCCGGTCCCGGCCACCAGCGGGACAAACATACGCACCATCCCCTGGATCAGAATAGTGCGGTTCATTCCCAGAATACTCCCGACAACCAGACAGGCGATGACGAAATAGAGGAGATTGGCCTCTTTCATCAGCAAGTGCACAGTATCGAGCGTATGAGCTTCAAACACGCCAAAGTAGACCAATACTGAGGGCATCATCAGACACAATATGGCCGGCCCGCCAATGTCTTTTAGTACTGGCACCATGCGGCCAATCTTAGCCAGCGCGAATCCCAGGGTCATAATGACCGCCAGTCCGCCAATCATATTTTTCGGCAGCAGGCCCGCGCTCGCAGAGAGCGCGACGATCGCAGCGATACCAATAAAGAGCGTTAACGGTACGGCACCAACGTCGATATTGGATAAAAGTCGTGTCGATTGGCCGTTCGGTTGCGTTTTATCTATCGGGTGGTTGAGTGAATTATTTTCCATATTTTTACCTGAATGATAAGGAGGTAGCGTAGGGTAGTAACGCAATATTAAAATTTGCGTAGCAACATAAATGAAATAGCACTAAACACCGGCTCACCAAAATACACTCAAAACGGTAGCACAGGCGTTTAAAACAAAAAATGACAAACGGATTTCTTCTGTTGGCTTTGTGACTAAACTATAAAATTGATTTTAAGTAATTTAATTTATCGTCATAAAGCTAAAGTTTTCATCAATGGTGAAATTTAAATGCCTTAGATACAACCCCATGATTTAACCCTGTTTTCTTTATTTGTAAGTAAAGTATCCGAGACGAAATTATTTAAAGGCAGGCGACTGTGATGACTATCACCTTTTAAATATTACGGGATCGCTAGATTGGCGACACAACAACCCGATAAAATATGTCAGGACATCTTATGCCTTCACTACTCTTACAATCTCTTTTCCCATTGGTATTTATCATGCTGCTGGGATGGCTTAGCGGTAAACTAGGCTATACCCGGCGCGAGGATGCCTCCGTTCTGGCCACGGTGGTGATCCGCTTTGCGCTTCCGTTCCATCTTTTTATCGGCGCGTTAAATACCCATCCCGATAAAATTAAAAACTTCACCTTTATGGCGGTGTTAGTCATTGGCCTGATGGGGTCCTATTTTCTCACGCTGCTGATCTCACGCTATGTTTTCCGTCATGATATTAAAACCAGCGCGATTCAGTCGCTGGTTTGCGCCTTCCCCGATATGGCCTACTTTGGCGCGCCCGTGCTGGCGGTACTGATAGGTCCGGAGGGTTTTCTCGGCGTGCTTATCGGAAACCTGGTGACCAGCGTATTGATGATCCCCCTGACTATTATCCTGATTCGCATGGGAGACAAGCACCGGAGCGCGGATGAACCCCAGCTTCACGCCGGGCAGCTGATCCTGCAAAACCTACTGAAGGCCGTGAGAAACCCCATCGTCTGGATCCCAATTTCCGGCGTATTGCTCAGCCTGGCGGGAGTCCAGCTGCCACCTATGCTCAGTATGCCTATTGAAATGGTGGGTAAAATCGCCGGCGGTCTGTCACTGTTCGCCCTGGGACTGCTGTTTTACGGCGAACGCCCGACGGTCAATATTCAAACCTGTACCAATATCAGTATCAAAAATCTGATCCAACCGGCAATGATGGCCCTCGCCGGACTGGCCTTTGGGCTCAGTCATACCTTAATGCAACAGGTTATTATCATCGGCGCGACGCCTTCCGCCATCGCGGCAGGGATGTTTGCGCTGCGCAGCGATACCTATATTGAGCCGGCCTCATCCTCTATTTTGCTGGGTACCGCCATCGGCGTCGTCACCGAAGGCATCATGATTTATCTCATTTCGTAATCACGGAAATAAAACACCAAGACATCAGGCAATGTTTTAATTTGATATTCAGGAGTCATCCAATGTTAGCCACAGAAACCTTATACACTCCCTATAACGGTGCCGTCCTGCTGGAAAATCCGTTATTAAATAAAGGCCTTGCTTTTACCGAAAGTGAACGCAAGGCATTTAATCTTCAGGGACTGTTACCCCATAATGTTGAAACCATTGAAGAACAAACCGAGCGCGCATGGGGCCAGTTTTGCCAGTTCAAAAAGAGTATTTCGCGCCATATCTATCTCAGGAATATTCAGGATACTAACGAGACATTATTCTATAACCTGCTGCGTAGTCATATGAAAGAAACGCTGCCGGTGATCTATACCCCGACGGTGGGTGAAGCGTGTGAACATTTCTCAGAAATATATCGCCGGGGACGCGGTTTGTTTATTTCCTGGCCCAACCGTCACCAGATTGACGAAATGCTGCAGGGATTTTCCCGCAATGATATCAAAGTCATTGTCGTGACCGATGGCGAGCGCATTCTGGGGCTGGGCGACCAGGGGATTGGTGGCATGGGGATCCCCATTGGCAAACTCTCGTTATATACCGCCTGCGGGGGCATTCACCCGGCATCCACGCTGCCTATCATGCTAGATGTCGGCACCAACAACCCGCAGCATCTGGAGGATCCGCTGTATATGGGCTGGCGCCATCCGCGCATCAGCGACGAGCAGTACCTGGAGTTTATGGACATGTTTGTCCATGCCATTCAGCAACGTTGGCCGAATGTATTACTTCAGTTTGAAGACTTTGCCCAAAAGAATGCCACGCGACTGCTCAACCGCTATCGTCACCAGCTGTGCTGTTTTAACGATGATATCCAGGGCACCGCCGCCGTGACCTCAGGGACGCTGATCGCCGCCGCGGCCGCGGCCGGGACGCCGATCCGCGACCAGCGGGTAGTTTTCCTTGGCGGCGGTTCGGCCGGATGCGGCATTGCGGAAAAAATCATTGCGCTGATGGTGGATGATGGGCTTTCGCAGGAGGAAGCACGCCGCCGTATCTTTATGGTTGACCGCTTTGGCCTGCTGACGGATGAGATGCCCAATCTGCTCGATTTTCAGCGCGACCTCGTCACGCCGCGAGCCAGTATTGCCCACTGGGATACCGAGTCCGCCCAACTGTCGCTGATGGATGTCGTACGCAACGTCCACCCTACCGTACTGATTGGCGTGTCTGGCCAGCCGGGGTTATTTAGCGAAGAGATAGTGAAGGAGATGCATCGGCACTGCCCGCGTCCGATTATTATGCCGCTCTCTAACCCCACCTCCCGGGCCGAAGCCCAGCCGAAGGATTTGCTGGAGTGGACCCGGGGAAGCGCGCTGATCGCCACCGGCAGCCCGTTCGAACCCGTCTTCTACGACGGCAAAACCTACGATATCGCTCAGTGCAACAACGCCTATATTTTTCCCGGTCTGGGGCTGGGGATCCTCGCCAGTAAAGCGCAGCGCGTCACGGAAGCGATGCTGATCACCTGCAGTAAAACCCTGGCAGCCCACTCGCCTTTGGCGAGCCGTGAAACCGGTGCTTTACTGCCGCCGGTTGAAGAGATCGAAATGATTTCCCGGGCTATTGCCGCAGAGGTCGCTCGCGCCGCGCAGCGGGACGGCGTTGCGCCGCAGATTGACGAGGCACAGCTGGCGGCGAATATCGATAAAACCTTCTGGCGAGCGCGCTACACCGCCTATAAACGATCGTCATTCTGATCGTCATTCCTCAACTCATCTTGCGGGAAGCCGGCTGGCTTCCCGCCACACCGGGGAACCACGCATGTTCAATGTGCTGATCGTCGATGATGATCCCATGGTAGCCGACCTGAACCGGCTGTTTATCAGCCGGGTAGCTGATTTTCACTGCTGCGGGGTGGCGGCGACGATCGGCGACGCCAAAGCGATGCTAAGCCATCTGGCGCAGGTCGATCTACTGCTGCTGGATGTCTATATGCAACAGGAGAATGGCCTGGACCTGCTGCCGGCGCTTCGCGCAGATGGGCGGAATATTGACGTCATCATGATGACGTCTGCCGCCGATACGCTCACGCTACAAACGGCGCTGCACTATGGCGTGGTGGATTACCTGATTAAACCGTTTCAGTTTTCGCGCTTTGAGGAGGCCCTGCAGGCATGGCGCAAAAAGCGTGAGGTGACGCAGGCGAAATCCTGTTATGCCCAAGCGGATATCGACACCCTGCTGCGCCGCGGGATCCCGCAACAGGAAAGCGCCCGCCGCCTGCCGAAAGGGCTGACGCCGCAAACCCTTCGCCTAGTGTGCCAGTGGATTGATGACCATCAGGCGCGCGATTTTTCGACAAACGAGCTGGCGGCGGCGCTGCAGATATCCAGGGTGTCATGCCGTAAATACCTGATTTGGCTGGAGCAGATAAACGTGCTCTTCACGACCAATCACTACGGTATCACTGGCCGCCCGGAGTATCGCTACCGGCTTGTCGTCGAGAACCTGATGTTACTGACGCAATATAGCCAGTGAGCCAGGAACGCCCACTGGCTCTCTTTTAGACTACTTCTTTGGGAACAACTCTTTGCGTTTGTAGGGCTCGATTTCACCCGGCTTGCGCGTTTTCAGCAGCTTCAGGATCCAGGTGTACTGCTCGGTGTGCGGCTTAACAAACACTTCCACTTCTTCGTTCATCCGCCGGGCGATCGTCGTATCGTCTGCGTCCAGCAGGTCGTCCATCGGCGGGCGGACCAGCACCGTCAGGCGATGCGTTTGGCCATCATAGACCGGAAACAGCGGTACGACGCGGGCGCGGCATACCTTCATTAAACGGCCAATCGCGGGCAGCGTCGCCTTGTAGGTGGCAAAGAAATCCACAAATTCACTGTGCTCAGCGCCGTGATCCTGATCGGGCAGATAGTAACCCCAGTAGCCCTGGCGCACCGACTGAATAAACGGTTTGATCCCGTCGTTGCGCGCGTGCATACGCCCGCCAAAACGACGGCGCACGGTATTCCACACGTAATCAAAGACCGGGTTACCCTGGTTGTGGAACATCGCCGCCATCTTCTGCCCACCGGAGGCCATCAGCATCGCCGGGATATCCACGCCCCAGGCATGCGGAACGAGGAAAATCACTTTCTCGTTATTACGCTGCATCTCGTCGATGATCTCTTTCCCCTGCCAGTCGACGCGGGCAAGGATTTTCTGCGGATCGCGCAGGCCCAGCTCGGCCATCATCACCATCGCCTGCGGCGCCGAGGCATACATGGCGTCGATGATCGCTTCCCGTTCGTGCTCGCTTTTTTCCGGAAAACAGTAGAGCAAATTAATCTGCGCCCGGCGCCGCGAGCTTTTCGCCAAACGCCCTACGAAGCGGCCGAGTTTTCCGAGGATCGGATCGCGAAAGGAAGGCGGCGTCAGCGCGATGCCTGCGAAGGCAAAGACGCCCAGCCACGCGCCCCAGTAGCGCGGCAGTAAAAAGGATTTCTCAAACTTAGGGATAAACTCAATATTATTTTTTTTCGTTTCCATGCCCAATCCGCAGGTCGACTGCTTAATCAAGATAATGGGATAGTGTAGCGAGACGTTAGGTAACCTACAAAAGAAAAAGCCGGCGCCCTGGGGCACCGGCTTTCCACTGACCGGTGGTTAGTCAAACCGCAGCTGCGGGACGACCTCTTTGACCTGCGCCAGGTAATCGGTACGGTCGGAACCGCTCAGCCCTTCGGTACGCGGCAGCTTAGCCGTCAGCGGGTTGACCGCCTGCTGGTTGATCCACACTTCATAGTGCAGGTGCGGCCCGGTAGAACGGCCGGTATTCCCCGACAGCGCGATACGATCGCCGCGCTTCACTTTCTGCCCCGGTTTCACCAGCAGCTTACGCAGGTGCATATAGCGGGTGGTATAGGTGCGACCGTGGCGGATAGCAACATAATACCCGGCAGCGCCGCTGCGCTTGGCCACTACCACTTCGCCATCACCCACTGCCAGCACCGGCGTCCCCTGCGGCATCGCGAAATCGACGCCACGATGCGGCGCGACGCGCCCGGTGACCGGATTCAGACGACGCGGGTTAAAGTTAGAGGAAACGCGGAACTGACGCGCCGTCGGGAAGCGCATAAAGCCTTTCGCCAGCCCCGTCCCGTTACGATCGTAGAATTTGCCGTCTTCGGCACGGATAGCATAGTAATCCTTACCGTCGGAGCGCAAACGCACGCCCAGCAGCTGACTTTGCTCGCGCTTGCCGTCGAGCATTTCGCGCGACATCAATACCGAGAACTCGTCGCCTTTTTTCAGCTTACGGAAATCCATCTGCCACTGCATGGCCTTGATCACCGCGCTGATTTCGGTACTGGTCAGGCCGGCATCGCGCGCGCTGGAGACAAAGCTGGCGCCGACGGTGCCCTTCAGCACATTGTTGACCCAGTCGCCTTTCTGCAGCTCGCTGCTCATTTTAAAACCGTTGTCCACACGGGTATAAGTGCGGGTTTCGCGGCGGGACATCTCCCAGGTCAGGCTCTGCAGATCGCCGTCCGCGGTCAGGGTCCAGGAGAGCTGCTGGCCAATCTTCAGATTACGCAGCTCTTTATCGGCGGAGGAAAGCTGGGCGATATCGCCCATATCGATACCGTACTGGTTCAGGATGCTGCTGAGCGTATCGCCAGTCGACACCACATATTCATGACCGCCGGCATCGGTATCGGCCTTCTCGTCGAGTTCATCCTGAGGAATGGCTTCTTCTTCCTGCGGGGCCTGGTCGATCGGCTCGGAGGCTTCCGGCAGCAGGGAACGGATCTCGCTTTTTTCCAGTTCAATGGTTCTGACGATGGGGGCGGATTCCGGGTGGTAAATGTAGGGTCGCCAGACGGCGACCGCTAAGGTAAGAACGCTAAGCGACCCCAACATGACGCGATGAGGTCGTGGCAGATTGTTGAATGCCTGAGTGACAGCGCGGGCTATCTGTTGCACGTATTCACTTCCTCGTTAATCTCCTTTCAGGCAGCTCGAATACTGATTCGCCAGCTGGGTCAGGAATTGCGGGTAACTCGCTTTACCCAACGTAATTCCAGTACCCAGCGGATCCAGGGTTCCCATGCGCACAGACGTGCCCCGGGCAACAGCTTCGATAACCGCTGGCCTGAACTGTGGCTCAGCAAAAACGCACGTGGCCTTCTGCTCAACCAGTTGTGTTCTGATTTCGTGTAAACGCTGCGCACCAGGCTGTATTTCAGGGTTGACGGTAAAGTGCCCCAGCGAGGTCAAACCGTAGTGTTTTTCAAAGTAACCGTAGGCGTCATGAAAAACGAAATAGCCCTTCCCTTTCAGCGGTGCCAGCTCATTGCTAACCTGCTTGTCAGTCGCCGCCAGCGCGGCCTCGAACTGCTGCAGGTTGCTGTCGAGTTTGGCTCGACTCTGCGGCATAAGTTCTAATAATTTATCGTGGATTGCAACCGCCGAAAGCCGCGCTATCTCTGGGGATAACCACAGATGCATATTGTAAATACCGTGATGGTGATCGCCGTCACTTTTTTCTGCTGCGCCGTGGTCATGACCATCATGATCGTCATCGTCATCCGCCCCGGTCATCAGCAGCGGCTTCACCCCTTCCAGCTCCGCGATGGTCACCTTTTTATTCGCCGCAATGCTTTGCGTCGACCTATCCATAAAGGCTTCCATTTCCGGCCCAATCCATACCACTAAGTCTGCGTTCTGTAAGCGTTTTACATCAGAAGGCCGCAGTGAATAGTCATGCTCTGAGGCGCCGTCGGGCAATAGCACCTGAGTATCTGTCACCCCATCGGCGATGGCGGCTGCGATAAAGCCCAGCGGTTTCATGGAAGTCACTACGGCGGCGCTGGCCAGCGGAACCTGCGCGAACAAAAAAACAGCGCCAAGTCCAGCGCAAAGAAGCGTATTTTTATGTAACATAATGCGTCTAGTCATCGAAACGAGTGAATGTGATGTGATATTATAACATTCACTAGCTTGTGCAACCCTAAATTACTATGACAAACCTTGTTACGCTGGAAAATGTGTCGGTGGCCTTTGGCCAACGCCGCGTGCTGTCTGACATTTCGCTGGCACTCACGCCAGGCAAAATATTAACCCTGCTGGGCCCGAACGGCGCCGGTAAATCGACCCTTGTGCGAGTGGTTCTGGGGCTGGTAGCACCAACAGAGGGTGTCATCAAGCGGGAAGACCGCCTGCGGATTGGCTACGTGCCGCAGAAGCTGCATCTTGACGCCACGTTGCCGCTGACCGTCAGCCGCTTCCTGCGTTTGCGCCCGGGTACCCGCAAAGACGACATCCTGCCGGCACTGAAACGTGTGCAGGCCGGGCATCTGATCGACGCGCCGATGCAAAAACTCTCCGGCGGCGAAACCCAGCGCGTACTGCTGGCCCGCGCCCTGCTCAACCGCCCACAGCTGCTGGTGCTGGATGAACCGACCCAGGGTGTTGACGTCAATGGACAGGTGGCGCTTTACGATCTTATCGACCAGCTGCGCCATGAACTGGACTGCGCAGTGCTGATGGTATCGCACGACCTGCATCTGGTGATGGCCAAAACCGACGAAGTCCTGTGCCTGAACCAGCATATCTGCTGCTCCGGCGCGCCGGAGGTGGTCTCCATGCATCCGGAGTTTATCTCCATGTTCGGCCCGCGCGGCGCGGAACAGCTGGGGATTTACCGCCACCACCATAATCACCGCCACGACCTTCAGGGGCGAATTGTACTGCGTCGGGGAAACAGCCGCTAATGATTGAACTTCTGTTACCTGGCTGGCTGGCCGGGATGATGCTGGCCTGCGCCGCCGGTCCGCTGGGCTCCTTTGTGGTCTGGCGCCGCATGTCCTATTTCGGCGACACGCTGGCGCATGCGTCGCTGCTCGGCGTCGCTTTTGGCTTATTACTTAACATCAATCCGTTTTATGCGGTGATCGCCGTGACTTTGATGCTGGCCGGCGGGCTGGTGTGGCTGGAAAAACGCCCCCATCTGGCGATCGATACCCTGCTGGGCATCATGGCGCACAGCGCACTGTCGCTGGGGCTGGTGGTGGTCAGTCTGATGTCTAACGTCCGCGTCGATCTGATGGCGTACCTGTTCGGCGATCTGCTGGCAGTGACGCCGCAGGATTTGATTGCCATCGCCATTGGCGTAGTGATTGTGATTGGTATCCTGCTCTGGCAGTGGCGACCGCTGCTGGCGATGACCATCAGTCCGGATCTGGCGTTTGTCGATGGCGTGAAGCTGCAGCGCGTGAAGTTGCTGTTGATGCTGGTCACCGCTCTGACTATCGGCGTGGCGATGAAGTTCGTCGGCGCGCTGATCATCACTTCCCTGCTAATTATCCCGGCCGCCACCGCCCGCCGTTTTGCCCGCACGCCGGAGCAGATGGCCGCCGTGGCAGTGGGCGTGGGCATGCTGGCCGTTACCGGCGGGTTAACCTTCTCGGCCTTCTACGACACCCCGGCCGGGCCGTCGGTGGTGCTGTGCGCCGCCGTGCTGTTTATTCTCAGCATGACAAAAAAAGCCGCCAGCTGAAAATGAAAAAGCCCGGTCGCGCTGCTGACCGGGCCTCATAATGAACGACGCATCCGTCGCGAACTAGGGCATTTCCGGCGGCGTGATCCCGAAATGATTCCAGGCGCGCACCGTCGCCATTCTTCCCCGTGGCGTACGCTGCAGAAAACCCTGCTGAATTAAGTAGGGCTCCAGCACATCTTCAATGGTTTCCCGCTCTTCGCCGATCGCGGCGGCGAGGTTATCCAGCCCCACCGGCCCACCAAAGAATTTATCTATCACCGCCAGCAGTAGTTTACGGTCCATATAGTCGAACCCTTCCGCATCGACATTCAGCATATCCAGCGCCTGGGCAGCAATGTCGGCAGAGATGCTGCCGTCGTGGCGCACTTCCGCGAAGTCGCGCACCCGGCGCAGCAGACGGTTGGCAATACGCGGCGTGCCGCGTGAACGACGGGCCACTTCCAGCGCGCCTTCGTCGCTCATCTCCAGCCCCATATGGCGGGCGCTGCGGCTGACGATATGCTGCAGATCGGGTATTTGATAGAACTCCAGACGCTGCACGATGCCAAAGCGGTCGCGCAGCGGAGAGGTCAATGAACCGGCCCGGGTGGTGGCGCCAATCAGGGTAAACGGCGGCAGATCGATTTTGATGGAGCGCGCCGCCGGACCTTCGCCAATCATAATATCCAGCTGATAGTCTTCCATCGCCGGGTAGAGCACCTCTTCCACTACCGGCGAGAGGCGATGGATCTCATCGATAAACAGCACGTCGTGCGGTTCGAGGTTGGTGAGCATCGCGGCGAGATCGCCCGCTTTCTCCAGCACCGGGCCGGAGGTGGTACGCAGATTCACCCCCATCTCATTGGCGACAATGTTCGCCAGGGTGGTTTTCCCCAACCCAGGCGGGCCAAAAATCAGCAGGTGATCGAGGGCGTCGCCGCGCAGTTTCGCCGCCTGGATAAAGATCTCCATCTGGGAGCGCACCTGCGGCTGGCCGACATACTCTGCCAGCAATTTTGGGCGGATGGCGCGGTCAACGGCCTCTTCTGCGCCGCTGCTGTCTGCCGATACCAGCCGGTCTGCTTCAATCATCCCTTACCTCACAACGCGGCGCGCAGCGCTTCGCGGATTAGCGTTTCACTGTTGGCGTCCGGACGGGCAATCTTGCTTACCATCCGGCTGGCCTCCTGCGGTTTATAGCCCAGCGCGACCAGCGCGGCAACCGCTTCCTGTTCGGCATCATCTGCCGTCGGGCCTGCCGGCGAGGTCAGCACCAGATCGGCCGCCGGAGTGAACAGGTCGCCGTGCAGCCCTTTGAAACGGTCTTTCATCTCGACGATCAGGCGTTCTGCGGTTTTTTTGCCAATCCCCGGCAGCTTCACCAGCGAGGCGACTTCTTCCCGCTCAACGGCATTGACGAACTGCTGCGCCGACATGCCGGAGAGGATCGCCAGCGCCAGCTTTGGCCCCACACCGTTGGTTTTAATCAGCTCTTTAAACAGCGTACGTTCCTGTTTGTTGTTAAAACCATACAGCAGCTGGGCATCTTCACGCACCACAAAGTGGGTAAAGACTATCGCCTCCTGACCGGCCTCCGGCAGCTCATAGAAGCAGGTCATTGGCATATGCACTTCATAGCCGACGCCCGCCGTTTCCAGCAACACCAGCGGGGGTTGTTTTTCGAGAATGATGCCTCTGAGTCTGCCTATCACGTGGGGCTCCTGCGTTATGGTCTAAGTATCTGGCGGTATCATAAAAAAAGGCTGGATAGATATCCAGCCTGATTTGCGATTATCGTAAGCGCCCTCGCGCCAGATTGAGCCGGGTCTCGCTGACCTGAGCAACATTCTGGCTGATATGGCAATGGGTGATGGCAATCGCCAGCGCATCCGCCGCATCCGCTTGCGGATTGGCAGGCAGTTTGAGCAAGGTGCGCACCATGTGCTGAACCTGGCTCTTTTCGGCGCTGCCGATCCCGACAACGGTCTGCTTGACCTGACGGGCGGCGTATTCAAACACCGGCAGCGACTGATTGGTCGCTGCAACGATCGCCACTCCGCGCGCCTGCCCAAGCTTTAACGCCGAATCGGCGTTCTTCGCCATAAAGACCTGCTCAATGGCGAAATAGTCGGGCTGAAACTGGGTGATGATTTCCGTCACCCCGGCGTAGATCAGCTTCAGCCGCGACGGCAGATCGTCCACTTTGGTGCGGATGCATCCGCTGCCAAGGTAGCTCAACTGCCGTCCAACCTGGCGGATCACGCCATAACCGGTGACGCGCGACCCCGGGTCAATGCCGAGAATAATAGCCATCACGCGCCTCCGGTTAACCGTGGATGCGACTGCATCACAGGGTGGCCGCGACCTCGTCGGAGATCTCGCCGTTATGGTACACTTCCTGCACGTCGTCGCAGTCTTCCAGCATATCGATCAGACGCAGCAGCTTCGGCGCCGTCTCGGCATCCATATCCGCTTTGGTGGACGGGATCATCGAGACTTCGGCAGCGTCGGCTTTCAGGCCAGCGGCTTCCAGCGCGTCGCGCACAGCACCCATCTCTTCCCACGCGGTGTAGACGTCGATGGCGCCGTCGTCATAGGTCACCACGTCTTCTGCGCCAGCTTCCAGCGCCGCTTCCATAATGGTGTCTTCATCGCCTTTCTCGAAGGAGATGACGCCTTTCTTGCTGAACAGGTAGGACACGGAGCCGTCGGTACCGAGGTTACCACCGGTTTTGGTGAAAGCGTGACGCACTTCCGCAACGGTACGGTTACGGTTGTCGGACAGACATTCCACCATTACCGCGGTACCGCCAGGGCCATAGCCTTCGTAAATGATGGTTTCCATGTTCGCGTCTTCATCACCGCCGACGCCGCGCGCGATGGCGCGGTTCAGGGTGTCGCGCGTCATGTTGTTTGACAGCGCTTTATCAACGGCCGCACGCAGGCGCGGGTTGGAAGCCGGATCGCCGCCGCCCAGACGCGCCGCAGTCACCAGCTCGCGAATGATTTTCGTAAAGATTTTACCGCGTTTAGCATCCTGTGCCGCTTTGCGGTGTTTGGTGTTGGCCCATTTACTATGACCTGCCATAAAAAACTCTCCAAAAAGCGCGCCCTTTCAGGCGGCGTTAATTACAAATTCTTCAATCGCCTGCCGGTTGCTCCACGACTTGGTCAGCGCAGCGGCTTCCGTCGCGCTGACCCAGCGGTAGGCCAGATGTTCGGTGAAGGTAATCTCCCGCTCATGAGGCAGCGCAAGACAGAACCAGAATTCTGTATTGCGCTCTACACCCGGCGCATAGCGATGACGCAAATGAGAAAATATCTCGAACTCCACCGTGCGCTGACAGTCAATTAAGGTCAGTTGCTCGCAGGCAACATCAATGGCGACCTCTTCCTTTACTTCACGCGCGGCGGCCTGCAGCGCGGTCTCTCCAGCTTCCAGGCTGCCGGTCACCGACTGCCAGAACGCGGGATCGTCACGCCGCTGTAACATCAGCACCCGTTTCGTATCTTCGGCGTAAATCACCACCAGCACCGAAACGGGCAGCTTAAATGACATATTACTTGTTCTCCAGAGACGCTTTCGCCTCTTTCTCCACAACCTGAATACCCAGTTCACCGAGCGCAGCCGGAT
Organism: Klebsiella sp. KTE92; assembly: GCF_000398905.1. Lineage (NCBI taxonomy): Bacteria > Pseudomonadati > Pseudomonadota > Gammaproteobacteria > Enterobacterales > Enterobacteriaceae > Klebsiella > Klebsiella sp. KTE92. The sequence continues at coordinate 3,407,481 of NZ_KB976100.1, forward strand.
TGGCGAAGCTTGGCGCTTCGGTCATCAGACAGGCCGCGGCGGTGGTTTTCGGGAAGGCGATAACGTCGCGGATGTTATCGGTACCGGTCAGCAGCATGGTCAGACGGTCAAGACCGAACGCCAGACCCGCGTGCGGCGGCGTACCGTATTTCAGCGCATCCAGCAGGAAGCCGAATTTTTCACGCTGCTCTTGTTCATTAATGCCCAGAATACCAAATACGGTCTGCTGCATGTCGCCACGGTGAATACGTACAGAACCGCCGCCGACTTCATAACCGTTAATGACCATATCATAGGCGTTCGCTACGGCCTCTTCCGGCGCAGCTTTCAGCTCGTTCGCGGTCATATCTTTTGGCGAAGTGAACGGATGGTGCATCGCCGTCAGGCCGCCTTCGCCGTCGTCTTCGAACATCGGGAAGTCGATCACCCACAGCGGCGCCCATTTGCTCTCGTCAGTCAGGCTCAGGTCTTTACCGAGCTTCAGACGCAGCGCGCCCAGCGCGTCCGCCACCACTTTCTTGTTGTCGGCGCCGAAGAAGATCATATCGCCGTCCTGCGCGCCGGTGCGTTCGAGGATCGCTTCCACGATCTCAGCGGTGAGGAATTTCGCCACCGGGCTGTTGATCCCGTCCATGCCTTTCGCACGCTCGGTCACTTTAATATAGGCCAGCCCCTTCGCGCCGTAGATCTTCACAAAGTTGCCGTATTCGTCAATCAGCTTGCGGGTCAGAGAGGCACCGCCCGGGACGCGCAGGGCCGCCACGCGCCCTTTCGGATCGTTGGCCGGGCCGGCAAAGACCGCGAATTCGACGGACTTCAGCAGGTCGGCGACGTCCACCAGCTCCATCGGGTTACGCAGATCCGGTTTATCGGAGCCATAACGACGTTCGGCTTCGGCGAAGGTCATGATCGGGAAATCACCCAGGTCGACGCCTTTAATTTCCAGCCACAGCTGACGCACCATTGCTTCCATGATCTCACGCACCTGCGGCGCGGTCATAAAGGAGGTTTCCACGTCGATCTGGGTAAATTCAGGCTGACGGTCGGCACGCAGGTCTTCATCGCGGAAACATTTAACGATCTGATAATAGCGATCGAACCCGGACATCATCAGCAGCTGTTTGAACAGCTGCGGGGACTGCGGCAGCGCGTAGAATTTGCCTTTATGCACGCGGGAAGGCACGAGGTAATCGCGAGCGCCTTCCGGGGTGGCTTTGGTCAGCATCGGAGTTTCGATGTCGAGGAAGCCATGGTCGTCCATAAAGCGGCGCACAAAGCTGGTGATTTTCGCGCGGGTTTTCAGACGCTGCGCCATTTCCGGACGACGCAGGTCGAGGTAGCGGTATTTCAGACGCGCTTCTTCGGTGTTGACGTGATTGGAGTCCAGCGGCAGCGATTCTGAACGGTTAATAATCGTCAGATCGGAGGCCAGCACTTCGATGGCGCCGGTGGCCATGTCCGCGTTGATGTTTTTCTCTTCACGCGCGCGGACGGTGCCAGTGACCTGAATGCAGAACTCATTACGCAGTTCAGAGGCTAATTTCAACGCATCCGCACGATCCGGGTCGAAAAACACCTGAACGATGCCTTCGCGGTCGCGCATATCGATAAAAATGAGGCTACCGAGATCGCGACGGCGGTTGACCCAACCACACAGAGTCACCTGCTGCCCAACGTGGGACTGTCGAAGCTGTCCGCAATATTCTGTACGCATGAGATATCCCTTAACTTAGCCGTCGGCGGATTGTCGTCTGCCCTGCAGGCGACGAGGTCGCAGCTTTAGCTGATGTCACAACTGAATGAAAAAAGGCGGCTATTATACTGGAAATTCTGTCGTTCGATAAGTCCGACGCACGATGTACGCTGCTTTGCTGCGCGCTTAACGTCTACACTCACATAAATTAACAATATTTGTTACCCTTTTGCTGAAGCCGCGCAGGTATTGTAGCCGCCTGACAACAGAAGAAGATACGGGGATACCATGTTAGAACTCAATGCAAAAAAAACGGCGCTGGTGGTGATCGATCTGCAGGAAGGCATTCTGCCTTTCGCCGGCGGACCACATCGGGCTGACGAGGTGGTGGCGCGCGCCGCTCGCCTGGCAGACAAGTGTCGACAACAGGGTTCACCGGTCATCATGGTCCGCGTCGGCTGGTCGTCCGATTTCGCCGAAGCGCTGAAACAGCCTGTCGACGCTCAGGCCGGGGCGCATACGCTGCCTGAAAACTGGTGGACCTACCCGGCCACGCTGGGTAAGCAGGAGAGCGATATCGAAGTGACCAAACGCCAGTGGGGCGCGTTCTATGGCACCGACCTTGAGCTTCAGCTGCGCCGCCGCGGTATCGACACCATTATTCTCTGCGGTATCTCCACCAACATCGGCGTCGAATCCACCGCCCGCAACGCCTGGGAGCTGGGTTTTAACCTGGTCATCGCCGAAGATGCCTGCAGCGCCGCCTCCGCCGAGCAGCATCAGGGCAGCATGACGCATATTTTCCCGCGCATCGGTCGGGTGCGCAGCACCGAGGAGATCCTCGCCGCGCTATGATTTATATTGGGCTTCCCCAGTGGTCGCACCCGAAATGGGTGCGCCTTGGCATCACCAGCCTTGAAGAGTACGCCCGCCACTTTAACTGCGTGGAGGGCAACACTACCCTGTATGCGCTGCCGAAGCCGGAGATAGTCACCCGCTGGTATGAACAAACCCATGATGACTTCCGCTTCTGCTTTAAATTCCCGGCCACCATCTCGCACCAGGCCGCTCTGCGTCATTGCGACGATTTAAGCAGTGAATTTTTTGCCCGCCTGGCGCCGCTGGCCTCGCGCATCGGCCAGTACTGGCTGCAGCTGCCGGCGACGTTCGGTCCTCGCGATCTTCCCGCGCTATGGCATTTTCTCGACGGGCTGCCGAAGGATTTCACCTACGGCGTCGAGGTTCGTCACCCCGAATTCTTCGCCAAAGGCGAAGCGGAACAGCAGCTCAACCGCGGGCTGCACGAGCGCAACGTTAACCGTGTGATCCTCGACAGCCGCCCGGTCCACAGCGCTGCGGCCACCAGTCCGGCGATGATCGACGCGCAGAAAAAGAAACCCAAAGTGCCGGTACATGCGGTGATGACCGCCCGGCAGCCGATGGTGCGCTTTATCGGCGGTGACGATATGGCCCACAATCGGGAACTGTTTCGCGTCTGGCTGCAGACCCTGCCGAAGTGGCATCAGTCTGGCACCCCGTGGCTGTTCCTGCATACCCCAGACATTGCTTACGCGCCGACGCTGGTCGATACGCTGTGGAGCGATCTGCGCACCGCCCTGCCGGCGGCAGGAAATGCGCCGTCGATTCCGCAGCAATCCTCCCTTTTCTGATATCCTGCTATCATAATCGGAGCCATCTGCCAGAGTTAAAGGGAGTTTTCGTATGGTCAGCGCGCTGTATGCCGTTTTAGGTGCGTTATTGTTAGTGAAGTTCTCGTTCGACGTGGTGCGGTTACGCACCCAATACCATGTAGGCTACGGTGACGGCGGCTTTAGCGAGCTTCAGGTCGCCATCCGCGTTCACGGTAATGCCGTCGAATATGTGCCGATTGGCCTCATTTTGCTGTTATTTATGGAGATGAACGGCGCCCAGACCTGGATGGTGCACGTTTGCGGCATTTTATTGATTGTCGGGCGACTGATGCACTCCTGGGGTTTTCATCACCGCGTCTACCACTGGCGCCGCTCCGGCATGAGCGCCACCTGGTGCGCCTTGTTGCTGATGGTGCTGGCCAACCTCTGGTATATGCCCTGGGAGTTGGTTTTCTCCCTCCGTTAGCGCACAATACGCCGTTTTCGTTTTTTCGGGTTTAACGTTATGTCTCACCGCGATACGCTTTTTTCCGCGCCGATTGCCAGCCTCGGCGACTGGACCTTTGATGAACGGGTTGCTGAAGTCTTCCCGGATATGATCCAGCGCTCTGTGCCCGGCTATTCCAATATCATCTCGATGATCGGCATGCTGGCCGAGCGCTTCGTTCAGCCCAACACCCAGGTTTACGATCTTGGCTGTTCGCTGGGCGCCGCCACCCTCTCTGTGCGCCGCAATATTAGTCATCCGGGCTGTCGCATTATCGCCATCGACAACTCTCCCGCGATGGTAGAGCGCTGCCGTCGCCATATTGACGCCTATAAAGCGCCGACGCCGGTCGAGGTCATTGAAGGGGATATCCGCGATGTGGCCATTGAAAACGCCTCGCTGGTGATCCTGAACTTTACCATTCAGTTCCTTGAGCCGGGCGATCGCCAGGCGATCCTCAATAAAGTCTATCAGGGGCTTAATCCGGGCGGCGCGCTGGTGCTCTCGGAGAAATTCAGCTTCGAAGACGCCCACGTCGGCGAGCTGCTGTTCAATATGCATCATGATTTTAAACGCGCGAACGGCTACAGCGAGCTGGAGATCAGCCAGAAACGCAGCATGCTGGAAAACGTGATGCTGACGGACTCCGTGGAAACCCATAAAGCCCGCCTGCGTCAGGCTGGGTTTGAACATGCCGAACTGTGGTTTCAGTGCTTTAACTTTGGCTCGCTGGTGGCAGTAAAATCCGGGGAGCAGGCATGATCGACTTCAGTAACTTCTATCAGCTGATCGCCAAAAGCCCGCTGTCTCACTGGCTGGAAACCTTGCCAGCTCAGGTAGCCGCCTGGCAGCGCGAGGCCCTGCACGGCAAGTTTCGCGAATGGGAGCGCGCCGTTGAGTTTCTTCCGGAATTAACGCCGTGGCGTCTGGATCTCCTGCACAGCGTCACCGCCGAGAGCGAAACGCCGCTCAGCGAAGGTCATCAGCTGCGGGTAGAAAACCTGCTTAAAAACCTGATGCCGTGGCGCAAAGGGCCTTATTCGCTGTACGGCATTAATATCGATACCGAATGGCGTTCCGACTGGAAATGGGAGCGCGTCCTGCCGCACCTGTCCGATCTTACCGGGCGGACTATCCTCGACGTGGGCTGCGGCAGCGGCTATCACATGTGGCGAATGATCGGCGCCGGCGCGCATCTGGCGGTCGGCATCGATCCCACCCAGCTGTTCCTGTGCCAGTTTGAAGCGGTGCGTAAGCTGCTCGGCAACGACCAGCGGGCGCATCTCCTGCCGCTGGGCATCGAGCAGCTGCCGGCGCTGGAGGCCTTCGACACCGTGTTCTCGATGGGCGTGCTCTACCACCGCCGCTCGCCGCTGGACCATCTGTGGCAGCTGAAAGATCAGCTGGCGCCGGGAGGCGAGCTGGTGCTGGAGACGCTGGTGGTCGAAGGGGATGAAAATACGGTGCTGGTTCCGGGCGACCGCTATGCGCAGATGCGCAACGTCTATTTTATTCCCTCGGCGGCGGCCCTGAAAATGTGGCTGGAGAAGTGCGGGTTTATCGATGTGCGCATCGTCGATGCCTGCGTCACCTCGACCGATGAGCAGCGGCGCACCGAATGGATGACCAGTGAATCGCTGGCCGATTTCCTCGACCCGCAGGATCAGCGCAAAACCGTGGAGGGGTATCCGGCTCCGCTGCGCGCGGTGATTATCGCCACCAAACCGGAAACGCAGCAGTCGCTGGCAAAAAAAGCGAGATAAAAAAAGGCCCCTGTTTAATGGGCAGGGGCCTGGTACGGGCAATCATCATATTGGGCGACATGATGTGCAGCAAAAAACCATTTAACTTCTCCAGGCGGAGATAATCCCTTTCATCTCCGCCACCGCTTCGCCATTGACGGCGTAGCGCCTGTATTCGTCCGCATCGGGATCGGCTGACATCGAAACGCCTGGATGACGAAAGCGCATCTCCGATGGCAACCACTGGCCTGCAGAGCTATGAACCTCTTTCACCCCCGCCTGCAGCAACAGCGGCAAGTTCGCGGCGCGCACTCCCGCACCGGCCATAATGATTGGAGTATCCCCTGCGGCAATAAGTTCCGTAATTAATGAAATACCTTTCTCCGCCGAGGATTGCTGACCGGAAGTCAGGATACGTTTAACCCCCAGCTCACCCAGCGTCTTCCAGGCCTGACGCGGGTCGGCACACAGATCGAACGCGCGATGAAAGGTCACCGCCAGCGGCCCGGCCGCGGCCATTATTTTTTTCATCCGCGGGATATCGACCTGGCCATCGGCATTCAGTACGCCGGTCACCACCCCGGGAAAGCCGAGCTCCCGCACCATGCAGATATCGCTAAGCATCGCGGCGAACTCCTCTTCGGTGTAGCAGAAATCGCCGCCGCGCGGGCGAACGATCGGATGCACCGGGAGGGTAATCGCCTCGCGGACCGAGACCAGCACCCCATAAGAGGGTGTTAATCCCCCTTCCTGCGGCGCGGCGCAGAGTTCAATACGATCGGCGCCGCAGCGCTCAGCCTCCCGAGCGCACGCCATGCTGTAGCAACACACTTCCAGTACCGCCATTCCTCTCTCCCTGATCCAGACAACCTTTGCAGCATGTCATGATTTCACGCGGCAGACGCCGCGCGGCTTCACACTGTTACGTATCAGCTTGCTCGCTGGCGACGATTTGTTCAATCGACCACGGATGAAATTTCACCGTCACGCTGCCGTCGGTCACCGCCAGGGTGGGATTCGGCAGACGCTCATGCTGCCCTTTCGGCGAGCTGGTTTTGACGACGATCCCCGGCTGGCTGAGTCCATCATCGGCCAGCAGCGCCAGCGCGCGGGCATTTAAGGTTGCCGGATCGCCAGGCAGGACAATTTCAATATGCTCCCATCCTTCATGGGGATAACGCTTTTCACCCGGCCACGGCAGCTCAATGATATGGAAGCGCCAGTGCGCCACGCAGACCGGCTCCGCCAGCTTGAACAGGCAAATGGGCCGGCCGTTGATCATATTCTCCGACAGCAGGGTTCCGCACTGTTCCAGACCGCGGCGCCAGCGTTCCGCAGTGGTATTCTGATGACAGCGCAGGGAGATATGGTCGGCGTCGAGCCCGGCGATCTCCAGTCCCAGTCGCGCAGTGAAGCGCTGAAGCGCATCGGAAAATCGCGGGAGATCCGCCGTAATATCGGCCAGTTGTTCAATTTGCTGCCAGTTTGCCATGGGTTTGCTCGTCAATGATGCTCGTCAGTAATGAAAAGGTAATTTACCGTGTTTCGGTCTGCGGACCAACCGCCGCCCTGCTGATGGGCAACTGAACGGCGATGGATTGCGCACGCCGCCGCGCCGCGCGCAATGCTGACGGACGGGGACAAATGCAGTATACTCCCGCCCTAATTTGTCCACATTATGGCGCTGCCTCCCTCGGGGGCAGGCGCATTACACGTAAGGTATTCCGGTGAATATTCAGGCTCTTCTCTCAGAAAAAGTCAGCCAGGCCCTGATCGCGGCAGGCGCGCCTGCCGATTGCGAACCTCAGGTCCGCCAGTCAGCAAAAGTTCAGTTCGGTGACTATCAGGCCAACGGCGTGATGGCTGTCGCCAAAAAACTGGGCATGGCGCCGCGACAACTTGCAGAGCAGGTACTGTCTCATCTTGACCTCAACGGCATTGCCAACAAGGTTGAAATCGCCGGGCCGGGCTTTATCAATATTTTCCTCGATCCTGCTTTTCTGGCGGACAACGTCAACCGCGCACTGCAGTCTGAGCGCCTGGGCGTCACGAAACCGCAGGCGCAGACTATCGTCGTCGACTACTCGGCACCCAACGTAGCGAAAGAGATGCACGTTGGCCATCTGCGTTCGACCATCATTGGCGATGCTTCAGTCCGTACCCTGGAGTTCCTGGGTCATAAGGTGATCCGCGCCAACCACGTCGGCGACTGGGGCACCCAGTTCGGTATGCTGATCGCGTATCTGGAAAAACAGCAGCAGGAAAACGCCGGTGAGATGGCCCTGGCCGACCTCGAGGGTTTCTATCGCGAAGCGAAAAAGCACTACGACGAAGACGAAGCCTTCGCCGAGCGCGCACGTAGCTACGTGGTTAAACTGCAGGGCGGCGATCAGTACTTCCTGCAGATGTGGCGTAAGCTGGTCGACATCACCATGTCGCAAAACCAGATCACCTACGATCGCCTGAATGTGACGCTGACCCGCGATGACGTAATGGGTGAGAGCCTGTACAACCCGATGCTGCCGGGGATCGTCGCCGATCTGAAAGCCAAAGGGCTGGCCGTCGAGAGCGAAGGCGCCACCGTGGTGTTCCTTGATGAGTACAAAAACAAGGAAGGCGAACCGATGGGCGTCATCATCCAGAAAAAGGATGGCGGCTACCTTTACACCACCACCGATATCGCCTGCGCAAAGTATCGCTATGAAACGCTGCACGCCGACCGCGTGCTCTATTACATCGACTCTCGTCAGCACCAGCACCTGATGCAGGCGTGGACCATCGTGCGTAAAGCAGGCTACGTGCCGGACTCTGTGCCGCTGGAGCACCATATGTTCGGTATGATGCTGGGGAAAGACGGCAAGCCGTTTAAAACCCGCGCCGGCGGTACCGTGAAGCTGGCCGATCTGCTGGACGAAGCGCTGGAGCGCGCCCGTCGCCTGGTAGCGGAGAAGAACCCGGACATGTCGGCTGACGAGCTGGAAAATCTGGCGAAAGTGGTCGGTATCGGCGCGGTGAAATATGCCGATCTGTCGAAAAACCGCACCACCGATTACGTTTTTGACTGGGATAATATGCTGGCGTTCGAAGGCAACACCGCGCCGTATATGCAGTATGCCTATACCCGCGTGCTCTCCGTCTTCCGCAAAGCCGGCATCGACGAAAACGCGATGAACGACGCGCCGGTGGTCATCGCCGAAGATCGCGAAGCCCAGCTGGCCGCGCGCCTGCTGCAGTTTGAAGAGACCCTCTCCGTGGTCGCTCGCGAAGGGACGCCGCACGTGATGTGCGCCTACCTGTACGATCTGGCGGGGCTATTCTCCGGCTTCTACGAGCATTGCCCGATCCTCAGCGCGGAAAGCGAAGAGACCCGCAACAGCCGCCTGAAGCTGGCGCTGCTGACGGCGAAAACCCTCAAGCTGGGTCTCGATACCCTGGGTATCGAAACCGTAGAGCGTATGTAACAAACAACCCGGCGAAAGCCGGGTTAGTTTTATTCGGCGCCCCGTCAGCGGGGCCCCTGCTCAGAAATACTTGCGCAGATACTCCGTCAGACAAAGGATCGCCATCGCCTGGCCATAGGGCATCGAGGTAAGCGGGATCTGGCGATAAAAATCAAGGTCTGCCCCCATTCCGGTGCCAAACGAGGTCTGCAGCAGCTCCCCCTGCGGCGAAATATTCTGCACAATCCCGCGAATCGCTTTTTCAGCCACCCCGGCATAGTGCTGCCCGACGTAACGCTTGCGCACCGCTTTGAGAATGCCGTAGGCAAAGCCGGCGGTCGCGGAGGCCTCAGGATAAGAGTGCGGATCGTCCAGCAGGGTATGCCACAGGCCGCTGTCGTCCTGGCATTTTGCTAAGGCGGCAATCTGTGCGTCGAGTACCGTCATCAGATAACGCCGTACCGCGTTCCCCTCGGGGAGATCCACCAGCTCCAGAAAATCCGGGATCACCATGGTGAGCCAGCTGTTGCCCCGCGCCCAGCGCGCCCGGGCAAAGTTGTGCCGTCCCTCATAGTTCCAGCCGTGAAACCACAGCCCGGTCTCCCGGTCCATCAGGTTCTGCACATGGAGCAGGAACTGGTAGGTCGCCTCCTCCACATACTGTGGGCGGTGAAGCAGCTTGCCAATTTTGGCTAACGGCAGCACGGTCATCATCAGCGTGTCATCCCACATTTGCTGATGGTTCTCCTCCGCCAGGGTCATGTGCTGCATGCCGCCCTGCTCGGTGCGCGGCATCTCATGCATCGCCCACTCCGCCCAGCTCTCCAGCCACGGCAGATACGCCATCCGGCCGGTCTCTTCAAAGCGGTATGCCAGGGTCAGGAACGGGGCCATCGTATTGACGTTTTTGGTCGTTGCCCCCTCGGCGAAGCGGTCGGCAAACCAGCGGTCGATGATATCGCGCATCTCGATATCGCCGGTTTGCTGATAATACTGATAGATGCCGTACAGCCCAACCCCGTGGGTCCACTCCCAGCCGGCCCAGCCTTTGGTATCGATCACGCGCCCGTCATCGAGGCGCAGTAAAAATTGCCCGCTCTCATCCTTAATGTTCACCAGGTTTTGCGTCACGTTGCGGATCAGTGCCTGCAGTTCGCTGCGGGCGATAAAACGCTCAGGCTGACACAGTAATGGGCTATGTTTGACCGGCCAAACTTTCATGTTATTAACCTCGGGTGTATGTCGAATTTAAAGCGCCGCCCTGGGTGAGCCCCGGGGCAGCAGGTTTATGACGATTCAGATAGCCAATATTGTTATTGCCCCACAGGCAGTCGTAAGGCATCCCCGCCAGCATTTCGACCACCGCGCGGTGTTCCGCAATGGTCTGTTCCGGCTGGGCACTGCCGAGATCGCGCATTCTGAGGGTTTCACTGCGCAGGATGCTGTGGGTGTGCAGGTTGAGCTTGAAGCGTAGCGAGACGAGGAAGCCGCAGGCTAACACCACCAGAGTGCCGACGCTGAGGATCAGCAAAATGGTATGACTCACCCCTGGCGGTTGTATTTTTTGCCCGGAGACAAACCCCGACAGCTGCATGATGATACCCACCAGCATGACCGCCCCCGCCTGCGAGGCTTTGCGGGTCAGCGTCATGATGCCGGCAAAAATTCCTTCGCGGCGCTGGCCGGTGATCGCCTCGTCGACGTCGGCAATATAGGTGTAGGTATTCCACGGTACGTAGTTAATCCCGCCGCGTCCCAGTCCGGCGACAGCAGAGATGAGCAGCAGTAAGGAATAGACGTCGCTCAGTCCGGCGTAATAGAGCAGCGCATACGAGAGCGAGCTCAGGCCAAACAGGACCACCACCATGCGGTAGGACGGCGCGGGGCCAAAGCGAATGCACAACGGGATCATGGCGATCACCGCAATAAACTGGAAGATGGCCATCGTCCCGAGCAGATTCGAGGCGACAGAGGCTTCCTGCATCAGGACAAAGACCACGTAGTAGGTAAACACGGCATTGAAGACGTCCTGGGCGATATAGCCCCCCAGATACATGCCGAGGTGCTGGCGGAAAATTTTTATCCGCAGCGTGGAGCTTAGCTCAATCACCAGGCGATTGAGGCTCTGAGCGAGGGTTAAGTTTTGTTTTTCCGCTTCCGCCCGCAGCGCCGCCTCTGACCACGCCTCACGCGGCCGTTCCCACGTGAAGCACCAGACGAAGGTCAGCATCACCGCGCACAGGACCGAGAACACCAGACTGGCATAAAAGAATGAGCTGGCATTGTCTTTCCCGAGCCAGGTGAGGAGGATCCCCGGCAGAAAGGAGGCTAAAATCGCCGACATTTGCGCCATCGAGATGCGCGCGCCGGAAAATTTGGTTTTCTGTTTAAAGTCATCGGTCATCTCTGGCACCAGCGTTTCGTAGGGCACCAGAATCATGGTGTAAACCATATCAAACAGCAGATAGGTGACGAGGTAGTACCAGAAGCCCATCTCGCCGACCCACATCGCTGAATAGCTGAATACGCACGGAATGCCGAGCAGAATAAAGAATTTTCTGCGGCCGAAGCGCTTTCCGAGCCAGGTGGTGCCGAAGTTATCGGTGAGAAAGCCCATCAGCGGGCTCACCACCGCATCCAGCACGCGGGCAGCAGCAAAAATAAGCGTGGCCTCAATTGGGGTCAGTCCGCAGAAGGTCGTGTAAAAGTAGAGTAGCCATGCGGCAGTTAGTGCTGTCGTGCCGGCGCCGAGAAAATCGCCCGCGCCGTAGGCCAGGTAGTTAGCCAGTCCAATTTTTCGTGTTTTCATCGCCGTGATCCTGTGTCTTTTATTAAAAGAACGCCGACAATCGTTCCGGATTTGCCACCGGAAGGGAGTGGGTACCTGGCTACACTAAAAGCAGTGAAACGACGTTACCTTTGTGTTTTTGCCACGGAACAACTGCCGGTGGCAAAATGACAAAGAGACGATGCCTCTACTTCACTCATTTATAAAACAGCATTTCTTTTAAATAAAAAGGTAGGTTCATTTATGTGATCTTGTGAGGAAAACACGGACTGGCGAAGAGCGTCGCAAATCACGGGAGCAACCCTTGCGCCGCTGGGGAAACAGGAGTAAAGAAAGAAGGGTTATTCCGCGTATCTCAAGGAGACCAGATGCCTTATTCACATCTGCTGGTTGCCGTCGCGCCAACGCCGGAGAGTCAGATATTAATTAAAAAAGCGGTGTCGATTGCCCGCCCCGTTAACGCGAAAGTGAGCTTTATTACCTTCGCCACGGATCCGGAAATGTATAACCAGTTCGCCGCACCGATGATGGAAAATCTGCGTGAGCTGATGCAGGAAGAAACGCGGGAGTTTCTCAATGAGCTGGCACGTCAGGCGGACTATCCGATAGAAAAAATGACCATCGCCTGCGGCGAACTGGGTCACCATGTCAAAGACTTTTGCCAGTCGCACAAGGTTGATCTGGTGATCTGCGGCAATCACAACCACTCGCTTTTCTCGCGCGCCACCTGCTCGGCGAAAAATATCGTCGGCAGTAGCGGCGTCGATGTTCTGCTGGTTTCCCTTGAAAAGGGCTAACGCCGGTTAGCCCTTTTCCTGAACTAGGCCAGTTTAGGGAAGGTGGCTATCTTCCCCCGCAGGCGGCTCTCCTCGCTGCGCGGCGAAATATGCTGCAGATCGTCGACAAAACGCGCCTGCCAGTTATGAATATCATTCTCTCTGATCACGTCCAGCATCGCGGAATGACGGGCGATACGTTCCGGCAGCGGCATGCTGAGAGCACGATCCAGCGCGGTGGCAACCTCATCGCGATCGTAAGGGTTGACGATCAGCGCGCTGGTCAGCTCCTGCGCCGCCCCGGCAAACTGCGACAGGACCAGCACCCCGGGGTTATCCGGATCCTGCGCTGCGACGTATTCTTTCGCCACCAGGTTCATGCCATCACGCAGCGGCGTCACCAGCCCGACGTCAGAGTAGCGGAAGACCTTCATCAGCAGCTTACGGTCAAAATGCTGGTTCAGGTAGTAGAGCGGGGTCCAGCCAAGCTGGCCAAACTGGCCATTGATGCGTCCGGCTGCCGTTTCCAGCTGGTGACGAATATCCTGATAGGCCTGTACATCGCCACGGGAAGTGGGCGCGATCTGGGTATAACGGATCTTGCCATGATGTTGAGGGTACTTCTCAAGCAGCGTCTCATAGGCGAGGAATCGCTCCGGCAACCCTTTCGAGTAGTCAAGCCGCTCCACGGAGAAGATATTCTTCACATTTTTCAGCTCATTCTTCAGCTGGGCCAGCTTCGGCGGCAGCGGGCCTTTGGCGTTGCGCGTAATTTCGTCCGGATCGATCCCAATCGGATAAACCTCGGTACTGAACGCCTTACCCCATGCCTGATAGCGTTTGTCCCCGAGATCGGAGAGCCGGGTCTGCATGGCAATGCTGTCAAGAAAGGCGGTTCTGTCGCTTTCGGTCTGGAAGCCCAGCAGATCGTAATCGCACAGTTGCTCCAGCAGCTCGGCATGCGGCGGTAGCGCGTTAAAAATCTCCGGCGTCGGGAATGGAATATGCAAAAAAAAGCCGATCCGGTTGTTCACTCCGCGCTTACGCAGTTCACTGGCGAACGGCAGCAGATGGTAATCATGGATCCACAGCGTATCGTCTGGCTCGATCAGCGGCAGAAGCTTGTCGGCCAGCATCGCGTTGACCCGCAGATATCCCTCCCAGGCTTCGCGCTGGAAGCTGACCAGGTCAAGACGATAGTGGAAGGCCGGCCACAGCACGGCGTTGGAAAACTGGTTGTAATATTCATCATGGTCCCGTTCATTCAGGTTGAACGACGCCCAGGAGATATTTCCGCGGGAGACCTGCTTCAGCGGCTGCTGGTCATCGCCAATTTCGCCGCTCCAGCCAAACCACAGACCCCCCGCCGCTTTCAGTGCCCCCAGGATGCCGACGGCCAGACCGCCAGCGCTCGATTTTTTATCGTCCGGTAAGGCGATACGGTTAGAGACTACGACTAAACGACTCATGGTCATCCCTCCTTTCGGTTTGCGCGTCATACGCCAAATGTTGCAACCACGTCCTTACAGCGGCGGCATCCGCCAACCGCCAGTGCGCCTGAGTTTCCCCGGCGCCGACTTTTACCGACATTCCCTGCAGTTGATTAACCACGCTAAATCCCGCCTCATCGGTCAAATCATCGCCGACAAAAACCGGTTCGCGGCCGGCAAACGGCGCCTCCTGCATGAAGGCGCTGATCGCCTCCCCTTTGTTCACTCCGCGGGGTTTAATCTCCACCACACATTTACCCAGCTGCAGTGCCAGCAGCGGGTAGCGCTGAACGATGCGCTGAGCCAGCTCCAGTACTGCGCTCTGCTGCTGCGGAGCCTGGCGGTAGTGCAGCGCGAAGGCCATCTCCTTACTCTCCAGCTCGCAGCCGGGGAGCCCCTGCAGCGCCGAGGTCAGCTCAGTCGCGATTTCATCGCGCAGCGCCGACGGCAGAGAAACGATATAGGTTTTACCATTGATATCACGGCGTTCTGCCCCGTGAACGCCGGCCAGCGGTAGCCGCCAGGGATGGGTTAGCGCGTCAAGTTCAGCCATTGAGCGCCCTGAAATCAATGCCACCGCCCCACCCTGCTGCTGGGCCAGCGCGTTGAGCGCCTGCAGCGTGTTGTCGGGTATCACCACCTGATCGGGGTGCGGTTGGATATCGGCAAGAGTACCGTCGAGGTCAAAGAAAAAAGCGTAGTTTCCGGTTAGCGCAGGCGGTACAGATATCTGGTTATCCACCCTGTTTCCTCCTTATCATGGCCAGCCGAAGCTGGTTGTTAATTATATGTTAGCCATGTAAGTATAGACAGTGTGACCAACCTCGCCATTTTTGATAGTTACCGCCAGCGAAACGGGCGCTGGCGGTAATTACTCTGTAGACTTAAAAGTTATGCCTGAAATCAGGCCGCGCGTTTGGCTTTTTGTTTGTAGCGGTCAAAAATCACCGCCGCCAGCAGGATCACACCGCGCACGACGTATTGTGAGAAAGGCGAGATGTTCAGCAGGTTCATCGCGTTCTCCACGGTCCCGAGGATCAGGATCCCGGCGACCACGTAGGAGATCTTGCCGATCCCGCCCTTCAGCGATACCCCGCCCAGCACGCAGGCTGAAATAACAATCAGCTCATAGCCAATGGAGGTCATCGGCTGGCCGCTGGTCATCCGCGACGCCAGAATGATCCCCGCGGCGGCCGATACCAGACCGGAGAGCACAAAGATAATAATCTTGGTGCGCACCACCGGGACCCCGGCCAGACGCGCCGCCTCTTCATTGCCGCCAATAGCCAGCGTATTACGGCCAAAGGTGGTTTTGTTTAGTAATAATCCGAAAACCACCAGGCAGGCGACCGTCAGCCAGATTGGCGCCGGCAGACCAAACCAGTTGGCGTAGCCGAGAGTGAAGAAGCGCTCATCTTCGATCCCCACCGCTTTCCCGTCGGAGATAATGTAGGCCAGGCCCCGGACGATTTGCATCGTCGCGAGGGTGGTGATCAGGGCGTTAATCTTCAGGCGCGCAATGACAAAGCCGTTGACCAGACCACTGACCGCGCCCAGCAGCAGGCCGGCGGCAATCCCCAGCCACAGGCTTTCGCTCAGGTTAATCACCACTGCGGTAGTGACCCCGGCACAGGCGATAACCGACGCCACCGACAGGTCAAAATCGCCGGAGGCCAGGCAGAAGAGCATGCCGCAGGCCACCATTCCGGACATCGAGATCGCCAGCCCCAGCCCCTTCATATTGACGAATGAGGCAAAGTTGGGCACAAAAATTACGCAGCCGATAAACAGCACAGCAAACACCACCAGCATGCCAAACTGATCCCAAATGCGGGCAAAGCTAAAGGCAGAGCGGGTAGCGCCAGACGTAGTCACAGATGACATCATTTACTCCTTACTCAGGCGACAGCCTGACTCACTTTTGGCATCGCAAGGCTTAACGCCTGCTGTTCATTGGCTTCGTCATGCAGCAGTTCGCCGGCGATTTGCCCCTCGCGCATCACCACGATGCGGTCAGCGACGCCCAGCACTTCCGGCAGGTCGCTGGAGGCAAACACCACGGCAACACCTGAGGCGGCGAGGCCATATATCACGTTGTAAATTTCATGTTTGGCGCCGACGTCGATGCCGCGGGTGGGCTCATCGAGCAGGATCACCTTCATCTCTTCCGACAGCCAGCGGCCAAGGATCGCTTTCTGCTGGTTGCCGCCCGACAGGTTCATGATCAGCTGTTCCGGGCCAGGCGTTTTAATGTTCAGCGACTGGATATGCTGATCGGCATTGTCTGCCTCCCAGGCGTTGTTGATCAGGCAGCCAGCGTGAATATGCTTGCGCCGGGCGCTGATATTGATATTGTCGCGTACGGAGTGAACCGGAATAATCCCCTCTGCTTTGCGATCTTCCGGGCACAGCATCATCCCGGCCTGGATGGCCTGGGCCGGTTTACGAATGTCGACGGGCTGGCCATCGATATACACCTGACCGCCGGTGATCCGGGTGCCGCCAAATAAGCCTTTCATCAGTTCGCTGCGCCCGGCGCCCACCAGCCCGAACAGGCCGACGATTTCGCCACTGCGTACCGAGAGGCTGACCGGCGTACGCACGCCCGGTGCTTTGACCTCCTCCAGACGCAGCCGCTCTTCGCCATAGGGGCGAGGTTTCCAGCCGTATATATCGCCCAGATTGCGCCCCACCATCGCCTGAACCAGGGCGTCATGACTGACGCTCGGCATATCGTCAAAAGTGCAGACATAGCGGCCATCCTTAAAGACGGTGATGGCATCGCTGAGGGCAAAAATTTCTTCCATCCGGTGCGAAACATAGATGATGACTCGCCCCTCCTCCCGCAGTTCGCGGATAACGCGAAACAGATTGTCTATCTCGCGGGCGGAGAGCGAACTGGTCGGTTCATCGAAAGCGATGATCTTGGCATTGCGCGCCAGCGCTTTGGCAATCTCCACCATCTGCCACTGGCCTATAGAGAGATACTTCAGCGGCGTCTCCGGATCGATATCCAGCCCCAGATGTTCCAGCTGCAGGCGGGCCTCATAGTTGAGCAACGATCGGTTGACGATACCGCCTCTGTGCGGTAGCTGGCCAAGATAGATATTTTCGGCGACGGTCATCTCCGGGATCAGATGCAGCTCCTGGTAGATAATCGCCACGCCGGCGTTCAGCGCCTCCATGGTATTGCTGAACGCCATCTGCTGGCCGCCGATCTGCAGGTGGCCAGCGGTCGGAATATAGTTGCCGCTGAGAATTTTCAGCAGCGTCGATTTGCCTGCGCCATTTTCACCCATCAGCGCGTGGATCTGTCCGGGGTAGCAGTCAAAACTGATATCGGACAAAGCCTTTACGCCAGGGAACGTCATGGTGATGCCGCGAAATGAGAGATAAGGGGTAGACTGTTGCATAACGACTCCGCTCTTCAGCACTCAGCCCCCGCCGCGGCGGGGGCCAGTTCAACCGGGCTGTTACAGCCCTTTTTTCGCCAGCTCTTCTTTGAAGTTATCGCGGGTAATCAGCACCACATCGGTCACCGCCGTGAACTTCGGCGGCTCAACGCCCTTAGTGACCCAGTTGTAGAGCATTTCGCTGGTTTTATAGCCATGAATATCCGGGCTTGGCAGCAGGGAACCATAGAAGCCGGTCGGTTGCGCCTTCGACAGTTCGTTGACCGCATCCACACCGTTGATGCCGATGCCAATCACATCCGGTGCTTTAAAGCCCTGGCCTTCAGTGGCACGCACGCCGCCGAGCACGGTGTTGTCGTTCATCCCCACGATCAGCCAGTGTTTCACCTGCGGGTGCTGGACCAGCATGGAGTTACCGGCGTCAAACGCCCCCGGGATATCGTTAGATTTTGTCGGCACGCGGTAGATTTGCGCGTCCGGGAAGCCGGCTGCCTTCAGGGCATCGATGGAGCCGGTGGTGCGACGACGGGCGGTGTCCAGCTCATCGGCGGTGATAGCCATCACCGCGGTGTCTTTAACATCCCAGCCGCGTTTTTGCATCTCTTTATAGAGTTCCTGCCCCTGGCGGGCGCCGATTTCGCTGGCCGCCATCATCACCAGCGGTACGCTCTCCATCGGTTTGCCTTTCGCATTGACGAACTGGTCATCGACGGTAATGACCTTCATGTCATAGCCGCGCGCTTTGGCGACAATCGCCGACCCGAGCTTGGGATCGGGGGTACAGATGACAAAGCCCTTCGCGCCGCTGGCTGCCAGGCTGTCGATTGCGTTGAGGGTTTTCTCACCATCCGGAACCGCAATTTTAATGACGTCAAACCCTAAATCTTTTCCTGCTTTATCAGCAAATTTCCACTCAGTCTGGAACCATGGCTCTTCCGGCTGCTTCACCAGAAAACCCAGTTTCAAATTTTCCGCCATAGCTGATTGTGACATAACCGCAGCGAGACCAATGGCCGCCAGCGCTTTAGTAAATTTGTGCATGGTAAACTCCAGCTTTAATTCGCTTTCATGTAGGGAAAAATCGGAATTAACAATTTTATCGGCATCAAAACAAGGCATTAGAAAAATCGCATTCCCCACTGCCGTTGTTAGAGTAGTAATACCCGGAAATTATTTCTCCATACGAGAGCATTATCACATCGCGGAATTACAGTAATTGCGTGCATACATTTAGCAAAAAATGACATAAAAAATGACACAATTGTCATACAATTTTACCGGGCTATAGCAGGATCATCTATACCACCAGCAGACTTATCCTTGTGATGTCAGAGGATGTTTAACAGAGGGTTACAGCGCTGTTATCCCCGGCGATTGCCGGCCTCGTAAAGGGCGCTCGCCTCTGTGCCTCTTAAGTGACAACAGCCCCGTATCGCCGGGCGACCGGGACCGCTTAATATCGCGAAAAAACGGATCTTTTCCGTAATTAATACCGAATTGAAAAAATATTCCGCTTCAAATAAAAGCCTGCAACAAAAAATAAAAATAATGATCATTAGCCAGAAACATTACGCTTGAAATAACTTATTCCGCTCTGTTCTACGACAAATTTCGTAGTCAAATACCTATAACTTATCACTAACGCGATGCCAGCAAGCCCCGGCCAACGGCACATGATTTCAGTCCAGATACCCTCTAAAAATAATGGTGTAACAAAACGTAAATTACCGCGATTGAGAGTTTTCTTAATTCCGTTGAGCGAGTATTCTTAAATCGTCGGCAAATGGAAAAAATACCCGACTCATACGGAATGTGTAGAGTTTTATTATTCTGCAACAGTGCCGCGTGTCACTATTTTATCTTGTGGTTATCCGCAGGATCTGTCGACACGCATCAGTAACCCCTTCCCGGTTAATAAGGATATTTTTTTATGGCAGTTCCAGGAATGGCACAAAAGCTAAACACCCAGATGAATCTTGAGTTTCACGCCTCTAACGTTTACCTGAACTTAAGCGAGTGGTGTGCCCGGCATCGCTTCGACGGCGCCGCGACATTTTTGCGCACCCGCGCGCAAAGCAGCATTACCCTCACCATGCGCGTATTTGACTATCTGAAAAAAGCCGGCAGCTGGCCGATAGTGAATCCCGACCGCGCCTGTAATCCCGAATGCACCTCGCTGGAAGATCTGTTTACCCAAACCCTGAACGATTACCAACAGCGAAGCAGTATGCTGAGCGGTCTTGCCGAAGAAGCCAGGGCACAAAGCGACGACAACACCTGGCGATTTCTGACGCTGCTGGCGGAAGAGCAGCAACAGGATGGTCTGCTGTTGCAAAGCGTGCTTGAGGAAATCCGCAATGCCGATAAAGCTGGTCTCGGAATGGAGCAGACCGATCGGCGTCTGATGGCATTGGTCGGAGAACCACGGAAGCCGCATTAGTCAGTCATTTTCGCTCTGTCAGGGGGAGCGTGCCCACGCTGCCCCGTCTCTCGCTTTAAATCAGTTATGTCAATTTTTCCACCTCATTTATTCCCCAATAGAATAAAAAAGTTTTAACGCGATCGCATTCCCTCGTCACCGTTACCCCTTCTCAGGGATTAGTGAGCGCGGTCACTTTTTATCAAGCCACAAAGAAATATAAAAACAGTGTTTCAAAAATATAAAACACGAGGTTTATTTTTTTATGGCTAGATATACGGCTTCAGCCCCTGAAGGGCTGCAGGGAAGACCGATCTTGTTACGCCATCAGTTAGCTTACGGCGGTGGTAATCTGTTGGGGAGTGGCGCGCTGGCGATAAGCGGCGCCTGGCTGCTCTATTTTTATACGACTTTTTGCGGCCTGACGCTGATCGAGGCCTCATTTATCTTCTCCGTCGCCAGCATCATCGATGCTATCAGCAACCCGCTGATGGGCTATCTCACCGATAACTTTGGCAAAACGCGCTTAGGCAAGCGCTTTGGCCGCCGGCGTTTCTTTCTGCTGATCGGCATCCCCTTGATGATGTTCTACCCGCTGCTGTGGGTGGAAGGCCTGAGTTTCTGGTACTACCTCTGCACCTATGTGGTGTTTGAGATCATCTACACCTCTATCATGGTGCCTTATGAAACGCTGGCGACAGAGATGACCGATGATTTCTCGCTGCGCTCAAAACTGACCGGCTATAAAGCCATTTTCGGCAAGCTAGCCAACTTCCTTGCGGCGTTTATTCCCGGACAGTTCATTCTGCTGTATGGCAAAGATTCTGCCACCCCTTTCTTCCTCACCGGTCTGACCTACGGCGTTATCCTCATCGTCGCGATTTCCTGCCTGTGGCTTTGCAGCTGGGAACGAAAGCGCGAGGAAGAGATAGAAACCAGCGCCAGGAAAGGGCTGCTGAGCACCCTGCTGTCGCTGGCAAAAGACATGCGTTCCACCTTTTATCTGCGCGTATTCCGCAAACATCTTGGTATGTACCTGTGCGGGTTTGGCGCTGAATGGCTGTTTGCCTCCATCTTTACCTATTTCGTGATATTCGTTCTTCAGCACGACCCGGCGATGGTCGCCGGACTGAATAGCCTGAACTCGATTCTGCAACTGATCTCTACAGCGCTGTTTATCGGCCTGTGCGTAAAAAAAGGCTTCAGTAAACCCTATATTCTGGCGCTGGGGATCGTGATTTTCGCGGTCCTGCTGTATACCTCGCTGTGGTTCTTCCATCTGCCGTCAGGCCTGGCGACGGTGCTGATGTTCGGCATTACCGTACTGTTCGGCCTGGGTACCGGCGGGGTTTACTACATTCCCTGGACCGTTTACACCTTCCTGGCCGATGTCGATGAGATCTACACCGGACGCCGTCGGGAAGGGATCTATGCCGGCGCCATGACCTTCTCAGGGAAAATTCTGCGCTCGATTGTGGTGTTCTCGATGGGGGCGATCCTGAGCTTCTACGGTTTCCAGTCAAAAGCGCACAGCCAACCGGAAAGCGCGGTGACCGCTATCGCGGTGGTATTCTGCGTCGGGGTGATCGCGTTAGCGTTGGCCGCCATCGTCTTCAGCAAGCAGATGAAGCTGGATCGTAAAGCTCATCTGGTGGTGCTGCAGGAAGTCGCGCGGATCAAAGCGGGCGGAAAAATCAGCGATATCGCGCCGGATGTACGAGTTATCGTGGAGGATCTGGTCGGTCATCGCTACGAAGAGTGTTGGGGCAACAGCAAATTGTTCAAAGATGCTGCCCCTGCGCCTGCGCAGACCGTCGTTTCCCATTAAAGAAGAAGGCCCCGCCGGTAAACGGCGAGGCCTGTTATTAATGCGTCTCTTCCTGCGGGGTAAACTTCAGCTCAATCAATGCGATCGCTTTTTGCACCGCGCGAAGGGTCACCGGATCGGCAGAGGCCGGATGGCTGGCGAAGTCGATAGCTTTCAGCTGAGTAGTCATTTTTTCACGCACTTCCACGGGCGCAATGACGTCAATGACATCAAGGATCTGTTTGATAACCAGCTGGCAAGCAACCACATCGGAAACCAGCTCATCGTGTTCGGTAAGATGTTGAGACATTAATTACTCCTTTTTTCAGGAGCGTAATAGTACCCTAAATTTTCACAGATAAAAAAACCTGCCGTCGCAGGTTTTTTTATCTACCCTACTGGCTGGCGGAACTTCTCCTGCCGCTTTGCTCAGGCTCACATTCTTGATGGCAGTGACAACATGAATACCGCGATCTCTTCCAGAGACGAACGTGCTTTTTCAGCGCCTGCGCTGCTGGTGGCCGGTGCTTTTTTTATGGAGTTTCTCGACGGGACGGTGATCGCCACCGCGCTGCCCGATATGGCGAAAGATTTTGGCGTCACCGCGGTCGAGCTGAATATCGGCATCAGCGCCTATCTGATCACCCTCGCGGTACTGATCCCGGCCAGCGGTTGGATCGCCGATCGCTTCGGCGCCCGCGCTATTTTTACCCTCGCCCTGGCGATCTTTACCCTTGCCTCGGTCTTCTGCGGCCTCTCCACCGAGGTGCATACTTTTGTCGCCATGCGTATCCTGCAGGGGATCGGAGGCGCGCTGATGGTCCCTGTCGGTCGCCTGGCGGTACTGCGAACCACGCCGAAACACCTGCTGATCAAAGCCATCGCTACCCTCACCTGGCCGGCGCTGGTGGCCCCCATTATCGGCCCGCCTTTGGGCGGCTTTATCACCCGCTACGCCAGCTGGCACTGGATCTTCTTTATCAATGTCCCGCTGGGCCTCGCAGCCATCATCCTTGCGCTGCGCATTATCCCTGATATTCGCGAAACGGAACGGCGCTCCTTCGATCTCACCGGCTTTATCACCACCGCAGTCGCGATGGTCAGTCTGGTCACCGCGATGGAACGGCTCGGCGATCGCCAGCCGCAGATCTGGCCGACGCTGGCTCTCGCCGTGCTTGGCTTCGGCTGTCTGACATATGCTATACGCCACTTCCGCCGGGCGACGGCGCCCATGGTTCGTCTCGACGCCCTGCAGGTGCCAACGTTCCGGGTGACGATGTATGGCGGCTCGCTGTTCCGCTCCTCCATCAGCGCGGTCCCCTTTCTGCTGCCGCTGCTGTTTCAGGTAGGGTTCGGCATGGATCCCTTCCACTCCGGCCTGCTGGTGCTGGCGGTGTTTGTCGGCAATTTGACCATCAAACCCGCCACCACGCCGCTGATCCGCTGGCTGGGCTTTCGCCGACTGCTGTTGATCAACGGTGCACTGAACGTCTGTTCACTGCTGGCCTGTGCGCTGCTCACGCCGCAGACGCCGGTCTGGGCCATCATGTTAATCCTTTATCTCGGCGGGGTATTTCGCTCGATCCAGTTTACGGGCGTAAGCACGCTGGCCTTTGCCGATGTCCCCGCCGCGCAGATGAGTGATGCCAATACGCTGTTCAGTACCGCGTCGCAGCTGGCGGTGGGGCTGGGGATCACGCTCGGGGCGATTGGCATTCGCCTGGGCGAGCAGGTCGGCGACTGGCTGCACCTTTCCACGCTGCCGGGGATCAGCTTTCGTCTGTCGTTTGTCTTTATCGCGGTGATCTGTCTGGTAGGGATGATCGACAGCCTGCATCTGGCCAAAACGGCCGGCAGCAGCGTGTCGGAGAAGAAGAAATAATGATGGAAGGGCCAGCGGCGCTGGCCCTGATGACTGTTAACCGACGATCTGGCGAACGAAGGCTTCGATGGCTTTATCCTGACAGTTTTCGAAGAAGCACTGCTGGAAGCGTGGGCCGGATACCGCGGTTTTCACCAGCTCCGGATCGATGGCGCGCAGGGTGTCGAGATAGTTTTCTTTTACCACTGCCGCTTTAACCTGGTTGAGGATCCCGGCATTTCGCACCTGCGGCTCTTTGCGCTCCGGCGGATAACCTTCGCCGTTGCGGCCGGTAAACGCTTTTTCAAAGATAAAGCGTACATTCAGCTCCGCGCCCCAGCCGAAACCTTTGGCAAACGGTAGGGACAGCGCATTACCATTGTTGATCTGAGCAAACAGGAACGCGTCCGCCGGATCGATACAGTAGCCGCAGACCACGCCCGGGTGAATATTCAGCGACATCAGCGCCCCCTGACCGGTACCGCAGCCGGTGACCACGAAGTCGACCGCTTTCGAATTCAGCAGGATGCTGGCCATGATCCCGAGGTGAATGTAGGTCAGATGATGATCGTGCTCATCGCTCATGCCGACGTTGAACACCGGGAATCCTTTTTCGTCAGCAACGGCGCTAAGCTCCTTAAGGATGATGGCGTTTTTGTTCGCCTGGCTGTTCTCCATCATCAGTGCAATCTTCATGGTTTACTCTCCTGAATGCTGTGCGGGCCTGCCCGCAGAATGTCATTGGCGTTGACTGCACTCTACTACCTGGAAAACAAACTTTCAAATTTTATGAAAAGTTGTTTTAAAAATTACGCAGCGCTTCACACTTTCGCCCTCTCCGCCAGTCCAGTCGCCAGGTCCCCGCCCCCAGGCATGCCCCCCTCACCTCGCGCGCTCTACCTCGCAGCCCGTTGGCCGGTCATACCATTTTCCACCACAATTAATAATAAATTAAAACCATTCTCATTTATTATTAAATTGCCAATGCGTGTTATTCCCATTAGCATTTTAAATAAAACATTTTTAAATTTACTTTTTGCAAATAATTAAATAACAAATTATAGTGGCAGCCGATAACATCTATTTTTTAATTCCAGGAGCGCGACAATGCTGAAAACGGAAATGATCGACAAACTGAATGAACAGATGAATCTTGAACTTTATTCTTCTCTTCTTTATCAGCAGATGAGCGCCTGGTGCAGTTACCACAGTTTTGAAGGGGCTGCGGCCTTCCTGCGTCGCCATGCCCAGGAAGAGATGACCCATATGCAGCGCCTGTTCGACTACCTGACCGACACCGGTAGCCTGCCGCGCATCAACGCGATCGCCTCCCCGTTTGCCGAATATGCCTCACTGGACGAGCTGTTCCGCCAGACCTATGAGCACGAGCAGCTGATCACGCAAAAAATTAATGAACTGGCGCACGCCGCCATGACCAGTCAGGATTACCCGACCTTTAATTTCCTGCAGTGGTATGTCGCTGAACAGCACGAAGAAGAGAAATTATTTAAATCGGTGATTGATAAACTGACCCTCGTTGGAAAAAGTGGCGAAGGTCTGTACTTTATCGATAAAGAACTGGCGACCCTCGACACACAGAATTAATCTTCCGCGCCGCGACACCCCCGTGTCGCGGCCATTTTAATGCCGGCAAATCTTATTTTCTGCGGTAGTAAAACCTTCCTCTCTGGCAATAAATTTGCCTTTTTTCTCTAAAAACGCCACCAGCTCTGCGGCGCTTAGATGCTCTGCTGAACAGGTGTGAAACCGCGCCTCTTCGCCAAAGCGGCGGCGAATGGCGGCCTCCAGCGAGGCGACCGTCCAGGACTCACCCGAGGCGAGCATCATCTGTAAAACTTCATGACCATGAATAGAAGACATAACCCCTCCTGAAAACCACCAGCTTAGGCCAGCCATGCCATCGGCGCCTTGCGCCAGCGCAGGCTTTCGCACCCTTAAATGCGTAAAGATAAAATTACAGTACTTGTAACCCTCATTTGACGAATGCTGTAATATCCCCTACTCTGCGCGGCATAATTTATTGTTATTAGCTGTAGGGATAGCGAAAAGCGTGAAAAACCGCACTCTGGGCAGTATTTTAATCGTAGCTGGCACCACTATCGGTGCAGGAATGTTGGCGATGCCCTTGGCCGCCGCCGGCGTCGGGTTTGCCGTCACGCTGGGTTTACTTTTCACCTTGTGGGCGTTGATGTGCTATACCGCCCTGTTGCTGCTGGAAGTCTACCAGCACGTGCCTGCCGACATGGGGCTCGGTTCCCTGGCCGCACGCTATCTGGGCCGTTACGGGCAGTGGGTTACCGGGTTCTGCATGCTGTTTCTGCTGTATGCCCTCACGGCGGCCTATATCAGTGGCGCCGGTGAATTGCTCGCCTCCAGCCTCAACCAGTGGCTGGACTGGCAGCTGCCGCCGGCGGCCGGCGTACTTTTGTTTACGGCGCTGGGCGGGGCGGTGGTGTGCATCGGTACCTCGCTGGTCGACTTATTCAATCGCTTCCTGTTCAGCGCCAAAATCATCTTTCTGGTGATTATGCTGGCGCTACTGATGCCGCATATTCATCAGGTCAATCTGTTGACGCTGCCGGTTGAGCAAGGCCTGGCCCTGTCCGCCATTCCGGTGATCTTTACCTCCTTTGGTTTTCACGGCAGTGTGCCGAGCATCGTCAGCTATCTTGGCGGCGATATCCGTAAACTGCGCCGGGTATTTATTATCGGCAGCTTTATTCCGCTGGTGGCTTATATTTTCTGGCAGCTGGCGACGCTGGGGAGTATCAACCCTCCCGCTTTTACCGCGCTGCTGGCCAAAAACGCCGGTCTGAACGGTCTGCTGGAGGCGATCCGCGAAGTGGTGGCGTCGCCGCACGTGGAGCTGGCCGTACACCTGTTTGCCGACCTCGCGCTGGCGACCTCATTCCTCGGCGTCTCGCTCGGCTTGTTTGATTACCTGGCCGATGTGTTTCAACGCAAAAACAGCGTCAGCGGACGTCTGCAGAGCGGCGCGATCACCTTCCTGCCGCCGGTGGCGTTCGCCCTGTTCTATCCCCGCGGTTTTGTTATGGCCCTGGGCTACGCCGGGGTGGCACTCGCCGTGCTGGCCCTGATGTTGCCTGCCCTGCTGGCAATGAAGAGCCGCCGACAACATCCGCAGGCTGCCTGGCGGGTGGTCGGCGGCGCGCCGGCGCTGTGGCTGGTTCTGCTGTGCGGGATCGGTATTGTGGCGATTCAGTTCAGTATCGTCGCCGGACTGCTGCCTGCGGTGGGATAAAAAAGGGGCCGGCTGGCCCCCAGGTTTTATTTTGCTAAGCAGCACTGCTTATACTTTTTTCCGCTCCCGCACGGGCAGGGATCGTTGCGTCCGACCTTCGCCTCATTTCTGACCGGCTGCGGAACCACCACCGGCTGGGGATTCGCCATCCAGTACTGGTAAAGCGCCAGCGCCGCCGGCGTGATACGCTCGATGCTGTCGATAAACTCATCCGCCGTCAGATTATCCAGCGCGGTAAACTGCGCTTCGCTGCCGTGGAGCGCGATAGCGTCCAGCGCCGGCTGAAGTTCAGCGGGCAGCATCGACCAGTCGCTCAGCGCTACGCCGCGCAGGTAGCCAAAGCACCACTCTTCGACGATCGTCAGCTCCTGACCTTCCGCTTCGCGGGTGCCAAACAGCGGTTCGAACTGATCGGGATAGGACTCCAGGCGTTCAGCGATGTCGCTCATATGCTGCAGCGTCAGATCGACAAAGCGATCGCGCTCGCGGTCGTTGGCCCAGCGCGGCACATTATCCGCCCCGCCCCAGATCGCCACCAGCCACTGAGCTGGTTCGATATCGGTCGGCGCAGAGAGAATAGCCGTCAGCAGGCCATCCAGTTCAGACACATCCAGAATAGCGCCTTCGGTGGCGTATTTCGCCAGCGTCTCGTCCAGCCATTCCAGTTCGTTTTCGTTTAAAGGTCCGGTATTCATTCACAGGCTCGCATGGTAAAAATCGGGCCTACAGTAGCCGAATTGCCGACAGAAAGCCACCAGGCGCTGCACGGCCCATGCCCATCAGGCCAGGCCGTGCAGCGCCGCCGCCACGTCGCGAATGGCCTCCTCCCCTAACGGCAGCAAGGGGCGGGGAAGGCAGTCAGGGTCGCACAGCCCCAGAATGGCCGCCGCGCTGGCGATTACCCGCAGGCTGCCGCCATAGCGGTCAAAGCATCGCCAGAGAGGGGCCAGCTGCGCATTCAGCGCCGCAACCCGTGCCGCGTCACCAGAACGAATCGCCCTTACCAGCGCCCCTGAAAGCTGGGGAAAGAGCCCGCCGCAAACCGAGTACCAGACTTGGCAACAGGCCTGCAATCCCGCCGTCGCCAGGGCATCGCCGCTGGCGCCAAGCGTAACGCGGGCAGGAAGATGACGGCGTAGCGTTGCCACCCGCTCACTCGCCTGCGGCTCAGGCAAGCCGGGAATTTTAATCGAGGCGATGGCCGGCAAGGCAGCGATGCGCCCCTGCAGCTCATCCGCCAGCGTGACGTGAGTGGTGCGGGGATTGTCATACAGGCAAACCGGAACCGAGACGTGCCGACAGACCTCTTCGTAGAAGGCAAAGATCTCCTCCGCAGAAAGCGGCTGATAGGACATCATCGGCAGTAATAACGCATCCGCCCCGGCCTGCTGGGCATCCTCCACCAGGCGCAGCACCTCGCTGGTAGCGATGGCGCCGACGCCAACCATCATCGGGATCGACCCAACATGCGCTTTCGCCACCTGCACCACCCGCTTGCGCTGCTCACGATTCAGATACGCGTAGCTGCCGGTCGAGCCTAAGATGCCCAGAGAGTCGACTCCGGTATCGGTAAGACGAGAGAGAATACGGATAAACGCCTTTTCATCAAGATGCTGCTGATGCAGCGGCGTCAACGGAAATGCGCAAAGCCCTGTGAACATGATGCCTCCGGCAGGCTGGGATAAAAGTCCGGTTGATAGTAGCAAGGAGAGATCGTTTTGTCCTGGGACAAATGAACGATCGCCGCTGAGCGTGATGTATTCATTCGCCTGCGTGCGATGCTCTCCTCCGGGATATTTTCCCTGTCAGTTCAGGCATCAGGATCCGTAGATTCTGGCGAGCGTCTTCAATAACCGCGTCCTCTGTAGCCGCCCGTATTTCCTCGATTGCCAATATCCTGTCTATTTGACATAATCCCATACAATTTGTATGCCTACCTGTTTTAGCAGCAATAAAATAAAGAAAGACTACAGCTTCAATTGGATAAAAAATGAGATATGACATTAAAGAAAAATACCTAAAAATACATCTAATAAAAACAACCTATAAAATGCTACTCGGTCGACCGGCAGATAGCGATGGTCTGAAAAACTACCTCAACGCCATTGCTAATAAGTCACTTGCAGAATCAGCAGAACTTCTTAACTCATCGCTGATGCATAGCGACGAGTTTATTGCTTTCACGAAATCCAGAATGTCATCTGATAAATTCAGTTACACACCACAAGCGTTAACAGAGAGTGCTCCTGATGATTCAATGCACGTCAAACATATTGTCTCCCTGGGCAGCCATTGTTTAACTTC
This sequence comes from Klebsiella sp. KTE92, assembly GCF_000398905.1. Lineage (NCBI taxonomy): Bacteria > Pseudomonadati > Pseudomonadota > Gammaproteobacteria > Enterobacterales > Enterobacteriaceae > Klebsiella > Klebsiella sp. KTE92. The sequence goes on from NZ_KB976100.1 coordinate 3,436,636, forward strand.
ATGGACATTGAAAAAATTCAACCTGAAAAAGATATCACTGCCTTTTGACTGGCTATTTTCCTGTCCGGCGATGATTATCGACTGCCTGAGGGATGATTTTACCTCATTTTTAGATAAAAATGAGTACAGCTCATTACGTCGCCAGTCGCGAGAACCCGGAGCACACCACAATAAATACAAAGAAAAATATCGTCTGAATGATATATTCACGCATCGCGACCCAAATACTCCTGCTGATTATGAGTATTACGTCCGCGCGGTTAAAAGATTCAGAAACATATTAAAAAGCAAAGAAGGGAAGCTTTTTGTGATTTGCTGTAGAGAGGAAATAGATATAGCAAAGCAACTCCCTGAATTAGTCACTGAACTTTCTCACCACACGACTAATTTCTATCTGTTGGCTTTTGCCTTGCAGAAACCCGCCTATCTTCAACTGGAGCGTATATCTTCGGGTGAAAATTATTCACTATATAGTTTGACACCTGAGTCTGAAGAAAGATTTACCGGAAAATTCTCCTCGCTTACGGATGAGATGGTAATTATATCTAAAGTCCTTTCGTTCAACCTCGAACTCTAGAGACGGTTTCACCTCCGGCCTCTGGCACGCAGAGTATCGATTTGCCTCCCCCTGCCGGTTTGGGGGAGCGAAATCATCCCAACGACATTATTCCACGAGGCGCGACGGTTTAGCCGGGTGCGGTTATCCTGGGGGAAGAGCAAGGTGGACAAGAAAACTAGTATGAAGTGATATTATGAAATGGGTGGTTTTGAAACAAAAAAACCACCCGTAGGTGGTTTCACGACACTGCTTATTGCTTTGATTATTCTGCTTTTATCCCAATGGTACCCGGAGTGGGACTTGAACCCACACAGCGCGAACGCCGAGGGATTTTAAATCCCTTGTGTCTACCGATTCCACCATCCGGGCTCGGGATAGAAAGTGGAGGCGCGTTCCGGAGTCGAACCGGACTAGACGGATTTGCAATCCGCTACATAACCGCTTTGCTAACGCGCCTTTAATACTGAAGCACCCGCTACTGCCGATGCTGTTAATCTGGAGCGGGAAACGAGACTCGAACTCGCGACCCCGACCTTGGCAAGGTCGTGCTCTACCAACTGAGCTATTCCCGCATTATCAAGTTATTTGCTAATCACTTGATTTTGTTATCGTCTGGAAGACTGTGCCGCCGTTCGATGCGTTGCATTCTACTTATCTCTCGCGGTGAGTCAACGGTATTTTTCGCAACTTTGCATCGTTTGCTGAAAATAACGGCGAAACGATCACTGATCAAGCAAATCGCCGCGCGCCGCGTTCAGATACTGCAGCATCGACCACAGCGTCAGCACCGCCGCCACGAGGAAAAGCGCGATCCCGGCCCACTCTACCCATGGATAAGGACGCCACAGCATCCATACCAGGGCGGCCATCTGTGCGGTCGTTTTAACTTTGCCAATCCACGAGACCGCCACGCTGCTGCGTTTCCCCAGCTCAGCCATCCATTCGCGCAGTGCCGAAATAATAATTTCACGCGCGATCATGGTCGCCGCCGGCAGCGTGACCCACCAGGTGTGATAGTGCTCGGCAACCAGCACCATGGCGATAGCCACCATGACTTTATCCGCCACCGGGTCCAGGAAGGCGCCAAACCGGGTGCTCTGATTCCAGCGACGAGCCAGAAAACCATCAAACCAGTCGGTCACGGCGGCGACAAAGAAAATTAACGCGCAGGCAAACGGCGCCCAGCTAAAGGGGAGATAAAACGCCAGCACAAAGAACGGGATGAGGATGACGCGAAACAGAGTAAGCAACGTAGGGATATTAAATTGCATAGTGACGGGTAACTATCTGTTGTAAGTAAAAATTAGCCCTATGTTGCTACAGAGCCCCTAATGTTTCAACGAGTAGAAGATCTTTTCTGCCAGACCGTGAGAGATGCCCGGTACTTTAGCAATTTCCTCGACGCTGGCCTGCTGCAGCCCCTGCAGCCCACCCATATACTTCAGCAGCATCTGGCGACGCTTCGGCCCTACTCCCTCGATAGTCTCAAGCGAGCTGGTGCTCTTCACTTTCGCCCGTTTTTTACGATGTCCGGAAATCGCATGATCGTGCGATTCATCGCGGATGTGCTGGATTACGTGCAGAGCGGGCGAATCCGGCGGCAGGCTAAACCCCTCGCCTTCCGGTTCAAAGAATAACGTTTCCAGGCCGGCTTTACGATCGCTGCCTTTCGCCACGCCCAACAGCAGCGGATGATGTTTATCCCAGGGAACATCCAGTTCGGCAAACACCGCTTTCGCCTGCGCCAGCTGCCCCTTTCCGCCATCTATCAGGATCACATCCGGAATTTTATTATCATCAATCGCTTTACCATAGCGACGGCGCAGGACCTGATTCATCGCCGCATAGTCATCGCCCGGGGTGATGCCGGTGATATTATAGCGCCGGTACTCCGCACGCAGCGGACCATTGCTGTCAAACACCACGCAGGACGCCACGGTCTGCTCGCCCATGGTGTGGCTGATGTCAAAGCACTCCATTCGCTTCACGGCCGGCAGTTCCAGCACGGTGGCCAGCGCCTGCAGGCGCTGATGAATGGTCGACTGCTGAGCCAACTTAGTGGTTAACGCCGTCGCGGCGTTGGTGCGCGCCAGCTTAAGGTAACGCGCTCTGTCGCCGCGCGGTTTAGTCTGTACATTGATTCGACGTCCCGCCAGCTCCGACAGCGACTCGGCCAGCAGCGTCTTATCACCAAGGCTGAAGTCGAGCAAAATCTCCCCCGGCAGGGTACGCATCTGGCTACCCTGCAGGTAGAACTGACCGACAAACGTCTCTACGACCTCTCCCAGCTCAGTGCCGCCCGGCACTTTCGGGAAGTAGCTCCGGCTGCCCAGCACTTTGCCCTGGCGGATAAACAGCACATGGACGCAGGCCATTCCGGCCTCAAAGGCGACGCCGATAACGTCAAGATCGTCGCCGGTATTAGAAACAAACTGTTTCTCCGTCACCCGGCGGACCGCCTGAATCTGGTCGCGAATGCGCGCGGCCTCTTCAAACTCCAGACTTTGGCTCGCTTTCTCCATTCTGGCGATGAGCTGGGTCAGGACCTGATCGTCCTTGCCGGCAAGGAACAGCCGTACATACTCAACCTGCTGAGCATACTCTTCTTCGCTGACCAGCCCCGCCACGCACGGCCCCAGACAGCGGCCAATCTGATACTGCAGGCAGGGACGCGAGCGGTTGCGATAGACGCTATTTTCGCACTGGCGAACAGGAAAAATTTTCTGCAGCAGCGCCAGGGTCTCCCGCACGGCATAGCCGTTGGGGAAAGGACCAAAGTACTCGCCTTTCGCATGTTTGGCGCCGCGATGCATCGCCAGACGTGGATGAGTATCACCGCTGAGGAAAATAAAAGGATAAGACTTATCATCGCGCAACAGCACGTTGTAACGCGGCTGGTACAGCTTGATATAGTTGTGCTCCAGCAGCAGCGCTTCCGTCTCGGTGTGAGTGACGGTCACGTCAATCTGCGCAATCAGCGCCACCAGCGCTTCGGTTTTACGCGACGCGAGATTGCTGCGGAAATAGCTGCTGAGCCGCTTTTTCAGATCTTTGGCTTTGCCAACATAGATGACGGTCCCGCCAGCATCATACATCCGATACACACCGGGCTGGCTGGTCACCGTTTTCAGGAAAGCTTTTGCGTCAAAAACATCACTCACTGGCTTGCTAACGACTCCGCATTACACAGGCCATGGCGAATTGCCAGGTGGGTCAGCTCCACATCGCCATGAATGTTTAATTTGCTGAACATTCGGTAGCGATAGCTGTTAACCGTTTTGGGACTCAGATTGAGCTGCTCTGAGATCTCATTCACCTTCTGACCTTTGGTGATCATCAGCATAATCTGCAATTCGCGTTCAGACAAACTGGCAAACGGCGATTCCGTTTTTTCCGGTTCAATCTGACTTAGCGCCATTTGCTGAGCAATATCGGAAGCAATGTAACGTTGTCCGGACGCCACGCAGCGGATCGCATTCACCACTTCCTGCGGTGCAGCACCCTTGCTAAGATAGCCCGCCGCCCCCGCCTGCATGACCTTGGCAGGTAGAGGATTCTCGGTATGCACGGTGAGCATGATCACTTTCGTGCCCGCCACGGAGCGCGCGATTTTGCGCGTGGCTTCAAGACCACCGATCCCGGGCATGTTCATGTCCATCAGGACGACATCTGCGGAATTAGCCCGGCACCACTTCACGGCGTCCTCGCCGCAACAGGCTTCGCCAGCGACTTTAATCCCTTTTATATCTTCCAGAATGCGTCGTATCCCTGCGCGCACCAGTTCGTGGTCATCAACAAGAAGAACGTTGATCAAAGGAATAATCTCCAGAATGAGGGATAACGCTACTGATACTTTATCTCCCACATATTACCGGGTTTTATTGCTAATTTAAAAGGCAAAAAAATGCCCTCACCTCGATTTGCCGCTCATTTATGGCAATGTCTGTGCACACATAGTGGAAAGTCATTGAGAACAGTCAGTTGCCGTCGTCTTATTTTTTAACAATCCTCATACAGAAAGCACAAAAAACACAACAGATTACGTAGCGCATAAATACGCAGCAAAATATGTAACAAATATTAACGTGCTAAATAGATGGAATAAATTAATGGCGGCCTGGCGGCTATTACGTATTATCCGAAGCACTGAATCATTCACAGCTCAGATGAGAGAACAGAAATTAAGCACTCCTTTTTTTCCCGTCGCTTGTGGTATACTGCGCGGCCTTCACATTGGGTAAGGCGCATTAGCGCAGCGAGTAAACGAGGATATCGATGAGCACACCAGATTTTTCCACTGCAGAAAATAATCAAGAACTGGCGCAGGAAGTCTCCTGCCTGAAAGCGATGATAACGCTGATGCTGCAGGCGATGGGCCAGGCGGATGCGGGTCGCGTGATTATTAAAATGGAAAAGCAGATCGCGCAGATGGAAGATGAGGCTCAGGCTGCCGTATTCTCCAGCACCGTTAAGCAAATTAAACAAGCTTACCGTCAGTAATCCTGTACCGGCTGAAAGTATCCCTGACAGCCGGTGTCACGTCTGGCACGCAGAACGACAGGCGCTCTCAGATTAACCCTGTCGCCACCGCGTAACAGGCTATCTGCGTTTTGTTCGGCGCATTGAATTTCCGTTGCATATTCTTCTGGTGGAAATTCACCGTATTTTCCGAAATAGAAAGAATCATCGCCACCTCCGCCGAGGTCTTCCCTTCCGCGGTCCATTTCAGAATTTCCAGTTCACGGCGGCTGAACTTCATCTCCGGCGGCATGACCATCTCATCTTCCAGACGCAGGAGCGCCAACAAGCTTAGCTCCGTCAGCATGCGCAGGCGCATCTCCAGTTCATCATCAGGATAAGAGCCCGGTAAACGGTTATTCGCGGAGACGGAGAGAAAACCCTGCGCATGGTTGGGCAACGTCAGGCACTGGGTCACCCCTTTTTTCAGACCATGATCGCGGGCGCCGTCCCATAATGCCGCCGCATCGCGAAACAGCCCATCCTCCCATGGCAGATGGCCACGCATAAAATTCTCCGGGCGTAATACCGGATCTATCGCGAAATAATTCTCGGCCTGGTAGTGCGACATCCATGCGCGGGGATAAGTCGACTGGAAGGTGACGCGGGGGCGAGTGAAAGGCACCGGGTGGCGTACACAAAGCGTGTAGTAATCATATTCCAGCGCTTCGGTTTCTCGTTGCAGGAGATTATAAACCTCCTCACCAGCGGCCACGGACTGAAATTGATGCAGCATATCCCGCCGCCAGCTGAAAAAATCATTGTCCCTCATAGCTGTGCAAATAACTCCTGATTGATAATCATTATTATAAATACAGAAAACTAACACATAAATCTTATTTATATGTATAAAATATTGTCGGTGTCGCATTTATTAGTCTGAAGGCTTGCCTTTTTCCCGTTCTCAGCGCAGAACCTCGTGCTCACTTTCCCGTCATTTTCTACACCCTACAAGGGGGGATGGGAAGCGGTGTATACGGCCACAGGGAGAAATAGCACAAAGAGGTGACGAGGAGCGTGGCGCGCCGCAGGGAAGACAGGCTGTACGCGGCGGCCCTCCCCCGGGAAAGCCGCCACGTCAGCGCATGGTTTACTGCATCAGAAATTTTTCGAGGAACTGGCGAGTACGCGGCTGCTGCGGGGAGGCGAACAATGCTTTCGCTTCTCCCTGCTCGACAATGCGTCCTTGATCCATAAAGATGGCCCGATCGGCAACGTCGCGGGCGAAACTCATTTCATGGGTCACGATAACCATCGTGCGTTTTTCCTGCGCCAGCTGGCGGATGGTGTTGAGCACTTCCCCCACCAGCTCAGGATCGAGGGCCGAGGTTGGCTCATCAAACAGGATCACGTCCGGACGCATGGCCAGCGCGCGAGCAATAGCCACCCGCTGCTGCTGACCGCCGGAGAGGCGACGAGGATAGCTATTCTCTTTACCGCTGAGACCCACTTTCGCCAGCAGATCGCGCGCCCGCACAATCGACTCCTGCTTATCTTCACCTTTTACGATGACCGGCCCCTCAATAATGTTCTCCAGCACCGTACGGTGGGGAAACAGATTAAAGTTCTGGAAGACAAAGCCGACATGCTGGCGCAGCTGGCGAATGAGTCCTTTCTGCGGCCCCAGGCTGCGACCGGCGTCGATGGTCACATCGCCAACGCGGATGGTGCCGCTCTCCGGTTGCTCCAGCAAGTTGATGCTGCGCAGCAGAGTGGTTTTACCCGAGCCGCTGGGGCCGATGATCGCCACGACTTCCCCTTTCTGTACCTCCAGGTCGATACCGTGGAGCACCGTCTGGCCATGGAATTTCTTCACCAGGCTTTTCACTTCTATCGCACTCATTTCGGATCACGCTCCTGGCGGTTCAGCTGGTTTTCAAAATAGTTCTGCAGCGAGGAGAGGACGGTCGCCATCACCCAGTAGATCAACGAGGCCGCGAGATACATGGTGAAGACCTCAAGGGTTCGCGAGGTGATAAGCTGCGCCTGACGGAACAGCTCTGGCACTTGGATCGTCGCCGCCAGCGAGGTATCTTTAACCAGGCTGATAAAACTGTTGGACAGCGGCGGCAAAGCGACCCGTGCCGCCTGGGGTAAGATGGCCCGGCGCATCGTCTGCCACGGCGTCATGCCGATACTGGCCGCCGCTTCCCATTGCCCTTTGTCGATCGAGGCGATGGCCGCGCGCAGGGTTTCCGCCGCGTAGGCCGCCGTATTGAGCGACAGGCCGATCATCGCCGCCGGAATCGGGTCAAGCTCGATGCCAAACTGCGGCAAGCCGTAGTAGATCATAAACAGCTGGGCGATAAGCGGCGTGCCGCGAAAAATGGAAATATACATGCGCGCCAGCCATTTTACCGGCCAGAGGGGCGACATGCGCATCAGCGCCAGGATAAAGCCCAGCACCAGGCCGAAAAACATCCCGCCAATGCTCAGCTGCAGCGTAAAGACGGCCCCTTTGAGCAGAAAAGGAGCGGAATCGATGACCAGTTGGATACTTTCTTGCATGCTGTCGTTTCTGTATTAAAGGTGAGGATGATAGGCAAACAGCGCCGGCGCCCCGCCGGTATGGACGAACAAAATCGGTCCTTCATCCTTAAAACGCTTCTGCGTAATGCCGTCGATAAGCCCGGCCATCGCTTTGCCGGTATAGACCGGATCGAGCAAAATACCTTCCAGTTGCGCCAGTAGCTTCACGGCGGCCATGCCTTCCTCGTTCGGCGTACCGTAGCCCGGGGCTAAGTAATCATCCCAGAGGGTGATGTCGGCTTTCGCCTGCAGCTCGAGGCTGTTGGCCACGGCCTGCTGCAGCGCCACCACTTTTGGCAGCTGGTCAGCGACGGAGCGCGATACCGTCACGCCAATCAGTTCCGCCTGCGGCATCAGCTGTTCGAGTCCCACTGCCAGCCCGGCATGCGTACCGGCGCTACCGGAAGCCACCACCACCGATGAGATCTCCACCGCGCCTTCACACTGCTGGGCGATTTCCAGCGCGCTTTCCACATAGCCTAACGCCCCGAGCGCATTGGATCCGCCGACCGGGATGACGTAGGGGCGATAGCCCTGCGCCTCGATGCGGGTCGCCAGCTCGTCGAGCTGTTCGGCAGGATTGGTCAGGGCATCGCACATCTCAACCTGGGTATTAAACAGATCCAGCAGCAGGCGGTTGCCATTGCTCAGATAGTTCTCCGCCTCGGTGCCAATGGGGTTTTCCAGTAGCGCCACGCAGTGCAGCCCCAGCTTCGCGGCGACCGCCGCCGTCTGACGCACATGGTTGGATTGGATCGCGCCGGCGGTGATTAAGGTATCTGCCCCTTCCCGCAGCGCATCGGCGGCGAGAAACTCCAGCTTGCGCAGTTTATTGCCTCCCATCGCCAGCGGCGTTGTATCATCGCGTTTGATAAAAATCTCGCGCCCAAGGTGATCGGACAAACGCGGCAGATACTCCAGCGGCGTCGGCGCGCCAATCAATTCCAGACGCGGAAAGCGGGTTAAATTTTGCAGTGACATGGCCCCTCCTGACTCAGTTATGCTTCATTATGCACACAGTTACGCGCTAAATAAAAAAAGGCGCTTCCAGGAGCGCCTTTTTTCACCACTGACCGTTATTTCGTCACGTCAGCGCCAAACCATTTCTCTGACAGCGCCTTCAGGGTGCCATCTTTCTGCATATCCGCGATCGCGGCGTCAATCGCTTTCAGCAGATCGTCGTTGCCTTTGCGCAGCGCCACGCCGGCCTCCTGACGGGAGAATGCTTCACCGGTTACCGCCAGCGTATTGTTAGTTTTCTTCACCAGATCCAGCGCGGCCAGACGGTCAACCAGAATGGCGTCAATACGGCCTACACGCAGATCCTGGTATTTAGTCGGATCATCATCATAGGTGCGGACATCAACGCCCTGGACGTTCTGACGCAGCCACTCTTCATAGTTAGTGCCCAGCCCGACGCCGACTTTCTTGCCTTTCAGATCCGCTGCGGTTTTAATCGCGCCTTCGTTACCTTTCTTCACCAGCGCCTGCACACCGGAGATAGTGTACGGGGTTGAGAAATCGTATTTCTTCTTACGCTCATCGGAGATAGTGACCTGGTTAATCACCACGTCAATGCGTTTGGAGTCCAGCGAGGCCAGCATACCGTCCCATTTGGTCGGTTTGAGATCGGCTTTCACGCCAAGATGTTTCGCCAGCTCGTTGGCAAACTCCACTTCAAATCCGGTCAGCTTGCCGTCATCGCCCTGGAAGCTGAAAGGAGGATAGGTGCCTTCGAGGCCCACGCGCAGGGTACCGCGCTCTTTAACCTGATTGAGCAGGTTTTCCGCTGCAAAAGTTTTCACGCTAACGCCAGCCATCAAAACAACGGCCATCGCGCCCATCAGCGCCTGACGACCCAGAAGTGCTAATTTCATAGATACCCCGAAGGTTAGGATTTTCCTGTAGTGTAAGGCGCTTAACGGCCCGGCACCAACATCGTTACGCTACATCTTATGCCAATTTATTATATATGATCCCGATTAGGGTATAGCGAAAATCAGGGCTTTCCTCTCCCGTTTTGCGGGATATCTCCCATACTGCAAAGGTCAGCCTGTTGACGTCTGGAGCATGGAAGATGAAAAACCCCACTTTGTTGCAATGTTTTCACTGGTACTACCCCGCCGGCGGCGAGCTATGGCGTGAAGTCGAAGCGCTGGCCCCCAGCCTGAATGAAATCGGCATCAATATGGTCTGGTTGCCGCCCGCCTATAAAGGCGCCTCGGGCGGTTATTCCGTCGGCTATGACACCTATGATCTCTTCGACCTTGGTGAGTTTGATCAAAAGGGTTCAGTCGCCACCAAATATGGCGATAAAGCGCAGCTGCTGGCGGCGATGAAGGCTCTGAAAGAGCATGATATCGCCGTGCTGCTGGATGTGGTGGTGAACCACAAAATGGGCGCCGATGAAAAAGAAACTCTGCAGGTGCAGCGCGTCGATGAGCACGATCGCACCCAGATTGCCGAGGAGATCATTGAGTGTGAGGCATGGACTCGCTATACCTTTCCGGTGCGGGCCGGGCAGTATTCGCAATTTGTCTGGGACTACAAATGCTTTAGCGGTATCGACCACATTGAGAATCCGACGGAAGACGGTGTGTTTAAAATCGTCAACGATTACACCGGTGAAGGCTGGAACGAGCAGGTCGACGATGAGCTTGGTAACTTCGACTACCTGATGGGCGCCAACATTGATTTTCGTAATCACGCCGTTACCGAGGAGATCAAATACTGGGCGCGCTGGGTCATGGAGCAGACCGGCTGCGATGGTTTTCGTCTTGACGCCGTGAAGCATATCCCCGCCTGGTTTTACAAAGCGTGGATCGAGCACGTCCAGGAGGTGGCACCGCAGCCGCTGTTTATTGTCGCGGAGTATTGGTCCCATGAGGTGGAAAAGCTCCAGCAGTATATCGACCTGGTCGAGGGCAAGACGATGCTGTTCGATGCCCCGCTGCAGATGAAATTTCATGAAGCCTCACGCCAGGGGCGCGATTATGACATGAGCCAGATATTCAGCGGCACGCTGGTGGAAGCAGACCCTTTTCACGCCGTGACGCTGGTGACAAACCACGATACGCAGCCGCTGCAGGCCCTCGAGGCGCCGGTTGAACCCTGGTTCAAGCCGCTGGCCTATGCGCTGATCCTGCTGCGTGAAAATGGTGTGCCGTCGGTCTTTTATGCCGATCTTTTCGGCGCATCCTATGAAGATACCGGCGGCGATGGACAAACCTACGCCATTGAGATGCCCGTTATCGAACAACTGCATGAACTGATCGACGCCCGTCAGCGCTTTGCCCATGGCGTGCAAACGCTGTGGTTCGATCACCCCAACTGTATTGCCTTCAGCCGTAGCGGCACCGACGAGGATCCCGGCTGCGTGGTGGTGATGTCCAATGGCGATGAGGGAGAAAAAACCCTGACGCTGGGCGAGAACTATGGCAATAAACGCTGGCGGGATTTTCTCGGCAACCGGGAAGAGATTGTCGAAACCGACGCTGAGGGTAGCGCGATCTTTACCTGCAACGGGGGTAGCGTGAGCGTGTGGGTGATGGAAGCCGTGCTGTAGTCAGCTGGCGATGTACCTGGCGGGCCGGAACGGGCCCGCCGGAACCTCAGCGCACGGAAGCCCGCGCGCTGACGGCCCCTGTCGTACGCGCTTTGGCCCACGCCTTTTCGCACTCAGGGGTGAGGCGTTCAACGCGAGTCAACGTCATACGATCGTAGGAGAGGGTATTGCCCTCACGCTCGATTGGATAGATATCCAGGGAAGCGGTAACGTTGTAGATCTGGTTATCGCGGTTCATCAGTTTACCCGGCTGCGCGATCACGCGCTGCCACTGGCGGCAGTCGAAGGTATCCCCTTCTTTAGTGACGATCAGGCTGGCGATCGCGTCAGGGCTCATCATTTCACTCTGCGGCCCTTTCGATTGCCAGTAGCCCTCAAGGCCAGCCGGCGCCGGTGCTTTAACGACGTCATCGTAATGATCAACCTGCACACATCCGGCCAGCGCCACCACCATGCCCGCAAAAACTAACTGTTTCATCATTCATCCCACAAGCCGATAAAAAAGTATTGTGGCATTAAAGCGTTAAGCCTTCCACCCCCGCTCCCGGCGGAAAAACCGGGCAAAACAGGAACGGGCAGCACCGCCTTCATTTGAAATAAGGAAATTCCGAAAATAAAATAATGTTTGGGGCGTAACCATAGCATCTATGGGCACTTTTTGTTTTTAATCCGCTCACACTACCGGTTCTCGACTTTACTTTAAGAGTTTTCCTGGCAAATTATATGCATAGATGCGGAATAGTTTAACGGAACTAATAGGTTCTTTCGTAAACCTACTATTACTGCTCGCAAGGACTGCTTCGCACAATGCGTGTGAAGAGAATATCGTTACGTGTTGATTGAGGATGGGTCATGTCAACGATGATTATGGATTTGTGCAGTTATACCCGGTTAGGCTTAACGGGTTATCTGACCAGTCGGGGAATAAAAAAACAGGAAATCGTTGAGGTCCATTGCGCGACAGATTTGCAAAAACATTGCGCGTCGTGTTGTCCGGCAGTGGTGTTTCTTAATGAAGACTGCTTCGTGCATGATGATGAAAGTAATGGCATTATTCGCCAGATCATTACGCAAAACCCGGCGACGCTGTTTGTTATCTTTATGTCGCTGGCAAACATTCATTTTGACCGCTATTTGCGGGTACGGAAAAACCTGCTGATCAGTTCGAAATCGATAACGCCAAAAGACCTTGATGTTATTCTGGTTAATTATCTAAAATACAAAAACAGTAGCCTGGGGCAATTAAATTTACCGACGTTGTCGCTGAGTAAAACAGAATCAAATATGCTGCAAATGTGGATGGCCGGGCACGGCACGTCACAAATTTCAACGCAAATGAACATCAAAGCGAAGACGGTATCATCGCATAAAGGCAATATTAAAAAGAAAATACAAACGCACAATAAGCAGGTGATTTACCATATCGTTCGGCTGACCGAAAACGTAACTTCAGGTATTCAGGTGAATCTGCGTTGAAACAGACTGGCGGTGGTACCGCCAGTCCCGTTTTATGAGGCTTCTTTTTCGACGAAGATCCCATCCGGATGCTCTATTTCGTTGAAAAACCAGATCCCTAAAGGATAGTCTTCCAGCGAAACCAGATACATCGTCCCTTCACTAAACGACTCAATTGCCAGCACTACCCCCGATCGACGTGGGCCACCGTCGGTCTTCACCGTGACACGATCGTTCACCTGCATATTCACTCTCCTCTATTTTTCAGCCAGTGTAGAACAAAACCACGCAACTCGCAGCGTCGCGGCCCATGACTGGTGTTTTTTTAGACCGACTATACTTAAAGAGGCTTGAGCGACGCTCAGCGAGGGGGTAATGATGAAGAATCGATTGACTGGCCAGGCCGGAAATGACGTTGATGTCAACGTGGATGCGCTACTGGCAGCGATTAATGAGATTAGCGAAAGTGAAATCCATCGCACTCTGGACGACCCACAGCGCGCCAGCATTGATGGCCGCGGGTCACATACCTGGCGCGAACTGGCGGAGGCATTTGAGCTCGACATTCACGATTTCAGCGCCAGTGAAGTTAACCGCTAACGGCAGGCGAAAAAAATCCCGACTCGCAGGAGTCGGGATCAAACTTGCTAATGCAAGAAGCACTTGAAAATTCGTTACACCGGGAAATCCGATGCGTTAAAACATTATCCTCAATTATTTTGCATGACAAGCGATATTCATGACGCAAATTATTGAGAATGTTAGCGCTTTGCTTTGAGCAGGGCTGCAGGGCTGATGCGAGAAGGCTTCGCCGCAAACCGGTTTCATTCGATAGCGCGATCCCCGTCGAACACTTTAAGAAAAATCTCATTTTGCCTGATTCGGGCGAAACGTTTTGCTCACGCTTCGCTGCGAAAACAGACCTGATTGCGGCCGTTCTGCTTTGCCAGATAGAGACGACGATCGGCCACCGACTGTAAGGCTTCAAACTGATACTCCCCCTGCTCTTCGCTGGTACTGACCCCCAGTGAGGCACTGACCCGCAGCGTCACATTGTTATGTAAAAAGACCTCCCGGCCCTGAATTCGCTGGCGTAGCCGCTCTGCCACCGCCACCGCGTCCTGTAGTGTGGTATTCGGCAGCACGACACAAAACTCCTCCCCGCCCACGCGGCCCAGCAAGTCACCCTCACGAACGGTGCTGGCAAGGGTACTGGCCACCGTCGACAGCACTCTGTCACCCGCCTGATGGCCATAGCGATCGTTGATGCGCTTGAAGTGATCCAGATCGAGCTGGATCACCGACAGCGGCCGTCCACTGCGCTGGCAGGCGCTGGCTACCGCCATCGCCTGTTCAAACAGCGCCCCGCGATTGAGCAGACGGGTTAAGGCATCATGCCATGCCTGCCATTCAAGGGAGGTTTGCAGGACGCTCATATTGCGGACCATGCGGCGGATCACCAGCCAGGAGAGCAACAGCATCAAGGTGAAGAGGACCCACATCAGGGTCAGGGCGATGGTGATGGTGCCAAAATTGCCCCGCACGCCTTCCCGCAGGGTGTGGATCCGCAGCAACACGCCGTCAAAATTGCGCAGTTTGGCCCAGCTGATATAGCGCGTCAGCAAGCGCAGCCCCCCCTGGTTATCATGGACAAACGCGCGGCTGAGCAGTTCCTGTTCCCTGGGGGACAATAGCGTCAGGACATTCCCCGGCGCGGAAGAGGCCAGCAGGTTCAAATGGCTATCATAAAGCTGGTACTCCCCCTCCTGCCCGCCCTGCATGGCGCTGACCAAAAACGCTTTTATTTCACTGACCGAGAAATCCATCGCCAGCACCCCGCGCCAGTAACCGGCGAAATCCAGCGGTATCGAAGCGGTGACCACCTGCTCTTCCAGCTGCGGGTCATCGTCAGGAAAGGTTTGCCAGATAACGCCCCGCCCCGGATTATTCCGCTGGCTCTGTCGGGTAAACCAGAGGGCGCTGATGGCTTGCGAATAGTGGGTCATCACCTGCGACTCGTCCCGCAGCGGCAGGGTCGAGGTGAAAAAGCCGCTGCGAGAGATATACTGCATCCGCTCGGCGAAATCGCGGTCATGTTGCGTCAGATTCAACAGATACCCCAGCTCCAGCGTCGCCATCAACTCATCAGCCGCGAGCGGATCGTCCTTCAGCAGTATAGGGTTGTTACCGACGACGCTCCCCGAGACGCCAAACACCGGCAGCGTACGACGATTCGGCAGCGCTACTCGCCAGGCCTCCTGGTGACGCTGGCTCAGATAGCGCTGACTGGCGCTACGCAATACGTCGATATCGAGCGGCTGCTCAAGGGCAGACTGCATGCCGTGGCGAAAAAACATCATCCGGTCAATATTGAACTGCAGCAACCCATCCATTTCATGGGCGACATTAGCCAGATTATTGCGCTGGTTGGCCACATAGGCCTCTTCCAGAACGTTGATTTCACGCCAGATCAGTAACGTGGAGAAAAAAAGCACCACAATAAAACAAACGTTAACCACATGCGCCGGGCGAGTCAGGTGGCGGAGCTTGTTTATCTTCAACCGAAGTGGCTTATCCATCATTATCTCGCAGTACGTTGCGCAAACCTGACGACATCAGCGCCCCGGCTGGTGTCGACGCCGGGCGCGCTTTTAGCGTAGACGACGCAGCGCCGTCACACTGCGTGCAGCCACTCTACTTCACTGACCGGCGCAGACTGCTCACCACTTTCACGCCCGCCAGCACCACTGCGCCAATGATAAAACCCAGCACCAGGTTGGCAATGACCGGCAGCAGGGAAGCCAATATCCCGCCCAGCCCCGCGCTCCAGTGCTCAATGGCATGATGCAGTGGCGCAATGCCGTGAACCACAATTCCGCCGCCGACAAGGAACATCGCCAGCGTCCCAACGATGGAGAGCACTTTCATCAGCCAGGGGGCTACCACTAACAATCCTTTGCCCAGCCATTGCGCCAGCGCAGCGCGTTTCTCTGCCAGCCAGTAGCCCATGTCGTCCAGCTTAACGATCACCCCCACCAGGCCATAGACCCCGATGGTGACCAGAATCGCGATCCCCGAGAGGATCAGGATCTGATTGAGCAGCGGCGCTTCCGCCACAATGCCGAGGGTGATGGCGACAATTTCCGCGGACAAAATAAAATCGGTGCGAATCGCCCCTTTCACTTTGTCACGCTCAAAGGCCAGCGGGTCACGTTCCGCCAGCGCCTGAAGACGCTGCTGCCGTTGCGCAGGGTCTTCCTTGTGCTTACGCGCCTCCAGGCTGTGAAGGACCTTCTCCACCCCTTCAAAACAGAGGAATGCGCCTCCCAGCATCAGCAACGGCGTAATCGCCCAGGGGATAAAAGCACTGATCAATAGCGCCAGCGGCACGAGGATCACTTTATTAATGAACGAACCTTTCGCCACGCCCCAGACGACCGGCAGTTCACGATTCGCTCGCACGCCGGTCACCTGCTGAGCATTGAGCGACAGATCGTCGCCCAATACCCCGGCTGTTTTTTTCGCCGCCAGCTTGCCCATCACGGAAATATCGTCCAGCAGCGTGGCGATATCATCGAGTAATGTTAAAAGACTACTTCCTGCCAAAATAATTTCCTTCTCTTTTCATCAATGTCTCCCTCGAGTATGCGTTAAAAAACGGCCGGTGCCCAAGGTACAATTAGTCAATATAAATTTAACAAACTCGCGCAAATTAAGCGCTCGCCAGCGCGATAGTTTTCACGTTTACTATATGTCCCCTTTCTATCTCTGCACCGTCGTGAGGAAGTATGTCTACCCGTCAGCTGTTACCGCTTATCGGGGCGCTGTTTGCGCTGTATATCATTTGGGGCTCTACCTATTTTGCCATCGCCGTCGGCGTCGCCAGCTGGCCGCCGCTGATGATGGCCGGTATTCGCTTTCTCTCTGCCGGCGTGCTACTGCTGGGCTGGCTGCTGGCCACCGGCCATAAGCTGCCAGCCCGCCGGCCGCTGCTTAACGCTGCGCTGATCGGGGTCTTGCTGCTTGCCGTCGGCAACGGCTTCGTCACTCTCGCCGAACATCAGCACGTTCCGTCAGGGATCGCGGCGGTGATGGTCGCCACCGTGCCGCTGTTCACGCTATGTTTCAGCCGCTTTTTCGGCATCGCCACCCGTAAACTGGAGTGGCTGGGCATTGCCATTGGCCTGGCAGGTATCGTCATGCTCAACAGCGGTGGCAACCTGAACGGCAACCCCTGGGGCGCGCTGCTGATCCTGATTGGTTCGCTAAGCTGGGCGTTCGGCTCGGTTTACGGGTCGCGGATTGAGCTGCCGACCGGCATGATGGCGGGAGCTATCGAGATGCTCGCCGCCGGGATCGTCCTGCTGGTCTCGTCATGGCTGACCGGTGAGACGTTAACCCATGTCCCCTCGTGGTCCGGGATCGCCGCCCTGGCCTACCTGGCTATCTTTGGCTCGCTAATCGCCATCAACGCCTACATGTTTTTGATCCGCAACGTCACCCCGGCGGTAGCCACCAGCTATGCCTATGTTAACCCGGTGGTGGCCGTCTTGCTCGGCACCGGGTTTGGCGGTGAAAGCCTGTCGCTCATTGAATGGCTGGCGCTGGCAGTGATTATTTTCGCCGTAGTGCTGGTGACGCTGGGAAAATATCTCTTCCCCGCCCGCAGCGAGGCTACTCCTTGTAAGGCGGCGAAGTAAACGCCAGCTCGCGGATCCCCTGCGTATCGATCTGCGCGTCGTGCCCGGCGCCGCAGATCCACTCTTCCAGACGCTCGGTGAGCGCCTCATCATTTAGTTTCAACCGGCCGCGCAGGGCGCATTCCCAGATGATAAGCACCCGCCAGCCCTGCTCAGCCAGCTGTTGCCGGTCGCGGGCGTCACGCGCCACGTTGCCGGCGATTTTATCCAGCCAGAAAGCCGTCCGGGTGGCCGGCACCTTAAACAGATAACAGTCATGGTGATGCCAGAAACAGCCGTGAGTAAAGATAACGCAGCGGTAGTCGGGTAAGGCGAAATCGGGGCGTCCCGGCAGCGCGCGATCCTGGGCGACAAAGGTTAATCCCGCCCCGGTCAGCAGCGCCGCTATCCGCTTTTCAATCGCCGTATCGCGCGTGGCGATAGCCCGCATATTTTTACTGCGCGTGGCTTTATCGTGAACATCCGCCATCGTTATCATCCGCTTCGCGACGCGCCACCGCCTGGGCGATACGCGGCGCCAGGAGCTTCGCCACCGCGGCGAAGACCGGAACCACCACCGAGTTGCCGAACTGACGATAGGCCTGGGTATCCGACACTGGAATGCGGAACCGTGAACCCTGGGGCGATTCAAAGCCCATCAGCCGGGCGCATTCGCGCGGCGTCAACCGGCGAGGCCGCCGCTGTTGGTTCTGTGGATCGTCAAAATGCTGCTCGCCCAACGGCCGGTCCCAGCCGCGGTCGACGAGAATTTCGGCACCGTCTTTATAGTAGCGGGCAGAGAGTGTTCGAGCCACGCTGTGGGGATTATCGGGGTCTACCAGGCCATAACCAAAGCCATTACCCCGCGCCTGATGCTTGCGGGCATAACGATAGAGATATTTCCACAACACCGGCGTAAGGATAAATTTGGCATCCACCGTCGGCTCCAGCAGCTCGCCAAACGTCGGCCGCACCGCCGGATAGAGCGCAGCGATATCGCGCAGCGTAAATCCTTCATGCAGCTGCAGGTCGCGGCGGAAACCCACCAGCACGATGCGCTCCCGGTGCTGTGGTAAGAAATGGCGCCCGTCGATGACCTTAGGGTCATCCGGCCCGGTATGCCCGGCATCGGCCACCTCATACCCTAGCTCATCCAGCGTCTGCATGATGATGCGGAAGGTGCGTCCCTGATCGTGGCTTTTGAGGTTTTTGACATTCTCCAGCACAAAAATCGCCGGCTGACGCGCTGCGATAATTCTCACGACATCAAAAAACAGCGTCCCCTGGGTTTCGCAGGCAAAGCCGTGCGCGCGCCCCATGGCATTTTTTTTGGAGACGCCGGCGAGTGAGAAAGGCTGGCAGGGAAAGCCGGCCAGTAAGACATCATGCTGAGGAATCGTCTCGCGGATATGCTGCGCCGCTTCTTCATCGCTGACATCGGGGCGGTGGCTGAGCGTGACATCGCGGATATCTTCATTAAAACGATGCTGTTGCGGATCACAGTACCAGTTGGCCTTGTAGGTACGCACCGCGTGCTTGTTCCACTCGCTGGTAAAGACGCACTGCCCGCCGATGGCTTCAAAACCGTTGCGGATCCCGCCGATACCGGCAAACAAATCGACAAAGCGGAACGCATAATGCGGGTGATGAGCTGGCGGCGCCGGCAGCAGCGTCGCCAGATGGGCGATCTCCTGCGGACGCAAACGCCCCGCCGCGCGGGAGAGCGCCGCCACGCGCTTGAGGATCGCCGCGCTCCAGTGCTGTTCGCCGACGCTTACCAGTTCGGCGACCAGCGTTTTCACATCATAGATCGTCATCAGCTGACGCAGCAGCGCCTGAGCCTCTTCCCCGGCCTGCTCAGCCAGCGGCAACGACCTGTTTTCCTTAATTAACTTTTGCGGCATATCCTCAACCAGCGCGGACGATTTTTGCAGAGAGTACCATAAATCACCGGTCGGTTGACGCCTGCGGTGCAAAGCGGCGTAAAACCGCTTCATCCAGCGCCAGCGGCTCCCCCTGCAGCTCCGCGCTAAGCTTGGCCATAAATTCGACGAGGAAGCGGGCATTGTGCTGCGCCATCTCTTTTCCTCTGGTCGTCTGCATGGTCTCCGGCAGGCGCAGGAGTTTGCACTGGAAATGGTCAAGGGCATATCTGCGGTCATCCAGCGCCCGCCGGTCAGCAAACGGATCTTCAGCATCAAACAAGATGGTATTCAGGGCGCCGGCGACGGCGAAGACCCGCGCCAGGCCAATCGCCCCCAGCGACTCAAGACGGTCGGCATCCTGGACGATTTTCGCCTCCAGCGTGCGCGGCGGGATCGCCGCGCTGAAGCTGTGTGCCTCGATGGCATGACTGACCGCCGGATAACGCTCCGCGGGAAAATCGGCAAATGACGACTGTAGAATAGCGAGGGTTTTCTCGGCGGCCATCATCGAGGAACGGCTTCGCTCCGGATGATTCTTCGGCAAGCTGACGATGTCATGAAAATAGCAGGCCGTGAGGAGTACCAGTCGGTCGACCTCCTCCCCGGCGGCCAGCTGGGTAGCCGTGGCCCAGACGCGACGAAAATGGGACAGATCGTGTGCGGCATCATCCTGCGCGTGGTGCGTCAGTATCCAGTGCTCATATCGTTGCTGCCAGTCAACCAGGTTCATAGGCTTTCCTTTATGTGAAGGTCAGCCTCGAGCATAGCAACTTTACCGCTGATGATCCCGCTCGCCGCGAGACGGCCGGGTATACCAGACAACCGCCCCGAGGATCGCGCCAATGCCCGCAAGGACTAATATCCCCAACAGCGCGCCAAGCCATTTTCCCGCTGTGGTTCCCAAATCGCCCTCCACGCTGGCGCCGGGAACGCTGTGAATTTTTCCGACCACCCACCAGTAACGCACGATGACCCAGACACAATATCCGCAAAAAGCATACAACGCCCATAACGCGAGCTTCCCTCCGGGGCTACGTTTTGCCTGCTCTTCCATCTCATTCCTCTCCGTGACACAACACACTACCGCCACTCAAAACGTGACAAGCATCACATTATACCGCCAACCTGCGCAGCAGGCAGCAGTTTCATCCCCATCTTCTGCGTCAACCTGCGACTTATGCTGCCGGTGAGCGGGCGCTGGAGTGTTTTATTTATTCTTCTCCCCATGCGAAAAGTTTATTCCGGCGCGGGAGATCGCGTGTTGTATTGATAATCTATTGACTATTTTTGCCGGCCAAAAAGCAATTTTCGTGATGAATGATGTCTTGATGTTAATTCATACAACTCATTTCATTAAGTTAACAAAATCAATCAAACCAAGTCATATCCCATTGCTATATAACAAAATAATACTCCACCAAAAATTATTCATAAAAAATATAAAGAACCAAATTGAAATAAATTGAAATGTTTTATATTATTTATTTACATATTTTATTTTAAATAAAAATGAACTTAGTCGTTAGTATCTGATAGTCATTCCGGAGGGATTGTCATAATTCATAGAAATTATTATTAAAAGGGAATATATAATGAAAAGAAAAGTACTGGCACTCATGGTACCGGCATTATTAATGGCCAATGCCGTTAATGCCGCGGAAATCTATAACAACAATGGCAACAAACTGGACCTTTACGGAAAAGTCGACGGCCTGCACTACTTCTCTGACGACACTTCAGAGGATGGCGATCAGACCTATGCTCGCTTTGGTATAAAAGGCGAAACGCAGATCGCTTCCGAGTTAACCGGCTACGGTCAGTGGGAATACAACATTCAGGCAAATACCACTGAAAAAGAAGGCGCAAACTCCTGGACCCGTCTGGCCTTCGCTGGTCTGAAGTTTGCCGACTACGGCTCACTGGACTACGGTCGTAACTACGGCGTGGTGTACGACATTGAATCCTGGACCGATATGCTGCCGGAATTCGGCGGCGATACCTACACCCAGACCGACGTTTACATGACCGGCCGTACCAACGGCGTGGCAACCTACCGTAACAGCGACTTCTTCGGCCTCGTCGACGGTCTGCATTTCGCTCTGCAGTATCAGGGTAATAATGAAAACGCCGGTTCTGGCGAAGGCACTAATAACGGCGGCAAACGTAAACTGGCGCGGGAAAATGGCGACGGTTTCGGTATCTCCAGCTACTACGATCTTGATATGGGGATCAGCGTAGGGGCAGCGTATTCGTCTTCTGACCGTACCCATAACCAGCTGGCAGAGGCTCGTAGCAGCCAGCGCTACGCCAATGGCGATAAAGCTGACGCCTGGACCGTCGGCGCGAAATATGACGCCAACAACATCTATCTGGCCGCCATGTATGCTGAAACCCGCAACATGACCTTCTACGGCAACGATAGTTTTGGTGGGATTGCCAACAAAACGCAGAACTTCGAAGTGGTCGCGCAGTATCAGTTTGACGACTTTAATTTACCGCTGCGTCCGTCTGTCGCCTATCTGCAGTCGAAGGGTAAAGATCTCTACACCTATTCTCGCTACGGCGACAAGGATCTGGTCAAGTATGTCGACGTGGGCATGACCTACTACTTCAACAAAAATATGTCCACCTATGTGGATTACAAAATCAACCTGCTGGATGAAGACGACCGCTTCTACAAAAACAGCGGTATCGCGACCGATGACATCGTCGCCCTCGGCCTGGTCTATCAGTTCTGATCCCCGTCAAAGCCCGCGTTCAGCGGGCTTTTTTATGTTCCCGCTCCGTTGAGATCACTCTTTTCGACATTGCCGCTTTCCAGGCGTACCTTCCCTCTTTATGATGCGTTTAAGCTCGTTCGGGCAAAAAGCGGCGATAAGGTCCTAAAAGGATAAAGCGCGCTACCGCGTCTCTACGCTGAAACCAGGACGATGATGATGGCGATACCCCAGCGCAGGCGTTATACCTGAAGCTAACGGTGTGATTGAAAGGGAATGGTCATTAAGAGAAAAGTGGCGGAGAGAGGGGGATTTGAACCCCCGGTAGAGTTGCCCCTACTCCGGTTTTCGAGACCGGTCCGTTCAGCCGCTCCGGCATCTCTCCGCTGTTGTGGTTGCTATAATGCCAGGATCTTTGGCATTTTAATAGCTCCCGTTTCGGTAATCGTGTTCAAGTGACGACTTTGCGAGCAATATGATGTTTAAATGGCCCTGGAAAGCAGATGATGAGTCCGGCAACGCAGAGATGCCTTGGGAGCAAGCGCTTGCCATTCCGGTTTTAGCCCATCTTTCTCCCACTGAGCAGCGCAAGCTTACTCCGTTGGCTGCCCGTTTCTTACAGCAAAAACGTCTGGTGGCGCTGCAGGGGCTGGAGCTCACCCCGCTGCATCAGGCACGCATTGCCCTGCTCTTTTGTCTGCCAGTGCTTGAGCTGGGAATAGAGTGGCTGGACGGTTTCCATGAAGTGCTGATCTACCCAGCCCCGTTCGTCGTAGATGATGAATGGGAAGATGATATTGGTCTGGTCCATAACCAGCGGGTGGTGCAATCGGGACAAAGCTGGCAGCAGGGGCCTGTAGTGCTGAACTGGCTGGATATTCAGGACTCCTTTGATGCGTCAGGCTTTAACCTCGTGGTGCACGAGGTGGCGCATAAGCTGGATGCGAGGAATGGCGATCGGGCCAGCGGCGTGCCGCTTATCCCGCTACGCGAGGTCGCCGGCTGGGAGCACGATCTCCACGCGGCAATGAACAATATTCAGGATGAGATAGACCTGGTGGGGGAAAGCGCCGCCAGCATTGACGCCTATGCCGCCACCGACCCCGCGGAGTGCTTTGCCGTCCTCTCGGAATATTTTTTCAGCGCGCCCGAGTTGTTCGCGCCCCGCTTCCCCGCCCTGTGGCAGCGTTTTTGCCACTTCTACCAGCAGGATCCGCTGCAGCGGATACGTGAGAATGGCCTGCAGGATGAAGACAATCGGCGCATTGTTCACTAAAACAACGCCTTGGGCTAAATTTAGCCAGTTGAATCAGCAAGTTAATTTTAGTGTTGACACAAAAATGCGAGGCCAGTAGTATGCGCCTCGTTCACACGATTCCTCTGTAGTTCAGTCGGTAGAACGGCGGACTGTTAATCCGTATGTCACTGGTTCGAGTCCAGTCAGAGGAGCCAAATTTAAAAAAGCCTGCTTTCGAGCAGGCTTTTTGCTTTTTAGCTTCCGTCAGGTCTGCCTCAGTTCTGTCCGGCCCAGCCGCATAAGAGCTAGCGGCGCATCAGCGCCTCCTGCCAGCGTCGCGTCAGATAGTTATGTTCATCCATCACCGAATTCCATACCGCAATATGTCCCATCCGCTGCTCGTAGCTTCCACCATCCCGACGCTCACCCGCAGGAATAAGCGGCGCGCCAGAGGCATCGAGGAGTAATTCAGCTGCCGGTTTTCCTGCATACCAATAGTCCCATTCGGCCTGAGACAGAAAAGCGCGGCTTCGCTGAGGGTTGGAAATATAATACCCCTGCCGGGCCATTACTGCGCCGGGCCAACCAGACTGCCACCAGTTAAGGTAATCATAGGCCGCTTCTTTTACCTTCCCAGTCACGCAGCGAGACAGCGACATGCCGCCATACCACGCCCGATAGCCTTCACGTGGGCGCGCCATTTTATAGCCTCGCTGATGGAAATGGTGCCGGAAATAGATGGGAGCCCATAAGCTCTGGACCTCAACGCATCGATTATCGATTAAATCGCATGCCTGCTCCTGGGACGACCAGAATGCGGCAAAGTGTCCCTGGCGATTAAGATGGGCTAATCCTTGTGTCAAAACATCGATCTCTTCCAACGTCAAATTGCCAATATCGGCAAACTGCGCCATCCCCGCGCCCTGCATGGCCAGAGCGGCATCGATCCCTCCCATAGCTGCATCCTCTTGCAGGGCGACCGCGCCAGTAAGCGCGCTATGCAGCAACCATCCCCAACTCTCTTCTTCCTGCTGAAGCGCCTCGGGAAGACGGTCGACATGATAAGCAAAGCTATCGGCATTATGCGTCAATGGCAGCATGCTGATGAGATCGCTCGGCTGGCTGCTTAAATGGCGATCCCGTTGAACGTACAAGCGCTGGGACGGTACGCTGCCATCGGCCACAACGCCGTTCAGGGTGCCCTGCTTCGCCAGTTCGTTCACCTCGTCCCAATATTTCAGCCGCTTCACCTCCAGCGGCTGAATAGCACGGGCCGGCCAGACAAAATCGATATTATGAAACCACTGGTCATAGAGATCGTAACTGTCAGGTTGCATAACCGCGATGCGCTGGGCATCTTCCACGCTATGCAGCAGGTATTCGATCTTAATCCCCAGCTCCTGCTCAGCGCGAACACGCAATATCTCCAGTAATGTCACCGACGTGCCCAACACCCGAAGCGTTAATGGAGGAGAAATAATCGCCGCAGAACTCATCCCTTCAGGACTCCTGTAATACTTGCATAAAGCGGCTAAAGGCCTGCTGCAAGCGATGCGCCTCCAGTCCACGTAAGATAAATACCAACGTTGAATGGCTTAAGGCTCCTGGCCAGTCATCCAAATGCACCGGAGGATGCAACGTGTGCTGTACACCATGAATAACCACCGGAGCCTCACTGTCGCTTACACGCAAAATGCCTTTCATTCTCAGCACCGCGTTACCATGGCAATGTAATAGCATGGATAACCAGATAGCAAAAGCGGGCCAGTTTAACGACTGCTCAAGCGAAATCACGCATGTTTCTGTCGTGGGATGCGCCCCGCCATCGCGCTTTGGCACCAACGAAAACGTGTTGTCAGCACATGACCCTAACCAGCGGAAACGCTGTTCATAAGAGCCGCGAAATACTTCACTTCGGAACAGCCAGTCCGGGGTATCCTGCGCCAGCCGCGTAGTGCTCACTTCCGCCAGCGGATTAAGCTGACGCAGCCACTGCTCGAGCGTCACCGTCTCCTCGGGGGCAATGCGATCGCTTTTACTCACCAGCAGTTTGTCCGCCGCCGTCACCTGCGCAAGCCACTCGGGCTGAAGATCGGCTTGACGGTGGGCATGTTCCGCATCGACGAGTGTGACCAGCGTCCCTGGCGTGAAATGGCTCTGCAACTGACGATCGTGGAGAAGTGTCGATAAGATGGGAGCCGGATCGGCCAGCCCGCTGGTTTCCAGAACAACGTAGCGAAACGCCGGGATCAGGCCGCGCGCCCGCCGTTCATAAAGCGCCAGCAGAGCGGCCTGCAATTCCCCACGAATCTGACAGCATACGCAACCGCTCGGCAATAACACAGTATCCGGCGCGACTGCGTGAAGCAGGTGATGGTCGATCCCCACCTCGCCAAACTCATTCACCAGCAGAGCAATATCGTTCACGTTCTGCCGGGCGAGCCAGTTTTTCAGCAGCGTTGTTTTACCGCTACCCAGGAACCCGCTCAGCACATGGAGGGGTAATTTCTCTTCAGCAGGCATCGTTTTCCCCTTTGGCCTCAAGCGAGGCTAACCAGGCATCATCGAGCGGATCAATCGCCTGATGCAGCATGTTCTCGGCTTCTTTCCACAACCGATCCAGGGAGTGGACCAGCACCTGTTGTCCCGTCGGGCTGGCCAGTAGCCATTGACCATGAAACTCCGTCAGCGAGAGGCGCCAGGGCTTCAGCGTACGGTTTAGTAATGCCAGCTGCCGCAGACGCAGCTGGCGTAGGGGAATATCCTGCCGCAGCGGATCGCTCCACTGCGGCCCGTTATCAAGCAGGCCGCACACTCCGCACATCATCCACTCCTCAAGGCATCACATCACCCGAATTTGGCCCCAGCGTCTGGCCAACGAACAGGTTACCCCCAGGCTCGCTGGCCAGCAGCAGCGCCACCGGCGCCACTTCTTCTGCTCGCCCAAAGCGCCCCAGCGGCAGCTCCGCCGTTTTGGCCGTTTTCCACGCCTGGTGAATACCCTCAATAAGCGGGGTTTCAATCGGTCCTGGGGCGATAGCGTTAACCAGCACATTTCGGCTGGAGACTTCCAGCGCCAGAGATTTCGTCAGGCCGATCACGCCAGCCTTAGCGGCCGCATAGTGACACAGCTCTGCCCCACCTTTGATGCCCAGTTGGGAAGCGATATTGATAATGCGTCCCCAGCGTTGGCTTAACATCACTGGCAGAGCTCGCTGGCAGGCCAGAAACACGCTGCGCAGATCGACGGCCATCATGGTTTCCCACATATCCAGAGTGATATCGGTGCAGGGAGCCTGGGTAAGCATGCCTGCGTTGTTGACCAGCACATCAATCCCTTCATAGTGCCCCAGGCTGGCATCCACGCCAGCCGTTGCCCCGTCGACCTCGCCGACATCAGCCACCACGCCATAGCAATGCGCCCCAATTAACCGACAACGCTGTACCACCTCTTCCAGTTTATTACGGTCCCGGTCGGTGAGTATCAGTCGTGCCCCTTCGCCGGCAAAAAGCAGTGCGATAGCCTCGCCGATACCACTTGCCGCGCCCGTCACAACACAACGTCTGTTTTGCAACTGCATAGTGGCTCCTTAATCCGGCCAGCGGACGGTCAAACCACCGTCGACAATAAGGCTTTGCCCGGTCAGATAGCGGCTTTCGTCGCTGGTGAGAAAAGCCACTACGCGAGCGATATCATCCGGACAGCCAACCCGTCCCAGTGGAATCGATCTGGCTGCTTTTGCCAGCCCCTCCGGCCCCAGAGAGTTCTGCTTATCCAACGACTGTGGGGTTTCAATCAATCCGGGGATCACGGCGTTGCAGCGAATACCTCGCGGTGCAAGCTCAACGGCCAGTGAGCGACAAATCCCTGGGACTGCGGCTTTCGCCGCCGCGTAGTGGGCGTGCTCCTGCCAGCCATAGACGCCCCCGGCAATCGATGAGATTGCGACCAAACTCCCACCGCTGATCAGTCGTGGCGTAGCCGCCCGGAAACACCGCATCACACCGGTGAGGTCCACATTAAGCATTTCGTTCCAGCGGTCGTCGTTCATCTCTTCAATAGACGCGCAGCGTAAGATCCCCGCATTGGCGATGACATAATCAAGACGGCCATAATGAGCGACGCCTTGCGCTATAAACGTATCAACCGACGCCGTATCGGCGACATTCAGCGGCAGCCAGAGTGCATCGCCACCAGCCTCCTCAACCTGTGCAGCAGCGACAGTAGGGTCATGCGGATCGTCCGGGTAGTAACCGGCGATCACCCGTATTCCGCGGCGGGCATACAGGGTGGCCAGCGCCAGACCAATGCCGCTTGCCGCACCACTGATTGCCGCTACTCGCTGACTGATGTTTGTGGTTTCCATCATCGCTCCTTACGCCTGAGGTTGTGTGTTAACGGTCTTGTTCATCCCTGACGCGCGCTGGACATCGCCACGCGCCAGCCACATCACCACACCTGAGATAAAGCAGGGTATGGCGCCAAACCACAGCGCAGCATCCTGCCAGTGCCCTCCATGGCTTAACACTGCGGTGGTACCAACGCTGGCGATGATCGCCCCGACCGGTCCCATCGCGCCAATCAACGCCCCTGCCGTAGCACGGATGGCGGTAGGAAAGCTTTCACTAATGAAAAACAGCGCTGCAGCGTAGGGACCAATCAGGAAGAACAAACCAATACTGTAGAGCGTGACGATAGTGGCAAAGTTGTCCGGGCAGTAGAGCATGCCAGCAAACGCCACCCCCCCCAGCATCCAGCCGACCGCGATAGTATTACGACGCCCAATCCGGTCACCCAGCCAGCCATGGGCCAGGTAACCGCAATAGCCCACCAGATTGGACAGGATTAAGATAAGCAACGAGTTGTTAAAAGAAACATCATGGGTTTTGGTGATGACCGTCGTACCGAGCACGCTAAAAATCTGAATGGCAAACCAGTTGATCAGTACCGCCGCCCCCAGTACCAGGGTGGCGCGCAGCGATGTGCCTCGAAACGCTGCGGCAATCCCACCGCGGTGATGTTCCTCCCATGAAATCTGATAATCCTGGGCTACCTGACGGGCTTCGGCGATCTGCCCTTGTTCACGCAAATGTTGGATTTTCTTTTGTACCTGGAATTGAGGTGTTTCTTTAAGTTTTAGCGCCAGCACAGCGATAACCAGTGAGGGTAATGCTGCAAAAATGAAGCTGCCCTGCCAGCCGATGATGGGCATTAAAATGGCGGTCAGCGCTGAAGCGACTAGTGCACCGACCGGCCAACCACCTTGCACAAGACTGTAGACAAACCCTTTACGTTTATTGAGTTTTGGATCGTCGAGCGCGGTATACAGTTCTGATAAATAGGTAGCGTTCACCGTTTGTTCCGCGTAGCCCAACCCCGCGACAGAGCGAATGGCCGTCAGCGCCCCTTTCCCCCATGCACCGCCCACAGCGGTCAATAATGAGCACAACGCGGCACCGCCAACGGTAATGACAATCCCCATCCGGCGTCCCAGACGATCGACCAGCGGACCAATCGCCAGTGCAATCACTGCGCCGCCAACCGCCACCCAGGTGGCGATTTCCGCTTGCTCTACCTCATCCCAGCCAAAATGGAGACCGATTTCCGGCAATAATGTGCCAAAAAGGATGAAATCGTAGACAGCGAAAACCCAGGCAAAAAAGGCAATCCAGGTGGCAAATTTCACATCCTTGATGGTTAACTGCTGCGGCTGCCAGCCGTTTACGGAAGTTTTGTTAAAAATGCTCATAGCGTAATCCCTCTGTCAGGGGGTAAATGACATTATGCCGAGCGCGGTTTGCGCGCTTTAAAATCATCTGCAATTTCGTCAAAGGTCACGAAGCGAACGCCATCGTGGCTACGGATGTACTGAATCAGGCGTTCAAGCATTAACAACACCTGAGGACGGCCGGAAACATCGGGATGGATAGTCATGGTGAAGACGGCGTACTCATTTTCGCGATAGACCCAGTCGAACTGGTCGCGCCACATCTCCTCCAGATGACGAGGGTTAACGAAGCCATGGCTATTAGGGGATTTTTTGATAAACATCATCGGTGGTAGATCGTCGAGGTACCAGTTGGCTGGAATTTCAACCAGATCCGTCTCCTGTCCGCGCTGCAATGGTTTCATCCACGCATCGGGATGCTTGCTGTAGTCGATTTTTGTCCAGCTGTCGCCAACCCTGACATAGTACGGATGGAAGTCGTTGTGCATCAGACTGTGGTCGTATTTAATGCCCTTTTTTAACAGCAGCTCGTTAGTCACATTGCTAAACTCCCACCACGGCGCCACATACCCGGTTGGGCGTTTACCGGCTAACTGCGTCACCAGTTCGATGCTACGATCCAGCACCGCTTCCTCCTGGGCAGGTGTCATGGCAATCGGGTTCTCATGGCTATAACCATGGATCCCCACCTCATGTCCTGCCTCCACAACCGCTTTCATCTGCTCCGGAAAGGTTTCTATCGAATGCCCGGGAATAAACCACGTCGTACGTAATTGCTGCTCCGCGAACAGTTTCAGCAGCCGCGGCGCGCCCACTTCCCCGGCAAACAAGCCGCGTGAAATATCATCCGGAGAATCTTCGCCACCGTATGACCCCAGCCAGCCGGCAACGGCATCAACGTCCACACCAAATGCGCAAAGGATTTCTTTGGCCATGTTTATTTTCCTTTTGAGTTGAGGGATAACGAATTAGCGCCATCACCTTTGGAAGGCGCCAGCAGATGCGCTACCGCACAGGCAGCGCTTAAAAGCGAGCGATCTTCACCGTTTGGTGAAGAGAAAAGCAGACTGGTATACAGGCCGTTCGCGGTCGTACCGCTTGGCACAGCGAGACCGGGCATATCCAGTAAACTGCCTGGCATGGTTAAGCGCAGCGTGGCGCTATTGGCGAAGGCAAATGCCTCGGCATCCGCCTGCAAGGGCGCCAGCCGCGGCGCGGTATGCGCGACCGTTGGTGTCACCAAAATCGCGCCATTGAGTTCTTCAGCCAGTGCCTGCTGCCAGATCGGACGTAGACGCAAAAAGGTGGTGAGCACCGCCGGATCAATCGTGCCGGAGGCCAGCAGTCGGCGGCGAATGAGGGGATCCATCGCTGTTGCTGCCGGTGACGCCAGCAGAGAGGCATGTAACTGAAAGGCTTCAATCGCCCCTGGCCAGCCATGGTGAGCAATCCAGTTAAGTGCTTCATATAAGGCTGGCAGGCGCCGATATTCAACAACGACGCCTGACGCCGCTAATCGGGACAGCAACGAAGCACTGTTGTCACGGACGCTAATATCAGCGGCATTGAGAATTTCCGGATCGACAATTAACCGTGACACCGTCGACGACGACGTCTCCTCGCCACAGAGAATGACATCAAGGGCGTAAGCATCACGGACGCTGCGACAAAGAGGCCCGAGCGTATCGAGAGACGCCGCCAGGGGAAACACTCCGCTCGCGTCATAGCGATGACGGCTGGCGCGAAAACCGATCACTCCGCTAAACGCAGCAGGGATGCGCACGGAACCCGCGGTGTCCGTTCCTATTGCAATGCAGGCCACCCCTTGAGCAACCGCTCGCGCCGCGCCGCTGGAAGAGCCGCCAGGAACATGTTCCTCGCCATCGGTTGCCAGTAATGCCGGCGTGGTAAACGTTGGGTTAATACCCAGACCGGAAAAGGCAAACTCACTCAGATTGGTTTTGCCGATAGTCACCATTCCCGCCTGCGTCAGGCGCGCCACCATTCCGGCATCGTGTGTCGCGAGAGGCGCATCCAGGCGGGTTGCGGATCCTGCAGTGGTTCGGGTCCCGGCGATATCGAATAAATCTTTCCAGCAGACCGGAATACCATCCAATGGGCTCAGCGGCGCGCCCTCGCGCCAGCGCTGCGTCGAGGCGGCAGCCTCCTGACGGGCGCGTTCGGGAGTCAGCGTAATAAAAATCCCCTGGCTCTCTTTGGCCGCCGTCAGGCAGGCTTCCGTAAACGCAAGTGGCGAAAGCTGACCTCTGGCAAACAACGCCGCAATGGCACAGGCATCAATCTGGCCCCGCTGAAATTGCAGGCGAATCGTATTCGCGTTCATATCACCCTTAAATGTATATTTAAATAAAAATCCATTTAAACATAGCAAAACAAGTGCCAGAAGAATGACAACAAAGTGTCCAAAATGTGATCATATCGTATTAATTTTGTTTTATTGCATTAATTTCAAGAAGATATAAGTGGGTAGGGTAATGAGATAACAAGTGTAGAAGAGCATCATGAACAGGAGTTATAAATGTATATTTTATGTAATGATCCATTAATGGGCGGCCTGCACTACCGCGGTGCTAATGATGGGGGTTGGTATGACACCGCTCAGGATGTGATAAGGTAAGTTTGATGAGGTAAGGATCGAAAATATGGTCATGCAGACAAACCCTTCGCATGCGGCAACGGAAGATACCGCCGCTGCGCGCTATGAAGTTATTCGTCAGTTTTTACGTCATATTCTGGTTGCCCAGCGAGTGCCAAAGGGGCTGGTACTTCTGGAGGGTCCGTTAGCACAACTATTCGGTACCAGCCGGGTGCCGGTGCGTCGGGCGCTCAGCCTGTTACATGAAGAAGGGTTAATTACCCGCTTCGAGGGGCGTGGCTTTATCGTGGCACAGCCTGACGAAGAGGTCGAGCCATTGCGCCTCGCCCTGACCAGGGAGCTCTTCGGCCTTGATGAACAGCAGCCATTGGTGGATACCCGCACCAGTGGTGAAAAGGTGCTGGAGAACCTGCAGGTTGTACTCTCAACAGCCATGGTATTTGGCTGTTACTCGGTGAATGAGCAAAAAGCGGCACAATATTATAATGTTAGCCGCTCGGTAATCCGTGAAAGTCTAATGCGTTTGCGCGACAAGGGACTGGTAGAAAAAGAGCCTTACTCACAGTGGTTGACCGGCCCGCTTACCGCGCGCGAAATCGCCGATCACTTCGAGATCCGCGCCAGCCTCGAACCCGCAGCGTTGTGCAAGGCTGGACCTCACCTTTCGTCGGCGTGGCTGGCGTCCATGCTGCAAAAGACGCAAGGTTATAAAGGTCGACAATTGACTGCCGCGGAACTGGAGTTACTGGAAGAAGATCTTCACATCCGCTGCCTCGAGCCCGCAGGTAATAAGCTGATGATGCAGATCCTGCGCCAGCATCAGTCTCCTTTCATCATCACGCGTATCTTCTATGATTTACTGGCCATTCCGGTAGAAACCGCCACCCTGGAAGAACACGCTCTGGTGTATGACATGTTGCTGAAAGGAAACTGGGCGCTGGCGGCCGCCTGCCTGAAAGATCACCTTGAACGCGCGCAATCCCGGACCCTTCAGCGCTTAAAAGTGCTTTCCGTGCTGCCTGTCCCCGACTTACCCAACTTTATGGAAGCGAACTAAGCAGAGGGCGGTCAGCCCGCCAGGGACAGCCAGTCGTTCGACACTTACAAACTCCCCTGCACCGCTGCAGCGCTGATATTCACCGGCATGCCGGAGCGGCGCTGCAGGGTTTGCTCGGCCTGCGAAGGACTCACTCCCGGCCCCTGAGTAAACTCGCGCAGCGCCGAGGTCATCGGTAGCGGGACCTTTCGGTCGGATTCAAATTCCGCCCGGTTGCGCGACAGCGGCTCGTGCACCTCCAGCCAATGGCTGCCGTCCGGCTCCACGGTGTACTTCACCGGCTGATCGATTAGCTGGACGCGCGTCCCCACCGGTACGTTATCAAACAGGAATTTAATATCATCATTGCGCAGGCGAATGCATCCCTGGCTGACGCGCAGCCCAATGCCAAAGTTAGCGTTGGTGCCGTGGATGGCGTACAGCCTGCCGATGTAGATCGCATACAGCCCCATCGGATTATCAGGCCCGGGCGGCACCAGCGCCGGCAGGGTTTTGCCCTCTTTCGCATACTCGCGCCGGGTATTGGCGGTCGGAACCCAGGTCGGTCCCTCCTGCTTGCGCTCTACCGCCGTCACCCAGTTACGCGGGGTTTCGCGTCCGGCCTGGCCAATGCCGATTGGCAGCACTTCCACACTATTGCCCAGCGGCGGGTAATAATAGAGACGCATTTCGGCGACGTTGATGACGATCCCTTCGCGCACGGTGTCAGGCAGGATCAACTGTTGCGGAATAATCAGCGTCGAACCGGAGTGCGGCAAATAGACATCGACGCCGGGGTTGGCCTCCAGCATATTGCTCAACCCCTGGCCGTACTGGGCAGCAAAACTTTCCAGCGGTTGGGTGTTGTTCTCCGGCACGGCGATGGTAAATGCGCTGCCCACCAGACGACTTCCCTCCGGCGGCAGCGGATAACTGACGGCCAGCGCGCCGTGGCTGGCGAGCAGCATCAGCGCAGAACAAAGTAATTTCACACGCCGCATCGTCATTTTCCCTTCCTCAGTCGCGACTCTCGTGTGTGAATTATAGCGTTATTTCCTCGCCTCGATCCGCTGACCACGATGGCTTAAATCTGATAGTCGATAGCGGCCTCTTCCGGCTCCATCGCCTGACGCTTAATTTCATCCAGCGACAGTCCGGCATTGCACAGTTCGATAAAGCGCCAGACGTAGTTACGCTGGAGCTGGCCCCGCTTCAACCCCAGCCACACGGTATTGGCATCGAACAGATGACGAGTATCGAGACGCGTAAAGGTGTCCGCTTCCCTGGCATCTCCGGACTGCTCGGCAACCAGCCCGACGCCCAGCCCCAGCTCGACATAGGTCTTGATGACATCGGAATCCTGCGCGCTCAGCACGATATCCGGCATCAACCCCTTGCGGTTGAAGGCCTCATCGATTCGCGAACGGCCAGTGATCCCCTGGCGGTAGGTGATTAACGGCCAGCGGGCGATCGCCTCCAGCGTCAGAGGAGACACCTGCGTCAAAGGATGATCCTTCGGCACCAGCAGGCTGTGATGCCAGCGGAACCAGGGGAAAGCCGCCAGCGTCGGGTCGTTGCTCAGGCGCTCGCTGGCGATACCGATATCCGCCCCGCCGTTATGCAGCAGCGCTTCGATTTCCTGCGGGGTGCCCTGCACCAGCTCGACGCGAACATCTGAGAACAGCTCGCGGAAGGCTTTAATCACCGGCGGCAGGCTGTAGCGCGCCTGGGTGTGGGTGGTGGCGATGGTTAAGACACCGGAGGCATCATTGGTAAAGAGATCCGCCAGCCGCCGGACGTTGCTGGCTTCATTGAGGATGCGCTCGGCAATGGATAACAGCGCTTTACCCGGCTCGGTCATGCCTAACAGGCGCTTACCGCGACGGATAAAGATCTCAATCCCCAGCTCCTCTTCCAGTTCCCGGATATGGCGGCTGACGCCTGACTGCGAGGTATAGAGCATATTCGCGACTTCCGTCAGGTTGTAATCCTGACGGGCCGCCTCACGGATAATTTTCAGTTGCTGGAAGTTCACCCTTTCCTCCGGGCCAATGGACTTAACGTATCTGCTATTGTTAAAGTCTGTTGTCCCAGGTAACAAATAATAAAAACCAGCAACTTATTCCTTAAGAGAATATAGCCTAACTAACCAGCTGCAGTTCACGGTTCTCCAGCGACGGGCGGCTCACCAGAGACAGCAGGATCTCTTTCACCGCCTGCGCCTGCGGCGACAGACTGCCGCGTGCCGACATATTCAGCGACAGCGACAGGCTCATCGACGGCGTGCTAATCCGCGCCATCCAGCCGTTTGCCGCGCCGCACAGGGAGCGGGCAGCGGATTCCGGCAGGACCGTCGCCCCCATGCCGCTGGCGATAGCCGCGGTCAGAGTGGTAATGGATTCGATCTCGCCGATAATTTTCGCCGACAGACGACGCAGGGTGAACGCCTCGGTGACCCGCGCCCGTACCGCGCTGTAATCCCGCGGCAGGAACAGGTTCATCTCCGCCACCGCCGTGAGATCCACGCTCTGTCCCGGGCAGTCGCGGGTACCCACCAGGTAGAGATCCTCTTTCAGCAGCGGCTGGCTGACGATACCGGCCACTGGCGAACGCTCATACAGCACCGCCATATCCAGCTGACCCGCCAGCAGCTTGTCATTCAGCGCAGTGCCGCTGCTCTCCTGCAGATAGACCATCACCTCGGGCAACTCATTACGCACCGTCTGCAGCAACGGCATGGTAATGGCAGAAGCTGCCGTGCCCGGCGCCAGGCCAATCGAGACCTGACCACGCAGCGTCTGGCCGACGTTATTGACCGCCAGCTGCGCCTGCTCACACTGGCGCAGGATGGTTCGCGCATGGGTGTAGAGTATTTTACCGGCTTCCGTTGGCGTGACCCCTCGCTTGGTGCGTATCAGCAACTGCTGGTCCATTTCACCTTCCAGGGTCGCGACCTGCTGGCTCAGGGCCGGTTGTGCGATGTGCAAGACTTCAGCGGCCTGGGTCAGACTGCCGATATCGACGATTTTCACAAAATATTTCAGTCGTCTTAAGTTCATTTTGCCTCCTGTAAGGAACGCCAGCGTCAACGCTGGAAGTATGATGCAACTGGTTCTGCAATTTGCTTGCCAGCTTTTCAATTGCGCTGCCGCTGCCCGCCAGAGGCCGTGTTATAAGGGATAGTGATAACAATCCAGCTTTTATTTGCCCGGTAAGCAGATTGTGGTATGCCCCATTAGGGGTATTTTTGCACCGCAACGGTGCGTAATGGTGAAAAAAGCACCACCCAGCCAGGGGTTGTTGAAATTGTCAGCAGTTGAACGCAATTCTTTGAATCAGGCTTTGACAAGGCCGGATGGCATCGTTAATATGCGCCCCGTTCACACGATTCCTCTGTAGTTCAGTCGGTAGAACGGCGGACTGTTAATCCGTATGTCACTGGTTCGAGTCCAGTCAGAGGAGCCAAATTTAAAAAAGCCTGCTTTCGAGCAGGCTTTTTGCTTTTCGGTTTTCATGCGGCCTTACGCGGTTTACGGCGTCATTGCCGCGCGGCAAATCGGGCAACCTGTTCGGCGAGAAAATCGATTTCCTGCGGCGTGTTATAAAAAGCCAGCGAAGGCCGGACGGTACTCTCATAGCCCAAACGACGCAGGATCGGTTGCGCACAGTGATGCCCGGACCGCACAGCGATGCCAACCTGACTGAGATAGCGCCCCACGGCTTCATTTTCATGCCCCGCCAGCACAAAAGACAAGACGCTGGTTTTGTTCGCCGCGGTGCCGACCAACGTCAGGCCCGGAATAGCCGACAGCTTCGCTATCCCATACTCCAGTAAGGCATGCTCATACTGCGCAATATTTTCGATCCCCAGTGAGGTCACATAGTCGATGGCCGCCCCCAGCCCGACGGCATCGGCAATATTGCCCGTTCCCGCTTCAAATTTATTCGGCGAAGGCTGATAGCGCGTCAGCTCAAAGGTCACGTCGGCAATCATGTTCCCGCCGCCCTGATACGGGCGCGCCGCTTCCAGTACCTCCTGCTTGCCATAGACGACGCCGATCCCGGTAGGTCCAAAAATTTTATGCCCGGAGAAGACAAAGAAATCGGCATCCAGCGCCGTGACGTTGGTCGGGATATGTGAGATAGACTGCGCGCCGTCGATGGCGATACGCACGCCAAAACGATGGGCGATCTGCACCAGTTCCTGAACCGGCGTCACGGTCCCCAGGGCGTTGGAAACGTGAGTGGCGGACACAAAACGGGTTTTATCGTTGAATAACCGAATATACTCCTCGACGATCAGCTGTCCGTGCTCATCAACCGGCGCAACGCGGATCGTCGCGCCCGTCTCCTGCGCAATAAGTTGCCACGGCACAATGTTGGCGTGATGCTCAAGCTGCGTGAGGATAATTTCATCCCCAGGGCGTAGCAGCGGCTTCACGTAGCTGTGAGCGATAAGATTGAGTCCCTCCGTGGTGCCGCGCACAAAGATAATATTCTCCGGGCCGCGGGCGCCAATAAAACGCGATACTTTCTCTCGCGCGGCTTCATAAGCATCGGTGGAACGAGCGGCAAGCGTATGCGCCGCCCGATGAACGTTCGAGTTTTCGTGCAAATAATAATGGCTGATGCGATCGATAACCTGCTTCGGGCGCTGGGTCGTCGCGGCATTATCCAGCCACACCAGCGGATGCCCCTCCACCTGTTCGGCAAGGATCGGAAAATCTGCACGGATCCGCTCAACCGGGATCTGCCCAACCCGCGCCGCTGGCGCAGGCCGGGAGCCGAAAGCAGGCAATGTTGCAAACCCGCGAGGGGTGATATCCGCCCTGCTCTCCTGGCCCAGTGGCACCACCCGCGGCGCGTAGGCCGTCTCCACTCCGCGCGGACGGGCGGGCGTATCGCTCAGCAACCCTTGCAGATCCCGCGCGTCGGGCAGACCATAATCGCGTGCAGAGGGGACGTCATCCGCCTCGCCGGGCCATCCGCCCGGCGCAAAGGGAAGCGTGAATAAATTACTCGTAGTCATAATATTCACCCACTTCAACATCTTCCAGCACAGCAATGGCATCATCGGCCAGGATCGCGGCGGAGCAATAAAGTGAGAGTAAATAAGAGGCCACGCCGTTATCATCGATCCCGCGGAAGCGCACCGACAGCCCGCGAGACTGCTCGTTTGGCAGCCCTTCCTGATAAAGCCCCAGCACGCCGCGTTTACTTTCCCCGGAGCGAATCAGCAGAATATTGGTTTTCCCGCCCTGGCTTTTTGGGTTCTTCAGTCCGTCGACAAACAGTTTATCGGAAGGGATCAGCGGAATACCGCGCCACAGAATAAAAGTCCCGCCATGCAGGTTCACGGTGACCGGCGGCACACCGCGTCGCGTGGCTTCACGCTGAAAGGCGGCAATGGCCCGCGGATGGGCGAGGAAGAAGGAAGGCTCTTTCCACACTTTTGACAACAACTCATCCAGATCATCCGGCGTCGGGCGGCCGTTGCGGGTCTGAATGCGCTGCGAGTCATCAATATTTTTCAGCAGTCCATATTCATCATTATTAATAAGCTGGCTTTCCTGGCGTTCACGCAGGCTTTCGATCGCCAGCGCAATTTGCTCTGACGCCTGGTCATAGGGCGAACTGTAGAGATCGGCAATTTTGGTATCAACGTTAATAATGGTCGAGATCGAATCCAGCTGATATTCACGCGGTGTGGTCTGATACTCAATATAGCCCTGCGGTATCTCTACGCGCGAAGGATCCTGGCTGCATAATACGTCCAGCGGCGTCTCCCCCTCCACGACCTTGTTGACGCGATAAATGCCCGACTCCAGCCCTTTATAATCGAGAAAACGACTGACCCAGCGCGGAGTAATTGCCGCAAATTGCGGCGCCGTTTTGGTCACATTCGCTAACTGATACGCGGCTTCACGCCCCAGTGCATTAATGCTTTTTTGTTCTGCCATGATAAGTCCTTAGTGTTTGAAAGAGTGGAGCTGAAGGTTAGTACTGCGGTAAACGGGTATCGACATCCCGCGCCCAGGCGTTTAGGCCATCTTTTAAATTCATCACGCGCCCCTGATAACCTGCGCGCTGGAGTGCCCGAATGGCGAAAATACTGCGCTGCCCTATCTTGCACAGAAACACCGCATCGACCGTCGGATCGAATTCATCGATACGTCTGACTATCTGGCCCAGCGGCATCACTTTGGCCTGCGGAAATTTTGCGATCGCTCTTTCGTGGGGCTCACGAATGTCGATCAGTTGCAGGGGTTTTCCCTCCTCTATCCACGCATGAAGCTCAAGCGCCGTGACGCTTTCAATGGGTGCTTCTGACTCATCAGGTTTCAGCCCGCAAAACTCCTCATAGTCGATGAGCGCATGGATCGACGGATGCTCACCGCAGACCGGACAGCCGGGGTCCCTCTCCAGCCGCAGTTCACGTTGCTTCATCTGCCACACATCGAAGAGCAGCAGACGGCCGATCAGGCTCTCGCTGCCGCCGACGATAAGCTTGATGGCTTCCGCGGCCTGAATAGTGCCAATAATGCCCGGCAACACACCGACCACGCCGCCTTCCGCGCAAGAGGGCACCAGCCCCGGCGGCGGTGGCTCGGGATAAAGGCAGCGGTAGCAGGGCCCTTGCCCGGCATAAAAAACGCTGGCCTGCCCTTCAAACTGGAAGATGGAGCCGTAGACCAGCGGCTTACCCAGTAACACGCAGGCATCGTTGATCAGATACCGGGTGGGATAATTGTCCGTGCCGTCGACCACCAGGTCGTATTCGCGGATGATCTCGAGCGCGTTTTTACTACTCAGGGTGGTGTTATAGGTTTCCACCTGAATCTCGGGGTTAATTGCTTTAATCTTGTCTTTCGCCGAAGCGACTTTGGGGCGGTTAATATCTTTGGTGCTGTGAATAATCTGCCTTTGCAGGTTGGAGATATCGACAAAATCAAAGTCGACAATCCCCAGCTTACCAACCCCCGCCGCGGCCAGATAAAGCGCCACTGGCGCCCCCAACCCGCCGGTGCCAATAAGTAACACGCGGGCGGCCTTCAGACGCTTTTGCCCCTCAAGCCCGACTTCCGGCAGCAGCAAG
The DNA here is from genome assembly GCF_000398905.1 of Klebsiella sp. KTE92. Lineage (NCBI taxonomy): Bacteria > Pseudomonadati > Pseudomonadota > Gammaproteobacteria > Enterobacterales > Enterobacteriaceae > Klebsiella > Klebsiella sp. KTE92. The sequence goes on from NZ_KB976100.1 coordinate 3,476,298, forward strand.
TGGCGGCTGTAGCGGGCAATCTCAGCATGCGTCAGCGCCGACAGACGGTCGTCCGGGATAATGCTCGGTCTGCTCATATCGCCTTCCCGACGCCACCGGCAATGGCGGGAACCAGCAACACTTCCGCCCCATCGCTAACCGGCGTCTCCAGCCCACCGGTAGTTTTAATATTGTGTTCGCCCACATACAGATTGATAAAGCTGCGCAACGCGCCTGCGTCGTCATACAGATGCGGCTGAATGTCCGGATATCGCGCCGCCAGCGCCGCGACCAGTTGCCCAACGGTGTGACCTTCGAGGGTCACCTTCCCCTGACCGTCGGTGAACGCGCGTAGCGCAGTGGGGATCAGTAATGTCGATGCCATAGTGATAATCTCTCCGTGTTTTGCTCTGGTTTCCGGCAACGTTGTGCCTGTTATTCACGTCATGAAACGATGTGCACTTCCTCCTGCAAAAAGCGCAGGCGGTCCTGCGTGAGCCGCCAGCTGGTCAGCGCCCCCGCCTGCCGCTGCGCGACCGCCACGATGATGTAGGCGTAAAACGGCAGGGCATGTTCACGGTCAAATTCCGATGGAATGGCCGGATGATCGGGGTGCGAATGGTAATAGCCGATGACATCCACACCTTCCCCCAGCGCAGCACGCTCCGCCCGCAAGGCGTCGTCGGCGGTGATAACAAAGCGGTGGTACTGCTCTTCCGATTCCCGCGCGTTGACGATGGGGAAAATCGCCGTCACACGGCCATCGCCCTGCGCAGATAAATGACCAAAAAGCGCACCACAGCATTCATTGGGATAGGTCTTTTCCCCTTCAGCGCCAATCTGTCTGGCGATTTCACGAGTCAATTCAATCATGGGTTTCATTCCAGAAAGGGTCGGTCAAATAGCGGGAGCCCACATCGCACAGCAGCGTGACCACCACCGAACCAGCCGGCAGCGTGCGGGCCAGCCGTGCGGCGGCGGCAACATTGGCGCCAGATGAAATACCGACAAAAATGCCGTCCCGCCGGGCGAGGCGTCGCGCGCTCGCATAGGCCTCCTCGGTGGTGACGGAAATCACATCATCAAACAGGGTTTCGTCGAGAATGCCGGGTTTAATACTGCTGCCCATATGCTTAGTCCCTTCAATGCCATGGAATGGCGAAGCGGGCTGAACGGCGAGGGTTTTCACCCGCGGATCCTCAAACTTCAGCCGCCGGGCGGTGCCGACAAAGCTGCCTGACGTGCCCATCCCGGCGACAAAATGGGTGACTTGCTTTCCGCTTTGCTCCCAGATCTCTTTCCCGGTGGTCGCGAAATGCGTTTGCGGATTAACGGGGTTGTTATACTGGTCGGGATAAAAATAGCGCTCCGGGTGTGCGGCGACCTGGGCCTGGACTTCAAGATAAGCGCCATCGGAACCTTCAAGCGGATCAGTCTCCACAATCGTGGCGCCATACTGACGAATTATTTTTTTACGCTCCGGGCTGGTATTCTGCGGGAGATACAGCCGAACGTGATACCCCAGCGCGGCGCCGATCATCGCGTAAGCAATTCCGGTATTACCGCTGGTCGCATCAATAATAGTTTTATCCGGCGTCAATAACCCCCGCGCAATTCCGTCCAGTACCATCGCTTTTGCCGCGCGGTCTTTCACCGAGCCGCTGGGATTCATAAATTCAGCTTTCGCCAGCAGCGTGACACCCGATAATTCTGCAGAAAAAGAGGGCAAGGCTATTAAAGGCGTCTCGCCAATCGTTTCAAGTAAATTCATAATAATGATCACGCTGCTATTTTAATGGTACGGGAACGATAGGTTTATTTATTCTTGTAATGATTAAATGCCGTCGCCGTCGCTGAAATGTCTCTGCTGTATTCGCGCCTGTTGAACATTACTGTCCGGTGGCACATCACGGGTTAGCCAGATATTTCCTCCGATGCTGGAGCGCGCCCCAATGGTAATTCTCCCGAGGATTGTCGCGCCGGCATAAATCACAACGTCATCTTCAATAATAGGGTGGCGAGGATAATTTTTTTGCAATTGTCCGTCCTCACCGACGAGGAAACGTTTGGCCCCCAGGGTGACGGCTTGATAAATACGCACTCGTTTACCGACGATGGCGGTTTCACCAATGACCACACCGGTTCCGTGATCGATAAAGAATCCGTCATCAATCTGCGCACCGGGATGAATATCGATTCCGGTCTGGCTATGCGCCTTTTCCGTGATGATGCGCGCCAGCAGCGGAAGGTCTAGCTGATGCAGCTCATGGGCCAGCCGATAGTGCATTACCGCATGAATTCCCGGGTAGCAGAGCAGCACATCATCCATGCTGCGCGCGGAAGGATCGCCCTGATAAGCGGCGAGGATATCACCGTCAAGACGCTGACGAATCACCGGTAAACGGTTGGCAAACTGCTGAACGCGTCTGACCGCCTCCTGCAACAGGACCTCATTTTCCGCCTGCTCATCCGACTGATAATAGAGTTCCAGAAGCGCTTCTTCGGTGAGCCTGTCCAGCGCCGTGCCGAGCAAATGGCCGACGTAATAATCTTCCCCCTCTTTGCGTAAGTCCACGTCGCCTAAGCGCATCGGATAAAGCACTTTTATTAATGTATCCGCAACGGAATTAACGCTTTCCCGGGAAGGTAAACTCCGTTTATTACGATAATTATTCTTCGCGTGCTCATCGCGCCACGCCTGGCGAACGCGACGCAATTCATTGACGACATTATTTAAATGCCAGTTATTTTCTCTTTTCGGCAAGAGATACAATTCACCCGCTTCCGGCATAATAATATCCTTCATAAAAGCACATCGATAAAATTCTTTTTGGCGTTACCTCACTTTTATGCATTACCCACATTAAAAACAAATAACCTTATTGACTTTAAATAGCTGAAAAGAATAAATAGTTAAAAATCAAGGTATTCTTCCCCCCTCACCTCGCTCAGTCGTGACATCGCGTCCCGCCTGGTCAAGCATTGCAGGCGTCAAACCCCAGTGAGATGGGGAAAAGCAGGTTCCTTGCAATAAGTAGAGCCAGAGGTTTGCTTTCAGAGCAACTCGCCCCATCTGCCACTGTTCGCCAGTCCAGGCCGCCAACATAAAAAAAGCCTGCTTTTCCAGCAGGCTTTGTTTTATACCGCGGCAGAACACCTCTTCCGGAAGGCGAACCAGCCCCTTTCAGCGCTTACGCCCCGGCCCTCCGGCCATGTTTGTTAGCGCAAGCTTTCTTCCTTGAGGTCTATCTCCCGCAGCACTTCATAAAAGGTCGTATCACTGATGTTATGGGCGCGCCGCAGCCGGAACAGCTCCTGGCGCTGAGCGATAATGACCTCCCTTTGCATATACTTCTCCAGCCTGGCGCGCTTCGCCAGCTCCAGCCCGACGTCCTGCTCCTCGTCACTGTCGTTATAGTGCAGCCGCCGCTGGTACGTTTCCAGCAGCATATTGCCCGCATCGACCCGCAAAGCCTGCTCATTCGGATCGTCCACCGACTCGTCCAGCAGCGCATTCAGGCGGTTAATCGCCACTTCGGTCATCACCGCACCGATATTGTCCTTTCCGGTGTCATGGGGTAAATCATCGGCAAGATACTGGGTCATGTACGGCAGGCCAACAGCCGCCACGATGAGCGACATCAGGATCACCGCCATTGAGAGAAAGATCAGCAGTTCCCGCCCCGGAAACGGCGAGCCATCCGCCAGCAATACCGGTAGTGTCAGGATACCGGCAAGGGTCACGGAACCTTTTACCCCCGCCAGCGCCATGACGGCCATAATGCTGAATCGCGGACGGATAGTGATAGCCTTGCCCCGGCGCTTACGGCGGAAAATCGTCAGGGTCATCGACAGCCATACCCATGCAAAGCGCATCAGGCCAAGCGCCAGGGTGATGGCCACCGCGTACAGCAGCAGATACCAGGGAGACGAGACGCCGGCCTGACTGGCCACCGCAGGAAGCGTATTTAGCATGCGCGGCAGCTGCTCGCCCAGCATGAGAAAAATCATGCCGTTGAGGGTGGTCTGCAGCATGGTCCACACCGCGCTGCTTTTCATGCGCGTCGCCGGCAGTCGGGGACCCGACAGCTGCTCATAGTGCATCGCAATGCCGGCGGCCACCGCGGCAAGAATGCCTGAGACATGGAACGCCTCGGCCAGCAGATAGGCAGCGAAGGGGATAAGCAGGCTTATCAGGATCTGGATTGCCGGCTCCTCGCGGGTGCGCCGCACGAGAAAGTTATTGCATTTGCCGGTGACCCACACCACCACGAGGCCACTGAGGATCCCCCCAAACGCCATCAGGAAAAACTTCACCACCGCGTCTCCCGGGGAGAAGCTGCCGGTCAGCACCGCGGCGATGGCGAAGTTAAAGGCGACAAGGCCTGAAGCATCGTTTAACAGCGACTCCCCTTCGAGAATATGCGCCATCCTTGAGGGAAGCGGTGAGCTGGCGGTCATTGCCGATACCGCCACCGGATCGGTGGGTGACAGAATAGCCGCGAGGGCGAACCCCGCGGCCACGGTGATAGCCGGGATCAGCCAGTGTATAAACAGACCAATGCCGAGGATCGTCACCATCACCAGGCCTATCGCCAGCGACAGAATCGGCTTCATATCCCTGAAAAAGGCGTCTTTGGGGATCCGCCAGCCATCGAGGAAAAGCAGCGGCGGAATAAACAGCAGCAAAAAGATATGCGGATCGAAATCGACCTGAAATCCGCCGGCGGCCAGCGCAGCGCCTGCGGCGATCTGGATCAGCGGCAGCGGCACCTTAACGGGCAGAAGATGAGACACGAACACGGTCACGACGATGGCCATCATAAAGACCAACACAATAGTAATTAGCGACATTCGCCCCCTCCTCTGACGGCAATACTCATTCTGTACATCACGCTTTTATTCCTTTCCTTGCAGGTGTTGTTTCATCGCCGGTTTATTGCTTCAGACGCCGATAATAGAGGTCAGCAATCTCGGTATGATGGCGATGTTATTTAAACTACGGTGCGCCTCATGCCGAACCAGGGGTGACAATGTGTTTTATCGTACCGCCTTTGTCAATCCGCCATCGTCTGCAAATAATTGACAATCCGCGTCTGCGACAGCGCAATGCAGGTATCTCTGGCGCTCGTCTATCCCACCTGATGGTAATCACGGATCAATACATTTTTATATTATTAGTTCTTCTTATCGTATTTCGAATACGGATATTACCAGGCAACATAATAGAATTCGCAGAGTAATATTTCACTGCCGAAAACAACGGTTATCGCCGTACAGTGCCAGAACATGCTTGTGCCAGGCCGCCTTCCTGACCCTGGTTTTCGACATCCCTCTCCTCCGCCACGCTGCGCTTGCCCCATCCCGGGTTTGGGCGTACCCTGACCGACAATTAAACCACACGGTCTAAATGATGAATCCCGATACCTCCGCCGTCCTGAAGCCCCGCCGCGGCCGTCCACCCAAGGTCGATCGCCAGTTTGACGATACGCGCCAGGCGCTGATTCGCTCAGGCCTTGAAGTGCTGACCGAAACGGGCTATCTCGCGGCAGGTATCGAGGCCGTTATCAGGAATATCGATGTGCCCAAGGGATCGTTTTATCACTGCTTTAAAAGCAAAGAGGCTTTTGGCCTGGCCGTGCTTAGCGCCTATGGCGACTTTTTTGCGCATAAATTAGATAAATTCCTGCTGGACGACGCCGTGCCGCCGCTGGAACGGATGGCGGCTTTTGTGCGTCATGCCGGCCAGGGGATGGAGAAATACCAGTTTCGCCGCGGCTGCCTGGTGGGCAACCTCCTGCAGGAAGCCCCGCTGTTACCCGACACCTTTCCCGGGCGATTAAAAGCGATTCTGGCGGCATGGGAGTCGCGCGTGGCCCGCTGCCTGCACGAGGCGCAGGCTGTCGGAGCGATCGCCCGCGACGCCTCACCGGACGCGCTGGCCCAGGTCTTCTGGATCGGCTGGGAAGGCGCGGTGATGCGCGCCAGGCTGTGCCAGTCTGCCGCACCGCTTCACCAGTACTGGGAATTTTTTGCGCACAGTATGACACCAAAAACACCTGCACAGGACGGCGTTAGCGCCGATAACCCCCTTCCGACGAGGAATACTCTGTCATGAAAGCATTAGTTCTGGACCAGATCGACAACCGCACCGTCGCCGCCGTCAAAGCGATCGACCTGCCCGCCCTTGCCGAAGGCGACGTTCGGGTCGCTATCGACTGGTCGAGTCTCAACTATAAAGATGCCCTGGCGATCACCGGCAAAGGCAAAATCATCCGTCAGTTCCCGATGGTGCCTGGCATCGATTTTGCGGGACGGGTGAGTGAAAGCCGCGATCCGCGCTTTGTTCCCGGTCAGGACGTGATCCTGACCGGTTGGGGCGTAGGCGAAAACCACTGGGGTGGCCTGGCCACCGAAGCCTGCGTCAAAGGCGACTGGCTGGTTGCCCAGCCGGCGGCGCTCAGCGCGCGCCAGGCGATGATCATCGGCACCGCCGGCTTTACCGCAATGCTGTGCGTTGATGCCCTCGTCAATGCGGGCGTCACTCCGGAAAGCGGGGATATCCTGGTTACCGGCGCCAGCGGCGGGGTCGGCAGCACCGCCGTGGTGTTGCTGAAAGCGCTGGGCTACCGGGTGACGGCGGTATCGGGCCGGGAATCGACGCACGATTACCTGCGTCAGCTGGGCGCCGATGCGATCCTGCCGCGCAGCGACTTCGCGGAGACCCGTCCGCTGGAGAAACAGCTGTGGGCGGGCGCGGTGGATACCGTTGGCGGCACGATGCTGGCCAAAGTGCTGGCGCAGACGCAATACCGCGGCTGCGTCGCCGCCTGCGGTCTGGCCGGGGGCTTCGATCTGCCGACCACCGTGATGCCGTTTATTCTGCGCAACGTGCGCCTGCAGGGGGTGGACTCGGTGATGGTGCCGACCGCTGAACGCGACGCCGTCTGGCAGCGTCTGGCCCTGCTTCTGCCGGAGAGCTACTACCAGCAGGCGGCCACCGAAATCACGCTGGAGCAGGCGCCAGCGTATGCCGCAGATTTCCTCAGCAACACGATTCACGGCCGGACGCTGGTCAATATCGGCCAGTAATCCTCTTCTCCCGGCGCCCGTGGGGCGCCGGACTTCGAGAGGATCAAGGCATATCATTTCCTTCCCCACGGGATTATGATGACGCGAACCGATGCCTTTGCGAGTGGTAAAAAGTAAATGGATGTCATAAGCATCATTATGGCGGCGGGTAAATCATCCGTTGACGTTGCACTGTATACGCTGTTGCCGATTATGGTGATCATGCTGATCATCATGAAATATCTGGAGGTCCGCGGCATCCTCGATGTGATTGTTCGCTGGGTTGCCCCGCTGCTGAAGCCCTTCGGCTTAACCGGGATGAGCGCCTTCGCCCTGATCCAGATTAACTTTGTCAGCTTTGCCGCCCCGCTTGCGACGTTGTCGATTATGGACAAACGCGGCGTCTCGGACCGGCAAATGGCCGCCACGCTGGCCATGGTGTTCGCCATGGGGCAAGGCAACGTCTTTTATCCCCTCACCCCTTTTGGTCTGCACTGGCTGGCCTCGATCGTTATCTCGGTGATCGGCGGGCTGTGCGCGGCCGCCGTCGCCTGGCACGTCACCGGACGGCGCTTATCGGTCGCCGAAAATCCTCGCGCGGAAGCGTTACCTAACGCCGAGCAAAACAGCCAGGGCATACTGGCGGTGATCAACAGCGCCGGCTCCGACGCCATCCGCCTGGCGCTCGGCGCAGTCCCGATGCTGATCCTGTCGTTAACCATCGTCGGACTGCTGCAGGGCGCCGGGGCCATTGACCTGCTACAGCAGGCGCTGAAGCCGGTACTTGGCTGGCTGCATATCCCGCAGAACTTTGTGCTGCCGGCGCTGGTGAAGTGCGTCGCCGGGGGCACCGCCTACTTTGGCGTCATTTCTGAGCTGATCCAGCAGGGCAAAGTCACCGTCAGCCAGGTCAACGCCTCGGCCGGCCTGCTGATCCAGACCTTTGACCTCCCCGGTATCGGTATTTTTCTCGGCATCAGCTCACGGTTTGTGCGCCTGTTTCGCTTTGTCGTTCCCGCGGCGATCGTCGGCATCCTGCTGCGTACCGTTCTGCACCTGATCCTGTTTTAACGCCTCTGCTCTGGCCTGCGCTTTCAGGCAGGCCGCCACCGCCGCCTGTTCGCCGCAGGTGATGTGCTCATCGACGCGCGCCAGCATCCACGGAAAGAAAGGATTGGAGGTGACGCGCATTAACGTCTCCAGCCCCACGCTCAGCGTTCCGGTTTCCCCACGCAGTGAAATGGTGCCCAGGCTGATGCCGTAGCGGTTCCTCTCGTCCGGCTCGCGACCATACAGCGAGTCGCTCAGGGGAAACGGCACCGCCACATGCGACAGAGAGTACATATCCGCCGGCCAGGCGAGATGCAACGGATAACGATGCTCATCCCGCTCCTGCGCCAGCGTGGTACGGGCGATGGTCTGCAGCGTGTGCGCCGTCGCGTTGGTCACCACCGTGGTGGTATAGGCCCGCGGCGCCGGGGGCAGCAGCGTATTGACTGCCGCATAGAGCGCGGGACGGAACAGGACCCGGAGATCCGCCGCCTGGTTAATGTCGAACACCACCAGCTCGCTGCCGTTGTCCGGCAGGTAGCGATACAGGGACTCCACCACCGCCCGGGTGCTGACCGTGGAATCCATCACTGACTGAAAGGTCAGGACCGGCGGCAGCGCTTTCAGCTCGCCCTGACGGGACGCGCGGATAATCTGCTGCTGCAGCGCCTGGCTCAATAACCAGGACTGTCTTGCCGCCTTGACCGGAAAGGAGTTGTACTTGAAGGGATTAAACTCAGGCGCCACGTTCAGCCAGGCCGCGCGGGCGAACGCCGGGAAGATGGACGGCAGCCCGGCTAGGCCAGCGAAACGGGCAAACGCGGTCACACCGATCATCGGCGACAGCAGGATAATCTGCTGCGGCTGGCGCAAGTGATTGTCTTCCAGGCTATCAAGAGCATACTTGAGCGCCAGCGCGCCGCCGTTAGAGTAGCCGACCAGATGCAGCGGCACGTCCGCCCCGGCCAGGCGCGTCGCTTCGCGCACTGCCAGACGCGTCGCCGCCAGCCAGGTCTCCCAGTCCACCGCCGTTAACGCCCCCGGCGCGGTGCCGTGTCCCGGCAAACGCGGCACCACCGCCACATAACCCCGCTGCTGCCAGAGTTGCGCCAGATAGCGCACGCTGTAGGGCGAATCGGTCAGGCCATGGAGCAGCACCACGCTGCCGCGCGGCTTGCCCTGCGGCAACAGCACAAAAGAACGATTCCAGTCCTGCTTAAACTGCCCCGGCCAGACCCGGCTGTGACGATAAAAGCGGTTGACCGGGGTTTTATCTTCCTCCGGCAAAGCCTCTGTCACCTCGCGCTGGAGATCGGCGAAAATCGTCTTCTCCCGCGCCAGATACTGGGCAAAGGTCGCCTGGTCGATCTCTTCGGCCGACATCTCGTTGGCGCTCCAGGTATGCCAGCGATGCAGGGCCGGGCCACGCTGGGACTCATAGATCCGCCCGGCGAGAAAGACCACCAGCAGCACCAGTACCGCAATGATCCCTTTTTTTAGCAGTGAGCCAATCACGGCGCCCGACGTTCGCCAGTGGCGTAAAACATGCTTCATGACGCTCCCTCTTATATTTTTCGCGTAGCCGAACTCATCTGCCCTATTCCTGACAGGCTATTTTCACTGTCTGCTTCTCAGCATAGTCATCGGTTCCGGCAAATTAAACCCGGCAGATCATTCATGTTCGGTGAAAAAAAGCCTACCGATGAGATCAACGTTCGGTCGCGTATTTTTAAACACTGTATAAACCAAGGGGATAATCTTATTGTCAGACCTTGAGGAAACATGAATTATCGGCAGGGACGCGATCAGGACAGGAAGATATAGATGGAGTGGTGGGTAAAAAAAGTACGAAAAAATTCAATGACCAGCTCCTGCTGCGTCGTGCTGCAGAGCGGTGCGCTGGAGATGATTGCGGAAATTGAAGCTTGTCGCCTCCACCTGCAGGAAGGCGATAAACTCACTCCGCTGGCCAATGCTCGTTATTGTCTGAATAATAACCCGGCGCAGACGTTGAAGATCCTCAAAGCCACTCATTATAGCAGTGAGCGCTGGGCCAAACTCGGCGGATAAAAAGCACGTCCGGCCCTTAGCCAGTTATAGTCTCAGTATCTTCGCATCCAATATATAAATTCCCCTTCGTCCTTTTCACGCTGTGACATACTATCGGGAATGTCAGCAGACCTGAAACAAGGAGCGAATAATGAATCACAAGGCCGCCAGTCTGACCCCGGAACAAGCGCTTGCCGAGCTGGAAGCGCGCTATGAAGCCTCGGTCACGGCGTTACGCAAGGCCATCGGCGACTATATCGACCATAATACGCTCCCTGATACCGAAGCCCGTGCGGAAGGCCTTTTTGTCTACCCGCAGCTGTCGGTCTCCTGGGACGGCGCCGACCATAAGGCCCTCAAAACGCGCGCCTGGGGGCGTTTTACCCATGCCGGTTGCTATACCACCACCATCACCAATCCAAAACTGTTCCGCAGCTATCTGCTGGAACAACTGACCTTGCTGTACCAGGACTATGGCGCGCATATCAGCGTCGAGCTTTCGCAGCATGAGATCCCCTATCCTTATGTGATAGATGGATCCACCCTGACCCTCGACCGCTCGATGAGCGCTGGTCTGACGCGCTATTTTCCCACCACCGAGCTGTCACAGATTGGCGATGAGACAGCAGATGGCCTGTTCCACCCTACCGAGTTCTATCCGCTGTCGCACTTTGACGCCCGCCGCGTCGATTTTTCGCTGGCGCGTCTGCGACACTACACCGGCACGCCGGCGGAACATTTCCAGCCCTACGTGCTGTTCACCAACTATACCCGCTATGTGGATGAGTTCGTCAGCTGGGGCTGCAGCCAGATCCTCGATCCCGACAGCCCCTATATCGCCCTCTCCTGCGCCGGCGGGATCTGGATCACCGCGGAAACGGAAGCGCCGGAACAGGCCATTTCCGATCTGGCGTGGAAGAAGCACCAGATGCCGGCCTGGCATTTGATCACCCACGACTGCAAAGGGATCACGCTGATTAACATTGGCGTCGGCCCGGCTAACGCCAAAACCATTTGTGACCATCTGGCGGTACTGCGCCCCGATGTCTGGCTGATGATTGGCCACTGCGGCGGCCTGCGTGAAAGCCAGGCTATCGGCGACTATGTGCTGGCCCACGCCTATCTGCGCGACGACCATGTGCTGGATGCGGTACTGCCGCCAGATATTCCGATCCCCAGCATTGCCGAAGTGCAGCGTGCGCTGTACGACGCCACCAAGCAGGTGAGCGGGATGCCCGGCGAGGAGGTGAAGCAGCGGCTGCGTACCGGAACGGTGGTCACCACCGACGACCGTAACTGGGAGCTGCGCTATTCTGCTTCGGCGCTGCGCTTTAATCTCAGCCGCGCGGTGGCTATCGATATGGAGAGCGCGACCATCGCCGCCCAGGGCTATCGCTTCCGCGTGCCTTACGGCACGCTACTCTGCGTCTCGGACAAGCCGCTGCACGGTGAAATCAAGCTACCGGGCCAGGCCAACCGCTTCTACGAGGGGGCTATCTCCGAGCATCTGCAGATAGGCATCCGGGCGATCGACCTGCTGCGCGCCGAGGGGGATCACATGCACTCGCGTAAGCTACGCACCTTCAACGAACCGCCGTTCCGTTAACCGGTGACGCAGGGATAGAAAGGAAACACGCTGGCGTTCCCCGCAGGGGATCGTCAGTGCCGGGATGAGCGAAACGAACGGCCCGGCGAGAACTTTGGATGTGCGTCCACAGGGAAGCGTGGCGCGCAGAAAAGCAAAAAGCCTGCTCGAAAGCAGGCTTCTTAAATTTGGCTCCTCTGACTGGACTCGAACCAGTGACATACGGATTAACAGTCCGCCGTTCTACCGACTGAACTACAGAGGAATCGTGTGAACGGGGCGCATATTATCGATGACGCCCGGCGCTGTCAAAGCCTGTTTTCAATAAAATGAATCGTTTGCCGAATTATTCCTCACTTTGCGCAAAAAATGGCGTTCCTGCCCGCAAACGGCTCAGGTTTCCTCCGACGTGGCCTTCACGCGCGGGTACTTCCACAGCCAGCGACCGCTTACCATGCGGAAGTAAAACAGCACACCGCGCACCGCCCAGTCGAGCACCATCCCCAACCATACGCCAATTACGCCCATCCCCAGCACGATACCCAACGTATAGCCCGCCACCACCCGGCAGCCCCACATGCCCAGCATCGACACCCACATGGTATAGCGAACGTCGCGGGCCCCCTTAAACGCGCAGGGTAAGGTCCACGACAGCGACCAGATTGGCATAAACAGGGCGTTGAGCCACAGCAACTGCTTCACCACCTCTTTCACATCGTCTTCATGGGTATAGAACGAGGCGATAAAGCCGGCGAAGGGGGCGCTGCCCCAGGCGATCAGCGTCAGAATGATCGTCGACAGCCAAAATACGTGCCAGGCCTGGAATTCAGCCTGACCAATCTGCCCTTTCCCCAGTCGCTTGCCGGTAATGATCGTCGAGGCGGAGCCGAGGGCGTTACCCGGCAGGTTAATCAGCGAGGCCACTGAAAAAGCGATAAAGTTGCCGGCGATAACGTTGGTGCCCATCCCGGCGACAAACATTTGGGTCAGCAACTTGCCGCCATTGAACAGGACCGATTCGATACTGGCCGGGATGCCGATCCCCATCACCTCCCAGATAATGGCGAAGTTAAAGGGTTTGAAGTAGCCCTTCAGCGACAGCCGCAGCGCCGGATTGAGACCCACCATCAGCACCCAGATAGTGGCTATCGCGCCAATATAGCGAGCAATGGTCAGCCCAAGACCGGCGCCGACAAACCCCAGCCCCGGCCAGGAGAAGATGCCGTAGATGAGCACGCTGCTGATTAAAATGTTGAGGATGTTCATCCCGCCGTTGATCAGCAGCGGGATTTTGGTGGTTCCGGCGCCGCGCAGTGCACCGCTACCGATCAGCGCAATCGCCGCCGCTGGATAGCTCAGCGCCGTCAGCTCCAGGTAGGTCAGGGCCAGGGCCTTAACCTGCGCAGTGGCGTCACCGGCGACAAAATCAATAATCTCCTGCCCAAAGGCATGGATCACTCCCGCCAGCAAAATGGAAAACAGCGTCATAATGGCCAGCGACTGACGCGCGGCCGCTCTCGCCCGCCGCCGATCGCGCTTGCCAAGGCTAAAAGCCACCACCACCGTGGTGCCAAGATCGATGGCGGCAAAGAACGACATGATCACCATGTTAAAGCTATCGGCCAGCCCCACCCCGGCCATGGCCTCTTTTCCCAGCCAGCTGACAAGGAAGGTGCTCAATACCCCCATCAACAGCACACAGGCATTTTCCAGCAGAATGGGGACAGCGAGAGGGCTGATTTCGCGCCAGTACAGCACACGATAACGCTGACGTTTTTTAAACCAGGATGTCCGTTCGACGGCCTGGCGTACGGCGGAGGTGACGTTCAAGAGAGACCTTAGTGAGAGATGTTGAAACAACATTTCAAATGATGATTGAGAAATGGATATCCTGCAAAGTATTTTTCCTGAATAATTGTCGGAAATGACAACAAATTGTTGATGGAAGCGGCAGTTGCGCCTGAACAGGCGAATTGATGTTTGACAAAAGATTTTTCGCCGCTAAGATACGACTCCACACGATTCCTCTGTAGTTCAGTCGGTAGAACGGCGGACTGTTAATCCGTATGTCACTGGTTCGAGTCCAGTCAGAGGAGCCAAATTTAAAAAGCCTGCTTTCGAGCAGGCTTTTTGCTTTTTTGCGTCGCTGACGTTAACTGAGAATCGCATCCAGCCTGGCAAGCACCTCGTTGATAACGGCGTCAGGTATGCGTTCCAGACGCTTGCCGTTCCGGGCCGCCATATCGATAGTTCTGGGCTGGTCGCAGCGAATAACGCCTGTTGTTTTGGTCCCCGCCTCTTCCAGTGAAACCGTGAAGCCTGCTGTACGTGCAACGTTTCCGCCGCTGGTCACGGGAACCACGACCGGTAGCCGGGTCAGCTTGTTAAACGATGCCTTCGATACAATGAGGACCGGACGTTTTCCACTTTGCTCGTGGCCAGCAATCGGATCCAGTGAAACAAGCCAGATTTCCCCTCGGTCCATTTACAGAATCTCCTTGCCCACCGCAGGCGCATCAATCCATTCCCGATCCTCTTCGCTCATTTCGGCGTGCGGATCGCACTGCGCCAACAGTTCCTCAAGCGAATAATGGGGCCGTTTCTGCGGTTCAATAATCAGGCAGCCATTATCTATAGTCATACCCACTTCGCTGTCTGTCGACAGCTCCAGCGTTTTCAGCACGGCGGGAGGAACCGCCAGCATGATGGATCCGCCAACCTTTTTCAGGCGAGTTTTGTACATAGAGGACCTCCGAATATTATATTTTAATATAACATTCAGGGTGAATTATGCACAATTACTCATCAGACTCATGGTGATTTCCTTAGCGTAATTAACCGTCATCCATCGAAGGACAGATCCGGCTGTTTTCAGCGGTGTGATGACCTGTAAAACGGCGACCATCCTGAAACATCGGGCACTTCTTGCAGTTCAGGAAGCATTGTGTGCAGGCTAGAACTAATTTCGTTGTAAGAAGGCGATAATAGAAAACTGATTCTGGGGTTCAAAGGATCATGGCGAATCAGATAAACAAAATGCGGCGCTGCTTCCGTATCCGTGTTGCGCTGGAGGAACATCAGCGATAGTGAGAAGGCCAGATTTGCTCAGGTGCGATGCCGTTCCCTGCCGCCTCCCTACGCCCCGAGTATCCTCCGTGAACGCCCCCCAGCTCAGCCTGAAAAAGCCCCCGCCAGCAGGATGAATTCACTGCCGCTTGCGGGTGAGATAGCGTGGATTATCCACGCTGTATAACGTTATACCCGGAGGCACCATGAACCTCAGACAACAGCAACAGCAGGCGTTCGATCGCAGCGGAGAACCCCTTATCGTCGGCGACGTCAGCCACTGCCCGCTGCCACCCGAAACCCTCGCCGCACTGGGCCCCGATTCCCCTTATGTGGTGCAGGTATACGGCTCAGGCCTGACCGGCGAGGTTTACCGGCTGCGCATCGCCGGCAAGGAGTACAATTTAAAAAAACGACGCGCCGTCGCCGGCGTCGCCAACCTCAACGGCCAGCTGTCGTTTTTAAATGAAGTGCAGTGCCGGCAGGCGTTGCAGCGGCTGAAGGATAACCCGGTCACCGCCCCGCGCTTCACCCACATCGTTCCGACGCTGTATGCCGATTATCGCCTCGGCATCCTGCTCTCACCGTGGATCGATGGCGAGCTGATCCACCAGCTGACCCCGACGTTGATCGCCCAGCTATTTACGACCCTGGAAGCCTGCGAAGAACAGGGGCTGATGGAGTGGGATCTCTGTCGTGGAAATCTGCTGGTGGACCGCCAGGCGCAGCTGTGGCTGTTCGATTTTGGCTACATGTATCCCTTCGATCCGCTCAGGGAATTCAACAGCAACGGTCTGGCCGATCCGCTGTTTCACTTTGTCGAGCGCTTTGAGACCCGCTTCTTTTTTAGCTGGCTGATGACCCAGGTTCCCGGCGCGGAGCAGCAGCTGGCGCACTATCGCGATCTGAAGCGGCTGGCGCTCGAAAGCTACCGGCGCAAGCTCGCCTGGCTCCGCGCCCGACAGGCCGCCCCGCAGGTGCAGGCCCATTTTCAGCAGATAACGGCGCGCTGGGCGTCGGCGCTGGCGGACCCAGCCGCGCTGAGCCGGTTATTTGCCGTGGAGGCTTTCCGCTCCCACGTGCTGGATATCGAAGACGATCTGCATGGCCAGTCGTGTACCTTACTCACTCTGCAACGTATCGACTGGGTGATAGGCCAGCTGGAACAGCATTATCGCTTTATCGCCGACGAAGACGGTCTGTTTTACGATAACGAAGGCAAATCACAGCAGGCGCTGCTCAGCAGCTATGCGCAGAAGCGGCAGCAGGCGCAGCGGTACCTGCAGAACGCCTCCACGCCAGGTTAGCGACGCTCGCGACCCTGCTTCTGCTTCGCCTGGTACATCAGCCGGTCAGCGGTGGCCACCAGCGCGTTGAGACTGGGATGGCTGGCGGGATCGTACTCGACGCAGCCCCAGGAGAACGCCAGCTGCCAGGGGTGAGCCGCCTGCTGGTTGAAACGGGCCACGTTGTGACTGAGCGTCTCCATCGCTGTCGCGGCATCGTGGCGGCTGGTATTGGCGAACAGAATGATAAATTCGTCCCCACCCTGCCTGGCGAGGATATCGGACTCACGGAAGGCCGCTTTCATCAAATCGGCGATGGCGATCAGCGCGCGGTCGCCCTCTTCATGCCCCCAGGTATCATTGATGTGCTTGAAGCGGTCGAGGTCGACAAAGGCGAGGCTTACCGGCTCCTGGCGGCGCTGGGCCGTCAGCAGGGCATACTCCGCCAGGGTAAGGAATCCCCGGCGATTAAACAGTCCCGTCAGCTCATCAGAGGTTGCTGCATCCAGCACCTTGAACTCATCCTCCACGATCGCCGCCAGATCGCTTAAGATCTGCATTTCATGGGCGGAAAATGAACGCGGCTGATGGTCCATCAGACAAAAAGACCCGACGGTCGCGCCATCCGGCAGTTGCACCGGATACCCGGCGTAAAAGCGGATAAACGGCGCCGCAATGACCAGCGGGTTATCGTGAAAGCGCTCGTCCTGCTGCATGTCGTTGACGATAAGCGGGTCGGTTTGCAGGATGGTATGGGCGCAAAATGAAATATCTCTCGGCACCGTGTCCACATCGAGGCCGGCACAGGACTTGATATGCAGGAGATCTTCCCCCACCAGACTGATGGACGCCACCGGCAGGTTATACAGCGAACGGGCAAGCCTGGTCAGGCGATCGAAGCGTTCTTCTTTTCCGCTATTCAACAGCCCGGAAGAACGTAGCGATTGCAGGCGACGCTGCTCGTCGGGATGAAGTCCGGCTAATTTCATTGTCTCTCTCTTGTCTCTTGCGCAGAATTCTGCCGGGTTTCTACAGAGAAACCCGGCGTTTTATCCTGCCAGGGGGAAAATAGTCGTCAGGTATCCCATGAGTTAAGCAGATTTCCCCTGCTCGTCAACCAGCGCGCCCCGGCGACTGGCGACCAGGGCGCTGGCGGAATGCCATTAACGGCACTCTGCCCGGCAAAGGGGGAAGATCAGGCGCGGATAAACGCCAGCAGATCGGCGTTGATGGTATCGGCGTGGGAGGTGTGCATCCCGTGCGGGAAGCCAGGATAAATGATTAGCTGGCTGTTCGGCAGCAGTTTGTCCTGCAGAATGGCCGCATTTTTATAGGGAACCACCTGGTCGTCATCCCCCTGCATCACCAGCACCGGCAAGGTGATCGACTTAAGGTCTTCCGTCTGGTCAGTCTCTGAAAACGCCTTGATACCTTCATAATGGGCCTTGGCGCTGCCGATCATTCCCTGTCGCCACCAGTTCTGGATCGTCCCCTGCGACACTTCTGCCCCGTCACGATTGAAGCCATAGAACGGGCCAGAGGCGACGTCGAGATAGAACTGGGCGCGGTTCGCCGCCAGCGCTTTGCGGAAACCATCAAACACCTCGATCGGCGTACCGCCCGGATTCTGCTCGGTTTTCACCATCAGCGGCGGGACGGCGCTAATTAACACCGCTTTCGCCACCCGCCCCTGCGGCTGGCCGTAGCGGGCGACGTAGCGGGCAACCTGGCCGCCGCCAGTGGAGTGCCCGACGTGGACCGCATTGTGCAGATCCAGATGTTCCACCACCGCCGAAACGTCCGCCGCGTAATGGTCCATATCGTGCCCCTCGCTAACCTGATCGGAGCGGCCATGACCCCGACGGTCGATAGCGATGACCCGAAAACCTTCGGCAAGGAAAAACAACATCTGGTTATCCCAGTCGTCGGCGCTCAGGGGCCAGCCGTGATGAAAGACAATCGGCTGAGCTTCCTTTGGACCCCAGTCTTTGAAGTAAATGTTGACGCCGTCTTGGGTGGTGACAAATGCCATGTTACAGACTCCTCTTTCAGGATAACCAGCCTGCAGGCCCGTGCCTGGGCTGAACGCCGACGGCGGCCGGCAGGAGTGCCGACCGCACAGGAATGTGATGCCTGTAACAGTGTAGAAGAAATTTGTCACCACGCCGGGTGACTTACCCCGCTCGCTTCATTTACCGCCGGACTCCGTTACGCCGCGCTCTCCTGCTGCCTGATACGCACGATCAGCGCGCCGAGCAGCGACAGGTCCAGCAGCACGGCGAAGGCGAAGCACACGCCGCTGCGCCCGGCCCCGGCGGTGTGTTGGGCCAACAGCGTCGCCGCGATGACAACGACCACGCTCAGCAGCGTTGCGCCATCGATTCTGGGCCCACACTGCGCCGACCGTCCCGCCGCAATCCGCCAGGCGACAGCCGCCCCCGCCCCGCCGCACGCCACGCCCGGCAGCATGGCGGGCCAGTCCTGCCCGCCATACCAGGCCACCAGTGCCAGCAGCCAGCCGGCCGCCGACAGCAGAAAGGCCCAGCGCGTCGCCGCCAGGGGCGAGCGATAAAGCCAGGAATGCCCGCGTGTGGATCCCCACCCGGCGCCGCAGGCGGCGCTCAGTGCCGTCAGCAGACTCAGCGTGCCGGTCACGCCGATAACGGGAACCATGTTTAACAGCAAGACTCCGGCGGCAAAAGCCACGCTCAGGGCGATGGCGCGGCCACGCGGCTCGATAATCCCCGCCGCGTCCGCGGCGGTGTAGCGGCTTACAACGTGCATAATTGACTCCTGACAGGCGAAGCAGCATGAATTTAATTCATGCCACTGTCTTTACATGCCCGTAGCCTAGCGCCACTATATTGCCTTACACAAACGCATAGTTTTCAGCCATAGATGAGAAAAACTCAGCCATGAGAACACCCCGTCTACCGCCGCTGG
This sequence comes from Klebsiella sp. KTE92, assembly GCF_000398905.1. Lineage (NCBI taxonomy): Bacteria > Pseudomonadati > Pseudomonadota > Gammaproteobacteria > Enterobacterales > Enterobacteriaceae > Klebsiella > Klebsiella sp. KTE92. Next base: position 3,495,327 of record NZ_KB976100.1, read on the forward strand.
GGGCGCTGCGCGCCTTTCATGCCGTCGCCCGCCACCGCAGTTTTAAACAGGCCGCCGGGGCGCTCGGCGTCAGCGCGACGGCGGTCAGCCATCAGATTAAACTGCTGGAGTCGGTGCTGGAGTGCCGGGTGTGCGAACGCAGCGCACAGGGCGTTAGTCTGACTGCGGATGGCGAGATCCTCTACGCCGCCACGCAGCGCGCTTTTAGCGCCCTGGAACAGGCCGTCGTCCAGATCGCTCATGCCCGTCAGCCACCATCCTTAACCGTCACCACCACCTCCAATTTTCTCACCCACTGGCTGGTGCCACGGCTGGCGGACTTTACCGCCCGCTTTCCGGCTATCGACCTGCGTCTGCACACCAGCGTCGAACGGGTGGATCTGCAACTGGGTACCGTGGACGCCGCGATTCGCTATCGTGAAATGCCGGAACCAGACCTGTGCTGTACGCTGCTGTATGAGGATCGTTTTATCGTGGTCGCCAGCCCGTCCCTGGGCCTCGCCCGGCCTGAAGATCTGCAGCGGGTGACGCTGTTTCACGTCGCCAACCGCCGCGTGCCGGCCGACTCGCCAAACTGGGAGAACTGGCGCCGCCGCTATGGGCCGTCGACGCTGAATATTGATGCGGGGTTAACCTTTAGCGATGAGACCCATGCCCTGCAGGCGGCGGTGGCCGGCCAGGGGGTGGTGATCGCCAGCGAACTGCTGGCGCGGGATCTGCTGCAGCGCGGGGTGTTGTCCGCGCCGTTTAGCTGTGCATTACCAGGCGCCTGCTACTACCTGGTCACCACCGAGGCTGCGGCGCAGCGCGCGGATATTATCGCTCTGCGGGAGTGGCTGGTCGGCCAGATGGTATTAGGTGACGGTCGCCATCCGGCGGAAGAGTAGCGGGCTTACCAGCCGCAAACGTTGGTCTCTTCATCGGACTCGTAGCCGCGAACGATATTGATCAGATCCTTCACCGTATCAGCGGCGGTGAGCGGGTCGCGCAGCGCCGCCAGCGAGGAAAAGGTTTTATCAACCGAGACGCCGTTATTATTATTGGTGACGGTTAACACCCACTCCTCTTCTTCATTGCCAGCTGGCAGGTCATCCAGCAGACTATTTACCGCCTCCACCGCGTGCTGCGGAATATAAAGCGCCATCGGTTTGAGATATATTTTTTCGCGTTTTTCCTGACGCTGGCCATTCTCAACTGCCAAGGCATAGCCTTTATTTTCGCTGTTCATCTCTTGTTATCCCTCGATGAGAATTTTCGGATCGACGTAAAAGTCGACATTAAAAACCGTGTCCTCGCTGAGCGCCTCAATACAGTGCCATTTCTCCGGCGGAAAAACGCCAAACTGCCCGGCTTCAATGGTCAGCGTTTCAACAGGCTCGGGGCTGGTTTCATCGGCATAGCCGAGATAGCGGATCGCCCCCTGCATCACCGAGAGACGAGGATAGACGCCCTGCCGGGTGCCGGCATCCAGATGGCGACGCCAGATAGAGGCCGGGGCGGTCTCCCTGGTCCACAGCGGCGTGCTGCGGGTGTGAACGTAATGGGTGGGAATAATGATTCGCTGCATGATGGTGCCTCACTTTACCGTCTCAAATGCGACGTTCAGAAATAGCCTATATGATGCATATCATATACCCCTTTTAAACGCTAAGGATATTATTTTGTTGCTGCTTTTACCGTCTACTCCTTTTTATACCTCTCAGGGATTAGCGACGCGGTAAAATAAAAAAGGCGATTTCAGGATCCTGAAATCGCCCGGAGAATAAAAGTAAACGCGTTAAAAATTTGTTAGCGCAGCGGACTCGGCTTGCCGATTAAATACCCCTGGACCAGGTCGCACCCCAGCGCCTGCAGCGAGGTCAACTGCTCTTCGGTTTCCACGCCTTCCGCCACAATACGCATATGCAGACTCTTCCCCATACTGATAATCAGGCGAACGATATCCAAATCGTCTTTTTGCTCCGGAATATTGATAACAAACGAGCGGTCAATTTTGATTTTATCGAACGGGAAGTAGCTTAAACGGGACAGGGAAGAATAGCCGGTACCAAAGTCATCAATGGAAATCTGAATGCCCTGCTCGCGCAGCTGGCTGAGAATTTCCAGCGAACGGGTATTCTCATTGAACACATCCGACTCGGTGATCTCCAGATCCAGACGTCGCGGATCGAGGCCGGTCTGCTGCAGCACGCCGATAATGGTATCGGTCAACGACGTGTTCATCAGTTGAATCGGCGAAACGTTGACCGAGACTTTTAGCGGCGTCGCCCAACTGGCCGCTTCGGCGCAGGCGGTTTTCAGCACCCACTCGCCGAGGGTATTGATCAGGCCGATTTTCTCCGCGACGGGAATAAACACCGTCGGCGGCACAGCGCCGCGCACGGGATGGAACCAGCGAACCAGCGCTTCATAGCCGTAGATTTCACGCGTGACGGTATCGGCGATCGGCTGGTAGTAGACTTTAAATTCGTCATGGGCCAGCGCCTGCAGCAGGTCATCTTCGAACGATTTATTCTCCTGCAGGCGCTGCAGCATGCCCGGCCGGAAAATTTGCACATGACCGCTGCCCTCTTTTTTCGCCTCGTACAGCGCAAGGTCAGCACACTTGTACAGATAATCGGTCCGGCTTTCGCCGTCAGAGATAACGATCCCGATGCAGGCGTCGATATTAATCTGCGCATCGTAGATCTGATAGGGCTGGCTGATCTTCTCCCGGATAACATTGGCGCGCTCAAGGGCCATCTCTTCAGTCAGATCGTAAGAGAGCATCGCGAACTCATCGCCGCCAAGGCGATACAGCGTCTCGGAGGTTTTACGGAAAAAAGAGAGACGACTGGCCAGATCCTGCAGCAGCTTATCGCCAGCATCATGGCCGAGGGTATCGTTCACATCCTTAAAGCTGTCGAGGTCGAACAGCATCACCACCGCGCACCCCTGATAGGGGCGCACCTGGTTGACAATCTCCTGCAACCGCTGCCAGAAAGAGAGACGATTCGGCATACCGGTCAGCGAATCATGGTAGGCATCGTACTGCAGTCGGCGGTTCTGTACCTGCAACTTCTCTTTCGAGGCCTGCAGATCGTTGGCCAGCGTCTTCATGCGCACATGGGCGCGACGCAGGTTATTATTCTGCCGGAGCATCAACAGGCCGAGGGTAATACACATGGCGATCAGCAGAATGGAGATCACCGAGTAGATATAATAAAGATGCTGGATTTTATCATGCGTGATATTAACGATATTAATATCTTGCGTCAGGGTGGCGGCGGCCATTGAGGTCAGGGGGCCATCCAGTTCACTCAACACCGGCAGGATCTGTTTGACCTGCTCCGGCGTCATGGTATCAACTTGTTTATCAAGCAGATGAAGATTACGAATCAGCGTCGCGACCACCGCCTTCCGCTGTTCGCTTTTATTAATAAATTTACCCAGATCGCCCTGCTGCAGGAGTTCGATCTGGCTCATCATGATCTCCAGGCGCAGGCGCACCTCATCGTGGTCCGCCCCTTCGGCCCCGATCGCCATTCCCGCCAGACGAGACTCCAGTCGCATATATTCCGACACCATCTGCGACATTGACCAGGAGTCTGTATAGCGGGTAAATTTTTGCAACTCACTTTGTCGCTCATGCACCAGATAGGTAATATATCCGGTAACAATAAATAACGACAAAATAATAGCCGTGAGTATTCGATTCAAGATCCAACCCTTACTCTATAATAATCTTAGAAACTTGCCAGGCCGATCGGGAATAATAGATCTGGTTTTGTAATTCAGTGCTGCTGTCGTAAGGGTAGACGATAAATAATGGACCTTTATCACGAACGCGCATATATTCGCCGTTCATTTTTAAGGCCATAATGACCGGGAATTTATAAAAATCATCAATCGGGATAATGGTGGTGTAGTCGTTAAGCGCCAACACGCGCGCGGATTTGCCCTTAGCGCCGACTAAATCCATGAGTTTATTAAGGGGAATGCCATCGAAACGAACCTTACCGGTGTACCAGGGGGTGGTGGTTTCCACCGTTTTCATCCCCAGTTTTTCCAGCGCCGCGAGGTCAAAAACGGCTTTGTCACCGACGTTCGTATTCCCGATTTTTCCGGAAATGGTCAGTACAGGTTTTCCTGTCGGCGCAGGCAGTTTTTCAGCGTAAGCGGAAGGCAACATGACAGAACAAAATAACACTGCAAGAAGTAGACGCATTTAACTCACCATTCCAGAGAAGGAGACATGTTAAGTGTAAACCATTTACGTCAATTCTTAAAAGGTGTCCCTCTTTGTTATCCGTTGATTTAATTAAAAGTATAAGCTGGCTGGCAAATTGCCAGATTGTTTAGTACAGGGTGTGATTTAGCCCGCCTTTCCCGCCGCTTCTTTTTTGCGCCATCTCCCCGCTTAGCAGGCAAACTACTTTCCTCCACGGCCGCTGCGCGGTAGTCTCAACGCTGACGCAACAGTAAAAGCGTCTCATTCCAATAACGACAAATTATGTGACAGACAGGACAGGGTATGGATTCAACAATAAGCGTGCAGCCCGCCGAGGCGCCAGATTCACTGCTTCGCGCCCGGCGGGCGGCATGGGGCAGTTTTGCCGGCGCGGTGGTCGACTGGTACGATTTTCTTCTCTATGGCATTACCGCCGCGCTGGTGTTTAACCGCGAGTTTTTCCCGCAGATCGGCCCGGCGATGGGGACGCTTGCCGCCTTTGCTACCTTCGGCGTCGGGTTTCTCTTTCGCCCGCTCGGCGGGATTATCTTTGGCCACTTCGGCGACCGTCTCGGGCGTAAACGGATGCTGATGATGACCGTCTGGATGATGGGTATCGCCACCGCCTGCATCGGCCTGCTCCCCTCGTTCAGCCAGATCGGCTGGTGGGCGCCGGCGCTGCTGGTGTTCCTGCGGGCCGTTCAGGGGTTTGCCGTCGGCGGGGAATGGGGCGGCGCGGCGCTGCTCTCGGTGGAGAACGCCCCGCAGGGCAAAAAAGCCTTTTACAGCAGCGGGGTGCAGGTAGGCTACGGCGTCGGCCTGCTGCTCTCCACCGGGCTGGTATCGCTGATCAGCAGCCTGACCACCGACGAGCAGTTCCTCAGCTGGGGCTGGCGCTTACCGTTCCTGTTCAGCGTGGTGCTGGTCCTTATTGCGCTGTGGATCCGTAACGGCATGGCGGAATCGCAGGAATTTGAAGCGCAGCAGAGCCAGGCCAGCCTTCAGCCGGAGAAAAAGCGACTACCGGTGGTGGAAGCCCTGCTTCGCCATCCGGGAGCGTTTTTACTGATTATCGCCCTGCGGCTGTGCGAACTGCTGACGATGTATATCGTCACCGCCTTCGCCCTCAACTATTCCACGCAAAACCTCGGCCTGCCGCGCGAGCTGTTTCTCAACATCGGCCTGCTGGTGGGCGGACTCAGTTGCCTGACTATCCCCTGCTTCGCCTGGCTGGCAGACCGCTTTGGTCGCCGACGGATCTATATCACCGGCGCGCTGATCGGCACGCTGAGCGGTTTTCCGTTCTTTATGGCGCTTGAGAGTCAGTCTGTTTTCTGGATCCTGTTCTTCGCCCTGATGCTGGCCAATATCGCCCATGATATGGTGGTCTGCGTCCAGCAGCCGATGTTTACCGAGCTGTTCGGCGCCAGCTATCGCTATAGCGGCGCCGGCGTCGGCTACCAGGTGGCGAGCGTGGTCGGCGGCGGTTTTACGCCGTTTATCGCCGCGGCGCTGGTCACCTTCTCCGGCGGTTCATGGCACAGCGTGGCCCTCTATCTGACCGCGGGATGCCTGCTGTCGGCGCTCACCGCCCTGCTGATGAAAAAACAGACCGTCCACTGACCCACCAGCGGAGGGCGTGACCCGCGCCCTCCGGTAAGGAGAATGCATGTCTCTGTTATCGCTGGCCGACTGCTGGCCTCGCCGTTTTACCCCCTCCTCGCTGGCGCTGCAGTTTTGCGAGGACCCCACCCAGGCGGAACAGCCGCTGTTTGCCAAAGCCTGCGCCGGGGAAGCCGTCGCCCAGCTCTGGCAGGCGCCGCAGGGATTTGTGGTGCCGGGGAGCTATCGTCAGTTTGCGGATCTGCCGGCGGTCAGCGCGCATTTTGCCGCGCGCGGCTGGCCGGTATGGCTCCGCCGCTCCGGGGGCGGTCTGGTGCCTCAGGGGCCGGGAATTATCAACCTTAGCCTCGCCTGGCCGCTGCAGCAGTCGCTCGGCGAGGCCGCCGAACCCATCTATCACTCGCTGTGCGCGGTGCTGCAGCGTACCCTCGCGCGCTTCGGCGTTGCCAGCCACGCCCGGGCGGTAAACGGTTCCTTTTGCGATGGCCGGTATAACCTCGCCTGCGGGGAGGGCGAGGCGGCGCGCAAGATTGTCGGTACCGCCCAGTACTGGCGGCCGCTGACGGCAGGCCGCGGCCACGTGGTGCTGGCTCATGCGGTGATCCTTATTGACGCCGATCTGAGCGCGGCGCATCAGGCGGCGAACGCCTTTGAAGCGCAGCTCGGCAGCGAGCGGGTCTATTGCGCCGACAAAACCGTCACCCTCGCGCAGCGGCTTCCCGGCGAGCGCCATCTGCTTCCCCGCTTTAGCGAGGCGCTGGCGCGGGAGCTGGACGCGGCTCGCTGAAGGTCGCTTTCAGGTAGCGGCTGAAGGTTTCCACCGCGCGCGACACGCGCGGGGTATAGGGCCGGATGACGTACAGCTTATCGGCAAACACCTCCACCGGCTGCCACGCCGGGAGCAGCTCCTGCACCAGCCCGCGACCGATGGCCTCCCGGGCGCTGAAATCCGGCAGCAGCGCCACCCCAAGCCCCGCCAGCACGGCATCGCGTAGCGACTCGCTGTTATTCGTGGCGAAGGGCCCCTGCACATTGATGGTCACCCGTTCATCGGGCGCCTGGCGGGAGGCGAACGTCCACTGCGGGCGCTGTGGCCCACGGGGATAGGTCAGGCACTGGTGTTGGCGCAGATCGTCGGGGGTCTCCGGGCGGCCATGGCGGCGAATATAGTCGGCGGACGCGACGATCAGCGTCGCGGTGTGACACAGCGGCCAGGCGACGTGGGTGTCCGGGAGCGCCTCGCGCCGACAGTGGCGGATGGCAAGATCGAACCCTTCGCTGGCCAGAGAGACCAGCCGGTCGGTCACCTCCAGCTGCAAATGCAGCTGGGGATGCTGATGCAAAAACGGCGCGATCGCCGGGACCAGCTGCTGGCGGGAAAAGGCCACCGGCGCGGTCAGGCGCAGCGTTCCCCGCAGCGGCCCGCCCTCATCGCAGGCGCCGGTGAAAATATCCCGCAACTGACCAAACGGCTCGTTGAGTTCCGCCACCAGCCGCAGTCCGTCTTCGCTGAGGCTCACGCTGCGGGTAGTGCGATGGACCAGGGTTTTGCCAGTCACCCGCTCCAGCTCGCTGATTTTCTGGCTGATAGCCGACTTGCTGATCCCCAGCTTTTCCGCGGCCCGGGTATAGCTTTTTTGCTCTTCCAGCACCGTCAGCCAGTACAGATGGGCCCAGTAACTCTCCGGACGACTCTCGCTCATGTGATTGTTCACCAGTAAAAACAATGTATTCAACTATAGCGGTTTTTGCCCGCGACGGCATCGGCTAGCATCCTGTTCAGCCCGTCATTATTCCCTAACGATAAGGAACACCTGCATGCCATTACTGACATTTGACCTGATTGAAGGCCGTACGGAACAGGAGATCAGAACCCTGCTGGATGCCGCCCATCGCGCCGTGCTGCGTGCCTTCGAGGTACCGGAACGCGACCGCTACCAGATTGTTCACGAAAACAAAGCCCACCATATGGTGATTGACGATACCGGCCTCGGACTGACCCGCACGCGGGATCTGGTGGTGGTGCGGGTCTATACCAGCCCGCGCAGCGAGGCGCAGAAGCAACGCTTCTTCGCCCTGTTGCAGGAGGAGCTGGCGGAGCACTGCGGCCTGAGCGGCGATGATGTGATGGTGTCGATTATCAGTAATCAGAAAGGTGACTGGAGCTTTGGCCGCGGGGTCGCGCAGTATCTTACCGGCGATCTGTAACCCGCAGCCCGAAGCGCACTCTTAGCGGCGGGCAGCCGTCGCGATGCGCTGGCGCGCCTGCTGCTCGATATTCTCCAGCAGTTCCTGGACATCGTCTTCATCAATGTCGAGGAACTGGCCTTCCAGCAGCGCGGCGTGAATATCCTCCCGGGTGACCGAGATGCCCAGTGGCACCGCCCGGGGCTTGACCTCCTCCGCCGCCAGCGGATGCGGATAGCGGCGGCCAACCAGGTTATTAAACGCGATGGCCAGCAGCGCCAGCATCAGCGAGTTGAGCAGCACCGGCGTCAGCACAAAGTGATAGCCTTCGCTGTGCACCCCGGCGCCGCCGAGGATCGCCGTCAGGGCCACCGCGCCGCCGGGGGGATGCAGGCAGCGCAGAAAATACATCCCGGCGATCGCCAGCGCGGCCGCCAGCCCACAGGCCAGCGCCGGGTCGGGAACCAGTATGCCCACCGTGACGCCGATCAGCGCCGACAGCACATTACCGCCGACAATCGACCACGGCTGCGCCAGCGGGCTGCTCGGCACGCCAAATAACAGCACCGCCGACGCGCCCATGGGGGCAATAAACCACAAATTGACTTCGCCGAGCAGCCAGTGGCTGAACATGCTGGTCACCGCCAGCCCGGTGCCGGCGCCAATGGATCCCAGCACGATATGCCGGCGGGCCACCGGCAGCGCGTGCGGCTTCAGGCGCCCAAGGAAAATCCGCAGCCGTGAAAACAGCCCCGCAGAAATGACACTCAACATCGCTTTATCGCTTAGGTCATAGGAATTACTTATATTTTATTTTCTTTTTTTAACCTTACATTAACAACCATGTATTTCACAGGGGGATAGCGTGGGCAATATCGTCCAGAGGGCACAGGGCTGTGAATTCTCGCGTGGGCTGATAGAATCCCTTTTCTGTCAGGGGGATACCCCTTTTGCGAACTGAAGGTCATAACCCAGTGAATAATAAAATCTCTTTAGTGAAAGAAGTGGCATGGGCCAGTCAGAATATGCCGCGTACCCTGCGTCAGGTCGCCGCCCTGCCCGACCTCAGCGGCGTGCGCCTGGCCTGCTGTATGCACCTCGACATGAAAATGATCCCGCTGGTGCAGGGGATCCTCGACAAGGGCGCTCAGGTCTTTTTAACCACCTGTAACCCCACCACCGTGCAGGACGACGTGGTGGCCTGGCTGGTGGAGCGCGGCGCCGATGCCTGCGCGTGGCGCAATATGAGCGACGCCGACTGGCAACAGTCATGGGAAAAAGCGATTGCCTGGCAGCCCACTCACCTGTGCGAGATGGGCGCCGATATCACCACCCTGCTCCACCAGCGCGGCGAGTTTGGTAACATCGTGGCGGGTCTGGAAGCCACTGGCTCGGGCGTCAATCGGCTGGGCGATATTCAGCCAGGCTATCCGATCTTTAACTGGGACGATCTGCCGGTCAAAGAGGGGCTGCACAACCGCCATATGGTCGGTCTCACCGCCTGGCACACCTTCTTCCAGACCACTCATCTCACCCTGCATGAGAAAAAAGTGCTGGTGATCGGCTACGGCCTGGTCGGCCAGGGCGTCGCGGCGGCGGCAAAAGCCTTTGGCGGTCAGGTGATGGTGGCGGAGATCGATCCTGCCCGTCGTCTGCAGGCGGCCTACGACGGCTGGCACGTGGTGGATCTGCAGGAGGCTATCGCCTCGGCGGACGTGGTGGCCACGGCGACAGGCGGGAAAAACGTGGTTAATCGCCAGGCGCTGGACCGCGCGAAAGCGGGAGTCTTTATCCTTAACGTCGGCCACGTGGCGGAAGAGATCGACGGCGAGTACCTGCGCCAGTACCCTCAGGAAGAGGTGATGCCGTATATCAACGCCTACCGCATGGCCGACAAAACCATCTATCTGCTGGCCAATGGTTCGATGCTCAACCTGACCGCGGGCTTCGGCGACAGCCTGAACGCTTTTGACGTCACCCTGGCGGTGATGGCCAGCGGCATCCGCCATATTGTCACCGACGGCATGCGCGCCCCGGCGCAGGTTTACCTCCTGCCCCAGGCGGTCTGGCAGCAGGCGCTGTAAACGCAGCGCATCGTCCCCCCATCGTGGAGACGATGCGCTCTACCATCAGGACGAGGGCGCGGTATCGGGCAGTACAATGTTGCTCTGCGCCAGCGTTCCCATCTGGTTGTACATCACGCTGGCGGCATCCAGCAGGTGCATGGCCAGCGCGGCGCCGCTGCCCTCTCCCAGGCGCATGTCCATATCGAAATACGGCCGCAGACCCAGCGCGTCCAGGGCGATCTGCGCCCCTTTCTCCGCCGACAAGTGCGAAGGGACAAGATAAGGATGCGCCGCCGGGGCCATGCGACACGCCGCCAGGGCAGAGGCATAGGAGAGGAAGCCATCCAGCACCACCGGCAGGCCACAGGAGGCCGCCCCGAGGATCACCCCGGTCATGCCCACCAGATCGTAACCGCCCACCTTCGCCAGGACATCCAGCCCCTCTTCCGGGTTCGGCTGGTTAAGGGCTATCGCCTGGCGCACCACCGCCACCTTATGGCCCCGCTGCGCCAGCGGCAGATTGGCCCCACAGCCCACCACGGCGTCAGGATCGCTGCCCGTCAGGACACTGATCACGGCTGCGGCCGGGGTGGTATTGGCCATTCCCAGTTCGCCGACGCCAAAAACTTTCACCCCGTCGGCGGCGAGCTGGCGGGTGAGATGCATGCTGGCCAGCAGCACCGTCTCCGCCTGCTGGCGACTCATCGCCGCCGTCCGGGCGATATTCCCGCTACCGCGGGCCACCTTGAGGTTAATCAGGCCCGGCAGCGGGTCGGCATCGATGCCGACATCCACCACCTGCACCCTGGCCCCGGCCTGCGCCGCCAGCACGCAGACGCCGGTGTTGCCCCGCACCATATTGCCGGCATGAATGGCCGTCACCACCTGCGGCGAAGGCGTCACGCCTTCATGCCAGACGCCATGGTCGGCGCACATGACCACTATCGCCTTCTCCGCCAGCGCCAGCTGCCCCTGCAGCCCCGGCAGACCAGCCAGTTGCACGGCCAGCGTCTCCAGACGGCCAAGGCTACCGGGCGGCTTTAACAGGCCATCAATATGCTGCTGAGCGCGCGCCATGCCCGCCACATCGGGCTGCGGAATGGCAGCCAGTAACGCAGAAAGTGTTTCCATTCTGTTCCTCATCGTTGGCGCCAGGCCTTACAGCAGCGCCAGTAAAAAGAGTAATTCACCCAGCTCAATCGCCGCCCCGAGAGTATCCCCGGTCTGCCCGCCGAGGGTTCGCTTCAGCGCCCATCCCAGACCCCAGATCAGCACCAGGGTGATCAGCGCGGCGCGCAGGCCCTGCAGCCCCAGCAGGACGGTGGCCAGCGCTACCCCCATCGCCATCGTCACCAGCGTCTGCTGCAGGCTAACTTTGCCAATAAACAGATTGCCCAGCCCCTTTTCCCGCGCGTAGCGATGACGATACATCAGCAGCACCGCCATTCCGCGACCGACGGCGCAGGCCGCCGCCAGCGCGGCGATGGGGTGGGTATCGCGCAGCAGCAGCTCGCCGACCACCAGCACTTTCGCCACCAGCACGAAGATCAGCGCCAGCCCGCCGTGGGTGCCCAGCCGGCTGTCGCGCATGATCTCCAGCATCCGATCGCGGGTGCGGGCGGAGAAGATGCCGTCGCAGGTATCAGCCAGCCCGTCAAGGTGAAATCCGCCGGTGAGCAGCGCCAGCGCCAGCACGCCGAACAGCGCCGCCAGCGGGACGCCGCACCACGGCTGCAGGAGGAGCGCCACTGCGCCGGCGATGGCGCCGAGCAGTAAACCGACCAGCGGAAAGGTGACGATACTGCGCTGGTACTGTTCGATCTCCAGGCCCTGAGATAACCGCGCCGGGACCGGCAGGCGGCTGATAAACGAGAGTGCAGCAAAGAATGACTTAATCACGTGAGGTTGACTCCTGTCGGCGAAAGCAGCGGAAGAGTTCGGTCGCGCCCGGTCAGCACCTGAGTTTGTCTTCTGGCGAATCGATCGTCGGAGAGGTGAGAGGTGTTGAGATATCGCTCTGACGCCGCTGCGTCAGATGCCCGGCCAGGATGAGAGAAACCTTTCCGATATCAATACGTTTTCGCGGGGCAGTATAGCAAAGAGTCGGTGAGGAGAGTCAGTTGCCGGGACAAAGTTTTGCAGAAAAAGAGACGAATGGGGAGGTAAAGCAGAACAGCCCGGCGACGTCGATCGCCGCCGGACCGGCAGGGATTAGCCTTCGACTTTGGCTTCGCCCATCACTTTCAGTTTTTTGGAGATGTCGCGGCGCTCTTTGGACAGCTCGGCATTTTTGATGATGTAATCATCAACGCGATCTTCGTAATCGCTCTTCATGCTGGCGATGATGCCCTGGATAGCTTCCACGCTCATGCCCGGTTTGATGTAGTCGCTGAGGTTGTCCAGCAGCAGAACACGCTTCTGGTTATCACGGATCTTTTTCTCAACGTCCTGAATTTCACGCTGCAGTTTGTTCTTACGACGGTACAGACGAACAAACTCCAGTACGTCCTGGAAAGAAGGCTTAGTTGTTTCCATTTTTACACCCCTAATAATTGAGATTCGGATTCGTAAAGCGACTGCGTTATAGGGCTAACATAACTGCTAGCAGTCGCTGATGACAATGTTTTTTCCTTTGCGTTTATCATAACCCTAAACGCTGCTGAATCGAAACAACCCATGCAGTTACCCGGTGCATCTGGTGCTTATTTGCGCAACGCGCGGCAGATCAGATGCGACAGCAGCTCCAGCTGACGCGCCAGTTCAATCGAGAGCCAAACATAGCCATGAATTGGGGTTTCCGCCAGGCTGTCGTCCCCCTGCTCTTTCATCAGCTGGCGCAGTTCGAGGACGATCTCATTCAGCTTTTCATTGTTGGCGCGCACAGGCTGAGGGTTCCCTTCATACAAGGCGTGGGCGATGGCCAACAGCGTCTGCTGGGTCATCTGCTGCGTCTCCCGCAGGGTGTGCGCATTGAGCATCACAAAATGACCCGGACGGGTGGCCCACCAGGCGTTGATCTGCAGCTCCAGCATGCAGACGAGGTTGCGGCTGACGGTCTGGATAGCCTCGAAGATCGCCTTCTGGATGTGCGTCTCTTTGCTGGCGGGGGTGATCAGCCCGCGCATTTTGACGACGTCGTTCAGCGCCTGTTGGAGATGCTTTTCCAGCCGCGGCCGATCCACCAGATTTGGCGAGAAGCCGGCCTGGTAGAGGCGGTTAAAGTTGGTGACATAGCTGGCCATCTGGATGCGCCAGTGGATGAACGCCCGCTGCGGCCAGATACCGGTAAACAGCATCGCCAGCAGCGAGCCGAAGATCACGTCGCCGCTTCGCCACAGCGCGGTATGCATATCGCCAGGCGGCGCCCCGACCACCACCGACAGGGTAATGCCGATCAGCAGTGCCTGATAGGGTTTCTTGCCCAGCGCCAGCCAGCCGCAGAGGAACATCGCCGCCGCGCACCAGAGGACCATCAGCGGCAGGGAGATGAGCTCAAGCTTCAGCGCCACCAGCCCCAGCGCCGAGCCGAGGATCGTGCCGCCGATGCGCTGAAACGCCCGCGGCACGACGTTGCCCCAGAAGGAGATCGGACCCATCACCACCACCAGGGTGATGAGAGGCCAGGTCCCCTCAGGCACGTTCAGCAGCCGCACCAGCAAAAAAGTGAGCACAAAGGCCAGCGCAATCCGCACGCCATGCACCACCCGATAATGGCGATACAAGCGGATCTCAAATGGCTTGAGTGATTTATCAGCGCGCACAACCCTCTCCGGCAAAACGAAAAGGCCAATTGTAACTGCTTTTTCGCCCGGAGCGTGCCGGGAATGTAAAAATCCTTGTCCGGAACAGGGGTAAACCGCTACGACGCTACGCGCTCAACGGGGACATACATGTCGATATCCCAGTAGCCGTCGTGGTTGCCGTCGTTGAGATAGATCTCAAAACAGGGCCTGGGGGCCACGCGATACGTTGTGCTCTGCAGCAGGCTGTCGAAAAACTGCATCCACGGGGTGGCAAAATCGTAATCCACCACCCGCGCGCGGGCGCAGGCGTAATCCCCGCCGGCAATCGCCGCCAGTATCACCCCTTCGCTGTTGGCGGGAATGACGTAATCCTCGTCAACGGCGACCACGGTGGCGCAGCGCAGTTTTTCCGCCGGCACTTCCTCCGGGTTATCGTAGTAGACGGCAAGCCATTCACGGGCGGGCACCTGATGGTTCTCAACCCACATCATCAGTTGCTCAAACCCCTGCTTGACCGTTTGATCCCAGGGCCCGACCAGATGGAAACCGGCAATGGTTTTCTTGCCGAGGGTGGTGATGCTGTAGTTCATCTTGCCTCCTTTGGAGATAAATGACTGTATGAATATACAGTTAATTTAACAGGAGATCCCCCCTCAGTATGTGCGCGAATTCACAGAGTCGCCATCACACTGCTGAAAAAACAGGCGCCCCGCCAGCAGGAGCGACAGACGAAAAAAAACCGCCTGCAAAGAGGCGGTTATCATGGTTACAGCTCGTGGTGCAGGTAATCGCTCATTCGCGAGAACACCCCGCCTTTATTGATGCTTTCGAGGGTGACCAGCGGATAGTGCCCCACCACCTTGTCGCCGTCATACAGCGAAATCTCGCCGACCCGCTGGTTGGCGGCGATCGGCGCCTCCAGATCCTTCTTATCCAGCACATATTTCGCTTTAATCCGCGACACTTCCGCCTTCGGCAGCGCTAACCAGAAATCCTGATCGGTGCCGAGCTTAATCTGCTCTTTATCGCCGTACCAGATGCGTTCGGTGCCGACCTTCTGGCCTTTCTGCAGCACCTGCACGGTGTCAAAGTTCTGCTGCCCCCAGTGCAGTAGTTTAGCGGCCTGCTGCTCGCGGCCTTTCGGACTGTCCGCCCCCATCACCACGGCGATCAGCCGGCGCTGGCCATCCACCGCCGAGGCGATCAGGTTGAACCCGGCGCCCGAGGTGTGGCCCGTTTTCAGGCCATCGACGTTCATGGTTTTATCCCACAGCAGACCGTTACGGTTTTGCTGGGTGATCCCGTTCCACGTCAGGCTTTTCTGGCTGTACATGTGGTAGACGTCAGGTTCGCCATGAATAATCGCCCGCGACAGCACCGCGAGGTCATAGGCCGAACTGTGCTGGCCCGGAGCGTCGAGGCCGTGGACGGTTTCGAAATGGGTGTCCCGCAGGTGCAGTTTTTCGACATACTGATTCATCAGGGCGACAAACTGCGGCTGGCCGCCGGCGACATAGTCGGCCAGCGCGACGCAGGCGTCGTTACCCGAGTCGACAATCAGCCCACGGCTGAGGTCGCGGACGCTGACCCGATCCCCTGGTTTTAAGAACATCAGGGATGACCCGTCGAACACCGGGTTGCCCTTCGCCCAGGCGTCTTTACCCACGGTGACGATGTCGTCAAAGGTGATACGATGGCTGTCGATGGCGCGGTCGACCACGTAGCCGGTCATCAGTTTGGTCAGACTGGCAGGATTGCGCTGCTGATGTTCGTTACCCGCGGTCAGGACCTGACCGGTGGTGTAATCCATCAGCACCCAGGAGCCAGCCTGAATAGCCGGTGGCGCGACCGTAGCAGGGAAGTCGACGGCAAATGCGCAGGAAACGCTCGAAGCGAGCAAAGATACAGCAATAAACAAACGGCCTTTCAACGGCATATCCTCTAGATTTACAGATCCGCCGTCCTTTTTACGGAACTTCGCGTTTCATATCAGGGTTTAATTGCAAGAAAATATGACACAGCAGAGGAAGTTGCTTGCCGTTACCCTTCTGATGACCGGGCAAATCGTTTACCATACCGGTCGCACGCCACCACGGATAATGAACAGACTATGCAAGATAGCGTCAACCAGCCCGGATTTTTATTCCACGATTATGAAACCTTCGGCACCAGCCCTTCCCTCGACCGGCCGGCGCAGTTCGCCGCCATCCGCACCGACGCGGAGCTGAACGTGATCGGCGAGCCCGAGGTGTTTTACTGCAAGCCCGCTGACGATTATCTGCCGCAGCCGCAGGCGGTGATGATCACCGGGATCACCCCGCAGGAAGCGCTGGCCAAAGGGGATAATGAGGCCGCGTTTGCCCGCCGCATCCACGATCTGTTCACGGTGCCGCAAACCTGCATCGTCGGCTATAACAACGTGCGCTTTGATGACGAAGTGACGCGGAATATCTTTTATCGCAACTTCTATGACCCTTATGCCTGGAGCTGGCAGCACGATAACTCGCGCTGGGATCTGCTCGACGTGATGCGCGCCTGCTATGCCCTGCGTCCGGAAGGGATCACCTGGCCGGAGAATGACGAGGGTTTGCCCAGCTTCCGGCTTGAACATCTGACCGTCGCCAACGGTATTGAACACCAGAACGCCCATGACGCGATGGCCGATGTGTACGCCACCATCGCCATGGCGAAGCTGGTGAAAACCCGGCAGCCGCGGCTGTTTGATTATCTCTACAGCCACCGCAATAAGCGCAAGCTGGCGACGCTCATCGACGTGCCGCAGATGAAACCGCTGGTGCATGTCTCCGGCATGTTTGGCGCCGCGCGCGGCAACACCAGCCTGGTGGCGCCCCTGGCCTGGCATCCGGAAAACCGCAATGCGGTGATTATGGTCGATCTGGCGGGCGATATGGCGCCGCTGCTGGAGCTCGACGCCGATGCCCTGCGCGAGCGGCTTTACACCCCGCGCGCCGAGCTTGGCGATCTGCCGGCGGCGCCGATCAAGCTGGTGCATCTCAATAAATGTCCGGTGCTGGCTCAGGCCAATACCCTGCGCCCGCTGGATGCCGACCGGCTGAGGATCTCCATTCAGCGCTGTCTGGAGAATGCCCAGCTGCTGCGGGCGAATCCGCAGGTGCGGGAGAAAGTGGTGGCGGTCTATGCCGAAGCCGAGCCGTTCGTGCCGTCCGAAAACGTCGACGCCCAGCTTTACAATGGGTTCTTTAGCGATGCCGACCGCGCGGCGATGAAAATCGTGCTGGAAACCGAACCGCGCAATCTGCCGGCGCTGGATATTACCTTCGCCGATAAGCGTATCGAACGCCTGCTGTTTAACTATCGGGCGCGCAACTTCCCCGGCACGCTCGATGAACATGAGCAGCAGCGCTGGTTAGAGCACCGTCGTCAGGTGTTTACGCCAGAGTTTTTGCAGGCCTATGCCGATGAGCTGCAGATGCTGTATCAGCAGTATGCGGATGATAAAGAGAAGCTGGCGCAGTTGAAGGCGCTGTGGCAATACGCACAGGATATTGTCTGATTGGCTGAAATTCCCGGGTTGCGGCTAACGCCTTACCCGGGCTACAAACTGTATCAGCAGTATGCGGATGATAAAGAGAAGCTGGCGCAGGTGAAGGCGCTGTGGCAATACGCACAGGATATTG
The DNA here is from genome assembly GCF_000398905.1 of Klebsiella sp. KTE92. NCBI lineage: Bacteria > Pseudomonadati > Pseudomonadota > Gammaproteobacteria > Enterobacterales > Enterobacteriaceae > Klebsiella > Klebsiella sp. KTE92. The sequence goes on from NZ_KB976100.1 coordinate 3,512,815, forward strand.
TCTGATTGGCTGACATTCCCGGGTTGCGGCTAACGCCTTACCCGGGCTACAAACGATGGCTGGACTCGTAGCCCGGGTAAGACGCCTCGTGTCGCACCCGGGAACGTTGCTTAGCTTTTCGCGCGGCTGGCGATGATTTCATCCGCCACATTACGCGGCGCTTCCGCGTAATGGTGGAACTCCATGCTGTAGGTTGCCCGTCCCTGAGACATCGAGCGCAGCGTGGTGGAATAACCAAACATCTCCGCCAGCGGCACGTCGGCGCGGATGATCTGGCTGCCGAAGCGCTCTTCCATCCCCTGCACCATCCCCCGACGGGAAGAGAGATCGCCCATAATATTCCCGGCGTACTCTTCCGGCGTCTCCACCTCGACGTGCATCACCGGCTCAAGGATCACCGGATCCGCTTTGCGCGCGCCTTCCCGGAAGCCAAAGATCGCCGCCATGCGGAACGCCATCTCCGAGGAGTCCACGTCGTGGTACGACCCGAAGGTCAGGGTCGCTTTCACGTCAACCACCGGATAACCCGCCAGCACGCCGGTGCCCATCGCTTCGCGCAGCCCTTTCTCCACGGAAGGGATGTACTCGCGTGGCACCACGCCGCCTTTGGTGGCGTCCTCGAAGACGAAACCGCTGCCCGGCTCCAGCGGCTCCAGGGTCAGCACAACGTGCCCGTACTGCCCTTTGCCGCCGGACTGGCGCACAAATTTGCCTTCCACGTCCATCACTTTCTTGCGCAGGGTTTCGCGGTAGGTGACCTGCGGACGACCAATGTTGGCCTCGACGCCAAACTCGCGCTTCATCCGGTCGACAATGATCTCCAGATGCAGCTCGCCCATGCCGGAGATAATCGTCTGGCCGGACTCTTCATCGGTATGTAGACGGAACGACGGATCTTCCGCCGCCAGCCGCTGCAGCGCGATGCCCATTTTCTCCTGATCCGCTTTGGTCTTCGGCTCGATGGCCAGCGAAATCACTGGCTCCGGAAACTCCATCCGTTCGAGGGTAATGATCGCATCCGGATCGCACAGCGTATCACCGGTGGTCACATCCTTCAGACCGACGCAGGCCGCGATATCCCCGGCGTGCAGTTCGTCAACTTCGTGGCGGTCGTTGGCCTGCATCAGCACGATACGCCCGATGCGCTCTTTCTTGCCCTTCACCGGGTTCCACACCGCATCGCCTTTCTTCAGCGTCCCGGAGTAGACGCGGATAAAGGTCAGCTGGCCGACGTAGGGGTCGGTCATCAGTTTAAACGCCAGCGCCGACAGCGGCTCATCGTCGCTCGGATGGCGTTCCGCCGGCTGGCCTTTCTCATCAACGCCTTGTATCGCCGGAATATCCAGCGGCGACGGCATCAGCTCCACCACCGCATCGAGCATGCGCTGCACGCCTTTGTTTTTAAAGGCGCTCCCGCAGAGCACCGCCTGGATTTCCCCCTTCACCGTGCGCTGGCGCAGACCGGCAACGATCTCCGCCTCGTCCAGCTCACCGGTTTCCAGGTATTTATCCATCAGCTCATCGCTGGCTTCAGCCGCCGCCGAGACCATTTTCTCCCGCCACTGTTGTGCCGTCGCCAGCAGATCGTCAGGGACAGGCCCATAGCTGAAGGTCATGCCCTGGGTGGCGTCATCCCACAGGATGGCGCGCATTTTCACCAGATCGACAACGCCGGTGAAATGCTCTTCGGCGCCAATGGGGATCACAATCGGCACCGGGTTAGCCTTCAGGCGGTCGATCATCATCTGCACCACGCGGAAGAAGTCCGCGCCGGGGCGGTCCATCTTGTTGACGAAGGCCAGCCGCGGAACGTGGTATTTATTTGCCTGGCGCCAGACGGTTTCCGACTGGGGCTGCACCCCACCGACGGAGTCATACACCATCACCGCGCCGTCGAGCACGCGCATGGAACGTTCCACCTCAATGGTGAAATCCACGTGCCCCGGGGTGTCGATGATATTGATCCGGTGCGGCTCGAAGCTGCGGTCCATACCCGGCCAGAAGCAGCTTACCGCCGCCGAGGTAATGGTGATCCCGCGCTCCTGCTCCTGGGCCATCCAGTCGGTGGTTGCCGCGCCATCGTGTACTTCACCCAGCTTATGGCTCATCCCGGTGTAAAACAGGATGCGCTCGGTGGTGGTGGTTTTACCGGCATCGATATGCGCGGAGATACCGATGTTGCGATAACGTTCGAGGGGGATGGGTCGGGGCATGATGCGTCCTTAGTCGTTTTGACTGTCAGTCTGCGGTCGGAATGATCCGCAGTTCATTTAACTGCCGCCTATCATAGTACAACTGTACGAGTATATTCGAACTATTTTTGCTATTATTACGATTGGTCAGGTTGCGGCGGCGCGCGTGGCATCAGAACCGGAGTTTGGGTATAGTAGCCGCCAGCCGCCGATATGGGCTGCGGCTGCCATGCGCCGCGCCACCGCCGACACAGGATTATTATGATCGCCAATCACCCCGAACGAGAACAAATTCGCCTGGAAAATGTCCTTTCCGCGCTCGGTAACCCACTGCGACTGGAGATCATCCGCACGCTGGCCGACGGCAGCGAGCTGAGCTGCAACGCTCTGCGCCAGGAAGAGGTGGCCAAGTCCACCATGACCCACCACTGGCGCGTCCTGCGCGACAGCGGTGTGATCTGGCAACGGCCTCAGGGACGGGAGAACATGATTTCGCTGCGCCGGGAAGATCTGGACGCCCGTTTTCCCGGCCTGCTGGATACGCTGCTGAACGTGATGCAGCAGCCGTGAATCGCTAACCCACAGCCTACTCCTCTCCCGCCAGCCGCTGATACTGCCTGAAACGGGCCCGGGCATCGTCCTCCGTTTGCCGGAACAGCGCGTCCGCCAGATCCGGCGTGGTTTTATGCAGCGCGGCATAGCGCACCTCGCCGAGCAAAAAGTCGCGGAAACTCTCTTCCGGCTCTTCGGAGTCCAGTATAAACGGCGTTTTGCCCTCGGCTTCCCGCTGCGGATGATAGCGCCACAGGTGCCAGTATCCCGCCTCCACCGCCCGCTTCGCCTCGCGCTGACTGCAGCGCATCCCGGCTTTCAGACCGTGGTTGATACAGGCGGCATAGGCGATCACCAGCGACGGTCCCGGCCAGGCCTCGGCCTCGGCGATGGCCCGCAGGGTCTGATCTTTATCGGCGCCCATGGCGATCTGGGCGACGTAAACATTGCCGTAGCTCATCGCCATCATGCCGAGATCTTTTTTACGCGTGCGTTTCCCCTGAGCGGCAAATTTGGCGATCGCCGCCACCGGGGTCGACTTGGACGACTGGCCGCCGGTGTTGGAGTAGACCTCGGTATCAAACACCAGAATATTGACGTCTTCCCCACTGGCCAGCACATGATCGAGGCCGCCGAAGCCGATATCGTAGGCCCAGCCGTCGCCGCCGAAGATCCACTGCGAACGCCGGACGAAATAGTCGCGGTTCTGCCAGAGCTGCTCCAGCAGCGGGACGCCCTCTTTTTCCGCCGCCAGCAACGCACTGAGGCGGTCCGCGCGCTCGCGGGTCCCCTCCCCCTCATCCTGCTGCGCCAGCCACTGCCGCATCGCGGCGTGAAGCGCGTCGCTGACCGGCAGCGCCAGCGCGGCGGTCAGCTCCTCGGCGATCTGTTGGCGGATCGCCTGGCCGCCAAGCATCATGCCGAGACCGAACTCGGCGTTATCCTCAAACAGCGAGTTTGCCCACGCCGGTCCGTGGCCGCGATGGTTGGTGGTATAGGGCATCGAAGGCGCGCTGGCGCCCCAGATCGAAGAGCAGCCGGTGGCGTTGGCGATCAGCATCCGGTCGCCAAACAGCTGGGTGATAAGCCGGGCATAGGGCGTTTCTCCGCAACCCGCGCAGGCGCCGGAAAACTCCAGCAGCGGCGTTTCGAACTGGCTGCCTTTGACCGTCGTTTTGCGAAACGGGTTATCTTTTGGCGCCAGTCCCAGGGCGTAATCCCAGACCGGAGCCATCGCACGCTGGCTGTCGAGGGAGACCATCTGCAGCGCCTTGCCGCGCGACGGGCAGCTCTCCACGCAGTTGCCGCAGCCGGAGCAGTCCAGCGGCGAGATAGCCAGATGATAGTGATAGTCTTTGGCCCCCTGGGCGGGTTTACTCAGCAGCCCGGCGGGAGCCGTGTCCTGCTCTTCAGCGCTCAGTAACGCCGGGCGGATCGCCGCATGCGGGCAGACAAAGGCGCACTGGTTACACTGGGTACAGCCGTCAGGCTGCCAGACCGGCACCTCCAGCGCGATGCCGCGCTTCTCCCAGGCGGCGGTGCCGGAGGGAAAGGTGCCGTCTTCCATCCCGGCGAAGGCGCTCACCGGCAACAGGTCGCCACGCTGGCGGTTCATGGGCTGCAGGATATCGCGGATGAAGTCCGGCATCAGGGCGCTCGCCTGCGGTGCCGGCGCCTCGAGGGTCGCCCAGTGGGCGGGTACCGTCACCCGGTGCAGCGCCGCCATCCCCAGCTCGATAGCCCGCTGGTTCATCTCAATGACGCTCGCCCCTTTGCTGCCATAGCTTTTCTCCACCGCCTGCTTGAGATAGTCTGCCGCCGTTTGCGGATCGATAATCGCCGTCAGCTTAAAGAACGCCGCCTGCATCAGCATGTTAAAGCGCCCGCCGAGGCCCAGCTCGCGGGCAATGTCCACCGCATTAAGGGTATAAAAGTCGATCTTTTCCTGCGCCAGATAGCGCCGGACGCTGACCGGCAGGTGCTGCTCCAGCTCTGCCTCGGACCAGCTGCAGTTGAGCAGAAAGGTGCCTCCTGGCTTCAGCCCCTCCAGCAGGTCGTAGCGATCGACATAGGATTGCTGAGAGCAGGCGATAAAATCGGCCCGGTGGATCAGGTAGGGCGAGGTGATCGGCCGGTCGCCAAAGCGCAGGTGCGAAACGGTGATCCCCCCGGACTTTTTCGAGTCGTAGGAAAAGTAGGCCTGGGCGTAGAGTGGCGTGTTATCGCCGATGATCTTGATGGCGCTTTTGTTCGCCCCGACGGTGCCGTCCGAGCCCATCCCCCAGAATTTACAGGCGGTGATCCCGGCATGGGAGACCGCCAGCGGTTCCTGCCGGGCGGGCAGCGAGGTAAAAGTGACATCATCGACAATACCCAGGGTAAATCCGTCCTTCGGCAGCGGCTGCCTGAGGTTGTCAAACACCGCGGCGATATCGTTGGGCAGCACGTCCTTACCGCCGAGCGCGTAGCGGCCGCCGACGATCAGCGGCGCATCGTCGCGTTGATAGAAGGCGTTCTTGACGTCGAGGCACAGCGGTTCCGCCTGCGCCCCCGGCTCTTTGGTGCGGTCAAGGACGGCAATACGCTGCACGCTGCCGGGCAGTTGCGCGAAAAAGTGCGCCAGCGAGAACGGCCGATAGAGATGGACGCTGAGCAGCCCCACCTTCTCCCCCGCCGCATTCAGCGTCTCCACCACCTCCTGGACGGTGTCGCACACTGAGCCCATGGCGATAATCACCCGCTCGGCATCCGGCGCGCCGTGGTAATTAAACAGGTGATATTCCCGCCCGGTCAGCGCGGTGATCTTCGCCATATAACTTTCCACCAGATCGGGCAGTGCGAGGTAGAAGCGGTTACCGGCCTCCCGCTCCTGGAAGTAGATATCCGGATTTTGCGCGGTGCCGCGGATCACCGGATGATCCGGGTGCAGCGCCTGCCGACGAAAGCGCTCCAGCGCCGGGCGGTCCAGCAGCGTCGCCAGTTGCTCATACGTCAGCACCTCAATCTTCTGTATTTCGTGCGAGGTGCGAAAGCCGTCGAAAAAGTTGATAAACGGGATCCGCCCGGCGATCGCCGCCAGGTGCGCCACCGCCGACAGGTCCATCACCTGCTGAACGTTATTCTCTACCAGCATGGCGCAGCCGGTCTGCCGTACCGCCATCACGTCCTGGTGGTCGCCAAAAATATTCAGCGAATTGGTCGCCAGCGCCCGCGCGCTGACGTGAAAAACACCCGGCAGCAGTTCACCGGCAATTTTGTACAAATTGGGGATCATCAGCAGCAGCCCCTGCGACGCGGTGTAGGTGGTGGTGAGCGCTCCCGCCTGCAGCGCGCCGTGCACCGCCCCGGCGGCACCGGCTTCGGATTGCATTTCCATCAGGCGCACCGGCTGGCCAAACAGATTCTTTTTCCCCTTAGCGGCCCATTCATCGACATTTTCCGCCATCGGCGTGGAGGGGGTGATGGGGTAGATGGCCGCCACGTCGGTAAAGGCGTAGGAGATCCAGGCCGCCGCCGTGTTGCCATCCATTGTTTTCATGTTTCCGGACATCGTTCAATCCTCAAAGGTGAGCGTTCTCTTTACCGCAGCAGCCCGCGGCAAACCCTGTCACCTCTCCAAGCACAGCCTGTGCCAGCTCGCGAATTGCCGCCTGTCACTCATCAATTCAACAGGTTAAGGGAAGAAACGCGCAGGCCCGTCCGGCGGGATTGCGGGGAATAAGACACTGTGCGCGACAAGCTGTTGAACAGGTGACAAAGCGCCGCGCCGGGCCCGTGGCGGGAAATTGTTCTGTTTCGCACATTTGGTAGCGTTATTGTGCCGTTTGCTCAGCCTCCCGGCACGGCTGTTTTACAAAAAAACACTTATTTATCAAATGACTAAGCAAAAATTCGCAGCTGGTACGTTCCCTGCACTTCTCTGCTGGCAAACACTCAACAACAGGAGAAGTCACCATGACCATGCGTCAATGCGCTATCTACGGTAAAGGCGGTATCGGTAAATCCACCACCACCCAGAATCTCGTCGCGGCCCTCGCCGAGATGGGTAAGAAAGTGATGATCGTCGGCTGCGATCCGAAAGCGGACTCCACCCGTCTGATCCTTCACGCTAAAGCCCAGAACACCATCATGGAGATGGCGGCGGAAGTGGGCTCGGTCGAGGATCTGGAGCTCGAAGACGTTCTGCAAATCGGCTATGGCGATGTCCGTTGCGCCGAATCCGGCGGCCCGGAGCCAGGCGTCGGCTGCGCCGGACGCGGGGTGATCACCGCCATCAACTTCCTCGAGGAAGAAGGCGCCTATGAAGAAGATTTGGATTTCGTCTTCTATGACGTCCTCGGCGACGTGGTCTGCGGCGGCTTCGCTATGCCGATCCGCGAAAACAAAGCCCAGGAGATCTACATCGTCTGCTCCGGCGAGATGATGGCGATGTATGCCGCCAACAATATCTCCAAAGGGATCGTGAAGTACGCCAAATCCGGCAAGGTGCGCCTCGGCGGCCTGATCTGTAACTCGCGCAAAACCGACCGCGAAGATGAGCTGATCATCGCCCTGGCGGAGAAGCTCGGCACGCAGATGATCCACTTCGTTCCCCGCGACAACATTGTGCAGCGCGCGGAGATCCGCCGGATGACGGTGATCGAGTACGACCCGACCTGTCAGCAGGCCAACGAATATCGTCAACTGGCGCAGAAGATCGTCAATAACACCAAAAAAGTGGTGCCGACGCCGTGCACCATGGACGAGCTGGAATCGCTGCTGATGGAGTTCGGCATCATGGAAGAAGAAGACACCAGCATCATTGGTAAAACCGCCGCTGAAGAAAACGCGGCCTGAGTACAGGATCCTCACCATGACCAACGCAACAGGCGAACGTAACCTTGCGCTCATCCAGGAAGTCCTGGAGGTGTTTCCCGAAACCGCGCGCAAAGAGCGCAGAAAGCACATGATGATCAGCGATCCGCAGATGGAGAGCGTCGGCAAGTGCATTATCTCGAACCGTAAATCGCAGCCCGGGGTGATGACCGTGCGTGGCTGCGCCTATGCGGGCTCGAAAGGGGTGGTGTTTGGGCCAATCAAAGACATGGCCCATATCTCGCACGGCCCCATCGGCTGCGGCCAGTATTCGCGCGCCGGACGGCGCAACTACTATACCGGCGTCAGCGGTGTCGACAGCTTCGGCACCCTGAACTTCACCTCTGATTTTCAGGAGCGCGATATTGTTTTCGGCGGCGATAAAAAGCTGACCAAACTGATCGAAGAGATGGAGCTGCTGTTCCCGCTGACCAAAGGGATCACCATCCAGTCGGAGTGCCCGGTGGGCCTGATCGGCGATGACATCAGCGCCGTGGCCAACGCCAGCAGCAAGGCGCTGGATAAACCGGTGATCCCGGTGCGCTGCGAAGGCTTTCGCGGCGTATCGCAATCGCTGGGCCACCATATCGCCAACGACGTGGTGCGCGACTGGGTGCTGAACAATCGCGAAGGGCAGCCGTTTGCCAGCACCCCGTATGATGTTGCCATCATTGGCGATTACAACATCGGCGGCGACGCCTGGGCCTCGCGCATTCTGCTGGAAGAGATGGGGCTGCGCGTAGTGGCGCAGTGGTCCGGCGACGGCACCCTGGTGGAGATGGAGAACACCCCATTCGTTAAGCTCAACCTCGTCCACTGCTACCGCTCGATGAACTATATCGCCCGCCATATGGAGGAGAAACATCAGATCCCGTGGATGGAATATAACTTCTTCGGCCCGACCAAAATCGCCGAATCGCTGCGCAAGATCGCCGATCAATTTGATGACACCATTCGCGCCAATGCGGAAGCGGTGATCGCCAAATATGAGGGGCAGATGGCGGCCATCATCGCCAAATATCGCCCGCGGCTGGAGGGGCGCAAAGTGCTGCTGTACATGGGGGGGCTGCGGCCGCGCCACGTCATCGGCGCCTATGAGGATCTCGGGATGGAGATCATCGCCGCCGGCTACGAGTTTGCCCATAACGATGATTACGACCGCACCCTGCCGGACCTGAAAGAGGGCACCCTGCTGTTTGACGATGCCAGCAGCTATGAGCTGGAGGCCTTCGTCAAAGCGCTGAAACCTGACCTCATCGGCTCCGGGATCAAAGAGAAATATATTTTCCAGAAAATGGGGGTGCCGTTCCGCCAGATGCACTCCTGGGACTATTCCGGCCCCTATCACGGCTATGACGGCTTCGCCATCTTTGCCCGCGATATGGATATGACCCTGAACAATCCGGCGTGGAACGAACTGACTGCCCCGTGGCTGAAGTCTGCGTGATTGCCCCTTCACTGTCCCGTCAGTCCACCGATTTGTGGCGCGGGAGGAGAACACCATGAGCCAAACGATCGATAAAATTCACAGCTGTTATCCGCTGTTTGAACAGGATGAATACCAGACCCTGTTCCAGAATAAAAAGACCCTTGAAGAGGCGCACGACGCGCAGCGTGTGCAGGAGGTTTTTGCCTGGACCACCACCGCCGAGTATGAAGCGCTGAACTTCCAGCGCGAGGCGCTGACCGTCGACCCGGCCAAAGCCTGCCAGCCGCTCGGCGCCGTACTCTGCGCGCTGGGGTTCGCCGGCACCCTGCCCTACGTGCACGGCTCCCAGGGCTGCGTCGCCTATTTTCGCACCTACTTTAACCGCCATTTTAAAGAGCCGGTCGCCTGCGTCTCCGACTCCATGACCGAGGACGCGGCGGTGTTCGGCGGCAACAACAACATGAATCTGGGCCTGCAGAATGCCAGCGCGCTGTATAAACCCGAGATTATCGCCGTCTCCACCACCTGTATGGCCGAGGTGATCGGCGACGATCTGCAGGCGTTTATCGCCAACGCCAAAAAAGAGGGATTTGTTGACGACAGCATCGCCATTCCTTACGCCCATACCCCCAGCTTTATCGGCAGCCATGTTACCGGCTGGGACAATATGTTTGAAGGGTTCGCGAAGACCTTTACCGCTGACTACGCCGGGCAGCCGGGCAAACAGCAAAAGCTCAATCTGGTGACCGGATTTGAGACCTATCTCGGCAACTTCCGCGTGCTGAAGCGGATGATGGCGCAGATGGATGTCCCGTGCAGCCTGCTCTCCGACCCATCAGAGGTGCTCGACACCCCCGCCGACGGCCATTACCGGATGTACGCCGGCGGCACCAGCCAGGAGGAGATCAAAACCGCGCCGGACGCCATTGACACCCTGCTGCTGCAGCCGTGGCAGCTGGTGAAAAGCAAAAAGGTGGTTCAGGAGATGTGGAACCAGCCCGCCACCGAGGTGGCCGTTCCGCTGGGCCTGGCCGCCACCGACGCCCTGCTGATGACCGTCAGTCAGCTGACCGGCAAACCGATCGCCGACGCTCTGACTCTGGAGCGCGGCCGGCTGGTCGACATGATGCTGGATTCCCACACCTGGCTGCATGGCAAAAAATTCGGCCTCTACGGCGATCCGGATTTCGTGATGGGGCTGACGCGCTTCCTGCTGGAGCTGGGCTGCGAGCCGACGGTGATCCTCAGTCATAACGCCAATAAACGCTGGCAAAAAGCGATGAAGAAAATGCTCGATGCCTCGCCGTACGGTCAGGAAAGCGAAGTGTTCATCAACTGCGACCTGTGGCACTTCCGGTCGCTGATGTTCACCCGTCAGCCGGACTTTATGATCGGTAACTCCTACGGCAAGTTTATCCAGCGCGATACCCTGGCAAAGGGCAAAGCCTTCGAAGTGCCGCTGATCCGTCTGGGCTTTCCGCTGTTCGACCGCCATCATCTGCACCGCCAGACCACCTGGGGCTATGAAGGCGCAATGAACATCGTCACGACGCTGGTGAACGCCGTGCTGGAAAAACTGGACCACGACACCAGCCAGTTGGGCAAAACCGATTACAGCTTCGACCTCGTTCGTTAACCATCAGGCGCCCCGCCGCAGGCGGGGCCAGGAGGGAGTATGCCCATCGTGATTTTCCGTGAGCGCGGCGAGGCGCTGTATGCCTATATCGCCAAACAGGATCTGGAGGCCCGGGTGCTCCAGGTCGAACATGACGAGACGGACCGCTGGGGCGGCGCGATTGCCCTCGAAGGGGGACGTCGCTACTACGTCAATCCGCAGCCGGGGCGACCCGTCTTCCCGATAAGCCTGCGCGCCACTCGCAGCACGCTGCTATAAGGAGCTGGAAATGTCCGACAACGATACCCTTTTCTGGCGTCTGCTGGCGCTGTTCCAGACGCTGCCGGAGCTGCAGCCGGTGCAAGTCGTCGACTGGCTGGCGCAGGAGTGCGGCGAAACGTTGACCCCGGCACGGTTAACCACCCTGACGCAGCCTCAGCTGGCCGCCAGCTTTCCTTCGGCGACGGCGGTGATGTCCCCGGCCCGCTGGGCGCGGGTCATCGCCTGCCTGCAGGGGGTGCTGCCCGGCCATTTGCGCATCGCCCGCCCCCCTCAGCGAACGCCGCAGCTGCGGGTCGCTTTTTGCTCGCAGGATGGCCTGGCCATCAATGGTCATTTTGGCCAGAACCGGCTGTTTTTTATCTATGCCTTCGATGACCAGGGCGGCTGGCTGGCGGATCTGCGCCGCTATGCCTCTTCTTCTGCAGCGTCTGACGCCAGTGAGATGCGCGCCAGGCTGCTGGAGGATTGCCATCTGCTGTTTTGTCAGGAGATTGGCGGGCCTGCCGCCGCGAGGTTGATCCGCCATCAGATCCATCCGATGAAAGCGCCGCCGGGCACGACGATTCAGGCGCAGTGCGACGCGGTGAGCGCGATGTTGGCCGGTCGGCTGCCGCCGTGGCTGGCGAAGCGCCTCAACCGGGATAACCCTCTGGAGGAACGTGTTTTTTAATCGTTGCGTTTTGCTTGTTGCCCGCCGACCCCGCGGGCTTTTTTTGCCCCCGCAGGGGCATCCTTTCTTTCCGCAAGGCGAGCGCCGCAGGACAGGGACAAAAGTAACAGCGGGGGTTGGGCGCATCAGGAAAATTGGCGAGAACGCAGGCGCGCATCCAGGACTGGCCGCCAGGACGGCGGCCAGAGGGCGGTCGAGACAAGGATGTCGAGTCCGCCCGTTCCGCCAGATGAAGCCGGAGTGGAGCGAACCGCGCAGCGGCAATTTTCAGCGCCATGCGGGGGGTCATGGGGGGCGGGCGAAACGCCCCCCATGCCGTTCACCCGCAGAGGGCACAATGAAATAGTGAGGAAGGTCGGTGAACGGAATATTCCACTTTATCGACGCTTCCCGTCATTCGCCAATATGCGGCAATACTGTCGCGGTAAATCCAGTTATCAGCGCGAGAAATCATTCCTTCCCCCTGTTTGATTGTTGCCTTTGTCGCAAAACCCACAACCCTTTTCCCTTAAAAATCAATCCCCCTCCCCCTGGAGCGCGAATTGCATCACTTCTCCGGTCTCCCACCGTCAACGAGGTCACTATGAAGGGAAAGGAAATTCTGGCGCTGCTGGACGAACCCGCCTGCGAGCACAACCAGAAGCAAAAATCCGGCTGCAGCGCCCCTAAGCCCGGCGCTACCGCCGGCGGCTGCGCCTTCGACGGCGCGCAGATAACGCTCCTGCCCATCGCCGACGTCGCGCACCTGGTGCACGGCCCCATCGGCTGCGCGGGCAGCTCGTGGGATAACCGCGGCAGCGTCAGCGCCGGCCCGGCCCTAAACCGGCTCGGCTTTACCACCGATCTTAACGAACAGGATGTGATTATGGGCCGCGGCGAACGCCGCCTGTTCCACGCCGTCCGTCACATCGTCGACCGCTATCATCCGGCGGCGGTCTTTATCTACAACACCTGCGTACCGGCGATGGAGGGGGATGACCTGGAGGCCGTCTGCCAGGCCGCACAGACCGCCACCGGCGTCCCGGTCATCGCCATTGACGCCGCCGGTTTCTACGGCAGTAAAAATCTTGGCAACCGAATGGCGGGCGACGTGATGCTCAGGCAGGTAATTGGCCAGCGCGAACCGGCCCCGTGGCCAGACAACACGCCCTTTGCCCCGGCCCAGCGCCACGATATCGGCCTGATTGGCGAATTCAATATCGCCGGCGAGTTCTGGCAGGTCCAGCCGCTGCTCGACGAGCTGGGGATCCGCGTCCTCGGCAGCCTCTCCGGCGACGGCCGCTTTGCCGAGATCCAAACCCTGCACCGGGCGCAGGCCAATATGCTGGTGTGCTCGCGCGCGCTGATCAACGTCGCCCGGGGGCTGGAGCTGCGCTACGGCACGCCGTGGTTTGAAGGCAGCTTCTACGGGATCCGCGCCACCTCCGACGCCTTGCGCCAGCTGGCGACGCTGCTGGGGGATGACGACCTGCGCCGCCGCACCGACGCGCTAATCGCCCGCGAAGAGCAGGCGGCGGAGCAGGCCCTGGCGCCGTGGCGCGAGCAGCTCCGCGGGCGCAAAGTGCTGCTCTACACCGGCGGCGTGAAATCCTGGTCGGTGGTATCGGCCCTGCAGGATCTCGGCATGACCGTGGTGGCCACCGGCACGCGGAAATCCACCGAGGAGGACAAACAGCGGATCCGTGAGCTGATGGGCGACGAGGCGGTGATGCTTGAGGAGGGCAATGCCCGCACCCTGCTCGACGTGGTGTACCGCTATCAGGCCGACCTGATGATCGCCGGCGGACGCAATATGTACACCGCCTGGAAAGCCCGGCTGCCGTTTCTCGATATCAATCAGGAGCGCGAGCACGCCTACGCCGGCTATCAGGGCATCATCACCCTCGCCCGCCAGCTCTGTCTGACCCTCGCCAGTCCCGTCTGGCCGCAAACGCATACCCGCGCCCCGTGGCGCTAGGAGAACACCATGGCAGACATTATCCGCAGTGAAAAACCGCTGGCGGTGAGCCCGATTAAAACCGGGCAACCGCTCGGGGCGATCCTCGCCAGCCTCGGGCTGGCCCAGGCCATCCCGCTGGTCCACGGCGCCCAAGGCTGCAGCGCCTTCGCCAAAGTTTTCTTTATTCAGCATTTCCATGACCCGGTGCCGCTGCAGTCGACGGCCATGGATCCGACCGCCACGATCATGGGGGCCGACGGCAATATCTTCACCGCGCTCGACACCCTCTGCCAGCGCCACAGCCCGCAGGCCATCGTGCTGCTCAGCACCGGTCTGGCGGAAGCGCAGGGCAGCGATATCGCCCGGGTGGTGCGCCAGTTTCGTGAGGCGCATCCGCGCCATAACGGCGTGGCGATCCTCACCGTCAATACCCCTGATTTTTTTGGCTCTATGGAAAACGGCTACAGCGCGGTGATCGAGAGCGTGATCGAGCAGTGGGTCGCGCCGACGCCGCGTCCGGGGCAGCGGCCCCGGCGGGTCAACCTGCTGGTCAGCCACCTCTGTTCGCCAGGGGATATCGAATGGCTGGGCCGCTGCGTGGAGGCCTTTGGCCTGCAGCCGGTGATCCTGCCGGACCTCTCGCAGTCAATGGATGGCCACCTCGGTGAAGGGGATTTTACGCCCCTGACCCAGGGCGGCGCCTCGCTGCGCCAGATTGCCCAGATGGGCCAGAGTCTGGGCAGCTTCGCCATTGGCGTGTCGCTCCAGCGGGCGGCATCGCTCCTGACCCAACGCAGCCGCGGCGACGTGATCGCCCTGCCGCATCTGATGACCCTCGACCATTGCGATACCTTTATCCATCAGCTGGCGAAGATGTCCGGACGCCGCGTACCGGCCTGGATTGAGCGCCAGCGCGGCCAGCTGCAGGATGCGATGATCGACTGCCATATGTGGCTTCAGGGCCAGCGCATGGCGATGGCGGCGGAGGGCGACCTGCTGGCGGCGTGGTGTGATTTCGCCCGCAGCCAGGGGATGCAGCCCGGCCCGCTGGTCGCCCCCACCAGCCACCCCAGCCTGCGCCAGCTGCCGGTCGATCAGGTCGTGCCGGGGGATCTTGAGGATCTGCAGCAGCTGCTGAGCCACCACCCCGCCGATCTGCTGGTGGCTAACTCTCACGCCCGCGATCTGGCGGAACAGTTTGCCCTGCCGCTGATCCGCGTCGGTTTTCCCCTCTTCGACCGGCTCGGTGAGTTTCGTCGCGTCCGCCAGGGGTACGCCGGTATGCGAGATACGCTGTTTGAGCTGGCCAATCTGCTGCGCGACCGCCATCACCACACCGCCCTCTATCACTCGCCGCTTCGCCAGGGCGCCGCTCCCCAGCCGGCTTCAGGAGACGCTTATGCCGCCCATTAACCGTCAGTTTGATATGGTCCACGCCGACGAGTGGTCGATGAAAGTCGCCTTCGCCAGCTCCGATTACCGCCACGTCGATCAGCATTTCGGCGCCACGCCGCGGCTGGTGGTCTACGGCGTCAAAGCCGACCGGGTCACCCTGCTGCGGGTGGTGGAGTTCCCGGTCGCCAGCGGTCACCAGACCGAGAAGATAGCCGAGCGCATCCATGCCCTTGAGGATTGCGTCACCCTGTTCTGCGTGGCGATTGGCGAGGCGGTTTTTCGCCAGCTGCTGCAGGTGGGCGTCCGCGCCGAACGCGTCCCAGACCAGACCACCATCCTCGGCTTGCTGCAGGAGATCCAACTCTCCTGGTATGAAAAAGCGCAGCGCCGCAGCGCGCGGCAACGCGATCCGCAGCGCTTTAACCGCCTGCTGGAGGAGCCGGCGTGGCGGGAGGAGCCCGACCCGCTCCCCTGATCCTGTCGTTTATGTGACAAAGCCCACAAAACGCCACAACAGTGTCGGCCCTGTCGGGGGCGCTTAACCCGCCAGGTCATTAACAAATAAGGTTTTTATGCGTTGGTATCGCAATTGCTTGGGGGTCAGTACCACCGCCAGTCTGCGGTGTACCGCGCCCCGGCGTTTTCGTCATCATCCCTGGAGCTGACAGCATGTGGAACTACTCCGAGAAAGTGAAAGACCATTTTTTTCATCCCCGCAACGCGCGCGTGGTCGACAACGCCAACGCGGTGGGCGATGTGGGTTCATTAAGCTGCGGCGATGCGCTGCGCCTGATGCTGCGGGTTGATCCGCAGACCGAGATCATCGAGGAGGCGGGCTTCCAGACCTTCGGCTGCGGCAGTGCCATCGCCTCCTCTTCCGCGCTGACGGAGCTGATTATCGGCCACACCCTGACCGAAGCCGGGCAGATCACCAACCAGCAGATCGCCGACTACCTCGACGGTCTGCCGCCGGAAAAAATGCACTGCTCGGTGATGGGCCAGGAAGCGCTGCGTGCGGCCATCGCCCATTTTCGCGGCGAAAGCCTTGAGGAGGAGCATGAGGAGGGCAAGCTGATCTGTAAATGCTTCGGCGTCGACGAAGGGCATATTCGCCGGGCCGTGGTGAACAACGGCCTGACCACCCTAGAGGAAGTGATCAACTACACCAAAGCCGGCGGCGGCTGCACCGCCTGCCATGAAAAAATTGAGCTGGCGCTGGCGGCGATCCTCGCCCAACAGCCGCCAGCCCCCCTGCCAGCGGAGACGACCCACGATGCGCACTGGCAAAGCGTGGTCGATACCATCAACGAACTGCGTCCTCACATTCAGGCCGACGGCGGCGACATGACGTTGCTCAACGTCACCCCGCGTCAGGTGACCGTCAGCCTCTCCGGCAGCTGCAGCGGCTGCATGATGACCGACATGACCCTCGCCTGGCTGCAGCAAAAGCTGATGGAGCGTACCGGAACTTACATGGACGTGGTGGCGGCCCCGGCCGCGGTTAACTAACCCAAGGGGGATACGATGAAACCTGTTTATCTCGATAACAACGCCACAACCCGTCTCGACCCGATGGTTCTCGACGCGATGATGCCCTTTTTAACCGACTTTTACGGCAACCCTTCGTCGATACACGATTTTGGTCTGCCGGCGCAGGCGGCCCTTGAACGGGCGCACCAGCAGGTGGCCGCCCTGCTCGGGGCCGACTACCCCAGCGAGATCATCTTTACCTCCTGCGCCACCGAGGCCACCACCACCGCTATCGCCTCGGCGGTGGCCCTGATGCCGGAGCGGCGCGAAATCATCACCAGCGCGGTCGAACATCCCGCCACTCTGGCGGTGTGCGAACAGCTGGAGCGCCAGGGATACCTGATCCACCGTATCGCCGTGGATCAGCAGGGCGCCCTGGATATGGCGCAATTTCGGGCGGCGCTTAGCCCGCGCGTGGCGCTGGTCAGCATCATGTGGGCCAATAACGAAACCGGCGTCATGTTCCCGGTGCCCGAACTGGCGGAGCTGGCTCATGAGCAGGGCGCGCTGTTTCACTGCGACGCGGTGCAGGTGGTGGGCAAAATCCCGATGACGCTCAGCCAGACGCGGATCGATATGCTCTCCTGCTCGGCGCATAAATTCCACGGTCCCAAAGGGGTGGGCTGCCTCTGGCTGCGGCGGGGAACACGTTTTCGCCCGCTACTGCGCGGCGGCCACCAGGCGCATGGCCGGCGGGCCGGTACGGAAAATATCAGCGGCATTGTCGGAATGGGCGCCGCCAGCGAGCTGGCGCAGGTTCATCTGCCGGGCATGGCGCAGATTAGCCAGCTGCGCGATCGTCTTGAACAGCATCTCCAGGCCACTATCCCGGCGGTGACGGTGATGGGCGGCAGCCAGCCGCGGGTGCCCGGCACTCTCAATCTGGCCTTCGAGTGTATCGAGGGCGAGGCAATCCTGCTGCTGATGAATCAGGCCGGGATCGCCGCCTCCAGCGGCAGCGCCTGCACCTCCGGCTCGCTGGAGCCGTCGCACGTCATGCGGGCAATGAATATCCCCTACACTGCGGCCCACGGCACCATCCGCTTCTCCCTCTCACGCTATACCCGGGAAAAAGAGATCGACTACGTCATCGCCACCCTGCCGTCGGTTATCGACCGGCTGCGCGCCCTGTCGCCCTACTGGCGACAGGGTCAGCCGCATCTGCAGGATGGCGCCTTCACGCCGGTCTACGGCTAAGGCGGGGAGACAATGATGGGACGCGTACTGATTAACGACACTACCCTGCGCGATGGTGAACAGAGTCCCGGCGTGGCCTTTCAGGCCAGCGAAAAGATCGCCATCGCCGAGGCGCTGTACGCGGCGGGGATCGAGGCCATGGAGGTTGGCACCCCGGCGATGGGCGAGGAGGAGTGCGCCCGCATCCGGCAGGTGCGCCGTCAGCTCCCGGGCGCCACGCTGATGACCTGGTGCCGGATGCAGGCGGGAGAAATTCGCCAGAGCGCCGACCTGGGCATGGACTGGGTGGATATCTCCATCCCCGCCTCCGACAAGCTGCGGCAGTACAAACTGCGCGAAGGCTTACCGCTGCTGCTGGAGCGGCTGGCGGCCCTGATCCACCTCGCCCACACCCTTGGCCTGAAAGTCTGCATTGGCTGTGAGGACGCCTCGCGAGCCAGCGACGCGACGCTGCAGGACATTGCCCGCCTGGCCCGGGAGGCGGGAGCCACCCGTCTGCGCTATGCCGATACCGTCGGTATCCTCGACCCGTTCACCACCGCGGCGCAGATCGCCGCCCTGCGCCGCGTCTGGCCCGGCGAACTCGAGATGCACGCCCATAACGATCTGGGCCTGGCTACTGCCAACACCCTGGCGGCGGTGCGCGCCGGGGCCACCAGCGTGAACACCACCGTGCTGGGCCTGGGCGAACGCGCGGGCAACGCGGCGCTGGAGACCGTGGCGCTCGGACTGGAGCGCTGCCTGGAGGTCAAGACCGGCGTGCGTTTCACCGCCCTGCCGGCGCTGTGCGA
Source organism: Klebsiella sp. KTE92 (assembly GCF_000398905.1). NCBI lineage: Bacteria > Pseudomonadati > Pseudomonadota > Gammaproteobacteria > Enterobacterales > Enterobacteriaceae > Klebsiella > Klebsiella sp. KTE92. Next base: position 3,531,261 of record NZ_KB976100.1, read on the forward strand.
ACAGGTGGCCCTCGCCACCCGCCGCCCGGTGGACCCCCAGCAGCCGCTGGTGGGCGAGCTGGTCTTTACCCACGAATCCGGCGTACATGTTGCGGCGCTGCTGCGCGACAGCGAGAGCTATCAGGCGATCGACCCCGCCCTGCTGGGCCGCGGCTATCGGCTGGTGCTGGGCAAACACTCCGGTCGCCAGGCGGTTAACGGCGTCTTCGATCGGATGGGTTATCACCTGACATCAGCGCAAATTGACCAGCTGCTGCCAGCGCTCCGTCGCTTTGCCGAAAACGGCAAACGCAGCCCGCGGGATGATGAGCTGGCGGCAATCTACCACGCGCTCTGCAGCGCCGAAACGCTGCAGGCCAGGGGGTGAGTATGGAGTGGTTTTATCAGATCCCCGGCGTGGGCGACCTGCGCTCCGCCGATGCATTCTTTCAGTTTTTCGCCGTTCCCTATCAGCCCGAGCGCCTGGCGCACTGCAGCCTGCCGGTGCTGGCCACCTTTCACCGCAAGCTGAAGGCGGAAGTGCCTCTGCTCAACCAGCTGGAGGATAACCCGCGCGCGCACTGGCTGCTGGCGCGCCGACTGCTGGCGGAGAGTTATCAGCAACAGTTCGAGGAGAACACGCCATGAGACCCCGATTTACCTTTAGCGAAGCGGTCCGCGTCGTGCGCGCCATCCGTAACGATGGCACCTATGCGGGCCTGCCGTCCGGCGCCCTGCTGGTGCGCCGGGGCAGCATCGGCTATGTCCGCGACTGGGGAGTATTCTTGCAGGACCAGATCATCTACCAGATCCACTTCCCGGACTGCGACCGGGTGGTCGGCTGTCGCGAACAGGAGCTGATTGCCGGCGATCGGCCCTGGCTGGCCGGCAATCTGCAGTATGGCGATAGCGTAATCTGTCAGACGGCGCTGGCGATGCAGGGCGAGATGGTGGTCAGCGTCGGTCAGTTGGGGCGCATCGAAGCCACCGACCGGGGCGAGCATGGCGACGGCTATATCGTCGACTTCGGCGGCCGCTGGTTCCAGGTCCCGGTAAGCGCGCTGGCGCTGGCAGAGGAGGAAGAATAATGGAGCCCTGGCAACGATTTGGCCGGCAGCGGCTGGCGCAGAGCCGCTGGAACTGCGGGCCGGCGGCCATCGCCGCGGTCGACCGGCAGGCCTTCGAGGCGGCCTGGCAGCGCCAGGCCCAGATGGAGCAGGTTATTGTCGCCCAGATTGCGCCGGAGGCGATCCCCGCCGCGCTGCAGGAGGGCCTCGCCACTTCGCTGGGCGCCTGGCTGGATGAGGGAGGATTTACGCCAGCGGAGCGGGCGGCGATCGTCCTGCACCACGCCCGGCTGGAAAGCGCCTTCGCCGGGATTGCCAGCCAGGCGCCGCGGCCGGATCCTGCCGCGGTGCAGGCCTGGTATCTGCGGCATCAGGCGCAGTTTATGCGCCCGGAACAGCGCCTGACCCGCCATCTGCTGCTCACCGTCGATGGCGACGACCAGACGGTTTACTCGCGCATACGGGAGCTTCATGGGCAAATCGAAGCCTCCCGCGAGGCGTTTGCGCCGCTGGCCCAGCGACACTCCCACTGCCCGAGCGCGCTGGACGGCGGACTGCTGGGCTGGATCGGCCGGGGGCTACTCTATCCGCAACTGGAGGAGGCGCTGTTTGCGCTGGCGGAAAATGCGCTGAGCGCGCCGGTGGCCAGTGAGCTCGGCTGGCATCTGATCTGGTGTGAGGCCATTCGCCCTGCCGCGCCGATGACGCCTGAGCAGGCGCTGGAAAGCGCCCGCGATTACCTCAGTCAACAGAGCCAGCGCCGCCACCAGCGCCAGTGGCTGGCCGAGATGTTAGCGCGCCAGCCGGGGTTGTGCGGGTAGCCGACAGGCTACCCGCCATCGCCTACAGCAGATGCGGTTTAATCTCCTCAAGCCAGGTCGCCAGCCGCGCGTCGGTCTCGTCGAACTGGTTATCCTGATCCAGCACCAGTCCGACAAAGCGATCCCCCTCCAGCGCCGATGAGGCGCTGAACTCATACCCCTCGTTCGGCCAGCTGCCGATCATCGTCGCCCCGCGGGCACGCAGGGCGTCGTACAGCGGCCGCAGCCCGCTGGCGAAGTTATCCGGATAGCCACGCTGATCGCCGAGGCCAAACAGCGCCACCGTTTTCCCCTGCAGGCTAACGTCGCCGAGGTTGCGGATAAACTCGGCCCACGACTCGCTCTCGCCCCCGGCCTCAAGGCCCGGCAGCTGGCCGTCGCCCAGCGTCGGCGTCCCCAACAGCAGGGCCGGGTAGGCCAGCAGGTCCGCCAGCGTGGCGCGGTTAATATTGACCGGGGCGGCGGCGGCCTCCCCCAGCTGCTTGTGGATCATTTTCGCGATCTTGCGGGTTTTACCGGTATCGGTACCAAAGAAAATGCCAATGTTCGCCATAGTACGCTCCTGTCGGAATGGTGTTGAAAAAAGGAATGACGACAGAGGTATTGCGAAGGCTGTGCCAGGTTGCCCTGCACCGCGACGGCTCATCCCTGCCCCATCAGGATCGCTTCGCCTCACGATGCCGCGCGCCAAAGGCGCACCCGGCGGGGCGAAAGGTAAAAATCCGTGAATTTTCCCCCTGTCGGATCAATGTTTCGCGTGGTCGTTCCGATAAGGGCGCACACTTTGCATGGTTATCCAGGTTCGGCTTACCCCGCCGCGTTTCGCGCACGGTGTCGGACAATTTGTCATAACTGCGACACAGGAGTTTGCGATGACCCTGAATATGATGCTCGATAACGCCGCACCGGAGGCCATCGCCGGCGCGCTGACTCAACAACATCCGGGGCTGTTTTTTACCATGGTGGAACAGGCCTCGGTGGCCATATCCCTCACCGATGCCAGCGCCAGGATCATTTACGCCAACCCGGCGTTTTGCCGCCAGACCGGCTATTCACTGGCGCAATTGTTAAACCAGAACCCGCGCCTGCTGGCCAGCAGCCAGACGCCGCGCGAGATCTATCAGGAGATGTGGCATACCCTGCTCCAGCGTCAGCCCTGGCGCGGCCAGCTGATTAATCAGCGTCGGGACGGCAGCCTGTACCTGGTGGAGATTGACATCACCCCGGTGCTTAGCCCGCAAGGGGAACTGGAGCATTATCTGGCGATGCAGCGGGATATCAGCGTCAGCTACACCCTCGAGCAGCGGCTGCGCAACCATATGACCCTGATGGAGGCGGTGCTGAATAATATCCCCGCCGCCGTGGTAGTGGTGGACGAGCAGGATCGGGTGGTGATGGACAACCTCGCCTACAAAACCTTCTGCGCTGACTGCGGCGGCCGGGAGCTGCTCACCGAGCTGCAGGTCTCCCCTGGCCGGATGACGCCCGGCGTGGAGGCGATCCTGCCGGTGGCACTCCGCGGGGCCGCGCGCTGGCTGTCAGTGACCTGCTGGCCGTTGCCCGGCGTCAGCGAAGAGGCCAGCCGCTACTTTATCGACAGCGCGCTGGCGCGGACCCTGGTGGTGATCGCCGACTGTACCCAGCAGCGTCAGCAGCAGGAGCAAGGGCGCCTTGACCGGCTGAAGCAGCAAATGACCGCCGGCAAGCTGCTGGCGGCGATCCGCGAGTCGCTGGACGCCGCGCTGATCCAGCTGAACTGCCCGATTAATATGCTGGCGGCAGCCCGTCGGCTGAACGGCGAGGGAAGCGGGAACGTGGCGCTGGAGGCCGCCTGGCGTGAAGGGGAAGAGGCGATGGCGCGGCTCCAGCGCTGTCGCCCATCGCTGGAACTCGAAAACCCCGCCGTCTGGCCGCTGCAGCCCTTTTTCGACGATCTGTGCGCCCTCTACCGTACCCGCTTCGATCCCGACGGGCTGCAGGTCGACATGGCCTCACCGCATCTGATCGGCTTTGGCCAGCGCACCCCGCTGCTGGCGTGCTTAAGCCTGTGGCTCGACCGCACCCTGGCCCTCGCCGCCGAATTGCCCTCCGTGCCGCTGGCGATGCAGCTCTATGCCGAGGAGAACGACGGCTGGCTGTCGCTGTACCTGACTGACAACGTACCGCTGCTGCAGGTGCGCTACGCCCACTCCCCCGACGCGCTGAACTCGCCGGGTAAAGGCATGGAGCTAAGGCTGATCCAGACCCTGGTGGCGCACCATCGCGGGGCCATTGAGCTGGCTTCCCGACCGCAGGGCGGCACCTGCCTGACCCTGCGTTTCCCGCTGTTTAACACCCTGACCGGAGGTGAAGCATGATCCCTGAATCCGAGCCGGACACCACCGTCAGACGCTTCGACCTCTCTCAGCAGTTCACCGCCATGCAGCGGATAAGCGTGGTGCTGAGCCGGGCCACCGAGGCCAGCAAAACGTTGCAGGAGGTGCTCAGCGTATTGCACAACGATGCCTTTATGCAGCACGGGATGATCTGCCTGTACGACAGCGAGCAGGAGATCCTCAGTATCGAAGCGCTGCAGCAAACCGGCCAGCAGCCCCTCCCCGGCAGCACGCAGATCCGCTATCGCCCCGGCGAGGGACTGGTGGGGACCGTGCTGGCCCAGGGGCAGTCGCTGGTGCTGCCCCGGGTCGCCGACGATCAGCGTTTTCTCGACCGCCTGAGCCTCTACGATTACGATCTGCCGTTTATCGCCGTACCGTTGATGGGGCCCAACGCCCGGCCAATAGGGGTGCTGGCGGCCCAGCCGATGGCGCGCCAGGAAGAGCGGCTGCCGGCCTGCACCCGTTTTCTCGAAACCGTCGCCAACCTCGTCGCCCAGACCATCCGGCTGATGATCCTTCCGGCCTCACCCGCCCTGTCGAGCCGCCAGCCGCCGAAGGTGGAACGGCCGCCGGCCTGCTCGTCGTCCCGCGGCGTGGGCCTTGACAATATGGTCGGCAAGAGCCCGGCGATGCGCCAGATCGTGGAGGTGATCCGTCAGGTTTCGCGCTGGGACACCACCGTGCTGGTGCGCGGCGAAAGCGGCACCGGGAAAGAGCTGATCGCCAATGCCATCCATCACCATTCGCCACGGGCTGGCGCCGCCTTCGTCAAATTTAACTGCGCGGCGCTGCCGGACACCCTGCTGGAAAGCGAACTGTTCGGCCATGAGAAAGGCGCCTTTACCGGGGCGGTGCGTCAGCGTAAAGGACGTTTTGAGCTGGCGGATGGCGGCACCTTGTTCCTCGATGAGATTGGTGAAAGCAGCGCCTCGTTCCAGGCCAAGCTGCTGCGTATCCTCCAGGAGGGGGAGATGGAGCGGGTCGGCGGCGATGAGACCCTGCGGGTGAATGTCCGCATCATCGCCGCCACCAACCGTCACCTGGAGGAGGAGGTCCGGCTGGGCCATTTCCGCGAGGATCTCTATTATCGTCTGAACGTGATGCCCATCGCCCTGCCCCCGCTGCGCGAGCGTCAGGAGGACATCGCCGAGCTGGCGCACTTCCTGGTACGCAAAATCGGCCAGCATCAGGGGCGCACGCTGCGGATCAGCGAGGGCGCGATCCGCCTGCTGATGGAGTACAGCTGGCCGGGTAACGTTCGCGAACTGGAGAACTGCCTCGAACGATCGGCGGTGATGTCGGAGAGTGGCCTGATCGATCGCGACGTGATCCTCTTCACTCACCAGGATCGTCCCGCCAAAGCCCTGCCTGCCAGCGGGCCAGCGGAAGACAGCTGGCTGGACAACAGCCTGGACGAACGTCAGCGACTGATCGCCGCGCTGGAAAAAGCCGGCTGGGTGCAGGCCAAGGCGGCACGGCTACTGGGGATGACGCCGCGCCAGGTCGCTTACCGGATCCAGATCATGGATATCACCCTGCCGCGTCTGTAGGCCGCGGTGTCAGGTTCAGGACATTGTCGTCAGTGCGGCAGGAACGCGACAATGTTGTGCCGTAGGGATGCGGGATAATGCTTTATTTTTCAGCCAGATAAAAAATTCGTCTCTGGTACGTCGTTTGCAGCAGGAAGGTATCGCCCAACCATGAAGGTACGACCATGACTTCCTGCTCTTCTTTTTCCGGCGGTAACGCCTGTCAGTCGGCGGACGCCAGCGCGTTAGCGCCGCGGGTGGCCGACAAGGTCGCCGCGCACCCCTGCTACTCCCGCAGCGGGCACCACCGTTTCGCCCGGATGCATCTTCCGGTCGCCCCGGCCTGCAATCTGCAGTGCAACTACTGCAACCGTAAATTCGACTGCAGCAATGAGTCCCGTCCCGGGGTGTCATCGACGCTGCTGACCCCCGAGCAGGCGGTGTTGAAAGTGCGCCAGGTGGCCCAGGCCATCCCGCAGCTGTCGGTGGTCGGCATAGCCGGGCCCGGCGATCCGCTGGCCAATATGACCCGCACCTTCCGCACCCTGGAGCTGGTCCGCGACCAGCTTCCGGATCTCAAATTATGCCTGTCAACCAACGGGCTGATGCTGCCCGACGCGGTCGATCGCCTGCTGGAGGTCGGCGTGGATCACGTCACGGTGACCATCAATACCCTGGATGCCGATATCGCCGGGCAAATCTATGCCTGGCTGTGGCTCGACGGCGAACGCTACTGCGGCCGGGAAGCCGGGGAGATCCTGATTGCCCGCCAGCTTGAAGGAGTCCGCAGGCTGACCGCCGCGGGAGTGCTGGTCAAGATAAACTCGGTGCTGATCCCGGGGATCAACGACGGTGGCATGGCCGAGGTCGGCCGTCGTTTGCGGGAAAGCGGCGCGTTTATTCACAATATTATGCCGCTGATTGCCAGACCGGAGCACGGCACGGTTTTTGGTCTCAACGGCCAGCCGGAGCCGGACGCCGGGATGCTCGCCGCGATCCGCAGCCAGTGCGGGGAGGTGATGCCGCAGATGACCCACTGCCATCAGTGCCGTGCCGACGCCATCGGCATGCTGGGCGAAGATCGCAGCCAGCAGTTCACCCGGCTGCCGGACCCGGACAGCCTCCCCGACTGGCTGCCCATCCTCCACCAGCGCGCCGAACTTCATGCCAGCCTCGCTACGCAGGGGGAGTCGGACGCGGATGACGCCTGTCTGGTGGCCGTGGCCTCCCGCCACGGCGAGGTCATTGACTGTCATTTTGGCCATGCCGACCGCTTCTCGATCTACAGCCTGTCGGCCGCCGGTATGGTGCTGGTGGGCGAGCGCTTTACGCCAAAATATTGCCGCGGCGAAGAGGAGTGTGATCCACAGGAGAACGAGGCCAGACTGGCGGCGCTGCTGGCGCTGCTCGCCGACGTGAAAGCGGTGTTCTGCGTGCGTATCGGCCATACGCCATGGCAGCAACTGGAATTGCAGGGCATTGAGCCGCAGGTGGACGGCGCGTGGCGTTCGGTCGCCGAGGTGCTGCCTGCCTGGTGGCAGCGGCGGCGCCAGAGCCTGGCGGCATCGCGTCTGCGTCAGGGGGTCGCCTGATGGCGCCCGTCGACTGGTTGACCCGCCTGTGGCGATTGTATCACGCCGGAAAAGGCTGCTTTCCGCTGCGGATGGGGCTGACTCCCGGAGCGTGGCGGGCGCTGCAACAGCGGCTGGGCGAGGTGGCGACGCCGCTGGACAGCGCGACGCTGAGCCGCCGTCGGCTGATGACCGAGCTGAATGCCACCCGCGACGAAGAGCGTCGGCAGCTGGGGCAGTGGCTGACGGAGTGGATGGCGCCGGGGGCTGCACCGATGGCGCAGATCGTTGCCGAGGTGGCGCTGGCGTTTAACCATCTGTGGGAGGATCTGGGACTCGATTCGCGGGCGGAACTGGGCCGGCTGATGAGCGACTGCTTTCCGCAGTTGGTGGTGCAGAACGTCCACCATATGCGCTGGAAAAAGTTCTTTTACCGCCAGCGCTGCCTGCAGTCGCAGGGGGAGATTGTCTGCCGATCGCCGAGCTGCGACGAATGCCTGGAGCGCAGCCTCTGCTTCGAACCGCCGCCGCAATAAACAAGCCGCAGCTCCCCCTGCGGCTGACCCAACCACACACGCATTTAACCCCTTTACGCGAGTTTCTGCCGGGTGGCGCTTCGCTTACCCGGCCTACATAACCATTTATATATCAGAAGGTTAACCATCACCGTAGGCCCGGCAAGCGCAGCGCCGCCGGGCAAGGACAGCGGGCGCGGAGCCGCTTTTGTGCCGGGTGGCGCTTCGCTTACCCAGCCTACAACCCCAAATCACCACTGGATCAAGGGCCGCTGAAACTGCCGGTGCTGGCGGCCTCAAAATCGCTGAGACGTTCCCGGCAGGCCGGGGCAGCCCGCATGGATGCGGGCTGAGGGCCGTGTTTTGCAGGGACGCTGCCTCGGCCCGACCCGAAGCCTGCAGGGATAAGTCGAAGGTACCACGCAGTGGCGATTTTGCCGGCCGGAGCCCGGGGGTACAGGGGGTGGCGGCGACTGGCCGCCCCCTGTGCGCTCCCTGCGCCATGAGAGATATAACGCAGAAGACTAACCGGGAGCGCAATGTGCGCTGAAGCCACAGATAACATAAACAACCACACTGCAGTGCTTCCCCTCACCCTAACCCTCTCCCGGAGGGAGAGGGAACCGTCCGGTCGTCGTTTCCGTGCCCAACATATTGCCGGGTGGCGGCTGCGCCTGACCCGGCCTACATAACCATTAAATTTCAGAAGGTTAACCATCACCGTAGGCCCGCGCAAGCGCAGCGCCGCCGGGCAAAAGATATCGCACCGGGCCAAACGAAAAAAAAGCCGGAGGTTTCCCTCCGGCTTTTCTCATTTACATCACGCTATGCCTTAGGCCACATCTTCGTACTGCGGCACCGGGTTGCGGAAGCTTTTGGTCACGCAGGCCAGATAGACCAGACCGATACCGGCCCAGATCAGACCCAGAATCATCGAGCTCTCTTCCAGGTTGACCCACAGCGCGCCAACGGTCAGGGCGCCGCACATCGGCAGGAACAGATACTGGAAGTGGTCTTTCAGCGTCTTGTTGCGTTTCTCACGGATCCAGAACTGCGAAATCACCGACAGGTTAACGAAGGTAAACGCCACCAGCGCACCAAAGTTAATCAGCGCCGTCGCCATCACCAGGTCGAAGTTAATCGCCAGCAGCGCAATAGCGCCGACCAGGATGATGTTCATCGCCGGGGTGCGCCAGGTCGGGTGAACGTAGCCGAAGAAGCTTTTCGGGAACACGCCGTCGCGGCCCATCACGTACATCAGACGCGCCACGCCAGCGTGCGCCGCCATACCGGACGCCAGCACGGTGATGGTGGAGAAGATCAGCGCGCCAACCTGGAAGGCTTTACCTGCTACGTAGAGCATAATTTCCGGCTGTGACGCATCCGGATCTTTAAAGCGCGAGATGTCCGGGAAGTACAGCTGCAGGAAGTAGGTGGCAAAGATGAAGATCAGGCCGCCAATCAGCGCGGTCAGGAAGATCGCCCGCGGGATGACGCGCTCTGCATCTTTGGTCTCTTCAGACAGGTTGCTGATGCCGTCGAAGCCAGTAAACGAGAAGCACAGGATCGTCGCCCCGGTAATCATCGGGATCACGTGCGCGTCACCGGACCAGAACGGACGGCTGCTGGCCAGCGTACCGGCGCCTTCGCCTTCAAACACGCCATAAATCACCATGCCGAGAATAACGGCAATCAGCACCACCTGCAGCACCACGATCACGGTGTTGAAGTTGGCGACGGATTTAATACTGCGCAGGTTAAAGGCGGTCATAAAGGCGACCAGCGCGATAACAAACACCCACGACGGAATCGAAGGCACCAGCGCTTCAAAATAGATTTTCGCCAGCAGAATGTTGATCATCGGCGCGAACAGGTAGTCGAGCAGCGAGGACCAACCCACCATAAAGCCAACGGTCGGGCTGATGGATTTCTGCGCATAGGTATACGCCGAGCCGGCAGAAGGGTAACGACGTACCAGCTTGCCATAGCTCAGGGCAGTAAACAGAATGGCGATTAACGCAAAGGCGTAGGCCGTCGGCACGTGACCGTCGGTCATACCAGAGACGATACCAAACGTATCGAACAGCGTCATCGGCTGCATATAGGCCAGGCCCATCATTACAACCGGAACTAACGTAAGTGTTTTACGTAATTCCACGCGAGAGGTATTTGGAGTAGCGTTATGCGACATAGTTATCCCCTTTTACGGTGAACGCCAGCGCGTAAGCAAAAAATTGCCCCATTTCTTTCTATTCCTCAGCGACAACGACTGTCGGTTTTTAGTAAATATCTATCCGGTACGAAGCCCGGCCTCTTGGTATTGAATGATGTGTCTTTCGACCAAAAAAATAACCGACACTTTTAAAAAAAGCGTCGGCTAGTCTCTGGTTTTCAGGCCGCATATTTTGCAACAAATTCAACGGCGTTGACAAGATGTTATGAAGTTCATTGCGTAAGCGTATTTTTTAACGTGCTAATATCTATACGATTTCCGTATGATAAATTGTAAAAATAGCACTATTTGCTAATAGCATTTCCCGCCACCATTTGCTGGCCAAACCGCAGGTGGCGTCATTCCAGGCGATCCAGGCATGCTGGCGGGGCGACAGCCCGCGAACCGCCATGCTGATGAGCTCGCCGCTCTCCAGCAGCCCCTGCACCTGGTAACGCGGCAGACAGCCCCAGCCCAGCCCCATGCGCAGCAGCGCCAGATGCCCCGCGGCGTCACACACCGTCAGGGTCTCCTGATCGCTGAGCAGCGCCCCGCCCTCGCCGGTGGCCACCGCCCGATAACGGCGCAGGGTCCGCCAGCTCAGCGGAGCGCGGTGTCGCGCCAGCGGATGCTGCGGGGAAACCACCAGCAGCAGCTCCAGCTCGCCGAGGGGGAGATAGTCATAACCGCTCAGCGGCGGCGGCTCGCCAAGGGCGCCCAGCAGCAGATCGGCCTGCCCGTCGGTCAGCGGCCGCCAGTCCAGCAGCGAGGGGTTCTGCGTGAAGTGCAGCCGGGTCAGCGGCTGTTGTTGATAAAATGCGGCAATCAGCGGCGAAAGCTGCGTCACGGGAAAAGTGCAGTCCACCGCCAGGCGGAGGGTGTGTTCCCACCCCTGCTGCAGCTTGACCGCCCGGATCTCCAGTTCGCGGGCGATATGCAGCACTTCCCGCCCTTTCTCCAGCAGCATTTGTCCGGTGGGGGTAAAGCGCGCGCGGTGGCCGCTGCGGTCAAGCAGCTGAATATTGAGATCGCTTTCCAGCCGGTGAATGGTGTAGCTCAGCGCCGAGGGCGTTTTAAAGAGCTTTGCCGACGCGGCGGCAAAGCTCCCCTCTTTTTCCAGCGCGTCGAGGATCACGAGGACATCCAGCAGTGGTTTCATCGCTACCCCCTTACGGTATGCGAATCACCGCTGGTAGATCACTCCATCGGCATCACCAGCGGATCGGGGTACTGGTACTCAAACCCCAGCTCATTGCAGATACGATTGCCATCCACAATCTTGCCCTGGCCGCCGTCCGGGCTGTCGCTGAACACCGGCGGCGGCAGCCCCAGTTCACGGGCCATTTGCGGATAAAAGAGGCCACGCGCCGGATGGCGGGGCGCACATAGATTATAGATGTGCCCGCCCTTCGGGGCCTGCAACAGCAGTTCGATAGCGGCCACCACATCCTGCAAATGCACCAGATTGACCACGTGCTGGCCATCCGGCGCCGACTTGCCGGCAAAAAAACGTCCCGGATGACGGGAAGGCCCCACCAGCCCGGCCAGACGCAGAATATCCACCGAGGTTCCCGGCAGGTTGTGCAGCCAGTCCTCCAGCTCCTTGAGCACCTGCCCGCTGGCGGTTTGCGGCAGACGCGGGGAGTTCTCTTTCACCGTGCCATTGACGTTGCCATACACCGAGGTGGAACTGGTGAAGACGATCCGCGGAATATGGTGCGCCAGCGCGGTATCGACAATCTCCTGCACCGCCTGCAGATAAAACCCTTCTCCCGCCCCGGTACGCCGGGCCGGCAGCGTGATCACCAGCGCATCGACGTTCATCAGCGCGTCGAGGTCCTCGGTATCACAGACCAGCTGCGGCTCCAGGCGCAGCGGATAGCTGTCAATCCCGCACATCCGCGCCGCCTCCACGCCATCCTGCGTGGTTTTACTGCCGGTGACCTGCCAGCCTCGCGCCATCAATGACAGCGCCAGCGGCATTCCCAGCCATCCCAAACCGACTATCGCGACCTTTTTCATCCCAGGCTCCTGACTCTTTCGCTGTGCTGATTACAGGCTACGCCAGCCAGCGGCAACTGACAATTTCTTCGCTCAATGTGAAATGAATTAATGATAGAAAAAAGCCCTTGCTTTCTGCGGCGGAAGTGGTTTAGGTTAAAGGACATCAAATGCATAGTCATTCACAGAGAATTTTTATGAACCGCGTTCAATTTAAACACCACCATCATCACCATCATCCTGACTAGTCTTTCAGGCGATGTGTGCTGGAAGACATTTGGATCTTCCAGTGGTGCATGAACGCGCAGAGAGCCCCCGGAAGATTCACTTCCGGGGGCTTTTTTTTGGACCAAATTCGGACAGATTCAGACAGGTATTCAGAGGAAAAGAACAATGTTAGACAACACCCGTTTACGCATAGCTATTCAGAAATCAGGCCGTTTAAGCGAAGATTCACGCGAATTACTCAGCCGCTGCGGCATTAAAGTCAATTTGCACACCCAGCGTCTGATTGCGCTGGCGGAAAATATGCCAATCGACATTCTGCGCGTGCGTGATGACGATATCCCGGGCCTGGTGATGGACGGTGTTGTCGACCTCGGCATTATCGGCGAAAACGTGCTGGAAGAAGAGCTGCTCAGCCGCCGCGCTCAGGGCGAAGACCCGCGCTACTTCACCCTGCGTCGTCTCGACTTCGGCGGCTGCCGCCTGTCGCTGGCGACCCCGGTGGATGAAGCCTGGAACGGCCCGGCGGCGCTGGACGGCAAACGCATCGCCACCTCTTACCCGCACCTGCTGAAGCGCTACCTCGATCAAAAAGGTATCTCTTTTAAATCCTGTCTGCTGAACGGCTCCGTGGAAGTGGCGCCGCGCGCCGGCCTCGCCGACGCCATCTGCGACCTCGTCTCCACCGGCGCCACCCTGGAAGCCAACGGCCTGCGCGAAGTGGAAGTGATCTACCGCTCCAAAGCCTGCCTGATCCAGCGAGACGGCGAGATGGCCGACGCCAAACAGCAGCTGATTGACCGCCTGCTGACCCGTATTCAGGGCGTGATCCAGGCCCGCGAGTCGAAATACATCATGATGCACGCTCCGACCGAACGCCTGGAAGAAGTGGTTGCCCTGCTGCCGGGCGCCGAGCGTCCGACTATTCTGCCGCTGGCAGGCGACAAGCAGCGCGTGGCGATGCACATGGTCAGCAGCGAAACCCTGTTCTGGGAGACCATGGAAAAACTGAAAGCGCTGGGCGCCAGCTCCATTCTGGTGCTGCCGATTGAGAAGATGATGGAGTAATCGGCCAGCCGGTCACGGGACACACAGGGGAAAACAATCATGAGCTTCAACACAATCATCGACTGGAACAGCTGTAGCGCAGACCAACAGCAACAACTCTTAACGCGCCCGGCGATTTCCGCCTCCGACAGCATCAGTAAAACGGTGGCGGAGATCCTCGATAACGTCAAAGCCAACGGCGACGCGGCGCTGCGCGAATACAGCGCGAAGTTTGATAAAACCACCGTCGCCGCGCTGCAGGTGAGCGAGGCGGAGATCGCCGCCGCCGGCGAACGCCTCAGCGACGAGCTGAAGCAGGCGATGGCGGTGGCGGTGAAAAACATCGAGACCTTCCACAACGCGCAACAGCTGCAGGCGGTGGATGTCGAAACGCTGCCGGGGGTGCGCTGCCAGCAGGTCACCCGCCCTATCGCCTCCGTCGGGCTGTATATTCCGGGCGGCTCGGCGCCGCTGTTCTCAACGGTGCTGATGCTGGCGACGCCGGCGCGCATCGCCGGCTGTCAGCAGGTGGTGCTCTGCTCGCCGCCGCCGATCGCCGATGAGATCCTCTATGCCGCGCAGCTGTGCGGCGTGAAAACCATCTTTAACGTCGGCGGCGCCCAGGCTATCGCCGCCCTCGCCCTCGGGACCGAGTCGGTGCCGAAGGTGGATAAAATCTTTGGCCCGGGTAACGCTTACGTCACGGAAGCCAAACGTCAGGTCAGCCAGCGTCTGGACGGCGCAGCCATCGACATGCCGGCCGGTCCGTCGGAAGTGCTGGTGATCGCCGACAGCGGCGCCACCCCGGACTTTGTCGCCTCCGACCTGCTGTCGCAGGCGGAACACGGCCCGGACTCGCAGGTGATCCTCCTGACCCCGGACGCCGACCTCGGCAGCCGCGTCGCTGAGGCCGTCGAACGCCAACTGGCCGCCCTGCCGCGCGCGGAAACCGCCCGCGTGGCCCTATCCGCCAGCCGGATCATCGTGGCCCGCGACCTGGCGCAGTGCGTGGCTATCTCCAACCAGTATGGTCCGGAGCACCTGATCATTCAGACCCGTCAGGCCCGCGAGCTCGTGGACAGCATCACCAGCGCCGGTTCGGTTTTCCTCGGCGACTGGTCACCGGAATCCGCGGGTGATTACGCCTCGGGCACCAACCACGTCCTGCCGACCTATGGGTATACCGCCACCTGTTCGAGCCTCGGCCTGGCCGACTTCCAGAAGCGGATGACCGTGCAGGAGCTGTCGCGCGACGGCTTTGCCGCCCTCGCCTCAACGATTGAGATCCTGGCCGCCGCCGAGCGCCTTGACGCCCACAAAAACGCCGTAACGCTGCGCGTTGCCGCCCTGAAGGAGCAAGCATGAGCATTGAAGATTTAGCCCGCGCCAACGTCCGTGCGCTGACCCCGTATCAATCCGCTCGCCGTCTGGGCGGCAAAGGCGACGTCTGGCTGAACGCCAACGAATTCCCGACCGCCGTGGCTTTCCAGCTTACCGCGCAAACGATGAACCGCTATCCGGAGCCGCAGCCGAAGGCAGTCATCGAGAGCTACGCCCGCTACGCCGACGTCAAACCGGAGCAGGTGCTGGTCAGCCGCGGCGCCGACGAAGGGATTGAGCTGCTGATCCGCGCTTTCTGTGAGCCCGGCAAAGACGCGCTACTCTACTGCCCGCCCACCTACGGCATGTACAGCGTCAGCGCCGAGACCATCGGCGTCGAATGCCGCACCGTGCCGACCCTCGCCGACTGGCAGCTCGACCTGCCAGGCATCGAGGCGCAGCTGGACGGCGTGAAGGTGGTCTTTGTCTGCAGCCCGAACAACCCGACCGGTCAGATCATCGATCCGCAGTCGATACGCGACCTGCTGGAGATGACTCGCGATAAAGCCATCGTGGTCGCCGACGAAGCCTATATTGAATTCTGCCCGCAGGCGACGCTCGCCGGCTGGCTCAGCGACTATCCGCACCTGGTGGTGCTGCGCACGCTGTCCAAAGCCTTCGCCCTTGCCGGCCTGCGCTGCGGCTTCACCCTCGCCAACGCCGAGGTGATTAACGTGCTGCTGAAAGTGATCGCTCCGTATCCGCTCTCCACGCCGGTGGCCGATATCGCCGCCCAGGCCCTGAGCGCGGAAGGCATCACGGCGATGCGCCAGCGCGTGGCGCAGATCCTCGACGAGCGCCGCTACCTGGTGGAACAGCTGCGCGGCATCGCCTGCGTGGAGCAGGTCTTCGATTCCGAGGCGAACTACGTTCTGGCGCGGATAACCGCCTCCAGCGCAGTGTTTAAATCTTTGTGGGATCAGGGCATTATCTTACGTGACCAGAATAAACAACCTTCATTGAGCGGCTGTTTGCGTATCACTATCGGTACCCGTGCCGAGAGCCAGCGCGTGATTGACGCCTTGACTGCGGAGAATGTATGACCCAGAAGTATCTCTTTATTGACCGTGACGGCACCCTGATTTCCGAACCGCCGGTGGATTTCCAGGTGGACCGTTTCGACAAGCTGGCGTTTGAGCCGCAGGTGATCCCGGCGCTGCTGAAGCTGCAGCAGGAAGGCTATAAGCTGGTGATGATCACCAACCAGGATGGCCTGGGAACCGACAGTCTGCCGCAGGAAGCATTTGATGGCCCGCACAACCTGATGATGCAGATCTTCGCCTCGCAGGGCGTCAATTTCGAAGAGGTGCTGATTTGTCCGCACTTCCCGGGCGACAACTGCGCCTGCCGCAAACCGAAAACGCAGCTGGTGTTGCCGTGGCTGGAAGACGGCGTACTGGATAAAAGCCACAGCTATGTGATTGGCGACCGGGCCACCGACCTTGAGCTGGCGGATAACATGGGGATTACCGGCCTGCGCTATGACCGTGAGACCCTGGACTGGCCGACCATCAGCGAGCAGCTGACCCGCCGCGACCGCTATGCCCACGTCGAGCGCATCACCAAAGAGACCCAGGTGGACGTGAAGGTGTGGCTGGACCGCGAAGGCGGCAGCAAGATCCACACCGGCGTCGGCTTTTTTGACCATATGCTCGACCAAATCGCCACCCATGGCGGCTTCCGCATGGAGATCAACGTCGGCGGCGATCTGTACATCGACGATCATCACACCGTGGAAGATACCGGCCTGGCCCTCGGCGAAGCCCTGAAGCTGGCGCTTGGCGACAAGCGCGGCATCAACCGCTTCGGCTTCGTGCTGCCGATGGACGAGTGTCTCGCCCGCTGCGCGCTGGATATCTCCGGCCGTCCGCACCTGGAGTATAAGGCGGACTTCACCTATCAGCGCGTCGGCGATCTGAGCACCGAGATGGTGGAACACTTCTTCCGCTCGCTCTCTTACACCATGGCGGTGACCCTGCACCTGAAAACCAAGGGCAAGAACGATCACCACCGCGTGGAGAGCCTGTTCAAAGCCTTTGGCCGTACGCTGCGCCAGGCGATCCGCGTCCAGGGCGATGCCCTGCCGTCTTCCAAAGGGGTGCTGTGATGAATGTGGTGATCCTTGATACCGGGTGCGCCAACCTCAATTCGGTGAAATCGGCGATTGGCCGCCACGGCTATGAGCCGGTGGTCAGCCGCGATCCGGAGGTGGTATTGCGTGCCGATAAACTGTTTCTTCCCGGCGTCGGCACCGCCCAGGCGGCGATGGACCAGCTGCGCGACCGCGATCTGATCGACCTGATCAAAGCCTGTACCCAGCCGGTGCTGGGGATTTGCCTGGGCATGCAGCTGCTCGGCAAGCGCAGCGAGGAGAACAACGGCGTCGATCTGCTGGGCATTATCGAAGAAGAGGTGCCGAAGATGACCGACCACGGTCTGCCGTTGCCGCACATGGGCTGGAACCGGGTGTATGCCAAAGCAGGCGATCGTCTGTTCCGCGGCATTGAAGAAGGCGCGTATTTCTACTTCGTGCACAGCTACGCCATGCCGGTCAACCCGTATACCATCGCCCAGTGCAATTACGGCGAGGCGTTCACCGCCGCGGTGCAGAAAGATAACTTCTTTGGCGTGCAGTTCCACCCGGAGCGCTCCGGGAGCGCCGGGGCGCAGCTGCTGAAAAACTTCCTGGAGATGTGATGATTATTCCTGCTTTAGATTTAATCGACGGCACCGTCGTTCGTCTCCACCAGGGCGATTACGGCCAGCAGCGCGACTATGGCAGCGATCCGCTGCCGCGCCTGCAGTCCTATGCCGCTCAGGGAGCGGAAGTCCTGCACCTGGTCGACCTGACCGGGGCGAAGGACCCGGCGAAACGCCAGATCCCGCTGCTGAAATCGCTGGTCGCCGGCGTTGACGTCCCGGTACAGGTTGGCGGCGGCGTGCGGACCGAAGCGGATGTCGCGGCCCTGCTTGAGGCCGGCGTCGCCCGCGTGGTGGTCGGCTCCACCGCGGTGAAATCCCCGGAGGAAGTGAAAGGCTGGTTTAAACGCTTTGGCCCTGAACGGCTGGTGCTGGCGCTCGACGTGCGCATTGACGCCGACGGCAACAAGCAGGTGGCGGTCAGCGGCTGGCAGGAAAACTCCGGCGTGACGCTGGAGGAGCTGGTGGAGAGTTATCTGCCGGTCGGCCTGCAGCATGTGCTGTGCACCGATATCTCCCGCGACGGCACCCTGGCAGGCTCTAACGTCTCGCTGTACGAGGAAGTCTGCGCCCGCTACCCGCAGGTGGCGTTTCAGTCATCCGGCGGCATCGGCGATCTTAATGATATTGCCGCGCTGCGCGGCACCGGGGTGCGCGGCGTGATTGTCGGTCGCGCGCTGCTGGAAGGCAAATTCAACGTAACGGAGGCCATTCAATGCTGGCAAAACGGATAATCCCCTGCCTCGACGTCCGCGACGGCCAGGTAGTGAAAGGCGTGCAGTTCCGTAATCACGAGATCATTGGCGACATCGTCCCGCTGGCCAAGCGCTATGCCGACGAAGGGGCCGACGAACTGGTGTTCTATGATATCACCGCCTCCAGCGACGGTCGGGTGGTCGACAAGAGCTGGGTGTCGCGCGTGGCGGAAGTGATCGACATTCCTTTCTGCGTGGCCGGCGGGATCAAATCGCTGGAAGACGCGTCGCAGATCCTCTCCTTCGGCGCCGATAAGATTTCGATTAACTCCCCTGCTCTCGCCGACCCGACGCTGATCACCCGCCTTGCCGACCGCTTTGGCGTGCAGTGCATTGTGGTGGGGATTGATACCTGGTTTGATGCAGAGACCGGCAAATATCACGTCAACCAGTATACCGGCGACGAGAGCCGCACCCGGGTGACGCAGTGGGAAACCCTCGACTGGGTGGAGGAAGTGCAGAAGCGCGGCGCGGGCGAGATCGTCCTCAATATGATGAACCAGGACGGGGTGCGCAACGGTTACGACCTGCAGCAGCTGGCGAAGGTTCGCGCGGTGTGCCATGTCCCGCTGATCGCCTCCGGCGGCGCGGGCACCATGGAACACTTCCTCGAAGCCTTCCGCGACGCCAACGTTGACGGCGCGCTGGCGGCCTCGGTATTCCACAAACAGATTATTAATATTGGCGAACTGAAAGCGTACCTGGCGGCACAGGGCGTGGAGATAAGGGTATGTTGACTGAACAGCTGGACTGGGAAAAAACGGACGGCATGATGCCGGCCATCGTGCAGCACGCCGTATCCGGCGAAGTGCTGATGCTGGGCTACATGAACAAGGAGGCGCTGGAGAAAACCGAAGCCACCGGCAAGGTCACCTTTTACTCACGCACCAAACAGCGACTGTGGACCAAGGGTGAAACCTCGGGCAATGTCCTCAACGTAGTGAGCATCACGCCGGACTGTGACAACGATACGCTGCTGGTGCTGGTGAACCCGATCGGACCGACCTGCCATAAAGGCACCACCAGCTGCTTCGGCGAAACCGGCCACCAGTGGCTGTTCCTCTATCAGCTGGAGCAGCTGCTGGCCGAGCGTAAGCACGCCGACCCGGAGAGCTCCTACACGGCGAAGCTGTACGCCAGCGGCACCAAGCGTATTGCGCAGAAAGTGGGGGAAGAAGGCGTGGAGACCGCGCTGGCCGCCACGGTGAACGACCGCTTCGAGCTGAAGAATGAGGCGTCGGATTTGATGTACCACCTGCTGGTGCTGCTGCAGGACCAGGGGCTGGATCTCGGGGAAGTGATTGATAATTTAAGAGCACGGCATAAGTAATATTAGTACTAGTTAATTCCGCAAATATAAAAGGCAGATTTGTCCTCAAATCTGCCTTTTGTTTACCATTAACTCATGTTACAAGCCATTATTCCGATCTGGTGGGTAATGATGAAAGACAACGTTTGTTGAGTTGTTGTCTTTCTTTATCAAAAAACCAACCCCACTTATTGAAATATTTAATCGCAGAGGTCATATGATAAAACAGGAATTTAAAGCTGTGATATGATTTTCTTTGCGATAGATGAACGACTGTAGAATCAGGACAATAAACAACATTAAAATTCCCCGCACTGATACGGCGCGAAAAATCGACATCCTCTAAATACATGAAGAATCGAAGGTCGAAACCTTGAACTTGTAGAATGGCGTTATTGCTCACCATCATAAAACATCCTGACATCGATGGCGCGTAGAATGCAGCATTAAAATTAGCGTTACGCAATTCATACTCATTATTTATGTTGGGAAAAAATGATGAGAGAAATCGACGTCCGAAAAGTTGAAATGGTGCCGGCAATAGCTTTGTCGCATATTGCAATGCACCATTTGGATATATGATTTTAGGGACTGAAAGGTCGACCGAATTTTCCTTACAAAAGGAAAACAGTTTATCAACCTCGCCCTGAGCATAGTAAATGTCAGGATTACAAATCAAAAAATAACTACATTGGTTTTTATAATGTTCAAAAACTTTATTATGCCCTGCGCCAAAACCTTCATTATCAGTTAATCTTATGACATCAACTTTATCGTGCTTATAATCATCCAACCAGGTACAAAAAGAACCATTATCCACTATAACTAGTTTATCGATATTCTTTTCATTTAATAACGAATCAAGCGTAAGCTCAATTTCTTGAAAAGAATGTTTATAAAGAACAAGCGAAGCTAGTATATTCACATAGCACCTTACTACATTTTCCCAACACAAACATAAATTATGGTTGATAATGTACCGAGTTTATATTGATGGTAAACACCAGATTTTATGTAAAAATAAATCCTTTTCAAAAACCTACTTTTACTTATATTATTATAGTTATAATAAACTTGCTTTTCATTCTCACCGAAGTGAGCCACTATCTTATCGAGAACGGTTTTATTCCGTTTATTCCAGTCTGCGCGATTTCCTTTAAAAGATGAAAAGAAATTACGCACACGTAGAAAAATATTACGTCCATCACCAATCACATTATTACTATGTTGGCGATACAACACTCCAGGGGTGTGATCAAAATAAATGCGTCCATTGCATGCGCTTACTATCTGATAGAGCGACCAATCATGTACCACCATTTCTTCAGACGAGGCAGCCATTAATAACTCTCTGGCTTTATGATTGAATACCATAGTATTGCCGCTAGCAACATTATGCAACAGAGCATTGGCAAAACTGAGTGCCTTATTGGGTGAAAGTGATTCCCCAATAATATTACCAGCCTGATCGATAAGAGTAGTAGCCGAGCAATAGAGAGCAGGAGTATCTGAGGGGACACTGTCCAGAAAGCGAACTGCATTTTCTATTTTTTCGGGTAGCCAAATATCGTCCTGGTCAGAAAAAGCATAATAATCAGCAATGATTTTTTCATCGTTGATCATGGACTGAAAATTTTGGCAGAAACCAAGACAAGGGCCTTTTTTTAGAAAACCAGAAATCTCTGGATGAGAAAGATAAAAGTTATTAACAATTTCGGCTGTCGAATCGGTCGAGCCATCATCAGAAACATATAAACACCAGTTCTTATATGTTTGGTTAAGAAATGAATCAAGTTGAGGCTGAAGGTACTCCTGACCATTTCTTACAGCCATTAAAATAGCAACACTTCGGTTCATTCTGAAACCCTGCCCCTCTATCTGCTATCCGCAGATAGAGGGGTTATTTTTAATTTAATTTACTAAACCACGACCACAATAATCATCATCTAAGGTCATTTTTTTCACGAAGTCATTTTCTTTTCGATTGCAACTTGAAATGAACTCACTATATAAAGAATCAGCTATTGTCAATGAAGGCGAAAAATCAGGGTAAAGCGTATTTCGTATATCTCTTGCATCACGAACGAAATCCATGCAGCCTTTTTGTAACTCCGTTCTGATGTCTTTTGTTATAAGCTCTTCTGGACGCTGTTGTTTATATACTGGCGTAACGGTCGCGTTTTCCAGGATATATTTAACAATTTGGGTATCATCCGAGCTTAACAATTTCTCTAGTACGAAGCTATGGCGCAAAACTAATGAATTATCATTCTGCAGAGAGACAGAGTTCTCAATAAAACAACCATGCGCCTTACTTCCGTTATTCAATCCTTTTCCTGCAACTTCAGATGTTGCCATATAATAACCATCAACCCTGTCAGTTACGATATTAATAAGTGATTTCTGGATCGTACCGGAATATCCGACATCAACAACTGTTTTGTGGGCTGACTTTATAAACCCTTCTTGCTGAAGGTATTGTAATAAGCCCTGTTTTTCAGCATGTGCTTCAGCAAGGATATCTGGCAGTAGATATTCCAGTAATGGTTTGATTTCAGAAATATCTTCATTATGAACCTCCACTAATTTGCCTTTAGCCCACAGCCCACAGGAGTATAAAGAAGATAGTTTTCCTTCCGGAAGAGTTAATCCGTAACGTTCACGTAAAAACATCTCGAGCGTATTAGCAAAAAAAGTCGACTTAGCTATATTCAGTACATCATCCAATGTTGTCACATTTGGTACGTTAACCGCACGACGAGACAGTATCAGATAATGACTTTGAGGTGTCGTTTCCGCTCCATCACACCAAAGATCATAAACTGCTTTAATAATTTTCCCTTCTCTCGCAAGAAAATATAAGTCCTGCACGCCGTCTTTTGCAGCGCATTTTCTAAGCCATTCAGCAAATGCAGTAAGTAAGGGCCCAGCAAGATTATAACCAATTTGATAGGGACTAGAAGAGAATAGCTTAAGTTTTTCGGGAGAAAAATTACAAATTTGACTCAAATTTTTCTTCGTTATAAGGCCAAAAGTAAGTTCTCCGTTAAGATCTGACTTAAAGGCCTGCTGTGCTACTGGTGCAAACTCCGGAATATGAAGTGCTAAGTCCGTAGCTCTCACAAGATGCAAACCGAGGATGTTAAACCAATCGCAAGGTAACTGTAAATCACTTCGCTCGTTATCACCAATCATTACAACTTCATTACCAGAAACACCATATTCGGCAAGAAGGAGCTCATACAGTTCACCCGTATCCTTTCTTTTACCTTTATCTGATGATAAATAAATTTTATCCCATCCGGTAAAACCATTAGATTCTAGCATATTAACGATAGTTTCAAGCGGTAAAAACATATCGCTGACAATAGCGATTTTTTTACCACTCTTTTTAACAAACTCAAAAATTTCCAACATATCCGGCCGAGCTGAAACAGAAGCAATTTCAACCCGTTCTTCGAGCTCACGAAACTTTTTGGCGACTGAATGTTCAACCTGATAATGTTGCTGCAATTCATTATAGATATCGTCAATACTGATATCCCGCCCAGCGCGGTGCCTTGCACTCTGCTCTGCGGCAGGCCTTTTAGACAGAAATTCGGATGCTTCCTCAGCAGACAATTGGCTGGCAATGATCTGCTTTGTATGATCAGGATGAAGTAAAGGACGAATCAAGAGAGTATCAAAAATATCAAAAGCGATAATTTTTTTGCTTGGATCAGAAATTATTTGATGAATCGACTCTAACGTTCTAGGGAAATATTGATGATCCCAACGGAAAGTGGATTTTGACTCATTGTCGCAGTCTTTTATAATTAATGAACCATAATTCAAAGCCTGAGGGACTATACCTAACAAACGTTCAATTGCATGTGCTGTAGTCCCATCAGTCTGTCCTTTTTCTTCAGGAAAATCTTGCCACGCTAAATTCATCTCGAATAACGGGGACAAAGCGTCTACACGAGCCCAAAACATTGACCCTGCGGGGAAATTGAAATATCCATCAGGACAGGCTATTCCCATTTTTGCGCAAAGTTCACTGCCTTGCTGTTTGTTGGCTAGCCAGGTAAATGCCATATAAGGTAAAGTATGATGGACCTGTGGGTAGACAATCCCTAATTTTTCATCATCATTAAAGGCTTTAAATATCCGTTTTACATTAGATTCCGAACCGAACAAACCATTCAGTAAATACTCTCGCCAACCGGTTGTTTTTCCCTCATTATATAATGACTTCTTACTTTGAATATGACAAATAAAATCATATTGTTTTAAGGCGGAACCAAACTCGGCGAATACTGGAGCAATATCACGACCGCGATTAGGTACTACTCGCACATCGAGATTTTCGATATTTTTAATCTTCTTAAATTGCAGGTTGCATTGTTGTTTGGCTTCTTCACTTGTTACTGAAATGTAAACATCGAACTTAAACGGCATTGTTGACAATTGTGTCACAAATTCATCGATTAAGTCTGGATAAAAAATATGGCATTGAACAGCAATTCTTCCAGGCTGTGTATTAATATCGTCACTTAATAAATTAATATCGATGAGCTTATCACTTACCTCTAATTCATTTGATATCAGAGAATGAGCAGCCATAAATTTAGGATGACTAGTGAACCAACTAGGTCGAACCTTAAATGCCATGGTTAATAGTTGTTCGCGATACTTATAAGGGGTTCGATAATAAGCTGACTTGGCAATATTACGGACTTCTTTTTTAATATGCCACATCGCATCTTTCTGTTGGCCGCGGAGTACTCGAAACATGAATCTTAGCGGCTTAGTGATTTTCCACGAGTTAGTATTAATCAGCCGCTCAATTTCCTTTTCGAGTGCATGGACATTGCCGGAAATATGATGCTGACTGTTTTCCAGTTCATGGATTCGGCCAGCCATAACATTTTTAATATTTTTATCTTCCTGAATTCTCTTTATATAGAGTTCGTTTTCTTCTTTTGATTTATTAAGTTGATGCTGAAGTTCTTGGTTTTGACTCTCAAGAACGGATCTGGCTGATTCAATATGCTGGATTTGATTATGGGCTTCTTCGCGCAGAGTAATTAACTCACCTAGGCGTGAAAATGCTTCTCTAATGAGGGCAGGCTCACCAAAAGAAGCCAACTTTTCATAAAGAGCTTGGCTTTTTTTGCCTACAAAAAGCACACCCAGGCCATATGAATGCAAAAATTCAAAAGATGGATACTGTTGTTGAAGTTCATCCCAAAGCTGCCATACACCAAATCCTCGTTCACGGACATTGGTGTCATGGAACAGGACAACCGCATCATCTGCTAATTTTGATTTCCAGGATTCAAAGTCATGTTTAACAGCTTCATAGGTATGTAAGCCGTCGATATGCAATAAATTAACGCTACCTGCAGAAAAATATTCGTTCGCCTGATCAAAGGTCATGCGCATTAAATTTGAAAATGCAGAGAAATACTGCTGATTCCATGCACTTACATCTCTGAAAACATCTTCACTGTAGCTACCAGCATGCTCATCCCCCTGCCACGTATCAACAGCATAGCATTTGGAACCGGTATTATTTTCCAGGACAGCCTGGCAGATTGCAAAATATGAATTTCCTGAATGCGTACCTAATTCAACAATAGTACCCGGTTTCATTTCCTCAACAAGCCAACTGACAAAGGGGATATGGCCGCACCAGCCAAATGGGAAAGTCAGTTTTCTAGGTCTGGAAAGCATTGATTTATTAATCATAGTCATAAAATAATTACTCTTAATTCACCGAGATACTAATATTTTTCATTGGAATACCGACTA
Organism: Klebsiella sp. KTE92; assembly: GCF_000398905.1. Lineage (NCBI taxonomy): Bacteria > Pseudomonadati > Pseudomonadota > Gammaproteobacteria > Enterobacterales > Enterobacteriaceae > Klebsiella > Klebsiella sp. KTE92. The sequence goes on from NZ_KB976100.1 coordinate 3,556,546, forward strand.
GCCCAGTCACCGTACTGGAAGAATGCGATTTAAAAATTACCGCATCATGTATCCAGTGATGTTGGATATGTTCTTGCTGACTACCTTCTGCTACTGCGACGCAAATACTATATTCACCGACTGGAAGTATAGGCATGTTAAACTCGAAAATGCTATCCATATTGTCATTAGGTTGCATACTGAGTGGTGTATCCATATAAGAAAGGTATGTGTTATCACCAAATAACGTTTGTCCAAGTCTGTCTTTTATATAGAAACCGATTATTGGGCTAAACATACTTTTCAAGCATTTAACACTTATTCTAAGCTTAACTTCTTCCCCACCAACTACCCATGATAAAGGTTCACCGTTTTGATCCTCTAGCCTTACACTATAGATCTCTGCGCCATTCTCACCAAACTGTTTACTTTCATCATTAAAAGAAAACAGTTCTATATCATTACGTAAATTACTAGCATTAATAAAACTAGTACGCATATCTTTATAAGCTACAACCTCGGTAACATCCTTGTTTTGACGCTTGACGGATACATTCCTGTTACTCTGTTTAAATAATGCAGCAAGATAAGCTTCCGAGACATCTTTCGCAGAACCTTCCATCTTCTTCTGCCCATGATCAATCCAGATAGCACGATCGCATAAGTTTACAATTGAAGCGGTATCATGGCTAACGAAGAGCACAGTACCATGTTCCATAAATGCCCGTAGAAAACGCATACATTTTTGAACAAAGAACGCATCACCAACCGAAAGCGCTTCATCTACGATTAAGATATCTGCATCAACGTGAGCGATAATTGAAAATGCCAACCGTACAAACATACCACTAGAATATGTTTTTACCGGTTGCTCAATAAACTCTCCAATTTCGGAAAATTCAACGATACTGTCGAAACGTTCTTTTATTTGCTCGTCAGTTAGTCCCATTATTGATGCTGAGATAAATATATTTTCTCTACCTGTGAAATCAGGGTTAAACCCAGCACCAAGCTCTAACAGAGCAGCCACTCTACCGTTTACAGTTACATTGCCATTCGTTGGCGACAACGTCCCACAAATAATTTGCAATAGGGTTGATTTACCTGCGCCGTTAGCACCAATGATCCCAATTGTCTCTCCTTTATTAATAGTTAAGGAGACATCATTAAGTGAATAGAATTCTTTATGTTTCTTTATACACTTTGCCCCAGCAACTCGGCGTGGTAAATTTGCCAGGAATTCTTTTATCCGATCCTTTGGAGTGTTGTAGATGCGAAAAATTTTTGTAATATGTTCTACTTGAATGACAGCTTCGCATTTAACTGAATTATAGGACATCTGCAAAACCTTTTTTAGCCTTCTGGAATATTTTCATTGCAATAATGTAAAATATAATACTTGAAATATACAGAATTGAATATGATTCAATTGACATGTTTTTGCCAAAGATTAATACATCCCGTGTGTTTTCGATTAAAAACGCCAACGGGTTGTACATCATAACATCCTGAAAACTTTTAGGAATTGCGCTTAACGGATAAAATATGGGAGATAAAAACATCAGAAACGTTATCATTATTGGCACAGCCTGAGCTATATCTCTAAAATAAACGCCAATGGTTGAAAAAATAACAATTAATGAAAACCCGATAAGAAACAAAGGAATCAACAACAACGGAAAGAATAAAATTGTCCAAGGCACTGAATTGAAAACAATTAGTTGAGCAATGAGCAAAATTATGAAACTTATAAAGAAATTAAACACAGCCGAAAGAAAAATGCTAAACGGAAGACAGCCAAGTGGAAAAACAACTTTCTTAACGTAATTTACATTACTGGTAAATAATGTCGGTCCTCGACTTAAACACTCTGCTAAGAAGTTGAATATGATCAACCCAGCAAACAATACTACTGCGAAGGTCCCTTTCCCTCCTTCTAAACTACCCCATTTAGCCTTGAAGACTTCTGAAAATACAAACGAATAAACACATAACATAATTACTGGGTTAACAACTGCCCAGAAACCACCGATAAAAGACCCCTTATATTTAGAATCAATATCTCTTTTCGCCAGTTTCAAGATGAGGGTTTTGTTTTTCAAGAAATACTTCAGCATCGCTTAGACATACCTTAATTTATATACTGGATTCAGGCTCTGGTCATTTTTTGAGCCCGAACCCAGGTCATTACTAGATATACACTTCCGCGTTGGCCAGCGTGTGCGCCTGCAGATCTTTCTCCGACAGCGACAGCGCGCTGTCGCTCAGCGCCGGCCAGTCAATCCCTATCTCCGGATCGTTCCAGATGATGCTCCGTTCTGACTGCGGCGCGTAGTAGTTCGTCGCCTTGTAGACAAACTGCACCGTGTCGCTCAGCGCCATAAACCCGTGGGCGAACCCTTCCGGGATCCACAGCTGACGTTTATTCTCTGCGCTGAGCACTGCTCCTACCCATTTGCCAAAGGTGGGCGATGAACGACGGATATCCACCGCCACGTCAAATACCTCGCCTTCCACACAGCGGACCAGTTTGCCCTGGGCGTGCGGATCCAGCTGATAGTGCAGCCCGCGCAATACGCCTTTCTGGGACTGGGAGTGGTTGTCCTGAACAAAATCCACCTGGCGGCCCACCGCCTCATTAAACACCTTGCTGCTGAAGCTCTCAAAGAAGAAGCCCCGCGCGTCACCAAACACGCGCGGTTCAAAAACCAGCACGTCAGGAATATCTGTTTTAATAATGTTCATCTTTTGCTACCCGTTTATTTGCCCAGGACTTCTGTTACCACGCGAGCCACACCCTGACGCCAGTCCGGGAGAGTCACCCCAAATGCCTGCTGGAATTTTTCATTCGACAGGCGTGAGTTGAGCGGACGCTTCGCCGGCGTCGGATAGGCCGTCGTCGGAATGCCCTTCACTTCCTGGATCGCCAGCTCTGCACCGTGCGCCCTCGCCACCTCAAACACATAGCGGGCGTAGTCGCACCAGCTGGTCTCGCCGCTGGCCACCAGATGATAGGTGCCGGCCAGCGCCGGATTACGCAGCGTTTCACGGATTGCCGTCGCCGTGCAGTCTGCCAGCAGCTCAGCGCCGGTGGGCGCCCCGTGCTGGTCGTCAATGATGGAGAGAGTCTCTTTCTCACCCGCCAGGCGGAGCATGGTTTTGGCAAAGTTGGCGCCGCGGGTGGCATACACCCAGCTGGTACGGAAAATCAGGTGACGCGGGTTGCCCTGCTCCAGGGCCAGCTCACCGGCACGCTTGGTTTCGCCGTAAACGTTCAGCGGGCCGGTCGCTTCATCTTCCCGGCGGTAATGGCTGCCGGCACCGTCGAACACATAGTCCGTGGAATAATGCACCATCAGGGCATCCAGCTTCGCCGACTCTGCCGCCAGCACCGCCACCCCTTTGTCGTTCAGCAGGTCGGAGAGCTCCCGCTCGCTTTCTGCCTTGTCAACCGCCGTATGCGCGGCGGCATTCACCACCACGTCCGGGCGGACGGTACGCACGGTCTGCGCGATGCCTTCCAGATTAGTCAGGTCGCCGCACAGCTCTTTGTCAAAGTAGTCCACCGCGACCACGTCGCCGAGGGTGGACAGTGAACGCTGCAGCTCCCAGCCCACCTGGCCATTCTTGCCAATCAGTAAAATCTTCATTCTCTGTATCCTGTCGTTGACGAAGAAGGCATTAACGCTCGTTCAGCAGGCGCTTCAGATAAGCACCGTACTCGGTTTTCTTCAGGCGTTCCGCCTGAGCCGCCACCCCTTCCGCCGACAGCCATTTATTACGGTAACCAATCTCTTCCAGGCAGGCCACTTTCATCCCCTGGCGCTTCTCAATGGTGTGAATAAACTGCGACGCGTCCATCAGGCTGTCGTGGGTGCCCGTATCCAGCCAGGCAAAACCGCGCCCCAGCAGTTCAACATGCAGGTCACCTTGCTCCAGATACATCTGGTTCAGGGTGGTGATCTCCAGCTCACCGCGCTCAGAAGGCTTCACGTCCTTCGCCATCTCCACCACGTTGTTGTCGTAGAAGTAGAGCCCGGTCACCGCCCAGTCCGATTTCGGCTTCAGCGGTTTCTCCTCGATGGACAGCGCCTTAAAGTTCTCATCGAACTCCACCACCCCGAAGCGCTCCGGATCCAGCACCTGATAACCAAACACCGTGGCACCGGAAGTCTTCGCCGCTGCCGCTTCCAGCTTTTTACCGAAGCTCTGGCCAAAGTAGATATTATCCCCCAGCACCAGGGCGCAGGCATCGTTGCCGATAAACTTCTCGCCAATGATAAAGGCCTGCGCCAGGCCGTCCGGCGACGGCTGGATAGCGTAGCTGAAGTTCACCCCGAACTGCGACCCGTCACCCAGCAGGCGCTGGAAGGAGGGCATATCGTCCGGCGTGGAGATGATCAGGATGTCGCGAATGCCCGCCAGCATCAGGACGGACACCGGGTAGAAAATCATCGGCTTGTCATAGATTGGCAGCAGCTGCTTGGAGACGCCCTGGGTGATCGGATATAAACGCGTGCCGGAGCCGCCGGCTAGAACAATACCTTTCATCTTTACTTCCTTATTAGTTATTCAGGCCAAGACGCTCGCCGGCATAGGAGCCGTCCAGCACGCGCTGCCACCAGGTCTGGTTGTTCAGGTACCAGTGAACGGTTTTTTCAATCCCGCTCTCGAACGTCTCCTGCGGCACCCAGCCCAGATCGCGCTGAATTTTCGCGGCATCAATGGCGTAGCGCAGGTCATGTCCCGGACGGTCGGTGACAAAAGTGATCAGGTCGGCGAAGTGGGCGATGTTGCCCGGCTTCTGCGCCACCACCTTGTCGAGAATGGCGCAGATGGTGCGCACCACGTCGATATTTTTACGCTCGTTATGGCCGCCAATATTGTAGGTCTCGCCGCTTTTGCCTTCGGTCGCCACTTTGTACAGCGCACGGGCATGGTCCTCGACATACAGCCAGTCACGGATCTGCTCCCCGTTGCCATATACCGGCAGCGGTTTACCCGCCAGGGCGTTAAGGATGGTCAGCGGGATCAGTTTCTCCGGGAAGTGATACGGACCATAGTTGTTGGAGCAGTTGGTCACCACCACCGGCAGACCGTAGGTGCGGTTCCAGGCGCGAACCAGATGGTCGCTGCCCGCTTTGGAGGCGGAGTACGGGCTGCTCGGGGCGTACGGGGTTTCTTCGGTGAACAGGTCATCGGTACCATGCAGGTCACCGTACACCTCATCGGTGGAAATATGGTGGAAGCGGAAGGCCTGTTTCTGCGCGTCCCCAAGCCCGGACCAGTAGTGACGGGCCGCCTCCAGCAGAGTGAAGGTGCCGATCACGTTGGTCTGGATGAAGGCGGCCGGGCCATCAATGGAACGGTCCACATGGCTTTCTGCCGCCAGATGCATCACGATATCCGGGCGAAACTCGCTGAACTGGGCCGCCACGGCAGCGGCATCGGTGATATCGGTCTGGGAAAACGAGTAGCGTTCGCTCCCGGCCACCGGCGCCAGGGATTCGAGGTTGCCGGCGTAGGTCAGGCAGTCCATCACACGGACTTCGTCCAGGGTATTTTCAATGATATGACGAACCACAGCAGAGCCGATAAAGCCTGCGCCCCCGGTGACAAGAATCTTCATACTTTCTCTCGTTTTTCAATGATTTAAATAATAAATTCTGTAATAACAAAAAACGCAGGCACGCTACCGCCATTGGCTATCGCAACCAAAATGCGTGGTGCCTCAGTAAATTGTATCTGACATGAGCTAAGATCAGCGGTGTCTACAGCGCTGTCTCATCATGCTGGATAGTGCAAAGCAGCCCAACCGCGGTAACTTTGCTTGCTTCAGCATCCATTCGCTATCAGGACTTTCCCAAACGCCACAAGGTACGTCATCGAGAAGGAATGTGAAATGTCTTTAAAGTACCTGACTATCATCCCTTCAGGCGCCATTCAGAGATTGGTATCATGACAAAGCCATGCAGTCACCATTATGGCGTGCAGCATACTCAACAGTGAATAGTACCGGACGAGGTCGCGACGCATTATAGCGCTGGTCATGAAGAATAAAAATCAAAAAGCGGTTTGAATCAATTCAAGGTATGAATGGAACACTTTCGATACAACATCAAAACATTCAATAACTTGGCTATACATTATTCGATTACAAGTTATCACTGGTGACAACCACACTAATTAATTCGTATTTCACGAATAGATATACCTCTTCGTTCGGAAATTCATGATGTGTTTTATCGTGATAGCCGAATCCCAAGGGCTGGCACCCTACAACTGATTTTTATGGATAAGCTATAGGCATACTCAATGATATTTTTCTAAATGAATATCATTTGCATTAAATAAAAATTAAGCACTACGGCGCCACTAGAACTCACATCCTGCAACTGTAAAGCAAGTGATCCCAACCGCAAGCCAGTGTAAAATCGGCACTTATGTAGAACGGGATATCCACACCCCGGAGGAAAAATATGAAGTTTTTGGTCACTGGTGCCGCAGGTTTTATCGGCTTTCATATCGCGCAGCGCCTGCTGAATGAAGGGCATGATGTTGTCGGGATCGACAACATGAACGACTATTATGACGTCAGCCTGAAGCAGGCCCGTCTGGATCGCCTGGCATCGCCGGCATTCCATTTCCAGCAGCTGGATCTGGCCGACCGGGAAGGTATGGCAAAGCTGTTCGCCGCAGAGCAATTTGATCGCGTGATCCACCTGGCTGCCCAGGCCGGTGTGCGTTACTCGCTGGAAAATCCGTATGCCTATGCGGACGCTAACCTGATGGGTTACCTGAACATTCTGGAAGGCTGCCGTCATACCAAAGTGAAACACCTGGTGTACGCCTCCTCCAGCTCGGTTTATGGCCTTAACCGTAAAATGCCATTCTCCACCGAAGATTCCGTCGATCATCCGGTCTCCCTGTATGCCGCCACCAAGAAAGCCAATGAGCTGATGGCGCATACCTATTCCCATCTGTACAGTATCCCGACCACCGGGCTGCGCTTCTTTACGGTCTATGGCCCGTGGGGCCGCCCGGATATGGCGCTGTTCAAGTTCACGAAAGCAATGCTGGAAGGGAAAAGTATTGACGTCTACAACTACGGCAAAATGAAGCGCGACTTTACCTACATCGACGACATCGTCGAGGCGGTGGTGCGCGTCCAGGATGTGATCCCGCAGGCCAATGCCGACTGGACCGTTGAGAGCGGTTCCCCGGCGACCAGTTCCGCGCCATATCGGGTCTATAACATTGGCAACAGCTCGCCGGTGGAACTGATGGACTACATCACCGCCCTGGAAGAGGCGCTGGGGATGGAAGCGAAGAAGAATATGATGCCGATCCAGCCGGGCGATGTGCTGAACACCAGCGCAGACACCCAACCGCTGTATGACCTGGTGGGTTTCAAGCCACAGACGTCAGTGAAGGAAGGCGTGAAGAACTTCGTCGAGTGGTACAAGAATTACTATCAGATCTAATTCCCTGCCCTGCCGCAATCGTTAGGTTGCGGCAACCTCTTCTATGGAACCTCCGTTATCCTGACTATATGTCGACTGAATGCACATTCATTGTTTTATATATAATATTTTGTGCTATAGACAGAATTTTTGCCTTTTTTCTCGCCCGCCTGAAACCAGTTTCATCCAGCCTTTATCAGAAAAGCAAATATCCACGCGTCTGATACTCAGACTTATCTTACATCCGGTAATGCTGCCAACTTACTGATTTAGTGTATGATGGTGATTTTAAGGTGCTTGCGTGGCTTCCATTTCCATCAGATGTCCTTCCTGCTCCGCTACTGAAGGCGTGGTGCGTAACGGCAAAAGCACTGCCGGACATCAGCGCTATCTCTGCTCTCACTGCCGTAAAACATGGCAACTGCAGTTCACTTACACCGCTTCTCAACCCGGTACGCACCAGAAAATCATTGATATGGCCATGAATGGTGTTGGATGCCGGGCAACCGCCCGCATTATGGGCGTTGGCCTCAACACGATTTTACGTCACTTAAAAAACTCAGGCCGCAGTCGGTAACCTCGCGCATACAGCCGGGCAGTGACGTCATCGTCTGCGCGGAAATGGACGAACAGTGGGGCTATGTCGGGGCTAAATCGCGCCAGCGCTGGCTGTTTTACGCGTATGACAGGATACGGAGGACGGTTGTGGCGCTCGTCTTCGGTGAACGCACTCTGGCCACACTGGAGCGTCTTCTGAGCCTGCTGTCGGCCTTTGAGGTCGTGGTATGGATGACGGATGGCTGGCCGCTATATGAATCACGCCTGAAGGGAAAGCTGCACGTTATCAGCAAGCGTTACACTCAGCGCATTGAGCGACATAACCTGAATCTGAGACAACATCTGGCAAGGCTGGGACGGAAGTCGCTGTCGTTCTCAAAATCGGTGGAGCTGCATGACAAAGTCATCGGGCATTATCTGAACATAAAACACTATCAATAAGTTGGAGTCATTACCCTTACATCCATCCCATTTTTGATAGTGAAAACAGCATTATATGCTGATAGATAAAAAACATTACTCATTGTAGGAATTTTCTCAAAAACAGGATATGTTAGGGATCTCAGTACGACAGGTACGTACTGGCGTATTGCTTAACAACCTAATAATTCAACTAACAAACGCTGTGGTAGATATTATGGAAAACCTATTTTTCTTAGTGGTGGCTGCCATACTACTTGCTGTATCCGTTTATTTCTTGATTTCTTATTTGAAAGATAGAAAGAAAACGAAGCTGACATTTAATAAACGCAAGTGGTAACGCTGGCGCCTTATTGCAATTAGATTAAGATAATATTAAGAAATAAAATAATGATATGACAGAATGATCGTTCATTCTGCATTTTGCTGTGGCTTTAAGCCAAGGAAAAATAGTGCCTACCGCGCCCTGTTCATCGTTTTTTTCTTAGCGCATAAATAACAAAAGCCTGCATTGCAGGCTTCGTTTTACCTCCCGGCGCTTATCTCCGGCATCTACATCACAGTGACGGTAGCTCTTCACAAGGTAAGTTTAACTTATCTGACCTGTTTTGAACCCGCAATGGATTTTGAGCAGGATCGTAATGTCCATCACAATTTATTGAGGTTAATCTGAATGTGCGAGAAATACGCGTAGTGAGGGATATAACGGGGGAGATAAAGAAGAACACTGGCGGCAGGGAACCGCCAGTCTCAGACAGGCAGAATTAATCGTTACCAAACAGATCGCGGGTGTATACCTTGTCCGCCACATCCGCCAGCTCTTCCGCCATACGGTTAGAGATGATCACATCCGCCTCTTGTTTGAAGGCATCCAAGTCGCGCACGACGCGGGAGTTAAAGAACTCATCTTCCTGCATCACCGGTTCATAGATAATAACCGGAATACCTTTTGCCTTGATGCGCTTCATGATGCCCTGAATGGAAGAGGCACGGAAGTTGTCCGAACCACTCTTCATGATCAGGCGATACACACCCACCACTTTCGGCTTACAGGCGAGAATAGAATCCGCGATAAAGTCTTTACGGGTACGGTTAGCATCCACGATAGCCGCGATGATATTGTTCGGCACAGATTCGTAGTTCGCCAGCAGCTGTTTAGTATCTTTCGGCAGGCAGTATCCACCGTAACCGAATGACGGGTTGTTATAGTGATTGCCGATCCGCGGGTCCAGGCACACGCCTTCAATAATCTGCTTGCTGTTGAGACCCTGGCTTTCTGCATAGCTATCCAGCTCATTAAAATAAGCGACACGCAGAGCAAGGTAGGTATTGGCAAACAGCTTGATCGCCTCCGCTTCGGTCGAGTCGGTAAACAGCGTCGGGATATCCTGCTTGATAGCCCCCTCTTTCAGCAGACTGGCAAAACGCTCTGCCCGCTCCGAACGTTCACCGATGACGATACGAGAAGGATGCAGATTGTCATACAGCGCACGGCCTTCACGCAGAAACTCCGGGGAGAAGATGACATTGTCGATGCCCAGACGCTCTTTAATATCACGGGTGAAACCGACCGGAATGGTCGATTTGATGATCATGACGGCGTTGGGGTTAATCTCAGTGACATCACGAATAACGGCTTCAACGGTTGAGGTATTGAAGTAGTTGGTTTTCGGATCGTAGTCAGTCGGTGTGGCGATAATGACATAGTCAGCATTGCGATATGCATCTTGCTTGTCAGTTGTCGCACGAAAATTCAGCGGTTTTTCGGCCAGATATTCCTGAATCTCTTTATCGACAATCGGCGACATCTTCTGGTTAAGCATATCGACTTTAGATTGTACGATATCCAGCGCAACCACTTCGTGGTTCTGCGCAATCAGGATGCCGTTCGATAAACCAACATAACCGGTACCGGAAATAGTAATTTTCATTCGATCACACTTTAATCAGTTAACTGGACGGCGGCATAGTAGCCACCCTGTAATCAACACTTCTGGCGGTTGTACTCTTTGAGAAGATAAGTGTCAAGAAAGGCACAAAATGGCGCTATTTAAAAAGGCCCGGATTGGGCCTTTTCGGAAAGCATAAATAATAATCACTTGAATATTTATTTATATACTTCAGCGGTCGCCAAAGTATGAGCCAGCATATCTTTCTCTGACAAAGAAAGCGTGCAACCGTCCAGTTCAGGCCAATTAATACCAATATCCGGGTCATTCCAGAGAATGCTGCGCTCTGACTGTGGCGCGTAGTAGTTGGTCGTTTTATAGACAAACTGCACCGTCTCGCTCAGCGCCATAAATCCATGCGCAAACCCTTCCGGGATCCACAGCTGACGTTTGTTTTCCGCACTCAGAACCACCCCGACCCACTGGCCAAAGGTTGGCGATGAACGACGGATATCCACCGCCACATCGAACACTTCCCCTTCCGTACAACGCACCAGTTTGCCCTGTGAGTGCGGATCCAGCTGGTAGTGCAGACCGCGCAGCACGCCCATCTGCGACTGCGAGTGGTTGTCCTGCACAAACTCAACATGACGACCGACCGCCTCATCAAACACCTTGCTACTGAAGCTTTCGAAGAAAAAACCACGCGCATCACCGAACACGCGAGGTTCAAAAATCAGTACGTCAGGAATGTCTGTTTTAATAATATTCATCTTGTATGCCCTTACTTGCCTGAAACTTCAACGAGCACGCGCTCTACACCCTGACGCCAGTCCGGGAGCGTGACACCAAATACGCGCTGGAATTTCTCATTCGACAGGCGGGAATTCAGCGGACGTTTTGCCGGTGTTGGATAGGCCGTTGTCGGGATCCCGTTAACCTCATTGATAGCCAGCTGCACGCCGTTAGCACGTGCCACGTCAAAAACAAAGCGGGCATAGTCATACCAGCTCGTTTCACCGCTGGCGACCAGATGGTAGGTTCCGGCAACCGCTTTATTACGCAACTCTTCACGGATGGCGATGGCGGTGCAGTCTGCCAGCAGCTCTGCCCCGGTCGGCGCGCCGTGCTGATCGTTAATGATCGACAGCGTCTCTTTCTCACTCGCCAGACGCAGCATGGTTTTAGCAAAGTTCGCCCCACGGGTCGCGTAAACCCAGCTGGTGCGGAAAATCAGATGGCGGGGGTTTGCCTGCTCCAGCGCAATTTCTCCGGCGCGTTTGGTCTCACCATAGACGTTCAGCGGCCCGGTGGCCTCCTCTTCCTGACGATAGTGACTCCCCTCCCCGTCGAACACATAATCGGTGGAGTAATGCACCATCAGGGCGCCCAGCTTCGCCGACTCTTCCGCCAGCACCGCCACGCCCTTGTCGTTCAGCAGGTCGGACAGCTCACGCTCGCTTTCAGCTTTATCTACCGCAGTGTGGGCCGCCGCATTGACAATGACGTCCGGTTTTACCTGACGAACAGTTTGCGCAATGCCTTCCAGATTCGTTAAATCACCGCATAATTCTTTATCGAAGTAATCAACGGCGACCACCTCACCCAGCGTCGACAGCGAACGCTGCAGCTCCCAGCCAACCTGGCCATTTTTACCAATCAGTAAAATTTTCATTATTGAATACCCTATATATGATCGGCAGGCGATTAACGTTCGTTAAGCAGGCGTTTCAGATAAGCGCCATATTCGGTTTTCTTCAGCCGTTCTGCCTGGGCCGCAACCCCTTCGGCGCTCAACCAGTCATTGCGGTAAGCAATCTCTTCCAGACAGGCCACTTTCATGCCCTGACGTTTCTCAATAGTGTGAATGAACTGCGAAGCCTCAATCAGGCTGTCGTGGGTACCGGTATCGAGCCAGGCAAAACCACGGCCCAGTAGTTCAACCTGTAGATCGCCACGATCCAAATACATCTGGTTCAGGGTGGTGATTTCCAGCTCTCCACGCTCAGATGGCTTCACCTCTTTCGCCATTTCCACAACATTGTTGTCGTAGAAATAGAGTCCAGTAACTGCCCAATCTGATTTTGGTTTTAGCGGTTTTTCTTCAATCGACAAGGCGCGGAAGTCCTCATCAAATTCCACCACGCCAAAGCGCTCCGGATCGAGGACCTGATAGCCAAAGACAGTAGCACCCGACGTTTTGCTGGCTGCCGCTTCCAGTTTTTTACCAAAACTCTGACCGAAATAAATATTGTCGCCCAGCACTAACGCACAAGCATCATTACCGATAAATTTCTCACCGATAATAAAGGCCTGCGCCAGACCATCCGGAGACGGCTGAATAGCATAGCTGAAGTTAACCCCAAACTGCGAACCATCGCCCAGCAGACGCTGGAAGGCAGGCATATCTTCCGGCGTGGTGATGATCAGAATGTCGCGGATCCCTGCCAGCATCAGCACAGACACCGGATAATAAATCATAGGCTTATCGTAAATCGGCAGAAGCTGTTTAGAGACACCCTGGGTAATAGGGTACAAACGCGTACCGGAGCCACCGGCCAGAACAATACCTTTCATTTGTCAGTTTCCTTAATGAGTGAGTCAAGCCGGGACAATTAGTTATTCAGACCAAGACGTTCACCGGCATAGGAGCCGTCCAGCACACGCTGCCACCAGTTCTGATTGTTCAGATACCAGTGAACCGTTTTTTCAATTCCACTTTCAAAAGTTTCTTCCGGCACCCAGCCCAGGTCGCGCTGAATTTTTGCCGCATCGATCGCGTAGCGCAGATCATGGCCCGGGCGATCTTTCACAAAGGTGATGAGATCGGCAAACTGGCTGATGTTGCCCGGCTTCTGTTCCACCACTTTATCGAGAATGGAGCAGATAGTACGTACTACATCAATATTCTTACGCTCGTTATGGCCGCCAATGTTATAAGTTTCACCGCTCACACCCTCGGTGGCGACTTTATAAAGTGCGCGAGCATGATCTTCCACATAGAGCCAGTCTCGAATCTGTTCGCCGTTGCCATACACCGGCAGAGGCTTACCCGCGAGCGCATTGAGAATGGTCAGCGGGATCAGTTTTTCCGGGAAATGATACGGGCCATAGTTGTTTGAGCAGTTAGTCACCACTACCGGCAGACCGTAGGTACGGTTCCAGGCACGCACCAGATGGTCACTCCCGGCCTTAGAGGCAGAGTACGGGCTGCTTGGCGCATAAGGCGTTTCTTCCGTAAACAGGTCATCAGTGCCGTGCAGGTCACCATAAACTTCATCAGTAGAGATATGATGGAAGCGGAAGGCCTGCTTCGGGGCCGCATCCAGGGTTGACCAGTAGTGACGGGCTGCTTCCAGCAACGTGAAAGTGCCGATAAGGTTGGTCTGAATAAAGGCCGCTGGACCATCAATTGAGCGATCAACATGACTTTCTGCCGCCAGATGCATCACGATATCCGGACGGAAATCGCTGAACTGCTCCGAGACGGATTTAGCATCGGTGATATCAGTTTGGGTAAAGGAGTAACGTTCGCTATCGGCAACCTTCGCCAGAGATTCAAGATTCCCCGCATAAGTCAGGCAATCCATCACGCGAACTTCATCCTTGGTATTTTCAATAATATGACGAACAACTGCAGAACCAATAAAACCCGCGCCGCCAGTGACAAGGATCTTCATATTTAATCTACCTTTAATGTTAAATATAGACTTCAAGTTAATAGTTATAAAACCCCAGCGCATAAAATTTAATACGCTAGTCTTACTCAGACTACAACATCAAGAAATATATTCAGAAGAGAGTATAATCGAGTCGTAAAGTTACTAAACCTTTGACGTTATAATATAAAGGGGATACTTATTCTTATAAAATAACAGCCAGAAAATCCTGGGGTATTCCCCCAGGATTGAAGCAGGATAGAATTATTCCATCCACTCAGTATGGAATACGCCTTCTTTATCAGTGCGCTTATAGGTATGGGCACCGAAATAATCGCGCTGAGCCTGAATCAGGTTAGCTGGCAGGACTGCAGAACGATAGCTGTCGTAGTAGGCAATAGCGGCAGAGAATGTCGGAACCGGGATACCGTTCTGAACGGCATAAGCCACGACATCACGCAGCGCCTGCTGATATTCATCAGCAATCTGCTTGAAGTATGGCGCCAGCAGCAGATTGGCAATACCCGCATTCTGCTCGTAGGCATCAGTGATCTTCTGCAGGAACTGAGCACGGATAATGCAACCGGCACGGAAGATTTTGGCAATCTCACCGTAGTTCAGATCCCAGTTGTATTCATCAGAGGCAGCACGCAGCTGGGAGAAGCCCTGAGCATAAGAAACGATTTTGCCCAGATACAGAGCGCGACGAACTTTCTCTACAAATTCAGGCTTGTCACCAGCCGGTTGAGATTTTGGCCCCGTCAGGACTTTAGACGCTGCAACACGCTGGTCCTTAAGTGAAGAGATATAGCGCGCAAAGACAGATTCGGTAATCAGAGACAACGGTTCGCCCAGGTCAAGTGAGCTCTGGCTGGTCCATTTGCCGGTACCTTTGTTGGCGGCTTCATCAAGAATCACATCAACCAGGTATTTACCTTCTTCATCTTTTTTAGTGAAGATGTCTTTGGTGATATCAATCAGGTAGCTGCTGAGCTCGCCTTCGTTCCACTCGGTAAAGGTTGTTGCCAGTTCTTCATTAGAAAGCGCCAGGCCACCTTTCAGTAAAGAGTATGCTTCCGCGATAAGCTGCATATCGCCATACTCAATGCCATTATGCACCATCTTCACATAGTGACCAGCACCGTCAGCACCAATATAGGCGACACAAGGTTCACCGTCTTCGGCACGTGCAGCGATCTGCTCAAGAATTGGCGCTACCAGCTCGTAAGCTTCTTTCTGCCCACCAGGCATGATAGACGGGCCTTTCAGTGCGCCCTCTTCCCCACCAGAAACACCGGTACCAATGAAGTTAAAACCATCGGCGGACAATTCGCGGTTGCGACGAATTGTGTCCTGGAAGAAGGTGTTACCCCCATCAATGATGATGTCGCCTTTGTCCAGATACGGCTTAAGAGAATCGATCGCGCTATCAGTGCCAGCGCCTGCTTTCACCATCAACAGGATGCGGCGTGGAGTTTCGAGGGATTCAACAAACTCTTTAACGGTATAATGTGGGACCAGTTTCTTGCCCGGATTCTCGGCAATCACTTCTTCGGTCTTTTCACGGGAGCGGTTGAAAACAGAGACGGTATAACCACGGCTTTCGATGTTGAGCGCAAGGTTGCGCCCCATCACTGCCATACCGACAACCCCGATCTGTTGCTTGGACATTACATACTCCTGTCTGGTGTGGTCACTGCGACATGTTCGCAGTTTAAATGTGATGAACATGTTAGCGTAAAGCTGATAGAGCTCATAGTATAAAAAGTAAGATGAGGTAATCTTTTTGGGGCTAAACCTGTACGATAAAGGGCAAAAA
Organism: Klebsiella sp. KTE92; assembly: GCF_000398905.1. Taxonomy (NCBI): domain Bacteria; kingdom Pseudomonadati; phylum Pseudomonadota; class Gammaproteobacteria; order Enterobacterales; family Enterobacteriaceae; genus Klebsiella; species Klebsiella sp. KTE92. The sequence continues at coordinate 3,572,333 of NZ_KB976100.1, forward strand.
ATATTTTTCCACTCAATAAACCCTTACACTCAAATTTAAAAATCGAGATAATTATTAATTCAAAACAATACCGAAATCAGCATCATGATTTTATTTAATGGATTTTAATGAATAATATAAACGCTTCTATTACCTTTATCAAAGAAAACAAATAAATGGAAAAAATAACTAGCCCCCACTATTAAATCTATATTCTATATCGCTACCTTCCAGACTGTTCAAGAATTACAATAAATTTTATCTTACATGCAACTAATAAAGACAATCAGCTATAGTTGTATTCATATCATAGTACTTAACAATGCTGCATTTTTCATATATAACTTTATTAATTTCATAATTACTTGAAAAAATGGTCACATTTGTATTCATACTTTTAGAGAAATTTTCTGTCCAATATGGAACAGTTGATAACATAAGGAGAACAAAAATATACAATATTTTTATTAAACTAGTCCTTAGCCCCTTACCTTTACTCGCCATAAGCGAATCCATGGAATATGCTAACATTGGAACAAAAAGGTATCCAATCCTGATCAATACAGGTGAAAATCTACTAATCAACAAGAAAAAAGTACTACCCATTCCATTGTAGACCTTGTCTTCCGATTTCTTATTTAAATAGACTAGAAGAAGTAACAACAATAAATAAACAAATATTATCCTAGAACCCAATATATAACTTAAAGGATTAATTGAGTTATCAGAAGAATACATTGCATATGCCGATATTTTATCTCCCACTACTGGGATCATCTGAAAAATTGAAGGGTATGATAATCCTAAAAGGAGCAAAATTATGAAAACGGATGCTGAAAATATAGCTAGTCGACAATTTCTAGAATTATTGACCTTTAAGATAAAATATGCCAGAACACATAATGCGGATATATGAAAAAATGATGCAAGAAAAATACACAATAAGAACAATAAATTTTTCTTTTTTTCTATAAAATACATACCTAGCATAATAATAGATAAAGCAACCCCTTGCCTTATCCATTCAGAAAAAACAAAAAAACCTAGTAATGAAAACAAAGTAAAGAATGCAAGACTTGGGTTTTTCATCCTCGCACAAAAAACATACACAGAATAGTATATAAAAAAGCTCACAAAGGCAATAAAACCAGGAAAACTTATATTTATAAAATTAAAAAACCTCATCAAAAAATAAAATCCAGGTTCGGAAAAAAATATAGAATATCCTGGATTATCAATGTGTGAGTATGTTGAACGATAATTTATCCAATCATAACCATACCCATAGTTAATACAAAAATATAACCCAACTGAGAATATGGAAATATTAAAGAGACGTTTATTCTCGACTATAGATAACAAAGCAAGAATTGTTGAAATTAAAAAGAAAATCATTAAAAATGTCCGTAATGATATAATGAAAAAAACTCCACCAAACAAACATTATTCATCAATGATTGTCACTCGTGGATCAAAGAAACATTTATTAATATCAGAAAAATTATTACGAATAGATTTCCCATAAAAATTACTAACTTCTTGGTCGCCTATCGTATGACTTATAAGCAACACTTTTCTTTCGTTATTAGTATGGGTTATTATACAACTCTCCATCGTAGAATCTGGCCCACAAATTCCTATTTCTATCCCATTAAATATTCTGCAATTGTTTTTCATGACACACCCAATCATCTTTACTGATTTACTTTGATTCGATAGCATACCATGTATCCCATTATCTTCAGCATAACAATTTACAAATAAATTGCCTCCCCCTTGGCTTATAAAACCTGTTCGTCTATTTTTCGTAGATATATTATTTTTACACGTCAAATATGAATTCTTGAGATTCTTTGAACCACTTCCAAAAGCATTTTGCAAATCAAAACCATCATAATACTGACCTGTAGCACTACAATTCGATATGCTCACGTTGGTACAACAGCGATTATCAGAAGTCCACCACCGTTTAACGTACTGGCCAGTTTTAAGACCAGACTCACCATTATTTACAAAATTACATCCATCAACTATGACACAATCCGAACCAGTAATATATAGTCCGTTATTGGCACACTCATAAAGATAGCAATTACTCACTTTATGATTATAGCCACGTGCAAACTCAAAAGCTGATATATCTAAATCGTCATTATCATATCCCCAAAGAAGAGCTTCTCTGGAGCCATTAATAATACTTATACATGCAATATGTCCCCCTCCGCGCATATAACAGTCATGAATATTAACGTCTGTATATCCAGCAATTACTAAAGCGCCACAGGTCGATTTAAGACCATTGACTTTTAAACCTTTCTGGGGTGTTTCATCTGATGATGTGAACAACAGGCAACAACCTAAACGCTGCTGTTTATATTCGTCATCCACTCTATGTTCATCATTAAACGGTAGTCTTCCATGTCCAATTTGTCCTTTTTCAAGGATATTCCAATCATCATCATACATAATCGTATATGGTGTAGTAAAGGTTGACAATATACCGCCGTTCCAGTCACTACCCGCGCCATCAATAACCTCCAGAAATACACCATCACAAATAATTTCAGCATCAGTTGCATCTACCGATACCTTACCAGTGATTGTCACCTTATTTTTCCATACATACTTGGCGCCGCGTCTAAATACTATACTATCACATTTACTGCGAAAACATTGCTCCATAGCAGCAGAATCATCATTTACCCCATCTCCTACTGCGCCAAACATTTCTGGATTACATACTCTGTTGTATCCAATACCTCTAACTATTGCAGAATGGACTCGATTAATATAAACACTATTTAGAACAAAAGAAGCAGTACTTAAGAAAAACAGGTTCTTAATGAATATTCGTCTTTTCATCTCATGTCCAAACTCATTTATCTAATTATCCAGAATATCGACCATTTTTCCGTGAAAAGAAATGCCATACTCCCTTCATGACGAAAAACATCTTATCCATTCTATTTTTTTCATACCGGAAAACATGATACAACTCGTTAAAGTATCCATACAAAAGCTTAACCATATTAAGACGTTGTTTCCTAAAGTGCTTAAACATAATGATAAGAGTATTTCTAGTCATGTAATACCGCCTCAAGGGCGAATGGTTAGTTACTTCGACACCATTAATAATAGAGCTATTACCCAAACCATGGAATAATTTACAATTATTGAATCTAATTATAGAATAACCATTCTCAATAACGGATAAACAATAGTCATGATCTACCCGATCAATAAACAACCGCTCATCCATTCCATCCAGCTTAAAGAATACATCAAGGTTTAATATATTACCAGATGTCATTACGCTTTTTATATATGTAAAAGAATCAGTCGGATATTTTCTATCTCCTGTAATATGGGCAGGAGTATAAATGGCTATGGTTTCATTACAATGTTTATCAAATAGTTTGATAAACGTACTAAAATCATCAAAATAACTATCCTGATCCATAGTTAGCAAATATTGACATCTAATATTAAAAGCATCCTTAGCAGCAAGATTTATTGCTTTGGATATTCCAAGATTTTCATCCTCATCAATTAAAATCACTTTTTCACCGTAAGAGCTTGATATTTTATCAAATAAATCACGACTATTTCCGTTATTTACAAAATACAGTTTATCGACATAATCGATATAACTTTCGATATTATTGACAATAGCTTTTTCAGCATTATATGCCACAACAACAGCAGCAATATTATTTAATCTTTCCACTGTTTAACCTTAGATATAAATAAATAAAACATAAGGGCACTTACAATAGTTTCTGTTATTAATATAGATATTGCCAACCCCACACCTTTATATACATCCATAAGTATAAACACATAGGATAAATGAAAAAGACTTGCTAAAATATAAACTTTGCTAAGTATTTTTTCCGCACCTAAGTTGATAAGTCCCCACTGACCAAAAACAATTGCAATAGATATAATAAATGGCATAAATGCCATGATTTTAAGAATAGGGATTGTAGATTGAAATTGTGAACCAAATAATATATTGACTATCAGTTCAGAACAAAAAAATATTCCAATGGATATGAAAAGGCATAAACATATAAACCCACCACCATATTTTATAATATTACTTCGGAGAACTTTAAGATTATGTCGCTCCGATGCAATATGCGGATATACAGCTTGTTGTATTGGTGAAAGGAATGACTGTGACACAGCGCGGACCTTATCTGCAGAAGAGAAAAAGCCCACCTCCCGACTGGTTGAGAAAATGCCCAACAGGGTCGTGTTTAATGTAGTATAACAACTCGAAAAAATATAACTAATGAATATTGAACTACCTTTTTTCAACTGCATTATTGATTTTTTAAAAGAGAACTTAGTTAAAGATACCAATCTAGAGCGTCTAATGATATAAACACAACATAAGCCTGAAATAAAATACCCTATACTTTGGAGTAACATCGCCATGTATATGTCATTTTTTTCATGAACAAAAACGAATATCAATGAAGTGCATACAAATTTAGAGATCGTAGTAGCAAATGCAACTGTTGATAGCTTCTGTATACCCTGGAAAAACCACACAGGGAATAAAACACTACCAAGAACCTGAATTAACCCTATTAAAACCAATATTTTCAACTGTTCTGAAATGGGGTAAAAGTAAAGAACAGAAACTACAATTACACAGCAAATAATAAATAAAATAAGCTTTGAATAAAAAATTGTTGTAAATAAGTCACTCCTGTCATCTTTACTACTCAAATTGCTAATATCCCTTGTCCCGGTAATGTTGAATCCGAAATCAACAACAAAACTTAAATATATACTTACGGCTTGGGCGATAGCTATTTCACCAACTCCATCAGGTCCGAGTATTCTTGCAAGATAAGGAATGCTAAGTATAGGAAACAAATAATTTGAAATATTTACAATAAAAAGGAAACCTATATTTTTACGTAAATTAGACATATATACGCCATTAATAGAAAGGTGTTATATCAAGATGCATTTTTTCTTAACTGATGCTTTAGTTCATTTATTATATATAATTTCAAATTCCCAAAAGAAAAATAACTGATTAAATCATCGAAATTTATCTTGTCATGTCTATTTATTTTATCTCTAAAATAAAGTGACTTTAATTCATTAGAATTTAACTCATGCCCATGCTTTTGGATGAATTGCAAATAACCTATATGGGCCTTACCGCTCGTAGTTATTCTTGGCCTATCAATATCAACATTCATTACATAGGTGGGTTTTTTTAGTTTCAAACATGTTCCATAGCTGCTTGTCATTCGATACCATAGTTCGTAATCCTGCCAAGATTGAAAGGATGTATCAAATCCGCCCAATTCTTTGTATATCTCAGCTAAGGCAAAGATTTGATTACCAATTACATTAGATTTTTTTAGCATCTTATTATTTATTTCGCCACAAACCTCATGCCATCTGTTAAGTTTACTTCCTTTTTTAAATAGAATTGATGATGACACCATAGGGCTTCGAGTCTGTGTATGACACTCAATAAACTCTTCAATCCGACATGGTAAGAAATAATCGTCGTCGTCTAACCCAGTAATAAAATCCCCATCAGATACTTCAATACACCTATTCCGACTAAAACACGCACCTTTAGAGGACTCATTCCTTAAATAAATTATTTCAGTATTATTACATTGAGAAATTAAATCATTAACATAGTTTTGAGTTCCATCACTAGAGGCATCATCACATATAACTATTTGAATATTTTTATATGTCTGATTTATTATAGATTCAACAGCTATTTTAAGCAGTTCAACTCTATTATGTGTAGGAATATATACAGTCACTTTATTTTTCATTATTATTCCCATTCAATATCATTTGATAGAAGTCGCTATATTCATCACTCATTCTCTGCGATGTATAATATTCATTAAATAGTCTTACAGTCGCATGGCTCATTTCATCTTTATTTAAACTTCCATAAAACTGTTCAAATGCTTTCAGAAGAGACAAATGATTATCATTGCAGGAAAAAATAAAACCTCCTAGGGTATTCATCTTATTAAATACTTCAGTATGGGGCATAATATCTGAACATATGAAGGACTTACCTGCAGACATTGACTCTAATAACGCTAATGGCATCCCTTCGGCTAAGGAAGCAGACACAAAACAGTCGTAGTTGACAATATATTTTCGGGGCTCACTTACCTTACCATAAAAAAATATATTCTCTCTAGAAAACTTATCATTGAGTTCACATCTAAGTGGACCATCCCCTAATATATGTAAATTACAATATTTGCTATTTTCCCATTTTAAAAATCCGGTTAATAGGTACTCAACATTTTTACGTTGATTAAGTGACCCTAAATAAAAAAAATCTAATTTATTTCTTTTCTTCTCCATAATCGACGATTGATTGCATTCAAATGGCTGAACTCCATTGTCAATGGCATAAAGATCATTAAATTTCATTGTATCTTTACAGTATTTCATAACAGAATTAGAGCATGCAACCTTAAACATTTTCCGTATAGCATAAGATTGAGCAAATGCTAAAAGGCTGCCAACAATTTTACCTCTCCTATAGACAGAATCGACGAATGGATAATTATGAATAGTTGTGACCTTTAGTGATGATGAGCCTGCCAAATAACTAAACAGATCTCCAATTATAGTATGACTATGAATTAGAGAAAAACTTTCACTCTTAACAAACTTTCTAACCCCCAATATATCACGTCTTGAGAAAACATAAGTTTTGCTAGTTTTATTAAATTCGTTCAGTAATTCGCCAACACCTAACCCAATAACATGTATATCATATGTATCTTTATTCAAATATTTTATCAATGCACTGCACATGTTATTTGGGCCGCAATTACTAAAATCTGGGATAATAAAAAGAATTTTGATTTTTTTCATATAAAATTAAACAAAATAAATGGTTGATTTTTACTCAGCACTTTGGATGCCGACCATGAAAAAACCCATAAGTTAATGCAAAAAAACATTTCTTATTACATGTAAATATTAAAGCAAACATGTTTTTAAGAAAATAAAGTGTTGTTTTTATACTTGGATACTTTCTTGTCGATATACCTAAGTCATACAACCTTTCTATCTTTCTGAATTGAGAGTCTTTCCCTTCCATACGAGACAAAGAATGCCCTAGTGAAGTATCGGTAATAATATTAATAGCAATTCCTTTTCTAGTATATGCCCAGATTTTTTTGAAGAAACTAGTATCAACTCCATATAACGCATATGATTCATCAAAAATTTTAATTTCATTAGTTTTAGTTATAAATGTTCTGTTTATTATCAAGCCTGATGTTATAGATAAAATAGAACTACTATCTACTTTAATCCCATTTTCATGGATTATATTATTTCTTTCTTTCGGATAATATTTAATACTCCGATCTTCAGAATATATACCTGGGAGAATAACATCAAAAGAACTGTATTTATCAATATTACAAATTGCAGTTATGTAATCAGATGATAAGTACGTATCATCATCAAGAATTATGTAATAAGAAAAATTAGAATTATTATTTATAAAATTATTATAAACCTTACTTAGCGGTGCATTTGTCAAATCATTTATCAGCACAACAGAATCAAATATATTATTTAGCTCATCCAATTTATTTTTATCTAAATCTATTAATTCAGGACCATTATTATATATAGTTATCTCGGAATTAATAGCGTGATCAAAATTAGAGAATGATGCTAGTGTCTTTGATTGCTGAACAGTCTTACCATACATAACAACTAAAAAACATATACCCTTTTCCATGCTAGCTCTCATTTCTATGTTCTATGTACGTTGATGATTTTTTTTACAAAACTCTTTATTGCAGTGATCGTTTTATTAACAATGATAAATTTATATAAAAATAAATGAGCATTTATTTTATAATAAAAATTGTTCTGATTATAATTACTCACACCCATATTAGAAACCAACTCATCACTAACTCGTAAAAAGAACGGACCACGGCCTAAATTTTGAGCCTTAGAAGAGAATTTCTCATAGAAGCAATCGATAAATTTAATGTTTTTTAAAGCCCTAATATCAATTATATCAATAAGGTTTTGATGATGGATTTTTGCTTTATTCAGAATAAAGACATTCTGCATATGGCTCATCGCAAAGATCAAATTTAAGGGTATAGTTCCATTTATACAAATTATCTCATCAGCGCTGTTCCATATACTTACCTGCTGTTTTAGTGTCATTTTTTCAGGATACATTACGCTATATCCTGCCGAAAGCATTAAGTTTTCAATATATTCCTCTCCAAACTCTTTTTTTGCTGCATCTTTAAATGCCATCCGAGAAAAATATACTTTCAGCCCTGGAGTTAGAGGCTCACTTGATGTATTAACAGCAGCCTTTGATACAGCATTCATCAGACGGAGGTAATAGCTATGGTATTCATTTTCTTTTTTTGCGTATTCCGGTACTATTACACTCTTACACTGAGTCACTTTATCAATTCTAATCAGTTTATCATTCTCAATTCCAAGTAAGTTGAAAAACTCCATGTAATTCCCATCAATTACATCACCATGACTTACGTAAACTATTTTCTGCCCACGATAATCATCTAATAAAATCCACATTCTACTAATAAAATCTAATAAAAAATGCCCCCAGTGCTTATAAAAAAAACCAAACCAAATAACATCGTCATCTATTTTTCCCATCTTATTTTTAGAAAAATCATATGCTCCACCAAATGAACTCCACTTGCTATATAACCCGGAAACTTCTATGAATGAAAATCCACTATCAATAACACCTCCCTCACCCCAACCATTTTTTTTATAATTTTTCTTACATGGTAGAACAATCCCATTCTGAATAACATTCGTTTGCAATGGTGATTTTTTTTCTTTCATTGTATATAACGACTCCAAAAATCAAGTTATTCATATAATTAAGATTATTATCAGGTAAAAGCTCTAATTAAACGTGGATAGTCTAAATCATTCTACATGACCAGAATGATAAAACTAAGATTGGAATATAATTGACTGATCTTTATTATTCAATTTAAAACTTCCAATACCGCTTATGCATACTACACACTTTAACTAATTTAGTTGGTAGCATTTTGTATCTTTGACCCGCTTTATATCCTAATATCTTCATGAAATTATTTAAACATGAAATAGGGATCCATAAAGGTGCTTTTTGTAACAAATACATTAGCTCGGATATAATAAATTTTTTCCCTTCACCTCCAGCACCACCAAAATTTTTTCGAATCCAGGGCTCATCCGTATGAAAAACACCTATATCAAAATATCGTTTAAATTCATCTATTGGTGAGTAATTATGAGAATGATACACAATAGCATCAGAAACGTAAGCTACCTTAAAACCAGCGAGTATTGCTTTTGCTGTATAAAACATATCTTCACATAATATAGTATTTGAAGGAAAACGACCTAATTTGTTAAATACTGACAATCTGTAAGCAGAAAAAGAGTTTGACATGAAAACTGTTTTTAACCCCATAACTGACGCGTCATCTTTACCACAAATATATCCTTTCTCAGGATAACTAAATCCCCTAGCATGCTGTGCAAGAGGACTAGCATCATCGTGGGGAAGTTGTCGGCCATAGGCACAAACAATATTTTCATCACTAAAAACTGAAACTATGCTTTCAATAAAACCTGGTTGCGGTATTGCATCCTGAGTCAGAAAGATAACTATATCGTAGTTTTCAATGTAATTATCAATTGCCTGATTACGAGTATTACCATGATTAAAATCAGAACTTGCAATAGATAAAACATTGAAACCGGCCTCTTCCGCTACCGAAACTGTATCATCTATACTACTTGAATCAATTACATGTACAAATAAGTCTGAAGGAGCATACTTTTTTATATTTTCCACAACCTGGTGCCAGATATCCCCACCATTATATGTTGGTATTGCAATATAATATTTCATTTTGAATTAAACTCTTTATATAAATATTTACCCTAAATAACTGTTCGGAATAGTAGATCACTTTGAGGGAACTCAGCCCGAATTGTGCGATCTGATCAATCGCTTAATATCCCAAATCACCAACCGGACTGAGCGATGCCGATCATAGCACCAATTCCCCGTGACGAACGACACCTGATGCAGAAAGCTATCCATAAAACGCGTGATAAAAATTATGCCCGCAGACTGACCGCCATGCTGATGTTGCACCGGGGCGAGCGCGTCAGTCATGTGGCCAGAACACTCTGCTGTGCCCGCTCATCGATTGGTCGCTGGATTAACTGGTTCACTCTGTCTGGTGCTGAAGGCCTGAAGTCATTACCGTCAGGACGTGGCAGGCGCTGGCCGTTCGAACATATTTGCGCATTGCTGCGTGAGCTTGTGAAGCATTCTCCCGGCGATTTCGGTTATCAGCGTTCCCGCTGGAGTACCGAACTGCTGGCGATAAAAATCCGTGATGTCACCGGTTGTCCGCTACATGCCTCAACCATCCGGAGATGGTTACCTGCTGCCGGGCTGGTATGGCGCAGAGCAGCGCCGACACTGCGTATCCGTGACCCACACAAAGAAGAAAAAATGGTCGCTATCCATGAAGCACTGGCGAAATGCAGTGCGGAAAATCCCGTGTTTTACGAAGATGAAGTGGATATTCATCTCAACCCGAAAATCGGTGCTGACTGGCAGTTACGCGGGCAGCAAAAACGTGTTGTCACACCGGGCCAGAATGAAAAGTACTATCTTGCCGGTGCGCTGCACAGCGGTACGGGAAAAGTCAGCTACGTAGGTGGAAACAGTAAAGGTTCATCTTTATTTATCAGACTGTTAAAACATCTTAAGGCGACATACCGGCGGGCAAAAACGATTACGCTCATTGTCGATAACTACATTATCCACAAAAGCCGTGAAACGTTGCGCTGGCTGAAAGCAAACCAGAAGTTCAGGGTCATTTATCAGCCGGTTTACTCGCCATGGGTCAATCATGTCGAACGGTTGTGGCAGGCGCTTCATGAGACAATAACCCGAAATCACCAGTGCCGTTCAATGTGGCATCTGTTGAAAAAGGTTCATCACTTTATGGATACCGTCAGCCCATTCCCCGGTGGAAAACACGGGCTGGCTAAAGTGTAGCGGTATTAGGATCAGTTATTTAGGTTTTATTCTCAGTACGCACCATCTTTTTTTAATACAACACTTATCGTTTTAAACAAAATAGCAATATCATTCCACATAGACCAATTTTTGACATACCATGCATCAAGATATACCCTAGTTTCGTAATCAACATCGCTGCGACCACTAACTTGCCATAGGCCGGTCATCCCCGGTTTACTTAGCAGGTAATAATCAACTTCTTCATTATACCTTACAAGCTCGGCTGTAATAATTGGCCTTGGCCCAACCAGACTCATCTCACCTTTCAGCACATTGAACAACTGCGGTAATTCGTCCAGACTAGTTCTTCGAAGGAACCCACCTATCTTTGTAATTCGCGGATCGTTTTTTAATTTAAACGTTGCATCCCATTCTTTTTTTGCTTCAGGATCATTTTCTAATAAATTTTCAAGAACTTCTTTAGAATTTATCACCATTGAACGGAACTTAAGGCACTTAAATGATTTCCCACCTTTACCAATGCGTTCATGTCCATAAATAGCAGGCCCCCCATCCTTTTTCACTTTACGGCTTATATATATCAATGCTGGAGAAAGAATAACGATGATTGATACTGAACCAACAATATCAAAGAGGCGTTTGAGAATCCTTGAGGACCACTTTGCAAGATTTTGTTGAACACGAAAAATCATCACTTCATGACTAAAGATAAAAGACATATCTGTACTGTCGAGAGGCATTCCTCGCAATGTTGGAATAACAGAGATATACCGATAACCTTTAATCATAAAATTACGCAACCATGTGTTTCGGACGTCGCTCTGGTGTGATTCAACAGCCACAATAAATTGAGTCTTCTTATCCATTGATGATAACCAGGCAGGATCATTCGCCAGTACAGGGACACCATCAATATATTTTTTTTCTAATAATTCCTCAGTTGTCTCAATAAACCCTACAATAACCAATCCCAGGTTACGCTCACTATTTATAGCTTTATAGGCCTCCTGCGCATTAGCTCCGCTGCCTATAATCCATGTATTTCTGCGCCATAATCCGAACACATCCAACACACGTTTCGTTACCATCCTTGCTAAAGGCACCAATAACAAAACAAAAACCCAGGTTAGTCCCCACAAAAACCTTGAAAAGGACCAATTTGCAAAGGCCAAAACTGCAATCTCAATTACAGCAAAAATAACTAAAGTGCGCAGTATCTCTTTTAATTCAAACCAAAATGTCTTACGGTAGAAATAATGGCGGAGCCTCATAGAATACCAGGCAACACAGCAAAGAGCTAATAACCAGTGGAGTATTTTCCACACTTCAAGTTGGTTAGCTGAAATGACTGTTTCATAATCGCTAACCGTTATTGATAAAACCCCTATCGCTAAATATAATGAAATAAAAAAACTAAAAAAATCAGACATTGCCAAAGCAATACTGACAATAACATTTCTGACGAGAAGCGTCATATACCCTCTCTGCATTGCATTTAATTTCTGATTAAATATTCACGGAAAGATGATATTTAAGGCAGGGTTTAAAACCCTGCCTCATTAAAAGTTACTGCTTATCAGTATATGAATATCCATAATGGCTATAGCCATAGCCATAATAGCTACTTGCTTTTTTAACAACACCATTCAATATGCAGCCTTTCACTGTTACACCGGCTTGTTCGAATCGTTTAACACTTACTTCAATTTCTTTTGCTGTATTTAGTTCAAATCGAGCTACCAGTAGAGTTGTGCCTACATAATTACCAATTATTGCAGCATCAGTAACAGCCAGAATTGGTGGTGTATCAAGAACAACAATATCGTAGTTTTCACTGGCCCAATTTAGCAGTTCACCAAAACGTCGGTGCATTAATAATTCAGCTGGGTTTGGTGGAGCCATTCCCCGTGAAATGAAATCAAAACCACCTGATGCGACTTTTTTTAATGCCCTATTAATTTCAACTTTTCCTGACAGAATATCAGAGAGACCATTGGTATTATTTTCATTGAACAATTTATGCGTATAGCCTTTTCGCATATCGGTATCAATAAACAATACCTTTTTCCCTGTTTGAGAAATTACAGCCGCTAGGTTTGAACTTACAAAGGTTTTCCCTGCATTAGGGCTCGCGCCAGAGATCATTAGCACATTATTCCTTGCTTCCATCATGGCGAAATGAAGGCTTGTGCGTAAACCGCGAATAGCTTCAATTGCCAGATCCGCTGGGTTATCAACTGCCAGGAAGCCCTGAATTTCGTCAACCTTTTTACTCCATCCTTTTTTCTGCACTACACTTTTGGTAAATGTCTCTGCGACTGGAATGCTGGCATAAACGTTAATCCCAAGTTCTTCAAGCTGCTCAGGCGTTTCAATTCCTCGACGTAGGAAAACTCTAAGTAATACAACTCCGGCAGAGACCATGACACCCAATATAATACCAATCAGAACAATAACTATTTTCTTAGGTTTGACTGGTTTGGGTTGGGTTACAGCGTTATCAATAATACGCACATTACCAATAGCGCTGGATTTTGCTATATTTAACTCTTGCTGCCGATTTAATAACTGCATATACACAGCTCGACCGGACTCTACATCACGGCTTAAACGCAATATTTCCTGCTGCGTTTCAGGCATAGCAGACACACGCTTATTAAGCTTAGATTTTTCATCTTGTAGTGTCTTTCTTTTTTCCATCAATGCTTTATACGTCGGATGTTCCTTGGTATAGAGCTGGGATATCTCTGACTCACGGAAAGTTAATTCGTTAAGCTGATTATCGACATTAACTATTTGATCAAGAACGGCTTTTGCCTCAAGAGATAAATCAACGGAATCACTCTTTCTCCGATATTGGTTTAATTTATCTTCGGCCTGATCCAAATCACTGCGAACCTCGGGCAGTTGCTTACTCAAAAACTCCAGACTTTTCGCATCTTGTGCGGCTTGCCGCGCAATATTCTGAGCTAAATAGTTTTCACTGATGCTATTAAGAATACGTTCAATTAATACTGGATTATCGCCGGTCAAGGAGAGTGTTAGCATCCCAGTATCTTTTCCCTGATCAGCTACGGCTATATCGTCCTGAAGATCTGTTATAGCCTTCAATCGACTAACATAGACAATTGAAAACTCAGTCCCTGGCTTTGCGCTGATTTCATCAACTTTGAGCGAAATTCCCCGCTCATCAAGTAGCTCTCCAACTTTACCATTGATAATAAAGTCACCTACGGAGATAGAAAAACTATTTTTCTCTTTAACAGTTAGTATGATCTCAGGAGTATCATTATCATTTTCCGGTATATACAACCGAGAAATAGATAGACTACCAGGTTTATCTCCTGATAAGCGTGCAAAACCACGCCCTAATAGTGGGAAGTATTTTTGTTTTACCCTCGCCTGCAGGTTAAGATCATCAACTGTTTTTCCTAAAATCATCCGGGAACGAATCAACGCAATTTCTGGGGCCGATTGAGGTTGGCTATCCGGAAGCATCTGGCTAAGATTGCTAAGTATGGCATTCGCTTGTTTCTGTTCAACCTGAATTAGAGCATCAGCTTGATATATAGGCGTGGCAAAAATAGCATAAATTAATGCGACTAATGTGAATAGAGAAGTAACAGAAATAATAAGCTTCCGATGATCTATAAACTCACCAATAAGGCGACCTAAATCAATTTCATCTGTATCTTTAGATGTAGTTTTATTCGTAGTTGATGACATGCGATTTTTCCTGAATTATGCACCTAATTTCTGAGCCCAAAGTCTACCGGCCTGCTCAATAAGTTTATAAACTGATAAGAAGGCTTCGTCACTTTTGCGATAAGGGTCAGGTATATCGCGTTGCTCCAACCAGTGACCAAATAGCATCGTTTTCCCCCTGGCTTCTGGTGCTATATGCCCGATCTGCTCAATATGGGATTTTTCCATTGCTAATATCAAATCGTATTGACGCCCAAGAGAGGATGTAAACTGCCTGGAGAGGTGCCCCTCCAAAGAAAGCCCATGGAGCTGAGCAACCTTAATCGCACTATTATCAGCCGCATGCTCAATGAGTGCTCCAGTCCCTGCTGAATCGATTTTTTTATCAGGTAATAAGTTTCGTAAATATCGCTCTCCAATCGGAGAACGGCAAATATTGCCCGTACAAACAATGAGAATAGAATCAAACATTAGCGCATATCCTTGACGAATTTTACGGTTTCAGTCATATCATGGACACCGCTAATCGTCGGTACAAGCTGTGATATCACACGGTTCCAGCGTACAAGAGGGGCAGTCGTCACATAGACAATATCATACGGCTGCAACTGGAACTCTGTCCCCAGAACCATCGCTGAAGCATCCTGTGCATTAAGCTGATAAACGTTGGCTATCTTACCTTGTTTATCACCTTTCAACTGACGCACGACGAAGACGCCGGTAGCGTCACTAAATGCTTGCGACATACCTTCGGCATTTCCCAGTGCCTCGGCCAGCGTCATACCGCTGCGGTCCATCTTCATTGTGCTCTGCTTGCCAACCTCGCCCATAACGAAGACTTTCAGGTCGTCATTACGTGGCACAAACAGAATATCGCCAGGATAGAGCAGATGGTTCTCGGTCAAATCGCCTTTTTGCATCAGGGCATACAGGGAGATTTTGGTATCTTTACCATTATGGGTCAGGACCACGTTGCGCCAGTCCGCATCCGGAGCCAAACCACCGGCATTATTGATGGCATCCATAACAGTCAAGGGAATATTAGTGATAGGTTGCTGGCCAGATTTAATGACCTCGCCTGTTACATAGGCTTTTTGTGAACGGAATGCCGCAACACTGATATCTACCTGGGGACTTTCAATGTAGGTTGTCAATCGACTAGCTATATCCTGACGGACCTGACTCAGCGTTTTTCCAGCAACCTGAACTTTACCAATATACGGATAGAAAATAGTACCATCCGCATTTACCCAGTTGCCGGTATCACTGGCACTACGGTATTGGCCGGCAGGCGTGGTCAGTTCAGGGTGATCCCAGACGGTTACCATTAGCACATCGCCCACGCCAATCCGGTACTCATAATTTTTAAGCAGGCTATCCAGTTGTGCATTTGGCCGTGCCATCACGCTTGTCGGACGCAGTTGCTCAATTAACCCTGGCGTCATCGGATAGACGTTAACCAGTTTATCCAGGTCATAATCGCTATCCGGCAATTCAACCACATTCTTACGTAGGCTGTTCAACCCCTGACCAGGAATAATGGTACAAGCCGATAAAAAACTTATTGCCAATGCTAATGCCGAAAACCTAACCATTTTTTTCTTCATAATGTCACATCATCAGTAAACTAAAATTTGCCAATGCCTGAGCTACATATCGTCCACCAGTTTATTCCTGTCTGGCTGCACGCGGAGAATGGTAGGCTAAACTCCATTCTCCTGACTTCCTGTAGCATCTAGCCTATAAACTAAATGGGATCTCGATCCCGGCGCTTGCGCCAACATCATCGCTATCACTATGGTCCGCATTGGTATACCACAGCGACGTATTCAGACGAACGGTCTTATAGACATCCCCGCTCCACCCCAACTGTACACCTTTCAATGTATCGGAGTGCGGGAATGCCTTATTAATTGATTGATCTTTGGGATTCACTTTGGCATAGACCAGACGCGCACTCCAGCGCTGATTATCTTCTGTCACCAGTTCTACTTTACCTGCGAGCAGTTGCCCATCCCCTCCCATGGCATCACCTAGCGGATAGCCCTGTTGATAATAGCCATCTTTGTAAATATGGTGTGTATAACTATAATTAGTCCGGCTCATATTGCTGCGAGTATCATGTGCTTCTACATACCAGTTAACCACATCTTTACCCCAGCCATGATGCCCTTCAATTCCGCCGAGGAACATATTGGCCGAAGGCAGGTAGCCGGATTCATCTTCCCCTATCATCTGGCCGTACAGGCTCACCGGCCAGCCCAGCGTTGGCTCGAGCTTCAGTTTGAAGTCAAATCCCGCCAGCTGGTTACCGGGTTCATTATCCGTCCCGGTATTATCCTTGCCAGTAAAACCATCCCAGAAGCTGCTAAAGGATTGAGGGCGCCCCTCTCCTCCCCACTGCATGATTCGCGAAGCCCCCAGTTCCAGAGACTGGAACGGCGAGAAGGTCAAACGGCCGCCGATAATCTTGGCATGCGGTACTGCGGTATACTGGTTCATCTGGCTGGCGGAAATCTGATACTGCCAGGGGCCAATCCAGCGTAGCCACCAGGTTTCCGGGGCGGTCTGTTCAGCGCGCTGCATCAGAAATCCGGTCATTGGTCTCGCCGCATCCCCGCGGATCAGGCTCCCTTCATAGCCGGGCCCCCACCACTGCGGCATCTGGCCAAACGACAGCCACTGGTTCCAGAACTTCACCGCACCGTACGCGCCGTTGGCATTGAAACGGGAACCATTGCTGATACGCTCACCGCCTTCTACATTGCCCTGCAGATGAACATCCCACCAGTCGCCGCTGTTATTAAAGGCCAGCGATAGCGAATTATCTGCCGGTTGGCTTTGTGCAAAGCCCTGCGGGGTTCCCGGTTGATCGGTAGAGGTGTAGCCGCTGACGCGGAAATCAGCTTTTAATGAGGAAAGCCGCTGATTAATACGCGCCAGCACCACCTGTTCGGAAGAATAGGAGGGTTTGGCCTTTTTTAACACCCGGGTAATCTCTTCCTGACTCAGGGGCCAGGTCGAAAGGCTAAGCTGGATAACTCCCCGGTCAGACAGCCAGGAGAGATCGTTACGCAGTTCGTTATCATTGAGTACCAGACCAGAGGCATAAACCTGCGCACTCACCGATGTCAACAGCCCCAAAGCAAGTGCAAGACGCGCGATTTTCATCATTATACAAGATCCATTTTTAGCCCCGTTTCCGCAAGCTGGCGAGTCATGGGGAATATGAGTTTAGAGAGCGCACGCTGACGCCAGTCGTAGTATGTTTGTTCAGCAGTGATGATGCAATAAGTAGTCCCTTCGAACGTAATCAGCCACGCACTATTTGAATTATCAGTGCCACAGTCAAAACGCCAGCGACGCCCCTCACACCGATCGCCGCCGACCGTGAACATGAGCTATCTCAGGTCAACCAGAGGTATAAAACACTGTTGAGTCAGAAAGAGTGCCGATTATATACCGG
This sequence comes from Klebsiella sp. KTE92, assembly GCF_000398905.1. Taxonomy (NCBI): domain Bacteria; kingdom Pseudomonadati; phylum Pseudomonadota; class Gammaproteobacteria; order Enterobacterales; family Enterobacteriaceae; genus Klebsiella; species Klebsiella sp. KTE92. Next base: position 3,590,590 of record NZ_KB976100.1, read on the forward strand.
TGCTGCAGATAATCATCCGTCGCAACCGGTTTTAGGAATTTAGAACATATAGAAGATGACTGCAGAATTGACGCTGACGGTTTCGATACGCTACCGCCCTTGGCTTAACAGCTACCAATACACTGTACTTCATTTATACATTTTTGCTGGCGCAGCGCCCGCCTGATTATTAGTCACTGACAATATTTTAGCGGAATCAAGTTTACAAGATTCTGCCGGCAAATGGGAGTAAAAATGACAACTATTCGCTTATAAAAACAACCAAATCTTACTACTCCGACAAGCGGACGACATCACAATAAGATTGTTTAATAATATCTCGCTGTTCCAGCCAGCGAAACTTCCTCACGCACCATCGTAAATTAACATCATGTTTTTTAAGGATTTTACTAACAAAATGAACTAACCCTTCAAATTGTCGTCACTTTCGTCAACTACAAAAATTAATACCTTCCATTCACTTTTTATACTTGACAAAGATAATTTAACTTCAGGTATCAGGCGCTGGCTGTCTATTTAGGATTGTTCTCAGCCACGTTATTTCCTGTGCCAGCAAAACATTGCTGCAGAATGTAGTATCAACTATTTATTTCATGAATATGAATGCGTGAGGCCGGGACTAATTCTATTATTTTCGCTGGTCTCATTCATTGTCAGCAGCACACTCATTAAAAATGCTTATGCATATCCGACCGGGTAAAGGGTTTTTCCAGCGGACCAAGCTTGACGGCAATTTCGCCCAGCAGTGACTGGGTCGGCGCTTTAGTGCCAATATTTAGCAACACGACGGGGATGATAATCAGACTGAGCACCCCGCCCCAGGAGAGCTGCGCATCGACGACACGTGATGAATTCCGCTGCAGCAGCAGAAACAGCGCGCTACCACAGGCGCCAAGCAGCAGCCCGGCAATCACTTCCGATGGGGAGTGGGCATGAATCGCCAGACGGGAATACCCCACGAGGCCAGCCAGCAGATACCCCATCACCACGGCAGTCCGGCGTAAAGCAACGCTACCGCGAGTACAGAGCAGCCATAAAAAAATAGGCCAGAAGGCGGTAGATAAAGCGGTATGCCCGCTAAAACCCGTGAAATCTAACTCGCGGATGCCGATGCCCCAGCCCATAAACGCCAGTTTTGATGCACTGACGATGGCGCCGGTAATACCAAACAGCAATCCCCATTGCCAGGCAATCTGTCTGGAAGGCCTGCGCAGAAATAAAACCATGAACACGGCTGCCGCGCTGGGTAACAACACGGTACTATCACCAAAAAAAGAGACCCACTGCCAGTTCATTTATTTTTCATCCTTTGACGATTTTCCAGTTCGCAGCGCCTTTGTCCATGACGTTGGTATGGGCATACACATCCGATAACTTCACATTTTTATGCATGCATCACTGTTGTTTAATGCCTAAGCATGATCTCAGTCAAGTTTTATTTTTTTATGACAGCCAGCGGCAGGCATATTTTTTTAAGAAGATTCCGACTAACTCATTATTAGCAAACATAAAATTATGCTACTCCGACCATTCCATCCAGGAGGGCCAGCACAGCAACCAGATGTCTCTGAAGTCGCTTTTTGTTTACATATTAAGCGTGTTTCAGCAAATCAGCATAACCATCTGATTTATATTGATTAATATTTATCTAAAATAGCCTTATTTAATCTGCAGGGCTGTCTACAGAAGTATGCAACATCGCGGACTTAAGCCACATACTTCTGTAAACCCTACATTTTCACACTTCTGAAATCCGGCAGAGCCTATTTACGCGAGTAACTTCTTAATGCTCTCGCGGAATTTCGTGCCTTCTTTATGGTTACGCAGCCCGTAGTTTACGAAGGCCTGCATATAGCCCATTTTTTTACCGCAGTCGTAGCTATCGCCGGTCATTAACATCGCGTCAACGGGCTGCTTCTTCGCCAGTTCAGCGATCGCATCGGTCAGCTGAATACGGCCCCATGCGCCAGGTTGAGTCCGCTCCAGCTCGGCCCACACATCGGCGGAAAGCACATAGCGTCCTACGGCCATCAGATCGGAATCCAAGGTCTGCGGTTCGTCAGGTTTCTCGATAAACTCAACGATCCGACCAATCTGCCCTTCCACGTTCAGCGGGTCTTTGGTCTGGATCACGGAATACTCCGACAGGTCGCCGTCCATTCTCTTGGCCAGCACCTGGCTGCGCCCGGTTTCATTAAAACGGGCCACCATCGCCGCCAGGTTATAGCGCAGCGGGTCAGCGCTGGCATCGTCCAGCACGATGTCCGGCAGCACCACAACGAACGGGTAATCTCCGACGATCGGGCGCGCGCAGAGAATAGAGTGTCCCAGCCCCAGCGGCTGCGCCTGGCGTACGTTCATGATAGTCACGCCCGGCGGACAGATTGCCTGTACCTCAGCCAGCAGCTGACGTTTAACACGCTGCTCTAGCAGCGCTTCCAGTTCATAGGAGGTATCGAAATGGTTTTCCACGGCATTCTTAGACGAGTGGGTAACCAGTACAATTTCCTTGATACCTGCCGCCACAATCTCGTCGACGATATACTGAACCATTGGCTTATCAACGATTGGCAGCATCTCCTTCGGAATCGCCTTGGTGGCCGGCAACATATGCATCCCCAATCCGGCTACCGGAATAACTGCTTTCAAACTTGCCATTCTCATATCCACCCATATAGTGATAAATCTTCGATACCCGCCTGATTACAGGTTCCCCTGGTATCAATCTATGATATTACCGTTTTGCTATCAGTCCGACTTCCAGCAAAATTCCGAAACTACATGTTTCATCAGAGAATACACTCAAAGTATTAGCTCCGACAGAGCGGTTTAAGAAAATTCTGATGACTCAGGTGTCATATGGCGCACTGCCTCAGGATTTTCCTCTGCACTTTCTTCAACCGCAGGACTTATCGCTGTATTTCCGGCAGAGAATACTGTAGAAGAAACGTTTGGATAATGTGTAAAATACAGAAAAAAAGAGGGTTTATTCCTATGAACACCAGGGCAATGACTCCAATTTACTGGTAGTGTTTTATGTTCAGGTAATGCCCGATGACTTTGTCATGCAGCTCCACCGATTTGGAGAACGACAGGGACTTCCTGCCCAGCCTTGCCAGATGCTGTCTCAGATTCAGGTTGTGTCGCTCAATTCGCTGCGTGTAACGCTTACTGATGACGTGCAGTTTTCCCTTCAGACGTGACTCATACATCGGCCAGCCGTCCGTCATCCATACCACCACGTCAAAAACTGACAGCAGGTTCAGAAGACGCTCCAGTGTGGCCATAGTGCGTTCACCGAAAACGTGGGCTACCACCGCCCTGCGTATCCTGTCATACGCGTAAAACAGCCAGCGCTGACGTGATTTTGCCCCGACGTAGCCCCATTGCTCGTCCATCTCCGCACAGACAATGACATCACTGCCCGGCTGTATCCGGGAGGTTACTGACTGCGGCCTGAGTTTTTTAAATGGCGCAAAATGGTGTTGAGGCCCACGCCCATTAGTCGTGCGGTGGCACGGCAACCGACGCCGTTCATAGCCATATCAATGATTTTCTGGTGTGTACCGGGCTGAGAAGCGGCATAAGTGAAGGTGAGCTGCCATGTTTTACGGCAGTGAGAGCAGAGATAACGATGATGCCCGGCAGTACTTTTGCCATTACGCATCACGCCTTCAGTAGCGGAACAGGAGGGACAGCAGACGGAGACTGAAGCCACGGGAGCACCTCAAAAACACCACTATACACTAGATCAGCAAGTTGGTAGCATTACCAGAATATATTGCAATTTATCGGTCGCTTATCCATGATCGTCGGATAGCACTCTCAGGTAGTATAGGTTTTAGCGAATGATGGAATGGATTGCCGACCCCTCAATTTGGGCCGGTCTCATAACGCTGGTGGTTATAGAGCTGGTCCTCGGTATTGATAACCTCGTTTTTATCGCGATCCTCGCGGAAAAGCTCCCTGCTACTCAGCGTGACCGCGCGCGGGTGATTGGCCTGCTGCTGGCGATGCTGATGCGTCTACTGCTGCTCGCCTCGATCTCCTGGCTGGTCACCCTGACCAAACCGCTGTTCTCCTACCACGATCTCAGCTTTAGCGCGCGAGATTTGATTATGTTGTTTGGCGGGTTATTCCTGCTGTTTAAAGCGACTGTTGAGCTCAATGAGCGACTAGAGGGCAAAGACAGCGATAATCCGGTTCAGCGCAAAAGCGCGAAGTTCTGGGGAGTGGTCGCTCAGATTGTGGTGCTGGATGCCATCTTCTCCCTCGATTCGGTGATCACCGCCGTCGGCATGGTCGACCATCTGGCGGTGATGATGGCAGCGGTAGTTATTGCCATGAGTTTGATGCTGCTCGCCAGCAAAGCGCTGACGCGTTTTGTCAACAGCCACCCGACTATCGTTATTCTCTGTCTGAGCTTCCTGCTGATGATTGGTTTCAGCCTGATTGCCGAAGGGTTTGGATTCCCCATCCCGAAAGGTTATCTGTATGCGGCCATTGGCTTCTCCGTCATCATTGAGTCGCTGAACCAGCTGGCGCTGTTCAACCGCCGTCGCTTCCTCTCCGCCAATCTCACTCTCCGCCAGCGCACAACCGAAGCAGTGATGAATCTACTTAGCGGGTATAAAGAACACGCCGAGCTCAGCAGCGATACGGCCGCGCTGATCGACAGCCAGGCCGATAACCCGCTGTTCAACCCCCAGGAACGCCGGATGATTGAGCGGGTGCTTAATCTCAACCAGCGCACCGTCAGCAGCATTATGACCTCGCGCCATGATATCGAGCATATAGACCTTAGCGCCCCGGAAGAGGAAATTCGCGCCTTGCTGGAGAAAAACCAGCATACCCGACTGGTCGTCACCGGCGGAAATGATGATGAAGATCTGCTCGGCGTGGTTCACGTCATCGACCTGCTACAACAATCGCTGCGTCATGAACCGCTCGACCTGCGCGTCCTGCTTCGTCAGCCGCTGGTGTTCCCTGAGACGCTGCCTCTGTTGCCAGCGCTGGAGCAGTTCCGCCATGCCAGGACCCATTTCGCCTTCGTGGTGGATGAGTTTGGTTCCGTTGAGGGGGTGGTGACCCTGAGCGATGTGATGGAAACCATCGCCGGCAATTTACCCAACGAGGCTGAAGAGATTGATGCCCGCCACGATATCGCGAAAAATCCTGACGGCAGCTGGACCGCTAATGGGCATATGCCGCTGGAAGATTTAGTGCAGTACATTCCCCTGCCGCTCGATGATAAGCGCGAGTATCACACGATTGCCGGTCTGTTGATGGAAAATCTGCAGCATGTCCTCGAAGCGGGAGAAGAGGTGAAAATCGGCGACTACATCGTACGTACGCTGCAGGTCGAGAGCCACCGGGTACAGAAAGTGCAGATTATCCCGCCGCCGCCGCGGGAAGATGAACTGAGCTACGAAGTGTAATCCCCGCAGTCGGTAGATACGCCCCGCTGGCGCTACGCTTACCGGGGCTACAGGGAGAGTCCGCTCAGGTAGCCCGGATAAGGCGGGAAAACCATTGTGGTAACCTTTCAACCTGCATCTGTCCGCTTCCCCGGTGGCACTGCGCTTACCGGGGCTACAGGAAGAGTGCGATCAGGTCGCCCGGATAAGGCGTTCGCGCCGCTATCCGGGAAAACCATTGTGGTAACCTTTCAACCTGCATCTGTCTGCTTCCCCGCTGGCGCTGCGCTTACCGGGGCTACAGGGAGAGTCCGCTCAGGTAGCCCGGATAAGGCATTAGCGCCGCTATCCGGGCCGGTAAAGTCGCTCCACCGGTCAATCCCGGTTAGTGTTTCTCAAGCAACTTCTTCACTTCTTTCCCGTCCTGGCTGTTTTTATTACGTTCAATCCAGTCATTAAGCCGCTGTTTAGCTTCATCCTGCAGCTGTTTACGCAGTACCTGGTCAACCTGCAGACTGTAGCTCAGCGCCTGCCATTTCCCGTAGATACGCAGCGGAATCGCGGTCTGTTTGAGCTTGTCGATAAGCTTGCTTTCGCCTTTCCAGCCGCCCAGCACGCGCACGTTAAAGCGCATATCGCACTCTTCTTTCAGCAAATTCAGGTCGCCCTGCCCGGTCAGCGCCATCATCTCTGATTGCCCCTGCAGGCTATGCAAGGTGACCTGTCCCTGCGCCAGCTGCAGCTCGCTGCTCATGGCATCGAGGCGGGTCGCGTTGTCGTAATTTTCCTGCGCCTGCACATTGGTGCTGCGCTCAACGGCCTGCTGCACGAGCTGCTGGAAGTTAAGCCCTTCGGTGCGGGTATTCGCCATCTGTATCTGCGCATCCCCTTGCCAGCGACGACGGAAATCGTCGGCATCAATTCTTTCGCCGGAGAAATCTCCGCTTAAAGAGAGCTTACCGGTCAGATTGAGCGAATAGTTAAAGGCTTTCAGGATGGTGGCAATCTCAACGTTATCCAGTTTGGGCTGGAAAGAGGCTTGCGAGGTCTCTCCCCGCGCGTCGAGGGTGCCGGGCAACGATATCAGGCCGCCATCCAGTTCGCCCTGAAGCTGGTTGATGGTCAGCAGTCCGAGCTGATTACTGATGTCGCTTTTCACCTGAGTAAAGGTCATCCCACGCCACTGAAGCTGGTCGGCCGTCAGCGCCATATGGGCGGTAAAGCCGCGCAGGCTGTCGTAATCTTCCTGAATATCGCTGTCGGCAATCACCGGGCGCAGCTGCCTCGGCTGGCTGGCGCCAGAGTCCGTCGCCGGTGAACCGTGCGTCAGCAGACTGTCGAGGTCAAGAGTCGTGGCGTGAAGATTGAGATTCCAGTCGGCCCGGTCGCCTAAAATCACGCTGGCGTTGCCGGCAATCGTGCTGCCGTTCGCCGTCAGATTGAGGTTATCGAAGCTTAGCTTTTTCTCGTCCTCCTGCCAGTTCGCCTGCATACTGCCCTGCCCGCTCACCCCGTTAGCCGGCAGCTCGGCGCCGCGCAGCTGCCAGTCGAGCCGGGAGATGTCAGCCTTCAGAGAATGCGGATAGTCACCGCCCTGAACCTCAGCGGTGAAAGAGAGCGCCAGATCGCGCTGTTCGCGGTTGATTCGCCCGGCAAAGTCGAGGGTCGCGTGATGATGTTCATCTTGATCCATCTGCAGACGAATATCGCGCACGGTCACCTGTTCGCCATCTTCATGCTGGAAAAAGAGGACGCTGTCCACCACCTGCAGCTGCCGCACGTCGTAGGACCAGCCGCTGTCTTCCGCCACCAGCGGCAGCGGATTATCATGAGGAACCACCGGCGCATCCTGGCCGCGAACGGCCTCGGTCTTCGGCGTCAGCTGAATGACCGCGCCCTTGAGCATCACCTGTTTGACCTGCAGCTGATGGGAAATCAGCGGCATAAGGGCGACATCGAGACGCATATTGTCCGCGCGCACCACCGGTTCAGCCGCCCCCGGCGCCGTCAGCGTCATGCGGCCGGAAAGAATACTCAGCTGCGGCCAGACGTGCCAGCGCAGCGGGCCATCGAGTTCGAGCTGATAACCGCTACGTTCCGCCACCTTATGCACCATATAGGCACGAAAATCGTTGGGATTGACCAGCAATACCAACGCGGTCAGCCCGGCGACAACCACCGCCAGCAAGATCATCAGCGTCGTCAGAATTCGTCTCATGGCACCCTCAGTACACCGCTTACGTTATCAATCCTTGTCGATTCGGCTCGCCACCGCGCCCTGCTGGTCGCGATATTTGGCGTCTTCACGGCGGTTATAGGGCCGTGCCGCAGGGCCTGACAGCGGTTCAAAACTCAATGCGCCGATCGGCATCCCCGGACGCAGCGCCAGCGGCAGCTTGCCGGAGTTAAAGAACTCGAGCACGATGCAGCCAGACCAGCCGGGATCGATACGGTGAGCAGTGACGTGCACCATCAGCCCCAGACGCGCCAGAGAGGAGCGTCCGTCCAGCCAGCCAACCAGATCGGCCGGTAGCGTCACCGACTCATAGGTCACCGCCAGCGCCAGCTCTCCCGGATGCAGATAGAAGGCTTCGCCTTCCGGCAGCACGATCTCTTCGCTCATCACCCGATCCAGCGCCGCGGTCACTTCCGCTTTTGGCCCGCTCAGATCGATAAAGGGCGCCGTGTGGCCGCGAAACGTGCGGAATTTATTCCCCAGCCGAACGTCTACGGTCGCGCCGTTAATACGTTCAATGGGCGGGCGCGGGCTGATAGATAGCCGCCCCTCATCCAACCAGGCTTCTATATCTCGGTCGCACAGACGCATGAGCTCTCTCCTTTATGGCATCGCGCCCCTACACCTTCCGGGGCTAAGGGCAATTTGGGTTCTCTTTGCACGTTACACAATTCGTCTGTGTTATTCAAAGAACTGGCTGATTTTTGCCTTCAGAATATCAATCGCGATGCGGTTTTTACCGCCGCGAGGCACAATAATGTCGGCATACTGCTTGGAAGGGTCAATAAACTGCAGGAACATCGGACGAACCGTTTTCTGATATTGCGCCATCACCGAGTCCATCGAGCGCCCGCGTTCATTCACATCGCGCTTGATGCGGCGCATCAGGCAGATATCCAGCGGCGTATCAACGAAGATCGAGAAGCTCAGCTCATTGCGCAGGCGAACATCCGTCAGCAATAAAATCCCTTCGAGGATGATCACTTTCTTGGGTTCAATGTGGATCGTTTCCGGCATACGCGTATGTTCAACGTAGCTGTAAACCGGTAATTCAATCGGCTGGCCGCTTTTCAACATCTGCAAATGTTGAAACAGTAAACTGTGATCCATCGAGCTGGGATGGTCATAGTTCGTTTTAACACGCTCTTCCATCGACAAATGACTTTGATCTTTGTAGTAGCTGTCTTCCGGAATAACGCCAATATGTTCATCACCAACCTGTTCACGCAATTCGCGATACAGCGTGCTGGCGATAAGACTTTTTCCCGAAGCCGATGCGCCGGCGATACCTATAATGACGCACTGATGAGACGTATCAGTCATAACTTTTTTGCGACCTGATTAACCTGGATGTATATACACATAACCCTTCGAGCTGCCGCCGCGTGACTCGGCTTGCAGCCTCGCCCCTGTGGGGTTTGTTCAAAACGCTAACGAGTTTTGAGGCGCATCTCGAATAATTTCATGTATTGGAAGGGTGACGTTTGACCGTCAAACGCGGCAATTATAGGGATTTCAGCGCGTCGATACCAGTGATATGCACCCTGCATGGCTATTCCTCAGTCGGCGCCCATCCTTCGCTATACCAGATATGCAACAACGCATAGGAACGCCACGGCTGCCAGCGGCTGGCGTAACGGGCAATGCGCGCCGGGGTCATACCGCTAAACCGCTGCTTAATCAGGTAATCATCCGGCAGAAAAATGTCCTTCGCCTGCCAGCCGCGCAGGGCAAAATAGCTGGCGGTCCAGCGGCCGATACCGGGCAGCGTTTGCAGCTGTTTCATCCCGGCCTCAATGTCGTCCGGCGCCACCAGCGGCAGCTGACCGTCAATCACCGCCTGCGCCAGATGGATCAGGGCCTCGGCGCGCCGCAGCGACATCCCCAGCGCTTTAGGCGCTAACGGATCCGCTCGCGCTAGGCTTTGTGGTTCAGGAAAGAGCCTGTATTCCGGCGCCTCCGCCAGCGTTTCCCCGTAAGCCGCCGCCACTTTTGCCGTCAGCTTCGCCGCCATCGCCACGCTCACCAGCTGCCCCAGCACCGCGCGCACTCCTTGTTCAAAGGCATCAAGCGATCCCGGCATGCGCAGCCCAGGACGCGCACTGGCCAGCACGCCCAGCGTCTGGGCCACCCGATGCGGGTCACAGGCTAAATCAAACAAGCGCGCAACCCGGTCGTGGCATGCATCGGCCACCGGCTGCAGGCCGTCAGATAGGGTTACGCGTAATCCCTGCGCCGTCATATCGGGCTCAACCACGATCAGGCCGCGATGGCCCGCGAGGGAAAAGCTGCGGGTGTAACGCCCCGCGCTGAACGTTTCAATACCCGCCACCGCACGGGCGCGTAGAAAACCGAATATCCATTCCGGGTCGTAGGGGGCGTGCCAGGGTAACAGCGTCATCATTTCTCCTTCTTTAATTGCCTCAATGATAGACGCTCCACGTCCGACATACCTTGCTTTTAAATTCCAGTTGTCGCCGTGGCGGCAATCCGCTAAAGTCGCCCCCCTTCTTCACTGGCATGGGGATTTTTCAGGTCATGTTTATTGGTTTTGACTACGGAACCGCCAACTGTTCGGTTGCCGTAATGCGCGATAACCTTCCGCAATTGTTAACGCTGGAAAACGGCAGCAAGCTGCTGCCATCAATGCTGTCGGCGCCGACCCGCGAAGCGGTCAGCGAATGGCTCTATCGCCATCATGACGTGCCGACCAACGGCGCTGAAAACCAGGCGCTGCTGCGTCGCGCCATCAACTATAACCGCGATGAAGACATCGACGTCCTCGGCAACAGCGTCCAGTTCGGTCTGGCCTCGCTGCATCAATATGTCGACGATCCGGAAGAAGTGTACTTCGTTAAATCCCCGAAATCGTTCCTCGGCGCCAGCGGCCTGAAGCCGCAGCAGGTTGCGCTGTTTGAAGACCTGGTATGCGCCATGATGCTGCATATTAAACAGCAGGCGCAGACCCAGCTTCCGGAGACGATTGACCAGGCGGTAATTGGCCGGCCGATCAACTTCCAGGGGCTGGGCGGCGATGACGCCAATGCCCAGGCGCAGGGGATCCTCGAGCGCGCGGCGAAGCGCGCCGGTTTCCGTGACGTCGTTTTCCAGTTTGAACCGGTTGCCGCCGGGCTGGATTTCGAAGCGACGCTCAGCGAAGAAAAACGCGTACTGGTCGTCGATATCGGCGGCGGCACCACAGACTGTTCGCTGCTGCTGATGGGGCCGCAGTGGCGGCAGAAAGCCGATCGTCAGCAAAGTTTACTCGGCCACAGCGGCTGCCGCGTCGGCGGGAACGATCTCGACATCGCGCTGGCCTTTAAATGCCTGATGCCGCTGCTGGGGATGGGTGGCGAAACTGAAAAAGGGATCGCCTTACCGGTGCTGCCGTGGTGGAACGCCGTGGCGATCAACGATGTGCCGGCGCAAACCGATTTCTACAGCACCGCCAACGGCCGTCTGCTTAACGATCTGCTGCGCAGCGCCCGGGATGCCGACAAGGTGGCTCTGCTGCTGAAGGTCTGGCGCCAGCGTCTCAGCTATCGTCTGGTGCGCAGCGCCGAAGAGAGCAAAATCGCCCTCTCCAGCGCCGCCAGCGTCGAAACCGCGCTGCCGTTTATTCAGGACGAGCTGGCCACCGCCATCGCCCAGCAGGGTCTGGAAGCCGCGCTGGATCAACCGTTGACCCGCATTATGGAACAGGTGCAGCTCGCGCTCGACAGCAGCCAGACCACCCCGGATGTGATCTATCTTACCGGCGGCAGCGCCCGCTCGCCGCTGATCAAAAAGGGGCTGACCGCCCAGCTGCCGGGTATTCCGCTGGCCGGTGGCGATGATTTTGGCTCGGTAACCGCCGGGCTGGCCCGCTGGGCGCAGGTGGTTTTCCGCTAACCCCAGCCCACCGCCGCCGCGCAGCAGGTCTGTCCTGATCCTGCCGATGCAGATTACGCTGGAATATTCCTGGTCTCCCACGCAAAATGGCCTGTTCGTCCGGACAGGCCTGTCCACTCTTCCCCACTTCCGGGGGCGTATTATCCATACCGTAGCCAGATGTCTGCGGTCTGTATCGTTGGCATGCCGCAAGGGGGCGTGATTGAAAAGGGTGTCTGCGATCTTCGCAGCGGTCCGGCGTTGCCGGCCGCGGTTCCTGGCAGGCTGGCTGCTCAGCTGTGGATTACTCTTGCTGCTGGTCGCCCCGCAGGCGCAGGCGGTGACGAGCCAGGTGGGCATTGATATTCCGGTCCAGTGGTACGCGGACGCCAGCGGCCAGATGACCATCGATCGCTTCGCCGCCCTGCCCACAGACCAGCTCGCCACCACCCGGCAGATCCCCTCCTTTGGTTATTCGCGAAAAACCTGGTGGCTGCGCAGCGAGCTGCCGGGAACGTGGTTTGCCGGGGAGCCGCGCTGGCTGCAGCTGGGCCCCTCTTTTGTCGACCATCTGACCATTTACTACCGGCCTCTGGGCAGCGATGCCCCCTGGGAACAGCGCACCTTTGGCGACCGCGACGTCGCCCGCGAGAGCGACCTGCACTACCGGGAAAGCGTGCTGATTATCCCCCCGCCGCCAACCGCCGCTGGCTATGAGGTGGTCTTTCGCCTGCACAGCACCAGCACCCTGATCCTGCTGGCCTCGCTCTCTTCGCCGCAGGAATTTGTGCAGCGGGCGACCGCCGACACCGCTTTCTGGAGCTTCTACTTCGGCCTGGCCGCCGTCGCCAGCGGCGTGGCGCTGTGGCTGGCGCTAGCCCTGCGCCGGCGTCTGCTGTGGGGCATCTGTCTTTTCTCGCTCAATTATCCGCTGGTGGCCGCCCTGCACGGCTTCCCGGAGTGGTTTTTCGGCCACGCGGCGCTGCCGTTCCAGGACTTTATGATCAGCAGCCTCTCCCTGTTCAGCTATGCCACCGCCCTCTGGCTGCACAGCGAGATTTTTGATTTGAAGAAGAATATGCCGCGGCTTCATCAACTACTGATCGCCGCGGTGGTCCTCAACCTGGTGCTGCAGGTCAGTATTCCGCTCGGGTTTTACGGCTTCGCGATGCAGATTGAAGGGGTGATCTTCATCATTATCACCCCGGTGCTGCTGTTCACCTCCTGGTGGCTGTGGCGCAAAAAAGCCATCGACCGTAACACTCTGCTGCTGGGTCTGCTGCCGCCGTTCTACGTCGCCGCCGCGGTGCTGGTGCAGTTGTCTATCCACGGGATAATCCCGTTCCATATGGAGATCTATTCCCTCTGGCAGTATGCGCTGATCGTCCACATCATTACGGTGCTGATCATTGCCATCCTGCGGGTGCGCGCTGAAAACCGCCAGCTGGAGCAGAAGCAGCGCCTGGCGCGTGAGCTGCAGATTGAGCGTGAAGCCAGCTTCCATCAGCGACAGTTTATGGGCATGGTAGCGCACGAATTCCGCACGCCGCTGGCGGTGATCCAGGCAGCGCTGGAAAATCTCCGCCTCTCGGCCGCCTCGGCCAGCCAGGAGGCGCGCTTCGATCGCATCGGGCGCGCCGCCACCCGTCTGGTGCAGCTCACCGATAACTGCCTTGCCGACGCCCGGCTCGCCTCACACGACCTGCACGTCGATCGCCAGCAGACCGCCCTGCTGTCGGTGATCAACATGGCCGCCTCGGTGGTGGCCATCTCCCACGACCATTACCTGAACATCCGCCATCACGGCGCGGTGGAAAGCCCGCAGCTGCAGGCCGATGCCGGCCTGCTGTGCATCGCCATCGCCAATCTGCTGGATAACGCGGTGAAGTATTCGCCCCCCGGTGAAATCGCCATCGATATCCGCTCCGAAGCCGGGCATACCGAGCTGCGCATTCGCGACCACGGCCCGGGCCTGCCCGACGGGCAAGCGGAACTGATCTTTGAGCGCTACCGCCGCGGCGAGCACACGTCGCCGGTGCCGGGCGGCACCGGTCTCGGACTGTATGTTGCGCGTCAGATCGTGCAGGCTCATGATGGCAAACTGTGGCTGGCCGAGCATGGCCCGGACGGCTGCACCTTCATTCTCACCCTCCCCACGGTTGCTTAAGAGGAGAACGACGTATGGCTTTACGGCTGGCGATAATTGAAGATAACGCCGATCTGCTGGATGAACTGCTGGCCTGGCTGGGCTATCGCGGCTTCGAGGTGTGGGGCTCGCGCAGCGCCGAAGCCTTCTGGCGACAACTGCATAGCCATCCGGTGGACATCGTGCTGATTGATATCGGCCTGCCCGGGGAAGATGGCTTCAGCGTGCTGAGCTACCTGCATGAGCTGGGGCATTACGGTCTGGTGGTGGTCAGCGCCCGCGGCCAGCAGCAGGATAAACTGCAGGCGCTCAGCCTTGGGGCCGATGCTTACCTGATTAAGCCGGTTAACTTCGCCCACCTTGCGGAGACCCTCACCGCCCTTGGCGCCCGCCTGCAGCAGGATCGACCCGCCGCCCTTCCGTCGGAGGCGCCCGGCACCGCGTCATCCGCCGCCACCGGACTGTGGCGTCTGCATGAGGATAAACTGATTTCTCCCGATGCCCGGACGCTGGAGTTAACCCAGCAGGAGTACCGTCTGGTGGAGCTGTTAATGCGCAATCGCAACGAGGTGTGCAGCAAGCTGGACCTCCATGCCTGTCTGTTTTCCCACGACAGCGAGCCTGACCTGCACCGCATCGACGTGGTGATTAGCCGCCTGCGCCATAAGGCGCGCCAGCAAGGGATCCACCTGCCCGTACGAGCGATCTTTGGCAAAGGACTGGCGTTTATTTCCTGATCGAAAGCGCGATCTGGCCGCTGCGCGGGGTGTGAATAACTCGCAAGTGTTAATTTTTCTCATTTTCTGAGAGAAATGAGAGGAATGAGACTGACGACGCGCTTAAGAACTTTCTTATAGTGCTAGCACATCAGGATGATGTCGTATGATTTTCAGTGGACAGGAAAACATATAACAAAACGTAATAGCCGTTCGCGGTAAATTCTGACACCATGCAGCACAAACAAGGTAAAAACGATGGCCATGCAAACGTGGTTAATATTATTGCTATGCATATTTTTCTTCAGCATCTCTGTATACAGTTTTATTTCCTATCTAAAAGACAGGAGACGGCAGAAGTTTACGTTTAACGATAAGCGTTCGACGCGTCGTAAATAATTCACTTTATAATAATTAAAAACGATTACAGGTACGTTTATAAAATCAACACACCGCATACGCCCGGAGGATTTGTCACAGCATGGCGTTATGTTTTGCATAAGGAAATAACGCCATGAGAAACATTAATGTCACCATCAATACCCGCAACACCTTTGTACGTGAATCGCTGGTGGCCATGGTTAATGATCTCTCCCGGGACGATATGCGGGCCCGTTTCTCCTGGCGCAATAACGACCTGTCAGGCGAAGACATTATTATTTGCGAAGTGATCCCTAGTGAAATCTATCTGTGCAATACCCTGATTAAAAACAGAAAAAAAGGCAGCTCCCTGATTATCCTCCACAGCTACGACCAGCTGCCGGAAGACGATTTCATGATTAATTGCCTGAAAGGAGTCATTTTTGTCTCGCTGAAAACGGCCAGTATTCCACAGCTGCTGGCGATCATTAAAAGCGAACTACAGCATTGTATGGACCCGTCGGCCACTGACGCCACGAGCCGGGAACTGAGCTGCGCCAGCTGCCCGCATCGTGTCCTGTCGCGGTCGCAGACCGCTGTGGTGCACGGTATTCTTGAAGGGCTGGACATGAGTAAAATCGCCGCCCTGCAGCGGGTCAGTCCCCGCACCGCCGCTTACCATAAGAATAAGATTATGGAAAAATACAGCCTGAATAATAATCACGACTTTTTCCAGTTTATGAATCTGTTACGTGAGCGCTGGTAGGCAAATAGCGAACAGAAGAGAATAAGATATTCCCGTAGTGATATTGTCTGGAATCCGAAAATAGCCGCAGGATGCTAAAAAAGCGCCAGCGCTGCCGAACATAACGTTAAACTCTGACGCTTCCTCGGTATAAAGACGTTACCGCGCGTTTTTATATAAGAAAAAAGACTAGTTACGAGGAAAACTGATACTTCGTCACATTACCCCTGACGTGCCTGTCAGGGGTCTTTTTTTTCCGTGCGGAATGGCGCCCTTTGTGAAAGGGCGCGGCAGGATCAGGCTTCCGCTTTCTCGGCTTCCCAGTCCGGCTGTGCTTCCTCGTCGGTCAGCAGACCTTCGTTTTTCGACAGCATGGCGGTGGCGATGCCGTTACCCAACACGTTGATGGCGGAGCGCCCCATGTCGAGGAAATGGTCGATACCCATCAGCAGCAGGATCCCGGCAACCGGAATATTGAAGCTGGGGATCGTGGCCGCCAGCACCACCAGCGCCGAGCGCGGCACCCCGGCGATGCCTTTCGAGGCCAGCATCAGGGTCAGCATCATGACCGTAATCTCGCTAAAGCTCAGTGGTACGTTATAGGCCTGAGCGATAAACATCGCGGCGAAGGAGCAGTAGACCATCGAGCCCACGAGGTTGAACGAGTAGCCAATGGGCAGAACGAACGAGACGATATTGCGCGAGCAGCCAAACTTCACCAGCCGCTCAAGGGTCTTCGGATAGGCCGCTTCGGAGCTGCTGGTGGTAAACGCGACCAGCACCGGGTCCTTCAGCATGTTCAGCAGACGGAAGACCTCTTTCTTCAGCACCATATAACCAACGGCAATCAGCACCGCGCTGGTCAACAGCACCGCCAGGTAGTAACCGCCGATGAACGAAGCGTAGTTGAGCAGGATCCCCAGCCCCTGGGAGGCAATCACCGACGAAATGGTGGCGAAGATAGCCAGCGGCGCAACGTACATCACATAGCCCGTCACCTTCAGCATAATGTGCGACACCACATTGAGGGCCGCCACCAGCGGGGCATTAAACTTCTCGCCCAGCGACGCGCCGGCGATGCCAAAGAACATCGAGAACACCACAATCTGCAGGATCTCGTTGTTGGCCATCGCCTCGGTGATGCTGGTGGGGATGGTGTGCGACAAGAATCCTTTCAGGCTCATGCCGCTGACCGCCAGGCCGGTATCCACCGCCTCTTTCGGCACCGCCAGGTTTAACCCGGCGCCCGGGTGCTGGAAGGTGACGATCACCAGCCCGACGAGAATGGATAATACCGAGGAGGTGATGAACCACACCATCGCCTTCCCGCCTACCCGGCCAATGGTCGCCGTCTCACCGAGACGCATAATGCCGACCGTCAGGGTGCTGAACACCAACGGCGCGATGACCATTTTGATCAACCGCAGAAACAGATCGGTCAGCAGCGTAATGTTGTCCGCCCAGGCGGAGATGGTGGTCGGCGTCGCGTAGGCATGGATAGCCGCGCCGGAGAGGATCCCCATCAGCATAAAAATGACGATGAAGAGCGTGAGTTTGTTTGCGTTTGCCACAACAATGACCCCTGATTATTTAACACGTTGATTTTTAAGTGCATATGTTATTATTATGAAAATGCACTGATTTATTCACCGCATAAATCTAATTAAAGCCCTCCCGGATACAACTATTTTTTACTTTTTTAAACTAAAAGTTGATATCACCCCGGAAATCTCCAACGAGACCGCCCGGCGTCGCGGCGGTTATCCAGACATTTCTCAACCTTCTTTTCATAATTCCTCCATTTTTACGGCCCCATCCCTCACTAAACTAGTATCATTCAGCGAAACGCTTCAGGATGAGACCGTAAACTAATGAAAGGCAGTAACATACGTCGTTGGGGCGCCGCGCTGGCGGTAGTGATTATCGCCGGAGCCGCCTACTGGTTCTGGCACGATCGTGGCACGAGCGGCAGCAGCGCTCCCGCAGCGGGACAAGGCCCGCAGGGGCCGGGCGGCGCGCGCCATGGCCGTTTCGGCGGCGCGCTGGCGCCGGTGCAGGCGGCGACCGCGACCGAACAAGCGGTGCCACGCTATCTCACCGGGCTGGGTACCGTGACGGCGGCCAATACCGTGACCGTGCGCAGCCGGGTCGACGGCCAGCTGCTGAGCCTTCACTTCCAGGAGGGACAGCAGGTCAAAGCCGGCGACCTGCTGGCGCAGATCGACCCCAGCCAGTTTAAAGTCGCCCTCGCCCAGGCGCAGGGTCAGCTGGCGAAAGATAACGCCACCCTGGCGAACGCCCGCCGCGATCTCGCCCGTTACCAGCAGCTGGTGAAAACCAACCTCGTCTCCCGCCAGGAGCTCGACACCCAGCAGTCGCTGGTGGTGGAATCCGCTGGCACCGTTAAGGCCGATGAAGCCGCCGTCGCCAGCGCCCAGCTGCAGCTCGACTGGACCCGCATCACCGCGCCGATTGACGGCCGCGTCGGCTTAAAGCAGGTGGATATTGGCAACCAGATCTCCAGCGGGGACACCACCGGGATTGTGGTTCTCACCCAGACGCACCCGATCGATGTGGTCTTCACCCTGCCGGAAAACAGCATCGCCACGGTGGTGCAGGCGCAGAAAGCGGGCAAAGCGCTCAGCGTCGAAGCCTGGGATCGCACCAATAAACAGAAAATCAGCGTCGGCGAGCTGCTGAGTCTCGACAACCAGATCGATGCCACCACCGGGACCATCAAGCTGAAGGCGCGCTTCAGCAATCTGGACGACGCGCTGTTCCCCAACCAGTTCGTTAACGCCCGCCTGCTGGTGGATACCGAAGAGAACGCGGTGGTGATCCCCGCCGCCGCCCTGCAGATGGGCAACGAAGGGCATTTTGTGTGGGTGCTGAACGACGAGAACAAGGTCAGCAAACACAGCGTGACGCCCGGCATCCAGGACAGCCAGAAAGTGGTCATCAGCGCCGGGCTTTCTGCCGGGGATCGCGTGGTCACTGACGGGATTGACCGCTTGACCGAGGGGGCGAAGGTGGAAGTTGTCACCGCCAGCGGCAGCGAGCAGGCGCAGCCCGCTCCGCGCCAGAGCGGTAAACACGGAGCGCGTTCCTGATGCAGGTGTTACCCCCAGGCCGCACCGGCGGCCCGTCCCGGCTGTTTATTATGCGTCCGGTCGCCACCACTTTGCTGATGGTGGCGATCCTGTTAGCCGGGATCATCGGCTACCGCTTCCTGCCGGTCTCCGCCCTGCCGGAGGTCGATTACCCGACCATCCAGGTGGTTACCCTCTATCCGGGCGCCAGCCCGGACGTGGTGACCTCCGCTATCACCGCCCCGCTGGAGCGCCAGTTCGGCCAGATGTCCGGCCTTAAGCAGATGTCGTCGCAAAGCTCTGGCGGCGCCTCGGTCGTCACGCTGCAGTTCCAGCTGACCCTGCCGCTGGACGTCGCCGAGCAGGAAGTGCAGGCGGCCATTAACGCCGCCACCAACCTGCTGCCGAGCGATCTGCCCAACCCGCCGGTGTACAGCAAGGTGAACCCGGCGGATCCGCCAATCATGACTCTCGCCGTCACCTCCTCCGCGATCCCGATGACCCAGGTAGAGGACATGGTGGAGACGCGGGTGGCGCAGAAGATCTCCCAGGTTTCCGGCGTCGGTCTGGTGACCCTCGCCGGCGGTCAGCGCCCGGCGGTGCGGGTGAAGCTTAACGCCCAGGCCATCGCCGCCCTCGGCCTGACCAGCGAAACCGTGCGTACCGCTATCACCAGCGCCAACGTTAACTCCGCGAAAGGCAGCCTCGACGGCCCGGCCCGCGCGGTGACGCTTTCCGCTAACGATCAGATGCAGTCCGCTGAGGATTATCGCCGGCTGATTATCGCTTATCAGAACGGGGCGCCGATCCGTCTCGGCGATGTCGCCAGCGTCGAACAAGGGGCCGAAAACAGCTGGCTCGGAGCGTGGGCCAACCAGCAGCGGGCCATCGTGATGAACGTTCAGCGTCAGCCGGGGGCCAACATCATCGACACCGCCGACAGCATTCGCCAGATGCTGCCGCAGCTCACCGAGAGCCTGCCGAAATCGGTGAAGGTGCAGGTCCTCTCCGACCGGACCACCAACATTCGCGCCTCGGTGCGCGACACCCAGTTTGAGCTGATGCTGGCCATCGCCCTGGTGGTGATGATCATCTATCTGTTCCTGCGCAACGTCCCGGCGACCATTATTCCCGGCGTCGCGGTGCCGCTGTCGCTGGTGGGCACCTTCGCGGTGATGGTGTTCCTCGACTTCTCGATCAATAACCTGACGCTAATGGCCCTGACCATCGCCACCGGCTTTGTGGTGGATGACGCCATCGTGGTGATCGAGAACATCTCGCGCTATATCGAGAAAGGCGAGAAGCCGCTGGCCGCCGCGCTGAAAGGCGCCGGGGAAATCGGCTTCACCATTATCTCCCTTACCTTCTCGCTGATCGCGGTGCTGATCCCGCTGCTGTTTATGGGCGATATCGTCGGCCGCCTGTTCCGCGAATTCGCCGTCACCCTTGCCGTCGCTATTCTTATCTCGGCGGTGGTCTCCCTGACCCTGACGCCGATGATGTGCGCCCGCATGTTAAGCCACGAATCGCTGCGCAAGCAAAACCGTTTCTCCCGGGCCAGCGAGCGTTTCTTCGAACGGGTGATCGCCGTCTATGGCCGCTGGCTGAGCCGGGTGCTGAACCATCCGTGGCTGACGCTCGGCGTCGCGCTGAGCACCCTGGCGCTGTCGATTATCCTGTGGGTCTTTATCCCGAAAGGCTTCTTCCCGATCCAGGATAACGGCATTATCCAGGGCACCCTCCAGGCGCCGCAGTCGGTCTCCTTCGCCAGCATGGCCGAGCGCCAGCGGCAGGTGGCCAGCATTATCCTTAAGGATCCGGCCGTGGAGAGCCTGACCTCGTTCGTCGGCGTCGACGGCACCAACCCGGCGCTGAACAGCGCCCGTCTGCAGATCAACCTCAAGCCGCTGGATGAACGCGATGACCGCGTCCAGACGGTGATTAGCCGCCTGCAGCAGGCGGTGGACGGCGTCCCGGGCGTGGCGCTCTACCTGCAGCCGACCCAGGATCTGACCATCGACACCACGGTGAGCCGCACCCAGTACCAGTTCACCCTGCAGGCAAACTCCCTCGAGGCGCTGAGCACCTGGGTGCCGCCGCTGCTCAGCCGCCTGCAGGCCCAGCCGCAGCTGGCCGACGTCAGCAGCGACTGGCAGGACAAAGGCCTGGCCGCCTATATCAAGGTGGATCGCGACAGCGCCAGCCGCCTCGGCATCTCAATGGCCGATGTCGATAACGCGCTGTACAACGCCTTCGGCCAGCGGCTGATCTCCACCATTTACACTCAGGCGAATCAGTATCGCGTGGTGCTCGAGCAGGATACCGAGGCGACGCCGGGCCTGGCGGCGCTGGATAATATCCGCCTGACCAGCAGCGACGGCGGCATCGTGCCGCTGACCGCCATCGCCACGGTGGAGCAGCGCTTTACCCCGCTGTCGGTAAACCACCTCGATCAGTTCCCGGTGACCACCATCTCGTTTAACGTCCCGGACAACTATTCGCTGGGCGAAGCGGTGGACGCGATCCTCGCCGCCGAACAGTCGCTGGATTTCCCGACCGATATCCGCACCCAGTTCCAGGGTAGCTCGCTGGCCTTCCAGTCGGCGCTCGGCAGCACCGTCTGGCTGGTGGTCGCCGCGGTGGTGGCGATGTATATCGTGCTGGGGGTGCTGTATGAAAGCTTTATCCATCCGATCACGATCCTCTCCACCCTGCCCACCGCCGGGGTCGGGGCGCTGCTGGCGCTGTGGCTGGCGGGCAGCGAGCTGGACGTGATCGCCATCATCGGCATCATTCTGCTGATCGGCATCGTGAAGAAGAACGCCATCATGATGATCGACTTCGCGCTGGCCGCCGAACGCGAGCAGGGCATGCCGCCGCGGGAAGCGATCTACCAGGCCTGCCTGCTGCGTTTTCGTCCGATCCTGATGACGACCCTCGCCGCCCTGCTCGGCGCCCTGCCGCTGATGCTGAGCACCGGCGTCGGCGCGGAGCTGCGGCGTCCGCTGGGGATCGGCATGGTCGGCGGTCTGATGCTCAGCCAGGTGCTGACCCTGTTCACCACCCCGGTGATCTATCTGCTGTTCGACCGCCTGTCGCTGCACCTGAAGCGCCGCTTCCCGCGTCAGGAAGAGGAGGCGTAAGTGAAGTTTTTCGCCCTCTTCATTTACCGCCCGGTGGCGACGATCCTCATCTCGCTGGCCATCACCCTGTGCGGCATTCTCGGCTTCCGGCTGCTGCCGGTAGCCCCGCTGCCGCAGGTGGACTTCCCGGTGATCATGGTTAGCGCCTCGCTGCCGGGAGCCTCCCCGGAAACCATGGCCTCGTCGGTGGCCACCCCGCTGGAACGCTCCCTGGGACGGATAGCCGGGGTCAATGAGATGACCTCCTCCAGTTCGCTGGGCAGTACGCGCATCATTCTTGAGTTTAACTTCGACCGCGATATCAACGGCGCGGCGCGCGACGTTCAGGCGGCGATCAACGCCGCGCAAAGCCTGCTGCCGAGCGGGATGCCCAGCCGGCCGACCTACCGCAAAGCCAACCCGTCCGATGCGCCGATCATGATCCTGACGCTGACCTCGGACACCTACTCCCAGGGTGAGCTGTATGATTTCGCCTCCACCCAGCTGGCGCAGACCATCGCGCAGATCGACGGCGTGGGTGATGTCGACGTCGGCGGCAGCTCCCTGCCGGCGGTGCGCGTCGACCTCAACCCGCAGGCGCTGTTCAACCAGGGCGTGTCGCTGGACGCGGTGCGCACCGCCATCAGCGACGCTAACGTGCGCAAACCGCAGGGGGCGCTGGAGGACAGCGCGCACCGCTGGCAGGTGCAGACCAACGATGAGCTGAAGACCGCCGCCGACTATCAGCCGCTGATCGTCCACTACCAGAATGGCGCCGCAGTGAGGCTGGGGGATGTCGCCACCGTCTCGGATTCGGTGCAGGACGTGCGCAACGCCGGGATGACCAACGCCAAACCGGCGATCCTGCTGATGATCCGCAAACTGCCGGAAGCCAATATTATCCAGACAGTGGACAGCATCCGCGCCCGCCTGCCGGAGCTGCAGCAGACCATTCCGGCGGCTATCGACCTGCAGATCGCCCAGGACCGCTCGCCGACCATCCGTGCTTCGCTGGAGGAGGTGGAGCAGACGCTGGTGATTTCGGTGGCGCTGGTGATCCTCGTGGTGTTCCTGTTCCTGCGCTCGGGGCGCGCCACGCTGATCCCGGCCGTCGCCGTCCCGGTTTCCTTAATCGGCACCTTCGCCGCGATGTATTTGTGCGGCTTCAGCCTCAATAACCTGTCGCTGATGGCTCTGACCATCGCCACCGGCTTCGTGGTGGATGACGCTATCGTGGTGCTGGAGAATATCTCCCGCCATCTGGAAGCGGGAATGAAACCCCTGCAGGCGGCGCTGCAGGGGAGCCGCGAGGTCGGCTTTACCGTGCTGTCGATGAGCCTGTCGCTGGTGGCGGTGTTTCTGCCGCTGCTGCTGATGGGCGGCCTGCCCGGCCGCCTGCTGCGCGAGTTCGCCGTCACCCTGTCGGTGGCGATCGGCATCTCGCTGGCGGTGTCCCTCACCCTGACGCCGATGATGTGCGGCTGGCTGCTGAAAAGCGGTAAGCCCCACCAGCCGACGCGCAACCGCGGCTTTGGCCGCCTGCTGGTGGCCGTGCAGGGCGGCTATGGGAAATCGTTAAAATGGGTACTCAGGCACAGCCGGCTGACCGGCCTGGTGGTGCTCGGCACCATCGCCCTCAGCGTCTGGCTCTACATTTCGATCCCGAAAACCTTCTTTCCGGAGCAGGACACCGGGGTGCTGATGGGCGGCATTCAGGCCGACCAGAGCATTTCCTTCCAGGCGATGCGCGGCAAGCTGCAGGACTTTATGAAGATCATTCGTGAAGATCCGGCGGTGGATAACGTCACCGGCTTTACCGGTGGCTCGCGGGTCAACAGCGGGATGATGTTTATCACCCTCAAGCCACGGGGCCAGCGCCACGAGACGGCGCAGCAGGTGATCGACCGGCTGCGCAAAAAGCTGGCCAACGAGCCCGGGGCCAACCTGTTCCTGATGGCGGTGCAGGATATTCGCGTCGGCGGCCGGCAGTCGAACGCCAGCTATCAGTACACCCTGCTGTCCGACGACCTGTCGGCGCTGCGCGAGTGGGAGCCGAAGATCCGCAAAGCGCTGGCGGCGCTGCCTGAGCTGGCGGACGTCAACTCGGATCAGCAGGACAATGGCGCCGAAATGGACCTGGTCTATGACCGGGACACGATGTCGCGCCTCGGCATCAGCGTCCAGGACGCCAACAACCTGCTGAACAACGCCTTCGGCCAGCGGCAAATCTCCACCATCTACCAGCAGCTCAACCAGTACAAGGTGGTGATGGAGGTGGATCCGGCCTACACCCAGGACGTCAGCGCCCTCGACAAGATGTTTGTTATCAATAGCGAGGGCAAGCCGATCCCGCTGGCTTATTTCGCCAAATGGCAGCCGGCCAACGCCCCGCTGTCGGTGAACCACCAGGGGCTGTCGGCGGCGTCCACTATCTCCTTTAACCTGCCCACCGGCCGCTCGCTGTCGGAAGCCAGCGACGCCATTAACCGCACGATGACCCAGCTCGGGGTGCCGTCGAGCGTGCGCGGCTCCTTTGCCGGTACCGCTCAGGTCTTTCAGCAGACCATGAACGCGCAGGTGATCCTGATCCTCGCGGCCATCGCCACGGTCTATATCGTGCTGGGGATGCTGTATGAGAGCTATGTGCATCCGTTGACCATCCTCTCGACGCTGCCCTCCGCCGGAGTGGGCGCCCTGCTGGCGCTGGAGATATTCGATGCCCCGTTCAGCCTAATCGCCCTTATCGGGATCATGTTATTAATTGGCATCGTGAAGAAAAACGCCATCATGATGGTCGATTTTGCCCTTGAGGCGCAGCGCACCGGCAATCTGGCGCCGGAAGAGGCGATTTTCCAGGCCTGCCTGCTGCGTTTCCGGCCGATTATGATGACCACCCTGGCGGCGCTGTTCGGCGCCCTGCCGCTGGTGCTCTCCGGGGGCGATGGCTCTGAGCTGCGCCAGCCGCTGGGGATCACCATCGTCGGCGGTCTGGTGATGAGCCAGCTGTTAACGCTCTACACCACGCCGGTGGTCTATCTTTTCTTTGACCGTCTGCGGTTGCGTTTTTCGCGTCACTCCTCTCAACCGGTAAGCGAATAACATGACAGACCTCCCGGCCAGCGTGCGCTGGCAGCTATGGATAGTGGCGTTCGGCTTCTTTATGCAGTCGCTGGACACCACCATCGTTAACACCGCCCTCCCCTCGATGGCCAAAAGCCTCGGGGAGAGCCCGCTGCATATGCATATGATCATCGTCTCCTATGTCCTGACGGTGGCGGTCATGCTGCCGGCCAGCGGCTGGCTGGCCGACAGGGTCGGGGTGCGCAATATCTTCTTCACCGCCATCGTGCTGTTTACCGCCGGGTCGCTGTTTTGCGCCCAGGCCAGCACCCTTGACCAGCTGGTGATGGCGCGGGTGCTGCAGGGGGTCGGCGGCGCGATGATGGTGCCGGTCGGTCGCCTGACGGTAATGAAGATCGTCCCACGCGATCAGTACATGGCGGCGATGACTTTCGTCACCCTGCCGGGCCAGGTTGGCCCGCTGCTCGGCCCGGCGCTGGGCGGGGTGCTGGTGGAGTACGCCTCCTGGCACTGGATCTTCCTCATCAATATCCCGGTGGGGATCGTCGGCGCCATCGCCACCCTCTGCCTGATGCCCAACTACACTCTGCAGACCCGGCGCTTCGATCTCTCCGGCTTTCTGCTGCTGGCCGCCGGGATGGCGACCCTGACCCTGGCGCTGGACGGCCAGAAAGGGCTCGGTATATCGTCACACTGGCTGGCGGGGCTGGTGGCCGTCGGCCTCGCCGCCCTGCTGCTGTACCTGTGGCACGCCCGCGGTAACGCCCGGGCGCTGTTCAGCCTCAACCTGTTTCGTAACCGCACCTTCTCCCTCGGCCTCGGCGGCAGCTTCGCCGGACGCATCGGCAGCGGCATGTTGCCGTTTATGACCCCGGTGTTTCTGCAGATTGGCCTCGGCTTCTCCCCCTTTCACGCCGGGCTGATGATGATCCCGATGGTGCTCGGCAGCATGGGGATGAAGCGGATCGTGGTCCAGGTGGTCAACCGCTTTGGCTACCGTCGGGTGCTGGTCGCCAGCACCCTGGGCCTGGCGGCGGTCAGTCTGCTGTTTATGTTTAGCGCCCTGGCCGGCTGGTATTACGCGTTGCCGCTGGTCCTGTTTCTGCAGGGGATGATCAACTCCAGCCGCTTCTCCTCAATGAATACCCTGACGCTGAAAGATCTCCCGGACGATCTGGCCAGCAGCGGCAACAGCCTGCTGTCGATGGTGATGCAGCTGTCGATGAGTATCGGCGTGACCATCGCCGGGCTGCTGCTGGGGCTGTATGGCCAGCAGCATATGAGCCTCGACGCCGCCAGCACCCATCAGGTCTTTCTCTATACCTATCTGAGCATGGCGGCGATCATCGCCCTCCCGGCGCTCATCTTTTCCCGGGTACCGGATGACGTCGGCACTAATACCGTCATCCGTCGACGCAACAGGAGTGGATCGTGAAATTTTGGCGCCCGGGCATTACCGGTAAGCTGTTCCTCGCTATTTTCGTCACCTGCATCGTGCTGCTGATCAGCATGCACTGGGCGGTGCGTATCAGTTTCGAACGTGGGTTTATCGACTACATCAAGCGCGGTAATGAGCAGCGGTTAACCATGCTCAGCGACGCGCTGAGTGAGCAGTATGCCCAGCACGGCAGCTGGGCGTTTCTGCGCAACAACGACCGCTTTATCTTCCAGCTGCTGCGCACCTTCGAACGGGATAACGACGACCGTTCGCCGCCGGGACACGGCATGAAGCCGGGTCCGATGGAGGGTCAGGGGCCGGATGGGCCGCCGCCGGATGGGCCGCCCGACGGCCCCAGCGACACCCCGCCGCCGAGGCCGGAAATGCCGCCCCACGGCTGGCGCACCATGTTCTGGGTGGTCGATCAGTCGGGCCGCGTGCTGGTGGGGCCCCGTGAGCGCGTACCGGAGGACGGCACCCAGCGCAGCATTGTGGTCAACGGCGTGGAGGTAGGCAAAGTGATCGCCTCGCCGGTAGAGCGGCTGACGCGCAATACCGATATTAACTTCGACCGGCAGCAAAAGCGCACCAGCTGGCTGATTGTCGCCCTTGCCACCCTGCTTGCCGCGCTGGCCACTTTCCCGCTGGCCCGCGGCCTGCTGGCGCCGGTGAAGCGGCTGGTGGAAGGCACCCATAAGCTGGCGGCGGGCGACTTTTCCACCCGCGTGACGGTGACCGGCGGCGACGAGCTCGGCCGCCTGGCGCAGGATTTTAACCAGCTCGCCAGCACCCTGGAGCGCAACCAGCAGATGCGTCGCGATCTGATGGCCGATATCTCCCATGAACTGCGTACTCCGCTGGCGGTGCTGCGCGGCGAGCTGGAGGCGATTCAGGACGGGGTCCGGCGCTTCACTCCCGAGTCCATCCCCTCCCTGCAGGCCGAGGTGGCTACCCTCACCAAGCTGGTGGACGACCTCCATCAGCTGTCGATGTCCGATGAGGGGGCGCTGGCCTACCAGAAAACGTCGCTGGATATCATCACCCTGCTGGAGGTGGCCGCGGGCGCTTTTCGCGAGCGCTTCGCCAGCCGGCAGCTGAGCATTCAGGTGTCGCTCCCCGAGCAGGCGATGATCTTCGGCGACCGCGACCGCCTGATGCAGCTCTTCAACAATCTGCTGGAGAACAGCCTGCGCTATACCGACAGCGGCGGCAGCCTGCACATCACCGCCCGTCGCAGCGGCCGAATGCTGGTGATTGACTTCGCCGACAGCGCCCCCGGCGTCAGCGATGAGCAGCTGGCCCGCCTGTGCGAGCGCTTTTACCGGGCGGAAGGATCGCGCAACCGCGCCAGCGGCGGCTCCGGCCTCGGACTGGCGATTTGCCTCAATATTGTCGCGGCCCACGGCGGCACCCTGCGTGCCGACCATTCGCCTTTTGGCGGGGTTAGCATTAAAGTTGAGTTACCTCTGGAACATGATTTACCGAGAGACGTATGACTGAATTGCCTGTAGATGAAAACACCCCACGCATTCTTATCGTGGAAGATGAACCGAAGCTCGGCCAGCTGCTGATTGATTATCTGCAAGCCGCCGGCTATGCGCCTACGCTGATTAACCACGGTGACAAGGTCCTGCCCTACGTTCGGCAGACGCCGCCGCACCTGATCCTGCTGGATCTGATGCTGCCCGGCACCGACGGTTTAACGCTGTGCCGGGAAATTCGCCGCTTCTCCGACGTTCCGGTGGTGATGGTGACGGCGAAAATCGAAGAGATCGACCGACTGCTGGGGCTGGAAATTGGCGCCGACGACTATATCTGCAAGCCCTACAGCCCGCGGGAAGTGGTCGCCCGGGTGAAAACCATTCTTCGCCGCTGCAAGCCGCAGCGCGATCTGCAGGCGCTGGACGCCCAGAGCCCGCTGATTGTCGACGAAGGTCGTTTTCAGGCCTCCTGGCGCGACAAGCTGCTGGACCTCACTCCCGCCGAGTTCCGGCTGCTGAAAACCCTCTCCCAGGAGCCGGGCAAGGTCTTCTCCCGCGAACAGTTGCTCAACCATCTGTATGACGATTATCGGGTAGTCACCGACCGCACCATCGACAGCCACATCAAAAACCTGCGGCGCAAGCTGGAGGCGCTGGACGCCGAGCAGTCGTTTATTCGCGCGGTGTATGGCGTTGGCTATCGCTGGGAAGCAGACGCCTGCCGACTGGCGTAGTTAGCCTTTTCCCGGCTCGCGCTGCGCTTAGCCGGGCTACACGTTCACCGCCATCTGCAATCCGTAGCCCGGGTAAGGCGTTTATGCCGCAACCCGGGGAACGCCATAGAGCCTATCCCACCAGGCGTTATGAGTGCTGTCAGTGTGAGCACTGCCCAGGTTCAAAATGGCAAACAAATTAGCCATACTGAAAGATACCCATCTGATATTTACTCCCCTTCGCCGCGGCGCTACAATGCCCGCCCTTAATGTGGGGACACTCCCCAACTCGCCGCGCCAGGTGCGGCGAATCTGACCTGTCATCAGAACGAGAACACCATGTTTAAACCAGAACTCCTCTCCCCGGCGGGAACGCTGAAGAATATGCGTTACGCTTTCGCCTATGGCGCCGATGCCGTTTATGCCGGCCAGCCGCGCTACTCGCTGCGCGTGCGTAACAACGAATTCAATCACGAAAATCTGCAGCTCGGCATCAATGAAGCCCACGCGCTGGGTAAAAAATTCTATGTGGTGGTCAACATCGCCCCGCATAACGCCAAGCTGAAAACGTTTATTCGCGATCTGAAGCCGGTGGTGGAGATGGGGCCGGACGCGCTGATCATGTCCGATCCGGGTTTAATCATGCTGGTGCGGGAACACTTCCCGGAGATGCCGATCCATCTTTCAGTGCAGGCTAACGCCGTCAACTGGGCGACGGTCAAATTCTGGCAGCAGATGGGGCTCACCCGTGTGATCCTGTCGCGTGAACTGTCGCTGGATGAAATCGAAGAGATTCGCCGCCAGGTGCCGGAGATGGAGATCGAGATTTTCGTCCACGGCGCGCTGTGCATGGCCTACTCCGGCCGCTGCCTGCTCTCCGGGTATATCAACAAGCGCGACCCGAACCAGGGGACCTGCACCAACGCCTGCCGCTGGGAATACAACGTGGCGGAAGGCAAAGAGGACGACGTCGGTAACATCGTCCACAAATATGAGCCGATCCCGGTGCAGACCGTGGAGCCCACCCTCGGCATCGGCGCGCCGACCGATAAAGTCTTTATGATTGAGGAAGCCAAACGTCCGGGCGAGTACATGACCGCCTTTGAGGACGAGCACGGCACCTACATCATGAACTCGAAAGATCTGCGGGCTATCGCCCACGTTGAGCGTCTGACCCAGATGGGCGTTCACTCGCTGAAGATCGAAGGCCGCACCAAATCCTTCTACTACTGCGCGCGCACCGCTCAGGTTTACCGCAAGGCCATCGACGATGCCGCCGCCGGCAAACCGTTCGATACCAGCCTGCTGGAGACCCTGGAAGGACTGGCCCATCGCGGGTACACCGAAGGCTTCCTGCGCCGCCATACCCATGACGATTACCAGAACTACGAGTACGGCTACTCCCTCTCCGAGCGCCAGCAGTTTGTCGGCGAATTCACCGGGGAGCGTAACGGCCCGCTGGCGGCCGTGGCGGTCAAAAATAAGTTCAGCGTCGGCGACAGCCTCGAGCTGATGACCCCGCAGGGTAACGTCAACTTCACCCTCGAGCATATGGAAAATGGCAAAGGCGAAGCCATGCCGGTGGCCCCGGGCGATGGTTATACCGTATGGTTGCCTGTGCCGGACGACCTGCCTCTGCAGTATGCGCTGCTGATGCGCAACTTCACTGGTCAGACAACCAGAAATCCGCACGGTAACTAGTTAATTTGCGTTATTTTTTCAGGATGTAAGGATATTAGAATCGGATCACATACCGTTTCGATCGAAACAGGTATCATCCATTTCGCTGAAAAACATAACCCATAAATGCTAGTTGTACCAGGAACCACCTCCTTAGCCTGCGTAATCTCCCTTACGCGGGCTTATTTTTTTGCCTCTCCTCCGGTCTTCGCTTGCGTCATGCGGTACACTTTATGCAACATTAAGCAATAAAGGTTCCCTTGATGATGTCTACGTTTCCTGCCAGCTTACTGATCCTTAACGGCAAAGGTGCCAATGAACCGCAGTTACGCGAGGCGGTTAACCTGTTACGCGACGAAGGGATCGATATTCACGTCCGCGTCACCTGGGAAAAGGGCGATGCCGTGCGGTTTATCGATGAAGCCCTGCAGCTGAACGTTGAAACGGTGATCGCCGGCGGCGGCGACGGCACCATTAATGAAGTGGCGACCGCGCTGGTGGAGCGCGGTAGCAAGATGGCGCTGGGGATTTTACCTCTGGGCACGGCCAACGACTTTGCCACCAGCGTAGGCATTCCGCAGGATCTGGCCAGCGCCCTCAAGCTGGCGATCGTCGGCCGCGATGTGCCGATAGATATCGCCCGGGTGAATGATAAAACCGGCTTTATTAATATGGCGACCGGCGGGTTCGGCACCCGAATCACCACCGAAACGCCGGAAAAACTCAAAGCCGCGCTCGGCGGTGTCTCTTATTTAATCCATGGCCTGATGCGTATGGATACCCTGAAGCCGGACCGCTGCGAGATCCGCGGAGAGAACTTTCACTGGCAGGGCGATGCGCTGGTCATTGGCATCGGCAACGGCCGCCAGGCCGGCGGCGGCCAGCAGTTGTGCCCGGAGGCGTTGATTAACGATGGTTTGCTGCATCTGCGCATTTTCACCGGCGAAGAGCTGATCCCTGCCCTGTTCAGCACCCTGGCGAATCCGGAAAACTCGCCGAATATTGTTGACGGTGTCTCCTCATGGTTTGAGATCACCGCCCCCCATGAGATGACGTTTAACCTCGACGGCGAGCCGCTCAGCGGAAAAACCTTCCGCATGGAGCTGTTACCGGCGGCCCTGCGCTGCCGGCTGCCGCCCGACTGCCCGCTGCTACGTTGATCAGGCTTCGCAAAGCAAAGACGGCGCCCGGCTGGTATACAGCAGCCGGGTTCGTTGATTGAGCCTCTGAATGTTAAGGTAAAACGGCACCTGCGGCTGCAGGAAAAACCTGGGCAGGATATCGATCCAAACACCGCACTTACATTAATAGACGATATCTACAACCTCAAACTCACATAATATCAAATAATTACCCATTAAAATGGGCGCATCTGCCGTGAGACAATGCGCCATCAAGCTTAGTAGTCCGCCACCTCGCGCGCCATTTCGCGCGTATATTGCCGACTGGCGTTAACCAGCATCTGCGTATAGGCCGTCCGCGCCTCGCCGCTGACCAACGCATCGACCGTCAGGGTTTCGAGGATCTTCCCGTACTGCATCACCGCCACTTTCTGGCATAAGTGGGCAATAACCCCAAGATCGTGGGTGACCATCAGGTAAGTGAGCTTCGCCTCCCGCTGCAATTCCGCCAGCAGGTTAAGGATCTCAGCCTGCACCGACACATCCAGCGCCGACGTCGGCTCATCCAGCAGCAGCACCTGTGGCTCAAGAATCAGCGCTCTGGCTATCGCCACGCGCTGCCGCTGCCCGCCGGAGAGCTGATGCGGATAGCGCTCACGAAAAGCGCGGTTGAGGCCAACTTTATCCAGCAGCGCATTGATCCGCCGGTCGCGGTCATTGAAACGATGGATCTGCAGCGGCTCTTCGAGGATATCGCCAATGGTGTGACGGGGATGCAGCGATCCGTAGGGGTCCTGAAATACCATCTGCACCTGACGGCAGCGCTCGCGGCTAATTTCATGCCCTAAGGGCTGAGCATCGATGGTCAGTTCCCCCTGCCAGTGGGTAAACAGCCCCGCCAGGCACTTGAGCACCGTCGTTTTACCGGAACCGGACTCTCCTACCAGACCGTAGATCTCGCCGGGCTTAACGTGGAAACTGACGTCATACAGCACCTGGTTACGCTTCTCCCCCTCGCCAAACGCGAGGTTGAGATGTTGAACTTCAATCATTATCCGCTCCTTAATCCGTTAACCAGCTGGCCTGACGCTGCAGCACCGGCAGTATCGGGCGACGATGCTGCATATCCGGCAGCGAGTTAATCAATCCCTGAGTGTAGGGGTGACGGGCGTTATCGAGATCTTTAGCGGCGATGGACTCCACTACCCGTCCGGCGTACATCACCAGTACGCGGTCGCAGAAGCTGCGCACCAGGTTGATATCGTGGCTGATAAAAATCAGCCCCAGCCCGCGCGACTGAACCAGGTCATCCAACAGGCCCAGCACCTGCAGGCGCACCGACACGTCCAGCGCGGAGGTGGGCTCATCGGCAATGATCAGTTCCGGGTCGGTAATCAGCATCATGGCGATCATGATGCGCTGCCCCTGTCCGCCGGATATTTCATGCGGATAAAGCTGATAAACGCGCTCCGGCTGGCGAATACGCACCACCTTCAGCATCTCCAGCGCCCTGGCTTTCGCCTCATCTTTGCGCCCGGGATGATGAGTAAGCCAGGCCTCGGCGATTTGCTTACCCACGCAGACCACCGGATTAAGCGAATATTTCGGGTCCTGCATAATCATAGAGATACGTTTGCCGCGTACGCCGCGCATCTGCGCTTCGCTTAGATGCTGCAGATCGAGGTCGGCAAACTGCATCCGGCTGGCGCTGACGCGGGCCTTTTTCGGATGCAGCTGCAGCAGCGCGCGCCCAACGGTGGACTTACCCGAACCGGACTCGCCGACAATGGCCAGCTTCTCATGCCCCAGCTGGAAGGAGACGCCGCGCACGGCGTGGGTCACCGCGCTACCATTAACAAAGTCGACGCACAAATCGCGCACGTCGAGCAGCGGTGCATTATTCACTGCGGGGATCGAGGATGTCACGTAGGCCATCTCCTAAGAAGTTGAACGCTAAGCTATTGATCAGAATCGCCAGCCCCGGAATGGTTACGACCCACCAGCACTCCATCATATAAGTGCGCCCGCTGGAGATCATCGCTCCCCACTCCGGCTCTGGCGGCTGCGCGCCGAGGCCGAGAAAGCCGAGGCCGGCCGCGGTCAGAATGATCCCGGCCATATTCATGGTGATACGGATAATGACCGAGGGCAGACACAGCGGCACGATATGGCGCCAGAGGACGCGGGCCGATGAAGCGCCCTGCAGACGCACGGCGGAGATAAAATCGGCCTGGCGCAGAGAGAGCGTTTCGGCGCGCGCCAGACGGGCAATCGGCGGCCAGGCGGTCAGCGTGATGGCGATAACCACGTGCTCCAGCCCCGGTCCTAAAGCGGCGACAAACGCCAGCGCCAGGACCAGACTCGGGAAGGAGATGAAAATATCGGTGACGCGCATCAGCACCATATCGACTTTACCGCCGAAATAGCCAGCGCTGACGCCCAGCAGCAGCCCGAGCGGACCGACAGTCACCGAGACCAGCAGCACGATATAGAGCGTGATGCGGGAGCCGTACACCAGGCGACTAAAGATATCCCGGCCAAACTCATCGGTGCCGAACCAGTGCTGTGCATTCGGCGCGACCAGCGCACTATTCAGGTCCTGTACCAGCGGGTTATAAGGCGCAATCAGCGGCGCGAAAATCGCCACCACCAGCAGCAGAAAGATAATGCCTCCGCCGATGGCCGTGAGCGGATTGCGCGCCATTTTGCCGATAAACCCGACGGCCCGCGCCGCCGCGCGTTGCAGCCGCTGACGGCCTTCGCCCGCACCGCCCGAAAGCGGCGAATCCAGAGAAACGGTCATGATTTTGTCCTCGGGTCAAAGAATTGATACAGCATGTCGGAGAGCAGGTTGAGCATCACGAAGATCACGCCCACCAGCAGCACGCAGCCCATCACCGCATTCATATCGCCCAGCAGCAGGCTACCGGTAAGGTAGGAGCCGAAACCCGGCCATGAGAAGACGGTTTCAATCAGCACCGCGCCTTCCAGCAGTGCGCCGTAGGCCAGCGCCACTACCGTCAGCAGCTGCACGAGGATGTTACGAAACGCATGGTTCCAGATAACCTGACGCTCGGTCAGCCCTTTCACCCGCGCGGTAATAATGAACTCCTGCGACAGCTGGGCCAGCATAAAGCTGCGGGTCATACGGCTGATATAAGCCAGCGAGTGAAAACCCAGCAGCGAGGCGGGAAGAATCAGATGATTAATGGCGTTCCAGAACACCTGGCCGTTGCCTGCCAGCAGCGCATCAACGGTCATCAGGCCGGTGCGGCGCGGCACCACACCATCCAGCCCGAGATCTACCCTCCCGGCGCCGCCTACCCAGCCAAGCCAGGCATAGAACACCAGCAGTCCCATCATTCCGACCCAGAAGATCGGCGTCGAGTAGCCCGCCAGGCTGATAATGCGTACCACATAATCGGAGACGCTATTGCGCCGCGCCGCCGCCAACACGCCCAGCGGAATACCAAGACCCGCGCCGACAATAATCGCCATCGTTGCCAGCTCCATGGTGGCCGGGAAGACGCGGATAATATCGTCCACCACCGGTTTCCCGGTCAGCAGCGCGTTGCCCAGATCGCCGTGCAACAGGTTGACGAAATAGATGCCAAACTGGGTGGTCAGCGATTTATCAAACCCAAGCTGCTGGTAAACCTGCTGATAGGTACTCTGGTCAGCATCCGGGCCGACAATCGCCAGCACCGGGTCGATAGGCATGACGCGGCCAATGGTAAAGGTCAGCAGCAGCAGGCCGAACAGTGTAATCACCACCTGCAGTAGCCGTTTTGATAAGCGCCGGCCGCGTGAGCCGGGCGCAAGGATTGTGGTACTCATCCTTTCTCTCCTTCGCGGACTTTATAGACGTCACGCAGAAAAGTGGTGGCGGAGGGGTGCGGCTGATACTCACGTACCTCGTTGCGCACGACGACCGAATCAACCATCTGCGAAAGCGGAATTAAAGCCGGAACCAGCTGGTCGTAGCGTGTCTGGATGGCCTGGTAGTCAACCACCTGTTTTTGCGGATCGCGTTCCAGCAGGGCCTGGTCAATCATCGTATTAAGCTGCGGGTCGTAAAAACCGGTACGCCAGCCCTGGAAGTTGGTCAGGCGCGCCTTATCGCTGTTATCCGGGTTATAGACCAGCGCGCGCAGGCTGGAGTGCGGATGCGGCTCCATCCCGCTGCCGCCGCGACCTACCAGCAGGTCAAATTTACGCTCGCGCATTGCGCCGTAGATCTGGTTACCGGTGCCGGTGATGATTTTGGCGTTAATCCCCGCCTGCATCAGCGTCGACTGCACGGCGATAGCGATGTTAAGAAATGGCTGATCGGAGAGTACCCGCAGCGTGGTATCAAAGCCGTTGGGATATCCCGCTTCCGCCAGCAGCTTTTTCGCCCGCGCCACGTCCAGCTTATAGCCAGGGTCGGGCAGCGTGGATGGCATGCCCGCCTTAATCGGCCGCTGGTGCAGCACGCCGTAGCCCGGCATCAGCGCTTTATTGATACCCTGATAATCAATCAGATAGCGCACCGCCTCGCGCACTTTCGGATTGGCGAAGTGCGCCTCTTTCATGCTCATCGCCACGTAGTACATGGTGCCGCGCTGCACCGCATCGACGGTCAGCTGCGGGTCGCTGCGCAGGGCGTTGATATCGGAAACCGCCATGTTGTTGGCAATATCGAGGTCGCCTTTTTCGATCATCAGGCGCAGGGTTTGCGACTCCTGGAAATGGCGCAGCACCACGCGGCTCATTTTCGCCTCGCCGCGCCAGTAGTCGGGATTGCGCTTCATGCGCAGCACCTCTTTTGCCTGCCAGGTTTCCAGCGTAAACGGCCCGGAACCGGCTTCATGGGTGGTTAGCCAGCGGTTACCCCAATCGTTATCCTGCTGGTGGCTTTGCACCGTTTTACTGTCCAGCACCCCGAGGTTGCCCAGCGCCGCCAGCGAGTAAATCACCAGTTGCGGATCGTTATCTTTGGGTAATACGATTTGCACCGTGAAGCGGTCCGGCGCGCTGACCTGGCTGTCGATATTTTTCTTACTGAAGCCATAGGATTTCCATACCGAGGCCTGGGCCAGGTTGAGATGCAGGATGCGCCGCATCGACCACACCACATCGGCGGCGGTCAGCGGGTTGCCGGAGTGAAACTTGACGTCGTCTCGCAGATGAAAGGTCAGGGTTTTGCCGTCGGGGCTGATATCCCAGGATTTCGCCAGCGCGGGCTTAACGGTGGTGAGCTGCTCAGGGTCCAGCTCCACCAGCGAGTCGTAGAGGTTGACCACGATCCCCACCACTTCGTTACCGGTCATCGCCGCCGGGTCAAGAGTGAGCAGGTTATTCATATTCATCCCGATGATCAGCTGGTCGGGCGGGGTTTTCGCCACCGCCGCCCCGCTCCCCATCGACATGGCGAGCGCGAGAATACACGCTGCCAGTAAGGAGGTTTTTTTCATATCTCTGTTTGCCTGTACTGTAGGGTACATGTTGCCGGATGGCGGCATTTTCGCCTTATCCGGTCTACCGGGCCGCAGACCCGATAAGCGCAGCGCCATCGGGCATTTATTTTTTTAAATCAGTCGTGGCTAACGGTATTGGCTTCGATATACGCAAAATTAATGTCTTCGCCGAGGCCCGGACGTTGTGATAAATGCACAAATCCCTGATCATCCATCGGGTCGACAATGCTGTTGAGATAGGCCGCCGGTTCATCGTAGTCGAGGAACGGATGCAGCAGGCCGCGCTCATACCAACGGCAGTTACGGATCGCGCCGACCACCGCCAGGCTTGCCGCGCCGTTGCCGTGGACTTCGCAATCCATGCCGAAAGATTCCGCCAGCGCCGCCACCTTCATGGTCGGGGTAATGCCCCCCACGCCGTTAGCGCCGGCGCGCAGAATGTCGCAGGCTCCGGCTTTCACCCATTCGGCGCGCATGTGGTGCTTGCCGCCGAAGCTCTCCGGCCCGACGATGGGAATCGACAAGTTTTCCGCCAGCCACGCGTACGAGGACATCGAATCCTCCTCCATCGGCTCTTCAAACCAGGCGAAATTGAGTTTTTCCAGCGCTTTGCCGATCCACAGCGCCTCGGCGCGGCTGTACCAGTGATAGCCATCAATCATCAGGTCAATATCCGGCCCTACCGCTTCGCGCACCGCCGCGCAGGCTTTAATATCCATTTTGGGATTGGGCGCAAAAGAGATTGGCGGCATCCAGGTGTGCAGTTTGATGGCCTTGTAGCCGCGGGCGACCAGCTTTTCGGCAAAGGCGGCATACTCTTCCGGGGTCGACAGGCCGCCCGGTAGATCGTCGCCGCACATGGTGCTACCGTAAGCCGGGACGGTGTCGCGATAGCCGCCAAGCAGCTTGTAGACCGGCATCCTGAGGCTGCGGCCAATCAGGTCCCACAGCGCTTGTTCAACAAACGACAGCGCGCGCTCCGTTAGCTGATGTGCGCTGCCGCGCTGCCAGTGGTTAAGATCCTGCCAGATACGCTCGCGGTTAAACGGGTCCTGCCCCACCAGCACTTTGCGAAAAAAAGTATTCACCACGAACGGGCGCACGACTTCCGGAGGCGCAAACGAAAAACCCTGCGCCCCATCATCAGCGGTGATGGTCAGCATCGCCATTTTGGCCATGCTTTCAGCCCCCGGATGGGAGTGCCCGGCGCTGTCGGAAACCCGACGAGTGGGATACTGGAAAACGGTGACATTCACAGATTCAATTTTCATGCTCAATCCTTATCACGGCCAAATCCGATCGACAGAGGTAAATCGGCAAAGCGGTTTCACATTATTGAAAATACGTTTCAATATATAATCTAAGCACAATTACGTAGCAGTGCCTCGGACAAACACCGCTAAGCAAGGCCATAAATTTGGGCATTGGCACAACAAGACGTGACTGTTTTCACAAAAGATGAGCGAAATGTGAGGCGGATCGGCATGGAGAAAAAAGGGCGTGAGCGCAGAAAAGAGAGTGACCGACCGTGTACATCCCGGGATTTTCTGCGCTCACGAAAGCGTAAGTTATGCGACCGCCGCTGGCTCGGCGTTAAGCGCTTCCAGTAGTTCAGGTAAGGTTTGATAGCGGCCGACAGCGGCCTGATAGCGCCCCTGTCGGCTATCTTCGGCGACAACCGCCGTTGGAATGCCAGCGGCCTGAGCCGCGCAAAAACCGTTGTAACTGTCTTCAATCACCAGGCACTGGCTGGCGTTGAGATTGAGCTTGCGCAGCGTCGTCAGGTACACCGCCGGGTGCGGTTTGCCGCGTGGTTCATCATCTGCGCTGCAAACCACGTCGAAAAAGTGCCAGAGCGAGAGCTTGTTCAGCACAGCGGCAATAACCTGGCGGGATGATGACGTGGCGAGCGCAATTTGATAGCCCGCCTCGCGAAAATAGCGTAACGCCTCATGCACGCCGTGCATCGGCTCGCCTTCGGTGGCGATCAGGCCGGTAATACGCTGCAATATCGCGGCTTCAAGCCGCTGCGGGTCGAGATCAAGCTGAAAATAGCGGCACCAGGTGCCGGCGATTTCGTCGAGGCGTTTGCCTTTGGTCAGGGTTTCACACTCATCCACGCTCGCCGTTGCCCCCCACTGCGCGAGGGCGTCAATCTGCGCCTGGCGCCACAGCGCCTCGGAATCAATAATCACGCCATCCATGTCAAAAATAACCGCCTGCATACTCATTCGTTCACCTCATTAAGGCTGGCATGCGCTTCATGCCAGCCGCATCACCTAAGAGAATTCAACCTGCTCGCGGGCGGTTGCTTCCTTGTGGGAGAACCCTGGCTGCTCCACGCGGATAAAGGCGCAGAGGAAAAAGGCCACCACGTACAATGCGGTGTAGGCAATCACCACCCCGATGGTGCTGAAGAACGGCAGCAACACCACGGCAATCGCCGGCGCGAGAAAGTTCGACATCCCCGCCGACAGGTTATAGACCGAAATCGCCGCGCCTTTGTGCTTCGGCTCCAGCGCCGGGAACACGGCGGCCAGCGGCACGAAGGCGGCGACAAAGATCCCGAGGGCGATGGCGGGGATCAGCGCCATCGCAAAGCTATGGCCAAAGTGCTGAGGGATGTAGTAAAACGCCAGGCTGGAGAGCGCCATCCCGATGCAGCCGAACCAGCGCACCACCTTCATCCAGCCCAGTTTTTCCCCCAGGATCCCCCACAGCACGTTAGAGAAAATGGTGGTGAAGAAGAAGACTGCCCATACCTGGAGCCATTCTGAAGTGGTGAAGCCCAGCTCATCGACAAACATCATCGGCATAATGACCGCAAAACCGAACAGCGAGAGGGTATTGATAATCCTGACCATGCTCGACAGCAGAATATTGCGGTTGGTATAGAGCAGCGTCGCGGCGCGTCCCAGCTCGGAAAATTTCTGGCGAGTGGTGAGATTCTGCATATGCTGCGGCGTTTGAATATGGCGCAGGGAAGCCAGGGCAATCACGCCCCCGGTGACGCAGAAGGCCAGCGCCAGCCATAAAGTCCCCAGTTCGCCAATGTGCGGAATGGTGAAGCTCGGAATATAGCTGCCGAACACGCCGATGCCGATGGAATAGACCGCCCAGAACCAACCGATGGCCGAGCTGGCATTGTCGCTTTTGACGTTATGGACAATCGCCACGATAAACGAGTAGAGGAACAGCGGATAGGCGAAGCCGCGGATGCCGTAGAAAATCAGGATCAGCGCATAGTTGGCGTGACCGAGGCCGAAAACGAGGAACAGCACGTGGAACACGCACCACAGTACGAAGCCAATCATCATCGTTTTCAGCGGGGTGATAATTTCCGCCACCACGCCGGAAATCCACGCCGACAGCGCGGCGGCCAGGCCGTAGAGGGTAAAGGCAAAGGAGGCCTCCGCCGGAGAGAAGCCGAGCGCTTTGATATAGTGCGACAGAAAGGCTAATTCAAAACCGTCGCCGGTCATAAATACGGCAATGGCGATGTATCCCCAGAGCAGGTTCAGGGGTAAACCGAGCCACTGTTTATTATTGATAGACATAATGACCTCGTTTTCAGGGTACAGGGTGGCCGCTCCGCGATGTGCAACGAAGCGGCTGTTATGATGAAAATCAGTGCTGCCGATAATTCAGGTCGTTTAAATACAGGTCTTTAAACTGCGCGTAGCGTTGCATCAGGGTGTGGTGGCGAACGGGATCCGCACGCCAGGTCTGCCAGACTTCCGGTTTTTCACACACCGCGGCAATCGGTTTGCCCGCCGCCAGGCAGGCCAGCCGCGCCGCGCCCAGCGCGCCGCCGGTCTCTCCCCCTTTATGGGTCACCACCGGCATAGCGAGAATGTCGGCCAGCAGCTGGGCCCAGAAAGGACTGCGGGCGCCGCCGCCCACCAGCGAGCACTGCGCGATGGGCGTACCGCTCTCTTTCAACGCCTGCAGGCCGTCGTTGATACCGAAGCTCACCCCTTCCAGCACCGCGTAGCCAAGCTGGGCGCGCAGGCTGGCGTGGGTCATGCCCCAGAACATGCCGCGCGCGTCAGGATCGTTATGCGGGGTACGTTCGCCGGAGAGATAGGGCAGGAAGAACGGGGCGTGGGCTTTCTCCTCCTCGCTGAGCTCGGCAATTTCCGCCAGCAGCGCCACCTCCGTGGTGCCGGTCAGGCGGCAGAACCACTGCAAACAGCTGGCGGCGCTCAGCATGACGCTCATCTGGTGCCACAGGTTCGGCAGCACGTGACAAAACGCATGTACCGCCGACTGCGGCGCCGGACGATAGGCGTCGGTCACCACAAACAGCACCCCGGAGGTGCCGAGCGAAATAAACGCATCCCCCGGCGAGACCGCGCCGACGCCAATGGCGCTAACCGCGTTATCCCCCCCGCCCCCGGCCACCACCACCGAGGCGTTCAGCCCCCAGCGCGCCGCCACCTGCGGATCAAGGGTGGCGGAAACCTCGCAGCCTTCGACCAGTGTCGGCATGTGGCTGCGCGACAGGCCGCACTTGTCCAGCAGAGCGTCGGACCAGTCGCGCTTCGCCACGTCCAGCCACAACGTCCCGGCGGCGTCCGACATGTCGGAGACTTTCTTCCCGGTCATCCGATAGCGCAGATAATCCTTCGGCAGCAGCACCGTGGCGGTGCGCTGAAAGTGTTGCGGCTCATGACGGCGCACCCACAGCAGCTTCGGCGCGGTAAAGCCCGGCATCGCCAGGTTGCCCGCCACCTGATGCAGCTCCGGTGCCATCGCCTCCAGCTCGGCGCACTCTGCGGCGCAGCGGGTGTCGTTCCACAGAATGGCCGGACGGATCGTCTCCCCCTCTTCATCCAGCAACACCGCGCCGTGCATCTGTCCGGAGAGGCCAATCGCCTTGATGGCCGGCCAGTGCTGCGCGCATTTTTCCCGTAGCGTGCTCATCAGGTACTCCGTCGCCTCCCACCATAGCTCCGGTGATTGTTCTGACCAGTGCGGATGGGGCCGCTGAATGCTCAGCGGCGCGCTATGGCTGGCGATAACCTCATAGTTCTCATCAATGACCAGCGCTTTGACTTCCGATGTGCCGAGATCGATACCCAGATACATAGCCACCTCTTTATTTAATCAGCGTGTAAACGGCGGCGACTTTCTCGCGCATCAGCGCCAGAAAATCCGCGTTGTTGGCGAGGTCACCAAACAGGGCTTTATCGCGGGCATAGACAGCCACCGGATCCTGAGCCTCATACATCTCATGCACCGCCTGCGCATCCAGGATGCCGTCCTGGTACTGATAGGGCAGCGTTCCCTTATGCCACTGCTCCATAAAGACGAAGAACAGCGCCGGCAGCATGGCGGTCGCCTCAGGGCGGACGCCGCGCTGATAGCACTCCTGCAGCGTGGGGGCGATCATCGCCGGAATTTTCGAGAAGCCGTCGGCGGCGACGCGCTGGTTGGTGTCCTGGATATAGGGGTTGGTAAAGCGTTTGAGCACCACATCCCGGTAGGTGGGCAGATCAATGCCGTTATCGCCGAGGCAGGGAATGACATCCTCCGTGACGTAGCGGTCGGCAATGGCGTAGATAACATCGGTCAGCGTGCTTTCATGAATATACTGCTGGCCAATTAAGGTTCCCGCCCAGGCAATGCAGCTGTGCGACGCGTTCAGAATGCGGATTTTCGCCTCTTCATACGGGATGACCGACTCGACCATCTCCACGCCGACCGCTTCCAGGTTCGGGCGGGCATCACGGAAGTGGTTCTCCACCACCCACTGGATAAAGGTCTCCCCCATCACCGGCGCTTTGTCATCAATCCCGGTTTGCGCTTTGATACGGGCCGGCAGATCGGCCGCCGGACGCGGGGTGATGCGGTCCACCATGGTGTTCGGACAGGTGGTATTGGCCGCCATCCAGTCAATCACCGCCTGTTTGCCGGTGAGCTGCAGGAACTCGACCATGCCGTCGTGGAAACGCTCGCCGTTGTGGCGCACGTTGTCGCAGTTGAGCAGGGTCAGCGGCCCGGCGTCGTCGGCCATGCGCTTCTCCAGGATCCGCGCGAGGGTGCCATAAATAGTTTTGCACTCGCCTTGCAGGTCGGCCTGCAGATCGGGGTTACTGGTTTCCAGCTGATGGCGGGTGTTCAGGTAGTACCCCCCTTCCGTCACAGTAAAGGCGATAACTTTGGTCTGCGGGTTCGCCCCTTCGTTAATCAGCGGCTGCAGCCCGGCCTGCCACGGCAGCAATTTCTGGATAGAAGTAATTTCTTCATAGTCGCGCTCCCCTTCCGGGCTGACGGTCTCCAGGACGTAACGTCCTCCCTGCGCCGCCAGCGCCTGCACCACCTGCTCGGCGTCGTTACGAATATTTCCTGCCGCGATGTGCCAGCGCTTATCCCCGGACGCTATCAGACGATGCAGATACCACGCCTGATGCGCGCGATGAAAAGAACCCAGACCGATATGAAGCCATGTGAATTGATTGTTCATGTTCTGTTCTCCTTGAGTTGATGGCGCCACTGTAATTGATCATTTGACCAAAATAAGAGCCACGGATCACAAAAGAACAATTACCCAATTAAATTACAAATGACCAGAAAAGAGCAAAAGCTTGCCAGTTATGCCAACCACGGCGAGAATGCGGGTATTCGCCGGGCCAATTGCGAGCCCTGGTCAGCAACTTAGGGCGGGAAACCATGAGTAAAGAAGACGATATCCGGTTGGATCAGAAGGTGCGTGCCGCATGGATGTACTACATCGCCGGTCAGAATCAGAGCGAGATCGCCAGCCAGCTGGGCACCTCCAGACCGGTGGTGCAACGGCTGATCGCCGCCGCGAAAGAAGAAGGGATAGTGTCGATTAATTTGCACCATCCGGTAGCAAACTGCCTCGATTATGCGCAGTTGCTGCAGGAAAAGTACCGGCTTCTCGAGTGCAATGTGGTCCCCGCCTTTAGCGAAGAAAGCACCCTCGACAGCGTGTCGTTTGGCTGCTATCAGCTGATGGCTCGCTATCTGCAGGATGATAAGGAGAAAATCAT
The DNA here is from genome assembly GCF_000398905.1 of Klebsiella sp. KTE92. Classification (NCBI taxonomy): domain Bacteria; kingdom Pseudomonadati; phylum Pseudomonadota; class Gammaproteobacteria; order Enterobacterales; family Enterobacteriaceae; genus Klebsiella; species Klebsiella sp. KTE92. Next base: position 3,634,283 of record NZ_KB976100.1, read on the forward strand.
CGGCCTGGGCTCGGGCCTGACCCTGAAAAAAGCGCTGCAGCGCATCGATTTTGACAGCCTGAATACCCGCTGCGTGGCGCTGATCAGCGCCATGAACGCCGACGGGCAGTGCAATTATTACGATGACGTGCCCCTGCTGCTGACCCGCAAAATTAAGGCCAAGTACTATCAGTGGCCGGCGCCGCGCTACGCCCAGAGCGCGGAGGAGCATGAGATGTGGTGCACCAACCGCTTATTCCGCAGCGTCTCCGGCGTCGCCCAAGAGGCGGACGTGATTTTTGTCGGCATTGGTCCCCTGGGCACGCAAAGTCCGATCTTTAAAGACGGGTTTATCAATCAGGCGCAAATGGATGAGCTGACCGCGCGCGGCGGCATCGGAGAGATCCTCGGACGGTTTATCGATGCGGAAGGCCACGTGGTAGACAGCGAGATCAACCGCATGATCACCAGCTATGATATCCGTCAGAACCACTGCCCGCGTATTGCCGCGGCCTGTGGAGAATACAAACGACCGGCGATCCTGGCGGCCCTTAAAGGCGGCTGGATCAATGGTCTGGTGACCGATGAACATACCGCCCGCTGGCTGCTGACGCGGTAACGGCGCGGCCTGAAGGCGCATACACAACGGTAACCCCGGTGCGCGTCGCGCCACCGGGGATCCCAACGATACTCGTGCTTATCAGGCGATAGTCACTTTCCCGTCAAGGTAGACGTCCTGCACGGCATTGATCAGCTTCACGCCGTCAGCCATCGATTTCTTAAACGCTTTGCGACCAAGGATCAGCCCCATACCGCCGGCGCGTTTATTGATCAACGCTGTGCGCACCGCGTCGGCAAGGTCGGTCTCCCCGCCCGCCGCGCCGCCGGAGTTAATCAGCCCGGCGCGGCCCATATAGCAGTTGGCCAGCTGGTAGCGCACCAGATCGATGGGGTTATCGCTGGTCAGTTTGCTGTACACCCGATCGTCGGTATAGCCGAAGTTAACCGCTTTGTAGCCGCCGTTATTCTCCGCCATTTTTTGCTTAACGATATCGGCGCCGATGGTGGCCGCCAGGTGGTTGGCCTGACCGGTCAGGTCCGCGGAGACATGATAGTCGACGCCATCTTTCTTGAACGCCGAATTGCGCAGATAGGCCCACAGCACGGTGACCAGGCCCAGCTCATGGGCCCGCTCAAAGGCGGCGGAAATCTCTTCTATCTGACGACGCGATTGTTCCGAGCCGAAATAGATCGTCGCTCCCACGGCCACCGCCCCCATATTGAACGCCTGCTCAACGCTGGCGTAGAGGGTCTGGTCGTATTCGGTGGGGTAGCTCAGCGTTTCGTTATGGTTGAGCTTCACCAGGAAAGGGATGCGATGCGCGTAGCGGCGCGACACCGAGGCCAGCACGCCGTAGGTCGACGCCACGCAGTTACAGCCGGCTTCGATCGCCAGCTCGACGATATTTTTCGGATCAAAGTACAGCGGGTTGGCGGCGAAGGAGGCGCCCGCCGAGTGCTCCACGCCCTGGTCAACCGGCAGAATGGAAAGGTAGCCGGTTCCCCCCAGGCGTCCGGTATTGTACAGGGTCTGCATATTGCGTAGCACCGCCGGTGGTCGGTTATTATCCACCATCACCCGATCAACATAATCTGCCCCAGGCAGATACAGCTGGTCGGCCGGAATGGTTATACAACGGTGCTGCAACAGGCTCTCGGCATCTTTGCCCAGCAACTGCGTAATATCAGTCATAGCAATCTCCCGTAAGGCCGGCCGAAGCCGGCATGCATTATCCCAACCCAATTTTTTTGGGCAGGTTAAGCCTGGTACCGACTTAGCCTATTTTCCAGCCGGGGGGCCATTTTTTCAGGAGATTCTGCTGTCCCGTTGCGCTGCCATTTACCACCAGGCGTGGAAATGGTGCACCGGCCCGATGCCGTGGCCCACTTCCAGAGAGTCGGCCTGCGCCAGGGCCGCCGACAGCCAGGCCTTCGCCTCGGCGACGGTGGCCGCCCAGTCCGCATGACGGGGGCGCAGCGCCGCCAGCGCGGCGGAGAGCGTGCAGCCGGTGCCGTGGGTATTTTTGGTCTGCACGCGAGGCGTGGTAAACCGCTGTTCCCCTTCGCGGGTGAAGAGCCAGTCCGGGCTTTCGGCGTCGTCGAGATGGCCGCCCTTCATTAATACCGCGCCGCAGCCCAGCGCCAGCAACGCCCGCCCCTGCTCCAGCATCTCGCGCTCGGTGCGCGCATGGGGGGCATCGAGTAGCGCGGCCGCTTCCGGCAGGTTCGGGGTGATCAATGACACCTGCGGCAACAATCGTTGACGCAGGGTCTCCACCGCCGAGGCCGACAGCAGCGGATCGCCGCTTTTCGCCAGCATGACGGTATCCAGCACCACGTTGGCCACCCGGTAGCGCGCCAGCCGCTCGGCCACGGCTTCCACAATATCGGTCTCCGCCAGCATGCCGATTTTGGTGGTATCGATACGCACATCGCTGAACACCGAGTCGAGCTGCGCGGCCACAAAATCCGGTTCAATGCGATAGACCGACTGCACGCCGCGGGTATTCTGCGCCACCAGGGCGGTGATCACCGAGCAGCCATAGGCCCCCAGCGCGGAGAAGGTTTTCAGATCGGCCTGGATACCGGCCCCACCGCTGGGATCGGTGCCGGCGATGGTCAGGGCGTTGATGCGTTTCATCCCTGCACCTCCTGATACAGCGCGTCGAGAAACGCCGGAATAAAGCTGCCAGGGCCTCCCTGACGGGCGGCGATCTCCCCGGCCTGCTTCATCAGCCCGCAGGCGGCGGCCACGTTTTCCAGCCGGTCTCCCGGCAGCGCCGCGCTCGCCGCCACCACCGCCGACAGCGCGCAGCCGGTGCCCACCACCCGGGTCATCAGCGGATTACCCCCCGCCACGCTGAGCACCCGCTCGCCGTCGGTGACGTAGTCCACCTCGCCAGTGACCGCCACCACGGTTGCCAGCCGACGAGCCAGCGCCTGGGCCGCCGGCAGCGCCGCGGCGGCCGTATCGGTGGTATCCACCCCGCGCCCGCCGGCGCTCATCCCGGCCAGCGCCAGAATTTCAGAGGCATTGCCGCGAATGGCCGCCGGCTGCAGGGCCAGCAGCTCATGACAAAAGGCCGTGCGCACGGTCAGGGCGCCGACCGCCACCGGATCCAGCGTCCAGGGCTTTCCGGCCTGACGGGCGTGTTCCACCGCGACGCGCATCGCCACGGCGCGATCTTCGGTCAGGGTACCGACGTTAATTAACAGCGCATCGGCGATAGCGGCAAACTGCGCCGCTTCGCGGGGATCGATCACCATCGCCGGCGAGGCGCCGACGGCCAGCAGAACGTTGGCGGTAAAGGTCTGCACCACATCATTGGTCATGCAGTGCACAAGGGGGGAATGGGCGCGCAGCAGATGGCGCAGGTGCGCGACAGGCGCGGGATTCAGCAGCTCAGGCATGGTTTGCTCCCGCCAGACGAGGTAGAAGCAATGACCCTGCGGTCTCTGACTTCCCTACGCTGGCATTATCCAGATCAGGTGGTACGGGTATTTCTCAGCCTTCAACGAAGAAGGGCACCCCGAGTCATCGTTACAATAAACTTCTGTAATTCTGCCAGCTTAAGGCAAGTGGCTTGTTAGCACAAGCCTCCCGCAGGGTCGTCGCTTCTTCATCGCCTGGCGGGATACGCATTATCACAGTTTTATCTCACTTTTATCACAGCATATGTGACACCTAACGCAAGAAAGCCAACTTAAATTAATAGCCCGGACATAGTATGCATTGATACAATGAACTCTTATCTAGTTAAGGTGAGATTGCAGGGGGTTAATGTGGTCACGACGATATTTATCATCTTAGGGGTACTCTTTTCTGCATGGCTATCACTAGTAATCGCGGGATTTATACATAGCTCTATTTGCAGGGTAAGAAACTCAAGATGGATTATCAATAAGCTTATGAGTGAATATAACTACGAAGAAGAGCTTGCACGCAATATTATTATCCAAGTTGACTCCATAACCAAATGTAAACTTCTTGGCAAAAATAAAGCCGCGTTTTTAGATGCTACGGAGAAGTTTATATACAAAATGACTGGCGAAATTAGTACCAATAAAGACCCCCTCTAAAACGCTCTCAAAGAGCCTATAGGCAGCTTTAGGATAACAGGGAATACCTTTTCTTATTTTTATCATTGAATTGATTACAGAGTCTCCTGTTAACTTAACTCCTATAGACGCAGCATAGCTGCACACATAATACATACTACGCAGAAAAGATGGATGCTTTTGCTCAAGATAGACGAATGGCCTCCAGCCATGAGGATAGATTGTTGCGTAGGGGGTGCGGGGGCTTGCCCCTGCGTCGCCCTTGACCTTCTCCATTCCCCCTCCTAACTGCATACCTCCTATAGACGCAGCATAGCTGCACTCCCCTTTTAAGTGAAAATAAATTTCCTTATAAAACATACAGATGAAAAATAAATTAAAAATGGTTTTGCACAAATCGACTTTTTTGGAGTGTATATACATATAGGGTATGAAAAAAGTAAGAAACATGTAAGACTCAATCATACGCTCTATCGAGCACATTAATCTTCTATCTCTTGGGAGCTTATGAAGCAACCCTAGTTGCTGAATAGCTTCCCGCGTCTGCGCCGCAGGCATTCTGTTATCTCTTTATTATTTAATAATGATTTAATTAATATAATAGGAGGACATATTGTCCTTACTCAGTGGACATATTGTCCTTAGTCACTGTAAACAGCTATGGCTTAATATAATTATAATAATAAGGTAAGCCCTCTATGATTGTTAAGTGTGAAGATGTTTTTGTAGACTCTCTTACAGGCGAGATTATTAACCCTTTAGATTACTGTCTACCAGAAGGCTACGATGTGTCACCAGCGGTGACAGAGGCTTTAACTGGCCTCCCTTTGAAAGGGACTTATACTACTACTGCCGAAATTAAAAAAGGTAAAGGGCGTAAGCCTAAAGAGATTCTTAACCCGTATTGCTCTATCTTCCAAAACCTAGAGCGTAAAGATGTTAGAACTACTACTGCCGAAATTAAATCAGTAGCTATCCTACCGTCAGTCATTGATGATGTAGTGACCGGAGCGTTACGCTTGAATGAGGCAGGGGACAACACAACTGTTCCGCGTAATCAGCTCTTGTTTGTTCTTGCCCATTTAGAATCTCTGTCAGTAGAAAGCATTCAAAGACTGTTCACTGCTAAACGTGAGCTTAAAGGTGATGCTATTCCGGGGGAGAGATATTGCCGCTACATCTTGCGTAAATGTGAAAGCGTCATTCGCAGCCTGTCATATCATATTGAACGCGGTAACTTCTCTCAGCGTACATCATTTGATTTCGCTCAGGATGCTAAGGATTATGAAAAGTATGGATGCGTGCCCTCTTGTGTAATTTCTCCAGCTCCATTTACTAAAGGGGATAAAGAGATAATTCGTAAACTTGCTATTGAAGGGAAGCTCGTAGAAGCGGATAAGTACCTTAAAGCAGTATCTGATGCACAGGATAAACTGATGAAGAAGTTCTCCTCTCCAGCATTAAAACAGATTGAAGCTGAGATGAATGCTGAGTTTCCGTATGACCCATACATTAGGCAATATTAATTAATACTATCATCAATAATAAGGAAAAAGAAAAGATGAAGATCATCCCCCTTATGAAAGCGCTGCGTGCTCCTTCCGGGAGCGTCCCCATGTCTGAGCTTATGGCCCACTTAAATATCTCCAGAGAGCATTTAATGCTCGATATTAAATGGGCTTTCATCAATCGCCTGTTTGATATGTACATCAATAACGAGGATGAACTGGTATACACCCTCCTCCCGGAAGGTGAATTCTTCCGTAACGCGTAAGGAAATTAACATGCACTTAAAGTTTCCCCAAATCCTGTTCGATACAATGGCAAAAGAAGCTCACAACAAAGGAACCAGTGTAGCTGCTTTGATTGTAAATCTCCTGATGCAACATTATAAACTAACCAAATAACATTTCTTCCTAATACAAATAACAATAAAAGGAAATCAATATGTCTTACATCCCTCGTTCAATCTCTGTAGGCGACATTATCCCAACCAACAACTGCGGCGACATTCGTATTGTTGAATACAAGAATGCTAAACACATCACTGTTGAATTTCTTAACACTGGCTCTCTCAAGGTAGTTAAAGCTTCATCCATTAAAGCGGGTAAAGTAGAGGATAAGATGAAGCCCACCTTTATGGGAGTTGGTTGTATCGGAGAAGGGAATCATCCTACACGCATTAACGGAAAGGTTACTCGTGAATACTCTGCATGGTCTAATATGATTCGGCGGGTATATGGGAATCACCCTAAGTATGCCTCCTACAAAGATTGCACTATCCACCCTCTGTGGCTCAACTTCTCTACCTTCTGCGATACGCTTCCTCAATTGATTGGTTATGCTGAGTGGAAATCTAATGAGAAAGAATGTGCCTTAGATAAAGACGTTCTCTTTATTGGTAATAAAGAATATGGCCCCTTCACTTGTATGTTTGTTGATGCGGCTATCAATTCATTAGAGAGTAACATTCGCCGCTGGCGTAAAGAGCACGCTGATAAAGTAGAAGGGGAGGCTAAGTGATGGAGCCATTCCTCTATTTAGTTGCCACTACTTTCTTCTTAATTAGTTATTTATGGCCTTAATAATTCAAAGAGCCTAGCCGCAGATAGCTCTGCCCGGTGATGGATGCGTAAGGGTTTGGTCGCCTGAGTGTATCCGGCTCTATCTATCCGGGGGAGAGGAGAACTAGATTATATCGTACTGCCATTCGGTGTAAGATGGCTCAGAAGCTGAGCTCCCCCTCAGACCTCCTCTCCCCCGCCTACATTCAGACACACTTTTGATACCTTTATAATATGAAACTAAAAAATAAATATGCACAATATATTTACGACTTAATCACCTTAGCTTGGCTTGACTGGAAGATCATCGCATACATCCTTTCTGTCAGCGCTATAGGGAAATTTCTTATAGGATTTATACTATGACCTTCACTTATACGCGCCCTACTTCTGAACACTTAACTAAATCACGTCAAGCTTCCGCTGAGAAATACCAGCAGACTGTACGTCCTATTGTGGAAGAACTACTCACCTTTGGTTATGGCTATCAGGCCCTGTCAAATGTCCTCAATGCTCGCGGAGTTTTCACTCCACAAGGCAAGCCCTTTAATAAGCAGAGCGTTCGCTATTTACTCTCCATTCTAGAGCTAACCACTGGCAATCAATAATAGGGGGAAGAGAAAATGAATACAGCCGCATCCCTTAAGCGTTTACAAATAAGAATACCTCCGGCAATGCGTGAGCCTTTGAAAGAACATTGTAAGCAGATAGATAAAAGCCCAAGCCTGATTCTTCTCTCTCTTCTTAAAAACTATTTAGAGATTGTCGGAGCTTATGATAATGAATGAATTAATCAAACTGGTTTCCGACATCGACCCCTTTAAGGGCAGTTTCCCTCAAGTTAAACGCTCCCCTTATAATCCAGATGATGCTCGTTCAAGAGCAGCAAGGAAATATCCTAACAAACAAAGCCCGACTGAGTATAAGAAAAGCTATCATAAACAATACGCATATAATGAATTCATGCCATTTGAATATGCAGACTAACCCCCTCTCTAAACACCCCGTAGAAGCTCCTGTATCGCGTTCTGAGAGGATTTCCCCTGTCAACCATTATCGGGCAACATAATTAATATAAAGGCTCCTGATGAATTATACAGAACATAGCATTAAACTACTAAATGAAGAAGAAGCAGCTAAGTATTCCCCCTTTGGCATTGCTTATGCCCTTTCAACTAAATATCCCCTAATGGACAGCAAGCATTGTCAGATAATCAGTGAAGCATTATTCCTCACTGGCATTGAGACATCATTGTATGAGCGCCGCTATTGCTCCCCATTGAACGCTGTAGCTGCTGACATACATTTTACAGCAGAAGAATTAGACACGCTCGCAGAGCTGCTGGAAGCGTTTAAAGACATATCAAAAAGAAAAGGAAAATAATATGGCATACCCGTTTGAAGAGATGGTACAGAAACTTATTGAAGCTGGTTATTCTCGTGAAGATGCTATGGCGGCTGTAGCTGCTGATGCTCAGCGCGTAGCAGAAGAGAAGCGAGCCATTGCAACCACTACAACATTACGCAATCAATATGGCGGCTTTGATTTGAGCAAGGCTAAAGACTTCTTCTCCCACGCTCGTAAGCAGGAAGAGGCTAAGAAGTATTTTGATCCACTGGAAGGAATGCAGTCTGTAGACTCCATGTCTAAGCATGAGCAGATGGATATGATTCGAGGGAAGCATGTAGGGAAAACAGAGAATGTTTCTCCATTACAGAGCGTTAATGCTGGAGTGGATTTCTTTAAGAAACTGCGTGAGGGTAAATAATAATGGCCCTTCTTATCTATTTCCCTGAGCTTTGGTCAGCCAGTAAAACGCAGGTGATGGCCCTCTATTACATGCTGAAAGATTTAAAATAACATTACAAGAGAATATACACATGTCTGATTTATTTGAGGGATGCAAATCCCCTTTCCGCATTTGGAGTATTCTGGATATTCCTTCTTTTATCTATGAAGGAAACACCATCCCCTTCCCTCCGCAACATCGTATTGTATTTGCTTATATGGCCTCCCTTGCTAATCGCTATGGTGATGTGAGAGTTTCCTATTTTTCTGTGTGTAAACGCACAGGCATGGATGAAATAGAAGAAGTGGCGGCAATCTTTAAATGGCTGGAAGCCTTCCGCCTCATCAAGCGTAAAGTAACTCTCTTTGATGAAGACAAAGGCAAGAAAGAAACCACACGCTATGAAGTTAACTATCCTGACAATCAATTTCCTTATGAAACTCTTCCCCCTTCAATGGAGCGATAATATAAATGGCAGATAATAAATATTCTATTGATGATTTTGAGGATGGGCAGGACTACCAGATTGAAGATTTTCAGGATGTTGACGCTGTAGGAGAAACTCCTCCCCCTGCTACCTCAACCCCTTCTAATCGAAATCAGGCTGCTACTGTAGCTCTTCTCAATTCTAATGACCCTATGCAGCAGATGGCAACTTATCAGGCTGTTAACTCTGAGCTGGTTAATCATGGCAGCAGCCCTACAATGCAGGATATTACGGAGCAGGTTACAGCTACAGAACAGGCAGCTAAACAGCGCACTACAGCCCAATACTTAGCGGACCCTTCCATCTCCGATGAATGGAAACAGAGTGCAATCCATGCAGTGAATGACCGCAGCAACCCAATGTATAACCCACGCGCTCTGTTAGGTACTAAGGAGGCTGTACAGGTCACCCCTAATCAGACAGAAGAGGCAGCAGATTTAAGGGAGGTTTGGGCCGCTGGTATTTCCTCAGCAATCACCGCTCAACGTGAGCAGCAGAAAACGCTCAACGCTATGAAGCAAAAGAGCAACGCTGTAGCCGACTATTCAGCAATGGCGGAAGATATCCTCCCTTTGGTATCTGGTGCTAAACAAGCCGGGCTAGAAACAGCTATGGGTGGCACTGGTGGAGAAGCGCTTAAAGCTTTCTTTCTCCCCGGTAGCTCACGCGCTGCTATGGCTGAGAAGTTTAACAGCCTTCCTCTGGAAGAACGTAGCGCTGCATTAACAGCCCTGTCTAATGCCCTCTCCTCTGAGGGGAAGACGATTCTACTCCCGGACTCAATCGACCAATCCAATTATGAAGCGCTTCAACAGATTGTAGAGAATGGTTCTTATACTGTTACAGAAAAATATGTAGATAACATTATGGGGCTGTTAGATATAGTTGGCATTGGCTCTTTGATTAAGGGCGGATTTAAGGCAGCAGGAAAGGCAGCTAAAGTGGCTGGTGTAATTGATGAAGCAGGAGAGGCTGCTAGTGCTGTAGAGCGTAGCTGGCAACGTCGATTCATTGCGACAGATATTCAACGGCTTTGTTGAATAAATAAGATTTCTTGCGAACGACCCTGTAGCTGGCTGGATTTTCAGGCAATACGCACGCTTTCTGGCATCCCAGCCTTTGTCATCCTGTTCAACGCACGCACCATGGCCATAGCTTCCGCTACCTGACCATCGTAGTCACGCAGCGTCAGTGAATCTCCCAACAACTGCTTCATTCTGTACATTGCCGTTTCCGCTATCGAGCGACGGTTATATTCCGTTGTCCATTTCCACCGTGCATTGCTTCCGCTCAGCCGCTGATTAGCAACGGCACGGTTGCGGTCTGCGTACTCACCGGGCCAGTAACCTGCTCCTTTTCGGGGAGGAATAAGCGCGCTGATTTTTTTGCGGCGCAGTTCATCGTGACAGAGCCGGGTATCGTAAGCCCCGTCTGCCGCGGCTGCCCTGATTTTTCTGTGAGTCTGCCGGATAAGGCCCGGGAAGGCTTCTGAGTCCGTGACGTTATTCAGCGACAGGTCTGCACAGACAACTTCATGTGTGTTGCTGTCAACAGCAAGATGCAACTTTCGCCAGATACGACGGCGCTCTTTGCCGTGCTTTCTGACTTTCCATTCGCCTTCACCAAAGACCTTCAGCCCGGTGGAATCAATCACCAGGTGTGCGATTTCACCCCGGGTGGACGTTTTGAAACTGACATTAACCGACTTTGCCCGCTTACTGACACTGGTGTAATCCGGGCAGCGCAACGGAACGTTCATCAGGGCAAAAATGGAATCAATAAAACCCTGCGCAGCCCGCAGGGTCAGCCGGAATACGCGTTTAATCACCAGAACGGTGGTGATGGCGAGATCAGAATAGCGCTGGGGCCTTCCTCGTGATGAAGGCGTTGCCGACTCATACCAGGCCTGAATCGCCTCATCATCCAGCCAGAAAGTGAGGGAGCCACGGTTGATGAGAGCTTTGTTGTAGGTGGACCAGTTGGTGATTCTGAACTTTTGCTTTGCCACGGAATGGTCTGTGTTGTCGGGAGGATGCGTGATCTGATCCTTCAACTCAGCAAAAGTTCGATTTATTCAACAAAGCCATATTCAACCTACCTCCCCTTCACAGGTGATTAAGGATGCCAACCCGGAAAAAGCCCGCCAGCTTCACACAATGGCTGAAGCAGATGAAACCGGGGATGTAGCAGAAGCGCTTTACGGTACTAGCCGCACAGAGGCAGTGGCAGGAGATCTAGCCCCGCAACCCGGCAGTGTAGACGGTTCAGTAAAAAATAAAGTACATCGTCCAGAGATTGCCTCTGATATCGCTGAGATGGCAGACAATGACATTATTAACCTTGTCACTAATACCGCCTCTCCCCATATCTCCCAACGTGAGAAACAAGCTTTAGCCGCTAACGTGTCTAATGATTTCTTTAATGCTACAGGGATGGCGTCACGGAAAGAGATGTCCGCTATTACAGAAGCTCCTGATGGCGGGTTGCACATCTCCGCTGTATATGGCCCTACAGATAGTGGTTGGGCTAACGTACAGGATGCGTTTAATCAAGCTCAGTTTGCATTAAGTAAATATGGTGTAGATGAGAACGACATTACTATCCTGATGCGTAATGGTGATGAATATATCCCCATTGATCGGGCAGCTCAGAATCAACTCCTGAGAGGTAACAACACGCAGATTAAAGGGGATTTTCTCCTTCAAGTTAATCAGCGTTATGAATACAACGCCAGTGATTTAGCGGATACACAATTTGAGAAGTTTGGCGTTAGCTCAATATTCAATGTGCTTAACCGCTTTGAATTTGCTAATGGTAAAACTGGACATGGTTCCCTCACCTCTCAGGTGATTGACCCTGCTTCTATGTTCTCTCCTGAATTCCTCAAAGGCGCTGTATTAGGAGATATTCAGAGCGACCGTGTAGCAGCTAAGCTGATGGAAATATCTAAGCCTTTTGTGGATACGGTTAAGAAGATTCCAGCAGAGCGACACTTCGCTATGGAACGTCGTATTAAAGAGGCTAACCTGAAAGGGCAATCTCTCTCTCCCGTCACTCTCAAGGCTGAGGGATGGAGTGCTCAGGAGATAGCTGGATTTCAGAGCTTCCGGAAAACTCAGGATACCCTTTGGGCTTTAACTAACGCTGATTTAGTTAAGAGCTATAAAGCTCGTGGGTATGGCAAACTAACTTATAAGGATACGGGGTTTGATGTTGTTGCCCGTCCTGTTAAACGCTCTCAAGTAGGGGATGGTGTTAGAGCCTATGACCCAATCAAAGATGAAGTGCGCACTTTGTCAAAAGCTGAGCTTGATGAGATGTATGCAGGAAACAAAAGCATTGCTGAGGCCGCTGATGTAATGGATATTGATGGTATCAAAGTGCAACATGTAATCAACCATAACAGCGCTGATGCTGGTTACATTCGCCCCCTGAGCCACGGTGAGCCAATCCTTTCGTATCGGCATGGATATTACGCGGTACGCTATAAGCAGCCTCACTTCATTGAGCGTAAACTATTTGATGATAATGGTTCCCCTCTGAAAGATAGTAACGGAAATGAAATATGGAAAACTGTAGCAACTGCCCCGGATATTCCCTCAGCTAACAAGGCCATTGAACGATATAAGACCACCTCTCCGGGGGAATATCGTTTCCGAAATGACCTTAAAGGAGAGGACTATGAGAAAGCGAATACGCAATTGCATACAGCCAGTGGGTTAAGTGCTCAGCGTATCCGTGGAAAACGTTTAGAAGATGCTACGGGTAGTAATATGGAGCTTGATGCTGTACACATTGAGTCCCCGGGGGAAGCGATGATGAATAGCATTAACGCTATTAGTTCTCGTGTCTCCTATCGTGACTGGCTGGAAACATCTAAAAAGCGCCTCATGGCTACCTACTCTGATGTAATGCCTACTCATCATGGGCGCACTGTCTATCCTTCTAATGTGTCTGAGATTAAAGGTACATCCAAACAAGCCGCAGACGCTAGGGCTACCTTTGAGTATATCAGGGCTATGGAGAATGGATATACTAACTTAATCGATGATGGTTATAAGTCAATCGCTAACAGCTTTGCTGAGATGGCGGGAACAAACGGCTTTGGTAAGGTGGAGCGTATTTTACGTGGAGCCTCAGAAGCATCTCCTGTTAATAAAGTGAAGTCTGTTCCGTTTGTATTACAGATTGCTCTTAACCCCCTACGCCAATTAGTTATGCAATCCTCTCAGGTAATCCTGTTAGCTACTCGTTTCCCTGCGTACACAGGCCATTTGATTGGAGACAACCTCCTTCTTATTACTCACCACCTAATGAATGGTGGTATTCCTGAGGCTGTCCTGAAGACGTTCGGGCGCAGCAAGGGAGAGTGGGAGGATATGATGAAGGCGCTGGAAGAAAGCTCCATCACTAAAGGGATTAATAAGCATGACCTAGCTAAAGGGCTAGTAGATACAACCGTTGACGCCTCAGTGAAAACAATGAAGGCAGCACGTGACAGTAAGTTGAAGAAGGTTGCTAAAGCCCCTATTACCGTAGGGAAAACTGTAGTAGCCGGTTCTCGTAAGATTGGTTTTGATGCTGGTGAATATATGGTTCAGGCATCCTCCTTTATGGCTCACTACAGTGAAGCTCGTAAGGGTGGCAAGTTGCTTACCAAAGCAGCCCTGGACGATGTAACTCACCAGGCCCGTAATTTCACAGGTAATTTCTCACGCTCTGGAAACTTAGCGATGAACCAGAATACCCTGTCGGTGTTTACGCAATACTTACAAGTGCCTGTCAAACTTGCTCAGCTCGTGTTAACTAATAAAGCTATTCCACTTAAGAATCGTGCTGCGATGGCAGCATCTGTATCCCTCCTCTACGGAATTGGGACAGAAGACATTTACAACCTATTCTCAGATGAACTACCAACAAATGAGTTTGCGCGTAATGTTGTAGTGGATGGCCTGTTAAGCGCCAGCGTCAACGGTATTATTTCCGCTATCTCTGGAGATCCTTCTCGCATTGATGTAAGCGCCCTGAATCCAATTAACGCCTATGGGGTGGTGGAATTCTTAGGGAAGATTAATGAGGGTGGATTCAGCAAGCTAGTAACTGAAAGCCCGGCAGGCTCTCTTATCTTTGGCAGCAATCCACGCATTACTAACCTGACTCGGACAGCGGGAATGTTAATGGGATATGGAGATGTTGCGGAGGGGATTGAGCCTATGTTGTGGGGGCAATTGTGGAGAGATGTAGCTAACCTCTCCTCCGGTGCTTCCAATGGCTATAAAGCTATGTTGGCTCTTGAATATCGTAAGCAGTTTGCTTCTGCTGGCGGTACTATCGCAGACAACATATCCACCCCTGAAGCCTTCGCTATTGCTCTGGGCTTCCCTGTTAAGAACGGGGCGGTTAATTGGGCGATAGTTGAAGATATCAATAGCAAGTATAAAACCCGAAAAGAGGATATACAGGAAGTGTTTAACCAACATTCCCGTATTCTAATTGCCGAGGGGCTGGGAGATGACCAACTAGCCTATCAAATTAAGATGGCCCAACTTGCTATGTCACTCTATAAGGATGACCCGGAAGCCTCTAAGATGTGGTGGGGGATGGTTAAACAGAAAGTGCAAGATGGTGATGACCGTCTGTTACGCAAGATTATGGAAGCGTCTAAATGGGCCACTCCAGAAGACACTAACAAATGGCTTGATAAAGTACCAGACATCACCTCAGAAGAACGCGCTAATTATAAAGCGTGGGCCTCTATGTTTAACAAGGCTCCTAAAGAAGATACTGAGGAATAATTTACAACGGGCAAGGATGCCCCTCACAAAGAGGAAAGATAGTGCTATTTAAAGCCCCAGAATTTAAGCGGCAGCGCGTGCCCCTCAGAAAGAGCAGAGAGCGCAGAAAAGACAGATACAGTGACACCACCCCTGAATATTCTACACGTAATGGCTACTCTATTTATGCTTACAAAGGTGTAGTAATTGAGAAAAGGATGAATGTGTATTTCATTGGTAAACGCATCCAGATTAAAGGCTTTCCTGAGGATGTAATAATGCGGCTCAATGGGACATTTACAGCAGCGTACATCCTGAAAGATTTAATTGATTTTGGATTGGAGAGCGTGGATAAGAAGCGCCATGCTGAAGTAAGAGAACGGCGTAAGAACTGGCAATGCCCACATTGTAAAACCATCACCTTATTAGACGCTAAACATAAACATATAGTGTGGCGTTATATTAAGAATGAATGGGGGGATGAAGAGCGGCAGGACACAGGGAAGCGCCGCTTGAAATGTCACTACTGTTTTGGGGAAACGCTCCTAGAAGATGTTGAGTATGTCTCAGATGAGACGATGTTTTAATAATAAAAAGAGAATATACATTTATGAGCTATAATCTGATTCCTTTCCCTCTCGATATTATGCCTGAAGAAGCATTGAAGATTGTGGAATCCAATTTCATTATTCTTTCTGGTGCTCACATGAAAGCTATTGTGACACATGACCGGCAAGCAATTGAAGATATCCGCAATCTTTCTGAGCAGCTCACCTATATTGAGCATTCCCTTAAAGCTTCTATTGATGGCAAGCTCTTAGATTCTGATTACAACTTACATTAATTATTGAGAGGAATATTAAAATGGCAAATGGTTTATTCGATACTTCTGATATTGGTGGCGGTGTTAGTGGTGGCGTCTCCCCACAACAGGCCGTAGCTCCAGCTCCCAGCGCTATTACAGCGGCGGTAGGCGGCGGGGCATTAAATGCAATTAGTAATGTATTTGGGGGGCTGGCTCAGGGCTTTGAAGCAGGAGCCAAGAAAGCCCAAGCTGCTAAAGATGCAGGTGTTATTAGTAATTATGGTCAGAAGCTTACAGCTCTGGATGCCGCTGTGGCGCAAGGCTCTATGTCACACGCTGAGGCGCAGCGCAGACAGCGGGCTTTGTATAACTCCGCTATTGCTAACAACCCCCATCTCACAGAGAAGCTTACAGGATTCACTAAAGACGTAACAACTACCGACGGATTAGGGGATACGCTTGCTAAAGGGACAGCCGTAGACCAGCAGATTGTAACAGATACTAAGAGCGCAACTGCTGATGGGTTTATCACCCCGAGCATGACTCCAGAAGAACAAGAGAATGGCCTTAACCTCTATCGCCAACGTCAACAGCAAATCGGGGAAATGAAATTTTATAGCCAGCAACTGGACATTCAGAAGCAGAAAATGAGCATTCAAGCTCAGGCAGAGAGTATTGCGGCATCCCGTGTGCAGCGTGCTAATGCTGCTGCTGATTTACAGCTTAAGAAAAATAAAATGTACGCTCAACAGGCTACAGCAGACTTCGGCGCTAACGTTTACGCCCATACACAAACTCAATTGGATGAGATTGGTAAGAAACTAGCAGCAGGCTCTATTACTAATGAGCAAGCTATGTCAGAAGCTAATGCTATTAAGGACAGCATTATGGCGCAGACAATGAAAATCAGGGGCGCTGCTGGCGGTGATTATGTAGATAGTATTTCTAAACCTATTTTTGATTCCATTGATAACCGCAATAAGTTCTTCTCTGGACAAATTAGCGCTGATACCCTTAAAGCCCGTCTGGATAGTCTGAAAGCTACCGCTGAATTGCCTATGATGGCTGACCCTAATTTAGCTAAAATCGCTGTAGCTTCTAAACTTGTGGCGGGGGTAGACCCTTCTTTATTGGGAACCTCAGGGCAGTATTTACAACAGTATTTGAAGAAGAATGTTAACCCTAGCGCCACCCCTGCTAACCCGCTCTCCACTGACCCGGAAGAGAAAGCTGATACTAAGGTGTACACTGGCTCTCTAGTGGATGTGACTAATAAACTTTCCAATAAGAGCCCTACCATTGCAGACCCTAAAGGGACAATGGAAGAGTTACAGAATCACGTTAACCAGCTTTTAAAAGGAACTGGCAGCTTCTCCGGCGCTCATGCTGACCCTAAATCTTACAATGAAGTGGTTAACTATTTGGCTAACCCAGCCTTCCTTGAATATCAGAAGATGGGGGGCCGCATTGACCAAAGCAATCTGGAAAGCGTTAAGAATGTTATCTCCATAAACTATCTGGAAAAACTTGTCCCCGCCATTCAATCTCAATGGGAACAGGCACAAACCACTGTGGGATTCCCTCAGACCGGGAAGCAAGTGGGGGCCGTCTTTATGCCTACCCCTAACACTAAGGCGGCTGAGAACGTTGTACGCTATGTGTGGACAGGAAACACGATTGAGTTTAAAGCAGCTCCGGGCTATGCGGATAATGCAGGTGTACGCGCTAAGGTGGGAGAGCTTCAGCGTAAACTGGCCCCTCTCATCAATAAATCCGTAATGATGCGTGCTCACTTAGATGGCTCCTCTGACTATTCTAAATATTTTAAAATGAGTGAAGCTGAAATGTTCGGGGTGAAAGCTCAGGACAGCTCCTCTGTAAATGGTCGTTAATCTTCATGAGACCCTCCTTAGAAACTATTAGCGCTATAATCACCCTTGGCCTTATCCCAATTATTAAATTCATTCTTAGATGGCGTACCATTAATAAAGATAAATATGAAAGAGGAATTATTGAGCAAGCTATAGAAGAGGCCAGACGCAATAGGAAGAAAGAATGAATATTAGTGACAGCGTACTAACTAATGCGTTCATACAAGCAAAGGTAGCCAGGGATGGCTATCTATATGCCTACGCTCGCAAGCTCTTTAAACAGGGAGGACTTAATGCCCTCTCTTCAAGAGAGCGTGCTTATATGGGGATGAGCCATTGGCAGCATTTCTATAATTATACAGATAAGCTTGTTAAGGCTGGCTTAGCTGTATGTGAATATGATGAGTATGGAGGTATGACATATGTCTCTCCTGTGGAACAAAACAACATGCTGTAATCCACTGGCCCTGTACATCGAAAGGTGTATGGGGCTTTTTCATTTGTACCAAACTTAGAATAGCTTTTTTGGTTTCTGGCCTATGTCACCTTTTCTGCTAGAAATTATCGAGGGGCGTTATGCATAATAGTCACACCCCGTACACCCCCTATCAACCTCCCCAAATCCTCCACCCCCAAATTATTTCACTCTCCCTTTCATACAATCCAACCAATCAATAGATCAACTCCCAAGCCCATTGTCAACATATTTATTTCATGTACAGTATATTGTAAGTTAGTGAACACGCATGCATACTGAACACATCAAATAGAGCTGGGGTGTAAAATGAATATTGGGTATGCAAGAGTAAGTACAATTGGACAGGATACAGCAATTCAAGAAGCCTCTTTAAGGGCTTTGGGATGCTCTATGCTATACATGGAAAACATCTCAGGGAAGGATACTAACCGTCCTGAGTTACAGCGTATGATTGATAATGTACAGGCTGGAGACGTGGTATATGTTACTAAGCTGGACAGGCTTGCACGTAATACCAAAGATGCATTATTTATTGCTGATGCATTGAAAGATAAAGGCGTGGGACTGGTATGTATGGACTTAGGGCAAACAGACATCAACTCTGACTTTGGGAGGATGATATACACGGTTATAGCTGCTGTGGGGGAGTTTGAGCGTAAGCGTATATTGCAGCGTACTCAGGAGGGGAGAGAGAAAGCAATGGCTAATGGTGTTAAGTTTGGAAAGCCTGTTGATGATGAATTACATACGAGTATTGTTGATTGCTGGAATAGAGGTATGAACAAGAAAGCTATAGCTGAACATATTGGATGTAGCCGCACTACCGTGCACAAGGTATTAGAGGGGCTTTAATTAACGCAGTAGTAGTATAAGAAACACTGTAACAATGCTCCTCTTCAAAAGACATTCCTTAAAATAGCTCCAGAGATGGACAGACAAGCTGTCTTGCCGGGAAGGAAGAGACACCCCGAGGGGGCTATTCTCTTTCCTGCGTGCCCTTTGCAGCTCTGCTGTGTGTGAGCGTAGCGAATGCTCTTTGATGATAGTATTCTTTGTTAGTCAGCACTTAAAAAGTGCATTGACCCCACTCCCTCATTCTATCCGTGCTTCTCACTTCATTTACACCCTTTCCTCCCTTCTCATCTCATTAATTTATATACTGTTATATGTAGTGTTATATACGCTTTGCATCGTACCGATGCTCAGCACATTGTATTAACAATGGCATGTATAATAGATTTATAGCTACGCTATTATTCACTGCTGCCGCATTAGAAATGCGAGGTATAATAACACCCCGCAATTTTATTTAATCAGCCATTTTAGATACAAGATAATTACTAAAAGCGCTACATATCACCAGCATATAACGAGCTTCTTCTAATGTAGGCTCCTCACTATCATCCGTTAACGCGTGACGTATTCCGCCTTGGTCACTTGTATATCCGTATAGCTGTTGGAATGCTCTTTTCATTGCTGGATGAATATGTCCTTTATCCTCAATAGTTTTAAGGCAATCTCCAAGAGTCCCTTTCTCATTACCAGAGATCTTCTTGCATAATGATTCTATGGCAGAGATAGATTCTTTGATTGAGTTTCTATAATCAGGCTGCTCTCTGTTAGAAAGCAGGAATAGCGCTCTATTAAAATGCGATTTAGAGGCATTAGTTCCATTATTCAATGCATTATCAATACTACCAACTTCCTCTGGCGAAACAATTGGAGTTATGAGTCCATCAATTATCGTGTACCCTAAACACATCTTCTTGAAAAGATTATTGTATGGCTCACTCAAAAAGGGAGCAACACCTATTACATATTCAACAAAATCTAACACATCATGCCATTCAGCTAGCCTAAAAAAGTCCTTCATGTATTGTTTTAAATCTTTAAAGCTGTTAGATGGATATTCAAAAACAGGTTCTTCGTCAGCAGGACGATATAAAAAACCACACCAAAAACTGGACATTATTTTTTCTGCAACATTATCAAAATATTTTTTTGTTAATAGCTCTAAATACAGGCAACTCCATAAGGCTGTTCTAGTGTTTTCGTTTATCCCTTCAACTTGAAGTATATCCTCAACTTTAACGTGTCCATATCTTTGAGAGAACGGTCTAGCCATCGCTTATGTGCCTTATTGCTGTGTTAGTTATGTAGCGTTTACCGCCAGTTAAGCCCATCAATGATATGACATACAACAGACAGGGGGAAGGTGTGAATATACCTACGCGTTATGCCTGTCCCCGTCTTCTCATGCCCTACTACCTGTTGCAAGTGAGTGATGTCATTCATCCATCCAGAAGCTGCTGTGACAACGCTATGCCTAAAGCTATGTACAATCCTCCGCTGGTTGTGGATGTCTCTGTATGGAATGTTAAGCTCTTCCCTGATATCTGACATCACCTTACCAATCTTAGCCATATTGGTGCCCGCAACTTCACTGAAAAGCTTTTCCCCCTTGCTACCCACAAACTCCAAAAAACCTAAATCAATAAGATGGTTATGGAGAGGAACCTCCCTAGCTGCGTTCTCAGTTTTTCCGTCCGTAATGAGAAGATAATAGCGATTGCTATCATCATCGTATTTCACCTGTGTTTTGGTTAGGGTTGCAATCTCCCCCCTCCTTGCTCCTGTATACGCAAGAAGGAGGATAATCCATTTGAGCCATTCAGGCTTAGCCTCTTCAATTGCATAACGGACAAAGCTCTTCATCTCACTATTTGTATAAGCTCCATAGCGAGCGCTAGACGGCGGAGCTATGACCCCATCTGTAGGGGAGGCTGTCAGTACGTCCTTTTCTTCCACCAAAAATGTTTTAAACAAAGATTTATAAATTTTTAAATGCTTGTGGATCGCCTCCGTCCCTATCAGGTGTTCCTCCGGCACATCACACGCAATGAGCTGTTTTATATTCATAGACCTGTAAGGCTGTATGACTCGCTTAGGGAGGTCTTCTACAACCTCCATCACCTGCTTTATGTCTCTCTTTGTGATGGTGGCTACGGCCCTATCATCTCCAAGTACGGTCAATAACACTTCCATATAGCGCTCATTTGCAGAGTGGATAGCAGCAGTCCAACCCTTCCCCCGCTCATGTTTGTATTGCGCCCAAGCTTCTCCTAAACGCAGCCCCTTCTTTTGCTCTATCTGCTTCTCTGGAGGAAGGGAGAGCGGCATAGAGAGCGGGAAAGCTCTAGCTGCCCTTTCAAGCATTCGATTAGTGTTAAGCGCGTTAAGCTGGAGACAGAGAGCTTCTGGAGTTAATTGGCGATTCTTAACCTGAAGGATAAAAGGCATTAAAGCTATCATCAAAACACTGGCCTCACGATGGCTATCAGTGTTCAGAGAGCGCCTAAACATTTTCCCATCTGGAAGGCAAAACTGAATGTAGTAGATAGAGTCCCGAAGGAAGGTATAGCGGATACGTTTGGTAAGCAAAATCAACACAGCCTCTGTTACAGTTCATACAGGAAAATGAACAGAAGCTTATGTAACACAATGAATTATATAAAAAACCCACCCCCTACGCTGGCATTATCCAGATCAGGTGGTACGGGTATTTCTCAGCCTTCAACGAAGAAGGGCACCCCGAGTCAAAATAGTGAAATTGTTAAGCGTTGTGGAATTTACCGCAACTCACCGGTTCATACAACAAGCCTTTAGCCCTGCAACGACACCCGCGCGGCCATCATGCTCATCAAGCGACCAGGCGGGATTGCATTCCGCTGCTGGCGGGCGGAAAATGATGACATCATGCGCTATTTAGCCTACCGAGGATATACGCCATGGCCGTTTATCACCATGCGCTGGTACTGATTAACAGCAGTCAGGACGGCGTCCCGCTGCTCGAGCATGCCGCCAGAATGGCAGAAGAGAACGGCATGCGCATCACCATCGCCCACATCAGCACCGACTATCGGGCGCTGAACTATGTTTCCGACAGCCTGCGCGACGATCAGGTTTCACAGGAGGTGATCCAGGCCAAGGCCCTGCTCAACGAGCTGGCCTGCACTGTCTCCCTGCAGGTTGAAACCCTCTCGCTGGTGACCACCCGCCGGTTTGAAGACGTGGAAACCTGCGTTCGGCAGCGGCAGATCGATTTAATTATTGCCGGGCACCATAATCGACTGCTGGGCGTCCTCTCCTCACACTCGCTGGAGTACATCAATCACTTAACCGTAGACGTGCTGATCAAGCACCTGCCCTAGCGCAATTCTCCCTGCAGCAGGGAAAAACAGGCTTCGATAAGCGGCGGCAGCGCCTGCGGGCCGCGCATCAGGGCCACCGTACGGGTCAGCGCCGGCTGCTGCAACTGGGCGACCTGGAGCGCCGGGTCCTGCAGATGGGTGGTGTACAGCGCCGGCAGAATGGCCACCGCTAAGCGCGAGCGCACCAGGCCATACAGGGTTTCGATATAGTCCACCTGGTAGCGGGTGGTCAGCGTCAGGCGATGGCTCTCCACTAATGCCGCCACCAGCCGTTGAATATTACCCTTCGAGAAGACGGCAATATCCCGCCCCACCAGCTGTTTCCACGGCAAGTGCGCCTGCGCGGCCAGCGGATCGTCACGGTGCAGCACCGCCACAAAGGGATCTTCGCGCAGCGGATAGACCAGCAGTTCAGCAGGCACTGAGCTGTCGATCGCCCCGATGCCGAAATCAATCTCGCCGCGCAGCAGCGCCTGGATAAGCGCATCGTTGGTCTGATCGTGAAATTCAATGCGCAGACGCGGAAAGGCCTGGGCCAGGGTCTGCGGCAGCAATGGGAACAGCAGCGAACTGACCGACGGCACCAGACCGATGCGCACTGTCCCGTCGCCGCCCGCCTCGACGATCTGCTGCATATCGAAAAAGGCCGCCTGCGCTACGCTGAGGATCCGCTGGGCGTGGGGTAAAATCGCCGCCCCCAGTTCAGTCAGGGTGACCGCCGAAGCGGTACGGTTGACCAGCTTGCCGCCGAGCACCGTTTCAATCTGCCGCAGCGCGCTGCTCAGCGCCGGCTGGCTAATCGCCAGCCGACTGGCGGTATCGGTAAAATGGCGCAGCTGGGCCAGAGTGACGAAATACTGAAGCTGTTTAAGAGAGAGCGCGGGCAGACGCTGCCAGGGTTCGTTCATTATCGGGTTCGCTACGGTGGTCCTGCACAATAACCCGAGCTTATCGGGTGATAAATTTATTCATCTGGGCAAACGTTTGCTGTGCCCATAGAGTATCCGCATTATCCTTGTGCCGGAGTGGTTATGTCCAGCAATGCTCAAGTCCGTCGTCGCGCCGTGCAGGCCGCGCGCGGCGAATCCCCGTTTGATCTGCTGCTGGTCGAGGCGCAGATCGTCGATATGGCCACGGGCGAAATTCGCCCCGCTGACGTCGGTATCGTCGGCGAGATGATCGCCAGCGTCCACCCGCGCGGCAGCCGCACCGACGCCCATGAAGTACGTTCCCTGGCCGGTGGCTACCTGTCCCCCGGCCTGATGGACACCCACGTACACCTCGAAAGCTCGCACCTGCCGCCGGAGCGCTACGCGGAAATCGTCCTCACCCAGGGCACCACCGCGGTGTTCTGGGATCCGCATGAGCTGGCCAACGTCCTCGGCGTCGAGGGCGTGCGCTACGCGGTTGACGCCAGCCGCCATCTGCCGCTGCAGGTGATGGTCGCCGCGCCGTCCAGCGTCCCCTCCACGCCAGGTCTCGAAATGTCCGGCGCCGATTTCGCCGGCGCGGAGATGGAGACCATGCTCGGCTGGCCGGAAGTGCGCGGTGTGGCGGAAGTGATGGATATGCACGGCGTGCTGCACGGTAGCGAGCGGATGCAGGAGATTGTCCAGGCCGGTCTCAACAGCGGCAAACTGATTGAAGGCCACGCCCGCGGCCTGAGCGGCGCTGACCTGCAGGCCTACCTCGCCGCCGGCGTCACCTCCGATCATGAACTGACCTCGGCGGACGACGCGCTGGAAAAACTGCGCGCCGGTCTGACGATCGAGATCCGCGGCTCGCACCCCTATCTGCTGCCGGATATCGTCGCGGCGTTAAAAACGCTGCCGCACCTCTCCTCGCAAATCACCGTCTGCACCGATGACGTGCCGCCGGATATGCTGCTGGAGAAAGGCGGGATCATCGCCCTGCTTAACCTGCTGATCGAGCACGGTTTACCGGCGGTCGATGCGCTGCGATTCGCCACCCTCAACGCCGCTATTCGCCTGCAGCGCCACGATCTCGGGCTGATTGCCGCCGGGCGGCGCGCGGATCTGGTGGTGTTTGATTCCCTGGAGAAACTGGTGGCCCGTGAAGTCTACGTTGGGGGGGAACGGCTGGCCCATGCTGGCCGCCTGCTGAAGCCGATCGCCCCCGCGCCGGGCGTGACGCCGCCGCGCGATACTTTGCCGATCGCCCCCCTCCGCGCCGATGACTTTGTTCTGCGCGTCCAGGGCATTCGTCACGGCGTCGCCCGCCTGCGTCATATCCGCGGCGCGCGCTTCACCCAGTGGGGCGAAGTGGAAGTGCAGGTTCGTGACGGGAAAGTCCAGCTGCCCGCCGGCTTCAGTCTGATCTGGGTTAAACACCGCCACGGCCGCCACCAGGCGACACCGCAAATCGCCCTGCTCGAAGGCTGGGGTGAGCTGCGCGGCGCCATCGCCACCAGCTACTCCCACGACTCGCACAATCTGGTGGTGCTCGGGCGCGACGCTGATGATATGGCGCTGGCGGCCAACCAGCTTATCGCCTCCGGCGGCGGGATGGCGCTGGCGCAACAGGGCGAGATCCTTGCCCATGTGGCAATGCCGATTGCCGGCATGCTGTCGGATCTCCCGGCCGCCGAGCTGGCGCGTCAGTTCCGCGAGCTGCGCGATCTGAGCAGCCAAGTCGCCGACTGGGAGCCACCGTACCGGGTGTTCAAGGCCATTGAAGGAACCTGCCTTGCCTGTAACGCCGGGCCGCATTTAACCGATTTGGGTCTGACCGACGGCGGCAGCCGCCAGATAGTCGACCCGTTGATAGCCTGCCGGGAGACCCCGGAGCCAACCGATCACAACAATAATCCTCAGGGAGCCTGAGCATGGCCGATAACACACTTCACTCTTCCGCCCGCGCTAACTGGCTGGAGCGCCGCTTTGCGCTGCGCTCGCGCGGCGGTACGCTACGCACCGAATGCCTGGCCGGGATCACCGGCTTTCTCGCCGCCGCCTATTTACTGGTGGTCATCCCGGGGCTGCTGGCGATCGGCGGGATGGACAAAGGCGCCGCCACCACCGGCACCATTCTGGTCTTCGTCGTCGGCTCTCTGCTGATGGCGTTTTATGCCAACCTGCCGTTTATCGTCGGCCCGGGGATTGGCGGCTCGGTGCTGGTGGGAGTGACGCTGGCCGGTAGCGAAGCGATTGGCTGGCAGACTGGCCTCGGGATTGCCTGCTGGTCGGGGATCCTCTTCTTCCTGCTGACCCGCTTTGGCCTGCGCGAAGTGGTCACCCGCTCGGTACCGCAGTCGATCAAGCTGGGGCTCACCGCCTCCATCGGCCTGTTTGTCGCCGTCCTCGGCTTTCGCAATGCCGGGCTGGTGCTGGCCAATGCGAAAACCAACGCGCTGATGCTCGGCGACTTTCTCGCCCCCGGCGCGCTGGTGGCGCTGTGCGGCCTGTTCCTGGCGATAGCCCTGCAGGCGCGTAAGGTTCCGGGCGCGATTTTGTGGGCCATTCTGTGCGCCACGCTGGTGGGCATCCCCTTCGGCGTCACCCATCTGCCGACAAGTTTTATCGACGTTCCCCATTCGCTAACCCCGGTGCTGGGGCAGGTTGACCTGTTGGGGGCGTTAAACATCGCCTTCCTGCCGTTCCTGTTCGTCTTTTTCGCTTCTGAGTTTTTCTCCACCATGGGGACGACGCTGGCGGTGGGCGGCGAGGCGGGGCTGCTGGATGAAGAAGGCAACATGCCGCAGATTAATCGCCCGTTTATGGTCGATTCGATTGCCGCCGCGCTCGGCCCATGGGTGGGCATCCCGGCGGCGACGGCACTGATTGAGTCTTCGGCGGCAGCGGAAGCCGGCGGCAAAACCGGCCTCACCGCCCTGTCGGCGGCGGTAATGTTCCTGCTGATGCTGCTGTTCACGCCGGTGGCGTTGATGATCCCGAAAGAAGCCACCGCCCCAGCGCTGATCCTGATTGGCCTCAACATGTTCAGCGGCCTGCGCAAAGTGGATCTTGGCAACTTCACCGACGGGCTGCCGGTGCTGATGATGGTGATGATCACCCTTATCGCCAACAGCTTCGGCACCGGGATTGCCGGCGGGCTGCTGTTTTACATTGTGATCAAGGCTATCGCCGGCAAGTGGCGGGAAATCCCGATTGGCCTGTGGGTGCTGGCTGTCCCGCTGGTGTATTACTTCGCGACCTTAGTCAGGCATTAAGCCCTTCACAATGTGATTTCACCTCTTCATATAACAAACGCACCGCGGCAGAGAGCTGTTTGCGGTGCGGACAAATCAGATTCAACGGCACCACATCCCCCTGATAACGCGGCAGCAGGCGCCGCAGGCGCCCCGCCCGCAGATCGTCGCTGACGTCGAGCATCGATTTATAGGCAATGCCCTCTCCGGCCACCGCCAGCCGACGGATCACCTCGGCGTCGTCGCTCATCACCGTGCCGGAGACCTTCTGCTGCTTAACCACACCGTCGAGGCTCAGCGACCAGCGGTCGAACGGACGGCCGCGCAAAATGTAGATCAACGCATTGTGCTGGCTGAGCTCCTCGAGGGTCTGCGGTTCGCCGTGGCGGGCGATCCACTCAGGCGAGGCCACCAGCACCCGACGATTTTCCGGCGCCACCGGCAGCGAGATAAACGAGGCATCGTCGTTATTGCCATAGCGAAACGCGACGTCCACCGGATCTTTAAACACGTCGGTTAACTGATCGGAAAAGAGCAGCCGCAGACGCAGCGCCGGGTGGCGTTGGCGGAAATCTCGGAACAGGGTCAGGAGCAGATTACGCCCGAGGTCCGACGGCACGGCAATCTGCAACATGCCGCGAACTTCATCGTCCGGGGTCTGGATCTTCTGCAGACCGGCTTCAAGGGTATCGAGCATCTGGGTGGCGTAGGGCAGCCAGGTCTCCCCCTCCGGCGTCAGGCGCAGGCTGCGGGTCGAACGGGCAAACAGGCGAATATTGAGGATCGTCTCCAGACGCTTAATCGCCGCGCTGACCTGCGCCGGCTGTTGTCCGGCTTCGCGCGCCGCGTCGCTAAAACTGCCCAGTGCCGCGGCGCGGACAAATAAGGTCAGATCTTCCAGCCTGAACATGCCGATTCTCCCCTGCTTCAGATTGCTCCCAAAATACGCATCACCGTCGCTGCAACGCAAGCGGCACAAGACTTGTGCCGTGTTTTGCTTACACTTTTTAAAAATCCAGTGCTTGCCATTTCAGCAACGCATCAGGAATGATACGAGGCTGCTAATTTGAGTCCAGGTAATATTGAGGAAATTATGCGTAAAACAAAAATGATGCTTCTGGGCGTACTTCTTGCCACCGCTGGCGCCAGCTGGACGGCTACTGCCGCGGGGATCGATCAGTATGCGCTGAAAGAGTTCACTGCCGATTTCACCCAGTTTCACATCGGCGACACCGTTCCGGCGATGTACCTCACCCCGGAATACAACATCAAACAGTGGCAGCAGCGTAACCTGCCTGCACCGGACGCCGGCAGCCACTGGACCTACATGGGCGGTAACTACGTGCTGATCACTGATACCGAAGGCAAAATCCTCAAAGTGTACGATGGCGAGATCTTCTATCATCGCTGATCCGCGCAACCTCCACGTCCGCCCCGGCGAGCCAGCGGACTCTCCGGCGCTGCGCCAGATCTTCCTGCGGGCGCGCAGTTTATCGTGGACCTGGCTTCCCGCCGCGGCGTGGCGGCTGGAGGATTTCGATGCCGCCACCGCGGATGAACAACTGTGGGTCGCGGAATGCGACGGCCAGCCGGTGGGCTTTGCCGCCGTATGGACCGCCGATAATTTCCTTCACCATCTGTTTGTCGACCCCGACTGGCAGGGCAAACATATCGGCAGCGCGCTGCTGGCGCAGGTCGAACGGAGCTTTACCGCCAGCGGAACGCTGAAATGCCTGATGGAAAATAAAAACGCCCTGCGCTTCTACCAGCGTCATGGCTGGACCATCGAAGCACAGGGCGCGTCGCCCGAGGGCAGATACTGGCTGATGCGCTCGCCGCGGCCTTAAACGGCGCGGAAGGCAATCTCACCCGGGATCACTTCTCCCTGCCAGTACATCTGGGCCGCCACCCGGCCCGCCAGCTGGCGGTAGATGTCGGTAAATTCGCTGTCCGGACGCGCCACCACCGTCGGCGTGCCGTTATCCAGATCTTCCC
Organism: Klebsiella sp. KTE92; assembly: GCF_000398905.1. Taxonomy (NCBI): domain Bacteria; kingdom Pseudomonadati; phylum Pseudomonadota; class Gammaproteobacteria; order Enterobacterales; family Enterobacteriaceae; genus Klebsiella; species Klebsiella sp. KTE92. Next base: position 3,662,524 of record NZ_KB976100.1, read on the forward strand.
GCAGCGTAATATGCAGCGGCAGCTGACCCAGCAGCTGGGTGTGGTATTTCTCGGCCAGTTTTTGCGCGCCGCCGGTGCCGAAGATAGGCTCGTGGTGCCCGCAGTTGCTGCAGATATGCATGCTCATGTTTTCCACGATCCCCAGCACCGGCACTTCCACTTTCTCGAACATCACGATTCCTTTTTTGGCGTCGATCAGCGCGATGTCCTGCGGCGTGGTGACCACCACCGCACCGGTCACCGGAATGTTCTGCGCCAGGGTCAGCTGGATGTCGCCGGTGCCCGGCGGCATATCCAGCACCAGGTAGTCGAGATCCGGCCACAGGGTCTCCTGCAGCATCTGCATCAGCGCCTTGCTGGCCATCGGACCACGCCAGACCATGGCGTTGTCGTCGGTCACCAGGTAGCCGATAGAGTTGGTGGCCAGGCCATACTTGATGATCGGCGCCATATGGGTGCCGTCCGGCGAGGTCGGGCGACTGTCTTCGGCGCCCAGCATGGTCGGAATCGACGGACCGTAGATATCGGCATCCAGAATGCCCACCTTCGCCCCTTCCGCCGCCAGGGCCAGCGCCAGGTTTACGGCAGTAGAAGATTTACCGACGCCGCCTTTGCCGGAGCTGATGGCGATAATGTTCTTCACGCCGTTGACCCCGGGCTGGTTTTTCACGCGCTTGAGGGTCGCGATGCTGTGGGTCAGCTTCCAGTCGATGGCCTTCGCGCCGGTGATGCGCAGCAGCTCGGCGCTGCACTGCTCTTTCAGCACTTCGAAGGCGCTGCTCCAGACGAACGGCATCTGCAGCTCAATATGAACGGTATCGTCCAGCCAGGCGACATGGTGCAGCGCCTTGAGGGCGGTGAGATTATGCTTCAGGGTTGGGTGCTGGAAATTGGCCAGCGTCCCGGCGACCATCGCACGTAGGCGCTCAGGGGATTTGGCCTGGGATTGCGAATTCATCCCGACTCCTTTGTTGTTTTGAGATGCTTTCAGTAATCACAGAGTTTATCACAGCTAACGATTATCCATATATGGGCAGCCATTTATGGCGCACCCACAGCCCTTTTGGTAATATCGGAAGCCCTTTTTACAACAGAAGATGTAATGCTCACTATGACTCAAGTCGCGAAGAAAATTCTGGTAACGTGCGCCCTGCCGTACGCCAACGGCTCCATCCACCTCGGCCACATGCTGGAGCACATCCAGGCTGATGTCTGGGTCCGTTACCAGCGAATGCGCGGCCACGAGGTCAACTTCATCTGCGCCGACGACGCCCACGGCACGCCGATCATGCTCAAAGCGCAGCAGCTCGGTATCACACCGGAGCAGATGATTGGCGAGATGAGTCAGGAGCATCAGACCGATTTTGCCGGCTTCGACATCAGCTATGATAACTATCACTCGACGCACAGCGACGAGAACCGCGAGCTGTCGGAGCTTATCTACACCCGCCTGAAAGAGAACGGTTTTATTAAAAACCGCACCATCTCTCAGCTCTACGATCCGGAAAAAGGCATGTTCCTGCCGGACCGTTTTGTGAAAGGCACCTGTCCGAAGTGCAAATCTCCGGACCAGTATGGCGATAACTGCGAAGTGTGCGGCGCGACCTACAGCCCCACCGAACTTATCGACCCGAAATCGGTGGTCTCCGGCGCTACGCCGGTAATGCGTGACTCCGAGCACTTCTTCTTCGACCTGCCGTCGTTCAGCGAAATGCTGCAGGCGTGGACCCGCAGCGGCGCGCTGCAGGAGCAGGTAGCGAACAAAATGCAGGAGTGGTTCGAATCCGGCCTGCAGCAGTGGGACATCTCCCGCGATGCGCCGTACTTCGGCTTCGAAATTCCCAACGCGCCGGGCAAATATTTCTACGTCTGGCTGGACGCGCCGATCGGCTACATGGGCTCCTTCAAGAACCTGTGCGACAAGCGCGGCGACACCACCAGCTTCGACGAATACTGGAAGAAAGACTCCACGGCCGAGCTGTATCACTTTATCGGCAAGGACATTGTCTACTTCCACAGCCTGTTCTGGCCGGCGATGCTGGAAGGCAGCAACTTCCGTAAGCCGACCAACCTGTTCGTGCACGGCTACGTAACGGTTAACGGCGCGAAGATGTCCAAGTCGCGCGGGACTTTTATCAAGGCCAGCACCTGGTTAAATCATTTCGACGCTGACAGCCTGCGCTACTACTACACCGCCAAGCTCTCTTCGCGCATCGATGACATCGACCTGAACCTGGAAGATTTCGTGCAGCGCGTGAACGCGGATATCGTCAACAAGGTGGTTAACCTCGCCTCACGCAACGCCGGCTTTATCAGCAAGCGTTTCGACGGCGTGCTGGCCGCTGAGCTGGCCGACCCGGCGCTGTATAAAACCTTCACCGACGCGGCAGAAAGCATCGGTGAAGCATGGGACAGCCGCGAGTTCGGTAAGGCAATCCGCGAAATCATGGCCCTCGCCGACGTGGCTAACCGCTACGTCGATGAGCAGGCGCCGTGGGTGGTAGCGAAACAGGAAGGCCGCGACGCCGACCTGCAGGCCATCTGCACCATGGGCCTGAACATGTTCCGCGTGCTGATGACCTGGCTGAAGCCGGTGCTGCCGCAGCTGGCGGCGCGTGCGGAGGCATTCCTCAACAGCGAACTGAGCTGGGATGCCATTCAGCAGCCGCTGCTGGCGCATAAGGTGAATCCGTTCAAGGCGCTGTACAACCGCATCGAGATGAAACAGGTGGAAGCGCTGGTGGAAGCCTCTAAAGAAGAGGTGAAAGCCACCGCGGCGCCGGTCACCGGTCCGCTGGCGGACGATCCGATTCAGGAGACCATCACCTTTGACGATTTCGCCAAAGTCGATCTGCGCGTGGCGCTGATTGAAAACGCGGAATTCGTCGAGGGCTCCGACAAGCTGCTGCGCCTGACGCTGGATCTCGGCGGCGAAAAACGTAACGTCTTCTCCGGCATCCGCTCCGCTTACCCGGATCCGCAGCCGCTGATTGGCCGCCTGACGGTGATGGTCGCCAACCTGGCGCCGCGGAAAATGCGCTTCGGCATCTCCGAGGGCATGGTGATGGCCGCCGGCCCTGGCGGGAAGGATATCTTCCTGTTAAGCCCTGACGACGGCGCGAAGCCGGGTCAGCAGGTGAAATAACAAAAAAGCCGGAGAGTATCTCCGGCTTTTTTTTGCCCGGCGGCGCTACGTTTACACGGGCCTACGGGTTTTGTCGGCCGGGTAAGGCGAAGCCGCCACCCGGCTAAACATCACGCCTTCGGGTGATGCACCCGGTGGGTCAACCCGCGCAGGAAGTTGCGCATAAACTGATCCCCGCACTCGCGGTAGTTTTTATGCTCCGGGGCGCGCATCATGGCGGTGATTTCCGGCACCGACACCCGGTATTTCTGCTCGCTCATGATCGCCTGGATATCGTCCGTTTTCAGCGAGAAGGCGATCCGCAGCTTTTTCAGCACCGTGTTGTTATTCACCCGACGCTCCAGCGCCAGCTCCGGCGCCGAATCATCTTTGCCGCGCTTGTCATAGATAAGGCCGTTGAGGAAACCCGACAGGATAATATCCGGGCAGCGGACAAAACCCTCTTCATCCTCTTTCGTCATCCAGGTATCGAAGCTGGCGGCGGTGGATTCCATATCGGCAAGCGCAAGAATGCGCACCATATCGTTATTATTGGCTTTCAGGGTGTAGCGCAGGCTACGAAGAATATCATTACTGAGCATGAGTGCCTTTTACTGTCGATGTTGCAATGGGGCGCAGTGTAGCAGTTTTACAGGCCAATCGCTTCTTTCAGGCTTTTTAAATAGCGCCGGCTCACCGGCACCGTTTGCCCGGCGCGCATCAGCAGCTCCGCCTGGCCGTTCTCTTCCAGGCGAATCTCCTTCAGGTGCGCCATATTCACCAGATACTGGCGATGGCAGCGCAGCAGCGGCGTGCGGCTCTCGAGGGTGCGCAGGGTCAGCTCGGTAAAGCCCTCTTTTCCCTCGCGATCGGTCACGTAGATGCCGCTCATCCGGCTGCTGACGAAGGCCACATCCTCCATCTGCAGCAGCCAGATACGGCTGTGGCCGGTACAGGGAATGTATTTCAGCGTCTGCCGGGCATCATCCAGCAGCGACACGTCCTGCAGGCTGCGCTCCTGACGCAGGCGGGCCAGGGTTTTCTCCAGCCGCACGGCCTCAATCGGCTTGAGCAGATAGTCAAAAGCGTGCTCCTCAAAGGCTTTCACCGCGTACTCATCAAAAGCGGTGAGAAACACGATATAGGGGCGATGCTCCGGGTCGAGCATCCCGACCATCTCCAGACCGCTGATGCGCGGCATCTGGATGTCGAGAAACAGCACGTCAGGGCGCAGCTTATGTACTGTGCCAATCGCCTCCACCGCGTTGCCGCACTCGCCGACGATCTCGATATCGCGCTGAGTCTCCAGCAAAATACGCAGGTTTTCCCGCGCCAGCGGCTCATCATCGACGATCAATACTCTCAGCATGCATTCTCCTCCAGGGGCAGACGTAGGGTGACACGGGTAAAGCGCTCCGGCTCGCAGGTGACGCTGATGCCGCAGTCGGCGCCAAAACGCGCCCGCAGACGCCTGTCCACCAGATTCATCCCCAGTCCGCTGGCCTGGGGGTTGGCCCGGTACAGCCCGGCGTTATCTTCGATATCCAGCTGCAGCCAGCGATCGTCCTGGCTGGCGCGGATGGTAATTTCGCCGACGCCAAGATGTTGCGATGTACCATGCTTAATGGCGTTCTCCACGATCGGCTGCAGGGTGAAAGCGGGCAGCTGGTGATGCGCCAGCCCCTCGGGCACCGCCATCTGGATCTGCAGGTTAGCCTGGAAGCGAGCCTTCTCAATCTGCAGATAGGCGTTAACATGCTCGATCTCATCGGCAAGCGTGACAATTTCCGTCGGCCGTTTCAGGTTCTTACGAAAGAAGGTCGACAGATACTGCACCAGCTGGCCGGCCTGATCGCTGTCGCGGCGGATCACCGCCTTCAGCGTGTTAAGCGCGTTAAACAGGAAGTGCGGGTTGACCTGGGCGTGCAGGAGCTTGATTTCAGATTGCGTCAGCAGCGCCTTCTGCCGCTCGTACTGTCCGGCGAGGATCTGCGCCGACAGCAGCTGAGCAATCCCCTCCCCGAGGGTGCGGTTGATCGAACTGAACAGGCGGTTTTTCGCCTCATACAGTTTAATGGTGCCTATCACCCGCTGGTTCTCGCCGCGTAAGGGGATCACCAGCGTCGACCCCAGCTTACAGTGCGGATGAATCGAGCAGCGGTAAGGCACCTCGTTGCCATCGGCGTAGACCACCTCCCCGGTCTCAATCGCCCGTTGCGTATACGAGGAGGAGATAGGCTTGCCCGGCAGATGGTGATCGTCGCCGATGCCGGTAAACGCCAGTAGCTTGTCGCGATCGGTGATCGCCACCGCGCCGATATCCAGCTCCTGGATCAGCACCTGGGCCACCTTCATGCTGTTCTCTTCGTTGAATCCCTGACGCAGGATCCCCTCGGTCGACGCCGCCACCTTCAGCGCGGTGGCGGAAAAGGCGGAGGTGTATTTCTCGAACATCGCCCGTTTATCCAGCAGAATGCGCATAAACAGCGCCGCACCGACGGTATTGGTGACCATCATCGGCGCAGCAATGCTCTGCACCAGATGCAGGGCGTCCTGGAACGGGCGGGCAATCAGCAGAATGATCATCATCTGCACCAGCTCGGCCACGAAGGTGATCGCCCCGGCGGTCAGCGGGCTAAAGACCTTGTCCGGCCGGCCGCGTTTGACCAGCACGCTGTGCACCAGCCCGCCCAGCAGCCCCTCAACGATGGTGGAGACCATGCAGCTTAAGGCGGTCATTCCCCCCAGCGAGTAGCGGTGCAGGCCGCCGGTCAGCCCCACCAGCCCGCCGACCACCGGGCCGCCGAGCAGGCCGCCCATCACGGCGCCGATGGCGCGGGTGTTGGCGATGGAGTCTTCGATATGCAGACCGAAATAGGTCCCCATAATGCAGAAAATGGAGAAGGTGACGTAGCACAGCAGCTTGTGCGGCAGGCGAACGGTGACTTGCATCAGGGGGATAAACAGCCGGGTTTTGCTCATCAACCACGCGATGACCAAAAATACGCACATCTGCTGAAGCAGCAGCAACACCAGATCAAATTCGTACATACCCGCAAACCACACATTCCTGAAAGCGCGTACCATACCCTGCCTGGCGAAAACTTTCTTTGAAGCCCTGCATAAAAATGAAAAATGACGGACAGGATCACACTTTTCCCGGTGCATTTGCTGAGCAAACGCGGCAAAAACCCCGGCGCGGCACGCTAAACCGCAATTAATGTTTCATTAACACCTGCGCTTCACCGTATAATCCCCCTGTTAACATCAGGAGCCTATTATGAAGCCAGCGAAAATCGCGGTCGTCACCCTCTTCTTACTTATGGCCATCGGCGGGATCAGCGGCGTAATGCTGGCCGGCTATTCCTTTATTGTGCGTGGCGGTGTCGGCTGATCCAGCGGGTCAGACGCTCAAACGCGCGGTCGACGATAATCGCCGCCAGCGCCACCAGCAGCGCCCCCTGAACAATATAGGCGGTATTAAAGCCGCTCAGGCCGATGATGATCGGCGTCCCGAGCGTACTGGCCCCCACCGTCGAAGCAATGGTCGCGGTACCAATATTGACGATGACCGAGGTGCGGATCCCCGCCAGTATCACCGGGGCCGCCAGCGGTAGCTCCACCTTATACAGACGCTGCCAGCCGCTCATTCCCATCCCTTCGGCCACCCCTGACACCCCCGACGGTATCGACCCCAGCCCGGCCAGCGTCCCCTGCAACACCGGCAGTATGCCATACAGCGCGAGGGCGATGAGCGCGGGCAGCCAGCCAAATCCCAGCACCGGCACCGCCATCGCCAGCACCGCCACTGGCGGAAAGGTCTGCCCGATAGCGGCGATGGTCTCCACCAGCGGGCGAAACGCGCTGCCGGCGGGCCGGGTGACCGCCACCCCTGCCCCCAGTCCCACAACCGTTGCCGCGAGACTGGACGCCACCACCAGCCAGCCGTGATCGAGAGTTAGCGCCCAGAAGCTCTCCTGCTGATAGACCGGCCGCGGCAGCTCCGGGAACAGCCGACTGAACAGCGGCGCGCTGTAGGGCAGCCCTACCAGCAGACCGATAAACAGCGCGATAAGCCACCACAGCGGCTCACGAAACGCCTTCATGGCTCGCCTCCTGGCGCAGCAGATCGGCAAAATGCAGCGTACCGCAGGGCTGCCCCTCGGCATCCACCACCGGCAGCGCCTCGCAGCGCCGGGCGACAAACTGCGACAGCGCTTCCCGCAGGGTCATGGTGACGGTCAGCCCCTCGCCCGCCAGCCGTTCGCCGGGACGCAAATAGTCCCCCACCTCGCGCAGCGACAGCAGGCGCACGCCCAGCTCGCTGCGGCCAAAAAAGGTCTGCACAAAGCTATTTTTCGGCCGCAGGAGCATCTCCAGCGGCGCCCCCTGCTGGACCACCTCGCCCCCGTCCATCAGCACCAGGTGGTCCGCCAGACGCAGCGCTTCGTCAATATCATGGGTCACCAGCACAATCGTCCGCCCCAGCAGCCGGTGGATGCGCAGCATCTCCTGCTGCAGCGCCTCGCGGGTCACCGGGTCGAGGGCGCCGAAGGGCTCATCCATCAACAGCACCTCCGGATCCGCCGCCAGCGCCCGCGCCACCCCCACCCGCTGCTGCTGGCCGCCGGAGAGCTGATGCGGGTAACGGTCGCGCAGCGTCGCCTCCAGCCCTAACAACGCCATCAGCTCGTCGACCCGGTCGGCGATCCTCGCCCGCGGCCATTTTTGCAGCTGCGGCACAGTGGCGATATTCTGCGCCACCGTCCAGTGCGGAAACAGGCCGATGGACTGGATGGCATAGCCCATCCGCCGCCGCAGGGTCAGGACCGGCTGCTGGCGGATGTCCTCGCCGGCAAAACGAATAGTGCCATGGTCCGGCTCCAGCAGGCGGTTGATCATCTTCAGCGTCGTCGACTTGCCCGAGCCAGAGGTCCCCACCAGCACCGAGAAGGCGCCTTCGCGCAGCTCCAGGGTCAGGTCCTTCACCGCCGGGTGGCCGGCAAACACTTTGCTGACCCCTTCAAACTCAATCATTGGCCTCTCCTTTTAGCCAGGCGCCCCACAGGGCGAACAGGGCATCCACCACCACCGCCAGGGCAATGGTCGGTACCACGCCCAGCAGCACCAGATCCAGCGCACTGCTCAGCAGCCCCTGAAACACCAGCGCGCCAAAGCCGCCGGCGCCGATCAGCGCGGCCACCACCGCCATGCCGACGGTTTGCACGCTGACCACCCGCAGGCTGCGCAGCAGCACCGGCATCGCCAGCGGAAGCTGCACCTGACGAAAGCGCTGCCCGGCGCTCATGCCCATCGCCGTCGCGCTCTCCAGGGCGTCCTGCGGCACCTGCTGCAGGCCGGTCACCACCCCGCGCACCAGCGGCAGCAGCGCATACAAAGTCAGGGCGATCAGGGCCGGCGCCATGCCGGTCCCGGAGACGCCCAGCTCGCCCAGCGCCGGGAAATAGCGCGCCAGACCGGCAAGTGGTGCAATCAGCAGGCCGAACAGCGCCACCGACGGGATAGTCTGGATCACATTGAGCACGGTGAAGGCCGGCGCCTGCCAGCGCGGACGTCGCCACAGCCATACCCCCAGCGGCAGGCCAATGAGCAGGCCCGGCAGCAGGGTGCCGAACAGCAGAAGCAGATGCTGGCGCAGGGCGTCGTCAAATACTTCCTGACGGTTGGCATACTCCTTCAGCAAAGAGAGCTGATCGAGCGCCCCGACGGCGAGCAGGATGATGGGCAACAGCCAGACTTGCGCATTGAGTAGCCAGCGCCACAGCGGCCGGACGGTAAGATGACGGATGGCCTCGCTGGCCAGCAGCAGACAAAGCGCCAGCGACAGCCACAGGCCGCTGCCGGGCGAGGTGCGCGCCAGCGGCGAGCCGTGCCGGGAGAGCTCAAGCGCCGCCTGTCCGCTGCCCCAGATAAGCAGCGGGAAGAGCAGTTCGGCCAGCAGCAGGTGAAGAAGCGGCGCGGCCTTGCCTGGCAGCCAGCAGAGCAGCATCCCGGCAAGGACTGCCGCCAGCTGAACGCCGGCGAGCCAGGGCATCACCTGCCACAGCCCGCGCCCTTCTCCGGAGAGTAAGCGATTCGGCGCGTAAGTAATAAACGGCAGCGCCAGCGTAACCAGCAGCAGACCTGTCAGCAGCAGGCCGACGCGGTGAGTACAGCGAATGGTCACCGGTGGCTTACTTCAGCAGGCCTTTCTGCTGCAGATAATCTGCCGCCACGCGCTTCGCATCCTGGCCTTCCACCGCAATACGGGCGTTCAGCTGCTGCAAGGTTTTTTCATCGAGGCTGGCAAAGACCGGCTTCAGCCAGTCGGCGATCTGCGGATAGGCTTTGAGCACTGCCTCACGCACCACCGGCGTCGGGGCATAAATCGGCTGCACGCCCTGCGGATCGCTCAGCGTCTGTAACCCCAGCGCCGCGACCGGGCCGTCAGTGCCGTAGGCCATCGCCGCGTTTACGCCCGAGGTCTGCTGCGCCGCCGCTTTGATGGTCACCGCCGTATCGCCCCCGGCCAGCGACAGCAGTTGGTTCTGGTTGAGGTTGAAACCATACGCTTTTTCAAACGCCGGCAGCGCGTCCGGGCGCTCAATAAACTCCGCCGAGGCCGCCAGCTTAAATTCGCCGCCCTGCTGCAGATAGCCGCTGAGGTCGGCCAGCGAGGTCAGGTGATTTTTCTCCGCCAGGTCCTGGCGCACGGCGATAGTCCAGGTGTTGTTGGCCGGCGCCGGGGTGAGCCACACCAGCTGATGTTTCTCCTGATCGAGGCGCTTCACCTTCTCATAGCCCTGTTGGGCATGCTTCCACGCCGGGTCGTTTTCATCTTTAAAGAAGAAGGCGCCATTGCCGGTATATTCCGGATAGATATCCAGCTCGCCGGCGACAATCGCCCCGCGCACCACCGGCGTGGTGCCGAGCTGGATTTTATTAATCGTTTTTACGCCGTGGCTTTCCAGCACCTGCTGGATCATATTGCCCAGCAGCGCGCCTTCGGTATCAATTTTCGAGCCGACCTTCACCGGCTCCGCCGCCTGCAGCGGTAAACTTATCAGGGCGGCCAGCGCCAGCGCACCGGACCATTTCATTGCCATCTTCATCCCGCTTCCCTCAGTTCTTTTGCGCTTCGCTTACAGAAGCTTAAGAGAAAAGCGTAGTCCATTTGCTGGCGATACGAAAAAGAAAAGGCCGATTAATCGGCCTTTAACGTGTCACGTTGAGCTTAAGGGCTATTCCTTACAACAGTTCAAACTCGCTCTGCTTCACGCGGGCGGAGTCCACGCCGATAAAGACATTGAATTTGCCCGGCTCAGCAACGTATTTCATCTGCTGGTTCCAGAACTTCAGCGCGTCGACGTCAATCGGGAAGCTGACGGTTTGCGTTTCGCCCGGCTTGAGGTTGACCTTTTTAAAGCCGCGCAGCATTTTCACCGGCCGGCTCATGGAGGCAGTGACGTCCTGCAGATACAGCTGAATGACCGTTGCCCCTTCGCGTTTGCCGGTGTTGGTCACCTGCACGCTGGCGGTCACGCTGCCGTCGCGCGGCAGGGTGGCTGACGACATGGTGACATCGGAGACGCTAAAGGTGGTGTAGCTGAGGCCGTAACCAAACGGATACAGCGGGCCGTTGGCTTCATCGAAGTAACGCGAGGTGTACTTGTTCGGTTTCTCCGGATTATACGGCCGGCCGGTATTCAGGTGGCTGTAGTAGGTTGGGATCTGCCCCACCGAGCGCGGGAAAGACATCGGCAGTTTGCCCGACGGGTTATAGTCGCCAAACAGCACGTCGGCGATGGCGTGACCGCCTTCAGTGCCGGCAAACCAGGTCTCCAGCAGCGCATCGGCTTGCTGATCCTCTTTCACCAGCGCCAGCGGACGGCCGTTCATCAGCACCAGCACCAGCGGTTTGCCGGTGGCTTTGAGGGCGGCAATCAGATTGCGCTGGCTCTGCGGCAGGGTGATGTCGGTCCGGCTGGAGGCCTCATGCGCCATGCCCTGCGCTTCGCCCACCACGGCAACCACCACGTCGGATTGCTTCGCCGCCGCGACGGCTTCGTCGATCATTTCCTGCGGCGAGCGCGGGTCAACCTGCACCGCGTTCTCATACAGGTTAAGGAAATCGACGATGCCTTTATCGTCAGTGACGTTCGCCCCTTTGGCGTAAATCACTTTACCGTTATCACCCAGCGCTTCTTTGATGCCGGTCAGGACGGTCACCGACTGGTCGGCCACCCCGGCCGCGGACCAACTGCCCATCATGTCGCGTTTGCTGTCCGCCAGCGCACCGACCACCGCGATAGTGCCGGATTTTTTCAGCGGCAGCGTATCGAGACGGTTTTTCAGCAGTACCAGACTTTCGCGGGCCACTTCCCGCGCCTCTTTGCGATGCAGGCGGCTTTCCGCGTTGGTGTCCTGCGGGTCAGAATCTTTTGGTCCCAGGTGGCTGTAAGGATCGTTGAACAGCCCCATGTCATATTTGACGTTGAGCACATGACGGGTGGCGTCATCCAGCTCGGCCATGGTCACCTTGCCAGACTTCACCAGCCCCGGCAGGTACTTGCTGTAATACTCGTCACTCATGCTCATGTTGATGCCGGACTTAAGCGCCACGCGCACCGCGTCTTCCGGGTCGGAGGCCACGCCGTGCTTAATCAACTCTTTGATGGCGCCGTGGTCGGAGACCGTGATGCCTTTAAAGCCCCACTGGTCGCGCAGGACGTCTTTCAGCAGCCAGGAATCAGCAGTCGCCGGGGTGCCGTTCAGCGAGTTCAGGGCCACCATCACCGCGCCGCTGCCGGCATCAAGCCCGGCTTTGTACGGCGGCATATAGTCGTTGAACAGGCGCTGCGGGCTCATGTCGACCGTGTTGTACTCTTTCCCGCCCTCCACCGCGCCGTAGGCGGCGAAGTGCTTGACGCTGGTCATCACCGAATAGCGGTCCGCCGGGCTCTTGCCCTGCATCGACTCCACCATCGCCTGGCCCATCATCGTGGTCAGATACGTGTCTTCCCCGAACCCTTCGGAAGCGCGTCCCCAGCGCGGGTCGCGGGAGACGTCGACCATCGGCGCCCAGGTCATGTTCAGGCCGTCATCGGCGGCTTCATAAGCTGACACGCGGCCCACGGTCTTCACGGCGTCAAGGTTAAACGATGAGGCCAGGCCGAGGCTTATCGGGAACACGGTGCGCTGACCGTGCAGCACATCGTAGGCAAAGAACAATGGGATCTTCAGGCGGCTAAGCTGCATCACCTGATCCTGCATCACGCGGATATCCGGCCGGGTGACGGTGTTAAAAATCGCCCCCACCTGACCGTTTTTGATCATTTCGCGGATCGCCTCTTTCGGGTTATCCGGGCCAACGCTTATCAGACGCAGCTGGCCGATTTTCTCGTCTACCGTCATTTTTTTCAGCAGATCGGTGACAAAGGCATCCCGCGCCTGCGGGGTCAGAGGGTGGTTACCAAACAGTTCATCCGCCAGCGCGGGTTGCAGCGCCAGACTCACGGCGACGCCTACAGTGCAGAGCCATTTCATTGTTATCTCGCTTTTTCTCAGACGGGGACTCGGTAAAACATAATAAAAACCGCAGTTTGCCATATATATAAACAACGCGCCCGCAGAATGCTAAGGTTCTTCTCTGATTTTTGCGAAACATTCATGCATCAAATTGTCATACAAAGCGCTATGCTTATCCTCGATATTTCGCGCACCACCACAAGGAGTGGAACATGTCATCTGCACCCACTAATACCCATAAAACGTTTCTGGCGGATCTGGCGCGCCTGGTTGGCCCTTCGCATCTGCTGACCGACCCGGCAAAAACCCAACGCTACCGCAAAGGCTTCCGCTCCGGTCAGGGCGAGGCGCTGGCGGTTGTCTTTCCCGGCACCCTGCTGGAACTCTGGCGCGTGCTTAACGCCTGCGTAGACGCCGATAAAATTATTCTGATGCAGGCGGCCAACACCGGCCTGACCGAAGGTTCGACCCCCAACGGCAATGATTACGATCGCGAGATCGTGATTATCAGCACTCTGCGCCTGGATAAACTGCATCTGCTGGACAAAGGCGAGCAGGTGCTGGCCTGGCCCGGCACTACCCTCTATTCGCTGGAAAAAGCGCTCAAACCGCTGGGTCGCGAGCCGCACTCAGTGATCGGCTCGTCATGCATCGGCGCATCGGTGATCGGCGGGATCTGCAACAACTCCGGCGGTTCGCTGGTGCAGCGCGGGCCCGCCTATACCGAAATGTCGCTGTTCGCGCAGATTGACGCCGACGGCAAGCTGAAGCTGGTCAACCATCTGGGCATTGATCTCGGCAGCACGCCGGAGCAGATCCTCAGCCGCCTCGACGACGAGCGCATCAGCGATAGCGATGTGCTGCACGACGGCCGCCACGCCCACGATCACGACTATGTGACCCGCGTGCGCGATGTCGATGCCGACACCCCGGCGCGCTACAACGCCGACCCGGACCGCCTGTTCGAATCCTCCGGCTGCGCCGGCAAGCTGGCGGTTTTCGCCGCGCGTCTGGATACCTTCCCGGCGGAAAAACGCCAGCAGGTGTTTTACATTGGCACCAACCAGCCGCAGGTATTGACCGAGATCCGCCGCCATATCCTCGCCGAGTTCCAGCATCTGCCGGTGGCCGGGGAATATATGCACCGCGATATTTACGATATCGCCGAGAAGTATGGCAAAGACACCTTCCTGATGATCGACAAGCTCGGCACCGACAAAATGCCGTTCTTCTTCACCATGAAGGGGCGCACCGACGCGATGCTGGAGAAAGTCTCGCTGTTTAAGCCGCACTTTACCGACCGCTTTATGCAGAAGCTCGGCCACGTCTTCCCGGCGCACTTACCGGAGCGGATGAAAACCTGGCGTGATAAATATGAACATCATCTGCTGCTGAAGATGGCCGGGGATGGCATCGAAGAAGCGCAGCGCTGGCTGACGGAATACTTCCAGCAGGCCGAGGGGGATTTCTTCGCCTGTACGCCGGAGGAAGGCAGCAAGGCGTTTCTGCACCGCTTTGCCGCCGCCGGCGCGGCCATCCGCTATCAGGCGGTGCATGCTGACGAAGTGGAAGATATTCTGGCGCTGGATATCGCCTTGCGCCGCAACGATACCGAGTGGTTCGAACATCTGCCGCCGGAGATCGACAGCCAGCTGGTGCATAAGCTCTACTATGGCCACTTTATGTGCCATGTGTTCCATCAGGATTACATCGTCAAGAAAGGGGTCGACGCCCACGCTCTGAAAGAGCAGATGCTGGCGTTGCTGAAAGCGCGCGGCGCCCAGTACCCGGCGGAGCATAACGTGGGTCATCTGTATGAGGCCCCGGAGAGCCTGCAGCAGTTCTATCGCCAGAACGATCCGACCAACAGCATGAACCCGGGGATTGGTAAAACCAGTAAGCAGAAATACTGGGGTGAAGCGGCACCAACGCCGGTCTCCCCGGCGGATCCGCAATAATCAGTGGCAGGACTATTCAGCCTGGCGCTTCTGTATTACGCTGCACGCCGGAGAATATCTCTCCGGCAGATTCAGGAGCGCCGCCATGCCCGCAGAGGCCCCGTTACTCGACAGTGATTTAGAAATTCGTGAAGCGCTGCCCGACGATGCGCACGCCATCGCCGCGCTGTATGTCTGGCACGTGCTCAATGGCCGCGCTTCCTTTGAAGAGATCCCCCCTACCGTTGACGAAATGCGTAAACGGATCAAAACCGTCCGCGATAACGGGCTGCCCTGGCTGGTGGCGCTGTGGCGCGGCGCCATCGTCGGCTACTGCTACGCCACCTTCTATCGGCCTCGTCCGGCCTATCGTTACACGCTTGAGGAATCGATCTACGTGGAATCCGGGATGGGCGGGCGCGGCATCGGCAGCGCGCTGCTGTCGCGGCTGATCGCCGAATGCGAGAAAGGCCCGTGGCGGCAGATGCTGGCGATCATCGGTGATGGCCATAACAATGCCGGTTCGCTGGCGATCCATAAAAAGTTTGGTTTTACCGTGGCGGGTCAACTGCGCAGCGTGGGCTACAAAATGGGCGACTGGCGAGATACGTTGATTATGCAGCGCGCGCTGGGTGACGGCGACTGGACGCTGCCGGAGTGATATCCGGCGTCAAATCCCCGGCTCGCGGCGTAAACGCCTTAGCCGGGCTACCGTTCAGCGCGGTTCCGTAGAGGCGTCAGCCGCCATACTGCACAAACACCGGCACTCGGCCTGATTGCCCGGCGGCGCTGCGCTTGCCGGGCCTACGAAGGGGGCGAACCCGGCGCCAAATCACGTAGCCCGGATAAGGCGCGAGCCGCCATCCGGCACAAACGCGGCACGGTGTCGGGTATATTGCTCGGCGGCGCTGCGCTTGCCGGGCCTACGAAAGCGGCGAACCCGGTGCCAAATCACGTAGCCCGGATAAGGCGCAATGCGCCGCCATCCGGGGGACAGGCAGATTAATCGTTCTGCGCGGTCTGCGCGCCGCCTTTCAGCATCGCCTCTGCCATCTGCGCTTCGCGCTGCTTTTTATAGCTCAGCGCCGAGGCGGGTACCGGCATCACTTTCCCGGTCTCGATCCAGGTCCGCAAGCGGCTGGCGTCGGCGAAGTGGGTGTATTTACCGAAGGCATCCATCACCACCAGCGCCACCGGGCGTTGGTTAATCACCGTACGCATAATCAGGCAGTGGCCGGCAGCGTTGGTGAAGCCGGTTTTAGTCAGCTGGATATTCCAGTTATCGCGATACACCAGATGGTTGGTGTTGCGGAACGGCAGGCTGTAGGCCGGATGGGCGAAAGTGGCGGTCTCTTCTTTGGTGGTGCTCAGCTGGCCAATCAGCGGATACTGCTCGCTGGCGATCAGCAGTTTGGTCAGATCGCGGGCGGTGGAGACGTTATGCACCGACAGGCCCGTCGGCTCCACGTAGCGGGTATGAGTCATGCCCAGCGCCTGGGCTTTGGCGTTCATCGCGCGAATGAAGGCATCGTAGCCGCCTGGATAGTGATGCGCCAGGCTGGCGGCCGCGCGGTTCTCGGAAGACATAAGCGCCAGCAGCAGCATCGTGCGGCGGCTGATTTGGCTGTTGAGGCGCACGCGGGAGTAGATCCCCTTCATTTCCGGCGTATGGCTGATATCCACCGTCAGCATCTCATCCATCGGCAGATGGGCATCGAGCACCACCATGGCGGTCATCACTTTGGTGATTGACGCCATCGGGCGCACCAGATCCGGCTGGCTGGCATAGATGATTTTTTTGGTTGCCAGATCGACGATCATGGCGCTGCCGGAGGCGATATCCGGCTGCGAGGCGGCAACCGCCGCGGAGGTTTTTGCTAACGCCTGGGGCGCAAAAGGCACAGCCAGCAGCAAGGTCAGGCTGAGCAAAGAGACTCGAAATTTCGGCATCATGGGCATTCTGAAAAGTATTTTTGCACGTTATGGAACGTACGCCGCGAGGTTAAGTGGGCAACATCGCTGGCAAACGCCATCATACCGCGCCGTAAGGCCCTGTGCCTAATAAGAATCGTGAAGAAATGCTGCATTGCCGACACAAAATACATATTTGCCGGCAATGCATATTATCCAGTGACGTGCGATCAGAAGAGTCGGTAACCATACCCCCACAGTACCACGGTGATCGCCAGCAGCACTTCCAGTACCAGCACTCCGATGGCCAGCGTCGAACTGGCGAAGCTTAACCCCTCTTCCCGGTTAATGCTCAGGAAGGTCGGGATGCCCAGATAGAGCAGATAGCCGGTGTAAAACAGCGCGATGGTACCGATCAGCGCGCACAGCCAGACCAGCGGATAGAGCGCCACAATCCCGCTCAGGAACAGCGGCGTGGCCACATAGCCGGCAAACACCATGCAGCGTTTCAGGGAAGGCTGCTGCGGATACTGCCTGGCCATCCACCAGATAACCCGCCCCATGATCGCCACCCCGGCCAGCATCACGGCATAAAACAGTACCGCCAGCGCCAGACCGGTCAACATCGACAGTTTAATAACGGTGCCGTCGCCGAAGTTCCAGCCCAGCTGCGTGGTGCCGATAAAGGCGCACACCACCGGAACCGCCGCCATCAGCAGCACATGGTGCGTATAGTGATGAGAAATGGTTTCATTCTCGCTCTTAATCACGCTCATTTCCCGGTTGGGATGAGCGAAGAGCCCCCAGACATGGTTCATAGCGTCCCCCTTGTCACGGCTTCGTACTGCACTGATCCAAGTATAATTCACCCTACAGATTATTTTGTGTACAGCACAAAAAATCTGCGTCACCGCGTTTTGGTCAGCAGGGTGTATGATTAACAGGTGATGAGATAAGGAGATAAGCTGTTTATGGATATCAATCACCTGATTTCCCAGTATGGCTACGCGGCGCTGATCGTCGGCAGCATGGCGGAAGGTGAGACCATTACCCTGCTGGGCGGCGTCGCAGCGCATCAGGGGTTACTGAAGTTTCCCCTGGTGGTGATCGCCGTCGCCCTCGGCGGGATGATTGGCGATCAGCTGCTCTATCTGGTCGGCCGCCGCTTCGGGGGACGCATTCTGCGCCGTTTCGCCAGCCAGAAGGCGCGAATACGTAAAGCGCAGCGCATGATCCAGCACCGGCCGTGGCTGTTTGTCATCGGCACCCGCTTTATGTATGGCTTCCGGGTAATCGGCCCCCTGCTGATCGGCGCCAGCCGCCTGCCGCCGCGCATTTTCCTGCCGTTGAATATTGTCGGAGCGCTGGTGTGGGCCCTGCTGTTTACCACCATTGGCTATCTCGGCGGCGAGGTGGTTGGCCCGTGGCTGCACCATCTGGACGCCCATCTGAAGCACTGGATCTGGCTGATCCTCGCGGTAGGACTGGTGGTTGCCGCCCACTGGTGGCTCAGGCGGCGAGAAAGGAAGAAGAAAGACTAAACGGCGCCCCCGCAGGCGCGCCGTTGCGCCGGTTATTTCACGCTCTGGTGATAGCCGCCGCCGAGAGCAGAAGTCAGCTGAATGCTGGCGTCAATCCACTGGCCGTGCAGGCGCAATGCGGTAATGCGCTCCTGCAGCGCCGGGAGCTTCGCCATACTGACTCTGGAGCCGGGTAAGATCCCCGCCGCCATTCGGGCCTGCGCCAGGTTCACCACCCGCTGGGCGTCTTTTTCAACCTGCTGCTGCTGCTGGCTTTTGGCCATCAGCGTCTCGACCTGGCTGGCGGTTTTCGCCACCTGGTTGACGGCATCCACCACCGCTTTGTTGTACTGCGCTATCGACAGGCTGTTCTGCGCGCTGGCGATATCCAGATTGGCATTGAGGCGGCCGCTGTCAAAGATCGGCAGCGTCAGTCCGGCGGTGACGCCCATCTGCTGCGCCGAGTGACGGAAAAGATCGCTTAAGTGCAGGGCATCCTGCTGCAGGAACGCCATCAGATTGATGTCGGGATAAAACGCCGCTTTCGCCGCGTCCACTTCGCTCAGCGATGCCTCAATGTACCAGTGAGCAACCTGCAGATCCGGGCGGCGCGCCAACAGCTCATAGCCGAGGGTATCAGGCAGCTGCGCGCTGACCGTCGGCAGGCTGACCGGTTTGAGGTTCAGCGACTGGCTCTGGCTGTTGGTCAGGGCCATCAGGCGCGCTTCAATCTCTTTCATCGTGCCCGCCACGTCCGCCAGCTGCTGGTCGGTTTTGCTGACGTTAATATCGTTCTCCGCCCCTTCGGCGGAGTTGGTGATCCCGCGCTGCAACAGGGCCTTGTCGACCGTCACGATATTATTTTGCTCACCCTTCACCTGCTGCAGCACTGCTTTAATCGCCGCTTCCGTCTGCCACTGCCAGTACAGGCGCGCCACGCTGCCAGAAAGCAATTCGCGGGTCTGGGCCTGCTCCGCCACCTGGGCTTTCAGCTCGCCGATGCGCGCTTTCACCAGCGCGCGGTTTTTACCCCACAGGTCCAGATCCCAGCTAGCGGTCAGGCCGAAGGTGCCGTTGGTGTACCACGGGCCGGTATTGCCGTCGGTGTCGGTGGCGAACGGCCCCATCAGGCCTTCGGCCGACATGCGCTGGCGTTCAACATCGGCGGAGAAATCCATCTCCGGGCCAAGATTCGCCTGCGACATTCGCGCCTGCGCTTCGGCAAGCCTGATGCGCTGTTCGGCAATTTGCATATCCGGCGCATTGGCGAGTGCGCGCTGAATCAGATTATCCAGTTGGGCATCGTGGTAGTCTTTCCACCAGTCGGTCTGCGGCCAGCCATTTTTCACGGCGGCAGGGAGATCCATGGAAACATGGGAGGCTGGAATTTGCTGCTGCGGCGGATTAGCAACC
Source organism: Klebsiella sp. KTE92 (assembly GCF_000398905.1). Taxonomy (NCBI): domain Bacteria; kingdom Pseudomonadati; phylum Pseudomonadota; class Gammaproteobacteria; order Enterobacterales; family Enterobacteriaceae; genus Klebsiella; species Klebsiella sp. KTE92. The sequence continues at coordinate 3,681,957 of NZ_KB976100.1, forward strand.
TCATGAGATGGCGCGCAGCCAGCCAGCGCGATGGCCAGGGGCAATGCCGCCAGCACGCTTTTATTTAATATCAATTTCATTAGACAGGTCAGATAACTTAATCAGGTTGGTTATCATAAGTTAATTGAATTAAACGCGTTTAGTAAAGCGTGTGACTAAATTATTAGTTAGCTAAAAATAAACAACCTTATCAATTCAAGGGATGAATATGAGCCAGAATATTTATGACGACCCGCAGTTTTTTGCCGGCTATGCGACCCTCGATCGCTCGGTGAAGGGACTGGATGGCGCACCGGAGTGGCCTTCCCTGCAGGCAATGTTGCCGCCGATAACCGGTTTGCGGGTGGTGGATCTCGGCTGCGGCTACGGCTGGTTTTGCCGCTGGGCACAGCAGCAGGGAGCCAGCCAGATAACCGGTTTTGATATCTCCCAGCGCATGCTGGCGCAGGCGCGGGAGATGACCCGCGGGGATGAGATTGTCTACCGCTGCGCCGATCTGCAAACCCTGACGCTGCCCGCCAACAGCTGCGATCTGGTCTACAGCTCGCTGGCGCTGCATTATTTACCGGACATTGCCCCGCTCTTCGCCACCCTGCAGCAGGCGCTGGTTCCCGGCGGCACCCTGGTCTTTTCCGCCGAACATCCCATCTATACCGCCCCCTTGCAGCAGGGCTGGCGGGTGGATGACCAGGGACAGAAAAGCTGGCCGGTCAGTCACTATCAGCAGGAGGGTGAGCGCGTCAGCAACTGGTTTGCCGAGGGCGTCATCAAGCAACATCGCAAGCTCTCAAGCTGGATAAACGCGCTTATCGCCGCGGGTTTTGTGCTGGAGCAGCTGGATGAGTGGGGTCCGAGCGCCGAACAGATTGTCCAACAGCCCGCCCTGGATGAAGAGAAAGAACGTCCGATGATCTTTTTACTGCGCGCGCGTAAACCGGGCTAATCCCCCGCCCGGCGATGGCCGGGCGGGCATGCTTTACGCTTTCAGGCTGGCGCCGCGGCTGGCAATCACCTCTTTATACCAGTCAAAACTCTTCTTCTTACTGCGCGCCAGGGTGCCGGTGCCGTCATCATGACGGTCGACATAGATAAAGCCATAGCGCTTCGACAGCTCCGCCTTCGAGGCGCTCACCAGGTCAATCGGCCCCCAGCTGGTAAAGCCCATCAGCTCAACGCCATCGTCAATGGCTTCCCGCGCCTGCACCAGATGGTCGTTCAGGTAACTGATGCGGTAGTCATCGTTAATGCTGCCATCGGCTTCCACCTTATCCTTGGCGCCCAGACCATTTTCCACGATAAACAGCGGCTTCTGATAGCGATCCCACAGCACGTTCAGCAGCGTACGCAGGCCCAGCGGGTCTATCTGCCAGCCCCACTCCGAGCTCGCCAGGTGCGGGTTCGGCACCATGCTGAGAATATTGCCGCGCGCCTGCTGGTTCAGCGCCTCGTCGGCGGTGACGCAGCCGGTCATGTAGTAGCTAAAGGAGATAAAGTCGACGGTGGTTTTCAGCGCCTCGCGATCGGCATCGGTGATGGTGAGCGTGATGCCGTTGTCGCGGAAAAAGCGCTGCATATAGCCCGGGTACGCGCCACGCGCCTGCACGTCGCCAAAGAACTGCCAGCTGCGGTTCTCCTGCAGCGTCTCAAACACATCTTCCGGTTTGCAGCTCAGGGGATACATCAGCCCGCCGAGCAGCATATTGCCGATTTTGCCCTCGGGCACCAGCTCGTGACAGGCTTTAACCGCCAGGGCGCTGGCCACCAGCTGGTGGTGAATCGCCTGATACACCTCGCCTTTGCTGCTGCCGGCCGGCAGGCCGACGCCGGTCATCGGGGCATGCAGCGACATATTGATTTCGTTAAAGGTCAGCCACAATTTGACCTTATTTTTATAGCGGCTGAACACCGTGCGGGCGTAGCGCTCAAAGAAACCAATCACCTCCCGGCTGCCCCAGCCGCCGTAGTTTTTTACCAGCGCCCACGGCATTTCATAATGCGACAGCGTCACCAGCGGGGTGATGTTGTGCTTCGCCATCTCGTCGAACAGCTTGTCGTAGAACGCGAGACCGGCTTCGTTGGGCTCGGCGTCATCGCCGTTGGGATAGATGCGGGTCCAGGCGATGGACACCCGCAGGCAGTTAAAGCCCATCTCGGCGAACAGAGCGATATCTTCCGGGTAGCGATGGTAAAAATCGATCGCCACATCCTTAATACCGCTGTCGCCGGGTACGCGCTCGACCACCTCGCCGAACACGCCGTGCGGCTGCACATCGGAGGTGGATAAGCCTTTGCCCTCTTCCAGATAAGCCCCTTCCACCTGATTCGCCGCGGTCGCGCCGCCCCATAAAAAATCCGCCGGGAATGTTTTCATCTCTCTCTCCTGTGATTAATGGCTGACTGACAACAGCGGCTGGCCGGCTTCGACGGCGCTGGACGCCACCGTATCAATTTCCCGGTAGTCGTCGCTGTTGCTGATAATGATCGGGGTCGCCAGGTCGTAACCGGCATCCAGAATCGCCTGACGATCGAACTCAATCAGGAGATCGCCGGCCTGCACCCTGTCGCCCTCTTTGACATGTGCGGTAAACGGCACGCCGTCGAGTTTGACCGTGTCGATGCCGACGTGGATCAACAGCTCAATGCCGCTGTCGCTTTGCAGGCCGATGGCATGTTTAGTCTGAAACAGGGAAGCCACTTCGCCCGGGAACGGCGCAATCACTTGGCCCACCGCCGGGATAATGGCTACGCCTTTGCCGAGCAGGCCGCTGGCGAAGGTGCTGTCCGGCACCTGCTCGAGGGCGATAACGCTGCCGCTCATCGGCGCCAGAATATCGTTTGCCGAGGCCGGGGCTACCGTCACGGCGCCCGGTGCAGCGCTGGCGCGCGGCATGCCGGCGAAGAAGGTCAGTACGCAGGCGAGCACGAAAGCCACGCCGGTGCCGATAAGCCCGCCCCAGACGCTGGCGTCAATGCCGCCGGGCGGGATCATCTGCGCCGGGAAAAAGATATTCGGCACACCGAATGAGTAAGCATGGCTATTACTGAAGGCAGTGATCGCCCCGCCGATGGCACCGGCGATACAGCCGAAGATAAACGGACGACGCAGCGGCAGGGTCAGACCGTAGATAGCCGGCTCGGTGATGCCAAACAGCCCGGCAGAGAAGGCGGAACCGGCCAGCATCCGCTGACGCGCATCGCGGGTGGCCAGCAAAATCCCCAGAACCGCCCCCACCTGGGCAATCACCGCCGGAAGAATAATCGGCAGCATGGAGTCGTGACCAAGTACTGTCATGTTGTTGATCATCAACGGCACCAGCCCCCAGTGCAGGCCAAAAATAACGCACACCTGCCACATGGCGCCCAGTACCGCGCCCGCCAGCCATGGGGCAAACGCATAAATGAACTGGTAGCCGTTGGCCAGCAGATGGCTCAGCCAGGTGGCGACCGGGCCAATCACCAGGAAGGTGAGCGGGACCACCACCGCCAGGCAGATCGCCGGGGTGAAGAAGTTTTTCATCGATGACGGCAACAGCGCGTTGCTCTTGCGCTCCAGCCAGCAGCAGACCCACGAGGCGAGAATAATCGGGATCACTGACGAGCTGTAGTTGATAAAGGTCACCGGGATGCCGAGAAAGTGCTCCACCGCCGCGCCCGGCGCCTGGCTGGCCTCAAAGGCCTGAATCATCAGCGGGTGGGTTAACGCCCCGCCAATCACCATCGAGATAAACGGGTTGCCGCCAAACTTCTTCCCGGCGGTATAGCCAAGGAACAGCGGGAAGAAAAAGAACAGCGCGTCGCTGGCGGCAAACCAGATTTTATAAGTCCCCTGCTCCGGCGTAAGCCAGCCGCAGGTCACCGCCAGCGCCAGCAGGCCTTTCAGCAGACCGGTCGCCGCCATCACGCCGATAAACGGTGTAAAAATGCCGGAAATGATGTCGATAAGCTGGCTTAACACCGATCCTTTGGCCGCTTTTTCCCCGGCAACCGGTTCGCTGTCATCGCTTAACCCCGCCTCCTGGCGCACCGCCAGCCAGACGTCGTGAACGTGGTTGCCAATCACCACCTGAAACTGGCCACCGCTCTCCACCACCATAATGACGCCCGGATTGGCCTTCAGCCCTTCAGCATCGGCTTTGCCGTTATCTTTCAGTTTAAAACGCAGACGTGTCGCACAGTGAACCAGACTCACAATGTTCTCTTTGCCGCCGACGCGGTTGAGAATATCCTGCGCGAGTGCTTTATATTCCATGCTCTTTTCCTTACTGCCGCTGCCCGCAGACAACCGGCGACTGAGTAGTAAAAAATAAAAAAACCCGAGAACCACGCCGGTGGGCGTCGCGCTCAGGTTTTGCCTGCATCATGCAGTAACAATCCAGTTTTGTTGGGGGGAATTAACGCCCCTCTTTTCTTACCCGTTCGATATGAATGGCAAGAAACATAATCTCTTCGGTGGTCAGCGACCGCTGATACTGCTTTTGCAGATGCGTCGCCACCGTTTCCGCACACTTCCACGCTTTAGCGTAGTTATCTTTCACCGCGCTGTGCAGCGAGACGTCGTCATCTTCCACCACCGTGCGCGTCAGCATCCGCTGGGCGAAGAACTTGAGATGAGTGACAAAGCGCTGATAGCTCAATGACTCTTCGTCATAGTTAAGCTGCAGCTGATACTTCACCAGCTGCAGGATCTCCTGCATCACCCGGGTCACGTGCATGACCTCCGGCATTTCGCTGTTGAGCTGCGCCGTCACCAGATGCAGGGCGATAAATCCGGCTTCATCCTCCGCCAGCTCCACACCAAGCCTTTTGGCAATAATGGCCCTTGCCTCCTGACCCAGCGCGAACTCCTTCGGATACAGCCGCTTAATCTCCCACAGCAGCACGTTACGCAGTGCGATGCCCTTTTTCTGCCGCTCGATAGCAAAATGACAGTGATCCGTTAATGTGATGTACAAACTTTCCTGTAGCTTGCCCAGCCGCCCGCGTGCCAGGTCGATAATGCGATCGCAGGTGGTCATCACTTCTAACGGTATCTGACTGAGTAACTCACCTAAGCGGCCTACCAGTTCATCGCTCTGTAAGGCGAAGACTTTTTCAATTTTACTGTCGTCCAGCACGTCGCCCGGGCGTTTCTGAAAGGCCAGCCCTCGCCCCATCACCACCTGTTCGCGCCGGTGCTCGTCAAGAACCACCACCACATTGTTATTGAGTACTTTGGCGATTTGCATATAGACCCCAGAAACAAAAAAACCTGACCCCCGACGAAACGCCAGGTGATCAGGTTTTGCCTGCCGCAGCAGTTGCAATCCAACACCCGCACTGTAACAACTTCTGCTGCGCGCTCAACCTGACAAGTGTAAAAACGTGATTAAGATCGCGACTATCAGAAAGTCACCACCGTTTTCCACTCCACCACCCATGCGTCCTGGGTCTGCGCAACGCCGCCCGGACGGTGCCAGTACTGCAGGCCCGGCTGCAGCTCCAGCCAGGAAACCGGGCGGAAGCGATAATAGAGCTCGCCGTTCAGCGAATGACCGGCCACCGGCTGGTAAGCCGGATCGTTATAGTCGGTGGCGCCGCTGAGTTGATTCATATAGCGCTGGTTACGTGCGTAGTGGCTGCTCATGTCGATCCACGTCAGACCAAAGCCAATCCAGTCCTCCGGGCGGGCGTCAAACAGCCCGCGGTAGCGCATGGAGGCGGCGACGGCGGAGTGGATATAGTTGCTGCGCTGGTCGCTGAGGCTGCCGCTCAGCGAGACGCTCATCCCCCGCAGCGGGTCGTCGGCGTGGCGGGTGATCTGCTGGTTCAGGCCGGCGTACATAAACCAGGTGCTGTCGTGCTCGGCGTAGCCTTGCGGATCGGTCGCCCCGGCGCCGCCGGATTTGCCGCTGTAGAGGTCGGTTTGCGGCGCGTTGGTCCAGACCACACCCAGGTTATAGGCTCCCGGCAGGCCATTCATCAGCGGACGGGTTTCGATCTCCATCGGCAGTAAAATGCCTTTGCTGCCCTTCGTCGACCCGCTCCAGGCGTGACTGCGCGCGGTAGCCTGCGGGTTTTGCTCCATCACCCCGCCTTTCAGGGTGACCGTCGGCCTCAGCTTGTACTCCAGGGTGGTGCCCCAGGTGTGGATGTTCCAGTTATTCCAGGTCAGCGAGTTGGCCGATTTCCCACCGCACTGGGTCAGTAGCTGAAAATCGCAGGGAATGATCTGGTCGAAAGTTTGCACCTTGTTCATCATGCCGATGCGCCAGGTCAGGCGACGGTCGTCAAAGCTGCGGGCAAAGGTCAGCCAGCCGAGGCGGGTGATCGACCCGCCGCCCCAACTCTCCTGCGACAGATCGTTGAAACTGACCCGCGGATCCTGCAGCCGTTTCGTGGTGAGGTTATCATCGTGGTTACGGTTGACGATGTTGCCTTCGAGACGCGCATCCGGTATGCCGGTCCAGCGCTCCAGATCCTGAGTAAAGGTCAGCGCCACCTGGTCAATATAGGCCAGGTGTTTATCATGGTCGTAACCGCCGCCGGCGTTGTAGGCCATCTCGTTAAGATACCCGAGATTATAATGAAAGCCGTTCTCTTCGAGGATCGGACGAATGCCCAGCATATCGCCCAGCAGCCCCTGCTGCCCGGCTTCGAACCCCAGCACGCTGCCGTTCCAGGCCGGAGTTTCCGCGGCGCTGACGGCAGGCACCATTGCCGCCAGCGCCGCGCCGATCAAAAGCTGATTTATTTTTTTGTTATGCATTGTGATATCCACCGTGACTGAATAAAAACAAAGGGGATCCCCAGGTTATTTATTTACCTGTTTTCTTTTTTAAAAAATGAATGGCAAAGGGCGTCCGCCGGTAATAAAACCGCGACGATGCCAGAGAAAAAGTTAATTACAACCCATTGTTTTACATAACCATTTTTTCACCATTGAATTTTAGCCAAAAAAAAACCTAAGCACTTTCCGCCACGAATGACGAAAATGCTTAGGTTTTGCCTGGGTTCAGTAGCAATCCTGAATTGATTGACCGCACATTATCACTTTATTCAACTCATGCCTACCAGCAATAGGCAGGCAAGTAATAATATGTGAAGCAAATAACAGTATGGTGTTTAATAGCGGGCGATGGCCGCCGCTATTTCAGCAGATGTTTGCAGGGCGCGAATTTCATTAAACAGGGTCAGCGCCTCACTATATTCCTTGCGTAAATAGCCTAACCATTGCTTAATTCTCGCCACATGATACAGACCGGTGTCGCCCTGCTTTTCCAGGCGGGTATATTTTTGCAACAGCTGAACCACCTGCGGCCACGGCATGCGCGGTTCGTTGTATTTGATCACCCGGCTGAGGTTCGGTACGTTGAGCGCCCCGCGGCCAATCATCACCGAATCGCAGCCGGTGACGGCCATACAATCCTGGGCGCTTTGCCAGTCCCAGATCTCGCCGTTGGCCACCACCGGAATGGTCAGACGCTGGCGGATCTCACCGATCGCCTGCCAGTTAATGCGTTCGGCTTTGTAGCCATCTTCTTTGGTGCGGCCGTGAACCACCAGCTCGCTGGCCCCGGCCTGCTGCACCGCATCGGCGATTTCGAAGCGCCGTTCGCCGCTGTCCCAGCCGAGTCGCACCTTGACGGTCACCGGCAGATGATCGGGAACCGCTTCGCGCATGGCTTTCGCACCGCGATAGATCAGCTCCGGATCTTTCAGCAGCGTCGCCCCGCCGCCGCTGCCGTTCACCAGCTTAGACGGACAGCCGCAGTTTAAATCCACCCCCCACGACCCCAGCTCCACCGCGCGGGCGGCGTTTTCCGCCAGCCACTCGGGATATTGTCCCAGCAGCTGGACGCGCACGCGGGTGCCGGACGGCGTGCGGCTCTGATGATGCAGTTCCGGGCACAGCCTGTAGAACGATTTTACCGGCAGCAGTTGATCCACCACGCGCAGAAATTCGGTGATGCACAGATCGTAATCGTTAACCTCGGTCAGCAGCTCGCGCACCAGCGAATCGAGCACGCCTTCCATCGGCGCCAGTAGAACACGCATATCGTTATCCGGAAAAAAAAGAGGCGCTATGGTAGCGCCTCCAGGCATTGGTGGAAAGCGCTCAATGCGTCCGGCCTGCCGTACGCCATTCCCCGTTCGGCGAATGCGGCAAAGCGAGGAGATAATCTCTATGCTTTACAGGAGTCTGCGGCGTCTCATGCCGCCTTTATTTGCCGCGCCTCGTTCAAAAAGGTAGCGTGGGACTCCATATACCCTAAGCTGCGAGCTGTCGGGTCCTGCCGGGAGAGGCTATTGTTCCCGTACGCTATCAGCGCTATGCGTAGAATTCATGATGTGATCGGTAGCACATTTTAGGGATTAATTGTATGATGAATGCACTTCATCAAGGGTTATTACCATGAGTAAATCGCTGACTATTATCTGGCAGTACCTGCGGGCCTTCGTCCTGATTTACGCCTGCTTATACGCCGGAATTTTTATCGCCGGACTGCTGCCCATCACTATCCCCGGCAGCATCATCGGCATGCTGATCCTTTTCGTGCTGCTGGCGCTGCAAATTATGCCGCCGCAGTGGGTCAATCCTGGCTGCAATATCCTGATCCGCTATATGGCGCTATTGTTCGTGCCCATCGGCGTCGGCGTGATGCAATACTGGGATCTGCTGCGCGCCCAGCTGGGGCCAGTCGTCATCTCCTGCGCCATCAGCACGCTGGTGGTGTTTGTGGTGGTGAGCTGGAGCTCTCACCTGGTGCATGGCGAACGTAAAGTGATTGGGCAAAAGGAAAAGAAAAATGATGCATGAAATCTGGTGGTCGCTGCCGCTAACCCTGATCGTCTTTTTTCTCGCCCGCAGGCTGGCCGCCCGCTTTAAGTTCCCGCTGCTCAACCCGCTGCTGGTGGCGATGGTAGTTATAATTCCGTTTCTGCTGCTGACCGGGATCTCCTATGAGCGTTATTTTGCCGGCAGCAAAGTCCTGAACGATCTGCTGCAGCCGGCGGTGGTCGCGCTGGCCTTTCCACTGTATGAGCAACTGCACCAGATCCGCGCGCGCTGGAAATCAATCATCACCATCTGCTTTATCGGCAGCTGCGTGGCGATGATCACCGGTACTACCGTCGCCCTGCTGATGGGCGCCACGCCGCAAATCGCCGCCTCTATTCTGCCTAAGTCGGTCACTACGCCAATTGCCATGGCGGTCAGCGGCAGCATCGGCGGTATTCCGGCCATCAGCGCCGTGTGCGTGATTTTTGTCGGCATCCTCGGCGCGGTATTCGGCCATACGCTGCTTAACCTGATGCGCATTCGCACCAAAGCGTCACGCGGCCTGTCAATGGGTACCGCCTCGCACGCCCTCGGCACCGCCCGCTGTGCGGAACTGGACTACCAGGAAGGGGCGTTTAGTTCGCTGGCGCTGGTGCTGTGCGGGATCATCACCTCGTTGATGGCACCGTTCTTATTTCCGCTGATCCTCGCGGTGGTGGGATAAATTGTGATTTAAATCACATTTTTTAATGCAACAAATCAAAGTTGCATAAACAATGAGATATTCGTCACATATGAGACTGCTGGACGCCCGTACACTGGCTTCCCATTACATTGTTATGAGGCAACGCTATGCACTCACGTTTTCAAGCTGCTTTGACGACTCTGGCAGCAGACCTGCAGGCGGCCATCGCCCCGATGCTCGCCGACCCGCACTTCCCGGCGCTGCTCGAAGCCGATCAGGTGGCGACGCTGCAGCAGGCGACAGGTCTGGACGAAGACGCGCTGGCCTTTGCGCTACTGCCGCTTGCTGCCGCCTGCGCGCGCGCCGACCTTTCTCATTTTAACGTCGGGGCGATCGCCCGCGGCGTCAGCGGCCGCTGGTACTTTGGCGGCAATATGGAATTTCTCGGGGCGACCATGCAGCAGACCGTTCACGCCGAGCAGAGCGCCATCAGCCACGCCTGGCTGCGCGGCGAGACCTCCCTGCGCGCTATTACGGTGAACTACACGCCGTGCGGCCATTGCCGTCAGTTTATGAACGAACTGAACAGCGGACTGGCGCTGCGCATTCATCTGCCGGGCCGCGAAGCGCATGCCCTGGAGCACTATCTGCCGGACGCCTTTGGTCCGAAAGATCTGGAGATAAAAACCCTGTTGATGGATGCACAGGACCATGGCTACCCGGTGAGCGGCGATGCCCTGACCCAGGCAGCCATTCAGGCCGCCAACCGCTGCCATGCGCCCTACAGCCACTCGCCCTCCGGCGTGGCGCTGGAGCTGAAAGACGGCACCATTTTCAGCGGCAGCTATGCGGAAAACGCGGCGTTCAATCCGACGCTGCCGCCACTGCAGGGGGCGCTGAATCTCCTGAGCCTCAACGGCTATGATTATCCCGCTATCCAGCGGGCAATCCTCGCGGAGAAAGCCGACGCGGCGCTGATCCAGTGGGATGCCACCGTCGCCACCCTGAAGGCGCTGGGCTGCCAGAATATCGAGCGCGTCCTGTTAGGTTGATCAGCCTGAGCAGATTGCCGGATGACGGTTTCGCCTTATCCGGCCGACCTGATATACCGTCGACCTGATATACCGAGATGTTGTCGGGTGGCGCTACGCTTACCCGACCTACGGTTCGCGCCATGGCGAGCTGAAGATCACTATGCCGGGTGTCGGCTCACGCCTTACCCGACCTGCGTTCGGCGATCTGTCTATATTGCTGAAAATCCCCGCAATCAAACGCGGGTTTCTTGCGCTTACCCGGCGGGTAAAGTAGCCTGAAGACTCCGTTGTCTATTATTGAGCCAAGTTCATGTTAAAGCGTGTGTTCTACAGCCTGTTAGTCCTGCTCGGCCTGCTGCTGTTGACCGTGCTGGGCCTTGACCGCTGGATGAGCTGGAAAACCGCGCCCTATATCTATGATGAGCTGCAGGACCTGCCCTACCGTCAGGTCGGCGTGGTGCTGGGCACCGCCAAATATTACCGCACCGGCGTCATCAATCAGTATTACCGCTACCGCATCCAGGGCGCGCTGAACGCCTACAACAGCGGCAAGGTCAACTATCTGCTGCTGAGCGGCGATAATGCTCTGCAAAGCTACAATGAACCGATGACCATGCGTCGGGACCTGATTAAAGGCGGCGTCGATCCTGCCGATATCGTGCTGGACTATGCCGGCTTCCGTACGCTCGACTCAATCGTCCGCACCCGCAAAGTGTTCGATACCAACGACTTCATTATCATCACCCAGCGCTTCCACTGCGAACGGGCGCTGTTTATCGCCCTGCATATGGGGATCCAGGCCCAGTGCTACGCGGTGCCGTCGCCGAAGGATATGTGGAGCGTGCGGCTGCGCGAGTTCGGCGCCCGCTTTGGCGCGCTGGCGGACCTCTATATCTTCAAACGGGAACCGCGCTTTCTCGGCCCTCTCATCCCGATTCCGGCTCAACAGCATGACGTACCGGATGACGCCCAGTCCTACCCGGCAGTCACTCCGGAGCAGCTGCTGGAACTGCAGAAAAACACAAAACCCGCCAATGAGTGATATAAGATGCATTAATCATGCGATGCCAAAACAATGCGTATTATAAGTAACGTTAATTGCATGAATGCTCTTTAATGAGTAATATTTCACTCATCATCCTTTTTGGAGGGCGCGATGGAAACATTAACGGTACAAGCCTTTCTCAATGCGGAGTGGCAAGACATTGCGTTGATAAAATTCCCCGGTAGTGAGCAAGGGGACTGGTTTACAACACAAATCGACTATCTTACCGATTACGCCATCGACTTTCTGGAACGCGATGACTTTCACGCCGTGTCGCTCAACCATCCCGTTTCGCTTTATTTTGAGGATCACGGAAATCCTGGATGGTTAAGATTTATAGACGATATCATTCCAAGCGGCGCCAGCCGACGTTACTGGGTTAACTTTTTAGATATCAGTGAACTTCCTCAGGGCCAGCAGAATTTCATCTTGCTCAAATTCGGCACGATGTCGCCAGTGGGAAATTTACGCATTAAAGACTCGGTGCCGGACTGGGATAGTCTGGCAAGCAGTAAAACGTTCTCTGTCACTGATGTCATGAATCGTGCCAGTGATTTTCTCGACTATGACCAGGAACGAGGAGCCGCAGCAGGAGGGGCTACATTATCCCTCTCTCTGGTTGCCGCGATTTGATATCAGAAGAGACGGTGATGGCCGGATAATGAGATTGGGAATGGAGTCAGTCTATTCTCTGTTACAAAAAGCGCCAGCGACGATACTTGATCATGAAACCACGCTGCGGATCCTAATCGAAAAGATCACATCCAGTAATATGGTAAGAGTACAGAATTATCGCTTTGATGTTCAAGGATTTATCATCGATTGGGTACGTCGAGACTTATTAAACATTATTTTTGGCAATAGTGATAACCATGGACGTAATACTGCATTTATGAAAGCAGATAATGAAATTATCCTTGCGCCAATCTACGATTTTGCACCAATGAAAGCCGACCCGGAAGGTATACCGCGCACGATGAAGTGGTCATTAGCCTGCGAATCAGGAGGCGAATATAACTTTGGCGCCATCGCACAAGCTTTGGCTGAATGGATCACCCCTGACACATTGCTTAATGCTTTAAGTGAAACCGCATCTCAACTCGTTGATTTACCATCCCGTCTTAAAGTACGCGGCGTTCCTGTTCAGATTCTGGAAATGCCATCAATTGGTTTTAAATTTATACCTGACAAACTCGCTCGCTGGGGGCTGTTATGAAGACCCTGAATAAAAAAGAAACAGAAATCCAAAATACCTTAGCCAGGCTGCGGGCGGATAACCCACCATCCCTACCCGCCACCGGGGTAACGGCTACGGAAAAAAAAGCTCGTTCAGAGATAAGCAGACAACGCGTCTCGGCTGGTTTAAAAAAAGTCAAAACGGTCGATCGTCAGGCGGTCATTCACGCCATTATCCATGACATCATGCTAGGCGCCATCAGCCAGGGAGAGGCCCTGAAAAAACTGAGAGTAGAAGTTCTGGGTTTACGCCAGGATGAATATGCCCGGCTAGTGGATGTCTCTCGTAAGACCTTATCTGATGTGGAAAATGATAAAGGCAATTATTCTGCCGAGATCATTAATAAAATCTATAAGCCGTTTGGCCTTGAAACAGGACTCGTCCCTATTTCTAAAACACTTATTTCTTCTCTATTTAAATAGTAAAAACCCGCGCCAGGCGCGGGTTTTTGATGCGTTCAATCTTATTTCTTACGGGCGTATTTCAGGGAGTCCAGCGCCACGGCGAAGATAATAATCGCCCCCTTAATAATGTACTGCCAGTAAGGGTTGACGCCGATATAGGTCAGGCCGTAGTTGATGACGGTGAAGATAATCACCCCTGTCACCACGCCGAATACGGTCCCTACCCCGCCGCTGAACGAAACGCCGCCCACCACGCAGGCGGCGATGGCGTCCAGTTCGTACATAAAGCCGAGGTTATTGGTCGCCGAGCCGATACGCCCGGCTTCCAGCAGGCCGCCGAAGGCGTAGAACACCCCGGAGAGGGCATAGATCATCAGCAGGTTCAACGCCACGTTAACCCCGGAGACTTTCGCCGCTTCCGGGTTACCGCCGATAGCGAAGATGTTTTTACCAAAGCGCGTCTTGTTCCACAGGATCCAGACAAAGAAGACGGCAATCAGCGCGTAGAAGGTAATGTAGGACAGGCGGAACGAGCCCAGCGCCACAAACCCCTGGGCAAAATGGGAGAAGTGGCTGTCAAAACCGGAGATCGGCGACGCGCCCACGAAGTCGTAGTACAGCGAGTTAATGCCGTACACGATGATCATAGTGCCGAGGGTGGTAATAAACGGCGTCACGTTCAGGTAGGCGATGACGATCCCGTTAATCAGGCCGATGACCGCCCCGATGGCGCACACCAGCAGGATCACCAACGGGATCGGCATGGTCGCCATATCCGGGAACACCTTGTTGGCATTATCCACCGCCTGCAGCATGGTGGCGGCAATCACCGCCGCCAGTCCCACCTGACGGCCGGCGGAGAGGTCGGTCCCCTGCGTGACGATAAGTCCGGCCACGCCCAGGGCAATAATAATACGCACCGAAGACTGAGTCAGGATATTACTCAGGTTGAGCAGACTTAAAAATGTCGGATCCTGGAAAATAATAATGGCCAACAGGACCAGAAGGACGACATATATCCCACCCTCTTTCAGGTAAGTGAGAAAACTCTTTTTATTTAACGCACTCATGTGAAGCCCCTGATCTTAAAGGTGCAATGACGCAAGACGCAGTATTTCGTTTTGCGTGGTGGTTTTAGTCTCTACAATGCCCGCGACAAGGCCATTGCTCATCACCAGAATGCGGTCGGTAATCCCCAGCAGTTCCGGCATTTCGGAAGAAATAATAATGATCCCTTTGTCTTTTTTAGCCAGCTCGGCAATCAGCTGGTAGATCTCGAATTTGGCGCCGACGTCGATACCGCGCGTTGGCTCATCCAGCATCAGGATCTCCGGCTGGGTCAGCAGCCAGCGGCCTATAATGACCTTTTGCTGGTTACCACCGGAAAGCGAACCGATCTGCGTATGCTGGCCGGGGGTTTTAACGCGCATCGAGTCAATAACCCACTGGGTGTCGCTCTTCATTCGCGAGTTATCCAGCAAGCCGATGCTGTTTTTATATTTCTTAATATTGGAGATCAGCGAGTTAAAACCGATATCCAGATAGGCATAAATCCCGGTGGAGCGCCGCTCCTCGGTCACCAGTGCAAAACCGTGGTTAATCGCCTCGTTGGCGCTGTGGTTGTTGATCTTCTTACCGTGCAGGGTGATGGTGCCGCTGGCCTTCTCACGGATCCCGAACAGGGTCTCCACGATGTCGGTACGTTTAGCGCCTACCAGGCCGGCGATACCGAGAATTTCGCCCTTATGCAGATCAAAGGAGACATCGCGAATGGAGGGTTGACGCAGCGAGGTGAGATTGCGCACCTGGAGGATCACTTCTCCCGGGGTATTTTCGCGATCCGGAAAACGCTGGTTGAGCGAGCGCCCGACCATCATGGCGATAATCTTGTCCATATCCAGCCCTTCCAGCGGCTGGGTGGCGATCCACTGGCCGTCGCGCAGGATGGTTATTTCATCGCACAGCTGGAAAATTTCTTCCATTTTATGCGAGATATAGACGATACCGCAGCCGCGATCTTTCAGCTTGCGGATGATCTTAAACAGATGGTTGACCTCTTTTTCCGTCAGCGATGACGTCGGCTCGTCCATGATGACGATTTTGGCGTCATAGGAAAACGCCTTAGCGATCTCAATCATCTGCATCTGGGATACCGATAAGGTACCGACGCGGGCACGCGGGTCGATATCAATATCCAGCTCATCAAAAATGGCCTTGGTATCCCGGTACATTTTGTCCTGATCGACAAACATGCCTTTGGTGGGATAGCGTCCGAGCCACATGTTATCCATGACTGAACGCTGTAAAACCAGGTTTAATTCCTGATGCACCATCGATATACCGTTTTCCAGGGCTTCTTTCGCCGAATGGAAATCGATCTCTTTTCCCTGAAAAAGAATGCTACCGGAATCTTTTTGATAGATCCCAAAAAGGCATTTTAATAATGTCGATTTGCCGGCGCCGTTCTCACCCATTAACGCATGAATGGAGTGCGGACGAACCTTCAGGTTGACATTATCAAGAGCCTTGACGCCAGGAAACGATTTGTTGATGTTGGTCATTTCCAACAAATATTCGCCTGACCGTTCGCTATTATTGCTGACCATAGTTATACCTGGCTGCGTTCATGCACGCCCCGTCCGGCGCAATTACGCCAGCAGGAGTCTGGTTCTGTATCAGGAATAATCGGGCGTGGTTAAACCACGCCCGCAACTCACATCACGATTACTTGCCGGTAAACTGGCTCAGGTTGTCTTTATCGACGCCCACGTACGGTACGCGAACAATCTTGTTGTCAATTTTCCAGTTGGTGCCCGCCGCGGCTTCTTTACCTTCCGCGAGGTTTTTCGCCAGATCGAAGGTCGCTTTCGCCTGGTTGTTGGCATCGTTCAGCACGGTACCGGCCATCGCGCCGGATTTCACCAGTGCCAGCGCTTCTGGCAGGGCATCGACGCCAAACACCGGAATGCTGCTCTTGTTGTGCGCTTTCAGCGCTTCAACCGCGCCCATCGCCATGGCATCGTTGTTCGCGATCACTACTTCAATCTTGTTCGCATTCGGGCCGGAGAGCCAGGCGTCCATTTTGTCTTTCGCCTGCGCGGTATCCCACATGGCGGTATCCAGTTGCAGCTGCTGGGTCTTCAGACCTTTATCATTCAGCTCTTTGATAACGTAGGTGGTACGCGCTTCCGCATCCGGATGGCCCGGCTCGCCTTTCAGCAGGACGAACTGGATCTGACCGTCTTTATTCAGATCCCAGTTCGGGTTGGCTTTCCAGTGCTTGGCGATCAGATCGCCCTGAATAATCCCGGACTCTTTCGAATCGGTACCGACGTAATAAGCTTTGTCATAACTATCCAGCGCTTTGCGGGAAGGCTCTTTGTTGAAGAACACCACCGGAATATTCTGCCCGCGCGCTTTTTCAATCACTGTTCCCGCTGCCGCCGGGTCAACCAGGTTAATCGCCAGCGCCTTCACGCCTTTCGCCAACAGCACGTCAATCTGATCGTTTTGCTTCGACTGGTCGTTCTGCGAGTCATTCATCAGCAGCTGGACGTCAGGCGCGGATTTGCCATCTTTTTCAATCGCCTTACGCACCACCGACATAAAGTTGTCGTCATATTTATAAATCGTCACGCCGATACGGGTATCTGCTGCGTGTGCGGCGGCGCCAAATAACAGACCAGCCATTACAGCAGACAGGGTAAACACCTTCTTATTCATGGAATCTCCGGTTTTATTATGCAGGGTCATTATTGTGAAAAAGTGCGGGCGGGGTTTGTTGCATTAGTGTTACCGCACAACGCATTTCACGACGAAAATTCGGTCTTCCGTGTCGGGTAACGCTCCAGAAAAATACGACTCTAAAACTCGTTTAACGCCTTGTTCCTACTTAAAAAAGTGAGGATAACCCATCACCTCGTGGTTCAGACTGGTAAACGCTGCCATCATAATCAGGCGAATGTTAATATACTGTGAATTTACTCACAAATTGAAAGCGGTTACATCCCATCACCGCTTCAGTTAGTGATCGGCCCCACAGTTTGCCGCTGGGCAACGGAATGACGGCGCACCAGCGTCGGCATAAAGCAGTGCGTTGCCTCGCGATCCAGCTTGCCGGCCGCCCCCAGCAGCGCCAGCTCGGTGGCCAGCTTTGCCATCGACATTACCGGATAGCGCACGGTAGTGAGTTGAGGATCGGTGTAACGGGAAATAGGAATATCATCAAAGCCAATCAGCGACAGATGCTGCGGCACGACAATGCCGTTGTCCTTCAGGGTCGTCAGCGCGCCGGCCGCCATGCTGTCGTTATAGGCGAATACCGCGGTGAGACCGAGATTACGCCCCAGCAGTTCGACCATCGCCGCCTCGCCGCCCTGCATATCCGGGGAGCCAGAACCGACCCAGCTGTCCGGGGCGATGATGCCCTGCTCCTGCAGCGCTTTGCTCCACCCTTCCCGGCGCATATCGTCATCTTCAATGCCGTGGTTTGAGGAGAGATAGCCGATGCGCTGGTGACCGTGATTGAGCAGCATGCGGGTGGCCATCAGCGCGCCGCTGACGTTGTCGAGCCCGACGCAGCGATGGGCAAAGCCTGGCACAATGCGGTTGATCAGCACCATTCCCGGGATATGTTGCATAAAGTCGCTCAGTTCATCATCGCTGAGCGCTTTCGAATGGACAATCAGCGCCGAGCAGCGCTGGCGGATCAGCACCTCGATGGCGTGGCGCTCTTTTTCCGCCTCGTGATAGCTGTTGCCGATCAGCACATACTTCTGATGCTGCTGGGCGACGGTATCCACCGCTTTCACCAGCGCGCCGAAGAAGGCGTCGGAGACGTCCATCACCACCACGCCGATGGTATCGCTCACCTGGGTGGCCAGCGCCTGGGCGTTGGCGTTGGGTCGGTAGCCCAGTTGGGTCACCGCTTTCATCACGGCGTCGCGCGTATCCGGACTCACCAGCGCGCTGTTGTTCAGCACCCGCGACACGGTGGCCACGGATACACCCGCCTGGCGGGCGACATCACGAATGGTGATCATACTCAGCGACCTTAAGAGAATTACAGCACGTCACATTCACCTCCTGTGCTCAGCAAGGAGGCTATTCTGGCAGCGACCCGCGGTCCGCTACGTGAGTGAGGTCACACGGCTGGAAACGTTTACATCCGTTTTGTTAATGATTGTGATCGAGATCGTTATCTGGATGTGTCTTTCAATGATGTGCCTGACGCACGCAGGGTTAACTGACGCCACAGCCATTCCACCGGCCCCTGGCGGAAGCGGCGCAGCCACAGCGATGAGACAAGGAGGTTAACAGCCCAGATGGGGGGAACAAAGGCCAGCAGCTGCAGGCGATCGAAGCGCATAAACAGCCCGAGATGATAAAACAGGGTGGTGCAGATCAGGGTCTGCAACAGGTAGTTGGTCAGCGCCATGCGTCCAACGCAGGCGATAGCGCCCACCAGGCGGAAACGGCACAGCTGCGGCCAGTAACCCCAGGCCAGCGAGGCATAGCCGATAGCCTGCAGGGGGGCGCTCAGTTCGCGCGGCGCCTGCAGCAAAAACGCGCACCAGCGATAGTCCCAGGCCAGATACCACTGGGCGATTATTGCCGGCAGATTCACCGCCATCCCGGCCGCCACCAGCAGCGCCCCCGTGCGCCGGTAGTGACGCAGGCTGAACTGTCCTTTGAGCCAGCCGCTGCGCATCAGCGCCGCGCCCATCAGCATCATCCCCGCCAGCTGCCAGCCATACTGGGCGCCCAGCGCCAGCAGATTGTCCGATAGCATATCCGCCCGGTTGCTGACTGCCTCCATGCCGCCGTGCAGCTTCCAGTACTGCTCATACTGCAGGTTCGCTGCGTCCGGCACCCAGGAGCGATTCGCCGCCGTCCCGGAGATCATCCCCAGCAGCACCAGCACCGCAATGCCGATGAGGTAGAGCACCACCCCGGTATTGAACAGCGATTTGACGTGGTGCGCCTCACGCACCATGCGCCAGCTCACCAGCCCCACCAGGGCGTAGGCCAGCAGAATGTCGCCATCCCAGAAAAAAAGACCGTGAATGAAACCGAGCAGCGCCAGCAGCGTCAGCCGCGACTGGATCCAGCGCTTCCCTCGCGGGAGCAGCAGCTGCAGACCGGCGCCAAACAGCAGTGCAAAGAGCGTGAGAAACTTCACCTGCGCCAGCAAGTCGAGGAGTGCCCATGTCCAGGCATCGCTGAGGGACGCGCTTCCTGACCAGGCAGGATTGAGGTAAGCGGCCTTCGGCAAGCCGAAGGCGCTGATATTGAGAAGCAGGATACCGAGGATGGCGACGCCGCGGACAAAGTCCAGCGTGACATTTCTCTCCATGTACCCTGCTCCGTTTTAGTTGTGGTGACGTACTGCGCGCAGGAATTCCTGGCGGGTATTCTGGCTGGATTTGAACAGGCCACCGAGGGAGGTGGTGGTGGTGGCGCTGGTCGCATCGCGAATGCCGCGCGCCTTCACGCAGTAATGCACCGCGTCAATGGATACCGCCACGTTGCTGGTGCCGAGCAGCGTCTGCAGCGCGATCAGGATCTGCTGGGTCAGACGCTCCTGGACCTGCGGACGCTGAGCGAAAAACTGCACGATGCGGTTGATTTTCGACAGGCCGATCACCGCATCTTTCGGGATATAGGCTACTGTCGCTTTACCATCGATGGTGACGAAATGGTGTTCGCAGGTGCTGGTCAGGGTGATATCGCGCACGGTCACCATTTCATCAACCTTCATTTTGTTTTCAATGACGGTGATTTTTGGGAAGCGGGAGTAATCCAGCCCGGAGAAGATCTCATCGACATACATTTTGGCGATGCGATGCGGGGTCTCCATCAGACTGTCATCACTCAGATCCAGATTCAGCAGTTGCATAATCTCGGTCATATGACCGGTAATCAAACGCTTGCGTGTTTCGTTATCAATTTCTTGTACTGGCGCACGCATCGGCGTCTCCAGCCCACGAGCGACCAGCGCTTCATGAACGAGGACGGCTTCTTTACTCAGTGATGACATTTGGGTTTCTCCTGCAGGTGTGGCGCTCTTTGCTTTTTCTGGGGGCAAAGTTTGTATTCATTGTGCGTGAGGTGGCGCACAGAATCCAGTAGCCGTAACGATAATTATTGAAATTGGCGCTGCCTTTTATTAGGGCCTGAAGCCGCGCCTCAGGCGCGGCGCCAAATCCTTATCGCCGAATCCGGAATGATCTAACCGCTGTACGCATCCATAAGCGCCATCGCTACACCGGTATGTTGGCTATAAGTTGCATTAATGATGCAGTAAGTTCTCAAAAGGAGAAAGTGAAAGTTACTCACCGGCTAATGAAATATCTGTATTATGAACGTTTACGCGCCCCCCCCCTTTCGAGGAGCCTTGCATGGAACTGCTTGAAGAGCATCGCTGTTTTGACGGTCGGCAACAACGCTGGCGTCATCACTCCCCTGTCCTGAACTGCGCCATGACGTTCAGCATTTTTTTACCGCCTGAGCGCGAAACGCCGCCGCCGGTACTGTACTGGCTGTCCGGGCTAACCTGTAACGACGAAAACTTTACCACCAAGGCGGGCGCCCAGCGCATTGCCGCTGAGCTGGGCATCGCGCTGGTGATGCCGGATACCAGCCCGCGCGGTGATGAGGTCGCCAACGATGATGGATACGATCTGGGGCAAGGCGCCGGCTTCTACCTGAATGCCACCGAGGCGCCGTGGGCGGCGCACTATCGGATGTATGATTATCTGCGCGATGAACTGCCCGCGCTGATCCGTAGCGAGTTTAGCGTCGGCGAACGCTGCGCCATCAGCGGCCATTCGATGGGCGGTCACGGCGCGCTGGTAATGGCGCTCAAAAATCCGGGCCGCTACGCCAGCGTCTCCGCCTTTGCGCCGATCGTCAATCCCGGCCAGGTGCCGTGGGGCAAGAAAGCGTTTACCGCCTATCTGGGCGCGGATGAATCGACATGGCAGTCGTGGGACAGCTGCGCGCTGATGCAGGCCAGCCAGCCGGCTGACGCCGTGCCGACGCTGATCGACCAGGGCGATAACGATCCGTTCCTCGCCGGGCAATTACAGCCGGCCGTACTGGCGGAAACCGCCCGCCAGAAGGCCTGGCCGTTAACGCTGCGTATCCAGCCTGGCTACGACCACAGCTATTACTTCATTGCCTCGTTTATTGAAGACCATCTGCGCTTCCATGCGCAGCATCTCTTTGCCTAAACGCCACTGCGCCGCGAAGCAGCTTCACGGCGCATGCTCAGGCCCGCAGGCCACGTTTTAGTGCCGACGATCAGAAGCGATAATCCACCGCCATAAAGTAGCGACGGCCCTCTTCGGTGTAGCTGTAGTCGTCCCGGCTCAGATCTTTATCACCCACGTTCTGCACACCGGAGCGCAGTTTCACGTTTTTGGTCACCTGCCATGCCGCGCCAACGTCAAACAGGGTGTAGCCGCCCGGCGTTTTGCCGGTGGCGCTTACCGCGCGTTGCTGGCCGGTATAGTTGGCCGTCACGTAGAAGGACCAGTCGTCCAGCGGTTTCCAGTCAAGCGTGCCGTTGGCGGTATGGAACGGCAGCGTCTGCAGCGGTTTGTCGCCGCCATTGCTCAGATCGCGGCCATCGTTATAGGTGTAGTTCATCGTCAGCTTCCACTCATCGCCAAACGGGATCTTCACCTCCGTCTCCACCCCTTTGATGCGGGCTTTGTTGACGTTGAAATAGCGGAAGATCGGCACGCGCTTGCCGTTGACGGTTTTCCAGCCGACAAAGTTCGGGTAGCCCGGCGCTTCGCTGGCGCTGGAGGTGCGCAGAACATCGATCATATCGTCGACATTATTCTGGAAGGTGGTGATGCTGCCTTCAACATCCTGCAGCCAGCCCTCTTCCCCACGGTAGTAGAGACCGAGCTCGAAACTTTCACTGGTTTCCGGTTTCAGGTCCGGGTTACCGATGATGCTGCACGACCCGCGGCAGGAGTTGGTGGTCCAGTCGGGGTTAAGCTGCAGCAGCGACGGGGCTTTAAACGCCGTCGCCCAGCCGCCTTTGACGGTGACGGTATCGGTGGCGTTATACACCAGATAGGCGCGTGGGCTCCAGTGATCGCCATAGGTCTGATGGTCGTCCATACGAATGCCGGTGGTCAGCGCCAGCGGCTCGATGATGCGCCATTCGTCTTCGATAAACAGGGCGTACTGACTGGCGGAGGTCGACTGGCCGCCACTGCTCAGGTTGACCGGATCTTTGAGTTTATCGTGGCGCCATTCGCCGCCGAAGGTCACCAGCTGGTTAATCATGTCCAGCGGCAGGACATACTTGCCGTCGATGGCATTGCTTTCCGAGGTGATGGTCCCGTTCTGCCCCGGATTTTTGTTATCCACCTTTTCGCCGTAGAACTTGAGCTCGCTGTTACCCATATCCCAGCGGCCATTATGGCTCAGGGAGTAGTTCTCACGCTCAAGGCGGTTGCGGTCAAGGGAATCGGAATCACGATCCTGACGGTCAAAGCCATAGCCCGCCGTAAAATCATGGTTTTCGCCCGGCGTCCAGGCGAATTCAACATTGCCATCGCGGCTGGTGAAGCCCTCGATGCGCGGCGTCTCGCCGGTGGCGCTGCTGGAAGACTGCGGATCGTCCTTAGCGCGTTTTGCCAGGCTGCCGTAGGCCTTCATCCCGAGCACGCCGTCGATCAGCGGACCGCTGGTGAAGAACTGACCGTTCCAGGTATCGCCGCGATCGCGGTGTTCCTGAATGGTGGTATCGGCGCTCAGCGTCCCGGTCCATTTCTGGCCGATTTTTTTGGTAATAATGTTGACCACGCCGCCGAGCGCATCGGAACCGTAAAGGGAGGACATCGGGCCGCGCACCACCTCGATACGTTCGATGGCATCCACCGGGATCCAGTTCAGGTCGAAGTCATTGTGGCGGAAGACGGCGTTGCGGGAGTTGACGCGTTTCCCGTCGACGAGGATCAGGGTATAGCTGCTGCTCAGACCGCGAATGCTGACGCCCTTGCGGTTATCCCCTTCGTTAGTGAGCTGGACCCCAGGGACATCGCGCAGTACGTCTTTCAGGTTCTGGACGGGCTTACGTTGTAAATCCTGCTGGGTGATGACGCTGATGCTCGCCGGCGCGTCTTTGACGCTCTGTTCAGTGGCCGAGGCGGTCACCACCAGCGTTTCTTCATTTACATCGGCGAGAGCCGGAAACGCCAATGATACGACGGACGCAGACAATCCCGCCCGGATAAAAGGGTTTAACCTGAACATTCCAAATCTCCATGAGGTGTACAACCAAACAAACAAAAAGGTGCTGCTCACACGCGCTGGCGGCCTGTCGCTCTGTCGGCGGCATGCTCGCGCTATTTTCTCGTCGATGTGGCTGGTCGCCCGATGTCAGTCTGACCCAATGGCAGAGACGGGGAGTGGCTTCATCCGTAATGGGCGAAAATGATAAAGATAATGATTACGATTATCAATATAATTATGAAGAATTGTGTCAAGCTGTAACCGTGCGGACATAAAAAAAGCCCTCTTTTCAGAGGGCTTTTATCGCACAATTGCGAAGATTAACGCTT
This sequence comes from Klebsiella sp. KTE92, assembly GCF_000398905.1. Classification (NCBI taxonomy): domain Bacteria; kingdom Pseudomonadati; phylum Pseudomonadota; class Gammaproteobacteria; order Enterobacterales; family Enterobacteriaceae; genus Klebsiella; species Klebsiella sp. KTE92. The sequence goes on from NZ_KB976100.1 coordinate 3,705,706, forward strand.
AAAGCGCTCCGGGAAGGTCATTTCGCTGTAGCGAACAAAGCGGGTGCCTTTCGCCAGCTTGTAACCAAACCAGATGACGAGGAACAGCGGAATACCGATGTAGGTCGCCGCCACGCCGCCCCAGTCAATGGTGTCCTTGAGGAACGCTTCGTAGTTCTGTCCGAGGGTGATGATCAGGCACAGCACGAAAGCGAAGATCGGCCCCAGCGGGAAGAATCCGGAACGATACGGCAGATTATTAATATCGTTACCCTGCATGACGTAGCCACGACGGAAACGATAGTGGCTGATCGCAATACCCAGCCAGGCGATAAAGCCGGTCATCCCGGAGGTGTTCAGCAGCCACAGGTACACCGTCTGGTTGCCGAACATGGACGTCAGGAAGCACAGCGCCGCGATAACAGTGGTCGCGTACAGCGCGTTGCGTGGCACGCCGCCACGCGACAGCTTCGAGAAAATACGCGGCGCTTTGCCGTCGCAGGCCAGGGTGTACAGCATACGCGTGGAAGCGTACATCCCGGAGTTACCGGCCGACAGAACGGCAGTCAGAATAACCGCGTTCATGATCGCCGCCGCCGACAGCAGACCAGCATGCTGGAAGACCAGCGTGAACGGGCTGACGGAGATATCCTTCACGTCGTTGCGCAGCAGGCTCGGGTCGGTGTACGGAATGATCAGGCTGATAATCAGAATGGCGAAAACGTAGAACAGCAGGATACGCCAGAAGACCTGGCGCACCGCGCGCGGGATGTTCTTCTCCGGATCCTCAGACTCACCGGCCGCGATGCCGATAAGCTCAGTGCCCTGGAAGGAGAAGCCGACAATCATCGCCACGCCGATCATCGCCGAGAAACCACCGGCGAATGGCGCATCCGCGATCCCCCAGTTGCTCCAGCCAGTGGGCTGCGACCCTTTGAAGATGCCGACAATCATCATCACGCCGACAATAATAAAGATAATGACGGTGGCGACTTTGATCAGCGAGAACCAGTATTCCGCCTCGCCAAAGCCGCGCACCGAGATCCAGTTCAGCAGGAACATAATGCCAAGGAACAAGGCGCTCCAGATCCAGCCCGGGGTATCAGGGAACCAGTAGCTCATCACCAGTTGCGAAGCCACGAGGTCAACGGCGATCGTCACCGCCCAGTTGTACCAGTAGTTCCAGCCCAGCGCGAAGCCGAAGCCTTCTTCAACATAATTCTGGCCGTAGGTGGCGAAGGAACCGGACACCGGCATAAACGCCGCCAGCTCGCCCAGGCTGGTCATCAGGAAATAGACCATCAAACCGATCAGAATATAAGACAGCAGCGCCCCGCCGGGACCTGCTTGCGAAATGGTTGCGCCAGAGGCAACAAAAAGACCCGTACCGATGGAACCGCCAATGGCGATCATGGTCAAGTGGCGCGCCTTCAGTTCACGACGTAGCGTGGGCGCTTCTGTGGTTTTAGTTTCCGAAACCATGTGATAATGCTATCCATCCAAAAAATGAGGCGCGATTGTAGCAGACGATCGGGGTTCCATCCGGTACAAATGCAAAGTTATAAGAGAGCTTCATGATCGCCCGCAAATTATTAGTAAAGCACTAACCTGCGGAATTGCCAGCGAATTCCCCCCGTTATGAGGCGTAAAAACCGGGTGCTACACCTGGCAATATTGCAGAAAACGTTGTAATGCTTTGGAAATATGCTTCTGCCGATGATGGATCCGCCACAGCGTGCGCGTCAGCCGGGGCAATGGCACTTTCAGCTCCGCCAGCGTGCCCGAGGTCAGCTGTTCGGCAATCACCCGGCGCGATAAACAGCTGATGCCCAGGCCATGCCGGACGGCGTGCTTGATCGCCTCCGAATTGCCCAGCTCCATGCCCATATGAAACGCCGGCAGATGCGACAGCAGTACATAATCGACAATCTCCCGGGTACCGGACCCATGCTCGCGCAGGATCCACGGCGCCTCAGCCAGTTGCTGCAGGGTCACCTCCCCCGCCAGCAGCGGCGAATCAGGCGCAGCAAACACCACCAGCTCATCTTCCAGCCACGGCTCGGCAATGATGTCGGCGGCATGGCACGGCCCCTCAATCAGACCGAAATCCACCCGCAGGTCGGCGACGGCGTTGATCACATCCAGGCTGTTGCCGACGCTCAATTCCACCGGCAGTTCCGGGAAGTCATGGCGATAACGGGCGATGATCTCCGGCATAATATAGTTGCCGATGGTGCTGCTGGCGTAGACCCGGATCGCCCCGTTATCGCCGCGAAACAGCTGTTCGATCTCCAGCGCCCGCTCCAGCAGCGCCAGCGCACGCGGGTACAGCAGCCGTCCGTGCTCATTCACCACCAGTCGTTTACCGACGCGGTCAAACAGCTGCACGCCGAGCTGCCCTTCCAGATCGGTCAGCGCGGCGCTGACCGCAGATTGCGAAAGCGCCAGCATCTGTGACGCCTGAGTGGTTGACCCACTCTTATGGACTTCGGCGAACACTTCCAACTGCCGCAGCGTAATATGCATAACCCACCCGTTTAGTAATCCAACCTGAATAACCTTCCTTACTATGGTGACACAAATCGAGGCGGCTGAAGGAAGGAAAATCCGCTTATGTCACAAAATCATCGTCTTGCCGGGAAACCACCCCGCTTTCGCCGCATCGCTCCCCTGCCCCCTTGTCAGCGACGATGCGGTCCTTAACCACTTATTACGATTGATTATAAACATATAATCAATTTTATATTTAACCGCGCGCGGCGTAACCTTTAGGCAGACAAAGGAGAAGGTTATGACAGCACTCACTTTACCCACCAAACATCGTTCCCTGTGGCATTTTGTCCCAGGCCTGGCGCTGACCGCCGCGCTGACCGGCGCCGCCCTGTGGGCCGGGAGTTTCCCGGCCATCGCCGGCGCAGGCTTTAGCGCCCTGACCCTCGCTATCCTGTTCGGGATGGTCGTCGGCAACACGGTCTACCCGAAAATCTGGCAGCCCTGCGACGGCGGGGTGATCTTCGCCAAGCAGCACCTGCTGCGCCTGGGGATCATCCTCTACGGCTTCCGCCTGACGTTCGCCCAGATTGCCGACGTCGGCGTGAGCGGTATTTTGATTGACGTTCTGACGCTCTCCAGTACCTTTTTCATCGCCTGCTTCCTTGGCCAGAAAGTGTTTGGTCTCGACAAACACACCAGTTGGCTGATCGGCGCCGGCAGCAGCATCTGCGGCGCGGCGGCTGTGCTCGCCACCGAACCGGTGGTCAAAGCCGAAGCCAGTAAAGTGACGGTCGCCGTCGCCACGGTGGTTATCTTCGGTACCATCGCCATCTTCCTCTACCCGGCGATGTACCCGCTGCTGGCGCACTGGTTTACTCCGGAGACCTACGGGATCTATATGGGTTCCACCATGCATGAAGTGGCGCAGGTGGTTGCCGCCGGCCATGCGGTCAGCCCGGACGCCGAGAACGCGGCGGTTATCGCCAAAATGCTGCGCGTCATGATGCTGGCTCCGTTCCTGCTGTTCCTGGCGGCGCGTGTTAAACAGCTGACCCCGGCAGGCAACGGCGAGAAAAGCAAAATCACCATTCCGTGGTTCGCGATTATGTTCATCCTGGTGGCGGTGTTTAACTCCTTCCATCTGCTGCCGAAAGCCGTGGTGGATATGCTGGTGACGCTGGATACCGTTCTGCTGGCGATGGCAATGGCCGCCCTCGGGGTTACCACTCACGTCAGCGCGCTGAAAAAAGCCGGGGCGAAACCGCTGCTGATGGCGCTGATGCTGTTCGTCTGGTTGATTGTCGGCGGCGGGGCTATTAACGTCGCTATCCACAGCCTGATGGCATAAAGCACTACATCTTTCTCCAGTTAAGCCGCTATCATTACCCACCCCCCAGCGGCTTTAACTGGAGTTTTTTTATGAAATACGTAGGAGCGCACGTGAGCGCCTCAGGTGGACTGGCCAATGCCGCCATTCGCGCCGCCGAAATCGAAGCAACCGCCTTCGCCCTCTTCACCAAAAACCAGCGCCAGTGGCGCGCCGCGCCGCTCAGCGACGAAACCATCGCCGAATTCAAAGCCGCCTGCGAAAAGTATCACTTTGGCCCCGGGCAGATCCTGCCGCACGACAGCTACCTGATTAACCTCGGCCATCCGGTGGAAGAGGCGCTGGAAAAATCCCGTGATGCCTTCATTGATGAGATGACCCGCTGCCAGCAGCTGGGGCTGACGCTGCTCAACTTCCACCCCGGCAGTCATCTGCAGCAGATCCCGGAGGAGGCGTGCCTGGCGCGCATCGCCGAATCGATCAATATCGCGCTGGCGAAGACCGAAGGCGTCACCGCGGTGATCGAAAACACCGCCGGCCAGGGCAGCAACCTCGGCTTTAAGTTCGAGCACCTCGCGGCGATTATCGACGGCGTGGAAGATAAATCCCGCGTCGGCGTCTGCATCGATACCTGCCACGCGTTCGCTGCCGGCTATGACCTGCGCAGCGCCGAAGCCTGCGAGAAGACCTTTGCCGACTTCGAGCGTATCGTCGGCTTCCAGTATCTGCGCGGCATGCACCTGAATGATGCCAAGAGTACGTTTGGCAGCCGCGTTGACCGTCACCATAGCCTTGGCGAAGGCAACATTGGCCACGACTGCTTCCGCTGGATCATGCAGGACAGCCGCTTCGACGGCATTCCACTGATTCTGGAAACCATCAACCCGGATATCTGGGCGGAAGAGATTGCCTGGCTGCGGGCACAGCAGATCGCCGAAGTGGCGTAAAACAGAGACAAAAAAAGGGCCGAACAATCGGCCCTTTTTTATTACGGTAAGATTATGCCGCTTTTTCGACGTCCACTACCTGCGCTTCCGGGCGTTTCAGCACCGCGTAGGAGAGGCCCGCCACCAGCGTCCCGGCAACAATCGCCAGCAGGTAGCCCAGCACCGGCGTAATCGCTCCCGGGATCAGCAGGACAAACAGACCGCCGTGCGGCGCCATCAGTTTTGCGCCAATCGCCATCGAGATAGCGCCGGTTACCGCGCCGCCGACGATGCAGCAAGGCAGCACGCGCATCGGGTCACGGGCGGCAAAAGGAATCGCCCCTTCAGAGATAAAGCACAGGCCGAGAACCAGCGCGGCTTTCCCCCCTTCACGCTGCCCTTTGTCGAACTTATTGCGGGCAACCAGCGTCGCGATACCCATCGCCAGCGGAGGCACCATACCGGCCGCCATGATCGCCGCCATCGGCGCGTAGGTCTGGGTACTCAGCAGGCCCACGCCAAAGGCATAAGCCGCTTTGTTCACTGGCCCGCCCATGTCGGTACACATCATCGCGCCGAGGATTGCGCCCAGCAGAACCGCGTTCGCGGTGCCCATGGTTTGCAGCCAGTGGGTCAGCCAGGCGAGAATACCGGCTACCGGTTTACCGATCAGGTAGATCATCGCCAGACCCACGATCAGGCTGGAGACCAGCGGAATGATCAGGATTGGCTTCAACGCTTCCATACTCTGCGGCAGTTTCAGCTTCGTGCTGATGGCTTTCGCCACGTAACCGGCAAGGAAACCAGCAATGATCCCGCCAATAAAGCCGGAGCCGCCGCTGACCGCCAGCATACCGCCGATAAGACCCGGGGTCAGGCCCGGACGGTCGGCAATGGAGAAGGCGATAAAGCCTGCCAGCACCGGTACCATCAGCGCGAAGGCCGAGCCGCCGCCGATCTGCATCAGCGCCGCCGCCAGGGTGTCTTTCACTTCAAACGCTTTGATCCCGAAGGCAAAGGAGAGCGCAATACACAGGCCCCCGGCCACCACCATCGGCAGCATGTAGGAGACGCCGGTCAACAGGTGGCGGTAGGCGCCCGCCGACTCTTTTTTCCCTTCGCCAGCAGCCTGAGGTTTACCGGACGGCTGGTACGGTTTGGCTTCGGCCACCGCTTTATCCAGCTCCTGGGCGGTTTTCTTCAGCGCCAGACCGGTGGTGGTGCGATACATTGGCTTACCGGCGAATTTCGCCAGGTCCACCTCGATATCGGCAGCGACGATCACCAGATCCGCCTCGGCCACCTCTTCCGGGGTGATGGCATTGCCAGCCCCAACGGAGCCGCGGGTTTCCACCTTCACCCACCAGCCGCGTTTTTTGGCTTCGGTTTCGATGGCTTCTGCCGCCATAAAGGTATGAGCAACGCCGGTCGGGCAGGCAGTGACCGCGACAATACGTTTCGGTCCGCCGGTAGCCGCCGGGACTGCCGCAGCGGCAGGGGCCGCGTACGGCGTTGCGTGACCTTTGGCTTCGCTGAGGAACAGCTCCGGGTGCGCCACGGCGCGATTAATGTCGCCAAGGTAGACCTGTTTGCCGTTCAGCGCGCTGTCGGTGGCCAGCGCCGCGCCCAGCACAATCACCAGTTCGGCGTCGTTCGGGTTATCAATCAGTTCAAGGTGCGCTTTAGGCGCTGCCGCTCCCAGCAGGGTTTTCGCCATATAGGCGCGCGCCTGTCCGAGTCCGGCATCAATAATCAGCAGCGTTTTCATTATGCCTCTCCTGCTGTCAATTAAAGGGTTGTAAGTCGACGCGCGCCATCATCGCGGCCAACTGGGTACGGTCGGTAATACCCACGTTGCTCTGGCTGACGGCCAGGGCAGCGACGGCAGTCGCCAGGCGCAGGGTATGCTCGCTGGATTCACGCATCAGCAGGCCGTAAATCAGGCCGCCAACCATCGAATCGCCGGCGCCGACGGTGCTGACCACTTCCACTGAAGGCGGTTTAGCAATCCACTCACCGGAGGCGTTCACCCACAGCGCGCCCTCTTCACCCAGGGAAATCACCACGTGGGCGATACCCTGCTCGCGCAGCGCATGGGCGGCTTCGATAACATCTTTCATCTCCGGCAGCTTACGCCCGGCCCAGATTTCCAGCTCGCGACGGTTCGGTTTCACCAGCCACGGCGCCGCTTTCAGTCCGGCAACCAGCGCTTCGCGGCTGCTGTCGAAAATAATGCATGGGCACTGGCTGCGCAGACGGGTCATCCAGTCGGTGAAGGCCTCCGGGCTGACGCCGGACGGCAGGCTGCCGCTGACGCAGACCATATCGAACTGCCCGAGCCAGCTCAGGGAGTCGTTGACGAAGCGTTCCCAGTCGCCCGGGGTGACTTCAAAGCCGGAGAAGTTGAAATCCGTCACTTCGCCATCTTTTTCCGTCAGCTTAACGTTGATGCGGGTCCGGCCCTGCACCACCTGGAAACGGTTGGCGATCCCCAGCTCGCTGAACAACTGCTGAAAGCCATCCTGGTTGTCTTTGCCCAGGAAGCCGCCGACGGTGACGTCAATACCGAGATCTTTCAGCACTTTCGCCACGTTGATGCCTTTCCCGGCGGCATGCAGGCCGGTGGTGCGCACCAGGTTCACTTCACCGCGTTCAATCTCCGGGGTGAACCCCACCAGATCGTACGCCGGGTTTAACGTAATCGTTGCTACACGTCTGCTCATTTATGCGCCCTCCCCAAGGCCTGCGGCGATCGCTTCGCCAATCGCATCCAGCGCTTGTTGCGCATCCTCACCCTGCGCGGTGAAACGCAGACGGTGACCTTTTTTCACACCCAGCGCCACGACCTTCATCAGGCTGCGACCGTTGGCCGGCTTGCCGGAACCGTCGAGGTTGGTGACGGTGATGTCGCTGGAGAATTGTTTAATCGTATTGACCAGCATGGTGCCCGGTCGGGCATGCAGGCCGTGCTCATTGCGCACCACGAATTCGGCGCTCAGCACATCTTCCGCAATGGCATCGTCGCTGGTCAGCAGCGCCAGCACGGTGGCGGCGTCGGCTTTCAGCAAACGGTCAGCTTTCTTGTCCAGCAACAGCTTGCTCAGGCGGTTCAGCACCGCAGTCGGCTGCTCATCGGCCATCGCCACCGTGACCAGCAGAGAAACCGGCTGGTCGTCGCGGGTAAAGGCATTAGCCGCGCGGCTGACTGCCACGGCGCTGCGCAGATTGCCTTCCGCACTGTCGTTCAGCCAGACGCCCTGACCGAGGTTCAGCGGCGTATCGTTGATAGCGTGGCTTACGAATGCCGTGTCAGCGGCACCCACTTCTTTCAGTCGCGCCGCGTTCAGCGCCTGCAGGGTCAGCAGATCGCTGGCCGCCACGTCGAGGCTGAGGGTCTCGTTGTCCAGCTTCAGCGCTTCGCTCTGTTTTTCACCCATCAGCAGCGCACGCAGCTCTTCCGCGGTGGTGGCGGACTGCAGCTGCGCGGCTACCGCGTCATCGCTTAGCACATGGGTCAGCTGACGCAGCAGGCCGAGGTGTTCATCTGAGCTGGCGGCAATCCCGATCGCCACATAGGCGGTCTGCCCTTCGCCCCAGGTGACGCCCTGCGGGAACTGAAATACCTGGACGCCGGTCTTCAGCACCTGGTCACGGGTGTCCGTCGTGCCGTGCGGGATCGCAATCCCGTTGCCGAGGAAGGTCGAGGTCTGCTGCTCGCGAGCCAGCATACCGTTCACGTAGCCATCAGCCACGTTGCCGGCGCTGACCAGCGCGGCGGCGACCTGCCGGATGGCCTCTTCTTTATTACCGGCCTGCTGGCCGGGATGAATATCCTGCACAGATAACTGGAACATGGTTCTCCTCTCCTGCTGAATTGAATCGTTTCAGCTAACTTGAGAAAAAAGGCGCCATCTGACGGGGAACGGATTGTCGAATGACGCTGAAACGTTTCAAGAATTTTGTACCTTTCTTGCTCAACGCGCAAGGTACGTCAGCGACTTGATTGCAGAACTTAGAGGTACTGCACACTTTTGCTGAAGCCTTTGCTATCGACCACCGCAAATGTCAGCTTTTTGCTGAACCTTATATTTTGAAACGCCTTTTTAATTATTCGTGCCATACTACTGTTTATTTTCAGCCAGCAGGCGTAAACTCCGCGCCGTCTCCTGAAACTACAGAAAACCGAACATGCAAAACCGTAGCGCCGCCCTTCCCCGACGCGGGTTCGATGTAACCTCTTCCGCATTCTTGATCGTCGCCTTTCTGACAGGCATTGCCGGGGCGTTGCAAACCCCAACCCTGAGCCTCTTTTTGACCAACGAAGTGCACGTCCGCCCGGCGATGGTCGGCTTCTTTTTTACCGGTAGCGCCGTCATTGGCATTCTGGTCAGCCAGTTCCTCGCTGGCCGCTCCGACCGCCGGGGCGATCGCAAACAGCTGATTGTCGTCTGCTGCCTGCTGGGGGTGCTGGCCTGCCTGCTGTTTGCCTGGAACCGGAACTACTTCATTTTGCTGTTTATCGGCGTCTTCCTCAGTAGCTTTGGCTCGACCGCCAACCCGCAGATGTTCGCCCTCGCGCGCGAGCACGCCGACAAGACCGGTCGCGAAGCGGTGATGTTCAGCTCCATTTTGCGCGCCCAGGTCTCCCTGGCATGGGTGATTGGTCCCCCGCTGGCCTACGCCCTGGCGATGGGGTTTGGTTTTACCGCAATGTATCTCAGCGCTGCGGCGGCGTTTATCGTCTGCGGGATCATGGTCTGGCTATTCTTACCCAGCATGCATAAAGCGGCGGCGGTGGCGACGGGCCGGCTGGAAGCCCCGCACACGCACCGCCGCGATACGCTGCTGCTGTTTAGCATCTGCACGCTGATGTGGGGCACCAACAGCCTGTACATCATTAATATGCCGCTGTTTATCATTAATGAGCTGCATCTGCCGGAGAAGCTGGCCGGGCTGATGATGGGCACCGCGGCCGGACTGGAAATTCCTACCATGCTGATTGCCGGTTATTATGCCCGGCGCTTTGGTAAACGCTTTCTGATGCGCCTTTCGGCAGTGGCCGGTGTGTTGTTTTACGTGGGCATGTTGACGGTGCATACGCCGGCGCTGCTGCTGGCGATGCAGGTGCTGAACGCCGTCTATATCGGGATCCTCGCCGGGATCGGCATGCTCTATTTCCAGGATCTGATGCCGGGGCAAGCGGGCGCGGCCACTACCCTCTACACCAATACCACCCGCGTCGGCTGGATCATCGCCGGTTCACTGGCGGGGGTAGTAGCGGAGATCTGGAGCTATCACGCAGTGTTCTGGATAGCGCTGGTCATGGGTATCACCGCTCAGGTCTGCCTGTGGCGGATCAGGGACGTGTAGGCAAGACGGCCCGGCCTCGACCGGGCCATCCTGATTAATGATCCAGATAGAGGTAATGCAGCCAGCTGGTCATTCGTAGCAGGACTTTGCGCATAATCGACACATGGGCAAAATAATCGGTATAAACCGCCGCCTGCGCACTGACCCCGTCCGGTAAATGTTCCACTTCCGGGTGGGGATCGAGGTCGATCAGCACATAGATGCCCTCTTTTCCTGCCCCGGCGCTCAGCCCCTGCAGCGCACCGCTGGCCTGATAGCTGCCATTCGGGATCGCCGGCAGCACCCGCGATACCTTACCGCTATAGACGCTGCCCGGCAGACCATTAAACACCACCTCCGCGCTATCCCCGGCCGTCAGACGCAGAACCGAGTTCTGGCGGAATACCGCCACCACCTGGCGCTTTTGCTGGGGAATAAACACCAGCACCGGCTTGAAGGGCAGACGTACCGCGGTCATCCCCGGCCGCGCCAATAGCTGGGTAACGTAGCCATCGCTCGGCGCACGAACCACAGTTTGCGCCAGATTATACTCCGCCTCGAGGATCTGCGATTTCAGACTGGCAATGTTGGCATCAAGCCCGTTATAGCGGCCAGACACCTGCTCTCTGGCGTTTTGTAATTGCGCTTTCGCCGCCTGCAATACCGCCGTCTGGATCTGCACCTGCTGCCTGGCGTGAGTCACATCCTGTTCGGAGAAAGGATTGACCGGCATGGCCGCTCCCTGGGCATAACGCTGGTAGTCACGGGTAACACGATCGTACTCGGCCTGCGCCTGCTGCACTCTGGCGCTGGCATCGTCGATAGTCGCCTGCTTCGCCCGCAGCGTCGCCTCCCCGGCCGCCAGATCGGCTTTCAGCTTGTTCAGCCGCGCGCGGTAGCGGGTGTCATCGATGCGGAACAGCAGTTCGCCCTTCTTCATTAACACATTGGTTTTACTGGTGACCTCAACCACCTCGCCTGAGACCTGAGGCACCATCGGAATAGAAACAACAATTTTTTGCGCCCGCAGTGTATAGGGATGGTTATAGTTCATCGTTAATATTAACGCGCCTACGACCACTATTCCGCCTAATATGGCAGTGGGTATTGTCCATTTATTTACTGGAATGCGAAATATCTTAAAAACGCCCCAGGCGATGGCGACATAGCAAAGGATAATTAACAGATCCATATTATTTATCTTTATTCCCCGCTGACGCCTGCTGGCTGTTTTTTAACGCCGCTTCGAGTAATGCGATACGTTGCTCCAGTTCCTCGCGTTGCAGACTATCCTCGGTCTGCGAAGCCATCCCCCACCCGCGGTCAGGGCGGTACAAGGTGGCCCAGATCCACAGAAAAGGCCAGATAGCATGCAGGGTAAACAGGCTTATCCAGCCCGCCACATGAATCGCGTCCTGATGGGGGTGCTGCCGTTTTTGCGCGATATGATAGGGAATATCGTGGATAATAATCACTCCATAAAATAATATGAGAAAAACCAGTATTAATACAAACAAAGCAAAATAATTAAGCAGCATGGTGCATATACACTCAGTAAGCCAGCGGGAAGATCGTTATTTTTAATGACGTCGAGGACCACAAAAGAAGCGATAAAACGCACAATTTTCCTTAAATAACGGACTGTTCAACGCAAAGGTCATCATACGTTTAGCTGATCAATAAATCACATGGCAATTCCGCCAAACTGGTATATCATTTTTGATATACCACAGATATCAGGCAGCGATAAGATGTTGAAAGACTTTAAAATGGATGAGCTGAGGATCATCTGCGCTATCGCCGAAACCGCCAGCGTCAGCCGGGCGGCCCAGCGCCTGAATATGCCCCAGTCTAACGTTTCGCGGACGCTGACCAGCGTGGAGCGGAAAGTCGGTTTGGCCATATTCCTGCGCACCGCCAGAGAGCTGGTGCGCACCGAGTTCGGCGAGCAGTTTATCCATGCCAGTCGCGCGGTTCTCGAACAACATGAGCAGCTTATCAACCTTGCCGACCGTTATAAGAACACGCTGCAGGGCGTGGTCACCCTTGGGGCGCCCATCGGTATCCATCAGTTTCTCGGGCGCTATATTCTGCCGGCGCTGAGGAAAACCCTGCCGGAGCTGCAGATCAATCTGGTCACCCGCAACGCCAGCGAGCGGGAACAGAAATACGGCGCCATCTTCAATAGCGACTGCGATCTGCTGATAAGCCCCTTTAAGCCGCAGAATGAAAATCTCATCGCCCGCCCCTTTACCCGCTTTCGCACCGGCGTCTTCGCCTCTCCGGACTATCTGGCGCAACATCCTATCGCCGAGCCGGAGGCGCTGGTGGATCATGAGTGCATTACCCTGCGCATGTTGGGCGGCAGCGACAATATCTGGACCTTCAAAAGCAAAAACGGCGAACCGCTTAATCTCACGGTAAAGGGGGGATTCGTTTGCGATAACACACTACCGGCGGTGGAGCTGGCGAAGCTGGGGATGGGGATCGTCTATGCGCCCTACTATTCACTCGCCACCGAGCTGGCGGCGGGACAGCTGGTTCCCTGTCTGAAAAAGGAGCGCTGTATCGACCTGCAGGCCTGGCTTATCTTCCAGCGGCGGGACATTCTCCCCCTGCGCGTACAGGCGCTACTCGACGGCCTCAGCGCCCATATCAAAAACCTGTCTCATCTGCTGCTTTAAGCTCAGGGCGCGGTGGCCAGCTCAAGATCCAGCAGCCAGGTGATGGCGTCATCGCGGTGGGTGAAGCACATCTCGGGCGAGGGCTGCAGGCTGGCGCACACCTTCGGGCGCAGAGGGGAGCCGAAAATCAGGCACAAGTTGTGCTCGGAAAGCTGAATACAGCGGGTATTGGCGGGCTTGCCCTGCGGCATGCCGGGTATTGGCGATGATATAGAGGGAGCGATGCAACATGCGCCACAATCGGTACGACATTCCACAACCCAGCTCCCAAACGCTCATTTTGTGCCACAGCCTAAACGTTTTGCCAGAAGATAGCAAAACTCGCGAATTCCGCTTGCCTGAAGGCGCGGGCGCGAGTAGTTTTACGCGATATTTTTGACTCGTTAAGTGACAGGATTACTGCAATGCCAAGAGCGAATGAAATTAAAAAAGGTATGGTGCTGAATTACAACGGCAAGCTGCTGATTGTGAAAAATATTGATATTCAGTCACCCAGCGCCCGTGGTGCTGCGACACTGTATAAAATGCGCTTCTCCGATGTGCGTACCGGCCTGAAAGTGGAAGAGCGCTTCAAAGGTGACGATATCGTCGATACCGTGACCCTGACCCGCCGTTTCGTTGACTTCTCCTATGTCGATGGCAACGAATACGTGTTCATGGATAAAGAAGACTATACCCCTTACACCTTTACCAAAGAGCAGATCGAAGAAGAGCTGCAGTTTATTCCGGAAGGCGGGATGCCGGATATGCAGGTGCTGACCTGGGACGGCCAGCTGCTGGCCCTGGAGCTGCCGCAGACTGTTGACCTGGAAATTATCGAAACCGCGCCGGGTATTAAAGGGGCATCCGCCAGCTCCCGCACCAAGCCAGCCACCATGAGCACCGGCCTGGTAATTCAGGTGCCGGAATACCTGACCACCGGTGAGAAAATCCGCATTCATATCGAAGAGTGCCGCTATATGGGCCGCGCGGATTAATCCTCTGTGACGCCCCGACAGTAAAAAAGGACAGCCGCTGGCTGTCCTTTTTATTTGGCGACGATATGCCCCGGTGCCGGGTAATATTCATTCAACACGGTTCCCGTATTTGTGCCGGATGGCGGCTGACGCCTTATCCGGCCTACGATCCGGGCACCCTGTCGTTAAGTTATTCACTATTCTTGCTGAAACTGCCGGTGCTGGCGGCCTCAACATCGCTGAGACGTTCCCGGAAGGCCGGGGCAGCCCGCATGGATGCGGGCTGAGGGCCGTGTTTTGCACGGACGCTGCCTCGGCCCGACCCGAAGCCTGCAGGGATAAGTCGAAGGTACCACGAAGTGGCGATTTTGCTGGCCGGAGCCCGGGGGTACAGGGGGCGGCGGCGACTGGCCGCCCCCTGTGCGCTCCCTGCACCATGAGTAACATAACGCAGAAGAAATATCGGGAGCGCAATCTGCCCGGAAATAACAGAGAACACAGGTTTTTCCAGGGTCGACACTGTTGCAAACCGATCACCGTATCTACCCATTGCGCCGTTATTTTGTCGGGTGGCGCTTCACTTACCCGACCAGGCTGACGCCCCGACAGTAAAAAGGGACAGCCGCTGGCTGTCCTTTTTATTTGGCGACGGTATGTCCCGGTGCCGGGTAATATTCATTCAACACGGTTCCCGTATTTGTGCCGGATGGCGGCTGACGCCTTATCCGGCCTACGTACGACCTGTCGTTAATTTATTCACTATTCTTGCTGAAACTGCCGGTGCTGGCGGCCTCAACATCGCTGAGACGTTCCCGGAAGGCCGGGGCAGCCCGCATGGATGCGGGCTGAGGGCCGTGTTTTGCACGGACGCTGCCTCGGCCCGACCCGAAGCCTGCAGGGATAAGTCGAAGGCACCACGAAGTGGCGATTTTGCTGGCCGGAGCCCGGGGGTACAGGGGGCGGCGGCGACTGGCCGCCCCCTGTGCGCTCCCTGCACCATGAGTAACATAACGCAGAAGAAATATCGGGAGCGCAATCTGCCCGGAAATAACAGAGAACACAGGTTTTTCCAGGGTCGACACTGTTGCAAACCGATCACCGTATCTACCCCATTGCGCCGTTATTTTGTCGGGTGGCGCTTCACTTACCCGACCCGGCTGACGCCCCGACAGTAAAAAGGGACAGCCGCTGGCTGTCCCTTTTATTATCCCTGTTACCGCGATTACAGCAGTTCAGGGTATTTGGTCATTTTCAGCGCCAGCTCGACGCCACGCACTTCCGCCATCCCCTTGAGACGGCCAATCGCCGAATAGCCTGGGTTGGTTTTCTTGCGCAGATCGTCAAGCATCTGATGACCATGATCCGGACGGAATGGGATCGGGCGCAGATCGCCAGCCTGTTTACGCCGCTGCTCTTCACGCAGAATCGCATCCACCACCGCCACCATATTGACGTCGCCGCTAAGGTGCGCCGCCTCGTGGAAGGTTTTCGGGTTCGCTTCACGACAGGTAGATCGCAGATGGGTGAAATGGATGCGATCGCCAAAGGTCTCCACCATCTTCACCAGATCGTTATCGGCGCGGACGCCATACGATCCCGTACACATGGTGAAGCCATTATTGATGCTGTCCACTGTCTCTTTCAGCCACTGCATATCTTCGATGGTCGACACGATACGCGGCAGGCCAAGGATCGGCCGCGGCGGATCGTCCGGATGCACCGCCAGGCGGATGCCTACCTCTTCGCACACCGGCACGATAGCCCGCAGGAAGTAGGCCATATTCTCGCGCAGCTGCGCTTTATCAATGTGGTCATATTCCGCCAGGCGCGCACGGAACTGGTCAAGGGTGTAACCCTCTTCCGCCCCCGGCAGGCCGGCGATGATATTGCGGGTCAGTTTCTCGATGTCCGCTTCGCTCATCGCCTTGAAATAAACCTCAGCCTGACGCTGCTCTTCTTCGCTGTAATCTCCTTCCGCGCCCGGGCGTTTGAGGATATGCAGTTCAAAGGCGGCGAAGGCGATCTGATCGAAACGCAGCGCCCGGGAACCGTCCGGCAGCTCATATTCCAGATCGGTGCGCGTCCAGTCGAGGATCGGCATAAAGTTGTAGCATACGGTATCGATGCCGCAGGCCGCGAGGTTGCGGATACTCTGCTGATAGTTGGCAATCCAGGTCGCATACTGCCCGCTATGGGTTTTAATATCCTCATGCACCGGAATGCTCTCGACGACCGACCAGGTCAGCCCTTTTGCCGCTAACAGCGCCTGACGCGCTTTAATCTCCTCTACCGGCCAGACCTGACCGTTTGCAATATGGTGCAGCGCAGTCACGACGCCGGTCGCCCCTGCCTGCCGTACATCATCAAGCGATACCGGATCGTTCGGCCCATACCACCGCCAGGTTTGTTCCATCGCTATGCCCTCACAAAAGTTGTTATACCAATAATGGCGACACTCATGACGACTACCATACATGTTTCTCCTCAGGCTGCAAACAGTGCCGGCGCATTGATTGATCCAGCTCACAGTCAGCGGATAATTTCGGCTTACCAATTTAATTTCCTGTCATATAACTTTAGACTGGCATTGTTAATAAGCAGTTAAACAGGTGTGTAAAGAATGACAACAATTGCAACCGCTACGCTACCGGAAAACGTGCAACGTCCTCAGTACGATCGCAGCCAGCTCCGCTCGCGTATTGTCCATTTCGGCTTTGGCGCGTTTCATCGCGCGCACCAGGCGCTGCTGACCGATCGCGTGCTGAATAACGTCGGCGGCGACTGGGGGATCTGCGAAATCAGTCTGTTCAGCGGCGATACGCTGATGAGCCAGCTTCGCGAACAGGACCATCTGTTTACCGTGCTGGAAAAAGGCGCCGACGGTAACCAGCCCATCGTGATCGGCGCGGTGCACGAATGCCTGAACGCCAGGCTCGATTCGCTGGCGGCAATTATCGAAAAATTTTGCGAGCCGCAGGTGGCGATTGTCTCGCTGACCATCACCGAAAAAGGCTATTGCATCGATCCGGCGACCGGCAAGCTGGATCCGACGCATCCGCGTATCGTTCACGATCTGGAAAATCCGACGCTACCGCAGTCGGCTCCCGGTATTTTAGTGGAAGCGCTGGCCCGCCGCCGGGAACGGGGCCTGCCGCCCTTTACCGTGCTCTCCTGCGATAACATTCCCGACAACGGCCACGTGGTGAAAAATGCCGTCCTCGGTATGGCGGAAAAACGCAGCCCGGCGCTGGCGAACTGGATCGCCGATAATGTCAGCTTCCCGGGCACCATGGTGGATCGCATTGTTCCTGCGGCCACCGCCGAGTCGCTGGCGGAAATCGCCGCCGTGCTGGGGGTCGACGATCCCTGCGCCATCAGCTGCGAACCCTTCATTCAGTGGGTGGTCGAAGACCACTTCGTCGCCGGACGACCGGCCTGGGAGACGGCCGGCGTGCAGATGACCGACGACGTGCTGCCCTGGGAGCAAATGAAGCTGCGGATGCTCAACGGCAGCCACTCTTTTCTCGCCTGGCTTGGCTATCTGGCAGGTCATGCGCACGTCAGCGACTGCATGCAGGATAACGTTTTCCGCCGCGCCGCTCGCCAGCTGATGCTTGACGAACAGGCTCCGACGCTGACCATTACCGGCGTCGATCTCGAGGCCTATGCCGACAGCCTCATCGACCGCTTCAGTAATCCGGCGCTCAAACACCGCACCTGGCAAATCGCCATGGACGGCAGCCAGAAACTGCCCCAGCGCATGCTCGACGGCATCCGCGTACATCTTGAGCGCGGCAGCCGCTGGCCGCTGCTGGCCCTCGGCGTTGCCGGCTGGATGCGCTACGTCAGTGGTACGGACGACGCGGGTCAGACGATCGACGTGCGCGATCCGCTGGTCGACAAGATCCAGCAGCGGGTGGCGCAGAGCGATGAGCAGCAGCGCGTCGATGCGCTACTGGGTCTGGAGGAAATATTTGGCCGCGACCTGCCGCACAACGCGCAGTTTGTCGCCGGGATCCGCGCCGCCTGGCAGCAACTGGCGACGCACGGTGCCCGCGAGGCCGTGGCCCGCGCGCTAAATTCTTAACAATATTTGCGCTTATGCGGACAGAATCTTCTTCTGTCCGCCTCAGGACTTCTCTTTTCCCCCTTTTTTCGTCAGGATAGGCGTAACTGTTACAACATTACATTTATCCTGGAGAAAAGAGTGACCAGAACCAATTTGATCACCGGCTTTCTCGGCAGCGGTAAGACGACCTCAATTCTTCATCTGCTGGCGCAGAAGCCTGCGGATGAAAAATGGGCCGTACTGGTGAATGAGTTTGGCGAAGTCGGGATAGACGGCGCGCTGCTGGCCGACAGCGGCGCCCTGCTCAAAGAGATCCCCGGCGGCTGCATGTGCTGCGTTAACGGCCTGCCGATGCAGGTTGGGCTGAATACCCTGCTGCGCCAGGGTAAACCCGATCGCCTGCTGATCGAACCCACCGGCCTTGGCCATCCGAAGCAGATCCTCGATATCCTCACCGCAGCGGTGTATGAACCCTGGATCGATCTACGCGCTACGGTGTGCATCCTCGATCCCCATCAGCTGCTGGATGAAAAAGTCGTCAATAACGACAATTTCCGCGATCAGCTGGCCGCGGCGGACATCATTGTGGCCAATAAAAACGATCGGGAAACGCCCGAAAGCGCCCAGGCGTTGGCCGACTGGTGGCAGCGCTGGGGCGGCGATCGTCGCAAGGTGTCGACAACCCAGGGTAATATCGACCTCGCCCTGCTCGATGAGCCGCGCCGCAACACCGCCCCGTTGCCGGCGAGCGCGGAGCATGTTCACCACTCTCGCCCGACCAGCGGTCTCGCCGCACTCAGCCTGCCCGAGCACCAGCGCTGGCGCCGCCACCTCAACAGCGGCCAGGGCTATCAGGCCTGCGGCTGGATTTTCGACGCGGAAACGGTCTTTGAGACCATCGGCCTGCTCGAATGGGCACGGCTGGCGCCCGTGGCGCGCGTCAAAGGCGTGATGCGCATTGCCGAAGGGGCCGTGAGGATCAACCGCCAGGGCGAGGATTGGCATATCGAGACTCTGAGCGTCCCCCCACCCGATAGCCGAATCGAGCTTATCTCGGCGAACGAAGCCGACTGGAACGCGCTCCAGACCTCACTGTTGAGGCTTCGTTTAAGTTGAGGCGGCTAAGGTTGCCGCCGACTGTCACAAAATCGCAATGGCTATGATGAAAAACCGAATTCCTTTAATTCTGCTGCTTAACATCGCGGGTGTGGCGCTATTTTGCTCCTGGTATCTGCCGGTCAACCACGGCGCCTGGTCGCCGGTCGACTCCGCGATCTTCCATTTCTTTAACCATGGCGTCAGCCTCAGCCACGCCTATGCCTGGCTGCTGGCGATCATCAACAATCGCGCCTTCGACGCCTGTTCGCTGCTGGCGATGGGCTGCCTGATGCTCCGCTACTGGCTTAAAGCGCCGCCAGCAGGCCGTCGCCAGATTGCCATCATGGGCCTGGTGATGCTGCTGGCCGCGGTGATCATTAACCAGCTGGCGCAGCACCTGATGCCGGTACAGCGCGCCAGCCCGTCGCTGTTTTTCCACGATGTCACCCGCGTCAGCGATGTCGTCAATTTCCCCACCAAAGACGCCTCCAAGGACAGCTTCCCCGGCGATCATGGGATGATGCTGCTGATCTTCGCGAGCTTTATGTGGCGCTATTTCGGCCGCCGCGCGCTAACCGTGGCGCTGGTGATATTTGTGGTCTTTGCTTTCCCGCGCGTCATGATTGGCGCTCACTGGTTCAGCGATATTGCCGTCGGCTCCCTGACCGCCGTGCTGATTGGCGCGCCGTGGGTATTGATGACACCGCTGAGCGATAAATTGATCGCCCTTTTCGATCGCTCTCTGCCCGGCGGAATATCGGCCAAATAATGTCGTGGTCGCCGTCTGGCGTCATTATCTATAAGGGGACCTTTTGGGTCCCCTTTTTCAATTGCGCTTTTTTTCAACATGATGTTCATCTTCTTGTCACATTAATCCCGTGACAAATGAAGGAATTGTCTGTTTTTTACCCGATACTGGCGCTATTTTGTCCTTTCCCGATGATTCACTTTTTGTCACCAAAATACTTATAAGAAATCGCGCAAAACCGCTCGCCATGCGGCGTTTGATAGGGTAATCTCGTTCTCGTTTTGCCTTTTCCGCAACATTAATTCAGAGCATGAATAAATTTGTGCGTGACTGCACAAATTTAAGCTTAAGGAATTGTCTCATTGCGGATGGGTATTTAGGCTCTAACACGTTTGGCATTTTTTATAACGACATTGTCGTTAAGGACAACAAGGGAAAATAAACAGCATGGTCAAATCTCAGCCGATTTTGAGATACATCTTGCGGGTAGCCCCCGCGATTGCAGTAGCGGTTCTGCTTTCCGCGTGTAGTTCAACAAGTACCGCCAGGAATATGCATTCTGAGACGCATGCTGTGGGTAGTGGCGATTTATCATCACTGCAAGCCTCTCAGGATGAATTTGAAACGATGGTCCGTAACCTGGACGTGAAGTCCCGTTTAATGGATCAGTATGCCAGCTGGAAAGGCGTGCGTTACCGCCTCGGCGGCAGCACCCGTAAAGGTATCGACTGCTCAGCGTTTGTGCAGCGCACCTTCCGCGAACAATTTGGTCTGGAACTGCCGCGTTCAACCTCTGAACAGCAGGAAACCGGAAAATCGATTTCCCGTACCCAGCTGCGTACTGGCGATCTGGTTCTGTTCCGCGCCGGCTCTACCGGCCGCCACGTCGGGATCTATCTCGGCAACAACCAGTTCGTTCACGCCTCCACCAGCAGCGGGGTGACCATCTCCAGCATGGATGAACCGTACTGGAAAAAGCGCTACAACGAAGCGCGTCGAGTTCTGAGCCGCTCGTAAACTGTCCTCTACCGCCGCCGGTTAGCCCTTGGCTGGAGGCGGGATAAAAAAACACTGCCCCGGCAGTGTTTTTTTTTGCCACCTGATTCTGAACGCCGCAAAATAAGCTATGTCTTTTAAGTGGGAATGAGAAAAACGACGACCGACAAACCGTTGATGGGATTCAATAACACGGAAAGACTATAGCTATGCTTACTCGCTACTTTTCACCCCAGCGTAAAATCTGGTTAACCAGCCTGTGCGTGGGGATTATCGTCGCGCTGCTGGCCGGCTGCATTCAGTTTATGGTGATTTACCATAACCGGGCAGAGCGTTTCGACGCCATTATCAACAACGTTGACACTTATCTTAAAAGCTATTTTCACGATCTCCGTGAAACCATTGATGGCCTGCAGCCGCTGGTGGATCAGCCCTGCGAGAATATCGACTCCGGACTCACCTCCCATGCCGCTTTCAGCCCCAACGTTCGCGCGTTTCTGCTGGTTAAAAACGGCGTCGTCTTTTGCTCCTCGGCGACAGGGGCCATGAATACGCCCCTTACTCAGCTTATCCCGGCGATCGATATTCGCAAACCCGTTGATATGGCGATTTTGCCGGGTACGCCGATGATGCCGAAAAGCGCAGCGCTGGCGTTATGGGTCAGCAAACCCGATGATGCAAACAGCGGCATTTTCGTATCGATCAACGCCAATCTCACGCCGTACATCCTCTATTCCGCACGACAAAATGATTTCAGCGGTATTGCGCTGGCCATCGGTCACACCGCCATCTCCACCTTCAGTAATCGGCTGGTGGATCCGCAAACCCTGCATAACGAACCGATCCGCCAGGTACAGATCGACGGTTTACCGCTGAAGGTCTACCTGTATGCCAACAGCTGGCTGGCGGAAAATACACAGTTTGCCCTGTTGCTCGGGGTAGTGTGCGGCCTGCTGGCGGGGTTGCTCTGTTATTACGTGCTGACGATCAAATCCGATCCGCGAAAATCGATACTGCTGGGGATCAAAAATAACCAGTTCTACGTCGTCTATCAGCCGGTCGTGAATGCCCAGACCCTGCGTATCAGCGGCGTGGAGGTGCTCATGCGCTGGCGCCATCCGGTGGTGGGTGAAATCCCGCCCGACGTCTTTATTAATCTGGCGGAAACCCAGCAGATGATCGTGCCGCTGACCCATCACCTGCTGGCGCTGATCGCCAGCGATGGTCAAGTGCTTAAACGGATCCTGCCGCGCGGCGTCAAGCTGGGGCTGAATATTTCCCCTGCCCATCTGCAGGCTGACAGCTTCCGCGACGATATGCTGCGCTTTGCCGCCGCGCTGCCCGCCGACCATTTTCACGTGGTGCTGGAGGTGACCGAGCGGGCCATGATTGATAAAGAAAAATCGATCGCTAACTTCGCCTGGCTCCACCAGCAGGGTTTTGAAATCGCGATAGATGATTTTGGTACCGGGCATAGCGCGCTGATTTATCTCGAACGCTATAACTTCGATTATCTGAAGATCGATCGCGGCTTTGTGCAGGCGATTGGCACCGAAACCGTGACCTCGCCGGTGCTGGATGCGGTACTGACCCTCAGCCGCCGGCTGAAATTAATGACCGTCGCTGAAGGAGTGGAGACCCAGGAACAGGCGGAGTGGCTTCGTGCCCAGGGCGTCAATTTCCTGCAAGGGTACTGGATAAGCCGTCCGCTATCGCTGGAGGCGCTGGTCGCCGCGCATGATGAACCTGCGAATTATTTCACAACGCGCTAAGTCTCACATATGATGCGGGAACAGAGGTCGGCTATGGGGGCCGACCGTGACAAGGTATTCTGCCGCCTATGTATGCGCGCCTCTTTTTAATTCTGCTTGCTCTGTTTAGCCTTAGCGCTAAGGCGCAAACAATAAAAGAAAGCGTCGCCTTTGCGATTATCGGTGAACCCAAATACGCAGCCAGCTTCAGCCATTTTGATTATGTCAATCCTGAGGCGCCGAAAGGCGGCACCCTCACCCTGGCGGCGATCGGCACCTTTGATAACTTCAACCGCTACGCACTGCGCGGCAATCCCGCCGTGCGCACTGAGGCGCTCTACGATACCCTGTTCACCACCTCGGATGATGAGCCCGGCAGCTACTACCCGCTGATTGCCGAGCGGGCGCGCTATGCCGAGGACTATTCCTGGATGGAGATCGCTCTCAACCCGCACGCCCGCTTCCATGACGGCACGCCAATCACCGCCCGGGACGTTGCATTTACCTTCAACAAGTTTATGACCGAAGGGGTGCCACAGTTCCGTTTGTTTTATAAAGGCACCACCGTTAAGGCCATCGCCCCGTTGACCGTACGAATCGACCTCGGCCAGCCCGGCAAAGAGAACATGCTGAGTCTGCTGAGCCTGCCGGTGATGCCTGAGTCGTTCTGGCGCCAGCACAAACTCAGCGACCCGCTGTCGAAGCCGCCGCTGGCCAGCGGGCCCTACCGCATCAGCGCCTGGCGAATGGGGCAATACATTATCTATTCACGCGTCGCCGACTACTGGGCGGCCGACCTGCCGGTCAACCGGGGTCGCTGGAATTTCGATACGCTGCGCTATGACTATTATCTCGACGACAATGTCGCTTTCGAAGCCTTTAAAGCGGGAGCCGTCGATCGCCGGGAAGAGACCGTCGCCAAAAACTGGGCTACCCGCTACGTCGGTCGCAACTTCAGCCGCGGCTACATTATTAAAGATGAGCATACAAATACCTCGGCGCAGGATACCCAGTGGCTGGCGTTCAATATTCAGCGCCCGGTTTTTGCCGATCGCAGGGTGCGGGAGGCCATTACCCTGGCGTTCGATTTTGAATGGATGAACAAGGCGCTGTTTTACAGCGCCTATCAGCGCGCCAACAGCTATTTCCAGAACACCGAATATGCCGCCCGCAGCCTGCCCGACGCCGCCGAGCTGGCCCTGCTGACGCCGATGAAAAACGAACTGCCCCCGGAGGTCTTCAGCCAGGTTTACCAGCCGCCGGTCTCCCGCGGCGATGGTTTCGACCGCGACAACTTACTCAAAGCCGATGCCCTGCTCAATGCGGCGGGTTGGACGGTAAAAAACCAGCGCCGGGTCAACGCCGCCACCGGCAAGCCGCTGCGCTTTGAACTGCTGATGCCAGCCGGTGGCAATGACCGCTGGCTGCTGCCGTTTCAGCACAACCTGCAGCGCCTGGGGATCGTCATGGATATTCGTCAGGTTGATAACTCGCAGTACAGCAACCGTCGCCGCAGCCGTGATTACGACATGATGCCGAGCCTGTGGCGTGCCATGCCCTGGCCCGGCACCGACCTGCAAATCTCCTGGGCCTCAGACTATATTCACTCCAGCTATAACGCACCGGGGGTGCAAAGCCCGGTAGTGGATAAGCTGATTGCGCAGATCCTGCAGTGGCAGGGCAATAAGCAGAAACTGATCCCCCTCGGTCGGGCGCTGGACCGCGTGCTCACCTGGAATAACTACATGCTGCCGATGTGGTATATGGCGCAGGACCGCACCGCGTGGTGGAATAAGTTCTCTTTCCCCGAGACCCGCCCCATTTATTCCTCCGGGCTCGATACCTGGTGGTACGACGTGAACAAAGCGGCCACCCTCCCCGCGGACAGACGTTAAGGACATCCCATGGGCAGCTACCTGATCCGCCGTTTGCTGTTAGTGATCCCCACCCTGTGGGCCATCATCACCATTAACTTTTTTATTGTGCAAATCGCACCCGGCGGCCCGGTCGATCAGGCCATCGCCGCCATCGAATTTGGTCAGCACGGCGGGATGCCGGGTGCCGGCGACGGCGGGATGGGCGCCAGCCATGCCCGAGCCGGCGCAGGGAACATCAGCGAGGGGCACTATCGCGGTGGGCGGGGCCTTGATCCGGAAGTCATCGCCGAGATCACCCACCGCTACGGCTTTGACAAGCCGCTGCACGAGCGTTACCTGAAGATGCTGGGCGATTATCTGCGCTTTGATTTTGGCGACAGCCTGTTTCGCAGCGCCTCAGTACTGCAGCTGATTAAAGACAGCCTGCCGGTCTCGGTGAGCCTCGGACTGTGGAGTACGCTGATTATCTACCTGGTTTCCATTCCGCTGGGTATTCGCAAAGCGGTCAGCAACGGCAGCCGCTTTGACATCTGGAGCAGCACGCTGATTATTATTGGCTATGCGATCCCCGCCTTTCTGTTCGCCATCCTGCTGATCGTGATTTTTGCCGGCGGCAGCTATTTCGACCTCTTCCCGCTGCGCGGTCTGGTCTCACCGAACTTCGACACCCTTCCCTGGTATCAGAAGATCCTCGATTACCTGTGGCACATCACCCTGCCGGTGCTGGCGACGGTGATCGGCGGCTTTGCCGCCCTGACCATGCTGACCAAAAACAGCTTCCTCGATGAGATCCGCAAACAGTATGTGGTCACCGCCCGCGCCAAAGGCGTCGGTGAGAAACAGATCCTCTGGGGACATGTGTTCCGCAACGCCATGCTGCTGGTGATCGCCGGCTTCCCGGCCACCTTTATTAGTATGTTCTTTACCGGTTCGCTGCTGATCGAAGTGATGTTCTCGCTGAACGGCCTGGGTCTGCTGGGCTATGAAGCGACGGTCTCCCGCGACTATCCGGTGATGTTCGGCACGCTCTATATTTTCACTCTGATTGGCCTGCTGCTGAATATCGTCAGCGATATCAGCTATACGCTGGTCGACCCGCGCATTGATTTTGAGGGCCGCTAATGTCTTTCTTCAGTCCCGTTAATCAGGCCCGCTGGGCGCGCTTTCGTCACAACCGTCGCGGCTACTGGTCGCTGTGGCTGTTTTTAATTCTCTTCTTCTGCAGCCTCGGCGCCGAGCTGCTGGCCAACGATCGCCCGCTGCTGGTGCAGTACCGGGGCCAGCTGTACGTTCCGGTGTTAAAAAACTACACCGAGCAAACCTTTGGCGGCGCGTTCGCTACCGCCGCCGACTATCAGGATCCCTGGCTGCAGCACCAGCTGTCCACCCACGGCTGGGCGCTATGGCCGCCGGTGCGCTTCGGCGCCACGACGATTAATTTTGCCAGCACCGTCCCCTTTCCATCACCGCCCTCGGCCAGCAACTGGCTTGGCACCGACGCCAACGGCGGCGATGTGCTGGCGCGGATCCTCTATGGTACGCGCATCTCGGTGCTCTTCGGTCTGCTGCTGACGCTGTTCTCCAGCGTGCTGGGAGTGCTGGCCGGGGCGATACAGGGTTACTATGGCGGCAAAATCGACCTCTGGGGCCAGCGCTTTATCGAAGTCTGGTCCGGGATGCCGACCCTGTTTCTGATCATCCTGCTCTCCAGCGTCGTGCAGCCGGGCTTCTGGTGGTTGCTGGCGATCACCGTCCTTTTTGGCTGGATGACGCTGGTGGGCGTGGTGCGCGCTGAATTTCTTCGCACCCGCAACTACGACTACATCCGGGCGGCGCAGGCGCTCGGGGTCAGCGACCGGCAGATCATCCTGCGGCATATGTTGCCTAACGCAATGGTGGCGACCCTCACCTTCCTGCCTTTTATCTTGTGCAGCTCCATTACCACCCTGACGTCGCTGGATTTTCTCGGCTTCGGTCTGCCGCTTGGCTCCCCCTCTCTCGGCGAGCTGCTGCTGCAGGGAAAAAACAACCTGCAGGCGCCCTGGCTGGGCATTGCCGCGTTTCTCTCCGTCGCCGTACTGCTGACGCTACTGATTTTTATTGGTGAAGCGGTTCGCGACGCCTTTGACCCAAGTAAGGCGGTGTAATATGACCCACCCGCTGTTAGCTATCGACAATCTCTCTATTGCCTTTCGCCAGCAGGGCGAGACGCAGACCGTGGTGCACAATCTGTCGCTCGAGGTGGCAGTTGGTGAGACGCTGGCGCTGGTGGGCGAATCCGGCTCAGGAAAAAGCATCTCCGCGCTGTCGGTGCTGCGACTGCTCCCCACCCCGCCGGCCAGCTACCCCAGCGGCGATATCCGCTTTCATGGCCAGTCGCTGCTGCATGCGGATGAGTCGACCCTGCGCGGCGTGCGCGGCAACCGGATCGCGATGATCTTTCAGGAGCCAATGGTGTCGCTCAACCCCCTGCATACCCTGGAAAAACAGCTCTATGAGGTGCTGTCGTTACACCGGGGAATGCGCAAAGAGGCGGCGCGCGGGGAGATCCTCGACTGCCTGGAGCGCGTCGGGATCCGTCAGGCGCCGCGGCGGCTGGCGGACTATCCGCATCAGCTCTCCGGCGGCGAGCGCCAGCGGGTGATGATCGCCATGGCGCTGCTGACGCGCCCGGAGTTGCTGATCGCCGACGAACCGACCACCGCCCTGGACGTGTCAGTGCAGGCGCAGATCCTGCAGCTGCTGCGCGAGCTAAAGCGGGAGCTGAACATGGGGTTGCTGTTTATCACCCATAACCTGAGCATTGTCCGTCAGCTGGCTGACCGGGTAGCGGTGATGCAGAACGGCCGCTGTGTGGAACAAAATGACTGTCGGGCGCTGTTCAGCGCGCCGGCACATCCCTACACCCAACGCCTGCTGGATAGCGAACCAGACGGTGAGCCGGTGCCGCTGGCCGTCGATGCCCCGGTGCTGCTGCAGGCGGATGATTTAAACGTGGCATTTCCTGTTCGCAAAGGGATCCTGCGCCGGGTGGTCGATCACCATCGGGTGGTCAACAGCCTCAGTTTTCAGCTACGCGCCGGCGAGACGCTGGGCCTGGTGGGCGAATCGGGATCGGGAAAAAGCACCACCGGTCTGGCGCTGCTGCGCCTGATCTCATCCGAGGGAAAGATAACTTTTGCCGGCCAGCCGATTCAGGGGCGTAACCGTCGACAGCTGCTGCCGCTGCGCCGACAAATGCAGGTGGTTTTTCAGGATCCGAACTCGTCGCTCAATCCGCGCCTGACGGCGCAGCAGATCATTGAGGAAGGCTTGCGCGTCCACCAGCCGACGCTGACGGCAGCCGAACGCGAACAGGCAGTGATCCTTGCCATGCAGGAGGTTGGGCTCGACCCGGCCAGCCGCCAGCGCTACCCGGCGGCGTTCTCCGGTGGCCAGCGGCAGCGTATTGCCATCGCCAGAGCGTTGATCGTCAAGCCGCAGCTGATCGTCCTCGACGAGCCGACCTCATCGCTGGATAAAACCGTTCAGGCGCAGATCCTGCACCTGCTGAAAGCGTTACAGCAAAAGCATCAGCTGGCCTATATTTTTATCAGTCATGATTTACGCGTAGTGCGGGCGCTGTGTCATCAGGTGATGGTGCTGCGTCAGGGAGAGGTGGTTGAACAGGGCGAGTGCCAGTCCGTCTTCAGCGCACCCCGGCACGAATATACCCGCCAGCTGCTGGCGCTGAGCTGACGGTCAGAAGGGGTTGTTGCCGGAGAAGGGCTCGGCGATGGCCACGCCAAAATTTTTCAGACGACAGGTGGCGGCGAATTCATCCTGCAGGTTAACGAACAGGCAGGGTTCGCCTTCGCACTCAAGGACGGAACAGTCGACTTCGATGTCGCTTAACGCCTGGCTGAGCTTATGCATTACCGGCCAGGCTTTTTCACCGTCCGGACTCAGCAGTTTCAGGGCAACGAGGCTGTTCTCGTTCTGCGCGCCGTTTTGCGGAATCGGTTCAACTCTGGAACCCGCAAAACCGGCCAGCCAGCGATAGCTCTGCGGCAGACGGTGTACGATAGAGAGTTGTTGTGTATTCACGTGGTTTCCCCGGAAGCAAAAGGCTTCACAATAAATTTACATCAATATTAACACACTGTTGACAAATAGTCCTGCCTTGACGCAGAAAACGTTTACAGCCGCGGCGGGCCAGGGCTAAGCACTTATAATCCAGCGCGTTATTTTTATACCCGGCGAGCCGATTGGCGCTATATGTACCCGTTTCTGTGATCCAAAACAACTTTTTTATCGCAACAATGCGACTTTTTACACTAATTGATTTTACATAAAGGAAACAAATCGCAGAACCCTGAAGCTCATTCTGGTTGACATGTATCAAGAAAGGGGCGATTTCGCCCCTGAAAATGTGACCTAGTGTGCGATTTTTCGCCGACGGGAAGCGTAAAGCGAGAAGAAAATAGAACAGGTTGCGCAGAAGGCAATAGAGATCAGCATTGGCCAGGCGGTGGTAAACGTCGCCATCGACAGCAGCGCGCCAATGATCGCCCCGATACCAAAACGAAACGTTCCGGCCAGTGACGAAGCGGTGCCGGCCATATGCGGAAACTCATCGAGGATCACCGCCATGGCGTTAGACGACACCATCGATACGCAGCCGACAAAGGCCGCCACGCCGATCACCAGCGACCAGAAGCCGACGTCCAGCAGCGCGCAAACCACCATCCATACCGCCATGGCAAACTGGATCCACAGCCCGGCCCGGAACATGCGCAACGCCCCCACCCGCCGCACAAACCGGCTGTTGAACATGGTCATCAGGAACAGGAAAACAATGTTCAGCGCAAAATAGTAACCAAAGTGCTGAGGCGCAACGTGGTTAATATTGATATAGACGAAAGGCCCGGCACTGAGGAAAGAGAACATGCCGGCGAAGCTAAAGCCGCTCGCCAGCATATAGCTCAGCACCCGCTTGTGACGGAACAGGGTGGCAAAATTACCCAGCGTGGTGCGCAGATGGAACGGCTGACGCCTGTCAGCTGGCAGCGTTTCGCGGATAAACAGGCCGATCATCAGCGAGGCGAGCAGGGCCACCAGCGCGAGGATCCAGAAGATGGCATGCCAGCTAAACCAGACCAGCACCGCACCGCCGACCATCGGCGCCACCAGCGGCGCAATGGTCGTCACCAGCATGACAAACGACATCATCCGTGAAAACTCATCTTTCGGATAGATATCGCGCATCAGGGCATTGATCACCACGCTGGCGGCCGCGGCCGCCAGACCGTGGAAGAAACGCATGACAATGAGCATATCGATGGTCTGCGACAGGGCGCAGGCCACCGCCGCCGCGGCGAACACCAGCGTCCCGCCGAGGATCACCGGTTTGCGACCAAGGCTGTCGGCCATCGGCCCGTACAGCAGCTGACCCAGCGCAAAGCCCAGGATATAGGTGCTGAGCGTCATCTGCGCGCTGCCGTCCGGGACGTTGTACTGGGCGGCGATCACCGGCAGCGCCGGAAGATACATATCGATCGACAGCGGCATCAGCATGGCCAGCAGGCCGAGGATAAACACAATTCCCAGAGAAGAATTCTGCTTCACTGTCACGTTTTACTCCGTGCCTGCGGGGCGCCTACGCTGGCGATTTCCGTTTCCGTCAGCGGACGATATTCACCCGGCGCCAGCGCGTCATCCAGCAGGATATCGCCGATGCGCTCCCGGTGCAGGCCAACCACATGGTTGCCCACGGCGGCGAACATGCGTTTCACCTGATGGTAGCGCCCTTCGCTGATGGTCAGGCGCACTTCGGTCGGGGTGATCACTTCCAGCACTGCCGGCTTAGTGAGATCTTTTTCATTGTGCAACTGGACGCCTTTGGCAAACAGCTCTGCGGTCCCTTCCGCCAGCGGGCTTTCCAGCTCCACCAGGTAGGTTTTTTCACAATGGTGGCGCGGCGAGGTAATGCGGTGCGACCACTGGCCGTCATCGGTCATCAGCACCAGCCCGGTGGTGTCGATATCCAGGCGCCCGGCGGCGTGCAGCTTGTGCGCCACCGGCTCATCGAGGAAATAAAGGATAGTAGGATGATCGGGATCGTCGGTGGAACAGACGTAACCCTGCGGCTTGTTCAGCATAAAATAACGGGGGCCGTTCTGCTGGGTCAGCGTATTGCCATCATATTCCACCTCGTGCTCTGGCTGGAGCTTAAAAGAGGCATCTTTCACAATGTCGCCGTCCACGGTAACACGGCTGCCGCGGATTTCACGCCCGGCAATAGCCCGGCTGACGCCAAGCTGCTGAGCGATAAACTTATCAAGTCGCATGAATTTTTTTAGCCTGTAATAGTGCTGGAGCGGGCAACTCGCCCGAAAAAGAAGAATTTCACTGGCTAGTATAACGGGCTCTTAACACCACTCAAGGGAAAAGATTCATGGCATACTATTCGCGAGTTAATTAGCCCCGTGAATTCATGACTTTTACATTACGCCCCTATCAACAAGAAGCCGTCGATGCCACCCTCGCCTGGTTTCGTCGCCATACCGAGCCGGCGGCCATTGTCCTGCCCACCGGCGCGGGCAAAAGCCTGGTGATTGCCGAGCTTGCCCGGCTGGCCCGCGGCCGCGTGCTGGTGCTGGCCCACGTCAAAGAGCTGGTGGCGCAGAACCATGCGAAATACTGCGCCCTTGGCCTCGAGGCGGATATCTTTGCCGCTGGTCTGCAGCGTAAAGAGAGCCACGGCAAAGTGGTGTTCGGCAGCGTGCAGTCGGTGGCGCGCAACCTCGATCAGTTTCACAGTGAATTTTCGCTGCTCATCGTCGATGAATGCCACCGTATCAGCGATGACGACGACAGCCAGTATCAACAGATCATAAGCCACCTGCGGCAGGTGAATCCTCAGCTCCGGCTGCTCGGCCTGACGGCTACCCCGTTCCGCCTCGGCAAGGGTTGGATCTATCAGTTTCACTACCACGGCATGGTACGTGGCGATGAGAAAGCACTGTTTCGCGACTGCATCTATGAGCTGCCGCTGCGCTATATGATTAAGCACGGCTACCTGACGCCACCGGAACGCCTTGATATGCCGGTGGTGCAGTACGATTTCAGCCGTCTGCAGGCGCAAAGCAACGGCCTGTTCAGCGAAGCCGATCTTAACCACGAACTGAAAAAACAGCAGCGCATAACACCGCATATCGTCAGCCAGATCGTGGAGTTCGCCGAAAGCCGTAAAGGGGTGATGATCTTCGCCGCCACCGTGGAACACGCCCGGGAAGTGACCGGTCTGCTGCCGGCGGCGCAAGCCGCGCTGATCACCGGGGAAACGCCTGGACCAGAGCGGGATCGCATTATCGAGGCGTTTAAAGCGCAGGAGTATCGCTATCTGGTGAACGTCGCGGTGTTGACCACCGGCTTCGACGCCCCGCACGTTGACCTGATCGCCATCCTCCGCCCCACCGAGTCGGTGAGTCTTTACCAACAGATTGTTGGCCGCGGCCTGCGCCTGGCGCCGGGCAAAACCGACTGCCTGATCCTCGACTACGCCGGCAACCCGCATGACCTGTACGCCCCGGAAGTGGGGACGCCGAAGGGGAAAAGCGACAACGTACCGGTGCAGGTCTTCTGCCCGGCCTGCGGTTTCGCCAACACCTTCTGGGGCAAAACCACCGCCGACGGCACCTTGATTGAGCATTTTGGCCGCCGCTGCCAGGGCTGGTTTGAAGATGATGACGGCCACCGCGAACAGTGCGACTTCCGCTTTCGCTTCAAAAACTGCCCGCAGTGCAACGCGGAAAACGATATCGCCGCCCGCCGCTGCCGCGAGTGCGACACGATTTTGGTCGACCCGGACGATATGCTGAAGGCGGCGCTGAAGCTAAAGGACGCGCTGGTGCTGCGCTGCAGCGGCATGGCTATGCAGCACGGTAGCGACGAGAAAGGCCCGTGGCTGAAAATCACCTACTATGATGAGGACGGCGCCGACGTGAGTGAGCGCTTCCGTCTGCAAACGCCCGCCCAGCGTACCGCCTTTGAGCAGTTGTTTATCCGCCCGCATACCCGTACGCCGGGCGTGCCGTTACGCTGGATAACCCCGGCGGATATCATTGCCCAGCAGGCGCTGCTGCGCCATCCTGACTTTGTCGTCGCCCGAATGAAGGGGCAATACTGGCAGGTGCGGGAAAAAGTATTCGATTATCAGGGCCGTTTCCGTCGCGCCAATGAGCTGCGTTAATCCGCCAAAAACTGAGGTTTTGATTGCCGCTGTGCCGATTGGCGGCTATAATGCCGCCCGCTTTTGCATTCGCAAAGCAGATAATCTGCCTGCAGCTGGGTCGCCTGTTGCAGGCTTTATATATAGAGAGACATCAATGTTTACTATCAACGCAGAAGTACGTAAAGAGCAGGGTAAGGGTGCGAGCCGCCGCCTGCGCGCAGCTAACAAGTTCCCGGCAATCATCTACGGTGGCGAAGCTGCTCCGGTTGCTATCGAACTGGATCACGACAAACTGTGGAACATGCAGGATAAAGCTGAATTTTACGGCGAAGTTGTGACCCTCGTTATCGATGGCAAAGAAGAGAAAGTTAAAGTTCAGGCTGTTCAGCGTCACGCGTTCAAGCCGAAACTGACCCACATCGACTTCGTTCGCGCGTAATCGCCGATAGCAAGTTGTATGGCAAACGCCCTGGTGTCTTCTGACCCGGGGCGTTTTGTTATCGGCGCCGCCAAAGTTCCGGCGCCTCGTCCACGAGGTCGCTCAGCATCCGGTGCTTATTCATGCCGGGCAGCCAGAGCATCACCATGGTCACGTTCAGTCCCTGACTGCCGACCTCGGTAGCTATTTCAGCAACCCCCTGCCACTCGCCTGGCCGTAAATGTTCCGGTAAAAATCCCCAGCCCATCCCCTGCTCCATCGCATGGCGCAGCAGCGCGATTTCATTCATATACAGCGTATGGCCGGATATCTGTAGCCGGCGGGCGATCTGATCGTCACTGCGCCG
Source organism: Klebsiella sp. KTE92 (assembly GCF_000398905.1). NCBI lineage: Bacteria > Pseudomonadati > Pseudomonadota > Gammaproteobacteria > Enterobacterales > Enterobacteriaceae > Klebsiella > Klebsiella sp. KTE92. Next base: position 3,738,959 of record NZ_KB976100.1, read on the forward strand.
GTGCATCACCAGCTGTGGCGTTAGCGATAAATTCAGCAATGTCAGCGGCCGTGCGGCGTCAGTAAACAATCCTTGCGCGGCGTAAAAACGTAAATCAACGGTGCCCAGCGCCCGCCACTCCATTTCGCTGCCCAGCGTACGATTATTAGCCTGGCAAATGGCCATATCCGCGATGCCCTCGCTCAGCGCCTGCTCGGCTTCGCGCCGCGAGGCGCTCCAGCAGCTTAAACGGATCTGCCGCCGGGCAAGCGTATCAGCCAGCAAACGGAGAAATTCACGCGGCACGAAGGGATCGTACACCAGACGTAACGCCTGCCAGGCCGTTTGCGGCAGCGTTTGCGCAAAAGACTCGAAAGCCTGCGCCTGACGCAACAGCAGGTGTGCCTGGCGAAAAAGCTGCTCGCCTTCGGCGGTTAGCGTCAGGCTACGCCCTTCACGGCTGAACAGCCGGTAGCCCAGCGCATCTTCCAGATAGTCCAGCAGATCGCGAAGCGTGGTCCGGTCTTTAGCTAAACGAATGGCCGCCTGCGACAGGCTGCCAGTTTCGGCGATGGTGGCGAAGGCCTCAATCTGTGCGAAAGAATACTGCAGGGTTTTCATCCCTCTCTCCCTTGCGGGGGAAAATCCCCCATTTGCTGATTTTAGCCTTCGCGAGCCGATTTATATACTGCGCAGCGAAACTATGGCAAACGAGGAAATGAAAATGATAAAAAAACCACTGGCTCTGGCGTTAATTTTGGCGGCGCTGCCGGCGGCGGCGATGGCGCAAAACTGCGGCGACCTGACGCTGGATGTCTGCCCCACCCCTTACGACCAAACGCTACCCGCGGCCAAAGACATGCTCACCTGGGATCAGGCGTCACGCGTCGTTGGCTTTCGTAACGACTATCGCAATTATGCCGGAGACGTCTTCCGCCACGGCGCAGCGGTCCCGCTGGAGCGTGCTGAAAAGCCACTGACCCACGCCAGCTATACCCTCAACGGCCACACCTGGACGCTACAGGATTACCTGAAGCGCGAGAACGTCAGCGGCATGCTGGTGCTGAAAGATGGCAAAGTCGCCTGGAAATACCTTGGCAACGGCAACACCGATACCACGCTGTGGACCTCGCGATCGGTGGGCAAATCGGTCGTCTCAACGCTGGTGGGCATCGCCATTCAACAGGGGAAAATCCACTCCCTCGATGACCTGATTACCGTTTATGAACCCGAACTGAAAGGCACCGCCTGGGACGGCGTAACGCTCAAGCAGCTCATTCAACATACCAGCGGCGTGGACTGGAATGAAGATTACACCAACCCGCAGTCGCACTTTGCCCGCCTGACCCAATGTGAAGCACAGCCCGGCGCCTATGATTGCGTACGTAAAATCGTATCGGCACTGTCGCGCAAACACCCGGCAGGCGAGCAGTGGTCCTACTCTTCCGGCGGCGCCTGGCTGCTGGGCGATGTGCTGGAACGCGCGACCGGTATGTCGCTGGCCGCCTGGCTTGAGCAGTCGCTGTGGCAGCCTGCGGGTATGGCCCACGATGGCGTCTGGCATGCTTATCAGCAAGGGAAGCATGATGTTGGCGCCCACGGCTTTAACGCCACCCTCGAAGACTGGGGCCGCTTTGGCGAGTTTGTCGCCCGCGATGGTCGGTTAAGCAACGGCAAACAGCTGGTGCCCGCAGGTTGGTTCGACCAGGCCGCAAGCTGGACAAAAGCGCTGAACTCGGTTTCAGCAGCGCATCCGCAAGGTATCTACGGCTATCAGTGGTGGAACAACGCGATTCCGGCCAATGCGCAACACGTACAGCCGACGCCGCAGGAAGGACTGCAGGGCTCGCTGTGGGCGCTGGGGATCTATGGCCAGGTGATCATGGTGAACCGCGCGGAACATCTGGTGATCGTCCAGTGGTCGACCTGGCCGCAGGCGGAACCGTCCTTCAACGCCCAGCCGCTGGAAGCGGCGCTGATGTACAGCGCCATTGCCCGCGAATTGCGCTAATCTCCCCTGCTCCTTGCCGCTTAGCTGGCGAGGAGCGTATCGGCATTCAGCGCCAGATGCTGCAACAGCATTATCGTTTTCGCATCCATGATCTCGCCATCGCGAATAGCCTGCAGCGCCCGCGCCAGCGGCCACTCCAGCACTTCAATATCCTCACCTTCTGCCGCCAACCCGCCGCCGTCGCCCCGACGGTCATCGGCCTGATATTCCGCGATAAAAAAGTAGAGCTTCTCGGTCACGGAGCCTGGACTCATAAAGACAGTGAAGACGGGTTCGACCCGCGTCACGCGAAAGCCGGTCTCCTCTTCCGCTTCGGCAACGATCCGCGCCTCCGGCGAGGCGTTATCCAGCAGCCCGGCGGCAGCCTCAATCAGATACCCATCATGACCGTGGGTAAATACCGGAAATCGGAACTGGCGCGTCAGGACCACCGTCCGCTTCTCACGGTTATAGAGTAAAATGACCGCGCCGTTGCCGCGATCATAGGCTTCCCGGCTCTGCTCCTGCCAGCAACCGTCCCGGCGCAGCAGTTCAAAAGTATATTTTTTCAGGGTGTACCAGTTGTCAGAGAGCAGCGTCTCGCGAACGTGGCGGACGTGCGGTGCGTGAGTTTGCATGTTATATCCCCTTTGAGATGACAGCTGGCACCATAACATGCATAATCAGGAACAAACAAGATCATTCGTGAAGGAAAAATCATGCTCGCCAGTCAGAGAAAACAGCAGATCCTCCAGATCCTCACCGAGGAAAAACAGGTGATGTCCGGGGAGCTAAGCCAGCGGTTCAACGTCTCCGAGGACTCCATTCGCCGCGATCTGCGCGAGCTGGCGGCGGAAGGAAAACTGCAGCGGGTCCACGGCGGCGCACTGCCGGTTTCTGCCGCTATTGCGCCTATTGAAACGCGCAAAAGCGTGCAGATCGCCTCCAAGCAGGCGGTCGCCCGCGCCGCCGCCGCGCTGATCCAGCCTGGACAGGTGGTGATTGTCGATGGCGGCACCACCACTGCAGCAATGATCGGCTTTTTACCTGCGGAACTGAACTGTACGGTGGTCACCCACAGCCCCGGCATCGCCGTGGCGCTGGTGGACCACCCGCGAATCGAGGTGATCCTGCTCGGGGGCAAAGTGTTTAAACATTCGGTCGTCGCTGTGGGCGCCGAGACGCTGGCGGGTATGGCGCGGATCAATGCCGATCTGTTCTTTATGGGGGTGACCGGCATCCACCCGCGGGCAGGTTTCACTACCGGTGATTATGAAGAAGCGGGCATCAAACGCGCACTGGCGGCCAGAGCGGCGGAAACCGTGGTGATGGCGTCCCGGGAGAAGCTCAACGCCGCGTCAGCCTTTGCCATCGGCGAACTGAGCCTCGCCAGTACGCTTATCGTCGACGGTGAACCCGACGCCGCGCTGCGCCAGCAGCTGGTGCAGTGCGGCGTGGAGATCATCCCCGTTCAGCGATAGCGCCGACAGGGCATGGGGCTTAATTGCCGCCGGACGTCCGGCGCTGCAGCTGGTCGCGCAGGTTCGGCGGGGTGCCCTTAATGGTCAGGGTATCGGTGGCGGGATCCCAGAATACGCGTTCACCTAACAGCATGGCGTCGAAGTTAATGGTCAATCCGCCGCCGCTGCCGGCAAACTTGGTCAGCTGGCGTAAGGTGCTGCGATCCGCCGGGAAGCTCTCTTCCAGCTCATAGCCCTGCGCGGCAGTGAATTCCTGGAAGCTCTTTTCGCTGACGCCGGCGAGCTCTTTGGACAGCGACTCCAGCTCAATCTCTTCCCCGGCCTGCAGCTGTTCGTTACAGTACGCGTAGACCTGCTGACGCACATTCTGTCGCTCGGATTTATCAAGCTGAGCATCGGCGGCGAAGTCATCCACCGCCTGCAGCAGGCCGCGGTTCTGCGCTTTGGCGTTAAGCCCTTCGCTGGCGCCGAGGAAATCCATAAAGAAATCGGCCACTTTGCGCCCTACCCGCCCTTTCAGGAAGGTCAGATAGCGGGTCGACTCCGGGTTGGTTTCCCACTCGGTTAAATCGATGCGCGCGACAATATCAGCATGGTTAATATCCAGGTAATGGGTCGAGCGGATATCCAGCTCCTCGTTGACGCGCATACTGCTCAGGTTATTGAGCACCGCCACCAGCAGATACTCGACCGCCAGGTAACGATACTGGCAGAAGAGGACAATGCCCCCTTCGGCGAACGGGTATTTCGCCAGTTCATCGCGCAGACGACCAGTCGCCGCGCGGCTGAACGCCAGAAACTCTTCTTCCCCCTGACGCTGCAGACGCAGCGCCTGCGCCAGTTCACTCTCTTCATTGAACAGGCCATAGGCTTTGCTTTTGGCGCTATAGACCCGGTGCAGTTCAGCCATCATCTCGACGACCGTCGCATTCGGCTCCAGCAGTGACTCGCGCAGCACCAGCTCCAGATTTTGTTCATCACGTTTGATTAACTGATGCAGGGCAATCTGGTCGATATCCAGACTCATGTTAAACTCTCCTTTTAGACCGGGCGGTATTCAACCACCGCCGGGTTGCCGACGCAACTGGCGCCACACATTTCGACGTTGTTACCGACGATCGGTGCGCTTTTGCGTCGCGGCGAAAAAATGCGGAAAAAAAGCTGCTGCTACGGTAATATGTTGCCCTTTCACGAACAAACAGATTTTGAGTTTATGCCGCAAATTTCCCGCTATAGCGATCAACAGGTCGAACAGTTGCTCAGCGAGCTAACGAACGTCCTGGAATCACACAAAGCCCCGGTTGACCTTTCACTGATGGTGTTAGGCAATATGGTGACCAACCTGATCAACAGTAGCGTCGCGCCGGCGCAGCGTCAGGCCATCGCCCGTTCTTTCGCGCAGGCTTTGCAGTCTTCCATTAACGACGATCCGGCGCATTAAGGATAACAGCAACAGTATATGGTGACTCTACGTCAGCCCTACCGAGAAAAAGTCTCCCAGATGGTCAGCTGGGGGCACTGGTTCGCCCTGTTCAACATGTTGTTGGCCATGGTGCTCGGCAGCCGCTATCTTTTTGTCGCCGACTGGCCGACGACGCTTGCCGGACGGCTTTTTTCGTACGTCAGTCTCGTCGGACACTTCAGCTTCCTGGTGTTTACCAGCTATGTGCTGATCCTCTTCCCGTTGACCTTTATCGTGGTCTCGCAGCGCCTGATGCGCTTCCTGTCGGTGATCCTTGCCACCGCCGGGATGACGCTGCTGCTGATAGATAGCGAGGTCTTCACCCGCTTCCATCTTCACTTAAACCCGGTCGTCTGGGAGCTGGTCATCAACCCTGACCAGAATGAGATGGCGCGCGACTGGCAGCTGATGTTTATCAGCGTCCCGGTCATCTTTTTGATTGAAATGCTCTTCGCCACCTGGAGCTGGCAGAAACTGCGCAGCCTGACGCGCCGCCGTCATTACGCCCGCCCGGTCGCCTGGTTCTTCTTTCTGTCGTTTATCAGCAGCCACCTGGTCTATATCTGGGCGGATGCCAACTTCTATCGCCCGATCACGATGCAGCGGGCGAATCTGCCGCTCTCTTATCCGATGACCGCCCGCCGTTTCCTCGAGAAACATGGCCTGCTCGACGCCCAGGATTATCAGCGTCGCCTGGTGGAACAAGGGGCGCCGGAGGCGGTATCGGTCCAGTATCCGCTCAGCAACCTGCGCTACCGTGATCTCGGCGCGGGCTACAACGTGCTGCTGATCACCGTCGACAACCTGAACTATTCGCGGTTTGAAAAGACCATGCCGGCGCTGGCGGCGTTCGCCAAAGAGAACGTCAATTTTACCCAGCATATGAGTTCGGGTAATACCGCCGACAGCGGCCTGTTTGGCCTGTTCTACGGTATTTCACCAGGCTATATGGACGGTGTCCTCTCGGCGCGTATTCCCGCCGCGTTGATCACCGCCCTTAACCAGCAGGGCTACCAGCTGGGCCTGTTCTCCTCCGATGGGTTTAGCAGCCCGCTCTATCGCCAGGCGCTGCTCTCCGACTTCTCGCTACCGAGCGCGAAGACTCAGAGCGACGAGCAGACGGCCAATCAGTGGATCGGCTGGCTGGACCGTTACGCGCAGGATGAGAATCGCTGGTTCTCGTGGATCTCGCTCAACGGCACCACCCTCGACGACACGCAGCAACAGGGCTTTGTCCGCCGTTACAGCAAGGCGGCAGGTGATGTTGACGCCCAGATTGATCGGGTGCTGACCGCGCTACGCGCAGCCGGCAAGCTCGACAACACGGTGGTGATTATCACTGGCGGCCACGGCAAGCCGCTTAACGTCAAACACGACTCGTTCGACTGGTCGCGCGAGCAGTTGCAGGTGCCGCTGGTTATTCACTGGCCGGGCACGCCGGCGCAGGAAATTGCCACGCTGACCGATAACAAAGATGTAATGACCACGCTGATGCAGCGCCTGCTCCACGTTTCGACGCCAGCCAATGAGTACTCGCAGGGTGAAGATCTGTTCAGCGCCGCACGACGTCGGAACTGGGTCACCGCGGCCAACGGCGATACGCTGGCCATTACCACCCCGACCATCACCGTGGTCCTCAACCATAACGGCACCTATACCACCTGGAGCCGCGACGGCGAGAAAATTAAAGATCAGAAACCGCAGCTCAGCCTGTTGCTGCAGGTCCTGACTGACGAAAAACGCTTTATCGCTAACTGATTGATTAATTATGAATCAATCGCGCGCGACCCGCTTGCATTCGCTCGGGGAACGGGTAATATTGTTCCCCACGCGTCGGCACGTAGCGCAGCCTGGTAGCGCACCGTCATGGGGTGTCGGGGGTCGGAGGTTCAAATCCTCTCGTGCCGACCAAATCATTCACCGGTAAGTTTTGTTAACGACCGGTAACCCTACAGAAACCCGCACTCTCTCCGAGTTTGCGGGTTTTTTGTTGCCTGTTTTCCGTCGAATTTAAACGGGATCTTCAGGCATATTCCCCCTGGCATGTCGAATGACCAATGCCTGAACTTGTCCTGCTCCCCGTGGATTAATAGACGACGTTAGCGATCCGGCTGGTGTCGGGGGTCGGAGGTTCAAATCCTCTCGTGCCGACCAAATCATTCACCGGTAAGTTTTGTTAACGACCGGTAACCCTACAGAAACCCGCACTCTCTCCGAGTTTGCGGGTTTTTTGTTGCCTGTTTTCCGTCGAATTTAAACGGGATCTTCAGGCATATTCCCCCTGGCATGTCGAATGACCAATGCCTGAACTTGTCCTGCTCCCCGTGGATTAATAGACGACGTTAGCGATCCGGCTGGTGTCGGGGGTCGGAGGTTCAAATCCTCTCGTGCCGACCAAATCATTCACCGGTAAGTTTTGTTAACGACCGGTAACCCTACAGAAACCCGCACTCTCTCCGAGTTTGCGGGTTTTTTGTTGCCTGTTTTCCGTCGAATTTAAACGGGATCTTCAGGCATATTCCCCCTGGCATGTCGAATGACCAATGCCTGAACTTGTCCTGCTCCCCGTGGATTAATAGACGACGTTAGCGATCCGGCTGGGCGACCGTTCTCATGCAGCCTTAAGCCGTGCCTTTAAGCGCATCGCCGGAAAAGCGCCGGGTGCTGCACGGCCAGTGGCGGGAAGAAGGGGTTTAGCGCTGTCCCAGTTCACGGGTACGCCTGACCGCCGCCAGTACGCTGCGCTGAAGGCCTGCGGCAAAGTCACTGTTGTTCAGCTCATACAGAGCGTGGATCCCGACTCCCGCCGGTGAATTATTGATATCCAGAAGCTGACGCGGATGCTTCTGGCTTTGGCGCAGCATCTCGACCGCGCCGAGGAGGTTCTCCAGCACCACCTCCGTCGCCTGAGGCCGCGACAGCCCCGCCAGTACGCCGGCATCGGTAAGCGACTCAATAAAGTAGTAAATATAGTTAGGCCCCGCGACGCCAAAACCGGTAAAGACATCGATCAACCGCTCTGGCAAATACAGCACTTTGCCAAAACCGCGCAGAAACGGCTCGATCTCAGCCGCGCTGGCGTGGGCGTTTAAGGTTACGCCGCTATAGCCAAATCCGGTATCGGTCAGGGTATTGGGGATCGTCCTGGCAATCGGCGTTGTCTCACCAAACAGGGAGGCCAGCTTTTCCAGGGTCACTCCCGCGATCAGAGAAACCACCGTCGTCGAGCCGTTTAGCTGGGCGCGCACGCGGCTCGCCACCGCCGCCAGATCGTCCTGCGGACGGATCCCCAGCACCAGCAAAGAGGCCTCGCTTAAGCCACCGTCGCCCGACAACCGATAGCGGGAGTGCAAAGCCTCGATTCGCGCGCTGTCGATATCCTCCAGCGAGATCGCGTCCGCCCGCAGCGTACCGTTGCTTAATGACGCGCGAATAATCGCCTCCGTCATCTGTCCGGCACCAATAAAATGGACCTTTGCCATAGTTTTACTCCTTATTCAAAACGCTATTCGTCGTGACCAACACCGAAGCGCCGGCCTTGTCGCGCCGAGTCGGCAACGCGAATCCCCGTTCCGTCAGTGGGATAAATCCGTCCGTCAACGTCGCCGTCAACCATGGTGAGCTTTTGCCCGCTCAGTGCCTGAATCGCCGCTTCTGGCTGATTAATAAACTGGTTGCGTGGCCCCCACTTAAGGTTGCCATTCCGCCTCATGCGACTCTGACTGATAAAAACGCAGCCGACAGGCGGCATCACCGCGAGCCAGCGCGGTCTGCACCTCTAAACGCAGCCCCGGAAACGCGTCGGTTAACGCATGATCGCCTTCCATGCAGATATCGCATAGCGTCTCAATTTCGCTGGCGCCCCGCCCCTGCTGCCGCCAGCAGTTAACGTAAGGACAGTAGTGAAACAGGACGATAAATTCGGCCCGGCTGGCGCTAACGGGCTCCATCTCATAAACCTGAGATTCCAGACCGCGGGTAAACAGCCCGGCAAACTCCTGCAAATCCTGGCGATCGCGCATTTGCGCACGCAGCTTATGCCCGATATCGCGGCCATAGTGACGTATGGCTTCACGCGCAAAATCATCCGCGATATGACGTTGTCGGCTTTCGTCCAACAGGTAACCGATGGTAGCCGCGCGTTTTTCAGTAATGGCGCGCAGCGCCAGGGTCACCTCATCGTTTAAGGTGGCGGCGTTATGCGCCGGCTCCGAGCTTATTTGCGTCATGCGTTTATTCCCAGTCGGTATTCACTTTGACGTCGCTGGCGCCCGGCAGGGCATACACATCTTCGGCGTACCATTTCCGTGAGAGCTCAGCGAGCGTGCCGTCTTTTTTCAGGGCAACCAACTGCGCATCAATCGCTTTGATCAACTGCGGGTCGGTATTTTTTTTATACAAATAGACGTTAGGAAACAGGCCGACGGAATCCGAAGCTTTCAGATTGAGATTTAGCGCCTTATTTAACGCCAGTAGCGCACCAATGGGATAAATCGCCGCATCGTATTCCCCGGAAGCGACCGCTTTAAAGATATCGGCGGCGGACTGCTCGCCGTTGGGCTGCAGGTTAATTTGTTGGCCTGGATTTTTTTTGTTGTAGTTTTCAATCACCGTATAACGGGCGTCGGAGGTATGAATCGGCACCAGCTTTTTCTTACCGCTGGCGAGATCGCCAAGGTTATGAATATCGTTCTCATCGTTACGTACAATCAGGCGTAAATCGCTGATCCCGGTCGGCTCGCCGGAGTGGTCATATTTTTCCGCCCGCTCTTTGGTAAGATAAAAGTGATCCGCCGCAAGGGTATACGCGCCGGTCGACAGGCCGACGATCATCGCGTCGCGCGAGACCGCATTAAAATGAAACGTATAGTCGGTTAACCGCTGGTCCAGCACCTTTAACAGATCGCCATCGTAGCCGGTAATATTGTTGTTATCGTCAACAAAGCTAAAGGGAAAACCGTTAGCGTTAACGACAACCTCAATCGTCTTCGCGTGCGGACTTTTTTCAACCGCCTGTGCGGCGTTAATTCCCATTGCCAACGTCAGCGCACTCACCAGTAAAATTTTATTTTTCAAAATACCTTCCCCAAAATGATAACCGTGGAACACTCTTTTGTACGTTTCCTTGCCAGCGGGCGCGCAGAAACCGTTCTACACTGCGCAATGCTCTGGCAATTGCCAGGCACAGCACGATATAAATCACCAGCACGACGCAATAGGCTTCGACAAAATGAAACCCGCGCGCGGCGGCGATATTGGCTTTCGCCATCAGATCAATAACGGTGATGGTGTAAACCAGCGAGGTGTCTTTAATCAGATCGATCAGCACGCTGGTGAAGTTCGGCAGTGCGGATACTGCCGCCTGCGGAAAAATAATGCGTCGGAACTGCGTGAACCCGCTTAGCCCAATTGACCATGCGGCCTCGCGCTGCCCCTTATCAACCGCGTTCCAGCCTGCGCGAAAGGTTTCGGCGAAATACGCGCTGAAAATCAGCGATAGCGCGGTGACCGCCGCCACCAGTGGCGAGAGTTTATAGTGGTACATATTGTCCTGCGGGCCGCCAAACAGCCCGGCGGCTATCCATGGCCAGACGTAAAAAAAGAAATACAGCATCACCAGTACCGGGACCGAACGGCTAAAGGAGAGAAATACCTTCGCCCCCCATTGAACCCCGGGAACCTGACGAATAATCACCCACGCCAGCGCCGCGCCCAGCAGAGTGGAAAAGAGTAAGGACAATAACGTTATCACCAGGGTAACCGGCAGCGCGCTTAAAATAAACGTAAAATTGTCCCGAATGAACGCCAGGCTAAACATGTTAATCTATCACTCCAGCAGGAACTGATACTTCTTTTCAATACGAGTGGTAAAATAGAGAATAATACTATTCAGCACCCAGTAAACGATAATAACACTAATAAACGCCGCAACCTGTTTAGATCCATAGCTATTTTGCGAAATCTTTTGTGCACGGCCAAAAATATCTACAATACCAATAATATTGACCAGTGAGGTCATCTTCACAAGGTTAATTAAAAGATTACCAAAAACGGGAATGGCAATAATGAGCCCCTGGGGAAAAATAATCCGCTGCATTCCCTTATGCCAGGGAATATTGAGGCTGATGATGGCCTCTTTCTGGCCGGTATCCACCGCACGCCACGCGGAGCGCATCATTTCTGCAAAATAGGGACTGATGCTGACCGAAATAGACAACACCGCAAAGGTGGTATCGCTAATCCATAGCGGCGGCAGCGCCAGCGCAGTCAAAATTAATTTTCCGCCGAAGAAAAACAGCAGGATCAGCAGCGCCAGGGGGGCGCCACGCAGAATGTCGGTATACCCGTTTGCCACCGCGCTGAACGGCTTAAAGCGACTAAACTGCAGCAGCACAATCAGCAGCGCGATCGTCAAACCAAGCAGCAGCGATGCCAGCATTATCCCGAGGGTCACGGGTAAATTTTCCAGCAGTTTCGGCAATATTCCGGCGATATCCTGCCAGTTAAAGAGCGGGTTATTGTTCATCATTAGCCTCAGGCATGATAGTGCAGTTGCGCCAGAAACGCCCGGGTTCGCCCCTGCTGTGCTGCGCCAAATATCTGTTCCGCCGGGCCCTGCTCAACGATTTCGCCGTTTTCCATAAATACCACCCGGGAAGCGACCTGGCGGGCGAACGCCATTTCATGGGTCACGATAATCATCGTCTGCCCCGCAGCGGCAATCGTCTGAATAAGCTCCAGCACTTCACCAACTTTTTCCGGATCCAGCGCGGAAGTCGGCTCATCCAGCAGCAGAACGGCGGGGTTAATTGCCAGCGCCCGCGCAATCCCGATACGCTGCTTTTGGCCGCCGGAGAGACTGTGCGGATAGCTGTCTTTTTTATGCAATAACCCCACCTGCTTTAAGAGTCGTTCAGCAATATCCTGCGCCTCCTGACGCGGGCGCTTTTGAGCGTAAATCAGTCCTTCGGTAATATTTTGCAGTGCGGTCAGATTATGAAAGAGATTCCACGATTGAAAAACCATGGCGGTTTTTGCCCGTAGCTTTTCAATCTCCTTTTTGCCCGCTTTTGCGCAATCCAGCGCCACATCATCTATTCTTATTTGCCCGCTATCGGCAGGCTCCAGGAAATTAAGCGTACGTAATAGCGTGGTTTTCCCTGAGCCACTGGGGCCAATAATGCAAATAATCTCACCGGAATGAATACTGAGCGAGACCTCTTTTAGCACTCTTTCACCGGAGAAGCTTTTACTGATCTTATTAATAGTTATCATAATGAAATATTCGTGGATAATTTTTATTTGCCGCACGCCGGCGTTTATTGCTGCCTAAAAACTATATTGCTGCAGTTCAGATGATAGCAAACAAGAAAATCATCTATCGAAAGTTAAAAAATAACTTTTTATATATTTGTTATGACAATGAGGCTGAATTGTAATTTAACTTTCTTAACAAAACTGGATGGCGATACTTGACAATAATTATTCAAATTTACTGAACAATGAGAGCAAATTGTTTCGATTTTAATCATCCGGCCGTCAGCCTATCATTTATCACATCGGGGCAACAACGCTCCAACACTGACAAAACACTTAAGGAATACGACCATGAAATCCATCAAAACTTTCGTTGCAATTGCCGCACTCTCTATGATCTCTTTCGGTACTTTTGCTCAGAGCATCAGCGCCAGCGCTTCCACCCTGGATCGCGCAGAAGCCAAAATTGCCGCGCAGGCCGCAGAGCAAGGCGCGTCTTACAAAATCACCAGCGCTCAATTCAATAACCGCGTACATATGACCGCTGAGCTGACGAAATAAAATCGCCACATTGCCGGGCCGCCGGAAGAAACAGGCGACAGCGACAGCACGATGAAATAAGGAACTGAACATGAAAAATATCGGCGTAGTCACCGCACTGCTGTTGGCCGCTACACTTTCGTCCGGCGTGATGGCCGCAGAGAAGAGCCAGACGCATCCGGAGGCGGGTTCCAATATCGATACATCGATGCATCAGAATCATATTGATGTCAGCCATGCCTTTGATAAAGAGAGCCTGACCGCAGGCAATCTTCAGTAAGACACTGCATAAGGCGCGCGTGGAAATATCCGCTGCGCGCTTTTTTTCTGCCCGTTTGACCATGGATTATCCGCCATAACCTCCGCTTTTGCCGTATCGATATACTACGCTTCTACACCTCGTTGCTTCCTGACAGCACATTTTGCAGATAACACTGCTTTCATCATGCGTACCGGACAGGCATTGAAAGCAGAAGTTGTCTGTTTTACTCAATAGCGTCCGCAGGGTTTTCTGCCAGGGTTTTTATCCACTTTTTCCCCTCTGTTATAGAGTACGACTATCCTGATGGTAAATTACGTCGTAGCATCTATCATTCGACTGTATAACTCATAAGCAGGAGCGGATGACATGAGAGTTAATGGACTTACCAAAGGATTTTTCATCCTTATCGTCTTTATTGTAACCCTGGCCTTTTTTGATGTTCTCTCACCCTATTATTCCGCCATCCTCTGGGCCGCGATCCTTGCGGTGATTTTTAATCCGGTCAAAAACAAGATTCGCACTCGCCTCGGCGAGCGCAATGGCCTCGCGGCGCTGCTGACCATCGTCATCATCTGCCTTATCGTTTTTACGCCGCTGGCGATCATCCTCTCGTCGCTGGCCTACGAGCTGAACGTGGTGTATAGCAAACTTCAGCATAACGACACTCAGTTCCCGACGGTGGTCGCCAGTCTGTTTGCTCACCTCCCCGGCTGGGCCAGAGGTTTCCTTGCCGAGCACAACCTCGATAGCGCGCAGCAGATCCAGCAGCAGCTCTCCGATGTTGCGCTGAAAAGCGGCCAGTATCTGGCCGGCAGCGCGTTTCTGATTGGTAAAGGCACCTTTGGCTTTACCGTCAGCTTCGGCATTATGCTGTACCTGCTGTTCTTCCTGCTAAAGGATGGGCCTTACCTGGTGCTGTTGACTCTCGAATCTCTGCCGTTATCGAGCTATGTGAAGCAGCACCTGTTCGCTAAATTCGCCGCGGTCGCCCGCGCCACGGTAAAAGGCACCGTGGCCGTGGCGCTGGCGCAGGGGGCGCTGGGCGGCTTTGCCTTCTGGGTTGCCGGTCTGGACGGCAGCATTCTGTGGGGTGCGCTGATGGCGTTCCTGTCGCTTATCCCGGCGGTAGGCTCGGCCATTATCTGGGTGCCGGCGGCGATTTACCTCTTCGCCACCGGGCAGCTGTGGCAGGGCGCCTTTATCGTCGGCTTCTTTGTGATTGTGATTGGCCTGGTGGATAACATTCTGCGTCCGCTGCTGGTGGGCAAGGATACCAAAATGCCGGACTACCTGATCCTTATCGCCACGCTGGGCGGCATGGAGATCTACGGTATCAACGGATTCGTTATCGGGCCGCTGATTGCCGCCTTGTTTATCGCTTGCTGGAACCTGCTGTCGGGACGAGAGCATGCCGGTAATACCGATGAAATAGATGAAGAATTCATTGAGGAAGCGAAAAATAGCCGCAACGAATAAGCTTCATGGGCCGCCGTGGCGCAAGGTGCGACACGGCATCACACCAGTACATAACACCATTCATTTTGAAAAAATTAGTAAATAAAACTTAACATTCAGCAAAGCAATGATAGGCTGTATCAGTCAGGAACGAAAATAAAGGATGATCAACCGTGAAAAAAATCACTACGCTAGCCGTTTCTCTGCTGACCGCCGCCTGCATGTCCGCTGGCGCCCAGGCCGCAGACCAGCCGCTGGAAAAAGTCGCGCCGTTCCCGAAAGCGGAAAAAGGCATGAAGCGTCAGGTTATTCAGCTGCCGCAGCAGCAGGATGAGTCAGCGCTGAAGGTTGAGCTGATAATCGGCCAGACGCTGGAAGTTGACTGCAACCACCATCGTTTAGGCGGGAAGCTGGAAAGCAAAACCCTGGAAGGCTGGGGCTATGACTACTATGTCTTTGATAAGCTGAGCGGCCCGGTCTCTACCATGATGGCCTGCCCGGATGGCAAGAAAGAGAAGAAATTTGTCACTGCCGGTCTCGGCGATGATGCCATGCTGCGCTACAACAGCAAGCTGCCGATTGTCGTGTACGCGCCGACCAATGTCGATGTGAAATATCGCATCTGGCGCGCCGACGAAACCATCGGTAACGCCGTCGTCCGCTAAGTCGACCCATCAAACCGACAAAAAAATGGCAGCCCGCAGGCTGCCGTTTTTGTCAGAGCGTTTGTCAGAGCGCGATATCCGCCATCGGCTTACCACCGCTCAGCGGCTTCAGCTCCGCCTGCGGGGCTTCATCCGCCACCGCGGCCGGCTCATATTTCAGCTCCAGCACTTCACTGGTCCACGCCAGCGCTTTCTCAATCTCCGCCGGGTTGCCGTCAAGGCGAATACCGTAGGTCGGGATGATGGCCTTCAGCCTGGCCTGCCATTCCGGCGAATTGACTTTGTCTTTAAACACTTTTTCCATTAGCTGCAGCATGATAGGCGCCGCGGTGGAGGCGCCTGGCGATGCGCCGAGCAGCGCCGCGACAGTGCCTTCGTCATCGCTCACCACTTCAGTACCGAGGCGCAGTACCCCGCCCTTCTTCGCATCGCGCTTGATAATCTGCACGCGCTGACCGGCCTGCCACAACCGCCAGTCCTCTTTCCGCGCTTCCGGATAGTACTCGCACAGCGCCGCCAGGCGATCTTTATCTTTCTGCATCACCTGGCTAATCAGGTATTTCACCAGATCGAAGTTGTCCAGACCGACGTTGAGCATCGGCAGAATATTCGAGGTATTCGTCGAGGCCAGCAGATCCCACAATGAACCGTTCTTCAGGAAGCGGGTCGAGAAGGTGGCGAACGGCCCGAACAGCACCACGCGTTTACCGTCGATAATACGGGTATCAATGTGCGGCACCGACATCGGCGGCGCGCCCACTTCGGCCTGGCCGTAAACCTTCGCCAGATGGTGGTTCACCACCTCCGGATTTTCGCAGACCAGGAACTGGCCGCCGACCGGGAAGCCCGCATACTCTTTGGCCTGTGGAATGCCGGTTTCCTGCAGCAGCGTCAACGCCGCGCCGCCGGCGCCGATAAAGATGAATTTCGCTTTAATGACCCGCTTCTGACGACGGTTGTCGGCATCCGCGAGAATGACCGTCCAGCTCTTGTCGGCGTTGCGCTTGAAGCGACGTACCACGGTACCCAGCTGCAGGGAGAAATTATCATGCTTTTGCAGGCCGGCGATCAGCTGGCGGGTAATTTCGCCATAGTTGACGTCGGTTCCCACTTCAGTACGGGTGGCGGCCACCTTTTGCTGCGGATCGCGGCCTTCCATTACCAGCGGCGCCCAGGCTTTGATCTGCTGATGGTCTTCAGAATAGCGAATACCGCGGAACAGTTCGCTCTGCTGCAGCGCCGCATAGCGCGCGCGCAGGAAGTTGACGTTATCTTCGCCCCACACAAAGCTCATGTGCGGCACGCTGTTAATGAAAGATTTTGGTTTGTTCAGGACGCCGCGCGTCACCTGATGCGCCCAGAACTGACGCGAGATATGGAAGGCTTCGTTGATGTCGACCGCTTTGTCGATATTGATGCCGTTGGCGGTCTGCGGCGTGTAGTTCAGCTCCATTAGCGCCGCGTGGCCGGTACCCGCATTGTTCCACCCGTTTGAGCTCTCTTCCGCCACGCTGGACATCTGCTCAACCATGGTAATAGACCAGTCTGGCTCAAGCTCCTGCAGCCAGGTTCCCAGTGTGGCGCTCATAATGCCACCGCCAATCAACAATACATCCGTCTCTTGCTCATGGCGGGTGTTGGTCCGAGTGCTGTTGGGACCAACCGCCTGTGAGCGTGGTACGGCCATCTTTTTATTCATCGGATTTGAGCCTTACTTTACTCGCTGTTTTTATTTAGCGCAGGTGATACGATTCTCACCACTCACGTTACCACCGAAGCTCAAAAATTTAAATATTGTTTAAATTTTAAGTTCTGTTTTGAGATCCGTTATAAAAATGTTTAATAAATGTATACACCAAATCACTTTTTGTACTGGTAGCCTTGGGGATTCCGCGCTATCATCCTCGGTTTTGTGACAGACCGCACGGAAGCAGGGCCTGCCACCGCTCCCTCTTTTTTATAAGCTGCGAACTTTTTTTATGCCCCCAGTTTCTGACCCCGCCGCTTCCGGCAATCTGCGCCCCATCCTCCGCTCCCCGTCGTTACTGACGCGCGAAGTGCTGGCCGGCGTGCTTACCGCCCTGGCGTTAATCCCTGAAGTTATTTCGTTTTCGGTCATTGCCGGTGTTGACCCGCAGGTCAGCCTGGTTGCCTCGGTGGTGCTTTGCCTGGCGATGTCGGTGCTCGGCGGGCGCCCGGCAATGGTGACGGCTGCTGCCGGGTCGGTGGCGCTGGTCATTGGCCCAATGGTGCATCAGTACGGCGTGGGCTACATTCTGCCGGCGGTCATTCTGGCGGGTATGATTCAAATTTTGTTTGGTCTGTGCGGCATGGCGCGCCTGATGCGTTTTATTCCCCCGGCAGTGATGACCGGGTTCGTCAATGCCCTCGGGATCCTGATTTTCTTTGCTCAGGTACCGCACTTCTGGAGTCGCCAGCCGCTGATCGTCGGCCTGTTCGTCCTGACGCTGCTTATCGTCCTCTGGGCGCCGCGCTTCATTAAGGCCGTCCCGGCGCCACTGATCGCCATTGTCGCGCTCACTCTCTATACCGTCATCACTGGCCAGCAGTTGCCCACCGTCGGCGATGAAGGCTCGATGAGCGGCGGCCTGCCGGGATTCACTGCCCTGACCGTCCCCCTGAACCTGGCGACACTGCAGATTATCTGGCCGTGCGCCCTCAGTATCGCCTTTGTCGGTCTGATGGAGTCCCTGCTGACGGCTAAGCTGGTGGACGATCTCACCCATACCCCGTCGAACAAATCGCGGGAAAGCGCCGGGCTGGGTATCGCTAATATCCTTGCCGGCTGTTATGGCGGTATCGCCGGCTGCGCGATGATCGGCCAGACCATCGTTAACGTGGAGATGGGCAGAGCCCGCAGCCGTCTCTCAACGGTGATCGCCGGTCTGGTGCTGCTCCTGCTGGTGACAGCGCTCAGCCAGGTGATGGCGCAGATCCCGATGGCGGTGCTGGCAGGGGTGATGGTGATTGTGGCGGTGAAAACCTTTAGCTGGCATAGTATTCGCCCGGGCGAACTGGTGCGTAATCCGTGGCCGGAAACGCTGGTGATGCTGGTGACCGTCGCCGCAACGGTGGGAACCAGCAATCTGGCGATCGGCGTGCTGGCGGGGATCGTCGCCATGGCGCTCATCCCCCGCCGCCTGCGCACGAAGGCGCAGGCTACATCAGAAACAGCGTCGCCAGACCAAGGAAAATAAAGAAGCCGCCGGTGTCGGTGATAGCGGTGATCATCACGCTGGAGCCGACCGCCGGGTCGCGCCCCAGCTTCACCATAACCATCGGGATTATCACGCCCATCATCGCCGCCATCAGCAGGTTGAGCATCATGGCCAGCGTCATCACCCCACCGAGCTGCGGATCGTCATACAGCCACCAGGTAATGGCCCCCATAATCCCGCCCCATACCAGGCCGTTAATCAGGGCGACGCCCATTTCACGCAGGATCAGGAAGGTAAAGCTGCCGGGCTGGATCTGCTGTAGCGCCATCGCCCGGACGATCATGGTGATCGTCTGGTTGCCGGTATTGCCGCCGATCCCGGCGACGATCGGCATCAGCGAGGCCAGCGCCACGAGCTGTGAAATGGTGTGTTCGAAGCCGTCGATGACCCTGGAAGCGATAAACGCCGTACACAGGTTGACCGCCAGCCACGCCCAGCGCGTTTTCACCGCCTTGCTGACCGGGGCGAAGACATCCTCTTCATCGCTCAGGCCCCCCATCCGCCGCAGATCGTTATCGGTCTCTTCATAAACCACATCAACGATCTCATCGATGGTCAGTCGCCCGATCAGCTTACCATCGGCATCAATGACGGCGGCGCTGAGTAAGTCATCACGTTCGAAGGTGCGCGCCACCTTCTCCGCCTCTTCGTGCGGCTGAAAGGTGACCGGATCGCCCTCCATCACCTCCCCTACCCGCTTCTGCGCATCGTTGAGCAGAATGGTCTGCAGCTCCAGCTCGCCGAGCAGCAGCTTGTTACGGGTGGTGACGAACAGCTTATCGGTGTTTTCCGGCATTTTACCCAGACGCCGCAGATAGCGCTGCACCGCTGCCAGCGTGGCCTCCGGTCTCACCGTAATGACCTCAAACTCCATGATCGACCCGACGCTGTTGTCGGCGTAGCGCATAATCTGGCGAATACGGGCACGCTTCTCGGCCGGCAGGGTCGCCAGCAGCCGTCCGGTCAGGTTGCGCGGCAGATGCTGCAGCAGGTAAACCTGTTCATCGATATCCAGCGGCTGCATCGCCTGCAGCAGCTCGGGGTCGCTCATCTTGTCGATCAGGTCGCCCCAGACGTTTTCTGAGGCTTCCAGCAGCACTTCGCCACGTTTATCGTCAGGCACCAGGCACCACAGCGCGGTGCGGGCGTCATAGGGGAGCGCTTCCAGCGCATCGGCGAGATCCGGCGGCGGCAGATGCGAGACCAGGATCTCGACTTCCGCCAAGTCATCGGCCAGCGTGCCTTCATCATAGCGTTCGGCCAGCGTCAGTTTGCCCAGCAGCGCGGAGGTCACTGCTTTATCGGTGCTCAAGAGCCAAATCAGACGGGCGCGCTCTTCGTCACGTAAGCGGGCGCTTTTTTTATGCAAAACGGACATCGATCGGGCAATCCTTTTGAGAATAGTGAGCCGGCCTGCGGGCCGGAAGCCTTAAGCATAGCGCGAGGAGGGGGAAATAATAACCGCCAGCAATGTAGTCGCTGAAAATTTCAGCGGCGCGGCACCCGGCTTTTCCCCCGGGCTCGCGGCGAGCATCAGGCCGTACGGGCCACCGCATCGCGGGAAGCCTGCGCCCGCTCCTCCCCGGTGAGCTCGGACAGCTGGCCGGCACGCATCTCCAGCAGGCGATCGGCGTGCTGGAAATAGTGATCGTCATGGCTGATGGCGAACACGGTTTTCCCCATCTGCTGCATCAGCGGCAGCAGCACCTGATAGAACTCGCGGCGGAAATGCGGATCCTGATCCGCCGCCCATTCATCCAGCAGAATGATGTCCCGGGACTCGGCCAGCGCCAGCAGGAGCGCCACGCGCTTCTTCTGCCCTTTCGACAGCCGGAGGTCGGCGATTTTCCCGTTCTCCAGCTGCAGCTTGTGGGCCATTTGCAGGCGCTCCAGCCACGTTGCCACCAGCGCCGGATCGGCCTCCTCTCCCTGCGGCCCGAGCAGGCGGTCAAACAGCCAGACGTCGGTAAACACCGCGGAGAACAGTTTGCGATACTCCTCCGGTTTATCCGCCGCCAGCGGCTGGCCGTCCACGAGGATCTGACCGGAAACCGGCTGATACAGGCCGGTCAGGAGCATCGCCAGGGTTGACTTGCCGCTGCCGTTGCCGCCGATCAGAAACACCAGCTCGCCGCGTTTCAGCGTCAGGTTAAGCGGCCCTACCGCAAAGCGCTGGTCCGGATAATGGAAAGTGACATCGCGCAACTCCAGCGTCTGCCAGTCAGGATGCGCCTGCGGCCGGGGAAATTCGGCTTGATATGGGGCGAGAGAGAACTGGCGCAGCTTGTTAAACGCCACCTGGGCGCTGAGCAAGGTGGGCAGCGCGCCGACGGCGGAGAGCAGCGGCGTGCGCAGAAACAGCAGCGTCAGGGAATAGGTCGCCGCCACGGCGGTATCGGCCCAGCCGAGGCTGTTGGCCATCCAGAACACCAGCCCGATGGCGCCAAGCATCATAATATTCGACCAGTTAACCGCGCTGAGATGGAAGGTATCGGCGCGAACGATATGGTGCCGATACTCCCGGGCGTCCGGGAGGTAGAGCTGATTAAACACATACTCCGCGCGTTCGCGGTTGAGGGTCAGCTCTTTGCGCCCCTCCAGCACCGTCTGGTAGTCGTGATACAGCTTATCTTCCGTTTCGCGCAGGCTGGCCATATGTTTGTACACCCGCGACACCAGCACAAAACCGCCCCAGATGGTGAGCGCCATCCACAGCGCCGTCACCAGCATCATTTTGCCTGATAGCCAGGCCAGATAGGCGGCAGAGCCGAAGGTCAGAATGATCCCCTGCACCAGCTCCGGCAGGCGCACAAAGGCGATGGTGATGTTACGGATATCGCTGGTCAGCCCGGCAAGCAGCGACGCGCTGCCGATCTTCTCCACCTGTTCAATCTGAGTATCGAGGATGCGTTTAACAAATTCGCCGCGCAGGCGATAAACAAAATGGTGGCCGAGGGTGGTCAGCGCCAGCTGGGAGCCCAGCGTCACCGCCATCAGCAGCCCCAGCAGGCCAAGAAACTCCGGCAGGACCCGCAGCGAGGTATCGACAGCGGTAATCAGGCGCAGGTTAATGAAGGCGATTAAGCCGATACCCAGCGCGGCGCTGAGCAGACTGAGGGCAATCACGCCGAGAAACGGCCAGCGATACTGACGCCAGACGAGAGAGAGAAGTTCCATAACAGGCTATCCGGAAAAGCAAAACAGCCAGCAGTTTAAACGGCTCGCCGATGACATCAAGAATAATTCTTATTTTAATACTGGCGACTGCCCGCCTGCCGAAAAGTGAGGTTGTAACGACAGTCGCCCGTTTCGGGGTGATGCCCGGCTTTCAGCGGCTGAATACCATGATAAAACAGACGCGACTCGCCGCCCCAGACCACCACATCGCCATGCTCCAGCAGCAGCCGTTGTAGCGGGTCGCTGCGTTGCAACCCGCCAAACTGAAAGATGGCCGGCAGACCCAGCGAGACCGAGACGATCGGCGCCCGCAGATCCTGTTCATCTTTATCCTGATGCAACGACAGTTTTGCGCCCGGCTGATAGCGGTTAATCAGACAGGCGTCGGGGGAAAAGTTCGGATAGCCGCCGGCGGCGGCTGCCGCCAGGGCCAGTTCGCGGAATACGGCAGGCATCGGCGGCCAGGTTTGATCGGTTAACGGGTCGACCGGGTCGTACAGGTAGCCGTAGCGATCGGTGGTCCAGCCCAGCGCACCGCAGTTGGTCATGGCGACTGACATGGTGTATCCACCCGGCGTGACCATCTGGCGAAATGGCGACTGGCGGGCGACATCGGCAATCGCCTGCAGCAGCGCCGGGGCGCGCTCGCGGGCGAAGCGTCGGAGCACCACCGCGCCGGGCGCCAGCGGCTCCTGCCACGGTGGGGTATCGCTAAACAGATCGAGCATTATTCCTCCTCGTGTTGGGCCTCGCGCGCCAGCAGTTGCGCTTTCCGCGCCGTTCCCCAGCGATAACCGGACAGCGCGCCGCCCTCCCGCACCACCCGATGGCAGGGAACGATCACCGCCAGCGAATTCGCCGCGCAGGCGCCAGCCACCGCCCTTGCCGCCCGCGGCAGACCAATATGCTCTGCTACCTGGCGGTAGCTGCGGGTCTCGCCCGCCGGGATCTGCCGCAGCGCCTGCCAGACCTGCAGCTGAAAGGCGGTGCCCTGCAGATCCAGCGGCAGCGATACCGGCCGCCGGCTGTCGTCGAGGTGGGCGAAAACCTCGGCCATTTGGCGACGGAACTCAGGGGTGCCCTGGCGCAACTCGGCGTTGGGAAAGCGCTGGCGCAGGTCGTCGAGCAATGCCGTATCGTTATCGCCCGGCAGAACGGCGCAAACGCCACGCTCACTCTGCGCCACCAGACAGCGGCCCAGCGCGCAGTCGCCCGTGGTCCAGGTCACCACGGTGGCGGCGCCGCCGCGGCGAAACTGACGGGCCGTCATGCCTAATGCCGCATCGGACTGACGATAATAGCTGCTGCTGTCGGGAAAACCGGCCGCCAGCGCGGCGCGGGTCACCGTGTTCCCCTGCTCCAGCGCTTCCCGCAGACGTCGGGCGCGCCACGCCTGTTGCCACGCTTTGGGGGTCATACCGGTGACGGATTTAAACAAACGGTGGAAATGAAACGGGCTGACCGCCAGCTCACGAGCCAGCGCCTCAAGGGTCAGGGGCGCGTCCTGCTCCAGCAACCGGCAGGCCTGCGCCACTTTGTCGACCCTTTGCTGCTGCGGATCGTCTTTATCCGGCTGGCAGCGTTTGCAGGGGCGGAACCCCGCCGCCACGGCAGCGGCGACGTCGGCAAAAAAGCGCACGTTTTCCCGCCGCGCACGACGCGAGCGGCAGGAAGGGCGGCAGCAGATGCCGGTGGTCAGTACCGCAAAGACAAACTGACCATCGGCCCGGGTATCACGTTCGCAGACCGCCTGCCAGCGGCGGTCATCGGTATCGGCAACTATCGGTTTCATGACGAGGCTCCTGCTGTAAGTGTATCCTCAGTCTGCGGCGACGCCCGCAGCAAAAAACCCGCAATCTTGCTTTTTAATTTTTCTCGCCGACGAGGAAGGTGCGGAACTGTGGCGACATCCAGGTTTTAAACCCCTCGCCCTCTTTGACGATCATATAGACTGCCAGCCCCTGCTCGCGCACCACCTGCTGCGCTTTTTCCGGCCCGAGGACCATCAGTCCGGTATCCCAGCCATCCGCCTCCAGCGCCGTTGGCGCAATGACGGTGACGGAGACCAGCTTATGGCTTATCGGCTGCCCGGTCTGCGGATCGATGACGTGCGAGATACGTTTGCCGTCGAGTTCATAGTAATTACGATAGCTGCCGGAGGTGCTGATGCCGTGCCCATTGATGTCGACAATCGCCTGGACGGCGTTTTCCCGGTCAGTCGGTTTCTGGATCGCCACCCGCCAGGGCTTGCCTTCGCCGTTCATCCCGCGGCTCACCAGCGCCCCGCCTACCGACACCAGATAGCGGGAGATCCCCTCCTGCTCCATCAATCGCGCGAGGTGATCGGCAGCATAGCCCTCCCCCACCGTGGAGAGATCGACAAACAGATCGGGGATATCTTTTTGCAGGAATTGCCTGCCGCTCTGATTGATAACCTGCAGATGCTGCAGGCCGGTGCGCGCCTTCGCCGCGGCTATCGCCTGGGCATCCGGGGTGGTGACCGGCTGTTTATCCGGGCCAAAGCCCCACAGATTGACCAGCGGCCCCACGGTAATATCCATCGCGCCGTGCGTTTTGGCGCCAATCCGCAACGACAGCGTCACGATGTCCGCCATCGCTTCGCTCACTGGCCATGGCCGGGTATCCGCCGCGTGGTTGAAACGCATCAGCGCCGAGTCGTTTTTCCAGGTCGAGAGCAGGCGATCGTCGGCGTCCAGCTGGGCCTGAACCTTGGCGCGCAACGCCTCAGCCTTTGCCTCATCCACGCCAATGACGCTGACCCGCCAGAAGGTGCCCATGGTTTTGCCATCCAGCACGGTGGCCGTCGAAGCTGGGGTCGCAGGGGTGGTGGCTGAATCGCAGCCAGAGAGCAGTACGCAGGCGCCCAGCAGTGCGGCGCGAAAGAAAGTCATGTCCATTAGTCGAGGCTCCTCTTACCAGGGCGACAAGAGTATACCAGCGAGGTTAAACCAGACATAAAAAAAGGCGCCAGAGGCGCCTTTTTCTTGTGCAGCTTGCGACTTAGAACTGGTAAACCAGGCCCAGTGCAACCACGTCGTCGGTAGAAACACCGGCGTTGCGGGTGAAGCTGTTGTCGTCCAGCAGGTTGATTTTGTAGTCAACATAGGTGGACATGTTTTTGTTGAAGTAGTAGGTCGCGCCAACATCAACATATTTCAGGAGGTCCTGGTCGCCGTAGCCTTCCAGATCCTTACCTTTAGACTGCAGGTAAGCCACGGACGGACGCAGACCGAAGTCGAACTGGTACTGAGCAACCACTTCGAAGTTCTGTGCTTTGTTAGCAAAGCCCAGGGAACCGGCGCGGGTCGCGTTGTAGGTCTGGGTGTACTGAGTGGCCAGGTAGATATTGTTCGCGTCGTATTTCAGACCACCGGTGTAGGTTTCAGCGTTGTCGCCGTTACCCAGAACCAGGTTGTTCTGATCGTCGGTACGTTTAGAGTGAGAGTACGCGAAACCAGCGCTGATGCCATCAAAGATGTCATAAGTTACAGAAGTACCGTAGCCGTCGCCATTCTGTTTCTGCGCGCCACGACCGTTGTTGGTCGCGCCTTCGCCGCTGACGCTGCCGTTTTTACCCTGGTACTGCAGAGCAAAGTTCAGGCCGTCAACCAGACCGAAGAAGTCAGAGTTACGATAGGTTGCAACGCCGTTAGCACGGGACTGCAGGAAGTTGTCAGAACCGTAGGTGTCGCCGCCGAATTCCGGCAGAACGTCGGTCCAGGACGTTACGTCGTATACCACGCCGTAGTTACGACCGTAGTCGAAAGAACCCGCGTCACCAAATTTCAGACCGGCGAATGCCAGACGAGTCCATGCCTGATCGCTGGAGCTTTCAGTGTTGTTCGCCTGAACGTTGTATTCCCACTGGCCGTAACCGGTCAGCTGGTCGTTGATCTGAGTTTCGCCTTTAACGCCTACACGCATGTAGGTCTGGTCGCCGTCTACGCTCTTGTCGTCAGAGAAGTAGTGCAGACCATCGATTTTACCGTACAGGTCTAATTTGTTGCCATCTTTGTTATAAATTTCAGCCGCATTTGCTGCGCCTGCTACCAGCAGAGCCGGTACCAGGAGGGACAGTACTTTAACTTTCATGTTATTAACCCTCTGTTTGTTATATGCCTTTTATTATGCCACTGCTTACTGATTACCCTTCTAATCAGTCGGCTATTTCATTGTGCTGCAAAATGCAGAATAATCCAACAAGAATATGATACTAAAACTTCTAAGATGTTTCAAAATGCCCACAAGATGTTTCAATTTGTAAAAATGGCGGAACTTTTTGCACCACAAAATGGTCTGGGAAATACGCACTAATAATCAAAAAAAATATTTATTGGTTCACAATCAATCACATACACACAAATAACTCTATAGCACTGAATGGTAAAACAAAACTATCATTGGTGACTAAAATAACAGTCGCTATCATCATTAACTTTATTTATTACCGTCATTCAGTTCTGAATGTCTGTTTACCCCTATTTCAACCGGATGCCTCGCATCCGGTTTTTTTTACCCTTCTTTACACAACTTTAATTTATCTGTGCTACGGCAAAAAATTCCCTAACGACTATTAATCAATCAATTAGCCTGTCAATTGCCCTTATTCAGCCAATGTCTTGTTATTTCGTGCGATTCTTCCGCCTGTACTTTGTCAATATCGCGACTGGTCAGCGTTGTTGGCGCGGTTTCATTGGCGCTTCGATTCTAAGATAATTCCTGGAGAGTATCGCGCCGCTGGCACCATTCTGTAGTATGGATTTACGCCATTAGCCTTTATACTGCCTGCAGCATCTGCTTTGTTGCCAGTTACTCTGGCGCTACATCCTGTTTACAAACAATGATGAGTCGTTCAGCCACAAGATGACCCCGAAAAAATTCTCCCTGATCCCCGGCAACATCAGCCGCTTCTTCATTTTGATGGTTATTGTCCTGCTGGCGACGATGGGGGTGATGATTCAAAGTGCCGTCAATGCCTGGCTGAAAGAGAAGAGCTATCAGGTGGTTGATGTCTCCCACGCCTTGCACCAGCGCATTGACACCTGGCGCTATGCCACCTGGCAGATCTACGACAATATCGCCGCGACCTCGGCTAACGCTGCGAGCGGTGGCTTGCAGGAGACGCGTTTAAAACAGGACGTCTACTACCTTGAGAAGCCCCGGCGTAAAACCGAAGCGCTGATTTTTGGCTCCCACGATAGCTCGACCCTCGAGATGACGCAGAAAATGTCCGATTATCTCGATATCTTGTGGGGTGCGGAAACCATCCCATGGTCGATGTACTATCTCAATGGTCTGGACAATAGCCTGATTCTGGTCTCAACCCTGCCGTTGAAGGACCTCTCCTCAAGCTTTAAAGAGTCAACGATCAGTAGCGTCGTGGAATCCCGGCGCGCGGAGATGCTGCTGCAGGCCAATACCCTTGATGAGCGCGAGACCTTCTCGCCGCTGCGCCATCTCGCCTGGCAGAACGCGCACTACTTTACGTTACGCACCACCTTCAACCAGCCTGGACATCTGGCCACGGTGGTCGCTTTCGACCTGCCGATTAACGATCTGATCCCGCCAGGCATGGCGTTGGACAGCTTCCGTATCGAGCCAGACCCGTCGCAAAACCTTGCCACCAATCCTGACAAAGAGACGACCGACCATATCGGGATCACCTTTAACGGCATGCAGATCGACATCGCCACCGATATCAGCACTACCGGTATGCAGTTGCTCTGGACGGTACCGCTGAGCAGCATGCTGCTGGCCGCCCTGCAGAATATTCTTCTGCCGCTGCTGCTCAACATTGGCCTGCTGGCGCTAGCGCTGTTTGGTTTTACCACCTTTCGTCACTTTAAAGGACGCAGCAATCCGTCTGGCGCCGGGCTCCCTTCCGCCGCCAACAGCGAACTGCGTCTGCTACGCGCTATAAATGAAGAAATTGTTTCTTTGCTGCCGCTGGGGCTGCTGGTTCACGATCAGGAAGCCAACCGAACCCTTATCAGCAACCCTATTGCCGACCATCTGCTTCCGCACCTGAATCTGCAAAACATCACCAATATGGCGGACCAGCATCAGGGGGTGATTCAGGCTACCGTCAATAATGAGCAGTATGAAATCCGCCAGTATCGCAGCCAGGTAGCCCCGCGCACGCAGATCCTGATTATCCGAGACCAGGACCGCGAAGTGCTGGTCAATAAAAAGCTCAAGCAGGCCCAGCGCTTGTATGAGAAAAACCAGCAGGGGCGGGCGGCCTTTATGCAGCATATTGGCAGCGCCCTGAAGCAGCCCGCGCTGAACCTGGCGGCAGAGGCGGCGGCGCTCGACAGCGCAGAGAACCGGACGCTGGCGCAGCATGCCGATGAGCTGGTCAAACTGATCGATGACATTCAGCTCGCCAATCTGCTGGAAAGCGACACCTGGAAAACCAGCCAGGCGCTGTTCTCGGTTCAGGAACTGATCGATGACGTTGTACCGGAAGTTCTGCCGGCGATGAAGCGCAAGGGTCTGCAGCTGCTGATCAATAACGCGCTCCCTGCCGGTGAGCAGCGCTACGGTGACCGTGAAGCCCTGCGACGCACACTGGTGCTGTTAATCCAGTATTCCATCACCACCACGCCTATCGGCAAGATCACCCTCGACGTTTGCCAGGACGAGTCGGCCAGCGATCGTTTGACCTTCCGCATTCTTGATACTGGCAACGGCGTCTCGGCAAACGAGATCGACAATTTGCACTTCCCGTATCTCAACGAGACCCAGAGCGATCTGTACGGCAAGGCGAACGCCCTCACCTTCTGGCTGTGCGACCGCATGACGCGCAAACTGGGTGGGCAGTTGACCATCAAAGCGCGGGAGTCGCTGGGAACGCGCTATACCCTGCACCTGAAAATGCCGGCCAGCGAAGAGGCGCCAGAGGCGGGCGAACATCTGCTGGATGACGTTATCGTCCTGCTGGATGTGACTTCCAGTGAAGTGCGGCGGATTGTCACCCGCCAGCTGGAGAGCTGGGGGGCGTCCTGCATCACGCCGGACGATCGGGCGACAAGTCAAGCGTTCGATCTGTATTTAACGGATAATCCGTCTAATCTTACTGCTTCGGGCTTGCTTTTAAGCGATGATGAGGTCGGGATACGCAAGATCGGCCCGGGACAACTGCGGGTCAACTTTAATATTAGCACGGCGATGCAGGAGGCTATCCTGCAGCTTATTGAGCAGCAGCTGGCGGAGGAGGCGGTTCAGCCCGCCACCTCAGGAAACGAGAGTAACGCCGAACTCCATGCCAGCGGCTATTACGCACTGTTTGCCGATACGGTACCGGATGATGTTCAGAGATTGTATACTGAAATCGAAGCGGGCGATTTTGCTGCTCTGGCGCAAACCGCCCACCGCCTCAAAGGGGCATTTGCTATGCTTAATCTGATACCCGGCAAGCAGTTATGTGAAACGCTTGAGCATCTGATTCGCGAAAAGGATGCGCAAGGCATAGAAAAATATATCAGCGACATTGACGCTTACGTCAAGAGCTTGCTGTAGAAGGTAGCCTTATACATGAACACTATGAACGTAATTATTGCCGATGACCATCCGATCGTACTGTTCGGTATTCGTAAGTCACTTGAGCAAATTGAGTGGGTGAACGTCGTTGGCGAGTTTGAAGACTCCACGGCCCTTATCAACAATCTTCCGAAGCTGGACGCCCATGTGCTGATCACCGATCTGTCCATGCCCGGTGATAAATACGGCGACGGGATCACGCTGATTAAATACATCAAGCGCCACTTCCCGGATCTGTCGATCATTGTTCTGACCATGAACAACAACCCGGCGATCCTCAGCGCGGTGCTGGATTTGGATATCGAAGGGATCGTTCTCAAGCAAGGAGCGCCGACCGACCTGCCAAAAGCGCTGGCCGCGCTGCAGAAAGGGAAGAAATTCACACCGGAAAGCGTCTCTCGTCTGCTGGAAAAAATCAGCGCCAGCGGCTATGGCGATAAACGCCTGTCGCCGAAAGAGAGCGAAGTGCTGCGTCTGTTCGCTGAAGGCTTCCTGGTGACCGAGATCGCTAAAAAGCTCAACCGCAGCATCAAAACCATCAGTAGCCAGAAGAAGTCGGCAATGATGAAGCTGGGCGTGGAAAACGACATTGCGCTGCTGAACTACCTCTCCTCCGTCTCGCTGAGTTCGACGGATAAAGAGTAACCCCTTTGTTTTCTCCGTCTCGCCCCGGCGAGACGGAGCTCCCCGTTATTCCCGCCCGTTACGTACCCGCGCCGCATACACCGTCAGCGTTTGCTTCAGCACGTCGAGGGTGACCGGCTTGGACAGGCAGCTGTCCATCCCCGATTCAAGACAGCGCTGCTTCTCTTCCGCCAGGGCATTGGCGGTGACGCCGATCACCGGCAGCGTCAGGCCAAGCTGACGAATGCGCTGCGTCAGACGATAACCATCCATATTGGGCATGTTGACGTCGCTGAGCACGATATCGATATGCTGTTTGCTAAGTACGTTGAGCGCGTCGACCCCGTCGTTAGCGGTCACGCACTGGTAGCCGAGCGATCCCAGTTGATCCGCCAGCAGACGGCGGTTAATCGGGTGATCGTCGACCACGAGGATCATCATGTCGTCGTTATTACCGATCTGCGCGTCCGGCGCCATCAGCGCCCGGCTATTCTCCGCGCTGTCGAGGGCGACGTGGAAAATACGCCCCAGCAGCGGCAGCAGTTCATGCGGCGTCGTCACGCTGTGCAGCCACTCTCCGGCCGCTCGCTCCTGCGGGATGCCGATATGGCGGCGGCAGAAGATGACCATCGCACTCCCCTGCCAGCCCCTCTGCGCTTCATCGTCAGTCAGCAAGACATCGTCGGCGTCCGGCGTTTCTCCGGCATGGCGGCGTACCGTCAGGCCGTGATAGCTGAGCAGCGACGTGACGAACATCGCCAGCGAGGTATTATGAATTGCCAGCCAGCAGGTCTTGCCTGCGAAACCGTCCGCCGTCACCTGCGGTGTGTTCTGCACGCCATACAGCGGGATACGGATGGTAAAACGGCTGCCCATCCCCGGCTCCGTTTCCACGGCGATATCGCCATCCATCATGCTGATCAGCTTTTCACAGATCGCCAGGCCAAGGCCGGTGCCCTGGAAGTTTCGCTGCACGCCGGTCCCCACCTGGAAGAAGGGATCGAACAGGCGCAACACCTCTTTCGCCGGGATCCCCTCCCCGGTATCGCGGACGCTGATCTGCAGATAATCCCCCGCACACTGGACGTGCAGGATAATACAGCCGGTGTCGGTGAACTTGATCGCATTGCTCAGCAGGTTAGAGATCACCTGCTGCAGGCGCATCGGGTCGCCGGACATCTGCTCCGGGACATCCGGCTCGATAAAACAGTACAGACCCAGCTGCTTGCGTACCACCAGCGGCAGATAGTTAGCAGAGATATGGTTCATCACTTCGCGCGGGGAAAACTCCCGCGGCTCGATCTTCAACTGCTCAGACTCGATTTTCGAGAAATCGAGAATATCGCTGATGATTTTCAGCAGCAGGCTGGAAGAGTTGTTCATCGCCGTCACCAGGCGATCAACGCCCTTCGGCAGGGCCTTAGTCTGCAGCAGATCGAGGTTACCGATGATGCCGTATAGCGGGGTACGCAGCTCATGGCTGACGGTCGCAAGGAACATCGATTTCGACTGGCTGGCCTGTTCAGCCGCCTGGGCCATCTCCTGCAGCGACTCCTCCATTTTCACGCGGGCGGAAACGTCCACCAGCACGCAAATGGCGACGTTTTCATTGCGATAACGCGAATGGACAAAGCTAATCTGCAGGTTGGTATGGTTGCTGGTCAGCACATCGACAAAGTTGACCTGCTGGCCGCAGATGATCTGCGTCAGCCGCTGGCGATCCTCATGGGTCAGCATATTCAGGTAGTTGTGCGCCAGCTCGTTACTGAGAATATTGGTCCCGTCGACGGTGCGCAGAATACAGATCCCCACCGGGGCTGAGGCCACGATTTTGCGGTTGAACTGTTCATGCTCTTCCAGTCGCTGCGCATCATTTTCCGCCGGGATAAAAATGCGCCGCTCATACATTCGCGCCAGCGCAAACAGCATTGCTCCGGTCAGAATATTGAGAATGATGGCGTTGATGATGAGCATGCGGATCCGCTCCAGCACCTGGTCCACCGAAACGGAATAGACGATACTTAAGGAGGACGGCGCCAGGCTTTTTTTCAGCACCAGCTCGCGAAAACCTGCGCTGTAGCCAAACCACATCCGCTCCTGCATCCACTTCGCTTCGCTCTGGATTTTGCCTTCCGCGCCGGCCAACGAGATCAGCGGCTGGCCGTTATCGTCAAAAATCGTCACGCTCATCGGCAAACTGCCTGGCGTGAAGAAGCTCTCCATACGGATGGTCTGCTCCACGCCGAGCATCGCCTGCAGACGGTTGGCCATATAGACCGGGGTCAGGGCATAAAAGTAGCCCACGCCGGGGCGCATGCCCTGGCTTATCCAGAACAGGTTGTTGCCGCGCTCGTTTTGCGGCGCGTTGCGATATTGCTCAATGCGCTGATGCAGGACTTTCAGCGCCTGATCGCGCTCAATCGGCACGTCCCGTAGGCCAAAGTTGGCCATGCAGAGGTTATCGCTGCCAATGAGAAAGATGCGGTTAAGGTCGTAGGCAGCGGTAAAATTATCCCGCCAGTAGCGCATAAACCACGCCAGTGATTGCAGCGAATTACGCCAGGTGCTGCTCATCGCGCTGCAGTCGGAATCTGGGTACAGGGGTTCAAAGTTGGGCACCGCTATATCGCCGTTTTGCCCTTGCGCTACCGCGTCCCCTGCCGACAAGCGGTTACCGGCGACGTACTTCAGCTCTTTAATCACGTCCGCCGTACGCTGAATATAGCGCTGGGCCTGATCGGCGTTGAGATTGAGCTCCTGATGGATCTCGGCTTCCCGCTCGTGCAGGGCATTGACGATATAGAACACAGAGACAAACGCAATCAGCAGCCACAGTAATACCGCCAGCGCTCTGAACAGATAACGTGAAACCTTCAGGGTTGTATGAAACGAGGCAAGATATTTCAATGTGGCGATGCTCGGCCGTCAGGGACTCAACAGAATGGGGTTAAAGTAGCGGTAAACCGGCTTTGCCGCAATCTTAATGCAAAAAGGGCCGGGAGAATACCCGGCCCTTTCAGAACATTTACCTGCGACGATTACTCTTCGTCTTCGGCGATGTCGTCATCGGTATCCGCTTCCGGGGCGATATCGTCATCGCCTTCCGCTACGCTACCGTCGATGGCATCCAGTTCTTCGTCGTCCACCGGCTCTGCCACGCGCTGCAGACCCACCACGTTTTCATCTTCCGCGGTGCGGATGAGGATCACACCCTGGGTGTTACGGCCCACGATGCTCACTTCGGAAACGCGGGTACGAACCAGCGTCCCGGCGTCGGTGATCATCATGATCTGATCGCAGTCATCCACCTGCACGGCGCCCACAACGGAGCCGTTACGCTCGGTGACTTTGATCGAGATAACGCCCTGAGTGGCACGCGATTTGGTCGGATACTCCGCCGCTGCGGTACGTTTACCGTAACCGTTTTGCGTTACCGTCAGGATCGCGCCTTCGCCGCGCGGAATAATCAGCGAGACGACGCTGTCGTTTTCCGCCAGCTTGATGCCGCGTACGCCGGTGGCGGTACGGCCCATGGCGCGAACGGCGTCTTCTTTGAAGCGCACAACCTTACCGGCCGCGGAGAACAGCATCACTTCGTCCTGACCAGAGGTCAGATCGACGCCGATCAGCTCATCGCCTTCGTTCAGATTGACCGCGATGATACCGGCGGAACGCGGACGGCTGAACTCGGTCAGCGCGGTTTTCTTCACGGTACCGCTGGCGGTCGCCATAAAGACGTTGACGCCCTCTTCGTACTCGCGGACCGGCAGGATGGCGGTGATACGCTCATCGGCTTCCAGCGGCAGCAGGTTGACGATCGGACGACCGCGCGCGCCGCGACTGGCTTCCGGCAGCTGATAGACCTTCATCCAGTACAGACGGCCACGGCTCGAGAAGCAGAGGATAGTGTCATGGGTGTTAGCCACCAGCAGGCGGTCGATAAAGTCTTCTTCTTTAATGCGCGCTGCTGACTTGCCTTTACCGCCACGACGCTGTGCTTCGTAGTCGGTCAGCGGCTGATACTTCACATAGCCCTGATGCGACAGGGTGACCACCACGTCTTCCTGGTTGATCAGATCTTCGATGTTAATATCAGCGCTGTTGGCAGTGATTTCGGTACGACGTTCGTCGCCGAACTGGTCACGGATCAGTTCCAGCTCTTCGCGAATCACTTCCATCAGACGATCGGCGCTGCCGAGAATGTGCAGCAGTTCCGCGATCTGCTCCAGCAACTCTTTATATTCGTCGAGCAGTTTTTCATGCTCAAGGCCGGTCAGTTTCTGCAGACGCAGATCCAGAATCGCCTGAGCCTGCTGCTCGGTCAGATAGTATTTACCGTCGCGCACGCCGAACTCTGGCTCCAGCCATTCCGGACGCGCGGCGTCATCACCGGCGCGCTCCAGCATCGCCGCAACGTTACCGAGATCCCACGCCTGGGCAACCAGCGCCGTTTTCGCTTCTGCCGGGGTCGGCGCGCGACGGATCAGTTCGATAATCGGGTCGATGTTGGCCAGCGCAACGGCCAGCGCTTCGAGGATATGCGCCCGGTCGCGCGCTTTGCGCAGTTCGAAAATCGTACGACGGGTCACCACTTCGCGGCGGTGGCGTACAAACGCGGCGATGATGTCCTTCAGGTTCATGATCTTCGGCTGACCATGGTGCAGAGCAACCATGTTGATGCCGAAGGAGACCTGCAGCTGGGTCTGGGAATAGAGGTTGTTGAGCACCACTTCCCCTACCGCATCGCGCTTCACTTCAATCACGATGCGCATCCCGTCTTTATCAGACTCGTCACGCAGCGCGCTGATGCCTTCCACGCGTTTTTCTTTGACCAGCTCGGCGATTTTCTCAATCAGGCGCGCTTTGTTCACCTGATACGGAATTTCGTGCACGATGATGGTTTCGCGGCCGGATTTCGCGTCCACTTCCACTTCCGCGCGCGCGCGGATGTACACTTTACCGCGACCGGTGCGGTAAGCCTCTTCAATGCCACGACGGCCATTAATAATGGCGGCGGTCGGGAAATCAGGGCCTGGAATATGCGCCATCAGCCCTTCAATGCTGATGTCTTCATCGTCAACATACGCCAGACAGCCGTTGATCACTTCCGTCAGGTTATGCGGCGGTATATTGGTCGCCATCCCTACGGCGATCCCGGAGGCGCCGTTCACCAGCAGGTTAGGAATTTTGGTCGGCATGACGTCCGGAATACGCTCCGTACCGTCATAGTTGTCGACGAAATCGACCGTCTCTTTTTCAAGATCGGCCATCAGCTCATGAGCGATTTTCGCCAGACGAATTTCGGTATAACGCATCGCCGCGGCGGAGTCGCCGTCGATGGAACCGAAGTTACCCTGGCCGTCCACCAGCATGTAACGCAGCGAGAACGGCTGCGCCATACGAACGATGGTGTCGTATACCGCGGAGTCGCCGTGCGGGTGGTATTTACCGATTACGTCACCAACGACACGGGCTGATTTTTTATAGGCTTTGTTCCAGTCATTGCCCAATACGTTCATGGCGTAAAGTACGCGACGGTGTACCGGCTTCAGGCCATCTCGGACATCCGGCAGCGCACGGCCAACAATGACCGACATCGCATAATCCAGATAAGAGTTCTTAAGCTCTTCCTCAATGTTGACCGGTGTAATTTCTCTCGCAAGGTCGCTCATCTAACCGCTATCCCTCTACTGTATCCCGGATTCAAAGGTCGCAAATTATAACACAGCCGCGCTAATAGAGGTAAAGCAATACGGTTTATTCATGGCGCGCTGCTGATATACTCGCAGGTCTGAACAGAAAAGGAGTAAAAGCGCCCATGAATGCCGAAAAAACGTCGGTAGCCCCTAACGTCGATCATGCTGAAATCGCCAAATTCGAAGCCGTCGCCTCGCGCTGGTGGGATCTGGAGGGCGAGTTCAAACCGCTCCACCGCATCAACCCGCTGCGGCTGGGCTATATCGCCGAACGCTCCGGCGGCCTGTTCGGTAAAAAAGTCCTCGATGTCGGCTGCGGCGGCGGCATTCTCGCCGAGAGCATGGCGCGCGAAGGTGCGACGGTCACCGGACTGGACATGGGTGCCGAACCGCTGCAGGTCGCGAAGCTGCACGCCCTGGAGAGCGGTATTCAGGTGGACTATGTTCAGGAAACGGTTGAGGAACATGCCGCGAAGCATCCGCAGCAGTATGACGTCGTGACCTGTATGGAGATGCTGGAGCACGTGCCCGACCCGCAGTCGGTGGTGCATGCCTGCGCGCGGCTGGTGAAGCCCGGCGGACAGGTCTTCTTCTCCACCATCAACCGCAACGGCAAGGCCTGGCTGATGGCGGTGGTTGGTGCGGAATATGTCATGAAGATGGTGCCTAAGGGCACTCATGATGTGAAGAAGTTTATCAAACCGGCCGAGCTGCTGAGCTGGGTAGATCAGACAACTCTGAAAGAGCAGCATATCATCGGTCTGCATTACAATCCGCTGACCAACACCTTCAAGTTAGCGCCGGGGGTTGATGTTAACTATATGTTGCATACCACCGCCAAACAGGACTGAGGTCAGCACCTGCGCTTATGATGATTGCGCGGCATCAAGCCGCGTGATTATTTCTTCCGATGAAGAAATCAGCACTCGATCAAATTTTCATTTTTTTTTCTGTTTTATTGACTTCTTCTCCAGGCCTTATGCGACGTGGACTTGCGGATTATTACCCTTCCGCAACCTCAATTTAACGTCAAAATCAACCCTTGTACTCAAAAGATTCCTTACTAAAATACTCACCATATAGCGTTTCTTTTATCGACAACCCCCTACATATAGTATTTATCCACAGAGTTAGTCACAACGGCCTTCTGTGGATAAACGGGGGATATTTTCTTTCACGGACAGGTAAAATCCACATGAATCAGAGTCTGCTGGTGACAAAGCGCGACGGGACCACCGAGCGCATCAATCTCGACAAAATCCATCGCGTACTGGATTGGGCGGCAGAAGGACTGAATAACGTTTCGATTTCCCAGGTAGAGCTGCGCTCTCATATCCAGTTCTATGACGGCATCAAAACCGCGGACATCCACGAAACCATTATTAAAGCCGCCGCGGATTTGATCTCCCGCGACGCGCCGGATTACCAGTACCTCGCCGCGCGTCTGGCGATTTTCCATTTGCGTAAAAAAGCCTTCGGCCAGTTTGAGCCGCCGGCGCTCTACGATCACGTGGTGAAGATGGTCGAGAAGGGTAAATACGATCATCATCTGCTGGAAGACTACACGGAAGAAGAGTTCCAGCAGATGGACGGTTTCCTCGACCACTGGCGCGACATGAACTTCTCCTACGCAGCCGTTAAGCAGCTGGAAGGCAAGTATCTGGTACAAAACCGCGTTACCGGCGAAATTTATGAGAGCGCGCAGTTCCTCTATATTCTGGTGGCTGCCTGCCTGTTCTCGAACTACCCGCGCGAAACCCGTCTGGACTACATTAAGCGTTTCTACGACGCGGTATCGACCTTTAAAATCTCGCTGCCGACGCCAATCATGTCCGGCGTGCGCACCCCAACCCGTCAGTTCAGCTCCTGCGTGCTGATCGAGTGCGGCGACAGCCTGGATTCCATCAACGCCACCTCCAGCGCGATTGTGAAATACGTTTCCCAGCGCGCCGGTATCGGCATCAACGCCGGGCGCATTCGCGCGCTGGGCAGCCCGATCCGTGGCGGCGAAGCCTTCCACACCGGCTGCATTCCGTTCTACAAACATTTCCAGACCGCGGTGAAATCCTGCTCACAGGGCGGCGTTCGCGGCGGCGCGGCGACCCTCTTCTACCCAATGTGGCATCTGGAAGTGGAAAGCCTGCTGGTGCTGAAAAACAACCGCGGTACCGACGCCAACCGCGTTCGTCACATGGACTACGGGGTGCAGATCAACAAACTGATGTACACCCGTCTGCTGAAGGGCGGCGACATTACCCTGTTCAGCCCTTCCGATGTCCCGGGCCTGTATGACGCTTTCTTTGCCGATCAGGACGAGTTCGAGCGCCTGTACACCCAGTACGAGCAGGACGACAGCATTCGCAAACAGCGTATTAAAGCCGTTGAGCTGTTCTCGCTGATGATGCAGGAGCGCGCCTCTACCGGCCGCATCTATATCCAGAACGTCGACCACTGCAACACCCACAGCCCGTTCGATCCGGTGGTCGCCCCGGTGCGTCAGTCTAACCTGTGCCTGGAGATTGCCCTGCCGACCAAACCGCTGGAAGACGTCAACGACGAAAACGGCGAAATCGCGCTGTGCACCCTGTCGGCCTTCAACCTCGGCGCGATTGACAGCCTCGACGAGCTGGAAGAGCTGGCGGTGCTGGCGGTGCGTGCCCTGGATGCGCTGCTGGACTATCAGGATTACCCGATCCCGGCCGCCAAACGCGGCGCGATGGGGCGTCGTACGCTGGGCATCGGCGTGATCAACTTCGCTTACTATCTGGCGAAGCATGGCAAACGCTACTCCGACGGCAGCGCCAACAACCTGACGCACAAAACCTTCGAAGCGATTCAGTACTACCTGCTGAAGGCCTCCAACGAGCTGGCTATCGAGCAGGGCGCCTGCCCGTGGTTCAATGAAACCACCTATGCGCAGGGTATCCTGCCGATCGATACCTATAAGAAAGACCTGGACGGCATCGTCAGCGAATCTCTGCACTTCGACTGGGAAGCATTGCGCGAATCCATTAAAACCCACGGTCTGCGTAACTCCACGCTCTCCGCACTGATGCCGTCCGAGACCTCGTCGCAGATCTCCAACGCCACCAACGGCATTGAGCCGCCGCGCGGCCACGTCAGTATCAAAGCGTCCAAGGACGGTATCCTGCGCCAGGTGGTGCCGGATTACGAAAATCTGCAGAACGCCTATGAGCTGCTGTGGGAAATGCCGAACAACGACGGTTATCTGCAGCTGGTGGGTATCATGCAGAAGTTTATCGACCAGTCGATCTCTGCCAACACCAACTACGATCCGACGCGCTTCCCGTCCGGAAAAGTGCCGATGCAGCAGTTGCTC
The DNA here is from genome assembly GCF_000398905.1 of Klebsiella sp. KTE92. Taxonomy (NCBI): domain Bacteria; kingdom Pseudomonadati; phylum Pseudomonadota; class Gammaproteobacteria; order Enterobacterales; family Enterobacteriaceae; genus Klebsiella; species Klebsiella sp. KTE92. Next base: position 3,777,689 of record NZ_KB976100.1, read on the forward strand.
AAAGACCTGCTCAACGCCTATAAATTCGGTGTCAAAACGCTGTACTATCACAACACCCGTGATGGCGCAGAAGACGCTCAGGATGACCTGGCCCCGTCCATCCAGGACGACGGCTGCGAAAGCGGCGCTTGTAAGATCTAAGTTATTTTTGCCGGGTGGCGCGATGCTTACCCGGCCTACGATTGTGTAGGCCCGGCCAACGTAGTACCGCCGGGCAATACATTTCAACAGGACTCACTTCAATGGCATACACCACTTTTTCACAGACGAAAAACGATCAGCTGCTGGAACCGATGTTTTTTGGCCAGCCGGTTAACGTGGCCCGCTACGATCAGCAAAAATATGACATCTTTGAAAAGCTGATTGAAAAGCAGCTCTCCTTCTTCTGGCGTCCGGAAGAGGTTGACGTTTCGCGCGATCGCATCGACTACCAGGCGCTGCCGGAACATGAAAAACATATTTTCATCAGCAACCTGAAGTACCAGACGCTGCTCGACTCCATCCAGGGCCGCAGCCCGAACGTCGCGCTGCTGCCGCTGATCTCCATCCCGGAGCTGGAAACCTGGGTGGAAACCTGGGCCTTCTCCGAGACCATCCACTCACGCTCCTACACCCATATCATCCGCAACATCGTCAACGATCCGGCGACCGTGTTCGACGATATCGTGACCAACGAGCAGATCCAGAAACGTGCGGAAGGCATCTCTCACTATTACGATTCGCTGATCGAAATGACCAGCTACTGGCACCTGCTGGGCGAAGGCACCCACACCGTCAACGGCAAAACCGTGACCGTGAATCTGCGCGAGCTGAAAAAGAAACTCTATCTGTGCCTGATGAGCGTCAACGCGCTGGAAGCGATCCGCTTCTACGTTAGCTTCGCCTGCTCCTTCGCTTTCGCCGAGCGCAAGCTGATGGAAGGCAACGCCAAAATTATCCGCCTGATCGCTCGCGATGAAGCGCTGCACCTGACCGGCACCCAGCATATGTTGAACCTGCTGCGCTCCGGCAGCGACGATCCGGAGATGGCGGAAATCGCCGAAGAGTGCAAGCAGGAGTGCTATGACCTGTTCGTGCTGGCGGCGCAGCAGGAGAAAGAGTGGGCGGACTATCTGTTCCGCGACGGCTCGATGATCGGCCTGAACAAAGATATTCTCTGCCAGTACGTCGAGTACATCACCAATATCCGCATGCAGGCAGTGGGCCTCGATCTGCCATTCCAGACCCGCTCCAACCCAATCCCATGGATCAACACCTGGCTGGTCTCCGATAACGTCCAGGTGGCGCCGCAGGAAGTAGAGGTCAGCTCGTATCTCGTCGGCCAGATCGATTCTGAAGTCGATGCCGACGACCTGAGCAACTTCCAGCTGTAATGAAGCGGATTTTCCTGAAAATCTCTGACACTCGCCTTGAGTGTCAGGATGAACATCCTTCCCTGCTGGCGGCGCTGGAGTCGCATAATATCGACGTCGAGTATCAGTGCCGCGAAGGCTATTGCGGTTCCTGCCGCACGCGTCTGGTTTCCGGCCAGGTTGACTGGCTGACCGAGCCGCTGGCCTTTATCCAGCCGGGGGAAATTTTGCCCTGCTGCTGCCGGGCGAAAGGCGATATTGAGATCGAGATGTAAGTGTTGTCGATGTGTGCGGCCTGATGCCCTCACCCCGGCCCTCTCCCATAGGGAGAGCGGGAAAACATAAAAGGGCCTTACGGCCCTTTTGTTTTATTTCGCGTTCAGAAACTGCACCGCTTTATCCGGGAAATCGGTAAACAAGCCGTCGACATCCGCCTGGTGATACAGCAGGTCATAGAGCTGATTAACGTTAGTCGCGTACTCCGGCAGCTGATCCGCACGCACGGTGTACGGATGCACCTGCAGATGGCTGGCATGCGCCTCTTTCATCATCGCCGTCAGCTTCACCGCGCCCGGCTTCGAGCCTTCCGCCACCAGCATATGGTAATCCGGGCCAATACCGTCGGCGTACTGCGCAATCTGCGCCATCGCACCCGGCTGGAACATCCAGTCGTAGCTGTAGTTCACCCATTTGCCATCTGCCTGTTTCTGCTGGGTTTCATTCCAGTCGGTATAGGCGATGAGCTGCACCAGATTGAGATCCATGCCCATCTTCGGTTCCAGCTCATTTTTGATACGTTTGAGCTCGTTGGCGTCAAAGCACTGCAGATAAACCTTATCCTGCTTGCTGGTGTAGCCATATTCCTTCAGCACTTTCAGGGTACTGGCAGCAATATCTTTGCCTTCCTGATGGTGGAACCACGGCGCTTTGATTTCCGGGTAGATACCGATATTTTTACCCGTCGAATGGTTCAGCCCCTGGACAAACTCAATCTCTTCTTCAAAGGTATGAATGCGAAAATCGGATTTGCCCATCGGGAAACGCCCAGGATAGGTTTGGACGTTCTTACCATTTTTCGGCTCAAAACCTTCGGTAAACTTCAACGACTTAATCTCGGCCAGGGTAAAGTCAATAGCGTAAAAACGACCGTCTTGACGCGCCCGCTGCGGGAAACGCTGCGCAACGTCAGTCACCCGATCGAGATAATGGTCGTGCAACACCACCAGCCGGTCGTCTTTGGTCATCACCAGATCTTGCTCAAGGTAATCCGCCCCCTGAGCGTAAGCCATCGCTTTCGCCGGCAGGGTATGTTCCGGCAGATACCCGCTGGCGCCGCGGTGGGCGATGACCATTTTCTCCGCTGCGACAGCGCTGAAGCACAGTGCCGAACTGGCCAAAATCATGCCGCTCATTAGCGCGGTGAGTTTCATGTTCATCGTCGCTCCTTAGGCTTGTTTCAGTTGTTGATGATGACGACGCTCGCCAAGCATCACGATAACCAGCAGGATAACCGCCAGCACGCTGCCGCCGATCATCACCATGAAGCCGCCGTCCCAGCCGAAGAAATCGACGGTGTAGCCGACGATGGCGCTCGCGGCTACGGAACCGCCGAGATAGCCAAACAGACCGGTGAAGCCCGCAGCGGTACCGGCGGCTTTTTTCGGCGCCAGTTCCAGCGCATGCAGACCGATCAGCATCACCGGGCCGTAAATCAGGAAGCCAATGATGATCATACAGGCCATATCCACGCCCGGATTACCCGGCGGGTTCAGCCAGTAAACGACAGTGGCGATGGTCACCAGGGTCATAAAGAACACGCCGGTCGCGCCGCGGTTGCCTTTAAACACTTTGTCCGACATCCAGCCGCACAGCAGCGTGCCAGGGATCCCCGCGTACTCGTACAGGAAGTAGGCCCAGGAGGATTTATCCAGCGCGAAGTGTTTGACCTCTTTCAGGTAGGTCGGCGACCAGTCCAGAATGCCGTAGCGCAGCAGATAAACGAAGACGTTAGCGATAGCGATGTACCACAGCAGCTTGTTCGGCAGGATGTACTGCATAAAGATCTGCTTCGCCGTCAGCTCTTCTTCGTGCTTTTCACTATAGTCATCCGGATAGTCGTTTTTATACTCTTCGATCGGCGGCAGACCGCAGGACTGCGGGGTATCGCGCATCATCGCGAAGGCAAAAATCGCCAGCAGGATCGCGCCGAAAGCCGGCATATACAGCGCCGCGTGCCAGTCGTTAAACCACGCCATCCCCAGCAGGAACAGCAGCGGCGGAATACCGCCGCCGACGTTATGCGCGCAGTTCCACACCGAGACAATCCCACCGCGCTCTTTCTGCGACCACCAGTGCACCATGGTCCGGCCGCACGGCGGCCAGCCCATCCCCTGGAACCATCCGCAAAGAAACAGCAATACGAACATGATCATGATGCTGGAAGTCGCCCACGGTACAAAGCCCATCACCAGCATCACCAGCGCGGCGAGGATCAAGCCGGCCGGCAGGAAAATGCGCGGATTCGAGCGGTCAGAGACCGAGCCCATGATGAATTTCGAAAATCCGTAGGCGATGGAGATGCCGGAAAGGGCGAAACCGAGGTCGCCACGGGAGAAGCCCTGCTCAATCAGATAAGGCATCGCCAGGGCAAAGTTCTTACGAACCAGATAGTAAGCGGCATAACCAAAAAAGATGCCAATGAAAATCTGCCAGCGTAATCGACGATACAGCGGGTCGATCTCCGCTGCTGGCAAACGCGCTTTATGCGCGGCGGGTTTAAAAATACTTAACATATCAGCCTCCGTGGCCCTTGCTGTTTTCTACTGACGTCACGACAAAATCCCAGATTAATCACCAACTTCAAATATGGTCGCGATGGTAGGCAATACGTAGAGTTGATACTGTGAAACATCGCACAATTTGTTACAGAAATATGACAAAACGTTCTAATGTGAGCACGAAATCACATAACACGCTCAAATAACGCGCGAATATGCTCGAAATCAAACAATAACCTTATGAATTGTGGCTAAATGGCGTTAAACGAAAGCAGAGGAGCTGAAGATGACGGGACGTCTTGATAGCGAGGTCATTATCATCGGCGGCGGAGCAACCGGCGCCGGTATCGCCCGCGACTGCGCCCGGCGCGGATTACGAACGCTGCTCATTGAGCGCCATGATATCGCCACCGGGGCCACCGGCCGTAATCATGGACTGCTGCACAGCGGCGCCCGCTATGCGGTGACCGACAACGAATCCGCCCGCGAATGCATCAGTGAGAACCGCATCCTGCGCCGCATCGCCCGCCACTGCATTGAACCGACCAATGGGCTGTTTATCACCCTGCCTGAAGATGACCTGGCGTATCAGCAGACTTTTATCACCGCCTGTCAGCAGGCTGGCATAGAGGCCACGCCGCTCTCGCCGCAGGACGCGCTGCGCCAGGAGCCCGCCGTCAACCCGACGCTGCTGGGCGCAGTGCAGGTCCCGGACGGCACCATCGACCCGTTTCGCCTCACCGCAGCCAATATGCTCGACGCCCGCGAACACGGCGCGCAGATCCTTACCGGCTGCGAAGTAACAGGCCTGCTGCGCCAGGGCGATCGCGTCTGCGGCGTCCAGGTATACGACCGCCAACTTCACCAGGCCCGTACGCTGTACGCCGGGGTGGTGGTTAACGCCGCCGGGATCTGGGGGCAGCGCATTGCGGAATATGCCGACCTGCGCATCACCATGTTCCCGGCGAAGGGATCGCTGTTGATCCTCGACCACCGGATTAACAACCTGGTGATCAACCGCTGCCGTAAGCCGGCCGACGCCGATATTCTGGTGCCCGGGGATACCATCTCGCTGATCGGCACCACCTCAATGCATATTCCTTATGACGACATTGACGACAACCGGGTAACGACGGCGGAAGTCGATACCCTGCTGCGCGAAGGCGAAAAGCTGGCGCCGATCATGGGCCGCACCCGGATCCTCCGCGCCTACTCCGGCGTCCGCCCGCTGGTGGCCAGCGATAACGATCCCAGCGGGCGCAGCGTCAGCCGCGGCATCGTCCTGCTCGACCATGCCCAGCGTGACGGTATGGAAGGCTTCATTACTATCACCGGCGGCAAGCTGATGACCTATCGCCTGATGGCCGAGTGGGCCACCGACGCCGTCTGTCGTAAGCTGGGAAACACCACCCCCTGTAGCACGGCCGAGACCCCGCTGCCCGGTTCACAGGAGCCAACGGAAAGTACCCTGCAAAAAATTATCTCCCTCCCCACCCCGCTGCGCGGCTCGGCCGTCTACCGTCACGGCGATCGCACTCCGGCCTGGCTTGGCGACAGCCGCCAGCACCGTAGCCTGGTCTGCGAATGCGAAGCCGTTACCGCTGGCGAAGTGAAATACGCGGTGGAAAATCTGGCGGTCAACACCCTGCTCGACCTGCGCCGCCGCACCCGGATTGGCATGGGCACCTGCCAGGGGGAACTCTGCGCCTGCCGCGCTGCCGGACTGTTGCAGCGCTTTAACGTCACCACCCCCGCGCAGTCATTAACCCAGCTCTCGGCGTTTCTCAATGAACGCTGGAAGGGCGTGCAGCCCATCGCCTGGGGCGACGCACTGCGCGAAAGCGAATTCACCCGCTGGGTCTACCTCGGCCTGTGCGGACTGCCACAGGAGCACCAGGATGAAGTTTGATTGCGCAATTGTCGGCGGCGGGCTCGCCGGCCTGTTGTGCGGGCTGGCGCTGAATCAGTACGGCCTGCGCAGCGTCATTATCAGCCGCGGGCAGAGCGCGCTGCATTTTTCCTCCGCGTCGTTAGACCTGCTCTCGGCGCTGCCCAACGGCGATAACGTTACTGACGTCGCACAAGGTCTGCAGCAACTCGCTGAACAGCTTCCTGAACACCCTTATTCCCGGCTCGGCGCCGGGGCGGTACTCGAATACGCGACACAGACCGAAGCCCTGCTGGCCGCCTGCGGCGCGAACATGCAAGGCGAAGCGCGCCAACCTCATCTGCGGGTGACCCCGCTGGGGACGTTGCGACCGGCGTGGCTGTCGCCGGAAGAGGTTCCGCTGGCACCCTTCGCGCAGCAACACGTATGCCTGGTAGGGATTAGCGGTTTTGCTGATTTTCAGCCGCATCTCGCCGCCGCTGCACTCGGTCAACACGGAGTTACCGCCGCGGCGGTGGAAATCGAGTTACCGGTGCTGGATGTGCTGCGTGACAACCCCACCGAGTTTCGCGCCGCTAACATCGCCCGCGTGCTGGATGATGAGAATCTATGGCCGGCCCTGCATGCAGCGCTGCTGCCGCTGGCACAGCAGCATGACCTGCTGATCATGCCCGCCTGTTTTGGCCTCGCCGACGATCGCCTGTACCGCTGGCTGCAGACGCGTCTGCCCTGCCCGCTGCGTCTGCTGCCGACGCTGCCGCCTTCGGTGCCGGGGATGCGTTTACATTCTCAGCTGCAACGCCAGTTCATTCGTGAGGGCGGCACCTGGCTTGCTGGCGATGAAGTGGTGAAAATCAGCCATCAGCAGGGCGCCGTCGAGGCCGTCTGGACGCGAAATCACGGCGATGTCGCGCTGCGTCCGCGTTTCACCGTGCTGGCCAGCGGCAGCTTTTTCAGCAACGGTCTTGTCGCCACTCGCGATAGCGTGCGCGAGCCGATCCTCGGCCTCGATCTGCAGCAGACCCTGCCACGGGAAAGCTGGTACCAGCGCGATTTCTTCGCCTCACAACCGTGGCAGCGGTTCGGCGTGAAAACCGATGCCCTGCTGCGCCCCGTGCTGGGCGGGCAGCCGTTCCATAATCTGTTTGCCATCGGCTCATTGCTCGGCGGGTTCGATGCCATTCAGCTCGGCTGTGGCGGCGGCGTCTGCGCCGTCACCGCGCTGCACGCCGCCAGACAGATCCACGCCCTTGCCGGAGGTCGGCCATGAACGATACCCGTTTTGAAAGCTGCATTAAGTGCACGGTCTGTACCACCACCTGCCCGGTAAGTCGGGTCAATCCACGCTATCCCGGCCCGAAACAGGCGGGGCCGGACGGCGAACGTCTGCGTCTGAAGGATGGCGCGCTGTACGACGAGGCGCTGAAGTACTGCATTAACTGCAAGCGCTGCGAGGTTGCCTGCCCGTCGGATGTGAAAATTGGCGATATCATTCAGCGCGCCCGGGTACAGTACGGCCAGCAAAAGCCGACCCTGCGCGACGCCATCCTCAGCCATACCGACCTGATGGGCACCCTTTCCACTCCCTTTGCCCCCCTGGTCAACGCCACGACCGGTTTAAAACCGGTGCGCCGCCTGCTCGACGCGGCGCTTAAAATCGATCACCGGCGTACGCTGCCGAAATATGGCTTCGGCACCTTCCGCCGCGCTTACCGCCAGCTCGCGGCCAGACAGGCGCAGTACCGCGAGCAGGTGGCCTTCTTTCATGGCTGCTACGTCAACTATAACCACCCGCAGCTGGGTAAGGATCTGATCCGCGTCGTCAACGCGCTGGGTACCGGCGTGCAGTTGTTATCGAAGGAAAAATGCTGCGGCGTGCCGCTGATCGCCAACGGCTTTTTTGACAAGGCGCGTAAACAGGCGCAGAGCAACGTCGCCGCGATGCGGGAAAACACGCTGCCGATCATCGCCACCTCCTCGACCTGCACCTTTACGCTACGTGATGAATACCCCCATCTCCTCGATGTCGACAACAGCGATCTCCGCGATCGGGTGGAGCTGGCCACTCGCTGGATCTGGAAACAGCTGGATGCCGGCAAGACGCTACCGCTGCGCCGGCTGCCACTGAAGGTGGTCTATCACACCCCGTGTCATATGGAGAAAATGGGCTGGTCGCTGTATACCCTTGAGCTGCTGCGGCTGATCCCCGGCCTGCAGATGGAGGTGCTGGATTCACAGTGCTGCGGCATCGCGGGCACCTACGGGTTTAAAAGTGAGAATTATGCGGTATCCCAGGCTATCGGCGCCCCGCTGTTCCGCCAGATTGAGGAGAGCGGCGCCGACATCGTCGTGACCGACTGCGAGACCTGCAAGTGGCAGATTGAGATGTCCACCCGCAAACGCTGCGAGCATCCGCTGACGGTACTGGCGCAAGCGCTCGCCTGAGCCCAGCGCCAGCCTCCGCCATCAATAGTTAATAGCTCGCTTTCTCCTGCGGCTGGGCGCAGGTGGGTTTGAACATCGCCAGCCGGCGGTCCAGCGCCTGGGTATACAGCATGGTGTCCACCCCGACGGCGACGAAGTTGGCCCCCCAGGCAAGACATTTTTCTGCCATCGCCGGGTCGACCGCCAGAAATCCGGCCGCTTTCCCCGCCGCGCGAATGCGCCGGATGCTCTGCTCGATCACCCGCTGCACGTCAGGATGGCCGGCATCGTCCGGGTGACCCAGTGAGGCGGAAAGATCCGCCGGACCGATAAACACCCCGTCAATGCCGTCCACCTCAAGAATCGCGTCCAGATTCTCCAGCGCGGTTCGGCTCTCGACCTGTATCAGCAGACAGAGTTCGTCATTCGCCTCCGCCATATAATTCTCTATCCTTCCCCAGCGCGCCGCTCTCGCCACGCCAGCGCCAACACCGCGGCTACCGATGGGCGGATAACGGGTCGCTGAGACCACCTCCCGCGCCTGCTCGGCGGTATCGACCATCGGCACCAGCAACGTTCTGGCGCCAATATCCAGCACCTGTTTTATCAGGCTGCGGTTGCCCTCGACCGGACGAATGACCGGCTGGCTGGCGTAGGGGGCAATCGCCTGAAGCTGATGATAAAGGTCCTGAATGGTGTTCGGCGCATGCTCGCCGTCGATCAGCAGCCAGTCGTATCCCGAGGTCGCGGCGATCTCGGCCATGTAGGAGGAGGTGGAGCTCAGCCACAGGCCGATTTGCGTCTCACCGCGTAATAATCCCCGTTTGAAGGGGTTAGATAACAGTGCGTTCATAGCGATTCCTTTATTCAATGCTGTACGCTGCCGCGCTGGGGTACCGCGCGGGTAAGGCTCAATGAAAAGATAATGACCACCCCGACAATGGCGACGCCGGCCAGGGTTAACAGTCCGGCGGCGCTGCTGGCGAACAAAGTTTCGGCCTGCACGCGCACGATCGGCGCCAGAAAGCCGCCGATGGCGCCAAACAGGTTAACAAAGCCAATCCCGGCGGCCAGGGCCGTGCCGGACAGCAGCTGCGTCGGCATCGTCCAGAAGACCGGCTGCACGGCAATCACCCCAACCGCCGCCACGCACAGCGCGATGATAGCCAGCACCGGCGCCACCAGTCCGGACACCGCAATCCCGACCGCCGCCGCCAGCAGCGTCAGGGCGGCAATATTGCGCCGCTCGCCGGTGCGATCGGAGTAGCGAGGGATAAGCCAGGTGCCAAACAGCGCTGCCACCCACGGGATAGCCGTCACCACCGAGGCAACGAAGCCGACTTTGGTGCCCAGCAGCGCAGCAACCTGGGTGGGCAGGAAGAAAATCAGACCATAGACCGCCACCTGAATGGTCAGATAAATCAGCGCCAGCTGCCAGACCCGCCCGTTACGCAGCGCATCGGACAGGCGCGAGGCAATCTTTTTCTCCTCCTCGCGCGCCAGCTCGCTTATCAGCGCCTGTTTCTCCTCCATGCTCAGGAAGCGGGCATGCTGCGGCGAATCGTCCAGCCAGAAGAAGGTGAACGCTCCCGCGGCGACGGCGAGCAAGCCTTCAATGACAAACATCCAGAACCAGCCGGGATGGCCCATCAACCCATGCATCTCCAGCAGCGCACCGGATAAAGGCGATCCCAGCGTCAGGGCCAGCGGCGCCCCCATATAAAACAGCCCCATAATGCTGGCGCGGTTTTGCTGGGGAAACCACTGCGAAGTGAGGTAGATCATTCCGGGAAAGAAGCCCGCCTCCGCCGCGCCCAGCAGGGTACGTACCAGCAGGAATTTCGCTTCCGTATCCGCCCACGCCATCGCCGCCGACAGCACGCCCCACAGGAGCGTGGTGCAGCCGATCCATTTTCTGGCGCCAAATTTGCGCATCAGCAGATTGGCCGGCACCCCGAGGAAGGCATAGACCACAAAGAAGATACCGGCCCCCAGCGCGTAGGCCTCATTGCTGAGCCCGGTATCCAGTTGGTAGGTCTCTTTGGCGAAACCGATATTCGAACGGTCAAGAAACGCCAGCACGTACAGCGCCAGCATAAAGGGGATTAAGCGGGCGCGGTTTTTCTTCACCACGCTCTCCAGCAGAGTGTTGCTCATCATAATATCCTCAGGCGCGGGCCGCCGGGCGGCCCGACGCAATCAGTGTTGATAAGGACGCTTCAGGTTGCAGTCGCGATTGAGCTCGACGCCAAAGCCGGGTTTATCCAGGACCGATTTATGAATGCGCCCTCTCTCCGGCACCGGCTCGCCGAGCAGGATCGGGTCGAACTGCGGACGCAGCGTGGCGCAGTCCGGGCTGGTCATCAGAAACTCGCTGAACGGTGTGTTGGTGAAGGTGATCACCGCATGATGGGAGTAAACCGACGAGCCGTGGGGCACCACCAGCTGCCCGCGCGCTTTGGCGATGGCCGCGATCTCCACCAGGGTGGTTAAGCCGCCGCACCAGCCGACGTCGGGCTGCATAATATCGATGCCGGTTTCCGACAGGGTGCGGAAGGACTGCAGTGTGCCGTGGTGCTCGCCGCTGGTCACCATCATCCCGGCCGGCGCCTGGCGCTTCAGCTCGCGATAGCCTTCATACTGCTGCGGCGGCAGGCACTCTTCGATCCACTTGAGGTTATAAGGGGCACAGGCATGGGCAAGTTTGGTGGCATAGTTAACGTCCTGACTCATCCAGCAGTCCAGCATTAACCAGAAATCCGGGCCGCATTTTTCACGCATGTCAGCCACCATGGCGACGTCTTTGCGGATCCCGGCGTCGCCATCGTGCGGCCCCCAGTGGGTAGGCATTTTACCGCCGATAAAGCCCATCTCCTGCGCCAGGTCCGGACGCGCGCCGGTGGCATAGAACTGGATTTCGTCGCGCACTGCCCCCCCCAGCAGTTTGTAGACCGGCAGGCCAACCACTTTCCCGAACAGATCCCACAGCGCCAGGTCGACACAGGAGAGGGTATTCATTACCAGGCCGCCGGATCCCGCGTAGTAAAGGGTGGCGTTAAGCATCTGGTCATGGATCAGTTTGATATCGCTGACGCATTTGCCTTCGATAAAGCGGTTGAGATGTTTTTCCACGATAAAGCAGCCCATCTCCCCGGCCGTCGACACCGCAAAGCCGGTCTGTCCGTTGTCGGCTTCCACTTCCACAATCAGCGTCCCCAGCACGTTGATGCCAAACGACTGGCGGGACTGCTCATACTCTTTATATTTGCTCATCGGGGTGGCGATATGATCGTCAATCCAGTGGTTTGCCCCCTGGTCGTGGTAATCGCCGCCGCCGGCGCCCTGCTCTGCCGTGGCGCCGCCGATGAACCAGGCGCGGACGTGTTTAATTTTCGGTAGGGTCATGATGTTCTCCTTATGATCAGGCGTGTTGTTCAAAGGGGCTTTTCCACCCCAGCAGACGGGAAATATCTTTCGCGCAGGCAATCGCCTTACCGGCCAGATAATCGCGATTGTCTTCATTGATTTGCAGACGGGTGCCCACCACCGAGATGGCGGCGGTCAGGTCGTTATTGGCGTTAAATACCGGGGCGGCCACGCAGCGCACATCCGGATAGTCCTCGCCATTATCAAAGCTCCAGCCCCGAGCGCGAATGCGCCCCAGCTCCTCCCGCAGCTGTTGAGCATCGGTGATGGTCGTTGGCGTGGCCCGCTCCCACTGCAGGTCGTCGATAATCGACGCCTGAACGCTGGCGGGCTGCCAGGCCAGCAAACATTTGCCGATCCCGGAGCGATAAAGCGACAGGCTCTTGCCTTCGTGCGAACGCACGCTAATGGTGGCGGGAGACTCAATTTTAAGAATGTAGTAGGCGTTACCCTGATCGATGATGCCCAGATGACAAAGCAGGCCGCACTCATCCATCAGTCGGGTGAGGCGCGGACGCGCCAGCTCGCGCAGATCCATTTTGCTCAGCGCCTGCCCGGCCAGCTCCACCAGCTTGGTCCACAGGCAGTAGTTATCCTGATTATCCATACTGATGAAGCGCTGCTTTTTTAGCTCGCCCAGCAGAAGATAAACCGTGCTTTTCGGGATCCCCAGTTCGGCAATGATGGTGGCTGCGCTGCAGGGACCAATCCGGCTGATTAAATTGAGGATCTCAATCGCGCGGGTCAGCGCCGGGACTTTTGTTGATTCCAACATACTGGACTCCAATCCTGAATACTGGAATCAGTGTTGCGATTGTGCGGGCGGTAAAGTGTGAGCGATATCGCGGGGCAATCGTTTTCCCGTATGCTGGACCATCCGCTGCAGATTATTGCGACTTAACGCACAGAATTTTTTCAGGAGAGTACAACAGGCTGGACAACCGGCGCCCGGGAGAAGCCCGCGCGCCGGGGGAAACGACTTACAGCGAGAGGGAATCCACCACGTTAATCCAGCCATGTTCGCTGGCCAGCGGTTGACCATTCAGCCAGCGACGCAGCATGTTTAATGCCATCATGGCGCAGACTTCCTGGCGTACCGCCAGGCTGTGGCGGGTGACGCTGAACTTCACCCGCAGCGCGAAGGTGCCGCCCGGGGTGGCCAGGGCCACGTTAAGATGATCGTTCTCCTGGCCGCTCACCGCCAGGGCCAGGCCGGCAAAATGGTTTATTCGCCGCTCGGCCGCCCAGCGAGCCGCCTGCGCCAGCGTCTCCTCCTGCGCCGGGACCACTTCGCTGGCCAGCAGCGGCGCGCCGGCGCGGGACAGCTGGAGCGCCAGCAGGCCGCCGGTAAACTGCTCGCTGAGCGTCAGGCTCAGCTGCCGCTCCTGCAGGCAGCGCGCAATCTGCGCCGGTAACCCTTCCGTGCCTTCGAAAATCAGACTGTCGCCAGCCACCTTGCGGACTTCCGGCCACAGGGCCAGCATGGCGTCACGCTGGTCAGCCGGTCCGGTTAGCTTGAGTTCGATAATCGGCATCGACGAACGGTAACCCATCACCACGCCAGGCGGTAACGTCAGCGTATTGAGGCTTTGCGCCAGCTCGCTCTCCGAGCGGCCAAAGGTGGTCAAACGCAGGCATACCGGCGGCTCCGGCAGCGTAAAGCGCTGACGCAGACGCGGTAAAATCTCCTGCTCGACCATCACCTTAAATTCAGAAGGTACACCGGGGGTGAAAAACATCAGGCAGCGGTTGAGCTGAACGGCAAAGCCACAGGCCGTGCCGACCGGGTTATTGATCATTTCGGCGCTGGCGGGGATTTCCGCCTGCTTGCGGTTACTTTCCGCCATCGGCCGGCCGCGCTCGGCAAAGAAACGGGTCATGGTTTCCAGCCACTCCGGATGCAAAATAAGCCCTTCGCCTTTCGCGGTGGCGGCGGCCAGCGCGCTCAGATCGTCGCTGGTCGGCCCTAGGCCGCCGTTAACGATCAGCACATCCGCCTGTTCGCTGCGTTCGCGCAGAATCGCCACCAGCGCATCAAGATCGTCGCCAACGGTATGGCGGCGCGTTAACGGTAACCCCTGATTAAAAAAGAAATCCGCCAGCCATGCCGCATTGGTATCAACGATTTGACCATGCAACACTTCATCGCCAGTGGACAGCATTTCCACATTCAACATTGCTCACTCCTTGCCTGCCAGGTGGCAAATACTATAACGCAAAGCGGGATGCTGACGAGGAGGAAAATCTGGCGCGGCAAGAAGATACCGCGCCGGAGGAGATTAGAAGCTGGCGCTGGCGCCGATGTACGGGCCGTCGGCGATGGTGTTATCGCGGTTGCCATCTTTGCCCGCCAGGTTCAGATAGCGATAGCCTGCCTGGATGCTGAGCGGACGCATGATGGTCCAGCTGGCGCCGACGTTGGCTTCCTGATAGCTGTCAATGCCGCTGGAGAGGGAATCCGGCGAGTAGTAGTAGTCGCCGTACAGGCGGAAGCTGTCGCCGATTTTCCACTGCAGGCCGCCGCCGACCGCTGCCGCATAACCTTCATCGCCCTGTTTCGGGTTGGTGTATACGCCTTTACCGCCCACGGTCGCGAGGAACGGCCCCAGCGGAATATTGAGCCCCAGGCCTAAACCCGCGGCGTCGCCGTCGTTATCGCTATGCAGCCAGTTACCGGAAACGGCCAGGCCGGTAGACTCCGTGCCAAACCCGACGCCAAGATTGGTGTAATGCTCGCCTGCTTCACCGGTAACGCTGATCGCATGGGCCGCGGAAGAAACCAGCATGACGCCAGCCAGCGCCATAAAAATGCTTTTTTTCATTATTTACTCTATCCAGAAAATTAAAATCAAAGAAGTCCCGAAAAAACCTGAAAATTCTACTGCGCACCCGTCAGGAATCAATGACCTGGCGAAATGAATTTTCACAAGAGTGTAACCAGTTGCGTTTTTTTACGGCATCGGGCGTTGCCAGCATGACGAACCGCCCATTCAGCGCCATGAATATTCATGTTTATTATGATTAACGCTGACACATTGACGAAAACAGAGAACTGACGCCGCACGATCGGCGCGGCGCGGGTGGATAAGGGAATAATTAATGCTGCAGCCGGGCCAGACATTCCGGGGCGAGGCCGGTCAGTTTCGCCACCAGGGACAGGTCAAGCCCGTTAGCGAGCATCGCCCGGGCGATACGCTCCGCGGTCTGCTGCTCACCTTGCTCCAGACCTTGTTGCAGACCTTGCTTTAACCCTTGCTGATGGCCGCGTTGTTCCAGAAACTGGGCAATATTCATGAGCGTCTCCTTGTGCGACCGCCGGGGAACGCTTTGCGCAAGATGGCGCAAAAAAGCGACCGGATCGGCGGCATTTCCTGCCTGTAACAGATAATGCAGCAGCGTCTTTAGCTGCCTGCGGCTAGTGTATCCCAGTGCTAACAGGCTGACCAGCTGCTCGTGCAGGTCCATCATGTCGCGCTGGCGGATATGCTTCTGCAGCAGCTCCAGCATCGCCACGCGCCGGTGGCGCATGATTTCATCATCCGGGGTGGTGGTGATATCGATTAAGGGAAAATCATCACCATAGATCCGCCGCGCAACGTCCGGATCGGCAAAGCCTGCCAGCCAGCACATCGGGTACGGCCAGGGCGAAACGCGGCCATGATAAAACAGCAGGGGGATAACCAGCGGCAGCTGCGTATGCCCCTTATCCAGATGACGTTGCATCGCGGCGATGGCATAGCGCATCAGGCGAAAGGCCATATGGCGGTCCGCCGAGCTTTGGTGCTCAATCAACAGATAGATATAGCCCTCCCCCGCCTGCGTTTGCAGCGAGTAAAGGATATCGGAATGACTCGCTCGTAGCTCATCGTCTATAAAGCTCCCTGATTCCAGTTGCAGCGTATTCAGATTGCATAACGCACGCAGCGGTGCGGGGAGATGAATGTCAAGGAAGTCCTTTGCCGTCGCCCGGTGCGACAACAGGTGTTTAAATACGGCGTCATGCGGGGAATGGGGCGCCCTGTCCATGGCGAAACTCCATGCGATTATTTTCACCTAACTTAACACTCAACAGGGCCAGGGCCGCATTTCGCTTGCGGTTTACCGAGGCGGCTCGCAAACTATTTCATCGGCATACCGCCCCCTGTGAAGGAGAAAAACCATGCGCCAAAGGACGATTGTTTGCCCGCTTATCCAGAATGAAGGTCAGTATCTGCTCTGCAAAATGGCCGCCGACCGCGGTGTTTTTCCCGGGCAATGGGCCTTATCCGGCGGCGGCGTGGAGCCAGGGGAGCGTATTGAAGAGGCGCTGCGGCGGGAAATACGCGAAGAGCTTGGCGAAAAACTCATCCTTACCCATATCGCGCCGTGGAGCTTTCGCGATGATACCCGCGTCAAAACTTACCCGGATGGTCGGCAGGAAACGATCTATATGATCTACCTGATCTTCGACTGCGTCAGCGCCAATCGCGACGTGACGATCAACGAGGAGTTTGACAATTACGCCTGGGTCAAAGCCGACGATCTCAAAAACTACGATCTCAATGCCGCCACCCGCGTTACGCTCAGCCAGAAAGGGCTACTTTAGTCCAGCATACCGCGTTCAACCCACCCGGCGTTATGTCGCGGGATATGGCGGGTGGCTACGATACGGTCGCATACGTCTGCTGTCTGGCCCATTCGCGCAGCGCCTGACGGGAAATCTTAATCCCACCGTTCTTTAACGTGTCCGGCAGCCGTAGCCACTGTACCGGCTGTTGGAAACGCGCTAACCGTTCAGCGCTCCATGCTGCCAGCGCGCTCAACTCGCAGCCGTCATCGCATTCCACCACCGCGACCGGGCGTTGACCATATTCGACATCATCCAGCGGTACAATAAACACCTGTTGTACCGCTGGATATGCGAGTATCACGCGCTCGACCTCTTCCGGTTGAATACCTTCGCCGCCGCTAAAAAAAAGATTATCCAGTCGCCCAACAACCGTCAGCCGACCATTGTGTAATTCCCCGCGATCGCGTGTCGCAAACCAGCCTTCATCATTGGTTAATGGCAATAACTGACCGTCGCGCCAGTAACCCGCCGCCATACTCGACGCCCGCAGCCAGATCTCGCCGGCGACAATTTTCACCTCCCGCCCCGGCAGCGGTTCGCCCACATCCGCCGCGCCGTCGGCCGCTTTGGCACAGACCGTGGAAGCGAACTCGGTGAGGCCGTAGCCGCAGAAACTGCGTATTCCCTGCGCGAGTGCACGCTCAGTCAATTCGACCGGGATCGCTGCGCCGCCGAGCAGCACCGCCTTGAGGGAATGCGCAGCATCATCATTCAGCAGGCGCCACAGCTGAGTCGGCACCAGCGAAACATGGGTACAGCCCTGCAGCATCTGCGCCAGCGGTTGCTTGTCGCGCACCGTCATTCGCGCGCCGGCCAGCAGCCAGCGCCAGATGATCCCCTGCCCGGAGACATGAAACAACGGCAGCGACAGTAGCCAGTCGTCTTCTGCGGCAAACGGCATCAGCGCCAGCACGCCAGCGGCGCTGGCCAGATGGGCGCTGGCGCTATGTACCGCCGCTTTCGGCAGGCCGGTTGAGCCGGAGGTTAACGTCATCGACACCAGCCGTTCGCCATGCCAGCAAACGGCATGGACGCCTTCGGCCGCCTGCAGAGTTAACGCCGGTAAATCCCCCGGCAGCGCAGCACCATTCAGCACCAGCTGATGCTGGACGTTTAACGCAGGCAGCAGTTCCTGCAGCAACACCTCTGGCAGCTGCGGATTCAGCGGCAACACCCGCGCCCCGCACTGCAGCAATGCCAGCCAGGCGAGTAGCGTCTCCGGCTGGTTGTAGGCCCGGAGCGCCACGCCCTGACCTTCCATAACGCCCTGCGCGGCAAAGCCGGCCGCCAGCGCGTCAACCCGCGCGCATAGCTCACGCCAGGTCAGCAGCCGATCGTTCAGGCGTAACGCCTGCGCCTCACCGCGTAACTGGCGCCAGTGGCGCCATGGCCAGTCGGAAAACATCACAGCAGCGGCTCCAGCGCATCAATGTTGATCATCGGCAGCGTACTCTCCGGCCACGGCCGTACCAGTTGGGCGCTCATCAGCGCCAGCGTATCGAGTCCGGGGATGGTCTGCGGCGTCAGCCAGGCGGCAACCCGCGCCAGCTGGGTTAACCCGAGGCTGGACTCGATTGACGAGCTAATCACCGCGCTCAGCCCCAGGGCGTGTGCCGCGGCGACCTGTTGCTGAACCTTTTGCACACTGCCGGTCAGCGTCGGTTTGATCACCACCGCGCGCACGCCGGGCTCCGCGACAAAGCGGAAATCCGCCTCGCGCAGGCTTTCATCCCAGGCGATAGCGATCCCCGTCTCGCGGCTAAAGGCCCGCGAGTCCTCCCGCGTTTTGCAGGGTTCCTCAAGAAACGCAATGCGCTGGCGATATGCGGGATTGACGTATTTGGCGAACTGCTGCGCTTTAAGCGGCGTCCACGCCCGGTTGGCATCCAGCCGCAGCTGGAGATCGGGGATGGCTTCCAGTAGCAGATTAACCACCATGCCGTCGCGGACCGCCTCCCACAGCCCCACTTTCACCTTAGCGACTTTCTCGCCGGGCATCGTCGCCAGTTTGGCGAACAGCTCATCCGGATCGCCGGAACAGAGCGGCGCCGCGCGATAATCCGCGGCCTGCGGTAGTTCGCCGTAAAGCTCCGCCTGCGCGCAGCTTATACCAAAAGCGACAGAAGGCAGTGTGGGAAGCGGCGGTTCCGCGCCGTCGCGCCAGGCCTGCGCCCACGCCAGCAGCGCTGTTTGCGCCTCTTCCAGCGTCTCGTTACTGAATCCCGGCAAGGGAGAAATTTCCCCCCAGCCTTCGCGTTCATCCTCCTGCAGGCGGATGAACAGCCCGTCGCGGGTTTTTAACCGCCGTTCGCGCAGAACCACGCCCGCGTCCATCGGGATCTGCCAGCGGTAAACCTGCGAAACGCGCATTATGGATTCCGTTTAAATTTGCTGAAGTCCGGCTGACGTTTCTGGTTGAAGGCATTGCGGCCTTCCTGCCCTTCTTCCGTCATGTAGAACAGCATGGTGGCGTTGCCCGCCAGCTCCTGCAGACCGGCCTGGCCGTCGCAGTCGGCGTTCAGCGCCGCTTTCAGGCAGCGCAGCGCCATTGGGCTGTTTTGCAGCATTTCACGGCACCAGCGCACGGTCTCTTTTTCCAGCTCCGCCAGCGGAACTACGGTATTCACCAGCCCCATGTCCAGCGCCTGCTGGGCGTCATACTGACGGCACAGGAACCAGATTTCGCGCGCCTTTTTCTGCCCGACGATACGCGCCATATAGGAGGCGCCCCAGCCGCCATCAAAGGAGCCGACTTTTGGCCCGGTCTGGCCGAAGATGGCATTGTCCGCCGCGATGGTCAGATCGCACATCATATGCAGCACGTGGCCGCCGCCGATAGAGTAGCCGGCTACCATCGCCACCACCGGTTTCGGGCAGGTGCGGATCTGGCGCTGGAAGTCGAGCACGTTAAGGTGGTGAACGCCGGAGTCGTCCTGATAGCCGCCGTAGTCGCCGCGAACTTTCTGGTCGCCGCCGGCGCAGAAGGCTTTCTCACCTTCACCGGTCAGGACAATCACCCCGATATTGTCGTCATAGCGGGCATCCGCCAGCGCCTGAATCATCTCTTTGACGGTCAGCGGGCGGAAGGCGTTGCGCACCTGTGGGCGGTTGATGGTGATTTTGGCAATGCCGTCGGCCGATTTGTGATAGCGAATATCGGTATAGCCTTCGGAACAATCGTGCCATTCCACAGGGGCATAGAGCATTGCTTCATCAAGAGAGATCATAGAATGTCCTTCAGTTAACTTGCCAGAATCTGCGCCAGACAAGCAATCACCGCGGCGGGGTTGTCCCGGTGCGCGTTGTGTCCGGCATGGTGAATGATATGGGTATCGGCAGCGAGCGCTTGCGCGATGGCGCGAAACTTCGCGTCGCGTTCGCCACACAGGTAGTGAAAAGGAAAATCGCGCGCCTGCAGAGGCGCGCGCAGATCGGCCTGCCCGGCAAGGGAGGTTGCCTGCAGCATCGCCGCCAGCGTGGCGCCGTTATTGCGGCTACGTAAGGCGACCAATGACTCGCGCTGCGCGGCATCCAGTGAGGCAAAAACCGGCTGCTGATACCAGTCGGCAAAGACCTGCGCCAACGGATCGCGGCGAAAACGTTCTGCCCAGGCGCGGTCATTGCTGCGCCGCGCCTGCCGCGCTTCTGCATCCTGCAGGCCAGGATGGCCGCCTTCAACGATCAGGCCGCGCAGGCCCGTACGCGGCTGACAGGCGAAGTTCATCGCCACCCGGCCGCCCAGTGAGTAGCCAATCAGCCAGTAGTTAAGGATGTTGTAACTATTAAGCGTAGCCAGCAGCAGAGTATTGACCCCGGCAAAGTCCTGCACCGCGATATCCGCGGAGCCGCCGTGGCCCGGCAGATCGAGATACAGACGCGGCCAGGCGGGAAAAGCGTCGCCCACTTCACGCCACTCGTCGCGGTCGCCGGAAAACCCGTGCAGAAACACCAGCCAGGGATAACCTGACTGGCCGTTGTCGACCGCGGCGCTGAGGGTCACAGGCGGCTTACCTGCGCCAGCAGCTGCTGGAGAGTCTGCGTGCCGTCAGTCTCGTTGACCGCCAGCTCAATCACCGTCGCCCCCGCCCTGCGCCAGGCACCCGCCAGCGCCTCATCCAGCGACTGCCAGTCATCGGGACGATGATAGGCCAGGCCGAACATCGCCGCCGCGTGGCTGAAATCCACGTCCTGCGGCATTAAATAGAACTGGCGGCGCTCGTCCTGCGGCGTCGGCAGCATAGAGAAAATCTGTCCGCCGTTGTTATTTACCACGATCAGCACCAGCGGCGCCGACGCCTGGCGCAGCAGGGCCAGCGAGTTAAGATCGTATAAGGCCGACAGATCGCCGACGATCGCCAGTGTCGGCCGCGCACTGGCGCGCTGCACGCCGGCGGCGGTGGCGATTAAACCATCAATCCCGCTGGCGCCGCGGTTGCTGTAAACCGGATACCCGGCCGGTAGCTGCGCCAGGGCGTCGATCAGGCGCACCACCAGACTGTTACCGACAAACAGTTGCCCCTGCTCCGGCAGATAGCGCCGAATACGCTGCGCCAGCTGCGCTTCGCCAAAAGGCTCATTGCTGGCAACCGCCGCCTGCCACGCCTGCCCGGCAAGCTGTGGGATCACCGTCGCCCACGGCTGACGTTTTTCCGCCGGATGCAGCTCAAGCCAGCGCTCAACGCTGGCGAGCAGACGGCGGCCGCGGTGCTGCGCCGGGTCGAGGCGGCCTGGCAGATTATCCACCAGCCAGTATTCATCCGGCTCGCAGGTCGCCTGCCACTGGAGGACGCGTTTACCGGTCAGGCTGCTGCCGAGCTGCACCACGATCTGCGCCTGCGCCAGTTCGCTGACCGCTTTACCATTGCCCAGCCACAGGTCAGCGCACGGCAGCGGCTGCCCGGTCTGCGACAGGACATCGCCGATCAGCGGCCAGCCGAGAGTTTGCGCCCACTCAGCCACTTTTTTCCCTTCCGCGGCGCTCATTCTCCCCGCCACGACGACGCCGCGTTTTTGCCGCCAGAAGAACCAGTCGCGCTGCTTCTCGCTCTCTAACTGCAGCGCCTGACGCAGCCAGGGTTTATCGCTCTGCCACCAGTTGCCGAGCTGCTGCTGCCACTCCACGCCGGTCTCATCCATATCGCCATACAGCGGTTCGGCGAACGGACAGTTGATATGCACCCCGCCGGCGTGCAGCGCCCCCAGCGCCTGGTCGATGGTTGAGACCAGCCAGCGGGCAGGAATATCCTGCGAGGGACGCGGCAGAGAAATCGTCTGCGACGGATGGGAGGCAAACATTCCGGGCTGGCGGATCGCCTGGTTCGCGCCGCAGTCGATCAGCTCCGGTGGACGGTCGGCGGTCAACAGGATCAGCTTTTCGCCGGTGAGGCCCGCCTCAATCAGCGCCGGATAGAGGTTTGCGGTGGCGGTCCCGGAGGTGACTATCACCGCCACCGGCTGCCGGCTGGCCTTCGCCAGGCCGAGCGCCAGGTGGCCGAGGCCGCGTTCGTCGAAATGGGTATGATGGATAAAGGCGCGGTTTTCCGCCGCCGCCAGGGTTAAGGGTGTCGAGCGCGAACCCGGCGCGATGCAGATATGCTGCACGCCATGGCGCGTTAAAGCTTCCAGGATCACCGCCGCCCAGCGTCGGTTAAATGCGCTTACTGACATGAAATTGTCCGGTATCAAATATTGATGCTAAGTATAGATAAGGCAAAGTGACGACGTTTTGATATGCATCGTCATTCCCGCCTTATGGACACAGCAGCGAGCGCAGCCCGGCCGCTTTGTTGTCAATCTCCTGCCACTCCTGCTGCGCATCGGAGCCGCTGACGATCCCCGCTCCGGCATACAACCGCAGGGTGTCGTGGTCCACTTTCGCCGAACGCAGCGCCACGCAAAACTCGCTTTGCGCCAGCGACAGATAGCCGGCGGACCCGGCATACCATTCGCGGGCAAAGGGTTCATGGCGCTGAATGAATGCCAGCGCCGCCCGACGCGGCAGGCCGGCCACTGCGGCGGTGGGCTGCAGCTGCAGCAGACAGCGGCTGTCGTCAGGCGCCGCCAGCTCGGTCCAGATGCAGCGCCTGAGATGCTGCACCTTACGCAGTCTCACCACCTGCGGCGGCAGGACGTCCAGCGTCGAGGCCTCACTCTGCAGGCGCTGGCAGATATCCTCTACCACCAGCATATTTTCCCGCTGGTTTTTGTCATCTTTCATCAACCAGTCGGCCAGTTGCTGCGCCTTCGCGTCTTCCTGATGGTTCGCGACGGTCCCTGCCAGCGCTTCGGTGCGCAGCAGCGCGCCGCGCCGGCGCCACAGCCGTTCCGGCGTGGAGCCGAAAAATGCCTGCCGGGCATTAAACGCCATCAGGAAATGAAAACAGTTAAGATTGCTGCGGCGGCTGGCCGCCATGATGCTCACGGCGTCCAGCGGCGCGGCAAACTGCAGGTCGGTTGCCCGCGCCAGTACCACTTTATCCATTTCACCGGCGCTAATCGCCTTAGTCGCCCGCGCAATCATTGCCTGCCATTGAGAATAGTCAGATGAATGGCGCTCGCTCAGTAGCGGCGGGATAGCGCCAGGGGTCGCCTGAGTGGTGGTCAGACTGGCGAGAAACACGCGGGCCGTCGCGGCATCCTCACGCAGGGAGATATCACTATGCAGCACCAGCCGCAGCACGGCCCTGCCGCCGCACCGGCGCCACTCCAGACGCGGCAGCACCAGTCTGCCCTGCTGCGGTTCAAACGCGTTCAGGCCGCAGATGCGCAGATTCTGCCGCCCGGTCTGGCGTAAAAAGCGGTTGGCCGCGTCGAGCGAGGGAAAGGTTTTTGCCGCCCCCAGCGTCGCCAGTTCCTCATCGCCATTGCGCTGCTGCCAGTAAAACTGCGGCCATTGCGCCTGCTGGCCGCACCATAGTAGCGGATCGAAGGCATCATTCAGCGGAAAGGCAATATCGATAATTCGCGTGCCGGGCGAGTCTGGAAAAGACTCACCCAGGCCGTCTTGCAAACGGGCCAGCGCAGTGGAAACAGACAGCACGCAAACCTCCACGGTAGTAAAACCCCACATTATAAGGGGTTCGACGGCGGAATAGCAGTACCCATGACGAGGGAGCGGGTTTTATCTTACCCGCTCGCCGGGCCAAAGCAGCGTGTGGACGAGGGTGCAGAGGGGTCAGATAGCGCGCTTTTCTCGCGCCATGCCAATGTGGGGGATGCCATCCTCATCATAGACCTCGGTCACCGGCGTAAAACCGAAGTGGGCGTAAAAGGATTGCAGGTGCGCCTGCGCCCCGAGGTAAATTGCCTTTTGCGGCCAGTACTGCTGACAACTGGCCAGCGCCTGCTCCATCAGCTGATAGCCGAGCTTCTCACCGCGGGCGGCGGGGCTAACGATAACCCGGCCAATCACCACCGGCGCAAACGCCTCTTCGCTTTTGAGGATCCGCGCGTAGGCCAGCAGTTCGCCATCGCGCCAGCCGAGCAGATGGCGATTTTCACCGACCAAATCATCGCCGTCGACATCCTGATAGGCGCACTGCTGCTCCACGACAAAAACTTCACTGCGCAATTTCAGCAGCGCATACAGCTGGGGAACGGTGAGTTCACTATGGTGGAGATCCTGCCAGGTCATCATCTGTAGCTCCTTATTGATATACTGATACTTTGCGACTCGCCCTGAGGACACTGGACGATGGAATTAACTTTTTTAGGAACATCCGCCGGGGTGCCGACCCGTACGCGTAATATGACGTCGATAATACTGAATTTGCAACAGCCGACCCGCGCCGAAATGTGGTTGTTTGACTGCGGTGAAGGGACCCAGCATCAGTTTCTTCGCACGCCCTATCACCCCGGCAAACTGAATAAAATTTTCATCACTCACCTGCACGGCGACCACCTGTTCGGCCTGCCCGGCCTGTTGTGCAGCCGTTCGATGCAGGGGAACTCTCTGCCCCTCACCCTCTACGGGCCAAAAGGGCTCAAAGAGTTTGTTGAGACCGCGCTGCGTCTGAGCGGTTCGTGGACCGACTATCCGCTCACCATCATCGAAGTCGGCCCTGGTCTGGTGTTCGACGAAGAGGGCTATCGGGTCACTGCGTACCCGCTCAGCCATCCGGTGGAGTGCTACGGGTATCGCATTGAGCAGCATGACAAGCCCGGCACCCTCGACGCCGCCCAACTGATTGCCGATGGCGTGCGTCCGGGGCCGCTGTTTCATCAACTCAAGCTCGGCCAGCGCGTTGAGCTGGAAGATGGCCGGGTCATCGACGGCAGCCGCTATCTGGGGCCAGCGACGCCGGGTAAAACGCTGGCCATCTTTGGCGATACCGCCCCCTGCCCGCAGGCGCTGGAGATGGCTCGCGGGGCGGATGTGATGGTCCACGAAACCACCCTTGAGCAGGCGATGGCGGAGAAAGCCAATAGCCGCGGCCACTCCTCAAGCCAGCAGACCGCGGCGCTTGCCAAAGAAGCGGGGGTCGGCACGCTAATCGCTACCCACTTTAGCTCGCGCTACGATGCCGAAGGCTGTCTGAAGATGCTGGCGGAATGCCGGGAGATTTTCGCCAATACGCTATTGGCGGAAGACTTTATGGTCTACAAGATGGCGTAAAATCCGGGCATAAAAAAACCGCCATCCCGGCGGTTTTTTTATTTATAGCGCAGATTACATCAGCGGCGTCGCCAGCTGCACGATGCTAATCAGCGGCTGCGGCCAGATACCAAGCACCAGCACCAGCAGGGCGGAGATCAGCACCACGATACCGCCAGCGCTGTACTGCCAGTTCGACGGCGCATCGCGGTTCAGTTGCTCG
Source organism: Klebsiella sp. KTE92 (assembly GCF_000398905.1). Lineage (NCBI taxonomy): Bacteria > Pseudomonadati > Pseudomonadota > Gammaproteobacteria > Enterobacterales > Enterobacteriaceae > Klebsiella > Klebsiella sp. KTE92. The sequence goes on from NZ_KB976100.1 coordinate 3,802,981, forward strand.
GGTGCGCTCAGGTACAGGCTGACTGCCACTCGCAGATAGTAGTAGAGACCAATCGCTGAGCCGACAACCACTGCGGCAACCAGCCACCACAGGTGCGCATGCACACCGACGGCCAGCACGTAGAACTTACCGATAAAGCCGAGGGTCATCGGAATACCGGCCAGCGACAGCATCATCACCGTCATGACCGCTGACAGGATCGGACGGTGCCAGAACAGGCCGCGGTAGGAGAACAGCGAGTCCGCATCCGGACCGCGGTACGGGCTGGACATCAGGCTGACCACGCCGAACGCACCAAGGCTGCTGAACAGATAACCGGCCAGGTAGACGCCAACGGCTTCCATCGACATTTCGCCGCTCTGCAGGGCGATTAACGCCACCAGCAGATAGCCGAGGTGGGAGATGGAAGAGTAGCCGAGCAGACGCTTAATGTTGGTTTGGCTCAGCGCCATCAGGTTACCGAAGATGATAGAGGCGAAGGCGATCAGGCCCAGCACAACGCGTACCGCTTCACTGTTGCCCACCGGCATGTACAGGAACAGACGCATCACCACGCCGAAGATGGCGATCTTGCTGGCGGTCGCCAGGAAGGTGGAGACCGGCGCAGGCGCGCCCTGGTAAACGTCCGGCGTCCACAGATGGAACGGCACCAGCGACAGTTTAAAGCCAAGACCGACGATCATCAGACCGAGGCCCGCCAGCAGCAGCGGCTCGTGCAGCGTATTGTCCGCCAGGCTTTTACCCAGCGCGAGGAAGGACAGGTTGCCGGAGTTCGCATACACCAGCGCCATACCGAACAGCAGGAAAGACGAGGCTGCAGCGGAGAGGATAGTGTATTTGATGCTCGCTTCCAGCGAACGCTTCTGGCGGAAGGCGTAGCCGACCAGGCCGAACAGCGGTAGCGAAATCAGTTCGATACCGAGGAACAGCGCCGCCAGATGATTCGCACCGGCCAGCAGAATGCCGCCCAGCGCGGCGATCAGCACCAGCAGGTAGAACTCTTCTTTGTTGTCCTTGTAACCCTCAAGCCACGGGTAGGCGAAAGTACAGGTCGCGAGGCTCGCCAGCAACACCAGCCCGGTGTAGAGCATGGCGTAGCCGTCAACGCGGATCATTGGCGTAACGTCCATCGCCCCGTTCTGACCAACAAACCAGAGCGAGACCAGCGCAGCGTTAAGCCCGAGAACCGACAGCGTGGCATTGAGAAAATGATTGCGTCGCCACGCAATGGAGAGCATCACAACCACCACCGTCAAGCCGACGATCAGCAGCGGTAGCAGTGCGATCAGTTGTTGTGGAGTTATTGTCATGGCGAATTACGGCCTTGTAGTAGAAACAGAATTAACAAACCACTGCTGAATGTTGCTCATCGCAGCATGCGAGGTGTCGAGGATCGGCTGCGGGAAGAAGCCCAACAGCACCAGCAGCACCACCAGCAGCAGGATGATAGACAGTTCACGCAGGGACATCCCCGGCAGCGCTTTCGCCGCGATTTCGCTTTTCGCTTTACCGAAGTAGGCGCGATGCAGCATCGACAGCGAATAAACGGAAGCGAATACCAGACCAAAGGTCGAGATAACGGTGATCACCGGCACCACTTTATAGCTGCCGAACAGGATCATAAATTCGCCGACAAAGTTACCGGTGCCCGGCATCCCCAGGGTGGCGACGGCGAAGAACATTGACATTGCCGGCAGCCATTTAATTTTGCTCCACAAACCGCCCATCTGACGCATATCGCGGGTGTGCAGACGTTCGTACAGCTGGCCGCACAGAATAAACAGACCGGCCGCGGACAGACCGTGGGCGATCATCTGGATCACCGCCCCCTGATAAGCCAGCTGGCTACCGGTGTAGATAGCAATCAGCACGAAACCCATGTGGGAAACGGAGGTATAAGCGATCAGACGTTTGATATCGGTCTGGGCGAAGGCCATCCACGCGCCGTAGAAGATACCAATCACGCCCAGCCACATGGCGATGGGCGCAAACTCGGCGGAGGCGTTCGGGAACAGCGGCAGCGCAAAGCGCAGCAGACCGTAGGCCGCAGTTTTCAGCAAGATGCCCGCGAGGTCGACGGAACCGGCAGTCGGCGCCTGAGAGTGAGCGTCCGGCAGCCAGCCGTGCAGCGGTACCACCGGCATTTTCACCGCGAAGGCGATGAAGAAGCCCAGCATCAGCAGGTATTCCACGCCGTGGGACATCGGCGTTTTCAGCAGATCTTCATAGTTGAAGGTCCACACGCCGGTCGCGTTGAAGTGGACGAAGGCCAGCGCCAGAATGGCGATCAGCATCACCAGACCGCTCGCCTGGGTATAAATGAAGAACTTGGTGGCCGCCGTGATACGCGTTTTACCGTCCGAGGCTTTATGACCCCACAGCGCGATCAGGAAGTACATCGGCACCAACATCATTTCCCAGAAGAAGAAGAACAGGAACATGTCGATGGCGAGGAACACGCCGATGACGCCGCCCAGGATCCACATCAGGTTGAGGTGGAAGAAGCCCTGGTATTTTTCGATTTCACGCCACGAACAGAGTACCGCCAGCACGCCGAGGAGACCGGTCAGCACCACCATCAGCAGCGACAGGCCGTCGATCGCCAGATGGATGCTAATGCCGAAGCGTGGGATCCACGGCAGCACGAATTCCGACTGCCATTGCGGAATACCCGCGGATTGCGTCAGAGAATAGCCGCCCTGCATCCACAGCTGCAGGCCAAGCGCCAGCGTCAGTCCCATGGTAATCAGCGCGATCCAGCGCGGCACTTTCACGCCAAAGCGTTCGGTCTGCCAGCACAGGAAGCCGCCGATAAAGGGGATTAATATCAACCAAGGCAATAACATGGTGATTTTTATTCCTTATTTAAGTCCGGTTCAGGCTATCTTACTCGTCATAGCGAACGTCGGCTGTGCTCACAATCCTCACGCATTTTAATACGCTCCGGTTGCTCCGCGCAGGCGGTGTCCACTCTGACTTCGCCGATAACGCCTGTCCTTTACGACCTGATTTTCAACGAATTCTCACAGAAAATTCACTTCGGATTGAGGCTTGTTTTGTCGGGTGACGCTAACGCTTGCCCGACCTACGGTCCCGTAGGCCCGGCAAGCACCGCGCCGCCGGGCGAAACAATCCCAATCCTCAAACTCAACGCAATACCATCAGCAGCGCCAGCACCACCACCGCGCCGATGCTCATTGATGCCACATACCAGCGCAGATAACCGTTCTCGCTCACCAGCAGACCTTTGCCTGCGAAGCGGGACAGAATCGCCGGGATATTCATCAACGCATTCAGCGGATCGCTCTTCAGCAGCCAGGCAATCCCGAGGAAAGGTTTCACGAACACCTTGTCGTATAACCAGTCGAAGCCCCAGGCATGGAACCACCAGGTACCGAAGAAGCGGCCAGGCGCGCTGTTGGCGATGGAGGTCACCAGGGTACGTTTACCCAGCCACAACCATGCGGCGATCAGGATGCCGGCAATCGCGATAATCCCGGAGGTAATTTCCAGCGTCATCACGCTGCCGTGCGCAAGCTCAGTGGTCTGCGGCAGTACGCCCTCCAGCGGCGGCACAATCAGCGCGCCAACAAAGGTGGACAGCACCAGCAGAACGATCAGCGGCAGATGATGGGTAATCCCCTTCCCTGCGTGCGCGTGAATTTGCTCTTTACCGTGGAACACGATGAAAATCATACGGAAGGTGTACAGCGAGGTCATAAAGGCGCCGACCAGGCCCGCCACCATCAGATTGATATGGCCGTTGGCCATCGCGCCCGCCAGAATCTCATCCTTACTGAAGAAGCCTGCGGTGATAAGCGGCAGAGCGGACAGCGCCGCGCCCCCCACCAGGAAGCAGACATACACCAGCGGAATAGATTTGCGCAGGCCGCCCATCTTGAAGATGTTCTGTTCGTGATGGCAGGCCAGAATGACCGAGCCAGACGACAGGAACAGCAGCGCTTTAAAGAACGCGTGGGTCATCAGGTGGAAAATCGCCGCATCCCATGCCTGTACGCCCAGCGCGAGGAACATGTAGCCAATCTGACTCATGGTCGAGTAAGCCAGCACACGTTTGATGTCGGTCTGCACCAGCGCGGCGAAGCCCGCCAGCACCAGCGTTACCGCACCAACGATACCCACCAGATGCAGCACTTCCGGCGTCATCAGGAACAGGCCGTGGGTACGGGCAATCAGGTACACGCCCGCGGTCACCATGGTGGCCGCGTGGATCAGAGCGGAGACCGGCGTCGGGCCAGCCATCGCATCGGCAAGCCACGTTTGCAGCGGCAGCTGAGCGGATTTACCTACCGCGCCGCCGAGCAGCATCAGCGTCGCCCACTGCAGCGTGGTGCTGCCATTAGCGAAGTGCTGCGGCGCCAGCTCTACCATTTCACGGAAGTTCAGGGTGCCCAGTTCGTTATAAAGAATGAACAGCGCGAAGGCGAGGAACACGTCGCCGACGCGGGTGACCACGAAGGCTTTCATCGCTGCGGCATTGTTCTTCGGATCGGTGTAGTAGAAACCGATCAGCAGGTAAGAACAGAGGCCCACACCTTCCCAGCCGAGGTACATCAACAGCAGGTTATCGGCCAGTACCAGAACGACCATGCTGGCGATAAACAGGTTGGTGTAAGCGAAGAAGCGAGAGTAGCCCTCTTCGCCGCGCATGTACCAGGAGGCGAACATGTGGATCAGGAAGCCGACGCCGGTCACCACAGAGAGCATGGTCAGCGACAGGCCATCCAGCACCAGGTTGAAGCCGATGTTGAAATCACCGACCGACATCCAGTTCCACAGCGGTACGCTGACCGCTTGTTTGCCGTTAGCGAAAAAGTCGACGCCAACGTACGCGGTGACCAGCGCCGCCAGGCCTACCGACCCCATGCCAACGGTGGCGGAAAGGTTTTCCGACCAGCGCCCGCGGGAGAAGGCCAGCAGCACAAAGCCAATCAATGGCAAAAGAATGGTTAAGGCAAGCATGTTCATCCACGCAACTCACTTACTGAATCGATGTTCAGGTTCTGGCGGCGACGATGGAGCTGCAGCAGCAGCGCCAGGCCGATACTCGCTTCCGCAGCCGCGAGGCTGATGGCGAGGATATACATTATCTGACCATCTGCCTGGCCCCAGTAGCTACCCGCCACCACAAAGGCCAGCGCGGCGGCGTTAATCATGATTTCCAGGCTAATCAACATAAACAGCAGATTGCGGCGGATCACCAGCCCCGTCAGACCAAGCACAAACAGGATGGCCGCGAGGATCAGTCCATGTGTTAAGGGGATCATGCGTGTTCCTCCGTTTTTCTTTTGTCGCTGTCGTTCACGCGGTTGCTCAGCACCTCGCCGGCACGCTCTTCGCGGCCGATGTGGAAGGCGACCACCAGGCCCGCCAGCAGCAGCATGGAGGCCAGCTCCACCGCCAGGACGTACGGCCCAAACAGCGCAATACCCACTTCTTTGGCGTTGATCGCCGCGCCGTCGATACCCTGGTCGTTAATGCCCAGGATGGCGTAAACGATAACCACCAGCAGCACCGCGGAAAGGATGGCCGGGCCAATCCAGATCCCCGGCTGCAGCCATTTGCGTTCCTGTTCGATCTCGCTGCCGCCCAGGTTGAGCATCATCACCACAAAGACGAACAGCACCATAATGGCCCCGGCGTAGACGATGATTTCCAGCGCACCAGCAAAGTAAGCGCCCAGCGAAAAGAACACCCCGGCAATCGCCAGCAGCGAAATAATCAGGTACAGCAGCGCATGCACCGGATTGGTGTGGGTGACGACCCGCAAGGTTGCGAGGATGGCTATCAGGCCACAGATATAAAAAGCGAATTCCATTGCCCTCTCCTTACGGTAACAGGCTCTTGACGTCGATTGGCTTAGCTTCGTTTTCCGCTTCACCTTTATCTTTGCCGTCGATTGCCATACCCGCCATCCGGTAGAAGTTATATTCCGGGTATTTGCCCGGACCGGAAATCAGCAGATCCTCTTTTTCGTACACCAGATCCTGACGCTTGTATTCACCCAGTTCGAAGTCCGGGGTCAACTGGATCGCCGTGGTCGGGCACGCTTCTTCGCACAGGCCGCAGAAAATGCAGCGTGAGAAGTTGATGCGGAAGAACTCCGGATACCAGCGGCCATCTTTGGTCTCTGCTTTCTGCAGCGAGATACAGCCCACCGGGCAGGCTACCGCACACAGGTTACAGGCAACGCAGCGCTCTGCACCGTCCGGATCGCGGGTCAGCACGATGCGGCCGCGGTAGCGCGGCGGCAGATAGACCGGCTCTTCCGGATACATCCGGGTTTCACGTTTGGCGAAGGCATGCAGGCCAATCATCCAGATACTACGGACCTGGGTGCCGAACCCCACCAATAATTCTTTTAAGGTCATGTTCAATTCACCCCTTATTGCGCCTGCCAGAGAATGACAGCCGCCGTTACCAACAAGTTGACCAGCGTTAACGGCAGGCATACCTTCCAGCCAAAGGACATTACCTGGTCATAGCGCGGACGCGGTAATGATGCGCGGATCAAAATGAACATCATCATGAAGAACGCGGTTTTCAGCGCGAACCAGATGAAAGGTGGTAACCACGGGCCATTCCAGCCGCCGAAGAACAGCGTGACGATCAGCGCTGAAACGGTGACGATACCGATGTATTCACCGACGAAGAACAGACCGAATTTCATGCCGGAATATTCAATGTGGTAACCATCGGCCAGTTCCTGCTCCGCTTCCGGCTGGTCGAACGGGTGACGGTGACACACCGCCACGCCGGCGATGGCGAAAGTGACGAAGCCGAAGAACTGCGGAATGACGTTCCACAGATGCGCCTGGTTGTTGACGATATCGGTCATATTGAATGACCCCGCCTGCGCCACCACGCCCATCAGGGAGAGACCGAGAAACACTTCGTAGCTCAGGGTCTGCGCGGAAGCACGCATCGCCCCCAGCAGCGAGTATTTGTTGTTGCTCGACCAGCCGGCGAACAGCACCGCATAGACCGCCAGGCCTGCCATCATCAGGAAGAACAGGATGCCGATGTTCAGGTCAGCCACCACCCACGTCGGGCTGACCGGCACGATAGCAAAGGCCAGCAGCAGCGAGGTAAAGGCGATAACCGGCGCCAGAGTAAAGATCACGCGATCGGAGAAGCGCGGGATCCAGTCCTCTTTGAAGAACATCTTGATCATGTCAGCGACCAGCTGCAGCGAACCGCCCCAGCCGACGCGGTTAGGTCCGTAGCGGTTCTGGAACAAGCCGAGCAGACGACGCTCGCCGAAGCTCATGAACGCGCCGCAGGTGACGACCACCAGCAGAATGACCACGGCCTTCAGGATGCTTAACAGAATGTCGATAAGATCCGGCGTTAACCAGCTCATGCTTTCGCCTCCTGCAGTGAATCAATACGCGATCCGGTCAGCACCGGCGCAATGCCCGGCATGCCCATCGGTAAGCCAACCTGTCCTGCGGTCAGGCCTTCAGAGATAACCAGCGGCAGACGCAGGGTCTGGCCTTCCACGCTAAAGGAGAGCATTGCCCCCGCGTTAACGCCCAGCTTCGCGGCATCCGCCGGATTCAGCTTGATGTACGGCTCAGGCATCCGGCTCTCGAACACCGGCGCGCGCTGTGACAGCTCATCGCTACCAAACAGGTGGTAATACGGCGCGATACGCCATTTGCCCTCTTCCGCCTGGAAGCTGGCCGGCACCGCGGTGAAATACTCCAGCCCGTTGGCGGACGCTTCAAACAGTCGAACACCCGGATCGCCGTGGCGCAGTTTCCCGCCCACTTCATCCTGGAACTTGTTCCATGCCTGCGGGGAGTTCCAGCCCGGCGCCCAGGCGAACGGGATCTGCGAACGCGGGGCGGACGGCTGGTTGTTCCCTTCCATGGAGAAGGCGAACATGGTGTCTTTATCCTGCGGCTGACGCGGCTCGTGCACGCTGATGTTGGCGCGCATCGCCGTGCGGCCGCTGTAGCGGTGTGGTTCACGCGCCAGCTTCTGACCGCGGATGCGGAAGGTCGCATCCGGCGCGGCATCTTTAATGCCCGCCAGCTGCGGCAGCGCGGCAATCGCCGCATCGATGACGTGGTCCAGCTGCGTCCAGTCAACCTGACGGTTGTTGACGGTGCTGTGCAGCGAATGCAGCCAGCGCCAGCTCTCCAGCATCACGGTTTTCGCATCGTAGTAAGCCGGATCGTAAACCTGGAAGAAACGCTGGGCGCGGCCTTCGTTGTTCACCACAGTCCCGTCGCTTTCCGCAAAGCTTGCGGCAGAGAGCACCAGGTGCGCTTTGTCCATAATCGCGGTGCGCTGATGGTCAACCACCATCACCAGCGGGGCTTTCGCCAGCGCAGCGTCAACGCGCGCGGCGGAAGCATGACGGTGAAGGTCGTTTTCCAGCACGATAACCGCGTCGGCGGCGCCGCTTTCCAGTTCGTCCAGCGCCTCTTCAAGCGAGCCGCCGCCGATCATGCCCAGACCGACGCTGTTCACCGCGCGGGCGACCATGGTCACGCCGACGTCGGCGCCGCGGCCTTTCAGGGCTTTTGCGACGTTAGCGGCGGCCTGGATGATCTCCATGCTGCCAGCGTTAGTACCGGAGATAATCAGCGGTTTTTTCGCCCCGGCCAGCGCCTGGACAATCACGTCAACCTTACCCTTCAGGTCCTGGCTCAGGCCATCAACCGCCGGCGCGCTGTCATCCAGCGCATGGGCGATAGCGAAGCCCAGACGCGCCTGATCTTCCACCGGCGCGCGGTAGGTCCACGCGGCAATGTCATCCAGGCGGGTGTCATCGATGTTGGTGACGAATAACGGGTGCTTGGCGCGCTGCCCGATGTTGAGGATCGCGGCGATCTGCCAGTCGGCTACTTTCTGCGCCGCTGCCATTTCGCGTGCTTTCCCTTTCACCGCCTGGCGGACTGCCAGGGCCACGCGCGCGCCGGTCTGGGTAATGTCTTCGCCCAGCACCAGTACCGCATCGTAGGATTCGATATCGCGCAGGCTTGGGGTATGGACCCCACCTTCACGCAGCACTTTCAGCATCATCTGCAGGCGCGCTTGTTCGCCTTTGGCGATGCCGGTATAGAAGTTGTCGGCGCCCACCAGCTCACGCAGCGCAAAGTTGCTTTCGATGCTGGCGCGCGGGGAGCCAATACCGATCACTTTCTTCGACTGGCGCAGGATATCTGCCGCGCCCTGCATCGCCTGCTCGGCGTTGAGAGTGATCAGATCGTCGCCGCGGCGCTGCACCGGCTGACGCGGACGGTCTTTCAGGTTGACATAGCCATAGCCGAAGCGACCGCGGTCGCAGAGGAAGTAGCGGTTAACGGTCCCGTTATAGCGGTTTTCGATACGACGCAGCTCGCCATAGCGTTCGCCCGGGCTGATGTTGCAGCCGATGGAACACTGCTGGCAGATGCTCGGCGCAAACTGCATGTCCCACTTACGGTTGTAACGCTCGGAGTGCGTTTTGTCGGTGAAGACGCCGGTCGGGCAGACTTCCACCAGGTTGCCGGAGAACTCGCTTTCCAGGGTGCCATCTTCCGGGCGACCGAAGTAGACGTTGTCGTGCGCGCCATAGACGCCCAGGTCGGTGCCGTCGGCATAATCTTTGTAGTAGCGCACGCAGCGGTAACAGGCGATGCAGCGGTTCATTTCGTGCGAAATAAACGGCCCCAGATCCTGATTGCGGTGGGTACGCTTGGTGAAACGATAGCGGCGGAAACTATGGCCGGTCATCACCGTCATATCCTGCAGGTGGCAGTTGCCCCCTTCTTCACAGACCGGGCAGTCGTGCGGGTGGTTAGTCATCAACCACTCCACCACGCTTTCGCGGAACTGCTTCGCTTCGCCGTCGTCAATAGAAATAAAGGTGCCGTCGGATGCCGGAGTCATACAGGACATCACCAGGCGACCACGCGTGTCTTCCGCGTTCTGATATTGCTTCACCGCACACTGGCGGCAAGCACCGACGCTCCCTAGCGCCGGGTGCCAGCAAAAGTAGGGAATATCAAGACCAAGAGAGAGACAAGCCTCTAGCAGGTTGTCCGCCCCGTTGACCTCGTATTCTTTGCCGTCTACATGAATCGTAGCCATTTGCGTGCTTCCAAAAATAAAAAACCTTTGATTACCAGCGCGTCTTAAGCAGGTTCGGCTGAATCCCGTTGATTGCATGGGTATTGCTGAACTGCTGCTTAATGCCAGCCTCGAATTCTTCGCGGAAATATTTAATCGCGCTCTGTAGCGGTTCGACTGCGCCCGGCGCGTGCGCGCAGAAGGTTTTACCCGGGCCCAGGAATCGACACAGTTGCTCAAGCGTTTCGATATCGCCAGGCTGGCCTTCGCCGCGCTCCAGGGCGCGCAGGATCTTCACGCTCCACGGCAGACCATCACGGCACGGCGTACACCAGCCGCAGGACTCGCGGGCAAAGAACTCTTCAAGGTTGCGCACCAGCGAGACCATGTTGATCTCGTGGTCAACGGCCATCGCCAGCGAGGTGCCCAGACGGCTGCCCGCTTTACCAATACTTTCGAACTCCATCGGCAGATCGAGGTGCGCTTCGGTCAGGAAGTCGGTCCCTGCCCCACCCGGCTGCCAGGCTTTAAACTTCAGACCATCGCGCATGCCGCCGGCGTAATCTTCGAGGATCTCACGCGCGGTGGTGCCGAACGGCAGCTCCCAGACGCCTGGATTCTTCACCCGGCCGGAGAAGCCCATCAGCTTGGTGCCAGCATCTTTGCTGGTGGAAATGTTCTGGTACCACTCGACGCCGTTGGCGAGGATCGCCGGCACGTTGCACAGGGTTTCCACGTTGTTGACGCAGGTCGGCTTGCCCCACACGCCGGAGCTCGCCGGGAACGGCGGTTTGGAGCGCGGGTTAGCACGGCGGCCTTCCAGGGAGTTGATCAGCGCCGTCTCTTCACCGCAGATATAGCGCCCTGCCCCGGTGTGCACAAACAGTTCGAAGTCAAACCCGGTGCCAAGGATGTTTTTCCCCAACAGGCCCGCTTCAGTGGCTTCGGCAATCGCGCGACGCAGATGCTGGGCCGCTTCGATATATTCGCCGCGCAGGAAGATGTAGCCGCGGTACGCTTTCAGCGCAAACGCGGAGATCAGCATGCCTTCCACCAGCAGGTGCGGCAGCTGCTCCATCAGCAGACGGTCTTTATAGGTGCCCGGCTCCATTTCATCGGCGTTACACAGCAGGTAACGGATGTTCATGGATTCGTCTTTCGGCATCAGGCTCCACTTCAGACCCGTGGAGAAGCCCGCGCCGCCGCGCCCTTTCAGGCCAGCGTCTTTTACCGCCGTGACAATCTCATCCGGCGCCATCCCGGTCAGGGCTTTACGTGCCCCTTCGTAACCGTTTTTGCTGCGATATTCGTCCAGCCATACCGGCTGCTTGTCGTCGCGCAGACGCCAGGTGAGCGGATGCGTTTCCGCAGTACGAATTACGGTTTTCATTTGTACTGCTCCAGCAGGTCAGGAATTGCCTCCGGCGTCAGATGACTGTGAGTATCCTCATCAATCATCATGGTCGGTCCCTTGTCGCAGTTGCCCAGGCAACAGGTCGGCAGCAGCGTGAAGCGGCCATCGAAGGTGGTCTGCCCTGGCTTGATATTGAGCTTCTTCTCAATCGCAGCCTGAATACCTTGATAACCGGTGATATGGCACACCACGCTGTCGCAGTAGCGGATCACGTGACGGCCAACCGGCTGACGGAAAATCTGGCTGTAAAATGTTGCCACGCCTTCGACGTCGCTGGCCGGGATCCCCAGCACATCGGCGATCGCATAGATCGCGCCATCCGGCACCCAGCCGCGCTGTTTTTGGACAATTTTCAGCGCTTCGATGGACGCCGCACGCGGGTCTTCGTAGTGGTGCTTCTCGTGCTCAATAGCCTCACGCTCAGCCGCACTCAGCTCAAAAGCCTCGGTTTGTGGTTGTTGATTCTCGTGCATAATTAGCGGTCCACGTCTGACATAACAAAATCGATACTACCCAGATAGACGATCAGGTCGGATACCAGGCTGCCGCGGATCGCCGACGGGATCTGCTGCAGATGCGCAAAACTCGGCGTACGCACGCGGGTACGGTAGCTCATGGTGCTGCCGTCGCTGGTCAGGTAGTAACTGTTAATCCCTTTGGTCGCCTCAATCATCTGGAAGGATTCGTTGGCCGGCATCACCGGGCCCCACGATACCTGCAGGAAGTGGGTGATCAGGGTTTCGATATGCTGCAGCGTGCGCTCTTTCGGCGGCGGCGTGGTCAGCGGGTGATCCGCTTTGAACGGGCCTTCCGGCATGTTATCGAGGCACTGCTGAAGAATGCGCAGGCTCTGGCGCAGCTCTTCGACTTTCAGCATCACGCGGGTGTAGCAGTCAGAGACGCCGCCCCCGGTCGGGACTTCGAAGTCGAAGTTTTCATAGCCAGAATAAGGACGCCATTTACGCACGTCGAAGCCGATACCGGTGGCGCGCAGGCCTGCGCCGGTGGTGCCCCACTCCAGCGCCTCTTTGGCGGTATAGGCTGCCACGCCGACGGAACGGCCTTTCAGAATGGTGTTGCGCAGGGCGGCCTTCTCATAGGAGTCCAGACGCTTCGGCATCCACTCGAGGAATTCACGCAGCAGGCGATCCCAGCCGCGCGGCAGATCGTGCGCGACACCGCCGATGCGGAACCACGCCGGGTGCATACGGAACCCGGTAATCGCTTCCACCAGATCGTAAATTTTCTGCCGATCGGTAAAGGCGAAGAAGACCGGCGTCATCGCGCCGACGTCCTGAATAAAGGTCGAGATATACAGCAGGTGGCTGTTGATGCGGAACAGTTCGGAGAGCATCACGCGGATCACGTTCACGCGATCCGGCACGGTGATCCCGGCCAGTTTTTCCACCGCCAGCACGTACGGCATCTCGTTGACGCAGCCGCCGAGGTATTCAATACGGTCGGTATACGGGATGTAGCTGTGCCAGGACTGACGCTCGCCCATCTTCTCGGCGCCGCGGTGGTGATAACCGATGTCCGGTACGCAGTCGACGATCTCTTCGCCATCCAGCTGCAGAATAATACGGAATGCACCGTGGGCAGACGGGTGGTTCGGACCGAGGTTGAGGAACATGAAGTCCTCGTTGTCGGTGCTGCGCTTCATGCCCCACTCTTCCGGTTTGAAGGTCAACGCTTCCATCTCCAGATCCTGCTTGGCTTTGGTCAGCTCAAACGGATCGAATTCGGTAGCGCGCGCCGGATAGTCTTTACGCAGCGGGTGGCCTTCCCAGGTCGGCGGCATCATGATACGGCGCAGGTTCGGGTGGCCATCGAAGGTCATGCCAAACATTTCCCAGGTTTCACGCTCATACCAGTTGGCGTTGGGGAACAGTTTGGTGAAAGTCGGCAGATGCAGATCGTTTTCAGACAGCGCCACCTTGAGCATGATGTCGCGGTTGCGGTCGATAGAAATCAGATGATAGAAAACGGAAAAATCCGCGGCGGGCAGGCCATCGCGGTGGGTGCGCAGACGTTCGTCCATGCCGTGCAGGTCAAACAACATCACGTAAGGCTTCGGCAATTTCTTCAGGAAATCACCCACCTCAAGCAGTTGCTCACGCTTCACCCACACCACCGGTACGCCGGTGCGGGTTGGCTGAACGGTAAAGGCATCCGGCCCAAAGCGGTTGCGCAGTTCGCCGATCACCGGGTCATCAAGGTGATCGCGGGTTTGCCAGGCTGGTGCGGCGTCATGCGCGGTTAAATCGGTCATATTGTTCACCATTGCAAAAGGTCCGTGGTGACTGCCGGGCGAGACTTCGCGTTGTTGTAGATTGATTTGCGAAGTGGTACTCCCGCCCGCAGGCGCAAATTAAATCTCGTCCGGCGTCCGCAGATTGGTCACTGCAATACGTTCGCCGCGTTTACGCTCGCGTTCCGACTGCATATTGGCGCGATAAACGCCCTGATCGCCAACCACCCATGAGAGCGGACGACGTTCTTTACCAATGGACTCCTGCAGCAGCATCAGCGCCTGCATATAGGCCTCCGGACGCGGCGGGCAGCCCGGGATGTACACATCGACCGGAATGAATTTATCCACGCCCTGGACGACGGAGTAGATGTCGTACATGCCGCCGGAGTTAGCGCAGGCGCCCATAGAGATCACCCACTTCGGCTCCAGCATCTGATCGTACAGACGCTGAATAACCGGCGCCATTTTGGTAAAGCAGGTTCCAGCGACCACCATCAGGTCCGCCTGACGCGGAGAGGCGCGCAGAACTTCTGCCCCAAAACGCGCAACGTCATGCACCGCAGTGAATGACGTCACCATTTCCACATAACAGCAAGAAAGGCCGAAGTTATACGGCCAAATTGAGTTCTTACGGCCCCAGTTCACCATGTCATGCAGCGCGTGCTCGAGTTTCCCCATATACACGCTTTTATTGACTTCCTGCTCCAGGGGGTCGGTGACGATCTCCTGTTTCTGCAGGGGGTAACGGTCGTTCTCACCGTTAGGATCTATGCGGGTGAGCGTATAATCCATCTTATTGCCTCGCTTTTACTGCATATGACGGTTAGTGGGACTGTCTGTTTCCGGGTTAACCAGCGTGCGACGGGAACGCGCAGGCGTCCAGTCCAGTGCGCCGATGCGAACGAGATAAACCAGACCAGCCAGTAGCACTAAAATGAAAATTGCGGCTTCCACAAAGCCGACCCAGCCGCTCTCGCGGATAGAAGTCGACCATGCGTAGAGATACAGGGCTTCCACGTCGAAGATAACGAAGAACATGGCAACCAGATAAAACTTCGCAGAAAGACGTAAGCGGGCCGAACCAACGGAGTCAATCCCCGATTCAAACGGCGTGTTTTTGCTACGCGCGCGCGCGCGACCGCCAAGGTACCAGCCGCCGACGAGCATGAGGCAGCACAGGCCGATAGCGATGATGAGAAATATAGCGAATGCCCAATGATGAGCGATGACTTCAGTGGATGTTGACATACGCATTGCTTAACCAAAAAAGTGTAGCGCCAAAACCCTCTGCTCTTACTGGCAGATGAACGCCACAGCGTTTCACGGGAGGAATAAAAAAAACCGTGCAAAAAAGCGTCCCTGGTTGATGTGAGAAGCCCAGATGCCGTGGCTTTTTACCCCTTTCTTTAACCTTTTGTCAACTTTAACAAAAGTTTTCATAACATTAATTTACATTGGAATCTTTTCATTAACATTAAATGCCCTTTTATGCGAAATAACCTTGCATACTGTTCGGTTTTAGTGTTGTTGAATCGTGTCCGTTTCCGTCGTAAATCAAAAATCCCTTCTATTTTGACAGGATTTAGCCTCGATTCCTCCCCCCAAAGAGGGGTATTTTCTTGATCTGTGACACGGTTTTGTTAATTACCCCAGGAAATCGGCAACAATCCGTCCGGTTTTTTAACATTAGCAGGAAGTGTTGAAAGTGCAGGGAAAAGTCGACAAGGTGAGCGCCAGGTCACGCTAATATCCTGATTTTTCAGTAAAGAAATAAAATAAACATTCAAAACATCAATAATAGTGCAAAAAAAAGAGCCAGCAGGCGGGAAACCCGCCCCTGAGGCTCTTTTTGTGCACTTACATTCTGTTACCAGTTTTTGTGATCTTTGTTAGCAAAATTGCCCTCACAAAATGAAGGTGTTATCTCCCTCTTGCGGAGTAAGTGCCGGGCCCGTTCGCCAGGGGTCGCTCTCCTGACTCAGTGACTGAAAAATCACCTGCGGCAGCTCGCTCACCGTCTGCGGATTGCAACTGACCACATACCGGGTATCCGGCAGGCCAGGCAATCCATCGCTGATGCCAGCCACGCGCAAATCGGGGCTCATCATTTCGACGGGTCGCGCGGTGACGCCCAGCCCGGCTTTGACCGCCGCTTTCACCCCGGAGAGAGACGAAGCGCCATGGGCCAGATGCCATGGGACGCGGGCCGCCTCCAGCGCGGCAATAATATCCTGGCGGAATGGACCTGGCTCTTCGAGCAGGATCAGGGGAATAGACTCCCCTTTCGCCAGCACATATTCCGCCGCACAGTACCAGAGGGTCGGTGACGTTCTCAGGATGAAAGAGGTAAAGCCGGGAGGCTGATGGGTGGTCAGCGCCAGATCCACCCGCCCCTCGGCCAGCATCGCCATGATGGCGGCATGGGGATGCACTTTGATCTCCAGCGTCATTCTGGGATAGAAGCAGCCGATGCGGTTTAATAAAAACGGCAGGATGGTATCGGCCGTTTCTTCCGACGCGCCGATGGTCAATCCACCTTGCAGGCTGCCATACATCAGCGACATGCAGGCTTCATCGTTAAAACGCAGGATCTTGCGGGCATAGCCCAGTAGCTGGATGCCTTGCTCAGTCAGCAGTTTATTACGCCCGTGACGGGCGAAAAGCTCTTTGCCGACCAGCTGCTCCAGGCGTTGCATTTGCTGGCTGACCGCGGACTGGGTACGACACACTGCGGCGGCGGCGGCGGCGAAGGTGTTCAAATCAGCGACCGCCACAAAGGTGCGCAGCAGATCGAGATCAAGGTTGAGTATCGGACGTGTTGTATTAATCATCTTTCTTCACTTACAGGTGGCTAACGCTGACCTGCCTTGTTGATGCTTTACGCCAGGTTTCCGGCTATTCCCTGAGCCTCGTGCTCACCGTCAGATGGCGGATAAACAACTGGACGAACGTTATTACATGCCAAAGTACTCGTCTGGGCAAATGCGCAGAACCACGGAGTAATATATTGTTCGTATTTCTCATTGTTATTTATTACCACGGCCAGCCAGGTGTCATGCGTCGCTCCGGAAAAGCGGCCAGTGGTGGTGAGAAAGTCTCTCTTCCACCGCGCGTTCACACAGGGAAGAATGAACAATAAAATCCTGTAATAACAATATATTAAACATCAATCCAACCGGAGTGCTTACCGGCTATCACTGATATTAACGGCGATATTCTAACCGATTCTCGCCCTTTTTATAAGCCTAAATAAGGATTAACTCAGATAATTTTAAATTTTTTTCAACGTTTTATATAAATTAACAAACCTCAGATTATTACCTGTCAAAAATAATAATAATGCCCCCGCGGACTGTTTTTTATTGATATTATTTAACATCAAAATTACAAATCAGTCCCTATTGTATTAAGGATAGCGTTGTTTAGTCTGCCAACATTCTTCGTTCGCCCCTTCGTCACACAAACAAACCAGATAAATGATGGCAAAAAAGGCATATGGTCTACATATACGACCAAAAAAAGCATCATAAGCAGGTATAACCTACAACATAAAACCGTAAGCGGCAGATAAATCAATTACGCTTAAAATCCTGCGTTAGCAAAATCTTCTCCTGCAAAGCCTTCAAAACAGCGGGGATGCGGAGTACATTGTTCCGTGCTGACTTCCACGGCAGGGAGTGGCGATAACAGCTAAAAGGTCAAGATTCATGTCCCCCATCGAAAAATCCAGCAAGTTAGAGAACGTCTGTTACGACATCCGTGGCCCGGTTCTGAAAGAAGCGAAACGTCTTGAGGAAGAAGGCAATAAAGTTCTGAAACTGAACATCGGCAACCCGGCGCCATTCGGCTTCGAGGCCCCTGACGAGATCCTCGTCGACGTCATCCGCAATCTGCCTACTGCCCAGGGTTACTGCGATTCGAAAGGGTTGTATTCGGCGCGCAAAGCCATCATGCAGCATTACCAGGCCCGGGGAATGCGTGATGTCACGGTAGAAGATATTTACATCGGCAACGGCGTGTCCGAACTGATTGTGCAGGCGATGCAGGCGCTGTTAAACAGCGGCGATGAGATGCTGGTTCCCGCGCCGGACTACCCACTGTGGACGGCGGCGGTGTCGCTTTCCAGTGGCAAAGCGGTCCACTATCTGTGTGACGAATCCGCTGACTGGTTCCCGGATCTTTACGATATCCGCGCAAAAATCACGCCGCGCACCCGCGGGATCGTCATCATTAACCCCAACAACCCCACCGGCGCGGTCTATTCCAAAGAACTGCTGCAGGAGATCGTCGAGATCGCCCGGCAGCATAACCTGATTATTTTCGCCGATGAGATCTACGATAAGATCCTCTACGACGAAGCCCAGCATCACTCAATTGCTGCTCTGGCGCCGGATCTGCTGACCGTGACCTTTAACGGACTGTCGAAAACCTACCGTGTTGCCGGCTTCCGTCAGGGGTGGATGGTGCTGAATGGCCCGAAAAAACACGCGAAGGGCTATATCGAAGGCCTGGAGATGCTGGCGTCGATGCGTCTGTGCGCCAACGTGCCGGCACAGCATGCTATCCAGACGGCGCTGGGCGGTTACCAGAGTATCAGCGAATTCATCATTCCCGGCGGGCGCCTGTATGAACAACGCAACCGCGCCTGGGAGCTGATCAACGATATTCCGGGTGTCTCCTGCATGAAGCCAAAAGGCGCGTTGTATATGTTCCCGAAAATCGATGCCAAACGCTTCAATATTCACGACGACCAGAAAATGGTGCTCGACTTCCTGTTGCAGGAGAAAGTCCTGCTGGTGCAGGGTACCGCGTTCAACTGGCCGTGGCCGGATCATGTGCGCATTGTGACGCTGCCTCGTGAAGACGACCTGGAGATGGCGATCTCCCGCTTTGGCCGCTTCCTCTCCGGCTACCACCAGCTTTAATCGCTACGCCGCCGGCATTTGCATCCGGCGGCGATCCCTGCGCACAATGGAACCCGATGTTGTCACTGATTAAGGGTTCCTATGAGTCAGAGTCATTTCTTTGCCCACCTCTCCCGCCTGAAACTGATTAACCGCTGGCCGCTGATGCGCAACGTGCGCACCGAAAATGTCTCCGAACACAGTCTGCAGGTGGCGATGGTCGCCCATGCGCTGGCGGCAATTAAAAACCGCAAATTTGGCGGCCAGGTCAACGCCGAACGTATCGCCCTGCTGGCGATGTACCATGACGCCTCCGAAGTATTAACTGGCGACCTCCCTACCCCGGTGAAATATTTCAACTCCCAGATTGCCCAGGAATATAAGGCGATTGAGAAAATTGCTCAGCAAAAGCTGGTGGATATGGTCCCTGACGAGCTGCGCGATATTTTCGAGCCGCTGATTGATGAGCATCACTACAGTGAGGAAGAGCAGTCGATCGTTAAACAGGCTGACGCCCTCTGCGCTTACCTGAAGTGCCTCGAAGAGCTGTCTGCGGGTAACAACGAATTTCTGCTGGCCAAAGGCCGTCTGGAAAAGACGCTGGCGTCGCGGCGAAGCGCAGAGATGGATTACTTTATGCAGGTGTTTGTCCCGAGCTTCCAGCTGTCGCTGGATGAAATAAGTCAGGATTCGCCACTGTAATTTTTCAGGCCGGGCAGCGGTTGCGCCCTACCCGGCCTGACACCCTTAAAACGGAAACAGTACCGGGATCAGCAGCACGCAGACCACCATCACCAGTACGGTGAAGGGCACGCCAATCTTCACAAAGTCGCTGAAGGAATACTTACCCGGGCCAAGCACCAGGGTGTTGACCGGCGAGGAAACCGGAGTCATAAACGCCGCCGAAGCCGCCATCGCCACCACCATGGCGAAGGGATAGGGCGACACCCCCATTGACTTCGCTGCTGCCAGGGCTATAGGCGCCATCAGGACCGCGGTCGCGGTATTAGAGATGAACAGGCCTATCGCCGCGCACATTACAAACAGGCAGCCGAGCATCAGATAAGGCCCCTCGCTTCCGGCGACGTCCATCAGTCCCTTGACCACCAGATCTACCCCGCCGGTTTTCTGCAACGCCAGGGCAAACGGCATCATCCCGACAATCAAAATAATGCTTGGCCAGTGGATCGCCTTATAGGCGCTTTCGGCGTTGATGCAGCGGAATTTGCCCATCAGCAGGCAGGCGATGATCGCGGCAATCGGGTTGGGAATTTCATCAGTGAGCATCAGGGCTACCATCAACACCAGACAGAAAATCGCGTGCGGAGCCTGGCTGTGTGCCGGCGAAGCGTCATCCACTTCAACCGGCATATTGAGCACCACGAAATCACGCCCACGCTTCGCCAGCAGGGCAATTTGCCGCCAGTTGCCGACCACCAGCAGGATATCGCCGAGCTGCAGCGGCTCATCGACCACGGAACCATCCATCGCCTCGCCATCGCGCTTCATGCCGACGATATTGAGACCAAACCGGGTGCGGAACGCTATCTCACGCACCGTTTTACCAATCATCTCCGAATCCGGGATCAGCGACACCTCCGCCATGCCCACATCCAGCGCCTGATCGGCAAAATACTCGCCGCGCAGCACCATCGGCTCGAGCATCTGCTCACCACAGAACTGGCGTAAGTCGACATCGGAGGCGGACATATCGATCAGCAGGACGTCGCGGGCGCGGAATTCCGATACCCCGTTGACGTTAACAATCACCCGACGGAACCGCCGCCAGCGTTCGACGCCGATGACGTTGGCACAGTACCGCTCACGCAGTTTTAAATCATCAAGACGCTGGCCGATCATCGGCGAACCAGGACGGATCGCCAGCCGGCGGGCGCGGCCAGTGAGGTGATATTCGCGGATCAGATCGCGGAAGGTGCTTCTTTTACGGCCATCACGCGCGGATTCGCCATTCTCTGTCTTCAGCATAAAGCGCACCGCCAGCATATAGACGATGCCCAGGATCAGCACCACCAGGCCAATCGGCGTGACGCTGAAAAAACTGAAGCCGTGCAGCCCTTCGCGCAGCAGTTCACTGTTGACCACCAGGTTGGGGGGCGTTGCGACCAGGGTCATCATCCCGCTGATAAGTCCGGCAAAGCTCAGCGGCATCATCAGCCGCGAGGGAGAGGTATTCATCCGCGCCGACACGCTGAGCACTACCGGAATGAAAATGGCGACCACCCCGGTTGAACTCATAAACGCACCCAGCCCGGCGACGGTGAGCATCAGGTAAACCAGCATCTTGGTTTCGCTGTTGCCCGCCACACTCACCAGCCACGCCCCCATCTTGGTGGCCACCCCGGTACGCACCAGGCCATCACCGATAATAAACAGGGCGGCAATCAGGATCACGTTAGGATCGCTGAACCCGGAAAAGGCTTCATTCAGCGTCAGCGTGCCGCTGAGGACGAAGGCGACAATGACCATCAGGGCGATAGCATCCATGCGCACCTTGCCGGTAGCAAACAGCACAACCGCGATAGCCAGAAGGGATAAAACCCAAATCAATTCACCGTTCACAACGTTTCCTTGTCACAAGTGGGAGTCGACATAGTGGCATAAAAAAGCCCCGGCAACGCGGGGCGAAATCATACGTTTACGCTTTAAGACGCACATTAACATAGCCGTCCGCCTGGCGTTCGATCACCAGATCGTCCAGGCTACTCAGCACGAGGTCGGCTTCATCCAGTCGAGGGGCATCGGCAGGCACGTTGACCGCGATGGTGCGACACCCCGCCGCCAGGCCGGAGAGCAACCCCGCCGGCGCATCTTCTACCACCGCGCACTGATCGGCCGGTAGTCCCAGCCGCTCGGCGCCCAGCAGATAGGCGTCCGGCGCCGGTTTTCCGTGTTTTACCTGCTCAGCGGTGATGAAGACCTCCGGCATCGGCAGGCCTGCCGCGCGATGACGCGCGTGGGCAACCGGCACCGACCCGGAAGTGACAATCGCCCATGGGATCCCAGCCTCATTGAGGGTACTCAGCAGGGTTAACGCCCCCGGCAGAGCGACAATGCCCTCGATATCAGTGGCTTCAATCTGCTCGAGGAAGCGGAATTCGGCCTGGATATCCTCCTCGCTACGACCCGGCATAAAATGGCGAATAGAGGTAATGGCCTGCTTGCCGTGAATAAAACTGAGAATTTCATCATGGTCAATGGCGAAACGATCGCCCCACTTACACCATGAACGCTCCACCACCGGCAAGGAATCCACCAGCGTCCCGTCTAAATCGAACAGGAAACCTTTACACTGCACGGGCACCTCCCTCAGGCATTGATAATTTGGTTAATTTCATTACTGCTCAGGTGATACTGGCGCGGACAGGCGTGCCAGACGCTCAGCATCCGCTGATATTTCTCCCACATCGGGGTCTGCGAGTTAAAGCCATGAGTGCCGGCGTCAAAATGGCTGTAGCGGCCTTCAATATTGACCATAAAGCGTACATAGCCGAGAAAACGCGCTTCGGTGGCGGCATCAAATCCGAGGAAGGTAACCCGACGCTCGTCGATACCCGCCGCGTCTTTCAGGTTGGTCCAGGAGACATGTAGCGCGTGGTACATCTCCATGATATCGATAACGGTACGGCAGGTTTCTTCCGTCAGCTGGCCAAACTCGCGGTCCAGTTCGCGCATCTGCAGCCCATACCCACGCTCAATGATGGTTTGCAGACGACGGTAGCGTTCCGCATTGTCCGGGTCGAGCATCGTCATCATTTTGTACTGATTGGATAAAATCAGACGCTGCGCATTGGTCATTTCCATGTTGTGACTCCTGTAGCACGGTAGGGCGTGAAATAAAGAAGGCGCATAAATCATGCGCCTTCTTTTATATGCGTTTTCCGTAGTGAATTACAAATCATCAAGGAAAGTTTTATCCAGTTGTTTGAAGGCGCGCTTAAGCGTGTCAGCCAGCGCCTGATAATCGGGCTTGCCTTCGACCGGCGCCAGCGCCTGCCCCGCCTCCTGCAGTTTGCCGCGCACTTCGTAAAACCAGTTGAGAATGGAGGGCGGTAGCGGTGTGACCGAACGCTTACCCAACCACCATAATCCCTGCATCGGCAGGCTCAGGGCAAACAGCGCGGTGGCGACGGCGGGACCCAGCTGGCCGCCCAGGGCTATCTGCCAGCACAGCGTAAAAATGGCGATCGGCGGCATGATACGGATAGCATAGCGGGTGGCACGAATAATGCGGTTTTCGATAAACACCGGCGCGAGGCGCTTGTCGAGAGGCCAGGTCTTTGCGTAATGCTGCCCGCGGTTGAACAAGCTAAAGAAGCTAACGGGGCGTTTCTCAGGGGTCGACATGGCTTTACCTCAACTTTACATATAAAACTTAAAAAATTCGTGCAAAACACCAACTATGCATGACATCGTTCAAAAGATTTTGGCAAAGGATGCCGCAATCAGGTATCCTGTGCCCGCCTGAAAGGGCGGATAGACTCTTTTGCCAGGCTAGTCAAATTATCGCATATTCTGCCATTGGCTGAAAATTATGCAAAATGGCATAAAATCAAATGTACTTCTCTCATCGTGCCCGAAAACAGAACAAGGCATGATGTTAATCATAAATGTCGAGGTCATCCTGCGCTACGCTAATGACACACTGACGTTTTTTTAGCCACGTATCATAAAAAGGTACTTCCATGTCGAGTAAGTTAGTACTGGTTCTGAACTGCGGTAGCTCCTCTCTGAAATTTGCTATCCTTGATGCCGTTAACGGCGACGAATATCTGTCCGGTTTAGCGGAATGCTTCCACCTGCCGGAAGCCCGTATCAAATGGAAAATTGACGGCGGCAAACAAGAAGCTGAATTAGGCGCCGGTGCCGCGCACAGTGAAGCACTGAACTTTATCGTTAACACTATTCTGGCACAAAAACCAGAACTGTCTGCTCAGCTGACCGCAATCGGCCACCGTATCGTACACGGCGGTGAAAAATACACCAGCTCCGTGGTGATCGACGAGTCTGTGATTCAGGGTATTAAAGACGCAGCGTCTTTCGCACCGCTGCACAACCCGGCACACCTGATCGGCATCGCTGAAGCGCTGAAATCCTTCCCGCATCTGAAAGACAAAAACGTGGCCGTATTCGATACGGCGTTCCACCAGACCATGCCGGAAGAATCCTATCTCTACGCCCTGCCGTACAGCCTGTACAAAGAGCATGGCGTTCGTCGTTACGGCGCGCACGGCACCAGCCACTTCTATGTGACTCAGGAAGCCGCTAAGATCCTGAACAAGCCGGTGGAAGAGCTGAACATCATCACCTGCCACCTCGGCAACGGTGGTTCTGTTTCCGCTATCCGTAACGGTAAATGCGTTGATACCTCTATGGGGCTGACGCCGCTGGAAGGTCTGGTGATGGGTACCCGCTCCGGCGACATCGACCCGGCAATCATCTTCCATCTGCACGACACCCTGGGCATGAGCGTTGACGCGATCAACAAAATGCTGACCAAAGAGTCCGGCCTGCTGGGTCTGACCGAAGTCACCAGCGACTGCCGCTACGTGGAAGACAACTACCAGGAAAAAGCCGACGCTAAACGCGCGATGGATGTCTACTGCCACCGCCTGGCGAAATACATCGGCTCCTACACCGCGCTGATGGACGGTCGTCTCGACGCCGTTATCTTCACCGGCGGTATCGGTGAAAACGCCGCGATGGTGCGTGAACTGTCGCTGGGCAAACTGGGCGTCCTGGGCTTCGAAGTTGACCACGAACGTAACCTGGCTGCCCGTTTCGGCAAGTCTGGCTTCATCAACAAAGAAGGCACCCGTCCTGCCGTGGTTATCCCGACCAACGAAGAACTGGTCATCGCGCAAGACGCCAGCCGTCTGACCGCTTAATTCCACACCGCCAGCCATAACCTTCAATAATTCGAGCTGCAGGAAGGCGGCGACGCAGCAAATCCCCGGTGGCGTACACCACGTACGCCACCGGGGTGAGCAAGTAGAGCCAACGCGCATGCAACTTGAAGTATGACGGGTAGCTGGTGGTGCTGTTTTGTATCCCGCCTGATACTGGCGGTAACGAAAGAGGATATACCGTGTCCCGTACTATCATGTTAATTCCTACCGGTACCAGCGTAGGCCTGACCAGCGTCAGCCTCGGTGTGATCCGTGCTATGGAACGCAAAGGCGTTCGTCTGAGCGTCTTTAAACCAATCGCCCAACCGCGCTCCGGTGGCGATGCGCCAGACCAGACCACCACCATCGTTCGCGCCAGCTCCTCCACGACCACCGCCGCTGAACCGCTGAAGATGAACCACGTTGAATCTCTGCTCTCCAGCAATCAGAAAGATGTGCTGATGGAAGAGATCATCGCCAACTACCACGCGAACACTCAGGATGCGGAAGTAGTACTGGTGGAAGGCCTGGTGCCGACCCGTAAGCATCAGTTCGCGCAGGCGCTGAACTTTGAAATCGCCAAAACGCTGAACGCGGAAATCGTCTTCGTGATGTCGCAGGGCACCGATACGCCAGAGCAGCTGAACGAGCGTATTGAACTGACCCGCAACAGCTTTGGCGGCGCGAAAAACACCAGCATTACCGGCGTTATCGTCAACAAACTGAACGCACCGGTCGACGAGCAGGGCCGTACCCGTCCTGACCTGTCAGAAATCTTCGACGACTCGTCGAAAGCGAAAGTCGTGAAGATCGACCCGGCTCAGCTGCAGAAAGGCAGCACCCTGCCGGTGCTGGGCGCGGTGCCGTGGAGCTTCGATCTGATCGCCACCCGCGCGATCGACATGGCGCATCACCTGAATGCCACCATCATCAACGAAGGCGATATCAACACCCGCCGCGTGAAATCCGTGACCTTCTGCGCGCGCAGCATCCCACACATGCTGGAGCACTTCCGTGCAGGCTCGCTGCTGGTCACCTCGGCAGATCGTCCTGACGTGCTGGTCGCTGCCTGCCTGGCCGCGATGAACGGCGTGGAAATCGGCGCCATCCTGCTGACCGGCGGCTATGAAATGGACGCGCGCATCAGCAAGCTGTGCGAACGTGCCTTCGCCACCGGCCTGCCGGTGTTTATGGTCAATACCAATACCTGGCAGACCTCCCTGAGCCTGCAGAGCTTCAACCTCGAAGTACCGGTTGACGATCACGAGCGCATCGAGAAAGTTCAGGAATACGTGGCCAACTACATCAACGCCGACTGGATCGAATCGCTGACCGCGACCTCCGAGCGCAGCCGTCGTCTCTCCCCGCCAGCTTTCCGCTACCAGCTGACCGAGCTGGCGCGCAAAGCCGGCAAACGCGTTGTCCTGCCGGAAGGCGACGAACCGCGTACCGTGAAAGCCGCCGCTATCTGTGCGGAACGTGGCATCGCCACCTGTGTGCTGCTGGGTAACCCGGATGAGATCAACCGCGTTGCCGCAGCGCAGGGCGTTGAGCTGGGCGCGGGTATCGAAATCGTCGACCCGGAAGTGGTTCGCGAAAGCTACGTGGCTCGCCTGGTCGAACTGCGTAAGAGCAAGGGCATGACCGAAGCCGTCGCTCGCGAGCAGCTGGAAGACAACGTGGTTCTCGGCACCCTGATGCTGGAACAAGACGAAGTCGACGGCCTGGTGTCCGGCGCGGTTCACACCACCGCCAACACCATTCGTCCGCCGCTGCAGCTGATCAAAACCGCACCGGGCAGCTCGCTGGTCTCTTCCGTATTCTTCATGCTGCTGCCGGAACAGGTTTATGTCTACGGCGACTGCGCGATCAACCCGGATCCGACGGCAGAACAGCTGGCGGAAATCGCTATTCAGTCCGCTGACTCCGCCATTGCTTTCGGTATCGAACCGCGCGTAGCGATGCTCTCCTACTCCACCGGTACCTCCGGCGCGGGTAGCGATGTCGAGAAAGTCCGCGAAGCGACCCGTCTGGCGCAGGAAAAACGTCCTGACCTGATGATCGATGGTCCGCTGCAGTACGACGCCGCTGTCATGGCTGACGTGGCGAAATCCAAAGCGCCGAATTCGCCGGTTGCTGGCCGCGCGACCGTGTTCATCTTCCCGGATCTGAACACCGGTAACACCACGTACAAAGCGGTACAGCGCTCTGCCGACCTGATCTCCATCGGGCCGATGCTGCAGGGTATGCGCAAGCCGGTCAACGACCTGTCTCGTGGCGCCCTGGTTGACGATATCGTCTATACCATCGCTCTGACCGCGATCCAGTCAGCTCAGCAGCAGAAGTAATTCCCCGCTGAGATAAAAGCAAAAGGCAGCCAGATGGCTGCCTTTTTTCGTCAGGAGGCGAGCAGCTGTTGCTGCTGCGCGATTGCGGTATTACTCGCCCTCTTCCGCGTCATCATACTCATTACCCGCGTTACGGGTCATCCACAGCGCCAGCGCTTTCAGCGAGTCCGGCGTGAATTCATCGCAGCGGGCGGTGATCTCTTCCGGCGTTAACCAACACACCTCGCTGACCTCTTCTTCCTGCAGCGCAAATGGCCCATGCGAGACGCAGCTGAACAGGCTTCCCCAGACGCGACAGAACTTATCTTCGTAGTAAAACTGACCGTGATCGGCAAACGGTACTCCCGCGATGCCTAACTCTTCTTCGGCCTCGCGACGGGCAGACTCCAGCAGTTGCTCATCGGCCTGAACGACGCCGCCGGCGGTGGCATCCAGCATGCCCGGATGAAAGTCTTTTGTCTCGGTGCGTCGCTGCACCAGAATTTTTCCCATTCCGTCGTGAACGACGATATAGGTCGCCCGGTGACGCAGGCACTGCGCGCGCATCTGCTCGCGGCTGGATTGTGCTATCACCTC
The DNA here is from genome assembly GCF_000398905.1 of Klebsiella sp. KTE92. NCBI lineage: Bacteria > Pseudomonadati > Pseudomonadota > Gammaproteobacteria > Enterobacterales > Enterobacteriaceae > Klebsiella > Klebsiella sp. KTE92. The sequence goes on from NZ_KB976100.1 coordinate 3,830,469, forward strand.
ATTGTTTTCATTAACAATATCGACCCATTCTGTGCTTGCCAAATGATTCTGTTCCGCCATCAGGAAACCTTACTTTGAAAGCGCTCTCGCGGCGCGTCTTTATGATTGAGGGCTAAATTACGGGTAAATTGCGACCTCTGCAATAACCTGATTATCATTGAGCGCTAAAACCTGCAGACGCCCCTGATCCAGCAGCCCATAGCTGGCGGAATATCCCCCTTTCGGGATACTCACTGAGCCAGGGTTAAACAGGTAGATCGCACCGCGTTTTTCCGCAACCGGAATATGAGTATGGCCGTAAGCCAGAACATCGCCAGCGTCCAGCGGCGGCAAATTTTCCGGGCTATAAAGATGGCCATGGGTCAGAAACAGGCGGTAGCGTTCGCTGAGCACCTGTTGCCAGGGCGCGGTCATGGGAAAACGAAGTAGCATCTGATCCACTTCGCTGTCGCAATTGCCGCGAACGGCAATAATGCGCTCCGCCACGCTGTTAAGCCGCTCGGCCACCTCCGCCGGCGCATAGCCTTCCGGCAGCGCATTGCGTGGCCCGTGATTGAGCACATCGCCGAGAATAATAAGCCACCTGGCGCCGCTTTGCGCGAATCGTTCAAGCACGCGTTCCGTAGCGGGCAGCGAACCGTGAATATCGGAGGCAAACATCAGTTTCATAGATTCCATCTCCACTGGTTACAATGCCACTATGATAGCGGAAGCGCGGCGGGCGATCAGCCTGCGCGTTTGGCGGAAAGCGCGGCGTAACGCTGGATTGAGGCCCGTTGCCACTGAAAAGTCGCATAATCGGCCAGCGTCTCCGGCACCTCATCGCCATTGAGAACCAGACGATTGAGCATCAGCGCCAGGTCGGCGTCGGCAATGGACCATTCGCCAAATAAATTTTGCCCGCCGTGGGCCAGTAGCATGGCGGCGGTGGTAAACAGTTTTTCCGCAGATTGCTTGCCTGCCTCGCTGAGGGCCGGCATTTTCACCCCGCCAAACACCACGGCGGTGGATCGCTCTTCACGAATCGGCACCAGATCGCTGCGCAGCCAGGCCTGGATCTGCCGGGCGCGGGCGCGTTTTTGCAGATCATGCGGGTATATACGCTCCCACTCCGGCGGGGCGAAACGCTCATCCAGATACTCGGTAATCGCCGAGGACTCGCTCAGCGCGAAATCATCAACCTCCAGCAGCGGTACGCGACGGGTGGCGGTATAGCCCGTCCAGCCGGCCTGCAGATGTTCGCCGCGGTTCAGGTCGACGGTTTTAAGGCTAAAAGGCAGGCTCTTTTCCTGCAGGGCGACATAGACAGACATCACATACGGTGAGAAAAAATCGGCATCGGACCACAGGGTAATCACAGGCTGGCTCATGGCTTCCTCAAGGATGGTAGACAGGACAATAAGCCAACATAGCCTGGCTTGCCGGGGATGTCACTGCTCGTCCGCGCGTCAGCATCACGTGGCTGCCTCCAGACCGATGCGCCGCTCGCGGATTTCCACCCGGGTTGCGCAGCTTCACCTATACTCGAACAGTTTGCGACCCACGACGGCGGGAAATATTATGATCGATCTCTACTATGCACCCACCCCAAACGGCCACAAAATCACCCTGTTTCTCGAAGAGGCGCAGCTGGCCTATCGGCTAATTCGGGTCGATATCGGCAAAGGGGAACAGTTTCATCCACAGTTTCTGGCGATTTCGCCGAATAACAAAATCCCGGCGATTGTCGACCATATGCCTGTCGATGGCGGAGCGCCGTTGAGCGTCTTCGAGTCCGGCGCCATCCTGCTCTATCTGGCGGAGAAAAGCGGCAAGCTGCTGAGCGGTGAGCTGCGGGAGCGCTATATTACTCTGCAATGGCTATTCTGGCAGGTCGGCGGTCTTGGGCCGATGCTGGGACAAAATCAGCATTTTGCCCACTCGGCGCCGCAAACGGTGCCCTATGCCATTGAACGTTTTCAGGTGGAAACCCAGCGACTGTACGGGGTTCTCAACCACCGTCTCGAAGCCAGTCCGTGGCTTGGCGGCGACCATTACAGCATCGCCGATATTGCCGCCTGGCCCTGGGTCAACAACCATGTCCGACAGCGTATCGATCTGGCGAACTATCCGGCGGTGCATAACTGGTATGAGCGCATTAAGCAGCGACCGGCGACCATTGAAGCGATGCTAAAAATTCAGCCTTATTAACCCCCTGCTCGCCCGTCGCGCTTTGTTGTATGATTGCAGAACTTACAACACGGAGGAAGCCTGCAATGTCTCAACCAGACGCCATTATTCGTATTAAGAACCTGCGCCTGCGTACTTTTATTGGAATTAAAGAGGAAGAGATCGCCAACCGCCAGGACGTGGTGGTGAATGTGGCGATTCACTATCCCGCCGATAAGGCGCGCGATAGCGAAGACATCAATGATGCGTTGAACTACCGCACCATTACCAAGCGCATCATCAGCCATCTTGAGAATGGCCGTTTCTCGTTGCTGGAAAAATTAACTCAGGATGTGCTGAATATCGCATGCGAACATCACTGGGTCACATATGCTGAAGTGGAGATCGATAAACTTCATGCGCTACGCTATGCCGACTCGGTGTCGATGACCATGAGCTGGCGGCGATAACGATGTCAGGGAGGTGGTATGAAGATCCTGCTTACGGGTGGCACCGGCCTGATTGGCCGACATCTGATACCCCGGTTGCTGGAGCTGGGGCATAGCGTCACGGTTTCCACGCGGCACCCGGATAGCGCCCGCGCCCGCCTCGATCCGCGCGTCACGCTGTGGCGCGATTTCGAAGGCCATCACCACCTCAATGATATTGATGCCGTTATTAATCTGGCAGGTGAGCCCATAGCTGATAAACGCTGGACGGCCGAGCAGAAACAACGCTTGTGCCATAGCCGCTGGGATCTCACTCAGCGGCTGGTGGGCCTGATCCACGCCAGCGACACGCCTCCCTCCGTGCTGATCAGCGGGTCTGCCACCGGCTACTACGGCGATCTCGGCGAGGTGGTGGTGACCGAAGAAGAACCACCGCACAATGAGTTTACCCATAAGCTTTGCGCCCGCTGGGAGCAAATTGCCTGTGAAGCGCAAAGCGAACGTACCCGCGTCTGCCTGCTGCGCACCGGCGTGGTACTGGCCCCGCGGGGCGGTATTCTCGGCAAAATGACGCCCGCCTTTAAGCTCGGCCTCGGTGGGCCTATCGGCAGCGGCAGACAGTATCTGGCCTGGATCCATATCGACGATATGGTTAACGGCATTCTGTGGCTGCTGGATAACGATCTACGCGGTCCGTTCAATATGGTTTCTCCCTACCCGGTGCATAACGAACAGTTCGCCCACGCCTTGGGTCATGCGCTCAATCGACCAGCCATTTTCCGCGTTCCTGCCGCTGCTATTCGCCTGCTGATGGGTGAGTCTGCCGTCCTGGTACTCGGTGGCCAGCGCGCGCTGCCTAAGCGTCTGGAAGCCGCTGGATTCGCCTTCCGCTGGTACGATCTGGAAGAAGCGCTAAAGGATGTGCTGCGTTAATGGCTGACACAGGGGAGCATTGGCTCCCCTGATTCCATTCTGCTGGCTCATGCTCCACGCCTGGATGGCGGCCTCACCCTGGCGCTGCAGCATCGCCATATTCAGGACAACCAGCGCCCTTAATCGCCTGAATTCACCGCCAGCCGGCCGGTTCGCCGATGTTACCTGGCGAAGCAAAGTGCTAAGGTAGGCTTTTCTTTCTGCGTATTGACTGCTTTATGACAACCATCACCACACCACGCCTTTCGCTTACCCGCTTTGTTACCGATGACTGGCCCTTTTTTCTGCGCCTGCGCCAGGATCCGCTGGTGATGCGTTTTATGGGGGAAGTGTTAAGCGAGACGGCGCTACGCAGCGTGTTTGCCAGCCGCTGTGCCGATCCCGGGGTGTTTGTTTTGCGTGATAAACGCGGCGACGCGCTGGGCGATATTGGGCTACGCATCAGTCCGAAAAATCCGCACGAGGCTGACGTCGGCTACGCCCTGTTACCGCAGGCTCAGGGAAGAGGCTATGCCAGCGAAGCGCTGCGCGCGATCTGCGATTATGGTTTCAGCACGCTGGGGGTGCAGGCCATCAATGCCTGGGTGCTGAGTGAAAATGATGGCTCATCGCGCCTGCTGGAGAAGCAAGGCTTTGTGCGCACCCAGGTGCTGGAGAAAGCCTATCATCTGAACGGCATCGATTACGATGACTGGATCTATCGGCTGGAGCGGGAAGTTCACCCGACGCCTACAGACGCCGGGTGAGCCGGTTATTTCAGCGACCCTTTCAGAAACTGCTGCAGGCGCGGGCTTTTCGGCGCGCCAAACAGCGCGTCCGGATGCCCTTCTTCTTCAATTTTGCCCTGATGCAGGAAAATAACATGCGAAGAGACGTGGCGGGCAAAGCCCATTTCGTGGGTCACCACCACCATGGTTTTTCCCTCTTCCGCCAGCTGCTGCATGATACGCAACACTTCGCCCACCAGTTCCGGATCCAGAGCGGACGTTGGCTCATCAAACAGCAGCACTTCCGGCTCCATCGCCAGCGCGCGGGCAATCGAGACACGCTGCTGCTGGCCGCCGGAGAGATGCACCGGGTATTTCGCCTGCTGACGTTCGTCAATCCCGACCTTGGCCAGGTATTTTACCGCGCGATCGCGCGCTTCCTGTTTGCTTAAGCCCAGCACCTGAATCGGCGCCTCCATGACGTTCTCCAGCACCGTCATATGGCTCCACAGATTGAAATGCTGGAACACCATGGTCAGGCGGGTGCGCAGCAGGCGCAACTGGTTCTTATCAGCCACCTTCAGCTGGCCGTCCTTATCCCGCACCAGGCCAATATTCTGGCCACTGACGACGATCGTGCCTTCGCTCGGTTTTTCAAGGAAGTTAATGCAGCGCAAAAAGGTACTTTTTCCGGAACCCGATGAACCGATGATACTGATAACGTCCCCGGCTTTCGCCTGCAGGGAGACGCCCTTCAGCACCTCGTGTTCCCCATAGCGTTTGTGCAGATCGATAACGTTTAATTTATTGTCGGACATGGCGTTCTCAATGCGTCGAAGAAGGTTTGATATGCTGCAACCAGCGCTTTTCCGCTTTACGGAACAAGCTAATCAGCACATACGAGATAATTAAATAGAGCACCGCGGCGATGCCAAAGGCAGTGAACGGCTGATAGGTCGCGGAGTTAATATCGCGAGCGATTTTCAGCAGATCCGGCACCGTAGCGGTAAACGCCAGCGCGGTGGAGTGCAGCATCAGGATCACTTCGTTACTGTAGGCCGGTAGCGCAATGCGCAGCGCGGAAGGCAGAATAATGCAGCGGTACAGTTTGACGGACGAGAAGCCGTAGGCCCGTGCCGCTTCAATTTCTCCGGCGGGTACTGAGCGGATCGCCCCGGCGAAAATTTCAGTGGTATAGGCGCAGGTATTCAGGGTTAACGCCAGCACCGTGCAGTTTAGCCCGCTGCGGAAAAAAGCGTTCAGCAGCTCCGTGCCTTTGACGATTTCCAGGGTATACATGCCGGAGTAAAAAACCAGCAGTTGCACATACAGCGGCGTGCCGCGAAAGATGTAAGTGAACAGCCAGATGGGGAACTGGATAAATTTATTGCTCGAGACGCGGCCAATGGCCAGAAACACCGCCAGAATGCCGCCCATCACCACCGATGAGATCAACAACCACAGGGTAATCGCCACGCCGGTAAAGCGATAGCCGTCGGTCCACAGCAGTGATTTCCAGTACTCCTGAATAATTTCAATCACAGGTCAGCCCTCTTCACGCCAACGGTATAGCGGCGTTCGAGCAGCAGCAGTACGCCATTAGAAAGGGTGGTAAACACCAGATAAATCAGGCCGCAGACGATGGCGAAATAGAACGGCTGCCAGGTGCTTTTCCCAGCCAGCTGCGTGGCTTTGACCACATCCTCCAGCCCCAGCAGCGAGACCAGCGCCGTTGCCTTGAGAATAACCTGCCAGTTGTTGCCGATCCCCGGCAGCGCGTAGCGCATCATCGCCGGGAACAGAATACGCCGGAACGTCTGCCCGCCGCTAAAGCCAAAGGCGGTAGCCGCTTCGATATGCCCCTTCGGCACCGCAAGGTAGGCGCCGCGGAAAGTTTCCGTAAAATAGGCGCCATAGATAAAGCCGAGGGTAATAATCCCGGCGATCATCGGATCGATATCAAACTGCGCCATGCCCAGCGCATCGGTGACGCTGTTCAGCGCAATCTGCAGGCCATAGAAAATCAGCAGCATCAGCACCAGATCGGGCACGCCGCGAATCAGTGTGGTATAGCCTTCAAATACCAGCGCCAGAGGACGGTTGCTCGATAACTTTGCGCCAGCGCCCGCCAGCCCTATCAGGACGGCGAGAACGACCGAGCTGAGCGCAAGCTCCAGGGTGACGAGCGCACCCTGCAAAATAACCTGTGAAAACCCATACAGCATGCTGCCTACCCTGTCTGTCATTCACCATTGCGCGCGAAACGCACGCAATGGTGAGGCGTGAGAATTATTCGCCGTATACGTTAAAATCGAAGTATTTTTTCGCCATTTTGTCGTAGGTGCCGTCCTTACGCATCTCTGCAAACGCCTTATTCAGCGCTTCACGCAGTTCGTTGTCTTCCTTACGCAGCCCCATACCGGTACCGACGCCGAACAGCTTCTCGTCTTTAATTGACGGGCCGCCAAACTGGTAATCTTTACCGATTGGCTGTTTCAGGAACCCTTCGCTGGCCGCAACCTCATCCTGGAACGCGGCGTCGATACGGCCGGCGGTCAGGTCGGAATAGATATTGTCCTGCCCCTGATAGGAGACAATTTCGATACCTTTCGGCGCCCAGTGCTCATTGCCATAGGTTTCCTGAGTCGTCCCCTGCAGCACGCCCACGCGCTTACCCTTCAGGGTGGCGAGATCCGGCGTTACCGGGCTGCCCTTTTTCACCACCAGACGCGAATCTGCCGCGTACAGCTTGTCGGTGAAGGCAATTTCCTGCTGGCGCTTTTCGGTAATCGACAGCGAAGACATAATCGCGTCGATTTTCTTCGCTTTTAAGGAGGGGATCAGCGCATCCAGCGGGTTTTCAACAAAGGTACATTGGGTATTAATACGCTTACACAGCTCTTTTGCCAGATCGATATCAAAACCGACCAATTCCCCCTGCGCATTCTTCGATTCGAAGGGGGCATAAGTCGGATCGGTGCCAATACGAATTTTTTGCGGAATGGCGGCAAAGACTGTGGAAACGCTGGAAAGGGCCAGCGCTAAAGAGAGAGACAACGCCAGTTTTTTCATAACTATCCTCGACAGACTGTCATTCTAACGGGTTTATTAGAACTATTTACGCCAGTTATCGTGCCATTATTCGCCCCTTGAGGGCAAAGATTTATGCACCAGAAAGGCCGATTTTTTGCATCAGAAACGCTTAACTATGCATTTTTTAGCCAAAAAACTGGCTGCTTTTGCACTGAAATGATCCACAGCGTTTTTTGTTGCACCGTTCTGGGGCAGGATCACGAGTATGGCGTCAGGCCCACACTATCGTGCGGGCCTGCAGCAGTCTTAGTCGCCGTAAACGTTAAAATCGAAGTATTTCTTCGCCATTTTGTCGTAGGTGCCGTCTTTACGTATCTCGCCCAGCGCTTTATCAAACGCAGCTTTCAGTTCGACGTCGTCCTTACGCAGACCGATACCGGTACCATCGCCAAAGTACTTTTTATCTTTCACCGACGGGCCGGCGAAGGCGAAATCTTTCCCGGCAGGCTGTTTCAGGAAGCCTTCGCTGGCGGCGACTTCATCCTGCAGCGCCGCATCCAGACGGCCAGCTGCGAGATCTGAATAGATCAGATCCTGGTTCTGGTAGGCCACCACGTCAACGCCCTGGCTGCGCCAGCGGTCATTGGCATAGGCTTCCTGAGTAGAACCTTGCAGTACCCCGACGTGCTTGCCTTTCAGCGCCTCCAGCGTCGGCTGGATCGGCGACCCTTTGGCGGCGATCAGACGCGAGTCAGCGGCATAAAGCTTGTCAGAGAAAGCGATCTCTTGCTGACGCTTCTCGGTAATGGAGAGCGAAGAGATGATGGCGTCAATTTTCTTCGCCTTGAGGGAGGGGATCAGGGAGTCAAAATCACTGCCGACCCAGGTACATTTCACCTTAATTCGGGAGCACAGTTCATTGCCTAAATCGATATCAAAACCAACAAAGTCCCCTTTTGCGTCTTTCGACGAAAATGGCGCATAGGTCGCGTCAGTGCCAATGCGAATGCTCTGCGGCAGAGCAGCAAACACGCTGGCCGTGCTGCTCATTCCCACGAGTAAAGAGAGAGCCAGAATCGTCTTCTTCATACAGTACCCTTAAGTGTCGTGTCGTGATGTGGTGCGTTGCTTGTTATGGTGATTGCCGATCAATCCTGCAGTTTTTGTGCCATCTTCCCGGTGCGTGCCGGGAACAGGGTTAAATTTGTTAAAATAAAGTTGCAGGATTGTCTTGGAAGGGAAGATACCAGCATTACTGGCGAAACCGCAGTGCCTCAGCGCAAAAAGACGAAATAAATGTCGAGGATTTGATCGGGACGACAAATTTGCACCACTGCGGCGCAAGCGTACATTGACTGCACTTATTTAGTGCAATCCTGTGCCCCCTGCCAGCGAGTAAACAAGTCTTGAGACAGGCTAATATCGAACTGATCGAGCACCCGGTTGACGGTTTGGTTGATGACATCATCCAGGCTTTGCGGCCGATGATAAAAGGCCGGCACCGGCGGCATTATCACCGCCCCAAGCTCCGCGGCCTGAACCAGTAGTCGCAGATGGCCGAGATGGAACGGGGTCTCCCGCACGCAGAGCACCAGCGGACGACGCTCCTTCAGCACAACATCAGCCGCCCGCGTCAATAGGCCATCCGTATAGCTATGGACAATGCCAGAGAGCGTTTTCATTGAGCAGGGTAAAATCACCATCCCGGCGGTTTTGAACGAACCGGAAGAGATATTGGCGGCGATATCGCGAGCGTCATGTACCACATCGGCCAGCGCCTGCACGTCGCGCACGCTGAAGTCCGTCTCGAGGGCCAGCGTTTGCCGCGCCGCCTGGCTGAGGATCAGATGGGTTTCAATTTCCGGCACATCCCGCAGCACCTGCAGCATCCGCACGCCATAGATAGCGCCGCTGGCGCCAGAAATGCCAATAATCAGTCGTTTCACGTTCTGTTACCCCTTGCGCGTGTGCCGCAGACTTTGCCGGATTATAGCCTGTGGCGCAACTATTGACGCGCAGTTGATGGGCGAAAAAAAGCCCGCCGTCCTTCAGGTACGGCGGGCCCGTGACGCGCGAACGGGTTAACCCTCGTTGTGCATCTCGAGATTTTCGACTTCGTTCTGCAGCTGGACCGCTTTGGCATCATCGTTACGCAGGGAGTCAAGATAGTCGAGGTACTGCTGGTCGACATCCCGGGTCACATATACGCCGTTGAACACCGAGCATTCAAACTGCTGAATATCCGGGTTCTCCGCGCGCACCGCGTCGATCAGATCGTTGAGATCCTGGAAAATCAGGCCATCGGCACCGATGATCTGGCGGATCTCATCCACTTCGCGGCCATGGGCGATCAGTTCGTTGGCGGTCGGCATATCGATACCATACACGTTCGGGAAACGAATTTCCGGCGCAGCGGAGGCCAGATACACTTTTTTCGCCCCCGCTTCGCGCGCCATCTCAATGATCTGCTCCGAGGTGGTGCCGCGTACAATGGAATCATCGACGAGCAGCACGCTCTTATCGCGGAATTCCGCACGGTTGGCGTTGAGCTTACGGCGAACAGATTTACGACGCAGCTGCTGACCGGGCATGATAAACGTCCGGCCGACGTAGCGGTTCTTCACAAAGCCCTGACGATAAGGTTTGTCGAGAATGCGGGCGATTTCCAGAGCGATGTCGCAGGAGGTCTCCGGGATCGGGATAACGACGTCAATATCCAGATCTTCCCACTCGCGGGCAATCTTTTCGCCCAGCTTAGTCCCCATGTTGACGCGGGCGCTGTAGACGGAAATTTTGTCAATAAACGAGTCCGGACGAGCAAAATAGACGTACTCGAACAAGCATGGGTTGCTGACCGGATTATCGGCACACTGACGGGTATACAGCTGGCCTTTCTCAGTAATATAGACCGCTTCGCCCGGCGCGACATCGCGCAGGAATTCAAAACCAAGCGTATCAAGCGCCACGCTTTCCGAGGCCACCATATACTCAGTGCGACCGTCGCCAACGTCACGTTTACCCAGCACCAGCGGACGAATGCCGTTAGGGTCGCGGAAGGCCACCATGCCATGACCGATGATCATCGCGACGCACGCGTACGCGCCGCGGATCAGGCGGTTGGTCGCCGCAATCGCAGCGAAGATGTTGTCCGCTTCCAGCGGGTAGTGACGGAAGTTATCCAGCTCACTGGCGAAAATATTGAGGAGGATTTCGGAATCAGAGGTGGTATTGATATGGCGGCGTTTTTCTTCAAACAGCTTTTTACGCAGCTCGTGCGCATTGGTCAGGTTGCCGTTATGCGCCAATGTGATGCCATACGGCGAGTTAACGTAAAACGGCTGAGCCTCGGAGGCGCTGGAGCTGCCCGCCGTAGGATAACGCACGTGGCCAATACCCATATTGCCCTGCATACGCTGCATGTGGCGGGCTTCGAATACGTCGCTTACCAGCCCGTTAGCCTTACGCAACCGGAAGCAGTTGTTGGCATCAATGGTGATGATGCCAGCGGCATCCTGTCCACGGTGCTGGAGCACCGTTAGCGCATCATAAATCGACTGGTTAACCGGCATAACACCGGCGATACCGACAATACCGCACATACGTCTTTTCCTCGTTCAGCAACGACCCAAAGTCTATACTTTAGGCAAGAAACTTGACGAGCTTTGCAGGTATTCAAAAAACCATCTGATGACGGGGGTAAAATAGGGAATAAACTGCGACTGATGCCAGTCATCGCTCTTCGCCATTCCGGTAAAGGTGTCCAGGAAGAACAAGATAGCGGCGATGATCAGCACCCCACGTAGCGCGCCGAAGCAGATCCCCAATACCCTGTCGGTTCCTGACAAACCGGTCTTCTCCACCAGCTGGCCTATCACATAGTTCACGATAGCGCCAACGATGAGCGTCACGATAAACAGCGCCGCAATAGCAATCCCATTTCGAACCCGTTCATCCTCAAAGCCCGTAAACCAGACAGACAGGTCAGCGTAGTAATGGCTGGCGACATAAAACGCGCAACCCCACGTCACTAACGATAAAGCTTCGCGAACAAAGCCGCGGATCAGGCTGACCAGGCAAGAAAGACCCAGCACCGCCATAATGGCGTAATCAATCCAGACCATATACGTCCCACGATTTACGCCCTGTCGTCCAGTTCGGGGCGCATTCTAACAGAAAAAGAAAACGTTTGCGTAGGGATTTCCATGCCCTACAGAAATAAAAATGGCGCTGAAAAAACATTCAACGCCAGACTGCCTTTCGCCTCTTGAGGGCGGCTGAGACAGGGTTTGCGGGGCGTTTCTCCCCGCCACGTTCTCTCCGCATGGCGGAAAAAACAATCAGTTTGGGGTGAAGCCCATCACGACCCCGCTAAGCCCGGAGATCTGCTGTAGATCGCCCAGCTGGCCTTTCAGCTTGTCTTTTGACGCATCCGGGCCGACGAGGATGCGGGTAATTTTACCCTGTACCGGCGTCGAAGGCGACGTATAGACTTTGAACCCCGAGGCCCGCAGTTTACCCACAATCTCATTCACCTTATCGGCGTTCTTCAACGCGCCCAGCTGAACCACATAGGCTTTCCCGGTCGGCGCCGGCAGGGCCGCCTGCTGCTGCGGTGGCTGTTGCTGCTGTGGCTTAGCCGGCGGCGGCGTTGGCGTCGCGGCCTGCTGTTGCGGCTGCGGCTGTGGTTTCGGCTGCGGCTTGGGCTGCGGTTTCGCGGCCACCACCGGCTCCTGAACGTCGTCGAAGCTGTTGCTGTTCACCGGAATACGCGATGGATCTAACGATGGCGCGGCGGCATCACCCGCCCGCACCTCTTCCGCCGCTCCTTCCGGCGGTTGCGAAGGCAACGCCTGGGTCGCCGCTGGCAACATATCCGGTTCATCGCGATCGCCCGGTTTCGGCACCAGCGGGATCGCGGCAAACTCATCCTGGTAATGCTTTTTCTGCCCGTCCAGCAGCCCTGGCAGGATAATCACCCCCAGCGCCACCAGCACGATTGTCCCGACTAAACGGTTCTGAAACTTACTCGCCACCGATTCTCCCCGCGTCTATCTCTTCCATAACCTGCGCTACGGTGTGAAACGAACCACACACCAGCACGGTATCTTCCACTTTAGCGTCAGCCATGGCCGCATGCCACGCCTGCGCCACGCTGGTATAGACTGTGCCGCCACGCAAATGTTCCACCAGCTGCTCCGCCGTCGCGCCGCGCGGGCCTTCCAGCGGCGCGCAGTACCAGGCGTCGACTTCCGGGGCCAGATTGGCCAGCGTACCGGCAATGTCCTTATCATGCAGCATACCAATAACCGCCAGCACGCGTCCCGTTTTCGCTAACGTTTTGAGACGCCCGGCGAGATAGGCCGCCGCGTGCGGGTTATGCGCTACATCGAGGATCACCCGCGGGGCATCGCTGATTATCTGAAAACGGCCCGGCAGCATCGCGTCGCGGATCCCATCGCGTAGGATGGCGTCATCCACGGCAAGCCCGCTGGCGCGCAGCGCCGCCACGGCCGTCGCCGCATTCGGCAACGGCACCTGAGGCAACGGCAGGCGGCTTAACGCCCCGGCCGCGTCGCGGAAGGACCAAGTCTCGTCCTCCACCTCATAGCACCAGTCGACGCCGCGGCGCTGGAGCAGCGCGCCCTTCTCGCTGGCCACGTCGGCAATGGTGTGCGGCATATCCGGCTCACCCACCACCGCCGGTTTACCGGCGCGAAAGATACCCGCTTTTTCCCGGCCGATACTTTCGCGATCCGGCCCCAGCCAGTCGGTATGATCGAGGGCGATGCTGGTGACCACCGCGACGTCGGCATCTACGATATTGGTGGCGTCGAGACGGCCACCCAGCCCGACCTCAAGGATCACCACATCCAGCTGCGCCTGCTTAAACAGCCATAGCGCCGAGAGCGTGCCGTACTCAAAATAGGTCAACGAGATGTCACCGCGCGCGGCTTCGATTTCAGCAAACGAGGCCGTATGCGCGGCCTCCGGCAGTTCCGCTCCCTGAATGCGCACGCGTTCGGTGTAGCGCACCAGATGCGGGGAGCTGTAGACCCCCACTTTATAGCCGGCCGCCATCAGGACGGTTTCCAGCGTGCGGCAGGTGGTGCCTTTGCCATTGGTGCCCGCGACGGTAAAAACAAATGGCGCCGGTTTAACGATATCCATCTGCCCGGCGACCTCGCTGACGCGCGCCAGCCCCAGGTCGATGGTTTTACTGTGCAGATGTTCCAGATAAGAAAGCCACGTAGCCAGGGGCGACGTGGCCTGAGGAATAGGATCTTTTTCCATGATGCCCGTAAGAATTGACGGTTAACGCGTATGAATAAAAAAGGGCAGCGCCGCCAGGCCCTGCCCTCTGCTTTATCAGGCCTCAGGTTCCTGATCCGGTGCCGGCGGCACCACCACGCCTTCATGAGGCGCTTCCGAAACGGCAACCGGCGCCGGCAGGTTCATCAGCTTCGCCAGAATGCTGGCCAGCTTGAGACGCATTTCCGGGCGGCGAACGATCATATCGATCGCCCCTTTTTCAATCAGAAACTCGCTGCGCTGGAATCCCGGCGGCAGCTTCTCGCGTACGGTCTGCTCAATTACGCGAGGACCGGCAAAGCCGATCAGCGCTTTCGGCTCGGCAATGTTCAGATCGCCCAGCATCGCAAAGCTCGCCGATACGCCGCCCATGGTCGGGTCGGTCAGCACGGAGATGTACGGCAGCCCGCGCTCCTGCATTTTCGCCAGTGCGGCGGAGGTTTTCGCCATCTGCATCAGCGACATCAGCGCTTCCTGCATACGCGCGCCGCCGGAGGCGGAGAAGCAGATCAGCGGGCAGTTGTCTTCCAGCGCCTGCTCCACGGCGCGCACAAAGCGTGCGCCGACGACGGAACCCATCGAGCCCCCCATAAAGGAGAACTCAAAGGCGGCGGCAACCACCGGCATCGCGTAGAGCGTACCTTTCATTACCACCAGCGCGTCTTTCTCGCCCGTCTCTTTCTGAGCGGACGCCAGGCGGTCTTTGTATTTTTTTGAATCGCGGAACTTCAGCACATCTTTTGGCTCAAGTTCGCTACCCAGTTCTACCAGAGAACCTTCATCCAACAGGCTATGCAGGCGATTACGCGCCGACATGCGCATATGGTGATCGCACTTAGGACAAACCTCCAGGTTGCGCTCCAGCTCGGCGCGGTAGAGTACCTGACCGCAGCTATCGCACTTGGTCCATACACCCTCAGGAATGCTCGCCTTGCGGGTGGGAGTGATGTTGCTTTTAATTCGTTCAATCCAGCTCATTGATAACCTTTCTGCCTGAACCTGGTCGATGCCAGTTTTGTCGTAAGGGGCGCATAATGCCATTTTTGCCTCTTACAGACCATGAATGTTGCACATTAAATCATATCATCCCGGAACATGGGATAAAAAAGTGGTCAAACCGCTGCGCGCGACGATCATGCTCGGTCACGCGCAGCGCAGGGCGAACTACTTCGCCTGCTTTGACGCCGCCCGCTTATGGCGGATGATCTCAATCACACCCGGCAGGACGGAGAGGACAATGATCGCCACGATCAGCAGCTTCAGGTTCTCCTGCACCACCGGCAGATCGCCAAACAGATAGCCGGCGTAGGTGAACAGCAGCACCCACAGCAGCGCCCCGACCACGTTATAGGCTGCAAAATGACGATAGGACATATGCCCCATTCCCGCCACAAACGGCGCGAAGGTTCGGACTATCGGCACAAAGCGCGCCAGGATAATGGTTTTTCCGCCGTGACGTTCATAGAAGCTATGGGTTTTATCCAGATAGCTACGACGGAAAATCTTCGAGTTCGGATTACTAAACAGCTTCTCGCCGAACAGTCGGCCAATGGTGTAGTTGACCGCATCGCCGACGATGGCTGCGATGACCATCAGCAGTACCATCAGGTGAACATTGAGATCGTTCGTCGGCAGCGCCGAGAGCGCGCCCGCGACGAACAGCAAGGAATCGCCCGGCAGGAATGGCGTCACCACCAGCCCGGTTTCGCAGAACAGAATCAAAAACAGAATGGCATAAACCCAGACGCCGTACTGGGCAACCAGTTCGGCAAGGTGCACATCAATATGCAGGATGAAATCAATTAAAAAGTGAATCAAGTCCATGTTTGTCTTTACCCTTAATGACTCTATTAGTCCGCCAGAAACAGCGGGCCCATTGGCAGCACCGGTAAATCATAGTGGGCCGGGTAATCCACCGACACCAGATACAACCCTTCCGCTTTTGCCGTTGCCGCAGCGAGCGTCCTGTCTTTTGCTGCCAGCAGTTCTGCCATCCAGCTCTCTGGCTGGTTTCCGGCCCCGACTTCCATCAGGCTGCCCACAATATTCCTGACCATATGATGTACAAAGGCATTCGCTTTGATATCCACCACCACATACGCGCCGTAGCGGGTAACGTTAATATGCATCACATTCCGCCACGGGGTACGCGACTGGCACTGTACCGCGCGAAACGAGGTAAAGTCATTCTCGCCCAGCAGACACTGCGCAGCGCGCTGCATGCGCTCGGCGTCGAGCGGCTGGTGAAAATGCGTCACGCCATGACTTAGCACCGCCGGGCGCAGGCGATGATTATAGATGACGTAGCGATAACGGCGCGCCGTGGCGCTGAACCGGGCGTGAAAATCCGCCGGCACATGTTTAACCCAACGCACCGCGATGTCACCAGGTAAATTCGCATTTACCCCCAGCGTCCAGGCGGCATCTTTACGCTGCGCCCGGGTTTCGAAATGCACCACCTGGCCGGTGCCATGGACACCGGCGTCGGTGCGGCCAGCGCAAAAGACGGTAATCGGTTCGTTCGCCACCTGCGAGAGCGCCTTTTCCAGCTTCTCCTGCACACTGCGCACTTCGTTTTGCCGTTGCCAGCCGTAATATTTGCTACCGTCGTACTCGATGCCCAGCGCGATTTTAAAGATCGGCTGTTGCTCCATCTCAGACATCAGTACAGGTACTCCTCAATCAGCTTCTCGGCGATTTTCACCGCCATCAGCGCCCCGCCGAAGCGCACGTTATCCGCGACGGACCAGAACTGAATCTGCTCCGGCATGCCGTAATCGTTATGCACGCAGCCGATGGAGAGACGAGCGTTGCCGGAGGCATCGCCAACCTGGGTCGGGAATTCTCCCTCTTCAGAAAGTTCGATATCCTCGCCGCGGGTAAAGGCGTCACGCGCCTCTTCCGCCGCCAGCGGACGCATCGCTTCAAAGTTCACCATCTGCGCATGGCCGTAGAAGACCGGCGACTGGACCACGTTGGCGGAGATCATCAGCCCGTCATCCTGAAGAATTTTGCGCGCTTCATCGACGATACGGCGCTCTTCGCGCACGCTACCTTCCCGATCCGGCAGCAGCGGCAGCATGTTGAACGCCAGCTGGCGGCCAAAGAAATCGTCTTCATCGATGGGGATGCCGTTCAGCAGCTTGGCGCTCTGCCCTGCCAGCGCATCCACCGCTTTTTTCCCCTGCCCCGAGGCGGAGAGCAGGTTGGTGACACTGATCCGCGACAGCCCGCCCTGGTCGATAAGCGGCTTGAGCGCCGTCAGCAGCTGGCTGGTCAGGCTATTGGGCACTGCAATCAGATTGCGGTTGCGGTAATCGCCTAACACGAACGGATTCACGTCCGGCACCACCAGCGGTACGTCTGGCTCCAGCGCAAACAGGCCGCTGAGATCGATAACCAGACACCCGGCGTTGGTGGCGTCTTCAATATACGCCGCGCTGGCTTCGACGCCGGCGGCGAAGAAAGCCAACTGGGCCTGGGTCCAGTCAAACTCGGCAGCGTCTTTGACGATCACTGACTTGCCACCAAAACGCAGATGTTCGCCCGCGCTTTCATTGCGCGCCAGAGCAAAAATCTCCCCCACCGGGAACTGGCGTTCAGCAAGAGTTTCGAGCAGGGCTTCGCCTACGGCGCCCGTTGCGCCCAGTACGGCAATATTCCAGCCTTCAGACATGGTGGTTTACTCCAGAAATAAAGCGGCCCTGCCGGAGTATCCGGCAGGGGCATTAAGAAGACATTAACGAACAGGATGATGCACAGCGTTAAAACCGAGCTGGCGCAATAGCGTCGCCGCCTGCGCATCGCTGCACTGTACGTACAGCGAAGACCATTCGCGGCGTTCCTGATAGTTTTTACGCAGCTTGTCAAATTCACCGGCGACGCCGGCCACCTTCCGCAGCGGCGCATCATCGCGGCGCACATCATACACCAAGTGGACCAGCCTTTTCAGCGTCGGCTGATCGAGCTGCCCATGCAGGGTGATGCGGCCAAATTCCGGCGCTGGCAACAGGGTATCCAGCGCCACCTGCTGCGGATGGCCGATAAAGGCGCTGTAGGCTTCAAAAACCTGCGTCGTCCCGCGCGCTTTCCCTTCGAGGGTGTAGCCGGCGATATGCGCGGTACCGATATCCACTCGCTTAAGAAGCTCAACGTTAAGATCCGGCTCCGGCTCCCAGACGTCCAGCACTACGCTCAGCGGCTGTCCAGCTTCCAGCCGTTTCAGCAGCGCAGCGTTATCTACCACCGGTCCGCGGCAGGCGTTGATCAAAATCGTTCCTGGCTTCAGACGGCTAATCAGCGACTCATCCGCCAGATGCAGGGTTTTATATGGCCCTTCTTTATACAGTGGGGTATGGAAGGTGAGAATATCAGCTTCCTGAACCAGCGCATCGAGGGAGCGGAAATCGCCTTCGTCTCCGCGATCGGCGCGCGGCGGATCGCAGAGCAGCGTTTTGATCCCCAGCGCTTCCAGCCGTTTTTGCAGTCGTCCACCGACGTTGCCGACGCCAACGATCCCGACGGTACGATCGCGCAGCGCGAAACCATCGCGTTCGGCCAACATCAGTAGCGATGAAAAGACATACTCCACCACCGCAATGGCGTTGCAGCCGGGCGCCGCGGAGAAACCAATCCCTGCCTGCTGCAGCCACGCCTGATCGACGTGATCGGTGCCAGCGGTAGCGGTGCCGACGAACTTAACGGCCTTACCGGAGAGCAATGCTTCATTGACCCGGGTGACCGAGCGTACCATTAAGGCATCCGCATCGGTCAGGGCCTCAGCCGGGACCGGACGCCCCGGAACCGCTTGCACATCGCCTAAACGGCTAAAAAGCTCACGGGCATAGGGC
This sequence comes from Klebsiella sp. KTE92, assembly GCF_000398905.1. NCBI lineage: Bacteria > Pseudomonadati > Pseudomonadota > Gammaproteobacteria > Enterobacterales > Enterobacteriaceae > Klebsiella > Klebsiella sp. KTE92. The sequence goes on from NZ_KB976100.1 coordinate 3,848,898, forward strand.
ATATTTTCATCAACGAGGATTTTCACAGTTCAGTACCTGTCTGAGAACGAGAGTTAACCGGGGAAGTGTGCCATAATCTGGCCGCCAGGCATACTCATCACCTGGTTCCAGCACTGCGATATCGAAAGGATGAATCATGACGCACCCCCTTGCAGATATGCCAGACCGCCCTCCGGGGCGAGGTCCATCAGGCACTGCCGCCACCGGCGAACCTTCGCTTTCCATGCAGCAACGCACCGTCCTGGAGCGACTGATCACGCGCCTGGTGGCGCTGACCTCGCAGCAGAATGCGGAAGTGTGGGCCTGCGTCAAGCATGATCTCGGACTGAAAGGCGACACGCCGCTGCTGGCCTGCCATTTCAGCGCCGCGGAGGCCAGTCTCAACCAGCGCTTAGCCGCCGCTCAGGATAATCATCATCATCGCCAGACGCTGGCGCAGCTCAGCGATCTGCTGGGTCAGGGCAATAACCGTCAGGCGGTCAGCGATTATATTCGTCAACATTATGGGCAAACGGCGCTGCATGCGCTAAGCCAGCCGCAGCTGGAGAACATTCTGCACCTGCTGCAGCGCGGCCAGCTGTCGATCCCGCAGCCGCAGCAGCGCCCGCCGACCCTGCGCCCGCTGTTGCCGGCCGAGCACAACACGCTCAATCAGCTGGTGACTAAGCTGGCGGCCGCCACCGGCGAGCCGAGCAAGCTGATTTGGCAATCCATGCTGGAACTTTGCGGCGTCAAATCCGGAGAGCTTATCCCGGCGACGCACTTCACGCCGCTTTCATACTGGCTGCAGGCGCGGCAAACGCTGAGTGCGCAAAGCGCGCCCACGCTCACCTCGCTGCAGGGTGCGCTCAAGCAGCCGCTGGAGGCCGCAGAATGGCAAAAGATTGTCGACTTTGCCCGTCGCAGCTGGCAGGTCACCCCGCAGACGACGCTGAGCCCAGCGCAGATCCTGGCACTGTTGAACAAGGTGTTTGTGCTGCGGGTAGCCCGCGCCCAGGAGACGCTGGCCATCCCGCAGGAAGAGCCCGCGCCGACGCGAGCATGGGCCGCTAAGCCGTGGCAGCTGGCGCTGGGCGGTGTGCTGATCCTGCTCCTCCTGCTTTGGCTCCTGCTGTAGCCCACACCGTAGGAAAGCGCGCCCGCCTCATGCGGGCGCCCGTTAAGTGATTTGCCGGTTACCACCACACCTCGGCCTGAACGCCAACCATAAACTCATCTTTGCTGTCGTCGTTGAACGCAAACTGCGACAACTGGTTATCGAGAATATTGATATACGTACCATAAAAGCGAATTTCAGGACGTGACCCCAGCAGGCTCGGCCCAACCTTCAGCGCATGGTACAGCGTCGTTTTATACGCTGACTCCTGCAGATCGTCGCCCTGACGGGTGTTGTTTTTCTGGGTAAACCACCCCAGCTCGACCCCGGTCTGGTTCCAGGTGTCCCATATCCACGCCGGGCGGATCACCGCGCGCAGGCTGTCGAAATCGCTGTGCGCTCCGCTTTCATAGCTATACACATCATTGCCATGGGCCCACACCAGCGAATTGGCCATGATAATGCGATCGGCGAGATACATTTCCCCCTGCGAGATCAGACGCCAGGCCACGCCGTTGGTATGATCGCCATAGTAATAGCGGCCGCTGGCCATGGAGTTACTGGCGCCGGAGAAGTTGGCGAAACTGCTGGCGTACGAGTTGTTCGCCACCTGCAGCGTAAATTCGTTAAAGCCCTTGCGCTCCAGCTCCTGACGAATAATGGCGGTGGCCATCCAGGTATCTTTGAACCGGAAGTAGCTGTTGTTATCCTCGTTTCTCTCCTGCTCGTCATTTTTATTCGCGAACGCATATTTGCCCATTAGCGACAGAGACCCCGACTGCCACAGGGGAATATTGCGATAGCGCAGGTCGACTGAGTTGGTGTTCATCTGGGTGGTTTGCGTAAAATCACGAGAATATACGTCGACGTCGTTCCGGCTGACGGACGCATCCAGCTGGCCACCCCCCAGCGCCCAGTTCTGGATCCCGACCCCGGCCGCAACGTCGGTGGTCAGTGACTTCCAGTCCAGCATCTGAATTTCATACTCGGGCAGTTTATGTTTGCCGACCCAGAAATCCGCCTCTGGCGCGAACGGCAGGAAGCCTTTGGTGGTCAGGTAAATATCACTAAACTGCAAAATGCTGTCGGTATCCTGGCCAGCAAACCAGGCGTCGTTATACTGCTCGCCGACGTTACCGTCGTACGTCACAACGGCATTCGCCGTTTTGCCATCCTGGTTATAGACCCGCTGATTCAACGTTAAGTCGAACCAGCCACTCATTTCATTACCGAAACGACCCAGCGAGCCGGGGGCGTAGGTCTGCGACGATCCGTGATTTGATGTTCCCCAGCCGGAACGGAAGTACCCCTGGTAGCTAAAGCCAATATCATCTTTAACAAATTTACTGATGTCCTTCAGGGTGACGCTTTCCAGTTTCGGCTTCTGGCCTTCGGTATCAATAACCGCCACCTGCTGAGTGGCTTTCACCTGCACCGGGGCCGCTTTTTTACTCAGTTCATTATTTTCATTGGCTATATTTTCCGCCACCGGCGACGTTGCTGTTGGATAACCCGTCGTGACATGACGTTTTTCATTCTCCTTAATACTTTTTTGTAATTCGGCCACCTTACCTTTATAGGTCGATAATTGTGATTGCGTTTTTTGTAGCTCTTTTTTATTCGCCGAAAGTTCAGACTCCAGTAATTCCAGACGCTGTTCGATGGTTAATTTAGCCGCCATCACATCACTTGTCGAAATAGCCAGCAGTACCGATAAAGACAATAAGCTCACCTTCAATTGACTTGAATACATAGGGTACCTTTACATATTGTTATAATTGGCCTTCAGCCAGAACGGCTGAAGGCGGGTAAATCAGGCAGAGCGCTCCTGGCGCAGGGCAATAATTTCTTTGGCTAAATCCTGGCACAGCATCGCGGTCATTAAGTGATCCTGGGCGTGCACCAGAATAAGGTTAACGGTGATTTTTCCGCAGCCTTCGTCCTCACCTATCAACGCCGTTTGGATCTGATGCGCTGCCCGACAGGCCGCTTCCGAGCTGGCCATCAAATCCGCTGCCCGCTCCCATTCCCGCTGCCGGGAGGCGGCAATCGCCTCCATGGCGTCTGAGCGCGCCTGACCGGCATAAATCAGCAACTCCATGACCGTACTTTCATCTGCAAACATCGCCATCCTCCTGATCCGTCGCCGCCGCGGTATTGACCTTGTTGGCGGCAATCACAAACGGTAAGTAAATCAATGTTGAAACCGCGAGACACAAAATGCCGACAAACAGCGCCAGCCAGTTGCCGCCAGTGCCAAAGAAGGCGATAAGCGGCCCGGGCGTGGTCCAGGGTACGGCGTAAGCAATCGGCGGAATAAACTCCATGCTAATAAAGAAATAACCGATCAGTGAATTCACAAATGGCACCAGAATAAACGGGATCACCAGGATAGGGTTAAGCACAATCGGCAGGCCAAACATCACCGGTTCATTGATGTTAAACAGGCCCGGCACGAAGGCCATTTTTGCCAGGTCACGGTAGTCTTTGCGCCGGGAGGCAATAAAGATGGCCAGTAACAGGCCCAGCGTCATACCCGACCCGCCGCAGTTGGCAAACGCATCGTTGATGCCAGTCCATGTGATGGGGTACGGCGCTCCCCAGGTGCTGCCATGCGAGGCGGCATAGGAGAGATTTTCGAGGTTGGCTTCCGAGAAGATGGTCTCGCGGATGGCGGCCACGGTGTTCGGCCCATGGATCCCCAGCACCCACAGGAAATTCGCCACCAGCCCCAGCACCAGAACCGTCACGATGTTGGTCCCCATATCCTTCAGCGGGGCCTGAATAAGGGTATAGATCAAATCGTTAAGACCGTTAGGCGAAATACGCGTCAACAGATAGTTGAGGATCGAAAAGAAGATCATCACGAAGAAAATCGGCAACAACACCTTAAAGGAACGCGCCACCGCCGGCGGCACCGCAGCCGGCATCGTGATGGTCACCCTTGGGTTGCGCGCCAGGCGGCAAAAGACTTCACTGGAAATCAGCGCGACGATAATCGCCACAAACAACCCCTGCGGGCCAAGATATTTGGTCGCCAGATAGGCCTGGCCATCGATGATGGTATAAGGCGTGTACACCACAAAAAAGGCGCCGATCGCCGTCAGGCCGCACAGGAGATCGTCCTGCTGATAGCTGATCGCCATATTGCGCGCCACCAGAAAGGTGATCAATATCGCCATAATATTGACCGAACCGTTCATTACCGGGGTGAAAATCTGCTGCGCCTCCGCGAGGTGGGGGAATATCGCCCCTAAATGCAGAATACTGGCGATAAATCCGTCAGGCGACAAAATAGCAAAGTTGATAAGAATAATCAGCGAACTGGCCATGACGATGGGAAACGAAAGAATAAACGCATCGCGAATCGCTGAAACGTGGATCTGAGAATTTAACTTAATCGCGACAGGCACGAGGATTTTTTCCATGCCGCGCTCAAAGGTATCCATGAAACTCATGACGAACCCTTATTCATAATAATTTATTAACGTCATCGTGTTTTTTAGCCGCAGCAGCCCAGGGCAGCAACGAAAGTACCCACACGATAACGGGGATAAATGAGAAAACTATTGGTTTGCCAATAATGCCAGCGCACTTTCCAGAACAGCTTTACCGTCCATTTGCCCATAATATTTCATATCAATCACCGCCACGGGTATTTTTCCCTGAGCCACCTCTTCTATTTCCTTTTTTTGAAAGCGGACCTGTGGTCCCAAAAGGACGACATCTACTTCATTGTTCTTAATTTTTTCTTTAGCTTCAGAAATGGCCAGCGCATTGATATTAACCTGAGCCTTAATATTTTCAGCCTGCTCCTGCATGCGTTTCACCAGCATACTGGTCGACATTCCCGCCGCACATACTAATAATATATTTTGCATTACCCCTTCCTGTTTTATTTATGACCTCAATTGACGAGCACTTTAATAATTGTTAATTTTCTTAACCGCGGTTTTGATCACAGTTAGCCATACCAAAGTGGTGCAGAAGCAAAGCAAAAAATGAACGTCTTGCCCTGTATTTAACAACATACGTTAGCAAACCCATGTTTCCAAAGGGATTGTGGAGGTTCAAAAGTGGTTTACAAAAATATCGTCAATTTGCTTAAAAACAAAATTAATAGCCCGTTTTACAACATTGGCGATCTTCTGCCGGCCGAAAAAGAGTTGGCAGAACTTTATGATGTTTCACGCAATACGTTACGTAAGGCGCTGAAAACCCTGGAAGAGGATGGTTTAATCGAACGCCGACATGGCTCAGGTACATGGATTAGAAATAAGCATTTCCAGGCGTCGGTGACACACTTAGACAGTTTTACCGAAATTGCCCGTAATCAGGGGAAAACGCCCTCCAGCCAGATCCTCAAATTCGAGTTACAGCCAGCGTCGGAGGAAATTGCCCGTGGACTGCAATTGCAGCATGGCGAAGCGGTATATTATGCTAAGAGATTACGTTTTATCGATAATATTGCCATGCAATTAGAAGAAACCTGGCTCTCCGCGACCCGTTTTCCCGATCTGACCATCGCGCATATGAAGAAATCGAAGTTTTCATATATAGAAAACGAATGTGGAGTAAGAATAAATGGATGTTACGAATCAATAGTGCCGGTGCTCCCAACGCCTGAGCTGGCAACCCTCCTGCATATCAGCGCTAAAGATCCGATTATCCGCATGCAGACGCAGGCGATTGATGAACACCACCAGCCTATCGATTATTCCATTCTGTATACCAATATGTTTGAATTCCAGGTGAAGTATTATCTGCCGCGACAGACGGCGTCCGGTCTGCCCGCAAGCAAGACCGGACAATAACTTAACCCTGGCGGCGAAAAGAGACGAGGGTGACGAGGATCCCCAGCGCCGCACAGAGGGCGCCGGCAAGGAACACCGACGAGTAGCCCAGCGAGGTCGCCAGCAGGCCGGTCAGCGGCCCGGTCAGGCCATAGGAGATGTCCTGAAAGGCCGCATAGCCGCCGAGCGCGGTGCCGCGCACCTGCGCCGGGACGCGCTTCACCACCTCCACGCCGAGCGACGGGAAAATCAGTGAGCAACCGCATCCGGTTAGCGCCGCACCGGCCAGCGCCAGCCAGGCATTCGGCGCCAGCCCCAGCAGGGTCAGACCAACCGCCTCTATCAGCAGCGAAACCATCGCCACCCTGACGCCGCCAAACCGGTCCGGCATCCAGCCAAACAGAATACGCATCACGACGAAGGCGCCGCCAAACGCCGTCAGGGTAAAGCCGGCCATCGGCCAGCTATGGCTGGCGAAATAGAGGGAAACGAAGGTGCCGATCACCGCAAAACCAACGCCCTGCAGGCCCAGGCCAATGCCTGGCCGCCAGATCATGCCGATGACGCTCCATAATGAAGGCCGCTCGCCACCGTGAGCCGCCACTTTGCGCACGGTACCGTTAATAAGCCAGGCAACGAGCGGTAATCCCATGGTGACGCAGGCCAGCACCGCCACGCCGAAATGGCTATAGATCAATAATCCCAGCGGGGCGCCCACCGCCAGCGAACCGTACATCGCCATGCCATTCCATGACATCACTTTGCCGGAGCGGGCCGGCCCCACCAGCCCCATCCCCCAGCTCAGGTTACCGGTCAGCAGCTGGCTTTCGCCAAACCCGAGGATCAGGCGGCCCAGCAGCAGCAGGCCAAGCCTGGCGAGCACCGGCAACGGCAACAGCGCAGCGGCCAGCCATGCCGCGCCCGCCAGGGCGCAGGCCAGCATCCCTTGCAGGACGGAGCGTTTAGCGCCGTACTGGTCTGCCAGGCGCCCGGCGTAGCCGCGGGTCAGAACGGTGGCGAGGAACTGGATCCCTACCGCCACGCCAACCACGGTGTTGCCAAATCCCAGCTCCTGATGGACAAAGAGCGGGATCACCGGCAGCGGCAAACCAACAGTCATATAGGTCAAAAAAACGGCAAACGTAATACGGAAAAGCGAAAAATTCGCCGAAGAATGGGATGTTGTTTCAGTAACTGCGGACATGCATTACTCCAGATTCGCAGAGTAAGGCGAGCAAAGCGACACGCCCCCTCCACCTGATTATCAGGGTTAAGGCGCGTTGGTTGACGTTAAACGCTTACGCATTAGTGGAGAGACTAATGGATCCGCCAGCAGTGTGCCTGCTGGCCCTTACCCTGTCAAGATAACGAAAAAGGGGAGCCGGTGGCTCCCCTCTGCACTTCGCATGCTGATTAGGCGTTGTATTTACGCATCACCAGCGTGGCGTTGGTGCCGCCGAAGCCGAAGCTGTTGGACATCACGGTGGTCAGCTTAGCGTCAGTCGGTTTGGTGACGATGTTCAGGCCGGCAGCCTGCTCGTCCAGCTCTTCGACGTTAATGCTCGGCGCGATAAAGCCGTGCTCCAGCATCAGCAGGGAGTAGATGGCTTCCTGTACGCCCGCCGCGCCCAGCGAGTGGCCGGTCATCGCTTTGGTTGCCGAGATAGCCGGGCTGTTGTCGCCGAACACTTCGCGGATGGCGCCCAGCTCTTTCACGTCGCCGACCGGAGTAGACGTACCGTGGGAGTTCAGGTAATCGATCGGCGTATCAACGCCGTGCATCGCCATCTGCATGCAGCGCACTGCGCCTTCGCCAGACGGGGCGACCATGTCCGCGCCATCGGAGGTTGCGCCGTAGCCGACGATTTCGGCATAGATGTGCGCGCCACGCGCCAGGGCGTGTTCCAGTTCTTCCACCACGACCATACCGCCGCCGCCGGCGATAACGAAGCCATCACGGTTCGCATCATAAGTACGGGACGCTTTTTCCGGGGTGTCGTTGTATTTGGTGGACAGTGCGCCCATGGCGTCGAACTCGCAGGCCATTTCCCAGCACAGCTCTTCGCCGCCGCCGGCAAAGACGATGTCCTGTTTGCCCAGCTGGATCTGCTCTACCGCGTTACCAATACAATGGGCGGAAGTGGCGCAGGCCGAGCTGATGGAGTAGTTAACGCCGTGGATTTTGAACGGCGTAGCGAGGCAGGCGGAAACGCCGGAAGCCATCGCTTTCGTGACTACATACGGGCCCACGGCTTTCAGACCACGCGGGCTACGCATGGCATCAGCGCCGAAGACCTGGAATTTCGGGGAGCCGCCGCCGGAGCCTGCGATCAGGCCAACACGCGGGTTGCTCTGGTATGCTTCCGGCGCCAGACCTGCGTCGGCAACGGCCTGTTCCATGGACAGGTAAGCATAGATAGAAGCGTCGCTCATAAAGCGCACTACTTTGCGGTCAATGAGGCCAGTGGTATCCAGTTTGACGTTGCCCCATACGTGGCTGCGCATCCCTGAATCTTTAAGCTCCTGAGAGAAAGTGATCCCTGAACGTCCTTCACGCAGAGATGCCAGGACTTCCTGCTGGTTATTACCGATGCTGGAAACGATGCCCAAGCCAGTAATCACTGCACGTTTCATTAAATACCTCTGTAAGTCGCACTATTTTAAGTTTCGTGTCGCACAATAGCGTACACTTGTACGCCGAACAAGTCCGATCAGACATTTTGTGTATAAATTTGCGCCCTCAGGCACACATCGTTAAGATCGTGCTACGCCTTGTGATTCGAGTAACTTACGTGAAACAAAACGCCATACAACCCGCCAACCTGGAATTCAACGCTGAGGGTACACCTGTTTCCCGAGATTTCGACGATGTTTACTTTTCCAATGACAACGGTCTGGAAGAGACTCGCTACGTTTTTCTCGGTGGAAATCGCCTGCCGGAGCGTTTCGCCAGCCACCCTCGCCCGCTGATGATCGTCGCGGAGAGCGGCTTCGGTACCGGGCTCAATTTCCTCACCCTGTGGCAGGCGTTTGACGTTTTTGTTCGTGATAACCCGGACGTTACCCTGCAAAGGTTACATTTCATCAGTTTTGAAAAATATCCGTTAAAGGCTGAGGATCTCCGCCTGGCGCACCAGCGCTGGCCAGAGCTGGCTCCGTGGGCGCACCAGCTGCAGGCGCAATGGCCGTCGGCCTTCGGCGGATGCCATCGTCTGCTGCTCGACGGCGGGCGGGTGACGCTCGATTTGTGGTTTGGCGATATCAATGAGCTGACCAGGGAGCTGGATGATTCGCTGAACCAGCAGGTGGACGCCTGGTTTCTTGACGGCTTTGCCCCGGCCAAAAATCCCGACATGTGGACCCAGGATCTGTTCAATGCCATGGCACGTCTGGCGCGGCCCGGCGGGACGCTGGCCACCTTTACCTCCGCAGGGTTTGTCCGCCGCGGCCTGCAGGAGGCCGGCTTTACCATGCGTAAAAGCAAAGGCTTCGGCCGCAAGCGGGAGATGCTGACCGGCGAGATGGCGCAAACGCTGAGCTTTCCTGCGCGCGTCCCCTGGTTCGCTCGCAGTAGCAGCGATGCCCGCGAGGTAGCCATCATCGGCGGCGGGATCGCCAGCGCCCTGCTCTCCCTTGCGCTGCTGCGCCGCGGCTGGCAGGTGACCCTCTACTGCGCCGACGACGCCCCGGCGCAGGGCGCCTCCGGCAATCGCCAGGGTGCGCTGTATCCGCTGTTAAGCCAGCACGATCCGGCGCTGGCGCGCTTTTTCCCGGCGGCCTTTACCTTTGCCCGCCGAATGTATGACGCGCTGCCGGTGATGTTCGATCATCAATGGTGCGGTGTCACCCAGCTCGGCTGGGATGAAAAAAGCGCGCACAAAATCGCCCAGATGCTGGCGCTGAGTTTACCCCCGGACATCGCCTGCGCGGTGACGGCGGAACAGGTTGTCGGGTTGACCGGCGTCGATACCGGCTGCGGCGGCATCACTTATCCGGCCGGCGGCTGGCTGTGCCCGCAGCAGCTCACCGCCGAATTGCTGGCGCTGGCGGCAACTCGCGGACTGCACGTGCACTATGGTTATCACGTTGAAACGCTCAGCGCGGAGGGCGATGGTTGGCTGCTCAATCAGCAGCGCAATCATCAGGCGGTGGTGCTGGCGAACGGCCACAGCATCGCGGATTTTGCGCAAACCGCGCAGCTGCCGGTCTACCCTGTTGGCGGCCAGGTCAGTCATATACCTACCACTCCGCGGCTTTCCGCCCTGCGCCAGGTGCTGTGCTACGATGGCTACCTGACGCCGCATAATCCGCAAAATCAGCAGCACTGTATTGGCGCCAGCTACCATCGCGGGAAGACCGACACCACCTTCAGCGAGGAAGATCAGCAGCACAACCGGCAACGGTTGATCGACTGTTTCCCGAACGCGGAGTGGACGCTGGACGTGGATATCAGCGCCAATGCCGCCCGCTGCGGCGTGCGCTGCGCCACCCGCGATCACCTGCCAATGGTCGGCAACGTGCCAGACTATGAGGCAACATTGACGCAATACGCCAGCCTCCACGAACAGCTGGATCACGCCGGTCGCGCGCCGGTCTGTCGTAACCTGTTTATGCTTGGGGCGCTCGGATCGCGGGGACTCTGCACCGCGCCGTTAAGCGCTGAGCTGCTGGCGGCGCAGATGAGCGGTGAACCGCTGCCGCTGGATAGCGATACTCTGGCGGCGCTGAATCCGAATCGGCTGTGGGTGAGAAAACTGCTGAAGGGAAAAGCGGTGAAATAAAACCATGAGGGCAGGCAATTTCCCGGGTACGGCTGACGCCTGACCCGGGCTACAATATGGCTCAGGCCTGATTTTTCGCCTGTTGATACAGGTTATGCCACATCCCCTGCACCAGAATTTGGTCCGGCGGCGACAGTTCGCCAGCGCTGATGGCCTTCTCCAGGCTCTGGCTGACCTTACTGTTTACCGCTTCAGCAGAATGCTCGCCCTCACCTTCCAGCTCAGCCACCGCCAGCGTCAGGTGGCCGCGCAGATAACCGCCGGCAAACAGTTCATCATCACTGGCGTGGTCTACCATGTTGTCAATCAGCGCCAGAATGCGTGATTCAAACTCCGCGATCATCATCTTACCTCTTGTCATGTAATGTGTGGCCTTAGTGCAGGTCTTCCGGCCACGGAAAGTGTTCCGCCGTCAATGTCGGCGTTTGATAATAATGTTGCAATGCGCGAATAAAACGCGCCGGACGTTCGGGGATCCCTTGTTCAAGCAAAGTCATCACCCGAGCATGGACCCGGCGCTGGAAGGCGATGCGATCGGGCTCAACGTCTCCTTCCAGATTGTCACAGCTGACGTTAAACGGAAATCCCGCCGCCACGCAGAACAGCCACTCATAGGCCTGCGGTTTCACCTCGACGTCCTCAAACTGGCTTTGAGTCATCGCATCGCGGCCATCCGGGCAGTACCAGTAGCCAAAATCGACTCGTTCGCGGCGCGCTTTGCCGGCGACACACCAGTGAGAAATCTCGTGCAGGGCGCTGGCAAAAAACCCGTGCGCAAACACGATACGGTGATAGGGCGTGTCGTCATCGGCCGGAAGGTAGATCGGCTCATCGTCGCCTTTTACCAGGCGAGTATTAAATTCTTCGGCAAAGCAGCTGTCGAAAAGGTCAATCAGCTGCTGATAATGGTGTTGCTGTTGCATTAATGGATTCCCAACCACTGCAAAATCTCAGCCCCGTGGCTGTCATAGAGAAGCTTCGCGCTCATCACCGCCGAGACGATAACGATCATCGGCCGGATCAGCGACTGTCCTTTACTCAGCACCAGCCGGGAGCCGGCGCGAGCGCCAATAAACTGGCCGGCCATCATCACAAAGCCGGTGGCCCAGATGACCTTCCCGCCGATGATAAACAGCAGCAGACCGCCGACGTTTGAGGTCGCGTTCAGCAGCTTGGCATGGGCCGTCGACTTCGCCAGGTTAAATCCGGCCAGGGTGACAAAAGCCAGTGCATAAAACGAACCGGCGCCGGGGCCAAAAAAGCCGTCGTAGAATCCTACGCTGCCGCCAGCAACCAGCGCAAACGGCAGACCGTACAGCCGACGCTGCCGGTCCGCTTCGCCCAGTTTCGGCATCAGCAGAAAATAGAGACCGATACCGATCACCAGCAACGGCAGGATCTGCTTAAGAATATCGGACTGGACGTGCTGGACCAGCAGCGCACCCGCGGTTGAGCCGATAAAGGTCATCAGAATATTCAGCTTCTGATCGGCGAGGCTGACCACCTTACGGCGGACAAAATAGAGGGTCGCCGATAGCGACCCGCCGCAGGCCTGCAGCTTATTGGTCGCCAGCGCCTGCGCCGGCGGCATGCCGGCCGCCATCAACGCCGGAACGGTCAGTAAACCCCCGCCTCCCGCCAGTGAGTCAATAAAACCGGCCAGGATGGCGACAAAGAAGAGTACCACCAGCACCAACGGCGATACGGCAAACAACTCGATAAAACTATCCATTACAGCACATGCTCATCCAGTAGCGCCTGGCAGGAAGGCGGCAGCGGCGGCGGCGTCTTCTTCACAGGTGGGGTAGACCCGGGTTTAGGTGGTTCGAACCAGCTCTGCAGCTCCGCTCCGCAGCCATCGCCGGGCGGCGGTGGCGCCTGATCCTCGCACTCCAGACTTCCCGCCGGGCAACGCAGTCGGACGTGCATATGAGCGCGATGCTGGAACCAGGGACGGACTTTACGCAGCCACTGGCGGTCGCTGCCCGCGTCCAGGCACAGTTGCTGTTTAATCGCCGGGTTGACGAAAATACGGGTGACCTCGCTATCTTCCGCCGCCAGCTTGATCAGCTGGCTGATTTGCGGGCTCCACAGCGACGGCACCACGTGCTTGCCGTCGCTGGCGACCAGATCCAGCGCCTGCGGCTTCAACAACTGAGACGATGTCCAGCGCGTTTGCGGCAGCTGGAGGAAAATATCGACATCCAGGCCCGTCTGGTGACTGGCGTGACCGCCGTTAAAGCGCCCGCCTGCCGGCATCCCCATGTCGCCAATCAGCACGGTTCCCATTCCTTTATTGTGCACCTGATTACTCAGGCGCTGAATAAACTGAACCAGATCCGGATGACCGAAGTAGCGACGCTGATCGGTACGCATCACCTGATAGCCGGTGGCGCTCAGAGGGAGCGCCTCGGCGCCCACGATACAGCCATTGGAAAATGCGCCGATTGACTGGGCGCTGCCGCCGATCGGCTGGGATATTTTCTGCCACGGCGTCGCGGCCAGGCTACCGGCGCTGGCCAGCAGCGCGAGCAGTGCGATAACGGTGTTTTTCATGGTTACCAGCGTGGAATTGTCGTCGTCACATCGCCATTCTGCGCGCGCTGACGCATAAAGTGATCCATCAGGACGATCGCCAGCATCGCCTCAGCGATCGGTACGGCGCGAATGCCGACGCACGGATCGTGACGCCCTTTGGTGATCATCTCCACTTCTTCGCCAAAGCGGTTAATCGTATGACCGGGAACGGTAATACTGGAGGTAGGCTTCAGCGCGATGTTGGCAACGATCTGCTGGCCGCTGCTGATGCCGCCAAGAATGCCGCCGGCGTGGTTGCTCTGGAATCCGTCTTTGGTGATTTCATCGCGGTTTTCGCTGCCGCGCAGCTTCACCACTTCAAAGCCGTCGCCAATTTCCACCCCTTTCACGGCGTTGATGCTCATCAGCGCGTGGGCGATATCGGCATCCAGGCGATCGAAGACCGGCTCGCCGAGGCCCGGCGGTACGCCGTCAGCCACCACCGTCACTTTCGCGCCAATGGAGTCACCCTCTTTTTTCAGGCCGCGCATCAGTTCATCCAGGGCGTCGATTTTATCCGGGTCTGGGCAGAAGAACGGGTTCTGCTCGACCTGATCCCAGTCTTTGATGGCCAGCGGAATATCGCCCATCTGCGTCAGGCAGCCGCGAATGACGATGCCGAACTTCGCGGCAAGGTATTTTTTGGCAATCGCCCCGGCCGCTACGCGCATCGCGGTTTCGCGCGCAGAAGAACGACCGCCGCCGCGATAGTCGCGCAGACCATACTTTTGCTCGTAGGTGTAATCGGCGTGGCCCGGACGGAACAGATCTTTGATTGCGCCGTAATCCTGCGAACGCTGATCGGTGTTCTCAATCAGCAGACCGATACTGGTCCCGGTAGTAACGCCTTCGAAGACGCCGGAAAGAATTTTGACCTGATCCGGCTCGCGACGCTGCGTGGTGTAACGCGAGGTGCCCGGGCGACGACGATCGAGGTCGTGCTGCAGGTCGGCTTCGGTCAGCGGGATGCCCGGCGGCACGCCGTCGACGATGCAGCCCAGCGCCAGGCCGTGCGATTCGCCGAAGGTAGTGACGCGAAAGAGTTGTCCAATTGTATTTCCTGCCATCACGGCTCCAATCTTTTTCGTTATGTTGGCGTGTTGTTTTTTTAGTCTTTATAAATACCGAAGTGCGCGCGGGCGTCAATCAGCTGCTGTTTGGTCAGCATGAAGACACCGTCGCCGCCGTTATCAAACTCAAGCCAGGTAAACGGCACGTCCGGATACTGCTCCATCAGATGTACCATGCTGTTACCGACTTCACAAATCAGAATCCCGTCATCGCTGAGATAATCCGGCGCGTTGCCGAGGATGCGGCGCGTCAGCTTCAGGCCGTCGCTACCGGAGGCCAGACCCAGCACCGGCTCATGCTCATACTCTTCCGGCAGATCGGCCATGTCCTCTTCATCGACATATGGCGGATTGGTGACGATCAGATCGTACTGCAGCTTCGGCAGATCGCGGAACAGGTCGGAGCGGATCGGCGTCACGTGATGGATCAGGCCATGGGACTCCACGTTGTGCTCGGCGACGGCCAGCGCGTCCGGGGAGATATCCACGGCGTCGACTTCGGCTTCCGGGAAAGCATAGGCGCAGGCGATGGCGATGCAGCCGCTGCCGGTGCACATATCAAGGATATGCTGCGGCTTATGGTTAATCAGTCCGGCAAACTGATTGTTGATCAGTTCGCCAATCGGGGAGCGCGGGACCAGCACCCGCTCATCCACGTAAAACTCATGCCCGCAGAACCACGCTTTGTTGGTCAGATAGGCGACGGGAATGCGCTCGTTCACGCGGCGGATCACCCGCTCAACGATGCGGTGTTTCTCGCTGGAGGTCAGACGCGCAGTCCGCATATCTTCCGGGATATCCAGCGGCAGGTAGAGCGACGGCAGCACCAGCTGTACTGCCTCGTCCCACGGGTTATCAGTCCCGTGACCGTACCAGATATTAGCAGCGCTGAAACGGCTTACCGCCCAGCGCAGCATGTCCTGAATGGTATGCAGCTCATTGACTGCCTCATCAACAAAAATTTTATCCACGACAACCTCCAGGGCACACTCTGCTATAAATTCGGCGGCTAGTGTGCCATGAAGACGGCGATAAATCAGCATTCTTGCGTGGGGTGACCGGGGAAAAAACAGGTTTTCCTTGCCCGAAGGGATATTGAGTCGGGTAAACTAGCGCAAAGTATTAATGAGAGTGGACAATGAAAAAGAAGACATCGCTAAGCGAGGAGGATCAGGCGCTGTTCCGTCAGTTAATGACCGGCACGCGCAAGATCAAGCAGGACACCATCGTTCACCGTCCGCAGCGCAAGAAAGTCACTGAGGTTGCTCCGAAGCGTTTGCTGCAGGAACAGGCCGATAACAGCCACTATTTCTCCGATGAGTTTCAGCCGCTACTGAATACCGAAGGCTCAACGAAATATGTCCGCGCCGACGTCAGCCATTTTGAGCTGAAAAAGCTGCGCCGTGGGGATTATTCGCCGGAACTGTTTCTCGATCTGCATGGGCTCACCCAGCAGCAGGCCAAACAGGAACTGGGCGCGCTGATTGCCGCCTGCCGCCGCGAACATGTGTTTTGCGCCTGTGTGATGCACGGGCACGGCAAACATATTCTCAAACAGCAAACCCCGCTGTGGCTGGCGCAACACCCGCATATTATGGCGTTTCACCAGGCACCAAAAGAGTACGGCGGTGACGCCGCACTGCTGGTGCTGATTGAGGTAGAGGAGTGGCAACCGCCGGAGCTGCCTTAACGGCGGGCTCCGGGGCCGTCAGATGGCGTTGGCCATCTTGAGATTGCAGGGGCTTTTCTGCCAGAGGTATTCACCCTTGCCGTCGGCGTCCAGCGTCACGCAGGCGATAGCCGAGGTGGTGAACATCGGAGGCGTTTCCCCCGGACACAGCTCTGAGACCAGGTACCCCACCAGCGGCAGGTGGGAGACGACCAGCGCCGTCGCCACGCCTTCATTCGCCAGCGCCTGCAGATAGGCGCTAACCAGGCCTACGTCGCCGCACGGCGTGAGTTCCGGCATCACGTCGACATGTTTCGGCAGGTTCATGCACTCCCCAACAATATCCAGCGTCTGTTCTGCACGCAGATAGGGACTGACAAGAACGCGCTCAATATCCACTTTTTGACCTTTCAGCCAGGTTGCCATCTGACGAGACTCATCACAACCGCATACGGTTAATGGACGAACTGAGTCGCTGGCTGCATCGAGGGCAGCGTCGCCGTGACGCATAATAAAAACTTGCATATTGCACCGCTTTTGTTAACCAGAAGCACCGTAGTTTGGCCTGCGAAGACAATACGCAGGTGACCCGGTGGCCGGGCATTGTGCCTGATCCATTCAACGAATGAAACGCTGTTTTTTACCTCAATGGCGTAAGTATAGTCAATCATTGTTTACAAAACAGCCAATCAACAGCGTCATCCGCAGCCGGATTTATCTTCTTTGACCACAACTTAGGTCAGCCGTTCATCCGCTGGCCAAAAGGTTGTCCCCTGTTCGGCCATGCGTAATAAAGTGTCACAGGGTGTAAAACGTGGGCCGTACTGGGCGGCCAGGCGCTGCAGGATCGCGGCAACTTCACCCGCGCCGATAGTATCCATATACCGGAACGGGCCGCCAAGAAATGGCGGAAAGCCTATACCAAAGACGGCGCCGATATCGCCATCGCGCGCGCTACGGATAATCTGCTCATCAAAGCAGCGCGCCGCCTCGTTAAGCATCATCATCACACAGCGTTCCGCCACCTGCTGCGCGGAGAGCCGCGACTGGGGGCGGTCGATGCCGAGCAGCGGATAGACTGCCGGGTCGGGCCGTTTTTTGCTTTTACGCCCTTTTGTCTCATAAAGATAGAAACCATGATTATTTTTTCTACCTTTGCGATCGTCCTTCAAAATCGCGTCAATGATGTTTGCAGGTGGGCTAAAACGTTCTCCAAACGCGCTCTCCAGCACGGGGATAATTTTGGTGCCGGTATCGATGCCAACCTCATCCAGTAGCTGGATTGGCCCTACCGGGAAACCGAATTTAACCAGGGCCTTATCAATCTCTTCAACCGGTTCGCCCTCCACCAGCAGGCGCATCGCTTCATTGATATAGGGCGCGAGGATGCGGTTCACATAGAAGCCCGCTTTATCCGCCACCACAATCGGCGTTTTCCCCTGACGTTTAGCCAGTTGCACCACGGTGGCGATAGCCTGCGGATCGGTTCCCTTATGCGGGATCACTTCAACCAGCGGCATTTTTTCCACCGGACTGAAGAAATGCAGGCCGATCACCCGCCCGGGGCGACGGGCCTGGGCGGCAATATCGCCTATCGGTAACGATGAGGTGTTCGACGCAAAGATGGTCTGCGGCCCGCAATATTGCTCCACTTCGCTGACCATCCGCTGCTTCAGGGCCAGGTCCTCAAATACCGCCTCGATCACCACGTCGCGATGAGCAAAGCCCTGATAGTCGGTGGCGCCGGAGATCAGCATCATCTGGCGATCGCGCTCGCTGGGGCGCAGACGACGCTGGCGGACCTGTTTATTCAGTAGATCCCAGCTGTACTTTAAGGCATGGTTAATCCCGCGCGGCTGGATATCTTTAATGCGCACCGGCAGCCCGCCCTTACAGGCGGTCACATAGGCGATCCCCCCGCCCATCAGGCCGCCGCCCAGCACCGCAATGCTTGTCAGCGGTCCGGGCTCGGCTTCGGCGCCACGGTCTTTTTTCAGATCGGTACTGGCAAAGAAGATCGATCGCAGCGCTTGCGACTGCGGGGTCATCGCCAGTTCGCCAAACGCGCGAGCTTCTTCGGCGTAACCGCTGCTGCAACCGTGGGCCAGGCCATTCTCGACAACCTGCAGAATTCGCTTCACCGCCGGATAGTTCCCCTGGGTCTTGCGCTGCGTTTGTTTGCCGACGAAATGGAATAACAGATGGCGGCCCAAAGGCCCCGCCAGCACGCGTTCGCGTACGGGCATATCCCGACTGGCCGGTCGCCCCTTCAGCGCCAGCTCCACCGCCGCCTGCAATAAAATCGCCTGCGGAACCACCTCGTCTACCAGACCGGCCTTCAGCGCCTGGCGCGCACGCAGCTGCCTGCCGGTAAGCATCATATCCAGCGCTGTACTGACGCCAATCAGCCGCGGTAAACGCTGCGTTCCCCCGGAGCCCGGCAGCAGGCCAAGCTGCACTTCCGGCAAACCGAGTCGGGTTTTTTCGTCATCGCTACAGATCCGGCCATGACAGGCCAGCGCCAGTTCCAGACCGCCGCCGAGGCAGGCGCCGTGGATGGCGGCAATCACCGGGATCGACAAGCCATGGATCTCAGCCATAATCTGCTGTCCCTGGCGCGCCAGCGCTTCCGCTTCCTGCGCGCTGCGGCAGCGGGCAATCATGTTAATGTCTGCGCCGGCGATAAAGTTATCCGCTTTGGCGGAGATAAACACCACGCCGCGCACCGACTTATCATCACGAACCTGTCGTATCAGCCCCCGCACCTGATTGCCGAACTCAGCTTTCAGGGTATTCATTTTCTCACCCGGGGCATCGATGGTGATCACCGCGATCTTGTCCGCACGGACCTCAAGCTTAAAAGCGGAAACAGCATCCATTATTCAGCCTCCACGATCATCGCCGCACCCAGACCACCTGCCGCGCAGGCCGTCACCAGACCAAATCCCCCGCCCCGTCGCCGCAACTCATGCAGCGTCTGGGTGATCATCCGCGCGCCGGTGGCAGCAAAAGGATGGCCATAAGCAATAGATCCGCCGAGGACGTTAAACTTGCTCTCATCCACCTCACCGGTGGCCTGCGAGCGTCCCAGCACTTCACGAGCAAAGCGCTCGCTTGCCAGACACTGGAGATTGGCCAGCGTCTGCGCAGCAAAAGCTTCGTGCATATCAATAAGCGTCAGATCCGCCAGCGTCAGACCTGCCCGCTCCAGCGCCAGCGGCGTGGACCATGCGGGACCCAGCAGCATATCCTGCCAGACGTCGATGGCGGTAAAGGCATAGCTGCGCAGATAACCCAATGGCGTCAGCCCCAGCTCTTTGGCCCTCGACTCGGTCATCAGGATCACCGCCGCCGCGCCGTCCGTCAGCGGCGTGCTGTTGGCTGCGGTGACGGTGCCATGTTTGCGGTCAAAGGCAGGGCGTAACTTTTGGTAATCTGCGAGGGTTGAATTTTTACGAATATTGTTGTCCTGCTCCAGCGGCTCGCGGAAGGGGGGCGCGTAGGCCGTCATCACCTCAGCTGACAACTTTCCCTCTTCCCAGGCTTTGGCCGCCAGCTGATGCGAACGATGCGCCAGCGCATCCTGTTGTTCCCGGGTGATGCCCCAACTTTTCGCCATCTGTTCCGCGGTATCGCCCATCCGCAAACCGGTTGAATATTCCGCCACCGCCGGGGGGACCGGCAGCAGGTCGCGCGGCCGCAGACGGGAAAACAGCTTCAGCTTTTGGCTCAGCGTGCGGGCTTTATTGGCATCCACCAGCGTGCGGGCCAGTGTTTTACTGACCCCAATGGGCAATACAGAAGAGGAGTCGGCGCCGCCGGCGATACCGGCGCGGATGCTGCCGGCCATCAGGCTTTCAGCAACATTCGCCACGGCCTGGAAGCTGGTGGCGCAGGCGCGACTGACGCTATAGGCATCGGTGTGCACGCTCATTCCAGTGCCGAGCACGATTTCCCGGGCGATATTCGGCGCTTCCGGCATCTGCACCACCTGGCCAAAAACCAGTTGCTCAATGACGTCCGCGGGAATGTCACTCCGGGCGAGCATTTCGCCAACCACCATTTTCCCTAAATCAACGGCCGGAACGCCATGAAAAACCGTCGCCTGGCGCGCAAATGGCGTGCGTAAACCCCTGACAATGGCAATGCGATCGCCCTGACGGGTGATAAGCGGTAATGCCTGACTCATAACGCTCCCCTGTTAAGCAAAACAACCAAGTGGTCTGACCTGATAACAGTCTTAACTAATTTTTTACATTAAGCCAATCGGGGAAGCGAAAAATTGCGAGCCAAAACACATTGAACAGAAAGGTAACGCCCCTTCTACGGGGCGTTAAACGGAGGGATTAACGTAATCCTAACTGGAAGATCAGCGATTCGGCTTCGCAGCTAAAAATAAAATCGATATCCAGCTGTACGCCGCCGTCAACGTCGGCGAAGGTCGGGTTGATTTTGCACGGTTCAGATTGCACATTACGCGCTTTCTCGCTCAGCGCAGCGAGCGTTTGCTCCGCTTCAGCGCGGTTGGCGAACACGCGGCTGTATGAGGCGGTGCAGTCGGTGTTGTCCACAATGGTGCCAACATCCATACAGCAGCATACCGGGGTTTCATCAGCGCTACATTTACTCATCGTAGATTTCCTCTGTATAGGCACCTTCGGTGCCAGACAAATAATGTGCCTATTTTACGCCCTGCCCCCGGTGAGCCTCCAGCCGAGAATCGCCATCACCGCGTTAAGTGACAGAAATCACACTTAAAAATGATCTAAAACAAAAATCAGCTTTTCTGCCTCTTACTCCCCCCGACAATTTTGCCAGCTGGATCGCGTTTCTGTTATCACAATTGAAAAACTTCATAAACAAACTTGCAACAACTCATCTGGTCAGACCTATACTCAGCGCACTGGTCTGATTTCTCTGTTGTACCACAGACCCTACACTTCCGCGCTTCTGTTACGGCATGTAACATAGTTTAAAAAAAAATAACTCAATGAGGTTATGGGCATGAGCCAGAAAACCCGCTTTACCCAATCTGCCCTTGCAGTGGCTGTAGCACTTGTTTCCACCCAGGCCTGGTCAGCAGGCTTCCAGCTCAACGAATTCTCTTCATCAGGGCTGGGTCGGGCCTATTCCGGTGAAGGGGCTATCGCAGACGATGCAGGCAATGCCAGTCGTAACCCGGCATTAATTATGATGTTTGACCGTCCAACTATGTCGGCGGGCGCCGTTTTTGTTGACCCGGGTGTCAATGTCTCCGGCACCTCTCCCACCGGCAAGAGCCTGAATGCGGACAATATCGCCCCGACGGCGTGGGTTCCCAACTTCCACTTTGTCGCGCCGATTAACGATCAATTCGGTTGGGGGGCATCCATTACCTCCAACTACGGCCTGGCAACGGAATACAACGATGACTATGCGGCTGGCAGCATGGGCGGTAAAACCGACCTGACCACCGCGAACTTCAACCTGAGCGGCGCCTACCGTCTCGACAGCAACTGGAGCTTTGGCTTAGGTTTTGACGCGGTCTACGCCAAGGCGAAGATCGAGCGCTATGCGGGTGACCTGGGTCAGATTGTCGCTGGTTCTGGCGCACTGCCGCCGGCGCTGGCAGGCCAGGTGGCGAAGATCCCTGCCGACACGCAGATCGCCCATCTTAACGGCAACGCCTGGGGCTTTGGCTGGAATGCCGGTATCCTCTATGAGCTGGATAAGAACAACCGCTACGGTTTTACCTACCGTTCCGAGGTGAAGATCGACTTCGACGGTAACTACCGCAGCAGCCTGCCGGCGGCCTATAACCAAATCCTCGGCAACTTCGGTCTGCCAGCGGGCACTAACGGCCAGACCACTGGCGGTTCACTGACCCTTAACCTGCCGGAAATGTGGGAGCTGTCGGGCTATAACCGCGTGGCACCGCAGTGGGCGGTCCACTATAGCCTGACCTACACCAGCTGGAGTCAGTTCCAGGAGCTGAAAGCCACCGGCAGCAACGGCCAGACGCTGTTCTATAAAGAGGAAGGCTTTAAAGACGCCTACCGTCTTGCGCTGGGGACCACGTATTATTACGACGATAACTGGACCTTCCGCACCGGTATCGCTTTCGATGACAGCCCGGTGCCGGCCAACAACCGCTCCATCTCCATTCCTGACCAGGATCGCCTGTGGCTGAGCGCGGGTACCACTTACGCGTTCAACAAGGATGCGTCGGTTGACGTCGGTCTTTCCTATATGCACGGCCAGCACGTTGAAATTAAGGAAGGACCGTATACCTTCCGTTCCGAAGGGACCGCCTGGCTGTACGGCGCCAACTTCAACTACCGCTTCTGATAAGCCGCACGCAACAAAAAAGGGTGAACAACATGTTCACCCTTTTTTTATCATTCGCAGATTACTGTGAATCAATATCCTTCAGCTCATCCTGAATAGCCTGGGCATTCGGGTTGTCCGCCGGGGTCAGCTTACCGCCGTTGGCGATAAAGTCATGGCGCTGGAAATAAGCTTCACGCACCAAAATGTAAGGATCGGAAGACTGACGGAGCAGGCCGTCGGAATCCAGCAGTTGAGCACGCGTTTCAATCCCTTCGACAGCCCATTTACCAATCGACATCGGCCAGGTCAACCAGGAGAGTACCGGGTAGAGGCCATCGGCCATATCACCGCCTTCATCGCGCAGCGTAAAGCTACCGTAGAATGGCAGTTGCACATACGGACCATAGCCGACGCCATAATGGCCGAGCGTGCTGCCGAAACGATGCGGTTCAACGCGCTGCAGCTGCGGATTCGCCATGCCCGCGACATCGATCAGACCGCCCATCCCGAGGATGGTGTTCAGGAAGAAACGGGTAAAGTGCACCATACCTTTATAGGGGTCGCCCTGCAGGAAGGAGTTCACCATTACCGCCGGCTCTTCAAGGTTGCTGGTGAAGTTGCTCAAACCATTGCGCGCCGGCTGCGGGACGTAGTCACGCCATGCCACCGCCACCGGGCGAAGCACGTAAGGATCAACCACGTTAAAGTTGAAATTGAACATCGTGCGGTTAAACCCTTCTAACGGGTCTGAACGCCCCTGCGGCTGATCGCCAGAGCTGGAACTGGCACATCCCACCAGCAATGTGGCGCCAAGCGCAAGCGCCGACAGGCGATAATTCATAGGTGTCTCCCTGGTTTTTATGGCTATCGCGAGTTGCCATCCATGACGGAAAGACAACGTTTCCGCCCGTATAGATGTGAGCGATTGTAACAGCACGTTGAACGATGTCTATATCACCCAAGTTGTTGATTTGATCATAGCCTGGGAATAACGAGATCGCGGGGCTCCTATTCTACTGGAGCAACAAAAATCTGACGTTACCATTTTTGCGATTTCAGAGTATGCCCAGCCAGACGGCAGGGAAAGCCGCTACGCTATATCTATATAGATTGATAGCGAGGGCCACGAAATGGATGAACTAGACAATAACAAATTAAAACCAGCGGATGACGAACGAGAAGTCGAAAGTGAAGAAAAACAGCGCGGAGAGGAAATAGAAGTGGATGAAGATCGCCTGCCCTCGCGGGCGATGGCCATCCATGAACATATTCGCCAGGAAGGGGAAAAAGAGATGGAACGCGATGCGCTGGCCTTGCTGTGGTCAGCCATTGCGGCCGGTCTGTCGATGGGCGCCTCCCTGCTGGCAAAAGGGATTTTTCACGTCAAACTGGAGGGGATCCCGGGCGGGTTTTTACTGGAAAATCTCGGGTATACCTTCGGCTTTATTATCGTGATCATGGCCCGCCAGCAGCTGTTCACTGAAAATACGGTTACCGCCGTTCTGCCGGTGATGCACAATCCCACACCAGGTAACATCGGTTTGCTGATGCGGTTATGGTCGGTGGTGCTGGCTGGCAACCTCATCGGTACCGCAGTGGCCGCATGGGCCTTCAATTTTATGCCCGTCTTTGATGAACCAACTCGTCAGGCCTTTGTCAGCATCGCCGAAGACGTAATGAAAAACAGCCCGACGGAGATGTTCGCTAATGCGATTATTTCCGGCTGGCTGGTCGCCACCATGGTCTGGATGTTTCCTGTCGCCGGTGCGGCCAAGATCGTGGTGATTATTCTCATGACCTGGCTTATCGCCCTGGCGGATACGACTCATATCGTGGTGGGTTCGGTCGAGATCCTTTATCTGGTGTTTAACGGAAGTCTGCCCTGGAGCGACTTTATCTGGCCGTTCGCCCTGCCGACGCTGGCGGGAAATATCTGCGGCGGAACCTTCATCTTCGCGCTGCTGAGCCATGCGCAGATCCGTAACGATATGAGCAGCAAGCGAAAAGCGGAAGCCCGCGCCCAGGCCGCGGAGAAAGCCAAAAACGCCGACCGGGCATAAAAAAAGCGCCGTGAGTGGCGAGGGTTTAAGCAGTCAGACGGTATGGCTCTTACTCAGGCGGGCAAAAAACGCTATACTCGCACCGCCTTGTCCCCTTAGTTAAATGGATATAACGAGCCCCTCCTAAGGGCTAGTTGCAGGTTCGATTCCTGCAGGGGACACCATATAAACGTTGACCGCTATTTCCCACCATTACCTAAACGCCAGCCATGGCATATTCTTCTCGCCATCATAATTTGCCGAAATTATCCACGAGTGGATTAGCCAGGACAGGAAGGGGCGCCCCAGTCAATCGCACAGACAATAAACCGACAAAAACGCGCATTCCGCGTACAATGCCCCTTGGCTTAAACAGTCACAAGCCACTACCCCAGTGCAACCTTCTCTGGACGATACAGGAGCCAGGCGTTGATATGAAACAGATCACCCTCAGCGATATGCAGCAGCAGAGCGAAGCGGCAGCCAGTGCACCGCGCTTGCGTGCCCATCGCAATTTTCATCCCGAACTAAGCGACCCGGTACAGCGCCTCGCCATTGCGATGGAACCCGGCACCTATATCCGTCCGCACCGGCACAGACATACCTTCGAACTTTTGCTGCCCCTGAAAGGCCGCTTTGTGGTACTGAATTTTGATGACAATGGCGTAGTCACCCGCCGGGTGGTGCTGGGTGAAACCTGCACGGCGCTGGAAATGGAAGCCGGTACCTGGCATACGGTGCTCTCGCTCGACCCGGGCGGGATGGTTTTTGAAGTTAAGCAAGGTGCTTATCAGCCGCTTGCCGAAGTTGACACCATGGCCTGGGCGCCTGCCGAAGGCCAACCGGGCACCGCAGAGATGATGGCATGGTATGCCATCGCGCAGCCGGGTGACCGTTTTCTGTCGACGCCACAATAACAACAGCTACACCAAACAGACGCGACTGGCGTCTGTTTGCCCCCCTGCCGACCACGAAGGTCGCCAATTGACTGTCCCTTTCTTCGTACTCCGCTCGTGCTCGCCTTCAACATTCCTGCAAAAAGATTCCTGCCAGAAAGAAATGCTTATATTGAGCAAACTATTTTTCTCTACGAATAAGAGATGATAAGATAACGGGATAAAGTAAATACGCGGCAGCAAAACAATAAAAACAGCCAACTTATCGACATATTATTCTCAATGTGAATGGGTTTTGTTAATCAGGTAAAGGAAGTCAGCGGGAAGAATAAATCCTTGTCATCGATGCTTTTTGCTCACCATGGCGATTTATTTTTTCATCGACGTACAATTCTTATGAATATTACAGAACGGAATATCTGGAAGCTAAATAATTTACCGCCAATGGAGTATTGCTCTCTGGCGCGGGCGCAAAAATTATTAAACTGCGAACTTGAAGACATTCTTCACTGGCATGATATTGGTGCGTTCAATCTCTGTCTGAAGCTTAATCCGACGCGGGGAACATTAAAAATAGCCGTCCTTTCTCATCAGGAAAAAGACGTGACCACCGCGCTTAATCCGCTTACCTCTGCCGAGGAAGTGGAGACTTTCTGGTCACCCCACTCCCATATCCGCAGCATTCTGCGGCTTGATGACGATATTCCGATGGTGGAAACATTACGCGGAAATACGGTGACGCAGTTTAACGTAAAAGTGTCCGCATCCGGACTCTGGCACCCACACAGTCGGAATTTAATGGCGCTACTGGAGACGCCTGATGATATTCTTTACGAAAACAGACTCAGCATGATGCTGCCCGACAAACCGTTTGTCTATTGTCATTTCATTCCGGATGAAGACGAATACTCTGCTATATCATTGAACCGCATCTATATCACCAGCCAGGCCATTGAGAAAATATACGCTCACAGTATTAGCGCCCGGCCTATGGACGTGACAAAAAATTCGCTGCTGGAACAAACCAGTTACATCCATCAGGAATTAACCGTCCTGCCGCAAAATGAGGTATTGCTGGAATTTATCCATTACCTTATTCAGTCCCATACCGTATTTAATGAGAAATTACAGAATATGGCCGAGCCAGACAAGACTCAACTCTTTCATCACGTACTGGAAAGGCTCAAAGAAGAGGGCATGCTCCGGGAGAATACCCTGCCCGATGAGGCCGATATCCTCAGCGAAGCCGATCGTTAGTCCAGGCTCGTCGGCAAGTGACGCAGGTCCTCATACAGGGCCTGGCCGTTTTCCTGCTCAAGCGTTACCGCGATCTCCCGCGCCAGCGCAATGAATTCGCGCGCCGCAGCGCTCTGCCATGCGCCCTGGCGCTGCAGCAAACAGGCCGTGCGCTGCAGCAGCGCGGGCTTAAGCTCAATGGCCACGAGGTCATCATACTGTCCGGCGATCGCCGCTGGCAGCAGCGTCGCAAGCGGCGTGCCGCGAATAACCGTTAGTACGGCGCCGATGGAGTTGGCCTCCATCCGCACGTCTGGTTCGAGCCGATGGCGGCGACAATAGCGGTTGATTTGTTCCCGGGTGGCAAACTCGCTGCTCAGTAAAATCAGCGGCTGTGCGTCAAGAGCCTGCAGCTGCAGGTGGCTTTCATGAGCCAGCGGATGCGCGCGGCTCACCACCAGCGCGAGGGTTTCCGTCAGCAGCGGCTGAACCACAATATCCCGCGAGAGGCTCTCGCCAAAGGCAATTCCCACATCCAGTTCATCCTCCAGGAGCATCGTTTCCATCCGTTCCTGGTTCATCTCCTGGATAAGCAATTTCACTCCGGGGTAGCGTCGATAGTACGCCTCCACCAGCGGCCCCAGCATGTAAGTGGTAAAGGTCGGCGTCATGGCGATGCGGAGTTTACCACGCTGCAGATCTTCTGCGTCGTGCAGGGCGCGCCGCCCCTCCTCAAGATCGCGTAACACGCGGCGGGCATACTCCAGCCAGATCTCTCCGGCATCGGTCAGGCGGGTATAACGACCAGAGCGGTCAAAGAGCTGAACCTCCAGCATCGCTTCCAGCTGGCGGATCTGCTGTGACAGCGCAGGCTGGGAGACATGGAGCGCCGCGGCGGCGCGGGTAAATCCACGATGTTCTGCCACGGCGATAAAGTAGGAAAGATGGCGCAGGAGCATCCGCTTACCTATAAGCAATTCAAATAGGGTTCATCATAAATAAGTCTTTTAACTTATGAAACAAGATACGTACTCTCTACCTACCATCCTCTGCGTTTTTCACCATCAACATCATCTTATGCAGGAGTGACTATGTCCGCTGACGATCGCTATCTCCAGCGCGCATTAGCGCTGGCAAAACAAAATATTGCTGACGGTGGCCGCCCCTTCGGCGCCGTTCTGGTGCGGCATGATGAGATTGTCGCCGAAGCCGTCAATACCTTTCATCTGAACGGTGACCCAACGGCGCATGCCGAACTGAATGCCGTTCGCGATCTTGCCGCCAGACTGGGAAGCGAGGTGCTGCGCGAATGCGTTATCTATGCCAGCGGGCAACCTTGTCCTATGTGCCTGAGCGCACTCTATTTAACCGGCGTGCGGGAAGTATTTTTCGCCAACAGTAATCAGGATGGCGAGCCCTTTCAGCTCTCAACCACCGCGATTTATCAGCAGCTGCAGCAGCCGCTGTCCCGGCAGACGCTGCCAATCCACCACTGCCCGCAGCCGGAGGGGCCGGCACTTTATCAGCGCTGGGCGGAACAGCAACCATGACGCCCATGCTGCGACAGAATCTGACGCTGTGTGTCCTGGTACTCATCGGGATAAACATGCGTCCGCTGCTCACCTCGATAGGTCCCTTGCTGCCGGATATCCGCGCCGCCAGCGGGATGAGCTATACCCTGGTCGCGCTCCTCACCGCCCTGCCGGTCATCGCGATGGGCGTGCTCGCGCTGGCCGGCGGCTGGGTCGATCGCACTGTTGGTCAAAACCGCAGCATTGCGCTGAGCCTGCTGATTATCGCGGCGGGTGCCCTGCTGCGGGAAAGCGCCCCACATAGCGGTTTGCTGCTCAGCAGCGCCCTTGCGGGGGGAATTGGCATCGGCATTATCCAGGCCGCCATCCCGGCGGTGATAAAGCGTCTGTTCGCCCGGCGTACGCCGCTGGTGATGGGACTATGGTCGGCGGCGCTGATGGGCGGCGGCGGGTTAGGCGCTGCGTTCACGCCATGGCTGGCGTCACGCAGTACGGTCTGGCACCAGGCGCTGGCCTGGTGGGCGCTCCCTGCCCTGCTGGCCCTGCTCGGCTGGCTGGCGATTTGCCGGCAATTGCCTCGCGCACCGCATCAGACCAGCGCTTCCCCCCGGGTCGCGATTATTGGCCAGCGCCGCGCCTGGACGCTGGGACTCTATTTCGGACTGATCAATGCCGGTTACGCCAGTCTGATCGCCTGGCTGCCGCCCTACTATATCCAGCTTGGCGATAGCGCCCAGTACAGCGGCTCACTGCTGGCGCTGCTGACCGTCGGGCAAACCGCGGGGGCGCTGCTGCTCCCGGCGCTGGCTCGCCAGGATGACCGACGCCAGCTTCTGCTGTTCGCTCTGGCGCTACAGCTCATTGGCTTCTGCGGCTTCATCTGGCTGCCGCAGCACGTCCCAGCGCTGTGGGCCATCGCCTGTGGAGTGGGTCTGGGTGGCGCCTTTCCCCTGTGCCTGGTGCTGGCGCTGGATCACGCTGGACAACCGGCGGTAGCCGGCCGGCTGGTGGCGTTTATGCAGGGTATCGGATTTATCATCGCAGGCCTCTCCCCCTGGCTTTCCGGCCTGTTGCGTAGCCTGAGCGGGAACTACACGCTTGACTGGTCCTGGCATGCGCTCTGCGTCCTGCTACTCATGGCGCTCACACTGCGCTTTATCCCGGCTCACTACCCGGCCGAGTGGCGGCCGCGCGCCTCTGACCAGCATTAAATCGGCGGCGGCGCGTAGCAAAGAAATTGCGTGCGCCCTCGCTGGCCGTCCTCCATTTTGCCCATCGCCAAAATCCGTTTTAACAGCGTCGCTGGCGTGAAATTTATTACCGGGTGAAATTAATGTGTCGCCGAATCACGACACTCCTAAGTAACTAAAAATTAATAAAAAAATGCCACTTGTTTCCCTCATTTTTTAGGCGTACATTAGCGCCATCTGGAGCACAAAGCGCACAGAATTGCGAGCTGCCGCAACGTGATTTTTCACCTGCGACAGCCCAGGAATAACAGAACAATTAATTCATTTGAACGTCGCACAAGCGCGTGGAGTGATGAATCGTGAAATACTTCTTTATGGGCCTCTCTTTTATGGTCATCGTTTGGGCCGGTACTTTTGCCCTGATGATCTAGACTGCAGCGGTGTCAAAAAAAACGGGAGCCCACTGGCTCCCGTTTTTGTTATGGCGTATTCGCCGAAGCGCTAGCTCGCGGCGGGCAGCAAGCCATCGGCGCGGAACATCGCCTTGATGCCACGGATCGCCTGGCGCGTACGGTCCCGGTTTTCGATCAGCGCGAAGCGGACGTGAGTATCGCCATAGTCGCCAAAGCCTATCCCCGGCGAGACGCAGACCTTCGCTTCATTAAGCAACTTTTTCGCAAACTCCAGCGAGCCCATGGCGGCGTAAGGTTCCGGTATTTTTGCCCAGACGTACATGGACGCTTTCGGACATTCCACCATCCAGCCGGCTTCGTGGAGCCCTTTCACCAGCACATCGCGACGGCGCTTATATTGTTCGGCAATTTCACGCACGCACTGCTGATCGCCCTCAAGGGCAGCGATCGCCGCCACCTGCAGCGGCGTAAACGTGCCATAGTCGTGATAGCTTTTGATGCGAGCGAGGGCATTCACCAGGGTCTTATTGCCGACCATAAAGCCAATGCGCCAGCCGGCCATGTTATAGCTTTTCGACAGGGTAAAGAACTCGACGGCGACATCGCGCGCGCCGGGCACCTGCATGATGGAGGGCGCTTTCCAGCCGTCATACACGATATCGGCATAGGCCAGATCGTGGACGACCAGGATGTCATACTGCTTCGCCAGGGCGACGACCTTTTCAAAGAAGTCCAGCTCCACACACTGCGCCGTTGGATTCGAGGGAAAACCAAGGATCATCATCTTCGGCTTCGGGTAACTCTCGCGGATGGCGCGTTCCAGCTCGTTAAAGAAATCCACACCTTCCACCAGCGGCACCGAGCGCACCTGCGCCCCGGCAATCACCGCGCCATAGATATGAATCGGATAGCTGGGGTTTGGTACCAGCACCGTGTCGCCATGATCCAGGGTCGCCAGCATCAGGTGCGCCAGCCCCTCTTTCGAACCAATGGTGACGATCGCTTCCGATTCCGGATCGATGTCAACGTTATAGCGTTCTTCATACCAGCGTGAAATGGCGCGACGCAGGCGCGGGATCCCCCGCGAGGTAGAGTAACCATGGGTGTCAGGCCGTTGGGCAACGGTGCAAAGTTTTTCCACGATATGCGGCGGCGTCGCGCCATCGGGATTGCCCATACTGAAATCAATAATATCCTCGCCGCGCCGGCGCGCAGCCATTTTCAGTTCAGCAGTAATATTAAAAACGTACGGGGGGAGACGATCGATACGCGTAAAACGGCGTTCAGGACTGGATTCAGCCATAGGTTCCTCTGATTAACGTTAGCGCCCGGACCGTCCGAGCGACGCTGCCGCTGTTGCGGCTCGTTTAGAAAATAACCTGAAAAAAAACATGTTGTCGAGAGGGCCGGTAAAAAATATTCCCTGGCATATAAAACGGGTATCGACGGCGCTAAATACGGCAGTTCATCGCCGGAATAGTCCAGAGTTGTATAAAGAGTGGTAACATATTGATATCTTTCTTAACACAGAATTTTATCGTTAAAAGCCAGGGCTGCCGCTCTCGCGGTGGCCTCCCATCAATCCCCTTTAAAAAGCATGCCTTTTCCTCATTATATTTCTGCGGCTGGTCTTCTGCCGTCAGGTTTTTTATCATGTTCTTTTCTGGCCACTGACGCGGCGCACCCATGCACGAAATTTTTACGATGATGCTGGCGGTCTATGATCGTGCGGCCCTGATGCTTATTTGCCTGTTTTTCCTCATTCGCCTGCGCCTGTTCCGCGAACTGTTGCATAAGTCGGCCCATACGCCGAAAGAGCTGCTGGCCGTGACCGCCATTTTCTCGCTGTTTGCCCTGTTCAGCACCTGGTCCGGCGTCCCGGTGGAAGGTTCGCTGGTGAATGTGCGCATTATCGCCGTCATGTCCGGCGGGATCCTGTTTGGTCCGTGGGTAGGGGCAATTGTCGGGGTGATTGCCGGCGTACACCGCTACCTGATTGATATCGATGGCGTCACCGCTGTACCCTGCTTTATCACCAGCATTGTCGCAGGCCTGCTGTCGGGGTTGATTAACCGTAAAGTGGCCCGCGATCAACGGTGGAAAATCGGCATTCTGGCCGGCATGGTGTGTGAGACCCTGACCATGATCCTGGTGGTGGTCTGGGCGCCTTCCCTGAGCCTCGGCCTGGATATCGTCTCTAAAATTGGTATCCCGATGATCCTCGGCAGCGTCTGCATCGGTTTTATCGTGCTGCTGGTGCAGAGCGTGGAAGGGGAAAAGGAGGCCAGCGCGGCGCGGCAGGCAAAACTGGCGCTCGATATCGCTAACAAAACCCTGCCGCTGTTTCGTCACGTTAACAGCGATTCTCTGCGCCAGGTA
Organism: Klebsiella sp. KTE92; assembly: GCF_000398905.1. Classification (NCBI taxonomy): domain Bacteria; kingdom Pseudomonadati; phylum Pseudomonadota; class Gammaproteobacteria; order Enterobacterales; family Enterobacteriaceae; genus Klebsiella; species Klebsiella sp. KTE92. The sequence continues at coordinate 3,880,878 of NZ_KB976100.1, forward strand.
TGCGAGATTATCCGCCGCGACATTACCGCTGACGCGGTGGCGATCACTAATACCGAACATGTACTGGCCTACGTGGGCGTGGGGGAGGCCAACTATCAACACCACGACGATGTCATCAGCCCTACCACCCGACAAGCGATTCGTTATGGAAAAATCATTATAAAAAACAATGATGAAGCTCACCGCACGCCGGAGATCCACTCCTTGATGGTGATCCCGCTGTGGGAAAAAGGGGTGGTGACCGGCACGCTAAAAATCTATTACTGCCACGCCCATCGCATCACTTCGACGCTGCAGGAGATGGCGATTGGCCTGTCGCAAATTATCTCCACCCAGCTGGAGGTCTCCCGCGCCGAACAGCTGCGGGAGATGGCCAATAAAGCGGAGCTGCGCGCCCTGCAAAGCAAGATTAACCCGCATTTTTTATTTAATGCGCTGAACGCGATCTCCTCCTCGATTCGCCTTAATCCGGACACCGCGCGCCAGCTCATTTTTAATCTGTCGCGCTACCTGCGCTATAACATCGAATTAAAAGACGATGAGCAGATTGATATCAAACGAGAGCTGTATCAGATCAAAGATTATATCGCCATTGAACAGGCGCGATTCGGCGACAAGCTGACGGTCATCTATGATATTGACGACGACGTCAGCTGCGTGATCCCGAGCCTGCTTATCCAGCCGCTGGTGGAGAATGCCATCGTTCATGGTATCCAGCCCTGTAAAGGCAAGGGGGTGGTGACGATCGGCATTAACGAGTGCGGCAATCGGGTTCGCATCAGCGTTCGCGACACCGGCAACGGCATCGATCCCGCCGTGGTCGCTCGCGTGGAAGCCGACGAAATGCCGGGAAATAAAATCGGCCTGCTTAACGTTCATCACCGGGTGAAGCTCCTCTACGGCGAGGGGTTGCATATCCGCACCCTGACGCCAGGAACAGAAATCGCCTTTTATGTCCCCAATCACCTCACGCCGCAGGCGCTGACGGAGTCTCTGTTGTCATGAGCGGAGAAAAGATGAAAGTTATTATTGTGGAAGATGAGTTTCTGGCTCAGCAGGAGCTCTCCTGGCTTATCAACACCCACAGCCAGATGGAGATCGTCGGCAGCTTTGACGATGGCCTGGACGTACTGAAGTTTCTCCAGCACAACAAGGTCGATGCCATTTTTCTCGATATCAATATTCCGTCGCTGGACGGGGTTTTGCTGGCGCAAAACATCAGCCAGTTTGCCCATAAGCCTTTTATCGTTTTTATCACCGCGTGGAAAGAGCACGCCGTGGAAGCCTTTGAGCTGGAGGCGTTTGACTACATCCTGAAGCCCTACCAGGAGTCACGCATCATCAATATGCTACAAAAGCTAACCGCCGCCTGGCAGCAGCAAAATAACGTCGCTGCGGGAGCGACCAGCGCGGCGCCACGAGAAAACGACACCATCAATCTGATAAAAGATGAACGAATAATCGTCACCAGCATTCATGATATTTATTATGCCGAGGCGCATGAAAAGATGACGTTCGTCTATACCCGCCGGGAGTCATTCGTCATGCCGATGAACATCACCGAATTCTGCAGCAAACTGCCCACCGCACATTTCTTTCGCTGCCACCGCTCGTACTGCGTGAATCTCAGCAAGATCCGCGAAATTGAGCCGTGGTTTAACAATACCTATGTGCTGCGCCTGCGCGACCTTGAATTTCAGGTGCCGGTGAGCCGCAGTAAAGTGAAAGAGTTTCGCCAGCTGATGAATCTGTAGAGGCGGGAAGTCCCGCCATCCGGGCTACGACGGTAGCCCGGGAGGGATGCGCTTATAACACCTGGCCCAGCGTCTGACGCAGATGCGCGCCGGAGCCCAGCAGGCCCGGGTTTTCATGCACGATCAGGTAAACCGGAATATCCTGAACATAAGCTTTGAAACGGCCTTTGTCTTCAAAACCGCCGCGGAAGCCGGAGGCTTTAAAGAACTCCAGGAAGCGCGGCACGATGCCCCCGGCGATATACACGCCGCCAAAGGTCCCGAGAGTCAGCGCCAGGTTTCCGCCGAAGCGGCCCATAATGACGCAGAACAGTGACAGCGCCCGGCGACAGTCGGTACAACTGTCCGCCAGCGCTCGCTCGGTGACCTCGCGCGGCTGCAGGTTTTCCGGCAGGCGGCCATCAGATTTCACAATCGCGCGGTACAAATTGACCAGTCCGGGACCCGAGAGCACGCGTTCTGCGGAAACATGCCCCAGCTCGGCGCGCAGCTCTTCCAGAATAATCCCCTCTTCTTCGCTGTTCGGCGCAAAATCGACATGACCGCCTTCGCCCGGCAGGCTGACCCAGCGCTTGTCAACGTGCACCAGATGCGCCACGCCAAGCCCGGTTCCGGCGCCATAAACGGCGATCGGTTTGCCCGCCACCGGAGCGCTGCCGCCAAACTGAATGAGGTGCTCGGCTTTCAGCATCGGGATGGCCATGGAAACGGCGGTAAAATCGTTAATTATCTCCAGATGGGCAAAGCCAAGGTTGCGCTTCATTTCAGCGATGGAGAAGGCCCAGGTATGGTTGGTCATCGCTACCCAGTCGCCGGTGATCGGGCAGGCAATGGCGATACAGCCTTCGTTGACGGTCACCTGGTGCTCCTCCAGATAGACGCGCACCACCGCCTCCAGACTGGGATAATCGAGCCCGGAATAGGTCTTAGCACGAGAGATCTCTCCGCTCGCCAGATCACATAGCGCCAGGCGGGCGTTGGTCCCCCCGACATCTCCTACTAAAGCAAATTTTGTCATTCCGTTACGGCTCCGCTAAAGTCAAAATAATTCTTTTGGCACACTGTAAATTCATGGCGGCTTAACAACAACGTCCAACGCGTAGACGCCCCTTGTTTAGCGACATAGGTCACATTTAGTTTGTAATCTATGCAAGGTAGTCTGTAAACGACGCCGCGGGAATCAGACGCCGCCTTAACTTTATCGTTTCAGCACCATTTGCATCGACGGCCCCAGCCGACGAAGGCAAAGTAGTGCTTCAGAACTTTAACAAGGACATTTTCATGCTCCATCCTCGCGCCAGAACAATGCTGATCCTGTCGGTGCCGGCCATCCTGATAGGTATCGCCTGCAGTCTGATCCTGATCGGCGCGATGAAGGTTGCCGCGCTGCTACAGCGCGTGCTGTGGAGCAACCTGCCCACCCAGTTGGGGATCAGCGCTGACAGCCCGCTATGGATTATCGCCATGCTCACGGCGACAGGGATCGCCGTGGGCCTGATAGTCCGCTACAGCCCGGGACACGCCGGGCCGGATCCGGCGACCGAATCGCTCATTGGCGCCCCCATTGCTACCGGCGCGCTGCCCGGACTGCTGGCCGCGCTGATCCTCGGCCTTGCCGGCGGCGTCAGTCTCGGCCCGGAGCATCCGATTATGGTGGTGAATATTGCGCTGGCCGTCGCCGTCGGTTCACGGCTGTTTCCGCGCGTCAGCTCGCTGGACTGGACCATCCTCGCGGCCTCAGGCACCATCGGCGCCCTCTTTGGCACCCCGGTGGCCGCCGCGCTGATTTTTTCGCAAACCCTCAACAGCAGCAACGAGTCGCCGCTGTGGGATCGTCTTTTTGCGCCGCTGCTTGCCGCCGCCGCGGGCGCGCTGACGACCGGGCTGTTTTTCCATCCCCATTTCACGCTGCCGATCCCCCATTATGGCCAGATGCACTTCGTCGATATCATCAGCGGCATGATCGTCGCTCTGATTGCTATCGCCGTCGGCATGGTGGCCGTCTGGTGTCTGCCGCGCCTGCACGCCCTGATGCATCGCCTGAGACATCCCATCCTGACGCTGGGCATCGGCGGGCTGCTGCTGGGGATCCTGGGGACTATTGGCGGGCCCTTAACGCTGTTTAAGGGGCTGGATGAGATGCAGCAGCTGGCTTTCAGCCAGACGCTAACCGCCGCGGATTTTCTGCTCATCGCGCTGGTCAAACTGGCTGCCCTGGTGCTCGCCTCCGCCAGCGGTTTCCGCGGTGGGCGGATTTTCCCGGCGGTCTTCGTCGGGGTGGCGCTGGGGCTGATGCTGCATGCCCACGTGGATGCCGTGCCAGCGGCGATCACCGTCTCCTGCGCCATTCTCGGCATGGTGCTGGTCGTCACCCGCGACGGCTGGCTTAGCCTGTTTATGGCCGCCGTGGTGGTCCCGGATACGACGCTGCTACCGCTGCTGTGCATTGTGATGCTCCCGGCCTGGCTGCTGCTGGCCGGGAGGCCGTTGATGATTGCCAAACGACATACCGACTAAACGCGGCTGTTTCGTTCCTCCAGCGCCTGCGTCACCGCACGCAGGAAATCGGGGATATCCATTTTCGGTAGCATCACTTCGACCAGGGTAAGGGTATCGGAGGTGATGCTTTCCGCCATCGCTTCCCGTAGCTCAGCCGTGTGCGTGACCCGCCAGCAGCGAGAAACAACGTCCGGGGCGAAGGCTTCCGGCAGCCGCTGCCAGTCCCACAGGGCGATGTCATTGTAGCGCTGCTCAGGGCCATGAATCGCCCGCTCCACGGTATACCCTTCGTTATTCAGCAACAGAATAAGCGGTTTTTGCTTATCGCGAAGCATAGAGCCCATCTCCTGAATCGTCAGTTGGGCGGCGCCATCGCCGACAATCAGCACCACCCGCCGCTCTTCCGCCGCGGTTTGCGCGCCATAGGCGGCCGGGAGGGTAAAACCAATCGACCCCCACAGCGGCTGAACGATCAGCGATGCCTCAGAGGGAAGCTTAAGCGCCGCGATGCCAAACGCCGCCGTCCCCTGATCGGCGAGGATAATATCGCCGGGGCGCAGCGCATCCTGCACAGTCGACCAGAAATTCTTCTGGGTTAACTCGCCTTCGGCCTCCTCTTCCACTTCCGGCGCCACGACCTGAGGCGCCGCCCACTCCGCCGCCAGCGGGGCGGAAAGCGTCATTAATGCAGCCAGGGCTTGATCCATCGGCACGCCGCTGAACCAGTGGTCGCCCACCCTGACGGCGAAGGGCTGGATCTCAATGGTCTTCTCCCGCGCCAGATGCTGGGTGAATCCCGCGGTGATAGTGTCGGTGAAGCGCGTACCAATGCAGATGATGGTGTCGGCGTTTTCAATCGCCTCCCGGGTCTGCGGGGCGCTGGCGATCCCGCTATAGGTCCCGACAAACCCGCTCAGCTGCTCATCGAACAACCCCTTGCCCATTAGCATGGTGGCATGGGCGATGGGGGTTTTCGCCACCCACTCCCGGAGCGTGTTCTGCAGGCCATAGCGTTGCGCCAGGAAATCCGCCAGCAGAGAAATGCGTCGGCTGCCCCGCAGCAGGCGGCTGGCATGTTCTCGGAACCCGGCGAGCTGGTTTTCATCCGCCGGAGCGGGCTCCACCAGTAAGCGCTGGGCTGGGGCAATCGCTGCCGCTCTGGCGACATCGGCCGGCAGCATCAGATAGCCGGGCCGATGATGCGTCAGCATATCGCGCAGGACACGGTCGATCTCATAGCAGGCGTTGCCGGCGGTCAGCAGCGCCTGGCTGCAGGTGATCTGCTCGCTCATGCGGGCGAAATGGCGAAAATCGCCATCGCCGAGGGTATGGTGCAGCAGTTCGCCACGCTGCTGAGCGCCGGTAGAGGGCGCGCCGACGATATGCAATACCGGAATATGTTCCGCATAGCTACCCGCAATGCCGTTCAGCGCGCTCAGTTCGCCGACGCCGTAGGTGGTCAGCAGCGCACCGGCCCCTTTGATGCGCGCATATCCGTCAGCGGCATAGGCCGCATTCAGCTCGTTGGCGCAGCCGACCCACCCCAGGGCGCTGTGCGCGATGACGCGATCGAGAAACTGTAAGTTGTAATCTCCTGGTACGCCGAACAAGCGGTCAATACCGCAGCCAACGAGGCGATCCAGCAGATAATCCCCAATAGTGTAGGTCGGTTGCATGTCCATTATCCTCATTTTGGTGCAGGTGTAATTTGAGTATTGAATAAGCGATCCGCCTGTCCAGAAGGGGGACGATAAAGCCGGTGTAAAGCAATAGTTACGCCCAAAAAGCAGTGTACTCCATGCAGAACATTGATTAGTGTAAACGTATACACACCCTGTTTTATCTGCGGAGGAAGAATGGTTTACCAGGCAAGCACGACGCGATATCAAACGATGGAGTATCGTCGCTGCGGGCGCAGCGGCCTTCAGCTCCCGGCGATTTCTCTCGGCCTGTGGCACAACTTTGGCGACGAAACGCGCGTGGAGATCAGCCGGCAGATGCTCCTGCACGCGTTTGACCTTGGCATAACTCATTTCGACCTCGCCAACAACTATGGGCCGCCGCCGGGTTCAGCAGAGAGCAATTTTGGCCGCATTCTGAAAGAGGCGCTCCAGCCCTATCGCGATGAGTTGATCATCTCCACCAAAGCGGGCTACACCATGTGGGACGGCCCGTACGGCGACTGGGGTTCACGCAAATATCTGGTGGCCAGTCTTAACCAGAGCCTGCAGCGCATGGGGCTGGAGTATGTCGATATTTTTTATCATCACCGCCCGGACCCGCAGACCCCACTGACGGAAACAATGCGTGCGCTCGATCATCTTGTCCGTCAGGGTAAAGCGCTGTACGTCGGGATCTCCAACTATCCGCTGGCCCAGGCGCAGGAGGCGGTGAAGATCCTTAACGACCTCGGTACGCCCTGCGTCATTCACCAGCCCCGCTATTCGATGTTCGAACGCAGTGCGGAAGAGGGGCTGCTGGATTTTCTGCAGACGGAAGGGGTGGGAAGTATAGCGTTTTCACCGCTGGCGGGCGGACAGCTTACCGATCGCTATCTGAACGGTATCCCGGCCGACTCTCGCGCCGCCAGCAGCAGTCGTTTTCTGCAGCCGGAGCAACTGACCGCCGCGCGATTAGAAAAAATTCGTCAGCTAAATACGATAGCGGAAGAGCGCGGGCAGAAGCTGTCGCAGATGGCGCTGGCCTGGGTTCTGCGCGAGGAGAAAGTGACCTCCGTGCTGATCGGCGCCAGCAAAACCGCGCAGCTGGATGATGCCGTCGGCATGCTGCAGAATCGCCATTTCAGCACCGAAGAGTGCGCGGCCATCGACGCCATCCTTGCGCTGTAAAGCAAATGTTACTTTAGCAAAAAGTGCTCTTTTCTGCGCTTTCGGAGTTCGTCCGATGCGGCGGGTCTTTACCGGCCCGTAATATCAGGTTAACAGGCCGCTTACGGCCCCGATCGTGAAGGAGAAGAGTATGTTCAGGTCACTGATTCTGGCAGCAGTACTGCTGGCCGCAGCGCCACTAGTCGCTAACGCTGGTGAAATCACCCTGCTGCCATCGGTAAAATTACAAATAGGCGATCGTGACAATTACGGTAACTACTGGGACGGTGGCGGCTGGCGCGACCGTGATTACTGGCGTCGTCACTATGAATGGCGTGATAACCGTTGGCATCGACATGACAACGGCTGGCACCGCGGCTGGGACAAGGGTAAAAATAAGGCCTGGGAGCGCGGCTATCGTGCTGGCTGGAGCGACCGCGACGACCACCGCGGCGGCTGGGGACGAGGCCCGGGCGGACGTGGCCATGGCCATGGTCATCACTAACAGACGAAAAGGGGAGCCCATTGGCTCCCCTTTGCTTTAACCAGCGCGGGTCAAGAACTACGCCACGCCGAGCAGCGATCCCACAATTAACCAGCCGTTCAGACTCACCACAATGGCGACAATCACCCAGCCAGTGACTCTCACCCAGCGGGTATTCACCAGGTCGCCCATCAGTTGCGCATTGCTGGTAAATATCAGCAGCGGCACCAGAGCAAGCGCAATACCAAAGCTCAGCAGCACCTGACTCATCACCAGGATACGCGTAGGATCCAGCCCCAGCAGGATCACCACAAACGACGGCAGCATGGTGACCGCCCGGCGAAACCACAGCGGAATATGAAAGCGGATAAACCCCTGCATGACGACCTGCCCTGCCAGGGTACCCACTACCGTCGATGATAAACCTGCAGCGACCAGGCTCAGACCAAAGATGGTCGCCGCCGCGTGGCTCAGCAGTGGCTCCAGCGTTCTGTAAGCCTGATCGAGATCGGCGACGCCGGTATGGCCGTTGAAATGGAATGCCGCCGCGGCGGTCGCCATCATCGCCAGGTTGACAAACCCGGCAATGGTCATGGCGATCGCCACATCCCAGCGGGTCGCGTTATAGCGTTCTTTCCGCGTACCGCCGTGCAGATGCTGGGTAAGCGAGGAATGTAAGTAGATAACGTGCGGCATAATGGTCGCCCCCAGTACCCCGGCGGCTAAGAATACCGCCTCGCCGTTGGGCAGCGTAGGGATCACCAGCCCTTTTGTCAGGGGGGCCAGCGCGGGCTGAGAAAAGATCAACTCCACGACATAGGCCACAGCGACAAACAACAGCAGCCCGCCGATCACCTTCTCCAGCGGTTTTTGCCCGCGCCGCTGCAGCATCAGGATCAGGAAGGTCGCCACCCCGGTCAGCACCGCCCCCTGCAGAAGCGACACGCCCAGTACCAGCTTAAAGCCAATCGCGGCGCCGATAAATTCAGCCAGGTCGGTGGCCATCGCAATGATTTCCGCCTGCACCCAATAGAACCACACCACCGGGCGCGGGTAATGGTCACGGATCTGCTCGGCCAGATTTTTGCCGGTGGCAATGCCCAGTTTGGCAGAGAGAACCTGGATCAGCATCGCCATCAGGTTGGCCCATACCACGACCCACAGCAGCTGATAGCCAAAGCTGGCGCCAGCCTGAATGTTAGTGGCGAAATTACCGGGGTCGATATAGCCAATGGCAGCGACGAAAGCGGGCCCCATGAGGGCGAGCTTCACCTTGCGCGCGGCGCGACTACTGCTATTCTCAACGCGACTGCTAGTCATCTTCTGCCTCTGGAAATATAGCCTTTGCTATGTTTCATGCTATCAAAATGCGAATGATTATCAAGTTCATTTAAAATGGAGATAATGATTGCTGTGATAGGCGGGAACAATAGCTGGCCGGAAATGAGAAACGGGCGTTAGAACACGAGAGCGTGCCCAGTACTAAGAGTAGTACAAGAATGCAACTTTTAAAACCTTTACGTAACATAACAAAAGTGGATGTTTGATCACTATTTTTGCCATTGGTCACAGTTCCTTGCAATAGTGTGCAATTGATCTCGTTTTCTTTAAAGCCGTTGCATAGAATGTGCACGGAAATTTAACCTGCCTCATATTTGGAGCAACTATGGACCGCGTCTTGCATTTTGTCCTCGCGATCGTTGTGGTGGCTATACTGGCCCTGTTGGTCAGTCACGACCGTAAAAAGATCCGTATTCGTTATGTTGTTCAACTGCTTGTCATCGAAGTCCTGCTGGCCTGGTTCTTCCTGAACTCCGATATTGGTCTGGGTTTTGTGAAAGGCTTCTCTGAGATGTTTGAAAAGCTTCTCGGGTTTGCCAACGAAGGGACAAACTTCGTGTTCGGCAGCATGAACGATAAAGGTCTGGCCTTCTTCTTCCTTAAGGTTCTGTGCCCTATCGTCTTCATTTCCGCGTTGATCGGTATTTTGCAGCATATTCGTATTCTGCCGATTGTCATCCGTGCCATCGGTACCGTTCTGTCGAAAATCAACGGCATGGGCAAGCTGGAATCCTTCAACGCCGTGAGCTCGCTGATCCTCGGTCAGTCGGAAAACTTTATCGCCTATAAAGATATTCTCGGCAAAATGTCGCGCAACCGCATGTACACCATGGCGGCGACGGCGATGTCCACCGTGTCGATGTCGATCGTAGGCGCGTACATGACCATGCTGCAGCCGAAGTATGTCGTCGCGGCGCTGGTGCTCAACATGTTCAGCACCTTTATCGTTCTGTCATTGATTAACCCGTACCGCGTGGAAGAGAGCGAAGAAAATCTGCAGATGTCGAATCTGCACGAAGGCCAGAGCTTCTTCGAAATGCTGGGCGAGTACATTCTGGCGGGCTTTAAAGTCGCGATTATCGTGGCGGCGATGCTGATCGGCTTCATCGCGCTGATCTCGGCCCTGAACGCCCTGTTCGCCACCGTGACCGGCTGGTTCGGCTACAGCATCTCCTTCCAGGGGATCCTCGGCTATATCTTCTACCCGGTTGCCTGGGTGATGGGTGTGCCGGCAAGCGAAGCGCTGCAGGTGGGCAGTATTATGGCCACCAAGCTGGTCTCCAACGAATTCGTCGCCATGATGGATCTGCAGAAAATCGCCTCGACGCTCTCTCCGCGTGCGGAAGGCATTATCTCTATCTTCCTGGTCTCCTTCGCCAACTTCTCATCTATCGGCATCATCGCCGGGGCGATCAAAGGCTTGAACGAAGAACAGGGTAACGTGGTTTCTCGCTTCGGTCTGAAGCTGGTCTACGGCTCCACGCTGGTTAGCGTGCTGTCCGCTTCGATTGCGGCACTGGTTCTGTAACAGGCGCCTGTCATCTGAGCCGGGCAACGCCCGGCTTTTTTTTACCCGTCATTCGCCCAACGGCTGAGGCTTACCGACCAGGTAACCCTGCAGATAATTCACGCCCAGTTCCAGCAGGCGCGCTTTTTGCGGTTCGCTTTCGACATATTCCGCCACCACGCTCATCTGTTTCGCCCGCGCCATTTCGACAATCGATTTCACCATAATGGCGTCCAGCGGGTCCGTCAGAATATCGCGGACGAAGCAGCCGTCAATCTTAATGATATCGGCCTGCAGATGCTTCAGTCGTTCATAGTTCGCATAACCGGTGCCAAAGTCATCAATGGCGATGGCGCAGCCAAACGCGCGCAGCGCGTCGAGATTTTGCTGGCTGGTGTCGGCATTGGAGAAAGCCTGCTCTTCGGTCACCTCAATGGTGATAAGATCTGGCGAAATGCGATAGCGTTGAAACAGCGCGATAATCTGCGCCGCGCTGTCTTTTTGCATCAGGGTTGAAGGCAGCAGATTGACCGAGAACCGCTGGCCGGGATGCTGATGGAGCGAACTGAACAGGGTCTCCAGCACCAGCATGTCAAAACGCTGGCTGAGGTTAAACTGCACAATCAGCGGAATAAACTGATCCGGCATAATGACGCCGTCACCACAGCGCATGCGCGTGAGGATCTCATGATAGCCCTCCCCCTCCGCGTTTTGAATCGGTTGCGCATAGAGCACCAGCGCCCGCTCTTTGAGAACCTGCTTGACGCGCATCAGGAGGCGTACCTGCTCGGTGGTTTGATCCACCACCAGCTCCTGCTCCTCATCCAACGCCAGTACCCGGCGTTCACTGCCCGCCTGTTCGGAAAGCCAGCTGAGCTGGCCCAGCATCTGGTGCAGCGTCTCACCCTGACCGTCATCACGGCTCCATGCCGCGCCAAACTCAAGATCCAGCGGCTGATTATGCCAGCTGAACTTTTTGTGGTTGAGGATGGCGACCATATGGTTTAGCCGCGCCGCAGGGTCCGGCCCGTCAAGCACGAGGATCAATTCGCTGCCGGGAACCTGGAAGACTTTATCCGTTGCCCCCAACAGCGGCTGAAGCGCCCGGATGATTTGCCGTTTACAGTCCACGCCCATCATTAGCCCATAATGTCGGCTAAGAAAATCGAGATTATCGATACGCAAGCTGCAGATAGCCTGCAGAGGACTGCTCTGTAAATGGCTCACCAGCGCGCGCAGATTAGGTAAGCCCGTCAGCGGATCCTCTTCCGCCTGGCTACGCCAGCGGCGTTTATTGCGATCGCTGCGGGCATAGGTGTCTGCCATATAAAACAAACAGATAGTGAAGGAGATCAGGACTGACAGCACAAAGGATAATGAATACTCGCTTTGGACGCCCTGGAGAAAGTTTTTATTATACACCACCAGCAAAAAGGCTGAGACAGACCATGAAATACGCAGCAGCGCATGACCAATCCGGCTAATCCCGATAAAGTAGACAATAAATATCACCGGAACTAAATAACCGGCAATAAATTCAGACTGATACGGCGCACACAGTAAAGTTAATAAAAGCGCCAGCGAGATAAACCAATATAGGGTAAAAGAACGATGTTTGGGTGCCAGCCATGGTAAACATTCCTGACGCCAGAAACGTCGGGCATAGTGCGGACTGATAATCATCCGCATTGGATAATAAAGAAACGTCGTAAAAATTAATGCCGCGCTGATTAAACTTTGGATATCTATTACGGTATAAATCAACGGCATACTACCAAAGTAACTGGTAATAGATAATGGAAACGCAAAATATTGCCCGGCAAGGTACATGGTGATTTTCAACAGCACCGGCGCGAAGAAGCCGCCCCAGAAGATCCGCGCCCCCATATGTTTCGCCGTGGGGCCACACCGCCAGCGCTTGCCCACCATCAGGCGTAAAACAGCGCAGGAGACAAACACAGCAAACAGCTGACAAAAGAGCAGAATAAGCGCCTGTGACAGCGTTAATTCAATGAGAAAGCTATTGGTAATGGCAAACGCGAGAATTAATGGTGCGATCGCATAGCGGCCAAAGATAAAAATAACAGAAAACATCACGCTGATTGGCAGCCAGGCAATATAAATAAGATTGCCATCAATAACCGTTTGCGGTGAAATAAAACGAGCCAGCGGAATAGCGACTAAACTGACGAGAAAGGCCAACAGAGTTTTTTTGATATTAATGTTAATTTTATCAAGCATTATTGTTAATTAAAACTCCGGCAACCTCATTACGTTTAATGGGGGAAATGTTATGTTGCTTATTTAGGGCAGGCAAGGTGAATTATCAGGAAAAAGTCTGAAATTACTTTCGATTTTAATAGCTGGAGATTAACTGACTTAACCAGAAAGTGCTTTACATGAAAACAGCTAAAAACAAAAACCCCCGCCGAGGCGAGGGTTCTGAATTTTGGTGGAGCTAAGCGGGATCGAACCGCTGACCTCTTGCATGCCATGCAAGCGCTCTCCCAGCTGAGCTATAGCCCCGTAACGTAAAGCGTGTCGTGTTGACGGGCGGCATAATATGAATTCCTCGCTCAGGTGTCAACGGCAAAATTATCCTTCGCAATTCAATCGCTGAAAAAGCAGGCAACTTGCTGACATTGCGAGCCTTATCGCAGCCAGAAGTTAAACAGGTCACTTTTTCACGTAAAAGGATGCTATAACATGTGCAGCTAATTCCCATACATTTACTCAGGAAATAGTATGCTCAAGGAACGAATGACACCTGAAGAAATCGCCCACCTGACCGGCTATAGCCGGCAAACCATCAATAAATGGGTGCGGAAAGAAGGCTGGCAAACCTCTCCGCGGCCTGGCGTCCAGGGTGGCAAAGCGCGGCTGGTCCATGTCAATGAGCAAGTCAGGGAGTTTATCCGCAGCGCTCAGCGCGTGGCAGAGACACCAGGCGCCTATTCTACCCACGACAGCGATCTGGAATCGCTGCTGCTGACCCTTAGCAAAGAGCTCACTCCCAGCGAGCAGAAGCAGCTGATGTCGCTGTTGCTGCGCGAAGGGATCACCGGGTTACTGCTTCGGTTAGGGATCCGCGATCGGTAAAGCATGATGAAACTGAAAGATAAAATGACACCCGCAGAGCTCGCCGACTGCCTGGGACTGGCCAGACAAACGATCAATCGCTGGGTTCGCCAGCAAAAATGGCGCACGGAAGCGATACCCGGCGTCAAAGGAGGACGCGCGCGACTGGTGGTCATCGACAAACCGGTGCTCGAATTTCTGACCAATGCGCCTGCCAGGCGCCATCTGTTTACCGACAATCATTTGGCGGAATCGCCCGGCGCTTATCTGGTCAATGAGGCTGACGTGGTCTGGCGGCAAATCACGGAAACCCTGCAACTGATGACTCCGGCCGAACAGCTGCAGCTTCGCGATCTGCTGGCCCGGGAAGGGATTAGCGGCTTTCTTGCCCGCCTCGGCATCGCCAGCCCGGCGTAACAGACAAAAAAAACGGCAGGAGTAACCTGCCGTTGTTTCATCCACGTCCCAATCAGGACGCCTGACCTTCACGTTCAGCGATAAAAGCCAGCGCTTTGTTGATACGCTCAACGCTACGGGATTTACCGATAGCGTGGACGGTGACGTCAAGCGCAGGAGACTGCCCTGCCCCGGTAACCGCCACGCGCAGCGGCATGCCGACTTTACCCATGCCGACTTCCAGCTCATCAGCGGTTGCCTGAATTGCATGGTGGACGTTCTCCGCTGTCCAGTCGCCGATCGCCGCCAGCTTGTCGCGAACCACTTCCAGCGGCTGACGCGCCACCGGACGCAGATGTTTCTTCGCCGCATCGGCGTCGAACTCAGCGAACTCTTCATAGAAGTAGCGGCAGCTCTGAGCAATCTCTTTCAGCGTTTTGCAACGCTCGCCCAGCAGTTTCACCAGCTCGGCCAGCTGTGGGCCATTACGGGTATCGATATTTTCCTGCTCGATGCGCCACTGCAGATGCGTCGCCACGTATTCCGCCGGCAGCGTATTGATGTAGTGATGGTTCAGCCACAGCAGTTTGTCGGTGTTGAACGCACTCGCGGATTTGCTGACCGCCCCCAGCGAAAAGAACTCGATCATCTCTTCGCGGGTGAAGATCTCCTGATCGCCATGGGACCACCCCAGACGTACCAGATAGTTAAGCAGCGCTTCCGGCAGGTAGCCATCGTCACGATACTGCATCACGCTCACCGCACCGTGGCGTTTGGACAGTTTTTTACCGTCATCGCCGTTGATCATCGACACGTGGGCGTAAACCGGCACCGGCGCATTCAGCGCTTTGAGGATGTTGATCTGGCGCGGTGTGTTGTTGATATGATCTTCACCACGGATCACATGGGTGATCGCCATATCCCAGTCATCTACCACCACGCAGAAGTTATAGGTCGGGGAACCATCGGTACGACGAATGATCAGATCGTCCAGCTCCTGGTTGCTGAACTCGATAGGTCCGCGGATCTGATCGTCAAAGATCACCGACCCTTCCTGCGGGTTGGCAAAACGCACCACGCACGGCTCATCGTCGGCATGATGCTCGTGGCTATGGCGGCAGCGGCCATCGTAACGCGGCTTCTCACCGTTCGCCATTTGCTCTTCGCGCAGCGCTTCCAGACGCTCTTTCGAGCAATAACATTTATAAGCGGTGCCAGCTTCCAGCATCTCATCGATCACGTTGTTATAACGGTCGAAACGTTTGGTCTGGTAATAAGGGCCCTCATCCCATTGCAGATTCAGCCAGTTCATGCCATCCATGATGGCTTCAATTGCTTCCGGGGTGGAGCGTTCGAGATCGGTGTCTTCAATACGCAGCACAAACTCACCGCCGTGGTTACGAGCAAAAAGCCAGGAATAGAGAGCAGTACGCGCACCGCCAACGTGCAGATAGCCTGTTGGGCTTGGCGCGAAGCGAGTTTTGATTTTCATGAATTGGCCTTACGTTTAATAAAGATGCCGATAGCCGGCAATGTCCGGTGGAAATTATGGGTTAATATTCTAACACCGTGGGCTGATTCCTCAATGTTGATCCCGTCGGAACGTCACGGTTTGCCATTTTTGTTTATAAATCATGCTACGCCGCCGGTTTTACGATCGCTTTGTTTAATTTTACGACGAACGAACGAATTCTTTAGAAAAGGCGTTGACTCATTTTCAACTCTCCCTATAATGCGACTCCACACAGCGGGGGTGATTAGCTCAGCTGGGAGAGCACCTCCCTTACAAGGAGGGGGTCGGCGGTTCGATCCCGTCATCACCCACCACTTCGGGTCGTTAGCTCAGTTGGTAGAGCAGTTGACTTTTAATCAATTGGTCGCAGGTTCGAATCCTGCACGACCCACCAATGTAAAAAGGCGCCCTAAAGGCGCCTTTTTGCTATGCGCCGAACTCAACGATTCGAACCTGCAGCAGGTTCGGGTCGAACGCAGTGAGACAACGGAGCCGCTTGCGGCGACGGCCCGAAGGGCGAGGCGAAGCCGAGTCATCCTGCACGACCCACCAATGTAAAAAGGCGCCCTAAAGGCGCCTTTTTGCTATGCGCAGTTTGCGGTCTTGCCGCGAGTTCCCCCGCAGCACTCCCCCTGTCAGCGCTGATACAGCGGATCTTCCACCCTCGCAGCGGTTAAATTTGCCCCTTCTTCACGCACAATTTCCCATAACGCCTGAGCGGCGGTCGACAGCGAGCGATTTTTCCGGCATGCCAGCATCAACTGCCGCTCCATCACCGGGGTCAGCCGCTTCACCGTCAGATGGCTCCCCTGCGGTAACGGCAGCGCCAGCGCCGGCAGAACGCTGATGCCAATTCCCGATTCTACCATCGGAAACAGCGTTGCCGGGTGACCAATCTCCTGCACAATGTTCGCCCGGATAGCCAGCCGGCTAAGGGCCGCATCAATCAGCGGACGGCTGCCGGAGGCATAGTCCTGCAGGATCAGTCTCTCATCCTGCAGCGCTTGCCACGGCACCTCCGTCAGGCCGGCAAAAGGATGATCCTCCCGGCAAAGCAGCAAAAAAGGTTCCGCCAGGACCACTTCACACTGCAGATCTGCCGCCGGGCCGGGGTCGATCACAATGCCGAAATCCACTTCCCCATGGCGAATACTCTCCAGCACCCACTGCTGGGGCCGATCGTGCAACACAAAATCGATATCAGGATAACGACGGTTGCTGTGAGCAATACACTGCGGAATCAGGTGGGCGGAAATCGTCTGACTGGCGGCGACCTTGACGGTACCGCTCATCTGCTGGCCGACGCGCCCGGCGTCGCGCAGGGTAATCGTCAACTCATCGAGCAAACGCTCCAGCCGCCCCGCCAGCTGCTGACCCGCTTCGGTGAGCACGACTTCGCGAGTGGTACGGTCGAGTAACCGAACGCCGGTCTGATGCTCCAGCTCTTTGACGCTATGGCTGACGGCCGACTGACTTAAGCCAATCATCTCCCCTGCCCGGCTGAAGCTTCTGGCCCGGGCGACGGTGACGAATACTTTTAACTGACGCAGAGAGTAATTCATCTTTTTTATTCATGAATAGATGCAATAAATCAATTTTATTTCTCAAATGAAAAAAAGCACAATAGCGCATCTCTTTTCAGGAGCGTTTATGAAACTTTTCCGCATTCTCGATCCGTTTACGGCAACCCTGGTCACCGTTGTCCTGCTGGCCTCATTCTTCCCCGCCCGTGGCGCTTTCGTTCCCTTCTTTGAACATCTGACCACCGCCGCCATTGCCCTGCTGTTTTTTATGCACGGCGCTAAACTCTCCCGGGAAGCGATTATCGCCGGCGGCAGCCACTGGCGTTTGCATCTGTGGGTGATGTGCAGCACCTTTATACTCTTCCCGGTACTCGGGGTTCTGTTTGCCTGGTGGGCGCCGGTGAATGTCGATCCGATGCTCTACAGCGGCTTTATCTATCTGTGCATTCTGCCGGCCACCGTGCAATCCGCTATCGCCTTTACTTCGCTGGCCGGAGGCAACGTCGCGGCGGCGGTGTGCTCAGCCTCGGCCTCCAGCCTGCTGGGGATCTTTGTTTCACCGCTGCTGGTGGGCGTCCTGATGAACCTTCATGGCGCAGGCGGCAGCCTCGAGCAGGTCGGTAAAATCATGCTGCAGCTGCTGCTGCCTTTCGTACTCGGTCACTTATCACGGCCGTGGATCGGCAACTGGGTGGCGAAGCATAAGAAGTGGATTGGTAAGACCGACCAGACCTCGATTCTGCTGGTGGTTTACTCCGCCTTTAGCGAGGCAGTGGTGAATGGCATCTGGCATAAAGTTGGTCTGGGATCGCTGCTGTTTATCGTGGTGGTCAGCCTGGTGCTGCTGGCCATTGTCATCGCTGTTAACGTGTTCGTCGCCCGCCGCTGCGGCTTTAACAAAGCCGATGAGATTACCATCGTCTTTTGCGGTTCGAAAAAGAGTCTGGCCAACGGCATCCCGATGGCCAATATTCTCTTCCCAACCTCCATCCTCGGCATCATGGTGCTGCCGCTGATGATCTTCCACCAAATCCAGCTGATGGTCTGCGCGGTGTTGGCGCGGCGCTACAAGCAGCAAACCGATGCGCGTCTCGCTGAGGAAAAGGCCAACGCCGCCAAAGCTTAACGCGCTTTCTTCAGGGGCTGAACCAGATCGCTCAGCCCCTCGGTTTTAATCAGCAGGGTCAACGCCATCAGCTCGCCGAGATGGCCGGCAGGAAACTGATCCTTACGCGCAAACCACAGTAAATACTCTTCCGGGACATCGATTAAACGACGTCCCTTGTATTTACCGAACGGCATCTCAGTATTGGCTATTTCGACCAGCTGCGCTTTATCCACGTTATTCTCCCAGCAGACGCATCATTTCGGCTTCGTCAATCACCTCAATGCCCAGCTCCTGCGCTTTCGCCAGCTTAGAACCCGCCGCTTCGCCGGCAATCACCAGGTCAGTTTTCTTCGACACACTGCCTGCCACCTTCGCCCCCAGCGCGACGAGACGCGCTTTGGCGTCATCCCGCGATAGCTGACTCAGGCTGCCGGTCAGGACCACGGTTTTACCCGCAAACGGGCTATCAATCTCTTCCGCCTTCACCACGACTGGCGCCGGCCAGTGAACGCCTTCGGCCAGCAGCTGCGCGATGACATCGCGGTTACTCTCTTCGGCAAAGAAGTTGAAGGTATGGGTGGCAACCACGATGCCAACATCAGGGACCTTTTGCAGCTCCTCAATGGAAGCCTGCTCCAGGGCTTCAAGAGTGCCGAAATGCGCCGCCAGGGCCGCCGCTGTCGCTTCGCCTACCTCGCGAATACCCAGAGCGTAGAGGAAGCGTGCGAAGGTCGTCTCTTTGGCTTTTTCCAAAGCATTGACCACATTTTGCGCGGACTTCGGCCCCATCCGATCCAGCCCGGTGAGTTTCCCGGCGCTCAGGCGGAACAGATCCGCCGGCGTATGGACATACTCTTTCTCCACCAGCTGGTCGATGATCTTGTCGCCCATGCCGTCAACGTCGAGCGCACGACGGGAGACGAAGTGCTTAAGCGACTCTTTACGCTGCGCGCCGCAGATAAGGCCGCCCGTACAGCGGGCTACCGCCTCGCCCTCCACTCGCTCAACGTCGGACTGACATACCGGGCAGTGGGTCGGGAAGACAACATCCCGGGCATCCGCCGGACGCTCGGAAAGCACCACATTGACCACCTGCGGGATCACATCGCCTGCCCGACGAATCACTACCTTGTCGCCGATTTTCAGACCTAAGCGTTCGATTTCATCGGCGTTATGCAGGGTGGCATTGCTCACCAGCACGCCGGCGACATGGACCGGCTCCAGGCGCGCCACTGGCGTGATCGCCCCGGTGCGCCCTACCTGGAACTCCACATCCCGGACGAAAGTCATCTGCTCCTGTGCCGGGAACTTAAAGGCCACGGCCCAGCGCGGCGCGCGGGCCACAAAACCCAACTGCTCCTGCAGCGCCAGCGAATCGACTTTGATCACCACGCCATCAATGTCAAAGCCCAGATGAGGACGATCTTCCTCGACTTTACGATAGTAAGTGAGCACTTCCTCGGGAGTATGGCACAGGGTGACGCGATCGCTCACCGGCAGTCCCCATGCTTTGAACTGCTGCAAACGGGCCGAGTGGCTGGCCGGCAGCTCACCGCCCTCCAGCACGCCAACGCCGTAGCAGAAGAAAGTAAGCGGTCGCTTCGCCGTGATGCGCGGATCGAGCTGGCGCAGCGAACCCGCCGCCGCATTACGCGGGTTAGCAAACACTTTTCCGCCGGTGCGGCGCGCTTCTTCATTGATTTTTTCAAACCCGGCCTGCGGAAGGAAAACCTCACCACGCACCTCAAGACGTGCCGGGATATTCTCGCCATGCAGCTTGAGGGGGATAGTGCGAATGGTTCGCACATTGGAGGTAATATCCTCGCCGGTGGTACCGTCGCCGCGGGTCGCGGCCTGCATCAGTACGCCGTTTTCGTAGAGAATACTCACCGCGAGGCCGTCGAGCTTAAGCTCGCAGCAGTAGGTGAGATCGTCAGTGCTTTTCAGGCGATCCTGGACCCGCTTGTTGAAAGCGAGAAAGCTCTCTTCATCAAACACGTTGTCCAGCGACAGCATCGGCACTTCATGGCGGATCTGGCTGAAGGCAGTCAGTGGCGCCGCCCCCACCCGCTGAGTCGGCGAGTCCGGGGTAATCAGCTCCGGATGTTGACTCTCCAGCTCGCGCAGCTCGCGCATCAGGCGGTCATATTCCGCATCGGGCACTTCCGGCGCGTCCATAACGTGGTACAGATATTCATGATGGCGAAGCGTGGTTCGCAGTTCAGTCAGTTGTTGTTCGATCGGTTCCATATCACACCATCAATGATAAAAAACCCCCGACAGGCGGGGGTTGAGAAGGAGTTGAGATAACGCGGGACGTCAGGCGTTCGCGTCTTTCACTTCGCGAATACGATCCTGGTATTCACGCAGTTTTTGCGGCGTCATCATGCGACGCTGATCGTCAAGCACCACGCCGCCCACTTCATCGGCGATATACTGCGCAGACTGCAGCATCAGCTTGAAGTTCTGCAGTTCATCACCGTAGGAAGGGACCTGCATAAAAATAGTCACCCCAGGGGTCATCATATCCGCCATGCAGTCCGGATTGAAGGTCCCCGGCTTCACCATGTTGGCCAGACTGAACAGTACCGGGCCGCTGCCATCCGGACTCAGATGGCGGTGGAAAATATTCATTTCACCAAACTTGAAGCCGGCCTGCTGGATGCTGTTGATCAGCACCTCGCCGTTAAGCTGTGCGCCGTGATGGGCGGCGACGTTCATCACAATGACCGTCTCTTTACGCTCTTTCGGCTGCGGCGCGGCAGGCTGCGGCGGCTCTACCGGCTGCGGCTCGGCGACGGCGGGCTGCGGCGCGGCAACAGGCTGTGGCACAGGCTGCTGTGGGGCGGCTGGCTGCGGCTGGGCAACGGTCGGCGTCACCGGCTGCGGTGCGACGGGCTGCTGCACAACGGGCTGCGGCTGATGTTGGAGTTGCACGGGCGGCTGCGCGGGCTGCGGCTGTTGCCAGCCAGGCTGCGGAGCCGCATGCGGCGCAGGCTGCTGTCCCTGCGGTTGAACCGGGGCCTGGCGCGGCGATTGCTGCGGCTGGCGAACCGGTTCATCAGGACGCACAGGCTGCTGCATCTGGCGCTCGTAAGGCGGCTGGTACTGGTGCTGCGGCGCCTGACGAGGGGCTTCATGCTCCCCATGCGCGCCGTGCGGGGCGTGAGTGACCGGATGAACGCGGACTTCACCTACGCCTTCAACATTATCATCAAAGTCTTCGTTTTCCGACTCATCGTCGCGCGACTTCATACGTTTCAGTGGGCGATCGCGAAACATCGAAGAACGTTCTTTACGGCTGGTCCAAAAACCATGTACCAGTAAAGCGATTATGGCGATCGCGCCAACAATGATTAATATCAGACGCAAATCCTGCATCATTATATTCTCTGTTGTTCTAACACCTTGCCACCACGGCAAACATTTACTCACTAAGAGTATTTGCCGATTACCTCAAGTGCAAGTGCGTCGGTCGCTTTCACCACATAAAGATGAACTAAATCGTGCTTTTTGCTGTTTTTTCGAACATTTCCTAACTGGTTATTGTCTGGCGACCCGATAAAATAAGCGAGCATTCACACTGGATGTTAAAAAAGGAGCATTGCCTGGCTATGGTTTCATCATCCGCACCGACCCCGCGTAGCGGCGTTTATTATTTTTCGCAGGGCTGGAAACTCATCGGGCTGCCTGGCATACGGCGTTATGTCTTTTTGCCTTTGCTGGTTAACGTGCTGCTGATGGGCGGAGCCTTCTGGTGGCTATTTACCCGTCTCGACAGCTGGATCCCCTCGCTGATGAGCCATGTGCCGGACTGGCTGCAGTGGCTGAATTACCTGCTGTGGCCGGTGGTGGTGCTCTCGATTCTGCTGGTGTTTGGTTACTTCTTTTCGACTATCGCCAACTGGATAGCTGCGCCGTTCAGCGGCCTGCTGGCGGAACAACTTGAAGCGCGTCTGACTGGCGCCACCCCGCCGGACGTCGGCGTCTTTGGCATCATGAAGGATATTCCGCGCATCATGAAACGTGAGTGGCAGAAGCTGGCCTGGTACCTGCCCCGCGCCATCGTGCTGTTGCTGCTCTACTTTATACCCGGCGTTGGCCAGACGGTGGCCCCGGTACTCTGGTTCCTGTTCAGCGCATGGATGCTGGCGATTCAATACTGCGATTACCCCTTTGATAATCACAAGGTCCCCTTCAGGACCATGCGCGAAGCGCTGCGCAGCCGCAAAGTGATGAATATGCAGTTTGGGGCGCTCACCAGTCTGTTTACCATGATCCCGGTGTTAAACCTGGTGATCCTGCCAGTGGCCATCTGCGGCGCCACCGCAATGTGGGTCGATTGTTATCGCGATAAACACGCGGTCTGGAAATAGCCCCAACATGTTCACCCCGGGAGCGGCTGAGGCCGCTCCTTATATCTCGCTTATTCCTTCTCGCTTATCATTATTTCCCTTCCGCATATAGATATGCTAAATCCTTACTTCCGCATATTCTTTAAGCGGGTATGCTGATGCCGTACCCCCAAATTTCATACAGTTAAGGACGGGCCATGAGTAAGATTTTTGAAGACAACTCCCTGACTATCGGTCACACGCCGCTGGTACGACTGAACCGCATTGGTAACGGCCGTATCCTGGCAAAGGTAGAATCTCGTAACCCGAGCTTTAGCGTAAAATGCCGTATCGGCGCCAATATGATCTGGGATGCTGAAAAGCGCGGCGTTCTGAAACCTGGCGTGGAACTGGTCGAACCGACCAGCGGCAACACCGGTATCGCCCTCGCCTACGTGGCGGCGGCCCGCGGCTACAAGCTAACGCTAACCATGCCGGAAACCATGAGCATTGAGCGCCGCAAACTGCTGAAAGCGCTGGGCGCCAACCTGGTACTGACCGAAGGCGCAAAAGGCATGAAAGGCGCTATTCAGAAAGCGGAAGAGATCGTCGCCAGCAACCCGGAAAAATTCCTGCTGCTGCAGCAGTTCAGCAACCCGGCTAACCCGGAAATCCACGAAAAGACCACCGGCCCGGAAATCTGGGAAGACACCGATGGTCAGGTGGACGTCTTTATCTCTGGCGTAGGCACCGGCGGTACGCTGACCGGCGTCAGCCGCTACATTAAAAATACCAAGGGCAAAAAAGATCTGATCACCGTCGCGGTCGAACCGACCGATTCGCCGGTCATCTCCCAGGCGCTGGCGGGTGAAGAGCTCAAGCCGGGCCCGCACAAAATTCAGGGTATCGGCGCCGGCTTCATTCCTGGCAACCTGGATCTGAAGCTGGTGGACAAAGTGATCGGCATTACCAACGAGGAAGCTATCTCCACGGCGCGCCGTCTGATGGAAGAAGAAGGCATCCTGGCGGGTATCTCTTCCGGGGCCGCCGTTGCCGCCGCGTTGAAGCTGCAGCAAGATGAGGCCTTTACCAATAAGAATATTGTGGTTATCCTGCCTTCCTCAGGTGAGCGTTATTTAAGCACCGCGCTGTTCGCCGATCTCTTCACTGAGAAAGAACTGCAACAGTAGTGCCAGCTTGTAAATAATGTGTAAAAAAGCACCTTTTCAGGTGCTTTTTTGTGGCATACGTCAAAGTTTTACCCCTCCTGGCATTGATTCACCTCGTAGGGTCTGGTATTTAACCAGCACATTTATTTTGATGCGCGAAATTATTCAGAAGAGGATTTCCGCCAGCTGAATCGATTTTATGATTTGGTTCAAGTCTTCCTTTCGCGGCATAATGTTTAATGACGTGCTAGACGTCAATGGCCCGCAGGTCTTCGCAGCGCCAGGCGCTGCCGACGCCAAGGCCGGAAACGTAACGCCGGCGCTAACAATACAGGCTAAAGTCGAGTCGTTAGACTAGACTTTAGGTCCACAACACTAAACCTATAAGTTGGGGAAATATAATGTTCCAGCAAGAAGTTACCATTACCGCTCCGAACGGTCTGCACACCCGCCCTGCTGCTCAGTTTGTTAAAGAAGCTAAAGGCTTCACTTCTGAGATCACTGTAACCTCCAACGGCAAAAGCGCCAGCGCCAAAAGCCTGTTCAAACTGCAGACTCTGGGCCTGACCCAGGGCACCGTAGTGACCCTCTCCGCTGAAGGCGAAGATGAGCAGAAAGCTGTTGAGCATCTGGTTAAACTGATGGCTGAACTCGAGTAAGTTCACGGGTTCTTTTTCATATCAGTCACAAGTAAGGTAGGGTTATGATTTCAGGCATTTTAGCATCCCCGGGTATCGCCTTCGGCAAAGCACTGCTGCTGAAGGAAGATGAAATTGTCATCGACCGGAAGAAAATTTCTGCCGATAAGGTTGATCAGGAAGTCGAACGTTTCCTGAGCGGCCGCGCCAAGGCCTCCGCCCAGCTGGAGGTCATCAAAACCAAAGCTGGTGAAACTTTCGGTGAAGAAAAAGAAGCCATCTTCGAAGGGCATATCATGCTGCTGGAAGATGAGGAGCTTGAGCAGGAAATCATAGCCCTGATTAAAGATAAGCACATGACTGCCGACGCGGCAGCCAATGAAGTTATCGAAGGTCAGGCCACTGCCCTGGAAGAGCTGGACGATGAATACCTGAAAGAACGTGCGGCTGACGTACGCGACATCGGTAAGCGCCTGCTGCGCAACATCCTTGGTCTGTCGATTATCGATCTGAGCGCGATTCAGGATGAAGTCATCCTCGTCGCCGCCGATCTGACCCCGTCTGAAACCGCACAGCTGAACCTGAAAAAAGTGCTGGGCTTCATCACCGACGCGGGCGGCCGTACCTCTCACACCTCCATCATGGCGCGTTCCCTGGAACTGCCGGCCATCGTGGGCACCGGCAGCATCACGGCGCAGGTGAAAAACGGCGATTATCTGATTCTCGACGCGGTGAACAACCAGGTTCTGGTCAACCCGTCTAACGAGCAAATTGAAGCGCTGCGTAATCTGCAGGCTCAGGTTGCGGAAGAAAAAGCCGAACTGGCGAAACTGAAAGATCTGCCGGCGATTACCCTCGACGGCCATCAGGTTGAAGTCTGCGCCAACATTGGTACCGTTCGCGATGTCGAAGGTGCTGAGCGCAACGGCGCCGAAGGCGTAGGCCTGTATCGTACCGAATTCCTGTTCATGGACCGTGACGCGCTGCCAACTGAAGAAGAGCAGTTTGCGGCCTATAAAGCGGTGGCTGAAGCCTGTGGCTCTCAGGCCGTTATCGTGCGTACCATGGACATTGGCGGCGATAAAGAGCTGCCATACATGAACTTCCCGAAAGAAGAAAACCCGTTCCTCGGCTGGCGTGCCGTGCGTATCGCGATGGATCGTAAAGAGATCCTGCGCGATCAGGTGCGCGCCATCCTGCGTGCCTCCGCTTTCGGTAAACTGCGCATTATGTTCCCGATGATCATCTCTGTTGAAGAAGTGCGTGCGCTGAAGAAAGAGATCGAAATCTACAAACAGGAACTGCGTGACGAAGGTAAAGCATTTGACGAATCCATTGAGATCGGCGTGATGGTGGAAACACCGGCTGCGGCGACCATTGCTCGTCATCTGGCCAAAGAAGTTGATTTCTTTAGTATCGGCACCAATGATTTAACGCAATATACTCTGGCAGTTGACCGTGGTAATGATATGATTTCACATCTTTACCAGCCGATGTCACCGTCTGTACTGAATCTGATTAAGCAAGTTATTGATGCTTCTCACGCTGAAGGTAAATGGACTGGCATGTGCGGTGAGCTTGCGGGCGATGAACGTGCTACACTTCTGTTGCTGGGTATGGGGCTGGACGAATTCTCTATGAGCGCCATTTCCATCCCGCGCATCAAGAAGATTATTCGTAATACGAACTTCGAAGATGCGAAAGTATTAGCAGAGCAGGCTCTTGCTCAACCGACAACGGACGAGTTAATGACGCTGGTTAACAAGTTCATTGAAGAAAAAACAATCTGCTAATCCAAGAGATGCGCGGCCCAAATTACTGCTTAGGAGAAGATCATGGGTTTGTTTGATAAATTGAAATCTCTGGTTTCTGATGACAAGAAAGACACCGGAACTATTGAGATTATTGCTCCCCTCTCCGGTGAGATCGTCAACATCGAAGACGTGCCGGATGTGGTTTTTGCGGAAAAAATTGTGGGCGATGGGATTGCCATCAAACCGACCGGCAACAAAATGGTCGCGCCGGTAGACGGTACCATTGGTAAAATTTTCGAAACCAACCATGCGTTCTCTATTGAATCTGATAGCGGCATCGAGCTGTTCGTTCACTTCGGTATTGATACCGTTGAACTGAAAGGCGAAGGCTTCAAGCGTATCGCTGAAGAAGGCCAGCGCGTGAAAGTCGGTGACCCGGTTATCGAATTCGATCTGCCGCTGCTGGAAGAGAAAGCCAAGTCTACCCTGACGCCGGTGGTTATCTCCAACATGGACGAGATCAAAGAGCTGATCAAACTGTCCGGTAGCGTGACTGTGGGTGAAACCCCGGTTATCCGCATCAAGAAGTAATGCTTGCTGCATAAAAATGGCGCCGAAAGGCGCCATTTTTTTATATCGCGCTGGTCACCGGCTGATAGCACTTCTCCCGGGACAAGATGCGCAATCCCTCCGGCGTGCTCTCCAGAATACGTCGCTCACTGTCAGAGACCAGCAGATCGCACTGATACCCTCCGGCCAGGCCGAACAGCGACCGCGCTACGCAGGCATCCTCCAGCGCCGCCTCCCCTGTGGTATCAAAATGACCAACAATGCGCCCCTGTTGGCGGATCACTAACCGATAGCTTTTCATCAGTTTTTCTCCCGTGGCGGCAGGATCAGTTCGTCACACCCCTGCGCGGCAGTCCAGTTCATGACCTCCAGCACGCGCCGGGCGGCAGCCTGCGTCGCCGCCCCCAGCGCCAGGCCGGTGAGCAGACCGCTCACCAGCTCTGCACAGAACAGATCGCCCGTTCCCTTCAGGTCCGTTTCCACCCGCGGGTGGGCCACCACCTCCACCGCATCGGCCGTCACCACCAGCACATTTATCGTCGAACGCGCCTCTCCCGGCGCGCTGGTGATCACCACCCATTTGAGGGTATCTGACAGCAGGCTTCGCGCCGCGGCGACCGCCTCCTGCTGATTGCGACAGCGCTGGCCGCTCAGCGTTTCCAGCTCAAACAGATTGGGGGTGATCCCTTGCGCCAGTGGCAGAAGATGCTGACGATAGGCGTCCGGGATCTCAGCCTTAACGTAGATGCCGCTGTCGACATCGCCGATGACCGGATCCACCAGAATGCACAGCTCGGGATGGCGGGCCCGCACCCGCGTCAGCCACTGCGCCAGACGTTCGATTTGCACGGCGTTGCCCATATAGCCGGTGGTCACTGCACGCAGTTCGCGCAACGCGTCGCGTTCCTCCAGCGCCTGCAGATACCCGACAAACCACTCCTCCGGAATAATGCCGCCATAGAACGTCTCATAATGGGGCGTATTGCTGAACAGTACCGTCGGCACCGCCAGCACGCGCAAACCGTGCTGTTTAATGGCCGGAACCGCGATGCTGTTGCCAACGCTGCCATAGACTACCTGGGACTGCACAGCGACGATATCGACTTCCGACGCCCGGCTTGTGTCGTGAAAGAGCACTGATTGTATGTCATCTTGCTGGCCCATCTTTTCTCCCCCCGCTGGACAGCGGGTCACGCACTGATTATGATTCGTCCTATGCTAAATTTCATTTTGTCATAGGTCAATAATGTTTACCGGAAAAACCGCCAGCGATATCTTCGATCATATCCGCCATCTGGTGCAGAGCGGTGGGTTGCGGCCCGGAGAGGTTCTGCCACCGGTACGCGAGCTCGCCAGCCAGCTGGAGGTGAATCGCAATACCGTCGCCGCCGCCTATAAACGGCTGGTCACCTCCGGGCTGGCCGTCAGCCAGGGACGAAACGGCACGGCCATTAAAGCACGGGATCCGCTGCCGGCGCTGGAGGGCGGTGACCCAACGACGCCGCTGAACGATATCTCCAGCGGCAATCCGGACCCCGCCAGACTGCCTGAATTAACCCGTTATCTGGGCCAGCTTGCCCGCACACCACGCCTGTATGGCGATGCTCCCATCGAGCCGCGGCTTGGTCAATGGGCCGAGGCGTGGTTTGCCAAAGAGATAGCGGTTCCCTTTGCGGTGAATCTCGCCAGCGGAGCGATTGACGCCCTGGAGCGTCTGCTGAGCGCTCTGCTGCTGCCCGGCGACGGCGTGGTGGTCGAAGATCCCTGTTTTCTCAGCAGCATCAATATGGTGCGTTACGCCGGCTTTACCCCCTGCCCGGTGGCGGTGGATGCTGAGGGGATGGATCCTGACGGCCTGGAGGAGGCGTTACGCAACGGCGCACGGGCGGTGATCTTAACCCCGCGCGCGCATAATCCTACCGGCTGTAGCCTGACGGAAACCCGGGCGCATGCCCTGCGGGAGGTGCTGGCCCGCTATCCGCAGGTACTGGCGATTGTTGATGACCATTTTGCCCTGCTGTCGGCCACGCCATGGCACTCCCCTCTTCCTGCAAGTACGCAACGCTGGGCGCTGGTGCGCTCAATGTCAAAAACCCTCGGGCCAGACCTGCGGCTGGCCTTTATCGCCAGCGATGCCGATACCTCAGCGGCGCTGCGCCTGCGGCTTAACGCCGGCAGCCAGTGGGTCAGCCATCTGCTGCAGGACCTGACGCTGGCCTGTCTGACCGATGAGGCGTTTATCGCCTCGATGACGGAGACCCGTCGTCATTATCGCCAGCAGAATGAGAAACTGGCGGCGGCGCTGGCCCGGCACGGCCACAGCCATGCTACGCCTGGCGATGGACTCAATTTCTGGCTGCCGCTGCCAGCGGCGAGCCAGCCCTACGCCTTACGCCTGGCCCGCGCCGGCTGGCTGGTCCGGGAGGGGGAAATATTTGGTGTCCGAACGCCTGCGCACGGGCTGCGCCTGTCGCTGGGCCGTCTGAGTGACGCTGAGATTTCCCGCCTGGCGGCTGATATTGCGCTGGTCTTAAACCAACCCTGATGCAGGCCGTATCATTCGGCATGTTGAAGCATCTGCCGCACAGGTGAGTGATGGCAGCTGCCGATAAACTAATGAAAAAGTAAACGAAAGCAGGCACAGTCTTACCTGCATACCCTGCTCGCCCGGACGAATAAAACAGTCCCGGTGGCGGAAAAATCGCTCACAAGAAGGAGCACCAGAGATGCATCACACTGACCTGGCACTGAAGGCGGTCATTGAAGCCTGCGACCGCGCTATCTCACAGGAAGATTACGATACCCTGATGGCCTATTACGCAGAAGACGCCGCGCTGGTCGTCAAACCGGGCATGGTGGTCAGAGGGAAAGAGAATATCCGCAAAGCCTTTATCGCCATTGCCGACTATTTCCAGCACCGACTGGTGGTGACTCAGGGGAAAATGGAGGTTATTGAAGGCGGCGGCAATGCGCTGGTGATTATGGAGACCCGGCTGGATATCCCGACGGCGGACGGGATATCCCAGGTCACGCGGCGCGCCACCTATGTCTTTCAGAAGCAGGGCGAGCGCTGGCTGTGTACGGTCGATAACTCCTACGGCACCGACCTGCTTGATGATTAAATGCCAGCCCCCTGGCTAAAATGTTCTTCGCCGAACACGCCGGTGGAAAGGTAACGATCGCCGCGATCGCAGACGATCGCCACCACCACCGCGCCAGGATTTTCACGGGCAATGCGTAACGCGCCCGCCACCGCGCCGCCGGAACTGACCCCGCAGAAAATGCCTTCCCGCACCGCCAGCTGACGCATGGTATTCTCGGCATCCTGCTGATGAATATCCAGCACCGCATCCACCAGCGAAGCGTTAAAGATCCCCGGCATATACTCTGCCGGCCAGCGACGGATCCCGGGAATACTGCTGCCCTCTTCCGGCTGCAGGCCGACAATGGCCACCGGTTTACTCTGTTCGCGCAAAAAGCGCGATACGCCGGTAATGGTGCCGGTGGTCCCCATGCTGGAGACAAAGTGGGTGATACGTCCCGCGGTCTGCTGCCAGATTTCCGGCCCGGTGGTAGTGTAGTGGGCGTAGGGGTTATCCGGGTTGTTAAACTGATCGAGCAGTTTGCCCTCTCCGCGCTGCGCCATCTCAAGAGCCAGGTCGCGGGCCCCCTCCATTCCCTGCTCTTTGGTGACCAGAATCAGCTCGGCGCCGTAGGCACGCATCGCCGCCCGGCGCTCCTGGCTCATGTTGTCAGGCATCAGCAGCTTCATGTGATAGCCTTTCAGCGCGGCGATCATCGCCAGCGCAATACCGGTGTTACCGCTGGTCGCTTCGATCAGCACGTCGCCGGGCTGAATTTCGCCGCGCTTTTCCGCTTCGACGATCATTGACAGCGCGGCGCGGTCTTTCACCGAGCCGGCCGGATTATTGCCTTCGAGTTTGACCCAAACTTCGCTGCCGTTGTCCGGACCCAGACGCTGAAGCTTGACCAGAGGGGTATTGCCGATGGTGTGTTCGAGTGTATTCACGATTTTTACTCAATAAAAAAGCCGGGTTGCGCTTCGCTTACCCGGCCTACAAGACGCGTAAAAATTCCAGGCCCGGAAAGCGTAGCCTTACCGGGCGATAGACCTGCTCAATAAGCTATCAGGCCGACTCCGCCAGAGCAAGCTCGCCGCGCGGCTCGATACGCTCGGTACCATTATACAGGCGCGCGTTTTGCAGGCCAACGAACAGCCGTTCGCCGCGGGACGGCGCCTCATCGCCTGCCAGCACCACGCTCAGCGGTTCGTCATACCACCCCAGAGGCTGAACGACTAATTGGGTGTAGTGCCCTTTCGGGCTGGCTTCCAGCACCTGCACCGGCAGCGGGGAATCCAGGCTGGTCCGGCGGCTGATGTCCACTTCCCACGGACGCAGGAACAGATCCACCGGCCCCTGGTATGTTGGGGTATAGCCTAACGGCCAGCGGTGCGCGCCAACGTGGAACTGTCCACCGCGGATAATGCCCTGCAGGCGGTTTACTTCGCCCATAAACTCCAGTACGAAACGGGTCGACGGTTCACGCCACACGCGCTCCGGGGCATCGGCTTGTTCGATGTTGCCCTGACTCATCACCACCACCCGGTCAGCAACTTCCAGCGCCTCTTCCTGATCGTGGGTGACGAACACGCTGGTAAATTTTAACTCTTCATGCAGCTGACGCAGCCAGCGGCGCAGCTCTTTACGCACCTGCGCATCCAGCGCGCCGAAGGGTTCATCCAGCAACAGAATTTGCGGCTCCACCGCCAGGGCGCGCGCCAGCGCCACACGCTGTTTCTGGCCGCCGGACAACTGCGCCGGATAGCGATCCGCCAGATGGGCTAGCTGCACCATCTCCAGCAGTTTGGTCACTTTGGCTTTAATCGCCGCCGCATTGGGTCGTTCACGGCGCGGCAGCACGGTCAGGCCAAAGGCGATGTTATCGAACACCGTCATATGACGGAACAGCGCATAGTGCTGGAAGACGAAACCCACTTTACGGTCGCGGGCGTGCATCCGGCTGACGTCGGTGCCGTGGAAGCGGATATGACCGCTGGTCTGATGCTCCAGCCCGGCGATAATTCGCAGCAAGGTGGTTTTTCCGGAGCCCGAGGGCCCCAGCAGCGCAACCATTTGTCCGGAAGGGATATCCAGCGAGATATCATTCAGCACCTGGGTGCGACCAAACGATTTCTTAATATTGGCAATCTCAATGCTCATGATTTCCCTCCTGTTGCGCGCGTTCTTTCTGATTGGCCAGACGCCATTGCAACATACTCTTTAAAAACAGGGTCAGAATAGCCATTAACGTCAGCAGGGCCGCAGCGGTAAACGAGCCGACGGTATTGTAATCCTGCTCCAGTAGTTCAATTTGCAGCGGCAGCGACAGCGTTTCTCCACGAATCGAACCGGAGACTACCGACACTGCGCCAAATTCGCCGATGGCGCGGGCGTTGGTCAATACCACGCCGTACAGCAGCGCCCAGCGAATATTCGGCAACGTCACCCGGCGGAACATCTGCCAGCCGGAAGCGCCCAGCAGCACCGCGGCTTCATCTTCATGACTGCCCTGGCTCATCATCACCGGCACCAGCTCGCGCACCACAAACGGACAGGTGACAAAGATGGTCGCCAGCACCATGCCCGGCCAGGCGAACATGATCTGCAGGTTATGCGCATCAAGCCAGCCGCCCAGCGGGCCGTTAGAGCCATAAAACAGCAGATACACCAGACCGGCCACCACCGGCGAGACGGCGAACGGGATATCCAGTAACGTCAGCAGCAGCTGGCGGCCGGGAAAAGTAAAACGTGTCACCAGCCAGGCCAGCAGCGTACCGAACACCAGATTCACCGGTACGGTAATCAACGCAATCATCACCGTCAGCCAGATGGCATGCAGCATGTCCGGGTTGGCCAGGTTTTCCAGCACCGGCATCAGCCCTTTGCTGAAGGCCTGGATAAAGATATAGAGCATCGGCACGACGAGGATGAAGGCGGAGACCACCATCCCGACGCCAATCAGAAACCATTTCCCCCAGTTGATGCGGGGCGCGTCGTAGCGTTTCAATTGAGTAACTTCCGCCATTAGTGACCTACCACGCGTCGACCAAAGCGACTCTGCAGGGTATTGATGGAAAAGAGCAGCAGCAGTGAGGCGGCCAGGATCACCGAGGCGATCGCGCTCGCCGCCGGATAGTCAAACTCCTGCAGACGAATAAAGATCATCAGCGAGGTCACCTCTGTCTTCCACGCGATATTGCCGGCGATAAAAATCACCGCGCCAAACTCGCCGAGGCTGCGGGTAAACGACAGGGCAATGCCCGCCAGCAGCGCCGGCGACAGCTCCGGCAGCACCACTTTGCGGAAACTCTGCCAGCGCGTCGCGCCCAGCGTTTCCGCCGCTTCCTCATACTCGGGTCCCAGCTCCTCCAGCACCGGCTGCACGGTACGTACCACGAACGGGATGCTGGTGAAGGCCATCGCCACAGCGATGCCGAGCCAGGTATAGGTCACTTTAATATCGAACTTCGCCAGCCATTCACCGTAAATTCCGTTAACCGAAAACAGCGAAGCCAGTGTCAGGCCGGCCACCGCCGTCGGCAGCGCAAACGGCAGATCCATTAAGGCATCCAGCAGCGTGCGGCCCGGAAAACGATAACGAGTGAGGATCCAGGCCATCAGCAGACCAAAGACGCCGTTAAAAATCGAGGCCACAAACGCCGACAGCAGCGTCACCTTATAGGCCGCCACCACCTGCGGATTGGTGATCACATCCCAGTATTGCGCCCAGCTCATCTGCGCCAGCTGCATCACCAGCGCGCTGAGCGGTAATAACAAAATCAGACAGACAAACAGCAGGCTGGTGCCGAGGCTCAGGGTAAAGCCCGGCAGCACGCGCTTGGACGACACAGCAAACATTACTTACGCCCCGCCGCCAGCAGTTTGTCCAGTTCGCCGCCGCTGGCGAAGTGGGTTTTCATCACCTCAGGCCAGGAGCCAAACTTGTCCTCTACGCGGAACAGCTCGGTCTGCGGGAATTTATCCTTCAGGGCGTCCATCACTTTCGGGTTGTTTACCCGGTAGTAGTAGTCGGTAATGATGGTTTGCGCCTGCGGGCTGTAGAGCCAGTTCAGGTAGGCTTTCGCCGCCTTTTCCGTGCCATTGGCTTTGACGTTTTTATCCACCCATGCCACCGGGAACTCCGCCAGAATGTTGGTTTTCGGGATCACCACTTCAAATCCCTGCGCCTCATACTGCTTACGAATATTGTTCACTTCCGATTCGAAGCTAATCAGCACATCGCCCAGGCCGCGTTCAGCAAAAGTGGTGGTCGCCCCGCGTCCGCCGGTATCAAAGACTTCGACGTTCTTCAGAAACTGGGTCATAAACTGTTCGGTTTTGGCTTTATCGCCGCCGTCGGCTTTATCCGCCGCGCCCCATGCCGCCAGGTAGGTGTATCGGGCGTTACCCGAGGTTTTCGGGTTCGGGAAAATCAGCTTGACGTCAGAGCGAACCAGATCGTTCCAGTCATGAATGTTTTTCGGGTTGCCTTTACGCACCAGGAAACCCATCGTCGAATAGAACGGTGAGCTGTTGTTCGGCAGGCGGCTTTGCCAGTCGGCCGGGATCAGGTTGCCTTTGTCATGCAGGATCTGCACGTCCGTCACCTGGTTGTAGGTGACCACGTCCGCCTTCAGGCCCTGCAAAATAGCCAGCGCCTGCTTGGATGAACCGGCATGCGACTGCTTAATCGTCAGCGTGTCCCCGCCATTGTCCTTCGCCCACTGCTGCTCAAAAGGCGGGTTAAGGGCGGCAAACAGCTCGCGGGAGACATCATAGGAGCTGTTCAGCAGCTCCGTCGCCTGCGCCTGCGCGGCCAGCAGCATGGAAGCCGCCAGCGCCAGATATCCTTTTTTCAGTGATTTAACGGCCATTGCGCACCCTTATCAACGTTGAACATTTTCTGATGATCATCATATTTATAACGGGTACGAAAGGAGTAACGGTTTTATATACCGTTTGGCGATTTGGAAGTCGAAAAGAGAATAAGCAACTGGCAAAGCTTTGCTGAAAGCGGCTCGCAGATTAGACGTGTCATTGTGACAAACGGCAGCCAGGCGTGCACTGTGTTTATATGAAAAACACACAGATATTTGCTCGTCAGCTCAGACGTAGCTTAACGCCCGCAGAACGTCGACCAGGGTACTTACTGCGCAACCGCCATTTTGCTTGCTATAAGTTTCGCCGCCAGCATCCCGTTGGTCCCTATATTCTCGATTTTGCCTGCTGCGCAACACGGCTGGCGATTGAACTGGACGGCGGCCAACACGATGAGAGGCGTGCCTACGATGTTCGCCGCAGCCGCTGGCTACAGAGCCAGGGATGGCGGGTTTTACGCTTCTGGAATAATGAGTTTGAAGAGTATGAAGATGCGGTGATGCAGAGAATACTTGAAGCGCTTGAGTCGCCGATGCCCTCACCCCGCCCCTCTCCCTGAGGGAGAGGGAGAAAGAGAGTCCGCACGCAGATTCCATAACCGCACCGAACGGTTCCCTCTCCCCCCTGGGGAGAGGGTTAGGGTGAGGGGGGAAATTACAGCGCCTGGATACGCTCCAGCGACGGCGCGAAGTAATAACCGCCGGTCACCGGTTTGGTGAAGCGCAGCATCGCGTCGCGTTTGCCGTCGGTATCGCCGAACATGCTCAGCAGCTGCTGCTCGATGTTATACAGGCGCGCGCAGTAGGCGCAGAAATAGAGACCATGGGTGCCGCTGGCGGTGCCGTACGGCAGGCTCTGACGGACGATTTTCAGCCCTTTGCCATCTTCTTTTAAGTCCACGCGGCTCAGGTGCGACGTGACCGGACGCTCGTCGCCATCGATCTCTTCGTTGGCTTCTTTGGTACGGCCGATCATCATCTCCTGATCCGGTACGCTCATGCGGTTCAGCTGTTTGAGATTATGCTCCCAGCGCTGGACGAACACGTAGCTGCCGCCCGCGTCAACACCGTCTTTAATGACCGCCACTTCGCGGCGGGTTTCTTCCCCCGCCGGGTTTTCGGTGCCGTCGACGAAGCCGCTGAGATCACGCTCTTCCACCCAACGGAAACCGTGGATCTCTTCTTTCACGTCGATAGCATCGCCAAAGGCAGCCATCGCGGCCTGTGCCACCGAGAAGTTAACTTCATGGCGGGCGGATAAAATATGAATCAGCAGGTCATACTGGGTGGACGGCGCCAGCCCTTTGCCATAGACCGGAAAATCTTTTAACTCTTCCGCCCCTTCGCCGCCGCTCAGCTGACGCCAGACGTTATTGCCGAACGCCACCACCGCCCCGAGTTTAGCGTCGGGGAATTTAGCCTGGAAGGTGGCCACGTTATCGACAAAATTTTTGCTCGCTTCGCGCAGGGCGTTAACGTCCCCTTTGACATTGGCTTCAATCCAAATCGCCGCGCGGCAATGTTCCGGCAAAATGCCGCTCTGAACCTGAGACATCGCTCCTCCTGAAATGATGCAACCACAACGCTATCGCGTTGCTAACGCGCCATTGTAACCGTTTTTCAGGGCCGTCGTGTCTCTTCAGATCAATTTAGCGACGCCAGATAATTTTGCTGACCTTCCAGTTTTTCAACGTATCGTCGGAGGGCATCAGCTCGTCCGGGCCGCTCCAGTGGCCGGTAAAGGCATAGCTGATATGCTGGCTCCCCTCGGCCTGACACTCTACGACCGCGCCATTGTCATTGCTGCCTTTCTGGCAGTTGCCGAAGGCTTTGCTGTACAGGTCGCTAAACGGTGTGCCGATTTTCACGCCGCTGGCGGTTTTGATTTCGGCATCACGCACGTCAATCCGGCTGATGGTACCGTTGTCGCCATTGATGGTCAGCGCCACGCTGTTGTCTTTCAGCGCTTCAAAATAGTGGACGATATTGCCCTTATCGGTCTTCATCCCGCTGCGTAAACGGTAGTCGCTCCCCAGCGCATCGCTAATAGCCTGTTCATTGAGCGGCGTGGAGGCCGTCAGTTTACCCACTCCCTGCTCGGTCACCTCGGTGGAAGCGCCAAACCAGTTCCACGGATAGGCCGCCGACCAGTTGACTGCGCTCATCGTGGAGCAGCCGGTCAGCGCCAGCGGAAGCGCACAGAGCATTAAACGTAGCGATTTCATATCACAATCCTTTCTGAGTCATTCAACGCATGTTGGAGTTCACGATCGGCAAAAAGTGCCCTTAAAAGGTGGTCTGGCGAAAACAGGCGCCCAGGCGACGGCTGGTTAACAGCCACCACAGGGCATAACCATCCGCCACCAGCAGCCCGATGGTCAGCGAGGAGGGAGATTCGCCGCTCAGCCATAGCATCGGCTGCCACAGCAACAGCAGCAATTGCGATAGCACCAGCAGCCAGCGCATCGCCCGCCACGCGCGCGGCAGGCGCTGACGGTAGCCGCTAAGCAGAAAGGCCAGCACCGCCGGCACGCCGGGGAGTAAACCGAGCCAGAAGCGGTCGTGATCGGGATAGAACAGATTAAGAATCGCGTCGCCCTGCTGGCGCGATGCGCCGGCCATCAAAAACAGCACCCACGTGCGGGCCTGCAACAACAGCACGCACCAGAAGAGCAAAGGCAGGCGCAGACGGCCATGGGCATCAAAATCGGCGGGGATAAACTCAGTATTCTTCATCTTCGATCAGACGCTTGCCCAGGGTCAGGACATCGGCGTATTCATAGCCCAGCCGCTCATACATTCCCTGCACCACGTCGTTGTCTTCACGAACCATAATGTTGATTTTCGGGCAGCCGCGGGCAATCAGCTTTTTCTCGAGCCGGTTGAGCAGCGCGTTCGCGATACCCCGGCCACGATATTCCGGATGGACGCCGAGATAATAGGCCGATCCGCGATGACCGTCATATCCGCCCATCACCGTGCCGACCACTTCGCCATTCACTTCCGCCACCAGAAACAGGCTGACGTCATGATTCAGCTTGCGCTCAATATCCATCTCCGGATCGTTCCACGGGCGCAGCAGATCGCAGCGCTCCCACAGCGTCACAACCTCTTCGAAATCCTGCTGGCGAAAAACGCGAATCTCCATGGTATTCCCCACCATTGACGGTTAAAAACAGTGATTATGGCGCGAATATAACTGATAGCCAATATCAGGCGAAATCAGCGACAAAAAATGGCATAATATGACTTTGTCATGTATTGAAATGAAAAGTAAAACAATTCTTATTTTGAATGGTCGTAACGGCAAACGCGATACGATATAACATTGGACATCACTTGTTTACAATTCAGGCCGAATGAGCACTTTTAAACCCTTAAAAATACTTGCTTCGCGCCGTCAGGTGCTGAAAGCCGGGCTGGCTGCGATGACGCTGAGTGGCGTCGCCGCACAGGTCAGCGCAAAAGAGCAGCCACTGAAAACATCAAATGGACACAGCAAACCCGCCGCTAAAAAGGCCGGCGCCCGCCGCGTTGTGATGCTCGACCCGGGCCACGGCGGTATCGACACCGGGGCTATCGGCCATAACGGTTCGAAAGAGAAGCATGTGGTGCTGGCGATCGCTAAGAACGTGCGCAGCATTTTGCGCAGCAACGGCATCGACGCCCGCCTGACCCGTACCGGCGATACCTTTATCCCGCTGTACGACCGCGTGGAGATTGCCCATCAGCACGGCGCCGATCTGTTTATGTCGATCCATGCCGACGGCTTCACCAACCCGAGCGCCGCCGGCGCCTCGGTGTTTGCGCTGTCAAACCGCGGCGCCAGTAGCGCCATGGCAAAATACCTCTCCGACCGCGAAAACCGCGCCGATGAAGTTGCCGGTAAGAAAGCGACCGATAAAGATCATCTGCTGCAGCAGGTGCTGTTCGATCTGGTGCAGACCGACACCATTAAAAACAGCCTGACGCTGGGCTCGCATATCCTGAAAAAGATCAAACCGGTGCATAAGCTGCACAGCCGCAATACCGAGCAGGCGGCGTTCGTGGTGCTGAAGTCGCCGTCCATTCCGTCCGTGCTGGTGGAAACCTCGTTTATCACCAACCCGAACGAGGAGAAACTGCTCGGCACCACCGCTTTCCGGCAGAAAATCGCCACCGCGATTGCCAACGGCATTATCAGCTATTTCCACTGGTTCGATAACCAGAAAGCCCATTCGAAGAGACGTTAATGAAACCCGATGCCGCGCAGGTTAAAACTTTTCTGCTCCAGCTCCAGGACAACCTTTGCCAGCAGCTGAGCGCTGTCGATGGCGCACCGTTTATTGAAGACGCCTGGCAGCGGGAAGGCGGTGGCGGCGGGCGCAGCCGGGTGTTGCGCGACGGCAACGTGTTCGAACAGGCCGGGGTTAACTTTTCTCACGTCCATGGCGATGCGATGCCCGCCTCGGCAACGGCCCATCGCCCGGAGCTGGCCGGACGCAGCTTTGAAGCCATGGGCGTCTCGCTGGTGGTTCATCCGCTTAACCCCTATGTGCCCACCAGCCATGCCAACGTGCGGTTCTTTATTGCCGAAAAGCCTGGCGCCGACCCGGTGTGGTGGTTCGGCGGCGGCTTCGATTTAACCCCTTACTATGGCTTTGAAGAGGATGCCGTCCACTGGCATCGTACCGCCCGCGATCTGTGTCTGCCGTTCGGCGAAAAAGTCTATCCGCGCTATAAAAAATGGTGCGATGATTACTTCTATCTCAAGCACCGCCAGGAGCAGCGCGGTATCGGCGGTCTGTTCTTTGACGACCTGAATACCCCGGATTTTGACCACTGCTTCGCCTTTATGCAAGCGGTCGGGAACGGCTATGCTGACGCCTATTTACCCATCGTCGAACGCCGAAAAGCCATGCCGTACGGCGAGCGCGAGCGCCACTTTCAGCTCTATCGCCGCGGCCGCTACGTCGAGTTCAATCTGGTCTGGGACCGCGGCACCCTGTTCGGCCTGCAGACCGGCGGGCGTACGGAGTCGATTCTGATGTCGATGCCGCCGCTGGTGCGCTGGGAATATGATTATCAACCCGAGCCCGGCAGTCCCGAGGCGGCGCTGAGCGAGTTTATTCAGGTGCGCGACTGGCTGTAACGGCCGGATGGCGGCTGGCCACCCGGCAGCGGCGTCGCTTCGCTCACACCCACTGGCGCAGGCGATGGTGCAGCGTCATCGACGGTTTCTCAGCAAACAGCTGCTGATAGTCGGTGGCGAACTGCCCCAGATGCCAGAATCCCCACTGCATGGCCGCCTCCTTGACCGTCTCCCGCTCTGACCAGGGACTTATCAGCTCCCGGCGTACGGCGTTCAGACGGATCCGTTTGAGCCAGGCGTTGGGGCCAATCCCCAGAATCGCATGGAAGGCGTTTTGCAGGGTGCGACGGCTGACGTACAGCTGCTGGCACAGGTCGAGAACGGTTAGCGGCTCCGCGCTGTTTTCCAGCACATATTCGCGGGCCTGCGCCAGCAGGCGGCGGTAGCTCTGGTGGCTGATACTCTCCGCGCTCACCATCGGCTGCGCCTCTTCCAGCATCGTCCCCATCGCCAGCAACAGATTATCCCGCAGCACCTTGCGCACCGCAGG
This sequence comes from Klebsiella sp. KTE92, assembly GCF_000398905.1. Classification (NCBI taxonomy): domain Bacteria; kingdom Pseudomonadati; phylum Pseudomonadota; class Gammaproteobacteria; order Enterobacterales; family Enterobacteriaceae; genus Klebsiella; species Klebsiella sp. KTE92. The sequence continues at coordinate 3,920,955 of NZ_KB976100.1, forward strand.
CTGATGAAGGGTATCCGGATGCTCGCTGAAGGTGGCCAGCGCCTGCTGCACAAACCCCCACAGCGCGGCCTTATGCGGCTCCCGAACTGCCAGCGCTGACTGGTTGCGTAGCATATGCAGCACTCGCTCCGGGTGGTGCAGGAAACTGGCATGGCGAGAAATCACCTCCTCTGAAATCACCACACCGAGGATGGTGTAATCATCCGGTGTGCTGAGCTCGAACTCCGTACCGCCGGGACGGGTGGCGATTTCTGCCCGGCCCAGGCACTGCGAACCGATAAACCCCTGCTCTCCCCGCGCCGCCGGAATACCAAACCAAAAGGAGTTCGGCCAGACCACGCAGGACTGGCGCAGCGCCAGCCCGGTATATTCGCGAAAGACCTGGATCTCATCGAGCAGAATTTCGGTAAACTCGCCGCGAAACTGCCCCGGATGCAGCTGATCGTAGATCTGTTGCCAGGCGGTAATGGTCAGGGCGTGCTCATACACATCCGTAGTGTGTCGTTGATGAATATTGTCAATTTCAACCTGGGGCGTCAGCCGGGTATTTTCAGGTAACGCCTCGCAACAGAGATGGTGCAAATTTGCAGAACGACGCTTTTTCATGATCGTTAAAGCCGGGGGCAAGCCGCTCCCGGCACCTCCGACAGGTTATGGATTTTTGAGACGATAGCGGCTACTGCGTTTGCGTAGCGTCCCTGCGGAAAAGAGCTGATCCAGCGCCTGGCGGGCCTTATCCAGCGGCCAGGCAAAATGCGCGGCGACCTCGCCGGCCGTCATGCCCTGACGAACTGATGCCAGCAGCGTCAGTAACGCTTCCGATGATGCCGGGTCAGCAGGCGGCAGGGGCGCTGGCGGCGGTGGCTGAAAGCCGCCGATCAGCCACTGGGTATCCTCTTCCGGACGGCCGATTTCCCGACGGCTGATCACACATCCGGTTCGCTCCGCCGCTACGCTTCCGGCATCCAGCGCGGCACGACAGGCCGCCAGATCCCCCTCCACCACCAGCGTCAATCTGCCGGGGTCGAGCACTTCATGACTGAGCAGGCGCACATTGGCCGCCTTGAGCATGGCATCCGCGGCGTCTACAGCGGCGACCATGCCCTCCACTTCCAGCAATCCCAGCGCATTGATCATCGCTCCCTCCGTTACGCACGCTGAACAGGATGACGGGCAATATCGAGAACGGCATCGGTAAAGGCGTTGCAGGCGGCTTTACAGGCGGCCTGACTTCCCGTCAAAAAGGCGGCCGAATAGTTGGTTTCCGACGGCGGCGGGACGTAGGTCACCAGCTGAACGTCGGCAGACTTCATCGCCGCATCGATGCCGTACGTCGCCTCCAGCGGCGGCGCCACCAGATAAGCGATCGGATCGCCCAACGCGATGCCAGCGGTGGATGAAAGATAAGAGCCGGTACGCGACACCACGTGCGCCAGAAACGCGGTATCTTGCGCGTCGTTAGCCCACTGGAACGCCGCCCCGCTTTCAATATGCGCCATCATGGCATCCAGCCCGGCGCGAACTTCCGCCGGGTTCGGGCCGCCGAGCATAATCAGCACTTCACCGGCGGTGGGCGACGGGCCGTGAGCTGCTCCGGCATACAGGGAGCGGCCATAGACCACCTCCACCATCGCCTGCTTTGTCGCTTCATCGGCGGCAATATACGTCACGTCATCAGAATCTGCCGTGATGAGTCCGAGGCTACGTATATGTGGCGGTAATTTAAGCTCCCGGGCAAAACCGTCATTCACCGAGGCAATGACGCGCATGGCAGTGACCGAGGGTCGAATCAAATCTAATGCGGGCATGATGCCTCCTTAACGGCTCATGTTGATACCGGAGGCTTTCTGCTCCAGCATGCGTTTGGCTAAATCCACGATCACCGCGGCGGCTTCTACCGGCGGGGTGCCGCCCTGGTGAATATTGGAGATACAGGTCCGGTCGGCCTCGACGGTGGTCGCCACCCGCGGGGAGTACACCGCGTAGCAGGAGAGGCTCTCTGACTGGCCAAGTCCCGGGCGCTCGCCAACCAGCAGGATCACCACCTTCGCGCCGAGGATCTCGCCGATCTGATCTTCAATCTTGACGCGGCCATAGCGCACGAAGAACGGCGTCCCGACCTTCAGACCCGCCTGTTTCAGGCCGGCAAGCAGCGGCGGCAGGATCTCTTCGTAGTTGGCGGTGATGGCATCCGTCGACAGGCCATCGGACACCACCACCTGCACATCCGGATCCATCACGCACTGCGCCTTCAGCGCATCGATGGCCTCCGGACTGAGACGGCGTCCCAGATCGGGGCGCGTGAGGTAGCGATTTTTGTCGCTGATTTCCGAACGCACTTCCAGCAGCCCCTGCGCTTTCACCCACGCCTCCGGCACCTCTTTGAGCACCGTATCTTTCGAGCGCGAGTGATCCGCCAGGAAGCGCAGCAACGCGAGGGTGCGCGGACGCGGACCGGCGCGACCGGTGCAAACGCGCGCTGCGGTGCTGCGTTTCAGTTCGGTCAGCACTTCGGCGCGGTGCGGATGTTGTACGCCAATCCAGGCTTTCGCTTCCGCAGAGCCCAGATCCAGCGCGCAGCTTTCCACTGTTGCGTCGGTGGCGCACGCGGCAGCGTGGCAGGCCGGCGTAGTCGCTACGGGGGCCTCTGGCTGTGTCTGTGGCTGTCCCATTGACGCCATTACGCTGCGTACAATGTCTTCAATCTGTTTTTGATCCATGATGTGTCATCCCCGCGTCATCAGAAGAACAGTGACGGATCGCCCGCCCGTTTGGTCAGACGACCATTTGCCATAATGCCCATCCGTTCCAGCCAGCCTTCGAACTCCGGTGACGGACGCAGACCCAGCAGCTGGCGCACGGTCGCGGTATCGTGGAAGGCGGTAGTCTGGTAGTTGAGCATGATGTCGTCGCCGAGCGGCATGCCCATGATGTAGTTGCAGCCAGCGGTCGCCAGCAGGATCATCAGGTTTTCGTTGAGGTTCTGATCGGCATCGGCATGGTTGGTGTAGCAGCAGTCGCAGCCCATCGAGATGCCGCTCAGCTTGCCCATAAAGTGGTCTTCCAGCCCGGCGCGAATAATTTGTCGGTCGTTATAGAGGTACTCCGGCCCGATAAAGCCCACCACGGTGTTGACGAGGAACGGATCGTAGTGCCGCGCCAGGCCATAGTTACGCGCTTCCATCGTCACCTGGTCGGCGCCGAAGTTAGCGCCCGCGGAGAGCGCCGAGCCCTGCCCGGTTTCAAAGTAAAGACAGTTCTCCCCGGCGATGCGGTTAAACTCCGCTCCCACCGCCCGCGCTTCATCGAGCATCGCCAGTTCGACGCCGAACTCTTTTAGCCCTTTTTCGCTGCCGCAGATGCTCTGGAAGATAAGCCCCCCCGGCGCGCCGCGGCGGATAGCTTCGATCTGGGTGGTGACGTGCGCCAGCACGCAGCCCTGGGTCGGGATGGAAAACTTGTCGATCACCCCGTACACCGTATCCAGCACGCGACTCAGGTTCTCCACGTCGTCAGTGACCGGGTTGACGCCAATCACCGCGTCGCCCGCACCGAAGGAGAGCCCTTCGTAGATTTGCGCGGCAATACTCTGCACGTCGTCGCGGGTATCGTTCGGCTGCAGGCGGCAGCTAAAGGTCCCCGGCAGACCGATGGTGGTATTGGCTTTTTTGATCACCGGCATTTTTTTGCCGCCATAGATCAGATCGGCGTTGGAGCAGATCTTGGCCACCGCCGCCACCACCTCGGAGGTCAGCCCTTTGCGGACAAAGGCGATATCGTCGCTGGTGACCTCGTCGTTGAGCACGTATTCGCGCAGGTCGCTGATGGTCCAGTGTTTGATCCGCTGATAGGCGGTTTCGTTCACGTCATCCTGGATCAGGCGCGTCACGCAATCCTCCTCATAGGGGATCACCGGGTTATTGCGGATATCGGCCACCGTCATATCGGAAAGCACCTGCTTGGCGGCCACGCGCTGCTGCGAACTCTCCGCTGCCACGCCCGCCAGCACATCCCCCGAACGCAGTTCGTTGGCTTTCGCCAGCACCTCTTTAACATCCTTAAACTGATAAACATTGCCGAACAATGTGGTCTTTAGTTTCATAAGTCGTTCCCTCAGGAAGGAAATGCGAGTGATTTCACCGTCACCGGCACAACCGATCCGCCAAAAAGAGGCGTACCAATGTCGATATAGTCCCCCGCCCGGACGCTCACCTCATCGATGACCGCCAGCGGAAGGTGTGGAAGCTGCGGCCGCAGCAGCATGCCCAGCGCTTTGCCAAAATCCTGCTCGGCCACCAGCAGCAGCGGACGCGGATTGGGAAAGCGGGCGACAAACGCCAGCAGGGCGTCAATTACGGTCAGTAAGGTGGCGTAGCGCACCGGAAGTGAAGCGGGAAGCGCCAGCACGTAAGCGTCCGCCTCGGGGGCCAGATCGAGCTGCGTCAGCGCCTGCCGCCAGGCGTTCGGCAGATCGGCGGCCTCCTGCGGGATAGCCACCGGCAGATTACGCAGCGGCAATGGAACCCTCTCCAGCCAGATGGTGCTTCCGGACAGGGACAGCGTATGCGCCCCGGCGCCAATCACCGTGGCGCGCACGGTTTGCGTCGGAAACTGCACGTTCATTTCACGCAGGCGCGGATGCTCGTGCAGGGCCGTGGCCAGCAGAGGCCCGACATCGGAAAAACAGAAAGGATCGGCGGGTTGATGGCGGTAGCACTCCCCCACTCCGCCGGAAAGGGTAATCACCTCCGGCTGAACACCCGCAGGCAGTACTTCGGTTTGCATCAGCCCCTGCGCCAGCGGTGAGAGCCTGCCGTCGATCACCTCAACGATCAGCCCCGCCATCCGGCGCGCCACCTGCGCCAGCTGACCCGCAGTCAACGATAAAGCATCGGTTCCCGGGCCGAATACCGCATCGACAATCCGCTGTCCTGGCGAGTGCGCGTGGACCACGCGCCCCTGAGCGTCGGTTTCCAGCAGGCGGCCGCCGACGTTGAGGCAGGCGGTGGCGCTGAGGTTACCGGCGTCAAACAGGGCATAGTTCGAGGTACCGCCGCCAATATCGATATTAAGCACCCGGCACATCCGCTGCTGCGACAGGGTTTGCGCCCCGGCGCCGTGTCCGGCAATGACCGACTCCAGGTGCGGCCCGGCGCTGGCGACGACAAAATCGCCCAGCGACTGCGAGAGCGCCATCACCGCCGGGCGGGCATTGCGGGTTTTCGCGCTTTCACCAGTGATGATGATCGCCCCGGAGTCCACCGCTTGCGGGGCAATCCCGGCGGCCCGGTACTGAGCCAGAATCAGCGCCTCAAGCTCGGCCTCTTTCAGTTCTCCCTGCTTATCAACCGGCGTAAAAAAGACCGGGCTTTGCCAGCTAATGTCGCGTTTGATGAATTCGTAGCGCGGCACCTGGGAGACCGCCGCGCGGTTCACCAGCTCGAGGCGCGAGAAGATCACCTGCGTGGTGGTGGTGCCGATATCAATACCAACGCTCAACAGCTGGCGCGTGTTCACGAGTGCGCCTCCGCTTCGGTGTTGGCAGGCGCCGGTACGTTTTCATCTTTTGGCACCAGCAGCATCGCCACGCCAATCGCGGTAACGCCGCCGACCAGCTTGCCGACGATCATCGGGAAGATCATGGCGTTCATGTTGGCCGCCGCAAAACCGAGATGGTCGCCGAGGGCGAACGCCGCTGACACTGAGAAGGCGCAGTTGATCACTTTTCCACGGGTATCCATCTGCTTCATCATGCCGAACATCGGGATATTGTTCGCGAGGGTAGCGACCATGCCGCCGGCAGCCATATTGTTGATTTTGAGCAGATTACCGACACGCATCAGCGGCTTTTCAAACCAGCGGGTCAGCAGGAGCACCATCGGGTAAGCGCCGAGCAGCACGCAGGAGATAGAGCCAATGACTTCGATGGCGCGCATCACCTCGCCGGGCTGGTCACCAGGCGCCATAAAGATCGGGTCGAGTCCTGGGATCAGCTCCCAGCCGAGCAGGAACTTGATCACCGCCGCCGCCAGGCCGATGGTGATCAGCGCCACGAGGAATTTGGCGAAGATCTGGAAGCCGTTGATCATTTTTTCCGGAATGAACTTCAGCCCCAGCGCCACCAGCACGGCGACGATGATCACCGGGATCATATTCATCAGGATCAGCGCGAAGGTAAACGCTACCGGCTGGCCGTTGATCTCCACCCCGGAATACATCGCCACCAGACCGCCGGCGATACAGCCGATAGGAATAGTGACAATGCCCGCCAGCACGCCGAGCGCCAGCCAGCGGCGATCGGCAGGTTCGATAATGCCGAGTGCCACCGGAATGGAGAACACAATGGTCGGCCCCATCATGGAGCCGAGGATCAGGCCCGAGTACATCCAGGCCGCCACGTCGCCGCCCGCCAGCTCTTTGGCGAGGAAGAAACCGCCCATGTCGCACGCCAGCAGCGTGCCGGCAAACATCGACGGGTTGGCGCCGAGCATCTCATACAGCGGGATAATCACCGGACCGAGCAGATGGGCCAGCACCGGCGCCAGGGCGGTCATCCCGACCATCGCCAGGCCCAGCGCGCCCATCGCCATAAACCCTTCTTCAAACTGACCGCCGGATCCCTCAATGCTTTTCCCCAGTTTGCCGAGAAAGCGCGCCGAGCCGCCGAACTGCGACAGGATCCTGTCCACGGCGGCAATCAGCATAAAGAACATCATGATGTACATGATGATTTCGTTAATTCCCATAGCCCTTACTCCCTGTCATTTATGATTGGTAGATACTGTGAATACGGGGACATTAGCCGCACTCGGGGAACTTTCCCGGGTCGCGGCGTGAACGCCTTACCCGGGCTACGGCATAGCAGACGGCTGTGATCCTGTAGCCCGGCTAAGCGCAGCGCGAGCCGGGAAAGCCACAGCCACACGCCTCCGGGAAAATCCGCATTTATTGCGCCGCCGCGTACAGCTCGATAATCTGCTCCCGGGTGGCGGTGCGTGGATTGGTGCGCAGACAGATGTCGTCCTGCGCCGCCTGTGCCCAGGTGGCGTAGTGCGCGGGCGTCGCGCCGGCATCCGACAGCCGCATCGTCAGACCGACTTCCGCAATCAGTTCACGCACGGCGGCGATTGCCTCAAGGTCATCGGTTTTCCTGCCGGTCAGCGCCCGGCCGATCTGGCTGAAGCGCCCCCGGCACACCATACGGTTGAAGCCCATCACCGTTGGCAGCAGCATGGCGTTGGCCAGACCGTGCGGAATATGCAGCGCCGCCCCCGGCTGATGCGCCATGGCATGGCATAGCCCCAGCCCGGCGCTGGAAAACGCCATCCCCGCCATGCAGGAGGCCAGCAGCATGTTCTCCCGCGCCGCCAGATCCTGGCCGCAGCCCACCGCTTTCGGCAGCGCTTCGCCGATCATGGCTATCGCCCCCATCGCCAGACTGTCGGTAAACGGCGTGGCGTGACGGGCGCTGTAGGCCTCGACGGCGTGGGTCAGCGCATCAATCCCGGTCATCGCCGTGACAGACGGGGGAACGCCCTCAGTTAGGGCGGCGTCGAGGATCGCCACATCCGGCATCAGCGAGGCATGCGCCAGCACCTGTTTGCGTCCACTTACCGCATCAATAATCACCGTCACGTTGGTAGTTTCTGACCCGGTGCCGGCGGTGGTCGGCACCGCGATCAGCGGCAGACGTGGCTGTAATTCGCTGTGCTCCGTCATCTCCCCCAGCGTCTGCTCAGGGTTGGCGACCAGCAGCGCCACCGCTTTCGCCGCATCCAGCGCCGAGCCGCCGCCGAAGGCCACCACGCCGTCGCAGCGCGCGTCCCGCAGCTGGGCGACCGCAGCGCAGACATCAGTGACGCAGGGTTCGCCGGCGGGACAGGGCCAGAGGGTCATGGCAACCCCTTTCATCGCCAGGCTACGCTCCAGCCCGGCGGTCATTCCCGCCTGATGGAGAAAACGGTCAACCATGACAAACAGATGCTTCAGGCCCCGGGCCTGCGCTTGCGGGCCGCAGGCCGCCAGCGCGCCGACGCCGTGCAGCGTCACCGGCGGAACGTTGAAGCTTTTCACTTGCTGAAGATTCAGCGTATCGAAGGCGTGGAACAGCGCCGTCTGCAGTTCAGCTTGCATAGATCCCCTCCGCTTTTTCCCTCCCGCTGTTGGCGATTGCCAGCGGGGTCATAAACAGGCTGTGCCGGGGTAAATGCACCTTCAGCGTCGGGAAACATTGGCAAAAAAGCGCCCTGACGCCCGGCTGCATGCAGGCGCCGCCTGCCAGCCACAAATCACCAATCCCTTGTCCGGTAATATGTCGGGCGACAATCTCAGCCATCTTCTCGTACACCGGTTTCACTACCGGCCAGATCTCTCCGGCATGGCGGCGCTTGTACTGCTCAGCCTCTTCCAGCCCGATGCCGCGATTCCCGGCCAGAGTCAGGGAGATATGGTGTCCGCCGGTGGCTTCATCCGCCGAATACGTCACCCTGCCCTGTTTAACGATGGCGATCCCGGTGGTGCCGCCGCCGATGTCCACCACCCCGGCATTATCGAGCTGCAGCAGATCCGCCACCGCGGTGGGCTCATCCAGCACATGACTGATCTCCAGCCCGGCGGACTCCAGGACGTTGATCGAAATGCGCGGATCGGTGCCGGGCGGAAACGAGGTCGCCGCATGCGTAAAGCGGCAGCCCAGCTGCTGTTCGAGGGTCGCGAGATGACGGCGCACGAGGGTGACGGCGCCGAAGAAGTCCCAGACGATGCCGTCGCGCACCACATCGGCCCAGTCAAGACATACCGCAACCGGCTGGCCATCACGGTCGACCACCATCGACACCACGTCGCAGGTACCTAAATCGATACCCAGCCACAGCGGCGATTCGCTGGCAGCGGGTGCCTGGTTACACAGAGCAGCGGCTTTTTGCAGTCTCGGCGAAAGCCAGCGTTGTTCGTCGTGCGCCATGTTCATCCCTTATACGATTCGAAACGCATCCACCAGCACGCAGCGGCGCAGACGAACGAAGGTCCGCGCGCTGGTTACCCCTTCCCCGGTTGGGGTGGTGATGGTCATGGTGGTCCAGCCCTCGCCGCCCAGCCCAAGCCCGGCGATGCACGGCCCGTTTTTGACGAAGATGCTGGTGTCGATGGCATTCGCCATCTGGTTCATGTTGTCGATGTTGCGCGAGTGCATCGCCGCCGTATGGTGGCAGCCGCCTTCCAGTTGCACCGCCAGGGCGATGGCCTCCTCGACATTCGCCACCCGCACCACCGGCAGCACCGGCATCATCAGTTCAGTCACCGCAAACGGATGGCTGGCGGGGGTTTCCACGAACAGCAGACGGGTTTGCGCCGGCACCTGCAGGCCAATCGCCGCGGCGATTTTGCCCGCATCGCGGCCGACCCAGTCGCGGCTGACCGTGCCTTTGCCGCGCTCGTCGATATTTTTCAGCAGCAGCGGCTGGAGCTGTTCGGCCTGCGCCGCCGTGAGTTTCACCGCCTGCTGGCCTTCCATCAGGCGCATCAGTTCGTCGGCGACGCTATCGACCACGATCAGCACCTTCTCGTCGGCGCAGATGATGTTGTTATCAAACGAGGCGCCTTTGACGATCGCTTGCGCGGCGCGCGGCAGATCGGCGGTCTCATCCACCACCACCGGCGGGTTGCCGGCCCCGGCGGCAATCAGGCGTTTGTTGGTATGTTTGCGCGCCGCCTCGACCACTGCTTCGCCGCCGGTCACCACCAGCAGGCCGATACCAGGGTACTTAAACAGCCGCTGGGCGGTGTCGATATCCGGGTTCGCCACGGTCACCAGCAGGTTGGCCGGGCCGCCGGCGGCCACTACCGCCTGGTTAAGCAAGGTGATCGCCCGCTGCGAGACCTGTTTCGCCGCCGGATGGGGGGCAAAGACCACGCTGTTGCCGGCGGCAATCAGACTGATGGCGTTGTTAATCACCGTCGCCGCCGGATTGGTCGAGGGCGTGACCGAGGCCACCACGCCCCAGGGCGCGTTTTCAATCAGCGTCAGGCCGTTATCGCCGGTCAGCACCTGCGGAGTCAGACACTCCACGCCTGGCGTACCCCGTGCCTGCGCCACGTTTTTGGCAAACTTATCTTCAACGCGTCCCATGCCGGTCTCCGTCACCGCAAGCTCCGCCAGTTCACGGGCATGCTTTTCACCCGCCTCACGAATGGCCTGAATCACCTGCTGACGCATCGCCACCCGCTTTAATCCCTGCTGGGCCGCCGTTGCCGCCGCGACAGCGTCATCCAGTGAGGCAAAAACGCCCCTATCATGAACGGCGTCAGCAGGCTGACTGCTGTCTTTCATTTTCAGCAGTACCGCTTTCACTACCTGTTCAATGTCCTGTTGATTCATGATTTTTCACCCTACTTATGGAAGAGCACCTGACCATCGGCCGCAGCCTCATCCACGATGCCAATCACGCACAGATCGACCGGAGAGGCGCCATGGGCGTGCGCCTGTCGCGCCGAGCTGCCGCTGACCAGCAGCACCCACTCCCCGCATCCCGCGCCGATGTTGTCGATGGCGACCGCGCATTGCCCGTCGGGTTCGCCGCGGGCATTGAGCATCTCCACCATCAGCAGTTTGTCGTGGGCCAGCCCTTCATGGCGTACGGTGCAGACCACATATCCGGTAACAACAGCCAGCTTCATGTCCGTCTCCGCGTGTGATGTGCAGGCCGGATAAGCGCAGCGCCATCCGGCATTCATGCCTTGTCATTGCCAGATAGCGACGCGCTGGCGTCCTGTCCGACCCGGACTGTCCGGCACCCCCTCTCCCGTTAGATGTTGCTATCGCCCTTGAAGCTGATCGGGAAGACCTCTTCCAGATCGCCATGCGGGCGCGGGATGACATGTACAGAGACCAGCTCACCGATACGCTGAGCCGCCGCCGCCCCGGCATCCGTGGCGGCTTTGCACGCCGCGACATCGCCGCGCACCATGGCGGTCACCAGGCCGCCGCCGATCTGTTTCACGCCTACCAGCTTGACGCGGGCCGCTTTGACCATGGCGTCGGAGGCCTCAATCAGTGCAACCAGGCCCCGGGTTTCAATCATTCCTAATGCTTCCATTGTGTTTTCCTCTCATAAGGGGTCCTGAAGGGGACCATTCATTCAACCAGCGTGGACGAGTCGGGGATCCGGCTTGCGTCCGTCTGGCGCGGTACCGACGCCACCAGCGCCAGTTCGATAATTTCCTCTACGCTACAGCCTCGCGAGAGGTCGTGAAGCGGGGCGGCGAGGCCCTGGATCAGCGGCCCGATGGCGCGATATCCACCCAACCGCTGGGCGATTTTGTAGCCGATGTTGCCCGCCTCCAGCGATGGGAAGACCAGCACATTGGCCCGCCCCCTCAGCGGGCTGCCGGGCGCTTTGTGCGCAGCGACGTCCGGTACAAAGGCGGCGTCAAACTGCAGTTCGCCATCGACCATCAGCTGCGGCGCCCGCTGACGCACGATTTCCGTGGCCTGCTGGACGTTAGCCACACAGGGATGCCGGGCGCTGCCGTGCGTGGAGAAAGACAGCATTGCCACCCGCGGCGCTTCGCCAGCGATCGCTTGCCAGGTCTCGGCGCTGGCAATCGCGATATCCGCCAGCTGCGCCGCCGTCGGCTGCGGCACCACGCTGCAGTCGGCAAACCCCAGCGGCTGGCCGGCATACTGCGGCAGCATCAGAAACAGCGAAGAGAGCGTTTTACCCCCCGGCTGCAGGCCGATAAGGCGCAGACCGGCGCGCAGCACGCTGGCGGTTGACGAGAGATTCCCGGCGATACACACCTCAGCCTCACCGCCGCTGACCATCGCCGCGGCGAACATCAGCGGGTCGGCCAGCTTGTCGACGGCGTCAGCGGGCGCTTTATCGCCGGCGCGCGCCTGCCAGGCGGCGGCAAACGCCTCGCGCATCGCCAGGTTGCTGTGCGGATCAATGATCTGCACTCCGGTCAGCGGCAGACGTTCGCCAAGGGCGAACTGCCGCAGCGCGAAGGGACTGGCGACGAGGATCGGACGCGCCAGGCCCTGCTGCTGCAGATAATGCGCCGCCTTCAGCACACGGACGTCCAGCGCATCCGGGAACACCACTCGGGCGGGGGCGCGCAGCGCCAGTTTGCGGCATTGGTCAATAATCATCTTCACCTCCCAGCTGCTGCTGCAGCTGGCTGAGGGTTGGCGGCGAATCCGTCACGCCCAGGATCATCATCACGTAGACCGCGCTGGAGAGACGGTTGAGCGCTTGCATAATATCGGCGCGCCGGACCGCAAATTGCGGCGTGATAAACACCTGCGCCGCGGTCACCTCCGCCTCGCGGACTTTGCCGCGCAGCAGATTAAGCAGCGCGACCTCGCGCCCATGGCGGGCCTCCGGCACCAGGTGATCGTGGCCCAGGAAGCGCAGCGGCTGATGGGACAGACGGTGTAACTGTCCCTCGCTGAATCCGGCTATCGACTGCGCCGCCAGCGGCTCCTCCAGCGCGTCGGCGCGCATGATGTTGCCCAGCCGCGAACGGATATCCATCAGCCACGGCTGCCAGGACTCCGCCAGTTCAATTTGCAGCCACACCGTCAGAGCGATGGTGCTGTCCAGCACCGCACGGAAGGCCAGCCGCGGATCGTTTTTCGCCACCAGGGTATCGGCCGTCAGGTGGGTCAGGGTGTCCGGCTTTTTATCCACCGGCTGGTGACAGAGCTCGCAGCAGGCCTGGGGCGGATGGTCGCGGCTGGTCAGGACATGCACCGGCTGCGGCGTCTGTTCGTCATCCTCGACAAACAGGCGCCCCTGGCGGTCGAGAAATTTGACCCGCAGATGCCGACTTTCCAGCAGCTCCCTCGCCGAGGGCGTCAGGCGAGCGTCGGCAGGAAGATGGATTTCACCGCCTTCGCTGAGCGTATGATTCGCTCTGAGCCACGCTTCGGTAATGAAATCGTTCATAGCGATTGCCAGTTTGCCGGCCAGGCGACGTACAGGAAGCGCACCGTCGACAGGGTACCGAATTCGATGCTGGCGCCTTTCGGGATAAACATGACGTCCCCTGCTTTGGCAATCAGCGTTTCCCCCTGATGGCGCACATGCAGCTCGCCCTCCAGCACCATATCGATTTCGTCGTAGTTCAGCGTCCACGGGAAGAAGGCGTTCTCCCACTGCATAAATCCGGCGGCCATGCTGCTGCCATCCTGGTCGGTCACCAGGTCCGTTAAGCCAACGCAGTGCGGCTGGGCGCCGTCGAAGCGGCCAAACTTCACGCTGCTGCCGTCGATCACTTTGATGCCGCCTTTGCCGGTCACGGAGTCAAATCCTGGCTGCATCGCCTCCTGCTCCAGGGACTGCTTCTCCTTCATCACCTTTTCCATCAGCTGCGCCACCAGGCTTTCGGTAAACTGGCCTTCCGGCAGCTGCGCCAGGATGGTTTCGCGGATCCGCTGGCTTTCCGTTTTGTCGCTGTCCGCCGCTGTCGCCGCCGGCACGGCGCCATCATCCTCGGTGATAGTGAATCCCAGCAGCTCGGCGACTTCGCGCGCTTCCGGGGTGATAATGCTGGCGCGCAGAACAACTGACATCGCCTGTTCGCCGCGCGCGTGGGCGGCACGAATATCGTTAGCGGTAATGAGTTTCTTCACCTGGCCCTTCCTCCTTTTGGCTGAGCTCACTCAAATAATTTTCCAGCGACGCGACGCTTTGCGGATCGCAACCGTTGAGGGCGAAAACCGGCGCCTGAAACCCCATCCCGTCCAGCAGCTGCCGCACCGCGGCGACGTTGGCATCCGGCAGATCCGTTTTACTGATCGCCACGATAAGGTGCTTTCGGCTGCCAATATCCAGTAACCCGGGAGGCAGGCGACTTTCGGTATCATTGGCCGCGTGGACATAAATCAGGGTGTCCACATCCTGCAGGGTTGTAATTAAGGCGTGATACCAGCGCGGATGGCTGAAATATTCCCCGGGTGTATCGATGTCGCCACGATCGTTAAATTCCAGCGCCTGCGTTTTTCTGGCGAGGGAATAATTTCCCTGCAGGGCATTAAATAACGTGGTTTTTCCTGCACCGATGGCGCCGACAATGGCAATACGCTTCATGGTCGCTCTCAATTAACTTTTCGTTAATTCGCACAAGGTATAATTTAATAAGCGGCCTAACCCGCCGATGGTCTGCAGGAGTGCCTCCTCCACCGCGCCGACCGAACCGTAGATCACCAGCGCGCCGCTAAACCGGTCGAGAAAACCGATGTGCACATCGGCGGCCTTCATCGCCAGATCGCCGGCGATCATCGCTGTTTCCCCCGGTGTCAGCGTCATAATGCCGATCGCGCCGGATTCGGGTACGCCGATCTTTTTCGCCAGCTCCGCTCCCGGGTGGGCAATCAGATGCGCCAGTGTGACCTGTTTGCCTGGTACGAATTCCTGAATAATGCGTTCTTTATCCATGACTGATTGCCCCCCTGAAATCTGTCCTCATGGTGACGGTATTTCAGCGCGGCAAATAACAAATTTCGGCAAGTGGGGTTAAAAGGTGAAGTGGATCACTCAGGAGAGAAAATAATAATGCGGCGGAATTAAAAAGGCAGGCTCAGCGTTTTTACTCGCCGGCCTGCCTGATATTGTGCGCGGAAAACTCTCCGCGCGTTAATGGGAAAAAAACGAGATTACAGCGGTTCGGTTTGCGCTTCGACAACCGCCAGCGCCACCATATTCACAATGCGGCGTACGGAGGCGATCGGCGTCAGAATATGCACCGGCTTCGCCACCCCCATCAGCACTGGCCCGACGGTCACCCCTTCCGAACTGGAGACACGCAGCAGGTTATAGCTGATCCGGGCGGCTTCCATATTCGGCATCACCAGAATATTGGCCGATCCCTTCAGCGGGCTGTCCGGCATGCGATCGTTGCGGATGCTTTCCACCAGCGCGGCGTCGCCATGCATTTCGCCATCGATCATCAGCTCCGGGGCGCTCGCCTTCACCAGTTCAAGGGTTTTGCGCATCTTGCTGGCTGACGGGCAGTCGGCGGAACCAAAGTTGGAGTGCGACAGCAATGCCACCCGCGGCTCAATACCGAAGCGACGCACGCTTTCCGCCGCCATCAGGGTGATCTCCGCCAGCTCTTCCGGGGAGGGATCGTGATTGACATAGGTGTCGGCGATAAAGGTGTTGCCGCTCGGCAGCAGCAGCGCATTCATCGCCCCGGCGGTGCTGACGCCGTCGCGATAGCCAAACAGCGGCTGCACCACGCGGTAGTGGTCGTGGTACTCGCCGATAGTCCCGCAGATCATCGCATCCGCTTCACCGCGATGAACCATGATGGCGCCAATCACCGTGGTGTTGCTAATCACCGCCCGCTGCGCCTGCTCCTGGGTAATGCCGCGGCGCTTCATCAGCTGGTAGTACTCGCTCCAGTACTCTTTAAACCGCGGGTCGGATTCATTATTGACGATCTCAAAGTCAACGCCGGCCTTGATCTGCAGACCCAGCTTCTGGATGCGCATTTCAATCACGCTAGGGCGCCCCACCAGAATCGGTTTGGCCAGCCCCAGCGACACCAGCTCCTGAGTGGCGTGCAGCACCCGGGTCTCCTCCCCTTCCGCCAACACCACGCGCTTCGGCTCTTTGCGCGCCTGAGAGAAGATAGGCTTCATAAACAGGTTGGTTTTATAGACGAACTCGCTCAGCTTCTCGATATAGGCGTCAAAATCAGCGATCGGGCGCGTTGCCACGCCGGAGTCCATCGCCGCCTTCGCCACCGCAGGGGCGATTTTGACGATCAGCCGCGGGTCGAACGGTTTCGGAATGATGTAGTCCGGGCCAAAGCTTAAATCCTGATCGCCATAGGCGGAGGCCACCACTTCGCTCTGCTCGGCATGGGCCAGCTCGGCAATGGCGTGCACCGCCGCCAGCTTCATCTCTTCGTTGATCGCCGTCGCGCCGACGTCCAGCGCGCCGCGGAAGATGAACGGGAAGCAGAGCACATTGTTGACCTGGTTAGGGTAGTCGGAGCGACCGGTACAGATGATGGCGTCATCGCGGACCTGCTTCGCCAGCGGCGGCAGAATTTCCGGCTCCGGGTTGGCCAGGGCAAGGATCAGCGGCGCGCGCGCCATCTTCTTCACCATCTCCGGAGTCAGCACTTTCGGGCCAGAGCAGCCGAGGAAAATGTCGGCGCCGTCGATCACATCATCAAGCGTACGTTTGCCGTCGTCTTCCACTGCGTAGGCGGCTTTGGTTTCCGCCATGTTCGGTTCACGGTCTTTATAGATGACACCTTTCGAATCGCAGACCACGATGTTGTGTTTTTGCATCCCCAGCGCCACCAGCAGGTTCATGCAGGCGATCGCCGCCGCGCCCGCGCCGGAGACCACCATCCGCACGTCGGACAGATTCTTCTCGACGACGCGCAGACCGTTGAGGATCGCCGCGGTGCTGATGATCGCCGTGCCATGCTGATCGTCATGGAAAACCGGAATATTCATCCGCTCGCGCAGCTGCTGCTCGATGTAGAAACACTCCGGCGCTTTAATATCTTCCAGATTGATACCGCCGAAGGTCGGCTCGAGGGCGGCGACGACGTTAATGAATTTGTCCGGATCCAGCTCATCGACTTCGATATCAAACACATCGATGCCGGCGAATTTCTTAAACAGGACGCCTTTGCCCTCCATCACCGGCTTGCCGGCCAGCGCGCCGATATTCCCCAGCCCCAGCACCGCGGTGCCGTTGGAGACGACCGCCACCAGGTTGCCGCGGGCAGTGTATTTGTAGGCGGCCAGCGGATCTTTTTCGATTTCCAGACAGGGGGCCGCGACGCCCGGCGAGTAGGCCAGCGCCAAATCGCGCTGGGTGGCGAGAGGTTTGGTCGGCGAGACCTGGATTTTTCCGGGAACCGGAAATTCGTGGAAGTCGAGGGCGCTCTGTTTTAACTGCTCATCCATTTTCTATTCCTTTCTTTCACGTATCGTTCGTAGGGGAAAAGCGTGATGACCATCCTGTCGTTCACCTTTCAGTGGCAGACAGTATCCCTCCTGGCGGGGCGATAAACTTTGAACACCGCCAAACTCTGGCCATCGCTATGATCTGGTTGTTATCAATTTATAGCGGTTATGTTACCCGGATTCGCCGCCAATAATAGCCCCGTCTGCTATGCTTTTTGGTTATGTACCTCATCACTATTTATACCGCATACCGGCAAGCACTCATGTAACACCTTGTTCCAGGAGGACTTATCTATGAATCAGCTAGACAGCATCAAGCAGTTCACCACCGTGGTCGCCGACAGCGGCGACATCGAATCCATTCGCCACTATCATCCGGAAGATGCCACCACTAACCCCTCCCTGCTGCTGAAGGCCGCCGGCCTGGCGTCCTATAGCGGACTCATTGACGACGCCATCGCCTGGGCGAAAAAGCAAGGAGGCGGCCGTGAAGCGCAGGTGACTCACGCCTGCGATAAGCTGGCGGTCAATTTTGGCGCGGAGATCCTCAAAAGCATTCCGGGCCGGGTCTCCACCGAGGTGGACGCCCGGCTCTCCTTCAACCGGGAGAAGAGCATCGAGAAGGCGCGCCATCTGGTGGCGCTGTATCAGGAGATGGGCATTGATAAGTCGCGGATCCTGATCAAACTGGCATCCACCTGGGAGGGGATCCGCGCCGCCGAGACGCTGGAAAAAGAAGGCATCCACTGCAACCTGACGCTGCTGTTTTCCTTCGCCCAGGCCCGGGCCTGCGCCGAAGCCGGGGTCTATCTGATCTCCCCTTTCGTCGGGCGTATTTATGACTGGTATCAGGCGCGTAAGCCGCTGGATCCTTACGTGGTGGAGGAAGATCCGGGGGTGAAATCGGTGCGCAATATCTATGACTACTTCAAACAGCATAAATACACCACCATCGTGATGGGCGCCAGCTTCCGCCGCACCGAACAGATCCTCGCCCTGGTCGGCTGCGACCGGCTGACCATCGCCCCGCCCTTGTTAAAAGAGCTGCAGGCCAGCGACGCCCCGGTGGTGCGCAAACTGATCCCTGCCAGCCAGATCCTGCCGCGCCCGGTGCCGCTCAGCGAGGCGGAGTTCCGCTGGGAACATAATCAGGACCCGATGGCGGTCGAAAAGCTGGCGGAGGGGATCCGCCTGTTCGCCGTCGATCAGCGCAAACTGGAAGATCTGCTTGCCGCCAAACTGTCACTTTAGTCTCACGGAGAAAACTATGTCCCGAAGAGAGCTTGCCAACGCCATCCGCGCCCTGAGTATGGACGCGGTGCAGAAAGCCAATTCCGGCCACCCCGGTGCGCCAATGGGGATGGCAGACATTGCCGAAGTGCTGTGGAACGATTTTCTCAAGCACAATCCGCAGAACCCTGGCTGGGTGGACCGCGACCGCTTTATTCTGTCCAACGGCCACGCGTCGATGCTGCTCTACAGCCTGTTGCACCTGACCGGCTACGATCTGCCGCTGTCAGAACTCAAGCAGTTCCGTCAGTTGCACTCAAAAACGCCGGGCCACCCGGAGCATGGCTATACCCCCGGGGTGGAGACCACCACCGGCCCGCTGGGCCAGGGGCTGGCGAACGCCGTCGGCATGGCCATCGCCGAACGCACCCTGGCGGCACAGTTTAACCGCCCCGGTCATGAGATTATCGACCATCACACCTGGGTTTTCATGGGCGATGGCTGCCTGATGGAGGGGATCTCCCATGAGGCCTGTTCGCTGGCCGGTACGCTCGGACTGGGTAAGCTGATCGGTTTTTACGATCACAACGGCATCTCCATCGACGGCAAAACCGAAGGCTGGTTTTCCGATGATACGGCCGAACGCTTCCGCGCCTATCACTGGCATGTGATCGGTGACATTGATGGTCACGATCCGCAGGCCATTAAACAGGCCATTGCGGAAGCGCAGGCGGTGAAAGATAAGCCGTCGCTGATTATCTGTCGGACCATCATCGGCTTCGGTTCGCCCAACAAAGCGGGGTCGGAAGAGTCTCACGGCGCGGCGCTGGGCGAAAAAGAGGTGGCCCTGGCCCGCCAGCAGCTGGGCTGGAAATATCCGCCCTTCGAGATCCCGAAAGAGATCTATCAGGGCTGGGATGCGCGTCCGCGCGGCGAAAAAGCCGAGCACGCCTGGAACGAGAAATTCGCCGCCTACCAGCAGCAGTTTCCGGAGCTGGCCGCTGAGCTGACTCGCCGCATGGATGGCACCCTGCCGGAAGACTTTGCCGCGACCGCCCGCGACTACGTGGCGAAACTGCAGGCCGAGCCGGCGAAAATCGCCAGCCGCAAGGCCTCGCAAAACGCGCTGAACGCCTACGGCCCGCATCTCCCGGAACTGCTGGGCGGTTCGGCGGATCTTGCGCCGAGTAACCTGACCATCTGGTCTGGCTCGACATCGATTAAAGACGATCCTGCGGGCAACTATATCCACTACGGCGTGCGCGAATTTGGCATGACCGCGGTGGCCAACGGCATCGCCCTGCACGGGGGCTTCATTCCGTATACCTCGACCTTCCTGATGTTTGTGGAATACGCCCGCAACGCCGCGCGCATGGCGGCCCTGATGAAGGCCCGGCAGATCATGGTCTATACCCATGACTCCATCGGTCTCGGGGAAGATGGCCCGACGCACCAGGCGGTGGAACAGCTGGCCAGTCTGCGACTGACGCCCAACTTCAGCACCTGGCGCCCCTGCGACCAGGTGGAGACCGCCGTCGCCTGGCAGGCGGCCATTGCGCGCCAGAACGGACCAACGGCGCTGATCCTGTCGCGGCAAAACCTGGCGCAGATGCCGCGCACCCCGGAACAGGTGCAGGCTATTGCCCGGGGAGGCTACGTGCTGAAAGATGCCGGCGGGAAGCCCGACCTGATCCTCATCGCCACCGGCTCGGAAGTGGAGATCACTGTGCTGGCCGCAGAAAAACTGTTGGCGAACGGGGTGAATGTGCGGGTCGTCTCGCTCCCTTCCACCGATGTGTTTGATGCCCAGGATGAGGCCTGGCGCGAGTCGGTGCTGCCGTCGGACGTCAGCGCCCGGGTGGCGGTCGAGGCCGGGATAGCGGACTACTGGTATAAATATGTCGGCTTAAAAGGCAAGATCGTCGGCATGACCGGCTATGGCGAATCCGCCCCGGCAGAGCAGCTGTTTCCGTTCTTTGGCTTTACGGTCGACCATATCGTCGCCACCGCGGAGCAGGTGCTTAACGGGTGATCCACAGCGTGGGCCAGGCGTCTGGCCCCTGCCAGTTATCACACGTCGGCTGCTGCGCGTAGCGGGAGAGACTGAACCGCTGGCCGTCAAAACGCCAGCGGGTCTGGATCCCGCAATCGCCGGCCTCGCGGCCTTTATCCAGGGTCACCAGCTCATGGCGGCGATCATCGTAGCTGGCGTTGATAAGCTCGATCTCCCGCGGTGCCTCGCCCGGTGGCTGAAACGGCAGCGTCAGCCGCACCTGACGGGCGACATAGGGCCGCTGGCGGGAGACCAGCCAGGCCAGCCAGACGGTGTTGTACGCGCCGGATTCGCAGCTGGTCATCAGCAGCACTTTGTCATCCGTCAGCGCAGTAACGCGAATTTCACGGCGGAAGGGATCGAGGGAGCAGTTGCTGTTGGTCATCCGCTCATTACCGTAGTCCATCAGATCGTTGAGCTCCTCACGCCCCAGCGGCGACTGCGCTGTTTCCGCGGTCGCCACTGCGCGCAGCGCCGGGGCCGGCGGTACGCTGAGCGGCGGCTCTTCCCCTTTGCCGACCCAGGCCGTTTCACTGCCTACCCGCTTTTGCCGATCGTCGATAAAAAACAGAGCCGCTTTCAACCCCTGCAGGGAGATGCTCTGCAGGCCATTGGCCAGCGAGAGAGCTTTCCCCTCCTGAACCTGCTGGAGAAATGCATCGATCGTCACGCTGTCGGCGGTTTTAATGAGCTTATCTTCAATGTGCCAGCGCTTGTCGGTCAGGGACACCGGTTTGCCATCCAGCAGCAGGCGCGGCGCTATCGGCGCTAGCGTCGCCACCGGATTACCGGTGCCCCCCAGTTCGATACGCAGGCTGGCGTCAGTCACTGCTCCGGCGCTGCGGCTGAGGGTCATCACCAGCCCATAATGCAGCCCCACGTTACGGGTGACGCAGAAATTTTGGTTGTTACAGGTGACCTGCCAGTCGTTGAAGCGCTGCTGCGTCGGTGCCGACCATGCCTGCGAGCAAGGCAGCACCGCCAGAAAGAGGAAAAAAATGATGCGAAAAAGCATGAACCGCCCGACCCCAGATAAACCCGACCACGGCGCCTATCCTGGACAACGGCAGCCGCTTACTCAATCGGATTTGTCAGAGTTCCTCGACATCAGGCCGGAGGTTTGCAGATACTGCAGCAGGATGACCGCCTTACCGTCGCGGATCTCACCGTCAGCGACCATCTGCAGCGCCTGGCTAAAAGGCAGCTCCAGCACCTCGATGGCTTCATCATCCACCCCGCCGCCGCTGGTGGTTCGCTGCGCGTCGCTGTACTCGGCGATAAAGAAATGCACCACTTCGGTGACGCCCCCTGGCGACATAAACAGCTCAAACAGCTTACGCACCTCGCCCACTTCGTAGCCGGTCTCTTCCACCGCCTCTTTACGAATGCAGGCTTCCGGCTCGTCGTTGTCCAGCAGCCCGGCGCAGGTTTCAATCAGCATGCCGTCATGATTGCCATTGACCCAGGTGGCGACCCGGAACTGCCGCACCAGGACCACCGTCTGCTTATGGCGGTTATACAGCAGTACGGTGGCGCCATTGCCGCGATCGTAGACTTCGCGCTTATGGCGCACGACGCTGCCGTCCGCCCGCGTTAGCTCATAAGTCATGTTGCGTAGTACGAACCAGTTCTCAGAGAGGATTTTATCTTTAATGACGTGAATATTGAGTGACATACCGACCCCACAGCGTAAAAGGACGCCCTCATACTACGCTGCGGGGCCGGGTTTGTCGTCAGTGAAGCGGCGTCGTTTTCAGCGCCAGATAGTCCAAAATCCCCTGCGCCGCGTGACGGCCTTCCGCCATCGCCGTCACTACAAGGTCTGCGCCGCGCACGGCATCGCCGCCGGCAAAGATCTTCTCCTGACTGGTCTGGTAACGGTAACGGCTCTCGACGCCGGCTTTGATGCGCCCCTGGCTGTCCAGCGCCACGCCCGCCGCTTCCAGCCAGGGCATGCGGTGCGGGTGGAAGCCAAAGGCCATGATCACCGCATCCGCCGGCATAACAAACTCACTGCCGGGGATCGGCGTCGGGCGGCGTCTTCCTCCCGCGTCCGGGGCGCCCAGCTCGGTGCGCAAAAAGCGTACCCCGTTCACTCGCCCGCTTTCGTCCAGCTCCAGGGTCACCGGCTGGACGTTAAACTCAAAGACCGCCCCCTCTTCGCGGGCGTTTTTGACCTCTTTTTTCGAGCCCGGCATGTTGGCTTCATCCCGCCGATAGGCGCAGGTCACCTGGCGGGCGCCGTGGCGCAGCGCGGTGCGCACGCAGTCCATCGCTGTATCGCCGCCGCCCAGCACAACGACGTTCAGCCCGGCGGTGTTGATATAAGGCTCCTGAGCCGATGCCGCCAGCCCCATCACCTGTTTGGTGTTGGCAATGAGGAACGGCAGCGCATCGTAGACGCCGGGGGCCTCTTCGTTCGGCAGCCCCGCCTTCATGGAGCGATAGGTTCCGGCGCCGACAAACACCGCGTCATAATCGGCCAGCAGCGTCGCCATGGGGATATCTTTCCCCACCTCGCAATTGAGCTCAAAGCGGATACCCATCTCGCTGAAAATGGCCCGCCGCCGGGCCAGCAGCGATTTATCCAGCTTGAACGCCGGGATGCCGAAGGTCAGCAGACCGCCAATCTCCGGATGACGGTCAAAAACCACCGGCTGGACGCCGTGACGCACCAGCACATCGGCGCAGGCCAGCCCGGCCGGCCCGGCGCCGATAATCGCCACCCGCTTACCGCTCGGCTTAACCTGCGAGAGGTCCGGACGCCAGCCGCTGGCCAGCGCCTGGTCGGAAATATAGCGCTCAATGTTGCCGATGGTGACTGCGCCGCTTTCATCGCGCAGGGTGCAGGCACCTTCACACAGCCGGTCCTGGGGGCAGACGCGACCGGTGATCTCCGGCAGGCAGTTGGTCTGATGGGAAAGCGCGACCGCGGCGGCGATATCCCCCGCCTTAACCAGCTCGACCCACTGCGGGATATGGTTATGCAGCGGGCAGGTCCATTCGCAAATACTGTGTTCCCCACACGTGAGGCAGCGGGCGGCCTGCTGCTGCGCCTGCGCCGGGGTGAACGGCTGATAGATCTCCTCAAAGTGGCTCTTACGCGCCTCCGCCGCCAGCTTATCCGGCTCCCCGCGCGGCGGCGTCATCGCCATTTGCCTGACCTTCGCGCCAACATTGGGCTGGCTGCAGGTCGGCGTACCGCGCTGCCACGGCTGCACCTCCTGGCATGCCGAGCGCAGTCGCCGCTGCTTCGCCAGCGCGGTCAACGTCTCATCGTCGGCGAGGGTCAGTGCCTGCGCGGGACAGTTTTCCACACAGGCCGGTCCCGCCTCGCGGCCCTGGCACAGATCGCATTTCTGCGCGCTGGCCTTTACCTGGCCCGCAGCCTGCGGCGTCACCACCACCTGCATCACCCCGAACGGGCAGGCCACCATGCAGGATTTACAGCCAATGCATTTCTCCTGACTGACCTGAACGCTGTCGCCGGACTGGGCAATGGCGTCGTTGGGGCAACTGCGGACGCAGGGGGCGTCTTCACAGTGGCGGCAGGTGATAGCGTTACGCTGGCCCGCCGCTTTGATGACGGTGATACGAGGTAAAAAGCGCTGCGGGGTCAGCACGTGTTGCTCCTCGTTATGCGCCATTACGCAGGCCACTTCGCAGGCCTGGCAGCCGATACATTTTCGACTATCGCTCAAAATAAAGTGGTTCATGGCTTCCTTTTGTCTTTTTGGTGAATAACCCCTCAATGCGCATGACTATTTATTACCCGACAAGACGGCGCCGGAACAATGTCCAAATGCCCAGGATAAACTTTTTCTGGAGAGAATCCGTTTTGGATCAATTTTTTTGACTTAAATGAAATGAGGTTTCACACCGGCAAGAGATAATGCGCCTGTCTGAGGCTGCAAAGCAGACTCACTGCCTGCTGGCAGGAAAGTTCGAGGTTTCTTTACGATACGGCAAAAGCAACATGATAAATTACACTATCTCCTTAATTTCTCCACGATTGCCGGAGGCGCTGGCGCTAAAGTGGCACAGGCTGTGCAATAACAAAAAAATGTGCATATGAGGTCTTTATTCTGATGGCGAATTTCTTTATCGATCGCCCCATTTTTGCGTGGGTGCTGGCAATCCTGTTATGTCTGACGGGCACCCTTGCCATTTTGTCGCTTCCCGTTGAACAGTATCCCGACCTCGCCCCGCCGAACGTGCGGATCACCGCCAACTATCCCGGCGCCTCCGCGCAAACCCTGGAGAATACCGTCACCCAGGTTATCGAACAGAATATGACCGGCCTCGATAACCTGATGTATATGTCATCCCAGAGCAGCGCCACTGGCCAGGCGACGATCACCCTCAGCTTCACCGCCGGTACCGACCCGGACGAAGCCGTGCAGCAGGTTCAGAACCAGCTGCAGTCGGCGATGCGTAAACTGCCGCAGGCGGTGCAAAACCAGGGGGTGACGGTGCGCAAGACCGGCGACACCAATATCCTGACCCTCGCCTTCGTCTCCACCGACGGCAGCATGGATAAACAAGATATTGCCGACTACGTCGCCAGTAACATTCAGGACCCGCTCAGCCGCGTCAACGGCGTGGGGGATATCGACGCCTACGGCTCGCAATACTCAATGCGCATCTGGCTCGACCCGGCGAAGCTCAATAGCTACCAGCTGACCACCAAGGATGTGACCGACGCCATCAGTTCGCAGAACGCCCAGATTGCCGTCGGCCAGCTTGGCGGGACGCCTTCGGTCGATAAGCAGGCGCTGAACGCCACCATCAACTCGCAATCTCTGCTACAAACCCCGGAGCAGTTCCGCAATATCACCCTGCGCGTCAATCAGGATGGTTCAGAGGTGACGCTGGGCGATGTCGCCACCGTCGAGATGGGGGCGGAGAAGTACGACTACCTCAGCCGCTACAACCGGCAGGCCGCTTCGGGCCTGGGAATTAAGCTTGCTTCCGGCGCCAACGAAATGGCCACGGCGGAGCGCGTGATCAATCGCCTCAATGAGCTGTCGCAGTATTTTCCTCACGGTCTGGAATATAAAGTCGCCTACGAGACGACCTCCTTCGTAAAGGCCTCCATCACTGATGTGGTCAAAACGCTGCTGGAGGCGATCCTGCTGGTCTTCCTCGTGATGTATCTGTTCCTGCAGAACTTCCGCGCCACCCTGATCCCGACCATCGCCGTGCCGGTGGTGCTGATGGGCACCTTTGCGGTGCTGTATGCCTGTGGCTACAGCATCAACACCCTGACGATGTTCGCGATGGTGCTGGCGATCGGCCTGCTGGTGGATGACGCCATCGTGGTGGTGGAGAACGTCGAGCGCATCATGAGCGAGGAGGGCCTGTCGCCACGCGAGGCGACCCGCAAATCGATGGGACAAATTCAGGGCGCGCTGGTGGGGATCGCCATGGTGCTGTCGGCGGTGTTTGTGCCAATGGCCTTCTTCGGCGGCACCACCGGGGCCATCTATCGCCAGTTCTCAATCACTATCGTCGCGGCGATGGTCCTCTCGGTGCTGGTGGCCATGATCCTCACCCCGGCCCTTTGCGCCACGCTGCTCAAGCCGGTTAAGCCAGGTGAATCCCATGAAAGAAAAGGCTTCTTCGGCTGGTTCAACCGCACCTTCAACCGCAGCGCCAGCCGCTACGAAACCTTTGTCGGCAAAATTCTTCACCGCTCGCTGCGCTGGATGCTGATCTACGTCGTCCTGCTCGGCGGGATGGTGTTCCTGTTCCTGCATCTGCCCACCTCGTTCCTGCCGCTGGAGGATCGCGGGATGTTCACCACCTCGGTCCAGTTGCCGAGCGGCAGCACCCAGCAGCAGACGCTGAAGGTGGTGCAGAAGGCGGAAGATTACTTCCTCAATAACGAGAAGCAGAACGTCGAGTCGGTGTTCGCTACCGTTGGCTCCGGCCCCGGCGGCAACGGGCAGAACGTGGCCCGCATGTTTGTGCGTCTCAAAGACTGGGACCAGCGCGACCCGGAAACCGGCTCCTCCTTTGCCATTATTGAACGCGCCACCAAAGCGTTTAATCAGATCAACGAAGCGCGGGTCATCGCCAGCAGCCCGCCGGCCATCAGCGGCCTCGGCAGTTCGGCAGGCTTCGATATGGAGCTTGAGGATCACGCCGGTAAGGGGCACGATGCGCTGATGGCGGCACGCGATACGCTGCTTGAGCTGGCCGGCAAAAACCCTCTGTTGACCCGGGTCCGCCATAACGGGCTCGACGACAGTCCGCAGCTGCAGGTCGATATCGATCAGCGTAAAGCGCAGGCGCTGGGCGTCTCCATTGACGACATCAACGATACGCTGCAAACCGCGTGGGGGTCGAGCTACGTCAACGACTTTATGGATCGCGGCCGGGTGAAGAAAGTCTACGTCCAGGCAGCGGCGAAATACCGGATGCTGCCTGACGATATTAATCTCTGGTATGTCCGCAACAGCAGCGGCACGATGGTGCCGTTCTCGGCCTTCGCCACCTCACGTTGGGAGACAGGCTCACCGCGTCTGGAACGCTACAATGGCTACTCGGCGGTGGAGATCGTCGGTGAGGCGGCGCCGGGTATCAGTACCGGCACCGCGATGGACATGATGGAGAAGCTGGCCGCGCAGTTGCCAACCGGCTTTGGCCTCGAATGGACCGCCATGTCCTACCAGGAACGCCTCTCTGGCGCTCAGGCGCCGGCACTGTACGCGATTTCGCTGCTGGTGGTGTTCCTGTGCCTGGCGGCGCTGTACGAGAGCTGGTCGGTGCCGTTCTCGGTGATGCTGGTGGTCCCGCTCGGGGTGATTGGCGCCCTGCTGGCGACCTGGGTGCGCGGCCTGGAGAATGATGTTTACTTCCAAGTGGGCCTGTTAACGGTGATCGGCCTGTCGGCGAAAAACGCCATTCTGATCGTTGAGTTCGCCAACGAGCTGAACGAGAAAGGCCAGGATCTGCTCAGCGCCACGCTGTCGGCCTGCCGTCAGCGCCTGCGCCCCATCCTGATGACCTCGCTGGCGTTTATCTTCGGCGTGCTGCCGATGGCGACCAGCACCGGGGCCGGTTCCGGCAGCCAGCATGCGGTCGGTACCGGGGTGATGGGCGGGATGATCTCCGCCACCGTGCTGGCCATCTTTTTCGTGCCGCTGTTCTTTGTGCTGGTACGCCGTCGCTTTCCGCTGAAGGAGCGTCCGCAATAAGCCGTCGGGCGTTGGCGGCGAGCCTTAATAACAGAAAAGGCGACCCTTAAGGTCGCCTTCTTTATGTGTTCAGAACCATGACGCGCTTATTTACTTCGCGTTATTCCCCTGCTCACATTGCGGAAATTTATTTACGAAGCATGCCTTCAATAAAATCTTTCCAGTTCCCCAGTTCATGTTCAATCATAATAGCCTCTCTTATTATTATGGTCGATTCTATATAACTTCATTGCTGATGGGAAGTTGGGCTCCCCTATTGCTCTGATTGTCTTGTGGACGTCTGACAGAGATAAAACCTCTGGTTGCCGCCACTATGCCGTTTCGTATGTAAAATTATGTGACGCAGAGCACTCTCAGGCAACATTTTCGCAATATTGTTAATAGCCTCACATCACTTCCGCGAATGAGCAAAAATTCACCACGCCGTCAATTGAATGAGATACCCGGTAAAAAGTTATATTTATTCATCTGAATCACGTATTATTTCAGTAAGACTTATATATTCGGAAATATCTGAGTTAACCGCTTAATTGAATGTGAAAGGTTTATCTATGCTCACCATGTACGGAATTAAAAACTGCGATACCATTAAAAAAGCCCGTCGCTGGCTGGAAGCGCATCAGATTGCGTATCAGTTTCATGACTACCGCGCCGATGGCCTTGACCGCGCGCAACTGGATACCTTTATTGCCGAACTGGGCTGGCAGGCGCTGCTGAACACCCGCGGCACCACCTGGCGCAAACTCGACGAGTCGCTGCGCAACAGCATCGATAATGCCGACGCCGCCGCCGCATTGATGCTGGAAATGCCGGCGATTATCAAACGCCCATTGCTCTGTGCGCCCGGTCGTCCTATGCTGCTGGGTTTTAGTGAAGCAAGTTATCAGCAGTTTAACGAGGTATAGTCTATGTCTTGCCCGGTCATTGAGCTGGCTCAGCAGCTTATTCGCCGCCCTTCCCTTAGCCCCGATGATGCGGGATGCCAGGCGTTAATGATTGAACGCCTGCGTGCGATCGGCTTTACCGTTGAACCGATGGATTTCGGCGATACACAGAATTTCTGGGCCTGGCGCGGCCACGGCGAGACGCTGGCCTTCGCCGGCCACACCGACGTGGTCCCGGCAGGCGACGCCGACCGCTGGATCAACCCCCCGTTCGAACCGACCATCCGCGACGGGATGCTGTTCGGCCGCGGCGCAGCAGATATGAAAGGCTCGCTGGCGGCGATGGTGGTGGCGGCGGAACGTTTTGTCGCGCAGTACCCGAATCATCGCGGCAGACTGGCGTTTTTGATCACCTCAGATGAAGAGGCCAGCGCCAAAAACGGCACCGTCAAAGTAGTGGAAACGCTGATGGCGCGTAACGAACGTCTGGATTACTGTCTGGTCGGCGAACCCTCCAGTACCGAAGTGGTCGGCGATGTGGTGAAAAACGGCCGCCGCGGCTCGCTGACCTGCAACCTGACCATTCACGGCGTGCAGGGCCATGTTGCCTATCCGCACCTTGCCGATAACCCTGTCCATCGCGCGGCGCCGATGCTGGCGGAGCTGGTCAATATCGAGTGGGATAAAGGCAATGAATTTTTCCCGCCAACCAGTATGCAGATCGCCAACGTACAGTCCGGTACCGGCAGCAACAACGTGATCCCCGGCGATATGTTCGTCCAGTTCAACTTCCGCTTCAGTACGGAACTGACGGACGAGATGATCAAAGCCCGCGTGGTCTCCCTGCTGGAAAAATACCAGCTGCGTTACAGCGTGGAGTGGTGGCTCTCCGGCCAGCCGTTCCTCACCGGGCGCGGTAAACTGGTGGATGCGGTGGTGAGCGCAATTGAGCACTATAATGAGATCAAACCGCAGCTGTTGACCAACGGCGGCACCTCTGACGGTCGGTTTATCGCCCGCATGGGGGCGCAGGTGGTTGAGCTGGGCCCCGTGAACGCAACCATTCACAAAATTAATGAATGTGTGAACGCCGCCGACCTGCAGCTGCTGGCACGGATGTATCAACGCGTAATGGAACAGCTGGTCGCCTGACGAATTGACGTAAAGAGGAAGCGCGCATGGAATGGCTTATTAAACACTGGTGGATTCTGGTTCTGGTCTTTTTGGTGGGGGTGATTATCAACGTGATCAAAGATCTGAACCGCGTTGACCACAAAAAATTCCTTAACAACAAACCCGATCTGCCGCCGCACCGCGATTTTAACGATAAATGGGACGATGACGACGACTGGCCAAAGCACGACCAGTCGAAGAAACCGTAAGTTTGCCTTTATCGCGGTACTGCCCGCCTGTAACCCCGTCCGCCGGGGTTACAGCATTTCGATGATATCGTCCCCTTTTGGCGTACTGCCGCTCAGCGCCTCATCAAAATAGTGCTTCGGCACGGTATAACGCAGACGCTCGATGGCAAACTGCATGCTGCGATCGTCAATGGCATGCCCCAGATCGTCAACAATATCTAAGGTCACGTCGCCGCCCGCCTGCTGTAATGCCTCCTGAGCCGACACCGCCCACGCCAGGTCGATAACCCGATCTTCCCCCCCGTGGATCAGATGAATGGTGGTGGCCGTCGTTGCCGTCATCGGCAGCGTCGCGTAGCGGCCATTAAAGGCGATCACTCTTGAAGCCAGATCTGGCGCCGCTTTGATACTCTCCAGCGACATAATCGCCCCCTGAGAGAAACCGATCAGCGCGGTGGCCAGTGGACTGACGCCGCTTTTCTCTTGCCAGTAGCGCACAATGTCAATGAAGGTCGGCATAATGGCATCGATGCGCTGCTGACGATTCTCTTCCGTCACTCCCTGCACCGAAAACCACTGCCGACCGTTGGGACCGCAAGGTTCGACCCCGCCGATGCTGACAATTAGCGCATCGGGAAACTGCGGCGCGAACCAGCTGCCGATTTGCCCCATAGAGACCGGGTTATCACCCACACCATGAAACAGCAGCAACAGCTGTTGCGCAGGCGTCGCAGGGCTTTGAACAATAAAATGATCGTGTTTCATGGCTGTCTCCTTAGTGTATGCCGGCAGTTTACGCCGCTCGCCAGATATGACCATGCCATTTAACTGAATGAGTTAGTTAAAATAATTGCAGATGCGCCACCTGCTGACGCAGCGCCTCAGCACGCGCTGCATCGAGGAAGCGCAAGGCGTCAGCGGCCTCAACACGCCATCTCGCCAGCAGGGCTTTACGCCCCGTCAGCCGCAGCGCAGCACACAGCGCGGCTTCCTCTTCCCCCTGCAGACGTCCGCGCAGAGCCGGCAACGGCATGTCGGCCTGCATCAGCAGGCGGTTGAGGCAGCCCAGCGCCGCGGCCAGCGGGCGATGGGCGAAAGCAAAGCTCGCCGCTTCCAGCCAGTCCTCATCACTAAGCATAGCGTCTGCGACGGCCGGCAGCGGCGCGGATTCGTCCCGCCACGGGCGAAGCCAATATTCATCCCGCAGCAGCCGCTGCGCCTCCCGCTGCGCGAGCTGGTGCCCCGCCGCAGTCAGCGGGAACAGAGCCATCGCGGTATAGCAGCCGCTGCTGGCCTCGCGATGGGTTCCCAGCCGCACGAGGATAAACCCGCAGCGTTGCCAGAAGCGCCACAGCTCAGGGGTATAGCCGAAGCTGACGGACAGATAGTCATAGCCTGCGGCATCGGCGGCGATACTGGCGATCATCTTCTGCCCGAGACCATCGCGCTGACGGGCAGGATGGACAGCGATCCGACTGACCCGCAGCCCGGACAGCGTCGCCGCCAGGGGACTGCCGCCATGCGCCGCCAGCGACTGGGCGACCAGATTCCCGCGCGGCCGGCGAAACCCTGCCCACACCGCCCGGCTAAGTTCGGGAGAAAGTCCCCCCTCGGCCACCAGCCACAGCGCGCCCGCCACCGCGCCGCTGGCGCGAGCGCAGCGAAAAGCCTGGCCGGGGGCATCCATCATGCGCCGCAGATCGAGCGGGGAAGTCCGGTAGTGCGCCCCGGACAATAGCTGGTACATCGCCTCCGGTAGCGCTGGCTGCGATTGCCAGCAGGACTGATTAACCGCTTCCAGCACCACCTCCCCCGTCGGCGCGTCGCGAAATGCCTCATCGTTAAAGATCAGCAACTGACGGATGGCTGACTCCAGCGGACAGCCCGCCGCCCAGCGGATCGGGGCGCTCAGGCTGAACGACTGCAGACGGGGCAGGCTGGCGCAAAATTTCAGCAGGAATCCGCGACCGGTGCCTTCATAACCCTGCACCGTCGTGGTGAGTAGCGTGCGGGGAAAACGGCTTACCAGCTGCCGGAGAAGCGGAGCCGGGATCGACGCGGCCTCATCGACAATCAGCCAGGCCGCCGTTTCTTGCGACGCCAACAGCGCATCGGGCGCCATAAAGCGGAACGCCTCGCCGGCAAAGCTCGCCAGCACCTCGACGGCGCTACGCGTTGGGGCGGTGACGATGGCCTCGCCCTCAAGCTGGCGCAGCAGCATGCCCGCGAGAGCGGATTTCCCTCGCCCGCGCTCTGCCGTCACCGCCGCGATACCGGGCGGCAGCCGTAACAGTTGCTCAAGGATTAGCGCCTGCTCGGCCTGGGGGTGGCCATCGGCGGGATGCCAGTCAGGGCGGGGGGCGGCCAGCGGGAAGCGCGGCCGGTCCGACTGCTGCCAGAGCAGCACCTCCGGATCGGCGATAAACTGCCGGCAGCAGCGGTGAACAAAGTTGGGGGTAACGATAGGGTCGGGAGTATCGCTCCAGCGCAGGGAGTCCTCATCCGCCCGGGTCGGCCAGTCGGCGAAGGGGGGCGTCAGCAGCACCAGCCAGCTTCCCGCCCGCAGCGTACCGCTCAGGGCCGCCAGGGCCGCCACGTCACACCCGCGCCGGGCATCGAAAAAGGCGTGCATCACTTCCCGCCCCAGCAGCGTCTTGAGGGCGCCAGGCGCCACGCAGGGCGCAGAAACCGGATCGGAGCCTACCCACAGACCATTGCCGCCGAGCCGCTCCCGTAGCGCCTGCGCCTGCTGCAGCGTCCAGGCCTCATCGCCGCTGAGCACCAGCAGGCGACGGATCCCCTCCCGCGCCATCTGCGCGGTGAGGTCAAGCAGCGCGTCCATCATCGGTGGCGATTACAGCGCGCTGCCGAAGGTATTGCACTGCGCCGGATCGCCGCTGTCGAAACCGCGTTTGAACCAGGTGTAGCGCTGTTTTGACGTGCCGTGGGTAAAGCTGTCCGGTACCACGCGCCCCTGGCTCTGCTGCTGCAGACGGTCGTCGCCGATGGCTTCGGCAGCGTTCAGCGCCTCCTGCAGATCGCCGGTTTCCAGAATATCCTGCTGCTGCATATTATGGCCCCAGACGCCGGCGAAGCAGTCCGCCTGCAGCTCCATCTTCACCGACAGACGGTTGGCTTCGGCCTCGGTGGCATGCTGCTGTTGCTGGCGAACTTTCGGCTCAATGCCCAGCAGTTTTTGCACGTGGTGGCCCACCTCATGAGCAATGACGTACCCCTGAGCAAAGTCGCCGTCGGCGCCCAGTTTATTTTTCATCTCATCGTAGAAGGACAGGTCGATATAGACCGTGCTGTCGGCAGGACAGTAGAACGGCCCCATCACCGACTGACCGGTGCCGCAGCCGGTACGGGTCGCGCCGCGGTAGAGCACCAGTTTTGGCTGGGGGTACTGGCGGCCCATCTTTTCAAAGATCGGTCCCCAGGTATCTTCGGTGGTGGCCAGAATGACGGAAGTAAACTTCGCCGCTTCATCGTCTTTCGGACTGATGGAGCGCTGCGTGGAGGTCTGCTGCTGCGGCATCGGCTCCCCGGTCAGCATGCCGGTCAAATCCACGCCGTAGTAGCCCGCCACCAGCACAATAATCAGCAGTACAATGCCGCCCTTCCCGCTCGGCAGACGGAAACCGCCGCCCCCGCTGCCGCCAAACGGCGAGCCTGATTGACCACGTCGATCTTCAACATTGTCGCTTTCGCGACGCCCTTGCCAGCGCATAAGCACCTCATTCCCTGTTATGTATCAATAGCAGAGATCGTAGGCGGTTCAGCGCAGGATTACCACAGGAAACAGCAAGAGACGCCAGAAGATGAGGCCATCTTCTGGCGGCGGGCGGGTTAGTCGAGTTTAACGCCCAGGCGGTGAGCCACTTCTTCGTAGGCTTCGATCAGGCCGCCAAGGCTCTGGCGGAAGCGGTCTTTGTCCATTTTATCGAGGGTATTTTTATCCCACAGGCGGCTGCCGTCCGGCGAAAACTCGTCGCCCAGCACCACTTCGCCTTTGAACAGACCAAACTCCAGCTTAAAGTCCACCAGAATCAGACCGGCGTCATCGAACAGCTTTTTCAGCACGTCGTTGGCTTTGTAGGTCAGCTCGCGCATCCGCGCCAGATTCTCTTTGCTCACCCAGCCGAAGGTTTCGCAGTAGGAGTCGTTGACCATCGGATCGTGCATAGCATCGTTTTTCAGGAACAGGTCGAACAGCGGCGGGTTCAGCTCGATACCTTCTTCAATGCCTAAACGTTTTACCAGCGAGCCTGCTGCACGGTTACGCACCACGCACTCTACCGGCACCATATCCAGTTTTTTCACCAGACATTCGGTATCGGAAAGCAGCGCTTCCATCTGGGTAGGGATGCCCGCTTCTGCCAGTTTGCTCATAATGAAATGGTTGAACTTGTTATTCACCATGCCTTTACGATCGAACTGCTCGATGCGCGCGCCATCACCTGCTGACGTATCGTTACGGAATTCCAGTACCAGCAGGTCCGGATTATCGGTGCTGTATACTGTCTTCGCCTTACCACGATACAACTCAGCTTGCTTTTTCATCTTTCACTACTCCAGTGATATTGAGCCTAAAAATACGTTTCCACCTATACACAAAATCATTCAAAGTGCATCGAGGCGGCAACTGAGCGAATCCCCAGGAGCTTACAAAAGTAAGTGACTGGGGTGAACGAAGGCGGCCAACAAAGAGGCAATTTGAAGGATGATGTGTATACGCACACGTTTGCGTCACTATATATTAAAAGGGCCGGATTGCTCCAGCCCTTTTGATTACTTGTTAAATGCGGCCTGGAATACGGCTACCAGGGCGTCATTTTGCGACTGCGTCAGGGTGTGACCTTTCGGGTCGATGAACTGCAGGCTACTGCGGTTATCGAGGTCACCGACCTGCAGTTTGTAGTCACCG
This sequence comes from Klebsiella sp. KTE92, assembly GCF_000398905.1. Classification (NCBI taxonomy): domain Bacteria; kingdom Pseudomonadati; phylum Pseudomonadota; class Gammaproteobacteria; order Enterobacterales; family Enterobacteriaceae; genus Klebsiella; species Klebsiella sp. KTE92. Next base: position 3,955,548 of record NZ_KB976100.1, read on the forward strand.
GAGGCCAGCTGCGGGTCACGTGCGCCCAGCTCCTGCCAGCTGCTGTCAGACAGCGGCTTGTAGGTCAGCGCCATGCTGCCCTGAGAGCGCGTGCTGTCGGTCACTTTCATTCCCACTTTTTCGAGGGCGCCCGGCAGACGTTGCCACACCATGTTAAACGGCGCGCGAACGACAAGCATCGGCAGGCCGGTGTCATCGGCAGCGCTCTGCACGTCGAAGGTGGCGCCAGCACTGCGCTGGGCCGCGTTCTGGGCGCTGGTGGCGCTCGCATCAAGGCCTTCAGAAATGACGTTCAGCATGGCGGTGCTGTAGCGCTGCAGTGACGCCGGATCGGCAACCGGTTTACCCGCCTGCTCCAGATTCACCAGCTTAACGACCACCGCTTGCTGATAGCCCTGCGGTTTGACGGAGATTTGATAACGACCGCGATACTGCTGATCTTCATCAAGGCGGTTCCACTCAACCCAGTCGGTGTTCAGCGTCTGGCTCGCATCATCGCGTTTCGCGATAACGTAGTTCTTCGACTGAAGGATACTGGTGACCTGCGCCCACAGCGAGCCGCTGCGGCCGTTCTCAACCATCAGCGTCGCGGTATCGCCATTAAACTGGGTCCGCGCACCGCTGACCAACGCCAGCGGCTGCGCTGGCGGGCGAATGTCCAGCGCTTTGCCCACCGCGCCGGTGCTGTTGGCCACCGGAATGTTGTAATCGCCCACCTGAATCGGCAGGATCATCCCCGCCGGCGCGTGAAGTTCGCTCAACGGTGACGCCTGTAAATAGGCCTCATCACCGCTCACCTGACGCTTATAGCGCGAGTCGGAACTACAGGCCGCGAGGAGTAGAACCAGCGAAACACCCGCAACCTTCGCCAGGCGCGACTTCTGTACTGAGTAAGCCATCAAATCTCCCTAAACTTTACAGCAAACCGGCATGCTTCAGCGCGGCGGTGACGGCTTCACGACCATGGTCGGTGATGGGCGTCATCGGCAAGCGCAGCGTATCGGTCGCCACAAGACCCAACGCCTTGCATCCCCATTTCACCGGGATAGGATTGGGTTCGACAAATAATTTTGTATGCAGTGGCATCAGACGCTGATTAATCGCACGCGCTTCGGCAAATTGACCCGCCAGCGCCAGACGGCACATGTCGGCCATTTCGCGCGCCGCCACGTTGGCGGTGACGGAAATCACGCCCACGCCGCCGAGCTGCATGAAGTCCATACCGGTCGCATCGTCACCGCTCAGCAGAATAAAGTCGTCTGAAACCAGCTCTTTGATCTGGTGAACGCGACTTAAGTTCCCTGTAGCTTCCTTAATACCGACAATATTTTTAATTTCCGCCAGACGGCCAACGGTTTCCGGCAGCATATCGCAACCGGTACGGGACGGCACATTATACAGAATTTGCGGCAGGTCAGTATGTTCAGCGATAGCTTTAAAGTGCTGGAACAGGCCTTCCTGGGTCGGGCGGTTATAATAAGGAGTGACCGTCAGGCAGCCGACAACACCGCTGTCGTTAAAACGTTTGGTCAGGCTAATCGCCTCTGCGGTTGCATTGGCTCCCGTGCCAGCGATAACTGGAATACGCCCGTCGGCCAGTTCCAGCGTCATCATCACTACGTCGCCATGCTCTTCATGGCTCAGCGTTGCGGATTCACCGGTAGTCCCTACCGAAACGATCGCCGAGGTTCCGTTGGCGACATGGTAATCAATCAGTTTTTTCAGGCTTGTCCGGCAGACATTACCGTTTTCATCCATCGGCGTGACAAGCGCTACAATACTTCCCGTGAACATGGGCCATCCTCAGAGCAGAAGTGCGACAAGATTCTCAATGTTACGTTTGGAGCTGCAATAAAAGCAAGAGACCCGACGCCATCAGGGATGTTGTATGGCGGTTTTTTTTATGCTTTCCTAATGTTACCTCACCTTTTTAAAGGAAGAACAGGTTTGACAGCCTCATTACAACACTATCTGGTTATTACCGCCCTGGGGGCTGACCGTCCCGGCATCGTGAATACGATCACTCGCCACGTCAGCAGCTGCGGTTGTAATATCGAAGACAGCCGGCTGGCCATGCTCGGTGATGAGTTTACGTTTATCATGCTGCTTTCCGGGTCGTGGAATGCGATTAACCTGATCGAATCAACCCTGCCGCTGAAAGGTGCGGAGCTGGAATTGTTGATCGTGATGAAACGCACCACTGCGCGCCCGCCGCAGGCCATGCCAAACACCGTTTGGGTCCAGGTTGAGGTGCCGGACTCACCGCATATCATCGAGCGCTTCACTGCCCTGTGCGATACCTGGAATATGAATATTGCGGAACTGGTGTCCCGCACTCAGCCGGGAGACGGCGATTCCGCGCAGCTTTTTATCCAGATAACTGCCCACAGTCCTGCGACGCAAAATGCAGCAAATATCGAACAAGCATTCAAAGCCCTATGTACAGAACTGAACGCACAAGGCAGTATTAACATCGTTAATTATTCACAGCATGATGAACAGGATGGAGTTTAACCCATGACCCCACTGAAAGCCGGTGATATCGCACCGAAATTTAGCTTACCGGACCAGGACGGCGAGGAAGTAAATTTAACCGACTTCCAGGGACAACGTGTCCTGGTTTATTTTTACCCGAAAGCCATGACCCCAGGCTGCACCGTCCAGGCGTGCGGCTTGCGCGATAATATGGACGACCTGAAGAAAGCCGGTGTAGAAGTGCTGGGCATCAGCACCGATAAACCGGAAAAGCTCTCCCGTTTCGCCGAGAAAGAGCTGCTGAACTTCACGCTGCTGTCTGATGAAAACCATCAGGTTTGCGAGCAGTTTGGCGTCTGGGGCGAAAAATCCTTCATGGGGAAAACCTACGACGGTATTCACCGTATTAGTTTCCTCGTCGATGCCGATGGCAAAATCGAACACGTCTTTGATGACTTCAAGACCAGCAATCACCACGACGTGGTGCTGAACTGGCTGAAAGAAAACGCCTGATGCAAAGCAAGACGCCGGGGGAGGAGATCCTCACCCGGCGTCTTTTTTATCCCGAACACGTCAGTCGTCGTCAACCACCAGGCCATCCGGCCAGGCATGCACTACCGCTTTAATCAGCGTGGCCAGCGGAATGGCGAAGAAGACGCCCCAGAACCCCCACAGCCCGCCAAAGATCACCACCGACAGGATAATCACCAGCGGGTGTAAATTGACCGCTTCCGAGAACAGCACCGGGACCAGCAGGTTGCCGTCCAGCCCCTGAATAATCAGATAGACCGCGAACAGGCTCCAGAACTCGGTGCCAGCGCCAAACTGAAACAGCGCCACCCCTACCACCGGAATGGTCACCACAAACGCGCCGATATAGGGGATCAGCACCGAGAAGCCCACCAGCACCGCCAGCAGCAGCGAGTAGTTGAGGCCAAAGAGAATAAAGCCGATCCAGGTGGCGACGCTGACGACAATCATCTCCAGCACCTTGCCGCGAATGTAGTTGGTGATCTGCTGATTCATCTCCTTCCATACCTGCCCGGCAAGGCCACGATTACGCGGCAGTACACGGCGCACCGCGTTGAGCATCTGCTCTTTATCCTTCAACAGGAAGAAGACCATCAGCGGCACCAGCACCAAATAGACCGCCAGGGTAAGCAGCCCCACCAGCGAGGCCAGAGAGTACTTCACTACCGAGTCGCCCACCGTCAACATCCGATTGCGCATATTTTCCGCCATAGCATCGATGATGCCGGCATCCATTAACGCAGGATAGCGCCGCGGCAGCGTAGCGGCAAAATCAGAGAGTTTGTTGAGCATACCCGGCATATCGCGGATGAGATAGATCCCCTGCTGCCAGGCCACCGGCATCACCACAAAGGCCAGCAATAGCAGGATGCCCACAAAGAGGATCAGCACCAGCGAGGTCGCCCAGGTGCGCGACAGGCCAATCCGTTCCAGACGAACCGTCGGCCACTCCAGCAGATAGGCCAGTACGATAGCCACCAGTAACGGCGCTAACAGACCGCTGAAAAAGAACATGATGCCGAAACCGGCAAGCAAAATAACCAGCAGCGCTATCGCCTCAGGGTCGCTGAATCGACGGCGGTACCACTGCATTAACATCTCAAGCATAAAACCTTCCCTGAAGGGCCAAGCGGCGACAATCCGGGGAATTGTATCGAAATGTCACAAAAAAGACTTCGCTTTTTGATGCGCCGCAGACAAACCGTTCTCCGCCGTGAAGATCATATTTTCAAGGCGGCCAACGCCAGCTAAACTCGCTGGGATGCGGCCAGGGAACATTGCGTCGCACAATCGGTCAAACTGGCACACCCACATTACAGGACAGAGGTTATGTTCAGGCAGTTGAAGAAAACGCTGGTGGCGACCGTCATCGCCTCGCTGACGCTGGGTTCGATAGGCCCTGCTTTTGCTGACTCCGCAGATACGCTGCCGGACATGGGGACCTCTGCAGGAAGCACGCTGTCGATTGGTCAGGAAATGCAGATGGGGGATTACTATGTGCGCCAGCTGCGCGGCAGTGCGCCGCTGATTAACGATCCGCTGCTGGTACAATATATCAACGGGCTGGGCATGCGTCTGGTGGCACACGCCAACTCAGTGCGCACCCCGTTCCATTTCTATTTGATTAATAACGACCAAATCAACGCCTTCGCCTTCTTTGGCGGCAACGTGGTCCTCCACTCCGCCCTGTTCCGCTACTCTGATAATGAGAGCGAACTGGCCTCTGTCATGGCGCACGAAATTTCCCACGTCACGCAGCGGCATCTCGCCCGCGCGATGGAAGATCAGAAGCGCAATGCGCCGCTGACCTGGGTCGGTGCCCTGGGTTCGATTCTGCTGGCGATGGCCAGCCCGCAGGCCGGGATGGCGGCGCTGACCGGGACGCTGGCCGGTACCCAACAGGGCATGATCAGCTTCACCCGCCAGAACGAAGAAGAGGCCGACCGGATTGGCATTCAGGTTCTGCAACGCTCGGGATTCGACCCACAGGCTATGCCGATGTTTATGGGTAAACTGCTTGACGAGTCGCGCTACTCGACGCGACCGCCGGAAATGCTGCTCACCCACCCCCTGCCGGAAAGCCGACTGGCCGATGCCCGTAACCGCGCCAACCAGATGCGCCCGGTGGTGGTACAGTCCTCAGCGGACTTCTATCTGGCGAAGGCGCGTACCCTCGGGATGTACACCAACGGCGACAACAAGCTGGGCACCGATCTGCTGAACGCCTGGGATAAGGGCAATATTCGCCAACAGCATGCCGCCCAGTATGGTCGCGCTCTGCTGGCGATGGAAAGCAACAACTTTGACCAGGCACGCAAAACGCTGCAGCCGCTGCTCAGCGCCGACCCGCAAAATGCCTGGTATCTCGACCTGGCCACGGATATCGACCTCGGGCAGAAGAAAACCAGCGACGCCATCAATCGCCTTAAAAACGCCCGCGAGCTGCGCACCAATCCGGTACTGCAGCTGAACCTGGCCAACGCCTTGCTGCAGGGCGGACAGCCCGGGGAAGCGGCGACCATTCTGAACCGGTATACCTTTACCAATAAAGAGGATGGCAACGGCTGGGATCTGCTGGCCCAGGCGGAAGGTGCGCTGGGCAATCGCGACCAGGAGCTGGCGGCGCGGGCAGAAAGCATGGCGCTGGTCGGTCAGCTGGAACAGGCGATTTCCCTGCTCAGCAGCGCCAGCTCGCAGGTGAAACTTGGTAGCCTGCAGCAGGCGCGTTACGATGCCCGTATCGACCAGCTACGCGATCTGCAGGCCCGCTTCCGCCCCTATCAAAAAATGTAAGGAGACCCCATGACCGACGCGGTAACAATTTACCATAACCCACGCTGCTCGAAGAGCCGCGAAACGCTGAGCCTGCTGCAGAGCCGCGGCATCGATCCACAGGTGTTGCTTTATCTCGACACACCGCCGGATGCCGATACGCTGCGTGAGCTGCTGCAGCTGCTGGGTATGGAGAGCCCCCGCGAGCTCATGCGCCAGAAGGAGGATCTGTACAAATCGCTCAATCTTGCCGACCAGGCGCTTAGCGACGCGGCGCTGATTCAGGCGATGGTCGACAATCCTAAGCTCATTGAACGCCCTATCGTCGTCAGCCGCGGCCAGGCGCGTATTGGCCGCCCGCCGGAGCAGGTCCTTGAGATCGTAAGCTAACCCACCTGCGCCGCGCTTTCGCGGCGCTTTTTTTTACGTGGCCGATTCCAGATCTTCCACGCCAATCCCTCCCGCCCGCCGGACGATGCTACTGTTCATCTATCGCTCAATCCACTGGACGGATGAACATGAAAAAACCGACCTCCACGCCCCATGACGCGGTGTTTAAAACCTACCTCTCCCATCCCGATACCGCCCGCGATTTCCTGCAACTGTATCTGCCCGAAACGCTGCTTAAAGTATGCGATCTGCGTACGCTGCATCTCGAGTCGGGGCATTTTGTCGAAGACGATCTGCGCCCCTTTTATGCCGACATTTTGTATTCCCTGAAAACCACGGCGGGAGACGGTTATATTTATGCGCTTATCGAACACCAGAGCACGCCCGACCGGCATATGGCCTTTCGTCTGATGCGCTATGCCATCGCCGCCATGCAGCGTCATCTCGATGCCGGTCACGATCAACTACCGCTGGTGATCCCTGTCCTCTTCTACCACGGTCTGGCCAGCCCCTACCCATACTCTCTACGCTGGCTCGATGAATTCGCCGCCCCGGAACTGGCCAGCCGTCTTTATCACGAAGCGTTTCCGCTGGCGGACATTACCGTCATTCCGGATGACGACATTGCCACCCACCAGCGCATGGCAACGCTGGAGTTACTGCAAAAACATATTCGACAACGCGATCTGGCGCAGCTCCTCGACAAGCTGAGCGAATTATTATTGACTGGACTGGCGACACAATCGCAGGTACAAGCCCTGATGCACTATCTGGTGCAGGCAGGCAATACGCGCGAGCCGATCAAGTTCATACGCGAACTGGCGTTACGTACGCCGCAGCATAAGGAGACGTTGATGACGATTGCGGAATATCTCGAGCAACAGGGACTGGAGCGGGGACTGGCGCAGGGGCGACAGGAAGGCCGGAAAGAAGAGGCACAGCGTATCGCCGCCGCCATGCTACACAGTGGCCTGGCGCGCGATCTGGTCGCTCATCTGACCGGACTGACGGAGCAGGAGCTGGCCCCACTGGCGGACTAGAGCTTAAGGATCTCTTTCACGAAGGGGATCGTCAGCTTGCGCTGGGCGGTAATCGAGGCGTGATCCAGCTGATCGAGGGTCATAAACAGCGAGCGCATCTCGCGATCCAGCCGCTTCAGCAGGAAGCGGCACACGTCTTCCGGCATCTCGAAGCCGCGCAGTCTGGCGCGTAGCTGCAGCGCCTGCAGTTTGTCTTCATCCGACAGCGGCTGCAGCTTATAGATCTGCCCCCAGTCCAGCCGTGAGGCGAGGTCCGGCAGACCAAGATTCAGCTGCCGCGGCGGCCGATCGCCGGTGATCAGCAGTCGGGTTTTGCCTGATTCCAGGATCCGGTTGTAGAGATTAAAGATGGCCATTTCCCAGGGCTCATCCCCGGCGACGCATTCAATATTATCAATGCAGACCAGCGCCAGCTGTTCCATCCCCTCCAGTACCTCGGGCACAAACCACGTCCGTTTATCCAGCGGCACGTAGCCCACCGCATCCCCGCGCTGGGAAAGCTCGGCGCAGGCGGCGTGTAACAGGTGGCTGCGACCTGCCCCTTCACGTGACCAGATATAAATGTACCCGCTGTGTTCCTGGCGCAGTACGTTCTGGAGGGCAGCAAGTAGGGAAGGATTATCACCCGGCCAGAAACTTGCGAAGGTTTCGTCGTCAGGAAGATACAGTGGCAAAGAGAGCTGTGCCGGTGCGTTCAGATGGACCTCAACATAGGCTTACAGAAAAACGCGGAGAGTTTACCACAGATTTAGGTCAGGAGAGAACCGGGCGGGATCGCCGCCCGGTCAGGAGATCGTTATTTAACCTCTTCGCTATCCGCCGCGTCGAGGACCACCTCTTCCGGACGCAGGACGCTGATAAGCTTGAAAATCAGGCTCAGCGCGATGCCCACGATGGTCGCCAGCGCCATCCCTTTCAGCTCGGCGGCGCCAATGTGTACTTTAGCGCCGCTGACGCCGATGATCAGGATCACGGAGGTGAGGATCAGATTCTGCGCTTTACTGTAATCCACCTTCGATTCAATCAGTACGCGGATCCCCGAGGCGCCGATCACCCCGTACAGCAGTAGCGAAACGCCCCCCATCACCGGTACCGGAATGATTTGGATAGCCGCCGCCAGTTTGCCGACGCAGGAGAGCAGAATCGCAATGATCGCCGCGCCGCCAATAACCCAGGTACTGTAAACCCGGGTAATCGCCATCACGCCGATATTTTCACCGTAGGTGGTGTTGGGCGTCGAACCGAAGAAGCCGGAGATGATCGTCGACAGGCCGTTGGCAAACATCGAACGATGCAGACCCGGGTCGCGGATCAGATCGCGCTTAACGATATTGGCGGTCACCACCAGGTGCCCGACGTGCTCAGCAATCACCACCAGCGCGGCGGGCAGAATGGTGAAGATAGCAAACCACTCAAAGCGCGGCGTGTAGAAGGTCGGCAGCGCGAACCAGTGCGCCTCGGCGATCGGGGTGGTATCGACCACGCCCATCACAAACGACAACGCATAGCCCACCAGCACACCAATCAGGATTGGAATAATCGCCAGGAAGCCGCGGAACAGCACAGAACCAAATACCGTCACCGCCAGCGTTACCATCGAAATAATAATGGTTTTGCTGTCGGGGGCTTGACCGTCGGCTGGCAGCAGCCCGGCCATATTAGCCGCCACACCCGCCAGTTCGAGGCCGATAACCGCCACGATGGCGCCCATCGCCGCCGGCGGGAACATCACATCCAGCCAGCCGGTACCGGCTTTTTTGACAATAAAGGAGACGAGGCAGAACAGCACGCCGCACATAATAAAACCACCCAGCGCCACTTCGTAGCCCAGCGGCAACAGCAGCAGTACTGGAGAAATAAAGGCGAAACTCGATCCCAGATACGCCGGGATTTTGCCTTTACAGATAAAGAGGTACAACAGCGTACCAATACCGTTAAACAGCAGGACGGTGGCCGGGTTGATGTGGAACAGGATTGGCACCAGCACCGTTGCGCCAAACATAGCAAACAGGTGCTGCAAACTAAGCGGGATAGTCTGTAAAAGCGGCGGTCTTTCACTCACCCCGATAGCACGGCGCGTCATAGTGTTTTCCTCTGAGATGGTTAGTTATGTGTGTTTTATTCAAAAAAAAGCCGACTTTCAAAGTCGGCTTATTTATCGTTATTCGATTATTTCGTACCAAAGATCTTGTCGCCGGCATCGCCGAGACCGGGAATGATATACCCGTGTTCATTCAGTCCCTTATCGACAGAGGCGGTGTACAGCTCAACGTCCGGGTGCGCTTTCTCCAGCGCGGCAATCCCTTCCGGCGCCGCCACCAGTACCAGCACCTTGATGCTGGTGCAGCCAGCGTTTTTCAGCAGATCGATAGTGGCGATCATCGACCCACCGGTGGCCAGCATCGGGTCAACCACCAGCGCCATACGCTCATCAATGTTGGACACCAGCTTCTGGAAGTAAGGTACCGGCTCGAGAGTCTCTTCATTACGATAGATACCCACCACGCTGATACGCGCGCTGGGGACATGCTCCAGTACCCCTTCCATCATGCCAAGGCCTGCGCGGAGGATAGGCACAACGGTAATTTTCTTGCCCTTGATCTGCTCAACTTCCACCGGGCCATTCCAGCCTTCGATGGTCACTTTCTCGGTCGCCAGATCGGCGGTGGCTTCATAAGTCAGTAAGCTGCCCACTTCTGAGGCGAGTTCACGGAAGCGTTTGGTGCTGATGTCGTGCTCGCGCATCAGGCCCAGCTTGTGTTTGACGAGTGGGTGTTTGACTTCCACAATCTTCATTCTCTTTCTCCTCTGAGGGGCGGCCACAAAAAAAATCGCGGGATTATACCGCTTTTTGCGGATTGTGCCATACCCATCTTGCTTGACGTATATCAAGCAAAGTGATTTAGAGACAAAAAAACCGGAGGCAAGGCTCCGGCTTGGGTGCGGGGTGCAGTCCATACGCTTACGCGGGCCTACGTGTATTGTAGGTCGGTTAAGCGTTAGCGCCACCCGACTACGACAGGTTCTCCCCGTTGCTGGCAATCACCTGTTGATACCAGGCAAAGGACTTTTTCCGGCTGCGAGCCAGCGAGCCATTGCCTTCATTATCTTTATCGACATAAATGAAGCCGTAGCGTTTTTTCATTTCCCCTGTGCCAGCGGAAACCAGATCGATACAGCCCCACGGGGTGTAGCCCATCAGATCAACGCCATCCTCGACCACCGCCTTTTTCATCTCCGCGATATGGGCGGAGAGATAATCGATACGATACTGGTCATTGACGCTGCCGTCCGCTTCACGGACATCGATCGCGCCAAAACCATTTTCGACAATAAACAGCGGCAACTGGTAGTGATCCCAGAACCAGTTCAGCGAATAGCGCAGGCCAACCGGGTCAATCTGCCAGCCCCAGTCCGACTTTTTGACGTACGGGTTGGAGACCAGGCTGGTGGTTTCATCATAGTCGAGCAAGGGGTTGTCTTCGGTGGCTTTGGTAGCGAACGACATATAGTAGCTAAAGCCAATGTAGTCGACACAGCCCTCGGTTAACGCCAGGCGATCGGCTTCGGTGATATCCAGGGTAAAGCCGCGGCGGGCAAAATAGTTGAGCAGATGCTGCGGATAGCGGCCGCGCACGTGAACGTCGGTAAACCAGTAACGGCGGTGCATGGCGTTCATCGCCATCATCATATCGTCCGGGGCGCAGGTCAGCGGATAGATCGGACACATAGCGATCATGCAGCCAATCTGCAGTGCAGGGTTGATCTCGCGCGCCGCTTTCACCGCCAGGGCGCTGGCCACCAGCTCATAGTGCGCGGCCTGGTACATCACCGGTTCCCGGTCTTCATCCGGCAAATATTTCAAACCGGAGTTGGTGAAGGGGGCAAAGTCCTCATGGAAGTTGGCCTGGTTGTTGATCTCGTTAAAGGTCATCCAGTACTTCACTTTATGTTGATAGCGGGTGAAGACGACCCTGGCAAAGCGCACGAAAAAGTCGATCAGCTTCCGGTTGCGCCAGCCGCCATACTCGGTGACCAGGTGATAAGGCATTTCAAAATGCGACAGCGTAATCACGGGCTCAATGCCGTGCTTCAGGCATTCGTCGAACAGATCATCGTAAAACTGCAGGCCAGCCTCGTTGGGCTCCAGCTCATCGCCCTGCGGAAAAATACGCGTCCAGGCAATCGAGGTGCGAAAACATTTGAAGCCCATCTCGGCAAACAGCGCCAGGTCCTCCGGATAACGATGATAAAAATCGATCGCCTCATGGTTCGGGTAATTTTTCCCCGCCACCACGCCGTCGGTAATTTCACGCGGCACGCCGTGGGCACCGGCGGTCATCACGTCCGCCACGCTGATCCCCTTGCCGCCCTCCTGCCAGCCGCCCTCTAACTGATGCGCGGCGACCGCGCCGCCCCACAGAAAACCTGCTTTAAATCCGGACATAGTCTCTCCCTAATGTCGATCGTCGCCAGGCGAACGATAGTGCTGATTGAAATGGTAAACCGCGCCAATCAGGCCGGCATCGTTGCCGTGACTGACGGTATCGAGATAGTCGGCAATGCCAAACCAGGCCAGATGCTGGCGCAGCAGAGCCAGAAATCCTGGACGTTCCACAATGCCGCCGCCGATAAAGATGGCCTGCGGATCGAAGATATTGACGAGGTTATAAAGGCCATGACCCAGGCCATTGAAGAACTCAGCGACCAGACGCTGACAAACCGGGTCGCCAGCGTCATAGCGGTCAAAAATCATTTCGCCTGTCACGCTCTCCAGCGGCGCAGCGATATGTTCCGCATAGCGATGGCGTAGCACTCGCAGGGTGCAGTTCTCATTCATCGAATAGCGACGAGGATCGCGCCCGCCGGGACGGTCAGTGAGCATGTAGCCGAACTCACCGGCGCGAAAACGCGCCCCGTGAACCAACTGATGATGGCAATAAATCGCCCCACCAATGCCGGTGCCAATGGTGAGTACCAGAAAATTGGCCATTTCCGCCGCTTTGCCCTGCCAGCGCTCTGCCAGCAGCACACAGTTGGCATCATTTTCAACTGAGACCGGCAGTCCGGTCCGGGCTTCAAGCCATGCTTTCATGGCGAAGTTATCAAATCGACGAATAGCGCCGCCCATGGTGATAAAGCCGCTGTGCGGATCAACATAGCCTGGCGCGCTGATGGCTACCCCTTCACACGACGGGTGGGCCGCCAGCCATGACAGCATTACCTGTAAGATATGATCGCCATCGCTGTCATTGATCGACTGCTTCGCGCTTTCCAGTAGCCTGCCATCGCGGGTCATCACGCCCATCTTTAATGCGGTGCCACCGATATCAAATGCCGCAATTTTCATTCATCCCTCTCCTGACCAGCGTCAATCACTGGCAAAATGCGTGGCAAACCAACACAGAAACCGGTTTCAGTCTTATGATGAGGATTCCTTAAGGCTGAGGCAAGCACAAGACTGTACCCGGTTTCATTTTCGTGAGCAGTATCAAATTTGACCATCTATCCGCTGTTTCACGCCGACTGTAAAGCAGGCTCGCAAACGTTTGCTTTCCCTGTTAGAATTGCGCCGATTTTTCTTGCTTACCGCAAACGCGTGGAGACTTCGCAGTGACCGACAAAACCTCTCTCAGCTATAAAGATGCCGGCGTGGATATTGATGCAGGCAACGCTCTCGTCGACCGTATTAAGGGCGTGGTGAAGAAAACCCGTCGCCCGGAAGTGATGGGGGGACTGGGCGGATTCGGCGCGCTGTGCGCACTGCCGCAGAAATACCGCGAGCCGGTACTGGTCTCCGGCACCGACGGCGTCGGTACCAAGCTGCGTCTGGCAATGGATCTGAAGCGTCACGACACCATCGGCATCGACCTGGTCGCCATGTGCGTGAACGACCTGGTGGTTCAGGGTGCTGAGCCGCTGTTTTTCCTGGATTATTACGCGACCGGTAAACTGGACGTCGATACCGCGGCCAGCGTCATTAACGGCATCGCCGAAGGCTGCCTGCAGTCCGGTTGCGCGCTGGTGGGCGGTGAAACCGCAGAAATGCCGGGGATGTATCACGGTGAAGATTACGACGTAGCGGGTTTCTGCGTCGGGGTGGTGGAAAAATCAGAAATCATCGACGGCAGCAAAGTGGCCGACGGCGACGTGCTGGTGGCGCTGGCGTCCAGCGGCCCGCACTCTAACGGCTATTCACTGGTGCGTAAGATCATTGAGGTTAGCGGCGTTGACCCGCAGACCACCGACCTTGACGGCAAACCGCTGGCCGACCATCTGCTGGCGCCAACCCGCATCTATGTGAAATCGGTGCTCGATCTGATCGCCAGCGTTGACGTCCACGCTATCGCCCACCTGACCGGCGGCGGTTTCTGGGAAAATATTCCGCGCGTGCTGCCGGATAACACCCAGGCGATCATTGATGAGTCCTCCTGGCAGTGGCCGTCCGTCTTCAACTGGCTGCAAACCGCCGGTAACGTCAGCCAGCATGAAATGTACCGTACCTTTAACTGCGGCGTGGGGATGGTTATCGCCCTGCCGGCTGCAGAAGCAGACAAGGCCATTGCCCTGCTGAACGAGAAAGGTGAAAACGCGTGGAAAATCGGGTATATCAAAGCTTCCGATTCCGAACAGCGTGTGGTCATTGCATGAAAAACATCGTGGTGCTGATTTCCGGTAGCGGCAGCAATTTGCAGGCGATCATCGACGCCTGCGGCCGGAAACAGATAAACGGCACCCTGCGGGCGGTATTCAGTAACAAGGCTGATGCGTTTGGCCTTGAACGCGCGCGCGCGGCCGGCATCCCGGCCCACGCGCTGGCGCAAAGTCAGTTTGCCGACCGGGAAGCATTCGATCGTCAGCTGATGCATGAAATCGACGCCTACGCCCCGGATTTGGTAGTGCTGGCGGGCTATATGCGTATCCTGAGCCCGGCGTTCGTCAGCCATTATCAGGGACGTCTGCTGAACATCCATCCTTCGTTACTGCCGAAGTATCCTGGCCTGCATACTCATCGTCAGGTGCTGGAAAACGGTGATGAGGAACATGGGACCTCGGTGCACTTCGTCACTGATGAGCTGGACGGCGGTCCGGTTATCCTGCAAGCCAAGGTGCCGGTCTTCGCTGGCGACAGCGAAGATGAGGTGACGGCGCGGGTTCAGGCCCAGGAACATGCCATTTATCCGCTGGTCATCAGCTGGTTCGTCGATGGGCGTCTGCGCATGGCAGGCAACCACGCCTGGCTGGATGAACGACAACTTCCGCCCCAGGGCTATGCCGCTGAAGAATGAACAACAGCCCCGCCTTTTCCTGTCGCGGGGCTTTTTTTAATTAAAATTGTTTATTAATCAATCATCTCACAGAAATATTTCTTCTTACTGTCATATTGTTGTGACACAGTAAATCGCTATGCAGAAAAATTCGTCATAATAGTCTACGTCCTGTGAGTAAAACGGAGTGTGAGCGGTAATGGGCCAGGAAAAGCTATACATCGAAAAAGAACTCAGCTGGTTGTCTTTTAACGAACGCGTGCTGCAGGAAGCGGCGGACAAAAGTAACCCGCTGATTGAGCGCATGCGCTTCTTAGGGATCTACTCCAACAACCTTGATGAGTTTTACAAAGTGCGCTTCGCTGAGCTTAAGCGCCGGATTATTATCAGTGAAGAACAAGGCAGTACCGCCCATTCTCGCCACCTGTTAGGCAAAATCCAGGCCCGCGTTCTGAAGGCCGATCAGGAATTCGATAGTCTGTATAACGAACTGCTGCTGGAGATGGCGCGCAACCAGATCTTCCTCATCAACGAGCGCCAGCTGTCCGTCAATCAGCAGGCCTGGCTGCGCAACTACTTCAAACAGTATTTGCGTCAGCATATCTCGCCGATCCTGATTAACCGTGAAACGGACCTCGTGCAGTTCCTGAAAGATGATTACACCTATCTGGCGGTGGAGATTATCCGCGGGGAAAACATCAACTATGCCCTGCTGGAAATTCCGTCAGACAAAGTGCCGCGCTTCGTAAATCTGCCGCCGGAGGCGCCGCGCCGCCGTAAGCCAATGATCCTGCTGGATAACATCCTGCGTTATTGCCTGGATGATATCTTTAAAGGCTTCTTTGATTACGATGCGCTGAACGCTTACTCGATGAAAATGACCCGTGACGCCGAGTACGATCTGGTGCACGAGATGGAGTCGAGCCTGATGGAGCTGATGTCTTCCAGCCTCAAGCAGCGCCTGACCGCCGAGCCGGTTCGCTTCGTCTACCAGCGCGATATGCCGGACGCGATGGTCGAAATGCTGCGCGATAAGCTCTCCATCTCCAACTACGACTCGATGCTGCCGGGCGGCCGCTACCACAACTTTAAAGACTTTATCGGCTTCCCGAATGTGGGTAAGGCTAATCTGGTCAATAAGCCTATGCCGCGCCTGCGTCATCTGTGGTTTGATAAATTCCGCAACGGCTTCGACGCCATCCGCGAACGCGACGTCCTGCTCTACTATCCCTATCACACTTTTGAGCATGTGCTGGAGCTGCTGCGTCAGGCCTCGTTCGACCCCAGCGTACTGGCGATCAAAATCAACATCTACCGTGTAGCCAAAGATTCGCGCATCATTGACGCGATGATCCACGCCGCCCATAACGGTAAAAAAGTCACCGTGGTGGTGGAGCTGCAGGCACGCTTCGATGAAGAGGCTAACATTCACTGGGCGAAACGCCTGACGGAAGCGGGGGTCCACGTGATCTTCTCCGCGCCGGGTCTGAAGATCCACGCCAAGCTGTTCCTTATCTCGCGTAAAGAAGGCGATGAGGTGGTGCGCTACGCCCATATCGGTACCGGTAACTTTAACGAGAAGACCGCGCGGATCTACACCGACTATTCGCTGTTAACCGCCGATGCGCGCATTACCAATGAAGTCCGCCGCGTGTTTAACTTTATTGAAAACCCCTACCGCCCGGTCAGCTTCGATTACCTGCTGGTGTCGCCGCAGAACTCGCGCCGTCTGCTGTATGAGATGATCGATCGCGAGATCGCCAATGCGCAGAACGGGCAACCCTCCGGGATTACGCTGAAGCTGAACAACCTGGTGGATAAAGGGCTGGTGGACAGACTGTACGCCGCCTCCAGCTCCGGCGTGCCGGTCAATCTGTTGATCCGCGGCATGTGCTCGCTGATCCCTGGACTGGAAGGCATCAGCGAGAATATCCGCGTCATTAGCATCGTTGACCGTTTCCTCGAGCACGACCGGGTCTACTGTTTTGAAAACGGTGGCGATAAACAGGTCTGGCTCTCCTCTGCCGACTGGATGACGCGTAACATCGATTACCGTATAGAAGTTGCCGCCCCGCTGCTCGACCCGCGTCTGAAACAGCGAGTGCTGGATATTTTTGATATCTTGTTCAACGATACGGTAAAAGCGCGCTATCTTGATAAAGAACTGAGTAATCGCTATGTGCCGCGCGGCAATCGCCGTAAAGTGCGTGCACAGATGGCGATTTACGATTATCTCAAATCACTCGAACAACCCGACTAACCTATGCCAATAAACGAAATAACCCCTCGGCCGCAGGAATTCGCTGCGGTCGACCTTGGTTCGAACAGTTTTCATATGGTGATCGCCCGTGTCGTCGATGGCGCCATGCAGATCATTGGACGCCTGAAACAGCGCGTGCATCTGGCCGATGGCCTTGATGAAAACTCGGTGTTGAGCGAAGAAGCGATGACCCGCGGGCTGAACTGCCTGTCGCTGTTTGCTGAACGTCTGCAAGGGTTCTCCCCTTCCAGCGTCTGCATCGTCGGGACGCATACGCTGCGTCAGGCGACCAACGCGGCAGAGTTTCTTAAACGCGCGGAAAAAGTGATCCCCTACCCGATCGAGATCATCTCCGGCAATGAAGAAGCGCGCCTGATTTTTATGGGCGTTGAGCATACGCAGCCGGAGCGCGGTCGTAAGCTGGTGATTGATATCGGCGGCGGTTCGACCGAGCTGGTCATCGGTGAAGATTTTGAGCCCCGCCTGGTGGAAAGCCGTCGCATGGGCTGCGTGAGCTTCTCGCAAGCCTACTTCCCTGGCGGGACAATCAATAAAGAAAATTTCCAGCGTGCTCGTCTTGCGGCGGTACAAAAACTGGAAACCCTGGCCTGGCAGTTCCGTATTCAGGGCTGGACCGTGGCGCTGGGCGCCTCCGGCACCATTAAAGCTGCGCAGGAAGTGTTGGTGGCCATGGGTGAGAAGGACGGGTTTATTACGCCGGAACGCCTCGAAATGCTGGTCAGTGAGCTGCTGAAGCATAAAAACTTCGACGCGCTCAGTCTGCCAGGCCTCTCTGAAGATCGTAAAGCGGTCTTTGCGCCGGGTCTGGCGATTCTGTGCGGCGTGTTTGACGCGCTAGCCATTAAAGAACTTCGTCTGTCCGATGGCGCCCTGCGTGAGGGCGTGCTGTACGAAATGGAAGGCCGCTTCCGCCACCAGGATATTCGTAGCCGCACAGCGCAGAGTCTGGCGAATCAGTACAATATCGATCGCGAACAGGCACGCCGGGTGCTGGAAACCACCACCCATATGCTGGAACAGTGGCAGGAACAGAACCCCAAGCTGGCCAATCCGCACCTTGCGGCGCTGTTGAAGTGGGCGGTGATGCTCCATGAGGTAGGGCTGAATATCAACCATAGCGGTATGCATCGCCACTCCGCCTACATTCTGCAGAACAGCGACCTGCCGGGCTTCAACCAGGAGCAGCAGATGCTGATGGCCACCCTGGTGCGCTATCATCGCAAAGCGATAAAACTCGACGACCTGCCGCGCTTTACGCTGTTCAGGAAAAAGCAGTTTCTGCCGCTGATCCAGCTGCTGCGCCTGGGCGTGCTGCTGAATAACCAGCGTCAGGCCACCACCACGCCGCCGACCCTGCGGCTGCAGACGGAAGCTCACCACTGGACGCTGACCTTCCCGCATAACTGGTTTAGCCAGAATGCGCTGGTGCTGTTGGATCTGGAAAAAGAGCAGCAGTACTGGGAAGGTGTGCCGGAATGGCTGCTGAAGATTGCAGAAGAAGAGCCAGACGCCTGATCGGCGCTCCTGAATATTCTCCATGCCGGGCCATCGCGCCCGGCTTTTTTCTGCTTCAGGCAGTCATCCCTTCCGCCAGCTGCGCCAGTGGTACCGGTACGCCGATATCGTAGCCCTGCAAATAATCGATCCCCAGCGCGATGACCGCCTGGCGTATTTCCGGCGACTCGACATATTCAGCCACCACCTGCATGTTCTTCATACGCGCCAGACGACAAATAGAATCCACCACCTGGTAATCGAGACTGCTGGCAAGCAGATTGCGAATAAAGCTGCCGTCGATTTTAAGAATGTCGACGTTCATCGTTTTTAACCGGGCGTAGCTGGCGTAGCCGGTACCAAAATCATCGATCGCCACCCGGCAGCCCAGCGCCCGCAGATGCTCTAAAGTCTGACAGACCAGCTCAGGGTTACTGAGCGCATAGTTCTCGGTCAATTCGAAAATAATCTGCCATGGCTCAATGTTGTACGTCTGCAGCAGCGCTTCAACTTCCTGAGGAAACTGGCTGCGGCTCAACGTGACCGGAGAGAGATTGATCGCCAGCCGCAGACCGGGCAGTGCCCGCCGGTGGGTATCCATAAAGGCTAGCGTGTGCTCGATGACCCACTGATCCACACGAGAGGAGAGGCCAAACTCGTGCGCCACCGGCAGGAACGCGTTTGGCCCCGTCAGTTCACCCGACTCCCCTTCCATCCTCAGCAACACTTCATGGTAGTTATCGCCGCGGATGCCCTGGATAGGCTGCGCCATCAGGACAAAGTGGTCTTGCTCCAGCGCCTTGAGGATGCGATTCATCATCACCACTTTATCTTTCAGATCCTGCTGAACATGGCCGGCGCCGCGGCGCTGCATATTCTCCGGATGGCCGCTGGCCAGCGACATGTCGGCAATCGTGTTTAGTTCGCCAAGCAGCAAATACAGATGTTTGACCGGTGAGCGCACGTTGCAATAGCTCATGCCGATCCGCGGCTGGAGGGGAACCCCGTCCCAGTAGAAACGGAACTGCCGCAGGGAGCGGTCGATCAAATGAATACGCGCCTGATGCCCTTCACTGTTGAGGCGAAAAACCAAGTCATGGCCGGCAAGGTGATACACCGCTTCGTTAGGCTGCAGTAACGCGCTCAGGTGGTTCGCCAGCATTTGCTTATACTGAATGCGTAACAATACGCCGTAGTGGCGGCCCAGCAGTTCCAGCTCAGGAATGCGCAAAAAACAGAGCGTCGACCAGCTCGTGCCATTGAGCGCCCGACTCAGCGCCCGCAGATTAGGCATATGTACGACCGGGTCGAGGAAAGCCATCTGCCGGACGCGAGCGTAGATCAGCCGCTGCTGTGTCGCCAGCATCGCCGTGTAGGCGACAATAAACGAGAAGACCAGATAGCTTGACGAGGTGATCGCCAGTTGGGTGTTATAGCTTGGATAAACCGGTAAGTAACGGTAATGAAAATGGATCACGGCAATCAGTACCGGCGTCCAGATCAGCGAGATAAAACGATAACCAAAACGCATGGCTCCCCAGAGCATGACCGGCATAAGTAATGATAACGTATAATTCGTACTAAATATGGTGCTGGTATCATTAAGCGGCATCAATAATAGCCCCAGCAGCAGGATTAATATCGCCGCCCAGCAAATGATTTCAATTGTTTTTATTTTTGGATCAATTTGTAAGCGAACCTGAGAAATAAATCCGCGAACATGAAAAGGGTTCCGAATTATCCGCAGCAGAAAATAACACAGCGGCACGCCCGTCAGACACCCCACCATCAACGCCTGAAAGGTGATTAACGACCGTAAACTAAACGGCGTAATCCCCGTCATCTCCGTCGTACGTGGATGCAGTCCCAGATACTCAGCGATCTGTGACAGAATAAGAAAAATGACCGAGGGAAGCAGCATCTGCCAGAACAGACGGTGCGGCATCAGTTTGACGTTACCGTGCGAGACCTGCTGGCGCCGGGGTACAAAGATGCGATATCCGCCCCAGCACAGCACGCAGGGGATGAGAAAATGAAACAACACGCCGATAGCCTGCTCGGGCGTCATTCCTCGGGCCAGCGTGAGCAGCAGGCCAATAATAATACCCGGGATCGCCGCCCAACCGAAAAACATCATCAGGCTGAGTACTAATGCCAGAGGAAGATAATAAAGGAATACCATGTGGCCATTGAGCATGGTGTAGGTATTCGCCCATCTGGCGAAGGGTAATAACAGCGAGGGCAGAACAAGCGGTAAAGCCCACCACTTGTCGCGATATTGTTGATAATATTTTAATAAATTCATAGGTGCTCTACAGAGAGCCTCTGCTCCTGCGAGGCATATTCAGGCAGGCATCCAACCACCCCATGCTGACCGCATAAGTAATAACGATACGGTAATGTTCGCTGATTTTAGTGGTCAAGAGAATGGGACTGTTGATATAAATCAACAAATACTGACGCTAACATTAATAAAACTTATTTTTTTACCTTTTTATCGCTAATAAAGTGAGCATGTAAATACGATGATTATCTTATATAACATTAATTAATGTTTTCACTGCGGCACTTTTACATCTGCATCAATTGACCCCACCTCGTTCCTGTGCCTTAATACCCCCATCGCCCATCTTCGGGTATACTTCAAGGAACCTTTTGTGAGTCAGGCACCCAGTATGCGTAAACGACATCGATTTAACCGTCGCATGACCCGTATCGTACTGCTTATCAGCTTTCTCTTCTTCTTTGGACGCTTTGTCTACTCCTCCATCGGCGCCTGGTACCATCACCAGGATAAAAAAGCGTCGCAGGAGTCTTCACTCACCGTCGAGCCCTCCGCTCGCGAGTAATCCTTTGATTATAATACTGGAAGCGCCACACTCCGCAGACAGAGTCGCTCGCTGCTGATGTATTGTCTTTGATGCGGTAATTTTGCCGTCGGCGATTTATCAGCGCACGGCATGCAGCAGGCGCAGCATTTCTGCGATACCTTTTGTCACAATTTTGTCCTGACGCATGACTACCGCCAGCTGTCGATATAGCCGCGGCGCCAGCGAGTGCACGCTTAATCCGTCGCGATCCTTCTCCTGCTCCACCGCCATGCGGGGCACGATGCTGTAGCCCAGCCCTGCCCGCACCATCCGTTTAATCGCCTCGATGCTGCCCAACTGCATCACCGGCGTGACCGCCACTCCCGCCGAGCGGAACCAGCGGTCAATCAGATCCCGGGTGCCGCTGCAGGCTTCGAAGGCAATGAGCGGCAGATCCAGCAGTTCAGCAGGAGTATAATCCGCCAGCGTCCCCGTCTCGTGACTGGCATGGATAACCACGAACTCCTCGTCAACCACTGAGGTCACCGCCAGACTGCGTCCCTGTACGGGCAAGGTAACCAGCCCGAGATCGAGGCGATTTTCCTCCACCGCCCGGACGATATCCAGCGTGTTGCCGGTGGTCACCCCCACCGTCAACAGCGGATGCTGCTGACGAAGATGCTGCAGCAGCGGCGGGAGAAGATGAATGCAGGCCGTCGCGCCGGTCCCCAGCGTTACCGCCCCATTAACTTCCTGACTGAATGCGCTGACCGACTGCATTGCGCTATTCACCGCCCGATCGATCTGCTCGCTGTGGGCCAGCAGTGCCATTCCCGCCGCCGTCGCCTTGATCCCGCGGCCGGTACGCTCCAGCAAACGGGTCTGTAAAAACTGCTCCAGCTGACGCACCTGCAGGCTAACGGCAGGTTGGGAGATCCCCAGCGCGTCGGCGGCGGCAGAAAAGCTGCCGCGCTGTACGACCAGCCGGAAGGTCGCCAGGTTTCCCAGGTTCAGTGTTGTCATACAAAGTTTCTCTTATACCGCGCATAAGGTGGCCGCTCTGCCAGAACAATAGCCTGCCGGGTATGCTCAGGACAACTGCCTTAACGGAATGAAAACCATGGAAACACGCGCTATTCCCCGACGGCTCGCCTTCACCGCGGGCGGTCAGCAACTGATCAACTGGGGGATCTCTTTTTATATGCCCGGCACCTTTGCCGGGGCTATCGCCGCCGACAAAGGATGGTCCTTGCCGCAGATCTATCTCGGCCTGACGCTCGCCATGCTGATGATGGCCGCTGTTTCTCCGTTCGTTGCCAGGCTGCTGGCTCGCTTTGGCGGAAGGCTGGTGGTCACCAGCGGAACCTTACTGATAGCCGCCAGCTGCGCCATGATGGCCTGGCGCCCTTCGCTGGCCGGCTGGTACGGCGCCTGGCTGCTGACCGGCATCGGCATGCGGCTCTCGCTGTATGATGCGCTGTTCGCCGCAGTGGTGAATCTGTACGGTCAGCAGGCGCGGAAAACTATCTCTCATATCACTCTCGCTGGCGGTTTGGCCTCTGCCCTCTTCTGGCCGCTGGGCGAGGTGTTATTAACTATCATGCCCTGGCAGAATGCCCTGCGGATCTATGCGCTGTTTGGCCTGCTGAGCGCATGGCTGAGTTATCAACTGCCTCGCCAGCGACTCAGTACATCGGTGAAAATGATAGCCCCAACGACGACAGCAGAGGGCGATCGGCGTAACGGGGCGCGTTACGCAATCTTTATTGCGCTGATCACCTTCATCTCCAACGGTACCTCCACCCATCTGCCGGAGTTTATCAGCCACTTTGGTCTGCCGGTTGCCGTCGGTATGCTGTGGGGATTCGGCCAGACCGGCGCCCGGCTGGGGGAAGTCCTGGCCGGTCCCCGGGTCACCCCACTCACGCTGACGCGTTTTACCGCGCTCGCCATGCCGCTCTGTTTTCTCCTTGGATTGAGCAGCACGGCTTATGCCGGGTTCGCAGCCGGGTTTGTGCTGGGGTATGGCGCGATTAATGGGCTGGTGACGATTGTCAAAGCGACGCTACCGCTGGCGCTGTTTAGCGCAGAAAGCTATGCCAGCCGCACGGGTATCCTGCTGATACCCGGGCAACTGATGGCGGCTGCCTCCCCCTTTGCCTACGCATGGCTGAACCACCGGCTGGGCATTATCGGCGGAATGTGGGTGTCCACCGGGTTAACGCTGATCGTTGCCGGACTGGCGCTGGCGATGGTGCGCGGGGCGGGCACGGTACAGCCGGGTAAACTTTCCGCGCTCCGCACGGCGGCGGCAAAAAATGGGCCAGCTGAACATCTGCCGGAACCGCAAACGGGGAATTCACAGGGAAACCTCACCCTGCCAGATAACCTTCTGGGACGACGGGATTGAAGGGATGTCTAAAATAAAAAACCCTCTGTAAAAACAGAGGGTTTCGTTTCATTCAGCTAACGACGGGGATCATTCCCACTCAATCGTTGCTGGCGGCTTACCGCTGATGTCATACACCACGCGGGAGATACCGTTCACTTCATTGATAATGCGGTTAGAGACGCGGCCGAGGAAATCATACGGCAGGTGCGCCCAGTGCGCGGTCATAAAGTCGATGGTTTCCACCGCACGCAGGGAAACGACCCAGTCGTATTTACGGCCATCGCCCATTACGCCGACGGAGCGCACCGGCAGGAACACGGTAAACGCCTGGCTCACTTTGTTGTACAGGTCAGCTTTGTGTAGCTCTTCGATGAAGATAGCGTCCGCACGACGCAGCAGGTCGCAGTACTCTTTCTTCACTTCGCCCAGCACGCGCACGCCGAGGCCCGGGCCCGGGAACGGGTGACGGTAGAGCATATCGTACGGCAGGCCCAGTTCCAGACCGATCTTACGCACTTCGTCTTTGAACAGCTCACGCAGCGGCTCAACCAGCCCCATCTTCATCTCTTTCGGCAGGCCGCCCACGTTGTGGTGAGATTTGATGACGTGCGCTTTACCGGTAGCGGAAGCGGCAGATTCGATAACGTCAGGGTAGATGGTACCCTGCGCCAGCCATTTGACGTCGTCCAGCTTCAGCGCTTCTTCGTCGAACACTTCCACGAAGACGCGGCCGATGATTTTACGTTTCGCTTCCGGATCGTTCTCGCCTTTCAGCGCGTCGAGGAAGCGCTGCTCGCCTTCAACGTGAACAATGTTCAGGCCAAAGTGGTCGCCAAACATGTCCATCACCTGCTGCGCTTCATTCAGACGCAGGAGGCCGTTATCCACGAATACGCAGGTCAGGTTTTTGCCGATGGCGCGGTGCAGCAGCATCGCGGTCACGGAGGAGTCCACGCCGCCGGAGAGGCCAAGGATCACTTTGTCATCGCCAACCTGCTGGCGGATACGCTCGACGGCGTCGTCGATGATTTTCGCCGGGGTCCACAGGGCTTCACACTGGCAGATGTCGCGCACGAAGCGCTCCAGCATACGCATACCCTGACGGGTGTGGGTGACTTCCGGGTGGAACTGCACGCCGTAGAAGCGTTTTTCTTCATTGGCCATGATGGCGAACGGGCAGCTATCGGTGCTGGCAACGGTCACGAAGTCCGCCGGGATCGCGGTGACCTTGTCGCCGTGGCTCATCCACACGTCCAGCAGCGGTTTACCGTCTGCGGTCAGGGAGTCTTCGATACCACGCACCAGCGCGCTGTCGTTAACCACTTCAACCTGCGCGTAGCCAAACTCACGCTCGTTAGAACCTTCTACATGGCCGCCCAGCTGCATCGCCATGGTCTGCATGCCGTAGCAGACGCCAAATACTGGCACGCCGGCTTCAAACACATACTGCGGCGCGCGCGGGCTGTTCTCTTCGGTAGTACTTTCCGGGCCGCCGGAAAGAATGATGCCGCTTGGATTGAATTCGCGGATCTGTGCTTCTGTGACATCCCACGCCCACAGCTCACAGTAGACGCCCAGCTCACGCACGCGACGCGCCACCAGCTGAGTATACTGAGAGCCGAAGTCGAGGATGAGAATGCGATGTTTATGAATGTTTTCCGTCATTGACGCTAATTCCGAGGCAAGTGAAACAGAGTAAATAAATCGCCCGACGCTAGGTCGGGCGAAGAAATCAGGAGCCCAGACGGTAGTTCGGGGACTCTTTGGTGATGGTCACGTCGTGAACGTGGCTTTCCTGAATGCCCGCACCGCTGATGCGTACGAATTCAGCTTTGGTACGCAGCAGGTCAATGGTACCACAGCCGGTCAGACCCATACAGGAACGCAGACCGCCCATCTGCTGGTGAATGATTTCTTTCAGGCGACCTTTATAGGCCACGCGGCCTTCGATACCTTCCGGCACCAGTTTGTCAGCGGCGTT
This sequence comes from Klebsiella sp. KTE92, assembly GCF_000398905.1. Taxonomy (NCBI): domain Bacteria; kingdom Pseudomonadati; phylum Pseudomonadota; class Gammaproteobacteria; order Enterobacterales; family Enterobacteriaceae; genus Klebsiella; species Klebsiella sp. KTE92. The sequence goes on from NZ_KB976100.1 coordinate 3,980,982, forward strand.
ATCGCTCTGGAAGTAGCGGTCAGAGGAGCCTTTAGACATCGCGCCAAGAGAGCCCATGCCGCGGTAAGATTTGTAAGAACGGCCCTGGTAGAGTTCGATTTCACCCGGGGATTCTTCGGTACCCGCCAGCATAGAGCCGACCATCACCGCGGCCGCGCCGGCAGCGATGGCTTTGGCGATATCGCCGGAGAAACGGATACCGCCGTCAGCGATAACCGGAATACCGGTCCCTTCCAGTGCTTCCACCGCGTCGGAAACGGCGGTGATCTGCGGCACGCCCACACCGGTGACGATACGGGTCGTACAGATGGAGCCCGGGCCGATACCCACTTTCACCGCGCTGCAACCGGCTTCCGCCAGCGCGCGCGCGCCTGCACCGGTGGCCACGTTGCCGCCGATGATTTGCAGGTCCGGGTATTTCGCGCGGGTTTCACGAATGCGCTGCAGGACGCCTTCAGAATGACCGTGCGAGGAGTCGATCAGCAGAACGTCAACGCCCGCGGCTACCAGCGCGTCTACGCGCTCTTCGTTGCCGGCACCGGCGCCGACCGCCGCGCCTACGCGCAGACGGCCCTGCTCATCTTTACAGGCATTCGGTTTACGTTCTGCTTTCTGGAAATCTTTAACGGTGATCATGCCGCGCAGGTGGAAGCTCTCATCCACGACCAGCGCCTTCTCAACGCGTTTTTCATGCATCTTAGCGAAGACCACCTCGCGGCTTTCGCCTTCACGTACGGTAACCAGACGCTCTTTCGGGGTCATATAGACGCTGACCGGCTGGTTCAAATCGGTGACGAAACGCACGTCGCGGCCAGTGATGATACCGACCAGCTCGTTCTCTTCGGTCACCACCGGGTAGCCGGCGAAGCCGTTACGCTCGGTCAGCTCTTTCACTTCACGCAGGGTGGTGGTTGGCAGAACGGTCTGCGGGTCGGTGACCACGCCGGACTCATGTTTCTTCACGCGACGAACTTCTTCCGCCTGGCGCTCGATGGACATGTTTTTGTGAATAAAGCCGATGCCGCCTTCCTGTGCCAGGGCAATAGCCAGACGCGCTTCCGTTACGGTATCCATGGCTGCGGAGAGCATAGGAATATTCAGACGAATGGTTTTCGTCAGCTGAGTGCTGAGATCGGCAGTATTCGGCAGAACGGTAGAATGAGCGGGAACGAGGAGGACGTCGTCAAACGTCAGGGCTTCTTTAGCGATACGTAGCATGGGCAATATCTCGACCAGGGTGGATAAATATTGCCGTGGCATTATACAGAGCGTAACCGATTGCATCTACCCTTTTTTGCAAATAATACTTGCCATCCCCTCTGAGCGCGTTACTATCGACTGAATAACCTGCTGATTTAAAGTTTGATCTTGCTCACATGTTACCCTCTCAATCCCCCGCAATTTTTACCGTAAGCCGCCTCAATCAGACGGTGCGTCTGCTGCTTGAGCGCGAAATGGGCCAGGTTTGGATCAGCGGCGAGATCTCTAACTTCAGCCAGCCCTCCTCTGGCCACTGGTACTTCACCTTAAAAGACGATAACGCCCAGGTGCGCTGCGCGATGTTCCGCAACAGCAACCGCCGGGTGACGTTTCGCCCACAGCACGGGCAGCAGGTGCTGGTTCGCGCCAACATCACCCTGTATGAGCCGCGCGGCGACTACCAGATTATCGTCGAAAGCATGCAGCCCGCCGGCGAAGGGTTATTACAGCAGAAGTATGAGCAGCTCAAAGCGCAGTTAACGGCGGAAGGACTGTTCGAGCAAAAACATAAGCAGGCGCTCCCCTCACCCGCCCACTGCGTCGGCGTCATCACCTCGAAAACCGGTGCGGCGCTGCACGATATTCTCCATGTTCTCAGGCGCCGCGATCCCGGGCTGCCGGTGATCATCTACCCAACCGCGGTCCAGGGTGACGACGCCCCAGGGCAGATTGTGCGCGCCATCGCGCTGGCCAACGCGCGCCAGGAGTGTGACGTACTGATTGTCGGACGCGGCGGCGGTTCGCTGGAGGATCTGTGGAGTTTTAACGATGAACGGGTGGCACGGGCTATTTTCGCCAGCCAGATCCCTATCGTTAGCGCCGTCGGCCATGAAACCGACGTCACGATCGCCGATTTTGTTGCCGACCTGCGAGCACCGACTCCCTCAGCCGCCGCGGAGATCGTCAGCCGCAATCAGCAGGAGCTGCTGCGCCAGCTGCAGTCCGGACAGCAGCGTCTGGAGATGGCGATGGACTATTTCCTCGCCAGTCGCCAGCGCCGTTTTACCCAGCTGTTCCATCGCCTGCAGCAACAGCATCCGCAGCTGCGCCTGGCCCGCCAGCAGACCGCCCTGGAACGCCTGCGCCAGCGGATGCGTATCGCCGTGGAATCGCAGCTTAAGCGCGCCGAACAGCGGCAAAAGCGCACCGTTCAACGTCTGGATCACTACAACCCGCAGCCACGGATCCACCGGGCGCAATCGCGGATCCAGCAGCTGGAATACCGGCTGGCGGAAAATATGCGTGGCCGCCTCAGCGAGCGGCGTGAACGGTTTGGCAACGCGGTGACCCATCTGGAGGCGGTGAGTCCCTTAGCCACTCTGGCGCGCGGCTACAGCGTCACCTCGGTGAGCGACGGTACGGTGCTGAAACAGACGAAACAGGTCAAAACCGGCGATCTGCTCACCACCCGCCTGAAAGACGGCTGGATCGAAAGCGAAGTGAAGCAGATCGCGCCGGTGAAAAAAACGCGGGCCAGAAAGCCTTCACCCGCTAAACCAGCGGAATAAATTCCACCCGTTTTTTCGAGATCAGGCCATGCCCATGCTGGCAAAAGTAATCCACCGCGCCGCACGCCTTGAGCACCTCCAGCGGCTGGTGGCATTCCGGGCAGCGGGCCTCGAGGGCAAATACCCTTTCGCACTGGGCGCAATGCGCGCTGCTGCCTTTGACATCTAACGGCGCGTGGCACAGAGGGCAATCAAGTTCCATAACCATTCCTTTCAACGTTTATCTGCACCTATTTTATCATGTTCCGGGTTTAATGAGGGCCGCGTAATTGCTGCTGTAGCCGGAGCAGCCATTCCACTTCCTCAAGCCGACGTCGCGTCAACCCGGCCACGCTGTCGGGCGCCCGGATAAACAGATTATCCGCGCCGAGGATCTGCTCATCGAGGCAGTGCGAATAGATCGTCCCGGGGCGGGTCCAGCGCTGGATCCGCTCGCCGTCGTGCAGCGTCACCACTTCGCCCTCAGGGGAGCGGTCGAGGATGAGGATTCGCCCGTCCCGCAGCCCTATCCGCATTCCCTTTTGCCCGCCCGCGGGGCCCGCGTATTTGTTTAGCCAGATATTGAGCGGGATAGTGCCCAGGGTTCCCTGCAGATGCGCCTCCCCCTCTGCGGTGACCGTATCCCCAGGGGCAATGCCATGGCCGAGGCGGTCTTTCGCCACCCGAAGGGAAAGGCTCAGCGCCGTATCGCTTCCGCTGGCGTGCAGGGTTTCGCGGAGCATCGCCAGGACATGGGTGCCGATATCAAGGATCACCCCATCAGGGTGACGCAGCTGCCGGGTATCCAGCTCCCCAGTGGCAAAATTGAGCGCGACCGGCTCTCCGGCAGCGTTAAAGCCGCTTGGCTCCTGTAAATAGCCTTCGAGCCAGACGATATCCTGCGCTGACAGGTGCGGCGGCGGCTGGCGGCTGGCCTCCCCTTCCGCCCGCCACCGTGGGCCAGGAGCGTTCAGCGCAACGCCTCGCGCCATCCAGTGGTCAAGAGCCAGCACCCGCGCGGCCTGCTCAGGCGGCGCCAGCAGCGCCCGCAGCCGGGCGGCCTGCTCAAGGTTGGCCACGATCGGCTTTTCCACCACGATGCGGGAAATGCCGCTGGCTAACGCCCTCTCCAGCACGGGCAGATGCTGAAGTGATGAGGTGGTAATGAAGAGCGTATCCAGAGGTTCGGCCAGCAGTGCCGACAGCGAATTACAGCGCTGGATCCCCGGCAGCGCTCTGCTGCAGTCCAGGTCATAGCCATGGCAGCTGTCAATACGGTATCCCAGGCGACGCAGCGCCGGTAAATAGGCGGTTTCCACCACCGCGCCGAGGCCGATAAAACCAATCTGCATAGTAAGTCCACCTTTGAGCCGCTCTGTTCCCCGCGAAGTATCGCGGGATTATGGCGGAAGGTTTTGACATTTACCGGCATGGCGGCCACAAAAAACCCGCCGAAGCGGGTTTGATGATTATTTGCTTTTCTTGATGTGCTTGATCAAGCGCTTACGTTTACGCATCTGGTTCGGCGTCAGGGTGTTGCGCTTGTTGGCGAACGGGTTTTCCCCTTCCTTGAACTGGATCCGGATTGGCGTACCCATCACGTCCAGGGATTTACGGAAGTAGTTCATCAGGTAGCGCTTGTAGGAATCCGGCAGATCCTTCACCTGGTTACCGTGGATCACCACGATAGGCGGGTTGTAGCCCCCGGCGTGGGCATATTTCAGCTTCACGCGACGGCCACGCACCAGCGGTGGCTGATGATCTTCCGCCGCCATGTTCATGATCCGGGTCAGCATCGCGGTGCTTACGCGGCGGGTGGCGCTGTCATAGGCTTCGCGTACTGATTCAAACAGGTTGCCTACGCCGCTGCCGTGCAGGGCGGAGATGAAGTGCACCCGTGCAAAGTCGATAAAGCCCAGACGATAGTCGAGGGTCTCCTTCACCTGCTCCTTCACTTCCTGACTCAGGCCATCCCACTTGTTGACAACGATCACCAGAGAACGACCGCTGTTGAGGATAAAGCCCAGCAGCGAGAGGTCCTGATCGGAGATCCCTTCGCGAGCATCGATCACCAGCAGCACGACGTTGGCGTCTTCAATCGCCTGCAGCGTTTTGATCACCGAGAACTTTTCCACGACGTCGGTGATTTTCCCGCGCTTACGTACCCCGGCGGTATCGATGAGCACATATTCACGCTCGTCACGCTGCATCGGGATGTAAATACTGTCGCGGGTGGTGCCCGGCATATCGTAAACCACCACGCGATCTTCACCGAGGATGCGGTTGGTGAGGGTTGATTTACCGACGTTAGGGCGTCCAACAATCGCCAGCTTGATCGGCAGATCCTGCGGATTGAAGTCGTCCTCCGGCTCTTCTTCCGCTTCACCATTCTGCTCGGCTTCGAATTTTGCCCAGTATTCGGCGTCTTCATCCACCTCTTCCTGCGGGCTGATCTCATCCACCCATGGCAGCAGGGCCTGTTCCAGCAGGCTGGTCACGCCGCGGCCGTGCGAAGCAGCGATAGGATAGATATCACCCAGGCCTAAGGACCAGAAGTCCGCCATCGCCTGGTCGACATCGATGCCGTCGGTTTTATTGGCCACCAGGAAGGTGGGCTTTTCACGAGAGCGCAGATGTTTAGCGATGGCGATGTCCGCCGGCATCAGGCCTGCGCGCGCATCGACCATAAACAGCACCACATCGGCCTCTTCGATAGCCAACAGCGACTGCTCCGCCATCCGGGTTTCCACGCCCTCTTCCGTACCATCAATACCACCGGTATCGATACAGATGAATTCGCGGCCTTCGACTTCGGCCCGACCGTACTTACGGTCACGAGTCAGCCCCGGGAAATCCGCAACCAGCGCATCACGAGTGCGCGTCAGGCGGTTAAAGAGCGTGGATTTTCCAACGTTAGGGCGCCCGACAAGCGCGACCACAGGTATCATGTTAAATGCCTCATACAATCACTAAGCAACATCGTCTTAACGACGTTTTTAAAAAAGTCAAAACGGCCCCTGTCTGCCAGGGGCCGTTTCTTAATCATTCACGACAGCGGTAATTAACGCGTAATCGCGTACAGCGTACCGTCTTTCGCCTGGATCAGCAGTCGACCATCTGCAACCACCGGATCGGTCAGGAAGCCGGAACTATCGACTTTCTGCTGTGCCACAAAATGGCCATCTTCCGGATTCACCCAGTGCATGTAGCCTTCGCTATCACCGACGACCAGATTGCCATTATACAACACCGGCGCGGTCAGCAAACGGTGCAGCAGATCGCTTTGCGTCCACAGGGTCACACCACCATCGGTGGTCAGTGCCAGCAGGCGATCGTTCTGGTCAACCAGGTAGATACGGTTACCATCGACGATGAAATCATTCACCGAACCCAGCTCGCGTTTCCACATAATCTGGCCGCTACGCAGGTCCAGCGCGGTCAGGTTACCGTTATAAGCCAGCGCATAAACCACACCGTTAACGATGATCGGCGTCGTGTCGACGTCGTTCAGGCGGTCAATTTCCGTCGGGCCGGTGGCCGTAGAAATACGCTGCTGCCAAATCATCTGCCCCTGCTGCATCAATACTGCACTGACGCGGCCGTTGTCGCCTCCGACGATCGCCGCGCCATAAGCGGTCGCAGGCGCAGACTCGCCGCGCAGGGAGAGTGCCGGCATATCGAGGTTAACGGTCCACTTCACGGCACCATCGGTCTCATTCAACGCCTGCAGCTGGCCGTTACTGGTATGCACCAGCACCATGCCATCGCTCACCACCGGACGCGACAGCGCCTCGCCAGCAACGCGGGTTTGCCAGGCAACGGTACCATCGCTGGTATTCAGCGCATACAGCTGCGCTTTCTCACTGCCAATATAAACATGGCCGCCAGAGACGGTCACACCGCCGGAAAGCAGCGCTGGCACGCGCGAGAACCAGCCATCTTTCTCCGCCAGGTTCACAGACCACACCTCTTTGCCGTCGTCCGCGTTCAGCGCTTTGACGGTGCCTTTACGGTCAGCAGCATACACTACGCCGTCGGCGAAGGCCGGATGAAGGTTAGAGTAAAATTCGCCGATACCATCGCCAACCGAGGTGCTCCAGGACGTGGACGGCGTAAACTGGTTTTCTACCGTCGGCAGCGGTGACATTTTCACCACATCTTCTTCGCTATTAAACAGCGAACACCCGCTCAGCAAGGTAACGGAAAGCAGCCCTGGCAAAAGTAATTTACGCAATTGCATCGAGTCCCTCTCAGATGGACAAATTATTCATTTTCATACGCATCATTTCGCTGAGCGCAGGAGAAGCATCGCTTTTCACGCCAGCTTCCCACGCCGCACGGGCCCCTTGCTTATCGCCTTTGCTCAACAGAATTTCGCCGCGCAAATCGGCCACAATGGCGGTCCAGCCCTCACCTTTGATGCTGTCGAGGGTTTTCAGCGCCGCATCAGCCTGTTTCATCTGCAGCTGAACGCGGGCAAGACGCATGCTGATAACCGATTTCAGGTTATCATCAGACGCGGCCGCCAGCCCCTGCTGCAGCTGCTTTTCAGCGTTAGGCAGATCGTTCTGTTCAACAAAATGCTGTGCCAGCTCGAGAGAGGCGAAGGCGCCGTAGGTATTTTTATTGTCAGCCGCGAATTTCTCCGCCCCTGACAGTACTTCTGGCGTATTCGATTTCAGCGCGGAAGTCGCCTGTTCGTAAGCCAGAGACGCGTCTCTGGCCGTATCCTGCTGATGGGAGGTCCAGTAGCGCCAGCCAACCAGCGCGCCAATCCCTAAAATCACCCCGACCGCCAGCGCTTTGCCGTTTTCGGCAAAGAAGCGCTTCAGCGCATCGACCTGATCGTTCTCGTTGTTAAAAGTTTCCACGCAGTCCTTCTCCTGACTAATAATTCCCGGGAGATTAACCCAGAAGTGTGCGCAAATGCGCGGCAACGCTCTCCTGCGTTACGGTAGTTTGCTCACCTGAGCGTAAATCCTTCACTACCACGTTTCCGTCAGCGATCTCTGACTCACCGACCACCAGGGCGATACGGGCGCCCCACTTATCGGCGCGGGCAAACTGCTTCTTAAAGTTGCCGCCGCCGTGGTTGGTCATCAGCTTGACGCCGGGCAGCGCATCGCGAACCTGCTCAGCCAGACGCATTGCAGCAGACTGAGTATCGGTCCCGGAGGCTACCAGGTATATATCGACAACAGGATCGGCTTTAAATTCCGGATTCACTGCCTGGACCAGTAAAACAAGACGTTCCAGCCCCATAGCAAAGCCCACGCCCGGGGTGGCACGACCGCCAAGCTGCTCAACCAGACCGTCGTAGCGGCCGCCGGCGCAGACGGTGCCCTGGGAACCGAGGCTGGTGGTTACCCACTCGAACACGGTACGGTTATAGTAGTCGAGGCCGCGTACCAGACGCTGGTTGACGGTGTAGCGGATCCCGGCATCGTCGAGCAGCGCGCACAGGCCGGCAAAGTGGGTTTTCGACTCTTCGTCGAGGTAGTCGCCGAGCGCCGGCGCGTCGTTCAGCAGCGCCTGCACGTCCGGGTTCTTGGAGTCCAGCACCCGCAGCGGGTTGGTGTACATCCGGCGTTTGCTGTCTTCATCCAGTTTATCGGTAAACTGCTCCAGGTAAGCGACCAGCGCGTCGCGGTAGTTGGCACGCGCTTCCAGCGAACCGATGGAGTTCAGCTCAAGGCTGACGTGATCGGCAATGCCCAGCTCACGCCACCAGCGCGCGGTCAGCATAATCAGCTCGGCATCGATGTCCGGGCCCTGCAGGCCAAACACTTCGGCGCCAATCTGATGGAACTGGCGGTAGCGACCTTTCTGCGGACGCTCGTGGCGGAACATTGGCCCGACGTACCACAGACGCTGTTCTTGATTGTACAGCAGACCATGTTCGATGCCGGCACGTACGCAGCCCGCCGTCCCTTCCGGACGCAGCGTCAGGCTGTCGCCGTTGCGGTCCTCAAAGGTGTACATCTCTTTTTCAACCACGTCGGTCACTTCGCCGATCGCGCGTTTGAATAACGGGGTCTGCTCTACAATCGGCAAACGGATTTCGCTGTAACCGTAGCTACCGAGCACCTGCTTCAGTGAGCCTTCAATGCGCTGCCAGAGAGCGGTTTCGCCCGGCAGATAATCGTTCATGCCACGGATGGCTTGAATGTTCTTTGCCACGTTTATTCTCTTTATATATACAAAAATGAACCCCGGCGCCTTGCGCCCGCAGGTTCAATCATACACGGGAAGCGTATCGCTTCCCAACACGTTATTTTGCTTCAAGCTGTTGAACGTCAATACGACGGGCTTCATCGAGCATCGAGGCTTTGGCACGAATACGCGCTTCCAGCTGGTCGATCATGTCGTCGTTGTCCAGTCGATCTTTACGCACGCCGTCTTCATAAAGGCCGCTTTTCTTGTTGCCGCCGGTCACGCCGAGGGTGGAGACCAGCGCTTCGCCCGGACCATTCACCACGCAGCCGATGATCGAAACATCCATCGGGGTGATGATATCTTCCAGACGCTGCTCCAGGGCGTTGACCGTACCGATAACGTCAAACTCCTGACGCGAGCAGGTTGGGCAGGCAATGAAGTTAATGCCGCGAGCACGAATGCGCAGGGACTTGAGGATATCGAAGCCGACCTTGATCTCTTCCACCGGATCCGCCGCCAGCGAGACGCGCAGCGTATCGCCGATCCCCTCGGATAACAGCAGGCCCAGGCCGATCGCGGACTTCACCGCGCCGCTGCGTGCCCCACCCGCTTCGGTGATCCCGAGATGCAGCGGCTGATCGATCTGTTTCGCCAGCAGGCGATAAGACTCTACCGCCAGGAAGACGTCGGAGGCTTTAACGCTGACTTTAAACTGATCGAAGTTGAGGCGATCGAGATGATCGACGTGGCGCATAGCCGATTCGAGCAGCGCCTGCGGCGTCGGCTCGCCATATTTTTCCTGCAGATCTTTTTCCAGCGAGCCGGCGTTGACGCCGATGCGGATAGGAATGTTTTTATCGCGTGCGCAGTCCACAACCGTGCGAATGCGCTCTTCGTTGCCGATGTTGCCCGGGTTGATACGCAGGCAGTCAACACCGTATTCGGCGACTTTCAGCGCGATACGGTAGTCAAAATGGATATCGGCGACCAGCGGGACGTTGACCTGCTGTTTGATCAGTTTGAACGCTTCGGCGGCATCCATCGTCGGAACAGAGACGCGGACGATGTCCGCGCCGACGCGCTCTAACGCTTTGATTTGGCTTACCGTCGCGGCCACATCGGTGGTACGCGTATTGGTCATTGACTGGACGGCGATGGGGGCCCCATCGCCAATTGGCACATTACCAACGTAAATACGTTTAGATTTTCTACGTTGAATCGGAGCCTGGTTATGCATGAAAAATCTCCCGCGTTACCCGTCTGTTACTGCGCCGGTGATTGTTCGGCATTGAGGGTCAGACGCGCAACCTGGTTAGTTCTGATAAAACGACTCAAATCGACTGGCTTGCCGAGGAACTGGATCTGTACCGCTGCCGGGGCGCCAATTTTCAGTTTATACGGCGCCTGACCGCTCAGGTTCAGGTTGCCGCCTTTACGCTGCAGGCCGCTGAACAGTTTTTTACCGGTGGCATCGCTTACTTCCAGCCAGCAGTCGGCGGAAAAGTTCATCACCAGATCCTGTGCCGATGCCGCTGGGGTCGTGACGTTCGCCTGATCGGTCGGTAACGGCGAGGCCGGCGTTGCCGGGGTCGTCGGGGCCGTTCCGGCGGTATCGACATTAGCCTGAGAAGGTGCCACGACCGCGTTATTGTCCGCTGGCGTCTGAGCCGGGGCGCTGGTGGTCGGTGTGCTGGCGGTATCGGTTGGCGCGCTGTTCGCGGCGCTATCGGTGCCTGAGTCTACCGGCGCGCTGGTATCCAGCGGCACGTTCTGGCTGTTGGCGTCACCGCCGTTCAGCTCAGCGGAAGACTGATCGGCCATGGTCGAGATCTCTTCCTGCTGCGCCTTATGGTCTTGCCACCACCAGGCACCGCTCAGGCCGATAACCACAAACAGCACCAGCCAGGTAAAGCTCATCAGCCAGCCATCGCGCTTTTTGCGACGCTTGCCTAAAGAGAAGCTCTGCATTGGCGCGACCTTTGCCGCACGGATAGGCGCTTGCTTGGCCATCATCGGCAGCAGTTCTTCTTCAGGGATATGTACGAGGCGAGCGTAGGAGCGGATGTAACCGCGCAGGAAGGTGGAGGCGAGGTCGGCAGGTGCCTTATCGTCTTCAATATCACGAACCGTGGACACCTTCAGGCATAAGCGTTCGGCCACCGCTTGCTGGCTAAGTCCGAGTTGTTCGCGGGCGTGACGCAAACGCGCGCCCGTGGTGTTTGCTTCTTGATGATCTTGAGTGGCTTCAGTATTCATTCGCTACAACTACTGGTACGTGAAATTTAAAGTTCAGCGCGGGAAAACGCCGGCGCCGCGAGACATCTGTGGTACGTCAGCCTCACAGTATAGGACTGTCAGGCGCGCGATCACAGAGACGAATCAAAATTGAATGCTAAGCGGTTGTTGTGCCGCTACATACTGCCTCAAAGTCGACAAAAACGCACCGTAATTATTAACTGAATCAGCGTATTTCGCCTGGTTATTGGTCATAAATATGACCCGCGCCGCCTGTGCTGCACGGGTCATCATTTGTCAGACCGCTTTTACGTCAATCGCTTCACCCTGCATCCGCTTACGCAGCGTGCGCTTGGTACGGTCAATAACATCGCCCGCCAGCTGGCCGCAGGCGGCATCAATATCGTCACCGCGGGTTTTACGCACGATGGTCGTAAATCCATATTCCATCAGGACCTTGGAGAAACGGTCGATGCGGCTGTTGGAGCTACGGCCGTAAGGCGCCCCCGGGAAGGGGTTCCATGGGATCAGGTTGATCTTGCACGGGGTGTCCTTCAGCAGCGCCGCCAGCTCGTGGGCGTGCTCGGTACCGTCGTTGACGTGATCCAGCATGACGTACTCGATGGTCACCCGGCCCTGGTTGGCGTTGGACTTCGAAATATAACCACGCACCGAGTTGAGGAAGGTCTCGATGTTGTATTTTTTGTTGATCGGGACGATTTCGTCACGAATGGTGTCGTTCGGCGCGTGCAGGGAAATCGCCAGCGCAACGTCGATCATATCGCCGAGCTTATCCAGCGCCGGCACCACGCCTGACGTCGACAGGGTGACGCGACGTTTGGAGAGACCAAAACCGAAGTCATCCAGCATGATTTCCATCGCCGGGACGACGTTGTTGAGGTTCAGCAGCGGCTCGCCCATGCCCATCATTACCACGTTGGTGATCGGACGCACGCCGGTGGTCTTCACCGCGCCGACGATTTTCGCCGCGCGCCAGACCTGGCCAATAATTTCGGACACCCGCAGGTTGCGGTTAAAGCCCTGCTGAGCGGTGGAGCAGAATTTACATTCCAGCGCACAGCCTACCTGTGAAGAGACGCACAGGGTGGCGCGGTCTTCTTCCGGGATATAGACGGTCTCAACGCGCTGATCGCCAACGGCGATCGCCCATTTGATGGTGCCGTCGGTTGAGCGTTGCTCTTCCACCACTTCCGGGGCACGGATCTCAGCGACTTCTTTCAGTTTGCCGCGCAGGACTTTGTTGATGTCGGTCATTTCATCAAAGTCGTCGCAGCAGTAGTGATACATCCATTTCATCACCTGATCGGCGCGGAAAGGCTTCTCGCCCATGTTTTTAAAAAACTCGCGCATCTGCTGACGGTTTAAATCCAGCAGGTTGATTTTGGCATCTTTGTTCGGCACCGTCAGAGCGGCGGTATCAGGCGTGACAATTTGTTCAGACATAATGTTTTCCGGCCTCGTTATTACACGTTATGGCCCCAGGTGGGTTGAAAAAGAAACGCCCCGGAGAGCGACTGCTCGTCCAGGGGCGCTATATTCTACAAATTCTGGCGCATGGAAGCCATGCCTGCACGCAGTCAATGATAAAAAAATCATAACCGCATGCTTAATCCTCTAAGGCTTTTCGATTGTCGCAAGGCGGCAAGCAAGTGAATCCCCGGGAGCATAGATAACTATGTGACCGGGGTGAACGCGCGCAGCCAACGCCGCGACGGTCGAAAAGACGACGAGGATTAGCGAGTGCGCGGGCAAACCTCGCCTTCAGCAAAGAAGAACGCGATTTCGCGAGCAGCGGATTCTACAGAATCGGAACCATGGGTGCCGTTCTCGGTGAAGCTGTCAGCGTAGTCAGCGCGCAGGGTACCGGCCAGGGCGTTGTCCGGGTTGGTGGCGCCCAGCAGGTCACGGTGACGCTGTACCGCGTTTTCGCCTTCCAGAACGGAAACCACGATCGGGCCGGAGGTCATGAACTCAACCAGACCGTCGAAGAACGGGCGACCTTCGTGCTCAGCATAGAAACCGCGAGCCTGTTCAACGGTCAGGTGCAGCATTTTGGTGCCGACGATTTTGAACCCTGCAGCTTCAAAGCGAGAAAAGATGCTGCCAATAACGTTTTTTGCCACCGCGTTTGGTTTGATGATGGAAAAAGTACGTTCAATAGCCATGATTACCTCTAATTAAATGTTCTGTTGTTGCGCATACGATCGTATGGCCTGGCGCGCATTATAATGAGCAACGTCGGCGATTCCTACGGATGAAGGTAACATTTTGTTAAAATAAGATGAGTATTGGAAACACAAACCGCCAACAACAAATTTACCCTGGTTATTGCAGGGTGAAACTGGCGGCCGCCGTTTGCCCAGCCTCATCCATGACCACCAGCTGCCACTCGCCAGGCTTATCCAGCGTTAGCGTGGTTGTCGCACCGGTGGCGTCTAACGGCTGGCCGTTGATAAACCACCAGCGCTGCCCTTCTCCACCGCTGGTTTGCACGGGTAACATCACCCGCGCCTCGCCCGGCAGACGTTTTATTAACGCCCCTTCGCGAATACCTGACAACACCAGCGGCGCGGCATTCTGAGTTTGCAACGGTGGGCACACTTTCGATACCGGCCCCAGACGCGCGCGACGGCGCTCGCTGGCCGGCAGCCACGGTTCCAGCGGCAGCGGCCAGACATCAATAACGACTTCAGTCGCACCCGGACAATCCGCGGCCACCCTTTCCCCTGCTGCGTTGCGCCACACCGGGAAGCGGATCCCGCGCACGCCCTCCTGCCCGGGCAGCAGCAGCGTCGGTGGCTGGCTGGCATCCAGCAGCCAGCTGGCTAAGCGCCGGCGGCAGTTGCTGTCGCCGGCCGGTAGATCCTGCCCGCCTGGCCAGCAAATAGTCCCGCGGCTCACCGTTTGCGGGCGCGGGTCGACCGGCAGTCCGCCGCGGCTCATCGCCTGGCGCGCCAGCAACAGATTATTGACCTGGTTTAACAGCGGCACGGCGCTGGCGAAGCCAAACTGGCCCACCACCGGCGTACCGTCTGGCCGTCCGGTCCAGATACCTATCAGATATCGCGCATTGAGGCCGACCGCCCACGCATCGCGATAGCCATAGCTGGTACCGGTTTTCCACGCCAGCGGCACCACTTGCGGCAGTGAGGCATCGGGAACCGGTTGCGCTTCGCCGGCTAAAATGCGCCGGACAATCCACGCCGCGCCGGGTGACATCAGCGATCTTTCCACCAGCGGGTCGTCGGGCTTCAGGCGCAGCCACGCCGCCTTGCCGTGACGGGCAAAGGCGCTGTACGCCGCGACGATATCTTCCAGCCGTGCCCCGGCCCCACCGAGGATCAGCGACAGGTTCGGCTCTGCGCCAGCGGGCAGCGTCAGGGGCAGCCCGGCGTTGCGTAAATTCGCCGCGAAACGTTTGGGCCCGTAGGCTTCAAGCACCTGCACCGCCGGCAGATTCAGGGAGCGCACCAGCGCCTCGCTGACGCTCACCGGGCCATGAAATCCGCTGTCAAAATTGCCGGGACGATAATCGCTAAAGCGTCGTGGAACATCCTGTAATAACGACGCCGGATGGATCAGCCCGTCATCCATCGCCATCGCGTAGACAAAGGGTTTCAGCACCGATCCCGGCGAACGCACCGCCGAGACCATATCAATATGGCCGAAGCGGCTGTCGTCGGTGATATCCGCCGATCCCACCCAGCCGCGGACTTTCATATCCGTGTGATCGACGACAACAATCGCCAGTGAGCTGCGCGGCGGCAGGCGCGATTTCCAGTTCAGCGCCAGATCCTCAAGCTGCCGCTGGAGCCCGGCATCGAGCGTTGTCGTCACCTTTTCGTCGCGACTGGTCGCCAGCGCCCGGCGCGAAAAAAGCGGCGCCAGCTGCGGCATCTGCCGGGGGAATAGCCATACAGGTTCCTCCATCGCTTCCTGTACCGGCCGTTGCGGCCAGACGCCCTGGCTGACCATGCGCGTGAGGACTTTATCGCGCGCCGCCTGGGCCCGCTGCGGCCAGCGGTCCGGGCGCAAACGACTGGGCGCCTGGGGCAGCACCGCCAGCAGCGCCGCCTCGCCGTAGCTGAGCTGAGCGGGCGGTTTGCCAAGATAAGCCCAGCTGGCCGCGCCGATCCCCTGTAAGGTGCCGCCAAACGGCGCGCGGTTCAGATAGAGGGTAAGAATGTCGTTTTTTGACAGATGCCACTCCAGCTGCAGCGCCCGCCATAGCTGGCGTAGCTTGCCGCCGAAGGTGCGCGGATGAGGGTCGAGCAGACGCGCCACCTGCATGGTGAGCGTGCTGCCGCCGGAAATGACCCGCCCGGAGGTTAAATCCTGCCAGGCGGCGCGCAGCACCGCGAAGGGATTGACCCCAGGATGTTTCCAGAACCAGCGGTCTTCATACTGGATGAGCGCCTGCAGATAGCGCGGCGACACGTCGGCGAGAGTCACCGGATAACGCCAGACGCCCTGCGTATCGGCAAAGCGCCAGAGCGGCGTGCCGTCTTCCGCCACGACCACGCGGGCAGGCGTGACGTCCTGCAGCGGCAGCGGCCACAGGCGATCGGCGGCCAGCACCGCCAGCCACAGCAGAAAAATAAACGCCGCCAGCCAGCGCCAGCGGCGTTTTACCCGAGGCAATACGCGCATTTACGGCGTCACGGTGAGCGGACCGCTGGCCGCCCCGGTCGCCCGCCACTGCGGCACATACATCGATTCCACCTGGGGCTGCGGGACCTGATAAGTGCCTGGCGTTACCGCCCGCGCCAGATAGACCAGCGTCACCGGCTGGCCTTCATTGACAGCGACAGCGGCGACGAAACGGTCGTCACGGAACTCGATATGCTGAATATCCGCCTGCTGCATCTGGTTAAGGAGATTTTGCACCGCGTCGCCATTCTCCTGCAGGCTGGCGCTGCTGTTGGCCAGGTTCTGGTTTTCCAGCTCCAGACCGGCAGGCAACAGATCAACCACCAGCGCGTCAGGCACATTGCGTTTGGCGGTCACCTCCAGCTTCACCAGTACCAGTTCGCCGCTGCGCAGCGAGGTCAGCGATTTCTGCTGACCCTGGGTATCGAAAATAGTGCGTTCAATCCCCAGGACATTACCGCCTGGCTGTGGCGCGCTATGCGGATAGCCGCTGCTGTCGAGACGCAGCCACAGCGGCTGACTGCCGGTATTACTCACCTGCAGCGTCGCCAGCCGATCGCCGTCGAGGTTACGGGTTTGCGCTTTATCGCCGGCCAGCGGCTCAGCCTGCAGCGAGGTTTGCGCCTGCCAGTTGCCCGGCAGGTCGGCAAGCGTACGTCCGGCAAGGAACAGGGCGTTGGTTTCCTGGGTCGACAGCCAGCGCTGGCCGTAGGCCTCTTCCGACAGCGTGCTCAACAGCGTGTTTTGCACCTCCGGCAGCAGCTTGTTCTCTTCCAGCAGCGCCAGCTTCAGGGCGTCATCGCGAAGCGGGCTACCGTAATCGCCCAGCCAACGATTCTCATCCTGGCGCGGGGTCGCAACCGCCAGCTTCATGGCCTCATCGCCGCGCGGCGCATCGCCCATGGTTTTCAGCGCAATGCCGAGCTGCAGCAGCGGCAAGCCGGATCGCGCCTGGTCGTGACGGCTCCAGATTTCACGCAATGCGCCGAGCGGGGCTTTTTGCTGACGCGCCAGCACCAGCGCGGCGTATGCCTGGGCGGCAAAGCGGCTGGCCTGGGCGTCATCGCTGTAGCGCACGGTCATCAGCCCCGGCTCCTGCAGATAGCGCAGCAGGCGTTCGTTACCTTTATTAATGGCGTTGACCGGTACGCTATAGCCCTGCTCGCCCGCGCGGACGAGGAAGTCCATGGCGTAGGCGGTCAGCCAGTACTCTTCCGGCCCCTCTTTATCCCACAACGCAAAGCCGCCATTTTCCAGTTGCATCTGCAGCAGGCGTGAGATACCAACATCGATTGCCGCGCGGCGTTTTTCATCGCTATCGCCGCTGATGCCCAGCGCTTTTAGCTGCGCCGCGCTGGTGTACAGCGACGGGAACAGGCCGCTGGCGGTCTGCTCAAGGCAGCCGTAAGGATAGGCTTTCAGCTCACGGATATAGCGCGCGAGGTTCAACGGCGGTTTCCCGCTGAGCAGCAGTTGGCCCTGCAGCGTTTGCGGGGCGAACCCCTGGCTCTGCGCCGCCGGCGCCTGCCAGCTTTCGCCGGGCTGTAGCACCGCGCCGCTGTTGACAGTCTGGGCCGGGAACGCCGGACGGACGCCGATTCTCCACTGTTTCTGCAGCGGGGCGAAGGTTTCTCCCGGCAGACTCAGGCCGCTGATAGTAGCATTGACCTGACCATCGCCGAATCCCGCCAGCGCGCTCACCGGTATAAACAGCGTGCTGCGCGCCCCCGGCGCCAGTTGCACCGGTGGCAGTTGGCCATCGGTCAAGGTCACCAGCCCGCTGGCGGTAAGATGTACCTGCAGGGTTTGCGGTTTATCGGTTAGATTGCTGAGATCCAGCGCCAGCCGTGTGGTATCGCCGCTGGCGAGGAAGCGCGGGGTGTTCAGTTCGGCGATGACCGGGGCGGCCACCACCACTTTATCTTCGCTGCTGCCGAAGTCATCCGCCGTCCACGCCTGGGCCATCACCCGCAGCTCGCCGTTAAAATCGCCAATGGGTAACGTCACCGTGCCTTCGCCCTGATCGTTCAATACCACCGGCTGCGCCTGCTGGGCGACGATCGTCACGTGGTTGACCGGCGGTTTGCCGCCGCGTTTTAACTCGTCGCCATCGCCGCCGAAGCGCAGGCTGGCCACACGTCCCTGCCCTTCGATCACCTGGCCGTAGATGTCATAGATATCTGCGCCGTAACGCTTCTGGCCAAAGAAGGCGTTCCACGGATCCGGGGTAGCGTAATCGGTGATATTCAGTACCCCGCTATCCACCGCCGAGAGCAGGACGTTGACCTGTTTCGGCGCCTCGCCCTCTTTGACGCTGGCTTTCACTTTCACCGTCAGCGGCTGGTTGGGGCGCATTTTGTCCGGAGCCTCCAGCGCCAGCGTCAGGCGGCGGTTTTCATCGCCCAGCGGCAGATGCAGCAGGCCGACCGCGCGTTTCGGCGTCGCCGAGCGGGATTTATCGCCGGGGCGAACCACCAGCGTGCTGAGGTAGAGATCGTGGCGGTTCCAGGCTTTATCCACCGGAATAGACAAATCCATCCCCTCCGCCGGGACGTCAATTTCCTGCCACCACAGCGGCCCTTCGCTGGATTCCACCATCGCGTAGCCTTTACCCGCCGCCGGGGCGGCGATGTGCAGCTTGATGGTGTCGCCCGGTTTATAACTCGGTTTATCCAGCTTCATGGTGACCCGATCAGGACGCGCCGCGCCGGTACCTTCGCTGTTATCCTGCCAGCTATAGCCGGCCCAGAAGCGCACGCTGCTGACCACGTCGTCCGGCCCTTTCACCTCCAGGCGATAGGAGCCCCACTCTACCGGGAAGCTCACTTTGCCGGTTTGTCCGGCCTGCAGATCCAGCGACTCCTCGCCCTCCTGCAGATCTTTTTGATCGAACTGCGACTGCCAGCCTTCGCTGTCGGACCAGTTCCAGTAGTAGTCGCGGCGCTCGCGGATCAGCCGTACCTGCAGGCCCGAGACCGCTTTTTTCTCGCCTTTGGCGTCGGCATAGACGATATCAAACGCAGCGTTACTGTTCTCATCGACCACCGGCTGCTTCACGGTGGTATCGGTGCGGTAATCGTAAACGTCCTTCAGCGTAAATTGCGGGCGGATCCCCGGCAGCGCCCCGGCGGGCCAGATCGGCTGCTGTACGGTACGGGTCACCGGACGCCCCCCGGATTCCAGCAGGCTCGCCTGCAACACCACCTGCAGCGGCGAATGGCTATCCTGCCACTGGCTTGAGGTGGTCACTTCGCCATGACCTTTTTCGTCCAGCGTCAGCTGGACTTCATCCAGACTACGGGAGAGGTTTTCTTCCGCAATATCGCCGAACTGGAAGCCCGGCAGCGCAGCGACGGCGTCGCGCAGCGGGCGCAGGAACAGCTTGCCCTGCAGCTGGTTGCCGCTGGCCGGCGCGCCGTAGAGATAAACGCCGCTGACGCCAAAGGTGACGTCGGCATCCGGCGCGACTGGCGCGGCCTGCGGCGTCAGGTTCAGGGCCATGCGTTCCGGCATAAAGTCTTCGACGTGGAAGTCCCACTCGCGCGGCTGGTTATCGCCGGTGCTGACGCGAATGTGCCACATGCCGGTAGCCGCGCCGCTGTCGAGCGGATAAGTGAACTGGTACAGACCATTCACCGGTTTGCTCATCACCGAACGGATCACCTGGCCGTCCGGCTGCACCACCTCCAGCTTCACCGGCTGCTCCGCCAGCGGCTTGCCGTCGCTATCGCGCAACAGCGCATTGAGGATCACCGTTTCGCCCGGCCGATAGAGATCGCGCGGGCCAAACATAAAGAACTGTTTGCTAAAGCCGGGCGCCCCTGCGATAGAGAATTCCGCCAGATCCAGCGCCGGCAGCTTGAGATCGAGCAGCGTCGTCTGCCCCTCTTTACGCGCCAGCAGCAGCGCGGCTTCTTTATCGGTTTGCAGAGTAACGTGGCCCTGGCTGTCGCTTTTCGCCTCCGCCAGGGTCTGCCCTTTGGCGTTGAGCAGCTGGACGTCGATACCAGACTGGGCGGCGCCGTTTTCCAGGCTCTGGGTAAAGACGTCCAGCCGATTGTGGTAGCGATGCGCCGAGACGCCGATATCGCTGAGGGTAAACAGCGTCGCCGCGTTGCTGTAGCTATAATGGCCCGCCGGGTTCATCACCGCCACGTAGACGCCCGGCTGCTGGAGCGGCTTGATATCGTTCAGCGGCAGCAGCAGCTTTTCGCGGGTATTGCGTGCCGGGTTCAGATCGAAGCGGCCGGTATAGACCAGATCTGCCATCTTCAGCAGCTCGTCAGACTCCCAGTTGCTTAACGAGTTACGGTATTCCCACTGGCTGACAAACGCGGAGAGTGATTCCGGCTTAATACGGAAGAAATTGACATCGACATTGTCGACGTTCAGCGCCATCACCGGCAGCCCGGCGACCACGTTGCCCGGCAGCAGCGAGCCGCGGCTGGCAAACCCAACGCTCGGTGCGATATCGCGGGTGGTCAGGGTCTTCTCAAACGGTTTGTCGAGCGTGGCCTTGTTCAGGGCGGTCAGCGTCGGGTCGACCGAGACAATCAGCTCTCGCTTTGGCTCAAGGTGACGCAGACGCAGCTCTTTCAGATTCGGCGCCAGTTCCCAGGCACCGTCGACCTTACCGCTTTTCTTGTCGACCAGATGCACGCTGCGGGAGAAATCCTGGTCCGGCTGCAGCGGCACGGAAAACGTCAGCACCAGGGTCGCGGCGCCATCCAGTTGCACCTCCGAGGCGTCGAGCAGCGTCAGCGCTTTGCCCTGGCTTTTTTCCGCCAGCGCCGCCAGCTGGACGCGGTCCGGTTTTGCCGTCGCGCCTGGGTTGCTATCCGCAGCTGGCGCCGGGGCCGTGGCCTGCGGCGTACCGCTGTCATCACACCCGGTTAATGAAAATGCGGTAAGGAGCGCCAGTGACAGCGCCGCTAAACGAAATGGTTTCATCCTTCTAACCCCTCGGCCGGTGGGCCTGATGCAAATTATCACTTTTTATTATGCGTTAAGGCGGCACTTCTCAACAGTGATGACGCGGGTTTCTGCCGATTAATCAGAAAAGTGCCGTGACGTCGTCCCCACTCTGACGTCCTTAACTTGTCAGCGTGAGATAAAACGCCGACAATTCAGTCATGAATTGTAAAACGGAGGCACCCATGTCCACCTCGTTTTTTGTCGCCGCCGACTGGCTGGCAGAACATATTGATGACCCGGAGATCCAGATTATCGACGCCCGTATGGCGCCCGCCGGGCAGGAGGCCCTGCGCGATATGGCCGCGGAATACCGCGCCGGCCACGTGCCGAACGCGCTGTTTTTCGATATCGAGGCGCTGTCCGATCACACCAGCCCGCTGCCGCATATGATGCCGCGCGCCGAGGCGTTTGCCGTCGCCATGCGCGAGCTGGGCGTCTGCAGCGATAAGCACCTGGTGGTTTATGACGAAGGCAATCTGTTTTCCGCGCCTCGCGCCTGGTGGATGCTGCGCACCTTTGGCGTGGAGAAGGTGTCCATACTGGCCGGTGGGCTGGAGGGCTGGCGACGTGACGAACTGCCGCTGGAGCAAGGCGTGCCCGAGGTGGCCGAAGGGGAATTCGACGTGCGTTTCGATCCCCGGCAAATTAAGCGCCTGACCGACGTCCTGCTGGTCAGCCATGAAGGGTCGGCGCAGATTGTCGATGCGCGTCCGGCGGCCCGGTTTAACGGCCAGGCCGACGAACCGCGCCCGGGCCTGCGTCGCGGGCATATCCCTGGCGCGCTTAACGTGCCGTGGACGGAGCTGGTGATTAACGGCGAACTGAAAACCGTCGACGAGCTGAACGACATCTTTTTACGTCAGGGTGTCGATTTTGAACGGCCGATCATCGCCAGCTGCGGATCGGGGGTGACGGCGGCGGTGGTCGTGCTGGCGCTCACCACGCTTGGCGTGAACGGCGTCTGCCTGTACGACGGCTCCTGGAGCGAATGGGGCGCGCGGAGCGATCTGCCGATTGAACCGGCCTCTGCCGCTCCGTAAACACGGCGTGACCGCGGGCCTCCCGTCCCGCGGTCACTAAATAATTTCTGATTTTCCCTCTCCCCTCCTTCTGCTTCTCGCTAAACCGGTTACTCTGTGCTGCCGCAGGGTTTGTACCTGCCGTATTCGCTTTACTGCCACTCACTATATAAGGAAATTGAATAATGGCATTTTCATTACCGGATCTCATGGATGTCGTACATAAGTACAACCGCAATCCCACCCCGAAACCGATGCCCGTAGACGAAGTGGATCGCCTGCGGGTACGGAAATATCGTGACCCGCAAAATAGCGAAACCGTGGCGCTTCCGGAGAGTCTGAAAGCGCTGTTGGCCTACGATTGCCAACTGAAAAGCCCCCACGGACAGCTGGTACTGGAATGGGTTGTGGACTCCATTGATGAACATGGCGTCCTGCTTTCCGACTCGCTTGATGAAGATGCTTATTACATGAATGGTCTTGATATGGCCGGACTGGACTTTGAAGAGCTGATGCCCGTCTGGAACGACGATCCGCGTCTTCCTGCCCTGATTCGCATCAGCCACGCCGGCGATCAGCAGGTATTTATCTATGTCACTGAACGTGATGAACAAGGTGAATATCCTGTTGTCCGCTTCGAGGGTAAAGAGAATGATCTCTGGCTGGCAGAATCGTCACTGATTGAATATCTGCAGGGGATCTTTGCCGGCAGCGAGGAGAGTCACGACGAATGGCAGCATCAGCAGACCCTCAATGAGGCACGCGATGGCGCCTTGCTGGAGCTGGAATATATTCATGAGGATCTTTACGCCAGGCTCGAAGGCTGCCCTGACTAATTCACGATCTCACCCCGGATGACGCGATTAACGCGCGCCGCCGGGGCCTGCTCCAGGAGGGAGCGTTTTATCCGTAACCTGATGTCACCACAAGGAGTGAAAATGGCATTAGTCTCTAACCCACATTCTGCTGATTCACCGCGCCGTCCCTGGCTGGGAGGCATAGCTGGCCTGCTGGCGGGCGGCGTCATTCTTTATTTTTGGCCGCAATGGAACCGGACATGGTTAAGCCTGGTGCCTGCGCCGGTCTCCGTGTATACCCGATTTCTCGGGGTCACGCTGGAAGAGGTCCCGCTGATCACCTATGGTCACCAGGCGCTGCTGGGTTTTCTGATGGTGCTGCTCGCGCCCGGTTACGGTAAGTCGACCCTTGCCGCGTGGATGATGCATAACCCTGCGTCAAGCCGGCGCTGGCCCGGTGAGGTACTCCGCGCCTGGGGCATAAAATTTGGCCTGCTGATCATCGTCTTTTGCAATCTGTTCTTTTTATCCCGGGTCGGATCCGGGACCCTGGCGTTATATATTTTTATTCTCCAGCACGTCAGCGTTGCCGCGGCGGTGGCGTCAGGGGGGCTGCTCCTGCGTGACGCCCGGCGTCTGGCCCGCACGTTCGACGCTCAGCTGGCGGACCTGCGCCTTCTCATGATACTCACGCTGGGGTTTCAGACGATTTTGCCGGCGCAGATCGCGCTGATGAGCGCCCGGGGCGTGAATACACCGCTGGGCTGGTACATTGTTATCGCCCAGATGGCAGGGGTGTTACTGGCGTTTATGCTGGTCGGCGGGCTGGTGGCAGCGCTACGTTCTTTGCTGGGCAAGGAGAGATGTCGGGCATGGCGTGGGGATATGGCGCTCTTCAACGGCATTGTCTCGCTGTGTGTGACGGGATTCCTTATCTATAACATGGTGTCAGCCTATCCGCGGATCTTTGCTGCGCTGCATTAACCCTGGCAAAGCCGATTTTCGGCCTCACACTGGAAGCATAAAGAAACAGCGGGGGCAGCCGCCCCCGCTGTCAGATAATGCGGTTTTGTTTGAAATCGCGCAGGAAGCTGCCCCAGCGCTTTTCATAGAACGGTGTGATATGGGCAATCATAAAGTGGCTGATGCCCTTCTCGCCTTCCACCACCTGACAAATATCGATCGGCTCATCGCCGGGCAGGGTATCGGTCGCCACGCTGCCGGTGGTCTGGATAACGGATTCAATATCCCCTTCCGCTTCAATACCGATCAACAAGTTGGCCGGCGCGTCGGCGCTCTCTTTAATCGAGCACAGAAACGCCCGCTTGACGGTTTTCAGCGTTTTGAACAGCGTGGTCAGCGAATCGACCATCTGCGCCGGCGGGTCAGCGACTTCAGACAATAACAGCGCTTCGCCCCCTTCCAGCACCGTCTGGGTGCTGAGCGGGCTGCCCTCTTCCCCGAGCAGATGGCTGATTTCACGCGGGGTGAACTCTTTGCCGCTCGGCAGCTTCGGGTTGAGGAACAGCGATTCGCCCAGCGTCATCGCCATCAGCGTACGGGCCGGCATCATCACGAAAGCCTGTTCGTCTTCCACCGCCTGCTGCAGCGCCTCCAGCGAGGTAAAGAACGGGATCACCGAGCTGCCGTCATCTTTTTCCCAGTGCTGCAGATCCAGCGCGCTGTCTTCGACAATCTGCTCACCATCGGCTGCACTGCCGGGTACCCAGACGGTCGCCTCCAGCAGCGCGCTGAAAAATGCCGGACGGTGGGCGGGCTCAGTCGCCGCTTTTTCCAGCAGGGTTTCTAATTCATTTTTCGTATCAGACATAGTTTGGCTACTTCACAATGAATTGCCCGGCGGCCATTCGTCCACGCGGGCATACGGTTTTCCTGGCCGGGTAAGCGTAGCGCCCCCGGCAAGGCCGTTACTCAGCCGTCAGCAGGTTAGCAATGGTACGCACGCCAAGACCCGTCGCGCCCGCCGACCACTGCTCAACGGCAGATTTACGGTAGGTTGCCGAACAGTCGATATGCAGCCAGCCCTGATGGTAGTTTTCCACGAAGTGGGACAGGAAACCCGCCGCGGTACTGGCGCCAGCCGGATAGGCGGCACTGCCGGTGTTGTTCAGTTCAGCGAAGTTCGACGGCAGCTGGTTGCGGTGGAACTCGGCCAGCGGCAGACGCCAGAAGGCTTCGTTTTCCGTCTGGGCGCTCGCCAGCAGGCGATTCGCCAGCGCATCGTCAAAGCTGAACAGCGCGTGGTAGTCATTACCCAACGCGGTTTTCGCCGCGCCGGTCAGGGTGGCGGCATCGATGATCAGCGCCGGCTTCTGCGCCGAAGCGTCAATCAGGCCATCCGCCAGCACCAGGCGGCCTTCGGCGTCAGTGTTCATCACTTCAACGGTTTTGCCGTTACGATAATGAATAATATCGCCGAGTTTAAAGGCGTTACCGCTGATCAGGTTGTCGGCGCAGCACAGGTAGAGCTTCACGCGCTTGTTCAGCCCGCGGGTAATGGCAAAAGCCAGCGCGCCGGTGATGGTCGCCGCGCCGCCCATATCGGATTTCATTGAATCCATAAAGGCGCTCTGTTTGATGCTGTAGCCGCCGGAATCAAAAGTGATGCCTTTGCCCACCAGGCAGGCGTATACCGGGGCTTCTTTATCGCCGGTCGGGTTATAATCCAGCGCCAGCAGGACCGGCGGACGCTCGGAGCCGCGGCCTACGGTGTGCAGACCGAGATAGCCCTGCTCACGCAGATCTTCGCCTTTGGTGATGCGATAGCTCATCTGCTCGCCCGCCACGCTGCACAGCAGGTCCACGGCGCGCTGTGCCAGCTGCTCCGGGCCCAGCTCTTCCGCCGGCGCGTTGATGGTGTCGCGCACCCAGTCAATAATGGTCAGACGGTTGTCCAGCTCGCTACGCTGCGCATCGTCCAGGGTCGGCCATTCAACTTTACGGGTGCCTTTCGGACCTTTATAACCCGCCCAGAACGCCCACGCGCGGTCGGTGTCCCAGCCTTCGCCGCTTAACGCGACATGTTTGATGCCCATACCGTCAATTTTACGCGCCGCGCGCTGAATCAGGCCCAGGTCGTCTTTGCCGTTGAGGTGCAGGGCGATGCCGTCGTTATTAATGCTGTAAGACGCCTTTTCTCCCCAGCGCGCATCGGCTGGCTGAGTAGAAAGCGTAATCTTCATGGCTTCGGTCATTATCATTATCCTTCTTAGCAAACGGGCCACCGTATGGCAGCCCGTAATGTTCTCTCGCTCGATGATTCATCCGACTTAATACCGTCGCATAAATCATAACGCGAAAATTATTCGGCTTCGTCTAACCAGACTAACAGAATCGCCTCGAGAATTTTTTCATTGGATGCGTTTGGGTCGTCATCGAACTCTTCCAGATCGCAAATCCACTGATGCATGTCGGTAAAGCGAACGGTTTTCGGATCGAGATCCGGATAAGCGTCGTACAGCGCTTCGCCGATTTCACGGCTGTCGGTCCATTTCAGTGCCATATTAATGCTCGCGTGCGTGGTTGATGGTGTAACGCGGGATCTCAACGACCAGATCTTCGTCGGTGACGCGCGCCTGACAGCTCAGGCGGCTGTCAGGCTCCAGTCCCCAGGCTTTATCCAGCATATCGTCTTCATCTTCGGTACTTTCCGCCAGCGAGTCAAAGCCTTCACGCACGATGCAGTGGCAGGTGGTGCAGGCACAGGATTTTTCGCAGGCGTGTTCAATCTCGATGCCGCTACGCAGCGCCGCATCCAGAATAGTTTCACCAGTCTCAGCTTCCACAACGATGCCATCCGGACACAGGTCCTGGTGGGGCAGAAATACAATTTTTGGCATTTTAAACCTCGTCCACGGATTGGCCTTTCAGCGCGATACGGACCGACTGATCCATACGGCGGGCGGCGAATTCCTGGGTTTGTGTGTCGATATTTTTAATCGCTTCTTTAATGGCGTCGGCGTCGTCGCCTGCCGCCGCGGCGCGTACCTGCTCCGCAGCGGCATCGATAACCTGACGCTCCGCGGCGCTTAACAGCGCGGCGTCGGCGGCCAGCGCGCTTGTCAGGCTCTCCAGGACGCGGGCGGCTTCCACTTTCTGTTCAGCCAGCATGCGCGCCTGGACATCCTGTTCGGCGTAGCTCATCGAATCTTTAATCATGGTGGCGATTTCGCCATCGGTCAGACCGTAAGACGGTTTCACCTGGATAGAGGCTTCCACGCCGGTCGATTTTTCCATCGCCGTGACGCTCAGCAGACCGTCGGCATCGACCTGGAAGGTGACGCGAATATGCGCCCCGCCTGCCGGCAGGGCCGGGATCCCACGCAGCGCAAAACGCGCCAGCGAGCGGCAATCCTGCACCAGCTCACGCTCGCCCTGCATCACATGAATGGACATCGCCGTCTGACCATCTTTGAAGGTGGTAAACTCCTGCGCGCGGGCCACCGGAATGGTGGTATTACGCGGGATCACTTTCTCCACCAGGCCGCCCATGGTCTCCAGCCCTAACGACAGCGGGATAACGTCGAGCAGCAGCAGTTCGCTGTCCGGCTTGTTGCCGACCAGAATATCCGCCTGAATCGCCGCGCCGATGGCGACGACTTTGTCCGGGTCGATGGAGGTCAGCGGGGTGCGGCCAAAGAATTCGCCAACGCGTTCGCGCACCAGCGGCACGCGAGTGGAACCGCCGACCATCACCACTTCCAGCACCTCTTGCGCCTCAACGCCGGCGTCTTTCAGCGCGCGACGGCAGGCCAGTAAAGTGCGTTTTACCAGCGGGGCAATCAGATCGTTAAACTGGCTGCGGGTGATATCGCCCTGCCAGCCGCCGACCTCGACGTGCGCTGCCTCGGCATCGCTGAGGGCGATTTTCGCCGCGATGGCGGCATCCAGCAGCTCACGCTGCAGGCGGTTATCGCTGCGGTCGCTGAAGCCCGCCTGCTCGCGCAGATAGTCGGCCAGCAGATGGTCGAAATCATCGCCGCCGAGCGCCGAGTCACCACCGGTCGCCAGCACTTCAAACACCCCGCGGCTTAAGCGCAGAATGGAAATATCAAAGGTGCCGCCGCCGAGATCGTAGACCGCAATTACCCCTTCCTGACCGGAATCGAGGCCGTAGGCGATAGCCGCCGCGGTCGGCTCATTGAGCAGGCGCAGCACGTGCAGCCCCGCCAGACGCGCCGCGTCTTTGGTCCCCTGACGCTGAGCGTCGTCGAAATAAGCGGGAACGGTGATCACCACGCCGTCGAGTTCGCCAGCCAGCGCTTCGGTTGCCCGGGCAGCCAGCGCTTTCAGGATGTCGGCGGAGACGCGAATCGGGTTCAGCAGGCCGCCGGCGGTCTGGATCATCGGCAGGCCGTTTTCACTGGCCTGCAGCTGATACGGCAGATGCGGGTAGCGGTTTTGAATATCGGCGAGGGAGCGCCCCATCATTCGCTTCACCGAGCTGATGGTATTGGCAGGATCCTGGGCGGCGTTAAGCCGGGCATCATAGCCGACGGTCAGCCCCGAAGCGTGGTAGTTCACCACCGACGGCAGCAGATAGCGGCCTTGATGGTCGGGCAAGGTTTCGGCCTGGCCGCTACGCACGGTAGCCACCAGAGAATTGGTGGTGCCCAGGTCGATACCGGCCGCCAGACGACGCTGGTGCGGCGCGGCGCTCAGGCCGGGCTCACTAATTTGTAATAAGGCCATAATTGCTTCCGAAAATTAAAAATCGAGCAGTTTTTCTTCGAGTTCTTCAGCACTGCTGCGCAGTTTATCAAGAAAACGGAGCTTACGTACCGTATCCGCCGCCGCCTCCCAGCTCTCATTATGCAATTGGTCAACCATCAGTTGATGGCGGGTATCAAACAGCGCTTTCACTCGTTTGATAAAGGCTTCCAGCCGCGCATCGTCTTTCGCCTTACCGATCTCGTCGAGCTCTTCGCGTAGCTCCAGCTGTTCCATCAGGAATGCGGTATCGCGAACGGTATGCTGCTCGCTGGCCAGATCGAAGCCATGAAGCGAGAGGAGGTATTCCGCCCGGGTCAACGGATGGCGCAGCGTCTGCCAGGCCTGGTTTATGGTCGCGGAATGCTGAACCGCCGCAAGCTGTTCCGCAGCAGGCGCGCTGGCAAATTTATCCGGATGGTACTGGCGCTGCAGATCCTGATACCGGACAGCCAGTTGTTCAAGCGAGAGGGTATAGCTGGCTGGTAACCCGAAGAGGGTGAAATAGTCCATAGTAACCTCAGGGTCATGCATCTAAATGAAAACCCCACGCGCGGCGTAACCGCGGTGGGGTTGGGGATGACCGATTATACGTTAAAGCTTTCGCCGCAGCCGCACTCGTCTTTGACGTTAGGGTTGGTGAACTTGAACCCTTCGTTGAGACCTTCTTTGACGAAGTCCAGCTGAGTGCCGTCGAGGAATTGCAGACTTTTGCCGTCGATCACGACCTTCACGCCTTTGTCTTCAAACACGGTGTCTTCTGCCGCCGGCTCGTCAACAAACTCCAGTACATAGGCCATACCCGAGCAGCCGGAGGTTCTCACGCCCAGGCGCAGGCCAAACCCTTTACCGCGGTTCGCCAGAAAGGCATTGACTCGCGCTGCAGCACTGTCGCTAAGAGTAATCGACATAACAAAACCTCAACTAATTATTTTGCTTCACGTTTGCTTTTGTAATCCGCAATCGCGGCTTTAATCGCGTCTTCCGCCAGAATAGAGCAGTGAATTTTCACCGGCGGCAGTTCCAGTTCATCGGCGATATCAGTGTTCTTGATCGCCTGCGCTTCGTCCAGGGATTTGCCCTTCACCCACTCGGTAACCAGGGAGCTGGAAGCGATGGCGGAACCGCAGCCGTAGGTTTTGAAGCGCGCGTCTTCAATGATACCTTCATTGTTGACTTTAATCTGCAACTTCATCACGTCGCCGCAGGCCGGCGCGCCGACCATACCGCTGCCGACGTTCTCGTCACTGTTGTCAAAAGAGCCGACGTTGCGCGGATTCTCGTAATGATCGATAACTTTTTCGCTGTATGCCATGTTGAATTCTCCTTATCGGTGCCGAATTAGTGATGTGACCATTCAATACTGTTCAAATCCACGCCCTGCTTAAACATTTCCCACAGCGGAGAAAGATCGCGCAGACGGCCGATGGAGTTACGAACCAGTTTGATGGTGTAGTCAATCTCTTCTTCGGTAGTGAAACGACCTAAAGAGAAACGAATAGAGCTGTGCGCCAGTTCATCAGTCATACCTAACGCGCGCAGCACGTAGGATGGCTCAAGGCTCGCGGAAGTACAGGCTGAACCGGAGGAAACCGCCAGGTCTTTCAGCGCCATAATCAGCGACTCACCTTCAACGTAGTTGAAGCTGACGTTAAGAATGTTCGGCGCGCCCTGCTCGAGGTCGCCGTTGAGATAAACTTCTTCCATATCCTTCACGCCGTTCCACAGACGGTTGCGCAGCGTGCGCAGACGCGCCATTTCGCTTTCCATCTCTTCTTTGGCGATACGGTAAGCTTCACCCATGCCGACGATCTGGTGAACAGGCAAAGTACCAGAACGCATACCGCGCTCGTGGCCACCGCCGTGCATCTGAGCTTCGATACGGATACGCGGTTTACGGCGAACGTACAGCGCGCCAATGCCTTTCGGACCATAGATTTTATGGCCGGAGAAGGACATCAGGTCCACCTTCAGCTGGCTCAGATCGATAGGCAGCTTGCCCACGCTCTGGGTGGCGTCTACGTGGTAAATGATACCGCGGGCGCGACACATCTCGCCGATGGTAGCGATATCCTGCACCACGCCGATTTCGTTATTCACATGCATGATGGAAACCAGGATGGTGTCGTCACGCATCGCCGTTTCCAGCTCTTTGAGATCGATAATCCCGTTGCGCTGCGGCGCCAGGTAGGTCACCTCGAAGCCTTCACGCTCCAGCTGACGGCAGGTATCCAGAACCGCTTTATGCTCGGTTTTGCTGGTGATGATGTGCTTACCTTTTTTCTGATAAAAGTTGGCTGCACCCTTGATCGCCAGGTTGTCGGATTCAGTCGCACCAGAGGTAAAGACGATTTCGCGCGGGTCGGCACCGACCAGCTCGGCAATCTGATTGCGGGCGATATCAACCGCCTCTTCAGCCTGCCAGCCAAAACGGTGGGAACGGGAGGCCGGGTTACCAAAGGTCCCGTCCATGGTCAGGAACTGCATCATTTTCTCGGCAACACGCGGGTCCACCGGCGTGGTTGCGGAGTAATCGAGATAAATCGGTAATTTCATTGCTCTTAAACTCCGTACATCACTCAATGCAAGGAATCAGGCAACCGGCTTGATGTACGACCGAGTACACGGAATGCTGGCGCATCCCGGCCTGATTCTGAAAGCTCTTTATAATCGTTGTCCCGACCGTTTCGCGCTGCCTCGCCCTGTCAGCCGCAGTCCGAAACGGGACGGGTCACTCAGGCGCGCAGCTTAACGTTGATCGCGTCCTGGGTGCGCGCATTGCGCTGGGTTTCGTGCTGATGCTGACGGCCGGACACATCAAGGATCTCCTGGTTATTCACCAGTTCACCCAGGGTGATATTGTTCAGGAAGCCGGTCAGGCGTTCGCTCAAATCGCGCCACAGCGCGTGAGTCAGGCACTTATCGCCGCCCTGACAGCCGCCTTTGCCCTGGCAACGGGTCGCGTCAACGGATTCGTCTACCGCGCTGATCACTTCGCCGACGGCGATGCTGCTGGCATCTTTACCTAACAGATAACCACCGCCTGGACCACGAACGCTGGAAACCAGGCCATTTTTACGCAGGCGAGAGAACAGCTGTTCCAGATAGGAAAGCGAAATTCCCTGACGCTCTGAAATATCTGCCAACGGCACCGGGCCCGTTTCAGAGTTGAGCGCAACGTCAAGCATCGCGGTCACGGCATAACGCCCTTTAGATGTCAGTCTCATGTCTTACTTAACCTCAAACTCGCCCCTGGCCGGGCTTTTTATTAATATGGGTATTGCATAGCAGGGCCAAGTCTGACATTCCCGAGTAATTTGGTCAACTATTTACTTGACTGTTTTAGTCAGGTATTTGGCTTTCCGTGCCGTTATTAATTTCGAGCCGCTCCCGGGGTCGGCCAAAGGCCTCGCCCGGGCTACAACAGAGATGTAGATTCGTAGGCCGGATAAGCGAAGCGCCATCCGGCGTTAACGCGCTTACTTACCTTTATTCTGCTGCTCAATAGACGCCAGCATGCCGCGCAGAATGTTCAGCTCCTGACTTTCCGGACGCGCGCGGGTGAACAGACGACGCAGCTTGTTCATCACCTGCCCCGGATGATTCGGGCGGATGAAGCCCGTCGCCAGCAGCGTCTGCTCAAGATGGCCGTAGAAACGCTCCAGATCGTCCACCAGCGGGTACGGCGCCTCTTCATGGTCAACCGCAGGCTGCGCCTGCTCCTGCGTCGCCAGCCAGGCCATCCGCACTTCATAAGCGATAACCTGCACCGCCATCGCCAGGTTCAACGAGCTGTACTCCGGGTTCGCGGCGATCGCCACGTGGTAGTGGCACTTCTGCAGCTCTTCGTTGGTCAGGCCAACGCGTTCGCGGCCAAAGACCAGCGCCACCGGCGCATGCTGCCCCTCGGCGACGCTTTTCAGGCCGCATTCGCGCGGATCGAGCATTGGCCACGGCAGTGTGCGGGAGCGCGCGCTGGTACCCACCACCAGGCTGCAGCCCGCCAGGGCTTCATCAAGGGTATCGACGATCTGCGCGTTACCGATCACATCGCTGGCGCCCGCGGCGAGGGCTATCGCCTGTGAGTCGGGTTTGACCAGTGGGTTGACCAGCCACAGGTTAGTTAAGCCCATGGTTTTCATCGCGCGGGCTACAGAGCCCATATTGCCGGTGTGGGAGGTTTCTACCAGTACGATTCGAATATTTTGCAGCATTATGGTTCTTCGGCTAAAGATTATTCGGGCATGCTACCATAAAACGGAGACATAAGCAGATTTCGCTGTTATTATATGCGCCGTTTTTTCCCGTTCTTTAACATCCAGTGAGAGAGACCGATGCATCCGATGCTGAACATCGCCGTGCGCGCCGCGCGCAAGGCGGGTAATTTAATTGCCAAGCACTACGAAACGCCAGACACCGTAGAAACCAGCCAGAAAGGCAGCAATGATTTTGTGACCAACGTCGATAAAGCCGCTGAAGCGATTATTATCGAAACTATTCGCAAATCTTACCCGCAGCACACCATTATCACCGAAGAAAGCGGTGAACACGCTGGTGAAGAGCAGGATGTTCAATGGGTTATCGATCCACTGGATGGCACCACCAACTTCGTTAAACGTCTGCCCCACTTCTCTGTTTCCATCGCCGTACGCATCAAAGGTCGTACTGAAGTCGCGGTGGTTTACGATCCGATGCGTAACGAACTGTTTACCGCGACCCGCGGCCAGGGCGCGCAGCTGAACGGCTATCGTCTGCGTGGCAGCAACGCTCGCGACCTCGACGGCACCATCATCGCGACCGGCTTCCCGTTCAAAGCGAAGCAGCACGCCACCACTTACATGAATATTCTCGGCAACATGTTTACCGAATGTGCCGACTTCCGTCGCACCGGCTCTGCCGCGCTGGATCTGGCCTATGTAGCCGCCGGCCGCGTTGACGGTTACTTTGAGATCGCCCTGAAGCCTTGGGATTTCGCCGCAGGCGAGCTGATCGCCCGTGAAGCTGGCGCGATTGTCTGCGACTTCACCGGTGGCCATAACTACCTGCTGACGGGCAACATCGTTGCCGGTAACCCGCGCGTGGTGAAAGCGATGCTGGCGAATATGCGTGAGCAACTGAGCGATGCGCTGAAGCGTTAATCTCTTACAGATGTCAAAAAGGAAGCCGCGGCTTCCTTTTTTTATGTCATTTTATCATGTTGAGGATCTGGCGAATCACCGCATTGCCGCCGATGCACAGTACCGTCAGGCCGCTAAACAAGGCCAGCGGCCCGCGCCAGCGCAGGCAGCCCTGCGGTCCCAGCCAGCGCCGGAAACACAACGCTATTCCTACTGTCGCCAGGCGGGCTAACAGCACGCCGACCATCGCCGGAACCAGCAGCAGCCATCCCCACAGCGGCAACTCGAACTGCTGCGCACTGAGTAAAATCCATACCAGCTGAAACGGCAGATAAAAGCTCAGGGCAAAGATCAGCGGAATGCGAATATTGCTTGCCGGTGCGGAAACGCCTTGAAAGTCTCGCCAGCTATCGCGCAGCAGTATCCCAGCCAGCACCAGCGTGGCCAGATAGCAGACGTCGTTAAAGATGCCCACGAACTGCATCAGCCGATAGCTGGTCAGCTTCCCCATGAAAGCAAAACGCCAGAAAATGATCACCAGGAAACCGAACTGCAATACCCAGCTGCGCAGGATCCAATCGACCATCTCCCGTAGCGAAGGCTGATTATGCACAGCCCAGGCAACAATGGGCAGTTTACTGTGCCCGGGGTGGCAAAAAGCCATGACGAAACCCGACAGCGTTAAGGTGGCGTAGGCCACCAGCGGGATATCCCCGATACGCGACACCCCGAATCCCATGACATACGACATGGCGTGGTAGACGCGCACCAGATCTGACGGCCACCAGCTGGCCAGCGCCGGAAACCAGTAGACGATCGCCAGGCCCGCCAGCAGCCCGGCGGCACCGGCGCAGCCATAATAAAACCGCCCGCTCGGTGCGGAAGAAACGATATTTGCGGCCATAGCGACTCCTTGTCATCCGCCGAAAAGCGGAAAACTAGAGCATCGCTTCGCCAGCGGCAAGCACAGGCGCCCACTTTCGGATTTGCGCCCGGCGTCTGACTAAAACGGGCGGATCCCACCGCCGGCCGGGACCGCGGTGAACCACATCACTCCTGCCGCCGCCAGCAAAATCACGCCGCCGGCCAGCGCCAGCGTCAGCCAGCCCACCTGACGCCACAGCGGCGGCGCCTGATGCTGACCCAACTTCACCGCCAGCTGGCGAAAACTGTGCACCAGCAGCGCCAGCGCCGTGATGGTCAACGAGGTTCCCGCCGCCATCGCCAGCGCCGCCGCCATTCCCCAACTGAACACCCCGATCACCTTGCTGAACAGCAGCACCATGATCGCTCCCGAGCAGGGGCGCATGCCCATCGACAGGACGATCGCGGCGCGTGCCCGCCAGTCGTCGCCGCTCTGAAGCTGATCCGACGCCGGGAGATGCTGATGCCCGCAGCCGCAATGCTCGTGATGAACATGATGTGGGGTAAAAGCGGTAAACGTTGGCCGGCTCAGCAGCAGACGCAGCTTTTTTAACGCCCGCCAGCACAGCAGCAAGCCTAATGCGCCCACCAGCAGATAGCTGCCCTTCTCCAGCCAGAAACTGCTGAGATGCAGCTGGCGCGCCGGCAGCTGCAGCAGCGCCAGCACCACGACCACCAGCGCGATGGCCACCAGCCCCTGTAATAAAGAGGCGGCCAGCGTCAGGTTAATGCTTGATTTCAGCTTCGAGGGATGGGTGGCGAGCCAGGTAGTAATGACAATTTTGCCATGGCCGGGCCCTAAGGCATGCACTACACCATAAACGAAACTGAACCCGAGCAGCGACAGGCCCGCCGCTGCCGGGTTCTCCGCCACCGCCTGCAGCAGGCGGCTGAGTTCCAGATTCAACGAGCGCTGCCAGACCGCGCTCTGCATCAGCACCTGCGGCCACACCCGCCATAGCCAAATGCCGCCGATGATGCTCACAGCCAGCAACAGCGCCAGCGGCCACAGCGCTTTCCAGCGCGAGGATCGCGCGCGGGGGGTGAAAATTACTGACATGTCAGGGTCACCTTCTGGGCAAAATAGCTGCCCAGCGCCATATCCTCCGGCGGCGCATCCGCTTTATCCAGCGACTGAGCGTACGAGAGCATTTTGTCGTTCGGTTTTGGCGTCATCACCGTTGCCTTACAGGCGGCCCGCAGCGCGGCGGGCAGGGAAAAATCGCTATCCTTGTCATAAAACATGTCGACGTAGTAGGTCGGGTCGAAGGTGGAAAAGGTAAACGTCTGCCCGGCAACGGGTTGCGGCGTCGCCAGCGGCAGCGTAAAGGTCAGTACCGCCTGCAGTCCGTCACGCTCGAGGCCATAGCCGTCGGGACGATTTTCAAATTTCACCCGCTGGCCGTTGTGCCACAGCTCGCTGAAATAGTGCTGGCCGAGTACGTTGGCCATCACCTCCGCCGCCAGCTTTTTCCATACTTCGCTGCCCGGTTTGGCGTTACCGGCGTCATAGAGCAGATCCGATGAGGTAATTTCATCCATGGTCCAGCGCATTTTAAACCCGCTCAGCAGACCGTCTTTAACCACCGGCTCGCTCTGCAAACTAATGAAGCTATGCGGATGCGCGGCGGCTGAAAATGATAAAACCATGAAAAACGCCGCGCTGGTGCATTGTTTCACTCTGTTCATCTGTTCCTCACGTGAAAAATTCTGTGAACTTCACCAGCAATCCTGAGCTAAAGCGGGCGTTTCGCCCTGCCCCCGCCTCTGCCATTGTCTATTCTTAGCGAAAACCCTAACTGGAACTTACCAGATGATGACCGTCATTGAACCACCATCTGCGCTTTCCAGTCCACAGCGCCGTAGCCAGGTGCTCCTGATGTTTTATCTGCCCGGACAGTCGGTGACGACTGAACGGCTTGGCAGGATCAACCTCGTTGATGAGACCACGGCCCGGCAGGATATTGAGGAGACCGGACGCGAAATTCAGCGTTACCACCGTTTGACCCTCCGGTCAGAGGTGGACGGCAGCTATCGGATTGAAGGCGCCGCGCTCGACCAACGTTTATGTCTGCTGCATGCGCTGCGGCGGGGGCTACGCCTCTGCCCGCAGTTCGTCAATCATCATTTTACCCCGGCCCTGAAAACGCAGCTTAAACATGAAGGCATTGCCCGTACCTTATACGATGATACCAATCTGCAGGCGCTGGTGAACCGCTGCGCGCGGGCGCTCAATCGCCAGTTTGACTGCCGCGACGTGCAGTTTCTGCGCTTATATCTGCAGTACTGTCTGCTTGAGCATCACCGGGGATACTCTCCGGACTTCAATGATGAACAGCAGCGTTGGGCCCAGACCGCCGCCGAGTTTACCCTGGCGCAGGAGATTGTCCGCCACTGGCAGCGCCGGGTCGGCGCTCCGCCGCATGTTGGAGAGCCCTTCTTCCTCTCGCTACTGTTTATGTTGCTCAAAACCCCCGACCCGGTCCGCGACGGTCACCCGCACGATCGCCGCCTGCGACTGGCTATCTCCGGCCTGATCCATCGCTTCCAGGTCCTCGCCGGCAGGGCTTTCAGTGATGAGCAGGGGCTCAGCGATCAACTCTATATTCATTTATCGCAGGCGTTGATCCGCAGCGTGTTTGCCATCGGCATCGACAGCACGCTCACGGAGGAAGTGAGCCGGCTCTATCCTCGCTTACTGCGTACCACCCAGGCGGCATTGAGCGAATTCGAGGAAGCCTGGCACATCCGTTTTAATGAGGAAGAGACTGGCTTAATCGCGGTGATCTTTGGCGCCTGGCTGATGCAGAAAAGCGACCTGCACGAAAAACAGGTGCTGTTGCTAACCGATGACAACCCGGCTATAGAAGAGGCTCTGGAACAGCAGCTGCGCGAACTCACGCTGCTGCCGCTGAATATCAAATACCAGACCGTAGAGCGCTTTCAGAAGGAAGGCGCGCCCAAAGGGGTGACGCTTATCGTCACCCCTTATGCGACGGCGCTACCGCTGTTTTCGCCGCCGCTGATCCACGCGGAAAACTGCTTCACTGAACGCCAACAGCAGCATATCTGCGCGATGCTTGAGGACTAGGCCGCCACCGCTTTTGGCCGGATAATCAGCGCCGGGATCGTCAGCAGGGCCATTACCCAGAACACGCCCTGGTGCAGGTGCTGATAGAGGAAACCGGCGAAGACGGTCATGATGGCAATACTCCCGCCCATCGCCACCGCGGAGTAGACGGCCTGCAAGCGGATCACTTCGCTGCCCTGACGGGCGGCGATATAGCGCATCGCCGCCAGATGACACACCGTGAAGGTGCCGCAGTGAAGGATCTGCGCAAGGAGGAGTCCCGGCAGCGCCGTGGTCCAGCCCATCAGTCCCCAGCGAATCAGCCCGCAGACGGCGGAGAGCAGCAGCAGGTCGCGTGCGCTGAAGCGGCGGAACACCTTTTTACTCAACGCGAAGATCACCACTTCCGCCACCACGCCTAACGACCACAGATAACCGACCGCCGAGGCAGAATAGCCGGCCTGCTGCCAGTAGATGGCGCTAAAGCCGTAGTAGGCGGCGTGCGCCCCCTGTAGCAAACAGACGCAGGCGAGAAAGCGCCAGCTCTGGCGTACCAGCGTCAGCCAGGCCGTCAGTCCTGCTCCCTGCTGCTGGCGCGACTCCCCGTGGGGCATCACCGACGGCTTAAGCAGCATACCCAGCAGCATCGAGGCGACACCCAGGCTTAACATCAGCAGGATCGCCCGATAATCAAACAGGCTGACCAGCTTGCCGGTCAGCGCCGAACCGATGACAAAGGCAATGGAGCCCCATAGCCGCACCCGGCCATAGTCCATGGTGATCTGCTTTTGCCAGGTATTGGCCAGGGCATCCGTCAGCGGCACCAGCGGCGAAAAGAACAGGTTGAAGCCGATAATGACCGCCAGCAGCCATGCCACGTGACTGCCGACCCAGAAGGCCAGCGCGAAAAGTAAGGTTAACAGGGCCAGCACGCGCAACGCGGCAATGAGCCGGGAGGGATCGCTGACCCGCGGGGCAATCAGCAGGCTCCCAAGAAAACGGGCCACCAGGCCAGCGCCAAGCAACAGGCCGATGGTTTCCGGAGTCAGCCCGTTTCCGGCCAGCCAGACGCTCCAGAAGGGCAGAAAAATACCGTAGCTAAAAAAGTAGGTGAAATAACTGAGCGCCAGCCAGCGCGTGGAGTGCAAGACCATGATTTCCTCCCGAATGGTGGCGATAGTCTGGCGACAAACCCCATCTTGAGTAAACCGGTGTCTCACTCTCTATATGGAAGTTGAGTACATTTGTCTTTAAATCGTGACACACATCACAGAGCGAGCACCATCCCATCGCCGGTTGTATTAAATAAAATCCGATAACCGGGCATCAAAGTGCGAGCAACCCCGCAGCCAAATCCTGATGAAACGAAGCGCAACATTATTATTTTCTCTCCATGGCGGCGGGCAAATTTGTGTATTACGTTTAGATCACACTTCTCTCATAACGAGCTGATTATGAACACACTCCGCTATTTTGATTTTGGCGCTTCCCGCTCCTTGCTGCTGCTCATCGCCCGCATCGCCGTGGTGGTCCTGTTTATCCTTTTTGGTTATCCGAAACTGTTAGGCTTTGGCGGTACGGTGCAGTACATGGCCGCCTCCGGCGCGCCGATGCCGACGCTGGCGGCGATTATCGCTGTGATAATGGAGGTCCCTGCGGCGATCTTAATTGTGTTGGGCTTTTTCACCCGCCCGCTGGCGGTCATCTTTATTTTTTATACGCTGGGTACGGCGGTGATTGGCCATCATTACTGGGATATGACCGGCGATGCGGTATTGCCGAACATGATTAATTTCTGGAAAAACGTCAGTATTGCTGGCGCTTTTCTGCTGTTGGCGATTACCGGCCCCGGCGCGATTTCGCTCGACCGCCGCTAATCGGCAGACACAAAAAAGGCCGCAATCGCGGCCTTTTTTATTGCAACGTTAACGCTTACGCATAAACCGGGAAGCGGGCGCAGATATCCAGCACTTTGCCTTTCACACGTTCAATGACCGCTTCATCATTGATATTGTCCAGCACGTCACACATCCAGCCAGCCAGCTCTTTGACTTCCGCTTCTTTAAAGCCGCGGCGAGTCACAGCCGGAGAACCGATACGGATACCGGAAGTCACGAACGGGCTCTTCGGATCGTTCGGCACGCTGTTTTTGTTCACGGTGATGTTGGCGCGGCCCAGGGCGGCGTCAGCTTCTTTACCGGTCAGGTTTTTATCCACCAGATCCAGCAGGAACAGGTGGTTCTCAGTCCCGCCAGAAACCACTTTGTAGCCGCGGTTCAGGAACACTTCCACCATTGCTTTGGCGTTTTTCGCAACCTGCTGCTGGTAAACTTTAAACTCTGGCTCCATCGCTTCTTTCAGCGCCACCGCTTTCGCCGCGATAACGTGCATCAGCGGGCCGCCCTGCGCGCTTGGGAACACGGCAGAGTTCAGTTTTTTGTACAGCTCTTCGCTACCGCCTTTCGCCAGGATCAGGCCGCCGCGCGGACCCGCCAGGGTTTTGTGGGTGGTGGTGGTCACAACGTGAGCATGCGGAACCGGGTTCGGATACACACCCGCGGCAATCAGGCCAGCCACGTGCGCCATATCGACGAACAGGTAAGCGCCGATGCTGTCGGCGATTTCACGCATTTTCGCCCAGTCAACGATACCGGAGTAAGCGGAGAAACCACCGATGATCATCTTCGGTTTGTGTTCCTGAGCCTGCTTCGCCATGTCGTCATAGTCAATTTTACCGGACTCATCAATACCGTAAGGGATGATGTTGTACAGTTTGCCGGAGAAGTTCACCGGAGAGCCGTGAGTCAGGTGGCCGCCCTGCGCCAGGTTCATACCGAGCACGGTATCGCCCGGCTGCAGCAGCGCGGTGTAGACCGCAAAGTTAGCCTGAGAGCCGGAGTGCGGCTGGACGTTAGCATAGTCAGCGCCGAACAGTTCTTTCGCGCGGTCGATAGCCAGTTGCTCAACCACGTCGACATATTCACAGCCGCCGTAGTAACGCTTGCCCGGATACCCTTCAGCATATTTGTTGGTCAGCTGAGAGCCCTGCGCCTGCATGACGCGCGGACTGGTGTAGTTTTCGGAGGCGATCAGTTCGATGTGCTCTTCCTGACGTACTTTTTCCTGCTCCATAGCCTGCCACAGTTCGGCATCATAATCGGCAATGTTCATTTCACGCTTTAACATCCGCATCTCCTGACTCAGCTAACAATAAAATTTCGGCCTAAAAAGGCGGTCCGATTGGACAACGGCCCACAGTATAACCTAATCATTCTGTGATAACAGGTCTTGACAAAGGATTTTACGCAAACGATTGGCTCCGCATGACACAAGGCTTTGAGCAATAACGTCTCTCTCATTATCAACGGATTTCTTTTCAGGTTTGTGATGCAAATTCTTCATGTTGTAACGGCATCGGGGTTAAGTGTTAAAGAACCATTTACATAGCAGGGTTATTTCTATAAGATGCATTTAAAATACATCAATAAGATAACACACAAGGAAGCACGCTATGCTCGACGCTCAAACCATCGCCACGGTCAAAGCCACCATCCCCCTGCTGGTAGAGACCGGCCCAAAGCTTACCGCCCATTTCTACGATCGTATGTTCGCGCATAATCCGGAGCTCAAAGAGATTTTCAACATGAGCAACCAGCGCAACGGCGATCAGCGCGAAGCGTTATTCAACGCCATTGCCGCCTACGCCAGCAATATCGATAACCTGCCCGCCCTGCTGCCGGCGGTGGAAAAAATCGCCCAGAAACACACCAGCTTCCAGATCAAACCGGAGCAGTACAACATCGTTGGCAGCCATCTGCTGGCGACCCTCGATGAAATGTTCAGCCCGGGTCAGGAAGTGCTTGATGCCTGGGGAAAAGCTTACGGCGTGCTGGCGAACGTCTTTATCGGCCGCGAAGCAGAAATTTATCAGCAAAACGCCAGTAAAACCGGCGGCTGGGAAGGGACCCGCGCGTTCCGCATCGTGAAGAAAACCCCGCGCAGCCAGCTTATCACCAGCTTTGAGCTCGAACCGGTTGATGGCCAGCCGGTCGCCGATTACCAGCCTGGCCAGTACCTGGCCATCTGGCTGAAACCGGAAGGCTTCGAATATCAGGAAATCCGCCAGTACTCCCTGACCCGCAAAGCGGACGGCAAAGGCTACCGCATTGCGGTAAAACGTGAGGACGGCGGTCAGGTTTCCAGCTGGCTGCATAACCATGCCAGCGAAGGCGATGTGGTCTATTTAGCCGCCCCGGCGGGTGACTTCTTCCTTAACGTTGAACCACAGACGCCGGTCACCCTGCTCTCCGGGGGCGTCGGGCAAACGCCGATGCTGGCGATGCTGGATGCGCTGGCGAAGAGCGGTCATCAGGGTCAGGTGAACTGGTTCCATGCGGCGGAAAATGGCGACGTTCACGCCTTTGCCGATGAAGTGAGTGCGCTTGGCGCGGCGCTGCCGGCGTTTACCTCTCACGTGTGGTATCGCAACCCGAGCGAAGCCGACCGTCAGACTGGACGTTTTGATAGCGAAGGTTTGATGGATTTAGCGGCAGTGGCGGACAATATTCGCGCCCCGCAGATGCAGTTCTATCTCTGCGGCCCGGTAGCGTTTATGCAGTTTGCAGCGAAGCAGCTGGTAGAATTAGGGGTTAATAAAGACAACATTCATTACGAATGTTTCGGCCCGCATAAGGTCCTGTAAGCCCCGACGACGCGGGGATTTGTAGGCCGGGTAAGCGCAGCGTCACCCGGCAATACTGCAGCGAGCGGCGAGGATTAAATCGCCGCGTCGTCTTCTTCACCGGTACGGATACGAATGACCCGCGCGACGTCGAAGACAAAGATCTTGCCGTCGCCAATCTTGCCGGTCTGCGCCGTACGGATGATGGTATCCACACAGGTATCGACGATATCGTCGGTCACCACGATTTCAATTTTTACTTTTGGCAGAAAATCCACCATGTACTCCGCACCGCGGTACAGCTCGGTATGACCTTTCTGGCGGCCAAAGCCCTTCACTTCCGTCACCGTCATCCCGGTGATGCCGACTTCGGCCAGCGCTTCACGCACGTCATCCAGTTTGAAAGGTTTAATAATCGCATCAATCTTTTTCATGGTGTTCCTGTCTTAGTCGCGTAACCGGTTGCTTACCGTATCATAACTTGCGCTATGTTGCGGAGCTACTCTTTAAAGTCGTTGGCGTCGAGCTCATGGCGCGACAGCAGTTTATAGAATTCGGTGCGGTTGCGCCCTGCCATCCGCGCGGCGTGGGTGACATTGCCTTTAGTAATTTGCAGCAGCTTGCGCAGGTAGTTCAGCTCAAACTGATTGCGCGCCTCCACGAAGGTCGGCAGCGCGGTATTCTCTCCTTCCAGCGCCTGCTCCACCAGCGCGTCGCCAATCACCGGCGACGAGGTCAGGGCCACACACTGCTCAATCACGTTCACCAGCTGGCGCACGTTACCCGGCCACTTGGCGGCCATCAGCCGCTTCATCGCATCGCTGGAAAACGCCCGGACAAACGGCTTATGGCGATCGGCGGACTGGCGCAGCAAATGATTAGCCAGCAGCGGGATATCCTCAGCCCGTTCGGAAAGCGGTGGGATCTTCAGATTCACCACGTTGAGTCGGTAAAACAGATCTTCGCGGAACTCGCCGCGGGCCATCGCCTTCGGCAGGTCGCGATGGGTGGCGGAGATGATCCGCACGTTGATCTCGATATCGCGGTTGCTGCCCAGCGGACGCACCTTACGCTCCTGCAGGACGCGCAGCAGCTTCACCTGCAGCGCAACCGGCATATCACCGATCTCGTCGAGAAACAGCGTACCGCCCTCAGCGGCCTGGAATAATCCTTCACGGTTACTGACCGCGCCGGTAAAGGCGCCCCGCGCATGGCCAAACAGTTCGGATTCGAGCAGCTGTTCCGGCAGCGCGCCGCAGTTGATCGCCACGAACGGTTTATCATGACGCGGGCTGGCGTTATGGATCGCCTGGGCGACGATCTCCTTCCCGGTCCCACTCTGGCCGTTAATCAGCACGCTGACATCCGATTGCGCCACCATCCCGGCCTGCTCAAGCAGACGCAGCATCAGCGGGCTGCGGGTCACAATCGCCTGGCGCCAGGCTTCGTCGGTGGCCGGCGAGCGCTGCTCCAGCGCCTCATCAATGGCTTTATACAAGGCATCTTTATCGACCGGCTTGGTCAGGAAGCTGAACACCCCCTGCTGGGTCGCGGCCACGGCGTCGGGAATCGAACCATGGGCGGTGAGAATAATCACCGGCATGCCGGGCAGCCCTTTCTGGATCTCGCTGAACAGCTGCAGGCCATCCATTTCATCCATCCGCAGATCGCTAATCACCAGATCCACTTTCTCACGCCCCAGCACGCGCAGCGCTTCCGACCCGCTCTCGGCGGTGACCACGCTGTAGCCTTCGCTGACCAGGCGCATGCCCAGCAGCTTCAACAGTCCCGGATCGTCATCCACCAGCAGCAAACGCGCCGGTTTACGGATCGTCATGGATCACCTCCGGCACTTTTTCGCTGCCGAAATTGCCGCCCGGCTTGCG
Organism: Klebsiella sp. KTE92; assembly: GCF_000398905.1. Taxonomy (NCBI): domain Bacteria; kingdom Pseudomonadati; phylum Pseudomonadota; class Gammaproteobacteria; order Enterobacterales; family Enterobacteriaceae; genus Klebsiella; species Klebsiella sp. KTE92. The sequence continues at coordinate 4,024,989 of NZ_KB976100.1, forward strand.
GCTGGAGAGCTGACGCTCAATATCCGTCAGGTTCTCCAGCTTGCGGGTGGTCAGCTCCAACTGCTCGCGCAGCGCCTGCTCCTGCTGTCGCAGCGTCTCCAGTTCGCTATCGCTGGACTGCTGAAGCTTCGCGTAACGGGCACGCTCTTCCACCAGCTGCAGCTGACGGGTCTGGCCATCGCGCCAAAGCTGATACAGCGGGCGGACCTGAACGGCGATTTGCGGGCTGAAGGTATCGAGACGCGCCACCAGGTCGCGACGCTCGTCGGGAGTAATTTTGGCATCAGCAAGCAGGATGCCGCGACGGAACGCGTCCTGCCAGCTATCGTCGGTATGGCGTTTCGCCTCCGCCCGCGCCTGCGCCGGTGCGAGGCGATCGGCACAGTCAATGCCCCGCAGCCAGTAGAGGGGATTTTTGTCGCTGGCATCGCTGCTGTGCGCCCAGATGTCCGCGCAGTCTACCGCGACAAAATCGGCCACCTGATGCTGCGCCTGCCCGGAGGCGGCGGTACCTTCCGCAGTATGCGGTGAAAAGCCGGCGGAACACCCCGCCAGCGTCAGACAAGCAATGCCTGAAAGCAGCCATCCGCGAAGGGAACGGCGCCAGGCCAGGAATTGGGACATAGTTCCCCGATATCGATTCATAAGTTGGATTATTCCGGCGCTGAGGGAAGCGTAATGCGAAAACAGACCTGCCCGGCGGGCGCGTCAACTAAGCTGAGCTCCCCTTGCATCTGCCGGACGCAGTCGCGGGCGATACTCAACCCCAGCCCACTGCCCTTAACGGCCCCTTTACGCTGGTGACTCCCCTGGTAAAAAGGCTCGAAAATCATATTCTTTTCCGCGGCCGGGATCGGTTCGCCGCTGTTGGCGACATCAATACGCACCTGCTCTCCGTGCCGGTAGCTGTGAATACGGATGTTACCGGATTCAGCGCCATAGTGCACCGCATTGGAGTAGAGATTATCCATTACGCTTATCAATAGCGCAGGCTCTGCCAGGCAACGCCGCGCCTGCAGCGTCAGTTCGGTATGCATCAGTTTAGCCCGCGCGGGCAGGCTGTGCGCCGCCACGACGTTTTCCACCAGGTCCACCAGGTCCACCGCTTCGCGAGCCACCGGGCTGTCGGCCTGTTTTCGGTTGTAGTCCAGCAACTGTTCAATCAGCTTTTGCAGGTTACGACTACTGCTGTCGAGGATCTCGACGATCTCCTGCTGCTCAGGGGTCAGTGGCCCGGCGACCCGGTCGGCCAACAGCTCGGTACCTTCACGCATACTGGCCAGCGGGGTTTTCAGCTCATGCGACAGATGACGAAGAAATTGATGCCGCTGCGACTCCAGCCACGCCAGGCGCTCGCTGAGCCAGATGATGCGCTTGCCCACCGAGCGCAGCTCGCGCGGGCCGGTAAACAATGCGGCGTCGTCCAGCGACTTCCCTGCCCCCAGCTGATTGATCATTCTTTCTATGCCTTTCACCGGACCGATAATCATACGGGTGAAGAGCAGCACCAGCGCCAGGCTCAGCAGAAACAGCACCAGCGCCTGCCAGCCGAAAAACTGGCCGCGTTCGGCAATCTCCTGCTGCAGCTGCTGGCCGCGGGAATAGACGACTGCCCGGGTCGCCTGCACCATATCGCTGTTATTGCTGGCGAAAACTTCCAGTCTGGCGGCCGCCTGGGCATCGGGGCCGCTATTTTTACACTGCAACTGCGCCAGATCGCTGACGTCCTGACGCAGCGCCTGCCAGAGTTTCTCGTCCGGTAGCACGCCGGCATGGGCATCCAGCATCTGGCTGTAGCGCTGTCGCTGATTCTGATACACCCGCGCCAGCGTCGGATCGTCCAGCACGCAGTACTGGCGATAGCTGCGCTCCATTTCCAGCGCGGCATTGATCATCGCCTCGCTGCGTCGGGCATCGACCAGCGTAGTGCGGTTAATATGCGCCGCCTGGGCGCTAAGGGCATTCAGGCTCTGCCAGGCCTGCCACGCCAGCACCAACAGCGGCAGCAGGATCAGCACAAAGGAGAGCGTCACCAGTTGACGCAGCGAACGGGGAAAAAGAGAGAGTCGCTTCAAGGATGTTGTCTCAATCATTAGCTCTGGTCGATGCTAACTGAGGAGCGCGCCGGAGAAAAGCGCTACCGCTGGTTACTGCGCCGCAGAAACAACAAAGCCAGGCGCAAGGCCTGGCTTTGTTCAGGAATGAGGCGGTGCCTTACTCGACGTTTCGCCCGATGTCTGATAAAGCCAGGCTGTTATCAGGAGTTGGACGGCAGGCACCTGTTTGTGCGTCATTCGAAGTTTATGTAGCGCGTCCCGAAGGGGCTGACATAAGAAGGTGAATGAGCCACTGGTTAATATTATGCATGAACTATGCCACCTTTCAAAACATTTTATTAACACGCTGATATATATGATATTAGCTCACGATCATTGCCATACCGGAACCGTACATTTTTTATTCATATTGTCGCTAATTGACGACACTAAACAGGCGCCGCACCACTGCTCAATAAAATCAATATGTTAAGTGTCTCCTATTGACGACACCATAACATAGGGGTTGTCGGCAATTCCCGACACCCTGGCGTGCCGGCCATCACAGATAAAAAAAGCCCCCTGCCTGAGCAGGGGGCTGATACATTCACATGAGGCGCTGCCGGAAGGTTAACCCAGCTGTTTACGCGCGTTACGGAAGATACGCATCCACGGGCTGTCCTCGCCCCAGTTCTCCGGGTGCCAGGAGTTGCTTACGGTGCGGAAGACGCGTTCCGGGTGCGGCATCATGATGGTCGCGCGCCCGCTTTCGCTGGTCACCGCGGTGATACCGTTCGGGGAACCGTTCGGGTTCGCCGGATAGGTTTCGGTCACTTTGCCAAAGTTATCCACGAAGCGCAGCGCCACCAGACCTTTGCTCTCCAGCTGGGCCAGATGCGCGCTGTCGCGCACTTCCACCTGACCTTCGCCGTGGGAGACCGCAATCGGCATCCGTGAGCCAACCATGCCTTCCAGCAGCAGGGATGGGCTTTGCGTCACTTCCACCAGGCTAAAGCGCGCTTCGAAGCGGTCAGACTGGTTACGCACAAAGCGCGGCCACAGGTCGCTGCCCGGGATCAGCTCGCGCAGGTTGGACATCATCTGACAGCCGTTGCACACGCCGAGCGCCAGCGTCTGCGGACGATGGAAGAACGTCGCGAACTCATCGCGCACGCGCTCGTTGAACAGAATCGACTTCGCCCAGCCTTCACCCGCGCCCAGCACGTCACCATAGGAGAAGCCGCCGCAGGCCACCAGGGCATGGAAATCCCCCAGACCGGTGCGGCCCGCCAGCAGGTCGCTCATATGCACGTCGATGGCGTCAAAGCCGGCGCGATGGAAGGCTGCCGCCATTTCAACGTGGGAGTTCACCCCCTGCTCGCGCAGGACGGCCACTTTCGGACGCGCGCCGGTGGCAATGTACGGCGCCGCAATGTCGTCATTAATCTCAAACGAAAGCTTCACATTGAGGCCCGGATCGGCGTCATTGGCTTTCGCCTCGTGCTCCTGATCGGCGCAGGCCGGGTTGTCGCGCAGACGCTGCATCTGCCAAGTGGTTTCCGCCCACCACATGCGCAGCGTAGTGCGGCTCTCGCTAAACACCGTCTGACCGTTGGCGGTCAGCACGAAGCGATCGCCCTCGACCGCTTTACCAAGGTAATGCACGCAGTCTGCCAGGCCGTTAACCGCCAGAATGGCTTCCACCGCCTCACGGTCTGCAGCGCGCACCTGGATCACCGCCCCCAGCTCTTCGTTGAACAGCGCGGCCAGACGATCATCGCCCAGCGCGGCGATATCTGCTTCCAGGCCACAGTGGCCGGTAAAGGCCATTTCCGCCAGAGTCACCAGCAGGCCGCCGTCGGAGCGGTCGTGGTAGGCCAGCAGTTTACGCTGCGCCACCAGGGCCTGCATCGCGTCCCAGAAGCCTTTCAGCTGGGCAACATCGCGCACGTCAGCCGGCTTGTCGCCGAGCTGGCGATAGACCTGCGCCAGGGCCGTCGCGCCCAGCGCGTTGTGCCCTTTACCGAGGTCGATCAGCAGCAGCGCGTTATCTTCTGTAGAAAGCTGCGGCGTGACGGTATGACGAACATCTTCGACACGGGCGAAAGCGGAGATCACCAGCGACAGCGGGGAGGTCATCTCGCGCTGCTCGCTGCCTTCCTGCCAGCGGGTTTTCATCGACATCGAGTCTTTACCGACCGGAATGGTCAGGCCCAGCGCCGGACACAGCTCTTCGCCTACCGCTTTTACCGCCTCATACAGGCCAGCGTCTTCGCCCGGGTGACCTGCGGCGGCCATCCAGTTAGCTGACAGTTTCACGCGATTCAGCTCGCCAATCTGCGTGGCGGCGATGTTGGTCAGCGCTTCGCCGACGGCCAGACGGCCAGAGGCCGCGAAGTCCAGCAGGGCAACCGGGGCGCGCTCGCCCATCGCCATCGCTTCGCCGTAGTAGCTGTCGAGGCTGGCGGTGGTCACCGCGCAGTTGGCCACCGGGATCTGCCACGGGCCGACCATCTGGTCGCGGGCGACCATACCGGTCACGGTGCGGTCGCCGATGGTCACGAGGAAGGTTTTCTCGGCCACCGTCGGCAGGTGCAGAACACGATTTACCGCATCGGCAAGGGTAATCGGTTGACGATCCAGCGCGCTGCCCTGGGCTTTCAGGGTCTGCACATCGCGGGTCATTTTCGGTGTTTTGCCGAGCAGAACGTCCAGCGGCAGGTCGATCGGCTGATCGTTAAAGTGGCTGTCGCTCAGGCTCAGGTGCTGCTCCGCGGTAGCTTCGCCGATAACGGCATAAGGCGCGCGTTCGCGGCGACACAGTTCGTCGAACAGCGGCAGTTGCTCCGGGGCGACCGCCAAAACATAACGCTCCTGCGATTCGTTACACCAGATCTCCAGCGGGCTCATCCCTGGCTCATCGCTGAGAATATCGCGCAGCTGGAATTTACCGCCGCGGCCGCCGTCGCTCACCAGCTCCGGCATGGCGTTGGAGAGACCGCCCGCGCCAACGTCGTGGATAAAGAGGATCGGGTTGGCGTCGCCCAGCTGCCAGCAGCGGTCGATCACTTCCTGACAGCGGCGTTCCATTTCCGGGTTGTCACGCTGTACGGAGGCGAAATCGAGGTCGGCATCGGACTGGCCGGAGGCCATAGAAGAGGCCGCGCCGCCGCCGAGACCGATGTTCATCGCCGGGCCGCCCAGCACGATCAGCTTCGCCCCGACGGTAATCTCGCCCTTCTGCACATGCTCGCCGCGGATGTTGCCGATACCGCCGGCCAGCATGATCGGTTTGTGGTAGCCGCGCAGCTCTTCGCCATTGTGGCTGGTGACTTTCTCTTCATAGGTGCGGAAGTAGCCGTTCAGCGCCGGACGACCAAACTCGTTGTTAAACGCCGCGCCGCCCAGCGGGCCTTCGGTCATGATGTCCAGGGCGGTGACAATGCGGTCCGGTTTACCGAAATCTTCTTCCCACGGCTGCTCGAAGCCCGGAATACGCAGGTTGGAAACCGAGAAGCCCACCAGGCCCGCTTTCGGCTTCGCGCCGCGGCCGGTGGCGCCTTCATCACGGATTTCGCCGCCGGAGCCGGTTGCCGCGCCCGGCCATGGAGAGATGGCCGTCGGGTGGTTATGGGTTTCCACCTTCATCAGTATGTGCGCCGGCTCCTGATGGAAGTCGTAGCGCCCGGTCTGGTGGTCGGCAAAATAGCGCCCCACTTCAGACCCTTCCATCACCGCGGCATTATCTTTATAGGCCGACAGGACGTAGTCCGGCGTTTTTTCGAAGGTGTTTTTGATCATTTTGAACAGCGACTTCGGCTGCTGTTCGCCGTCGATGATCCAGTCGGCGTTGAAAATCTTGTGGCGACAATGCTCAGAGTTCGCCTGAGCGAACATATACAGCTCAATATCGTTCGGGTTGCGGCCCAGACGGGTAAACGCATCCTGCAGGTAGTCAATTTCGTCATCTGCCAGCGCCAGCCCCAGACGGAGGTTGGCGTCAATCAGCGCCTGACGGCCTTCGCCCAGCAGGTCAACGCTGGTGACCGGCGTCGGCTGATGATGGGCAAACAGCGTCTCGCCCGCTTCCAGGGCGTCGAAGACGCTCTCCATCATGCGGTCGTGCAGTTCCGCCGCCACGGCGGTCCACTGCGCTTCGGTCAGGGTTGAGGCTTCAACGTAATACGCCACGCCGCGCTCCAGGCGCACGACCTGAGTCAGACCGCAGTTGTGAGCGATATCGGTAGCTTTAGAAGACCAGGGAGAGATGGTGCCAGGGCGAGGGGTCACGAGCAGTAATTTACCGGTCGGGGTATGGCTGCTTAAGCTCGGGCCATACTGAAGCAGTCGCGCCAGGCGCTCGCGATCGTCAGCGCTCAGCGAGGCGTTCAGATCGGCAAAATGAATATACTCGGCATATATGGCGCTTACCGGAAGGTTGGCCGCCTGAAATCGTGCCAGCAGTTTATTGATACGGAATGCCGACAGTGCAGGTGAACCACGCAAAATTTCCATCATAAGTCTCTCGTCTTCGAAGCTTTCAGGGTGAGCCAGGGGGGGAAACGGGCGTCATTATAGTGAATCCTGCGCCCCGACGAAACCGTTTGCGTAGAAATAAAATCATTGATGCTGTTTATCAATAAATGTGACGACCATCGCGAATAAGTTGCCAACTGGCGCATTCTTAAGCAGAATGCCGCACATTCGACGACAACCTTGCGTTTTTTCCGGACATCGCCTGCTGAGGAACCTGAAGCTGCAGAAGATTAACGCTCTGAAAAAATTAAAGATTAATTATCTGCTGATCGGCATTGTCACCCTTTTGCTGGCGGCGGCCCTGTGGCCGTCAATCCCCTGGTCCAGTAAACCCGAGAACCGGGTGGCGGGTATTATCGCTCGCGGCGAGCTGCGCATCAGCACCATCAACTCGCCGATGACCTTCGCCACCATGAACGATAAAACGTTCGGTCTGGATTATGAACTGGCGAAGCAGTTTGCTGACTATCTGGGCGTGACGCTTAAGATAACCGTCCGGCAGAATATCAGCCAGCTGTTTGACGACCTCGACGACGGTCAGGCCGATATGCTGGCTGCCGGTCTGGTTTATAACCAGGAGCGGGTGAAAAACTACCAGGCTGGCCCCACCTACTATTCTGTTTCCCAACAGCTGGTCTATCGTGTCGGTAATATCCGGCCGCGCACTCTCGCGTCGCTAACCGCCGAGCAACTCACTATCGCTCCGGGCCACGTGGCGATCAACGACCTGCAGGCCTTAAAAGCGGAGAAATATCCGGATCTTACCTGGCGCGTGGACGAGAAGCGCGGTACCACGGCGCTGATGCAGGCGGTGATTGACGGCAAACTCGATTACACCGTCGCCGATTCGGTGGCCGTCAGCCTGTTTCAGCGCGTCCATCCGGAGCTGGCGGTGGCCCTGGATATCACCGACGAACAGCCGGTCACCTGGTTTAGCGCCCGGGGCGAAGATAATTCGCTGTCGGCCGCAATGCTTGATTTCTTCAATAACATTAATGAAGACGGGACGCTGGCGCGCCTGGAGGAGAAATACCTCGGCCACGGCAACGACTTCGATTATGTCGACACCCGCACCTTCCTCCGTGCAGTGGAAAATATTCTCCCGGACGTGCAGCCGCTATTTGAAAAGTACGCCCGCGAGATTGACTGGCGCCTGCTGGCCGCGATCGCCTGGCAGGAATCCCACTGGGATCCGCAGGCCACTTCCCCCACCGGCGTGCGCGGCATGATGATGCTGACGCGCAACACCGCGCAAAGTCTGGGACTGACTGACCGGACCGATGCGGCGCAGAGTATCGACGGCGGCATGCGCTATCTGCAGGATATGATGGATAAAGTGCCGGATTCGATTCCGAAAGACGAACGCATCTGGTTTGCGCTGGCTGCTTACAATATGGGCTATGCCCATATGCTGGACGCCATGGCGCTCACCCGCAAACAAAAAGGCAATCCCAACAGCTGGGCAGACGTTAAGCTGCGTTTACCCCTGTTGAGCCAGAAGCCCTATTACAGCAAACTTAAATACGGCTACGCGCGCGGCCATGAGGCCTACGCCTATGTGGAAAACATCCGCAAATATCAGATAAGCCTTGTCGGCTATTTGTCAGAGAAGGAGCGCCAGCAACAGCAAACGCTGGCCCTGGCGGAGGATTACCCGGCCGTGCTCCCGAATGAACTCGAACAGCCGCAGGAGACCACCCTGCCCTTTTTCAAGTTTCGCGCCGATAAGCAGATGGATAATGCCCGGTTAAAACTCCCCGGCCACCTGTATTAACCTTCTCCGGTCTGCTCCCGGGCTTTCTTCAGCGCTTTTTTCTCTTCCCGCCGCCAGCGAAAGAAGTCGCTCAGCATGGTAGAGCAGGACTCCGCCAGCACGCCTTCGCTTATTTCAACCCGATGATTCATTCCCGGATGGTGCAGGACATCTATTAGCGAGCCAGCGGCGCCGGTCTTGGCATCCCTGGCGCCAAAGACCAGGCGGGCGATACGGCTGTGCACCATGGCGCCAGCACACATGACGCAAGGCTCCAGGGTCACGTACAGCGTGGCGTCGATCAGGCGATAGTTTTGCTGCACCAGCCCGCCCTGGCGTAAAGCCATAATTTCCGCGTGAGCGGTGGGGTCGTGACGGCCGATCGGCCGGTTCCAGCCCTCGCCGATGACCTGGTTGTTATACACCAGCACCGCGCCCACCGGCACCTCGCCCTCTTCCCAGGCGCGCTTTGCCAGCGTCAGGGCATGACGCATCCAGTATTCATCATTGAGTTCGAGGTCAGACACAGCGGCCACTCCAGCAGAAAAAGCGGGGCGCATTATACATGGGCGCTATCAATTACACACTATTACTCCAGCTGCTGGAGCTCTCCCTGAGGCGTTACCCGCCAGCGATGCTGGCAAAAGCCGAGCAACGGGTTGTCCTGCTCGCTGTCGCTATAGCCGCTGTACAGCCGCAGCGGCGCGCCGATCTTTTTCTCCAGCTGCACCACTTTTTCATGCCCCAGGCAGCGCAGGGTCAATACCCAGCCGCCCCAGCGGCGCGCGGTGCGGCTGGCTATCAGATTCACCCGCGGCAGCCAGAGAGTATCGCGATAGACCTGCTCCACCAGCGACTGCGGCGAGCCGGTGATCAACCAGACGTCGGCATCGGTACTGGTCAGGTAGGCCGTGAGCCGCGCATGAACCACCGGAAACGCCGTCACATGATGGCGAAACCAGCCGACAAACTCCGCTTCCAGCCGCTTCAGTACCGCCTCGCGACGGCCAAAGGTTGACGCCCACAGCAGGAGGCTCATTGGCCAGCGCGCCGCCCGCCCACACACCGCCAGCCCGGCAAGGATCGCCGGCCCCATCGCCACCACCAGCAGCAGGTTTAGCGGCAGATTACGCAGCAGGTAGCGCAGGAAACTGCCGAACATATCCTGCTGATGCAAGGTTCCGTCCAGATCGAAAAACACCACTTTCCGTTCATTGTGCTGCAAACTGCCTCCTTATGTCAGGACTCGCTTCTCGTTAGGTTAAGCTTAACAGCCTTACGCCGCGAAGAGGGAAAACATCCCCTGCCGTTAAGGAACAATTAAATTAGCAGGCGAAGGAAAAATTGTGGCTCAAGAATTTTTAATTCGTGGTATACCCCTTATAATCGAATAAAAATTCTGTCAGTCACGAGCCGGACGGCTCCAGCGGAGCTCCAATGAACTGTTTAACGCGTATTCGTCAGCGCTATCCCACCCTGGCGGCGAGCGACAAAAAGTTGGCCGATTATATTCTGAGCCAGCCCGATGAGACCCGGCACCTCAGCTCGCAGCAGCTGGCGGCGGAAGCCGGCGTGAGTCAGTCCAGCGTGGTTAAATTTGCCCAGAAACTGGGGTTCAAAGGCTTTCCGGCGCTGAAGCTGGCGCTGAGTGAAGCGCTGGCCAGCAGCCCGGATCCGCACTCGGTTCCGGTACATAACCACATTCGCGGTGACGACCCGCTGCGTCTGGTCGGCGAGAAACTCATTAAAGACAATGTCGCCGCCATGCATGCCTCGCTGGACGTCAATACTGAAGAGACGCTGCGGGAAGCCGTCACGCTGCTGCGCAACGCCCGGCGGGTGATCGTCACCGGCATCGGCGCGTCCGGTCTGGTGGCGCGTAACTTTAGCTGGAAGCTGATGAAGATCGGCATCAACGCGGTTTCTGAGCAGGATATGCACGCCCTGCTGGCGACAGTGCAGGCCATGTCCAGCGACGATCTGCTGCTGGCGATCTCTTACTCCGGTGAGCGCCGGGAGATCAATATGGCGGCAGGTGAAGCGCTGCGCGTGGGCTGCAAGATCCTGGCGATCACCGGCTTTAGCCCTAACGCCCTGCAGCAGCAGGCAACCCACTGCCTGTATACCATTGCCGAAGAGCAGGCGACGCGCAGCGCGGCCATCTCCTCCACCAGCGCGCAAATGATGCTCACCGACCTGCTGTTTATGGGGCTGGTGCAGCAGGATCTGGAGCGGGCGCCGGAGCGCATTCGCCATAGCGAAGCGCTGGTGAAAAAGCTGGTCTGAGCAGAAAATGGGCGTATAATGCCCGCCCTGTTTGTGTTGTTTCTGAGACTTTCCTGATGGCGCTGTTAATTACCAAAAAATGCATCAACTGCGATATGTGCGAACCGGAGTGCCCGAATGAGGCCATTTCGATGGGTGATAGCATTTATGAAATTAACAGCGACCGCTGCACCGAGTGCGTGGGTCATTACGACACGCCAACCTGCCAGAAAGTGTGCCCGATCCCGAATACGATCCTGAAAGATCCGGCACACGTCGAGAGTGAAGAACAGCTTTGGGATAAATTCGTGCTGATGCACCACGCGGATAAAATTTAACCGCCATCCTGGCTAGCTTTCGACAATCACCGTGGCGCAGGCGTAGTGGCGTTCATCGGCGAGGGTGACATGAATAGCCCTTACCCCCATTCGTTCCGCCAAAAGCTTTGCTTCGCCCCATAGCCGCAGCTTCGGCTTGCCCAGCTCGTCGTTGTATACCTCGAACTGATTAAACGCCAGTCCGTTACGGATCCCGGTTCCCAGCGCTTTCGCCGCCGCTTCCTTGACCGCAAAGCGTTTCGCCAGGAAACGCACCGGCTGCTGATGCTGCTCCCAGATGCTCCATTCATGGTCGCTCAGCACCCGGCGGGCAAGGCGATCGCCGCTGCGGGCGATCACCGCTTCGATGCGGGCGATCTCGACGATGTCGGTACCCAGCCCGAGAATGGCCATTAGCCGCGCGCTTCCAGCATCAGACGCTTCATTTCCGCGACAGCCTCTTTCAGGCCACTCATCACTGCGCGACCGATAATCGCATGGCCGATATTCAGCTCATGCATTTCCGGCAGCGCGGCAATCGCTTTCACGTTGTGATAGGTCAGACCGTGGCCGGCATTCACCTTCAGGCCAAGGCTGGCGGCATAGGTGGCCGCTTTGGCAATACGTTCCAGCTCCTTCGCCTGCTCAGCATCGGTTTTGGCATCGGCATAGCAGCCGGTGTGAATTTCGATATAGGGCGCGCCAACGTCTGCCGCCGCTTTGATCTGCTCGTTATCCGCATCGATAAACAGAGAGACCAGGATACCGGCATCCGCCAGACGTTGGCAGGCATCGCGCATCTTGTCGCGCTGCCCGGCCACGTCCAGTCCGCCTTCGGTAGTGACTTCCTGACGTTTCTCCGGCACCAGGCAGCAGAAGTGTGGTTTGGTTTCGCAGGCGATCGTCAGCATCTCTTCGGTGACCGCCATTTCAAGATTCATCCGGGTGTGCAGCGTCTCGCGCAGGATACGCACATCGCGATCGGTAATATGGCGACGGTCTTCGCGCAGATGCACGGTGATGCCGTCAGCGCCGGCCTGCTCGGCAATGAACGCTGCCTGAACCGGATCCGGATAGGCGGTGCCGCGCGCGTTACGCAAGGTCGCGATATGGTCAATATTGACCCCTAACAGTAATTCAGCCATGACAATCCTCGTTAATCATTATTCGTATTATCCGCCCGCGCCTTTCGCGAGGGCATAAACTGGCGAAACAATTCCCGACTCTTAAGCGGTTTGCCGCCAAGATAGGGCTTCAGGGCGATACGGGTAAAGCGCTTCGCGGCGCGCAGCGTATCAACATCTGGAAATTCGCGACTCGCCAACGCTTTCAAATGGTGCCCGGTAAACGTGTTGTTATCAATCACCAGGCTGGCAATAAAGCCCTTTTCTTCGCGATAGCGATAGGTCATGGTGTCATCCACCGGCTCACCGCTGCCCGCGCAGTGAAGAAAATCCACGCCATAGCCCAGGTGCCCGAGCAGCGCCAGCTCAAAACGCCGCAACGCGGGCTCCGGCGAGCCGCTGGTTCCGGCAAGCGCCTGAATGCAGTGCAGATAGTCAAAAAAGAGTTCGGAGAAGCGTGTTTCGTGCTCCAGCACGCGGGAGATAAGCTCGTTCACATAGAGACCGCTGTAGAGCGTGATACCACTGAGCGGCAGCGCCAGCGAGACGGCTTCCGCGCTGCGCAGGGTTTTGACTTCGCCGCGGCCGCCGAAGCGAACCAGTAAGGGGGTAAAGGGCTGTAAAGCGCCTTTGAGATTAGAGCGTTTGGAGCGTGCGCCTTTGGCCACCAGGCGCACACGACCCGATTCTTCCGTGAAGACGTCCAGCATCAGGCTGGTTTCGCTCCACGGTCGGCTATGCAGGACAAAGGCGCGCTGCCATCCATCCACGTTGCGTTAACTCAGAGGTCGTCAACGTAACCGAGACTGCGCAGGGCGCGCTCGTCATCGGCCCAGCCGGATTTCACTTTGACCCACAGCTCGAGGTGTACCGGCGCTTCAAACATGTCCTGCATGTCCTTACGCGCTTCGATACCGATGGTTTTAATTTTGGCGCCTTTATTGCCAATCACCATCTTCTTCTGCCCTTCGCGCTCGACGAGGATCAGGCCGTTGATATCGTAGCCGCCGCGCTCATTGGTTACGAAACGTTCGATTTCCACAGTGACGGAGTACGGCAGCTCAGCACCGAGAAAACGCATCAGTTTTTCACGGATGATCTCGGAGGCCATAAAGCGCTGGGAACGATCGGTAATATAATCTTCCGGGAAGTGATGGATCGCTTCCGGCAGATGCTTACGCACGATCGCCGCGATAGTATCGACGTTGGTGCCGGTTTCCGCAGAGATCGGCACAATGTCGAGGAAGTTCATCTGGCTGGCGAGGAACTGCAGGTGCGGCAATAGCTCCGCTTTGTCCTGCACGTTATCCACCTTATTGACCGCGAGGATCACTGGCGCTTTCGCGTCACGCAGCTTGTTGAGCACCATCTCGTCGTCTTGCGTCCAGCGAGTGCCTTCCACCACGAAAATGACCAGTTCAACATCGCCAATTGAGCTGCTGGCCGCTTTGTTCATTAAGCGGTTAATAGCACGCTTCTCTTCCATATGCAGGCCCGGGGTATCGACGTAAATCGCCTGATACGGCCCTTCGGTATGGATACCGACGATGCGGTGACGCGTCGTTTGCGCTTTTCGGGAAGTGATCGAAATCTTCTGCCCAAGCAGCTTATTCAACAGCGTGGATTTGCCAACGTTTGGACGACCAACGATGGCGACAAATCCGCAATAACTTTTTTCTTCGCTCATTCCAGCTCCAGTTTTTTCAGCGCCTGTTCGGCGGCAGCCTGCTCCGCCTTGCGACGGCTGGAACCTGTGCCAACCACCGGTTCACTCAGGCCACTGACCTGGCAGTGGATAGTAAATTCCTGATCGTGCGCTTCGCCACGCACCTGGACCACCAGGTAGGACGGCAGCGGCAGATGACGTCCCTGCAGATACTCCTGCAGACGCGTCTTCGGATCCTTTTGCTTATCGCCCGGACTGATTTCGTCCAGACGGGTCTGGTACCAGGAGAGGATTAAGCGTTCAACGTTCTGAATATCGCTGTCGAGGAAAACCCCGCCAATTAACGCTTCAACGGTGTCCGCGAGAATGGATTCGCGACGGAAACCGCCGCTTTTCAGTTCGCCCGGCCCGAGGCGCAGACACTCGCCCAGTTCAAACTCGCGAGCGATCTCCGCCAGCGTGTTGCCACGCACCAGCGTCGCGCGCATGCGGCTCATATCGCCTTCGTCTACGCGAGGAAAACGATGATAGAGCGCATTCGCGATCACAAAACTTAAAATGGAGTCACCTAAAAACTCCAGGCGCTCATTATGTTTGCTGCTGGCACTGCGGTGAGTTAATGCCTGTTGCAACAGCTCCTGATGATGAAAAGTGTAGCCCAGCTTTCGTTGAAGCCGATTAATTACGATGGGGTTCATGCGTTACCAATAAATGAATGCGTCAAAGATGCAGCACACGAAACCGACCTGAGCATACGCTTCATACAGCAAGTTGAAACAGTCCAATACGCTTTCGTGTGCAGTGTCACCCGGCAGAGCGACAACCAAAAACTTCGGGGGGATATTCTATACGCAACGACACGTGATGTCGTTAGTTTGAATGGATTTAAATATTAAATAATTCACGTCGCTGCGGTTATCGCAGCGACGTGAATTCAACAGGGGAAATTAATGAATTCCACCAATGCGCGATAACCGCACGCCGGTCGGCCATTCACCTTCCTGTTTTTCAAAACTCATCCAGATAGCGGTCGCTTTTCCGACCAGGTTCGCTTCCGGCACAAAGCCCCAGTAGCGGCTGTCGGCGCTGTTATCCCGGTTGTCACCCATCATAAAATACTGACCGGGCGGTACAATCCAGGTGGCCAGCGGCAGGCCGGACTGATGGTAGTACATCCCAACCTGATCCTGGGCAATCGGCACCATCAGAATACGGTGCGTGACGTCGCCCAGCGTCTCCTGACGCTCGGTCAGACGAATGCCGTCAGCTTTGGTTTCGCCCTTCGGCAACTGCCAGAAACCGCTGGACGCTTCGCCGCCGTTGCTGCGGGAGAAGGTCTGAACGAAATCGCTCGGCTCAACATTGGAATAGGTCACCGGCAGCGCGTTGCCGCAGGCCTGTCCGGAGCTGCAGCCCGGCTGAATAGTGACCTGCTTGGCAACCGGATCGTAGGTGACTTTATCGCCCGGTAATCCCACCGCGCGCTTAATGTAGTCGAGACGCGGATCTTCCGGATATTTAAACACCACGATGTCGCCGCGCTTTGGATGACCCGTTTCGATCAGCGTTTTCTGGTAGATCGGATCTTTAATGCCGTAAGCGAATTTCTCCACCAGGATGAAATCGCCAATCAGCAGGGTCGGCATCATCGAACCTGACGGGATCTGGAAAGGTTCATAGATAAACGAACGCACAATCAGCACAATCGCCAGCACCGGGAAGACCGAGGCGCCAGTTTCCAGCCAGCCCGGTTTCGGGCCCACTTTCTTCAGCGTTTTCTTGTCCAGTTGCTCGCCGGTCGCTGCCTGAGCAGCGGCCTGACGCTCACGACGTTTTGGTGCGAAGATGAACTTATCCAGACACCACAACAGCCCTGTCACAAGGGTCGCAATGACCAAAATCAGGGCAAACATGTTCGCCATGCCAACTCCTTAATTATTTGCCGTCTTTACCAACGTGCAGAATGGCGAGGAACGCTTCCTGCGGCAGTTCAACGTTACCGACCTGCTTCATACGCTTCTTACCTTCTTTCTGCTTCTGCAGCAGCTTTTTCTTACGGCTGACGTCGCCGCCGTAGCATTTCGCCAGGACGTTTTTACGCAGCTGTTTCACAGTAGAGCGCGCGATGATGTGGTTGCCGATAGCCGCCTGAATGGCGATATCGAACTGCTGACGCGGGATCAGCTCTTTCATCTTCTCGACCAGTTCGCGACCACGATAAGGGGCGTTGTCGTTGTGGGTGATCAGCGCCAGCGCATCGACACGCTCGCCGTTGATCAGCACGTCAACGCGCACCATGTTCGAGGCCTGGAAGCGTTTGAAGTTATAATCCAGCGACGCATAGCCACGGGAGGTAGACTTCAGACGGTCGAAGAAGTCGAGAACCACTTCCGCCATCGGGATTTCGTAGGTCAGCGCCACCTGTTTACCGTGGTAAACCATGTTGGTCTGCACACCACGCTTCTCGATACACAGGGTGATCACGTTGCCGAGGAACTCCTGCGGCAATAGCATGTGACACTCGGCGATAGGCTCACGCAGCTCCTGAATATTATTCAGCGGCGGCAGCTTGGACGGGCTATCGACGTAGATAACTTCTTTGGAGGTCGTTTCCACTTCATAGACTACCGTCGGCGCCGTGGTAATCAGGTCAAGATCGTACTCACGCTCCAGACGCTCCTGAATGATTTCCATGTGCAACAGGCCGAGGAAGCCGCAGCGGAAGCCGAAGCCCAGCGCCGTTGAGCTTTCCGGCTCATAGAACAAAGAAGCATCGTTCAGACTCAGTTTACCCAGCGCATCACGGAAGTTTTCATAGTCATCAGAGCTCACCGGGAACAGACCGGCATAGACCTGCGGCTTCACTTTTTTGAAGCCCGGCAGCGCTTTATCCGCTGGATTACGCGCCGCGGTCAGGGTATCGCCCACCGGCGCGCCGAGGATGTCTTTGATCGCGCAGACCAGCCAGCCTACCTCGCCGCATTTCAGCTCGGTACGGTCGACCTGTTTCGGGGTGAAGATGCCCAGACGGTCGGCGTTATAGACCTGGCCGGTGCTCATCACTTTAATTTTATCGCCCTTGCGCATGGTGCCGTTTTTAATACGCACCAGGGACACGACGCCTAAGTAGTTATCGAACCAGGAGTCGATGATCAGCGCCTGCAGCGGCGCGTCCGGATCGCCTTCCGGCGGCGGAATATCGCGCACCAGACGTTCCAGCACGTCCGGCACGCCAACGCCGGTTTTCGCCGAGCAGCGAACCGCGTCGTGAGCATCGATACCGACGATATCTTCAATCTCGTCCGCTACGCGCTCCGGATCGGCCGCAGGCAGGTCGATCTTGTTGAGCACCGGAACGACTTCGAGGTCCATTTCCATGGCGGTATAGCAGTTCGCCAGGGTCTGGGCTTCTACGCCCTGTCCGGCGTCAACCACCAGCAGCGCGCCTTCGCACGCCGCCAGGGAGCGCGATACTTCATAGGAGAAGTCAACGTGGCCCGGGGTGTCGATAAAGTTGAGCTGATAAGTTTCACCATCGCTGGCTTTATAGTCCAGGGTGACGCTCTGCGCCTTGATGGTAATCCCGCGCTCACGTTCAAGGTCCATGGAGTCCAGAACCTGGGCCGCCATTTCGCGATCAGAAAGGCCACCGCAAATCTGGATGATACGGTCAGACAGCGTCGACTTACCGTGGTCGATGTGAGCGATGATCGAAAAGTTACGTATATTCTTCATATTTAGAGTTAATTATGCCTTACGAGTATCATGAGGCCGCTGTACTGTGCCTGACGTTTTTTAATCCGAAAACGCCGCATTCTACACTACATCCGTGAAACCAGGAAATGCTGTTAGATCCAGCATAACGGCAGAAATTGTGGCGTTGTTACAGGAAGAGTAAATAAAGATGAGGGGCAGTGAAATCACTGCCCCATTTCAGAGGAGGGCGTATCAACACGCAGCAGATCCGGCGGCAAACCGACGCTTAAAATCACCGGCTGCCATGACTGGCGAGCAGCCAGCTGCGGCGACAGACCGCGCGCCACCAGGAAGCCGCCGACGCCGCCCAGCAGCGCGCCGCAAAGTGACGCGATATCGCTGGCAAACAGCACCTGGAAAATGGACGCCATCACAAACAGCCCCACCAGCGGCGCCATATAGACGAGCAGCGCTGAGCCCAGCAGGCTACTTTCAGCGATCCCCAGCTCCACTTTTTGCCCCGCGGCCAATGGCTGCTCGCAGGGCACGCTAATGGTATGGCTGGTCTGCGGCCCCAGCTTGTTTAACACCCGGCTACCGCAGCCGGCACGGGAAGCGCAGCTGCTGCAGGAGGCTTTAACGTCGCAGTGCACCTGCGCCACGCCGTTATGCCAGGAAACCACGGTGGCCCACTCTTTAATCATTGTACTGCCTTGAATTTAATACTGTCAGAGATACGCTTCGCCGTCTGCGGCGGCAGTTCGCCCACCACGGTGATCTCCGCATTATCGCGTACCGTCGTGCTGACGGTACGTCGGCCGGTGCGCAACAGCTGGTCGCTGCTGGCCGCCGTGGCGCGGTTGATATTGATCGAGAAGCTGAACAAGCCGTCGGAATAGAGACGTGATTCGACTGGACCGTCAAAAGTGGGCAGACGGCGCTGACTGCTGGAAACTTCAGCCATCCCCTGGGGAAGCCATGTTGGCGCCCAGTTGAAGTTGGCTTTGTCGCCCCCTTCAGGGACGGACAGCTGCGGCGGTAGATTCGCTTTTGCCAGCGTCTCCATGCTGGCGCTGACGTTATCGCCAACGTTGAAGGAGACAACCCGGAACTGCTCCAGCGTTTCACCGTCGCGGTCGAGCAAATCGACGCGCAGAGGCAGTTTGGTCTCGGCGTCCAGCCAGGCGATAAAGCTATAGCGCGTACCGTCGCGAGCTACGACGCGGATCACGTCGCAGAGGCGATCAGCGATACGAGTACGGCCAACGGAGATAAAATCATACGCAGCGGAGAGGCGTTTGAAATCGCTATAAACCAACGATGGCAGCGAATCGACGATGTAGTCGCCGTTGAGGGTGAAAGGATCGAGACCGGGTTCAAAATAGCTGATTTCCGTGCCGCGCAGGACCACTTCCCGGCGCGGGCCGTCCAGCTGCAGCAGTTGCGCCAGCGGTTGATTGTTCAGTCGCGCATGACGATAGCGCAGCGACTCAACGCCTTGTTTATTGATGCTGACGAAAGACAGCTCATAATTGAGGGACTGGCTGGCCAGGTTCATCTGCTGCAACAACGCCCCGGACGATGTATCAGCCGAGGCGTTGACAGAGAACAACAGGCTGCCTGCCATGAGCGACATGGCACACCAAAGTTGCTTCATTACTGCGATTGCGTTCCTAAAGTTTGATAACCCGGCACCTGGACTGCTGCCTGCTGAGTCTGGGCCTGGCCAAACTGCAGCTGCTCAGCGTGCAGGCGGCGCTGCAGTTCATAGTCCTGCAACATGGCGTTAATCCGGCGGCGCTGTTCCTGGACTTGCGCCTGCTGGCCGCTACCCGCTGATGCGTCAGCCGGCACGCCAAGGCTTACCGGGCTCGCTTTACCCATCATCGGCAGGGTATTGAACACTGGCGCCTCTGGCTGCTGAGTCGCATCAGATTGCCCATTATAGTGCTGGACGCCGACGATAACCGCAAGCGATACGCAGGCGGCAACGCCCATTTGGGTGAGTGAGCTGGCCCATGGACGCACTTTGTTCCAGAACGGCATCTGCCGCCACTGGTGGGGTGCGGGCTGAGATTCAGGAATAAGCGGCGCCGTCTGACGAACGGGCTCATTTTCAATGGCGGCCATCACCCGGGCGGAGATATCGAATTGCAGCACCTCTGCGGTATCGCCACGCAGCGTATCGCGAATGAGGTGATAGCTCTCCCAGGTTTTTTGCATCTCAGAGGAACGGCTCAGCTCGTTGAGCAGTTCTTTATCCAGCGTTTCACCATCCATTAAAGCCGAAAGTTGTTCTTTCTGCATGCCTGATACCCTTTTCCAGTATTCCGCTATCGTCAACGCCTGATAAGCGGTTGAACTTTATTATCAATAGCTTCTCGCGCCCGGAAGATACGCGAACGCACCGTCCCAACCGGACAATCCATGATAGCGGCTATCTCTTCATAGCTCAGGCCATCCAGCTCCCGTAACGTAATTGCCATGCGTAAATCTTCCGGGAGCGATTCAATGGTACGAAAAACTATTTGTCTCAGTTCTTCTGACAACATTAAGTTCTCAGGGTTCGAAATTTCTTTCAACGCCCCGCCGCTTTCGAAGTTTTCCGCCTCGTTGGCGTCAACATCGCTGGACGGCGGACGGCGTCCCTGAGCAACCAGATAATTCTTCGCCGTGTTGACGGCGATACGGTATAACCAGGTGTAAAAAGCGCTATCTCCCCGGAAAGAGTCCAGCGCACGCCATGCCTTAACGAACGATTCCTGAACAACGTCAGCGATATCGCCCGGCGGTACATAGCGGGAAACCAGACTCGCGACCTTATGCTGATAGCGCACCACCAGCAAATTAAACGCTTTCTGATCTCCTTTCTGGACCCGTTCAACAAGGACCTGATCCGTTAACTGCTCGCTCATCCGAGGTAATGTCTCCCCAAACCCAATTCCCATGCGTCTTCAAAACACCACCCAAAATCTGCATTATGAGCAAGCTGACTGTTGGAGTGCATGAAAACAATAAAGTTCCGTTACGCTTTTGTTTTTTGTCTGGCAACGGCGGCAGATCGTTATCAATCATTATATGCCCAGGTTGCTAAACAACAGGTTAGTCAATAAGAAAAAGCGCAGGCCCGACTGAAGGGTATCGTAACACAGTGTTTATTTCACTATAAAATCCAATGCTAACAACCTGCTCCACTTCTCTTTTTTACCGCACAACGCCCCTTTTCCCGGCCCCTTCTGTTTAGCCGTCACAACACCAGGCAAAAAAATATGTACGATTCCTCACGCGCTGGTGCTATTGTGAGCTAAATGTGTTTAGTAAATTAAACAAAGACGATGAATACCACTCCTGACTTCTCTTGTGATGTGTTGATTATCGGCAGCGGCGCTGCCGGTCTCTCCCTCGCGCTGCGCCTGGCGGAGCACAGTTCGGTGACGGTGCTGAGTAAAGGGCCGATCAGCGAAGGTTCGACGTTCTATGCGCAGGGCGGGATTGCCGCCGTCTTCGATGAGACGGACAGTATCGAATCCCATGTTGAAGATACGCTGATCGCCGGCGCGGGACTCTGCGATCGCCATGCGGTCACCTTCGTCGCCAGCAACGCCAGACCGTGCGTACAATGGCTTATCGATCAGGGCGTGCTGTTTGACACCCAGGTCCAGGCCAATGGAGAAGAGAGCTACCATCTCACTCGCGAAGGGGGGCACAGCCATCGACGCATTCTTCACGCCGCCGACGCTACCGGCAAAGCGGTAGAGACAACGCTGGTCGATAAAGCCCTTGCTCATCCGAATATCCGCATCATTGAGCGCAGCAATGCCGTTGATTTGATTGTCTCGGACAAGATTGGCCTGCCGGGCACGCGCCGGGTGGTCGGGGCCTGGATCTGGAACCGCAATAAAGAGCGGGTAGAAACCTGCAGCGCGAAGGCGGTGGTGCTTGCGACCGGCGGGGCCGCCAAGGTTTATCAATATACCACTAACCCTGACGTCTCTTCCGGAGACGGCATTGCGATGGCCTGGCGGGCGGGCTGCCGGGTAGCGAATCTCGAATTCAACCAGTTCCACCCCACCGCGCTGTATCATCCACAGGCACGCAATTTCCTGCTTACTGAAGCGCTGCGCGGCGAAGGCGCCCACCTTAAACGCCCGGACGGCACCCGCTTTATGCCGGACTTTGACGAGCGCGGCGAGCTGGCCCCGCGCGATATCGTCGCCCGCGCCATCGACCATGAAATGAAGCGCCTGGGCGTTGACTGTATGTTCCTTGATATCAGCCATAAACCCGAGGCGTTTGTTCGCCAGCACTTCCCGATGATTTACGAAAAGCTGCTCGGTCTGGGAATTGATTTAACCAAAGATCCGGTGCCGGTCGTCCCCGCCGCACATTACACCTGCGGCGGCGTGATGGTGGATGATAATGGCCGTACTGACGTCGATGGCTTATACGCCATCGGCGAAGTCAGCTATACCGGGCTGCACGGCGCCAACCGCATGGCCTCGAACTCGCTGCTGGAGTGTCTGGTCTACGGCTGGTCCGCCGCGGAGGATATCGCCCGGCGCCTGCCGCTGGCCCAGAAGGTCACCACCCTGCCGGCGTGGGATGAAAGTCAGGTGGAGATCCCGGATGAACTGGTGGTTATCCAGCATAACTGGCACGAGCTGCGCCTGCTGATGTGGGATTATGTCGGCATTGTGCGCACGACGCGCAGACTGGAGCGCGCCCTGCGGCGCATTACTATGCTCCAGCAGGAGCTGGATGAGTATTACGCCCGCTTCCGCGTCTCGAATAATCTGCTGGAGCTGCGCAATCTGGTGCAGGTGGCGGAGCTTATCGTACGCTGCGCGATGTTACGTAAGGAGAGCCGCGGGCTGCACTAT
The DNA here is from genome assembly GCF_000398905.1 of Klebsiella sp. KTE92. Lineage (NCBI taxonomy): Bacteria > Pseudomonadati > Pseudomonadota > Gammaproteobacteria > Enterobacterales > Enterobacteriaceae > Klebsiella > Klebsiella sp. KTE92. Next base: position 4,047,262 of record NZ_KB976100.1, read on the forward strand.
ACCCTCGACTATCCGCAGCCGCTGCCGAACAGCGGCCCGTCGATACTGTCGCCCCTGGCTCACATAAAGAGATAAAAATCCCCGGTCAGAGCAGTAAACCCTTCAGAGTACTGCTGCTCTGGCCCGCGGATCGCCAGTCTGTCGCAGAAACACTCTCCTGCCGTCGGGGAGAACGCCAGCAGCACCCGGTGCGGCGGCCGCAGTTCGGTCTCCGCCACGTCAGTGCGCAGTCGCAAATGCCACCCCATCGCCGTTGCCCGCTCGATAAACGCATTACCGATATCCACCGGCAGCACCACGCAAAAAAAACCTTCTTCGGTGATATGCTCTGCGGCACAGGTCAGCAGGGAGGCGTGATCGAGCGTCGTGGTATACCGCGCCTGCTCCCGCTGCGAGGTAGCGCATGGCACGCCTTCGGCAAAAAAAGGCGGGTTACTGATTATCAGTTCATAGCGTCGGGTTTGCGACGGCTGCCACTGATGGATATCGGCCTGGCAGATTTCTATGCGCGAAGACCACGGTGACGCGAGGGCATTTTCCCGCGCCTGAGCGGCTGCCTCCTCGTCCAGTTCGACCGCATCGACTTGCACATCGTGACCGGTACGCTGGGCGAGCATTAGCGCCAGCAGGCCGCTGCCCGCCCCAATATCCAGCACATGCTTCACCCCGGCAATCGGCGCCCAGGCGCCAAGCAAAATGCCATCAGTGCCCACCTTCATCGCGCAACGATCGTGGGCGACAAAGAACTGTTTGAAGGTAAAACCATTGCGCGGCAGCGCAAACTTCGACTGAGACATCCTCAATAACCTTGCCGACAAAACTCCTGAACGTAAGGCTATGCACAATACCGGAGAACAGATAGCCTTACAAACAGATGAACATTACGTCAGTAACGTCTATAATCGGCGGCCCACTCAGAGGTAGAACATGACTGTAACGACTTTTTCCGAACTTGAACTCGACGAAAACCTGCTGGAAGCCCTCCAGGATAAAGGTTTCACTCGCCCGACAGCCATTCAGGCCGCCGCTATTCCGCCTGCGCTTGATGGCCGTGACATTCTCGGTTCAGCGCCGACCGGCACCGGTAAAACGGCGGCGTATCTGCTGCCAGCGTTGCAGCACCTGCTCGATTTCCCGCGTAAGAAATCCGGGCCGCCGCGCATTCTTATCCTGACGCCGACCCGCGAGCTGGCGATGCAGGTGGCTGACCACGCCCGCGAGCTGGCGAAGCATACCCATCTGGATATCGCCACCATTACCGGCGGCGTAGCGTACATGAACCACGCGGAAGTGTTCAGCGAAAACCAGGATATCGTGGTCGCTACCACCGGTCGCCTGCTGCAGTATATTAAAGAAGAGAACTTTGACTGCCGCGCCGTCGAGACCCTGATCCTCGATGAAGCCGACCGCATGCTGGACATGGGCTTTGCTCAGGATATCGAAACCATCGCCGGTGAAACCCGCTGGCGCAAGCAGACCATGCTGTTCTCCGCCACGCTGGAAGGCGATGCGATCAAAGATTTTGCCGAACGCCTGCTGGAAGAGCCGGTTGAAGTCTCCGCTACCCCATCGACCCGCGAACGTAAAAAAATTCATCAGTGGTACTATCGCGCCGACGATATCGAGCATAAAACCGCGCTGCTGATTCATTTGCTGAAGCAGCCGGAAGCAACCCGCTCCATCGTCTTCGTGCGTAAGCGCGAGCGCGTTCACGAACTCGCCGCTAAGCTGCACGAAGCAGGGATTAACACCTGCTGGCTGGAGGGCGAGATGGTGCAGATTAAGCGCAACGAAGCGATTAAACGCCTGACCGATGGTCGCGTGAACGTGCTGATCGCCACCGACGTCGCCGCACGCGGTATTGATATCCCGGATGTCAGCCACGTGTTTAACTTCGACATGCCGCGCACCGCCGATATCTATTTGCACCGTATCGGTCGTACCGGCCGCGCCGGTAAAAAAGGCATCGCCATTTCGCTGGTTGAAGCGCATGACCACCTGCTGCTGGGCAAGATCGGCCGCTACGTTGAAGAACCGCTGAAAGCCCGCGTGATTGATGAATTGCGACCGAAAACCCGCGCGCCGAGCGAGAAGTTAACCGGTAAACCGTCGAAGAAAGTATTGGCGAAGCGCGCCGAGAAAAAAGAGAAAGAAAAAGAGAAACCGCGGGTGAAGAAACGCCACCGCGACACCAAAAATATCGGTAAGCGCCGTAAGCCAAGCGCGGCCGGGACGCCATCAACGTCCACTGAAGAGTAAAAAAAACGCCGGGACATCCCGGCGTTTTCACATCTGGCTTCAGCCTTACAGGCTTTCGGTAAAGGTACGGGCGATAACGTCGCGCTGCTGTTCCGGAGTCAGGGAGTTGAAGCGTACCGCATAGCCGGAAACACGAATGGTCAGCTGCGGGTATTTTTCCGGGTGCTCAACCGCGTCCAGCAGAGTTTCGCGACGCAGCACGTTCACGTTCAGGTGCTGACCGCCTTCCACGCGAACTTCTGGTTTCACGTCTACCGGAATTTCACGGTATTCGATTTCACCCAGTTTGCTCACCGCCACCACGTCGTCTTCCGCAAAACCACCTTTGGCACACAGGCAGCGCGCTTCGCCTTTTTCGCTGTCCAGCAGCCAGAAAGAGTTCAGCAGGTCGTCGTTTGCCGCTTTAGTAATTTGGATACCAGTAATCATTTGATGCCTCCCAGGCAGTGTTTATTCGATTTTGGCCTCTTCGCGGCCAATTGGTAAAACCATTGTTGTATGAGTGTATATATATCAGCCGCACCCTCGGCATTCCTTGATATAAATCAATAAAAACCACTCACACAAAGTGGGTATAGGGGGATTTTATTGTTTTACATCAAGTTAGGCCATGGGGTCTCATAAATAATTTTGTAAATTTTCAATTTTTTTTGCATAAAAGCCCACATCAAGCCGTGCCGATTTTGTTCTGTAGAAAGAAGCCGTTAAGCTATAGCGATGACCCTTTGCAGGAGAGCAAGATGACCACCTCTTTAACCTGGCATGACGTGCTGGCGGATGAAAAGCAACAACCCTATTTTCTCAATACACTGAAGACCGTCGCCGAAGAGCGCCAGTCCGGGATCACCATCTACCCACCGCAAAAAGACGTCTTCAATGCGTTTCGCTTTACCGAGCTGGGCGACGTCAAAGTCGTCATTCTCGGCCAGGATCCCTATCACGGCCCGGGTCAGGCCCATGGTCTGGCATTCTCGGTTCGCCCGGGCGTCGCGATCCCGCCCTCGCTCTTGAACATGTACAAAGAGCTGGAGGCCACGATCCCCGGTTTTACTCGCCCCACTCACGGTTATCTCGAAAGCTGGGCGCGTCAGGGCGTACTTCTGCTTAATACGGTCCTGACCGTCCGCGCCGGGCAGGCGCACTCGCACGCCAGCCTCGGCTGGGAGACCTTTACCGATAAGGTTATCGCGTTAATCAATGAGCATTGCGAGGGGGTGGTATTCCTGCTGTGGGGTTCTCATGCGCAGAAGAAAGGCGCGATTATCGATCGTCAGCGCCACTGCGTGCTGAAGGCGCCGCACCCATCGCCGCTCTCTGCGCATCGCGGCTTCTTTGGCAGCAACCATTTCGTACAGACCAACCAGTGGCTGGCTGACCGCGGCGAAGCGCCGATCGACTGGATGCCGGTCCTCCCCGCCGAAAGCGAGTGATCGACAGCCATAAAAAAGCCAGCATCAGCTGGCTTTTTCGCATTCAGGCAGGCGAATTACGCCTTGTTCTGACGCCACCATTCTGCCAGCAGGACGCCGGTCGCCACAGAGACGTTCAGGCTTTCGACATTGCCGGTACCGTTGATGGCAACGCTGAGATCGGAGCTGGAAATCGCCGCATCGGACAGACCATCACGCTCCTGGCCTAACACCAGCACCATTTTCTTCGGCAGCTCGGCTTTAAACAGCGGCGTACCATTATGGCTGGACGTTGAGACAATCGCGTAGCCCGCTTTGCGGAACTGATCCAGGGTATCGATAAAGCTGTCGCCGGTGATCGGTTCAACATGCTCCGCCCCGCCCTCCGCCGTACGGATCGCCGCCCCGGACTCCAGCACGCCAGCATCCTGAACCACCACGCCCTTCACGCCGAAGTGCGCGCAGCTGCGCATGATCGCCCCGAGGTTGTGCGGGTTACCCACGTCTTCCAGCGCCAGAACGCAATCTTCTTCTGCCGCCTTCGCGACCCACTGGGCAACAGAGGTGCCGTGGCGTTTTTTGATCAGGAAGCAGACCCCGCCGTGGTGCTCGGTGCCGGAAGCTTTCGCCAGCTCGGCTTCGTCCACCACATGATAGGCTTTACGGTTGGCCGCCATCCAGCGCAGCGCCTCTTTAAAGCGGGGCGTGACGCTCTGAATAAACCAGGCGCGAACGATAGCTTCCGGACGGCTCTGGAACAGCGCCTGGCAGGCGTTTTCGCCATACACGCGGGTCTCTTCCGCACGCTGACGACGCAGCACTTCCGGATCGATAAAGCTCTTCCCGCTGATCCCGCCGTGATCTTCTTTTACCGGCGTCTCATCGCCAGGAGCACGGGAAACGGTACGCCACGGAGACGCATCGTCACGATGAAAATCATCGCGCTTGCGATCGTCACGCTTACGGTCGTCACGTTTGCGATCGTCGCCGCGGCTGTTTCGTTCGTCACGCGCAGGGCGGCTGCGGCCGTCAACACGAGATTTTCCTGGACGACCTCCCCCTTTCCCGGTACGTGGGTTATGGGTGCGTTTGTCAGAATCATCATCACTGCGGACATACATCACTTTGACCTTGCCGCTTTTATTTTTCAGTTCGTCGCTCATCAATTTTCTCCACCTGCGCTGCGCGAAGCGCGCAGATTACCCGATGTGTCATCGCTTCGCCATGATTTCGTTTAAAAGCCGGCCTCTATTGCACTCATCGAACAAAACGCATTGTCCTTAAATAACACTTAATCGATAATATGTAACATCACAGAAACATATCGGCCACGTGCCACGTTGCAACCCATAACCAGAGGTTAGTTATGAATACCGTTTGTGCCAGTTGTCAGGCTCTGAACCGCCTCCCGGACGATCGTAGCGCGGATGGCGCAAAGTGCGGACGCTGCGGTCACGATCTTTTTGACGGCGACGTCATCAACGCGACCGGGGCAACGCTGGATAAACTCTTAAAGGACGATCTGCCGGTCGTTGTCGATTTCTGGGCGCCATGGTGCGGCCCCTGCCGTAGCTTCGCGCCGATCTTTGAAGATGTCGCGGAAGAGCGTAGCGGGAAGATGCGTTTTGTGAAAGTCAACACCGAAGCGGAACGTGAGCTTAGCGCCCGGTTTCGTATCCGCAGCATCCCGACCATTATGATGTTCAAAAATGGCGAAGTGATCGACATGCTCAATGGCGCGGTGCCAAAAGCGCCATTTGATAGCTGGCTGAACGAAGCCGGCCAACAGTAATCCTTCCGGGGCACCGCTTGTGCCCCGTTTTCACCTCTGCGACAATAGCGTTTTTCTCTAGCGACTCCCATGATTGAAAACGCAGTCCTTCGCCTGCGCGCTGAACGCCTCGCGCGTGCTACCCGGCCTTTCCTTGCTCGCGGCAACCGCATCCGCCGCTGTCAGCGCTGCCTGCTGCCGCTCAAGCAGTGCCTGTGCGCAACATTAGTGCCAGCGCAGGCCACCAGCCGCTTCTGCCTGGTGATGTTTGATACAGAACCGATGAAGCCCAGCAACACCGGCCGGCTCATCGCCGATATTCTGCCTGATACCGAGGCTTTTCAATGGTCGAGAACCGAGCCGCCGCAGGCGCTGCTCGATCTGGTCGCGCATCCTGATTATCAACCGATGGTGGTTTTCCCTGCCTCCTATGCCGGGCCGGAGCGCCAGATCCTGAGCGCGCCGCCGTCCGGCAAGCCGCCGCTATTTATTATGCTCGACGGCACCTGGACCGAAGCGCGCAAAATGTTCCGCAAGAGCCCTTATCTTGACGCGCTACCGATAATCTCCGTCGATCTGTCACGCATCTCTGCCTATCATCTGCGCGAGGCGCACGCCGACGGACAATACTGTACCGCGGAAGTAGCCATCGCCCTGCTGGATCTGGCGGGCGATGCCCCGGCCGCCGCTGCGCTTGGCGAGCACTTCACCCGCTTCCGGACCCGCTATCTGGCGGGAAAAACCCAGCATAAGGGCAGTATCACAGCGGACCAGGTGGAAAACGTTTAAAATCATTCGGTCACTGGGATGAAAGGAGACCGGTATGAGCCAACGAGGCCTGGAAGCACTGCTGCGACCAAAGTCCATCGCCGTTATTGGCGCATCAATGAAGCCGCAGCGCGCTGGCTATCTCATGATGCGCAACCTGTTAGCCGGCGGTTTCAATGGCCCGGTACTGCCGGTGACCCCCGCCTGGAAGGCGGTGCTCGGGGTGCTGGCATGGCCCACGATTGAGAGCCTGCCGTTTACGCCGGATCTGGCGGTGCTCTGTACTAACGCCCGGCGTAATATCGAATTGCTCGAAGCCTTAGGGCAGAAAGGGTGTAAAACCTGCATCATTCTCTCTTCGCAGCCGGAACAGTATCCGGCGCTGCTCGAATGCGCCGCGCGCTATCAGATGCGCCTGCTCGGCCCGAACAGCCTGGGACTGCTGGCGCCGTGGCAAGGCCTGAACGCCAGCTTCTCGCCGGTCGCGATCCATCGCGGTAAACTGGCCTTTATCTCGCAGTCGGCCGCCGTCTCTAATACCATCCTTGACTGGGCGCAGCAGCGCGAGATGGGGTTTTCCTACTTCATCGCGCTGGGCGATAGCCTGGACATTGATGTCGATGACCTGCTGGACTTTCTGGCCCGCGACAGCAAGACCAGCGCCATTTTGCTTTACCTCGAGCATCTAAGCGATGCGCGCCGATTTGTCTCCGCTGCGCGCAGCGCTTCGCGAAACAAGCCTATCCTGGTGATTAAAAGCGGCCGTAGCCCCGCGGCGCAAAAGCTGTTGCACGTCAACTCCGGGATGGATCCGGCATGGGATGCAGCCATACAGCGTGCTGGCCTGCTGCGGGTGCAGGACACCCATGAGCTGTTCTCCGCCGTGGAAACGCTCAGCCATATGCGCCCGCTACGCGGTGAAAAGCTGATGATCGTCAGCAATGGCGCGGCTCCGGCGGCGCTGGCGCTGGATGAACTCTGGCTGCGGAATGGCAAACTGGCGGTCCTCAGCGAGGAGACCCGCGACGCCCTGCACCAGGCGTTGCCGGTTGGCGTCGAGATCGCCAACCCATTAGATCTGCGCGATGATGCCAGCAGCGAACATTATCAGCAGGCCGTGAATATTTTGCTCAACAGTCAGGACTATGACGCGCTGCTGGTGATCCACTCGCCCAGCGCGGCCGCGCCGGGCACGGAGAGTGCGCTGGCCCTGATTGATGCCCTGAAGCATCATCCGCGCGGTAAATATGTCACCGTGCTGACCAACTGGTGCGGCGAATTTTCCTCGCAGGAAGCGCGACGTTTATTCAGCGATGCCGGCCTCCCAACCTACCGTACGCCAGAGGGCACGATCACCGCTTTTATGCATATGGTGGAATACCGTCGCAACCAGAAACAACTGCGCGAGACGCCGGTGCTACCGGATTCGTTAACCGCCAATACCAGCGAAGCGCATGCTCTGCTGCAGCAAGCGATAGATGACGGCGCCACCACGCTGGATACCCATGAGGTCAGCCCGGTGCTCCGGGCCTATGGCATCCATACTCTGCCGACATGGATTGCCGCTGACAGCGCAGAAGCAGTGCATATCGCTGAGCAGATAGGCTATCCGGTCGCGCTGAAGCTGCGTTCTCCGGATATCCCGCACAAATCGGAAGTACAGGGGGTCATGCTCTATCTGCGTACCGCCGCCGAGGTGCAGCAGGCGGCAGATGCGATGATCGATCGCGTCAGACTGGCCTGGCCCCAGGCGCGCATCCATGGTCTGCTGGTGCAGAGTATGGCTAATCGCGCCGGCGCCCAGGAGCTGAGAGTGGTGGTTGAACACGATCCCGTCTTCGGCCCGTTGATTATGCTGGGCGAAGGCGGCGTGGAGTGGCGGGCCGAGGATCAGGCCGCGGTGGCGCTGCCGCCGTTGAATATGAACCTGGCGCGTTATCTGGTGATCCAGGCGATCAAAAATAAAAAGATCCGCGGTCGCAGCGCATTGCGCCCGCTGGATATCGCGGGCCTGAGCCAGCTGCTGGTTCAGGTATCGAATCTGATCGTCGACTGCCCGGAGATCCAGCGCCTGGACATTCATCCCCTGCTCGCCTCCGGCAACGAGTTTACGGCGCTGGACGTCACGCTAGGCCTGGCCCCCTTTGACGGCGACAGTGAAAGCCGCCTTGCGATTCGTCCCTATCCGCAACAGCAGGAGGAGTGGGTGGTAATGAAAAATGGCGATCGCTGCCTGTTTCGGCCGATCCTTCCGGAAGATGAGCCGCAGCTGCTCGCGTTTATCGCTCAGGTCACCAAAGAAGATCTCTATTATCGCTATTTTAGTGAGATCAACGAATTTACCCACGACGATTTAGCCAATATGACGCAGATCGACTACGATCGTGAAATGGCGTTTGTTGCCGTCAGGACCACCGCAGAGAAGAGCGAAATTCTCGGCGTAACGCGGGCGATATCCGATCCCGACAATATTGACGCCGAGTTTGCCGTTCTGGTCCGTTCAGATTTAAAAGGGTTAGGCCTGGGGCGAAGGCTGCTGGAAAAGCTGATCGCTTATACACAAAGCCATGGCCTGCAACGCCTTAATGGCATTACGATGCCGAATAACAGAGGCATGATCGGCCTGGCCAGAAAGCTGGGATTCACCGTTGATATTCAGCTGGAAGATGGGATTGTCAGTCTATCGCTGCCCCTGAATCAGGGATAATCGCGTCACGCTGACCGCAATTGTTGACCACATTAGCGGGTAGTAATGGTATTATTGCCCGCTTACGTCGTCTGCATGGTACAGAAGACCCTTCAATAAACAGAGAAGAAACGCACTGTGATGTTGTCAAAATTTAAGCGTAATAAACATCAACAACACCTTGCCCAACTCCCTAAGCTTTCTCAGTCAGTTGATGATGTAGAGTTCTTTTACACCCCTGCGGATTTCAGGGAAGCGTTACTGACCCGGATTGCCCACGCCACTCAGCGTATATGCATTATTGCGCTCTACCTGGAGCAAGATGATGGCGGAAAAGGAATTTTGCAGGCTCTCTACGACGCCAAACGCCAGCGTCCGGAACTGGATGTCCGCGTTCTGGTAGACTGGCACCGTGCTCAACGTGGTCGTATCGGCGCCGCCGCCTCCAACACCAATGCCGACTGGTATTGCCGGATGGCCGATGAAAACCCAGGTGTGGATATCCCCGTTTACGGCGTGCCGATTAATACCCGGGAGGCGCTCGGCGTTCTCCATTTCAAAGGCTTTATTATCGATGACAGCGTCCTCTACAGCGGCGCCAGCCTGAACGATGTTTATCTGCATCAGCACGACAAGTACCGTTATGACCGCTATCAGTGCATCCGTAACGGCAAAATGGCGGACGTCATGTTCGACTGGGTCGACAATAATCTGGTTCAGGGGCGCGGCGTTAATCGTCTCGACAGACCGGATCGGCCAAAAAGCCCGGAAATCAAAAACGACATTCGCCAGTACCGTCAGGAGCTCCGCGACCGCAGCTACCATTTTGTCGGCACCGCTGGTGACGAAGAACTCTCCGTCACCCCGCTGGTAGGACTGGGGAAATCCAGCCTGCTGAACAAAACTATTTTTCACCTGATGCCTTGTGCCGAGCACAAGCTGACGATCTGTACCCCCTACTTCAACCTCCCTGCCGTACTGGTGAGAAATATCATCCAGCTGCTGCGGGACGGTAAACAGGTGGAGATTATTGTCGGCGATAAAACCGCTAACGATTTCTACATTCCGGAAGATCAACCGTTTAAAATTATCGGTGCGCTTCCCTATCTGTATGAGATCAACCTGCGGCGTTTCCTCAGCCGACTGCAATATTATGTCAATACCGATCAGCTGATCGTTCGCCTGTGGAAGGATGACGATAACAGCTACCATCTGAAAGGCATGTGGGTTGACGATGAGTGGATGCTGCTCACTGGCAACAACCTTAACCCACGCGCCTGGCGGCTCGATCTGGAAAACGCCATTCTGATCCACGATCCAAAGCGGCAGCTGGGGGCCATGCGGGAAAAAGAGCTGAAGCTCATCCGCACCCACACCACGGTAGTGAAACATTATCGGGATCTGCAAAGTATCGCCGACTATCCGGTGAAAGTGCGAAAACTGATCCGCCGCCTGCGACGGATCCGCATTGACCGGTTGATCAGCCGTATTCTCTGACTATCAGCCCCGCGTCGACGGGGCTTTTTTCTGGAAGCGCTATGCGTTCGATAATAGTGATGACATCGCTGCTGTTAACGGGCTGCAGCCACATGGCAAATGATGCATGGTCCGGTCAGGACAAAGCCCAGCATTTTCTGGCCTCGGCGATGCTGTCTGCCGCCGGCAATGAGTATGCGCAACATCAGGGTTACAGCCGGGACCGCAGCGCCGCCATTGGCCTGATGTTTTCCATCAGTCTTGGCGCGTCAAAAGAGCTTTGGGACAGCCGCCCGGCAGGGAGCGGCTGGAGCTGGAAAGATTTCGCCTGGGATGTCGCCGGCGCGACCACCGGCTATGCTGTGTGGCAACTGGCGCACCAGTAAGCGTTACAGGCGCAGGCCTTTTCCCTTGCGATGCAGCATCAGGGAAACCAGGAAGGCGATGGCCGCCATCACCGTCACATACCAGTAGAACGCGTGCTCTATCCCCGCCGACTTAAGCGACAGCGCGACATACTCCGCAGAGCCGCCGAACAGCGCGTTCGCGACGGCATAGGAAAGCCCTACCCCAAGCGCGCGGACCTGAGCCGGGAACATCTCTGCTTTCAGGATGCCGCTGATAGAGGTATAGAAACTGACGATCAGCAAGGCGCAGATCACCAGTCCGAAGGCGGCATACGGTGAGCTCACCTTCTGCAGAGCACTGAGAATAGGCACGGTAAATAACGTCGCCAGCACGCCAAAGCACAGCATGGAGGTGCGACGGCCAACTTTATCCGAAAAGGCGCCGAACAGCGGCTGAACCAGCATATAAACGAATAGCGCCGCGGTCATGATCACACTGGCGGTGCTAGCCGTCATGCCCGCCGTGTTGACCAGATACTTTTGCATATAGGTAGTAAAGGTGTAGAAGGTCAGCGATCCGGCGGCGGTAAAGCCCAACACCATCACGAAGGCCCGGCGATTGCGCCACAACCCTTTAAATGATCCAGCCTCTTTCAGCGCCCGGGTCTCCTGCTTTGAGGTTTCGTCCAGCTGGCGACGCAGCCACAGCGCGACGATAGCCAGTACCGCCCCAAGAGCAAAAGGAATACGCCATCCCCAGGCATGGAGATCTTCATCGCTGAGCACCTGCTGGAGCGCGACAACCACTAATACCGCCAGCAGTTGACCGCCAATCAGCGTAACGTACTGGAAGGAGGCATAGAAGCCTTTCTTACCTTCCACCGCGACTTCACTCATATAGGTCGCACTGGTGCCGTATTCTCCGCCAACAGACAGCCCCTGGAACAGACGCGCCAGCAGCAGCAGCGCCGGGGCCCAGGTGCCGATGACCGCATAACCCGGCAGACAGGCAATCACCAGTGAGCCAAAGCACATCATGCACACCGAGATAAGCATAGAGGCTTTACGTCCGCGGCGGTCGGCGATTCGACCAAACAGCCATCCGCCGATGGGACGCATCAGGAATCCGGCGGCAAATACGCCTGCCGTCTGCAGCAGTTGGGTGGTGGTATTGCCAGATGGAAAAAAGATATGGGCGAAATAGAGCGAGCAGAATGAATAAACGTAAAAATCAAACCACTCAACCAGATTCCCCGAGGAAGCGCCAACTATTGCCCAAATACGACGACGGGTATCGGCCTGATCCGGCGCGCCCCGTTCGGTAATGCTACTTTCTGTCATTGTTATATTGCTCCAGCAAAGACTGCAATCTGTCTTGTCGGGCGTACCACGTCACGTAGACAAATTAGTTAGTGAACTAAATGTTATATAATTGTTATATCGTTATATGTGACTGTATTCACATTTTTTTTCGTAAGAGTGGTTTTCGCGATTAACGCCAGCGCAGGGGCAAGGAAAAAGTAGATTATGATGAAGGGATTACCATGACGGGGTTTTATGTTGCTTTGAATGAAGATAATGGGGCGGATATGGCAGGGTTTTCCCCGGAGGCGGTGCTGCGCACCTTGTCCGGGCTACAGGTCGTGCAGGGCGGGTGCGAATCCGTAGCCCCGGTAAGCGCAGCGCCACCGGGGAGATATACCCCACACAGCAAAAAACCCCGCACCTTTCGGGACGGGGTTCTTGTTAAAACGCAAAAACAAAAAGCTCAGTCTTTCGACTGAGCCTTTCGTTTTATTTGATGCCTGGCAGTTCCCTACTCTCACATGGGGAGACCCCACACTACCATCGGCGCTACGGCGTTTCACTTCTGAGTTCGGCATGGGGTCAGGTGGGACCACCGCGCTATCGCCGCCAGGCAAATTCTGTTTTATCAACACGTCTCACGGACGCATCGAGTAATCTGTATCAGAGCTGAAAATCTTCTCTCAAATCCGCCAAAACATCTTCGGCGTTGTAAGGTTAAGCCTCACGGTTCATTAGTACCGGTTAGCTCAACGCATCGCTGCGCTTACACACCCGGCCTATCAACGTCGTCGTCTTCAACGTTCCTTCAGGAGACTTATAGTCTCAGGGAG
>NZ_KB976100.1:4064890-4157147 GCF_000398905.1 Klebsiella sp. KTE92
TCGCTGCCGCAGCTTCGGTGCATGGTTTAGCCCCGTTACATCTTCCGCGCAGGCCGACTCGACCAGTGAGCTATTACGCTTTCTTTAAATGATGGCTGCTTCTAAGCCAACATCCTGGCTGTCTGTGCCTTCCCACATCGTTTCCCACTTAACCATGACTTTGGGACCTTAGCTGGCGGTCTGGGTTGTTTCCCTCTTCACGACGGACGTTAGCACCCGCCGTGTGTCTCCCGTGATAACATTCTTCGGTATTCGTAGTTTGCATCGGGTTGGTAAGTCGGGATGACCCCCTAGCCGAAACAGTGCTCTACCCCCGGAGATGAGTTCACGAGGCGCTACCTAAATAGCTTTCGGGGAGAACCAGCTATCTCCCGGTTTGATTGGCCTTTCCCCCCCAGCCACAAGTCATCCGCTAATTTTTCAACATTAGTCGGTTCGGTCCTCCAGTTAGTGTTACCCAACCTTCAACCTGCCCATGGCTAGATCACCGGGTTTCGGGTCTATACCCTGCAACTTAACGCCCAGTTAAGACTCGGTTTCCCTGCGGCTCCCCTATACGGTTAACCTTGCTACAGAATATAAGTCGCTGACCCATTATACAAAAGGTACGCAGTCACACCATAAAGGTGCTCCCACTGCTTGTACGTACACGGTTTCAGGTTCTTTTTCACTCCCCTCGCCGGGGTTCTTTTCGCCTTTCCCTCACGGTACTGGTTCACTATCGGTCAGTCAGGAGTATTTAGCCTTGGAGGATGGTCCCCCCATATTCAGACAGGATACCACGTGTCCCGCCCTACTCTTCGAGTTCACAACCTGTGCATTTTGGTGTACGGGACTATCACCCTGTACCGTCGGACTTTCCAGACCGTTCCACTAACACACAAGCTGATTCAGACTCTGGGCTGCTCCCCGTTCGCTCGCCGCTACTGGGGGAATCTCGGTTGATTTCTTTTCCTCGGGGTACTTAGATGTTTCAGTTCCCCCGGTTCGCCTCGTTAACCTATGTATTCAGTTAACGATAGTGTGACGAATTGCACTGGGTTTCCCCATTCGGACATCGCCGGCTATAACGGTTCATATCACCTTACCGACGCTTTTCGCAGATTAGCACGTCCTTCATCGCCTCTGACTGCCAGGGCATCCACCGTGTACGCTTAGTCGCTTAACCTCACAACCCGAAGATGTTTCGTAAAACATTTTCGTGTCGCGAAAATTTGAGAGACTCGAACACACCATTAAAGATGTGTCGTTTCAATTTTCAGCTTGATCCAGATTTTTAAAGAGCAAATATCTCAAACATCACCCGAAGATGAGTTTTGAGATATATCGGCACGCGTCTTTCACTCACGAACCAGCAAGTGGCGTCCCCTAGGGGATTCGAACCCCTGTTACCGCCGTGAAAGGGCGGTGTCCTGGGCCTCTAGACGAAGGGGACACTGAAGTCTCAATCGCAAGACGCCTTGCTTCTTTACTTTCATCAGACAATCTGTGTGAGCACTACAAAGGCAGGTTCTTTAAGGTAAGGAGGTGATCCAACCGCAGGTTCCCCTACGGTTACCTTGTTACGACTTCACCCCAGTCATGAATCACAAAGTGGTAAGCGCCCTCCCGAAGGTTAAGCTACCTACTTCTTTTGCAACCCACTCCCATGGTGTGACGGGCGGTGTGTACAAGGCCCGGGAACGTATTCACCGTAGCATTCTGATCTACGATTACTAGCGATTCCGACTTCATGGAGTCGAGTTGCAGACTCCAATCCGGACTACGACATACTTTATGAGGTCCGCTTGCTCTCGCGAGGTCGCTTCTCTTTGTATATGCCATTGTAGCACGTGTGTAGCCCTGGTCGTAAGGGCCATGATGACTTGACGTCATCCCCACCTTCCTCCAGTTTATCACTGGCAGTCTCCTTTGAGTTCCCGGCCGGACCGCTGGCAACAAAGGATAAGGGTTGCGCTCGTTGCGGGACTTAACCCAACATTTCACAACACGAGCTGACGACAGCCATGCAGCACCTGTCTCACAGTTCCCGAAGGCACCAATCCATCTCTGGAAAGTTCTGTGGATGTCAAGACCAGGTAAGGTTCTTCGCGTTGCATCGAATTAAACCACATGCTCCACCGCTTGTGCGGGCCCCCGTCAATTCATTTGAGTTTTAACCTTGCGGCCGTACTCCCCAGGCGGTCGATTTAACGCGTTAGCTCCGGAAGCCACGCCTCAAGGGCACAACCTCCAAATCGACATCGTTTACAGCGTGGACTACCAGGGTATCTAATCCTGTTTGCTCCCCACGCTTTCGCACCTGAGCGTCAGTCTTTGTCCAGGGGGCCGCCTTCGCCACCGGTATTCCTCCAGATCTCTACGCATTTCACCGCTACACCTGGAATTCTACCCCCCTCTACAAGACTCTAGCCTGCCAGTTTCGAATGCAGTTCCCAGGTTGAGCCCGGGGATTTCACATCCGACTTGACAGACCGCCTGCGTGCGCTTTACGCCCAGTAATTCCGATTAACGCTTGCACCCTCCGTATTACCGCGGCTGCTGGCACGGAGTTAGCCGGTGCTTCTTCTGCGGGTAACGTCAATCGACAAGGTTATTAACCTTATCGCCTTCCTCCCCGCTGAAAGTGCTTTACAACCCGAAGGCCTTCTTCACACACGCGGCATGGCTGCATCAGGCTTGCGCCCATTGTGCAATATTCCCCACTGCTGCCTCCCGTAGGAGTCTGGACCGTGTCTCAGTTCCAGTGTGGCTGGTCATCCTCTCAGACCAGCTAGGGATCGTCGCCTAGGTGAGCCGTTACCCCACCTACCAGCTAATCCCATCTGGGCACATCTGATGGCATGAGGCCCGAAGGTCCCCCACTTTGGTCTTGCGACGTTATGCGGTATTAGCTACCGTTTCCAGTAGTTATCCCCCTCCATCAGGCAGTTTCCCAGACATTACTCACCCGTCCGCCGCTCGTCACCCGAGAGCAAGCTCTCTGTGCTACCGCTCGACTTGCATGTGTTAGGCCTGCCGCCAGCGTTCAATCTGAGCCATGATCAAACTCTTCAATTTAAGTTTGATGCTCGTGAATTAAACTTCGTAATGAATTACGTATGTTCACTCAGAGACTTGGTATTCATTTTTCGTCCGAGGACGTTAAGAATCCATGTCACTTTGAGTGCCCACACAGATTGTCTGATAAATTGTTAAAGAGCAGTTGCGACGCGCTTTAGCGCTCTGTCGCGAGGTCCCGTATAATACGTTTTCCTCATTCAGAGTCAAGCGCTTATTTTGCTTTTCTCTGTCGGCTTTCAACGTCGATTTCCGTCGTTGAATCCTCCTGACCCGGCGGTTTGTTTGCCGTTGTTCCGTGTCAGTGGAGGCGCATTATAGGGAGTAATTCTGAAGTGACAAGGATAAATTCAAAAAAAGAATTCAACCGCTCACTTTTCAACCAAACCAGGTGTTGAGCTTTAATTCTTGCCTGGTTTTTAAACAAAAACGAGCCCGTTGGGCCCGTTTTTGTCGTTTTGTGATTTACTGCACTGCCACAATACGGTCGTCTTTCACCACCAGCTCGACAGCTTTCCCCGGAACCAGCTCACCGGAAAGGATCTGCTGGGCTAACGGGTTCTCAATCTGCTGCTGAATAGCGCGTTTCAGTGGCCGCGCGCCGTATACCGGATCGTAACCGTTGGCGCTCAGCAACTTCAGCGCCTCATCGGACATCCGCACTTCATACCCACGCTCTTCCAGGCGTTTATACAAACGCTGCAGCTGGATCTGGGCAATAGAAGCAATGTGTTTCTCACCCAGAGGATGGAAGACCACCACTTCGTCGATACGGTTAATAAACTCCGGACGGAAGTTCTGGCTTACCACTCCCAGTACCAGATCCTTCATATGACCGTAGTCCAGTTCGCCAAACCGTTCCTGAATCAGATCGGAACCGAGGTTCGAGGTCATGATGACCACCGTATTACGGAAGTCGACCGTTCTCCCCTGCCCGTCGGTCAGACGCCCGTCGTCGAGTACCTGCAGCAGAATGTTGAACACATCCGGGTGCGCTTTTTCCACTTCATCCAGCAGAATGACGGAATAAGGACGACGACGCACCGCCTCGGTCAGGTAACCGCCCTCTTCATAGCCGACGTATCCCGGAGGCGCACCGACCAGACGCGAGACGGAGTGTTTCTCCATAAACTCGGACATATCGATACGCACCATCGCGTCGTCGCTGTCGAACATAAAGTTAGCCAGCGTTTTACACAGCTCGGTTTTACCGACCCCGGTTGGACCGAGGAACAGGAACGAACCAATCGGCCGGTTCGGATCGGATAGCCCAGCGCGGCTACGGCGAATGGCGTTCGATACCGCTTCAACCGCCTCATCCTGGCCAATCACCCGATGATGCAGCTCCTGCTCCATACGCAGCAGTTTGTCGCGCTCGCTTTCCATCATCCGGGAGACAGGGATACCGGTCCAGCGGGCCAGCACTTCGGCGATCTCAGCATCCGTCACTTTATTACGCAGCAGACGCATGGTTTTCCCTTCGGACTGAGTGGCAGCCGCCAGCTGTTTCTCCAGTTCCGGAATTTTGCCGTACTGCAGCTCGGACATCCGCGCCAGATCGCCGACGCGACGCGCCTGTTCGATAGCGATTTTCGCCTGTTCCAGCTCGGCTTTAATAGTCTGGGTGCCGGAGAGAGAGGCTTTTTCCGCTTTCCACTCTTCTTCCAGTACCGAGTACTGACGCTCTTTATCCGCCAGCTCCTCGTTGAGCATATCGAGACGTTTCAGGCTCGCTTCATCAGACTCTTTCTTCAGCGCCTGCTGTTCCAGTTTCAGCTGGATAATACGTCTATCGAGACGGTCCAGCTCTTCCGGCTTGGAGTCGATCTGCATACGAATGCTGGACGCCGCCTCATCGATAAGGTCGATGGCTTTATCCGGCAGCTGACGGTCGGCAATATAGCGATGCGACAAGGTCGCCGCCGCGACAATCGCCGGGTCAGTGATCTGCACGTGGTGGTGCAGCTCGTAACGTTCTTTCAGGCCACGCAGAATAGCGATGGTATCTTCTACCGTCGGCTCGGCGACGAACACTTTCTGGAAGCGACGTTCCAGCGCGGCGTCTTTTTCGATGTACTGACGGTATTCATCAAGCGTTGTCGCCCCGACGCAGTGCAGTTCACCACGCGCCAGCGCCGGCTTCAGCATGTTACCCGCATCCATCGCGCCGTCGGCTTTACCAGCGCCCACCATGGTATGCAGTTCGTCGATAAACAGAATGACGTTGCCTTCCTGTTTTGACAGGTCAGTCAGCACGCCTTTCAGACGCTCTTCAAACTCACCGCGGTATTTCGCCCCGGCCACCAGCGCCCCCATATCCAGCGCCAATACCCGACGGCCTTTCAACCCTTCTGGTACTTCGCCGTTGACGATACGCTGCGCCAGTCCTTCGACGATTGCCGTTTTACCCACCCCGGGTTCACCAATCAGTACCGGGTTGTTTTTGGTACGACGCTGCAGTACCTGGATGGTACGGCGAATCTCTTCATCACGGCCGATCACCGGATCCAGCTTGCCCTGCTCGGCTCGCTCGGTCAGATCGACGGTAAATTTCTTCAATGCCTGACGTTGGTCTTCGGCACCCTGATCGTTCACGCTTTCACCTCCGCGCATTTGTTCAATCGCCTGAGTCACGTTGGCGGTTGTTGCTCCGGCGGATTTTAAAAGGTCGGTCAGCGTACCGCGCGATTCAAGCGCCGCCAGAACGAACAGTTCCGACGAAATAAAGTTGTCCTTTTTCTTTTGCGCCAGCTTGTCGCAAAGGTTCAGGATCCGCACTAAATCCTGAGAAGGTTGTACATCGCCGCCGGTGCCTTCCACCTGCGGTAAACGGCTCAAGGCCTGCTCGATGTCAGTGCGTAGTTTCCCGGCATTGACGCCCGCCGAGGTTAATAAAGGACGTACCGATCCCCCTTCCTGATTCAGTAAGGCGCTCATTAAATGAAGAGGTTCGATGAATTGGTTGTCGTGCCCGAGTGCGAGTGACTGGGCATCGGCAAGAGCAAGCTGGAATTTATTGGTAAGACGATCCAGACGCATAACTCCTCCCATAAACAGGTCAAATTTGCTACTGGAGATTAAATGAGGTCATCCCTCAATTATTCAAGGTTAAAGACCTGAACTATGCGAAAAATAAGTTTGCCTTCTGGATCGTCTTGATTCTCTAGGTTATATCAGCCAAATGAAACTTGCCATACGACCGGTGGTCTTGTCGCGCCGGTAAGAGAAAAAATCATCCTTTTCGCTTAGCGTGCAGCGATCGCCGCCGAAAATCTGCTCAACGCCGACGTTTGCCAGACGCTGCCGAGCCAGTTGATAGATATCAGCAAAATATTTCTCGCCTGCCGGACGAAAAGCCCGGTGCGCGTTCTCGTCTTTCGCCATAAAGGCATCCCGGACTTCCGGCCCCACCTCAAATGCCTGCGGACCAATGGCAGGGCCCAGCCACGCCATCATGTTTTCGGCTTTATCGGCGAAACGGGCAACCGTCTCTTCCAGAACCCCTTCGCATAAGCCGCGCCATCCCGCATGCGCCGCGGCGACTTCGGTGCCGTCGCGGTTACAGAACAGGACCGGCAGGCAGTCGGCGGTCATCACCGCACAGACGGTGCCTGGCGTACGACTATAAGAAGCATCTGCGCGTTTCGATGGATAGGGTCCGCCGTCCAGCGTCAGAACATCGGTGCCATGAACCTGCTCCAGCCAAACCGGGTAAGACGGCAAGCCACCGGCAGCAAACATCCGCCGCCGGTTTTCTTCAACATGCTGCAGATTGTCTCCGCAATGGGCGCCCAGGTTGAGCGAGTCATAGGGCGGCAGACTCACGCCGCCAATGCGGGTCGAACTACAGGCCGCCACGCTGCGGGGCATCGGCCACTGCGGTACAATCAGTTTAGTCATAACCAGTCAATATCGTCCTTATGGGCTTCAAAATCGGCACGCATCGCCTCGATGAGCTCGACCATATCCTGTGGGATGGGCGCATGCCACTCCATTTCAATGCCGGTGATCGGGTGATACAGACGCAACATGGTGGCGTGCAGCGCCTGACGGTCGAATTTACGCAGCGCGGTGATGAACTCCTCCGACGCGCCCTTCGGCGGACGCGGCCGGCCGCCATATACCTGGTCACCCACCAGCGGATGGGTGATATGCGACATATGCACACGGATCTGGTGCGTACGACCGGTTTCCAGGCGCAGGCGCAGGCGGGTATGGATGCGGAAATGTTCCATAATGCGGTAGTGGGTCACCGCCGGTTTGCCCATCGGATGCACCGCCATATGGGTACGTTTCGTCGGGTGACGACTGATCGGCTCTTCCACTGTGCCACCGGAAGTCATATGACCGATGGCCACCGCTTCATACTCGCGAGTGATCTCGCGCAGCTGCAACGACTCCACCAGCCGGGTTTGTGCCGGAATGGTTTTCGCCACCACCATCAGACCGGTGGTGTCCTTATCCAGACGGTGCACGATCCCCGCGCGCGGCACATCGGCGATCGGCGGATAGTAGTGCAGCAGCGCATTCAGCACAGTACCGTCAGGGTTGCCCGCGCCAGGATGCACAACCAGATCGCGCGGTTTGTTAATCACGAGGATGTCATCATCTTCGTAAACGATATTGAGCGGAATATCCTGCGGCTGGAAGCGCGCCTCTTCTTCGATTTCGACATCGATAGCGATGTGCTCTCCCCCCAGCACTTTTTCTTTCGGCTTATCGCCAATGCTGCCATTGACTAATACGCGTTGGTCCAGGATCCATTCTTTTATCCGCGATCGCGAATAATCAGGGAACAATTCGGCCAAAGCCTGATCTAAGCGTTGACCGAGTTGATTTTCGGTCACCGTTGCGGTGAGTTGTACTCGTTGTGCCATATACAGCTTCTTCGTTTAACGTTGGGTTTTACGGCTTTGCCGTTTAATATAGTGTGCTATTGTAGCTGGTCTTAATCGGGAGCAGGAACAGAGATTCTCCCGCATAAACATTTTGAGGAAGTCAAAACGTCATGACGCGCATGAAATACCTGGTGGCAGCCGCCACACTGAGCCTGGCTTTGGTGGGTTGCTCCGGCTCTAAGGAAGAGGTGCCTGATAATCCGCCGAATGAAATCTACGCGACCGCCCAGCAAAAACTGCAGGACGGTAACTGGAAACAGGCGATAACGCAACTGGAAGCGTTGGATAACCGTTATCCATTCGGCCCTTATTCCCAACAGGTACAGCTGGATCTGATTTATGCGTATTACAAAAACGCCGATCTGCCGCTGGCTCAGGCGGCCATCGATCGCTTCATGCGTTTGAACCCCACCCACCCGAATATCGATTACGTCATCTATATGCGCGGCCTGACCAACATGGCCCTGGATGACAGCGCCCTGCAGGGCTTCTTTGGTGTCGATCGCTCTGACCGCGATCCACAGCACGCGCGCGATGCCTTCAATGACTTCTCCAAACTGGTGCGTGGTTACCCGAACAGCCAGTACGCCACTGACGCCTATAAACGTATGGTGTTCCTGAAAGATCGCCTGGCCAAATATGAGCTGTCGGTCGTGGATTACTACACCGACCGTGGCGCATGGGTTGCCGTCGTGAACCGCGTGGAAGGTATGATGCGTAACTATCCGGATACCCAGGCCACCCGCGATGCCCTGCCGAAGATGGAAAACGCCTATCGTCAGATGCAAATGAACGCCCAGGCGGACAAAGTCGCGAAGATAATCGCCGCGAACAGCAAGAACACCTGAGTCTGATTCATGGATCGCAAACGGCAGCCAGTGGCTGCCGTTTTTTTATACTTTATCCCGTCAAGCTGAAGCGGTTTAGCGCCGGGTTAACTCATCAAATATGGCCTGCTTTACCGGGTTCGACAAGTAAAATCTCACTTCTTCCTGCCCTGTCTCACAAAATGAATTCGTTGACAAAAAGTGACAATAAAATGTGATTTAGATCACGCTTTTTGACATTGGGAAAGGTATGCTGGATTCACCAAGACGGGAAAGACAAGAGGTAAAATTTATGACAATGAACATTACCAGTAAACAAATGGAAATTACTCCGGCAATCCGCCAGCATGTCGCAGACCGTCTCGCCAAACTGGATAAGTGGCAAACTCATTTAATCAACCCGCACATCATTCTGTCTAAGGAGCCGCAGGGTTTTATCGCTGATGCAACCATCAATACGCCAAACGGTCATCTGGTTGCCAGTGCGCGTCATGAAGATATGTACGCCGCCATTAACGAATTGATCAACAAGCTGGAACGGCAGCTGAATAAAGTGCAACACAAAGGGGAAGCCCGCCGCGCCGCAACATCGGTGAAAGAGGCAGGCTTTGTGGAAGAAGAAGAGTAATCCTTAACTTAAGTTGTGTCATGCCACGCGCCTTCGGGCGCGTTTTTTATTGACAGAGTGAAAACAGTACAGGTACTGTAATCCCCACTACCTCAAGGAATTTACCATGAAACGTGTCCCGTTCTTCTTCGCATTCTTTTTTACCTTCCCCTGACCGGGAGGCAATTCGTCGTATAAGAAAGAATGCGAAGACGAACAATAAGGCCTCCCACCCGGGAGGCCTTTTTTATTTGATAACAACAAAGGCAACATCTATGACCGAGGAAAACCCATTACTGGCGCTGCGCGATAAGATAAGCGCACTGGACGAGAAACTGCTTGCTCTGCTGGCGGAGCGCCGCGGGCTGGCTGTTGAGGTTGGTAAAGCCAAACTGGCCTCTCACCGTCCAGTGCGTGATATTGACCGCGAACGCGATCTGCTGGAGCGTCTGATGACCATCGGCAAGCGCCATAATCTGGATGCGCACTACATCACCCGCCTGTTCCAGCTGATCATCGAAGACTCCGTCCTGACCCAACAAACCCTGCTGCAGCAGCATCTGAATAAAATTAATCCGCATTCGGCCCGCGTGGCCTTCCTTGGCCCTAAAGGCTCTTATTCGCATCTGGCGGCGCGTCAGTACGCCGCTCGCCATTTTGAGCAGTTTATTGAGAGCGGCTGCGCGAAGTTCGCCGATATTTTTAATCAGGTAGAGACCGGCCAGGCCGATTACGCCGTGGTGCCGATTGAAAACACCAGCTCTGGCGGGATCAACGACGTCTACGATCTGCTGCAGCACACCAGCCTGTCGATCGTTGGCGAGCTGACGATCCCTATCGATCATTGCGTGCTGGTTAGCACCTCGACGGATGCCGATAAAATTCAGACCGTCTACAGCCATCCGCAGCCGTTCCAGCAGTGCAGCCAGTATCTGAGCCGCTACCCGCACTGGAAGATTGAATATACCGAGAGCACCTCGGCGGCAATGGAAAAAGTGGCGCAGGCGAACTCCCCGGCCGTTGCGGCACTGGGCAGCGAAGCGGGTGGCGCCCTGTATAGCCTGCAGGTGCTGGAGCACTGCCAGGCCAACCAGACGCAGAACATCACGCGCTTCCTCGTCCTGGCGCGCAAAGCGGTGAACGTCTCCGATCAGGTTCCGGCCAAGACCACGCTGTTAATGGCGACCGGTCAGCAGGCGGGCGCCCTGGTGGAAGCCCTGCTGGTGCTGCGCAACCACAATCTGATCATGACCAAACTGGAATCTCGCCCGATCCACGGCAATCCCTGGGAAGAGATGTTTTATCTCGATATTCAGGCCAACCTGGACTCGCTGCCCATGCGCAAGGCATTAAAGGAGCTGGCGGAAATCACCCGCTCCATGAAGGTCCTCGGTTGCTACCCCAGCGAAAACGTGGTGCCAGTGGATCCGGTTTAACGTTCGCGGAACGGTAATTTCTTCATCCCTGCCACCGCAACCGGCAGGGTGAAGATGGCGCCTGACAGCGGGTACTTCGCCAGCTCATCGTCCTCCATGTTTTCCCGGGTTGTGGTGATATAGAGCGTTTTCATATCCGCCCCACCGAAGCAGACCATTGTCGGACAACGAACCGGCATCGGGTAAGTCTCCAGCTCCTCGCCCTGCGGCGAGAAACGAGCAATCCGCCAGCCGTCAAACATCGCGCTCCAGTAACAGCCCTCCACATCGATCGCCGCCCCGTCAGGGATGCCTTCGCCCGGCTGGAAACGGCGAAACACCTCGCGTCGTCCAGGCTCACCCTGTTCATCCAGCGGCGTACGGTAGATCACGGCGTTCGGCGTATCAGAGGTATACATCCAGCGCTGGTCGGCGCTAAACGCCAGACCGTTGGCGCCATGGATATCACACTGGATCACTTTCGGCTTCAGGTCATTATCGACTCGCATCAGCAGCGCGCCGTTGTAATCCCCCGGCCCCCAGAAGGTGCCGGCATAAAAACGCCCCTCGCGATCGGTCCCACCATCGTTAAACCGCGCCAGCTCCGGATTGCTCGGATTATCACAGACTTTCCGCCGCAGCAGGCCGTGGGCGTCGGTCAGCCAGATGCCACTGCGTAATGCAACGATAAATCCGCCCTTCTCACGCAGGGAGAAACAGCCGACCTCCTCCGGAAACTGCAGCACCTGGTGTTCGCCGCTGCGGGTATCGTAGCGGTGGATTTCACACTCCATGATATCGGCCCAGTAGAGGGCCTGTTCAGCCTCGCTCCAGGTCGGGCATTCCGGCAGGTATCCGGTGTAGTCAAACAGCGGTTGTGGTTCAGCCATCGTTGTCATCCCTATAAAAAAAGCCAGCGGTCGCTGGCTTTATTGTATACATCTTTTTCGCTTTACTGCCGATTATCGTTCGCCTGACGCAGCAGCGTGCGGCTCTCGCTCTGGAAACGCTGAGCGTAATCGCCAAACCAATGTTCGACTTTACGGAAGCTGTCGATAAACGCCTGCTTATCGCCCTGCTCCAGCAGGCCAATCGCTTCGCCGAAACGCTGGTAATAGCGCTTAATCAGCGCCAGGTTATTTTCCGATGACATAATAATGTCGGCGTACAGCTGCGGATCCTGGGCAAACAGGCGCCCCACCATCGCCAGCTCCAGCCGGTAAATAGGTGACGAAAGCGCCAGCAGTTGCTCAAGACGCACATTCTCTTCTGCCAGGTGCAGGCCATAGGCGAAGGTGGCAAAGTGGCGCAGCGCCTGAATAAACGCCATGTTCTGATCGTGCTCAACGGCGCTGATGCGGTGCAGCCGCGCGCCCCAAACCTGAATTTGTTCGAGGAACCACTGATAGGCCTCCGGCTGGCGGCCATCACAATAGACCACCACCTGCTTCGCCAGGCTGCCGCTGTCCGGACCGAACATCGGGTGCAGGCCAAGAACCGGGCCCTGATGCGCTGCCAGCATCGCCTGCAGCGGCTCCGCTTTCACCGAGGCAAGGTCTACCAGAATGCAATCCGCCGGCAGCGGCGGCAGCCTGCCGATCGTCTCCACGGTGGTGTGAATCGGTACGCTGACGATGACCATGCCGGCATCGGCGACGATATCCGCCGCCCGGGCCCAATCGTCTTTTTCCAGAATACGCACCTGGTAGCCGGACAGCGTTAACATCTTCTCAAACAGACGCCCCATCTGCCCGCCGCCGCCGACGATGACCACCGGCCGCAGATTCGGGTGCAGGGTTTTGAAGCCTTTGTCGTTTTCGCTGGAATAGGATTCCCGCATCACGCGACGCAGAACATCCTCGATCAGATCCGGCGGTACGCCGAGCGCAGCCGCCTCTTCACGCCGGGAGGCGAGCATCGCCGCCTCGCGCTCCGGGACGTAAATCGGCAGACCATACTGGCTCTTCACCTCGCCGACTTCGGCCACCAGTTCCAGACGCTTAGCCAGCAGGCTAAGCAACGCTTTATCCACTTCATCAATTTGATCGCGTAACGCGGTCAGTTCAGCAACCATACTTTCCTCTTACACCAAACGGGCCGCCAGATGGCCGCGGAGATCCTTATCCAGTTCACGCAGCAGCGCATCGGTGGTTTCCCAGCTGATGCAGGCATCCGTCACCGAAACGCCGTATTTCATCGTCTCACGCGGCTGTTCAGAGGACTGATTGCCTTCGTGGATATTACTCTCGATCATCAGGCCGATAATGGAGCGGTTGCCATCTTTGATCTGTGCGACAACGGATTCAGCCACGGCTGGCTGGCGGCGGAAATCTTTATTGGAGTTCCCATGACTGCAATCTACCATCAGCGACGGTTTCAGTCCCGCCTGCGCCATCTCTTTTTCGCATTTCGCCACATCTTCCGGACCGTAGTTCGGCGCCTTACCGCCGCGCAGGATCACATGGCCGTTCGGATTACCCTGCGTTTGCAGCAGGCAGACCTGCCCGGCCTGGTTGATGCCGACGAAACGATGCGGCATCGCCGCGGCGCGCATGGCGTTGATGGCCGTCGCCAGACTACCGTCGGTACCGTTTTTAAAGCCGACCGGCATCGACAGGCCAGAGGCCATTTCGCGGTGCGTTTGTGATTCCGTGGTACGTGCGCCGATAGCAGACCAGCTGAACAGATCGCCAAGGTATTGCGGGCTGTTCGGATCCAGCGCTTCCGTCGCCAGCGGCAGTCCCATATTGACGAGCTCGACCAGCAGACGACGCGCAATCTTCAGGCCGCCTTCAACATCAAACGAACCATCCATGTGCGGATCGTTAATCAGCCCCTTCCAGCCGACAGTGGTACGGGGTTTTTCAAAGTAGACGCGCATCACCAGGTAGAGGCTATCGCTGACCTCTGCGGCAAGAGCTTTAAATCGACGAGCATATTCAATCGCGGCTTCCGGATCGTGGATCGAGCAAGGGCCGCAAACCACCAGCAGGCGCGGATCGCGGCCGGCGATAATATCGGAGATAGTCTCACGGGCATGCGCAATCTGCGCTTCCTGTTCAACGCTTAGCGGGAATTCCGCCTTCAGTTGCTCCGGGGTCATTAACACATGTTCGTCGGTAATATGTACGTTATTCAGCGCGTCTTTTTGCATGATTGCGATCCTGTGTAGCTCGTTTGCGATAAAGGGTGCCTCAGCGGGCATGGCGTAACGATACCACACAAAGTAAAGAATTCAATCCATATTCCGTAAATTTTAATTTACACCAGCAAATTAATTGCCACTTAATTCGACAAAATATGTACTAAAATGTTTACACAACCAAAATTCACAGCAAACTTGCGCGCTATCGCGATCGCGATTACGAAAAATCCTGGTGAGATTTGTCCCAAAGCAAAGGGCGCATGTAATGACGGGTTTTGTTAACAGTGGTATTCTGCGCCGGGCATCGGCAGCGGCTTTTCCCGCGCTATGGCGAATTTGACGGAAGCGTTAATGACAGTATTACACCGTCTTTTATTGACTGTATTTTTTCTCATCGCGGTATCTCCTGTTTTTGCTGCCGGACCTTCAGAACATGTTCGCGCTATTGTTTCCGGGATCGTGACCTACACCCGTTGGCCGGCATTAACAGGGGCGCCGAAGCTGTGCATTTTTGCCTCATCACGCTTCACCCATAGCCTGGCTCATGAAGATCCGGATGCCTTGCCCTATCAACCGGTGATAGTACGTAATAGTGAAGAAGCGTTAAAAACAACCTGCGATGGTTTTTATTTTGGCAGCGAATCGCCGACCCAACAGTCGGAATTAACTCGCCGCTATGGCCCGAAGCCGCTTTTACTCATCGCAGAACAAAATACGGATTGCTCCATTGGTAGCGCGTTTTGCCTGATCATCAACGACGACAGGGTCCGCTTCTCCGTTAATCTGGACGTTCTGACGCACAGCGGGGTCCGGGTTAACCCGGACGTCCTGATGCTTGCCCGGAAAAAACCACATGAATAAGGACTTTTCACAGACCGCGCGCCCGACATTTAAACGCGCGCTTCGTCGAATTAGCGTGATAAGCGTGGTGATCTCCATGACGCTGGTCTGGCTGCTGCTAAGCACAGCCTCAATCTTCACGCTCAAGCAGTACGCGCAGAAAAATCTAGAGCTCACTGCCGCGACCATGGGTCGCAGCCTCGAAGCCGCCCTGGTGTTTGGCGATAGCGCGGCGGCGGAGGAGACCCTTGCTTCGCTGGGGAAGCAAGGGCAGATTTCCCAGGCGATTGTGCTCAACGGCCAGAAGCAGCACTTCGCCGCATGGCGCCATGAACCGCTGGCCAACAAAGAACAAGTGAGCGGCCTTATCAGTCAATGGCTGTTTCCGGAGCCCACGGTGCAGCCCATCTGGCACCAGGGCAAACAAATCGGCGAGCTGCGACTGACCGCGCTTGATGAACTGATCAGCCACTTTCTCGGTATCTCGATTCTGGTACTGACCGGCAGCATTCTGCTCGCCTCGTTCATTGCCCTGCTGCTGACCCACTCCCTGCACCGGGGGATCGTCACCGCCCTGCAGAGCATCACCGAGGTTGTGCACGATATTCGTGAAAACCGTCATTTCTCACGTCGGGTGCCCGAGGAGCGTATTGAGGAATTCCATCTTTTCGCCCAGGACTTTAACAGCCTGCTGGGGGAGATGGAGGACTGGCAGCGCCAGCTGCAGGCCAAGAATGCCCAGCTGTTGCGTAGCTCGCTACATGACCCGCTGACCGGCCTGGCTAACCGCGCCGCCTTTCGCAACGCGCTCGCCGAACTGATGAAGAACGAGGTGGATCACCAGACCTCGGCATTACTGTTTCTTGACGGCGATAACTTCAAGCTGATCAATGACAACTGGGGGCACGCGGCAGGCGATAAAGTGCTGACGGAGGTCGCCAGCCGCCTGATGGCCTTCGCCGGAAAACGCCATCTGGCATGGCGTCTCGGCGGCGATGAGTTTGCCGTTCTGCTGCGTGAGGTGCGCTCGGAAGCCGAAGTGCAGGCTCTGTGCCAGGCGCTGTCGGAACAATTTCTTCCGCCATTCAACCTGCACAATGGCCATAGCGCCACGCTCTCGCTGAGCGTCGGTTATGCCCTGGCGTGGGAGCACGCCACCGCGGAATCACTGCAAGAACTTGCCGATCAGAATATGTATCGCATGAAAAACCAACGTATCCAGCAGACGCTGAAATAATAAAGGACTCATTATGCTCAGAAAATATTTCGTCCCCGCCCTGATGGCGGCGGCGCTTTTGACAGGTTGCCAGGCTCCTCAGGGAAAATTTACCCCCGAGCAGGTGGCGGCGATGAAATCTTACGGCTTCACTGAAAGCAATGGCGATTGGTCCCTGGGCTTATCCGATAGCATCCTGTTTGATAAGAATGACTACCGACTACGTCCCGACAGCCGCCAGCAGATCACCACGATGGCCTCGCGGCTGGCGGCGACCGGGATCACCCATAGCCGCCTTGAAGGCCACACCGATAATTACGGTGAGGATAGCTATAACGAAGCCCTGTCGCTTAAGCGCGCCAATAGCGTAGCCGATGCCTGGGCGGAAGGCGCCCATGTCCCGCGCAGTCATTTAGTCACCCGCGGCCTTGGCAAGAAATACCCGATCGCCAGCAACGACACGGCGGCCGGGCGCGCTGAAAACCGCCGGGTCACGGTGGTCATCAGCACGCCGTAAGCCTTCGCTTAATCGCTGGACTTCGCCATCCTCATTGCCGTTGCCGCGCGCCAGCGCAGGTAGTCAACGGCAATGAACAGCACCAGACTTGCCCCCATCAATGGCATGGCCAGACCCAGGGCTAACGCTATCCCCAGTACCAGCCCACGGGCAGGCCAGGCGAGCGACAGCCATGCCTGCAGCAG
This sequence comes from Klebsiella sp. KTE92, assembly GCF_000398905.1. NCBI lineage: Bacteria > Pseudomonadati > Pseudomonadota > Gammaproteobacteria > Enterobacterales > Enterobacteriaceae > Klebsiella > Klebsiella sp. KTE92. Next base: position 4,081,601 of record NZ_KB976100.1, read on the forward strand.
CGAATGCGCCGGATCCCAGACCGCCTGAGGCGGACGGCGGATCCACCACAGCCGGTAGCCCACGCCGATGGTGACGCACAGCGCGCAGCCGAACCCTACCAGCAGCAACTGATTCACCAGACCAAAGAGGACCCCCATGTGGAAATCGACGCCCCAGCGGGTGAGCTTCGCCATCAGCGGGAAGTCGGCGAACCGGGTGCGATCCACCACCTGCATCGTGGCGCCATCGATCGCCACCGCGTCCACCTGCGTCGGCCAGCGGCGGTCGATCTCATTTACCGTCCAGGCACGTTCCTTCGAAACCGGCGGACGGATCTCCAGCCGCCTGGCGTTCAGCCCCGCCTGACGGGCCACCGCCAGCACCAGGTCAAACTGCGCTGGCTGCAGCACTGACTGATGCTGCATGGCCATCCCGTCCATATGATGCCCGGCGTGGGGATCGTGCGCCATCGGCGCCTCACCGTGCAGCAGGGTATTCACCTGCGGCGTCCACCAGCCGAAAGCCGCCCGCATTTTATCCACATTACCGCCAGCCCATTGCGACCAGGTCAGGCCGGTGGCGGAGAAGAGCAGCATGCCCAGCAGTAAGCCCCAGCCCAGCGTCACGTGCAACCGACGATGATTCTGCAGGACGTTATTGATCCGCCGTTTTGGACGTGTCATCGCCCACAGGGCAATGCCACCCAGTGCGGCAACCCACATCCATGAGGCAGCCAGTTCGCTGTATAACCGCCCGCTGTCGCCCAGCAGCAGCGAACGATGCGCATAATCAATCCACTGGCGCAGCGGCAGGATGCCGCTGGTACCGTAGACCGTCATATCGCCCTTCACCCGCAGCGAGATCGGATCGACGAAAATGGCCCGGGATTCTGACTCGCCCAGGCTCGGGTCAACAAACATAATCCGGGTGGTCTCCCCCATCGCGGGGGCCGGCCGCACCGCCAGTAGCCGAAGATTACCCTGGGTCGCTTCTTCCGCCACTGCAATCTGGGCGCTGAGCGGCTGCGGGGTCCCGTCGGCAAGGCCATGCAGCGCGTCGTGATAGAGCCAGTTTTCCAGCTGCGGCGTCGCCACGTACAGCGTGCCGGTCAGGGCAGCGACAAAGATAAACGGTCCGATAAACAGTCCGATGTAGAAATGGAGGCGACGCAGCAGGTTTAACCATGCCGCGCGCGAGGTGCAGGTTGTCATACTCTTCCTTTTTTAAAGCAAAAGAGGTTATTGCGCCGTGCGCAGATTGATTTTTATTAAAGGGAAAAAGCAGACAGCCGCGGCGGGGCGCGGGTTTCAGGGTAGAGCCAGGGGAAGTAGTGCCAGTGTTTTAATACCGGGCGAGAAGCCGGCAGGCGAATACGCCGCAGCAGCATGGCGACGAACAGCGCCAGCGCGAAAAGCAGCCCCGGGACATGGGCTAACAGCACGCAATAGCCACACGCTTCGGCATGGTCCAGCGGCAGTTCGTGTCCGGTATGCGTGGCGCCGTCTGTGCTATGCATCATCGCCATCTCGTGGTCGGGCATTTGCGCCATGCTCGCGGACGAGCTGTCCATCATCATGGCGTGATGCATGCCGGGCATCGCGCTCATGGGGTCTTTTTGCAGGGAGATGGAGATCAGGGGGGCCACGACGATCAACAGGATCGCCAACAGTGCCAGCCAGGCGGCTCGCCGTTTAGGTGTCGTTTGCAGGAAACTGTTGCTGACCACCGCCCCTCCGAATAGAGGGCGTATTGTAAATGATTTACATCACAATGGTTACAACAAAGATAAAAAAAGGGCCAGCCATCTGGCCAGCCCTTCTGTCAGGATGTCGCGAAAGCGAATCTTAGTTAAGACGCTCTTTGATACGAGCAGACTTACCAGTACGCTCACGCAGGTAGTACAGTTTAGCTTTACGTACAGCACCACGACGTTTAACAGCAATGCTGTCAACTACCGGAGAGTGAGTCTGGAAGACACGCTCAACGCCTTCGCCGTTGGAAATTTTGCGAACAGTGAATGCAGAGTGCAGACCGCGGTTACGAATAGCGATAACCACGCCCTCGAATGCCTGCAGACGTTTTTTGGAACCTTCAACAACCCATACTTTCACTTCCACGGTATCACCCGGACGGAAGGAAGGTACGTCCTGCTTCATCTGTTCTTGTTCAAGTTGCTTAATAATGTTGCTCATAATTTAATCTCTTATCCTGGGTAAACTGATATTGGGGGCTCACGCCTGCCCATCATGTTTATGCTGCTGTTGCGCGTGTTCGCTTTTGAACTGCGCCAGCAACTTTGCTTGCTCTTCAGTCAGAGCCAGGTTTTCCAGAAGTTCAGGTCTTCTAAGCCAGGTGCGGCCCAGCGACTGCTTCAGACGCCAGCGACGTATCTCAGCATGGTTTCCCGACAGCAATACTGGCGGTACTTCCATCTCTTCTAACACTTCAGGACGGGTATAGTGCGGGCAATCCAGCAACCCATCAGCAAAGGAATCTTCCGTTGCCGAAGCTTCATGGCCCAGTACTCCCGGAATGAACCGGGAAACGGAGTCAATCAGCGTCATTGCCGGTAACTCACCACCGCTGAGAACGTAATCGCCGATTGACCATTCTTCGTCAATTTCGGTTTGGATTACGCGCTCGTCTATCCCTTCGTAGCGACCGCACACCAGAATCAGTTTCTGATTCGTTGCCAGTTCGCTGACGCCCGCTTGATCAAGCTTGCGTCCCTGAGGTGACAGATAAATCACCTTCGCGCCTTCACCTGCCGCGGCTTTTGCTGCATGAATAGCATCCCGTAAAGGTTGCACCATCATTAGCATCCCCGGTCCGCCGCCGTAAGGACGATCGTCCACGGTACGGTGCCGGTCATGAGCGAAGTCGCGAGGACTCCAGCTTTCGATGCTCAGCAGGCCATTTTTTACTGCCCGGCCAGTTACCCCGTAATCGGTAATTGCGCGGAACATTTCAGGAAACAGGCTAATTATGCCAATCCACATAGCGCCGTCTTTTACCGTTTATCCGGAGAATTTAAAAACCAGGATCCCAATCTACTTCGATAGTACGCGTAGTGAGATCGACTTTCTTGATAACCTGCCCATCGAGGAACGGAACCAACCGCTCCTTGATGCCAAATGCATCTTTCAGGTTTGCCTTGATGACGAGTACGTCATTAGACCCGGTTTCCATCATATCAATGACTTTACCGAGGCTATAGCCTTCCGTTGTCACTACCTGGCAGCCCATCAGGTCTTTCCAGTAGTAGTCACCCTCTTCCAGCTCCGGCAACTGCGATGAATCCACGATAATTTCGCAATTAGTCAGTAGATTCGCGGCATCACGATCGTCAACGCCTTTCAGCTTGATGATGATGTCCTGATTGTGGTGGCGCCAGCCTTCCAGCTCAACAACCTGCCACTGACCCGCCTTCTGGATTAACCAGGGCTGATAGTCAAAAATGCTTTCGGCGTCTTCGGTGGAGGAAAACACTCTGAGCCAACCACGGATACCGTAGGAAGAACCCATTTTCCCCAATACGATCGGATCAACAGGTGCTTGTGCGGTGTGTTGCTTGCTCATCATGACCACCGTGACAGATTAAGCTGCTTTGTTAGCGGCTTTGATCAGCGCGGCAACGCGATCGGAAACAGTAGCGCCCAGGCCAACCCAGTGAGCGATACGATCCAGATCCAGGCGAGTTTCTTCTTCCGCGCCGCTAGCGATCGGGTTGAAGAAACCAACGCGCTCGATGAAGCGACCGTTGCGTGCATTACGGCTGTCGGTGACAACAACCTGGTAGAACGGACGCTTTTTAGCGCCGTGACGTGCTAAACGAATAGTTACCATAACATCCTCTTGTGTGAATAAAACAACCGGGCCCCATCGAGGAACGGAGCCCGGTGTCATATTAAAAGCCCGAAAATTTTACTGATTTCTGTGCAAAAATCAATTCAAAACTATATACGCTAAATAATTCGAGTTGCAGGAAGGCGGCAAGTGAGTAAATCCCCGGGAGCGTACACAAGTACGTGACCGGGGTGAACGAACGCAGCCAACGCATCTGCGGCTTGAATTATGACGCGTATTAGCGGCCCGGGAAGCCTGGCGGCATCATCCCTTTCATCCCGCGCATCATCTTCATCATGCCGCCTTTCGACTTCATCTTCTTCATCATGCGCTGCATGTCGTCGAACTGCTTGAGCAGACGGTTCACATCCTGCACCTGCATCCCGCAGCCGGCGGCGATACGGCGCTTACGTGAGCCTTTGATGATTTCCGGCTTGGCGCGCTCTTTCAGGGTCATCGAGTTGATGATGGCTTCCATACGCACCAGCACTTTGTCGTCCATCTGCGCTTTTACGTTGTCCGGGATCTGGCCCATACCCGGCAGCTTGCCCATCAGGCTGGCCATGCCGCCCATGTTTTTCATCTGACGCAGCTGCTCAAGGAAGTCGGTGAGATCGAAACCGTCGCCTTTCTTCAGTTTGGAGGCCAGCTTCTCGGCCTGCGCGCGGTCAACTTTGCTCTCGATATCTTCGATCAGCGACAGCACGTCGCCCATGCCGAGGATGCGGGAAGCGACGCGGTCCGGATGGAACGGCTCCAGCGCTTCGGTTTTCTCGCCGACGCCGAGGAATTTAATCGGTTTGCCGGTAATATGGCGAATCGACAGCGCCGCGCCGCCGCGGGCGTCGCCGTCCACTTTGGTCAGCACCACGCCGGTCAGCGGCAGCGCTTCGTTAAAGGCCTTCGCGGTATTCGCCGCATCCTGACCGGTCATCGCATCGACGACGAACAGGGTTTCAACCGGGTTAATGGCGGCGTGGACGTGCTTGATTTCGTCCATCATCGCTTCGTCAACGTGCAGACGACCGGCGGTATCCACCAGCAGCACGTCGTAGAATTTGAGTTTCGCTTCTTTCAGCGCCGCGTTGACGATATCCACCGGCTTCTGCCCGACGTCAGACGGGAAGAAATCGACGCCGACCTGCTCGGCCAGGGTTTCCAGCTGTTTAATCGCCGCCGGGCGGTAAACGTCCGCGGAAACGACCAGCACTTTCTTCTTGTGCTTCTCGCGCAGGAATTTCCCCAGCTTACCGACGCTGGTGGTTTTACCGGCACCCTGCAGGCCCGCCATCAGCACCACGGCCGGCGGCTGCGCGGCCAGGTCGAGCGTCTGGTTCTCTTCGCCCATCGCCGCCACCAGCTCGTTGCGGACGATTTTGACGAACTCCTGACCCGGGGTCAGGCTTTTATTGACTTCATGGCCGACCGCGCTCTCTTTCACGCGGCTGATGAAATCACGAACCACCGGAAGCGCAACGTCCGCTTCCAGCAGCGCCATGCGCACTTCGCGCAGGGTGTCTTTAATATTGTCTTCTGTAAGGCGTCCGCGGCCGCTAATGTTGCGCAGCGTACGCGACAAACGATCGGTTAAATTATCAAACATTGTCTCTCGCCTGAGGTGGAAACGGTCGGTCGCCGCAGCGACACACAAAACGAATGTGGCGGAGTATAACACGACATCAATCTGAATGTGCTGCAACGGTTGGAGCAGAGGCCTGCTGACGTTATACTGCTTCTCTTTCTTATTTAGCCAACAGCCGACACCTATGCCTGTTTTTGCTCTACTCGCCCTTGTCGCCTACTCCGTCAGCCTCGCGCTGATTATCCCCGGCTTGCTGCAAAAAAACAGCAGCTGGCGGCGAATGGCGATTTTATCTGCGACTATCGCGTTGATCTGCCATGCTTTTGCGCTGGAAGCACGGATATTCCCCGGCGGCGAGAGCGGGCAAAACCTCAGCTTACTGAACGTCGGGTCGCTGGTCAGCCTGATGATCTGTACGGTGATGACTATTGTAGCCTCGCGCAATCGCGGTTGGCTGCTGCTGCCTATCGTCTATGCCTTCGCGCTGATCAATCTGGCCTTCGCCACTTTCGTGCCTAACGAATATATCACCCACCTTGAAACCACCCCGGGGATGCTGGTGCATATCGGCCTGTCGCTCTTCTCGTACGCCACGCTGATCATCGCCGCGCTGTATGCGCTGCAGCTGGCGTGGATCGACTACCAGTTAAAGAATAAAAAGCTGGCCTTCAGCAGCGAAATGCCGCCGCTGATGAGCATCGAGCGCAAAATGTTCCACATCACCCAGGTCGGCGTGGTGCTACTGACCCTGACGCTGTGCAGCGGCCTGTTTTATATGCACAATCTGTTCAGCAGCGAAAACATTGATAAAGCGGTGCTGTCGATTATTGCGTGGTTCGTCTATATCGTTCTGCTGTGGGGCCACTATCATGAAGGGTGGCGCGGACGTCGCGTGGTCTGGTTCAGCGTCGCTGGCGCCGGTCTGCTGACGCTGGCCTATTTTGGTAGCCGCGTGCTGCAGCAGTTCGTGAGCTAAGTCTTTTAAGGAATCCTACGTGGAACATATCTCCACCACCACGCTGATCATAACGCTGATCGTCATGGTGATTATCTCTGCCTATTTCTCCGGCTCCGAAACCGGCATGATGACGCTGAACCGCTATCGGCTGCGTCATATGGCGAAACAAGGCAACCGCCCCGCCAAGCGCGTGGAGAAGCTGCTGCGCAAGCCGGACCGCCTGATTAGCCTCGTGCTCATCGGCAATAACCTCGTCAACATTCTCGCCTCGGCGCTGGGCACCATCGTCGGCATGCGCCTGTACGGCGACGCCGGCGTCGCGATCGCCACTGGCGTGCTCACCTTTGTGGTACTGGTATTTGCCGAGGTGCTGCCGAAGACCATCGCCGCGCTCTATCCGGAAAAGGTCGCCTACCCCAGCAGCTTCCTGCTGGCGCCCCTGCAGGTGCTGATGATGCCGCTGGTGTGGCTGCTGAATACCATCACCCGCATGCTGATGCGCATGATGGGCATCCGCACCGATACCGTCATCAGCAGTGCTTTGAGCAAAGATGAACTGCGCACGATTGTGAATGAATCCCGTTCACAAATCTCCCGGCGCAACCAGGATATGCTGCTGTCGGTCCTGGATCTGGAAAAAGTCAGCGTTAACGACATCATGGTGCCGCGCAATGAGATTGTCGGCATCGACATCAATGATGACTGGAAATCTATCGTCCGCCAGTTGACCCACTCGCCGCATGGCCGCATCGTGCTCTACCGCGATTCACTGGACGATGCCATCAGCATGCTGCGCGTTCGCGAAGCCTACCGTCTGATGACGGAGAAGAAAGAGTTCACAAAAGAGATCATGCTGCGGGCGGCAGATGAGATCTACTTTGTTCCGGAAGGGACGCCGCTCAGCACCCAGCTGGTGAAATTTCAGCGCAATAAAAAGAAAGTCGGTCTGGTGGTCGATGAATACGGCGATATTCAGGGGCTGGTCACCGTCGAAGATATTCTTGAAGAGATTGTCGGCGACTTCACCACCTCCATGTCACCCACCCTGGCGGAGGAAGTGACCCCGCTTAACGACGGCACGGTGATTATCGACGGCAGCGCCAACGTTCGCGAAATCAACAAAGCGTTTAACTGGCACCTGCCGGAAGATGAAGCGCGCACCGTCAACGGTATCATCCTCGAAGCGCTGGAAGAGATCCCGGTCCCGGGCACCCGCGTGCGCATTGAGCAGTACGATATAGATATCCTCGACGTGCAGGACAACATGATCAAACAGGTGAAAGTGATGCCGGTGAAATCATTACGCGAGAGCGTCGCGGAGTAGCGCGAGCGAAGGAATTAACATCACGGTGGGCTGCGGCCCGCCGTTTTTTTATCTCGCGCCGGGAGCGGTGGCATAAAAAAACGGCCGCCCGCGGGCAGCCGTTGAGCAATGCAGCAGACGTTATTTCGCTTTCGCTACCGTCACCATCGCGGCGCGAATAGTACGGCCGTTCAGGGTATAACCTTTCTGCATCACGGCCAGCACGTTGCCCGCCGCCACGTCTTCAGATTCGACCATCGCAATGGCCTGGTGGACGTTCGGATCCAGCGGAACGTTGGTGTCGGCGATCACTTCCACGCCGAACTTACGCACCACGTCCAGCATGGATTTCAGGGTCAGTTCGATCCCTTCCACCATCGGCGCCAGGTCCGGGTTAGCCTTGTCGGCCACTTCCAGCGCGCGGTCCAGGCTGTCGATCACCGGCAGCAGTTCATTGACGAATTTTTCCAGCGCGAATTTGTGCGCTTTCTCGATATCCTGCTCGGTACGGCGACGCAGGTTATCTTCGTCGGCTTTGGCACGCAGCATCACTTCACGTTCACGTTTCTGCGCTTCAGCCAGCTGGGCTTCCAGATTCGCAATTTTTTCATCGCGCGGATCCACCTGCTCAGCCGAAACTTCAGGCTCTACTGCCTCAACGTCGTCGTGCTGCTCCGTGATAATTTCTTCCGGGGCTTGCCCCTCAGGCGTTTTCTGTTCTTTACTACTCATGAATTTCTCCGCGTTTTTTTCGCATTCATCTCGCTAACTTCGCTTATTATGGGGATCAGTTTCCGGGTTTCAAGGGAAGCGGACAGATTGTCACTATTTCATTTAACGCAAGGACATCCAGATCATGAAGAACCATTTCAAGTGTATCGGCATTGTGGGACATCCTCGTCACCCCACCGCCCTGACCACACATGAAATGCTCTGGCGCTGGCTGTGCAGCAAAGGGTATGAAGTGCTGGTTGAACAGCAGATCGCCCATGAACTTCAGCTCAGCAACGTGAAAACCGGCACGCTGGCGGAGATTGGCCAACAGGCCGACCTCGCGGTGGTGGTGGGCGGCGACGGCAATATGCTCGGCGCGGCGCGGACCCTGGCCCGTTACGACATTAACGTCATCGGCATTAACCGCGGCAACCTCGGCTTTCTCACCGACCTTGACCCGGACAACGCCTTGCAGCAGCTCGCCGACGTGCTGGAAGGCCACTACATCGCCGAGAAACGCTTTCTGCTGGAGGCCCAGGTGTGCCAGCAGGATTGCCAGAAACGCATCAGCACCGCCATCAACGAAGTAGTGCTGCACCCCGGCAAAGTGGCGCATATGATTGAGTTCGAAGTCTATATCGACGAAGTCTTTGCGTTCTCTCAGCGCTCTGATGGCCTGATAATCTCCACCCCGACCGGCTCCACCGCTTATTCATTGTCGGCCGGCGGCCCGATCCTCACCCCGTCGCTGGACGCTATCACCCTGGTGCCGATGTTCCCGCACACCCTTTCAGCGCGACCGCTGGTGATCAACGGCGACAGCACCATCCGCCTGCGCTTCTCTCATCGCTGCAGCGATCTGGAGATCAGCTGCGACAGCCAGATTGCCCTACCGATCCAGGATGGCGAAGACGTTCTCATTCGCCGCTGTGATTATCACCTCAATCTGATTCACCCTAAAGATTACAGCTATTTCAATACATTAAGCACCAAGCTCGGCTGGTCGAAAAAATTGTTCTGATTTACATCGCTGCCTCTTTACTGGATAAAAAACCAGTCTATACTGTACGAAAACACAGTATTGGTTTTTCATACAGGAAGGCAGCTATGTTGGCGCAACTCACCATCAGTAATTTTGCTATCGTTCGTGAACTGGAAATTGATTTCCACAGCGGCATGACCGCCATCACCGGGGAAACCGGCGCCGGGAAATCCATTGCCATCGACGCGCTGGGGCTGTGCCTCGGCGGCAGAGCGGAAGCCGACATGGTGCGTCGCGGCGCCACCCGCGCCGACCTGTGCGCGCGCTTCGCGCTGAAAGATACTCCGGCCGCCCAGCGCTGGCTGGAAGAGAACCAGCTGGAGAGCGGGCGTGAGTGTTTACTTCGCCGGGTGATCAGCGCCGACGGCCGTTCGCGCGGCTTTATCAACGGCACCGCCGTCCCGCTCTCGCAGCTGCGCGAGCTGGGCCAGCTGCTGATCCAGATCCACGGCCAGCATGCGCACCAGCTGTTGACCAAACCCGAACACCAGAAAACGCTGCTCGACGGCTATACCGGTGAGTATGCGCTCACTCAGCGCATGGCCGAGCATTACCGCCAGTGGCACCAGAGTTGCCGCGAGCTGGCCCTGCACCAGCAGCAGAGCCAGGAGCGCGCCGCCCGCGCCGATCTGCTGCAGTATCAGCTTAAAGAGCTGAACGAATTTAACCCACTGCCGGGAGAATTCGAGCAGATTGACGAAGAGTACAAGCGTCTGGCCAACAGCGGCCAGCTGCTCAGCACCTGCCAGCACGCCCTGACGGTACTGGCGGACGGCGAAGAGGCCAATCTGCAGAGCCTGCTTTATACCGCGAAGCAGCTGGTCAGCGAGCTGGTGGGTATGGACAGCAAGCTTTCCGGCGTGCTGGATATGCTGGAAGAGGCGGCCATTCAGCTCAGCGAGGCCAGCGACGAGCTGCGCCACTATCACGACCGTCTGGATCTCGATCCGAACCGTCTGTTCGAACTTGAGCAGCGGATTTCCCGGCAAATCGCGCTGGCGCGTAAACACCAGGTAATGCCGGAAGAGCTGCCGGCGGTTTATCAGGCGATGCTGGAAGAGCAGCGTCTGCTGGACGATAGCGCCGACTCGCTGGAATCCCTCAGCCAGCAGGTGGTCGAACATCATCAGCTGGCGCTGGAGACCGCGCGTCAGCTGCACGCCCTGCGCCAGGCCAGCGCCGACGAGCTGACCCAGCTTATCACCGAGAGTATGCACTCACTTTCGATGCCGCACGGGATCTTCGCGATTGAGGTCGCTTTCGATGAACGCCATCTCACCGCCGACGGCGCCGATCATATTGAGTTCCGCGTCACCACTAACCCCGGTCAGCCGCTGCAGCCGATCGCGAAAGTAGCCTCCGGCGGCGAACTGTCGCGTATTGCGCTGGCGATTCAGGTGATCACCGCGCGTAAAATGGAAACCCCGGCGCTGATCTTCGACGAAGTGGACGTCGGCATCAGCGGCCCGACCGCCGCCGTGGTCGGCAAGCTGCTGCGCCAACTGGGCGAGTCCACGCAGGTGATGTGTGTGACCCACCTGCCGCAGGTTGCGGGCTGCGGCCACCATCATTTCTTTGTCTGCAAAGAGACCGATGGCGAGATGACCGAAACCCATATGCAGCCGCTGGATAAGCGCGCTCGTCTGCAGGAGCTGGCTCGCCTGCTGGGCGGCAGCGAGGTCACGCGCAACACCCTGGCGAACGCGAAAGAGTTGCTTGCGGCGTAAACTTTTTGATTTTCACAGGGTCATAGTGAACAGCAAATTGCCTGCTGACCTGCAGCCGGAGGTTTCCATCGGCGCGAAGGTCTATTATTATCGGCATATTACAGATGAGCCACGTACTGCTCGGGCCCAAAAAGGAATCAAATCACTATGCGCTGTAAAACGCTGACTGCTGCCGCAGCGGTTCTTCTTATGTTGACCGCAGGCTGTTCCACTCTGGAACGAGTGGTTTACCGTCCTGACATCAACCAGGGTAACTATCTGGCACCTAACGATGTAGCAAAAATTCGTGTCGGTATGACGCAACAGCAGGTTGCTTATGCTCTCGGAACGCCAATGATGTCGGATCCGTTCGGCACCAACACCTGGTTCTATGTATTCCGTCAGGAGCCGGGCCACGAGAAAGTGACTCAGCAGACCCTGACCCTGACGTTCAACAGCGGCGGCGTGTTAACTAACATTGATAACAAGCCCGCGCTGACCAGTCAGTAAGGCCCGGAAAAGCAAAAAGCGCTCAGTGAGCGCTTTTTTTATGGCTGATAGCCGGTCTGCTGCTGTGGGTTACTTCGCAGCGCTTTTCTCTGCCCGCTGGCGACGCAGTTCTTTCGGGTCTGCGATCAGCGGTCGATAGATTTCGACCCGGTCGCCGTCGTGAACTTCGTCATGCAGCTTAACCGGACGACTGTAGATACCCAGCTTGTTCTTCGCCAGATCGATATCATCACGCAAGGCCAATAGCCCGCTGGCGATAATCGCCTGCTCGACCGTCGCTCCCTCATCCAGGGTGACTCGCTGCAAATACTGCTTTTCAGGCAGCGCGTAGGCGACTTCAACACGAATATTAGCTGGCACTGTAGACCTCTTTGGCGCGCGAAGTGAACGCCTGCACCATGTTGGCGGCCAGCTCTTTGAAGACCCGGCCAAAGGCCATCTCAATCAGCTTATTGGTAAACTCAAAATCGAGATGGAACTCGATTTTGCACGCCTCGGGGCTCAGCGGAATAAACTTCCAGCCGCCAATCAGTTTCTTGAACGGGCCATCCACCAGGCTCATCAAAATGCTCTGGTTGCTGGTCAGTGTATTCCGGGTCGTGAAGGTCTTACTGATGCCGGCTTTGGACACATCAACCGCCGCCGTCATTTGCGTCGGCCCGAATTCCAGCACGCGGCTACCGGTGCAGCCTGGCAGAAAATCAGGATAGGACTTCACATCGTTTACCAGTTGATACATCTGTTCCGCGCTGAAAGGCACCAGCGCAGTACGGCTAATCTGAGGCATAGCAGGTTCCACATTTAAACACAGTGCAAATAATATCATTTATCTGCTGCTAAAAAAAACGCTGTGCCGCAACTCGTGCTAAGATGCGCAGTACACCTCGCAGGATGCGATCGAGGTAACTGTGTATAAGACGATGACTTCAGGACATTATGACTAAGAAAAAAGCCCACAAACCTGGATCAGCCACCATTGCGCTGAATAAACGCGCCCGTCACGAATACTTTATCGAAGATGAATACGAGGCTGGTCTCGCCCTGCAGGGCTGGGAAGTCAAATCCCTGCGTGCAGGCAAAGCCAACATCGGCGATAGCTATGTCATCCTGAAGGATGGCGAAGCCTTCCTGTTCGGCGCCAACTTTACGCCCATGGCCGTAGCTTCCACCCACTATGTGTGCGACCCGACGCGCACTCGTAAGCTGCTGCTTAACCAGCGCGAACTCGACACGCTGTACGGCCGCATTAACCGCGAAGGTTACACCGTCGTCGCCCTGTCGCTGTACTGGAAGAACGCCTGGTGCAAAGTGAAAATCGGCGTCGCCAAAGGTAAGAAACAACACGACAAGCGTACCGATCTGAAAGATCGTGAATGGGCGCTGGATAAGGCGCGTATTATGAAGCACGCCGGACGTTAATTTCCCCTCCCCGAGGGCCAGCTCTCGCTGGCCCTTACGCTATATCCTTGTTGATGCTGCTTTTTCGTCCACCCTGCTGAAATAATCCTGCGTGATGGGGCTGGTAACGACATTCACAAATCTGTTATACTTGACCTACACATTGGGGCTGATTCTGGATTCGACGGGATTTGCGAAACCCAAGGTGCATGCCGAGGGGCGGTTGGCCTCGTAAAAAGCCGCAAAAAATAGTCGCAAACGACGAAAACTACGCTTTAGCAGCTTAATAACCTGCTCTGAGCCCTCTCTCCCTAGCTTCCGCTCTTAAGACGGGGATCAAAGAGAGGTCAAACCCAAAAGAGATCGCGTGGATGCCCTGCCTGGGGTTGAAGCGTTAAATCTAATCAGGCTAGTTTGTTAGTGGCGTGTCTGTCCGCAGCTGGCAAGCGAATGTAAAGACTGACTAAGCATGTAGTGCCGAGGATGTAGGAATTTCGGACGCGGGTTCAACTCCCGCCAGCTCCACCAAAATTCTCCATCGGTGATTACCAGAGTCATCCGATGAAGTCCTAAGAGCCCGCACGGCGCAAGCCCTGTGGGCTTTTTTGTGCCTTGAATTTATCCCGCGAAGTCCGAAGAGAACTCATTAAATCCGAACCTTTTAGGCCCATTGATAGGCCCAACGAAAAGCTCTGTTGTTTTCGCGCTACCAATTACCCGCCAACCCCCCCTCTCAGAATTAGACCTCCCACGACACTCGCACAACCCTTTCACCCTCCGGCCGCGTCCGCGGCCGGAGAGATAGATTTACCCCTTGGCAGAATACACGTCCAGCATGGCAAGGACCGCCCGACGCGCTGCATCGTCTGCGATATTGTCAGGCAACGCATCAGCCCGCAGAGTGACATAAGCGTCAGCAGCCCTTCGAATGGCAATCCCGACGGAGTGACGATCGTGCGTTGCCAGGGTGGAAGTCAGCAGGCCATCGGGATCAATGCCGAGGGCTTCTATTCGGCGAACGCCGCGTTGCGGTAGATTGGCGCGACGGAACAGCATCGGCCCCAGCACTTGTTCCCGGAAGAAGGACAGCATCCCCAGCGCTTCGAAGAGTTCGCCCCTGCCCAGTTTAACCACGGCATAATGCAGCCAGATCCAGGCTCGGGACTCAAACCACTCCGGCGTCATGTTCGGCCAGTGCGCGCTAAATTTTGCCAGCTGTCGCTCGAGAGCATCGCTATCACGGGTAAATAGCACGGCAGGCTCCTCAACGCGCTGAGTGAGCATGTCCAGGGTGATAAATTTCAGATCGACATGCAGAAGTTCCGGGCCAAACAGGCAGATCAGCAGGCGAGGCTCACCGACGTGTTCCCCGGTGAAAGCATGTAGCAGATGGCCGAGCGTTCCGGCGAACGCCATACGCTGAGCCATGATTTCGTCATAATAGAGAGGGTCGACCACCACCACGAAATCCAGATCGGAGTATTGATCAAACCCGCCATGGATAAACGAGCCGCCGGCGAGAAGGGAGTGGATCCGCGAATCAGACTGTAATTTAAGCTTCAGTTGCTCTGCAAAACTTCTGTGTAAATCGGGTAGCGTATTAAGCATACTTTTTCCTGTTCACAAAAAAGACAAAGCATTACAGAATATCCAGCGATTCATCAGCAGACCAGATATTTCTGCTGGAACCCTCCCCTCCCTGGCGGGGCTCCCGACGCGCTATATCGGAAGCAATACCTCCCTCAAACCACCTCGTTCATCCACTCAGCAAACGCCCGTACAGCGGGAGAGAGAAAGCGCTGGTGCGGATAGAGCAATGTGACGGGTACCGGGGGCGGCTGCCAGTCCGTCAGCACTTCCACCAGTCTCCCCTCCTGCAGGTGGTCAGCAACGATATTCTCCGCCAGCTGCGCCAGCCCGAAGCCCGCCAGGCACATTTTTATATAGAGCCCCGTTTCATTCACCGCGGCGTTGCCGCTGACGGGTACAGAAAAGGTCTCGCCGTGGCGAACAAAGCGGAACTCATCGGCCCGTCTCGCCTGGCCGGAAAAATAATGCACCGCCCGGTGCTTAGAGAGCGCCTCCGGTGACGACGGCACGCCATATTCCCTGAGATAGTCCGGCGACGCGCAGGTTACCCAGCGAAAGCGGCCCAGAGGGCGGGCCACCAGGCTGGAGTTGTTCAGCTCTCCCATGCGTATCACGCAGTCGACACCTTCCTGAATCAGATCGACCTGCCGATCGCTGACGCCGATCATCAGGTAGATATCGGGATAGCGCCGGTAAAAGTCCGGCAGATGCGGCATGACGATGAAATGCGCGATGCCCGCGGGCATATCAACCCGCAGGCGCCCCTGAGGCCGCGCGACAGACTCGCTCAGGCTGGATTCGCTATGTTCGATTAGAGCGAGAATTTCCCGGCACTGCGCCAGATACTGCATCCCTTCCGGGGTAAGGCTCACCCGCCTTGTGGTCCGGTTCAGCAGCCGCACCTTCAGGTATTTCTCAAGGTTTTTAATGGTACTGGTGACAGTGGAGGCAGGCAGGGAAAGGGTTTCCGCGGCACGCACGAAGCTCCCTGCCTCCGCGACGCGCATAAACATCTGCATAGCCTGGATACGATCCACCTTCTTTCTCTCCTGAAGCAAGCAACTTACCGACAGACGGCATGATTATTCGTTAATTATGAATAATGAAAACAATTTACGCACCTTTTTGCGCTTAATCGACTGGCGTATCGTTGCACGGTGGATTACGAAGGGGGCCCGAAAATGAACATGCCCTCAATAAATATCCAGAGAATCATAACGTTAAATAACACGCATAAAGGAAAAACCATGTCCGTTCAGCCTGTCGAATTAAGTAAGGCCTATCGTTTATTGCAGGTCGGGTCCACCACCATGATTTCCGCAAAATATAATGGCGTCGAAAATGTCATGTCAGCCGCCTGGGTTGGGCTGGCAGGCGAGCGAAAAGTGGTGGCCTATATCGGCCCCCAGGCCTTCACTCGTCAGCTGGTGGAAAAGAGCGGCTATTACGTGGTGCAGATCCCCGTAGTCAGCCAGATGGCAACCGTCCTTTACGCTGGCGGGCGCAGCTATGCCGACGCGCCGGATAAAAATGACTCCATCCCCTTCATTTATCAGCCGGGGTTCGACATCCCCCTCGTGGCAGGCTGCGCGGGCTGGCTGGTGTGCAAAGTGATGCCCTACCCGGACATTCAGCAACAGCACAATCTGTTTATGGGCGATATCGTCGCCGCCTGGAGCGATGATCGGGTATTCCGTAACGGACACTGGATTTTTGATGATGCGCCGGACGAGCTGCGGACCGTTCACTATGTCGCAGGCGGGCAGTTCTATGCCATCGGCAAAGGCAGCAAATTTGATCATGGACCGGGTCAGGACTGATCCTCCCCGGTCATGAAGATCACTGACGAGATGCCTGCCCTGCAGAGCGGCTGATACTCCGGCGCCAGACGCCGGGCGCCTGGCCATACTGGCGCTTGAAGCTGCGGTTGAAGGATTGCTGGGAGTCAAAGCCGAGGGCGATCGCCACGTTGAGGATCGGCTCGTTGCTGTGGGCTAAGCGTTCGACCGACTTTTGCAGCTTTTGCGCCCGAATATATTCTCCGAGGGGCTGCCCGGTATGTTCTTTGAAGATCCGCTGCAGGTGCCACTTCGAATAGCCGGATCGTCGGGCAACGGTGTCAATATCCAGACGGCTATCAAGATGGTTGTCGATCCAGTCGATCAGAT
This sequence comes from Klebsiella sp. KTE92, assembly GCF_000398905.1. Classification (NCBI taxonomy): domain Bacteria; kingdom Pseudomonadati; phylum Pseudomonadota; class Gammaproteobacteria; order Enterobacterales; family Enterobacteriaceae; genus Klebsiella; species Klebsiella sp. KTE92. The sequence goes on from NZ_KB976100.1 coordinate 4,098,398, forward strand.
CCTGAATGATGGCGCCAGTGTTCATCATGTTACCTCCGCGCAGCCGGTTAAAAGCATCTTTGTCAGTTGCATTTAAAGGTGGCCTGTTTTTACACAAAATGCAAGTTTTATTGTTACATTTAAATCCACGCCGGGATCGCGGTTTTTGTCTCCAGCCAGGACCGCACATAAAGTGCAACAATTATTCTTGCACTTAGTTAAGCGCCTTCCTACAATCGCCGCGATAGTGTATTCGAAATTGTTACAGTTTTGTGGCGATGATCGACACAAATGGCCTTAAGCCAGCCCGGACAAAGGAAGTGGCGCGGCCTCTCACGCTGCGTCTTGCCCGGCGGCTACAATTACCGGAATAAAAATAATGAGCCTGCAAAAAACCTGGGGAAACATTCACCTGACCGCGCTCGGCGCGATGATGCTCTCCTTTCTGCTCGTCGGCTGCGACGACAGCGTCGCGCAAAACGCCGCGCCTCCCGCCCCGACGGTCAGCGCCGCTAAGGTGCTGGTGAAGTCGATCAGTCAGTGGGATAGTTTTAACGGTCGCATTGAAGCGGTGGAGAGCGTTCAGCTTCGCCCTCGCGTCTCGGGATACATTGATAAAGTGAATTACACCGACGGTCAGGAGGTGAAAAAGGGCCAGGTGCTGTTCACCATAGATGACAGAACCTATCGCGCCGCGCTGGAGCAGGCGCAGGCGACGCTGGCGAGAGCCAAAACGCAGGCCAGCCTGGCGCAAAGTGAGGCGAACCGCACCGATAAATTAGTCCATACCAATCTTGTCTCCCGTGAAGAGTGGGAGCAGCGCCGGTCAGCCGCGGTTCAGGCGCAGGCTGATATTCGCGCCGCGCAGGCGGCAGTGGATGCCGCGCAGCTTAACCTCGACTTCACCAAAGTGACCGCCCCTATTGATGGCCGCGCCAGCCGGGCGCTGATCACCAGCGGTAACCTGGTCACCGCGGGCGACACCGCCAGCGTGCTCACCACTCTGGTCTCGCAGAAGACGGTGTACGTCTACTTTGACGTCGACGAGTCAACCTACCTCCACTATCAAAACCTCGCCCGCCGCGGGCAAGGGGCGTCCAGCGATAATCAGGCGCTCCCGGTGGAGATTGGCCTGGTTGGCGAGGAGGGCTACCCCCACCAGGGCAAAGTGGATTTTCTCGATAATCAGTTAACGCCGAGTACCGGCACCATCCGCATGCGCGCGCTGCTGGATAACTCGCAGCGTCTGTTCACACCGGGGCTGTTTGCCCGCGTGCGTCTGCCGGGCAGCGCCGAGTTCAAAGCCACGCTGATCGACGACAAAGCGGTACTGACCGATCAGGACCGTAAATACGTTTATATCGTTGATAAAGATGGTAAAGCGCAGCGACGTGATATTACCCCGGGGCGTCTGGCAGACGGTTTACGCATCGTTCAGAAGGGGCTGAACCCTGGGGATAGCGTCATCGTCGACGGGTTACAAAAAGTATTTATGCCGGGTATGCCGGTGAATGCCAAAACCGTTGCCATGACCACCAGCGCCGCCCTCAACTGATCCCTAATCAGAGAATCCAACACATGGACTTTTCCCGCTTTTTTATCGACAGGCCGATTTTCGCCGCGGTGCTGTCGATTTTAATTTTTATCACCGGGTTAATCGCTATCCCGCTGCTGCCGGTGAGCGAATATCCGGACGTCGTCCCGCCGAGCGTCCAGGTGCGCGCGGAGTATCCCGGCGCCAACCCGAAAGTGATTGCCGAGACCGTGGCGACGCCGCTGGAGGAAGCGATCAACGGCGTTGAAAACATGATGTACATGAAATCGGTCGCTGGCTCCGACGGTGTGCTGGTCACCACCGTCACCTTCCGCCCGGGTACCGACCCGGATCAGGCGCAGGTTCAGGTGCAGAACCGGGTCGCGCAGGCGGAAGCGCGTCTGCCGGAGGATGTACGCCGTCTGGGCATCACCACCCAGAAACAGTCTCCGACGCTGACCCTGGTGGTGCATCTGTTTTCGCCAAACGGTAAGTACGACTCGCTGTATATGCGCAACTACGCCACGCTGAAAGTGAAGGATGAGCTGGCGCGCCTGCCCGGCGTCGGCCAGATCCAGATTTTTGGCTCCGGTGAATATGCGATGCGCGTCTGGCTGGATCCCAATAAGGTCGCGGCCCGCGGTCTGACAGCCTCGGATGTGGTGACGGCGATGCAGGAGCAAAACGTCCAGGTGTCTGCCGGACAGCTTGGTGCCGAGCCGCTGCCGCAGGAGAGCGATTTCCTGATCTCCATTAACGCCCAGGGCCGTCTGCATACCGAAGAAGAGTTTGGCAATATCATTCTGAAAACGGCGCAGGACGGCTCGCTGGTCCGCCTGCGCGACGTGGCGCGCATCGAGATGGGTTCCGGTAGCTATGCGCTGCGCTCCCAGCTCAACAATAAGGATGCGGTCGGGATCGGTATCTTCCAGTCGCCGGGGGCTAACGCCATCGATCTGTCGAACGCGGTACGCGCCAAAATGGCTGAACTGGCCACCCGCTTCCCGGAAGATATGCAATGGGCGGCGCCGTACGACCCGACGGTTTTCGTGCGCGACTCCATCCGCGCGGTGGTGCAGACGCTGCTGGAAGCAGTGGTGCTGGTGGTGCTGGTGGTGATCCTGTTCCTGCAGACCTGGCGCGCGTCGATTATCCCATTGATCGCGGTGCCGGTATCGGTGGTGGGTACCTTCAGCATTCTCTATCTGCTGGGCTTCTCGTTGAATACCTTGAGCCTGTTCGGGCTGGTACTGGCTATCGGTATCGTGGTGGACGACGCCATCGTGGTGGTGGAGAACGTTGAGCGTAATATCGAAGAGGGGCTTGCGCCGCTTGCCGCGGCGCATCAGGCGATGCGTGAGGTCTCCGGGCCGATTATCGCCATTGCGCTGGTGCTGTGTGCGGTGTTCGTGCCGATGGCGTTTCTCTCCGGGGTCACCGGCCAGTTCTACAAACAGTTTGCGGTGACCATCGCCATCTCGACGGTGATCTCGGCCATCAACTCGCTGACGCTCTCCCCGGCGCTGGCGGCCCTGCTGTTAAAGCCGCACGGCGCGAAGAAAGACCTCCCTACCCGGCTGATCGATCGTCTGTTTGGCTGGATTTTCCGTCCGTTTAACCGCTTTTTCCTGCGCAGCTCGAACGGCTATCAGGGGCTGGTGAGCAAAACCCTCGGACGCCGTGGCGCGGTGTTTGTGGTGTATCTGCTGCTGCTCTGCGCCGCTGGGGTGATGTTTAAAGTCGTCCCCGGCGGGTTTATTCCCACCCAGGATAAGCTGTATCTCATTGGCGGCGTGAAGATGCCGGAAGGGTCGTCGCTGGCGCGCACCGACGCGGTGATCCGCAAAATGAGCGAGATCGGGATGAATACCGAAGGGGTCGATTATGCGGTCGCTTTCCCGGGGCTTAATGCGCTGCAGTTCACCAACACGCCGAATACCGGGACGGTCTTTTTTGGCCTGAAACCGTTCGACCAGCGCAAACACACGGCGGCGGAAATTAATGCGGAGATCAACGCCAAAATCGCGCAAATCCAGCAGGGCTTTGGCTTCTCCATCCTGCCGCCGCCGATTTTAGGACTGGGTCAGGGTTCCGGCTACTCCCTGTACATCCAGGATCGCGGTGGGCTGGGCTATGGCGCGCTGCAAAGCGCGGTGAATGCGATGTCCGGGGCGATTATGCAGACGCCAGGGATGCACTTCCCGATCTCGACTTACCAGGCTAACGTGCCGCAGCTGGACGTGCAGGTCGATCGCGATAAGGCGAAAGCGCAGGGGGTGTCGCTAACCGATCTGTTCGGCACGCTGCAGACCTATCTCGGCTCGTCTTATGTCAATGACTTTAACCAGTTCGGGCGTACCTGGCGCGTGATGGCCCAGGCCGATGGGCCATTCCGCGAGAGCGTGGAAGATATTGCTAATCTGCGCACCCGCAATAATCAGGGCGAAATGGTGCCGATCGGCAGTATGGTGAATATCAGTACCACCTACGGGCCGGATCCGGTGATCCGCTACAACGGTTATCCAGCGGCGGACCTGATTGGCGATGCCGATCCGCGGGTCCTCTCTTCTTCACAGGCGATGACGCATCTGGAGGAGCTGTCGAAGCAGATCCTGCCGAATGGGATGAATATTGAGTGGACGGATCTCAGCTTCCAGCAGGCCACCCAGGGCAACACGGCGCTGATCGTCTTCCCGGTGGCGGTGCTGCTGGCGTTCCTCGTGCTGGCCGCTCTGTATGAAAGCTGGACCCTGCCGCTGGCGGTGATCCTTATCGTGCCGATGACGATGCTCTCCGCGCTGTTTGGCGTCTGGCTGACCGGGGGCGATAACAACGTCTTCGTGCAGGTGGGTCTGGTGGTCCTGATGGGCCTGGCCTGTAAAAACGCCATTCTGATCGTCGAGTTTGCCCGCGAGCTGGAGATCCAGGGGAAAGGCATCATGGAAGCGGCGCTGGAGGCATGCCGCCTGCGTCTGCGCCCGATCGTGATGACCTCCATCGCCTTTATCGCCGGGACCATTCCGCTGATCCTCGGCCACGGTGCAGGAGCGGAAGTCCGCGGTGTCACCGGGATCACGGTGTTCTCCGGGATGCTGGGCGTGACGCTGTTTGGTCTGTTCCTGACGCCGGTGTTTTACGTGACGCTGCGGAAACTGGTGACCCGCAGGAAGCCGGTCCAGGAGGATCAGCCCGCCTAGCCTGCAGCAGATAACAAAAAACCGCCTTCACATTTGAAGGCGGTTTTTTTTCGTCACCAGAAAATGATTAATGCGCTTTTTTAAAGCGGGCGATCATTTCCGGCACCGGGTCGCAGCCGCTGCTATCGCCATTTTTGACCGCCTCCAGCGCGCTGGCCACGGTGTGACGAGCAAGGACGTTTAGCGAAGCCTGCTCTGCTTCATCGGCAATCGATTTGAAGTACCAACAGGCGTTGGCGCTGACTACGCAGCGAGCCGGAACTTCAGGACGCGACGCCCACAGCTTTTTATCTTCAATAACCGAAAGATAGATATCACGCAGGGTGATCTTGTCCGCCGGGCGGCCAAGATGAATAGAGCCGTTGCGGCCAAGCGTGGAGACGATGATGCCGTCACGAGTAAGCGGAACCATTAGTTTACGGATAAAGCTCGGGTTCGCTTCCAGGCCGTAGGCCAGAATCGCACTCGTCGAACGTTCACCCATCTGCTCCGCCATTGCTACGCTGAGAACCATCTGCAAAGCTGTCGGGAAGCGGTAATCTAACATGGTATTGTCCTGGGTTGCGGTGAATCTTGTTCTTTTTGGCACCGCAGAGGTGAATAATCAATGAACAACAATATAACAAATACGGGAATTTTTTTGAAGCAATCTGCGGTTAGCCTGCGAAGTAAATTTTCTGATTTCACGGGCAAAGGCTGCCGGATGACAAACCCGGCAACCACATACCGTGCCATCTAAAAACCGCGAAGATCATCCACCGGAACGTTCAGCTGGTTATTCTCAACAATGCGTTGCAGGGTCAGGCTGATCACATCAATGTTGTTATCGAAACTGCCGTGGGAAGCATCGATCATCACGCCTGGGCCACCACAGACCTTATCGATATCAATGATGTTGGTTCGGCCGCGCTTTTCCAGCCCCGCCTCAGCCGCGGCATGACGCCAGTTACGCAATGCTTCCCCGGTGCTCGACGAACCGTCCCAGCCCGAGTAGTTTTTGTCGCGTATCTTGTCCATTCCCAGCAGCGGTGTTCGCCGATCCCCTTCTAACGCGTTGGAGACGAAATAGAGGAGCGACTTGCGATAAATAGCTGCCACATTGTCGGCTCGTTCAATGCGATCGGACAGGATATGGAGATACATACGTTTCATCAGCAATTCATGCGGGGCATAGTGTCGGTTGGCAAACTGTACCGTACATGCCGGCGCATAGAGATGCGCAGACTTGAGAGCGTCACCCAGGCCGCGGGATGACAACAGATCGACGAAATGGCCGAGAATAATACTGCCCGCCGAGTGACCAATTATATGAATTTCAAGCGCTTTCCCCCAGGTTTCCACTAACTTTTGCAGGGCTGTCACCAGCAGATCGCCTGCGCGTCCTGAAACGCAACTAAATTCAGCGTTCTCCTTCATTTCGCTCCACAGAGGCTTCGCGGCCGGCCGGCCAATAGTTTCCTCAATCAGCAGATCGGAAGCCTCAGTCAATGCCTCACGCACGCCACCCGCGCGCGAGGGTTCACGGCGAAAATGGTCGGAGAAGATATCGCCAATGGACTCCAGGATCCCTGTTTTCCACACCAGAAAGAGTGGATAGCAATCGTTGCCAGTGAAGTAACGTCCCATCGCCCGCGCCCGCGCAATCGACCCGGCCTCATTGTTGAGCCCGCCATGCGCATAAATGACTAAGCGTTTAGTCTCTGCGTGTTGTAAGCGAAACCAACGATCGGGCAATACGCATCCCTGATACATCAGCGTACGCGTCATCTCGTCCTGAGTCAGGTAGCGGTCCACCCGACCATCGTTGCCGATAACAATACTGTGCTGATAGGCAGTGGTTTCGTCCCACCACTGCGGGTGATTACCCGCGGCGGCCGGTGTGGCAAGGGCTGGCGAACCCGTTGCAAGCTGCCCTGGCACCACGCCGGGCACGCCCAGCGCCGCCACCCAGGCATCCATCGCGTTGGTCAGCCAGTCGGCATAACTCAGTACCGCGAAGCCACCGCATCCCCACTCTGTACCCCAGGAGTTTTGTACGATAAACCCGTCGCGGTTAAACCCAACCAGCGCAAACGCATGACCGCCCGTTTTAGTAGGCTTGCCATTGAACGCGATGACCGCCAGCGAGTCATGATTGGTGGGCGCCTTTTTCGCTGTCGGTACCGTCTGCCAGCCCTCATGGGTAAAGGCGGAAACGTAGATAGCCCCCACGTCATGGATGGCGGCCTGCATATCGGTAATATTTTTGATATCAATACGATAGTAGACCCCCAGCGTCGTATTCACCGCGCGCTCCGCGTATCCGTATTGCGGCGGGATATTTTCCTGCTCCCGGTAAGGCCAGTCAGACTCCAGACACACGCCGTGATGGAACCACCCTTTAAGCGCACCACGGCAGCTCGAACCGTCATAATCTTCCCCGGCGTATTCGTCGTATCGCCGGGCAAAGTTGTAAAGCATGCGGGGGCTCACTGAATCGAGTTTTTTCGGGAAACCGGCTTTACGCCAGCGCAAATAGTTCACCACGCAGGCTAAGCCAAAACCCGTGCAGGCGCCTTCCCGCCCCTGATCGAGAATCAGCTGCGCCTGGGTGTAGACGGTCAGTAGCGTGGCGATATCCTTATCAACCGGAAAGCGGTCCGGTAGGCTCACCGGCGGCGGCGTATAGGTACGATCGCGCAGATCAAGCGGATCCTTCGACGCATTGAGAACCGGTCCCTCTGCCGGGGCCGCGATCGCGGCGGCGCCCGCCTGCTGTCTGCTCCCTCTGCCAGCTCCCGCGCTCTGTATCTGGCTGGTCTGCTGCATAACCGCTGGCAAGACCGCTGCAAGCGTGAAGACTTTTTTGAAACTATCCAGCCCGTGCGCCCCGCCATTCACCAGCCTGCGCGCTTTCCGATAGTCGGGGGGCGTGGCTGTCAGGGCCGCGGTTAACGCCTCTCGACGATCGCCGAGGAACATCGCCAACAGTACCGCCGCCACCTCGGGTGCATTAGCTAAATCGGGAGAGCCGATAATGTCCACACCTATGCGGGAAGCATATTTCTGGTAGTTCGACCGCCCCGTAAGCTGTACGAAACCACGTCCGCGAAACCTGGCGCCATCGCCAGGGTTGATGTTACCAAGATTCTTGCCTTTGTCGGTCCCTGCGTCGTAGGCGCTGAACGCCGGCAGCCCTGGCAGCGTGTTGAACTGCGAGGGATATTCGGAAATCGGCACGAAGCCTTCGGTCTCCGCGCGGATGGTCCCCAGGGCGGCCAGGATCAACGGGATCGTCGTGAGTCCTTCGCTGGTTAACGCTGCCGCGACGTACGGCAGATAGCGCAGCACATTGGATGGTTTGGTGGCGGGGAATAAATGCTGCACCTCATCTGCCCGCAGCGCAAACGCAGGCAGCTTGATAAGCGCCAACAGGCTCTGGCAATAGGGACCGACGACGCCATCGGCGATGATGCCGATATTCGACTGCCAGTGTCGGACCGCCGAGGCGAGCGTGGCATCGAACGTGTCGCTATTCGACGGCAATGCAAACATCTTCGCATCCGCCCCCAGCGTTTTCGCCAGACGCTCGCGTAACTGGACAACCTCCGGGCCGGATGAGCCCTGCAACAGCAATTTAACCATGACAATAATCCTCGAAAAGCGATGACCGTGCGGCGATATTGATATAGGCCGCAGTACGCAACATAACGTTGAGCTGTCCTTGTGAAATGAGGCTGACAAGTGGTATTGCTTCAGGCTGCAAAGCGACCCGGCGGCCGCGGATGATATCCCTCGACAAAGATGGCGCGTGTCGCTCTCTCGTTTGAGGCGGGCAAACTTCGTCTGGGCAGGCGTTCCGGCATGCTCGTATGAGTATAGGAGAAGCGTAACGGCACCCGAGGATTTATTACTGGCTGAAATCTGTCACGGGTCAGCCGTTGACGGGCGGTTCAGGAGACATCATTCTCTCCCCGTTCGCCAACTATCCGCTGCCATAACGGCAGCGGATCCTGCGGGATTTGTCTGGCGCTGATCTGCCTGCACAAACTCTCCACCATCGCGATTGCGGAAAAAACCATTAAAGCGAATCGCTAACGACTGCGCTGCCCGGCGACCTGTCCACACCAGCGGCGCCTAACCCTGTGGATAACCTGGAGGCAGTTGCCTGGCAGCCGCAGCCCGGGCGGGCTACCGGCTGCTGTTCGTTTTTTAAACAGGAGAAATGCCACCGCCGGGCTGCGCGCTGAGCGCCAGAGCCACCACCGCGGCGGAGGGAAGCCCCTACCCCACTCAGTAATTCCACTTCGGCCGCGCCACCGTGTTTTTCTTCAACAGGTCGCGGAACGCTTTCAGGTAGGGCTCATTGCTGCGCCCGCGCTTACAGATAGCCGAGAACGGTGACTGAAAGCCAAACTCGTTGGGCAGCAGCACCCGCAGGCGGTTCTCTTTGATCCACGGCCAGGCGTAATGCTCCGGCAGATAGCCAATATATTTCCCCGAGAGGATCAGCAGCAGCTGGGCGTCGACGGTCTCGACGGTGGCGCTGCCTTTGCTGAAGCCCCGGCGGCGCAAATCGCTGGTGTTCCAGTAGCTGCGGGTCACCAGCGGGCACTGGCTGATCTGCTCTTTATCCAGCTGGCGGCTGAAGAACATCGGGTGCAGATCGCTGCAGTAGAGCCAGTGCTGTTCGCGGTACAGCGGCTCGCTGATGATGTTATGCACCTGCGAGTTGTAGCTGCCGATGGCCAGGTCGATATGGTTGTTCAGCACGCCGTTCAGTTGCTCCGCCGGGGTGCGGATAATCAGTTTGATATGCACATGGGGAAATTTGTCGCTGAAGCTGCGCAGAACCACCGGCAGCGAGAGCGCCGTTTCGGTCTCGATGGAGTCGAGCGTCGAGATGCACAAGGTGCCGCTGTGCTCCCCTTTGAGCAGCGCCGACTGCCGCTCCAGCTCATTGAGTTCACTCAGCACGCGGATCGCCTGCTGTAAAAACTGCTGACCTTTCTCAGTCAGGGAAAAACCGCCGCGCCCGCGCTGGCAGAGGGTGAAGCCAAGCTGTCCCTCCAGCTGCGACATGGCATTGCTGATGGCGGAGACCGAAATGCCCAGCTCCTGCTGGGCCCGGCTATAGCTCTCCAGGCGGGCCACCGCCTCGAAAACCTGCAGCTGTCGAATATTAAGGCTGGCGTCGTGATGCATCGTATTTAGTTCACCAATAAATGAACTGAGTATTTACGTCAGACGATGTAAAGTCCAGCGCGGGTTGCGCACTATCTCTCCTGTTACGTTTCATCCGTCAGATTCAGGAGCAGACATGGATAACCTCTTTCACCAACCGCAGGGTGGCAATGAGATGCCACGCTTCGCCGGCCGCGCCACGATGATGCGCCTGCCGTTTATTGAAGATTTACAGGGACTTGATGCGGCATTTGTCGGCATTCCGCTGGATATCGGCACCTCGCAGCGCTCAGGTACGCGCTACGGACCGCGCTATATTCGCGCCGAATCGGTGATGATCCGTCCGTACAATATGGCAACCGGCGCCGCGCCGTTCGACTCGCTGTCGGTGGCCGACATCGGCGATGTGCCGATCAATACCTACAGCCTGCTCAAATCGGTGCAAATTATCGAAGATTACTACACCGGTTTGAATAGTTATCCGCTGATCCCGCTAACCCTCGGCGGGGACCACACCATTACCCTGCCGATCCTGCGGGCGCTGACCAAAAAACATGGTCCGGTGGGGCTCATCCACGTCGACGCCCATACCGATACCAATGATGAGATGTTCGGAGAGAAAATCGCCCACGGCACCACCTTCCGCCGCGCCGTTGAGGAGGGACTGCTCGACCTCAAACGGGTGGTGCAGATTGGCCAGCGCGCCCAGGGCTATGCCGCCGGCGACTTCCAGTGGGGCGTTGACCAGGGCTTTCGCCTGGTGCAGGCGGAGCAGTGCTGGCATACCTCGCTGGCGCCACTGATGGCCGAAGTCCGCCAGCAGATGGGCGACGGGCCGGTGTATCTCAGCTTTGATATCGACAGCCTCGATCCCATCTGGGCCCCGGGAACCGGGACGCCGGAAGTCGGCGGCCTGACCTCCATTCAGGCGCTGGAGATCGTCCGCGGCTGCCGCGGCCTGAACCTGATTGGCGCCGATCTGGTCGAGGTCTCGCCCCCCTACGACGTGAGCGGTAATACCTCCCAGCTGGCGGCCAACCTGCTGTACGAGATGCTCTGCGTCCTGCCCGGCGTGAAGTACGCCTGAGGAAGCCGCCATGGAGCTGAAATGCTTTCGCACCCTCTGGGGAGTCACCACCCCCTGGTCGCAAACGCTGGATGAACTGCAGCGCGTCGGCTGCTGCGGTATCGAAGCCCGCGTGCCGTTAACGGTGGCCGAACGGCGGGAGCTCGCCGACCGCCTGCAGGCGTCGGGGCTGGAGTATATCGCCATTCTTTTCAGCGGCGGCGGAGTGCTCCCCGCCCAGCATGAAACGCCGGAGCAGCATCTGGCGCGCCTGCAGACCCGCTTCGCCGAGGCCAGCAGCCTCAACCCGCGCTTTGTCAATCTGCTGGCGGGCAACGATCGCTGGCCGCTGGCGCAGCAGGTCGATTTTCTCGGCAAGGCGCACGAGCTGGCCGCCGGGTTTGGTTTGACTTGCAGCTTTGAAACCCATCGCGCCACCTCCCTGTACAGCCCGTGGCTCACGCTGGAGATCGTTCAGCAGCTCCCCCAGCTGCGCTTTACCGCCGACATCAGCCACTGGGTGGTGGTCAGCGAGCGCCTGCTGGATGACCCCTGCGACGACTTCAGCGCCTTTATCGACCGCGTGCATCACGTGCAGGCCCGGGTGGGCTACGACCAGGGGCCGCAGGTGCCGCACCCGGCGGCGCCGGAGTATCAGCCGGCGCTGGCTTTTGCCGAGCGCTTCTGGCAGCAGGTCTGGCATTCACAGCGCCAGCGCGGCTACCCGCAGACCACGCTGACCCCGGAGTTTGGCGCCGACGGCTATCTGCACCATCTGCCGTTCACCAACGTTCCGGTGGCCGACCTCTGGTCGCTCAACGCCTGGATGGCCGCGCGCCAGCAGGCCCACTTTCAGCAGTTTTTAACGCTCACTGAACAGGAACCGCAGCCATGACCGCCGTGAAGCACGCTTTTACTGAACTCCCGACCATCGATATCCGCGATCTGGCCGGCGACGACCTCGCCAGGCGCCAGGCGGTGGCCGACGCCATCGGCCGCGCGGCGCGCGAGGTGGGCTTTTTCTACATCACCGGCCACGGCATCGACCCGGCGCTGATCGCCGGCGTCCGCGAGGCGGCGAAGCAGATCTTCGCCCTGCCGATGGAGGAGAAGATGAACTATTACATCGGCCACTCCAAAAGCCATAAGGGCTACGTTCCGGAAGGAGAAGAGATCTACGGCTCCGGCAAGCCGGACCATAAAGAGGCTTTCGATATCGGCTTCCAGGCAGCGGATGACCATCCGCTGGTGCTCGCCGGCACGCCGCTGATCGGCGCCAACGAGTGGCCCGATCTGCCGGATTTCCGCGCGCGGGTGCTGGCCTACTACGACGCAGTCTTCTCCCTCGGCCACCGTCTGTTCGACGCTTTCGCCCTCGCGCTCGGCCTGCCGGAAGGGTATTTCAAACCGATGGTGACCTGCCCGCCGGCCAAGCTGCGGCTGATCCATTACCCGTTCGACGCCAGCGTTGAAGATGTTCCCGGAATTGGTGCACACACCGACTATGAGTGCTTCACTCTGCTGCTCGCCGACCAGCCTGGCCTTGAAGTCCTCAATGAAGAAAGCGTGTGGATCGATGCCCCTCCCGTCAAGAACGCCGCCGGAGAAGAGGCGTTCGTGATCAATATCGGCGACATGCTGGAAGTGCTCAGCGCTGGCACATTTGTTGCTACAGCCCACCGGGTGCGCAAAGTGCCGCAGGAGCGGTACTCCTTCCCGCTGTTTTTCGCCTGCGATTACCACACGCTGATCCGCCCGCTGCCGACCTTCCTCGCCGCCGGCGAAGCCGGTGAATATCAGGCGCTCAGCATCGGGGAGCATATGTGGAGCCAGGCGCTGCAAACCTATCGCTACCTGCGCGAGAAGGTCAATCGTGGTGAACTTCAGCTACCGGAGCGCGCGCGCGGCACCAATACCTTTGGCCATTTGAAAAAACAGGCACAGCAAAAAAACCCCTAACCACCCGTGAGGAACCATGATGACTAGCACCCTGAAAAAAATCTCGCGCCGTGTCGCGCTTACCCTCGCCGTCAGCGCCTGTTTTTCCCCTGTCACCCAGGCGGCGGAACTGCTGACCGAGGGCGTCTTTAAGGTGGGGATGGAGGTCACCTACCCGCCGTTTGAGTCCTATGACAGCAATAACAACATCGTCGGTCTCGACCCGGATTTCGCCGCGCTGATCGCCCAACATCTGCAGGCCAAACCGCAGCTGATCGACACCAAGTTCACCAGCCTGATCCTCGGCATCGGCAAGAAATATGATGCGGTGATCTCCGGGATGTACGTGACGCCGGAACGCCAGAAACAGGCCGACGCCATCCCTTACGCCCTCTCCGGCGCGTCGATCATCGCCCTGAAGGGCGGCGCGGTGCAGCCGAAAACCGAAGATGAGCTGTGCGGTGTGAAGGTCGGCCTGCAGGCAGGCACCACCTGGGTGACCAGCCTGAAAAAACACTCCGATGAGTGGTGCCTGAAAAACGGCAAACCGGCCATCACCATTCAGGAGTTCCCGACGGCGCCGGAAGCCTCGCAGGCGCTGCTGTCGAAGAACATCGGCGCCCAGCTTGAGATTGCCCCGGCGGCGCAGATCATCGTCGACAAGAGCCGCGGCCGCCTGGGGATAAGCTCTACGCGCCTGGTCTACCCGCTGCCGCTGGGGATCTACGTCGCCAAAGGTAACACCGAGCTGGCGGAGGCGATTAAGGCCACCCTGGCCACGCTGAAAGCCAACGGCCAATATGCCGCGCTGATCAAAAAATACAACTTAGAAAGCATCGATTAAGACAATAAGCACTGCGCAACAGGAGTCGGTATGGCGTTCGATTGGGGATACTTTTTTTCATTGTTTAGCATTGGAGCATTCTGGCAGGCGTGCGTGACCGTGATCGTGGTCAGCACCTTGTCCTGGGGGATCGGCCTGGTGGTCGGTTTTCTGTTAGCCTGCGCGAAGCTCTCCGCGCCGCGCTGGGTCAAGATCCCCGTCGAACTCTATATCTGGTTTTTTCGCAGCGTGCCGCTGATGGTGCTGCTGGTGTTTGTCTACAACCTGCCGCAGCTGTTTCCGGTGACCCAGCCGCTACTCGGGGTGCCGTTTATCGCCGGGCTGGTGTCGATGACCGTCACCGAAGCGGCCTATATGGCGGAGATCCACCGCGGCGGCCTGCTGTCGGTGGCCAAGGGGCAGAGCGAGGCGGGCCATGCGCTGAGCTTCAGCTTTATCGGCATCCAGCGGCTGATTGTTATTCCTCAGGCGTTTCGCATCTCGCTGCCGACGCTGATCAATGAATACATCACCATCATTAAGCTGAGCTCGATTCTGTCGGTGGTCTCCTTACCCGAGCTGCTGCTCACCGGCCAGCGCTTGTATGCGCAAAATTTCCTCGTGATGGAGACCCTGCTGGCGGTGGCGGTGTACTACGTGATGGTGGTTACCGTCTTCACCTGGCTGTTCCGGGCGCTGGAAAATCGTCTCGATATTCAGCGCAAGCGTCCGCAAACCCTCAGCGAGGCGGAATGCCAGGCGCTGCGCCAGAGCCTGCCGGCGCTGACGGAGGAGATCAAAACGCCGGCCGTCAACGGCGCGCCGCCAGCGCTCGATCTGCGGGGCATCCGTAAATCCTGGGGTCAGCATGAGGTGCTGAAAGGCATCGATCTGCAGGTGGAGAACGGGGAGGTGATCAGCATCATCGGCCCGTCCGGCTCCGGCAAAACCACCCTGATCCGCACCATCAACGCCCTCGAAAGCCTTGATGGCGGGGAGATCATTCTCTACGGCGAGGACTATCTGAAGGGCGGAGCCATCGTCGACAAACGCCAGATGCGCGCCGGGGTGCGGCGCATCGGCATGGTCTTCCAGAGCTTCAACCTGTTCCCCCACCGCACGGTGCTCGACAACGTGATGCTGGCCCCGCGCTATCACCAGCTGCTTGACCAGCCGGTCGCCCGCGAGCAGGCCCTGGCGCTGCTCGACCGCGTCGGCCTGCTGGCCCATGCCCGCAAATACCCCTGGCAGCTCTCAGGCGGCCAGCAGCAGCGCGTGGCGATCGCCCGGGCGCTGGCGCTGAAGCCGGACATTATGCTGTTTGACGAGCCAACCTCGGCGCTGGATCCGGAGCTGGTAGGCGAAGTGTTGAAGGTCATTCAGTCGCTGGCCCGCGAAGGCATGACCATGCTGATTGTCACTCACGAGATGGACTTCGCCCTGTCGATTTCCGACCGCGTGGTGCTGATGGAGAACGGCGTGGTGCAGGCCGATATCGCCCCGCAGGTGATCCGCAGCCCGCTGGAGGCCCCTTCTCTGCAACGAATCCGTGAATTTATGGGAGTACGCTAAATGGCAACTGAGCAACACCTGCGCCAGCAGTTGGCCGCCGCCTACCGGCTGGCGGCGCTGTTCGGCTGGGAGGATACCCTCTACACCCACTTCTCCGTGCGCCTGCCCGGCGATGGCGAGCCGCGTTTTTTAATTAACCCCTTCGGCATGATGTTTGACGAAGTCACCGCCAGCAACCTGATCGTGGTGGATATGCAGGGCAAGGTCGTAGAGGGCGACGCGCCAGCTAACTCGGCGGGCTTTACCATCCACAGCGCGGTGCATATGGCCCGGGAAGACGCCCACTGCGTGATCCACACCCATACGCTGCCGGGAATGGCGGTGGCCGCCTGCGAGGACGGCCTGCTGCAGCTTAACCAGATCAGCACCGAGTTTTACCAGCGCGTCGGCTACCATCCCTATGAAGGGGTGGCCTTTGACCTCGACGAACGGGCGCGCATCCAGCGCTCGCTGGGGAATAATATCGCCATGATCCTGCAGAGCCACGGCCTGCTGTCGGTGGGCCGCACCGTGGCCGATGCGTTTTACATCATGTACTACCTGAACCGCGCCTGCGAGATCCAAATGGCCACCGCCCAGCTGGCGGCCCTCAGCCCGATCCACACCATCGCTCCGCACCTCAGCCAGCACGCCTGCGAGCAGCTGATGGGCGTGGAGCATGAACGTCAACAGGTCTGGCAGGCGTGGCTGCGCCGTCTTGACCGTCTCGATACCTCTTACAAAGACTAACGCCTATGTCTGATATCACTATCGTTGTGGATTGTAACGACGCGGATTTCGCCCGCGATATTTGCGCCGCCCTGCAGCAGTTTCCCGACGTCACGGCGCTTCTGCCCCATCACCAGGCGGCGCGCGACGCCCAGTACGCCAGCTGCTGGTTCCCGGACCCGCAGCTGCTGAGCCGCTCGCCGGGGCTGAAGCTGATCCAGGCCGCGTCCGCCGGGGTCGATCATCTGCCGCCCGCGCTGTTCGCCAGCGAGATCCCGCTGTGCCGGGTGATCGATGAAGATTTTCGCCACGGCATGTTCGAATATGCTCTGTGGAGCGTCCTGTGGTTTCAGCGCCATTTCGACCGGGCGCTGGCCCACCAGCGAACCCAAACCTGGAAGCTCTATCCCCAGCGCGCCGCCGCCGACTTCCATATCGGCATTATGGGTCTGGGCGAAATTGGCGGCTATATCGCTGACCAGCTGGCCCGCCTCGGCTATCGGGTCTCCGGCTGGTCGCGCAGTGAAAAGCAGCTGGCTGGTGTCACCTGCTATCGCGGCGAGGAGGCGCTCGACCACTTTCTTGGGTCGCTTGACGGGCTGATTAACCTCCTGCCGCTCACCGCGCAGACCCGAGGTATCCTCGCCGCGCCGCTGTTCAACCGGCTACCCGCCGGGGCGGTGTTGATCAACTGCGGCCGCGGGGAGCATATGGTCAATGATGATGTGCTGGCGGCGCTGGAGAGCGGCCAGCTCGCCGGGGCGGTGCTCGACGTCTTCCCGCAGGAGCCATTGCCGGCGGACGATCCGCTGTGGCGCCATCCGCAGGTGGTCATCACCCCGCATATGGCCTCTGCGGCCCCTGCCGAGGTGATCGCCCGCCAGTTGCTGGAGAACATTCAGCGCCAGCGCCGCGGGCTGCCGCTGAAGAACCTGGTCAATAAGCACGCCGGTTACTGATCCCCAGCCATACTGCCGCTGCTACGCTTAATGGGAGATCCACAACCAGAAGGCAGGAACATGAAGATTGATTTAGCGGGGAAAGTCGCGCTGGTCACCGCCTCCACGGCGGGTATTGGCTTCGCCATCGCCAAAGGCCTGGCGGAGAGCGGCGCAGAGATCATCATTAACGGGCGCAGCGAGCAGAGCGTGAACGCCGCCATCGCTCGTCTGCAAAATGAGGTGTCGGGCGCGAAGGCGCGACCCGCCATCGCCGACCTCAGCGACGCCGACGGCGCAGCCCAGCTGCTGCGGGCGGTGACCGGCGTCGATATTCTGGTCAATAACGCCGGGATCTATGGCCCGCAGGATTTCTACGCCACCGACGACGCGACATGGGACAACTACTGGCAGACCAACGTCATGTCCGGCGTACGCCTGTCACGGGGGCTGCTCCCGGCGATGGTCAGTAAAGGCTGGGGGCGGGTGGTGTTTATCTCCTCAGAATCGGCGCGCAATATCCCGGCGGACATGATCCATTATGGCGTGACCAAGACCGCGCAGCTGTCGCTGGCCCGCGGCCTGGCGAAATATATCGCCGGCAGCGGAGTGACCGTTAACAGCGTACTGCCGGGGCCGACGATTTCCGACGGCTTTGCCGAGATGCTGAAAGACGACGTGGCGAAAACCGGCAAGTCGCTGGAGGAACTGGCGAAAGCGTTTGTCATGACCCATCGTCCGAGCTCGGTGATCCAGCGGGCGGCCTCGGTGGAAGAGGTCGCCAATATGGTGGTCTACGTCTGCTCGCCGCAGGCATCGGCCACCTCCGGTGCCGCACTGCGCGTCGACGGCGGCGTGGTGGATGATATTCTCTGACGCCCACCTCATTCAGGGGAGTCACCCTCCCCTGTCGCCTTCGCCGGCGCTAAACCGCGCAAAATGTTAAAAAAACGCGGCAAAGTCGCACAAAGTGAACAGGAACATGCATTCCCAAAACTTATGATATTTCTTTTAAGTATAAGTTGTGGTGTTAATGTCTCTGTTACGAAGCTTGCTATTCTTTCTCGGCGCGGCGGTCGCAGCCGCCCTCGCGGTACTCTGTCTGTGGGTGGATATTCGGGTGTTTGGTAACGACATCCCGGAGGTGTCGCTCACCGAAGTGGTGCAGGAGAGCGTGCTGGCCGTCATCGTACTGGTTCACTTCCTGCTGGCGCGAAAATATACCCACCTGCGCTATAGCAATATCCTCATCGGCGGCTTCTTCCTCGCCATGCTGATCCGTGAACTGGATGGCCTGTTTGATTTGCTCTCCCACGGCAGCTGGGTGTGGTTTGCCCTGCTGGCCACCGTAGGGTCGCTGCTGGCGCCGCTGCGCCATCTGCGTCAGACCCTGTCGCAGCTGGCGGAGTATACCCGCACGCCCTATTACGGGATGATGATCAGCGGCCTGCTGGCGATTCTGGTCTTCTCGCGGCTGTTCGGCATGCACGGCCTGTGGTACGCCGTGCTGGATGAGAACTACGCCCGGGTGGTGAAAAACACGGTCGAGGAAGGCAGCGAGTCGTTTGGCTATATGCTGTGCCTGACCGCCACCCTCGGCTACGCCTGCTACTTCCGCGGCCTCGCGCGACAGCCCCTGTCGCCGCAGCGCTAACCGTGGACGATAACCACCGCCGGACGCGTCTGCCGGCGGTGGCGCGCCGCCGCGTTAACCGCGAATTTTCCACTTCCGTTTGAGAACCTCTTTGTCCTGGCTATCCAGCCACTGGTTCACTTTCTCCAGCAGCGCCGGGTTATCCTTATTCATCATATACACCTTGTCGCTGGCGGTGCCGGCGAACGGTGTTTCGTTAGCAACGCAGAACACGCCGGGCTCTTTGCTTTGGTAATAGTCGCCTTCGATCAGGTCTGTCACCATCATATCGGCTGTTTTCTGCCGCAGCGCCTCCAGATTGTCGACGTTGTTCTGTACGCGAATGATCTGCGCCTGCTTGATATGCTCATCGACAAAGCTCTGGTTTGTGCCGCCAGGGTTGACGACCACCTTCACCTCCGGGCGGTCAATCTTCGCCAGCGAGCCGAGCCGCGGGGCGGACTGGCAGTTGGCTAAGGCGATTTTACCGTTCGCCACTACCGGGTGGCTGAGGGCGAAGTCCTTCGCCCGCGCCGGAGTCTGCGTCACGCCGCCCATCGCAATATCAAACTTGTCCGCCCGCAGATCGGCGGCGAGCGCTGGCCAGCTGGTGTAGACGAAGCTCACCTTCAGCCCCAGCGTGCGCCCGAGATCGCGGGCCATGTCCACGTCATAGCCCTGCAGCTCGCCGGCGGCATTGCGAAACGCCAGCGGGGCGTAATCGCCCGGCACGCCCACTTTCAGCTCACCGCTGTGCTCGATGGTTTGCATATCGCGCGCCTGGGCGCCGCAGGTCATTATCGCCAGCGTCAGCGCCAGCCCCACCGTCAGTTTCATCTCGCCATCCTTATCGTTATCGATTTTTCGCGCCGGGGTGATCGGCCGCTTATCAGTCAACACCATCCGCAGCATACGCCAGGGCATTCATCCTATTTTTAATCATCGTGACATACAACCCGGCAGCGCGGTTGCCGATCGCAAATCTGGCGATAAAAAACAGCCCCCCTCCGGTGAATGATCCCTCATCTGCCGGGCGTAGCCTTACGTGAACGATCGTATTTTCCACCATGAAGTGGGTTCGAACACCTGGCAAAAAAGAGCAATAAGCTATTTCTAATGCATTGAATTAAAATAGCAATTTATTTTATCGAGCGATATTTGGCATTCAACTCGCGTTAATAACCGTCTTATTTACGTCGCAATTCCCCCACGCTACTATCCCGACAAAAGCAGCCCCTAAATAACAAGCCAGTTTATTTCCTGGTATTAATAAATTTGTCAGTCAGATGAATTAATAAAAAACATACCTGGCGTAAATAAGACTCATCAAAATAACGGCCCTGGCGCCAGCTTTACGGGCAATAGAGAAGGAAAGAAAATGAAAATAATCACGCTGTGTCTGGCGACGGTCTTTGCCGGGCTGGCCGCTGTCCCTGCACTCGCGGCAGAGGGCAAGCTGAATTTCATCGGCAAGGTCGTGAACGCCTCCTGCAAGCTCGAAGGGGTGAGCGACAGCGGGGTCATCGACGTCAGTATGGGCGCTATTCCGCTGTCGAGACTGAAAAACAGTCAGTCTGGGACCGGGCCGGCGGTCGGCATCGACATTCGCGTTAAAGATTGTGAGAAAGGCACTTACTACATTGTGGTTGACGGCCCCTCGCCTGCCGACACACCTGAAAACCGCGTGCTGGCGCTCGACGGCAGCGGTAAGCCGGCCAGCAAGGTAGGTATTCTGCTCACTGACCGCACGGGCACCCCGCTCAGCCTCGATGAACGCCTTGATCCGCAACACGATCCCCGCATAGAGATCCCGGTGGACGGCGGCTCCGGAACCTTCAGGCTGAACGCCTTCTATTACACCTGGGACAAAACCCACGCCGATCCCGGCGACGGCAATGCGACGGCCCGATTTACCATTATGCAGGAATAGCTTCCCGGTCAGGGATGAGACGTCAAGGGAGTCCTCATGAAAACACAGCTGGCGATTCTGCTCTGCGCAGTGACCTTTCAGGCCTGCGCCGGGATCACCATTAATGCCACGCGGGTGGTCTATTCCGGGAAAGAAAAGGTCGCCAGCCTGAACATTCACAATCGCAGCAGCACGCCTTATAAAGTGCAGATCTGGCTGGACGCCGGACTCAATACCTCGCGCGTCGGCCTGCCGATAGTGGCGACGCCGCCGCAGGTCTATTTATCGCCGCAACAATCCGCCCAGCTGCGCTTTATCTATCTCGGCGGCGGGCTGCCCGGCGATCGGGAAAGCGTGTACTGGGTCAATATCCAGGAGACGCCTCCCGCAGCCGTCGGCACGCATACGCTGCAATTTGTCGTCCGTACCCGCCTGAAGCTCTTTTATCGTCCGCCCGCCATCACCACCACCCTCGCCAGAGAGGTGCAAAAGCTGCAGTGGCAGCAGAGCGGGAATCACCTGCGCTTTACCAACTCAGGCCCACTGCATATCACCCTGGTCAACGGGACGCTGATCGATAATAAAGGCCACCTCTCGCCGATGAGAAACGTGATGCTCCGGCCATACAGCAGCCATACCGTGATGACCACCGACAGCACTCGCCTGTACCAGCTGAACTATATCGACGACTACGGCGCGGTGGTGCCCATCCCTCTGCAGAATGCCCATGCGCCAGCGTCAGGCTAGTTATACTCCAGGGCGAAGGTCACCATGCTGTTGGCCGTGCCCGCCCCCACCGTGGCGTCAGTTTGCACATACTGGGCGTTAAAATTGATCGCCTCGGCGGTCCCGGCGTTTGTGCCGGTCACCCTTTTCAGGATCGGCAAGTTGCTGGCCTCATTGATCTTAACGCTGGTGCCATCAGAGACCGCCGCGCCGGGGTTATTGCCGTAGGTCAGCTTCACGCCGACGCCGCTGGCGCTGTTGCTGGCCTTGCTCAGGGCCAGGGTATCGCTCTCCACGCTGACGCCGAAAAAGCCGATGCGCACATCGGTCGGCGACGGGCAGAACACCGGGATCGAAAAGCGCTTCGCCTGGCCGCCGGTGCTCCCTTTACCGTGAAACTCCGCCCGGTTTACCGTGCCCAGAGTGACCTGGATCGTCGACGTCGCTACCTGACAGCTGCCGCTGCTGCCGATGTCCACGTTCAGGGCCGCCATATCGATACTGACCGGCGCGCTGGCGACATAGCTGGCGCTCCCGCTGGCCTGCTGCTCAATGGTCATCTCCCCCACCTGCGGCAGCGACGGCGAGTTGGTGTGCGTCCCGTCCGCCAGCTGCACCGTCCCGGTTTTATAGAAGGTCACCGCGATCCTGACCGTGGTTTGCTGCTGCGTCATCAGCGCCGGAAGCATTGCGCTGTCGCACACCACCACCGACTCGCCGCCCGCGGAGTGGCTGCCGTCGATAGCGCGCATCGGGCCGCCCGCGCACTGAAAGCTGAGCGAGTAACCGATGCCGTCGATGGCGCTGGGGTAGACGTGCTGTCCGTTAATCACCACCGGCGAGCCGCCGGTTTTCAGTTGCTTATAGACGATGCGTTTGGCGCTCGCCGTCGGCAGCTGCAGGTCGCAGGAAAAGGGGATCCCGCTGCCGTTATCCGCCATCGCGCTGGTCATCTGGGTATTGACCGGCAGCGTGGGTAAATATTTGATATTGGGAATATTGACCGTGGTCTGGCCGATATTCGCGCGGCAGGTTTCAGCCCGCACGCCGGGGAGGTAACCACTCAGCGCCAGCAGAAAGAGAACAGGAAGTAGACGAAAAACAGATTTCATAGCCGCCTCAGCGTGTCTGGCACAGCCCGGAGACGGTTTTCACCGTATTCAGACTCTGCTGTGGGTTATCCGGAAGTTGAAAATGCAGCGTGCAGCTCTGCGACTGGTTGTTAACGACCCAGCTCACCGCCAGGGTCCCCTCCTGCGGCACGCCGCTGAGGTACACCTGCCCACCGTCAGCCACCATGCCGCCCGGCGCATTGCCGCTCTCCTCCGCCGTGACCAGCCGCGCGCTGGCGCCAAACGGCAACGGCCCCTGGGCATTGCGCAGGGTAAACAGCACCCGGTTGCCAATGTGGGTCCGGTAGTTGGCCATCACCACCGCGCCGCCGCCGGGGATCACGGTCTGCCCCTCCTGATCGACGTCGGTATCGTCGGCCATCGACTCTGTGTCGAGGGTAATGACATTTTTTCGATAGGCGGTCAGGGATGGCACCACGGCATAGCCGCGCCAGTCGGTGTGCACATTGTTGCCGTTTTGTACCGCCACCCCAGCGGCCCCCGGCGCGCGGACGATGGCGAAGCTCTCGCCCACCGTCTGGCCGAAGGTGACGCCGTGCGGATGCGCGACCACCGAGCCGGCGCCTCCCCAGGTCAGCTGGTTGCTGGCGGCGTCATGACGATAGCCGAGCTGGGCGTTGCCGAAGCCGCCGTGGTAATCCAGCGCGACGCTGCTGTTGCTGCCTCGCCCCTGGTTGCCATAGCCCTGCTGGACCGAATAGAACAGATTTGGCCGCGTCGGCACCGCGCCATACAGCGAGACCTGCTGCGAGGTATAGCCATTGCTGTCCGAGGTGGTGTTATAGCTTACCGCGCTGTCGGACAGCGGGCCGCCCAGCGGGATGTTGATATTAAATGACCAGGAACGGTCATTTTTTTCCTGATTGCTGGCGCGGGTGTAGTAATAGCCCACGCCCCAGGAGATCCCCTTCCAGGCGCTGTAGAACCCGAGGTGTACCGTCTCATCCCGGCTCTGCCGGTGCCAGTAATCCTGCGACCAGGCGGAGATCGCCAGACTGCCGAGGCCGCCAAGGCTTTGTGTCACCGACAGCTCTTCCCGGCGACGCCGGTTGTCCACCTGCCCCTGCGCGCTTTCCAGCGCGCTGGCTTCGGCAAAATCGTAATAGCCGCTGGAGGAGTAGCGGTAGCTGGCGAGGCTGAATGAGGTCCCCGAGCTGACAAAATCTTTCTGATACTGGGCGCGCAGCGAATGGCCCGCGTAGCGCTTGCCCGACGGCGTGCGGGTGATGGCCTGGGTCACGTCGCCTCCCAGCGATCCGAACTCGCCGAAACCGCGCCCCAGGCCCAGCGCCCAGGACTGATAGTCCTGGGCCAGTTGCGTACCGCCGTAGAGAGTAAACCCCGCCGACAGACCGTAGAACAGGGTTCCCTGCAGGAATTCCGGCGAGCGGACGGTATCCGCCCCCGAATGGTAGCGCCCGGCGCTAAGGCTGAATTTGCCGCGCCCTTCGCGCAGCATAAAAGGAACTGCGGAATAGGGCTGAGTAAAGGTGCGCACCGAACCATTGCTCTCGGTCACCTTCACCTCCAGATCGCCGCTCTGCGAGGTGGGGTAAAGATCGCTGATGGCAAATGCCCCCGGCGACACGAAGGTTTCGTAGATCACATACCCGTGCTGAGAGACGGTCACTTTGGCATTGCTGTGCGCCACGCCGCGGATGGTGGGGGCAAAGCCGCGCTGGCTGTCCGGAAGCATCTCATCGTCAGACATCAGCTGGACGCCGCGAAAGGGGATGCTGTCAAACACATCGCCGGTGGTGTAGGTATCGCCGATCCGCAGCAAGCTCTTCAGCGAGCGGACATCGCGCTGCAGCCAGGTGCTCTGGGTATCCCAGTGCCGGCGCTGCTGGTCGTACTGCATTGAGGAGACGTTGCGCAGCCGCCAGGCGCCCAGGTTCACGCCGCTGCGTAAATTGAGGTAGTTTGAGCGGCTGCTCTCCCCGTCATCGGCGTTCTTTATTTGCGCGCCGGAAAAATAGTAATCGACAAACGCGGCCGGCACGCCATCGTCCCAGCGCGAGGGTTCGACATAGCCGCGGCTTTGCACGTTCATCGCCGCCTGGGGAATACTCAGCGTCAGGCGCTGGTTAGCAAAGGTGAACCGACTGCTGGCGTCGGGAATAAACTTCTCGATCCGGGTGAAGGTTTCTCCTTCATGCAGCGTTTGAAAGGCGGGAAAGGCGCTGACGTTGACCCCATAATCCGCCAGTTGAGCGGGCGTTAGCACCGGCTGCAGCTTCCCGCCATCGTCAACAAACGTAATATCGGCCTGACCCAGCTCCTGATCGTTAACCACCACGGTGACAGAGTAAGTGCCCGGCTGCTGCCCGCCGGGTTTGGCGAAGTAGTGCAGGTCGGAGGTTTGCTGCTGCGGGTCGGCAAACTCCAGCGCCGCCGGATCAAAATAGTCGTCGGCCAGCGCCCGGTTCAGCGGACTGAGACAAAACACCATCGTCGGCACCGTCGCCAGCGCCAGCGCCCGTCCTGCGGTCAATGGCATTGCGGCATACTCCCGCACCTTCGCTGTTGTTGTTCTTTTCATGCTGGCGCCGTCCGGTCATGTCATCGCAAAAGGGAATTACTGCTGGGCGAAGTCGCTGACGCCGCCGTAGTCGTTAATCGCCCGCCATTTGACGGCGCCGTGCCCGCTCACCGGCCACGTTTTCTGGCCGAACGGAGCCACCATGCCAGGTTCGTCGATGCTCTGCCCGCCCACCGCGACGGAGTAAAAAGAGACAAAATAGGGAGTGGGGTTTGCCACCGTCAGATGACCGCCGGACTGGGTAAACTTCAGTTGCTGCCAGGCTTTTGCCGGGTCGCCTGCCAGACCGTTGGGGCGATAGAAAATTTTGAATTTCGACTTAATATTGACCTGCAGCTTATTCACCTCGCCCTGCGGCGTTGGGGCGATACTTTTGACGTTCAGCCAGTAGACCGATTCACGGTCGCTGGGCAGCGAGGCGCCAATAAAGTTAATGCGCAGAACGTTATTCTGCTCCGGATCGAGACGGAACAAGGGCGGCGTGACAATAAAGGGCACCTTGGCCTTATCGTTTTCCGCGTAATTTTCCACCCACGACTGCACCAGATAGGGCGTATGGGTATCGGCATTGGTGACTGAAATAGCGGCTTCACGCTTCCCTTCCTGATAAATCACACGGGTTCCACCCATGACAATACCGGCCTGCGCTGCCGTGGAGCACAGCAGAAAAGCCGCAACGGCAATTATTTTCTTCATCATTAATAACCATCAGGTAAAGGTTGAACAGACAATAAAATAAAGCTGTGAATAAAAGAGCCAGTCACCATTGAGATAATTAGCAGGAACAACAATATCGTCACGAATATATATCGCGACGGCTTCGCCATTAATTTTTCAACAGACTGCTAGGGATCCAGACGCAATGGACTGGCTCTGAATAACGCGCAATATGCTTAGTTATAAATCATATTGAAATTAGCCGTACCGTTGGCGTCACCTGCCGTCACGGTCGCCCCGGTAGAGACATAATCGGCGTAAAACTCGAGGTCGGCAGAACCGGTGCTGCCGCTGGAACCCGGAGTGACCGCTTGTTTGGCGGTCGTTTTACCGAGGCTAACCGCCGTCGTCTGATCATGCTCATACAGCTTAATCGCTACGCCGCTGGCGCCGCCGCTGTTGATGGCCAACAGGGAGGTATCCGTCTGTTCGCGCGCGCCATCAAACAGCACAGCGACCGTCGTCACGCTGGCCGGGCAATCTTTGACTTTGATATGGAAGGATGTTTTGGTGGTTTCGGAGCCGGTACTGGTAAAATAGTTGCTGGCCCATTTGCCCAAATCCACCGTCTGGCCGGTTGAACCGCTGTCGACGTTGCAGGAGCTGTCGGTGATTGACCCATTGAAGTTGACCTGCCCGCCGGCGCCTTGCGCACTGGTTCCTGAGTTTGGATTAATCGTGTTTGCCGCAGTCGCCTGGAAGGTTACGCCCGAAACCAGCGCGCCCATGAGAATTGCCATAATACGAAGTTGGGTTTTCATTATTTATCTCATCGTTAACGAATATATCGCACAGTCATCGGCAATAGCGCTTGGCTATCGCGAAGCTGCTCATCAGTTCCTCCTTGTAAATGTTCATTGCGTTCCTTCCGCAGGATAGTAGGCACACGCCCTCTCGCTCTGCTTTATTCCGTCAAAAGGTGACCATTAATAAAAAACAGAAGCTAAAAAAGTTATTTTGGTGTGCGAAATAAATATATTACCGCACCTACCAAAAGGCAACCCGGCACAATGTTACGAATAAGTTAATGATTATCAGAGGCATAAAATTTATTTTTGAAATGCCTTTTCAATGTTAATTTACATATCTATACAAACGGCAATAAAACACTTTCAAACAACAACAGATCAAAACCATTAACAAATTTAAAGATAATTACTCAAAAAGTTGTCTTGTTTTATTGTGCTTCCGATCGACAGCACAGGAAAATTAGGAATTTTCCTGGTATTAATATTCATCATTTCTACATAAATGAAGCACAAGTGTCCGCCTCACTGCGCATAATTTCTTGTTGTGGAACCCTTTTTATTTTCAAGTGAAAGATATTACATCAGCCGTGTGAATGTGTTGGTCATGCCGCTCAATAAAGCCGGCTAAATAGCAGGGTTATTTTGCAGTTAAAAAAAATCCGCAACCCGGACGGATTGCGGACAGAGGTTGGAACAGAAGCGCGGGGTTGTATTTAGAACAGACCCAGCGGCGCGGTGCCGTAGCTCACCAGCAGATTTTTGGTTTGCTGATAGGCATCCAGCGCCATCTTGTGCGTTTCCCGGCCAACGCCAGACTGTTTATAGCCACCGAACGCCGCATGCGCCGGGTAGACATGATAGCAGTTGGTCCATACGCGGCCGGCTTTAATCCCGCGGCCCATGCGATAGGCGAGGTTGGTATCCCGCGTCCAGACCCCGGCGCCAAGGCCAAACTGGGTCTCATTGGCGATGGTCAGCGCTTCCGCTTCGTCCTTAAAGGTGGTCACCCCGATCACGGGCCCAAAGATCTCCTCCTGGAAGCTGCGCATATCGTTGCGGCCTTTAATCAGCGTGGGCTGAATATAAAAACCGTTATCCAGCGCCGGCGCGATAGCCGCCCGCTCGCCGCCGGTCAGAATTTGCCCGCCCTCTTCCCGCGCAATCTGAATGTAGGAGAGGATCTTATCGAACTGCTGGCGGGAAGCCTGCGCGCCGATCATGGTGTCGGTATCTAACGGGTCACCACGGCGGATCTGCGCCACCTTCTCCATGACCCGCGCCATAAAGGGCTCATAGATGGATTCATGGATCAGCGCCCGCGACGGGCAGGTACATACCTCCCCCTGGTTGAAGAAGCCAAGCACCAGTCCCTCCACCGCCTTCTCAATAAACTCCTCTTCTCCCTCCATTACGTCGGCGAAGTAGATGTTGGGCGATTTGCCCCCCAGCTCGACAGTGCAGGGGATAATATTTTCCGCCGCGCAGGCGAGAATATGCCGCCCGACCGGCGTGGAGCCAGTGAACGCCAGCTTGGCGATACGCTTGCTGGTGGCCAGCGCCTCGCCCGCCTCTTTGCCGAATCCCTGTACCACGTTAAGCACCCCGGCCGGGAACAGATCGCCAATCAGCTCCAGCAGCAGGGTAATGCTCAGCGGCGTCTGTTCAGCCGGCTTGAGCACCACGCAGTTACCCGCCGCCAGGGCCGGGGCCAGCTTCCACGCGGCCATCAGCAGCGGAAAGTTCCACGGGATAATCTGCCCAACCACCCCCAGCGGTTCATGGAAATGATAGGCCACCGTCGTTTCGTCAATCTCGGCGGTGCTTCCCTCCTGGGCGCGCAGGCAGCCGGCGAAGTAGCGGAAATGGTCCACCGCCAGCGGCAGGTCGGCATTCAGGGTTTCGCGGATCGGTTTCCCGTTGTCCCAGCTCTCCGCGACGGCCAGATACTCCAGGTGCTGTTCAATACGATCGGCGACCTGTAGCAGCAGCCTGGAGCGCTGCTGCACTGACGTTTTACCCCACGCCGGCGCCGCACGGTGAGCGGCATCCAGGGCGAACTCAATGTCTTTGGCGTCCGAGCGGGGAAATTGCGCAATGTTGCTGCCGTCGACCGGGGAGGTATTCATAAAGAATTCACCGCTCAGCGGCTCGACAAATTTACCGTCAATGAAGTTGCCGTAAGCGGATTTAAATGAAACCAGGGCGCCGGGCTGGCCAGGATGTGCATAACGCATCGCAAATCTCCTTCTGTAGGGTTGAGACGCGGCGGCATATTGATTTTTTAAACTTGCCGCCGAACGCTTCTCACTTTGCAGGGGTTATGCCAGTTTTTAATTGCCAATAATTTATATTATTTATTAATGGGTTAGGGTTATCTCTTTACCAGGCTGGCAGGCGCTGTCGCACAGATGTCCACTTCTGTGTTGCAAATCGCAACACCAAATAAACCAAATGGCTACAATATTGCAACACAGCAACATCGACCCTGAGGTGCCCTGTGCCAGGTAATCCCTATCTTCTCGCACCAGAGGTTAACGCTAACCCCCTGCTCAGCGACTCGTGGTCTCGCTGCCAGCGCTATGGTCTGGATCCTGCTACCGAGGATTTTCCCCGTCTGCGCGCCGGGGAGCTGGCAGACCGGCTCGCCAGCCACCGCAGCCTGCAGCAGCTGGCGCAGCCGGTGGTGGATGCCCTGTCGCGCCAGGTGGCGGACCTGCAGTCGGTGGTGGTCCTCTCCGACCCCAGTGGCCTGGTGCTGCACACCGTCGGCGATACCCAGGCGATGCAGAAGGCTCAGCGCGTGGCGCTGGCCCCCGGCAATCTGTGGAGCGAAAGCGGGCGCGGGACCAACGCCATTGGCACCGCGCTGGTCATTGATGACGGCTGCGAAATCGATGGCCGCCAGCATTTTCTTACCCGCAATCAGAATCTGTACTGTGCGGCGATGCCGCTCCAGCGGCCGGACGGAAGTATTGCCGGGGTGCTGGATATCTCCGGCCCGGCGGATTTTCCCCACCAGCATACCTTCGGCTGGGTGAAGGCGGCGGCAAAGCAGATTGAGTATCTGTGGGTGAAACAGAGCCTGCATCCGGAGCAGTGGCTGATGAGCCTGCACCGGCAGGTGGACAAGCTCGACAGCGTCGAGGAGCTGCTGCTGGTCTTTTCTGACAACGTCCTCACCGCCGGCAACCGACTGGCGATGCGCGAGTTCGGCCTGAGCGCGGCGCAGTTTGGCCAGCTCACCTTTGCGTCGCTTTTTCCGACGCTGGCGCAAAGGGCGGTCAGCGTCCCGCTGCCGCTGACCACCCCGCAGGGCCGCTATCACTATCGCCTGCGGGAGCCCACCCGCCGCCGGGTGGCGGTAAGCGCCCCGCCGGTCATGCATCTCCCTTTCACCAGCCCGCGCGAAGGCGAAAAGCTGCTGCGGCTGCTCAACGCCGGCATTGCGCTATGCATTGAGGGAGAAACCGGCAGCGGCAAGGAGTATGTCAGCCGTACGCTGCATCAGCACAGCCGCTGGCGCAGTGGCAAATTTGTCGCCATCAACTGCGCGGCCATCCCGGAATCGCTGATCGAATCCGAGCTCTTCGGCTACCAGCCGGGGGCATTTACCGGCGCCAGCAAAAACGGCTATATCGGTAAAATCCGCGAGGCTGAGGGCGGGGTACTGTTTCTCGATGAGATCGGCGATATGCCGCTGGCGCTGCAGACGCGGCTCCTGCGGGTGTTGCAGGAAAAAGAGGTGGCCCCGCTGGGCGCCAGCCGCAGCGTGCCGGTGAATTTCGCCTTGATCTGCGCCACCCACCGCAATCTGACGCAACGGGTCAGCGCCGGCGAATTCCGTGAAGATCTGCTGTGGCGCCTGCGGGAGTATGCCCTGGCGCTGCCCCCGCTGCGCGAGTGGCCGGCGCTGGAAACCTTTATCGCCACGCTGTGGCGCGACCTGGGCGGTGTTTCACGCCGGGTGACGCTTTCAAATGCACTGCTGGTCCACCTCAGCCAGCTGCCGTGGCCGGGAAACGTGCGCCAGCTGCAGAGCGTCCTGAAGGTGATGCTGGCTCTGGCCGATGAGGGCGACACGCTGACGCCTGACGCGCTGCCGGAGGCGTATCGCACCGCGCCTGCGCCGCTGCCGCGCGGAGGATTGCAGGCCCATGACGAGCAGTTGATTGTCGATACCCTGGCCAGCGTTAACGGCAACGTCAGCCGGGCGGCACAGATACTGGGTATCGCCCGCAGCACGCTGTACCGCCGCGCCGCCCGTACCGGACGGCCTCGTCGCTGAGGCTATGGCGTAAAGCGCGCCGGCAGCCAGGAGAACATCCGCCGGCTGACGGCCTCGCACAGCAGCACCAGCCGTGGGCCGACCGCCTGCCAGACCCGCTTCGCCACGATGACCCCGCCAATGGAGACCAGGGCTGCGCCCACCATATCCAGCGGAAAATGCACCCCAAGATAGATCCGCGACCAGGCCACCGGCAGCGCAGCCAGCAGCATCAGCAGACCAGGCGCCCGCAGGCGCAGCGACAGCAGCGCAAACGCGGCGCTGAACATCACCGTAGCGTGATCGCTGGGGAAGCTGTTATCCGCCGGATGACTTATCCAGGTATGGCCGAGGGGGATCATAAACGGCCGTGGATGAAACCAGAGCGTCCCGCACACCATCCCCAGCCCGAGGGAAATCATCACGGCCAGGGTCATAAACAGCGCCTGGCGGTGTCCCTCACGACCACCGAGAAACCACAGGCCGAGCGCGATCGCCGGCATCATAAACACGATGCCGCTGGCGCAAAAACGGGCCAGCGACAGCAGGCCCTCCGCGGCGCCAGGCTGCGCGTTAAGCGCGAAAAAAACAGATTGATTCAGGGTTTCCAGGGCGTTCATGGCGATAGCTCTCAGTCGTCATCTTTCTGTCATTATCGCCCGGTCGCCTTAAGATACCCTTAACCGCTGGGCGGTGTGCTTTTAGCAAGGCGCAGTCCTTCCCGCAGGGCATCGATCGCCACCCGCGTTTTTTGCGGCAGCCACGGCCCCTCCGGCCACACCGCGTGGATAGCGAAACGCACCTGAGCGCTGGGCGCCAGCACCTGCTGCAGCGTCCCGTCGGCGAGCGCCTGCGCCACCAGCCAGTCCGGCAACCAGGCGATGCCCATCCCCTGCTGCACCGCCGCCGCGATGGCGGCAAAATCATCCTGTACCAGCCCCGTCTGCGGACTGAAGCGCACTTCGCCCTGCTGCGGGTCGTACAGTTGCCATTTTTGCAGTTGGCCGTTGTGCAGATAGCCGAGGGTGCGGTGCTCGCTCAGCCCGGCGATGGTCTGCGGCGCCGGCTGGCGGCGCAGGTACTCTACCGCCGCGCACAGCACCATGCCATGCTCCCCCAGCGCCCGCGCCCGTAGCGACCCGGTATCGGCCAGGTTTCCGATACGCACCGCAAGATCAACCCCCTCCTCCAGCAGATTGACCTGCCGGTCGCTGTAGTGGAGCTCGAGCTTCAGTAACGGATAGCGCTGGCTCAGGCGGAACAGCAGCGGCGCCACGCAGCGCTGACCAAAGAGCACTGGTAGCGAGATCCGCAGCCGCCCCTGCACCTCGCCCTTCCCGCGCTGGAGCGCCTCTTCGGCCTCGCGGATGCGCGCCAGCGCTTCCCGGCACTGGTGGTAAAATTGCTCCCCCTCTTCCGTCAGCAGTTGCCGACGGGTAGTGCGCTGGAATAACGCCACGCCGAGGCGCGCTTCCAGCCGGGCAATGGTTTTACCCACCGCCGAACGCGTCACGTGGAGGATCGCCGCCGCGCTGGCAAAGTTACCGCTCTCGACCACGGTAACAAACACCGGGATCGCGTTCAGATCGTCACGCACAAATTGGTTCCTTACGGGATACAATAGAGGAAAATAATGTCACTCCAGAGAGAAAAAAGACAGTGTTAGTCTCTGCCTCTCCCCTTCACTTGAGGCACTCATCATGGCTAACGTTCTGGTATTAAAATCCAGCATTAATGGCGAAACATCCCTGACCAATCAGCTGATTAACGAATTTCTCGCGGCGCGCCGGGCGGCGGGCCACCGCGATCGGCTCACGGAACACGATCTCAGCGCCATG
Organism: Klebsiella sp. KTE92; assembly: GCF_000398905.1. Classification (NCBI taxonomy): domain Bacteria; kingdom Pseudomonadati; phylum Pseudomonadota; class Gammaproteobacteria; order Enterobacterales; family Enterobacteriaceae; genus Klebsiella; species Klebsiella sp. KTE92. The sequence continues at coordinate 4,130,827 of NZ_KB976100.1, forward strand.
GCGCTGCCAACACTGGATCGCCCCCTGTTCGCCGCCCTGCGCGGGGCAGTGGATCCGCAGCCGGCCATCCGCGCGGCGGTTGCGCTCTCCGACCAGCTTATCGCCGAATTAAAAGCCAGCGATCTGCTGGTGATCGGGGCGCCGATGTATAACCTCAACGTCCCGACCGACCTGAAGAAATGGTTCGACCTCGTGGCGCGGGCGCGGGAAACCTTTCGCTACACCGACAGCTGGCCGCAGGGGCTGGTCGAGGGCGTTCGGGCGGTGGTCGTCAGCAGCCGCGGCGGTATTCACCAGGGAGAGACCACCGACGCCATCACCCCCTATCTGCGCGCGGTACTGGGGCTGATGGGGATCCATGAGGTGGAATTTATCTATGCCGAAGGGCTGGACAATCGTCCGCATGGTCGCGACGCAGGGATCGCCAGCGCGCGAGCGCAGATTGCCCAGCTCGCCGTTCCGGCCTGAGTCACAGATAAAAAGTGCTGGCGCAGGGGATGCTTTTATTTTAGAGTTATCTAAATTTAGAAAAAGCTAAAATATATGACCACACCTGAAGACCTGCAGGCCCGCGCCGGAGAAGCCGCCGCGCTGATGAAAGCCATGAGCAATCCTCACCGATTGCTGATCCTGTGCATACTGTGCGATGCGCCGCGGGCCAGCGCCGGTGAACTATCGCGCGCTACCGGCCTGAGCCCTTCCGCCACCTCGCAGCACCTTGCGCGGATGCGTGACGAGGGGCTGATCGACAGCGAGCGCGATGCCCAGCGTATCCACTATTTCATCACCCACCCTGCGGTACAGCAGGTGATCAACACGCTGAAAACGCTCTATTGCCCGTGAGGATCCTATGACCATCGCTACCTTAACCCCGGCCGAAGCCCGGGCGCTGATTGCCCAGGGCGCCAGACTGATTGATATCCGTGATGCGGATGAATACGCGCGCGCACATATTCCCGATGCCGAACTGGTGCCGCTGGCCAGCCTGACCAACGGTGCGACCCTCAATGCCCGGGCCGGAGAGACAGTCATCTTTCACTGCCAAGCGGGTTCCCGGACGCAGAATAACGCGATTCGCCTGGCCGCCGCCGCCGCACCGGCGCAGGCAAGCCTGCTGGCCGGGGGGATTCAGGGCTGGAGGGCCGCGGGGTTCCCGGTTGAGGAGGATAAATCCCAGCCGCTGCCGCTGATGCGCCAGGTACAAATTGCCGCTGGCGTCCTGATTTTACTCGGTGTACTGCTGGGCTATACCGTGAGCAGCGGCTTCTTCCTGCTCAGCGGCGCGGTCGGCGCCGGGCTCACCTTCGCCGGGGTGACCGGCTTTTGCGGCATGGCGCGTCTGCTGGCGATCATGCCCTGGAACCGGCGTCATGAGGGTTAAAACGCACTCCAGATAAGCCAGGCAATGCCGCCGAACAGCAGCCATTTAACGATGTAATAGACCGTCTTATTCCATTTTTTCAGCCGCTTGCCGACAATGCGGATCTGGTAGATATAGCGAAATGCCCGGTTAATCCCGCCAATGCGATCGCCGGTATCATTGGGCGCCGAGGCGGCGCTCATCAGATGACGTCCCAGCCAGTGGTTCACCTGCTGCGCCCAGCGGTAGCGCATGGGCCGTTCAATATCACAGAACAGAATCAGCCGATTCTCACCGCTGGTATTTTCCGCATAGTGAATATAGGTCTCATCAAACAGCACCCCTTCCCCATCGCGCCAGCTGTAGCGCTGGCCATCCACCTCGATAAAGCAGCGGTCATCGTTCGGCGTCGCCAGGCCGAGATGAAAGCGCAGCGAACCGGCGTAGGGATCGCGGTGGCGCGGCAGACGGCTGCCGTCTGGCAGGGTGGCGAACATGGCCGCTTTCACCGACGGGATATCGCGCAGTAGCGCGGTGGTGTGTGGGCAGAGCTGGCTGGCGGAGGGATGGGCCTCCTCATACCATTTCAGATAAAAACGTTTCCAGCCGGTTTTAAAAAATGAGTTAAATCCGGCATCGTTATATTTATCGGCCGCTTTAATCTGCTCCAGCTGCTGAAGGTGGAGACCTTCATCGCGAATTACCTGCCAGTTCTGCTGCAATATCGCCAGCTCGGAAAACATCTCCGGGCGCAGATATGGCGTATTCGGCACGCAGGAAAATAAATACATAAATCCATTCAGCGGAGCAGTAAATGTTGAATGATCGGAGAGCTGTCGCCAGAAACGATAGCGCACCCGCCCGCGATAATGGACATACAGAACAGCAATAACAATGATCAATAGAACGATATACTTCATGGTGTCTTTCCTGACCTGATTGATGGTAACCCTACCCTCGCCGTCCCCCCTTCTCAGCAGCGGTATGGCGCCAGCAAAACATTAACAACATTAATACATATACCCCAAATTGTTTTAACAAAAAACAGCACAGCCAGTGTTCACTGGCCAGTCGTTGAGCTATGGTTGAGGTTCATCCAGGATGTTAACCGTGAGGAGTGAATGATGTTTTCTGTCGGCGATCTGGTACAACCGCGTGCGGGTGGACCAAAACTGAAAGTGGTTGAAGTACAGGGAGAACAGCTGGTGGTGGTTCAGGTCGCGCAAGAGCAGGGCGAGCGCTATACGCTGAACTCAGAAGAGGTGACGCCATACCAGGAAGAGGGCGACTTTGGCGTCTGCTAAAGCCCCTCTCCCGGAGAGTGATAAGGCCGGACGGAACGGCGGGTCTCCCCCACTGTCCTGATACCGGCCGGATCGGCTTTAAATGAGGAAACTGTCCAGCGATTTGCCCTGAGCAACCGCCTGAGCAATCGGCTTCGGCATTCTTCCCTGACCGGTCCAGGTTTTTTCTGCGCCAGTATGATCGGTATAACGATATTTCGCCGGGCGCGGTTGCCGCTTTTTCCCTACCGCCATCGACGGCTGAATATCGGCCACGAGGTCGTCAGGAGAAATACCGTCGGCGCGCATCAGCTCAAGCCAGGTATTCACTTTTTCCTGATATTCCGCCTGCTGCTGCGCCGCCAGCTGCTGTTGCGTACGTTTTTCTTCAGTGACGATCCTGAGCTTTTCCAGCATCTCTTCAAGCACGTCAATGGAGAATTCACGGGACAGGGTACGCAGTGAACGGATATTATTCAGTTTGTGTAACATTAAAGACATAAAATTAAGAAATCCCAGATAACCAATTAAAAGATACAACGCAGCAAGTGTAATGGAAACACTTATTTATTTCCAGCCTTCGGTTGTCCAGATAAATATATTATGCAAAGAGTAAACCTTTTCCTCCTGCCCTATATCGGCAAATCCCCGGTTCTTTTTCGCCAGCGCAGGCCAACAAGACCATGAATAAATAAAAGCGGCGGATGGTAAGATATGAAAATATATTCAGCAGGCGATATTACCTTTATGGTCAGCGGTTTATCCTCTTATCGTCGGCGGATGCGCAGGCCCTCTCCACACGGTCTAATGAATAGTTACCCAGCCAATCAGAATAAAACGCCACACGTCATTTTAGAATTTTTCACCACAAAAACCGGCATAATGGCATAAAAACATCTTAACGAGACCTTCATCACAGGCTCACGCGATTTTGCGCCACAGCGGGCGGTCAGACGCCGCCTCCCTGGTCAGATATCATGCAAAAACGTCAAGTAACCAACTGAAATTAAACACATTTAACAAAACCAGCAATAAAAGTAGCGTAACGGGCAGAAAACCAACTGTCGCAGAGTATTTTATCGACAAAAAGACAATAAATAAAAATTTATAGCTAGTTGCCACTTTTAATGCAGAGATATACTCTACGCACATCAAAACAGGCAGCCCAAAAACGCTATACCAACGCGCATTTTTCGGCGTTATTGACTTCATTTTCGAGGAGCACTCCGATGTTCTCTGCGCACTCCCGCTTGCGGCATGCGGTTGCAGACACCTTTGCGATGGTGGTTTACTGCACCGTCGTCAACATGATGATCGAAATTTTTCTCTCTGGTATGACGTTTGAGCAGTCGTTATCGTCGCGCCTGGTGGCGATCCCGGTCAACATTATTATTGCCGTGCCCTATGGTTTTTATCGCGACTTTGCGATGCGTCAGGCCCGGCGCATTAGCCCGGCAGGCTGGATGAAAAATATGGCCGACGTGCTGGCCTACGTCACTTTCCAGTCGCCAGTGTATGTCGCAATATTGTGGAGCGTAGGTGCAGACTGGCACCAGATTGTCGCTGCAGTGAGCTCAAACCTGGCGGTATCGATGATGATGGGCGCTGCTTACGGCTACTTCCTCGACTATTGCCGCCGCCTGTTCCGCGTGGCCCCCTACCAGCAGGCGAAAGCCTGACCGACGCTATTCCAGCGACTGGCCCTGCCAGTCGCTCTCTCGCCAGCCTGCTCCGCCCCGGTCTTAACCGTCGTATTAATTTGTCGACATCGCCGGCTGGGCTTCGCCAAATAGTCCATTCAGAAAACGCTCAAGCGCCATCCGTGAGCTAAATCCGTGCGGAATACCATAATGCTGCTGCGCATCTCCGGCTAAATACAGCGGAAATTGTTCATAATGGTCGCAGGTTTTGATATCTGAGGCCGGTTCGGCCAACATATTGCTACGCTCTTTTAGCGCTGGATGAATAATTAACGCTGTCCGCCCCATGCGCGCTTCGCGGTTCACATAAACATAATTATCGCCTCGGCGATAGCCGTACGCTTTTTGCGTCACAACATCCATGGTGAAGCCGGCTTTTTCAAGAACACGCGCCACCTCATCGGGTCTTAAATACATACTGATTCCTCGTTATCTTTTACCGCACATTGACCTTACCTTATTCGTTAAGCGCAGTGCTTTCGGAATATTCCAGAAACCACAGCAGTAAGCATAATTCAAAATCTTGTCCTACACTTACTCACTCGATGGAATTAAGGGAGATAACGATGGCTAACCATGTGAACCGCAACAATTTTGACGAGAATGCTGAGGATATCCATAACGATGTCAGTCAATTAGCGGATACGCTGGAAGAGGTGCTGAAATCGTGGGGCAGTGACGCGAAAGAGGAAGCCGAAGCGGCGCGCGTTAAAGCTCAGTCGCTGCTGAAAGAGACCCGTGCCCGCCTCAATGGTCACAACCGGGTGCAGCAGGCGGCGCTGGATGCCCGTCAGGCAGCCTGTGATGCGCTGGGCTGCGCCGATACCTATGTGCGCAATAAACCCTGGCACAGCGTCGGCGCCGCAGCCGCCGTCGGGGTATTTATTGGCGTATTGCTCAATTTACGTCGATAATAGAGACAGCGTCAGCTTCCGCGCGCGCCTGGCGAGCGGAAGCCCGCGAGCTTCACGGAATCTAATGAAGATAACAAATACGCGTCAGCCCCTGCGCGCCTCTGGCCGCAGGGGTTTTTTATGCGCCATCGTTCGCGATCGCCTCTCTGAGCCGCCGGGCCAGCGCATCGGCCATCGCCGCTGAGCGAATATTGGTAAAACTCATCAGTAATCCCCCCTCGCCTGCATGGCGAAGACGCCAGTCGCTCAGCGCCTGCACCGCCAGCCCGGCCTCAACCGCCTGCCGGGCCAGCAGGCGATCGTTGCCGCTGACCGGCATGACCAGCTGAATGCCCCCCTGCTGCGGCGTGACCTGAAAGCCCTGCGCCTGCAGGGCCGACTCCAGCCACTGTCGGCGCTGGCTATAGCTGGCGCGCATTTTTTTCAGATGACGCCAGAAATGTCCCTGCTGGATAAAATCCGCCAGCGTCTGCTGCCACAGAGTAGGAACGGTGCAGGGCTGGCGCTCCGCCGTCTGATGAAAACGCGCCGCCAGCGGGGTCGGCACCACAAGCCAGGCGGTGCGCAGCGCCGGAAACATCGACTTACTGAAAGTGCCGGCGTAGATAACCCGCTGCGGCGCATCGAGGCTTTTCACTGGCGGCAGCGGTTTGCCGTGATAGCGAAACTCACTATCGTAATCGTCCTCAATAATCCACGCGTCGCGCGCTGTCGCCCACGCCAGCAGCTGGCGACGCCGGGGCAGCGACAGCGCGACCCCCAGCGGGCTCTGGTGTGCCGGGGTGAGCAGGGCAAACCGCGCTTGAGGGTGATGCCGCAAGCCCCAGCCAACATCCATTCCTTCGTCGTCCACCGGGATCGCATCCACCACCAGCTGCCTGGCCTCAACGACCGGGCGGATAAAGGGATACCCCGGATCCTCCATCCACATATGCTGCCCCGGCTGCGCCAGCGTACGCAGGATAAGATCCATGGAGGTAGCATAGTTGCCGGTAATCAGCACCTGCTCCGGCTGGCAGTCAATACTGCGCGACAGGCGCAGATACTCCACGATCGCCTGGCGCAGAAGCGGGTCGCCGCCGGGATCGCCGGGGACAAGGTCGAACCGCGACTGCGTCCGCAGCCGACGACCCATCACTCGCGCCCACAGCCCGCGCGGAAAGAGATCCAGCGCCGGCAGCCCCATCTGAAAGGGCAACGGGTCCGTCGAGGCGGCTGATTGCGCTGGCGTTACCGGCGCCAGCTGGCGCGGACTGAGCCGCTCGCTGACAAAGGTCCCCGCCTGCCCACGCCGCTCAAGCCACCCCTGGGCGACCAGTTCACCCCAGGCGTTTTCGATAGTCGCCCGCGAGACGCCCTGCTCCTGGGCAAACACCCGGCTGGCGGGCAGACGGCTGCCCGGGGTCAGTTCGCCCCGTTCAATTGCCGATTTCAGCTGGCGGGCAATACGCTGATAAAGAGGGAGGTGGATCGCTTCCATTATGGTCTGCTTTTTTCATCACAATATGGCTATCTTTTGCAGTCCATTATAGTGCTATTTTGGCTGCCGTCTTAGAGAGGAGAACACCATGAGCCAATTACGTCAGCCATTCAGTGAACTGAGCCCGGAAGTCTATAAAGGGCTGGTACAGGCCAGCATCGCGCTGGAGAAAAGCGAGCTGGGCAGCGCCCTGGTAGAGCTGGTTTATTTACGCGTCTCGCAGATCAACGGCTGCGCCTTCTGCCTTGAGAAGCACAGCCAGGCGCTGCGCAAGGGCGGTATGGCGCAAAGCAAACTGGATGCCCTGGCGGGCTGGCGGGTAAGCGCCCACTTCACACCTGGCGAACGCGCAGCGCTGGCGTGGGCCGAGTCGGTCACCGACATTGCCGCCAGCCATGCGGAAGATGACGTTTACCTGCCGCTGCGCGAACATTTTACCCCGCGTCAGATAAGCGATCTGACCTTAGCCATCAGCCTGATGAACGCCTTTAACCGTCTCGCCGTCGCCATGCGTCTGTAGTTCCGCACAGCCTTCCCCCTCCTCCGCCGAATTGTCCCGGCGGGGGATCTCCTTGCTAAAAACGCTATATATTGAGTGGTTGAACTTTCAAACAACTACATCTAGTATTTCCTTATCGAATGACCCACAACGTTCGACGCTGCGTTTAGCGCCGTGCTGTTATCTTAAATGGAAATACGAATCATGCGCATTATTATTTACACTCGAAATGACTGCGTGCAGTGCCATGCCACACGGCGAGCTATGGAGAGCCGAGGACTGGCCTTTGAAATGGTGAACGTCGACCAGCAGCCGGATGCAGCTGACACCCTGCGCGAGCAGGGATTTCGCCAGCTGCCGGTGGTGATCGCCGGTGAGCTACGCTGGAGCGGCTTCCGCCCGGATATGATCAATCGCCTGCGCCCCTCCGTCACGGCGGCCAGCGCATGAGCCTCATCGTCTACTTCTCCAGCCGTTCGGAGAATACCCATCGCTTTGTGCAGCGCCTGGGGCTGCCGGCGGTGCGCATTCCGCTGAACGAGCGCGAACATCTCCAGGTAGACGAACCCTATATTCTCATCGTTCCCAGCTATGGCGGCGGCGGTACGGCCGGCGCGGTACCGCGTCAGGCGATCCACTTTTTAAACGACGTGCATAACCGCCAGCTGATCCGCGGGGTGATTGCCGCTGGCAATCGCAACTTTGGCGACGCCTGGGGGCGTGCCGGGGAGGTCATCGCGCAAAAATGCGCCGTGCCCTATCTCTACCGCTTCGAGCTGATGGGAACCCCCGACGATATCGACAACGTGCGTAGAGGAGTCAGCGAATTTTGGCAACGACAACCGCAGAACGTATAACCGCCGCGGCGGATTTTCACGCCCTCAACGCGATGCTGAATTTGTACGACAGCGAGGGTCGCATCCCGTTTGAGAAAGATCGCCAGGCGGTGGAGGCCTTTATGACCGCCCAGGTCCGGCCCAACACCCTCACCTTTGCCAGCCAGGAGGATAAACTCACCTGGCTCGTCCGCGAGGGCTATTACGATCCGCAGGTGCTGGCCGGCTATGACCGCGCGTTTGTGCTGGCATTGTTCGCCCATGCCCGGCGCGCCGCGTTTCGCTTTCAGACCTTCCTCGGCGCCTGGAAGTTCTATACCAGCTACGCGCTGAAGACCTTTGACGGCGAGCACTACCTCGAGGATTTTGCCGATCGCTGCGTAATGGTGGCGCTGACGCTGGCCCAGAGGGATGAGCAGCAGGCGCGGCAGCTAATGGAAGAGATGCTCAGCGGCCGCTTCCAGCCCGCGACCCCCACCTTCCTCAACGCCGGCAAGCAGCAGCGCGGGGAGCTGATCTCCTGCTTCCTGTTGCGCATTGAAGATAATATGGAATCCATCGGCCGGGCGGTTAACTCGGCGCTGCAGCTGTCGAAGCGCGGCGGCGGCGTGGCCTTTTTACTCTCCAACCTGCGCGAGGCCGGGGCGCCGATCAAGCGTATCGAAAACCAGTCCTCCGGGGTGGTGCCGGTGATGAAGATGCTGGAGGACGCCTTCTCCTATGCCAACCAGCTTGGCGCCCGCCAGGGGGCGGGAGCGGTCTGGCTGCATGCGCACCATCCCGATATTTTGCGCTTCCTCGATACCCGGCGTGAGAATGCCGATGAGAAAATCCGCATCAAAACCTTGTCGCTGGGAGTGGTGATCCCCGATATCACCTTCCAGCTGGCAAAAGAAGACGCGCAGATGGCCCTGTTCTCGCCGTATGACGTCGAGCGGCTGTACGGTAAACCCTTCGCCGACTGCGCCATCGGCGATCTCTATCCGCAGCTGGTGGCCGACGAACGGGTCCGCAAGCGCTGGATCCGCGCCCGCGACCTTTTCCAGCGCCTGGCGGAGATCCAGTTTGAGTCCGGCTATCCGTACATCATGTTTGAAGATACCGTCAATCGCGCCAATCCGGTGGCCGGACGGATCACCATGAGCAATCTGTGTTCGGAAATTCTGCAGGTCAGTACGCCATCCACCTATGATGAGAACCTCAGTTACGCCCATATCGGCGAGGATATCTCCTGCAACCTCGGCTCGCTGAACATCGCCCATACCATGGACTCGCCGGATTTTGCCCGCACTATCGCCACCGCGGTGCGCGCCCTGACCGCGGTATCCGATATGAGCGACATACAGTCGGTTCCCTCGGTGGCGGCCGGCAATGCGGCCTCCCACGCCATCGGCCTGGGGCAGATGAATCTGCACGGCTACCTGGCGCGAGAAGGGATTGCCTACGGCAGTCCGGAGGGGCTGGACTTCACCAATATCTATTTTTACACCGTGACCTGGCATGCCCTGCACACCTCGATGCTGCTGGCCCGCGAGCGCGGCCAGCGCTTCGCTGGCTTCGAACAGTCACGCTACGCCAGCGGGGCGTACTTCGACAAATATCTGCAGGAGGAGTGGCAGCCGAAAACCGAACGGGTGCGCGCACTGTTCGCCCGCGCCGGTATCCCCCTGCCCGACCGGGAAAGCTGGCGCCAGCTGCGCGACGATGTCATGCGCTATGGCATCTATAACCGTTATCTGCAGGCGGTGCCGCCCACCGGGTCGATCTCGTACATCAACCATGCCACCTCCAGCATTCATCCGATCGTCTCGAAGATTGAGATCCGCAAAGAGGGGAAGACCGGGCGGGTGTACTACCCCGCGCCGTTTATGAATAACGACAATCTGGCCCTTTATCAGGATGCGTACGAGATAGGGCCCCAGAAGATCATTGACACCTACGCCGAGGCGACGCGCCACGTCGATCAGGGGCTGTCGTTGACGCTGTTCTTCCCGGATACCGCCACCACCCGCGATATCAACAAGGCGCAAATCTACGCCTGGAAGAAAGGCATTAAGACCCTCTACTACATCCGTCTGCGCCAGCTGGCGCTGGAAGGCACTGAAATTGAAGGCTGCGTGTCCTGCGCACTGTAAGGAGAACAGGATGACCCATTTAACGCGCATCAGCGCTATCAACTGGAACCGCATTGATGACGACAAAGATCTTGAGGTCTGGAATCGTCTCACCAGCAACTTCTGGCTACCGGAGAAAGTGCCGCTATCGAACGACATTCCCGCCTGGCAAACCCTCAGCGCGGCGGAGCAGCAGTTGACCATTCGCGTCTTCACCGGGCTGACGCTGCTCGACACCATTCAGAACACGGTCGGCGCGCCGGCGCTGATGGCGGACGCGCTGACCCCGCATGAGGAGGCGGTGCTGTCGAACATCAGCTTTATGGAAGCGGTTCATGCCCGCTCTTACAGCTCCATTTTTTCCACGCTGTGCCACAGCAAAGAGGTGGATGCCGCCTTCGCCTGGAGTGAAAGCTGCGAACCCCTGCAGCGCAAGGCGCAACTGATGCTGGGCTACTATCAGGCCGACGAGCCGCTGAAGAAAAAAATCGCCAGCGTGTTCCTCGAATCCTTTCTCTTCTACTCCGGCTTCTGGCTGCCAATGCACTTCTCCAGCCGGGGAAAACTGACCAATACCGCGGATCTGATCCGTCTGATCATTCGCGATGAAGCGGTACATGGCTATTACATTGGCTACAAGTATCAGAAAGGACTGGAGATCGTCAGCCCCGGAAAGCGCGAAGAACTGAAAAATTTCGCCCTCGATCTGCTGATGGATCTTTACGACAACGAGCTGGCCTACAGTCGGGAACTGTACGGCGAGAGCGGCTGGTTTGACGACGTCAGCGCTTTCCTGTGCTACAACGCCAACAAAGCGCTGATGAACCTCGGTTATGAAGCGCTGTTTCCGGCGGAGATGGCAGCGGTTAACCCGGCGATCCTCGCCGCGCTGTCGCCTAACGCCGATGAAAACCACGACTTTTTCTCCGGCTCCGGCTCCTCGTACGTGATAGGCAAAACGGAAGAAACCGCCGACGACGATTGGGACTTTTAACCATACTTTCACCAGGAATATGGCGGGCTGGTTCCTGGTGATCTATTTCGCAGAAAAGTGGGTTGATCTGCCAAATATTCTCTCCATCGCATAACCGTCATCACTCCGTCATATTTAACAGAAAACTGGTCCATTTCAGTCGAATTATCCAGAGATAATCAAAAAATATTACCCACAACAAATTGACGCTCAGCCCTTATATCACGGGGGCTGCGCCACCCTATCCCTCACGCCATTTTGCCGAGAGTTTGCCATTGAGGGTTGTCACAGAATCTGAGTATGTTAGGGTGTAAAAAGATCATAATCACCATCGGGTATCGTATCGCAATAAACAAATAACAGGAACTTCTCTATTGCATGGCAATTAAATTAGAAATCAAAAATCTTTATAAGATATTTGGCGAGCACCCAAACCGGGCTTTCAAATATATTGAGAAAGGACTCAACAAAGCGCAAATACTGGAAAAAACGGGGCTGTCGCTTGGCGTCAAAGACGCCAGTCTGGCCATTGAAGAAGGCGAGATATTCGTCATCATGGGGCTCTCCGGCTCGGGGAAATCCACCATGGTTCGCCTTCTCAATCGCCTGATTGAACCCACCCGCGGCCAGGTGCTGATTGACGGAGTCGATATCGCCAAAATGTCGGACGCCGAGCTGCGCGAGGTGCGTCGCAAGAAAATTGCGATGGTTTTTCAGTCCTTTGCGCTGATGCCACACATGAGCGTGCTCGACAACACGGCGTTTGGTATGGCGCTTGCCGGCGTCCCGACCGCCGAACGAGAGCAAAAAGCGCGGGAGGCGCTGCGTCAGGTGGGGCTGGAGAATTATGCCCATGCCTGGCCGGATGAACTCTCCGGCGGGATGCGTCAGCGCGTCGGTTTAGCCCGCGCCCTGGCGATTAATCCCGATATTCTGTTAATGGATGAAGCCTTCTCCGCGCTCGACCCGCTCATTCGCACCGAAATGCAGGATGAACTCATCAAATTACAGGCTAAGCATCAACGCACTATTGTCTTTATTTCCCATGACCTTGATGAAGCCATGCGAATTGGCGATCGCATTGCCATTATGCAAAATGGCGAAGTGGTCCAGGTCGGAACCCCGGATGAAATACTGAATAATCCGGCCAATGATTATGTGCGCACCTTCTTCCGCGGCGTGGATATTAGCCAGGTCTTTAGCGCCAAAGATATTGCCCGCCGCAGCCCGGTCGGATTGATTCGTAAAACCCCAGGTTTTGGCCCCCGTTCCGCGCTGAAATTATTACAGGATGAAGACCGGGAATATGGCTATGTCATCGAACGCGGAAATCGCTTTGTCGGGATTGTCTCGATCGATTCTCTGAAAACCGCGCTCAGCGTCGGCCAGGGGATCGAGGCGGCGCTGATTGACGCCCCGCTGGCGGTGGAGGCGCAAACGCCGCTCAGCGATCTGCTCTCCCACGTCGGCCACGCCCCGTGCGCCGTCCCGGTGGTGGATGAAGAACAACAATACATTGGCATCATTTCCAAACGAATGCTGCTCCAGGCTTTAGATCGCGAGGGGGTGAATCATGGCTGATCAAACTAATCCGTGGGACAGCGCCCCGGCAACCGACAGCGCTGCGCAGGCCGCCGACGCCTGGGGTGGCGCCTCTACTGCCGCGCCGGCCAACGGCGGCGGCGCCGACTGGCTGCACAGCGCGCCCGCGCCGCAGCCGGAATCGTTCAACATCATGGACCCGTTCCATAAAACGCTGATCCCGCTCGACAGCTGGGTCACCCACGCTATCGACTGGATCGTGCTGCACTTCCGTCCGCTATTCCAGGGGATCCGCGTGCCGATCGACTACATCCTCAGCGCCTTCCAGCAGCTGCTGTTGGGGATGCCAGCGCCGGTGGCGATTATCGTCTTCGCGCTGATCGCCTGGCAGATCTCCAGCCTCGGCATGGGGGTCGCCACCCTGGTTTCGCTGATTGCCATCGGCGCCATCGGCGCCTGGTCGCAGGCGATGGTCACCCTGGCGCTGGTCCTCACCGCCCTGCTGTTCTGCATGGTTATCGGCCTGCCGCTGGGTATTTGGCTGGCGCGCAGCCCGCGGGCGGCGAAAATTATCCGCCCGCTGCTGGATGCCATGCAGACCACGCCGGCCTTCGTCTACCTGGTGCCGATCGTGATGCTGTTCGGCATCGGCAACGTGCCGGGCGTGGTGGTGACGATTATCTTCGCCTTGCCGCCGATCGTCCGTCTGACCATCCTCGGGATAAACCAGGTGCCAGCGGATCTGATCGAAGCGTCGCGCTCGTTTGGCGCCAGCCCGCGCCAGCTGTTGTTTAAGGTTCAGCTGCCGCTGGCGATGCCCACCATTATGGCCGGGGTAAACCAGACGCTGATGCTGGCCCTGTCGATGGTGGTGATCGCCTCGATGATTGCCGTCGGCGGTCTTGGCCAGATGGTGCTGCGCGGCATTGGCCGCCTGGATATGGGTCTCGCCACCGTCGGCGGAGTGGGGATCGTGATCCTCGCGATTATTCTTGACCGCCTCACCCAGGCCGTCGGTCGCGACGCCCGCAGTCGCGGCAACCGCCGCTGGTACACCACCGGCCCACTGGGGCTTATCACTCGCCCTTTCTGTCGATAAGTCGATAACAGCGCCTCTCCCCGGCACCAGCCGAGGCCGGGGGGTCGCTCTTCCCGTTAAACAATAAGAGGAACCACCATGCGACATCGTACGATGATGGCCACCGCCGCCTTTGCCACCCTGATCGCCACCAGCACCTTCGCCGCCGACCTGCCGGGCAAAGGGATTACCGTGAAGCCTGCCCAGAGCACTATTTCGGAAGAGACCTTCCAGACCCTGCTGGTCAGTCGCGCGCTGGAGAAGCTTGGCTACACCGTCGAGAAACCGAGCGAAGTGGACTATAACGTTGCCTATACCTCGATTGCCGCCGGGGATACCACCTTTATCGCCACCAACTGGCAGCCGCTGCACGATGACATGTACGCCGCGGCGGGCGGTGATAACAAATTCTATCGTAAAGGGGTGTATGTCTCAGGTGCCGCCCAGGGCTATCTGATCGATAAAAAAACCGCCGAGCAGTACCACATCACCTCCATCGATCAGCTTAAAGATCCGCAGATCGCCAAACTGTTTGATACCAATAACGACGGTAAAGCGGATCTCACCGGCTGTACGCCAGGCTGGGGCTGCGAAGCGGTGATTAACCACCAGATTGACGCCTATGGCCTGAGCAAAACCGTCACCCATAACCAGGGCAACTACGCGGCGATGATGGCTGACACCATCGCCCGCTATAAAGAGGGTAAACCGGTGCTCTACTACACCTGGACGCCGTACTGGGTCAGCGACGTGCTGAAACCTGGCAAAGACGTCGTCTGGCTGCAGGTGCCATTCTCCTCCCTGCCGGGCGAGCAGAAAAACATCGACACCAAACTGGCCAACGGCGCCAACTATGGCTTCCCGGTGAACACGATGCACATCGTCGCCAACAAAGCCTGGGCCGAGAAAAATCCGGCCGCCGCCACCCTGTTTAGCGTCATGAAGCTGCCGATCGCCGACATCAACGCCGAGAATGCGATGATGCACGAAGGCCATGCTTCCGAAGCCGACATTAACGGTCATGTCGATGGCTGGATCAAAGCCCACCAGCCGCTGTTCGACAGCTGGGTGAAAGCGGCGCTCGCCGCGCAGCAGTAACCCTGCCTCCCGGATAAGGCGCTCCGTCTTATCCGGGCTCCCTTTCCCTCGTTGCTCGCAGCACAGAGTATGGAAAAGCGGATTCCAGGAATTTCCATAGTGTTAAGGCGCGTCGCGCTCTGTTAAGGTGGACCCATCGGTCAATTTGTCACCTTCACATGGATCCAGCGATAAGTTATTCATATGGAAAACCCCGCGCCCTTAACCTGTGCCTTACCTGAACGTGTCGCCACCGTCGGCGAAGGCATCAAAGACAGTCTCCCCATCGTTATCAGCTACCTGCCGGTGGCTTTCGCCTTCGGACTGAACGCCACCCGGCTGGGATTCACCCCGCAGGAAAGCCTGTTTTTCTCCTGCATTATTTACGCTGGCGCCAGCCAGTTTGTGATCACCGCCATGCTGGCCGCCGGCAGTTCGCTGTGGGTCGCCGCCCTGACGGTGATGGCGATGGATGTCCGCCACGTGCTGTATGGTCCCTCATTGCGCAGCCGCATTCGCTCAGCGCTGGATAAAAAGAAAACCGCCCTCTGGGCCTTTGGCCTGACCGATGAGGTTTTCGCCGCGGCCACCGCCAGGCTGGTTCGCGATAACCGCCGCTGGAGCGAAAACTGGATGCTCGGTCTCGCTTTTACTTCCTGGGCATCGTGGGTATGCGGCACGCTGGCCGGCGCCTGGTCCGGCAACGGCCTGCTGGTGGATTATCCCGCGGTGGAGGCCGCGCTCGGCTTTATGCTGCCGGCGCTGTTTATGAGCTTCCTGCTGGCCTCATTCCAGCGCCAGCAGTCACTCTGCGTCACGGCAGCCCTGGCGGGCGCGCTGGGTGGCATTTTGTTATTTTCCATTCCGGCGGCCATCCTCGCCGGGATTGTCTGCGGGTGTCTGACGGCGCTGGTCCAGGCCATGCTTAAGGGGATGCCGGATGAACAGTGAAGTCCTTCTGCTCGGGGTGATAGTCGGCAGCGTGAATTATCTGTTTCGCTATCTTCCCCTGCGCTTGCGCGCCGGCCATGCCCGGCCTGCCCGCCGTGGCCCGGTCAGCGTGCTGCTGGATACCATCGGCATCGCCTCGATTTGCGCGCTGCTGGTGGTCTCCAGCGTGCCGGAGATCCTCGCCGATGCCCATCGCCTGGCGCCGACGCTGATCGGCTTCCTGGTGCTGGGGGCCGCCTTCTGGAAAACCCGCAGCATTATTGTCCCGACGCTGCTGTCGGCGTTGGCCTACGGTCTGGCATGGAAAATTACCAGCGGACTCTAAGCTTTACGTATCAATTTTAGTCAATAATTCATTTGATTTATTTGTCACAATAGTTATTATATCGGCTGTAATTAATGAGGTCATACCCAAATGGATAGTTCGTTTACTCCCATTGAGCAAATGCTCAAATTCCGCGCCAGCCGCCATGAAGATTTCCCGTTCCAGGAGATCCTGTTAACTCGTCTTTGCATGCATATGCAAGGTAAGCTGCTGGAAAATCGCAATAAAATGCTCAAAGCGCAGGGAATTAACGAGACATTATTTATGGCGCTGATTACGCTGGAGTCACAGGAAAACCACAGCATCCAGCCGTCCGAGCTGAGTTGCGCGCTGGGCTCGTCGCGTACCAACGCCACCCGTATCGCTGATGAACTGGAAAAACGCGGCTGGATTGAACGTCGCGAGAGCGATAACGATCGCCGCTGTCTGCATCTGCAACTGACCGAAAAGGGCCATCAGTTTTTGCGTGAAGTCCTGCCACCGCAGCATAACTGCCTGCATCAGCTGTGGTCTTCACTCAGCACCAGCGAAAAAGATCAGCTCGAACATATCACCCGCAAACTCCTGAGCCGCCTTGACCAGATGGAAGAAGAAGGCGTGCTGGCGGACTCTCTACGCTAAGGGCGGCGTCGCTCAGCCCATTTTTACGTTGCAAGGAAAACAGCCAGGCCAGCAGATCTCTGCTGGCCTTTCTGATAAACAGGTCGGCTCAGCCGATGTGAAATAATAAGATCGTGGAGAATAACATGAGCGCAAATGCGGAGAGCCAAACCCCGCAGCAACCAGGCAGCAAAAAAGGAAAGCGCAAAGGCGCACTCCTGTTGCTGACATTGCTCTTTATTATTATTGCCGTGGCATATGGGATTTACTGGTTTCTGGTACTGCGTCACTACGAAGAGACCGACGATGCCTACGTGGCAGGGAACCAGGTACAAATTATGGCCCAGGTCTCAGGCAGCGTGACCAAAGTCTGGGCTGACAACACGGACTACGTGCAGAAAGGCGATCCGCTGGTGACGCTCGATCAGACCGATGCCCAGCAGGCGTTTGAGAAAGCCAAAACGCAGCTGGCCGCCAGCGTGCGTCAAACCCGTCAGCAGATGATCAACAGCAAGCAGCTGCAGGCGAACATCGACGTCAAAAAGACCGCCCTCGCCCAGGCGCAGGCTGACCTGAATCGCCGCATCCCGCTGGGCGCCGCGAACCTGATCGGCCGCGAAGAGTTGCAGCACGCCCGCGACACCGTCGCCAGCGCGCAGGCCGAACTCGACGTGGCAATCCAGCAATACAACGCCAACCAGGCGATCGTGCTGGGCACCAAACTGGAACAGCAGCCGGCGGTGCTGCAGGCGGCCACCGAAGTACGTAACGCCTGGCTGGCCCTGCAGCGTACGCAAATCGTCAGCCCGATTAGCGGCTACGTTTCCCGTCGCTCCGTACAGCCTGGGGCGCAGATCGGCACCACCACGCCGCTGATGGCGGTGGTCCCGGCGACCAACCTGTGGATCGACGCCAACTTTAAAGAGACCCAGCTGGCGCACATGCGCATCGGCCAGCCGGCCACCGTGATCAGCGACATCTATGGCGATGACGTGAAATACACCGGCAAAGTGGTCGGCCTCGATATGGGCACCGGCAGCGCCTTCTCCCTGCTGCCGGCGCAGAACGCCACCGGTAACTGGATCAAAGTGGTACAGCGCCTGCCGGTCCGTATTGAGCTGGATGAAAAACAGCTGGCGGAACACCCGCTGCGCATCGGCCTCTCCACGCTGGTGGAGGTCAACACCACCGATCGCGATGGCGAAATGCTGGCCAGCCAGGTGCGAAGCTCCCCGGTTTACGAGAGCAATGCCCGCGAAATCGCGCTTGAGCCGGTTAATAAACTGATCGACGAGATCATTCAGGCCAACGCCGGATAATTCGGGGTGAGCGTAATGCAACAGCAAAAACCGCTCGAAGGCGCGCAACTGGTCATTATGACCATTGCGTTGTCGCTGGCGACGTTCATGCAGGTGCTGGACTCCACGATCGCCAACGTGGCGATCCCAACCATTGCCGGTAACCTTGGCTCGTCGCTGAGCCAGGGGACGTGGGTCATCACCTCGTTCGGGGTGGCCAACGCCATCTCCATCCCCATTACCGGCTGGCTGGCGAAGCGCGTCGGCGAGGTGAAGCTCTTCGTCTGGTCGACGGTGGCATTCGCTATCGCCTCCTGGGCCTGTGGGGTGTCGAACAGCCTGACGATGCTGATTTTCTTCCGCGTCATTCAGGGGATCGTCGCCGGTCCGCTGATCCCGCTGTCGCAGAGCCTGTTGCTCAGCAACTACCCACCGGCGAAGCGGTCGATTGCGCTGGCCCTGTGGTCAATGACCGTGATCGTCGCGCCGATCTGTGGCCCGATTCTCGGCGGCTATATCAGCGATAACTACCACTGGGGCTGGATCTTCTTCATCAACGTGCCGATTGGTATCGCAGTGGTGATCATGACGCTGCAAACCCTGCGCGGGCGCGAAACCCGTACCGAACAGCGACGTATCGACGGCGTCGGGCTGGCGTTGCTGATTATCGGTATCGGTAGCCTGCAGGTGATGCTCGACCGCGGTAAAGAGCTCGACTGGTTCGCTTCCAACGAGATTATCATCCTGACCATCGTGGCGGTGGTGGCGATAAGCTTCCTGATTGTCTGGGAGCTGACTGACGATAACCCGATAGTCGACCTGTCGCTGTTTAAGTCGCGCAACTTCACCATCGGCTGTTTGTGTATCAGCCTGGCCTATATGCTCTACTTCGGCGCTATCGTACTGCTGCCGCAGCTGTTGCAGGAGGTCTACGGCTACACCGCTACCTGGGCCGGTTTGGCGTCGGCGCCGGTGGGGGTGATCCCGGTCATTCTGTCGCCGATTATTGGCCGCTTTGCCCATAAGCTCGATATGCGTCGGCTGGTCACCTTCAGCTTTATTATGTATGCCGTCTGCTTCTACTGGCGTGCGTGGACCTTTGAACCGGGTATGGACTTTGGTGCATCGGCGTGGCCGCAGTTTATCCAGGGCTTCGCGGTGGCTTGTTTCTTCATGCCATTGACCACCATCACCCTCTCCGGCCTGCCGCCGGAGCGGCTGGCGGCGGCGTCGAGCT
The DNA here is from genome assembly GCF_000398905.1 of Klebsiella sp. KTE92. Taxonomy (NCBI): domain Bacteria; kingdom Pseudomonadati; phylum Pseudomonadota; class Gammaproteobacteria; order Enterobacterales; family Enterobacteriaceae; genus Klebsiella; species Klebsiella sp. KTE92. The sequence goes on from NZ_KB976100.1 coordinate 4,150,094, forward strand.
TGTCAAACTTTACCCGAACTCTGGCCGGCTCCATCGGGACCTCGATCACCACCACCATGTGGACCAACCGTGAGGCGCTGCACCATGCGCAGCTCACCGAGTCGGTGACGCCGTTCAACCCCAACGCCCAGCAGATGTACGATCAGCTGCAGGGCATGGGAATGACCCAGCAGCAGGCTTCCGGCTGGATAGCGCAGCAGATAACCAACCAGGGGTTGATTATCTCCGCCAACGAAATCTTCTGGGTTTCGGCGGGGATCTTTATTCTTCTGCTCAGCCTGGTGTGGTTCGCCAGGCCGCCATTCAGTGCCGGCGGCGGCGGCGGGGGCGCACACTAAGCATCAGACTAAGGGACCTGCGGGTCCCTTTTTTATGGCGTCAGATTGTCCAATTCTCGCTAGTTTCTGTCTCGTTTGCGAAAGCTCGCCACCCGGTGCTCGGGCAGGATAAAGGCTGACCATTAAGGAGAACACTATGCTGAGCCATCCTGCTGAAAAGTACCGTCCCTATCCGCCGATTGCCCTGCCCGACCGCCGCTGGCCCGACCGGCAAATCAGCCACGCCCCGCGCTGGCTGTCGACCGACCTGCGCGACGGCAACCAGGCGCTGGCGGAGCCCATGGACAGCGCCCGCAAACTGCAGTTCTGGGATCTGCTGCTGGAGTGCGGTTTTAAAGAGATTGAGGTCGCCTTCCCTTCCGCTTCGCAAACCGATTTCAACTTCGTCCGCCAGCTGATCGACGAGCAGCGCATCCCGGAAGATGTCACCATCCAGGTGCTGACCCAGGCGCGGGATCCGCTGATCCTGCGCACCTTTGAGGCACTGCGCGGCGCCCGCCAGGCCACCGTCCACCTCTACAATGCCACCGCGCCGCTGTTTCGCGAGCTGGTCTTCGGGATGGATAAAGCCGAAGTGATCGCCCTGGCGACCCGCGCCACCCGACTTATCCGCCAGCAATGCGAACAACAGCCGGAGACCCGCTGGCAATACGAATACTCACCAGAGACCTTCTGCTTTACCGAACCCGAGTTTGCCCTTGAGATTTGCGAGGCGGTGGCGGACGTCTGGCAGCCCTGCGCCGAACGGCCGATGATCGTCAATCTGCCGGCGACGGTGGAAGTGAACACCCCCAACGTCTATGCCGATCAGATCGAGTATTTTTGCCGCCACTTCTCCCGCCGCGGCGAGGTCTGCATCAGCGTGCACCCGCACAACGACCGCGGGACCGGTGTCGCCAGCGCCGAGCTGGCGGTGATGGCCGGCGCCGATCGGGTGGAAGGCTGCCTGTTTGGCAATGGCGAACGCACCGGCAACGTCTGCCTGGTGACGCTGGCCATGAATCTCTACAGCCAGGGCATCGACCCTGAGCTTCGCTTCGAGCAGATGAACCGGGTGGTGGAGGTGGTGGAAAACTGCAACCAGATCCCCGTTCACCCACGCCACCCGTGGGCGGGAAGTCTGGCTTATACCGCCTTCTCCGGCTCCCATCAGGATGCCATCAAAAAAGGGTTTGATGCCCGTCAGCCAGGCGATCCGTGGCAGATGCCCTACCTGCCCATTGACCCACAGGATATTGGCTGTAGCTATGAGGCGGTGATCCGCGTCAACAGCCAGTCGGGAAAAAGCGGCAGCGCCTGGCTTATCGAACAAAACCATGGTCTCAAGCTGCCCCGCGGGCTGCAGCAGGACTTCAGTCAGCATGTACAGCAGGCGACCGATAGCGACGGCAAAGAGATGACCCACCACGCGCTGTGGCAGTTGTTCCGCACGCGCTACGGCCTGCTGGCGCAGCCTGCGCTGACGCTGCTTGATTATCAGAGCGCCAGCCAACAGGATGGCCAGCTTTCGCTGCAGGCGACGCTGCGACACCACGGCGAAACCCGACGCCTGCAGGGCCAGGGCAACGGCCTGCTGTCGGCCGCCGCCAGCGGCCTCAGCGCGCTGCTCAGACAACCGTTTATGATCAAGGACTACCATGAGCATACCCTTGGCGCGCGCAGCGACAGCCGCTCCGTTGCCTATATTCGCTGCGTTTTTCCGCAAGGTGAAAGCTACTGGGGGGTGGGTATTGATAATGACGTGGCGCGCGCTTCGCTGCAGGCATTGTGTAATGCGATCAGCGTCGCCGATCAGGTCGAAGGGCGAAAATAGTCGCTGGGGGCGACGCCCATCACCCGACGAAACATGGCGCTGAAGGCGCTGTGGCTGCCGTAGCCCAGCTCCAGCGCCACCCGCAGCACGGAGTGACCCTGCGCCAGGCGAATCAGCGCTTCCATTAGCTTGGCCCGGCGCACCCACTCGCTCCACGTCAGGCTAGTCTGCTGCTGAAAATGGCGGTTAAGGGTTCGCTCACTCATGTTGCACACCTTTGCCGCCTGGCCGCTGCTCCAGGCTTCGCCCGGCGCCTCGCGTACCTGCTGGCACAGCCGACGCAGCGTGTCGCTTTGCGGTTCCGGCAGGCCAAACGGCAGGATCGCCATCCCGCGGATCTCATCGAGGATCAGCTCATAAATCCGTTCGTCACGGCTGGCGGGGGCATAGCACTCGGCCAGTCCCAGGGATGAGACGATCAGTTCCCGCAGCAGCGGCGTGATCTGTACGATCTGGCAGCCCGCCGGAAGATCGGCGCGCGCCAGCGGATCGATAAACAGGGTGCGCGCCGCCACGTTGCCGGTCATACGCAGCGCGTGCGGCGTTCCCGCCGGCAGCCAGACGCCGCGCCCGGGCGGCACCACCCAGTAACCTGCCGGTGTCGCGACCCGCACCACGCCGCTTAAAATATGCAGCAACTGGGCGCAGTCATGCTGATGCCAGTCTTCCTGGTCACCGTGGGCATAATCATGGGCAAAAGGCACCAGCGGGCGGTGCTGAAAGGAGAAAGTCGTGGTGGTCGTCATGGCGGCGTCAGGAGAGCGGCCCGGCGACAGGCGTCGGGCCGTGGCGGAAGCACTAGATGTGCAGTTCCTGCAGTTTTTCTTTCGGCAGCGCCAGTTCGTCGTTGCTGTTGATGCGCACATCGCGCTCAATGATATGACGAGCGATGTCCTGGGCCTCTTCCAGCGAGTGCATGGTATAGGTTCCGCACTGGTAGACGTTGAGCTCCGGGATCTGGTTCTGATCTTTCACCTTCAGCACATCGGCCATCGCCGCTTTCCAGGCGTCAGCGACGCGCTGCTCATCTGGCGTACCAATCAGGCTCATGTAGAACCCGGTGCGGCAGCCCATCGGCGAAATGTCGATAATTTCCACGCCATTCCCGTTCAGGTGATCGCGCATAAAGCCCGCGAACAGGTGCTCCAGGGTGTGGATACCGCGTTCCGGCATCACTTCCTGGTTCGGCACGCAGAAGCGCAGATCGAAAACGGTGATTTCATCGCCATGCGGCGTGTTCATTTTCTTCGCGACACGCACCGCTGGGGCTTCCATTCGGGTATGGTCGACTGTGAAACTATCTAACAACGGCATTCGTCACCTCCGGGAGTGATTTTTTTTAAAATAAAATGAACTCTTTGTTCAGCCGCGAGTCTCAGTATATGAAAGACGCGCATTTATTATCATCATCATCCCTGAATCAGAGATGAAAGTTTGGCCACATTGATGTGGCCTTTTTCTTTTGTATCGTCAGCGGCTATGCGTGTCGTGCCAGCAGCGCTTCGAACGGCTCACTGTCTTCCGCTTCCACTTTCTTCTGCCGCGCCACCGATGCCTCGCGCTCGGCGATGAAATCGGCTTCGCTCAGGATCTCCAGCGGCTCTTCCCGCAGCTGCGTCCGATAGCGATCCGCCAATGCACGGCCAGTGCCGCCAATCCCTTCTTCAATCATAGAACGCAGAATGCGGGCTGAGAAGGTTAATTCCGGATCGTCAAAGCAGGCCAGCAGCTCGTCGCAGACCTGCTGATATGCCTGGCCACCGTGGATACTGTCAAGGATCTGCGCCACGCGGCGTAAATCGCGGAACAGATCTTTGCCCACCTGAGCCAGCGGGAACTGCGCGCTTTCGCAGCCAATCCCCAGCGTTAAGCCCGGCTTACGCCCTTCCAGAATCACCCGATTCCAGTTGGTGCGAGTGCACAGCAGCTCATCGCTGCTCATCTCCGGCGCGTCGGCCAGCGCGCACCAGACCATAAACAGATCGAGGAAACGCACCTGCTGGGCGTCAACGCCGATCGGCGAGAACGGGTTGATATCCAGCGAACGCACTTCAATGTACTCAATGCCGCCGCGCAGCAGCGCATCGGACGGGGTTTCGCCCCGACGGGTCACGCGTTTCGGACGGATCGGCGCATAGAGTTCGTTTTCAATCTGCAGGATATTGCTGTTGATCTGCAGATACTTGCCGTCTTTCTGCAGCCCGATTTTAGCGTACTCTTCCGACGGCGTTTTAATCGCCCGCTTCAATCCTGCCACATACTCATGCAGATCGTTAAACGTAATTCCGAGATTGCTTTGCGACTTATTGGTATAACCGAGGTCGCTGAGGCGCAGCGAGGTGGCGTACGGCAGGTAGTACATACCGTTACCCGCTTCCTCAAAAGGCAGCGTCGTTGGTTTCCCTTGCAGGAACGAGGAGCAAATCGCCGGCGAGGCGCCGAACAGATAAGGGATCACCCAGCCAAAACGATAGTAGTTACGAATCGAGCGGAAATAGCCCGCCGAGATAGCTTCTTTACCGCTTTCGACGTCTTCCACGCCACACTTCGCCTGCCAGAACGCCATCGGCAGCGAGAAATTATAGTGCACGCCGGAGATAGTCTGCATCAGCGCGCCATAGCGGTTCTTCAGCCCCTCGCGATACAGCGTTTTCAGACGCCCCACGTTTGAGGTGCCGTACTGCGCCAGCTCAATATCCTGACCGGGAGCGATATAGCATGGCATACTCAGCGGCCACATTCGCTCGTCGCCCAGCTGACGCGCGGTATAGCGATGGACATCGCGCATAAAGGTCAGCATATGCTCAATATCGCCATCCACCGGCGTAATGAACTCGAGTAAAGCTTCGGCAAAATCGGTGGTAATCCATTTATGCGTCAGCGCTGAGCCTAACGCCAGAGGGTGACCGGTCGTTGCAAGGGTGCCGTCTGCGTTCACGCGCAGCGTTTCCCGCTCCAGACCACGTTGAATACCCTGCAGAGCCTGCGGATGTTTTTCCAGCCAGGCCAGCGCCTGTGATACGTCCGGGATCAATTTGACCTCCCGCCTGTCGAAATCGTTTGAATAAGCATAATTGTAATGGATGAACTATCAGTCCAATTAGTGCCACCACGTCATGCCCTGAAGCGTCGCTGCTGCAATAACGATATAGCGCAGCGCCTTACCAAGGCATAAGAAAAAGAGTACCGGTCCCCAGGAAATGCGCATCCATCCCGCCAGCAAACACAGTAAATCGCCGACAACCGGCGCCCAGCTCAGTAAGAGCGTGACCGCGCCGTAGCGCTTAAGCCAGCCAGCCGCCCGCTCCTGCCAGCGCGAGGTTCTGCGCAGGGGAAACAAGCGCCCCAGAATAACGTTAGTTACCCCTCCAAGGCTATTGCCGATTGTTGCTATTAATACTAACCACCATGGATGACTGACCCCTGCAAGTAGCATAGCCACCAGCACAACCTCCGAATTACCGGGAAGCAGCGTGGCGCTTAAAAAGCTACTGGCAAACAGCGAGGTGAGTGACAGCGCGTCGCTCATAGCAAACGCACGTCAACAGCGTCCATGCCTGCACGCTTCGCCGCCTGCAGACCAAAGTCGGCATCTTCGAAGACCACGCATTTTTCCGGCGCGACGCCCATGCGCTCGGCGCACAGCAGGAAGGTATCGGGCGCGGGTTTATGGTTGACTACATGATCGGCCGCCACCACCGCAGAGAAGTAATGACGCAGGCCCAGGTGCGCCAGTAGCGCCTCGGCGACGGCGCTTTCGCTGCCGGTACCCACCGACATCGGGCGACGACCATGCCACGCCTTGACCACCTCAATTAGCGGCAACGGGCGTACGCTGTCCAGCAGCATCGCCTTAACCGCCTGGGTTTTTTCCTGCGCCAGGCGATGTGGATCGAGATCCGCCTGGTTGAGTTCAATAATCGCCTGGGCAATCCGCCAGGTTGGTGAGCCATTGAGCGCGACCATCGCCTGTTCGTCGAAACGCATACCGTAGCGGCCCAACACCTCGTTCCATGCCTGCCGATGGGTCGGCTCGGTATCGAGAATGGTGCCATCCATATCAAAGATCAGTCCTGCGTAACCTTCGTACATTGTCTTCTCACCAACCGGTTAATGAATAGTTACTCTATCGCAAAAGCCGGTCGTTGTCGCGGCCAGCGGCTTAAACGACAAAGGCGCCCTCAGGCGCCTTCAGGCATAAACCGGGTAGTGGGTCTTATTTAATACGCAGATCGTTCTCGACCATACGCACGCCCTGCACCCGACGGGTGACTTCCACCGCACGTTTAGCGCTTTCCGCAGAGGAGACAAACCCGCTCAACTGCACGCGGCCTTTAAAGGTCTGGACGCTGATTTCTGAAGACTTAATATCTTTATCGTTAAAGAGCGCCGTTTTCACCTTAGTGGTCACCACGGTATCGTCAATGTAACCGCCGGTGCTTTCTTTGGTGGACGAACCGGCACAGCCAGTAAGGGCCGTCGCCACCAGCAGCGTCGCGCAAAAAGCAGGTATTGCTTTGAACCATTTCATGGATTTCTCTCCTTGCATTTAACTCAGCCTGATAACGCTGATATACAAGGATAAATTATAGTGGAAAGCGCGGCTTGCCAATAAAAAAAGTCAGTATGAAACCGGTGATGGAAAACGAGGTTATAGGGATGGTGAGGAGAGAGTAAAGAGTGAAGATGGTGCATCCGGGAGGATGACTCGGCTAAGCCTCGCCCTTCGGGCCGTTGCTTACGCAACGTTATCCTCCCTGGTGCTGGCGCTGATTTCGCAGACCATACAACAACGTCGTCGCTATTACTAAGGAAAATATGGTGCATCCGGGAGGATTCGAACCTCCGACCGCTCGGTTCGTAGCCGAGTACTCTATCCAGCTGAGCTACGGATGCATCGGGA
>NZ_KB976100.1:4157727-4166747 GCF_000398905.1 Klebsiella sp. KTE92
ATGGTGCATCCGGGAGGATTCGAACCTCCGACCGCTCGGTTCGTAGCCGAGTACTCTATCCAGCTGAGCTACGGATGCAAAATGGCGGTGAGGCGGGGATTCGAACCCCGGATGCAGCTTTTGACCGCATACTCCCTTAGCAGGGGAGCGCCTTCAGCCTCTCGGCCACCTCACCACACACGCCTCTTTCGAGTGCTTCGAAGAACTTGTTTCTGCTCTTCGTCGCTGCGATGGCGCACATATTACTTTCTGGTACTTATAAGTCAAACACTTTTTCGAGACCTTTTTTCGTTTGCACACTTCGCACGCAATTCGCGTGCAAAAACGGCAAAAAGGGCAATTTATCAACAGGAAATCAGACCTGACGCAGGCATAACGCCAAACAGCCAAAGCGGCAAAGGGTGATGAAAACCGGTATTGCGCAGGGGAAAAAGTGAAAAAGGCAAAAATAACGGCGGGAAGGGATGCGCCTCACTGAACAGCGAGGCGCGGAAACCTTAGTAACTGGACTGCTGGGATTTTTCAGCCTGAATACGCTGGTAGATCTCTTCACGGTGAACAGATACTTCTTTAGGGGCGTTTACGCCAATACGAACCTGGTTACCCTTCACCCCTAAAACTGTCACAGTGACCTCATCTCCAATCATGAGGGTCTCACCAACTCGACGAGTCAGAATCAGCATTCTTTGCTCCTTGAAAGATTAAAAGAGTCGGGTCTCTCGTATCCCGGCATTATCCATCATATAACGCCAAAAAGTAAGCGATGACAAATACCTTGCGGTATAAGGCAGTCATGGCATCACATTCTGTTAAACCTAAGTTTAGCCGATATACACAATTTCAACCCGACTTTATCGTTATCAGTACTTATGACGCAAGGTGCCGTTTCCCCGAGGTTACGGCACCTATACCCGCCATACTTCAAGTTGCCTGTGTGTTGGCTTTCCTCACTCACCCCAGTCACTTACTTGAGTAAGTTCCTGGGGATTCGCTGCGTCGCCGCCTTCCAGCCACTCGAATTATTTAGGGTATAGGCGTTTATAGTTATTACAGTTTTGCGCTGACCCAGCCTTTCACACTGGCTAACGCTGCAGGGAGAGCAGACGCATCGGTACCACCGGCCTGCGCCATATCCGGACGACCGCCCCCTTTACCGCCCACCTGCTGAGCGACCATACCAACCAGCTCCCCTGCCTTCACGCGATCTGTCACATCCTTAGACACACCGGCAATCAGGGAAACTTTACCGTCTGCGACCGTAGCCAACACCACAACCGTCGAACCCAGTTGGTTCTTCAGATCGTCAACCATGGTACGCAGCATCTTCGGCTCCACGCCGGCCAGCTCGCTGACCAGCAGCTTAACGCCGTTAATCTCTTCCGCTTTGCTGGAGAGGTTTGCGCTCTCCTGCGCCGCAGCCTGCTCTTTCAGCTGCTGCAGCTCTTTTTCCAGCTGACGGGTACGCTCCAGCGCGGCGCGAACTTTCTCGCCGAGATTGTGGCTGTCGCCCTTCAGCAGCTGTGCGATATCGCTGAGCTGATCGCTCTGCGCGTGCAGCATGGCTATCGCGCCTTCGCCGGTTACCGCTTCGATACGGCGCACGCCAGCGGCGGTACCGGACTCAGAGGTGATGCGGAACAGGCCGATATCACCGGTACGCGCCGCGTGAGTCCCGCCGCACAGTTCGGTGGAGAAGTCGCCCATCTGCAGCACGCGGACGCGGTCATCGTATTTCTCGCCGAACAGCGCCATGGCGCCGGATGCGCGCGCGGCATCGATATCCATAATGTTGGTTTCGATAGCCAGGTTACGACGGATCTGCGCATTGACCAGATCTTCGACTGCACGGATCTCTTCCGGCTTCATCGCTTCGAAATGCGAGAAGTCAAAGCGCAGCGCTTTATCGTTAACCAGCGAGCCTTTCTGCGCCACATGGGTGCCGAGCACCTGGCGCAGCGCCGCATGCATCAGGTGCGTCGCGGAGTGGTTCAGACGGATACGCTGACGGCGAGCCTCGTCCACATCGGCCTGCACCGCGTCGCCCACTTTCAGAGAACCGCTGGCGACTTTACCGATATGACCAATGGCCTGACCGTACTTCTGCGTGTCGCTGACGGCGAAGGAGAAGCCTGCGCCTTTCAGTTCGCCTTTATCGCCCACCTGGCCGCCGGACTCCGCATAGAACGGGGTCTGGTCGAGGATCACTACCGCTTCCTGGCCCGCGCTGACACTATCCACCGCTTTACCGTCGATAAACAGCGCAGTCACTTTGCCGTTCAGCTCCAGATGATCGTAGCCTTTAAATTCAGAGACTCCGTCAACGCGGATCATCGCGTTATAGTCAGCGCCGAAACCGCTGGACTCGCGCGCGCGGCGGCGCTGCTCTTCCATGGCGGCCTCAAAGCCAGCTTCGTCAACTTTAATGTTGCGTTCGCGGCAGACGTCCGCCGTCAGGTCGACCGGGAAGCCGTAGGTGTCGTACAGACGGAAGGCCGTTTCGCCATCCAGCGTGTCGCCTTTCAGCTTCGACAGCTCTTCATCCAGCAGCGCCAGTCCGCGCTCCAGAGTACGGGCGAACTGCTCTTCTTCAGTTTTCAGTACCTGCTCAACCTGAGCCTGCTGCTGTTTCAGTTCTTCACCGGCGGAACCCATCACGGCGATCAGCGGGGCAACCAGTTTCCAGAAGAAGGTGTCCTTCGCGCCCAGCATGTTGCCGTGACGGATCGCACGACGAATGATGCGACGCAGCACGTAGCCGCGGTTTTCATTCGACGGGATCACGCCGTCAGCAATCAGGAATGCACAGGAGCGAATGTGGTCGGCAATCACACGCAGCGACTTGTTCGTCAGGTCGGTCGCGCCGGTGACTTTCGCCACGCTGGCGATCAGATCGCGGAACAGGTCGATATCATAGTTGGAGTTAACGTGCTGCAGCACGGCGGCAATACGCTCCAGCCCCATACCGGTATCAACGGACGGCTTCGGCAGCGGCTCCATGGTACCGTCAGCCTGACGGTTGAACTGCATGAAGACGATGTTCCAGATCTCGATGTAACGGTCGCCGTCTTCTTCCGGGCTTCCCGGAGGGCCGCCCCAGATGTGATCGCCGTGGTCAAAGAAGATTTCGGTGCACGGGCCGCACGGACCCGTGTCGCCCATCTGCCAGAAGTTATCAGAAGCAAACGGCGCGCCTTTGTTGTCGCCGATGCGGATGATACGCTCGCGCGGAACGCCTACTTCGTTAGCCCAGATGTCGAACGCTTCGTCATCGGTCTCGTAGACGGTAACCCACAGCTTCTCTTTCGGCAGGGCGAACCAGTTTTCACCGGTCAGCAGTTCCCATGCGTATTTGATGGCATCCTGTTTAAAGTAATCGCCAAAGCTGAAGTTGCCCAGCATTTCAAAGAAGGTGTGGTGACGCGCGGTGTAACCGACGTTTTCCAGATCGTTGTGTTTACCACCCGCACGCACGCAACGCTGCGCGGTGGTCGCGCGCGAGTAATTACGTTTGTCGAGGCCAAGGAAGACATCCTTGAACTGGTTCATCCCGGCGTTGGTAAACAGCAGGGTTGGATCGTTGTGCGGTACCAGGGAGCTGCTGGCAACTACCTGATGTCCCTTACTATGGAAAAAGTCGAGAAACGCCTGACGGATCTCAGCGGTGCTCTTGCTCATAATTATCCTGAAATCAAGCTACACGTCATCCTTCAAGTCGCCTCTGTCCTGGCTGCGCTTGCTCTCCCGGCACCGAACTGACGTGCGTTCCAGAAGATGTTCTCTCTTGCCGCCCTGATGCAGCTTGAATGATTTTGTGTATAAGGAATAATCGCCCTGGACGCTGTCTGTACTGTCACAACCAGCGGCCCGACGGAATAAAGTGGGAATAAGATAAGTTTTCTTTACGGCGAAGTAAAATCCCCGATGGGTCAATCTGCAAAATTTCGCCAGATTTCCTGGATATCTTCCATCAGGTAGCCGCGGTAAAGCAGGAATCGCTGAACTTTCACTTTTTCAGTAAAGGCGGAAGGTAACGGTTCGCCGTATTTACGCTGCGCCTGCTCCCTGGCAAGGCTCACCCAGTCGATATCACATTCGCGCATCGCCTGTTCAACGTCCTGGCGGGCAATCCCTTTCTGGCTGAGCTCCTGACGAATGCGCGCCGGGCCATAGCCTTTGCGGCTCCGGCTGGCGATGAACTGGCCGACAAAACGGTGATCGTCGAGATAGCGGTTTTCGATACACCAGGCAACCACCTGCTCCAGCTCTTCGGGGGTGACGTCCAGCGCCTCGGGGCCATTTTTGCTCATTACTGGTGCAGCCAGTTTGCGCCGCAGCTCCTGTTCGCTGTGGTCGCGCATGGCCAAAATGCGGATAGCGCGGTCCAGCAGGCGAGCGTAGCCGGAGCGGCGTGATGAAGGTTCAGTCACAGGCACCTCAATAATCTAAGAAATGCAAAAGGGCCGCATAAGCAGCCCTTTATCACTCTGTTAGACGATATCAGAAATCTTGTTCCGTTTCTTCTGCGTCGTTGCCGTCAACGGCGAAGTCCGGCGTAGAGTCCTGGTTGTTGAGCAGCAGTTCGCGAACTTTCTTCTCAATTTCTTTCGCCGCCGCCGGGTTCTCTTTCAGCCAGGTGATCGCGTTCGCTTTACCCTGACCAATTTTGTCGCCGTTGTAGCTGTACCAGGCGCCCGCTTTCTCAATCAGCTTCTCTTTCACGCCCAGGTCAACCAGCTCGCCGAAGAAGTTGATGCCTTCGCCGTAGAGGATCTGGAATTCAGCCTGTTTGAACGGCGCGGCGATCTTGTTCTTCACCACTTTGACGCGGGTTTCGCTGCCGACGACGTTGTCGCCCTCTTTCACCGCGCCGATGCGACGGATGTCCAGACGCACGGAGGCGTAGAACTTCAGCGCGTTACCGCCGGTGGTGGTTTCCGGGTTACCGAACATTACGCCGATTTTCATACGGATCTGGTTGATGAAGATCAGCAGCGTGTTGGACTGCTTCAGGTTACCCGCCAGCTTACGCATCGCCTGGCTCATCATACGCGCCGCGAGACCCATGTGAGAATCGCCGATTTCGCCTTCGATTTCCGCTTTCGGCGTCAGCGCCGCGACGGAGTCGACGACGATAACGTCAACCGCGCCAGAGCGCGCCAGCGCGTCACAGATTTCCAGCGCCTGTTCACCGGTATCCGGCTGAGAACACAGCAGGTTGTCGATATCCACGCCCAGTTTGCGCGCATAGACCGGGTCCAGCGCGTGTTCGGCATCGATGAACGCACAGGTTTTACCTTCACGCTGCGCTGCGGCGATAACCTGCAGCGTCAGGGTGGTTTTACCGGAAGATTCCGGCCCGTAGATCTCGACGATACGGCCCATTGGCAGACCGCCGGCGCCGAGCGCAATATCCAGAGAAAGCGAGCCGGTGGAGATGGTTTCTACGTCCATAGAACGGTCTTCACCCAGGCGCATGATGGAGCCTTTACCGAATTGCTTTTCGATCTGGCCCAGTGCAGCCGCCAACGCTTTCTGTTTGTTTTCGTCGATCGCCATTGTTACTCCTAATCATGCAGGGTGAAGCGTGTTCGCTTCGCCGTTAATATTTGTTCAGTTGAGGCAATTATACTGTATGGTCATACAGTATCAAGTGTTTTGTAGAAATTGTTGCCAGAGCAGATTGAGCGCATAGGCCGTCGCCTGACGACGCACCGCTTCGCGGTCTCCGGCAAAGCATTCGCGCCGCGTCACGCCTTGCCCGCTCACGCTGGCGACACCAAACCACACCGTGCCGACCGGCTTTTCGTCGCTGCCGCCATCCGGCCCGGCGACGCCGCTAACGGAGATGGCATAGTCCGCGCCCGCCGCGCGCAGTGCGCCGATCGCCATCTCGACCACCACCGGTTCGCTCACTGCGCCGTTGTCCCGCAGCGTCGCTTCGCTGACGCCGATCATTTGCGATTTGGCTTCGTTGCTGTAGGTCACAAAGCCGCGTTCAAACCACGCTGAGCTGCCGGCAATATCGGTGATCGCTTTCGCTATCCAGCCGCCGGTGCAGGATTCCGCCGTGGTCACCGTCGCACCGCGTGCCTTCAGCGCCCGGCCCACCTTCTCGCTTAGCTGCATTAATTCTGAATCGGTCATTATCGCCCCGCTTTGGTCTGGATAAAGAGGCCATCAAAGATAGCACTTTCCACAGAGATATGGGGACGAGGTGTGGAATTTACGAGGGGACATCCAAAATGAATCATCCCGGCGATGCCGGGATGATAAATCGCACGATTACTTCATGCTGGCGGCGATCAGCGCCACGTTATGACGCATCATTTTCACATAGCTATCCGCGACGCCACCCGGTGCGGAGAGCGCCTCCGGATAGAGTTCGCCCCCCGGCTGGGCGCCTGTCGCGCTGGCGATTTGCTTCACCAGCCGCGGGTCAAGCTGGTTCTCCATAAACCAGGTATGGACGCCATCGGCTTTGATTTGCTTAATCAGCGCCGCCACCTGCGCCGCGCTGGCCTCGCTCTCTGAAGAGAGCCCCTGTGGCGCGAGGAATGTCACATTGTAAGCGCGGCCAAAATAGCCGAAGGCGTCATGGCTGGTCAGGACCTTGCGCTTTGCCAGCGGAATGGCGCTGAACTGCGCTTTCGCCCAGCCGTCGATATTCGTCAACTGCTCGATATAGCGCTTGCCGCTGCTGGTCAACGCCGCTTTATCTTCCGGGTCGGCTTTCACCAGACCATCGAGGATATTCTGCGCATACAACGCGCCGTTCGCCGCGCTGTTCCAGGCGTGGGGATCGGTCACCGTTTTGCCATCCTCATCAAGGGTATGGGTCTTGACGCCTTTCGAGGCCACCACCAGCTCGCCCTTAAAACCAGAGGCCTTAATCAGACGATCCAGCCACCCTTCCAGCCCCAGGCCGTTGACCACCACCACGTCGGCCTTGCTGAGCAGCGCACTATCTTTCGGCGAGGGCTCGAAGGTATGTGGATCGCCGTCCGGGCCGACCAGCGTATCTACATGGACATGCTCCCCGCCGACCTGCTGCACCATATCACCCAGCACCGAAAAACTGCTTACCACGTTCAGCGTTTTTGCCATCGCCCCCTGCGCCATCAGCCCCAATGCCAGCGCCACAACCATTGCACTACGTTTCATCATTTCCTTACCCCATCAATTTGCGCCAGCCGACCAGCAGCCGGCTATGCGTGCCAAAAAACAGCGAAATAAAAAACAGCGCGCTGGCGGTCAGCACGATGGCGGGCCCGGCGGGAAGACTGGCCGCCCAAGAGAGACTTAATCCCAGCCAGGCGCAGAGTGCGCCGGAGAGCGCCGCCAGCAGCAGAATGCCCGGCAGCGTTCGCGCCCAGCAGCGCGCGGCAACCGCCGGAAGCATCATCACCCCTACCGCCATCAGCGTGCCGAGCACCTGAAACCCCGCCACCAGGTTAAGCACCAGCAGCGCCAGAAACAGTCCATGCAGCAGCGCGGGAAGGCGGGGGTGGTTCACCTGCAGCCAGGCGCTGTCGAACGCCTCGCTGACCAGACCGCGGTAGCACAGCGCAATGCACAGCAGCGTCAGGCTGGCGACGCCGCTGACAAACAGCGCCGCGTCACGATCGACCGCCAGAATAGAGCCGAATAACAGATGCAGGAGGTCGACGCTGGAGCCGCGCAGCGACACCAGGGTGACGCCCAGGGCCAGCGATCCCAGATAAAATCCGGCAAAGCTGGCGTCCTCTTTTAACGGTGTCCGCCGGCTCACCCACCCGGCCACCAGCGCCACCACGATGCCGGCGATGAAGCCGCCCAGGGTCATGGCCAGCAGCGACATGCCGCTCAGCAGATACCCCACCGCCACCCCGGGGAGAATGGCGTGCGACAGCGCATCGCCCATCAGGCTCATACGCCGCAGCAGCAGGAAGACGCCCAGCATGGTGGTGCTCAGCGACAGCGCCAGACACACCACCAGCGCCCGGCGCATAAAACCAAATTCAATAAAAGGCTGAAAGAAGGTGTGCCAGATCATGCCGACCTCGCATGACTGAAAGCCGGAAGTACCGCCCGGGTGACGCCCCAGCAGGCGCGTTGGGAAGTCAGCAGCAGCGTCTCGGGGAAAAAGTCGGCCACCCGCTGGTTATCATGCAGCACCGCCAGGATGGTCTGCCCCTGCTGATGCATCTCGAGGATCAATTCCATCAGTTCCCGGCAGGTCGCTTCGTCGATGCCGGTGAAGGGCTCGTCGAGCATCACCAGCGGCGCCTGCTGCACCATCACCCGGGCAAACAACATGCGCTGAAACTGGCCGCCGGAGAGCGCCTCAATCGGCGATTTCGCCAGACCCGCCAGCCCGACCCGCTCCAGCACCGCGCTGATACGTCGCCGGGTATCGCCGCCCAGACCGCGTAGCAGCGACACGCCGGGCCATGCGCCCTGACTCACCACATCCTGCACGTTGAGAGGAAACTGCGACTCGAGGGCATGGCGCTGCGCCAGCCAGCCAATCACCGGCCGTTTCCCCTGCCAGCGCAGGCGGCCACTGACCGGTGGTAGAAACCCGGCGAGCGTTTTCAGCAGCGTTGATTTTCCGCAGCCATTGAGGCCAACGATTGCTGTCAGGCTGCCGGGGCATATCATCCCGCTCAACGGTGGGGTGATCGCCACCCCGTCATAGCCAGCGACCAGTTGCTCCAGCTCAATCATGGCAGCGCCACCGCCCACCAGGTCGCTAACCATAGCGACACCAGCAGCACGCCTGCGATGGTCGCGCGCGTCGCGCCGGAGGCCATAAAAACTGATGTGAACATATTTCACCTCTTTTAATGTTATAACATAACAATACAGAAGCGAAAAAAGAATGTAAATCAGTGTCAGTGGGCAGAAATGTAACAAAGGTCAACAAGAGGCATGCGGGCGGGAAAAAACGAGAGGTTAAGCGCGGCCTCCCCGGCGTCATCCCCCGGTCGCGCTGCGCTTACCGGGGCTACCAACCGGATACCAGACCGTAGCCCGGATAA
>NZ_KB976100.1:4166875-4320001 GCF_000398905.1 Klebsiella sp. KTE92
GACAAGCTGTCATTGAACTCTCCCCCGGTCGCGCTGCGCTTACCGGGGCTACCAACCGGATACCAGACCGTAGCCCGGATAAGGCGCTACGCGCCGCTATCCGGGGTGGCGCGGAATCTGTCAGCCGGATGAAAATCAGTACCCGCCGCGGGCCTGCGAAACCGCCAGGCCCAGTTGCCAGACGGCCATCGCGTAGTGGGTGCTGTGGTTATAGCGGGTGATGGTGTAGAAGTTCGGCAGCCCGTACCAGTACTCATAGCCGGTGCCGACATCCAGCCGCAGCAGACTGGCCTGCTGATGGTTACCCAGCGGCTGGGTTGGGGTTAGCCCCGCCGCCGCAAGCTGCGACACGCTGTATTTGGTTTTGAAACCATTCTCCAGCCCCGGCGCCTGGCCCAGCGCCTGCACCGCCACCAAATCGCCGCTCACCCAACCATGCTGTTTGAAGTAGTTGGCCACGCTGCCGATCGCATCCACCGGGTCCCACAGGTTGATATGGCCGTCACCGTTAAAATCGACCGCATACTGCTTATAGGAGGACGGCATAAACTGGCCGTAACCCATCGCCCCGGCGAAAGAGCCTTTCAGATCCAGCGGGTCGTCGCTTTCGCTGCGCGCCATTAACAGGAAGGTTTCCAGCTCCGACGAGAAGTATTCAGCGCGGCGCGGGTAGCTAAATGACAAGGTCGCCAGCGCATCAAGGATGCGGGTTTTGCCCATCACCCGACCCCAGCGAGTCTCCACGCCGATAATGCCGACGATGATTTCCGGCGGCACGCCATAAACCTGATAAGCGCGGTTCAGCGCATCCTGATACTGGTTCCAGAACACCACGCCGTTCTGCACATTATCCGGGGTAATAAACTGTTTCTTGTAGCGCAGCCAGGCGCCGGTCGGCCCGGTCGGCGGCAGGCCGGTCGGCGCCTGACGATCCATCAGCCGCAGGACGTAATCCAGGCGCTTAGCCTGCGACAGGATCTCCTGCAGCTGCTGTCTGTCGAAGCCGTGCTTCGCCACCATCTTATCGATGAACTGCGCCGCCGCCGGATTGTTGGCGAAGTCGCCGCCCATCTGCATCACGTTATGCTGCGGTTCCAGCAAAAAGCCGCCGGTTCCACTCGCCATCTCCGTTTCCGCGGGGGTCTTGGGTTTGCTGCTGCAGGCAGCGAGGAGCACACAAAGGGGAAGTAAAGCCAGATAGCGACGCTTCAACATGGGAATTCCGTTTAACAAATTCAGCAAGGGATAATTATGGTAAAGCATGCGACGACCAACAAGAAAGCGACAATCCGTTTGTAGACAAAATAGTCCTTCATCGCCCCCTTCCCGGCATGCTGTCATGCGCCTCATCGTTTCATCTTCTTACCTCCAAACTTTCAAAATAAAATATTTATCTTTCATTTTGCGATCTATTTAACACTTTAAAACCTTTCAAAGTGATTAAAATCAGCCTGCAGTTAGCAAGAAAAATAACACGCTGAAGGAGAGAACAATGATTGACGTCGTTACCCACGGCGCGGAGTGGTTTATCGGCCTGTTTCAGAAAGGCGGCGAGGTATTTACCGGCATGGTGACCGGGATCCTCCCCTTACTGATCAGCCTGCTGGTGATCATGAACGCGCTGATCAACTTTATCGGCCAGCAGCGGATCGAAAAGCTGGCGCAGCGCTGCGCCGGCAACCCGCTTACCCGTTACCTGCTGTTGCCCTGCATCGGTACCTTTGTCTTCTGCAACCCCATGACCTTAAGCCTTGGCCGCTTTATGCCAGAGAAGTACAAACCAAGCTACTACGCGGCGGCCTCCTATAGCTGTCATTCGATGAACGGGCTGTTTCCGCATATCAACCCCGGCGAGCTGTTTGTCTATCTCGGTATCGCCAACGGCCTCACCACGCTGGGCCTGCCGCTTGGCCCGCTGGCGGTGAGCTACCTGCTGGTTGGCCTGGTAACCAACTTCTTCCGCGGTTGGATCACCGACCTGACCACCTCTATTTTCGAGAAAAAAATGGCGATTCAGCTTGCCCGGAAAGTGCATCTGTCAGGAGCGACATCATGACCCGCATTCGTATTGAGAAAGGCACCGGCGGCTGGGGCGGCCCCCTTGAACTCGACGTCGTCGAGGGCAAAAAGATCGTCTATATCACCGCCGGCACCCGCCCGGCGATCGTTGACCGCATCGCCAGCCTGACCGGCTGGCAGGCGGTGGACGGTTTTAAAGAGGGCGAACCGGCGGAAAGCGACATCGGCGTGGCGATTATCGACTGTGGGGGTACCCTGCGCTGCGGGCTCTATCCCAAGCGCCGTATCCCTACGGTGAATATCCATGCCACTGGCAAATCGGGGCCGCTGGCGCAGTATATCATCGAGGATATTTACGTCTCCGGGGTGAAAGAAGAGAACATCAAACTGCTGGAAGATAGCGGCGAGACGGCAGCGCAACCACTCCCTGCCGCGGGCCGCGATTATGACGCCAGCAAAAAGATCACCGAACAGAGCGACGGCCTGCTGGCGAAGGTCGGGATGGGGATGGGATCGGTGGTGGCGGTACTGTTCCAGGCCGGACGCGACACCATCGACACGGTGCTGAAAACCATTCTGCCGTTTATGGCCTTCGTCTCGGCGCTGATCGGCATCATCATGGCCTCCGGCATCGGCGACTGGATTGCCCATGGCCTGGCGCCGCTTGCCAGCCATCCGCTGGGGCTGGTGACCCTGGCGCTGATCTGCTCCTTCCCGCTGCTGTCGCCGTTTCTCGGCCCCGGCGCCGTTATCGCCCAGGTCATCGGCGTGCTGATCGGCGTCCAGATCGGCCTTGGCAACATTCCACCGCACCTCGCCCTGCCCGCGCTGTTTGCCATTAACGCCCAGGCCGCCTGCGATTTTATCCCGGTAGGCCTGTCGCTGGCCGAGGCCCGTCAGGATACCGTGCGCGTCGGCGTGCCGTCGGTGCTGGTCAGCCGCTTCCTCACCGGCGCGCCAACCGTGCTGATCGCGTGGTTCGTTTCCGGATTTATTTACCAGTAAGAGGTTCCTGAAGATGACCGTCATTTACCACACCACCATTACCCGCATCGGCGCCTGCGCGACGATGGCGCTGGAAGAGCAGATGCTGATCACCTTCCGCGAGGGCGCCCCGGCGGATATCGAAGAGTATTGCTTTATTCACAACCACGGCGAGCTTGCCGGCCCCCTGACGCCGGGCGCAGAGCTGCAGCTCGGCGACAGGCGTTATCCGGTGACCGCCGTCGGCGAGGTCGCCGAACAAAACCTGCGCGAGCTGGGCCACATCACCCTGCGCTTCGACGGCCATCGTGAAGCGGAGTTTCCCGGAACCGTTCACGTCGCCGGCCCGGTGCCGGATGCTATCGCGACCGGCTGCGTACTGAAATTTGTTGCTTAGAAGGAGAGAAAGATGAATCAGGTTGCTGTTGTCATTGGTGGCGGACAAACCTTAGGAGAGTTTCTGTGCCGCGGTCTGGCCGCCGAGGGGTACCGCGTGGCGGTGGTCGATATTCAAAGTGAAAAAGCCAGCCGCGTCGCCCAGGAGATCAACGCTGAATATGGCGAAGGCACGGCATACGGCTTCGGCGCCGACGCCACCAGCGAAGCCGGCGTCACTGCCCTGGCTCACGGGGTGGATGAGATTTTCACGCGCGTCGATCTGCTGGTGTACAGCGCCGGGATTGCCAAAGCGGCGTTTATTAGCGACTTCGCGCTGGGGGATTTCGACCGCTCGCTGCAGGTGAACCTGGTGGGCTATTTCCTCTGCGCCCGCGAGTTCTCGCGGCTGATGATCCGCGATGGCATTAAAGGTCGCATCATTCAGATCAACTCGAAGTCCGGCAAAGTGGGCAGTAAGCACAACTCCGGCTACAGCGCGGCGAAGTTCGGCGGCGTCGGGCTGACCCAGTCGCTGGCGCTGGATCTGGCGGAGTACGGTATTACCGTCCATTCGCTGATGCTCGGCAATCTGTTGAAATCGCCGATGTTCCAGTCGCTGCTGCCGCAGTATGCCACCAAACTCGGCATTGATGAGAGCGAAGTCGAGCAGTACTACATCGATAAGGTGCCATTGAAACGCGGCTGCGATTACCAGGATGTGCTGAACGTGTTGATGTTTTACGCCAGCCCGCAGGCGTCGTACTGCACGGGTCAGTCAATTAACGTTACCGGCGGCCAGGTGATGTTTTAAAAGGTTCCCGGATGGCGCTGCGCTTATCCGGGCTACAAAAATGTCGGTCGGGTCAGGCGCTAGCCGCCACCCGACAAAAAACGGTACCCGGGTTGTACCCGGTACCCCACTTTCAGGAGACATTATGGTTACCGCATTAATCACCGTCGCCGCTATCGCCTGGCTGACTCAGCTGGCTTTCGGCGGCTGGCAAATTCGCCGCTTCAATCGCGCTTTTGATAGCCTTTGCCAGCAGGGCCGCGTTGGCGTCGGCCGCTCCGCCGGGCGCTTTAAACCACGCGCGATTGTCGCTATCGCCGTCGATGAAAACGATCGTATTTGCGACACGCTGTTGATGAAGGGCCTCACCGTCTTTGCCAGCCCGCAAAAAATCCCCACGCTTAGCGGTAAACATCTCAAGGAATTGCAGCCTGATGTGATCTTTCCCAATGATCCGCTCTGTCAGAATGCACTATCATTAGCGCTTAATCCGAAACATGCATAATTTCGTTGTGAAAGTTAATATCTTGCGAAATTATCACTTCGAAACTTAAACGCAGGATACAACGCCTATGAAACCACGTCAGCGCCAGGCAGCCATTCTCGAGCACCTGCAATCGCAGGGCAAATGCTCGGTCGAAGAGCTGGCGCAACACTTCGACACCACCGGCACCACTATCCGCAAGGATCTGGTGATTCTGGAGAATGCCGGGACCGTCATCCGCACCTACGGCGGCGTAGTGTTGAATAAAGACGAGGCCGACCCGCCTATCGACCACAAGACGCTGATCAACACCCACAAGAAAGCGCAGATTGCCGAGGCCGCCGTGCGCTACATCCACGATGGCGATTCAATCATCCTCGACGCCGGCAGCACCGTGCTGCAGATGGTGCCGCTGCTGAGCCGCTTCAATAACATCACGGTGATGACCAACAGCCTGCATATCGTCAACGCCCTTTCCGAGTTCGATAACGAGCAGACCATCCTGATGCCGGGTGGGACCTTCCGTAAAAAATCGGCTTCATTCCACGGCCAGCTGGCGGAAAACGCATTCGAACAATTCAGCTTCGACAAGCTGTTTATGGGCACCGACGGCATTGATCTGGTGGCGGGCGTCACCACCTTTAACGAGGTCTATACCGTCAGTAAGGCGATGTGTAACGCCGCCCGCGAAGTGATCCTGATGGCCGACTCATCCAAGTTTGGCCGTAAAAGTCCCAACATTGTCTGCGGCCTTGAACGCGTGGATAAATTGATTACCGATGCCGAGATTGACCCTGAATTCCAGCGGGCGCTGGAAGCCAAAGGTATTGAAGTCATTATTACTGGAGAACATCATGAGTAACTTTTTGTTAGAGGCCGGACGCCAGACCCTGATGCTTGAGCTGCAGGAGGCGAGCCGCCTGCCGGAACGCCTGGGCGACGACTTCATCCGCGCGGCGGAAACCATCATCCACTGCGAGGGCAAACTGATTGTCTCCGGTATCGGTAAATCCGGCCACATCGGTAAAAAGCTGGCGGCAACCTTCGCCAGCACCGGCACCCCGGCCTTTTTCGTCCATCCGGCGGAAGCCCTGCACGGCGATCTCGGTATGCTCGATAGCCGCGACGTGATGCTGTTTATCTCCTACTCCGGTAGCGCAAAAGAGCTGGATCTCATCGTGCCGCGGCTGGAAGAGAAATCCATTCCTCTGCTGGCGATGACCGGCAAATCCACCTCGCCGCTGGCGCTGGCGGCGAAAGCGGTGCTGGATATCGCCGTGGAGCGCGAAGCCTGTCCGATGCATCTGGCGCCGACCTCCAGCACCGTTAACACGCTGATGCTGGGCGACGCGCTGGCGATGGCGGTGATGCAGGCGCGCGGTTTCAATGAAGAAGATTTCGCCCGTTCCCACCCGGCGGGCGCCCTCGGCGCGCGTCTGCTGAACAAAGTGCATCACCTGATGCGCCGCGACGAAGAAGTGCCGCGGGTCAATACCGAGGTTAACGTCATGGACGCCATGCTTGAACTAAGCCGAACCGGACTCGGCCTGGTGGCGGTATGCGATGAAACCAACCGCGTGCAGGGCGTTTTCACCGACGGCGACCTGCGCCGCTGGCTGGTTGCTGGCGGTACGCTCAACGATAGCGTCACTCGGGCGATGACCCGCAACGGCGTAACGCTGCAGGCGGAAAGCCGCGCGGTGGAAGCCAAAGAGCGGCTGATGAAACACAAAATCAGCGCCGCGCCGGTCGTGGATGAAAACGGTCAACTGGTCGGCGCCATCAACCTGCAGAACTTTTACCAGGCGGGGATCCTTTAAGTCCCAGACGTTTCGCCAGCCGATGCAGGTTGGCGACGTCCAGTTCCAGCGCACGGGCGGTCGCCGCCCAGTTGCGCTGGTTCGCCTCCAGCGCGCGGCTAATTGCTTCTCGTTGAAAAGATTCGGTCGCCTCGCGCAGATTGACGTTTCCCGTCGCCGGCACCGCTGCCGCCGTCTCAGTCGGCAACATCGGCGCGGCCACCGCAAACTGGAAATGCTGCGGCTCCAGCACCACTTCATCGCCGGCCTGGGTGGCCCGCGCCAGCACCACCGCCCGGTGAATAGCATGCTCCAGTTCGCGCACGTTGCCCGGCCAGGACCACTGCTGCAGCCTGTTTCGCGCCGCCTCAGCCAAAATGACCCGCGCCAGCCCCATCCGCAGGCGGCACTGCTCACAGAAATAGCCCGCCAGCAACACCACATCGTTTTCCCGTTCGCGTAGCGCCGGAACCGACAGCGGGAAGACGCTCAGCCGATGGTACAGATCGGCGCGAAAGCGCCCTTCCACCACCTCCTGGCGCAGATCGCGGTTCGTCGCCGCCAGCACCCGCACATCGACCCGCAGACTGCGGTCATCGCCGACGCGCTGAATATCGCCATACTGCAGCACGCGCAGCAGCTTCGCCTGCAACGCCAGCGACAGTTCGCCAATTTCATCAAGGAACAGGGTGCCGTTATCAGCCATCTCAAATTTACCGCTGCGGTTGCTGATAGCCCCGGTAAACGCCCCTTTCACATGGCCAAACAGCTCGCTCTCCGCCACGCTTTCCGGCAGCGCCGCGCAGTTGAGATAGACCAGCGGGTTAGCCGCCCGCGGAGAGCCCTGATGCACTGCCTTCGCCACCAGCTCTTTCCCGGTGCCGGTTTCGCCGCTGATCAGCACGTTTAAATCCGAGGCGGCGACGATATCGATCTCTTTTTTCAGCTGCAGCATGGGCGCTGACAGGCCGATAATCTCCTGACGCTCAGGCTGCGCGTCATTCACCGGTTGCACCGGCAACACGTTTTGCGCCTCAAGGCGGGCAATAAGCAGCGCGTTATTCAATGCCCCGGCCACCAGCGCGGCAATCAGCCGCAGCTCTTCATCGCTGAAGCTATCGAAACGGTCAGCATCCATGCCGTCAAGAGTCAGCGCGCCAATCAGCGT
The DNA here is from genome assembly GCF_000398905.1 of Klebsiella sp. KTE92. NCBI lineage: Bacteria > Pseudomonadati > Pseudomonadota > Gammaproteobacteria > Enterobacterales > Enterobacteriaceae > Klebsiella > Klebsiella sp. KTE92. Next base: position 4,174,498 of record NZ_KB976100.1, read on the forward strand.
CTGCCCGGCAAACAGCGGCAGGCCAACGCAGGCGTGAACCTTCAGGCTCTCATGACCGGGGATCAGCCCGTCATAGGGGTCGGGCAAGTCGCTATCCGCCGGGAAGCGCACCACATCCCCGGCACGCGCAATCGCCTCAAGCCGCGGGTGTCCTTCCAGGGCAAAGCGCCGACCAAGCACATCCTGCGCCAGGCCATCGATCGCCAGCGGCACAAACTGATGCGCCTCATAGCGCAGCAGCGCCGAGGCATCGCAGCCGAGGATCTGCCGCAGGGTAGTAATCAGGCGCGAAAAGCGGTCGGTGTGACCAATATCGCTTTGTAAATCAATGGCGATTCTCGCCAGCTCGTCGACGGAAAAACTCATTGCCGCTCCATTGTCATTTTGACAACACGCATTGTCATATCGACTATTTTAGCCATTGTCATTTTGACAGCAACCAAAATCAGAAAAAATTAAAAATAGCTAATTATCAATGAATTAAAAAGTTGGCATGCAACTTGATATAAGCCAGTCAACTGAGTTTAAACACACTGTATTGATTGAGGTTGCTATGTCTATTGCGGTTAAAAATAACATTCTTTGGGTTGGCCAACGTGACTGGGAAGTGCGTGATTTCCACGGCACCGAATATAAAACGCTGCGCGGCAGCAGCTACAACAGCTATCTCATCCGCGAAGAGAAAAACGTGCTGATTGATACCGTCGATCATAAATTCAGCCGCGAGTTCGTGCAGAACCTGCGCAGCGAAATCGATCTGGCCGACCTCGACTATATCGTCATTAACCACGCCGAAGAGGACCATGCCGGCGCGCTGACTGAGCTGATGATGCAGATCCCGGATACGCCGATTTACTGCACCGCCAACGCCATCGACTCGATCAACGGCCACCATCATCATCCGGAGTGGAACTTCCACGTGGTGAAAACCGGCGATACTCTCGATATCGGTAATGGTAAACAGCTGATCTTCGTGGAAACGCCGATGCTGCACTGGCCTGACAGCATGATGACCTACCTGACCGGCGACGCGGTGCTGTTCAGCAACGACGCCTTCGGCCAGCACTACTGCGACGAACACCTGTTCAACGATGAAGTGGACCAGATTGAACTGTACGAACAGTGCCAACGCTACTACGCCAACATCCTGACGCCCTTCAGCCGCCTGGTGACGCCGAAAATTACTGAAATCCTCGGCTTCAACCTGCCGGTGGAGATGATTGCCACCTCCCACGGCGTGGTCTGGCGCGATAACCCGACGCAAATCGTCGAGAAATACCTCGAGTGGGCGGCGGATTATCAGGAAGATCGCATCACGATTTTCTACGACACCATGTCCAACAACACCCGTATGATGGCGGACGCCATTGCCCAGGGGATCACCGAAGTTGACCCGCGGGTGGCGGTAAAAATCTTCAACGTCGCCCGCAGCGACAAAAACGACATTCTCACCAACGTTTTCCGCTCGAAAGGCGTGCTGGTGGGCACCTCCACCATGAACAACGTGATGATGCCGAAAATCGCCGGGCTGGTGGAAGAGATGACCGGGCTGCGTTTTCGCAATAAACGCGCCAGCGCCTTTGGCTCACACGGCTGGAGCGGCGGCGCGGTAGACCGCTTGTCCACCCGCCTGCAGGATGCCGGCTTTGAGATGTCGCTGAGCCTGAAAGCCAAATGGCGCCCGGATATCGACGCGCTGGAACTGTGCCGCCAACACGGACGCGATATCGCTCGTCAGTGGGCCCTCTCGCCGCTGCCGGTTGCTGAAGCAGCGACAACGCCGGAACAACAGGACTGTGCCTGTGCCGCCGCCGCGGCCGCGGCCGCTGACCTCGGTCCCATGATGCAGTGCAGCGTGTGCCAGTGGGTCTATGACCCGGCGAAAGGCGAACCTAACCAGGATGTCCAGCCGGGTACGCCGTGGAGTGAAGTGCCGGACAATTTCCTCTGCCCTGAGTGTTCTCTTGGCAAAGATGTCTTTGACGTACTGGCGACGGAGGCAAAATGAGTGATGGCATCGTCATCATCGGCTCGGGCTTCGCGGCCCGACAGCTGGTGAAAAATATCCGTAAGCAGGATACGCAAATCCCGCTGACCTTAATCGCCGCCGATAGCATGGATGAATACAACAAACCCGACCTCAGCCATGTCATCAGCCGCGGGCAGAAGGCCGACGATCTGACCCTGCAAAGCGCCGGCGAGTTCGCCGAGCAGTATAATCTGCGTCTGTTTCCCCATACCTGGGTGAGCGATATCGACGCCGAAAAACGGTTAGTGAAGAGCCAGGATAACCAGTGGCGCTATGACAAACTGGTGCTGGCCACCGGGGCGACGCCGTTTATCCCCCCGGTACCGGGACGCGAGCTGATGCTGACGCTGAACAGCCAGCGCGAATACGGCACGGCGCAGAGCCAGCTGCACGACGCGAAGCGCGTGCTGATCGTCGGCGGCGGCCTGATTGGCTGCGAACTGGCGATGGATTTCTGCCGCGCCGGTAAAGCGGTAACGGTAGTCGATAACTCAGCCAGCTTGCTGGCGGCGCTGATGCCGCCGGAGGCCAGTAGCCGCCTGCAGCATCGGCTTACCGAGATGGGCGTACATCTGATGCTCAAGGCGCAGCTTGAGGGGTTAGAGCAAACCGCCGACGGCATTCGCGTCAGTCTCGACCGCCAGCGCGCGATAACCGTCGATGCGGTGGTGGCCGCCGCCGGCCTGCGCCCGGAAACGTCGCTGGCGCGCCATGCCGGATTGCAGATTAACCGCGGCGTGGTGGTCAATAACCAACTGCAAACCAGCGACCCGGCGATTTATGCGCTCGGCGACTGTGCGGAAATCAACGGTACGGTACTGCCGTTCCTGCAGCCGATTTTACTCAGCGCCATGTGCCTGAGTAAAAACCTGCTGGCGCAGGCGGGGGAACTCAAGCTGCCGCCAATGCTGGTGAAAGTGAAAACCCCGGATCTGCCGCTGCATCTGGCCGGCGACACCCGCCGCGACGATCTGACGTGGAATATCGTGGCCGCCAAAGAGGGGCTGGTGGCGAAAGGCCTGGATGCAGAGAATCAACTGCGTGCCTTTGTGGTCAGCGAAGACAAGATGAAAGAAGCCTTTGCGCTGCTCAAGCAACTGGTGAGTTGATGGTTTTCCCGGCTTGCGGCGTAAACGCCTTAGCCGGGCTACGGTATTGTCCTGGTAGCCCGGCTTAGCGCAGCGCAAGCCGGGAAAATGCTGCAGCTAACGCGCCAGATTGTCGTAGCCGCGCCAGCGGTAGTTAAGCACCGACAGCGCCCAACAGGCGACAAACAACCCGACCACCACAAATCCGGCATCGCCAAGGTTATCGTTTAACATCCCCACCCAGCGCCATATCCCGCCACTGAGCGCAAACTTATCCATTAGCAGGCCCAGCGCTTCCAGGCCGCCGATAAACAGCGCCACCACCACCGAGGTGCCGGTGATGGTCATATTGTAATAGAGCTTGCGCTGCGGTTTGCTGAACGCCCAGCCGTAGGCGCCGACCATCAGCACGTTATCGAGGGTATCCACCAGCGCCATACCGCTGGCGAACAGCGCCGGGAAGACCATAATCGACCAGACGGAAATCCCGCTCGACGCGCCAGCGGCGGAGATACCCAGCACACCGATTTCGGTAGCGGTATCAAAACCGAGGCCGAACAGGAAGCCGACCAGGTACATCTGCCAGCTGCGGCTGACCAGACGGAAGGTTTTACCAAACAGCCAGCTCATTATGCCGCCGCCGCTGACGATTTCGTCGCTCACCTTCTCACCGCGCTTCCACGCCCGAAAGCTGCGCCACACGCTGCGTAAAATCACCAGGTTGATAAAAGCCATCGCCAGTAAAAACAGGGCCGACACGGCGGTGCCGATGACGCTACCGGTGTCATGCAGCCAGCTCATCTGCGCGCTGAAGGCCGTGGCGGTCGCGGCAATCGCCGCCGAGGCCAATACCACAATCGATGAGTGGCCCAGCGAGAACCAGGCCCCGACGGCGAAAGGCCGCCGCCCCTGCTGCATCATTTTGCGGGTCACGTTATCAATCGCCGCGATGTGGTCGGCATCCACCGCGTGGCGCAGACCGTAGCCCCAGGCCAGAAGGCTGGCGGCCATCAGCGCGCCGCTGTCGCCAAAGGCCTGCAGCGCCCAGCACCAGGCCAGTAAGTTCGCCGCGATCAACCCCAACACCAGTCCCGCAGCGCGCGGCTGCTGGCGTAAAACTGTCATTATCATTGTTGTGTTCCTTGAGCCTGCCCGCGGGCGGCGGCGATCACCGCCTGACCATATGCGATTGCGCCGTCGCCGGCCGGCAACTGCTGCGCAAACAGCAGAGTAAAATCCGCCAGATAAAAGGTCAATCGCGCCGCCAGCAGGCGGTTATGCAGCACCCCGCCGGTGCAAACTATCGTGTCGATGCCGCGAGCGGTGGCGCAGTCGCAGGCCATCGCCGCCAGCCCACAGGCCAGGGCGTCATGGAAGGCCCAGGCTTTCTGCGCCGGGGTCGCCTGCCAGTTCAGCCACCGTCGCCAGAAGGTTGCTAAGTCCAGCGCGTCGTCGCGCCACGGCAGCGTAACCGGGTGGCTGACGCCGGGGCAGCTGGCGGCCAGCGCCTCCAGCCGACAGGCTGCTTCGCCTTCATAGCTCAGGCTCTCCGGCGCACAATCCAGCGCGCAGGCAACGGCATCAAACAGCCGTCCGCAGGACGAGGCGCGTGGCGCGTTAATGCCGCGATCGATGGCCTGCGCCAGCAGCGGCCAGTTGCGCTGGCGGAGGGGGGCGGTCTGCGGATAATCCTGCCAGTCAGGGACAAAGGCCAGGCACTGAGCCAGCAGATTTCGCCACGGCTGGCGCGCTGCCAGGTCACCGCCCGGCAGCGCGACGGCCGGCAACCCGCCAAGATGTTCGCACTGGCGATAGTTAACCCGCAGGCACTCCCCGCCCCACAGCGCGCCGTTCTCCCCCATGCCGATGCCGTCGAGGGTCAGGGCGATAACGTCGCCGCCGTCAAGCGGCCAGCGGTGCTCGGCCAGGCACGCCGCAGCATGAGCATGGTGATGCAGCACCGTCTCCACCGGCAGCGACAGGGACGCCGCCCACTGCGTTGAACGATAGCCGGGATGGGCATCAACCACCACCCGCTGCGGCACAAACGCGTAAATGCTTTGCATCAGTTGCAGGGTGCTGTGCCACTGCTGTTCAACGCCTTCCTCGCCAAGATCGCCAAAGTGCTGGCTCAGCACCGCTTCGCTGCCGCGCGCCAGGCAGAAGGTATTTTTCATATCCGCGCCGAGAGCCAGTAGCGGCGGGATGTCTTGTAGCCCCGGCGGCAGCGGCAGCGCATCCGGAACGTAGCCCCGGGCGCGGCGCAGCATTTCACCGCTTGACCGCACCAGCGAATCATCCATTCGCTGCAGGATGTCGCGATTATGCAAGAGAAAGCCGTCGGCAATGTCGGCTAAGTCGTTGAGCGCCTGAGCATTACTTAACGCCGGCGGACGGCCGCTAAGGTTGCCGGAGGTCATGACGATGGGGCGCGCCAGGGCCTGCAGAAGCAAATGCTGCAGCGGATTAGACGGCAGCATCACCCCTACTTCCGCAAGTCCTGGCGCAATCTCGTCACACAGGCCGGAGACCTGCGCTTTAGCAATCAGTACGATGGGCGCCGCCGGGGAGCCCATCAGCGCCGCGGCGTCGGCGGGTAAGCCCGCCGCTGACGGCAACATCACCGCCAGCGGTTTCGCCGGACGGTGTTTCCTCGCCCGCAGCGTGGCAACGGCAGCGGGATTACCGGCATCGCAGGCCAGATGAAAGCCGCCGATGCCTTTTATCGCCACGATGTCGCCTGCCGCCAGCCGCGTGATGGCCGCCTGCAGCGCCGCCTCGCTGTTCAGCGTTTCCCCCTCTGCCCGCCATTCCAGCCGCGGTCCGCAGTCGGGGCAGGCCACCGGCTGGGCGTGAAAACGGCGATCCGCAGGATCGCGGAACTCCGCCTCACAAGGGGAACAGAGCGGGAACGGCGCCATTGCGGTGAAAGGCCGGTCGTAGGGCATGGCGCGGATAATGGTTAACCGCGGCCCGCAGTGGGTGCAGTTGATAAAGGGGTAGCGGTAGCGGCGCGCCCGGGGATCGTTCATCTCCGCGAGGCACGCCGGACAGGTCGCGGCATCGGGCACGATCTGAGTGCGCATGCATCCCGCCCCGCTCTCGCGGATGGTGAAATCCTGCGGCGTGGCCGTCCAGCAATAAGGGGTGCAGTCGGTGCTGTCGATACGCGCCAGCGGCGGGCAGTGGTCAGCCAGGGCGGCAGTAAAACCATCGTCGCCCCCGGCCAGCCGCACGAGGACGCCGTCACCGTCATTACAGACATCGCCGCAGCGGGCCTGCCTCCGGGCCAGCTGCCAGACAAAGGGGCGGAACCCCACCCCCTGCACTTTACCGCGAATGCGGATTTGCACCCCGTTCATGCCACGACTTACCAGGCCAGCGCCGTACGGCGACGTTTCTCGATATTCATCTGCTCCAGCTTGTTGCGGTCAACGCACACCAGGGCGTGCGTCGGGCAGACTTCCATGCAGGCCGGGCCGCTCTCGCGGTGGAAGCAGAGGTCGCACTTGTTGGCTTCGGCTTTCTCCGCCACGACGTTCAGTCCGGCACCGCTATGGCGGATCACCGGGCGCACCACCACCTCCATCGCCCCGTACGGGCAGGCAACAACGCAGGTTTTGCAGCCGATGCAGCGCTCCTGCATCACATGGACAAAGCCTTTATCGCGGCTGATGGCGCCGTTCGGGCAGACGTTGGCGCAGGGGGCGTCTTCACACTGACGGCAGGCGGTCGCCGTGGAGACATTGACCCCTTTGATCACGTGAATACGCGGTTGAAAGGTGTGAGGCGTCAGGGCGGCGCAATCCTGATGTTCCTGATGGGACACCACGCAGGCCACTTCGCAAGTGCGACAGCCGATACATTTGCTCGCATCGGCGATAATGAAACGGTTCATCCATTTCTCCAGCAGTAAGAAGGTTAGGCGCCGGAGTATGCATAATACGTTCCAGTTTTTATATTATTGATAGTTAAGAGAATTAAATCGAATATTTGCTGTCATCGTCAGTAGTGACGATGACAGCTGACGACGTCAGGCACAGGGACCCGCCACCAGTGAATCACGCTCAATTAGCGCCCCGGGGAAGCTCTGCTGAAAGTTGAATTCCCCACCATCCAGCATAAATATCAGCCGATTGATGCTCTCTTTAATCATCTCCGTCACCGGTACCCGAACGCTGGCGAGCGACGGCACCATATACGGCGCCAGCACAATATCGTCAAACCCCACCACCGAGACCTGATCCGGAACCTTTACGCCCAGCTGGTGAAGCTGCTTCATCGCCCCGATAGCCATATCGTCATTGCTCGCCACCAGCGCGCTGTAGGTCACCCCGCGCTGACGCAGGCTCTCCACCGCCGCCGCGCCGGTTTCCGGCGTCCAGCGCCCCTCCGCGATGAGCGCCTCGTTCAGGGCGATGCCGTGGCCAGCCAACGCGTCTTTGTAGCCGGCAAGGCGTTCGACGCCGGTGGGTGAGTCAAGGGAGCCGGTAATAAAGGCGATATCGCGATGGCCAAGCGCAATCAGCCGCTCCACCACCCGCATCGCCGAGGCTTTTTGATCGGACCAGACGCAGTGGCTGGCGTGGCGGCGCAGGCGGCGATTAAGCACCATGATCGGCTGCGAGTGGTTCTCAACGATCTCGTCCATCTCGTCAACAGTGAGAAAGCGCGGGTAGATGATGATCGCATCGCAGCGCAGGTCCAGCAGGTACTGGATCGCCTCCCGCTCCTCTTGCGCGCTGTGCTTGCCGTCGGCCAGGATCAGCTGTCGTCCCTTGTCTTCCGTCATCCGCGCCACGTGATACAGCAGCTCGCTGAAATAGACGCCGTGGTACAGGGTGTTGGTCACTACCAGGCCCAGGGTTTGCGTCGTTTTAGTCGCCAGGTTGCGCGCCAGCAGATTAGGCCGGTAGCCGCTCTCCGCCACCGCCTTAAACACCCGGTCTTTGGTCTCCTGACTGACATAGCCGTTGCCCGACAGTACCCGCGAAACGGTTGCCTTCGATACCCCCGCGCGCTTTGCGACCTCCAGCATCGTTGCCATGTGATTCTTCCTGTTGCAAAAGTTGCAGGCAGTGTACTGCACGTTTCCCGCTTTTACAGCATTCCCCTGTTCACCACCGCGATCCGGCTCACGGCGACGCTTCGCGATCAAAATCACAAAATTGAGATCATCTTTTTTTATTCCTTGTGCAATCAAATGAAACTCACCATGATTTTGTGGAACCGGTTTCCTATATAAACATGGTATCGCCCGGCGATGCGGCGCGGTAGCAGATCAGTACCCTATTGATAAACAGGATAAAATCCGATGTCGAAAAATTATGCAGCCCTGGCGCAACAGATAGTCGCGGCAATCGGCGGAGTCGATAACGTCGCCGCCGTGACCCACTGCATGACCCGTCTGCGCTTCGTGGTCAAAGACGACGAAAAGGTCGATAGCCCCACCCTGAAAGGCCTGACCGGGGTACTCGGCGTTGTGCGCAGCGATAACCAGTGCCAGGTGATCATCGGCAATACCGTTTCCCAGGCCTACCGCGAGGTCGTGAATCTGCTGCCTGGCGACCTGCGCCCGGCTGAGCCGCAGGGCAAAGCGCCGCTAACCCTGAAACGCATCGGCGCCGGGATCCTTGACGCGCTGATCGGCACCATGTCGCCGCTGATCCCGGCGATTATCGGCGGATCGATGGTCAAGCTGCTGGCGATGATCCTCGAGATGAGCGGCGCGTTGCCGAAAGGCTCACCGACGCTGACCCTCCTGACGCTTATCGGCGACGGCGCGTTTTTCTTCCTGCCGCTGATGGTGGCCGCCTCCGCGGCGGTGAAATTCAAAACCAATATGTCGCTGGCTATCGCCATCGCCGGGGTGCTGGTGCATCCCGGGTTTATCGAATTGATGGCCAAAGCCGCCCAAGGCGAACACGTTGAATTCGCCTTTATTCCGGTTACCGCGGTGAAATACACCTACACGGTGATCCCGGCGCTGGTGATGACCTGGTGCCTGTCGTATATCGAGCGCTGGGTGGATCGCATTACCCCGGCGGTGACGAAAAACTTCCTTAAGCCGATGCTGATCGTGCTGATCGCCGCCCCGCTGGCGATCCTGCTGATTGGCCCGCTGGGCATCTGGATCGGTAGCGCCATTTCCGCGCTGGTGTATACGATCCACAGCTATCTCGGCTGGCTGTCGGTGGCGATCATGGGCGGGCTGTGGCCACTGCTGGTGATGACCGGGATGCACCGCGTCTTTACGCCAACCATCATTCAGACCATCGCCGAAACCGGCAAAGAGGGCATGGTGATGCCATCGGAGATCGGCGCCAACCTGTCGCTGGGCGGATCGTCGCTGGCGGTGGCGTGGAAAACCAAAAACCCGGAGCTGCGCCAGACGGCGCTGGCCGCCGCGGCATCGGCGATTCTGGCCGGGATTTCCGAACCGGCGCTGTACGGCGTGGCGGTGCGCCTGAAGCGCCCGCTGATCGCCAGCTTAATCAGCGGCTTTATCTGCGGCGCGGTGGCGGGAATCGCCGGTCTGGCCAGCCATTCGATGGCGGCGCCAGGGCTGTTTACCAGCGTGCAGTTTTTCGATCCAGCCAATCCGATGACTATCGTCTGGGTATTTGGCGTGATGGCGCTGTCGGTGGTGCTGTCGTTTGCCCTGACGCTGATCCTCGGCTTTGAAGATATTCCCGTTGAACAGGCCGCTGCCGACGCCAGAGCGCGCCAGGCCCGGGCCCAGGCATCCCACGCCTGAACACACAATTGATAATGAGGTAATGCATGGCGAGTTTCCCACAGGGATTTTTATGGGGCGGCGCACTGGCCGCCAACCAGTCTGAAGGCGCTTATCTTGAAGGCGGTAAGGGGCTGACCACCGTGGATACCCTCCCCCACGGCGCCCACCGCCTGCCGGTAAAATTAGGCCTGGAGAAGCGCTTTACGCTGCGTGAAGACGAATTTTACCCCAGCCATGAGGCGATCGATTTTTACCATCGCTATAAAGAAGATGTTGCCCTGATGGCCGAGATGGGGTTCAGCGTCTTTCGCACCTCCATCGCCTGGAGCCGCCTGTTCCCGCGCGGCGACGAGCAGCAGCCGAATCCGCAGGGCATCGCCTTCTATCGCTCACTGTTTGAGGAGTGCAAAAAGCACGGTATCGAGCCGCTGGTCACGCTGTGTCATTTCGACGTGCCGATGCATCTGGTGATGAAGTACGGCTCCTGGCGCAACCGCAAAATGGTGGATTTTTTCAGCCACTACGCCCGCACCTGCTTTGAAGCTTTTGACGGTCTGGTGAAATACTGGCTCACCTTCAATGAAATCAACATCATGCTGCACAGCCCCTACTCCGGCGCCGGGCTGGTGTTTGAAGAGGGTGAAAATCAGGAGCAGGTGAAGTACCAGGCCGCGCATCACGAGCTGGTGGCCAGCGCGCTGGCGACAAAAATCGCCCATGAGATTAACCCGCAAAATCAGGTCGGCTGCATGCTGGCGGGCGGCAATTTCTATCCTTACTCCTGCAAGCCGGAAGATGTGTGGATGGCGCTGGAGAAGGACCGCGAAAATCTGTTCTTTATCGACGTCCAGGCGCGCGGCGCCTATCCGGTGTGGGCCGCGCGGGTGTTCCGGGAAAAAGGGGTCACGATTGCGAAACAGCCGGGCGATGACGAGATCCTCAAAAACACCGTCGATTTCGTCTCCTTTAGCTACTATGCGTCGCGCTGCGCCTCGGCGGAGATGAACGCCAGCAACACCAATGCCGCCAATATCGTCAAGTCGCTGAAGAACCCGCACATCCCGGCCAGCGAATGGGGCTGGGGCATCGACCCGCTGGGCCTGCGCATCACCATGAACATGATGTATGACCGCTATCAGAAACCGCTGTTCCTGGTGGAAAACGGGCTTGGCGCCCGCGATGAGATCGATGCCAATGGCGACATCAATGACGACTATCGCATCAGCTACCTGCGCGAGCACATCAGGGCAATGCGCGACGCAATCGGCGACGGTATTCCGGTGCTGGGCTACACCAGCTGGGGCTGCATCGATCTGGTCTCGGCGTCAACCGGCGAGATGAGCAAGCGCTACGGCTTTGTCTATGTCGATCGCGACGATGCCGGCAACGGCACCCTGGCGCGTAAGCGTAAAAAGTCATTCTTCTGGTACCAGAAGGTGATAGCCAGCAACGGCGCCGATCTCGACTAAGCGTCCTCGCCCACGCGCGCCCATTCCCCGCGATAAACGGGGGACGGGCGTCTGCTTTCTGTTGCATCTATTACATGCTTTTTTCTCGAGCCTGATTCCAGTTTCTGGTTTGCCTCCTGTTCACAATAACTGGTATTTTATCCAGTACTTTTACAGGGGTATCTTCAGCAAGGAGCACATCATGAGCGCACAGCACACTACCGCAGCCAGAGGGATAGCCAGGGCCATTCGCCAGTTAACCGTGGGATATGTCAGAAAACGCCATGAAGACCGCAAAACGCGGGAGACGCGGCGCTACACCCGCCACGCAGCCCTGAACCTGAACGGCGACTGGCTGGAGCAGGCGGGGTTTCCGGTCGGCACGCAGGTCAGAGTCTCGGTGTCGCCCGGGAAATTAGTGATAGAGAATCTTGAGCTGGCGCCGCCGGGAACGGGGCTCCCGGCAGGTCAGTCGTGCGCCGGCGGAGAGCCCGGTTCGCCGCTGGGTTAATCGTCTTCAGCCTCCAGCCGGGCAAAGCCGCCCTGGCCCTGCCAGTCTGCCAGCTGCTGGTACACCCGGGCAACGGCCTCTTTTACCGGCTGGGTCATCGGATAATAAAAACCGACGATATCCGGCTGAATGCCGAGGAAAATCACCTCGCCGACGTCCTCTTTCAACTGATCGACCAGATAGTTGAGCGGCATGTTATGGGTGGTCATCATAAACATCTCGGCGATATCGTCGGGGTCGATGACGCGAATGTCGCCGGGGTTGAGGCCCATATCGGTGGCATCGACAATCAGCAGGCGTTCGGGGCGTAATTCGCGGATCGCCACGATGTCGTTTTCCGGCGCGCTGCCGCCGTCGATGACCACCCACTGGCCGGCCGGGTTCGCCGCGCACATCTCCGCCAGCAGCGGGCCGGCGCCGTCGTCGCCCATCATGCTGTTGCCAACACAGAGTAAAACGTCAGTCACGTAATCTCCTCACCATCAGATAGATGGCGCTCTCCTGGTGAATATCATGCAGCATGCTGAGCATCGTTTTACTCCACGCCTGCTGCTGCGGGGTCTGCGCGGACTGCGCTTTATCAAAGGCGTTGGCCAGCATCGCCACATGGCTGCTGTCGATGACGATTTCGCCATACTTCGGCACGCCCTCCATTTTGCGCCGCGCGGCGCTGCCCGCCTCAAGGGTGGCGATCCATGCCAGATACGCCTCCCACGGGCAGCTCAGCGCCGCCTCAAGACAGTCGATGACGCCGAGGTGGTGGCCAATCGCCAGGCTGTAATAGACCACCTGCTGCGCCTGATCCGGCGTGGCGTCGTTCTCATCAATAAATTTACGGCTCAGCTGACTGAACACCACCGTCTCGCTCATCGGATACGCGCCCCCTCGACCACCTGGTTGAGATGGGTGACGATCTCGGTCAGACGCGGATCTTTCTCCGCCTCCAGCCAGCGCAGCACCTGGCTGTCGCCCTGGCCGAGCAGACGCATATAGTCGTCAGCAATCTGCCGGCCATAGCGATAACCCGCCAGACGCCGCGCTTCGCGATCGATGCGCACCCGCAGGGGCTGCACCATATCGGCATGCAGCAGCTCGGTCGGCTGTTCGTCGAGTTCACCTGGCAGACGAGCATGGATTTTCTGCTCCAGCAGGCCGAGCGCCATGGCGAAGCCGTACAGGGTGGCGGCGGGCGTCGGCGGGCAGCCCGGAATATAGACATCGACCGGTACGATTTTATCGGTACCGCCCCAGACGCAGTACAGGTCGTGGAAGATGCCGCCGCTGTTGCCGCAGGCGCCGTAGGAGATACAGATCTTCGGATCCGGCGCCGACTGCCAGGCGCGCAGCGCCGGGGAGCGCATGGCGCGGGTCACCGCCCCGGTAAACAGCAGAATATCGGCATGGCGCGGCGAAGGCACTACCTTGATCCCGAAGCGTTCAGCGTCGAACAGCGGCGAAAGGGTAGCGAAAATTTCGATTTCGCAACCATTGCAGCCGCCGCAGTCGACGCGGTAGACGTAGGCCGAACGTTTAATCTTCTTCAGCAGCGAGGCCTTCATGCTGGCGATGGATTCATCCACCGTCATCGGCACGGGAATGCCGTTTTCATCGCGCGGGCCAAGTAAAGTACTCATCAGCTGGCCTCCCTCATATGGCGGGTCAGTTCAATACGATCGGACGGCACCAGGCATTTCTGGCGCTTGCATTCCGGGCAGGTTTCGAAGCTTTCACGGTGCAGCTCGGCGCGGGTATCGCCGTTATGCTTGAGCAGCGCGATGGCGTAGTCGATCTCCTTCTGCACCGCGAACGGACGCTGGCACTCCCGGCAGTGGCAGATAGCGAAGCGCGACTGCTGGAGGAAATCCTCTTTCTTCCACACCGCCAGCTCATACTCCGGCGACAGCTTAATCGCCGCCGTCGGGCACACCTCTTCACAGCGGCCGCAGAAGATGCAGCGCCCGAGGTTAAACTGCCACGCCAGCTGTTTAGTGGCCAGATCGGTCTCGACCGTCAGGGCGTTCGACGGGCAGGCGTTCACGCAGGCCGCGCAGCCGATACACTGCTGCGGCGTATGCTCCGGCTTGCCGCGGAAGTTTTTGTCCACTGGCATCGGCTCCAGCGGGTAGGCGTGCGTCGCGGTGCCGGTCTTAATAACTTTTTTAATAAAGGTAAACATGGCGATTCCTTATTTCAGCGGCGAGTTTTTACGCTCGATGCTGTAGCGCTCCAGCTCTTTGTACGGCACCACTTTGCTCTTCTTCTTGCGTACGTCGACAACGGTCATGCGGTCGGTACAGGAGTAGCACGGGTCGAGGCTGCCGATGATCAGCGGCGCATCGGAAACGGTGTTGCCGCGTAGCATATAGCGCAGGGTCGGCCAGTTGGCGTAGGTCGCCGCCCGGCAGCGCCAGCGGTACAGTTTCTGGTTGTCGCCGGTCATGCTCCAGTGGATATCGTCGCCGCGCGGCGCCTCGGAGAAGCCCAGTGCGAAGCGGTGCGGAATATAGGTGAACCCTTCCACCATCAGCGGGCCGCCCGGCAGGTTATCGAGACCGAAATCAATCATATTCAGCGCGGTATAAACCTCGTTGATCCGCACCTTGAGGCGAGATATCACGTCGCAACCCTGCTCGCTGTGGACTTCCATCGGCAGCAGGCCGTAGCCGACAAACGGGTGGTCGGCGCGGGTGTCGCGGGCGTGGCCGCTGGCGCGCACCATCGGGCCGACGTTACTAAAGTCGCGGGCGATTTCCGGATCCAGACGGCCAATACCGACGGTACGCTGTTCCATATTCGGCGTGCTGAGCAGCATATCCACCAGCTCCTGCACGTCGCGGCGCATCTGCTGCGCCAGCTGACGGGTCTGGATCATGTCCTCTTTCAGCAGGTCGCGGCGGATCCCGCCGATCAGGTTCAGGCCGTAGGTTTTACGCGCGCCGGTGAGAATTTCCGCCATCTTCATTGAGGTTTCGCGCACGCGGAAGAACTGCATAAAGCCGGAGTCAAAGCCGGTAAAGTGGCAGGCCAGACCGAGGTTCAGCAGGTGCGAGTGCAGGCGTTCCACCTCCAGCAGAATGGCGCGGATCATCTGCGCCCGCTCCGGCACCACGATGCCCATCGCGTTCTCCACCGAGGTGGTGTAAGCGGTACTGTGGGCGAAGCCGCAGATGCCGCACACCCGGTCCGACAGGAAGGTCACTTCGTTATAGCCCATGCGGGTTTCCGCCAGCTTTTCCATCCCGCGATGGACGTAGAACAGGCGGTAGTCGGCATCGATAATGTTCTCGCCGTCAACGAACAGGCGGAAGTGGCCAGGTTCATCAGAGGTGACGTGCAGCGGGCCGATCGGCACCACGTTGTTTTTCTTGCTGCCGAGCTCGTTAATGAACTCGTAGGTTTCGGCGTCGGTGGTCGGCGCCGGACGCTGGCGATAGTCCATGCTGTCTTTGCGCAGCGGATAGAGTTCGTCCGGCCAGTCGTCCGGTAGCACCAGACGACGTTCGTCCGGCAGGCCGACCGGCACCAGGCCGTACATATCGCGCACTTCGCGCTCGCCCCACACCGCCGCCGGGACGCGCGGCGTCACCGACGGGTATTCCGGTTTGTTGGCGTCCACTTCCACGCGCACGGTGATCCAGCATTTGGTGCCCTGCTCCATCGACAGCACGTAATAGACCGCGTAGTGGCCGTTGAGCTTACGTTCATCGTTGCCGAACAGCACCGACAGCCAGCCACCCTGCTGGTAGTAGAGAAACTCCACCACTTCCGGCAGGTAGTTGACCTTCACGGTGATGGTTAACTGGTCTTTGGTCTGCCAGGCTTCGTCCAGCACCACGCCCGGAAAGGCCTGGTGCAGCGCCGCAAGATAGTGTTGACCGATTTTTTCTTCAGACATGCTCAAACTCTCTTAATCACGCCACCAGCAAGGAGACGAAAGCTAAAAAGGCGAAACCAAACCCGGCCCAGGTGACGCGGGAGGTGGCACAAAAACGCAGACGCGCCATGCTGTTTTCAAACAACGCGATAATCAGCACCCCGACTACCAGCTTGACGACAGCGACCACCAGCGCCAACAGCAGGCCGCCGACGCTGAAGCTGGTCATCTGGCCCCACGGGAAAAAGACCCCGACAAACATCTGCAGCACCACCAGCTGTTTGAGGCTGATGCCCCACTTCAGGATGCCAAAGCCGCTGCCGCTGTATTCCGACAGGGGGCCCTCCTGCAGCTCCTGCTCCGCTTCCGCCAGATCGAACGGCAGTTTGCCCATCTCGATAAAGGTGGCGAAGGCGCAGGCGCACAGCGCCAGAATCAGTGGAATGCTGTGCGCCGCCGGCCAGTGGTAAAGGGTATCGGTGATGGTGCTGATATGGGTCGAGCCGGCGACCTGCGCCGCCACCCACAGGCCCAGCAGCAGGATCGGCTCCACCAGCACGCCGAGCATCGCTTCGCGACTGCTGCCCAGCGCGGTAAACGGGCTGCCGGTGTCCAGACCGGAAATAGCAAAGAAGAAACGGGCGATGGCGAACAGGTAGATCAGGGTGATGAGATCCCCGAGCACCGGCAGCGGAGAGTCCACCGTCACCACCGGCAGCGCGGTGGCGATGGTCAGCATCACGCCGACCATGACGTACGGCGTCAGGCGGAACACCCAGCCAGAGGCGTCAGGACCGACGCTCTGACGGCCCAGCAGTTTCAGGATATCGCGATACTCCTGCAGTACCCCCGGTCCGCGGCGGTTATGCAGCCGCGCGCGGGCGACGCGAACGATCCCGGACAACAGCGGCGCGACGGCAAACAGCACCAGCGCCTGTAGCAATGCAATTAACAGACTCATTCTCAGGCTCCTCGCGAAATGACAATCACCACCAGCACCGCCAGCTCAACCAGCGCGATCCCGCGCAGCAGCGCCGGCGCCGAGGCCGATTGCCAGCCCGGCACCAGACGCACCGGGTTCAGCCAGTGACGCAGCTTCAGCAACGGCGCAAAGGCCTCTTTCACCGGCATGGCAAAGCCGTGGGCCGTTACCACCATCGACTGCTCGTGGTCGTAACCGCAGACCCACGCCGCGCCGCGCGAGCGCGCCGCCAGGCGATCGCCTTTAAAGAAGATCATCAGCAGGAACGGCAGCAGCGGGCAGGCGATAAGCAGCAGCGCGATCATCGGCTGCGATACCACGCTCGATACCTGAGCCTGCGCCGGGAAGGCGCCGCTCACCAGCGGCAGCAGCCACGGCGCGGCGATGCCGCCAACGAGGCAGAAGACCGCCGCCAGTATTACGCTCAGGGTCATCAGCCAGGGGGCGCAGGTGGCGTTTTCCGCCTCTTTCGTCCGCGGCGCGCCGAGGAAGGTCACGCCATAGACTTTCGCCATACACATCACCGCCAGTGCGCCGGTGATCGCCAGGCCGACGGCCAGCAGCGGCCCCAGCAGACGGCCAATAAACAGGTCGCCGGTGCTCATTTTGAAGAAGGACTGGTAGATAACCCACTCGCCGGCGAAGCCGTTCAGCGGCGGCAGGGCCGCCATTGCCATCAGTCCTACCAGCATGGCGAGGGAGATCAACGGCATTTTTTTACCGATGCCGCCCAGCTTCTCGATATCGCGATGGCCGGTACGGAACCACACCGCCCCGGCGCCGAGGAACAGCGTGGTTTTGAACAGGCTGTGGTTAATCAGGTGATACATGCCGCCGATAAAACCCAGCACCATCAGCGTGCTGTTGCGGGTTGCCACGCCGGTAACAAAGGCGCCCAGCCCCAGCAGGATGATGCCGATGTTCTCGAGGGTGTGATAGGCCAGCAGACGCTGAATGTTATGCTCCATCAGAGCATACAGCCCGCCGATAAAGGCGGTGATCATCCCCAGCGCCAGCAGCATGACGCCCCACCACAGCGGCGGCACGCCGCCGGCCAGCGAGACGGTCAGCATGCCGTACAGACCGACCTTCATCACCACGGTGGAAAACAGCGCGGCGGCCGGCGCGCTGGCCCCGGCGTGAGCCTGCGGCGCCCAGCCGTGCAGCGGGATCGCCCCGGCCAGCAGGGCGAACCCCACCAGTCCCGGCAGCCACAGCAGCGGGTTCTGCATCATATCCACTGCCTGGAGGTTGATCTGCGCCAGCTCGAGGGTGCCGTAGGTCGACCACACCAGCCAGCAGGTCCAGGCCATCAGCAACGTGCCGAGACGCCCCAGGGCAAACCACAGCTTACCGGAAGCGGCGCAGCCGGTGAGAAACGCCGCGCAGAGCGCCATGATCTCCGCCATCACCACCAGCGAACCGATATTGGTCACCACCACCGCGCAGGTGGCGGCGGCCAACAGCAGGTTGACCAGCAGGCCGTTGGCCTTCACCTGCGGATGGCGATGCCAGCTAATATTGAACAATGACACCGGCAGCGCCGACAGGCCGATGGCCAGCAGCCACAGCGCGTTGACACCGCCCACCCGCATCGTCAGATGCAGAAACTGCAGCATGCCGCCGTGGATCCGTTCCGGCATCAAGAGCGCTGCGCCGCCGGCAACCACCAGCATGGCGCTGGCCACCGCGCCGCCGATCCCGGCAATAGCGCCGCTGAGCGGTTTACGCATGGCAAACACAAAGGCCAGCACGGCGCTGGCGGCGTACCACATCACCGCCTGATTGACTAATCCTATTACACTCATTCCCTCTCCCCCTGTTGCGCCTGGAACAGCGACAAGTCGCCAAGGTCGGTATTAAAGGTCAGCTGGCGTTTACGCTTGCTGGCCTGGGCGATATCCCGGCTATCCACCAACAGCAGCGCGTTGGTCGGGCAGGTCCGCACGCAGGCCGGGCCCTGGTCATCGAAGTGGCAGAGGTCGCATTTCACGGCAATGGCGCGCACGCCGGGCACCCAGTCGAGCAGCGAGCTGACACGGGCCGGCGCCGGCGGCGCGGGGGGCGCCAGTCGGGTATTGGCATTGGCCGGAATATCCAGCGGACGGCTGCCGGAAAATTCGATAGCGCCAAACGGGCAGGCGATGCCGCACAGTTTGCAGCTTACGCACAGGCTCTCGTTGAGCTGGACGGCGCCATCGACGCGCTGGATGGCGTTAACCGGGCAGACGGTGGCGCAGGGGGCATCTTCGCAGTGGTGGCACATCTGCGGTGCCGATTCTTTTTCATTACGCATCACCTGCAGCCGCGGCATAGCCTGCAGGCCGTACTGGCGATGCGTCTCAGAGCAGGCGGCTTCGCAGGTGCGGCAGCCGATACAGACAGTGGAGTCAGCAATTACAAAACGGTTCACCGGGTCATCCTCGGGTGAAAGTCATTTTTGACGAAATCAGGTTGCGCAGGTGTCATTTTCGACACGTGTCGACACCTCGCGATCAGTGGGTCAGGGCCAGATGGCTTAAATCCACCGGTTGGTCTTGCTCCATGGCGTCATACAGACGGTCATAGACGGTGGCGATAATCGCCAGATAGTGCTCCAGCACCTGGTCGCGGGAGCGGTTGCTGATCCGCCCGTCCACCGTGCCATCTGCCGCCAGCGTGGCCTGAGCAATCAGGTACTTATCACCGCCGCCTTTGTTTTCGACGTAGTATTCGATGGTGTGGCTGTTAAAGCCTTCCGCCAGCGCGACAAACACCTGAAAATGGCCGAACAGCACGAAGCACAGCTCTTTATCCGGCGCGCAGCTCATCGCGTGATGCAGGCGGGCCTTCGACAAGGTGATCCCCTGAACCAGCGAGTTACAGTAGATGTGCCACTGCTCCTGCTGCTGCCGGTGACGGTCGGCGATGTAATCCGCCTTTTCACTTATTTCCCAAATAGTCATATCGGTTTCTCCGTTGCATGAGATGCACCCTCTAAGCATTTTTCATGCCATTTTTTATTTAATTGATTTAACTATGTTTTTGTATTCATCCCTACCGATGCGACATGTCGATGACAGCCCCGGGGCGTCGACATCGACATTGCCGGCCACGACGATTTCATTCTGGCATCGTTATTGCATACAAGGCGCATTGCGATACGGAGGCGACTATGCACGAAATCACCCTCAGCCAGCGGGCGCTGGAAATTATTGAACAACAGGCGCAGCAGGCCGGCGCGCGACGGGTGACCGGCGTGTGGCTCAAGGTCGGCGCATTTTCCTGCGTGGAAGCCAGCGCCCTGACCTTCTGCTTTGAGCTGGTCTGCCGGGGCACGCTGGCGGAGGGGTGCGAACTGCATATCGCCGAACAACAGGCTGAATGCTGGTGCGAACGCTGCCAGCAGTACGTCCATCTTGTCTCGCAGCACGTCCGCCGCTGCCCGCTCTGCAATAACGACCAGCTACAGATCGTGGCGGATGACGGCTTACAGATTCAGCGTTTAGAACTGGAGTAAACTATGTGTACAACATGCGGCTGTGGCGAAGGCAACCTCTATATTGAAGGAGACGAACGAAACCCGCATTCCGCGTTCCGCAGCGCCCCCTTCGCGCCCGCCCCACGCCAGACGATGACCATCACCGGTGTCAAAACCGATCACTTCGCCCCCACCCGCACGCCAGAGGGCGACCTGCATTACGGCCATGGCGAGGCTGGGACTCACGCCCCGGGGCAGAGCCAGCGGCGGATGCTGGAAGTGGAGATCGACGTGCTGGATAAAAACAACCGTCTGGCGGCGCGCAACCGCGCACGCTTTGCGGCGAAACAGCAGCTGGTGCTGAATCTGGTTTCCAGCCCCGGCTCCGGTAAAACCACCCTGCTGACCGAAACCCTCACCCGGCTGAAAGGACGCGCCGACTGCGCGGTGATTGAAGGCGATCAGCAAACGGTCAATGACGCCGCCCGCATTCGCGCCACCGGCACCCCGGCGATTCAGGTCAATACCGGGAAAGGCTGCCATCTCGATGCCCAGATGATCGCCGACGCCGCCCCGCGCCTGCCGCTGGCTGACCACGGCATTCTGTTTATCGAAAACGTCGGCAACCTGGTCTGCCCGGCCAGCTTTGATCTCGGCGAACGCCATAAGGTGGCGGTGCTGTCGGTCACCGAAGGCGAAGACAAACCGCTGAAATATCCACATATGTTTGCCGCCGCCAGCCTGATGCTGCTCAACAAAGTCGACCTGCTGCCGTATCTCAATTTCGACGTTGAGAAGTGCCTGGCCTGCGCCCGTGAGGTCAATCCGCATATTGAGATTATTCTCCTCTCGGCCACCAGCGGCGAAGGCATGGAGCAGTGGCTCACCTGGCTGGAGACGCAGCGATGTGCATAGGCATTCCGGGACAAATTTGCGCCATCGACGGCGTGCTGGCGAAGGTGGAAGTCTGTGGCATTCAGCGCGACGTCGACCTGACGCTGGTGGGCGCCGTTGACGAGCAGGGTCAGCCGCGTCTCGGCCAGTGGGTGCTGGTGCACGTTGGGTTCGCCATGAGCGTGATCAATGAAGCCGAAGCGCGCGACACTCTCGAGGCGCTGCAAAATATGTTCGATGTGGAGCCGGACGTCGGCGCGCTGCTGTATGGCGAGGTGCGATAATGCGTTACGTTGACGAATACCGCGCCCCCGAACAGGTGATGCAGCTGGTGGCGCATCTTCAGCAGCGTGCGCGTCTGCTGCCGCACACTGCCGCGCGACCGCTACGCATCATGGAGGTCTGCGGCGGCCATACTCATGCCATTTTTAAATTCGGGCTCGACCAGCTGTTGCCGGAGAATATCGAATTTATTCATGGGCCAGGCTGCCCGGTGTGCGTCCTGCCGATGGGGCGCATCGATGCCTGCATTGAGATTGCCAGCCGTCCGGGGGTCATCTTCTGCACCTTCGGCGACGCCATGCGCGTGCCAGGTAAAAACGGCTCGCTGCTGCAGGCGAAATCCCGCGGCGCCGATGTCCGCATCGTTTACTCGCCGATGGACGCCCTGCGGCTGGCGCAGCAAAACCCGCAGCGTGAGGTGGTCTTTTTCGGCCTCGGTTTCGAAACCACCATGCCCGCCACCGCCCTCACCCTGCGTCAGGCGCGGGAGCGCAACGTCGATAACTTCTACTTTTTCTGCCAGCACATCACCCTGCTGCCGACCCTGCGCAGCCTGCTGGATCAGCCGGACAACAGTATCGACGCCTTTCTCGCCCCGGGCCACGTCAGTATGGTGATCGGCACCGAAGCCTACGGCTTTATCGCCAGCGACTATCATCGTCCTTTAGTGGTCGCTGGTTTCGAACCGCTTGATCTACTGCAAGGCGCGGTGATGCTGGTTGAGCAGACAATAGCGCAGCGCAGCGATGTGGAAAATCAGTACCGTCGCGTGGTGCCGGATGCCGGCAACCCACTGGCGCAGGCGGCGATGGCCGACGTCTTTCGCCTGGATGGCGACAGCGAATGGCGCGGCCTGGGGGTCATTAGCGACTCCGGCGTGCAGCTTACGCCAGCCTATCAGCGCTTCGATGCCGAGGCGCATTTCCGCCCGGCGCCGCAGCGCGTGTGCGACGACCCGCGGGCCCGCTGCGGCGAGGTGCTGACCGGCCGCTGTAAACCGCACCAGTGCCCGCTCTTCGCCCGCACCTGCAATCCGCAAAGCGCCTTTGGCGCGCTGATGGTCTCCTCAGAAGGGGCCTGCGCCGCCTGGTATCAATATCGCAGTCAGGAAAATGAAGCATGAAAAGCGTCCAGTTAGCTCACGGTAGCGGCGGTCAGGCAATGCAGCAGCTGATCGGCGACCTGTTTATGCAGGCCTTCGCCAACCCCTGGCTGGCGGAGCAGGAGGATCAGGCGCGCCTCGATCTGGCGGCGCTCGCCGCCCAGGGGGACCGCCTCGCCTTCTCCACCGACAGCTACGTGATTGACCCGCTGTTCTTTCCCGGCGGCAATATCGGCAAGCTGGCCGTCTGCGGTACCGCCAACGATGTGGCGGTCAGCGGCGCCATCCCCCGCTATCTTTCCTGCGGCTTTATTCTCGAAGAGGGGCTGGAGATGGCCACCCTGGAAGCGGTGGTCGCCAGCATGGCCGACACCGCCCGGGCGGCAGGGATCGCCATCGTCACCGGCGACACTAAAGTGGTGCCGCGCGGCGCGGCGGATAAGCTGTTTATTAACACCGCCGGCATCGGCGCCATCCCGGCGGACGTTCGCTGGGGGACGCAGCAGATTAGCGCCGGTGATGTGCTGCTGGTCAGCGGCACGCTGGGGGATCATGGCGCCACCATCCTTAACCTGCGCGAGCAGATGGGGCTGGACGGCGCGCTGTCCAGCGATTGCGCGTTGCTGACGCCGCTTATCCAGACCCTGCGGCCACTGAGTGGAGTGAAAGCTCTGCGCGACGCCACCCGCGGCGGGGTCAATGCCGTCGCCCATGAGTTCGCCGCCGCCAGCGGCTGCGGCATCGAACTGCAGGAGGCAACGCTGCCGGTCAACGATACGGTGCGCGGCGTCTGCGAACTGCTTGGGCTGGACGCCCTGAACTTCGCCAATGAAGGCAAACTGGTGCTCGCCGTCGCCCGCGAGGCCGCGGAAAACGTGCTAGCGCATTTGCGGTCTCACCCACTGGGACGCGATGCGGCGATAATCGGCGAAGTGGTCGACCGCCCGGGCGTGCGTTCCGTTGGGCTGTACGGCGTGAAGCGGACGCTCGATCTTCCCCACGCCGAGCCGCTGCCGAGAATTTGTTAACGACGGCGTCGGGTCCCGGATAGCGGCTGGCGCCTTATTCGGGCTACAAAACTGCGCGCACGTAGCCCGGCTAAGCGCAGCGCGAGCCGGGGTTAAAGCGGCAATAACCGCTTTATTAACATACTATTATTTGTACCATCATTTTCTTATGCGCCACGTTGTCGGCGCGTTTTGGACGTAAGCAATGTCGTATACACCGATGAGCGATCTCGGCCAGCAAGGGCTGTTCGATATCACCCGGCTTTTATTACAGCAGCCCGATCTGGCCGCGCTGAGCGAAACTCTCACCCGCCTGGTGCAACAGTCTGCGCTCGCCGACGAGGCGGCCATCATCCTGTGGAACGCGGGTAACCACCGCGCGGCCAGGTACGCCTGCGATGAAGCCGGTCACCCGGTGAGCTACGAGGACGAAACCGTGCTCGCCCACGGTCCGGTGCGCCGCTTACTCTCCCGGCCGGATGCCCTGCATTGCGACCACGAGACCTTTGCCGACACCTGGCCGCAGCTTATCCGCAGCGGGCTTTATCGCCCGTTCGGGTACTACTCGCTGCTGCCGCTGGCGGCTGATGGGCGGATCTTCGGCGGCTGTGAATTTCTGCGCCGTGACAACCGGCCGTGGAGCGAGAAAGAGTTCCAGCGGCTGCATACCTTCACGCAGATCGTCGCCGTCGTCACCGAGCAAATTCAGAACCGGGTCAGCAATAACGTCGATTACGATCTGCTGTGCCACGAGCGCGACAACTTTCGCATCCTGGTGGCGATCACCAACGCGGTGCTCTCACGCCTGGATATCGACGAGCTGGTCAGCGAGGTGGCGAAAGAGATCCATCGCTACTTCCGGATCGACGCCATCAGCGTGGTGCTGCGCAGCGACCGCAAAGGGAAGCTCAACATCTATTCCACGCATTATCTTGACGCCAGCCATCCCGTCCACGACCAGAGCGAGGTGGATGAAGCAGGTACCCTCACCGAGCGCGTGTTCAAAAGCAAAGAGATGCTGCTGCTCAACCTGCACGAGCATGACACCCTCGCGCCGTATGAGAAAATGCTCTTCGAGATGTGGGGCAATAAGATCCAGACCCTGTGCCTGCTGCCGCTGATGTCCGGCAATACCCTGCTCGGGGTGCTGAAGCTGGCGCAGTGCGACGAACAGGTCTTCACCACCACCAATCTCAAGCTGCTGCGGCAGATCGCCGAGCGGGTATCGATCGCTATCGATAACGCCCTCGCCTACCGCGAAATTCAGCGCCTGAAAGAGCGGCTGGTGGATGAGAACCTCGCCCTCACCGAGCAGCTCAATAATGTCGAGAGCGAATTCGGCGAGATCATCGGCCGCAGCGAGGCGATGAACAATGTGCTCAAACAGGTCGAGATGGTGGCGCACAGCGACAGCACCGTGCTGATCCTCGGCGAAACCGGCACCGGTAAAGAGCTTATCGCCCGCGCCATCCACAACCTCAGCGGGCGTAACGGTCGACGGATGGTGAAGATGAACTGCGCCGCGATGCCCGCCGGGCTGCTGGAGAGCGATCTGTTCGGCCACGAACGCGGCGCGTTCACTGGGGCCAGCGCCCAGCGTATCGGCCGCTTCGAGCTGGCGGACAAAAGCTCCCTGTTCCTTGATGAAGTGGGCGATATGCCGCTGGAGTTGCAACCTAAACTGCTGCGCGTCCTCCAGGAGCAGGAGTTCGAACGTCTGGGGAGCAACAAGCTGATCCAGACCGACGTCCGGCTGATCGCCGCCACCAACCGCGATCTCAAGCAGATGGTTATCGACAGGGAATTCCGCAGCGATCTCTACTATCGGCTCAACGTGTTCCCCATCCACCTGCCGCCGCTGCGCGAACGTCCCGACGATATCCCGCTGCTGGTGAAGGCCTTTACCTTTAAAATCGCCCGCCGCATGGGGCGCAACATCGACAGCATTCCGGCGGAAACCCTGCGCACCCTGACGCGAATGGAGTGGCCGGGCAACGTGCGCGAGCTGGAAAACGTTATCGAACGGGCGGTGTTACTCACCCGCGGCAACGTACTGCAGCTCTCCCTGCCGGAGCGGGAGATCGTGGAAGTTCCTCGAACGCCGGCGGTCCTGCCTGAGGAAGGTGAGGATGAATATCAGCTGATCGTCCGGGTGCTGAAGGAGAGCAACGGCGTGGTGGCCGGGCCGAAAGGCGCCGCCCAGCGGCTGGGGCTCAAGCGCACCACGCTCCTGTCGCGCATGAAGCGGCTGGGTATTAATAAAGACGAACTGGTGTAACCTCGTGCGCTCCCCCTTTCCGCGCCGGTGAGAGGGAGCGCTGGCGCAGCGCGCTATTTATCGCTGGTAAAACCGTTGCTGGTCGCCAGTTCGGCAAACCACAGCGCATTGCGTTTTATCTGTCGCTCGCCGGTCTCGAGATCCAGTCGCCAGAAGCCGTAGCGTCGTTTGAAGGCATTGATCCACGACCAGTTGTCGATAAACGTCCACTGGTGTACGCCAAAGCAGTTCGCGCCGTCGGCAATGGCGCGGTGCAGCTGCACCAGATGCTCCTCCATCAGCTGGATGCGGAAATTATCGTCTATCACCCCGTCCGCCCCGGGCTCTCCCTCTGATTGTCGATCCATCGCGATGCCGATTTCCGCGAGATACCACTTAATGTTGCCGTAGTTATCGCGAATATTGGCGGCAATGTCATAGATCGCCTGCGGCAGGATCTCGTTGTTATCACGATAGGGATTAAAGCGGCCCTGCGGGTTCACCGCGTTTTCGAAATAGTATTCCGGGGTGAAATAATCGAGATCATATTCGCCCTCACGCGCTTTTACCCGCCGCGGCACGTAATAGTTCACCCCAAGAAAATCGATATCCGCGCTGAGGATCAACGCCACGTCGTCTTTGCTGGTCGTCGGCAGGCAGTCGTGGGCGGCGAGGATCTCGCACAGCGCTTTGGGGAATTCATGTTTTACCAGCGGGTCAAGGAAGCTGCGGTTAAAAAACAGGTCGGCATACCCGGCGGCTTTTTTATCCGCGTCGCTGTCGGTGAGGGTATAGCTCGGGGTCAGGTTGAGCACCACGCCGATCTCGCCCGCCAGCGCCAGTTCACGATAAGCCGTTACCGCTTTGGCGTGCGCCAGCATAATGTTAAACGCCACCTGCGCCGCCAGCCGGCCATCTTTCTTACACGGATAGTGGAAGTCGTACAGGTAGCCCCCCTCAACCGGCACAATCGGTTCGTTGAAGGTTATCCAGTATTTAACCTTATGGCCAAACAGGCTAAAGGCGGTGCGGGCAAAGCGGGCAAACAGCTCGGCCACGTGCGCCGATTCAAAGCCGCCGTACTGTTTCTGCAGCGCTTCCGGCATATCAAAGTGGTAGAGATTGATCATCGGCTCAATGCCGTTGGCGATCATCTCATCGAGATAGGCGTGATAAAAACGCACCGCGTCCGGGTCCGGCGCGCCGGTTTCCAAATCAGCGATCAGTCGTGACCACTGAATTGAGGTGCGAAACGAGTTGAAGCCGGTCTGTTTCATTAGCGCCACGTCCTGCGGATACTGATGATAAGTATCACATACGGTTTGCGGCCCTACCTGCTGATAAAATCGCTCCGGTTGTTCGGCAAACCAGCTATCCCAGATGGAACGATGGCGCTTATTGGTGACCCCTTCCGTTTGCGGGCCGGACGCCGCCGCCCCCCATAGAAACCCTTGCGGAAACTGATATTGCTGCATAACCTCTCCTTCGAAAAAAGGCTGCGCCCGTCTGGCGCAGCCTGAACGTACTACTCTGCGACCACTTCGATCGTTTTAATGAACATATAGCCCCAGTCGCCGGCGAAGCGGCCGAAGTCAATCTGATTAGTCCCCGCGTTAAGCGTCACCGGTATCCGCAACTGCTGGCCCTGCTCATCCGTCTGCGGGAAGGCCACGGCCTGCGGAGCGCCCCCGTTGACGACAAATGAGTTCTGCTTACCGCCCCATTTGCCGTTGAAGGTTACATTGAGCAGGAACTGACCGCTCCACGGCGCCTGCACCTGCCAGCTGACCTTATCCCCCTCGTTGGCGAATGGGCCGAGGAAGCCGTCCTCGCCAACTGTCAGCGCGTCTTTATCACTCTTCATCACCGTCAGCCGACCCTCAGCCACGCCATAAACTTCGCCGTGATAACGACAGAAATCCGCTGGCGCTTTCCCCGTCGCTTCGCCCACCTTCACGGTCACGGTTTTGCTGCTTTTCAGCAGCCCATCGTCCGCCGTGAACGTCAGCGCATAGGTACCTGGCGCCGTAAACCAGGCCCGGGTTTGAGCCCGATCGGCATGGCAAAAATGCACCTGTCCCTCACCGGCGTGCTGCCAGCCCACCTTAACCTCTCGCGACGGCAGGCCATCGTCCTGCCAGCTGGCCGTAAGCTCGACGCCCTGGTCCTGCGTGGTGGTTAGGGCCGGTTCCAGCGTGACAACCGGCGGCTGATTCTCCTCGCTATGCTGCACGCTAATCACATTGGAAGGAGCCGAATGACCGCTCTCGTTTTTCGCCGTCACCCGGTAGTAATACGTATGCCCGAGCTGAAGCTGACGATAATCGTCGCGGAACAGAACCATGGTTTCCGGATTCCATTCGTTAACGCCATCGGAGATATCCCGGCCCACCACCGTCCACGGCCCGGTCGGCGAGGCGGCGCGTTCGACATCGTAGCTGCGTCCCACCGCGGCTCCCATCCAGTTGATCGCGAAGGGCGAGGTGGTCTCGCGCAGCAAAGGCGCGTCCGGCTTCGGCAGCGGCGCCATCGTCTGCTGCCCGGCCATCTGCGCCGCGGCCGTGCGCACCAGATCGACCACCGCCTGCTCCTGGTTCGCTTCGCCTTCTTTGGCAAACCCCGGCAGGTGGTAACTGTAGTGCCCGGTCGACTCCTTATGCCAGTAGAAGCCGCCGTCGTGACGATGGCCGCGGAAGCCCCAGATAAGCCCGCCGGCGGCTTGCGCCCCGTTGACGTCGCTGTGAACGATCGACTGCATAATGGCGTTCAGTTGATCCGCCGGCAGCAGGCCAAACTCGCCGACGAGATAGACTTTTTGCCCGCCGACGGCGCGCAGATCCTGCGTCACCTGCCCGGGATGGTTATTATCGGCATTGGTGTAATAGTGATTGCTGACGATATCTACATTGGGGTCGGTCAGCGCAAAGGAATTGATTTTCTTATAGGTGCCATCCACCACCAGCTGATGAGGGGCCCATTTTTTAATCCACGCCGCGGTCTGATGCAGGAAATCGGCGTTGGTATCCTCCAGCTCGTTACCGGTTTCCCAGGCCATGATCGCCTTTTCATCATAATAGGCGCGGCCGGTGACAGTATTTGTCCGGGTGATAACCTGGCGGATCACATCCAGATAGGCTTTGAAGGTCTTGCTATCGGTCCGATAAAAGTCTTCCGCTTTTTCGTGGTAGAACGCCGCCAGCTGCTCACGCCCGCCCCACCACCACCAGTGGTCAATAAACGGCAGGATCAGTCGCAATCCCTGTTTATCCGCTTCGGCAATCATGTTGTCATACACCCGCATGGCTTTCTCATTCAGCCGCGGCATGCCGTCCGCCGTTTCCGGCGCCAGAATATGGGTCTCGCGCCCGCAGGCTTTATCAAATTCCTGCTGCACCGACAGCACGTAGACGCGCTGGGCTTTCGCCCCGGTTTGCACCATCGCCTGGATCCAGTTTTGCTGCTCCTGCGCCGTTGGCCATTTAAAGTATTGTCCCCAGCCGCGCGGGTCTGCTCTGCAGGGGCCGCGGGCGTCGTCTTCAATGCGGTGCAGCTCCGGCGCGTGGATCCCGGCGAAACGAAACACCTTGTCGCCGTCCTTGAGGGTGGCGCCGTCGCGAGTGATAAAGTGCGTAAAGTGCGAGCGCTCGGCGGCCAGCGCCCCGCCGGCCCCCAGCGCGGACAGCAGCCCCATCAGCAGCAGGTTTTTCATCGGCTTCATCGTTGTCTCTCCTTAGAACCAGACCTCGGCCTGTACGCCGAAGTTAACGGTGTCGGTAGAGCCACTGCGGGAATACCCGCCGGCGGTGATGGTATTGGTATCCCAGTTGTAGTTGCCGTCCAGCGCATCGGAGACACCTTTATCCCACTTCGCGTAGGTGACGAAGAAGCGCAGCTGCGGGCGTGCCCAGAAACCGGAGTCAAAGGTCAGGGTTGGCGCAACGGTGACTTTGGTCAGGCCGCCTTTGCCTTTGCCGTTTACCCCTTTGTAGTTTTTGTCATCCAGGTATTCGTAGCCCAGCTCGTACTGCATGGCAAAGTTGCGGGTGATCTGATGATAAGGGCGGATACCGGCGACCCACATCGAGCGTCCCCAGCCATGGTCATCTTCCGTCCACCAGCGGTAGTTTTTATCTCTCTGCCAGAAAGCGAAGGTCGAGATCTCCAGGTCGCCCATCGAGGCCACGCTATCCAGCACCACTCGCCAGGACTGAGTGTTTTCCAGATTGGCCCAG
Source organism: Klebsiella sp. KTE92 (assembly GCF_000398905.1). NCBI lineage: Bacteria > Pseudomonadati > Pseudomonadota > Gammaproteobacteria > Enterobacterales > Enterobacteriaceae > Klebsiella > Klebsiella sp. KTE92. Next base: position 4,204,403 of record NZ_KB976100.1, read on the forward strand.
CCCCAGCCGTTTTTACCCAGTGAGTCACCCGCCGCCAGCCCTTTCCCGTACTGCAATGCAAGGCGGGAGTAGCCTCCGGTCAGACCATAGAAACCGTCAAAGTTATAAATACCGGTCACGCCATAGCCCTTCTCGGCGGAAGTCGGGTGGTTTTCGTTACGGTTCATATGGTGGCCGATCAGCTCCAGATCGAAGCCTGTCCCCGCGATCTTTTTCAGCCACAGGTTGAGGGAATAGTCATCCGGGTAGCCCTGATCTCCCTTATCCACCGGGTAGGCTTTGGTTTCATCGGTGGGTGAAAAGGCGTACACCCCGGCGTCGAAGCGGGCGAAGCCGAGATCCATGTTGTCGAAGCCGCCGCCGGTGCCGTTGTACTGAATGTACTCCCAGTCGAACTGATGGCTGGAGGTGTTGGAGCTGCTGTAGCGCTTACCGGCCCAGAAGGTCATCTCCGGCGCAAAATCCAGATTGCTCAGCTCGGCGAACCCTTCGCGAAACTGTACGTCATGGCCATCGTCATCCTGACAGTTCCAGTCGGAGGTGCATTTCGACTGATGAGTGAGGTTGGCCTGCACTTTCGCCACCACGCCGCTGTCCGCCGTCAGCGTCACGGTGGGGATCAGTTCGATCTTGGTGTCTTCTTCGTTGCCCAGTCGCCACTTACCGTCCGGCATCAGGCCGACGGAGTCCGCGCGGTTGCCATCGGAGTTCGCCAGGATCCCGGAGCGGATATAGCCATGCAGCGCAAAATCATACTTCGGATCGGCGCAGGCCAGGCTGCTGGCCCCTGCCAGCGAGAGGAGAGCCAGAGGTATTGAATGTTTCAGCTTTATCATTATTTTTTTCCCACGTTATGTTTGTTAACACGAACCGATAACGGAGGGGAAATTTACGGATCAAAAATGGAAATGTACATCCGTTAATGGAAAGCGCTTTCCATAATTGCCTATCTGGTTCACAAAATTCGCTCCGCGACGAATATATTCGTGAGACTGATCACATAAAATAACAAGAATGCCGCCGGGAGCCGGCAGCAGAGCGGAAGGAGGAGCAGGTGAATGAGTGCCGCCGGGGGATAAGCCGCCGACGGCGAGGGGGTCAGCGTTCGGTTTCCGCGAGCTGGCGTTCGTACACTTTGAAGAAGGGGCGATAGAGCATCCAGGCGTTAAACATCGCGAACAGGCTCATGCACAAATTTTTCCAGCTACCGTTCGCCGACCATGCTGCCCCCAGCGGGGAAGGCATAGACCATGGCAGCATCGCCACCGCGCGGTCGAGGATACCCAGCTGAGTTAAATACCATGCGATACAGGCATTTATCAGCGGAACAAAGAGAAACGGCAGTAAAAAAACCGGGTTCATGATCACCGGAAAACCAAACAGTATTGGCTCGTTGATATTAAACAGCGACGGCAGCAGGCCAATTTTTGCCACGCTTTTCAGCTGCCGCGAGCGGCTGCGCATCGCCATCAGCACCAGCGGCAAAGTGGAGCCAATACCGCCGATCAGCAGGTAAAAATCCCAGAACCCCTGCAGATAAATATGCGGTAGCGTTGGCGAACCCGCCGCCAGCGCCTGCTGATTTTCAAACAGATAGGTCATCCAGAAGGGGTTCATGATCCCGGTGATGATCAGCGCGCCGTGGATACCGATAAACCAGAGTAAGTTACAGATAAATAAAGAGATCAGTACCGCCATCAGCGTGTCGGACGCCAGCACCAGCGGCCGCACCGCTTCGCTGATCAACTCCGGTACGATGCGTCCGGTGGTCTGCAGCAGTATGGCATTCATCACGCTTATCGACAGCATCACCACCAGCAGCGGGATCAGCAGTTGAAAGCCATTGCGGGTCATCAGCGGCACTTCATCAGGCAAGCGAATACACCAGCCTTTTTTGTAGAAAAAGCGAATTATCTCAATGGAATAGGTGCTGGATATCAGGGCGGTAAATATCCCCATACCGCCGAGATAAACATTGCTCACCGCAGTCTCGCGAAAGCCGATAAACAGCAGAAAAGCCAGACACCCGGTTAAACCGCAGAGCCGTTCCGGCAGACGGTACTGCTTGGCGAGACTGGCGCTGGCGCCGAAGGCGACAATCAGCGCCACCAGGCCAATGGTTAGCTGAAAGGTCGGCAGCAGGATAGGCCGCAGTAGCAAATAGACCTGGCCGAAACGCGAGGCGCCGTCGATGGAAACGGGCGGAAACAAAATGGGCACCAACAGGCTGCCAACAATCACAAAGGGCATCGCCAGCGCAAAGCTATCGCGCATCGCCGTAATGTGGTTGTTGCGCGTCAGAACATTCGCCAGCGGCGCCAGCCGCTGCTCGATGATGTCCACGGCCACATTCATTAACTGAATGTTCATACTCCTACCTTTGCGAATGGTTGTCTCGCCGGGATGATCGCCCACAACACCGGAAAGTGAAAGCCTGCCATAGGTGATCATGGTCACAATTAATAAATCCACAAACGGAAAGCGCTTTCCGTAATGCATCCATTTTGACTATAGTCCGCTCATCCAACCTCATCAGGAGCGGTACTTATGAAAAAAATAATGTTGTGTTGTTCGGCAGGCATGTCCACCAGCCTGCTGATGAAAAAAATGATTGCCGAAGCCGAACAGCGGGGCCTGCCGGTAGAGATCAATGCCTATGGCGTAGCGGAGTTCGCCGAACAGGTTGGCCATTATCAGGTGGTGCTGCTGGGGCCGCAGGTGAAATACATGCAGCAGGATCTGCAAAAACAGGCGGATAAATACGGTATCCGCGTCGAACCCATCAATATGATGGACTACGGCATGCAAAAAGGCGCCGCGGTCCTTGATTTCGCCCTTTCCCTCATCGAAAACAAGAACTAAGGAAAGATCATGAGCTCTCTGTACGCTAAATTGATCGATGTGATCGAACGGCAGATCACGCCGCTGGCCGGCGCGATCGGCCAGCAAAAATACGTCACCTCGATCCGCGACGGTTTTATCACCGCCCTGCCCTTTATGATCGTCGGCTCGTTTTTGCTGGTATTTATCTTTCCGCCGTTTTCTCCGGATACGACGTGGGGCTTTGCCCGCGCCTGGCTGCAATTTTCGCTCGATCATCGCGATGCGCTGATGCTGCCGTTCAACTTCAGCATGGGGGTGATGACCCTGTTCATTGCCGTCGGGATCGCCGCCAGCCTCGCCAAGCACCATCACCTGGACTCGCTGACCGCCGGGATGCTGTCGCTGATGTCGTTTCTGCTGGTGGCCGCGCCGCTGAAAGATGGCCAGATCTCTACGGCCTACTTCTCCGGCCAGGGGATCTTCACCGCCATTCTGGTGGCCATCTATTCCACCGAGCTGTACGCCTTCCTCAAGCGGCATAACATCACCATTCGCCTGCCGCCGGAAGTGCCTGCCGGGGTGGCGCGCTCGTTCGAGATCCTGATCCCGGTGCTGGCGATCATTCTGACGCTGCATCCGCTGAACCTGTTTATCGAGGCTCAGCTGGGGATGATCATTCCGGAAGCGATCATGTCGCTGGTCAAACCGCTGGTCGCGGCTTCCGATACACTGCCGGCCATTCTGTTGTCAGTGCTGGTCTGTCAGGTGCTGTGGTTCGCCGGGATCCACGGCGCGCTGATCGTCACCGGGATCATGAATCCCTTCTGGATGGCCAACCTGTCGGTCAATCAGGCGGCCATGGCGGCAGGCACCGCTATTCCGCACATCTATGTCCAGGGCTTCTGGGATCACTATCTGCTGATCGGCGGCGTCGGCTCCACCCTGCCGCTGGCGCTGATGCTGCTGCGCAGCAAGGCCGTGCATCTGCGGACGATTGGCCGGATGGGGGTCGTGCCGGGGGTATTCAATATTAACGAACCGATCCTCTTCGGCGCGCCGATCATCATGAATCCGCTGTTTTTCCTGCCGTTCGTGCTGGTGCCGATGGTCAACGCGACCCTGGCGTACTTTGCGCTGAAGCTGGATCTCGTCAGCCGCGTAGTATCGATGACGCCGTGGACAACGCCGGCGCCCATCGGCGCCTCGTGGGCGGCGAACTGGAGCTTTAGCCCGGTGATCCTGTGCCTCATTTGTATGGCCACCGCCATGGTGATGTACCTGCCATTTCTCAAAGCTTACGAAAAACAGCTGCTGGCCCAGGAGCGTGAAAACGCCGTCGGCCAGGCTGACAACGCGGCGCAAACCGCTTAACGCTAACGATTCAGAGGATAATCATGGAATTAGAAGAACAGGTGATGGGGATCATCATCAATGCCGGCCAGTCACGTAGCCTGTGCTACGAAGCGCTGCACGCCGCTAAAGCGGGTGATTTCGCCACCGCCGACGCCAAAATGCAGGAAGCGGCGCACTATTCCCGCGAAGCTCACCTTGTACAGACCCAGCTTATCGAAGCTGACGAAGGCGAGGGAAAAACCAAAATGACGCTGGTAATGGTCCATGCTCAGGATCACCTGATGACCTCCATTCTGGCGAAAGAGCTGATTGCCGAACTGATTGCGATTTACCGCGCGCAACCGCTTCACGCCTAGCGCGTTCCCCGGCCAGGCGCGCTGGCCGGGTCTGATTCCCCGAGGTCACTATGTTACATCTTGGAATAGATATTGGCGGCACCAAAATGGAAGCCGTACTGCTGGACCCGGCAGGCGAATGCGTCCAGCGCCTGCGCCGGCCGACCCACAAAGAGAGCTATGACGCCTTTATGCGTCAGCTGCTGACCCTGATTGCCGATATTCGCGCGGTCAGCCCGCAGCCATTCACCCTGGGGATCGGCCTGCCCGGGGCTATCGATCCGCAAAGCGGGCGCATTAAAAACTGCAACTGCCTGGTGCTCAACGGTCACGATCTGCGCCGGGATATCATGCAGCAGCTTGGCCAGCCGGTGTGGATGGCAAACGATGCCGACTGCTTCACCCTTTCGGAGGCGGTGGATGGCGCCGGCGCCGGGGCCTCCACCGTCTTCGGGGTGATTATCGGTACCGGCTGCGGCGGCGGGATCGCCGTTCATCAACAACTGCTCAGCGGCCCCAACGCTATCGCCGGGGAGTGGGGGCATAATCCGCTGCCGGGCTATACTCCTGAGCGCGATGGTCCGCCGCAGCCCTGCTACTGCGGCAAAACGAACTGCATCGAAAGCTTTCTCTCCGGCACCGGCTTCGCCCGCCGCTATGGGGAACAAGCCCGTGCGGAAGCCATTGTCGCCGCGGCGCAAAACGGCGATCCGCGCGCGCTGGCCCACTGGCGACACTTTATCGATGCCTTTGCCCGTAGCCTGGCGTCGGTGATCAATATTCTCGACCCGCAGGTGATTGTGCTGGGCGGCGGTCTGTCCAACGTCAGCCAGATCTATCGCGATCTGCCTGCCGCCATCGTGCCGTGGATCTTCTCCGACACCTGCCGCACGCAGATCAAACCGGCCCGCTTCGGCGACGCCAGCGGCGTGCGCGGCGCGGCCTGGCTGCCCCGTCTGCCCGGCGCCGCGGACGGGCAGCGGTAGACACTTTTTTCAGCAGGTATGTTAAGCTAGGCGAAAATGTTCAGACAGAAAAAGCCATGCCAACGATTGATGATGTTTCAAGATTAGCGAATGTCTCAAGAGCGACGGTTTCCCGCGTGCTGACCGGCACCCGGGGCGTGCGCGAAGAGAGCCGGGAAGCTGTGCTGCGGGCCGTTGAAGAACTCAACTATCGCCCGAGCTTTGCCGCGCAAAACCTCGCCAGTCAGACATCCAGCCACGTTGGTCTGGTGATTTCCGCGCAGGACGAAAGCCACGGCGCGCGTCTGCTGCCGCTGCTCTCTCAGGCGCTGAAAGGGTTGAATAAAAGCCTGCTGGTCCAGTATGTCAGCGATCCGGTAGAGCAGGCGGCGGTGATCGACGATCTGCAGCGCCAGTGCGTGGCGGTGGTGGTGCTGGGCGCCGTTGCCGCCGACGCGCCGCGCAACGTTATCGCCTTTGACCGCTTCGGCGTCGCCGGGAGCAACAGCCAGGGCTACGACTTCGCCTTCGCCACCGAAAGCGCCTGCCGCTATGTGATTGGCAAGGGACACCGCAACATCGCCCTGCTGGTGGACAGCGATAGCGACGATGCCAGCCGTCAGATGCTGGAAGGCTACCGCAACGTCCTGCAAAACTACTCCATTCCTTTTAACCGCCAGCTGGTGCTGACGGCCAACGATGACGTCGAGCAGGCGCTGCTGACCTTAATTAACAGCTTCAGTAAATACTCAGTCATTATCGTTAAACGCGACCGCTACGCGGCTGAGGCGATGCGTCTGTTACGCGAATTCACCATCGCCGTCCCGCAGGAGGTCTCCCTGTTGAGCCTTGAGGATTCCCCGCTCGCCTCGCTGCTCTACCCGCCGCTGACCTGCATCTCCTGGCCACTGGAGGCGCTGCTGGATAACTGTATTCAGCGTATTCGCAGCCTGATTGACGACCGGCCAACCTTCACCGCCGAGGGCCGCTCGCTGGCTGGCCGCCTGATCCCGCGCCAGTCGGTCGCCGATATCTCTTGATCTTCGCCCGGTTCGCGCCGGGCCAGCCTTATCTCCCCCTTTCTTGTCGCTTTCGTTTCCCGGCTCATTATTACCCACGCATGCAAATAAGAATTATTTTCATTTGTAAATAGCTTGTGCTATATAACATAGCAATGGCTATAAACGCTGGGAAATTAACCACACCATTGCGAGGGATCCTATGCTACACCTGACACCGCTGAAATCATTGCTGCTGGCCAGCGCGCTGGCTCTGCTGGCCGCGACGCCGGCCACCGCGCAGGAGAAATTCAGGGTTATCACTACCTTCACGGTTATCGCCGATATGGCGCAGAACGTGGCCGGCGACGCTGCCGTCGTCAGCTCCATCACTAAACCGGGCGCGGAGATCCACGATTACCAGCCCACGCCGGGCGATATCAAACGCGCGCAGGGGGCGCAGCTGATCCTCAGCAATGGGCTTAATCTCGAACGGTGGTTTGCCCGTTTTTATCAGCACTTACAGGGCGTTCCGGAGGTGGTAGTCAGCGAGGGGATCCAGCCGATGGGCATCAGCGCGGGCCCCTATAGTGGGAAGCCCAATCCCCATGCCTGGATGTCTGCAGATAACGCCCTGATCTATGTCGATAACATTCGCGATGCGCTGGTGAAGTATGATCCGCCTCACGCCGACACCTATCGCCGTAACGCCGAGGCCTATAAGGAGAAGATCCGCCAGACGATGGCGCCGCTGCAGGCCAGACTGGCGCAACTGCCGGCGGATAAGCGCTGGCTGGTCACCAGCGAGGGGGCCTTCTCCTATCTGGCCCGCGACTATGGTCTGCGCGAACTGTATCTGTGGCCGATCAATGCCGACCAGCAGGGCACCCCGCAACAGGTGCGCAAGGTTATCGACACCATGAAGAAAGAACGCATCCCGACCATCTTCAGCGAAAGCACCATCTCCGATAAACCGGCGCGTCAGGTGGCGCGCGAAGCCGGGGCCCACTACGGCGGCGTGTTGTATGTCGATTCGCTGAGCGTCGCCGACGGCCCGGTGCCGACCTGGCTCGACCTGCTGCGCGTCACCACCGAAACCATCGTCAACGGTATCCAGGACGGGATGAGGAAGCAGCCATGAATGCAGCGCAAGCGGGACTGTATGTCGACCAGCTCACAGTCACCTGGCGCAACGGCCACACTGCCCTGCGCGACGCCTCGTTCAGCGTACCGCGCGGCTCCATTGCCGCACTGGTGGGCGTTAACGGCTCGGGTAAATCCACACTGTTTAAAGCGCTGATGGGCTTTGTGCGCGTCGGCCACGGCGAGATCGCCATACTCGGCCAGCCGGTCAACCGCGCGCTGCGCCAGAACCTGGTCGCCTATGTCCCGCAGTCGGAAGAGGTGGACTGGTCCTTCCCGGTGCTGGTGGAGGATGTGGTGATGATGGGCCGCTACGGCCATATGGGCTGGCTGCGGCGGGCAAAGCCGCGCGATCGCGACATTGTCGATGCCGCGCTGGCCCGCGTGGGCATGAGCGAGTACCGCCATCGGCAAATTGGCGAGCTCTCCGGCGGGCAGAAAAAGCGCGTTTTCCTTGCCCGCGCTATCGCTCAGCAGGGTCAGGTGATCCTGCTGGATGAGCCTTTTACCGGCGTCGATGTGCAGACCGAAGCGCGGATCATCAGCCTGCTGCGCGAGCTCCGCGATGAGGGCTGTACCATGCTGGTCTCCACCCACAACCTCGGGTCAGTGAGCGAATTTTGTGATTACACGGTGATGGTGAAAGGCACCGTGTTGGCCAGCGGCCCGACAGAAACCACCTTCACCGCCGAGAATCTGGAGCGGGCTTTCAGCGGCGTGCTACGCCACGTCGCGCTCACCGGCGGGGAAGCGCAGGTTATCACCGATGACGAGCGGCCGTTTATCAGCCGGCGCGCGGCAGGAGGCCCACGATGAGCTGGCTGCTGGAGCCGTTTGGCTATCACTATATGATCAATGCGATGTGGGTGTCGGCGCTGGTAGGCGGCGTCTGTGCGTTTCTCTCCTGCTACCTGATGCTGAAGGGCTGGTCGCTGATTGGCGACGCCCTCTCCCACTCGATTGTGCCCGGCGTCGCCGGGGCCTATATGCTCGGCCTGCCTTTCTCGCTCGGCGCGTTTCTCTCCGGCGGCCTGGCGGCGGGCAGCATGATGTTTTTGCAGCAACGCTCGCGGCTGAAAGAGGATGCCATTATCGGCCTGATCTTCTCCTCCTTCTTCGGGATCGGGCTGTTTATGGTGTCGCTGAATCCGACGTCGGTGAATATCCAGACCATTATTCTCGGCAATATTCTGGCCATCGCCCCGGAGGATATTATCCAGCTGGCGGCGATCGGCTTTATCTCGATGGCGATCCTGCTGCTGAAGTGGAAAGATCTGATGGTGACCTTCTTTGATGAAAACCATGCCCGCTCGATTGGCCTGAACACCCGCGGCCTGAAGCTGCTGTTCTTTACCCTGCTGGCCGCCTGCACCGTGGCGGCGCTGCAGACCGTCGGCGCCTTTCTGGTCATCTGCCTGGTGGTGACTCCCGGGGCCACCGCGTGGCTGTTAACCGACCGCTTTCCGCGCCTGCTGGCCATCGCCGTGGCTATCGGCAGTCTGACCAGTTTCTTCGGTGCCTGGCTCAGCTACTATCTCGACGGCGCCACCGGCGGCATTATCGTGGTCGCGCAAACGCTGTTGTTCCTCATCACCTTTATCTTCGCGCCGAAGCACGGCCTGCTGGCCAGCCGCCGCCGCGCCAGGGAGGCCGCATGCTGAACCTGTTCCTGGCCCCGTTCCAGTTTCCTTTTATGGTCAATGCGATAGCGGTATCGATCATCGTGGCCGTGCCCTGCGCGCTACTGTCGGTGTTTCTGGTGCTCAAAGGCTGGGCGCTGATGGGCGACGCCATGAGCCACGCGGTCTTTCCGGGCGTGGTGCTGGCCTACATTATCGGCATCCCCTTCGCCATCGGCGCGTTTATCGCCGGGCTGCTGTGCGCCGTGACGACCGGTTTTCTCGACGATAACAGCCGACTCAAGCGCGATACCATCATGGGGATTGTCTTCTCCGGCATGTTTGGCGCCGGGCTGGTGCTGTATGTAGCGATCCAGTCCGATGTTCATCTCGACCATATCCTGTTCGGCGACATGCTGGGGATATCCCTTCGCGATATTGGACAAACGGCGGCTATCGCGCTGGTGATTGCGCTGATTATCGGTCTCAAATGGCGCGATTTTTTGCTGCACGCCTTTGACCCGACGCAGGCCAAAGCCAGCGGCCTGCGCGGCGGACTATTGCACTACGGTCTGCTGTGCATGATCGCCCTGACCATCGTCGCGACGCTGCAGTCGGTGGGGATTATCCTGTCGATTTCGCTGCTGATTGCCCCCGGGGCGATCGCGCTCCTGCTGGTGCGGCGCTTTATCCACGCCCTGCTGCTGGCGGTAGCGGTGGCCATCGGCTGCTCGGCGGGAGGGGTGTGGCTGGCGTTTTATCTCGACAGCGCGCCGGCGCCGACTATCGTGGTGCTGTTTTCCGCGCTGTTTGTGGTCGCCTTTGTGGCAAGCACAATTCGGGATAGTCAGAAACAGAGGGCTTCAGCAACCATCCCCGGTGGCGGCTAATGCCTTACCGGGGCCGACTTGTCGCCCGGCTACGCGCCGCGCTGACCAGGGAAAGGCCGCTATTTTTTCGGTCGGTATTTTTCCGGTAGCGCCGGCACCGGGCGCCTGTCGTCCAGCAGATGGCGAATAGTGAGGATCGGGTGGCGCCAGAGCATTCGCGGCCCGGCCCAGCGCATAATCTGCTTCATCTCTTCGCGCTTCGCCGGCTGGTAGCAATGCACCGGACACTGCTTGCAGGCTGGTTTATTCTCGCCAAACACGCACTTATCAAGGCGCTTGTCGGCGTAGGCGTTCAGCGCCTGATAGTGCGCATTATCGGCCAGCGCCCCGGGACAGCGCCGCTGGTAGAGGGCAATCATCCGCTGAATCGTCATCTTTTCCCGTTCGATACGCTTCCCCATCTCCCCGCCTTTCGCCTGTTATTAAGATGCATATATTATACACCTTATTGTTCGTGCCCGACCAGCCTCACTGCTTGAGATGCTGGATCAACTGCAGGGCTGCCCCGGACAGAACCCCGAAATGGCTATAGGCATAGAAATCGCGGATAAAAACGCTGCCCTCGAGTTCGAACGGACGCAGCAGGCCCAGCGCTTCCTCGTGCCGGTAAACCGGGGCCGGCATCGACGTTAACAGATCGCTCTCGCACAGAAAGGCCTTAATGGCCGAGGAGGACGCGCACTCAATCACCGGCTGCGGACAGGGTAGCTGATGGGCACGAAAGATATCCTCAAGGATGTTCATCGGGGTACTTAACGGCGGCGGCATGATCCACGGATAGTCCAGCATCGCCTCGAGGGATAAGTTCGCCGCCTGATGTAGCGGGTGGTACTGCCTGGCGACGATGCAGATCCGGTCCTGCCAGTTAATTTTACCGCGCACCACGATTTTCTCATCATGCGGTAAGGGGCCGCAGAGGGCGATATCGATGTCGTGCATCAGCAGGAGTTTAAAGAGCTCGGAGTCAATGCGGTCGACGATCCGCAGATGGATCCGGGGATGTCGCTGATGGAAAGCTGCCAGCTTATCGATGAAATGGCTGGTCAGCAGGCTGGAAACACAGCCAATCCGCAGGATACCTTTCCCGGCGCCGCGGATGAGCGCAATCTCCTCGCGGGCCTTTTGTTCGGTATTCAGCATCGTCAGCGCATAGGGTAAAAAGGCGCTGCCATATTCGCTCAACGCCATACCGTGTTTGTGTCTTTCGAATAAGGTCGCGCTCAGGTCCGCTTCCAGGCTCAATAACAGCCGGCTCAGTCCCGACTGAGTGATCCCCATCTTCTCTGCGGCCAGGGTCATATTGCCTTCGTGAGCGACAGTAATAAACGCCTGAATCTGCTTAAATTTCATTGGCATGATATTTACTCATTGAATAAACGGTTTTTGCATTTCCCTTGCGGCCTGTTTTAGCGAATAAATGTCGCTATCAATACGCTCAAAAATAGCTACCGCGCATCAGGAAAAACGGATTTATTAACCTCATCACGCACGGCAAAAACGAATTGCGGACCCGAAGATAATTTATAACGAGAATATACCACCATGACACAGAACAATATTCTATTAATTTCAGGCGCTATATTACCGGTCATCATTACCGTCATCATCGGCTATATTAGCGGTAAACGAAAAGACTTTAACTGGCAGCAGGCAGGAGACATCAATAAAATTGTGATGCTCTATGCATTACCGCTAAGTATTTTCAGCAATATGGTGATGACGCCGCGACACATCGTCATGACCATGGGCCCGGTTGCGGTGGCCATTATCCTCGCGCTGATTCTGAGCTTCGTCATTCCCTTACTGGTCGCCCGCTATCTGTTCCGACGCGACCTCGCCCTCAGTACGCTGCAGGCGCTGGCCATCGGCTCGCCGGCGGTTCCTTTCATCGGCACCTCGGTGCTGGCCTTTTTATTTGGCACCGTCAGCGCGTCGCTGATCACCGTGTCCAGCATCACGCAAAACGTCTTCCAGCTGCCGCTGGTAATGATTCTGATGTCGGTCGCCACTGGCGATAAAAGCCAGCATATCTCCTTTGGCACACGGGTGATAAACGCCATTAAACAACCTGTGGTCTGGTCACCGGTGATCGCCCTGATCATCGTGCTGGCGGATATCCATATTCCGCAGACTATCTCGATGTCGCTGGGTCTGCTGGGTAAAGCCTCTGGCGGGCTGGCGCTGTTTGCCGCCGGGATCGTGCTCTATACACGCAGCATTGTTATCACCACCGCTACCATTATCACCGTTATCGCCCGCAATATTTTGGTGCCCGGCGCCTGCTATCTCCTGTTATTAAAAATGGGCTTCAGCATGGAGCAAATAAAGGAAGTCGTATTGACGATGGCTATCCCGGTAGGCTCCATCGCGATAATTATTGCCATGCAGTATAAAACCGGCGAGCAGGAAATGGCCTCGACGATGGCGCTGAGTATTATTGCCTCCATCATTACGATGGGCGGATTTATTTTCTTAACCTTTTAATTATCGCGATTACACCGCGTGAATACGGAGAGAATATGGCCTCTATCACATTATCGGCTGCTGAACTGTTACTGCATCGGCTACAGGCGCTGGACGTGGCATATATTTTTATTAACTCGGGCACCGATTATCCGCCAGTTATTGAAGCCTGGGCAAAGGCCCGGGCGACCGGGCAAAAGGTACCCGAGCTGGTGATCTGCCCGCATGAAAACGCCGCCATCGGCATGGCGCACGGCTACTACCTCGGCACTGGCAAGGTGCAGGCGGTAATGGTTCATACCAACGTCGGGTTAGCCAACGCCGCCTGCGGTGTCATCAATCTGGCGAACAGCAATATCCCGGTGCTGATTTTTGGTGGTCGCACGCCGATTAGCGAACATTCCCACTTCGGCTGCCGCAATACGCCGATTGGCTACGGCCAGGAGATGCGCGACCAGGCGGCGCTGATCCGTGAATCCGTGAAGTGGGATTTTGAACTGCGGCTGGCCGATCAGATCGGCGAGCATGTTGACCGGGCCTGGGCGATTGCCAGCTCCCTGCCGAAAGGGCCGGTCTACCTGAGCTTACCGCGCGAGCCATTGTGCGAGACCTTTGCCATTGATGAGGCCGCGCTGCAGGCCGGTCCTTCGCAGCAGCCGGTCCGCTATGCGCCAGTCCGGGAAGATATCGCCCGGGCCGCCGAGGCAATCGCCTGCGCCAGGCATCCCGTCATCTTCGCCCAGCGCGGCGCCCGAACGGCGGGTGGCTTTGCGCGACTTAATAGCCTGGTGCGCGAATGGGCGATCCCATTGGTGGAATACTGGGGTACCGAGGTGACCCTGAGCGCCGATAACCCACTGCTCGCCGGGGCTGATCCCAGCGCCTGGCTCGCCGACGCCGATGTGATTCTGGTGGTCGACTCGCAGGCGCCATGGATGATCGCCGAGGGCGACTGTCGCCAGGACTGTACCGTGATCCAGATGGGCCCCGATCCGCTCTTCTCCCGCTACCCGGTACGTGGCTATCGCGCGGACATCAACCTGGCGGGCGAGACCGATGAAGTCTTCAGCCTGCTGGAAGAGGCGCTGCGCCCGCTGCAGGCCGCCCGCCAGCAGCATGTGGCGGAGCGGGCGGCATATACGCAGCACCGCATCCAGCAACAGAAAAACCAGCGCGACGCGCTTCTCCATGCCAGCCAGACCGGGGTCATTACCAAACCCTGGCTCAGCTACTGCCTCGGCCATCTGGCGAATCAACACCGCGGCCGGATCGTTTCTGAGCTGACCACGCTGCCGCAATTTGCCGGGCTGATCCATGCCGAGAGCTATTACCAGGAAGCGCTGGCCGGCGGCCTGGGCGAAGCCCTGCCTATCGCGCTGGGGCTGCAGCTTGCGCGCCGGGAAGAGCTGATTATTGCCGCCGTCGGCGACGGGTCGTACCTGTTCGCCAACCCTGCGGTCTGCCACCATATTGCGGAGGTAATGAAGCTCCCTGTCCTCGTCGTGGTCGGAAATAACGGCGGATGGGGCGCCGTCGCGGGCGGCACCAAAGCGCTCTACCCGGACGGCTACGCCGCCCGCGCGGAGACCATTCCGGCCACCGCCTTTACCACCTCGCCGGATTTCGCCGCGATCGCCGCCTCCAGCCGCGCGGCGGCCCTGTCGGTTTCCCGGGCCGAGGATCTCCCCGGCGTGCTGGAAGAAGCGGTCACCCTCATACGCACCCGCCGACAAAGCGTGCTGGTTGACGTGCAGTTAGCCCGCTAACGGCTTCTCCTCCGGGCGCTTGTCGCCCGGAGGGGGTTGTCACCCTTTCTGCTCACCTTTATCCACATGGCCCAGCGGCTTCTCCGGGAAACAGACATCGCGCACCCGGCGTTTCAGCTCGGCCGCATCCGGAAAACCGCCATCCTGCTTGCGCTCCCAGATCTGCTGACCATCGACATCGATCGTGAAGATCCCGCCGGTCCCCGGCACCAGCGTCACCGAGGCGATGTCGGTGCTGAAGGTATGTAACAGCTCCTGCGCCATCCAGCTGGCGCGCAGCATCCAGTTGCACTGGGAACAGTAGGTGATGGTGATGGCCGCTTTTGAGTTCATCGTCGTCTCGCTAAGTCTGAAAGGGCAAATTGTAAACAAAGTGCAGTTTAAATGAAGAACACATGATTATTTTGTTGCAAACGATAATACCTATCATTACCATTCGCAATCAACAAATGGAGTAAGACCCCATCCGCAACGGAAAAGACGGAGCAACCTGCAACTCTGGAAGTAACGCGTGAGCCGATACTAATAACGATCAAGGCGTGGCGACTATGTACAAATCGACTCCGTCAGCAGCATGGTGTAAAAAACGCCTGCTGGTGACCTCTTTGCTTGCAGCAATTTATCAGACTTCTGCCATCGCAGCAGACACTTCCGCCGTTAGCGGCGAGGCGGTGGATGACACCTCGGAACAAATGACCGTCACCGCTCCCGCACCGGTGCAGAAAGCCGGTAGCGAACACAGCATCAGCGCCCGGGAGCTGGAGGATAAAGGCGCTAACGATTTTGGCTCTATCATGCGCTATGAGCCGCTCATCAGCGCCACCGGGGCCAGCGGCGGCTCCGGCAACGGCAACGGCAAAAGCGGCTTCGACCGCGGAGGCTACACCGGCTACAACATCCGCGGCATGGAGAGCAACCGCGTCGGCATCGACGTGGACGGTATCGCCCAACCCAACGCCACCGGCCGCGGCTACGTCGGCCGCGCTGGCCTCAACACCTTCGGCATCGGCCGCGATTATATCGACCCGTATATGTATGGCAGTGTGGATATTCAGTCCGGCGCCACCTCGACGGAAACGGCCAACAGCGCTATCGGGGGAAATGTCTCCTTCCGCCCGAAATCGGCGGATGATTACCTGCGCCCGGGCAAGACCAGCGCCTTCGGCTACCGCAGCGGTTACGACTCTGCGGATCGCAGCTGGCACAACGGGGTGACCGTCGCCGGCGGCGATGAGTTCCTGCGCGGAATTTTGGTCTACAGCCGCCGTGACGGTCAGGAAACCGAAAACAACAGCGGCACCGTCGACGCCTACCCGGCGAACTGGCACTCCGATGCGTTTCTGGCCTCCGGGATCTGGCAACCTAACGATGAACACAAACTGACCAGCACCTTCGACTATTACCATAAAACCAACCACACCCACTACGATACCTGGGACTCCAGCGGCAACAGCACCATCGGCACCGCCAACCAGACCAGCCAGACCCGGCGCTGGGGCCTGAGCCTGAAGGATGACTGGACGCCGATGAACGACTACCTCGACAGCGTCTCCACGAAAATCTACTACCAGCATACCGAAGCCCATGACTGGACTTATATGCCGGACAGCGTCACCCGCAGAATGCAGACGGTGAACTCTAACTACGATACCGATACCTGGGGCCTGCAGACCGCGCTGGCGAAAACCCTGGGCCGCCACGATCTGAGCGCCGGCTTCAACGCCAGCACCAGCAAAACCCAGCGACCGTTCAGCCAGTCGCCGATCCCCAGCGTTTACAGCGAGATCATGCAGCCGGAGGCAGACAGCCGCAGCTACACTCTCGGCGGCTTTGTCCAGGATAAGATCAACTTCGACCTTGATAGCCACAACTTCGCCATTATTCCCGGCGTGCGCGTGGTGCATCAATCGACTAAGCCGGAAAATCTGTCCGACCTTGCCGCCAACAGCAGCGTACTGACCGAATCGTCGGTGGCGAATCTGTACGGCAAAAACAGCGATACCCAGGTTCTGCCGTCGTTGACCTTCCAGTACGACCTCACCCCGCGCCTGATGACCTACCTGCAGTACCAGCGCGGCGCGCAGTTCCCCAACGCCAGCCAGCTGTATGGCTCCTGGAACCTCGGCTCCAGCTACGCCGGTAGCCAGCAATATGCCCTGATCGGCAATACCGATCTGAAGACGGAAACCAGCGATAATCTCGAGTGGGGGCTGAAAGGGGAAGTCACCGAAGGCATCACCGTGCGCACGGCGCTGTTCTACAACAGCTATAAGAACTTTATCGCCTATACGCGCTATACCCGCGCCAATAATCCGGGCCAGTTCACGAATGTGCCGTCGAACATCTACACCATTTATCAGGCGGAAAACCGCGATAAAGCCTATATCTACGGCGGAGAGATCAGCACCAAATTTAACTTTGGCACCTGGTTTGAGCAGGTGAACGGCCTGAGCACCACCCTCGCCCTCGGCTATAGCGAAGGGAAATCGAAATCCAGCTACAGCGGCGATAAATACGTCGACCTCGACAGCGTGGCGCCGATGAAAGCCATCGTCGGCGTGGCGTGGGACGATCCGGCGAAACGCTACGGCACCGCCCTGACGGCGACCTTTGTCAAAGGGAAACAGGCGACCGCCACCAACCGCGAAAGCTACAGCAACAGCGGATCCGCCATCACCGATGCCAGCAGCGACTATATGCGCGTGCCGGGCTACGGCATGCTGGACTGGACCGCGTACTGGCAGGTGGCGAAAAACGTGCGCCTCAATGGCGGGGTCTACAACCTCACCGATCGTAAATACTGGGATTACCTGAGCAGCCGCAATATCGAGACCGGCACCAACCAGGACGCCAACGATAAAGCGCTGGCGGTGATGCCGGGCCGCACCTGGCAGCTGGGCGTCAACGTCGACTTCTGATTGCCCGAATAATAACGCACCTGCCCCCGGCCCGCCGGCCGGGGATATTCATCGTCGAGAAGGATATGATTATGCCAAATGCACACCCTGACCTGTGGCAGCGCTACCAGGCCACCAAAGCGGGCAGTACCGCGAAATATGCCCGCGATATTGCCGCGGAAATGGGGATCAGCGAAGCCGAGCTGACCGCCGCCCGCCTCGGCCATGATGCCGTGCGCCTGAGCGATGACGCCCGAGCGCTGATTGCCGATCTGGAGCGCGTCGGCGAAACCAAATGCATCTGCCGCAACGAGTATGCCGTGCATGAGCAAGTGGGCCAGTTCACGCACCAGCACCTCAGCGGCCACGCCGGACTGGTACTGAACCCGCGCGCGCTCGACCTGCGCCTGTTCCTCAGCCAGTGGGCCAGCGCCTTCCATCTGAACGATAATGGCCGTCAGAGCATCCAGTTTTTCGACCACCACGGCGACGCCCTGCTGAAAGTCTATGCGACCGCGCAGACCGACATGGCGGCCTGGGACACCCTGATCGCGGAACATCGGGTAGCGGCGCCCGCACCGCTGGCCCTGCGCCCGCTGGAGCCGGTGAAATATGCCGACACCGCTAACGGTGCCGCCCTGGAGAACGACTGGCGCGCGATGACCGACGTTCACCAGTTCTTCGGTCTGCTGCGTAAATATCAGCTTTCCCGCCAGCAGGCTTTCCGCCTGGTGAGCGACGATCTCGCCTGCCGCGTGGATCGCCATGCGCTGCCGTCGCTGCTGGAGACAGTGCGCCAGGAGGGCAATGAAATTATGATTTTCGTCGGCAATCGCGGCTGCGTGCAGATCTTCACCGGCGCCCTGGAAAAGCTGGCCCCCATGCGCGGCTGGCTGAATATCTTCAATACCACCTTTACCCTGCATCTGCGCGAAGAGAGCATCGATGAAGTGTGGGTGACCCGTAAACCAACCTCAGATGGACACGTCACCAGCGTCGAACTGTTCGCCAAAGACGGCACCCAGATTGCCCAGCTCTATGGCCAGCGCAGCGAAGGCCACCCCGAGCAGGCACAATGGCGCCAGCAGGTAGATCGTCTGACCCGTGAAGGACTGCCCGCATGATGCGCTGGTTACTGCTCTTCATCGCTTTCCCGCTGCTGAGCCACGCTGCCGTTGAGCGACTCGTCACCCTCGGCGGAGATGTCACTGAGATCGTCTATGCCCTTGACGCGGAACAGAGCCTGGTGGCGCGGGACAGCACCAGCAGCTGGCCCCCGGCGGCGCAAAAGCTGCCGGACGTCGGCTACCTGCGACAGCTGAACGCCGAGGGGATCCTCGCGTTACGCCCGCAGCTGGTATTAGCGAGCGCCCAGGCGCAGCCCTCGCTGGTCTTACACAAAGTACAGGCGAGCGGGGTGAAGGTGGTTAACGTGCCGGGCGGCGAAAGTCTGTCCGCGATCGATAACAAAGTGGCTGTCATTGCCGAAGCGTTAGGCAAAACGGCGGCAGGTGACGCGCTGCGCCAGCAGCTTCAGCAACAGATCGCCGCCATTCCCACGCAGCCGGTTGCTAAGCGGGTGCTGTTTATTCTCAGCCACGGCGGAATGAATACCCTGGTGGCCGGACAGCACACCGCGGCCGATGGCGCCATTCGCGCCGCCGGGCTGCAGAACGCGATGCAGGGCTTCGACCACTATCGCGCCATGTCGCAGGAAGGGGTCGCCGCCAGCCAGGCGGATCTGGTGGTGATCTCCGCCGATGGTCTCAAAGGGATGGGCGGCGAAGCCGGGCTGTGGAAACTGCCCGGTCTGGCACAGACCCCGGCGGGGCGTCATAAACAGCTGCTGACGATCGACGATATGGCCCTGCTGGGCTTCGGGCCGCGCACACCGCAGGCGATAATCGCGCTGCGAAACAAAGCGGAGCAGTTGCCCTGATGCGCCCTGCCCTCGCCCGCCGTTTGCTGTTGATGACGCTGCTGCTGGTCTCCCTGACGCTGTTTGCCACCACCCTCGGTGCCATGCGCTTGCCGCTGGTCAACCTGCTGCCTTCCGGGGATGAGATGCTGCGCCACATCTGGCTGACCATCCGTCTGCCGCGGGTGCTGCTGGCCCTGCTGGTGGGCGCGGCGCTGGCCCTCTCCGGCTGCGTGATGCAGGGGCTGTTTCGCAACCCGCTTGCCGACCCGGGCCTGCTGGGCATCAGCAGCGGCGCCGCGCTGGCGGTGGCCAGCTGGCTGGTGCTTCCGTTCTCCGCTACGGGGCTGATCGCCCTGTACATGCCGATGCTGGCGGCGTTTATTGGCAGCCTGGCAGTGATGGTGGTGATTTTCATCCTCAGCCGGGCGGAGGAGGGTTCGCTGTCGCGCCTGCTGCTGGTGGGGATCGCCATCAACGCGCTGTGCGGCGCGCTGGTCGGCGTCCTGTCCTGGCTGAGCAATGACGCCCAGCTGCGCCAGCTGTCGCTGTGGGGCATGGGCAGTCTGGGGCAGGCCGAATGGCCGACGCTGCTGGTGGCCGCGACCTTGATTATCCCGGCGGCGCTGGCGGTGTGGTGGATGGCGTCCCGCCTCAATCTGCTGCAGCTTGGCGATGAAGAGGCACACTATCTCGGGGTCAACGTGCAGGCGCTACAGCGCTGGCTGCTGCTGTGCAGCGCGGTGCTGGTGGCCGCCGCGGTGGCCATCAGCGGAGTCATCGGCTTTATCGGCCTGGTGGTGCCGCACCTGATGCGCCTGTGGCTGGGACCGGACCATCGCGGACTGATCCCCGGCTCGCTGCTGGCCGGCGCGATCCTGCTTCTGCTGGCCGACACCCTGGCCCGCACCGTGGCGGCGCCGGCGGAGATACCGGTCGGTCTGCTCACCAGCCTGCTGGGCGCCCCCTGGTTTCTGTGGCTGGTCTTTCGTCGGGAGAACTCCAGACATGGTTAATGAATATTGCGCCCAGGGGCTGTCACTTCACCTTGGTAAACGACAGATTATCGACAACGTCTCCGTCGCGCTGCGCGGCGGCGAGATGACGGCGCTTATCGGGCCGAACGGCGCCGGGAAATCCACTCTGCTGCGGCTGTTGACCGGCTATCTGACTCCGGACAGCGGCACCCGCCGCCTTGCAGGCAAGCCGCTGGAGGCCTGGTCCCCCGAGGCGCTGTCGCGCCGGCGGGCGGTCATGCTGCAGCGAACGGCCCTGCAGGCCGACTGGACGGTGGAAACGGTCATTGCCATGGGACGCGCACCGTGGGGCGCGACGGCAGATCCAGCGGTGCTGGCGGCGGTGATGGCCGTCACCGGCTGCGATGGCCTTGCCGGTCGCCGCTATCCCGGCCTCTCCGGCGGCGAGCAGCAGCGGGTACAGCTGGCCCGCTGTCTGGCGCAGCTGTGGCGCGACGGCGCGCCGCAGGGCTGGCTGTTTCTTGATGAGCCCACCTCGGCGCTGGATCTTTACTATCAGCAGCATCTGCTGCGCTTGCTCAAACGGCTCACCGCCGGCGGGCAACTGCATGTCTGCGTGGTGCTGCATGACCTTAACCTCGCCGCCCTGTGGGCCGACCGCATTCTGCTGCTCCACCAGGGCCATCTGGTCGCCCAGGGCACGCCGCAGGAGGTGATCCAGCAGCCGGTTATCCATCGCTGGTACGGGGCGGATGTCCGCCTCGTCCAGCACCCGGACAACGCGGTCCCCCAGGTTTATCTGGCGCCGTAACTCCCGCGCGGCGCAACTGGAATCCGGATCGCGCCGCGCGCTTTCGGTATTACACCGCATAAGTTAATGGGCGTTATACTTTCATATCTCTCAGCGCTCCCTTTTGAGGGTCCCCATGAACCGATACACGGTAGCTGGCAGCGAAGGCCAATTTGAGAAAAATTCAGATGAACGGGTTTTGGCTAATAAACTCGGGATCGCTGACGCAAATGAGATTGATAGCGTAGAACTGGTGCTTCTGGAACAACTTTATCGCTCAGTTTTTGAGGAGCACTTTCCAACTGGATTACTCAGCGTCGACATCCTGAAAAAGTGGCACTATCGCTGGTTAGGCAATATCTATGCATGGGCAGGCCAGGAAAGAACGGTCAATATCAGCAAAGGCGATTTTATGTTCGCCCCTTCAGCGCAGTTGGCGAAACTGCTAAACGATTTTGATAAGAAATACCTTGCACATTATACGCCTTGTTCAGGCATGAATGAATTGCAGCTCATAGAAGCTATCGCAGTCACCCATGTTGAATTGATCCTCATCCATCCATTCAGAGAGGGTAACGGGCGTTTATCACGATTATTAGCCGATGTGATGGCTGTGCAGGCTGGCTATAAACCGCTGGATTATCAAAGCTGGGAACAAAACAAAACCCAGTATATATCGGCTATCCATGCGGGTTTGACTCTGGACTATCGACCGATGAAACACTGGGTCAGTAAGGCCTTAAGAAGAGATTAGGCAAGACGAAGATGCGCATATTTTTTGCGTGCCGCTTCAAGACTCACTTCAACTCTGGCTGATGGTTGCCCTGTCTCGACCGCGGTTGATGTCGCAACAGAACGCGCGATGTCAGCGCGGGAAGGTCTGGCGTATGCGGCCTGAACTTTTTTGTTGTAACTCATGGCATCTCCCGTTTCATTCACCTGATGGTTTCAGTATATCAAGGATCGTCGCTAACTGCTGCCATTACGTATACCA
The DNA here is from genome assembly GCF_000398905.1 of Klebsiella sp. KTE92. NCBI lineage: Bacteria > Pseudomonadati > Pseudomonadota > Gammaproteobacteria > Enterobacterales > Enterobacteriaceae > Klebsiella > Klebsiella sp. KTE92. Next base: position 4,226,334 of record NZ_KB976100.1, read on the forward strand.
GGGGAATATCGGATATGTCTTTTTCTGACCGGTAACCACACATCCCGATGCTGGCTTGTTATGTCTCAACCCCCTCTGCAACTGGAATCCGGATCGCGCCGCGCGCTTTCGTCGGTTTCCCTCACCTGCCCATCTCCGTTATCATGTCTCATCCATGTGATAACGACGACAACTACAAAATCGCAGCCATTTCAAATCAGGGATCTGGATAACACCCCATGAGCACAATTGACAATCTCGACGCCCACACGCCGATGATGCAGCAGTATCTCAAGCTGAAGGCGCAACATCCTGACATTCTACTGTTTTACCGGATGGGGGATTTTTACGAGCTATTTTATGACGATGCGAAACGCGCGTCGCAGCTGCTCGATATCTCGCTGACCAAGCGCGGCGCCTCCGCGGGCGAACCCATCCCGATGGCCGGCATCCCCCACCACGCCGTGGAGAACTACCTCGCCAAACTGGTCAATCAGGGCGAGTCGGTGGCCATTTGCGAGCAGATTGGCGATCCGGCCACCACCAAGGGACCGGTCGAGCGTAAAGTGGTGCGTATCGTTACGCCGGGCACCATCAGCGATGAAGCGCTGCTGCAGGAGCGCCAGGACAACCTGCTGGCCGCCATCTGGCAGGACAGCAAGGGCTTTGGCTACGCGACGCTGGATATCAGCTCCGGGCGCTTTCGCCTGAGTGAACCGGCCGACCGCGAAACCATGGCGGCAGAGCTGCAGCGTACTAATCCGGCGGAACTGCTGTATGCGGAAGATTTTGCCGAATCGTCGCTGATCGAGGGCCGCCGCGGTCTGCGCCGTCGCCCGCTGTGGGAATTTGAAATCGACACCGCGCGCCAGCAGCTTAACCTGCAGTTCGGCACCCGCGATCTGGTCGGCTTCGGCGTGGAAAACGCCCCACGCGGCCTGTGCGCCGCCGGCTGCCTGCTGCAGTATGTCAAAGACACTCAGCGCACCTCGCTGCCGCACATCCGTTCCATCACCATGGAACGCCAGCAGGACAGCATCATTATGGATGCCGCCACCCGCCGTAACCTCGAGATCACCCAGAATCTGGCCGGCGGCACCGACAACACCCTGGCCTCGGTACTCGACTGTACGGTGACGCCGATGGGCAGCCGGATGCTCAAGCGCTGGCTGCATATGCCGGTCCGCGATACCGCCGTGCTGGTGGAGCGCCAGCAGACCATCGGCGCGCTGCAGGAGCGCTATACCGAGCTGCAGCCGGTGCTGCGCCAGGTCGGCGATCTGGAACGTATTCTGGCGCGCCTGGCGCTGCGTACCGCCCGTCCACGCGATTTAGCCCGCATGCGTCATGCCCTGCAGCAGTTGCCGCTGCTGCGTGAGCTGCTGGCCGACGTTGACCGTCAGCCGGTGCAAAAATTGCGCGAGAAAATGGGCGAGTTCACCGAACTGCGCGAACTGCTGGAGCGCGCGGTGATTGACGCGCCGCCGGTGCTGGTCCGCGACGGCGGAGTCATCGCTCCGGGCTATAGCGAAGAGCTGGACGAGTGGCGTGCGCTGGCCGATGGCGCCACCGATTATCTCGATAAGCTGGAGATCCGCGAGCGCGAGCGGCTGGGCCTCGATACCCTGAAAGTCGGCTACAACGCCGTCCACGGCTACTACATCCAGATTAGCCGCGGCCAGAGCCACCTCGCGCCGATCCACTACGTGCGCCGCCAGACGCTGAAGAACGCCGAACGCTACATTATTCCTGAGCTGAAGGAATACGAAGATAAAGTGCTGACCTCCAAGGGCAAAGCGCTGGCACTGGAAAAACAGCTTTATGACGAACTGTTCGACCTGCTGCTGCCGCATCTCGCCGACCTGCAAACCAGCGCCAGCGCGCTGGCCGAGCTGGACGTGCTGGTCAACCTGGCGGAACGTGCGGAAACCCTGAACTATTGCTGCCCGACCTTTAGCGATAAGCCGGGCATTCGCATCAGCGAAGGCCGCCATCCGGTGGTCGAGCAGGTGCTGAAAGAGCCGTTTATCGCCAACCCGCTGCAGCTGGCGCCGCAGCGGCGGATGCTGATCATCACCGGGCCGAACATGGGCGGTAAAAGTACCTATATGCGCCAGACCGCGCTGATTGCGCTGCTGGCCTATATCGGCAGCTACGTCCCGGCGCAGAAGGTGGAGATCGGGCCCATCGATCGCATCTTTACCCGCGTCGGCGCGGCGGATGACCTGGCCAGCGGCCGCTCGACCTTTATGGTGGAGATGACTGAAACCGCCAATATTCTGCACAACGCCACCGAGCATAGCCTGGTGCTGATGGATGAGATTGGCCGCGGCACGTCCACCTACGACGGGCTATCGCTGGCGTGGGCCTGTGCGGAAAATCTGGCCAACAAAATCAAGGCGCTGACGCTGTTCGCCACCCACTACTTCGAGCTCACTCAGCTGCCGGAGAAAATGGAAGGCGTCGCCAACGTCCACCTCGACGCGCTGGAGCACGGCGATACCATCGCCTTTATGCACAGCGTGCAGGATGGCGCGGCCAGCAAGAGCTATGGCCTGGCGGTCGCCGCGCTGGCCGGGGTGCCGAAAGAGGTGATCAAGCGCGCGCGGCAGAAACTGCGCGAGCTGGAGAGCATCTCGCCCAACGCGGCGGCGACCCAGGTCGACGGCACGCAGATGTCGCTGCTCGCCGCCCCGGAAGAGACCTCGCCTGCGGTTGAGGCACTGGAGAATCTTGATCCCGACTCCCTGACCCCGCGTCAGGCGCTGGAGTGGATCTACCGTCTGAAAAGCCTGGTTTAGCCACCCATTAAGGTGAAAAACGGCAGCGCCGCTCAGCGCTGCCGTTTTAACAAACTAAAAATGGGTGCTAGAGGATGCGTCCTGACAACCCATACGCGGGGTTGCCCCCGCGCGGATGCTACTTCTTCGATTCGTAAGCGAGAACAGCTTTAAACTCAATATTACGCTCTTTAATACTCAGCTCGCATAGTGAGCTGTGCACCAACAGCGTAAATCCCAGTACTGTAATACAGAGTACGATGATTGCCACAAGGGCATATTTTGTCAGCATATCTTGCCTCCCTGCAAAGAAGAGACTAACATCTGAATTGTCGATGTTCATTCGCTAGCCTCAGTTGATAGAAATATCTCCTGGGGCTTTCGTCTGTCTGGGGTCCTGGTAATGCTCAAGGCCAGACAGCCTCAAGCACCCGCCGCTATTCTATACTCGTCAGGGCGTGAAATTTATCTGCAAGGAATTAATCAGACGGATTTTATAATAATCTGGAAGCAGGCTCGCAAAGTCATCCCAGTATATTAACCCCTCACGTAATTTTTTAATTTAATGAAAAAATAGCTTCCATAATTGTACTAAATATAAAAAAGGCCCGACTTAGCGGGCCCTTTTTATTAACGCTTATCTTCCGGCAATAGCGGCGGTACGTGTGGCACCTGCGGTGCCTCATCAATATCTTTCTGCGTCATGCGGAACGCTTCCGGATAGTGTTCGCGACTGGTGCGGCGCAGCGGCTCGGTATCTCGCCAGGTGTAAAGACAGTGCTGGCACTGATACACGGTCCAGACCCCTTTCACCGGCGAGGTTGCCATCACTTCAATCTTTTCATCGGCGCAACGTGGACAAATCATCTTTTTCTCCTTATTTACGGTTGGCCAGCATAGCGGTCAGTTTTTCAGCCCAGGCTTTAGTTTCCGGCAGATCCTGCACCGGCTGGCTGTAGTGGCCGCGAAGGTCCGGCGCAACCGGGGTGGTGGCGTCGATAATCAGTTTGTCGGTGATGCCTGCCGGGCTGGAGCCTGGGTCAAGTTCAAGGACCGACATGTTCGGCAACTGCACCAGGTCTCCCGCCGGGTTAACCTTCGAGGAGAGCGCCCACATCACCTGTGGCAGGTTGAACGGGTCGACGTCTTCATCAACCATGATCACCATCTTCACATAGCCGAGGCCGTGCGGAGTGGTCATCGCCCGCAGGCCCACCGCGCGGGCAAAACCGCCGTAGCGTTTTTTGGTGGAGATGATCGCCAGCAGACCATGGGTGTACATGGCGTTGACCGCCTGCACTTCCGGGAACTCTGCCTTCAACTGCTGATACAGCGGCACGCAGGTCGCCGGCCCCATCAGATAGTCAATTTCGGTCCACGGCATACCGAGATAGAGCGATTCAAAAATCGGTTTGCTGCGATACGAGACTTTGTCGATACGCACTACCGTCATGTTACGACCGCCGGAGTAGTGACCGGTAAACTCACCGAACGGCCCCTCGATCTCACGCTTACGCCCTTCAATGACCCCTTCGAGGATCACTTCCGAGCCCCAGGGCACATCAAAGCCGGTCAGCGGCGCGGTGGCGATGGGATACGGGCTCTCGCGCAGCGCGCCAGCCATTTCATATTCTGACTGATCGTATTTCAGCGGCGTGGCGCCCATCAGGGTAATAATCGGGTCGTTACCGAGGGTGATAGCAATCGGCAGATCTTCCCCACGCTCTTCCGCTTTGTGCAGATGCAGCGCAATATCGTGCATCGGCACCGGCTGCAGACCGAGTTTGCGCTTGCCTTTCACTTCCATGCGGTAGATACCGACGTTTTGCTTACCGAAATTGTCAGGATCAAGCGGATCGCGCGAAACGACACAGGCTTTATCGAGGTAGAAACCGCCGTCACCATCGTTGAGGCGGAACAGTGGCAGAATATCGAACAGGTTGATATCGTCGCCATCCACGGTGTTTTCCGCCCACGCCGGGTTGGCGCGGCGCTCTGGCGTCACCGGGAAGTTATCCCAGCGGCGAATGAATTCATCAATCTGCTTTTTCACCGGCGTGTTGGGCGGCAGGCCCAGCGAGATGGCATGGTTCTGCCACGAGCCGATGGTGTTCATCGTCACGCGGGCGTCGGTAAAGCCGCGAATATTATCGAACCACAGCGCCGGGGCGCCGTCGCCGATGCGTCCGGTGGCATTGGCGGCCGCCGCCAGATCGGGCTCAGCGTTCACCTCTTCACTGATTTTCAGCAGTTGTCCCTGGTCATCCAGCGCCTGCAAAAAGCTGCGCAAATCATCAAAAGCCATTATTCGATCTCCTGTGCAAATTGTTCTGCCGTGCGCAAGCCGTTCCAGCGGCGCGCTTTGTGATAGTCGAGGCCAAACTGATCCAGCACCCGGGTGACGATATGATTGGTGATATCGTCAACCGTCTCCGGGTGGTTGTAGTAAGCCGGCATCGGCGGCACCATCGCCACGCCCATGCGCGACAGCGCCAGCATGTTCTCCAGATGGATCGTGCTGAGCGGCATTTCCCGCGGGACCAGCACCAGCTTGCGCCCCTCTTTGAGCACCACGTCCGCCGCGCGGCCCACCAGCCCTTCGGCATAACCCGCGCGAATGCCTGCCAGCGTTTTCATACTGCAGGGAATAACGATCATGCCGTCGGTACGAAATGAACCGGAAGAGATGGTGGCGGCCTGGTCTGCCGGGCTGTGGGAAAAGTCCGCCAGCGCGGCCACTTCGCGCGCTGTCCAGGGCGTTTCCAGCTCGATGGTGGTTTTGGCCCATTTCGACATCACCAGGTGGGTTTCCACCTCCGGCATATCACGTAGCGCCTGCAGCAATGCCACCCCAAGCGGAGCCCCGGTGGCCCCCGTCATCCCAATAATCAGTTTCATTCCAGACCTCATTCACTTTGTTCGTACACGAACTTTATATTTAAATTACCCTCTCCGGACGGGGATGACAAGATCGTTCGTATACGTGCGCATTTTTAATCAAAAACGCAGAAAGGGTATAAAATGGCGTACGAACGGCTATCATAGAGGTGACAGTTTTGTTACGGAGTATTCATGGAGTTACGAAACGAAGCATTCCACCTGCTGCGCCAGCTTTTTCAACAACATACCGCCCGCTGGCAGCAGGCGTTACCGGACCTGACTAAACCTCAGTATGCGGTGATGCGCTCGGTAGCGGAGCAGCCGGGTATTGAGCAGGTCGTGCTGATTGAAGCGGCGGTCAGTACCAAGGCCACGCTGGCGGAGATGCTCAGCCGGATGGAGGCGCGCGGCCTGGTGCGCCGGGAACACGATCCCGCCGATAAACGCCGCCGTTTTGTCTATCTGACCGAACAAGGCGAGGCGTTGCTTAACCGTTCGATTCCGCAGGGCAATGAGATCGATGACGAGTTTCTCGGCCGCCTGAGCGATGGCGAACGTGAACAGTTCACCCGGCTGGTGCGCAAAATGATGGCGCCCTGAACGGGCGCTTAACCGACCTTCTCGCGCAGGAAGTCAATAAACGCCCGCACCCGGGTCGGCATATGCTGCGCATCGGGATAAAGGGCATACACGCCCTGCTGTGGGAAATGGTATTCCGACAGGAGCGGCACCAGCTCCCGCTGCGCCACTTTTTCGGCTACCAGCCATGCCGGCAGCAAGGCGATGCCGCACCCGGCCAGGGCAAAGCTCATCAGCGCCGTAGCGCTGTCGGCTGAAAAGCGCGGCGCGCTGGCGATGGCGAAATCCACCTCTGTCTGTTGATCCGTGCGCAGCTGCCAGCGCAGCGGCGCCGACAGACGCTCATGAATAATCCAGTCAGCTTGCGCCAGATCGGACAGCGTCTGCACCGGATGGCTTGCCAGCCAGGCCGGAGAGGCGACGGGCAGGATCGCGAAACTGGCTATCCGCGTCGCCCGATAGCGGGAATCGGCCAGCGTACCGAGGCGTATCGCCACATCAAATCGTTCTGAAATGAGGTCCGCATGATGGGAGGACGAAACGTGGCGCACCCGCAGCGCCGGGTGACGACGGGCAAACGCGGCCAGCGCCGGAATGATAACCTGCGCGCCATACTCCGGCGTGGTGGTGATCCGCAGCTCGCCACTTAAGCCGGTATGGCTGGCCCGCACCTCATCCTGCAGATTTTCCGCCGCTTTCAGCAGCGCCACCCCGCGCTGATAGAACAGCGCCCCGGCGTCAGTGAGCCGCAGACGACGCGTAGAGCGCAGCAGCAGGGTCACCCCCAGCTCATTTTCCAGTTGCCGCACGTTAAAGCTGACCACCGCCTTGGTCTGCCCCAGCGCCGCAGCGGCCAGGGTGAAGCTGCCGGCATCCACCACGGCGATAAACATGGTCACACGCTGAAGATTAAGCATCGTCGTCCGGATGATTGTCAAAAATATTCAGACAGTATATCCCGACTAGCCCCGTTTATCCCCCATGGCACCGGGTTTACAGTAACCGCCTGTCTGAGGGAGTGAACCATGACCTATCGCCACCGCGTTGCCACCGTTTTTCTGTTCGGCTTTTTTCTCGATTTAATCAATATGTTTATCGCCAGCATCGCCTTCCCGGCCATCAGCCGCGCGCTGGCGGTTTCCGTCTCTCAGCTGGCGTGGGTCAGCAATGCCTATATTCTCGGTCTGACGGTCGTCGTACCGTTCAGTGCCTGGCTTAGTCAGCGCTGGGGGGCGAAACGACTGTTTTTACTCTCGCTGGGGCTGTTCAGCCTCGGCGCGCTGGCGGCAGGGCTTGCCAGCAGTCTCGGCGAGCTGATTTTCTGGCGGACGCTGCAGGGGATGGGCGGCGGGATGTTAATCCCCCTTGGCCAGGCATTGACGTGGCCGCTGTTTCAGCCGCATGAGCGGGCGAAACTCTCGGCGGCGGTGATGCTGGTCGGCCTGCTGGCGCCAGCCTGCTCGCCGGCGATCGGCGGCCTGTTAGTCGAGGCCTTCAGCTGGCGCTGGGTCTTTTTCGCCAGCCTGCCTGTGGCTCTGCTAACCTTTGTGCTGGCGGTGCGATGGCTGAACGACAGCCCCGGCCCGGTTCGCCCAACTCGCTTTCTTCCGCTGTCGTTGCTGGCCGATCCCCTGCTGCGCTTCGCGATGCTGATCTACCTCTGCGTACCGGGGATGTTCATTGGCGTCAACGTGGTCGGGATGTTCTACCTGCAACGCGTCACCGGGATGGCGCCGGGGGCCATCGGTGCCCTGATGGTGCCCTGGTCGCTGGCCTCGTTTGCCGCCATCACTTTTACCGGCAGGTATTTCAACCGCTTCGGGCCCCGGCCGCTGATCGTCATCGGCTGCCTGCTTCAGGCGGCGGGGATCCTGCTGCTGCTGAAGATCGATGCGCACAGCCCGCTGGCGCTGTTGATTCTGGCCTTTACGCTGATGGGCGGCGGAGGCAGCTTATGCAGCAGTACTGCGCAAAGCAGCGCCTTCCTGCATATGCCTGCCGAAGAGATGCCTGACGCCAGCGCGCTGTGGAATCTGAACCGCCAGCTCAGCTTCTTTGCCGGCAGCGCGCTGCTCGCCCTGCTGCTGAGGGTGTTCCCGCCGGTCTACGCCTGGCAGGGGGTGTTTATTAGCGCCGCCGCCATCACCCTGTTGCCGCTGCTGTTTTGCCTGCGGCTGAACAATCGGGCGATTATCCATCGCCTGCACACCACTCTGGAGAAGTCATGAACCCTTATCTGCAGGAAGTCCTCGACGCCCATGTCCTTATTGAACGCTGGTTAAGCCAGGGGGAAGGAAGCGCTGAGGCGCTGATGACACGTTTTGCCGCCGAATTCATCATGATCCCTCCGGGCGGCGAGAAGATGGACTACCCGGCGGTGAGCCGTTTTTTCCACCATGCGGGGGCAACCCGTCCGGGATTACACATCGTGGTGGATCAGGCGAAAATCATTAGCGAGTGGCACGACGGCGCCGCAGTGCTATACCGTGAAAGCCAAACGCTGACGGATGGCAGTGAGAACGTACGCTGGTCGACGGCGATTTTTCAGCAAGCGGAAGGAAAAATGATCTGGCGTCATCTGCAGGAAACCCGACTCGGCTAGCGCAAAGAAAAAGGCCCCGACTGTCGAGGGGGCCTTTTTGAGAGAAAAGATCTTATTCGCGGAAGAGCGCTTCGATATTCAGCCCCTGCCCCTGCAGAATTTCCCGCAGGCGACGCAGACCTTCCACCTGGATCTGCCGCACACGCTCGCGGGTGAGGCCAATTTCACGGCCCACATCTTCCAGCGTGGCTGCTTCATAACCCAGCAGACCGAAACGACGCGCCAGAACTTCACGCTGCTTGGCGTTCAGTTCGAACAGCCATTTGACGATGCTTTGCTTCATATCATCGTCCTGCGTGGTGTCTTCCGGGCCGTTCTCTTTCTCATCGGCCAGAATATCCAGCAGCGCTTTTTCTGAATCGCCACCCAGCGGAGTATCCACGGAGGTGATGCGCTCGTTCAGACGCAGCATACGGCTGACGTCATCGACCGGTTTGTCCAGCTGTTCGGCTATCTCTTCCGCACTTGGCTCGTGGTCCAGCTTATGGGACAACTCGCGCGCGGTACGCAGATAGACGTTCAGCTCTTTAACAATGTGGATCGGCAAACGGATCGTACGGGTTTGGTTCATGATCGCCCGTTCAATGGTCTGGCGGATCCACCAGGTCGCATAGGTCGAAAAACGGAACCCACGTTCCGGGTCAAACTTCTCAACGGCGCGGATCAGGCCGAGGTTACCTTCTTCAATCAGATCCAGCAGCGCTAGACCACGATTGCTGTAACGACGGGCAATCTTCACCACCAGACGCAGGTTGCTTTCAATCATGCGACGGCGTGAAGCGACATCACCACGCAGTGCGCGACGCGCGAAATAGACTTCCTCTTCCGCGGTCAGCAGTGGGGAATAACCAATCTCTCCAAGATAAAGCTGAGTGGCGTCAAGTACGCGTTGTGTTGCGCCTTGCGACAGTAGCTCTTCCTCAGCCAGATCGCTATCACTGGGTTCCTCTTCTACTAAGGCCTTCTCGTCGAAAACCTCAATTCCGTTCTCATCAAATTCCGCGTCTTCATTTAAATCATGAACTTTCAGCGTATTCTGACTCATAAAGGTGGCTCCTACCCGTGATCCCTGAGCAAAGCACCTTCCACGGCACATCAACAAACGACGCCTGGACGATTTCCCCTGCCCTCTCTGTGAGAGAGGACGTAGACACCGCCCTGGCGCCTGTTAGCTGATGCTTCGCTTATCCGTACTTTGCCAAATTATCGCTGCGGTAAGTACTGCAGCGGGTTGACGGATTTCCCCTTGTAACGAATTTCAAAATGTAATCTTGTTGAGCTGGTTCCGGTGCTACCCATGGTAGCGATTTTCTGCCCCGCTTTGACTTCCTGTTGCTCCCGAACCAGCATGGTATCGTTATGAGCGTAGGCACTCAGGTAATCATCGTTGTGTTTGATGATAATAAGATTACCGTAGCCGCGCAGTGCGTTACCGGCATAGACGACACGCCCATCGGCGGTCGCGACAATAGCCTGTCCCTTACTGCCTGCAATGTCGATACCTTTATTGCCGCCTTCCGCGCCGCTAAAGTTCTCGATAACCTTGCCATCAGTCGGCCAGCGCCATGATGAGATCGGCGAACTGGTTGACGTACTGCTTGCAGTCGGCTGGGTTGTGCTCACCGTTGTTGGTGCCGTCACCGGCGCGACAACCGTTGTGGTCGTGGACGCTGGTTTATTATTAGGCAACATCTTGGTAGCACTCTGTTCACCTGAAGATTCAGAATACGTAATAGTCGGTTGTGAAGCAACCACCGCGGTCGATTTTTGTGCAGAAGTTGTGGTGGCTGTCGCACCGCCGCTCGCCCTTGCGCTGGCCTGAGAAACGGCGTTTTCACCGGTGATCGGCTGGCCTGAGGCGTTGCCGACCTGCAGCACCTGACCCACGTTCAGCGCGTACGGGGCCGGGACATTGTTGCGTTGCGCCAGGTCACGGAAATCGTTGCCGGTGACCCACGCGATATAGAACAGCGTGTCGCCGCGTTTGACCGTATAGGTACTGCCGCCGGTGTAGCTACCTTTCGGAATATCGCCATATTTGCGGTTGTAAACGATCTTACCGTTCACCGTCTGCACCGGCTCCTGCGCCATCGGCGTCGGCTGCGGCTGAATGGTCTGGGTCTGTACCGGCTGGATCGGCTGCGCCTGAGGAGCAGACTTGACGCCGGAGGATGGCGGCGTAATCAGCATGCCGGAGTTGGTGCTGGAAGAGGCGGCACCGCCGGCAGAGCTAACCGGCGCTGGCGGATTATTGGTGTTGGTACACCCGGCCAGCCAGAGTGAAACCAGTGAAAGAGCCGCAATACGGCTGACGGTAAATTTGGTGCTTCCCGCGCTCATTTATCCCCCAGGAATATGTTAACTGCCAATATCTTGCTTACCGGGCGGCGCCCGGCCAGGACACTGAAAAATGCGTCCACCCTACGCCTAAAGTCAGGCAAAAAAAACCTGGAATAATCCGGGTCTCAGGCCAGCTCCCCCTTCACCAGGGGAACAAAGCGAACGGCCTCGACGGTATCAATGATAAATTCGTTGCCCCGGCGACGGATCCGTTTGAGAAACTGATGCTCTTCGCCAACCGGCAGCACCAGCACGCCTTCGTCATCCAGCTGCGCCAGCAGCGCGGTTGGAATCTCCGGCGGCGCCGCCGTCACAATAATGGCATCAAATGGCGCCCGTGCCTGCCAACCTTGCCACCCATCGCCATGACGGGTTGAAACATTATGTAAATCAAGTTGTTTCAGGCGACGACGCGCCTGCCACTGTAAACTCTTAATCCGCTCCACCGAGCAAACGTGATGCACCAGGTGCGCCAGGATGGCCGTCTGGTAGCCGGAACCAGTGCCGATCTCCAGCACGCGCGACTCCGGCGTCAGCGTCAGCAACTCGGTCATCCGCGCCACCATGTAAGGCTGGGAGATGGTCTGCCCCTGGCCAATCGGCAGCGCGGTGTTTTCCCACGCTTTATGTTCAAAGGCTTCATCAACAAATTTTTCGCGCGGAACCCGCGCGATCGCCTCGAGGACACGCTCATCGACGATGCCCTGCGTGCGCAGTTGATTCAACAAACTTTCAACACGTTTACTTACCATTGCCCGTCAACCCCGACACGTTCCAGCCAATCGCTGACTACCTCATGCGCCTGATGGGCGGTTAAATCGACGTGCAATGGCGTCACGGAAACATAGCCTTCATCCACTGCCGCAAAATCGGTGCCCGGCCCGGCATCGCGCTTATCGCCCGGCGGGCCAATCCAGTACAGGGTGTTGCCGCGCGGATCTTTTTGCGGGATCACCTGGTCGGCCGGATGGCGGTTGCCGCAGCGGGTCACGCGAATGCCCTGGATTTGATCAAGCGGGAGATCCGGCACGTTGATGTTAAGGATCCGCCCGGTACGCAGCGGCTCGCGGCTTAAGGCGCGCAGAATGGTGCAGGTTACCGCCGCGGCGGTATCGTAATGCTGATAGCCGTTCAGCGACACGGCCAGCGCGGGGAACCCCAGATGGCGACCTTCCATCGCTGCGGCCACGGTGCCGGAATAGATGACGTCATCGCCCAGGTTGGGACCCGCGTTAATGCCGGAAACGACGATGTCCGGACGCGGGCGCATCAGCGCGTTCACGCCGAGATAGACACAGTCGGTCGGGGTGCCCATCTGGACGGCGATGTCGCCATTTTCAAAGGTAAACGTACGCAGGGATGATTCCAGCGTCAGCGAATTCGAGGCTCCGCTGCGGTTACGATCGGGTGCAACAACCTGGACCTCGGCAAACTCCCTTAAGGCCTTTGCCAGGGTCTGTATCCCCGGCGCATGGATCCCGTCATCGTTACTCAGCAATATTCGCATAGTCACCCGTTGTATTGATAAGCTCCCTGACCACGCTGGTGGCGAAGCTGCCCGCCGGCAGCCAGAAACGCAGTTCAACGGTTACGTCATCCCACCAGTTCCAGCTAAGCTGCTGCGGATAGAGGAGCATCGCCCGGCGCGCCGCCTCAACTTTCTCCCGCACCAACAGCGCCTGCAGCGACGTTTCTTCGGCGATGGCGGCCTGCTCGGCGGCCAGAGCGTCGCGCTGGCTTCCCCAGTCGCCGCTGCCCGGCAGCGCAGCCGTGTTCATCAGTTCGCGGTTGTGCACCCGTGCCTGCGAAACCTCGAGTTCTTCCGGTGTGACGACAAACCAGCTCCCACGCCCCGCTAATTGTAGCGCATCGCCATCAACAACCTGATTAAATTCCGTTTTTTTTAATCTAATACTGACTTGCTGATTAAACAACGCACTGCGGGCCGCCGACAACCAAAAACTGCGCTTATTGCGATCGCGCACCGGCGCGTCGCTTTCCGCCCAGCGCAACGCGCCCTGCAGATTACTGCCGCCAATGCCAAAGCGCTGCGCGCCGAAATAGTTCGGTACGCCCCGTTCAGCGATGGCCTGCAGACGCGTCTCCACGTCCTGGCGATGGCTAATCTCGCGCAGGATCACGGTAAACTGGTTGCCTTTCAGCGCGCCTAAACGCAGCTTACGCTTATGGCGGGCATATTCCAGTACCTGGCAGCCCTCGAGCTGAAATTTGCTCAGGTCCGGCATCTCTTTGCCGGGCACCCGCGCGCACAGCCACTGCTCGGTGACGGCGTGCTTATCCTTTTGCCCGGCGAAGCTCACTTCACGGGCATGGATCTTGAGGAATTTCGCCAGCGCGTCGGCGACAAAGCGCGTATTGCAGCCGTTTTTCAGGATCCGCACCAGCACATGTTCGCCTTCGCCGTCCGGCGCAAAGCCCAGATCCTCCACTACCAGAAAATCTTCCGGATTGGCTTTCAGCAGCCCGCTGCTCTGCGGCTTGCCGTGCAGCCAGGTCAGTTGGTCAAAGGCGATCATTTTTCGGCCTTACGCAGCAGCGCGACCGCTTCGCAGGCGATCCCTTCCCCGCGGCCGGTGAAGCCCAGCTTCTCGGTGGTGGTCGCTTTCACGTTGACGTCGTCCATATGGCAGCCGAGATCTTCCGCGATAAAGACGCGCATCTGCGGAATATGCGGCAGCATCTTCGGCGCCTGGGCGATAATGGTGACGTCGACGTTGCCGAGCGTATAGCCTTTGGCCTGAATACGACGCCACGCTTCGCGCAGCAGTTCGCGGCTATCGGCGCCTTTAAACGCCGGATCGGTATCGGGGAACAGTTTGCCGATATCGCCGAGCGCCGCGGCGCCCAGCAGCGCGTCGGTCAGCGCATGCAGCGCGACGTCGCCGTCGGAGTGGGCCAGCAGCCCTTTTTCATAAGGAATGCGTACCCCGCCAATAATGATTGGGCCTTCACCGCCAAAAGCGTGTACGTCAAAACCATGTCCAATTCGCATTAAGCTTTCTCCTGGTGTCGGGAACGGGTGAGGTAAAATTCAGCCAGCGCCAGGTCTTCCGGGCGCGTCACTTTAATATTATCCGCGCGACCGGCGACCAGTTGCGGATGGAAGCCGCAGTACTCCAGCGCCGAGGCTTCATCAGTGATGGTCGCCCCCTCGTTCAGCGCCCGGGTGAGGCAATCCACCAGCAGCTCGCGAGGGAAAAATTGCGGGGTGAGCGCATGCCACAGGTCATTACGATCGACGGTATGGGCGATAGCGGTTTTGCCCGGCTCGGCGCGCTTCATGGTGTCGCGCACCGGCGCCGCGAGGATCCCCCCGACACGGCTGGTTTCGCTGAGCGCCAGCAGACGGCTGAGGTCGTCCTGATGCAGGCAGGGGCGCGCGGCGTCATGCACCAGCACCCACTGCGCCTCCGGCAACGCCTTCAGGCCCGCGAGCACGGAATCGGCGCGCTCGGCGCCGCCATCCACGACGGTAATTTGCGGGTGCTGCGCCAGCGGTAGCTGGCTGAAGCGCCGATCGCCGGGGCTGACGGCAATCACCACGCGCTGGACGCACGCATTCGCCAGCAGTGCGGCGACGGCATGTTCGAGAATCGTTTTGTTACCGATTGAGAGATATTGTTTCGGGCATTCCGTTTGCATGCGGCGGCCAAAACCGGCTGCCGGCACCACGGCGCAAACGCCCGGAAAAGTGGCTGCCATGTCGTAATCCTGGGCCTGGTTATCGATTGTTCTGCTGTTGCCCCGATGCCTGGTTGCGTTTAGACGCATCCGGTACCAGACGATAGAAGGTTTCGCCCGGGCGGGTCATACTGAGTTCATTGCGCGCGCGCTCCTCGATCGCTTCCTGCCCGCCGTTGAGGTCGTCAATTTCGGCAAATAGCTGATCGTTGCGTGCTTTTAATTTGGCGTTAGTCGCCTGCTGGGCGGTGACGTCGTCATTAACCCGCGTGTAGTCGTGCAGGCCGTTTTTACCGAACCACAGTGAATACTGTAGCCAGACCAGCAAAGCTAATAATAGCAGCGTTAGTTTACCCATCCTGCCCCCTGAAAAACGGCATCATCATCCCAAAACTCGCCCGGGTACGCTACCGGGGCGCGCGGACGATGCCGCGTAACGCGGGGACTGTACCATATTTTTGCTGCCGATACCCATGCTTGATTCATCCCGGAAACGGGTTATCCCAACAGCCAGAGGAAGAGTAGCGCAAACATCAGCCCGACGGTCAGGATAGTCGCGCTGGCGCTATAGAGCAGTTTGCCATTGAGCAGAGAGTGCAGCGCAATACCGACCACTACCGCCACCGGCATCAACGCAAGGAAGAACGGCCAGGTGTAAAGGAGGAAGAAGAGCGTATTACTGCCATAGAGAAGGAAGGGAATACCCAGCGCCAGCAGCCATGAAATAAAGCCCACGGCAGCGCCCGACAGAGACCAGGTGGTCTCGTCGCCGATCGCCGGAGGCGGTTCTGAACGAATAATACTGAGGTTCTGGGTATTGCGCATATCGAATCCTGTAGACCGGGCAACCGGCACCCCTCGATGCCGCTGCCGTTTCAGGATCTGATAATATCGCTCTGTTGCAGCAGGTCTAATAGTTGGTGCACCAAATTTGTTACCAATTGTTCACCATCCAGATGAATTTCCGCCTTTTCCGGTGCCTCATAGACCGAGTCTATGCCGGTGAAATTGCGTAATTCCCCTGCCCGCGCCTTCTTGTATAATCCTTTCGGATCCCGCGCCTCGCAGATGGCCAGCGGGGTATCGACGAACACTTCGATAAAGCGTCCCTCCCCCACGCGCTCGCGCACCATCTGCCGTTCCGCGCGGTGTGGTGATATAAATGCCGTCAATACCACCAGCCCGGCATCGACCATTAGCCTGGCCACTTCGCCGACGCGGCGAATGTTCTCTTTGCGATCCTCATCACTGAATCCCAGATCGCTGCACAGACCATGGCGCACGTTGTCGCCGTCCAGCAGATAGGTGCTGACGCCACGCTCATGCAGCGCCTCTTCCAGCGCCCCGGCGACGGTGGATTTACCCGACCCCGAAAGGCCGGTAAACCACAGCACCACGCCGCGATGGCCGTGATGCTGTTCCCGCTGCTGCTGAGTCACAGGATGGGCATGCCAGACGACGTTTTCGTCATGCTGGGCCATTATTGGCCTCCCAGCAGGTCGCGGGCGTCCCAGTGTGGGAAGTGTTTACGGATCAGCTGGTTCAGCTCCAGCTCGAAGGCGCTGTACTGCGATGCCGAGGTCGACGCCTGCAGGTGCGGCTCGTTGACCATCCCGGCGCCCACGGTGACGTTGGTCAGGCGATCGATAAAGATAAGCCCGC
The DNA here is from genome assembly GCF_000398905.1 of Klebsiella sp. KTE92. NCBI lineage: Bacteria > Pseudomonadati > Pseudomonadota > Gammaproteobacteria > Enterobacterales > Enterobacteriaceae > Klebsiella > Klebsiella sp. KTE92. The sequence continues at coordinate 4,242,858 of NZ_KB976100.1, forward strand.
CGGTCACCGGGTTTTGCTGATACGGATCCAGCACTAAAGGTTCGTCAAAGGTCAGCTCCACCAGCCCAATGCCGTTCAGCGGGAGAGACTCGACTTCACGCTGGGTCAGGTTGTTAATATCGACCTGGTAGCGGATAGCGTCGACGCGAGCGCGGGTCTTCTTGCCGGCGATTTTGATGTCGTAGCTCTGGCCCGGGGTCAGCGGCTGCTCGGCCATCCACACCACGTCGATGCTGGCGCTTTGCACCGCCGGCAGCGAGGCTTGCGCGTCAACCAGCAGGTCGCCGCGGCTGATGTCGATTTCATCTTTCAGCACAAGGGTAATGGCTTCGCCGGCGGCGGCTTCCTGCAGGTCGCCGTCGAAGGTGACGATACGCGCCACGCTCGATTCGACGCCCGACGGCAGCACCTTCAGACGCTGGCCAACGGTAACCGTGCCAGAGGCGACCGTGCCGGAGAAGCCGCGGAAATCGAGGTTCGGACGGTTAACATACTGCACCGGGAAGCGCAGCGGCTGGCTCTCGACCACCCGCTGGATCTCCACGGTTTCGAGGACTTCCAGCAGGGTCGGGCCGCTGTACCACGGTATATTCGCGCTCTGGCTGGCGACGTTATCGCCTTCCAGCGCCGACAGCGGTACAAAGCGGATATCGAGGTTGCCCGGCAGCTGCTCGGCGAAAGTCAGATAATCTTCCCGGATCTCGTTGAAGCGCGCTTCGCTAAACTCGACGAGATCCATTTTGTTGACCGCTACCACCAGGTGCTTAATGCCCAGCAGCGTAGAGATAAAGCTGTGACGGCGGGTCTGGTCGAGCACGCCTTTGCGCGCATCGATCAGCAGGATCGCCAGGTCGCAGGTTGACGCGCCGGTGGCCATATTGCGCGTGTACTGCTCGTGCCCCGGGGTGTCGGCGATGATAAATTTGCGTTTTTCGGTCGAGAAGTAGCGGTAAGCGACATCGATGGTGATGCCCTGCTCACGCTCAGCCTGCAGGCCGTCCACCAGCAGCGCCAGGTCCAGTTTTTCGCCCTGGGTACCGTGACGCTTGCTGTCGTTGTGCAGAGACGACAGCTGGTCTTCATAGATCTGGCGCGTATCATGCAGCAGACGGCCAATTAAGGTGCTTTTGCCGTCATCTACGCTGCCGCAGGTCAGAAAACGCAGCAGGCTCTTGTGCTGTTGCGCGTGCAGGTAAGCTTCTACGCCGCCTTCATTAGCAATTTGTTGGGCAATTGTGGTGTTCATGGCGGCTCCTTAGAAATACCCCTGACGTTTCTTCAGCTCCATCGAGCCGGCCTGGTCGCGGTCAATCACGCGGCCCTGACGTTCACTGGTGGTCGATACCAGCATCTCTTCAATAATTTCCGGCAGCGTCTGCGCTTCAGACTCCACTGCGCCGGTCAGCGGCCAGCAGCCAAGGGTACGGAAACGCACCATCCGTTTTTCAATCACTTCGCCCGGCTGCAGATCGATACGGTCGTCATCGATCATCATCAGCATACCGTCGCGCTCCAACACCGGGCGCTCAGCGGCCAGATACAGCGGCACGATTTCAATATTTTCCAGATAGATGTACTGCCAGATATCCAGCTCAGTCCAGTTGGAGAGCGGGAAGACGCGGATGCTTTCGCCTTTGTTAATCTGGCCGTTGTAGTTGTGCCACAGCTCCGGACGCTGATTTTTCGGGTCCCAGCGGTGGAAGCGGTCGCGGAAGGAGTAGATGCGCTCTTTCGCGCGGGATTTCTCTTCGTCGCGACGCGCGCCGCCGAACGCGGCGTCAAAGCCGTATTTGTTCAGCGCCTGCTTCAGGCCTTCCGTTTTCATGATATCGGTATGCTTAGCGCTGCCGTGGACAAACGGGTTGATGCCCATCGCCACCCCTTCCGGGTTTTTATGCACCAGCAGCTCACAGCCGTAGGCTTTAGCAGTACGGTCGCGGAACTCATACATCTCACGGAATTTCCAGCCGGTATCGACGTGCAGCAGCGGGAACGGCAGGGTTCCCGGATAAAACGCTTTGCGCGCCAGATGCAGCATTACGCTGGAATCTTTCCCGATGGAGTACATCATCACCGGGTTAGAAAATTCGGCGGCCACCTCACGAATAATATGGATGCTTTCCGCCTCCAGTTGCCGCAGGTGAGTGAGTCGTTTTTGGTCCATAACCGTTCCTTAAGCCAGATTGACCACCGAAGCGTTAAACCCTTCGGCGGATGATGTATGTTGAAACCAGGCGAGCTGCTGATGCAGCTGCACCACTTCGCCGACCACCAGCAGGGCGGGCATCGGGGCGTCTTTCGCCAGGTGTTCGAGTTGTTGCAATGTGCCGGTTATCGTCTGCTGATCGTCGCGGGTACCGCGGGAAATCACCGCGACCGGCGTAGCGCTGTCGCGACCGTGGGCGATCAGCTGGGCGCTGATTTCCGCCGCCTTCATGGTGCCCATGTAGATCGCCAGCGTTTGTTGGCTCTTCGCCAGCAGCGACCAGTCGAAGGGGGCGCTGTCCGGCTTGTAGTGGCCGGTGACAAAGACGGCGCTTTGCGCATAGTCGCGATGGGTCAGCGGAATACCGGCGTAGGCCGTCGCCCCGGCAGCAGCAGTGACGCCAGGCACCACCTGGAACGGGATCCCCGCTTCGGCGGCAGCCTGCAGCTCTTCTGCGCCGCGGCCAAAAATAAACGGATCCCCGCCCTTCAGACGCACGACGGTTTTCCCCGCCTTCGCCGCCGCCACCAGCAGCTGATTGGTTTCATGCTGCGGCACCGAGTGCTCGCCGGCGCGTTTGCCGACACAGATCAGCTCGGCATCACGGCGCACCAGCTCGAGAACCGGCGGGGTCACCAGATGGTCGTGGAAAACCACGTCCGCCTGCTGGATCGCCTGCAGACCACGAAGGGTCAGCAGCCCGGCATCGCCCGGCCCGGCGCCCACCAGAATAATTTCTCCCGTCTCGCGTTCGGGCTTATCCAGCTCATCCTGCAGCGCCTTTTCCGCCTCCGCATGATTGCCCGCCACCATCAGGCTGGCAAAGCGGCCGGTAAAGACGCGTTCCCAGAAGCGGCGACGCGCTTCGGTGGTCGTCAGACGGGTTTTCAGATGGTTGCGCCAGTAGCTCGCCGATTCCGCCAGCCGCCCGAGGTTCGTCGGCAGCAGCGCTTCAATTTTCTCGCGCAGAATACGCGACAGCACCGGCGCTTTGCCGCTGGAGGAGATCGCCACCAGCAGCGGCGAACGGTCGACGATAGAAGGGAAGACAAACGAGCACAGCGCCTGGTTATCCACCACGTTGACCAGCCGGTAGCGCGCGTTAGCCGCCGCAAACACCCGCTGATTAAGCGCCTCATCCTCCGTGGCCGCAATCACCAGAAAGACATCATCCACCAGCGACTCGCTAAATTCCGTCGCCCGCCAGCTAAGCGCCTGGCGCGCCGCCAGATCGGCCAGCGCCGGAGAGAGCGTCCCGGCGACCACCTGCACCTGCGCCTGAGCGCGCAGCAGGAATTTAATCTTGCGTTCAGCAATCTCATCGCCGCCGATCACCAGCACGGGCCTTTGTTTCAGTTCGGCAAAAAGGGGCAAGTAATCCACGGCGCAACAACTCTCTTACAATCAGCGATACTGCGACTATAGGGTGCGCCTGAGAGCAAATGAAATTACGAAATGGAATGAGTTGTGACGCAAAGGAATAACGCTGTGGAAATACAAATATCAAAAAGTGCTTAACGCGCTATTTTTCCGCTATTTAAGAGCAATTGAAATTGTTTAACCGCGGTCACAGTTTCATACTGTACGCGTCAAATTGTCTTGTTCGTGTAAGGACCCCTTATGTTTTCCGCGTTGTGCCGCCGTCTGCTTCCTCTGGCGCTCGGCACCGGTTTTGTTTTCGCCGCCGCCCCCGCTTTCAGCGCGCTGGGCGACACCGCCAGTAGCCAGGCCCGTCATATCGCCACCGTCTTCCCGGGACGAATGACCGGAACACCAGCCGAGATGTTGTCAGCCGAGTACCTCCGCCAGCAGTTCGCCCAGATGGGTTATCAGAGCGACGTGCGCAGCTTCAATACCCGCTACATCTATACCGATAACAATCAGCGTAAGAACTGGCATAACGCCACCGGCAGTACGGTGATCGCCGCCCATGAAGGCCAGTCCCGCCAGCAAATCATTATTATGGCGCATCTCGATACCTACGCGCCGCAGAGCGATAAAGACGTGGAGAACAACCTTGGCGGCCTGACGCTGCAGGGAATCGACGACAACGCGATGGGGCTCGGCGTGATGCTGGAGCTGGCGGATCATTTAAAGAATATCCCCACCCGCTATGGCATTCGCTTTATCGCCACCAGCGGTGAAGAGGAAGGTCGTCTCGGGGCGCAAAATCTGCTACAGCGCATGAGTGAGGCGGAAAAGAAAAATACCCTGCTGGTGATCAACCTCGATAATCTGGTGGTGGGCGATAAGCTTTACTTCAACAGTGGCCGCCGCACGCCGGCCTCGGTGCGTAAGCTAACCCGCGACCGCGCGCTGGCTATCGCCCGCAGCAAGGGGATTGTCGCGGCGACCAATCCAGGACTGAACCCAGCATACCCAAAAGGCACCGCCTGCTGTAACGACGCCAGCGTCTTCGACAGCGCGGGGATCCCGGTGCTGTCGGTCGAGGCAACCAACTGGTCACTCGGTAAAAAGGATGGCTATCAGCAGCGCCAGAAATCCCGCGCCTTCCCGGACGGCACCAGCTGGCATAGCGTGCAGATTGATAATCAGCAGTATCTCGACCACGCGCTGCCGGGACGCATAGAACGCCGCAGCCGCGAGGTAGTGAAAGTGATGCTGCCGCTGGTGAAAGAGCTGGCGAAGGTGGAGAAGAAAAGCTGATACGCACAAAAGAACGCGCGGTATCACCCGCGTGTTCTTCTTGAATTATCACCCAAAGAAAGCGCTAACAGCTTAACCCTCGTGCAATCCGCACTCGCGTTTAAGCCCGAAGAACCGGGTCTCTTCTTCTGCCATGCCCGGCTCCCATTTGCGCGTGGTGTGGGTATCGCCTACCGACAGATAGCCCTGATCCCACAGCGGGTGGTATTTCAGCCCGTGCTTTTGCAGGTACTGATACACCGTCCGGTTATCCCAGTCGATAATCGGCAGCACCTTGAACACCCCGCGCTGGATAGCCAGCACCGGTAAGGTCGCCCGGCTACCGGACTGCTCGCGGCGCAGACCAGCGAACCAGGTCTGGGTATTGAGCTCTTTCAGCGCCCGGTTCATCGGCTCGACTTTGTTGATCTCATTGTATTTCTCAATGCCCTCAACGCCCTGCTCCCACAGCTTACCGTAACGCGCCTCCTGCCAGGCGGCGCTCTCCTGCGCCCGATAGACCTTCAGGTTCAGCTTGAGCTTGTCGGTTAACTCATCGATAAACTGATAGGTTTCCGGAAACAGATAGCCGGTATCCGTGAGGATCACCGGAATATCCGGGCGCAGCTGATTCACCAGGTGCAGACTCACCGCCGCCTGAATGCCAAAGCTGGAAGATAAAGCATACTCGCCAGGCAGATTTTCCAGCGCCCACGCTACGCGTTCTTCGGCGCTGAGCTTCTCCAGCTTCGCATTGGTCTCCGCCAGCGCCAGGATACGTTCCACTTTCGGCAATGCATTAAGCGCGTTTAGATCGAGTACGGACATATAAACCTCGTTTGCCTGTTTTACCGGGCGGCACTGCGTTTGCCCGGCCTACGGGTTTTACAGGCCCGGGTCGCTACGCGCCACCGGGCACCAGGATGTTATTCCCAGAAATCGCGGGCTGGGTCGAGCACCGGGCGAATGATGCCCGCACGCACCGTAAAGTCGCCGAAGCCTTCACCCGCTTCGCGCTCTTTCGCCCAGCGCCCTACCAGTTCGTCTAGCGAGTCGAGAATTTCCGACTCGGTAATATTCTCACGGTACATCCGCGGGATGCGGGTGCCGCTGCGGTTACCGCCAAGGTGCAGGTTGTAGCGCCCCGGCGCTTTGCCCACCAGTCCCACTTCCGCCAGCATCGCGCGGCCGCAGCCGTTCGGGCAGCCGGTGACCCGGGTGACGATATGCTCATCGCTCACGCCGTGCTTGTTCATCACCCCTTCCACCTTGTCGATAAACGACGGCAGGAAACGTTCGGCTTCCGCCATTGCCAACGGGCAGGTCGGGAAGGAGACGCAGGCCATCGAGTTTTCGCGCTGCGGAGTAACGGCATTCATCAGACCATGATCCCGCGCCAGCTTCTCGATCCGCGCCTTCTGATCTTCCGGTACGCTGGCAACGATCAGGTTCTGGTTGGCGGTGATGCGGAATTCGCCTTTATGGATCTTAGCAATCTCCAGCAGGCCAGTCTTCAGCGGACGACCCGGATAATCGAGAATGCGGCCGTTTTCAATAAACAGCGTCAGGTGCCATTTGTCATCAATCCCCTTCACCCAGCCGATGCGGTCGCCGCGGCCGGTGAATTCATACGGGCGGATCGGCTCAAACTTAATGCCGGCCCGGCGCTCCACTTCCGCCTTGAAGGTTTCGACGCCAACGCGCTCAAGGGTGTACTTGGTTTTCGCATTCTTACGGTCGGTACGGTTGCCCCAGTCGCGCTGGGTAGTCACGACCGCTTCCGCCACCGCCAGAGTATGCTCCAGCGGCAGATAACCGAATTCGCTCGCCGTGCGGGCGTAGGTTTTCTTGTTGCCGTGTTCGATAGAGAGACCGCCGCCCACCAGCAGGTTAAAGCCCACCAGCTTGCCATTTTCGGCAATCGCCACGAAGTTCATGTCGTTAGCGTGCAGATCGATATCGTTCTGCGGCGGGATCACCACCGTGGTTTTAAACTTACGCGGCAGATAGGTCTGACCGAGGATCGGCTCTTCGTCAGTAGTGGCGACCTTTTTCTGATCCAGCCAGATCTCGGCATAAGCGCGGGTACGCGGCAGCAGATGCTCGGAGATCTTTTTCGCCCACTCATAGGCCTCAGCGTGCAGCTGCGACTCGTACGGGTTGGAGGTGCACAGCACGTTACGGTTCATATCATTGGCGGTGGCCAGCGCATCCAGCCCCACCGAGTGCAGCATCTGATGCACCGGTTTCACGTTCTTTTTCAGAATGCCGTGGAACTGGAACGTCTGCCGGTTGGTCAGACGAATACTGCCGTAAATGGTGTTGTCCGCGGCAAACTTATCGATCGCCTTCCACTGGGTGGTGGTGATCACCCCGCCCGGCAGACGGCAGCGCAGCAGCATCGCATGGCGCGGCTCCAGCTTCTGGGCGGCGCGTTCCGCGCGGATATCGCGATCGTCCTGCTGGTACATGCCGTGGAAACGGATCAGCAGGAAGTTATCGCCTTTAAAACCGCCGGTCAGACTGTCGTTTAAATCTTCCGCAATGGTGCCGCGCAGGTAGTTGCTCTCAAGCTTCATGCGCTCGGCATCGGTCAGTTTACCTTCGACCACTAAAGGCCCCGGATGTTTTTCGCTCATTAGTAGACATCTCGCTGATAACGGCGCTCAACGCGCAGCTCACTTAAAAATTCGTCCGCCGCTTCGGCGTCCATCGCGCCGTATTCGGCAATCACTTCCAGTAACGTATGCTCCACGTCTTTCGCCATACGATTGGCGTCGCCGCAGACATAAATGTGGGCGCCATCATTGATCCAGCGCCACAGCTCGGCCCCCTGCTCGCGCAGTTTGTCCTGTACATAGACTTTTTGTTGTTGATCGCGGGACCAGGCCAGGTCAATACGGGTCAGCAGACCTTCCTTCACATAGCTCTGCCACTCTACCTGATAGAGGAAATCTTCAGTGAAGTGTGGGTTGCCGAAGAACAACCAGTTCTTGCCTTGCGCCCCGTCCGCTGCGCGCTGCTGCATAAAGGCGCGGAACGGCGCAATGCCGGTGCCCGGGCCAATCATGATCACTGGCGTCTCCGGGTTAGCCGGCAGACGGAAGTTGTCGTTGTGTTCAATAAAGACGCGGACTTCGCCATCTTCTTCCACACGGTCGGCGAGGAAGCTGGAGGCACCGCCAGCCCGGGCGCGGCCTTCTATTTCATAGCGCACCACACCCACGGTGACATGCACTTCGCTCTCCACTTCCGCCTGTGAGGAGGCAATGGAGTACAGGCGCGGCGTCAGCGGACGCAGCAGACCGATTAACGCCTCGGCGTCCAGCTGTGCCGGCGAGAAACGGACCATATCGACGATCGGCGTCGCAGCAGCATACTGCTGCAGCTGAGCTTTATCGCCCACCAGCGGCAGCAGCGATTCGCTGCGGGTCAGGGTGGCGTAGTTTTCGACGATAGTCGCGGTGTTAACCGTCAGCTCAAAATGCCACTCCAGCGCTTCCGCCAGCGGCAGAGTTTTGCCATCAACGGTTACCGGCTCGTCGCCCTTCAGCCACAGCAGCTCCACCAGCTCTTTGACCAGCTGAGGATCGTTTTGATACCAGACGCCCAGCGCGTCGCCCGGCTGATAGCGCAGACCGGAATCACCGAGGTCAATTTCGATATGGCGCACATCTTTTTCGGAATCGCGGCCAGTGATTTTCTGGTTGACCGACAGGGTCGCCGACAGCGGAGCCTCTTTGGTGTACGGGCTGGTATGGATGTCGTTCACCGCGCCGCTGGTGGCCAGCTGGGCGGGCGCGGACACTGGCGCACGGGCTTTCAGCACCTCAACGACGCGCGCGCGCCATTCCGCAGCCGCGGTCTGATATTCGACGTCGGCATCGACGCGATCGAGCAGGCGTTCCGCGCCGAGCTCGGCCAGCTTGCTGTCGAAATCTTTGCCAGACTGGCAGAAGAATTCATAAGAAGTATCGCCGAGGCCAAAGACAGCGAACGCGGTCCCGTCCAGCTTCGGCGCTTTTTTCGAGAACAGGAACTTATGCAATGCGACCGCTTCTTCCGGCGGCTCACCTTCCCCCTGGGTGGACGTCACGACCACCAGCAGTTTTTCCGCAGCAATTTGTTTGAATTTATAATCGCCTGCATTCACCAGCTTCACGTTCAGCTTCGCTGCCAGCAGATCGTCGCGCAGCGCTTCGGCGACGCGGCGGGCGTTGCCGGTTTGCGAGGCGGAAATCAGCGTGATCGAGGGCACCTCAGCGGCCTGGGCAGGAACGGCCACAGCCGCGCCGGACTGCTGATTCAGCACGCCCCAGAAATAGCCAGACACCCAGGCAAGCTGAGTGGGCGTGAAGTCAGTGGTGGCCGCCTGAAGGCGCGCCAGTTGCTCCGGGTTGAGCGGCAGCAAGTTGGAAGGTGTGGCCTGTGTCGTCATGCGTCGTTTGTTCCAGTAAGCAAAGCTGTTGTTCGCGCCCTGTCAGCGCGACAAAAACAGAAGAGAATAGAAGGGTAACGGTGCTGATAGTAACAATTAAAGAAGGGATGGAAATAATAAATAACCAAATGGACTAACCTGTTTTAGTTGTAGTTATTAACAACAAAATCGATTAAATAACCACATGAAATATAACCATTTAATTCAGATAACCCAGATAAATGTGTCCATTTTCTGTTCAGGGCCGTTTTAGTTAATGCGAAAAAATGTGCTTTCCGGTACCCTACGGCGGTTTTTTTCGTCCTGTTGAGAGTCAATGATGTCCACCACGCTGTTTAAAGATTTCACCTTCGAAGCCGCCCACCACCTGCCGCACGTCCCGGAAGGACACAAATGCGGTCGCCTGCATGGCCACTCCTTTATGGTGCGTCTGGAGATCACCGGTGAAGTCGATCCCCATACCGGGTGGATCATGGATTTTGCCGAGCTGAAGGCCGCCTTCAAGCCGACATACGATCGCCTGGACCACTATTATCTGAACGATATCCCCGGTCTGGAAAACCCCACCAGCGAAGTGCTGGCGAAATGGATCTGGGATGAGATGAAACCGAGGGTACCGCTGCTGAGCGCCGTGATGGTCAAAGAGACCTGCACCGCTGGCTGCATCTATCGCGGCGAGTAAGCGAAAAAAAAGCCCAGTCAGTACGCTGCCGGGCTTTTTTTTATCAGGCAATATTCAAATATTTGTGCGTCTGCATGGAAAGGCGCCAGTTACGGGCGATGCAGGTGTCGATACACAGGCGCGTCGCGTCTTCTTTCTGACTGATCGGCTGCAGGGCGATGATCCGCGGTTTGTCATCGCTCAGCGTTTCCAGCAGTTCGTCCAGCGCTTCGATGTCGCGGACGCGCCCTACCGGATGCTTGATCTCATCCGCCCGCTGCAGAGCCTGCGACAGCACATCATACCCGCCACGCATATTAACCTTCGGGGATACCGTCACCCAGGTGTTGTGGCTGCAGCGCACTTCATGGGTGCCGCTGGTTTCAATCTGACAGCTAAAGCCGTTTTGTTCCAGAAGCGAGGTTAACGGCGTTAAATCATGAATGCAGGGTTCACCGCCGGTAATGACCACGTGGCGGGCAGTCCACCCCTGGCGCCCAATAATCGCCAGCAGATCCTCGCTGCTTGCCGGCCCCCACTTATCGCTCTCTTTGGTTTTCGCCAGGATGCTGAACAACGACACTTCCCGATCGGCCAGCTTGTCCCAGGTATGCTTAGTGTCGCACCACGCGCATCCTACCGGGCATCCCTGCAGACGAATAAAAATGGCAGGCACGCCGGTGAAGTAACCCTCGCCTTGCAGGGTCTGGAACATCTCGTTAATCGGGTACTGCATAGTCATCTCTGTTTAGGGTCATAAACGTCCATTATCGCAGATTTCAGCGCACAGGTCTTGTCCTGCGCTGCGATCCCTTTTTTACCCCTTCGTCAATATCCGTGTCGGGAATAATATTATTGATTAAAGAAACAATCTTTTCTTTTGGCTTAATTTATTAGCATGATAAGAATTAAAATAATTAATATTCTGACACGTGGACTGAAAATGTGTAACAGAAAATGTTATTCCTGTCATTCAGGATAAAATAAAAGGTCCAGACAGCAAAATAAAAAACCTTAAAATACAGTGATGTACAAACTGATACATGAAAGAGTGAATTATCTGGCCGATCTGCGAATCCAATTCAATCCGCCGGTGATAATAACCTTAAACTGGTCTTAATAAATCCCTGATCGGGCCCCTTCTTTATTTAATCGTCGTTTACTTTTGCCCGCCTAGAATCCCGCAGACCAACCATAATGAGATAGCGTTTATGACCACATTATTAATTACCGGCGTTACGGGGTTTCTGGGCGGTGCCGCGTTAGAGAAAATACTCCATCAGGAAACCCGGTTAGATCTGCTACTGCTCGTGCGTGCTGATAGCCCCGAGGCAGGCCTCGAACGGGTCAAAGAGAACATGCGTAAGTTCAACATCGCCGAGGAGAAGCTGGCGATGCTTCACCCGCAGCATATCCTGCTGGGCGATCTCGCTTCTCCGGAGCATTTTCTTAACGATCCGCGCCTCGATCAGGTGACGCATGTCCTCAACTGCGCCGCTGTCGCCTCGTTTGGCAGCAACCCGCTCATCTGGAAGGTTAACGTTGAGGGTACGCTGCGCCTGGCGCAACGGATGGCGCAGGTTGAGGGTCTGCAGCGTTTTCTGCACGTCGGCACAGCCATGTCCTGCTCACCTGAGCCGGATTCACTGGTCGCCGAAAGCGCGGAGTTTCGGGAACGCGCTGAGCACCTGGTGGAATACACCCACTCGAAATCAACCATCGAGCAGTTGATGCAGCAGCATTGCCCTACACTGCCGCTGGTCATTGCCCGCCCTTCTATCGTGGTGGGTCATACCCATCACGGCTGCCGGCCTTCCAGCAGTATTTTCTGGGTGTTCAGCATGGGGCTGATGCTGCAGAAATTTTTATGTTCCATGGAGGACCGAATCGATGTCATCCCGGTGGACTACTGCGCTGATGCCCTGCTGATGCTGCTTAACCAGCCGCTGGCTCACGGCGAAGTGGTGCACATCTCTGCCGGGGAGGAGAATAGCGTGAAGTTTGCCGAAATCGACCGGGCGATGGCTCAGGCCCTCGAACAGGCCCCGGTGGGGGATAAGTACGCCCAGGTCAGCTATGACACGCTGGTCAAAATGCGTCGTGAACTGAAAGGGATATTTGGGCCATGCAATGAACGTCTGATGCTGAAAGCCATGCGCTTATATGGCGCGTTCGCTACGTTGAATGTGCGCTTTAGTAACGACAAGCTGTTGAGCATGGGAATGCCAAAACCACCGCGTTTTACGGATTACATCGACCGCTGCGTGGAGACCACTCGCGGGCTGTCGATCCCCCAGCAAATGGCCGTCGATTTTAAATAATCGCCGACGAGGTAAAAAAAATGCCAGCCCTGAGGCTGGCATTATTATTTCACAAAGACAGGATTATGCCTGGCCTTTGATCTCTTTACGACCGTTGAACGGCGCTTGCTCACCCAGCGCTTCTTCGATACGAATCAGCTGGTTGTATTTAGCAACGCGGTCAGAACGGCTCATAGAACCGGTTTTGATCTGGCCTGCAGCGGTACCGACAGCCAGGTCAGCGATGGTCGCGTCTTCAGTTTCGCCAGAACGGTGAGAGATGACAGCGGTGTAGCCAGCGTCTTTCGCCATCTTGATGGCAGCCAGAGTTTCGGTCAGAGAACCGATCTGGTTGAATTTGATCAGGATGGAGTTAGCGATGCCTTTTTCGATGCCTTCTTTCAGGATCTTGGTGTTGGTTACGAACAGGTCGTCACCAACCAGCTGGATTTTGTCGCCCAGTACTTTGGTCTGGTATGCGAAACCGTCCCAGTCAGATTCGTCCAGGCCATCTTCGATGGAGACGATCGGGTACTGTTTGGTCAGGTCTTCCAGGAAGTGAGTGAACTCTTCAGAGGTGAACGCTTTGTTGCCTTCGCCAGCCAGAACGTATTTACCGTCTTTGTAGAATTCAGATGCTGCACAGTCCATCGCCAGGGTGATGTCTTTGCCCAGCTCGTAGCCAGCAGCTTTAACCGCTTCAGCGATAACAGCCAGTGCTTCGGCGTTAGAACCCAGGTTCGGCGCGTAGCCGCCTTCGTCACCAACGGCAGTGTTCATGCCTTTGGACTTCAGCACTTTCGCCAGGTGATGGAACACTTCAGAACCCATGCGTACGGCTTCTTTCAGGGTCGGCGCGCCAACCGGCTGAATCATGAATTCCTGGATGTCGACGTTGTTGTCAGCGTGCTCACCACCGTTGATGATGTTCATCATCGGAACCGGCATGGAGTATTTGCCCGGAGTGCCGTTCAGTTCCGCGATGTGCGCGTACAGCGGCAGGCCTTTGGACGCTGCAGCTGCTTTGGCGTTTGCCAGAGAAACTGCCAGAATAGCGTTCGCACCGAAGTTAGATTTGTTTTCAGTACCGTCCAGGTCGATCATGATCTTGTCGATGCCAGCCTGATCTTTAGCATCTTTGCCCAGGATTGCCTGAGCGATCGGGCCGTTTACCGCAGCAACAGCTTTGGTTACGCCTTTACCCAGGAAACGGGATTTGTCGCCATCGCGCAGTTCCAGCGCTTCGCGGGAACCAGTAGAAGCACCTGACGGAGCAGCTGCCATACCGACGAAACCACCTTCCAGGTGTACTTCGGCTTCAACAGTCGGGTTACCACGGGAGTCGATGATTTCACGACCGATGACTTTAACGATTTTGGACATTAGGTTTTCCTCAGTACAAGTTAAACTAAAACTCCAGACAAACAATGCACCCAGTTGGGTGCATTGCCGTTCTAACTCTTTTACTTCGCCTGACGCTTCTGGTACTCGCTCGCGGCTTTCACAAAGCCAGCAAACAGCGGGTGCCCATCACGCGGCGTCGAAGTAAACTCCGGGTGGAACTGGCAGGCAACAAACCACGGATGGTTCGGCACTTCGATGATCTCGACCAACTGATCATCCCCGGAACGGCCCGCAACGCGCAGACCAGCAGCTTCAATCGGTTTCAACAACATGTTGTTGACTTCGTAGCGGTGACGATGGCGCTCGGTGATGGTCGGCTCGCCGTACAGCTGGCGCACCAGAGATTCATCATCCAGTTGGCACTGCTGTGCGCCCAGGCGCATGGTGCCGCCCAGATCGCTCTTCTCGGAGCGGACTTCAACGTTGCCATCTTCGTCACGCCATTCGGTAATCAGGGCCACAACCGGGTATTTACAGTCTGGCACAAATTCCGTCGAGTTGGCGTTTTCCATACCCGCTACGTTGCGCGCGAACTCAATCAGCGCAACCTGCATACCCAGGCAGATGCCCAGATAAGGAATATTGTTCTCACGCGCATAGCGCGCGGTGGCGATCTTACCTTCCACACCGCGGTAGCCGAAGCCGCCCGGGATAAGGATAGCATCTAAATCCTTGAGGATTTCGACGCCGCGCGTTTCCACATCCTGCGAATCGATCAGCTTGATGTTGACGGTCACGCGGTTTTTCAGACCACCGTGTTTCAGCGCTTCAATCACCGACTTGTAGGCATCCGGCAGTTCAATGTACTTACCGACCATACCAATGGTGACTTCGCCTGCCGGATTGGCTTCTTCATAGATTACCTGTTCCCATTCGGCCAGGTTTGCTTCCGGACAAGTTAAGCTGAATCGTTTACAAATATAATCGTCCAGCCCCTGAGATTTCAACAGGCCCGGAATTTTATAAATGGAATCGACGTCTTTCAGAGAAATCACAGCCTTTTCCGGAACGTTACAGAACAAAGCAATTTTGGCTCGTTCGTTGGCCGGAACCGCGCGGTCTGAGCGGCAGATCAGGATATCTGGCTGGATACCGATGGAAAGCAGCTCTTTCACGGAGTGCTGGGTCGGCTTGGTTTTGACTTCGCCCGCAGCGGCCATGTACGGCACCAGGGTCAGGTGCATAAACAGGGTATGCTCGCGGCCGATCTCTACCGCCATCTGACGAATGGCTTCGAGGAACGGCAGGGATTCGATATCGCCTACGGTACCGCCGATTTCCACCAGTACGACGTCATGGCCTTCGCCGCCCGCCAGTACGCGCTCTTTGATAGCGTTGGTGATGTGCGGAATAACCTGAACGGTGGCACCCAGATAGTCGCCACGGCGCTCTTTGCGCAGTACGTCGGAGTAGATACGGCCGGTGGTGAAGTTGTTGCGACGCGTCATCTTGGTACGGATGAAACGCTCATAGTGGCCCAGGTCCAGATCGGTTTCTGCGCCGTCTTCAGTAACGAACACTTCCCCATGCTGGATTGGGCTCATGGTGCCCGGATCGACGTTGATATACGGATCCAGTTTCATGATGGTCACGTTGAGACCACGGGCTTCAAGAATGGCTGCCAGGGAGGCTGCGGCAATGCCTTTACCCAGAGAGGATACGACCCCGCCGGTCACAAAAATATAGTTCGTTGTCATGCTGAACCTGAGAAGTTAGGGTAAAACGATGGAATAACCAGGACGGGAAAGTAGTATACCCGAACATGCGTGACGCCACAAACTTTCATTCTTCCCCTCCCCTTCGTTCTTCAAGTTGCACCTGTGTTGCGACTCGAACAACTCGAAGAGGCAGGCTACATGGTGTTTCAACGACATAACGGAAAGAGAAAATAGACGCTTTTGGCGAAATGTTTTTGACGTAAATCAAGCGCTTGTTATTTATAAAATCACACAAATCGCGCTTGATCACGAAAACTCGTTAGAGATCAGTTTCCTGGCGTTTTACTTCCTGCCACACTTCTTCCATGGTATCGAGGTCGATGCCGGTCATTTCCAGGCCGCGGGCGGCGACAATGCGCTCGACCTCGCGGAAGCGACGCTCAAATTTGCGGTTTGCTTTCTGCAGCGCCACCTCGGCTTTGACCCCTAAATGACGGGATAAATTCACCGTGGCAAACAGCAGATCGCCCACTTCCTCTTCCAGTTTTGCTTCATCCACCACCGCCTGCTGCGCTTCATGCATCACTTCATCAATTTCTTCATGCACCTTGTCGAGCACCGGGCCCAGCGAGGTCCAGTCGAAACCGACCGCCGAGCAGCGGCGCTGGATTTTGTGCGCGCGCATTAGCGCCGGCAGGCTATGGGGAATATCGTCCAGCGCCGAGTGCTGGGCTTTTTCCGCCCGCTCCGCGCTTTTGATCTGCTCCCAGCGCGCCAGGACTTCGCTGCTGTTTCCTGCGGTAGCATCAGCGAAAATATGGGGATGGCGACGCTCCAGCTTGTCGCTGATGGCGGCGCAGATATCGTCAAAGTTAAAGCGTCCCTCTTCCTGCGCCATTTGCGCATAGAACACCACCTGGAACAGCAGATCGCCCAGCTCACCGCGCAGGTCGTCAAAATCTTCCCGCTGGATAGCATCGAGGACCTCGTAGGTCTCCTCAAGGGTGTAAGGGGCGATAGTGGCAAAGGTCTGCTCTTTATCCCACGGGCAGCCGTTTTCCGGGTCGCGCAGGCGCTTCATAATGCCGAGCAGGCGGTCGATTTGGGTCATGTGAGGATCCTGGAAATGTAAAAAATGGTAGAAATTGATATCGGTTTGCAACTTTTGAGCCCGGGAAAAGCGTTTTTCACGTGTGACTCCAGCGTACTTTGCGCTCCCGGTAAATGTTCTGCCATATGTCTCCTGTGGTACAGGGAGCGCACAGGAGGCGGCCAGTCGCCGCCGCCCCCTGTACCCCCGGGCTCCGGCCAGCAAAATCGCCGCTGCGCGGTGCCTTCGACTTATCCCTGCAGGCTTCGGGTCGGGCCGAGGCAGCGTCCCTGCAAAACACGGCCCTCAGCCCGCATCCATGCGGGCTGCCCCTGCCTTCCGGGAACGTCTCAGCGATTTTGAGGCCGCCAACGCCGGCAGTTTCAGCAGCCATTGCCCCAGCGGTCATTCATTGACCTGGCCTGGAGAGGGCTTAACCGCCGTGCAGACGGCGCGCGTCAATGACATCGGGCACCTGGTTGAGCTTACCAAGCACCCGGCCCAGCACCTGCAGGTTGTAAATCTCAATGGTCATATCGATGGTTGCCAGCTGCTGACGGGTATCACTGCGGCTGGCGACACCCAGCACATTCACCTTCTCATTGGCGAGGATGGTGGTGATATCGCGCAGTAAACCGCTGCGATCGTTCGCCTCCACCCTGACCACCAGCGAGTAGCCCGCCGAGTAGCTTTCACCCCATACCGCATCGACGATGCGCTCCGGAGCATGCGACTGCAGTTCAGCCAGCTGATCGCAGTCGGCGCGATGCACGGAAATCCCGCGCCCCTGGGTGATAAAGCCGACGATCTCATCGCCCGGGATCGGCTGGCAGCAGCGGGCAATATGGTGCATCAGGTTGCCTACCCCTTCCACCACCACCCGGCCATTGTCCTTGGTGCGGTTCTGTGGGGCGTAGGTTTTCTGCTGCAGCTGCTTCAGCGCGGCCGCATCCTGCTCAGCGGCGCTCGGTTTATTGAACTGCGCCTGCAGGAAATTGACCATCTGGTTGAGACGGATATCGCCGCCGCCAATGGCAGCCAGCAGTTCATCGAGCTCGTTGAAGTTGTAGCGCGGCAGCAGGTGTTTTTCCGCATCCTTAAGACTGATGCCCAGATGCTCCAGCTCGTCGTCGAGGATCTGCCGACCGGCGAGAATATTCTTGTCGCGGTCCTGTTTACGGAACCAGGCGTGGATCTTCGAGCGTCCGCGACTGGTGGTCACGTAGCCGAGGTTAGGGTTCAGCCAGTCGCGGCTCGGGTTCGGCTGCTTCTGGGTAATAATTTCAATCTGATCGCCCATCTGCAGCTGATAGGTGAACGGCACGATACGGCCGCCAATTTTGGCGCCGATGCAGCGATGGCCGACGTCGCTGTGGATATGGTAGGCAAAGTCGAGCGGCGTCGACCCCGCTGGCAGGTCCACCACGTCGCCTTTCGGTGTAAAGACATACACCCGATCGTCGAAAACCTGACTGCGCACTTCGTCGAGCATTTCGCCAGAGTCGGCCATCTCTTCCTGCCAGGCAATCAGCTTACGCAGCCAGGCGATGCGGTCCTCATAGCCACGGCCACCGCCGGTGCCCGCTCCCGCCCCCTCTTTGTACTTCCAGTGCGCAGCCACGCCAAGCTCAGCATCTTCATGCATCTGCCGGGTGCGAATTTGAATCTCCACCGTCTTGCCGCTCGGGCCCAGCACCACGGTATGAATAGACTGATAGCCGTTGGGTTTCGGGTTGGCCACGTAGTCATCGAATTCATCCGGCAGGTGGCGATAGTGGGTATGGACGATCCCCAGCGCGGCGTAACAATCCTGCAAACGCTCGGCCACGATGCGCACCGCGCGAACGTCAAACAGCTCGTCAAACGCGAGGTGTTTTTTCTGCATTTTGCGCCAGATGCTGTAGATGTGCTTCGGCCGGCCATAGACTTCCGCCTTGACGCCTTCGGCTTTCATCTCCGAGCGCAGGTGACCGACGAACTCGTCGATGTAATGCTCACGGTCGATACGGCGTTCGTGGAGCAGTTTAGCAATGCGCTTGTATTCTGCCGGATGCAGATAACGGAAGCAGTAATCTTCCAGCTCCCACTTCAGCTGGCCGATACCTAAGCGGTTCGCCAGCGGCGCATAGATATTGGTGCACTCTTTCGCCGCCAGCACGCGTTCATCTTCCGGCGCGTCTTTGACCTCGCGCAGATGCGCGATCCGCTCAGCAAGCTTGATGACCACGCAGCGGAAATCGTCAACCATCGCCAGCAGCATGCGGCGAATGTTATCCACCTGCTCGGAAGATACCGAGTCGTTATGGGTGGCTTTTAGCTGGCGGATAGCGGCCATGTCCCGCACCCCGTGAATCAGGGTCACGACCGATTTACCCACGCTCTCCTGCATGACCTCTTCACTAACGACTTCACCGTCCGCCAGTGGGAACAACAGCGCCGCGCGCAGCGTATCGAGATCCATACTCAGGGTGGACAGAATCTCCACCATTTCGACGCCACGCCACAGCAGCAGGTCTGCCTGCGGGTGTCCTTGCGTTTTTTCGCGACAATAATCCCAGGTTTCGGCTAAGCGCTCACACGACTGCTGGCTGGAAATCCCCAGACTCGCGATCCATTTCTTCGGGTCAAATTCACCAGCTTTATTAAGATGTGCACTTCTTACCGCAACCATTGTCCTCTCCTTAAGGGACCGGCCTGCCGAAGTCGGCAAGCCTCAACTTTCTACATGTCATCCTGCAGGTCGCGTCAGCATTGACGGCCAGGGTGGCTCTTCTGCGACGTTGTGAATGACCTTATGTAAGCCTGCGCTCAAACAACACCATTGATTCCAGATGACCGGTATGCGGGAACATATCCAGCATCGCCAGGCGTTGAATCTGATATCCAGCCTGCAACAGGGTTTCGCTGTCTCGCGCCAGCGTCGCCGGGTTGCAGGAAACATACACCACCCGCCGCGGTGCCAGTTTTATAATATGCGGCATCACGCCCGGCGCGCCGGCGCGGGCCGGGTCCAGCAGCACTTTATCAAAGCCGTGCTTCGCCCAGGCCTGACGGGTGACATCCTCTTCCAGATTTTCATGGAAGAAAGTGACATTTGATAAACCATTGAGGGCGGCGTTTTCCCGCCCCTTTTCTACCAGCGCGGGCACCCCTTCCACCCCCACCACGTGGGCGGCTCGCGTCGCCAGCGGCAGGGTAAAGTTACCCATCCCGCAGAACAGATCCAGTACCCGGTCCTCTGGCTGCAGATCCAGCCATTCCAGCGCAGTACGCACCATCTGCTGATTCACGCCGTCGTTGACCTGGATAAAATCCCGCGGACTGAACACTAAGCGTAGTCCGTCTGAGGTATACCATGGCGCTTCGCCATGAATATGTTCCAGTATCTCGCTTTGCGGCGCGAGGTACAGGGAAAGACCGTGAGTTTGCGAAAAGCGTTCCAGTTTTTCCCTGTCGCCCGCTGGCAGGGCAGCGGTATGGCGCAGCACCATCAGCGGGCCGTTGTCCGCCTGCACCAGCTCGACGTGACCGAGGTGGCGTAATGCGCTCAGCGCGCTTAAGCACTCGCGCACGGCAGGCAGCAATGCCTCAAGTTGGGGCACCAAAACAGGGCATTGCACCACATCGACGATCGCTTTGGCGTTGGCCTGGCGAAAACCCATCTGCAATTGTTGGGTCTTTGGTTGATAATTCAAGCTTAAGCGCGCGCGACGGCGGTAGCCCCACGGCACGCCGGCGATGACCTCATCCACCTCACGCTTCATCAGCCGCGCCAGCGCGGCACGTTTACTTTGCTGCTGAAGCGCGACGCTGGCATGCTGCTGTTGGCAGCCGCCGCAGACGCCAAAATGCGGGCAGCGCGGCGCCTGGCGCTGCGGGCTGTCGGTTAGACGGCGTTTCACCTGGGCGCGGGCGTACTGTTTTTTGTCTTCCACCAGCACCACCTCGGCCTGCTCCTGCGGCAGCACACCGCTCACGAACAGCGCCTTTCCCTGGTGGCGGGCAACGCCCTGACCAAAGGGATCGAGGTCATTGACTGTAACGGTTATGATCTGGCGCGTCGTCACACGCCGTTTTGCAGAGTAGAATTGCGCCATCGTAGAGAGTTGTCTCAATCAAATAAAACGAGCTCGTTCAGGGCGGCAGTGCCACGAAGCGCACCGACGCGCACAGAACGATGATGTCTATATTCTCCCATAATGGAACCGCATGACCAACTACAGCCTGCGTGCTCGCATGATGATTCTGATACTGGCGCCAACCGTCCTGATTGGGCTGTTGCTCAGTATTTTCTTTGTCGCTCATCGTTATAACGACCTGCAACGCCAGCTGGAGGACGCCGGCGCCAGCATTATTGAGCCGCTGGCGGTCTCCAGCGAATATGGGATGAATTTGCAAAACCGCGAATCCATCGGCCAGCTGATCAGCGTCCTGCATCGGCGTCATTCGGAGATCGTGCGGGCCATCTCGGTGTATGATTCGCATAACCGGCTGTTTGTCACCTCCAATTACCAGCTCAACCCCAGCGAACTGCAGATCCCGAAAGGCGAGGCATTTCCCCGCCATCTCAGCGTCATCCGCGACGGCGACATCATGATCCTGCGCACGCCGATCGTCTCGGAAAGCTATTCTCCCGATGAGTCCCCCGAATCTGACGCCAAAATGCCGGGCAATATGCTGGGCTACGTCGCGCTGGAGCTGGATCTGAAATCAGTCCGCCTCCAGCAGTACAAAGAGATTTTCATCTCCAGTGTGATGATGCTGTTCTGCATTGGCATCGCGCTAATCTTCGGCTGGCGCCTGATGCGCGACGTCACCGGGCCTATCCGCAATATGGTCAACACCGTCGACCGTATCCGCCGCGGACAGCTGGACAGCCGGGTCGAGGGTTTTATGCTCGGCGAACTGGATATGTTGAAAAACGGCATTAACTCGATGGCCATGTCGCTGGCGGCCTACCATGAGGAGATGCAGCACAACGTCGACCAGGCGACCTCCGATCTGCGGGAAACCCTTGAGCAGATGGAGATCCAGAACGTTGAGCTGGACCTGGCGAAAAAGCGCGCCCAGGAGGCGGCGCGCATTAAGTCTGAGTTCCTGGCCAATATGTCCCACGAACTGCGCACCCCGCTCAATGGGGTGATCGGCTTTACCCGCCTGACGCTGAAAACCGATCTCAACGCCACGCAGCGCGACCACCTGACCACCATCGAACGTTCGGCCAATAATCTGCTGGCGATCATCAATGACGTGCTCGACTTTTCCAAGCTGGAAGCCGGGAAGCTGATTCTGGAGAGTATTCCGTTCCTGCTGCGCACCTCGCTTGATGAAGTGGTCACCCTGCTGGCGCATTCCGCACATGATAAAGGGCTGGAGCTGACGCTGAACATTAAGAACAATGTGCCGGATAACGTCATTGGCGATCCGCTCCGTCTGCAGCAGATTGTGACCAACCTCGTGGGCAATGCGATTAAATTCACCGAGCACGGCAATATCGACGTGCTGGTGGAGCAGCGGGCCATCAGCAACTCGCGGGTACAGATCGAAATTCAGATCCACGATACCGGCATCGGCATCCCCGAACGCGACCAGTCCCGACTGTTCCAGGCCTTCCGTCAGGCCGATGCCAGCATTTCACGCCGGCACGGCGGCACCGGGCTTGGGCTGGTGATCACCCAGCGTCTGGTCAAAGAGATGGGCGGCGATATTTCGTTCCACAGTCAGCCGAACCGCGGCTCCACCTTCTGGTTCCATATCAGCCTTGATCTCAACCCGAACGCCATTCCGGATATGCTGAACACCGACGGGCTGACGGGCAAACGTCTGGCCTATGTGGAAGCCAACGCGACGGCGGCGCAATGTACGCTGGAGATGCTGGCCGCCACGCCGCTGGAGGTGATCTACAGCCCTACCTTCTCCTCGCTGGCGGAAGCGCAGTACGACATTCTGCTGGTCGGCATCCCGGTCTCAATGCGCGATTTGTCGCCGCACCGGGAAAAATTAGTCAAAGCCTGCGCGATGTCTGACAACGTGCTGCTCGCTCTGCCATGTCATGCCCAGGTCAGCGCCGAAGCCCTGAAGCGCGACGGCGTCGCTGCCTGCCTGTTGAAACCGCTCACTACCACCCGCCTGCTGCCGGCGCTGATGGCCACCAATCATGCGCCGGCTTCCGCGCCGTTGACGCAAACCGACAGCCATAAGCTGCCGATGACCGTGATGGCCGTCGACGACAATCCGGCTAACCTGAAGCTGATTGGCGCCCTGCTGGACGACCTTGTGCAGCAGGTGATCCTCTGCGACAGCGGCCAGCAGGCCGTGGACCAGGCCAAGCGGCTGCAGATGGATCTGATCCTGATGGATATTCAGATGCCGGATATGGACGGCATCCGCGCCTGCGAGCTGATTCATCATCTGTCGCATCATCAGCAAACCCCGGTGATTGCGGTCACCGCGCACGCCCTGGAGGGCCAGCGGGAGAAGCTGTTGAGCGCCGGCATGAACGATTATCTGGCGAAGCCAATCGAAGAAGAGAAACTGCACGCTCTGCTGCTGCGCTATCAGCCCGGCCTGCTCAGCGTCGCTCCGGCGGCGCTACCGCCCGCAGAGCCGGTCATCGACCATAACCTGACGCTTGACTGGCAGCTGGCGCTGCGTCAGGCCGCCATGAAGCCGGATCTGGCGCGGGAGATGCTGCAGATGCTGATCGCCTTTATGCCGGAGGTGCGTAATAAAGTGGAAGAGCAGCTGGTGGGCGAGCAGCCGGAAGGGCTGGTGGATCTGATCCACAAGCTGCACGGCAGCTGCAGCTACAGCGGCGTGCCGCGGTTGAAAAAGCTGTGCCACACCCTGGAGAGCCAGCTGCGGTCGGGTACCGCCGCCGAGGACCTGGAGCCGGAGCTGCTCGAGCTGTTAGACGAGATGGATAATGTGGCCCGCGAAGCGTGCCGGATGGGCGTGTAAACCCCGGATAGCGGCGCTACGCGCCTCATCCAGGCTACGCCCTACGGTCCAGTACTCGGTTGGTAGCCCCGGTAAGCGTAAGCGCCACCGGGGATGGTTCCCGGATCGCGGTGCTACGCACCTTATCCGGGTTACAAATACCACTGCGCCAGCCGGGTTACCGCTTATCGCCCATCTGCAAAACCGCGGCGACGTTACGCGCCGTCATCCGCAGGTTGGCGGCGGCATTGGCCAGCGCTTCATCCAGGGTACAGATGGTATATAACACGCTGAATACCGCATCCAGTCCGTGCTGATGCACCACCCCGACATCGGCGGTAAGGCTGCCGGCAATCCCAATCACCGGAACGTTAAAACGCTTCGCCACCTTAGCTACCCCCACCGGCACCTTGCCGTGGATCGTCTGGCTATCGATACGCCCTTCGCCGGTGATCACTAAATCGGCATCCGCCACCCGCGTCGCCAGCTGCAGCGCATCGGTGACGATCTCAATGCCCGGGCGCAGCGTTGCGCCACAAAACGCATACAGCGCCGCCCCCATGCCGCCCGCCGCGCCGCCGCCTTCCAGGCTCAGCACATCGATATCTAAATCACGGGCGATTATCCGGGCATAGTGCAGCAGGCCGCTGTCGAGGCGGTCGATCATCTGCGTCGTCGCCCCTTTTTGCGGGCCGAACACCGCGCTGGCCCCCTGCGGGCCGGTTAGCGGGTTGGTGACGTCGCAGGCAACCTCAATCCGGCAATCTGCCAGCCGCGGATCGAGTTCGCTAAGGTCGATACGCGCCAGCGTCTCCAGCGCGCCGCCCCCGGAGGCGATTTGCTGGCCGTCGGCGGTCAACAGTTTCGCCCCCAGCGCCTGCGCCATCCCGGCGCCGCCGTCATTGGTCGCACTGCCGCCAATGCCAATAATGATCTGCCGCACGCCGGCGTCCAGCGCGTGGCGGATCAGCTCCCCGGTCCCCCAGGAAGTTGTTAGCAGCGGATTACGCTGCGCCGGCGGGACACTCTCCAGTCCGCTGGCTGCCGCCATTTCGATAAAGGCGCACTGGCGATCGCCGGACAGCCCATAAAATGCCTCAACCGGTTCACCCAGCGGCCCGGTGACCGTCAGCGGAACCTGATGCCCGCCGGTCGCCGCCACCATGGCTTCCACCGTCCCTTCACCACCGTCGGCAACCGGCAGCTTGACGTACTCCGCGTCAGGATAAATCTCGCGAAAGCCTTGCTCTATCGCCGTGGCCACTTCCAGCGCGCTCAGACTCTCCTTCCAGGAATCCGGTGCGATCACTATTTTCATGTGCTGTCCTTACTCTGAGCCAACCCCTGGCGCTGTCGCGCAATGCCGGCCCCCGCAGAGGCCGGCGGCCATTTAGCGCACCATGCATGGACGCTTGTTGTCAAAGGTCCAGCCCGGGATCAGATACTGCATCGCCATCGCATCGTCGCGGGCGCCAAGACCATGTTTCTTATATAGCTCATTTGCCTGCATCACGCGGTCCATATCCAGCTCAACCCCCAGGCCCGGGGTACTCGGTACCTGCACCATACCGCCTTTGATTTCAAAAGGTTGTTTGGTCAGACGCTGGTTGCCCTCCTGCCAAATCCAGTGGGTATCAATCGCGGTGATTTTGCCCGGCGCCGCTGCCGCGACATGGGTGAACATCGCCAGCGACACGTCGAAGTGGTTATTGGAGTGCGATCCCCAGGTCAGGCCGAACTCATGGCACATCTGCGCCACACGCACCGACCCCTGCATGGTCCAGAAGTGCGGGTCCGCCAGCGGGATATCCACCGACTGCAGGGACAAGGTATGGCCCATCTGTCGCCAGTCGGTGGCGATCATATTGGTCGCGGTCGGCAGGCCCGTCGCGCGGCGGAACTCGGCCATCACTTCGCGGCCAGAGAAACCTTGTTCGGCGCCGCATGGGTCTTCCGCATAGGCCAGCACGCCCTTCAGCTGTTTACCAATCTGGATGGCTTCCTCCAGCAGCCAGGCGCCGTTCGGGTCGAGAGTGACGCGGGCATTCGGGAAGCGTTTCGCCAGGGCGCTGATCGCCTCAGCTTCTTCAAAACCGGCCAGCACACCGCCCTTCAGCTTAAAGTCGTTGAAGCCATATTTTTCATACGCCGCTTCCGCCAGGCGGACCACCGCATCCGGCGTCATCGCCTCTTCATGGCGCAGGCGATACCATTCGCACTGCTCATCCGGCTGGCTCTGGTAGGCCAGCGGCGTGGCGTGGCGGTTGCCGACAAAGAACAGATAGCCCAGCATTTCGACTTCGCTGCGCTGCTGGCCATCGCCAAGCAGGGAAGCGACATTGACGCCAAGGTGCTGGCCCAGCAGGTCCAGCAGCGCCGCTTCAATCCCGGTTACCACGTGAATGGTGGTACGCAGGTCGAAGGTCTGCAGGCCGCGGCCCCCGGCGTCGCGGTCGGCAAACTGGTTGCGCACCGCGCCCAGCACATTCTTGTACTCGCCCAGCGTTTTGCCCACCACCAGCGGCGCGGCATCTTCCAGGGTCTGGCGGATTTTTTCGCCGCCGGGGATTTCGCCGACGCCGGTATGCCCGGCGTTATCTTTGATAATCACAATATTGCGGGTGAAGTACGGGGCGTGCGCGCCGCTCAGGTTCATCAGCATGCTGTCATGGCCGGCAACCGGGATCACCTGCATGGTCGTAACAACGGGCGTTGAAGTGAAAGTCGTCATAGCATCATCCTTTTTAATTAGTGGCGGCCGAAAACGGGACGTTTGCGGTCGAATGTCCAGCCGGGGATCAGGTACTGCATCGGGCCTGCGTCGTTGCGCGCGCCGCCCGGCAGCGCTTTATAGGCCTCATGGGCTTTGCGCACCTGCTCCCAGTCAAGTTCCACGCCGAGTCCCGGCGCGTCTGGCACGGCAATCTTGCCGTGAATAATCTGCAGCGGATTTTTGGTCAGGCGCGCGTCGCCCTCCTGCCAGATCCAGTGGGTGTCAATGGCGGTGGGGTTGCCCGGCGCGGCGGCGCCCACGTGGGTAAACATCGCCAGGGAAATATCAAAGTGGTTGTTGGAATGGCAGCCCCAGGTGAGCCCCCAGTCGTCACACAGTTGCGCCACCCGTACCGCGCCGGAGAGCGTCCAGAAATGCGGGTCCGCCAGCGGGATGTCGACGGCATTGAGCATCACCGCATGGCCCATTTCACGCCAGTTGGTGGCGATCATATTGGTGGCGACCGGCAGCCCGGTAGCACGACGGAACTCGGCCATCACCTCCCGGCCGGAGAAACCTTGCTCGGCACCGCACGGATCTTCGGCATAAGTCAGGACATCCTGCAGCCCTTTGCACAGCGCGATGGCCTCATCCAGCAGCCAGGCGCCGTTCGGGTCGACGGTGATGCGCGCCTCCGGAAAACGCTTTTTCAGCGCCCGCGCGGTGTCGATCTCCTGCTCGCCGGGCAGTACGCCGCCCTTCAGCTTAAAGTCTTTGAAACCGTAGCGATCCTGGGCGGCTTCCGCCAGACGCACTACCGCCTCGCTGCTCAACGCCTGCTGATGGCGCAGGCGGTACCATTCATGATCGCCCGGCGTATGGTCCAGATAGCCAAGGTCGGTTTTCTGCCGATCGCCAATATAGAACAGGTAGCCCAGCACGGTGACGGCATCACGCTGCTTACCCGGCCCCAGCAGCTCGCAGACCGGCACCTTCAGCACCTGGCCGAGCAGGTCGAGCAGCGCCGCTTCCAGCGCCGCCACCGCGTTAACCTTCAGTTCGAAGGTCCATGCCCCTTTGCCGAAGGTATCGAAATCCGCCGCCTGATTGCCTTTGTGCACCTGTTGCACTACGCGATTGAGTCGGGCGACCTCCTGGCCCACCACCTGCGGGATCGCCGCCAGCAGCGTCTGGTAGATAACCTCCCCGCCGGGCGCTTCGCCAACGCCGGTGTGGCCGGCATTATCGGTCAATACCACGATATTGCGGGTAAACCAGGCGTTGTGCGCCCCGCCGATGTTCAGCAGCATGCTGTCGTGCCCGGCCACCGGAATGACCTTCATCTCTGTGATAATCGGGCTGGATTGGGTAGTCATGATGAGCGCCCCACCACAGGTTTCAGTTCGATGCGTTTGATATCGCCCACCAGCACCAGGTAGCTCAGCACCGCCACCAGGGCATGGATGCCGACGTAGATCAGCGCGCCGTTGAACGAGCCGGTGGTGCCAACGATATAGCCGATGGCGATGGGAGTGACGATACCGGAGATATTGCCGAACATGTTGAACAGGCCGCCGGAGAGACCGCTAATTTCTTTCGGCGCGGTATCCGCCATCACCGCCCAGCCGAGCGCCCCGATCCCTTTGCCGAAGAAGGCCATTGCCATAAAGCCGATCACCATCCACTCCACGTTGACATAGTTACACATCAGCATGGTCATGGAGAGCAGCATCCCCAGCACGATCGGCGTTTTGCGCGCGATGTTCAGCGAGCCGGTGCGGCGCATTAACCAGTCGGAAATCACCCCGCCCAGCACCCCGCCGACAAAGCCGCACACCGCCGGAACGGAGGCGACAAAGCCGGCTTTGAGGATCGACATGCCGCGCGCCTGCACCAGATAAACCGGGAACCAGGTGATAAAGAAGTAGGTTAAGGCGTTGATGCAATACTGACCGATATAGATGCCGATCATCATCCGCGATCCGATCAGCTGTCTGATCTGTCCCATTTTGACGCTAAACGGCACTTTCTGCGCGCTACTCTTCTGATCCATGTTGATCAGCGCCCCGCCTTCGGCGATATAGTCCAGCTCTTTCTGGTTTACGCCCGGATGGTTGTTCGGATCGTGGATCACTTTCAACCACACAAAGCTGATCACAATCCCCAGGCCGCCCATAAAGAAGAACACGTGCGACCAACCCACCTCATGCGTCAGCCAGCCCATGATCGGCGCGAAGATAACGGTGGCAAAGTACTGGGCGGAGTTAAAAATCGATACCGCCGTCCCCCTCTCCTGCGCCGGGAACCAGGCGGCGACGATACGGCTGTTGCCGGGGAATGACGGCGACTCGGCAAGGCCGACGAGGAAACGCAGAGTGAACAGCGCGATGATAATGCCAAAGCCGCTGAAGATATCGACGAAGCCCTGCAGCAGGGTAAACATCGACCAGATGAAGATCGACCAGAAATAGACGCGCTTCGAACCGAAGCGGTCAAGCAGCCAGCCGCCCGGGATCTGGCCGATGACATACGCCCATGAGAAGGCGGAGAACACATACCCCATGCCAACAGGATCGAGGCCGATATCTTTGGCCATTTCCGAACCGGCGATCGACAGCGTCGCCCGGTCACCATAGTTAAAAGAAGTGACGATAAACAGCATCACCACTATCCAGTAGCGGGCGTTGGTGCGCTTTTCAGCCGCCGTCGCCGCCTGACTTAATGAACTCATTGTTGTACTCCTGAATCATAGCGTTTAGCTACGTTCATTCTGAACAGCACAACCTGTAGGGTAATCAGAATGACGTGGTCGTGTTTTGATAGTTGTCGTTATATCTGGCACTGCATTTATCACTGGCTGGAGCAGTATATGAAGAGGCACACCGCGGCTCACCGTGCATCTACACAGCTTTTACGCCGCTATTGCAGGTGGTTTGTGGCGAATGCCTGAAAGAATGGGGGGAAGTTCACGGAAATGAAAAACCAGCGCCGCTGGAGCCGCAAAGCACAGCAAAAAGGGCCGGAGTGTGAAATACCTCACTTGACCCGGTGAAACTGGCTGGCTTAAGCCATGATATTGCTAAGGATATTGTGGCGTTTGCCTAAAGGCGTGGCGCCAGGAACGCGCTACCATTTTGACGTCCGCGTATCTGGCTGCGACGTATTGAAAGAGCGCCCTCTGCGTAGGGAGAGGGCAGCGCTTTTATTCGAGCAGGGTGGCCCACTGCTCAACCCACGGATTGGAGACGCTCTCCGGCTCCGGGTCTTCGCTGGCGTCAATCTTCAGCATCTCGCCGATGCGCTTCGCGCCCTGCTCCTGCAGTAGCTGGTCGAATTTCAGCCCGCCGCCGCAAAAGTTAGCATAGGTGCTGTCGCCGAGCGCGATAATGCCGTAGCGCAGATGGGGCTGATACATATCTTTCATCCCCTCATACAGCGGAACAATGCTGTCCGGCAGATCGCCCTGCCCGGTGGTGGAGGTGACCACCAGCACATATTTACCCGTATAGGATTCCCAGTCGTTGACCTGCGGATCCTCGTACACGGTTGCCTTGTGTCCCAGTCCGCTGAGGATCGCTTCCGCTTCTTCCGCGACCAGCAGCGAGTTGCCGTACATGGTGCCGACAAAAATTCCGACTTCCGCCATGCTATTATCTCCCTGGAT
Organism: Klebsiella sp. KTE92; assembly: GCF_000398905.1. Taxonomy (NCBI): domain Bacteria; kingdom Pseudomonadati; phylum Pseudomonadota; class Gammaproteobacteria; order Enterobacterales; family Enterobacteriaceae; genus Klebsiella; species Klebsiella sp. KTE92. The sequence goes on from NZ_KB976100.1 coordinate 4,272,577, forward strand.
TGACCTTATTCCCTTCATCCTGACCGCAGTCGTCGGCAAACTCAACCCTTTCATTTAGCGGGAGAAGCCCGCGCCAGCCAAACTGCGACAGGGCGCGCATCCAGACCTCGTCAAAACCAGCGCGCAGGGTCAGCGGCTCGCCGGTAAAAGGATGGGTCAACGACAGCTCGCTGGCGTGCAGCATCAGGCGGTGACAGCCGAAATGTTCTGCGGCGCTGCGGTTTTGCCGCAGATCGCCGTGCTTGCTGTCGCCAAGGATCGGATGACGCAGATGAGCAAGATGGCGGCGCAGCTGGTGCTTGCGGCCGGTTTTCGGCTCCAGTTCCACCAGCCCGTAGCGCGTGGTGGGATAACGCCCGGTTGCCACCGGCATCTCCACCGTCGCCAGGCCGCGGTAGTGGGTCACCGCCGGCTGCGGATCTTTGTCCTCACGAGCAAATTTATCGGCGATTTTATCCAGCTCTTCCACCAGCGGGTAATCCAGCAGCGCTTCGTCCATCAGCCAGCCGCGGACGATCGCATGGTAGCGCTTCTGGATCTGATGCTGTTCAAATTGCTGCGCCAGCAGGCGGCCCGCCTCGCTCGACAGCCCCATCAGCAGGACGCCGGAGGTGGGCCGGTCGAGACGATGAGCGGTAAAAACGTGCTGGCCAATCTGGTCGCGCACGGTCTGCATCACCACCACTTTCTCGTCGCGATCGAGCCAGCTGCGATGCACCAGCCAGCCCGAGGGTTTATTGACCGCCACCAGCCAGTCGTCCTGGTAGATAATCTCCAGCATCAGGCCTGCTCACCGGCAAACAGCGCGTCTAACAGCAGAAGTTCCGCCAGCATGGATTCGCGGACCGGGTGGGCCTGATCCAGAGCCATCTCGTAATAAGGCGCAACGGCAAAATTTTGCGGCAGCGGCTGACCGCTCTCCAGCAGCTGGTGCATACGCGGGATCAGGACCCACTGCAGCCACTCCAGCGGCTCCAGGGTATCCAGGCAAAACGGCTTATCGCTGGCGAAGGCGCTGCTGTCCGGCGCCGTCGCCTGCCAGTGCTCTGTTTCGCGCAGCAGGGCTTCAATGGCGCGCAGGCGATCGCGCACGCTATCGTGAAGAGTCATGGGGAAACCTCGATGAGTTAAAAACCGGGCGCAGGATAGCAAATCCGCAGAAGAAATAAAAAAAGGGAGCACTGTATAAACAGTGCTCCCGGTTCGTTTTGCAGCATTCCCGCTACATTGGTGCTCCCTGCTCGTCCTTGAAAACTTTTCCTGAGGTCTCCTGACCAATGTTCATCCATAAACTCGCGCATCCTGCTTTCACACCACCCCGATGCGAAATGACTTATCCTTAAGTTTGTCCCGATCTTCCTGATCCACCGTTCATCCTGAGCGGCTCTCGTTCTCCATCCTGGAGGTGTCCATTACGCGTTCCTGCGTTATCCTTGCTTCATCCTGAAGCCTGTCCTTGCAACGCCATCCTGGCGGGTCCTGCAGAAGCGCCATCATCCTGATGTTCGCTTCATTTCGCGACTTCCTGTCGACAGACATAGGATCACTGATTCTGCCTCGTCTTACAACCCTTCTTGAGACAATCTCTTAAGATTAGTCCCCACTCAAAAGGACGAAAAAATTAAGATCTGATTTGATACCAATGACTTATAAAAAAAAGAAGGGATTAAATTTGCCTTAAATGATGACGATCTCTTACAGGTTTTGTAAGAGATCTCTCACAAACGACCAGGTAGACTGGATTACAGAACCGGCTCAAGGTGGCTGAGGAAACTCGCAAGCGAGGGGGAAAGCGTAATGCGTTTGGCGGTGCCGAGGGTCTCTTTGATCACCTCGCCGCTGAGATTACAGACGGAAATCACATCCCGTTCACTCTCGAGGGTGGCGATAAACAGCGTCGGCGCCAGCTTCAAGCGCTTCTGTACCACCAGGTGCCCGATTAAGTTTTCCTGCACCCGCTGGAAATCCTCTTCACTCCAGGTCTGCAGCAGCGTCAGCGTTTCGTCGGCAAACCGGCCGGTCATGTCGCCGGCAAACTGAGTGGTATAATAAGAATGAAGCGGTTGTTGTACCACAATATCCAGGGCGCGTTCAACCGCGCTGATATTTTGCGCCAGCGAAAACGGCTGCGGCTGCCAGAATACGGCCTCGCCTTGGGTATCAACGACGCAAGGCGACGGAACGCCGTAAAGCTCTTCACTGCGCGGCAGGCTGTTGCGCTGTTGCTGCCAGGCGGCGCAGTAACGTTGGGTAAAAGCGCGCAGCGCTTCTGCGGTCTGATGGTCCACCGGTTTCTCTCTTCACGTTAGACAGGATACACTGGAGAGATAGTGTACCCGCTTTACTATGGTGAAACATGTCTTCTTACGATAATCATCAGGCGCTGGCCGGCCTGACGCTCGGTAAATCAACCGATTACCGCGATACTTATGACGCCTCGCTGCTGCAGGGCGTCCCGCGCAGCCTTAACCGCGATCCGCTGGGCCTGCATGCCGATAACCTGCCGTTCCACGGCGCCGATATCTGGACGCTGTACGAACTCTCCTGGCTGAACGGCAAAGGCCTGCCGCAGGTGGCCGTCGGCCACGTCGAACTCCCCGACACCAGCGTCAATCTGGTGGAGTCAAAAAGCTTTAAGCTCTATCTCAACAGCTTTAACCAGACGCGTTTCGCCAGCTGGCAGGACGTTGCAGAGACGCTGACCCGCGATCTGAGCGCCTGCGCGCAGGGCGAGGTCAAGGTGGCGCTGTATCGGCTGGATGAACTGGAAGGCCAGCCGATTGCCCACCTGCACGGCGCCTGCATCGACGATCAGGATATCGAGATCGATAACTATCAGTTCAGCACCGACTATCTGCAGGGCGCCGCCAGCGGCAAAATCGTGGAAGAGACGCTGGTCAGCCATCTGCTGAAATCCAACTGCCTGATCACCCACCAGCCGGACTGGGGCTCGGTGCAGATCCAGTATCGGGGGGCGAAAATCGACCGCGAGCAGCTCCTGCGCTATCTGGTCTCATTCCGCCATCATAACGAATTCCATGAGCAGTGCGTCGAGCGCATCTTTAACGATATTCTCCGTTTCTGCCAGCCGGAATCGCTTTCCGTTTACGCCCGCTATACGCGACGCGGCGGTCTGGATATCAACCCCTGGCGCAGCAACGGCGACTTTTCCCCCGCCACTGGCCGCCTCGCCCGACAATAATAAATAATTTCACAATATGCGTGCGTTTAGGCGCGCGCAAGGTTGTGGAAACGCCGCTCGCAGGGCTATTGTAATCACAGGAAGACCATAAGCGTCCTGTAAGGAGTTCACTTGATTACACATGTTAGCCCGCTTGGTTCAATGGATATGCTGTCGCAGCTGGAAGTGGATATGCTTAAGCGCACCGCCAGCAGTGACCTGTATCAACTCTTTCGCAACTGCTCGCTTGCTGTGCTCAACTCGGGGAGCCTGACCGATAACAGCAAGGAGCTGCTCTCCCGTTTTGAAAACTTCGATATTAACGTGCTGCGTCGCGAACGTGGCGTGAAGCTGGAACTGATCAACCCGCCGGAAGAGGCTTTCGTTGACGGGCGTATTATCCGTTCCCTGCAGGCCAACCTGTTCGCCGTGCTGCGCGATATCCTGTTCGTTTACGGCCAGATCCACAATACCGTTCGCTTCCCGAACCTCGATCTGGAAAGTTCGGTCCATATCACCAACCTGGTGTTTTCGATCCTGCGCAACGCCCGCGCGCTGCACGTCGGCGAAGCACCGAACATGATCGTCTGCTGGGGCGGTCACTCCATTAATGAAAACGAATATCTCTACGCCCGCCGCGTCGGTACGCAGTTGGGACTGCGCGAACTGAACATCTGCACCGGCTGCGGGCCTGGCGCAATGGAGGCCCCGATGAAAGGCGCCGCCGTCGGCCACGCGCAGCAGCGCTACAAAGACAGCCGCTTTATCGGCATGACCGAACCGTCCATCATTGCCGCAGAACCGCCGAACCCGCTGGTCAACGAACTGATCATCATGCCGGATATCGAAAAGCGTCTGGAAGCCTTCGTGCGCATCGCCCACGGGATCATTATCTTCCCGGGCGGCGTCGGCACTGCCGAAGAGCTGCTCTATCTGCTGGGTATTCTGATGCATCCGGAGAACAAAGCGCAGGTGCTGCCGCTGATCCTCACCGGACCGAAAGAGAGCGCCGACTACTTCCGCGTGCTGGACGAGTTTATCACCCATACTCTGGGCGAGTCCGCCCGTCGTCACTATCGGATCATCATCGACGATCCGGCGGAAGTGGCGCGGCAGATGAAAAAAGCGATGCCGCTGGTGAAAGAGAGCCGTCGCGAGACCGATGATGCCTACAGCTTCAACTGGTCGATTCGCATCTCGCCGGACCTGCAGATGCCGTTTGATCCGACCCATGAAAACATGGCCAATCTCAAGCTCTCCCCGGACCAACCGGTGGAAGTGCTGGCCGCCGACCTGCGTCGCGCCTTCTCCGGGATTGTCGCGGGTAACGTCAAAGAGGTGGGCATCCAGGCCATTGAGCAGTACGGTCCTTACAAGCTGCATGGCGATCCGGAGATGATGCGCCGGATGGACGATCTGCTGCAGGGCTTCGTCGCCCAGCATCGTATGAAACTGCCGGGCGGCACCGCCTATATTCCTTGCTACGAAATCATCGCCTGATTTCTCACTCTCCCGCCGGGGTATCTTCTACAGCCTGCCCCCGGCGGGCTCTCTTCCTCTGACTTCCAGAACACGCTAAAAACCTTTCTGTTATTATTCAGTCACCTGAATCATTTCTACATAGCCAATCGTTTGCGTTGGTAAAAACTGCGACAATTATCACTGCAAAAAATGGTTTTAAGCGCAAAAACGTCGACTACATCTCTTTTTTACAGTAAATCCCTCGTTATTACGCCGCTCCGCTTTTATCTCATATGCTGCAAATGGTAGCCTGCGCGCCACAAATCGCTGGCTGATCACCAGAAACAGTCTGTTGGACTAAAAATACGCACATTGAAAGTGGATTATTGCATTTGAGATCGCGATCACTGATGCATAAACCATATAAATGTATCTTTCCGGCCCAATTATTACGGAGAAAATTTCTAAAAAAACCGTAATTAAACGAATTTCATGTTACGCAATTGTATTTGTTCATTAGATTTTGTTGATTCCTCCAGGAGATACAGATGGAAACCACTCAAACCAGCACCATCGTTTCGGGCGAAACCCGCAGCGGATGGCGTAAAACCGACACCATGTGGATGCTGGGCCTGTACGGTACAGCGATCGGCGCGGGCGTCTTGTTCCTGCCGATCAACGCCGGCGTCGGCGGCATGATCCCCCTGATTATCATGGCGATTCTGGCCTTCCCGATGACCTTCTTCGCTCACCGCGGTATGACTCGCTTCGTCCTCTCCGGGAAAAATCCGGGCGAAGACATCACCGAAGTGGTGGAAGAACACTTCGGCGTAGGCGCAGGGAAGCTGATTACCCTGCTCTACTTCTTCGCTATCTACCCGATCCTGCTGGTGTACAGCGTGGCGATCACTAACACCGTCGAAACCTTCATGGCGCACCAGCTGCACATGACGCCGCCGCCGCGCGCCATTCTGTCGCTGATCCTGATCGTCGGCATGATGACCATCGTGCGTTTCGGTGAGCAGATGATTGTGAAAGCGATGAGCATCCTGGTGTTCCCGTTCGTTATCGCCCTGATGATTCTGGCGCTGTACCTGATCCCGCAGTGGAACGGCGCGGCGCTGGAGACGCTCTCCCTGAGCAGCGCCTCCGCAACCGGCAATGGCCTGCTGATGACCCTGTGGCTGGCGATCCCGGTGATGGTCTTCTCCTTCAACCACTCGCCGATCATCTCCTCCTTCGCGGTGGCCAAGCGTGAAGAGTACGGCGCAGGCGCCGAGAAGAAATGCTCCAGCATCCTGGCCCGCGCTCACATTATGATGGTGCTGACCGTGATGTTCTTCGTATTCAGCTGCGTCCTGAGCCTCTCTCCGGCGGACCTGGCGGCGGCGAAAGAGCAGAACATCTCGATTCTGTCTTACCTGGCAAACCACTTTAACGCGCCGGTTATCGCCTGGATGGCACCGATCATCGCGATGATCGCCATCACCAAATCCTTCCTCGGCCACTATCTGGGCGCCCGCGAAGGCTTTAACGGCATGGTGATTAAATCCCTGCGCAGTAAAGGCAAATCTATCGAAGTCAACAAACTGAACAAGCTGACCGCGCTGTTCATGCTGGTGACCACCTGGATTGTGGCGACGCTGAACCCGAGCATCCTCGGGATGATCGAGACCCTTGGCGGCCCGATTATCGCGATGATCCTGTTCCTGATGCCGATGTACGCGATTCAGAAAGTGCCGGCGATGCGTAAATACAGCGGCCATATCAGCAACGTCTTCGTGGTAATTATGGGTCTGATTGCCATCTCCGCGATCTTCTACTCGCTGTTCAGCTAATTCAGTCAATACCTCCCCCCGCGCCGCTTAACGGCGGCGCGCTTTCCGACAGCACGGGAATACATATGATCAGCGTATTCGATATCTTTAAAATCGGCATTGGCCCTTCCAGCTCCCATACCGTTGGACCGATGAAAGCGGGCAAACAATTCACTGACGATCTGATCGCACGCGGCCTGCTGGCCGACGTCAGCAAAGTCGTCGTCGACGTCTATGGCTCCCTCTCCCTGACCGGTAAAGGCCACCATACCGACATCGCGATTATCATGGGACTCGCCGGCAACCTGCCGGACACCGTCGACATCGACGCCATTCCGGGCTTTATTCAGGACGTTAACACCCATGTCCGCCTGATGCTGGCCAACGGTCAGCACGAAGTGGACTTCCCGGTCGATCAGTGCATGAATTTCCATGCCGACAACCTGTCGCTGCATGAGAACGGCATGCGCATTACCGCCCTGGCCGGTGACAAGGTGATCTACAGCCAGACGTATTACTCTATCGGCGGCGGCTTTATCGTCGACGAAGCGCACTTCGGCCAGATCGCCGATGCGCCGGTTGCGGTTCCTTACCCTTATAAAAACGCCGCCGACCTGCAGCGTCACTGCCGTGAAACCGGGCTGTCGCTCTCTGGGCTGATGATGCAGAACGAACTGGCGCTGCACAGCAAAGAAGCGCTGGAGCAACACTTTGCCGCGGTATGGGAAGTGATGAGCGCCGGTATCGAACGCGGCATCACCACCGAAGGCGTTCTGCCGGGCAAACTGCGCGTGCCGCGCCGGGCCGCCGCGCTGCGCCGCATGCTGGTGAGTCAGGACACCACCAACAGCGATCCGATGGCGGTGGTCGACTGGATCAATATGTTCGCCCTGGCGGTGAACGAAGAGAACGCCGCCGGTGGCCGGGTCGTTACCGCGCCAACCAACGGCGCCTGCGGTATCGTGCCAGCGGTGCTGGCCTACTACGACAAGTTTATCCGCAAGGTGAACAGCAACTCTCTGGCCCGCTATATGCTGGTCGCCAGCGCGATTGGTTCGCTGTATAAGATGAACGCGTCAATCTCCGGCGCCGAAGTCGGCTGCCAGGGTGAAGTGGGCGTCGCCTGCTCGATGGCGGCGGCCGGTCTGGCGGAACTGCTGGGCGGTAGTCCGGGTCAGGTGTGCATCGCGGCAGAGATCGCCATGGAGCATAACCTCGGCCTGACCTGCGACCCGGTTGCCGGCCAGGTGCAGGTGCCGTGTATCGAACGCAACGCTATCGCCGCCGTGAAAGCGGTCAACGCCGCGCGAATGGCGCTGCGCCGGACCAGCGAGCCGCGCGTCTGCCTCGATAAAGTGATCGAGACCATGTACAAAACCGGTAAAGACATGAACGCCAAGTACCGGGAAACCTCTCGCGGTGGCCTGGCGATGAAGATCGTCGCCTGCGATTAATCCTCAGACCCGGCACGCGTCGGCGTGTCGGGTCATCGTCCTGAATAACTCTTTTTGTTATATCAATAAAATTTTAGTTATTTAATGGTTATAAGCGCTGTTTGTTACCTTACGCAAAACCGCTAAGGAGAACAGACAATGTCCAACCGATTCCGCCCCGCCTGGCTGCTGGTCCTCGCCGCCCTCTCTACCTCCGCGCTGGCCAAAGCGCCGGAAACCGTCAACATCGGCTATCAAAAGGCGAATATCTTCGCGCTGCTGAAGTACCGCGGCACGCTGGATGAGAGCCTGAAAAAACAGGGCATTGCCGTACGCTGGGTCGAATTCCCCGCCGGACCGCAAATGCTGGAGGGGCTGAACGTCGGTAGTATCGATCTGGCCGCGACCGGCGATGCGCCTCCGGCCTTTGCCCAGGCGGCGCAAGCCGATCTGGTCTACCTTGCCCATTCCCCCGCTAACCCGAAAACGGAAGCGATTGTGGTGCCTGAACAGTCGGCAATCCACAGCGTGGCCGACCTGAAGGGCAAGCGCGTGGGGTTGAACAAGGGGTCTGACGTCAACTACCTGCTGGTTGCCGCACTGGAAAAAGCGGGCCTCAGCTATAAAGACATCACCCCGGTCTATCTGCCGCCGGCGGATGCCCGCGCCGCTTTCCAGCGCGGGGCGATTGATGCGTGGGTGATCTGGGATCCGTTCCTCGCAGAAGTGGAAACCAACGCGAAAGCCCGACAGATCCGCAATGCCGAGGGGCTGGTGCCTCACTACACCTTCTATCTCGCCAGCCGCAAGTTTGCAGATACCTACCCGGAGACAGCAAAGCAGGTGGTGGATGAGCTGGGTAAACTCAGCGCGTGGGCGAACAGCCATCAGGACGAGGCCGCCGGGCTGCTGTCGACCTCAACCGGACTGGATAAAGCCATCTGGCTGAAGACCCTGGCCCGCCTGCCCTACGGTGCCGAACGCATGACCCCGGCGGTGTATAACGAACAGCAGGCGCTGGCGGATACCTTTACGCGCATCGGCCTGCTGCCGGTGAAAGTCGACGTGCGCAGCGCCACCTGGTCGCTGGATAAACCTTGATTTTCCTGACGACGGGAAGCACTGCGCCTCCCGTCGCCGACAGGCTTACCCCGCCGTTTTCTCACCATTGCCTATCTGCCAGATAAAGGTGGGCGCTTCACCGTTCACCAGCCAGTTACCGATATTACGTGCCTTATAAATCACCGGATTATGCGAGGCAACCGTCCGCGCATTGCGCCAGTGGCGATCCAGCGCAAGGCGAGTTCGCGTATCCGACGCCCCGAGGGCATTAAACAGCTCCGTCGCCGCCCGCGGGATCCAGTCGCTGGCGATCACCTGCGCCTGCGCCGCTTCCACTTCCGCCAGCTGGTTACGCCGGGCAATCAATGCTTCGTCGTCGCTGACGTGCGCCACATAGGCCTGCTGCAGCGATTCCGCGGCCTGCAGGACCGCGGCCCGGGTCGCCCATGCCCAGCTGCTGATCTGCCCAACGACCTGCAGAACCTGAGCGTCATCGCGCGGCACGGCGGCGTTGCCGTGGCTGTACATCCGGGAGCGATGTTTGACGCCCTGCGCGGCATCCCGCTCAACCGCCAGGCCAATGCCCGCGAGGGTCGCCAGCAGCACATGCTGGTAGAAGGCGGTCTGATAGCGAAAGCGCTGGGCAAAATCATAGACATGTTCGGTTTCCACCCGAGCGCCGGTAAAGCGGGTGGTCCCGCTGCCGGTCAACCGCTGGCCAAAGCCATCCCAGTCATCTTCCCGCGCCACGCCGGTCTGCTGGGTGCTGACCAGGGCTATCACATCGCCGGCGGTATCACTGCGCCGGGCAAACACATCGATCCAGTCGGCGTACAGCGCGCCGGTGCTGTAAAACTTCTCGCCGTCGAGTCGCCAGCCGCCCTCTGTCGGCGTCACTCTGGTGTTCACCTCTCCCAGCTTAACCGCGCCGATCTCCGTCCAGCCGCTGCCCACCAGCTCACCGTCGAGGAAGCGACGAAACCAGCGGTCGCGCCCGGCGGAATCCGGCTGATTCAGCTGATCTTCCACAAAGGCAAAGTGCGCGCGCAGGGCCTGCGGCAGGTTAGAGTCCGCTTGCGCCAGCTCGATCAGCAGCGCGCTGAGCTGCGGCAGCGAAGCGCCCCAGCCGCCCTTCTCGCGCGGGATACGCAGCGTGCCGAAGCCCGCTTCTTTCAGCCAGCGGATCGGCTCATCGGGCAGAATGCGCTGCTGTTCGCGCTCCGCAGCGCCCTGGGCGATACGGGTGAATATCGGGCGGAAGGCGGCCGCCAGCGCGTCATAATCGGTGCCAGTGGAGAGCAGGGTCATTGTCAGTTCCTTATTCATGGAGTGCGTCGATATCTTCTCGCGTCGGTTCATGACGGACCGCCAGCAGGAAGAAAATGGGAATAATGGCGGCAAGCGAGACCACCCAGAACATCTGCGTGCCGAGGGAGGCCTGCAGCAGCGGCAGAATAAACAACGCCAGCGCGCTGCCGATCCCGGAGAGTGCCCGGCTGAAACCGACCCCGGTGGCGCGAATGGCAGTAGGATAGGAGAGCGCCGGGTAGATCATCAGCTGCGCCCCCGGGCCAAACCCTTCGGCGAACAGCCACAGCCCCAGCATCGCGATAGCCAGCACGATACCTGCCGTCGCGTGCGGTTGCCCCACCAGCGCCAGCACAATCAGCGCCACAAACTGCAGGGCGAAGCCGGCTATCGCCACATGACGCGAAGGATATTTCCACGCCAGATGCATACCGAGCAGCCCGCCGGTAAAAGCAAACAGGGCGTTCAGCCCCAGCGATGCCGAAATAGTTTCGAAGACGCCAGCCCCGAGGAACTGGGCAAGAATTGACGGCAGGAAAAAGGCAATCGCCGTGTACTCGAAGGAGATACAGATATTCATCACCCCGGCGACGATAGTCCGCTCGCGGTAGGGTTTTTCGAACAGCACGCGGAAGCTCACTTTCGGCGCTGGCGCGGGCTTCGCCGCCGGGACCTCATGGGCATGGATCCCCCAGGAGTCGCGTAAAATACGCACTGCAGAGGTCAGATCGCCCTGGTTCGCCGCCCACAGCGGGGATTCATTCATAAATCGACTGCGGACGGCAATAATCAGCAGTGCCGGCACGGCGCCGAACAGCAGGGAGGCGCGCCACAGCCAGTCAAGATGCTCCTGCGGCAGCAGGAAATAGAGGCCGAAGATAATGAGAAAGCAGACGGTTGAGGCGGCGTACCACATCGGGCACCACGCCGCGAGGCGAGCCGCTTTGTTGCCTTTGCCGGCAAAGCGGGAAAACTCGGCCAGATAGGACATCGCTACCGGCAGGTCGATGCCAACGCCGATGCCCATCAGGAAGCGGGCGCCAATCAACACCCAGACGTTCGGCGCCAGCCCGGCGGCGATAGCCGAAATCACGAAAAAGAACATATCGGCCATAAAAACCGAATAGCGACCATATTTATCGGTCAGCCAGCCGCCGATAATATTGCCGACGATAGTCCCGACCATAATGGACGAAGTCACCAGGCCGGTCAGCAGCGGTGAGAGCTGAAATTCACGTACAACGTCATCAATACCGTAGGAGAGCGTGGTTAAGTCATATGCGTCGAGAAAAACGCCCCCCAGCGCGAGGAAGACAATCATCCGCGCATATTTCGCTTGTTCCTTGCCGGAATTAATTAGCCGCGCCACATCCCCGACGCTACTGACCGGTACCGAAGCGATACCGGGATTATCCACTGGTAATGTACTCATTTTTTCACCTTATTATTTTGTGCAGGTCATCAGCGGTTATAGACCGCGCGCGACGAGAATCAAAACAACAAATCATTCTATAAAAATCAATATAATCAATAAGTTAATAAATATTACCAGCACAAAAAGGACGCGCTTTCGCGCATCCTCAAGGGAAATAAATAACAACGAAAATAGACGTCGTGCAGGACGCTTATTCCGCGGACACTGGAACTAATACGTCTTTTACCAGCGGGTCATCGGTGGTTTTTAACCACGTCTGGATCCGCGGGTCAGAAAAAGCCTGTTTTAATTTGACAATATTTTCCTGCGATAAATACGGTGTACCAATCACTAATTGCGAAGCAAAGGTGCGCGGCGCCGGCGGGAATAATATGCCTTTCTCACGCGGCACTTTCCCGGCGTCAAATTGCGAGACATAGCCGATGGCGGCATCCACCGAATTTAACGCCCGCGGCATGGTCAGCAGATCCAGCTCTTTAAAGACAAACTGATGCGGGTTACCGACAATATTTTTCAGCTTCGCCGTGCGCGGCTCCACCGCCGGGTCGAGCGAGATCAACCCAATGCGCTGGAGCAGCCACAGGGCCTGCCCCTGATTGGCGCCATCGTCAGGCACGACAATGGTCGCGCCGTTGGGCAACGCCTGTACCGACGAGTAGCGGTCGGAATAGATGCCAAACGCCCACTGGAACACCGGCACCGTGGTCGACAGCGCAAAGCCGTTAGCGTCCACCACCTGTTTAAGCCACCACTGATGCTGATAGATCGTCCCGGCATACTGACCTTCCGCTACCGCGCGGTCAGCCTGTACCGGATCCTGCACCCCCACCGCCTCCAGTTTCAGACCGTAATCGGGCGCAATATGCTGATTAATATACTCAATGATCCGCTGCTCGCCGGCCATCGCCGGCTCGTAGTGAATTTTTAACGTGCTGCCGAAGACCACCTGCTGGCTTTGGGTATGTCCCCGCCACCACCAGAAGGCGATGGCGAGCAGGATTATCACCGCCAGCGCCGCCAGCCAGGGCCAGCGCCGCGCTTTACGTAACTCAAATTGCTCTGTTGTCATACAAGGTTCCCCTGCGTGTGGCGTAAACGGTTGACCAGACGGTCACCCAAAAATTGAATCAACTGGATCGTGGCGATCAGGGCAACAATCGTCGCGATCATGATGTGGTTGTCGAAGCGCTGATAGCCGTACACCACGGCCAGGTAGCCGATGCCGCCGGCGCCGATGGTTCCGGCGATAGCCGAATACTCAATCATCGAGACCAGGTTTAGCGTCACCGCCGCCACCAGCGCGGGCAAGGCTTCACTGAGCTGCGCGCTGGCAATGATTTGCCAGCGCGACCCGCCGCAGACGACCCCCACTGCGGTGACCTCCGCCGGCAACTCGCGCAGCGCGTTCTCCACCAGACGGCCAAAGAACGGGACGCCGGCGGCGATCATCGGCACCACCGCGGCGGGGATGCCAATCGTGGTGCCGGTCAGCCAGTATGTGAACGGGATAATGGCGGCCATCAGCACCAGAAACGGCAGCGAACGTCCCATATTGACCACCCAGTTCAGCAGCCGGTACAGCAGTGCGTGCGGAAATAAGCCCCGCGGCGAGGCGTTAAACAACACCACCCCCACCAGCCCCCCCAGCGTGACGACAAACAGCATCACAATGGCCACCATCAGCCAGGTTTCGCCATAGGCGGGGAGCAGCAGCGAAGGGATTTCGCCCCAGGGGGTATCCTGGCTGATGACTGTCGGTTTCATACCGCCTCCCTGAGCAATGGCGCGCTGTCGAGGATCTCCGCCGTAATACCGAGCTGCGCCAGCAGGCCCTGCAGTCGCGCGGGCGACAGGCGTTCGCCCTGAAAACGCACTCCGGCCTGCAGGCGACCGGCCAGCCGACCATTGATCACCTCGACGTGACCGCCAAGGAGATCGATCTGCAGCGCCCACTGCTGGCTCAGGCGGCTGATCCAGTCGGTGGCCACCGGCACATCCCAGCGGTAGCTCAGACGCAGCAGCAGATCGCTGTGGGTCGCTGCCGCCGGCGTCAGCGGCAACAGCTGCTGGCCGAGCAGAGAATCGGGGCGCGCCAGCAGATCTTCGATCCGCCCGTACTGGACGATCGTCCCGTCGCGGATCTCCGCCACCGCATCCGCCGCCGTGCGCACCGCGTCCATTTCATGGGTGATCAGGACGATCGCCAGCTGGTACTCGTCACGCAGCCGCTTGAGCAGAGCCAGCACCGAGGCCGTGGCCTGAGGATCGAGGCCGGAGGTGGCTTCATCCGCCAGCAGAACGGACGGGCGCAGCGCCAGCGCGCGGGCAATGCCGATCCGCTGGCGCTGGCCACCTGAGAGCTGGGCCGGCCAGGCATCCGCTTTGTGGCTCAGGCCGACGCTCTCCAGCAGCTCGCCAACCCGCGCCTTGATATCGCGCTCCACCACGCCCAGCCACGCCAGCGGCAGGGCGACATTCTCCCAGGCGGTCCTGCGGCTCAACAGCGCCGAAGACTGGAAAACGGTGCCAATCGCCCGCCGTTCCCGGCGCAGCGCCTCGCCGGACAGCGCCGACAGATCCTGGCCATTGATACGAATGCTGCCGCTGTCCGGTTGCTCCAGCAGGCTGATGCAGCGCGCCAGGGTTGATTTACCGGCGCCGCTCGGCCCCACCACCGCGGTGATGGAGCGCTCAGGCACCTGCAGCGACAGCCCTTTCAGCACCGCGCTGAGCCGGCCATCCGCCGTGCGGTAACTTTTATGCAGGTCATCGATAGCGATCATGTCACCTTCTCCTCTACCGATGCCGCCGTGCGCGCATCGCGGCGGTAGCTGGCGCCCGGGTGAGGCGCGGCCAGACGCGGGCCGGCGCCGAACAGTTTTTCGCGCAGGGTCCCCTCGCGGTACTCCTGCTTAAAGACGCCGCGCTTTTGCAGCTCAGGCACCAGCAGCTCGACGACGTCGCGGAAGGTTTCGTGAGTGACGGCATAGGCGAGGTTAAAGCCATCGACGTCCGTCTCTTCGACCCAGGACTGCAGTTCGTCCGCCACGGTTTGCGCGCTGCCAACCACCAGCGGACCGAAGCCGCCGATCCCCGCCCAATCGGCCAGGGCCTGCACCGTCCACTGGCGGTTCGGATCAGCGGTCGAAAAGGCCTCCACCGCCGACTGAATGGCGTTGGTGTGCAGATACTTCAGCACCTGATCCGGCTGATACTGGCCGAAATCGATCCCCGTCCAGCCGGAGAGCAGCGCCAGCGCGCCTTCATAGCTGACGTACTGCTTATATTCCTGCCACTTCGCCTGCGCCTCACGGTCGGTGTCGCCGACAATCACCGTCTGCAGGTTGAAGATCAGGATGCTGTGCGGATCGCGCCCCGCCTCAACTGCCCGGCGGCGAATATCCGCCACCGTCTTCTTCAGCAGCACCTTCGACGGCGCTGCGACGAAGACGCATTCGGCATGGCCGGCGGCGAACTGTTTGCCGCGGCTGGACGCCCCCGCCTGATACAGCACCGGCGTGCGCTGCGGGGATGGCTCGCAGAGGTGGATCCCCGGCACGGAAAAGAACTGTCCCTGATGGTTAATGGGATGGATTTTCCGCGGATCGCTGAAGATCTTCCGCTCTCTGTCGCGCAGCACCGCCCCGTCCTCCCAGCTTCCCTCCAGCAGTTTGTAGATCACCTGCAAATACTCATCGGCATAGTCATAGCGGGTGTCATGATCGGTCTGAGTCTGCTGGCCGATATTGCGCGCCCCGCTCTCCAGATAGGAGGTGACGATATTCCAGCCCACCCGCCCTTTGGTCAGATGATCGAGCGTCGACAGACGACGAGCGAAGGGGTAAGGATGCTCAAACGACAGCGAGGCGGTCAGGCCGAAGCCCAGATGCTCCGTCACCAGCGCCATCGGGGTGATCAGTGCCAGCGGATCGTTGACCGGAACCTGCGTCGCCTGGCGGATCGCCGCGTCGCCGCTGCCGTTCAGTACGTCATAGATCCCCAGCACGTCGGCGATAAACAGCCCGTCGAACTTGCCGCGCTCCAGCAGCCGCGCCAGATCCACCCAGTACTCCAGATCTTTATACTGCCAGGAGCGATCCCGGGGATGCGCCCACAGGCCCGGCGACTGATGGCCGACGCAGTTCATATCGAAAGCGTTAAGACGAATTTCACGTTGTGATGACATAGCAATCTCCATAGCGCGGCCCGTCGCCGGGGCGCACGCGGCAAAATGAATCAGGGAAAATAAAGGGAGGTATTCAGTACGCAGGACATCGGGAGTCCAGCGGGATCCCGAGCGTGAGTAACGCTTGCGCCGCCACGTCGGCGGCATGGTCGGCTACCTGCGGCAGGCCCATCAGTTCGCCAAAACGCCCGCGGGCGGCCGGACCGGCCACCAGCACCGGCGGCGCCTCAACGTGCGGCTCAGCCACTGCCCGGGAACGGCTGTCCACCTCCAGGCCCATGCCGAGGGCATCGGCGCGAATCAGGCCGCGGCGGGCGAGGTCCTGTAAAAATGGCTGGCTGTCGGTCAGGGCGCGGTGTGCGGGTCCGGTCGTCAGGATCAGGTGATCGACGCTCAGGGTCTGCACGCCGCCGCCGCGCCGCGCCAGCGTCAGACGCAGCGTTTCGCCTTCACCGCTTATCGACAGTAGCCTGGCCGCCTGCACCTGTAGACTGCCCGTGCGCTGGCGCGCCTCCAGCACCTCGGCGACCTGCGGCGCCACGCGGTAGCGGTGGACATCCCAGTAATGGCGCAGATGGCGCAGAAAACGCTGGCGATCGGCGACGCTGAGCGCCTGCCAGATCCGCTGCCCCTGCTGACGAACCGCATCCAGCACCACCTGCCAGCTCAGGCCCTGCTGCGCCGCATACGCGACGTCGAGGCGGATCTGACGCAGGCGCTGACGCAGGTTGCCCTGCTGATAGTCGCCGGGCCAGGTTGTCCCTGCGCCGCTAAGGTTGCCGCGCGACAGCAGGCCGTGGCGCGAAAAGGCGACGATACTGCCGCGGTGGCCCAGCCGGTCCAGCGTCGCGACCGTATCGGCCATGGTTAATCCGGTGCCCATCACCGCCACCCGGGCGTGCGGGGCGATGGCATCGAGCGCGCCGGGCTGCCACGGGTTGGCAATCAGCGCCGGATGATGACGCCAGGCTTCGGCCTGCGGCGGCAGCGAAGGCGGTGGATGACTGATCGCCAGCACCAGCAGATCGGCCTTAAGCTGCAGGCCGCCGTCGGTGGTCACCGTCCCCTGATGAAAAGCGAGCGCCCGATCGCGCAGGTGGCGAAGCCGTCCGCCGCTGGACGCCACGGCGTCGGCAAAACGCTGCGCCACATAACGACCAAACTGGCCGCGCTGAGGGTAGACGGAACCGTCCGGGCGCAGCGCCTGCACATCGACGTCAAAGGCAGGCTGATGGCGGTACCAATGATCGAAGGCGCCCTCTTCGTCGCCGGCCAGCTGCATGCGAGCGGCCGGGACGTTAATCCGGTGCGTCGGCTCCGCAGTGGAGTAGGCCACCCCTGCCCCGGGGGACTGGCGCGGCTCCAGCAGCGTCACGCGCACCCCGTTCGGCGCCAGGCGCAGCAGCTCAATCGCCACCGCCGCGCCGCTAAAGCCGCCGCCGATAATCACGATATGCGGTTCTGCACTCATCGCAGCCCTCCTCCGGTATGCTGTCTCATGGTCGCGCTCCGGGCCATCAGCTGGCGCTGACCTGGCGCACCGGGCGCTTATCGCCGCCGATGGTTTCGCCAAACGGACCGGTGTTCACGCTACGCGCCTTCGACGAGGCCGCGTTTTCCAGCGGCAACAGAGGCATCACCAGCTCAGCAAAGCGGTGCGCTTCTTCCAGATGTGGGTAGCCGGAGAAGATAAAGTTGCTGATGCCGAGCGCCTGATATTCGCGGATGCGTTCCGCTACCTGCTGCGGATTACCTACCAGCGCGGTACCCGCGCCGCCGCGCACCAGTCCGACGCCGGCCCACAGATTGGGCGCAATGCGCAGATTATCGCGCGACCCCTGATGCAGGGCGCTCATCCGCGCCTGGCCGGCCGAGTCCATGCGGGCGAAGATCTTTTGCGCCTGGGCAATGGTATCGTCGTCAAGATGGGCGATCAGCCGGTCGGCGGCGGCCCATGCCTCTTCTTCCGTTTCGCGCACAATGACGTGCAGACGAATGCCGTACTGCAGGGTGCGTCCGCGGGCCGCGGCGCGATCGCGCACCACCGCCAGCTTCTCCGCCACCAGTTCCGGGGGTTCGCCCCAGGTCAGATAGCTGTCGATCTGCTCGGCCGCCACATCAATGGCCGCCTCAGAAGAGCCGCCGAAATAGAGCGGCGGGCCATTCTCCTGTACCGGCGGGAACAGCACTTCAGCACCTTCCACATGAATATGCTCACCGTGATAGTCCACTTTTTCCCCGCGCAGCAGGCGGGTGTAAACATCGAGAAATTCGCGGGTCACCTGATAGCGCTCGCTGTGGCTGAGGAAGATACCGTCGCCTTTGTTTTCCACCGGGTCGCCGCCGGTAACGACGTTGATCAGCAGCCGACCTTCCGATAAACGGTCGAGGGTGGCCGCCATCCGCGCCGCCAGGGTTGGCGGCTGCAGGCCCGGCCTGACCGCCACCAGATAGCGCAGACGGCGGGTCAACGGCGCCAGCGCCGAGGCCACCAGCCACGAATCTTCACAGCTTTTACCGGTGGGGATCAGCACGCCGTAGTAGCCCAGACTGTCGGCCGCCAACGCCACCTGCTGCAGATAAGGTAAATCGACCGGGCGTCCACCCTCGGTGGTACCCAGATAACGGCCATCGCCATGGGTAGGTAAGAACCAGAAGACATTGATCTTGTCGGGAGCTTGCTGCGTCATTATCTATTTCCTATATAACCATATCCGATATTTATCGAAGAGATGTTTTAATTTGGTTATATGAGTGTTAGCGATAATCATGCCAATGGTGAATAAAAAATTAATCTTTTAAAATCAATGCACTGAAAACGGCTTCGCCGCGCCACGCTGTTGCAAATCGCGCAGCCGCCGCGCATCCGCTGGCGCATTTGCAACAGCCGCGGGCCTTCCCCCTCTGGTTTCTGCGGCCGCCGCAGGATAAGTTCAGAGCGTCAACGATCGGAGGCCCGCTATGCTGAACCCAGAATCCCCTTCCACCGCTCCCGCGCTGATCGACCCGGCGTCGAAGGCCTTCCAGAGCCTGCTGGACAAGCTCGCGCCAACGGAGGCGACCGTGCTGATCGTGGGCGAAACCGGCACCGGCAAGGAGGTGGTGGCGCGCTATCTCCATCATCACAGCGCCCGTCGCCAGCAGCCGTTTCTGGCCGTTAACTGCGGCGCGCTGACCGAGAGCCTCGCCGAAGCCGAACTGTTCGGCCATGAGAAAGGCGCCTTCACCGGCGCGCAGCAGGGACAGCCCGGCTGGTTTGAAGCCGCGGAAGGGGGGACGCTGCTGCTGGACGAGATCGGCGAATTAAGCCTGCCGCTGCAGGTCAAGCTGCTGCGAGTGCTGCAGGAGCGTGAAATTACCCGCGTCGGCTCACGCAAAGCGATTAAAGTGAATGTCCGGGTGATTGCCGCCACCCACGTCGACCTGGCCCAGGCGATCCGCGAGCGCCGCTTTCGCGAGGATCTCTACTATCGACTGAATATCGCGGTGGTGCCGCTGCCGCCGCTGCGCCAGCGTCGGCAGGATATCCCGCTGCTGGCGCACCACTTTTTATCACTCTACGCCCGGCGCCTCGGGCGGCCAACCCTGCGTCTGGCGCCGGAATCACTGGCCCGGCTGATGGACTATTCGTGGCCGGGCAATATTCGCGAGCTGGAAAACACCCTGCACAACGCGGTGCTGCTCAGTAAAGAAGAGGAGATCAGTCCTGCCCAGCTGCGCCTGGCGACGCTCAACGACGCCCCGGCGCCGGCGAGCGATCATGAACTGGACGACTTTATTCGCCACCAGCTGGCGCTTCCCGGCGAGCCGCTGTGGCAGCGAGTGACCAGCGCCCTGATTCGCCACGCCATGGCGCATTGCGACGATAACCAGAGCCAGGCGGCCGCGCTGTTGGGGATCAGCCGGCATACCTTGCGCACCCAGCTCGCTAACCTCGGGCTGATCAAAAGCCGCCGCCGCCCGCCTGCGCCGCCGCGGGCGTTCGCCAACGCAGCCGGGGCCGATCGCGAACTGCGCATTGGCTACCAGCGCTTCGGCAGCCTCGGGATCCTGAAAGCCCGTCAGAGTCTGGAAACCGCCTTCGCCAGCCTCGGCGTCAACGTGCTGTGGAGTGAGTTTCCTGCCGGACCGCAGCTCCTCCACGCCCTCGCCTGCAACGAGATCGACTTCGGCACCACCGGAGAAGCGCCGCCGGTGTTTGCCCAGGCCAGCAATAGCGAACTGATGTACGTGGCGTGGGAGCCGCCGGCGCCGCGCAGCGTGGCGATGGTCGTCCCGCAGGAGAGCGACATTCGCCAGCTCAGCGATCTGCGCGGTAAACGCATCGCCCTCAATAAAGGGTCGAATGTCCACTGGCTGCTGCTGCAGATCCTCGAGGACGCCGGCCTGGGTCTGAACGACGTGCGGGTGGTCTATACCCCGCCGAAATATCCGCTGACCGCCAGCGACTACCTGGCGGTTGACGCCTGGATGATGTGGGACCCGCTGCTCAGCGACGCCGAACACACCGGCGAGCTGCGGGTGGTCGCCAGCGGCGAAGGACGAGTCAACAACCATCAGTTTTATCTTTCGCGACGGGACTACCTCGCTCAGCACGGCGATATCATGCGCCGTCTGCTGACGGAGCTGACCCACACCGGGCAGTTTATCGACTCACATCGTGGCGAAGCGGCCCGCTTACTCTCGGCAGAGCTGGGGATTGACGCCCGGTCGCTGAGCATGGCCCTCGCCCGCCGCAGCCATCGCCCGCGGCCGATGGATCTGTCGGTGATCCGCGCCCAGCAGACCATCGCCGATCGCTTTTACGCCCTCGGGCTTATCGCCAAACCGGTCCCGGTGCGCGAAGCGGTGTGGTACGGCGAACCCGCGCCGGGCGTCATCAGCCCGCTGATGGCGGTCAGTTAGCGAAATTTGCGCGTTATCTTCCTGATTGTTCAGGCGCAGATAGCCTCGATCCGATGGCGATGTTACCCTAAAGACGCTGAGAATAAGGGGGTATCTGTGGCTGTTCATCTGTTAATCGTCGACGCGTTAAATCTGATCCGCCGCATTCATGCGGTGCAGGGTTCGCCCTGCGTCGATACCTGCCTGCATGCGCTGGAGCAGCTGATCGTCCACAGTCAGCCCACCCACGCGGTGGCGGTGTTCGATGATGAGGATCGCGCCCACGGCTGGCGCCACCAGCGCCTGCCGGAGTACAAAGCCGGCCGCGCGCCGATGCCGGAAACGCTGGTGGCCGAGATGCCAGCGCTGCGGACCGCCTTCGAACAGCGGGGGATCCGCTGCTGGGCCTCGCCGGGCAGCGAAGCGGACGACCTCGCCGCCACCCTGGCGGTAAAGGTGGCCCAGGCGGGCCATCAGGCCACCATTGTCTCCACCGACAAAGGCTACTGTCAGCTGCTGTCGCCCACCATCCGCATCCGCGACTACTTTCAGAAGCGCTGGCTGGACGCGCCCTTTATCGCCAGCGAGTTCGGTGTCACTCCGGAGCAACTGGCGGATTACTGGGGGCTGGCGGGGATCAGCAGCTCGAAGGTGCCGGGCGTGGCGGGCATTGGCCCCAAAAGCGCCGCCCAGCTGTTGAACGAGTTTCAGGACCTGGAGGGGCTGTACGCCCGTCTGGCCGAGGTGCCGGAGAAGTGGCGCAAAAAGCTGGCCGCGCATCAGGAGATGGCCTTCACCTGCCGGGAAGTGGCCCGCCTGCAGACCGACCTCCAGCTGGATGGCAATCTGCAGCAGCTGCGGCTGACGCGCTAACCATCGTTAAGAGGTGCGCCGGTGCAGGGTAACTGCCTCCGGCACTGCCTGCTTTACCCGGGCCAGGCAATCACCAGGCCGCCTGATATAACCCGACGATATCGGCCAGGCTCGCCTCACGCGGGTTACCGCCGGTACACACATCCTCCAGCGCCGCCTGCGCCAGCGCCGGAATATCCTCTTTCCTGACGCCCACCTCGCGCAGATGGCCGGGAATACCGACATCGCGGTTTAGCTGGCAGACCGCCTCCACTGCCGCCTCGCGCGCGGCAGTCAGGCTTAACGCTTCCACCCTGACGCCCATCGCCCGGGCGATATCGCGATATTTTTCCCCCGTCGCCTCAGCATTAAAGCGCATCACGTGCGGCAAAAGGATGGCATTCGCCACGCCGTGCGGCGTGTTGTAAAAAGCGCCGAGCGGATGCGCCATGCCGTGCACCAGCCCGAGCCCGACGTTGGAAAATCCCATCCCCGCGACGTACTGGCCGAGCGCCATGGCTTCGCCCGCGCCGGCATCCCCGGCAACCGAGCCGCGCAGCGCCCCGGCAATGATCTCGATGGCCTTGAGGTGCAGCGCATCAGTCAAAGCCCAGGCGCCGCGGGTGAGATATCCTTCGATAGCGTGCGTCAGGGCGTCCACGCCGGTGGCCGCCTTCAGCGCCGGCGGCATGGCGTCCATCATATCGGCATCGATAAAGGCCACCTGCGGGATATCATGCGGATCGACGCAGACGAACTTACGCCGCTGTTCTTCATCGGTGATGACATAGTTAATCGTCACCTCCGCCGCGGTACCCGCGGTGGTCGGCACCGCGAAGATCGGCACGCTGGGCTGACGGGTGGGCGACAGCCCCTCGAGGCTACGGACATCGGCGAATTCCGGGTTACGCTGAATAATACCGATCGCCTTACAGGTATCCTGCGGCGAACCGCCGCCGATGGCGATCAGGTAATCCGCCCCGCTGCGCTGAAAGGCCTGCAGCCCCTGCTGGACCACGGCAATGGTCGGGTTTGGGATCACGTCGCTGAACATATCCCATGCCAGCCCGGCGGCATCCAGTTTGTCGGTGACTTTCGCCGCCACGCCGCAGCGGGCGAGGGTGCTGTCGGTGACGATCAATGCTTTGCGATAGCCGCGCCGCGCTACTTCATCGGTTAATGCGTTTATCGCCCCCCGGCCAAACCACGCCGTTTCGTTGAGGATCATTCGGTTTGCCATCGCGTCTCTCCTGTTAGCGTTGCGGCATCACTCTTCAATACGTAATCCGTAGGTTTTGAACTTCTCCAGCACGATGGCGATCGCCTCGTCATCCAGCACCGGTACCGGGTCGATAATCGCCAGGGTGCTGAGGTAGAGCTGGGCCAGGACTTCCACTTCATGCGCCAGCCAGAGCGCTTTCTCCAGGCTGGCCTCGCAGGCGATCAGGCCATGATGCTGCAGCAGCGTGGCTTTGCGGTGCTTCAGCGCTACCGCGACATGCTCAGACAGCTCGCGGGTGCCGAAGGTGGCATAGGGCGCGCAGGGGATCGAATTCCCGCCGGCCGCGGCGATCATATAGTGGATGGCCGGGATGGGCCGGTTGAGGATCGACACCGCCGTACAATGGACAGCGTGATTGTGGACCACCGCCTGGGCATCGGGCCGCGTCTGGTAGGCCGCCTGATGAAAACGCCATTCGCTGGAGGGCAATTTTCCCTGCTCATGCTGGCCATCGGCATCAATAAAGACGATCTTGTCTTCCGTCAGCTTTTCATACGGGATACCGGTGGGGGTGATCAACATTCCTCCCTGATAGCGCACGCTGACATTGCCGGCGGTCCCCTGATTTAACCCCAGGCGGGTCATTTCCAGGCAGGTATCGATAATCTGCCGGGCCAGTCTGTTTCTTTCCATTGCGTTCCTCTTGTGGTGACTCATCATCCGTCAACGGCAGGGCAACAGAAATATCGTCGGCTACCGTGGGATAGGGTGAATAATGGTCTTCATCATCAACCTGAATAATCAAAGGGGAATTTTCATGACTATATTTTGTGAGCCGCGTCAATTATTCCAGCATAAATAAAGGAATTATGCCGGTTAAGAGAGTGTTTAAAATGCCCGTTCTTAATAATATTTCATCAAGCGGGCATTTTATTTCTTTGTAACATTTGCCCGTTTTCCACGATATACATTCATTCGGTCATTAGCGTTGTGGTTTTGTGAATTTATTTTCTCAAACGGTCAGCGTTTTTGAAAAATTAAAGTGACAATTATCACATAAAATGGCCCGCAGATCGTTAAGTGTGACCATCATCATATTAACAGGCGGTTTTTATTTGAAAATGAAGTCATGAGTTCCGCCGTGACTTTCATTTCACTCACCGGCGCGTCACCTGAGCTCACTTAATTTTGCGGTCTGCTGCAGCACCAGACTGCGCCCTGAATGCTGTTGTAAATGCTTCTGAACTGATGAGGACGCTATGGGAAACACAACGATACCAACGCAAAGTTACCGCGCCATGGAGAGCGGGCAGAGTAAGAGCTACATTATTCCTTTTGCTCTGCTGTGCTCCCTCTTTTTTCTGTGGGCGGTGGCTAATAATCTGAATGATATTTTATTACCGCAATTTCAACAGGCCTTTACCCTGACTAATTTCCAGGCCGGATTAATTCAGTCGGCCTTTTATTTTGGCTATTTTATTATTCCCATCCCCGCTGGGATGCTGATGAAAAAATTCAGCTATAAAGCAGGCATTCTTACGGGTCTGTTTTTATATGCCTGCGGCGCCGCGCTGTTCTGGCCTGCCGCCGAAGTGATGAACTACACTTTATTCTTGATTGGATTATTTATTATCGCCGCCGGGCTTGGCTGCCTGGAAACGGCGGCCAACCCGTTTGTGACCGTTCTCGGTCCGGAAAGCGGCGGTCACTTCCGCCTTAATCTGGCCCAGACCTTTAACTCATTTGGCGCCATTATTGCCGTGGTATTTGGCCAGAGTCTTATTTTGTCTAACGTCCCGCATCAGCCGCAGGATGTGCTGGATAAAATGACGCCAGAACAGCTCAGCGCCTGGAAGCACAGCCTGGTCCTGTCGGTACAAACCCCCTATATGATTATCGTGGCCATCGTCCTGCTGGTCGCCCTGCTGATCGTCTGCACCCGCTTCCCCTCCCTGCAGAGCGATGACCACAGCGACAGCGCGCAGAGCACCTTCCTCGCCTCGCTGACGCGCCTGATGCGCATCCGTCACTGGCGCTGGGCGGTGCTGGCCCAGTTCTGCTACGTCGGCGCGCAAACCGCCTGCTGGAGCTACCTGATTCGCTACGCTATCGAAGAGATCCCGGGCATGACGGCCGGTTTCGCCGCCAACTACCTGACCGCCACCATGGTCTGCTTCTTTATTGGCCGTTTTACCGGCACCTGGCTTATCCGCCGCTTTGCACCGCATAACGTGCTCGCTATCTATGCGTTTATCGCCATGCTGCTCTGTTTGCTCTCCGCCTTCAGCGGCGGCCACGTCGGTCTGCTGGCCCTGACCCTGTGCAGCGCCTTTATGTCCATTCAGTACCCGACCATCTTCTCGCTGGGGATTAAGCATCTGGGCCAGGACACCAAATATGGCTCGTCCTTTATCGTCATGACCATTATCGGCGGCGGGATCGTCACCCCGGTGATGGGCTTTGTCAGCGACGCCGCCGGCAATATCCCGACCGCCGAACTGGTCCCGGCGCTGTGCTTCGCCATCATCTTTATTTTTGCCCGTTTCCGTTCACAAGCGGCGACGAACTAAACCTGTTATCCGCATAACCTGAGGGATCTGTAATGAAAAAAATCAGCTTACCGAAGATCGGTATCCGCCCGGTAATCGATGGTCGTCGCATGGGGGTCCGCGAGTCGCTGGAAGCGCAAACCATGAACATGGCGAAAGCCACCGCCGCGCTTATCAGCGAGAAACTGCGCCACGCCTGCGGCGCCCGGGTGGAGTGCGTGATTGCCGATACCTGCATCGCCGGCATGGCCGAGTCGGCCGCCTGTGAAGAGAAATTCAGCAGCCAGAACGTCGGCGTCACCATCACCGTCACCCCCTGCTGGTGCTACGGCAGCGAAACCATCGACATGGATCCGCTGCGCCCGAAGGCCATCTGGGGCTTTAACGGCACCGAACGTCCGGGGGCGGTCTATCTGGCCGCCGCGCTGGCGGCCCATAGCCAGAAAGGGATCCCGGCGTTCTCCATCTACGGACATGACGTGCAGGATGCCGATGACACCTCGATCCCGGCGGATGTCGAAGAAAAACTGTTGCGCTTCGCGCGCGCCGGCCTGGCCGTCGCCAGTATGAAAGGGAAAAGCTATCTGTCGCTGGGCGGCGTCTCAATGGGCATCGCCGGCTCCATCGTCGACCACAATTTCTTTGAATCCTGGCTCGGCATGAAGGTCCAGGCTGTCGACATGACGGAGCTGCGCCGGCGAATCGATCAGAAAATCTATGATGAAACCGAGCTGGAGATGGCGCTGGCGTGGGCGGATAAACACTTCCGCTACGGCGAAGATCAGAACGCTGAGCAGTATAAGCGCAATGAAACACAGAGCCGCGCGGTGCTGAAAGAGAGCCTGCTGATGGCGATGTGCATCCGCGACATGATGCAGGGCAACCCGAAACTGGCGGAAAAAGGGCTGGTGGAGGAGTCGCTGGGCTACAACGCCATCGCCGCCGGTTTCCAGGGTCAGCGCCACTGGACCGATCAATACCCCAATGGCGATACCGCCGAAGCGCTGCTCAACAGCTCTTTTGACTGGAACGGGGTGCGCGAGCCATTTGTCGTCGCTACCGAAAACGACAGCCTCAACGGCGTGGCCATGCTGATGGGTCATCAGCTCACCGGCACCGCCCAGGTGTTTGCCGACGTGCGCACCTACTGGTCGCCGGACGCCGTTGAGCGGGTCACCGGGCAGCCGCTCACCGGGCGGGCGGAGCACGGCATTATTCACCTGATTAACTCCGGCTCTGCGGCGCTGGACGGCTCCTGCCAGCAACGCGACGCGCAGGGCAACCCGACGATGAAACCTCACTGGGAGATTGAACAGAACGAGGCGGATGCCTGCCTCGCGGCGACCGAATGGTGCCCGGCGATCCACGAATACTTCCGCGGCGGCGGCTTCTCTTCCCGCTTCCTGACCGAAGGCGGCGTGCCGTTCACCATGACCCGGGTGAACATCATCAAAGGTCTGGGGCCGGTGCTGCAAATTGCCGAAGGCTGGAGCGTGGCGCTGCCCAAAGCGATGCACGACCAGCTCGACGCCCGCACCAACTCCACCTGGCCCACCACCTGGTTTGCCCCACGCCTGACCGGCAAGGGTCCGTTCAGCGATGTGTACTCGGTGATGGCTAACTGGGGCGCCAACCACGGCGTGCTGACCATCGGCCACGTTGGCGCGGATTTCATTACCCTCGCCGCCATGCTGCGCATTCCGGTCTGCATGCACAACGTGGAAGCGGCGAAAATCTACCGCCCCTCCGCCTGGGCTGCGCATGGCATGAATATCGAGGGCCAGGACTACCGCGCCTGCCAGAACTACGGGCCGCTGTATAAGCGTTAACAGGTTGGTTTCGCCCGGTGGCGCAGGCTTACCTGGCCTACAGATGCGCGCGGTCTGTAGGCCGGATAAGCGCCGCGCCATCCGGCGATGTTGTTTCGGGAGTCACTATGAAGCAAGACGTTATCCTGGTCCTCGACTGCGGCGCCACCAACGTGCGGGCGATGGCCGTTGACCGACAGGGAAACATTATCGCCCGCGCCGCAACGGCGAACGCCAGCGACATCGCGGCGGAGAACAGCGACTGGCACCAGTGGTCGCTGGAGGCCATTATGCAGCGCTTTGCCGACTGCTGTCGGCAGATCCATGACCAGCTGGCCTCCTGCACGGTGCGCGGCATCACCGTCACGACCTTTGGCGTCGATGGCGCGCTGGTGGATGAGCAGGGTGCCCTGCTGTATCCGATCATCAGTTGGAAATGCCCGCGCACCGCGGCGGTGATGGAGAATATCAGCCAGTATATGCCAGCACACCAGCTGCAGCAGATTGCCGGCGTCGGCGCGTTTGCGTTCAACACCCTGTATAAGCTGATCTGGCTGAAAGAGTGCCACCCGCAGCTGCTGGCGCAGGCCCATGCCTGGCTGTTTATTTCGTCGCTGATCAACCATCGGCTGACCGGGGAGTTCACCACCGACCTCACCATGGCGGGCACCAGCCAGATGCTCGATCTCCGGCAGCGCGATTTCAGCGCGCCAATCCTGCAGGCGACCGGCCTGCCGCGCCGCCTGTTCCCGCGGCTGGTTGAAGCAGGCCAGCCGATCGGCGCCCTGCTGCCGGAGGCCGCTGCGCTGCTGGGCCTTCCCGTCGGGATCCCGGTTATCTCGGCCGGGCATGACACCCAGTTCGCTCTGTTTGGCGCCGGCGCCGGGCAGGATGAGCCGGTGCTCTCCTCCGGGACCTGGGAGATCCTGATGGTGCGCAGCGCCCAGGTCGACACTTCGCTGCTCTGCGACTACAGCGGCTCCACCTGCGAGCTGGACAGCCAGCCGGGCCGCTATAACCCGGGAATGCAGTGGCTGGCCTCCGGCGTGCTCGAATGGGTGCGCAAGCTGTTGTGGAGCGCTGACACGCCGTGGCAGACGCTGATTGCCGAAGCGCAGGCGATCCCGCCCGGCGCCCAGGGCGTCAGGATGCAGTGCGACCTGCTCGCCAGCCAGCACGCCGGCTGGCAGGGCGTCACGCTCAACACCACCCGCGGCCATTTTTACCGCGCCGCGCTGGAGGGGTTAAGCGACCAGCTGGCGCAGCATCTGCAAACCCTGGAAAACATCGGCCGCTTCAGGGCGAAAGAGCTGCTGCTGGTGGGCGGCGGCAGCCGCAACGCGCTGTGGAACCAGATCAAGGCCGACCGGCTTGGAATACCGATCAAAGTTCTCGATGATGCCGAAACCACGGTGGCCGGCGCGGCGATGTTTGGCTGGTATGGCGTGGGCGAGTTCTCTTCGCCGGAACAGGCCAGAGCGCAGGTCGCGTACCGCTACCGCTATTTTTGGCCGCAAACTGAACCTGAATTAACAGAGGAAGCCTGAGATGCTCAAAACCATTTCCCCGCTGATATCGCCGGAGCTGCTGAAAGTGCTGGCCGAAATGGGCCATGGGGATGAAATCATTTTTTCCGATGCCCATTTCCCGGCGCACAGCATGGGGCCACAGGTGATCCGCGCCGATGGCCTGCGGGTCAGCGATCTGCTGCAGGCGATTATCCCGCTGTTCGAGTTAGACAGCTACGCGCCGCCGCTGGTGATGATGGCCGCCGTCGAAGGCGATGCGCTGGACCCGACGGTGGAACAGCGCTATCGGCAGGCGCTATCGGCGCAGGCCCCCTGCCCGGATATCGTGC
Source organism: Klebsiella sp. KTE92 (assembly GCF_000398905.1). Classification (NCBI taxonomy): domain Bacteria; kingdom Pseudomonadati; phylum Pseudomonadota; class Gammaproteobacteria; order Enterobacterales; family Enterobacteriaceae; genus Klebsiella; species Klebsiella sp. KTE92. The sequence continues at coordinate 4,301,633 of NZ_KB976100.1, forward strand.
GGATTGACCGCTTTGCCTTCTACGACCGGGCGCAAAAAGCCTTTGCGATCGTTATCACAGGAGAGCGTGCTAAGTACGGAAATATCCTTTTAAAAAAAGGAGTCACGCCGTAATCTCATGCCGGAGCGTCTGCCTGATGCAGACGCTCAATCAATGATGGGATGAGAATAAATGAAAGCAGCCCGCCAGCAGGCGATCGTCGATCTCCTGATCAACCACAGCAGCCTGACCACCGAAACCTTGTCAAAACAGCTCAACGTCAGCAGGGAAACCATTCGCCGCGATCTGAGCGAGCTGCAGGCGCAGGGCAAAGTGCTGCGCAACCACGGCCGGGCCAAAGTGATCCATCAGCGCAGCCAGGACAGCGGCGACCCTTTTCACATGCGGCTGAAAAGCCATTACGCGCATAAAGCCGATATCGCCCGCGAAGCGCTGGCCTGGATTGACGAAGGGATGGTGATCGCCCTCGATGCCAGCTCCACTTGCTGGTATCTCGCCCGCCAGCTGCCGGACCGCCCGCTGCACGTCTTTACCAACAGCCAGCCCATCTGCCAGGAGCTGGCCAAACGCGACCAAATCACGCTCACCTGCTCCGGCGGCACTCTGCAGCGGAAATATGGCTGCTACGTGAACCCGGCGCTGATTTCCCAACTGAAATCGCTGGAGATCGATCTGTTTATTTTTTCCTGCGAAGGCATCGACCCGCAGGGCGCGCTATGGGACTCCAATGCGTTCAATGCCGACTTTAAATCGATCCTGCTTAAGCGCGCGGCGCAGTCGCTACTGCTGATCGACAAAAGCAAGTTCAACCGCTCCGGCGAGGCGAGGATTGGTCATCTGGATGACGTGACGCATATTGTGTCGGATGCGCCGCAGCCTTAAGGGGAAGGCCGGAGGACGCGCACGCGTCTCCGGCCTGAGGGGGAAGGATTAACGCTCGTCGCGACGTCCGCCGACGGCGGCCCACAGGCGACGCACATGAACGGTCACCTCTTCACGATCGTGATACAGCTGACGCGCCTGGATCTGGGCGTTGATGCCGTGCTCGTCCAGTTGGGCCTGAATATAGGCCAGATTCTGCGACACCTCTTCATAGCGCTTTTTCATCGGCAGCTTGAGGTTGAAGATGGTCTCCCGGCACCAGCCGTTGACCAGCCACTGCGCCATCAGCGCCGCCACCTTCGCCGGTTTCTCCACCATATCGCAGACCATCCACGAGATGTTGTTGCGGTTCGGACGATAGCGGAAGCCATCTTCGCGCAGCCAGGTCACCTGGCCGGTATCCATCAGGCTCTGGGCCATCGGGCCGTTATCGACCGAAGAGACCCACATGTTGCGCTTCACCAGCTGATAGGTCCAGCCGCCCGGGCAGGCGCCGAGATCGACGGCATACATGCCGTTCGCCAGGCGCTCGTCCCACTCGTCCGCCGGAATAAAGACGTGGAACGCCTCTTCCAGCTTGAGGGTGGAACGGCTCGGGGCATCGGACGGAAACTTCAGCCGCGGAATGCCCATATAGAACGGTGAGTTGTTGTTGCTGTACGAGTAGCCGGTATAGCAGCAGCCGGGTGCGATAAAGAACACATGCACCACCGGTCGCTTTGGCGTTTCATAGTTGGTCAGCACGCCCGCCTCGCGCAGCGCCGCGCGTAACGGCACCGTGAACTTGCGGCAGAACTTCATCAGCTCTTTGCTTTCGTTGGTATCCGCCACTTCCACACGCAGCTCGCCACCCTTCTCCACCACGCCCTGCAGCATGCCGACGATCGGGGTAATGCGATCCTCCGGCGGCAGGTCGCGCAGCAGTTCGCCGACCACGAACATCTGACGGGCGAAAATCAGCGAGCTGAACGGCAGATCGCGTACCAGCTTCTCACCGTCGTCTTGCTGATAACCTTCAAAAATCACATAACCAGAGTCTTCTTTGACCCGGGCAAAACCAAACACCTCAAGGCGGGCGGCCTTATCGGTAATTTCTGCTGCGCACTCTTTCTCAAACCCAGGGCGACAATAGAGGACAACCTTATTCATGAACAACGCCCTTACGTTTCAGACGAATTGCACCAATTAACATTAAAACCCAACCGGCGAGGAAGCTTACGCCGCCCACCGGGGTCACGAACGCCCACAGACGTAAATGAGACAGCGCCAGACAATAGAGGCTGCCGCTGAACAGCACGGTCCCTAACGCCAGAAACACGCTGCTCCAGTAGAACCAGATGCTGATCCGGCGCTGCATCGCCACCGCCAGACCAAAAATCGCCAGGGTATGGAAGGCCTGGTACTCCAGGCCGGTATGGATCCAGGCCATCTCCGCCGCGCCGAGCGATTGACTTAATACATGCGCGCCAAAGGCACCCAGAGCCACAAAGATAAAGCCGCTAATCGCGGCGAATATCAGCATAAAACGGCTGGTCATGTTTTTACCCTACAAGTATTTATTGTTCATAACGAAAGCGGAATTTTTCTTGCTCACTTGCCGCTTTCGCCAGGATCCATTGCCGGAAAGCGGCTATTTTACCCAGTTCTGCCTGACTGTCATGGCAAACAAGGTAAAACGCATTCTTACTGACCAGAACATCATTAAACGGACACACCAGGCGACCGGCTTCAATTTCGGACTGCGCCATCACGTTGTTGGCCAGCGCCACACCCTGCCCGTGAATGGCCGCCTGCAGCACCATCGCGCTATGGCTGAAAATCGGCCCCTGTTGCACATTAATATGGCTTAGACCAAGCTGGCGGGTATAAGTTTGCCAGTCGCGACGGGACGCATCGTGAAGCAGCGTATGTTGCGCCAGATCGGCAGGCGTTTTCAATGCTTTGTCGCCGGTGAGCAAGAGCGGGGAACAGACCGGCAGCAGATACTCGGCGTACAATTTTTCCACACGCAGGCCCGGCCAGTTGCCGCGGCCGTAAAAAATCGCCACATCGACATCGTCCGCCAGCTTATCCTCCTGGCGGTCCACCGCCTGGATCCTGACGTCGATTCCCGGATAAGCTGAGTTAAAGCTTGTCAGTCTCGGCACCAGCCACTGAATGGCGAAACTTGGCAATAAACTGACCGTTAATGCCCCTTTGGCGCTGCGCGCCTGCAGTTTACGCGTCGCTTCCGTCAGTTGCGAAAAAATCTCTTTAATATCCTGAAAATAGCTCTGCCCTTCTTCCGTTAACAGCAGCGAACGATTGCGCCGCCGGAACAGCTTAAGGCCCAGAAAATCCTCGAGAGACTTGATTTGATGGCTGACTGCGGCCTGCGTCACAAAAAGCTCATCGGCTGCCCGAGTGAAGCTGAGATGACGTGCGGCTGCATCAAAAACACGTAATGCATTCAGAGGTGGTAATCGCTTCGACATGGTTATTCTGGCTTAGATGTTAACTCAATTTAACAAATAGGAAACAATGATTAACCTATTAGTTTTTTTTATCTGAGCCATTATAAATTGTCCGTTGAGGTTCTACCAGCAAATACCTATAGTGGCGGCACTTCCTGAGCCGGAACGAGAAGCTTTTTTTGGAATGCGTGTTCCATCAAGCTTTTGGCTTACGGTTGTGATGTTGTGTTGTTGTGTTTGCAATTGGTCTGTCTTTGCAGACCCTGGTAGCAAAGCTACCCCTTTTCACTTCCTGTACATTTACCCTGTCTGTCCATAGTGATTTAATGTAGCACCGCAACGCGCGGTGCTTTTTTTTGCCTTTTTACTGCCTTACTCGTCCAGCTCACCCAGCTGTTTCACGTCAGAGCGATTGATCTGCTGTTTGTTGCCCCACGCGTCCTTATACGAGATCATGCCAGTATCATTATCGGTTTGCGGTTTCCCGTCGGTAACGATGGTTCGCCCATCATTGGTATGCATCACATAGTTAGAGGAACAGGCGCTCAGGCCTAAAGTCAGCATACAGGCAGAGATAATCGCAGCGGCCTTAGTCATTTTCATTTTTCTCTCCTTACGGCTATTTATACTATTCGTGACTCGTTAAGTAATAGGTTAAAACACAAACCCAACACTTTTCAGCATAACCCTCTTTGACCCACCTGAAGTCACATTCGGACAATTCCACAGGGCGCAGAGGCCTTGTCACGCCCGGCAAATTGCGCGACGATCGCGGGATTGATACGAGGAATTCCATGAACGCATTCAACCCGGCGCACTTTCGCGCGCAGTTTCCGGCTCTGGCCGATGCCGGCGTCTATCTCGACAGCGCGGCGACCGCGCTCAAACCGCAGGCGGTGATCGACGCCAGCGACCAGTTTTATCGCCTGAGCGCTGGCAACGTCCATCGCAGCCAGTTCGCCGCCGCCCAGCGGCTGACCGAGCGCTACGAGGCGGCCCGCGAGCGCGTGGCGGCGTGGCTTAACGCCCCGTCCGGCAAAGATATCGTCTGGACGCGGGGAACCACCGAGGCCATCAATATGGTGGCGCAGAGCTACGTCCGGCCGCGCCTGCAGCCTGGCGATGAAATTATCGTTAGCGAAGCCGAGCATCATGCCAACCTCGTGCCCTGGCTGATGGTAGCCGGGCAGACCGGCGCCCGAGTCGTCAAACTGCCGCTTGGCGCCGACCGCCTGCCGGATATCGCCAGCCTCAGCGCGCTCATCACCCCGCGCAGCCGGGTGCTGGCCATCGGCCAGATGTCCAACGTCACCGGCGGCTGCCCGGACCTGGCGCAGGCTATCCGCCTTGCTCACGCCGCCGGGATGGTAGTGATGGTCGATGGCGCCCAGGGCGCGGTGCATTTCCCCGCTGACGTGCAGGCGCTGGATATCGATTTTTACGCCTTTTCCGGCCATAAGCTATATGGCCCGACCGGGATCGGCGCCCTGTACGGCAAAAGCGAGCTGCTGGCGGCGATGTCGCCCTGGCTCGGCGGCGGGAAAATGATCGCCGAGGTCAGCTTTGACGGCTTTACGCCGCAGCCGGCCCCTTATGGTCTCGAGGCCGGCACGCCGAATGTCGCCGGGGTAATCGGCCTTAGCGCCGCCCTGGAGTGGCTGGCGCAGAGCGATATCGGCCAGGCGGAAAACTGGAGCCGCAGTCTGGCGAGTCTGGCGGAAGAGGCGCTGGCGAAACGGCCGGGCTTCCGCTCTTTCCGCTGCCAGCAGTCAAGCCTGCTGGCCTTTGAGTTCGACGGTGTTCATCACAGCGATCTGGTGACGCTGCTGGCGGAGTCCGGCATTGCTCTGCGCGCCGGGCAACACTGCGCCCAACCGCTGCTGGCGGCCTTAGGGGTCAGCGGCACGCTGCGGGCCTCTTTCGCCCCCTACAATACCCAAGACGATGTTGCGGCGCTGGTCCACGCGGTGGATCGCGCCCTGGAAATTCTGGTGGATTAATGACAACTCTGCACCCCTTCGGCACAACCATTACCGACGCCACGCTGCGCCAGACCTTCGCCCCGCTGAACCAGTGGGAGGATAAATATCGTCAGCTGATTTTATTGGGCAAAAAGCTGCCGACGCTGACCGATGAGCGCAAAGCGCAGGCCCGGGAGATTGCCGGGTGTGAAAACCGCGTCTGGCTGGGCTATGAGGAGGATGCCGAGGGCAGGCTGCACTTCTTTGGCGACAGCGAAGGCCGGATTGTGCGCGGTCTGCTGGCGGTGCTGTTGACCGCCGTGGAAGGAAAAACCCGCGCCGGGATCCTGGCGCAGGATCCGCTGGCGCTGTTCGACGAGCTGGGGCTACGCGGCCAGCTCAGCGCCTCGCGCAGCCAGGGCCTCAGCGCCCTCAGCGAGGCGGTGCTCGCCGCCGCCCGCGAGGTTGAGGTTTAAGCTCATCCCGGGGGCGGCGCTTGACGCGCCTTGCCCGGGCTACGGGCTCATGCAGTTTTGTCGCCCGGACAGGTGCGCAGCGCCGCCTCCGGGGAATTGTCCTGTAGACCGGGTAAGGCGCCTGCGCCGCGGCCCGGGATTTACGTCGTCTGCCGCTCCGCCTTCGCCAGCATCTTCTTCAGAGCATGCGATACCGCGACGAAGCCAAAGGTCGCGGTCACCATGGTGGCCGCGCCAAAGCCGGAAGCGCAGTCCATCCGTTTCGGCCCTTCCGCCGTGCTCTTCATCGCGCAGACGCTGCCGTCCGCTTGCGGGTAGACCAGCGCTTCCGTAGAGAAGACGCAGTCCACGCCGAGCTTGCCTTTGCTGTTTTTCACCACCCCAAACTGGCTTTTCAGCCGCTCGCGCAGTTTAGCCGCCAGCGGATCCTGGATGGTCTTCGCCAGGTCAGCGACCTGGATCTGCGTTGGGTCAATCTGACCGCCCGCCCCGCCGGTGGTGACCAGCGGCACTTTGTAGCGGCGACACCAGGCGATAAGCGCCGCTTTCGGCCGGACGCTATCGATCGCGTCGATAACATAGCTAAAGCCGACGCCAAGATATTCCGCCACGTTTTCCGGGGTCACGAAATCATCCACCACCGTCACCCGACACTCCGGGTTGATGAGACGAATACGCTCTGCCATCACTTCCGCTTTCGCCAGCCCGACGTTGCCGCTCAGGGCGTGGATCTGACGATTGGTGTTGGTGACGCAGACATCGTCCATATCGATAAGGGTGATCGCCCCGATGCCGGTTCGCGCCAGCGCTTCCGCCGCCCAGGAGCCGACCCCGCCGATCCCGACCACGCAGACGTGGGCATCGGCAAAACATTGCAGCGCTTTTTCACCATATAAACGTGCCGTACCGCCAAAACGCTGGCGCCAGGCATCGCTGATTACAACAGACATAGAACCTCAGAACAAAATGACAGCGCCCGGAGGCCGCCGTAAACGGCGTCATCCGGGCGCCCTGGTCAACAGGCAGGGCCAGGGGAGTTAGCCGCTAAAAACATTCCCCGCGCCCGGGGCGTTTTTCAGCACCCATACGCGGCCATAGTGGTTATACCAGCCGGCACGGTGGCCTGCGTCAGGCCCAATGCCCTGATAGATGTCGAAATGCTGGCCTTTGATGGCCCCGCCGACGTCGAGAGCGACCATCAGGCGCAGTTCGTACTGGCCGTTAAACTTGCCGTTATTATCCAGCAGAGGCACCTCGGCCAGCAAGGTGGTTCCCGGCGGAATAATCGACCGGTCAGAGGCCACCGAGGCGCGGCCGATCAGCGGCACAGCGCTGGCCCCTTTCACCGGCGCGAAAGACTGCGGTTTAAAGAACACGAACGACGGGTTCTGCTCCAGCAGCTCGCGCACTTCCGCTTCGCTGTGCTTTTCACCCCACTCGCGGATCGCCTGCATCGACATATCTTCTTTCTTCACTTCCCCGCGGTCGATCAGCACTTTGCCGATGCTGCGATAGGGCCAGCCGTTTTTCCCGGCATAGCTAAAGAAGTTGAGCGGCGAACCATCGCCAAAGTCGATATAGCCGCTGCCCTGCACGTCCATGATGAAGTTATCCATCAGCGAATTGCTGTACGCCAGCACATAGTTATCGCTCAGCGCGCCGGCATAGATGCTGGCGCGGGACGGCAGCTTACCGCGTTTCGGCGGCATACGGTAAATGGGGTACTGGAATTCGCCCTGACGGGTGTGGCGCGCCTGCACTACCGGCGTGTAATAGCCGGTAAACTGGACGTTGCCATAGTTGTCGGTGCCCTGCATCTGCCAGGCGTCGATGCCGAACTGGCGCAGCGTGCGGGTGTCGCCGCCGGCGCGCAGCCACTCCTGCAGCGCGTTATAGACGTTGCTCTGGCTATTATAGAGGCGCGGCGAGGCGTTACGAATTTGATTAACCTGCTCGGAGAAGTCGCCGGCGTTGATCGGCGCCCCGACGGCATCCGGCTGGTTTACCAGTGAAAACGGCTGGGTGAACTTGCCATCGCTATATTGCTGACCGCGGTCGGTCGGTTTTGAGGAACAGGCGGCGAGCATAGCCAGCATTGCCCCCGTCGCTACATATTTTGCCCAACGTCCTTTCATGGTGTCTCATCTTTTGCTGCGAAGCCTTAGTGCGTGTTGAAGATAACAAAGCGCCGGGGCTATTGAAATGCGCGATCTCATCGATGGCACAGATTTGTGTAAAAAAAGACCACAAGATGGCGTTTTATAAGCCAATTCTTACAAAAATGTCGATTTGGTCGAAAAAAGGTTGCATCATCTCGCTAGCGGAGTATAGTGCGCTTCCACGGACGCGGGGTGGAGCAGCCTGGTAGCTCGTCGGGCTCATAACCCGAAGGTCGTCGGTTCAAATCCGGCCCCCGCAACCAATTAAAATTTGATGAAGTACAAAGCAGTACGGTGACGCGGGGTGGAGCAGCCTGGTAGCTCGTCGGGCTCATAACCCGAAGGTCGTCGGTTCAAATCCGGCCCCCGCAACCAATCAAATTTGACAAAGTAAAGCAGTACGGTGACGCGGGGTGGAGCAGCCTGGTAGCTCGTCGGGCTCATAACCCGAAGGTCGTCGGTTCAAATCCGGCCCCCGCAACCAATTAAAATTTGATGAAGTACAAAGCAGTACGGTGACGCGGGGTGGAGCAGCCTGGTAGCTCGTCGGGCTCATAACCCGAAGGTCGTCGGTTCAAATCCGGCCCCCGCAACCAACATCATAAACACCCTCAAGGGTGTTTTTTTGTTTCTGCCGCCGGCAAACCTCTGCCGAAAACGGGAACGGCCATTGCCGCCCCCTCGCCGGTTTGCTTTATGTCATCCGTAACAGCCCCTGAAATACAAGAAACCGCAATTTATCAACGTCTTTTTATACTTTCCTGTATCTCTCAGGAGATCCACAGATAATGCGTGGACAAATGAGTGTACGGCTAAAAGCCACTAACTTAATCCACTCATTTAGAGTTTTGCGCAATAAAAGGACTAAATTCCCGGAACTACCGTTATCTTTACGTTTGTAATCGGCCCCTGGCCAACAAGAATGAAGATAGCAGACTTGATATAATGATTATATTTCGGTGCTTATCTTGCCAGACAGGGCACTGCAACAAACAGGATTTAATTGAGATAGTGTATCTATGATAGTTTTCATTATAAGTCAGCACCATACTTTCATTACTGAATAAATCATGATAATTGATGCAAATGTTATATTTTTGATACCAGAGCTTCTTCTGATTGTTTTAAATTATGGTATTAATTCCATCTTTTCCCCTTCTGTACTTCACTAATCTCGCAGTAGATGGTCGAACTTTTTGCCACCAAATCATTCACAGCAAAAATATCATTTATTAAAGAAGCTTTTATTTATTCCGAAAAAGTGGCGTTGCGATATTATTACGCGATCGTTTATCGGTATTTTATGCTTATACTTATCCATAACCAAGCAGATTGCCCTTGATGGTCAATAAATTGAGAAACTTCATATAAATAAAACCATCTTAGGATACGAGCCAAATTATTTATAGTAGTAATAATAACGATCTTTCAGACACTGACCACATTGCACCACGCTTTATTTAACTGTTAAATTGGATCAAGGTCAGATACTTAAACAGGGGTTAGTTAGACAGGGAGAAGCAACATGGCTAAAAAATTTCTAAACAATGTTCCCGAAACTCGCTTTAACATAAAGCCGGGCCTGAAAACAGGAAGTGCCATGAATGTGAAGTTACCTCTACATCTTCTCTCCGCCAGGGATTGTAGTGTCCACCAGACATTTATTAACTATAGCCCCAATAATTGGCCTTAATTTAAACCAAAACAACTTCACTAACGCCATGACTGAACCTAGAGCGATGGAAGAATTAACAAGAATGTCGTTACAGGAGAGGGGTTAACCTGCACGCCTGGGAAAGTCATTGGGCAAAACCGGATAAAAGTTTCAAAAGGGAAATTTTGATGTCTGCAAAGGAACATATTTCTTCATCTGCGGCTATGTCAACAATGATGGGATCAGGCGGCATTTATCAGTCGTTGTTTAAAAAAATACATCTGACGGTAGCTATCCATACTCCACTTTCCTGTCTGGCGAAATCTGCGGAGGATGTGGTTATGCATCAGCCAGACGTCCAGCACGTTAAGTCACGCTGGCACGGTCTCAGGTTTCTCAAATGCCAAAAGCAAAAACCTGACCGGGCGGTGGTGTAGTATGAAAATTCATCGACCACTATGGGCTGAGGGAACGTTCCTGTCCTCACAACAGTTTCAGCAGCAGGCCCGCTGGGAAACGTACAGTAACAACAGCATTGCACAGTTGGGTATCCGTCATCCATGGGGTGTGGCGAGGGTCGAGTTTGACAGAGAAGCACTGGCGTTAGGGAAGTTAAAATTACGTACCCTGCGCCTGCGTTTTTCCGATGGCTCGTTGATCGACTCCGAAGTTTCCGATGCGCTGCCTCTGGCTTGTGATTTACATACTCTGGCGGTGGAAAATACGGCAATAGTTGTCCTGGCGTTACCGCTGGAACATGCGAATGGCGGTAATCTGGGACAGGAAAAGCATACTGAAAGACCCCTGCGTTATCGTCAGGAATGGCATAAAGTACAAGATATTTATGGCAGCGACAGTGAAGAAATGGCCGTTGAATGCCATGCGCTGTCATTGCGTTTCGCCCATGATAACAATCAGGATTACATCACCTGCCCGCTTGCACGTCTGACGCGGAATGGTCAGGGTAACTGGTCTCAGGATGAAAGCTACATCCCGCCGCTGCTGGCCCTCAGCGCACATATTGGTCTGGTGGAGCGACTGGATACGTTGCTGTTGCAGCTACAAGCGAAGTGCCGGCGTCTGATGGCCCTGCGCCGGGAAAGCAATCAGCGTATGGCGGACTTCGCGGTAGCGGATGTGTCCCTGTTCTGGTTACTCAATGCGTTGAACAGCGCTGAACCGGTTCTAAGTGATTTTTTACGGTATCCGAGCATCCATCCTGAACTCGTCTGGCGCGAACTGGCTCGTCTGGCCGGCGCGTTGCTGACCTTTTCCCTTGAACACAACGTGAGCGCCATTCCCGCATATGTCCATGATGCTCCAGCCTCCGTTTTTCCGCCGCTTTTTACCCTGCTCAGCGAACTGCTCGAAGCCAGCCTGCCGTCGCGGGTGATTGCGCTCGAGCTGGAATCCCTTCCCGGCAACCGCTGGAAAGCCGAACTTCACGATCCACGCCTGCGGGAAGAGGCGGATTTTTACCTTTCTGTTCGCTCCTCGCTGCCGACGCACGTCGTTCTGCAACAGTTACCACGGCTCTGCAAAATCGGGGCGCCGGATGACGTTACGTTGTTGGTTAATGTTGCGCTGAACGGTGTCCCTGTTGTTCCGCTGACGCAGGTTCCGGCTGCATTGCCATTACGGCTGGAGAATCAGTATTTTGCGCTGGATATGCAGAGCGCTCCGGCTAAAGCCATGCTGGATGCTGGGTGCTGCATGATTTACGCGCCGGGTACGCTGGGCGATCTGAAACCCGAGCTTTTTGCGGTACTGCGGTCATGACACAGGAACGGAAAATCGACATTGACGTACTACTTCGCGACACCTTTCTGACGGTGGTGGAACTGCGTCAGGGCACTTCTGCAAGACACGGACAGGAACTATATCGCCATTGTCTGCAGCAGGTGGAAGGGGTACGCGAGCGTCTGACAGCGGCCGGATTCAGCCAGCAGGACATAGAACATATCATGTACGCTCAGTGCGCGCTGCTGGACGAAACCGTTCTCAGCCGGGACGGGATGGATGATGGCCAGATGGTCTGGCTAAAAAACCCTCTCCAGTCGCATTTTTTCAATACCCTTCAGGCGGGCGAACTACTGTATGAGCGTATGAAGCGGGTTTTACAGGAGCCAGCCCCCACGCCGGCGGTCCTGACCTGTTTTCATCGCGTGCTGTTGCTGGGGTTTCGCGGGCGCTATCAGGACCCCGAATCTGATGAACGGCAGCATCTCATTGCGATGTTCAGCAAGCGGGTTGAGCCATTCAGGGTGCAAGAAGATTCGGCAGTGCTGAACGTGCCTTTGACCAGGCGTCAGCATTACCTGTGGCAGTCTCCTTTTTGCTGGCTGCTACTGCTAATGCTTGTGCTGGTTGGCGTCTGGTGGGGGTTGCATAGCTGGCTGAATGTACTGGTGGATGAACTGCTGCCAACAGGCAAGTCTTGAAGATGAGCCGGGTGAGTAACACGCTGAAACAGGCGCTTTTGCTGTGGGGCATGCTGCTGGTGCTGGCGCTATGGCTGGGATTCAATCAGGCCTCTACGGCGATGAAATTTGGCGTGACAGTGGCGCTTATCGTCATCGCAGTAGGCCTGCTGGCGTGCTGGCGCGGAAAAAAAAGACAGACTGAGGCCGACAGCGTATGGCTGTCCCGATTGCCGCCCAAAACATATCGGCAGCCCGTAGTGCTGGTGTGCGGCGACGCGGCAGCATCGTTATTCACAGAAAACCCGCTGCGGCAGGTCGCGGGAGGGCTGTACCTGCACATTGCGGATGAAGAGCAACTTATCAGACAGGCTGAAGTGCTGCTGGCTGACCGCCCCGCATGGGCTTCTCAGTTGTGTGTGGCCTGCACGGTCGTGCCGGTTGTTCATCTGGATATGGCTGTTCTGGCGGGACGATTGCGACGCTTTGTCGGCGGTCTGGCGACAGTGCGCCGCAGGGCGGGCATAAAAGTGCCGCTGCTGCTGTGGAGCTGGCTGCCCGGCACAGGGCGAGAGGATGATCTACCGTGGTTTATCTGCGCCGGCGGCAAGGTTCAGGTGGTGACGCTCGCCGGAGAAAGCTCTCCGACGGCATGGGCGGCACAGCCCGGAACCGATGGGAGCAGCCTGCGGCTTTGCCATCTTCTGCGGATGGAAAGCCTGATGCAATGGCTCAATCAGATGGTATTACCAGAGCTGAACGGGTATCCGCCGCTGGCGGCATGCATGGGGCAGGCACCATTGCTGCCTGCGGTAGAAGGCAATCTGTGGCAGAAATGGACAACGGCGAAAACGGGACTGACGCCGGAGGCGATACCGAAGTTCGGCGCATCTCCCCTGCCGTTCCCGGACATGATGCTGCCGCTGTTACCACGTCAATCAGGATTTACGCCAGTGCGCCGCGCCTGCGTGGCGGCGCTGCTGATGACCACCGTGGCAGGAGTGGCTGCGCTCTGTCTGTCAGCAACCGCAAACCGCACCCTGCTGCTGCAGGTGAGCGACGATCTACATAAATATGATGCCGTTCCGGCAGACAAAGACGCCGCTAAAGCCCACCACCTGTCGGTCCTGAAGGACGATGCAAATATTCTGGATAGCTATTTTCGCGAAGGAGAGCCATTACGTCTCAGTCTGGGTTTATATCCCGGCGAACGGCTACGTCAGCCGGTATGGCGGGCTATTCGCGATTACCGTCCACCTGAGAAAAAAAGGTATGTAGCAGACGCATTACCGGTACAGAGCGTGCGTCTCGACAGCATGGCGTTGTTTGACGTCGGACAGGCCCGTCTGAAAGACGGCTCGACAAAAGTGCTGATTAACGCGCTGGGAAATATTAGGGCAAGGCCGGGCTGGCTGATTGTGGTCACCGGATATACCGATACCACCGGCAATAAAAAAGCCAATCAGCAATTGTCGCTGCGACGCGCGGAAGCCGTGCGAGACTGGATGCTACAGACCAGCGACATTCCGGCCACCTGTTTTGCCGTACAGGGGCTGGGTGAAAGCCATCCTGCTGCACCTAACGACACGCCGGAAGGCAGAGCCGCTAACCGGCGCGTCGAAATCAGTCTGGTTCCCCGCACTGACGCCTGTCAGGACGTGAAACAGAACATGCTGCCAGAACCGGCGTTATCTCAGTTAAATCCACAAGGAGTTTCAGCCAGCTAACCATGGCTGGCAGGAAGCCTTCTGCTTTTTTGGCACGGGTTCGATATGCGGCTCGCTGAATATCGGTGGTACCGGTACCGAGCAACCGCTATTCACAATTTAGCCTGATGTAAACCTGATGGGCACGAGGTCATGGCTATGGGCGGTAGCGTGCCTGAACAGGGCTCCGCAAGAGGAACTTCTGTGGAATTTGTTACGAAATAAGGAAGCCCACGATGGATGCACAGAACTTCGACCACTCACACCACGCGTTAAAAATCCGCGGCCTGAGCAGCGGCGTGGACGTACTGTCCTTTGAAGGCAAGGAGCAATTAAGCGCCCCATTCCGCTATGACATTCAGTTTACCAGCAGCGATAAGTTTATTGCGCCGGAGTCGGTACTGATGCAGGACGGGGCATTCAGCCTGACCGCCCCGCCGGTGCAAGGGATACCGACGCAGATTCCCCTGCGTACCTTGTACGGGGTGATCACCGGTTTTAAGCAATTGTCTTCCTCACGGGACGAGGCGCGGTATGAGGTGCGGCTGGAGCCCCGTCTGGCGCTACTGTCCCGCAGTCATCAGAACGCGATTTATCAGAACCAGACGGTGCCGCAAATCGTGGAGAAAATACTCCGCGAGCGGCATGAGATGCGCGGTCAGGACTTTGTGTTTAACCTGAAAAGCGACTACCCGTCACGCGAGCAGGTCATGCAGTACGACGAAGACGATCTGACATTCATCTCACGGTTGCTGTCGGAGGTGGGTATCTGGTTCCGGTTCAGTACCGACGCCCGACTGAAAATCGGGGTTATCGAGTTTTACGACGACCAGAGTGGCTATGAGCGCGGCCTGACGCTGCCGCTGCGTCACCCTTCGGGGATGAGCGACAGCGGAACCGAAGCAGTGTGGGGTCTGAACACGGCCTACAGCGTGGTATCGAGGTCCGTCACGACGCGGGATTACAACTACCGTGAAGCGATGGCGGAGATGACAACAGGCCAGTTTGACGTAACAGGCGGGGATAACACCACCTACGGTGAAGCCTATCATTACGCTGACAATTTTCTGAAAACGGGTGACAAAGCGACGCCGGAGAGTGGTGCATTCTATGCGCGTATCCGCCACGAACGCTACCTGAACGGACGCGCCATCCTGAAAGGACAGAGCACCAGTTCTCTGCTGATGCCGGGACTGGAGATAAAGGTCGAGGGTAATGATGCGCCAGAGGTATTCCGCAAGGGCATTCTGATAACCGGGATTACCGCCAGCGCAGCACGAGACCGCAGTTACGAACTGAC
The DNA here is from genome assembly GCF_000398905.1 of Klebsiella sp. KTE92. Classification (NCBI taxonomy): domain Bacteria; kingdom Pseudomonadati; phylum Pseudomonadota; class Gammaproteobacteria; order Enterobacterales; family Enterobacteriaceae; genus Klebsiella; species Klebsiella sp. KTE92. Next base: position 4,316,644 of record NZ_KB976100.1, read on the forward strand.
ATTCACCGCCATCCCCTATTCCGAACGCTACGGCTACCGCCCTCCTCTCATCCGCAGGCCTGTGATGGCAGGGACACTCCCGGCGCGGGTGACCAGCACCACGGCAAATGATATCTACGCTCATATCGACAAAGACGGGCGCTATCGAGTGAACCTGGACTTTGACCGGGATACGTGGAAGCCGGGTTTCGAGAGCCTGTGGGTACGGCAGTCACGCCCCTATGCGGGAGATACTTACGGTCTGCACCTGCCGCTGCTGGCGGGAACCGAGGTTAGCATCGCGTTTGAGGATGGCAACCCGGACAGGCCATATATCGCCGGGGTGAAACACGACTCGGCGCACACCGACCATGTGACCATCCAGAACTATAAGCGCAACGTGCTGCGCACCCCGGCGAATAACAAAATCCGGCTGGACGATGAGCGGGGTAAGGAGCACATCAAGGTCAGCACAGAGTACGGCGGAAAGAGCCAGCTGAACCTGGGACATCTGGTGGATGCTGGGAAGCAGCAGCGCGGTGAGGGTTTCGAACTGCGCACCGATATGTGGGGTGCGATAAGAGCGAAAAAAGGTGTCTTTATCAGCGCCGATGCGCAGGAAAAGGCGCAGGGGCAGGCGCTGATGATGGATGAAGCGTTAAGCCAGCTCCAGGAAGCGCTGTCTTTAGTGGAAGCACTGCATAGCGCCGCTGAAGTGGCAAAATCAGAACTGGCGGATTTACAGACACAAAAAACGCTATTGTCAGAAACGCTGACCGAGCTGAAAAAATCAGCGCTACTGTTTTCTGCTCCCGCGGGGATTGCACAGGTTACGCCCAAAAGCCTGCAATTATCCTCAGGGGAAAACCTGATTAGCACCAGTGGGAAAAATACGGATTTCAGCGTATTTAAAAAATTCACTGTAGCGGCGGGAGAAGCAGTAAGTCTGTTTGCTCAAAAGCTTGGTATTAAAATTTTCGCCAGCAAAGGCAAAGTGGAGATTCAGGCACAAAGCGATGAAATGCTCCTGGATGCATGTAAAGATCTGCGCATAAGCAGTAGCGACGGAAAAATTCTTATTAGCGCAAAAAATGAAATCATCCTAACCAGTGGTGGTGGATATATTCGAATTGGAGGCGGCACGGTGGAATGTGCCGCACCAGATAAAATTATAGAGCGTGGAGCGGTTTGGCAAAAATTCAGTGGTCAGAGTATCAGTCAGGCCATGCAGGATTGGGATTCCACTGATTTTGCCATCACCCCTGAGATCCTCTGGAAGCAAACCGGCAAACCGGCAAAGAATCAAAAGGTACGCGTTACCCGCGGCGATGGCACTACCGTTGAAATGACGACTGACGATCAAGGGAAACTACCTGTGCAGAGCGGGCTTTTTGTTGAATCAATAAAAATTGATCTCTTAGATAATCAGGAATATTAAGGATATTCGGAGGGAATATATGTCTACGACGATGCATATGGATCGTGCCGATAAAAATAAAGTTGGCACCGCGGAGATTGAGGATCTGCGGGTAATTCCGGTTATTTTTCTGCCAGGAATAATGGGAACAAATCTTAAAGAAAACTCTGAAAAGAACAATGCAAAAGCTGTATGGCGATACGATAGTGAAACCTCCTTGTTGGGCTGGACACTTCCATCTTCGGGGCCAAAGGAGAGAAAACGGCTACTTCATCCTGAACGGGTGAAAATAGACAACCGGGGAAGAATTCTGCTGTCGTCTGGAATACAGGAGCAGGTCTCAGCCATTCGTCCCTACCCCTCCTCCAATTATGATGAGGAGGGAAAGAAGCGTTATGCTGAAGCGCTGAATAAGATAATGGATAATAACGAGCCGGAAAAAAAACTCTTTGGCTCGCGGCATGATCGAGGCTGGGGTGAGGTAGCCGCCCCAAGCTACGGCGCTTTTCTTGATGCGCTACAGACTGCACTGTACCGGGATAAGCCAACGAAAAAAGACAATACGCTGAGTGCGATTTATCAAAAATTAGTTGATGAACCACTGGGGCTGGAATTTGGTGTGGATTCCCTGGATGAAACATACCTTGAAGTCATGAAACTGTACCAGTTTCCAGTACATGTCGTGGGCTACAACTGGCTGGGCTCCAATATACTGTCGGCAAAAAGACTTGGCGAAGAAGTCGATAGGATTATTGACAAGTATCAAACTCAGGGCATGAAGTGCAGCAAAGTCATTCTGGTGACCCATTCAATGGGGGGGCTAGTGGCACGATATTATTCAGAATGTCTGGAGGGCAGAGATAAGATTTACGGTATTGTTCACGGTGTGATGCCGTCTATTGGCGCGGCGGCGACCTATACCCGCATGAAGCGCGGTACTGAAAATACAGAGTCCGGTTTGGCTGGCGCTGTAGGATATCTCACCAGCCATATCCTTGGCCGCAACGCAGCAGAGATGGTGGCGATTGGCTCTCAGTCTTCCGGCGCGCTGGAGTTACTCCCTGCCAACGATTATGGTGACGACTGGCTTAAGGTCGTTGACCGTGACGGTAGTATATTAACGCTGCCCGCAGATCTTCCGGTCGGAGAGGACGGTAAGAAAGAAAATCGTCTTTATAACGGGCTTTATCTGAACCGAGAGAAATGGTGGAAGCTAATGGATGAAAATTTGTTGAATCCGTTTAATACCACATTGAATAAAAGGCAGATCGACGGCGACTGGTTGGAATATGAAAATCTGATTAAGGATAATGTAAAACCATTCCAGGAGCAGTTAGCTGGCAAATACCATCCGTATACCTACTCATTTTATGGAAAATCAAAAGGGGGAGAATTACCCGCAGCGCATCGGACTCAGGAGACGGCGATCTGGAGCGGAGCGCTGGCAAGCGGCCAAATAGGTGAGACGCCGCCAGCACCAAAAATGAATGACGAACGCCTTTATTTAAGTGAAGTCAGTGCCGATCGAACGGTGAAAGATGAGCTTTCCCCGGAAGAGCAGGCATGGACATTCAAAGGCGATAACAACGTAGTATATGGCTGGGTAGGACAACGTTTTACACTACGGGATGCCTGTGAAAATGGCGACGGTACGGTGCCTTTGCGCGCCGGTCAAATCGTTCATAAGAATATTCGGGGGCGTCTGGCAGTACAGGTTCTCCATGAAGCCGCTTACCGGGATACTCTCAGTCAAGCTTTTGTCTTACGCTCTATTATAAAAATTGCCCAGCAGGTCAATAATGATAAAGAAATGTTTTTTGCTTAATGGCCCACATCGCCAGAGAAACGGCCTGCTGCTGGCGACGGCGATATTTATCACGGGATGGCTGGCATTCAAACCCGGCGCGTATCAGTATTCATTAAATGACAGGGAGAAAGTGATGGTCACCTCATTATTGCAGC
>NZ_KB976100.1:4322204-4322684 GCF_000398905.1 Klebsiella sp. KTE92
GTGGCGCTTCCGGCTGAATTTACGCCAGCCGGGATGGTGATGTTTATCCAGGGTTCAGAGATGACCACGGTGGAAACAAAACGGCAATACTTCCCTCCATTTCAGCAGTTCTTGATACGACATGAAGAAGAACTCAGAAACATGCAACCTCAACTTCCTCAAGATGCGCCTTATCTTAAACAGATTTATCAACTGCCTTCTGACATGAAAGGAAAAATATTTGAATATATAAGTACCAATTCAATTTCCGATGTATTCAGAACGCTTGAGGCCTGTAGGTGGAACGATGGAGTATCCTTTATTATAAAAATGAAAGCTCAGGATTCTCGTGATAAAAAATATGACACTAAAAGAAAAATATTTAGTCTGAAATATAACATCCCTGAGAAAAAATCACAATTACTGGCTATTCTGTCAGGGTTGCAACCCCGTCAGGATAATCAGCGTCCCTCAGGCAATCAGTTAGCTATTCAGTATGGG
>NZ_KB976100.1:4329904-4330418 GCF_000398905.1 Klebsiella sp. KTE92
GCAACACCCCGAAACGCGGTACTTTGGTTTTTATTCTGTGGCGCTTCCGGCTGAATTTACGCCAGCCGGGATGGTGATGTTTATCCAGGGTTCAGCGATGACCCCAGTGGAAACAAAACGGCAATACTATCCTCCGTTCCGGCAGTTTCTGACGCGCTATGAAGAAAAGCTCAGGAATACGTCCGTCGTCAATCCGCAGGATGCGCCTTATCTGAAGGAGGTGTACCAACTGGAACCTCCATTGAAAGGCACTATTTTTGAACGAAATGAAGAGTTTTTTACTCCGGATTTTGCACGAATGTTAGATGCGTGGAAATGGACAGAAGGCGTTACATTTTCAGTAAAAGTGAAGGCCAATGATGGTCGTTCGGTACGCTATGATGGTGAACGCTATATGGCAAAATATAGCTTTGGATATGATGTCCCGCAGAAAAAATCACAATTACTGGCTATTCTGTCAGGGTTGCAACCCCGTCAGGATAATCAGCGCCCCTCAGGCAATCAGTTAGCTATT
>NZ_KB976100.1:4331476-4811476 GCF_000398905.1 Klebsiella sp. KTE92
AGTATGAAACCTCCGTAAGCTATAAAAACGGTAAAAAAGTGTTCGTTGCACTAAAAACAGACAACGACAGTTATATCGGTACACCGCTGCTGGATAAAGACGCCCGGGTGGTGGAAACAGAACACGGAAAAACCCTGTACAAAGGCAAACGTAAGGTCAACGGCCTTGAGATTTCAGAGTGGTGGATTAAAAAACTTGTAGTTAATGACGCAGACCCATCGCTAAGTTATATTTTTTATCTAACTATCCATGAAAATAAAATTAATGGCAGCAAACCACTTGATCTGAAAATGTCTTACCGAATTGATTTCCTAAACCCTGGAGATGTATTAACCGAGAACGAACTGGTAGCGCTGTGGGGAAATATAACCGAAACAATTAAATATTACCCCAGCCAGTGGCAATGACAATAACATGCTTAGCAAGCGTCTGTTTTTTTGAAAATTAAAATACATCAGCGCAATATTACAATACTGTCTACCACAGTAATGAACACGTTGAATATTATAGCCATATCTTCACACCCAGCCCTTTTATAACGCATTATAATTTCTTTTACCAACCGCTCAACAGGATAGAAAATATGTCAGGACTTGTTTGTTTAGGTGATGCTACTACTCATGGAGGTAAGGTCATAACCGCATCTTCAACCATGTTTATTAACGGCGTACAGGTTGCATTGGTAGGAGATTTAGTTTCCTGTCCTAAACACGGGGTTAATCCTATACAGGAAGGTGATTCGACAGCGATGGAACAAGGTAAAAACATCGTCGTGAATAATTGCCAGTGCGCATGTGGATGCCGTGTCATAAGCTCCCAATCGGAAAACAGTATAGAGTCATAATATGGGATGGATGATACCAGTAGTACCGGAAAGAAGCCCTCTTCCTAAACCAAATTACAGACGTTGGATTATATTGTTAATTCCCATGTTAACCATAGGTGGACTGTGCGGGCTATTTTCCTTTAATCTTGTCACATATGGTGACGTATTGATATATGGCATATTACCAGCATTATTCCTCTGGTTATGCATCATGGGCGTTGTGATTAATAAATATGAACAATCCGTTGCCTCCTGCCTGGCGTGGAACACTGAAAAAGAGCAAATAAAAGAACACTGGCGGAAATGGAGTCAAAAACAATTAGCAGTAGTTGGCAATATTATTTACACTCCAGATGGCGAAGGAATAGATTCATTACTGGGACCACTTAAGGATATTCCTGCATATCCACAAAAAGCGAGACCTCTCTCTTTTCCATTGCGCAACACTCTCACTGCAATAACGAGTAACATCCATCAAAACCTGGAGCATCAGTATCCAGGTTATCGCAACTATTTGCAGACAATTTATATATTACAGTCTAAAAACAAAGAGTGTAAAACAATAGAGCAAGCGGTTCTCTCGCAGTGGGATCTGGTTCCAGAGACAGTCAACTCCATTGAATGCATTGAGTCATTCTATGATAATGAAAATTTCGACGGTTTGGTTTTAGTCATTTGCCTACAACGCTGGTCAGGAGATGCCTCTGGCAAACACAGTGAATTAGTTTCTGGTCAGTTAATTTCTTCTTGTTCATTTGCAAAACGACATGCCATCCCCGTTATCGCTGGTATAGGTCGAACCATGACATTAGAACCCGAGGGGCTGGAATCGAATTTAAATACACTAGTTGAATACAATCAATTAAATAAAAACAAGTTACAACACATCTGGGTTTCTAATATTAACAATGAACTAATAGAAAACATTATGCAGTATGCTAACCAATACGAATGGGAACTGCCAAGGAGACAGCCGTTGCACATGATTGACCATTCTTTTGGCCCAGGAAGTGAGTTAGCATTTCCATTATCCCTGGCGATATTAACTGAAGCCACCAGGAAAACGAGCAAAGAACAGTTGGTTATTTGTCAAAAATCACAAAAAATTGAAACAAAGTGGCTTTGCTTAATTACACCAGGCCACTATTTTGAGCGTGAGGAAAAATAATGCATACTGCGCGCTATGGTTTCTGGGGCTATCTTCTTCTTATTATAGGACTGGCAGGAATTTGTGCCTTATTGATTTTCATTAATCAGGATTTGTTGGCAAGGAGAGGAGTATCCGCCCAACAGGCGTGGTCACTATGGGGAGGGATATTTGCAATCCTGTTATTCGGACTGGTGTGTTCACCATTCTGGTGGCTCAGGAAACAAAAGAAAGAGCAGACGATTTATCGGCCTGAAGTGCCGGCCAAAAATGAAAAGCGACTATCTGATGATTTTTACATCCTTCTTAAATCAAAACTTCGGTCCCGCTATGGCCTGCTCTGGCGACATAAAGTCCGCCTGCTATTGGTGATGGGTGAATCGACGCAGGTGGAAGCGATTGCACCAGGATTAACGGCGCAGCGCTGGCAGGAAGGCGAGTACACAGTGTTAATATACGGAGGCTCCGCGTCGGCAGCCCCGGATACGACACTTTTGACATCCCTGAAAAGACTGCGCCATTTCCGTCCGCTGGACGGCATTATCTGGCCGCTGACGGAAAAACAATGTTGCCAGACGGCGCAACTGGATAAAGGTTGGCGTGAGCTGGCTACCTGCGGAAAATTGCTCGGTTTTCAGGCCCCGTTATATCTGTGGCAAGTTTGTGATGACGGTGGTTATCAGGCTGGGCGTACGCTACAAAGCGTCGGTTGCCTGTTGCCTGAACGCTGCGTGCCGGAACAACTGGCGTCGCTGCTGGAAGCGCGGACACTGCAGTTGACCGCACAGGGAGTACAGCAGTTACTGAATAACGACCACCACGATTTCCTGTTACGGCTTGCCCATCAGCTCGCTGAAGGCGGTATTGTTAAATGGAAGACGGCGCTAAAACCGCTCCTTGCCGGTGGCGCGTTTTCTTGCCTGCAACTGCGTGGTCTGATGTTCAGCCCTCCGCTTACCCCCGCGCCAGAGGCCGCGATCCACGCATGGTTGCCATCGCCGGTATGGTTGGGCGTGACTGGCGATAATGCGCGGGGGCGCAGAGTGGGTTTTCCGTGGTGGCGCACTATGTTAGCGATCTGCGCCTGTGTGCTGGCGGTATGGGTGGCCGGAATGATGACCTCCTTTTTCGCCAATCGTGCCCTGATTCAGGAAACCGGGATACAGGCGACGCGGGCGCGTGATATCCGCCTGCCGCTTTCAGAACAACTGGCCGCACTGCATACCTTACAGAGCCAACTCGAGCGTCTGCAGTACCGTATTCGCCACGGTGCGCCGTGGTATCAGCGTTTCGGTCTTGAACGTAACGCGCATCTGCTCAGCGCCGCCTTTCCTGGTTATGCCCAGGCAGCAAACCGGCTGGTGCGCGATGTCGCAGCCGCGTATCTGCAGCAACAATTGAACGCCTTTGTCGCCCTGCCGCCGAACAGTCCGCAACGCACCGCAACGGGAGAACGGCGTTATAAACAGCTTAAGGCGCTGCTGATGATGTCCCGCCCGGAAAAATCTGACGCCGCCTTTTTCAGCACCACGCTGATGGCAGAGCATCTGCGCTATGCAGCTGTACCGGAAGGTACCCGGCAAAGCGTGCTGCCATCGCTGCTGACCTTCTGGATGGCTAATCTGCCGGAGCATCCACAGTGGAAAATCGCCCCGCAGCCGGAACTGACCGGCGCGGTACGCAAAATACTGCTGCGCCAGATTGGGGCTCGCAATGCGGAAAACACTCTCTACCAGAACGTCCTGAAACAGGTCTCCCGTAACTATGCCGATATCACGCTGGCAGACATGACCGGCGACACGCTGGCAGACCCGCTTTTCAGTACCGAACAGACCGTACCGGGAATATTTACCCGTCAGGCATGGGAAGGACAGGTAAAAGAGGCAATAGAACAAGTGGTCACCGCCCGGCGCGAGGAAATCGACTGGGTGCTCAGTGACCGTCGGCAGGACGCATCCGCCGATATCTCGCCTGAGGTGCTGCGCGCCCGCCTGACCACACGCTACTTCACCGATTTCGCCGGTAGCTGGCAGGCCTTCCTCAACAGTATTCGCTGGAAAAAAGAGGACTCGCTTTCCGGCGTGCTTGACCAGTTAACGCTGATGGCTGATGCCCGCCAGTCGCCGCTGATTGCGCTCACGGATACCGTGGCATGGCAGGCGGCAACCGGAAGGGAAAGCGCAGGCCTGTCGGATTCATTGGTAAAGTCGGCAAAAGCACTGTTTAACGGCAAGGAAAATACGTCGCATGTCGTCCGTAAAGATGAAACACCGGCGGGACCAATGGACAAAACGTTTGCCCCGCTGCTGCGACTGATCGGGGATACAACCGGAGGGCGGGGTGATACTCAGCTCAGCCTGCAAACCTGGCTGACCCGCGTCACCCGTGTGCGCCTCAAGCTACAACAGGTGATTAACGCCCCCGACCCGCAGGAGATGACCCAGCAGCTGGCGCAGACCGTATTTCAGGGGAAAACGGTCGATCTTACCGATACCCGCGATTATGGCCGTCTGATAGCCGCCAGTCTGGGTGAAGAATGGAGTGGTTTTGGCCAGTCGTTGTTTGTTAGCCCGGTGGAGCAGGCATGGCGACAGGTGCTGACGCCCGCAGCGGATAGCCTTAACCGGCAGTGGCAGCGCGCTATTGTCAACCTCTGGGAGCAGGATTTTGCCGGGCGCTACCCGTTCAAAGACACAGCGAATGACGCCTCACTTCCCCTGCTGGCGCAGTACCTGCGTGACGACGGGCGGATAAATCAGTTTATTGCCACCAACCTCACCGGAATGTTGAAACGCGAAGGCCGGTACTGGGTGGCTGACACCATGAACACGCAGGGACTGGCGATCAACCCGGCGTTTTTACGCGCCCTGAATCGCCTGCGCGATGTGGCCGACACAGCCTTTGCCAGCGGCGATGCCGGGGTACATTTTGAACTGATGGCAAAACCGGCACGTGACGTGATGAAAACGCATCTGGTGATTGACGGCCAGCAACTGGAATATTTCAACCAGAAAGAACGCTGGCAGCGTTTCAGCTGGCCGCATGAGCAGTGGCAGCCCGGCGCATCGCTGAGCTGGACCAGTACGCAGAATATGGAACGTATTCTGGCCGACTTCCGGGGAAGCTGGAGTTTTATTCGTCTGCTGGAACAGGCGCAGGTCACACAGCTGGACAGCAGCAGCTTTAAGCTGCAGTGGCAAGCGCCGGACGGTCTGCCGCTGCATTACCTGATGCGCGTCGAGCAGGGCAAAGGCCCGTTGGCGCTTCTGACGCTGAAAAACTTCCGCCTGCCAGGGCAGCTATTCCTGACAGAGAAAGGGGCGGCGGACAGGAGGGAATATGGAGAGGATGAGTGACTGACTGCAACTGTAAACCCGCTGGCGGGTAAAGGCCCCTGCAACCAGAAGCCGCCATATGCCTGACAGGGAAAGCCTCCACGACAGGCCATTATCATCACCGGCTATTAAGGAAATGCTCATTATGGATGATTTAACCCAACGCTATTACGAAGCCGAAATGCGCTACCTGCGTGAAGCGGGTAAAGAGTTTGCACAAGCGTATCCTGATCGCGCCGCTATGCTCAATCTCGATAAGCCCGGCGCGCGCGACCCTTATGTCGAACGTCTCTTCGAAGGTTTCGCCTTCCTGATGGGCCGCCTGCGGGAAAAACTGGATGACGATCTACCTGAACTGACTGAGGGGCTGGTGAGCCTCCTGTGGCCTCATTATCTGCGTACAATCCCGTCGCTGTCGGTGGTGGAACTGTTAACCGATCATCGGCAAATGAAGCAGAGCGAAACACTGAGTGATTTTCAGGTGCTCTCGAGGCCCGTCGGCGAACACCGGACACGTTGCTGCTACAGCGCCACGCGGGATATCACCCTGCTTCCGCTGGCTTTACCAGAGGTGTCGTTACAGTACGAACAGGATGGACGCTCGGTTATCCGTCTGCGCTTTGAGTGCAGTCCGCTGGCTGGCGACGGGTCACAGATTGATTTATCGAGACTGCCGCTCTATCTCAATGCGGACAGTCCGCTGGCTTGTGCATTACACCGGGCGCTGACGCTGGGGGTGCAGCAAATCTGGTTTCGCCTGCCGGGGGAGGAACGTCGGACACTGGACGGCTATTTTTCCCCGATGGGGTTCGGTAAGGACGATCCGCTCTGGCCAAAAGGCGAATCGGCCTTCAGCGGCTACCAACTGCTGCTGGAGTATTTCACCTTCCGCGAGAAGTTTATGTTTGTCGCCCTTAACGGGCTGGAGAATGTGGTCTGGCCGGCAGGAATGAGTGGATTCGAAATTGACGTGGTGCTCGCGGAAAGCTGGTCTCACGATCTGCCGTTCAGCACCGAAAATATCCGCCTGCACTGCGTACCGGTGATCAACCTGTTCCCGCTGGAAGCCGATCCACTGCATCTTTCTCCGCTGGAAAATGAATACTTGCTGCGCCCCATGCGTATTCAGGACGGGCATACGGAAATTTACTCCGTCGATAATATTATTTCTTCGCGACACACCGGCAGTCAGGCATATGTGCCCTTTTCCAGTTTTCGCCACCGGGGCGGGATGTTGCGTCACGATTCGCCGGAACGTTATTACCATACGCGGGTAAAACGCGGCCCTTCCGGTTTGCATGATACCTGGCTGATCCTTGGGGGCGACGCATTCGATATCGACCGCCTGCTGGAAGACGAAACCCTGTCCCTGAGTCTGACCGGAACCAACGGTCAGCTTCCGCGTAAAGCGCTGCAGAGCACGGTGCTGGACACCCCCGTCTACGCCACGCAGCATACACTGCGGGTGCGCAACCTGTGCGCGCCGACGCAGCCCTGTTATCCCCCGGCGCGTGACCGTTTCCACTGGCGGGTTCTCAGCCACTTAGGCTCCAACTTCCTGTCAATGATGGACAACGCCGAAATCTTGCGCGGCACGCTGGCGCTGTACGACTGGACGGAAAGCGAAATGAACCGACGCCGTCTGGAGGCAATCGTTGACGTTCAGCATCACCTGATTCAGCGTTTTGAAAAAGGTTTTCTACTGCGCGGCGTGGATATTCAGGTCACGCTGGACAGCAACGGTTTCGCCGGCGAAGGCGATATCACCCTGTTTGGCGAACTGCTGCACCGCTTTTTCGCCCTGTATGCCGACATCCACTTATTTACTCAGTTGACGCTGATTCTGCAACCTACAGGAAAATGTTTGCAATGGACAGAACACCACAGCCAGCGCGTACCGGGCTGACGGAAAGGCTTGCTCCGGACATTAACCGAATTAACTTTTACCGTTTCTGCCAGCTTCTTGAACAAAGCCAACCACAGACGCCACTGCTGGGGAGCACAACCAATCCGGCAGACGATCCCGTCCGTTTTCGTCCACATCCGGGGATGGGGTTTCCGGTCAGCGAACTAAAAAGCGTCGAACAAGATTTGGATCATCCTGACGCGCCACCCACGGTGCGCACCACGTTTCTGGGGCTGTACGGTGTGGATTCACCGCTGCCGACAGCTTATCTCGACTACATCGCGCAGCGCCGGGACGGCCATGAAGCGATGATGGCGTTTCTGGACATTTTTAACCATCGCTTTATCACTCAGTACTATCGTATCTGGCGCAAATATAATTACCCTACGTCGTTTGAACCGGGAGCCGTGGATAATATTTCCCGCTGCCTGCTGGGGTTGATTGGTCTGGGCATTCCCGGCAGCGAAAATCATATCGCCACGCCGGTCTCGCGTTTTCTTGCATTACTCAGCGTGATGCGTCTGCCGACGCGTACAGCAGAAGGCATAACGGCGCTGGTCAGATTACTGGCCCCCCAGACGAAAGCGACAGTTATCCCGCACGATCCACAACAGATTGTCCTGCCTGAACCTGCGGGTTTATCAAAAAGATCGCGTATTTGCCTGAAAACTCGGGCACTGCTGGGCAACACCGGCACTGACGTTAACAGCCAGTTACTGCTGAAGCTATATACCGAAGACGACGGAGAGGCACGCGGCTGGCTGCCGGGCGGGCAACTACATACCGACCTGCTGGTGCTGTTGCGTGTCTATCTAGGCTGGCGCTACCAGGCCCGCCTGCAACTGACTTTGCCCGTCAGTCTGCTGCCTCCGGTACAGTTGGGAAAACAGCGCGTTCAGGTAAGCCGAACGGGCGTGCTGCGGGCGTCTTTTGCTGCCCCAGTCGCTGGTACGGTCACGGTCAGTCTCGGGCGTTATCAGGGACTCATACCCACATCATCCACCCGCAACAGGGAGAGTGTTACTCATGTTTCTTACACCCTATAAACGACATGCTGTCAGCGTACTTGCCGCCGCGACGCTGCTGAGCGGCTGCGGTCTGACCCAGAGAGTGACTGACGGCACTAAAGAAGTAGCATCGGCGATTTTCTACAAGCAGATCAAAACGCTGCATCTCGATTTTGTATCGCGCAGCGCGCTGAATACAGATGCGCAAGACACACCGCTTTCCACGATGATCCATGTCTGGCAACTGAAAACACGTGAGCGTTTTGACGAGGCCAACTATGACACGTTGCTTATGCAGGAAGAAAAAACGCTGAAATCAGATGTACTGGCCAAACATACCGTCTGGATGAAGCCAGCGGGTGCGGTTTCCCTGAATGTCCCTCTGGATAAAGAGACCCAGTTTGTCGCCATCGTTGGTCAGTTTTATCACCCCGATGAACAAAGCAACAGTTGGCGATTGGTACTCAAAAGGGATGAACTGGAAGCTGACAGGCCCCGCACCATAGAGCTGATGAGAAGCGATCTCCGCCTGCTCCCCCTTCAGGATAAGTAACCGATGGCAGCATCTTCTTTATTTGAAATGCTGACTTTCAGCTTCAGTGGTGAGCTGCCGCTGGAGCAGGTCAGCGAGCGGGATCAGCTTATTCTCTCCGTTATGGACAACATGCAGCGCATCATCAACTGCCGGGCAGGAACGCTGGCGCATTTACCGGATTATGGTTTGCCGGACCTCAGCATGATTCATCAGGGAATGACCGCGGGTATTCATGGTTTGATACACCAGATAGAAAAGACGTTACTGCGCTACGAACCCCGCCTGAGCCAGTTGCGCGTGGAGTTGCAGCCGCAGCCCCGTCCGGGGCACCTTAATTATCTTATTTATGCCCAACTTCCCGATACCGGCTGGATACGCTTTGATGGTATATTTTCTGCGGAAGGCCGGATTGTGCTGCGTCATCTCAAACAGCAGGAGCGCATGTGACTTATGTCAGGTAGCGCACCTTCATTGAAGCTTGCAGATTGCGCCAGAAAAGTAACAAGGAAAATCAATTTATTGATTTTCGGCTGATAACCACAAAGGAGGAAAAACCACGCTTTTTCCTTTTTTGCCAGCAACCTGAAACACCCTCAAGGGTGTTTTTTTGTTTCTGCCGCCGGCAAACCTCTGCCGAAAACGGGAACAGCCGTTGCCGCCCCCATCTCCTGCTTACCCCTTAGGTAACATAATATTGCTTGCCGCCAGCATGCCCATGCGATGGTACATCGCGCAGGCTGCCTCGACGATCGGCATCGCCAGCGCCGCGCCGCTGCCTTCTCCCAGACGCATGCCCATATTGAGATACGGTTCGAGGCCCAGGTGCGCCAGCGCGATACGCGCCCCCTTCTCCGCCGAATAGTGGGACGGGATCAGATACGGTTTTACCTCCGGCGCTATCTGGCACGCCGCCAGCGCTGCGGCGTAGGAAAGAAAGCCATCCAGCACCACCGGCAGCCCACAGGCCGCCGCCCCCAGCATCACCCCCGCCATCCCCAGCAGATCGAAACCACCGACTTTGCTCAGCACATCGAGGCCATCCTGCGGGTCGGGCTGATTGACGGCGATAGCCCGCCGCACCACCTCCACCTTGTTGCCAACCTTCGCCAACGGCAGATTGGCGCCAATCCCGACCACCTCCTGCGCATCGCTGCCGGTCAGAACGCTGACGATCGCCGCCGCCGGCGTGGTATTGGCCATCCCCAGCTCGCCGACACCAAACAGAGTAACCCCCTCCTGGGCCAGCGCGCGGGTGTAGCGCATCACCTCCAGCAACAGCTCCTGCCCCTGCTCACGGCTCATCGCCGGACCGCGGGCAATATTGCCGCAGCCCCGCGCCACCCGCATATTCACCACGCCGGGGAGCGGTTCGCTATCGATACCGACATCAATTACATGCACTTTCGCCCCGGCCTGGGCGGCGAGCACGCAGACGCCGGTGGTGCCGCGGGTCATATTTGCCGCCTGGATGGCGGTGACCGCCTTCGGCGAAATCGCCACCCCTTCGTCCCACACCCCATGGTCGGCGCACATCACCAGCAGCGCCTTTTTCGCCACCTGCGGCTGGCCGCCCAGGCCGGGCATTCCCGCCAGCTGAACCGCCAGCGCCTCCAGACGGCCGAGGCTGCCGGGGGGCTTAAGCAAGCCGTCGATATGGTGTTGTGCCCGCACCATGGCGTCAGCGTCCGGCGCGGGGATCGCCCGCAGAACCGTGTTTAAATTTTGCATACAGAATCCCTGCCAGGGCTGGCCCGGTCAGCCAGCGATTGAGTTATTTGATTTTGACGCCGATGCCGGAGACCACCAGCCAGACCGCATCCGCCGCGGCCGCCAGGCGCTGATTGACCCGCCCGGCGATATCGCGAAAATGCCGCGCCAGGCGGTTCTCCGGCACAATGCCCATCCCCACCTCGTTGGTCACCAGCACGACGTGCGCCGGGCAGCGCTGACAGGCGGCAATCAGCACACCAATTTCGTCATCAATAGCCCGCTCCATGGCGGCGTAATCCCAGCCGTCGGGGTCGCTGTCGCCGCCGAGCGCGAACAGCAGGTTGGTGACCATAGTGGTGATACACTCCAGCAGAATCGCCTCCGCTGGGGCGATATCCGGGGTGATCAGTTCATCAAGCTGCTGCCAGCGCTCGGCGGTGCGCCAGTGGGCGGGCCTGCCGTCGCGATGGTGCTGGATCCTTGCGGCCATCTCGTCGTCAAAGATTTGCGAGGTGGCGATATATAACACCTGCGGCGCATCGGCAATCAGCGCCTCGGCATGACGGCTTTTGCCGCTGCGCGCGCCGCCGGTAACCAGAGTCAGCATAGGGGCTCCTGATGTTGGCGCATGATGGCGTAAATTTTATCGATGGCGATATGTTCGCGCATGGCGTCCGCCAGCCGATCAAACTGCCGGGTTTTATAGCGGGCATACTCCAGGGCGCTATCCAGCGGCGCCAGCCCTTTGCGCTGGCGCAGGCCGTTGAGCAGCGCCCGGGTAAAGGCATCGCTATCGAACAGGCCATGGAGATAGGTGCCGAACGCCAGGCCGTCGTCGCTTATCGCCCCGTCCTCTACTGACTGTCCCGCTTTATGCAGCTGCAGCAGCGGCGGGCTGCCGGCCTCGCGACGCGTCTCGCCCATATGAATTTCGTAGCCACTGACATGCAGACCTGCCGCGTCGGCTAACCATTCCGGGAGGTTAGTTCCCAGGGTCGCCTGCACCTGGGTGGTGGTTTTGTGCTGGGCGAAGTGGGTCACGGTCTTCAACACCCCCAGTCCGGGCTGGGTGCCAAGGCCAGACTCCACCTCATCGATAATGGTTTCGCCGAGCATCTGATAGCCGCCGCAGATCCCCAGCAGCGGCACCTTGCGCTGCCGGGCCTGCTCGACTGCATGCGCCATGCCGCTCTCGCGCAGCCAGCACAGATCGCCGAGGGTATTTTTACTGCCCGGGAGAATGACCAGGTCGGCGTCGGCCAGCGCCTGCGGGTCGCGGACATAGCGCACCCGGACGTCTGGCTGCGCCGCCAGGGCGTTAAAGTCGGTAAAATTGGCGATATGCGGCAGGTGAACCACGGCGATGTCGATGTCGCGCCGGTCGGTGCGATGGTATTTCCCGGCCTGCAGCGCGACGCCGTCCTCATCCTCGAGATCCACGTCAAGCCACGGCATAACGCCCAGCACCGGCACCCCGGTCAACGCCTCGATCTGCTCTATCCCCGAGCGCAGGAGCGCCACATCGCCGCGGAATTTATTGATGATCACCCCTTTCACCCGCGCCCGCTCCTGAGGCTGCAGCAGCGCCAGCGTGCCGTAAATCGCGGCAAACACCCCGCCGCGGTCGATATCGGCCACCAGGATCACCGGGCATTGCGCCATCTCGGCCATGCCCATATTGACGATATCGCGGTCGCGCAGGTTAATCTCCGCCGGACTGCCGGCCCCTTCCAGCACCAGCGCCTCATACTCTCCGGCCAGGCTCTGGTAGACCGCGAGGATCTGCTCGCGCAGGCGCGGCTTGTACTGGTGATAGCTCACCGCGTCCATGCTGGTCGCCACCTGCCCCATCAGGACCACCTGCGCCTGACGGTCGCTGGTGGGCTTGAGCAAAATCGGGTTCATGCGGACATCCGGCGCGATCCCTGCCGCTTCGGCCTGGAAAATCTGCGCCCGGCCCATCTCTTTGCCATCCGGCGTAATACCGGAGTTCAGCGCCATATTCTGGGATTTAAACGGCGCGGTGCGCAGCCCGTCCTGATGAAAAATGCGGCACAGTCCCGCCACCAGTACGCTTTTCCCCACGTCGGAAGCCGTGCCCTGTAACATCACTGCCAGCGTCATGACGCCTCCTTTATCGCGCCTATCGCGTTGTTGTGCATCCGCTGAAAAAACTCCGCTTCGGTTTTACACAGCGGCAATCCCAGTTCGCTATGAAGTTTCACCAGCCACGGCTGCGTCAATCCCGCCTGGGCCATGATCGCCGCGCAGGCAAATACCTCGCCGGGATCCCCCGCGGCCAGCACTTCGCCGTGACGCAGAACGTAAACGGCGTCGCTCACCTCATAGATCAGATCGATATCGTGGCTGGAGATCACCACGCGCCGCCCCTGCCCGACAATGCGCCGGATGATGGCGATCATCTGCGCCCGCCCCCGGGGATCGAGGCCCGCGGTGGGCTCGTCAAGCAGCAGGTAGCGCGCCTGCAGCACCAGCGCCCCGGCGATCGCCACCCGTTTTTTCTGCCCATGGCTGAGGCACTGGATCGGCTGCTGGCGAAACCCCTGGGCATCGACGAGGGTCAACGCTTCATCCACCCGGCGGGCGATCTCCTCTTCCGCCACCCCGAGGTTGCGCAGACTAAAAGCGATATCGCTGTCGATATCGGTATAGAAGATTTGCTGATCCGGATCCTGAAACACCGTCGCCACCTGCTGGCGCAGCGCCAGCAGACCGCGCTTGCTGTAATTCAGCGCCTCTCCCTGCCACAGCACCGCCCCCTGCTGCGGGCGCAGCAGGCCGCTCAGGTTCATAAACAGCGTCGACTTTCCGCAGCCGTTGGCCCCCACCAGGCCGGTCACCGCGTGGCGGGAAAAATCCAGCGTCAGCCCTTTGAGTACCGGCTCATCCTGATAGCGAAACCAGAGATCGGTTGTGGCAAGCATACTTATCCTTAGAGGTGAAAATCACCCTGGTACAATTTGATATCCAGCGCCGTGCTCATCTGCTGATAACGAAGGAGGACGCGGGTGAACAGCAGTCCCACCAGCATCGCCAGCGAGCGATAGCCCTGCGGCACGCTACCATAGCCAAAACGCAAAGTTTGCGCGCGGTGAATCGCCATCGCCTCGTCTAACAGAATAAAAATGAAGCGCCAGGTCAGCAGGATCTGCTCCGTCAACAGTCGCGGTACGCGACCGCGCTTGAGCAAGATAATCAGCTGTGGGAAAGGCAGATTAAGCACCAGCCAGAGCGTGGCCGCCATCGCTGCCAGGCTGCGCCAGAAGGTCTCCCCGGCCACGACCAGCCCCGGGGCGGAAATCCCTATAGAGAAAGCGCCCAGTCGGATGCTGGCTAACAGCATCTGCGGGTCGCGGCTGACGCTGAACAGAATGGTCAGCACGCCGACCAGCAAAAAGCCAAAGGGTAGCGCCATCCAGCGGCACCAGCGCCAGAATGAGACCCGCAGCAGCCAGCAGGTCAGCGCGGCGGTCAGCGCCAGCGTCAGCGCCTGGCCCCACGCCGGCAGCGTAAAGGCCAGCACCATCAGCAGCAGCCAGAGCAGAAACTTACGCTCTGGCGCCACCTGCAACCAGCGGCTCTGGTAGCTGAGTCGGTCAAACCCGGTCATCACGGCGCTGCCTGCCCCTCGCATACCCGAGAATGTAAAAAATCACCGCCGCGCCCAGCGAGCCCTGCAGGGTAAACAGCAGGCTCTCAATCTCGCCGCTCGCCGGTTCGTACAGCGGCTGGAACCAGGGTTGATAATCCGGCGCCACCACCTGGATCTGGCTCTCCGCTTCGCCGTCCGAACCGCCAAACTCACCGCCATGATTAATAAAAAAGGGCAGGATCATCAGGGCAACCACCATCGCCAACAGGATCAGGGGCTTTTTCATATTAATGTCCCTCCGCGGCGATCAGCCGCCGTTTGGTCAGTTGATCGTAGATCATCACGGTAAGCAATCCTTCCGCGATGGCGATCGGGATCTGCGTCAGGCAGAAGATCCCCATAAACTTCAGGATCGATCCACCTGCCCCGGTGGCCGGATCGGGAAAGGCCACCCCGAGCTGGACGGAGGTGACAAAGTAGGTCATCAGATCCGCCAGCATGGCGCAGAGAAAGACCCCGACATCGCGACGGATCCCCGCCCGGCAGGCCAGCTTCCACACCAGATAGCCGACCATCGGGCCGATCACCGCCATCGACATCCCGTTAGCGCCAAGGGTGGTCAGGCCGCCATGCGCCAGCAGCAGCGCCTGGAACAGCAGAACGATCGCCCCCAGCACCGCCACCACGCCCGGCCCGAAGAGGATCACCGCCAGACCAACGCCGGTCGGGTGCGAGCAACTGCCGGTCACCGACGGGATCTTCAGCGCCGAAAGAACAAAAATAAACGCCCCGCAGAGGGCCAGCAGCACCTTCTGATTGCTCTCCTCCTGGACGATACGCCGCAGGCGCACCAGGCCGTACCACAGGCAGGGTAAAAACAGCAGCCACCACGCCAGCGCCCACATCGGCGGTAAAAAACCCTCCATGATATGCATGGCGAACGCCTCCTGCGGGACGATGATCAGCAGAACAGCCGCCGCCAGCCCCCCGTACGAAAGCTGCTTCAGCGATTTCACCTGATTCATTACGCCTCCTCCCACTGTTTGTTAACCAGGATGGTCGAGAAATAGGGCAGCGGCTGGTCATCGCTGACCTCGCGCAGACGGCGCCAGCACTGCTCGCCCGGCAGGGTGGCCTCTGACATCATCAGCGCCGCATCCAGCAGCCCCGCCTGCGCCAGCAGCGCCTTAATGCGGGCGAAGCGGCCGTAGACTTTCATCAGCACCAGACTGTCATGCTGGCGCAGCGCCGCGGCAATGTCCGCTTCCGGCGCGGTACAGGAGATCACCGCCAGCGACTGCTGCTCCATAGCCAGCGGGGTTTTCGCCCGCGCGGCAATGGCGGCGAAGGAGGTAACGCCAGGGACAATCTCCAGCCAGTCCGGGCAGCCAATCCGCTGCAGCAGAAAGACCCAGGTGCTGAACAACATGGCGTCGCCGAGGGTGATAAATCCGACCTGCCTGCCCGCCGCCACCTCCTGGGCCAGCGCCGCGGCAACGTCGTTCCACACCGCCTCTTTTTCCGCGCTGTCGGCGCTCATCGGAAAATGGCAGCAGCGGACCTCCGTGTGTGCGCCAAGGTACTCGCGCACGATGGAGAGCGCGAGGCTGTCGCCGCCTTTGCGGCCGGCTGGCGCATACAGCACATCCAACTGGCCGAGGATCCGCGCCGCACGCACGGTGATCAGATCGGCCGCCCCCGGCCCGGTGCTCAGGGCGTAGAGTTTGCCGCTCATGCTGCTTTCTCCATCGCGTTATTCAGCGCCTGCTGCAGATGGGCGACAAACATCGCCCGCACCGCCGGATTTTCCCCTAACCCGTTCAGCCACGGCGTGGCAGGAATACCGGCGGCATTAAAGCGGGTTTTCCACGAATCGTCTTCGTCGGAGGCCATATCATTAATGGCATGATCGCCGGCCACCAGCATCAGGGGCATCAGATGCACGCCGGTCACGCCCTGGCGGGAGAGTTCGTTAATGACGATGTCCACTTCGGGATAGCTTTCCACCGCCCCCACCCGCGCCGGAAAACCCTGCACCGCCATCATATGATCCAGACAAGCGTAGGCCGCGAAGGCGTGGTGGCTGGCGCCGTGCCCCATAAACACCACTCGCTCCGTCGCCGCCAGCGGCGGCATCTGCTGGCGCAGGGCCTGCATCAGCTGAACATAATCGCCATGACCGCTCAGCAGCGGCACGCCCAGCGTCAGGCGCTGAAAGCGCGGGCGCAGGCTCTGCACTTCGCGAACGATCTTCTCGTACTCGTCGCCGTTGATAATGTGCAGGGACTGGATCGCCACATCCTGGTACCCCTGCTCAGCCAGCTTTTGCAGGGCCTGCAGCGGGGTATCGATATGGATACCGTCGCGCTGCCGCAGTTTGCGAATAATCATCCCCGAGGTGAAGGCGCGGAACAGCGTGCGATCCGGACAGCTGGCGGCAAGATCGCGCTCGCAGGCGGTAATGTTCTTCTCGCGGGTGTCGTGATAGCTGGTGCCGAAGCTCACCACCAGAAGTGCTTTTTTCATATCCTGTTCCTCAAGTCGCCGACAGCCAGCGCGTCAGCCGCGTAGCGAAATCGGCCTGGCTTTCCAGTAATTCATCGCCCTTCACCAGCGGCGCCGGGCGGGTAATGACGATGCAGGGGATCCCCGCATCAAGACAGGGTTGTACTTTTTCCTGATAGCCCCCTTCCGCGCCCGAGGCTTTCGTGACCACAACATCAGCCCGGCACTGGCGATAAAAGGCGGCGTTAAATTCGGCGCTGAACGGCCCGCAGAGGGCAAAGATTTCCCCGACGCCAAACCCCAGATCGCTACAGTGCTGAACCACCTCCGGCACCGGCAGCACCCGGGCGAGCAGCGTTTTCTCCGCCAGTCCCGCCCGCCAGGCCGCCAGATCTTTGCTGCCGGTGGTCAGCAGGATCCGCTCCCCGAGGCGACGGGCCAGCACGCAGGCCTCGTTCAGATCGCCGACCACGTGAAGTAGCGGATGGCGCAGATCGCTCAGCTGCTCCGGCCTTTGATAGCGGCTGAGCAGGACCCCGACGCTGGCGCAGGCGCGCACAATATTCTGGCTGACCACTTCGGCGTAGGGGTGAGAGGCGTCAATCACCCAGCGGGTGCGCTGCGCCCTGAGCCACTCCGCCATCTGCTGCCACTCCATGCGCCCGCAGCGTATCCGCCCGCGGATATCGCCGGCCAGCCGCTCGCCGGTGGGGGTCGCCACCGACATGGTGTAGCGCACGCCGGCGGCGTCCAGCTGCTGGCAGATCGCCCGCGCATCGCTGGTGCCCCCGATAACCAGCACGTCGCCGTGGTTCACAGCGCGTAGCCTCGCGGGGTGATCATCAGACCGTTGTCGATGTAAGTCGCTTTGTTGCCGACGATGACCAGACTGGTCATATCCACCGGGGCAAAATCCATCTCTCCGAGGGTGGTCAGCCATTTCTCCTGCTTTTTGCGCCCGGCGGATTTGACTACGCCGACCGGCGTGTCCGGGCTTTTGCTGGCCGCCAGCAGCGCAAAGGCGCGCGCCAGATGCCCTTCGCGGCCGCGGCTGCGGGGGTTGTAAAAACAGATAACGAAGTCTGCTTCCCCTGCGGCGACAATGCGTTTTTCAATCACTGGCCACGGCGTCAGCAGATCGCTGAGGCTGATATGGCAGAAATCATGCATCAGCGGCGCGCCGAGCAGCGAGGCGGCGGCGATACTCGCCGTCATCCCTGGGATCAGACGGACCTCAATGTCCAGCTGCTGCTTATTGACCAGCTCCAGCACCAGCCCCGCCATGCCGTAGATGCCGGCGTCGCCGCTGCTGATCAGCGCAACGTTGTTCCCGGCCTGCGCCAGCTCAATGGCGGCCTGGCAGCGTTCAATCTCTTTGCACATGCCGGTTTTGATCACCTGCTTGTCACCGGTAAAGGCTTTTACCAGGTGGGTGTAGGTCTTGTAGCCCACCACAATCTCTGCCGCCTGCAGGGCCTCCACGGCTTCCATGGTCATCATCGCCTGCGAGCCAGGGCCAATTCCGATTACGCTTAACATCAGTGTGTTACTCCCAAAGTAATGGTCACGCCCTGCTCACGCAGGGTTTCGCCGGACAGGTTTCCCTGACTCAGCAGCCAGGCCACCGGGCCGGAGACGCTGCCGACGCCGACCGTATCCCGGACAAAAGACGAGGCTGGAAAGCGGTGCTCGTGCTCGCGCAGCGCCTCGGCGCTGAAGGTTTCGAACGGCACCCGGCAGCGGTGAGCCAACTGGCGCAACCCCGGCTCGTTTGCCTTCAGGCTCACGCTGCCGATCGCTTTCAGCGCCAGCGGGTCAAGACGCTGAGCGGCAAGCTGGCGATCCAGCAACGTATAGAGCAAGGAACAGGGGGTGTCGCGCCGACAGCCGATGCCCGCCACCACCCGCTGGGGCACCAGCTTCCAGTGAGGTACCGGCAGCGACGGCAGCGACCGGCGCAGGGTGACGCAGATCAGCGCGTCGAGCGCCGGCAAGCGCGCCAGGTCGCTTACCGGGATAAAGCCGCGTTGGTCGCACCGGCTTAGCGCCTCGGTGAATTCGCCGTCGCACCACAGCCCCACCCGCTTGCCGCTCACCAGCATCTGGTTGACGGTTTTCACCGCCGCGCGAAAATCGGTCATCCGGGCGTTCAGCTGGAAGGCCAGCGTGTCGAGGGCGGCCAGCTCGTTGACATCGGTGGCGGTGGTGATCACCGGGTCGGCGTCGAGCATCCCGGCCAGATAGCGGGTCAGCGCATTCGCCCCCCCGGCATGGCCGGAGAGCAGGCTGATGACGTGCCGGGCGCGCTCATCAATCACCACCACCGCCGGGTCGCTGAACTTGTCATTCACCAGCGGGGCCAGCACCCGCACGGCAATCCCGGTGGCGCCGATAAAAATCAGCGCCGAGAAGCTGCTGAATGCCTCGCGGGCTGCGCTGGCAAAGCCGCCGTTGAAGGGGATAAACCCCTCTTCCTGCAGCGCTTCGCTGGTGTAGCAGGTGAGCGGCAGCATGGCCGCCAGCCGTTTTGCCAACCGCACGCCGCCGGGCGTCAGGCAAAACAGGGCAATGGATTCAGGCTTTACGGTATTCATGGCTAAAATCCGCTGCGTACAGTTTTGAGTAGTGATACTCATCGCCGAGGAAGGGACCGACCAGGATCAGCGCCGTTTTGCGGATCCCGGCGTCGCGTACTTTGTCGCCGATGTCCGCGAGGGTACCGCGGACGGTCTGGCTTTCCGGCCAGGTGGCCTTGTAGATCACCGCGACCGGGGTGGTCGCGGGGTAGCCGCCCTCCACCAGCCGCTCCGCCACCCGGTGAATACGCTGCACCGACAGGTAAATCGCCATCGAGGTTTGATGGCTGGCAAAGGCCTCCAGCTGTTCGCGCGCGGGAACCGGCGTGCGCCCTTCCAGACGGGTAATAATCAGACTCTGCGAGACTTCGGGTACCGTGTACTCCACCCCCAGCTCGGCCGCCGCGCCGAGGAAAGCGCTGACGCCCGGCACCACCTGCCAGCGGATCCCGCGGCGGGTCAACTCTTCGCCCTGCTCGCGCACCGAGCCGTACAGCGAAACATCGCCCGTCTGCAGACGCACCACCGTTTTTCCCGCCTTCACCCCCGCCTCCATCAGGTCGAGGATCTGCTCCAGATGCAGCGCGGCGCTGTCGTGGCACTCCGCCTGTGGCGGACAGTAGGCCAGCAGCTCGGTGTTGATCAGCGACCCGGCGTAGATCACCACCTGCGCCTGCTGCAGCAGACGGTAGCCTTTGAGAGTAATCAGTTCACGATCGCCCGGACCGGCGCCGACGAACCACACGCAATGGGGATCAAAAGTCTCAGCCATGGTTTTCTTCCTTCTGACAGGCGATGACAAAAACGGGATTATGGGGTTTGAAATAGTGGCCGCTGCCCAGGGTAGCCAGGGTGGAGACCGCCAGCTGCTGGCAGTCCACCTCGTGGATGCCGCACTGCTGCAGGTGCCCCAGGGCGCTATGAAGGTTTTCCTGCAAAATAAAAGTCATCACCAGCCGGCCGCCGGGATGCAGCTGCGCCAGCGACCAGTCGATCAGCGCCGTCAGGTGGCCGCCGCTGCCCCCCATAAAGATCGCGTCGGCTTTGTCGGCGACCGCCAGCGGCGCAACGCCCGCCACGATAGCGATGTTGTCGCAGCCAAAGCGCTGCCGGTTCTCCGCCAGCAGGCGCAGCGCGTCGGCCTGACGCTCAATCGCCGTCACCCGCAGCGCCGGGTTCTGCAGGGCGGCCTCAATGCTGACGCTGCCGGTGCCCGCGCCGATATCAATCAGGTGGCGCGCCCGGTGCAGCTCCAGCTTCGCCAGCGCCAGCGCGCGCACGGCCTCTTTGGTCATCGGCACCTGGGCGCCGCGCAAAAACAGCTCATCTTTCATCGAGGATCACCACCGCATTCATCTCATATTCGTCCTCCACGGCGCTGACCGGCAGCCAGTGGATCCGCTCGTTTTCCATCGCCAGATTTTCGCCGATCACCATCCAGCGGTGGCCTTTGCCGCGGGCCGTCAGTTGGGCGGCAATCTCCCGCGGCCCGCAGCGGCCGTCGGTCACCATGGCGACTTTCCGGTGGGCGGCCAGCGCATCGACGCTCAACTCCCGGCCATGGCTGCTGGTCAGCCACATGTCGTTCATGTCGATGCCCGCCCGGGCGCAGAGGTACTGCACCGCGCTGATGCCAGGGATCACCTGCACCCGTTCCCGGCCAAAATGGGCAATCAGCCGGGTGCCAATGCCATAGAACAGCGGATCGCCGGAGGCCAGCACCACGACGCGGCGCCCGGCGCGGGCCTCGATCCACGCCAGCAGCGCCGGAATATCAGCCCCCAGCGCAAAGCGCTCGCCGGCGAAGGCGGGAAACTGCCGGAGGTGGCGGCTGCCGCCCACCAGCGCCTCGGCGGCGGCGATCGCCTCGCGCGCGGCCGGGGCCAGCCACTGCAGCCCCGCCGGGCCCATTCCCACGACCGTCAACATGTCAGCTCCCGGGCAATCGCCGCCAGCGGACGGCTGCTGCCCAGCACCTGGTTATCAAAAGAAAACAGAACCGCGTCGCAGGTGGGCGGGTGCTGAGTGAAGCGCAGCATCTCAAGAACACGCTGGCAGATTCGCTCAGCCAGATGGTTATAGAGGCGCTGGTATCCCCAGGCGTCGATATGCTCCATTGCCGCTTCGGTGGTGTCGCACTCGCTGACCAGCGTCAGCAACGGCAGCGGCGCGCCAAGCAGCGCCAGATGAGCGACGAGGGTTTCCATCCGCGCATCGGCGATATGGCTGTGGGTATGAAAGATCCCTGCGGCGATTTTGATCAGTTTGCCGGGGTGGCCGATGAGCACAATCTGGCGGAAACCAAGCCGGACCGCCTCTTCAATCATGTAGCCGACGAAGTTGCTCATGGTGACGACTATCTGCGGGTCGATGCCCATCTGTTCGCGGACAAAGCGCTCACCGTGGTTGCCCGGCACCAGCACTACGCGATCCAGCCCGGCGGCGCGTTTTATCTCCAGCTCGAGGGAGAGCGAGCGCTTCCAGCTCTCTTCCGACATCGGGGTGACGATCCCGGTGGTGCCGATAATCGAGATCCCGCCGAGGATCCCCAGCCGCGCGTTATAGGTTTTTTGCGCGCGAAGTACGCCTTCCGGAGCAAAGATCTCCACCTGCGCGCCGCGGGAAGGGCCAATCGCTTCGCGCACGGCGGTCTCGATGGTGTGCCGCGGAGTACGGTTTATCGCCGGGCTGCCTGTCGGCAGGCCGATCCCTTTGCGGGTCACCGTGCCGATGCCCTCGCCGCCCAACAGGCTAATCTCTCCGCTGTCATTGAGGGTCACCCGGGCAAAAATCAGCATGCCGTGGGTGGCGTCGACATCATCGCCGCCGTCTTTACGGATCGCGGCGACCGCCTGCTGCCCTTCGACGTGCGGAGACTCGACGTTCAGGCACAGGGTGACGCCGGAGGGGGTGACGATCGAGACCTGGTGGATCAGATGCTGGCGCATCACCATCAGCGCCGCCACTTTTGCCGCCGCCGTGGCGCAGGAGCCGGTGGTGTAGCCCTTGCGCAGCGCTTTGCCGTGATGCCACACCGGGGCGTCAAAGGTCTGATCGCTCATTGCGCCTCCCGCAGGTGGTAAAGCAGAGCGTTCACAATCGCTGCCGCCACGTTGCTACCCCCTTTGCGGCCGAGCGCGGCGATGGCCGGCAGGCCGCTCTCGCTGAGCGCCGCTTTCGACTCCGCCGCGCCGACGAACCCGACCGGCACCCCCACCACGCCGCCGATGGCCGTCTCGCGATGTTCCAGCAGGCGAAACAGCGCGGTTGGCGCATTGCCGAAGACGAACACTTTCTCCCCGGGCTCCT
Organism: Klebsiella sp. KTE92; assembly: GCF_000398905.1. Lineage (NCBI taxonomy): Bacteria > Pseudomonadati > Pseudomonadota > Gammaproteobacteria > Enterobacterales > Enterobacteriaceae > Klebsiella > Klebsiella sp. KTE92. The sequence goes on from NZ_KB976100.1 coordinate 4,353,946, forward strand.
GCACCGCAATATCCACCGCCGCCATCGAGCGGGTCATCCCCCGGCTTTGCGCCTCGCGCACCACCCGTGGGTCGCTGATATAGCAGCGGCATTCGCCGCCAAAGCGGGCCAGCAGGTTTTTGTTGATCCCGGACAACGCCATGGTGGTATCGGTATACAGCGTGCAGGGCCGGCTCAACGCCTCGCTCAGCGCGATCAGGGCATCCGGAGAAAACCACAGAATATCCAGCCAGTCGAAGTCAGCGGTGGTGTGGATCACCCGCTTGATAATCGCCTCGTGCAGCGGGCTGGCGAAACGGTAGTCCGGTCGCGTTTCGGCGATGATCTCGCTGATGATGTCGAAGCTTTTCGCCTCGATCGCCTGCGGTTGTTGGATGTACTGCATCAGGTTCTCCTCAGGCCGCGCCGACCAGCCAGTAGCGCACGCCGATAAACAGCGCCAGCGCCAGGCTTGACGCCACCCACATTAATCGAATGGTTCGGGAAATATCGTCCACCGCGATGTCGCGGACGGCGTCGCCTATCCAGGGCTTTTCAACGCGCTGGCCGAAGTAATCGTTCGGGCCGCCAAGGCGGATCCCCAGCGCGCCGGCGACGGTCGCTTCCGGCCAGGCGCAGTTAGGACTGCTGTGCTGATAGCGATCGCGCCAGCCCGTACGCAGCGCCCGGGCGCCATCTTCCCGGCATAGCACCGCGGCAAGGCTGAGCAGCAGCCAGCTCAGCCGGGCGGGAAGGAAGTTGGCTACATCATCAAGACGGGCGCTGACCATGCCGATCGCCCGGTATTTTTCGTGTTTATAGCCGACCATGGAATCGAGGGTGTTGACCGCTTTATAGGCCATGGCCAGCGGCGCGCCGCCCAGCAGCAGGAAAAAGAGCGGCGCGATAATGCCATCCACTGTGTTTTCCGCCACGGTCTCCACCACCGCACGGTTGATCTGCGCTGGCTGGAGCTGAGAGGTATCGCGCCCGACAATCCAGGAGAGCTTATGCCGGCTTTCGGCGAGATCCCCGGCCTGCAGCGGCCGGGCCACCGCCATCGCCGACTGTGCCAGACAGCGTCCCGCCAGCACGGTGAAGATCATCCACACCTCCACCAGCCATCCCAGCCAGGGATGGAGCCCGTGCGCCAGCGCCAGTGCGCCCCAGGCCACGCCCCATGTCAGGCCGGTCACCACCAGCCACATTACCCCGCCGCCGATGCGCAGCGCCCGGTCGCTATGGCAGACGCGCCGCACCACACGCTGGCTGACGGTGATCAGGCGACCTATCCAGCGCACCGGATGCGGCCAGTGCGGCGGATCGCCAATGAGCACATCAAGTATCCAGGCCACACACCAGGCGAGAAGAGTCATTGCGCCCTCCTTGCCGCTCGCAGCCAGTGGTTGAGCATGGTGGGGCGCTGGGCAAAGTGGACATGGAGATAGCTGGCAAAGGCGCTGCCGGACTGCCATCCTCCCGGCCACTGCTGGAGCGTCTTACCGTCTCGCTGTTTACGGCAGGCCAGTACGGCAGGGGTGGCGGGCGAAAAATCGGAGTAATGAAATTCATGGCCGCGCAGCCACTCGCCAGGAGCGGCCAGCAGCGTCTGCTGCTGCGCCTGCGCTTCGCAGTAGCCGAACCGGGTCAGACGCGTCCCCATTCGGCTGTGTCCAGGAATAATATCCGCCATGGCGTAGCGCTCGCCGCCGGTGACTTCCAGGGTCGTGCCCAGATACATCAGGCCGCCGCACTCGGCGTAGATCGCCACCCCGCGCCGGTGCGCCGCGCGAAGCTGCGCCAGCATCTCATGGTTGGCGGACAGCCCGGCCGCATGCAGCTCCGGGTAGCCGCCGCCGAGCCAGATCATCTGGCAGGCCGGCAGCTGGCGATCGCGCAGCGGGCTAAAGCGCACCATCTTCACGCCGCAGCGCGCCAGCAGCGCCAGGTTATCGGGGTAATAAAAATTGAAGGCCTCATCGTCGGCGAGGGCCAGCGTCAGTCCTTCGCCGGCGTCGGCGGCAAGCTGTTCCCCCCACTCGCCCACCGGCAAGGTCGCTAGTTCGCTGATGGCCAGCAGCCGGTCTATGTCGAGGGTGCGCCCCAGTTGGCTGGCAAAATCCCGCCATGCCTGCTGATTGACCACCGACTCGCGGGCGGTCACCAGCCCCAGATGCCGTTCGGGCAGCGCCACGCCTTCCACGCGCGGCACATAGCCGAGCACTGGCACCTGACAGTAGCGCTCAATGGCGCTTTTCAGCAGCTGGAAGTGCGCGTCGCTGTTAACCCGATTGACGATAACGCCAGCGATGTTGAGGGCCGGATCAAAGTGTTGAAAGCCCATCACCGTGGCGGCGATGGAAGTCGACACCGCTTTGCCATCCACCAGCAAAATCACCGGGCAGCCAAGCTGTTTAGCCATCGCCGCGCTGCTGCAGTAGTTGGGGTCGATGCCGTAGCCGTCATACAGGCCCATCACCCCTTCGATAACCGCGATGTCGGCCTGCTGCAGTTGTTCGGCAAACAGCGCGTTGAGTATCGGGGCGGGAAGCATAAAGCTGTCGAGATTGCGGGAGGCGACGCCGCTGATGGCGGTGTGCCAGGCGGTGTCCAGGTAGTCTGGCCCCACTTTACAGGGTTGCACCCGCAAACCGCGCTGTTGGAGCAAGCTGAGCAGGCCAAGCGTAACGGTGGTTTTGCCACAACCGCTGCCGGTACCCGCAAGAATAAACGCACGCCTGGTTGCCATACCCTGTCCTGTTCAGGTGGTCGGGGTATAGCTGCGCGCATGCCTGGTCCTGCGACCACGCACCGCTAAGCCACCCACTTCCCACCGAAGTTGTTGGTCAGTTACCGGCAGGCAGGTCTTCTGGCTTAGCCTCGTTCTCGCCCGCCCTTCCCAATCTTTCGATCAGTGGTTTTTGCGGGGTCGTCAGCATCACAGCAGCGGGGGCTGCGGGGGATTTACACCCCCTTCCCTGACACCAAACTGGTGTCGAACCTGTCGGTTGTATTCGCCGATGCGCCATGCATCCGCGGTTAATGTTTCAAGCTTACTTTTACCGCCTCATCGCCTGCAAAATGACGTCCGCGAGGTGAAGCGGTGTTGTGATATTCATCAGTCTCGTATTAACGGACACTCTATCCCATCACAAAAATAAAAACTGGTGTAGTTTATCCCTCGAATATCACTATTTTGTTGCGCTATGACAATTTATTGCTCTACTGTCGTTTTTTTCATTTTATAATGATGAAGATACTCCGGGATATCAAAAATCGGCAATAGCAAAATATTGTCATTTAAAAAGACTCAGTTTGTGATCCGGCATTAATTTGCTGACGAAATGCCTGCGGCGTTACCTGATAGGTCTGGCGAAACACTTTGCAAAAATAGCTGGTTTGCGAAAAACCTAAATTCCGCGCGATGCTGGCAATGCTCCAGTCGCTGTGGCATAGCAGCTCTTTTGCGCTCGCCATCCGCTGCTGATTGACCCAGGCGTTAAAGCCGATCCCCTGATACTTTTTAAACAGTTTGCTGAAGTAGTACGGGCTGAGATAGACGTGCGCCGCCACGTCCTCCAGACGCAGCTCATCGGAGAGATGCGCGTCGATATAGCGCAGCGCCTTCTTCATTTTGCCATCGTGCGGCGAGGCCGCCCGGCAGGCCTGCGCCGGGTCGTTCTGCGGCGGGTTATCTTTGATAACCACAAAGTTGAGCTGTTTTTTCAGGCAATTCTCGACGATCAGCTTCAGCAGATCCGCCGAAGCGATAACCCGCGAATAGTCCATCTCAGGCACATCGCGAAACGCCTGGACCAGCGCCGGATCGTCCTGCCAGCGGTCATCCACGTTCAGAATATCAACCAGTTCAATATCATTGCTCAGACGCACCTGGCCGCACAGCACGAAGCCAACGAGGTGGCCGGCGATCACCAGCGGGATGGAAAAATCAGTTAACCCCGCGTGACAGCGGTAGATACACAGCTGGTCATTTTTCGAGGCTTCCAGCCCGCCGCAGCGGTCGCTCATGCGACAGCGTCCGCTGTGCTCCGGGTGCTGACGCATGAGTTGGCAAAACGGCGTGAAATTAAACAGTTCAGAAATCTCATCACCGTGAATATTGACGACCACAACCGCCAGACTGGTGGCTTGCGCAAAATCCTGTGCGATTTTATTGATGAGTTCTGAGTTCAGGGTACTCGCAGAAATCATGATAAAACCCCTCAGTTAATTTTTTGTTATAAATAAAACATATTATTCATATTTCCCTTTTTTAGCATCAGATCCCGTCGACGATAAAAAAGTGCATTGACAATAACAAAAGTCTCCCACCCCGGGGAGACTTTTTGAGCGGTTCGTGATATCGGTTCATGAAATAGTTTTGCTATTTCAGTAATACATTTTTCACTGGATGCTAACGCGTATTTTTCTCCTCAACGCAGGTATGACAGGGAAGATTATTAGCGATGAGAAAACGATAAATTGCGGCGCCGAGGCAGGCGCCCAGCAATGGCGCGATGATGGGCACGATAAAATAGGGAATATCCCTTCCGCCAGTCATCGCGATGTCGCCCCACCCGGCGAGCCAGGCAAATAATTTCGGGCCAAAATCGCGCGCCGGGTTCATCGCAAAACCGGTAAGCGGCCCGGTCGAGGCGCCGATCACCGCTACCAGAATGCCAATCAACAGCGGCGCCAGCGGGCCCTTGGGTACGCCATTGCCATCATCGGTGAGCGCCATGATCATCCCCATCAACATCGAGGTGATCACCACCTCCACCAGCGCCGCATGCCAGATGCTGAGCTCAGGCGCCGGGTAGGTACTGAAGATACTGGCCAGCTGCAGGCTTTCCAGGCTGCCACGCACCATATGATGTACCGTTTCAAATTGCGTAAACAGGGTGCTGTAAAGTATCCAGGCCAACACGGCGCCGCCAAACGCGCCGGCGACCTGGGCCACGATATAGGGCAACACTTTTCTGCCCGGGAAGCAGGCAAACAGCCACAGGGCGACGGTGACCGCGGGGTTCAGATGCCCCCCCGAAATGCCGGCCGTCAGGTACACCGCCAGAGAAATACCCAGTCCCCAGATAATACAGATCTCCCACAGCCCCAGGCTGGCGCCAGCCAGCTTCAGAGCACTCAGGCAGCAGATACCAAAAAACAGAAATAGCCCGGTGCCTAAAAACTCGGCGATACATTGCGCACGTAAAGAACCATTCATTGTGACACCTCTTGACGTAGTTCGTGTCCAGGCCAGCCAACCATCCGCTGGCTCGTTGGGTACGGCGAGGCCCACTATAGAAACCGGCGGCAGCAAAGTGTTGGCATCCTGCGGAAAACGGGCGGCGTAAAGTCGCTGAAGAAGAGCAATTTATTGCTATTTGCTCGCGAATCCATGCAGCAATGGCGGGCGTTCAGGGGATATTTTTATTTCCAACTCAATAATAAAAAATTGCAAAAGCGCAGTGCTTATTTTCCAACAAATATCACACCACGCAAAATATCGCATAGCAAAAACAATTTAAAAAATCACGCCCAAAAATGTAAATACGGAACAGCACCCGCAAGATAATCACATTAATAAGTAAAATAAAAACCAATAAAAACAATAATATAAAATAAATCATGACTATTTATTATTATATAAAAACCACTATTTTTCGTTCTACACCATCAACTCAGCCATTCTTTTTCGCCGCCCCGCCATATAGTTCCCTCACTGGAACATACCCTGCGAGGTCTTTATGCAACAAGAAGCATTAGGAATGGTAGAAACCAAAGGCTTAACCGCAGCCATAGAGGCCGCTGACGCAATGGTTAAGTCGGCCAATGTTTTATTAGTTGGCTATGAAAGGATCGGTTCAGGCCTGGTGACCGTCATCGTGCGTGGCGACGTGGGAGCCGTAAAAGCCGCCACCGACGCCGGTGCCGCCGCAGCCCGCCACGTGGGCGAGGTGAAAGCCGTACACGTCATTCCCCGCCCCCATACCGATGTTGAAAAAATCTTACCGAAGGGGAATAGCCAATGAGCAGCAATGAGCTGGTTGAACAGATCATGGCGCAAGTCATAGCCCGTGTGGCGACGCCAGAGCAGCAGGCGCTTCCCGATACCCCCCATCCCACAGGAGAAACGGCTATGGCAGAGAAAAGCTGCAGCTTAACGGAATTTGTCGGGACCGCCATTGGCGACACCCTCGGGCTGGTCATCGCCAACGTGGATGCCGCATTGCTGGAAGCCATGAAGCTTGAAAAACGCTATCGCTCTATCGGCATCCTCGGCGCTCGCACCGGCGCCGGGCCGCACATTATGGCCGCCGATGAAGCGGTCAAAGCCACCAACACCGAAGTGGTCAGCATTGAGCTTCCTCGCGACACCAAAGGCGGCGCAGGCCATGGCTCACTGATTGTGCTGGGCGGGAACGATGTTTCCGACGTCAAACGCGGGATTGAGGTCGCGCTGAAAGAGCTGGACCGTACTTTCGGCGATGTCTACGGCAACGAGGCGGGTCATATCGAGCTGCAGTATACCGCGCGCGCCAGCTACGCCCTGGAAAAAGCCTTCGGCGCTCCGCTGGGCCGCGCCTGCGGGATTATCGTCGGCGCGCCGGCGTCCGTTGGCGTGCTGATGGCCGATACCGCGCTGAAATCAGCCAACGTCGACGTGGTGGCTTACAGCTCACCGGCCCACGGCACCAGCTTCAGCAACGAAGCCATCCTGGTGATTTCCGGCGACTCCGGCGCGGTGCGCCAGGCGGTGATCTCCGCCCGGGAGATCGGCAAAACCGTACTGGGGACGCTGGGCGCCGAACCGAAAAACGATCGCCCCTCCTACATTTAATACCCGCGAGGCTGATTCATGAGATCGAAAAGATTTGAAGCACTGGCGAAACGCCCTGTGAATCAGGATGGTTTCGTTAAGGAGTGGATCGAAGAGGGCTTTATCGCGATGGAAAGCCCTAACGATCCCAAACCCTCTATCCGCATCGTCAACGGCGCGGTGACCGAACTCGACGGCAAACCGGTTGACCAGTTCGACCTGATTGACCACTTTATCGCGCGCTACGGTATTAATCTGGCACGTGCCGAAGAAGTGATGGCCATGGATTCGGTCAAGCTCGCCAATATGCTCTGCGACCCGAACGTTAAACGCAGCGACATCGTGCCGCTCACTACCGCGATGACCCCGGCGAAAATCGTCGAAGTGGTGTCGCATATGAACGTGGTCGAGATGATGATGGCGATGCAAAAAATGCGCGCCCGCCGCACGCCATCCCAGCAGGCGCATGTCACCAATATCAAAGATAACCCGGTACAGATTGCCGCCGACGCCGCTGAAGGCGCATGGCGCGGCTTTGACGAGCAGGAGACCACCGTCGCCGTGGCGCGCTACGCGCCGTTCAACGCCATCGCCCTGCTGGTCGGTTCACAGGTGGGCCGCCCCGGCGTCCTCACCCAGTGTTCCCTGGAAGAAGCCACCGAGCTGAAACTGGGCATGCTGGGCCATACCTGCTATGCCGAAACCATTTCGGTGTACGGTACGGAACCGGTGTTTACCGATGGCGATGACACCCCGTGGTCGAAAGGCTTCCTCGCCTCCTCCTACGCCTCGCGCGGCCTGAAAATGCGCTTTACCTCCGGTTCCGGTTCTGAAGTACAGATGGGCTATGCCGAAGGCAAATCGATGCTTTATCTCGAAGCGCGCTGCATCTACATCACCAAAGCCGCCGGGGTGCAAGGCTTGCAGAATGGCTCCGTCAGCTGTATCGGCGTACCGTCCGCCGTGCCGTCCGGGATCCGCGCCGTACTGGCGGAAAACCTGATCTGCTCAGCGCTGGATCTGGAGTGCGCCTCCAGCAACGATCAAACCTTTACCCACTCGGATATGCGGCGTACCGCGCGTCTGCTGATGCAGTTCCTGCCAGGCACCGACTTCATCTCCTCCGGTTACTCGGCGGTGCCGAACTACGACAACATGTTCGCCGGTTCCAACGAAGATGCCGAAGACTTCGATGACTACAACGTGATCCAGCGCGACCTGAAGGTCGATGGCGGCCTGCGGCCGGTGCGTGAAGAGGACGTGATCGCCATTCGCAACAAAGCCACCCGCGCGCTGCAGGCGGTATTTGCCGGCATGGGTTTGCCGCCTATTACGGATGAAGAAGTAGAAGCCGCCACCTACGCCCACGGTTCAAAAGATATGCCTGAGCGCAACATCGTTGAGGACATCAAGTTTGCCCAGGAGATCATCAACAAGAACCGCAACGGCCTGGAGGTGGTGAAAGCCCTGGCGAAAGGCGGCTTCCCCGATGTCGCCCAGGACATGCTCAATATTCAGAAAGCCAAGCTCACCGGCGACTACCTGCACACCTCCGCCATCATCGTCGGCGAAGGCCAGGTGCTCTCGGCCGTGAATGACGTGAACGATTATGCCGGTCCGGCAACAGGCTACCGCCTGCAAGGCGAGCGCTGGGAAGAGATTAAAAATATCCCGGGCGCGCTCGATCCCAATGAACTTGGCTAAGGGGTGAAAAATGGAAATTAACGAAACGCTGCTGCGCCAGATTATCGAAGAGGTGCTGTCGGAGATGAAATCAGGCGCAGATAAGCCGGTCTCCTTTAGCGCGCCTGCCGCTTCCGTCGCGTCGGCCGCTGTTGCGCCTGTGTCCAGCGACAGCTTCCTGACGGAAATCGGCGAAGCCAAACCCGGCACGCAGCAGGATGAAGTCATCATTGCCGTCGGGCCCGCCTTTGGCCTGGCGCAAACCGCCAATATCGTCGGCATTCCGCATAAAAATATCCTGCGCGAAGTGATCGCCGGCATTGAGGAAGAAGGCATCAAAGCCCGGGTGATCCGCTGCTTTAAATCTTCTGACGTCGCCTTCGTGGCGGTGGAAGGCAACCGCCTGAGCGGCTCCGGCATCTCGATCGGTATTCAGTCGAAAGGCACCACCGTCATCCACCAGCGGGGCCTGCCGCCGCTTTCCAATCTGGAACTCTTCCCGCAGGCGCCGCTGCTGACCCTGGAAACCTACCGCCAGATTGGCAAAAACGCCGCGCGCTACGCCAAACGCGAGTCGCCACAGCCAGTGCCGACGCTCAACGATCAGATGGCTCGTCCCAAATACCAGGCGAAGTCGGCCATTTTGCACATTAAAGAGACCAAATACGTAGTGACCGGCAAAAACCCGCAGGAACTGCGCATGGCGCTTTAACAAAGGATATCCCGATGAATACCGACGCAATTGAATCCATGGTACGCGACGTGCTGAGCCGGATGAACAGCCTACAGGACGGGGCAACGCCCGCGCCAGCCGCACCGACAAACGACACCGCTCGCCAGCCTAAAGTCAGCGACTACCCGTTAGCCACCCGCCATCCGGAGTGGGTCAAAACCGCTACCAATAAAACGCTCGATGACCTGACGCTGGAGAACGTATTAAGCGATCGCGTTACGGCACAGGACATGCGCATCACCCCGGAAACGCTGCGCATGCAGGCAGCGATCGCCCAGGATGCCGGACGCGATCGGCTGGCGATGAACTTTGAGCGGGCCGCCGAGCTCACCGCGGTTCCCGACGACCGGATCCTTGAGATCTACAACGCCCTGCGCCCATACCGTTCCACCCAGGCGGAGCTACTGGCGATCGCTGATGACCTCGAGCATCGCTACCAGGCCCGGCTCTGTGCCGCCTTTGTTCGGGAAGCGGCCGGGCTGTACGTCGAGCGTAAGAAACTGAAAGGCGACGATTAACAGGGGGCAAGCATGCGCTATATCGCTGGCATTGATATTGGCAACTCATCGACAGAGGTCGCCCTGGCGACGGTCGATGACGCAGGTGTGCTGAACATCCGCCACAGCGCGCTGGCTGAAACCACCGGTATTAAAGGCACATTACGTAATGTGTTCGGTATTCAGGAGGCGCTAACACAGGCGGCAAAAGCGGCAGGCATTCAGGTCAGCGATATCTCGCTTATTCGCATTAACGAAGCCACGCCGGTCATTGGCGATGTGGCGATGGAGACCATCACGGAAACCATCATCACCGAGTCCACCATGATCGGCCACAACCCGAAGACACCCGGCGGCGTCGGACTGGGGGTCGGCATCACCATCACACCGGAGGCGCTGCTGTCCTGCGCTGCGGACGCCCCCTATATTCTGGTGGTCTCCTCAGCCTTTGACTTTGCCGATGTCGCTGCGATGGTCAATGCGGCGACGGCAGCGGGCTATCAGATTTCCGGCATTATTTTGCAGCAGGATGACGGCGTGCTGGTCAATAACCGGCTACAGCAACCGCTGCCGGTGATCGATGAAGTTCAGCATATCGACCGTATTCCACTTGGCATGCTGGCGGCGGTCGAGGTCGCTTTACCCGGCAAGATTATCGAAACGCTCTCCAACCCCTATGGTATTGCCACCGTTTTCAATCTCAACGCCGAAGAGACCAAAAATATCGTGCCAATGGCGCGGGCGCTGATTGGCAATCGTTCGGCCGTAGTGGTGAAAACCCCCTCCGGCGACGTCAAGGCACGGACTATTCCGGCGGGGAATCTGCTGCTCATCGCTCAGGGGCGCAGCGTACAGGTTGATGTGGCCGCCGGGGCGGAAGCCATCATGAAGGCGGTTGACGGCTGCGGCAAACTGGACAACGTCGCGGGAGAAGCGGGCACCAATATCGGCGGCATGCTTGAGCATGTGCGCCAGACCATGGCTGAGCTTACCAATAAGCCAGCTCAGGAGATCCGCATTCAGGATCTGCTGGCCGTTGATACGGCGGTGCCGGTCAGCGTGACCGGTGGCCTGGCGGGGGAGTTCTCGCTGGAGCAGGCGGTGGGTATCGCCTCGATGGTCAAGTCGGATCGCCTGCAGATGGCCCTGATCGCCCGTGAAATTGAGCACAAACTGCAGATTGCGGTTCAGGTGGGTGGCGCTGAGGCGGAAGCGGCCATTCTCGGGGCGCTCACCACTCCCGGCACCACGCGCCCGCTGGCGATCCTCGATCTGGGCGCCGGGTCGACCGACGCCTCCATTATCAATGCGCAAGGAGAGATCAGCGCCACTCACCTGGCCGGCGCCGGCGATATGGTCACGATGATCATCGCCCGCGAGCTGGGGCTTGAGGACCGCTACCTGGCGGAAGAGATCAAAAAATACCCGCTGGCGAAAGTCGAAAGCCTGTTTCATCTGCGTCATGAAGACGGCAGCGTCCAGTTTTTTCCGTCGGCCTTACCACCGGCGGTATTTGCCCGCGTCTGCGTGGTGAAACCGGATGAACTGGTTCCCCTGCCCGGCGATCTGCCGCTGGAGAAAGTGCGCGCCATTCGCCGTAGCGCCAAATCACGCGTCTTTGTCACCAACGCCCTGCGGGCGTTACGCCAGGTGAGCCCTACCGGCAACATTCGCGACATCCCGTTCGTAGTGCTGGTGGGCGGCTCGTCCCTCGATTTCGAGATCCCCCAGCTGGTCACCGACGCGCTGGCGCACTACCGGCTGGTTGCCGGGCGCGGCAACATCCGCGGCAGTGAAGGCCCGCGCAATGCGGTCGCCAGCGGATTACTCCTTGCCTGGCAAAAAGGAGGTACGCATGGAGAGTAGCCTCGTCACCCCCGCCATCGTCATTGCGGTCACTGACGAATGCAGCGAACAGTGGCGCGATGTCCTGCTGGGCATTGAAGAGGAAGGCATTCCTTTCGTTCTGCAACCGCGGACCGGCGGCGATCTTGTCCATCACGCCTGGCAGGCGGCGCAGCGTTCGCCGCTGCTGGTGGGCATCGCCTGCGACCGGGAACAGCTCATCGTGCACTACAAAAATTTACCCGCATCAACTCCGCTGTTTTCGCTGAGGTATCACCAGGACAGGCTGGCCCGGCGAAACACTGGCAACAATGCGGCTCGTCTCGTCAAAGGGATCCCATTTCGGGATCGCAATGCTTAATCCACAGGAGAACACAATATGAATAACGCACTAGGACTGGTTGAAACGAAAGGCCTGGTTGGCGCCATTGAAGCCGCTGATGCAATGGTGAAATCCGCCAACGTGCAGTTGATTGGTTACGAAAAAATTGGCTCCGGGCTGATTACCGTGATGGTCCGCGGAGACGTCGGTGCAGTGAAAGCCGCCGTTGACGCCGGGAGCGCGGCGGCCAGCGTGGTCGGCGAGGTCAAGTCCAGCCATGTGATCCCACGCCCGCACAGCGATGTCGAGGCCATTCTGCCGAAATCCGTCTGACCTTGAAACAAGGAGCACTGCGTGAAGCAATCACTGGGATTACTTGAGGTCAGCGGCCTGGCCCTGGCCATCACCTGCGCCGACGCCATGGCGAAAGCGGCCGCCATCACGCTGCTCGCCCTGGAAAAGACCAACGGCTCCGGCTGGATGGTGGTGAAGATCGCCGGTGATGTGGCCTCTGTCCAGGCGGCGGTGATGACCGGGGCCGAACTCGCCGACCGGCAGCAGGGGCTGGTGGCGCAGAAGGTTATCGCCAGGCCCGGCGCAGGCCTGCTGCCAGCCCGCGTCGAAGCGCCTTCACCAGCACCTGACGCTGCTCTGGAAGAGGAGAACGCCACCGTAATGGATGAGCGCAGAGATCCCGCAGACACCCTCCCCCGCCCTGCGGAGCAGGTGACCTGCAACCTGTGCCTGGACCCGCACTGTCCACGGCAAAAAGGCGAACCTCGTTCGCAGTGCCTGCACGCCGGTAAACGAGGTGACGCGTAATGGATAAACAACAGCTGGCTTCAACAGTCAACAAAGTGCTGGATGAGATGCGCCAGCGTCCCATCCCTATCGGTATCTCCAGTCGCCATATCCATTTAGCGGCGGCTGACTACGCCAGGCTCTTTCCCGCTCAGCCCATCCAGCCGAAAAAAGCGCTGCTGCAGCCCGGACAGTATGCTGCAGAGCAGACGGTGACCCTGGTTGGCCCCAAAGGACGATTAAACAACGTGCGCCTGCTCGGCCCTTTGCGCCAGACCAGCCAGGTGGAAATCTCACGCACCGACGCCCGGACCCTCGGTATCGCCGCGCCGCTGCGCATGTCAGGCAATCTGCAGGACACGCCAGGGATCCGCCTGATAAGCCCCTTTGCCGAACTGGAGCTGAGCAGCGGGACGATCGTCGCCCAACGACATATTCATATGTCCCCGCTCGATGCCCTGATCCTGCGCGTCGCCCATGGCGATAGCGTCGCGGTGGCGATCGAAGGCAGCGACAGGCGGCTTATCTTCGACAATGTAGCGGTCCGCGTAGCCCCGGATATGCGTCTTGAGATGCACATCGATACTGACGAAGCCAATGCGGCAGGCGCTGACGCTGCGCAGGCCTGGGCTACGCTGGTGACGAAGCCATGAACCACGCGATGCTGCAGCGTATCGTCGAAGAGGTCGCCGCCCGTCTGCGCCGTCGCGCCCGGAGTACGGCCACGCTCAGCGTGGCCCAGCTCGGCGAAGCGGATATCCACAGCCTGCTGTGCCAGCACGCTTCGCTGCGCATCGTGCAGGTGGATTTACCGCTGCTGGAGCAGCTTACCGGCCAGCGCGCGCTGACGGCCGCCGGTTGCGCGTTGCATGAGGCGATGGCCTGGGGCGTTCGGGTACAGCTAACGCTGCTTCCCGCCCTGCTCCCCGCGCTGGCGGTAAAAAAACTCGCCCGTTTGCCGCTGACGTTCAGCGACCCGCCTGGCCAGCCCGTCAGACTTCACGCCGCGTCGGTGCTCACCTATGCCGATGTAGCCCGTCTCAGGGGAGGTTATCTGGTGCTGCGCCGCCGCCCCATTATCACCGCCCTCGCCCGCGAAGCGGCCGTCGCGCGGCATGTTCAATTGATTAAGCAGGAGTGAACTATGCATCTGGCACGCGTGACCGGCGCCGTCGTCTCGACGCAAAAATCGCCCTCTCTGAACGGCAAAAAACTGCTGCTGGTGCGCCGGGTAAGCACAGACGACGAACATCCATTTCCGCCCGCGAGCGGCGATGAAGTGGCGGTAGATTCGGTTGGCGCTGGCGTCGGCGAACTGGTGCTGCTCTGCAGCGGCTCGAGCGCACGCCACGTCTTTAGCGGCCCGAATGAGGCCATCGATCTTGCCGTTGTGGGCATTGTTGACTCACTTTCACGCTAAGGGGGCGCCTGTGGCTATTTATACCCGAACCGGCGATGCCGGCAGTACATCACTCTTTACCGGCCAGCGGGTCAGCAAGACGCATCCGCGCGTCGAAGCCTACGGCACCCTGGATGAACTGAACGCGGTGCTGAGCCTGTGCGTCTGCGCCGCCGCTGAAGAGGAACATCGCGTCCTGCTCGAAGCCCTGCAGCAGCATATTTTCTGGTTCAGCGCGGAGCTCGCCAGCGACAGCGAACAGCCATCACCGGGTAAGCGCTATATCAGCAGCGAAGAGATTGCCCTGCTGGAGCAGACCATCGATCGCGAGATGGCCCGCGTGCCGGCGCTGCACCAGTTTGTGTTGCCCGGACGGTGCGAAGCCGCCAGTCGCCTGCACCTGGCCCGCACCGTTGCCCGTCGGGCGGAGCGTCGGCTGGTCGAGCTGGCGGCAGAGGTCACTATCCGTCAGATACTGCTGCGTTATCTGAACCGCTTATCTGACTGTCTGTATGCCTTGGCGCGCAGCGAGGATCATGCCGATCACCAGCGCCGGCTCGTGGCGGAGATCGCGGCCCGCTACCTGGCCGCCAGCGGGTCGCCTGCGCCCGACGCGCCCAAAGCCCAGGCCGGGTCGCTCTCCTTTCACGAGCTGCATCAGCTTACCCGTCAGGCCATCGAACACGCCCGCCTGCTGCAGGTGCCGGTGGTGGTGAGCATCGTTGACGCACACGGTACCGAAACCGTGACCTGGCGAATGCCTGATGCGCTGCTGGTCAGCAGCGAGCTGGCGCCAAAAAAAGCCTGGACCGCCGTCGCCATGAAAACCGCCACCCACGAGCTCGCGACGACCGTACAGCCAGGCGCTGCGCTGTACGGTCTGGAGAGCCATCTGCAGGGCAAAGTCGTCACCTTTGGCGGCGGATATCCGCTGTGGCGCGATGGTCAGCTAATAGCCGGTCTCGGGATTAGCGGCGGCAGCGTCGAGCAGGATATGGCTATTGCACAGGCTGCCATGGCGGCCATTAACGTGAGAACACATCAATGAATACAGCAGAACTGGAAACCCTTATCCGCACCATTCTCAGCGAAAAGCTCGCGCCCGCCCCCGTTTCTCAGGAACAGCAGGGCATTTTCCGCGACGTCGGCAGCGCCATCGACGCCGCCCATCAGGCTTTTCTCCGCTATCAGCAGTGTCCGCTAAAAACCCGCAGCGCCATTATCAGCGCGCTGCGGGAGACGCTGGCCCCCGAGCTGGCGACGCTGGCGGAGGAGAGCGCCACGGAGACCGGCATGGGCAACAAAGAAGATAAATATCTGAAAAATAAAGCTGCCCTTGAGAACACACCGGGCATTGAGGATCTCACCACCAGCGCCCTCACCGGCGATGGCGGGATGGTGCTGTTTGAGTACTCGCCGTTTGGCGTCATTGGTGCCGTGGCGCCCAGCACCAACCCAACGGAAACCATTATCAATAACAGTATCAGCATGCTGGCGGCGGGTAACAGCGTCTATTTCAGCCCTCATCCCGGCGCGAAAAAGGTCTCGTTAACGCTTATTGCCAGGATCGAAGAGATCGCCTACCGCTGCAGCGGGATCCGTAACCTGGTGGTCACCGTCGCCGAGCCGACCTTTGAGGCCACCCAACAGATGATGGCCCACCCGCAGATCGCCGTTCTGGCTATCACCGGCGGCCCTGGCATTGTGGCGATGGGCATGAAAAGCGGTAAAAAAGTGATCGGCGCTGGCGCCGGCAATCCGCCGTGCATCGTTGATGAAACGGCCGATCTCGTCAAAGCCGCCGAAGATATCATCAGCGGCGCCGCCTTCGATTACAACCTGCCCTGTATCGCCGAAAAAAGCCTGATCGTCGTCGCCTCCGTCGCTGACCGCCTGATCCAGCAGATGCAGGATTTTGACGCGCTGCTGTTGAGCCCGCAGGAGACCGATACCCTGCGCGCCGTCTGCCTGCCCGACGGCGCGGCGAATAAAAAACTGGTTGGTAAGAGCCCGGCTGAGCTGCTGGCGGCCGCCGGTCTCGCCGTCCCTTCCCGCCCCCCTCGCCTGCTGATAGCCGAGGTGCAGGCGAACGACCCCTGGGTGACCTGCGAGCAACTGATGCCGGTGCTGCCGATCGTCCGGGTCGCCGATTTTGATAGCGCCCTGGCGCTGGCCCTGCGCGTTGAGGAGGGTCTGCACCACACCGCCATTATGCACTCGCAGAATGTCTCGCGGCTCAATCTGGCGGCACGCACGCTGCAGACCTCCATTTTTGTCAAAAATGGTCCGTCTTACGCGGGTATCGGCGTCGGCGGCGAAGGGTTTACCACCTTCACCATCGCCACGCCAACCGGAGAAGGCACCACCTCCGCGCGGACGTTCGCCCGCCTGCGACGCTGCGTGTTGACCAACGGTTTTTCCATTCGCTAGCCGGGGGCGCCATGCACACCTTTTCTCTGCAAACGCGCCTCTACAGCGGCCCGGGCAGCCTGGCCGCGCTGCAGCGCTTTAGCCATCAGCACATCTGGATCGTCTGCGACGGCTTCCTGGCGCGCTCGCCGCTGTTCGAGCGGCTGCGCGCCGCGCTGCCCGCCAGCAACCGCGTCAGCGTGTTCAGTGATATTACACCGGATCCGACCATTCACACCGTGGCGAAAGGGATAGCGCAGATGCAGGCCCTGCGTCCGCAGGTGGTGATCGGCTTCGGCGGCGGCTCGGCGATGGACGCCGCCAAGGCGATCGTCTGGTTCAGCCAGCAGGGCGGGCTGCCTGTCGACACCTGCGTGGCGATCCCCACCACCAGCGGTACCGGGTCGGAAGTGACCAGCGCCTGCGTCATCAGCGACCCGGAAAAAGGGATCAAGTACCCGCTGTTCCATGAGGCGCTCTGTCCCGACATGGCGATCCTCGACCCAACGCTGGTGATCAGCGTACCGCCCACCATCACAGCCCATACCGGACTGGACGTCCTGACCCACGCCCTTGAGGCATGGGTATCGCCGCAGGCCACCGATTTTACCGATGCGCTGGCGGAAAAGGCCGCCAGGCTGGTGTTTCGCGCCCTACCCGTTGCGGTTCGCCAGGGCGACTGCGTTGCGACCCGCAGCAAAATGCACAATGCTTCAACCCTTGCCGGTATGGCCTTTAGCCAGGCTGGCCTTGGGCTCAATCATGCTATCGCCCATCAGCTTGGCGGCCAGTTTCACCTCCCCCATGGCCTGGCCAACGCGCTGCTGCTGACCGCGGTGATCCGCTTCAACGCCGGCGAGCCGCGAGCGGCGAAGCGCTATGCGCGCCTGGCCAGGGCCTGCCGGTTCTGCCCGCCGGAAGCTGGCGAACAGGAGGCTCTCCAGGCGCTGCTTGCCGCGGTGGAAACACTGAAACAGCAGTGCGCCATTCCCACCCTCAAGGGCGCCTTGCAGGAAAAATATCCCCTTTTCTTATCGCGAATTCCCGCCATGGTGCCGGCCGCGCTGGCTGACGCCACCCTGCGCACCAACCCGCGCCCGGTCGATGGTGAGGCCATCGCGCAACTGCTGGAGAGCCTGCAATGAGTGAAGCGATAGTGCCACTACCAGACATTGACGCGGCGGAGATCCGCGAGCGCGTCCGGGCCGCCGGCGTGGTGGGCGCCGGTGGGGCGGGCTTTCCGACCCACATCAAACTGCAGGCCAGGGTGGATACCGTGCTGGTGAACGCCGCTGAATGCGAACCGATGCTGAAGGTTGATCAACAGCTGATGGCGCAGCAGGCTGACCGGCTGATTCGCGGCCTGGGTTACGCAATGACCGCCACCGGCGCCCGGGAAGGGATCATTGCCCTGAAGGCGAAATATACTCCGGCGATTGCGGCGTTAACCCCGCGACTACCGGAATGGGCCCGGCTGCATATTCTGCCTGATGTCTATCCGGCCGGGGATGAGGTGCTCACTATCTGGCTGGCGACGGGTCGTCGCGTGCCGCCTGCCGCGCTGCCGGTCAGCGTCGGCGTAGTGGTCAATAACGTTCAGACGGTACTCAATATCGCCAGAGCCGTGGAGCAGGGCTATCCGGTGACCCGCCGGACGTTGACCGTCAATGGCGCTGTCGCCCGTCCGCTGACGCTGACTGTCCCGCTGGGCATGTCGCTGCGCGAGGTGCTGGCCCTGGCCGGCGGCGCGACGGTTGCCGAACCGGGGTTTATCAACGGCGGTCCGATGATGGGCGCACTCATCACCTCCCTCGAGACACCGGTCACCAAAACCACCGGCGGCCTGCTGGTGCTTCCGGGCAACCATCCGTTGATCCAGCGGCGGCGGCAGGATGAGCACACCCTGCTCGCCATCGCCCGCACCGTCTGTGAGCAGTGCCGCTTATGCACGGATTTATGCCCCCGGCACCTGATCGGCCATGAGCTTTCTCCCCACCTGCTGGTGCGGGCGGTGAACTATCGCCAGGCGGCCACCCCGTCGCTGCTGCTCAGCGCCCTGACCTGCTCGGAGTGCAACGTTTGCGAGAGCGTCGCCTGCCCGGTGGGGATTTCCCCCATGCGCATCAACCGTCTGCTGAAACGTGAGCTGAGGGCGAAAAACCTGCGCTACGAGGGACCGCTACGTCCGGCGGACGAGATGGCGAAGCACCGCCTGGTGCCGGTCAAACGGCTCATCAGCAAACTGGGGCTTGATCCCTGGTATCAGGAGGCGCCGCTGACGGCGGTGGAGCCGGAGGTGGGCTGCGTCACCCTGCCGCTGCGCCAGCATATCGGCATCAGCGCCGTGCCCTGCGTCGCACCGGGAGAGCGAGTAACGCGCGGCCAGCTGCTGGCAGACATCCCTGCCGACGCCCTCGGTGCGCCGGTACACGCCAGTATTGACGGCCAGGTCTCCGCCATCACGGAGCAGGCCATTACGCTTGTAAGAGGTTAATCATGACCCAGGCTATCGGAATTTTAGAACTGACCAGTATCGCCAGGGGAATGGAGCTGGGCGACGTCATGCTGAAAAGCGCGAACGTACAGCTCCTGCTCTGCAGAACCCTTTGTCCCGGGAAATTCCTGCTGATGCTCGGCGGCGACGTCGGCGCCGTGCAACAGGCAATCGCCGCCGGCACGGCGCGCGCCGGGGAGATGCTGGTGGACAGCCTGGTGCTGGCCAACATTCACCCCAGCGTACTGCCGGCGATCAGCGGCCTCAACGTGGTCGAGCAGCGACAGGCGGCGGGGATCGTCGAAACCTGGAGCGTGGCAGCGTGCATCAGCGCCGCCGACCGCGCGGTGAAAGCCGCCAACGTCACCCTGGTTCGCGTTCATATGGCGTTTGGTATCGGCGGCAAATGCTACATGGTGGTGGCGGGTGATATCGCCGATGTCGACAACGCCGTCACGGTGGCCAGCGACAGTGCAGGCGAGAAAGGATTACTGGTTTACCGGGCAGTGATCCCGCGACCGCACGACGCGCTGTGGCAACAGCTGATGGAGGGATAATGGAACCGCAAACCCCTACCGAACGCATGATCCAGGAGTATGTCCCGGGTAAACAGGTCACTCTGGCGCATCTCATCGCCAATCCGGGCAAAGATCTGTTCAAAAAGCTGGGCCTGCCGGACGCGGTCTCCGCTATCGGCATTCTCACCATTACCCCCAGTGAGGCGTCGATCATCGCCTGTGACATCGCCACTAAGTCCGGCGCGGTGGAGATCGGCTTTCTCGATCGCTTCACCGGCGCGGTGGTGTTGACCGGCGATGTCTCCGCCGTGGAGTACGCGCTAAAGCAGGTTACGCGCACGCTCGGCGAGTTGATGCGCTTCACCGCCTGTCCAATTACCCGGACCTGAGCCCATGAAACGCCTGATGCTAATCGGACCCAGCCAGTGCGGCAAAACCTCGCTGACCCAGGTATTGCGTGGCGAAACCCTGCGTTATCAAAAAACGCAGGCCATCGTCTGGACGCCGACCGCCATCGACACCCCGGGGGAATATCTGGAAAACCGCTGCCTGTACAGCGCGCTGCTCACCAGCGCCTGCGAGGCCGATGTCATCGCGCTGGTACTGAATGCCGATGCGCCCTGGTCACCCTTTTCTCCGGGGTTTACCGCTCCGATGAACCGCCCGGTCATCGGGGTGATCACCAAAGCCGATTTGGCCGCCCCGCCCCGTCTGCAACAGGTCCGGGCATGGCTCGAGGCGGCAGGCGCCGAACATATCTTTATCACCAGCGCGTTAACCGGCGACGGGCTTGATGACCTGCTCGCCTGCCTGAACGCAGAGGAATATCAATGACCTATAAAATCATGGCGATCAACGCCGGCAGCTCCTCCCTGAAATTTCAGCTGCTTAACATGCCGCAGGGAGCGTTGCTCTGCCAGGGGCTGATCGAACGTATTGGCCTGCCCGAGGCCCGCTTCACGCTGAAAACGCCGACGCAGAAATGGCAGGAGACGCTGCCCATCGCCGATCACCATGAGGCAGTGACCCTGCTGCTGGAGGCGCTGACCGGCCGCGGGATCCTGAGCAGCCTGCAGGAGATAGACGGCGTTGGCCACCGCGTCGCCCACGGCGGCGAACGCTTCAAAGACGCCGCGCTGGTCTGCGACGACACCCTGCGGGAGATCGAACGCCTGGCGGAGCTGGCGCCGTTGCATAACCCGGTCAATGCGCTGGGCATACGTCTCTTTCGCCAGCTGTTACCCGCGGTACCGGCGGTGGCAGTTTTTGATACCGCCTTTCACCAGACCCTGGCGCCGGAGGCCTGGCTCTATCCCCTGCCCTGGCGCTATTACGCCGAGCTGGGCATTCGCCGCTACGGTTTTCACGGCACCAGCCATCACTATGTCAGCAGCGCGCTGGCGGAAAAGCTGGGCGTACCGCTGAGCGCCCTGCGGGTAGTGAGCTGCCACCTAGGCAATGGCTGTAGCGTCTGCGCCATCAAAGGCGGGCAGTCGGTGAATACCTCAATGGGTTTTACTCCCCAGTCCGGGGTGATGATGGGCACCCGCAGCGGCGATATCGACCCGTCGATCCTTCCCTGGCTGGTGGAGAAAGAGGGGAAATCCGCCCTGCAGCTCAGCCAGCTGCTGAATAATGAATCCGGGCTGCTGGGCGTCTCCGGCGTGTCTTCTGATTACCGCGACGTCGAACAGGCAGCCGACGCCGGCAACGAAAGGGCGGCTCTGGCGCTGTCGCTGTTTGCCGAACGCATTCGCGCGACTATCGGCAGCTATATCATGCAGATGGGAGGTCTGGACGCGCTGATCTTTACCGGCGGCATAGGCGAGCATTCCGCCCGGGCGCGGGCGACGATCTGCCGCAATTTGCATTTTCTCGGCCTCGCACTGGACGACGAGAAAAACCAGCGGAGCGCGACCTTTATTCAGGCGGATAATGCGCTGGTCAAAGTGGCGGTGATCAACACCAATGAAGAGCTGATGATTGCCCGCGACGTCATGCGTCTTGCATTGCCGCAGGCGCGCGAGCTGACGGTGTCGGCATAAACGACGCGCCTCCTCTTGCGGAGAATCATGGTAACCGGCGGGTCGCCATGCCACTATGCGCCCTGGCGAAGGTAAGCGGAAAGGTGAAAACGTGGCTGTTGCACAATGTCCCGCCTCGTGCGGAGAACTTATCCAGGGCTGGATCCTCGGCAGCGAAAAGCTGGTCTCCTGTCCGGTGGACTGGTACAGCACCGTCGAGGTCGAGACCGGGGTACCGCGAAAAGACGAGCGGCCGCTGTCGCGGGCGATGGTCGACCAGTTGCTGGCCCACTGGGGCTACCCCCCAGCGCTGAGCCAGCAGATCCGCATCACCCTGCACTCAACGATCCCGGTGGCCAAAGGGATGGCCAGCAGCACCGCCGATATCGCTGCCACCGCCGTCGCCACCGCCCATCATCTGGGCCATCTACTGGATGAGCCGACGCTGGCGCGCCTGTGCGTCGCGCTGGAGCCTACCGACAGCACCCTGTTTCGCCAGCTGACGCTGTTCGACCATAATACCGCCGCCACGCAAATCGCCTGTCCCCCTCCGCCAGCGCTCGACCTGTTAGTACTGGAGAGCCCGCTGACGCTGCGCACCACCGACTACCACCAGCTGCCGCGCGAGGCGGGTCTGTTGGCTAACGCCTCCCGACTGCAGCTGGCGTGGGAGAAAGTGCAGCAGGCCTGCCACTGCGGCAGCCCACAGCTGCTGGGCGAAGCGGCGACCATCAGCGCCATCGCCAGCCAGCAGCTGTTGCCCAAACCGGGGTTTGACGCGCTACTGCAACTGGTGGAAAGCGCAGGATTGTATGGCCTTAACGTGGCGCACAGCGGCAGCGTCGTCGGCCTGTTGCTGGACCGCCGTCGTCATGACGTCGAATTTCTGCAATGGCGGCTGGCAGAGAGCGACATCGCCGCCCACTGGCCGCAGCAGCATCTGCTGGCGATGGTGCCCGGGGGCGTCACCCTGCAGTAGGCCTCAGGCCAGCACCCGCTGCAGCGCCGCCAGCAGCTGGTCGTTTTCGCTGGCGCTACGGATCGCCACCCGGAAATAACGGCTATCCAGCCCCGGGTAGTTGGCGCAGCTGCGGATCAGCACATGCTGGCGCAACAGGGCGTATTGCAGGTCAAGCCCTTGCCTGTCGCAGCGCAAGAACAGGTAGTTAGCACGCCCGGGCCACACGGTCAGCCCGGTAATCTCTTTCAGTCGTGAATAGAAACGCGCCCCCTCCTCCTGCAGCCACTGCCAGGTGGCCCGCTGATACGCCCGGTCCTGGAGGATGATCTCTCCGGCCAGGGCGGCATAGGCATTGATAGACCACGGCATTTGTCGCTCGCGCAGCCGGGCCACTGCCTGGGCGTCAGCGTTGAGCAGGTAGCCAAGACGCAGCCCAGGAATGGCATAAAATTTGGTGAGAGAACGCAGAACCCAGACGTGCGGGTGCTGCGCCAGCAGGGGAATAAATCCCGGCTGGTCGGGCATAAAATCGAGGAAGGCCTCGTCAAGGATCAGGCTGATGTTCAGCGCCCGACAGCGCTGCGCAATGGCTTCCAGCAGGCCCCGCTCCGGCAGCAGGCCGGTGGGGTTATTCGGGGTGCAAAGAAACAGGCAGTCCAGCGCCGGAGTCAGGGCATCGAGGATGGCGTCGGTCAGCTGCCAGCCATCGCACTCACGCAGGGCATACTCCACCACCTCGCAGTCCACCGTCTGCAGCGCCCGCCGGTACTCCGCGAAACCAGGAATGACGATCATCGCCCGCCGCGGCTTAAGGCCGTGGACGAGGGTGAAGATCGATTCAGTTTCGCCGTTGCAGGCAAGGATATGCGCCGCCGGCAGCTGATGGTGGGCAGCCAGCGCCTGATGCAGCTGTTGATACTCAACGTCAGGGTAGCGCTCGGCGCAGTCAAGACTGGCGACGATCGCCCGCCTGAGCGAGGCAGGCATCCCCAGCGGATTGATGTTGGCGCTAAAATCCAGCAGCTCGCCGGGCGCAATACCCAGCAGGCCGGCGGCCTCGCGGATATTGCCGCCATGGGCGCTTTTCAGTAAGGCCATGTCCCTTTCCTGTGTGGTTATCCGCGACGGGCCAGCGTCGCGCCGTCGGCGAAGTAAGCTTTAATCCCGGCGAGGATCGACTCGGCCACCTCCTGCTGGAATTTGGCCGTTTTCAGCTTCCGCTCTTCTTCCACGTTACTGATAAACGCCGTCTCCACCAGAATGGAGGGGATATCCGGCGCCTTCAGCACCGCAAAGCCCGCTTGCTCTACCCGATTTTTGTGCAGGTTATTGATATTGCCCATTTTCTCCAGCACCGCCTTGCCAAATTTGAGGCTGTCGGCGATGGTGAGGGACTGCACCATATCGAACATGGTGTGGTCGACATAGCGGTCGCCGCTCTTGCTGACCCCACCGATCAGATCCGAGGCGTTCTGCGTCTGGGCGAGATATTTTGCCGCGGTACTGGTGGCCCCCCTGGTGGAGAGGGCAAACACTGAGGAACCGCTGGGCTGGCGGCTGGTAAAGGCGTCGGCGTGAATCGATACGAACAGGTCGGCGCGCTGCTTCTGCGCCTTGGCGACACGCACCTTCAACGGGATAAACACGTCTTCGTTGCGGGTCATATAGGCCTTCATATTGCCTTCTTTGTCGATCAGCGCCCGGAGGCGGCGGGCAATCTGCAGCACCACATCTTTCTCGCGGGTGCGATACTTCCCCACGGCGCCGGAGTCTTCGCCGCCGTGTCCGGGATCGAGCATAATGACAATTGGCCGGTCACGCCCGGCTTTGCCCGGCTGTGGTCCGCTTTGCGCCGGCGGCACCTGACGCTCCAGATCGCCTTTGTTGTAATCCTCGAGCAGCGCCAGCAGCGGATCCTGAACATCGGTGGCGTTGGCGGGGTAGAGGTCCATCACCAGACGCTCTTTAAAGCCGGCCACCGGCGCGAGGGCAAACAGCTGCGGCTTAACGTTCTGCTTGAGCTCAAAAACCATGCGCACGGTTTGCGGATCAAACTGGCCCACGCGGGCGGACTGAATAAAGGGGTCGTCATCGCGGATCTGCCCCCCCATGCCCTTCAGCACAGAGTTCAGGTTAACCCCTTCCAGATCCACCACCACCCGCTCCGGGTTACTGAGGGCAAACTGCCGGTATTTCAGCACATGATTCGATTCTACCGTGACGCGCGTGTAGGTCGATGCTGGCCAGACGCGAACAGCGACCACCCGCGCATCGGCAGCCAGCCCCACAGGGCTCACGCTCATTAACCACATGGCGCCCGCGCCCTGCAGCAGACGGCGACGGCTTAATCCAGAGTTGTTTCCCGACATGCCACTCCCAAGCAATAAAAACGCATTTGTACCCAAAACAAACAGATTGACCAGAAACTTTAACGAAAGGCATATAACCTGTCATCTATAAAAGGGTAAACATTCATTGACACCCTGCGCCGGGTCACATGTTTTTCGTGGCTTAGCCTAAAATTGGCACTTGCGTTTAACAGCAAAACAGAATAAAAATACAATAATTACGAATAATCATGCATTGAGGGTTTGTCATGGTGAAGGAACGTCGCACTGAACTGGTAGAAGGATTCCGCCATTCTGTTCCCTATATTAATGCCCATCGGGGAAAAACGTTTGTCATCATGCTGGGCGGCGAAGCCATTGAGCATGAAAATTTCTCAAATATTGTCAATGACATAGGATTATTGCATAGCCTGGGCATTCGCCTGGTCGTGGTCTATGGCGCCCGCCCGCAGATTGACGCTAACCTCGCCGAGCACCACCACGAGCCGGTCTATCACAAGCAGACGCGAGTGACTGACGCTAAAACGCTTGAGCTGGTTAAGCAGGCGGCGGGGATGCTGCAGCTGGAGATCACCGCCCGCCTGTCGATGAGCCTCAACAATACCCCGCTGCAGGGGGCCCATATCAACGTTGTCAGCGGCAACTTTATCATCGCCCAGCCGCTGGGCGTCGATGACGGCGTCGATTATTGCCACAGCGGACGCATTCGCCGCATTGACGAAGAGGCGATTCATCGTCAGCTCGACAGCGGCGCCATTGTCCTGATGGGGCCGGTCGCGGTGTCGGTCACCGGCGAGAGCTTTAACCTGACTTCGGAAGAGATCGCCACCCAGCTGGCCATCAAGCTGAAGGCGGAGAAAATGATCGGCTTCTGTTCGTCGCAAGGGGTTTACAACCAGGCCGGGGAAATCGTCTCCGAACTGTTCCCTAATGAGGCGCAGGCCCGCGTCGAAGAGCTGGAAGCGGACGAAGATTATAACTCCGGCACCGTGCGCTTCCTGCGCGGGGCCGTGAAGGCCTGCCGCAGCGGCGTGCGGCGCTGCCACCTGATCAGCTATCAGGAAAATGGCGCGCTGCTGCAGGAGCTGTTCTCACGCGACGGCATCGGCACCCAGATCGTCATGGAGAGCGCGGAGCAGATCCGCCGGGCGACCATCAACGATATCGGCGGTATTCTTGAGCTGATAAGCCCGCTTGAGCAGCAGGGCATCCTGGTGCGCCGCTCCCGCGAGCAGCTGGAGATGGAGATCGACAAATTCACCATTATTCAGCGCGATAACACCACTATCGCCTGCGCTGCCCTCTATCCTTTCCCGGAAGAGAAGATCGGCGAAATGGCCTGCGTGGCGGTGCATCCGGATTACCGGAGCTCGTCGCGGGGAGAGGTGCTGCTGGAGCGTATTGCCGCTCAGGCCAGACAGATGGGACTGAGCAAGCTGTTCGTGCTAACCACCCGCAGCATCCACTGGTTCCAGGAGCGCGGCTTCACGCCGGTGGATATCGACCTGCTGCCGGAGAGTAAAAAGCAGATGTATAACTATCAGCGCCGGTCGAAGGTGCTGATGGCCGACCTCGCTTAGGCCCTTCTTCACCCTTTCTAACGGCCCGGGATAGCGCGACGCTTATCGCTTTATCCTGGGCCGGTCTCCCGCCACTCTTCGCGCCAGCGCTCGTCTGCGGTACGCGGGCGAAATTCCTGGTTTCCGCGCAGGCCATTTCTTTCTCGCTGGCTCACCGATATGCTATTGGCTGTCGACAGGACGTCGACTGGCGCCACGGCCGCCATCCGCCCTGCAAGGATCGCTGAAATAATGGAAACCAAACCGAACTGGCTGGTCAGACATATCAACCTCATTACCGCCACGGTCGCCCTCTATCCGTGGTTGCTGATGATATTGCTCCTCTGGGATAACCAGCGCCATCATCAGCATGGTTATGCCGCGCTCGGCGCCGCCATCGCGATATTATTTCTGCTGACCCTGACATCCGGCATGAATGTTCTCATCTCCTCGCTGGTGATTTTTTGTGCCCGCTGTTCCACCCCACCGCTGGCCAGCGGCGCGGCAGTCCGCTTTTGCGCCATGAACTCGATATCGGTGCTCTGGCTCATCCCCCTGGTCTTCAGCTACTGATTTTTCTGCCATTCCGGGCAACGGGCTGCAGCATTTTCCATCGCCCGGATGCGGCCTCTCAGGGGGCTTCGCGCCCGGCGAAAATCTCCGCCAGGCCGCTGCGCCGCTCGGTGCGCGTCACAATGGCCTGGGAGAGCACCTGCTCGTCGGCATAGAGCGACAATCGCTGTTTCGCACGGGTGATCGCCGTGTAGACCAGTTCGCGGGTCACCAGCGGGACGCTGCGCGCCGGCAGGATCAGCGCCGCATGTTCGAACTCGGAGCCCTGCGATTTATGCACGGTCATCGCCCAGGCGGTATCATGCTCCGGCAGGCGACTCGGTTGCACCGACTTGATGGTGCCGTCGGGCATCAGGAACCACACCCGCAGCTCGCCGTTGCGCTCCAGCGCTATGCCGATATCGCCGTTAAACAGCCCCAGCGCGCTGTCGTTGCGCGATATCATGATCGGTCGGCCGTCATACCAGCGGGAGTGGCGCGGCAGGGCGATCGCCCGCTGGCGGTTGAGCCGCTGCTCCAGCCGCTCATTGACGCCGCTCACGCCGTACGGCCCTTCACGCAGCGCGCACAGCAGCTGGAATTCGCTGAAAGCGGCCAGCATGGCCTGCGGTTCGGCCCGCTCGCGGCGCAGCTGCAGGTAGCGTTCATAGCCCTGCTGGGCCGCGCCGAGCATGGCCTCGTACTCTTCAGTCGTGCTGAGGGGATGAAGCGCGATATCGTCAAACGGCTGGCGCAGCGTGGCCTTCACCTCCGCGCGCGCGCCAGCATTCACCGCCCGCGCCAGGCTCCCGATGCCGGAGTGACTGCCGAAGCGATAGCTCTTTTGCAGCAGGCACAAGCTGTCTCTCAGCGCGCCAGCGATAGCCCCCTCGCCCGCCGGCACCGGCGAACCGGTCAGCCGGGTCAGCTCCTGCGCCCGCGCGGCAGTGTAGCCCGAGCTCGCCCAGGCGCAGATATCCCCCAGCACCGCCCCCGCTTCCACGGAGGCCAGCTGGTCGCGATCGCCGAGGAAAATCACCCGCCCGTGGGCCGGCAGCGCGTCGATAAGCCGCGACATCATCGGCAGGTCAATCATCGAGGCTTCATCCACGACCAGCACATCCAGATGCAGCGGGTTGCCGGCGTGATAGCGCATGCGCTGGCTGCCGGGCTGGGCGCCCAGCAGACGATGCAGCGTGCTGGCCTCGGTGGGAATTAACGCTTTCTGCGCATCGGTCAGCGGCAGCTTTCTCAGCGCCGCGCCCAGCGATTCGGTCAGGCGCGCCGCCGCTTTCCCCGTCGGTGCCGCCAGGCGAATACGACAGCGTGGACTGTCGTCAATCTGGATCAGCGCCGCCAGAAGCTTCGCCACGGTGGTGGTTTTCCCGGTCCCGGGACCACCGGAGATCACCGAGATACGGCGGGTCAGCGCCACCGCCGCGGCCACTTTTTGCCAGTCGGTTTCGCCAGTGGCGGGAAACAGCGCATTTAGCGTTGACGCCAGCCGCGCCTCATCCATCTCCAGCACCCGGTTGGCTTCGTTAAAGAAGCGGGCGACGGTCAGCTCGTTGCGCCACATCCGGTTCAGATAGAGCCGGTCGCCGCACAAAATCATCGGCGCCGGAGCATCGCCGCAGCTCACCGCCGACGAAGCGAGCAGCAGCGCGGGCCAGTCCTCCGGCGCGCCGGCTTCGGCCAGCAGCCGATCGCGGATCTCCCCCGCTTTTCCGCTCAGCGCCTCGTCGCCGCTCAACCGCGAGAGCGGCAGGCAAACGTGCCCCTCGCCAGCATCCCGGCTCAGCAAGGCCGCCGCCAGCATGACCGCCGGCGGGTCGTTTTGCGCCACCATCAGGGCAAACTGGACGTCCAGCGGCCGCAGCAGACGCTGCTCCACCGCAGCCAGCAGTAATTGTTCGAAAGTCATGAGGCCTCCTCCTGAGTTTCTCCGGCAAAAAGCTGATCCAGACCGTCAATCAGCGGTCTCACCGGCCGGGTGGTGAAGATCCCCTGCCCTCCCTCCTGCCCGTCCATGCCGCGCAGGAAAAGATAAATCACGCCGCCGAAGTGGCGGTCATAGTCATAATCGGCCAGCCGGTGGCGCAGATAGCGGTGCAGCGCCAGGCTGTACAACTGATACTGCAGATCGTAGCGGTGGGCACGCATCGCCTGCTCCATTGCCGGCCGGGTGTAGGCCTCGCGGTCTTCCCCCAGCCAGTTGGATTTGTAATCCAGCAGGTAATAACGGCCTTCGTGGCGGAAGACCAGATCGATAAAGCCCTTCAGCATGCCACGCACCTGGCGGAAATCCAGCGGTGGCGTGTCGGCGGAGAGGGGATCGTACTGGCGGATAAGCGCGTCAAGGCGCTCCGCCGTCAGCAGCTGAGCGATAGGCAGATAAAACGCCATCTCCACCTGTTTATCCCGCGCCGCAAGCTGATTGAGCGCAATATCCGCTCCCGGCAGGCGAGTCTTCAGCACGCCCCCCAGCCAGTCGGTCAGCACCGGCGCCCACTGCGCGTCAAACCCGCTCAGCTGCAGCTTCTCCGCCATCCACCCGTCCGGCACCGGCTGGGTGAAGTCCAGCTCCTCAAACAGGCTGTGCAGGAAGGTCCCCGGCGCGGCGCCGCGCGGAAACTGGTGCGGAGTCAGCTGCGGCTCTTCCACGACTTCGCCGACGCCGGCGGCATCGACATCCAGACGCGGCAGCAGATCCTGCCCGCCGCTGAAACCATGCTGCTGCAGTCCGGAGTAGCTGGTCACCCGCCAGTCGTCGGCGATGCGGCGCTGCAGCTCGCGCGCCGACAGCGGGGGGATGGTCGCCGCGGGCGCCTGCCACGGGGTCAGATCCAGCTCGCCCGGTCTCTGTAATGCAATATCGCCATGACAGAAGTCCGCCAGCCGCGCGGCCAGCCCGGCGGCGTCCATGGCTTCGCCCGCCTGCAACAGCCGCCCCAGCGCGCTGAGGTGGAAATCGCTGTTGCCGGATTTCCGGCTGCTGAGCGGCGCCACGCCGAGGCTGCAGTGCCAGACCGCACGGGTCAGGGCGACGTATAGCAGGCGCAGATCTTCCGCCAGCCGTTCCGCCTCCGCCAGCTCGAGACTGGCCTCATCCTGGCCCAGATCCAGTACCGCCGCGAACGTCTCGCGATCGTGGTAGAACGCCTGGTCCTGTTTACGAAACCGGGCGATAAACGGCAGCCAGACCAGGGGGTACTCCAGCCCTTTTGACTTGTGAATGGTGACAATTTGCACGAGGTGCTTATCGCTTTCGAGACGCATCTGCTGGCTGGCGGCGTTGCTGTCCGGCTCGGCGATATGCTGCGCCAGCCAGCGCACCAGGGCATGCTCGCTTTCCAGCTGGCTGGCCGCCTCCTGCAGCAGTTCGCTGATATGCAGAATGTCGGTTAAGCGCCGCTCGCCGCCGCGGGTCGCCAGCAGATTCTCGGCGATATGCCGGGCCGTCATCAACGCCCGCAGCATCGGCATCACTCCGCGCTGACGCCAGATCTGGCGGTATTCGCTGAACTCTTCCACCAGCGCGTCCCACGCCTGCTCATCCTGGTTCAGGTTTTCAATATCCAGCGCGGTCAGGCCAAACATCGAGGTCGCCAGCGCGCTGCGCAGGGTATTTTCCCGCTCCGGGGCCAGCACCGCCTGCAGCAGCCAGAGCAGCTCCTGGGCCTCCAGCGTCTCAAAAACGCTGTCGCGGTTAGAGAGGTAGACCGAGGGGATGCCCAGCGTCTGCAGCGCTTCACGCACCTGCGCCGCCTCCAGCCGGTTGCGCACCAGCACGGTGATATCCGAGGCCTGCACCGGGCGCGAGGTTTCCCCGCGCCACAGCAGCGCGCGCCCCTGCTGCCCGGCGCTCAGCCAGTCGCGGATCTGCGTGGCGCAGAGCTGCGCCATAAACGTTTGATAATCGCCAGACCCGACGGTGTCGCCGGGCATCAGCCAGACGTTCATCGCCGGTACGTCCGCCGCGTCAACGGTAAAGCGCAGCCCCTGATTCTTTGCCGCCGCCTTCACCGGCAGAAACGGGATCTCGCGGAACATGAAGGGGTTATCGCTGAGGCTGAACAGCCGATTGACGCTGCCCACCATGCCCGGCGAGGAGCGCCAGTTGGTATCGAGGGTGTAGTGCGCGGCAACGTCGCCGCGCGCTTTCATATAGGTAAAGATATCGGCGCCGCGAAAGGCGTAGATGGCCTGCTTCGGATCGCCGATCAGCAGCAGCGCCGTCTCCGGCTGCTGGCGCCAGATGCGGCGAAAAATCCGGTACTGCTGGGGGTCGGTGTCCTGAAATTCGTCGATCATCGCCACCGGAAAACGCTGGCGAATGGCGCTGGCCAGCGCCTCGCCGCTGTCGCCGCGCAGCGCCTCGTCAAGCCGGCTGAGCATATCGTCAAACCCCAGCTCGCCGCGGCGGCGCTTTTCGCGGGCGACCGCATCGCGGATCTCGACCATCGCTCTCGCCAGCACCAGATCGGTGAGCGTCAGCGAGGAGGCCAGCAGCGACTCCACGGCGCTAAACAGCGGGTGCACCGGCGGTTCGCCACCGGCTTTGGTGCGCTCGAGCAGAAACGACTGGGCAAATTTCTCCAGCGCGTCGGGCAGCTGGTAGCTTAACGTCTCTTCCTGCGCCCAGGCGTTCACTTTCTCAAGCCATTTGCCCTGGTTGCCACGATTGTATTTCCGCCGGTCGAGCCCGGAATTTTCCAGCACGCCTTCGATCTCGCCCACCTGCTCGCGCCACTGCTGCTTGAGCGAGTCAATGCGGGCGATGATCTGCTGATGGCGTTCGGCCAGCGTCTCGTCGGGGGCCGGCGGCGACTTAAGCTGCGGCGCTTCGCCCTGCAGCCAGCGGTCAAGAGACTTCAGCAGATCGCGCGGCCCTTTCCAGACGTCGTGGATCACCGCCGCGATATCGCGGGTCAGCGGATAGCAGTGGCGGCGCCAGAAGTCAGCGCAGGCCTGATAGCGCAGGCGGGATTCATCCTCGATCAGTTGCTGCTCGAACAGCATGCCCGACTCGAAGGCGTTAAGGCTCAGCATCCGTTGGCAAAAGCCGTGGATGGTGAATACCGCCGCCTCGTCCATCTGCCGTTCAGCCAGCAGCAGCGTCTTCGCGGCGTCGTCTTTATCATCGATCTCCGCCAGCAGCGCGCTGTAGAGCGGATTGTCGGATTCGCCGCGCAGGCAGGCGATGCGCAGTTCGTGGATGTTGCTGCGGATACGCCCGCGCAGCTCTTCGGTCGCCGCCTCGGTAAAGGTCACCACCAGCAGCTCTTCAACGCTGATAGCGCGGGAATAGGCGGACTCGCCGCCCAGCCCCAGCAGCAGCCGCAGATACAGCGCGGCGATGGTAAAGGTTTTTCCGGTGCCCGCAGAGGCTTCTATCAGGCGCTCGCCCCTCAGGGGCAAGCGCATGGGATCCAAAGACTCAGCGGTGTCGGTCATTCATTCTCTCGCATCAGGGGTAAGGATTGCTGCAATGCGCTGACGTTTTCCCACACTTTGCCGCCTTTCGGCTGGGCATAGTCCGCTTTGCCATTCTGGCTACCGGAAATCTGGGACAATATCGTCATGCCCTGCGGATCCACCACCGTCTGATGGAAGAAGTCGGCAAGTTTTTGCGGCGTCAGCAGTTTAATCTGAGCCACTACTTTATCACGTGAATCAAAACGCATATTACCGCGATCGAAATCTTTGCTCAGTTTCGAGGCTTCATCGCCCAGCGTCTGCGGCGCCTGCAGCATCTGGCTTATCACCGCCTGCTGGAGCTGAGCAAACTCTTCCGGCTTCATCGCCCGCAGCTTCGCCTCCGCGGTGGGAAAGAAGGCCTGGAACCGCTGCCAGAGGAAGGCCGGCTGCTTATCGCTACTCTGCAGCAGGAAGCCCATGCCCCACTGGCGCCCCACGTTCATCGGGAAGGCAAAGACCGCATAGCCGAGCTGCTCTTCAGTACGCAGCTGGTTGTAGAACCACGGCTGAATAATCTGCCCCAGCAGGGTGCTGGCGGCGGTGCTGCTGAACTCATCCACGTTGGGCGGCGCGAACACCGCGGCCAGCGCGGAGTCGGTGCTGTTGCCCGCTTTGTTGAAGATCGCCAGTTGCTGCCGGTTCACCACCACGTCTTTATTGCGGCACCATTCGTTGCCGTCAGCGCCCAGCTGCTGCTGGATCTGGCGGGCCAGCGTCGTGGCGGCATCGGAGGTCATATTGCCGATCACCATCAGT
The DNA here is from genome assembly GCF_000398905.1 of Klebsiella sp. KTE92. Classification (NCBI taxonomy): domain Bacteria; kingdom Pseudomonadati; phylum Pseudomonadota; class Gammaproteobacteria; order Enterobacterales; family Enterobacteriaceae; genus Klebsiella; species Klebsiella sp. KTE92. The sequence goes on from NZ_KB976100.1 coordinate 4,387,127, forward strand.
TCAGGACGCCCCTTGGTTTTCAGGTTGGCGCGGTAGTCGAGCACCTCTTTAAGAGTGATGGAGGGCAGCAGCGCCCGGCGCACTTCGCGCTGGAAGTACGGCACCTGGGAGACCATCTGGATCGGCATTATCGCCTGATCGTAGGCTTTGCCTTTCTCGGCGGAGTCCATCATCTGCGCATACCAGGATTTGGCCTGCTCCAGCTGCTCCTCGGTCGGCGTATAGCTGAAGTATCCCTGCAACAGATCGCTGAACAGTGCCGGAAGGTGCTGGGTATAGCCGTTGGCATTAACCATTAATCCGTTATTAGCGCCGGTGGAGAACGAAATGCCGCCGACCGCCGCCTGGTTACTGAGCTGATCGAGGGCGATGCCGGCGAGATAATCGTTGAGGGCAAACATCACCTGCCGGCGAGCGCTGTCCATCGCCTGGGGATTACGCAGCACCAGGGAGATATCCGCCTTCGGCTCGCTGGCAAAATACTGGCTCGGGGCATACACCACCCGCAGCGTCGGTTCATCAAGGATCAGCTGCGGATGCGGCCAGGCTTTATCGCTTTTGATGAGGGTGAAATCATCCGGAATATAGGGGTTGAGCACCGGCAGCTGCAGCTGGATGGCCTGCGATTTTTGCTGCCAGTCAGCGAACGTCTGCTCGCTAATCTTATCCACCTGATACGGCGCATCGACAAAATAGGCCGTCTTGTTATGCGGCTCCTGGGGGCTGATATACCAGATACGGGCGTTCTGTGGGGTCATCATCGCCAGCCGGTCTTTGATCGCCTGCGGGTCGTACTGGTCGGCAATATTCACCACGTCCAGCGCATGCTCGACCGGCACCCGGATCATGGTATCCGCCAGCCATTCCACGTAGTCCATGTCGCGGTTGATCGACGGATAGCGGAAATCCAGCGCCAGCACATGCGCCAGTTCATCGAAGTACCGTTTGTCGATGCCCTGAGTACGCAGGAGGTCGAGATAGCTGAAAATGGCCGCCGTCACTTCGTCGCGGTGCGTCAGGCCTTTATCGGTGAGGGTGGCAGAGATCGCCAGTACGCCGCTGTTGCCGTTTACCACCGGATCGGAATCGGCGCGGATACCTTCCGCCAGCCCCTGCTTTTGCAGCCAGTCGGAGAGCGTGCCCGGGCTGCGGTTGCCGATAAGATAGGTGACCAGCTCATCGGTTTTACTGCGGAAGCGATCGCTGTTGTTGTCGATGCGAAACTCGACGCGCAGCACTTTGCGCGGCATCGCCGGCACATAGTGAATAATGATGCCTTTTTGCGCATCCGTGACCACCGGGACGGTAATTTCCGGCCTGCTGATCTGACGATTCGGCACGCGGCCAAAGGTGTCAGCAGCCATCCGCGCCAGCGCCGGCAACGGCTTGTTGCTGTAGATCACCGCTTTCATCAGGTTGGCGGAGTACCAGCTATCGCGGAAGGTGTGCAGCGCATCAAGTACCGGGCTGCCAGGCTTATCGCTGAGCGTCTCGAGGTTACCACCGGAGAAGTGGGCCGCCGGGTGGGCCGGGTTGATGGTCTCCGCGCTGACCTGGGCCATACGCATCCCGTCTCGCGTCCGGGCCATCGTCAGTTCGGCGTTGACCGCGTTACGTTCGCGATCGGCATATTTTTTATCCAGCAGCGGCGCGGCGATGGCGTCGGCCAGGCGGTCTACGGCCCCGTCCAGCGCATCATTTTCCACTTCGAGATAAAACGCGGTGCGGTAAGGCGCGGTGCTGGCGTTATGGCTGCCGCCGTGCAGTTTAAGAAACTCTGCAAGGCTGTCAGGCTGGGGATATTTTTGCGACCCCATCAGCGTCATATGTTCCAGAAAATGCGCCAGCCCCTGATGATCGGCCGGATCCTGCAGGGATCCCACCGGCACCACCAGCGCCGACAGCGATTTCACCGCCTGCGGATCGGAAACCAGCAGCACGACCATGTCGTTATCAAGGCGGATCGCCTGATACTGACGCGTATCTTTTTCGCTTTTGCGGATCGTCTCCTGAATCGGCTGCCATCCGGTGTCGGCCTGACTAAACGGCGCCCAGAGGGCGGCCAGCACAACAAAAACCTTGAACCATAAACTGCGGGGCATTCACGAACCTCATCATTAACAAACTTGCGCTGCACAGCGTGCAGCCTTTTATGTCCATCAGTCCGTGATACGTTGCGCATAATAAATGAACCGCCATTCACTGCGCAATTTTTATACTATTTAAATTTGTGTGGACTGATGGTAACGATATAGCGGTAACAGATAACGCTGCGTCTGAGCAATAATTTCTTCGTAATGCGCCGGCTCCAGCGAACGCCACAGGCGTTGATACCAGATATCGGCGCCCTCCCCGCTGACCACCATATTACCTTCGTAGGTCTGCAGGAATTTGCTCCGCGCTTTCTGCTGCGTCTCTTCGTCCATTAAGATGACATCCTTTTCGGCGTCGTAACAGGCTTTCAGCCAGGCGCCACCGCTTTCCGGCAGCAGCAGCAGCGGCTGCGACATCCCCAGCAAATAGCCATCCACCAGCGCATTAAGGTACGCCTGCGCCTCGGCGGGCGCCAGCGCCGGGAAGCGCCACTCTCCCTCTTTCCGCACAAACAGCCGGCTCTCGCCGGTGCCGCCGCTGGCACAGTAGACAAGGTGTTCCAGCCAAAGTTGCATCCCCTGGGAGACGCTCAGCAGCGAAGGCCGCCAGCGCAGCAGACCGTCCGGCTGCACCTGCTGCAGCCAGCCGGTCAGGTTCACGCCGCCGCACTGCAGATCGATCTCCATGCTCTGCGCCTGCTGGCGCTCGGCCATCACCCGCTCGGCCAGCGCCTGCATCTCCAGGCGCTGCGTCTCCCAGACCAGCTCGCCAAAGGCGCCATACGGTAGCTCGCCGGCGGCGCGGAAGCGGCGGAACATGGCTGAGACGTCCTGCTCCTCGATAAGCGTATTGAGCAGTTGCTGATTCAGTTGATAACGGCTCAGCCCTTCAAGAGTGAAGGGCTCGTCGTCTGGAATATCGTCCTCTTCGGCGCGGAAATTGACCCGCAGACGCTGCTGAAAGAACGCGCGAACCGGGTGCTGCCAGAAGCGTAAGAGCTGCTCGAACGGCAGGCTGTCAATCGGCGGCGCGGTGAGCGGCTGTATAAAATCGCTATGCGCCTCTCCCTGCTGGCCGGCGGCGGCCAGCCATTCACGAGCGTAGCTCTTGTTCTCGTCTTCCTGGAAATTAGCGACGTCGAACGGCATGCGCGTATGCAGATGGGTGATATGGGCTTTGACCCGGGCTTCGCTGGCGTCGCAGTCAAGCTCTTCGTCGCCAGCGAGACAGTGGCTCTGGCCGATATAATCCACCAGCTCCTGCACCAGCACCGAGGGAAAGCGCTCGCTGTTGTCCTGGATCGAACGGCCGATGTAGCTGATATACAGCGTCTGTTCGGCGGACATCAGCGCTTCGAGGAACAGATAGCGGTCATCATCGCGCCGGCTGCGGTCGCCGCGCTGCGGCTTCTGGCTCATCAAATCAAAGCCCAGCGGCGGCAGCGTTCGCGGATAAACCCCGTCGTTCATCCCCAGCAGGCAAACCACTTTGAAAGGAATAGAGCGCATCGGCATCAGGGTGCAGATGTTGACCGGGCCAGCAAGAAAGCGCTGGCTGATCCGCTGCTGATCGAGACGCTGGGCCAGCTCATCGCGCAGTAGCGTCAGCGGCACCTGGTCGCCATACTGTGCTTCCAGACCGCTATCAATAACCGCCAGCCATTGTTGCTCAATCAGTGCCAGCGCCGCTTCGGTCTCGCTGTCCGGCAGGAAAAAGTCATTCAGCAGATCGCGACAGACCGGCAGCCACTCCGCCAGCGGCCGCTGCTGGGCAAGGCCGCGTCGCCACAGATTAAGCTGCATCAGCAGCGACGCGAGGTTGCCCACCAGTTCGGCTATCAAACCGCTGGATTCGTCATACGGCAGCACCGACTGCCACTCTCCCTCGCGGCTGTCCATGGCGTAGCCCAACAGCATACGGGTGAGGCCGAACCGCCAGGTATGCTGCCCGGTCGCAGGCAGGTCCAGCTCGCGGACGTTGTCGTCATCCATTCCCCAGCGGACGCCGGACTCGTTCACCCACTGGCGCAGGTAGCGCAGCCCTTCTTCCGTGATATTAAAGCGCGCCGCCAGCACCGGCACGTCCAGCAGCGCCAGCACATCTTCGCTGGCGAAGCGGCTGTCCGGCAGTGAGAGCAGCGTGATAAACGCCTGCAGCACCGGATGCGACTCGCGGGCGCGACGGTCGGAGATCGCCCACGGCAACCAGCGATCGCCGCTGGCCGCGCCAAACACCGCCTGAATATAGGGACTGTAGCTGTCGATATCCGCCACCATGACGATGATATCCCGCGGCGTGAGCGTCGGATCCGCCTCCAGCATCGCCAGTAGCCGATCGTGCAGAACCTCCACTTCGCGCTGCGGACTGTGGCAGACGTGAATGCTCAGGCTGCGGTCATCCAGCGCCAGCGGACGTTTGTCGCGACTGTGGGCGAACGCCTCTGCGCTCTGCCCGGCCACCGCCGCGTTGCGCAGTTCGAGGATATCCGATTGCAGGTTATGCAACAGGTTATCGGGGGCAATATCGACAAAGGCGTCCAGCTCCTCATAGCGCTCCAGCCCCGCCAACAGGTAGATATAGTCGCGCCCCAGTTTGCCCCAGGAGGCGAGCAACGGGTTGCCGACATCCTGTTCCCCAGCGTCATTAAACAACCCCGGCGCCTGCTCGGTGTCGCGAAACAGGGGTAGCGCGCGCGCCTCGCGGTGATGGCGCCGCTGGCGCGACAGCAGCTTCGCCAGGAACGCCGGATCCTTAATGTCTCCCCAGTAGTAGCGGCAGGGGTTGGTAAACAATACGTAGACATCGACATGCTTACCCAGCGCCTGCAGGGCCTGAAGATAGACCGGCGGCAGCGCGGAAATCCCGCAGATGAAGACGCGCGACGGCAGCCCGGCGGGCGGTTCGTCCGCTTTTTCCAGGGTACTGATAAAGCGCTGGTAGAGATTGGCGCGGTGCCACTGCGGTTGCCCCAGCTCGGCGGTATAGCTCACCAGCGCCTGCCACAGCGGCGCCTGCCACTGCTGGGCATCGCCGAGACCTTCCACCCGCTGGCCGGCCTCCCAGCGCATCAGCCACTCCGGGCGATAGACGAGGTACTGGTCATAGAGGTCCGCCACCCGGGCGGCGAGTTGAAACAGTTTGCGCTTGTCGCCGTCATCGCTCAGATACTGGCGCAGCAAGATAAAATCGTCTTCCTCCAGGTGCTGCGGCAGGAGGGTCATCAACTTCCAGCTCATGCTCTGCTTGCTGAAGGCGCTTTCGCCAGGAATATCTTTCAGGACGCGCACGAACATGTCCCAGATAAAGCTCGCCGGCAGCGGGAACTCGATATTGGCGGCAATTCCGAAGCGCGAGGCCAGGGTCATCTGCAGCCACTGCGCCATACCGGTACTCTGCACCAGCACCATTTCGGCCTGAAAAGGGTCATCCAGCCGCTGGCGCTCGACGATAAATTCCATCAACGCCTCGAGAACATCCAGCCGGTTTGAGTGGTATACCCTTAACATAATTGCTCCTGACTACTGACTAACCGGGCAATGCAGCCGGGTCATCTGCACCCGCTTTGCAACGGGCCTACTGATCGTTACCGTGATGCTGACACATCTTTGCGTCGATGTCTGCATACGGCTTACCTGCCCGTGTTCCGGCGAAGGCGGCGCGGAGAGCTGGCTATAGCGCCACGCGTCCCGCCACAGCTGACGGGTCTGGTTCAACTGGACAATTCCTTGCGCCATTCCGCGCTGATAGCCGCCCAGCGCGGTGACCGTCAGCACCATCAGCGCCATCGCCAGCACGGTCTCCGGCAGGCTAAACCCCCGCTGATGCTTCAGGGCATTTGACATAAGCTCGCCTCCCTGAGCGGGCAAAAATCGCTCCAGCCGTGGGCGGAAAAACGCACCTGCCCGCCGCGCACCTCGCCGGACTGCCAGACCTGCACCTCGCCGCTGGCGCTGCTGAGCAACAGTGAACCGTCGCCGAAGATACGCAGGCAGGCGCGCCAGCCCTGCGGCGTCTGCTCCCGGCAGGCCAGCGGCAGCTGCGCCGACCAGGCCTGTTGTTTTCCCCACTGCAGCGCCGAATGGGCTATCGCCGTATCGCGGATCGCCTGCGTTTCGCTGGCGGTTTGCGCCAGCAGCGCCCGCTGCTGCAGGTTAAGCCCCTCGAGTAACAGGCTGCCGAGGGTCAGCAACAGGAGCACCATCAGCAGCGACGACATTCCACGCTGACGGCTCACAGGTTATACCCCGTCACCCGCTGCTCAACCTCGCTCGTCAGGCCCCTCTGTTGCGCGGAGCGCGCCGCCAGCGTCACGCTCAGCTCCGGCGCGAAGCCCGAGGTGGCCTGACGTTGTACCGAGAAGCGCGTCACCACGATGGCGGCCGGGTTGGTGATTTTCTCCCATCCGCCCCCGCGGCAGTCGCTGGCCCCGCGCAAGGTCTCCAGCGCGCCGTCGCGCAGGCGAAAGCCGGTGCTCTCCGCCGCTGCTGCGGGGGAGGTTTCCCATCTCCCGTTGCTGTTCGCATCCCAGCGCACAATCAGACACTCGCCATCAGCGGCTAGCTCCAGCCCGGCTCCGCCGCACGCTCCCCGGCAGTACCCGGCGCGCTGGAGATGTTTTCCCACGGCATGCACGCGCTGCCACAGCTCGTTCTCCAGGGCCAGCTGTTCGCCCTGGCGCAGAATATGACGCTGCAGGGCAGGCAGAAAACGGCAGGCCCCCATCAGCAGCAGCGAGCCGATGGCCATGGCGATAAGCGCCTCCGCCAGGGAAAATCCTCGACTGTTCACTGACACCCTCCTGCGCTGTCGCTGCGGCATAAACGAATCCGCCCCCAGTGTGAGATCACAATGCTCCAGCTGCCGGCCGCGCTCTGCAGCCGCAGATTCCCCGCCCAGGCGGTGCTGCGCAGACCATAAAACCCCAGACCAGGCGTAACGCCAGCCAGCGTGATCCCCGGCCAGCGCGGGCGCAGCGTGAAGGATGTCCCCGAGGCGCATTCCGGCCCCTCCCCCTCCGCGCTCAGGCACCAGCCCACTTCGTCCTGGCCGACGCGAAGCACGCGGTCCCGGTTGTACGCGTTGGCGTCATCGCGCAGAAAGAGCAGAAAATCCCGCACCTGGACGGCGGTTTGCCACAGTTGTTGCTGCTGCTGCCAGCGCTGCCAGCCGTACAGGCCGCCGACGCTGAGGATCATCATCAGTGTCAGCGTTACCAGGGTTTCCATCAGGGTGTAGCCATGTTCTCTGTTCATGGCGTCGAGTATGCCGCGGCGGTTGACCCTGGCGCGACGACGGAAAATAGCTTTCCCGGCCAGATACGCAAAAAAGGTTTGCATACTCGACAGAGGAACATTTTTTTGCGAGCGTCTACCCAACTTCGCCCACCGCAACCGCCGGGGGGCAGTGGGCAGGCTGAAGCGACCTTATCCCTGTGGCTATGGAGATAGCCTCCATTCTGATGGTGCAAAAGGCATAAAAAAACCGGCGCCATCGGGCGCCGGTTGATCATCTCTGCAGGGGGGGTTAAATCGCCACCGGCGCTTTAATGCCCGGGTGCGGATCGTAACCTTCAATCTCGAAGTCTTCAAAACGGTAGTCGAAAATCGACGCCGGTTTGCGTTTGATGACCAGCTTCGGCAGCGGACGCGGTTCGCGGCTCAACTGCAGGTTGGTCTGCTCAAGATGGTTGCTGTACAGATGGGTGTCGCCGCCGGTCCAGACGAAATCACCGACCTGCAGATCGCACTGCTGCGCCACCATATGCACCAGCAGCGCGTAGCTGGCGATATTGAACGGCAGGCCGAGGAATACGTCGCAGGAGCGCTGATACAGCTGGCAGGAGAGCTTGCCGTCAGCGACGTAGAACTGGAAGAAGGCGTGGCACGGCGCCAGCGCCATTTTATCCAGCTCGCCGACGTTCCACGCCGAGACGATGATCCGGCGGGAGTCCGGGTCGTTTTTCAGTTGGTTCATCACCGTGGTGATCTGGTCGATATGACGACCGTCCGGCGCAGGCCAGGAACGCCACTGTTTGCCGTAGACCGGCCCCAGGTCGCCATTTTCATCTGCCCACTCGTCCCAGATGGTGACGTTGTTGTCGTGCAGATAGGCGATGTTGGTGTCGCCCTGCAGGAACCACAGCAGTTCATGGATGATGGAGCGTAAATGACAGCGCTTGGTGGTCACCAGCGGGAAGCCTTCCTGCAGGTTAAAACGCATCTGATGGCCGAAAATAGAGATCGTGCCAGTGCCGGTGCGGTCATTTTTTGGCGTGCCCTCGGTGAGCACTTTCTGCATCAAATCAAGATACTGTTTCATGGTTCCTCAAGAATTCTGTTGCTGCGGACGATGGCGGTAAGCCCAAACCATCATGATGATACCCGCAAGCACCATCGGGATCGAAAGAATCTGCCCCATGCTGATGTACTGCACCCAGCCGCCGGTGAACTGGGCGTCGGGCTGGCGGAAGAATTCCACGATGATGCGGAACAGGCCGTAGCCAATCAGGAACAGACCGGAAACGGAGCCGGTCGGGCGCGGTTTACGGATAAACAGGTTCAGGATCAGGAACAGCACCACGCCTTCCAGCGCCAGCTCGTACAGCTGCGACGCGTGACGCGGCAGCGCGCCGTAGGTATCGAACAGCGATTGCCATTCCGGATGCGTCGGCAGCAGCGCCAGGTCTTCGGCACGGGAGCCCGGGAAAATCATCGTGTAGTGGAAGCTCGGGTCCACGCGGCCCCACAGCTCACCGTTGATGAAGTTGCCCAGACGTCCGGCGCCAAGGCCAAACGGGATCAGCGGCGCGATAAAATCGGAGACCTGGAAGAAGGTGCGTTTGGTGCGTCTGGCGAAGATAATCATCACCAGGATCACGCCGATCAGGCCGCCGTGGAACGACATGCCGCCGTCCCAGACGCGGAACAGATACAGCGGATCGGCAAGAAATACCGGCAGGTTGTAAAACAGCACGTAGCCGATACGGCCGCCCAGGAAGACGCCGAGGAAGCCCGCGTAGAGCAGGTTTTCCACTTCATTTTTCGTCCAGCCGCTGCCCGGACGATTCGCCCGACGGGTGGCCAGCCACATCGCAAAGACAAAGCCCACCAGGTACATCAAACCGTACCAGTGGAGGGAGACCGGGCCTAGAGAAAAAATGACCGGATCGAACTCCGGAAAATGCAGGTAGCCACTATTCATCTGTCACCATAAAGACTTGTTATTCCGCCGAAAGTGGACAGCGGTGATGATCTATGCCCGATAAAAACGGGCACGCCGAAGGAGGCGAATCATAGCATAAGCCTGGAGTGCGATCCGCGCCGAACGTGTAAAAGATATGTATACGGATGCTAACAGAATGCCGTTTTCCCGGCGGTACCCTATTTTGCCGGATGGTGCGAGCAGAGGATCCCCGGGTTACGGCTTACGCCTCACCCGGGCTACCGCTACCGCCCGCCGCGGATCAGGCCGCCGAGACCGCGACGCTCCATAAAGGCCGCCACCTGATGGCGCACCTCAGCGGTCATCTGGGCATCAAGGCTGCGACGCGACAGCTCCTGCGCCTCTTCGATATCAATGCGGCGCAGCAGATATTTCACCCTCGCCACCGAGCGGCCGTTCATCGACAGATGGCGATAACCGAGGCCGATAAGGATCGTCACGCACATCGGGTCGCCCGCCATCTCGCCGCACAGTCGCAGATCGATGCCAAAGCGCTCCGCGTCATGGGCGATCATCGCCAGCGCCCGCAATACCGCCGGATGCAGGCTGTCATACATGCTGGCGACCCGGGTATTGTTGCGGTCGACGGCCAGCAGGTACTGGGTCAGGTCGTTCGTCCCTACCGAGATAAAATCGATCCGACTGGCCAGCTGCGGCAGCATAAAGACCATCGACGGGACCTCCAGCATCACCCCCAGGCGCGGACGTGGGATGGCGTAGCCGATCATCTCTTCCACTTCCCGGCTGGCGCGGTCGATCAGCCGACGGGCCTCATCCACCTCCTCCAGACTGGTCACCATCGGCAGCAAAATGCTGAGGTTGCCGGTGGCGGCGTTGGCGCGCAGCATCGCTCGCACCTGGATCAAAAAGATCTCCGGCTGATCGAGGGTGATGCGGATCCCGCGCCAGCCGAGGCACGGGTTCTCTTCGCTGATCGGCATATACGGCAGCTGTTTATCCGCGCCGATGTCCAGGGTACGCAGGGTCACCGGTTTGCTGTTAAACATCTGCAGCATGCCCTGATACTGGGCGACCTGCTCCTCTTCAGAGGGGAAGCCGCTCTGCAGCATAAAGGGAATTTCGGTACGGTAGAGGCCAATGCCGTCAACAAAGCTGCCGAGCTTCTCTTCGTGCTCCGGGCTTAAGCCGGCGTTGAGCATGACTTTCACCCGCTCGCCGCTTTTCAGCTCCGACGCGCGCTGGAGATCGTCCTCCGCCAGGCGGCTGAGCTCGTTCTCTTCGCTAATAAGGCGCTGATATTCCTGCAACAGGACAGGTTCGGGATCCACCAGCAGCTCACCGCGATAGCCATCGACAATCAGCGTATGGCCATGCAGCAGAGAGGGCTGGATATCGGCGCCCATCACCGTCGGGATCCCGAGGGCGCGTACCATAATGGCGGCATGGGAGTTGGCGGCGCCATCGCGCACCACCACACCGACCAGACGATCCTGCGGCACTTCGGCGAGGGTGGTGGCCGACAGCTCGTCCGCCACGAGGATAATGCGCGCCGGCCAGGTGTTGGGCCCCTGAATGCTGTCGTCGAGATGGAACAGCAGACGCTGACCCAGGGTACGCAGATCGCCGGCCCGCTCTTTCAGATAACCGTCGCTGAGCGCGGCAAACTGTTCGGCGAACTTCTCAATGATCTTTTTGACCGCCCACTCGGCCACCGCGCCTTTGTCGACTTCGGCAAACAGCTCGCGACGCAGGCGGGCGTCGGAGAGGAGGTGCGAGTAGAGATCGAAGATCGCCGCCGTCTCTTTTTGCGCGCCGGCAGCATAGCGTTTGCTGTAGCGACGAAATTCGTTAGCCGCCTCTTCCAGCGCGCCGGTCAGGCGTTCGCGTTCCGAGGCGGTGTCCAGCGTCGAGGCTTCATACACCTGCTCCATCAGCGGCAGGCTGACGTCCATCCAGCCCTCGGCGATCGCCACCCCGGAAGAGGCCGGGAGGGCGCGAATGCGCGTCTGACGATACTGGCCGAACAGGGCGTTCAGCTGGGACTGGGAGAGGATCGCCGCCATCTGGGTGGCGAGGGTGACGAGGAAAGACTCTTCGCTTTCATCAAACTGACGCAGCTCGCGCTGCTGGACCACCAGCACGCCCAACAGCTGGCGGCGCTGAATGATCGGCACGCCAAGGAAGGCGCGGAAGCGGTCCTCTTTGACGGCAGGGATATATTTGAAGCTGGGGTGTTTTTGCGCATCGGCGAGGTTGATGGGCTCCGCCAGGCGGCCAACCAGACCCACCAGGCCTTCATCGAACGCCAGCGCAACGGTGCGCCCGCGAGGTTTTTTTAACCCGCGGGTGGCCATCAGGTAATAGCAGCGTCGGTCATTGTCAGCCAGGTAAACCGAGCAGACTTCCGTCTCCATCGCCTGGCAGACATCCGTCACCAGAATATCCAGCGCCTCGTTTAAACGCGGCGCACTCGCGACCTTCTCGACTATTTCTCGCAACCGAGTGAGCATAATGTGCGTGGCTTAACCTCTTTTACGTCGATAAGCAGGCGCGCTTTGCGGCTTAGGTGCACTCTCCGCCAGCGACATGGTCACGCTGGCGAACTCTTTCATCACCCGGCGGTAGACGTCGCGCTTGAACGACACCACCTGGCGGACCGGGTACCAGTAACTCACCCAGCGCCAACCATCAAATTCTGGTGTACTGCTGGTTTGCATATTGATGTCCGCATCGTTGCCGATCAACTGCAAAAGAAACCACTTTTGTTTCTGGCCGATACAAACCGGCTTTGTGTCCCAACGCACCAAACGTTTAGGCAACTTGTAACGCAGCCAGTTACGGGTTGAGGCAAGGATCCGCACATCTTTACGGCTTAACCCGACCTCTTCAAACAATTCCCGATACATCGCCTGCTCTGCGGATTCTCCTGGATTTATGCCCCCTTGCGGGAACTGCCACGAGTGCTGACCATAGCGCCGGGCCCACATGACCTGGCCCTGACGATTACAGATTACAATACCGACATTTGGGCGGTAGCCATCGTCATCAATCACCGGACTACCTCAAGATAAGCTTCAATGTGAATGATTGTTTCACACTCGCCGGAAACGGTAAACCACTCTGTTCGCACACTGAGAACGGATAACATTTGAATAACTCACAGTAATGGCCAGAGTTATAAACAACGAATGCGGCTTAGGCCCTATTTTATTCACTTTTTCTGTGGATAGAGTTGTGAAGAAGTACGGAATTACCCCGGGAAAACCCGGAGTAATCTGAACATCGCACCGCTAACACCTTAAAATAATGATAGCATATTCATCAAGTTAGAATATATTCCTTTCATTTATTACAACGTAACGTGACGATCATCACATATGCGATCCGCTGACTGATGAAAGATCGAGCAATGTCGATTTTATCCACAGATTACGCGCAGACCGCGGGCAGGTTTTCTCTAAAATTTCGATTTTCGTCGCACGTCAAGGCTGTAAATCGAACCAGTAGTGAGGCTTTTCCCCAGTTATCCCAATTTTCTGTGGATAACATGGTGTAAGATCCTGTTTATTGTCAGTGACCAGTTCTGGAAAACCTGTTTTCACGGTTTTCACCCGCGGCGCAATAAGTTTAAAAACTCATATAAATCATGACATTGGTATAGTTACTCAGAAAACGGTAAACTCTATCCACAACGCGCAAAAATAGCGCTCATTTTTTAGCCAAAGGTAGCGCCCTATGCCCACTATCGCCCCTCTCTCCTCGCCGCCGCAAAGTCAGGAACAGTTGCTGGCCCAGGCCCGTCAGCTGGCTGGCTATTCGCTGGGCGAGCTGGCGGCGCTGGCCGGGATCCCCATTCCGCGCGATCTGAAACGCGATAAAGGCTGGACGGGCATTCTGCTGGAGCTGTGGCTGGGCGCCAGCGCAGGCAGTAAACCCGAGCAGGATTTCGCCGCGCTGGGGGTCGAGCTCAAAACGATCCCCATCGACAGCCGGGGGCGTCCGCTGGAGACCACCTTCGTCTGTGTCGCCCCGTTAACCGGCAATAGCGGCGTCACCTGGGAGAGCAGCCATGTGCGGCATAAGCTGCAGCGCGTCCTGTGGATCCCGGTGGAGGGTGAGCGCACCATTCCGCTGGCGACGCGGCGCGTCGGCGCACCACTGCTCTGGAGTCCGGACGAAGACGAGGAGCGCCAGCTGCGCATGGACTGGGAGGAGCTGATGGATCTCATTGTTCTGGGCGAAGTTGAGCGCATTACCGCCCGCCACGGCGAGGTGCTGCAGTTAAGACCGAAAGCCGCCAACAGCAAGGCGCTGACCGAGGCCATCGGCGCGCACGGGGAGACGATCCTGACGCTGCCGCGCGGCTTTTACCTGAAAAAGAATTTTACCGCCGCCCTGCTCGCCCGCCATTTCTTGTTACAACACGATTAATTTTTTGTTCTGCGTTAGGGCTTGCATATAATTGCTGCTTTCTATTTTGCAGGACTTTGAACAATGTTATTTGCATGGATAACCGATCCTAACGCCTGGCTGGCGCTGGGCACGTTGACGCTGCTGGAGATCGTGCTCGGGATCGATAATATTATTTTTCTCTCTCTGGTCGTGGCCAAGCTCCCCACCGCCCAGCGCGCCCACGCGCGACGGATCGGTTTGATGGGCGCGATGGTCATGCGCCTGGCGCTGCTGGCCTCTATCGCCTGGGTAGTGAAACTGACCAACCCGCTCTTCACCGTCCTCGGTCAGGAGATTTCGTTTCGCGACCTGATCTTGCTGCTCGGTGGGCTATTCCTTATCTGGAAAGCCAGTAAAGAGATCCATGAATCTATCGAAGGTGAAGAAGAGGGGCTGAAGACCAACGTCCACTCCTTTCTCGGCGCTATCGTGCAGATCATGCTGCTGGATATCATCTTTAGCCTCGATTCAGTGATCACCGCCGTCGGCCTGTCGGATCATCTATTCATCATGATGGCGGCGGTGGTGATTGCGGTGGGGGTGATGATGTTCGCCGCGCGACCTATCGGCGATTTTGTTGACCGCCATCCTTCGGTGAAAATGCTGGCGCTGTCGTTTCTGATCCTGGTCGGCTTTACCCTGATGCTGGAAAGTTTCGACGTTCATGTGCCGAAGGGATACATCTATTTCGCCATGTTCTTCTCTATTGCGGTGGAGAGCCTTAACCTGCTGCGTAATAAGAAAAACCCGCTGTAAACCACAAAATTGCAGCCTGGTCACAGGCTGCAACCCTTTTTCAGACTTTACTGCTTTTTATGTCTCACAAATCAGGCTATTAATAGACGGGTATGGGGTGCAGCTACTCAAGAGGTGATGACGATGAAAAAATGGGCAGTATTGATTTCCGCCGTAGGACTGGCGTTCTCGGTTTCCGGTTGCAGCAGCGATTACGTCATGGCGACCAAAGATGGGCGAATGATCCTGACCGACGGTAAACCTACCGTGGATGACGATACCGGTTTAATCAGTTACGAAGATCAGCAGGGTAATAAAATGCAGATCAATCGTGACGACGTTTCGCAAATCATTAAGCGTTAATCTTTCCCCGTCGGCCCCAGCCTCTGTTGACGCTGCGCTTACCGACAACCAGTCTTTTGAGAAGAGTCGGGACACACCAGGACGCCGCGGGTTCCACCCACCGCCCCTCCTCGTCACCCGGCTTTTTTGATTTTTTACTTCCTCTTTTTCTCACCCTCTGCCATGTTGATACTCCTTTGTCGGGGAATGCCTGACCTTATAAATAAAAAGGAAGCTGGCTATGCAGTATCACCGTATCCCACACAGTTCACTTGAAATCAGCACCCTCGGGCTGGGGACCATGACCTTTGGCGAGCAGAACAGCGAAGCTGATGCCCATCAGCAGCTCGATTACGCGGTCGCCAACGGCATCAATCTGATCGATGTCGCCGAAATGTACCCCGTCCCGCCGCGCCCGGAAACTCAGGGGCTGACTGAAACCTACGTCGGCAACTGGCTGGCGAAACGCGGCAATCGCGAAAAGCTGGTGCTGGCCTCCAAAGTTAGCGGGCCCGCGCGCAATAACGACAGCAGCATTCGGCCCAATCACGTCCTGGACCGCAAAAATATCCGCGAGGCGCTGCACGCCAGCCTGAAGCGGCTGCAGACCGATTACCTCGACCTGTACCAGGTTCACTGGCCGCAGCGCCCAACAAACTGCTTTGGCAAGCTGGGCTATACCTGGGCTGATGCCGCGCCCGCCGTGACCCTACTGGATACTCTCGAAGCGCTGACCGAGTTCCAGCGCGCCGGGAAGATCCGCTACATCGGCGTGTCGAACGAAACCGCCTTCGGCGTGATGCGTTATCTGCACCTGGCGGATAAGCACGACCTGCCGCGGATCGTGACCATTCAGAATCCTTAAAGCCTGCTGAACCGCAGCTTTGAAGTCGGCCTCGCGGAAGTGAGTCAGTTCGAAGGCGTGGAGCTGCTGGCCTACTCCTGCCTGGCTTTCGGCACACTGACCGGGAAGTATCTCAACGGTGCGAAGCCGGCAGGGGCGCGTAACACGCTGTTCAGCCGCTTTACGCGCTACAGCAGCGAACAGTCGCAGAAAGCGGTAGCGGCCTATGTGGATATCGCCAAACGCCACGGCCTCGATCCGGCGCAAATGGCGCTGGCCTTTGTGCGTCGGCAGCCATTTGTCGCCAGCACCCTGCTGGGGGCGACGACCATGGCGCAGCTGCAGGCCAACGTGGAAAGTTTGCAGCTTGAGCTGAGTGAAGAGGTATTAGCGGAGATTGAGGCGGTGCATCAGGTTTATACCTACCCGGCACCGTAAGAAAGCAAAGCCCCGGGTAGCGGCGTATACGCCACCACCCGGGCTACCGAAGAGCAGACATTGATGAACCCGTCGCCCGGTTAAGCGCAGCGCAAGCCGGGAGGTTATTTACGCCGCCCCCAGACCCACAGCGCGGCGATGGCCACGGCAAAGACCGCGCCAAACCCTATCCCAACGGCGACCGGCGGAACGCCCACGCTCACCGCCAGGGAATAGAGCCCCAGCATCAGCAGCATCGCCACGTTTTCGCCCAGGTTCTGTACCGCAATGGCGTTACCTGCCCCGACCGAATGTTTCCCACGCTCCTGCAGCAGCGCATTCAGCGGTACGATAAAGAACCCGCCGAACACCCCGAGCAGTAACAGCAGACCGAACGCCGGCAGCAGCGACTGCTGCACCGCAAAGGCCATCACCGCGATACCGATCAATATTCCCGCCGGCATACAGCGCGATACCGTCTCCAGGGTCACCAGCTTCGCCGCCGCCCCGGCCCCCAACACAATCCCTACCGCCACCATCGCATTAAGATAGGTAGGCATGGCGTTGCTGGTAATGCCCAGCGCCACCGGCACCCAGATCACCAGCAGGAAGCGCAGGGTCACGCCAGCGCCCCAGAACAGGCTGGTCCCCATCAGCGAAAAGCGGGTTTCGCCGTTGCGCCACAGCGTGCGGCAGGCGCTGAAGAAGCTGTGCGTCATTGGCTTAAAACGCCACGACTGCCCCGGGCGCGCCGCCGGCAGCCTGGGTATCCACAGGTTAGCCACTACCGCCCCGCCGTAGACCAGCGCGCAGACGATCAGCGCCGCCAGCACGTGCCAGTCGGCGAGGATCCCGCCGGCCATGGAGCCCAGCAGGATCGCCGCGATGGTCGAGGACTCCATCAGTCCGTTAGCCTTCACCAACTTATCGCCGGTAGTCAGTTCACCGAGAATGCCGTACTTGGCCGGCGAATAGGCGGCGGCGCCAATCCCCACCAGCGTATAGCCGATAAACGGATTGACACCGAAGCAGATGCAGCCGGCGCCGAGCAGCTTCAGACCGTTGGCCACCATCATCACCCGGCCTTTGGCAAAGCTATCGGCAAACTGGCCGACAAAAGGAGCAAAAAGAATGTAAGCGCCCACAAACAACATCTGCAGGACCGGCTGGCTCCACTCCGGATAATAGAGCTGCTTCATCAGCGCCAGGGTGGCGAAGAGAAGCGCATTGTCGCCGAAGGCCGACAGGAACTGGGCGCAGATCACCGCCAGCATCCCTTTCGAGTACAGCGAAGGGTTAGTATGTACTGACTCACTCATGGGTTGTTTCCGCCTCGTCGACCATGTTTTTCAGGGTGACATAGTCTGGCTTGCCGCTGCCCAGCACCGGCAGTTGCTTCAGCCAGCGTATATCTCGCGGTACCGCCAGCTCCGGTACTCCGTGCTGGCGAGCGTAGCGCAGCAGGGCTTCGCGAGTCAGTTCATTATCGGTGGTAAAGAGCACCAGCGCCTCACCTTTGCTGGCGTCCTGCTTAATCGCCGTGGCGTGCATTTTGTCCGGCGACGCGCCGAGGGCCACCTGCTCCACCATCTCGAGGGAGATCATCTCGCCGGCGATTTTGGCAAAGCGCTTAGCGCGGCCCTGAATGCGAACATAGCCCTGCTCGTCGAAGGTGACGATATCGCCGGTGTCATACCAGCCCGCTTCCTTCTCACCGTGCTGGTTTTCCGCCGCTGGCGCTTCCAGCACCCCGGGGTTTTCCACCCGCAGGTAGCCTTTCATGATGTTCGGCCCTTTTAGCTGCAGCCGCCCCCCTTGCTCAATGCCTGGCATCGCCAGCAGGCGGGCGTCCATCCCCGGCAGGATACGGCCCACGGTGCCGACCTTCGCCGCCATCGGTACGTTAATCGATACCACCGGCGCGCACTCGGTCACGCCATAGCCTTCGAGAATGCGCAGGCCGAATTTATCCTGCCACAGCTGTTTGGTGCTCTCCTGCAGCTTCTCCGCCCCGGCGACCACATAGCGCAGGCGGTAGAAATCATACGGATTAGCGAAGCGGGCATAGTTGGCGAGGAAGGTCGAGGTACCGAACAGCACCGTGCAGTTGCGATCGTAGACCAGCTCCGGCACCACACGATAGTGCAGCGGGCTGGGATAGAGAAACACTTCTGCCCCGGTAAACAGCGGCGTCAACAGGCCGACGGTGAGGCCAAAGGAGTGGAACAGCGGCAGCGCCGACATAAAGCGGTCGTTGGCGGTAAAGTCGGCGATAGTTTTGATCTGCTCAACGTTGGCCAGCAGGCTCTTATGGCTGTGCACCACCCCTTTCGGATTGCCCTCCGAGCCGGAGGTGAAGAGGATCATCGCCGCGTCTTCCGGCTGCTGCTTAACCTGCGCCAGACGCGGCGCCAGCAGATGTCCGAAAATCCATAGTTTGTCAGCGAGGGTGATATCACCTTTAAGATCTTCGAGGAATACCCAGCGCACCTGGGTCAGCTGCTCCGGCAGATGCCAGAGTTTGCCTTTATCGAGGAAGGTGCGTGAGGTAAAAATAGTGTTGATTTCCGCGGCGGCTATCGCGCTGCTGAGCCCTTTCACCCCGGCGGTATAGTTCATCATCGCCGGAATACGCCCGCGGGCGATAGCGCCGAAAATCACCGCCGCGCTGATGCCGGCGTTAGGCAGCATCAGGCCAATCTTTTCGCCCCGCTGGCTGTATTTTTCCAGAATGCGGGCGACAAACAGGGTCTTGGTCAGCAGCTTGCGATAGGTATCCGGCTGGAAGTTGATATCCTCCACGCAGGGTTTGCGCGCGCCGAAGCGGTCCTGCGCCGCCAGCAGCGATTCATACAGGGTTTCCCGCGGACGCACTGCCATCCGGGCTTCCATCATGATTTGATGCAGCATTTCCCCGGCGATTTTCCGCCGGTCGCGGGCGCGCGGCGCCTCGGGCATCGGCAGATGGGTGGGCGGCAGCAGATGCAGCTGAATACGCGGGAACAGGCGACGCTTCACCAGCCCCTTCAGCCGGCTGAAGGGCGTCAGTTCGGCGCCGTCAATGCGTAGCGGCACGATGGTCGCCTGCGATTTGGCGGCGACAAAGGCGGCGCCGTCATAAATTTTCATCAGCGAGCCGCTAACCGAAATTCGCCCTTCCGGGAAGATAACCACCGGTCGCCCCTGCTCAATCAGCCGCACCAGATGTTTGATCGACATCGGTTTGGTCGGGTCCAGCGGTACAAAATCGATAATCGGCGTCAGCGCGCGCATAAACCAGCGCTGGCTGATTGAGGTATAGACCGCAAAAACCGGTCGGACCGGCAAAAACAGCGCCAGCAGAATGCCGTCGAGGAAAGAGACGTGGTTCGGGGTAATTAAGACCTTTTGCTGGTATAAAGCCTGCGTGTCGCCGGTCAGTCTGACCCGGTATAACCCCTTGAACAGCAGTCTGAAAAATCCCAAAAGCATAACAACTCCATGTGACCGGTGATGAGTCAAAGCAGGTTACACGAGAAGGCATGGGAAAGCAGTGCAGCGGGGAGATTTTCGGAATAAAAAAAACCTGCGCATCCGCGCAGGTCGGTGTAAGACGTTCAGTACGAAGAGCGTACCTAAGAAACTCACCTATCAATACCTCTGGGATCTCGATTGTCGCGTTTTTCGACCGTAACGAGCCAGCAGGAAAACGCAAGGGAGTGAGCCTAAGTGCAACCAGGTATTACGATTTTCGGTATCTGTAACAACGTCGACGGCGGGCAAAAAAAAACCTGCGCATCTGCGCAGGCTGGTGTAAGTAAAGTGGTCAACGTGACGTTGACTCCACCTATCAATACCTCTGGGATAGCCAGAATATCAACCGGGTCCGCGAACAAACCAGCGAACATTCGCAACAGCGCATCGCAAAGTGTAAGCAAAGGTTTGTATTTCCCTGCGTCGGTTTCAATTAGCGATGACGTCAATGTAACCAGGTTACCCATAAGCCCGGCCTGAATCACATTTGCGCCATTCCTTCGCCGCCGCGCCTTGAATCTGCCGCTCTTTCCCGTAACATAGCAGTATGTAAACGCTTACCCTATAAAAGGCATGGTATGGCGACAATTAAGGATGTAGCCCGACTCGCAGGAGTCTCCGTCGCTACCGTCTCCCGCGTCATCAATAACTCTCCCAAAGCCAGCGAAGCCTCGCGTCAGTCCGTGGGCGCTGCGATGGAAACCCTGAACTATCATCCCAACGCGAACGCCCGGGCCCTGGCCCAGCAGTCAACGGAAACCGTCGGCCTGGTGGTGGGTGATGTCTCCGACCCCTTCTTCGGCGCGATGGTCAAAGCCGTCGAACAGGTGGCTTACCGCACCGGCAACTTTTTGCTGATTGGCAATGGCTACCACAACGTGCAGAAGGAACGCCAGGCGATAGAGCAGTTGATCCGCCACCGCTGCGCGGCGCTGGTGGTGCACGCAAAAATGATCCCCGATGAGGAACTGGCGGGGTTAATGAAGCAGATCCCCGGCATGGTGCTGATCAACCGCATCCTGCCCGGGTATGAAACCCGCTGCGTGGCGCTGGACGACCGCTATGGCGCCTGGCTGGCGACCCGTCATTTGATCCAGCAGGGGCACACGCGTATCGGCTATCTGTGCTCAAACCACCATATCTCCGATGCGGAAGATCGACTGCAGGGGTACTACGCGGCGCTGGAAGAGAGCGGCCTGCCGTGCAATGACCGGCTGGTCGCCTTTGCTGAACCGGATGAAAGCGGCGGCGAACTGGCAATGACCGAACTGCTTGGCCGCGGCCGCCACTTTAGCGCCGTCGCCTGCTATAACGACTCGATGGCCGCCGGCGCGATGGGCGTACTCAACGACAACGGCATCGACGTCCCGCGGGAAATTTCGCTGATTGGTTTCGACGATGTCCTGATTTCGCGCTATGTCCGTCCGCGGCTGACCACTGTCCGCTACCCGATCGTCACCATGGCGACCCAGGCGGCCGAGCTGGCCTTAGCCCTGGCGGAGTACCGCCCGGCCCCGGAGATCACCCACCTGTTCAGCCCGACGCTGGTGCGCCGTCACTCGGTGGTCGCCCCGCTGGAAGGCGATAAATCGTAGCGATAGAGATGCACGGCGGTGGCCGGGTAATCCAGCCCCTCGCCGATGTAGCGCCAGCCGAAGCGTTCATAGAAATCCCGGCAGGCGGAGTAGAGATAGAGCTCCCGAAAGCCCGCGCGGCGGGCATAATCGATCACATGCCGCTGCAGTTTTCCGGCCAGCCCCTGACCGCGGGCGGCGGGCGCGACGTACAGCGCCGCCAGCCAGGGAAACAGATCCTGGCGGCTGATCAAGTCGCAGCGCCAGAGGCCAATCGTGCCGAGCAACTGCTCGCCTTCCACGGCAATAAAGGTCAATGGCAGCGCCTCCGCCGTCTGGCTATGCTGCACAATGCTGGCGAAAAACTCCCGCGGCAGCGTCTCGCCGCCAAAGGCGTGCCACAGCCAGTCGGTTACCTGCGGGGCGTACTGCGGCGCAGCGTACAGCGGCAGGATCGTCATACCAGCTTCCCCTGAAAAATCGGCACCGAGTCGAACAGATAGCCGTCAAAGTCGGGGGCGTCTTCATCGGACAGCTCCAGCAGACTGTTTTTGACGTTTTCCAGATGCTGCCACATCGCCTGCCAGGCGCCCATCACATCGCGACGCCGCAGCGCGGCGAGCAGCGTCTGTCGGTCACCGAGCCACTTCAACCGCCAGGCGCGGCTGGCAATATGCACATTGAACTGCTGCCACAGCGGGCTGCTGTCCATCTGCAGCCAGATCCGCTCCACCGTCGCCAGCAGCATCTGGTTCTGCGTCGCCCCGGCCAGCACCAGATGGAACAGACGAGCGTTATCCTGCGCGGTGTCGTTGAGGGCGATAGCCCGCTGCTCCTGCTCGACAATCCGCTTCAGATTATCGATATCGGCGCGGGTGGCCATTTTCGCGGCAAAGGCGGCGATATTGCTCTCCAGCAGCTGGCGCGCCTGCAGAATTTCAAACGGACCGACGTCGCTGCTGAGCAGTTGCTCCTCTTCGCTGTCGTTCTCGTGGGGAATACGCATGACGTACACCCCGGATCCCTGACGAATATCCACCGTCCCCTGCAGCTCCAGCATCAGCAGCGCTTCGCGCACGATGGTCCGGCTGACGCCGTAGGTTTCGGCAATATGGCGTTCCGGCGGCAAACGCGACCCGACCGGGTAGCGCCCATGCGCGATCTGGGCACGTAAGTCATCACCAATCTCCTGATAGGGCTTCTTTTCCGGCGGAATTATCGCTTTTTCCACAAAATCACCTGTGCGTTACATGCCTGCGAGTCAAATACGCCGCTATCTTAGCAAATATTGCCCCCGGCTAGCGGTATTCATCATCGATATCCAGCACCAGTTCACGCCGTTCGCCCAGCTGACGAAACCAGTGCGCCGAGGCTTTGGGTCGCCGGGCGCGATGGTTTTGCAGGTCGATTTCGATAAGCCCGTAGCGGTTTTTAAAAGCATTCATCGGCGATACGTTGTCGGTAAACGCCCACAGCATATAGCCCTGGCAGTTGGCCCCTGCCTCGCGGGCGCGCAGGGTGTGCCACAGATGTTCGCTGATAAAACGGATGCGGTAACTGTCATCGATGGTGCCTTCGCGGTTACGGAACTGGTCTTCGTTTTCCACGCCCATCCCGCTCTCCGCCACGAACCAGGGGATGTTGCGATAGTCATTTTTTATCCGCATCGCCATATCAAAGATGATTTGCGGGTAGATTTCCCAGCCGCGGGAGGCGTTCATTCGCCGGCCGGGCAGTTCAAACGGCTCATAATACCAGGCCGGATGAAACGGGGTATGCGGATGCCAGGCCCGCGACGGGGCTTTGACCCGGTGCGGGTAGTAAAGATTAATCCCCAGCTCATCGACGGTGTGCTCGCGGATAATCGCCAGATCCTCCTCGCTGGTCTCCCACGTCACCTGATGCTGCTCGAGCAGTGCAAGAAGCTCCGGCGGCCAGACCCCGTGCACCAGCGGGTCGAGGAACATGCGGTTGTAGAACAGATCGTAGATCTCCGCCGCGCGCAGGTCATGGGGGGCGCGTGAGCGTGGGTAGGTCACCTCCGGATTGAGGATGCAGCCGACGGTCCCGGGATAGCCGAGCTCGCGAAACCGCTTCACGACGCTGGCGGTCGCCAGCACCTTATGATAGTTCCACTGCATCCAGGTGCTGGTGTTCTGCTCATAGGGCCAGCGCAGGGCATCCAGATAGACCCGGGTCTGTACCACAATTGGCTCATTAAAGGTAAACCAGCGGGTCACCTTCGGGTGGTAGCGGGCAAAGACCTGCTCCGCGTAGCGCACAAACAGCTCGACCACCGTTTTCGCCCCCCAGCCGCCATACTTTTCCAGCAGATAGCCGGGCAATTCATAATGCTCAAGGCAGATCATCGGCGTGATGCCGTTGGCCAGCAGCGCATCGAACAGCTGGTCGTAATAGGCCGCATACTCCTCATCCACCGTGACGTTTTCATAGTCGGTCAGAAAGCGCGACCAGTTGATTGAGGTGCGGTAGTGGGTCAGCCCGGCCAGCTTCATCAACTGCACATCTTCCTGAAAGCGGTTGATAAAATCGGTGGCCACCGCCGGGCCATAGCCGTTATGCCAGACGTGACGGTCGTTTTTGTACCAGAGATCGGGCCAGGAGTCCTGCCCCGGTTTTTTCCCGCTCCAGCCCTCGGTCTGCCAGGCGGAAGCCGCCGCGCCAAGGATAAAATCATCGGGAATGGTCATCCGTACGGTAGTCATAGGCTCCTCAGACAGGGTTGGCAGTCTGTTGATTGTCGGCCTGACGCTGTGCGGCATCGGCACGGCGGGAGGCGATTTTGACGAAAGGCAGATAGATAAGCACCGCGGTCACGATGCAGATAAGCTGGGTCACCACCGCCCCCATCGAGCCGGCGGTGGAGAGCCAGGCGTTGATCAGCGGCGGCGTGGTCCAGGGCACCATCACTACCGCCTTGCCGGCGAAGCCGGTCAGGGTGGCGAAATAGCCGATGCTGCCGGTCACCAGCGGGGTGATGATAAACGGGATGGCGAGGATCGGGTTGAGCATGATCGGCATCCCGAAGATCACCGGCTCGTTAATATTGAACAGCCCCGGACCTATCGACAGCTTGGCGATCTCTTTCATCTCTTTGCGCTTCGTGGCGATCATCACCGCAATCAGCAGGCCGATGGTCAACCCCGAGCCGCCGATGCTCATGTAGACGTCCCAGAAGGGCATCGTGATAATGTTCGGTACCTCTTTTCCCTGCTCAAAAGCGCTCATATTGACGGTGATCGCCCCCAGCAGCAGCGGCTCGCGGATCGGCTTGATCATCTGGTTGCCGTGAATACCGATCACCCAGAACAGCTGGGCGACGAACATCAGCAGCAGGATCCCCGGCAGGCTCTGCACCACCCGCTCCAGCGGCTGCTGCACCACCTGGTAGACCGCATCGTACAGATACATTCCCGTCAGTTGGTGAAAGAGAAAACCCAGGGTGGCGATCGCGGTGGTGGTGATGATCGCCGGGATCAGCGCCGAAAAAGAGGCGGAAACGTTCGGCGGCACGGTATCCGGCATTTTAATTTTCAGTCCCTTGCGCCCCTCCAGCCAGCAGTAAATCTCCACTGACAGAATGGCGATGAACATCCCGAGGAACAGGCTGCGGGTATCGGAGAA
This sequence comes from Klebsiella sp. KTE92, assembly GCF_000398905.1. NCBI lineage: Bacteria > Pseudomonadati > Pseudomonadota > Gammaproteobacteria > Enterobacterales > Enterobacteriaceae > Klebsiella > Klebsiella sp. KTE92. The sequence goes on from NZ_KB976100.1 coordinate 4,411,925, forward strand.
CTGGCGCAGCAGGACATCTTTCACCACGTGCATCTGGCCATCGACCATCATCTCCACCGTCGTCGGCGTGACGCAGATAAAGCAGATCACCGCCAGCAGGCCGGGAAACAGGCTTTTGATGCCGTTGATCCGCCCCAGCTCAATACCGATCAGAAACACGGCGCCGATATTGAGGAAGTTGAGCGTGGCGTAGTTAAGCGCGCTGGTGATCGGCTTCAGCGCCGCAAGAAAGGAGAGCGAGGAAAAGCTGGCGAGCCCATTCTTCGGATCCAGCACCATATTGGAGATCAGTACCGAAAAGGCCCCGACGATGATCACCGGCATCAGAGTAATAAACGCCGATTTGATCGCCATAATGTAGCGATAGCTGTTGAATGTCGTCGCGAAACGCCCCAGCGCGTCGATCAGTTTGTCCTGTAATGCCATAAAAGAGTACCTCAGAGTAAAGGGCTTATTGCGGCCAGGTGAACAGCCAGAGACTTTTGGCATACCAAAACATAGTCTCCAGGCAAAAATAGTTCTGTGACAGCGCTCGCAACGCGCACAGTGGTATCCCAAATATCCGATAGAATCGACATTGGCATACCAGACTATGCCGGCTCGTCAGTTCCTGCCAAAAGCGTGATCGCGATGGTTTTTCCGCCCCGCCCCGTCGATATGTCCCTTTTCGGTCTGTGATAAACTGCGCTTTACCACGTGAAATCAGGAATCGATGAATGGCTACAATGCTGGATGTCTCAATTCGCGCAGGCGTCTCGAAAGCGACGGTTTCCCGCGTGTTGAACGGCACAGGTCAGGTGAAAGAGAGCACCCGCCAACAGGTCTTTAAAGCGATGGAAGAGCTGGGCTACCGGCCGAATTTTCTCGCACGCTCGCTGGCCAATCAGACCAGCAATAGTATCGGGCTGGTCGTCTCCACCTTCGACGGCTTCTACTTTGGCCGTCTGCTGCAGCAGGCTTCACGCCAGACGGAAGCCTGGGGAAAGCAGCTTATCGTCACTGACGGTCATGATACGCCGGAGCGCGAAGAGGAAGCGGTGCAGATGCTCGCCGACCGGCAATGCGATGCGATCATCCTCTATACCCGGCACATGAGCGAAAAGGCGATCATGTCGCTGATTAATTCGATCGCCATGCCGCTGGTGGTGATTAACCGCGATGTGGCGCAGGCCCGCGAACGCTGCGTGTTCTTCGAGCAGCAGGAAGCCGCCTTTCAGGCCGTGGAGTATCTGATTACCCAGGGCCACCGCGATATCGCCTGCATGACCGTCCCGATGCACACCCCTACCGGCCAGGCTCGCCTGCAGGGCTACCGCAACGCGCTGATAAAACATGGTATTGAGTGGGATCCGAGCCGGGTGAAGTACGGGGACTCGACGATGACCCGCGGCTACGAACTGTGCCGGGAACTGCTGGACGAGAAAGCCCGCTTCAGCGCGCTGTTTTCCTGTAACGATGATATGGCGCTGGGGGCGTCAAAGGCGCTGCATCAGGCGGGGCTGCGTATTCCGCAGGATGTGTCGCTGTTTGGCTTCGACGATGCGCCAAGCGCGAAATGGCTGGAGCCGGGGCTGTCGACGGTCTATCTGCCGATCGACAACATGATCACCACGGCTATCGATCAGGCGATCAAGCTTGCTAACCAGCAGCCGATAGAAACGATCCCGCCGTTTACCGGCACGCTGGTGTTGCGCGAGTCGGTAACGACGGGACCTTTTTTTAAATAAGCTCTAAGGCCAGCAGCTCCTGAATGGTCTGGCGACGGCGGATCAGCCGCGCCTTGCCGCCATCAAACAGCACCTCCGGCAGCAGCGGACGGCTGTTATAGTTGGATGACATCGAAGCCCCGTAGGCGCCGGTGTCATGGAGCACCAGATAGTCCCCTGGCGCCACCGCCGGCAGCAGGCGGGTCTCGACTTTGCCCCCTTCCTGCTGGGTAAAGACGTCCCCGGATTCGCACAGCGGCCCGGCCACCACGGTTTCCACCTGCGGCGCGGCGCTGAGATCGCGACCATCCGCCGCCAGAGCGGTGATATGGTGATAGCTACCGTACATTGCCGGGCGCATCAGGTCGTTAAAGCCGGCGTCAATCAGCACAAAGTGACGGCTGCCCATCTCTTTCACGCTGCGCACCTGCGACACCAGCACGCCGGACTCGGCCACCAGGAAGCGTCCGGGTTCAATCTCCAGTTTCACCGGGTGCCCCAGATGGGCCGCGATCTGCTCCCTGGCGCGGTTCCACAGGCCATAATAGTGGGCGGTGTCGATGGCCTCTTCGCCTTCGCGGTAAGGAATCGACAGACCGCCGCCGGCGGAGATGGCCTGCAGATCCTGGCCAAAGTCGACGACCTGACGCACCATCGCGCCGCACACCTGCTCCAGGTGACCGTAGTCAACGCCAGAGCCAATATGCATATGGATCCCGACCAGCTGCAGCTGATAGCGACGCATCACTTCCAGCGCCGCCGGCAGGTGGCTGTACCAGATACCATGCTTGCTGTTCTCCCCGCCGGTATTGGTTTTCTGGCTGTGGCCGTGACCAAAGCCCGGGTTGACGCGCAGCCAGACGCGATGGCCCGGCGACACCTCGCCCAGCTGGCTCAGCATGTCGATCGAGCCGGCGTTCACCGGGATCTGTAACGCTTTCACCCGATCGAGGGTGGCGTCGTCGATCAGATCGGCGGTAAAGACGATATCCTCTGGATTCTGCTGCGGATCGTAGCCCGCCGCCAGCGCCCGCTCGATCTCCCCCAGCGACACCGAGTCCACCTTCACCCCCTGCTCACGCATCAGACGCAGAATATGAATGTTAGAGCAGGCTTTTTGCGCAAAACGTACCACGTCAAACTGGCTGAGCTGGGCAATCTGGCGGCGAATAATCTGCGCATCATAGACCCAGACTGGACAGCCAAATTCCGCGGGCAGGCGCAGCAGGTTATCCGCGGTCAGGTCAGTATCGGTGGCGTAAAGCGAGTGTGGCATAAGAACTCCGGTGCAGTGCGTGTGTTGGTCGCTGTTTTTTTTCGATTACGCCACAGTGGCGGACGAATAAAAAATATCGTTTTATCGCGACTCTATGCAAAAATGATATGGTTACAGCCGAGCCTCATGGAGACCGCATGCCAGCCGTTAATTTGCGTCATATCGAAATCTTTCACGCGGTGATGACCACCGGCAATCTGACCGAAGCGGCGCGGATGCTGCACACCTCGCAACCCACGGTCAGCCGCGAGCTGGCGCGCTTTGAGAAAGTGCTCGGCCTGAAGCTGTTTGAACGGACCCGCGGTCGCCTGCAGCCGACGGTGCAGGGCCTGCGTTTGTTTGAGGAGGTTCAGCGTTCCTGGTACGGCCTGGACCGCATCGTCAGCGCCGCCGAGAGCCTGCGCGAGTTCCGCCAGGGCGAGCTGTCGATCGCCTGCCTGCCGGTCTTTTCCCAGTCCTTTCTGCCGCTGCTGTTGCCGCCGTTTCTCGCTCGCTACCCGGAGGTCAGCCTGCAGATCGTCCCCCAGGAGTCGCCGCTGCTGGAGGAGTGGCTCTCCGCCCAGCGCCATGACCTCGGCCTGACGGAGACCCTGCATACCCCGGCGGGCACCGAACGCACCCCGCTGCTGACGCTGAATGAAGTCTGCGTGCTGCCTGCCGGCCATCCGCTGGCGGTGCAGACGACGCTGACCCCCGCCGATTTTCAGGGCGAAAACTACATCAGCCTGTCGCGCACCGACAGCTATCGCCAGCTGCTCGACGCCCTGTTCCTTGAGCATCAGGTTAAACGGCGGATGGTGGTCGAAACCCACAGCGCGGCCTCGATCTGCGCCATGGTGCGCGCCGGCGCCGGGATCTCGGTGGTGAATCCCTTGACCGCTCTGGACTATGCCGATAGCGGCGTGGTGGTGCGCCGCTTTAGCGTCGAGGTGCCGTTTACCGTCAGCCTGATCCGCCCCCTCCACCGCCCGCGATCGGCGCTGGTCGACGCCTTTGTTGCACACCTGCAGGAGAGTCTGCCGCAGATCCTCACGCCGCTGGCGTCGGTCCTGCAGAGAGCATAAAGTTGACCGCGTCTTCTGCGTGGATCGCCGCAGTGTCAAAGACCGGCAGCGGGCTGAGCTCGGCAGGCACCAGCAGGCCAATTTCCGTACAGCCGAAAATAACCCCTTCCGCCCCCTGCTCCGCCAGGGCGGCGATCACCTGCAGATAATAATCCCGCGACGCCTCGCTGAAAGTGCCGAGACAGAGTTCGTCGAAGATGATCTGATTGATCCGCGCCCGATCGTCAGCCTCGGGGATCAACGTCTCGATGGCAAACTGCTCCAGCAGACGACCGCGGTAAAAGGTCTGCTCCATGGTATAGCGGGTGCCCAGCAGCGCGACCCGGCGCTGGCCTTTGGCGGCAATCGCCCGCCCGGTGGCATCGGCAATATGCAGGAAGGGAACCTGGCAGCGGGCGGCGATGGCATCCGCGACTTTATGCATAGTGTTGGTGCACAGGACAATGCCTTCGGCCCCCGCCTGCTGCAGCCCAACCGCGGCTTCAGCAAGGATCTCCCCGGCGCGATCCCAGTCGCCGGCGGACTGGCAGGCTTCGATGTCGTGAAAATCGACGCTGTGCAGCACCAGGCTGGCAGAGTGCAGGCCGCCCAGTCGCGCCTTAACGCCCTCATTGATCAACCGATAATAGGGGATCGTGGACTCCCAGCTCATGCCGCCTAACAGGCCAATGGTTTTCATCTTCTGCTCCTTATGTCGTTTCTGCCAGTGAAGCAAACTTGTGATCAACTTTCCACTTCTCTGGCCGCGTATTTCTTTTTCATGAAGAGTGGGATAAGTTAAATGAAACAATGTTTCACTTTAACAACAGGACCGCCCGATGTTTATTTTCCATAAAGACACCACCCTTGAAGACCTCGGCAATGGCGTAACCCGCCGCATTCTGGCCCACGACGGAAAAATGATGGCCGTGGAGGTGAATTTTGCCGCCGGCGCCGTCGGCCCGATGCATAACCATCCCCACGAACAGCTCACCTATGTGCTCTCCGGTGAGTTTGAATTCACCATCGGCGAGGAGACGCGCGTCGTCAGTGCCGGCGATACGTTGTATAAGCAGCCAGGGATCATGCACGGCTGCGTCTGCCTGCAGCCCGGCACGCTGCTCGATACCTTCACGCCGGTCCGCGAAGATTTTCTCTCACGCTGATCCATGATGGGGGCGTTTACCGCCCCCGGTTTACGTGTTACTGCAGGCATTAAAAAAGATGCCGTCACAATCATTATCCTGGTAATAATATTTTTCACTCAGTTAACGCTGAACCTTCATTCTTTTCAGGCTCCCGCAGCCCCCTAAAATGCTTACCACCTCACCTTTTTGAAACATCGTTTCGACTTTGATCACATTTCCATCCTGATCTGCATGACGCAGAAATAAATCGCAATAAAATGAAATTAAAACGGTGTTTTATAAAAAATAGAGCAGCATAAAAGCGAGCCTGACAGCACGCCACTTGCTGGCTCACTTAAATACTAACCCATTCATTAACAAGGACATGTTAATCAGAGGAAGCGTTCAGACATTTTTGCGTTGTCAGGCGAAAAGGCCGACAGCGCCGCGTCACCGAATCCGTATTACAACTCGTAAGCCAGGTAGGTATGTATGAATGAAAACAAGCTGCTGGGATTGGCATGGATATCACCCTATATCATCGGGCTGATCGTCTTTACCGCTTTTCCCTTTGTTTCATCTTTCTTTCTCAGTTTTACTGAGTACGACTTGATGAGCCCGCCGGTATTTAACGGCATCGAAAACTATCGCTATATGTTGACCGAGGACAGCCTGTTCTGGAAATCGATGGGCGTGACCTTCGCCTACGTTTTTTTAACTATTCCCTTAAAACTGGCTTTCGCCCTCGGCATTGCTTTTGTGCTCAATTTCAAACTGCGCGGCATCGGCTTTTTCCGTACCGCCTACTACATTCCGTCGATTCTCGGCAGCTCGGTGGCTATTGCGGTACTGTGGCGCGCCCTGTTCGCCATTGACGGCCTGCTGAATAGCTTCCTCGCCGTCTTTGGCATCGATGCCGTCAACTGGCTGGGGGAGCCTTCGCTGGCGCTGATGTCGGTCACCCTGCTGCGCGTCTGGCAGTTTGGTTCCGCGATGGTCATCTTCCTCGCCGCGCTGCAGAACGTTCCGCAGTCGCAGTATGAGGCGGCGATGATCGACGGCGCCTCAAAGTGGCAGATGTTCATGAAGGTCACCGTGCCGCTGATTACCCCGGTCATTTTCTTCAACTTTATTATGCAGACCACCCAGGCGTTCCAGGAGTTTACCGGCCCGTACGTGATAACCGGCGGCGGCCCGACCTATTATACCTACCTGTTCTCACTCTATATCTACGATACCGCCTTTAAGTACTTCGACATGGGCTATGGCGCCGCGCTGGCATGGGTGTTGTTCCTCGTCGTCGCGGTCTTTGCATCGATAGCCTTTAAGTCATCGAAATACTGGGTCTTCTACTCCGCCGATAAGGGAGGCAAAAATGGCTGATATTCAACAGATGGCGCCGGTAATGAGCAACGCCGATCGTGAGGTCGCTCGTACGCTGCGTCGGGAAAAGGTGAGTCGGGTGGTACGCTACGTCGTGTTGATATTCGTCGGCCTGCTGATGCTCTACCCGCTGGCGTGGATGTTCTCCGCCTCGTTCAAGCCGAACCATGAGATCTTCACCACCCTCGGACTGTGGCCTGCCCACGCGACCTGGGACGGGTTTATCAATGGCTGGAAGACCGGCACCGAATACCATTTCGGCCACTATATGCTTAACACCTTTAAATATGTGATCCCGAAGGTGGTGTTAACGATCATCTCCTCCACCATCGTGGCGTACGGCTTTGCACGCTTTGAGATCCCGTGGAAGAAGTTCTGGTTCGCAACGCTCATCACCACCATGCTGCTGCCGAGCACCGTCCTGCTGATCCCGCAGTACCTGATGTTCCGTGAAATGGGGATGTTGAACAGCTATCTGCCGCTGTACCTGCCGCTGGCCTTCGCCACCCAGGGATTCTTTGTCTTCATGCTGATCCAGTTTCTGCGCGGCGTCCCACGCGATATGGAAGAGGCGGCGCAGATCGACGGCTGCAACTCCATCCAGGTGCTGTGGTACGTGGTCGTGCCGATCCTCAAGCCGGCCATTATCTCGGTGGCGCTGTTCCAGTTCATGTGGTCGATGAACGACTTTATCGGCCCGCTGATCTACGTCTACAGCGTCGATAAGTATCCCATCGCGCTGGCGCTAAAAATGTCCATCGACGTCACGGAAGGCGCGCCGTGGAACGAAATTCTGGCAATGGCGAGTATCTCCATTCTGCCGTCCATCATTGTCTTCTTCCTGGCTCAACGCTACTTCGTGCAGGGCGTGACCAGCAGCGGAATCAAAGGTTAAGAGGGAAATATCATGGCTGAAGTCATTTTCAACAAACTGGAAAAAGTTTACTCCAACGGGTTTAAAGCGGTGCATGGTATCGACCTGAAGATTGCCGATGGCGAATTTATGGTGATCGTCGGCCCCTCCGGCTGCGCCAAATCGACCACCCTGCGCATGCTGGCGGGTCTGGAAACCATCAGCGGCGGCGAGGTGCGGATTGGGGACAAAATCGTCAACAACCTGGCGCCAAAATCACGTGGCATCGCGATGGTGTTCCAGAACTACGCCCTCTATCCGCATATGACGGTGCGCGAAAACCTCGCCTTCGGCCTGAAGCTGAGCAAGCTGCCGAAGGCGCAAATCGACAGACAGGTGGAAGAAGCGGCGAAAATTCTCGAACTGGAAGAACTGCTCGATCGCCTGCCGCGCCAGCTCTCCGGCGGCCAGGCGCAGCGCGTGGCGGTGGGTCGGGCGATCGTCAAAAAACCGGACGTTTTCCTGTTCGACGAACCGCTCTCCAACCTTGACGCCAAACTGCGCGCCTCGATGCGGATCCGCATTTCCGATCTGCATAAGCAGTTGAAAAAATCCGGCAAACCGGCGACCACCGTCTACGTCACCCACGATCAGACGGAAGCGATGACCATGGGCGACCGCATCTGCGTGATGAAGCTCGGCCACATTATGCAGGTTGATACGCCAGACAATCTCTACCACCAGCCGAAAAATATGTTTGTCGCCGGGTTCATCGGCGCGCCGGAGATGAATATTCGCCCCAGCCAGCTGGTTGAGCACGACGGTCGCCTGCATCTGACGCTGGGCGATCAGCGACTGCCGCTCAACGACCTGCTGCAAAGCAAAGTTGAGACCCATAAGAATCAGCAGGTTTTCTTTGGCGTGCGCCCGGAGTTTGTCTCTCTCTCCGATGAACCCTTTGCCGAGGGTTCCTGCACGGGTGAAATGGTACGTGTGGAAAACATGGGACATGAATTCTTTGTTTATCTGAAGGTTGCTGATTATGAGCTGACCGCCCGCGTGCCGTCCGATGAAGCGAAACCCATGCTCGAGAAGGGCCTTCATCGCAAGGTGTATTTCAAATTTGATCTCAATAAGTGTCACATCTTTGACGCGAAAACCGAACAGAACCTCTCTCTGTGAACACTGGAGTATTAAAATGAAAAACGTGCTTTTAAGCGCCGTCATCTCCGCCACTCTGGGCCTTACTGCATTACCTTCAATGGCGAAGGATGTCGACCTGCGTATGTCCTGGTGGGGGGGCAACGGCCGCCATCAGGTCACCCTCAAGGCGCTGGAGGAATTCCACAAACAACATCCCGACATTAACGTCAAAGCAGAATACACCGGCTGGGACGGCCATCTTTCGCGCCTGACCACCCAGATTGCCGGCGGCACTGAGCCTGACGTGATGCAGACCAACTGGAACTGGTTGCCGATCTTTTCGAAAAATGGCGAGGGCTTTTACGATCTCAATACCCTGAAAGACGAGATCGACCTCAGCCAGTTCGATGCCAAAGAGCTGCAGTCCACCACGGTCAACGGCAAGCTTAACGGTATTCCCATTTCCGTCACCGCCCGCGTCTTCTACTTTAACGACGAAGCGTGGAAAAAGGCGGGCATCGCCTTCCCGAAAACCTGGGATGAACTCATGGCGGCGGGCAAAACCTTCGAAAGCAAGCTTGGGAAACAGTACTACCCGGTCGTGCTCGAACACCAGGACGTGCTGGCGCTGCTCAACTCTTATATGGTGCAAAAATACAATCAGCCGGCCATCGATGAGAAGGGGCGCAAATTCTCCTACAGCAAAGCGCAGTGGGCAGATTTCTTCGGTATGTATAAGAAGCTTATCGACAACCATGTGATGCCGGACACCCGCTACTATGCCTCATTTGGCAAGAGCAACATGTACGAGATGAAGCCGTGGATCCAGGGTGAATGGGGCGGCACCTACATGTGGAACTCCACCATCAACAAATATTCCGATAACCTGAAGCCGCCGGCGAAGCTGGTGCTGGGGGAATACCCGATGCTGCCGGGCGCCACCGACGCCGGACTGTTCTTCAAGCCTGCGCAAATGTTGTCGATTGGCAAATCGACGAAAAACCCGCAGGCGGCGGCGAAAGTGATTAACTTCCTGCTGAACAGTAAAGAAGGGGTGGATATTCTCGGACTGGAGCGCGGGGTGCCGCTGAGTAAAGCGGCGGTCAACTACCTGACCGAGGACGGGATCATCAAAGCCGACGATCCGGCGGTGTCTGGCCTGAAACTGGCACAATCCCTGCCCACGACCCTGCCGGTCTCCCCGTACTTCGACGACCCGCAGATTGTCGCCCAGTTCGGCACTACCCTGCAGTACATCGACTACGGTAAAAAGTCGGTGGAAGAAGCGGCCGAGGACTTCCAGCGCCAGACCGACCGCATTCTGCGCCGCGCGATGCGCTAACCTGCCCGTCTGAACTCTCCCGCGGCGTCCGCCACGGGAGAGTCTGCCTGAGTATCCTGTCAGAAAAAATATTTAAAACGCACCCGAGCGCCGTAGCGTTCATCGGGATTCCCGCTCTTCGCTGCCGTGGAATCGAGCCACGAAGCATAGGCGCCAAGGTAAATATTGAAGTTCGGCATTGCCATAATATTCGGCAACTGCCAGGAGGTGTGCAGAGTATGGATGTCATAGCGCCCCGGCGCGAGAATTGCGCAGTCGCCATCACATTCGCTGGTCACCCCGGCCATATTGAACTGGTCGATTTTGTTATGCGCGTAGATATAGCCCAGCTCCACGCGATGCCACAGGGCGTTAATTCCGGCGCTGAAGTCGGTTTCGTCCGCCGCGTCCAGCAGGGCGGTACTCAGATTGACCACCGCCCCATCCTGCGGGTCGCTTTTCAGGGTGTTCCAGCTCATGGTCAGCCCGTAGCCGGTGCGATTTGACTGGTCGACCCAGCGTCCGCTCTGGTTCTGATAGCCGTAAGCATTGTTGACGAGATTGCTCTCTATCGCCGCGGCCGCCGACCAGGCGCCGGACTGCCACACCGCCACCGGCCGCACGTACACCACATTTTTGCGGTTTTCCAGCGCGTTACCGTGATAGTTCTGATCGACAAACAGCGAACTGCCGTCCTCCACCAGGGTGTTAACCTCGAAATACCAGTTATCCACCGTTTTGCTGAACAGAAGGTTGCCGCCGCTGCTGCTGCGCCCGCGCCCCTCTTTCATCATGTAAATATAGCCATAGCCGTCGGAATAGAGATCGTTGGCGGTATTGCCTGAATATTCAATAAAGGTGTCCTGATTCAGGGGGAACATATCCCAGGCTTCAAAGCGGCCTATTTTTATTTTCCAGTCATCCTGCTGACCAAAGAAAAATACCGCATCGTCGAGATTCATTTTGCCATCCATATCCGCCAGCGGCTGCACGCTGAATCCGGCATATTTCCCGTCAGCGCCATTACGCCTGCCGTCAATCCCCAGCAGAATACGACCATTAATATCCCAGCGTTCTTTATCGCCCGGCGCCCAGCTTTTATTCGCGCTGGTTTTGACCGACGTCAGACTGCCGGTGCGGCTGGCGCCATCGAGGTTAAATTCGACGTCGCCATAAAATTTTAATTCGCCATTGTCGTTTAGCTGCAGGCGCGGCGTAGCCGGCGCCGCGCGGGCGACCGTCGTGGCCTGCTGCTGGCCTTTTAGCGTCTTAATTTCCGCCTCTGCGCTGGCGGCGCGCGCCTCCGTTGCCTTTAGCCGCTGCTCCATTTGCGCCAGTCGGTCCTCCAGCGATAACGGCGCCTGCGCCATAACGGATGGCAGATACAGAGACGTGAGAAAACACCCGACCCAGATTTTATTCATCGGTAAACCCTTTTATTATGGAATGAACTGAATTTGTTATTAATGGGTAACGCACGACGATGCAGGCAATAATAACCCGCCCATCGTCAAAGACGGGTTATTAACGACAACAGCCTTATTATTATTCGAGCTGCCAGGCGCCGGCTTCAGTTAATGCAGCTGAACCGCTCCAGGCAAATAACGCTAATTCACGGCAAGGGACCTGCGGATAGATACGGCTGCTCAGGCAGGCTTCGCCATCATTGACGAAAACCTCGACCGAAGAGCTATCGAAAAATATCCGCAGGTTGAGATCCGCCCCGGCGATCAACGGCACGCTGCGCGTCCCGCACAGGCCAAACTGCGGATAATGCCGCTCCAGCACCAGACGCTGCTGTTGGGCATCCACGTAGATGCGCAGGCCCTCGCCAAAGCGCAGACCATACTGCTCAGCGCTGCTGCGGGCGCAGTCCCAGCGCAGGTGCACCTCCATCGCCTCGCAGTTGTCGACCATCGTCGTCTGCTGGTTGTTCAGGGTGCTGACCGGCCACGGGAACCAAGCGCCGCGCAGGCTCTCCACTTCTTTCGCCGGGCGCATCTGCAGGCGGTTATCCGCGCTCAGGCTCAGCTCGCGCGGCAGGGAGAGCATGCCCGCCCAGCCGTCCTGCTGCTCCGGCAGCGGCGATTCCCACATATCCAGCCAGCCAATCACGATCCGCCGGCCATCGGGGGTGGCGAAGCTTTGCGGGGCATAGAAATCGTGGCCGTGGTCCATCTCCCTGAATTCGCCGTGGCGAATAAAACGCTGCCCCGGTTGCCACTCGCCGATCAGATAGCCGCTCTGGAACAGATTGCGGTTGCTGAACCCTTCGGCCTGCATCCCCTGTGGGGAAAACATCAGGACGCGCTTACCGTTGAGAGTGAAGAAGTCCGGGCACTCCCACATGTAGCCCATGGTGCTTTCCGCTTCATCCAGCACGCCCGCATCCTGCCACTGGCGCAGATCGGTTGAACGGTACAGCCGCACCTGGCCGGTATCGCCTTCGCGCGCGCCGACGATCATGTACCAGCTATCCCCTTCCCGCCAGACCTTCGGGTCGCGGAAGTGGTGCATGCCTGGAGGGGTGTCGACCACCATCCCCTGGCGCTCAAAGTGGATCCCGTCGCGGCTGGTGGCCAGACACTGCACCTGATACAGATTGGCTTCGTCGCCAGGATCGCCGTGGAACTTATGCCCGGTGTAAATCAGCGCCAGGGTATCGCCATCGACCACCGCCGAACCGGAGAAGCAGCCGTCTTTATCTTCCGGCCCCTCCGGCGCCAGCGCCACCGGCAGGTGCTCCCAGTGCACCAGATCCTTACTGCGCGCGTGCCCCCAGTGCATCGGCCCCCACTGGGTGGAATACGGGTGATGCTGATAAAAGGCATGGTACCAGCCGTCGAACCACACCAGACCGTTAGGGTCGTTGATCCACCCGGCGCGGGCCGCCAGGTGATAGTGTGGATACCAGCGCAGATTGAGCGCCTGGCGTTGTGTCTGCAGTACCTGTTCAGCCCGGGAGATTGTGTAAGTCATCATTTTCACTCTTTTTGATTCAGATAGCGGTAGGTTGCGACACCAGCGGATCGGCCGAGGATTTACCGGAGCGCAACAAGAAGATGGAGATAAAGGTGGTGCAGAACACCAGCAGGCCCATGATCAGATAGGACTGGGCGAAGCCATATTTTTCATAGCTGTAGCCCGCCAGCGGCGACAAGACGCTGGCAATGATCGAGCTGGTGCAGGCGAAACCCACCAGATAGAGGGTGGAGGAGAGGCGTTTATCAAAGTTGATGCTGTTGTACTTAAAGATAGCCACCAGCAGTATCGGCAGCTCCACCGCGTGCAGCAGTTTGGTAATGGAGATCAGCAGCGGCCCCTCCACCAGGCCAGAGGCCACCATGCGCATCGCCATCACCATGCCGGCGAAAATCAGACCGTTCTTGGCGCCGATACGGTTCACCAGCCACGGCGCGCAGAACATGCCGGCCGCCTCGAGGAACACCTGGAAGGAGTTGAGATAACCATACATCTCGTTGCCTTCCTGCAGGGTCGCGAACTGCGATGAGAAATAGACCGGGAACTGCTGGTCATAGACACCGTAGATGCAGGTGCCGATGACGAAAAAGACCAGCGCCCAGAACCGCGGCAGCGTCAGCAGGCGCAGCGCATCTTCCAGCGTCACCTTACCGCCCGATACCGCCTCCTGCATCGCATGCGGCGCCGAGGAGACCCGCAGCCGCGCCAGCAGGATAAAGAACACCAGCCCTGAGCAACTGGCGACGAGGAAGTTAAGCTGCGGATTGATATTAAACAGCAGGCCGGCGAAGAAGGTGGCCACCGCCCAGCCGAGCGAGCCCCACATCCGTGCCCTGCCGAATTCAAACTGGCTCTGACGCGCCACGCGCTCGGTGTAGGATTCCAGCACGCCAATGCCGCCGTTAAAGGTCAGGCCGATGTAGATCCCGCCGAAGATGCTGCCCAACAGGACGTTAATCTTCAGCAGGTGGCCGAACAGCAGATACGCCGGACCGGAGAGGATCAGCAGCGCGGTGATATACCAGAGCAGATGTTTGCGCAGCCCCAGTTTGTCCTGAATGAAGCCATAGCAAACTTGCGCAAACAGCGCGGAAACCGACAGTACGGCATAGATAATACCGGTATCGCCAGCCTTTAACCCAACCTCCTGGTGAAGCCAGATAGAGAGCAAGGAGCCGGATGACGACCAGGTCACGAAAAAGAAAAACAGTAAGGCACTGAGCAACGGGTAGCTGTGTGAGTGATGCGCTTTCATCATGACATTCTCGTGTTAGAGGAATGCAATTATGGTAACGTTAACAAAAAACAAAACGCAGGGGGATTCGCTGCGATACATGATGTTAATCACAAAAGTTAACGTTAACATAATGAAGATGCGATCGCGATCAAATATTAACCGCGGCAGCGTTCAGGACGGCGATAGCAGAAAATCGTTTCACTCTTTTACATCAGCGACTTAGTTGTATAGCCTGTACTCTGCAGCCACGGCGGAGGAAAAAATGGCGTCCCTGAAAGATGTAGCAAAACTGGCGAATGTATCTCTGATGACCGTCTCGCGGGCGCTGAACACCCCGGAGCGGCTCAAGCCGGAGACCCTGGCCCGCGTGCAGGCCGCCATCGCCGAGACCAACTACGTCCCCGACCTGTCGGCGAAGAAGATCCGCGGGGCGCGCGCCACCCCCAGCACCATCGGCGTGCTGGCGCTGGATACCGTCACCACGCCCTTTTCGGTGGAGATCACCCTCTCGATCGAAGAGACCGCCCGCGCCCACGGCTGGAACAGCTTTGTGGTCAACATGTTTTCGGACGATAGTCCGGAAGCGGTGGTCAACCTGCTCCTCTCCCACCGTCCGGACGGCATTATCTTTACCACCATGGGGCTGCGCCAGGTGCCGCTGCCGGACAAACTGCTGACTCTGCCCTGCGTGCTGGCCAACTGCGAAAGCCTCAGCCAGCCGGTGGCCAGCTATATCCCGGACGATGAACAGGGCCAGTACGACGCGGTGAAAGCCCTGCTTGCCGCTGGCTATCGTCATCCGCTGTGCCTGCACTTACCCGCCAGCCAGCTGGCGACGATCCGCCGCCGCCAGGGGCTGGAGCGCGCCTGCCGGGAGGCGGGTATCGAACCGGACCATCTGATCCATTCGTATATGGGCCAGGGCGATGAGCATTACCACGATATCCCGGCGGTGGTGCTGGCGCATATCCGCGAGGGTAAACCTGACTTTGACTCGGTGATCTGCGGCAACGATCGCATCGCGTTTATGGTCTATCAGACGCTGCTGGGTCAGGGGTTACGCATTCCCCAGGACGTGGCGGTGGTGGGATACGACAATATGGTGGGCATTGGCGATCTGTTTCTGCCGCCGCTTTCCACGGTGCAGCTGCCGCACTACGACATCGGGCGCCTGAGCGCCCTGCATATCATTCACGGCGACAACCATCGGGAGACGCGCAAAGTCGCCAGCCCGTGGTTGCCGCGCGCCTCACATTAACGGTTACCGATGTTGCGCAGCTTCTCGCCCGCCATCAGGTTGCGCTCAATGTGCTCGAGGGTGACATTCTTGGTTTCCGGGATCAGCCAGAAGGTGACGCCGATAAAGGCCACGTTGAGCACCGTGTAGAGCCAGAAGGTACCGGCGGCGCCAATCGCGTCAAGCAGCGTCAGGAAGGTGGCGCCGATGATCATGTTCGACACCCAGTTGGTGGTGGTCGAGCAGGTGATACCGAAGTCGCGGCATTTCAGCGGCTGGATCTCGGAGCAGAGGATCCACACCACCGGCGCCGCGCTCATCGCATACCCGGCAATACACATCATGGTCATGCCGACGGAAAGCCAGGAGAGACCGCTGGAGGCGGTGCCATTGTCGAACTGCATCAGGCAGTAGCCCAGCACCAGGGTGCCCAGCGCCATCACGCTAAAGCCGATTTTTAGCGCCGGCTTACGACCCGCTTTATCCACCGTGAACACCGCAATAAAGGTGGCAAACATAAAGGTCAGGCCCACCACCAGAGTGGCGATCATCTGCTGTTCGGTAGTGGTAAAGCCCGCCATTTTAAAGATACGCGGCGCGTAGTACATGATGATGTTCATGCCGGTGAACTGCTGCATCGCCTGCAGCAGCATGCCAAGGAACACCGCCCGGCGCACGTTACGATTGACCTTAAACAACGCCCAGCCGCCCTGCTTCAGCTTCAGGCTCTCACGGATCTCGTTAAGCTCGTCGCGCGCCTTTTCCGAGGTATCGCGCAGCATCCGCAGCACCTCTTCCGCTTCGATATGGCGTCCTTTCTCCGCCAGCCAGCGCGGGCTGTTCGGCAAAAAGACGACCAGAATAATCAGGATCACCGCCGGCAGCGCCAGCACGCCTAACATGGCGCGCCAGTTACCGCTGTAGCTAAAGGCGGTATCGGAAAGAAACGCCAGCACAATGCCGAGGGTCACCATCAGCTGGTACATACTGATCATTTTCCCGCGCACGTTCTCACTGGCCATCTCGGAGAGGTACAACGGCGCGGTATAGGAAGCGATCCCGACGGCCACCCCCAACACCACGCGAGCTATCAGCAGCACCTCCACGCTGGCGGCAAAAGCGGAGCCGATAGAGCCGGCAACAAAGAGCACAGCCCCCGCCATCAGGCTGTATTTACGGCCGAGGCGGAACGACAGCCAGCCGTTAAACAGCGCACCGATCGCCGCCCCCAACATCATACTGCTGACCACCCACTCCTGAAGCTGGCTGGATAAGGTGAAGTGGTCGGTAATAAAGGGCAGCGCCCCGGATATCACGCCGATATCCAGGCCAAAGAGCAACCCCGCTACCGCCGCAGCGATAGAAACAAACCAGTTCATCCGCCGGGTGTCACGTTGTGTCCGCGGCGTTAATGCAGAGTCGTTACTGATTGAAGTCATTTTTATTCCTGCCACACAGAGAAAGACATAGGACGAAAGTACGTGACTGGCGGAGGAGTTTGTCAGGCTGGATAAGCCAAAGATATGGACTATTTTGCTGGCAGGAGAGGTTTTGTGATGGACATTAAACTTTCTAAGGAACAAAAAATGCGTTTGTCATAGTGAATAACCCTGTCCATACAGGGCAGTAACATTAATCAGGCGATATAGAATATGGACGATTATCACTTATTGATATGGACAATAATTGCTCACTCGGCCGGTGCGATACTCACCGCCCCGGCCTCGGGGAGGGGGTTAGCGCGCCAGCCAGCCGCCGTCCACCGCCACCGTATAACCATTGATGTAATCGGAAGCTGGGGAGGCGAGGAATACCACCGGCCCCATCAGATCGGCCGGCAGGCCCCAGCGTCCGGCGGGAATGCGGTCGAGAATTTCGCTGCTACGCTGTTCGTCAGCGCGCAGCTGCTGGGTGTTATTGGTCGCCATATACCCCGGGGCGATGGCGTTGACGTTGATATTGTGTTTAGCCCATTCGTTCGCCAGCAGGCGGGTCACGCCCATCACCGCGCTTTTGGACGCCGTATACGATGGCACGCGGATCCCGCCCTGGAAAGACAGCATGGAGGCGATGTTAATGATCTTCCCGCCGCTGCCCTGGGCGATAAAGTGCTTCGCAGCCGCCTGGGACATAAAAAATACGCTCTTGATGTTCAGGTTCATGACGTCGTCCCAGTCCTTTTCGCTGAACGCCAGCGCGTCCTCGCGGCGGATCAGCCCGGCGTTATTGACCAGAATATCAATATGGCCGAACTCCGCCACCGCACGCTCCAGCAGCTGGGGGATACCGTCGATCTGGCGCAGGTCGGCGGTCAGGCTGAGAAAGCGGCGTCCCAGCGCCGTCACCCGTTCGATGGTTTCCACGGGCTCGACGATATTGATACCAACAATATCGCAACCTGCTTCCGCCAGCCCGAGGGCCATTCCCTGACCTAAACCGGTATCGCATCCGCTCACGACGGCTACTTTTCCCTGCAGGGAGAATGCATCAAGAATCATAATGTGTTCCTTAATCGTTCAGAGCCTGCTGCGTGCAGGCAAGGTTCTCTCGGCCCTGCCCACGCCGATGGCGGAGCTGAGCGTGGGGTGAACTCTCGGGCATAGCCCACCATAATGAAAATAAAACAGAGTTCCGTTTTTGCTGATGAGTGCCATCTTAGCCCTGCCCCCTGTCATTTTCAATAATATTTAAAACGATGTTTCATTTTTTATGATGGCGATTACAAAAAAAGAAAAAGCGAAGGCACCCGGCGGCACGCGCTGGGCGGGAGAGGTGTTAAAAGGACGATGATTCAACCGGTTGTCTGGAGAGGCGAACAAAGAGAGGCCAGCAGGCCGCTGAAAATGCGGGAATTACGCTGAACTGCGTGAGGCATCACAAATAATGAAACGACGTTTTGATAAATTAACACTCATCTTTTAAAACACATCACACAGCGACACGCCTCTGGTCCAGCGGCATCGCAGGAAAGAAAGGAGCACTACATGGCTAAAGGCATGCGGGTCAAACTGAATTATCAGGTCAGCCACGATCCGGATACCGGAGCGGAAGTTACCCGCTTAACCCCTCCGGAGGTCACCTGTCATCGCAACTACTTCTATCAGAAGTGTTTTTTTAACGATGGCAGCCATTTACTGTTCGCCGGCGAGTTTGACGGCCACTGGAACTACTATCTGCTGAATATCGCCAGCGCCGAGGCCATCCAGCTGACGGAAGGCGCCGGGGATAACACCTTCGGCGGCTTCCTCTCCCCGGACGATAAGTCGCTTTATTACGTGAAAAATGACCGCACCCTGCTGGAGGTGAATCTGACCACCCTCGTTGAGCGCGAAGTTTATCGCGTCAGCGATGACTGGGTCGGCTACGGCACCTGGGTGGCAAACAGCGATTGCAGCAAACTGGTGGGCATTGAGATTGCGAAAAGCGACTAGACGCCGCTCAACGACTGGCAGATTTTTCATGACTTCTTTCACAAAGGACCACACTGCCGCCTGCTGCGCGTCGATCTGCACAGCGGTGAGAGCCAGGTGATCCATGAGGAAAAAATCTGGCTGGGACACCCAATCTATCGTCCCTTCGACGACCACACCGTCGCCTTCTGCCATGAAGGGCCGCACGATCTGGTGGACGCCCGCATGTGGCTGGTCAATGAAGATGGCAGCCACGTCCGCAAAGTGAAAACGCATGCCCCGGGCGAAAGCTGCACCCATGAATTCTGGGTACCGGACGGTTCGGCGCTGATCTACGTCTCCTATCTGAAAGGTCAGCAGGGGCGGACGATCTATCGCTTTGATCCCGAAAGCGGTGTCAACGAGGCCCTGATGACCATGCCGGCCTGCTCGCATCTGATGAGCAATTTCGACGGCACGCTGCTGGTGGGCGATGGCTCAGGGACCCCGGTGGATGTCAAAGATACCGGCGGCTACTCCATTGATAACGATCCTTATCTGTATGTCTTTAACGTGGCGCAAAAACGCTACTTCCGCGTCGCGCGTCATGATACCTCGTGGGCGACGGTGGCCAACAGCCGTCAGGTGACTCACCCACACCCCTCGTTTACCCCGGACGACAGCGCCATTCTGTTCAGCTCCGATAAAGACGGTAAACCGGCCATCTATATCGCGAAATTACCCGAACATCCGCCAATGCTGAGCGCCTGATCCACACCACACGTCTTTCTGTCACTGGCCTTGCCCTCCTTCGCGGAGGGCTTTTTTGTCCCTTCTCTTTCCCCCATAAAAAACCCCGGCTGACGGCGCCGGGGAAAACAAACGATGAGGGCTGAATGGTCTGTCAGAACGAGTAGGCCACCCCAACGCGGAAGCGGGTCTGACGATCGCTGCGGTCGTTCACCCCGACGTTGCCAATTTCACCATACGGTGACCAGTTGTTATCCAGCTTATAAGCCACCTTCACGTTATATTCCTGCGAGTAGGGTTTGTTGTCGTTGCGGCTGACCCCTTCGGAACTGCGGGCATAGACATAGTTCAGCTCTGTACGCCAGTCACCAAGCGCAAACCCGGCCCACGCATCGCCGCGGTTAACTTTGTCATCATCTTTACCGGCGTTGTTCGGATAGCGGGTGTATTCATAGCGATAGCGAGCGGCGACATAGAAGCCGTTGTCGAAGCTGTATTGCACGTGGAGGTGCGGCTTGTAGATGGAGCGGCTGTCGTTGCTCTCAATGGTAAACCCGGGGGTGAGGAAAAAGTTCGACGTTGCTTTCCAGCGCCAGCTAATGGTGTCTTCATGACCATTACCCACCACATCTGAATAGGGCTGCGAACCGTTGTCGCCACCCGAACGCCATTTGGCCTCGACGGTAAAGCCTAGCCCGTTGGCAAAACGGTGGGAAACGGAGACGCGGTCGGCATTACTTTTATCGCTCTTACCGCCATCAATGAATTCATGACGTAAATCTATCGTTACCGCAGTCGCCGCAAAAGACATACCACAGAGGGCGGCCAGAACCAGAGATCGTTTTAACATAGGGTACCCCTTATAATAAATAAAATGTCATTTCGTTTTTATGAAACGTTATTTTATTTTTTAAGCACCTTAGTTTTAGTGACCAGGATCGTAGTTATTTGTTTCAAAAAATGTGGCACAACAAGACGTGACGGAGCTCAATAAATTCGCCAGGGGGGAAGTGAAATACGCGAGAAAAAGCAGGGTTCGGCAAAGCGCGGCGCATAAAAAAGGCCTCCCGCAGGAGGCCATGTAGATCGAGACAGAGCGTCAGGCGCGCTCTACCGCCAGCGCCACGCCCTGACCGCCGCCGATGCACAGCGTCGCCAGCCCTTTACGGGCATCACGCTTGATCATTTCATGCACCAGCGATACCAGGATCCGGCAGCCGGAGGCGCCGATGGGGTGGCCGAGAGCGATCGCGCCGCCGTTGACGTTGACCCGCCGTTCATCCCACTCCAGTACCCGGCCAACCGAGATCGCCTGAGCGGCAAAGGCCTCATTGGCTTCGATCAGATCAACGTCGTCCAGCCGCCAGCCGGCCCGCTCCAGACAGCGACGGGTGGCGTGCACCGGGGCAATACCCATCAGCGCCGGATCGACCCCGACGCTGGCGAAGGCGCGGATCCGGGCGAGGATCGGCAGCCCCAGTTCAAGGGCTTTGGCTTCACTCATCATCATCACCGCCGCCGCGCCGTCGTTGATGCTGGAGGCGTTGCCGGCGGTCACCGACCCGAGGCGGTCGAAGGTGGGCTGCAGGCTGGCCAACCCTTCCGCGCTGGCATCCACCCGCGGTTGTTCATCGGTATCCACGGTGCGCGCCGCGCCGTTATGCTCGGTAATAACCGGGACAATCTCGTCGCGAAAGCGGCCGGAATCAATCGCCTTGCGCGCCTTATGCTGTGAGCTGAGCGCCCAGGCGTCCTGCAACTCGCGGCTGATGCCGTATTCCCGGGCGAGGTTTTCCGCCGTAACACCCATATGATAATCGTTGAAGGCATCCCACAGTCCGTCATGCACCAGGCTGTCAATCAGCTGGCTGTTGCCCAACTGGGCGCCGGTGCGGCTGTCGGTGAGTACATGCGGAGCGCGGCTCATATTCTCCTGGCCGCCGGCGATCACCACATCCGCTTCCCCGCACTGAATCGCCTGGGTGGCGAGGTGCAAAGCCTTCAGGCCGGAGCCGCAGACGTCGTTTATGGTAATGGCCGATACAGTGTTAGGCAGCCCGCCGCGAATTGCGGACTGGCGCGCGGGGTTTTGCCCGGTACCGGCGGTCAGCACCTGGCCGAGGATCACCTCATCCACACTCTGCGGATCGATCCCTGTCTGCTCAACCAGCGCTTTCAACACCACGCTCCCCAGCTCGACGGCTGAATGGCGCGATAAGGCGCCCTGAAAGCAGCCAATCGGCGTTCGTAGCGCCCCGACGATCACGACATCCTTCATCCTCTACCCCTGCCCATGCTTTTGCGCAAAGAAACAGCGATATACTAGATAATTGTTATCAAAAAACTTTGTAATTGTTTAAAAAAAGTGAAGCTAATCACAAAGAAACCGCTTTTTATTAACGTTCACGCCGCTGCAGATGCTCACGCAGCCAGCTGCCGGCCGCCCCCGGCGGCGCTTTCTTATTCCACAGCAGATCGACCGAAATCGCCCGCGGCCAGCCGGGAATATCAAGCGCCACCAGCCCGCCCTGCGGCGCAAACTCCGCCACCAGCGCACAGGGCAGAATGCACCAGCCGAATCCCTGCACTGCCATGCTGAGCAGCAGCAGATAGTTTGGCGCCGACCAGACCTGACCTGCGGCAGGTTCGGTGGCGCTGGCCAGAAAGGTGCTCAACCGCAGCTCACGCCAGCTGCGCAGCTCATCCCAGACGACCTTGCCCTGCGCCGCCAGCGGATGGTCAGGCGCCACGTAAATGCCCATCGCCGTCTGCAGCGGCAGGCGGGTGCTGCCGATGTCGGTCGGGTAGCGATCTCTGGCCTCAATCAGCCCCACCTGGGCGCGGGCTTTTTGCAGGAGATCGATCACATCCTCGTCTTCGCCAATCAAACACTCAAACTCGGTATGGGGAAAGCGGCGGTCAAACTGCACCAGCAGATCTTCCAGCACGTCCGGGTGCAGGGTGTCCGAGAGCACGAAGGTCAGTCGCGGTTCCGTCTCACCGGCGAGCGACACCGCCAGCTCATCCAACCGCTCGCTGGCGGCGAGGATCGCTTTGACGTAGCTCAGCACCTGCTCCCCCTGCGGCGTCAGCGTCGGCTGCCGCGTTGCCCTGTCAAAGAGGGTCACGCCGAGATCGGCCTCCAGGTTGGCGATAGCGGTACTGATCGTCGACTGGCTTTTACGCAGGCGACGGGCGGCAGCGGAAAACGATCCGCAGTCAACCGCCTCCACAAAGGCGGTTAACGCTTCCGGGGAATAACGCATAATCTATCTACTTTATCGATGGTTTCTATCTTTTGTTTATCATGTTTTTCCATAAAATGCCGGGTAATTTCCTGTTCAGGCTAAAACTGGAGGTCGCTCGCCATGCAACAGATCCCTCATCAGCGCAAGACGCTTACGGAACGCGTTATCCACGCCATCACCTTCGAAGGACTGGCGACGCTGATCCTCGCCCCTACCGCCGCCTGGCTGATGCAGCGCTCGGTCGTGGAGATGGGCGGGCTGAGTATTCTGCTCGCCACCCTGGCGATGGTATGGAACATCATCTATAACGCGATGTTCGATCGCCTGTGGCCGGTCTCCCGCTTTCCCCGCCAGCTGAAAGTGCGTGCGCTGCACGCGCTGGGCTTTGAGACCGGATTCATCATCATTGGCGTCACCATGGTGGCGATCGTGCTGGGCGTATCGCTCTTGCAGGCGTTTATGCTGGAGATCGGCTTCATGCTCTTCTTCCTGCCCTACACCATGGCGTTTAACTGGGCATGGGACACCCTGCGCGAGCGCGTTATCCGCCGCCGCCGCCCACGCCAGCCGGCGCGCGGGTAGTGCCCCGGGCGGATCCTCCACGATCCGCCGCGACTTTATCACCAAAAACTATCGCAACAGACGAACCATAAATATGGTAAATTGCACTCCTTTTTTTTGGTTTACCGGTTGATAAAGTCGCATAATGTCTAAAATTTGGTCTAAAGAAGAAACTCTATGGAGTTTTGCCTTATATGGCACTGCAGTAGGCGCTGGGACGCTATTTCTACCGATCCAGCTGGGTTCGGCTGGCGCCATTGTCCTGTTCATCACCGCGCTGGTCGCCTGGCCGCTCACCTACTGGCCTCACAAAGCGCTGAGCCAGTTTATTCTCTCGGCCAATATCGCGCCGGGAACCGGGATCACCGGCGCAGTCAATCACTACTATGGTAAGAAAATCGGCAACCTGATCACCGGCCTCTATTTCCTCGCCTTCTTCGTCGTGGTGCTCATCTATGCCGTGGCCATCACCAACTCGCTTGCCGAGCAGGTGGCGCATCGTACGCCGGTGACCCCCACGCTGCGCGCGCTGCTGAGCCTGGGCGTTGTGCTGGTCCTCAACCTGATCTTTCTCATGGGGCGGCAGGTCACCATCAAGGTGATGGGCTTTCTGGTCTTCCCGCTTATCGCCTGCTTCCTGTTTCTCTCCCTCTATTTAATCCGCGACTGGCATCCTGAGCACCTCACCAGCCAGATGCAGTTCAGCACGCACACGCTCCATCAGATCTGGATCTCCATTCCCGTGATGGTTTTCGCTTTTAGCCATACGCCGATCATTTCTACTTTTGCTATCGACCAGCAGGAGAAACATGGCGACCTGGCCATGGGTAAATGCAAAAAAATCATGAAGGTGGCCTACACCATCATCTGCGCCAGCGTGCTGTTTTTCGTCTTCAGCTGTCTGCTGGCGATCCCGGCGACCTATATTGAAAGCGCCCGCGATCAGGGGGTGACCATCCTTTCCGCCCTGTCGATGGTGCCGGGCGCGCCCGGCTGGCTGGCGGTAACCGGCATCATCGTTGCCGTGGTCGCCATGTCGAAATCCTTCCTTGGCACCTACTTCGGGGTGATTGAAGGCGCCAGTGAAATCGTCAAGAGTTCGCTGGGGCTGGTCGGCGTGCGTAAGAGCCGCGCCTTCAACCGGGCGATGTCGATCCTGCTGGTCTCCGCCTTCACCTTTGCGGTGTGCTTTATCAACCCGAATGCCATTTCGATGATCTACGCCATCAGCGGGCCGCTTATCGCCATGATCCTGTTTATCATGCCCACGCTGTCCACCTGGCTTATTCCGGCGCTTAAACCGTACCGCTCGGTGGGTAACGCCATTACGCTGGTGGTCGGCCTGCTCTGCGTTTCAGTGATGTTCTTTGGCTAATCGCCTCTGGCGGCAGTGGCTTACCTGAGCCGCTGCCGCACATTCTGACAACATTCTCGCCCTTCCCTTTCCCCTGAGCGGATTACACTTACGGCTTAGCCACCGTAAGGAGAGTTCGTATGTCCAGTGTCACCTTATCCGGTCGCGGCACGCTCGGCGATCGCCAGGTTTATCGGTTGGGTTATGGCGCGATGCAGCTGGCCGGCCCCGGCGTCTTCGGCCCGCCGAAAGATCCCGAGGAGGCGGTGCGCGTCCTGCAGGCTGCCGTCGAGGCCGGGGTAAACCATATCGATACCTCTGATTTTTACGGTCCGCATGTGACCAATCAATTGATCCGCAAAGCGCTCCATCCCTATCCTGACGACCTGTGTATTGTCACCAAGGTTAGCGCCCGCCGCGACGAGAAGGGCAACTGGCTGCCGGCCATGTCGCCTGCCGAACTGACCCAGGCCGTCGAGGATAATTTGCGTAACCTGGGGCTCGACATGCTGGAGGTGGTGAACCTGCGCAGTATGCTCAGCCCTCACGGCCCGGTGGAAGGCTCGCTGGAGGCGCCGCTCACTACCCTGCTGGAGCTCAAAGCGCGGGGATTGATCCGCCATATCGGCCTCAGCAACGTGACGGCAAAACAGGTCGCGGATGCGCAGAAAATGACGCCCATCGTCTGCGTGCAAAACCTCTATAACATTGCCCATCGCGCCGACGACGCGCTGGTCGATGCGCTCGCCGCGCAGCACATCGCGTGGGTGCCCTTCTTCCCGTTGGGTGGTTTTACGCCACTCCAGGCGCAGGAGCTGAACGAGGTCGCGGCCTCGCTTGAGGCGACGCCGATGCAGGTCGCCCTGGCCTGGCTGCTTCAGCGTTCGCCGAATATTCTGCTGATCCCCGGCACGTCTTCCCGCACGCATCTGGCGGAAAATATTGCCGCCGCGCAGCTGGTCCTGCCGGCAGACGCCCTGCGCATCCTCGATAATATCGCCACCCGCGCACGCCCCTGACCCATGGGGAGAAATGGGGGGAACGACAGCTATCCTTAATATTTGCCTGGAAAAACCTCAACACTGCTGGCACTATAGATCTTACAAATGGGGTGTGATCGACGATCGTTTTCTCATTATCCCCGTTAATCAAACTACTGTTTTTATCCTTCGACCGGTCTCCAGCATGGAGGCCGTTGTCGTTTTTGTCATGACCAAAATTTGAAACTCTTGATTACAGGAAACACAATATCGAATTCCAAGTTTATACATATCAATCTGGCTGCAAAGATAGTCAATAACATCAAACGCTCATAAAAACATCTGATTAACCCAATCAGAATGTTGCTATTGCTATAAGAAAAATCAAACGCCTCACGGCAACTATTTACAAGGGAAGCACATGACAGAGGGAACGATAAAGACCAGTAAGTATGAAATTATTGCTATTTTCAGAGAGGAGTTGCGCAAACGTACTGAAATTGAAATATTTTTTAACAACACGAGTATCGTAACCCAACTGACACGTGTGGATTTTGCCGAGTTCCATATTCAGACTCACCGCAAAATCCCGCCGGGGCATAAAATTCGCTTTCTCCTGCATAGTGATTCAGGGAAAATAGAGTTTAATGCACCCCTGACAAAACATGACAATAGCGGTGTGGATAAAGGTATCCGCTACGCCTTTTCTTTGCCTGAATGTCTGCAGGTCGTACAGCGCCGCCGCGATCCCCGTTTTCGTTTACGCCACGAACATGATTTTTATTGCCGCGGTCGCCATAAAAATGGCGAAAACTATCTTTTCGACATCAAAGACATTTCAGATGGCGGTTGCGCATTGATGACCAGGACGCCGAACCTGAAATTTCTCAGCCATAACGCCTTACTGAAAAATGCTGTACTGATGCTCGCGGAATATGGTGAGATCACCATTGACCTGGTGGTAAAGAATGTCATTGTTATCACCCTTGATGACGCCAATGAAGAGAGTGAAAGCTACTATCAGATATCCTGCCAGTTTAAGTTCCGCCATCTCGATGACCAGCGCAGAATAGAGAAGATACTGCTGGACCTGATCTTAGAAGCCAAGCGCAAAAAGAGAATCTGATACCCTTGGACAGTATATTGCTGTACACCAATGATAATCTCATTGGTCACTCAATCTATCACTACCTTATACTACCTTATTGATAGCCATGAAAATATCATCCGTCTTGGTTATGGCGACGTTATCCATGGGAAACATCTACCACTGGCTCAGACGGTTATTTTCAATTTAATTAATAAGGATATTTCTGCCATCAGAATCGTCGACCTGCTGAACGCGCTTCGCCTTTCTCTGCAGCGCTGCCAACAGCCGGTACTGGTGGTGAAAAGCGACATTGTCGCCCTGTGCAGAGAGTTGATAACTATTGATAATGCCATGATTATTAGCGAAAAATCTCCATTATCTCTTTTTTCCTCTATCGTCAAGCGCGCAGAGGGCGCCAGCGAACTGCCACCGCGAAGGTTGCGCAAACAGCTGTCGCCACGGGAGTGCCAGATCCTCGAACTGCTGATTGCCAACAATAATAACAAGCGTATTGCCGCCCTGCTCGGCATTGCCCATAAAACGGTTCACAGCCATCGTATCCATATCATGCAAAAGCTGGGCATTGATAATTCCCGCGCCATGAACCAGCGTATTGCCGCACTCCATCAATGTTAAATTATGCTCCAGTAAATCAATAGCGGATAAAGCGTACTTATTCGCTGTTGATTTACATTTCCTGCCATTCCCATTAACCATCAGGTAGCCTATAATTAGTGTATCCTCTGCCTATTGTCTGACTAACCTCGTGATGAGGGATAATGAACACTAAAATAACCGAAGACAACATTTTATCTCGTAATGATATCGCTGTACGCTACGTCTTTCAGAAAATGTTTTCCCCACAAGGTACCTTAGTCGCGGTTGAATGCCTGAGCCGCTTCGATAATCTTACCGTCTCTCCTGAGTATTTTTTTCGTCATGCTACCGCGGCGGTTCGTGAGCGTATTTTTCTCGAGCAACTGGCATTGATTGAAAAACATAAAGAATGGTTTTTACACAACAACATTTCCGCCACGATTAACGTCGACGACCATATCCTGAATCTGCTGCGTCAGAAGGAAATAAAAGATAAAATTGCCGCACTCGCCTGCGTCCATTTCGAAGTGACCGAAAACGCTGAGAATCTTCTCAATAATTCCCTGGCCGCCTGGCAAAACCCGCAAGATACCTCGCTGTGGCTCGATGACTTCGGCTCAGGCTATGCGGGGATTAACGCCATCAGAGGGTATCATTTTGACTATGTCAAAATTGATAAAGATTTTTTCTGGCATCTGATGCGCAAAGAGTCCGGTCGCCAGTTAATGGATGCCCTGGTGACCTTTTTATCCCGCAATCATCACAACGTGATTATTGAGGGGGTGGAAAGCGAAGACCATAAAAAATGGTTGCAGGGAATGGAATGGTTTGCCATTCAGGGCCATTACTGGCAGGAAGTCAGTATTGAACAACTGGTTGCTGACGATATTACCCGATAAAAAAAGCCGGGGATTCTCCGGCTTTTTTGCATTGCTTAATTATAAACTAATTCCCACGTTGCCCAACTGGTAATCGGCCCACTGGTGGCGCTTTTTGGCGTTGGCGAAACGTAGCCCACGTAATAGGTGAACAGCCCACCGCTGACCGCGTTTTCCTGCAAATGCACCTGATTTTGCTGCGGGTCCGCCGGGACAATTTTATTACTTTTATCCAGCGTATTATTATCATTGGTCGACAGCGCCAGATAAATATTCTGCGCCCCATCTGGCAAGGTATTGGCCAGATAGCCCGCATTCTCATTCCCGACCGCCGTCAGTAAAAAACCGTCAATCCAGCGAACGCTGACCCGTCGCACTTCGTCCTGCGAGGCGGCCCCACCGTCATGGCGCAACTGACAGTTTGACAGCGCCAGGGTAAATGGCTGCGGCTTCATAAACGCCCCGGCCCCGCGATCGTGCACTTCCGCCAGGCTGACCGGCGCCAGCCAGACGTTGCCATTGCCGGCATGCTGACCGCCATTCAGCGCGACGCTGCAGGAAATATCCGTCACCCGCCCGGCAAATTCGACCCGTCCGCGGTCATAATTGGTCTCGAAACCCCACGCCGAGGGGGCGGCGAGGCTGCCGCAGAATATCAGCCACGCGATAGTGTGTTTCGGCAATCCCTTCATTCCCCCTCCCGTATTAATCGTACGTCAGGTTAAAGATCATATGCGACTCCACCTCGCCGGTGCTGGTCGTCGGGCCATACTGATAAAAGCGCGCGTGCAGCGGTATGGTGATGTAGCGGATCTCCTGATTATTCAAGCGGCCAACGGTGTATTTCTTATTAAACTGCAGCGGCGATCCATCCTTCAGTACCTGAATACCGACGCCTTTTGCCATACCGCTACCGGCCTTTTCATTGAGCAACGCGCCCATAGTCGCCGTCGTGCTGGTAGCCAACGTTCCGGAAAACGAGGTGCTGATGTTGGCATACCCGGTTTCGCTCAGACCGCCGCTGCACTGCAGATCGATATTAAAATCTTTCCCGCCCGCGGTAGTGCCCACCCCTTTCAGGTCACTGCGCCGGATGGAGCCCACATCGACATTCATATTCTTCCCGCTCATCACCGTACAGGAGGGCGAGACCACGGTGATGGCGTTGGCGCTCAGATAGGTTTCGAGGATCGGGTTGCCGCCGCTCTCCCAGTCATAGGAGGTGTATTTTCCCGTTGCCAGGGTGCCGCTGCCGGTGGTTGCCGCGGTTTTGATTATCTCCAGGGTAAAGCGCGATCCCTCCAGCGAATAGTTGGTGGTACCCGATACCCGAGACGAAAAGACGTCGGGATAGACGATATTGACCGTCGCGCCGCCGCGGCTGAAACGCATGCCGATACCCGGCACGTTGGTGGAATAGATTTTATTCCCGAGATCAGTGGCCCCTGGCGCAACAATCTTCGCCGCGAAGCGGTTGGTGCCGGAGGTACAGCGATAGCTCGCGCCGCCAGGGGCGCTCATCGTCCAGTCGCGGGTGAGGATCACCGACCCCACCGGCAGATCCGGAGGCACCACCACCCTGCCCACCACCATGTCCAGCATCACCGTTGGCGAAGAAAGGCGCGTACAGACGGCCCAGGACGAGGTGGTTCCCAGCGCCATTAAGACGATAAAAAGCGTTAGTAATTTCCTCAGCGACATACGCTATCCTTTGTTGTTTGCGGTCCCAGATCCACCGAACACTGCCCGCCGCTCCACTTCACAATCGCGCGTTTGGCATTCGCATCGCTGATAAACATCATGCTGCCCTGGCCGACAACGCCGATCTCCTTACCATCAGGAGAGAAAATACTCGCCGCAAACGGCAGCGGCTCATGGTTCGCCTGGCGCACCTGCAGCGTGAGGTTGTTCTGCACCGTGGTGCCGAACGCCACCTTAACCACGCTGCCTTCCCACGGCACAACCTGCGCCACGGTGCGATCGAAGGCGACATCGTCAAGGCTACCTTTCGGGTCGATCTCGACGGCGTTAATCCGGTACGGGCGCAGATACGGCAGGATGGCGTAACCATTGCTGTCCACACGGGTGCCCGGCGACCCCGGGAGCATGGCGCCGGCAGCATCTTTGGCTTCAATCAGCGCCATCGTCGAGCCGCTTTCCGGCGAGAGCACCACGCCGCCGCTATGGGCGATCATCGTCCCGCTGGCGCCCAGGCCGCTCTGACGATAGCCTTCGCCCTGGCTGTAGCTGCCGTTGAGCGTGGTCCATGGCGTACGGTAGCTGCCGTTGAGCGCCACGTCGTGCTGGCCTCCGGTGGTCGTGGTGGTCGACACGCCGTAGTTAAGGTTGTTTTCACTGTCCAGCGAACCGTTGATACCAATCTGCGAGCTGGCAAAGCGCGAGTTGTTGAACGAGGTGTTCGACGTCAGGTTGGCGGTGCGGTTATCGCCAAACCACAGCGGGTAGCTGAAGTTAAGTGAAATACGATCGTCGCGGCGATGACCGGAGCTGTCTGGCGTGTAAACGCGCTGCGCGCTCGCCGACCAGGAGAGACGACCAAATGAGTTGTTGTAGCTGACCTGATACTGCTTCTCGGTCCCGGAACGGTTCCAGTAATCGGAGATACGGCCACTCAGATAAAACCCGCCCCAGCCGTCCGGCAGGTTCTGGTTCACGGTGAAGGTCATGCCGTTTTTCTGCCGCCACAGGGTGTAGTTGCTGCGGCTGTTTTTTTCCTGATCGACGGCATACAGCGCGTCGTTGAGGTTGTAATAACCTTTCGTCGAGTAGCGATACGCCGCCAGCACGATGCTGGTCTGGGTATCGGTAAACATGCGGTTAAAGGTGGCGCGATAGCTCTGCCCCGAATCATCATGGGTATCACTCTTCAGCCGCGAATGGGTCACGTCAAAGGAGAGCGCGCCGATGCCGGTGTTCATCCCGGTCCCCACCAGGAAGGCCTGATAGTCGTCGAAACCCGTGACCCCGGTATAGCCGGTCAGCAGGTTGTTGATCCCGTGCTGCCAGGTGGCCTGATAGAGCATCGGCTTGTTGCGCAGAGAACTGTCGTCCACTTTACCGGCGGAGAGCGCGTAGCGGGTCATTCCCGGGCGCAACAGCTGGGCGACGGAAGCGTAAGGCACGCTAAACACTTCCACCGAGCCATCCGCCTCTTTCACCGAGACCTCAAGGTCGCTGCCATAGCCGGAAGGATAGACATCCTGCAGGGTAAACGGCCCGGGCGGAACGGTGGTCTGATAGATAATGTTGCTGCCCTGGCGCACGGTGACGAGGGCGTTGCTCTGCGCCACGCCGCGAATTTCCGGGGCATACGAGCGCATGCCATCCGGGAACATATTGTCATCGGTGGAAAGGTTGACCCCACGCAGACCGATGGTGTCGAAAAATTCACCATTGGTAAAAATCTGACCGCCGCTGACGATGGAGTTGAGCTGCGGAATGGGGCGCTGGAGATAGGTCTGGTTGCTGTTCCAGTGCGCTTTACCCTGCTGCTGTTGCCAGTTCAGGTTGCCGATGTGCTTCAGCAGCCAGCCGTCCCACGACAGGCCGGCGTTGACGCCAAGATAGGCGCTGCTGTTATCCGAGCCGCCGACCGAAGAGGTGTGGCTGTTCCAGGCGTTGGCCATCCAGCCCAGATTGAGCGCAGTAATGCCTTTGTCCCAGAACTCCGGGCTGACATAGTTTTTCAGACGTTGATCTTCATAGATCTGCGGCACCGAAATGTTCAACCGCAGGGAGGACTGGACCAGGTTGTCTTTGACGTTTTCTTCGTTACGCCAGGATTTGAGGCTACCACAGTACCCCTCCTGTTCGCTGAGCTTTGGGTTAAGCTTTTCCGCCGCGATGCCGTACTGCGTCAGCATCGCTTTGGTGTAGCAAACGCCAAGGTTACCGTCTTTGTCGCGCGCGATGCGCAGGTCGTAGCGCCCTTTCCACTCGTCGTTGGTGTAGACGTCAAGGGAGTAAGTGCCTTCAGTAATCGCGCTGGTCGAAAAGCGAGACAGATCGACCTTCTCGCGGCTACCGACAATAAAGCCGTCGTTAAATTGATATACCGTTCCCGGGTTTTCCTGTCCGCTGGAAAATGGCGGAAAGCAGCACAGCGCGATGGCTATCGCGGTGCTTAATCTTCCCGGGCAGAATGACCTCTGCTTCATTAGCTTTTCCCTTATTTAACGGCCACTTTCACTGCGACATCGGCGCCATAGTCATTAATGTTGTTAACGGTCAGGGTTTCGCCGCGGTTGACGGCGGAGGAGAGTGCTACCGTCTGGCTGGACTGCGGCGCCAGCATCACGGTTTTGCTGTTCAGGGCTTTACCGCCGTCGCGGGAAATACGGCTGACGGTAATGTAGAACGGCGTCGGGTTATTGATGGCGAGACTGCTGCCGTTGGCAGTCAGCGTCAGCTTCTCGGCCGCCGCATCGCGGTTGCCCAGTCCGGCAGGGCGGTAAATAAATTTAAAGCGGGAACGGATCGCCAGCTGCAGCACGTTCTGGCCTTCATTTTTCTGATTGGCCACTACCGGTGGAATTTCCAGCAGATTCAGCCACCACAGTGTCTCTTTATCTTTCGCCAGACCGGCGCTGCTGCCGAGCTTAATACGCAGCGTCTGGCCACTTTTGGCGTCAACGCGCGAGATCGGCGGGGTGATAATAAACGGGGTGGTAATGGTATCCGGTGTGGCATCGGCATCGCCATTATCCAGCCAGGCCTGCGCCAGTGCCGGACGGTCGGCGTTATTTGAAAGCTGTACCGTTATTTCTTTTTCATTTCCTGGATAAATAAAGCGGGTACCGTTAACAATAATGTTGTTGGCATGGGCCGCAAAACTAAAAATGAAACAGAAAAAAAGGGCAATACGCTTCATGCTGACCTCAGAATAAAAATACAAGCGGCGGACATCGCCGCTTTATTATTGTTATTAACTGCCCCGGAGCGGGGCAGTTTTATTTTCTGGCGGAATTACTGATAGGTAATTTCGTAAGTCGCGTAGCTGTTGACCACACCGGTAGTTACTGTGGTCGGTGCGCTGGTCGCATAACCAACGTAGTAGGTGAAGCGCGCGCCATCGGCTACAGCAGCAGCATCGCCTTTTGCTTTCGGCTGAGTGCTGTCACCCGGGATGATTTTGTTGGTCAGCGCGGTGGCGTTGTCAGTAGACAGCACCAGCTGGATGTTCTGGGCACCGGAAGCTTCGGTGTTCGCCAGGTAACCCTGCTGTTTGCTGGTTGCGCCAGCCAGCAGGTTACCGCCGGTCCAGTTCACGCCCAGTTTGGTTACGTCATCCTGTTTGGTGCCGTCAGCAGCCTGGCAGTTAGAGACGTCAATGGTGAAAGATTTCGGTTTCAGATAAGTATCCGCTGCTGCCGCTTTAACTTCAGTCAGGGTTACCGGAGACAGGTAAACGTTCGCATCGCTGCCCTGGCCGTTAACAGAAACAGTACAGGATACATCGGTAACTTTACCGAAGAAATTAACCTGGCCGCCGCCAACATTGGTATCAGCTGCATGGGCAGCAGTCATGCCAAAAAACGCGGTTGCCATTGCTGCAGAGAGAAGAACCTTTTTCATTGCCATTTCCTTGTCAGAGTGAATTACGAATCAATGAGCACACTGTGAATTCGCATAGAACCAGAAACATCAGGCGATGCTGATTTATGCCACTGCTAATAGAATCTTCGACTGACCGGGAGCCGCAATATTTAAGGCGTCAGGTAACGAACTTAAAAATATCAGTTCGCTGGTGCTATCGGCGTCAAAGAATGCTATTTATTCGCCGACAAATATACATTTGTTCACGTTTCATTAAGTTATATAACAGATAACCATCAACTATTAATAAACAGTCATTGATAGATGAAAACGAGAGGGTGGTTGTTTACAGCGCAGCAAGCCTAACGCCAGTGCGAGAGAAAGTGACCGCAACAGCATGCAGAAAAAGCCCTCGGAAGGCCATCGCGATAAGTCTGAATCTGCCTTTGCGGTGGTGAAAACAGCACCAAACCATTCATACAACGAATGATGAAAGCATGAATGAGGCGCATTCCTCTCCCTGAACAAGGGCAGCCCATGTGATATCCCCTTCCAGAAACAAATCATTAATCCATTGTTTTTAAATTAAAAAATAGATAAACGATCATATTTCCGCCATCAAACCGCCATAAAAATGTGATCTAAATCGCACTTTTTGCAACGCGCGTTATAGTTAGCAGGCTTATTATAAGTCCATCGAAAGCAAACACGCTTTCCACCATAAAAGTTAAAAGGACAAACACCATGAAAAACGTAAAATTACTCGCCGCTGCCGGTATGCTCTCCCTGGTTTCTTTTGCTAGCTTCGCGCATCCGGTGAGCGTGACCGCCGACACCCTGGACAGCGCAGAAGCGAAAATCGCGACCATTGCGAAAGAACAAGGCGCTTCCTACCACATCACCGAAGCGTACACCGGCAACCAGGTCCATATGACCGCCGAGCTGTCTAAATAAGCGAATGGTTGCAGAGGGAGCTGCCGGACAGGCCGCCTGCGGGTGGCTGGTCTGGCTCCCGCCGCCCCCCCCGCACGCAGCAATGTCGAGCCCCGTTATGGGGCTTTTTTCGTTTTTGCTCCCGCCGCCTGGCGCGCCAGCGCGCGCTGGATAGACAGCACGCTCGCCAGCACCACGATCAACCCCACCAGCGCCATCCCCTGGATCTTTTGTCCAAGGAAAATCCATCCCAGCACCACGGCGGTCACCGGGCTCAGCAGACTCATCGCCGACACCGCCACCGGCGAGAGGCGACCAATCCCCCGGAACCACAGGCCATAGGCCAGCATGGCGCCCGCGACGCACAGCCACAGATAGCCTGCGACCTGCAGCGCTGTCACCTGATGCAGAGGGGGGTCAACGATCAGCGCCACCGGGGCCAGCACCACTCCCCCAATCGCCAGCTGCCAGCCGGTCAACGCGACAATCGGCAAGGAGAGCGCCCAGCGGCGGGAGAGCCAGGTGCCCAGCGCCATACTGATCGCGCCGAGAAACGCCGCGCCGATCCCCAGCGGGTCGAGGACGGTGTGCGGCGACAGCAGCAGCATGGCCATACCGAGTATACCGGCGATGGCGGAGAACACCGCCAGCCAGGGCGAGCGCTGCCGATCAACGCACCAGGCGAGGAGCATCACCAGCAGCGGCTGGATCGCGCCAATCACCGCCGCCAGTCCACCGGGTAAGCGATAGGCAGCGATAAACAGCAGCGCCTGGAAAGCGCCGATATTTAAAATGCCGGTAACGATAAGCTTTGCCCACTCGCCGCGCTGCGGGAAACGACGGCTCCAGATCAGCAGGGCGATGCCTGCCGGCAACACCCTCAGCAGCGCAGCGATAAATGGCCGATCGGGAGGAAGGAACTGGGAGGTGACGATATAGGTCGTCCCCCAGATAGCGGGTGCCAGCGCGGTGAGCAGTAAGTCGATCATCAGACTACGTGAGAGAAAAGCCATGATTTTATCTTCACTTCAAGCTAAATTGGTGACTGAAGTATGTACCGACAAGTATCTTGATATCAAGACAAGTGAGCACTGATGGACAAATCACCCGCGATCGACGCCGTGGATCGCATTCTCGCCCAGTGGCAGCGGGAGCGACCGGATCTGGACTGCAGCCCAATGGGACCGATAGGCCGCCTGAAACGATGCGCCATGCTGCTGGAGCCGCAGGTGGAAGTGGCCTTTACGCGCCACGATCTGGTGCGCTGGGAGTTTGATATGCTGGCGACGCTGCGCCGCGCCGGCC
Organism: Klebsiella sp. KTE92; assembly: GCF_000398905.1. Classification (NCBI taxonomy): domain Bacteria; kingdom Pseudomonadati; phylum Pseudomonadota; class Gammaproteobacteria; order Enterobacterales; family Enterobacteriaceae; genus Klebsiella; species Klebsiella sp. KTE92. The sequence goes on from NZ_KB976100.1 coordinate 4,447,874, forward strand.
CCCCTTTCACTCTTTCGCCGACCCAGCTCTTCTCCACGCTGATGATCACCTCCGGCACCATGACTCATCGCCTGAAGGCGCTGGAGAAACGCGGATTTATTACCCGCCTGCCGAACCCGGAGGATGCCCGCAGTATGCTGGTCGCCCTGACTCCTGTCGGGCGTGAGCGGATCGATGAGGCGGTGGAAACGCATGTCGATAATGAACGGCAGCTGCTGGCAGGACTCAGTGACAGCGAACGCCTGCAACTGGATCAGGCGCTGCGGGTATTGATGCACCTGCTGGAAAGTCGTTAACAGCCGGCGGCGATAAAGTCGCCGTTGGCGCTGATCGGCACCACGGTGAAAAACAACCCGGCGGCAAAGAGGATCAGCGCCAGCCCGCCGAGGATCTTCACCAGCGGCACCAGCCAGGGCCGCGGACGACTCCCCACCGTCAGCCTGTTGGCCATACGGTGACGGGCATAGTGCACCGTCAGTGACAGACCGAGGATCGAAAGTCCGGTGCCCAGCGCCATGGTCATCACCGCGGCGATGCCCCAGCTGACAATCCCCAGCGCGTTGGCGAACAGCAAGATCATGATTGCCCCGCTGCAGGGGCGGGCGCCGATGGCCAGCACCACGCCAAGGCGTGTTTTCCAGTCGGCGCCGTGCAGGTTGTGCCCCACGCCGTGGTGCCCGCAGCCGCACGAGGCATCATGCTGATGCACCGGCGTCATGGCGCGAATCACTCTCTTGCCCGGCCCCAGGTTCTGCAGCGCGCGAAAGATAATGTAAATTCCAAAGGCGCCGATGGTCAGGGCGCTGATCTTCTCAACGTACCAGCGGCTGGCGCTGAGATCGCCGGCGGCCAGATTCAGTCCTACCGCGAGAATAAAGACAAAGAGGATGGCGCTGACGCCCTGCAACAGGCTGCCGAGAAAGGGCACCACCCGCGCCGCCATCAGGCTCTCCGGGTTGGTGCTCAGGTAAGTCGTGACGATAAACTTGCCGTGACCCGGCCCGATGGCGTGCAGCACGCCGTAGAGAAAGGCGCCCACTAACAGCCAGACGCCGCCGCTGTACTGGTGATTATTCAGCAGTAAAAGATACATCACCAGATAGCGATGTAAGGTTATTTGGGTGGCGAGGCACCACTGGAGAAAATCGCCCCAGTGGCTGTGCAACATGATGCCGGCCACCAGCAGAAGGAGCCCGCCGCTCCCGGCCGCCAGCAGGCGCCAGTCGCGCTGCGCAATCGGAGTATTCATCATTATGCCATTGTAGTAAACGTAAACCGCCTGACAGCAACTTCACGACAGACGAGCGAGAGTGTCAGCCCTGAAGGGCGAGGAATTTGTCGTCGCTGTTCACGTGAATGTTCGTAGTCACAGAGCTCAGCATTATCTACCGATCGCTGCCTTCTCTACACCATATTAGCGCAAAATGCCTCAATATCTTCAGCATACCATAGACATATCTTTTTATGAGTTATTGCTTATCGTTTACGAATACCCTTTAAAAGGAATAGTGACTCGAAAAATTACAGACAAAAATAAATAACTTATTTCTGTTCGGGCATTTTTTTGTCATTTATTATGCTGCGCTTCCGGCAAGAATATTCTTTAACTGCTATTTTTTTATTGTACTCTACGACAGGATCAATCCTAATGAAAAGAGGCTTACTTGCCCTGGTCTGCGTCGCGCTGCTGGCGCCATCGTTTTCGGCGCAGGCGACCTGGCGTGGCGACAAACGCCAGGACGCCCGCGATATCCGACAGGATAGCCGCGAGCAAGGTCGTGATACCAAGCAGGAATGCGTCCGCAATAACAATCAAAGCAACGCCAGCTGCCGTCACGATAAACGGGAAAACCGCCGCGAAGGTCGCCAGGAAGCACGTGACGAAAAATGGTGAAACTGAGGCTTCGGCGTCTTCAGGACGTAAGTCCTCCCGCCGCCGGAGCCTTTAACGTCCCCTCATACTTCAGTTGTCTGGCTGACATTTGTGGCATGCGCCTTATTCTTAGCATAGAGCAGAATATTCCCGCGCCCCCCTCAGACCGTATCCCGGTCCTCATCATATCCCCCTTTTTTCCAGCCCACTAATATCGCCGCCACTGGCGCTTACCGTGCCTGATACCACTCCACTTCGACCACATGCTTTAGATTAAACTGAATTACTGAAATACAGCGTAAAGTGCCCTCATACAGACAATGGCTATTATCCCCAGGCTTTTTGCAGTATGGTTTAATCACTGTTGTAGTTTTGCAGTGAATGCTATCCAGACGATGCAGAGTTGTATTCTGTCTGAGAAATTTCTCATGCTATTCCCGAAGGTTGTTGGCGCGGGAGGTTGGTTTGCTGGCGCAATGATGTCCAGCAGGCAGGCAATAAATCATGACGGCATTGATGGCCGCCTTGCCGCGGCCGGAAGCCCGCGCCTTCATCATCATGCGGGCATCATCAAGAGGATCAGGGATGTACAGGACGTGGAAACCACCAGGAAAGCGACGCCACTTCAACCCGCTAACCCTTTCTTTACCCTTCAGCTTGCGGCGCCTTATCGGTGGCGATGGAGATAGCCTATGATACCGCACGCTCACTCAGCGATAGCATTCAGATTTTGCCTTCACCAGGTGAAACGCTTTCGTATGAGATTAAAACGTTATCAGCACGCCGTTTCAAAATAAAAAGGCAGTCGAATTTAACAATGACCTGACGCAGGCCTGGAAAGAGAAAAATATGCCTGCAATAAAAGGGAAAACCATGACGAATAACGCCGATATAAAAAAAAGGAACTTCCTGACTCAGAATGAGATCGAGTCTTTACTTAAAGCCGCCGATACCGGTCTCTATGCCGCACGGAATTATTGCCTGACATTACTGTGCTTCATTCACGGTCTGCGAGCCAGCGAGATCTGCCGTCTACGAATATCGGATATCGACCTTGCTGCCCGCTGCGTTTACATCCATCGACTCAAAAAGGGATTTTCGACTACCCACCCGTTGCTGGAGAAAGAGATCCACGCCCTAAAGCGATGGCTGGCCATTCGCAGCAGCTGGCCGCAGGCAGCCAGCGAATGGCTGTTTCTCTCCCGCAAAGGTAATCCCCTTTCTCGCCAGCAGTTTTATCAGATTATCGCCTCATCAGGGGATCTGGCGGGATTACCGCTGGAGATCCACCCACACATGCTGCGTCACTCCTGTGGCTTTGCGCTGGCCAATATGGGGATCGATACCCGTTTGATCCAGGATTACCTTGGGCATCGCAATATCCGCCATACCGTCTGGTATACCGCCAGCAACGCGGGACGTTTCTATGGCATCTGGGACAATACTCGCGACAAACAGCGATCGTCTTTGATCCAATAACCTTGACGCCAAGGATGGCGTTGTCTCGCAACCTGCTCGCAAATTATAACATTTATTATCATTAACCCTGCGTTAATTATGATTACTGTTCCCGCAAGTTCTTATTTATTCCTGCCAGCTCCGCGTCAATTTAACCCTGCGTTCATTCTGGATTTGACCGAATTATTTATTGCTCGAGCAAAATTTCCGCACCGTTTTTTTAATGACAACGTGCGCCAGAAAAAAATCCTTTTATTTTATGCACCTGGCGATAACATCTGGAGAGGCTATTGAGACAACGATTAAAATCTTTAAAATTAAGAATTATCGCCCGGCGATATTTTTAGTATCAGTCAATGTAATGTGCTATCTATTCGTGGTTAATCAACTTCACCCTACAACGTTTTAGCATTACGCATTCTTTTCGTCATGGCGTAAGGTTTCGCCGTGACGGTCATTCATCCTTTTTTCAGGAGCTAATATTGTGAACCGACGTCGTTTTCTTACCGCCAAAGAAGTTCAGGCAATGATGCAGGCCGCTCGCCAGGGCCCAACCGGTGAACGGGATTACTGCCTCATCCTGCTTGCCTTTCGCCACGGCATGCGCATCAGCGAACTGCTGGATCTGCACTATCACGATCTGGATCTGCATGAAGGACGGGTCAATGTGCGGCGGCTTAAGAACGGTTTTTCGACTATTCATCCGCTGCGCTTTGATGAGCGCGAGGCAATCGAACGCTGGAGTCAGGTCCGCGCCGGCTGGAAAGCGGCGGCAAAAACCGACGCGCTGTTTATCTCTCGTCGCGGTACGCCGCTCTCACGCCAGCAGGCATATCGTATTATTCGATCCGCCGGTGAAAATGCGGGCACCGTTACGCACACGCACCCTCATATGCTGCGTCACGCCTGCGGCTATGAACTGGCGGAAAGAGGTACAGATACCCGTTTGATACAGGATTATCTGGGACATCGTAATATTCGTCACACGGTACGCTATACTGCCAGCAATGCGGCGCGTTTTGCCGGGATTTGGGAAAGAAATAATCTTTTAGAGGAAAAAGGCCTGTCAAAGGAAAATGATTTAAGCGATTGATTTAATACAATAAAATCAATTGCTAACAGGTCAATTGGGGCCAAACTGTTTATATCATAAAAATGTTTTGTAATGTTTTGCAACTCACCGCGCTATATTTCTGCAGAAAAAATCATAGTTTATTGATTATTATATATTTTTAATCACGCAATCACTCACTTTTCTCCCACCATACTCCCGTTGCACCGGCGATCCTTCGCCAGCGCCATCGCTATTCCTTTTGCACTCCCGCCCACCACTCCAGATTATATACCCACAAAAAGCCAAATAAACAGAATTTAAAACCACAAATAAGCCAGTCAAAAACCAAAAACAGATCATTTACCCCGACGAGTCAAAATGGCCCCAATTGTCTCATCAGTTGGGTAAAAACTGTGCAGAGCCGGCAGCCTGACTACTCGGCTGAAATCTGACATGCCTGGAAGGCACATCGGCTGCCAATCCGGTTCGTTATTTCGACATCGTTCAAAGGAAAACAGTATGAAAATCAAAACACTGGCAATGGTTGTTGTGTCAGCCCTGTCTCTGAGCTCCGCGGCGGCGCTGGCCGATACCACCACGGTCAACGGCGGGACAGTGCATTTTAAAGGGGAAGTCGTCAATGCGGCCTGTGCGGTAGATGCCGGCTCTATCGATCAAACCGTCCAGTTAGGACAGGTGCGTTCCGCGAAACTTGCCACCGCAGGTAGCACCAGCTCCTCCGTCGGTTTCAACATTCAGCTGGATGACTGCGACACCACAGTGGCGACCAAAGCTTCTGTCGCTTTCTCCGGTACCGCTATCGACAGCAGCAACACCACCGTTCTGGCACTGCAAAACTCTGCCGCCGGCGGCGCAACCAACGTTGGCGTGCAGATCCTCGACAGCACCGGCACGCCGCTGGCGCTGGACGGGGCCACCTTCAGTGCCGCGACCACGCTGAATGACGGCACCAACATCATCCCGTTCCAGGCGCGTTACTACGCGACCGGCGCAGCGACCGCCGGTACGGCGAACGCGGATGCCACGTTCAAAGTGCAATACGAGTAAGGCCCGATCCACGCAGGGAGGCAATCAGGGCCAGGAGGGCCCGCTCTCTATTTCCAACTGGAGTGAAACGATGCAGGGAATGAAATCAGGTCTGCTGCTGCTACTACCCCCGCTGGCCCTGGCCGGTAATCAGTGGAACGTCACGCTGCCTGGGGGCAGCATGCGTTTTCAGGGCCTGATTATGGCGAGTTCCTGCCGCGTCGAAGCGGGCGATCGGCAGATGACGGTCAATCTGGGGCAGATCAGCAGTAACCGATTTCATGATGCCGGCGAAGACAGTAACCCGATCCCTTTCGCGATTCATTTACAGGATTGCAGTACCGCAGTCAGCCAGCATGTGGGGGTGGCATTTCACGGCGTGGCTGATGGTAAAAATCCCGATGTGCTCTCGGTGGGCGAAGGCCCGGGGATCGCCAGCGGGATTGGCATTGCGCTGTTCGACAGTCAGGGCCAGCAGCTGCCGCTCAATCGTCCGCCCGACCGCTGGGTGCCGCTCTACCGCGGACCGACGACGCTCAATTTTGTCGCCAAATATCGGGCGACCGGACGCCAGGTCACCGGCGGCGCGGCCAACGCCCAGGCCTGGTTCTCATTGACCTATCAGTAATTAATCCGCAGACAAACAGGACAACACGGTGAGCAGACAAGGAGATAACGTGAGAAAAATGGCAACGACGACACGCGGCATACTGGCGGGATGTTTACTTTTCGTCGCCGGTGCGTTGAGCGCCAGCGCGCAGGCGGGCGTCGCGCTGGGCGCGACCCGGGTTATCTACCCGGCGGGACAGAAGCAGGTCCAGCTCGCGGTGACCAATAATGACGACAACAGCACCTGGCTTATTCAGTCATGGGTGGAAAATGCCGATGGTCAGCGAGACGGTCGGTTTGTCATCACTCCCCCGCTGTTTGCCATGCAGGGCAAAAAAGAGAACACCCTGCGCATTATCGACGCCACCAATAACCAGCTGCCGCAGGATCGGGAAAGCCTGTTCTGGATGAACGTGAAGGCGATCCCCTCGATGGATAAATCCAAGCTCAGCGACAATACCCTGCAGCTGGCGATTATCAGCCGCATCAAGCTCTACTACCGTCCGGGAAAACTGGCCCTGCCCCCGGATCAGGCGGCGGAAAAGCTGACCTTTAGCCGCAGCGGATCGTCGCTGACGCTGACGAACCCCACCCCTTATTACCTGACGGTGACCGAACTGAACGCCGGGACGCGCATTCTGGAAAACACCCTCGTGCCGCCGATGGGCAAAACCAGCGTCAAGCTGCCCGCGGATGCCGGGAGCACCATCACCTATCGCACGATTAACGATTACGGCGCGCTGACGCCGAAAATGAATGGCGTACTGCGTTAACCCAGAGTACCCCGCCGCGCGGGCCACGCTGCGCATGACCAGAAGCACTGACAGCCGGGCAACGTCGGACCGGAGGGATTATGTCACATCGAAAATATGGACTGGACCATTGGGGTTGCCGAAGCGCACGGCGCCTGATTACGCCGGCGCTGACGCTGTGGCTCTGCTCACAGCCGTTTGCCGCGCGGGCGGACCTCTATTTTAACCCCCGCTTCTTAGCTGACGATCCGGCGGCGGTGGCTGACCTGTCGGGATTTGAAAAAGGCCAGGAGGTGCCTCCAGGCACCTATCGCGTCGATATTTATCTCAACAATGGTTTTATGACCACCCGGGACGTCACTTTCCAGGCCGACGCGCAGGGCCATGGCTTGTCGCCCTGTCTGACGCGCGGCCAGCTGGCGAGCATGGGCGTGGATACCGGTCGGGTGCCGGGCATGGCGACGCTGGACAGCGCAGCCTGCGTGCCGCTAACGACGCTTATCAGCGAAGCCACCACGCGCTTCGACGTCGGCCAACAGCGTCTGTATCTCACCGTGCCTCAGGCATTTATGGGCACCCGCGCGCGCGGCTATATTCCGCCGGAGCTGTGGGATAACGGTATCACCGCCGGGCTGATTAACTATAACTTCACGGGCAATAACGTCCATAACACCACGGGTGGCAGCAGCCGTTACGCCTATCTGAATCTGCAGAGCGGCCTGAACGTTGGCGCCTGGCGTCTGCGCGATAACAGCACGTGGAGCTACAGTAGCGGCAGCGGCAGCGCTTCCTCCAGTGAAAACCGCTGGCAGCACGTTAACAGCTGGCTTGAGCGGGACATCACGCCTCTGCGTTCGCGGCTGACCCTCGGGGACAGCTATACCAACGGCGATGTCTTCGACGGGATCAACTTCCGCGGCGCCCAGCTGGCCTCGGACGACAATATGCTACCGGACAGCCAGAAAGGCTTCGCGCCGGTGATCCACGGGATCGCCCGCGGCACGGCGCAGGTGTCAATCAAACAAAACGGCTATGAAATCTACCAGAGCACAGTGCCGCCGGGGCCGTTTACCATCGACGATCTCTACGCCGCGGGCAATGGCGGCGATCTGCAGGTCACGATTAAAGAAGCGGATGGCTCCCGCCAGGTCTTCAGCGTGCCCTGGTCAACGGTGCCGGTGCTGCAGCGTGAAGGCCATACCCGCTTCGCCCTCACCGCCGGGGAGTACCGCAGCGGCAACAGCCAACAGGAAACGCCCGATTTTTTCCAGAGCACGGCCATGCATGGCCTGCCGGCCGGCTGGACCCTGTACGGCGGCACTCAGCTGGCGGACCGCTATCGCGCCTTTAACCTTGGGGTGGGGAAAAACATGGGCTATTTCGGCGCCCTGTCGCTGGATATCACCCAGGCCAACGCCACGCTGGCGGACGACAGCGAGCATCAGGGACAGTCGGTGCGTTTCCTCTATAACAAATCCCTGGATGAGACCGGGACTAACCTGCAGCTGGTGGGCTACCGCTACTCCACCCGCGGCTACTATAACTTTGCCGATACCACCTACCGCCGGATGAGCGGCTACAGTGTGGAAACTCAGGACGGCGTTATCCAGGTGAAACCCAAATTTACCGACTACTACAATCTGGCTTACAGCAAGCGCGGCAAGGTGCAACTGAGCGTGACCCAGCAGCTGGGGCGCACCGCCACCCTCTATCTCAGCGGCAGCCACCAGACCTACTGGGGCACCGACGATGCCGATGAGCAGCTGCAGGCCGGCCTCAACGCCGCCGTAGACGATATCAACTGGTCGCTAAGTTACAGCCTGACCAAAAACGCCTGGCAGCAAGGGCGCGATCAGATGCTGGCGGTCAACGTCAATATCCCCTTCAGCCACTGGCTGCGTTCCGATAGCCGCTCAGTCTGGCGGCACGCCAGCGCCAGCTACAGCCTGTCGCACGATCTCAATGGCCGCATGACTAACCTGGCGGGCCTGTACGGCACCCTGCTGGAAGACAACAACCTCAGCTATAGCGTGCAGACCGGCTATGCCGGCGGCGGCAACGGCGACAGCGGGAGCACAGGCTATACGGCGCTCAACTACCGCGGCGGCTACGGCAACGCCAACGTCGGCTACAGCCGCAGCGACGGCTTTAAACAGCTCTACTACGGGGTCAGCGGCGGCGTGCTGGCGCACGCCAACGGCATCACCCTGAGCCAGCCGTTGAACGATACCGTGGTGCTGGTGAAAGCCCCCGGCGCCGGCGGCGTGAAGGTGGAAAACCAGACCGGGGTACGCACCGACTGGCGCGGGTATGCCGTCCTGCCCTATGCCACCGAGTATCGCGAAAACCGGATCGCGCTGGACACCAACACCCTGGCAGACAATGTCGACCTTGATGATGCAGTGGTCAGCGTGGTGCCGACCCATGGGGCGATCGTCCGCGCCAACTTTAACGCGCAGGTGGGAATGAAGATCCTGATGACGCTGACCCATCGCGGCAAACCGGTGCCGTTTGGCGCCCTCGCCACCGGCGACAGCAACCAGAGCGGCAGCATCGTCGCGGATAACGGCCAGGTCTACCTGAGCGGGATGCCGCTGGCGGGCAAGGTGCGAGTGAAATGGGGCGATGGCCCGGACGCTCAGTGCGTGGCCGATTATCGTCTGCCGCCGGAGAGTCAGCAGCAGGCGCTCAGCCAGCTGTCGGCCGCGTGCCGCTAAGGAGATCATGATGAAAACACTGCAGTATCTGCTGGGCGCCCTGCTCACCCTGGTGACGCCGTTTGCCTTCGCTGCCGATAGCACGATCACCATCAGCGGCTATGTGCGCGACAACGCCTGCGCAGTGGCCGGCGAGTCGAAGGATTTCACCGTCGATTTTCAGGACAACGCCGCGAAGCAGTTTTATGCCGTCGGGGCGACGACGCCGCCGGTGCCGTTCCGCATCGTGCTGTCGCCCTGTGGCACTTCCGTCACCGCGGTGAAGGTCGGTTTCACCGGCGTGGCGGACAGCGTCAACACCAGCCTGTTAAAACTCGATGCCGGCGCCTCGGCGGCGGCGGGAATGGGGGTGGAAATTCTCGATCAGCAGCAGTCCCGGCTGCCGGTCAATGCGCCGTCGTCAGCCATGTCCTGGACCACGCTGACGCCGGGCCAGACCAACATTCTCAACTTTTACGCCCGTCTGATGGCCACTCAGGTGCCCGTCACCGCCGGGCATGTCAATGCGACAGCGACATTCACGCTGGAATTTCAGTAAGCGGAGGCTGAAATGAAATGGACCCACGTGGGCTGGCTGCTGGCCGGCCTGTTAACCGCGAGCGCTTCCCTGCGGGCGGCCGACGTCACCCTCACCGTCAACGGGAAGGTGGTGGCCAGACCCTGCACGGTTTCCACCGTCAATGCCACCGTCGAGCTGGGCGATCTCTATACCTTTAGCCTGATCGGCGCGGGCTCGGCATCGGCCTGGCACAGCGTGGCGCTGGATCTCAGTAACTGCCCCGTGGGTACTTCACGGGTGAAGGCCACCTTCAGCGGGACGACGGACAGTACCGGCTATTACAAAAACCAGGGAACGGCAGGCAATATTCAGCTCGAACTGCAGAGCGAGGACGGCACCACGCTGAACAATGGCAGCAGCCAGTCGGTACAGGTGGATGAGGCCAGCCAGTCCGCTCGCTTCCCGCTGCAGGTCAGAGCCCTGTCCGTTAACGGCGGCGCCACGCAAGGCACCATTCAGGCGGTGATTAACGTCACCTATACCTACGCCTGAGCCAGGAGAGCATTATGATGAAAAAAATTATCCCCCTGTTCACCACCCTGCTGCTGTTGGGCTGGTCGATGAACGCCTGGTCCTTTGCCTGCAAAACGGCCACCGGGGCGACGATCCCCATCGGCGGCGGGTCAGCCAACGTCTACGTAAATCTGACACCGGCGGTTAACGTCGGGCAAAACCTGGTGGTCGACCTCTCCACGCAGATTTTTTGCCATAACGACTATCCGGAAACGATCACTGACTACGTCACCCTGCAGCGCGGATCCGCCTACGGCGGCGTGCTGTCGAGTTTCTCCGGCACCGTGAAATATAACGGCACCTCTTACCCCTTCCCGACCACCACGGAAACGGCGCGGGTGGTTTACGATTCACGGACCGATAAGCCCTGGCCCACCGTCCTGTATCTGACGCCGGTCAGCACCGCCGGTGGGGTGGCGATCACCGCAGGATCGTTAATCGCGGTGCTGATCCTGCATCAGACCAACAACTACAATAGCGACTCCTTCCAGTTCATCTGGAACATTTACGCCAACAACGACGTGGTGGTCCCCACCGGCGGCTGCGATGTCTCCGCCCGCGATGTCACCGTCACCCTCCCCGACTACCCGGGATCGATGGCCGTGCCGCTCACCGTGCACTGCGCGCAAAGCCAGCAGCTGGGGTATTACCTCTCCGGCACCACCGCGGATAGCGCCAACGCGATCTTCACCAATACCGCCTCCGCCTCGCCGGCGCAGGGGATAGGCGTTCAGCTGACCCGCAACGGCAGCGCCGTGCCGGCGAACAGCACGGTCTCGCTGGGCACCGTCAGTACCTCGCCAGTTAATCTCGGTCTGACGGCAACCTATGCCCGGACCACAGGCCAGGTCACTGCCGGCAACGTGCAGTCGATCATCGGCATCACCTTTGTCTATCAATGATGACCGACTATATCCTCTCACCCTGCTCGCTGGCCGCCCGCGGGTTGAGCCAGCTGATGGTGAACGCCGCGAAGCGGCCCGTTGAGCTGCCGGTCGAGGGCGTGTCCCTGCGGGAGCTGACCGCCGTGAAGCGAATCGTGGTGTTTCTCCCTGACGATCCCCTGTGGATGCTCACCACGCTGCGCCAGGCGGCAAGGCTGCTCGACCAGGCCTTGCAGCCGTTACCGATGTTGATTCTGAGCCGCAGCCCGGCCATCTGGCTGTGGCAAACGCTGCTTTATCAGGTGAGCCATCCGGATCGTCTGCGCAACGTCCATACCGCCCCCGCCGATCTGTCCTGCACGGAGCTGGCCGATCGGCTGGAGAACGCACCGCGACTTGAGCGGCTTGCCAGTGAAGCCGCCCTGCTCCACGACAAACGAGCCGCCGGATTGAGCCATGCCGAGTTCAAAGTGATCCTCGCCCTGCTGCAAGGGCAGACGATAGGCGAGCAGGCCCGGCGTCTCCGATTGAGCCAGAAAACGCTCTACACCCAGCGGCTGGCCGGGGTGAAAAAGCTGGTGGAATATCACCCGCATCTGGCCCCCCGCTTTCCGCGTACGCTGCTACCGCGCTCATCCGCCAGCTCACTGTCGGCGTTTGAACAGGAATGGGTACAAGCGATCCACGATCGCCAGGTCTTCCCGGTTTTTCAACCTATCGTCGATAGTCGCTCACAGCTACAGGGGGTGGAGATCCTGATCCGCTGGCGCCACCGCGGCCAGGTTCTCCATCCGCAGGCTTTTTTGCCGCAGTTCCGCGCCGACTACGCCTGGCTGCTGCTCACGGCCTTTGTCCTGCAGGAGGCCGTGCAGAATATTAATGAGCATCCGGGTACTTTCTATTTTTCGGTCAATATTCCTTCCTCGCTCGCCGCCAGCGATAGCCTGCTGCGGATGGTGGAAGCCGCTCGCCAGCAGCTCCGGCAGCCAGAGGGCGTGGAAAGGCTGGTGCTGGAATATGCTGAAACCATCGATTTTCGCCGTCAGAGCCGATCCACCGCCCAGGTGGAGGAACTGCAACGTGCTGGCGTGCGGGTGATGCTGGACGACTGCTTTTCTCAGGGGAGCGTCATCTTTCCGGCGCGTCGCCTGCACTTCAATGCCTATAAACTGGATATGAGTATCGTCAACGACGCTCAGCACGATCAGAAGGCGCTTGCGCTGATAAAAAGCCTGGCCTACTACTGCCAGTTGAGCGGCAGCCGCTGCGTGGCGGAAGGGGTGGATTCGCTGGCGAAGTTTACGCAGTTAAAATCGCTGGGTATTGACCGTTTCCAGGGCTATCTGTTTTCACCGCCGATGCGGCGCGAGCATCTCCCGGATCTGATCCGCCGCTTTTCCCATCAGCGCGATCCGGCGGATCGTTGATGGCGCGAGAAAAGCGCACCGGTTGGCACCGGTGCCGGTACGTCAGGCGCGAATATCGTCGTATTCGCGGGTGTTATCGAATTCATGTTTGGCAAACGGGCAGAGAGGGATGATCTTCCGCTGCTCCTGGCGCATTTTTTCCACCACCCTCGCCACCAGCTGTTTCCCCACGCCCTGGCCTTTCAGGCTGGGATCAACATCGGTATGTTCGATAATGCTGAGGTGGTCGCCGGTGGGAACAAAAACAATTTCCGCCACCTGGTTTCCCTGCGCGTCGTTAACATAAAACTTGTTGTGCCCTTCCAGTATTTCCATCTTCTCCTCGCTTATTTATGACGATAGTGCAGGGCGCCGCTCGGGCAGGTATCGATCACTTTTACCACCGTCGCCACATCCACTTCATCCGGGATAATCCACGGTTTACGCTTCAGGTTAAAAAGCTTCGCGCTGCCGCGCACGCAGTTCCCCGAATGCTGACAGATCGCCGTATTAAAGTAGACGTCGATTTTCTCTCCGGTGTAGGCCCGGTAGCCCGCTTCCAGTAATTCCTTATCCATGACATTGCCTCGTTCTTTTTTTATGTTTCAGGCTAAGCATAGTCCTACACGTCGCAGCTGACTACGCGTAAGCGTGGGAATTGGCGCCTCACATCATGCTTTCCCATCGGGTAAGGATCCCGCAGTCGGCGATCCGTTGACTTTCATTCCCGCAACGAGGCGATTACACTCATCACACACTGGTATGATCACTCAGGGATGCTCTATTGAATCATATTGCCACCATCGCCCGCCCGGCGCGGTTACTGCTCGTCTTGCCGCTTTCTGGCTGCTCACTTTCGCCCGCGATCCCGGTATTGGGCGCCGCGTTCCCCGGCTGGTTTTTCTGCTTATTGGGCGGTGCGTTTTTACTGATCCCCTGCCATATCCTGATTACCCGTAAAGGCTGGCAGCCGCGCTTTTCTCCTCTGGTCTTCAGCTATGTCGCGCTGATGTTCCTGTTCGCCACGCTGCTGTGGTTTCTGTTTTTTGTTCACTGATCGCTTATGACAACTTCCCGCACTCCCCTGTTACGCAAAAAGTGGCCTCTGCTGGCGCTGGTCCTTGCCGCTATCCTGGCGCTGATCCTGGTTATCTGGCAGTTGCAAACCTCGCCGGAGACCAATGACGCCTATGTCTATGCCGATACCATCGATGTGGTGCCCGAGGTCAGCGGACGCATCGTGGAGATGCCCATTCGCGATAACCAGCGGGTGAAAAAAGGCGATCTGCTGTTCCGCATCGACCCCCGCCCCTATCAGGCGATGCTCGATGACGCGAAAGCGCGGCTGACGACCCTCGACGCGCAGATCATGCTGACCCAGCGCACCATCAAAGCGCAGGAGTATAACGCCCAGTCGGTGGCGGCCGCCGTCGAGCGCGCCAGAGCGCTGGTCAAGCAGACCACCTCCACGCGCACCCGCCTTGAGCCGCTGGTGCCGCAGGGGTTTGCCTCCCAGGAAGATCTCGATCAGGCGCGCACCGCTGAGAAAGCGGCGCGGGCGGAGCTGGAGGCCACGCTGCAGCAGGCCAGACAGGCCTCGGCGGCCGTGACCGGCGTGGATGCCATGGTGGCGCAACGCGCCGGGATCCTGGCGCAAATCGCCCTCGCCGAACTGCATCTGGAATTTACCGAAGTGCGTGCGCCCTTCAACGGCGTGGTGGTGGCGCTGAAAACCACCGTCGGCCAGTACGCCTCGGCGCTGAAGCCGGTCTTTACCCTGCTGGATGACGACCGCTGGTATGTGATCGCTAACTTCCGCGAGACCGATCTGAACAACGTGCGCCCCGGCGTGGCGGCGCGGATCACCGTGATGACCAACCACAACCGGACCTTTAACGGGGTAGTCGATTCGGTCGGCTCCGGGGTCCTGCCCGAAGGCGGGAGCGTCATCGAAGGGCTGCCGCTGATCCAAAAAAGCATTAACTGGGTTCACGTCTCGCAGCGCTTCCCGGTGAAAATCGCCGTCAGCGATCCCGATCCGGCGCTGTTCCGCATGGGCGCCTCGGCCAGCGCCGTGCTGCAGCCGTAGCCGGGGGACGCGATGTTTCCTCTCGCCCATTTTTTACGCCAGGAGCTGCGCGACGCACCGGGACGCGCCAGCTACACGCTGCGCCTGACGCTGAGCTGCGCGGTGCTCATCACCCTGTTTATGACCCTGCAGATCCCCTTCCTGGCCGTTGCGCTGATCGTCGTGTTCTACGTCAGTCAGCCTAACGTGTTGATGATCAAGCTGGTCAGCGTGGTCTTTTTTGTTACCGTCACCGTGGCGCTCGGCGGCGTGCTGCTGATCATCAAGTGGACCTATGACTACCCGCTGATCCGCCTGGCGGCCTCCGTGGCGCTCTTTTTCTGCGCCATCTACCTGATGCGGGTGCTGGGTAAGCTGGGACTGGCTTTTTTCGTGGTGGCGCTGGCGGTGATTTATGCTCAGACCTTCCCGTCAATGACCAGTCAGAGCGAGATCCTGGTGCGGCTGCTGCTCTGGCTGTGGGTGGCGATTAACACCGCGATCCTCGTCACTTTGCTGGTCAACGCCTGTTTTCAGCAGGCCTTTCCCGGCAACCAGTTTAAGGCGCGCCTGGCGGGGATGCTGCACGAGGTCGCCCGGCGGCTGACGGCTCCTGGCGATGAAGCGCCACCGACCTTCGGCGAGACCGCCGCGCAGTTCAACCAGCTGCAGTCGCTGTTCGCCCAGGCCAGCCGGGCCACGCCGGAGATAGCCGCCGAACCGCAGGCCTGGCGCTCGCGGCTGGCCGCCACCCTGCACTGCTATCAGCTGGCGGCGCTGCTGCAAGCAGACGAGGCAGATAGCGAAGATCGCCAGCAGCTGTCGCAGGCGGTACTGAAGCTGAAGAGTGCCCTCAGCGAGGAACAGTTTGACGGCGCCATTCCTCCCCTGGCGCTCAGCGGTCGTGGCATTAATCACGCGGTTCTGCAGGAGATGGCTACCCTCCTGCAGCAGCTGGCGCAGGGTGAGCCCGTCGCCCTGCCGCAGGGTGAGGTGGAGAAGGCGCCCCTGCTGGCGCCGGACGCCTGGCGCAACCCGGCTTATCTCCATTTTGCGCTCAAGACCCTGCTGGCGACGCTAATCTGCTATGTCTTCTATACCGCTGCCGACTGGCAAGGGCTGCACACCATTATGCTGAGCTGCGTCATTGTCGCCCAGCCCGGGCTGGGCGCCACGATGCAAAAGACATGGCTGCGTATCGGCGGGGCGCTGCTCGCCACCCTGCTGGCGCTGCTGTTAATCGTCTTTGTTCAGCCCTGGACCGATTCGCTGTCGGGCCTGCTGGCGATGTCTCTGCCGGTGCTGGCGCTGGCGGCGTGGATTGCCGCCGGCTCGGAGCGTATCGCCTACGCCGGGATCCAGATTGGTTTCACCTTTGCGCTGGCCTTCCTCAGCTGGTTTGGCCCGCTGACGAACCTCACCGAGCTGCGGGATCGGGTGCTCGGCATCCTGCTCGGGGTGCTGGTCTCCTCCATTGTCCATTTGTATCTCTGGCCGGACAGCGAAGCACCACAGCTGAAATCCCGTCTTGCGGCGCTTTATCGCCGGCTGGCGGACTGTCTCGCCGCTCCGAAGGAGGCGGTGCCGCTGGCTCCCCTGTTTGTCGCCTTCACCGACAGCGAAGCGCTGCTCCATCGGGTTCGCGCTGAACCGCTGGGCACCTGGGCCCATCCCTGGCCCCAGGCGAAAGGCTGGCCGATGCGCGCCACCCTCGCCCAGGCCGAGGAGATCGCCCGCCTCAGCGAAGGCTACCGGCTCAACGCCGCGCCGGGAGACCCGACGCTGGCCCGCTGCGCCGAACAGCTGCGGCGCTACGCCGAACGTATCGAACAGGAGGCGGCAGCGCCTGACGGGACGCTGGCCGCCGATCTCCGCAACCCCTTTGGCCCGGCGCTGGCTACCGCGCTGGCCGCCCTGCCCGACTGGGGCCCGACACCGATAGCGACTGAGCAACAGGCTAAAACGTCATGATGATGCTTCCTTTCCCCGCGCGATTGCGGGTCACTCTCTTTACCCTGACGCTGACGCTGCTCAGCGGCTGCGCGCTGATCCAGGATGAGCCTTCCCAGGTCGCCATCGTCAATCCGCAGCAGGCCCAGCTGGCGCAGGTGATCCACCTGGCGAACAGCGACTGGCCGGCAGCCCGCTGGTGGGAGGCCTATGATGATCCTCAGCTCAACATGTTGATCAACCGGGCGCTGCAGAACTCGCCGACCATGCAGGCCGCCCGACTGCGTATCTCCCAGTCGCAGTCCACGGTGGAGCTCGCCCGCTCGGCGATGGGCCTGCAGGCCACCGCCGTCGCGGCGCAAAACCGCCTGCGGATCACCGACAAATCCTTTAGCTGGCCCTACTCGTACTCCCTGCCGGTGGATAAGAACGGTCCCTGGTATACGCTGAATACCGTTGGCGTCGGGGCGCAGCTGAATATCGATCTCTGGGGAGCCGATCGCGCCCGGGTCGCCGCCGCCATTGGCGAGAAAAATGCCCGGCTGGCGGAGACCGCCGGCATTGAGCTCGACATCGCCAGCAGCGTGGCGCAGCTCTATTTCGCCATGCAGGCGACGTTCCAGAAAATCGCGCTGCTGCAGGAGCTGGAGGGTATTGCCCAATTCTCGGTAGCGGCCCATGAGCACCGGACCCAACGCGGCGTGGAAGACAGTGTGGATGTGGCCAATGCCCGGGCTGAGCAGCTCGCCGCCCACCAGCAGATCATTAGCGCCGAGGGGATGCTGACCCAGTATCGTGAAACCCTGCGGGCGCTGATCGGCGCCGATGCGCAAAGCATGCCGGCCATCCATCCGGTGGCGCTGCCGGCGCTCCAGGAGACGCTGCCATCGTCGCTCTCTTTCGAGCTGCTGGCCCGCCGTCCGGACCTGCAGGCGCTGCGCGGCTACGTGACTGCCTCCCTGAGCCAGGTCGATGCGGCGAAAGCGGCCTTCTATCCTCATTTTGATATCAAAGCGTTCTGGGGATATAACGCCCTGAGCGTCGGGGATCTGTTTAAGTCCTCTTTCCAGCAGATCAACCTGCTGCCCGGGCTGTATCTGCCAATCTTCGACGGCGGTCGTCTGAACGCTAATCTGCAGTCGGTGCGCACCGCCAGCAACATCCTGATCAAACAGTACAACCAGGCGGTGCTGGACGCGGTGCGCGATGTCGCCATCAGCTCCAGCCAGCTTAACGATCTGAACCAACAGCGCGCGCTGCAGCAGCTAAAGGTCACCGCGGCGCAGACCACTACCGACAGCGCTCGCGCCCATTATCAGCGCGGCCTGCTCAGCCGCTACGCCGCCGAAGAGGCCCGGCGGGCGGTCCTCGCCCAGCAGCTGTTGCTGCTGGACATTGAGGCCCAGCGGCTAAGCACCGACATTACCCTGATCAAAGCCCTGGGCGGCGGCTATCGCGGGCAGTAACAAAAATGCCTTCCCGGATGGGGAAGGCATTTAACAGAAGAGGCGGGGTGGCTGCGCGGCGATTACACCAGGGCGCGCAGCTCCTCCTGCATATAGGTGGAAAAGAATTCCGGATGCTTGATGACCATCCGCTCGCCGGCGGCGATCCGTTCAGCCCAATCCGCCACTTTGTCGGTAAACCCGGCGCTCCAGCCCTGCTGCTGCCCGCGTTCAGCGACGTCGGCCGGGGTAGCGGGCACGCCCAGCTCTTTCAAATATTTGAGAATTCCCTTCGCGGTACTTTCATCCATAGACTGTGGTACTGGCTCAGACGTATTCATACCACCGATGAAATCCAATGCTTTATCAATGACTGCTGGCATAGGTGTGTCCTTATATTAACCACATAGTAAACCTGACTACACTATGGACCGGAAAGTGACGTGATTTCAAAGAACACGCTCACGTTATGGGACATCGCGCATTCTGAAAAAGGGATTTTGTTCTGCTGAGGCGGGTTTCGTACAAAAATAAGCCGGCCCCGTAGGGCCGGCCTGAGGATCGCGTCAGGCGTTGCTGACGGATGTTTGCCCGGCGCTGGACCGACTGTTCTCCAGCATCCGACGGACCGGGACAATCAGCACGGCCAGTACGGCGGCGCAGATCAGCAATGCGATGGAGCAGCGGGCGAAGAGGTCCGGCAGCAGCGACAGCTGATCGGCCTTCACGTGACCGCCAATCAGGCCCGCCGCCAGGTTACCCAGCGCGCTGGCGCAGAACCACAGGCCCATCATCTGGCCGCGCATTCTCTCCGGCGCCAGCAAAGTCATGGTCGCCAGACCAATCGGACTCAGGCAAAGCTCACCGAGGGTCAGCATCAGGATGCTGCCCACCAGCCACAGCGGCGACACACCGGCCCCGCCGTTGCTCAGGACGTTCTGCGCCGCCAGCATCATCAGGCCAAAGCCCGCCGCTGCGCACAGGATGCCAATCACGAATTTGGTCATACTGCCCGGACGCACGTTTTTACGCGCCAGCGCAGGCCACGCCCAGCTGAATACCGGCGCGAGCAGAATGATAAACAAGGCGTTAATCGACTGGAACCAGACCGCGGGGATCTCAAAGTCGCCGATCATCCGGTTGGTGTAGTCGTTAGCAAACAGGTTAAAGGAGGTCGGTTTCTGTTCAAACGCGGACCAGAAAAAGGCCGCCGAGACCAGCAAAATAAAGCACACCAGCAGGCGCGCCCGCTCTTTACGGTTCAGCCCCGCGAAGACGAACAGCCAGATGAAATAGAGCGCCACGGAGGCGGCAATCACATAGACCAGCACGCTGGCCACCGCCACCGGGTTAATCACGATCGTGCCCAGGCTAATCAGCGTGATCAGCACTGCCACCCCCAGGGCCAGGGCCAGCAGCCACGCTCCGACGCCATTCTTTTTCGCCACCGGGCTGTTCCAGGTGGAATCGAGGCCGACCTCCGCGTCATAGCGCTTCATCGACGGCACGGCAAAGACGCGGAAAATGACCAGCGCTACCAGCATCCCGATCCCCCCGATGCCGAAGCCCCAGTGCCAGCCATGGGATTTAATCAACCAGCCGGAGATCAAGGGCGCGATAAACGAGCCGATGTTGATCCCCATGTAGAACAGCGAAAAACCGCCGTCGCGGCGCGCGTCGCCTTTTTTATACAGGGTGCCGACCATCACTGAGATACAGGTTTTAAACAACCCGGAACCGAGGACGATAAACATCAGACCGATAAAGAACAGGTCGTTGCCCAGCCATGCCGACAGGGCGATCGACAGGTGCCCCAGGGCGATCAGAATAGAGCCGTACCAGACGGCCCGCTGCTGGCCAAGCCAGTTATCCGCCAGCCAGCCGCCCGGCAGCGCGGCCAGATACATACTGCCAGCAAAAATCCCGACAATCGCCGAGGCGTTCTCCCGCGCCAGTCCCATCCCGCCGTCGTACACCGTCGCCGCCATAAACAGGATCAGTAAGGGACGGATGCCGTAAAACGAGAAGCGCTCCCACATTTCGGTGAAGAACAGGGAGCCCAGCGGATAAGGATGGCCGAAAAAGGTACGGCTTTCGTTTTTATTAACAGAGGAATGCATAAATTCTCCAGGTAAGGTGCGCCGCAGCGCAAGTTAACCGTATAAAGCGGGCTGACGATTTATAATTTTTTTGCATTAACATCAAACGCGAGCATTTTTAACTATTTGATAACCACACAATGGTTTTGTCCAGCCCCTTACCTTCCCTTTTTAGATGAAAAGTCGACAAACATCTAGTTTTACAGATTTAACGTTCATAAAAAGATAAACAGCATTGACTTTATATTAGTGCAGGAAATCCGATTATTTGTATTAAAAAACAGAAAGTTAACGCTAAGGCGACGATCTATAGCGGCTCAGTTCGGCTGCCAGGATAACGACAGAAAAAGTAAGGAAAACAGGTGGAATGATGTAGAAACCACGCTAAGTGGCAATATTTCTCTATCAGGGACTATCCTGGCCCATGGTGTTTGTCGCGGAGGATGACGGGAGGGGAAGTGAGGCAGCCGGGAGTCAAAGCCGGCGCCTTTCGCGAGTTATTTCACACGCTGCCCTGCGGCATCAATGACTGGCTCACCGTCTTCCTTCACGAACGCGCCTTTTTGCGACGCCGTCAGGATCTCCAGCACCACCTCTGACGGGCGGCAGAGTCGGGTGCCCCGCGGCGTTGTCACGATCGGACGGTTAATCAGGATCGGATGCTGAAGCATAAAGTCGATTAACTGATCGTCAGTAAACCGGTCTTCCGCCAGCCCCAGCGCGTCGTAGGGTTCAACGTTTTTCCGTAGCAGGGCACGTACCGGGATCGCCATCGCGGCGATCAGCTGGCGCAGCTCATCGCGCGATGGCGGCGTCTCCAGATAATAGATAATGGTGGGCTCAGCGCCGCTGTTGCGGATCAGCGCCAGGGTATTACGCGAGGTGCCGCAGTCAGGGTTATGGTAAATGGTGATGCTCATAGTACGTTCTCATGGCTGGTTGAAGGAGAGACGCAGCGCCAGCGCGGCCAGCGTCACAAGCAGCACCGGCAGGGTCATGGTAATGCCGCAGCGGAAATAATACCCCCAACCGATGGTGATGTGCTTCTGCGCCAGCACATGCAGCCAGAGCAGCGTGGCCAGGCTACCAATTGGCGTGATCTTGGGCCCCAGATCGCAGCCGATGACGTTGGCATAAATCATGGCCTCTTTGATCGTCCCTGTTGCCGCGCTGCCATCAATCGACAGGGCGCCGACCAGTACGCTGGGCATATTATTCATTATTGAAGAGAGGAAGGCCGACAGGATACCGGTGCCCAGCGTCGCGGCCCAGAGCCCGCGCTCCGCCAGCATGTTCAGCACCGTGGTCAGATAATCCGTTAACCCGGCGTTTCGCAGGCCATACACCACCAGATACATTCCCAGCGAGAAGATCACGATCTGCCACGGGGCGCCGCGCAGCACCTTGCCGGTGTTAATCACCCGCCCGCGCTTCGCGACAGCAAACAGGATCCCCGCTCCCGGCGCCGCGATGGCGCTGACCGGGATCCCCTGCGGGTCAAGAACGAAAAAGCCGACCAGCAACAGCAGCAGCACGCCCCAGCCGGTGCGGAACGTCGCCGGATCTTTTATCGCCGTGACCGGCGCTTTCAGTAACGCCATATCCCAGGCCGGCGGGATATCCCGGCGAAAGAACAGATGCAGCATCGCCAGGGTGGTGAGGATCGCCGCGAGATCGACCGGCACCATCACCGAAGCGTACTCCCTGAAGCCGATGGCAAAGAAATCTGCCGAAACGATATTCACCAGATTCGACACCACCAGCGGCAGGCTGGCGGTATCGGCAATAAATCCGGCGGCCATGACAAAGGCCAGCATCGTTCCCTTGCTGAATCCCAGCGCTCGCAGCATGGCAATCACGATGGGGGTGAGGATCAGCGCCGCGCCGTCGTTGGCAAACAGCGCCGCCACCGCGGCGCCGAGCAGGATAATCCAGGTAAATAGCAGACGACCCCGCCCTCTTCCCCAGCGGGAAACGTGCAGAGCGGCCCATTCAAAAAAGCCAGACTCATCAAGCAGCAGGCTGATAATGATAACGGCGATAAAGGTGGCGGTCGCATTCCAGACGATATGCCACACCACCGGGATATCGGCTAGTTGTACTCCACCGGTGGCCAGCGCCAGCGCCGCGCCAAAGGCCGCGCTCCAGCCGATCCCTAAACCCCGCGGCTGCCAGATCACCAGCACCAGGGTCAGGACAAAAATCGCGCCTGCCAGCAACATGATTACCCCCGTCAATCACATTCGAAAAAACAGATATGTTTAGATAAAATTTTTACTGACAACCCGCCCCGTCAGCCAGTCTGCAAACCATCATCCGCACATCGTCCTGCTGACTGAGCCAGGCCTGCTCAATCACCTGCGCCGCCCAGGCCGGCATCTGCGGAGAGAGGCGGTAATGGACCCATTTACCCTGTTTACGATCCAGCAGCAGCCCGCTTTCCCGCAGCATCGCCAGATGGCGGGAGATCTTGGGCTGGGACTGGGCGAGCGCCGTACAGAGATCGCAAACACACAGCTCTCCACGCGCCTTGAGCAGCAATACGATCCCCAGCCGGGTTTCATCGGCGAGGTTTTTGAACAGTTGCAGGGGCAATAAAGACATGATTTCTCCTCAAGCGTGACGGACAGCATACGGAACCACCAATAAAGATCAATATACATTCGTAAAAACATATGTGTTATTTCACGCCTGCGATAAGCCCCCGTTGAGTGGCTACACGCCCTCCCTTGCGCAATAGCACGGAAAAATGCCGCGCTTTCTTTTATCCCTCATCGAAATGTGTCAGGCTGGCGATCCCATCGGATTGACAGGGTTTCAGGATGAGTACGATTTATGTGGTTGTTTTAACGTATATAAAACCGCTCGAAGAGGTGGACGACGCCATTCCCGCCCACGTCGAATGGCTCAAAAAAGGCTATGCTGACGGCCTCTTTCTCGCCTCCGGCCGCCGCCTTCCCCGCACCGGCGGGGTGATTCTGGCGAAATGCGCCAGCCAGGAAATGCTGGAATCGCGTCTGAGTCAGGATCCCTTCCAGCAGTTGGGTCTCGCCCGTACCGAGATTATTCCCTTTGAGGCCAGCATGGCGTCACCCGTACTGCAGTCGCTGTTATAAGCGTATCCCGGAGGAAAAATGCAGCCGTCCTTTCACTGGATCAATGAACCTGCCGAGTGGCGCCGCGATACTGACGGCCTGACGGTGGTCACCGATAAGCATACCGACTTCTGGCGCCATACCTGGTATGGCTTCGAGCGTTTCTCTGGGCATCTTTATGCTACTGAGGTGGAAGGTGATTTTACCCTGCAGGCAAAAATATGTGCCGATTTCACCACGCTTTACGACCAGGCTGGACTAATGATGATGGCGGACGAGCAGACCTGGCTGAAGGCGGGGATTGAATTCAATGACGATGCCCCGGCCATCGGCAGCGTACTGACGCTAACCCACTCCGACTGGGCCACCGGGCTTTTTCCCGGCGACCCGCGCACCTTCTGGCTGCGGCTGACCCGCAAGGGCGATGCGTTAAGGCTGCAGTATTCGACCGACGGCGAGCGCTGGCCGCTGCTGCGGCTCGGCTACTTTCCGCCAGGCCCGGTGAAAGCGGGCGTCATGTGCTGCTCACCGGAGCGCGGGGGACTGGCGGTTGAGTTTCAGGATATTCAGCTTTCCCCGCCATCAGACAAAGCGCTGCACGATCTGAGCTGAACGCTAGCGGGAAGACCCGACTTTCTCTGCATCCTGGGGCCCGGGATTACAGGGTTCGCGGGTGCCGGGCAGGTAAAAATGGCCGTGCTTATCGGGATCGGTGCCGCCCGGGCACCCTGCCCGACCCGAGGAATTATCGCTATCGCCGCCGTTCGAACCGTTGCCGCCGTCGGCGCCAGCTATTACCGACTGCCCGTTATGGCCACCGTGAACGCCCTGCGCTGCACTGGCCGAAAACGCCACCAGCGCGAACATACAGACCATGAAGCGTCTGCCCATTGCTGCCTCTCCCTTATTGATATTCCCCGTCCATCGCGTTGACGATGGGATGAGCCGTTGCACGGCAAAATGCACCGCGATAAAAACGCGTTATCCGCAGGGAGTATAGGGTTAAGGCTGAGAGAAAGACAGGGCCGGTGCCTTCAGACATTTCGCACGCAAAATAGCCTCTATTCCGCGGTATGCGCTATCAGAAAATCAATCAGGGCTTTCACCCTTTTCGTTCTGCCCGCGTTTTTCGGGTAATAGAGATAAACCGGCGGATAGGTTTTCCAGTAGTCCTCCATCACCGGTAGAAACTGTTCACGATCGGGCTGTAGCCGCCAGATGGGTTCAAACAAGCGGCCAATCCCCAGTCCATGGCGGATACCGTCGGCCATGACGTCAATATCATTGCTGATTAACTGCCCCGGCATCTCGACGGTGAGCTGCTCGCCGTGGTCATTGAGGATCAGCGGCAGGATGCGGTTGTTGGTAATAAAGCGATAGCCAATCAGCCGGTGATGGTTGAGATCGGCGGGCACCGCAGGCACGCCATATTCGGCCAGATAGGCTGATGAGGCATATAACCCTTCCCGAAACGGCTTCATTAACGGGCGGGCGACCACTCCGCCTTCGAGAATATCGCCAAAGCGGATCCCCAGGTCGAATCGTTCTTCAATGATATTGACGGTACCGTCATAGACCGATATTTCCAGCTGGATCCCCGGATATTGCTGACAAAATGCCGCCATCGCCGGTTTCAAAATAAGCAGGTAGGCAAAGCGCGAGAGGGTTATTCTCACTGCTCCGGAGGGTTCCTGATTCTGGTCGCGGAGGCTCTCCAGCGATGTTTCCAGAACCTCCACCGCCGCCGCAGTCTGCTCCAGCAGCTGTTGCCCGGTTTCCGTCAGCTCGATTCGCCGGGTAGTGCGCACAAAAAGCGGATGACCAATGTGCTCCTCCAGCAGCTTGAGCGCGTTGCTGACCGACGGCGGCGTGATTTCTAATTTCCTTGCGGCGGCCGAGATAGTGCCTTCGCGCGCAATGCTCTGAAAAATGCGTATCTGATTATAAAGCGCGTTATTCATAGCATCTCCTTAAGCCAACCTCGCCTGATTATTAAGTACAGGCTAAATATTCTTAAGTCAATGACCGCCTAATCTTCGCCATCAGGGGCTCGTATACTTTTGTCTCTTCCCGCTGATAACGACTTTCCGGAGACAACTATGCGAATTTTATGTCTGGATATTCCCGCGCCCGACGCGACGCTGGAACACTATGCGCCGCATCTTACCGCGGAAGCCCTGCATGCCTGGGGACTGTATAAGTCTGGCTTTATCCGCGACATCTATTTCCGTCAGGACCGACCCGGCGTCGCTATTTTCCTCGAATGCGACACCGTGGAAGAGGCGAATAACGTCATGGCCGAATTTCCGCTGGCAAAAGCGGGTTTATTAACCTTCGAGTGTATTCCACTCGGCTCGTTTATTAGCTGGGAAAACCTCTTCTCAGCCGAATTTAAACATCAGGAGTAACGATGGAAAGGCCTCGTATCCTTGTCGTTTCCGGGCATCCGGATCTCAATCTTTCCATCGCCAACGCCACCATCCTCGACGAGGTGGCGACCGACCTGCCCGATGCTGAGATTCGTCGTCTGGACTGGCTCTATCCGGACGGCAAATTCAACATCAGCGCAGAGCAGGAAAGCCTGCTGAAGGCGGATGTGATTGTCTGGCAGTTCCCTTTTTCCTGGTATGGGCTGCCCGGGTTAATGAAACAATGGCTGGACGAGGTCTTTGTTCACGGCTTCGCGCATGGCTCAACGGCGAAACTGGGCGGTAAAAAGCTCCTTCTTTCTTTCACTACCGGGGCACCGCAGACGCTCTACACCACTGACGGTTTCTTTGGCCACGCCATTGAAGAGTATCTCCTCCCCTTCGAGACCACGGCCAGGCTGTGCAATCTTGAGCTGCTGGCGCCGGTTTATACCTGCGGCATCAGCTACGCCGACCGGGATGCCGATAAAATCGCCCAGCAAAAAGCGCGTGCCCGGGAGCACGCGGCCAGACTGATCGCGCAGCTGAAAACTCTGGTGGAATAATCCAAAGGGAGAAAATAACGATGCAGTATACCCGACTCGGTAAAAGTGACTTACTGGTCTCCCGCATCTGCATGGGATGTATGGGGTTTGGCGATCCGTTGACGGGCCAGCATCGCTGGACGCTGGACGAAACAGCAAGCCGGGACATCATTCGCTACGGCCTCGAAAAGGGCATCAATTTTTACGATACCGCCATCGCCTATCAGAACGGCTCCAGTGAGCGGTACGTTGGCCGGGCGCTGCGGGAGATGGCAAAACGCGAGGAGGTGGTGCTGGCCACCAAGTTTCTGCCACGAACCGCTGCCCAGATAGCCGAGGGGATCAGCGGAAAAGAGGCGATAGCCCGCTCGCTTGACCAGAGTCTGCGAAACCTCGGGATGGACTACATCGACCTCTACATCTACCACATCTGGGATCACAACACCCCGGTTATCGACGTGCTGGAGGCGCTGCACACCGCCGTGACCGCCGGCAAGGTGCGCGCGATTGGCATTTCCAATTGCTATGCCTGGCAGCTGGCGAAGGCGAACGCCCTTGCTGAACGCGAAGGGCTGACGCCCTTTGTCTCCATGCAAAGCCATTACAACCTGATTATGCGTGAAGACGAACGAGAACTCTTCGGGCTGTGCGCAGAAGATAATATCGCCATGACCCCCTATAGCGCGCTGGCCAGCGGCCGTCTCTCGCGTTTAGAAGGCTACACGCGGCGAGCGGTGGAAGATGATTATGCCCGGGGCAAATACGACGGCACGGCAGAACAGGACCGGATCATTATTGCCCGCGTCGCCGAACTTGCCGAACGGCATCAGGTCTCCATGACCGAAATCTCGCTGGCCTGGCTGCTGACTAAAGTCACCGCCCCGGTGGTCGGCGCCACGCAAAAGCACCATGTTGACGGTGCGGTCAGCGCCGTGAACCTGCGGCTCAGTTCTGAGGAGATCCGCTATCTGGAAGAGGCCTACCAGCCGCACGTTCTCACAGGCGTGATGGCGCAAAACACGCCGCAAGCCAAAGACCATCCTCAGGTGTGGACGCGGTAACCCTCTGTCCTGTTCAGCAGGGAGAATAAAACATGAAAAACGTGATTGCCGCGGCAGCCTTGTCGCTTGTGCTGTCTGATTTTGCTTATGCCAACGAACAAAGAGATGAAGCTATGATGAAAATTACCCCCTCCACCCTTGTGGACGCTGATATTCAAGCGGTCTCCCCGGCGCTGGCGCGCTTTGGTCGAGAAGCAATTACTGAAGATCTGTGGACACGCGAAGCCCTCTCGTCCAGGGACCGCAGCATCATGACTGTGGCCATGCTGATTGCCCGCAACCAGCCAGGCGAGCTGAAGCACTATATTGAAGTCGCTCTCGATAGCGGCGTGACGCCAGCGGAAGTATCAGAGATCATTACCCATCTGGCGTTCTACTCAGGTTGGCCCAATGCAATGTCAGCCGTCAGCGTGACCAAAGCGATCTTTGCAGCCCGCGGCATCACGGCAGAGGCCCTGCCCGCCGCCTCGCCAACGCTGCTGCCACTCAATGAACAGGTAGAGAAACAGCGTGCAGAGACCGTGGAAAAAAATGTCGGCCCCATTTCGCCTGGCCTGGTTAAATTTACCGCCGACCCGCTGTTTCTCGACCTCTGGCAACGGCCCGCGCTTACGCCCCGCGACAGAAGTCTGGTGACGGTCAGCGCGTTAATCGCCGCCGGACAGAGCGCGCAGATTGGCTACCACCTGAACAGAGCCATGGATAATGGGCTTTCGGCTGAAGAGGCCGGAGAAGTAGTCGCCCAGGCGGCGTTCTACGCGGGATGGCCAAATGCGTTTACCGCCGCCCCGGTGGTCGGCGAGGTATTGCGATCGCGCGAAAGCAAAACTGAATAAAAAAGAATAAAGGACAGGGAAGCTGTCCTTTATTTATCGTTAACTGTTAATTTAAAGGTACCAGGAGGGCTTTCGATTAGGTCTCGCGGAAAGAACATAAACGGTCTATCGAAGTATGGAGACTTCGATAGTGAGTCTGTTCACATCGCTCATTGAGAAAATTTCCGTTCCGTATGCCGTCATGAGTCTCATCCTTTGAAAGCAGCGATCGCTGTGGCGAGACGGTAGCGCGGACATGTCTATTTGGTCAGAGATGGACATCTCAATTTAGCTACTACACCGCTACTTCGCTTTATTTTTATATTAAATATCAATAATTTGAATTATTGATTTAATATAAATTGATGTTATAGCAATCGCTATACAGGCTCCTTAGTCATGACTGACCTCCCCACACCGCATATCGCAAGAATTTGCTCTCTCAGCCAGCGGTGACCGGGGTCGCGTTCCATTCTTGGGTGCCACATCTGCGATACCGTAATACGACGGCTTTTGAACGGCAGCTCGAAAACATGTACCTGGTCCGTTACCTGCTGATTGAGTAAATAGAGTGCGGGTATCATGGCGATAAGATCCGATTCCAGCGCCACGGACAGGGCTGTCGGAAATCCCGGTACGACGCTCGCAATTTTACGTTTTGTCCCCAGTTCGGCCAGCGCATCGTCGACGGATCCGTGCAACGCGCCATCGGGTGACGCTACCACATGGCCCCAGGCGACATAATCACCCACGCCTATTTCTGCCTGCTTAGCCAGCGGGTGCCCTTTACGCACGACGCCAACAAACCGATCCTCAAACAGTCGTTGCAGCCGTATTTCTGGCCCCATATTACTCTGAACGCCAATCTCCAGATCAACCAGCCCTTCCCGAAGATAGCGCGACGTTTTTTCCGGCTTAGGCGCGAAGCGTATACAGACATCCGGCGCGGCGTCGGCAACCGCTGCTATGAGCGCAGGCCCAAACGCCACCACAAAGCCATCGTTTGCCCTGATGGTAAAAAGACGCGCCAGACTTCTCGCGCAGAACGTTTCCGTTGAGGGCTGCAATACTGCCCTGGCCTCGTGCACTGCACGCCTGGCGCGATCCCGGGTCGCTTCGGCCCACGGGGTCAGTACCATGTTACGCCCGGCGCGCACCAGGATCGGGTCTCCTGTGACATCGCGTAACCTGCTTAATGTCCGGCTCATGGCCGAGGTGCTGAGGTTCAGACGACGTGCCGCACCTGCGACACTCGCTTCACTCAGCAATATGTCGAGTGCTACCAGCAAATTAAAATCGGGATCAGACATTACCCTTCCTCCCAGCACATTAAGATAAGGCGTTTGATGCAACAATAAAGTGAAAGTAGTGCGCCTTCCGCCCAGTAAAAGCCATCTTTATAGTTTTGTCATCCATACACTCTTCTCAGAGGACAAATGATGACGCTCTTTTCCAGCCAACCCGGCGACGAAGGACTGCCTGGCCCGGCGCGCGCACGGGTGATGGCCGCAATAATGACCACCACCTTAATGGGCGTGTTTGATGGCACCATGATCAACATTGCCCTGCCCTCAATGGCTCAGGAGATGCAGGTACCTGCCAGTATTGCCGTCTGGTTCGCCAACGGGTATCTGCTGGCGGCTGCGATGACGCTGGCGATATTCGCGGCGCTTGCGGCCCGTCTGGGTTATCGCCCCGTATTTCTGGCGGGCCTGACGACCTTTACCCTGACATCACTGGGTTGCGCGCTGGCGAATAAGCCCGAAGTGCTTATCGGTATGCGCGTGCTTCAGGGGATCGGCGGCGCGGCGACGCTGAGTATTGCCCCCGCAATACTCAGGTCCGTATTTCCCGGACGATTACTTGGCCGCATTCTGGGATTCCATGCCCTGCTCATTGCCTCCAGCTCCGCTATCGGCCCGGTATTGGGCGGTACGATCCTTCACACCCTGAGCTGGCAATGGCTGTTTGCGATAAACGTTCTTCCCGGCACCCTCGCCTTACTGCTGGCGGTCAGAGCGCTGCCGCGGGATGCGATCCGTATGCAGGCGCCCTTCGACACCCTGGGCGCCATATTGTCGGCGCTGCTGTTGGGTTCGACGATCATGGCGGCGAACAGCCTACAGAACGCTACTTCTCAATTCGGCAGCCTTTGCTGGATGGCTCTCGCTGCGCTGAGCGGCATGGCTTTTATCTGGCAAATCCGCCGCACGGATCATCCCTTACTGCCGCCGACCATGTTTAAAAATGAACGTTTTACCCTCGCGGCCTTCACGTCGATGGTTGCTTTTGTCAGCCAGGGGATCACCTTTATTGCGCTACCCTTCCTGTTTCAGAGCGAATACGGCTACAGTCCGGTAGTGTCTGCCCTGCTGTTTACGCCGTGGCCGTTAGGGATCGTGCTGATTGCGCCGCATGCAGGCCGTTGGGCGGACACGATATCAGCCCCGGCGATATCCACCCTGGGGCTGGTGATTTTTGTCATCGGTTTGATCCTGCTGGCGACGTTACCCGCCGGCCCTTCAATGTGGGATATCTGCCTGCGAAGTCTGGTGTGCGGAATAGGGTTTGGCTGCTTTCAGAGTCCCAATAACCGGGAAATGCTCTCAAACGTTATTCGTGAGCACGCGAGTTATGCGTCCGGTGTTTTATCCATTATGCGCACTTTCGGGCAGTGCCTGGGAGCCGCCGCCGTAGCCGTTCTGCTGGCAGCAGATGAAAGGTCAATTCATGTTGCGCTGTGGAGCGCTGCCGCGGCCTCTGCGGTATCGGTCATCGTCAGCGCGAGCCGGTTGCGTAAAATTACTCATCCTGCGGAAACAGGATAAATGCGAAAATATCACTAAACGCGACTACTCCAGCGCCAGCAGCGCAAAACGCTGATCCCGCAACCAAAGTGGAGTCCTCCGTCGGAGTTCAATAGACTAACAGCATGCTATAACCGCTTATTTATCAAGGGAGAAGTGAGTTTAGAAGACGTCAGGAGACTGGAGACTGGAGACTGGAGACTGGAGACTGGAGTTTGGAGTTTGGAGTTTGGAGTTTGGAGCGGGCGAAGGGAATCGAACCCTCGTATAGAGCTTGGGAAGCTCTCGTTCACTCCATCTCGATATTGTACAGGGCGCTGTACCTGATTGCGTGACTATAGAGGATCAATGTCATGGCGATCAACAACAATCAATACCTTTTTCAGAACAAAACCGGGCTGTGGATTTTCCAGATCTTCGTACCTAAGTACATGCGCCACGTATTCGGAGATAAGCGCGCCTGGCGTAAGTCAACAGGTACAAAAGACATCATTAAAGCCCGGCAATTCAGAAACCATCTTCTGATTGAATTCAATAAGTTGAAGGAACAATTAAAGCCGGATACTGAGGAGAAACGCATCTCAGGGGCTATTGCGTCCCTCTATCAGGAGGTGAGCACTAACAATGAGGTCGAGGACAGACGCAGGCCGTCAGTCGAGGATAAAACCACGTCACCTACCCTCTGCAAGATCCGCGATGAGTACAGCGAAAACTACAAATCACGTCGTTCCTACTCCACTCTGAGCAAATCAGCCCGCGCCGTGGAGGTCTTTCTTGCCACCATCCAGGAAACAGACATCAAGATCGACCTGATCGGGCGGCGCTTGGTGACGCAGTTCATCAGAACACAACAAGAGCGGGTTGCTGGTCAGACTTTACAGAACTGGCTAACCTGCCTGGGCAGTCTCTACGAGTTCGCGTTAAGAACTTACGACGCCATCCCCGAGGGCAACCCCTTCCACAATCATAATCTGGAAGCGCGGCGCACAATTGAAAGTTACGAACCATTCGAGCCAACCCAGATAAAAGCGCTGCTTGACGGTGCGGATGAGGTGATCCGGGATTTGATCTTGATGGGCCTTTATTCCGGCTGCCGTCTCGATGAACTGGCAAGCCTACGTAAGGATGAGATTGTTGTGATTGAGGGTATCCGCTGCTTTTACATCAGCAAGTCGAAGACAAAGGCGGGGATTCGCTATGTTCCAATCCATAGCTTACTTGTTGGGATCGTCGATAAATACCTGAGCCAGAACCATGGCGACTACCTACTACCGCCGTCAAACCGGATTATCAGGAAGGACGGGAAAAAAGGCCCGTGGTATAGCCAGAAGTTCACGCGCTTGCGTGATAGCGTTTTGCCTACTGCTACAGCTCGCCAATGCTTCCACAGCTTGCGGGGAATGTTTATCACCTGCTTAGACCGCGCCGGGGTTAGCGAGACCAGGATCGGCAGCATTACGGGCCACACAGAGCAGAAGGCGAAAACCGAAGCATTCCGTACCTACAGCCAGGGGGCCAGCATGAAGGAACTATCAAAATATATCGAGATTGTTAATTTTCAAGTAACGTGAAGAGATCAATGAACATGATGGGATGGTCTGCTACTTGATTTTCTTCGGTATCAAGCAATTCCATCCCTTGTTTATGGTAAAAATCCATAGCGCCCCGTTTTGCATCAGTTATTAAAAACCTACACCCAACCATCGGCCTAATATCGTCCAATGCCATTAATAGAGCATATCCAAATAGCATGGAACCTATACCACTGGCTCTCAATTTTGAGTCAACAGCCAAACGTGCAATTTTTACAGCGGGTAGAAATTTGTACCTTTCTGCTCGGGCACAGTTGCCTAAATCGTACTCTTTTAAGTTAACCTGACTACAAGTTAGTGTAATATATCCCAAAATTTTGTACGAAAACCTATCTTGAGGGATACTTTTATCTACTCTCGTGTTGTCATCAACAACAACATAAGTCTGGGCTATGCACCCATCCTGGAACAACAGCGCATCTTGTTGAAGGAACGTTTTAAGCGGCTGAAACTCTTCGGCACCGCTACTAAATCGTTTTGGATTATGGAATTGGTTTAAAGGTAGGATTTGTAGGTCAGGTTGTATCACTTCATCCATTTTACTCAACAACCTGCCCTAATTGTGATTAGCCGCGTTTAGACATTTTCTGACGTAACGCACGAGCATTCTGTAACGAGCGTTTAGCGTTCTCGTTTGGCTTAGATTGACTCATTTGTTTGAGCATTTGCTCAGCGTCTTTACCAGTCAGGATGGTGCGACCGAACATACTACTTGTAATAGCCATTTTAACCTCCTGCTTTTGGGATATGAGTAAGTTGCAACTTATTTGTTTATGAGCACAGATTACGCAATCTACGTCAACCCGTCAAGAATTGTTTTAAATCCCAGCAATAAGCACCAACCAATAAGTAACTGATTTTTAATCAAAATACCTTACCACTTGCGTTATTGGCATCACAGGCTGTAAGAAACGCTGTTGCATCTTTCTCTGACAGAGTGGCGAGCACATCCCGCTGCTTTTTGATCGCAGTGTAATGCAAAATTGCAGCTTCCAGCCCCACAGAGGCAACCTTGCTCAGGAAGGTTGATCGAGCACACCCCAGCAGCCTGGCGAGCGCTGAAACGTTCAGCAACCCTGCATCGTCCAATGTTTTGATACGTGCGGACAGAAGCGGGACGTTGCCCACACCCAGAATCTTCAATTGCATATATTTACCTCTCCAAATGAAAAGAGGGCGACAATTGCCGCCCAACTTCTTTACCTCGCCTGATTACGCTTCGGCGGTGTTAACCGTCAACCGGGTGATCATTGATTGGTTGTAACAGATTGGTAACAATCCATATTCTGATTGGATGGTCTGATTGTGTAAGTGGTCTTCCCAGCCGTACTGGAAGAAGAAACTTTCCGCGCCGTCAGCCGCTAAACGTGCGTCTCGTGAGGCTGGGCCGTGATAGCATTCGAACGGTTGCAGATCGCTACCAACCAGATTGTTAGCACCGAATACCGGAACCATAAACGCAGTCCCAGCCGGGATGAAGTCCCGGTACAGCAGACCAGTATTAACGAAGGTCAGGCCGTCAACGGTCATCGCCTGAAACGCTGGCAGACTTGCTTTAACGCTGGCGTTAAACAGATTGCTATCAGGCAACACGCCGTGATTGATCAGAGTCAGCATAGACGGGTGGAATTTAATCGCCTTGTACGCTTCCGGGGAGCACAGAACAACCACACCACGCATGGAACTGAGCCAACCGCCCAGCGCAAAGCGCATTGCGTTTGCTGCGGTATCCAGATCCTCTAACGGGCCGTTGCCTGTTTTGGTGGCGTCCACGCTGGCAGTTGCGACGGTCTGACCGAATTCATCTTCAAAATCAAGCACAGGTCGATCTTGGGTGTACGGTGCCAGCACCTGACCAGAGAACAGGGCGCGAGCAAGATATTGCTCTTTTGTCTGGCGGAATTTCAGATACTGGCGAATGCCTTCATCTGAAACTAATTCGCCAATGTCTGTTTGACGTTGAGTCCCGGTACGGCGGCGACCCTGAAAATCAGCAGCACCAACAGATCCCGTAGTTACGAAATGGGGAATTTCGATCAGGCGGTTTTTGCTACGTGGACGTTCGGTCACGTCAACTTCGGTAGAGTAGCGGTTAACGCTGGCAGCAACGGATTGCATATTCTCGTGGAGTTCATCCAGCTCACATTTTGGCAGTGGAGACGTTTTATCTTTGAAGATATCGAGCGCCTGCAACAGAAAGTTATCCCCGAAGCGTTCTTTGTACGCGCCGGAGAAGTAATTGACCTTAAAGCCTGTAGTAGAAATAGTCATCGTTATGATTTCCTTATCGTTATTATTATTCAGAAACAGAAACGCGGTTTAGACCGTCGGTTTCAATAGCCGTGATGGCAGCAGCCAGAGCCGCTGGAGTAGCAGCACGGAGGCCGTTACGTTTCAGGATGCAGCCGCGATCCACCACAATTACTGGGACGTTAGCGCCAGCCTTGTGGCTATCCAGTGCGATCAGGACGTTCACCCCGCTCGCATAGGCTGCACCCGCTGGGGTCAGTAGTGTGCCGGGGACGGTATCCACAGCCAGGGTGGCGAATGTTACTGTTTTGTGGGAAAACACTGGATCATCGCGATACGCGATCACATCCTGCGGGGATAAGTCTTCTTCGTACATAAGCATAAAATTGTCACTCCAGAATCATTAAAGTTGTTGTTTAGTTGTTCGGTCGTTTCACGATGATGTTGCAACATCACCGCTATAGCGGCCTGTAGGCCATATCGTCATAATTGACGGTGTATAGGTGTCAAAAAAAACCAGGCGGTAGGAGATACCGCCCCGGAGGACAAAGCAGAAGCATTGTTATTTTTCTGAGAGAATTGGAATGTGCAGCGCCCTTTACGGGCGTTATCGAAAACCGATAACCCGGCTAAAGCGGGCTGGAAATAAGGGAGCGGCAACGGCGGGAGACCTCTGAATCCCTACGCCGTGCGCTCGTGCCAGTTCACATCATGGCGAGATGGCCCGGAGGAGAGCCGGGGCTTAGTACGGCTGTTACACCGCTGGCAAACCCCATCGCAGCAGGCTATACCACGGCAGGATTATTTCGTGTTCAGCGGGGTTGTTGCCCGGCTGAATGAATAAGCGGCGCTGGGAAGCGATGAGGCTCGTGCAAAGCATATCGAAGGCCAGGCGCCTGAGAGGAGATTAAATGCGACAATTGGCAGTAGTACGCAGTCTCTTTCGAGACATTAATCACCTTGCATATAATTTTAACACGTTATTATTGAAAGTGCAATCATAATTTTCGTCAAATCTGTTGACTTAACGATTCATTTGTGAATTGAACGAACTTCGTACTAGTCAGTACGTTAATTCCCTTCATGGTCAAGCCATCTCATGGTCACGGAGAGGTGCCGATTCGATAATGTATGAGTACGCTGCCGGATCGGCGGCGACAACCTGGCGGCATTTCTCCCTCGCCAAGCGAAGCATTTCAGGATCTATTTCGTGCGGAGTAAAACCTCCCGCCCCTGCACCCAGTGTCTTCATAATGCGGCGCATTTTGATTTTGCTGTCGGTCACTGGCGCAACTGCGGGCGCTGTTGTTGGTTTCCAGTCTGGATGGCGTATCAGATAGTCATCAACGGCGCTTTTTACAGCGTCCTGCCGCTGTTCGGTTTCCATCTGTTCGATGGTGCGCCCGTTCATGGCTGCGGCTATGGAATCGCGAACGGTTTTGAGTAAGTTTTTCATTTTTGTTTTTATTCCTTAATAGGATAACCAGCCCGTCACGGGCGCAACGATACGCCAGCAGCAACGGGCAGGTATGGTAAAAGGTCTATGAGATTCAAGGTCAAGCCGTCGCGGTCTGGCTCGCTGTTGTGGTTTGTTGGCTTTTTCTAACGCGGCGAACAGGGTTTATTTGAATAGGCCGCGATTTGCTCGCAGCTTTTCGGGCCACAACCTGCCGATATTCAACATACAGCGGATCATCGTACTCTGGCATCCGTGGAGCCATTGCGGCATTGGTAACCCCATCACCCCGGAGGGACATCACCACGGTAAATAAGGGCAAGCCAAGCGCCTGACAGATATCTGCGAGCATCGCGCCCTCGTGCCACATCGTTATTATCAATCTCCCGTTGTTCGGGTTCGCAAAGCGCCTGCATCTTGGGTTATAAGAGCTATTGTACAATTCGATAACACGTTCCAGCGGAAGACGCAGCAGCAGCGCGACTTTGCCCGGAGGTACTCCGGCGACCAGCATGATTTTGCATTTTTTGATTATGTCGCCGTCGCGAGCGCGGTTTTTAAACAAGCGGGTTAAATCTGGGTCGGGTAGATCGATCTTTGCTGATTGGTCTGTTTTTTGTTCTGGTTCAGTGCAGCCCGCTTTGCGCGAGTTAACTTCGTTAACGTCACCTGGTGACGCTGGTTCTGTCAGGTCTGTATTCTGGGTGGCGGGCTGCGCCTTACGTTTATCAATCATTTATCCTCTACGATTTAAAAAGTTTTTTTCAGCTTCTGCTTCTCTGATCTTGAGGTGTTCACCAATCAGATTATCAAGGCCAGCGCCTGATTCACCCCACATTACGCCGTAGTCGTCCCTGCCATCATCGCCAACACACGACCAGTAGCGAAGGTCATCAAGCGGGGCTATAACCCGGCCTGCGGTTTCTTCTGGCTCTCGCTTCTCAGATGGAAACACCGCATCATCTTTATATTCCTGCGCTCTCTGGCTTACTGCATGATTACCAGCGGCGCGATCATCGCTGCTGCCGTCATTGTCAGATTCCACGCTATCGCGCTGTCCAACAGTAGACGCGGCAGGCTCAGAGGCCAGGTCACGACTCTGATCAGCGGATTCGCCTGTTGGCGCATCAGTAGATGATGTAGCAGTGGCTGCTGCCTGTTCTGCCTGCGGTGTTTCGGCTTCTTCATGACCATTACCATTTTCCTGCTTCTCCTCGGATTTTTTGGCCGCGTTCCCGCTGGCACGTTCGTGATCCCAAACAGGCTCGCCGTCATCCTCTGCGAATATGATCTCCAGGTTTCCAATCACCTCCATAAGGCGCACTGCTGTATATTTAATCAGACCTCGGGGCGCACCTTTTACTGTTTTTATGCCTGTTTTGCGGATCAATCCCAGCATTTTTAACGCATCCAACGACTCGTTAAGTTTTGTTTTCCCCAGTCCTACGCTCAGCTTGATCCTATCCTGGGATTGGTAGAACTCCCCGTGGCGACTCTCAAAACCTTTTACCTGATTGAACATATAGAGGTAGAGGCGGAGCATGTCAGAATCCCAGTTGATTACCGTTCCGGCATGTTCACCATTCACAATTTTGATTTTGCTCGCGCAAACCAGACGCATTTCAATGTTGGTGTATGGTTCGTCCGGCGGAGGTGTCCGTTTAGCTGTTGCCTGCGGCACTTTAGTTTTTTTTGCTCTCATTGTTCATTCCCTGTGGGTTCGTTAGTGATTCGGGTAGTGGCTGGCCCGTTATCAGGCGTTCATCGTTCGCGGCGTCTCTTTTTTTAAGATTTTGCGCCATGTCCTGGCACATGATGCGGATCATTCTGGGAACCGGCATCCTCAGGCGATCCGACTCCTCGCGTAGAATCGCGTAGGTTTCGTCATCAAGCGAAAGTTTCATATTTTATCTCCTCGGGTTAATCCGGCGTTACCATGTCCGGGACGGGTTCGCCCGTCAGCTTCTCAAGTTCGCCCGCCGCCTCAATCATTTTCAGCAGCAGCACCTGATCATTGAGCAAGCCCGCGCCCTGACGAGCGTAAAATAAGCGCCACGCGGTCAGCACGGGCTGGATGATTTCAATCACGTCACGCCCTTTTGCCAATTCAGCGTTATACGGAGAGAGGATTTTTTTGATGTTTTTAGCGCCGCGATTCTGTGATTTCAGGCGTTTCAGGATGTTCAGCGCCTGGCGAGTCTCTGGATAATGTTTATCGGCTTTTGCAGCTCCACCCATGCGGGAGCGGAATGCGTGTAAATTTTGAGCGGTTGTAATTCCTGCGTCGATAGCCTCGACGATCTCGTTTGCGGTTGCGCTGGTAAAATCCAGATGTGCAGGTTTTGCCATTATTTCCCCTATGTATGTGATGGTTATTACGGCTGGGATAATTCCCCAACCTACGATATACAGTTTACAGTATATGAGAGAATTTGTCAATGAAACATCTCATTTACTTGATAAAAATATAGATAGTGTAATAAGTCAACTTACAGATGTACACACTCACTGTCAAGCGTCAATGGTAAAAAATGCCAGATCGCGAGCGTGTACGCTAAAACGCTCTGTAAGGCGCTGTAACGCGCTCTGACTCCTACCCGCTACCATCGTATTACACAAGGTGTTACAGCCCCGCATATCACCCTCTCGTTGAGGATTTCGCAGGGCATGAAGCATGATTGGCACGAACGTTGCTTAATGATGTTTGCTTATTATGTCCCGGCCCACACTCTCGCCGCCCCCATTGACTCTGCGGGTTACACTCCTCGTGACAATGTGTCCAAATTACTGCGCGGGCTGTCGCCCTTGCTGCCCAAAAGGTGGCGAGCCTGTTCGGTCAGAACAGGATAACGAGTCACCGTATGGGCGATGGATATCGCGAAGCGTGGAGCGTAGCGACTGAACAGAGACCAGAAAGAAAGAGATAGCCATCACAACCGGAATCGAAAAGGTGTTGGTCGTTTGCCCTGCGTGTAAGGTCTTCACGGCTAGGGAAGACCGCATGATAATTCAGGTTTGTATTGATCTAATTCCGGTTTATATTGATTTAATTTATGTCCGCATGGCGAACTATTAAATCCCGCATAAAGTCCGCATAACGAACTATTAAAGGATTTATAAGTTCGCAATACGAACTATTAAAGGTGGTGACCACTTACCTTTCCTCAGTGGTTGGTGCCTCGCCACCCGGCGATCTTTTCTCAAAATAAATGCCATTAAATAGCCTGATAATAATGATCAAGTAGACCTAAATACGCCCTACCTCGACCCGTCCGGGCAACTTCCCGCTCTTGGAGATGGTCAAGTTGGGACCTTCGATATGGTGGAGGTTATACAGCGGTATGGCCTGAGCGCCAGCCGTGGCGCGGGTTCGTTAAATTTGTCTGCCGATATCATGGCTCGCCTGTTCATCGCGGTGCTAAACCAGATTCACTCACTACGCAAATTCCGTTGAAAAAAAATTCTTCGCCAAAAACCAGAAACGATGAGAATCGCCTCGGTTTTCAGCCCGATTTTCAGGCACATGGGACGCGCTCTGGAGGGCGCTTCGCTTGTGGTAATCGTGATTCAGTTCGCGACGGTAAACGCCGCTAAGGGCTTCTGGCGAAGCGCAGGAGGCGTTGCCGGATGGTAGATGTGGTGATGCTGTTTACACGTTGGGAAAAAGGTCGAGACCAGGGCCGGAAGCTGGGCGATATCGCCAGCCGCGAGGTTGCCACTGGCAACAATGCGGCCTTGTTGTGGGATGCAGATCCATGACCGCCGTCATGGTCGGTATCCTGCGTGTTGAACGGTGTTCCGCGTGTTGGTCGGTGCGGTCGATGTGGCTGGGCGGTGTGGCGGGTCAGTATGGTCAGTTTCAGACAACAAAAAACCCCGCCGGAGCGAGGTCAGAGAGACAAGGTGAAATACGGTACTCCTGGAAGGCTTACACCGCTGGCCTTAAACGGTAGAAGGTAGCCTTGCTGATAGACAATTCAGCCATCACATCCTTGGGGGCCATGCCTTTTTCAAGCAGTAATTGCACATCTTCGACAGTTGCCTTATTAGGCCTGCCGCAGTGGACGCCATCATTTTGAGCACGTTTAATGCCAGCGGTTCTACGCTCTGCTATGAGGTCTTTTTCAAGGCTGGCTAATCCAGCCATCATGGTGAGCATCGCTTTGCCAACAGGGGTGGACAGGTCGAAACCTTCGCGCAAGCTGATGACCTTCACGCCTTTAGCCTGGAGTGCCTCAACAGTGGAAAGCACATCGATGGTATTACGGCCTAAGCGGTCTATACCAACCACAATCAACGTATCACCTTCGCGAATGTAAGCCAGAAGGTCACCGAATCCTTTACGCTCTGCCGCCTTCACGCTGCCGCTTGTGGCTTCATCGCAGTACCACTTGCTAACCTGGTAACCAGCCTCAGCGATCTGTTGCTTCTGGTTCTCTACTGTCTGTTCGTTAGTGGACACACGCACATATCCGATGATTGATGTCATGATAGCTCCCTGTCTCAAAAGTTAGTCTCATTAATATAATAGTCTCAAAAATTAAAATCAACCTTTTAAGACAGTCTCAGGGCGCATTCTTCCGTTAAGTAAAATCGTCTCAAAAGGAAGTCCTTTTAAGACTTGATGGTTAGAATTAAACTCACCCCAGATTGGTGAAAGAGGCAAACGGGAATTGTGCAGGGACTTGATAACGATCACAGGAAGATATTTTGTAAAGATTCTTGACGCCCAGTAAGTGGTATAATTACTCGTCTAACATCTCAGATAGAGCGCAAGCATGAAACCCCCGTTAACACCATCCATCTGCGACAAGATCAGACCCTAAAGACCGAGCCTCCGGCAAGGGCGATATTTTGCGGGAAGAAAAACAAAGAAGGGGTGCATCACTTTCCAGCGCCTCGTGAGGGGGCGTGATATTTCTCCGAAATAATCACCTTGTACAGGTCTGCAACTGATTACCTTCGGGCGGGAGCGGGGTAAGAAAACCAACCTGTTTCACGGCCTTTGGACGATACAGATCGAAATCGCTCGCTTCTTTGAGATCGAAGGGCCAGCCAGTTGACCATAGCAGTGTTGAGGCTTTGTTGAATAAATAGATATTATGCTGCGTGCCTACAAAAACGTCGTTTTTTCTCAACGTAAAATCAGTAGGTTAAGGTCAGGATCGGAAGCTACTCGTAGTATAGACCAGCATTTTTGACTAAAAAGGCGTTAAAAAACAGCGTGACTTCCTATTATTCAACAAAGCCCAGTGTTGAATGAATATGGTAAATTCGGATGCCGTTCTGGTTTCTTGGATGGGGTTAGCCATACGGAGAGCAAGAAATCTCGCACAGTAGCACTATGGAGTTACCCTGGTGCTGAGGTATTTAGCAGTTCCACTTCTGTACGCTCGCAAATGTTTTTATCAAGCTGTGATCTTAGGACTGTAACTCCAGAGCGCTGGTAAAATTAATAGGCACTACATATAATAGGGAGTATACCTTTACTATTTCACTATAAAATAAACACTGGAGTAAACATGATTAGACTGGGTATTTATGGGTATGAATGCACGAAGGAATATAAATTTAATGATTTTAAAATCACCCCTTTATATAAGAGGCACTCTGAATCTTATAAATTAGCTAAAGATAAAGATGCATATCACCTCACAGCTTTTGTAGAGTACATTAACGGAAACACAAAAAAATTAAACATCATGAATCTCAGGAGTGAAATTCATGACCTCGAAGCTGTTCTGTCATTTATAGATCATAGAGATGTTATTAT
Source organism: Klebsiella sp. KTE92 (assembly GCF_000398905.1). Lineage (NCBI taxonomy): Bacteria > Pseudomonadati > Pseudomonadota > Gammaproteobacteria > Enterobacterales > Enterobacteriaceae > Klebsiella > Klebsiella sp. KTE92. Next base: position 4,490,110 of record NZ_KB976100.1, read on the forward strand.
ATCAAATGAGCTAAGAGAACATGAAACTTATGATAATCTCGACATGGATTACCCACGAAAAATAATATCACATCAACGAAAAAATGGAGGTGGATGCGTTATCATAAATGATGCTTTTAGCTCAGATTCTCGCGAGACATTCATAGCACTAACAATGAAACAATTACAATCAGAAAGTAATCCCATAAATGAATCATTCCGAAAAGCTTTTTTCAAAACTATAGAAGTGTTCAGGGCCAGAGAAAGCTTTATTGATATTTCTTATTATTTATTGTTCTCAGCACTGGAGTCTTTATGTCGTGCAAAACAGAATGATTACAAATCTAAGTGTAGTGCAACACCTATTAAAAATGTTTTAACCGAATATGGCTTCGACATCAAACAAGAAAATAAAAAAGAACCATGCAAATCAATCATGACTTATGTCCACTTAAGAAATGCACTCTTTCACAACGGTGAATTAACAGCAAAGACAAATGATGGTGATATCTTTGAGATGAAAGATTATTACCCAGCACTTCACCGATTATTACCTCTAATTTTGATAAAGCACATTGGGTTTGACGACAATAGAATAAACTGGAACTCATGGTTGGATAGAATACCTTTTAAAAGTTAATTCTATCAAAAGTAAATATTACACAAGTGGTAATGAATATACATATCCAGAGCATCTATTTTCCATATACTCATATATAAGCCCTAAGGGGCTGCTATTATTCACTTCATGGATTTTTATCAGATAAATTTCCTCGCCTCGGCGACTATTTTCAATTCATCCTCTTCTGCCTTCTTCCGTTCAAGCCAAGCTCTGCCCTCCGGCGTTGCCAGAAACTTACGGGCATGGATCTTACGGTTGTTGCGCCAGTTGCTGGCGTGGCTGGAGGTATTGAGATAAAAATACATCTTACATTCCCAAGGCCAGCATTTGCTGGCCTTTCTACTTAAGATCGGGTGATACGGATGTTACGAGAGATTCCCAAGGTAACTCTTCATTAACGGGCATCCTTGATATGGTTCTCGCGTATAACTCAGCCTGGGAATAACTTTTAAAGTTCTTGTCGCTGAGATATCCTGAATCATTAGATAGTACGACGGCCCACCCGGATTCTCTTTCAATAAGGGAGATGGTGGTGCCGTCACTTCTCGTCATCTCTTGCATTACACGTCCCATAGGCACCTCACTTTTTCTTACCGTTTAAAGATTGAACATCAATGCCATAATCACCGCCAATTATGGCAAACAGTTTACTCTAACCCTCAAGAATACGATAAACACACCGCGTGAGATTTGTGTTTTTTTGAGCGACCTCACACGGCGACATCCAGCCGTCAGACCCTCCGCGCTGCACTCCAGTGCTATAAGCGCCCTTATGTTTCATGACATCCTCAAAAAATTGGCAAAGCCTGCCTAATGCACCGGGTTGGGTACATAGAGACAAGCGGAGCACAGCGACATCTACAGTCTTTTCCGGCCTACCGCAAAGTATTTCCAATGATCACAGTTCAACTGTCTCTTATCGAGTACCGATCATTTATGGCTCGGTGAACACCACGTAGAGCCAGCCCCTTTCCCGGACTGGTTAGGCTTCCCAACATTTGCTCGTTTATACACTGCGTGTCATCACGACAGGCAGGAACGGAACACCGTGCAAAGTGCGGACAGTTGAAAGTTTTGGGAGAGGTTTAAAGCCCTGGTAAAGGCATCTTTTGTTCATGTTGGACTGTCGCAGTATGAACGATGGAACTACTGCCAGCGTGGTGGTATGCTCCCTTATACCACTGACCACACACGCGGCAGGTGCGGGCGTAGTACAATGGGTAGTTAAAGTTGTACCTGCTTTGCAGGGCAACGTAACTAACTGAAAAATCTAACTCGTTGATTTTTCAGGAGATCTGGAGCGGGCGAAGGGAATCGAACCCTCGTATAGAGCTTGGGAAGCTCTCGTTCTACCATTGAACTACGCCCGCGAAGAGGTGCGAGAAGCATTATAGCCCTTACGCACCCTGTGACAAGCCTGCCAGATGCTGACTGGCGATAAAATAACCTTTTAGCACTTAGGTTTACTGCCCTGCGGCGGCAGATAGCGCAGCGGATCGATGGCCGTGGCCCGATAGCGGATCTGGAAATGCAGGCGCACAGAGTCGGCATCCGTACTGCCCATGGTGGCAATTTGCTGGCCGGCCTTCACGCTCTGGCCATTATTCACCATCAGCTTATCGTTGTGGGCGTAGGCGGTGATGTAATCCTCGCTGTGCTTAATCATGATCAGGTTGCCATAGCCGCGCAGCTGGTTGCCGACATACACCACCTTGCCCGCCCCGGCGGCATACACCGGCTGCCCGCGGGTCCCGGCAATATCAATGCCCTTATTGCCGCCATCGGCGGTGGAATAAGGCAGGACCACTTTGCCACTGGTCGGCCAGCGCCAGCAGCGCTGTCCCACCGGCGGCCAGGAGGATTGAGGTACCGCAGATGAAGGGGTGACCGCCGCAGTGCGCGTAGAGGAAGATTTTTTCTTCGTCGTCTTTGACGCGCCGCTGCCGTTGAGCTTCAGCTTCTGCCCCACCTCAATGGTGTAAGGCGGCGAGATGTTATTCAGACGAGCCAGATCGCGAACGCTGGTGCCGGTGGTGCGCGAGATGCCGTACAGGGTATCGCCACGTTTGACGGTATAGGTGGCACCGGAGTCGGAGGTGCTGGAGCAACCGGCCAGCACCAGGCTTGTCGCCAGCATCAGTGTCATATAAAAGCGTTTCATCATCAGGCATCCTGCACTTAACACAACCACTTACCTCGCAATCAGGGCGAATATCATACCAGCCCGCGGCGCAGGGCGTCATCCCTGAAGGCTAACAGATGACCCTCTGGCATCACGTTCGGCCAGCGACGGAAAGATTCACGTTCATACCGCACGTCGTGGAGGGCACGCCCCGCAGTCCCAGGCTGCCGCTCGCAGACCAGCCTCCAGGGCTTGTTTTGGTAATGCCTTTCTCCCATTTATGGGCTACCCTAGTGGCCTGAGTACATGACCCGGCGGGTTTGTGCCGGGTCATTTTTTATTTTCAGGAGTCGTCATGGCCGGGGAACACGTCATTTTACTGGATGAGCAGGATCAACCTGCCGGTATGCTGGAGAAGTATGCCGCCCACACGCTTGATACCCCTTTACATCTCGCGTTTTCCTGCTGGTTGTTTAATCAGCAGGGTCAGTTTCTGGTCACCCGTCGTTCGCTGGGCAAAAAAGCCTGGCCCGGGGTGTGGACTAACTCGGTCTGCGGACACCCCCAGCAGGGCGAGACCTTCGAGCAGGCCGTCACGCGCCGCTGCCGCTTCGAGCTCGGCGTGGAGATCGCCGATATCGCGCCGGTTCACCCGGCCTTCCGCTACCGGGCGGTCGCCCCCAACGGCATTGTTGAGAACGAAGTGTGCCCGGTGTATGCCGCACGCGTGGTCAGCCAAGTGCAGCTTAACGACGATGAAGTCATGGATTATCAGTGGGTTGACCTGGAAACGATGTTAAGCGCGCTGGCCGCCACGCCGTGGGCGTTTAGCCCGTGGATGGTACTGGAAGCGGAAAACCAGGACGCCCGCCAGGCGCTGATCGATTTCGTTGCGCGTCTGCGCGGGTAAGCTGACTATTCTCCAGGCCAGGCGCAGCCCTGTGCCTGTCATTAATGCCTGGCGGCGCTACGCTTGCACAGGCCTACGGTTCTGCGCCATTGCGTAGCCCGGATAAGGCATTTACGCCGCTATCCGGGATCCCCCGGCTTGCGCTGCGCCGGGCTACGTCAGGCTTCGGCCCTCATATCAGACATAAAAAAACCCGGCAAGCCGGGTTTTTTGTATTTCGCGAAGGGCGATTATTTCTGCGGACGCATCGCCGGGAACAGGATCACGTCGCGGATGGTGTGGCTGTTAGTGAACAGCATGACCATACGGTCGATACCGATACCCAGACCAGCGGTCGGCGGCAGGCCGTGTTCCAGCGCGGTGACGTAGTCTTCGTCGTAGAACATCGCTTCGTCGTCGCCGGCGGCTTTCGCATCAACCTGATCCTGGAATCGCTGCGCCTGATCTTCAGCGTCGTTCAGCTCGCTAAAGCCGTTACCGATTTCACGGCCGCCGATAAAGAACTCGAAACGGTCGGTGATTTCCGGATTCACGTCGTTACGGCGCGCCAGCGGAGAAACTTCCGCCGGGTATTCGGTGATGAAGGTCGGCTGAATCAGATGCGCTTCCGCCACTTCTTCGAAGATCTCGGTCACGATACGGCCCAGACCCCAGCTCTTCTCAACTTTTATGCCGATGGACTCAGCGATCGCTTTCGCGGAATCGAAGTTATCCAGATCCGCCATCTCGGTTTCCGGACGGTATTTCTTGATCGCTTCGCGCATGGTCAGTTTTTCAAACGGCTTGCCGAAGTCGAACACCTGGTCGCCGTAAGGCACTTCAGTGTTGCCGAGGATGTCCTGCGCCAGGGTGCGGAACAGGGATTCGGTCAGCTCGATCAGATCTTTGTAATCCGCGTATGCCATATAGAGTTCCATCATGGTGAACTCTGGGTTATGACGAACGGAGATCCCTTCGTTACGGAAGTTACGGTTGATCTCGAAGACGCGTTCGAAGCCGCCAACCACCAGACGCTTGAGGTACAGTTCCGGCGCGATACGCAGGTACATGTCCAGATCCAGCGCATTGTGATGGGTGATGAACGGACGCGCGGAAGCGCCGCCCGGGATCACCTGCATCATCGGGGTTTCCACTTCCATAAAGCCGCGGCCAACCATGAACTGACGAATACCCGCCAGGATCTGCGAACGCACTTTGAAAGTGTTGCGAGATTCATCGTTGGAGATCAGATCGAGGTAACGCTGACGATAGCGCGCTTCCTGATCCTGCAGGCCGTGGAATTTGTCCGGCAGCGGACGCAGGGCTTTGGTCAGCAGACGCAGCTCGGTGCAGTGGATGGACAGCTCGCCGGTTTTAGTCTTGAACAGCTTACCGCGGGCGGCGATGATGTCGCCAAGATCCCATTTTTTGAACTGGTCGTTATAAACGCCTTCCGCCAGGTCATCACGCGCGACGTATAGCTGAATGCGGCCGCCAACGTCCTGCAGGGTAACGAAAGACGCTTTACCCATAATACGACGGGTCATCATGCGGCCAGCAACGGCCACTTCAACGTTCAGCGCTTCCAGCTCTTCGTTTTCTTTCGCATCGAAGTCAGCGTGCAGTTGGTCAGAGGTATGGTCACGACGGAAATCGTTCGGGAAAGCGACGCCCTGCTCACGCAGCGCGGCCAGCTTCTCACGGCGGGTTTTCAGTTCATTATTAAGGTCAATTGCCGCGTCAGCGCCCTGTGCTTGTTGTTCAGACATGTTGGTTCCTCATAACCCTGCTTTCAAACTTGCTTCGATAAATTGGTCCAGGCTGCCGTCGAGCACCGCCTGAGTGTTGCGGGTTTCCACCCCGGTACGCAGATCTTTAATACGCGAGTCGTCCAGCACGTAAGAGCGGATCTGGCTGCCCCAGCCGATGTCGGACTTGTTGTCTTCCATCGCCTGCTTCTCGGCATTTTTCTTCTGCATTTCCAGCTCATAAAGCTTCGCTTTCATCTGCTTCATGGCCTGGTCTTTGTTCTTGTGCTGCGAACGGTCGTTCTGGCACTGTGTCACCAACCCGGTCGGAATGTGGGTAATACGCACCGCGGATTCCGTACGGTTAACGTGCTGTCCACCGGCGCCGGATGCGCGATAAACGTCGATACGCAGATCGGCCGGGTTAATTTCGATATCGATATCGTCATCCACTTCCGGATAAACGAACGCCGAGCTAAAGGAGGTATGACGACGGCCACCGGAATCGAACGGGCTCTTACGCACCAGGCGGTGAACGCCGGTTTCCGTACGCAGCCAGCCGTAGGCGTAATCGCCAATGATTTTGATGGTCACGGATTTAATGCCCGCAACTTCACCTTCGGATTCTTCGATGATTTCGGTCTTAAAGCCGCGGGCTTCCGCCCAGCGCAGGTACATGCGCATCAGCATGCTGGCCCAGTCCTGGGCTTCGGTGCCGCCGGAACCGGCCTGAATATCGAGGTAGCAGTCGGCGCTGTCGTATTCGCCGGAGAACATGCGGCGGAACTCAAGCTGTGCCAGCTTCTCTTCCAGCCCGTCCAGCTCAGCAACCGCTTCGTTGAAGGTCTCTTCGTCTTCGGCTTCAACCGCCAGCTCCAGCAGACCAGCCACGTCTTCCAGCCCCTGGGACATCTGATCCAGGGTATCCACAATGGCTTCCAGAGAAGAACGCTCTTTACCCAGCGCCTGGGCGCGTTCAGGTTCGTTCCAGACGTCCGGCTGTTCCAGCTCGGCGTTTACTTCTTCGAGACGCTCTTTCTTGGCATCGTAGTCAAAGATACCCCCTAAGAACGTCGGAGCGCTCCGTGAGGTCCTGAATGCGGTTTTTTACCGGATTTATTTCAAACATGGTCGGTTTCTTTTAATGGATTTGTCAAAATGCGGTGATAAGAGCGGAATTCTACCGGATTCGCGCCCTTATTCATACACTGTTGTCAATTTGGCCAGAGGTGATCGATGATCAGCTGCAGGCTGCGGTTGCCGCGGAACTCGTTGATGTCGAGCTTGTAGGCTAACTGCACTTCGCGCACGCCGTTGTCCGGCCAAATGGAAGTATCAACGTTGAAAGCAATACCGTCCAGCAGCGGGCCGCCGCCAACCGGTTCGACCATCACTTTCAGGTGACGCTCGCCCACCAGCCGCTGCTGCAGCAGGCGAAAACGGCCATCAAACAACGGTTCCGGGAACATCTGCCCCCATGGTCCGGCATCGCGCAGCATCTGCGCCACTTCCATGCTCATCTCCGTCGCCGCCAGCGGGCCGTCGGAGACCACCTCGCCCTGCAATAATGCGGGATCCAGCCACTCAGTCACCAGTTCGCCGAAGCGCTGTTGAAACTCCTCAAAGCGCGCCTCTTCCAGCGATAAACCCGCCGCCATAGCATGGCCGCCGAACTTCAGGATCAGTCCCGGATAGAGCGTATCCAGGCGCTCCAGCGCATCGCGCATGTGCAGCCCCTGAATAGAGCGGCCGGAACCTTTCAGCGTGCCGTCGCCGGTCGGCGCAAAAGCGATAACCGGGCGATGGAAGCGCTCCTTAATGCGTGATGCCAGAATGCCGACCACCCCCTGATGCCACTGCGGATGGTACATCGCCAGCCCGCCAGGCAGGGTGTCGCTGCTACGTTCCAGTTGCTGACACAGGGTCAACGCTTCGGCCTGCATCCCCTGTTCAATCTCTTTACGCGTCTGGTTGAGCGCATCAAGCTCATTGGCTAACACGCGCGCTTCGCCGATGTTATCGCACAGCAGCAGCGCCACGCCGACGGACATATCATCCAGCCGCCCCGCCGCATTGAGGCGCGGCCCAAGGGCGAAACCGAGGTCGCTGGCCGCCAGTTTTTGCGGGTCACGGTTGGCAATTTCCAGCAGCGCTTTAATGCCTGGCCGACATTTGCCGGCGCGAATGCGGCTTAACCCCTGCCAGGTCAGGATGCGGTTGTTGGCATCCAGCGGCACGACGTCCGCGACGGTGCCCAGCGCCACCAGATCCAGCAGCTCGGCAAGGTTCGGCGCGGCTATGCCGCGGGCGTCGAACCAGCCTTTATCGCGCAGGAAAGTACGCAGCGCCAGCATCAGATAAAACGCCACCCCCACCCCGGCCAGTGATTTCGACGGGAAGTCACAATCGCGCAGGTTAGGGTTAACGATGGCCTCGGCCGCCGGTAGCGTCTCGCCCGGCAGGTGGTGATCGGTCACCAGCACCGGAATGCCCAACGCATGGGCGTGATCGACACCGGCATGTGACGAAATGCCGTTATCAACGGTCATGATCATCTGCGCGCCGCGAGCGTGCGCCTGATCGACCACTTCCGGGCTTAAACCGTAGCCGTCTTCAAAACGGTTGGGCACCAGATAGGAGACGTTACCGTAGCCCAGCGCGCGTAGCGCCAGCACGCTAAGGGCGGTACTGGTGGCGCCGTCGGCATCAAAATCGCCGACCACCACAATATGTAACCCTTTCTCGAAAGCCTCATGCAGCATTTCAACCGCTTTTTCAACGCCGGTGAGCTGCGTCCACGGCAGCATGCCTTTGACGCTGCGCTCCAGCTCCTGCGCGCTGCGCACGCCGCGGTTGGCATACAGCCGCTGCAGCAGCGGCGGCAGGTCGGCAGGGAGAACGACGCCGTCAACCGCCTCGCGGCGGCGTAGTTGTATCTGTTGTTTCACGCGAATCAGTTACCGCTTGTCTGTTTTTTATGCTCGTCGAGGAACGCTTTCAGCTCTTTCGGCCCCTGATAGCCCGGCAACACCATACCGTTGCTGAGAACCATCGCCGGGGTGCCGTTGACGCCCATTTGCACGCCGAGGGTGTAATGTTTGGCGATATCCACATTGCAGCTTGCCGGCTGCACGCCTTTGCCGTTCATGGCGTCATCCAGCGCTTTGTTGCGATCTTTCGCACACCAGATGGCCTTCATGTCCTGCTCGGCCTGGCTCTGCAGCCCCTGGCGCGGGAAGGCCAGATAGCGCACGGTAATGCCCAGTGCGTTGTAGTCGCTCATCTGCTCGTGCAGTTTATGGCAGTAGCCGCAGGTGATGTCGGTAAAGACGGTAATGACGTGCTGCTCCTTCGGCGCTTTATAGACAATCATCTCGTTGCTCAGTGCGTTCAGCTTACCGACCAGCAACTGGTTGGTGACGTTGACCGGCTGCGCGCCGCTCACATCGTACATCGGCCCCTGGATGATGTGTTTGCCATCGTCGGTAACGTACAGGACGCCGCTGTCGGTCAGCACCGTGCTCATCCCGGAAACCGGCGACGGTTGAATATCAGTACTCTGCACACCCAGCTTCGCCAGCGACTGTTTGATCGCCGCGCTATCGGCATGCGCCGCGCCGGAAAGCGAGGCTGCCAGCAGAGTGAACATCAATAAACCTTTTTTCATACTCAGTCCTTTTGTTCAGCACTCACGCCCGCGGGTGGTGCTGTTGATGAAGTTGTCGCAGACGCTCGGTCGCCACGTGGGTGTAGATCTGCGTGGTGGAGAGATCGCTGTGTCCTAACAGCATCTGCACCACGCGCAGGTCGGCGCCGTGATTGAGCAAATGCGTGGCGAAGGCATGGCGTAATACGTGCGGGGAGAGTTTCGCGCTGTCGATCCCCGCCAGGACGGCATAGTGTTTAATGCGGTGCCAGAAGGTCTGACGCGTCATCTGCTGTGCGCGCTGGCTGGGAAATAAGACATCCGACGCCACGCCATTCAGTAGCCACGGGCGACCATATTCGAGGTAATTTTCTACCCACATTACCGCCTCTTCGCCCAGCGGCACCAGACGTTCTTTGTTGCCTTTACCAATGACCCGCAACACGCCCTGACGCAGGCTGATATCGCTCATCGTCAGGCCAACCAGTTCCGAGACGCGCAGGCCGGTGGCATACAGCACTTCCAGCATCGCCTTATCGCGTAACTCCAGCGGCTGCTCCACCAGCGGCGCCTGCAGCAGACGTTCAACCTGCGCCTCGCTGAGATCCTTCGGCAACCGCTGCGGCAGCTTCGGCGAAGCCAGCAGCGCGCTGGGATCGTCCGGGCGAATTTTTTCCCGGTACAGATGCTGGAAGAACCGGCGCACGGCGCTGAGCAGACGTGCGGTGCTCGTTGCTTTGTAGCCGCCGGTTTGCCGCTCGGCCAGCAGCGCCTGCAGATCGTCGCTGCCGACGCTGGCCAGCGACAGGCCGCGATGGTGCAGCCACTCGACTAACATCGTCAGATCGCGACGGTAAGCGCTGAGCGTATTCTCCGCCAGATTCCGCTCCAGCCAAAGGGCATCGAGAAACTGTTCGATTTGTGCCAGATCCTGTTTCACATCGGCCTCTTTGTTCGTTATAGGGTCTCATTATGCCTTAAGAGGCCGCCTTTCTGGTACACTGGGCGCAATTCACGGCAAGAATTGAGACGTTTACGCGATGAATATAGGTCTTTTTTACGGCTCCAGTACCTGCTATACCGAAATGGCTGCGGAGAAAATCCGCGATATCATCGGCCCTGAGCTGGTGACGCTGCACAATCTGAAAGACGATTCCCCCGCGCTGATGAGCCAGTACGACGTACTGATCCTCGGCATCCCGACCTGGGATTTCGGCGAAATTCAGGAAGACTGGGAGGCGGTCTGGGAGCAACTGGATACCCTGGACCTGGAAGGCAAAATCGTCGCACTGTACGGCATGGGCGATCAGCTGGGCTATGGCGAATGGTTCCTTGACGCACTGGGCATGCTGCACGACAAGCTGGCGACCAAAGGCGTGAAGTTTGTCGGCTACTGGCCAACCGAAGGCTATGAGTTCACCAGTCCAAAACCGGTTATCGCCGATGGCCAACTGTTCGTTGGCCTGGCGCTGGATGAAACCAATCAGTACGACCTGAGCGACGAGCGCATCCAGAGCTGGTGCGAGCAGATCCTCGGCGAAATGGCCGAACACTTCTCCTGACGCCGCTTACTCCTGCGCCGGTTTTTGCAGCACCAGCCGGCGCAGATCGCGCCATTCTCCGGCATCCATGCTATCCGCCGCCAGCCACAGATGCTGCCCGCGCCGGGTATCGACATGGCGTAAACGCAGCAGCATACCGCTATTGATGACCCACGGCGTCCCGAGGATCTCCCATTCGGCGTTTTGCCAGCGAAGACGGGAATCGGTGAGCAGTTTTATCTCTCCGCGACGGGCATGGATCCGCCGCTGGCTGCGCACGCAGTCAAACACTACCAGCGACAACAGCAGCAGCCAGATCGGGGTGTAGCTTAGCGGCCAGGGAACCAACAGCACCAGCGCCGCCACAACGCCGTGGAGCAGCAGGGAAAACCACTGCGCGCGCCAGGAGATACGGAGATCAGATTGCCACAGGACCACGTTCCCGATTCCGTGTCTGAATTAAGGTTACCATCCGCTGCAGCTCCGCATCGGCCGGTTTGCCGTGGTTCATCAGCCAGTTGAACAGATCCGGATCGTCGTTTTCCAGCAGGCGAATGAACAGCTGTTTGTCAGCGTCGCTGAGGGTATCGTACTCATACTCAAAGAACGGCATGATGGAGATGTCGAGTTCGCGCATCCCGCGGCGGCATGCCCAGTGGATACGTGCTTTATTGTTAATGTCCATGTTGACCTTCCAGCAGCAAAATATAGGTTAGTTTAACCCGTTTTCTGCCGTAACTTTACAGGAATATCGCTGAATGCGAGCATCCTTCCATAAAAACCATAAAATAATGATGGGCTTATTGATTCCCTGCGTCAGGCGGCTGTCTCACGCCAGCGCACAAATGGCCTGTTGAAAGCACTTGCAATGCACTATAGCTCTTTTACCATTGGTCACACACACTGCGTTAAGCGATTCAGGATATGACTATGGCTTTTACACCTTTTCCTCCGCGTCAGCCTTCCTCTTCCGCTCGTCTGCCGTTAACGCTGATGACCCTGGATGACTGGGCGCTGGCGACGATTAGCGGGCCGGATAGCGAAAAATATCTGCAGGGGCAGATTACCGCCGATGTGAGCAATCTCACCGATGCTCAGCATCTGCTTGCCGCCCACTGTGACGCCAAAGGCAAGATGTGGAGCAATCTGCGCGTATTCCGCCGCGACGGCGGCTTCGCATGGATCGAGCGCCGCAGCCTGCGCGACGTACAGCTGACCGAACTGAAAAAATATGCCGTCTTCTCTAAAGTCACCATCGCCGCCAACGACGATCTGGTTCTGTTGGGGGTGGCCGGCTTCCAGGCGCGCGCCGCGCTGGCGCCGCTGTTCGCTGCCCTGCCCGACGCGGCCGCCCCGGTGGTCAGCGAAGGCGCCACCAGCCTGCTGTGGTTTGAACATCCAGGTGAACGCTTCCTGCTGGTGACTGATGTCGACACCGCCAATCGCGTTACCGATGCGCTGCGCGGCGAAGCGCAGCTCAATAACAGCCAGCAGTGGCTGGCGCTGAATATTGAAGCCGGTCTGCCGGTTATCGACAGCGCCAACAGCGGGCAGTTCATTCCGCAGGCGACCAACCTGCAGGCGCTGGGCGGTATCAGCTTCAGGAAAGGCTGCTACACCGGTCAGGAGATGGTGGCGCGGGCGAAATTCCGCGGCGCCAATAAGCGCGCGCTGTGGACGCTGTCAGGGACCGCCAGCCGGGTGCCGGAAGCGGGGGAAGATCTGGAGCTGAAAATGGGCGACAACTGGCGCCGCACCGGGACGGTGCTTGCGGCGGTTCAGCTGGATGATGGCCAGTTGCTGGTGCAGGTGGTGATGAATAACGATATGGAGCCGGACAGCATCTTCCGCGTGCGCGACGATGCCGGAAGCCTGCGCATCGAACCGCTGCCCTATTCGCTGGAAGACGTGTAATAAAGCGTTATGACTCCCGGCTTGCGGCGCTCGCGCCTTAGCCGGGCTACTTGACTGCAAATACCGTAGCCACGGTAAGCGTAGCGCCACCGTGGGATTTCCAGGCGGCAGAGTATCGTAGCCACAGTAAGCGCAGCACTACCGTGGGATTTCCAGGCCGCAGATAATCGTAGCCACGGTAAGCGTAGCGCTACCGTGGGATTTCCAGGCCGCAGATAACCGTAGCCACGGTAAGCGTAGCGCCACCGTGGGATTTCCAGGCCGCAGATAACCGTAGCCACGGTAAGCGCAGCGCCACCGTGGAATGTTTATCAGGACTGGCCGACGTACAGATAGATCGCCAGGAAGTGACACACGCTGCCGCCGAGCACGAAGCCGTGCCAGATAGCGTGGTTATAGGGAATACGTTTGCAGACGTAGAAGATGACCCCCAGCGAGTACACCACCCCGCCGACCGCCAGCAGCGTTACGCCGCCCACCGCCAGCTTCACTGCCAGCTGATAGACCACGATAAGCGACAGCCAGCCCATGGTCAGATAAGTCACCAGCGACAGAATTTTAAAGCGGTGTGCGATGGTCAGCTTAAACAGGATCCCCAGCAGGGCCAGGCTCCAGATGACGATCATCAGCCCCTTCGCCAGCGGTGAATTCAACCCCACCAGCAAAAACGGCGTGTAGGTCCCGGCAATCAGCAGGTAGATAGCGCAGTGGTCGAACTTTTTCAGCCACTGTTTCGCCCGCTGATGCGGGATCGCGTGATAGAGCGTAGAGGCGAGGAACAGCATAATCATGCTGCCGCCGTACAGGCTGTAGCTGGTGATCGCCGTCGCGCTGGCGTTGGTGTCTACCGCCTGCACCAGCAGCAACACGAGGCCGACAATACCGAACACCAGCCCGATCCCGTGGCTGATGCTGTTGGCAACTTCCTCTGCCAGAGAATATCCCTGAGTGATTAATGGTTTGCGCACCATATTTGACTCCGTGAAAACAAGAACGCTTTCATTGCCCACTTAGGGTAACTGAGAATGATTCCAGTGAACACCTGTTAGCTAAAATAAAACGATGTATATTTGTAAATACATTAAAATCATAATGTTACAATGTTATTTCAACTAACAGCTGTGCCGGTTTTATTTAAAGGCGTTTGAATTCAATAACATAAAACCGATCTTCCGCAGGATAGATTTCCCTAATCACCTGCCGCAGTTGTTCGAGGGTCATATTCTCCTGTTGAGCATGCTGTTCAGTTAGCGTATCGAGCGTCACCGACGAGGTGGCGGTCACGGCGATGGTGCAAAAATAGCCGTCATCTTCATAGCGCCCAACGCGCAGGACGTCACCCGGTTTAAAATGCGATTCCGCCGCATCGCGGATAGTAATCGTTTTGCGCCCGGCAAGGATGTCCTCCTGAAAACGCTGAAAAAAGGTAATGTCATTGACCTGCATGATATAATTCCGTCCTGGTCATTATGAATTGTGAGTTCGCCACTGTGAGTATGTTCTCCCACGCCGCTGTCGCCAGTCTCAATAATCTTGAGATGATGGTCTATCACTATGTCATTAAGAATCGTGACAAAGTGATATACATGACCATCCGCGAACTGGCCGAGGCCGCCGGGGTCTCCACCACCACCGTGTTGCGCTTCTGCCGCAAACTACAGTGCGAGGGCTACTCTGAATTTCGCGTACGCTTTAAATTATATCTTGAGCAGAATGAGCCTCAACAGGCAAATATCGGCGCCAGCGAAATTATGAGCTTTTTTAAAAGCGTCAATAATGACGAATTCGATGAATTACTCGAGCAGGCCGTGGATATTATTCTCGCTTCGGAACGTATTATTTTCGTCGGCGCCGGCACCTCCGGCGCGCTGGCGAAATATGGCGCACGCTTCTTTTCCAACGTCGGGAAATTCAGCAACCATATTGACGACCCCTATTTTCCGGTAACCAATGATATGGCCCGTAACGCGCTGGCGATCGTGCTTTCCGTCTCCGGCGAAACCGAAGAGATCCTGCGCTTCGCCAGCCAGTTCAGCCTGCACCGCTGCAAGGTGATGTCGATTACCAGCCACGAGCATTCGCGACTGGCGAAACTGGCTGATTTCAATCTCTCCTGGCACGTGCCGCAGACGCGCATCGGCGGCGTCTACGATATTACAACGCAAATTCCGGTGATCTATATCCTTGAATCGCTGGGACGTAAATTAGCGCGCAAAATCAGCTAAAAATAACAGCCTGTTTTTTCGATGTAACATATTACGTTTAGCGGAATTTGTTATATCGTGACATTCAATTTCGCTTTGCTAGACTCAATCGCAATAGTTATTCAGAGAGATTAGCAAAGATGAAAAAATTGACTCTTCCCAAAGACTTTTTGTGGGGCGGCGCGGTCGCCGCGCATCAGGTTGAAGGCGGCTGGAATAAAGGCGGCAAAGGCCCGAGCATCTGCGACGTGCTGACCGGCGGGGCGCACGGCGTACCGCGCGAAATCACCCACCAGGTCGAAGCGGGTAAATATTACCCTAATCATGAAGCGGTCGATTTCTACGGCCACTACAAAGAAGACATCAAGCTGTTCGCCGAGATGGGCTTCAAGTGCTTCCGCACCTCTATTGCCTGGACCCGCATCTTCCCGCAGGGCGACGAAACTCAGCCGAATGAAGAAGGGCTGAAATTCTACGATGACATGTTCGATGAACTGCTGAAGTACAACATCGAGCCGGTGATCACCCTTTCCCACTTTGAAATGCCGCTGCATCTGGTACAGCAGTACGGCGGCTGGACCAACCGCAAAGTGGTCGATTTCTTTGTACGCTTCGCCGAAGTGGTCTTCGAGCGCTATAAGCACAAAGTGAAATACTGGATGACCTTCAACGAGATCAATAACCAGCGCAACTGGCGCGCGCCGCTGTTCGGCTACTGCTGTTCCGGCGTGGTCTATACCGAGCATGAAAATCCGGAAGAGACCATGTACCAGGTGCTGCATCACCAGTTCGTCGCCAGCGCGCTGGCGGTGAAAGCGGCCCGTCGTATCAACCCGGATATGCAGGTCGGCTGCATGCTGGCGATGGTCGCCCTCTACCCTTATTCCTGCAAACCGGAAGATGTCATGTTCGCCCAGGAGTCGATGCGCGAACGCTACGTCTTTACCGATGTCCAGTTGCGCGGTTACTACCCGAGCTATGTGTTGAATGAATGGGAACGCCGTGGCTTCAACATCAAAATGGAAGACGGCGACACGCAGATCCTGCGCGAAGGCACCTGCGCCTACCTCGGCTTCAGCTACTACATGACCAACGCGGTGAAAGCTGAGGGCGGCACCGGCGATGCCATTTCCGGTTTCGAAGGCAGCGTGCCGAACCCGCACGTCAAAGCCTCCGACTGGGGCTGGCAGATTGACCCGGTTGGCCTGCGCTACGCCCTGTGCGAACTGTATGAGCGCTACCAGAAGCCGCTGTTTATCGTGGAAAACGGCTTCGGCGCCTACGACAAAGTCGAAGCCGACGGCAGCATCAACGATGACTACCGCATCGATTATCTGCGCGCCCACGTCGAAGAGATGATCAAAGCGGTGACTTATGACGGCGTCGATCTGATGGGCTATACCCCATGGGGCTGCATCGACTGCGTCTCCTTCACTACCGGGCAGTACAGCAAACGCTACGGCTTCATCTACGTTAATAAACACGACGACGGCACCGGCGATATGTCCCGCTCGCGCAAAAAGAGCTTTAACTGGTACAAAGAAGTCATCGCCAGCAACGGCGAGAATCTGTAATTGACCGCCCTCTCCCGGCCGGGAGGGGGCAAATCACTTATCCGCCAGACACTTCTTTACAGCTTTACCATTGCCAAAACGCGTTCGCCCGATAAGATAGGCCGCGTGAATATTTGAGGCGATCATGATTAAGCGACAACGCAAAGCCATTCTTTTTGTCCTCCTGGCCTGTCTGGTGGTGCTGACCTGCACCGCCCAGCGGATGGCCGGGATGCACGCGCTGGTCATGAACCTCACCGCCGACAGCCCGTCGCTACAGCAAAACCCGGATAAGGCCGAGGCGCCGGTCACGCCGTGCGAGCTCAGCGCCAAGTCGCTGATGGCCGTTCCGCCGATGCTGTTTGAAGGGGCGCTGTTGGCTATCACTCTGCTGCTGGCGGTGCTGGCGGCGATCCCGCCGCGTATCGAACGCCAGTGGCCTCCCCGCGTTATCTCCCCACCCCGATTGCGGGTGCATCTGCGATTATGCGTCTTCCGTGAGTGATTAATTCTCCTGACAGCTCAGGTTAATTTATTACTTACGGAGAAAATTTATGTTTATGGTATTCAGGCGACTGCTGGTCTGCCTGCTTTGGCTATGGCTGCCCGTCAGCCAGGCCGCCGATAGCGGCTGGCTGCGCGTCGCCGACAATCAACACGCCAGCGTGCGCCTGCGGGCGCAAAGCGGAAGCAATGGCGACACCCGACTGCTTTTAGACGTAGCGCTGGAAAAGGGCTGGAAAACCCACTGGCGTTCGCCGGGCGAAGGCGGCATCACGCCAGCTATCGCCTGGCACACGCCGCTGGAGGTTAACTGGCGCTGGCCGACGCCGCAGCGCTTCGACGTCGCGGGTATTTCCACTCAGGGGTATCACGGCGACGTCAGCTTCCCGATGACCCTGCGCGGGAAAATACCGCCGACGCTTAGCGGCGTCCTGACGCTCTCTACCTGCAGCAATGTCTGCATTCTCACTGACTACCCCTTTTCGCTGGATATGACGGCTCCGGCGGGGGAGCAATTTAATTACGATTTCACCCGCGCGATGGGCACGCTGCCGCTGCGCGACGGTCTCACCTCGGCGCTTAGCGCCAGCTACGTCAGCGGAAAGCTGACGGTAACTGCCCGCCGCGATGCCGGCTGGCAGCAGCCAGCGCTGTTTATCGACAGCATGGAGGATGTCGATTTCGGCACGCCGAGTTTTACCAGCCGCGGCGATACGTTAACCGCCACCGTACCGGTCACCGATAGCTGGGGCGAAGCGGCGCCGGACCTGAGCGGCAAAACGCTGTCGCTGGTGCTGGCCGATAGCGGCCAGGCGCAGGAAAGCCAAATCGCCGTCGCCGCCGGCAGCGCCGCGGCAGGAGTGGCATTAGGCTGGGTGCTGCTGATGGCGCTGGCCGGCGGGCTTATTCTCAACGTAATGCCGTGCGTGCTGCCGGTACTGGCGATGAAGCTCGGCTCGCTGGTGCAAACCGAACGTCGCGAACGCGGCGCGGTGCGGCGGCAGTTCCTCGCCTCGGTATGCGGGATCGTCGTCTCCTTCCTGGCGCTGGCGCTGATGATGACCGCGCTACGCTTAGGTAATCAGGCGCTCGGCTGGGGGATCCAGTTCCAGAACCCGTGGTTTATCGGCGCGATGGCACTGGTGATGGTGCTGTTCAGCGCCAGTTTATTGGGACTATTCGAAATCCGTCTCTCCTCCAGCGCCAGTACCTTCCTCGCCACCCGCGGCGGCAACGGCTTGATGGGCCATTTTTGGCAGGGCGCCTTCGCCACCCTGCTGGCGACGCCCTGTACCGCGCCGTTCCTCGGTACCGCCGTGTCGGTGGCGCTGGTGGCGCCGTTGCCGCTGCTGTGGGGGATTTTCTTCGCCATGGGGATCGGCATGAGCCTGCCGTGGCTGCTTATTGTCGCCTGGCCGGGGCTGGCGCAACGACTTCCACGTCCAGGCCGCTGGATGAATCATCTGCGCGTGGTGTTGGGGCTAATGATGCTTGGTTCAGCACTATGGCTGGTTAGCCTGCTGACGATCCACATCGGCCGCACGCCGGTGCTTACCCTGCTGGTGATTCTGGCCATCGGCCTGCTATTGGCCACCGCCTGGCGCTACCGCTGGCGTACGGCGCTGCGCGCGGGCGCTCTGGCCATCGTTGTGGCGGGCGCCGTCGCCTTTGTCGTCCAACAGGACGGCCAGGGCCCGCGCCGCGACCGGGTTAACTGGCAGCCGCTCAGCGAGCAGGCTATCGCTAACGGCCTTGCGGAGCATAAACGGGTATTTATTGATGTCACCGCCGACTGGTGCGTGACCTGTAAAGCCAATAAATACAACGTGCTGCTGCGCGACGACATCCAGCAGGCGCTATCAGCGCCAGACGTGGTCGCCTTACGCGGCGACTGGAGCCGACCCTCCGCCGACATTAGTCAGTTTTTAACCGCACGCGGCAACGCCGCGGTGCCGTTTAACCAGATTTACGGACCGGGATTGCCGCAGGGAGAGATCCTGCCTGCGCTGTTAGACCGCGAACAACTTCTCGCCACCCTGTCCGCCGCTAAAGGAAAATAACATGAGAGCTATCACCGCCTTATTACTGCTGTGCGTATCGGCCTTCAGCTTCGCCGCGCCGGCGGAAAAACCGCAATCGAACGGTAATGACCAGTTAGCCCAGCTGCTGTTTAACGATCCGAATAGCCCGCGCACCGGCGCGAAAGAGCCAAAACTCACAATCGTCTCGTTTACCGATTACAACTGTCCTTACTGCAAACAGTTTGATCCGCTGCTGGAAAAAATCGTCCACGATAATCCGGATATTCAGCTCATCGTTAAGCTGCTGCCGTTTAAAGGGCAGAGTTCGGTGAATGCCGCTAAAGCCGCGCTCTCCACCTGGCGTCAGCAGCCCGATAAATTCTGGGCGCTGCATCAGCGGCTGATGGCAAAAAAAGGCTATCACGATGACGCCAGTATCGCCGCCGCACAGAAGAAAACCGCCACCGATGGCGTCAGTATTGATGACAAGACCATGGATTCGCTGAAGATGAACCTGATTTTGTCGCAGGTGCTGAATATTCAGGGCACCCCGGCGACCATCATCGGCGATCAGATGGTGGCCGGCGCGATCCCTGCTGAAGACCTGGAGGGGCTGGTGAAAGAACAGCTGGGGAAAGCCCGTGGCCAGTAAAATCAGGCGCTGGCTGCGCGAGCTGGCGGTGTGGCTGCTGATTGGCGCGGCGGTGAGCCTGGCGGTGGATTATTTTCGCCAGCCCGCGCTGCCGCAAAACGTCAGCGCCACATCGCTGCAGACACTCGACGGCAGGACGCTGGATCTGAACGCCATGAGCCAGCAAAAGCCGCTGCTGCTGTACGTCTGGGCGACCTGGTGCGGAGTCTGTCGCTATACCACGCCGTCGGTGGCATCACTTGCCGCCGACGGCGGCAATGTGCTGACGGTAGCCCTGCGTTCCGGCGATAACGCCGCGCTGGAGAAGTGGCTGACCAAGAAGAAAATGACGCTGCCGACGGTGAATGACCCGAGCGGCCAACTGGCGCGGCAGTGGGACATTCGGGTAACGCCAACGCTGGTAGTCATTTCTCAAGGCGAGGTGAAGTCGGTTACCACCGGCTGGACCAGCGGTTGGGGAATGCGCCTGAGGCTGTGGCTGGCCTCCTGGTAGACCGTCGGTTTCCCCGGCTCGCGCTGCGCTTAGCCGGGCTACGGGTAGGCATCGTTGGGTAGCCCGGATAAGGCGTAGCCGCATGCGGGAAGGTTACCCGGCTCGCGCTGCGCTCAGCCGGGCTACGGGTACGCATCGTTGGGTAGCCCGGATAAGGCGTAGCCGCCATCCGGGAAGGTTACCCTGTAGGCCCGGCAAGCGCAGCGCCGCCGGGCAATAGACATCTACGGGTTATTTACCGCCCGCCAGTTCGAGGAAGCTGCCCGTCACATACGACGCTTTGTCGCTCAGCAGCCAGGCAATGGCCTGAGCGACCTCTTCCGGCTGGCCGCCGCGCTGCATCGGTAGCGAATTTTTTACCCGGTCCACGCGTCCCGGTTCGCCGCCGGAAGCATGCATCTTGGTATAAATCAGCCCCGGACGCACGCCGTTCACCCGGATCCCTTGCGCCGCCACTTCCAGCGCCAGCCCGGTGGTCAGGGTATCTACCGCCCCTTTCGACGCGGCATAGTCAACGTACTCGCCCGGCGCGCCAAGGCGCGAGGCCGCCGACGACACGTTAACTATCGCCCCGCCCTTGCCGCCATGCCGATGCGCCATGCGCTTTACCGCCTCACGACAACAGAGGAAGTAGCCGGTGACGTTGGTGACCAGCACGCGGTTAGTACGCTCAGCGCTCAGGCTCTCCACCGTACATTGGGTAAACAGGATCCCGGCATTGTTGACCAATGCCGTCAACGGTTCGCCCATGCGGTCAACCGCCTCAAACATCGCCATCACCTGCGCTTCATCGCTGATATCCGCCCGCAGCGCCGTGGCTTTGCCGCCAGATTCAACAATGGTATTGACCACTTCGGTGGCGGCGTTAATGTTGTGATGATAATTAACCGCGACGGTATACCCTTCCTGCGCCAGCAGCAGCGCCGTCGCCCGGCCTATGCCGCGGCTCGCGCCGCTAATCAGAGCTATCGCCATACCTTCTCTCCAAAAAATAAAGGCGCCGCAGCGCCTTTAAAAGTTTAGCTAATTCACCACTTACTGGTATTCGCTCATCGGCACGCAGGAGCAGAACAGGTTGCGGTCGCCGTAGACATCATCCAGACGTTTCACCGTCGGCCAGTACTTGTTGTGCAACCCAGCCGGGAATACCGCCAGCTCGCGGCTGTACGGATGGTTCCACTCGCTCACCAGCTCACCCTGGGTGTGCGGCGCGTTCACCAGCGGGTTGTCTTCCAGCGGCCATTCACCGGCTTTGACGCGGTCGATTTCCGCGCGGATCGCCAGCATGGCGTCAATAAAGCGGTCCAGCTCTACCTTGCTTTCCGATTCTGTCGGCTCAACCATCAGCGTCCCGGCAACCGGGAAGGACATGGTCGGCGCATGGAAACCAAAGTCGATCAGGCGTTTAGCAATATCCAGCTCGCTAATGCCGGTCTCTTCTTTCAGCGGACGAATATCGAGAATACATTCGTGCGCCACGCGACCATCGCGGCCGGTATAGAGCACCGGGTAAGCCTCTTTCAGCCGGGTAGCGATATAGTTGGCGTTAAGGATCGCGTTCTGGCTCGCCTGCTTCAGGCCTTCCGCGCCCATCATGCGGATATACATCCAGCTGATCGGCAGAATGGAAGCGCTGCCGAACGGCGCGGCGGAAACCGCGCCCTGACGGGTCAGCATGCCTTCAATCTGTACCACGCTGTGGCCCGGTACAAACGGCGCCAGGTGCGCTTTCACACCGATAGGGCCCATACCTGGACCGCCGCCGCCGTGCGGAATGCAGAAGGTTTTATGCAGGTTGAGGTGCGAAACGTCGGCGCCGATAAAGCCCGGAGAAGTGATCCCGACCTGGGCGTTCATGTTGGCGCCATCGAGATAAACCTGGCCGCCGAACTGGTGCACGATCTCGCACACTTCACGGATGGTCTCTTCATACACGCCGTGGGTTGACGGATAGGTGACCATGATGCAGGAGAGATTCGCCCCTGCCTGCTCTGCTTTTTCACGCAGGTCGGCAAGATCGATGTTGCCGTTTTTGTCGCAGGCAACGACCACGACCTGCATACCCGCCATCTGCGCGGAAGCCGGGTTGGTGCCGTGCGCGGAGCTTGGGATCAGGCAGATATCGCGATGGCCTTCGTTGCGGCTTTCGTGATAGTGGCGAATCGCCAGCAGGCCAGCATACTCGCCCTGCGCGCCGGAGTTCGGCTGCATACAGACGGCGTCATAGCCGGTCAGTTTCACCAGCCAGTCAGAAAGCTGGGCGATCATCTGATGATAACCTTCCGCCTGCTCGACCCGACAGAACGGGTGCAGCTCGGCAAATTCCGGCCAGGTGATCGGGATCATCTCCGCCGCGGCGTTCAGTTTCATGGTGCAGGAGCCCAGCGGGATCATCGCCTGGTTCAGCGCCAGATCTTTACGCTCCAGCGCATGCATGTAGCGCATCATCTCGGTTTCGCTATGGTAGCGGTTAAACACCGGATGGGTGAGGATCGCATCGTCGCGCAGCATCGCCGCCGGGATCGAACGGCTATCCAGCGCCACGTCTTTATCCAGGGTATCGATATCCAGACCGTGATCGTCGCCGACGATGGCGCGGAACAGGTTCAGCACATCTTCGCGGGTGGTCGCTTCATCGAGCGTAATGCCAACCGCGCCATGAATATCGCTACGCAGGTTAATCTGCAGCGCTTCGGCACGCGCCAGCACCGCAGCTTTATCCGCCACTTCCACGCACAGGGTATCGAAGTAGTGCGCATGACGCAGCTTCAGCCCTTTCTTCTGCAGGCCGTCGGCCAGAATATCGGTCAGGCGATGAATGCGGCCAGCGATACGTTTCAGGCCCGCCGGGCCGTGGAATACCGCGTAGAGGCTGGCGATGTTGGCCAGCAGAACCTGCGAGGTACAAATGTTGGAGTTCGCTTTCTCGCGGCGGATATGCTGCTCGCGAGTCTGCATCGCCATGCGCAGCGCGGTATTACCCGCCGCATCTTTCGATACGCCGATAATCCGGCCCGGCATGGAGCGTTTGAATTCATCTTTCGCCGCGAAGAAGGCCGCGTGCGGGCCGCCATAGCCCATCGGCACGCCGAAGCGTTGGGCGGAACCGAAGACAATATCCGCGCCCTGCTTGCCCGGCGCCGTCAGCAGCACCAGCGCCATAAAGTCGGCGGCGACGCTGACAATCACTTTGCGCGCTTTCAGCTCGGCGATCAGTTTGCTGTAATCGTGGATTTCACCGGTGGTGCCCACCTGCTGCAGCAGCACGCCAAAGACATCCTGGTGATCGAGCACTTTGTCGGCGTCATCGACGATCACGTCGAAGCCGAAAGTTTCCGCGCGGGTGCGCACCACGTCCAGGGTTTGCGGATGGACGTCGGCGGCAACGAAGAAACGGTTGGCGTTCTTCAGTTTACTGACGCGTTTGGCCATCGCCATCGCTTCGGCGGCGGCGGTGGCTTCATCGAGCAGCGAAGCGGAAGCGATATCCAGCCCGGTCAGATCCAGCGTGACCTGCTGGAAGTTGAGCAGCGATTCCAGACGGCCCTGGGAGACTTCCGGCTGGTAAGGAGTATAGGCGGTATACCAGCCCGGGTTTTCCAGCATGTTGCGCTGAATGACCGGCGGCAGCTGCACGGCGGTGTAGCCCATGCCGATGTAAGACTTGAAGCGCTTGTTGCGACCGGCAATCGCCTTCAGCTCCGCCAGCGCGGCGAATTCGGTAGTCGCGTCGCCCACCTGCGGTGGGGTCGCCAGCTGGATATCCTGCGGCACAATCTGGCCAATCAGGGCGTTAAGCGAATCCGCGCCGACGGTCTTCAGCATCTCTTGCTGCTGCTGAGCGTCCGGGCCAATGTGACGTTCAATAAAGGCGTCGCGGTTTTCAAGCTGACTTAAAGTCTGAGTCATGAGCGATGGTTCCTGAAACGTGCGGTGAATCGTGATTGTCTGACTGGTTTGCCCGGCAAGCGCTGATGCTTACCGGGCCAGAATACGCAAAATCATTCGCGTTGCAGGAAGGCGGCGACACAGCGACTCCCCGGGAGCTTACAAAAGTAAGTGACCGGGGAGCCAGGAAGCCAACGCCCCTGCAGCGTGAAGGATGAAGCGTATTTATTCGTCTTCTAACAGAGCTTCATAAGCGGTCGCATCCAGCAGCGCGGCAACCTGCGCTTCGTCGCTGGCTTTAATTTTGAAGATCCAGCCGTCGCTGTACGGGTCGCTGTTGACCAGTTCCGGCGAGTCGTTCAGCTCTTCGTTGACGGCAACGATTTCACCGCTAATCGGCGCGTAGATATCAGAAGCCGCTTTCACGGATTCGGCAACGGCGCAATCAGCGCCCGCTTCAACGGTGGCGCCCACTTCCGGCAGGTCAACGAAAACCATGTCGCCCAGCAGCTCCTGCGCATGCTCGGTGATCCCGACGGTATAGGTGCCGTCCGCTTCTTTACGCAGCCATTCGTGTTCTTTGCTGTATTTCAGTTCTGCTGGTACGTTGCTCATCAATTCATCTCCAAAAAAGGGAAATCACACAATGGCTTTGCCATTGCGTACAAAACCAGGTTTAGTCACTTTTACCGGCATTTCACGGTTACGAATTTGCACCACCGCGGTGTCGCCAATCCCGGCCGGTACGCGAGCCAGCGCGATGCTGTAGCCCAGGGTCGGCGAGAAGGTGCCGCTGGTGATAATGCCTTCTTTTTGATTACCGTCGCTATCGGTAAAACGGACCGGCAGGCCGCCGCGCAGGACGCCTTTCTCGGTCATCACCAGGCCAACCAGTTGCTCGGTGCCTTTTTCGCGCTGCATCTCCAGCGCTTCGCGACCGATAAAGTTACGATCGGCGGGCTCCCAGGCGATAGTCCAACCCATGTTCGCCGCCAGCGGCGAGACGCCTTCGTCCATCTCCTGGCCATACAGGTTCATCCCGGCCTCCAGGCGTAGGGTGTCACGCGCGCCGAGACCGCACGGCTTAACGCCGGCATCCAGCAGACCGCGCCAGAAATCAGCGGCCTGCTCGTTCGGCATCGCAATTTCATAGCCCGCTTCGCCGGTATAACCGGTGGTGGCGATAAACAGGTCGCCGGACTGCACGCCAAAGAACGGCTTCATGCCTTCCACGGCCTGACGCTGCGCATCAGTAAACAGCGTCGCCGCCTTCGCTTTCGCCTGGGGGCCCTGCACCGCGATCAGCGACAGATCGTCGCGAACGGTAATTTCAAGGCCGTAAGGTTCAGCTTGCTCGGAGATCCAGGCGAGGTCTTTTTCGCGGGTGGCGGAGTTAACAACGAGGCGGAAATAATCTTCAGAAAGGAAATAGACAATCAGGTCATCGATGACGCCAGCGGAGGCGGTAAGCATTCCCGTGTAGAGCGCTTTGCCTGGGGTGGTCAGCTTCACCACATCGTTGGCCAGCAAATAGCGCAAGAACTCGCGGATCCGGCTGCCGTGGAAATCGACGATGGTCATATGCGACACATCGAACATCCCTGCATCGCCGCGCACCGCATGGTGCTCATCAATCTGGGATCCGTAATGCAGCGGCATCATCCAGCCATGGAAATCCACCATGCGAGCGCCGCATAGCGTGTGTTGTTCATACAACGGAGTCTGTTGAGCCATCTTTTCCTCATCGAATAAAACGGAACCAGCCACGAGATTGTCGGCGATTTTGCGCCACGAAATTCGGCGACGGCACCGCTGACGGACGCCGACGCAAACGTTCTCTTTTGCCTGAACTTACCACCGAACCCGGCGCTAAACCATAAGTTCATTCAGGGCATCACATTAGCTTATGACTAAAATCCGCCGAAAAGCCTACAGAGTTATTGACTGGAAAAAAGCGATTTATGCCACATAAAATTAACATTAAGCTTTCATCGATAAGGCAATGATGGTGTTTTATGCGATTTTACGGGCCTAATTTCTTTAACAAAAAAAAGAGCGCGTTAATAAAACTAATGCGAAAAAAGAGGTGAAATTAGAATATTTCAAATGAGGGAGAAAACCCGGCACGCAGGCCGGGTAAAAGAAGTGTGACGGGGTTAACGTAACCAGGCGGGGAGATCGTTGAGGCCCATCGCCTGACGAATCAGCTGCGGTTTTACGCCAGGCAGCGAATCGGCCAGTTTGAGCCCCATGTCGCGGAGGAATTTCTTCGCCGGATGGCTGCCGGAGAACATTTCGCGGAATCCCTGCATACCCGCCAGCATCAGCGCGGCGCTGTGTTTGCGGCTGCGCTCATAGCGGCGCAGGTACAAATGCTGGCCGATATCTTTCCCCTGCGCATGCAGGCGCCTCAACTCGTCGATAAGCTCGGCGGCGTCCATAAAGCCAAGGTTCACCCCCTGCCCGGCCAGCGGGTGGATGGTATGCGCGGCATCGCCAACCAGCGCCAGACGATGGGCGGCGAACTGACGGGCATAGCGGCCGGTCAGCGGGAAGACTTCACGTTCGCTTGCCAGCTGGCAGAGGCCGAGGCAATTATCGAAGGCGATATTCAGCGCCTGGTTGAAGGTGGCTTCATCAGCCTCCTGCATCCGCTTCGCTTCCGCTGGCGACAGCGACCAGACGATCGAGCACAGGTGCGGATCGCTGAGCGGCAGGAAGGCCAGAATACCCTCGCCATGGAACGCCTGGCGTGCCACCGCCTGATGCGGCTCAGCGGTGCGAATCGTCGCCACCAGCGCATGATGGTGGTAATCCCAGAAGGTCAGCGGAATATCGGCCTTATTACGCAGCCATGAATTCGCGCCATCAGCGCCCACCACCAACCTCGCGGTCAACATGCTGCCGTCCTGCAGGCTGAGAAAGGCTTCGTTTTCACCCCACGCCACCTGCTGTAGTTCCGCAGGCGCCAGCAGGGTGACGTCAGCGCAGCGCTGCGCTTTCTGCCACAATGCGTGATGCACCACGGCATTTTCAATAATATGGCCCAGATGGCTGAAGCCCATACTCTGGTCATCGAAGCTAATGCGGCCGAAGCTGTCTTTGTCCCACACTTCCATGCCGTGATAGCAGCTGGCGCGCTGGGCGACGATCTCGCGCCAGACATCCAGCTTAGTCAGCAACTTTTCGCTGGCGGCATTGATCGCCGAAACGCGCAGCGCCGGCGGCGCATCGGCGGCCAGAGGCTGCGGCGCTGCTTTCTCCAGCACCGCGACGCGCAGGCCGCTGCCCTGTAAACCGCAGGCTACCGCCAGTCCCACCATTCCACCGCCAACAATGGCAACATCAACACTTTGCACGTTTTACTCCTTAACGGGGAACCCAACCGAGGGTACGCTGCGCCAGCGCATCGCGCGCCGGGGTAATTAAGTCCATGGCCATCAGACCGACGTTGCGCCCCGCCACCAGCGGCGCCCAACGGTTGGCAAACAGATGCACCAGCCCATCGGTGACACCGATAGTGGCGGCTTTATCACCTGCCCGCCGTGCCTGGTAGCGGCACAGCAGGGAATAATCGCCCACATCGTCGCGGGCCACGTGCGCATCGGCAAGCATCTCCGCCAGGCTCATCACGTCGCGCAGGCCGAGGTTAAAGCCCTGCCCGGCGATCGGATGCAGCGTCTGCGCCGCATTACCGACCAGCGCAAGGCGATGCGACACCGCACGGGTGGCGGTGGTTAAGGCTAACGGATAGACGCTGCGCTTACCGGCATGGGTAATACGCCCCAGCCGCCAGCCGAATGCCTGCTGTAACGCCTGACAAAAACGTTCGTCAGACCAGCTCTGTACCTCGTCGCGCCGCGACTGCGGATGGCACCACACCAGCGAACAGCGCCCTTGCGACATCGGCAGCATCGCCAGCGGACCATGCTCGGTAAAGCGCTCGAAGGCGCGGCCTTCGTGCGGCAACGCAGTGCTAACGTTAGCAATGATCGCTATCTGCTCATACGGCTGCTGCTGCCAGCTGATGCCGCAGTGAGCGCCCAGCGACGAACGGGAACCGTCCGCCGCCACCAGCAGCTTACCGTTGATGATTTCGCCGCCCTCAAGCGTAAGGCTGACGCTCTCCTCGTGGCGGCTGACCGCTTCCACTTTCGCCGGACAGTGCAGGGTGACGCCCGGCGCCTCGCGCAGCAGGCTAAACAGCCGCTGGCCGACATCGTGGAGTTCAACCACCTGCCCCAGCGCCGACAAGCCGTAGTCGGCCGCCGCCAGGTTCACAAAACCAGCGTGACCACGGTCGCTGACGTGGACCCGCTGGATGGGCGTCGCTCGTTTAGCCAGGGTCTGCCAGATACCAATGCGCGCCAGCTGCTGGCAGGTACCGGCCGCCAGGGCAATTGCCCGATCGTCAAAACCGGGATGGCGTGACGAATGCGGATCCTGCGCCTCAATCAGATGGACCGGCAGGGCGCCGCCGGTCAAACGGGAGATGGCCAGCGCGAGCGTCGCCCCGGTCATCCCGCCGCCGACGATCAGCACGCTCATGACTGGCGCGCCGCCGCCATCAGCGCCTCGATCTCATCCGCCTTCTTCACCACGCTGGCGGTGAGATTTTCGTTGCCGTCTTCGGTAATGACGATGTCATCTTCAATACGAATGCCGATGCCGCGATATTGGGCCGGTACGTCGGCATCGGTGGCGATATACAGCCCCGGCTCGACGGTCAGCACCATTCCCGGTTCCAGTACCCGCGAACGGTCGGTGTCGTAATTACCGACATCGTGCACATCCAGACCCAACCAGTGGCTCAGGCCATGCATAAAGTACGGGCGGTGGGCGTTGTTGGCGATGAGCTCGTCAATCTCGCCTTTCAGGATCCCCAGCCGCACCAGGCCGGTAATCATAATGCGCACCACTTCCTGATTAACTTCATAAATGGAGGTGCCCGGACGATAAAGCTCCAGCGCGGTTTCCAGCGACTCCAGCACGATGTCGTAGATTTCACGCTGCGGTTTGCTGAATTTACCGTTAACCGGGAAGGTGCGGGTGATATCGCCCGCATAGCCGCGGTATTCGCAGCCGGCGTCAATCAGCACTAAATCGCCATCGCGCAGCTCGGATTCGTTTTCGGTGTAGTGCAGAATGCAGCCGTTTTCGCCACCGCCAACGATGGTGTTATAGGACGGGAAACGCGCGCCGTGGCGGTTGAATTCATGGAGAATTTCGCCTTCCAGCTGATACTCGAACATGCCAGGGCGACATTTTTCCATCGCCCGGGTATGGGCAAGGGCGGAAATTTCGCCGGCGCGGCGCATCACTGCCAGCTCTTCCGCAGATTTAAACAGGCGCATCTCATGCACGATGGGCCGCCAGTCGATGACCGAGTTCGGCGCCTGCAGATTCTGGCGCGAGCCTTTGCGCAGTTTTTCGAGGGCGTTAAACACAATCTCATCGGCATAGGCATATTCACCCTGGGCGAAGTAGATAGCATCCAGGCCGTTGAGCAGCTGATACAGCTGCTGGTTGATTTCGCTAAACGCCAGCGCACGATCCACACCGAGCTTCGCCGGCGCGGCATCCTGGCCCAGACGGCGACCGAACCAGATCTCAGCGGTCAGATCGCGAACCCGGTTAAACAGCACGCTATGGTTGTGCGTTTCATCGCTTTTGATCAACACCAGCAGCGCTTCCGGTTCGTTGAAGCCGGTGAAGTACCAAAAATCGCTGTTCTGCCGGTAGGGATATTCCGAATCTGCGCTACGCACCGCTTCCGGTGCAGCGAAAATCAGCGCCGCACTGCCTGGCTGCATCTGCGCCAGCAGCGCCTGGCGACGCGAGAGAAATTCCTGCTGAGTCATGACGCCCCCTGAACGAATTTTAGTTAGTGTAATGTCGGTTTGCGGACTTCCGGTGCGGTTGGCTGCTGACGAGAAAAAGTGTCGTGGCACAGCAGTGCGGCAACGCGGACATACTCGATAATCTCCTCCAGAGACATCTCCAGCTCTTCCTGATCTTCGTCTTCATCGTAGCCCAGTTGGGCAATATTACGCAGATCGTCAATCGCTTCCCCGGTCTCGTCTTTCACTTTATCCAGCTTCGGTTGGCTGACGCCAAGGCCGAGCAGGAAATGGTTGACCCAACCGGCGAGAGCGTCGGCGCGGTCGAAGACGCTTACCGCATCGCCTTCCGGTAGATACAGTTGAAAGAGGAAACCGTCGTCATCCAGTGAATCGCTGATGGCGGAATGCATGTTACGCAGCGCCTGGGCCAGTTCATGACCAAAGGCGAGCCCTTCGTTGGTCAGGTCGTGCACCAGCGGCAGCCAGCTGCTGTCCGTGTTGCCGCCGCACAGCAATCCGCTGATCAAACCGTGCATTTCGGCTGGGGTGAGGCCGACCCCTTGTTGGTTCAGTAACTGGTCTACATCGTTGTAACCAGGCATTTCGTTCTGTATAGACATGCGCATTCGTCATCGTTGGGAGGAATATTCATGATATGCTACCACTTTGGACCCTGGTGAACCAGAAAAGGGCTTGTATCCCTGCACCAGGGTAGCTATAGTGTCGCCCCTTCGCAGACCCAGGCTCGGATGTGAAGGCAGCGCAGTCAATCAGCAGGAAGGTGGCATGTCTGCACAACCCGTAGATCTCCAAATTTTCGGCCGTTCACTGCGAGTGAATTGCCCGCCTGAACAAAGGGATGCCCTGAATCAGGCAGCTGAAGACCTTAATCAGCGGTTGCAAGATTTAAAAGAACGCACTAGAGTCACAAATACTGAGCAGCTGGTCTTCATCGCCGCGTTGAACATCAGCTATGAGTTGACTCAGGAAAAAGCGAAGACCCGCGACTACGCTTCGAGCATGGAGCAGCGCATTCGGATGCTTCAGCAGACCATTGAACAGGCATTGCTTGAGCAAGGTCGCATAAGCGAAAGACCAGGGTCAAAGTTTGAATAACACTTTGCAGTTAACTGTGTTAGAGTAATTCCAGAACAAAATTTCTCTGAGATGTTTGCAAGCGGGCCAGTCCCCTGAGCCGATATTTCATACCACAAGAATGTGGCGCTCCACGGTTGGTGAGCATGCTCGGTTCGTCCGAGAAGCCTTAAAACTGTGACGACACATTCACCTTGAACCAAGGGTTCAAGGGTTACAGCCTGCGGCGGCATCTCGGAGATTCCCTTCTTTAGTTCGCATTATCCCAACACTCCTGTTTTCGGCTGCTGCCGCCCTGTATTACACTTCCTCGTACTGTTTCGCTTGCTCGTAATGAGACCTGTATGACCCTACAGCCTGATATCCCGCTCTCCAGACAGCATATTCGCCAGCAGATCCGCGAGCGTCGCCGCGCGCTCAGCCCGGAGCAACAGCGCCTGTTTGCCCAACAGGCCGCGGAGCGGATGATGGCCTGGCCGCCGGTCATACTCGCTCATACCGTGGCGCTGTTCCTCTCCTTTGACGGCGAGCTGGACACCCAGCCGCTGATCGACCAGCTCTGGCGCGCCGGCAAGCGGGTGTATCTCCCGGTGCTGCATCCGTTTAGCCCCGGAAACCTGTTGTTTTTACACTACCATCCTCAGAGCCAACTGATAGTGAATCGCCTGAAAATCCGCGAACCGAAGCTCGATGTGCGGGACGTGCTGCCGCTCGCTGAACTCGATGTGCTGGTGACCCCGCTGGTGGCCTTCGATGTCAGTGGTCAGCGGCTGGGGATGGGCGGCGGTTTTTACGACCGTACGCTGCAAAACTGGCAGCAGTATCGCCTGCAGCCGATAGGCTACGCGCACGACTGCCAGCAGGTGGATAGCCTGCCAAGTGAAGAGTGGGATATCCCGCTGCCGGCGGTGATCACCCCGGGAAAAACCTGGTGTTGGTAGGTACGCGAGGACGAGAATTTCAGCCTGGAAAGTATTAACAAAAAAACGGGCAGGTACGCGACCTGCCCGAGAGGCAAAAATGATTAGAACAGCAGACGGGCGCGGATAGTCCCCGGGATCGCTTTCATTGCCTGCAGCGCCTGCTGGGCAACATCTTCTTCCGCTTCAATATCAATAACCACGTAACCCATCTGCGGCGACGTTTGCAGATACTGCGCGGCAATGTTGATGCTCTGCGCGGCGAAGATCTGGTTGATGGCGGTCAGGACGCCCGGCCGGTTCTCATGGATATGCAGCAGACGGCGGCCGCCATGCAGCGGCAGAGAAACTTCCGGGAAGTTAACTGCCGACAGGGTTGACCCGTTGTCAGAGTACTTCGCCAGCTTGCCAGCCACTTCCAGACCGATGTTCTCCTGCGCTTCCTGGGTCGAACCGCCGATATGCGGAGTCAGGATCACGTTATCAAACTCGCACAGCGGCGAAGTGAAGGGGTCGCTGTTGGTGGCGGGTTCTGTCGGGAAGACGTCGATAGCCGCCCCGGCCAGATGCTTACTCGCCAGCGCATCGCATAGCGCCGGAATATCCACCACGGTACCGCGGGAGGCGTTGATCAGCAGCGCGCCCGGCTTCATCAGCGCCAGCTCTTCCGCACCCATCATGTTTTTGGTGGAGGCGTTTTCCGGCACGTGCAGGCTGACCACATCGCTCATGTTCAGCAGGTCGGAGAGATGCTGAACCTGGGTGGCGTTGCCGAGCGGCAGTTTATTTTCAATATCATAGAAGAAGACATGCATCCCCAGCGATTCCGCCAGAATGCCGAGCTGGGTACCGATATGGCCGTAACCGATAATCCCCAGTTTCTTGCCGCGCGCTTCAAAGCTGCCGACCGCCAGCTTATTCCATACACCGCGATGCGCCTTGGCGTTGGCTTCCGGCACGCCGCGCAGCAGCAGCAGCAGCTCACCGATGACCAGCTCGGCCACCGAACGGGTATTCGAGAATGGCGCGTTAAACACCGGAATACCGCGCTTCGCGGCGGCGTTCAGATCGACCTGGTTGGTACCGATGCAGAAGCAACCCACGGCAACCAGTTTTTCCGCCGCGGCGAAAATCTCTTCAGTCAGATGGGTACGGGAACGCAGGCCGATGAAATGGGCATCACGGATCGACGCTTTCAGCTGTTCGGAGTCCAGCGCGCCTTTATGAAATTCAATGTTGGTGTAACCTGCTGCGCGAAGGCTATCGATTGCCTTTTGATGCACACCTTCAACCAGCAGAAATTTAATCTTGTCTTTTTCCAGTGATACCTTAGCCATTTCCCCGTCCTGTTTTGTCTTAACTGATGTCGTGCTGAACGAAAGTTCGTCTCAGCAACATATCAAAAAAAACTATCGCGGCAATATGAACGTTTGCGTCGCCGTCCTGAAGAAATGTCATCCAGAGGGAAATGACAGGACAAAACACCAGAAAGAAGATTAATGGTAGCGTGTTAATCAGAATGGTTGCATAAATGTGACAGAAGTCACCAAATTGCACCAGGTGAAAAAATATTTGCGAGGGAGCCGACTGGCTCCCTGCGGACAGACTATTTTACGATGGTTTTCACGCCATCGGCCGTACCGATCAGTGCCACGTCGGCCCCGCGGTTGGCGAACAGCCCTACGGTCACGACGCCAGGGATGCCGTTGATGGCATTCTCCAGCGCGACAGCATCAAGAATTTCCAGGCCATGCACGTCCAGGATGACGTTGCCGTTATCGGTCACCACGCCCTGACGGTACTCCGGACGACCGCCCAGCTTGACCAGTTGACGCGCGACGGCGCTGCGCGCCATCGGAATGACTTCAACCGGCAGCGGGAATGCGCCGAGAATATCAACCTGCTTGGAGGCATCGGCGATGCAGATAAATTTATCGGCGACCGAAGCGATGATCTTCTCACGGGTCAGCGCCGCGCCGCCGCCTTTGATCATTTGCATATGGCCGTTGATCTCATCCGCGCCATCAACATAGATCCCCAGGCGATCGACGCTGTTGAGATCGAAGACGGGGATCCCGAGGCTTTTGAGCTTTTCGGTAGAGGCATCGGAGCTGGAGACCGCGCCTTCAATCTGCCCCTTCATCGTGCCCAGCGCGTCAATAAAATGGGCCGCCGTCGAGCCGGTACCTACGCCGACAATGGTCCCTGGCTGTACGTATTGCAGCGCCGCCCAACCTACTGCTTTTTTCAGTTCATCCTGCGTCATAATTATGGTCCGAGATGTGAATGCCTGTGGCGCATTATAGAACATCGACAGTGGAAATGTCCCTGCGATGCAGATCACACAACTGAGCAGACCAATTTCGTCTGTATCAAATAAAAATTTATGTCATAGTGCGAGATAACGATTAGTTATGGGGGCACGCCAGAATAATGAAACGACCGGACTACAGGACACTACAAGCGCTGGATGCGGTGATTAGGGAACGAGGATTTGAGCGCGCCGCGCAGAAGCTATGTATTACCCAGTCCGCCGTCTCACAGCGTATTAAGCAGCTGGAAAATATGTTCGGTCAACCGCTGCTGGTGCGCACCGTGCCGCCACGCCCCACCGAGCAGGGGCAAAAGCTGCTGGCCCTGTTACGCCAGGTTGAACTGCTGGAAGAAGAGTGGCTGGGCGACGAGCAGACCGGCTCCACGCCGCTGCTGTTGTCGCTGGCGGTGAACGCCGACAGTCTGGCCACCTGGCTGCTGCCGGCGCTGGCCAATGTTCTGTCAGACTCCCCTATTCGTCTTAACCTGCAGGTGGAAGATGAAACCCGCACCCAGGAGCGCTTGCGCCGTGGGGAAGTGGTGGGCGCAGTGAGTATCCAGCCGCAGGCGCTGCCAAGCTGTCTGGTGGATCAGCTCGGCGCGCTCGATTACCTGTTTGTCGCCTCAAAAGAGTTTGCGCAACGCTATTTCCCGAACGGCGTGACGCGTTCTGCGCTGCTGAAAGCGCCGGTCGTCGCCTTTGATCATCTGGACGATATGCATCAGGCGTTCCTGCAGCAAAACTTCGACCTGCCGCCGGGTAGCGTCCCCTGCCACATCGTTAACTCATCAGAAGCCTTCGTGCAGCTGGCGCGCCAGGGCACTACCTGCTGTATGATCCCGCATCTGCAAATCGAAAAAGAGCTGAAAAGCGGCGAGCTTATTGACCTCACGCCCGGTCTGTTCCAGCGTCGTATGCTGTACTGGCACCGCTTTGCGCCGGAAAGCCGCATGATGCGCCGGGTGACCGATGCGCTTATTGATTACGGCCACAAAGTGCTGCGTCAGGATTAAATCCCCGGCATAAAAAAAGCCACTTCCCGGAAGTGGCTTTTTTGTTTCTATCGCTTACTGCGCTGGTTTCGGCTCTTCCGCCGGTTTCGCCGGCGCGGCTGGCGCGGCGGCCTGAGCTGGCTGCAGCTCAAAGACCACGTCAACCTGGTCGTCAAACTGGATAGTCGCCTGCTCGTAGGTTTCCTGGGCTGAAACCGGCGCAGCGTCAGCGGCCTTCATCATACGCACCATCGGGCTCGGCTGATAGTTGGAGACGTGGTAGCGCACGCTGTAGACCGGCCCCAGCTTGCTGTGGAAGCCAGCCGCCAGCTCCTGTGCCTGATGCACCGCGTCATCGATCGCCGCTTTACGCGCCTTATCCTTGTAGGCATCCGGTTGCGCAACGCCCAGCGAAACGGAGCGGATTTCGTTCAGTCCCGCCTTCAGCGCGCCGTCCAGCAGGCCGTTAAGTTTATCCAGCTGGCGCAACGTCACTTCCACGGTGCGCACCGCCCGATAGCCTTTGAGAATGCTTTTCCCGTTCTGATAGTCATAATCAGGCTGGGTACGCAGATTCGCAGAGCTAATGTCTTTTTTCGCGATACCACTCTTTTCAAGGAAAGAGAGATACTGCGCGACGCGATCGTCTGCCTGCTTTTTCGCCGATGCGGCATCTTTCGCCGCGACGTTCACTTCGATCGCCAGGGTGGCAATATCCGGAACCGCGGCAACGCTTGCTGTGCCTGAAGTCACAATGTGCGGACCGTCTGGCAATTCGTTTGCCTGTGCCGCCATTGTGCTAAATCCGAGTGCTGCCGCCAGGGCTAAGACTTTTAACTTCACTGTCGTTTCTCCATGTTACTTAAATCGCCCTTACGGGACGCATGCCAGCAAGCTTAGCGCGTACAGCAGGAAAGTCCATCGGACAACGCTTAGTTGAGCAACGCCAGGATATGGCCGACGCCCTCTTTTGCCAGCTGAAATGCAATAAACCACATGACGGCGCCGACCACAATATTGATGATCCGCTGGGCTTTGGCGGTACGCAGCCGCGGCGCCAGCCAGGCGGCTAACAGCGCCAGGCCAAAGAACCACAGGAAAGAGGCGCTAATGGTCCCCAGCGCAAACCAGCGCTTCGGCTCCACCGCCAGCTGCCCTCCCAGGCTGCCCAGCACCACAAAGGTATCCAGGTAAACATGCGGGTTCAGCCAGGTGACCGCCAGCATAGTTATAATGATTTTCCAGCGCCCCTGCTGCATCACCTCGGCGCTGGCGAGCTCAAGATTCTGACTGAACGCCGTTTTCA
The DNA here is from genome assembly GCF_000398905.1 of Klebsiella sp. KTE92. Lineage (NCBI taxonomy): Bacteria > Pseudomonadati > Pseudomonadota > Gammaproteobacteria > Enterobacterales > Enterobacteriaceae > Klebsiella > Klebsiella sp. KTE92. The sequence goes on from NZ_KB976100.1 coordinate 4,526,356, forward strand.
GTGCGCCGAAGCCATACCACAACAAAAAGGCCACGCCGCCCCAGGTCACTATCGCCAGCAGCCATGGGGATTGCATCAGCAGCGCGCTACCGCCAAAAATACCGGCGCAGATCAACAGCAAGTCGCTGACCGCGCACAGCAGGGCAATCATCAGGTGATACTGACGACGGATCCCCTGATTCATCACAAAAGCATTTTGCGGGCCAAGCGGCAAAATCATTGCCGCTCCCAGGGCAAGGCCCTGAAAGTAATAGGTAAACATAAGGATTTTTCCGCTGTGTTCGAGAGTGGCGCTGACTATAACGCGAATGGATTATTAGCGGAAATTGAAAGTATTAATCATTAATAAGCTAAACTAATAGTGAGCCATTAAAAAAGGCCGGCATGGCCGGCCTGACTCTGTCAGTGATGATTTACTCTGCTTTTTCCGGCAGTTGTACCACATGAACATCCATCTGCGGATACGGGAAACTGATGCCGTTAGCGTCGAAATCACGCTTAATACGCTCCAGCACGTCCCAGTAGACGTTTTGCAGATCGCTGCTTTTGCTCCACACGCGAACCACGAAGTTCACCGATGAGGCGCCAAGTTCGTTCAGGCGTACGGTCATTTCGCGATCGCGCAGAATACGATCGTCAGATTCGATAATCGAGGTCAGCAGCTGCTTCACCTTGTCGATATCGGCATCGTAGGATACGCCAATGATAAACTCATTGCGGCGCGCCGGTTCGCGGGAGAAGTTAATGATGTTGCCGGCGATGATTTTGCCATTCGGCACCACCACGATTTTGCCGTCTGCGGTACGCAGGGTGGTGGAGAAAATCTGCACGTTCTGCACGGTGCCGGCGATACCGCCGAGATCGACATATTCACCCGCGCGGAACGGGCGGAACATCACCAGTAGTACGCCTGCGGCAAGGTTCGACAGCGATCCCTGCAGTGCTAAACCCACCGCCAAACCGGCGGCACCCAGCACAGCAATGACCGAGGCGGTCTGCACGCCTACCCGGCCCAGGGCGGCAATCAGGGTGAAGGCGATAACCGCGTAACGCACCAGCGCCGAGAGAAAATCAGCAACGGTGGCATCAATCTTACGCGCCAGCATCAGGCGGTTGACGGTGTTAGAGACGATGCGCGCCACGATCATCCCGATGACCAGGATAACGATCGCCGCCACGATGTTGACGGCATAGCTCAGCAGCAGCTCCTGGTTGCGTGCCAGCCACGTCCCGGCGTTGTTGATGCTATCGACAACGTTCAAATCTTCCATTTAACATTCCTTATGAATCCCCGAACGGGGAAGTAAATAACTCAGCCTGCAACAGGGCAGTCAGGTTATAGGGTAAACAATAAGTGCACGTTTTGCCAAATGGATCACAGTTTTCCTGCACGCTATCCTGTTGTTAAAGTAATAAAAAAGCCCGCATTGCTGCGGGCTTCAGGGTAAGAAACAGATTTTTCTTACAGAACGTCGATCGCGTTCAGCTCTTTAAATGCCTGCTCCAGACGGGTCACCATGGAAGTCTGTGCCGCACGCAGCCATACGCGCGGATCGTAGTATTTCTTGTTCGGCTGGTCTTCGCCTTTCGGGTTGCCCAGCTGGCCCTGCAGGTAAGCTTCGTTAGTTTTGTAGTACTGCAGGATACCGTCCCAGGTCGCCCATTGGGTGTCGGTATCGATGTTCATTTTCACTACGCCGTAGCTGACGGAGTCTTTGATTTCCTGAGCGGAAGAACCGGAACCGCCGTGGAAGACGAAGTTCAGGCTGTTGTGCGGCAGGTTGTGTTTCTTGGAAACATATTCCTGAGAGTCGCGCAGGATGGTCGGAGTCAGAACCACGTTACCCGGTTTGTACACGCCGTGTACGTTACCGAAGGAAGCGGCAATGGTGAAGCGCGGGCTGATTTTGCTCAGCTCGGTGTAGGCGTAATCCACATCTTCCGGCTGAGTGTACAGGGCGGAAGCGTCCATGTGGCTGTTGTCCACGCCGTCTTCTTCGCCGCCGGTGCAACCCAGTTCGATTTCCAGGGTCATGTCCATTTTGGCCATGCGCGCCAGGTATTTAGAGCAGATTTCGATGTTTTCGTGCAGGGACTCTTCAGACAGGTCGATCATGTGAGAAGAGAACAGCGGTTTACCGGTAGCGGCGAAGTGTTTTTCACCGGCGTCCAGCAGACCGTCGATCCACGGCAGCAGTTTCTTCGCGCAGTGGTCAGTGTGCAGGATAACCGGCACGCCGTAGTGCTCAGCCATCTGGTGCACGTGGTGCGCGCCAGAGATAGCGCCGAGGATAGCAGCACCCTGAGGAACGTCAGTTTTCACGCCTTTACCTGCGATGAACGCGGCGCCGCCGTTAGAGAACTGAACGATAACCGGAGAGCGAACTTTCGCAGCAGCTTCCAGAACGGCGTTGATGGAGTCAGTACCTACGCAGTTTACCGCCGGCAGTGCAAAGTTGTTTTCTTTCGCTACCTGGAACACTTTCTGAACGTCGTCGCCAGTGATGACGCCCGGTTTTACGAAATCAAAAATTTTAGACATGTTACTTAGTCCTGTATCTGTATCTTCGACCGTTGAAGAAGGTTCGCGAGCCCTTAAGCGCGCTGAAAAACAGGCGGGTTTCCCCGCCTGAACTGAATTACTGCTTAGCGCGCTCTTCGAGCATCGCTACTGCCGGCAGGACTTTGCCTTCGACGAATTCAAGGAATGCGCCGCCGCCAGTGGAGATGTAGGAGATTTTGTCAGCGATGCCGAACAGGTCGATCGCTGCCAGGGTGTCACCGCCGCCGGCGATGGAGAAACCTTCGCTGTCCGCGATAGCGTTAGCCACGATTTCAGTCCCTTTACGGAAGTTCGGGAATTCGAATACGCCAACCGGGCCGTTCCACAGGATGGTTTTGGCGTTTTTCAGGATGTCGGCCAGTTTCTGTGCGGAAACGTCGCCAAGGTCCAGAATCTGCTCGTCATCTTTGATGTCGTTAACAGATTTCAGGGTTGCCGTTGCGGTTTCGGAGAACTCGGTCGCCACGCGAACGTCCGTCGGAACCGGGATATCACAGGTGCTCAGCAGGCGCTTAGCTTCATCAACCAGGTCTGCTTCGTACAGGGATTTACCAACGTTGTGGCCCTGGGCAGCAACGAAGGTGTTGGCGATACCGCCGCCGACGATCAGCTGGTCAGCGATTTTAGACAGGGAATCCAGCACGGTCAGTTTGGTGGACACTTTAGAACCACCCACGATAGCGACCATCGGACGAGCCGGCTCTTTCAGCGCTTTACCCAGCGCGTCCAGTTCAGCGGCCAGCAGCGGGCCTGCGCACGCCACGTCAGCAAATTTGCCGATGCCGTGGGTGGAAGCCTGCGCGCGGTGCGCAGTACCGAAAGCATCCATCACGAACACGTCGCACAGCGCGGCGTATTTTTTGGACAGCGCTTCGTCGTCTTTTTTCTCGCCTTTGTTGAAGCGAACGTTTTCCAGAACCACCAGCTCACCGGCAGCCACTTCCACGCCATCCAGGTAGTCTTTAACCAGACGTACCGGGTTGGACAGTTTGTCTTTCAGGTAATTAACAACCGGCAGCAGAGAGAATTCTTCGTTGTACTCGCCTTCGGTCGGACGACCCAGGTGAGAAGTAACCATGACTTTCGCGCCCTGCTTCAGCGCCAGTTCAATGGTCGGCAGAGATGCACGGATGCGTGCGTCGCTGGTTACTTTCCCGTCTTTAACTGGTACGTTCAGATCCGCACGGATAAAAACGCGTTTACCAGCCAGATCCAGATCGGTCATCTTAATTACAGACATGGTGAATCCTCTCGTTGATTCATAAAGTTTTGTCGACGTTTACGCGTCGAACCTGAAACCAATAGCCGCCATCGCTAACGTCGTGTCGAGCATTCGGTTAGCAAAGCCCCATTCGTTATCGCACCAGACCAGCGTTTTGATCAGATGCGCGCCACTGACCCGGGTTTGCGTGCCATCAACAATAGCACTGTGCGGATCGTGGTTAAAATCTGTCGAGACCAACGGTAATTCCGTATAGTCAACTATACCATGAAATGCACCTTGTGCTGCTTTTTGCAGCAACTGGTTGACTTCACATGCTTTTACCGGTTTTTTCACCGTCACGCTCAGGTCAATTGCCGTCACGTTTATCGTCGGCACCCGCACGGCAATCGCTTCAAAACGGTCATTAAACTGCGGGAAAATACGGGTGATCCCTGCCGCCAGTTTGGTATCCACCGGAATGATCGACTGGCTGGCCGCGCGGGTACGCCGCAGATCCGGATGGTAGGCGTCAATCACCTGCTGGTCATGCATCGCCGAATGAATGGTGGTGACGGTGCCGGACTCAATGCCATAGGCATCATCTAACAGTTTAATGATCGGAATAATGCAGTTGGTGGTGCAAGAGGCGTTGGAGACAATGCGGTGCTCGGCGCGGAGCTCATCCTGATTGACGCCATAGACCACCGTCGCGTCGAGATCGTTGCCGCCAGGATGGGAGAAGAGCACTTTCTTCGCGCCAGCCTGCAGATGGGCTTCGCCGTGTTCACGACTCCCGTATACGCCGGTGCAGTCGAGCACCACGTCTACCGCCAGCTCGCGCCACGGCAGCGCCGCAATGGTCGGCTCGTGTAGCAGGCGGATGGCATCATCGCCAACAAACAGCTGTTCGCGCTCCTGACGGACATCCCAGGCGAAGCGGCCATGGCTGGTATCATATTTCAACAAATGCGCGATCCCTGCCGCATCCGCCAGCTCATTGATTGCCACCACGGTGATTTCCGCACGACGCCCGGACTCATATAGCGCACGAACCACGTTGCGTCCAATACGACCGAAGCCATTAATCGCGATGCGAATGGTCATAGATCTCCTGCAAGGCTGACCCTTTTTTGAGGTGGCTGACAGAGTAATCCAGCAACGCTCTGAGGGGAACCTTACCAGCTGCAAACTGCGACTGATTGATTAATTGTCGAACATTTAAACGACTGAAACGCTTCAGCTAGAATAAGCGAAACAAGGAATAAAAGGAATGTTTGTCCAGCGCAATAAACCAGCTATATGACTTGTGTCACATTTCTTTTGGAATAATTCACAGGGCGGTTACATGTTCGAAGAATAGTGCATACAAAAAGCCGGGTGGCGAGGTAACAGCAAAACGGTAACCCAGGGGTTACCGTTTTTGGTGTTTGCACCCTCTCCTGTGGGAGAGGGTTGGGGTGAGGGCATCAGCCCGCACCGTACCAGCCATTACAGCAGCGCTTTCGCTTTAGCGACCACGTTGTCGACGGTGAAGCCGAACTCTTCGAACAGCTGCTCAGCCGGCGCAGACTCACCGAAGGTGGTCATGCCAACGATAGCGCCGTTCAGGCCAACGTATTTGAACCAGTAGTCCGCGATACCGGCTTCTACCGCGACGCGGGCAGAAACGGCTTTCGGCAGTACGGATTCACGATAAGCGGCATCCTGCTTGTCGAACGCGTCGGTGGACGGCATGGAGACCACGCGCGCCTTCACGCCTTCGGCAGTCAGTTTGTCCCACGCGGCCACTGCCAGCTCCACTTCTGAACCGGTGGCGATGAAGATCAGCTCCGGCTGGCCGGCACAATCTTTCAGCACGTAACCGCCGCGAGCGACGTTTGCCAGCTGCTCTGCGGTACGCTCCTGCTGCGCCAGGTTCTGACGGGAGAGGATCAGCGCGGTCGGGCCGTCCTGACGCTCTACGCCATATTTCCACGCAATCGCGGATTCAACCTGGTCACACGGACGCCAGGTGGACATGTTCGGCGTCACGCGCAGGGAAGCCACCTGCTCTACCGGCTGGTGAGTCGGGCCGTCTTCACCCAGACCGATGGAGTCGTGGGTGTAGACCATCACCTGACGCTGTTTCATCAGCGCGGCCATACGTACCGCATTACGCGCGTATTCCACGAACATCAGGAAGGTGGAGGTGTACGGCAGGAAACCGCCGTGCAGCGCGATACCGTTGGCGATAGCGGTCATACCGAATTCACGCACGCCGTAATGAATGTAGTTACCCGCGGTGTCTTCGTTGATCGGCTTAGAACCAGACCACAGGGTCAGGTTGGATGGCGCCAGGTCAGCGGAGCCGCCGAGGAATTCCGGCAGCAGCGGGCCGAAGGCTTCGATAGCATTCTGCGACGCTTTACGGCTGGCGATTTTCGCCGGGTTAGCCTGCAGCTTCGCGATGAACTCGTTAGCTTTGGCGTCGAAGTCAGACGGCATTTCACCTTTCATACGACGGGTGAATTCGGCCGCTTCCTGCGGGAAGGCTTTCGCGTAGGCAGCAAACTTCTCATTCCACGCCGCTTCTTTCGCCTGGCCGGCTTCTTTGGCATCCCACTGCGCATAGATGTCAGACGGGATGTCAAACGGCGCGTGTTTCCAGCCCAGCGCTTCGCGGGTCAGGGCGATTTCTGCGTCGCCCAGCGGTGCGCCGTGGGAGTCGTGGGTACCGGCTTTGTTCGGCGAACCAAAACCAATGATGGTTTTGCACATCAGCAGGGACGGTTTGTCGGTAACTGCACGCGCTTCTTCTACTGCGCGTTTGATGGCGTCAGCGTCGTGACCGTCAACGCCGCGTACCACGTGCCAGCCGTAGGCTTCAAAGCGTTTCGCGGTATCGTCGGTGAACCAGCCTTCAACGTGGCCGTCGATGGAGATGCCGTTGTCATCATAGAAGGCCACCAGTTTGCCCAGTTTCAGAGTACCGGCCAGGGAGCACACTTCATGAGAAATGCCTTCCATCATGCAGCCGTCGCCCATGAAGGCGTAGGTGTAGTGGTCGACGATATCGTGGCCCGGACGGTTGAACTGCGCCGCCAGAGTTTTCTCGGCAATAGCCATCCCGACCGCGTTAGCGATACCCTGGCCCAGCGGACCGGTGGTGGTTTCCACGCCCGCGGTGTAGCCGACTTCCGGGTGACCCGGGGTTTTGGAGTGCAGCTGGCGGAAGTTTTTCAGCTCTTCAATCGGCAGATCGTAGCCAGTGAGGTGCAGCAGGCTGTAAATCAGCATCGAACCATGGCCATTTGACAACACAAAACGGTCACGGTCAGCCCAGGCCGGATTGTTCGGGTTATGGTTCAGGAAATCACGCCACAGCACTTCGGCAATGTCAGCCATACCCATCGGGGCCCCCGGGTGGCCGGATTTGGCTTTCTGTACAGCGTCCATGCTCAGCGCACGAATAGCGTTAGCAAGCTCTTTACGTGAGGACATTTTGACTCCAGTTCGGACTGTTGAAGGCCATGCCCTTAACGACTTGACGAGAGCGCGTTTTGGGCTACGCCGGAAAAAAGTGTGAACAATGTAACCCAAGCGACAAGTCATGTACATGGAGCATCCTTTTGCCCTTTAAGAAATCTCTGGAACAGGTTGTGCTACCCCGGAATCCGCTCGCCCGCATCCTGCGATACTCTTTATAATTTACGCAGAATACGGTTCCCTGCCGTCGCCGTATTGTCGGATAAACAACCATAAGATTGTGGAAGATAAAAAAATGAAAATTCGCTCAACCGTACTTGCTCTTGGGATCGCAGCAACCCTCACCGGATGTCAGAACATGGACTCCAATGGTCTGCTCAGCTCAGGCGCCGAAGCCTTCCAGGCGTACTCCCTCAGCGACGCGCAGGTGAAAACCTTAAGCGACCAGGCCTGTAAAGAGATGGACGCCAAAGCGAAAATCGCCCCGGCCAGCAGTGAATACAGCCAGCGTTTGAGCAAAATCGCGACCGCGCTGGGCGATAACATCAATGGCCAGCCAGTGAACTACAAGGTCTATGAGACCAAGGATGTGAACGCCTTCGCGATGGCGAACGGCTGCATCCGCGTTTACAGCGGGCTGATGGACCTGATGAACGATAATGAAGTTGAAGCGGTTATCGGCCACGAAATGGGTCACGTTGCGCTGGGCCACGTGAAGAAAGGCATGCAGGTCGCGCTGGGGACCAACGCCGTGCGTGCGGCGGCGGCCTCCGCCGGCGGCATCGTCGGCAGCCTGTCGCAGTCGCAGCTGGGCGATTTAGGCGAAAAACTGGTGAACTCGCAGTTCTCCCAGCGTCAGGAATCGGAAGCGGATGACTACTCTTATGACCTGTTGCGTAAGCGCGGCATCAATCCGTCGGGACTGGCCACCAGCTTCGAAAAACTGGCCAAGCTGGAAGCCGGTCGTCAGAGCTCTATGTTTGACGATCACCCGGCCTCCGAAGCTCGCGCCCAGCATATTCGCGATCGCATGAAAGCCGACGGGATTAAATAATCGACAGCGGGAGGCATTATCGCCTCCCTTTTTTATATCCCTGTAAAAATATTTAGCCGCATGAATTGATAACTTAAGCGCACAAACCGTTAATTATTGCTGCACCTCGTCACAGCCAATTATTTTAAGCGCTGTCACTCAGCAAGATATTATTTGGCAAATAAAAAACAGCGTACACAATCCGCCTTTCAGAACCGCGTTCCTCCAGATAATAAATAGTCCACCCCTCTTCGCCAAACGCAGCCGGCGTGCGCCACACAGCTTGTTTCCTGGCGATACCATTGCTCACACAATGATTGCTTTCGACATTATTTCAGGAGAATATCGCGACTGCAGTGATCCCCTTGAATATATCGACAGACAGAGAAGTGCCTTCAGTGAAAAAAGAATTATCGTTAATCGCACTTGGCATTATTGCCGCCGCACCGACTTTCGCCAGCCAACAATCCGCCAGTCAGGGCTTTATTGACGACAGCCATCTGGATCTCTTTTTGCGTAACGCGTATATCAAACGTGATTATCGCGATGGGTTGCCGGATAAAGCCGAATGGGGCCAGGGGATTATCGCCACCTTCGAATCGGGCTTTACCCAGGGACCGGTCGGCTTTGGCGTGGACGGTATCGCCCAGTATGCGGTGCGCCTTGACGGCGGTCGCGGGCGCAGCGGCGCGGGCGGGATCGACTTTTTCGCCCAGGATGACGACGGCCGCGCGAAATCCGACCTCGCCAAATTCGGCGCTACCGGCAAAATGCGCTTTTCGAATACCGTGCTCAGCTACGGCAGCCAGCGGCCGATGCTGCCCATCGTCTACGCTGACGATTCACGCCTGCTGTACGAGAGCTATACCGGCACCATGCTCACCTCGCGCGAAATCGACGGCCTGGAAATTAACGCCGGTTATCTCACCGACCAGCAGCGCAAAAGCGACGACAGCCATAACAGCGGCCTGAAAAGCCTGACCTTCGGCGGGGCAAGCTACCGGTTCAACGACCAGCTCAGCGGCGCGCTGTACGCGTCACACGTCGAAGATGTGCTGAACAAACAGTATCTTGGCCTGAACTATAAGCAGCCGTTCGCCGCCAACCAACAGCTGGTTCTCGATTTCAACGGCTATAACTCACGCCTGGATCAAGAATATGCCGATGCCAATGACACCGGTCGCAGCAATAGCATCTGGAGCCTGGCCGCCCGCTACATCTGGGATATTCATACCTTTAAAGTCGCTTATCAGCAAAGCAGCGGCAGCACCGGTTACCACTACGGCGGCTACCAGAACCAGGGCGGCGTCGGCGATGGCGGGAACACCATCTGGCTGGCCAACTCCTACTGGTCTGATTTTAACGGGGAAGATGAACGCTCCTGGCAGGCATCGTACGGACTGGATTTTGCCGGGCTGGGATTACCGGGGCTGACCTGGACCACCGCCTATGTGCGCGGTGATAACATTAAAACTTCAGAGACCAGCAACGGCAAAGAACACGAATGGTTCAACCAGGTTCAATACCAGGTACAAAACGGCGTGGCGAAAGATTTGAAATTCAGACTACGCTATTCGGTGCTGCGCGTTTCCAGCAACGCCAGCGACTATAACGTCAGCGGGAATGAAGTCCGGTTCTACGTCGAATATCCGTTTAACGTGTTTTGACGCGATAATGACCCCTCTCCTGCGCGCCGGCCCTCTCCCGGCGCACAGGAGCACTCGCCCGGCGCCTTGATAACCCCTCTGTGCCGCGCGCAACCCTCTCCCGGGAAGGGAGAGGGTCGGGGTTACCCGGCTTATTCGCCCTTCTTCGCCGCCTGGATGTAGAGCATTTCCAGAGCGAGAGTCGCCGCCGCCAGAGCGGTAATTTCGGACTGATCGTAGGCCGGAGCGACTTCCACTACGTCCATCCCCACGATGTTCAGATCCTTCAGGCCACGCACCAGTTTGATCGCCCGGTCTGAGGTCAATCCGCCGATAACCGGGGTCCCGGTGCCTGGCGCAAACGCCGGATCCAGACAGTCGATATCAAAGGTCAGGTACACCGGCATGTCGCCGACGATCTGCTTCACCTGGGCAATGACGTCATCAACGCTGCGGTCGTTAACCTGGCCGGCGTCCAGCACCGTAAAGCCATTATCTTTGTCGAACTCGGTACGGATACCAATCTGCACGGAGTGGTTCGGATCGATAAGCCCTTCGTTCGGCGCGGTGTAGAACATGGTGCCGTGGTCGAACTCGCAGCCGTTGGCGTAAGTGTCGGTGTGGGCATCGAAGTGCACCAGCGCCATTTTACCGAAGTGCTTAGCATGGGCGCGCAGCAGCGGCAGGGTAACAAAGTGGTCACCGCCGAAGGAGAGCATGCGCTTGCCCGCCGCCAGCAGCTTCTCGGCGTGAGCCTGCAGCTTCTCGCTCATTTCGCGCGCGTCGCCGAAGGCGTACACCAGATCGCCGCAGTCCACCACGTTCAGGCGTTCGCGCATGTCAAAGTTCCACGGGAAACGGTTGTGCTCCCAGGCGAGGTTAGTGGAAACCTGACGGATAGCCGCCGGGCCATGACGGCCACCCGCGCGCCCGGAGGTCGCCATATCGAACGGCACGCCGGTGATGACCCAGTCCGCATCGCTTTCATACGGCATGAAGTTCATTGGCAAACGCAGAAAGCCAAAGGCATTGGATACCAGGGAGTTATCGTATTGATGACCTAAAGTGCTCATGGATATGACCTCTTTTCGCAGTCGTGGAACGTAAAAAATAAGTATAAAAAAACCCCTCCGCGTCGTTAGGCCCGACGAGGAAGGGTTTGATAGATAAATCGCTTATTGGCGTGAATTATCGCCGGTAATGCATACGGGTTCAAGTAAGTATCGCATTCCGCCGGATGACGGCTTCGCCTTATCCGGCCTACCTTCGCAGGCCCGGTAAGCGCTAAGCCACCGGGCATCAATGGTTACTCGTCTTCCAGATAAGTATAGCCGTACAGTCCCGCCTCAAACTCTTCGAGGAACTGCTGCTGCAGCGCGTCGTCCAGGCCGGTATTTTTCACCTGATCGCGGAACTGGGTCAGCAGCGTGTTCGGATCCAGCTGCACATACTGCAGCATATCCGCCACGGTATCGCCCTCGTCGGACAGCTCAACCTCAACGCTGCCGTCAGGGAAGACGAATACGTCCACCGCCTCGGTATCGCCAAACAGGTTATGCATGTTGCCAAGGATCTCCTGATAGGCGCCGACCATAAAGAAGCCCAGCATCGGCGGGTTCTCCGGGTCGTACTCCGGCATCGGCATGGTGGTGGCGATCCCGTCGCCGTCCACGTAGTGATCGATGGCGCCATCGGAGTCGCAGGTGATGTCCAGCAGCACCGCACGGCGCTCCGGCGACTTGTTCAGCCCTTCCAGCGGCATCACCGGGAACAGCTGATCGATCCCCCAAGCATCCGGCATCGACTGGAACAGCGAGAAGTTGACGTAGATTTTATCCGCCATCCGCTCCTGCAGCTCATCGATGATCGGGCGATGCGCGCGGTTGCTCGGGTCGAGCTGCTTCTGCACTTCATGACACATGTTCAGATACAGCTGCTCGGCCCAGGCGCGCTCCTGCAGGTTGAAGGTGCCAGAGGAGTAGCCGATATGGATATCGTGCAGGTCCATCTGGCTGTCGTGCAGCCATTCGCGCAGCGAGCGGCGGTTGCCGGTCTCGTGCATCTCCAGCCAGGTTTCCCACATGCTCTGTAGCGGACGCGCGGCGTCTTCCGCCGGCGGGGTCGCCTCAGTGTATTCGTTACGCTCCACGCCGATGATGTTGGAAACCAGCACGGTATGGTGCGCGGTCACCGCGCGGCCGGATTCGGTGATCACCGTCGGGTGCGGCAGGCCGTTCTCTTCGCAGGCATCGCCGATCGCCCAGATGATGTTGTTGGCGTATTCATTCAGACCGTAGTTCACCGAGCAGTCAGACTGCGAGCGGGTCCCTTCATAGTCCACGCCCAGACCGCCGCCGACGTCAAAGCACTGAATGTTGACGCCCAGCTTATGCAGTTCGACGTAGAAACGCGCGGATTCACGCACGCCGGTGGCGATATCGCGAATATTGGCCATCTGCGAACCGAGGTGGAAGTGCAGCAGTTGCAGGCTCTCAAGGTGCCCTGCGGCACGCAGGATCTCGACCAGCTGTAGTACCTGGGTCGCCGCGAGGCCAAACTTGGACTTCTCTCCGCCGGAGGATTGCCATTTTCCGGAGCCCTGCGAGGCCAGACGCGCACGCACGCCAAGGCGCGGCACCACGTTCAGGCGCTCGGCCTCTTCCAGCACGATGGCGATTTCCGACATCTTCTCGATGACCAGATAGACCTTGTGGCCCATCTTCTCGCCCACCAGGGCCAGACGGATGTATTCGCGGTCTTTATAGCCGTTACAGACGATGACGCTGCGGGTCATCCCGGCGTGCGCCAGCACGGCCATCAGTTCGGCTTTCGAACCGGCTTCCAGTCCCAGCGGCTCGCCGGAATGGATCAGCGATTCAATCACGCGACGGTGCTGGTTAACCTTAATCGGGTAGACAAGGAAGTAATCGCCATTATAACCGTACGATTCACGCGCGCGTTTGAAGGCGGCGTTGATCGAGCGCAAGCGGTGCTGCAGGATCTGCGGGAAGCAGAACAGCGCCGGCAAACGTTGCCCTTGCGCCTCGCGGGCTTTGACTAATTCCGCGAGGTCCACGCGCGCTTCCGGGACGTCCGGATCCGGGCAAACGCTGATGTGGCCCAGTTCGTTGACGTCATAATAGTTATTGCCCCACCAGGCAATATTATAAGTACGCAGCATCTTGCTGGCTTCCTGGGAGCTCATCGCTACCTCCTGCATGGAACGTAGTACACCGTGTTCGCCTGCTGACGAAGGCGAAACCATAGACATGTCGTCAGACATAGCGAACCTCAATTTTTAATAATAAGTGTAAGACAGTTAACTACTATCGCAGTCCAAAGATGCGATAACAACCCATGAACAGTCCTAAAGCCCAGCACTATCTGCTGGTTTTGCGACTGCGCGACCGGTTTCTTATTCATATCATCGTAAAACACGTAGCCGAACAGAGTATGACAGTCCGGAGAAACCACGAGAAAACTCTTGCCTGGCAAGAGCGCCCTTGTTCAGTTTTCTAACGACCGACCGGCCCTGGAATCCTGAGAAGCGCCGAGATGGGGTGAACATCGGCTGGTTTGCATGAGAGAGATGCAGGTTGCGGAGTGCTGACGCGCGACAGAACGACGCGACGAATCAAGCGAAAAACGTTGGTTCATTATCTGGTATCACCTCCACACCGCCCTGCGACAGGGTCGGCGACAAGCCAAAGCTATACATACCGGGCAACAGGCGCTACGCCGCTGCGAGATTCTGTAAATACAGACTGCTTAACCCGGCTGGAAGTGGCACCACAGGGCGATGCCCCGTGCGCTTTTTTAATGAGCCGCGCGCGGCGTTTTATACCGAGAAGCAGGGTAAAAAGCAAAATAAAAATGTGTGCGTTTGCGCGGTTGTCAGGAAAATTTGCCAGGCGGGTTTTCCCATAAATGCGACCGCCATCAAAAAAGGCTGGAAATGGGCTCAAGAATTGACCTAAAATAGCCATCCAGAAGTTAATCCGTCTATACTGATTAACACTCAGACTGCTCGTGTCGCTACCTGCGCGGCTTTGCGCTGATTATCCACCAAAGCCACATTACACAACAGTATGAGCTATCCGAATCGTCCACAGGTGAAATAAAATATGGCAAAACACCTTTTTACGTCTGAGTCCGTATCAGAAGGGCATCCTGACAAAATTGCTGACCAAATCTCTGATGCCGTGCTGGATGCGATCCTCGAGCAGGATCCGAAAGCGCGTGTCGCATGTGAAACCTATGTCAAAACCGGCATGGTGCTGGTAGGCGGCGAAATCACCACCAGCGCATGGGTTGATATCGAAGAGATCACCCGCAACACCGTCCGCGAAATTGGCTACGTGCATTCCGATATGGGCTTTGACGCCAACTCGTGTGCCGTTCTGAGCGCCATTGGTAAACAGTCTCCGGACATCAACCAGGGCGTCGACCGTGCCGACCCGCTGGAACAGGGCGCAGGCGACCAGGGTTTGATGTTTGGCTATGCGACCAACGAAACCGACGTGCTGATGCCGGCGCCGGTGACCTATGCTCACCGTCTGGTGCAGCGCCAGGCTGAAGTGCGTAAAAACGGCACCCTGCCGTGGCTGCGTCCGGATGCGAAAAGCCAGGTGACCTTCCAGTATGACGACGGCAAAATCGTCGGCATCGATGCGGTGGTTCTGTCCACGCAGCACGCGGAAGACATCGACCAGAAATCCCTGCAGGAAGCGGTGATGGAAGAGATCATCAAGCCGACCCTGCCGACCGAATGGCTGAACGCTTCGACCAAATTCTTCATCAACCCGACCGGACGTTTCGTTATCGGCGGCCCGATGGGCGACTGCGGTCTGACCGGTCGTAAGATCATCGTTGATACCTACGGCGGCATGGCTCGTCACGGCGGCGGCGCGTTCTCCGGTAAAGATCCATCTAAAGTTGACCGTTCCGCAGCCTACGCGGCGCGCTATGTGGCGAAAAACATCGTTGCCGCTGGCCTGGCCGATCGTTGTGAAATTCAGGTCTCCTACGCTATCGGCGTCGCTGAACCGACGTCGATCATGGTGGAAACTTTTGGCACCGAGAAAGTGCCTTCTGAACAGCTGACCCTGCTGGTGCGCGAGTTCTTCGACCTGCGTCCGTACGGCCTGATTCAGATGCTGGACCTGCTGCACCCGATCTACAAAGAAACCGCGGCTTACGGTCACTTTGGTCGCGAGCATTTCCCATGGGAAAAAACCGACAAAGCGGCTCTGCTGCGCGAAGCGGCCGGTCTGAAATAACCCCTGCTTCCTCTCTTCAAGGCCAGCCTCGCGCTGGCCTTTTTGTTTCCGTCTCCCTCCCCTCTGCGCCTCGCTTCAGCGGAACGCGGTAACGCGATGAAAGCGATTACATTATGATGACTGCCCCTTTGTTTCCAGAACAGGCATAGCATGCGGGTATTTTTCACAATGTTACATATTGTTTCGGTCAACTCCGATTACCGTTTTTCAAAATGTCGACTATCCTTGTATATACTGCTGATTTAAAAAGCATTTAATGGATTACGTTTCTTTACCTTTGTGTAAACGATTACACAGCCGTGACTATAATCACGTTTTTTTACCGTCGAGTGTCCTACCCTAACCATCGACAGAATCAATAACTCAACTGGAGGGCGTTATGCCTGACAACAAAAAACAAGGGCGTTCGAACAAGACTATGACGTTCTTCGTCTGTTTCCTCGCCGCGCTGGCTGGCCTGCTGTTCGGCCTTGATATCGGTGTTATTGCGGGTGCCTTACCCTTTATTGCCAATGAGTTCCAGATTTCAGCCCACACCCAGGAGTGGGTGGTCAGCTCCATGATGTTCGGGGCTGCCGTCGGTGCGGTCGGCAGCGGCTGGCTCTCCTTCAAACTGGGCCGTAAAAAAAGCCTGATGATCGGCGCCATCCTCTTTGTCGCCGGCTCTCTGTTCTCCGCTGCCGCGCCAAACGTCGAGATCCTGCTGGTTTCTCGCGTGCTGCTGGGCCTGGCGGTGGGCGTCGCGTCATACACGGCTCCGCTGTATCTGTCGGAAATCGCGCCAGAGAAAATTCGCGGCAGTATGATTTCGATGTACCAGCTGATGATCACCATCGGGATCCTCGGCGCCTATCTCTCTGACACCGCTTTCAGCTACAGCGGCGCGTGGCGCTGGATGCTCGGCGTGATCATTATTCCGGCGGTATTGCTGCTGATCGGCGTTATCTTCCTGCCGGACAGCCCGCGCTGGTTCGCCGCCAAACGTCGTTTCGTCGATGCCGAACGCGTGCTGCTGCGCCTGCGCGATACCAGCGCCGAAGCGAAACGTGAGCTCGACGAAATCCGCGAAAGCCTGAAGGTGAAACAGTCCGGCTGGTCGCTGTTCAAAGACAACAGTAACTTCCGCCGCGCGGTGTTCCTCGGTATTCTGCTGCAGGTGATGCAGCAGTTCACCGGCATGAACGTCATCATGTACTACGCACCGAAGATTTTTGAACTGGCGGGCTATGCCAACACCACCGAGCAGATGTGGGGGACGGTGATCGTCGGTCTGACCAACGTGCTGGCCACCTTTATCGCTATCGGTCTGGTCGACCGCTGGGGCCGTAAACCAACGCTGATCCTCGGCTTTATCGTGATGGCCGCGGGCATGGGCGTGCTGGGTAGCATGATGCACATCGGCATTCACTCCTCTACCGCGCAGTACATCGCCGTCCTGATGCTGCTGATGTTCATCGTCGGTTTCGCCATGAGCGCCGGTCCGCTGATTTGGGTACTGTGTTCCGAAATCCAGCCGCTGAAAGGCCGCGACTTCGGCATCACCTGCTCCACAGCGACCAACTGGATTGCCAATATGATTGTCGGCGCCACCTTCCTGACCATGCTCAACTCGCTGGGCAGCGCCAACACCTTCTGGGTGTACGGCGGTCTGAACGTGCTGTTTATCCTACTGACTATCTGGCTGATTCCGGAAACCAAAAACGTCTCGCTGGAACATATTGAACGTAACCTGATGCAGGGTCGTCCGCTGCGTGAAATCGGCGCCCGCGACTAACCCGCCTGAGCTTCCTCCCCTCCCGGGAGGAAGCTTCCTCTTGCTCTCCCCCGCCCGTCGCACTATCCTCTGGCGCTATGAAAACACCCCGTATTCCCATCGCTATTCAGCAGGCCGTGATGCGCAGCCTGCGGGAGCATCTCGCCAAAGCGAACCTCAAACTGGAACGCCGCTACGCTGAGCCGACGCTGGTCTACCAGCAGCGCGGTACCTCCGCCGGCACCGCCTGGCTGGAGAAAAACGAAATTCGTTTAAATCCGGTGCTGCTGCTGGAAAATCAGCAGGAGTTTATCGATGAAGTGGTGCCGCACGAGCTGGCGCACCTGCTGGTCTGGCAGCACTTTGGCCGCGTCGCGCCGCACGGTAAAGAGTGGAAATGGATGATGGAGAACGTCCTTGGCGTTCCCGCGCGTCGCACCCACCGTTTTGAACTCGATTCGGTCCGCCAGAACACCTTCCCCTACCGCTGTCGCTGTCAGCAGCATCAGCTCACCGTCCGTCGCCATAACCGGGTGGTGCGCGGCGAGGCCACCTACCGCTGCGTTCACTGCGGCGATCTGCTGGTGGCTGAAAAATAACCATCAGAATTTATTAGAAACTTTCTGATCTGACTGATTGCATCCAGCACCCTCATTCGCTACGTTGCGGGCTCGTTTTGACACGGAGTTAACGATGTCCCGTATGCATATTTTAGCCGTTGCGGTATTGAGCACGGCAGTCAGTGGCCCGCTCGCGGCCGCCGGTATTAATAGTTTTTCCCAGGCCAAGGCCGCTGGCGTCAAAGTGAACGCCGACGTTCCGGGCGACTTTTATTGCGGCTGTAAAATCGACTGGCAGGGTAAAAAAGGCGTTATCGATCTGGAATCTTGCGGCTATAAAGTGCGTAAAAATGAGAACCGCGCCAGCCGGGTTGAATGGGAACACGTGGTGCCGGCGTGGCAGTTCGGCCATCAGCGCCAGTGCTGGCAGGAAGGCGGGCGGCAAAACTGCGCCAAAGATCCGGAGTACCGCAAGATGGAAAGCGATATGCACAACCTGCAGCCGGCGGTAGGGGAAGTCAATGGCGATCGCGGCAACTTTATGTACAGCCAGTGGAACGGCGGTGAAGGCCAGTACGGCCAGTGCACCATGAAGGTCGATTTTAAAGATAAAGTCGCCGAGCCCCCTGCCCGCGCCCGCGGCGCTATCGCCCGCACCTACTTCTATATGCGCGACCGCTACCATCTGAATCTTTCCCGCCAGCAAACTCAATTGTTTACCGCCTGGGATAAACAGTACCCGGTCACCGCCTGGGAATGTGAGCGCGATGAGCGCATCGCGAAAGTGCAGGGCAACCATAATCCGTATGTCCAGCAGGCTTGCCAGGCGCAAAAGAGCTAACCTACACTAGCGGCAATTGTTAATTTGCAGCCCTGTGCTTCCCGCCCGGTGGCGGGAAGCTGGCATCTGCGCAACGAACGGAATATCAAGCATGCGCATTCCTCGCATCCATCATCCAGAACGCCTCACTGTCGGCAGCCAGATTGCGCTGAGCGATGACGCGGCCAACCACGTCGGTCGCGTCCTGCGCATGACCGCAGGTCAGCACCTACAGCTTTTTGACGGCAGTAACCAGGTATTTGACGCTGTCATCACTGAGGCCGGCAAGAAAAATGTCACGGTTGAAGTGCTCAGCGGCGAACCCGACGATCGTGAATCGCCGCTGCATATTCACTTAGGCCAGGTGATGTCGCGCGGTGAAAAAATGGAATTTACTATCCAGAAATCGATCGAACTCGGGGTAAGCCTCATAACGCCACTGTTTTCCGAGCGCTGCGGCGTTAAACTGGACGCCGAACGTTTGCAGAAGAAGATCCAGCAGTGGCAGAAAATCGCTATTGCCGCCTGCGAACAGAGCGGTCGTAATGTGGTACCGGAAATACGTCCGGCCATGCAGCTGGAAGAGTGGTGCGCCGAGCAGGACAGCGGGATGAAGCTCAACCTGCACCCGCGCGCCAGCGCCAGCATTAATACGCTGCCGCTACCGGTTGAACGCGTCCGTTTGCTGATTGGTCCGGAAGGTGGGCTATCGGCAGAAGAGATAGCGATGACCGCGCAATACCAGTTTACTGATATCCTGTTGGGACCGCGCGTTCTGCGTACAGAGACTACTGCGCTCACCGCCATCACCGCCCTGCAGGTGCGTTTTGGCGACTTAGGTTGAGGCGTTAACGGAGAAGAACCATGATCAAGCTCGGCATCGTGATGGATCCCATCGCAACCATCAACATCAAGAAAGACACCAGCTTCGCTATGTTGCTGGAAGCGCAACGTCGCGGCTATGAACTCCATTATATGGAGATGAACGACCTCTATTTGATCAACGGCGAAGCCCGCGCCCGTACGCGCACGGTGAGCGTCGAACAGAACTACGATAAATGGTATGACTTCACCGGTGAGCAGGATCTGCCGCTGGCCGATCTTGACGTTATTTTGATGCGTAAAGATCCGCCGTTCGATACCGAATTTATTTATGCCACCTACATCCTGGAGCGGGCGGAAGAGAAAGGCACGCTTATCGTCAACAAGCCGCAGAGCCTGCGCGACTGTAACGAGAAACTGTTCACCGCCTGGTTCTCAGAACTGACGCCGGAAACGCTGGTCACCCGCAATAAAGCCCAGCTGAAGGCCTTCTGGGAAAAACACGGCGATATCATCATGAAACCGCTCGACGGCATGGGCGGTGCCTCTATTTTCCGCGTCAAAGCCGGCGATCCGAACCTTGGCGTGATCACGGAGACCCTGACCGAGCTCGGCAGCCGCTACTGCATGGCGCAGAACTATCTGCCCGCCATTAAAGACGGCGACAAGCGCGTGCTGGTGGTGGACGGCGAGCCGGTGCCTTACTGCCTGGCGCGTATTCCGCAGGGCGGCGAGACCCGCGGCAACCTGGCCGCCGGCGGCCGTGGCGAAGCTCGCCCGTTGACCGAAAGCGACTGGGAAATTGCCCGCCGCGTCGGCCCGACGCTGAAAGCCAAAGGTCTTATCTTCGTCGGCCTGGATATCATCGGCGACCGTCTGACGGAAATTAACGTCACCAGCCCCACCTGCGTGCGTGAGATTGAAGCCGCCTTCCCGGATATTTCGATCACCGGCATGCTGATGGACGCTATCGAAAGACGTATCACCAAATAAACACCAGGGCGGATAAACGTCCGCTCATGGCGCAGCGAGCGCGGTTGACCGCGCTCGTGAAACGCCGCCAGCCAGGCGCCACTCGGGCGCCAGCCAGATAAAGTGCATCGACACTATTCTACTTTGCCCGCATACTGGGTGTTGCTTTTTGAACCAGGAACAGAACCTCTGACAATGAATTTACAGCATCACTTTCTGATTGCCATGCCTGCGCTTCAGGACCCGATTTTCCGCCGCTCCGTGGTCTATATCTGCGAGTATAACGACGAGGGAGCCATGGGCATTATTATCAATAAGCCGCTGGAAAATCTGCAGGTGGAAGGGATCCTTGAGAAGCTCAAGATTGTTCCGGAGCCGCGCAATCCGGAGATCCGTCTGGATAAACCGGTGATGCTGGGCGGCCCGCTGGCGGAAGACCGCGGTTTTATTCTGCATACCCCGCCCTCTGACTTCTCCTCGAGTATCCGCATTTCGGATAACACAGTGGTCACCACCTCGCGGGATGTTCTTGAAACCTTAGGTACCGACAGGCAGCCGGGCAACGTACTGGTGGCGCTGGGCTACTCCTCATGGGAGAAAGGGCAACTGGAGCAGGAGATTTTAGATAATGCCTGGCTTACCGCCCCTGCCGACCAGAATATTCTCTTCCGCACGCCCATCGCCGATCGCTGGCGCGAGGCGGCTAAACTGATTGGTATCGACATTGTGACGATGCCAGGCGTCGCGGGGCATGCATGATGAGCGGAACCTTTCTCGGCTTTGATTTCGGCACCAAAAGCATCGGCGTGGCGGTGGGGCAACGCATCACCGCTACCGCGCGACCGTTACCGGCGCTGAAGGCGCAGGACGGTAAACCAGACTGGAATGTCATCGAAAAACTGCTCAAAGAGTGGCAGCCTGAGGCGGTGATCGTTGGCCTGCCGCTGAATATGGACGGCACCGAGCAACCGCTGACGGCGCGCGCGCGGAATTTCGCCAATAAAATTCATGGCCGCTTTGGCGTCGCGATCGTCCTTCACGATGAACGTCTGAGTACGGTGGAGGCTCGGGCAGGCTTATTTGAACACGGCGGCTACCGCGCGCTGAATAAAGGCAGCGTTGATTCGGCCTCAGCCGTGGTCATTCTGGAAAGCTACTTCGAGCAGAGCTTTTAGGCTCTGCTCTCCTGCGCCGCCGGCAAATTGCTGACGGCGCGCTTCCGACCGCTTAGTGGCGCAGATGTTCGTTCGCCCAGCTCACCGCTTGAGTGCGATTCTTCACGCTCAGTTTACGAAACACATTGTACAGGTGCGTACGCACCGTGTTCTCGCTGATAAACAGGGCACGGGCAATATCCAGATTCGTCGCCCCACAGCGCAGCTCGTTGAGGATCTCACATTCCCGCTCGGTGAGTGGCGAGTTCTCAACGGGCGCCGATGCATGGTCCGCAGCGTACATCGCCGGGTGCATCACGCTCAATTCAGCCGTCTGTTCGCCGTTCAGTACGGCCTTAACGCCCTCAATTAAGCGCGATTCATCATCGTCATGGCGGAACACGCCATATAAAGCCGGCCACTGCGCCATTTCGTATAACTCATACTTTTGTGCGCTATTAATAATCAACAAACGAGGATTATCTGCCTGCAGTCGAATAATGTCTCGCCATGCCCCATTTAATTTCTTATTTGACACTGCGATATCAAATAATATTACAGAATCTTTCGCCAGGCGTTGTGCCAGTGGTTTATTAATATTTTGTAAAACCACTGGTGCCATCAGGGTTCCGCTCAGATAGCTGGCAAAAGCTTTGCTCTGAATTGACGGATGGGTAATAAATGTGACCTGACGAGAAGATGATGAATTTCCATTTAAATTAATCACTTAAAACTCTCCTTAGCTGCTACCCACCGCCATGGTGGTTAAATGAATAAAAAAATATACAAACAGTCGTGAATTTATAAATAGCCTTGGCAATTTACAAATTGAAACGTTATTCCATGAGAATCATCCTATTCCCGTAAACAGCATAAATCGAACACCTCAAAGCTGTCAAAAGGTAATCAAACTTTTTTCCTGGAAATGCGTATTCACTGTCGACATATCGCAACTGAATGTGTTATTTGAATTTATTCATAGTGATTATTTGTATTACCAAATAATATAAAGAAACAGCAATCAAACATTCAGTTAACATATCATTTAACCCGCCCTGCCTGCTTCACGCTGCTCTTATAGTTCGCCTGCGGCGACACGTTGCTGAAAACTCTGCGTAAATGTCAGCATTCCGGCCTGCATCCCGGTCTGCATTATGCCGGGCAACTGATGCACTTTTCCTTCACGGATCAAGTTAGCTACTGCGGGGGTATTGACCAAAAGCTCGTATAGCGCAACTCTGCCGCCCTGACGTGCAGGCAACAATTTTTGCGCCAGCACCGCGCACAGGCTTCCGGCCAGCTGACTACGAACCTGATCTTTCTCCTCTGCCGGAAAGACATCGATCAATCTCTCCACCGCCGGCGCCGCGCCGCGGGTATGTAATGTCGCCATTACCAGATGTCCGGTCTCCGCAGCCGTTAACGCCAGACGAATGGTTTCGCTGTCCCGTAGCTCCCCGAGCAGGATCACATCCGGATCCTGGCGCAGCGCCACGCGGAGCGCCGCGGCGAACGAAGGACAATGACGGCCAATCTCCCGCTGCTGGATCAGGCAGCGCTCGCTGTGATGGATAAACTCCACCGGGTCCTCCAGGGTCAGAATATGGCCATCAAGATGCTGGTTGAGATGCCCCACCATCGCCGCCAGGGTGGTCGACTTGCCGCTGCCCGTCGCTCCGGTGACCAGCAGCAGGCCACTCTCTTCCGCCAGCAGCTCGCTCAGCGCAGGCGGGGCGCCCAGCGTCTCCAGACGCGGGCACTGTTCAGGCAGAAGGCGTAGCACCAGCGATATTCCACGCGTATGGGCGAAAGCGCTGGCGCGCAGCCGCGAACCGCAGGCCAGGGTCAGCGCAAAGTCAATCTGGCCGTGTTCCTGCCAGTGCTGTAACTGTGCGGCATCAAGCCAGCAGTTGAGTAAATCCGGGATATCAGGCGCGGGAAACGGGGCGGGCTCCAGCTTGCCCTGCCGCCGCCAGCGCGGTGCGGCGGAATTGCACAGGTGTAGATCGGAGACATTATGCTTTACACTAAGGGCTACGATTTCTTCCAGCTTCATAACTCATCCTCGGAATATGAACGATATTGCGCATAACCTGGCACAGGTCCGGGACAAAATCTCCGGTGCCGCCGCTCGTTGCGGGCGTGCGCCAGAAGAAGTGACATTGCTTGCAGTGAGTAAAACGAAACCTGCGAGCGCGATCGAAGAAGCCATCGTGGCAGGCCAGCGGGCATTTGGTGAAAACTACGTCCAGGAGGGCGTGGAGAAGATTAACCATTTCCAGCAGGCCGGCATCAGTGGACTACAGTGGCACTTTATTGGCCCCCTGCAGTCCAACAAAAGCCGGTTGGTGGCAGAGCATTTTGACTGGTGCCACACCGTCGATCGGCTGAAAATCGCCACCCGCCTGAACGAACAGCGCCCGGCGCATCTGCCGCCGCTGAAGGTGCTGATTCAAATCAACATTAGCGATGAGCAGAGCAAATCCGGCATCCCGCTGGAAGCGCTCGATGGATTAGCGGCAGAGATCGCTGAGTTACCTCATCTGGAGCTGCGCGGTCTGATGGCCATCCCCGCGCCTGAGTCAGAATATGTAAGGCAGTTTGCCGTCGCCCAGCAAATGGCGGTAGCATTTGCGCGATTAAAAACGCGGTACCCCACGGTCGATACGTTGTCTCTGGGAATGTCGGACGATATGGAAGCCGCAATCGCGGCGGGAAGCACGATGGTGCGCATCGGCACAGCTATTTTTGGTGCGCGCGACTACAGCAAATAATAAGGAATCTGAGGAACGCCATGAAGACGTTGACTTTCCTGCTTTCAACGGTCATTGAGCTTTACACGATGGTCGTGTTGTTACGCGTCTGGATGCAGTGGGCGCGCTGCGACTTTTACAACCCGTTTTCGCAGTTTGTGGTGAAGGCCACGCAGCCGATTGTCGGGCCGCTGCGCCGGATTATCCCGGCGATGGGGCCGATTGACAGCGCCTCGCTGCTGGTGGCATTTATTCTCTGCGTCATCAAAGCGATCGTGCTGTTTATGGTGATCACTTTCCAGCCGATCATCTGGATCTCCGCCCTGCTTATTCTGCTGAAAACCATCGGCTCGTTGATCTTCTGGGTGCTGCTGTTGATGGCGATCATGAGCTGGGTCAGCCAGGGCCGTAGTCCGGTGGAGTACGTGCTGATGCAGCTGGCGGACCCGCTGCTGCGCCCTATCCGCAACCTGCTGCCGTCGATGGGCGGTATCGATTTCTCGCCGATGGTGCTGGTGCTGCTGCTGTACGTGATTAATATGGGCGTCGCCGAAGTGCTGCAGGCCACCGGTAACGTGCTGCTGCCGGGGCTGTGGATGGCGCTATGAGTGCCGTTGAAACCTGCGCTGAGGGGCTGGTGCTCAGGCTGTATATTCAGCCGAAGGCCAGCCGTGATAGCATCGTGGGCGTACATGGCGACGAGCTCAAAGTCGCCATTACCGCCCCGCCCGTTGATGGCCAGGCCAATGCCCACCTGGTGAAATTTCTCGCCAAACAGTTCCGCGTCGCCAAAAGCCAGGTACTGATTGAAAAAGGCGAGCTGGGTCGCCATAAGCAAGTTAAAATCATCGCCCCACAACAGATCCCGACTGCGGTCGCGGCGCTAACTGAATAAACAGGATTCATCATGCAAAAAGTCGTCCTCGCGACCGGCAACGCCGGTAAAGTGCGCGAACTGGCCTCGCTGCTGGAAGATTTTGGTCTCGATATCGTCGCTCAGACTGAGCTGGGCGTGGACTCTGCGGAAGAGACCGGCCTGACCTTTATTGAAAACGCGATTCTGAAAGCGCGTCATGCGGCACAGATCACCGGCCTGCCGGCCATCGCCGACGATTCCGGTCTGGCCGTCGATGCGCTTGGCGGCGCGCCGGGTATTTACTCCGCCCGCTATTCCGGCGTCGACGCCGCCGACCAGCAGAATCTTGAGAAGCTGCTCGACGCGTTAAAGGACGTGCCGGACGACCAGCGTCAGGCGCAGTTCCACTGTGTGCTGGTCTATCTGCGCCATGCCGAAGATCCCACGCCGCTGGTATGCCACGGCAGCTGGCCTGGGATAATCACCCGACAAGCCGCCGGTACGGGTGGCTTCGGCTACGACCCGATCTTCTTCGTCCCGTCAGAAGGGAAAACCGCGGCCGAACTGAGCCGTGAAGAAAAGAGTGCGATTTCCCATCGTGGGCAAGCGCTAAAACTGTTACTGGAAGCATTACGTAATGGCTAATTTGCCGCCGCTGAGTCTCTATATTCATATTCCCTGGTGCGTGCAGAAATGCCCGTACTGCGACTTTAATTCGCATGCGCTGAAAGGCGAGGTGCCGCATGACGATTACGTCCAGCATCTGCTAAACGACCTGCAGGCCGATGCGCAATATGCCCAGGGACGGGAAATAGGCACTATTTTTATCGGCGGCGGTACGCCAAGCCTGCTGTCCGGCCCGGCCATGCAAACCCTGCTGGATGGCGTTCGCGCCTGCCTGCCGCTGGCCGCCGGGGCGGAAATCACCATGGAAGCCAACCCGGGCACCGTGGAGGCCGATCGCTTCGTTGATTACCAGCGCGCCGGGGTGAACCGTATCTCCATCGGCGTACAAAGCTTTAGCGAACCGAAGCTGCAGCGCCTGGGGCGGATCCACGGTCCGGAGGAGGCCAAGCGCGCAGCACGTCTCGCCAGCGGCCTCGGCCTGCGCAGCTTCAATCTCGACCTGATGCACGGTCTGCCGGACCAGTCGCTGGAGGAGGCGCTGGACGATCTGCGTCAGGCGATTGCCCTCAACCCGCCGCACCTGTCGTGGTACCAGCTGACCATTGAGCCGAACACCTTGTTCGGCTCCCGGCCGCCGGTGCTGCCGGATGACGACGCGCTATGGGATATTTTCGAGCAGGGGCATCAGCTGCTGAGCGCCGCCGGCTATCAGCAGTACGAGACGTCCGCCTACGCTAAACCGGGCTTCCAGTGTCAGCATAATCTCAACTACTGGCGCTTTGGCGACTACCTCGGCATCGGCTGCGGCGCGCACGGTAAGATAACCTTCCCTGACGGACGCATTCTGCGGACCGCCAAAACCCGCCACCCGCGCGGGTATATGGAAGGCCGTTACCTCGAGCGTCAGCATGATGTGGAAGAGGCGGATAAACCGTTCGAGTTCTTTATGAACCGTTTCCGCCTGCTGGAGGCCGCGCCGCGCGCAGAATTTAGCCGCTATACCGGTCTTGATGAAGCGGCGATCCGCCCGCAGCTGGATGCGGCGATAGCCCAGGGCTATCTGCAGGAAGACGAGCAGAACTGGCAGATTACCGAGCACGGTAAGCTGTTTTTGAATTCCCTGCTTGAGTTATTTCTGAACGAGTAAACGCAGAGGCGGTCCTGCCGGAAAGCGGACCGCCATGTCATTATTTCAGCGAGCCAACCAGCGATTTCCGGCTATCCTCCAGCGAGACAACCCGGCTGCAGACGTCCTTACCAAACTGCTGGAAATCGGCCTCCTGGTTTTTCCATTCATCCTGAATGGCCGTTTGCAGGCCGCCGAGGCTGCCGAGAATGCCCTGCAGCGGGTTGCCGCCGCCTTTGAGCACTGCTTTCGCGCCCATCTCGTTAATACTGTCCTGCAGAATGCCGCCCATCGCCTGATTCACCAGCTGCTGACCATCGGCACGTACCTGGTCGATAGCTTTATAGTGGAAGGTCAGGCCATCGCTGCGGCGCTCAATGATGCGGTTCATCTGTTCTTTCAGCTGCGCATCCAGCTTGGTCAGGCGACCATGCATGCTGCTGTTGGCGCCAACCTGTTCGGTAATGATTTTATCCAGCGCCTTGCGGCCTTTTTCGACTCGCGAGCGCGCGCCTTCGTCAATCCACGGCAGGCTGCTGCGCAGACTGGCCTGATAATCCTGCGCCTGCTCGCGCTGGGCGGCGCTCAGAGTATAGGCTTTACCGTTAAAGGTCAGGTTGCCGTCCGGCTTTATCACCAGATTGCCGTTTTCCCCTTTCACCTGCACCTGCTGCGGGCTGAGGATCACATCGTCACGCGGCGTGACGCTACACTGGTAGTCCGCATGGGCAGACAAAGCGGTGACGGAGAGCGCCACCGCCAGCAGCGTTTTACGCATCATAAAACTCCCTTAAGACAAAACGGGCCGGCAGTTGCCGACCCTTGTCAAACTTAGTCCCACCAGACGTCAAAAAGTTCGCTGGTGCGCACATCCTCTAACTTACGCGCTTCCAGCCATTGGCGTACGATGGCCTGATGCTCTTCGGTGCACTTACCGATCTCCTGCATGCAGATGAGCCCTTCCCAGGAGAGATAGCCGCTGCCATCGAAGGCCAGCTTGTTCGGCTCAATCACCTCTTCGATCAGATCGTTGACCGTCTGGTCGATCTGCTCTTCGGTGGTCCCTTCCGGGAAACGCCAGGCGACGGAGAAGCCTAACTCCTGAAACTCGTCGATATGCATTTTTTTACGCAGACGACGGCTACGATTCTTGGCCATTATTTCACCCTCTCGAACATTAAGTCCCATACGCCGTGGCCGAGACGATGGCCACGCTGTTCAAATTTGGTTACCGGGCGCGATTCCGGGCGCGGTACGTAATCGTTGCTTGCCGACTGGTTACGATAGCCTTCCAGCGAGGACATCACTTCCAGCATATGCACGGCATAGGCTTCCCAGTCGGTCGCCATATGGAAGACGCCGCCGAGTTTCAGTTTGCTTTTGACCAGCTCAGCGAAAGGCGGCTGCACGATACGACGTTTATTATGACGCGCTTTATGCCACGGGTCAGGGAAAAACAGCTGCACCATATTCAGTGAGTTATCCGGGATCATGGTATGCAGCACTTCCACCGCATCGTGACACATCACGCGCAGATTTTGCACACCTTCTTCTTCAGCAGAAGCCAGACAGGCGCCAACGCCCGGGGAGTGCACTTCAATGCCGAGGAAATTCTGTTCCGGTTTGGCTTTCGCCATCGCCACCAGCGAAGCCCCCATGCCGAAACCAATTTCTAGTGTGACCGGCGCGTCGCGGCCAAACAGGGCAGCGAAATCGAGTGGCGCATCGTTGAATTCAACGCCCATCACCGGCCAAATGTTATCCAGCGCATGCTGCTGCCCTTTCGTCAGGCGCCCCTGGCGACGGACGAAGCTACGAATACGGCGCAGCGGGCGACCGTTTTCATCGAATTCCGGAGAAATGACGTCGTTTTTCATAAAAGTTAAGTCTGCTAGTGAAAGTGTTCGGAAAACGGGCATTATCCAAAGTTACCCGGCGGATGCAAGGGTTTACAGCCACTCGCCCTTGTGCTGCAATCTGCCACCCTGTAATCGCGATCCCGGAGCCATAGCTTTGACTTTTCTCGCCGCGCAATTTTCAGCCCAGGTCCTGGACTGGTACGACAAATACGGGCGTAAAACCCTGCCCTGGCAAATCGCCAAGACGCCCTACAAAGTATGGCTCTCCGAAGTGATGTTGCAACAAACCCAGGTGACCACGGTAATCCCGTATTTTGAACGCTTTATGGCGCGTTTCCCAACGGTGGTTGATTTAGCCAACGCGCCGCTGGATGAGGTGCTGCATCTGTGGACCGGCCTTGGCTACTACGCGCGGGCGCGCAATTTACATAAAGCCGCCCAGCAGGTGGCGACACAGCATGGCGGCATCTTCCCGCAATCCTTTGAGGAAGTGGCCGCGCTGCCCGGCGTCGGGCGTTCAACGGCAGGGGCGATTTTGTCGCTTTCGCTCGGTCAGCATTATCCGATTCTCGACGGCAACGTGAAGCGCGTGCTCGCCCGCTGCTATGCTGTCAGCGGCTGGCCGGGAAAAAAAGAGGTCGAAAAACGGCTGTGGGATATCAGCGAAGAGGTGACCCCGGCGCAAGGGGTAGAACGCTTCAACCAGGCGATGATGGATCTCGGGGCGATGGTTTGCACCCGCTCGAAGCCGAAGTGCGAGCTGTGCCCGTTGAGCAATGGCTGCGTGGCCTACGCGAATCATTCATGGGCGGAATATCCGGGTAAAAAACCGAAGCAGACCATCCCGGAACGCACCGGCTATTTCCTGCTGATGCAGCACGGCGACGAGGTGTTTCTCTCCCAGCGTCCGCCGGTGGGTTTGTGGGGCGGACTATTCTGTTTTCCGCAGTTTGCAGACGAAGCGGAGCTGCGCGAGTGGCTGGCGCAGCGTCAGATAAAGGCCGATAATCTGACGCAATTAACCGCCTTTCGCCACACTTTCAGCCATTTCCACCTGGATATTGTGCCGATGTGGCTTACAGTGCACTCATCTGGCGCATGCATGGATGAAGGCAACGCACTCTGGTATAACTTAGCGCAGCCGCCGTCGGTCGGACTGGCGGCCCCCGTGGAGCGCTTGTTGCAACAGTTAAAAGCCGGAACGCCGGTATAAATTTTTCGGCTATCAAAGAGGAGTGATTATGAGCAGAACCATTTTTTGTACTTTCCTGCAGCGTGAAGCGGACGGCCAGGATTTCCAGCTCTATCCGGGCGAACTCGGGAAGCGCATTTACAACGAAATCTCCAAAGAAGCCTGGGCGCAGTGGCAGCACAAGCAGACCATGCTGATCAACGAGAAAAAACTCAGCATGATGAACCCGGAGCACCGCAAGCTGCTGGAGCAGGAGATGGTGCAGTTCCTGTTTGAAGGGAAAGACGTGCATATCGAAGGCTACACGCCGCCGGAAAAACAGTAAGGGCCCTGCGGCCTTTTAAAAACAAACACAACACGCACGCCCGGAATGATGAAAAAATACTTAGCGCTCGCGCTGATTGCGCCGTTGCTCGTTTCGTGTTCCAGCTCCAATAAAAAAGGCACCGAATACAACGAGGCCTGGGTCAAGGACACGAACG
Source organism: Klebsiella sp. KTE92 (assembly GCF_000398905.1). Lineage (NCBI taxonomy): Bacteria > Pseudomonadati > Pseudomonadota > Gammaproteobacteria > Enterobacterales > Enterobacteriaceae > Klebsiella > Klebsiella sp. KTE92. Next base: position 4,556,522 of record NZ_KB976100.1, read on the forward strand.
GATTCGATATCCTGATGGGCCAGTTTGCCCATAACATCGAGAACATTTGGGGGTATAACGAAGTCCTGCTCGCCGGGCCGAAGGACTACGTTAAATATACCGATCAATATCAAACCCGCAGCCACATCAACTTTGATGCCGGGACGATCACCGTAGAGACCATCGCGGGCACCGATCCGCGCGGACGACTGCGCCAGGCGATCATCAAAACGCTGCTGATGGGCGATGACCCCAACTCCATTGACCTCTATTCCGACGTCGATGATATTCAGATCTCCAAAGAGCCGTTCCTCTATGGTCAGGTGGTGGATAACACCGGCGCGTCGATTCGCTGGGAGTGGCGCGCCGCGCGCTACGCCGATTATTTGCTGCAAACCCGCCTCAAGAGCCGCAACAATGGCCTGCGCGTGATCTACAGCATCACCATTAACCTGGTACCAAACCACCTCGACAAACGTGCGCATAAATACCTCGGCATGGTGCGCCAGGCCTCGCGTAAATACGGCGTTGATGAGTCGCTGATCCTTGCGATTATGCAAACAGAATCATCGTTTAACCCCTATGCGGTGAGCCACGCGGATGCCATGGGGCTGATGCAGGTCGTCCAGCACAGCGCGGGGAAAGACGTCTTCCGTTCGCAGGGCAAATCCGGCCTGCCGAGCCGCAGCTATCTGTTTGACCCGGCGAATAACATCGATACCGGCACCGCTTATCTGGCGATGCTGAACAATGTTTATCTCGCCGGCATCGATAACCCCACCTCGCGTCGCTACGCGGTGATCACCGCCTATAACGGCGGCGCCGGCAGCGTACTGCGCGTGTTCTCCAGCGATAAAGTCCAGGCGGCGAACATCATTAACAGCATGGCGCCAGGCGACGTCTACCAGACGCTCACCACCCGCCATCCGTCGGCCGAATCGCGCCGGTATCTGTATAAAGTTAACACTGCGCAGAAAAGCTATCGCCGCAAATAACCCCCCTCTCTTACAGGCCCGGACATCGCACTGGGCCTCTCTTTTTTATAGGACATACTTCGTAATATCTTTTCGATTTTCTGCGGCAGTTAACAGAAGCTTCTCACCCCTGAATGATAGAATCGCATCAAAATAACGGTGGTTATGTTATTTAATAAACATAACAAGCCCACATTCGTGAGGATAAATACATGAATCTTAAGCTGCAGCTAAAAATACTGTCGTTCCTGCAGTTCTGCCTTTGGGGGAGCTGGCTGACCACGCTCGGCTCGTACATGTTTGTCACGCTGAAGTTTGACGGCGCGGCAATCGGCGCAGTGTATAGCTCGCTCGGCATCGCCGCCGTCCTGATGCCAACGCTGCTCGGCATCGTCGCCGATAAATGGATCAGCGCCAAATGGGTATACGCCATCTGCCACCTGGTCGGCGCGTTAACGCTGTATCTGGCGGCGCAGGTCACCACGCCGGGCGAGATGTTCCTTGTGATCCTCCTCAACTCGCTGGCCTATATGCCGACGCTGGGGCTGATTAACACCATCTCTTACTATCGCCTGCAGTCGGCGGGGCTGGATATCGTGACTGATTTCCCGCCAATTCGTATCTGGGGCACCATTGGCTTTATCCTCGCCATGTGGGGCGTTAGCTTCTCAGGCTTCGAACTGAGCCATATGCAGTTGTACATTGGCGCGACGCTGTCGGTCTTTCTGGCGCTGTTCACCCTGACGCTGCCGCATATTCCGGTCGCCAACGCCCAGCGCAATCAAAGCTGGACGGAGATGCTGGGGCTTAACGCCTTTGCGCTGTTTAAAAACAAGCGCATGGCTATCTTCTTTATCTTCTCGATGATGCTCGGTGCCGAACTGCAAATCACTAATATGTTCGGCAACACCTTCCTGCACAGCTTCGATAAAGATCCGCTGTTTGCCGGCAGCTTTATCGTCGAGCACGCGTCAGTGCTGATGTCGATTTCGCAGATCTCCGAAACGCTGTTTATCCTGACCATCCCGTTCTTCCTTAGCCGCTACGGCATTAAGAACGTGATGCTAATTAGTATCGTGGCGTGGATGCTGCGCTTCGGCCTGTTCGCCTTTGGCGACCCGACACCGTTCGGCACTGTACTGCTGGTGCTGTCGATGATCGTCTACGGCTGCGCCTTCGACTTCTTCAACATCTCCGGTTCGGTGTTCGTTGAGAAAGAGGTTCGTCCGGAAATCCGCGCCAGCGCCCAGGGGATGTTCCTGATGATGACCAACGGCTTCGGCTGTATTCTTGGCGGGATGGTGAGCGGCAAAGTGGTTGAGCACTTTACCGTCGAGGGGATCACTGACTGGCAGAGCGTGTGGCTGATTTTCGCCGGCTATTCGCTGGTGCTGGCCTTTGCCTTCGTGGCGCTGTTCAAATACAAACACGTCAGACAACCGACCGCCGCCCAGCAGAGCGTGTGATCGGCAAAAGTAAAACGCCCCGCCTGTTCGGCGGGGCGTTTTTTTATCCCTTCAGCACGTAGCCATACAGCCGCTTAATGCCGTCCGGATCCGTCTCGCTGTAAACCCCCTGCAGCTCCGGTGAGAAGCCCGGCAGCATATTGACCCCCTCCTCCAGCGCGAGGAAATAGCGCAGTACTGCCCCGCCCCAGATCTCGCCGGGCACCACGCATAATACCCCCGGCGGATAGGGCAGCGCCCCTTCAGCCGCGACGCGGCCTTCCGCTTCACTCAGACGCACCAGCTCCACGTTGCCGCGGATAAATTCGCGGTTAGCATCCTGCGGATTCATCACCACGCGCGGGAAGCTCCGTTTACGGAACATCTCCTTTTGCAGGCTCTTCACATCAAAGCTGACGTACAGATCGTGCATCTCCTGGCACAGCTCGCGGAGGGTGTAATCGCGATAGCGCACCGGATATTTGTTGTAGATGGTCGGCAGCACGTCGGCCAGCGGCGTATCAGACTCAATATGCTGTTCGAACTGCCCCAGCATCGCCACCAGCTGCGCCATTTTTTCGGCGCTCTCCGCCGGCGTCAGCAGGAACAGAATCGAGTTGAGATCGCACTTCTCCGGCACGATGCCGTTTTCACGCAGATAATGCGCCAGAATGGTTGCCGGGATGCCGAACTCACTGTACTCCCCGCTCTCAGCGTCAATGCCCGGGGTGGTCAGCAACAGCTTGCACGGGTCGACAAAATATTGGTCGTCCGCATAGCCCTCAAAACCATGCCAGCGCGCGTCGGGTTCGAAACTGAAGAAGCGACGCTCCCGGGCGATCGCCTCGGTCGGGTGATCCTGCCATGGGCGCCCCGCCACCACCGGCGGAATAAAGGGCTGGATCATCTTGCAGTTAGCGATGATCGCTTTCCGCGCCTCGATGCCCAACGCCACGCACTCGGCCCACAGGCGGCGGCCGCTCTCACCTTCATGAATTTTGGCGTTGACGTCCAGCGCGGCAAACAGCGGATAGAACGGGCTGGTGGAGGCATGCAACATAAAGGCGTTATTCAGCCGCTTGTGCGGACAGAAACGCGCCTGGCCGCGCAGATGGTTATCCTTTTTATGGATCTGCGACGTCTGTGAGAAGCCGGCCTGCTGCTTGTGCACGGACTGGGTGACAAAAATACCCGGATCGTCCGGGGTCAGCTCCAGCAGCAGCGGCGAGCAGTCGGCCATCATCGGGATAAACTGCTCATAGCCCACCCACGCCGAGTCGAACAGGATGTAATCGCAGAGGTGGCCTATTTTATCCACCACCTGGCGGGCGTTATAGACCGTGCCGTCGTAGGTCCCCAGCTGGATCACCGCCAGACGAAACGGGCGGGAGGCATTGGCTTTCTCAGGCGCCGCTTCGCGGATGAGATCCCGCAGGTAATGCTCATCAAAGCAGCGCTCGTCAATGCCGCCGATAAAACCGAACGGATTGCGCGCGGCTTCAAGATAGACCGGCGTCGCCCCCGCCTGAATCAGCGCCCCGTGATGGTTTGACTTGTGGTTGTTACGATCGAACAGCACCAGATCGCCGCGGGTCAACAGCGCATTGGTCACGACTTTGTTGGCCGCCGAGGTGCCGTTGAGGACGAAGTAGGTTTTATCCGCATTGAACACTTTCGCAGCGAACTTCTGCGCGTGCTTGGCCGACCCTTCGTGGATCAACAGATCGCCTAATTTCACGTCGGCGTTGCACATGTCGGCGCGAAAGACATTTTCGCCAAAAAAGTCATAGAACTGACGGCCTGCAGGGTGCTTTTTGAAAAACGCCCCGTGCTGATGCCCCGGACAGGCAAAAGTGCTGTTATCCATCTCGACGTACTGGGTCAGCGTATTGAAAAACGGCGGCAGCAGACGCGCTTCATAATCACAGGCCGCCGCCTCCAGCTCCAGCCACTCCTGATCTTTACCGGCGATCACCGCCTGCACCCCCTCTGGCCTCTCGACCGCCGTCTCACTCAGCAGGTAGACCGGCAGATTAAATCCGCTGCGTCTGAGGAGAGCAAGGATGCCGCTGCGACTGTCCGCCGCGGTGATGACGACTGCCGCCACATCGGTAAAATCGGTACTGTCCAGCGCCACAACGCGACGGTGGGTGGACAAGCGGGTGACCAGCTCGCAGCTGGCGGCAATGTGCATGGATTTCATAAGCGCAAATGCCCGTATCGGGAGTGTAAAAATCTCAGACAAGGAAACCTTGCCCAACGATGTGTCCGGGTCTGACGGATTTCAGCTCCGACCGCCGGACATCAGTAAAAGCAGACGCGTCCGATCTTACTGTTGCCCTACAGTGAGCATACGTGTCCTTCACCGCATGGTGAACAGAGGAGTAAGCGTAGCAAGATGAGGCAGCCCGCGCATCTGTGCGCGACGTCGCTGGCGAGATAATGGCAGTGTCGTCATCGGCGGCCTCATATCAGGGAGGAGAAAATTCGCGCAATCATGGCACCTTTCCCGAACAGGCGCAAGATGAAAACCGTATGCACTTATATCACGGATACACAAGCTTTCACGGCGGGTTAACGTCATAATAATGCGGTTATCAGGGATATTTAACAGGAGTCAGCGTGGTTACAGGACCTTTTATTAACGCCAGCGCGGTGCTGGTCGGCGGTGTGCTGGGCGCCTTGCTCAGTCAACGGTTGCCGGAACGGATCCGCACATCAATGACCTCAATTTTTGGCCTGGCGTCATTAGGCATCGGCATTTTACTGGTCATTAAGTGCGCCAATCTGCCAGTGATGGTGCTGTCGACCCTGGTGGGGACGCTGCTCGGCGAAATATGCAATATGGAAAAAGGCATCAATACGCTGGTCAGTAAACTCCAGCAGTTGATGTCAGCGAAAGGCAAGAAAAAGGCTTCGGCTCATGAGTCTTATATTCAGAGCTATGTGGCGATTATCGTCCTGTTCTGCGCCAGCGGCACCGGCGTCTTCGGCGCCATGCGCGAAGGGATGACTGGCGACGCCAGCATTCTGATTGCTAAAGCGTTTCTCGACTTTTTCACTGCCACCATTTTCGCCTGCACCCTGGGCATTGCCGTCGCCGCCATCAGCGTGCCGATGCTGCTCATCCAGCTGACTCTTGCGGCCTGCGCGGCGATCATTATGCCGCTTACTACCCCGATGATGCTGGCGGATTTCAGCGCCGTCGGCGGTATGCTGCTGGTGGCCACCGGGCTGCGCATCTGCGGGATAAAAATGTTTGCGGTGGTGAATATGCTGCCTGCGCTGGTGCTGGCGATGCCAATTTCAGCGGCCTGGACGCTGTTTTTTGCCTGAAGACGCGTGCTTTTAGCGCAATGTGGTGATAGATTGTTCAGTCTGCTGCAAAACAGATAAATTTCGTTGACGAGGCGCGGCGATTACGGTTTAATGCGCCCCGTTGCCCGGATAGCTCAGTCGGTAGAGCAGGGGATTGAAAATCCCCGTGTCCTTGGTTCGATTCCGAGTCCGGGCACCACTATTTAAAGAACCCGCCCAAAAGGCGGGTTTTTGCTTTTCTACGACCGGACTCTCCATCGAACTCCATTCGATTATTCGCCGCACAGCGGCTCACCCCTTCGGGGCCAGCGCGACACGCGCGCTGTTCAACGCCTGCGGCGTTATTCCGAGTCCGGGCACCACTATTTAAAGAACCCGCCCAAAAGGCGGGTTTTTGCTTTTCTACGACCGGACTCTCCATCGAACTCCATTCGATTATTCGCCGCACAGCGGCTCACCCCTTCGGGGCCAGCGCGACACGCGCGCTGTTCAACGCCTGCGGCGTTAGTCCGAGTCCGGGCACCACTTATTCAGAGAACCCAGCCTATGGCTGGGTTTTTGCTTTTCTGCGCCCTATATCTGTGGGTTTCTACCACGCCGTATCCTCTGTGCCATTAAGGCCTATTCCCCATAGAATCTTTTCGAAAATACATTTTCAGATATCAGATAACACGCTGATTAAAATCGCCATTTTGTCGCAAAAAGCGGCTAAAAACGCTCTTTTCTGGAAATCGATCCGCCCAGGTGGCTACCCTGCTTTCCCTCCAGATGGCCAAATAGCATCTTATATTCCATTTGACGCTAACAGGCAGAGAAATGTTCTTTAAATTACCGTTTTCACAGCTCTACCATGCAAAAATATCTTAAAACGAGTGGGTAAATGGTTATGTCACTGTTTCATTCCGTGAGCGACCTGATCGGTCATACTCCCCTGCTCCAGTTGCACAAACTGGATACCGGCCCCTGCAGTCTGTTTTTAAAACTGGAAAATCAGAATCCCGGCGGGTCAATTAAAGATCGCGTTGCGCTGTCGATGATTAATGAAGCCGAGCGCCAGGGAAAACTGGCGCCCGGAGGAACGATAATCGAAGCCACCGCCGGCAACACCGGCCTCGGCCTGGCCCTGATCGCGGCGCAGAAAAATTACCGGCTGATCCTGGTGGTGCCGGACAAAATGAGCCGCGAGAAAATCTTTCACCTGCGGGCGCTGGGCGCGACGGTGCTGCTCACCCGTTCCGACGTCAATAAAGGCCATCCGGCCTATTATCAGGATTATGCCCGCCGCCTTGCCGATGAAACGCCGGGCGCCTTTTATATCGACCAGTTTAATAACGACGCCAATCCGCTGGCCCATGCCACCTCCACTGCGCCGGAGCTTTATCAGCAGCTGGAGGGCGATATCGACGCCGTCGTCGTCGGCGTCGGCTCCGGCGGTACGCTGGGCGGGCTTCAGGCCTGGTTTGCTGAACACTCGCCGAAAACGGAATTTATTCTCGCCGATCCGGCGGGTTCGATCCTTGCCGATCAGGTCGATACCGGACGCTACGGCGAAACGGGATCCTGGCTGGTCGAAGGGATCGGCGAAGATTTTATCCCGCCGCTGGCCAGGCTGGAGGGGGTACATACCGCGTATCGCGTCAGCGACCGCGAAGCGTTCCAGACTGCGCGCCAGCTGCTGCAGGTCGAGGGCGTGCTGGCCGGCTCTTCCACCGGCACCTTGCTCAGCGCCGCCCTGCGCTACTGCCGGGCACAAAGCCGTCCGAAACGGGTGGTGACCTTCGCTTGTGATAGCGGCAATAAATACCTGTCCAAAATGTTCAACGATGACTGGATGCGCCAGCAAGGACTGATCGCCCGGCCCGAACAGGGCGATCTCAGTGATTTTATCGCCCTGCGCCATGACGAAGGCGCCACCGTCACGGCCGCGCCGGACGACACCCTGGCCGCAGTCTTTACCCGCATGCGGCTGTATGACATCTCCCAGCTGCCGGTGCTGGAGGATGGCCACGTGGTCGGCATTGTCGATGAGTGGGATTTGATCCGCCACGTACAGGGCGATCGCCAACGCTTTTCCCTGCCGGTCAGCGAAGCGATGAGCCGCCATGTTGAAACTCTCGATAAGCGTGCGCCAGAGAGCGAACTGCAGGCTATTCTCGATCGCGGTCTGGTGGCGGTGATCGCTGACAACGCGCGTTTTCTTGGCCTGGTCACCCGCAGCGATGTACTAACCGCCTGGCGTAACCGAGTCGCACAATAAGGAATTTTTTTATGTCATCTATCCACACCCTGAGCGTACATAGCGGAACCTTCACCGACAGCCACGGCGCAGTGATGCCGCCGATTTACGCCACCTCCACTTTTGCTCAGCCGGCGCCGGGGCAGCATACCGGCTATGAATATTCCCGCAGCGGGAACCCTACCCGCCACGCGCTGGAGACGGCGATCGCCGACCTGGAAAACGGCACGCGCGGCTACGCGTTCGCCTCCGGGCTGGCCGCCATCTCCACCGTGCTGGAGCTGCTGGATAAGGACAGTCACCTGGTGGCGGTCGATGATGTGTATGGCGGCACTTACCGCCTGCTGGAAAACGTGCGCCGCCGTAGCGCTGGTCTGCAGGTGAGCTGGGTGAAACCCGACGACCTGAAGGGGATTGAAGCGGCGATCCGCCCCGATACGCGCATGATCTGGGTGGAAACGCCCACCAACCCGCTGCTGAAGCTGGCGGATCTCAGCGCCATCGCCGCCATCGCGCGACGCCATAACCTGATCAGCGTCGCCGATAACACCTTCGCCTCGCCGGCGATCCATCGCCCGCTGGAGCATGGATTTGATATTGTGGTGCACTCCGCGACCAAATACCTCAACGGCCATTCCGATGTCGTCGCCGGCCTGGCGGTGGTTGGCGATAACTCCGAGCTCGCGGAAAAGCTTGGCTATCTGCAGAATGCGGTAGGCGGGGTACTTGACCCGTTCAGCAGCTTCCTGACGCTACGTGGTATCCGTACCCTGGCGCTGCGGATGGAGCGCCACAGCGCGAACGCGCTGCAGCTCGCCGAATGGCTGGAACAGCAGCCGGAAGTGGAGCGAGTCTGGTTCCCCTGGCTGGCCTCGCACCCGCATCATCAGTTGGCGCGGCAGCAAATGGCGCTGCCCGGCGGCATGATTTCGGTGGTGGTGAAGGGCGATGAAGGTTACGCCGAGCGCATTATCAGCAAGCTGCGCTGGTTTACGCTTGCGGAGAGCCTGGGCGGCGTGGAGAGTCTGGTGAGCCAGCCCTTCAGCATGACCCATGCCTCGATCCCGCTGGAGAAACGTCTGGCGAATGGCATCACGCCCCAGCTGATCCGCCTGTCGGTGGGGATCGAAGATCCCAACGATCTGATTGCCGACTGGCAGCAGGCGCTGCGGGAGGAGTGATTATTCCGACGCGCGGGTCATTGTCAGCGCGTCGGCCATTCCCTGCTGAAGATGGGCGATAAACTGCGTCAGCTTCGGCAGGGGCCGACGATCCTGGCGCCAGAGCAGATGCACGGGTCTCGGCTGCGGGGTCCAGGCCTCCAGCACCCGCACCAGGCTGCCGCTGGCCAGCGCATCGGCCAGTAGCACCTCCGGCTGCATCAGCAGCCCGGCCCCGGCGATCGCTGCCTGGCGCAGCGCGTAGCCATCATTGCAGCGTAAAATCGCATCGCGTTTCCAGCGCACTTCCCCCTCCATACCCGGCAGCCGCCACTCGTTGCGGGCGGTCCAGACCGTATGGGACAGGCAGAGATGATCGGCGAGATCCTCCGGCGTCCCTGGCGTTCCGTAACGCGCCAGATAAGCCGGCGCGGCGCAGATCACCATCCGATACGGCGCCAGATAGCGGGCCACCAGATCCTCCTGATGGATCTCGCCAATCCGGATCGCCAGATCGACCCCCTCATCCACCAGATCGACCATCCGGTTAGTCAGATCCAGTTCCACCCGGACCGCAGGCCAGGCCTGCAGGAAGGTGGCGGTCAGGGGCGCGATCACGCTGGCGCCAAACGAGGTGGGGGCGCTCACCCGCAGGGTGCCGGCGGGCGCCAGCCGCAGCCGCTCGACCGCGCTTTCGGCGATGGAGACCTGCTCCATCACCCGTTTCGCTTCGTCAAAATAGACCCGCCCGGCGTCGGTGAGGCTCTGGCGTCGGGTGTTACGCTCCAGCAGACGCGTCGCCAGCTGGCTTTCCAGCTGGGCGATATATTTCCCGACCATCACCGCCGACAGCCCCAGGCGCGACGCCGCCCCGGTAAAGCTGCCGCACTCCACCACGGCAATAAACGTCTCCATCCCTCGCAGCTTATCCATATTGCTAACCTCTGGTTAGTAATGTTCTAACTTTTAGCCAGTTTATCCGATATTCGTTTTATTAAAGAATAGCCTCTCACCTCATCAGGAGACAGCCATGAAAATTATCGTTATCGGTGCCAGCGGCACCATCGGTCGTGCGGTCAGCGAAGAGCTGAGCCAGAGACATGACGTTATCCGCGTCGGCCGCACCCGGGGGGATTATCAGGTGGATATCACCTCGCAGGAGAGCGTCGAGGCGCTGTTTGCCCAAACGGGCGAAGTAGATGCGATTGTCTCCACCACCGGCAATCTGCACTTTGGGCCGTTAAGCACCATGACCGACCGTCAGTTCAACCTCGGGCTGCAGGACAAGCTGCTGGGGCAAATTCGCCTGGCGCTGATCGGGCAGCATTTCCTGCGCGACGGCGGGTCGATTACTCTGGTCAGCGGTATTGTCGCCCAGGAGCCCATTGCTCAGGGCGTCAATGCCACGACGGTCAACGCCGGTCTGGAAGGCTTTGTGCGCGCCGCCGCCTGCGAACTGCCACGCGGGATCCGCATCAATCTCATCAGCCCCACCGTGCTCAGCGAGTCGCTGGCGGCCTACGGCGACTTTTTCCCGGGCTTTGCCAGCGTCCCCGCCGCCGCCGTGGCGCAGGCCTATCGTCGCAGCATTGAAGGCGTTCAGACCGGCCGCATCTACCCGGTCGGCTACTAGCCTGTGCCGGCCCGCCGGGGCCGGCGCTTACATCAGGCCGTCATTGCAGGTACACTGACGGCTGATTGTCTCCGACCGAAAAACTGATGTTGAAAAAATTACCTTTTATTATCCCGCTTTTGGCGCTTATCGCGCTGCTGGTCTGGTGGTTCACCCCGCATTACACCGCAGATGAAGAAGCCTACTACCGGGCAGTCTTTTGCATGATCGATCATGACGACAGCCGCCAGTTCCTCCACGATATGCAAAATATCGTCGAAGGGGGAAATTCGGACTATGCATTGCATAAAACCCATTACCTGCCGGCGCTGGGGCAGCGGATGCTGGACACCTGGCGCCAGCTCAGCGCGCAGGAGCAGCAAACACTGGGCGAAGATCGGCAGCGCTGTGGCGAGATATTGCGCGAAAAACAGCAGGGAAAATCATCCTGATGGGGGGCGAAATCGCAGTATATCTTCAGCGTCGAATGAGATTTTGCTGTTGGTAGCCAGATGACCGCCATAAAACACCCCGCTCTTGCGGGGCCGCGATATGACGTTTTTTTCTGCTGCGACATACTATAAAAAGTAGTTGATCTGGTACGAACTAACTCTTATTTTGCTTCTCAGTTTTCAAAATGAGATAAAACTGATGCCAGTCATTATTGCCAGTAGTATTAAAGAAGCCAAAGCATTGATTAACGGTGGGAAATACAGGGAAATTATTCTCAACTTCGATATTGATGCCGATGACTTTTTCTCTCTCGCCAGCCATTCTGCTGGGACAAAAATCTCCATCTCCGACCGAAACGATCGCTCTCCGGTAAAATCAGAAAAATAATTAACCCGCGAGGGACATTTATGTGGTTGTTTATTGGCACCTTTGCGGTTGCTTTTCTCGCAGCGCTGATGCTGGTCTGGCTGGATGACCGGATCGCCGAGACAGATTGACCCTGGCGCTGGACGCTAACGTCAGTTCCTCCCGCTCTCGCCGCGAAGGGCTGTGCGCCGTCGTTACGCGGCGCACAGCAGAGTCATTACAGGGAGGCCGCCAGCCGCTCAACGGCCGTCAGCAACCCGGCCTCAGACACCGTGGAGTAGGAGAGACGCAGAGTACGGGTATCCGGCTTATCGTGATAGAACGCTTCGCCAGGAACGTAGACTACGCCGTTTTCCAGCGTTTTCTTCATCCATTCCATGGTATCGAACGGATAGCGGAAACGCGCCCACAGGAACATGCCACCCTGCGGGCGGCTGAATTCCAGGTGCTCGCCAAGGCGGCTTTCCAGCGCGTCGGCCAGCGCCACACACTTCTTGCGGTAGTCTTCGCGAATCAACGCAATCTGGTTCTCCAGCCGGTTCATGCCAAGGTACTCCGCGGTGATCACCTGCGACAGCATATTGGTATGCAGATCCGCCGCCTGCTTGACGATCACCGTCTGCTGCGCCAGCCAGTCCGGCATCACGACCCAGCCGATGCGCATCCCCGGCGCGAGGATCTTCGAAAAGGTCGAGGTGTAGACCACCTGATCTTCACAGCCCAGCTCAACCGCGTGCTGATAGAGCGGGCGTCGAACGGCGTCAGTGAAGCTAATTTCGCCATAGGGATCGTCTTCCAGAATGACGAAGTCATATTTTTTCGCCAGCTCAACCAGGCGACGACGACGCGTCTCGCTCAGCGTTTTGCCGCCGGGGTTGCCGAACGTCGGCACCAGATAAACGGCTTTGACGCGGGTGGTCTCCAGCAGGTCGGCCAGTTGCTCCACCAGCATCCCGTCATCATCGGTGTCGACACTGAGAATATTGGCCTGCGCCAGCTGAAACACCTGCAGCGCCGCCAGATAGGTGGGACGTTCAACGACGATAGTGTCACCTGGATCGAGCAGCGTACGAGCAACGATATCCAGCGATTGCTGCGAGCCGGAGGTGATATAGACCTGAGCGGGAGAACAGGTCACGCCACGGGAGTGACAGATTTCACTCACCGCCTGACGTAGCGGCGGGTAGCCCTCCGTCAGACCGTACTGGAATGCGTCATGAAAACGTTCGCTCATCACCTTCTGCACCGCCAGCTCCAGGCCTTCGGTATCAAACAATTCCGGGGCCGGAATGCCGCCGCCAAGCGAGATCACGCCGGGCAGTTTACTGTGCTTGAGAAGTTCGCGGACGGCGGAGGGCTTGAGTTCACCCGCGCGGGCGGCGAGACGCCGATCGTGCATACTATTTTCCTTTTCTGTCTTGTTGTTGTGTTAATTATCTTCGCTTCGTTGCAGGTGTTCCCGGCGGCGCTGACCATGCCGGGGCTATCCTTTTCTGTACGTTGTCACCCGGACAGGGGTATGCCGCTACCCGGGTTTCGCACGTCATGCTTTGTCTTTCAAAACGATTAACGGCTCGATATCGCTCTCTTTTTTCACCACCAGCGACGAATCGCCGCGCAGGCAGGTACCGCCGTAGTTACCACCAACGGTAAATGTGCACACCTGAATGTACTTACCGTCCACTTTCGGCAGGCACCACAGCTGCTGGTAGATATTCTTGCGATCGACAAACTGGCCGCTGGTCTTATCCAGAACCTCATCCTGAGGACCGATCAAATCGATATTGTTCCCGCAGCGTCCGGAAATGGGCTTCACGGCATAGCCGGTTTTCGCCAGCTCGTCGTTAACCACAAAATCGGTATCCAGCAGATAGCGATGATGCGGGAACAGCGACCACAGCACCGGCAGAATCGCTTTGTTACCCGGGATCACCGTCCACAGGGGTTCGAATACCAATACTTCAGGACGCAGCAGGACGTCAATCAGCCGCACCTCATTCTGCGGATGTCCGGTACGAATCGGCACCGCCGCGTACTCATCGGCGCTGACTTCGCGCACCTGCTCAATGGCGGTTTCCCATGCCCAGGTTTTCCAGACGCAGTTGACCAGCCGCCCGTCAGCGTCAATCAGCTGGCCGGCAGCGTCCCAGCGCAGCTCATCAAGGCCAAAGAGAATTTTGCTCTCAAAACCGGCCTGGGTCAGCGAACGCTGGATAAATTTCGCGTGGTAATTCTCTTCCAGATCCTTGTCCTGCATGATGTGGACGAAGGGCCGCGCCCGGCTGTGTTTCCACGCCCCCGCCAGCTCATCGAGCAGACCTTCCGCCGGATTGTGGCCGGTGCCGTAGTAGCCCTGCTTCAGCCACTGCTCAAGGATCAACCCGCCTTCGGTATGGCAGGAGGCGGAGTCGGCATTGTATTCGTACACCTTCAGCCCGCGCTCGTCCATGCAAAAATCCATGCGCCCGGTAATCATATGATGACGACGGCGCTGCCAGGAGAGACGCAGACGCGGCCAGAGGATTTTCGGGATATCAAACAGCGCCAGCAGGTTATCATCCTTCATCACCTTATCGGTGGCGTGCAGATACATCAGGTGCAGCTCGTTAGTGGCTTTGATCAGCTCCTGTTCGGCGCTTTCGCTGATGGTGAAATACTGGTAGGGATCCTGGTTGATGAAATGGCCGTTGGCCGCCACGTAGGCTTTCTGCAGCGGATCTTTCTCGTTCAGCCATTTGCCGCGGAACTGGCCGTTGTTCGGCAGCCGCGCGCCTTTGATCGCCATCGCCTCGCCCGGCAGCACCGGCTGCGGCAAGCTGTGTTCGGTATCGGCGGTCTGGATCATCCAGCCTAAAATTTCGGTATCGGTAAAGGTATCTTTGATGGTGTACCGGCCGGCGTTGACCTCGAGGGTCAGCTCGCGGGTCCACTGCTGGCCCTGCGGCAGCGGCGAGTGAATGACGTTCTGCTCGGCGATACGCACTTTATTGCCGACAAGCTGGGTGATCACCGCGACGTGGCCGGTGTGCTTAAACTCGCCTCCCTTCTGCCAGATCAGTAACGAACCGGCGATGGGCGGACGGCGGGAACCGTTGGCGAAGGCCTGCAGCGGCAAAATATTGTCATTGACCACTTCACGCAGGAAACGCAGGGAGAAGATTTCATATGCCATCCCCACATCGGTAAAGACAAACCCGTAGGTCAGGAACAGAAAGCGGCGTGCAAACTCGACGCACTGCCATTTATGCCCCATATACTCATTGCCGATGTAGCTGCGAAACGTCGCGTCATCCGGGTAGTCTTGCGGATTTAAGCTACTGTAATTCGATGAATAAATCGCCACGCCGCCGGGCGCGTAGCCTAACAATGTCCCAAACGGGGCGTCACTGCTTGTCGATCCTTTGCTCATTTAGCCTGACCTCAAATTAATGCAGCCCGGGCAGTTGGCGAAACAAAACTCCCTCTTCTTATCCTGCCGCAGGCACTTACCAGACAGAGGTGTAACGATGATACCACTCATTCGTTTCGCTAATCGTGCCGTTAAGGAAAATAACCCTGCAGCCGGAAACAAAAGTGATATCGTTATCGGTGATATAACAAAAAAACAACGCAACATCAGGAGTCGACAATGAGCACACCCTCGCATCTGAATGCCCAACCGCTGGTCTGGGGACACGGTCCGCGGACGTTTGAGGTGTTCCTTGAGCCCACCTGCCCCTACTCTGTCCGCGCGTTTAATAAGCTCGACGACCTGCTTGATGAGGTCGGCGCCGATAACGTCACCATCAAGATACGCCTGCAGTCGCAGCCGTGGCATCTGTTCTCCGGGGTGATTGTCCGCTGCATCCTCGCCGCGTCTACCCTGCCGCACGGCAGAGAGCAGGCGCATAAGGTGATGCAGGCCGTGGCCGACCATCGGGAAGAGTTTGAGTTTACCGATCACTGCAGCGGGCCGAACATGAACGCCACGCCGCAGCAAATCATTGAGCGCATTGAACGTTACAGTCACGTGCTGCTGGGGGCCGCCTTTGCCCGCCCGGAGCTGCAGGACGTGATCAAGTGGCACAGTAAATACGCCCGTCAGAACGGCATTCACGTCTCGCCGACCTTTATGGTCAATGGCCTGGTGCAGCCGGATCTGGGCAGCGGCGATGATGTCAGCGTGTGGGCCGCGCGGATTATGGCCTGAGGTCACCTGCTACACTTTTTGTACATCCACGAAAAAGGCAAACCAGCATGTCAGAGCAAAACTACCAGCCACCCAAAGTGTGGGAATGGAAGCAAAACAGCGGCGGCGCGTTCGCCAATATCAACCGTCCCGTTTCCGGCGCGACCCATGAACGCGTCCTGCCGGTCGGGACCCATCCGCTCCAGCTATACTCACTGGGCACGCCCAACGGCCAGAAGGTGACCATCATGCTGGAGGAGCTGCTGGCGCTGGGCGTCAGCGGCGCGGAGTACGACGCCTGGCTAATACGCATTGGCGAAGGGGATCAGTTTTCCAGCGGCTTTGTCGATATCAACCCGAACTCGAAGATCCCGGCCCTCAGCGACCACTCCACCACGCCGCCGACCCGGGTATTTGAGTCCGGCAACATTCTTCTCTATCTGGCGGAAAAATTTGGCTTCTTCCTGCCAAAAGATCCTGCCGGCCGCACCGAAACCCTCAACTGGCTGTTCTGGCTGCAGGGCGCGGCGCCGTTCCTCGGCGGCGGCTTCGGCCACTTCTATAACTATGCGCCGGTGAAGATCGAGTACGCGATCGACCGCTTTACGATGGAAGCCAAACGCCAGCTCGACGTGCTGGACAAACAGCTCGCCCGCGGTCGCTATGTGGCCGGCGAGGAGTACACCATCGCCGATATGGCTGTCTGGCCGTGGTATGGCAACGTAGTGCTGGGCAATGTCTATAACGCGGCGGAGTTCCTCGACGCCGGGAGCTATAAAAACGTGCTGCGCTGGGCGCAGGATGTCGGCAACCGCCCGGCCGTCAAGCGCGGACGCATCGTCAACCGCACCAACGGCCCGCTCAATGAGCAGCTACATGAGCGCCACGACGCCCGCGACTTTGACACCCAAACGGAAGATAAGCGCCAGGCGTAAGGTCTTCACCCTTTCCCGCTGACGGGAAAGGGTTCCCACCACAGGACGGCTCCGCCTGCGAAGCCGTCCTGTTTAGCTTTCCAGCCGATAGCCCGCCAGAAAATAGCGCATCGCCATACCCGACCCACCTTCTTTGAAGAAATCCATCACCATATCTCTGTCAAGGCCATAGCGACGGGTCAGGATCCCCGCCTCCCACGCGCTGAGCTGACGGTCGCCGGTTTTTTCAAACATGCGGTGCGAGTAGCCGAGCACAAACCCGCGTTTATAGTCGGCGCAAAAATTCGCCGCATGCGCGGCGGTGTCAGCATAGGATGCCTGTAGCCCCGCCATTAAGCCTTTGCCAAAATGATTTTCCATCGCGCCCTCCCAATCGTTATATAATAAATTATATAGCGTTTTTTTGAGCGAGCGGTAGCGCTATTTATGACGTTTGCGCTAGCGTAAATACTTCTCAAACCATGCCAGCGTGCGTTGCCAGGCCAGATCAGCCGCAGCCCGATCGTAGCGCGGCGTGGAATCATTATGAAAGCCGTGATTCACGCCCTGATAGAGATAGGCCTCGTAGACTTTATGGTGTTCCTTCAACGCCTGTTCATAGGCGGGCCAGCCTTCATTAATGCCGCTATCGAGGCCGGCATAGTGCAGCAGCAGCGGCGCTTTAATTTTATCGACCTCCTTCAGCGGCGGCTGGCGGCCGTAAAACGGCACCGCGCAGGCTAGCTCCGGGATCGCCACCGCCGCCGCGTTGCTGACGCCGCCGCCGTAACAAAACCCGGTGATACCGACCTTCCCCGTCGCCTGTGGATGCTTCGCCATAAACGCGACCGCCGCAAAAAAATCATTCATCAGCTTCACGGGATCGACTTTCTGCTGTAGCAAGCGGCCTTCATCATCATTCCCCGGATAGCCGCCGACGGCGCTCAGGCCATCCGGCGCCAGCGCGATATATCCCGCTTTCGCGACCCGCCGGGCTACGTCTTCAATGTAGGGATTCAGGCCTCGGTTCTCATGTACCACCACAACGGCGGGCGCTTTGTCGGCTATTTTCGTCGGCGTCACCAGGTAAGCCCGCACTTCGCCGTGGCCGTCAGGAGAGGGATAATGAATATACTCCGGACGGATATCCGGATCGGTGAACGGTACCTGCTCTGCCAGGGCATAGTCGGGCTTCAGCAGATTAAACAGCGCCAGCGCGGTCATCCCGCCGACAGTATATTTCCCCGCCAGCTGGAGAAACTCGCGTTTGCTGATTTTGCCGTGGGCATAGTAGTCATAATACTCGAGCAGCTGCTGCGGGAAATCTTTGGCCGTTAATCGCGTCATCACCCTGCCTCCGTTGTTAAGCGCCCTTTAAGCAAAGCAGAAGCCCGGACATACGCCAGCGCAGAGAAGCAGAAACGGGGGAGAAAAAAGCCCAGCGGCTAACACCGCCGGGAGAGAAGAGATCAGTGTTTCACTTTGTTCAGACGATCGAGATAGCCCATCACAAAGGCCGAAAGGACGAAGGTCAGGTGGATAATCACGTACCACATCAGCTTGTTGTCCGGCACGTTTTTCGCATCCATAAACACCCGCAGCAGGTGGATAGAGGAGATCGCCACAATTGACGCCGCGACTTTATTCTTCAGGGAGGTGGCGTCCATTTTACCGAGCCAGCTCAGCTTCTCTTTCCCTTCATTGATATCCAGCTGCGACACGAAATTCTCATAGCCCGAGAACATCACCATCACCAGCAGGCCACCCACCAGGGTCATGTCCACCAGCGACAGCAGCGTCAGGATCAATTCCGACTCGCTGACGCTGAAGATATGCGGCAGAACGTGGACGATCTCCTGAAAAAATTTGATGGTCAGCGCGACCAGTCCCAGCGAAAGGCCAAAATAAACCGGTGCCAGCAGCCAGCGCGAAGTGTACATAGCGTTTTCCAGAAAGCGTTCCATATAATCCTGTTAGTTAACAAAAAGAAGCGACATTATATCTCAGACAGATAACGTGATGGCAACGCCAGGCCAACACATCGCCGGCAGACGGCCATAAAAAAGGCCGGCGCGCGGCCAGCCTTTTCAGGAACAGAATCGGATTATTTGGCTTTGACGGTCTCTTCGCCCACCAGCCCGATCTTGAGATAGCCCGCCTGATGCAGGGTATCCATCACTTTCATCATCGTCTCGTAATCGACGGTTTTATCCGCGCGGAAGAAGACAGTGGTATCTTTTTTGCCGGCGGTCAGGCTATCCAGGGCGTTAATCATATTCGCTTCGGTAATCGGGTCGTTGCCGAGGAACATGCTCTTATCCGCCTTCACCGACAGATAAATGGGTTTTTCCGGTCGCGGTTGCGGCTGGCTGGAGGAGGCCGGCAGATTCACCTTCACGTCAACCGTCGCCAGCGGCGCAGCCACCATAAAGATAATCAGCAGAACCAGCATGACGTCGATAAACGGCGTCACGTTGATCTCATGCATTTCGCCGTTATCGTCCAGATTTTCATTAAGACGCATCGCCATAGCCGATCAACCTACCCGTAATTTCTGCGCGCTACGCACCGGCTTCACACCGCTGGCGCTGAGGTCCAGGTCGCGACTTTGCAGCAGCAGCACCTGAGCGGCGACGTCGCCGAGCGAGGCCTTGTAGCTGCCAATCATGCGGGCAAAGATGTTATAGATGACCACCGCCGGGATGGCGGCGAACAGGCCGATGGCCGTCGCCAGCAGCGCTTCCGCGATGCCCGGCGCTACCACCGCAAGGTTGGTAGTCTGCGTCTGGGCGATACCGATAAAGCTGTTCATGATGCCCCAGACGGTCCCGAACAGACCCACGAACGGCGAAATGGCGCCGATGGTGGCCAGATAACCATTGCCGCGCCCCATATGGCGACCGACCGCCGCGACGCGGCGCTCAAGGCGAAAACCGGTGCGTTCCTTGATGCCTTCATTGTCTTCGGCACCGGCAGAGAGTTCGAGTTCGTTCTGCGCTTCATTGATAAGCTGGGTGGTCAGGCTCTTCGCCTCAAAGGCGCTGGCGATATCGCTGGCCTGATCGAGAGAGCGGGCTTCCGCCAGCTGCTGCTGTTCACGTTTGAGGCGTCGCTTGCTGGCGAGGATTTCCGCCCCTTTGCCGAAAAAGATGGCCCAGGTGACGACCGACGCCAGAATCAGGCCAATCATCACCACCTTAACGACAATATCGGCATGATGATACATACCCCAAACGGAGAGATCCGCCTGCATCAAATTATTACCCACGCTCTATCTCCACGACGATAATCACAAAACCTGCCCACAATAATATCAAAACGACATCGAATTGATAGTGGTTCTCATTAGTATTTACACTGTGCAGCAAATCACGTTTATTTTCCTTGCGCTCACGCAGTAAAAAAGCGGCTTAGCGCGGGCCTGGTAAAATTTTCGCCTGTATCGGCGCCGCGCTGGTACAGAAAAGAAGATTCATGCTAGTTTAGACGTCCAGACGTATAAAAACAGGTTCATCAACATGGCTGATAAACATCTTGATACCGCGCTGGTCAACGCCGGACGGAGCAAAAAATATACCCAGGGCTCAGTGAACAGCGTGATCCAGCGCGCGTCATCGCTGGTTTTCGACACCGTAGAGGCCAAAAAACACGCCACCCGCAACCGGGCTAACGGCGAGCTGTTCTACGGGCGTCGCGGCACCCTGACCCACTTCTCACTGCAGGAAGCGATGTGCGAGCTGGAAGGCGGCGCCGGCTGCGCCCTCTTCCCCTGTGGCGCGGCCGCGGTGGCCAACACCATCCTGGCGTTCGTCGAACAGGGCGACCATGTGCTGATGACCAATACCGCCTATGAGCCAAGCCAGGATTTTTGTACCAAAATTCTCGCTAAACTCGGCGTCGCCACCAGCTGGTTCGATCCCCTCATTGGCGCCGATATTGCCCAACTTATTCGGCCGGAGACTCGCGTGGTGTTCCTGGAATCGCCCGGCTCCATCACCATGGAAGTGCATGATGTGCCAGCGATTGTCGCCTCCGTGCGTCAGGTCGCGCCGGAAGCGATTATCATGATCGATAACACCTGGGCGGCGGGGATCCTGTTCAAAGCGCTGGATTTTGGCATTGATATTTCCATTCAGGCAGGCACCAAATACCTGATCGGCCATTCCGACGCCATGGTCGGCACCGCGGTGGCGAACGCGCGCTGCTGGCCGCAGCTGCGTGAGAATGCCTATCTGATGGGACAAATGCTGGACGCCGATACCGCCTATATGACCAGCCGCGGCCTGCGCACCCTGGGCGTGCGCCTGCGTCAGCATCATGAAAGCAGCCTGCGCATCGCCGAGTGGCTGGCGCAGCATCCGCAGGTGGCGCGGGTCAACCACCCCGCCCTGCCCGGCAGTAAAGGCCATGAGTTCTGGAAGCGCGATTTTACCGGCAGCAGCGGGCTGTTCTCGTTTGTGCTCAACAAGCGTCTCAACGACGCTGAGCTGGCAGCGTATCTCGACAACTTCAGCCTGTTCAGCATGGCCTACTCGTGGGGCGGCTTTGAATCGCTGATTCTGGCCAATCAGCCGGAGCAAATCGCTCACATCCGACCGGATGCGGAAGTCGACTTCAGCGGCACGTTGATCCGTTTGCACATTGGTCTCGAAAATGTTGACGATCTGCAGGCGGATTTAGCAGCGGGCTTCGCGCGTATCGTGTAAAGTGACAGTCAGTGGCAACAAAAGCGGACGCTTTTTAGCAAAGCGGCCGCTTTTGTTGCGCCCGGGATCAAGGTGCTCGGGTCTCTTCAGGAGTACACTAGTCAACAATACGGTACCACTTAGGAAAGTCCATGGTTGTCATTCAAGAGATTGTCGCCGCGTTGTGGCAACATGATTTTGCCGCATTGGCGAACCCTCACGTTGTGGGCGTTGTATATCTGGTTATGTTCGCCACCCTGTTTCTGGAAAACGGGCTGCTGCCCGCGTCCTTTTTACCGGGGGACAGCCTGCTGCTGCTCGCCGGCGCGCTGATTGCTAAAGGCGTCATGGACTTTGTGCCCACTATCGCCATTCTGACCGCCGCCGCCAGCCTCGGCTGCTGGTTGAGCTATGTGCAAGGGCGCTGGCTGGGCAATACGCAAACGGTGAAAGGCTGGCTGGCGCATCTGCCGCATAAGTACCATCAGCGCGCCACCTGTATGTTTGATCGCCACGGCCTGCTGGCGCTGCTCGCGGGCCGCTTTCTGGCATTTGTCCGCACCCTGCTGCCAACCATGGCGGGGATTTCCGGCCTGCCGAACCGCCGCTTTCAGTTCTTCAACTGGCTGAGCGCCCTGCTGTGGGTTGGTGTGGTCACGGGTCTCGGCTATGCGCTGAGCATGATCCCGTTTGTGAAGCGCCATGAAGATCAGGTCATGACCTGCCTGATGATCCTGCCGATTGCTCTGCTGCTGGCGGGCCTGCTCGGCACGCTGTTCGTGGTGATCAAAAAGAAATACTGCAGCGCCTGACGGCCACCTGCCGGGGGGCCTGCGCCCGCCCGGCTTGCCCTTCCCGATATTACATGCCCTGCATCGTGCGAATTCGTGCGGCATCTTCCCCGGGCGTCATACCGAAGTAGCGCTTAAACTCGCGGCTGAACTGCGAAGGACTTTCATACCCCACCCGCATCGCCGCCGCGCTGGCCTTCATGCCGTCATGGATCATCAGCATGCGCGCCTTGTGCAAACGGTAGGTTTTCAAATACTGCAGCGGTGAAGTACTGGTCACCGATTTAAAATTATGGTGAAACGCCGAGACGCTCATATTCGCCTCTGCCGCCAGCCGATCGACGCTCAGGTTTTCGGTGTACTGGCTCTCGATGTGTTTCAGCACGCGACTTATCAAACTGAAATGGGTCTGTCGGCTGACCAACGCCAGCAGTGCGCCGCCGCAGGGGCCCGTCAGCACATAGTAGAGGATTTCACGGATAATCTGCTTGCCAAGAATGCGCGCGTCCAGCGGACGATCCATGACGTCGAGCAGCCGTTCGGCAGCGCATAAAATATCTTCGGAAAGCACTGCCGAATTTATTCCGCTGGAGGCGACGGCGGGCTGAAACAGCGGATCCTCGCCAATATCCATCAGCAGCTCCTGCAGTTGCAGGATATCGACGTTCAGACGCATCCCGGCGAGGGGCACCTCCGGGGTGGCAAAGGTTTCGCATTCGAAGGGCAGCGGCACGGTCAGCAGCAGATATTCATTTGTGTCGTAGCGAAAAGTCCGCTCATTGATATAACCAATTTTATGGCCGGAAAAGAGAAAAACGATCCCCGGCTGATACATCACCGGCGTCCGGGTACCCGGCTGCGTCCCATACAGCAGGCGGACGTCAGGCAGCAGCGAACTTAACAGTTCGTGCTTATCTTTCAGCTGGTTAATCTTCTCTGTCAATATCTGGCATATCTGTGCGTGTTGCATTGCCACCGCCTCTCCCGATGTTTCTTCACCCATACATTGTGCGCAGGCTGGCGAGAATTCTCCAGCCACATGGAGAAATAGGCAAGACATCGGCAGAAATGTGCATTGAGGGTCAACGGCGCCAGGACCACAATAACCGTCATCTGGCAGCGGTATCGTCCCTGTCGGCGGTTTTACTCTTTTGAGGACACTAGCAATGAATAATTTTGACCTGCATACCCCAACCCGCATTCTGTTTGGCAAAGGCGCGATTGAAAAGCTGCGTGAACAGATCCCGGCGGAGGCTCGCGTACTGATCACCTACGGCGGCGGCAGCGTGAAAAAAACGGGCGTCCTGGATCAGGTACTCACCGCCCTGAATGGCCTGGATGTCCTTGAATTTGGCGGCATCGAGCCGAACCCGTCTTACGAAACTCTGATGAACGCCGTGAAGCTCGCCCGTGAAGAGAAGGTCACCTTCCTGCTGGCGGTCGGCGGCGGTTCAGTACTGGATGGCACCAAGTTCATCGCCGCGGCGGCCCATTACGACGCCGCTATCGATCCATGGGAAATTCTGGAAACTTACGGCAGTAAGATCGCCAGCGCCATTCCAATGGGTTCGGTTCTGACTCTGCCAGCGACCGGTTCTGAATCAAACAAAGGGGCGGTGATTTCGCGGAAAACCACCGGCGACAAACGCGCGTTTATGTCTTCGCACGTCCAGCCACAGTTCGCGATCCTCGACCCGGTTTACACCTACACTCTGCCACCGCGCCAGGTCGCCAACGGCGTGGTTGACGCCTTCGTCCATACCGTTGAACAGTACGTCACCTACCCGGTTGACGGCAAAATTCAGGACCGTTTCGCCGAAGGCATTCTGCTGACGCTGGTGGAAGATGGCCCGAAAGCGCTGCAGGAACCAGAGAACTACGACGTGCGCGCTAATATTATGTGGGCGGCGACTCAGGCGCTGAACGGTCTTATCGGCGCTGGCGTACCGCAGGACTGGGCGACCCATATGCTCGGCCACGAACTGACGGCGATGCATGGTCTGGATCACGCCCAGACGCTGGCTATCGTGCTGCCGGCGCTGTGGAATGAGAAACGCGATACCAAGCGCGCGAAGCTGCTGCAGTATGCCGAGCGCGTATGGAATATCACCGAGGGCTCCGAAGAACAGCGTATCGATGCCGCTATTGCCGCAACCCGTAGTTTCTTCGAGCAGATGGGGGTGCCGACCCGCCTCTCCGATTACGGTCTCGACGGTAGCTCCATCCCGGCGCTGCTGGCGAAACTGGAAGAGCACGGCATGACCAAACTGGGCGAACATCAGGATATCACCCTGGACGTCAGCCGCCGTATTTAC
The DNA here is from genome assembly GCF_000398905.1 of Klebsiella sp. KTE92. Taxonomy (NCBI): domain Bacteria; kingdom Pseudomonadati; phylum Pseudomonadota; class Gammaproteobacteria; order Enterobacterales; family Enterobacteriaceae; genus Klebsiella; species Klebsiella sp. KTE92. The sequence goes on from NZ_KB976100.1 coordinate 4,580,938, forward strand.
GAGGCTGCTCGCTAATTTAACCCCGCCTGATTCACCTCTCCTTACGTTAAACAAACGTCGGGGAGAGGTGTTTTTACTACCGTTTTTAGCTATTTCGTCCAGACTTAATGCTACCCCTCGGCGGATTCTGCCTCGCCGAGTTCATTAACAGGAGGAAGGCATGACACATCCAACCGTTATAAAACTACACGACGGCAACCTGATGCCGCAGCTGGGTCTCGGCGTGTGGAAAGCTGGCAACGAGGAAGTCGTCTCCGCCATTCATAAGGCGCTGGAAGTCGGTTATCGCTCTTTTGACACCGCCGCCGCGTACCAAAATGAGGCCGGCGTCGGCAACGCGCTGCACAGCGCAGGCGTCAATCGCGATGAGCTGTTCATCACCACCAAGCTGTGGAACGACGATCAAAAACGGCCGCACGAGGCGCTGAAAGAGAGCCTCAGCAAGCTGAAGCTCGACTATGTGGATCTCTACTTAATCCACTGGCCGGTGCCGGCGATCGGCCATTACGTCGAAGCCTGGCAGGCGCTGATCGAGCTGCAGCAGCAGGGGCTGGCGAAAAGCATCGGCGTGTGTAATTTCCAGGTCCCGCATCTGCAGAAGCTGATTGATGAAACCGGCGTCGCACCGGTGATCAACCAGATTGAGCTCCATCCGCTGCTGCAGCAGCGTCAGCTGCATGCCTGGAACGCCACCCACAAGATCCAGACCGAATCCTGGAGCCCGCTGGCCCAGGGCGGTAAAGGGGTGTTCGATCAGAAAGTCATCCACCAGCTCGCCGATAAGTACGGCAAAACGCCGGCGCAAATCGTCATCCGCTGGCATCTTGATAGCGGTCTGGTGGTGATCCCGAAATCAGTGACGCCGTCGCGTATCGCGGAAAACTTTAACGTCTGGGATTTCCGTCTCGACAAAGACGAACTCAGCGAAATCGCGAAGCTGGACCAGGGCAAGCGTTTAGGGCCCGATCCGGATCAGTTTGGCGGCTAACATATAAAAAAGCCGGATAGCGCTGACGCTTATCCGGCTCTCCAACTGGCCCGGTCAGCAAAGCGCTACCGGGCACAACGTCAGGCTTAACGCCCGGCGACTTTACCGCGTTTGACCGGTTTTTTCGCCGTCGTTTCACCGTTAGAACGCTGATGTACAATCGGCGTGTGCTTGGTCAGCGCCGGACGGGTATGGCGGTTCTGGCGACGCGCTTCGCGCATCTCATCCAGCGTCGGGGCAGGCACCAGGCAGTCGCGGCGTGAGCCAATCAGGTGCTTTTTACCCATCGCCTCCAGCGCCTGACGGATCAGTGGCCAGTTTGCCGGATCGTGATAGCGCAGCAGCGCTTTATGCAGACGGCGCTGTTTATCGCCCTTCGGCACCACCACCTCTTCGCTCTTATAGCCAATCTTGCCCAGCGGGTTCTTGCCGGTGTAATACATGGTGGTCGAGTTCGCCAACGGCGACGGATAGAAGTTCTGCACCTGGTCGAGACGGAAGCGATGTTTCTTCAGCCACAGCGCCAGGTTCACCATATCTTCATCACGGGTCCCCGGGTGAGCGGAGATAAAGTACGGGATCAGATACTGTTCTTTACCCGCCTGCTTCGAATAGGTATCAAACAATTCTTTAAAGCGGTCGTAGCTGCCCATCCCCGGCTTCATCATCTTCGACAGCGGCCCCTCTTCGGTATGCTCCGGGGCGATCTTCAGATAGCCGCCGACGTGGTGGGTCGCCAGCTCTTTGATATAGCGCGGATCTTCGACGGCGATGTCATAGCGTACGCCAGAGGCAATGAGGATCTTCTTAATGCCCTTCAGCTCACGGGCGCGACGGTAAAGATTGATCGTCGGCTCATGGTTGGTATCCATGTGCGGGCAGATATCCGGGTAGACGCAGGAGAGACGGCGGCAGGTCTGCTCGGCGCGTGGCGATTTGCAGCGCAGCATATACATGTTGGCCGTTGGTCCGCCGAGATCGGAGATCACCCCGGTAAAGCCGGGCACCGTGTCGCGAATGGCTTCGATTTCATTAATGATCGAATCTTCTGAACGGCTCTGGATAATGCGCCCTTCGTGCTCGGTGATTGAGCAGAACGAACAGCCGCCGAAGCAGCCGCGCATGATGTTGATCGAGAAACGGATCATCTCATACGCCGGGATACGCGCGTCGCCGTAAGCAGGATGCGGCACACGCTTGTACGGCAGCGCGAAGACGCTGTCCATCTCTTCAGTCGAGAGCGGGATTGCCGGCGGGTTGATCCAGATATAGCGTTCGCCATGCTTTTGCATCAGCGCCCGGGCGCAGCCGGGGTTGGTTTCATGGTGCAGAATACGCGAAGCGTGAGCGTACAGGACCTTATCGCCTTTCACCTTCTCGAAGGAAGGCAGCAGCACATAGGTCTTTTCCCACGGTTTGGGCCGCGGCGGCTGCACGGTGATGCTTTTGGCTTCCTGCTTTTTCGGCGCAACCGGCTTGTTATCGGCACACGGCAGATCCTCACCGTACGGATGCGGGATGGGATCAATTTTGCCAGGCGTATCCAGGCGGGTGGAATCGACGCCGCTCCAGCCCGGCAGCGCCTCTTTCACCATGATGGCGGTATTGCGCACATCGCGGATCTGGTCGATGGTTTCGCCCATCGCCAGGCGATGCGCGACTTCCACCAGCGGACGCTCGCCGTTGCCGAACATCAGCATATCGGCCTTGGAGTCCACCAGCACCGAGCGGCGCACGGTATCGGACCAGTAATCATAATGCGCGGTACGGCGCAGGCTGGCCTCGATGCCGCCAAGGATCACCGGCACGTCTTTCCACGCCTCTTTACAGCGCTGGGTGTAGACCAGGGTGGCGCGGTCCGGGCGTTTACCCGCCACGTTGCCGGCGGTGTAAGCATCGTCATGGCGCAGCTTACGGTCGGCGGTGTAGCGGTTGATCATCGAGTCCATATTGCCCGCGGTCACGCCGAAGAACAGGTTCGGCTTACCCAGGCGCATAAAGTCGTCTTTGCTGTTCCAGTCCGGCTGGGAAATGATCCCCACCCGGAACCCCTGCGCTTCCAGCATACGGCCGCAGATGGCCATCCCGAAGCTCGGGTGGTCGACGTAGGCGTCGCCGGTCACCAGAATAATGTCGCAGCTATCCCAGCCAAGTTGGTCCATCTCTTCACGCGACATCGGTAAAAATGGCGCAGGGCCAAAACAGGCAGCCCAGTATTGCGGCCAGGAAAAAAGGTCACGATCCGGTTGGATCAGGGATATTGCGCTCATATTGCTTCCGGGGGAAATGATAAAAAAATAACCAAAAGGGCGTGGATTATAAGCCGGAATGATAGTGGAAATGAAGGAGGATTTTCTCAAACCCTGACCGTGTTCCGGCCAGGGTTGAAGAGATTACGGCGCGGGATTCACCAGCATCTGGCCGATCGAGCCGCGGTCGGCAAGCTCCAGCGTCTGGCTCAGATACTGGAACGGGAAGTGCGGCCACGACGGCTGAGCATAGTAGACCAGCAGTTCAACCTGCCCGTCGACCCACACGGTGTCCTTCCAGCCGCGATCTTCCGGGAAGGGCGACGAGCCGTTGACGTTACGGATCTGGAACATCACCCCTTCAATATGGAACGACTGCGGGCGGTCGGCGCGCACCGTCCAGCGCTCCCAGGTCCCCTGTTGCGCCGTGATATCGATACGCTGCGGATCCCACAGCTGGCCGTTGATGCCCGGATCGTCGCCAAGGGTGATATCCCGGCTGCGGATCGGCGTGCCGGAGAGCAGTTCGGTCGGCAGCAGACGCACCGGCAGACTGTCGGTGACCAGCGGCAGCAGCCCGGTCGGCCGCAGGGTCAACACCAGCGTGGAGACCAGGATGCTTGACGGTTCAAAAAAGCCGCGGATACGGTCGACAATACTCGCCGCTTCTCCGCAGGTAATGGACACTTCATCGCCGTTGGTCATATCGACCAGAATTTCACGCCGTTCCCCCGGCCCCAGCGACAGCTGCTTGAGCGAGACCGGCGCCGGCAGGAACCCCTGATCCCCGGAAATCACATGCAGCAGTCGGCCATCGCTCATCTGCAGCTGATAGCGCCGGGAGTTGGAGGCGTTCAGCAGGCGCAGGCGCACCCAGCCGCGCGACACTTCGACATAGGGGCTCTGCACGCCGTTAACCAGCAGCGTATCGCCAACGAAGCCGCCGCTCCCCGGTTCGCTATATTCCGGCGTGCCGAAGTTATCCAGCCGCTTGTCCTGAATAATCACCGGGAAGTCATCAACGCCGTAGTGGTTAGGGATTGGCAGGTTCTTGCTGACCTCATCTTCCACCAGCCACATGCCGGCCAGGCCGTTGTATACCTGCTTCGCCATCCGGTTCGGCGTGTTGGCCTGATACCACAAGGTGGCAGCGCTCTGGCGGATAGGCAGCACCGGCGCCCAGTCGGCGTTCGGCGACATCATACGCGCCGCGCCGCCGATCAGCGGGCCAGGCACCTGCAGACCGCGGATGGTCATCGCGACATTCTCAGTCAGACGGTTGCTGTAGATAAGCTTGACGTCGTCCCCGCTCCAGACGCGGATCGTCGGCCCCATGTAGCGGCCATTGATCCCCCAGACGGGGGCGCGAGTGCCTGGCGTAAACGACCAGTGCGAACGCTGCAGCGTCAGAAACAGCGGCTGACCGCGACGCGATTCCAGCAGCGGCGGAACCGGCAGCGCAAGCTGCTGGCCGGCGGCATGGGCTTTCAGCGGCGCGGCGCCAGCGCACAGCGCTACGCCGGAAGCCTTAATAAACTGACGCCGACTGAGTGACATATTAACTCCATGACATACTGACAAATGAAAAAGGGAATTCGTTTCCCGCCAGCAATACGCGCGCGTTGGCGGCGTTTCCTGTCTTATGACTTTTTAGCCGCTTCGCGCGCGGCCACTTCGTTGTCCAGCTCAGCAATTTTGGCGGCCATCAGCTCGCGGCAATGCGTCGCCAGCGCGCGCACGTTGTCTTTACCGAACTGGCTGGTATCCACCGGCGGCAGCATCTCAACAATCACCAGACCGTTGTTCCAGCGGTTGAGCTTAATTTTGTTCGATGTGTTGGACACGCACACCGGAATAATCGGCACTCCGGCGGCGATCGCCGCGTGAAAGGCGCCGGTTTTAAAAGGCAGCAGGCCGCGGCCGCGACTGCGGGTCCCTTCCGGGAACATCCAGAACGAAATTTTACGCTTTTTAAAGGCATTCACCACTTCAGCAATGGTGCCATGCGCTTTGGTTCGGTTATTACGGTCAATCAGCAGGTTGCCCGTCAGCCAGTAGAGCTGGCCAAAGAACGGGATCCACAGCAGGCTTTTTTTACCTACGGTGACCGTCGGCGGCTGCACGATGTTCGACGCCGTCACCATATCATAGTTGTTCTGGTGGTTAGCGATGTAGATCGCGTTGCCATAGCTTTCCGCATCAGCAGGTTTGCGCAGTTCCACCTTCAGGCCAAATACCGGAGATAAGCGGCCAAACAGATGGCCGAAAGTGGCAACATGTTTTGGATTACGCGGGCTGAACAAGCAGTACAGACAGCCAAGTATGCACACCACGATGCAATAAATGACCACGAAAATTACTCGAAAAATGAATAGCATAGCTACCTCTAAAACCCAAACCGCTTAGAATTATTCGCTGCTGACAGAAGGCAGGCTCATCAGTTCTGCGCAGGCCGGGACCGTTCTTCCTGGGTCCCTGGTGATGGACATTGTTAATCGCAACGCCTGAATAAACAACGATTTTGCGGCATTTTTTCGCCTCCTCCCGTCAAAGACGGGAGGAGTGGCGTTTACTCTTCACTATCGCCTGCCGCGGCGCGGCGCGGCGAGTCGATTTCAACACGGTCGATCTTCTGCAGCCCGCGCATCAGCGAACCGCGGCGACCACGCTCGCCGGTGACTTTTTGCAGCTCTTCCGGACGCAGTTTGATTTTCCGTTTGCCAACATGGATGGTGAGCGTGCTCTGCGGTGGCAGGATAAACAGATGCGCCAGGCCATCCTGCCCGGCGGCGGCTTCCGCCGCAGGAATGCTGATAATTTTGTTGCCCTTGCCTTTCGACAGCTGCGGTAGATCGCTCACCGGGAACATCAGCATCCGTCCGGCTGCCGTGATGGCCAGCAGCATATCGGACTCGTCCTCAATCACCAGCGGCGGCATCACGTGCGCGTTGTCAGGCAGGGTGATCAGCGCTTTACCGGCACGGTTGCGCGCCACCAGATCGTTGAAGGTGCAGACAAAACCGTAGCCCGCGTCGGAAGCCATCAGCAGCTTACGATCGTCGCTTTCCATCAGCATATGTTCCACGGTCGCCCCCGGCGGCAGAGTCAGCTTACCGGTAAGCGGCTCGCCCTGGCCACGCGCGGAAGGCAGGGTAATCGGATCGATGGCATAGCTGCGCCCGGTGGTATCGATAAACACCACCGGCTGGTTGCTCTTGCCTTTCGCCGAGGCCTTCCAGCTGTCGCCCGCTTTATAGCTCAAGCCCTGAGCGTCGATGTCGTGCCCTTTGGCGCTCCGCACCCAGCCCATCTGCGACAGAACGATAGTCACTGGCTCAGACGGCTGCATATCATGCTCGCTCATCGCTTTCGCTTCTTCACGTTCGTGAAGCGGCGAGCGGCGTTCGTCACCGAAAGCATCGGCATCAGCCTGCAGCTCTTTTTTCAGCAGGTTGTTCATTTTACGCTCAGAAGCCAGAATCGCCTGCAGCTGGTCGCGCTCTTTTTCCAGCTCGTCCTGCTCGCCGCGGATCTTCATCTCTTCCAGTTTGGCGAGGTGGCGCAGTTTTAATTCCAGAATCGCTTCCGCCTGGGTTTCGCTGATGCCAAAGCGCGACATCAGGGCTGGCTTCGGTTCATCTTCGGTGCGGATGATCTCGATCACTTCATCGATATTGAGAAACGCCACCAGCAAACCTTCAAGGATATGCAGGCGCTTAAGCACTTTCTCTAACCGATGGTTCAGACGGCGACGCACGGTATCGCGACGGAACACCAGCCACTCGCTGAGGATCTCCAGCAGGTTTTTCACCGCCGGGCGTCCGTCGAGGCCGATCATATTGAGGTTGATGCGGTAGCTTTTTTCCAGATCGGTAGTGGCAAACAGGTGGTTCATCACCTGTTCCATATCCACCCGGTTGGAGCGCGGGACGATCACCAGACGGGTCGGGTTTTCGTGGTCCGATTCGTCGCGCAGATCGTCAACCATCGGCAGCTTTTTATTGCGCATCTGCGCCGCAATCTGCTCCAGCACTTTGGCGCCGGAAACCTGGTGCGGCAGCGCGCTAATCACCACCGCGCCGTCCTCTTTGCTCCACACCGCGCGCATGCGCACTGAGCCGCGTCCGTTCTGGTAGATTTTGCGAATTTCCGCCCGCGAGGTGATGATCTCCGCCTCGGTCGGGAAATCCGGCCCCTGCACGATATCCAGCAGTTCGTCGAGAGTCGTTTTCGGCTGCTCAATCAGGGTAATAGCCGCTTTGGCCACTTCACGCAGGTTGTGCGGCGGAATATCAGTGGCCATACCCACCGCGATGCCGGTGGTGCCATTAAGCAGGATGTTCGGTAGACGCGCAGGCAGCATTTTCGGCTCCTGCAGCGTCCCGTCAAAGTTTGGTACCCAGTCGACCGTTCCCTGTCCCAGCTCGCTGAGCAGCAGTTCAGCATACTTCGACAGGCGGGACTCGGTGTAACGCATGGCGGCGAAGGATTTCGGATCGTCCGGCGCACCCCAGTTTCCCTGCCCGTCTACCAGCGGGTAACGGTAAGAGAACGGCTGCGCCATCAGCACCATCGCTTCATAGCAGGCGCTGTCGCCGTGCGGGTGATATTTACCCAACACGTCGCCGACGGTGCGGGCGGACTTTTTGAATTTCGCGCTGGCGTTCAGCCCCAGCTCGGACATCGCGTAGACGATGCGACGCTGGACCGGTTTTAAGCCATCGCCAATAAACGGTAATGCCCTGTCCATGATCACGTACATGGAGTAGTTCAGGTAAGCATTTTCCGTAAATTCATGCAGCGCAAGGCGCTCTGCCATATCGCTCATTAATCGTGAATCCTCAATCTGGGTACCGACCGTTCGGACGGCAAAACTACCCGCGATAATACCCGATCTCACGCCCTGAGTCACAGGCCGTGAGATCGGCTGAGGATTCCGTCACGCTTAATCAGGCCAGCGGCAGATAAATATCGGTTTGCAGTTCATGCTCAGCCACCTCATGGACAAAATTGAGGTAACGGAAGTACACCGGAAAATCCCGTAACGTCTCGCCTGACGCGGGTAACCAGTCGCGATAGAGAAACCAAACGCTGTTCGCCAGCGTGTCCAGCGAGCCGTGATGGCGCACGACGGCGCAGCGTCCGCCGGGGATTTCGCCGTTAATCACGCCAAAGGCGTTTTCACCGACCGGCCCAGCGACCGTACCGCAGATATCAAAACGAAATGCCTCCTGCGGGGTGGTCTGCGGATCGTCCCAGGCGATACCCCAGGTATCGCTGGTGGCGACGGGCGATAATCCGCTCGTCTTACGCCAGGCGATAAAACGCGCGGCGGTGGTGTTGACAAGGTCCGGGCTGCCGCGATGTTGCAGTACGGCTATCCGGGTGGTGGGGAAGGAAATGATATTGACGTCCATCGACGTTTGCTCCTGTAGCGTATGTTTCGGTACGCGTCGATGCCACTCGGCCCAGTCCGGTTGCTGACGGAATTGGGTCGGGCTTTGGTCAAACGCGGTACGGAAGGCACGACTGAACGACTCCGCATTCTGAAATCCGGCATCAAGGGCAATATCGATGACTTTATCGCGGGGGTTGAACGCCAGGCGCCAACAGGCGCGTCGCAGACGCAACCACTGAATATACCGGTACAATGGAATGCCGGTATAAGCGCTAAATTGCCGGTGAAAATGGTAAGGCGAACTGTGCGCTATCGCGCTCAGCGTCTCCAGCGACAGCGGCTCATCAAGATGGCGCGCAATGTACCTACAGACACGCTGGAAGCGCCCGACATACGCCGGGCTGGCCTTAATATCGTTCATCGTCTCCTCCTCGCGACATACTCTGACAGAGCGAGGATCGCGATGCCTGACCGATCTTGCGCTTATCTGACGAAGCCTTATGGCGCGATTTTACGGATCTGTTTAACGTCGATTTCTACTGAGTTCCAGTCCTTATCGACTTCCCCCTGAATTTCTACTGTGTCCTGCGGGCCGACGGTCACGCCGTTCCAGCGCTTGTGGTCGATATCGACATTGATCACCCCGGAAGCATCCTGGAATTTATACAGATCGTCAGAAATGCGCTCGGTTATCTTGCCGCGCAGGGTCACCCAGGTATCGTCCCGCAGCGATTTGGCATTGGCGACGGTGGTCACCGCGCCGCTCGGGCCGGTGAATCCGCCAGCCTGCGCGGTGGAACTGACCTGCGTGGTCGAAGAAGGACCGGTAAACCCGCCCTGTTCGGCAGCCAGCACCGGCATGGAAACCAGGGCAACGATCGCGGTCATCGCAGCAATTTTCTTCATGATGTGTTCTCCCTTCGTGTTGATATGGCTCCTATTACGCCCGACAAAACTTAACGACTTCTTAAGCGGAAAAAAGAAATTTTAATGCTGTACATCACCCGCTTCAACGCGGTTTACTGCGCAAAGAAACAGGATCGTCGGAGGGAAACATGCGCATATTACTGGTGGAAGATGACAAGCTGATCGGCGACGGCATCAAAGCCGGGCTGAGCAAAATGGGCTTCAGCATTGACTGGTTTACCGCCGGGCTGGAGGGCAAAAATGCCTTATATAGCGCCCCCTACGACGCCGCAATCCTGGATCTCACGCTCCCCGGCATCGATGGCCTCGATATTCTGCGCGAATGGCGAGACAAGGGCCGCCATGAGCCAGTGCTGATCCTTACCGCCCGCGATGCGCTCAGCCAGCGAGTGGAGGGGCTACGGCTCGGCGCCGATGACTATCTGTGCAAGCCTTTCGCCCTGATTGAAGTGGCGGCGCGCCTCGAAGCGTTGATCCGCCGCGCGCACGGCCAGAGCAGCAGCGAGCTGCGCCACGGCAAGGTGAGCCTCGACCCGAACCGCTTAACCGCCAGCCTCGACGGCGAGAGCCTGGTGCTAAAGCCGAAAGAGTTCGCCCTGCTGGAACTGCTGCTGCGTAACGCCGGTCGCGTACTGCCGCGCAAGCTTATCGAAGAAAAGCTCTACACCTGGGACGACGAGGTTTCCAGCAACGCCGTGGAAGTTCACGTCCATCATCTGCGCCGCAAACTCGGTAGCGGATTTATCCGCACCGTCCACGGCATCGGCTATACCCTGGGTGACGCATGAAACGACTTGCCCGCCTGAGCCTGCGCGTCCGTCTGACGCTGCTGTTTGCTGTGCTGACCGCGGCCGCCTGGGGCGTCGCCAGCGTGATCGCCTGGCAGCAAACCAGCAAAAAGCTGGATAAGCTGTTCGATACCCAGCAGTTGCTGTTCGCCCGCCGCCTGAGCGCCATGCATTTCGATGAACTCCGCGCCCCGCCCGAATCGCTCGGTGAAAAGAAAAAGGTGCGGCATGGACACATCGACGACGACGCGCTGGCGTTCGCCATCTTCACCCGCGACGGCACCATGGTGCTCAACGACGGCGAGAACGGGGAGGATATCCAGTGGAGCTCGCAGCGCGAGGGGTTCAGCAATGGCTACCTGCGCGGCGATGATGACGAATGGCGCTTCCTGTGGCTAACCACCGACGACGGTCGCCATCGCATCGTCGTCGGTCAGGAGTGGGATTATCGGCGCGAAATGGCGATGGATATCGTGACCTCGCAGCTCACCCCGTGGATGATCGCCCTGCCGCTGATGTTCGTGCTGCTTATCGTGCTGTTAAGCCGCGAACTGGCGCCGTTGAAAAAGCTGGCGCGCACGCTGCGCCTGCGCGCGCCGGACTCAGCGGAATCGCTCAGCGTGGAGAAGATCCCCTCCGAAGTCCGCCCGCTGGTCGAGGCTCTGAATCAGCTGTTCCAGCGCACCCATGACGCCATGCTGCGCGAACGTCGGTTTACCTCTGATGCCGCCCATGAGCTGCGCAGCCCGCTGGCGGCGCTGAAGGTACAGACCGACGTCGCCCAGCTCTCTATGGACGATGCAGAAGGACGTGAGAAAGCGCTGGCCCAGCTCCACCAGGGGATCGATCGCGCCACCCGGCTGGTCGATCAACTGCTGACGCTGTCGCGGCTGGACTCACTCGCCCAACTGGACGACGTGCAGCCGGTCGCCATCGACGACCTGCTGCAGTCGGCGGTCATGGAGATGTATCACCATGCGCAGCAGTCCGCCATTGAACTACGCCTACACCTGAATGCCAGTCATATCGTTCACACCGGCCAGCCGCTGCTGCTCAGCCTGCTGGTGCGCAACCTGCTGGATAATGCCGTACGCTATAGCCCGCGCGGCAGCCAGGTTGATATCACCCTCAACGCCCGCGAGTTTCGGGTGCGTGATAACGGCCCAGGCATTAACCCGCAGGCGCTGGCGCGCATCGGCGAGCGTTTTTATCGCCCGCCGGGGCAGGACGCGCCGGGCAGCGGCCTGGGCCTGTCTATCGTCCGACGCATCGCCTCGCTGCACGGCATGCAGGTTGATTTCGCCAACGCGCGCGACGGCGGCTTCGAAGCCCGCGTGTACTGGTAGCGAGATTATTGCTCATTTGGCAAAAGACTTTGCACATTTTGCTCATTTTACTGCCCCGCTTCGCGGGGTAAGATCATCGGCAAATTTTCAAGATTGAGGACAAATGATGAGCAACATCCTGATTATCAATGGCGCAAAAAAGTTCGCGCACTCGAATGGCCAGCTGAACGACACCCTGACCGAGGTCGCGGAGAGTTATCTGCGCGACGCCGGGCACGATGTTAAAAGCGTTCGCGCCGAAAGCGAGTACGACGTAAAAGCAGAAGTGCAGAATTTCCTCTGGGCCGATGTGGTGATCTGGCAGATGCCGGGCTGGTGGATGGGCGCCCCGTGGACGGTGAAGAAATATATGGATGATGTCTTTACCGAAGGCCACGGCTCGCTGTACGCCAGCGACGGTCGTACCCGCTCCGACGCCAGCAAAAAATATGGCTCCGGCGGCCTGGTGCAGGGGAAAAAATATATGCTCTCCCTGACCTGGAACGCGCCGATGGAAGCCTTCACCGACGAAGACCAGTTCTTCCACGGCGTCGGCGTTGACGGCGTTTACCTGCCGTTCCATAAGGCTAACCAGTTCCTGGGAATGGAAGCGCTGCCGACCTTTATCGCCAACGACGTGATTAAAATGCCTGATGTCCCACGGTATATCGCAGAATATCGCAAGCATCTGGCGGAAATTTTTGGTTAACTACAGGTCTACGCTCTACATATTTCGAGTTATTCGAACCTGGAGTATGACGAGATACACACAGAAGGAGTTGAGTTAACCATGTTAACAGTGATTGCAGAAATCCGTACCCGCCCGGGCCAGCACCACCGTCAGGCGGTTCTCGATCAGTTCGCGAAAATCATTCCGACCGTTTTGCAGGAGGCCGGCTGCCACGGCTACGCGCCCATGGTAGATCATGCCGCCGGCGTCAGCTTCCAGACCACGGCCCCCGACTCTATCGTCATGGTGGAGCAGTGGGAAAGCGTCGCGCATCTTGAAGCGCACCTGCAAACGCCGCACATGAAAGCCTGGTCGGAAGCGGTCAAAGGCGATGTGCTGGAGACCACCATCCGTATCCTGCAGCCTGGCGTCTAAGCCCGCCGACGCAGTCGTGAAATGAAAAAGGGAGCCTGAGGCTCCCTTTTACGTCAGGCGCAGCGTACAGACTTACACTTCCAGATCCGCCATATCGCCCTTCTCCTGCAGCCAGTTGCGACGGTCTTCGGAACGCTTCTTGGCCAGCAGCATGTCCATCATCGCCGTGGTCTGCTGCTCATCCTCATCGCTGATCACCAGTTGCACCAGCCGGCGGGTATTCGGATCAAGCGTGGTTTCCCGCAGCTGCATTGGGTTCATCTCACCCAGACCTTTAAAGCGCTGGACGTTTGGCTTGCCCTTCTTACGCTTCAGCTGCTCCAGCACGCCGGTTTTTTCTTCTTCCGTCAGCGCGTAGTAGACCTCTTTACCGAGATCGATACGGTACAGCGGCGGCAGCGCGACGTAGACGTGCCCCTCTTTCACCAGGGTACGGAAATGTCTCACAAACAGCGCGCACAGCAGGGTGGCAATGTGCAGGCCATCGGAATCGGCATCCGCCAGAATACAAATTTTGCCGTAGCGCAGCTGGCTTAAATCATCGCTATCCGGGTCAATACCAATCGCCACCGAAATGTCGTGCACTTCTTGCGAAGCTAACACTTCATCGGACGAGACTTCCCAGGTATTCAGGATCTTGCCTTTCAGCGGCATGATCGCCTGATATTCGCGATCGCGCGCCTGCTTGGCAGAACCGCCCGCCGAGTCCCCTTCGACGAGGAACAGCTCGGTGCGGTTCAGGTCCTGGGCGGTGCAGTCTGCCAGCTTACCCGGCAATGCCGGACCGCTGGTCAGCTTTTTACGCACCACTTTCTTGGCGGCGCGCAGACGACGCTGGGCGCTGGAGATAGCCATCTCCGCCAGCAGTTCGGCAGCCTGTACGTTCTGGTTCAGCCACAGACTGAAGGCATCTTTCACCACGCCGGAGACGAATGCCGCGCACTGGCGCGACGACAGACGCTCTTTGGTTTGCCCGGCGAACTGCGGATCCTGCATTTTCACCGACAGCACGTAGGCGCAGCGATCCCAGATATCTTCCGCTGACAGCTTCACGCCGCGCGGCAGGATATTACGGTATTCGCAGAACTCGCGCATCGCATCCAGCAGTCCCTGACGCAGACCGTTAACGTGCGTCCCGCCCTGCATGGTCGGGATCAGGTTGACGTAGCTTTCGGTCAGCAATTCGCCGCCTTCCGGCAGCCACAGCAGCGCCCAGTCCACGGCTTCCGTCTCGCCGGAGAAGGTGCCGACGAACGGTTTTTCCGGCAGCAGCGGCAGGCCGTTTACGGCTTCGCACAGGTAGTCGTTAAGGCCATCGGCATAGCACCAGCGCTGCTCGCTGTCGTTGACCTGATCGCGAAACACGATTTCCACGCCGGGACACAGCACCGCTTTCGCTTTTAACAGATGGGTCAAACGCGAAACGGAGAAACGCGGGCTGTCGAAGAAGCTTTCGTCCGGCCAGAAATGGACGCTGGTCCCGGTATTGCGTTTGCCACAGGTACCAGTGACGTGCAGATCTTCTACTTTTTCACCGTTTTCAAAGGCGATGCTGTAGACCTGACCGTCGCGACGAACCGTTACCTCTACGCGTTTTGACAGGGCGTTGACCACCGAGATCCCCACCCCGTGCAGGCCGCCGGAAAACTGGTAGTTTTTGTTGGAAAACTTACCGCCCGCGTGCAGTCGGCAGAGGATCAGCTCAACCGCCGGCACCCCTTCTTCCGGGTGAATGTCGACCGGCATGCCGCGCCCGTCGTCAATGACTTCCAGGGACTGGTCGGCATGAAGGATAACTTCCACGCGTTTGGCGTGGCCTGCCAGCGCTTCATCGACACTGTTATCAATAACTTCCTGACCAAGATGGTTAGGACGGGTGGTGTCGGTATACATGCCCGGACGGCGGCGCACCGGCTCTAGCCCGGTGAGTACCTCAATGGCATCAGCGTTATATGAAGATTGCGTCATGGTGTGTATTCGTAGGTCGTTCAGGGCCGTTTAGCACAGGCCGAGAAATTCGATAATCTGAGTGAAATGATCGTCAAAGCCGACAAATGCGTGATTACCGCCCTCCTCCACCGTTTGCCGGCAGGAGGCGTAGTAATGAACGGCCTGGCGGTAATCAAGCACTTCATCCCCGGTCTGCTGCAGCAGCCAGAGTAAATCCGGCGCTTCAAGCGGGTCGATTTGCATGACCTTGAGATCGTAAATATGGCGAGACTCTAGCACATATTGCTGCCCGGTGTATGGATTCTCATTGTGGCCGAGAAAATTGTTCAGCAGTTCAAACGGGCGCACCGCCGGGTTGACGACCACCGCCGGCACCATAAAGCACTGCGACAGCCAGGTCGCGTAGTAGCCGCCCAGCGACGACCCCACAACCCCGAGTGGCTCGCCGCCATGCTCCAGCACAATGGATTCCAGCAGCTCTGCTGTTTCAGCCGGATAAGGCGGCAGCTCCGGTACCACCATGGTGATGTCGGGGTGCTGCTGCGACAGCCAGGTCTTTAACGCCATCGCCTTCGCCGAGCGCGGGGAACTGTTAAAGCCGTGCAGATAAAGAAGCGTCGCCATCAGTAGCCTTCTGAAGCAATATCCGGGTGGAACTCGGCGCCTTCCAGGCGGCACACTTCGGTGGTCAGCGTCCCGTCAGGATGCAGCTCCAGCCAGCGCCAGCCGGGTGAGACGGTATCCAGAGTGAAATTGGCGCAGTGTGGTTTGAACTGGACGCAGGTCGACGGCGTCGCCATCATGCGCCGGCCATTCCAGTCCAGATCCAGCTCCTGATGAATATGGCCGCACAGCAGATGTCTCACCCGCGGCCAGGCGCTCAGCGCGCGGTCCAGCGCGCCAGCGTTGCGCAGGCTGTGTTGGTCCAGCCAGCTACAGCCAGCAGGCAGCGGATGGTGGTGCAGCAGGAGTAAGGTATAACGCTCCGGCGCTTCTGCCAGCTTGTGTTCGAGCCACTCCAGCTGGAAGTCGCTCAGCTCGCCATGGGGAACGCCAAACACCTGGCTGTCCAGCAGCAGGATCTGCCAGTGGTCACCGAGAAACACGCGCTTGGCGGGTGAAATGCCTGACGCCTGCAGCGTACTGTACATCGCCGGCTGGAAATCATGGTTACCCGGTAGCCAGACGCAGGGTGCAGCAAAACTCGCGATACCCTCAGCAAAATGCTGATAGGCCGCGGAGGAGTGGTCCTGCGCCAGATCGCCTGTTGCGACAATCAGATCGCATGGACGCTGTGAGGCATGAATAGCCGACAGTACGGCCTGATAACTTTCCCAGGTATTAATGCCTAACAACGTTTCATGTTTTTCAGCAAACAGGTGAGTATCAGTAATTTGTAAGATCCTGACTCTGGCCTCACCAGCCAGAGGTAGGTTTAACAGGCTTTCCAAATGGTGTCCTTAGGTTTAACGACGCTAACAAACCGGAATCGCCATCGCTCCATGTGCTAAACAGTAACGCAGCCAGTCGGCCAGAAACTGGTTAATTTGATGCTTTTCGTCGCGTTGATGCAACTTTTTATTAGGATAATCATACCGCGCTTTGAAGCGAAAGATCTGCTGACTCGAACACACTTCGGCCACCATGGCGTCATGGTAGAGGCGAACGGTCATCGACGGCAGGCTCCAGTAGCTTACCGCAGGCAGAGTCTGTTCTATCGCCACCAGAGTAGTGTAGCGGGTCGATTCAACTATCGTTAACCGATACTGCGCGCTTCCCACCTGATAACTTACCTTCTCACCCGCTGCATCCGTTCGCGGCAACAGGCGGCGCAACTGCGCGAAGTTGGTCTCGCACAGGCGCATCATCTCAGGGAAGTCAGGTGTATAACGCTTCATTTTGTCCACTCGTTTCGTAAATTGTGATAATGCAATTGCAGCCATTGCAAGGCGATGACAGAGGCTGCGTTATCGATTTTCCCCTCTTCTACCCACTGGTAAGCCTGTTCCCGGCTCACCACATGCACCCGAATATCCTCGTTTTCCTCGGCCAGGCCGTGAATGCCTTTTGCCGTGGATGCATCAACTTCTCCCACCAGGATCGATAACCGTTCGCTGGTGCCGCCAGGACTGGCCAGATAGCTTAATATTGGTTTCGTCCGCCCGACTTCAAGTCCGGCCTCCTCCAGCGCTTCCCGACGGGCAACGTCTTCCACCGTTTCCCCCGCTTCGATCATGCCGGCGACCATTTCGAGCAGCCACGGGCTCTCGCTGGTATCATAGGCGGCAATACGGATTTGTTCGACGAGCACCACTTCGTCCCGCACCGGGTCAAAGGGTAGCAAGACGGCGGCATGCCCGCGCTCAAAAATTTCACGGGTGACTTCGCCGCTCATGCCGCCGTTAAACAGGCGGTGGCGAAAACGGTATAAATCGAGCGAAAAAAAACCACGATACAGCGTTTCGCGTGCAATAATTTCTACATCATTTTTGAAGAAGGTAATTCCCTGCTGAATGGGTTTGCTCATTGTCATGTCCTGCTAATCCGAAATTAGGGATTTCCAGACCGTTTGGCTACCGTTTTACGGTCCGTATGTTAGATTGGTGCAAATTACCGCCGGATGGCACGTAACGCCAACTTTTTACGGCGGCAGAATCGATACAATCAGCGGAATTTTTCTTAGAATTAGACCAGCGCTAAATGCTTCACAACAAGGAATGCAAATGAAGAAATTGCTCCCCATTCTTATCGGCCTGAGCCTGACCGGGTTCAGCGCCATGAGCCAGGCGGAAAACCTGCTTCAGGTTTACCAGCAGGCGCGCATCAGCAACCCCGATCTGCGTAAATCGGCAGCCGATCGTGACGCCGCGTTCGAAAAGATCAATGAAGCGCGCAGTCCATTACTGCCTCAGCTTGGGCTGGGAGCGGATTATACCTATAACAATGGCTATCGCGACAGCAACGGCATCAATTCAAACGTCACCAGCGGCTCGCTGCAGTTAACGCAGGTTCTGTTTGATATGTCGAAATGGCGCGCCCTGACGCTGCAGGAAAAAACGGCAGGCATTCAGGATGTCACGTATCAGACCGATCAGCAAACGCTGATTCTGAATACCGCGACGGCCTATTTTAAAGTGCTGGCCGCCATCGACACGCTCTCCTATACCGAAGCGCAGAAACAGGCCATTTACCGCCAGTTGGATCAAACCACGCAGCGCTTTAACGTAGGCCTGGTGGCGATCACTGACGTACAGAACGCCCGTTCACAATACGACGCCGTGCTGGCGAACGAAGTCACCGCGCGTAACGATCTCGACAACGCCGTCGAAGAACTGCGCCAGGTCACCGGTAACTACTATCCGGAGCTGGCCTCGCTGAATGTGAATGGCTTCAAAACCAACAAGCCGCAGGCGGTCAACGCCCTGCTGAAGGAAGCGGAGAACCGCAACCTGTCGCTGCTGCAGGCGCGTCTGAACCAGGACCTGGCTCGCGAGCAGATTCGCCAGGCGCAGGACGGGCATTTGCCGACGCTCAGCCTATCCGCGTCGAGTGGGGTATCGAATACTAGCTACAGTGGTTCAAAAACCCATAATAATCCTCAGCAATACCAGGATAACGATGCCGGGCAGAACCAAATCGGCCTGAACTTCTCTCTGCCACTGTATCAGGGTGGCGCGGTGACCTCGCAGGTCAAACAGGCGCAATACAACTTCGTTGGCGCCAGCGAGCAGCTGGAAAGCGCCCACCGCAGCGTCGTGCAGACTGTACGTTCGTCGTTTAACAACGTGAACGCCTCCATCAGCAGCATCAATGCCTACAAACAGGCGGTGGTCTCTGCGCAAAGCTCCCTGGATGCGATGGAAGCAGGCTACTCGGTGGGTACGCGTACCATCGTTGACGTCCTCGACGCCACCACCACGCTGTATAACGCCAAGCAGCAGCTCTCCAATGCGCGCTATAACTACCTGATCAACGAGCTGAACATTAAGTCGGCGTTAGGTACCCTGAACGAGCAGGATCTGGTCGCCCTGAACAACACGCTGGGCAAACCGATCCCCACCTCCGCAGACAGCGTCGCTCCGGAAAATCCACAGCAGGATGCCACCGCCGATGGCTACGGCAACACTACCGCAGCGGTGAAACCGGCGTCCGCACGGACCACCCAGAGCAGCGGCAGCAATCCGTTCCGTCAGTAATACCCATACTGTGACGCGCATCGCCTGTCCGTCGGACAGGCGATGCGTTAAACGTAAGGCAACGTAAAGATCCCCCGCTTAGCGCCCCTCTTCGCTTCATTTTCCACCACTCATCCTCTATCCTGAGCGTTAACACACGCCATACCACTGGGTCCTGGAAGACAAATATGAAACGGACAAAAAAAATTAATCATTCGTCGTTCCGCAAAAGCTGGAGCGCACGCCATCTGACGCCGGTCGCGCTGGCCGTCACCGCGGTCTTTATGCTTGCCGGTTGTGAAAAAAGCGATGAAACGGTGTCGCTATACCAGAACGCCGATGACTGCTCCGCCGCCAATCCGGGCAAAGCAGCCGAGTGCACCACGGCTTACACCAACGCGGTAAAAGAGGCAGAACGCACCGCGCCGAAATATGCCACCCGGGAAGACTGCGTCGCCGAGTTTGGCGAAGGCCAGTGCCAGCAGACGCCAGCCCAGGCGGGCGTCGCCCCGGAAAACCAGGCGCAGGCGCAAAGCAGCGGCAGCTTCTGGATGCCGCTGATGGCCGGCTATATGATGGGCCGCCTGATGGGCGGCGGCATGGCGCAACAGCAGCCGCTGTTCAGCTCGAAAAACCCGGCCAGCCCGGCCTATGGTCAATACACCGATGCGAGCGGCAAGAGCTATGGCGCCGCCCAGCCGGGTCGCACCATGAACGTGCCGAAAACCGCGATGGCGCCGAAGCCAGCAACTACCACCACCGTTACCCGCGGTGGTTTTGGCGAGTCGGTGGCGAAGCAGTCGACTATGCAGCGTAGCGCCGCAGGCTCAACGTCCTCTTCTCGCTCGATGGGCGGCTAACTCACATGGAAAGAGTCAGTATTACCGAGCGCCCGGACTGGCGTGAGAAAGCGACCGAGTACGGTTTCAACTTCCACACCATGTACGGTGAGCCCTACTGGAGCGAAGAGGCGTATTACAAGCTGACCCTCGCGCAGGTGGAAAAACTGGAGGAAGTCACCGCCGAGCTGCATCAAATGTGCCTCCAGGTGGTGGAGAAAGTGATCGCCAGCGATGAGCTGATGACTAAATTCCGCATCCCTAAACACACCTGGGGCTTTGTGCGCCAGTCGTGGAAAACCAACCAGCCGTCGCTCTACTCGCGTCTCGACCTGGCATGGGATGGCGTCGGCGAGCCGAAGCTGCTGGAGAACAATGCCGACACCCCGACCTCGCTGTATGAAGCGGCCTTCTTCCAGTGGATCTGGTTGGAAGACCAGCTCAACGCCGGCAAGCTGCCGGCGGGCAGCGACCAGTTCAATAGTTTGCAGGAAAAGCTCATCGATCGCTTCGGCGAGCTGCGCGAGCAGTTTGGCTTCCAGCTGCTGCATATGGCCTGCTGCCGCGATACCGTTGAAGATCGCGGCACCGTGCAGTATCTGCAGGACTGCGCCGCGGAAGCAGGCCTGGCGACGGAATTCCTCTATATCGAAGATATCGGTCTGGGCGAAAAAGGTCAGTTTACCGATCTGCAGGATCAGGTGATTGGTAACCTGTTCAAGCTCTATCCGTGGGAGTTTATGCTGCGGGAGATGTTCTCCACCAAGCTGGAAGACGCCGGCGTGCGCTGGCTGGAGCCCGCGTGGAAAAGCATTATCTCCAACAAAGCGTTGCTGCCGATGCTGTGGGAAATGTTCCCCAATCACCCGAATCTGCTGGCGGCCTACTTCAGCGAAGATGCCCACCCGGAGATGGAGAAGTTCGTCATTAAGCCGATCTTCTCTCGTGAAGGGGCCAACGTCTCCATTGTTGAGCAGGGCAAGGTCGTGGAGTCGGTGGAAGGTCCGTACGGGGAAGAAGGAACCATCGTGCAGGAGTTTTACCCCCTGCCGAAGTTTGGTGACAGCTACACGCTGATTGGCAGCTGGCTCATCAACGATCAGCCCGCCGGGATCGGCATTCGCGAAGATCGGGCGCTGATCACTCAGGATCTTTCGCGCTTCTATCCGCACATTTTCGTCGAATAATGTCGCGCTCCGGCGACGATATCGCCGGAGCACACTATCATCAGGCGCCAACCACTACCGACAGCATACTCAGCGAGCCCATCTCGATGCCATCGACCGGGATCGTAATCGCTTCAACACCATCCCACGCCCCCAGGATATATAGCAGCGGCAGGAAATGCTCCGCCGTTGGGTTGGAGAGCGAGCCTCCTTCGTGTGCCAGGTAGTTAACCAGCGGGTGCTGCTCGTCCGGCCCCTGCCATTGCAGATTCGCCTTCACGTAGTTATTGAAGGACTCTGCCCATGGGTACGGCGTGTTCTCGCCGTGCCAGCGGGCGGTGCGCAGGTTATGCACCACGTTGCCGCTGGCCACCAGCATAATGCCTTCATCACGCAGCGAGGCCAGTTTCCGCCCCATATCGAGATGCCAGGCCGGCGGTTTGGTGCTGTCGATGCTCAACTGAACCATCGGGATATCCGCCTGCGGATACATTTTAATCAGCACGCCCCACGAGCCATGGTCAAATCCCCAGGCCTCTTTGTCGAGAGTGACCGGCACAGGCGAGAGCAGCTCCACCAGTCGTTGCGCCAGCGCCGGAGAGCCCGGCGCCGGATAATGGGTGTCATACAGCGCCTGTGGGAAACCGCCGAAGTCGTGAATGGTCTTCGGGGCCTCCATCGCCGTCACGCCCGTACCGCGCGTGAACCAGTGCGCAGAGACCACCACAATCGCCTTCGGACGCGGCAGGGTTTCGCCCAGGTGAGCCCAGGCGCGAGTATAAATGTTGTCTTCCAGCACGTTCATTGGGCTGCCATGGCCGAGAAACAACGCGGGCATTCGGGTAGGGGACATGATGATATCCTTAGGGTGTCAATGTGATGTGCTCACATTACGCGCTTTTGCGCCAGGATAAACTCAGATAACCATGATGATGATCGTCAGAAAATTTGAATGTAAGTCGCGGTAAAGGGACGTGTCCCGTACGCGCATCCTCAGGCAATATACTCATATGCACTTATTTTCACAGGGAGAGTAGCGATGTCATCACCCTTAATATTGACGCTGTTAGCCGGTAGCGCAACCTTTATTGGCGCCATATTCGGCGTGATTGGTCAGAAACCCTCTAACCGTCTGCTTGGCTTCTCCCTCGGCTTTGCCGCCGGGATCATGCTGTTGATTTCATTGATGGAAATGCTGCCTGCCGCGCTGACCGCCGAAGGCATGTCGCCGCTACTCGGTTACGGGATGTTTGTCATCGGCCTGCTGGGCTATTTCGGCCTTGACCGCCTGCTGCCGCACGCTCACCCGCAGGATCTGATGACCCCCGCCACGCCGCGTCCACGTAATTTACGTCGCACCGCTATTCTGCTGACGTTGGGTATCAGCCTGCATAACTTCCCGGAAGGGATCGCCACCTATGTCACGGCCAGCAACAACCTGGAACTCGGCATGGGCGTGGCCCTCGCCGTTGCCCTGCACAATATTCCTGAAGGACTGGCCGTTGCCGGGCCAGTATATGCCGCCACCGGATCGCGCAGCAAGGCGGTGCTCTGGGCCGGGCTTTCCGGCATGGCGGAAATTTTGGGCGGCGTGCTGGCGTGGCTGATTCTGGGGAGTCTGGTCTCACCGCTGGTGATGGGAGCGATCATGGCCGCTGTGGCCGGGATTATGGTGGCACTGTCCGTCGATGAACTGATGCCGCTGGCGAAAGAGATCGATCCGCAAAGCAACCCAAGCTATGGCGTTTTGTGCGGGATGTCGGTCATGGGGTTGAGCCTGGTGGTACTCCAGACGATGGGCATCGGTTAAAGCGCAGAAACAACACAGCCCACTAAGAAGTGGGCTGTGGTCGGGCGTAGCGAACCACTATTTAGCTGGCTTTACGCTCATGTTCGCGACGATAGGCCACCAGATCTTCAATCGTGACTACCGCCATATTGTGCTGCTGAGCGAACTTGATGCACTCCGGCGCGCGCGCCATGGTGCCATCGTCGTTGGTCAGCTCGCACAGCACGCCTGCGGGTTTAAAGCCAGCCAGGGTCACGAGGTCGATAGTGGCTTCAGTGTGGCCGCCGCGGGTCAGTACGCCACCCGGCTGCGCACGCAGCGGGAAAACGTGGCCAGGACGGTTGAGATCGGAAGGTTTCGCGCCGTCGGCAATGGCCGCGCGGACGGTGGTCACGCGGTCGGCAGCGGAGACGCCGGTGGTCACACCTTCGGCCGCTTCGATGGTCACGGTAAAGCCGGTGCCGTAGGCGCTGGTGTTGTTCTCTACCATCATCGGCAGATCCAGCTGTTTGCGGCGATCTTCGGTCAGGCACAGGCACACAATGCCGCTGCCGTGACGAATGGTCAGCGCCATCTGCTCAACGGTCATGGTTTCGGCGGCGAAGATCATATCGCCTTCGTTTTCACGGTCTTCATCATCAAGCACCATCACGCCGCGGCCTTCGCGCAGGGCGTCCAAAGCGTGTTCCACACGTTCAAAAGCGGTACCAAAAGAAGAAAGGAGCGTCTGATTCATGGTAAAAAAACCTCATTAAAATTATGGTTACCAGAATCAGGGCAGTCTTAGGAGCGCCGGTTTAGCGGCAAAAGTCAACGCGAGCGGGCCTGGACCCGACTGTGCCGTTACTCTCTCCCATCCGGACTTTAACCGTCGGCCCCGGAATTACACCGGATCTGCTGACCTTCCCGTAGTCACGGGAAGCGCTCGCGGGCTTTCAACGCAATGGTTGATTTACCGCCGGTGGGGAATTTCGCCCCGCCCTGAGAATAAGCGAGATAACTATAACGCTATTGACTATCCTCGGCAATGCATAAGCTTCAAACATTTCTGGTTTATAGGCGGCCTGGTTCGCACTACAATGATCAATCATCCGACCCGAGCAGGAAACCACCATGATTGACCCGAAAAAAATTGAACAAATCGCCCGCCAGGTCCATGAGTCGATGCCAAAAGGACTTCGCGATCTGGGTGAGGATGTTGAGAAGAAAATCCGCCAGGCGCTGCAGTCGCAGCTGACCCGCCTGGATCTGGTCAGCCGCGAAGAGTTTGACGTACAGACTCAGGTTTTGCTGCGGACCCGCGAAAAACTGGCGCTGCTGGAGCAGCGTCTGAATGACCTCGAAAACCGCCAGGCAGCGACGCCTGGCAGCGAAGAGCAGCCGTAAAAAACGGGCCCTCAGGGGCCCGTTTTGCGTTTGGCTTAGTGGGCGGCTTCCGCCGGGCTGTTTACCTGACGACAGTAAAGTTCATAACGCTGGCAAAACCATTCACGATGCTCTTCATCCATATTGCCGACAATAGCCTGAAGATCAACTGGCTGGCCTTGCGCGTGCATTCTGGCGAAACTCCGCGCCAAAAAATCAAAATTCTTCATTGAATACATATCGTTATGGTTCATGCGCATACTCCTTCAGCGGTGGATGTTCTGATCAGTCATATGCCTTTACTCACTTCAGTATTTACGCTTACCTTAACGCGATTTGTACGAAAAATGCGCTTAATATGATTATTTATTGCGCTAAATCATTTTCCACATGATTAAATAAAAACGGCCCGCGATATCTCCATCGCGGGCCGTGATGCTTCACCGTACAAGCCGGTGAATAGCGAAAAGATTATTTATCGCTATCTTTTTGTATTTTCTTAATAATATTGGTGGTCGAGCAACCATCTTCAAAGTTGAGCACCAGCACTTCGCCGCCGTTAGCCCAGACCTCTTCGCTGCCGGCGATCTGTTCCGGCTTATAATCGCCGCCTTTGACCAGCAGGTCCGGCAGGATACCGGCAATCAGCCGCTGCGGGGTGTCTTCCTCGAAGGAGACCACCCAGTCGACGGCCTCCAGCGCCCCCAGCACGATCATCCGCTGTTCCAGCGGGTTCACCGGGCGGGTTTCGCCTTTCAGACGTTTGGTTGAGGCATCGCTGTTAACCGCCACGATCAGACGGTCGCCCAGCTTGCGCGCATTCGCCAGATAGGAGACATGGCCGGCATGCAGAATGTCGAAGACCCCGTTGGTCATCACCACTTTCTCACCGCGCTTGCGCGCTGCCGCAACCGCCTGTTTGAGTTCCTCTTCGCTCATCACGCCAAAGCCGGTCTCAGCCCGGCCGCGGACCGCGTTTTCCAGCTCGACAGGGGAAACGGTGGAGGTTCCCAGCTTACCGACCACCACGCCCGCCGCGGCGTTGGCGAAATAGCAAGCCTCTTCCAGGGTGTTGCCGGAGGCCAGGGTCGCCGCCAGCACGCCAATCACCGTGTCGCCGGCGCCGGTGACATCGTACACTTCCTGGGCCTGGGTCGGCATATGCAGCGGCGGACGTCCCGGCTGCAGCAGCGTCATCCCCTGCTCAGAACGCGTCACCAGCAGCGCTGACAGTTCAAATTCGGCGATGAGCTTCATGCCGCGTTCAACGATCTCCGCTTCATCCTGACACTTGCCCACCACCGCTTCAAACTCAGAGAGGTTCGGGGTGAGCAGCGTCGCGCCGCGGTAGCGTTCGAAATCGGTGCCTTTCGGATCGATCAGCACCGGCACGCCCGCTTCACGGGCGAGCTTGATCATCGTCTGGACGCTGGTCAGCGCCCCTTTGGCGTAGTCCGAGAGAACCAGCGCGCCAATGGAGCCCAGCGCCTGCTGAATGCGCTCGTGCATCGGCTGCGGATCCACGCCGGAGAAGCCCTCTTCAAAGTCGAGGCGGATCAGTTGCTGATTGCGCGACAGCACCCGCAGCTTGGTGATGGTCGGGTGAGTCGGGACGGAGACGAAGTCGCACTTCACATTCACATTGGCCAGCGCCTGGCTCAGCGCGCGTGCAGCGTCATCAATCCCGGTCAATCCCACCAGGCGCGACGTTGCCCCCAGGGAGGCGATGTTCATCGCTACGTTTGCCGCGCCGCCAGGACGTTCTTCGATATTTTCCACCTTCACCACCGGCACCGGGGCTTCCGGGGAAATACGACTGGTGGGGCCGTACCAGTAGCGGTCCAGCATCACATCACCCACCACCAACACTCCTGCACGTTCAAACTCCGGCAGCGTTACTTTCATGACTCTCTCCTGCGAGACGCAAACTTTGCGCGCGATAATAGCACACCCGATTTTATAGTTAAGCCATCAGCCACTTCTGCCAGCTGGCGCTGACCTGCTGACGCTCCCGGCTGAAGGCCTCTGGCGCCACGTGTCCCGGCTGCTCCTGCAGGGCCAGGTGATGGAGCGCATCACGCAAGGTGGTGTACGCATGCGTTAAGGCGCGCGCCTCCTCCTCGTCCATGATGTCGTTCTGCGCCAGCAGCTCAAGAATACGCACGTTGTCAGACCAGCGGGTCAACTTCGGCTTGTCACTGGCATAGCGTAGGACCAGATACTGGGTAATAAATTCAATATCGGTGATCCCGCCGGCATCGGCTTTGATATCAAAACGATCGGGATGTTTGTTGCCAAGGTGGGCGCGCATCTTCTCGCGCATCTCGCGAACCTCGGTCTGCAGGGTCGTCCCCTCCCGCGGGGTGGTCAGGATATCGCGACGAATGGCGTCAAAGCGCGCCTGCAGCGCCGGGTCGCCATAGACCACGCGGGCGCGCACCAGCGCCTGATGTTCCCACGTCCAGGCTTCGTTCTGCTGATAGTCAGCAAACGCGTCGGCGGTGGTGACCAGCATCCCCGCCGCGCCAGAAGGACGCAGCCGGGCGTCCACTTCGTAGAGAATACCGGACGAGGTGCGGGTGCTGAACAGGTGCATGATCCGCTGGGCCAGCCGCAGGTAGAACTGACGGCCGTCAATCTCCCGCTCGCCGTCGGTCATCACCTCCGCCGGGCAGTCATGGAGGAACACCAGATCGAGATCGGAGCTGTAGCCCAGCTCCCAGCCGCCGAGCTTACCGTAGCCGACAACGGCGAAGCCGCGACCCTGGCGATCGTGCAGGTGGGTCGGCTGGCCGTAGCGAGCGACCATCTGCCCCCATGCCTGCTGCACCACCGCGTCGAGGATCGCTTCGGCAAGCCAGGTTAAGTGATCGCTGACCTTCATCACCGGCAGGGTGCCAGCGATATCCGCCGCCGCGATATGCAGCTGCTGCGCCTGCTTAAACTGGCGCAACGCCTCCAGCTGCTGCTCTTCATCCTCTTCCGGCACGCGCAGCAGGTACTGGCGCAGCTCGTCGCGATAGGCATCGGTCGCCGTCGGCTGATAGAGGGTGTTGGGATCCAGCAGCTCATCCAGCAGCAGCGGGTGGCGCGCCAGCTGGCTGGCGACCATCGGCGACGCCGCGCAGAGCGTGATCAGGTGCTTCAGCGCGCCGGGGAATTCGCTCAGCAGCTCAAGATAGGTGGTACGGGTGACGATCCCGGTCAACAGCGGCGTGATCCGCGCCAGAGGCAGCGGCGCATCGGCGCGCGAGCAGATTTCGCTCAGCAGATGCGGCATCAGCTGATCCAGCACCTGGCGGCCGCGCGGGCCGATGGTGCGCCGATCCAGCTCTTTACGAAAATCGGCAATCAGCGCCAGCACGCTACGGCGGTCGGTATCGTTTAAATGCGCCAGCGCCGGGCTGGCGTCATCTTCTTCCAGCGCATCCTGCCACAGCTCGCGCCAGTACTCGGCCAGTTGCTCATCCGGGGACTGATCCTCATCATCGCCGATCAGTTCATTAAACACTCGCCGCACGTTGGCCATCTGGCTCGCCAGCTGCGCGCTCAGCGTCTCCCAGTCTTCGGTATGCATCCCCCACGCCAGCCTGGCGCGGTTAAGTTCATCCTGCGGCAGAGTCTGGGTCTGTTCATCGTTGATGCTTTGCAGCAGGTTTTCCAGCCGGCGCAGGAACAGATAGGCCTCGCGCAGCAGCGCCGCGTCGCCTTCCGGCAGCAGATGTAGCTCATCAATCGCCGCCAGCGTCGGCAGCAGGGCGCGCTGCTGCAGTGCAGGTTCGCGACCACCGCGGATCAGCTGAAAGACCTGAACGATAAACTCAATTTCACGGATCCCGCCGGCGCCGAGCTTGATGTTGTCTTTCAGCCCGCGACGCCGCACTTCGCGGGCGATCATGCCTTTCATGTTACGCAGCGACTGGATCACGCTGAAGTCGATATAACGGCGGAAGACGAAAGGACGGAGCATCGCGCGCAACTCGCTGGCGTACACGCCGTCGTTATCGCCCATGATCCGCGCTTTCACCATCGCATAGCGTTCCCAGTCCCGACCCTGCTCCTGGTAATAATCTTCCAGTGCCGCAAAGCTGAGTACCAGCGGCCCACTGTCGCCAAACGGCCGCAGGCGCATGTCAACCCGATAGACAAAGCCGTCCTGCGTCGGCTGGTCAAGGGCCTTGATCAGCCGCTGCCCCAGACGGGTAAAGAACTGGGCGTTATCCAGCTCGCGGCGGCCGCCGCGGGTGGCGCCATGCTCAGGCCAGGCAAAGATCAGATCGATATCGGAAGAGAAGTTCAGCTCGCCGCCGCCCAGCTTTCCCATCCCGAGGATCAGCAGCGGCTGCGGCTGATCCTCGGCATTGCATGGCGTTCCCCACTCCTTACAGCAGGCGGCGTAGAGCCAGTCGCGGGCGGCGACAATCAGGGTCTCCGCCAGGGCGCTCAGCTGCTGCAGGGTCTCTTCTTCGCTCACCAGCGACAGCGCCTGCGCCCAGGCGATGCGGACCATCATCTGGCGGCGGAAGAGACGCAGCTCTCGCATCAACCCCGCTTCGTCAGTGACGGCCTGCAGGCGATCCTGCAGCCAGGCCTCGTAATGCCGCCACTCTTCCGCCTCCGGCGAGGAGTCCGCAAGCTCATTCAGCCAGCCCGGCTGGGCGATCACACTCTGTTCGACAAAATCGCTGAACGCCATGACCGACCTGGCCTGTGGGCTCAGTTCTGCAATGGGAAAATCCGCTGGCAGACGGTCAGCGACCGTCTGCCAGTGCTGCTGTAATTGCGGAGAAAGCGGCATCATAAGGGCTCCCTGGCCTGAAATTATCGTTTTCCACTATGCAGCCAGAACGGCTCGGCAGCCAGCGCCTGGCGACGGAAATATTCAAAGACGCTGCGATCGTCATGTGCTATTGCACGGTGAAGCTCCTGCCAGTTCTCCAGCCACGGCGCGACGGCGTCGCCATAGGCGCCCGCCAGCAGCTGGACGCTGTCGATGTCGCGGGACAGCTTCGGCAACTGGTCGGCGGCATCTTCAACCGCCAGATGCTGCACGGCGCTGCGCAGCTCGGCCGCCACCCGCGAGAGGTTAATATCGGCAAACCGTTTGAACGATCCGGCTATTTTTTTCTCTCCTGCCTCGTTGAGGAACGGACGCCAGCCGCGCTGGACCAGCCATTCAGTCAGGGCCAGTTTGGCGCCGACGACCTCGGTGCGGAATAACGCCTCGTCGGCGGTGTCCGCGGCCAGCAGAACGGCTTCAGCGTCGTTCAGCAACGCGCGGAGCTGGGTGGTCGCCTTACGCGGCACGATGCCGCCGAACAGCACGAGGGTATGGCGCACGCGGGCTAACGCCAGCAGGATTTCCGCTTTGGCTTTCGCATTGCCGCGCAGCCATACTTCGTCGTGATACAGCCAGTGCGCCAGGGCGCTCTCCAGCGCCGCCTCCAGCCCCTGCTCCACGCTGGCCTTCGCCGCCACCGTCAGCACCGTCAGCGAGGTGACGGGACGCTCGCCATTGCCTTGCGCCAGATGATACCCGCGCGCGGCTTTGCTCAGGCTCCCCTGACGCAGAACGCCGCTCTCCAGCAGACGGTGCGCAAGGCGCAGCAGATCGGCGGTCTCCCCGGCAAGCAGCTCCAGCTCCAGTTCGCAGATCGGCTCCTGATGTTCGCCAGCCTTCACTTCGCCGCGATCGAGGGCGATCTCAATCTCACTATTCCCTTCCTGTATCACCCAACGTTCACGAGCAAAATCAGTGCTGAACAGCGGCTGGACATGCTCCGCCAGTGCGGCCGGGAGCTCGCCTTGCGGCCAGACCTCCGCCGGCAGGCGCTCAAGCGCCAGCTCCGGTTTATCCAGTGGGATATTGTATTCCGGACGCTGGTGCAGCCCCCCTACCACCCGGCCGGCAATTTTCAGCGTCATTTCATAACGCCCCTGGTCGCCGCGGATGCGCAGCCCCATATCGTGACGACGCAGCCAGTTATCGGCGGTTTCGTAATAAATGTTCAGTAACTGGCCCGCAGGCGTATGTTTCGCCTCGAGCGCATTGAGCTGCTCGCGCAGCGTCTCTACCCCATTCTGAGCGACGATAAACTTGAGTTCGATTTCTTGAGCCATGACTGAATTCTTCCGCTTCTGTGCTGCGCCGACAAATTGCGGCGAACTTACGACGATATTTTTTGTCAGTAGATAGTATTTTGCGGCGAATCGCCATGCAACGCGCTTTTTGCCGGGCCACCTCCTGGATGATTCCGATTGTGGTGGAAAACTTTGCGTCGCTCTGGCGATGCCTCTACTATCGTTCCACTTTTTATGACCAAACGATGACCTGATGCCAAAATTACGCCTGATTACTTTTACTTTGCTCGCGCTTAGCGCCGCTACGGCGGTTCACGCAGAAGAAAAGCGCTACGTTTCCGATGAGCTGAACACCTGGGTTCGCAGCGGCCCGGGCGATAATTATCGTCTGGTCGGCACCATCAACGCCGGGGAAGAAGTGTCGGTGCTGCAAACGAACGACAGCACCAGTTACGCGCAGGTCCGCGACAGCAATGGCCGTACCGCCTGGATCCCGTTGAAAGAGCTGAGCAATGAGCCCAGCCTGCGCACCCGCGTCCCGGATCTGGAAAACCAGGTCAAAACGCTGACCGATAAGCTGAACAACATCGACGCCACCTGGAACCAGCGTACGGCGGATATGCAGAAGAAAGTCGCCGGCAGCGACAGCGCGATTAACGCGCTGAAGGACGAGAACCAGAAGTTGAAAAACGAGCTGGTGGTCGCGCAGAAGAAGGTGAATGCGGCGAATCTGCAGCTTGATGACAAACAGCGCACCATTATCATGCAGTGGTTCATGTACGGCGGCGGCGTGCTCGGCGTCGGTCTGCTGCTGGGTCTGGTGCTGCCGCATCTGGTGCCAAGCCGCAAACGTAAAGACCGGTGGATGAACTAATTCGTCTTCTCTGCCAGACTTACGTATCATCTTGCGAAAAACAGATACGGGAGAATCGGGCGTGAAGAGCTATCTGGTCGGCGGTGCGGTGCGCGATGCGCTATTAGGGCTGCCGGTCAAAGACCGAGACTGGGTGGTGGTGGGCGCCACCCCGCAACAGATGCTTGACGCGGGCTACCAACAGGTAGGCCGCGACTTTCCCGTGTTCCTCCATCCGCAAAGCCGGGAGGAGTATGCCCTGGCCCGTACCGAGCGCAAATCCGGCGCGGGCTATACCGGTTTTACCTGCTATGCCGCCCCGGACGTGACCCTCGAAGCCGATCTGCTGCGCCGCGACCTGACGGTCAACGCCCTCGCCCAGGACGCCGATGGCACGATCATCGACCCCTACGGCGGGCAAAACGATCTTCGCCTGCGCCTGCTGCGCCATGTCTCTCCCGCCTTTAGCGAAGATCCGCTGCGCGTGCTGCGTGTGGCGCGCTTTGCTGCCCGCTATGCGCATCTGGGCTTTCGCATTGCCGAAGAAACCCAGGCCCTGATGCATGCGATGGTTGAGGCCGGTGAGCTGGCGCATTTAACGCCGGAGCGGGTGTGGAAAGAGACGGAAAGCGCGTTAACCACCCGCAATCCGCAGGTCTTTTTCCAGACGCTGCGCGACTGCCAGGCTCTTAAGGTGCTGTTTCCGGAAATTGACGCGCTATACGGCGTGCCGGCCCCGGCGAAGTGGCACCCGGAAATCGACACCGGCCTGCACACCCTGATGACCGTCACGATGGCCGCGATGCTGTCGCCGGATGTCGACGTGCGTTTCGCCACCCTGTGTCATGACCTCGGTAAAGGGCTGACGCCGAAAGCGCTCTGGCCGCGTCACCACGGCCATGGCCCGGCGGGAGTCAAGCTGGTAGAACAGCTCTGCGCGCGTCTGCGGGTGCCAAACGATATCCGCGATCTCGCGAAACTGGTGGCGGAGTACCATGACTTGATCCACACCCTGCCGATCCTGCAGCCGAAAACCCTCGTCAAACTCTTCGACAGCATTGACGCCTGGCGCAAACCGCAGCGCGTGCAGCAGATCGCCCTCACCAGCGAAGCCGACGTCCGCGGACGCACCGGTTTCGAGGCCAGCGATTACCCGCAAGGGCGCCTGCTTCTGGAGGCCTGGGAAGTGGCGCAGTCTGTCTCCACCAAAGAGGTCGTGGCGGCGGGCTTTAAAGGGGCGGAAATTCGCGAAGAGCTGACGCGGCGGAGAATTGCTGCGGTGGCGCAGTGGAAGGAACAGCGTTGCCCCCAGCCGCAAGGCTGAGGGCACTGGTCTTAGAAGAAGACCACGTAAACGGCTGCCGCCACGATAAAGCGGTAGATAGCGAACGGGATAAACGAGATCCGCTTGATCAGCTGCAGGAAGGTTTTAATCGCAATCAGCGCCACGATAAACGCCATCACGAAGCCGACGGCAAACATCGGCACATCGCCCATGTTCAGGAAGCCGATGCTCTTGTAGACGTCCAGCACGGTGGCGCCCATCATCATCGGTACCGCCAGCAGGAAAGAGAACTCCGACGCCGCGTAGCGGCTGACGCCCATCAGCATGCCGCCGGAGATAGTCGCCCCCGAGCGCGAGAACCCCGGCCACAGCGCCAGACACTGAAAGCAGCCGATGACAAACGCCTGACGATAGGTCATATCGTCAATCCCGACCGCGCGCGGCTGTTTCGGCTTGAGTACTTCCGCCGCAATCAGCAATACGCCGCCGACAATCAGGGCGTACATCACGTTTACCGGGTTAAATAAGGATTTAATGGTGTCGTGGAAAATCAGCCCCAGCACCACCGCGGGGATCATGCCGAGGAGGATATGGATAAGCGACAAGCGACCGCTGCCTTTGCCTTCATGCTCCGGCGGCCTGCCGAAATGGATGCCGATCAGACCGAACAAACGACGCCAGAACATCACCACTACGGCGAGTATCGAGCCTAGCTGAATAACCACTTCAAAGGTATTTGCCGTATCACCTTCAAACCCCAGCAGGTGACCAACAATAATCATATGACCGGTACTGGAAACAGGTAAAAACTCTGTCAACCCCTCAACCACACCCAATATTGCCGCCACCAGCAGCGAGTGTATATCGCTCATTCAATTAAACCCTTTAAAAAGTAAAATGAAAAAAACCAGGAACACATTATCGATCAACAGGCGCAACCCGACAGCCAGAGCGCGCGTAATCCGCAGCGTACAGGAAGTACACACGGATTCGTCCACCGTTCTGGAAGGACATCGCCAGTAAAATTGCCTGATGACCGGATGCTATGACCGGTATAAACGCAATTTGTTTAACAAGTATGACCTGAAAAGTTTTGTTTCAGATTAAGGCCACGTTCAATAATCACACCGACATTTGCCGCGCGGGCCACGGCGCCAGGTTTGCTGACTTTAATACGCACCCATGGCGACTGGAATGTTTCCAGCAGCAGGTCGGCCACTTCTTCCGCCACCCGCTCCACTAACGCGAATTTTCCCCCCTCCACATGCGCGATCACTCGCTCGCTGATATCAGCATAGCTGAGGCAGTCGCTGACATCATCGCTGGCGGCCGCCTTGCGGTTATCCCATGCAATTTCGATATCGAACACCAGCTTCTGCTCAATGGTTTGTTCCCAGTCATAAACACCAATGGTGGTGATTACCGAAAGTTGCTCTATAAATACAATATCCATCACGCCCTGCCTGCTTTTTAGCTAAACCGGATACCACTTCCGGCGAATTATGCGTATTATCCACAGATGCAGAGAATACAACGACATTTTCAAAACGGAACAGCGTTATGAGTGCAATCGCGCCTGGACTGGTACTCCTCGCCTACCTCTGCGGCTCCATTTCCAGCGCCATTCTGGTATGTCGCCTTGCTGGCCTGCCCGACCCACGCGACAGCGGCTCAGGCAACCCCGGGGCCACTAACGTACTACGAATTGGCGGAAAAGGGGCGGCCGTAGCGGTACTTATTTTTGATGTGCTGAAGGGCATGCTCCCGGTGTGGGGCGCCTGGGCGCTGGGCCTTACGCCGTTCTGGCTGGGGTTAGTGGCGATTGCCGCCTGCGTGGGCCATATCTGGCCAGTCTTCTTTCATTTCCGCGGCGGTAAAGGCGTCGCCACGGCCTTCGGCGCTATCGCCCCCATCGGTCTCGATCTGACCGGGGTGATGGCCGGTACCTGGCTGCTGACCATCCTGCTCAGCGGCTACTCATCCCTTGGCGCTATCGTCAGCGCGCTTATCGCGCCTTTCTACGTCTGGTGGTTTAAACCGCAGTACACTTTTCCGGTGTCGATGCTCTCCTGCCTGATCCTCCTGCGCCATCACGACAACATTCAGCGTCTGTGGCGCCGCCAGGAGAGCAAAATCTGGACCCGGATGAAGAAGAAAAAAGCGCCAGAGCAGAAATAATCTCCCCTCCCGGCCCCGTCTGCCGGGAGGATCCCCGGGCCTGTTTGCCCATCTCACCCGTACTTTTGCTCCACGTCGTCATGATACGCGGTAATCGCCGCATCCCCCTTTTATAACAACGCGTTATCGGCAACTAAAAGCAAAAGTTCCGCCGCCTGCTGGCATCGGGGACGGGCCCGCCCTCCCGCCTTATCCGCCGCGGCCAGTCAGCGGATAAGGATATTGACGGCAAAGATTATCCGGGTGAATAATCCGGAGCGGTTATACCGCTTTCCCCTCGCGCCCGTCGCGACGCGCCGGGTAACGAATGACATAAGCGTTTCGTATGACCGGGATAAACTCCCGCCGATCAATACTCATTGCTGCTGTTTTATCTTGATTTTGCAGGGGCGCAACATTGCACGGCACCGTGTTACCACCACTCAAAAAAGGCTGGCAGGCTACGCTGGATCTCCGCTTTCAGCAGGCCGGAGGCAAGACCGTTCTCGCCAGCGCCCAACACGTCGGCCCGCTGACCGTCCAGCGCCCGTTTTACCCGGAAGAAGAGACCTGTCACCTCTATCTGCTTCACCCGCCCGGTGGCATCGTCGGCGGTGATGAGCTGACAATTAGCGCCCACCTTGACCCCGGCTGCCATACGCTGATAACCATGCCTGGCGCCAGCAAGTTTTACCGCAGCAGCGGTGCGCAAGCGCTATTGCGCCAGCAGTTGACCCTCGCCCCGCAGGCGACCCTGGAGTGGCTCCCGCAGGATGCCATCTTCTTTCCCGGGGCCAATGCCCGGCTGTCCACCACCTTTCATCTTTGCGCCTCCAGCACGCTGCTGGCCTGGGATCTGCTCTGCCTTGGCCGCCCGGTGATTGGTGAAACCTTCAGCCACGGCACCCTCAGCAACCGGCTGGAAGTGTGGGTGGATGAGATACCGCTGCTGGTTGAGCGCCTGCACCTGCAGGAGGGAGAGCTGTCCAGCGTCGCCGAATGTCCCTGGGTCGGCACTTTGCTGTGCTATCCGGCTACCGATGCCCTGCTCGACGGGGTGCGCGACGCGCTGGCGCCGCTCGGTCTCTACGCTGGCGCCAGCCTGACCGACCGCCTGCTGACGGTGCGTTTCCTCAGTGACGATAATCTGATTTGCCAACAGGTGATGCGCGACGTCTGGCAGTTTCTGCGCCCTCATCTCACCGGCAAATCCCCCGTACTTCCCCGAATCTGGCTGACTTAAGAGAACGTTATGGAACTGACCCCCCGAGAAAAAGACAAGCTGTTGCTGTTTACCGCCGCGCTGGTGGCGGAACGCCGCCTGGCCCGCGGCCTGAAGCTCAACTATCCGGAGTCCGTGGCCCTCATCAGCGCCTTTATTATGGAAGGCGCCCGCGACGGCAAAAGCGTGGCCTCACTGATGGAGGAAGGCCGTCACGTCCTGACCCGCGAGCAGGTGATGGAGGGCGTCCCGGAAATGATCCCGGATATCCAGGTCGAAGCCACCTTTCCGGACGGTTCGAAGCTGGTCACCGTTCACAACCCGATAATCTGAGGTAGCGCCATGATCCCCGGTGAATATCACGTTAAGCCCGGTCAGATAGCCCTGAATACCGGCCGGGCGACCTGCCGCGTGGTCGTTGAGAACCACGGCGATCGACCGATTCAGGTCGGTTCGCACTACCATTTCGCCGAGGTCAACCCGGCGCTGAAGTTCGACCGTCAGCAGGTCACTGGCTATCGCCTGAATATCCCGGCCGGCACGGCGGTACGTTTTGAACCCGGCCAGAAACGCGAGGTCGAGCTGGTGGCCTTCGCCGGTCACCGCGCTGTCTTCGGCTTCCGCGGCGAGGTCATGGGCCCTCTGGAGGCAAACGATGAGTAATATTTCACGCCAGGCCTATGCCGATATGTTCGGCCCCACCGTCGGCGACAAGGTGCGCCTGGCCGATACCGAGCTGTGGATCGAGGTGGAAGATGATTTGACCACCTACGGAGAAGAGGTCAAATTCGGCGGCGGCAAAGTGATCCGCGACGGGATGGGTCAGGGACAGATGCTGGCCGCCGACTGTGTCGACCTGGTGCTCACCAACGCGCTGATCGTTGATCACTGGGGGATCGTCAAGGCCGATATCGGCGTGAAGGACGGCCGGATCTTCGCCATCGGCAAAGCCGGCAATCCCGATATCCAGCCCAACGTCACCATCCCCATCGGCGCCGCGACGGAAGTGATTGCCGCCGAAGGCAAGATCGTCACCGCCGGCGGGATCGATACCCATATTCACTGGATCTGTCCGCAACAGGCGGAAGAGGCGCTGGTCTCCGGCGTGACCACCATGGTCGGCGGCGGCACCGGCCCGGCCGCAGGCACCCACGCCACCACCTGTACTCCGGGCCCGTGGTATATCTCACGCATGCTGCAGGCGGCCGACAGCCTGCCGGTCAATATCGGCCTGCTGGGCAAGGGCAACGTTTCTCAGCCGGATGCCCTGCGCGAGCAGGTGGCGGCGGGCGTCATTGGCCTGAAAATCCACGAGGACTGGGGCGCCACGCCGGCGGCGATCGACTGTGCGTTAACCGTCGCCGATGAAATGGACATTCAGGTCGCCCTGCACAGCGACACCCTCAATGAGTCCGGTTTTGTGGAAGACACCCTCGCCGCCATCGGCGGGCGCACTATTCACACCTTCCATACCGAAGGGGCCGGCGGCGGCCATGCGCCGGACATCATCACCGCCTGCGCCCACCCGAACATTTTACCGTCGTCCACCAACCCAACGCTGCCCTACACCCTCAACACCATCGATGAACATCTCGATATGCTGATGGTCTGCCACCATCTGGACCCGGACATTGCTGAGGACGTGGCCTTTGCCGAATCGCGCATTCGCCGGGAAACCATCGCCGCGGAAGACGTGCTGCACGACCTCGGCGCCTTCTCGCTCACCTCCTCCGATTCGCAGGCCATGGGTCGCGTCGGGGAAGTGGTCCTCCGCACCTGGCAGGTGGCGCACCGCATGAAGGTGCAGCGCGGAGTGCTGGCGGAAGAGACCGGGGATAACGACAACTTCCGTGTGAAGCGCTACATCGCCAAATACACTATCAACCCGGCGCTGACCCACGGCATCGCGCACGAAGTCGGATCCATTGAGGTGGGTAAGCTGGCGGACCTCGTGGTTTGGTCACCAGCCTTCTTTGGTGTGAAACCGGCCACCGTGATCAAAGGCGGCATGATCGCCATCGCGCCGATGGGCGATATCAATGCCTCGATTCCGACCCCGCAGCCGGTGCACTACCGTCCGATGTTTGGCGCCCTGGGCAGCGCCCGCCATCACTGCCGCCTCACCTTCCTGTCGCAGGCGGCGGCGGACAACGGCGTTGCCGAACGGCTGAACCTGCGCAGCGCGATCGCCGTGGTAAAAGGCTGCCGTACGGTGCAGAAAGCCGACATGGTGCACAACAGCCTGCAGCCTAACATCACCGTCGACACGCAGACTTATGAGGTGCGGGTGGATGGCGAACTCATCACCAGCGAGCCGGCAGACGTTCTGCCGATGGCGCAACGATATTTTCTGTTTTAAGGAGAGCGGATGCTTTATTTAACTCAACGTCTGGAGACCCCCGCCGCCGCGACCGCCAGCGTTACGCTGCCGATTGACGTTCGCGTCAAAAGCCGGGTTAAGGTCACCCTCAACGATGGCCGGGAAGCCGGTCTGCTGCTGCCCCGCGGCCTGCTGCTGCGCGGCGGCGATGTGCTCAGCAACGAAGAAGGCACCGAGTTTGTGCAGGTGATTGCCGCTGATGAAGGGGTGTCGGTAGTGCGCTGCGACGATCCGTTTATGCTGGCGAAGGCCTGCTACCACCTCGGCAACCGTCACGTGCCGCTGCAGATCATGCCGGGCGAGCTGCGCTACCATCACGATCACGTGCTGGACGATATGCTGCGCCAGTTCGGCCTGACGGTGACCTTTGGCCAGCTGCCGTTCGAGCCGGAAGCCGGCGCTTACGCCAGCGAAAGCCACGGTCATCATCATGCTCATCATGCCCACCACGCTCACAGCCACTAGCATGTCGACAGCGGAACAACGCCTGCGGCTGATGCAGCTGGCCAGCAGCAACCTGCCGATAGGCGGTTACAGCTGGTCCCAGGGGCTGGAGTGGGCTGTGGAAGCCGGCTGGGTGCCGGACGTCGCGGCCTTCGAGCGCTGGCAGCGACGCCAGATGACGGAAGGCTTTTTTACCGTTGACCTGCCGCTGTTCGCCCGCCTGTACCGCGCCTGCGAACAAGGCGATATCGCTGCGGCCCAGCGCTGGACCGCCTATCTGCTGGCCTGCCGGGAAACTCGTGAACTGCGGGAGGAAGAGCGCAACCGCGGCGCGGCGTTTGCCCGTCTGCTGAGCGACTGGCAGCCGGACTGTCCGCCGGCGTGGCGCACGCTGTGCCAGCAAAGCCAGCTCGCCGGGATGGCCTGGCTCGGCGTGCGCTGGCGCATCGCGCTGCCCGAGATGGCCCTCAGCCTGGGCTACAGCTGGATTGAGAGCGCCGTGATGGCCGGCGTCAAGCTGGTGCCCTTCGGTCAGCAGGCCGCCCAGCAGCTGATTTTACGTCTTTGCGACCACTACGCGGCCGAGATGCCCCGCGCGCTGGCCGCGCCGGACGGCGATATCGGATCGGCCACCCCGCTCGCCGCTATCGCCTCGGCCCGGCATGAAACCCAATACTCCCGATTATTCCGTTCCTAGGAGAAGCCATGAACTCTTATAAACACCCGCTGCGCGTCGGCGTCGGCGGCCCGGTCGGCTCCGGTAAAACCGCTCTGCTGGAAGCGCTGTGCAAAGCGATGCGTGATACCTGGCAGCTGGCGGTGGTCACTAACGACATCTATACCAAAGAAGATCAGCGCATCCTCACCGAAGCGGGCGCGCTGGCGCCTGAACGCATCGTCGGTGTGGAAACCGGCGGCTGCCCGCATACGGCGATCCGCGAAGATGCCTCAATGAACCTCGCCGCCGTGGAAGCGCTGAGTGAAAAGTTCGGTAACCTCGACCTTATCTTCGTGGAAAGCGGCGGCGACAACCTGAGCGCCACCTTCAGCCCGGAGCTGGCGGATCTGACCATCTACGTCATCGACGTGGCCGAAGGGGAGAAGATCCCGCGCAAAGGCGGACCGGGGATCACCAAATCCGATTTCCTGGTGATCAATAAAACCGACCTTGCCCCCTATGTGGGCGCGTCGCTGGAGGTGATGGCAAGCGATACCCAGCGTATGCGCGGCGATCGCCCATGGACCTTCACCAACCTGAAGCAGGGCGACGGCCTGAGCACCATTATCGCCTTCCTAGAAGACAAAGGCATGCTCGGCAAATAGGCCTGTTGCACCAGCCGGGCGCAGGCGCGTCCGGATGGTGCAGCCCCTGCTCTCTCTTCTATCACCCTGCACCATCCTCCCCGCCACGCCTGCCCTGCAATATGGCATAAGGTTTGCTAATTCAAGTCATGCCTAACCATTAAGGAATGACTATGTCATCACTGGATCTCAACCCTGAATTACCTGCGACAACGCGGACTTCCGGCTCCCGGGAAACCTTAGAAGATTACACCTTACGTTATGCCCCGCTGAGCTTCCGCCGCTGGGGACCGGGCGTCGTCGCGGTCACGGCGCTGGGCGGCATCGCCTACCTGGCCGACTTTTCCATCGGCGCCAGCATCGGTATGGCCTGGGGCACCAGCAACGCCATCTATTCGATCCTGGTGGCGGCGCTGGTGATCTTCCTCACCGGCATTCCGCTGGCGATCACCGCCGCGCGCTACAACATTGACCTTGACCTGATCACCCGTAGCGCCGGCTTCGGCTATTTCGGCTCGGTGATCACCAGCATTATTTTTGCCGGCTTCACCTTTATCTTCTTCGCCCTCGAAGGCTCGATCATGGCCCAGGGGCTGCTGGTGGGCCTCGGGATCCCGCTGTGGATGGGGTATCTGATCGCCACCCTGATGGTGCTCCCGCTGGTGGTCTATGGCATGAAAGCCCTGACCCGCCTGCAGGTATGGACCACCCCGCTGTGGCTGGTGCTGATGGTGGTGCCGGTGGTGTGGCTGATTGTCAAAGATCCGCAGCTGGTGGACGGCTTCCTGCATTTCGCCGGTAAAAACAGCGCGTCGACGGTG
The DNA here is from genome assembly GCF_000398905.1 of Klebsiella sp. KTE92. Lineage (NCBI taxonomy): Bacteria > Pseudomonadati > Pseudomonadota > Gammaproteobacteria > Enterobacterales > Enterobacteriaceae > Klebsiella > Klebsiella sp. KTE92. The sequence continues at coordinate 4,621,547 of NZ_KB976100.1, forward strand.
GATATCACCGCCATCATGCTCGGCGCCGGGGTATGCCTGTCGCTGATCATGCAGATTGGCGAGCAAATTGATTACCTGCGCTTTATGCCGCCTAAGACCGCGGAGAACCGTAAAAGCTGGTGGCTGGCGGTCTTTTCCGCCGGCCCGGGCTGGGTGGTGTTAGGCGCGATCAAACAGATCATCGGCGCCTTCCTCGGCTTCTATCTGTTGACCCGTTTCCCGGCGGTGCACAATACCGAACCGGTGCAGCAGTTCGTCAGCGTCTTCGATAACCTGGTGCCCGGCTGGCTGGCCCTGACGCTGGCGGTGGTGCTGGTGGTGATCTCGCAGATAAAAATTAATGTCACCAATGCCTATTCAGGCTCGCTGGCGTGGACCAGCGCCTGGACCCGCACCACCAAACGCTATCCGGGACGGATTATTTTTGTGGTGGTCAACCTGGCGATTGCCCTGGCCCTGATGGAAGGCGATATGTTCAGCGCCTTGTCGTGGATCCTCGGCTTTTACTCCAACTTCGCCATCGCCTGGGTCGTGGTGGTGGCGACCGACATCACCTTTAATAAAGGCTTGCTCAAGCTGGCGCCGGCGCAGCCGGAGTATCGTCGCGGCATGATCTACAACGTTAACCCGGTGGGCGTGGTCTCCTTTGGTCTGGCCGCCGGGCTGTCGATCTGCGCCTTCTTCGGCCTGCTGGGCGCGACGCTGGCGCCGTTCTCGCCGCTGATTGCGCTGGTCGTCGCCTTTGTCATGACCCCGCTGATGGGACTCCTTACCCGCGGGCGCTACTATATTAAGCAGGTGGATGACGGCATCGCCGAGCCGCGCTATGACGCGGCGGGGAACGCCTCCACCACCGTGTATCAATGCGTTAGCTGTGAGGAAGAGTACGAGCGCCCGGATGTGATGCACTCACACAAGCATCAGGGAGCCATCTGCTCGCTGTGTAAAAGTATGGAGTAGTCAGGAAGGCAGGCCGACGTGACGTCGGCCTGTTTCAGGATGCGTTAGGCGGCAGGCAGCTCGGCCAGCGGCCAGCGCGGGCGAACCGTCACGCCGAGCTCGGCTTTGGCGCCGGTTTGCAGACGCACCATGCCGGCGTAGGCGATCATCGCGCCGTTGTCAGTACAGAACTCAGGGCGGGCGTAGAACACCTCGCCGCCGCGTTTTTGCATCATCTCCGCCAGCTTCGCCCGCAGGGTACGGTTGGCGCTCACGCCTCCCGCCATCACCAGACGCTTAAAGCCGGTTTGCTCCAGCGCGCGGCGACATTTAATCATCAGCGTATCGACGACCGCATCCTCAAATGCCCGGGCAATGTCGGCGCGGGTTTGCTCATCGTCGCCATTATTACGAATGGTGTTGGCGGCGAAAGTTTTCAGGCCTGAGAAGCTGAAATCGAGCCCCGGGCGGTCGGTCATCGGCCGCGGGAAGACAAAGCGGCCTTCGGTGCCCTGAGCGGCCATTTTCGACAGCATCGGCCCGCCGGGATAATCCAGTCCCAGCAGTTTCGCCGTCTTATCAAAGGCTTCGCCCGCCGCATCGTCAATCGACTCGCCCAGCAGTTCATACTGACCAATACCAGTGACGCTAATCAACTGGGTGTGGCCGCCGGAAACCAGCAGCGCGACGAACGGGAACGCCGGTGGGTTATCTTCCAGCATCGGCGCCAGCAGGTGCCCTTCCATATGGTGTACCGGGATCGCCGGCACGTTCCAGGCGAAGGCCAGCGACCGGCCAACGGTCGCCCCGACCAGCAGCGCGCCGACCAGGCCAGGACCCGCCGTATAGGCGACGGCGTCGATATCTTTCGCCGTCAGACCGGCTTCTTTCAGCGCCGCCTGGATCAGCGGCACCGTTTTGCGCACGTGGTCGCGCGATGCCAGCTCCGGCACCACGCCGCCGTAGTCCGCATGCAGTTTCACCTGACTATACAGTTGGTTGGCTAACAGACCTTGCTGGTCGTCATAAATCGCGATGCCGGTTTCATCGCAGGATGTTTCAATGCCCAGTACACGCATGAGTTGTTTTACCTCGCTTCAATACCGCGCAGTGTAGGTCCAATGACCGGCGATGTAAAACTTTGCTCACCCCTGGTGCTCTCTTCGTGTATACTCCTCACCCTTATAAAAGTCCCTTTCAAAAAAGGCGCCGGTGCTTTACAAAGCAGCAGTAGTTGCAGTAAAATTCCGCACCATTTTGAAATAAGCTGGCATTGCGGCCAGCGGCAAACCGAATTAATCAAAGGTGAGAGGCACATGCCGGTAATTAAAGTACGTGAAAACGAGCCGTTCGACGTAGCTCTGCGTCGCTTCAAGCGTTCCTGCGAAAAAGCAGGTGTTCTGGCGGAAGTTCGTCGTCGTGAGTTCTATGAAAAACCGACTACCGAACGTAAGCGCGCTAAAGCTTCTGCAGTGAAACGTCACGCGAAGAAACTGGCTCGCGAAAACGCACGCCGTACTCGTCTGTACTAATCTGTTGAGAGCGACGCTCTCAATTCAGACCGAGTTGTAGTTGTAAGGCCGTGCTTCCGAAAGGAATGCGCGGCTTATTTTCGTTTATAGTCATCAGAAATAACGGGGCTTATGGCTGGACGAATTCCACGTGTATTTATTAGCGATCTGCTTGCCAGAACCGACATCGTCGATCTGATCGATGCGCGGGTAAAGCTGAAAAAGCAGGGCAAAAATTTTCACGCGTGCTGTCCGTTCCATAACGAAAAAACCCCCTCTTTCACCGTCAACGGTGAAAAACAGTTTTACCACTGCTTCGGCTGCGGGGCGCACGGCAATGCTATCGACTTCCTGATGAACTACGACAAGCTCGAGTTCGTGGAAACGGTCGAAGAGCTGGCCGCCATGCACAACCTTGAAGTGCCTTATGAAGCAGGCAACGGACCCAGCCAGATAGAGCGCCATCAACGGCAGAACCTCTACCAGTTACTGGATGGGCTGAATGCGTTTTACCAACAGTCTCTGATGCAGCCCGCCGCCGACCCTGCGCGCCAGTACCTGGCAAAACGGGGGTTAAGCAGCGAGGTGATTACGCGCTTTGCCATCGGCTATGCTCCCCCGGGTTGGGATAACGTTTTAAAACGTTTTGGCGGCAATCAGGAAAACCGCCAGTCGCTTATTGATGCCGGCATGCTGGTCACCAACGATCAGGGACGCAGTTACGACCGCTTCCGCGAACGGGTGATGTTCCCCATCCGCGATAAGCGAGGCCGGGTAATTGGGTTTGGCGGACGAGTGCTGGGCGATGCCCTGCCGAAGTATCTGAACTCCCCGGAAACCGACATATTCCATAAAGGCCGTCAGCTGTATGGCCTGTATGAAGCGCAGCAGGACAATCCCGAACCACCGCGTTTGCTGGTTGTCGAAGGGTATATGGACGTCGTGGCGCTGGCGCAATACGACATCAACTATGCCGTGGCCTCGCTGGGCACCTCGACCACGGCCGACCATATCCAGCTGCTGTTTCGGGTGACCAATAACGTCATCTGCTGCTACGACGGCGACCGGGCCGGCCGCGATGCCGCCTGGCGCGCGCTGGAGACGGCGCTGCCGTACATGACCGATGGCCGCCAGCTGCGTTTTATGTTTCTGCCTGACGGCGAAGACCCGGATACGCTGGTGCGTAAAGAGGGCAAAGCGGCGTTTGAGGCGCGGATGGAGCAGGCTCAGCCGCTCTCCACGTTCTTGTTTAACAGCCTGCTGCCGCAGGTCGATCTGAGTACCCCGGACGGGCGCGCGCAGCTGAGCACGTTGGCGCTGCCGCTGATAACCCAGGTCCCGGGCGAAACGCTGCGCATCTACTTGCGTCAGGAGCTGGGCAACAAGCTGGGCATTTTAGATGACGCACAGCTTGAACGTTTAATGCCAAAACAGTCTGAAAATGGCGCGCCGCGTCCCGCGCCACAGCTAAAACGCACGACCATGCGTATACTGATAGGACTGCTGGTGCAAAACCCGGATCTGGCGCCGTTAGTCCCGCCGCTGGAGGGACTGGACTCGCGCAAAATGCCAGGCCTTAGCCTGTTCAGCGAGTTGGTGAAAAGCTGTCTGGCGCAGCCTGGTCTGACGACCGGGCAACTTTTAGAGCAATATCGCGGCACAAAAGAGGCTGCAACCCTTGAAAAACTGTCGATGTGGGACGATATAGCAGATAAAGATATCGCTGAAAAAACCTTCACCGACTCGCTTAACCATATGTTTGATTCACTGCTGGAACTGCGACAGGAAGAGTTGATAGCTCGCGATCGCACACACGGTTTAAGCAGTGAAGAACGCCGGGAACTCTGGACCATCAGCCAGGAGCTGGCGAAAAAATAAATGACAGACAATATCCTTCACGTTGTATCAAAGCAGTAAGAAAACGCAGAACAACGTGAGGGAAAAGTATTTAACGGCTTAAGTGCCGAGTATCGATCGGGAAGCCCCCGACAGCCGCGCAGAGGCGCAGCGGCAATAATATAAGTACGCCCTCGCTTTAAATGTCGACAGCCCGCCTGCCGACACCAATCAAACGAATTAAGTGTGGATACCGTCTTATGGAGCAAAACCCGCAGTCACAGCTGAAGCTTCTTGTCCAACGTGGTAAGGAGCAAGGCTATCTGACCTATGCCGAGGTCAATGACCATCTGCCGGAAGATATCGTCGATTCCGATCAGATCGAAGACATCATCCAAATGATCAACGACATGGGTATTCAGGTGATGGAAGAAGCACCGGATGCCGATGATCTGATGCTTGCCGAAAACACCGCGGATGAAGATGCTGCCGAAGCTGCCGCGCAGGTGCTCTCCAGCGTGGAATCCGAAATCGGACGCACGACCGACCCGGTGCGCATGTACATGCGTGAAATGGGTACCGTAGAGCTGCTGACCCGTGAAGGCGAAATCGACATCGCCAAACGCATCGAAGATGGGATCAACCAGGTCCAGTGCTCCGTTGCCGAATACCCGGAAGCGATCACCTACCTGCTTGAGCAGTACGACCGCGTCGAAGCGGAAGAAGCCCGTCTGTCCGATCTGATCACCGGTTTCGTCGATCCGAACGCCGAAGAAGACATGGCGCCGACCGCCACGCACGTTGGCTCCGAGCTGTCTCAGGAAGAGATGGATGACGACGAAGACGAAGATGAAGATGACGACGCCGACGACAACAGCGATGACGACAACAGCATCGACCCAGAGCTGGCCCGTGAGAAGTTCGCCGAGCTGCGTACCCAGTACGAGCTGACGCGCGACACCATCAAAGCCAAAGGTCGTAGCCATGCCGCCGCGCAGGAAGAGATCCTGAAGCTGTCTGAAGTCTTCAAGCAGTTCCGCCTGGTGCCGAAGCAGTTCGATTACCTGGTCAACAGCATGCGCAGCATGATGGATCGCGTTCGTACTCAGGAACGTATCATCATGAAGCTGTGCGTTGAGCAGTGCAAAATGCCGAAGAAAAACTTCATCACGCTGTTCACCGGCAACGAAACCAGCGAAACCTGGTTCAACGCTGCGGTAGCAATGAACAAGCCGTGGTCCGAGAAGCTGCTGGAAGTGAAAGAAGACGTGCAGCGCGGCCTGCAGAAGCTGCAGCAGATCGAAGAAGAGACCGGCCTGACCATCGAACAGGTGAAAGACATCAACCGTCGCATGTCCATCGGTGAAGCGAAAGCCCGCCGTGCGAAGAAAGAGATGGTGGAAGCGAACTTGCGTCTGGTTATCTCTATCGCCAAGAAATACACCAACCGTGGTCTGCAGTTCCTCGATCTGATTCAGGAAGGCAACATCGGTCTGATGAAAGCGGTTGATAAGTTCGAATACCGTCGCGGCTACAAGTTCTCGACCTACGCTACCTGGTGGATCCGTCAGGCGATCACCCGCTCCATCGCGGATCAGGCGCGCACCATCCGTATTCCGGTGCATATGATTGAGACCATTAACAAGCTCAACCGTATCTCCCGTCAGATGCTGCAGGAGATGGGCCGTGAACCGACCCCGGAAGAGCTGGCTGAGCGGATGCTGATGCCGGAAGACAAAATCCGTAAGGTGCTGAAGATCGCCAAAGAGCCTATCTCCATGGAAACGCCGATCGGCGACGATGAAGATTCGCATCTGGGGGATTTTATCGAGGATACCACCCTCGAGCTGCCGCTGGATTCCGCGACCACCGAGAGCCTGCGTGCGGCAACGCACGACGTGCTGGCCGGCCTTACCGCTCGTGAAGCGAAAGTCCTGCGTATGCGTTTCGGTATCGACATGAACACCGACCACACGCTGGAAGAAGTGGGTAAACAGTTCGACGTTACCCGCGAACGTATCCGTCAGATCGAAGCGAAGGCGCTGCGTAAACTGCGCCACCCGAGCCGTTCTGAAGTGCTGCGTAGCTTCCTCGACGATTAATCGTCGCGGGACATCGTCCACAGCCGGTTAAAAAGCTCCCTGCGGGGAGCTTTTTTTATGGCGTTCAGGTGGCCATCCGGGGAAAGTCGCCTCTCTCCGCTACTGGCCGCGGGTCGCCAGGGCATCATCCAGTTCACGATAGGCCGCCACCAGCTTATCGAGCGTCGCCCGGTTTAAGCCGCTGGGATTGGGCAGCACCCAGACCTGGGTCGTCCCGATGGTCATAGCCTGTTTCCCCCACTTCGCGCCGCGCTGGTTAAAGGCGAGCTCGAAGGCCTGCTTGCCGAGCACCGCCAGCGCCTGCGGCTGATACTCCTCAATCTTCCTCACCAGCTCACGGCCACCGCTGCGCAGCTCCTGCAGGGCGACCTCGCTGGCCTGCACCGTCGGTCGCTCTACCAGCATGGTGATGCCGCAGCGCGTATCCAGCAGCTGCAGCTCCTCTTCCGGCCTGAGCTGTCGATCGGTGAATCCGGCCTGATGGATGACCTTCCAGAAGCGATTGCCAGGATGGGCAAAATGAAAGCCGGTATGGGCGGAGGACTTCCCCGGGTTGATACCGCAAAAGACAACGCGCAGGCCCGGCGCAAGGATATCGCTAATCATGTTTTCTCCGGCTGTATGGCTAAAACATGATTATAAAGGATTGAAAATGCATTGTTTATAAAAACAGCAGCTGCGCGCTTTACGCTGGATTGCAACCGTCAGTTACTTTATAATCCCTCGCCACGGCCCCTTAGCTCAGTGGTTAGAGCAGGCGACTCATAATCGCTTGGTCGTTGGTTCAAACCCAACAGGGGCCACCAGATATCAAGGGCTTACGTGCAAACGTAGGCCCTTTTCCTTTTCAGCCTTCCCTGAAGAGAACAGCGATCGGCAAACCACCGGCTTAACCTGGACCTGCGCTTATGCCGACAGGCGCCGAAGACGCCCGCCGGGTATACCGCACTATTTCAGCCCAACGCTCAGGAGGTCGGTAATGCCATCATGTGGTACTTATTGCCATTGAAGTTAAAGAAACCGACGTCTTCAAACTGGTTGCGGGTATGAAACGCATACGAGCGCGGGTTCAGTACATTGACGAAAGTAACGATGACGGGATAACGCGGGGCGAACACCTTGCGCTGATACTCAAGCAGCAACTCGCCCACGCCCTGACCACGATACTCTTCTGCGACGCAGATGGGGCCATACTGATATGAGCTAGCCGCATCCAGTTTTTTCCCCTGGTAGCGATATTCGTTGAGAATACTTGCCATATATTTAAACATGGGCCAGGGGCTGAGAAATTCCCACGATCCGCCGAGCAACAGGCCAATAACCTTGTTACATGAACGATCAACAGCGATCACTACACCACTTTCGGCTGAACTCAGTTCGCTTAATTGCTGCTGCGTCATATCGGTGGTGACAAATCCATTCGCCCGCTGCTCGCCTGCAAGATTTTTAGCGTGATAGCGCTCCAGCAATTGTTTCACCTCAGGGATGTCTACGTCTTGCGCCAGACGAATGACGATATTTTCATTGACCATTGCCATTTCATACTCCTGTAAAATATTTTACTGAAAGCGTCACCATCATCGCACCCACGGTGACAAACAGAACTTTGCGAATGATTTCACCATTGTTTTTAATGGCGGGCAGAACCATAAGCGCCATGTACCTCTGCATTTTTTGCTTCAATATAATCAGTACAGGCGGGAATGATGGAGGACTGGGTGATTTGCCGGATATAAAATTGCGGTAGTTTCCATATTACATAACAGTCCTCTTCAAGCCTTTTCCTGAATTCGTCTGTTGGTATGGGAAGCGCGTCTTTGATACGATCGGCGATTGATAGAATAATTCCATTCTTCATAAACATACCCTGTCCTGAAGCTACCAGTATAATAAGATTTGTTTCACTATTTATCTGAATAACGCATTCAGATATTTCCATTTCATTCTAAATAGTGCGGTCAATTTATAACGCAGATTTATTAACCCCTTCAAGATAGCGGATAAAATCCAGACGATCTTTTTACCTTGCGAGCTGATTACAATCCTTTAAATTTTAACTACATAATTTTTATAAAACTTTATCCTGCCGGGATAAAGCTGAATCAGTTCAGCTAAATATTGTCAACAATTCATTAATAACAAATAGAAATAAGATATATCAACATTAGCAATGCTACTGGATACGACGTTTCTCAAGTCAGTTCAGCGATGCGGGCAATTGCGCATTTCCATCCCTGCAGCCCTCAGGATCGTGGATGTCGAACGGCCCGACCTGACGGTCGCGTTCATTCGGTCTACCACGAGGGCGTGGCGTAATACCGGCATACTCATAGACAGGTTAAGTTGTCAGGAATGAAAGACAGTGATTGCCCTGCCACCGCTGCCATTGACACGATAGTTGCCGCGTCTGCATTAATAGCTAACTCAAGCAAGAAGCGGGCTTTGCGAATTTTTTAGCTGTGCCCATTCTTTTTCCTGCAGGTGGCTAGCCAGCATTAACGTGCAAGCCAAATGTTGGTGAATTGCTTATCCGCAATGAATGTGGCATAACACCGGTCCATAATAGAAAGAGTTTCCTTTTCATATTGTTGGCGCAACATCGAGGATTTGCTGATGCAATTAACGGTTCTGGTTGATAATAATACATTAATTGACAGGTATCTTGTCGGTGAGCCTGGTGTATCCTATCTGATTGAGCATGATGGACAAAAAATCCTTTTCGATACCGGATATTCGGATGTTTTTTTGCAGAATGCGCAAACGTTGCAAATTGATTTAACCACCATCGATAGTATCGTTTTATCGCATGGGCATAACGATCATACCTGGGGCCTCAATCATTTAACCCAACATTATGATCGCCTAAATTTCACGCCTGAGAGAAAGATAAACTTAGTTTGCCATCCAGATGCATTAAACCCAAAGTATTTTGATGCAAAATCTATAGGGATCAACTACAGATTCGATCAAAATGATCTCTTCTTCGATAAAATTTGCAGCAAAAAACCTTATCCACTCACTGAAAACATCATCTTTCTTGGTCAAATACCAAGGGACAATAAATTCGAGATGCTGACACCGGTAGGCCAAACGGTGGATGATAACGGCGAAATCACTGATGATTACGTTATGGATGATTCTGCGTTGGCAATAAAGACAGAAGAGGGACTGGTGGTAGTCACAGGCTGTTCTCACGCGGGAATAGCTAACATTATCGAATATGCCAAACAGGTTACCGGAGAGAATCACATTGTGTCGGTCATTGGCGGATTCCATCTGCAAAATGCCGATGAAGATCGCCTCACGCAGACAGGGGATTATCTTAAAGCATTATCCCCAGATTCCCTCTATCCATGCCATTGTACCGATCTTGCGGCTAAGATTAGCCTGGCGCGTTTTATCAAAATCAACGAGGTCGGCGTTGGGCTAAAACTAGATTTTTCTGCCGCCGGGAAATGAATGCAAAAGAAGGTAGCCGGCACGCAGGAGAGCAAACGGCAGCAGCGGCAGCAGCGGCAGCGGCAGCGGCAGCGGCAGCGGCAGCGGCAGCAACCAGGCTCGTTAAAATTCAGGTCAATATCTGAAAAATAACCATCGCCTGCGCCAGCTGATCGAAATCAATACTCCTCTCTCGCCCCTCTTATATATAACCCGTTGACTCACAAAAAGGATGAAATGATGAAAATACGGGATATATCAATCAGTACCTGTCTGGCATTGTTATTAATGGGTTGCGTAGCTAAACCGCCAATGGCGACGGAAAGTGAAATGAAAGAGGCCGCCGCCTTTGCTTTTAATGTCGATGCTTCACAGGTGACAATTTCCGATGCGAAGCAGCAGGATGTGAAAACCAATTTTGTGGCCACCATCGGCAAAACCAGCCATCGATGCTATGTGACAAAAGCCGCCGAGCCGAAACTTTACGGACTGATCCCACTGGGCGGCGGCAGTACCGTCTCGGATGCCATCTGTGCCGGCAGCAACCCGACGCCAGCGAGCAAAACCTGCGACGCCCTGTCGAAAAAAGCGGGCCGCTGCTGAGCCTTTGCGCAGGAGAAGGCCGCTGACTGCACACTTAGTCACTTTTCCTGCCGCTTTACCGCGGTCGCTTAATTCAGCGACCGCACCTGCTGATAAGAATTGAGCCGTTCACGCAGCGAAGTCAGCCAGACATCTGGCTCCTGGCGGCAGATTTCGGTGAGGATCGGCGTCAGCACCAGCTCAGCTTCATGGAAGTCGGTCCACTCCGGCGGCTGCAGAGAAAAAGGATCGTTCATCAACCAGATCACCATCGGCGTCCAGGTGCGCGGGTCCAGTTGCAGATAATCCTGACAGCGCATCATATCGCGAGTCCGTACCTCATCGGGTGCGATATTCTTTCCCGCCGCGGCGCTACTTATTGCCAGAACGATTATTCCTGCCATCAGACGTTTCCAACCCCATTTTCGCCAGAGGGCGCGCTTTTCTTTTGCCATTGTTATTATTTACCTGCCAGCTGTTGCCGGAGGGAATTCCGGGCTACTCACCTTAAAAAGAGCAGATTAATCGTTTGCATTTTTTTTAACAGCAGACAGCGCTGAAGTCAGTGAACGCCTGTTCCTACAGCTGTCATCCAGATATGCAAATATATTCGACAAGCACTCATCCACAATATTTTCCCGGCCGAAAACGATTTGTGTTACAATTGCGCCTTATTCCGGCACCGATAAAAATAACCTCCGCCGCACCTGCACCAGGCATCGCCCTTCTTTTTTCATATCAGGATTTACGCCCCCATGAATGCGATAATCATTGACGATCATCCATTGGCACGTATCGCCATTCGCAACCTTCTCGACACCAACGGCATTACCGTCGCGGCAGAACTCGACAGCGGCGCCCATGCGGTGCAGACCGCAGAAAGCATGCAGCCTGACCTGCTGATTGTCGATGTCGATATTCCGGAGCTCAGCGGCATCGACGTTCTGGAGCAGCTGCGCAAACGCCGTTACCGGGGAAAAATTATCGTCATTTCCGCGAAGAATGAACTGTTCTACGGCAAACGCAGCGCCGACTGCGGAGCAAATGGTTTTGTGAGTAAAAAAGAGGGAATGAATAATATCCTCGCCGCAATCGACGCAGCCAATAATGGCTACAGCTATTTCCCCTTTTCACTGGAACGCTTCTGCACCCACGGCATCACCGATCAGGACCGGCTGGATACGCTGTCAACGCAGGAGATGAAGGTGTTCCGCTATATTCTCAGCGGCGTCGACTACACCACCATCGGCAGCAAAATGAATATCAGCAATAAAACGGTAAGTACCTATAAGGTCCGTCTGATGGATAAATTAGGCTGCAGCACCCTGCTTGAGCTATATGACTTTGCGCAACGCAATAAAATAGGGTGATGGCATGGCGGTTCGTCTTATTTTATCCGTCGTTGTCGGGTTGGCGCTGAGTCTCTCTCCTGCCACGTATGCCATGAAACAGCTGGAGCTGAAGAGCCATTCTCATATCGCGGCGATCGATATCCCGCTTAGCGTTAAGGAGAAAGCCTGGCTTGCCGGACAACCGACGTTGACCATCGGCACCTGGCTTCCCGAAATGACACCCATCGTCTATGACGGCGACGAGAAAAGTTATCAGGGCATTAACGCCGACTATCTGGCGCTGATGGCGCACAGCCTCGGACTGAAGGTGATTATCCGCCAGTATGACACCGAGCAGCAGGCGCTCACCGCCCTGGCCGACCGGCAGGTGGATACCCTGCTCACTCAGGTGGCGCACCGGGATGCGCTCGCCCCGGGCCTGGATCAATCCGCGCCGCTGCTTAAAACCTGGCCGGCGCTGGTGATCTCGCTGAAATCCCCCCTGCCGCCGCTGACCACTGACCGCCGCGTTACGCTGGCCTGCACCCGCGAATGCGCCTTTTTCGATATTATTCAGCAGGCGTTTCCCAACGCCAAAATCACCCTTTACGATAGCGACTATCAGGCGCTTGCCTCGGTGGTCAGCGGTGAAAATCAGTATTTCATTGGCAACAACATCACCACTGGCCACTGTATCTCGAAGTATTTCTCGCAATCGTTGGTCATTGCGCACTATTTTCGTCAGCAGGAGCAACACAACCGCTTCGTCACCCGCGACGATCGGCCGGAGTTACACCAGATCCTCGATCGTTTCATTCATGCCATCGACAGCGATACCGCGATGCGGATCATGCAAAACTGGCTCAACCGCGGCGATCTGTCGTTTCTCAATACCCCCCTCCCCTTTAGCGCCGAGGAGCAGCGCTGGCTGCAGAAGCATCGTCGCGTCCGCCTGCTGGTCAACCCCTACTTTCCGCCGTTTACCCTGGTGGATGACGAAGATGAGCTGCGCGGCATCATGGCCGATATGCTGAATATTTTCTCACTGCAGACCGGACTACAGTTTGAACCCATCCTGGTGCGCAATCGCCACGATCTGGCAAAGCGCATGGAAAAAGAGGACTGGGCGATCATGCCCGCCGCCACCCTCAATTCGCAGCCGCAGGCCTACGTCACCCTCAGCGATCCGCTCATTAACGTGGCCTTTGTGCTGGTCGCTCGCGGCAGCGCGCCCGACCCGCATCTGCTGACGCGATCGGCGCGGATCGCCCTGCCGGTGGGGCCGATTGCCGCCCACGACCTGAAAACGCGCTTTCCACAGGTCAACTGGGTGGAGACAGATAACGTTGGTATCGCCATGAAGATGGTGGAAGAAGGCGAAGTGGATGCCGCCGTGGCCTCGGAACTCTCCGCCCGCTATATGATCGATCACTACTATCCGCAGGGCCTGCACTACACCCGCATCGACGGACTCCCGGTCGCTGCCATTCGGCTGGCCATCCCGCGCGATGAACCGGTGCTGGCCGCCATTCTTGGCAAAGCGCTGCAGGCGATTCCACCACGGGATATTCTGCAGATGACCGAGAAGTGGTCGAAAATATCCAGCCAGCAAATCGAGAACTGGAGCCAGTACAGCCGCCAGTTTTACCAGCTGATCGCCTTTGCGCTGGTGCTGATCGCCATCAGCCTCGGCTGGGGACTCTCCCTGTGCCGGGAAGTACGCAAACGCAAAGACTCCCAACAGCGGCTGGAAGACGAGCTGGCGCAGAAGGAGGCGCTCTCCTGTGCGCTGGAGCACGAGAAAGATAAAGCCGTTCAGGCGACAAAAGCGAAGAGTCGCTTTCTGGCCAGCATGAGCCACGAGCTGCGCACGCCGGTGAGCGCCATCGTCGGCTTTCTGGAGCTGCTGGCGAAACCGGAGCTGAACGTCGGCCAGCGTAAAGAGGCGATCGAGCTGGCGGGGTCGACGGCGCAAACCCTGCTGGGACTTATCGGTAATATTCTCGATATCGACAAGATTGAGTCGGGAAAATACCAGATCACCCCGCAGTGGAGCGATGTCGCACAGTTAGTGTCGCAGCAATGCCACACCTTCGACGCGCTGGCGCAGCAAAAGGGCATCGTTCTGCACCACCATAACGCGCTGCAGGAAGGGATCATGCTGTGGCTCGACCCGCAGGCGCTACGGCAAATCCTCAATAATCTCATCGGCAATGCGCTGAAGTTTACCGCCGAGGGTGCGATTCAGGTCAGTTGCCGGCTGGTGCAAGCGGATGAGACGCAGGGGGAGCTGACGCTCATCGTCAGCGACAGCGGCTGCGGGATCAGTGAAGCAGAGCAGGCTACTCTCTTCCACCGCTATGCTCAGGCGCGCCAGGGGCGCCAGCAGACCGGCTCCGGACTGGGGCTGGTCATTTGCAAAGAGCTGGTTGCGCTGATGCAGGGTCGACTGGAGATGGTCAGTCACCCGGGGGTGGGGACAACTTTCACCATCACCCTGCCGGTCAAGGCGAGTCACTGCGCGCTTCATGCGCCGCAGGCATTGCCCACCAGGCCGCAGGCCCTGCCCGGACTGGCGATATTGATAGCGGACGACCACCCCACCAACCGGCTGCTGCTTAAACGCCAGCTCAGCACCATCGGCTATAGCGTCGATGAAGCCTGCGACGGTGAAGAGGCGGAGAATAAGCTCGCCAGCAAACATTACGATCTGCTGATCACGGACCTCAATATGCCCAGGAAAGATGGTCTGGCGCTGGCGGCCTCGTTACGCCGTCGCTATCCGGGCCTGGTCATTTGGGGCGTGACCGCCAGCGCGCTGCCGCAGTCACGGGAGGCGTGTCTGGCCAGCGGCATGAATATGTGTCTGTTTAAGCCGGTGTCGGTTCAGACGCTGAGCCATGAGCTCAGCCGTTTAGCGGGGGGCCGCGCATCACCTAACGTCACCCGGCACCTGAAGCTCAGCGTGCTGACCGAAAATACGGGGGGAGACCAGGCGCTGATGACTGAAATACTGGAGACGTTCCGCGATGCGTCGGCCACAGATTTGCAGGCCGCCGGACAGGCTATCGCCCGGCATGAACCGCAGACCTTTCTGCGAGCGCTGCACCGTCTGCACGGTTCAGCACAAATTCTGGGGATTACTGCGCTACAACAATTGTGCGCCCCTTTTGAGGCTAAGCGACCTGATTCGCTGACGCCGGCAAGCTGTCTGGAGGTGGTACAGCACATCACCGGCGTCATGCGCGAGATCGACGGCGAAATCAACGCCCTGATCGGCCGCTAGCCGTTCCGCTCGGGCAGTCCGCCTGCCCGAGCGTTAAGGGGACATCCATGTCAGTTTCTTCCTCTGCGCTCTCTCAGGGTGGAACGAGGATCAGTTGCCTGCCACCAGCATCTCGCTATCCACCACAATGCCCTCTTCAGCGCCCTTCAGCACCAGATTCGCTTCGTAATACTTCCCGGCTTTCAGCAGTTTTTGCGCCTGCGCCACCGCTTTACGGGTCTGGTTGAGCGGCATCAGATACTGGTTCTCGATCACGCCGATGCCGGCCAGACGCAGGGTATCAATAGCCCCTTTCTGGTCACCTTTCGCCAGCTTTTCGTTGGCAGATTTAATGGCACTCTCTTTTTCCGGTGTGGCCACGTAGTCTTCAGACAGGGCGACGGTCGCGTTGATCACCACATAGCGATCGGCGATCATTTTTGCTGTGGCGTCAGTTTTCACGAACTTCGCCCAGCTGGCGTCATCGGCGGCCAGCAGCGCGGCGGCGTCGTCTGTCAGTTTTTTGGCGCTCTCCGGCTGGCCGTGGAACAGCGCCAGACGGGCGAACTGGACGTCGCGCATCGCGTTCGCGCCCTGCACCGCCACCTGCAGCACATCGGCAGCTTCTTTCTGTACCTGCGCCGTGGCTGCCGCGGTTGGCGCTGCCGTCGCGCTGTCTGCCGCCCACACCGGAGAGGTACCCATCATGGTTGCCAGCAGGCTCGCCAGAATGACTTTTTTCATTGTTAACTCCTGATTAAAATCGGTAAGCATCACCAAACGCAGCCAGCTTAAAAAATATCGTGGTTATTGAGAATCAGAGCCCGGAAGTGATATTGCGGGCCAGGTCTGACAGCTGTCAGACCCGGCGTATAAAGTGACCTCGGCGCTCTTATTTACGCCTGGCGATACCGCGGCCTACTATTTTCCTCAGACATTTCTTTTGGCCCGCGGAATAAACCATACGTTTATTTCAGCGCCAGGCCGCCTACCGGGATCTGCGGAGCAATTATGTTTATGTTTAGCCATTACACTTTAAATGCGTTTAGTCCACGCATCTTCTTACGATATAAACGGCATGCCGGCATGATGGCCGCCCTGCTGTTTATCTGCGGGGCCTGTTGCCTGGCCTGGCCGTTGGTCGCCGGTTGGTATCTCGCCGTCGTCACCGGCATGTTGTTGATGATCTGTGGCTTCTATTCACTGTACAGCTTGATTGTCTTCCGCCAGCAGCACTGGAAATCACGCCTGGTGGCGCTGATCTTCGCCATCGCCTGGATCGTGCTCGGCCTGAGCTTTGTCGTCAATCCCCTCAACGGTATGAGCAGTCTGGCCATTTTATTTGGCTTTTTATTTGTTCTCGGCGGTATTTCCCGCATCGTCAGCGGATGTCAAACCCGAAAACAAAGCGGCGCTGGCTGGAATATTTTTATCGGTTTGCTGGATTTACTTATCGCCTGCCTGTGGCTGGCAATGAACCCGCAGCAAAGCTGGTTATTTATCACCGCGTTTATCGGCGTTGAAATGATATTTAGCGCCATCGGCTTTCTGGTCCTGCGCAATAAGATGAAGCACGCCCAGGCTTAAGCCGTATTTTATCACTGGAGAAGAAAATGAATTTACCTAAAGCACTCGTGTTGACCGCGGCGGCCACCACATTCTGTCTGATGACCAGCCCGGCGTTCGCGGTTCAGGAAACCACACCGCAGAATATGACCTGTCAGGAGTTTATGGATATGAACCCGAAAAGCATGACCCCCGTGGCCTTCTGGGTCGTGAATCGCAACACCGACTTCAGCGGCGGCGACTATGTCGACTGGCATGAAGTCGAAACCGTCTCGGTACCGAAAATGCTGCAGGAGTGCCACAAGAACCCCGCAGCTAAACTTGGCGATCTCAGCGCGGTCATCAAAAAATAACCCTGCTCCCCGGCGTCAGGCCGGGGAAAGTTAACCTCGTTACCCGCCGGACCCGTCTCACTTATCGATACCGCTACGCTACAGCAATCGCCTGTCGGATGCCCTGTTCTCCATGGCGCGTATCGAGGAGACTAGGCCTGATGCTTGCGCTTGAACTGGCTGGCGTCAATATCGTACTGCTTCATTTTGCGCCACAGGGTGGTGCGGCCGATATTGAGCAGCTGCGACATCTCCTGCACCCGCCCGCTGGTCACCCGGGCGGCGTGAATAATAGCTTCCTTTTCGATGGCGCTAAAGGTCAGGCTGGCCGGCAGCAGCGATGACGTGCTATCCCCGCCCGGCCGCTCGGAAAAGAGATATTCCGGCAGATTACTCAGGCGAATGTGGCCGTTGTCGCTGCTGATGGCGATATTCTCAATGACGCTGTTGAGCTCAAAATCATTCCCCGGCCACGAGTAGGCCACCAGCTGCGCCAGCGCGTCATCGTCCACTTTCAGCCGGGAAGAAAAACGCTTCTCCAGGCTTTTCAGGCGGTTATGCACCAGCGACGGAATACTGTTGCGTCGGGCGCGCAGCGGCGGGATGACGATCTCGAACGAGTGCAGCGCATAGTACAGCTGGCGGCTAAAGCGGTTCTGCTCCACCAGGTTGGCCAGATCGACGGTGGTGGTGGCGATCACCTTCACATCCACCGGGATCAGGCGCCGGGCGTCAAGGCGGGTGAGCACTCCCTGCTTAATGACCTGCAGCAGAGCCGACTGCAGCTCCGGCGCCAGATACTCAATCTTTTCCAGAAACAGGGTGCCGCCGTTGGCCAGCTCAAGCCGGCTCAGGCGGCCATTCTCATCATCAGTGGGGGCGCTGCCCATAAAGTCCTGGCCCAACACGCTGTCGGCATACAGCTGGCAGTTGACGGCGATGTAGGGGCCGCCTGCCCGCTCGCTTTCATTGTGGATGGCCTGGCTCAGCAGCTCTTTCCCGACCCCCTCTTCGCCGCACAGCAGCACCGGGAAGCCGCCGCGCGCCGCCTGGCGGCCAAAGTGGATCAGGCGCCGGGTTTCCGGATCGTCAGCAGACATCTGCTCAAAGGTGTGGCTGACTTTACCGAGCTGGCTGGTCATCAGCTGCCGCATCTGCTCCACCGGGTGCAGGAGCAGGATAAAGCTGTTGCCTTGCGCCTCGACAATCGGTTTTAAGGTGATCACCGCGTCGACAAACTGATGCTGGCTTTCAAAGGTGACTTCGACGTGATTCAGGCCGCGGGCGTGTTTGATGGCGCGGCGCAGCAGCGCCGGGAGGGTCACCAGATCGGCGATATTTTTCCCCTGGCTGGCCTGGGCATCAAGATGCAGCAGTCTCGCCGCCTGAACATTGAGAAACTGCAGGACGCCCTGCTCGTTCCACGCCATCACCCCATCGTCCATGCTCTCCAGCAGGCCGTACATCTGATTGAGGTGGCGGTTGGATTCCGCCAGCAGGCTGTCGGTGAGCAGGGAATTGCCCACCTCGCGGGCGATGGCCAGCGTCAGGGAAAGGTCGGCGCTGGATTGATTCTCCACCAGGCAACCGAGGGAGATGGAGCCGAATAGCCGCCCGTGATTATCAAACACCGGCGTCGAACAAAAGCTCCATGGCTGCAGGGCCTGCTTAAAATGCCGATCGCCGACGGTGTTGATCGGCTGCCCCTGCATCGCGGCCAGCGACAGCGCGCAGGTGCCGATAATGCTCTCCGCGCAGTAGCTGCCGTCGCGAAATCCCAGGTCAGCCAGCTGGGCCAGCGTTTGCGGTTCGCCGCAGCGGCTCAGGATGCAGGCGGTCTCATCAAGAATAAACAGCGCGCAGGGGCGACCGTCCATAAACTCCCAGGCATCCTCCAGCGCCGCCTGACCGATGGTCAGCAGCGCGGTTTTACGCCGACAGATAGAGTCGAAGGTCAGGCCCTGGGCCTGGTGCGGCTTTTGCCAGGTTTCACGCTGCATAAACTTGCTGCAGCGATGCCATGACTGGGCGATGACGGCAGAGACCGCCTTCCCGGTATCCTGAGTCTGAACAGTCATACTGTTTTCCGCGTTTTACCATAGAGAACCCCTCCGGCAGCCACTGCCAGAGGGGAGAAAGAAAAACCGCCGACCGGCGCCAGCGGTTTAGCCACCGCGAATTAACGCGCCAGCCACTGCTGGCCTAACAGATCGGCGGTGAGGATAGCGGCGTGCACACTCTCCGGGGTCACCGCGAACGGCATATTGTGGATGGTCTCCCCTTCCGCGCAGGTGGCTTTCGCCACCGCGGCGATTTTCGCGTCGATCCCCTCTTTGACGCCCATCTGCGCGAGGGTCACCGGCAGGCCGACGCGCTGGCAGAAGCCCAGCACCGTTTCAATCTCATCCATCGGGCTGTTCTGCAGCACCAGCTGCGCCAGGGTACCGAAGGCCACTTTCTCACCGTGATACAGATGGTGGCACTCTTCGAGGATAGTGAAGCCATTGTGGATCGCATGGGCGGCGGCCAGGCCGCTGCTTTCAAAGCCGATGCCGCTGAGGTAGGTGTTCGCCTCGATGATGCGCTCCAGCGCTTCGGTCACTACCCCGGCCTGCGCCGCCAGACGGGCCTTTTCGCCCTCCGCCAGCAGCGTATCATAGCACAGGCGGGCGAGGCTCAGCGCCGCCTCGGTGGACTGCCCCCCGGCCATGCTGGTGGCGCGCGCATCGTAGCAGGCCTTGGCCTCGAACCAGGTGGAGAGCGCATCGCCCATGCCGGAGACCAGCAGGCGTACCGGCGCTTTGGCGATAATCGCCGTGTCCATCACCACCATATCCGGGTTTTTCGGATAGATCAGATACTCTTCAAACTCGCCCGCTTCGGTGTAGATCACCGACAGCGCGCTGGTCGGCGCATCGGTCGAGGCGATGGTCGGGATCACCACCACCGGCAGTTTTTGGTAGTAACCGATCGCCTTCGCGGTATCGAGGGTTTTACCACCGCCGATCCCGACCACGCCGCGGCAGCCCTGTTTTTGCAAAATCGCCATCAGCCGGTTAATTTCCGCATGGCTGCATTCGCCGTTAAACCGTTCCGCATGGCAGCGAATATCGTGGCTCTGCAGGCCATTCACCACTTTCTCTCCCGCCAGCTTCATCACGAAGTCGTCGGCGATAACGAAGAAGCTCTCCGCCAGGTTTTTGGCATATTGACCGAACAGGACAGCAGCATCAGGACCCTGAAGATATTTGGCTGGAGATTGAATAACTTTTAGCATTCCTTTCACCCTCAAATAAGTGCGCATGTAGACATGAAGAGCCCTGGCGTTATCCGCGCCGGCCGGTAAAGCGTGGCCTGAACGGAACGGTACCGGAGCAGTGCGATCACTGTAGGGCCGGCAGGAAACAAAAAAATCTTTCGCCTTTTTGTTCTGATATGAAACACAGGTTAATTTTTTACGTTCCATATTGGAACAAAAAACCCTGTTCTCTGTCAGGATTGCGATCCCGATCCGCTCATCTGCCGCATAATGCCCTTACCATCCCCCCTTTTCGGCCTTTTTTTCTCCCGCAGCCGGCAGAAAATCAGCAAAAATTTTTTTCCAACCGCTTCGCCAGCTATCCTGACCGCCGCTTATGACAGAAGAAAAAAAGCGCGCCAGCTCGCATTTTCACCGTATCCTCGGCAAAAACGTTCCATAAAGAAACAAAATCAGGAAGCAATGTTTCGTAATGAAACCCGATCGTCGGGGCATTCTTTTTTTCGTCCGCTCAGCCAGAATCATCATATCGCCAGGCACGCTCCACCGTCAGACGATACCCCTACGCGATGACCGCCTCCGCCAGCAGAGAGGCCGCATCGAACCTTCTCCAACGGAGCACTGAATAATGAAAAAGCTGATTAACCGTGTTGAAGATGTACTGAATGAACAATTACAGGGGCTGGCTAAAGCCCATCCGCAGCTGACCCTGCATCAGGACCCGCTATATGTGACCCGCACCGACGCGCCGGTGGCCGGCAAGGTGGCCTTGCTCTCCGGCGGCGGCAGCGGACATGAGCCGATGCACTGCGGCTATATCGGCCAGGGCATGCTCTCTGGCGCCTGCCCGGGGGAAATCTTCACCTCGCCGACGCCGGACAAAATGTTCGAATGCGCGATGCAAATTGACGGCGGCGAAGGCGTTCTGCTGATTATCAAAAACTACACCGGCGATATCCTGAACTTCGAAACCGCTACCGAGCTGCTGCATGAGAGCGGCATTAAAGTCACCACCGTGGTGGTCGACGACGACGTGGCGGTGAAAGACAGTCTCTATACCGCTGGTCGCCGCGGCGTCGCCAATACCGTGTTGATCGAAAAACTGGTCGGCGCCGCCGCCGAGCGCGGTGACTCGCTGGAAGCCTGCGCTGAACTGGGCCGCCGCCTGAACAATCTCGGCCACTCGATTGGTATCGCTCTCGGCGCCTGCACCGTACCGGCCGCCGGGCAGCCCTCCTTTACGCTGAAAGATGACGAGATGGAGTTCGGCGTCGGCATTCACGGCGAGCCGGGCATCGACCGCCGCCACTTCAGCTCGCTGGACCAAACCGTCGATGAGATGTTCGATACCCTGCTGGAGAATGGCGCCTACAGCCGCACGCTGCGCCAGTGGGATACCGTCAAGGGCGCGTGGCAGGAAGTGAAGCAGAGCAAAACCGCGCTGCAAAACGGCGACCGGGTCATCGCGCTGGTCAATAACCTCGGCGCCACCCCGCTGTCCGAACTGTACGGCGTGTATCACCGTCTCGCCCAGCGCTGCGAAGCGTCTGGCATCATCATCGAACGCAACCTCATCGGCAGCTACTGCACCTCGCTGGATATGTCGGGCTTCTCCATCACCCTGCTGAAAGTGGATGACGAGACGCTGACGCTATGGGACGCCCCGGTTCATACCCCGGCGCTGAACTGGGGAAACTAAGGAGCACGACATGTCACTGAACAGAACGCAAATCGTCGACTGGCTGTACCGCTGCGGCGACATTTTCACCAAAGAGAGCGATTTTCTCACCGGCCTCGATAAAGAGATCGGCGACGCCGACCACGGCCTCAATATGCACCGCGGCTTTAGTAAAGTGGTCGAAAAGCTGCCGTCGATCGCCGATAAAGACATCGGTTTTATCCTGAAAAATACCGGCATGACGCTGCTCTCCAACGTTGGCGGCGCCAGCGGCCCGCTGTTCGGCACCTTCTTCATTCGCGCCGCGCAGGTCACTCAGGCCCACCAGAGCCTGACCCTCGACGAACTGTACCTGATGATCCGCGAAGGCGCGGACGGGGTGGTCAACCGCGGCAAAGCGGAGCCAGGGGATAAAACCATGTGCGACGTCTGGCTGCCGGTGGCGGACTCCCTGCGCCAGTCCAGCGAGCAGCACCTGTCGATCGCCGCCGCGCTGGATGCCGCCTGCGAAGTGGCCGAGCGTGCGGCCCACGCCACCATCACCATGCAGGCGCGTAAAGGCCGCGCCAGCTATCTCGGCGAGCGCAGCATCGGACATCAGGATCCCGGCGCAACCTCGGTGCTATTTATGGTTCAGATGCTGGCCGCCGCCGCCAAAGAGTAAGGAAATCGCGATGGTAAACCTGGTTATTGTTTCTCATAGCGCCCGGCTGGGCGAAGGTGTCGGAGAACTGGCCCGGCAGATGTTAATGAACGATGGCTGCAAGCTGGCGATCGCCGCCGGGATCGACGATCCAGACAGCCCGATCGGCACCGATCCAATAAAAGTCATGGAGGCGATCGAATCCGTCGCCGATACCGATCACGTGCTGGTGATGATGGATATCGGCAGCGCGTTGCTCAGCGCCGAAACCGCCCTCGATCTGCTCGATCCGGCGATTGCCGCGAAGGTGCGGCTGTGCGCCGCGCCGCTGGTGGAAGGGACGCTGGCGGCCACCGTCAGCGCTGCCTCCGGCGCCGGGATCGACAAGGTGATCGCCGACGCCATGAGCGCCCTGGAGGCCAAGCGGGTTCAGCTGGGTTTACCTTCGCCAACTTCTGACGCCGCGCCGGCGCCGACGCTTGCCGACGACGGCGACACAAAATCGGTTTCAGTCATTATTAACAATCACAACGGCCTGCATGTGCGTCCGGCGTCGAAGCTGGTCGCCGCGCTGGCGGGTTTTAATGCCGATCTGCTGCTGGAGAAAAACGGGAAGTGCGTCAAACCGGACAGCCTCAACCAAATCGCGCTATTGCAGGTACGCCGTAACGATAAACTGCGCCTGCTGGCCCGCGGTCCGGATGCCGACGCGGCGCTGGCGGCGTTTCAGGCGCTGGCCGCCGATAACTTCGGTGAATCGCCTGCGGCGCAACCGGCAGCGGCTCCGGCAACGCCCGAGCGCGTCGAAGGCGTTGCCCTGCGCTATCCGCTGGCCCTGATCCAGCCGCTCCGCCCGGCTGCCGCCGATGCTGCCCGCGAGCAGCAGCGCCTGCGCCAGGCCATTGACCAGACGCTGGCGGATCTTATCGCCCTGACCGAGCTGGCGGAAAATAAATTTCACGCCGATATCGCGGCGATCTTCGCCGGGCACCACACCCTGCTCGACGATGACGATCTGTTTGATGCCGCCAACGATCGTCTGCTCACCGAACAATGCTCGGCGGAATGGGCATGGCATCAGGTGTTGATGGAGCTCAGCCAGCAGTATCGCCAGCTGGATGACCCCTACCTGCAGGCGCGCTATATCGATATCGAAGATATTTTGCAGCGCACCCTGCGCCATCTGCAGGGCGTTCAGGAGAGAGTGCCGACACCCGGCGAGCCAACAATTATTATTGCCGACAACATTTATCCCTCAACCGTCTTACAGCTGGATGCCAATCTCGTCAAAGGCCTGTGCCTGCGCGATGGCAGCGAACAGGCTCACGGCGCGATTATCGCCCGCGCCGCGGGGATCGTCTGGCTGTGCCAGCAGGGCGAGGCGCTGAAGGATATTCAGCCTGGCGAAGCCATCGCGCTCGATATGCGTAACCAACGCCTTATCCGTGACTAAAATTCACGTTGACCGTTACCGCTCCGGAGGCCTGCCTCCGGAGGGTGAGTTTTCGCTTACTCTTCAGGAACCACTATGTCTCAATTCTTTTTTAACCAGCGCGCCAGCCTCGTCAACGATGTGATTGAGGGTACCATTATCGCCAGCCCGTGGAATAACCTCGCCCGTCTGGAGAGCGACCCGGCGATCCGGGTGGTGGTCCGTCGCGATCTGAATAAAAACAACGTGGCGGTGATCTCCGGCGGCGGCGCCGGCCATGAACCGGCGCACGTCGGCTTTATTGGTAAAGGCATGCTGACCGCCGCGGTCTGCGGCGATCTGTTCGCCTCGCCGAGCGTCGACGCGGTGCTTACCGCCATTCAGGCGGTGACCGGCGAGGCGGGCTGCCTGCTGATCGTCAAAAACTACACCGGCGATCGGCTTAACTTCGGCCTGGCGGCGGAGAAAGCGCGCCGTCTCGGCTACAACGTGGAGATGCTGATCGTCGGCGACGACATTTCGCTGCCGGATAACAAGCAGCCGCGCGGCATCGCCGGGACCATTCTGGTGCATAAAGTGGCGGGCTATTTCGCCGAGCGCGGCTTCAACCTCGCCACCGTCCAGCGTGAAGCGCAATACGCCGCCAGCCATACCGCCAGCATCGGGGTGGCGCTGGCCAGCTGCCACCTGCCGCAGGAAGCCGACAGCGCGCCGCGCCATCAGGCCGGTCACGCCGAGCTGGGAATGGGCATCCACGGTGAGCCGGGCGCCTCGACGATCGCCACGCAAAACAGTGCGGAAATCGTCAACCTGATGGTGGAAAAACTGACTGCCGCCCTGCCGGAAACCGGCCGCCTGGCGGTGATGCTTAATAACCTCGGCGGCGTGTCGGTGGCTGAGATGGCGATCCTGACCCGCGAGCTGGCCAACACCCCGCTGCAGGCGCGCGTTGACTGGTTAATAGGCCCGGCCTCGCTGGTGACGGCGCTGGATATGAAAGGCTTCTCGCTGAGCGCCATCGTGCTGGAGGAGGGTATTGAAAAAGCGCTGCTGTCGGACGTGGAAACCGCCGGCTGGCAGACGCCGGTGCAGCCGCGGGCAGTTAACATCATGCCGTCCACTCTCGCCAGCGCGCGCGTCGACTTTATACCATCGGGCAATCCACTGGTGGGCGATTACGTCGCGCAGGTGACCGGCACCCTCTCCGACCTTGAAGCCCATCTCAACGCTCTGGACGCCAAAGTGGGCGACGGCGATACCGGCTCCACCTTCGCCGCCGGGGCGCGCGAGATTGCCGACCTGCTGCAGCGCCAGCAGCTGCCGCTAAACGATCTGCCAACGCTCTTTGCGCTGATCGGCGAACGTCTGACGGTGGTGATGGGCGGCTCCAGCGGGGTATTGATGTCTATCTTCTTCACCGCTGCCGGGCAGAAGCTGGGACAAGGCGCCAGCGTGGCCGAGGCGCTGAACGCCGGTCTGGAACAGATGAAGTTTTACGGCGGCGCCGATGAGGGAGACCGGACGATGATCGACGCTCTGCAGCCGGCGCTGGCGGCGCTGCTGGCCGAACCGGAGAATCTGCAGGCCGCTTTTGCCGCGGCGCAGGCCGGGGCGGATCGCACCTGCCAGTCGGGCAAAGCTGGCGCCGGACGAGCGTCCTATCTCAACAGCGATAGCCTGCTCGGCAACATGGACCCCGGCGCCCATGCGGTAGCGATGGTGTTTAAGGCCCTGGCGGAACGATAAGCCTTCCCCGGTGGCGCAGCGCTTACCGGGGCTACAAATCGGCGCCAACCGTACGCAAGCCGCTATCCGGGTTTTACTGGGGCGACGTCACACCGCCGAATAGAAGGTCGGGTAAGGCGTAAGCCGCCACCCGACAAAAAACGGCGCCAACCGTAGCCCGGATAAGGCGCAAGCCGCTATCCGGGTTTTACCACGATGGCTTTTTACTTACTGTGCCAGTACGCCTGGGAACGCACCAGCTGCTGATCGATACTCTCGTCTTCAAAGCGCGCCAGCAGCGATTTCACCACCGCGCCTTCGCCGGTCAGCCAGATGAAATAATCCTCCGCCGGCACCTTCACCTGGGCCAGACGCTCGGCGACGAAGGCCGGGTTGTGGCCCACCACCCACTCGATGTTAAAGCCGTCGAGATCCGCCAGATAATCTTTATACGACGCATCGGCGATAGTAACGATGGCCGTCACCTGCGGCCTTGCCGGCAGCTGGCGTAATCCCAGCAGACGACGGCGCAGCGCCGGCATGCCGGACTCATCGCAAACATACAGCTGCCAGGCATAATCTTCCGGCACCACCAGCGAGCCGCGCGGGCCGCCGATCACCAGCTTATCGCCCACTTTTGCTTCCAGCGCCCAGCGGCTGGCGATACCGCCATCGTGGATATAGAAATCGTAAGTCAGCTCGTGACGTTCGGCATCGTACAGCGGCGTATAGTCACGAGTGGCAGGCCGCACGCCCTCGCCCCAGTCAATCCCCTCCTCGGTCACCTGCGGCGGGGTAAATGCCGCGCCCGGCTCGGGGAAAAAAAGCTTGGTATGATCGTCAAAGCCGTGAGAAGCGAAGCCTTCCAGCGCCTCGCCTCCCAGCACGATACGCTGGAACGCCGCGCCTGCGCGCTCCACGCGCAGCACCGTCAGCTCACGGAAACGCAGCTCATTGCGGACACGCTGCGGGTACTTGTCTGCTTTGGTTTTTGTCATCATCGATTGCCTTCGTGAACGGTAAATAGATATATCTAAACTTGATGCAAATGATAATGATTGCCAACTAAAAAGAATGCAAGTCTTTTTTTGATATAGTCAAAACAAACCGCATCAAAATCCACAGCCAGAAAATAATTACATATATATCAATATATTAAAAAATAAATAGCAACCAGCATTGCGAACATTCATTTTTTAGATATAAATTAGATATATCAAAAACAGCAGGAGGTAACCATGCGACATCATCATGAAGAGGGGCGTGGGCCACGCGGGCGCCACGGTGATCCCAGCGAACACGGCGACCATGGCCGCCGCGGCGGCGGACGTCGCCAGCGTTTCTTTGGCCACGGTGAACTGCGGCTGATCATTCTGGATATCCTCAGCCGCAACGCCAGCCATGGCTATGAGCTGATCAAAGAGATCGAAACGCTTACCCAGGGGAACTACAGCCCCAGCCCGGGGGTAATCTACCCGACGCTGGATCTGCTCCAGGACCAGGGCCTTATCAGCGTGGAAGATGACAACGGACGTAAAAAAATCGTTATCAGCGAGGAAGGAAAACAGCTGCACGCCGAGAACCAGGAGCACCTGGCCCATATCCAGGAGCGTCTGCAGGCGCGGATGGTCGGCTGCGAGCTGCGCCGGGATCCGCAGATGAAGCGCGCGCTGGAAAACTTCAAAGCGGTCCTCGACCTGAAAGTGAACCAGCAGGCCAGCAGTACCGCCCAGCTCAAGCAGATCATCGGCATTATCGACCGGGCGGCGATGGAGATCTCTCAGCTCGACTAAGCCTCTTTTGTTACCACCGGCTGCCCCGCCCTGGGGCAGCTCGCACCACGACGGATCGCCCCGTTCATCGCCGCCAGGCAGAAAATCTCGTCAGCTCAGGAATAAAACGTGCCAATAGTGGCGCAATGAGATTAAATTTTACACATTTCGTCTTTTACTTTGCATTTATCCCGATTTTCACCGCTTCTGCCGAACTGGCGTAATCCCTGCAATACTTAATCCAGTATCGTGTGATACGTCCGCCCCAGGAGCACATTTTGAACAGGTTACCTTCCAGCGCATCGGCTCTGGCCTGCAGCGCACACGCACTGAATCTCATTGAAAAGCGCACGCTTGATCATGAGGAAATGAAAGCACTTAACCAGGAGGTCAGGGAATACTTTAAAGAGCATGTGAATCCGGGGTTTTTAGAGTATCGAAAATCGGTCACAGCCGGCGGGGATTACGGAGCCGTAGAGTGGCAAGCGGGAGGGTTAAATACGCTTGTCGACACCCAGGGACAGGAATTTATCGACTGCCTTGGTGGGTTTGGCATCTTCAATGTAGGGCACCGTAATCCAGTTGTGGTATCCGCCGTCGAGAATCAACTCGCGAAACAACCGCTTCACAGTCAGGAACTGCTGGATCCGCTACGCGCGATGCTGGCGAAAACCCTGGCAGCCTTAACGCCCGGCAAACTAAAGTACAGTTTCTTCTGCAACAGCGGTACCGAATCGGTAGAGGCGGCCATCAAGCTGGCGAAAGCCTATCAGTCGCCGCGCGGTAAATTTACCTTCATCGCCACCAGCGGCGCCTTCCACGGTAAATCGCTGGGCGCGCTGTCGGCCACCGCCAAGTCGACCTTCCGCAAACCCTTTATGCCGCTACTGCCGGGCTTCCGCCACGTGCCGTTCGGCGATATCAACGCCATGCGCACCATGCTGAGCGAGTGCAAGAAAACCGGCGACGACGTCGCGGCGGTGATCCTCGAGCCGATTCAGGGCGAAGGGGGCGTGATCCTCCCGCCGCAGGGGTATTTGCCGGCGGTGCGTAAGCTGTGCGATGAGTTTGGCGCCCTGCTGATCCTCGACGAAGTGCAGACCGGCATGGGCCGCACCGGCAAGATGTTCGCCTGCGAGCATGAGAACGTTCAGCCCGATATTCTGTGTCTGGCGAAAGCGCTCGGCGGCGGTGTGATGCCGATCGGCGCGACGGTGGCGACGGAAGAGGTCTTCTCGGTGCTGTTCGACAACCCGTTCCTGCACACCACCACCTTCGGCGGCAACCCGTTGGCCTGTGCGGCGGCGCTGGCGACGATCAACGTGCTGTTGACGCAAAACCTGCCGGCGCAGGCGGCGCAGAAAGGCGATATGCTGCTGGACGGGTTCCGCCTGCTGGCGCAGGAGTATCCGGACCTGGTGAATGAAGTGCGCGGGAAAGGCATGCTGATGGCCATCGAGTTTGTCGATAACGAGATTGGCTACGACTTTGCCAGTGAGATGTTCAGACAGCGGGTGCTGGTCGCCGGGACGTTAAACAACGCCAAGACGATCCGCGTTGAACCGCCGCTGACCCTCACCCTGGAGCAGTGTGAGCAGGTGCTGAAAGCGGCGCGTAAGGCGCTGGCGGCCCTGCGCGTCTCGGTTGAAGAAGCGTAATAAGTGCCCTTCCCCCTCTCCCACAGGGAGAGGGGGAAGGAAAATCCTCATACCTGCGGCAACAGGCCTATAAAGCTGCGTTTCTGCCGCGGCTGCGACATCATCTCCTCCAGCTTTTCGACGCAGGCTAAATAGTGCGGCGTCTTCTTATGCGCCAGCACCGCCTCATCGTCTTTATAGGCTTCGTAGATAAAAAAGCGGGTTTTCACCTCGGGATCCTGCAGGACATCAAAGCGCAGGTTGCCCGGCTCCTGCAGCGCGCCTTCGTGGTTGGCGCGAAACACCTCGAGAAACTCATCCACCCGCTCGGGTTTAATATTGATCTCCACCAGCGTCACGTTCATTTCAGCTCTCCCTGTTTCTCTTCCTGCCAGAACTGATACGCTTCGCGCGCGTTCAGATTCTCATGCACCACCTTTTTCACCGCCTTCAGCATCGCGCGCGGGGCGCTGGACTGGAAAATATTGCGCCCCATATCCACCCCGGACGCCCCCTGATCGATCGCCCGCCAGCACATCTCCAGCGCCTCATGCTCCGGCAGTTTTTTACCGCCGGCAATCACGATCGGCACCGGACAGCTGGCGGTCACTTTTTCAAAGCCTTCCTCAACGAAATAGGTCTTCACAAACTGCGCCCCCATTTCGGCGGCAATCCGGCTGGCCAGCGAGAAGTAGCGCGCATCGCGGGTCATCTCTTTGCCGACGCCGGTAACCGCCAGGACCGGCATACCGTAGCGATTGCCGGCATCCACCAGTTTGATGATGTTATTGATCGACTGATGTTCGTATTCGCTGCCGATATAGACCTGCGCCGCCACCGCGCAAACGTTGAGACGCAGCGCGTCTTCCATCGCCACCGCCACGCATTCGTTGGAGAGTTCGCTCAAAATCGAATTGCCGCCGGAGGCGCGGAGCACCACCGGCTTATTGGTGGCCGCCGGTACCTGGCTGCGCAGTACGCCGCGGGTGCACATCAGCACATCGGTGTCGGCAAACAGCGGCGCAATCGACAGGTCGATACGCTCCAGCCCGGTGGTTGGCCCCTGGAAGTAACCATGATCGAAGGCCAGCATCACCGTGCGGTTGCTGTGCGGATTAAAGATGCGCGCCAGCCGCGACTGCATGCCCCAATCCAGTGAACCACAGCCTTTCAGGGTATACAGCGTATTCTGCTGCGGGCGGTCGATGCCGAAGTCCTTACCCTCTTTGATATCGTCTAAATCAGCCATCTTTTCCTCCGTCAGAAGTCGTAGTTGTTGATGTTCTCTTTGCTGAACACCACGCGCTCCGGCAGCAGCACGATACCGTTGCCCTTCGCCTCATACTGGTAGCCCTGCACGCTATTCGGTTCGACCTTCAGCGAGCCGATATCTTTCACCTCAACGCTGTCGCCGACGTTAAGATCGCCCTTTTTCAACAATCGATCGGCGACGTTAACCGCAATTTTGCCCTGCTGAACCACATCCCACAGGCCGAACGCTTTCACCGTGCCGCGCTCAACGTACGGGCGCATCACGTTCGGTGTACTAAAGCCGACGATCGCCACGCCCTGACGCTTGAGGTTCTCCGCCGCCTGCGCCGCCGCCGGCAGCGCATTGGCATCCGGCGCGATAATGGCGTCGAGATCCGGATACGCTTTTAAGATCCCCTCGGCGGTTTGCAGCGATTTGGTGGCATCGTTATAGCCAAACTGGGTGGTGACGATTTGCCACTGCGGATGCTCTTTTTCGATTTTGGCTTTGGCTTCCTTCACCCACTGGTTCTGGTCGGTCACCGTCGGGCTGGAGTAGAAAAACGCGACTTTGGCGGCAGGTTTGCTGACCTGCTTTTCCGCCATCTCCACCAGCAGGCCGCCGAGCTGCTGCGGCGTGCCCTGGTTGATATAGATGCTGCGGCACTCCGGTTTGGTATCGGAATCCCAGGTCAGGACTTTCACCCCGCGCTGCATCGCCCGCTTCAGCGCCGGGCACAGGCCGTCCGGCGAAACGGCGGAGACGATAATCGCGTTGTAACCCTGGTTGACGAAGTTGTTGATAAGCTGCACCTGGCCGGAGACGCTGGGCTCGGTGGGGCCGTCATAGGTGACATCCACACCCAGCGCTTTCCCCGCCTCTTTCGCGCCGTTGCCGCCGCTGGTAAAGAAGCCGACGCCGACCAGCTTAGGAATAAAGGCGATGCGGTCCGCCGCTTGCGCGGTAACCACGCTCATCGCCAGCGCCAGCGCGCTGACCTGCAGGATACGTTTTGTTTTCATTGTTGTGCTCCGATTGTTCTATGCGAGAAAAGACGCCGCCAGGTCGCGCGCACCCATTCACGGTGCAGGCTCAGCGAACGCCCCATCACCACCACAACCAACAGCGCCCCTGACAGCGCGCTCGACACCTGGTTGGGGATGCCGACCATCTGTAAACCCTGTTGCAGATACCCCACCAGCAATGCCGCCAGCGCGGTACCCAGTATCGATCCCGAGCCGCCGTAAATATTGGCCCCGCCGAGCACCGCCGCGGTCAGCGCCGGCATCAGCAGGTCGCGGCCTAAATCCGAACGCGCCGAGCCGAAATAGGAGGCCATCACCAGCGCCGCGACCGCCGAGGCGACGCCAACCAGGCCATACAGCACGTACGGGATGCCGTTCACCGACAGCGCGGCATAGCGCGCGGCGCGCGGGTTTTGCCCGAGTAAAAAGAGATGGCGGCCAAAGCGCCCGCGATGGGCCAGCAGCCAGAAGAGAAAGGTGATAATCGCGAACAGCACCAGCGGTAGCGGCAGTCCGGCGAGGGTTAAATTGGCGAAGGCGGTGAAGCTATCGGGAAAACCGCCAATCCCCTCGTAACCGGTCGCGCCGGCCATCCCGGAAAGCAGCAGCGCGCCGCCGCCGTACAGATACAGCGTGCCAAGCGTGATCACCAGCGGGCTGATGCCGGTGTAGTGAATCAGCGCGGCGTTAAATAACCCGCACAGCAGCCCCAACAGCAACGTCAGCGATACCGCGAGCCACAGCGGCCAGCCCGCCTGGGTCATCACCCCGAGGGCGATGGCGCACAGGCCGATGGTCGAGCCCAGCGAAATATCAATCCCGCCGCTGATGATCACCAGCGTCAGCGGCAGTGCGACGATGCCGATGCAGATAAAGTCGCTGGTGCTAAAGAGCAGCATATTGAGATCCAGCATGCGCGGATTCAGCGCGCCGAATAGCAGGATTTCCGCGATCAGCAACGCCAGCAGCGCGCTTTCCCAGTTAAGCTTCAGCTTCATTTAAGCCACCTCTTTGCTTTTGCGTTCGGGAAAGCGGGCAACCTGTTTGCCCCCTTTATTACCGGGCTGGAAACGGCTGTACTTTAGCGCCCGCTGATGGCGGGCCAGCGCCTGGCGCAGGCGGCCATCGAGCACCAGCACGCCGAGCAGCACCAGGCCGGCGATAAAGTCATTCCACCAGGCGGGAAGGCGGAACAGCACCAGCACGGTGTCGATTTGGGTAAGGAAAAAGGCGCCGAGAAACGCGCCGAGCAGCGTGCCGGTACCGCCGAGCAGCGAGATCCCGCCCAGTACGCAGGCGGCGATGGCTTTCATCTCCAGCCCGCTGCCGGTCTGATTAGGCACAAAACCAATCTGCGCGGCGAAGACAATCCCGGCGCAGGCCGCCAGCATGCCGTTGAGGGTAAAGGCCAGCATCCGCGTGCGATTGACCGCCACGCCCAACTGGCGCGCGGCGGCGAGGTTATCGCCGACGGCGTAAAAATCACGACCAAAGGCGGTGCGCGACAGCAGCCAGCCGCCCGCCAGCAGCAGCGCCAGCACCAGCCAGCCCAGCGGCGACACGCCGATAAACGCCGGCTCCGAGAGCGACTTCAGGCTGTCGGGCAAGCCCTCGATCCATTTCCCGCCGGTCCACAACAGCATCACCCCGCGATACAACCCCAGCGTGCCGAGGGTGGCGACGATCGCCGGAATGCGCAGTCCCACTACCAGCAGGCCGTTAAACGCCCCGGCCAGCGCGCCAATCGCCAGCGCGAAGGCGATAGCCGTCGCCAGCCCGTAACCGTTGTTCAGCGCCACGCCGACGGCGATGGCGCACAGCCCAACGGTGGAGCCTACCGACACGTCAATATTGCGGGTCAGCATCACCAGCGTCGCGCCCAATGCCAGCAGGCAAAGGATCTGCGAGCTGGCGAAAATCATCGCCAGGGTCTGCAGGCTGAAATAGGCTGGATTGAGCGCCACCAGCACGGCAAAGAGCGCCACGATGGCAAAGAAGGCGCTCAGTTCGCGATTCTTCAGTAACGTTTTCATGCCTGCCCTCCGAAGGCCAGGGTCATCATGCGATCGACGGTCACCGCCTGTCGCGCCAGCTCACCGCTGTAGCGGCCCTGATGCATCACCAGCACCCGGTCGGCCAGGCCAACGAACTCATCCAGATCGCTGGAGATCATCAGCACCGCCACGTTTTGCGCGGCAACGCTTTTTAGCAGTTGATAGATATCGGCGCGGGCGGAGACATCCACGCCGCGCGTCGGCTCATCGACAATCAGCAGCAACGGATTAGCTTCCAGACAGCGCGCCAGCAGCACCTTCTGCTGGTTGCCGCCAGAGAGAGTGCGCACCGGCTGATCGCCATCGGCCAGCTTGATCCCCAGCGCCCGGTGATAGCGCTCAACCACCGCCGCCTCCCGTTTCCCCTGCTGCCACCACGACGGCTGATTGAACATCACCGTGTTCCAGCGCACCGGCGCATCGAGAAACAGCCCCGAGACCTGGCGGTCTTCCGGGAGATAGACCAGCCCGCTGGCTAGCCTGGCGCGGGTGCTGTCGCGGCTAATCTCGCGGTTCTCCAGCCAGATCCGCCCGGCGCGCGGTGGACGCAGGCCGTATAGGGTTTCGGCAAATTCGGTGCGCCCGGATCCTACCAGCCCGGCCAGACCGACGATCTCTCCGGCGCGGATCTCCAGATTGAGATCGATAAAACCTTCTCCGGTGAGATCCTCCACCCGCAGCACGGGAAAGTCCTGCGGTTGCGTACGGCGGTTACCCGGTAGCGACAGCCACAGCTTTTGCGTGTCGCTCAGCGCATGGTCGCGGCTGACCGGCGTCATCGCGTTAATCAGTTGCTCGTCGCGGTATGCCGCGGTCTCGCCGCTCAGCACCACCGCGCCATCGCGCATCACCGAAATATGGCTGGCAAGCTGGCGGATTTCGGGCAATTTGTGTGAGATAAAGACGATCCCAACGTCCAGCGCCTGTAACGCGCGGATCTGGCTAAAGAGCTTCTCGGTTTCACCCGGCGTTAAAGAGGCGGTGGGCTCATCCAGGATCAGGATCTTGGCCTCGCGCATCAGCCCGCGCAGGATCTCGACCATCTGTTGATCGGCCACTTCAAGCGTGCTGGCGCTGGCATCGAGGTTGATCTGGCAGTTCAGCTGCCGCAGTTTTTCCTGCAACCGCGGGGCGGTATCCGCCCGCTTCGGCAAACGAAAGAGAATGTTCTCGCGCACGCTGAGGTTGGGAAACAGCATCGGCTCCTGTGGCACCAGATAGATGCCCAACTGGTGCGCCAGCGCCGGGCTGAGACGCGCAAACGCGCGGTCGCCGATCGTCAGTTCACCGCTATCCGGCGTTTCAACGCCGGCGATGATCTTCATCAACGTCGATTTACCCGCGCCGTTGCCGCCCATCAGCGCATGCACCTGGCCCGCGCCTAGCGTGAAATCAATGCCCTTGAGCACCGCAACGCCGGAGAACTGTTTGCAAATCTGGCGAGCTTCAAGCAGTGGCTTCATCATCGCGCCTCGATTGAACAAATGATTTTTAAATTTAATAATGTTCAAAAGCGTAGACGGTGAACTATATTTACAACCGTGCGAAGATCACAGTTTGGCGCTTTAGATCCTCAGGAAAAAATGGGCCAGCGATGAAAGATCCGTTTTGCCAGTCGGCTCACACTTTCCGACCGCGCAATAGCGAACATATGATCTAAATTTTTATAAGAGTTCAATTTATGAGCGAAAAACGCATTACGGAAGAGAACCGCTACGCCGGGCTGGCGTTAGCCGAGGAAGAGCTGGTGGCGCGGGTGGCGTGGTGCTACTACCACGACGGCCTGACGCAAAATGACATCGGCGAGCGTTTGGGGCTGCCGCGGCTGAAGATTTCCCGTCTGCTGGAGAAAGGCCGCCAGTCCGGGGTGATCCGCGTGCAGATCAACTCGCGCTATGAGGGCTGTCTGGCGCTGGAAAGTGAACTCCAGCAGCGCTTTGGCCTCAAGATTGCCCGCGTGCTGCCGGCGCTCAACACCCCGCCGATGAATACCCGGTTGGGGATCGGCGCGGCGCAATCGCTGATGGGCATTCTGCAGCCGGGACAGCTGCTGGCGGTCGGCTTCGGTGAGGCCACCATGAGCTGCCTGCAGCATCTCAGCGGCTTTATCGGCTCGCAGCAGGTGCGGCTGGTGACCCTCTCCGGCGGCGTCGGCCCCTATATGACCGGCATCGGCCAGCTTGATGCCGCCTGCAGCGTCAGCATTATTCCGGCGCCGCTGCGGGTCTCTTCAGCGGAGGTCGCCGAGATCCTGCGCCGTGAGTCGAGCGTGCGCGACGTGATCCTCGCGGCAACGGCGGCGGACGCGGCGGTGGTCGGCATTGGCGCCATCGATCAGCGGCGCGACGCCACGATTTTACGCTCCGGCTATATCAGCGAGGGCGAACAGCTGATGTACGCGCGCAAAGGCGCGGTCGGCGACATTTTAGGTTATTTCCTGCAGGCCGACGGCCGGCCGGTAGAAGGACTGGAGATCCATCGGGAACTGCTCGGCGTAACCCTGGATGAGCTGGCGCAGCTGCCAACCATCGTCGGCGTCGCCGGGGGAGAAGAAAAAGCGCAGGCGATTTATGCCGCTCTGACTGGAAAGCGCATTAATGGCCTGGTAACGGAAGAGACAACAGCACGCGCGGTACTCGCGCTGGCCTCCTGACGGCCAGGCGCCGCGCGACAACAGCGAGGCGCATGTCATGAGTTACCTGTTAGCGTTAGATGCCGGGACCGGCAGCATTCGGGCGGTCATTTTCGATCTTAATGGCCGCCAGCTGGCGGTAGGCCAGGCCGAATGGAAACACCTGAGCGTCGATAACGTCCCCGGCTCGATGGAGTTCGACCTTACCACCAACTGGCAGCTGGCCTGCCAGTGTATTCGCCAGGCGCTCAACGCCGCCGGGCTCTCTGCCGCCGATATTCAATCCGTCGCCTGCTGTTCGATGCGCGAAGGGATCGTTCTCTATGACCGCGACGGCGAGGCCATCTGGGCCTGCGCCAACGTCGATGCCCGCGCCAGCCGCGAAGTGGCGGAGCTTAAGGAGATCCACGACTATCGTTTTGAATCCGAGGTATACGAGGTCTCGGGACAAACCCTGGCGCTTAGCGCCATGCCGCGCCTGCTGTGGCTGGCGCACCACCGCCCCGATATCTACCGCAAAGCGGCAACCATCACCATGATCAGCGACTGGCTGGCGGCGAAGCTATCCGGCGAGCTGGCGGTCGACCCGTCAAACGCCGGCACCACCGGCATGCTCGACCTGTTCAGCCGCGACTGGCGTCCGGCGCTGCTGGATATGGCCGGGCTGCGCGCCGATATGCTGTCGCCGGTCAAAGAGACCGGTACCCTGCTGGGCGCCGTCACCGAAGCGGCGGCGCATGAGAGCGGCCTGCGCGCCGGGACGCCGGTGGTGATGGGCGGCGGCGACGTCCAGCTCGGCTGCCTGGGCCTTGGGGTGGTGCGCGCCGGGCAAACTGCGGTACTCGGCGGCACTTTCTGGCAGCAGGTGGTCAACCTGCCGCAGGTGCGCACCGATCCGCAGATGAATATTCGTGTTAATCCTCATGTCATTCCCGGCATGGCGCAGGCGGAATCGATCAGCTTCTTTACCGGCCTGACCATGCGCTGGTTTCGTGACGCCTTCTGCGCTGAAGAAAAACTGATTGCCGAGCGGCTCGGCGTCGATGCCTATTCGCTGCTGGAGGAGATGGCCAGCCGCGTCCCCGCCGGTTCCCACGGCGTGATGCCTATTTTTTCCGACGCCATGCACTTTAAGCAGTGGTACCACGCCGCGCCGTCGTTTATTAACCTCTCCATCGATCCGGAGAAGTGCAACAAAGCGACCCTGTTCCGCGCGCTGGAGGAGAACGCAGCGATTGTCTCCGCCTGCAACCTCGCGCAGATCTCCCAGTTCTCCGGGGTGACATTCGAGAGTCTGGTGTTTGCCGGCGGCGGCTCTAAAGGCGCGCTGTGGAGCCAGATCCTCAGCGACGTCACCGGCCTGCCGGTGCGGGTGCCGGTGGTTCGCGAAGCCACCGCGCTGGGCTGCGCCATCGCCGCCGGAACCGGCGCCGGACTGTATGGCGATATGGCCAGTACAGGAGAACGGTTAGTGAGCTGGCACCGGGAGTTCACCCCGAATCCGCAGCATCGCGAGCTGTATCAGGAGATGATGAGCAAGTGGCAGACGGTGTATGCCGATCAGCTTGGCCTTGTCGATAGCGGGCTGACAACGTCGATGTGGCAGGCACCGGGCCTGGAGCGCCGCCAGCGCGTAGCGTCTTCCCCGTCACCCTAACCACCGGTACCGATCCGCCTTTCCCCCTCTCCCTTTGGGAGAGGGCCGGGGTGAGGGACAACGAGTTCCGTTCTTTGAATCCCATCACAATCACCGCACTCCCCTTTTCCCTTTTTCTTCGCGACGGCTAAATTAGTAACTCATCCGACCACATAACAATAATTTTACATTGGAAGCCACTATGAGCCGCTATCCGTCGCTTTTCGCCCCGCTTGAGCTGGGCTTCACAACGCTCAAAAACCGCGTGTTGATGGGCTCGATGCACACCGGGCTGGAAGAGCTGCCGGACGGCGCGCAGCGGCTGGCGGCCTTTTACGCCGAGCGCGCCCGCCACGGCGTGGCGCTGATCGTCACCGGCGGCATCGCTCCGGCACCCTCTGGCGTCACCATGGCCGGCGGCGCGGTACTCAACGATGCCAGCCATCTGGCGCACCATCGCCATATTACCGACGCGGTACATCAGGAAGGCGGCAAAATCGCCTTGCAGATCCTGCATACCGGCCGTTACAGCTACCAGCCCGCGCTGGTGGCCCCCTCGGCGCTACAGGCGCCGATTAACCGTTTTACGCCCCATGAACTGAGCCACGATGAGATCCTGACGCTGATCGATGATTTTGCCCACTGCGCCCAGCTGGCGCGTGAAGCGGGCTATGACGGCGTCGAAGTGATGGGTTCAGAAGGCTATCTGATTAACGAATTTCTCGCCGCGCGCACCAACCAGCGCGACGACCAATGGGGCGGCGATTATGCCAGGCGCATGCGTTTCGCCATTGAAGTGGTTAAGGCGGTGCGCCAACGCGCCGGCCACGATTTCATTATCATCTACCGCCTGTCGATGCTCGATCTGGTCAACGACGGCAGCACGCTGGCGGAAGTCACCGAACTGGCTAAAGCGATTGAAGCGGCGGGGGCGACAATTATCAACACCGGGATTGGCTGGCACGAAGCGCGCATTCCGACTATCGCCACGCCGGTACCGCGCGGCGCCTTTAGCTGGGTCACCCGCAAGCTGAAAGGCGCGGTGTCGATCCCGTTGATCACCACCAACCGCATCAACGATCCGCAGGTCGCGGAGGATATTCTCGCCCGCGGCGATGCCGATATGGTATCGATGGCCCGCCCGTTCCTCGCCGACGCCGAATTTATGTCGAAAGCGCAGCGCGATCGCGCCGGGGAGATCAATACCTGCATCGGTTGCAACCAGGCGTGTCTCGATCGGATCTTCGCCGGCAAAGTCACCTCTTGTCTGGTCAACCCGCGCGCCTGTCATGAAACCCTGATGCCGGTCCTGCCTGCCAACGAGCCTAAACGGCTGGCGGTGGTCGGCGCCGGGCCGGCCGGTCTGGCCTTCGCCGTTAACGCCGCCGCTCGCGGTCATCACGTCACGTTGTTCGATGCGCTCCCGGAGATCGGCGGCCAGTTTAATATCGCCAAACAGATCCCCGGCAAAGAGGAGTTTCACGAGACGCTGCGTTACTACCGCACCATGCTCGATCTTCATGGTGTCGATCTACGCCTGAACACCCGCGTCACGGCAGACGATCTGCTGACGTTCGATGAGACGATCCTCGCCACCGGTATCGCCCCGCGCCTGCCGGCGATCGACGGGATCGATCATCCCAAAGTGCTGAGCTACCTGGATGTCTTGCGTGATAAAGCGCCGGTTGGCGCGAAGGTGGCGATTATCGGCTGCGGCGGCATCGGCTTCGACACCGCGATGTTTTTAAGCCAGTCGGGCATGGCCACCAGCCAGGATATCGGCGAGTTCTGCCGCGAATGGGGTATCGATACCAGCCTGCAAACGGCGGGAGGGCTGCATCCTGAAGGCCCGCAACTGAGTAAAAGCCCGCGACAGATTGTGATGCTACAGCGCAAAGCCAGCAAACCGGGCGAAGGGCTCGGCAAAACCACCGGTTGGATCCACCGCGCGACGCTGCTGGCGCGCGGCGTGAAAATGATCCCGGCGGTCAGCTATGAAAAGATCGATGATGAAGGGTTACATGTCACTATCGGCGGCGAGCGCCAACTGTTGGCGGTCGATCAGGTGGTGATCTGCGCCGGTCAGGAACCGCGCCGCGAGCTGGCGGAACCGCTGCGCGCGGCAGGGAAAACGGTGCATCTCATCGGCGGTTGCGACGTGGCGGCGGAGCTGGATGCGCGCCGGGCGATTGCCCAGGGCACTAAACTGGCGCTGGCGATTTAGCCGTGTCCCGGGGGCGGCGCGATGCGCCTTCCCCGGGCTACCACGATAATCCCGTACGCTAGCCCGGCTAAGGCGACAGTCGGTAGCCCGGCTAAGGCGACAGCCGCGAGCCGGGGGAAACCGCGACAAAAATCAGCGCTGCTTACGCACCTTCGTTGCTTTCAAAATGACAAACTTATTGTTCGTCGCAATCGTCGTGCAATTACCAAAAGCGCGCTTCAGCTTACGGAAGTAATCGAGGTGGCGGTTGCCGACGACGTACAGCTCGCCGCCATATTTCAGGCTGCGGCGGGCATCGTTAAACATCTGCCAGGCAATATGGTCGGTAATCGCGTGCTGCTGATGGAACGGCGGATTACACAGGATCGCCGTAAAGCGATCCGGCTCAATGCCGGAGAGCGAGTTATTGACCATAAATTCACAGCGTGCGATATCGTCCGGCAGGTTGCGCTCGACGTTCAACCGGCTGGAAGCCACCGCCATGTGCGACTCATCGGTAAACATGACCCGCGCGTTCGGGTTTTGCGCCAGCGCCTGCAGGCCAATCACCCCATTGCCGCAGCCGAGATCGGCGATCTCGCCTTCTAAATTAGACGGTAAATGCTGCAGGAAGAAACGCGCGCCGATATCCAGTCCGCTGCGGGCAAAAACGTTGGCGTGGTTATGGATGGTCCACGGCGTGCCGTCCAGCTTCCAGCTGTAGGTTTGCGGCGCATCGGCAAGCTTGGGGGCGGTGAAAACGCAGTGGATCAGACGCGCTTTTTTCCACGCCAGCGAGGTGGTGGTGGTGCCGAGGATTTTTTCAAACAGCGCCAGCGTCGAGTTGTGCACATCACGGGCTTTCGCCGCGGCGATAATGCGGGTTTCCGGCGTGACCACTTCGCGCAGGGCGCGCAGCTGCTGTTCCAGCAGCGCCAGCTGTTTTGGCACCTTAATCAGCACCAGCGCCGGCGCGGCCGGTAACGGGCTCAGGCTATCCTGAAAGCGCACGCTCTCTTCATCGATACCGTTCATCCGCAGGTTGTGGCGGGTCGCCAGCTCGGAAATAAAGGAGTCGCTGATGCTGACCGGGTTGCGCGCCGCCAGCGCGCAGGCGAGCGCGCCGAAGCCGTCGTTGAAGATGAGCGTCAGGCCGTCGACGTCATTCACCTGTTGCAGCAGATATTCATCCGCCGCTTCCCATGCCTGTAGCGCTTCTTCTTCAGCGTTAGGTGGGAACCGCTCTAATGTGAATAACTCACCGTTTAACTCTGCCTGGCTCATCGCCCCTCCGAAATGCTAAAATTCGCGCGTGTTATCGCTCAATTCTCCGGAGAAGTAAACTTTTTTCACCATGAACACGCTACCTTACCTTCAGGGCTACCCTGAATCGCTGCTGTCGCAGGTCACGGCTTTAATCGAGCAAGACCGCCTCGGCGAGGTGCTGCAAAAGCGTTATCCGCAGGGGCATGACGTTAACAGCGATAAAGCGCTGTATCAGTACACCCAGGATCTGAAGGCCCGCTTTCTGCGCGGAGCGGCGCCGATCAACAAAGTGATGTACGACAGTAAAATCCACGTGCTGAACAATGCGCTCGGCCTGCATACCGCGATTTCCCGCGTTCAGGGCGGTAAGCTGAAAGCCAAAGCGGAAATTCGCGTGGCGACGGTGTTTCGCGACGCGCCGGAGGCCTTTCTGCGGATGATCGTGGTCCATGAACTGGCGCATTTGAAAGAGAAAGATCACAACAAAGCCTTTTATCAACTGTGCTGCCATATGGAGCCACAGTACCATCAACTGGAGTTCGATACCCGCCTGTGGCTGACGCACCTTTCGTTAAATCGTTCTGCGTAGTGACGCACTGGTTTTGTCATGATGGCATGATAGAGTGACGACAGGTTCCCTTTAATGGAGTTCGTCAACGTTTATGATACGTTTCGCAGTTGTTGGCACAAACTGGATCACCAAGCAGTTTGTCGATGCCGCCCATGAAACCGGCAAATATAAACTTACCGCCATCTACTCCCGCAGCCTCGAACAGGCGCAAGCCTTCGCCAATGACTATCCGGTCGAGCATCTGTTTACCTCGCTCGATGAACTGGCACAGAGCCCTGACGTTGACGCGGTCTATATTGCCAGCCCGAACTCGCTGCACTTCCCGCAGACCCGGCTGTTCCTGAGCCACAAGAAGCACGTCATTTGCGAAAAGCCGCTGGCATCGAACCTGCAGGAAGTCGAGGCGGCGATAGCGCTGGCGAAAGAAAATAACGTTGTGCTGTTTGAAGCCTTTAAAACCGCCAGTCTGCCTAACTTTCTGCTACTCAAAGAGACGCTCGCTAAAGCGGGCAAACTGCGCAAAGCCTTCATCAACTATTGTCAGTACTCATCGCGCTATCAGCGCTACCTTGACGGCGAAAACCCCAACACCTTTAACCCGGCGTTCTCTAACGGTTCGATTATGGATATCGGCTTCTATTGCCTGGCGTCCGCTGTGGCGTTATGGGGCGAACCGCGGGCCGTTCTTGCCACCGCCAGCCTGCTGGACAGCGGCGTAGACGCCCAGGGCACCGTGGTGCTGAGCTATGGCGACTTCGACGTGACGCTGCATCACTCCAAAGTTAGCGATTCCGCGATCCCCAGTGAAATTCAGGGCGAAGACGGCGCGTTAGTGATCGAAAAAATCTCCGAATGTCAGAAGCTGGCGTTTGTGCCACGCGGCGGCAAAGCCCAGGACCTGACGCAGCCCCAGCACATTAATACTATGCTGTATGAGGCGGAGACCTTTGCGCGCCTGGTGGAGACACAGGATGTCAATCACCCGGGTCTGACCGTGAGCCGTATTACGGCAAAACTGTCGAGCGAAATTCGTCGCCAGACCGGAGTGATCTTCCCGGCCGATACGCAGCCGCTGGCGTAAAAGAGTGTAAAGGCCGGACCGGCCGCCATTGACGAAAACCGCCCTGTGACATATTTTGTTACGTGCAAAGGGGAGTAACTTCCTTGCCGGTTGATCGTCATTACGATGCGTGCAATACCGCATCCGGT
This sequence comes from Klebsiella sp. KTE92, assembly GCF_000398905.1. Classification (NCBI taxonomy): domain Bacteria; kingdom Pseudomonadati; phylum Pseudomonadota; class Gammaproteobacteria; order Enterobacterales; family Enterobacteriaceae; genus Klebsiella; species Klebsiella sp. KTE92. Next base: position 4,664,443 of record NZ_KB976100.1, read on the forward strand.
CGCCGGGCAATAACCAAAGCCCATCGCGATGTACTTTGGTTGTTGTAAGTGAGACCTTGCCGGAAGGCGAGGTCTATGCATAAAAGCGCAGCGGCTGCCGTCTTCCGACGTCAGCCGTTTTGTTTTTATGTAAGGAATATCAAATGAATACTGTCGGCACGCCGTTGCTATGGGGTGGATTCGCTGTCGTCGTCGCGATCATGTTGGCAATCGACCTGCTGCTTCAGGGACGACGCGGTTCGCATAGCATGACCATGAAGCAGGCCGCGGGCTGGTCAATCCTTTGGGTCACGCTTTCTCTGCTGTTCAACGCCGCCTTCTGGTGGTATCTGGTACAAACCCAGGGCCGGGCCGTCGCTGACCCGCAGGCCTTAGCCTTCCTCACCGGTTATCTGATTGAGAAAGCGCTGGCGGTCGATAACGTCTTCGTCTGGTTGATGCTGTTCAGCTATTTCGCCGTACCGCCTGCTCTGCAGCGCCGGGTACTGGTGTATGGCGTGCTGGGCGCGATTGTTCTGCGTACCATCATGATCTTCGCCGGCAGCTGGCTGATTTCCCAGTTTGACTGGCTGCTGTACGTCTTCGGCGCCTTCCTGCTTTTTACCGGCGTGAAGATGGCGCTGGCGAAAGAAGATGACTCCGGCATCGGCGATAAACCACTGGTGCGCTGGATCCGCAGCCATCTGCGAATGACGGATAAAATCGAGAGCGAGCGCTTCTTCACCCGTAAAAACGGTGTGCTGTTCGCCACGCCGCTGCTGCTGGTGCTGATCCTGGTGGAACTGAGCGATGTGATTTTCGCCGTCGACAGTATCCCGGCGATCTTCGCGGTCACCACCGATCCGTTTATCGTCCTGACCTCAAACCTGTTCGCGATCCTCGGCCTGCGCGCCATGTACTTCCTGCTGGCGGGGGTCGCCGAGCGCTTCTCGATGCTCAAATACGGTCTGTCGGTGATCCTGGTGTTTATTGGCGTGAAGATGCTGATCGTCGACTTCTACCATATCCCGGTCGCCATCTCGCTGGGCGTAGTAGGAGGCATCCTGGCCGTCACGCTGCTGATTAACGCCTGGGTCAACAAGCAACACGACAAGCAGCGCAAACTGCCTGAGTAATCTGCACAACGCGCCGTCGGCCATCGCCGACGGCAATCTCTGCTCATGTCACAGTTATGTTACTACATAGTTAAAAAACAAGATCCAGATTAAAATCACAGCATTTTACGCTTCCCGCCCGCCATTCTTTCCGTATACTCGACTATGCAAACATCTACTTACATCCTGACATAAACGTAACAAATAATACGTGGCTGGGATGGCTTGCTACATCACTGGAAGGAATGAATTATGACCACACGCACTCCCCCATCGGGGTGGATCTCACGCCTGGCGCAAGGCAGCCTGGTGAAACAAATTTTAATCGGTCTGGTGCTTGGCGTGCTGCTGGCGCTGGTCTCTAAGCCAACGGCCATTGCCGTCGGTCTGCTGGGGACCCTGTTCGTCGGCGCGTTAAAGGCGGTGGCGCCGGTGCTGGTATTGATGCTGGTGATGGCCTCCATCGCTAACCATCAGCACGGACAAAAAACCAGTATTCGCCCCATTCTGTTTCTCTATCTGCTGGGCACCTTCAGCGCGGCGCTGACCGCGGTGTTGTTTAGTTTTGTCTTTCCGTCGACTCTGCATTTAACCACCGCCGCCGACAGCATCACGCCGCCGTCGGGGATTGTCGAAGTGCTGCGCGGCCTGCTGATGAGCATGGTATCTAACCCGATCGACGCCCTGCTGAACGCCAACTATATCGGCATTCTGGTGTGGGCGGTGGGGCTGGGCTTCGCCCTGCGTCACGGTAACGACACCACCAAAAACCTGATCAACGATGTCTCCCATGCGGTGACCTTCATCGTCAAAGTGGTGATCCGTTTTGCACCGCTGGGGATCTTCGGTCTGGTCTCTTCCACCCTGGCGACCACCGGTTTCGAGACCCTGTGGGGCTACGCCCAGCTACTGCTGGTGCTGGTCGGCTGTATGCTGCTGGTAGCGCTGGTGATTAACCCGCTGCTGGTGTTCTGGAAAATCCGCCGTAACCCCTATCCGCTGGTGCTGACCTGCCTGCGCGAAAGCGGCGTCTACGCGTTCTTCACCCGCAGCTCCGCCGCCAATATTCCGGTGAATATGGCGCTGTGTGAAAAGCTGAATCTGGATCGCGATACCTATTCGGTCTCCATTCCACTGGGGGCGACCATCAATATGGCGGGCGCGGCGATCACGATCACCGTGCTGACGCTGGCGGCGGTGCATACGCTGAATATTCCGGTGGATCTGCCGACGGCGCTGCTGCTGAGCGTGGTCGCTTCGCTGTGCGCCTGCGGCGCCTCCGGCGTGGCGGGCGGTTCGCTGCTGCTGATCCCGCTGGCCTGTAATATGTTTGGGATCCCGAACGATGTGGCGATGCAGGTGGTTGCCGTCGGCTTTATTATCGGCGTGCTGCAGGATTCCTGCGAAACGGCGCTCAACTCCTCAACCGACGCCCTGTTTACCGCCGCGGCCTGCATAGCAGAAGATGACCAGCTGGCGAAAAACGCCCTGCGCAGCTAATGCCTTTCCCCTCCGCTATCGGGCGGAGGGGCTCTCTTCCTGGACTGCGTTTTCAACCTTAAACGGATCGATACCGCGCTTTTGCATCCGGCGGAAGCGAATGATATTCAGCCCGTTGACGATCAGAAAACTGCCTTCAATCAGCGTCCCACCAATCGAACCCAACCACAGATTATGCGTGACCCAGCAGGCGGTGGAGCACCACATCACGCAGCGGACGGTCAGCCCTTTGCAACGAAACAGCGCCCAGGTGCTGGCGACGGTGCCAATGATCGGCAGCAGCTCCATGGCATGCTGCAGTTTGCCCAGGCCGAGGATCAGCGTCAGGAGGATAAAGACGGTCATCACCCACAGGCTACGGGTGCGTAAGGAAATGACCGTACGTAGCGCATTGAGCCCGGCGCTCATTCCGGCCGACCCGGCGCCCATCAGGAAAAAATGAACGCCGATAATAGCGCTATAGACCGCCAGCTGTAGCCTGAAACGGCGTTCATCGCGGTTGATAAAGGTGGTAATGCCGATAAGAAAGGCGATGACGCCGACCCCCTGGGCCAGCCAATACGCGGTCATGAAAGCTCCCTGACTGAAAAAAACAAACGGCGCTTCACTGGCTGAAACGCCGCTGTTACGAGCCCGATGGCGTTACGCTATCAGGCCGATACACGTTCTACGCCCCTGGGCGCCAATGTGAATACACCTTTACAGGGTAACACCGCTTTTAAAGATGGCCAGTTCGCGGAAGTCATTCTGTTCATTACAGGTCGGTTTACCGTTAGCGAAAGCCACAATGGCATCCACAAACTCCTCCAGCAGCTGCGGCATCGCTTTGCCATGGATCAGCTGCCCGGCATCAAAGTCGATCCAGTGCTTTTTCTTCGCCGCCAGTTCGCTGTTGGTGGCGATCTTCACCGTCGGCACAAAGCCGCCGTACGGCGTGCCGCGTCCGGTGCTAAACAACACCATATGACAGCCGGCGCCGGCCAGCGCGCTGGTGGCGACCGCGTCGTTGCCCGGCGCGCTCAGCAAATTCAGACCATGAACCTTCAGGCGCTCGCCGTAGCGCAGGACATCCACCACCTGGCTGGAACCCGCTTTCTGAGTACAGCCCAGCGACTTATCTTCCAGGGTGGTGATCCCCCCGGCTTTGTTACCCGGGGAAGGGTTTTCGTAAATAGGCTGGTCGTGTGCGATAAAGTACTGCTTAAAGTCATTGACCATGGTCACCAGCTTGTCGAAGGTCGCTTCGTCACGGCAGTGACTCATCAGCAGCTGTTCAGCACCGAACATCTCCGGCACTTCGGTCAGCACGGTGGTGCCGCCGTTGGCGATCACATAGTCTGAGAAGCGGCCCAGCATCGGGTTAGCGGTAATGCCCGACAGGCCGTCCGATCCCCCGCACTCGAGACCAAACTTCAGCTCGCTCAATTTACCCGGCTGGCGTTTATCCTGACGCATCACTTCATACAGCTGATGCAGATGCGCAACCCCCGCTTCCACTTCATCGTCCTGGTGCTGGCAAACCATAAAGTGCACACGCTGCGGGTCAAACTCGCCCAGCGTTTCGCGAAAGGCATCCACCTGGTTGTTTTCACAGCCAAGGCCAACCACCAGTACCGCCCCGGCGTTCGGGTGACGAACCATATTTTGCAGCATGGTGCGAGTGTTGATGTGGTCATCCCCAAGCTGCGAGCAGCCATAGGTGTGGCTGAAGAGATGCACCCCATCGATATCCTCAGCGCCATACGCCTCTTTCAGGAAACGGTTCTGCATTTGTCTGGCCATCGCGTTGACGCAGCCGACGGTCGGCAGGATCCACAGCTCATTGCGCACGCCGACGTCGCCGTTAGCGCGACGATAAATCTGCACTTCGCGATCCGCAGGCTGTGGCGGTTGGGCAACCCGGTCCGGTTGATAGCGATACGCGTCAAGGTCGCTGAGATTGGTGCGCGTATTGTGCGCATGAACATGCTCGCCCGGCGCGATATCCGCCAGCGCATGGCCAATCGGCAACCCGTACTTAACGACGTTTTCCCCTTTCGCGATAGCGCGCAGTGCAAACTTGTGGCCGCGAACGATATCCTGGCCGAGGGTGACCGAATCCTTATCAATCGTCACCACACTACCGGCAGCGATATCCGCCAGCGCGACCGCGACGTTATCCTGCGAATGGATTTTAATGTATTGCATATCAACCGACCTCTGGCCTTAGTTCAGTTCAATGGCGAAATAGTCACGCGCATTGTTAAAGCAAATGTTTTTCACCATCTCGCCCAGCAGCGCGATATCCGCAGGCGCTTCGCCGGCAGCCACCCAGCGGCCGATCATCTGGCACAGAATGCGGCGGAAGTATTCGTGGCGCGTGTAGGAGAGGAAGCTGCGGCTGTCGGTCAGCATCCCGACGAAGCGGCTCAGCAGGCCGAGCTGCGCCAGCTGGGTCATCTGCCGCTCCATGCCGTCTTTCTGATCGTTGAACCACCAGCCGGAGCCGAACTGCATCTTGCCTGGCATGCCTTCACCCTGGAAGTTACCGATCATGGTGCCCAGCACTTCGTTATCACGCGGGTTCAGGCAGTAGAGAATGGTTTTCGGCAGCAGGTTTTCTTCGTTCTGCTTGCTCAGCAGCTTAGACAGCTCTTCCGCCATCGGGCGATCGTTGATCGAATCGAAGCCCACATCCGGGCCTAACAGTTTGAACTGACGCAGGTTGTTGTTACGCAGCGCACCGATATGGTACTGCTGTACCCAACCGCGACGGGCATATTCTGCGCCGAGGAACACCAGCACCGCGGTTTTGAACTGCGCCACTTCGTGTTCGCTGAGGGTCTCGCCAGCCAGACGGCGCGCCAGAATGGCGTCCAGCTCGGCGTCGGTCGCTTCCGCAAACAGCACCACGTCCAGCGCGTGGTCGGAGACCTTGCAGCCGTGTGCGGCAAAGTGGTCCAGACGTTTGGTCAGAGCGCTTTGCAGGTCCGCAAAACGGCGAATATCGGTATCGGACACCTCACCCAGCTTCGCCATGTAGTCATTAAAGGTCGCCTGTTCAATGTTGAATGCTTTATCCGGGCGCCAGCTCGGCAGCACTTTGATATCAAAGGAGGTATCTTTGGCGACAACCGCATGGTGCTCGAGAGAATCAATCGGATCGTCGGTGGTACCGACCATCTTCACATTCATCTGCTTCATGATCCCGCGGGCGGAGAAGGCGTCCTGAGCCAGTAAATCATTGCACTGGTCCCAGATCTCATCGGCGGTGGATGGAGACAACAGCTTACCTGTAATACCAAAAGGGCGACGCAGCTCTAAATGGGTCCAGTGGTATAACGGGTTGCCAATAGTGTGCGGCACCGTTGCCGCCCAGGCGTCAAATTTCTCGCGATCGGACGCATCACCGGTACACAGACGCTCCGGTACGCCGTTAGTGCGCATTGCGCGCCATTTGTAGTGATCGCCTTTCAGCCAGATGTCATACAGATTTTTGAAGCGATAGTTTTCGGCAACCTGCTGCGGCGGAAGGTGGCAATGGTAGTCGAAAATCGGCTGATCTTTGGCGTAATCGTGGTACAGACGGCGAGCAAATTCGGTATCGAGTAGAAAATCTTCAGTCATAAACGGTGTCATTCGCGTGTCCTCTTCGCTCCGTAGCGGGAGCCTTTCAGATGATTGACTACAATGCTGACAAAGTTATCACACCAATTTCTACAGACCGAGCTGTTTTTCGTGAGTTAGATCAATAAACGTCGATAAAAAAACGACCGCCTCATTGGAAAACACCCCGGCAGGGCGCGCCATCTCTGGCTTTCCCGGTAAGGGCTAAAGACCACACTAACTTTCCCACTTTTGTGACAGCACTCAACTTTTAAAGTTGTATGACAAGTTATCTTTCTGCCGTCGCAACATATAAACCGACGGAATGCATTACCGGTGTTTATGGCATCGGCTTATACGGAATGGACACCGACTTTCAACATAACAACTGATGGTAAGGTTCGGGCCAGAGGGGGATCCCCCCTCCTGAACCCTCCGTTTCGCTTTCCCGACCGCGTATTGCCGTCAGGAAAGGCCGCACCTGATGCGGAAAGATAACAGACGATGAGGTTTACATGCGTAAAATTAAAGGGTTACGTTGGTACATGATTGCGCTGGTGACGCTAGGCACCGTGCTGGGCTACCTGACCCGTAACACCGTGGCGGCGGCCGCGCCGACGCTGATGGAAGAGTTACACATCTCGACTCAACAGTACTCCTATATCATTGCAGCCTATTCCGCTGCCTACACCGTCATGCAGCCTGTCGCGGGTTACGTCCTCGATATTCTCGGGACCAAAATCGGCTATGCCTTCTTTGCTATCGCCTGGGCGATATTCTGCGGCTCAACCGCGCTGGCAGGCAGCTGGGGCGGCCTGGCGCTGGCTCGCGGCGCAGTCGGCGCAGCGGAAGCCGCGATGATCCCTGCCGGGCTGAAAGCCAGTTCTGAATGGTTCCCGGCAAAAGAGCGCTCTATCGCGGTGGGCTACTTCAACGTCGGTTCCTCTATTGGCGCCATGATCGCGCCGCCGTTGGTGGTGTGGGCGATTGTCATGCACAGCTGGCAGATGGCGTTCATCATCTCCGGGGTATTGAGCTTCGCCTGGGCCATCGCCTGGCTTATCTTCTACAAACACCCGCGCGACCAGAAGAAATTATCTGACGAAGAACGCGACTACATCATTGGCGGTCAGGAGTCTCAGCATCAGACCAATAACGCGAAGAAAATGTCGCCGTGGCAGATCCTGCGCAACCGTCAGTTCTGGGGTATCGCCCTGCCGCGCTTCCTCGCCGAGCCGGCCTGGGGGACCTTTAACGCCTGGATCCCGCTGTTCATGTTTAAGGTTTACGGCTTTAACCTGAAAGAGATCGCGATGTTCGCCTGGATGCCGATGCTGTTCGCCGACCTCGGCTGCATCGTGGGCGGTTACCTGCCACCGCTGTTCCAGCGCTGGTTTGGCGTCAACCTGATCGTGTCGCGTAAAATGGTGGTCACCATGGGCGCCCTGCTGATGATTGGCCCGGGGATGATCGGCCTGTTCACCAGCCCGTACGTGGCGATTGCCCTGCTGTGCATCGGCGGGTTCGCTCACCAGGCGCTGTCCGGGGCGCTGATCACCCTCTCTTCCGACGTCTTTGGCCGTAACGAAGTCGCTACCGCCAACGGTCTGACCGGGATGGCCGCCTGGCTGGCGAGCACCATGTTCGCCCTGGTTGTCGGCGCGCTGGCAGACACCATCGGCTTCAGCCCGCTGTTTGCGGTACTGGCCGTCTTTGACCTGCTGGGCGCGCTGGTTATCTGGACGGTGCTGAAAAACAAACCGGCTGACGATGACTCGACGCCGCTTAGCAGCCGCAAACCCGCCACGCAGAGTTAGATCATGTGCTGATATGACCGCTTATCGAGCCGCCTTCTCAGGCGGCTTTTTCATGCCTGCTAGTGGTGGAAAGCGTGTAAAAGTGGTATAACAAATCGAATATTGTCGCCATCTTGCGGGAGCGAATATGGAAATCATTGAACCACGCCGTCTGTATCAGCAGCTTGCCGCTGAGCTGAAGACGCGCATCGAACAAGGTGTCTACCTTGTAGGGGATAAGCTGCCCGCCGAGCGCTTTATCGCCGATGAAAAAAACGTCAGCCGCACCGTGGTTCGTGAAGCCATTATCATGCTGGAAGTGGAAGGGTATGTCGAAGTCCGCAAAGGGTCGGGTATTCATGTCATCTCCAACCATCCCAAGTACCAGCAGGTGGCCGATGAAAGCCTTGAATTCGCCAACTATGGCCCTTTTGAACTCCTGCAGGCGCGGCAGCTAATTGAAAGCAATATTGCTGAATTCGCGGCGACTCAGGTGACCAAACAGGACATCATGAAGCTGATGGAGATTCAGGAGAAAGCGCGCAACGAGAAGTGTTTCCGCGACTCCGAGTGGGATCTCCAGTTCCACGTCCAGGTGGCGCTGGCCACGCAGAACAGTGCGCTGGCGGCGATCGTGGAAAAAATGTGGACCCAGCGCGTGCATAACCCGTACTGGAAAAAGCTGCATGAGCATATCGACCTGCGCACGGTCGATAACTGGTGCGACGATCACGATCAGATCCTGAAAGCCCTGCTGCGTAAAGATCCCAACGCCGCCAAGCTGGCGATGTGGCAGCATCTGGAAAATACCAAGCAAATGCTGTTTAACGAAACCAGCGATGACTTTGAATTTAATGCCGATCGCTACTTATTTGCCGATAATCCGGTAGTTCATCTCGATACGGCGGCCAACAGCGCGAAATAAGCGCTTATCCTGACGGCGCGCGGCCCCTGCGCGCCTGCCCCCCAGGCCGGCTGGAGTAAGTAAAACATATATAGTGTCAGCCTGTGTAAATCCTCTCGCCTCCCACCGCCGCAATCAGCAAAATCAACGAGCAACACCTTGCAATTTCTCTGACGTAAAGTCAGCTGATTTGTTACAATTAGATGCATTTTGCCGTTCTGGGGGTAAGTGTTTACTTACTTCAGTCTTATACAGGGAAGCGTTCAGAGCGCCTAAGCAGCGACCAAAATCTCATAAAAATCTTGTCGCCCAACATGCCACGCGCTCAGACGTGCCGTTAACCGATGTACCAGGAATCGTGAATGGAACTTTTAACCCAGTTATTGAATGCCTTGTGGGCTCAGGATTACGAAACGCTCGCGAATCCCTCCATGATTGGCATGCTGTATTTTGTCTTGTTTATGATTTTGTTCCTTGAGAACGGGTTACTGCCTGCCGCGTTTTTACCGGGGGATAGTCTGCTTGTACTCGTGGGCGTGCTGATAGCCAAAGGGGCGATGGGCTTTCCGGAAACCTTGCTGCTGCTTACCGCCGCCGCCAGCCTCGGCTGCTGGCTGAGCTACATTCAGGGGCGCTGGCTGGGCAATACGCGGATCGTGCAAAACTGGCTGTCGCATCTGCCCTCTCACTATCATCAACGCGCGCATCACCTGTTTCATAAGCATGGGCTCTCCGCGCTGCTGATCGGCCGCTTTATCGCCTTCGTGCGTACGCTGTTGCCGACGATTGCCGGCCTTTCAGGCCTCAATAACGCTCGCTTTCAGTTCTTTAACTGGATGAGCGGCCTGCTGTGGGTGCTCATCCTGACCTCGCTGGGCTATCTGCTGGGCAAAACCCCGGTATTCCTCAAGTATGAAGATCAGCTGATGTCCTGCCTGATGCTCCTTCCGGTCGCGCTGCTGGTCTTCGGACTGATCGGCTCGCTGGTGGTGCTGTGGAAGAAAAAATACAGAAGCCGGGGCTAATGATGGTCATTAAACGCCCCTCCCTGCGCCAGCTGAGCTGGCTGCTGGGTGGCTCTCTTGTGCTCTGCGCGCTGTTCTGGCTCTGGCTGGCAGTGCAGCAGCAGGAGGCCACGCTGGCGATCCGTCCGGTTGGCCAGGGCGTCAGCATGCCGGACGGCTTCTCCGTCTGGCATCATCTCGACGCCAACGGTATCCGCTTTAAGAGCATTACGCCGCAAAAAGATGGCCTGCTGATTAAGTTCGACTCCACCGCCCAGGGCGCGGCGGCGAAAGAGGTTCTCGGTCGCGCTCTGCCACATGGTTATATTATTGCCCTGCTGGAGGACGATAACTCGGCCACCGCCTGGTTATCCCGTCTGCGCGACGCGCCTCACCGGCTCGGGTAAACTACCGCCTTACTGCGTTTTTTACGCAGTCTGGTGGTTTCCTGCATTTGTTACTATGCTTAAACCTGCGGGAATCAACGCATTCCCGTTCACCATCGGGAACGGGTATATCCTCCGGGTATACCCTCAGACAATGGAAGGTACTATCCATGAAACACCGCATCGCTCTGCTTCTGGCCCTGACTTCACTTAGCGCCAGCGCCATAGCAGCCTCTCCCTGCCAGGAAAAAGAGCAGGATATTCAACGAGAGATCAGCTATGCCGAAAAGCATCATAATCAAAGTCGCATTGATGGGCTAAATACCGCGCTACGTCAGGTACGGGAAAACTGCAGCGACAGTAAACTCAAAGCCGATCATCAGCAAAAAATTGCCAAACAGCGGGAAGAGATCGCTGAACGTCAGCGCGATCTGCAGGAAGCCCGGAAGAAAGGCGATGCGGACAAAATCAACAAACGCCAGCATAAACTCAATGAAGCGCAACAGGAGTTAAAAACGCTGGAGTCTCGGGACTACTAATAACAGTTAACTTTCGCAACACGGACCACGCTACAGGAGAACGACATGGCTAAAGAGAATGTGACTGACGACCTTCGTGCAGAACTGAAAACGCTGGCGGATACCCTGGAGGAAGTTCTGAATTCCTCGGCGGACAAGTCGAAAGAAGAGATTGGTAAACTGCGTAGTAAAGCAGAGAGCGCGCTAAAAGAGAGTCGTGCCCGCCTGGGTGAAACCAGCGATGCGATTTTGCGTCAAACGCGCGAGACCGCCGCGCGGGCGGATGATTATGTTCGCGAAAATCCGTGGACAGGAGTCGGGATTGGTGCCGCCGTCGGGCTGGTGCTGGGTGTCCTGCTGTCGCGTCGCTGATTATGGCGAATACTCAACACACGCAGGGGCCAGGCCAGCGCGTGTTCTCCATTGGCCAGCGTATCGTCACGCTGCTGGTCGAAATGGTGGAAACACGGCTGCGCCTGGTCGTCGTGGAGCTGGAGGAGGAGAAAGCCAACCTCTTCCAGCTGCTGATCATGACCGGACTGACGCTGCTGTTTGCCGCGTTTGGCCTCATGAGTCTGCTGGTGCTGGTTATCTGGGCCGTTGACGCCCAGTACCGCCTGCACGTCATGATCGCCACCACCGTCGTTCTGCTCCTCGCCGCCGCGATCGTGGGTATCCTTACCCTACGTAAGGCGCGCCGCTCCACGCTGCTGCGCCTGACGCGTAAAGAGCTGGAGAACGACCGTGCCCTTCTGGAGGACGATAAACCGTGAATGGCCGACAGGAGCGTGAACGGCAAAAGGCGCTGCTGCTGCGCCAGATCCAGCAGCAACGACTGGAGCTTAGCGCCTGTCGTCGCCACTGGCTGGAGGCGACAGCGCCCCTCGATCGCGGCTGGCATACGCTGCTGAGTTTACGTTCGTGGCTGATGGTTGGCAGCGGTTTGATGGCCGTCTGGTCCATACGACACCCGCACTTTTTGATGCGCTGGACCAAACGCGGTCTCGGACTGTGGAGCACCTGGCGGATGGTCCGCGGGATCCTGCGCCAGTCGTCAACACACTAGCAGCCCGGAGCGCGGGCGCTTATCCCGGCGCCCCGCTCTGCCATTTCCCCGTCCGATACAATACGCCGTTCGCGGCAGCCGGGGCCTTCGCCGCAACCCGCGGTTAGCCCCCCTCAGATCTCAATTCATTCCGCTCAGCCACCCGATATCGGGACGGGTAGTTCCCCTCGTCGCCAGAAAATTTCTCCTCACCGCACTTATTGCTCAGAAACTTTGAAGAAGATCTACAGTTTTCCTTGCTAACAATTCCCTCTCCGCCTCGTTACTATCCTCTCCATCGACAGCAACACCGTGTAACCACGCGGGATTGCGCTAAAAAACAAAACTGCCGCCCTTTGGGTTTTCTGGAGTAAGAAATGAAAAAATTAGAAGATGTTGGTGTACTGGTAGCGCGTATTCTGATGCCGATTCTGTTTATCACTGCTGGATGGGGCAAAATCACTGGTTACGCCGGAACCCAGCAGTATATGGAAGCCATGGGCGTGCCGGGAGCACTGCTGCCGCTGACCATTCTCCTTGAATTCGGCGGCGGTCTGGCGATTCTGTTCGGTTTCCTGACCCGTACCACCGCGTTGTTCACCGCAGGCTTTACGCTGCTGACCGCGTTCCTGTTCCACAGCAACTTTGCGGAAGGCGTGAACTCGCTGATGTTCATGAAAAACCTGACCATTGCTGGCGGTTATCTGCTGCTGGCCATTACCGGACCGGGCGCATTCAGCATCGACCGCGTACTGAATAAAAAGTGGTAAGCGCACTATACTGAGTAAAAATCTAAAAAAAGCGAGGGGATATCTCCTCGCTTTTGCTATCTGCAGGAGGAAGTAATGGGACAATTAGTCGACGGCGTCTGGCAAGATACCTGGTATGACACCAAATCCACCGGAGGACGATTCAAGCGTTCCGTTTCGGCCTTCCGTAACTGGCTCACGGCCGATGGCGCGCCGGGGCCTGCGGGCGAAGGTGGCTTTGCCGCGGAAAAAGACCGTTATCATCTGTATGTTTCTTTAGCCTGCCCGTGGGCGCACCGCACGTTAATTCTGCGCAAGCTGAAAGGACTGGAACCCTTTATATCCGTCTCCGTAGTCAATCCGCTGATGCTGGAAAACGGCTGGACCTTCGCCGATGATTTCCCTGGTGCTACCGGCGACCAGCTCTATCATCATCAGTTCCTCTATCAGCTCTATCTGCAGGCTGACCCGCACTATACCGGTCGCGTCACGGTCCCGGTATTGTGGGACAAAAAACAGCAGACCATCGTCAGCAATGAGTCGGCAGAAATCATCCGCATGTTTAATACCGCCTTCGATGGTCTGGGCGCCAGAGCCGGGGATTACTATCCGCCGGCGCTGCGGGAAAAAATCGATGAACTGAACGGCTGGATCTACGACAACGTCAACAACGGCGTGTATAAGGCCGGCTTTGCCACCAGCCAGCAGGCTTACGACGAAGCGGTCGGGGCGGTCTTTACTTCACTGGAGCGGCTGGAGCAGATCCTCGGTCAGCATCGTTACCTGACGGGAAATCAGCTGACGGAAGCCGATATTCGCCTGTGGACCACGCTGGTACGGTTCGACCCGGTATATGTGACGCATTTTAAATGCGACAAACGGCGCATTAGCGATTATCTCAACCTGTACGGTTTTCTGCGCGACATCTACCAGATGCCCGGCATCGCGGAGACGGTGAGTATTCCGCATATCCGCCACCACTATTACCGCAGCCATAAAACCATTAATCCAACCGGCATTATCTCCATTGGACCGCAACAGGATCTCAACGAACCCCACGGCCGCGATCAGCGCTTCCGTTGATCTTTCGGGCGCCAGTGATGGCGCCCAATAATTCAGAAAACAGATATTTACCCACCATTCATTCACGTCTATTCTTATTGCGATCGCTTAAAAAACAAGTGATTGACGGTTAATTGAGGCGTAGAAATGGACTGGTATCTCAAGGCATTAAAAAACTATATAGGATTTGGCGGCCGTGCGCGGCGCAAAGAGTACTGGATGTTTATTCTGGTCAACCTCATCCTGACCGGCGTATTGAGCATCATCGATAAAATGCTGGGCTGGCAGCGGGCGGGCGGCGAAGGCATTCTGACGACCATCTATGGCGTACTGGTCTTTTTACCGTGGTGGGCGGTGCAGTTTCGGCGTCTGCACGACACCGACCGCTCAGCCTGGTGGCTGCTGCTGCTGTTGATCCCGGTCATCGGCTGGCTGGTGATCCTGATCTTTAACTGCCAGCGCGGCACCGAAGGCAACAATCGCTTCGGACCCGATCCGAAACCCTTCTCCTATTAATCTTCCCGCTCCTCCCGTTAACGGGAGGAGCGTCTTCATCACTATCTACCAGCAAAGAGCTTGGGGATCTCACGCAGACACCAGGACTTCGCCTCGCCCATGCTGTCCCGCCGCCAGGCCATGATTATGTCAATTTCATTGGTGTATTCCGGGCTGACAACCCGCAAACGTCCTTCGGCAATATCCTTCTCCACCAGCGGATAGGGCATGGTCGCCACGCCTAGCCCGGCCAACAGGGCCTGGCGCTTATCTTCAATGGTACTCACCGTTAAGCGCGGCTGTTTATCCAGCAGCTGAACGGTAAGGACGGGCCGCTCGCGTGCGGTATCCGCTACTGCGACGCCGCGGTATTTCACGCGGGTCACTTCCGAGAGCGGTTCCGGCTCGTGGTGGATCGGGTGATCCGGCGCCGCGACGTACACACTGAGCACCGAATAGAGTTTGCGCGAGTTAATCTCCGAGGAGGAACGAAAATGCATATCCGGCGCGACAACAATATCCGCCCGCCCCTGCTCCAGCCGCTCCCAGGCGCCGGCCAGCACTTCGGTGATAATCGACAACTGCGTATTAGATTTGGTCGCCAGTTTTTCAATTAGCGGAAACAGATCCGGGGTGGGCACCAGCGCTTCGGTGACGATCGTCAGGTGGGTTTCCCAACCGCGCGACAACGCTTCCGCATCGGTGGTGAGTTTATCCGCCGCTTCGAGCAGCACGCGCCCACGCTCAAGCAGCATCCGTCCCACGTTGGTGAACTTCGTGCGATGACCTGAGCGGTCAAACAGCACCACGTCCAGCTCCTCTTCCAGTTTTTGCATGGTATAGCTCAGGGCGGAAGGCACGCGTCCCAGCTCATCAGCCGCGGCAGCAAAGCTCCCACGGCGGTCGATCGCATCCATCACACGCAACGCTTCCAGCGTTAATGCTCTCTCTTTGGCCATCGCTTTCTCATTCAGGAAATTTGAACATACCGGGCAGAATATCTGGCTAACAATACAGCGTCCATACCTTTACCATTGATTTAGTGTAAAGAGAGGTCAAGAACATGATTACTACCCGAACAGCCAAACAATGCGGACAAGCAGACTTCGGCTGGCTGCAGGCCCGCTACACCTTCTCCTTTGGCCACTACTTCGACCCGAAATTACTGGGCTTCGCGTCCTTGCGCGTCCTCAACCAGGAAGTGCTGGCGCCCGGCGCTTCCTTCCAGGCCAGGACGTACCCAAAAGTCGATATCCTGAACCTGATTCTGGAAGGCGAAGCGGAGTATCGCGACAGCGACGGCAACCACGTGCAGGCCAAAGCCGGTGAAGCGCTGCTTATCGCCACCCAGCCTGGCGTGAGCTATAGCGAGCATAATCTGAGCAAAGAGCAGTCGTTAACGCGAATGCAGCTGTGGCTCGACGCTTGCCCGCAGCGGGAAAACCCGCTACAGCAGAAAACCGAAGTGGTGAGCGCACCGCTGCAGCTGCTGGCCTCGCCGGAGGGAGAGAACGGCAGTCTCCAGCTTCGCCAGCAGGCCTGGGTCTACCATATCGCACTGGAGAAAGGAGAGCAGATTAGCGTGCAGCTACATGGTCCACGGGCTTATCTACAGTCGATTCACGGCACCGTCCATGCCGTCGCGCAGGAACAACAAAAACAGGCTCTCACCTGTGGTGACGGCGCATTTATTCGTGACGAAGCTAACATTACCCTCGTCGCCGATACGCCGCTGCGCGCTTTGCTGATAGATTTACCGGTGTAACAACGGAAGGGATGGAGTCTGTCAGTGAGTAAAAAGAAAAACAGAAAAAAGGCGTCCCCGACGCCATCAGCCCCGACGCAGCCGGAAACCGCCGGCGTCGTCAGCTTTGGTTATGATGAGATGCTGAGCGAACTGGAAGCCATTGTTGTCGAAGCGGAGATTCGTCTGCGGGATGAAGAAAGTCTCGCCTGAAAAGGCAATATCAATGATTCGATTTTCGTTTATAGCCTGAAGATAATATCGGCCCCGAAAGGGGCCGATGACATTATTCGCTCAGCGCGTCGGCAAGATCTTTTTTCACCTGGGTACGCTGCTCCGGCGTCAGGACCTGATTCACATCGAAATAATACTTCACGCGGTAATAACGCACCTGCTGATCGATCTTACTGAAGGCAGCCAGCTGATCCTTGACTGCCTTTTCATCCCATTTTCCGGAATCAATCACGTTAATCAGGGCGCCATCTTTAATGTCTTGCTGCGAAATCTGTTGAACATTATTTTCCAGTTGCTGATGCAGGCTTTTAATTTTCGCAACCTGATCGCTGGTGAGTTTTAAGTGCTGGACAATAGGGTCCTGCGCCGGCGCTGGCGCCGCCTGCACGTCCGCGGCTTGCGCAGACAGAGAGAAACCGGTAGTCAGAAGGGCTGCAAACGCAATACGGGTCATTAATTTCATTGTTTTATCCTGAAGTGAAAGTGTCTGAAATAGCGGTTTATTATTTTACAGTTGGTAGTGAATAAATGTAAAAAATAATACCTAAAGATTATTCACAGCGTGCACCTGATCACAAACCATTCAATACATAAGAAATTCAAATGTTCTCACCAAATGAATTCATATGAAAAATACCACGTTTATATAAAATGACTTTAGCGCTTATCACGGAAATTAATTGACAGTAGCCACGGTTACTTTATTTAATTAGCGAGAAAGATGTCATACATAAAAGCAGGGATATCATTTTTAAAATATATAAGGAGATAGTTATGTTATTACGCACTCGCGTATTACCGCTGTTTTTTGTCATCTCGCTGTTAAGCGGCTGCGGCCTGGCTTCTAAAGCCTTTTATTCCGCGGGAGACAAATTATTTCAACCGGGAGATGACGCCGTCGCTTCGATGCAGACGTATTCAGTCGCCCAGTTCCTGCAGCCGTTTACCCTCAACCCGGCGAAGGCCAGCAGCGATTATCTGGGCAAATGGGTCAAGGTGCGCGGCGTGATTGTCGACATTCGCCGAATGAGCGGTATCGCCGGCAGCTACTATTTTACCGTGACCATGCGAGATGAGCAGAATAAAACGGATAAACGTCTGACCTTCAATTTTGGCTCACATAACAGCGCAGACGTTGAGGCGTTAAGCAATGGCAGCGTCGCCACGATCGTCGGTCAGGTTCATCAGGTACAAGATTCCACGATCCCGACGCTACAGAATCCTAAGGTGGTTAAATAACGGTAGCTGACCGATAAACCGCTTTCCGCTTTCCTAATAGTCAAAACCCCGCCGCAGCGGGGTTTTGACATAAAAAGGTGAAACTGACCGATAAGCCGGGTTCTGTCGTGGACAGTCATTCATCTAGGCCAGCAATCGCTCACTGGCTCAAGCAGCCTACCCGGGTTCAGTACGGGCCGTACCTTATGAACCCCTATTTGGCCTTGCTCCGGGTGGAGTTTACCGTGCCGCGGACTGTTACCAGCCGCGCGGTGCGCTCTTACCGCACCCTTTCACCCTTACCTGATCCCGCTTACGCGGGCCATCGGCGGTTTGCTCTCTGTTGCACTGGTCGTGGGCTGTGACACCCCCCAGGCGTTACCTGGCACCTTGCCCTATGGAGCCCGGACTTTCCTCCCCTCCGCCCGTCTCCCCCCGAAGGAGGACGACGACGAAGCGGCGACTGTCTGGTCAGCTTCGGCGCGCAGTATAGAGGGTTTACCGCCCGTTGTCATCCTTCTGTCGTCATCCCAACCTGCAGGGTGGCGGCGATATTGCGCGACGCGCGGTAAATGTTATCAAACGCCCCGCGAAATGCCTCTTCCAGCGTCGAAACTGTGGTTAACACGCTGAAAACCGCATCGATACCGTGCTGGTGAACCACGCCAACGTCGTGGGTCAGGCTGCCAGCAATACCGATCACCGGCTTACGGTATTTTTTCGCCACCCGGGCTATCCCCACCGGCACCTTACCGTGAATAGACTGGCTATCGATCCGCCCTTCTCCGGTGACCACCAGCGAGCAGTCATGGATCTGCTCTTCCAGCTTCAGCGCCTCGGTAACGATCTCAATCCCGCTACGCAGTTCCGCATTAAGAAAAGCCATCAGCGCCGCGCCCATGCCGCCGGCCGCCCCCGCCCCGGGGATCGGCTTAACGTCCACCTGCAGCGACGCCTTAATGACGTCGGCGAAGTGCGCCAGATTACGATCCAGCTCAACGATCATCGCCTCGGTCGCCCCTTTCTGCGGGCCAAAGATCCGCGACGCGCCGCGCTCGCCCACCAGCGGGTTAGTGACGTCACAGGCCACGTGGATCATCCTGTCACGTAAGCGTGGATCGATGGCGGAAAGATCGATCCGGCTCAGACGGCTCAGGCTACCGCCGCCATGGCCGATCTCCTGCCCCTCGGCGTCACAAAGGCGGGCGCCTAGCGCCTGCATCATGCCCGCTCCACCGTCGTTGGTCGCACTGCCGCCGATACCGATAATGATCCGTTTCGCGCCATGTTCCAGCGCCTGTAATATCAGCTCGCCGGTACCGCGTGAAGTGGTGATGAGAGGGTTGCGTTTTTCGGGCGGAACGAGTCCCAGGCCACTGGCCGCCGCCATCTCAATAAACGCAGTGACGCCATCGCCGGACATGCCCCAGCAGGCCTCCACTTTCTCGCCCAGCGGGCCAGTCACCCATGCGGAATGTTCCGTTCCCTGCGTCGCGGCAATCATCGCCTCCACCGTTCCCTCGCCGCCGTCGGCGACGGGCATGGAAACATACTGCGCGTCAGGGAAAATTTCCCGAAATCCTTTTTCTATCGCCTGAGCTACCTCGGTGGCAGAAAGGCTTTCTTTGTAAGAGTCTGGGGCAATGACGATTTTCATAATTTTGTAGCCTGACAGTGCCGCGCAAGGCAAGAATAACAGGGCGCGCAAGGCGCCCTTCTTGTTAGCGAGTGACTTCCACTTTCGCCAGTTTTTCGTAGTAGCACGCCAGCGCGCTATGGTCCGCGGTGCCCAGACCGTCTGCGCGCAGCGCCTGCATCATCTCCATCACCGCCGCTGTCAGCGGCAGCTGAGCGCCCACGCCGTGTGAGGTATCCAACGCATTGGCCAGATCTTTAATATGCAGGTCGATACGGAAACCCGGCTTGAAGTTACGATCCATCACCATCGGCGCTTTGGCATCCAGCACGGTACTGCCCGCCAGGCCGCCACGGATCGCCTGATAGACCAGATCCGGATTGACGCCAGCTTTGGTCGCCAGAGTCAGCGCTTCAGACATCGCTGCGATGTTCAGGGCGACAATCACCTGGTTAGCCAGTTTGGTGACGTTGCCCGCGCCGATGTCGCCGGTATGCACCACGGAGCCCGCCATCGCTTTCATCAGATCGTAGTATTTATCAAAGATCGCCTTATCGCCGCCGACCATCACCGACAGGGTGCCGTCGATGGCTTTTGGTTCGCCGCCGCTCACCGGCGCGTCCAGCATTTCAACACCTTTGGCCCTCAGCGCTTCGCTGATTTCCCGGCTCGCCAGCGGCGCGATAGAGCTCATATCAATCACCACGGTGCCCGGCTTTGCCCCTTCGATAATGCCGTTTTCTCCCAGCGCCACCTCTTTCACATGCGGAGAGTTCGGCAGCATGGTGATAATGACGTCGCATTGTTCGGCAATCGCCTTCGGCGTCGTGGCGGTCTCTGCACCCGCGGCGATCACGTCGGCAATCGCTTCCGGGTTACGGTCGGACACCACCAGCGAATAACCTGCTTTCAGCAAATTTTTGCTCATCGGTTTACCCATAATGCCAAGACCGATAAAACCCACTTTGATTGTCATAATGTTCTCTCTCTTCATCCTGGTGATTATTTTTTAAACGCATCAGCAAGTTTCTGCGTTGCTGAGCGGAAGACGCCCAGATCGCTGCCGACGGCGACGAAGGTCGCGCCCCATTCCAGATAGCGGCGCGCATCGGCTTCCACCGGCGCCAGAATGCCACTTGGCTTACCGTGTTTCTTCGCGCTGGCGAAGATATGCTGGATGGCGCGCTGTACCTCAGGATGGGCGGCATTGCCCAGATGACCTAAGGCCGCGGCCAGGTCGCTCGGGCCGACGAACAGGCCGTCGACGCCGTCAGTCGCGGCAATCGCCTCGACGTTGTCCACCCCGGTCTGGCTCTCAATCTGCACCAGAATGGAAATGTTCTTGTTGGACTGGGCGAAGTAGTCCGCCACGGTGCCAAACATATTGCCGCGGTGGGAAACGGAAACCCCGCGGATCCCTTCCGGCGGATAACGGGTCGAAGACACCGCCTGCGCCGCCTGTTCAGCCGTCTCGACAAACGGCACCAGGAAGTTATAGAAGCCGATGTCCAGCATGCGCTTGATGATGATCGGCTCATTGGTCGGCACACGGACTACCTGCGCGCTGGAGCTGCCCTTCAGCGCCATCAGCTGTGGGATAAGCGTGGTCACGTCGTTCGGCGCGTGTTCCGCATCCAGCACCAGCCAGTCGAAACCGGCCAGACCCAGCACCTCGGTGCTGATCGGGTTAGCCAGCGCGCACCAGCAGCCAATCTGCACCTGATGAGCCGCCAGCGCGGCCTTAAATTTGTTCGGGAAAATTGCGTTATCCATGATGTTTACCTTGCGTTAATCGTTGCTTACTTCTGCAATTCCAGGCGTTTAATCTCGCGAACCATAAATATAATCAGCAGAATAAAATAGCGAGTTGGTATTCCTTGTTTCTCATCCCATCCAGGATCATGAAGATATTCATCAAACACAGAACACCTTTTATTATTTTTTTAATCGGGTTCTTTATTTGTTAAATAGACGATATCAACGCTCTCTTATTGCCTATCAGCTACCTCAAAAACATGACACAGTATAATCAGCCTGCCATCGCCAGACACCATGCATAATCACAATATAAATGTCTTATCTGACGCTTTAGTTAGGCAAATGCCACAAGTCATGGGCGCTAATCCACAGTTCTCATGATTGCCTGTCGGTGCGTGAGCGTCGTCGCCGAGAGGGGTGACACAGATCACATTTTAAAGCCATTACTCCTGACATTCTTTATTTCATTATTCTTTTCTACAGCACCAGAATGACCATTTCATTCTTTTTTTAGCACCTGTTTGGAGATGACTGGACAATGGCTGACATTGCAATTCGACAACAATCGCCAACCGCGTTTTATATTAAAGTTGACCCGACAGATAACGTGGCGATTATTGTTAACGATCGGGGATTGACCGCCGGAACACGTTTCCCGGACGGCCTGACGCTCGTCGAACACATCCCACAGGGTCATAAAGTAGCCCTGGTGGATATCCCTGCCCGCGGTGAAATCATCCGCTACGGAGAAGTGATTGGCTTCGCCGTGCGCGACATCTCACAGGGAAGCTGGATTGACGAATCGCTGGTGGAACTGCCCACCGCCCCGCCGTTGAACACCCTGCCGCTGGCGACCAAAGTGCCTGAACCCCTACCGCCGCTGGAAGGCTATACCTTTGAAGGGTACCGCAATGCCGATGGCAGCGTGGGCACCAAGAACCTGCTGGGCATCACCACCAGCGTGCACTGTGTTGCGGGCGTGGTTGATTATGTGGTGAAAATCATTGAACGCGACCTGCTGCCGAAATACCCCAACGTCGACGGCGTGGTAGGCCTGAACCACCTCTACGGTTGCGGCGTGGCGATTAATGCACCGGCGGCGGTAGTGCCAATTCGCACTATCCACAATATCGCCCTCAACCCGAATTTCGGCGGCGAGGTGATGGTCATTGGCCTCGGCTGTGAAAAGCTGCAGCCGGAACGCCTGCTGCAGGGCACGGAAGACGTCAAAAGTATCCCGGTGGACAGCGCCAGCATCGTCAGCCTGCAGGATGAAAAGCATGTTGGTTTTAAATCGATGGTCGATGACATTCTGCAGGTCGCCGAGCGCCACCTGGCGAAACTGAACCAGCGCCAGCGGGAAACCTGTCCGGCTTCAGAGCTGGTGGTCGGCATGCAGTGCGGCGGCAGCGACGCCTTCTCCGGTGTGACCGCCAACCCGGCGGTGGGTTATGCATCCGACCTGCTGGTGCGCTGCGGCGCGACGGTGATGTTCTCGGAAGTGACCGAAGTCCGCGACGCCATCCATCTGTTAACCCCGCGGGCGATTAACGAAGAGGTCGGCAAACGCCTGCTGGAAGAGATGGCCTGGTACGATAACTATCTCGACATGGGCAAAACCGACCGCAGCGCCAACCCCTCCCCCGGCAACAAAAAAGGCGGCCTGGCTAACGTGGTGGAAAAAGCGCTGGGTTCTATTGCTAAATCAGGTAAAAGCGCCATCGTCGAGGTGCTCTCTCCAGGCCAGCGCCCGACCAAACGCGGCCTGATTTATGCCGCTACCCCCGCCAGCGATTTTGTCTGCGGCACCCAGCAGGTCGCCTCTGGCATTACCGTGCAGGTGTTCACCACCGGTCGCGGCACGCCGTATGGCCTGATGGCGGTACCCGTAATAAAAATGGCGACCCGTACCGAGCTAGCCAACCGCTGGTATGATTTAATGGACATTAACGCCGGGACCATCGCCACTGGCGAAGAGACGATTGAGGATGTCGGGCGGAAGCTGTTCGAATTTATTCTCGACGTCGCCAGCGGACGCAAGAAAACCTTCTCCGATCAATGGGGCCTGCACAACCAGCTGGCGGTGTTTAACCCGGCGCCGGTGACCTGATCGAGAGCGTGAGAATTTAACTACTTTTAGCCCGGATTTATCCGGGCTTGTTGGTTACGGATGCTGTGCGGCAAGGAAAGCGATTCTGCCCTTTTCTTCCGACATTTCTTCCGACATTTCTTCCGACATATCGGATGACGTTCAAGCCGCCCTTCAATTTCTGAAGAGCGGCTTGCTGCTCCCAAAGTCAGTTTACAGGCTTACTCCCCCTGCTGCTCCAGGGCGTACTTATACAACGCATTTTTCTTCACGCCGTGGATCTCCGCGGCCAGCGCGGCGGCTTTCTTCAGCGGCAGCTCCGCTTGCAGCAGCGCCAGGGTACGCAGCGCGGCTGCCGGCAGCGCCTCTTCCTGGGCCTTAAAGCCTTCGACAATCAACACCATCTCGCCTTTGCGGCGGTTTTCGTCTTCCTTCACCCACGCCACCAACTCGCCGATCGGCGCGCCGTGGATCGATTCCCAGGTTTTGGTCAGCTCGCGGGCCAGCACCACGTAGCGGGATTCTCCCAGTACCGCGCAGATATCTTCCAGACTCTCCACCAGACGGTGCGTTGACTCATAGAAGATGAGAGTGCGCGGTTCTTCTTCCAGCGCCTTCAGGGTATCGCGGCGGCCTTTCGATTTCGCCGGCAGGAAGCCTTCATAGCAGAAACGGTCGGAAGGCAGACCGGCGGCGCTCAGGGCGGCGATGGCCGCACAGGGACCCGGCAGCGGCACCACGCGAATATTCGCTTCGCGGCAGGTGCGCACCAGATGATAGCCAGGGTCGTTAATCAGCGGCGTGCCGGCATCGGAGACCAGCGCGATGTTTTGCCCTTCTTTCAGTTTAGCGAGAAGTGTTTCCGCCTTTTGCTGCTCGTTATGGTCGTGAAGTGCAAATAAGCGGGCGTTAATCGCAAAATGTTGCAGCAGCAAACCGGTGTGGCGGGTATCTTCCGCAGCAATTAAATCAACAGCTTGCAACACTTCCAGTGCGCGCTGCGTGATATCAGACAGATTCCCTATCGGAGTGGGCACAATATAGAGCTGCCCCTGAGAATTATCCGCTGATTCGTGTTGTTTCATTGTCTCGTCCGTATTGCCGATTTAATATTGAGCATTGAGCAAAAAAAATATCACTGGACACTTATGGTACCGTCAACATTTCTTCGTTCTAAGCCCGCGCGCTGTCTGCCCGTATTGCTGGCGACGCTTCTTTTTGCTGGCTGCGGCACCCACACGCAGGATCAAAGCACGGCGTTTATGCAGGGTACATCGCAGGCCAACTCCAGTTTCTACCTACAGCAGATGCAGCAAAGCACGAATGATAGCAAGACCAACTGGCAATTACTCGCCATTCGTGCACTGCTGCAGGAAGGGAAGAAGCAGCAGGCCATCGACCTGTACAACCAGCTGCCGTCGAACCTGAACAGCACCCAGGCCCGTGAACAGTCGCTGCTGGCGGTGGAAGTGAAGCTGGCGCAAAACGACTATCAGGGCGCTCGTACTCTGCTGGCAAAGCTCGACCCGACAAGCCTGGATCAACCCCAGCAGGCGCGCTACTGGCAGGCGCAAATCGATGCCAGCCAGGGCAAACCATCGCTGACCCTGCTGCGCGCCTTAATCGCCCAGCAGCCGCTGCTGAGTGACGCGAAACAGCGTCAGAAAAATATTGATGCGACGTGGCAAGCGCTCACCTCGATGCCCCAGGACCAGGCCAATGCGCTGGTGATCAACGCCGATGAAAATACCCTCCAGGGCTGGCTGGATCTGCAGCGGATGTGGTTTGACAACCGCAACGATCCGACGCTGCTGAAAGCAGGCGTTAAAGACTGGCAGACGCGCTATCCGCAAAATCCGGGCGCCAAAATGCTGCCGACGGCGCTGGTGAACATGCAAAACTATAAGCCCGCGTCCACCAACAAGATTGCGCTTTTTCTGCCGCTGAACGGTCAGGCGTCGATCTTCGGCCGCACTATCCAGCAGGGCTTTGAAGCCGCCAAAAATGGTGCGCCGTCGGTGACGGGTAGCGCGGTTCCCGCGCAGGTTGCCCAGGCGGCGAATGTCTCCGGTAATGATGATGTAGTGAGTCCGTCGCAGGCAGAAGTCAGCGATCTAACCGCCACCGGAAGCCGCGCTGAACCGGTGCAAGCCCCGGCACAAGACCAGGCGGCGCCTGCCGCGGAACCTACAGCCCAGGCGCCGGCAGCGTCCGCCACGCCGCAGACCACCGCTTCCCCGGTCACTCAGCCGGTCGCCGCCCCGACCGCACAGCCTCAGCCCGCAGTCGCCAGCGCTGCCAATCCCTCTGCGGAACTGAAAATTTACGACACCACCAGCCAGCCCATCAGTCAGTTGCTTGCCCAGGCTCAGCAGGATGGCGCCACTTTAGTCGTCGGGCCGCTGCTGAAAGAGAACGTAGATGATGTGATTAAGAGCAACACGCCGCTCAATGTACTGGCCCTCAACCAGCCGGAGAAAGTCGAAAGCCGCGCTAACCTCTGCTATTTCGCGCTTTCCCCGGAAGACGAAGCGCGTGACGCGGCCCGACATATCCACCAACAGGGCAAGCAGACGCCACTGCTGCTGGTTCCGCGCGGTGCGCTGGGCGATCGCGTGGTTAGCGCGTTTGCCGACGAATGGCTGAAGCTGGGCGGCGCCAGCGTCCTGCAGCAGCGTTTTGGATCCACGGCCGAGCTGCGCGCCGGCGTCAACGGCGGAGGGGGCATTGCGCTGACCGGCACCCCGGTCTCCACCCTGCCTTCGGCCCAGAACAGTTCCCTCGGCAGTGCGGATGAGATGCCGGTGAGCAGCGGCGGCAGCGTGGACGCCGCCTATATCCTCGCCACCCCGGAACAGATTGCCTATATCAAACCCATGATCGCCATGCGCAACGGCAGTCAAAGCAATGTCACCCTGTACGCCAGCTCGCGCAGCGCCCAGGGCACCGCAGGGCCGGATTTCCGTCTGGAGATGGAAGGGCTGCAGTATAGTGAGATCCCGATGCTGGCCGGCAGCAACCCGGCGCTGATGCAGCAGGCGCTGTCCGCTGTACGTAATGACTACTCGCTGGCGCGCCTGTATGCCATGGGAGCTGACGCCTGGTCACTGGCGAACCACTTCACGCAAATGCGCCAAACGCCGGGCTTCGAGCTGAACGGCAATACCGGCGATCTGACGGCCACCCAGGACTGCGTGATTAACAGGAAACTGTCATGGCTCAAGTACCAGCAGGGAAAAATCGTTCCGGCCAGCTAAGCAAACAGACTGGCGATGCCTGGGAAAACCAGGCTCGCCGCTGGCTGGAAGGCCAGGGCCTGCGTTTTATCGCCGCTAATGCCCGCGAGCGTGGCGGCGAAATTGACCTCATCATGCGCGACGGCGCCGTCACCGTTTTTGTCGAGGTGCGCTACCGCCGTAGCGCCCGGTACGGTGACGCGGCGGCCAGCGTCACCCCGCAAAAACAACAACGACTGCTTAAAGCCGCCCGTTTGTGGCTCTGCCGACAGAATGGGAGCTTTGAGACTGTGGATTGCCGTTTCGATGTGGTAGCCTTCACCGGAAACGACATCCAATGGCTAAAAAACGCCTTTGGCGAATAGCGTAATACCAGAAGTAAGGGATCCCGTGCTCGACAGAATCAAAGCCTGCTTTACCGAAAGCATTCAAACCCAAATTGCCGCAGCGGAAGCACTCCCGGACGCCATCTCCCGGGCGGCGATGACGCTCGTGCAGTCCCTGCTCAACGGCAACAAAATCCTCTGTTGTGGTAATGGCACCTCCGCCGCCAACGCACAGCATTTTGCTGCCAGCATGATTAATCGTTTTGAAACGGAACGCCCTGGTTTACCCGCCATTGCACTTAATACCGATAATGTGGTCTTAACCGCCATCGCCAACGATCGTCTGCATGACGAGATCTACGCCAAGCAGGTGCGCGCCCTGGGACACGCCGGCGATGTGCTGCTGGCGATCTCTACGCGCGGTAACAGCCGGGATATCGTCAAAGCGGTGGAAGCCGCCGTGACTCGCGACATGACTATCGTCGCGTTAACCGGCTATGACGGCGGTGAGCTGGCTGGCCTCTTAGGTCAGCAGGATGTCGAAATCCGCATCCCCTCGCATCGCAGCGCGCGTATTCAGGAGATGCATATGCTAACCGTCAACTGTCTGTGCGATTTGATAGATAACACCCTTTTTCCACACCAGGACGATTAAGGAGAACACATGAAGGCTCTCTCGCCCCTCGCCATCCTGCTTTCTGCACTATTGCTGCAGGGCTGCGTTGCCGCCGCGGTAGTCGGAACGGCAGCTGTCGGCACTAAAGCCGCAACGGACCCGCGTACGGTGGGAACCCAGGTCGATGACAGCACCCTGGAACTGCGCGTCAATAGCGCCTTGTCGAAAGATGAACAGATTAAGAAACAGGCCCGCATCAACGTCACGGCTTATCAGGGCAAAGTCCTGCTGACCGGCCAGTCGCCGACGCCGGACCTCTCCGCCCGCGCCAAGCAAATCGCCATGGGCGTGGAAGGGACCACGGAAGTGTTTAATGAAGTGCGCCAGGGCCAGCCGATTGGTTTAGGGACCGCCTCGTCTGATACCTGGATCACCACCAAGGTGCGTTCGCAGCTCCTGAGCACCGATCAGGTCAAATCCTCGAACGTGAAGGTGACCACGGAAAACAGCGAAGTCTTCCTGATGGGGCTGGTGACCGAGCGCGAAGGCCGGGCTGCCGCGGATATTGCCAGCCGGGTGAGCGGCGTGTCCCGGGTGACTACCGCCTTTACCTACATCAAATAAACCTGCAGTCTCCCGGCTGGCGCTGCGCTTAGCCGGGCTACCGTCCCCTATGCGTTGGGTGCCGGGTAAGGCGTAGCCGCCCGCCAGCCAATCCGGCTATCCATACGTTTACGGCAAACTACACCAGCGCCAGCGCACCGACAATCGCCCCGCAAAGCGCCACCAGTCCGCCCGTCAGCCACAGCGCTTTGGCCGGGAAGGCTTTGCGCAGCATAATCAGCGACGGCACGCTCACCGCCGGCAGAGTGATGAGCAGCGCCAGCGCGGGCGCTGTCCCCATGCCAGCCAGCATCATCGTCTGCACAATCGGAATTTCCGCCGCGGTAGGGATCACAAACAGGCAGCCGGCGATCGCCATCGCGATGACCCAGAACAACGTGTTATCCACCGCGCCATCGGCGTGCGGGAACAGCCAGACCCGCGCCGCTCCCAGCACCAGTACCGCGAGGATATAAACCGGGATCGTGTTCCAGAACAGGGTCCACAGCGCCCGCAGCCAGCGGCTAAAGAAGCTGTCTCTGGCCGCTTCAGACGGTGCAGCAGGCACCGCTACCGGCTGCGTCGCCGCCTCTTTCACCCATTTCTGCACCAGGGTCGCAACAATCAGCACCGTCGCCAGGCCAGCGACCAGGCGAACCAGCGCAAACTGCCAGCCCAGGACAAAGCCCATAAACACCAGTGTCGCCGGGTTGAGCAGCGGGTTACCCATCCAGAACGCCAGCGCCCCGCCCATCGACACCTGTTGTTTACGCATGCCAGCCGCGACCGGCGCGGCGCAGCAGGTGCACATCATGCCAGGCAGTGAAAAAATCGCCCCCAGCAGCGTGCCCTGAAAACGCGATTGTCCCAGGGTGCGCAGCAGCCAATCGCGCGGGATGAGCACCTGAATCAGCGACCCGAGCAGCACGCCGAGCACTGCCGCTTTCCAGACGGCGAGGAAGTAAACCATCGCATAGTCCCACGCGGCTTTCAGCGGATTGGCGTCGGCCTGGGCGAGAATGGATTTACCGATACTGTGGGTTTCCGCGGCGGTGAAGGCTTTCCCGTAATAGGGCTGCCATTTGACGAACCACAGGCCGACAATCACGACGAGAAAGAAAAGCGCGGGTTTCCACCATTGAAACGGTGACGCCGCCTGAGATGAAGACTGACCAGTCATAGCATTCCCCAGCAAGAAATGTGGATATGAATTGAAGCCGTGAATAGTACGCCGGATATTTGCGTTTGCAAAACGCTATTCAGCCTGCTGCGCGGCGCGCTCCCGCAGCTGGGATGACGTCAGAATTTGCACGCCTTCCTGGGAGGGCGACAGCGCCTCCGCCAGCAGGGCAATCGCCACGTCACGGGCCGGAATCGCTTTCCAGTTTCCTGGCAGCAGCCGGAACAGCGGTTCGAGGAAAGTCTCATTGGCCCGTTTTTTTTCCCGCTCGCCTGACAGCATCGACGGCCGGGCGATGGTCAGCCGCGGCCAGGCCTGTTCAATCAACGCCGCCTCCATTTCCCCCTTCACCCGATTGTAGAAAAACGGCGAGTGGGCATTGGCGCCCATCGCGCTAACCACCAGCATATGCTGCGCACCAAGTCGTTTGCCGGTCAGCGCGGTATCAACCACCAGCGTGTAGTCAGCATGGACAAAGGCCTCTTTGCTTCCCGCTTCCCGACGCGTCGTCCCCAGGCAACAGAAGACGATATCGACCGGGTCGACTACCTGCGCCAGGGCATCGGTCAGCTGGGGATCGTGGGGATTAAAGACACCTTCCGCCGGCGCCAGAGGGCGACGCGTCGGCGCGGCGATGGTGCTGATGCTTGGCTCATTCTGCAGCAGCCGGAGTAAGTGACCGCCAACTAACCCGGTCGCACCGGTTAATAATACCTGACTCATTGATTCTCCTTTACAGAATTCTCCGCCTTGCACTTTCGGGCTCATGTTCCAGGCTTAATACCTTACAAGGTAAGTATCCACCATCATCATGGAATTACCTCATTGACCATCCAGATAGCGGAGGAAGCATGAGTAAAAAGATAGCCGTGCTCATTACCGACGACTTTGAAGATTCTGAATTTACCTCTCCCGCCGACGCGTTCAAGCTCGCCGGGCATCAGGTCGTCACGATCGAAAAGCAGGCTGGCAAGACGGTGAAGGGTAAACAGGGAGAAGCGGAGGTGGCCATCGACAGAGCCATTGATGACGTCACACCGGGCGAATTTGATGCCTTGCTGCTGCCCGGGGGCTATTCCCCTGATCAGCTGCGCGGGGATGAACGCTTCGTCACCTTTACCCGCGATTTCGTCAACGGCGGGAAGCCGGTGTTTGCCATCTGCCATGGCCCACAGCTGCTGATCAGCGCCGATGTGATCCGCGGGCGTAAGCTCACGGCGGTGAAGCCTATCGTGGTGGATGTGAAAAACGCCGGGGGCGAGTTTTACGACCAGGAGGTGGTGGTCGATAACGAACAGCTGGTCACCAGCAGAACGCCGGACGATCTGCCGGCCTTCAATCGCGAAGCGCTACGCCTGCTCGGCGCCGGCATCACGCCGCCAGTGTAACTTTTTCCCGAAGCCCAGCGTGTTATCGGTAAACTTGATTTCGTCCGGACGAATCTCCCATACCGGCGCCGACAGCATGCGGGCCACTGGAAAGCGCTTGACGTAGCGCTGGCGCATCCGCGCCTCTTCGTCACCGCTCAGACGACGGATCTCGCCTTTGAACTGCACGCCGCGGATCAGGGCCACGGTTTTTGGCTGGCCATTAACCGTACCGGCCACTTTCGCCCGTTCGCCGGTCATCTGACCGTGGCGGGTGTGCTCATCGCTGAGCAGATAAAAGGCCACGGTATCCTGGTCATAGACGTAAAAGGCATTCGCACACCACAGCTCGTCGTCGCGGGAGACGCACCAGGTGACGACGTGCTGCTTACTCAGCCAGCGACCAATGGCAGCAAGGGTTTCCATCTTTCTTCTCCATTATGCTATGGTGCACACACCTTACCATAGTGACTTTGTGACCGTGTGCTGGTTTCTGTATCTCATTCGAACCGCGGACAATCGCCTTTATACCGGCATCACCACCGATGTGCCGCGCCGCTTTCGCCAGCATCAGGCGGGAAAAGGCGCGAAGGCGTTGCGCGGTAAAGGCGACCTGCTGCTGGCCTTTAGCCACGAGGTTGGTGAACACTCACTTGCGTTGCGACTGGAATACCGCGTTAAGCAGCTAACGAAGCGCGAAAAAGAGCGCCTCGTTGCCGGAGAGGATGCCTTCGATACCCTGCTGGCGAGGCTCAAAGGCGATTAAAATGGTCGCTGTATTCTACCTGGCCGTGGACGCCTTCGAGAGCGTCATCCGCCAGACGGTGAACCTGGAACGCCTCCGCGCTGTCCGGCCAGCGGCAGCGGAGATCGAAGCGCGCGGCCGGCTCAAAGCCGAAGCGACGGTATAAATCCGGGTCGCCCAGCGTCACCACCGCGGCATAGCCGAACTCATTCAGCGAATCCAGCCCTTCATAGACCAGTTGCCGGCCAATGCCCTGTCCACGATAGTGTTCATCCACCGCCAACGGCGCCAGACCGACCCACTGCAGCTCTTCACCTTCCACTGCAACCGGGCTGAAGGCAACGTAGCCGATCACCTGGCCTTCATCATCCGTTGCCACCACCCCCAGCGTGATCAGTCCATCTTCACGCAGATCGTGCACCAGCTGCGCTTCGGCATCGCGGCCGAAGGTACGACGCAGCAGCGCGTCGATTCCCGGTGCATCAATCCCAATCTCCACTCGAATCAGCATGCCTCACCTACCGATGTCTGTTCAGGTTTCTGCGGGCTCTTCAGTCCAGCTTCGACAAAATCCGCCAGTTGCAGCAACATCACGCGCAGCGCTTTTGGCATCTGCTCGAGCTCAATGGCGTCCATCAAATTTTTTACGTACAGCCCCAGCTCCGTATCGCCTTCAATCACCAGACGACGCTGGAAGAATAGCGTATCCGGATCCTGCTTGCGCGCGGCAATCATTAACAGATCGCTGGCGTCGGCGCTGAAGCTGACGTCGGCGTCGGCCTGCTGGCTGACCACCAGGCGACCATCGACTACCGAGGTATACCACAGCAGACCGATGTCACGCACATGAATACTTAACCAGCGCCCCTCGAGAAACGCCAGTTCTCCCTCTGCCAGCGCCTGACGGAACTGCCAGCTTAGCACCTGCTCCAGCACCTGGCGCTTGAGGGCAAAAGGCGCCAGCTTAACCGGCACGCTCAGTAAAGACGGGCCAAAGTGGACCAGCCGGGAACGCAGTTTATCCAACACAAGCTTTACTCCATGAATGCAATTGTTCCGCTATTGTGCCATATCACATAAACAACATAGCGGCGTAAATCAACAAAAACGCGATGACGGCCGCCAGTTATTGGCGCCACCAATACACTTTTAACTGCCTCAAATCAAAAATTGTCACCAGAAGGTTAACTAAAATCCCTGCTCGTTAACCATTCAGCGTCCCTGACGGGCCGCATTTTTCAGGAAAAATTATGGAGCTGCTCTGCCCAGCCGGTAACCTTCCGGCGCTTAAGGCGGCCATCGAAAACGGCGCCGATGCCGTCTATATCGGGCTGAAAGATGACACCAACGCCCGCCACTTTGCCGGCCTTAATTTCACCGAAAAGAAACTGCAGGAAGCCGTCAGCTTTGTGCATCAGCACCGTCGTAAGCTACATATTGCGATCAACACCTTCGCCCATCCCGACGGCTACGCCCGCTGGCAGCGCGCGGTGGACATGGCCGCCCAGCTGGGCGCCGATGCGCTGATCCTGGCCGATATCGCCATGCTGGAGTACGCCGCGGAGCGTTATCCACACATTGAGCGTCACGTTTCGGTGCAGGCTTCCGCTACCAATGAAGAGGCGATTCGCTTCTATCATCGCAACTTTGACGTGGCACGCGTCGTACTACCACGAGTGTTATCTATTCACCAGGTGAAGCAGTTGGCCCGCGCCACGCCGGTGCCGCTGGAAGTCTTCGCCTTCGGTAGCCTGTGCATCATGGCGGAAGGCCGCTGCTATCTCTCTTCCTACCTGACCGGCGAATCGCCGAATACCGTCGGCGCCTGTTCACCTGCCCGCTTCGTGCGTTGGCAGCAAACGCCGCAGGGGCTGGAATCTCGCCTTAATGAGGTGCTGATCGACCGCTATCAGGATGGCGAAAACGCCGGCTATCCGACGCTGTGCAAAGGCCGCTATCTGGTCGATGGCGAGCGCTATCACGCGCTGGAAGAACCCACCAGCCTCAACACCCTGGAGCTGTTGCCGGAATTGATGGCCGCCAATATCGCCTCGGTGAAAATCGAAGGCCGTCAGCGCAGCCCGGCGTACGTCACCCAGGTGGCGAAAGTCTGGCGCCAGGCGATCGACCGCTGCAAAGCCGATCCGCAGAATTTTGTGCCGCAATCCGCCTGGATGGAAACCCTTGGTTCGATGTCCGAAGGGACGCAAACCACCCTTGGCGCCTATCACCGTAAATGGCAGTGAGAAACATGAAATATTCATTAGGGCCGGTGCTGTACTACTGGCCAAAAGAGACGCTGGAAGATTTTTACCAGCAGGCGGCAAACAGCAGCGCCGACACCATTTATCTCGGCGAAGCCGTGTGCAGCAAACGCCGCGCCACCAAAGTTGGCGACTGGATCGAGATGGCAAAAGCGCTGGCCGGTAGCGGCAAACAGGTGGTGCTGTCTACCCTCGCGCTGGTGCAGGCCTCTTCCGAACTGGGCGAACTGAAGCGCTATGTCGCTAACGGCGAGTTCCTGATTGAGGCCAGCGACCTTGGCGTGGTGAACCTCTGCGCCGAACGCAAGCTGCCGTTCGTCGCCGGGCATGCGCTGAACTGCTATAACGCCGTCACTCTGCGCCTGCTGCTGAAACAAGGCATGATGCGTTGGTGCATGCCGGTAGAGCTTTCCCGCGCCTGGCTGGCAAATTTACTGACCCAGTGCGAAGAGCTGGGTATTCGCAACCAGTTTGAAGTGGAAGTGCTGAGCTACGGCCATCTGCCGCTGGCCTATTCCGCGCGCTGCTTTACCGCCCGCTCGGAAGACCGGCCAAAGGACGAATGCGAAACCTGCTGCATCAAGTACCCGACCGGACGCAGCATGCTGTCGCAGGAGAACCAGCAGGTGTTCGTGCTCAACGGTATCCAGACGATGAGCGGCTACGTCTATAACCTTGGCAACGAGTTAACCTCGATGCACGGCCTGGTGGATATGGTGCGCCTGTCGCCGATGGGCAACGAAACCTTCGCTATGCTAGAGGCCTTCCGCGCCAACGAAAACGGTGCTGCGCCACTGGATCTTACCAGCAATAGTGATTGCAACGGCTACTGGAAACGGCTGCCCGGTCTGGTGCTGCAAGCCTGATAAACCGCTCACTTTGTTAACAACAGTGCTCAGATTTTAATGCATTATTAAAGATGCAGCTTTTCTGGCTGGCGCGTCCAGGATGCGCCAGGCTGGAAGAAGACCTTCAATCTGATGACGATGCTGTAGCAAAGTGAGCCTTTATGACTGACAAATCTGTTCCGTTCTCGGTGCTCGACCTGGCGCCGATCCCGCAAGGATCTTCTGCCAAAGAAGCCTTTACCCACTCTCTGGATCTCGCCAGGCTGGCCGAATCGCGCGGCTATCACCGCTACTGGCTGGCGGAGCACCATAATATGGTCGGCATTGCCAGCGCGGCGACCTCAGTGCTGATAGGCTATCTCGCCGCCAATACCACCACTCTGCATCTCGGTTCCGGCGGGGTGATGCTGCCCAACCACTCACCGCTGGTGATCGCCGAGCAGTTCGGCACCCTGAATACCCTTTATCCCGGGCGTATCGATCTCGGCCTTGGCCGCGCGCCAGGCAGCGATCAGCCGACCATGCGCGCCCTGCGCCGCCATATGAGCGGCGATGTCGATAACTTCCCGCGCGACGTGGCGGAACTGGTGGACTGGTTTGACGCCCGCGATCCGAACCCGCACGTGCGTCCGGTTCCCGGCTATGGCGAACGAATTCCGGTGTGGCTGCTGGGCTCAAGCCTGTACAGCGCCCAGCTGGCGGCGCAGCTCGGCCTGCCGTTTGCTTTCGCCTCGCATTTCGCGCCGGATATGCTGTTCCAGGCGCTGCATCTGTATCGCAGCAATTTCAAACCTTCGGCGCGGCTGGAAAAACCGTACGCGATGGTGTGTATCAATATTATCGCCGCCGACAGCAACCGCGATGCGGAGTTCCTCTTTACCTCTATGCAGCAGGCGTTCGTTAAGCTGCGGCGCGGCGAAACCGGACAGCTGCCGCCGCCGGTGGAAAATATGCATCAGCTGTGGTCAGCGTCCGAGCAGTATGGCGTGCAGCAGGCGTTAAGCATGTCGCTGGTCGGCGATAAAACGAAAGTCCGCCACGGCTTAGAGTCCATTCTGCGCGAAACCGAGGCGGATGAAATCATGGTCAACGGCCAGATCTTCGACCATCAGGCTCGCCTGCATTCGTTTGATTTGGCGATGCAGGTGAAAGAGGAGCTGTTGGGGTAACACAAACGTCAGCCCGGTGGATGTTATGCCACCGGGCATTAACCTTACTGATAAACCGGCAGCAGATTAAAGCTCGACAGGAAGTGCACCACCGCGTTGCCGAGACCAAAGAGCAGGATCAGCACAATCATCGCTTTTCCGCCCCACACGCGGAACTGTGGGCTGCCGAAGCGTTTACGCGAAGCGCGGGCCAGCAGCGCCGGCACAATGGCCGCCCATACCGTCGCCGCCAGGCCGGCATAGCCGATGGCGTAAAGGAAACCATCTGGTTTCACCAGCCCGCCAATCATCGGCGGGATAAAGGTCAACAGCGCGGTTTTAAAGCGCCCCATCGCGCTATCGTCAAAGCCAAACAGATCCGCCAGATAGTCGAACAGACCCAGCGTCACGCCGAGGAACGAACTGGCGACGGCAAAGTTGGAGAACACTACCAGCAGCAGATCCAGGCCGCGGTTATTCAGTACGCCGCTCAGGGCCTGCACCAGTACATCAATGTTACCGCCCTTCTGCGCAATATCGATAAACTGCGGACGCGGGATATTGCCCATCGTCACCAGCAGCCAGACCACGTACAGACCCAGCGCCAGCAGCGTACCGTAAATCAGACAGCGGGTAATGGTGCGCGGATCCTTACCATAATATTTCATCAGGCTCGGCACGTTACCGTGATAGCCAAACGAGGCCAGGCAGAACGGCAGCGTCATCAGCAGGTAGGGCGCATAGGAGGCATTCTTCTCCGCGACGTTAAACAGCGTCGTCGGTTCGACGTGTCCCAGCAGGCTGCCGAAGGTCAGGAAGAAGGTGATGACCTTGGCGCCGAGCACGATAGCCGTCATGCGGCTCACCGCTTTGGTGCTCATCCAGACAATAAATGCCACCAGCAGCGCAAAGCCGAAGCCCGCCGCGCGCGCCGGTACGTTCAGCGACATTTCACTGAAGGTATGGTGCAGGATCGAACCGCTCGCCGAAATATAGGCGTAGGTCAGGATATACAGCACAAAGGCGATCGACACGCCGTTCACCAGGTTCCAGCCCTTGCCGAGCAGGTCTTTGGTGATGGTGTCGAAACTGGAGCCAATCCGGTAGTTGAGGTTGGCTTCCAGGATCATCAGACCGGAGTGCAACATGCAGAACCAGGTAAAAACCAGCGCCGCCAGCGACCAGAAGAACCACGCGCCGGACATCACCACCGGCAGCGAGAACATGCCCGCGCCAATAATCGTGCCGCCGATAATCACCACGCCGCCAAACAGGGACGGCCGGGTGGTCGTAGTGGTTAGTGTCGCCATTTACCGAAATCTCCAGTCAAACAAACTTTCCCACAGTGGGTGCGACGCACTGTACCAGTACACGAGTACAAAAGAAATAAAAAAAGCCCCAATCATGACGATCGGGGCTGTATTATTTACTTTACGCTAGCGTGTTGCGCTAATTACGCATCGCCACCGAAACGACGACGACCAGCGGAGTCATCACGGCGCGGCGCAGCTGCATCGTCACGACGCGGCGCACGGCCTTCACGACGTTCGCCGCTGAAACGACGACCATCACCACGACCGCCTTCACGACGTTCGCCACCGAAGCTACGGCCGCCTTCACGACGCTCACCGCCGAAACCACGACCGCCTTCACGACGTTCACCGCCGCCACGACGTTCAGTGCGCGGCTGCGCATCGCCCATCAGCTGCATGTTCATCGGTTTGTTCAGGATGCGGGTGCGAGTAAAGTGCTGCAGTACTTCGCCCGGCATACCTTTCGGCAGTTCGATGGTGGAGTGAGAACCGAACAGCTTGATGTTACCGATGTAACGGCTGCTGATATCGCCTTCGTTAGCGATCGCGCCAACGATATGACGAACTTCAACGCCGTCATCACGGCCTACTTCAATGCGGTACAGTTCCATCTCGCCAACATCACGACGCTCACGCTTCGGACGATCTTCACGATCGCCACGCGGGCCGCGGTCATTACGGTCGCCACGACGCTCGAAACGGTCATCACGATCGCGGAACTCACGCTTAGGACGCATCGGCGCATCCGGCGGGACGATCAGAGAACGTTCGCCCTGGGCCATTTTCAGCAGCGCGGCGGCCAGCGTTTCCACGTCCAGCTCTTCGCCTTCCGCCGTCGGCTGGATTTTCGCCAGCAGCGCACGGTACTGGTCCAGATCGCTGCTTTCCAGCTGCTGCTGAACTTTAGCCGCGAATTTTTCCAGGCGACGTTTGCCCAGCAGTTCTGCGTTTGGCAGTTCTACTTCAGGGATCGTCAGTTTCATCGTACGTTCGATGTTACGCAGCAGGCGACGCTCGCGGTTCTCAACGAACAGCAGGGCGCGGCCAGCACGACCCGCACGACCGGTACGGCCGATACGGTGAACGTAAGACTCGGAATCCATCGGGATGTCATAGTTAACAACCAGGCTGATACGCTCAACGTCCAGACCACGGGCCGCAACGTCGGTAGCGATCAGAATGTCCAGACGACCGTCTTTCAGACGCTCCAGCGTCTGCTCACGCAGCGCCTGGTTCATATCGCCGTTCAGCGCGGCGCTGTTATAGCCGCTACGCTCCAGCGCTTCAGCCACTTCCAGGGTCGCGTTTTTGGTACGCACGAAGATAATCGCCGCATCAAAGTCTTCCGCTTCCAGGAAGCGCACCAGCGCTTCGTTTTTACGCATGCCGTAGGCCGTCCAGTAGCTCTGGCTGATGTCCGGGCGCGTGGTGACGCTGGACTGAATGCGCACTTCCTGCGGCTCTTTCATAAAGCGGCGGGTAATGCGACGAATCGCTTCCGGCATGGTGGCAGAGAACAGCGCGGTCTGATGACCTTCCGGGATCTGCGCCATAATGGTTTCTACGTCTTCGATAAAGCCCATGCGCAGCATTTCATCGGCTTCGTCCAGTACCAGACCGCTCAGTTTAGAGAGATCCAGCGTGCCGCGCTTCAGGTGGTCCAGCAGACGACCTGGGGTACCGACAACGATCTGCGGACCCTGACGCAGAGCGCGCAGCTGCACGTCATAACGCTGGCCGCCGTACAGGGCAACCACGTTTACGCCGCGCATATGTTTAGAGAATTCCGTCATTGCTTCAGCAACCTGTACCGCCAGTTCGCGGGTCGGCGCCAGCACCAGAATCTGTGGTGCTCTCAGCTCAGGATCAATATTGTTCAGCAGCGGTAAAGAGAACGCTGCGGTTTTACCGCTACCGGTCTGGGCCATACCCAGAACATCGCGGCCGTCCAGCAGATGCGGAATGCACTCAGCCTGGATCGGAGATGGTTTTTCGTAACCCAGATCGTTAAGCGCTTCAAGGATGGGAGCCTTCAGGCCCAGATCTGCAAAAGTGGTTTCGAATTCAGCCATGTAGTACGTGTGCCTCAAAATTAATGGCGGCCAGTCTACATAACTCATCGTGAAAATTTACGGTAATTTTCATTGAAAAGTGTGAACCGGCTCAAAGTAGGTGTATTAACGAACAACAACGCCCTCACCCGCAAAGGTGATGGCAAGCAAAAAACTATGGGCTGATGTGTTCGTCAGCTATTGCTGGTCCGATTCTGCCAGGTCATCTTGCTCCTGGCCCAAGAGCGATAATTCCAACAATGCGTATCGGTGCTCAACGTAGTTATGTACGTTGTTAGCGACCGCCAGTTTGAACAGTGCCGTAGCGCTGTCCTTGTCCCCCAGACTTAGGTAGTACTTACCTAAATAGAAGTTGGTTTCACTGAGATGCTCAGCGAGCGAGGTGTTATCCGTTGCGTCTGCCTTCAGACGAGTCATCAGCTCTTTTTCGCTAATGTCGCCAAGGTAGAACTCGACAATGTTCCATCCCCATTGCTCTTTGTCCGACTTGTTTAAGCGCTCTCTGAGTGCTTCAAGCGCCCGCTTCTCGTCGAGTTTACGCTCGGCGATATAAAGCCACAGGCTACGGAAAGGATCATTGGGATCGTCTTGATAAAACGCCAGCAGATCATCTTGCGCTAACTTAGCCCGGCCGCCGTAATACAGGGCGATACCGCGGTTCAAGTGCGCGTAGTTGTAAGTTGGATCAAGCTCAAGTACAGAATCAAACGCTTCATAGGCAGCATCAAAATTGCCTGCCTGCGTTAAGTAAATGCCTAAGTAATTGAATACTTCAGGCATATCGGGTCGGATTGCCAGCGCTTGTGAAAAATCATTTCGCGCTAATGCCCTCAGACCGAGACTATCATACAACACTCCGCGCTCATATAAAAGCTGTGCGCGTTCGTCATCGGATAAAGCCCGACTGGCAAGAATTTGTTCCATGCGTGCCAGAATCACTTCTTGCTGTAAAGTCGGTTGCAATGGTACTGCGAGGACGGCGTCCTTACGCCAGGCGGTGCTACTGCATCCTGCCAGCGTGAGAGCTGTCGCCACGAAACACCAGCGCAAAAAAGGCTTCATTTCCCACTCCCGAAGACAACGATTGGATGAACGTCCTGTTCCCCGGCTGCAAACGAGGCGTCCTGCCCGTAAAACGCCCTCCGCAAAAGCGGAGGGCTAACGGCAACCTTACTCGCCCTGCTCGGCGACCGGAGCTTCCGGCGCTGCGGCAGACGGAGTCTGTTCAGTTGCTTCTTTGATGCTCAGACGAACACGGCCCTGGCGGTCAACTTCCAGAACCTTAACCGGCACTTCCTGACCCATCTGCAGGTAGTCAGTCACTTTCTCAACGCGCTTATCAGCGATCTGCGAGATGTGAACCAGACCTTCTTTACCGCCGCCGATGGCAACGAACGCGCCAAAGTCAACGATACGGGTCACTTTACCATTGTAGATGCGGCCAACTTCGATCTCAGCGGTGATCTCTTCGATACGACGGATAGCATGCTGTGCTTTATCGCCGTCGGTCGCTGCGATCTTCACGGTACCGTCATCTTCGATTTCGATGGTGGTGCCGGTTTCTTCGGTCAGGGCACGGATAACAGAACCGCCTTTACCGATAACGTCTTTGATCTTGTCCGGGTTGATCTTGATGGTGTGGATACGCGGTGCGAATTCAGAGATATCGCCGCGCGGCGCGTTAATCGCCTGCTCCATCACGCCCAGGATGTGCAGACGCGCACCTTTAGCCTGGTTCAGAGCAACCTGCATGATTTCTTTGGTGATACCTTCAATTTTGATATCCATCTGCAGCGCAGAGATACCGTCGCGGGAACCCGCAACTTTGAAGTCCATATCGCCAAGGTGGTCTTCGTCACCCAGGATGTCAGACAGAACGACGAAGTTGTCGCCTTCTTTCACCAGACCCATTGCGATACCCGCAACGGCGGCTTTCACCGGCACACCCGCATCCATCAGCGCCAGAGAGGCGCCACAG
Organism: Klebsiella sp. KTE92; assembly: GCF_000398905.1. NCBI lineage: Bacteria > Pseudomonadati > Pseudomonadota > Gammaproteobacteria > Enterobacterales > Enterobacteriaceae > Klebsiella > Klebsiella sp. KTE92. The sequence continues at coordinate 4,704,956 of NZ_KB976100.1, forward strand.
ACGGAGGCCATGGAAGAAGAACCGTTGGATTCGGTGATTTCAGACACCACGCGAACGGTGTACGGGAATTCGTCGATAGTCGGCATCACGGCCAATACGCCGCGCTTAGCCAGACGACCGTGACCGATTTCACGACGCTTCGGAGAACCCACCATGCCAGTTTCGCCTACGGAGTACGGAGGGAAGTTGTAGTGGAACAGGAAGGAGTCGGTGCGCTCGCCCATCAGTTCGTCGATGTTCTGCGCGTCGCGTGCGGTACCCAGAGTCGCGGTAACCAGCGCCTGCGTTTCGCCACGGGTGAACAGTGCGGAACCGTGAGTACGCGGCAGTACGCCGGTACGAACGTCCAGACCACGGATCATGTCTTTTTCGCGGCCATCGATACGCGGCTCGCCTGCCAGTACGCGGCTACGAACCACGTTTTTCTCGATGGCGTGCAGGATTTCACCCAGCTCGTTAGCGTCCAGGGTTTCATCTTCTGCTACCAGCGTGGCGATGGTTTCAGATTTGATCACGTCAACCTGAGCGTAACGCTCTTGTTTGTCGGTGATACGGTAAGCATCGCTCAGGCGGGATTCAGCCAGCGCAGCCACGCGCGCGTTCAGCGCTTCGTTGACGGCTTCTGGCTGCCAGTCCCAACGCGGTTTACCGGCTTCTTTCACCAGGTCGTTGATGTTCTGAATAACAATCTGCTGCTGCTCGTGGCCGAAGACCACCGCGCCCAGCATCTGGTCTTCGCTCAGCAGTTCAGCCTCGGATTCAACCATCAGCACGGCCGCTTCAGTACCGGCAACCACCAGATCCAGTTTGCTGGACTTCAGTTCTTCCTGGGTTGGGTTCAGTACGTACTGGTCGTTGATGTAACCCACGCGCGCGGCGCCGATTGGGCCATTGAACGGAATACCAGACAGGGACAGCGCAGCGGAAGCGCCGATCATCGCGACGATATCCGGGTTAACCTGCGGGTTAACGGAAACGACGGTGGCGATAACCTGAACTTCGTTAACGAAGCCTTCCGGGAACAGCGGGCGAACCGGGCGGTCAATCAGACGCGCGATCAGGGTTTCGCCTTCGCTTGGACGGCCTTCACGACGGAAGAAACCACCCGGGATTTTACCGGCAGCGTAAGTACGCTCCTGGTAGTTAACAGTCAGCGGGAAAAAGTCCTGGCCTGGCTTCGCTTTTTTCTGACCCACAACGGTCACGAATACCGCGGTGTCATCCATGCTAACCATCACAGCGGCCGTTGCCTGGCGCGCCATCATGCCGGTTTCCAGGGTTACGGTATGCTGGCCGTACTGGAATTTACGAACGATCGGATTAAGCAAAATTCTATCCTTTTTATCTATAAATCACGCCATATCAAAGACATAGCGTCTATTGACCCGATCCTCTGCATCCTCGCGACTAATGACAACCTTTACCCGCCCCTGCGGATGAAGCCTCTCATTAGCCGCGCGAACCTCTGCATGAAGATCATTACTAGCAACAATACATGAGTTTTGAATGAATTGCTGCCGCCCGGTCGAAAAAAGGGGCCGTCAGGCCCCTTTTTCTGAAACTCGCAGAATTAGCGACGCAGACCCAGACGCTCGATCAGCGCAGCGTAACGTGCAACATCTTTACGTTTCAGGTAGTCGAGCAGTTTACGACGCTGAGAAACCATGCGCAGCAGACCACGACGGCTGTGGTGATCTTTTTTGTGCTCTGCAAAGTGGCCCTGCAGGTGGTTGATCTGTGCAGTCAGCAGTGCAACCTGAACTTCGGTAGAACCGCTGTCGTTTTCGCCACGACCAAACTCAGAAACGATTTTTGCTTTAGCTTCAACGCTTAGAGACATTTTAGAACTCCAAAAATTAAAAGAAAGAAAGGGTGCCGATCTCTAATTCAGCGACCCCTGATGCAACGCCCGAAAATGTTAAAACACTTTAGCGGACGTTAAGCGGCGATATTCTACTCGTAGCAGGCTTTTATCGCAAGAAAAGCGCTTACGCCGGGTATTCCACCACCAGACGACGCGGCGCCACGCGGCCTTCATCGTCAATTTCGCCCATGCCGAGAAACTTGCCGGATTCGTTTTCCATCGCCCGCACCAGCCCGTTAAGCGGCGCGCCTGACTGACGAACCGGGTTACCGTTTTTAAAGTAAACCGCGGAGGTCTCCGGAATCGCCACCAGCGGATAGTCCGACGCCGGGCTGTCCATCGGCATCAGCAGCGGATCAAGCAGCTGCGCGGCAGGAATATCCTGCGCTGCCGCCTGATCGACCAGCGCCTGCAGCTGCTCGAGGGTCACCATCCGCTCAACCGGGTATTTGCTCACCGCCAGGCGACGCAGGAAAATCACGTGCGCGCCGCAGCCGAGCTTTTCACCTAAATCATCGATAATCGTCCGGATGTAGGTGCCTTTCGAGCAGTGGATCTCCAGCTCCAGTTCATCGCCTTTATGGCGAATAAACAGCAGCTCATAGACCGTAATCGGCCGGGCTTCACGCGGGACCTCAATGCCCTGACGAGCATACTCGTACAGCTTCTTGCCCTGATACTTCAGCGCCGAGTACATCGACGGTACCTGCTGCGTCTCGCCGCGGAAACTATCCAGCGCCGCCGCCAGCTGCTCGTCGCTAAAGGTTAGCGGACGCTCTTCCACCACCTGACCGTCGGCATCGGAGGTATCCGTGCGCTGGCCCAGTTTGGCGATCACGCGATAACGCTTATCGGAGTCCAGCAGATACTGGGAAAACTTGGTCGCTTCGCCAAGACACACTGGCAGCATACCGGTCGCCAGCGGATCCAGCGCGCCGGTGTGGCCAGCGCGGTTGGCGTTATAAATACGCTTTACTTTCTGCAGCACATCGTTACTGGAAGCGCCCTGAGGCTTGTCCAGCAACAATACGCCGTGCACGTCGCGGCCGCGACGACGAGGACGACTCATCAGTCCTCCTTGCTGTCGTCCGGGTTCACACGACGTTCATCGTCGTGTTTCACCACGCTGGTGACCAGGTTGGACATACGCATCCCTTCCACCAGCGAGTTGTCGTAGAAGAAAGTCAGTTCCGGCACGATACGCAGACGCATCGCTTTACCCAGCAGGGAGCGGATAAAACCAGAAGCTTCCTGCAGCGCTTTGATGCCCGCTTTCACCGCGGCTTCATCTTTGTCGTTGAGGAAGGTGACATACACCTTGGCATAGGCCAGGTCACGGGACATTTCCACACCGGAAACGGTGGTCATCATACCCAGACGCGGATCTTTGATTTCACGTTGCAGGATGATGGCAATCTCTTTTTGCATCTCCTGGGCCACACGCTGCGGGCGACCAAATTCTTTCGCCATAATAAGTTCTCCAGAATAAAGACAAAAAAGGGGCCAAAAGCCCCTTTTTAAAATGATTGCCGGGTGGCGCTTCGCTTCCCCGGCTGCTTAGCCATCAAATGATTAATCGATGCTACGCTGGATTTCGATGATTTCGAACACTTCGATCATATCGCCAACGCGAACGTCGTTGTAGTTCTTCACACCGATACCACATTCCATGCCGTTACGGACTTCGTTAACGTCATCTTTGAAGCGGCGCAGGGATTCCAGCTCGCCTTCATAGATAACCACGTTGTCACGCAGGACGCGGATTGGGTTGTGACGTTTGATCGTCCCTTCGGTAACCATACAGCCCGCGATGGCGCCGAATTTCGGCGATTTGAACACATCACGCACTTCAGCCAGACCGATGATCTGCTGTTTCAGTTCCGGAGACAGCATGCCGCTCATCGCCGCTTTCACTTCGTCGATCAGGTTATAGATGACGGAGTAATAACGCAGATCCAGGCTTTCCGCTTCGATAACTTTACGCGCAGAGGCATCGGCACGAACGTTGAAGCCAACCAGAATCGCGTTGGATGCTGCTGCCAGGGTCGCGTCGGTTTCGGTGATACCACCTACGCCGGAACCGATGATCTTCACTTTCACTTCGTCGGTAGACAGTTTCAGTAAGGAATCGGAAATCGCTTCGACAGAACCCTGTACGTCCGCTTTCAGCACGATGTTCACTTCGTGAACTTCGCCTTCGGTCATGTTAGCGAACATGTTTTCCAGCTTAGATTTCTGCTGACGCGCGAGCTTAACTTCACGGAATTTGCCCTGACGATACAGTGCCACTTCACGCGCTTTTTTCTCGTCACGAACCACAGTCACTTCATCACCCGCAGCCGGCACACCGGACAGACCGAGGATTTCCACCGGAATGGACGGACCCGCTTCCAGCACTTCGCGACCCAGTTCGTCACGCATCGCACGCACGCGGCCATATTCAAAGCCACACAGGACAATATCGCCCTTATGCAGAGTACCTTCGCGAACCAGAACGGTAGCCACCGGGCCACGACCTTTATCGAGGAAGGACTCGATGACCGCGCCGCTCGCCATACCGTTACGTACAGCTTTCAGTTCAAGAACTTCAGCCTGCAGCAGAATCGCGTCCAGCAGGTCGTCGATGCCGGTACCGGCTTTCGCGGAAACGTGGACGAACTGGCTCTCGCCGCCCCACTCTTCCGGCAGGATGCCGTACTGGGACAGTTCATTCTTCACGCGATCCGGATCAGCTTCTGGCTTATCGATTTTGTTCACCGCAACCACCACCGGTACCTGCGCCGCTTTAGCGTGCTGGATAGCTTCGATGGTCTGCGGCATCACGCCGTCGTCTGCCGCCACCACCAGAACCACGATATCCGTCGCCTGCGCACCACGAGCACGCATGGAGGTAAACGCGGCGTGGCCCGGGGTGTCCAGGAAGGTGATCATGCCGTTGTCGGTTTCTACGTGGTAAGCACCGATGTGCTGGGTAATACCACCCGCTTCGCCGGAGGCAACCTTAGTAGAACGAATATAGTCCAGCAGCGAGGTTTTACCGTGGTCAACGTGACCCATGATGGTCACGACCGGTGCGCGCGGTTCAGCCGCAGCGCCGGTGTCACGGTCGCTCATTACCGCTTCTTCCAGTTCGTTTTCACGACGCAGGATAACTTTGTGGCCCATCTCTTCGGCAACCAGCTGCGCGGTTTCCTGGTCGATGACCTGGTTAATGGTCGCCATGGCGCCCAGTTTCATCATCGCTTTGATGACCTGAGAACCTTTCACCGCCATCTTGTTAGCCAGTTCACCAACGGTGATGGTTTCGCCGATGATAACGTCACGGTTAACGGCCTGCGCCGGCTTCTGGAAGCCCTGCTGCAGAGCGGAACCTTTACGGTGCTTACCGCCTTTACCACCGCGAACGGCCGCACGGGCTTCTTCACGATCAGCTTTAGATTCAGCGTGTTTGTTGCCTTTCTTCGCCGGACGCGCCGCTTTGCTGCTACGGCTACGGCCGCGACCGCCTTCAACTTCACGATCGTTATCATCTTCAGCCTGACGAGCATGCTGTGACGTAGTGACGTGATAGTCGCTGCTATCTTCCGGGCTGTCTGAGGTTTCAGACCAATTTTTTTCGTTTTCTTCTGCCATACGGCGTGCTTCTTCCGCTACACGGCGCGCTTCTTCTTCAAGTTTGCGGCGTGCTTCTTCTTCCGATTTGCGCTTCAGTTCCGCGGCTTCGTTCTCACGGCGGATCTTTTCAGCCTGGGCGGTTTTGGTCATTTCGTCGGTATGTTGATTGCTCACTTTGTCTTTTTCCGCAGCTTCACGTTTCGCTTTATCAGCGACTTCACGTTTAGCTTGTTCTGCGGCCTCACGTTCAGCTTTTAATTGCGCCTCGCGTTTCGCTGCTTCTTCAGCTTCACGACGGGCCTGCTCTTCCGCTTCACGCTGCGCCTGCTCTTCCGCGGCCAGACGTTCAGCCTCTTGCGGATCGCGTTTCACAAAGGTGCGTTTCTTGCGGACTTCGATTTGTACCGATTTACTCTTTCCACCGGTACCTGGAATATTCAACGTGCTGCGGGTTTTACGCTGCAACGTCAGCTTGTCGGGCGCCGAGCCGTGTTCACGGTTCAGGTGCGTCAACAAAGTTTGTTTCTCTTGCGCGGTCACAGAATCATCAGCCGATTTGCGGATGCCTGCGTCAGCAAATTGCTGTATCAGGCGATCCACAGAGATCTGAATCTCTGAGGCCAGCGCTTTAATAGTCACATCTGTCATGCTGTTCCTTCCTGCTACAGTTTATTACGCTTCGTCGCCGAACCAACAAATGTTGCGAGCGGCCATGATGAGCTCGCCAGCTTTCTCGTCGGTCATCCCTTCGATATCAGCCAGGTCATCAACGCCCTGCTCGGCGAGATCTTCCAGCGTACAAACACCACGGGCAGCCAGTTTGAATGCCAGGGCACGATCCAGACCTTCCAGATTCAACAAATCATCGGCAGGTTTGTTATCTCCCAGGCTTTCTTCCTGAGCCAGCGCCAGCGTAGTCAGTGCGTTTTTCGCACGCTCACGAAGTGCTTCAACGGTGGCTTCATCCAGACCGTCGATTTCCAGCAGTTCTTTCATCGGCACATAGGCCAGCTCTTCCAGCGAGGAGAAGCCTTCTTCAACCAGCACTGTCGCGAAATCTTCATCAATATCGAGATATTTGGTGAAGGTATCGATAGCGGCATGCGCTTCCGCCTGGTGCTTAGCCTGCAGGTCGTCAACGGTCATCACGTTGAGTTCCCAGCCGCTGAGCTGCGAAGCCAGACGAACGTTCTGACCGTTACGGCCAATCGCCTGCGCCAGGTTGCCCGCTTCTACCGCGATATCCATGGTGTGTTTATCTTCATCCACCACGATAGACGCGACGTCTGCCGGCGCCATGGCGTTGATCACGAACTGCGCCGGGTTATCATCCCACAGGACGATATCGATGCGTTCGCCGCCCAGCTCAGTAGAGACGGCCTGCACGCGCGCACCGCGCATACCGACGCAAGCGCCAACCGGGTCGATGCGCTTGTCGTTGGTTTTCACCGCGATTTTGGCACGAGAGCCCGGATCGCGAGCCGCCGCTTTAATCTCCAGCACTTCTTCACCGATTTCCGGCACTTCAATGCGGAACAATTCGATCAGCATCTCAGGTTTGGAACGGGTCACGAACAGCTGGGCGCCACGCGCTTCCGGACGGACAGCGTACAGTACGCCGCGGATGCGGTCGCCCGGACGGAAGTTTTCACGCGGCAGCATATCTTCACGCAGGATCACGGCTTCAGCGTTGTTGCCCAGATCCAGGGTGATGTTGTCGCGGTTCACTTTTTTCACCACGCCGGTGATGATCTCACCTTCGTGCTCGCGGAACTGATCGACCACCATCGCGCGCTCGGCTTCGCGGACTTTCTGCACGATAACCTGTTTAGCGGTCTGCGTGGTGATACGGTCGAAGGTAACAGATTCAATCTGATCTTCGACATAGTCGCCGACGTTCATGCTTTCATCTTCGTAACGCGCTGCTTCCAGCGTGATCTCGCGCGTCGGCTGAGTCACCTCTTCAACAACCAGCCAGCGACGGAAGGTGTCGAAATCGCCGCTCTTACGGTCGATTTCTACGCGAACGTCGATCTCTTGTTCGTATTTTTTCTTGGTGGCCGTTGCCAGCGCGCTTTCCAGCGCTTCGAAAATTTTCTCGCGCGGCAGCGCTTTTTCGTTGGAAACGGCTTCAACAACAGCCAAAATTTCTTTGTTCATCGGGGCCTTTCACCTCAATCCAGACTGTTAAAAGTGGGGAACCAGGTTCGCCTTCTGGATGTTACTCAGCGCGAACACTTCATCTTTGCCTTCGACGGTTACCGTGATCATTTCACCGTCTACCGCTTTGATAATGCCCTGCCATTTGCGACGGTTCTGAACCGCCATGCGCAGCACCAGCGCAACTTCTTCGCCAGTGAAACGTTGGTAGTGTTCGGCGGTGAACATCGGACGGTCGAGACCAGGCGAAGAGACTTCCAGGTTGTAAGCGACAGTGATCGGGTCTTCAACATCCATGACGGCGCTTACCTGGTGGCTCACATCAGCACAATCATCAACGTTGATGCCATCTTCACTATCAATATAGATGCGCAGTGTGGATGTGCGACCGCGAATAAATTCGATGCCGACCAGCTCAAAGCCAAGCGCTTCAACCGGCGCTGTGAGCATCTCTGTCAATTTTTGCTCTAATGTGGACAAACCCACCCCCAAGACATAAAAAAAGGGCGTATAGCCCAGTTATTCTGAAGTCAGATAACAAAAAACCCCGATAAATCGGGGCTTTAGATAACTGAACCCTGAGATCGCCATGGCGATCTGGAACACCTTCCGCAAGAATTCTTTCAAATTCGGCTACGAAGGACACTTAGTCCTCACAGTATATTTGAAAAAGTACTTAATGGGAAAGTGGTTGCGGGGGCCGGATTTGAACCGACGACCTTCGGGTTATGAGCCCGACGAGCTACCAGGCTGCTCCACCCCGCGCCTGAAACGTGGCATATTTTACTCTTATTGAGCAAAAGACGCAAATACTGCTGGGATTTGGTACCGAAGACGGGACATAAAATCGGGGTGAATTCTATCGGCAATTAGTATATTTTGTCAACATGCTTTTTATCGCCCCCGATTGCCGTTTGTGCTGGTATTTCAGGCTTTTTTAGCAAAAAGATGATGAAGCCCTTCCTGTCGCCAGTAAAAGATGGTTAAATGAATACTCACAATTAATGCATAAAAATGCAGTTAAGGTTGTTGAGTCGAACTCACCACAGTCTATCGAGCAGGGTTTTATTTTATGACGACGATTCTCAAGCATCTCCCGGTTGGTCAACGTATTGGTATCGCTTTCTCTGGTGGACTGGATACCAGCGCCGCGCTGTTATGGATGCGCAAAAAAGGCGCCGTGCCTTATGCATATACCGCTAACCTGGGTCAACCGGACGAAGACGACTACGATGCTATTCCGCGCCGCGCGAAAGAGTATGGCGCTGAAGGTGCCCGTCTGATCGACTGCCGCAAACAGCTGGTCGCAGAAGGGATCGCGGCGATTCAGTGTGGCGCTTTCCATAACACCACCGGTGGGTTGACCTACTTCAACACCACGCCGCTGGGCCGCGCGGTCACCGGCACCATGCTGGTGGCGGCAATGAAAGAAGATGGCGTCAACATCTGGGGCGATGGCAGCACCTATAAAGGCAACGATATCGAACGTTTCTATCGTTACGGCCTGCTGACCAATGCTGAACTGCAGATTTACAAGCCGTGGCTGGACAGTGATTTCATCGATGAGCTCGGCGGCCGTCACGAAATGTCCGAATTTATGATCGCCTGCGGCTTTGACTACAAGATGTCGGTTGAAAAAGCCTATTCCACCGACTCCAACATGCTCGGCGCGACGCACGAAGCGAAAGACCTCGAATTCCTCAATTCCAGCGTGAAAATCGTCAACCCGATTATGGGCGTGAAGTTCTGGGACGAAAACGTGAAGATCCCAGCGGAAGAGGTAACCGTACGCTTTGAGCAAGGCCATCCGGTGGCGCTGAATGGTAAAACCTTCGCCGATGACGTCGAGATGATGCTGGAAGCCAACCGCATCGGCGGCCGCCACGGTCTGGGGATGAGCGATCAGATTGAAAACCGCATTATCGAAGCGAAAAGCCGCGGTATTTATGAAGCCCCCGGGATGGCGCTGCTGCATATCGCCTACGAGCGTCTGCTGACCGGTATCCATAACGAAGACACAATCGAGCAATACCACGCCCACGGTCGTCAGCTGGGCCGCCTGCTGTATCAGGGACGCTGGTTCGATTCCCAGGCGCTGATGCTGCGTGATTCTCTGCAGCGCTGGGTCGCGAGCCAGATCACCGGCGAAGTTACCCTTGAGCTGCGTCGCGGTAACGACTACTCGATCCTCAATACCGTTTCAGACAACCTGACCTATAAAGCAGAGCGTCTGACCATGGAAAAAGGCGATTCCATGTTTACCGCCGAAGACCGTATCGGTCAGCTGACCATGCGTAATCTGGATATTACCGATACCCGCGAGAAGCTGTTCGGCTATGCCCAGTCAGGCCTGCTGAGCGCCTCCTCGGCAACCGGTTTACCGCAGGTTGAGAATCTGGAAAACAAAGGCAAATAATCGCCTGACGATGTTTGCTCCCCGCCGGCGGCCCTCCGCCGGCTTTTTATTTTTTGTTCCCTGTCAGCGCCAGAAAAATTGAAAAGAGGCATTTTTTCCTTATCGCCCGGTCAGCAAAATTGTTGACTATAATAGCCTCAATTGATTAATTCATATCTGGTGATAAACATCATGAATATTAAACCGCCGATCAGGCCGCAAAAGGCCATTGACCGACTGATCGATGTGCTTGAGCCAAACGCGACGCCCGTTAACGCGATCGCCAGAAAAAGACTCACCTGGGAATATAAAGGCAAAACCCAGCTCTTTATTTTTAAAAAAGGCGAGCTATCGATTATTCGGAATTCCGACAAGCTATTGATGGTGACCGTCTATGAGCCCCACCTTTTCGGCGTGGCGGAAATGCTACAGCCCAGCCGCAGCCATAGCCTGCGAGCGGAAGTCTCTTCCGAACTGCTACGCATCGACTATGACCTGGCTTCCGCGCTCTTTCGTCAGCATAACCTGTGGGAGGAGGTGACCAGCCTGCTGGCCTATCATACTTCTTACCTGGTATATCGTGACGATCTGGTCCTGCAACAGCGAACCTATTCAGTGATCCGTAACCATCTGCTGGAAATGATGCTATTAACCGCAGAGACCCGACTGCGCGTGTCTATTCTTGAATATATTCAGGACAGGACCCACCTGTCGCGCAGCAGTATTCTCAATGTCTTGTCAGCATTAAAGAAAGGCGGTTATATTGCTTTCGCCCGCGGCGGTTATTTGCAAAGCATCACCTCACTTCCTGAAAAATTTTGACCGCGTCAGTCACCTTTATTTGTTGTTACTCGCCTCAATGTTGAAAATGTTTAAATTTAAATTAATAAACGCTAACGGTAAAAAAAGAAAAATTTTATGCTGAGCACCTGAATTTACCGGCGGACAACATGTCCCTGGGCTCGACCAGCAGGCAACCACTCACGGCGTTAACCGCCGGGCCTGCACCGGCTCAGGATATGCCCCGGAAATCGGCCAGGCGTGAGCAGCGGTAGCGGGAGTTGACCCCCTCGCCTGCCGTCTGCAGCGACCATAACGATGAGATCCAAGAACCCGTTAATTTTGCCCGAACGCCCGTATCGGGCTTTTTTTTATCTGAAGGAATTCAACAATGAAGTCGATTGCTCCAAAATTGTTTGCCGTGATGATCGCCCTGGGGGCCAGCAGCGCCGTCTGCGCATCCGTTAACCTGCATGGTGAAGCCGGTGCCGAGTTCACCAATCTGTCCGCCAGCTTTGGCGCCGGGGAACCGGGTATGACGTTCAATACCCAGTGGGCTCACAGCGACAATGACGGGGACAGCGTAGGGCTGGGAATGGGCTACAACTTTAACCTTGGACCTTTTCTGATGACGCTGGGCGGTAAAGGCGTCTATCTGAATCCCAAAGATGGTGATGAAGGCTATGCCATCGCCGCTGGCGGCGGCGCAGAGCTGCCCCTCGGCCAGTACTTCACGCTCTTCGGTGAGGGGTATTACTCGCCGGACTCAATGTCCAGCGGCGTCGATGATTATGTGGAGGCCAATGCCGGATTACGTATTAACGTACTCCCGTCTCTGAATATCGAAGCAGGCTATCGTTATATCGATATGGCGGGGAAAGATGGCAATCGTGACAACACCCTTGCCGACGGGGCCTATGCCGGGGTTAACTTCCGCTTTTAATCCTTACACAGGGATTGCTGTCCGGCAGTCCCTGTCTTCTCTCAGCTGGCCAACGGCACGCTTTTCAGCACGCGGTTGATCTCCTGCAGACCGGCAACATTATTCTCTTTACGGTAAACATCATTCATGGACGCCATCTGCTCCAGACGGGTCAGGGCGCCATACACCTGGTACGCCTCACTATGTCTGTCAAACACATCGCGGCGCTCCACATCCTGCAAATAATGATTTTTCAACGAATGGTTAAGGCGACCAATCAGCGCCGTATTGTCCTGGAAATAGCGCGTCACCGCCTGGGCATTATTCGCTTTAGCCCCAGGCTCACTGTGCGATACCGGTACCGTTAGCGCATTAATCGTCTCCACCGTTTGGGAGGGTGATGTTGAACTGCACCCTGCTAAACCGAGCACACCGGCGACGATAAGCAACCCGATCTTGGTCATTATGTCACTTCACCTCTGTTAATTTGACGAGGCGACTTTAACGACAGTAAAAGAAGGGAACCAGCAAAGAGATGTTTATAATTAAATGGTCGGAGGGGACAAAAACAAAAAAAGACGCTTTTCAGCGTCTTTTTTCTGGAATATTGGTACCGAGGATGGGACTCGAACCCACAAGCCCGTTAGGGCACTACCACCTCAAGGTAGCGTGTCTACCAATTCCACCACCTCGGTACAGAATACTTAGTGCGGGATGTCGCTGGTCGGCTGAGCCGGCGCAGTTGGCTGAGTTTGCTCCGTTTTCGGTGCACTCAGGTTATCCCACTCACTTCCTTTACTGGTCTTGTTGCTGTTGATATTACCCAGCGCCAGACTGATGATGAAGAACAGCGCAGCCAGGATGCCGGTCATACGGGTCATGAAGTTGCCAGAACCGCTGGACCCAAACAGTGTGCCGGAAGCGCCTGCACCGAAGGAGGCTCCCATATCAGCGCCTTTACCTTGCTGCAGCATAACCAGACCAACAAGGCCAATCGCTACAATAAGGAAAACAACCAAAAGAGCTTCGTACATAATCAACCTGTTCCTTGCGGATTTGCCGCATACCAAGTGCTTCGACCAATAAAGCGGGACGTTTTAACGTTTCCCACTGAAGCGGGTGTGAATACTAACCAAAGCGAATGACCTTCGCAAGGGCAATTTCGACACATTGTATCAACTGCAGAAAAAAACAGCAAAAAGTCGGTTTTCTATCATAAAAAAGGCGGCAAGCGCCGCCTTTTTAACCACTTAGCCGGCAAGCTTAGACGCTTTTTACCGCTTCGGCGATGCGATGCGCAAACTCGTGCACCTGATCTTCATGCTCGCCTTCTACCATGACGCGGATCAGCGGCTCCGTTCCGGATTTACGCAGCAGGACACGGCCGCGTTTCCCTAACGCTGCTTCCACTTCTGCGGTCACCGCTTTGACATGCTCGTTCTCCAGTGGGTTACCGCTGCCTTCGGTAAAACGCACATTCACCAGTAACTGAGGGAACATCTTCATGCCACTGCAAAGGTCATGCAGACTCATATGGTTACGTACCATCGCCGCGACCACCTGCAGACTGGCGACGATGCCATCGCCGGTGGTGGTTTTATCCAGCAGGATCACGTGGCCTGAGTTTTCCGCACCAATGCGCCAGCCTTTTTCCTGCAGCATCTCCAGTACATAACGGTCACCGACCTTCGCGCGGGCAAACGGGATGCCTAACTGCTTGAGCGCCAGCTCCAGTCCCATATTACTCATCAGGGTACCCACGGCGCCGCCGCGCAGCTGCCCCTGACGCAGCCCTTCCCGGGCGATGATGTAGAGGATCTGGTCGCCATCGACTTTATTGCCTTCATGGTCAACCATGATCACCCGATCGCCATCGCCGTCGTAGGCAATACCCAGATCGGCTTTCTCCGCCAGCACGCGCGCCTGCAGCGCACGCACGTCGGTGGCGCCGACCTCTTCGTTGATGTTGAGGCCGTCAGGCTCGCAGCCCATCGCGATAACCTGAGCGCCCAGCTCGCGGAAGACATTGGGGGCAATGTGATAGGTCGCACCGTGCGCGCAGTCCACCACCACTTTCAGCGTGCCGAGGCTCAGTTCGTTGGGAAAGGTGCCTTTACAAAATTCAATGTAGCGCCCGGCGGCATCAACGATACGGCTGGCTTTGCCCAGCTCTGCCGAATCCACGCAGGTGAGTTCTTTCTCCATTTCGGCTTCAATCGCCTCTTCTACATCATCCGGCAGCTTGGTGCCCTCAATGGAGAAGAATTTAATACCGTTGTCGTAGAAAGGGTTATGCGAAGCTGAAATAACGATCCCCGCCTCGGCGCGGAATGCGCGCGTCAGGTAGGCGATGGCCGGTGTCGGCATTGGCCCGGTGAACGACGCAGAGAGCCCCGCGGCCGCCAGCCCAGCTTCCAGCGCGGACTCCAGCATATAGCCCGAAATACGGGTATCCTTGCCGATGATAATTTTACGCGAGCCGTGGCGCGCTAACACTTTCCCCGCCGCCCAGCCCAGCTTAAGCACAAATTCCGGAGTGATCGGCGCATCGCCGACGCGGCCACGAATACCATCGGTGCCAAAATACTTGCGGTTACTCATAACGTTTTTTTCCCTTAGCGGCGAGGGTGGCTTCCACCACGCGCAGCGCTTCTACCGTTTCTTTGACATCATGGACGCGGATTATCTGCGCGCCCTGCATTGCTGCAATGACGGCACACGCCAGGCTGCCGTTCAGCCGTTCTGACGGCCCGACGTTCAGCAACTGACCTACCATCGACTTCCGCGACATACCAACCAACAAAGGCAGCCCAAAGTGGTGAAATTCACCCAGTCTGGCCAGCAGCTGATAATTGTGGGAGAGATTTTTACCGAAACCGAATCCCGGGTCGAGCAGCAATTTTTCTTTTGCGATCCCCGCCTGCTCGCAGCGCACAATATGTTCTGCAAAAAAGCGCTCGACATCGGCGAAGACATCCTCATATTTCGGCGCCTCCTGCATGGTTTTCGGCTGACCCTGCATATGCATCAGACACACCGGCAGCCCGGTTTCCGCAGCGGCCTGCAGCGCGCCAGGTTCGGTCAGCGAACGAATATCGTTAATGATATGCGCCCCGGCCCGGGCCGATTCGCGGATAACCTCCGGTTTGGACGTATCCACCGAGATCCACACTTCAAAGCGCTGAGCGATCGCTTCGACAACCGGGATCACCCGCGCGAGTTCCTCTTCTACGCTCACCTCAGCCGCCCCTGGCCGCGTGGATTCACCGCCGATATCAATGATGGTCGCCCCTGCGTTAATCATCAGATTGGCATGCTTCACCGCCTCAACCAGCGAGTTGTGAGCGCCGCCATCGGAGAAAGAGTCGGGCGTCACATTAAGAATGCCCATCACATGCGGATGAGAGAGATCGAGGGTTGAGCCCTGGGCTACAAGTTTCATCACAAAATCCCTGAGACTGAAGAGGTTAAAAAAAGAAAAACCCCGGAGCGGGCGCCCCGGGGTTTTTAAGGTTAAAACAAGACATCAACAGCGGTAGCTTACTTGTCGCCCAGCTGCTCTGACATGGTGTTGCCCGGGTTCGGCGTACGCGGTTCATCAACCGGACGCGGCGCACGAGGCGTGCCATTGTTGTCAGAGTTATTCGAAGAACCCGGTTCTTCCCAACCCGCCGGCGGACGAACATCGCGACGAGCCATCAGGTCGTCAATCTGCGGCGCATCGATAGTCTCATATTTCATGAGCGCATCTTTCATCGCGTGCAGGATATCCATGTTGTCGTTCAGCAGCTGGCGAGCACGACCGTAGTTACGCTCGATCAGCGATTTCACTTCCTGGTCGATGATACGCGCGGTTTCATCGGACATATGCTTCGCTTTCGCTACGCTACGGCCGAGGAAGACTTCGCCTTCTTCTTCCGCATACAGCAGCGGACCGAGTTTGTCGGAGAAGCCCCACTGGGTCACCATGTTACGCGCCAGGTTCGTCGCCACTTTAATGTCGTTGGACGCGCCGGTAGAAACATGTTCCGGACCGTAGATAATCTCTTCCGCCAGACGACCGCCGTACAGGGTGGAGATCTGACTTTCCAGTTTCTGACGGCTGGCGCTGATCGCATCGCCTTCCGGCAGGAAGAAGGTCACACCCAGCGCACGACCGCGCGGGATAATCGTCACTTTATGGACCGGATCGTGTTCCGGAACCAGACGGCCGATAATGGCGTGGCCTGCTTCGTGGTAAGCGGTCGATTCTTTCTGCGCTTCCGTCATCACCATGGAGCGACGTTCCGCACCCATCATGATTTTGTCTTTCGCTTTTTCGAACTCAACCATCGAAACAACACGTTTGTTGCCGCGAGCAGCAAACAGCGCCGCTTCGTTGACCAGGTTCGCCAGGTCCGCACCAGAGAAGCCAGGGGTACCGCGCGCAATGATCGCCGCGTCGATATCCGGCGCCAGCGGTACGCGACGCATATGCACTTTCAGGATCTGTTCACGACCGCGAACATCCGGCAGACCAACGACAACCTGACGGTCGAAGCGGCCTGGACGCAGCAGCGCGGGGTCCAGAACGTCCGGACGGTTAGTCGCCGCGATAACGATAATACCTTCGTTACCTTCGAAGCCGTCCATTTCAACCAGCATCTGGTTCAGGGTCTGCTCACGTTCATCGTGACCACCGCCAAGGCCCGCGCCACGCTGGCGGCCGACGGCGTCGATTTCATCGATGAAGATGATGCAAGGCGCTGCTTTCTTAGCCTGCTCGAACATGTCACGCACACGAGATGCACCGACACCGACGAACATTTCGACGAAATCAGAACCGGAAATTGTGAAGAACGGCACTTTTGCTTCGCCAGCGATCGCTTTCGCCAGCAGCGTTTTACCAGTACCCGGAGGGCCGACCATCAGGACGCCTTTCGGGATCTTACCGCCCAGTTTCTGGAAGCGGCTCGGCTCACGCAGGTATTCCACCAGCTCACCGACTTCCTCTTTCGCTTCGTCACACCCGGCAACGTCGGCAAAAGTGGTTTTGATCTGGTCTTCCGTCAGCATACGGGCTTTGCTTTTGCCGAAGGACATCGCGCCCTTCCCGCCGCCGCCCTGCATTTGCCGCATAAAGAAGATCCAGACGCCGATCAACAGCAGCATTGGGAACCAGGAGATGAAGATGGAAGCCAGCAGGCTTGGCTCTTCTGGTGGTTCGCCAATAACTTTGACGTTTTTAGTCAACAGGTTATCGAGCAGCTTCGGATCGTTAACCGGAATGTAAGTCGTGTAACGGTTACTATCTTTCTTGGTAACGTTGATCTCACGTCCGTTGATACGCGCTTCGCGAACCTGGTCCTGATTGACCTCTTGCAGGAAGGTAGAATAATCCACCTTGCGGCCATTCGACTCGCTGGGCCCAAAGCTCTGGAATACTGACATCAGCACAACGGCAATGACCAGCCAGAGTATTAGGTTTTTCGCCATGTCACTCAAGGGATTAACCTCTTATTACAACTGTGTTAAAAACAGCGTCAGGATACTCTATATCCAGTTTCTTTCAAACTTTCGTTTGAAATCTGCCGGTTATGGTTTACGCCCGGTCGCTACAATATACACTTCACGCGAACGAGCGCGGGAAGAGTCCGGTTTACGAACTTTGACCTTCGTAAACAGGGAGCGAATTTCTCGAAGATACTCATCGAAGCCTTCGCCCTGGAACACCTTCACTACAAAACTACCACCTGGCGCTAATACATCACGAGACATTTCAAGCGCCAGTTCTACCAGATACATAGCCCGGGGAATATCCACCGCCGGTGTTCCGCACATATTCGGCGCCATATCGGACATGACAACTTGGACTTTACTGTCGCCCACTCGCTCAAGTAACGCTTTCAGGACTAATTCATCACGAAAATCGCCCTGAAGGAAGTCCACACCAACGATTGGATCCATTGGTAAAAGATCGCAAGCGATGATGCGGCCGCTGTTGCCGATCTGCGTGACCGCATACTGCGACCAGCCACCGGGAGCAGCACCGAGATCGACTATCGTCATCCCCGGCTTAAAAATTTTGTCACTTTGCTGTATTTCATCAAGTTTAAACCAGGCACGGGAACGTAACCCCTTTTTCTGTGCCTGTTGAACATATTTATCGCTAAAGTGTTCCTGAAGCCAGCGGCTTGAGCTGGCAGAACGCTTTTTACCTGTCATTTAACATTCCCGTTCGGGTTCATCGTACTTTACTGCGTAAAAATCGACGCGGTAGTTTGGCGATATATGGGAGATGGCGGTAGAATGACCCGTTTTCAATCCCAACGTAAGCAAAAAAACACGATGAATCTGAGTACTAAACAAAAACAGCACCTGAAAGGTCTGGCACATCCGCTCAAGCCGGTAGTTATGCTTGGCAATAATGGTTTGACCGAAGGGGTACTGGCCGAGATCGAACAAGCGTTAGGGCACCATGAGCTCATCAAGGTGAAGATCGCCTCAGAAGATCGCGAAACTAAAGCCTTGATCGTGGAAGCCATCGTACGTGAAACCGGCGCCTGTAACGTACAGGTCATCGGTAAAACGCTGGTTCTGTACCGCCCAACGCCAGAGCGTAAGATCTCGCTGCCACGCTAAGAATATCCTGAATCTCGACACAACTTTGTGTAAAACGAGGGATTTCTGCGGCCAGGCGAGCAAAATGCCATGCTCCTGACGTTGATAAAAGGCCGCTATGCGGCCTTTTTCCTTTCTTTACAATCTATAAACATCGTAGCGGGAAATACGCCTTACAGGTATTCAACCTTAGTAATTTCGTATTCCACTTCACCACCCGGGGTACGGATAGTCACGACGTCATCCTGCTCTTTGCCGATCAGACCACGGGCGATCGGCGAGTTCACGGAGATCAGATTCTGCTTAAAATCAGCTTCATCATCACCCACGATGCGGTAGGTCTGTTCCTCATCGGTATCGAGGTTGAGCACGCTGACGGTTGAGCCAAAAATTACCCGGCCATTGTTCGGCATTTTGGTGATATCGATCACCTGGGCATTGGACAGCTTCGCTTCAATATCTTTGATACGCCCTTCGCAGAAGCCCTGCTGCTCACGCGCAGCATGATACTCAGCATTCTCTTTCAGATCGCCGTGTTCACGAGCGTCAGCAATAGCGGCAATGATTTCAGGACGACGCACAGACTTCAGATAATCCAGTTCTTCGCGCAGTTTCTCAGCGCCACGTAAGGTCATCGGAATCGCTTGCATTAGTTATACCTCTTTATCATTCCTTCAGGGAACGGAGAGCTCCGCCCCGCCACCTGCCCTGCCCACAGGCAGGACACGAGCAAAAAGAAACCGACCCGGGAAACACTCCCCAGGTCAGCAGCAATTTTTCATTTGATAGGTATTTTACCCCGAAGTTCATTATGGGTCATCGTTTACTTTACTGGGCGTTGCACCGTAGTATGACGGCCTGGCTTCAGGTTGTTAGCGCGAGATTATGCGATTTCCCAGATTTATCATCGGATTGACTGCCGGTATAGCGCTTAGCGCTCAGGCGGCGAATATTGACGAGTACATCAACCAGCTTCCCGCCGGTGCGAACCTTGCCTTTATGGCGCAAAAGGTCGGCGCATCGACGCCGGAAATCGACTATCACAGCCAGCAAATGGCGCTCCCGGCCAGTACGCAAAAGGTTATCACCGCGCTGGCGGCTCTGCTGCAGCTGGGGCCCGATTTCCGCTTTACCACCACGCTGGAAACCAAAGGCTCACTTGACGGCGGCGTGCTGAAAGGCGATCTGATTGCGCGCTTCGGCGGCGATCCGACGCTCAAACGGCAGGATATTCGCAATATGGTGGCGACGCTGAAAAAAGCTGGCGTGCAGCGTATCGAAGGCAATGTGCTCATCGATACCTCGGTCTTCGCCAGCCATGACAAAGCGCCGGGCTGGCCGTGGAACGACCTGACGCAGTGCTTCAGCGCCCCGCCGGCGGCCGCAATTGTCGACCGTAACTGCTTCTCTGTCTCGCTGTATAGCGCGCAGAAACCGGGCGATCTCGCCTTCATTCGCGTTGCGTCCTATTATCCGGTCACCATGTTCAGCCAGGTGCGAACGCTGGCGCGCGGCTCAGCAGAAGCACAGTACTGCGAGCTCGACGTAGTGCCAGGCGATCTCAATCGCTATACCCTCACTGGCTGCCTGCCGCAGCGTAGCGAGCCGCTGCCGCTGGCCTTCGCCATTCAGGATGGCGCCAGCTACGCCGGGGCGATCCTCAAAGCGGAGCTGACCCAGGCGGGGATCACCTATAGCGGCACGCTGCTGCGCCAGACGCTGGCCAATGACCCCGGAACGGTATTAGCCACCACCCAGTCGGCTCCACTGCACGATCTGCTGCGGATCATGCTGAAGAAGTCAGATAACATGATTGCCGACACCGTCTTTCGTACCATCGGCCACGCCCGCTTCGGCGTACCAGGCACCTGGCGGGCAGGATCCGATGCCGTACGCCAGATCCTGCGTCAACAGGCTGGGGTCGATCTCGGCAATACGATCATCGCCGACGGCTCTGGCTTGTCGCGCCACAACCTGATCGCCCCGGCGACCATGATGCAGGTGCTGCAGTATATCGCCCAGCACGATACCGAGCTCAACTTCATCTCCATGCTGCCGCTGGCGGGCCACGACGGGTCGCTGCAATACCGCGCCGGTCTCCACCAGGCGGGCGTGGATGGCAAAGTCTCGGCGAAAACAGGTTCGTTGCAGGGGGTTTATAACCTTGCAGGCTTTATCACTACCGCCAGCGGACAAAAGGTGGCCTTCGTGCAATATCTCTCCGGTTACGCCGTGGAACCCGCCGACCAGCGTAATCGCCGCATCCCGCTGGTCCGCTTTGAAAGCCGCTTGTATAAAGATTTGTACCAGAACAACTAAAACAAAAGGGCCGCATCAGATGCGGCCCTTTTTGATCCAGCGAAGTCAGGATTAGCGTTTGTAGATGAATTCGACGCCTTCTTCGTCGTCTTCGTCCCAGTCGTCATCCCAGTCTTCGTCATCTTCCACTTCGACTTCGGCTTCTTCAAGCTGCTGACGGTGATAGTCGTCCCACATGAACTCGACTTTCTCCGGCTTCTGCTCTTCTTCCACATGCACGATCGGGTTTTCGATGATAAAGGTCATCACGTCCCAGCACAGCTCTTTCACGCCCTGCTGGCTGGCCGCTGAGATCAGGTAGAATTTATCTTCCCAACCCAGCGCTTCGGCAATCGCCTTCGCTTTGGCTTCGGCTTCCGCTTTGTCCATCAGGTCAATCTTGTTAAAGACTAACCAGCGTGGCTTGGAGGCCAGCTTCTCGCTGTATTTCTCCAGCTCGCCAATGATAATGCGGGCATTCTCAACCGGATCGGAACCATCGATAGGCTCGATGTCGATGAGATGCAGCAGCACACGGCAGCGCTCAAGGTGCTTGAGGAAGCGGATACCAAGGCCTGCACCTTCCGCTGCGCCTTCAATCAGCCCCGGGATATCGGCGACCACGAAGCTCTTCTCGTTGTCCATACGCACCACGCCCAGGCTCGGCACCAGGGTGGTAAACGGATAGTCAGCCACTTTCGGCTTAGCGGCGGAGACCGCACGGATGAAGGTGGATTTGCCGGCGTTCGGCATCCCCAGCATCCCGACATCGGCCAGCAGCATCAGCTCCAGCTGCAGGTCGCGTTTATCACCCGGGGTACCCATGGTCTTCTGACGCGGGGTGCGGTTAACGGATGATTTGAAACGGGTGTTGCCCAGACCGTGCCAGCCACCTTTCGCCACCATCAGACGCTGACCGTGTTTGGTCATGTCGCCCATGGTCTCGCCGGTTCCCTGGTCGATAACCCGGGTCCCGACCGGCACTTTCACCGTCACGTCTTTACCACGCTTACCGGTACAGTCGCGGCTCTGGCCATTCTGCCCGCGTTCGGCGCGGAACGATTTTTCAAAACGGTAGTCGATCAGGGTGTTCAGGTTCTCGTCCGCTTCCAGCCAGACATCGCCGCCGTCACCGCCATCGCCGCCGTCCGGACCGCCTTTCGGAATATACTTTTCGCGGCGGAAGCTTACGCAACCATTGCCGCCGTCACCTGCTACGACCAGGATCGTTGCTTCATCTACAAACTTCATTTTACTCTCCGTAAATCATTCGCCTGAGCGGGGCAGCGGTACTACCGCCTCTCGCTTACGCCAACGCCCCCAAAGACGATGGCCGATGGCGGAATACATCGCGCCCGCAACCACGACAAACGCACCGAGATAACCAATCAGGTTTAACATCGGTCTGGCGAAAACATCGGGCCAGGCCATTGATAATAAATCAGAAAACAGTAGCGTAAACAGTGGCGTCAAGGTGATTAACGCGCTGACCTGCGCCGCCTGCCAGCGCGCCATGGCTTCCGCCAGCGCCCCGTAGCCGACCAGGGTATTTAGCCCGCAAAAAATCAGGCATGCCAGTTGCCAGTCGCTTAGCTGGGATATCACCCCGGGCTTAGCGAGCGGCAGTAATGCAATCGTACATAAAGTGTACAGCAAAAATAGTATCTGCTGTGATGCCAGACGGCGCAATAACACCTTTTGCGCGACGCCATAGCTTACCCACACCGTTGCAGCAGCAACGCCGAAAATTACCCCCCATGTGTAATCCGTCAGGCGGGTAAAGATTTCAATCAGGCTGGTGTTGAAAAACATCACCAGCCCGCTGAGCAACATCAACGCGCCCACCACCTGGGTACCGCGCATGCGCTCTTTCAGAATCACGACGCTTGCCACCATCATGCCCACCGGCGATAGCTGGCCGATGACCTGAGAAGCAGTGGGGCTGAGATATTGCAGGGAAGAACTGAACAGAATGAAGTTACCGAACAGGCCACCGGTGGCAATGGCTAACAAAACCAGCCAGCGCGGCTTGCGAAAAATTCGCAGCGGCGGCAGTTTGCCTTTGATCGCGAGGATCGCGCCAAGCCCAATGCTGGCCATCAGGAAGCGATAAAACACCACCGTAGGCGGCTCCATCACCTCAAGAACCTGTTTCATCGCAATCGGCAACGCTCCCCAACACATCGCGGTGGTAAGCGCCAGAATAATGCCAATCCCAGCCTGCTGCTTCATGCCTGTTTCCCTGCAAAATTTTCCAGTAGACGAATGTAAAAAGCCCCGCAACGTGTTGCGGGGCTTTCATCCGTTACCGGGACGCGAAAAACTTATTCAGCAACGATGCTGATGAATTTACGGTTTTTCGGGCCTTTAACTTCGAACTTGACTTTACCGTCAGTCAAAGCGAACAGAGTGTGGTCACGGCCGCAACCAACGTTGGTGCCAGCGTGGAATTTGGTACCACGTTGACGAACGATGATGCTACCTGCCAGAACTGCTTCACCGCCGAAACGTTTTACGCCCAGACGTTTAGCTTCTGAATCGCGACCGTTACGAGTCGAGCCGCCAGCCTTTTTATGTGCCATTTAAATCTACTCCTCAGGTCTTAGGCGCTGATGCCAGTGATTTTCACATCAGTGAACCACTGACGATGGCCCTGCTGCTTACGATAGTGTTTACGACGACGAAACTTAACGATTTTAACTTTCTCGCCACGACCGTGAGCAACAACTTCAGCTTTGATTACGCCGCCCTCAACGAAAGGAACGCCGATCTTGATTTCTTCACCGTTTGCGATCATCAGCACTTCAGCGAATTCAACAGCTTCGCCAGTTGCGATGTCCAGCTTTTCCAGGCGAACGGTCTGACCTTCGCTTACTCGGTGTTGTTTACCACCACTTTGGAAAACCGCGTACATATAAAACTCCGCTTCCGCGCACCTCTTTATGTGATTCAGAGTGCGCTATAAATATTCACAATAGGGCGCGAATATTACGCAAAACGCGAGCCTTTGACAAGAGCGATTAGCGATCAATGCAGAAAAAAAACACAACTTTCACGACAACGTTTATCTACGGCAATTTTTCAGTACAATCATATCTTCTTTTAATTCTGTCTTAATCCTTCTGTGATCCCACCTGGATTCATGGTAACAGGACATTTGGCCCGGCTTTTGCGATGAATTTAGAAAAAATCAATGAGTTAACCGCGCAAGATATGGCGGGTGTCAATGCGACGATTCTTGAGCAACTCAACTCCGATGTTCAGCTTATCAATCAGTTAGGCTATTACATCGTCAGCGGCGGCGGCAAACGCATTCGCCCGATGATTGCTGTGCTTGCCGCGCGCGCGGTGGGCTATCAAGGGAGCGCGCATGTCACTATTGCTGCGCTGATTGAATTTATTCATACCGCCACGCTACTGCATGACGACGTCGTCGATGAGTCTGACATGCGTCGCGGCAAAGCCACGGCCAATGCGGCGTTCGGCAATGCCGCCAGCGTGCTGGTTGGCGATTTCATCTATACCCGCGCCTTCCAGATGATGACCCAGCTAGGCTCACTGAAGATCCTCGAGGTCATGTCGGAGGCGGTGAACGTCATTGCCGAAGGCGAAGTGCTGCAGTTGATGAACGTCAACGATCCGGATATCACGGAAGAGAACTATATGCGCGTCATCTACAGCAAGACGGCGCGCCTGTTTGAGGCGGCCTCGCAGTGTGCGGGAATGCTGGCCGACTGCTCCGCGGAAGAAGAGCGCGCGTTGCAGGATTATGGTCGCTATCTCGGCACCGCTTTCCAGCTGATCGACGATTTACTCGACTACAGCTCCGACGGAGAACGACTCGGTAAAAACGTCGGTGATGACCTGAACGAAGGCAAACCGACGCTACCGCTGCTGCATGCTATGCATCATGGCACCCCCGATCAGGCGGCGATGATCCGCGGGGCGATCGAGCAGGGCAATGGTCGCCATCTGCTGGATGCTGTTCTGGAAACCATGGCCACCTGCGGTTCGCTGGAGTGGACGCAGAAGCGTGCTGAAGAAGAAGCCGATAAAGCGATTGCAGCCCTGCAGATCCTCCCGGACACACCGTGGCGCGAAGCTTTGATTGGACTGGCACATATTGCGGTCCAGCGCGATCATTAATCCCCCCTCCTTTCCCGCGCGATGCGCGGGAAAGTTCCAGTAAAATGCCACTTCTCTCCCTTAACTTCCGAATATCTTGATAGATTCTGAATATTCTGGCGCCTTAACAGAACTTGTTAGAACCCTACATAGTACGCGGGTATAGTGTCCCCATCGCCCATGTGGACGATCTGGACCTTTAACACCAGGAGAATTTATGGATAAGTTCATCGACTGGCATCCCGCCGATATTGTTGCTGGGTTACGTAAACGGGGAACATCGCTGGCGGCAGAGTCGCGACGGCACGGCCTGAGTTCTTCAACGCTGGCGAACGCCCTGACCCGCCCCTGGCCGAAAGGCGAGTTGATTATCGCCACGGCGCTGGAAACGCAGCCGTGGGTCATCTGGCCGTCACGCTACCACGACCCGGTGACTCATGAGTTTATCGACAGAACGCAGATGATGCGTCAAAAGAAGACAGACAGGTGATGTGATAATCGACAGGGTCCCGAAGCAACGCCCCGGGGCCCTGTCAGGACACGGTTACTCGCCCTTCACGCGCTGAATATTGGCACCCAACGCCTGCAGTTTATCCTCGATACGCTCATAGCCACGATCGATGTGGTAGATGCGATCAACGATGGTGGTCCCTTCAGCGATACAGCCTGCCAGCACGAGGCTCGCCGACGCACGCAAATCGGTCGCCATCACCTGCGCGCCCGAAAGCTGCTTCACGCCGTGACAGATAGCGGTATTGCTCTCGATCTCCGCGTGCGCGCCCATACGGATCAGTTCCGGAATGTGCATGAAGCGGTTTTCAAAGATCGTTTCGGTGATCACGCCGGTCCCTTCCGCCACCAGGTTAAGCAGCGTGAACTGGGCCTGCATATCGGTCGGGAAGCCCGGGTGCGGAGCGGTACGCACGTTGACCGCTTTCGGACGGTTGCCGTGCATATCGAGGCTAATCCAGTCTTCTCCCGTTTCGATGTCAGCCCCGGCGTCACGCAGTTTCGCCAGAACGGCATCCAGAGTATCCGGCTGCGCGTTACGGCAGAGGATCTTGCCGCCGGAAATCGCCGCGGCCACCAGGAAGGTGCCGGTTTCGATACGGTCCGGCAGTACACGGTATACGCCGCCACCCAGACGCTGCACGCCTTCGATGGTAATGCGATCGGTGCCCTGGCCTTTGATTTTCGCGCCCAGCGCGTTAAGGAAGTTGGCGGTATCGACAATTTCCGGCTCGCGCGCGGCGTTTTCGATAATCGTCGTCCCCTCCGCGAGGGTCGCTGCGCTCATGATAGTTACGGTAGCGCCGACGCTCACCTTATCCATCACGATATGCGCGCCTTTCAGGCGACCGTTGACCGAGGCTTTGACATAACCTTCTTCCAGTTTGATCTCGGCGCCCAGCTGTTCCAGACCGCTAATGTGCAGGTCGACCGGACGCGCGCCGATGGCGCAGCCGCCTGGCAGAGAAACTTGTCCCTGACCAAAACGCGCCACCAGCGGGCCCAGCGCCCAGATGGAGGCACGCATGGTTTTCACCAGGTCGTACGGAGCACAGAATACATCAACCGGACCGGCGTCAATCCATACCGAACCATTGCGCTCAACCTTCGCGCCCAGCTGGCTCAGCAGCTTCATGGTGGTATCGATATCTTTCAGCTTAGGTACGTTCTGGATCTCTACCGGCTCTTCGGCAAGCAGCGCGGAAAAGAGGATTGGCAGGGCGGCGTTCTTTGCACCAGAAATGGTGACTTCGCCCTGAAGGCGAGTCGGCCCCTGAACACGGAATTTATCCATTGATTCTGTTCTCTATTAAAAATTCACATACGCTGCAGGGGACCCCCCACAGCTTAGAAGCCATTTAGTTTGCGGTCTCGCGCCCACTCCTGCGGAGTGAAGGCCTTGATCGACAGCGCATGGATACGGTTGTCAGCAATATATTCCATCAGCGGCGCGTAGACGCTCTGCTGCTTTTTAACCCGACTCATGCCATCGAACATCTCACCCACAGCAATAACCTGAAAGTGGCTGCCATCGCCAGAGACGTGGACTTCCTGGAGGGAGAGTGCGTTCATCAGCACGGTCTGAATTTCATGATTTTCCATGGGCTCAAATTTATCTGATAGTGAAAACAGCCCAACATCTTAGAGGAAAGTGGCGCGGTCTTAAACAAGCAAAAAGCCCCGACGAAAAGATTGCCGGGGCTTTCGGAATAGCTTCAACGCTAAGACACTGAAAAGATTATGGGATCATATCGACAGGCAGGTTGTAAAGACCGATCAGCGTTTGCAGATTTTCGCTCTTCGCGATCAGCTGCGCTTCCCGCCCCTGACGGCGGATCAGTGCCACAAAATGCACTAACAGCGCCAGGCCCGCCGTGTCCACGCGCGTAGTCTGGCTGAGATCGATGATCGTCGCCCCCTCCGTCGCCCTGGCGCGTGCTTCCCAGAGCGGGACCAGCAGATCCTGGTCCAGCTCTCCGTGCAGCGCCAGCGTCTCGCCCTCGCGAGTCCAGCTCAGCTGCCCGGTCATTATTTTTTCTGTTCCAGCGTGATCGGCTGAGCGGAGATCGCTTTCAGCTGCGCGGTCAGGCCGTCAACGCCCTTGGTGCGCAGCAGATCGCTCCACTCATTCTGTTTGGTAGTGATCATACTGACGCCTTCGGCGATCATATCGTAGGCCTGCCAGTTACCGGTCTGGGTATTTTTACGCCACTGGAAGTCCAGACGCACCGGCGGACGACCGTTCGGGTCGATGATAGTGACGCGGATCGGAACGATGGTTGCGCTGCCCAGCGGCTGCTCCGGCGCAATCTGGTAAGTCTGCCCGTGGTACATCGCCAGCGCCTGGCCGTAGGCCTGCTTCAGATATTCACGGAAGGCGGCAAAGTAGGCCTCACGCTGCGCGGGGGTCGCTTCTTTGTAATAGCGGCCCAGCACCAGCGCGCCAGCATATTTCACCTGCACATACGGCAACAGCTCCTGGTCGACGATGTCGCGCAGATAGTTAGGGTTGGCTTTGATCTTCGGCTGTTCATTCTTCAGGCGATCGAAGGTTTTCTGCGCCGCTTCATTCATCAGCTTATACGGGTTGGACTGGTCTGCCGCCTGGACAGCGGTCAGCGGGGCAATCACCAGCATGGCGACCATGAGTAAGCGTTTAAACATATCGTGTTTCTCCTGAAATTAATGCGTCGTGCCGGCTGCCGGCGTCGCGTCAGTATGACCTTCTGCCTCGGCCTTATCATTGCCAGAATTCTGATTGTCGCCGCCCTTGCTGTTATAAAGGAACTGACCAATCAGATCTTCCAGCACCATGGCGGACTTGGTGTCCTGGATAGTACCGCCGTCTTTAAGGATAGTCGTCCCAAGGTCCGGGTCTTCAAAACCGACGTTCAGCGCCAGATACTGTTCGCCCAGCAGACCCGAGGTGCGGATCGCCAACGAACTGGTATCCGGGATATGGTTGTAGCGCTCATCGATATCGAGCTCCACGCGTGGCAGATAGGTTTTCGGGTCGAGAGTGATGTCCGCTACCCGTCCCACAACCACACCGCCGATGCGTACCGGCGAACGCGCCTTCAGGCCGCCGATGTTATCGAAGGTCGCGTAAAGGCGGTAAGTCGGCTCAGTACGTAGCGAGGTGACGTTCGCCGCCTTCAGGCAGACAAACAGCGCCGCCAGCAGCGCCACCAGTAAGAACACCCCTACCCAGATTTCATTTTTTTTCGTTTGCATGAACTCAATTCCCAAACATCAGCGCAGTCAGCACAAAATCCAGCCCCAGAACCGCCAGCGACGCATGCACCACGGTGCGTGTTGTCGCCCGGCTAATCCCGGCGGAAGTGGGGATAGCGTCATAACCGTTAAATAACGCAATCCAGGTTACCGTAATGGCGAATACCAGACTCTTAATCAGGCAGTTCACCAGGTCCATTCGCCAGTCGACGGCATTTTGCATCGCGGTCCAGAAAAAACCACCGTCAATGCCTTTCCAGCTTACGCCTACCAGCGCACCACCCCAGATCCCTACCGCGACAAAGATAATCGTCAACAGCGGCAGCGAAATGACGCCAGCCCAGAAGCGTGGAGAAATCACGCGACGCAGCGGGTCCACCGCCATCATCTCCATACTCGAGAGCTGCTCCGTGGCCCGCATCAGGCCAATCTCGGCGGTCAGCGCCGATCCGGCGCGCCCGGCAAACAGCAGCGCAGCGACAACCGGCCCCAGCTCGCGCAGCAGCGACAGCGCCACCAGCATGCCAAGACTGGTCTCTGCGCTGTAGGTGGTTAAGACCAGATACCCCTGCAGCCCGAGCACCATACCGATAAACAAGCCCGATACAATGATAATCAGCATCGACAGAACGCCAACGTTATAGAGCTGACGAACCAGCAGCGGCGCGTGCTTGCGAAACTCTGGTTTGCCCACAACGGCGTTGAAAAGCATTAATCCGGCGCGTCCAAACGTCGCGGTGGTTTTAATCCCGCGATGCCCTAGCGCGGCCAGCGCATTAAACAGCATGAGTCGCTCAACTCCCTATGCCTAATAAATCATGGTGATAGTCGCCAGCCGGATAACGGAACGGCACCGGGCCGTCGGCAATACCATCAATAAACTGACGAACCCGAGGATCGGTATTCTCCCGCAGCGACTGGGCGCTACCGTGGGCGACAATCTTTTTATCCGCCACGATATACGCGTAGTCCGCAATGCTAAGCACCTCAGGCACATCGTGCGAAACCACGATGCAAGTGACACCCAGCGTGTTGTTGAGTTCAGAAATCAGCTTCACCAGCACGCCCATGGTGATGGGATCCTGCCCGACAAACGGTTCGTCGAACATAATCAGATCCGGCTCAAGGGCAATCGCTCTCGCCAGGGCGGCGCGGCGCGCCATCCCGCCGGAAAGCTCGGAGGGCATTAACTTCGCCGCCCCACGCAACCCCACCGCTTCCAGCTTCATCATCACCGTCGTATGCAGCAGCGCAGGCGGCAGCTGCGTATGCTCGCGCAGCGGATAGGCAACGTTATCAAAGACATTGAGATCGGTGAACAGCGCGCCGGACTGGAACAGCATGCTCATCCGCTTACGCACCGTATAAAGACGCGATCGCGTCATCTGCGGCACGTTCTCGCCATCAAACAGGATCTCTCCCCTGTCCGGCGGGATCTGCCCGCCGATCAGGCGTAACAGGGTAGTCTTGCCGATCCCCGAAGGTCCCATGATCGCAGTAATTTTACCGCGCGGCACCGACAGCGAGATGTCGTCGAAGATCACACGATCGCCGCGTGAAAAGCGGATACCGCGCACTTCAACTAAATTCGCCTGAGTTTGGCTCATAAAATCATCCTTACTAAACACCTGACGGGCAAGCATGGCCCTTTCTTGCGCCACAATCACAACATTTTTACAGAATCTTACCTGCACAGGTTAGCGAAAGCTGGCATTTGTTTTACTTTTGGCACACATAAAGTCAAAATTAAGAATTCGTTACGCTGCGTAGGGATAACCCAGCGAGGCGACGATTATACCTGAAGAAAGGACTTTAGATGCTCTTAGCGACGGCTCTGTTAATTATTGGTTTACTGCTGGTTGTCTACAGCGCCGATCGTCTGGTCTATGCCGCTTCCATCCTGTGTCGTATGTTGGGGATCCCGCCGCTGATCATCGGTATGACGGTGGTGAGTATCGGCACCAGCCTGCCCGAGATCATGGTTTCCACCACGGCCTCGCTGCATGGGCAGATCGATCTGGCGGTCGGCACCGCGCTCGGCTCCAACATTACCAATATTCTTCTGATCCTCGGTCTCGCCGCCTTACTCAGGCCATTTACCGTGCATTCTGATATTCTGCGCCGCGAATTACCGCTAATGTTGCTGGTCAGTGTGCTGGCCGGGCTGGTGCTCTACGATGGACAGCTGTCCCGTCTCGACGGGCTGTTTTTACTGGCGTTAGCGCTTCTGTGGCTGCTGTTTACCATCAAAATCGCCCGTCTGGCGGAGCGCCAGGGCAGCGATAGCCTGACTCGCGAACAGCTGGCGGAGCTGCCGCGTGAAGGATCGCTGCCGGTCGCTCTGCTCTGGTTAGGGGTCGCGATGATTGTCATGCCCATGGCTACCCGTATGGTGGTGGATAACACCACGGTATTGGCAAACTTTTTTGCCATTAGCGAGCTGACCGTCGGTCTGACGGTGGTGGCGATAGGTACCAGCCTGCCAGAGCTGGCCACCGCTATCGCCGGGGCGCGGAAAGGGGAAGATGACATTGCTATCGGCAATATCATCGGCGCCAATATCCTCAATATTGCGCTGGTGCTGGGTTTACCGGCGCTGATCGCGCCGGGGAGCTTTGCGAGCGAAGCCTTCACGCGCGATTATGGCGTGATGCTGCTGGTCAGCCTGATCTTCGCGGTGCTGTGCTGGCGCCGCCAGCAGCAGCCGGGACGGCTGGTTGGCGCACTGCTGGTCGGCGGCTTTGTGGTTTGGTTGGCGATGCTGTTCTGGACAGCGCCGCTCTTCGTTGAATGACTCGGGATAACATCATGTCGCAAATAGATTTGCCCACGGATTTTGACTTTCAACAGGCAGGCCGTCAGGTGCTGGAAATTGAACGTGAAGGTCTGGCCCAGCTCGATCAATATATAAATGAAGACTTTACCCATGCTTGCGAAACGATTTTCCGCTGCGGCGGCAAAGTCGTGGTGATGGGGATGGGCAAATCCGGCCACATCGGCCGCAAAATGGCGGCGACGTTCGCCAGTACCGGCACCTCGGCTTTTTTTGTCCACCCCGGCGAAGCGGCGCACGGCGATTTAGGAATGGTCACTCCACAGGATGTGGTGATTGCGCTGTCGAATTCCGGCGAATCGAATGAAATTCTGGCGCTGATCCCGGTCCTGAAGCGCCAGCAGGTGAAGCTTATCTGCATCACCAGCCGGCCTGAGAGCAGCATGGCGCGCGCAGCGGATATCCATCTGTGCGTGAAAGTGCCCAAAGAGGCCTGCCCGTTAGGGCTGGCGCCCACCTCCAGCACCACCGCGGCGCTGGTGATGGGTGATGCCCTCGCCGTCGCTCTGCTGGAAGCCCGTGGCTTTACCGCCGAAGATTTCGCCCTGTCTCATCCTGGCGGCGCACTCGGTCGTAAGCTGTTGCTGCGCGTCAATGATATTATGCATACCGGTGATGAAATCCCGCACGTCGGCCTGCAGGCCACCCTGCGCGATGCGCTGCTGGAAATCACGCGTAAAAATTTAGGCATGACCGCCGTCTGCGATGACGATATGAACATCATCGGGATCTTCACCGATGGTGACCTGCGCCGGGTCTTTGATACCGGCGTCGATATGCGTAATGCCAGCATTGCCGATGTCATGACCCGGGGAGGGATCCGCATCCGTCCCGGCACCCTGGCGGTAGATGCGCTAAACCTGATGCAATCCCGTCATATCACCTGCGTGCTGGTTGCCGATGGCGACCACCTGCTAGGTGTGGTACATATGCACGATCTCCTGCGCGCGGGCGTAGTGTAAGTAAGGAAAAAATAATGAATAATGCTGATGCTCAGTTAGCGACATGCTATGGGCCGGTAAGCCAGGCGTTTCTCGATCGCGCGGCTAAGATCCGTCTACTGATCCTCGATGTTGACGGTGTATTATCCGACGGACTTATCTATATGGGTAATCACGGCGAGGAGCTGAAAGCGTTCAACGTCCGCGATGGCTATGGTATCCGCTGCGCGCTGACCTCCGGCATCGAAGTGGCGATTATTACCGGGCGAAAAGCTAAACTGGTAGAAGACCGCTGCCAGACGCTGGGCATTACGCATCTCTATCAAGGTCAGTCGGATAAGCTGTTGGCGTTTCGCGAATTAGTCAGCAAACTGGCGGTTCGTCCGGATGAAGTGGCGTATATCGGCGACGATCTGATCGACTGGCCGGTGATGGCGGAAGTGGGTTTAAGCGTCGCCGTCGCCGATGCGCATCCGCTGCTGCTGCCGCGGGCGAATTATGTCACGCGCATTAACGGCGGACGCGGCGCGGTACGCGAAGTCTGCGATTTGTTACTATTGGCGCAGGGCAAGTTGGATGAGGCCAAAGGGCAATCAATATGAGTAAAACCAGACGTTGGGTTATCATTTTACTGTCGCTGCTCGCGCTGATCCTCATCGGCCTGAATCTGGCGAATACGGACGACACGGCCCAGCCGGAGGTCAATCCCAACGACCCGACGTATAAAAGCGAACATACCGACACCGTCGTGTACAGCCCGGAAGGCGCCCTGAGCTATCGGCTGATTGCCGAGCATGTGGAATACTTTTCCGATCAGGAGGTTTCCTGGTTTACCAAGCCGGTGATGACCACCTTTGATACCAATAAGGTGCCAACCTGGTCAATCAGGGCAGATAAAGCGAAGCTGACGAATGACCGTATGCTCTATCTTTACGGGCACGTTGAGGTGAATGCGCTCGCGCCTGACTCTCAACTGCGCAAAATTACGACGGATAACGCCCAGATAAATCTGGTCACACAGGACGTTACCTCCGATGACATGGTGACGTTATACGGCACCACATTTAATTCCAGCGGCCTGAAAATGCGTGGAAACCTTCGCAGCAAAAATGCCGAGCTGATTGAAAAGGTGAGAACCTCTTATGAAATTCAGAACAAACAAACTCAGCCTTAAGATTGCGCTCGCCGGCGCTTTACTGGCCGCCAGCCTGCCGGCCCTGGCCAAGACGGGAGATACCGATCAGCCGATCCATATCGAGTCCGATCAGCAGTCACTGGATATGCAGGGCAACGTCGTCACTTTCACCGGTAACGTGGTCGTCACCCAGGGGACGATCAAAATTAACGCTGATAAAGTGGTGGTCACCCGTCCGGGCAATGAGAAAGGTAAAGAGGTGATCGAAGGCTTCGGTAACCCGGCCACCTTCTACCAGATGCAGGATAACGGCAAGCCGGTAAAAGGCCGGGCGTCGAAAATGCGCTACGAGCTGCAGAATGATTACGTCGTGCTGACCGGCAACGCTTACCTTGAGCAGCTCGACAGCAATATCAAGGGCGATAAGATCACCTATCTGGTGAAAGAGCAAAAAATGCAGGCCTTCAGCGACAAAGGTCGACGCGTCACCACCGTTCTGGTGCCGTCTGAGCTGCAGGATAAAAGCGGCAATCAGCAAAAGAAGAGTAACTAATTCGTTATGGCAACCTTAACTGCGAAGAACCTCGCCAAAGCTTATAAAGGCCGCCGCGTGGTGGAAGATGTCAGTCTCACCGTTAACTCCGGAGAGATTGTCGGCTTGCTCGGCCCGAACGGCGCCGGTAAAACCACCACCTTCTACATGGTGGTCGGCATTGTGCCGCGCGACGCGGGCAATATTATTATCGATGACGAAGACATCAGTCTGCTACCGCTGCACGCGCGCGCGCGCCGGGGCATCGGCTATCTGCCGCAGGAAGCCTCTATTTTTCGTCGTCTGAGCGTCTATGACAACCTGATGGCGGTCCTGCAGATCCGTGACGATTTAACCAGCGAACAGCGGGAAGATCGCGCCAAAGAGCTGATGGAAGAGTTCCATATTGAGCACCTGCGCGACAGCCTCGGTCAGGCGCTCTCCGGTGGTGAACGCCGCCGTGTCGAAATCGCTCGCGCGCTGGCGGCGAACCCGAAATTTATCCTTCTGGATGAACCCTTTGCCGGTGTTGACCCCATCTCCGTTATCGATATCAAACGCATCATTGAGCACCTGCGCGACAGCGGCCTCGGCGTACTGATCACCGACCATAACGTCAGAGAGACCCTCGCCGTCTGCGAACGGGCGTATATTGTCAGTCAGGGACACCTTATTGCTCATGGTACGCCGCAGCAGATCCTCGAAGATGAGCAGGTTAAGCGCGTGTATCTTGGGGAAGACTTCAGACTCTGATAGGGTAGAGGTTACAGACGTTTTAGCCGGAGATATTTACCCTGAACATGAAGCAAGGTTTGCAATTAAGGCTTAGCCAACAGCTTGCCATGACGCCGCAACTGCAGCAGGCTATTCGTTTGCTGCAGTTGTCCACGTTAGAACTCCAGCAAGAGCTCCAGCAAGCGCTGGAAAGTAACCCATTGCTTGAGCAAACCGATCTTCACGACGAGGTAGAGGCGAAAGAAGTGGAGGATCGCGAGTCCCTCGATACCGTCGATGCGCTTGAGCAAAAAGAGATGCCGGACGAGCTCCCTCTCGATGCCAGCTGGGATGAAATCTATACCGCCGGTACGCCGTCAGGCAACGGCGTGGATTATCAGGACGACGAGCTGCCCGTCTATCAAGGCGAAACCACTCAGACGCTGCAGGATTATCTGATGTGGCAGGTCGAGCTGACGCCCTTCACCGACACCGACCGCGCCATTGCCACCTCCATCGTCGACGCCGTCGACGATACGGGCTATCTCACCATTCAGATTGAAGACATCGTCGACAGCATTGGCGATGACGAAATCGGCCTGGAAGAGGTGGAGGCCGTTCTGAAGCGCATCCAGCGTTTTGATCCGGTTGGCGTCGCGGCGAAAGATCTGCGCGACTGCCTGCTGATCCAGCTGTCGCAATTCGCTAAAGAGACGCCGTGGCTGGAAGAGGCCCGGTTGATTATCAGCGACCATCTCGATCTGCTGGCTAACCACGATTTCCGCACCCTGATGCGAGTAACGCGCCTGAAAGAAGAGGTGCTGAAAGAGGCGGTGAATCTGATCCAGTCGCTGGATCCCCGCCCTGGCCAGTCCATTCATACCAGTGAACCGGAATATGTCATTCCCGACGTACTGGTCCGCAAGGTCAGTGGCCGCTGGACCGTGGAGCTCAACGCCGACAGCATTCCCCGGCTGAAGATTAATCAGCAATATGCGGCAATGGGCAACAGCGCCCGCAATGACGCCGACGGCCAGTTCATTCGCAGCAATCTGCAGGAAGCCCGCTGGCTAATCAAAAGTCTCGAAAGCCGCAACGATACGCTGCTGCGCGTCAGCCGCTGCATCGTTGAACAGCAGCAGGCTTTTTTCGAACAGGGTGAAGAGTATATGAAGCCGATGGTGCTGGCCGATATCGCCCAGGCTGTCGAGATGCATGAATCCACCATTTCCCGTGTCACCACGCAAAAATATCTGCACAGTCCGCGCGGTATTTTTGAACTGAAGTATTTCTTCTCCAGCCATGTGAATACCGAAGGCGGCGGCGAAGCCTCGTCGACGGCCATTCGCGCGTTGGTGAAGAAGTTAATCGCCGCGGAAAACCCCGCGAAGCCGTTGAGCGACAGTAAGCTCACCTCCATGCTGTCCGAGCAGGGTATCATGGTCGCGCGCCGCACTGTCGCGAAGTACAGAGAGTCTTTATCCATTCCGCCGTCAAACCAGCGTAAACAACTGGTCTGACACAACCGATAAGGAAGACACTATGCAGCTCAACATTACAGGACACAACGTCGAGATCACCCCCGCGATGCGCGACTTCGTCACGGCGAAGTTCAGCAAACTGGAGCAATTTTTCGACCGGATCAATCAGGTCTATATTGTGTTAAAAGTAGAGAAAGTGACGCAAATTGCGGACGCGAATCTGCATGTCAACGGTGGCGAAATCCATGCCAGTGCGGAAGGGCAGGATATGTATGCAGCTGTCGATGGTCTTATCGACAAGCTGGCAAGGCAGTTAACGAAGCACAAAGATAAACTAAAACAACACTAATTGTCCGGGCCCCCCTGCGTCCGTCGTGGTTTAACATCGGCGGCGGGCGCGGGGGCGCTCAGGTGAAATTATGATGAACAACGATTCGGCTCTACAACTGAGCAACGTCCTGAACCAGGAATGTACCCGTAGCCAGGTTCACTGCCAGAGCAAGAAGCGTGCTCTGGAAATCATTAGCGAACTGGCCGCCAAACAGTTAAGTTTGCCGCCGCAGGTGGTGTTCGAAGCGATCCTCACCCGCGAAAAAATGGGCAGTACCGGGATTGGCAATGGTATTGCCATTCCTCACGGTAAACTGGAAGAGGATACGCTGCGTGCTGTCGGCGTTTTTGTCCAGCTGGAAACCCCCATCGCCTTCGACGCGATCGACAATCAGCCTGTCGACCTGCTGTTCGCGCTGCTGGTGCCAGCCGACCAGACAAAGACTCACCTGCATACGCTCTCCTTGGTGGCCAAACGGCTGGCGGACAAAGCGATTTGCCGTCGCCTGCGCGCGGCGCAGAGCGATGAAGAGTTGTATGAGATCATCACCGAAGCAGGAAGCAGCGATGACGCATAACGGCAGTCGCACCTTATCCTTTATCGTACTGAGGAGAAACGGTACATGGTACTGATGATCGTCAGCGGCCGCTCGGGCTCGGGGAAATCCGTCGCTCTGCGAGCGCTGGAAGATATGGGCTTTTACTGCGTGGATAACCTGCCGGTCGTGCTGCTGCCCGATCTGGCGCGGTCGCTGGCTGACCGCAATATCTCCGCGGCCGTCAGCATCGACGTGCGTAACATGCCGGAATCACCGGAAATCTTTGAACAGGCGATGCAGAACCTGCCGGAATGCTTTTCTCCGCAATTGCTGTTCCTTGATGCCGATCGTAATACCCTGATCCGCCGTTACAGCGATACCCGTCGCTTACACCCGCTCTCCAGCAAGAACCTGTCGCTCGAAAGCGCCATCGACGAAGAGAGCGACTTGCTGGAGCCACTGCGCTCCCGTGCGGATCTGATCGTCGATACGTCCGAAATGTCGGTGCATGAGCTGGCGGAAATGCTGCGTACTCGCTTGTTAGGCAAACGCGAGCGCGAACTGACGATGGTCTTCGAATCCTTCGGCTTCAAGCACGGTATTCCGATCGATGCTGATTACGTCTTTGACGTGCGCTTTCTGCCAAACCCGCATTGGGATCCGAAACTGCGTCCAATGACCGGTCTGGATAAACCGGTGGCCGCCTTCCTTGACCGGCACACTGAAGTGCACAACTTTATTTACCAGACCCGGAGCTATCTTGAGCTATGGTTACCGATGCTGGAGACCAACAATCGCAGCTATCTGACGGTGGCCATTGGCTGCACCGGCGGTAAACATCGTTCGGTTTATATTGCTGAACAACTGGCTGACTACTTCCGCTCCCGCGGCAAGAACGTACAGTCTCGTCATCGGACGCTGGAAAAACGTAAATCATGACCGTAAAGCAGACCGTTGAAATCACCAATAAGCTGGGCATGCACGCCCGCCCGGCGATGAAACTGTTTGAGCTGATGCAGAATTTCGATGCCGAAGTACTGCTGCGCAACGATGAAGGCACGGAGGCGGAAGCAAACAGCGTGATTGCCCTGCTGATGCTGGACTCCGCGAAAGGGCGGCAGATAGAGGTGGAAGCCAGCGGTCCGCAGGAAGTTGAGGCGCTCGCCGCAGTGATTGCTCTTTTTAATGCCGGATTTGATGAAGACTAAGCGTCACGCTTCCCGGCGACGGCCGACTGGCGACAGTACCAGCCCCGGCGCCGGATTCACGCGCTAATACAGCTTATGCTCGCGCATAAACCCTTCCCCGCCCAGCTGTCGCATCTGGCGTAAGATCCAGGCCTGGCGGCTGCGCACATAGCCCGAAGGCGCGTCAGCGCGATAGCGGATCGGATTTGGCAGCACCGCGGCCAGCAGAGCCGCTTCCCCCGGCGTCAGCTGGCTGGCAGGCTTATGAAAATAGCGCTGCGCGGCCGCTTCCACACCAAATATCCCATCGCCAAACTCGGCAATATTCAGGTAGACGGTCAGGATCCGCTTTTTACTCCAGACGGTTTCTATACCGACCGTCAGCCCGGCTTCCAGCCCCTTACGCAACCAGCTGCGGCCATCCCATAAAAACAGGTTTTTCGCCGTCTGCTGCGACAGCGTTGACGCGCCGCGGATGCGGGTATCATGACGCTCATTGTGCGCCAGCGCTTTTTCTATCGCCGATACGTCGAACCCCCAATGTTCCGGGAACTTTTGATCTTCGGCGGCAATCACCGCCAGCCCCATCCATGGAGAGATCTCATCCATGCCGACCCAATCAGAGTGCGCCAGATAGTGGACATCTCCGGAGAGCCAGGCGCTCACCTGCCGCTCAAGCATCACCGCCGAAAACGGCACCGGCAGCACGCTAAACAGCGCGATCCCCCCGCCCCAGAAGACGGCGGCGATCAGCAGCAGACGCAGCGCCAGTCGTTTTAGCAGCGCAAAGGGCGCAACGCGGAGCCTCATGCGCTCAGCGCCAGCACGCGGGCGACCAGCTTTTCGATCCCGGTGGCGGCTTGAGCAATATTCTCTGCCAGCATATACGCCGGGGTGGTGACCACTTTGTTCTCTTCATCCACCACGATGTCGTCGACCGGACAAGGCACGTGCTCCGCCCCCATCTCTTCGACCACATCGGCAGTATCGAGATCGGTCCCGATGGTTATGCGCAGCGGAAACGCAAAAATCTTCGGCAGCAGCGCCGGGGCAATGCACATGAAACCCAGCGGTTTGCCGGCCTGATGCATCGCCAGTGCCAGAGCCTGCAGATCGCGGTCCACCTGACATTCGCTGCCCTCGGCGGCGAAGCTGCTTAAATTTTTCGCCGCGCCGAAGCCGCCGGGGACGATCAGCGCGTCCAGCGTCTCCGCACGCGCCTGCGTCAGCGGTAAGATGTCGCCGCGGGCAATTCGCGCCGCTTCCACCAGCACATTGCGTTGCTCCGTCAGCGGTTCCCCCGTCAGATGGTTGATGACGTCGCGCTGCGGTTTATCGGGTGCAAAGCACACCGCCTGCGCGCCGTTGCGCGCGATCGCCAGCAGGGTAATCACCGCTTCATGAATTTCACTGCCGTCGTACACGCCGCAGCCGCTCAGTACCACACCAATTTTTTTCATCGCTTTCGCTCCTCCATGCAACTCGCTGAAACCAGTCAAAAATGTCGATTTACTCGCTATGCTTCACATATTTTACTGATTCATGTAACAAATTAGTTAAGCTTTGCTATCTTAATGAGCGAGCAATCCACTTCTCAGGTTGCGCCACGTAACAACATCACTCAAATAACACTGGCTCAACCACCAGTTCCCTGGTGTTGGCGCAGTATTCGCGCACCCCGGTCTGTCCGGGGTCATTTTTTTCCGGCCTTCGCCACCCACGCCTTCAGTACCGCCACGTCGTTTTGCCACTCAGATTTCATCTCTTCAACCCATTCAGCGACATTATCAGACCAGGCTGGCAGATCCGGCGTCTGGATCTGCTGCCCCAGCTGCTGGATGTGGCGCAGACCAATAGAACCCGCCGCCCCTTTGATCTTATGCCCCTCTTCGACAATCCCTTTTTGATCGCGGGCGGTGAGATTGGACTCGAGGACAGACATATAGCCCGGCATCATCTTCTCAAACACCGCGAGGCCATCGTTGATAAGCTTCGGTCCCACCAGTTCGATATATTGCTCCAGCATATCGGTATCCAGCACCGCGTCGGCTTTATGCAGATCGGCCGCCGGCGCTTCCTGCGCTTCCTCTTCCGGCGCATCCCAGAATTTCTTGATCATGGCCGTGAGCGCTGGCACCGACAACGGCTTGCTCAGCACATCGTCCATCCCGGCGTCGAGATACTCTTTCTTATTCTTCAGTACGTTGGCGGTCAGGGCCACCAGCGGCGGCAGCTCATCCGCGGCAAAGTTCTGTTTTAGCTGGCGAGAGATATCCAGCCCCGTCATATCCGGCAATTGAATATCCAGCAACACCAGGTCGTACTCGCCTGGCTCAAACATCTCCAGCGCGGCTTTCCCGGTCATGGCGACATCCACGCTGTTGCCCAGCTTTTCCAGCACCGAACGGGCCACAATGACGTTGAGCTCAATGTCTTCCACCAGCAGCACGTTAAGCGCGGGTAATGGCATGTCGTCTTCCGCCAACGTATCTTCCACTTCTTCCGCAATGGCAGGCGCATGGACGGTGAGCGTAAAGGTCGCCCCTTTACCCGGCTGGCTGGTTACGCTGATATCGCCGCCCATATTGCGCGCCAGGCGACGCGAGACGGCGAGACCAATGCCGGTTCCGGTGGCTGGTTTGCCGCCGTGGCTGTCTTTGACCTGGTAATACATGGCGAAAATTTTGTCCTGTTCCGCTTCAGGAATACCGATACCGGAGTCTTCCACTTCGAAGTGCAGGATATCGCCTTCGTCATAGCGCACGCGGACATTCACCCCGCCGCCCTGGGGGGTAAACTTCACGGCGTTGCTGATAAGGTTCCACAGGATCTGGCGCAAACGCGTACCGTCGGTGATCACTTTATGCGGTAGCGGCAGGCTCGGCTCCAGCACAAAGCGCAGGCCCTTCTGCTGGGCCTGCAGACCGGAGAGGTTTTCAAGGTCGGCAAGGAAGCTGGTGAAGTCCACCGGCTGGTTATCGAGCTGTACCTTACGGCGCTCCATTTTATCCATGTCGATAATATCATTGAAGATATTCCCCAGCGTCACCGCCGAGACATGGATGGTTTTCAGGTATTTCTCCTGCTCGCTGGTCAGTTCGGTATCCAGCAAAATACGGCTCAGCCCGACGATCCCGTTTAGCGGGGTACGCAGCTCATGGCTGATGGTCGAGATAAAGGTAGTTTTATCCCGGCTGGCGCGCTCGAGGGCGTCCTGATAGCGTTTTCGTTCGGTGATATCGCGCCCGAAGCCCATCAGGCCGCGACGCTTACCGACGCGATCGTAGTACGGGACCTTGCGGATTTCGAAGCACGCTTTGCGACCATCGGGATAGTCCAGCCACTGCTCATAGGTCAGCGATACATTGTGGCGGAACACCTTCTCGTCGGTTTCCAGCACCTTTTCCGCGGCCTCTTCGCTATAGACGTCCTGCGGTTTGAGATGGATCAGCTGTTTCTCACTTTTGCCGGTCAACAGCTCCATCGCCCGGTTACAACCTGAAAACTCCTTATCTTCATTGCGATAGAAGACCAGGTCCGGGGAAGCATCAAGGAAAGAGCGCAGAAAGGAGGATTGCTGTTCGAGTTGGATCTGCGTCTCTTCACGCTCTTTCATCTCGATCTTCAACTGCTCGAGAGTGGTCTCGCGCTCGGCTTCTGCTTTTTCTCGTTCGCCTATCTCCTGATTCAACTGCGCGATGTTATCTTTCAGCTGCACGTTCAGCTTCAGATCGCGCTCGCGCATCTCCTCCAGCTTGTCCACCAGCCGCGAAAGACGCTGGCGGGACTCTTCGAGTTGCTCCACCACCACCGAGAGAAAGTAGACCGCCCAGGGGGTAATCAACAGACCAAAGAAGATAGAGCGGATAACGTCGATACTTTCTACCTGGCCATGCAGCACCATGGTGACCGCCATCTGTACCACAATGGCCAGCACCACCAGCGCAAGAGCCAACAGCATCGAAAAGCGGACCAGACCCAGCTTCATCATCAGGTCGACATAATACTGCGCCAGCATACGAATTTGCTTCATAGAGGATTCCTTCACGACAACTCCGCACAATAATACTCAATTCTGAGCAATGCGCTGTAAGTTGTGCAAAAAATGCGGGAAGGCGCTGATATGACGGCTGGTCGCCAAGGCGAACCAGCCGCTAAAAAGAGGCAAGGTCAGGAGAACGGTTAGCGCTTGCTTAACGCCTCCCAGAGCCCCTTCAGGTAGGTCACGCCGAGAGCGCGGTCGTACAAGCCATAGCCTGGCCGTCCGGTCTCTCCCCAGATAAAGCGGCCATGATCCGGGCGAATATAGCCGTCGAACCCGTTGTCATACAGCGCTTGCATCACCTTGTACATATCCAGGGAACCGTACTCTGACGGATGGGCGCACTCGTAAAAATCTTTATCCCGTATCAGCTTAATATTGCGGACGTGGGCAAAGTGGATCCGTTTGCGCCGGGTAAACTCTGCCAGGATGGCGTACACATCGTTATCCGGATCTTCGGCAATCGAGCCGGTGCAGAGCGTGATGCCGTTGGCGGGCGAATCGACGGCCCGGCAGATCCAGTCCAGATCGTCGCGGTTTTTGACCACCCGCGGCAGGCCAAAAATGGAGTACGGCGGATCGTCCGGATGGATCGCCATTTTCACCCCGACCTCTTCACAGACCGGGATCACCGCCCGCAGAAAATAGACCAGGTTCTCCCGCAGCTTGTGGTCATCCACCGCGCTATATTTGGCAAACAGGGTCTGCACCTCCGCCAGCCTTTCTGGCTCCCAGCCCGGCAAGGCGAAGCCGTTTGAGTTCTCCAGTACCTCTTTCACTACGTCTTCCAGCCGTTTATCGATATCTTTCTTCTCAAAAGCCATCGTCAACGAACCATCCGGCAGGACGTAGTTCATATCCGTCTTCATCCAGTCAAAAACCGGCATGAAGTTATAACAGATAACTTTGACGCCGAAGCGGGCAAGGTGGCGAATGGTCTGCTGATAGTTGGCAATATAGCGGTCACGGGAAGGAAGGCCGATTTTAATGTCATCATGAATGTTGACGCTCTCTATCACCTCCATTTTCAGGCCCGCGGCATGGGCCTGGCTGACCAGACGCGCAATTTTATCGACTGGCCATACCTCACCCACCGCGACGTCATAGAGCGCGCCGACGACCCCCTCCACGCCGGGCACCTGTCGTATATGCTCTAATGAAACCTTGTCTTCCTCTGGCCCAAACCAGCGCATTGTCATCTGCATCGTTATCACCTGCTTCATAATTTGTGTTTTTACCCTACTACCATACCAGCAATCATAATCGAATTGCCCTTTCCTGTCGTGATAACGATCACATTCCTGCACCGGGCAAGCCCATCCCGGCGCATTCATATTTTTTTTCAATTTATTTCAATAGATTAATAATAGTCTGGCTTTTTCTGACGACCTCTTCCAAATGTGATCCAGAGCTATTTATGATCAAATGCATACTTGTATGGTAATAAAAACAGGCGAAATTCGTTCGCGAAACAGACAATGGAAGGAACAGAAATGAGAAGCGTCATCGTCAAAGAGCCAGGCCAACTGAACATTGCATCACGTCCGGTTCCCGTTCCGGGCAGCCATGAAGTACGGGTGAAAATCGCCTTTGCCGGGATCTGCGGTTCCGATGTACACATCTATCAGGGCCACAACCCCTTCGCGAAATATCCCCGCGTTATTGGTCATGAATTCTTCGGCATTATCGATGCCGTCGGCGAGCAGGTCTCTCCGGCGCGTATTGGCGAACGCGTCGCGGTCGATCCGGTGGTCAGCTGCGGCCATTGTTATCCCTGCTCGGTTGGCCGGCCGAATGTTTGCGCGCAGCTCCAGGTCATCGGGGTGCACCGCGATGGGGGATTCAGCGACTATGCCTGCGTGCCGGCCAAAAATGCCTGGCGCATTCCGGAGGCTATCAGCGATCGTCAGGCGACAATGGTTGAGCCTTTTACTATTGCGGCAAATATTACCGCCCAGCTGCAGCCCACGCCGCAGGATATCGCCCTGGTTTACGGCGCTGGCCCGATGGGCCTGACGGTGATCCAGGCGCTGAAGGGGGTGTATGGCGTTAAGCAGGTGATCGTTGTGGACCGCATTGCCGAACGTCTACAGATGGCACGGGACAACGGCGCCGATCTGACGCTCGATAACACCCATCAGCCGCTGGCGGATCAGCTGGCGCAGCGGCAGATAGCCCCCACGCTGGTCATTGATGCCGCCTGCCACCCAGCCATTCTGCAGGAGGCAATCCTCCTCGCCTCCCCTGCCGCCCGCATCGGCATACTCGGTTTCTCCGGCGAGGCGTCCACGCTGACCCAGCAAAGCATCACCAGTAAAGAGATCTCCATTTTCTCCTCGCGGCTGAACAGCGGGCGCTTTCCGCTGGTCATCGACTGGATGGAAAAAGGCCTTATCCATCCTGAGGCGTTAATCACCCACTGTATGCCGCTGGAGCAGGTGAAAGAAGCCATGGAGATTTTC
This sequence comes from Klebsiella sp. KTE92, assembly GCF_000398905.1. Lineage (NCBI taxonomy): Bacteria > Pseudomonadati > Pseudomonadota > Gammaproteobacteria > Enterobacterales > Enterobacteriaceae > Klebsiella > Klebsiella sp. KTE92. The sequence goes on from NZ_KB976100.1 coordinate 4,749,655, forward strand.
GCCAACGATCGGAAGACCTGCTGCAAAGTGCTGCTGCAATTAGGCTAAGCCGACATTATTTTTAAATAACGGCCGACGGATATCTGTAGATCCGCCGCGCCTGATATAAATCATATAATGAGCATGGTGTTATCATGGGAAAAAATATTCGCTGGATTATCGTCCTGTTATTATTTTTAGTGTATATGATAAATTATCTGGACCGGGTGGCGTTATCCATTACGGTGCCGATGATTGAAAAGGACCTTGCACTTAACGCTGAACAATTTGGTATGATTTTCGGCAGCTTTTTCTTCGGCTACGCGGTCTTTAATTTTATTGGCGGCCTCGCCGTCGATAAATTTGGCGCCACATTGGTGATGGGCCTGGCGGTTGGGTTATGGTCGCTGTTTTGCGGCTTAACCGCGGTTGCCACCGGCTTTTATTCCATGCTGGTGCTCCGCGTGCTCTTCGGGATGGCAGAGGGCCCGATTTGCGCCTCAGCGAACAAGATGATTAACGGCTGGTTTCCTAAAAAGCAAGCAGCAACCGCAGTGGGGTTCCTCAGCGCCGGCTCTCCGCTGGGCGGCGCGGTCGCCGGACCTATCGTCGGTTATCTGGCCCTGGCTTTCGGCTGGCGTCCCGCGTTTATGATTATTTTCGCCATCGGTATTGTGTGGATGGTCGTGTGGTTTTTTATTGCCGCCAACTCGCCTGACAAACATAAGCATGTCAGTCAGGAAGAGCTCATGCTCATTAATAAAATGAAGCAAGAGGAGGACGCCCTGGAAACCGTAGAAAATCAAACGGCCCACTCACTGGGTTATTATCTCAAGCAGCCTATTATTCTGGTGACGGCATTTGCCTTCTTCTGCTACAACTATATTCTGTTTTTCTTTCTCAGCTGGTTTCCGTCCTATCTGATCCAGCAGCACCATCTGGATATTAAACAGATGAGTCTCACCACCATGATCCCGTGGATCGTCGGTTTTGTCGGTCTGGCGCTGGGGGGTTATATATCCGATAAAATATTTAACCTTACCGGAAGGCTGCTGCTGTCGCGCAAAATCGTGCTGGTGGTATGCCTGCTAATGGCCGCGCTCTGCGTGGGGCTCGCCGGTACCGTTAGCAGCGTCGTTCCTGCCGTTCTGCTGATGTCGGTCTCCATCTTTTTCCTCTATGTGACCGGGGCGATCTACTGGGCGATTATTCAGGACGTGGTGCATAAATCCCGCGTCGGCGGCGCCAGCGGCTTTATCCATCTTATCGGCAGCGTCTCCGGCATCGTGGGGCCGATTGTCACGGGCTATATCGTGCAGTCCACCGGCAAATTCGACAGCGCCTTTATTCTCGCCGGCACTATCGCCGCGCTTGGCGCCGTGCTGGTGCTGCTGGTGATTAAAACCCCACGGATGACGATGAAAGCCAGTCAGGCATAAATGGCTGAAGAGCGATGTCCGGCCTTGGCCCGGACATCGTCTGCTTCTACTTCTCCGCCAGGGGCACAGCCCAGCTGCGGCCTAGCGCCGAGCCCTGAGCGCCCTGCTCATTCAGATAGCGATCCAGTTCAACCATTCCGGTCCAGCGATTTTCGCACCACAGCGGCGCCAATAGCGTGGGTCGACGGGCGCTGGCCGATATCCGGTGATAGATCACCTCCGGCGGCGTATGGCGAATCATCTCCCCGGCGGTCACGGTATACGCCTCCAGCTCAATGCCATTGAGACGCCCGGCCTGCCACGCTTTGGCCATAATACTGCCTTTGACAATGTGCAGCGGGTGCAGCTTGATGCCGTCCACGCCGGTCGCCACCACCCGCTCCAGCGTCTCCAGGCAATGGTCCTGGGTCTCTCCGGGCAGGCCGACGATCAGATGTGCGCAGACCTTCAGCCCTCGCGCTCGCGCCAGACGCGCAGTACGCTGGTAGCAAGCGAAATCATGCCCACGGTTAATCCGATGCAGGGTTTTATCGTGCGCGGTTTGCAGTCCCAGCTCCAGCCATACCTCATATCCTTGCTCATGATATTCACTCAGCAGATCGAGGACCGCCTCCGGCACGCAGTCCGGGCGGGTGCCGACGCAGAGGCCGACAATATTCGCCTGACTGATGGCCTGACGATACATCGAGCGGAGCACCTGCACTTCAGCGAAGGTGCTGGTATAGGCCTGGAAATAGGCCAGATAGCGCTTTGCCCGGTTGACGAGCTGCGCCTGATGAGCGAGCTGTTCGGCGATGGAGCGATGCTGCTGCGCCTCATCGGCAAAGGAAGCCACATTACAGAAAGTGCAACCGCCGCGGCCCAGCGTGCCGTCGCGGTTCGGGCAGCTAAAACCGCCGTGCAGCGTCAGCTTATGGACCTTTTCGCCATAGCGGCGCATAAGATCCCCACCAAACATATTGACTAATTTCTGTAACTGCATAATCTGATAGACCGGCCTCAACAAAGGGGGGCCAAGCCTGCCACTTTTTGTCACCGACGGCGATGACCTGGATCAATCGTCAGCGCGGCGGCCACCCTTATTGCATAAAAAATCATGATTACTGCAATTTCATGCACCTCTGCGGTGATGAGTTTTCCTTATATTTCACCTGCGGATAGCCCTAATCTTCTTTACGGTAAAAAACAGTATTAATATCCATTGAGAAAATATATGGCAGTCAAATATGCTAATGATGACATGCATTTCAGCGCATAACGGTAATGCAAAGCCGCGTGCACAGTGAGACAGATCACACTAGCCTGACCTTCCTGAGGCGTATTCAGAGCACGAAAAATGGCACTATTTATTTTTAAAACAACAAGTTAACACCTGTATAGCACATTTTTGTATTAATAAGATTGCCATTTGACGTAAGTGTGGATTCCCGATAAGTTGGGAATCCGCTGGAAGCTTTCTGGATGAGCACTCTGCTCATCATATTTATGCAGTAATTGAGATTCCCTCTTAACAGCAAGTCCTCAAACTTGTGTACCGATGCGAAAAGGATTTAAAGAGGGCGAATGCGAGGTGCAAACCCCGTCGCCATGCTCTTTCTGTGCCTGTGCGCAATCGGTATCGGAGGGTGTCCGCAGAGCCTGGGGAGGTTCACTGATATGTTGTACGACAAATCCCTTGAGAGGGATAACTGTGGTTTCGGCCTGATCGCCCACATAGAAGGCGAACCTAGCCACAAGGTAGTGCGAACCGCGATACACGCACTGGCCCGCATGCAGCACCGTGGCGCAATCCTTGCCGATGGTAAAACCGGCGACGGTTGCGGTCTGCTGCTGCAAAAACCCGATCGTTTCTTCCGCATCGTTGCTGAAGAGCGCGGCTGGCGTTTAGCCAAAAACTACGCCGTTGGGATGCTGTTCCTGAATAAAGATCCTGAGCTGGCTAAAGCGGCGCGCCGCATCGTTGAAGAAGAACTTCAGCTTGAGACCCTGTCGATTGTCGGCTGGCGCGATGTGCCGACCAACGAAGGCGTCCTCGGTGAAATCGCCCTCTCCTCGCTGCCCCGTATTGAGCAAATCTTTGTGAACGCCCCGGCTGGCTGGCGCCCGCGCGATATGGAGCGCCGTCTGTTTATTGCGCGTCGTCGCATTGAAAAACGCCTGCAGGAAGACAAAGATTTCTACGTTTGTAGCCTGTCCAACCTGGTCAACATCTATAAAGGTCTGTGTATGCCGGCGGATTTGCCGCGCTTCTACCTGGACCTCGCGGACCTGCGCCTGGAGTCGGCTATCTGCCTGTTCCACCAGCGCTTCTCCACCAACACCGTGCCGCGCTGGCCGCTGGCGCAGCCGTTCCGTTACCTGGCGCACAACGGTGAAATCAACACCATCACCGGCAACCGCCAGTGGGCCCGCGCCCGTACCTATAAGTTCCAGACCCCGCTGATCCCGGATCTGCACGACGCCGCGCCGTTCGTTAACGAAACCGGCTCTGACTCCAGTTCAATGGACAACATGCTGGAGCTGCTGCTGGCCGGCGGGATGGATATCGTGCGCGCCATGCGCCTGCTGGTGCCGCCAGCCTGGCAGAACAACCCGGATATGGATCCGGAGCTGCGTTCGTTCTTCGACTTTAACTCCATGCATATGGAGCCGTGGGACGGCCCGGCGGGCATCGTCATGTCCGATGGCCGCTACGCTGCCTGTAACCTCGATCGTAATGGCCTGCGCCCGGCGCGCTACGTCATTACCAAAGATAAGCTCATCACCTGCGCCTCTGAAGTCGGTATCTGGGACTACCAGCCGGACGAAGTGGTCGAGAAAGGCCGCGTGGGCCCGGGCGAGCTGATGGTTATCGATACCCGCGCCGGACGCATTCTGCACTCGGCGGAAACCGATGACGATCTGAAGAGCCGCCACCCGTACAAAGAGTGGATGGAGAAAAACGTTCGTCGCCTGGTGCCGTTCGAAGATCTGCCGGAAGAAGAAGTCGGCAGCCGCCAACTGGATGACGACACGCTCGCCAGCTACCAGAAACAGTTTAACTACAGCGCGGAAGAGCTGGACTCCGTCCTGCGCGTGCTCGGCGAAAATGGCCAGGAAGCAGTCGGTTCGATGGGCGATGACACGCCTTTCGCCGTGCTCTCCAGCCAGCCGCGCATTATCTACGATTACTTCCGTCAGCAGTTCGCCCAGGTGACTAACCCGCCTATCGATCCGCTGCGTGAAGCGCACGTCATGTCGCTGGCCACCAGCATCGGTCGCGAAATGAACGTCTTCTGCGAAGCGGAAGGCCAGGCCCATCGCCTGAGCTTCAAATCGCCGATCCTGCTGTACTCCGATTTCAAACAGCTGACGACGATGGAAGAAGAGCACTATCGTGCCGACGTCCTCGACATCACGTTTAACCCGGCAGAGGCCTCGCTCAGCGAGACGGTGAAAGCCCTGTGTGACAAAGCAGAGCAAATGGTGCGCGAGGGTACCGTGCTGCTGGTGCTGTCCGACCGCAACATCGCCAAAGACCGTCTGCCGGTACCGGCGCCGATGGCCGTTGGCGCGATCCAGACCCGTCTGGTCGATAAAAGTCTGCGCTGCGATGCCAACATCATCGTTGAAACCGCCAGTGCCCGCGATCCGCATCACTTTGCGGTCCTGCTCGGCTTCGGCGCGACCGCTATCTATCCGTACCTCGCCTATGAAACGCTGGCGAAGCTGGTCGACAGCAAAGCTATCGATAAAGCCTACCGTGCGGTGATGCTGAACTATCGCAACGGTATCAACAAAGGTCTGTACAAAATCATGTCGAAGATGGGGATCTCCACCATCGCGTCCTACCGCTGCTCGAAGCTGTTCGAAGCCGTCGGTCTGCATCGCGAGGTTTCCGATCTCTGCTTCCAGGGCGTGGTCAGCCGCATCGGCGGCGCCGGCTTCGACGATTTCCAGCAGGATCTGCTGAATCTGTCGAAACGCGCCTGGCTGGCACGTAAGCCACTGGCTCAGGGCGGCCTGCTGAAGTTCGTGCACGGCGGTGAATATCACGCCTACAACCCGGACGTGGTTCAGACCCTGCAGAAGGCCGTGCAGAGCGGCGAATACAGCGACTATCAACAATACGCGAAACTGGTTAACGAACGTCCGGCGGCCACGCTGCGCGATCTGCTGGCGCTCAATCCAGGCGAAGACGCAATCAGTATCGACGACGTAGAACCGGCGAAAGAGCTGTTCAAACGCTTCGATACCGCGGCGATGTCGATCGGCGCGCTGAGCCCGGAAGCACACGAATCGCTGGCGGAAGCGATGAACAGCATCGGCGGTTTCTCTAACTCCGGTGAAGGCGGTGAAGACCCGGCGCGCTACGGCACCAATAAAGTGTCGCGCATCAAGCAGGTCGCGTCCGGCCGCTTCGGCGTCACGCCAGCCTATCTGGTCAATGCCGACGTCATCCAGATCAAAGTCGCCCAGGGGGCGAAACCGGGTGAAGGCGGTCAGTTGCCGGGTGATAAAGTCACCCCGTATATCGCCAAACTGCGCTATTCCGTACCGGGCGTGACGCTGATTTCCCCGCCGCCGCACCACGATATCTACTCTATCGAGGATTTGGCGCAGCTGATTTTCGACCTCAAGCAGGTCAACCCGAAAGCGATGATTTCGGTCAAACTGGTTTCTGAACCGGGCGTTGGCACCATCGCCACCGGCGTGGCCAAAGCCTATGCCGACCTGATCACCATCGCCGGCTACGACGGCGGTACCGGGGCGAGCCCGCTCTCATCGGTGAAATATGCCGGCTGTCCGTGGGAGCTTGGCCTGGTGGAAACCCAGCAGGCGCTGGTCGCTAACGGTCTGCGTCATAAGATCCGTCTGCAGGTGGACGGCGGCCTGAAAACCGGCCTCGATATCATCAAAGCGGCGATCCTTGGCGCAGAGAGCTTCGGTTTCGGTACCGGCCCGATGGTCGCGCTGGGCTGTAAATACCTGCGTATTTGCCACCTGAACAACTGTGCGACCGGCGTGGCGACTCAGGATGACAAACTGCGTAAGAACCACTATCACGGTCTGCCGTTCAAAGTGACCAACTACTTTGAATTTATCGCCCGTGAGACCCGCGAGCTGATGGCCCAGCTGGGCGTCAAGCGTCTGGTGGATCTGATTGGCCGCACCGATCTGCTCAAAGAGCTGGATGGGTTTACTGCCAAACAGCAGAAACTGGATCTGGGTAAACTGCTGGAGACCGCAGAGCCGCATCCGGGCAAAGCGCTGTACTGCACCGAGAACAACCCACCGTTCGATAACGGTGTACTCAACGCGCAGCTGCTGCAGCAGGCGAAACCGTACGTGGATGAAAAGCAGAGCAAAACGTTCTGGTTCGATATCCGCAATACCGACCGCTCCGTGGGGGCCTCGCTGTCCGGGTATATTGCCCAGACCCATGGTGACCAGGGACTGGCCGGGGATCCGATCGTCGCCCACTTTAGCGGCACCGCAGGCCAGAGCTTCGGCGTGTGGAACGCCGGTGGCGTAGAGCTGCATCTGACCGGCGATGCCAACGACTATGTCGGGAAAGGCATGGCGGGCGGTCTGCTGGCCATTCGTCCTCCGGTCGGCTCTGCGTTCCGCAGCCATGAAGCCAGCATTATCGGCAACACCTGCCTGTACGGCGCGACCGGTGGTCGTCTGTACGCCGCAGGCCGCGCAGGCGAGCGTTTCGCCGTGCGTAACTCCGGCGCCATTACCGTGGTGGAAGGCATCGGTGACAACGGCTGTGAATATATGACCGGCGGCATCGTCTGCGTGCTCGGTAAAACCGGCGTCAACTTTGGCGCAGGGATGACCGGCGGCTTTGCTTATGTCCTGGATGAAGATGGCGACTTCCGTAAACGCGTGAACCCGGAGCTGGTGGAAGTGCTGGACGTTGATTCTCTGGCTATCCATGAAGAGCACCTGCGCGGTTTAATCACCGAACATGTGCAGCTTACCGGTTCGCAACGTGGCGAAGAGATCCTCGCCAACTGGCCGGCCTTCTCCGCGAAGTTTGCGCTGGTTAAACCGAAGTCCAGCGATGTTAAAGCACTGTTGGGTCACCGTAGTCGTTCCGCAGCTGAGCTGCGGGTGCAGGCGCAGTAAGGGGTTAAGATGAGTCAGAACGTTTATCAATTTATCGACCTGCAGCGCGTTGATCCGCCAAAGAAACCGCTGAAGATCCGTAAAATTGAGTTTGTGGAAATTTACGAGCCGTTTTCAGAAGGCCAGGCCAAGGCGCAGGCAGATCGCTGCCTCTCCTGCGGCAACCCGTACTGTGAATGGAAATGCCCGGTGCATAACTACATCCCGAACTGGCTGAAGCTGGCCAACGAGGGGCGTATTTTTGAGGCGGCTGAGCTGTCGCATCAGACCAACACCCTGCCGGAAGTCTGCGGGCGCGTTTGCCCGCAGGACCGCCTGTGTGAAGGCTCCTGTACGCTGAACGATGAGTTCGGCGCGGTGACCATCGGCAACATCGAACGCTATATCAATGACAAAGCGTTCGAAATGGGCTGGCGTCCGGATCTCTCCGGCGTGAAGCCGACCGGTAAAACCGTCGCGATCATCGGTGCTGGCCCGGCGGGCCTCGCTTGTGCCGACGTGCTGACCCGCAACGGCGTCAAGGCGGTGGTGTTTGACCGCCATCCGGAAATCGGCGGCCTGCTGACCTTCGGTATCCCGGCGTTCAAGCTGGAAAAAGAGGTGATGACCCGCCGCCGTGAAATCTTCACCGGCATGGGCATTGAGTTCAAACTCAATACCGAAGTGGGTCGCGACGTACAGCTCGACGACCTGCTGAAAGAGTACGATGCCGTGTTCCTCGGCGTCGGGACCTATCAGTCGATGCGCGGTGGACTGGACAACGAAGACGCCCCGGGCGTCTACGACGCGCTGCCGTTCCTGATCGCTAACACCAAGCAGATCATGGGCTTTGGCGAAACAGCTGATGAGCCCTACGTCAGCATGGAAGGCAAACGCGTGGTCGTGCTCGGCGGTGGCGACACCGCGATGGACTGCGTGCGGACCTCCATTCGTCAGAATGCGGCGCACGTGATCTGTGCCTATCGTCGTGACGAAGAGAACATGCCCGGTTCAAAACGCGAAGTGAAAAACGCGCGTGAAGAAGGCGTTGAGTTCCAGTTCAACGTCCAGCCGCTGGGCGTGGAAGTGAATGCCAATGGCAAAGTGTGCGGCGTGAAGATGGCGCGCACCGAGATGGGCCAGCCGGACGCGAAAGGCCGCCGTCGCGCGGAGATCGTCGCTGGTTCTGAACACGTGGTGCCGGCTGATGCGGTGGTAATGGCCTTTGGCTTCCGTCCGCACAGCATGGAGTGGCTGGCGAAGCACAGCGTCGAGCTGGACTCTCAGGGCCGCATCATCGCGCCGGAAGGCAGCGATAATGCGTTCCAGACCAGCAACCCGAAAATCTTCGCCGGTGGTGATATCGTTCGCGGTTCCGACCTGGTGGTCACTGCGATTGCCGAAGGCCGTAAAGCGGCGGACGGGATCCTCAACTTCCTTGAAGTCTGATTAGACTCTGAGCCTCAGCGCATAAAAGCCCGATGGTTAACGCCATCGGGCTTTTTTATTGCTCATTCGCCGGACAAACCGCCGCTTTCAGCGCCGTATTATACCAGCCGCAGATATGCTCTAAGCGGGTGATCGCCGAGCCGACGGTCACCGCCCACGCGCCGCAGCGCATCGCTTCAGCCGCCTGCGCAGGCGTATTGTAGCGCCCCTCTGCGACCACTCGGCAGCCCGCGGCGCTCAGGCTTTTCACCAGCGCCAGGTCCGGTTCGTCCGGTGTCTCCTCTGCGGTATAGCCGGAGAGAGTAGTGCCAACCATATCGAAGCCCAACTGCCAGCATTCCAGGGCCTCGTCGAGAGAGGAACAATCTGCCATCGCGTTTTTCCCCTGGCGGTGAATTGCCGCCAACAACGATGCGACAGAGGCAGGACGCTGGCGCCGCGTGCCGTCAACCGCAATGATATCGGCCCCCGCCTGCACCAGGGCATTCACATCCTCAAGCCACGGCGTAATACGCACCGGGCTATCATGCAGATCGCGCTTAATCAGCGCGATAACAGGCACCGTCACTAACGGACGAACGGCCTGCAGGTTGGCCAGACCTTCTATGCGCAGCGCCACCGCCCCCGCCTGTTCCGCCGCCAGCGCCATCGCCGCGACGATGGCGGGGTTATCCAGCGGGCTGCCCGGCACCGGCTGACAGGAGACAATTAACCCACCGTAATAGCGAATACGCCGATCCAGTTGTGCAAGTAAAGACATGACTGCTCCCTGAAAGATAAGTGTGGCAATAACAGTACCAGCCGCAGGGGCGCGTCGTGTGTGGCGGGGTTAACAAAGCAGGCAGGAAAAAAAACAGGCCCCGGAGGGCCTGTCAGGCGTTACTTCACAACGCGGAGCGCCGGGCGACCACCGCGCGGCGGCGGCGTGTCGTCAGGATCGTCGTCGTGATTATCCGGCTTATCGCCATCGATCACCGACATCACCGTTTCGCTTTCACTCTCAGGCGCGACGTCATCATCGTTGAGGCTGCTGACATCTTCGTCATAGGCCGCTTCCGGTTCAAACATCGTGCCGGCGCCGTTCTCACGGGCATAGATGGCGAGTACCGCAGCCAGCGGAACAGACACGTTACGCGGCACGCCGCCAAAGCGCGCGTTAAAACGCACCTCGTCATTCGCCAGCTCCAGATTGCCGACCGCACGCGGGGCAATATTGAGAACGATTTGACCGTCGCGCGCGTACTCCATCGGTACGAGCACGCCCGGCAGAGTGACATCCACCACCAGGTGCGGCGTCAGCTGGTTATCCAGCAGCCACTCATAAAACGCCCGTAACAGATACGGGCGACGCGGCGTCAGCTGTGATACATCCATTATTTAGCCCCGACCGAGGCGCATTTCACGCTCGGCTTCAGTTAAAGAAGCGAGGAAGGAATCACGCTCAAATACGCGAGTCATGTAGCCTTTGAGCTCTTTCGCGCCTGCGCCAACCAGTTCCACACCGAGAACCGGCAAACGCCACAGCAGCGGCGCCAGGTAGCAATCCACCAGGCTGAACTCGTCGCTCAGGAAGTAAGGTTTCTGGGTGAAGACCGGCGCGATGGCCAGCAGTTCTTCACGCAGCTGCTTACGCGCAGCATCAGCTTGCGCTGCGGTACCGCTCTGGATGGTGTTCATCAGCGAATACCAGTCCTTCTCGATACGTTGCATATACAGGCGGCTTTCTCCACGCGCCACCGGATAAACCGGCATTAACGGCGGATGCGGGAAACGCTCATCCAGATACTCCATAATGATGCGAGATTCCCACAGAGTGAGCTCACGATCCACCAGCGTCGGTACGCTTTGATTCGGGTTGAGGTCAATCAGATCCTGAGGTGGGTTGTCCTTCTCCACGTGCTCTATCTCAAAACTGACACCCTTCTCAGCCAGCACAATGCGGACCTGATGGCTATAGATGTCAGTAGGACCAGAAAACAGCGTCATTACCGAACGTTTGTTGGCAGCGACAGCCATGAAAACCTCCAGGTATATTCAGAATTTTGTACTGCTGCCAGTCACTCATGACCGGCCAGATGTAAAAACCCCAGTAGCGCGATGTCACCTTCGTTCACGAATAAAACAAAAAATGAACAATCACCAGCATTTGGGCAGAAAATTGGATGATAGTTTACCAGATTTTGAAGACGTTGTGGTGAGGGGATTCTGGAAATGCTGAAAAAGTGGCGAAAACCGGCGGCATGATTGTGGATAACAGCCGTTTTATCCATAAAAAAACCCGCCGGAGCGGGTTTTTTCGCAAATTGTTCTGCGTGAGCAGAAGACAATTAACGTTTGGAGAACTGCGGACGACGACGTGCTTTACGCAGACCGACTTTCTTACGTTCAACCTGACGAGCGTCACGAGTAACGAAGCCTGCTTTACGCAGTTCGCCACGCAGGGACTCATCGTACTCCATCAGAGCGCGGGTGATACCGTGACGGATCGCACCAGCCTGACCAGAGATACCACCACCTTTAACAGTGATGTACAGATCCAGTTTCTCAACCATGTCGACCAGTTCCAGCGGCTGACGAACTACCATGCGGGCAGTTTCGCGACCGAAGTACTGTTCCAGAGAACGCTGGTTGATAACGATTTTACCGTTGCCCGGTTTGATGAATACGCGAGCTGCGGAACTTTTGCGGCGACCAGTGCCGTAGTATTGATTTTCAGCCATTGCCTATAATCCCGATTAGATGTCAAGAACTTGCGGTTGCTGTGCCGCGTGGTTGTGCTCGTTACCCGCGTAAACTTTCAGTTTACGGTACATAGCACGACCCAGCGGGCCTTTTGGCAGCATGCCTTTAACCGCGATTTCAATCACACGCTCAGGACGGCGGGCAATCATCTCTTCAAAGGTCGCTTCTTTGATACCACCGATGTGGCCGGTGTGGTGGTAGTACATTTTGTCTTCGCGCTTGTTGCCGGTTACAGCAACTTTTTCTGCGTTCAGAACGATGATGTAATCACCGGTATCAACGTGCGGAGTGTATTCCGCTTTATGCTTACCGCGCAGGCGACGAGCCAGTTCAGTAGCCAGACGGCCCAGAGTTTTACCGGTCGCGTCAACAACATACCAGTCGCGTTTTACGGTTTCTGGTTTAGCTGTAAAAGTTTTCATTAAAAGCTTACCCAAATAATAAGTTACACGTTGGTGAACACCCAAACGTTTAGTCAGTTGAGGTTCACACGACATTGTCCAGCAAACCTACCCCTTCGAATAGCCTATGCCGGCGCATAGAAAGTTTCGGGAAAAAAACCTTCTCGTAACGTGGGGTCGCAAGATTATAGAGAAGTCGGGGTCAAAGATCGACCCCTTTATGAGATTTTTCAGGCAGGCCCGGGGTGGTCTTCCGGCTCTCAATCCGTCGGGAAAAAGCGCCCTGTCAGGGCATATGCGGACGCTTGAGATACTCTTCGCTCTGCATCTCCTGCAGACGCGACAGACAGCGCTGGAACTCAAACTTCAGCCGCTCTCCCTGATAAATGCCGTACAGCGGCACCGCGGCGCTGACCACCAGCTTCACGTGGCGCTCATAGAACTCATCCACCAGGGCGATAAAGCGCCGCGCTTCGCTCTCCAGCTGCGCGGTCATCACCGGCACGTCGAGCAGCATCACGGTGTGGAACAGACGGGAGAGGGCAATATAGTCATGCTGGCTACGGGCATCCACACACAGCGTGGCGAACGACGCCGCCAGCGTCTGGTTTTCGACGCCAAGCGTGGGCAGCTCGCGGTGATTGATCTCCAGCGTCGGCCCGGCAGCAGCGCGCGGCGCCCCGGCCAGCGCCAGCCACAGTTTATCCATCTGTTCGCGGGTTTCGCTGTTCAGTGGCGACAGCCACAGGTGCGCCTGCGTCAGCGTACGCAGACGATAATCGATGCCGGCATCGACGTTCATAATATCGCAATGCTGCTTGATGGCGTCGATCGCCGGCAGAAAACGGGCCCGTTGCAGGCCATTGCGATAGAGCTCATCCGGCGGAATATTGGAAGTGGCGACCAGGGTGATGCCGCGGGCAAACAGGGCTTTCATCAACCCGCCTAACAGCATGGCATCGGTAATATCAGAGACGAAAAACTCGTCAAAACAGAGCACATCCGTTTCCGCCTTGAAACGGTCGGCGACAATCTCCAGCGGGTCGCTATGTCCCTGCAGGGTGGTCAGCTCTTCGTGCACGCGCAGCATGAAGCGATGGAAATGCAGGCGCTGCTTACGCTCGCCCGGCAGGCTCTGGTAAAACAGGTCCATCAGCCAGGTTTTTCCCCGCCCCACGCCGCCCCACATATACAGGCCGCGGACAGGCGCCGCCTCGGCAGCCGGTTCGCGCTTACCCAGCAGTTTGCCGAATTTCGCGCGCAAACCGCCGCCTGACGCGACGGGCGCGGGCTGAGTCTGCAGTTCCTGGTAAATGGTATCAAGGCGGCTCACCGCTTCTTGCTGGACGTCGTCGGGTTGATGGCTGCCCTCTTTCAGGGCTAAAAGGTAACGCGATGTTGGAGACAGGCTTTGCATGATCTAATTGTTATTCCTTGAAAACCGTAATGCCGAAGCTCACGATTGACGAAAAAAAGGCCGTTCTACACTACGCGATGATACGCCAGGATTCCACTTCTGTGGAATTAGCGGTTATAGTGGCACTATCGGGCGCAGGCGGAGAGCCTAAGAGCCACCCTACGGAACCACAAAACAACGGGAGATGTTCATGACCTGGGAATACGCGCTAATTGGGTTAGTCGTCGGTATCATTATTGGTGCCGTCGCCATGCGTTTCGGCAACCGCAAACTGCGCCAGCAGCAGGCGCTGCAGTTCGAACTGGAAAAGAATAAAGCCGAGCTTGAAGAATACCGTGAAGAGCTGGTCAGCCACTTCGCGCGCAGCGCTGAGCTGCTGGATAACATGGCGCATGACTATCGTCAGCTGTATCAGCATATGGCGAAAAGCTCTAACAACCTGCTGCCGGACTCTATGGCAGACGCCAACCCGTTCCGCAACCGTCTGGAAGAGTCTGAAGCCAGCAACGATCAGGCGCCGGTCCAGATGCCGCGCGACTACTCTGAAGGCGCATCCGGTTTACTGCGCGGTGGCGCAAAACGCGATTAACTGATCGCGTCTGATAAAATATCTCCGGGCGCGCCCACCGCGCCCGCTCCTTCCCCCACTTCCCGGCTACAATTTAAACCAGTACCCACATTGTTACCTGTGCAAAAATTCAATAACATCAGGTTATTCAGGACGTTTTTCCATACACCTCAGGTTACGAGAGCCAGCATCTAATGAAGAAACAGACTTTGCTGTTGAGTGCGTTAGCGTTAAGCATTGGGTTATCGTTGTCGGCCCTGCCTCCGGCAGCAGCATCCTTACCGACTCAGGTGCCCGGCCAGGGCGCGTTACCGAGCCTGGCGCCGATGCTGGAAAAGGTCCTGCCAGCGGTGGTCAGCGTGCAGGTGGAAGGCACCGCCTCGCCGACGCTCAATATGCCGGAAGAGCTGAAGAAATATTTTGGTGATAACGCCCCGCAGGAGCAGGCGCAGCCGTTTGAAGGGCTCGGCTCCGGCGTCATCATCGACGCAGCGAAAGGCTACGTGCTAACCAATAATCACGTCATCAATCAGGCGCAGAAGATCAGCGTCCAGCTGAACGATGGCCGTGAATTTGATGCCAAACTGGTCGGCAGCGATGAACAGAGCGATATCGCTCTGCTGCAGCTGATCAAGCCGGCGAACCTGACGCAAATCGCCATTGCTGACTCCGATAAACTCCGCGTCGGCGACTTCGCCGTCGCCGTCGGCAACCCGTTCGGCCTTGGCCAGACCGCCACCTCCGGCATTATCTCTGCCCTTGGCCGCAGCGGCCTGAACCTGGAAGGGCTGGAGAATTTCATCCAGACCGATGCCTCGATTAACCGCGGTAACTCCGGCGGCGCGCTGTTGAACCTCAACGGCGAGCTTATCGGGATCAACACCGCGATCCTGGCGCCGGGCGGCGGTAGCATCGGCATCGGCTTCGCCATTCCAAGCAACATGGCGAAAACCCTCGCCGACCAGCTCATTCAGTTTGGCGAAATCAAGCGCGGCCTGCTGGGCATTAAAGGCATGGAAATGAGCGCCGATATCGCTAAGGCGATGAATCTCGACGTTCAGCGCGGCGCCTTCGTCAGTGAAGTGTTACCAAACTCCGGTTCCGCCAAAGCAGGGATCAAATCCGGCGACGTCATTGTCAGTCTGAACGGCAAGCCGCTGAACAGTTTTGCCGAACTGCGCTCGCGCATCGCCACCACCGAACCGGGGACCAAGGTCAAACTTGGCCTGCTGCGCGACGGAAAACCGGTCGATGTCGAAGTGACGCTGGATAAGAGCACCTCCTCCACCGCCAGCGCCGAGCTGATTATCCCAGCCCTGCAGGGAGCCTCGTTCAGCGATGGTCAGATGAAGGACGGTACCAAAGGCGTGGTGATCGATAATGTCGATAAAGGCAGCGCCGCCGCCCAGGTCGGCCTGCATAAGGATGACATTATCATTGGCCTTAACCGGGAACGTATTCATTCGATTGCCGAACTGCGCAAAGTGCTTGAAGGCAAACCGCCGGTCATCGCCCTGAATGTGATCCGCGGCAACGAAAGCATCTATCTGCTGCTACGCTGATTTTCTTCCCGGACATCGCCGCCATGTGCGATGTCCGGACAACTCATGCTATGCTGCGTCTGACCATTCATTAACGATATTTGCATCATGCCTGGAAAGTTATTACGTTCGATACTCATCGGTTTGATTGTCGGGGGACTGCTGCTGGCCCTGATGCCATCGCTACGCCAGTGGCAGCTGACGCCGACCACCCAAAACGATACGGCAGACGACTCCCCTGTGAGCTATAACGCCGCCGTACGCCGCGCGGCGCCCGCCGTGGTGAACGTCTATAACCGCGCCCTGAACAGCACCAGCCATAATCAGCTGACGCTTGGCTCCGGGGTGATCATGGATCAGCGCGGCTATATCCTGACCAACAAGCATGTTATCAATGATGCCGATCAGATCATTGTCGCACTGCAGGACGGCCGCGTCTTCGAAGCGCTGCTGGTCGGATCCGACACCCTGACTGACCTCGCCGTGCTGAAGATCAACGCCACCGGCGGGCTGCCGGTGATCCCGATCAACCCGAAACGCACGCCGCATATTGGCGATGTCGTCCTGGCGATTGGCAACCCCTATAACCTGGGGCAGACCATCACTCAGGGGATCATCAGCGCCACAGGGCGCATTGGCCTCAACCCGACCGGCCGCCAGAACTTCCTGCAGACTGACGCCTCGATTAACCACGGTAACTCGGGTGGGGCGCTGGTGAACTCCCTCGGCGAGCTGATGGGGATTAACACCCTCTCCTTTGACAAGAGCAATGACGGCGAAACGCCGGAAGGCATTGGCTTTGCGATCCCGTTCCAGTTAGCGACCAAAATTATGGATAAGTTGATCCGGGATGGCCGGGTGATCCGCGGCTATATCGGCATTAGCGGCCGGGAGATCGCCCCGCTGCACGCACAGGGCGGCGGGATCGATCAGATCCAGGGGATCGTGGTTAACGATGTGGCGCCTGATGGCCCCGCAGCACAAGCCGGGATCCGCGCCAACGACGTGATCATCTCCGTGAATGACAAACCTGCGGTTTCTGCACTGGAGACGATGGATCAGGTGGCCGAGATCCGCCCGGGATCGGAAATTCCGGTAGTCATCATGCGTGATGATAAGAAAATTACGCTCCATATCGCCGTTCAGGAATACCCGGCCACCAACTAAACGGCTCCCCGTTTGGGGAGCCTCGTTAATCGCTAAATACCGGACCGGCCGGGAATCTGACCAGAAACCCGGTCACCGCCAGCAGCGATCTCAGCCCGGGCCAGACTATCTGTCGCTCGCGAAGCTCATCATCCAGCGTCAGTAGCGCAAATTCCCCCTTCTCACCCAGCACGCCACCCTGCCAGAGCAGGCGCTGCGCCTGCTGCCGCGCCCAGGGCGACTCACTCTTCCAGGCCAGCAAATGCAGCAGCGCCTGCTGCAGACAGACGCTGTGAGAATGGTTATCCCGCCGCAGCCGCCGGTAAACGGGCAGGGACACGCTGCGCACGGTATAAAATCCACTGCCCGCCTCTTCATCGCCTTCAGGAATAGCGCGGGCGAACTGCCCCGCCACGTCGCACAGCCGGTTGTGCGTCAGCGGAAGTTGCCGGGCGCTGAGCGCCCCGGCCGCCATGCACAGCAGACCGCTGCGCTGCAGCGAGGGCGTCGCAGAGCGCATGACCGCCGCCGGTAAGGCGATCACCGCCCGTGTTGCCTCGTCAGCGTTGTGGTCAGCGCCGGCCTCATAACAGCTGGCCAGCAGCGCTTCACCAGGCGTGGCGTTCAGCGGGGGCGAAAGCAGGTTCAGCGCCGGCTGCAGTTGTGCAAGTTCATCGCCTGACGCCAGCATGGCGTCAACCACCGCCTCCCGTGTTGATGTCCGGTTTTCCGGACAGCATGCTATGGCTTCATTCATCACCGTCTCCTTATGAGAAATCTCCGCGGCCGGTATGCCAGCCGCGGGAACAGGCTGGCCTACATCGCCAGCACGTACTTGAGCATCACCCCGGCGGCGATCGCCGAGCCGATCACCCCGGCCACATTCGGGCCCATGGCGTGCATCAGCAGGAAGTTCTGCCCGTCCGCGTCCAGACCCACTTTGTTCGACACCCTGGCCGCCATCGGCACCGCCGACACCCCTGCCGAGCCAATCAGCGGGTTGATTTTGTGCCGGCTGAACACGTTCATCAGCTTCGCCATCAGCACCCCGGCGGCGGTGCCCACGCAGAAGGCGATCACCCCCAGCACCAGGATCCCCAGCGTCTGTGGCTGCAGGAACTTGTCCGCCACCAGCTTGGCCCCCACCGACAGCCCGAGGAAGATGGTCACGATGTTGATCAGCGCGTTCTGCACCGTGTCGCTCAGCCGCTCCACCACGCCGCTCTCGCGCATCAGGTTGCCGAAGCAGAACATTCCCAGCAGCGGCGCGGCGTCCGGCAGCAGGAGCGCCACCAGCAGCAACAGCACCGCCGGGAAGAGGATCTTCTCCCGCTTACTTACCGTGCGCAGCTGCACCATGCGGATCTTCCGCTCCTTATCCGTGGTCAGCGCCTTCATGATCGGCGGCTGGATCAGCGGCACCAGCGCCATATAGGAGTAGGCCGCCACCGCGATGGCCCCCAGCAGCTCCGGCGCCAGCTTGCCCGACAGGTAGATGGCCGTCGGGCCGTCGGCGCCGCCGATAATCCCGATGGCCGCCGCCTGCGGCAGGGTGAAGCTGATGATGCCGAAGTAGTTCAGCGTCAGCGCCCCGAGCACGGTGGCGAAGATCCCGAACTGCGCCGCCGCCCCCAGCAGCAGGGTGCGCGGGTTGGCCAGCAGCGGGCCGAAATCGGTCATTGCCCCGACGCCCATAAAGATGACCAGCGGCGCGATGCCTGAGCCGATGGCCACCTTATAGAAGATGGCCAGCACCCCGGCGGAGTAGCCCATGTCCACCGCGAGACTCTCCATCTGCCCCTGCACCGACGGCAGGGCCAGGGCCAGCGCCTCCTTAATGGCGTGGACGTCCGGCGCGCAGTGGAGCTTCGCGGCAATCACCGCCAGCTGCGCCGGGTCGTGGTGGGCCAGCAGGCTCTCCAGGGCGGTGAGCGCCAGCCCGGCCTCCGGGATGTTCGACAGCAGGCCGCCGAAGCCAATCGGCAGCAGCAGTAACGGCTCGAACTTCTTCGCAATCGCCAGCCACAGCAGCAGCAGGCTGACCAGCAGCATCACCGCCTGGCCGGCCCCCAGGTGCATCAGCCCCATGCCCTGAATCAGGGCGTTCAGACTTTCCATTTCCGCTCCTCGTCCTTACGCCAGCTGCAGCAGAGTGTCGCCGACCGCCACCGCGTCGCCGGCTTTCACCGCGATACCGCGTACGGTCCCGGCCTGCGCGGCGCGGATTTCGGTTTCCATCTTCATGGCTTCCAGAATCAGCAGCACCTCGCCTTCGGACACCGTCTGGCCTTCCGCGGCCAGCACCTTCCAGATAGTGCCCGCCAGCGGGGCGATGACCGGGGTGCCGGCGCCGGCCGGAGCCGGGGCGGCAGCAGGCGCAGCGGCCACCGGCGCGGCGCTGAGCTGGCTGACGTCGCCGCCGTCGCTGACTTTGACCACAAAGGCTTTGCCTTCCACCTCCACGGTGTAGATACCGGAGGCGGCTGGTTTTTCTGCTTTTGCCACCGGCTGCGCGGCTTCCGCCTGCGGTACCGGCTCAAAGGCTGCCGGGTTGTGGCGGTTTTCGAGGAACTTCAGGCCGGGCTGCGGGAACAGGGCCACGGTGAGCACGTCGTCGATGGCGTTTTCGGCAAGGGTGATGCCTTTCTCCTGCGCCTGGCGTCTGACGTCGGCTTCCAGCTGCGCCAGCTCCGGCTTCAGCAGGTCGGCCGGGCGGCAGGTCACCGGGTCAGCGCCGTCAAGCCCCCGCGCCTGCAGGGCGGCGTTCACCGGCGCCGGGGTGCGGCCGTACTCACCCTTCAGGATACCGGCGGTCTCCTTCGCGATGGTTTTGTAGCGCTCGCCGGTCAGGACGTTGAGCACCGCCTGGGTGCCGACAATCTGCGAGGTCGGGGTCACCAGCGGGATGAAGCCGAGGTCCTCGCGCACGCGGGGGATTTCCGCCAGCACCTCATCCAGACGGTGGGCGGCGCTCTGCTGCTTCAGCTGGCTTTCGAGGTTGGTGAGCATCCCGCCCGGGACCTGGGCGACGAGGATACGGCTGTCGGTGCCCTTCAGCTGGCCTTCGAAGGCGTGGTACTTCTTACGCACCTCGCGGAAGTACGCGGCGATGCTCTCCAGCTTGTGGATATCCAGCCCGGTGTCATATTGCGTGCCGGCGAGGGTGGCGACCAGCGCCTCGGTGGCCGGGTGGCCGTAGGTGGCGCTCATGGACGAAATCGCCGTATCCACGCCGTCGACCCCGGCTTCAATGGCCTTCAGCAGGGCCATCTCCGCCATCCCGGTGGTGGCATGACAGTGCAGGTGCAGGGTGACGTCGTAGCGTTTTTTGATTTCGCTGACCAGCGCAAAGGCGGCATGCGGCGTCAGAATGCCGGACATGTCCTTGATGGCGACGGAGTCGACGCCGGTCTCCAGCAGCTGTTCGGTGAGGTCGAGCCAGGTCTGCAGGGTGTGCGCCGGGCTGGTGGTGTACGAAAGCGTACCCTGGGCGTGGGCGCCGTGGCGGCGGACCGCCTGCAGGGCAGCCTGCATGTTGCGCGGGTCGTTCATGGCGTCGAAGACGCGGAAAACGTCCATGCCGTTTTTGACGGCGCGCTCCACGAAGCGCTCCACCACGTCGTCGGCGTAGTGGCGGTAGCCGAGCAGGTTCTGGCCGCGGAGCAGCATCTGCAGCGGGGTCTTCGGCATCGCCTTTTTCAGCTCGCGCAGGCGGACCCACGGGTCCTCGCCGAGGAAGCGGATGCAGGCGTCAAAGGTGGCGCCGCCCCAGCACTCCAGCGAGCGGTAGCCGACGTCATCCAGCTGAGCGGCGACGGGGAGCATATCGTCGAGACGCAGACGGGTGGCGAACAGGGACTGGTGGGCGTCGCGCAGGACGACATCGGTAATGGCAACGGTCATAAATTCCTCCGTGAATTAAGGGTGAAGACGGCGATGGTGGTGAATGGCGGCGACAATCGCCGGCTTTAAGCGGGCGAAGTCGTCGGCGGGCGCGACGGCGGCCGGTGCCGGTTTGGGGGCGGCAGGCGGCTCGGGAAACAGGCGGTTGACGGCGAGGGACATTCCCCGGATGGCGAAAATGAGCAGCAACAGGAACACCAGCACAAAGCCCATGCCGAGAAACATCAGGGTGAAGCCTTCGCCTAACAGGACGGCATTGTCAGTCATAAAATAGCCTTTGGGAGGGGCGCAATAATGGCTAACAGCAGACCGCGTTAGCCGAGTGGATTTCCCCGGACCGCCTGGTCAGAAGCCTCTGTTTAGCAGTCAGCTGCCGCTGCCATTACTGCGCTATATATTCAATCGGGGTTATTTAATGAAGCTCACATGTTTGCAGATTTCATCGGCGACCATGTCTTTGCGCTGATTAAAGATCACTTTATTCTGCTCAAACAGGTTATTGCCGTGGGTATCGATTGAGACAATTAACGGCCCGAACTCTTTCACACGACATACCCATAAGGTTTCCGGCATCCCTAAATCACGCCACTGCGCATCTTCGATTTCTTCCACGCAGACCGCGGCGACGACCGCGCAGCCGGCCGGGAACACGCAGTGCAAGGCTTTATGCTCGGCGCAACCCTCTTCGGTTCCCTTCCCCATACCGCCTTTACCAACGATTAATTTCACGCCAGTCCTGGCAATAAACTCTTTTTCAAATTTCTCCATGCGCATACTGGTGGTCGGCCCAACGGAGACCATTTCAAATTTATCTTCCGAACCTTTAATCGGTCGCACAATCGGCCCGGCATGCAATATCGCGCCACCGGCAACATTGACCGGTAATTCACGCCCGCCCTCAATTAAGCGACGATGAGCCACATCGCGACAGGTCACAATATGGCCGTTGAGATAAATGATATCGCCCGCTTTAATATCAGCTAAATCTTCATCTTTAATGGGCGTAGTGAGTATTTTTTTAGCCATCAGAATGCCACTCCTGTGTGAGACGTAATGGTGTAGTTCAGGTCTTTATCGAAAACGATATGTCCTTTGCGGTGCGACCAGCAGCCGACGTTGACCGCCACGCCAATGGTGGAAGGATGGCGTGCGGTATTTTCGATATTGACGCCCATCACGGAGGTATTGCCGGACATCCCCTGCGGGCCCAGACCGATTTTGTTGATGCCGTCTTCGAGCATTTTTTCCAGCGATGCCGCCCGTTCGTTATCATTGTGCGAGCCAATCGGGCGCATCAGCGCTTTCTTCGACAGCAGCGCCGCGGTTTCCACCGACGTTGCCAGCCCAACGCCAACCAGCAATGGCGGACAGGCGTTCAGGCCATAGCTGGTCATCACATCCAGCACAAAGCGGGTCACCCCTTCATAGCCAGCGCCAGGCATTAACACCATCGCTTTACCCGGCAGCGAGCAGCCGCCGCCAGCCATATAGGTGTAGATGCTGCACTGATCGGAATTGGGAACGATCTCCCAGAAGACCGTCGGCGTACCTTTACCGACGTTTTTACCGGTGTTGTATTCATCAAAGGTCTCGACGCTGTTATGACGCAGCGGGGAGTCGACGGTGGCTTTGATCACCGATTCGCGCAGCAGCGCTTCCAGTTCGCCGATCAGCGGAAAGTTGGCGCCGCACTCCACCAGAAACTGGATCACGCCGGTATCCTGGCAGGAGGGACGATCCAGCTCTTTCGCCAGACGCTGGTTTTCAATCATGGTGGTAAAGATGACGTCCGCCAGCTGGCTGGTCTCTTTCTTATGCAACTCTTTTAGTTTTGCCGTGACGTCATCAGGCAATACTTTGCCGGTATATCCCACAAATCTGGCCATGATGTCGGTCATGCGGGATATCTGTTCGCTTTTGCTCATAAAGGCTCCTTAGTCAGAACAGCGTCCGTAAGTTACGGATGAAAAGGGAAAAGGATTGGCAGCAGGATCAGGCTGACAATGGTGGAAACGATAATCAGAGGGATGCCGGATTTGGCGTAATCGACGAACTTATAGCCCCCGGCCGACAGCACCATCATATTGGCGGGCATCCCGATCGGCGTCGCATAGGCGCAGGAGCTGCCAATCACCGTCGCCATCAGCACCGCACGCGGATCGGCGCCCATACCGGCGGCAATCGACAGGCTCACCGGCACCAACAGCGCGACGGTGGCGGTATTGGACATAAAGTTGGTCATCACCACGGAGAGGGCAAAGACCACCACCAGCAGCATGAACGGCGAGGAGTTGTTGCCCAGCAGACCGATAACCTGGTCAGCCACCAGCTTGCCCGCCCCGGTCATTTCCAGCGCCTTTGCCAGCGCCAGGGTGCCGCCGAAAATAAAAATAGTCTGTGAATCAATAGCTTTGTAAGCTTGCTTTTCCGTCAGCACCCCGGTAACCACCAGCACCAGGGCACCGATACAGCCGGCCACCGCCAGGCTAATGCCGGTCTGTTTTTCGAAAATCATGCCGAGGATCGTGGCGATCAACACCACCAGGGACAGGATCTGCTTCCAGCGTGGAACGTGGCTGTAATCCCGCTGTTCGCCGACGCTGCCCACTTCCCCGCTGTTTGGATTATTGGGCAAAAACTTATAGCCGATGGTCAGGAAATAGAGGATGCCGCAGACCAGCATCGGTAGACCCACTTTCGCATACTCAAAGAAACCGAAGCCGCTGCCGATGTTCTGTAAGGCCGATTGCGCGATCAGGTTGCCCGGGGCGCCAATCAGCGACAGGTTGCCGCCCAATGCGGCAGCAAACACCAGCGGCATCAGCAGACGCGAGCGGGAAAACCCCGATTTGGCGGCCACGCCAATGACGACCGGGATCAGCACCGCCGCCGTACCGGTGTTGGAAAGAAAGCCCGACATCACGCCGACCACCACCATGATGGTGAAAATCAGCTGTTTTTCGGTTTTGGCGAAGTGAGTGATCACCCCGCCGACTTTATTGGCCATCCCGGTTTCAAATAACGCCCCGCCGACGATGAACATGGCGACAAAAAGAATGACATTGCTGTCGATAAAACCGGCAAAGGCCTGCTTCAGATCCAATACGCCAGTGACCACTAACGCCACACAAACCACCATGGAAGTCACTGCCAGCGGCACTTTCTCCCAGACGAACATGACGATAGCGAACACCAGCAAACATAGGGTGATGGTAATCGGTTCCATACTTATAATTCTTCCTATCAATGATATATGATATTGTATCCAATATTGATGAGGGAGAAATTATTCCCATGCAAAAAGTAAGTCAATGCGTTTTTGTGGAATGATCGCGCAATGAGATCTACATCAAGATCCTGCGCAGATCGTCACGTTGAGGAATTAATAACGTTGATAAATATAACAAACGCCAGCTATTCGCTGGCGATCGATCCGGTCAGGGAGCAGGATCGGGCAGGTAACGCGTGAGCATATTCTCCATCGAGCGGATGATATGCTCATGCATTCGCTGACGGGCCAGCGCTTCGTTATGCTGCTCAAGCGCTTGTAAGATCGCTTTATGTTCACGGAGGGAAATGACGGCGTACTCTTCTTCGGTCACCTTGTGCCCCATCGACAGTCCGTTCCACATGTTGCAGAGCAGCATCTTCATTTTTTCATTTCCCGCCGCGTTCCAGATCTCCATGTGGAAGGCCTGGTTCAGGTCGGAATATTCAGCAGAATTATTGTCTGCCAGCGCCTTCTCTGCGGCATAGTGAACCTGAGCGATGCGTGAAATATCGGTCCCTGGACGAGAAGCTTTCGCCACCGCTTCACTTTCCAGTACAGCGCGAATTTCGTAATGCTCGCGGATAGTCTGCTCATTAATCCCCAGCACCACCGCACCTTTATTCGGCCGCACTTGAATCAGACCATCGGCGGCTAAAATCTGAAACGCTTCACGTACCGGCATGCTGGAAACGCCAACCATTTTGGCAATCCCTTCAAGGGTAATTTCCTGCCCTTCCACTAAATCCCGCGAAAGGATCGCTTTACGCAAAACCGCCGCCACCTGCTCCTTCGCGGAAAGAAGCTTAATTTTCCCTAATTTAGGCTTCTGCACTTTCCCAATCCTTCATATGTTGACGCATTATCTCCGCAAGCATAAGGAAATAACGCTGTGTTGCCTGAGCAATTTTTTCGCCTTCGCCATGGCCAATGGCGCTCGCCAGTTCGTTCAGGATCTGCGCCGACTCCTGGCCATCCTCTTTCAGGTACAGAATGACATAGGAAATATAACCGTCCAAAAATTGCTGATACGCCTTTGCCAGATAGCGGTTATCAAGATAGGAAATCAGCAACTGATGAAACGCCAGTTCACCGGCATTATCGCCAGCACGCGCCAGCTCCTGCGCGCGCACGCGAAGTAATTCCCCCTGATTTGCCGGCACGAGGGCAAACAGTTCAGCAGCCATCACCGCGATAACGCGAAAAATATGGCTCACATCCTCGACGGCCAGCGTGGAGACCTGCATATGTCGGTTAGGCAAGCGCACCAGAAATCCTTCCTGTTCAAGGGACTGTAGCGCTTCCCTAACCGGCATACGTGAAAGTCCCAATTGTTCCGCGATGTTCTCCTGAGTCAGTTCCTCCCCGGGTTTCATGGCGCCGGAGAGGATCTGATAACGAATCATCTGCGCGATTTGGTCCCGGGTCTGTTTTCTTTCGATCTTTTTCACGCTGTCCTCATGGCTGGTGGCTTAAAACGCGGGGGATTTTAGCAGATTTGCCCGACCGCTGGCGCATGGAGGCGAAAAGTGAGGCAATAAAAAGCCGGAACAACGGTTCCGGCTTTTTTGCACGTGCGAGGTTACTTGTTGACGAAGTCTTCGCCGAGCGCGATATCTTTCTTCAGGGTGTCCAGCATGCCTTCCAGCGCCTGCTGCTCAAAGGCGCTGAGTTTGCCGATAGACTGTCGCTCTTCCACGCCGTTTTTTCCCAGCAGCAGCGGCTGGGAGAAGAAACGCGCATAGTGGCCGTCGCCTTCCACGTAGGCGCACTCCACCACACCTTTCTCTCCCTGCATCGCGCGAACCAGAGAGAGACCAAAGCGCGCAGCCGCCTGACCCATCGACAACGTCGCCGACCCACCGCCCGCTTTCGCTTCCACGACTTCGGTACCGGCATTTTGAATGCGTTTAGTCAGATCGGCCACTTCCTGATCGCTGAAGCTGACGCCCGGGATCTGCGACAATAATGGCAGAATGGTGACGCCGGAGTGACCACCAATGACCGGGACTTCCACCTCGGTTGCCGATTTACCTTTCAGCTCAGCGACAAAGGTATTGGAGCGGATAATGTCCAGCGTGGTGACGCCGAACAGCTTGTTTTTATCGTACACGCCGGCTTTTTTCAGCACTTCGGCGGCGATAGCCACGGTGGTATTCACCGGGTTGGTGATAACACCGATGCAGGCCTGTGGGCAGGTTTTGGCAATCTGCTGCACCAGGTTCTTAACGATGCCGGCATTCACATTAAACAGGTCGGAACGATCCATGCCGGGCTTACGCGCTACGCCCGCGGAGATCAGCACCACATCAGCGCCTTCCAGCGCCGGGGTAGCATCTTCACCGGAAAATCCTTTAATTTTTACATCTGTGGGGATATGACTTAGATCTACCGCCACGCCCGGCGTAACCGGAGCGATGTCGTACAACGAGAGCTCTGAACCTGAAGGCAGTTGGGTCTTAAGTAGTAGGGCAAGCGCCTGGCCGATACCACCGGCGGCGCCAAGGACTGCAACTTTCATCCTAAACTCCTTATTATGGTTAATTTAGTCTTTCGTTATTCCGTCGCCTGGACCTTAATTCACAAGATGAACAATTACAATGATTATGGCTGAAGAATGCATTATTGTGCGTAGCAATAGAACAGCGGCGCACTTTATGCTTCCTGACTGACCATCCAGCAAAGCGAAGTACCGGATCGACTGTTGGTTACAATACACCCAGCCAGTTGCGCAAAACAACACCAACTCAATAACATTTCATTTACTTTTACATGGCTTTAAGCGTTGTGATGTGAACATGTTCCTTATATGGTTTTTTTGCTAAAATATGCCCCCTTCATAACATTATTGACCTATCCCGTTGCGGATTATTTGCATAAAAATTCACGGTTATGCATAATGATGTTGTTTTTACCACCATAATCTGGGTGACTTATGCGAAGTTCGGCAAAACAAGAAGAACTGGTTAAAGCGTTTAAAGCGCTGCTTAAAGAAGAAAAATTCAGCTCGCAGGGTGAGATCGTCCAGGCGCTGCAGGAAGAAGGCTTCGAGAATATCAACCAATCGAAGGTCTCCCGCATGCTCACCAAATTTGGCGCGGTTCGTACCCGTAACGCCAAAATGGAAATGGTCTATTGCCTGCCTGCTGAGCTTGGCGTGCCGACCACCTCCAGCCCGCTGAAAAATCTGGTGCTGGATATCGACTATAACGATGCCGTCGTGGTGATTCACACCAGCCCCGGCGCGGCGCAGCTGATTGCCCGTCTTCTCGACTCGCTGGGCAAGGCGGAAGGTATTCTCGGCAGCATCGCCGGGGATGACACCATCTTCACCACCCCTGCGCGCGGCTTTACGGTGAAAGATCTGCACGACGCCATCCTGGTCCTGTTCGAACAGGAACTCTGAGTATTCCCCTCTGGCAATCGTCAGAGGGCGACTCCCCTTTCTTTCTCTCTCACGCCCCTCAATCCAACAATTATTTAACATTTTGTGTGATTTAACGCGTCTATACGTTCTTTTACTTAAGGGAAACGCCTAAAACGCACAAAAGATCAAATTCGCATACCTTTATGATTTTATTAGAAATAAATCTTATCACTGCGGATAAGTTGTCATTTTTAATTCTTATAGGTTATAAAAAGCGCAATTCATTGTAACTATTAACGCGCAAAACAATTAGCATGGTATTAATATTTTTGGTGATTAGTGTATACTTGGTTTTGTGATGAGGGTCACGAAACAAAGACCCTCAACAAAAAGATTCGACGAGGTGAACATCATGAAAATCAAAACCACTGTAGCAGCACTCAGCATCCTGTCCGTCGTGTCGTTTGGCGCTTTTGCCGCTGACGTTATCAACAGCGAGCAAGCCCAGGGCCGCGAGGCCATCGGCACAGTTTCCGTCGGCGCGGTAGCCTCTTCCCCGATGGATATGCATGAAATGCTGAACAAGAAAGCGCAGGAAGAAGGGGCTTCTTCTTATCGCATTATCGAAGCCCGCACTGGCGACCACTGGCATGCCACCGCTGAGCTTTATAAATAAGTTGTAGTTCGTCAACGACTAACCCGACACAGATTCTCTACCGCGGCCTGGGCGCATACATCCCCCGCCGCGGCAAAACAAAGACTGGAGTAAAGATTATGAAACGCGCAATGATCATCGCATCCCTTGGCCTGGCTTCCGTTCTCTCTTTCGGCGCATGCGCGGCCGTTCAGCAAGTTAACGCTGAACAAGCACAAAACCTGCAGTCCATGGGCACCATCTCCGTATCCCAGGTAGGTAGTGCGCCAATGGACATGCGTCAGGAGCTGGCCGCTAAAGCCGAGAAAGAAGGCGCCAGCAGCTACCGTATTATTGAAGCACGTACCGGCGATAGCTGGCACGCCACCGCTGAGCTGTACAAATAAACCCTCGTCGTCTTATTTCGACGACTTGCCCCCGCCTGCCGGGGGCTTTTTTTTGCTTCATCGCCGGCCCCGTCCGGAACAGCGATGTCTAAATGCGCTCCCCTGGTTCAGAAACACGTCCGTCACGGTCGGCGAGGCGCGCAACCTCTGGAGGGAAGCCTTCACCAATATTCAACAGATTAGAAATGAACGTTTAGCCATGCCGGGCGTTAAAGCGCAACTCCCCCTCCAGCTCCTCTTCTGCTTCATCAAATAATAAAATCAGCGCGCCGAAGCGCCGACGCTGCTTGTCGTTTAAATGAATAAACTCAATATCCAGCGGCAATGGCAGCAGCCCACCAGTCACCGCGTCCCACAGTGAATCGAGGTTGTTGACCTTATCCTGAGCCAGCTCAAAGGTTCGGGAAAACTCCCGGTAGAAATCCTGTTGTTCGGCGATTTCGTCAAAATCAAACGTATAGGTGGTCATGGCAGCCCCTCCCGCTTCTCTTCCTGTCGCCATTAAGTATAGCGATAAAAAAACCGACGCCTGGGCGTCGGTTTAGGGGTTAACTGCTGGTCAGCACATGCTGGTACTTGTGCAACATCTCAACCAGCCGCCGCACGGGCTCGGTCACCTGGGGCGAAGCCTCCCAGACCCGCAACTTCTCCTGATAGACATCAAGCTCAGCCAGCAGCTGGGTAAAGTAGCGCCGACGCTTATCATCACTCCCGGCGGAGATCACATGATCTGCGGTACGTCGCAGCTGTCGATGGAAGGCCGACAGATCGTCGTTCACCGGCACGGGCGCATCACGCAGGCGCTGATGGGCAATAATCAACGTCAATGCCAGACGGAAGCGGGCGACATCGCCGGGGAACTTATTGAGCAATAAAAACAACTGCTGATAGAGCGCGGGCAGATGGTTCTCTTTACGACGCGCCGAGTTCGTTGTCAGCGAAGAGACCGCCGCAGAGACAAACTGATTCAACAGCACCCGACCGGTTCTGGCCCGAGAATTATCCCTGACAATGAGAATGACCATCAGGGCAAGGAAACAGCCGACGATCTGCCCCAGCGCACTGTCAAGGAACTGACTGAACTGAAACTGCATCGGGTTATCCAGCACCAGAATGTTAATGGTGCTCGCCAGCGCTCCCAGCGATCCGAGACGCCTTTTCTGCACTTCGATACCGATAAAGAACGCCATCGCCGCCAGGCTGATGCAAAGCAGCAGCATGCTCTGCTGCGTCGCCGGCATGATCACCAGGAAGTACAGGGTACCCAGCGGTAACGCCGCCAGGGTGCCATAAAGGAAGTCCATCGCCACCATTCGGGGGTTAGGCAGGCGCATCGCCAGCGCGGTAACGACGGCAATCATCACCATCGCGCCGCTGCCTGAGGTCCAGCCTGTCCACAACCAGAACAGCGTCCCGAGGATACAGGAGACGGAGGTACGCCAGAAGTTCACCATCGCATGGTGGCGCTCAGCAGATTCCACTTTGACCACCGCTTCGCCGCGCAGCACACTATCTTCAATGCGACTGATTTTGGTGTTACCCACCACGCCACGCTTAAGCAATAAGTAGCGCGTAGCGGCACCCACCCAGCTGTAGATGGTGACGGGCGTATTATGCTCGCCTTTCCAGGTCAGAAAACGGCGCATACGCTTCAGCTGCTGGTGGACGTCCTGCACTGTCTCCACCGGCTCGGCGAACAGCTCACGGTAGTCATCCGTCACCATTTCCGGGCGCGAGTTCTGAATCAGGTAGGTCTCGCAAGCCTGGGTGATAAGCGTTAATGAAAGGGTATTGATCGCCTTCAGGCGCTGATTCGCCTTCGCCCAGCGAGAGGATTCCATGATCAGATTACTGCGCATACCTTCCAGCGCCGTGGTGCGACGCACCAGCGCGCCCCACGCCTGATCCACTTCCTCTTTTTCACCGTGGGCGACGCATAACTGCATCAGCTTATATTGCGCAATCAGCAGGTTATCCAGCTCAAGGTCGATCTCTTTTTTAATCGAACGTGGAGAGAACAGCAGGTCGGCGACGATAGCGCTGACAATACCGATGACAATTTCGCTACAGCGTTCGACAGCAAACTGCGGCGCCAGCATCGGATTGGTATGGATGGTGATAATGATAATCAGCGCAGTGTACCCGGCCAGTCCCCAGGCATAGGAGTTCTCGACCTTAACCAGCGACGAAATCCAGGTACAAAACCCGGCCCACAGGCAGCAAACCAGCATCATCAGCAGAGGCGCACGGATCATCAGGATGATGATAATCAGCGCCGCAATACAGCCAATAAAGGTCCCGGCAATTCGCAACATCCCACGATAGCGGATCGCGCCCGAGTAAGGTTCGCCGCCAGCAGCAAAGGCTGGCCCGGCGGCGACGATCGCTGCCGTCAGTACTGCCCAGCGCGGTGTTTCGAGCTGAAAATGGAAACCGACGAACAGCGCCAGCACCACCGCGCATGCAAGCTTAATGGCAAAGCGGAGATGCCGGGGAGCAATGGTATATGTCCCCATAGCGATTAACCGAATTCGCGCAGGCGCATAGCCAGTTTCTGGAAGAAGTTGGCCCGGCTGGTATCGCGGTCTTCTTTACCGGTGATCACCACCGTCGCCGTGGTGCCCGATGGCCACAGATTGCCCTGCTGCTGGTCGAGGCGAATACGCACCGGCACACGCTGCGCCAGACGCACCCACTCAAGGTTGGAGTCGACCGAGGCCATCCCTTTCGAGTCGCTGCTGCTGCTGGCGTTGGTCACCCCTGCAGCGATACTGTCCACTGTCCCTTTAATGGTTTTGCTGCTGCCAAGCGGGGTAATCTCCGCACGGTAGCCAGGGCGGACGCCTTCCAGCTTGGTCTCTTCCAGATAGGCCATGACGTAAAACGTATTCTCTTTCACCAGCGCCACCGCCGTGGAGCCGCGGGTAATAAACTCCCCGGTATAGACGTTAAGGTTGGTCACCCAGCCATCCGCGGGGGCGCGAATTTCTGTGCGCTCGAGGTCCAGCCTGGCCAGATCGCGGCTGGCTACCGCTTTCGCCAACTGATGCTCAACGGTTTGCAGCACGTTGTTCGCCTGGTCTATTTCTTCCCGCGACATCGCCTGTATGCCCAGCTTATTACGCCGACCCGCTTCAACGCGCTTCTCCTGCGCTAAGGTCTGGTAGTAGGCGACATCGGCTTCCGCCTCCGCCAGCGCTTTTTGGTAACGAGGTTGGTCAATAACGAACAATACCTGGTCTTTCTTAACCAGTTGGTTATCCTTGACGTTTACCTGGGAAATCAGCCCGGAGACGTCAGGGGCAATCGCCACAATGTCAGCACTAAAGCGCGCATCCCGCGTCCACGGCGAAGCGGTGTAATAGACCCAGGCGCGGAAAATCGCCACGAAAGCCAAAATGACCAGTATCACGGTAATAGCGGTACGGAGGATATTTCTTGTTAGTGTTTTCACATCAACCTCAAACGAACAAGCGCGATATCAAATAAAAAAGGCAGCAATATAGCGCCGTATTAAACAGTGCAGGGTGCCAGACAAAATCGTAAATGCCGGTCGGAACCAGCAGTCGATGCACCAGCCAAAAGATGGCCAGCGACAAAAGCAACTCGAAGAAGATCGGCGGAAACGATAAGCCGAAAATCACGATGACAGGAAACAGACTCATGATGACCTTGAATAAGAAGCGTACAGGTAGTGAGCAGATGCGTTTATTATGTAGCTAACAATATATTAACGTAACGATTGCCGCATTATCTACAATGTGTGATCTAAATCACTTTTAAGCCAGAGTGAATAATGGAACGATTAAAACGCATGTCCGTTTTCGCCAAAGTGGTCGAATTAGGTTCATTCACCGCGGCGGCCCGCCAGCTTCAGATGAGCGTTTCTTCGATCAGTCAGACCGTCGCCAAACTGGAAGATGAGCTGCAGGTAAAGCTGCTCAACCGCAGCACCCGCAGCCTTGGCTTAACTGAAGCAGGTAAAATCTATTACCAGGGCTGCCGTAGGATGCTGTTTGAAGCGCAGGATGTCCATGAGCAATTATACGCATTTAATAACACCCCCATCGGGACGCTGCGCATCGGTTGCTCTTCAACTATGGCACAAAATGTTCTGGCGCGCATAACGGCGGAAATGCTGAAAGAATACCCCGGACTCTCCGTCAATCTGGTCACCGGCATACCAGCCCCTGACCTGATCGCCGACGGCCTTGACGTGGTGATCCGCGTGGGGGCCCTGCAGGATTCCAGCCTTTTTTCCCGCCGCCTGGGCTCAATGCCGATGGTATTATGCGCCGCCAAAAGCTATCTGGCGCAGGCAGGCAATCCGGAGAAACCGGCCGACCTCGCCAGCCATTCATGGCTCGAATATAGCGTACGTCCGGATAACGAATTTGAAATTATCGCCCCGGAAGGGATCTCAACCCGCCTGATCCCGCAGGGGCGCTTTGTGACCAACGATCCCATGACGCTGATACGCTGGCTGACAGCCGGGGTGGGTATCGCTTATGTACCATTGATGTGGGCGATCGAAGAGATCAACCGCGGCGAGCTTGAGATCCTGTTGCCCAGCTACCAGTCCGATCCGCGGCCGGTCTACGCGCTGTATACGGAAAAGGATAAACTGCCGCTGAAAGTGCAGGTCTGTATCAACTATCTGACGGAATATTTTGTCGACGTGGCGAAGATCTATCAGGGCATGCACGGGCGCGGGATCGCCCGGTGAAGCGGTTCCCGGCGGCGCCGGGAACCAGGTCAGGATCAGGCGGTACCGCCGACGGTAAGATTATCGACCTTCAGGGTCGGCTGGCCGACGCCCACCGGCACGCTCTGGCCCTCTTTGCCGCAAACGCCAACGCCGTTATCCAGCCGCAGGTCATTCCCTACCATCGAAATCTGCTGCATGGTTTCAATCCCGGAGCCGATCAGCGTGGCCCCTTTCACCGCCTTCGTGACCTTCCCTTTTTCGATCAGATAGGCCTCGGAGGTAGAGAAGACAAACTTACCGGAGGTGATATCCACCTGCCCGCCGCCAAAGTTAGGCGCGAAGATACCGTAGTCGACCGACTCGATAATCTCCTGCGGCGTCGACTGGCCCGCCAGCATATAGGTGTTGGTCATACGCGGCATCGGCAGATGGGCATACGACTCGCGACGGCCGTTACCGGTCGGCGCGACGCCCATCAGACGCGCATTGAGCTTATCCTGCATATAGCCTTTCAGGATGCCGTTTTCGATCAGCACGTTGTATTGCCCCGGCGTGCCTTCGTCATCGATGGCAACCGACCCGCGACGATCGACGATGGTGCCGTCATCCACCACGGTGCACAGCTCAGAGGCAACTAATTCCCCCATATGGCCGCTAAAGACCGAGGTGCCGCGACGGTTGAAATCACCTTCCAGCCCATGGCCGACCGCTTCGTGCAGCAGGACGCCAGGCCAGCCGGCGCCGAGCACCACCGGCAGCATCCCCGCCGGGGCGGCGACTGCCGAAAGGTTCACCAGCGCCATGCGCACGGCTTCTTTCGCCCAGGCATCAGCCCGCACGTCGCCCTCCTGGGAGGCGAGGAAATAGTCATAGCCAAAGCGTCCACCGCCGCCGCTGCTGCCGCGCTCACGCTTGCCATCCTCTTCCACCAGCACGCTGACCGAAAGGCGCACCAGCGGGCGAACATCCGCGGCGAGGGTGCCGTCGGTGGCGGCCACCAGAATCAGCTCATAAACGCCGCTCAGGCTGGCCGAAACTTCCTGCACGCGCTTGTCCGCCGCCCGGGCGACTTTGTCCACCCGGCGCAGAATATCCAGCTTCTCTTCCCGACTCATGCTCTGCAGCGGGTCGATGCTGGTGTACAAAGGGCTGTACTCAACGGCTCCCAGGGTCTGCACTTTGCCATTACCGGTATCACGCACAATCGTCCGCGCCGCCTGGGCGCTCTGCTCCAGCGCCAGCTTGCTAATCTGGTCCGCATAGGCAAAGCCCGTTTTTTCGCCGCTGACGGCGCGCACGCCTACGCCCTGGTCAATGTTGTACGACCCATCTTTAATGATGCTGTCTTCCAGAACCCAGGATTCGTGATAGCTCGACTGAAAATAGAGATCGCCGTAATCGAGGCGGCGCTCGGTCAGTTGACCAAGAATGGCAAACAGATCCTGATGATTCAGGCCATTTGCCGACAGTAATTGTTCACTTACCAGGTTCAGACTCATCGTTATGCTACTCGTTTGTTGCCGCCTGACAGGCGGAAATACAGAAGGCGATCTATTGAGATTGCGGCAATTCCCGGCAATCGTCAAATCATTGCTTTTTGTTGCTACGCGCCTGGCGCAGCACCTCATTGATCTGCGGCTGGTCAATCGGACCAGTAATGCGATAGCGCAGAATCGAGACTTTGTTCCACAGCGGGCCCAGCACCTTGCTGGCGGCAAACACCGCCGCGCCGACGATAGGGTTGACGGCAAAAGCCGCCGCCACGCCGACGGTCGCAGAGATCTCCGGCGCCACCACCGCCTGCAGATCCAGCCGGCGACGCACCAAATCGACCGAACCTTTCATGGCAATATCCGCTTCCAGGCCATCCACCAGCGTATCGTCGGTATGCAGCACGCCATCCTTGATCCATGCCGTACTGTTAATCGAGTCGAAGTAAAAGCCCTCGCTGAAGGTATCGCTAAAGTCGAAGCGCAGCTTACGCAGCAGGGCATCAACGCTCAGCAAACGCAGCAGTTGGCCAGCGTGTCCGGTACTCAGGTCGGTAAACTGTCCCTTGCCGAGGTGGCTTTTAATGATCCCATTGAGCGATGCGACATCGGGCGACCAGGGCGGCGCGCGCCAGTGCAGATCATAGTCGATGTCAAACGGCGAATCCTTCACCGGCGTGGAAACGCCGAAGAAACTGGCAAACTCATCCGTTTTATTGCCATGCAGTTTGCCTTTCAGCGACGTGCGTACACCAGCCGGCGCGCTGACCCAGACGCCATCGGTCGTCAGTCGGCCAAACCCGGTATCCACCAGACCATTGGAGAGCGTTAAGGTATCGCCCTTAATCGCCACATCGCCGTCGATACGGCCATATTTTTGCCCCCACAGCCAGCATTCCGCACAGCGCAGCTGCAGATCGGGCCAGCCGTGGAAATCCAGCCGCGTCTCTGCCTGCGGGGCAGCGTTCTTCTCACCGGTCTGGCCATTGGCGCTGGTCGGGTTGAAATAGAGATAACGCACATTCGCCAGCCAGGGCGCATTGTCGCGCATCGTCAGGGTAGCGTTGATTTCACGCCCCTGCGCCTCGACCTGCGAGCCGCCGGCGACCGGCTGCGACATCAGACTGACGTTGTTCCACTGTTGACCGGCAAGCGCCAGCGACGGCGTACGCAGCACAATGCGCTGGGGAAAGAGTATGGTGCTGCTGACTTCATTCGCCGCCCCGTTTTGAAAGAGCGCCAGCCATTGAGCGCCATCCATCGGTGGCAAATTGAGTTCAACCCCAGGCTGGTCAGGCAGCGGAGAGAGACCCTTGCTGTCCGAAGTAAGGATTGCCCGATCCAACGTCAGCTTATGGTTCAGCAACCAGCGGCTGTTGATATGATTCTTCGCGCCGACGGAGCCGGTCAGGTCGAAGCTGCTCAAACCGCCGGCGACGTTAATTTTGATCGGCATCGGCTCTCCAGCGGGCTTATTGACCGGCGAAGGTAAGTGACTGCTCACATTCTTGAGGTCGCCGTTGATATCAACCTTATAGCTGGCGTTACCATGGTACGGCAGTTCGATAGCGACCTTGCCCTCCCACGGCACGCTGCCGCTCAGCGACTCGTTGACGGCTTTTGGCAGCAACCCGGTATGCGATGGCTGCCAGTTGGCGTTCATCCCGACGTCCACCAGAAACGCTTTTTCGCCCTCCCGGGTGGAAAAATTGAGATTCAGCGGCTGATGAAACCAGGTCGCGCTCAACGTTTCGCTATTGAGATCGCCATTCACGAAGCTGAAATTCCCGCTCAGGTTTTGCAGAGTGGTGTCTAACGGCTTGATAAACAGACTGTTATTCTGCAGACGCACATCGCCTTTCGCGGTGGTCATTTCGCCATCTAAAGGGATGTTAAGATGTAAGCGAGCGCTCACATCCCCGTCCAGCTGCAGGGAATCCAGCGCCGCTCCCAGGGTCTCTTTCAGCGGCGTGGTGTTGAAATAAGGTCCCACCTCTTTGCCCGGGCCTTTGATATCGGCATCAATCAACAGCTTTTCAGCGGTATAGTCCGGGATCGCGGCATCGAGATTGCTGGCGGTGACATTGCCGAGCATCGCTTTATCCGCCCGCATCCACAACCCGTTATTGATGAAGTTGAGGTCGATGTTCAGCCCGGTCAGCGCCGGCCAGTCCGGCTGGAAGGCAAAAGTGGCGTTCTTCAGTGGGACATAAACCTGGAACTGCCCTTCATTATGCGGGTAAGGGAAAAGATGCGGATTGCCGCCATACACCAGCGTCGCATCGCGAGCCTGTCCGGCTTTAATCGCGCCGCTGAGATAGTCCACCAGCGCCTTGCCCATCAGGTTTTCCGGGAAGTAACGCCATGCCTGGCCACCATCATTGGTGCTGATGCCCGCCAGAATGCCCAGCCAGGGATCATCTCCCTGCGGTTGCAGATAGCGGAAGCCGCCGCGGGCGCGGACACCCGTCGCCTGCACGTCAATATCGCGGCCATCAAGCATAAACCCTTTGTCGTTTTTCACCCAGCTGAGGGTGGCTTCGCCAGCGGCGATCTCCAGCGGGGCGCGGAAAACACCGGTATAAGGCATCAGCGCCTGCATCATGCGGGCGCGCAGTTCCCCGTGCTCAACGCTGCCATTCAGACTGCCGGAAAAGTGTTCCGCTCCCGGCAGGAGTTTCCACTGCTTCCATGCCAGATCGCTCCACTGCGCCTGAAAGCGCGTTTTCTCCGTCGCCTGCAGGGGAATATCGAGCGCCAGCAGGTTGATTTTGCCGCTGGGCTGCGTGGTGCGCCAGAGCTCGCCCAGGGAAGGCGCCAGCTTATCGGCGAAGGGCTGTAATCCGCTGAGGCCGCTGAGGGTTAAGTTGCTGGCACGAATGCGTAATTCATCGCTACGCTGATGGTCGTCGCCACCGACGTCCTGCGCCGGGATCCAGGCCATCGCCAGCGCGCCGCTTGGCCAGGGTTTATCGTCGATAGCGATCCGCGTATCGGGAATGTAGAAGCCCCAGCTCTGCTTGTCATGGGAGAGATGCGCCGTCAGGTTATCCACTGACAGGTGATGCACCTCGTCATCCCCCTGCCAGCTGGCGCCCCCTTTTTTCAGCCATACGTCACCGCTGGCCACATCGCCTTTTTCAATGGTCATCCAACCTTCAAGGCTGAAGCGGGCGCTCTTCAGAGCGATATTGTCCTGCATCCAGCGGCCGAGCCACGGTTTGACGTCAATATCGTCAGCCTGTAGCCAGACTCGCCCTTTATTCAGCAGGCCATCCTCATCGCGGAGATCCATCCGCACCTGCATCACGCCATGCTGGCCGGTGAGACTGGAGAGGCTAAGCTGCCCCTCGGCGCGGTGACGGTTCCTGCCGTTAAGCCAGGTCAGCTGCGGGACTGCCAGCTCCGCCCGCTGACCGGAAATGGTCAGGAAGCTCAGATGGCTGTCGCGCAGGGTAAAGTGGTCGAACTGACGTAAAAAGAGATCGCTGATGCGGTCGGTTTTCAGGCTTTCGCCGCCGTCATTGGTCTGAATAGGGGTGTTGGTATGAACCTGCAGCTGCCAGAAGGTAAGATCGCGGAACTGCCAGCGCATATGCAGCAAACTCTGCCAGACGTCCAGCGCCAGGGTCACGCGCTTCACCGCCATTTTGCCGCCGTCTTTCAGCCCGACCTGAATATCACGGACATCTAACGTCGGACCAAAATTTTGCCAGCTGGCGGTGATCTGCGAGGCATCCACCGGCGTGCCGGTAAGTGTGGAAATCTTCTCCAGCAGCTGCGGACGCCAGGCGTCAAGCTGCGGCAACACGAGACGCAAGCCACTCACCAGCAGCGCGACGATAACAATCAATGTTGCCACGGTGAGCAATAAAATCCCGGGCAGTCGCCTCACGCCTCTCTCCTTGTCAGCCGCACAATGACGCGGTGTCTTACATCATAACCACATCGAACTGCTCTTGATTATAGAGCGGCTCAATTTGTACCTTGACCTGCTTGCCGACAAAGATTTCCACTTCCGCCAGCGCGTGCGACTCTTCCCCTTTCAGGGTTTCCGCCACCGCAGGGGAAGCATAGACCAGGAAGCGATCGGAATCATAAGCATGATGTACGCGGACGATCTCACGCATAATCTCATAGCATACCGTTTCGACCGACTTTACCGTTCCGCGTCCGTGGCAGGTCGGGCACTCGTTGCACAGCACATGCTCCACGCTTTCACGCGTCCGCTTGCGGGTCATCTCCACCAGCCCCAGTTGAGAGAAACCGTTGATGCTGGTTTTCACCCGATCTTTACTCAGCGCCTGCTCTAAGGAGTGCAGTACCCGTCGCCGATGGTCTTCATTGTTCATGTCAATGAAATCAATGATGATAATGC
This sequence comes from Klebsiella sp. KTE92, assembly GCF_000398905.1. Lineage (NCBI taxonomy): Bacteria > Pseudomonadati > Pseudomonadota > Gammaproteobacteria > Enterobacterales > Enterobacteriaceae > Klebsiella > Klebsiella sp. KTE92. Next base: position 4,788,588 of record NZ_KB976100.1, read on the forward strand.
CGCCGAGGTTACGCAAACGTAGCTGGCGGGCTATCGCCTGGGTGGCTTCGATATTGGTATTGAAGATAGTATCGTCAAGATTCCGGTGCCCGACAAACGCCCCGGTATTGATATCAATGGTAGTCATCGCCTCGGTCTGGTCGATGATCAGGTAGCCCCCGGACTTCAGCTCAACCTTACGCTCCAGCGCGCGCTGAATTTCGTTCTCCACATCAAAGAGATCGAAAATCGGCTGGCGGCCGCTGTAGTGTTCCAGCTTGCTGGTCATTTCCGGGATATATTCAGCGGTGAACTCAAGTAACGCCTCGTAGGTCAGGCGAGAGTCGACGCGAATACGGTCGAGATGCGCATCGGCAAAATCACGCAGCACGCGCTGAGCCAGGGCCAGCTCGCCGTACAGCTGATAACGGGTCTGATTGCGCTTTTTGCGCTCCATCACCTTGGTCCAGACGCGCTTCAGATAGGCGGCATCGGCGGCCATTTCCTGCTCGTGAACCCCTTCCGCAGCGGTGCGAATGATAAATCCGCCCTGCTCGTCGCAGTAATCTGCGACAACCTTCTTCAACCGCTCACGCTCGGCTTCGCTTTCAATGCGTTGGGATACTCCCACATGGGAGGCGCCTGGCATAAACACCAGATAACGGGAAGGCAGGGTGATATCCGTGGTCAGACGCGCGCCTTTGGTGCCCAGCGGATCTTTGACCACCTGGACCATCAGGTCCTGGCCCTGGCGCACCAGCTCCGAAATATCGCGTACGGTAAACTGCTTTTGCTCCTCACCGGCGACACATTCGGTATGCGGCATGATATCGGAGGCGTGGAGGAACGCCGCCTTATCGAGACCAATATCTACAAAAGCCGCCTGCATTCCCGGCAGCACTCGGCTAACACGACCTTTGTAGATATTGCCTACTATTCCGCGTCGCGCTTCACGCTCAATATGGATTTCCTGCAGAATACCGCCATCGATATACGCGACGCGCGTTTCGGATGGCGTTACGTTAACTAATAATTCAGCCGTCATCTTTATCCCTTTTCTTTACGCAGTGAGTTAAAGTTACTGAGCAACTCATACGTTTCCACCAGCGGTAAGCCGACTACGGCGTGATAGCTGCCATTAATCTTCCTGACGAAGCAACCACCCAACCCTTGAATACCGTATGCACCTGCTTTATCTAAAGGCTCGCCGCTGGCCACATATTCGGCGATATCCTGCTCGCTAAGCAGCCGGAAGGTCACGTCCGTGACCACCAGACAGTCCAGCGTCTGCTGCGTATCTGCCAGCGCCACCGCAGTCATGACCTGATGCGTTTGGCCGGAAAGCAGACGCAGCATTGCTGCAGCGTGTTCAGCGTCGCGCGGTTTCTCCAGCACTTCGCCGTTAAGAATGACAATCGTATCCGCCCCCAGCACCGGCAAATCGCGCGATGCCATCGCCACCCCGGCCTGCGCTTTTTCGCGCGCCAGGCGGACAACATAGTGCTCGGCGCTCTCCTGCGGCTGGCGCTGTTCCTCAATACCGGGAACCAGACGCTCGAAAGTGAGACCAAGCTGAGTCAGCAGTTCCTGCCGACGCGGGGAACCTGAAGCAAGATACAGAGTTGTCATATCAACCTTATTGCACTGCAAATTGCTGACGCACTTTGCGCATCAGCAGGAAGAGCCATGGCCAGAGGACACCGTTTACTACACTACTCCAGAATACTTCCGGACGGAAAGAGACGTTGATCACTAAAAACTCTGCCCAGAAAACAATGATATCCACGGCCAGGGATAACAGCATGACCACCAGCGCTTGTTGCCACAGCGCCAGGTTACGGAACAGCTGATATTTCAGCGCGACCAGATAGGCGATAATGCTTAAGGACAGGGCGCGAACGCCCAGCGTCGAGCCGCTAATGAGATCAAGAATAGCCCCCATCACGAAGCCCGTCCCCACGTTCACCCGGTGCGGCAGGGCGAGGATCCAGTACAGCAGGATCAATAATACCCAGTTGGGCCGGAAAACGCTGATGTCCGCCGGCCAGGGCATAATTTGCAGCAATAGCGCGATAAGAAACGAGAGCCAGATAACCCAGCGTCCCTGGCTACGATAACTTGCCACTATTGCCCCCCTGCAGGCAGAGACGGCTGCGATGGCGTCAGCCCGGTGGCTGGCGCCGGCATCTGCGGCCCCATGGCATCCGGCGCAGGCAGTACCTGCGGCATCATCTGCATCAGGCGCTCGTTAGCCACGCGATGGACCTCTTCCGGGGTCATCGGGTTGGCGCCATTGCGATCGGCGCCCCACAGCAGCAGCAGATAGCGCAAGCGCTGCAGCCCGGCCGTCGGACGCGCCTGAATCACGGTGTAGGCGCGCTGAGTGTCCAGCTTCACCGAGGAGACCACCCCGACCGGATACCCTTCCGGGAAGCGGCCACCGAGACCAGAGGTCACCAGCACATCGCCGACGCGAATATCGGTATTCGCCGGCAGATGCTCAAGCTGGAGATCGTCAGTACAGCCGTTACCGGCGGCAATCACGCGAATGTCGTTACGCAGGACCTGGATCGGCAGCGCATGGGTGGCATCGCAGATCAGCAGCACCCGGCTGGTCATTTTCGCCACGGCCACGACCTGCCCCACTACGCCTTTATCGCTGATAACCGGCTGGCCTTCGTAAACACCGTTCACGCTGCCCTTATCAATAACCACCTGATCGCTGTAGGGGTCGTTGACCGTTGAGATGACCTGCGTCACCATTTTTTGTTCGTCCTGGCGCAGCGGCGAGCCAAGCAGTTCACGCAGACGCGCGTTCTCTTGCTTGTACTGGCCCAGCATCAGCAGATCGCTGTTTTTCAGCAACAGTTCCTGACGCAGCGCGCGGTTTTCCAGTTCGAGCTGATCGCGGGTCGCCAGCGTTTGCGATACGCTGTCGAGGAGTTCCCGGGGACCATTAGAGACAAAGTAGAAAGGGCTGACGGCTGTATCCATGTACGTTCTGATTTGACTGAACGTACCCAGGCGGCTGTCGGCGATAATGACGCCAAGCGCCACCAGCACCGCCAGAATAAGGCGAATCTGTAGCGAGGGGCCACGGCTAAAAATTGGCTTCATAGGCTATGCGTATTCTCGTGTCAGTAAAGACCAGGGGCAGCCGCTAAGCCACCCCAGACCTTCAGGCTGACTACTCTTCGCTAAACAGGTCGCCGCCGTGCATGTCGATCATTTCCAGCGCCTTGCCGCCGCCACGCGCTACGCAGGTCAGCGGATCTTCAGCAACCACGACTGGAATACCGGTTTCTTCCATTAACAGACGGTCCAGGTTGCGCAGCAGCGCACCACCGCCGGTAAGAACCATCCCGCGCTCGGAGATATCAGAAGCCAGTTCCGGCGGGCACTGCTCCAGAGCAACCATGACCGCACTCACGATGCCGGTCAGCGGCTCCTGCAGCGCTTCAAGAATTTCGTTGGAATTCAGGGTAAAGCCGCGTGGTACGCCTTCCGCCAGGTTACGGCCGCGAACTTCGATTTCACGCACTTCATCGCCCGGGTAAGCCGAACCGATTTCGTGTTTGATACGCTCAGCGGTCGCTTCACCGATCAGGGAGCCGTAGTTACGACGCACGTAATTAATCACGGCTTCGTCGAAACGGTCGCCGCCGATACGCACGGAAGAAGAGTAGACCACGCCGTTCAGGGAAATAACCGCGACTTCGGTAGTACCGCCGCCGATATCGACAACCATAGAACCGGTCGCTTCAGAAACCGGTAAGCCTGCGCCAATCGCTGCCGCCATCGGCTCTTCGATCAGGAAGACTTCACGAGCGCCAGCGCCCTGCGCGGATTCACGGATCGCACGACGCTCAACCTGGGTGGCGCCAACCGGTACGCACACCAGCACGCGCGGGCTCGGGCGCATAAAGCTGTTGCTGTGCACTTGTTTGATAAAGTGCTGCAGCATCTTTTCCGTCACGAAGAAGTCAGCGATGACGCCGTCCTTCATCGGGCGAATCGCCGCGATATTACCCGGGGTACGGCCGAGCATCTGCTTCGCTTCATGACCTACGGCGGCGACGCTTTTCGGCGATCCGGCACGATCCTGACGAATGGCCACCACGGAAGGCTCATTCAATACGATGCCTTGTCCTTTTACGTAAATAAGGGTATTCGCGGTACCCAGGTCAATGGACAGGTCATTGGAAAACATGCCACGAAATTTTTTTAACATACTAAGGGATAATCCTGAAAGCTGGGGCGGAAAACAAAATCCGCTTACTTTACCAACCACACGCAGCAGCGACAAGGCGCAAAAATCACCTGCTGCGGTGAAAATTAGTGCAGTTCATTTCCTTTGTTACAAATTTTTCCGACTCCGTTCATTGCTGAAATCTTCAGCAGCGCTCCACGCCTGAATTTGTAACCTGTCAAAGGAGGGTCACTGGCATTTACATTGCGATGATCCGGCGAGTAGACAAGCACACCCCCTTCACGATGGCGCGCGTTATTCTACGTGAAATCACGCTAAACGGCAGATCAAACCGAGTATCTTTGCGAATATTTTTTCACATTTGTGTCAAGTGGCTGTGAGGCCGCAAAAAATTCCCCCTGACCGCCTGTGACACCGCATTGGGACAGCACTAACCACTCGCTGCGGCTGCGTACGCCCGTCGCAAAAACTTGCATAGGCATGCCTTTGCAGGCTTCCACCAGACTTTGCACCAGCAGCTGGTTCTCACTGCGCTTTTCAATGTTGCGCGCCAGCCCAGGATGCAGTTTGATCAACTCCGCATCCAGCTGCTTGATCCAGCTGGTTCCCACCAGGGTTAGTCCCGCCTGAACGACCGCCACCCGAACGCCCAGGGCGTTAACCAACCGCATAACCGGCTGCAGACGGCCGATATATTGACAAACATCTGCCTCCGCAAGTTCAAAAATAATCCGCTGACGCTGCGATTTTTCACACTGCATTAAGGCATCGCGCAGCCAGCGCTGAAAACGGGGACGGATCAGCGACTCCACCGACAGCTGTAACGCCAGGTTTTCTTCAGGCCAGAAGCCTAAAAATGGCAGCAGGCGCGTCACCTGCAGGCGGTCATACTCCTCCGCCAGACCAAACTGCAGCACCATCGGCATGTACTCGGCGGCGATCACCTCTTCTTTACCGTCGTACATCCGCGACATCAGTTCACGGTGATGCACCCGGCCATCGCGGGTAACGGCAGGTTTTTGGTACAACCGCGGTCCCCCGCGGCTCAGCATCTGTTCGATCAGCGTCCGCCAGCGAACGTTGCCGCGACCTTTCTCAGGAAGGGTGTCATCGTAAACCGACCAACTATTGCTACCCTGCAGCACCGCGTTGCGCGTTGCCGCTTCCGCGTGCTCCATCACCTGCGCTGTCGATTGCCCGCTGCGGAAAGCACAGATCCCGATATGCATCATATCGTCGCGATCGAGAATGCGCGTCGGCGGCAGTGCGTCCATGGCCTTCAGCAACAGCCCGGCGATACTATCCGCCTCTTTTAACGTGCGGTGCGGCAGCAGCACGGCGAAGTCGCTACGGTGATAGCGCGCCAGTAGCGCGCCGGGATAACGCATAATAAAGGTAGAGAGCAGGTTGATAAGCGTGAAGTAATGCTCTTCGGCGGCCGCCCGTCCCCAGTTGTCCCGTAGCAGATCGAACTCCGGCAGACGGATCATCATGACGATGCCGTAGGCGCCCACTTTCTCCTGGTCTTCCAGCAGCGTGGCCAGCTGATTATCAAAGAACAGGCGGTTATTCAGGCCCGTTTTAGAATCCTGTGCCGCATAGGAGCGAATCAGCGTATCCATACGGCTGCGCTGATCGCTGGCGAATTGCAGCTCCGACAGCAGCATATCCAGCGCGCTGCTGGTGCTGGCTGGCCATTCATAGACCGATCCGCGCACCTGCGGCCCGCGCTCGCCGCTCAGGATGCGCGTGGAACGCAGCTCTAGCAGCTCCTGACCAGCCAGCTGGCGGCGGATCCAGCGGACGGCGAAGAAAATAATCACCACCATAAAGCCGATGGAGATCGACAGCGGGGCCGTGATCGACAGCGAGCGGAAATAGTTCACCATTGGGTCAACGTAGACCAGATGCAGAGTGATACCGGGGTGTTTAAGCGACGGGACCGTGATCTCACGGAATTGCTCATGGCTGCCAAGCGGGCGGTAGCTGTCGGTTCGGGAGTGGCTGTAGAGTGGTTTGCCGTTGAGCATGAAATCGATATGCACGATCTCGATCGGCGTCATCAGCTCATCCAGCTGCGGCTCAAGCTGATCAAAAGAGGTGGTGATGAGCCGGTTATCCAGCATGGTCGCCACCGCCTGAACCCGGTTTTCGACCTTGTTCTCAATGCCGTTATAAAAACTCAGCGAAGCGCCAATCAGCGTGACAAAGATGGTCAGGCTAGTTAGCAGCGTGATAAAGGCTGAGAACTTCGTCGTTAATCGCATCCCTGTGTTAACTCCGCGAGTGAATGACTGCCCGATGAACCATCAGGCTCCCGTGCTGGCGCGCGCCTTGCCGCTAGCATTAACCTTTTAAAGCGCGACGCATACTATCAAAGATGGCGAGTCTGGCAATGGAATGCGTATTATCGGCGAAAGTATGCCGATAGCGAGTATAGTCGGCAGAAAAAATTTGCCAATCATTGCCCGCCTGCGGCCTGCGCCAGAAGCGCTTTAATTTTAGACGCAGGATGGCAAACCCGCGCCAGCGACGCAAATTATTACCGGTTTACCGTTTGGCCTGCTTGCCGCCCTCTTTTCCCTGCTAAAGATGCCGGGTCATGCGCGGTAAAGGAAACGTCTTGCGCCACTTTCCGATGATTCCTGGACGACCGCGCCTCTGCTTCGGCGGCGGCTCCTCATCCTAATCTGCAATTTTTCGTGACATATTCGCGATAAATCGTCGTCTCCGTCATGCTTAGGGAAACGCATGACGGAGGACACCATGAAAAGAAAAAAACTGACGGAAGCCGACGTCACGGCCGAATCCGTTTTTATGCTCAAGCGGCGCCAGGTGCTGAAAATGCTGGGTATCAGCGCGACGGCGCTTTCGCTTCCCGCCGCCGCGCAGGCCGATCTGCTGGACTGGTTTAAAGGAAATGACCGCCCGCCGGCCCCGGCGGGCAAGGCCCTGGACTTTGCTAAACCCGCCGAGTGGCAGGCTAATCTGACGCTCACCCCGGAAGATAAGGTCGCCGGTTACAATAACTTTTATGAATTCGGCCTCGATAAAGCCGACCCGGCGGCGAACGCAGGTAGCCTGCGCACCGATCCCTGGACACTGACCATCGGCGGTGAAGTGGCGAAGCCGCTGACCCTTGACCATGACGATCTGACCAAACGCTTTCCGCTGGAGGAGCGCATTTACCGTATGCGCTGCGTGGAGGCCTGGTCGATGGTCGTTCCCTGGGTCGGTTTCCCGCTGCATAAACTGTTGGCGCTGGTGGAACCCACCAGCAACGCACGCTATGTCGCCTTCAAAACCCTTTACGCCCCGGATCAAATGCCCGGGCAGAAAGATCGTTTTATCGGCGGGGGACTTGCTTATCCTTACGTGGAAGGGTTGCGACTTGACGAAGCCATGCACCCCTTGACGCTGCTTACCGTCGGCGTGTATGGCAAAGCGCTGCCGCCGCAGAACGGCGCGCCGATCCGCCTGACCGTGCCGTGGAAGTACGGTTTTAAAGGCATTAAATCCATCGTCAGCATTGAGCTGACGCGCGAGCAGCCGCCGACCACCTGGAATCTGGCGGCGCCGGACGAATACGGCTTCTTTGCCAACGTTAATCCCCATGTCGATCATCCCCGCTGGTCGCAGGCCAGCGAGCGGTTCATCGGATCAGGCGGTGTGCTCGATGTGAAACGTCAGCCGACGTTGCTGTTTAACGGCTATGCCGACGAGGTGGCCTCACTGTATCGCGGTATGAACTTGCGGGAGAACTTCTAGTGCGTTTCACCGTCAAACAGATCGCGTGGTTGAAAGTCTTCCTCCACCTGGCGGGGTTTTTACCGCTGGTCTGGTTGTTCTGGGCCGGGCATCAGGGCTACTTTAGCGCCGATCCGGCCAAGGATATCCAGCACTTTACCGGCAGGATGGCGCTTAAATTTCTGCTGGCGACTCTGCTGGTCGCCCCGCTAGCGCGCTATGCAAAGCAGCCATTATTGATTCGCATTCGCCGCCTGTTAGGTTTATGGTGTTTTGCCTGGGCGACGCTGCACCTGACCAGCTACACCTTGCTGGAGCTGGGCATTAACAATCTGGCGCTGCTGGGCTCGGAGATTATCAATCGCCCCTATCTGACGTTAGGCATGATCTGCTGGGTGATCCTGCTGGCGCTGGCGGCGACTTCGACGCAGGCGATGCAGCGAAAACTGGGCCGTCGTTGGCAACTTTTGCACAATTTCGTCTATCTGGTGGCGATCCTCGCGCCGATTCACTACCTGTGGTCAGTGAAGATCGTCTCGCCGCAGCCCATCATTTATGCCCTGCTGGCGGTGGTGCTTTTGGCATGCCGTTATAAGAAGTTCCGCCAGTGGTGGCGCTGAATCCGGTAATGTGCAGTTTCCCGCAGATCTTTTATCAACCGCGACTCTTTTTACGATAGCGGTTGATAATCTTCCCTGATAAGACCAGTATTTAGCTGCCAATTGCTACGAAATCGTTATAATGTGCGACTTTGGTTTTCCTGACGGGGTTTTCTGACCCTGAAAAGGTGACAAGGGCGCATTGAAGGTATATGTTGTTTTTTACCCGAAGATGGCAGGAGATCGCCACACGATGGCTGACAAGTTTCACATTTTGCTTTTGAATGGTCCAAACATTAACATGCTCGGTACCCGCGAGCCTGATAAGTATGGCACCCTCTCGCTGGCTGAAATTGTTAACCGTTTGACATCTGAGGCGGCGGCGCTGAATGTGAGCCTGGATCACCTGCAGTCCAACGCGGAGTATGCGTTAATCGACCGAATTCATCAGGCTAAAGACAACGTGGACTATATCCTGATTAATCCGGCCGCGTTCGCGCATACCAGCGTAGCAATCCGTGACGCGTTGCTTGCCGTGAACATCCCGTTTATCGAGATTCACTTGAGCAACGTGCATGCACGCGAACCCTTCCGCCAGCACTCATACCTGTCAGATGTCGCCGCTGGCGTCATTTGCGGACTGGGGGCGGACGGCTATTCATACGCTTTACAGACGGCGGTAAAACGCCTGTCACAATCACACTAAACAAAGAGTACGGAACCCACTCATGGATATTCGTAAGATTAAAAAACTGATCGAGCTGGTTGAAGAATCAGGTATCTCCGAACTGGAAATTTCTGAAGGCGAAGAGTCTGTTCGCATCAGCCGCTCTGCACCGGTCGCAAGCTATCCGGTTATGCAGCAGGCTTATGCTGCGCCGATGATGCAGCCTCAGGCGCCTGCCGCCGCGGCTGCCGCACCAGCTGCTGCAGCTGAAGCGCCGGCAAAAGCGGAAATCAGTGGTCACATCGTACGTTCCCCGATGGTTGGTACTTTCTATCGTACGCCAAGCCCGGACGCGAAAGCGTTTGTGGAAGTTGGCCAGAAAGTTAACGTGGGCGACACCCTGTGCATCGTCGAAGCGATGAAAATGATGAACCAGATCGAAGCCGACAAAGCCGGCGTGGTGAAAGCCATTCTGATCGAAAGCGGCCAACCGGTAGAATTCGACGAGCCGCTGGTAGTTATCGAGTAACGAGGCGAACATGCTGGATAAAATTGTCATCGCTAACCGTGGCGAGATCGCATTGCGCATCCTGCGTGCCTGTAAAGAACTGGGCATCAAGACCGTCGCTGTGCACTCCACCGCGGATCGCGATCTAAAACACGTATTGTTAGCGGATGAGACGGTCTGTATTGGCCCGGCTCCGTCCGTAAAAAGCTATCTCAACATCCCGGCTATCATCAGCGCGGCGGAAATCACCGGCGCGATAGCGATTCACCCGGGTTATGGTTTCCTCTCCGAGAACGCCAACTTTGCCGAGCAGGTTGAGCGCTCCGGCTTTATCTTCATCGGTCCGAAAGCCGACACTATCCGCCTGATGGGCGACAAAGTGTCCGCAATCACCGCGATGAAGAAAGCCGGCGTCCCGACCGTTCCAGGTTCTGACGGCCCGCTGACCGACGATATGGACGCTAACCGCGCCCATGCCAAACGCATTGGCTATCCGGTGATCATCAAGGCCTCCGGCGGCGGCGGCGGTCGCGGTATGCGCGTTGTGCGTAGCGACGCCGAACTGGCGCAGTCTATCTCCATGACCAAAGCGGAAGCGAAAGCGGCTTTCAATAACGACATGGTCTACATGGAGAAATACCTGGAAAATCCTCGCCACATCGAGATCCAGGTACTGGCGGACGGTCAGGGTAACGCTATCTATCTGGCAGAGCGTGACTGCTCCATGCAGCGTCGCCACCAGAAAGTGGTCGAGGAAGCGCCGGCGCCGGGCATCACCCCGGAACTGCGTCGCTACATCGGCGAACGTTGCGCGAAAGCCTGTGTGGATATCGGCTACCGCGGAGCGGGCACCTTCGAGTTCCTGTTCGAAAACGGCGAGTTCTACTTCATTGAAATGAACACCCGTATTCAGGTAGAACACCCGGTTACCGAAATGATCACCGGCGTTGACCTGATCAAAGAGCAGCTGCGTATTGCAGCTGGCCAGCCTCTGTCCATCAAGCAGGATGAAGTGGTCGTCAGAGGCCATGCGGTGGAATGCCGTATCAACGCCGAAGACCCGAACACCTTCCTGCCGAGCCCGGGTAAAATTACCCGCTTCCACGCGCCGGGCGGTTTTGGCGTGCGCTGGGAGTCTCATATCTACGCCGGTTACACCGTACCGCCGTACTATGACTCCATGATCGGTAAACTGATCTGCTACGGCGAAAGCCGTGACGTGGCGATTGCCCGCATGAAGAATGCGCTGCAGGAGCTGATCATCGATGGCATCAAAACCAACGTCGATCTGCAGATGCGCATTATGAGCGACGAGAACTTCCAGCATGGTGGCACTAACATCCACTATCTGGAGAAAAAGCTCGGACTGCAGGAAAAATAATCCTGTATTTGCTGCAAAAGGCCGGTTAATCCGGCCTTTTTTCTTTTTCTCTCCCCTCGACTTTTCCATGCGGTACAATCCCCGCTTTCTTCATCCTCAAGGGACAAAAAATGGACAAACGCTTTGTTCAGGCCCATAAAGAAGCGCGCTGGGCGCTGTGGCTGACCCTTCTCTATCTTGCCGCCTGGCTGGCGGCGGCCTATCTGCCGGGCGTCAGTATCGGTTTTACCGGCCTGCCCCACTGGTTTGAAATGGCCTGCCTGCTGGTGCCGCTGCTGTTTATACTGCTGTGCTGGGCGATGGTGCGCTTTATCTTCCGTGATATCTCTCTGGAGGATAACGATGCAGCTTGAGATTATCGTGGTGCTGATCGCTTATCTGTTTGTGGTCTTCGGGCTGTCGATTTACGCGATGCGTAAACGCAGCACCGGGAACTTCCTTAGCGAGTATTTCCTCGGCAGTCGATCGATGGGGGGGTTTGTATTAGCCATGACCCTCACCGCCACCTATATTAGCGCCAGCTCGTTTATCGGCGGCCCCGGCGCCGCCTATAAATATGGGCTGGGTTGGGTACTGCTGGCGATGATCCAGGTACCGACGATCTGGCTCTCTCTCGGGATCCTCGGCAAGAAGTTCGCGATCCTGGCGCGACGCTACAATGCTATTACCCTTAACGATATGCTGCAGGCGCGCTACCAAAGCCGCGCGGTGGTATGGATTGCCAGCGTCAGCCTGCTGGTGGCCTTTGTCGGGGCCATCGCGGTGCAGTTTATTGGCGGCGCGCGCCTGCTGGAAACCGCTGCCGGGATCAAGTACGAAACCGGTCTGCTGATCTTTGGGATCACCATCGCGCTGTATACCGCTTTCGGCGGCTTCCGCGCCAGCGTACTCAACGATACGATGCAGGGAATGGTGATGTTGATCGGGACGATCGTCCTGCTGGTTGGTGTCGTCCATGCTGCCGGCGGCCTGCATCAGGCGGTGGACACACTGCAGCGGATCGACCCACAGCTGGTGTCGCCGCACGGTGCGGATGATATCCTGTCCCCCACCTTTATGACCTCGTTCTGGGTGCTGGTTTGCTTCGGCGTTATCGGCCTGCCGCATACCGCCGTACGCTGTATCTCCTATAAAGACAGCAAAGCCGTGCACCGTGGGATTGTCATTGGCACGATCGTCGTGGCGATTCTGATGTTTGGCATGCATCTCGCCGGCGCTCTTGGCCGCGCCGTCCTGCCGGGCCTCACCGTGCCCGATCTGGTGATCCCGACGTTGATGGTCCAGGTGCTGCCGCCGTGGGCTGCAGGACTGTTTTTAGCCGCGCCAATGGCTGCGATTATGTCGAACGTGAACGCCCATTTACTGCAGGCATCGGCTACGATCATTAAAGATCTGTGGCTCAGCGCGCAGCCAACAAAAAAACGCAATGAGCAGAAGCTCAAGCGGATCTCAACGATCGCCACCTTAGTGCTGGGTATATTAATGATGCTGGCCGCCTGGCGGCCACCGGAAATGATTATCTGGCTCAATCTGCTGGCCTTCGGCGGCCTGGAAGCGGTGTTTTTATGGCCGCTGGTGCTGGGCCTTTACTGGGAGCGAGCAAACGCTGCCGGGGCGCTCAGCGCGATGTTGGTGGGCGGCGTGCTGTATGCCGTGCTCGCGACGTTTCATATTCAGTTCCTGGGCTTCCATCCTATCGTGCCCTCGCTACTGCTAAGTTTGTTGGCTTTTGTCGTCGGGAACCGTTTCGGCCAACCCGTCCCGCCAGCCCCTGTGATGACTACTGATAAATAAAGAGTTTTGCTATGCCATGGATCCAACTGAAACTAAATACTACCGGCGCGAACGCAGAAGATCTTAGCGATGCGCTGATGGAGGCCGGATCGGTCTCCATCACCTTCCAGGATACGCACGATACGCCGGTATTTGAGCCGTTGCCCGGGGAAACCCGGCTGTGGGGCGATACCGACGTGATCGGCCTGTTCGATGCCGAAACCGATATGAAAGCGGTCGTTGCCCAACTGGAGCAGCATCCGCTGCTCGGCGCCGGCTTTGCGCATAAAATTGAACAGCTGGAAGATAAAGACTGGGAGCGCGAGTGGATGGATAACTTCCACCCGATGCGTTTCGGTGAGCGCCTGTGGATTTGTCCGAGCTGGCGCGATGTCCCCGATGAGAACGCGGTCAACGTGATGCTTGATCCGGGACTGGCTTTTGGTACCGGCACTCATCCCACTACCGCCATGTGTCTGCAGTGGCTCGACGGTCTCGACCTGCAGGGCAAAACCGTTATCGATTTTGGCTGCGGTTCCGGCATCCTGGCGATCGCCGCCCTGAAACTGGGTGCCGCTAAAGCTATCGGGATTGATATCGACCCACAGGCCATCCAGGCCAGCCGTGATAACGCCCAGCGTAACGGCGTCTCCGAGCGTCTTGAACTGTATCTGCCGCAGGATCAGCCAGAAGCCATGAAAGCCGATGTCGTGGTCGCAAACATCCTCGCGGGCCCGTTACGTGAGCTGGCCCCATTAATCAGCGTCCTGCCGGTTACAGGCGGCCTGCTGGGCCTTTCCGGCATTCTGGCAAGCCAGGCGGAAAGCGTCTGCGAAGCCTACGCCCCGCTCTTCACCCTCGACCCGGTGGTGGAGAAAGAGGAGTGGTGCCGGATCACCGGCCGGAAAAACTAAGCACAATGCGGCCTGCGGGCCGCATTTTTGTTTCCAGTAGCCACCAAATAATGCCTGGAAATGAGAGGCAGATCGCACTACAGAGTACTTTTTTGGCTACAAAAACAGCGTTTTATGCCGTCAGGCAGCGAGTTTATCTAAGAAAAATCGAGAAGTTTTACGATTTTATAAATGGACACAAATTACCCATCATCAATTAAAGTAATGATTAATATAAGTATTTATTCATCGCTTTTACGCTAGTCCCGGATTCATTGATCTGCAACAGAGGATTGCTCAAAGTTTGGCCTTTCATCTCGTGCAAAAAATGCGTAATATACGCCGCCTTGCAGTCACAGTATGGTCATTTCTTAACTCATGCGCATCGGACACCACCAGCTCAGAAATCGCCTGATCGCAGCGCCCATGGCTGGCATTACTGACAGACCATTCCGGACGCTGTGCTATGAGATGGGAGCGGGTTTAACCGTTTCCGAGATGATGTCCTCTAACCCACAGGTGTGGGAGAGCGACAAGTCCCGTTTACGGATGGTGCATATTGATGAGCCCGGTATTCGTACCGTGCAAATCGCCGGTAGCGTACCGGAAGAGATGGCTGCAGCCGCGCGGATTAACGTGGAAAGTGGCGCCCAGATTATAGATATCAATATGGGATGCCCGGCGAAAAAGGTGAATCGCAAGCTTGCAGGTTCAGCCCTCTTGCAGTACCCCGAGCAGGTGAAGTCAATCCTGACGGCGGTCGTCAACGCGGTGGACGTTCCTGTGACTCTCAAGATTCGCACCGGTTGGGAACCGGAACACCGTAACTGCGTAGAGATTGCCCAACTGGCCGAAGAGTGTGGCATTCAGGCTCTGACTATTCACGGACGCACCCGCGCCTGCTTGTTTAACGGAGACGCTGAGTACGACAGTATTCGGGCAGTTAAGCAGAAAGTTTCCATTCCGATTATCGCGAATGGTGACATTACTGACCCGCTTAAAGCCAGAGCTGTGCTCGACTATACAGGGGCTGATGCCCTGATGATAGGCCGTGCAGCTCAGGGAAGACCCTGGATCTTTCGGGAAATCCAGCATTATCTGGACACTGGAGAGCTGCTGCCCCCGCTGCCACTGGCAGAGGTTAAGCGCTTGCTTTGTGCGCACGTTCGGGAATTGCATGACTTTTACGGTCAGGCAAAAGGGTACCGAATCGCGCGTAAACACGTCTCCTGGTATCTTCAGGAACATGCTCCAGATGACCAGTTTCGGCGCACATTCAACGCCATTGAGGATGCCAGCGAACAGCTGGAGGCGTTGGAGGCATACTTCGAAAATTTTGCGTAATAGAAATAAAGAGCTGACAGAACTATGTTCGAACAACGCGTAAATTCTGACGTACTGACCGTTTCTACCGTTAACTCTCAGGATCAGGTAACTCAAAAACCCCTGCGTGACTCGGTTAAACAGGCACTGAAGAACTATTTTGCTCAACTGAACGGTCAGGATGTGAATGACCTGTATGAGCTGGTACTGGCTGAAGTTGAACAGCCCCTGTTGGACATGGTGATGCAATACACCCGTGGTAACCAGACCCGCGCAGCCCTGATGATGGGCATCAACCGCGGTACACTGCGTAAAAAACTGAAAAAATACGGCATGAACTGATACTAGTCAGTTGCTTGCTTGATATAAAAGGCGCTCTTCGGCATGGGGAAGCGCCTTTTTTATTATCTGCGCTGACAGAACACATTACTGATTCACTACCCGCAGTACAGGCTCCTGCGATAAACGAGCAGCACAGACCACCGCCATAATATTATCCACCAGCGCAGGTGCCTGCTGATACAGATCGAAGCGTTGCGGTTCAAGCAGCCAATTTTTAATCAAGCCGGAAAAGGCGCTATGTAAAACAATTAATATCACGTCGATATTTGTTTCGGCTGGCAATATATTGTTACGCACACAGCGCTGCAGAATGCCGCCAATAACGGAATAGTTAAATCCAATGCGTTGGCGAATTTCGCTCTCCGATAACATATCGCTGGCAAACTCACAGCGTTGATAAAGGATTTGCATCAGGGCACGCTGGCGAGGATTCTCAGCAATATAGCGCAGGCCGGCAATAAATCGCTGGCGCAAATCTTTTAAGGGCTCCTGCTCATTCCTTGTCGCCAGGTTTTGCTGAATCAAATCCCTGAGCGGCGGCTGCTGCTGCCACATCTCATTAAACAACTCGGTCTTACTGGCAAAATGCCAGTATACGGCACCGCGAGTCACCCCCGCCGCATCAGCGATATCCGTCAGGGTCGTATTGGTCACCCCCCGCAGGGCGAACTGCTGGATCGCAGACTCAATCAGGAGCTGCCGCGTGCGCAGCGCCTCCTCTTTGGTTTTTCTCGCCATATAAGATCTCAGTTCCCGATTAACAGGCAATATAGATTTTTCTGAAGATCCCTTAATCTAACATTCGGTGCACAATATTATTTAGCAAAAATGCAGACAAGCTAATTCTGATGTAGAAAACCAACGAATCACCTTAATGAATATTAATAGCCAACTCATTCATTAAAACAATGTCTGTTTATTATGTTTTACAATTAAGATAAATAGTAAAAACAGATCGGCCATTTTTTTGTTTTTGCGTGCCTTGCTGATTGCTTAAAAATAAGTATCTCTTACATCCAATGGCGTTTATTTGTAGGATGGCAAACTGCTTTTTGATTCCCTCTTTCTTTCACAGATTCGCCGCCGAATTTGGCACGTAATCTATAAGGAACCGCAATGACAACTCACGCCAGAGTGACACTTTTATCCGGTTTAATTATCTCTGCCTTGTTGCTTACCGGCTGCGATAATTCGGGCAACCCGCAACCCCATGCACAGGCGCCGCAGGTGACGGTCCATGTCGTGAACAGTGCGCCGTTGTCGGTCACCACCGAACTGCCAGGCCGCACCTCTGCTTTTCGCGTGGCGGAAGTCCGCCCCCAGGTGAGCGGTATCATCCTGAAGCGTAACTTTGTTGAAGGAAGTGATGTCGAAGCAGGTCAGTCGCTCTATCAGATCGATCCGGCAACCTATCAGGCCGCCTGGAACAGCGCGAAAGGCGATGAGGCCAAGGCCGAAGCCGCAGCCGCCATCGCCCATTTGACGGTGAAACGCTACGTTCCACTGCTGGGTACCAAATATATCAGCCAGCAGGAATACGATCAGGCGGTGGCCACTGCACGCCAGGCCGACGCCGACGTCATCGCCACCAGAGCCGCCGTAGACACCGCCCGTATCAACCTGGCCTACACCAAAGTGACCTCCCCCATAAGCGGGCGCATCGGCAAATCGAGCGTCACCGAGGGCGCGCTGGTCACCAACGGTCAGTCGGATGCCCTGGCCACCGTCCAGCAGCTCGACCCCATCTATGTCGACGTGACGGAGTCCAGCAATGACTTTATGCGCCTTAAGCAGGAAAGCCTGCAGCGCGGCGGTGATACAAAAAGCGTTGAGCTGGTGATGGAGAACGGCCAGGCCTATCCGCTTAAAGGGTCGCTGCAGTTCTCTGACGTCACTGTCGATGAAAGCACGGGCTCTATCACGCTACGCGCTATCTTCCCTAACCCGCAGCATGCCCTGCTGCCGGGGATGTTCGTCCGTGCTCGCATAGACGAAGGTGTCGATCCGCAGGCCATCCTGGTGCCGCAGCAGGGAGTGACCCGCACGCCGCGGGGCGATGCCTCCGTGATGTTGGTGAATGACAAAAACCAGGTTGAAACCCGGGAAGTGGTCGCGACTCAGGCCGTTGGCGATAAATGGCTCATCACCAGCGGGCTGAAGCCGGGCGATAAAGTGATTGTCAGCGGCTTACAGAAAGTCCGTCCAGGCGTCACCGTCAAAGCGGAAGCGGAGCGTGCGGCACCGGCCGCACAATAAGGATACTCAGCCATGTCTAAGTTTTTTATCCATCGACCGGTCTTCGCCTGGGTGCTGGCCATCATTATGATGATTGCCGGCGGCCTGGCCATCCTGCAGCTACCGATAGCGCAGTATCCGACGATTGCGCCCCCTGCGGTGGCGATCTCCGCCACCTACCCGGGTGCGGATGCCCAAACCGTGCAGGATACGGTCACTCAGGTTATCGAACAGAATATGAACGGTATCGACAACCTGATGTATATGTCGTCAACCAGCGACTCCGCTGGCTCGGTAACCATTACGCTCACCTTTAAGTCCGGCACCGATCCGGATATCGCCCAGGTGCAGGTGCAAAACAAACTGCAGTTGGCTACGCCGCTGCTGCCTCAGGAAGTACAGCAGCAAGGGATTAGCGTCGAAAAATCCAGCAGCAGCTTCCTGCTGGTTGCCGGCTTTATCTCTGATAACCCGGCCACCACCCAGGACGATATTTCTGACTATGTCGCCTCCAACGTGAAAGACCCTATCAGCCGCCTCAACGGCGTGGGCGATGTGCAGCTGTTCGGCGCGCAGTACGCCATGCGCGTCTGGCTGGACGGCAATTTGCTGAATAAATACAACCTCACGCCGGTCGACGTCATCAATGCGCTGAAGGTTCAGAACGATCAGATCGCCGCGGGTCAGTTGGGCGGTACGCCGGCGCTGAAAGGTCAGCAACTGAACGCGTCGATCATCGCTCAGACGCGGCTTAAAGATCCGCAGGAGTTTGGCAAGGTTACACTCCGGGTCAATGCCGATGGTTCGGTCGTCCATCTGAAAGACGTCGCCCGCATTGAGCTGGGGGGAGAAAACTACAACGTCGTCGCGAGAATTAACGGTAAACCCGCCTCTGGTCTGGGTATTAAGCTTGCGACCGGCGCCAACGCGCTGGATACTGCCACCGCGATTAAAGCGAAGCTGGCCGAGCTACAGCCCTACTTCCCTCAGGGGATGAAGGTTGTCTATCCGTACGATACGACCCCTTTCGTCAAAATATCCATCCACGAAGTGGTTAAAACGCTCTTTGAGGCAATTATCCTCGTCTTTCTTGTCATGTATCTGTTTCTGCAGAACATGCGCGCAACGCTCATTCCGACGATTGCCGTTCCTGTCGTGCTGTTGGGTACCTTTGCGGTACTGTCGATGTTTGGCTACTCCATCAACACCCTGACGATGTTTGGCATGGTGCTGGCGATAGGCCTGTTGGTCGATGACGCCATCGTGGTGGTGGAAAACGTCGAACGTGTAATGGTTGAGGAGAAGCTCTCGCCAAAAGAAGCGACAGAAAAGTCGATGTCGCAGATCCAGGGGGCGCTGGTGGGTATCGCCATGGTGCTCTCTGCGGTATTCGTCCCGATGGCCTTTTTCGGCGGCTCGACTGGCGCGATTTATCGTCAGTTTTCGATCACTATCGTCTCCGCCATGGCGCTCTCCGTGCTGGTTGCGCTGGTACTGACGCCGGCGCTCTGCGCCACGTTGTTGAAGCCAGCCTCAGCCGAACACCATGAGAAAAAAGGATTTTTCGGCTGGTTTAACGCCCGCTTTGACCAGAGCGTCAATCACTATACCAACAGCGTTAGCGGCATTCTGCGTGGAACAGGCCGTTATCTGGTGATCTACCTGGTGATAGTCGTGGGGATGGCCGTGTTGTTCATGCGTTTGCCCACGTCCTTTCTGCCCGACGAGGATCAAGGCGTCTTCCTGACCATGATCCAGCTGCCTTCCGGCGCGACCCAGGAGCGCACGCAGAAGGTGCTGGATACCGTAACCGACTACTATCTGCATAACGAGAAGGCCAATGTTGAAAGCGTCTTTACCGTTAACGGCTTCAGCTTCAGCGGCCAGGGGCAAAACTCCGGCATGGCGTTTGTCAGCCTGAAACCCTGGGAAGCGCGTAGCGGTGATGAAAACAACGTGGAGTCGATTATTAAACGGGCCACCGTGGCCTTCAGCCAGATAAAAGACGCCATGGTTTTCCCGTTCAACATGCCGGCAATTATTGAGCTGGGTACCGCCACCGGCTTCGACTTTGAGCTGATCGACCAGGGTGGGCTTGGCCATACCGCCCTGACCCAGGCGCGAAACCAACTGCTCGGCATGGTGAAACAGCATCCGGATCAGCTGGTCCGGGTACGGCCCAATGGGCTGGAAGATACGCCGCAGTTCAAACTGGATGTCGATCAGGAAAAAGCACAGGCGCTGGGCGTATCCCTCTCCGATATCAATGAAACGATATCCGCCGCGCTGGGCGGTTACTACGTCAATGATTTTATTGACCGCGGCCGCGTGAAGAAAGTGTACGTCCAGGCTGATGCCCACTTCCGTATGCTGCCGAGCGACATTAACAACATGTATGTTCGTAGCGCCAACGGCGAAATGGTTCCGTTCTCCGCCTTTGTCACTTCACGCTGGATATATGGCTCGCCACGCCTGGAGCGTTACAACGGTTTGCCATCCATGGAGATCCTCGGTGAAGCCTCGCCAGGCAAAAGTACCGGGGAAGCTATGGCGCTGATGGAACAACTGGCCAGTAAACTGCCGAGCGGCATCGGTTACGACTGGACCGGGATGTCTTACCAGGAACGGCTCTCCGGCAACCAGGCGCCTGCACTTTATGCCATCTCATTGATCGTCGTCTTCCTGTGCCTGGCAGCGCTGTATGAGAGCTGGTCGATCCCCTTCTCAGTCATGTTAGTGGTTCCGCTGGGGGTCATTGGCGCGCTGTTAGCGGCCACGCTGCGTGGGCTGAATAATGACGTTTACTTCCAGGTCGGTCTTTTGACTACGATCGGTTTGTCGGCAAAGAATGCGATCCTGATCGTTGAGTTCGCCAAGGATCTGATGGAGAAAGAAGGGAAAGGGATCATTGAGGCCACGCTGGAGGCATCGCGGATGCGTCTGCGCCCTATTCTTATGACATCTCTGGCTTTTATCCTCGGGGTTATGCCGCTGGTGATTAGCCATGGTGCCGGTAGCGGGGCTCAGAATGCAGTGGGCACCGGCGTGATGGGCGGGATGCTTACCGCGACACTGCTGGCGATCTTCTTTGTTCCGGTGTTCTTCGTGGTCGTTAGGCGACGCTTTACCCGGCACGCTGAATAATTCGGCTATGTCTTGAAGGCGCCCCCTCCGGGCGCTTTTTTTTGCATGGAATATTGGTCGCCAGCTAAACTAAACTCCTCGCAGTCTGGCAACCGCCATCGCACGCAGCATCGCTGAATCACAATCTTTCTCTCCATCTTTTCTGCATATTCCCGGGCTTATCTTCACGATATTTACGCGGCTCATAAATTGAGATGATTTCGGCATCCGGGCCGGACAATCCGCGGTGATAAAATAAGCCATTCCGTTCTGCACTGGCTCTCAGTACAACCCTGCGGATTATCCAGAGGTAATATCATGAAAAAGTATTTAATCGTGGCGCTGCTGGCCTCTCTGCTGGCAGGCTGTGCCCATGACTCTCCTTGCGTGCCGGTTTATGACTCGCAAGGCCGCTTAGTCCACACCAATACCTGTATGAAAGGCACAACAGAAGACAACTGGGACACCGCAGGTGCGATCGCCGGGGGGGCCGCCGCGGTAGCCGGCCTCACGTTAGGGATCGTCGCGCTGACTCGTTAGCAACTCCGCTCCACAAATGCTCAGCCTGGAGGCGTTCCCTTCGGCTCAGTCGCCAGAAAGACAAAAGGCCCAGTCACACGACTGGGCCTTTCATTTACGTTGATATGACCGCTGCTTTCCCCAGAGGCGGTGCTGCGCACCTTTTCCGGGCTACGGGGTCTGTAGCCCCGGTAAGCGCAGCGCCACCGGGGGAGCTGGCGGCGCGTCTGGCCGCAAAAAACAAAAAAGCCCGGTCTTCCGCTGAGCCTTTCGTTTTATTTGATGCCTGGGAATGATGGCGGGCGTCCTGCCCGCTACCCTCCGGCCGTTGCTGCGCAACGTTCAAATCCGCTCCCGGCGGATTTGTCCTGCTCCGGAGAGCGCTCATCGGCAAACAACAGATATAACAAAAACAAAAGGCCCAGTCTTTCGACTGGGCCTTTTGTTTTATTTGATGCCTGGCGATTCCCTACTCTCACATGGGGAGACCCCACACTACCATCGGCGCTACGACGTTTCACTTCTGAGTTCGGCATGGGGTCAGGTGGGACCGCCGCGCTATTGTCGCCAGGCAAATTCTTTACAACGTGCCGAACTTTAACCTAAAAAGTGGTGCTGATACCCAGAGTCGAACTGGGGACCTCACCCTTACCAAGGGTGCGCTCTACCAACTGAGCCATATCAGCACGCTAAATTTGATGCCTGGCAGTTCCCTACTCTCACATGGGGAGACCCCACACTACCATCGGCGCTACGGCGTTTCACTTCTGAGTTCGGCATGGGGTCAGGTGGGACCACCGCGCTATCGCCGCCAGGCAAATTCTGTTTTCAACACGTCTCACGGACGCATCGAGTAATCTGTATCAGAGCTGAAAATCTTCTCTCAATTCCGCCAAAACAGCTTCGGCGTTGTAAGGTTAAGCCTCACGGTTCATTAGTACCGGTTAGCTCAACGCATCGCTGCGCTTACACACCCGGCCTATCAACGTCGTCGTCTTCAACGTTCCTTCAGGAGACTTATAGTCTCAGGGAGAACTCATCTCGGGGCAAGTTTCGTGCTTAGATGCTTTCAGCACTTATCTCTTCCGCATTTAGCTACCGGGCAGTGCCATTGGCATGACAACCCGAACACCAGTGATGCGTCCACTCCGGTCCTCTCGTACTAGGAGCAGCCCCCCTCAATTCTCCAGCGCCCACGGCAGATAGGGACCGAACTGTCTCACGACGTTCTAAACCCAGCTCGCGTACCACTTTAAATGGCGAACAGCCATACCCTTGGGACCTACTTCAGCCCCAGGATGTGATGAGCCGACATCGAGGTGCCAAACACCGCCGTCGATATGAACTCTTGGGCGGTATCAGCCTGTTATCCCCGGAGTACCTTTTATCCGTTGAGCGATGGCCCTTCCATTCAGAACCACCGGATCACTATGACCTGCTTTCGCACCTGCTCGCGCCGTCACGCTCGCAGTCAAGCTAGCTTATGCCATTGCACTAACCTCCTGATGTCCGACCAGGATTAGCTAACCTTCGTGCTCCTCCGTTACTCTTTGGGAGGAGACCGCCCCAGTCAAACTACCCACCAGACAC
>NZ_KB976100.1:4813576-5158365 GCF_000398905.1 Klebsiella sp. KTE92
TCGCTGCCGCAGCTTCGGTGCATGGTTTAGCCCCGTTACATCTTCCGCGCAGGCCGACTCGACCAGTGAGCTATTACGCTTTCTTTAAATGATGGCTGCTTCTAAGCCAACATCCTGGCTGTCTGTGCCTTCCCACATCGTTTCCCACTTAACCATGACTTTGGGACCTTAGCTGGCGGTCTGGGTTGTTTCCCTCTTCACGACGGACGTTAGCACCCGCCGTGTGTCTCCCGTGATAACATTCTTCGGTATTCGTAGTTTGCATCGGGTTGGTAAGTCGGGATGACCCCCTAGCCGAAACAGTGCTCTACCCCCGGAGATGAGTTCACGAGGCGCTACCTAAATAGCTTTCGGGGAGAACCAGCTATCTCCCGGTTTGATTGGCCTTTCCCCCCCAGCCACAAGTCATCCGCTAATTTTTCAACATTAGTCGGTTCGGTCCTCCAGTTAGTGTTACCCAACCTTCAACCTGCCCATGGCTAGATCACCGGGTTTCGGGTCTATACCCTGCAACTTAACGCCCAGTTAAGACTCGGTTTCCCTGCGGCTCCCCTATACGGTTAACCTTGCTACAGAATATAAGTCGCTGACCCATTATACAAAAGGTACGCAGTCACACCATAAAGGTGCTCCCACTGCTTGTACGTACACGGTTTCAGGTTCTTTTTCACTCCCCTCGCCGGGGTTCTTTTCGCCTTTCCCTCACGGTACTGGTTCACTATCGGTCAGTCAGGAGTATTTAGCCTTGGAGGATGGTCCCCCCATATTCAGACAGGATACCACGTGTCCCGCCCTACTCTTCGAGTTCACAACCTGTGCATTTTGGTGTACGGGACTATCACCCTGTACCGTCGGACTTTCCAGACCGTTCCACTAACACACAAGCTGATTCAGACTCTGGGCTGCTCCCCGTTCGCTCGCCGCTACTGGGGGAATCTCGGTTGATTTCTTTTCCTCGGGGTACTTAGATGTTTCAGTTCCCCCGGTTCGCCTCGTTAACCTATGTATTCAGTTAACGATAGTGTGACGAATCACACTGGGTTTCCCCATTCGGACATCGCCGGTTATAACGGTTCATATCACCTTACCGACGCTTTTCGCAGATTAGCACGTCCTTCATCGCCTCTGACTGCCAGGGCATCCACCGTGTACGCTTAGTCGCTTAACCTCACAACCCGAAGATGTTTCGTAAAACACCATCGTGTCGCGAAAATTTGAGAGACTCGAACACACCATTAAAGATGTGTCGTTTCAATTTTCAGCTTGATCCAGATTTTTAAAGAGCAAAATTTCACAATGCACTTCGCAGTACATTTTGAAATTTATCATTTATCAAACAATCTGTGTGGACACTACAAAGGCAGGTTCTTTAAGGTAAGGAGGTGATCCAACCGCAGGTTCCCCTACGGTTACCTTGTTACGACTTCACCCCAGTCATGAATCACAAAGTGGTAAGCGCCCTCCCGAAGGTTAAGCTACCTACTTCTTTTGCAACCCACTCCCATGGTGTGACGGGCGGTGTGTACAAGGCCCGGGAACGTATTCACCGTAGCATTCTGATCTACGATTACTAGCGATTCCGACTTCATGGAGTCGAGTTGCAGACTCCAATCCGGACTACGACATACTTTATGAGGTCCGCTTGCTCTCGCGAGGTCGCTTCTCTTTGTATATGCCATTGTAGCACGTGTGTAGCCCTGGTCGTAAGGGCCATGATGACTTGACGTCATCCCCACCTTCCTCCAGTTTATCACTGGCAGTCTCCTTTGAGTTCCCGGCCTAACCGCTGGCAACAAAGGATAAGGGTTGCGCTCGTTGCGGGACTTAACCCAACATTTCACAACACGAGCTGACGACAGCCATGCAGCACCTGTCTCACAGTTCCCGAAGGCACCAATCCATCTCTGGAAAGTTCTGTGGATGTCAAGACCAGGTAAGGTTCTTCGCGTTGCATCGAATTAAACCACATGCTCCACCGCTTGTGCGGGCCCCCGTCAATTCATTTGAGTTTTAACCTTGCGGCCGTACTCCCCAGGCGGTCGATTTAACGCGTTAGCTCCGGAAGCCACGCCTCAAGGGCACAACCTCCAAATCGACATCGTTTACAGCGTGGACTACCAGGGTATCTAATCCTGTTTGCTCCCCACGCTTTCGCACCTGAGCGTCAGTCTTTGTCCAGGGGGCCGCCTTCGCCACCGGTATTCCTCCAGATCTCTACGCATTTCACCGCTACACCTGGAATTCTACCCCCCTCTACAAGACTCTAGCCTGCCAGTTTCGAATGCAGTTCCCAGGTTGAGCCCGGGGATTTCACATCCGACTTGACAGACCGCCTGCGTGCGCTTTACGCCCAGTAATTCCGATTAACGCTTGCACCCTCCGTATTACCGCGGCTGCTGGCACGGAGTTAGCCGGTGCTTCTTCTGCGGGTAACGTCAATCGATGAGGTTATTAACCTCACCGCCTTCCTCCCCGCTGAAAGTGCTTTACAACCCGAAGGCCTTCTTCACACACGCGGCATGGCTGCATCAGGCTTGCGCCCATTGTGCAATATTCCCCACTGCTGCCTCCCGTAGGAGTCTGGACCGTGTCTCAGTTCCAGTGTGGCTGGTCATCCTCTCAGACCAGCTAGGGATCGTCGCCTAGGTGAGCCGTTACCCCACCTACCAGCTAATCCCATCTGGGCACATCTGATGGCATGAGGCCCGAAGGTCCCCCACTTTGGTCTTGCGACGTTATGCGGTATTAGCTACCGTTTCCAGTAGTTATCCCCCTCCATCAGGCAGTTTCCCAGACATTACTCACCCGTCCGCCGCTCGTCACCCGAGAGCAAGCTCTCTGTGCTACCGCTCGACTTGCATGTGTTAGGCCTGCCGCCAGCGTTCAATCTGAGCCATGATCAAACTCTTCAATTTAAGTTTGATGCTCGTGAATTAAACTTCGTAATGAATTACGTATGTTCACTCAGAGACTTGGTATTCATTTTTTGTCCGAAGACATTAAGAATCCATGTCACTTTGAGTGCCCACACAGATTGTCTGATAAATTGTTAAAGAGCAGTTGCGACGCGCTTTAGCGCTCTGTCGCGAGGTGGCGTATATTACGCTTTCCTCTTTCAGAGTCAACCCTGAATTTCAGGATTTTTCTCTTCAACCGAACTGGCTGTTTGTGTGAAGTGATTCACATCTGCCGTGTCAGTGGGAGCGCATTATAGGGATCCCATTTTTTAGCACAAGCCTTTTTTCGATCTTTTTTTCTGAATGGTGATTTTTCACCCTTTTCGTCGCGTAATTGCACGATTTGCTCAATTTTCACCGTTTTCAGGGGTTGCACAGGGAGATAAAAGCCACCAAAGTCTTCTTACATTCCGGTATTTTGAGGTCTATATGTCTGCTCAGCTGCGCCCCTATAAAGCATTTTTCCCACAAATCGGTCTTCGCGTCATGATTGATGCATCCAGCGTTGTCATCGGTGATGTCAGAATTGCCGATGATGTCAGCGTCTGGCCTCTGGTGGCCATTCGCGGCGACGTCAACTATGTATCGATAGGTCAACGCAGCAATATTCAGGACGGTAGCGTTCTCCATGTGACCCATAAGTCCTCTTATAAGCCGGAGGGAAATCCGCTGATCATTGGTGAGGATGTAACTGTTGGTCATAAAGTGATGCTGCACGGCTGCACTATCGGCAACCGCGTGCTGGTTGGTATGGGTTCGATCTTATTAGATGGTGTCGTCGTTGGCGATGACGTCATGATTGGTGCAGGCAGTTTGGTACCGCAGAACAAACAACTGGAAAGCG
Organism: Klebsiella sp. KTE92; assembly: GCF_000398905.1. Taxonomy (NCBI): domain Bacteria; kingdom Pseudomonadati; phylum Pseudomonadota; class Gammaproteobacteria; order Enterobacterales; family Enterobacteriaceae; genus Klebsiella; species Klebsiella sp. KTE92. The sequence goes on from NZ_KB976100.1 coordinate 4,817,378, forward strand.
GCTACCTTTACTTTGGCAATCCGGTCAAACAGATCCGCCCCCTGACGGAGACGGAACGGGAAGGACTGAAGTATTCAGCAAATAACTATGTGAAATGGAAAAATGAATACCTGGATCAGGATAACCAGATCCAGCCCTGAGCATCTTCCTGACCATCGCGGATCAATGCTTCCACCTCTTCCTCTAGATCCCAACGATGTTCCTGGAAGGCGGCCAGCCACTGCGCTGGCCCCTCTGCGCCAAAACGCTGCTGCAGGCTCTGTCCTGAAATTGCGCAGGTTAATTGCATCCCATTGACCAGCGCAGGAAAAACCACGCCCTGCCGTTCGGCATCCCATGATTCCCGGTCAGGAAACTGAATCGCCTGATTCATGCATTCAGTTCCTGCTGCAGCGTTTCGATGACCGGAGCGATAGCCGGCAGGACGCCGTGCCATAGCAGAACAGCATGGGCGGCTTGCGCCACCAGCATTCCCAGCCCATCAGCACAGTGGACTGCGCCATACTGCTGGCACCAGTGAAGAAACGGTGTTGGCCCTTTCTGGTAAAACATGTCATAGCAATACACGTCAGCGTGGACAACAGATGCCGGGATAGCCGGTACATCACCGTCTATTCCACTGGACGTCGCATTGATGATCAGATCGAATGTTTCCCCGGATAAGGTATCCATCTCCCTTGCGCTGACGCTCCCGGTATGGGCGAAGAGAGTGGCTAACTCATGGGCACGAGAATAGGTTCGATTCACGATCGTGACGGCACATCCCAGCGACAGAAGCGGCAAAAGAACCCCGCGTGATGCGCCACCAGCACCTACCAGCAGGATCCGCTGGCGCGGCTTAATGAACCCCAGGCGTTCCAGATCGCTCAGGAGGCCAATACCGTCGGTGTTGTCCCCCAGTAAACGGCCATCTTCCAGGCGTTTCAGGGTGTTTACTGCTCCCGCCAGCGCAGCGCGTTCTGTCAGCTCGTCCGCGCGCGCAAAAGCTTCCTCTTTAAAAGGAACGGTGACGTTGGCCCCCTTTCCTCCTTCTGCAAAGAACTGATTCAGAGAAGAGACAAAATCATCCAGTGGCGCCAGCACACGTCCATAAGGATGAGTAATCCCTAACTGGCGGGCAAACAGCTGATGAATAGAAGGCGACTTGCTGTGCGCGATCGGATTACCAAAAACGGCATAGGTTTCCATGGTTCACCCCTGGCGGAACAGTTTACCCGTCAGGGCATCACGGATTTCAGATGGATTTTGCCGTCCACCCGTGGCGCCATCCACAACCGGGAAGCTGTCACCAAACTGAGCATGAACCTCTGCGGTGGTACGACACGGTGGTTGCCCGGTGAGATTGGCGCTCGTCGAGACCAGCGGTTTCCCGTAAGCTTCGCACAATTCAATCACCAGCGGATGGTTGGTCACGCGTACGGCCAGCGAATCAAAACGCCCCGTCAGCCAGCGCGGCGTTTCAGGACGCGCCGGGAATACAAACGTCACCGGTCCCGGCCAGCAGGAAAAGATAGCGTCCCGCTGCGAGTCACTTAACCGTGAATCATCAACATAAGGCTTCAACTGCTCAAAGCTGGCGGCGATAAGGATCAATCCCTTGTCAACAGGACGCTGCTTCAGCTCCAGCAGACGCATGACGGCCGTTTCGCTGTCTGGATCGCAGCCAACGCCAAAAACGGCTTCTGTGGGGTAGGCGATGACATGTTCATTTTTCAGTACCGCCACGGCATGGGCGACGGTTTCTGAGGGCAGGTTATTGTTCACTGATTTATTCCGCCGGGATCGGCTTTCCACATTGTTTACTGGCACAGAAGCGTCTGAGCCCCTGCGCCGTCTTCTTTTCAATTAACAGCGGGTAATGGCATTCAGGGCATTCGCCCGCTACCGGTTTAAAATTGATAACGAACTGGCAATCAGGGTAGCGATCGCAGGAATGAAAGGTTTTACCGAAACGAGAGCGACGCTGGACCAGATGCCCTTGTCCGCATTGCGGACAGGCGATAGCGGTCTCATCGGGTTTATCAATCAGCTCGGTATGCTCGCATTCGGGATAGCGACTGCAGCCGATAAACATACCAAAGCGCCCCTGGCGTAACACCATGACAGCGCCGCAAGATGGGCACTCCTGCCCCTCCAGCACCTTAACGATATGACCGTCCGCCTGACTTTTCAGGGGACGGATATAGTCACAGTCCGGATAATGCGAACAGCCGAGAAACGGGCCATGTTTCCCGGAACGGATCACCAGTTCAGCCCCGCACTGCGGGCAGGGCTCATTTTTACGCACCGAAAACAGTGCTGATTTGGTCATAACAACTCGATGTTGCTGCAAAAAGATTAATGCAGCATACCTTCATTTACTTCGAAGAGTAATTCTTCCATTTGCTGATAGGCGTTTTCACAGCCCGGAATGTTGAACAGTACCATCAGGATGACCCATTTCAGGTCTTCCAGTTCAAATTCTGCTGTATCCAGCGCCAGGACGCGCTCTATCACCATTTCTCGCGTTTCGAGGTTCAACACCTGAATCTGCTCGAGGAAGAGTAAAAATCCCCGGCAACTGGCATCCAGACGCTGGCACTCCTCTTCGGTATACACCCGAAGCGACAGCGGGTCGGAAGCGAGCTGCATGGGTTCAACGAGACCTTCCTGATAATCAGCCAGTTTCTCGAGCCACATTAACGCGTTATAGATATCTTCCCGCTCAAAGCCTGCATCGGTAAGATCCCGCGTCAGTTTGTCCTGATCCACGCGCATTTCTGCTTCGTTATGGATGTAAGTTTCAAACAAATACATGAGTACGTCGAACATGGCTTGCCCTCCTTAATCGGACATAGCCGCCGGGTACAGCTGCGATCCAGCCTGCTAACTCCAGTTCAAGTAGCTGAGCTACGGTTACTGGCACAGATTGGCCGGCACGTTCAGCGACAACGTCAACAGGTGTTACCTCATCTCCTACGTTAGCCAGGAGCTCCGGAAATGGCAATGCTACAGACGGCTGATCGGCGCAATTATTTATCGAATCAGACGTATCAGTAAGCCAGGCCAGCTCGTTTTGCCAGTACTCCACGATATCCTCTGGCGAGGTCACCGGTACCGCGCCTTGCTTGATTAACCAGTGCGGACCTTCAGATCCCGGATTACCAATCGGGCCAGGCAGGGCGAACACATCTCTTCCCTGCTCCAGGGCGCAACGGACGGTGACCAGCGATCCGCTTCGCAACGCCGCCTCAATCACCAGCACGCCCAAACTTAAGCCGCTGATAATACGGTTACGTCGGGGAAAATGAGCGGGAAGCGGCGGCGTAATGAGTGGAAATTCAGAGACCAGCGTACCGCCATTGTCGATGATCTGTTGGGCGAGGTTTGCATGGCGCCGCGGATAAACCTGTTCCAGCCCGTTGCCCAGCACCGCGATGGTTTTCCCCTCCGCGGCCAGCGCGCCGCGGTGCGCAACGCCATCAATGCCTAACGCCAGCCCACTGGTGATGGTGATCCCTCTACGCGCCAGCGTTTCGCTGAACAGTTTTCCCCAGCGGGCGCCATACCAGGAGTGCAAACGGCTGCCAATAACGGCAAGCTGCGCGCTGTGAAGCAAGGCGGGGTCGCCACTGACCAGCAACGCGCCGGGGTAATCAGCGATAGCCCTTAGCCGCAACGGATAGCGCGGATCGTCAGCCCGTAACAGATGATGATCCGGGTGTTCCAGCCAGCGCTGCGTCTCGTCAAGCTCCCGCTCGTCAAACCGTAAAAATGGCTTCACCTGCGCCGTGGTCATCCCAACGGCATGTAGCGCTTCACTATCCACGAAAGCGGCTGCGCATAACCGCTGCGCAATATCCAGCATCCTGTCGCCATACAAATTATTGACCTTCATCAGCCGCAGCCAAATCTCGTCGGGCGTCATCCTTACCCCCTGCCATAAGCGGCATTGACAATCTTTGCGATTGGACAGTGAGACTGTCAATTGCAGGGGGTTTTGTCTAGAATAGAGCTAATAATCTTATCAACTCCTGAATACGACTCTGGAACTTTATGGCAGTTTTGCAAGTGTTACATATTCCGGACGAGCGCCTTCGCAAAGTCGCCGAGCCGGTCAAAGAAGTGAATGCGGAAATTCAGCGTATCGTCGATGATATGTTCGACACCATGTACGCCGAGGAAGGCATCGGTCTGGCCGCAACCCAGGTCGATATCCATCAGCGCATCATCGTGATCGATGTGTCGGAAAATCGTGAAGAGCGGCTGGTGTTAATCAACCCGGAGCTACTGGAAAAAGACGGCGAAACCGGTATTGAAGAAGGCTGCTTGTCCATTCCGGAACAGCGTGCTCTGGTACCCCGTGCGGAAAAAGTGAAGATCCGTGCGCTGGATCGCGACGGTAAGCCGTTTGAGCTGGAGGCCGATGGCCTGCTGGCGATCTGTATCCAGCATGAAATGGATCACCTGGTTGGCAAACTGTTTATTGACTATCTGTCACCGCTCAAACAACAGCGCATTCGTCAGAAGGTTGAGAAACTGGATCGTTTACGTTCCCGTGCCTGATAACAAGGAATACCGTGTCACATTCACTACGTATCATTTTCGCCGGCACCCCCGATTTTGCAGCGCGTCATCTTGACGCGTTGTTGTCGTCTGAACATCAGATCGTTGGCGTGTTTACTCAGCCAGACCGTCCCGCGGGACGCGGCAAAAAATTGATGCCGAGCCCGGTAAAAGTGCTGGCTGAAGCCCATGACGTCCCCGTATTCCAGCCATCGTCTCTTCGTCCGCAGGAGAACCAACAGCTCGTCGCCGATTTAGGCGCCGATATCATGGTGGTGGTGGCGTATGGTCTGATCCTGCCAAAAGCGGTGCTTGAGATGCCGCGTCTGGGCTGCATCAACGTTCATGGCTCCCTGCTGCCGCGCTGGCGTGGCGCCGCGCCGATCCAGCGTTCGCTGTGGGCGGGCGATAGCGAAACCGGCGTGACCATCATGCAGATGGACGTCGGCCTTGATACGGGTGACATGCTGTATAAGCTTTCCTGCCCCATTACCGCTGAGGATACCAGCGGCAGCCTGTACGATAAGCTGGCCGGCCTCGGCCCACAGGGACTGCTGACAACCTTAGCGCAACTGGCAAACGGAACGGCACAGCCTGAAGTCCAGGACGAGTCACTCGTCAGTTATGCCGAGAAGCTGAGTAAAGAAGAGGCCCGCATCGACTGGTCGCTTTCCGCTGCACAGCTGGAACGTTGCATCCGGGCGTTTAATCCCTGGCCGATGAGCTGGCTGGAGATTGACGGGCAGCCAGTCAAAGTCTGGCGGGCATCGGTTATTGCCGAAGTCACGCACGCCGAGCCGGGAACAATAGTGGCAGCAACCAAACAGGGTATTCAGGTCGCCACGGGTGATGGGATCCTCAGTCTGGAATCGCTACAGCCAGCGGGTAAAAAAGCGATGAGCTCGCAGGACTTACTCAATTCCCGCCGGGAGTGGTTCATCCCTGGTACCCGTCTCGCCTGACGGTTGTCTCTTTAAAAGCCCGGGTTAGCCGGGCATTTTTATTTTTGCGCTTATGAAAAACAAAATAAACTTACGCAGTCTGGCCGCCCAGGCTATCGAGCAAGTGGTAGAACAAGGTCAGTCTTTGAGCAACGTTCTGCCCCCTCTGCAGCAGAAAGTCAGCGATAAAGACAAAGCGCTGTTGCAGGAGCTGTGCTTTGGCGTATTGCGTACGCTCAGTCAGCTTGAGTGGCTTATCAACAAGCTGATGGCGCGTCCGATGACCGGCAAACAGCGCACCGTGCATTTTCTGATCATGGTTGGGCTTTATCAGTTGCTCTATACCCGTATTCCTCCGCATGCCGCACTGGCGGAAACGGTAGAAGGCGCGGTGGCCATTAAACGCCCGCAGCTTAAAGGGCTGATCAACGGCGTGCTACGCCAGTTCCAGCGCCAGCAGGAAGCGTTATTAGTCGAATTTGCTGAGCATGAAAACCGCTATCTTCATCCCAAATGGCTGCTGAAACGCCTGCAGCAGGCCTGGCCGCAGCAGTGGCAGGAGATCGTCGATGCGAACAACCAGCGCCCGCCGATGTGGCTGCGCGTTAACCGCAACCATCATTCCCGGGATGAATGGCTTGCTCTGCTTAAAGAGGCCGGCTTAGAGGGCTTCACCCATCCTGACTATCCCGACGCCGTGCGTCTGGCCACCCCTGCCCCAGTCCATGCGTTGCCAGGTTTTGCCGAAGGCTGGGTCACCGTCCAGGATGCCTCGGCCCAGGGCTGTATGCGCTACCTGCTGCCGGAAAATGGCGAACGCATTCTCGATCTTTGCGCCGCACCGGGCGGCAAGACGACGCATATTCTGGAGGTTGCCCCGCAGGCTCAGGTCATGGCGGTGGATATTGATGAACAGCGTCTGTCACGCGTCTATGACAACCTGAAACGGCTGGGCATGAAAGCCGAAGTCAAACAGGGCGATGGTCGCTTCCCTGAGCAGTGGTGTGGCAACGAACAGTTCGATCGTATTCTGCTGGATGCCCCCTGCTCCGCCACCGGCGTCATTCGCCGCCATCCGGATATCAAATGGCTGCGCCGGGATCGGGATATCGCCGAGTTAGCCCAGCTGCAGGCCGAGATCCTGAATGCCACCTGGGAGCACCTGAAACCAGGCGGTACGCTGGTTTACGCTACCTGTTCTATTCTGCCGGAAGAGAATAGTCAGCAAATTTCCGCCTTCCTCGCACGAACCCCGGATGCTGAACTTCATGCAACCGGTACGCCGGCGAGCCCCGGGCAGCAAAATCTGCCGGGCCCGGAAGAAGGTGATGGCTTCTTTTACGCTAAGCTAATCAAACGTCGGAATTAATGGGTCACTGCAGATGAAGATTATTATTCTGGGCGCCGGCCAGGTCGGCGGCACGCTGGCGGAAAACCTTGTCGGCGAGAACAATGATATTACGCTGGTTGATACCAATGGCGACCGTCTGCGCAGCCTGCAGGATAAGTTCGACCTGCGTGTCGTCCAGGGACATGGCTCTCACCCTCGCGTACTGCGCGAGGCGGGGGCCGATGATGCCGATATGCTGGTAGCGGTCACCAGTTCGGATGAAACCAATATGGTGGCCTGTCAGGTCGCCTACTCATTATTCAATACCCCAAACCGTATTGCGCGTATTCGTGCGCCAGATTACGTTCGTGATGCGGATAAGCTCTTCAATTCTGAAGCGGTGCCTATCGATCACTTAATCGCTCCGGAACAGCTGGTCATCGACAATATTCACCGGCTGATCGAATATCCCGGCGCGCTGCAGGTCGTGAACTTCGCCGAAGGGAAAGTCAGCCTCGCCGTAGTAAAAGCCTATTACGGTGGTCCGCTGGTAGGGAATGCGTTGTCCACCATGCGGGAGCATATGCCGCATATCGATACGCGTGTGGCCGCTATTTTCCGCCACGATCGTCCTATTCGCCCACAGGGTTCGACGATTGTGGAAGCCGGCGATGAAGTATTCTTTATTGCCGCCTCGCAGCATATTCGCGCGGTCATGAGCGAACTGCAGCGACTGGAAAAGCCGTATAAGCGTATTATGCTGGTCGGCGGGGGCAATATTGGCGCGGGTCTGGCCCATAAGCTGGAAAAAGATTACAGCGTCAAGCTTATCGAACGTAATCAGCAGCGAGCCGCTGAGCTTGCGGAAAAGCTGCAGCATACAATCGTCTTCTACGGTGATGCATCGGACCAGGAGCTGCTGGCTGAAGAGCATATTGACCAGGTGGACCTGTTTATTGCCGTCACTAACGACGATGAAGCAAACATTATGTCGGCGATGCTGGCGAAGCGAATGGGCGCGAAAAAAGTGATGGTGCTGATCCAGCGCAGAGCCTACGTGGATCTGGTCCAGGGCAGTGTCATTGATATCGCGATATCACCTCAACAGGCCACAATTTCCGCACTCCTCAGCCATGTTCGTAAAGCCGATATTGTCGGCGTCTCCTCCCTTCGCCGCGGTGTTGCCGAAGCGATTGAGGCCGTGGCGCACGGTGATGAGAGCACCTCCCGGGTGGTCGGGCGTTCGATCGATGAGATCAAGCTGCCGCCAGGTACGATCATCGGCGCCGTTGTGCGGGGCAACGACGTAATGATCGCGAATAATAATCTGCGGATCGAGCAGGGCGATCATGTGATCATGTTTTTGACCGATAAGAAGTTTATTTCCGATGTAGAAAGGCTGTTCCAGCCAAGTCCTTTCTTCCTGTAATTCCCAGGGCGCCGAACAGGCGCCTTTTTATTATCCCTTATTATTCAAAGGTTAATATTTTGCGGTAACTATCTACTGGGAATGGCAAATGAAAATACATTTGTTAAACTTACAACGTCAGCTGGCACAAGGAGAATAAAATGAGTTTTTTAAAAGAGTTTCGCGAATTCGCGATGCGCGGGAACGTTGTCGATTTGGCAGTGGGTGTGATCATCGGTGCAGCATTCGGTAAAATTGTTTCATCGCTGGTCGCAGATATTATTATGCCACCACTCGGCCTGTTGATTGGCGGGATCGATTTTAAACAGTTTGCCGTCACGCTACGTGATGCCCAGGGCGATGTCCCGGCTGTCGTGATGCATTATGGGGTATTCATTCAGAACGTTTTCGATTTCATCATCGTCGCGTTTGCCATCTTCATGGCGATTAAACTGATGAATAAGTTAAATCGTAAGAAAGAAGAGGCTCCGGCGGCGCCGCCAGCTCCTTCTAAAGAAGAAGTCCTGCTGAGCGAAATTCGCGATCTGCTGAAAGAGCAAAACAACCGTTCTTAATCAGCACCGAAAGCAGAAGGCCAGTGGTAAAAAAGCGATTCGCTTGCTTGCCACTGGCCTCCCGGTCAATCCTTCCTGCATGTTTATCTTTACGTTGATAGCTTCCTTTCCCTTTCTTGTTTTTCTCTACACGCTGCCTGAATAACGGATCGTGGAGAAGTGCCTCAATGGCGTTATCTTTAATTTGCCCTTTAGTATGCTGATAGCGACTCATATAAACTCCAGTGCATGTGTGAATTCCGCGCGAGTGTAGATCCGCGCGATGAAAAAATCAACGTCCCGTACCGCCATTGCTGGCGCCTTGTTCAAGGGCCTCAAGAATCGAACAATAAACACTACTGTGCGCAGTCCCACAGCAGGCATCATTAAGCCGCTGCAAAGAGCGACGCATCGTCTGTAACTCTTTGATCCGCGCCTCGACTTCGCTTAATCGCGCCTGAACGATCCCTTTCGATTCCTGGCAGGTATGGTGCTCCGGATCGATACGGATCGACAATAATTCGCGGATCGCTTCCAGAGTGAAGCCCAGCTGACGGGCATAGCGAATAAAGCGTAGCCGCTGAAGATCGTTATCCGAGTAAAGACGAAATCCCCCCTCGGTGCGCACGTCATGATCCATCATTTGCTGTTTCTCATAATAACGGATGGTATCTGGCGTGACGTCAGCCAGCTTAGCCAGCTCACCAATACGATACATATTTACTCCTGATTCATTCTTTGTAGCAAAGCCTCGGCATACTCACCGCGTAAAAAGTCGGTACTCAGGCCAGCCTGACGAAGCTTCAGTTCGAGCAAGGCAAGCCGTTTGCTCAGTTCAGCATGACGCGGCTCGTCCTGGCGGACGCCCTTCAGTAAATCAGCCAGTGCCACCGCTTCTCTGCGCTGCTCCAGCTCCGGGGGAAGGCATCCAGCATTCTTCAGAAGGCGATAACCTGCCCGCAGCTCCGCCGGCACATGCGAATCGTCATCGAGAGTCAGCGGCTCGCCGCTGCCGGGTAAGTTATCGAACTCACCTTTAGTTTGGGCATCGAGGATATGGCGTTCCGCCCACTGATCCAGTAACCACATTCTACGGCTCCGGGGGATGAACAAAAAGAGTACAGATAGTGTAGTGAAGTGGGGATGCGGTAGATATAAAAAAACCCGCCGGGGCGGGTTTTTTTACGTTACTACAGATTACTCTGCAGCAGCTTCTGCTTTCGGCTCAGCACGATCAACCAGCTCGATGTATGCCATCGGCGCGTTGTCGCCTGCACGGAAGCCACACTTCAGAATGCGAGTGTAACCACCGGCGCGGCTCGCGAAACGCGGGCCCAGCTCGTTAAACAGTTTTGCCACGATCTCGTTATCACGAGTGCGGGCGAATGCCAGACGACGATTAGCAACGCTATCAGTCTTGGCAAGAGTAATCAGCGGCTCAACTACGCGACGCAGTTCTTTCGCTTTCGGCAGGGTCGTCTTGATGATTTCATGACGAACCAGCGAACCTGCCATGTTACGGAACATAGCCTGGCGATGGCTGCTGTTGCGGTTCAGTTGACGACCACTCTTACGATGGCGCATGACCTTATCCTTCTCAGTAAAACCTTAACCTGTGATCCGGTTACTCGTCAGCAATGCTTGCTGGTGGCCAGTTTTCCAGGCGCATGCCCAGAGACAGTCCACGGGAAGCCAGCACGTCTTTAATCTCAGTAAGAGATTTTTTACCCAGGTTCGGCGTTTTCAGCAACTCAACCTCGGTACGCTGTACCAGATCACCGATATAGTGGATAGCTTCTGCCTTGAGGCAGTTAGCAGAGCGGACAGTCAATTCCAGATCGTCAACAGGGCGCAGCAGGATCGGATCGAACTCTGGTTTCTCTTCTTTCACTTCTGGCTGACGTACATCACGTAAGTCAACAAAAGCTTCCAGTTGTTCAGCCAGAATGGTTGCCGCACGACGAATCGCCTCTTCAGGATCGATTGTGCCGTTGGTTTCCATTTCGATGACCAGCTTGTCCAGGTCGGTACGCTGTTCTACACGCGCAGCTTCAACATTGTAGGCAATACGCTCTACAGGGCTGTAGCAGGCGTCGACCAGCAGACGGCCGATTGGGCGCTCATCTTCTTCCGAATGAATTCGGGCAGAAGCCGGCACATAACCGCGACCGCGCTGAACTTTGATACGCATGCTAATAGCAGCGTTCTCATCAGTCAGGTGGCAAATCACGTGCTGCGGCTTGACGATTTCGACATCACCGTCGTGGGTAATGTCGGCTGCAGTCACAGGGCCAATGCCAGATTTATTCAAAGTAAGGATGACTTCATCTTTACCCTGAACTCTCACCGCCAGCCCTTTCAGGTTGAGCAGGATTTCAAGGATGTCTTCCTGAACGCCTTCTTTGGTGCTGTACTCGTGCAGTACACCATCAATCTCAACCTCGGTCACCGCGCAACCCGGCATCGATGAGAGCAGAATACGGCGCAGTGCGTTACCCAGAGTATGGCCGAAGCCACGCTCTAAAGGCTCAAGGGTCACCTTGGCGTGCGTCGAACTCACTTGCTCGATATCGACCAGGCGCGGTTTTAGAAACTCTGTCACAGAACCCTGCATTGTGTCCTCTCTTTGGTACTAAGCTTTACTTGGAGTAAAGCTCGACGATCAGGTGTTCGTTAATGTCCGCAGACAGATCAGAACGCTCCGGCTGACGCTTGAACGTACCTTCCATCTTGCCAGCATCAACTTCCAGCCAGGTTGGCTTTTCACGCTGCTCAGCCAGCTCCAGAGCGGCTTTCACGCGAGATTGCTTTTTCGCTTTCTCACGAATGCTGACAACGTCATTCGCTTTAACCTGATAAGAAGCGATGTTAACAACACGACCGTTTACCATAATCGCTTTGTGGCTAACCAGCTGGCGTGCTTCAGCACGAGTGGCGCCGAAGCCCATACGGTATACAACGTTGTCCAGACGACCTTCCAGCAGAGCCAACAGGTTTTCACCGGTGTTGCCTTTCAGACGTGCTGCTTCTTTATAGTAGTTACGGAACTGACGCTCCAGCACACCGTACATACGGCGAACTTTTTGCTTTTCACGCAACTGCACACCATAGTCAGACAGACGCGGTTTACGCGCACCGTGCTGGCCAGGAGCTTGTTCAATTTTACACTTGGTATCGATCGCGCGAACGCCAGACTTAAGGAATAAGTCGGTGCCCTCACGACGGCTCAGCTTGAGCTTAGGACCCAAATATCTTGCCATTTTCTTTCTCCAACTAACCTGGAAAACGTAGCGTTATACGCGACGTTTTTTCGGCGGACGACAACCGTTATGAGGGATCGGAGTCACATCAGTAATATTAGTGATGCGGAAACCAGCGGCGTTCAGTGCACGAATGGTAGATTCGCGACCCGGACCCGGACCTTTGACCATAACTTCCAGATTCTTGATGCCGTATTCTTTTACGGCTTCTGCGCAACGCTCTGCTGCAACCTGAGCTGCAAACGGAGTGGATTTGCGAGAACCACGGAAACCGGAACCACCGGCTGTTGCCCAACCCAGTGCGTTACCCTGACGATCAGTGATAGTAACGATGGTGTTGTTAAAAGAAGCATGGATATGAGCCACGCCATCAGAGACTTGTTTTCTTACACGCTTACGTGCACGAACTGGTGCCTTTGCCATTATTCAATCACCCCGATTATTTCTTGATCGGTTTACGCGGACCCTTACGGGTACGTGCGTTGGTCTTGGTACGCTGACCGCGAACCGGAAGACCACGACGATGGCGTAAACCACGGTAGCAACCAAGGTCCATCAGACGCTTGATGCTCAGGGTGATTTCACGGCGCAGATCACCTTCAACGACAAATTTACCTACTGCTTCACGCAGAATATCAATTTGTTCTTCAGACAGCTCACTGATCTTAACATTTTCAGCGATGCCCGTTTCAGCGCAGATAGCTTTAGAACGGGTTTTGCCGATACCGAAAATAGCGGTTAAAGCGATTACGGTATGTTTGTGATCAGGAATGTTAATGCCTGCTATACGGGCCACTATGCACTCCTACTATTTAATATGTACGTACCATGCTGAAAAGCCCGTTTTCAGGATACTCAAATGGAAACGTACAGACATACAAAAGATTGGCTGGCTAATCTAGCCAGCTCAATCCAACTTTGCAAGAAAAATATGCGAATAAATCAGCCTTGGCGCTGTTTATGCTTCGGCTCGGCACTGCAAATCACACGGATGACGCCATCACGCTTAACGATTTTGCAGTTACGGCATAATTTCTTGACGGAAGCACGAACTTTCATTTTTACTCTCCGTAACTTCTCGGGCGACCAGTTTTAACGGCCGTAGCCTTTCAGGTTCGCCTTCTTCAATGCAGACTCATACTGACTGGACATCATCAGAGTTTGCACTTGAGCCATAAAGTCCATAATCACGACAACAACGATAAGCAGCGATGTCCCACCGAAGTAGAACGGCACTTTCATCGCGTCACGCATGAACTCCGGGATCAGGCAGATAAAAGTAATATACAACGCACCAACCAGAGTCAGGCGAGTCATCACTTTATCGATATACTTCGCCGTTTGCTCTCCCGGACGAATTCCTGGTACAAATGCACCGGACTTCTTCAGGTTATCTGCTGTTTCACGCGGGTTGAAAACCAACGCCGTGTAGAAGAAACAGAAGAAGATGATTGCAGACGCATAGAGTAACACATAAAGCGGTTGCCCAGGCTGCAAATACAGCGAAATTGTTGTCAGCCAGTTCCAACCAGTACCACCCCCGAACCATGACGTGATGGTTGCCGGGAACAGTATAATACTGGAAGCGAAGATTGCCGGGATTACCCCCGCCATATTCACTTTCAGCGGTAAATGTGTGCTCTGTGCAGCATAGACACGACGACCCTGCTGCCGTTTCGCGTAGTTTACCACAATGCGGCGTTGACCACGTTCAACGAATACAACAAAGAAGGTCACTGCAAATACTAATACTGCAACCAACAGCAACAGGAGGAAGTGCAGGTCGCCTTGACGCGCTTGCTCGATAGTATGGGCGATGGCCGGCGGGAGTCCCGCAACGATCCCGGCGAAGATCAGGATCGAGATACCGTTACCGATACCGCGTTCAGTGATCTGTTCGCCGAGCCACATCAGGAACATAGTCCCTGTGACCAGACTTACAACAGCGGTGAAATAGAACGCAAAGCCTGGATTAATCACCAGGCCCTGCATACCAGGCATATTCGGCAGACCGGTAGCAATACCGATCGACTGGAATATCGCCAGCACCAGAGTACCGTAGCGGGTGTACTGGCTGATCTTACGACGACCAGACTCCCCTTCTTTCTTCAGCTCTGCCAGCGGTTGGTAAACCACCGTCAGCAGCTGCACGATGATAGATGCCGAGATATACGGCATAATCCCCAGTGCAAAGATAGAAGCACGGCTGAGAGCACCACCAGAGAACATGTTGAACATTTCAATGATGGTGCCTCGCTGTTGCTCAAGCAGTTTGGCAAGTACAGCGGCATCAATACCAGGGATCGGAATAAAAGAGCCAATACGGAACACTATCAGCGCACCGACCACAAACAGAAGTCTGCGTTTCAGTTCGCCAAGGCCACCTTTGGCACTTTGAAAATCTAATCCCGGTTGTTTAGCCATCTGCTACTTATTCCTCAATTTTACCGCCAGCAGCTTCGATAGCAGCACGAGCACCTTTAGTCACACGCAGGCCACGAACAGTTACCGGACGAGTTACCTCACCAGACAGGATCACTTTCGCGAACTCGATCTGGACACCGATAATGTTTGCCGCTTTCAGCGCGTTCAGGTCTACTACATCGCCTTCTACGTGAGCCAGATCGGAGAGACGGATCTCTGCGGTGATCATCGCTTTACGAGAAGTGAAGCCGAATTTCGGCAGACGACGGTACAGAGGCATCTGACCACCCTCGAAACCGCGACGTACGCCACCGCCAGAACGAGACTTCTGACCTTTGTGACCACGACCACCGGTTTTACCGAGGCCAGAACCGATACCACGACCCAGGCGTTTACCCGCCTTTTTGGAGCCTTCGGCCGGAGACAGAGTATTTAAACGCATCTCTTACTCCTCAACTTTAACCATGAAGGAAACCGCGTTGACCATACCACGAACAGCAGGAGTATCCTCGCGCTCTACGGTGTGACCAATACGACGCAGACCCAGGCCAAGCAGTGTTGCCTTGTGTTTCGGCAGACGACCGATTGCACTGCGGGTTTGAGTAATTTTAATAGTCTTTGCCATGGTTTATTTCCCCAGAATTTCTTCAACGGATTTACCACGCTTGGCAGCGACCATTTCTGGAGAATTCATATTTTCCAGGCCATCAATAGTTGCACGAACCACGTTGATCGGGTTGGTGGAACCGTATGCTTTAGCCAGAACGTTATGAACCCCAGCAACTTCCAGAACGGCGCGCATTGCACCACCGGCGATGATACCGGTACCTTCGGAAGCTGGCTGCATGAATACACGAGAACCCGTGTGAACACCTTTAACCGGGTGTTGCAGGGTGCCGTTGTTCAGCGCGACGTTAATCATGTTGCGACGGGCTTTTTCCATCGCTTTCTGGATCGCTGCTGGAACTTCACGCGCTTTACCGTAACCAAAACCAACGCGACCGTTACCATCACCAACTACAGTCAGAGCTGTGAAGGAGAAAATACGACCACCTTTAACGGTTTTAGATACGCGGTTTACCGCGATCAGCTTTTCCTGCAGTTCGCCAGCTTGTTTTTCGATGTGAGCCATCTTACACCTCTACCTTAGAACTGAAGGCCAGCTTCACGGGCAGCATCTGCCAGTGCCTGGACACGACCATGATATTGGAACCCGGAACGGTCAAAGGAAACATCTTTGATGCCTTTTTCCAGAGCGCGTTCAGCAACAGCTTTACCCACAGCTGCAGCCGCGTCTTTGTTACCGGTGTACTTCAGTTGTTCAGAGATAGCTTTTTCTACAGTAGAAGCAGCTACCAGAACTTCAGAACCATTCGGAGCAATTACCTGTGCGTAAATATGACGCGGGGTACGATGTACCACCAGGCGAGTTGCACCCAGCTCCTGGAGCTTGCGGCGTGCGCGGGTCGCACGACGGATACGAGCAGATTTCTTATCCATAGTGTTACCTTACTTCTTCTTAGCCTCTTTGGTACGCACGACTTCGTCGGCGTAACGAACACCCTTGCCTTTATAAGGCTCAGGACGACGGTAGGCGCGCAGATCTGCTGCAACCTGGCCGATCACCTGCTTATCAGCGCCTTTCAGCACGATTTCAGTTTGAGTCGGACATTCTGCAGTGATACCGGCCGGCAGCTTATGTTCAACAGGATGAGAGAAACCTAAAGCCAGGTTTACTACATCCCCTTTAACCGCTGCACGATAGCCTACACCAACCAGCTGAAGCTTTTTAGTGAAGCCTTCGGTAACACCGATAACCATTGAGTTCAGCAGGGCACGCGCGGTACCAGCCTGAGCCCATCCGTCTACGTAACCATCACGCGGACCGAAGGTCAGAGCATTATCTGCATGTTTAACTTCAACAGCATCGTTGAGAGTACGAGTCAGCTCGCCATTTTTACCTTTGATCGTAATAACCTGACCGTTGACTTTAACATCAACGCCGGCAGGAACAACGACCGGTGCTTTAGCAACACGAGACATTTTTTCCTCCGATTAGGCTACGTAGCAGATAATTTCGCCACCAAGACCAGCCTGGCGCGCTGCACGATCAGTCATAACACCTTTAGAGGTAGAAACAACTGCGATACCCAGACCCGCCATAACTTTCGGCAGCTCATCTTTACGTTTGTAGATGCGCAGACCTGGGCGGCTGACACGCTGAATGCTTTCTACAACAGCTTTACCCTGGAAATACTTAAGAGTCAGTTCCAGTTCCGGCTTGATGTCGCCTTCAACTTTAAAATCTTCAATAAAGCCTTCTTCCTTCAGCACGTTGGCAATTGCCACTTTCAGCTTGGAGGAAGGCATGGTGACCGCAGCTTTATTCGCGGCCTGACCGTTACGGATACGGGTCAGCATATCCGCGATCGGATCTTGCATGCTCATCTGTCTTTACTCCCGTGATTCAATTGGTGACAATTACCAGCTAGCCTTTTTCAGACCCGGGATTTCACCGCGCATAGCGGCTTCACGGACCTTAATACGGCTCAACCCGAACTTCCGCAGGAAACCATGCGGACGACCTGTTTGACGGCAGCGATTACGCTGACGAGACGGGCTGGAATCACGCGGCAGAGTCTGCAGCTTGAGAACAGCGTTCCAACGATCTTCGTCGGTTGCGTTCACATCAGAGATGATAGCTTTCAGTTCAGCGCGTTTAGCGAAGAATTTATCAGCTAAAGCCACGCGCTTTACTTCGCGTGCTTTCATTGATTGCTTAGCCATTAAGTAACCCTACCTTACTTGCGGAACGGGAAGTCAAAGGCAGCCAGCAGAGCGCGGCCTTCTTCATCAGATTTCGCAGTAGTGGTAATGGTAATATCCAAACCACGAACGCGGTCGACTTTATCGTAGTCGATTTCTGGGAAGATGATCTGCTCACGGACACCCATGCTGTAGTTACCACGGCCGTCGAAAGACTTAGCGGACAAGCCACGGAAGTCACGGATACGCGGTACAGCAATAGTGATCAGGCGCTCAAAGAACTCCCACATGCGCTCGCCGCGCAGAGTTACTTTACAGCCGATCGGATAGCCCTGACGGATTTTGAAGCCTGCAACTGATTTGCGTGCTTTGGTGATCAGCGGTTTTTGACCGGAGATTGCTGTCAGGTCAGCTGCTGCGTTATCCAGCAGTTTCTTGTCAGCGATCGCTTCACCAACACCCATGTTCAGGGTGATCTTCTCGACCCGAGGGACTTGCATGACAGAATTGTAGTTAAACTCAGTCATGAGTTTAGCGACTACTTCGTCTTTGTAGTAATCATGCAGTTTCGCCATCGTACTACTCCAAATTACTTGATAGTTTCGCTGTTAGACTTGAAGAAACGGACTTTTTTGCCGTCTTCGAATCTAAAGCCTACACGGTCAGCCTTGCCGGTTGCCGCGTTGAAGATAGCAAGGTTAGAGATCTGAATAGCTGCTTCTTTCTCTACGATGCCGCCTGGTTGGTTCAGGGCCGGAACCGGCTTCTGATGTTTCTTAACCAGGTTGATACCTTCAACAATGACCTTGCCGGAAGACAGGACATTTTTTACTTTACCGCGTTTACCTTTATCTTTACCGGTTAACACGATAACTTCGTCATCACGACGGATTTTAGCTGCCATGATTCGCTCCTTAGAGTACTTCTGGTGCCAGAGAGATAATTTTCATGAACTTCTCGGTACGAAGTTCACGAGTTACCGGCCCAAAAATACGCGTACCGATAGGCTGCTCGCTGTTATTGTTCAGAATAACGCATGCATTACCATCGAAGCGAATGACAGAACCGTCCGGGCGACGAACACCCTTCTTGGTGCGCACCACTACCGCCTTCAGCACATCACCTTTTTTGACCTTACCACGCGGAATTGCTTCCTTGATGGTGATCTTGATGATGTCGCCTACGCCTGCGTAGCGACGGTGCGAGCCACCCAGAACCTTGATACACATTACGCGACGTGCACCGGAGTTGTCGGCGACGTTCAGCATAGTCTGTTCTTGGATCATTTTAGTGCTCCGCTAATGTCAACTACTACTGAGACCCGAAAATTAGGGTCGTTAAAAAGCCCCATATCGAGGGCGCGGCATTATAACACCACAAACCAGATATGGGTAGAAAAAATAAACGGCTCATCGCTGAGCCGTTTATCCGTATCGAGAATGCGTACTCTATTACAGAACCGCTTTCTCTACAACGCGAACCAGCGTCCAGGACTTAGTCTTGGACAGCGGACGGCATTCGCGGATTTCAACCACGTCACCGATACCGCATTCGTTGTTCTCGTCATGTACGTGCAGTTTGGTCGTACGTTTGATGAATTTGCCGTATACCGGGTGTTTCACCATACGTTCGATAGCAACAACAATGGATTTCTCCATTTTGTCGCTAACTACGCGACCTTGCAGAGTACGGATTTTATCGGTCATTACGCACCCGCCTTCTGAGTCAGTAAAGTCTTAACGCGTGCAACATCACGACGCACTTGCTTCAGCAGATGAGTCTGTTGCAGCTGGCCACTTGCAGCCTGCATACGCAGGTTGAACTGCTCACGCAGCAGGTTCAGCAGCTCAGCGTTCAGCTCTTCAACGCTTTTTTCACGCAGCTCTTTTGCTTTCATTACATCACCGTCTTAGTTACAAAGGTGGTTTTGATCGGCAGTTTCGCTGCTGCCAGGCCGAATGCTTCACGGGCCAGCTCTTCCGGTACACCGTCCATTTCATACAGGACTTTACCCGGCTGAATCAAGGCAACCCAGTACTCCACGTTACCTTTACCTTTACCCATACGAACTTCCAGCGGCTTCTCGGTGATCGGTTTGTCCGGGAATACACGGATCCAGATCTTACCTTGACGCTTAACTGCACGGGTCATAGCACGACGTGCTGCTTCGATCTGACGGGCAGTCAGACGACCACGGCCAACAGCTTTCAGACCGAAAGTGCCGAAGCTAACATCCGTACCCTGCGCCAGACCACGGTTGCGGCCTTTGTGCACTTTACGGAATTTTGTACGCTTTGGTTGTAACATCAGCGACGCTCCTTATTTACGGCCTTTACGCTGCTGCTTTTTAGGTTGAGCAGCCGGTTCCGGTTGTTCAACAGCAGCCATACCACCCAGGATCTCACCTTTGAAGATCCATACCTTAACGCCGATTACACCGTAAGTGGTGTGCGCTTCAGAGGTGTTGTAGTCGATGTCAGCACGCAGAGTGTGCAGCGGTACGCGACCTTCACGGTACCATTCGGTACGTGCGATTTCCGCGCCGCCCAGACGGCCGCTAACTTCAACTTTGATACCTTTAGCGCCCAGACGCATTGCGTTCTGTACAGCACGCTTCATCGCACGACGGAACATAACGCGACGTTCCAGCTGAGAAGTGATGCTGTCAGCAACCAATTTAGCGTCCAGTTCAGGCTTACGAACTTCGGCAATATTGATCTGTGCAGGTACGCCAGCGATATCCGCTACGACCTTGCGCAGTTTTTCTACGTCTTCGCCTTTCTTACCGATAACGATACCCGGGCGAGCAGTGTGAATGGTCACACGGATGCTCTTAGCCGGACGCTCGATAACGATGCGAGATACAGACGCTTTAGCCAGTTCTTTTGTCAGGAACTGACGTACTTTAAAATCGCTGTCCAGGTTGTCAGCGAATTCTTTGGTGTTCGCGAACCAGGTAGAGTTCCATGGTTTGACAATACCCAGGCGAATACCATTAGGATGTACTTTCTGACCCATTGCTAGTCTCCAGAGTCTCAGCGATCGGACACAACCACAGTGATGTGGCTGGTGCGCTTCAGGATGCGATCTGCACGACCTTTAGCACGCGGCATAATGCGCTTCATGCTCGGGCCTTCGTCTACGAAAATTTTCGCAACTTTCAGATCATCAATGTCAGCGCCATCGTTGTGTTCAGCGTTAGCAATGGCAGATTCCAGTACCTTCTTGACCAGTACAGCAGCTTTTTTGTTGGTGTAGGTCAGAATATCCAGGGCCTGCGACACTTTCTTACCGCGAATCAGGTCAGCTACGAGGCGAACCTTCTGAGCAGAAGAACGAGCATGGCGATGTTGAGCTAAAGTTTCCATCTCTTCCTCCTACCTTATTTCTTCTTCGCTTTTTTATCAGCAGCGTGGCCGCGATAAGTACGAGTCGGTGCGAATTCACCCAGTTTGTGACCAACCATTTCGTCGGAAACAAAGACTGGAACGTGCTGACGACCATTATGGACAGCGATGGTCAAACCGATCATGTTAGGAAAGATCGTTGAACGACGGGACCAAGTGCGCAGGGGCTTCTTGTCTCCGCTTTCCACCGCTTTCTCTACCTTCTTCAGCAAGTGCAGGTCAATAAAAGGACCTTTCTTGAGAGAACGTGGCATGGCTTATCCTCTAAAATTATTTGCTACGGCGACGTACGATGAATTTATCAGTACGCTTGTTGCTGCGGGTCTTCTTACCTTTGGTCTGCAGGCCCCACGGGGATACCGGGTGCTTACCAAAGTTACGACCTTCACCACCACCATGTGGGTGGTCTACTGGGTTCATCGCAGTACCGCGAACGGTAGGACGAACACCACGCCAGCGTGCAGCACCTGCTTTACCCAGAACGCGCAGCATATGCTCAGCATTGCCAACTTCGCCCAGAGTAGCGCGGCAGTCTGCTTCGACTTTACGCATTTCACCAGAACGCAGACGCAGGGTGACATAAGCACCATCACGAGCAACGATCTGAACGTAAGTACCAGCGGAACGTGCCAGCTGACCGCCTTTACCTGGTTTCATTTCTACGTTATGAACGGTAGAACCAACCGGGATATTGCGCATCGGCAGGGTGTTGCCTGCTTTGATTGCAGCATCAACGCCAGACTGAATCTGGTCACCAGCTTTCAGGCCTTTCGGGGCCAGGATGTAACGGCGCTCGCCGTCTTTGTACAGAACCAGCGCGATGTTCGCGGAGCGGTTCGGATCGTACTCAAGACGTTCAACAACTGCCGGGATACCATCTTTGTTGCGTTTGAAGTCAACAATACGGTAAGCCTGCTTGTGGCCACCACCGATATGACGGGTGGTGATACGGCCATTGTTGTTACGACCACCGGATTTGCTGTTTTTTTCCAGCAACGGAGCAAAAGGTTTGCCCTTGTGCAGCTCTGGGTTAACCACTTTAACGACGTGGCGACGACCCGGAGATGTCGGTTTACATTTAACAACTGCCATTGTATTACTCCTCCGACTTACTCAGCGCCGCCAACGAAGTCCAGATTCTGGCCTTCCTTCAGGGTGACGTAAGCTTTTTTCCAGTCGCTACGACGACCGATACGCTGTCCGTGACGTTTAACTTTCCCTTTAACTACCAGGGTGTTAACGACTTCGACTTCGACTTCAAACAGTTTCTGCACAGCAGCTTTGATTTCTGCTTTGGTCGCGTCTTTAGCAACTTTGAGAACGATGGTGTTTGTTTTTTCCATCGCAGTAGACGCTTTTTCAGAAACGTGCGGTGCGCGCAGCACCTTCAGCAGACGTTCTTCACGAATCATGCCAGCATCTCCTCAACTTGCTTAACAGCATCAGCAGTCATTACGACTTTGTCGAAGGCGATCAGGCTAACCGGGTCGATACCGTTCGCATCACGTACGTCAACCTTGTGCAGGTTACGTGCGGCCAGGAACAGGTTCTCGTCCAGCTCACCGGTGATGATCAGCACATCTTCCAGAGCCATGTCTTTCAGTTTCTGTGCCAGCAGCTTAGTTTTCGGCGCTTCAACAGAGAACTTCTCGACAACGATCAGACGATCCTGACGTACCAGTTCGGACAGAATGCTTTTCAGCGCGCCGCGGTACATCTTCTTGTTAACTTTTTGACTGTGGTCCTGCGGACGAGCAGCGAAGGTCACGCCACCGGAACGCCAGATCGGGCTCTTGATAGAACCAGAACGCGCACGGCCGGTACCTTTCTGGCGCCACGGTTTTTTACCGGAGCCAGTGATTTCAGCACGAGTCTTCTGAGCACGAGTGCCCTGACGCGCACCAGCTGCATAAGCAACAACAACCTGGTGAACCAGCGCTTCGTTGAAATCACGACCGAAGGTAGTTTCGGAAACAGTCAGCGCGCTCTGCGCGTCTTTCAATACTAATTCCATTGCTATCTCCTCACGCCTTCACAGCTGGTTTAACGATCAGGTCGCTACCGGTAGCACCCGGGACAGCACCTTTAACCAGCAGCAGGTTGCGCTCAGCGTCAACACGTACTACGTCCAGGCTCTGAACGGTTACACGCTCATTACCCAGCTGACCTGCCATTTTCTTGCCTTTGAACACTTTGCCCGGAGTCTGGTTCTGACCGATAGAACCCGGAACGCGGTGAGACAAGGAGTTACCGTGAGTAGCGTCCTGGGTACGGAAGTTCCAGCGCTTAACGGTACCAGCAAAACCTTTACCTTTAGAGGTACCGGTTACGTCAACTTTTTTAACGTCAGCAAACAGTTCAACGCTAATGTTCTGACCTACGGTGAATTCTTCGCCGTCAGCAAGACGGAATTCCCACAGACCACGGCCAGCTTCAACGCCAGCTTTAGCGAAGTGACCCGCTTCCGGCTTGGTTACACGGTTAGCTTTTTTAGCACCGGTGGTAACCTGGATTGCGCGGTAGCCATCGTTAGCCAGGTCTTTAACCTGAGTAACGCGGTTTGCTTCAACTTCGATTACGGTTACTGGGATAGATACGCCATCTTCAGTGAAGATGCGGGTCATGCCCACTTTTTTACCGACTAAACCAATCATTGTTTCAACCTCTCAATCGCTCGATGACCTGATTAACCCAGGCTGATCTGCACGTCTACACCGGCAGCCAGATCCAGACGCATCAGAGCATCAACGGTTTTTTCAGTTGGCTCAACGATGTCAACCAGACGCTTGTGAGTGCGAATCTCGTACTGATCACGCGCGTCTTTGTTGACGTGCGGGGAGATCAGAACGGTAAAGCGCTCTTTGCGGGTCGGCAGCGGGATCGGACCACGGACTTGCGCACCAGTGCGCTTAGCAGTCTCGACGATTTCCGCGGTTGATTGATCGATCAGACGATGATCAAACGCTTTAAGGCGGATACGGATTCTTTGGTTCTGCATGAGACCAGAGCTCCAATTATTTTATAGACGAAATGATTACTCCTCATACCCATTACGATTGATGGGAGAGTGTAACCGTTCTTACATAGTCCCCCGATTGGGGACATTGTTTGATAGCAAAAAGCACTATCAGGGTTCATATCGAACCGGCTGTCAACTTTGACAGGCCCGCGCATTATACGCAAATTCTGGCACGACGCAAGCGCTGTTTAGAAAATCATCACCGGGATTTGCGCGTCTTCGCGATAGTGCGCTGTGCAAGCGCCGTAACGCTGCCAATAAATCCGCAAAGCGCCATCCACTCTCGAAAATTGCATTTTGCCCTGCGCCGAGCCGATAAGCATAGTGAGGCCATGTTCATTGCTCATCACGGGGTAACCTATGCTCGCCGCCCTCCCCTTCTTACTGTGCTATAGCGGATTGACGCTAGCATTATGTCAGCAGGACCTGCGTTACGGCTTGCTGCCAGACCGTTTCACCTGTCCCCTGCTATGGAGCGGCTTGCTTTTTTATCTCTGTCTGGCGCCGCATCAGCTCAACGAGGCTGTCTGGGGAGCACTAGCCGGCTATCTCTCGTTTGCCGCCCTTTATTGGCTATACCGCAGGGTCCGTGGGCATGAAGGATTAGGCTATGGCGATATAAAATATCTCGCCGCCCTTGGGGCCTGGCATGGCTGGCGAATGCTGCCGCAGCTGGTGCTGGTAGCGTCATTGCTCGCTGGCATGACGTGGGTGATATTGGGACTGTCCGCCAGGTGCGGCGGCAACAGAAAATGGGAAAAGAATAACCCGCTGCCATTTGGGCCATTTCTGGCGGCAGCAGGTTTCTGGTGCGGGTGGCAAACGCTGGCTAATCTGACACTTTGATCTGCGACTGCAGGTAATTTTGCAGGCCAATTTTGCCAATGAGATCGAGTTCGGTTTCCAGCCAGTCGATATGGCCTTCTTCATCCGCCAGGATCTCAATCATCATATCGCGGCTGACATAGTCATGTACGCTGTCGGCATAGGCGATCGCTTCACGCAGGTTTTGCGCGCCTTCCAGCTCCAGGCGTAAATCTGACTGCAGCATCTCTTCCACATCTTCACCGATGCCAAGTTTGCCGAGATCCTGCAGATTAGGAATGCCTTCGAGGAAAAGAATACGCTCGATGTACTTATCGGCGTGCTTCATTTCATCAATTGATTCGTGGTACTCAATATCGTTGAGGCGCATCAGACCCCAGTTTTTGAACATTCTCGCATGGAGAAAGTACTGATTGATTGCGACCAGCTCATTTCCCAATAATTTATTGAGATAACTTATGATTTTGACATCACCTTTCATTATATAGTCCCTCCGCTTCCACTTATTGAAGCGTAGTCCGGCCTATAGGGATGTCAAAAGAGAAGCGCGGACTTCAGGCGATTTCTTTGAATTCCGGCATGGTGGTTAATTCATCTTCCATCACTTCACGTGCAGCTCGAACACACTTACCGCATTGATTTCCAACGGGAACAAACTTACGTAATTGCTGAAAAGATTGCGGTTGAAACTGGCGAACAACCTGGCGAATTTTTTTATCGCTAACGCCATTGCACAAACAAACGTACATATAAACTCCCGTTCAATTTATGCACAAATATTAAATGAGAATAGTTATGATTACAATAGACCATTTGCGCATTATCCGCCGCAGCGCACGTTATGAATGGTGTGTTGTACACGTTATTTCGCGGAACTGCGCGCAGCAAAAAGGGCGCCGAAGCGCCCTTTTTATTCGAAGCTAACGAATTAGCCCAGAACTTTAGCTACAACGCCCGCGCCAACGGTACGGCCGCCTTCACGGATTGCGAAACGCAGACCGTCGTCCATCGCGATCGGGTGGATCAGGGTAACAACCATTTTGATGTTGTCGCCCGGCATAACCATCTCTACGCCTTCCGGCAGTTCGATGGTGCCAGTCACGTCAGTAGTACGGAAGTAGAACTGCGGACGGTAGCCTTTGAAGAACGGAGTATGACGGCCGCCTTCGTCTTTGGACAGGATGTACACTTCAGATTCGAACTTGGTGTGCGGCTTGATGCTGCCCGGCTTAGCCAGTACCTGACCACGTTCGATTTCTTCACGTTTGATACCACGCAGCAGAACACCAACGTTCTCACCAGCACGGCCTTCGTCCAGCAGTTTGCGGAACATTTCAACGCCAGTACAGGTGGTTTTCGCGGTTTCTTTGATACCAACGATTTCAACTTCTTCACCGACTTTGATGATACCGCGCTCTACACGACCGGTAACAACGGTACCACGACCGGAGATGGAGAATACGTCTTCGATCGGCAGCAGGAACGGCTTGTCAATCGCACGCTCTGGTTCCGGGATATAGGTATCCAGGTGGCCAGCCAGTTCGATGATTTTCGCTTCCCACTCTGCGTCGCCTTCCAGCGCTTTCAGAGCAGAACCACGAACGATCGGGGTGTCGTCGCCCGGGAAATCGTACTGAGACAGCAGTTCACGAACTTCCATCTCAACCAGTTCCAGCAGCTCTTCGTCATCAACCATGTCGCATTTGTTCAGGAACACGATGATGTACGGAACGCCTACCTGACGACCCAGCAGGATGTGCTCACGAGTCTGCGGCATCGGGCCGTCAGTCGCAGCAACAACCAGGATCGCGCCGTCCATCTGCGCAGCACCGGTGATCATGTTTTTAACATAGTCGGCGTGGCCCGGGCAGTCTACGTGCGCGTAGTGGCGAGTCGGGGTGTCATATTCAACGTGAGAGGTGTTGATGGTGATACCACGAGCTTTTTCTTCCGGTGCGTTATCGATCTGGTCGAATGCACGAGCAGAACCACCGTAGGTTTTAGCCAGAACGGTAGTGATGGCAGCAGTCAGGGTAGTTTTACCATGGTCAACGTGGCCGATAGTACCAACGTTGACGTGCGGTTTTGTACGTTCAAATTTTTCTTTAGACACGGCTATATTCCTTACTATAGTGCTCTCCCCTTCGGAGAGAGCACGGGACTTAGGTTTTAATCCTGTGGATTATTTACCACGGGCTTCAATAACGGCCTGAGCAACGTTGTTCGGCGCATCATCATACTTCAGGAATTCCATGGTGTATGATGCACGACCTTTGGTCAGAGAACGCAGCTGAGTTGCATAACCGAACATTTCGGACAGCGGTACTTCAGCGTGGATCTTAACGCCGGTTACTTCGGATTCCTGACCGCGCAGCATACCGCGACGACGGCTCAAGTCACCGATAACATCACCCGTGTTCTCTTCCGGAGTTTCTACTTCAACCTTCATGATCGGCTCAAGCAGAACTGGTTTTGCTTTCTTAAAGCCTTCTTTAAAGGCAATAGACGCAGCCAGTTTAAACGCCAGCTCAGAGGAGTCAACGTCGTGGTAAGAACCGAAGTGCAGACGGATACCCATATCAACTACCGGGTAACCTGCCAGCGGACCAGCTTTCAGCTGTTCCTGGATGCCTTTATCAACGGCCGGGATGTATTCGCCAGGAATTACACCACCTTTGATGTCGTTGATGAACTCGTAACCTTTCGGGTTAGAGCCCGGCTCCAGCGGGTACATGTCGATCACAACGTGACCGTACTGACCACGACCACCAGACTGCTTGGCGTGTTTACCTTCGATATCGGTAACTTTCGCGCGAATCGCTTCACGGTAAGCAACCTGAGGTTTACCGACGTTCGCTTCAACGTTGAATTCACGCTTCATACGGTCAACGATGATGTCGAGGTGCAGCTCACCCATACCGGCGATGATGGTCTGGTTAGACTCTTCGTCAGTCCATACGCGGAATGACGGGTCTTCTTTAGCCAGACGACCCAGAGCCAGACCCATTTTTTCCTGGTCAGCTTTGGTTTTCGGCTCAACGGCGATGGAGATTACCGGCTCAGGGAATTCCATACGCTCCAGAATGATCGGCGCATCCGGGTCACACAGGGTGTCACCAGTGGTTACGTCTTTCAGACCGATAGCAGCAGCGATGTCGCCCGCGCGAACTTCTTTGATCTCTTCACGTTTGTTAGCGTGCATCTGTACGATACGACCGAAACGCTCACGTGCAGCTTTCACGGAGTTCAGTACGGTATCACCAGAGTTAACCACACCGGAGTACACACGGAAGAAGGTCAGGTTACCAACAAACGGGTCGGTAGCGATTTTGAACGCCAGTGCAGAGAACGGCTCTTCGTCGCTTGCGTGACGCTCAGCCGGGGTATCTTTACCGTCGTCCAGAATACCGTTGATTGCCGGAACATCAACCGGGGATGGCAGGTAATCAATTACCGCATCCAGCATCGCCTGAACACCTTTGTTCTTGAACGCAGAACCGCAGGTTACCAGGATGATTTCGTTGTTCAGAACACGCTGACGCAGAGCTTTTTTGATCTCTTCTTCAGTCAGTTCTTCACCACCCAGGTATTTCTCCATCAGCTCTTCGGAAGCTTCCGCAGCGGACTCGATCAGGTTCTGGTGCCATTCGTCAGCCAGGTCCTGCATGTCAGCCGGGATATCTTCGTATTCGAAGGTAACGCCCTGGTCTGCATCGTTCCAGTTGATGGCTTTCATTTTCACCAGGTCAACAACACCGGTGAAACCTTCTTCAGCACCAATCGCCAGCTGCAGCGGAACCGGGTTCGCGCCCAGACGGGTTTTGATCTGACCAACAACTTTCAGGAAGTTCGCACCCATGCGGTCCATTTTGTTAACGAACGCAATGCGCGGAACTTTATATTTGTTTGCCTGACGCCATACGGTTTCAGACTGTGGCTGAACACCACCAACTGCGCAGTAAACCATTACCGCACCATCAAGAACACGCATGGAACGTTCTACTTCGATAGTGAAGTCAACGTGCCCCGGGGTGTCGATGATGTTTACACGGTGCGGTTCATACTGTTTAGCCATACCAGACCAGAATGCAGTAGTCGCAGCGGAAGTGATGGTGATACCACGTTCCTGCTCCTGCTCCATCCAGTCCATGGTAGCGGCGCCGTCATGAACTTCACCGATTTTGTGGTTTACACCGGTGTAGAACAGAATACGTTCGGTAGTAGTGGTTTTACCGGCGTCGATGTGCGCACTGATACCGATGTTACGGTAGCGTGCGATGGGTGTTGTACGAGCCATTTGATTCCTCGTTTATTTCTTTAGGCGTTCAGTTAAGTTATCCAGAGCGGGCGACTCATCTGAAACGCCCGCCTGGTGACTATGACTCCGAAGGGATTACCAACGGTAGTGTGCGAACGCCTTGTTGGCTTCGGCCATACGGTGAACGTCTTCACGTTTCTTAACTGCAGTACCTTTGTTGTCTGCAGCGTCAGTGAGTTCGTTCGCCAGGCGCAGAGCCATGGATTTATCACCGCGTTTACGAGCAGCTTCAACGATCCAACGCATTGCCAGGGCATTACGACGAACCGGACGTACTTCAACTGGAACCTGATAAGTAGAACCACCAACGCGGCGAGACTTAACTTCTACAGTCGGGCGCACGTTGTCGAGAGCGACTTCGAAAGCTTCCAGTTCATTTTTACCAGAGCGCTGAGCCAGGGTCTCCAGCGCGCTGTATACGATTGCTTCTGCAGTAGATTTTTTACCATCTACCATCAGGATATTGACAAATTTAGCCAGCAGTTCTGATCCGAACTTCGGATCCGGCAGAATTTTACGCTGACCAATGACGCGACGACGTGGCATGGAAATACTCCGTTGTTAATTCAGGATTGTCCAAAACTCTAAGAGTTTAGTATGACATTAAGGTAAATCAGTTTGGCCTTACTTAACGGAGAACCATTAAGCCTTAGGACGCTTCACGCCGTACTTGGAGCGAGCCTGCTTACGGTCTTTAACGCCGGAGCAGTCAAGCGCACCACGAACGGTGTGGTAACGAACACCCGGAAGGTCTTTAACACGACCGCCACGGATCAGGATCACGGAGTGCTCCTGCAGGTTGTGACCTTCACCACCGATGTAGGAGGTGACTTCGAAACCGTTAGTCAGACGCACACGGCAAACTTTACGCAGTGCGGAGTTCGGTTTCTTAGGAGTGGTGGTATATACGCGAGTACATACGCCACGTTTCTGCGGGCAGGCTTCCAGCGCAGGCACGTTGCTCTTTGCAACTTTGCGTGCGCGTGGTTTGCGTACCAGCTGGTTAATTGTTGCCATTAAATAGCTCCTGGTTTTAGCTTTTGCTTCGTAAACACGTAATAAATCGCCTCATATAATATGAGGACGCAGAATTTTAGGGCGGTGCCGAAAAGGTGTCAAGAAATATACAACGATCCCGCCATCACCAGGCCAGCTGACCGGCATGTTTTACCGTGAGTCTGACGAAATCAGTATAGCTAACCCTACCGACACTGTCCGCAATTTGACCAGCCAGCCCGCGGGCGTCAACGTCGTCTTGCAGCACATAGAGGGTTATGGGGGCGGATTGCAGGATCTCAAGGAAGCGACCGCCGGCGATGGCCGCCGTGACGCCATCAGACAGCAATAACAGATCGTCGCCGTGATCCATCACGCGAAGCATTGCTGCGATATCGGCATGCCAGGGAGAAACACTGAGCGTATGGAGCATGGGGACCTCAGAAACGCAAAATCACATCAAATTCATGCAGACGGGCGCGCAGGGCATCCGGCGCCAGGCATTCGACATCCACCGCCCACGGAGTAGCGGGGTCCAGGCCGCGCTCCCGCGCGGAGTCGGCACACAGCCAGCACTGATCGATGTCATACAGTGACAGCAGTTTAAAGGTGGCTATGTAGTCGCGAGCCAGCACTGCACCCGGCCGTTGATCGGGCAGCAGTTGAAAAACGCCGTCGCCTACAAAGAACACGCCAATCTCGTCGGTGAGCGCGGAGGTTGCTAATAAGGCATCGAGCCCTTCCCTGCCGGCGGCGCTGCCGTGCGGCGCGGAGGAAAAAATAAAAGCCACACGTTTCATCAGAACTGCACCATCCGATCGCAAGTGAGCGCGGCTTCCGCCAGCGCGCCGAGCCCGCTCAGCGTGAAGCCGGGTTGCAAATTGTGGCTGGCCAGCGCGAGCTGTTGCGCCTCACGCTCGTCCGTTACGCCTCGACGCAAGGCAGCCGCCACGCAGATGTGTAGTGCCACACCTTGTTCATCGTGCAATGATTGCCACGCGCGCACCAGATCGAACTCATCGCTGGCGGGCGCCGTCAGTTGGTTAGCGTTGAGCACGCCTTCGCGATAGAAAAAAACGCATGCCAGTTCATGACCTTCCTGCAATACGGCCTGGGCAAACTGCCAGGCGCTGCTCGCCTGCTGGGTCCCATAGGCAGGGCCAGTCACCGTGAGGGCAAAACGCATTACTTATCCAGCCCCTGGAAATCGCCGCTCTTGAACTGGCGGATATAGAGGTAGACGGTATGCTTGGAGATATTCAGACGATCGGCCACCTGGTTAATGGCGTCTTTGATATCAAAGATCCCTTTTTCGTAGAGATTCAGCACGATTTGGCGGTTTTTCGCATTATTAGACACGCTGCGATCGGCGTTCACCTCTTCAATGGTGAATTCCAGCGTCTGCGCGACCAGATCGTCAACCGAGGAAGCAAAGTTCACCGGTGAGTTGACCTCCGGCGTTTCTGGCGGAATAAAGGTGCTCATGATCTGGGAAAAAGGCACATCCAGATTCATGTTGATGCACAGCAGACCGATCACCCGATGATCGCGATTGCGAATGGCTATCGTCACCGACTTCATCAGTACGCCGCTTTTGGCACGGGTGAAGTAGCATTTGGAAACGCTGCTATCGGCGCCCGTCATATCGTGCAGCATGCGCAGCGCAAGATCGGTAATCGGTGAACCGATTTGGCGGCCGGTATGTTCACCATTGGCGATACGGATGGCAGAGCATTTAAGATCCTGCAAAGAATGCAGCACGATTTCACAGTGCGAACCGATGAGCATCGCCAACCCGTCCACCACCGCTTCATAAGATTTAAGAATATCGAAATCGGTCTGGTCAAAGGGACGTTGATCCAGCAGGTCAAGCTCGCTGGTTTCGTTGGTTAAAAGCGACCTGGACATGAAAAAAAGCACTCCTTTTCAGGAGCCTGTCGTTATTGTCAGGGCAGGCTCATCATCATTATTAAGCTATCTAAAGTAATACAGCGCCTGAGGATCTTTCCAGTTTTAATTATATCTGCGCTCAATAAAAAAGCCGCCGCCTCTGACGAGACGGCGGCCTGAACCCGATTACTTCTTAGCGTCAGCGTTCGCGTCTGCGGCTTTCGCTTCGCCAGCGGCTTCCGGCTGTGCATCCGCCTTCGGCGCCGGTTTGATATCCAGCAGTTCTACGTCAAAGACCAGCGTAGAGTTGGCCGGGATCCCCGGAACGCCGGTTTTGCCGTAAGCCAGATCCGGTGGAATGACCAGCTTGATTTTACCGCCTTTCTTGATGTTCTTCAGGCCTTCCGTCCAGCCCGGGATCACGCCGTCCAGGCGGAAAGAGAGCGGCTCACCGCGGGTATAAGAGTTATCAAACTCTTTACCGTCGATCAGGGTGCCTTTGTAGTTAACCACCACGGTGTCGCTGTCTTTCGGCGCATCACCAGTGCCTTCTTTCTCGACTTTATACAGCAGGCCAGTTTTCGAGGTTTTCACGCCCTTCTCTTTAGCAAAGCTATCGCGGAAGGTTTTGCCTTTGGCTTCGTTCTCAGTCGCGTCTTTTTCCATTTTCTGCTGAGCCGCGGTCTTCACGCGCGTTTCAAAGGCCTGCAGAGTCTGTTCGATCTCCTGGTCGGACAGCTTGCTCTTATCGGCAAACGCGTCCTGTACGCCGGCGATCAGCTGGGCTTTGTCCAGCTTAATGCCCAGCTTTTCTTGTTCTTTCAGGGAGTTTTCCATGTAACGCCCGAGAGACGCGCCCAGTGCATAGGCGGATTTCTGATCGTCATTTTTAAATGCCGATTTACTCTCAGCCGCTGGGGCTGCCTTCGCCGCCGCATCTGCAGCAAAGGTTAGCGGTGCATTCAGGGCGACGGCCATTGTGGTCGCCAGCAGCGTTACTTTAAACAGTGATTTCATCCATTTCTCCAGGGCCGGGGCCTCTCACCCCAGGGTTATCGTAAAAAGCAAAAAACGTACTATAGAACGTTGCCGTTAAAATCTACATACGGACGTTCCTGAATATCGCCTCTTTTAGGACTATTTTTGTATGAATAAGTTTCCTGTCAGACGCAGCGATGCTGCGCGAAAAGAGAAACTTAAGTAGAATCCGCTCGCAGGATCAGACTAAAGAGGTTACCCATGCACGATAGCACATTAGAAACGCGCCTTGCAGAGCTGGAAAGCCGGCTGGCGTTTCAGGAAATCACCATCGAAGACCTCAATAAAACCGTGACCGCCCACGAGATAGAGATGGCGAAGATGCGGGAGCATATGCGTCTGATGATCGAGAAACTGAAGGCGACCCAACCGTCCCATATCGCCTCTCAGGCAGAAGAGACGCCGCCCCCCCATTATTGAGACGTAAAAAAAGCGGGTTTCCCCGCTTTTTTTGGCTATCCGCGCGAACGCGACGCCATTAGTGGCAACCGCAACCGCCGTTACCGCAACCACCTTTGCCGTGTTCATGGTCGTGACCATGATCGTGGCCGTGGCCGCCGCAGCAACCGTCATGACCATGGTCATGATCGTGATCGTGGCCATGAGCGCCATGCACGTGACCATGCTCCAGCTCTTCAGCCGTTGCTTCACGAATAGCGACAACTTCCACATTGAACTTCAGGTTCTGGCCAGCCAGCATGTGGTTGCCATCAACCACAACGTGGTCGTCTTCAACTTCAGTGATTTCTACCGGTACTGGACCCTGATCGGTTTCCGCCAGGAAGCGCATGCCAACCTGCAGTTCATCAACGCCCATAAAGACGTCTTTCGGTACACGCTGCACCAGGTTTTCGTCATACTGGCCGTAAGCGTCGTTAGCGCCGACAGCTACGTCAAATTTGTCGCCCACTTCGTGGCCATCCAGCGCGTTTTCCAGGCCGGAAATCAGGGAGCCGTGACCGTGCAGGTAATCCAGCGGCGCGCTTACCGGAGACTCATCAACCAACACACCGTCTTCTGTACGTACCTGATAGGCCAGGCTGACCACCAGGTCTTTTGCTACTTTCATGATATCTCCTGAGATGGGAAGAATAGTGGCGCAGATTGTAGCGGAATTCTGCAGCCGTGTACCCTCTAGCTTAAAAAAAGCCGACGGATAACGCTAGTCGGGATGAAAAATGCCAATCACCTGCTCCTCTTTGCGTACATGCTCACGGGCCTCTTTATCCGCCTCACGCATCTGATGACCGCACTTAACGCATTCAACGACATCGACATTATTCTCACGCCACATCGCCAGCGAATCCTGCGCCTGGCACGCCGGACATTTCGCCCCGGCAATAAAACGTTTACGCACTGCCATATGATTTACCTTTATTCAAACTCGTCCCAGCCGTCCAGCTGCCGGCTTTCTTTCTGCATTTCACGCTGAAAAATCTCTTCCAGTTCGCGTCGGGCTTCCCGCACGCGAGATACCTGTACCGTATCAGTATGCACTGGCATTAACTCGCGCAGCATTCGCATATCGAGCCGTCGGAAGTGCAGTTGCGCGCGCTGGGCCTGGTGAGGATGCATCCCCAGGGTGATGAGCGCTTTGCGCCCCAGTTCCAGTGCACTGGAGAAGGTTTCACGAGAAAACTGCGTCACACCGGCCTGCAGCAGCTCATGCGCCTCAACGCGACCGCGTGCGCGGGCCAGAATATGCAGATGTGGAAAGTGTTGTTGACACATTTCCACCAGCCGCATGGTGTCTTCCGGCTCATTACAGGTGATGACGATCGACTGCGCCTCTTCCGCTCCCGCCGAGCGCAGCAGCTCCAGCTGGGTAGCGTCGCCAAAATAGACTTTGTAGCCATAGTTTCGCATCAGATTCACCGCGCTGATGTCCCGCTCCAGCACTGTAATACGCATCTTATTGGCCATCAGCAGGCGACCGATAACCTGACCAAAGCGACCAAACCCGACAATAATCACCTGCGGCTTGTCATCCTCCACCCACGGCGCCTCATCGGTATCATCTGCCGGATTCAGCCGTCGCGACAATAGCTTATCTATCCCCTTCATCAGCAGCGGCGTCGTCATCATCGATAACGTCACCGCCACCAGCAGCAGCGCCATCTGGTCATGCTGGAACAACCGCTGAGAGGCGGGCAGCGAAAAGAGGACAAACGCGAACTCACCGCCCTGGCTTAATACGCCCGCAAACTGCATCCGCTCTGAACTTCGCAGGCCATAGAGACGGGCCAGCAGATAGAGCACCAGCATTTTTACCGCCACCAGCACCATCACACTCACCGCCACCCACAGCAGATGGGTATACAGCACGCCAAGGTTCAGCGCCATGCCGACGGAGATAAAGAACAGCCCAAGCAGCAGCCCCTTGAACGGATCGATAGCGATTTCCAGTTCGTGGCGATACTCGCTTTCCGCCAGCAGCACGCCGGCGATAAAGGTACCCAGCGCCATCGACAACCCCAGCGCCTCCATAAACAGCGCCGACCCAAGGACCAGCAGTAGCGTGGCGGCAGTAAATACTTCCCTGACCCCTGAGCTGGCGATGAAACGGAACACCGGCCGCAGCAGATAGCGTCCGCCAATCAGCATCCCGGCAAAGGCCAGGACCTTCATACCGACCGTCAGCCAGTTAACATGCTCATCCGCGGAACCGGCCAGCAGGGGCACCAGCGCCAGCGCCGGGATCACCGCCAGATCCTGAAACAGCAGGACCGAAAAGCCTAACTGCCCCGATTCACTGCGGCTCATTCCCTTCTCACGCATCAGCTGCAGCGCCATGGCGGTGGAAGACATCGCCAGGCCGATCCCGCCGACCACCGCCGCCTGCCATGAAAACCCGGTCGTCATCAGCAGACCGCCAAGGATCGCCGCGCTGAGCATCACCTGCGCCGCGCCGACGCCGAAGATTGAGCTCCGCAGCCGCCATAGCTTGGCCGGATTAAGCTCCAGGCCGATGATAAACATCAGAAACACTACGCCGAGCTCAGAGAAATGGAGAATTTCATCCACATCGCTGATAAACCCAAGTCCCCACGGGCCAATCGCAATCCCGGCCAGCAGATAGCCCAGCACCGCGCCAATACCCAATCTTGAGGCCAGAGGTACGGCAATAACGGCGGCGAACAAAAAAAGAACGCCCGCCAGCAGCAAATCAGATCCCGCCATGTATACCTCCGGCGGTAAGGGGATTGGCCAGCCAGTCCCGGTAGGCCCGAGCGCGGCTACGCAATTCCTCTGGCTGTTGCCGCCGTGCCCAGTAGACAATAATGGGGCTCATCCAGTGCATACGGCACATGCCGGCGGTCAGTTCAAAAGGACGTAAAATATCGTTCATCGGATAGCGATTGGCATCGCGACGGTAGGCGCTCTCAGGTTCGCCGGTGGTGATCACACTACGCCAGTACTTTCCCGCCAGTTCGTTTCCTCCGGCACCGCTGGCGAAGCCGCGGCTTAACACACGATCCAGCCACTCCTTGAGCAGCGCCGGACAGCTCCAGGTATATAAAGGATGCTGGAAAACAATCACCTCATGCTGGCGCAGCAGGTCCTGTTCATGAGCGATATCGATAAAAAAATCCGGATAGTGCGCGTAAAGATCGTGCACGGTGACGTTCGGCAACTGTAAGGCCGGCTCTAATAAAACCCGGTTGGCCACGGAATCATGAGATTCTGGGTGGGCATACAGCAGCAACACTTTCGCTGTCTGAGACATCATTCCCCTCCCGTAGGTCTTCTGGCGGCCTGCGCAGCCCCGGTGTTCTGACACCGCCAGAATGACTTTGTGTATCGTCTTCGTTTTGGGCTACCATGGCGGCCCGGTGAAGCGATTCGCTTCCACACTACATTATCATAATGACAAATTAACATAGTCTGAACATACGGCGCCTTATGATTGTTTTCTCCTCGTTACAAATTCGTCGCGGCGTACGCGTCCTGCTGGACAACGCCACCGCTACCATCAACCCTGGCCAAAAGGTCGGTCTGGTGGGCAAAAACGGCTGCGGGAAATCGACGCTGCTATCGCTTTTGAAAAACGAGATAAGCGCTGACGGCGGCAGTATGACCTTTCCAGGCAGCTGGCAGCTGGCATGGGTGAATCAGGAAACCCCGGCGCTGCCTCAGCCGGCTATCGATTATGTTATTGATGGCGATCGTGAATACCGCCAGCTGGAAGCCGCGCTCCAGCAGGCAAATGAGCGCAACGACGGCCATGCCATCGCCACGGTCCACGGCAAGCTGGACGCCATCGACGCCTGGACCATCCGTTCGCGCGCTGCCAGCCTGCTGCACGGTCTGGGATTCAGCAACGAACAGCTGGAGCGGCCAGTCAGCGATTTTTCCGGCGGCTGGCGTATGCGCCTTAACCTCGCCCAGGCGCTGATTTGCCGCTCCGATCTGCTGCTGCTCGATGAACCGACTAACCACCTCGACCTCGATGCCGTCATCTGGCTCGAAAAATGGCTTAAGGGTTACACAGGTACGCTGATCCTGATCTCCCACGATCGCGATTTTCTCGATCCTATCGTCGACAAAATTATCCATATCGAACAGCAGACGATGTTTGAGTACACCGGTAACTACAGCTCGTTCGAAGTGCAGCGCGCTACCCGTCTCTCTCAGCAGCAGGCGATGTACGAAAGCCAGCAGCAGCGCGTTGCGCATCTACAAAGTTATATCGACCGCTTCCGCGCGAAGGCCACCAAGGCCAAGCAGGCGCAAAGCCGTATCAAAATGCTGGAGCGGATGGAGCTTATCGCCCCGGCGCACGTAGATAACCCATTCCACTTCAGTTTCCGCCAGCCAGAGAGTCTACCTAACCCGCTGCTGAAGATGGAGAAAGTCAGCGCCGGCTACGGCGAGCGTATTATCCTCGACTCCATCAAGCTCAATCTGGTGCCGGGCTCGCGCATCGGCCTGCTGGGCCGCAACGGCGCCGGGAAGTCGACGCTGATTAAGCTGCTGGCAGGTGAACTCCAGCCGGTGAGCGGCGAGATCGGCCTCGCAAAAGGTATCAAGCTCGGCTACTTTGCCCAGCATCAGCTTGAGTTCCTGCGTGCCGATGAATCGCCGCTGCAGCACCTGGCTCGCCTGGCGCCGCAGGAGCTGGAACAAAAGCTGCGTGATTATCTGGGCGGCTTTGGTTTCCAGGGCGATAAGGTCAGCGAAGAGACCCGCCGCTTCTCTGGTGGAGAAAAAGCGCGCCTGGTACTGGCCCTGATCGTCTGGCAGCGCCCTAACCTGCTGCTGCTCGATGAACCGACCAACCACCTTGACCTCGATATGCGTCAGGCCTTAACCGAAGCGCTGATCGACTTTGAAGGGGCGCTGGTTGTCGTGTCGCACGATCGTCACCTGATCCGCTCCACCACCGACGATCTGTACCTCGTCCATGACGGTAAAGTCGAGCCGTTCGACGGCGATCTGGAAGATTATCAGCAGTGGCTCAGCGACTCGCAAAAACAGGAATCACAGAGCAGCGACGCGCCAAAAGAGAGCGGCAACAGCGCCCAGGCGCGCAAGGACCAGAAGCGTCGGGAAGCGGAACTGCGCAGCCAGACCCAACCGCTGCGCAAAGAGATCGCCCGTCTGGAAAAAGAGATGGACAAGCTCAACGCGCAGTTGGCCAGTGCGGAAGAAAAACTTGGCGACAGTGAGCTTTATGACGCCTCACGTAAAGCCGAACTAACCGAATGCCTGCAGCAGCAGGCCAGCGCGAAGTCCGGGCTGGAGGAGTGTGAAATGGCCTGGCTGGAGGCCCAGGAGCAGCTGGAGCAGATGCTTCAGGAAGGCTAATATTGACTTCCTCATCCTGCCTGCGCGTACGATGCCGCTGGCAGGGTGGGTTTCTGCCCTCTCCATGGCCTGCCATCAGTGACATCAATGATTTGTTTTTGCTGTAACCTGGCGTCGCTGGCCACAAGACCACATATTGGCTAACCCCTGTGCGCCCTGCGCGGTATAGTCATCATCACGTTTATTAATTGTTCTGGTGCTATGGTTGAAATCATCCCCACAGACATGACGCCCCCCGAAAACGATTCGCGTGAGTTCCATCCGATGCGCGGCGTGGGCAATCGTCATCTGCAAACCATGCTGCCGCGGCTGATCCGCCGTAAATTGCGCTTTACCCCGCACTGGCAGCGCCTTGAGCTGCCGGACGGCGATTTTGTCGATCTGGCCTGGAGCGAAGACCCGCATCAGGCGCGCCATAAGCCGCGCCTCGTCGTCTTTCATGGTCTCGAAGGAAGCCTGCACAGCCCGTACGCCCATGGTCTGATCCACGCGGCGATGCAGCGCGACTGGCTGGGCGTGGTTATGCATTTCCGCGGCTGCAGCGGCGAACCTAACCGCAATAACCGCATCTATCACTCCGGCGAAACAGAAGATGGCACCTGGTTTCTGCATTGGCTACAGCGCGAGTTTGGCCCCGTGCCGACCGCAGCCGTCGGCTATTCACTAGGCGGCAATATGCTGGGCTGCCTGCTGGCAGAAGAAGGCGACCGCTGCCCGCTGGATGCGGCGGTGATCGTCTCCGCGCCTTTTATGCTGGAAGCCTGCAGCTATCATATGGATAAGGGCTTCTCGCGGGTTTATCAGCGCTATCTGCTCAATCTGTTAAAAGCCAATGCCTCACGCAAGCTGAAAGCGTATCCTGGCTCACTGCCTGTCGATTTACGCCAGCTTAAAGGGATGCGCCGCATCCGGGAATTTGACGATATGATCACCGCCAAAATCCATGGTTTCGCCGATGCGCTGGATTATTACCGGCAATGCAGCGCCATGCCGCGGCTCAGCGATATCACTAAGCCAACGCTCATCATTCACGCGAAAGACGATCCATTTATGGATCACCACTCCATACCACCGCAGGAGCAACTGCCGGCGAACGTTGAGTATCAATTAACTGAGCAAGGCGGCCACGTTGGTTTCGTCGGCGGCACCCTGCGTAAGCCGGAGATGTGGCTGGAAAGACGCATCCCGGACTGGTTAAACCGTTGGCTGGAGGCCCCCGTATGATTATTCCCTGGCAGGATCTGGATCCCGAAACGCTGGATAACCTGATTGAAAGCTTTGTGTTACGTGAAGGCACCGATTATGGTGAACATGAACGTTCACTTGCCGATAAAGTCGCCGATGTAAAACAGCAGTTGAAACGCGGAGAGGCGGTTCTTGTGTGGTCGGAACTGCATGAGACGGTCAATATTATGCCGCGTGCGCTGTTTAACGGCTAAGGCGACGCCACTACATCGTTTAACCAGGGAGTTGTTATGTCTGCCAAACATCCGGTGATCGCC
Source organism: Klebsiella sp. KTE92 (assembly GCF_000398905.1). NCBI lineage: Bacteria > Pseudomonadati > Pseudomonadota > Gammaproteobacteria > Enterobacterales > Enterobacteriaceae > Klebsiella > Klebsiella sp. KTE92. Next base: position 4,857,409 of record NZ_KB976100.1, read on the forward strand.
GTCACGGGCTCCAGCGGCGCGGGCACTACCACCACCAGCCTTGCCTTTCGCAAAATCTTCGCGCAGCTAAACCTGCACGCCGCGGAGGTGGAAGGCGATAGCTTTCATCGCTACACCCGCCCGGAAATGGACATGGCGATCCGCAAGGCGCGGGATCAGGGCAAACATATCAGCTACTTTGGCCCGGAGGCGAACGACTTTGGCCTGCTGGAGCAGACCTTTGTCGACTATGGCCGCCACGGAAAAGGCCAGTCGCGGAAATACCTGCATACCTATGACGAAGCCGTACCGTGGAATCAGGTGCCAGGGACTTTCACCCCCTGGCAGCCGCTGCCGGAGCCGACAGACGTACTGTTCTATGAGGGGCTGCACGGCGGGGTTGTCACGCCGCATCATGATGTCGCCAGCCATGTCGACCTGCTGGTCGGCGTAGTGCCTATCGTTAACCTCGAGTGGATCCAAAAGCTTATTCGCGACACCAGCGAGCGCGGCCACTCCCGGGAGGCGGTGATGGACTCAGTCGTCCGCTCGATGGAAGACTACATCAACTTCATTACCCCGCAATTTTCCCGCACCCATATCAACTTTCAGCGCGTGCCGACGGTAGACACTTCCAACCCGTTTGCCGCGAAAACTATTCCCTCGCTGGACGAGAGCTTTGTGGTGATCCATTTCCGTAACCTGCAGAATATCGACTTCCCCTGGCTGCTGGCGATGCTGCAGGGGTCGTTTATCTCGCACATGAACACGCTGGTGGTGCCGGGCGGTAAAATGGGGCTGGCGATGGAGCTTATCATGACGCCGCTGGTCGAGCGCCTGATGGAAGGCCGCAAGATCGGCTAACAGAAAAAACCCCGGCCAGGCCGGGGTTGAGATGCTTCACAACGGCAGGCGAAGACTACGCCTCGATCACTTCATAGGAGTGGGTGATCTTCACTGCTTTTTCCAGCATCAGCGCCACCGAGCAGTATTTCTCTGCCGACAGATCCACCGCCCGGGAGACCGCGGCATCTTTCAGCGCCTTACCGGTGACGATAAAGTGCAGATTAATATGCGTAAACAGACGCGGCGCCTCTTCGCGGCGCTCCGACGTCAGCTTCACTTCGCAGTTGGTCACCTCATGGCGACCTTTTTGCAGAATAGAAACCACATCGATCGCACTGCAACCGCCCGCCGCCATCAGCACCATCTCCATCGGGCTGGGTGCCTTATCCCCGGAGTTGCCATCCATCAGAATCTGGTGTCCTGACGCGGACTCCCCGATAAAGGTTAACCCTTCAACCCATTTCACACGCGCTTGCATAAAATTTAACTCCAGTATCGCAATTTTCCTGTCAGATTACGCGCACATAACAATTCTCGCAACGGAAGGCGACCTGCGTCATGCTGAAGCGAGACACCAGGAGACATGCGGCGAAAGCTATGCTAAAACAGTCTGGATGCTACAGTATTACATTGATGTACTGCATGTATGCAGAGGAGTTCACATTACGGGCTGTCGAAAAATCATCAGCCAGCTTCCCAGGTATAGGGAAACAATACGATTGCATGCCCGGACGCCGTGTAGTGTCGGCGCCCGGAGATAGCTTATAACAGAGGATAACCGCGCATGGTGCTTGGCAAACCGCAAACAGACCCTACCCTTGAATGGTTCTTGTCTCATTGCCACATTCATAAGTACCCATCAAAGAGCACGCTGATCCACCAGGGTGAAAAAGCAGAAACGCTGTACTACATCGTTAAAGGCTCCGTGGCTGTACTCATCAAGGATGAAGAAGGTAAAGAGATGATCCTCTCCTACCTCAACCAGGGCGATTTCATCGGTGAATTAGGCCTGTTTGAAGAGGGTCAGGAGCGTAGCGCCTGGGTACGGGCGAAAACCGCATGTGAAGTGGCCGAAATCTCTTATAAGAAATTCCGTCAGCTGATCCAGGTTAACCCGGACATTCTGATGCGTCTCTCTTCGCAAATGGCTCGCCGTCTGCAGGTCACGTCTGAGAAAGTGGGCAACCTCGCCTTCCTCGACGTGACGGGCCGTATCGCCCAGACGCTGCTGAACCTGGCGAAGCAACCTGATGCCATGACCCACCCGGACGGTATGCAAATTAAAATTACCCGTCAGGAAATTGGTCAGATCGTCGGCTGCTCTCGTGAAACGGTTGGCCGTATTTTGAAAATGCTGGAAGATCAGAACCTGATTTCCGCACACGGTAAAACTATCGTCGTCTACGGCACCCGTTAAGTTGCTAAGCGGCGTATTGCTCCTGCAGTACGCCGTTTTTGTTTTTCCCTCATGTGGCGCAGGCTGATTTACCACCCGGAAGTCAACTATGCACTGCGGCAAACGCTGGTGCTGTGTCTGCCTGTGGCCATCGGTCTTCTGCTCGGCCATCTCCAGCAGGGGCTGTTGTTTTCCTTAGTGCCCGCCTGCTGCAACATTGCCGGTCTTGATACCCCACATAAGCGCTTTTTCAAACGTCTGATTATCGGCGGCTGTCTGTTTGCCGGATGCAGTCTGGTGGTGCAGTTGCTGCTCGCTCAGGCCATTCCCCTGCCGCTTATTCTCAGCGGCCTGGCGCTATTGCTCGGCGTCACCGCGGAGATCAGTTCGCTGCACGCGCGCCTGCTGCCCGCGTCGCTGATCGCCGCTATCTTTACCCTGAGCCTGGCGGGCAATATGCCCATCTGGGAACCACTGCTGATCTACGCTTTCGGTACGCTGTGGTACGGCGTGTTTAACTGGCTCTGGTTCTGGCTGTGGCGCGAACAGCCGCTGCGGGAGTCGCTCAGCCTGCTTTACCGGGAACTGGCTGACTATTGTGAAGCCAAATACAGTCTGTTGACCCAGCATACCGATCCGTCGACCGCCCTGCCGCCGCTGCTCACCCGCCAGCAGAAGGTAGTCGACCTGATTACCCAGTGCTATCAGCAGATGCATATGCTGGCCGCCAACCAACGCAACGACCACAAGCGTCTGCTGCGGGCGTTCCAGGTTGGGCTGGATCTACAGGAACATATTTCGGTTAGCCTGCATCAGCCAGAAGAGGTACAAAAGCTGGTGGAACGCAGCCATGCCGAAGCGGTGATCCGCTGGAATGCGCAAACCGTCGCTGCCCGCCTGCGCGTGCTGGCGGATGATATTCTCTATCATCGCTTTCCGCAGCGTTTTCAGATGGATAAACAGATTGAGGCTCTGGAAAAGATCGCCCGCCAGCATCCGGACAACCCGGTCGGTCAGTTCTGCGCCTGGCACTTTAGCCGTATCGCCCGGGTGCTGCATACCCAGCGCCCCCTGTATGCCCGGGATCTGATGGCCGACAAAGAGCGTCGTTTACCGCTGTTTCCCGCGCTAAAGAACTATCTGTCGCTGAAATCACCCGCACTGCGCAATGCCGCCCGCATCAGCGTGATGCTGAGCGTCGCCAGCCTGATGGGCAACGCCCTGCATTTGCCGAAGCCCTACTGGATCCTGATGACGGTGCTCTTCGTCACGCAAAACGGCTACGGCGCCACGCGGGTGCGAATTGTTCACCGGGCAGCGGGAACGCTCGCCGGTCTGGTCATCGCCGGGCTAACCTTGCACTTTCACGTTCCGGAGAGCTATACCCTGAGCGGGATGCTGCTGATTACCCTGCTCAGCTATCTGATCATCCGTAAACACTATGGCTGGGCGATGGTAGGCTTTACGGTGACGGCGGTGTATACCCTGCAACTGCTGACGCTCAACGGCGAACAGTTTATTGTCGCCCGGCTTATCGACACGCTTATCGGCTGCCTGATCGCCTTCGGCGGGATGGTCTGGCTGTGGCCGCAGTGGCAGAGCGGCCTGCTGAAAAAAAACGCCCACGATGCGCTGGAGGCCGACCAGCAGGCGATTCGCCTGATCCTCAGCGCCGATCCAAAAGCCCCCGCGCTGGCCTATCAACGCATGCGCGTCAACCAGGCGCATAACGCGCTCTACAACTCCCTGAATCAGGCGATGCAGGAGCCCGGTTTTAATACCCATTATCTGGAAGATATGAAGCTGTGGGTGACGCACAGTCAGTTTATCGTCGAACACATCAACGCTATGACCACCCTGGCCCGGGAGCATACGATGCTCACCCCGGATCTTGCCCAGCGCTATCTCGAATCTTGTGAGATTGCCTTGCAACGCTGCCAGCAACGGCTGGACAGCGATGGTCCCGGCAGCGCAGGGGATGCCAATATTCTGGAGTCGCCGGAAACAGAGGTGCCGAACGGTCCGTTAAGTACCCTGGAGCAGCACCTGCAACGCATTCTGGGCCATCTGAACACCATGCATACCATATCGTCAGTAGCATGGCGTCAGCGGCCGCATCATGGCATCTGGCTGCGGAAAATCAGCCGTTAATCACCTTTGCCACTGCCTGGGCAAAACGCGCCATCCCCTCGGCAATATCCTGCTCGTCGATGATCAGCGAGGGAACAAAACGCATCACGTCCGGCCCGGCGTTGAGCACCATGACGCCGGCTTGCGCAGCGGCATAGAGGAAATCACGCGCGCGGCCCTTGTGCTGCGGCTTGAGTTCGGCGCCAATCAGCAGGCCCATCCCGCGAATATCACTGAACAGATCAAATTCAGCATCCAGCTGCTGCAGGTGTTTGACGAACAGTTCGCGCTTCGCGCTCACGCCATCCAGCACCGCCGGGGTATTGATTAGATCGAAGGCGGCGTTGGCGACCGCGCAGGCCAGCGGGTTGCCGCCGTAGGTTGAGCCATGGGAACCCGCATGGAAGGCGCTGGCGATCTCATGGGTGGTCAGCATGGCGCTGACCGGGAAGCCGCCGCCGAGCGCTTTGGCGCTGGTCAGAATATCCGGCGTCACACCGTAATGCATATAGGCGAACAGCGATCCGGTACGTCCCATACCGCACTGCACTTCATCAAAGACTAACAACGCCTGGTGCTGATCGCACAGCTCACGCAGCCCCTGCAGGAAGGCCGGCGTCGCTGCCGTCACGCCGCCTTCGCCCTGAATCGGCTCCACCACCACTGCGCAAGTGTGGTCATCCATCACCGCTTTTACCGCCTGCAGGTCGTTGAAGGGAACATGGACAATATCCGCCGGTTTCGGGCCGAAACCATCGGAGTACTTCGGCTGCCCACCGACGGAAACGGTAAACAGGGAGCGGCCATGGAAGGCATTATGGAAGGCAATGATTTTGGTTTTATACGGGCTATGGCGGGTCACCGCATAGTGACGCGCCAGCTTAAAGGCCGTTTCATTGGCTTCCGTACCGGAGTTCATAAACACCACGCGCTCGGCGAAGGTGGCCTCGACAAGTTTACGTCCCAGACGCAGCGCTGGCTCATTGGTAAAGACGTTGCTGGTGTGCCACAGCGTTTCGCCCTGCTCGTGGAGCGCCGCTACCAGCGCCGGGTGGCAATGGCCGAGCGCCGTCACCGCGATACCGCCGGCAAAATCAACATACTCTTTGCCCTGCTGATCCCAGACGCGGCTGCCTTTCCCTTTCACCGGGATGAATTCTGCTGGTGCATAAATCGGCAAAATAACTTCATCGAATGTGGCGCGGGTGATTGCCGGTTGTTCAGTTGCCATGTCTTGCCCATCCCTCTTCGTTATGCAGATGTAATCATGAAAATATAATCACAAAATATGCATAAAAAATCAGTCAATGGCAACTGAAAATCACCGCTTCAGAAAGTTTTCCAGCAATTGATGGCCCTGCTCGCTGAGGATGCTTTCCGGATGAAACTGCACGCCCTCAAGATCCCAATCGCGGTGGCGGATCCCCATAATCTCAGCGCTGGCGCTGCGGGCGGTGACGATAAACTCGGGCGGGAGCGTCGGCGGATCAATCACCAGCGAGTGATAACGGGTCACCGTCAGGGGATTATTCAGCCCCTGAAACACCCCTTCGCCGTTATGCTCGATAAGCGAGGTTTTACCATGCATCACCTGTGCCGCCCGTACGATGGTCGCGCCAAACGCCTGGGCTATCGCCTGGTGCCCGAGACAGACGCCCAGTAGCGGCGTTTTCCCCGCATAGTGGCGGATAACCGCGAGGGAAATCCCCGCCTCATTCGGCGTGCAGGGGCCTGGCGAGATCACGATTTTCTCCGGCGCCAGCGCCGCTATCTCCTCCAGCGTCAACGCATCATTGCGCCTGACCAGTACTTCCGCACCCAGTTCGCAGAAGTACTGATACAGATTCCAGGTGAAAGAGTCATAGTTATCGATAAGCAGGATCATAGCGGCTCCGGAACAATCAAAACCGGGCTATTCTACTCAGATTCCCGCGCTTCGCTTACCACTTTGCGAAAGATCGCCACCAGCGGAGCCGGATCGCCCATCGCGCTCTGCTGGCAGGCCGCGCTCCAGCCGGCAGGGTCGACGTCACGCCAGTCAAGCAGGTAGCCGGCATGTATCGCCAGCTGTTCAAAGAAAATGCGCTGGGTCAGGCCATTGCCAAGACGAAAAGGGTGCAGCACATTAATTTCGCCATAGAACCAGCTCAGGCGTTCAATAAAGGTCTCGCGCGGCAGGCCATTGAGATAATCCTCCTGCTCAAGGGCCTGCATCAGGGCGTTCCCCTCCTCCTCGATCCGGGCAAAGTGGCAGAACGGCGTATCGCCCAGGTAGAGGTTCACTTCACGTAACCGGCCGGCCCAGTCAAACAGATCCTGATACAGCTGATGATGAATCGCGCACAGATAGGGTAAGCCGCGCACCCGCGGCCCCAGCGGCAAGGTTGCCGCCCGCAACGCCGTCATCTCAAAGGCGGCCTGTTGCAGATTTTTAGCCTGCCGGATGCCGAGGCGGTTGCGCAGGACATTCAGCGCCGGGTAGAGGTAAGGATCGCGTTCATCGCCGAATTTATCGCTCATACTCCCTCCGCAGCGTCGCCAGACGCGCCAGCGCCTCTTCGGCAGTCAACGTAACCAGCGGCACCGTCACGCCTTCAAGGCGACGACTGGCCTGAAAATTGGTATTGCGTGTCTGTTCCCAGAGTCGGGATTTTTGCTTTTCGGTGAGTGGACGCATCGTCGCCCCCCTTATCGTCCCCTGTGTGCCACAAGTATAAGCAGCAATTTCAGGTTATGCCGGGAGGCAACCGGGCGCGGCGATAGCACACCGCGCCGTGGAAGGATTAGGGCAGCACTTTCGCAGAGAGGATAACAACCGGTTTGGTCGGCACATTCTGGTATGGGCCGACGTTATGGGTCTGGACCTGGGAGATCTTATCCGCGACGTCCATACCTTTCACTACCTTGCCAAACACCGCATAGCCAAAGTCGCGCTGACCATGGTCAAGGAAGGCGTTATCCGCCACGTTGATGAAGAACTGGCTGGTGGCGCTATCCTGGTCGGCGGTACGCGCCATCGCGATGGTACCGCGGGTGTTGCGCAGGCCGTTGTCTGCTTCATTCTTAATCGGCGGGTTAGGCTGTTTCTGCTGCATCTGCTCGTTAAAGCCGCCGCCCTGCACCATGAAACCCGGGATCACGCGGTGGAAGGTGGTGTTGTTGTAGAAGCCGCTGTTGACGTACTTCAGGAAGTTATCCACGGAAATCGGGGCTTTCTGACTGTTTAACTCAAGCTCAATGTTCCCTGCCGAGGTGGTCAGCAGCACATGCGGATCGCCCTTTGCCGCCATGGCCGGGGAGAACGCTGAAATGGCGAAAACGGCAGCCATCGCCGCCAGTGTTGATTTGAGCATGGAAATTCCTTAACGGAGCAGAATAAAAGCGAGTGCCTTGATTCTAAAGAGCCTTTGCATCCTGGGCCAGCCTTTTACCAAATTTTACTTAGCTGTAATAATTGTAACCGCGCAAACGTTCTCCTGTGCGGCGAATAAAGTGTGATGCATGTCACATTAAACCATGCAAAAGATAACCACTTTCACAATAAACATTTGATTACATCACCTGAACGAATAAAATCTGTCCGCCCGGCGCAGCGTCAACGCGCTTTACCTTTCTATTCACAGGCCAGTCATGACTAACAGCAACCGTATTAAGCTCACATGGATCAGCTTCTTCTCCTACGCCCTGACCGGCGCGTTGGTGATCGTCACCGGGATGGTGATGGGTAACATTGCGGATTATTTCCATCTGCCCGTTTCCAGTATGAGCAACACCTTTACCTTTCTGAACGCCGGTATTCTGATCTCTATCTTCCTCAATGCCTGGCTGATGGAAATCGTGCCGCTGAAAACTCAGCTGCGCTTTGGCTTTATTCTGATGGTGCTGGCGGTGGCCGGCCTGATGCTCAGCCACAGCCTGGCGCTGTTTTCCGCGTCGATGTTCGTTCTCGGCCTGGTGAGCGGGATCACCATGTCGATCGGGACCTTCCTGATCACCCATATGTATGAAGGCCGTCAGCGCGGAGCGCGTCTGCTGTTTACCGACTCCTTCTTTAGCATGGCGGGAATGATTTTCCCGATGGTCGCCGCCGTCCTGCTGGCGCGCAGCATCGAGTGGTACTGGGTCTACGCCTGTATTGGTCTGGTGTATGTCGCCATTTTCGTCCTGACTTTCGGCTGTGATTTTCCGGTGTTGGGCAAAAAAGCGCAGAGCGAAAACAACCAGCCGGTAGTGAAAGAGAAGTGGGGCATCGGCGTGCTGTTTCTCTCCGTTGCGGCGCTGTGCTACATCCTCGGTCAGCTGGGCTTTATCTCCTGGGTACCGGAATATGCGAAGAGCCTGGGCATGAGCCTCGGGGATGCCGGTAAACTGGTGAGCGATTTCTGGATGTCCTACATGATCGGCATGTGGTCATTCAGCTTCATCCTGCGCTTCTTCGACCTGCAGCGTATCTTAACCGTCCTCGCCGGGCTCGCGACGGTGCTGATGTACCTGTTTATCAATGGTTCCCCGGAGCATATGCCGTGGTTTATTCTGACCCTGGGCTTCTTCTCCAGCGCCATCTACACCTCGATCATTACGCTCGGCTCGCAGCAGACGCGGGTCGCTTCGCCGAAGCTGGTGAACTTTATCCTCACCTGCGGCACCATCGGCACCATGCTCACTTTCGTGGTCACCGGCCCGATTGTGGCTGCCAGCGGTCCACTGGCAGCGCTGCACACCGCTAACGGCCTCTATGCCGTGGTATTCGTGATGTGCTTTATCCTCGGCTTCGTCTCCCGTCACCGCCAGAACAACGCTCAGGCGGCGTCTCACTAAGCCTTCGGCCCCTTTGCGTCCGCAAGGGGGCTGTTCCTCATAAAAGAGAGCTCCTCGCCACCGCGGTCGGTCTGGATCCAGGTTTGCGCCAGCTGGGTGGTCGCGATCACCCTTCCCTGGCGAATTGACCAGCGCACAGGCACCTGGCAGCGGACGGCCTCAAAGCCATTCTCCGCCGGGAGAATGATCAGGTTAGCCGGGTTGCCGCTGACTATGCCGTAATCCTCCAGGCCAAACGTGCGGGCGCTGTTGGCGGTGATAAGCTTCAGACCGTCGTTGATCTGCTGGTAGCCCATCAGCTGGCAGACGTGCAGGCCCATATGCAGGACCTGCAGCATATTGCCGGTCCCCAGCGGGTACCACGGGTCAAAGACGTCATCATGACCAAAGCACACGTTGATCCCCGCCGCCATCAGCTCCTTCACCCGGGTAATCCCCCGTCGCTTAGGGTAGTCATCAAACCGGCCCTGCAGATGAATATTCACCAGCGGATTGGCGACAAAGTTGATACCGGAGAGCTTAAGCAGGCGGAACAGGCGCGAGGTATAAGCGCCATTATAGGAGTGCATGGCGGTGGTATGGCTGGCCGTCACCCGCGCCCCTATCCCCGCCTTTAACGCCAGCGCGGCAACGGTTTCAACAAAGCGCGACTGTTCATCGTCAATTTCATCGCAGTGAATATCCAGCGGGCGATCATATTTTTGCGCCAGCCGGAAGGCGATATGCAGCGACTCCACCCCATATTCACGGGTGAACTCAAAATGCGGGATGGCCCCAACAACATCCGCCCCCAGCTTGAGGGCCTCCTCCAGCAGCGCTTCGCCGTTGGGGTAAGAGAGGATCCCCTCCTGTGGAAAAGCAACTATCTGCAACTCGACCCATGGCGCGACCTCCCGTTTGACCTCCAGCATCGCCTTCAGCGCCGTTAATGTGGGATCGGAGACGTCGACATGAGTGCGGACAAACTGCACGCCATTGGCGATCTGCCACTTCAGGGTTTTCCACGCCCGGGCTTTGACGTCCTCATGGCTGAGCAGCGCTTTTCGCTCCGCCCAGCGCTCAATCCCCTCGAACAGGGTGCCGGACTGGTTCCAGTGCGGCTCGCCGGCCGTCTGGGTGGTATCCAGGTGGATATGCGGCTCAATAAAAGGCGGGATCGCCAGCCCGCCGCGAGCGTTCAACACCTCGTAGCTTTCGTCGCGCGCCTCGCCCATCGGCGTGATCTCGCCAAAGCGGCCCTTATCAATCGCTATTTGCCACAGGCCGTCGCGGTCTGCCAGGCGTACGTTCTGAATTAACCAAAGCGGCGCTGCTGTCATATCACCTTCTCCATTCAATATGGCTAGTTTTCTGCCCAACCCCAATCGCGGCCCATCCAATTCTTGTACACAAAATCAGCAAAAAGGAAAAGCCAGCGTTTTCCATAACTTAGAAAAATACAGACAAATCAATTATATACCCATTAAGTGGTAGGTGAAGTTGTCATTGATTTGCATCAATAAGCCTGATGGCTGAATCGTTAAGGTAGGCGGTAATAGAAAAGAAATCGAGGCAAAAATGAGCAAAGTCAGAATCGCTATCATCGGTAACGGCATGGTTGGCCATCGCTTTATCGAAGAGCTTCTCGATAAGGCGCCTGCCGGACAGTTCGACATTACCGTGTTCTGTGAAGAACCGCGTATCGCCTACGACCGTGTCCACCTGTCGTCTTATTTCTCCCACCATACCGCAGAAGAGCTGTCGCTGGTGCGCGAAGGTTTCTATGAGAAACACGGCGTCAAGGTGCTGGTCGGCGAACGGGCGATCACTATTAACCGCCAGGAGAAGGTGATCCACTCCAGCGCCGGGCGCACCGTGTTCTACGACAAGCTGATTATGGCGACCGGCTCATACCCCTGGATCCCGCCGATTAAAGGCGCGGAAACTCAGGATTGCTTCGTTTATCGCACCATTGAAGATCTTAACGCGATTGAATCCTGCGCCCGTCGCAGCAAACGCGGCGCGGTGGTCGGCGGCGGCCTCCTTGGCCTGGAAGCCGCAGGCGCCCTGAAAAACCTCGGCGTGGAAACCCACGTGATCGAGTTCGCGCCGATGCTGATGGCCGAGCAGCTCGACCAGATGGGCGGCGAGCAGCTGCGGCGCAAAATTGAAAGCATGGGCGTGAAAGTTCACACCAGTAAAAATACCAAAGAGATCGTCCAGCAGGGCACCGAGGCGCGTAAAACCATGCACTTCGCCGACGGTAGCGAGCTGCAGGTCGATTTCATCGTCTTCTCAACCGGGATCCGCCCGCGCGATAAGCTGGCCACCCAGTGCGGGCTGGCGGTCGCCCAGCGCGGCGGCATCATGGTCAACGATAGTTGCCAGACTTCCGACCCGGACATCTACGCGATCGGCGAATGCGCCAGCTGGAACAACCGCGTGTATGGCCTCGTCGCCCCGGGTTATAAAATGGCCCAGGTGGCCGTCGACCATCTCCTCGGCAGTGAAAACAGCTTCACCGGCGCCGACCTCAGCGCCAAGCTGAAGCTGCTGGGTGTGGACGTGGGCGGGATCGGCGATGCCCACGGCCGTACGCCGGGCGCCCGCAGCTACGTCTATCTCGACGAAAGCAAAGAAGTTTATAAGCGCCTGATCGTCAGCGCCGACAATAAAACGCTGCTCGGCGCGGTGCTGGTCGGCGACACCAGCGACTATGGCAATCTGCTGCAACTGGTGCTCAACGCTATCGAGCTGCCGGAAAATCCGGATTCGCTGATCCTTCCGGCCCACGCCGGCAGCGGCAAGCCGTCGATCGGCGTCGATAAACTGCCGGACAGCGCGCAGATCTGCTCCTGCTTTGACGTCAGTAAAGGCGACCTGATCGCCGCCATCAACAAAGGCTGCCACACCGTCGCGGCGCTGAAAGCGGAAACCAAAGCCGGAACCGGCTGCGGGGGTTGTATCCCTCTGGTGACGCAGGTGCTCAATGCCGAACTGGCGAAACAGGGCATCGAGGTCAACAACAACCTGTGCGAACACTTCGCTTACTCCCGCCAGGAGCTGTTCCACCTGATCCGCGTGGAAGGCATTAAAACCTTCGACGAACTGCTGGAAAAACACGGTCAGGGTTATGGCTGCGAGATCTGTAAGCCGACCGTCGGCTCTCTGCTGGCCTCCTGCTGGAATGAGTACATCCTCAAACCGCAGCACACGCCGCTGCAGGACACCAACGACAACTTCCTTGCCAACATTCAGAAAGATGGCACCTACTCGGTGATCCCGCGCTCCGCTGGCGGCGAAATCACGCCGGAAGGGCTGGTCGCCGTGGGCCGTATCGCGCGTGAATTCAATCTGTACACCAAAATCACCGGCTCCCAGCGCATCGGCCTGTTTGGCGCGCAGAAAGACGACCTGCCGGAGATCTGGCGTCAGCTGATTGAAGCGGGCTTCGAAACCGGCCACGCCTACGCCAAAGCGCTGCGGATGGCGAAAACCTGCGTCGGTAGCACCTGGTGCCGCTACGGGGTCGGCGACAGCGTCGGCTTCGGCGTGGAACTGGAAAACCGCTACAAAGGCATCCGCACCCCGCACAAAATGAAGTTCGGCGTCTCCGGCTGCACCCGCGAATGTGCGGAGGCCCAGGGCAAAGACGTGGGGATCATCGCCACCGAGAAAGGCTGGAACCTGTACGTGTGCGGTAATGGCGGGATGAAGCCGCGCCACGCCGATCTGCTGGCCGCGGACCTTGATCGCGAGACGCTGATTAAGTATCTCGACCGCTTTATGATGTTCTACATCCGCACCGCCGATAAGCTGACCCGCACCGCGCCGTGGCTGGACAACATGGAAGGCGGCATCGACTATCTGCGCAGCGTCATCATCGATGACAAGCTGGGCCTGAACGACCATCTGGAAGAGGAGCTGGCTCGCCTGCGCGCCGCCTTCGCCTGCGAGTGGACCGAAACCGTCAACAACCCGGCGGCGCAGACCCGCTTCAAACACTTTATCAACAGCGACCAGCGCGACCCGAACGTTCAGGTGGTGCCGGAACGTGACCAGCACCGCCCGGCCACGCCCTATGAGCGCATCCCGGTCACGCTGGTGGAGGAAAACGTATGAGCCAGTGGATAAACATCTGCAAAATTGACGACATCCTGCCGGCCACCGGCGTCTGCGCGCTGCTCGGCCAGCAGCAGGTGGCAGTCTTCCGTCCCTACCAGGACGACAGGGTATTCGCCATCAGCAACATTGACCCGTTCTTCAACGCCAGCGTGCTGTCTCGCGGGATTATCGCCGAACATGACGGCGCGCTATGGGTTGCCAGCCCGCTGAAAAAGCAGCGCTTCCGCCTGAGCGACGGCCTGTGCATGGAAGATGCCAGCCACTCCATCGCCCGCTTCGACGCCCGGGTGAAAGACGGCCAGGTGCAGCTTAAAGCGTAAGTCCTCTTCCTCCCCCCGGCTACGGGGGGAGACATAAGCAACACTTCTGACCGACAACGCATGAGTGCGGGATAAGTCGCATGTTTTGTATTACCTTTGCTGCTATTCTACGACCACGCATTTTCTACCCCTTATTTTCATGAGGTTATTCTGTGGATCACTTACCCATATTCTGCCAGTTGCGCCAGCGGGATTGTTTACTGGTTGGCGGCGGGGATGTCGCCGAACGCAAGGCCCGTCTGCTACTGGATGCTGGCGCAAACGTCACGGTCAATGCGCTCGACTTCACCCCGCAGTTTCAGGTGTGGGCCGATTCACAGATGCTAACCCTGGTGCAGGGGGAGTTTATCCCCTCGCTGCTGGACACCTGCTGGCTGGCCATTGCCGCTACCGATAATGAGACGGTGAACCAGCAGGTCAGCGATGCAGCCGAAGCGCGGCGTATCTTCTGTAACGTGGTGGATGCCCCGCGTCAGGCCAGCTTTATTATGCCATCCATCATCGACCGCTCGCCGCTGATGGTCGCCGTCTCTTCGGGCGGGACATCGCCGGTACTGGCGCGCCTGCTGCGCGAGAAGCTGGAGTCAGTCTTACCCCTGCATCTCGGCCAGCTGGCCCGCTATGCCGGCCATCTGCGCGCGCGCGTTAAGCAGCAGTTTGCCAGCGTGGGCGAACGCCGCCGCTTTTGGGAGAAGCTGTTTGTGAACGACCGGCTGGCGCAGTCGCTGGCCAATGACGATCGGCAGGCGGTGGCGGATACCACCGAGCAGCTGCTGACGGAGCCGTTGGAGCATCGCGGCGAGGTGGTGCTGGTTGGCGCCGGCCCCGGCGACGCCGGGCTGCTCACGCTCAAAGGCCTGCAGCAGATCCAGCAGGCCGACGTGGTGGTTTATGACCGGCTGGTTTCCGACGACATCATGAATCTGGTGCGTCGCGATGCCGACCGGGTGTTCGTCGGCAAACGTTCTGGCTACCACTGCGTCCCGCAGGAGGAGATCAACCAGATCCTGCTGCGTGAAGCGCAAAAAGGAAAACGCGTGGTCCGGCTGAAAGGCGGCGATCCCTTTATCTTTGGCCGCGGAGGGGAAGAGCTGGAAACCCTCTGTGAGGCGGGCATCCCCTTCTCCGTTGTTCCAGGCATCACCGCCGCCTCCGGCTGCTCCGCCTACTCGGGGATCCCGTTAACACACCGCGATTTCGCCCAGGGCGTCCGCCTGGTCACCGGCCATCTGAAAACCGGCGGCGAGCTGGACTGGGCAAACCTGGCAGTGGAGAAGCAAACCCTGGTGTTCTACATGGGCCTGAACCAGGCGCCGGCGATCCGCGAGAAGCTCATTGCTCACGGCATGGCGGAAGATATGCCCGCCGCCATCGTCGAGAACGGCACCGCCGTGTCGCAAAAAGTGGTCAGCGGCACCTTAGGGCAACTGGATATCCTGGCGCAGCAGATGGCTAGTCCGGCGCTGATCATCGTCGGCCGCGTGGTCGGCCTGCGGGATAAACTGAACTGGTTCTCGAACCACTAATCTTCGCCTCCCCCGCGTGGACGACAGACATAAAAAAGGCGGGATAATATCCCGCCTTTTTAGCTGTTGCGTCGCTTACGGCCTGGCGACAAAACCAATCGCTTCGTATACCGCTTTCAGGGTCTGAGAAGCGCGCGCGCTGGCTTTCTCTGCGCCGTCTTTCATTACCTGGTTGAGAAACGCTTCGTCGTTACGGAAACGGTGATAGCGCTCCTGCAGCTCAGTCAGCATGCCCGACACCGCTTCAGCGACTTCGCCTTTCAGGTGGCCATACATTTTGCCTTCAAAATGCTGCTCCAGCTCAGGAATGGTTTTCCCGGTGACCGCGGAGAGGATATCCAGCAGGTTGGAGACACCCGCTTTTTCTTTCAGGTCGTAGCGTACCACCGGCGGCTCGTCGGAGTCGGTCACCGCGCGTTTGATCTTCTTGACCACCGATTTCGGATCTTCCAGCAGGCCGATGACGTTGTTGCGGTTGTCGTCGGACTTGGACATCTTCCTGGTCGGCTCCAGCAGCGACATCACGCGTGCGCCGGACTTCGGAATAAACGGCTCAGGCACTTTAAAGACATCGCCATAGATGGCGTTAAAACGCTGGGCGATATCGCGGCTCAGTTCCAGGTGCTGTTTCTGATCTTCCCCTACCGGAACCTGGTTGGTCTGATACAGCAGAATGTCAGCGGCCATCAGTACCGGGTAATCAAACAGACCGGCGTTGATGTTTTCCGCGTAGCGTGCGGACTTGTCTTTAAACTGGGTCATGCGGCTCAGTTCGCCGAAATAGGTGTAGCAGTTCAGCGCCCAGCCTAACTGGGCGTGTTCCGGCACGTGCGACTGAACGAAGATGGTGCTTTTTTGCGGATCGATGCCGCAGGCCAGATACAGCGCCAGGGTATCCAGGGTCGCCTTGCGCAGCTGCTGCGGATCCTGGCGCACGGTAATGGCGTGTTGGTCCACGATGCAATAGATGCAGTGGTAATCGTCCTGCATGTTTACCCACTGACGCAGCGCACCCATGTAGTTGCCAATGGTCAGTTCACCTGAGGGCTGTGCGCCACTAAAAACGATGGGCTTAGTCATGTTTCAATTCCTGAGTTTCACTGTGCGGTAACCCGAGAGCGGGTAAGAGTTCATTAAACTGGTCGAAGAGATAGTCCGGCTCGCTCAGCGCAAGCGGTTCGCCATAGTTATAACCGTAGGTCAGGCCGACAGAGCAGCAGCCTGCCGCTTTGGCCGCCTGAATATCATTGCGCGAATCGCCGACGAACAGCAGCTCGGCAGGAGTCAGAGAGAGCTTTTCCGCCACCAGCAGCAGCGGTTCCGGATGCGGCTTTTTATTCTGCACGTCATCGCCGCCAATCACCACGGTAAAATATTTCGCGATATCGAGCGCGTCCAGCAGCGGGGCGACAAACGGCGTCGGCTTATTGGTGACCAGCGCCAGCGGCAGGCCTTTGGCATGCAGCGCGCCGAGCGTATCGGCCACCGCCGGGAACAGGAAGCTACCCTCTTCCGCCGTTTCGGCGTAATAGCGGTCAAACAGTTTACGCAAAATGCGCAGCTGTTCGTCTTGCGGAATATCATGATCGTCGACGGAAGGCTTACCCATCGCCGCCCGTAACGTCGCACGCTCCTGACGAGCCCAGGTCAGCGCCCGCTCCATCAGGACATCGGCGCCGTTGCCGATCCAGGTGACAACGCGTTCTTCTCCCGCCACCGGCAACTCCAGGGCGTAGAGGGCGTTATCAACCGCCGAGGTTAGACCCGGCGCACTGTCCACCAGCGTGCCGTCGAGATCAAACGCGATGCCGCGGATCGCCTGTAATTTATCCATGACTTACCTTCGCTAATTCACTACGCATTTGATCAATCACTTTCTTGTAGTCCGGCTGACCGAAGATCGCCGAACCGGCAACAAACATATCCGCACCCGCCGCGGCGATTTCGCCAATATTGCTGGCTTTCACGCCGCCATCCACTTCCAGGCGAATATCGTAGCCAGAAGCATCGATGCGCTGGCGTACTTCACGCAGTTTATCCAGCGTCTGGGGAATAAAGGACTGGCCGCCAAAGCCCGGGTTAACCGACATCAGCAGGATCACGTCCAGCTTATCCATCACGTAATCGAGGTAGCTCAGGGGCGTCGCCGGGTTAAACACCAGGCCCGCTTTACAGCCGTGCTCTTTAATCAGCTGCAGGCTGCGATCGACGTGTTCGGAGGCTTCAGGATGGAAGGTGATGATGCTGGCGCCGGCTTCGGCAAAATCAGGAATGATGCGGTCGACCGGCTTCACCATCAGGTGGACGTCGATTGGCGCGGTAATACCGTAATTGCGCAGCGACTTCAGCACCATCGGGCCAATCGTCAGATTCGGCACGTAGTGGTTGTCCATGACGTCGAAGTGCACGACATCCGCACCCGCCGCCAGCGCCTTCGCGGTATCCTCACCCAGACGGGCAAAATCAGCTGACAGAATCGAAGGGGCAATCAAATACTGCTTCATCCGCATCTCCTTGAAATTTATTTGGTCTTAGGCGGACGGTAGAGCGCTAACAGCTCATCCACCTTTTTACGCGTACCACCGTTGCTGCTGATGCTGCGCCGAACCTTCACAATATGTGTTTCTGCCGCGTTTTTATACCATTCCTGCGTCAACGGTGTGCGGTGGTTGGAAATCAGCACCGGGATCCGCTTTTTCATCAGCGATTCCGCCTTTTGCGCCAGCAGTACCTGTTGTTCCAGATTGAAGCTGTTGGTGTGGTAGGCGGTAAAGTTCGCCGTCGCCGTCAGCGGCGCATAGGGTGGATCGCAATATACCACCGCGCGGCTATCTGCACGTTGCATGCACTCTTCATACGATTCGCAGTAAAACTCGGCGTTTTGCGCTTTCTCGGCGAAATGATAGAGCTCTGCCTCGGGGAAATAGGGCTTTTTATAGCGGCCAAACGGCACATTAAACTCGCCGCGCAGATTGTAGCGACACAGGCCGTTGTAGCCGTGGCGATTCAGATACAGGAACAGCACCGCGCGACGCAGCGGATCCTGGCTTTGGTTGAATTCATCACGATACTGGTAGTAGCGCTCAGCGACGTTATTTTCCGGGACAAACATCTCACGCGCAGCGGCGACGTATTCGTCGGTACGCAATTTAACGATGTTGTACAGGCCAATTAAGTCACTGTTGATATCCGCGAGGATATAACGAGAAAAGTCGGTATTGAGAAATACCGACCCGGCGCCCACAAAGGGCTCGATTAAGCACTCGCCTTCCGGCAAATGCTTTTTAATATCGTCAAGCAGGGGGTACTTCCCCCCTGCCCACTTCAGAAAAGCGCGATTCTTTTTCATGCTGCCTAACTAATTACACGTTCTCCGGCTGTGGAGAAAGCTCCGACAGCATCCTGCGCTTAAGACTACCCCACGGCATTATTTCAGGTCAGCCTGTACCTGATGCAGTGGTTTTGCCCATGGATTTTTCGCCTGCACGTCCGCCGGCAGCGAGGTGACAGCGCGTTTCGCTTCTTCTTTCGAAGCATAGATACCGCTCACCAGCACGTACCACGGTTGGCCGTTACGCGACGTTTCATAGACAACATATCTATCCAGCTTCTCTTTCTTCGCCCAGTTGTTCAGGTTGTCGTAGTTAGAGGAGCTGCTGAGCTGCAGGGTATAGTTACCCGACGGCGCAGATTTCATTGAGCTCACGTCACCTGCCGTTTTACCGCTCTTCGCGGCTGGCGCTGCCGTTGCGGCTGGCGCGGCAGTGGTGGTGGACGCTGTTGCTACCGGTTTGCTCTGCGCTGTTGCCACCGGTTTGCTTTCGGTTACGGTGGTTTTCGCCGGGACGGTAGTCGCCGCGCTTTCAACATGCTTCGGCTGAACCGGCTTCGTTTCTACCGGCGCTTTTGCCACGGCCTGAGGCTTCGTCTGCGGCTTCGCTTCGATAACGGTGTGCTTACGCTCTGCCGGACGCGGCGTTGCAGCCGTCTGACGCTCGGTCGCCTGGCGCGGCGCCGCAGTGCTATTGGCGCCATTACGGATCGGCGCGACGGTTGCCGGTTCAGTTGGCAGCGTCGAGTTAGCCACGGCGCCGTCCAGCTGGCCCTGCTGCTGGGTCAGCGCATTGTTCAGATCGCCCTGAACTTCAATACGCTGCTGGCCCTGCGGCTCTGATACTGCCTGGCCCTGCGTCGGGTTCGCGGCAATAGGCGGAACCGTTACGTCCTGCTGTGGGGTGGTGTTGGCCGCAGCAGTCTGATCCTGACCGGCAGCAGGCGTGCTGGTGGACTGATCGTCAGACAAATTAATGCTCTTCTCGCCGGAAGCGGTCTGCTGGCTGGACGAGGATGGCGATTTCAGCGCAGAACCAATACCCACGATTAACAGCAGCAGCACCAGAATCCCCACGCCCATCATGATGTACTGACGGGAGGCAGGTTTGGCCGGCGCTTTTTTACGCTTGCGCGGACGACGCTCTACAGGCTGCTCTTCGAGCAGTTCCTCGTCTTCCGCATCCAGTTCTTCTTCGAGCTCTTCCTCTTCACGCTCGCGACGGGCCTTACCGGCGCGCGTCGGACGGCCTTCATCGGCATCAAGATCGACGTCGTCAAAATTGATCTGCGGATCGGCATCACGCTCGGAAGACTGACGGGAACGACCAGCACGACGATCGTTGCGATCGGCTTTCATATCGTCTTCTGGTTTGAAATCATCCATTTAACACCCCACTAAAAGGCTTATGCTCACGATTATTGCACATCACCCGAAATGATAACGCCGCGCGAACGCGGCCAGACCTTCTTATTGTTGCGCCTGCTGAGTATCAGCAATCGCGCCAAGAACCACATCATGCGGCACTCCGCCGCGCAGCTCGCTGCTTCCTATTGCGAGCGGGAGCACCAGCCGCATGTCGCCCGCCAGTACTTTTTTATCGCGCATCATATGGGGCAAATACGCCTGCGCACCCATCTCCTGCGGGCCGCGTACCGGTAAGCCTGCACGCTTGAGCAGATCGATAATGCGCTGTGTATCCTGCGCGCGGAACTGCCCCAGCCGTTCGGACGTATGCGCCGCCATCACCATACCTGCCGCCACCGCTTCGCCGTGCAGCCAGTTACCGTAGCCCATTTCCGCCTCGATAGCATGGCCGAAGGTATGTCCAAGATTGAGTAAAGCACGTAACCCGGTTTCACGCTCGTCAGCAGCCACAACTTCCGCTTTCAGCTCACAGCAACGGCGAATACAGTACGCCATCGCTTTTTCATCCAGCGCCAGCAGCGCATCAATGTTGTTTTCCAGCCAGCTGAAGAATTCGCCGTCGAGGATCACACCGTACTTGATGACCTCAGCCAGTCCGGAAGCGAGTTCACGCGCCGGGAGGGTCTTCAGACAGTTAAGATCAACCACCACCGAAACCGGCTGCCAGAAGGCGCCAATCATATTTTTGCCGAGAGGATGGTTCACTGCGGTTTTGCCGCCGACCGACGAATCGACCTGTGACAGCAGGGTGGTAGGGACCTGGATAAAACGCACCCCGCGCTGATAGCTTGCCGCGGCGAAACCGGTTAAATCACCGATTACGCCACCGCCAAGCGCCACCAGCGTGGTGTCGCGGCCATGCGGTTTTTGCAACAGCGCGGTAAAAACAGTATCCATCACCGCCAGGCTTTTATACTGCTCGCCATCGGGCAGGATCACGCTGTCAACGTTGACCCCTGCCTGCTCCAGCACAGAGCGGACGGTATCCAGATAAAGCGGCGCCAGCGTTTCGTTGGTGACCAGCATAGCCTGGTCGCCCGACTTGAGTGGCAGGAAGGAAGCTGGATCGTTAAACAAACCAGCCGCGATGGTAATCGGGTAACTACGTTCCCCGAGGGTAACAGTAAGCCTCTCCATAACGCGACGTCCACCTCAGTGACTTTTACTCTGACGCACTTTTATTAAGCCAGAATCAATTGCTTTCCAGCATATGAATAATCTGGTTCGCGACGACTTTCGCACTCTGATCGTCTGTGCGGATAGTCACATCGGCGATCTCTTCATACAGCGGGTTACGCTCGTCAGCCAGCGCTTCCAGCACTTCACGAGGCGGCGCATCGACTTGTAGCAAAGGACGCTTTTTATCGCGCTGCGTACGGGCCAACTGCTTCTCGATTGTCGTTTCCAGGTAGACCACCACGCCGCGGGCGGAGAGACGGTTACGCGTTTCACGGGATTTTACAGAGCCGCCGCCAGTCGCCAGCACAATCCCCTGTTTTTCCGTCAACTCATTGATAATTTTTTCTTCACGGTCGCGGAAGCCCTCTTCGCCTTCAACATCGAAGACCCAGCCCACATCAGCGCCAGTGCGTTTCTCAATTTCTTGATCGGAATCGTAAAATTCCATGTTGAGCTGTTGGGCTAACTGACGCCCAATAGTGCTTTTGCCGGCACCCATAGGCCCAACCAGAAAGATATTGCGTTTCTCTGCCATTTTTTCGGTACTACTAAGACTATTCGTTAATGATAAACCCGCTTCGCAGACACCCAGCGCCGCAGGGCATGAACTGAAACCTCATATGCAATAGAGCGAGAGTCAGACTAAAAATTATCTCAATACTCCGGCTGGTTTGGCAACTGAATAAAATCGCCGGACAATAAAGGGAGGATTGATGTCGTACCCGACTCTCAAATCGGTACCCCTTGTATGCTAAATCCGTCCTCACGTCAAACACCTGAAACGTGTTTAGCATGAAAAACCTGCTTAACGTACCGCCAGAATCCGTGGCGTAATAAAGACAACCAGTTCACGGCGTTCATTATCTTTCCCGTCGCGACGAAACAGACGCCCCAGCACCGGGATATCGCCAAGCAGCGGGACGCTGTCGCGGGCGGTTTTGTTTTTCTGCGAAAAGATGCCGCCCAACGCTAACGTCTCGCCGCTGCGAACTTCCACCAGGGTTTCTATCTCCTGTTTATCGATGGCCAGCGCCTCGCCATTATCCTGCTTCAGCACCTGACCCGGCGTATTTTCGCTGATCCTCAGCTTCAGCCGCACTCTTCCCTGCTGCAGCACCGTCGGCGTCACCTCCATGCCCAGCACGGCCTCTTTAAACTCCACCGACGTGGCGCCGCTTTCACCGCTGGAAACCTGATAGGGGATCTCGCTCCCCTGCTTGATGCTGGCGGGCTGCATATGCGAGGCCAGCAAACGAGGGCTGGCGATAATATCGACCTGCTGCTTGCGCTCCAGCGCGGAAAGTTCCAGTTCGAGTAAGCGACCGTTAATCTTGCCGATGTTAAACCCCGCACGGGTGCTGGCATCGTTCACCGACATATCGCTGCTCAGGGTGGTAATTTGTCCTGATCCCGGCGAGCCTCCGGCCTCCGCCAGCCGCCACTTCACCCCCAGCTCGCGAAGGCTGGTTTCGCTCATCGACACGATATGAGCGGCCAGCTCCACCTGTCCGACGGGCAAATCCATCTCCTGCGCCCAGGCTTTCAACGCCGGCAGATGCCGGGCATCATCGCGGATCAGCAGACGGTTGGTCCGTTTGTCCGCCATCAGGTGCCCCCTGGCGCTAAGCAACTTACCGCCCGTTTTAGCCAGCTCCTCGGCATCGGCATAGTGCAGGGTCACGTTCTCGGCCTGCAGGGGCAGGTTCTGCAGGCGTTTCTCCTGTTCCGCTTCACGCTGCGCCTGATTCGCCTTTTGCCAGGCCTGGGTATGCGCGTAGATGACCGTTCCCTGCTGTTGCAAAGAGAGGCCTGCGCTATCCGCCACCGCCCGCAACGCCTGGGTCCAGGGAACCGTTTGCAGATGCAGGGAGAGCGTACCGCTAACGTCCGGCGCCACAACAAGGTTCTTGTGGTTCATTTCGGCCAGCGCTTGCAGCACATGAGCCACCGGCGCGTCATCGACCACCAGCGAAATTGTCTTTTCATTTCGGGCGGCGCCCGCCGCCAGCGGCAGCAGCAGAAGCAGCAGGCTTATCCATCGCATCATATTGTTTCCCTTCACGTTGCCAGCGCCACGCTGGCGGTTCACACCCCGCAGGCGTGGCGATCTCCAGCTCACCGGCCGTCAGCCGGCTCACCCGCCAGCCCGTGGGCAATTGATCATCCATGCGCACCCGCCGCCATTTGCCGCTCCCGTCCTGCAGAAACCCCGTCCAGCCTGCGCCATCCCCGGCCGCGCCGCCATAGCGCCATTGTGATAGTTGCACCGTGCGGCAGGGATCCTCTACCGGCTGAAATGGATCGCGCTCGGCCGCCAGCAGCGACAGCGGCAGCCACAGTAAAGCCCAGCGTTTACGTCCCATCTTCCGCCTCCAGTTGCAAACGCAGGCGGAGCACCTGCGCCTCACGCTCCAGCGAGAACGATCGCGGGTTCATCCCGCAGCGCGCCAGCCAGGAAAAAAACGCGGGCAGCGTCTGCCAGGGCAGGGTCAGCTCCATCTCGCCCCCGCTACCCTGAGGTCGCCAGGCGATAAGCTTCACCCCGGCAAGCGGAATGGCTATCGGCGAAAACGGCTGCTTGTCGATGCCCTCCACTGGGATTTCACCGGCGGGTATGCGCAATGCCATCACCCGACGCCATTGCATCTGCAGGACGGGGGCGCGGGACACTGCCGCTAGCGGCGGCCCGTCAGCGCACCAGAGCGTAACGCCGAAGCCCAGCCCCCCCATCGCGAACAGGGTCAGCAGCACCGCCTGGCTGCGCCGGCTGCTAATCCACATCGGCACGCTCTTCTGCAAGGGTAAAACTGAACTGCCAGCGTCCCTCGGCGTCGCGCTGCGTTCCGCCCGCTTTTGCCGGCGCGAATCCCGCCACATTGGTCAGAATGCGCTCCAGTCCGGCCAGCGCCTGAAGGTTGAGGGCCAGGCCGTTCACGGTCAGAACCGCGCCCTGGTAATCCAGCCGCGTCAGCCACGCCTGCGCGGGCAGATCTGCCGCCAGCGCCAGCAGCCTGGGTTGCCAGGCGGCGATCGCCGCTCTACGCCGTTGCTGTTGACGATGACGCTGGTGCTGCTGCCACGCCTCGCGCATTGGAAGCTCGCGCTGTTTAAGCGAGGCGAGCAACTGCGCGTCGGCCGTCGCGTGGAGTGTCGCCAGGGCGAGATGCTGCAGACGGACCGTGCGACATACCTGCAGGATCATCAATCCCAGCAGCATAATGCCGGTAGCAATCAGCAGGATGAAGCGCAGGCGCTGGCGCCGCCGCAGGTCGCGCCAGGGGAGAAGATTAACGGCATGCGTCATGGTGTTCACTCCCCAGCGCCAGCCCAAGGGCGATAGCGTAGCGATCGCCATCGACCGGCAGAGGAGGCTGCCGGCGGTGAATGACCTGCCAGACATCTAAGTTGCTGGCCTCGTCGCCAGCGTCAGCGCACAGACGCAAAGGAACCTGAAGCTGCTCCGCCAGCTGGCTTAACGACTTCACCTCATCGCAGGTGACACAACCCCAGGCCTCCTGCGTCGCCCATAGCCAGTGATTTTCATCCCGCCACGCGAGGCCCTGCGACTGCGGGTTCAGCAAGGGGACAAACGCGCCGAGCGCGCTGGCATCCGGCACGATGGCCGCTACCCGCAGTCGTAGCCGTCCTGCCAGCGCCCGCAGGACATTGATGTCCAGCCGCTGCGCCGCCGTGACCTGCCAACCGTCATCCCGCGAGGTGGGAGCATAATCAATGCTTAAGGAGGCGGCGGGCATCGCCAGTTGCTGGGTCATCGCGCTGGCTATCCACGTCGCCTGTTCACGATCCCGCAGGGCGAACTGGGGATAAGGCAGGCGCTTTTGCAGCGTGCGAACGGCGGGGAAAGCGATACTGACCTGATGCTGCACCGGTAGCTCCCGCCGCCAGGCGCTAAGCTGTGCGCCAAGGGCGCTGACGTCCACCACCATCCCCTGCCGTACCAGGCCTGGCGGCAGCGGAATACGCCACCAGCGGCGCAGCGCCCAGTGTGAGCGTTCATGCAATAGCGCGACAATGGCGATGCTATCCTGCTGGATATGCATCCCGATCCGCCAGTTTCTGAAAGCCATGCTTACGATCTCCTTATCCGGCAAAACTGTCCGGCTATATCAATGCACCTGGCTTGCCTTTATACTACTGCGCGTTTGTTTATAAACTGCCCAAATAAAACTAAATGGGAAAACACCGGTGAAGTTCGTAAAGTATCTATTGATCCTTGCAGTCTGTTGCGTACTGCTGGGAGCAGGCTCGATTTTTGGCCTCTACAAATACATAGAGCCGCAACTCCCCGACGTCGCAACCCTGAAGGATGTGCGTTTGCAGATCCCGATGCAGGTCTATAGCGCCGACGGTGAGCTTATTGCGCAATATGGCGAAAAACGCCGTATCCCTGTGACGCTGCAGCAAATTCCCCCCGAGCTGGTGAAAGCGTTTATCGCCACTGAAGACAGCCGTTTCTATGAGCACCACGGCGTCGATCCGGTGGGTATTTTCCGCGCCGCCAGCGTGGCGATGTTTTCAGGCCACGCCTCCCAGGGCGCCAGCACCATCACCCAGCAGTTAGCACGTAACTTCTTCCTCAGCCCCGAGAAGACGTTGATGCGTAAGATTAAAGAGGCCTTTCTGGCTATCCGCATCGAGCAGTTGCTGAACAAAGATGAAATCCTTGAGCTGTATCTGAACAAGATCTACCTCGGCTACCGCGCCTATGGCGTCGGCGCCGCGGCGCAGGTCTATTTTGGCAAACCTATCGACCAGTTGACCCTGAGTGAGATGGCGGTGATTGCCGGTCTGCCGAAAGCGCCTTCTACCTTTAACCCACTCTATTCCATGGATCGCGCGACCGCCCGTCGCAACGTGGTGCTGTCGCGTATGTTGAGCGAGGGGTACATCACCCAGGCGCAATATGATGAGGCGCGCAGCGAAGCGATCGACGCCAGCTATCACGCGCCGAAAATCGCTTTCTCCGCCCCTTACCTGAGCGAAATGGTGCGCCAGGAGATGGTGAATCGCTACGGCGAGCAGGCCTATGAAGATGGCTACCGGGTTTACACCACCATTACTCGCAAGAATCAGCAGGCAGCCCAGCAGGCGGTACGCAATAACGTGCTGGATTACGATATGCGTCACGGCTACCGCGGCCCGGCCAGCGTGCTGTGGAAAGTCGGTGAAACGCCGTGGGAGACGAAGAAAATCATCGACTCGCTGAAGCGTCAGTCTGGCTACGGCCCGCTTTTCCCGGCGGTGGTCACTTCCGCGAATGCCCAGGAGGCCGTCGCGCTGTTGGCTAACGGCGACTCGGTTTCTCTGACGATGGACGGCGTGCGCTGGGCCCGGCGCTTTATCTCGGATACGCAGCAGGGGGCGACCCCGCGTAAAGTCAACGACGTCCTGCAGGCCGGGCAGCAGATCTGGGTTCGTAAAGTGGCTGACGGCTGGTGGCTGTCACAGGTCCCGGACGTCAACTCAGCGCTGGTCTCCATTAATCCGCAAAACGGCGCGATTATTGCTCTCGTCGGCGGGTTTGACTTTAACCAGAGCAAGTTCAACCGCGCCACTCAGGCGCTGCGTCAGGTCGGCTCCAACATTAAGCCGTTCCTCTATACCGCCGCGATGGATAAAGGCTTAACGCTGGCCAGTATGCTCAACGATGTGCCGATCTCGCGCTGGGACGCAGGCGCAGGATCCGACTGGCGGCCGAAGAACTCGCCGCCGCAGTATGCCGGTCCGATTCGTTTACGCCAGGGGCTTGGACAGTCGAAAAACGTGGTGATGGTGCGCGCTATGCGCGCCATGGGCGTTGACTATGCCGCCGAGTATCTGCAGCGCTTTGGCTTCCCGGCGCAAAACATTGTCCACACAGAATCGCTGGCCCTGGGCTCCGCCTCCTTTACGCCCCTGCAGGTTGCCCGCGGATATTCGGTGATGGCCAACGGCGGCTTCCTGGTCAACCCGTTCTTTATCAGTAAGATTGAGAATGATCAGGGCGGCGTTCTCTTCGAAGAACGTCCGAAAATCGCCTGCCCGCAGTGTGATTTACCGGTCATTTACGGTGATACGCCAAAATCCAACGTGCTGGAAAATAAAGATGTGGAAGATGTCGCCACCTCGACGGAACCGCAGAACGGCAACGTGCCGCCACAGCCGCAGCTGGAGCAGGCCAACCAGTCGCTGGTTGCACAGAGCGGCGCCCAGGAATACGCGCCGCATGTGATTAATACGCCCCTGTCGTTCCTGATAAAAAGCGCACTGAACAGCAACATCTTTGGCGAACCGGGCTGGATGGGAACCGGCTGGCGCGCCGGACGCGATCTGCAGCGGCATGACATCGGCGGGAAAACCGGGACCACCAACAGCTCGAAGGATGCCTGGTTCTCAGGCTACGGCCCAGGTGTAGTGACTTCGGTATGGATCGGCTTTGACGATCATCGTCGCGATCTTGGCCGCACCACCGCCTCCGGGGCGATTAAAGATCAGATCTCCGGTTATGAGGGGGGTGCTAAAAGTGCCCAGCCGGCCTGGGACAGCTTTATGAAGAGCGTGCTGGAAGGAGTGCCGGAAGAGCCGTTAACCCCGCCGCCGGGGATCGTCACGGTGAATATCGACCGCAGCACTGGTCAGCTGGCTAACGGGGGCAACAGCCGCGCGGAATACTTCATTGAAGGAACCCAGCCCACGCAGCAGGCGGTCCATGAGGTGGGCACCACCCTGACTGACGGCGGTGGTGAAACCCACGAACTGTTCTGACAAAAAAAGCGCCTGCGGGCGCTTTTTTATTGCTGCTAACGGCGCGCTTTCTCTCAGAGTCGGCCCTGAGCCAGCAGCCACTCGCGCACTAAAAACAGCGCGCTGACGTTACGGGCTTCGTTAAAATCTTCTTCATCCAGCAGCGACATCAGCTGCGCCAGCGGCCAGCGCACCTGCGGCAGCGGCTCAGGTTCATCGCCCGGCAGTGACTCAGGATAGAGGTCTTCCGCCACCAGGATATTCATTTTGCTGGAGAAGTAAGAGGGGGCCATACTGAGCTTCTTCAGAAACGTCAGCTTATTGGCGCCAAAGCCAACCTCTTCTTTCAGCTCGCGATTCGCTGCTTCATCCACGGTTTCACCCGGGTCAATCAGCCCTTTGGAGAAACCCAGTTCGTAGGATTCCGTGCCGACGGCATACTCGCGAATCAAAATAATGTGATCATCAACAATCGGCACAATCATCACCGCTTCACGGGTGGATGGCCGCATACGTTCATAAACGCGACGCACACCGTTGCTGAATTCCAGATCGACGCTTTCGACATTAAAGAGGCGCGAACGGGCGACAGTTTCAACATTGAGAATGGTGGGTTTTTGTAATGATTTGCTCATTGTCATCGGTCTATGCTGTGATTAAGCAGTCATTGTGCGATACGCAACACGCTTTCGGCAATCCAAATCGCTACTTATTTACAGAGTTGTAACCTTTTACCGGCAAAGGGGAAAGTAATAAAGATAAAAAAGTCAATAGCTTGAATTCTGTTTGAGAATTTACCGATTTCTGCGCATTAACGTTTTTGGTAAGCTTATACGTTGCTGCATGACATATTCACTACCCTGTAACCAGGTGCGCCACTAACACTGCAGCTTGACGTTAGTCTTCACGTTCACCGACGATATCGTAAGAAAAAATAACTATGATGGGATGGGCATGGGCACCTTTCTGATTTTCCTTACAGCTCTGCTAATCTGCGTATTGCTCATCGGATGGTGGTATCGCGCTCACGCCAGACGCCGACGCCTTCCTCTACTGCACGCCTTTAGCGACGCCACTACGCGGCCGCTTCCTGCCGATGAGCGTCAGGCTATCGAAAAGTATCTTGCGGAGCTCAGTCGCACCCTGCAGGTCCCGGCGTCCGGCGCAACGACCGCACCCGTCGCTTTGGCGCTGAATGAACAGAGTGATACGGTCTACGCGGTGACGCGAGCCATCACTCGCTACGGGATCACTACCGACGCGCCGAATAAATGGCGCTACTTTCTCGATTCGGTGGAAGTCCATCTGCCGCCGTTCTGGGAACAGCATATCAACGACGAAAACAGCGTTGAGCTGATCCCCACCGACAGCCTGCCGCTGGTTATCACCCTTAACGGACATAGCCTGAGCGACTATCGTCAGGAGGCGCAAAGCTACGCCCTGGAACGCGCATCGGCCACCCAGGCCTCCATTCGCGGCGAAGAGAGCGAACAGGTAGAGCTACGGCAGATCCGTCGGGAAAGTCGGGAAGAACACGCCCTCAACCGGCCGGATGGGCTGCGCGAAGCGATCCTGATCGTCGCCTCCTTTCTGTTCTTTTATTTCAGCCTGATTGGGCCAGCCGTTTTTACCCCCTGGCTGGTGGCCGCGGGGGTACTGCTTCTCGCCGCTGGCGTGGGGGGGATCTATGCCCCGCCGCGCCGCGCCGCGTTGCGCGAAATTCACTGCCTGCGGGGCGTTCCCAAACGCTGGGGTCTGTTTGGCGAAAACGATCAGGAACATATCAATAACATCTCGCTGGGTATTATCGATCTCATCTATCCGCGCCACTGGCAGCCATGGATCGCCCAGGACCTGGGACAGCAGACCGATATTGATATCTATCTCAACCGTCACGTGGCCCGCCAGGGACGCTACCTGTCGCTCCATGATGAAGTGAAAAACTTCCCGCTACAGTACTGGCTGCGCAGCGCGATTATCGCCGCCGGCGCGCTGGTAGTGGTGATCATGCTGTGGGTCAGCGTACCGCTAAATATGCCGTTTAAGTTCACCCTGTCGTGGTTGAAGGGCGCCCAGACGATTGAAGCGACTACCGTCGACCAGCTGGCAAAAGCCCATGTGCGCATTGGCGATACGCTGCGCCTGACAGGCACCGGGATGTGTAATATCCGTACGCCGGGTAGCTGGTCGGCCAAAGAGGATTCGCCGTTCCTGCCTTTCGATTGTTCACAGATTGTATGGAACGACGCCCCTCCTCTGCCGCTGCCGGAGTCTGATATTGTCAGCAAAGCGACCGCCCTGATGCAGTCCGTCCAGCGCCAGCTGCACCCGGAAACCGACGATGACTCCCGCGTCAGCCCGGCGCTGCGCTCCGCGATTCAGAAATCAGGCATGGTGCTGCTGGATGATTTCGGCGATATCGTCCTGAAAACCAACGATCTCTGCTCGGCAAAGGATGACTGCCTGCGCCTGAAAAACGCGCTGGTCAATCTCGGGAATACCCGTAACTGGGAGGCATTAACCAAGCGCGCCACCGCCGGAAAACTGGACGGCGTGAACGTGCTGCTGCGCCCGGTCAGCGCGGAGTCGCTGGAGAATCTGGTGACCACTTCCACCGCCCCCTTTGTAATGCGTGAAACTTCGCGAGCCGCGCAGGCGCTAAACAGCCCG
This sequence comes from Klebsiella sp. KTE92, assembly GCF_000398905.1. Taxonomy (NCBI): domain Bacteria; kingdom Pseudomonadati; phylum Pseudomonadota; class Gammaproteobacteria; order Enterobacterales; family Enterobacteriaceae; genus Klebsiella; species Klebsiella sp. KTE92. The sequence goes on from NZ_KB976100.1 coordinate 4,887,880, forward strand.
GCGCCCGGCGGTTTCTTGATCGCCAGCGATGAAGGCAGCGTGCTGGTCAATCAGCCGTGGCCGGCGGTGAGCCTGTATGATTATCCGGCACATGAGCAGTGGAGCGAGCTGCGGCGACTGGCCGGTATGCTCATGCATACCCCTTTCCACGCCGAAGGGATCGTCACCAATCTGTTTACCGACGCCAACGGCACCCAGCATATCAATCTGCACCGCATCCCCGACCGCAGCGGACTGTGGCGCTATCTGGGCATTACGCTGCTGCTGTTGTCGATGCTGGGATGCATGGCTTACCACGGCGTACAGGCGCTGCGTCGTTATCAACGCCATCGCCAGCGTATGGAAGAGATTCAGAAATATTACGAAAGCTGCCTGAACCCGGTACTGCTCCCCGCGTCTGACCCGCAAGATTAATTTTCCCGGCGACAGGGTATGATACCCTGTCGCCCATTTTCTGCTCGCTGGAGAGTCATCATGCATTTTGATATCGCCTGGCAGGAGGTTGATACCGTTCTGCTGGATATGGACGGCACGCTCCTGGACCTCGCTTTTGACAACTATTTCTGGCAAACGCTGGTGCCTGAAACCTGGGGAGCCGCCCGCGGCCTCAATCTGCAGGAGGCGAAAGACGCCATGCGCCAGGAGTATCACGCCGTGCAGCATACGCTAAACTGGTACTGTCTGGATTACTGGAGCGAGCGCCTGGGTTTGGATATTTGTGCGATGACCAGCGAACAGGGTCCGCGCGCCACGCTGCGCGAGGATACGGTGCCGTTCCTTGATGCGCTCAAGGCCTGCGGTAAGCGACGCATTCTGTTGACCAATGCCCATCCCCACAATCTGGCGGTGAAGCTCAAACACACCGGCCTGGATGCGCACCTTGATTTATTACTTTCCACCCACACATTTGGTTATCCGAAAGAGGATCAGCGCCTGTGGCGCGCCGTGGCGGAGGAGACTGGCCTTGAGGCCCATAAAACGCTGTTTGTCGACGACAGCGAGGCGATTCTGGATGCCGCGAGGGAATTTGGCATTCGTTACTGCCTGGGCATTACCAATCCCGACTCCGGGCTGGCGGAAAAGCAGTATCTGCGCCACCCAGGGCTGAATGATTACCGGCGACTGATCCCTTCGCTTACCCCGAAGGAGAGGCGATGAAAGAGAAGCCCAGCGAAACCGTCAGACTAGACAAATGGCTTTGGGCCGCCCGCTTTTACAAGACCCGCGCGCTGGCGCGGGAGATGATTGAAGGCGGCAAGGTGCATTACAACGGACAACGCAGCAAACCCGGGAAAATTGTCGAGCTGGACGCCATGCTGACGCTGCGCCAGGGCAATGACGAGCGTACGGTACGGATCGTCGGTATTACCGAACAGCGCCGCCCGGCAAGTGAAGCCGTCGCCCTGTATGAAGAGACAGCGGAAAGTATCGAGAAGCGTGAAAAAGTGGCCCTGGCGCGCAAAATGAACGCCCTGACCATGCCGCACCCTGACAGACGTCCGGACAAGAAAGAGCGCCGCGACCTGATGAGATTTAAACACGGCGAGAGTGAGTAACTCGCGCCAGAAAGAGAGATGATTATGACTCAACACGATCAATTACATCGTTATCTGTTTGAAAACTATGCCGTACGCGGCGAGCTGGTGACGGTGTCGGAAACCCTGGAACAGATTCTGGCGAATCACACCTATCCACAGCCGGTGAAAACGGTGCTGGCGGAGCTGCTGGTCGCCACCAGCCTGCTGACCGCGACGCTGAAGTTTGCTGGTGATATTACCGTTCAGCTGCAGGGCGATGGCCCTTTACAGCTGGCGGTGATCAACGGCAATAACCAGCAGCAGTTGCGCGGCGTCGCGCGCGTGCAGGGCGATATTGCGGACGATGCGGATCTGAAAACGATGGTCGGCAACGGCTATCTGGTCATTACCATCTCCCCGAAAGAGGGTGAACGTTATCAGGGTGTGGTCGGTCTGGAAGGCGATACGCTGGCCGCCTGCCTGGAAGATTACTTCCAGCGTTCAGAGCAGCTGCCGACGCGCCTCATCATTCGCACCGGGGAACATGAAGGTCAGCCGATGGCCGGTGGGATGCTGCTGCAGGTGATGCCGGCGCAGGATACCCAGACGACCGACTTCGAGCACCTGGCGACGCTCACCGAGACCATCAAGGCGGAAGAGCTGTTCACCCTGCCGGCGAACGATGTGCTGTGGCGCCTGTACCATGAGGAAGAGGTCACGGTCTACGAGCCGCAGAGCGTCGAGTTCAAATGTACGTGTTCTCGTGAACGCTGCGCTGGCGCGCTGAAGACCCTGCCGGATGAAGAGATAGATAGCATCCTCGCCGATGAAGGCGAGATTGATATGCACTGCGACTACTGCGGTAACCACTATATCTTCAATGCCATGGATATTGCCGAGATCCGTAATAACGCCTCTCCGGCCGACCCACAGGTCCATTAATCCCCGCGTCTTCCACAGGTACAGGGTGGCGATGTTGTTCGTCGCCTTGTGCCTGACTTTTATTTATTCACGAGTTGAATCGATTTTCCCTGAAAGAGTTACGTAATTTTATTCCAGGAAAGCGATTACATTCACAATTCAGTAGTTTTTTTAATTACTTTTTAACCATTAATAAACATCTACCCCCAACATCCGTCCATTTCCTGAGATAATCCACTTCACTTCGTGACAGGAGTCACCGTTTTTTTCGTCATTCTGAGGAATGTCGAGATACGTAAATCTATGAGCCTGGTCGCGGTCAATACCCGGTAAGAAACCCTACAATTTACAGCAGTACATCTTGGCTAAGGAGCAGTGACATGCGCGTTAATCATGGTTTAACCCCGCAGGATCTCAAGGCTTATGGTATCAATGACGTTCAGGATATCGTCCACAACCCCAGCTACGATATGTTGTTTCAGGAAGAGCTCGACCCCAGCCTGGAAGGTTACGAACGTGGCGTATTAACCAGTCTGGGTGCTATCGCCGTCGACACGGGCATTTTTACCGGTCGTTCTCCGAAAGATAAGTATCTCGTTCGCGACGACACCACCCGCGATACCGTCTGGTGGTCCGATAAAGGCAAAGGTAAAAACGACAACAAGCCGCTTTCACAGGAAACCTGGCAGCATCTGAAAGGGCTGGTGACCCAGCAGTTGTCCGGTAAACGGCTGTTTATCGTCGACGCCTTCTGCGGCGCCAACGCCGATACCCGTCTCAGCGTGCGCTTTATTACCGAAGTGGCCTGGCAGGCGCACTTCGTTAAAAACATGTTCATCCGCCCGAGCGATGAAGAGCTGGCGGACTTCGAGCCCGACTTCATCGTGATGAACGGCGCGAAGTGCACCAATCCGCAGTGGAAAGAGCAAGGTCTGAACTCAGAAAACTTCATCGCCTTCAACCTCACCGAACGCATCCAGCTGATCGGCGGCACCTGGTATGGTGGCGAAATGAAGAAAGGGATGTTCTCGATCATGAACTACCTGCTGCCGCTGAAGGGCATCGCCTCCATGCACTGCTCAGCCAACGTCGGCGAAAAAGGCGATGTCGCTATTTTCTTCGGCCTCTCAGGCACCGGCAAAACCACCCTCTCCACCGATCCAAAACGCCGCCTGATTGGCGATGATGAACATGGCTGGGATGACGACGGCGTGTTTAACTTCGAAGGGGGCTGCTACGCCAAGACCATCAAGCTCTCTGAAGCGGCCGAGCCGGATATCTATCACGCCATTCGCCGCAATGCTCTGCTGGAAAACGTGGTGGTGCGCGCCGATGGCACGATCGATTTCGATGACGGTTCGAAGACTGAAAACACCCGCGTCTCCTACCCCATCGACCATATCGACAACATTGTTAAACCGGTTTCCAAAGCGGGTCACGCCACCAAAGTGATCTTCCTGACGGCCGATGCGTTCGGCGTCCTGCCGCCGGTCTCCCGCCTGACCGCCGATCAGACCCAGTACCATTTCCTGTCCGGGTTTACCGCCAAACTGGCCGGCACCGAACGCGGCGTGACCGAGCCCACGCCAACCTTCTCCGCCTGCTTTGGCGCCGCCTTCCTGTCGCTGCATCCGACACAGTACGCCGAAGTGCTGGTTAAACGTATGCAGGCGGCCGGCGCGCAGGCTTATCTGGTCAATACCGGCTGGAACGGCACCGGCAAGCGTATCTCGATTAAAGATACCCGCGCCATCATCGACGCCATCCTCAATGGCTCGCTGGACAACGCGGAGACCTTTACCCTGCCGATGTTTAACCTGCAGATCCCAACGGCGCTCCCGGGTGTGGATACCCAGATCCTCGATCCGCGCAGCACCTATGGTTCCCCGGAGCAGTGGCAGGAAAAAGCCGATCAGCTGGCGAAGCTGTTTATCGAGAACTTTGAGAAGTATACCGATACGCCAGCGGGCGCCGCGCTGGTGGCGGCAGGGCCGCAGCGCTAACGGGCGTAGAGGTGAAAAAGCCGGGCTTGCCCGGCTTTTTGTTGTGCAACGTCCTGATTAGCCAACCTCGGCCGCACTCAGCTCTCTTTGGTGGGTTTCATCGGCGCCAGCATCCGGTGCACCGGCAGCCAGGCGCGGATCAGTAATCCGCCGCGTTCGCTGGAGCCAATCTCCAGTCGGCCGTTGTGATTGTCGATAATACGCTGAACAATCGCCAGCCCCAGCCCGGTGCCGCTGGTACTGCGGGCGCTATCGCCGCGTACAAACGGCTGGAACAGATGTTCGCGCTGCTCAGGTTTGATCCCCGGCCCGTCATCTTCCACCTGGAACCAGGCCCGACTCGCTTCGCTGCCGCTGCTGACCTTGATCCAGCCATTGCCGTAGCGGGCCGCATTCACCACCATATTCGCCAGCGCACGCTTGATAGACAGGGGATGCATGCGTACCGGGATTTCACCGGCCTGCAGGGCAGTGGCGATCTCACGTTCATAGCCGCTCTCTGCGGCGATCACTTCCCCCAGCACCGCATTGAGGTCCGCCAGCTCCATCGGCATCTCCTGCCCGGTGCGCAGATAATCGATAAACTGCTCGATGATGGCGTTGCACTCTTCGATATCTTTGTTAATCGACTCCGCGAGATACCCGTCCTGCTCGCCCATCATCTCGGTGGCCAGACGAATGCGCGTCAGCGGAGTACGTAAATCGTGGCTGACCCCGGCCATCAGCAACGTACGGTCGTCAGCCAGCTGCTTCACGCCCGCGGCCATATGGTTAAAGGCGCGGGTCACCGAACGCACCTCAGAGGCGCCGTACTCTCGCAGCGGCGGCGGGATAATACCGCGCCCGACCTGCAGCGCCGCGTGTTCGAGATCTACCAGCGGACGGTTCTGAATACGGATAAACAGCCAGGCGCCGCCTATCGCCAACAGCATGATCGCCAGGGTATAGCGGAACAGCGGCGAGAAGTCGCCCTGATGGATCTCGGTCAGCGGTACCCGCACCCAGATATTGGGCGACAGCCAGGTCTTCAGCCACACCACGGGGGAGCTTTTATTGACCTCCACCCGCACCTCAGTGGGGCCGCCGAGCTGATGCGCCATCTGCTGGCTTAAGAATTCATAATGCTGCGCCCAGCGCAGCCCTGCGTCTTCCGCCGCTTCATTGGAATAGAGCGAAATCCCCAGCTCACGATAAATTTCACGACGAAACGCCGGGGGCACCACCAGCTGGGTGCCATCCTCCAGTTGCAGTTTGTCGGTCATCAGCATACGGACTTCGTAGGCCAATACTTTATTAAACTGCTGGAGACTCGGCAGGATCGCGAAATTCAGTACCACCAGATAGGTCGTCACCAGGCTGACGAACAGCAAGGTGACGATCAGGAGCAGCGTGCGAGCAAAGGAGCTGCGCGGCGAAAAGCGCACGCGTTTCATGCCTTAGAGCCGTCCGGGACGAAGACGTAGCCCAGACCCCAGACGGTCTGGATATAGCGCGGATGCGCCGGATCCTCTTCCACCATGCGGCGCAGGCGGGAGATCTGAACGTCGATGGAGCGCTCCATCGCAGAATATTCGCGCCCGCGGGCGAGGTTCATCAGCTTATCGCGCGACAGCGGTTCGCGAGGATGACTCACCAGCGCCTTCAGGACCGCAAATTCGCCGCTGGTCAACGGCATCGGCTCGTCTTCACGGAACATCTCGCGGGTGCCCAGGTTCAGTTTGAATTTACCAAAGGCGATAACCGCCTCTTCCTGCGATGGCGCGCCCGGCAGTTCATTCGCCTGACGACGCAGCACCGCCCGAATACGGGCCAGCAGTTCACGCGGGTTAAACGGCTTCGGAATGTAGTCGTCAGCCCCGATTTCCAGGCCAACGATCCGGTCAACCTCTTCACCTTTCGCCGTCACCATAATGATCGGCATCGGGTTGCTCTGACTGCGCAGACGACGGCAAATCGAGAGACCATCTTCCCCAGGCAGCATCAGATCCAGCACCATCAGGTGGAAGGATTCACGGGTTAACAGACGATCCATCTGTTCGGCGTTCGCCACGCTACGAACCTGGAAGCCCTGCTCGGTCAGATAACGTTCGAGCAGCGCACGCAGGCGCATGTCGTCATCCACAACCAGAATCTTATAATTCTCTTGCATTGTTTGTACTCCCAAAGGTTCACTGCAATAGTCAGTGCGTATTCTCAAAAAAGCCCGGCGCGCTCACCAGCTAAATCTGGTATATATTCCAGGCTAAATTGTTACAAAGCATATTTAACAGCAGGTTAAGTATACATTTAATCATAAGACACAGTATTTATCCTGTCGGTATTATTACGCGCTACAAATTGTGCGCAACGACAGACTGTCAGAAGGTTGAACTCACGATGAAAACGCCGCTGATCACCCGCGAGGGATATGAAAAACTGAAGCAGGAAATGGACTACCTGTGGCGCCAGGAGCGCCCGGAAGTGACCAAAAAGGTCACCTGGGCCGCCAGCCTTGGCGACCGCAGCGAGAACGCGGACTACCAGTACAACAAAAAGCGCCTGCGGGAGATCGATCGCCGGGTCCGCTATCTGACCAAATGTCTGGAACAGTTAAAGATCGTCGATTATTCCCCGCAGCAGGAAGGCAAAGTCTTCTTTGGCGCCTGGGTAGAGATCGAAAACGACGAGGGCGATACCAAACGCTTTCGCATCGTCGGCTACGATGAGATTTTTGGCCGCAAAGACTACATCTCCATCGACTCACCGATGGCGCGCGCCTTATTGAAAAAAGAGGTCGGCGATCTGGCTATCGTTAACACGCCGGCGGGCGAAGCCAGCTGGTATGTCAACGAGATCGAATACGTAAAATAGACAAGAACTTTCCGAGAGACACCGGGCGCGACTGGCATTTTCAGCCGTCAGTCCGTATAACTAGTCCCTGATTTTTGACCCTAAAGATGAATTAAAAGCCATGATGAATGATTCGCTCTGCCGCATTATTGCGGGTGAACTTCAGGCCAGAGCCGAACAGGTAGAAGCTGCCGTTCGCCTGCTTGATGAAGGGAACACCGTGCCGTTTATTGCACGTTATCGTAAAGAAGTCACCGGCGGTCTGGATGACACGCAGCTGCGTAATCTGGAAACCCGCCTTGGCTATCTGCGCGAACTGGAAGACCGTCGTCAGGCGATCCTCAAATCCATCGCTGAACAGGGCAAACTGACCGACGCGCTGGAAAAAGCCATCACCTCCACGCTGAGCAAAACCGAACTGGAAGACCTCTACCTGCCGTACAAGCCGAAGCGCCGTACCCGCGGGCAGATCGCCATCGAAGCCGGGCTGGAGCCGCTGGCTGACCTGCTGTGGAACGAACCGGCCCACGATCCGGAAGCGGAAGCCGCAAAATATATTAACGCTGACAACGGCATCGCCGACAGCAAAGCGGCCCTGGACGGCGCGCGCTATATTCTGATGGAGCGGTTTGCCGAAGACGCCGCGCTGCTGGCGAAGGTCCGCGACTATCTGTGGAAAAACGCCCACCTGGTCTCCACCGTCGTCAGCGGCAAAGAAGAGGAAGGCGCCAAATTCCGCGACTACTTCGATCACCATGAACCGATCGCCACCGTGCCGTCGCATCGCGCGCTGGCGATGTTCCGCGGTCGCAACGAAGGCGTGCTGCAGCTCTCTTTAAACGCCGATCCGCAGTTTGACGAGCCGCCGAAAGAGAGCCACGGCGAGCAAATTATTATCGACCACCTTGGCCTGCGCCTGAATAACGCCCCGGCGGACAGCTGGCGTAAAGGTGTCGTCAGCTGGACCTGGCGTATCAAAGTGCTGATGCACCTCGAAACCGAGCTGATGGGCACCGTGCGCGAGCGCGCGGAGGACGAAGCCATCAACGTCTTCGCCCGTAACCTGCACGACCTCCTGATGGCCGCGCCCGCCGGGTTGCGCGCCACCATGGGACTCGATCCGGGTCTGCGCACCGGGGTGAAAGTGGCCGTCGTCGACGCCACCGGTAAACTGGTCGCCACCGATACCATCTATCCCCATACCGGCCAGGCCGCCAAAGCGGCCGTCGTCGTCGCCGCGCTGTGTGAAAAGTACAATGTTGAGCTGGTGGCCATCGGCAATGGTACCGCCTCGCGTGAAACCGAGCGTTTCTTCCTCGACGTGCAGAAGCAGTTCCCGAAAGTCACCGCCCAGAAGGTGATCGTCAGCGAAGCCGGGGCTTCCGTTTACTCCGCCTCCGAGCTGGCGGCCCAGGAGTTCCCGGACCTCGACGTGTCGCTGCGCGGCGCGGTCTCCATCGCCCGCCGTCTGCAGGATCCCCTGGCCGAGCTGGTGAAAATCGACCCGAAATCGATTGGCGTCGGCCAGTATCAGCACGATGTCAGCCAGACCCAGCTGGCGCGTAAGCTGGACGCGGTGGTGGAAGACTGCGTGAACGCCGTCGGCGTTGACCTGAATACCGCCTCCGTTCCGCTGCTGACCCGCGTCGCCGGCCTGACCCGCATGATGGCGCAGAACATCGTTGCCTGGCGCGACGAGAACGGCCAGTTCCAGAATCGCCAGCAGTTGCTGAAGGTCAGCCGTCTGGGGCCGAAAGCCTTTGAACAGTGCGCCGGCTTCCTGCGTATCAACCACGGCGACAACCCGCTGGATGCCTCCACCGTGCACCCGGAAGCCTATCCGGTGGTCGAGCGCATTCTGGCCGCCACCCAACAGGCGCTGAAAGATCTGATGGGCAACAGCAGCGAACTGCGTCATCTGAAGGCCGTGGATTTCACCGATGAGAAGTTCGGCGTTCCGACCGTCACCGACATTATCAAAGAGCTGGAAAAACCGGGCCGCGATCCGCGTCCGGAGTTTAAGACGGCGAAGTTCGCCGACGGCGTAGAGACCATGAACGATCTGCTGCCGGGGATGATCCTGGAAGGCGCCGTCACCAACGTCACCAATTTCGGCGCGTTTGTCGATATCGGCGTCCATCAGGATGGACTGGTACACATTTCGTCGCTTTCTGACCGGTTTGTTGAAGATCCGCACACCGTGGTGAAAGCGGGCGACATCGTGAAGGTCAAAGTCATGGAAGTCGATCTGCCGCGTAAACGTATCGCCCTGACCATGCGTCTCGACGAGCAGCCAGGCGACAGCAACGCCCGCCGCGGCGGCGGTCAGGATCGCCCCCAGGGTAACCGCCCGGCCGCGAAGGCCGCCAAACCCCGCGGTCGCGAGGCACAGCCTGCCGGTAACAGCGCAATGATGGATGCCCTCGCTGCGGCGATGGGTAAAAAACGCTAATCTCTCCCTGCCCCTTTTCAGGGGCAGTTTTCATTTTTCATCCCCTGGCGATACGGCCGCCATTACGCGCAAAACGGGTTCAGTCATTTCTGATAACCTGCATTAATTCCGTTAAGGAAAGGTCGCGAAATTATTATTTTCATTTCGTTAACTTAAGAAACCTTAATTAAACATTAGATCGCCGAAATAATATTTTGCGCCTATTTGATCACCGACTGGATTTTGCGGCATATCAATAAAAAGGTGATTTTCGCTATAAAAATAGCGCGAAGCGCATCATATGTATTGATGATAAAAACCATTCTCATTATCATCACTTTCAGAACGTTTTTTCCTTTTTCGTTGGCTACGGTCCCCGGCGCAGCTGCCTCCAGGCGTCCGGAAAATTCTTCTTCGGTTAGCGATAGACAAGTAGGCCCTATGCAATTCACACCTGATAGTGCGTGGAAAATTACCGGATTCTCCCGCGATATTAGCCCAGCATACCGTCAGAAATTACTCTCCCTCGGCATGCTGCCCGGTTCCTCTTTTCATGTGGTTCGCGTAGCGCCGCTCGGCGATCCTGTTCATATTGAAACCCGACGCGTCAGTCTGGTATTACGCAAAATAGATCTCGCCTTAATCGAACTGGAAGCGGTTGCACAATAACGGCTGGCCCGGCACAAGAGTCTGAAATATGAAAAAATTAACCGTTGGTTTAATTGGTAATCCTAATTCTGGCAAGACCACCTTATTTAATCAGCTGACCGGCGCCCGCCAGCGCGTAGGCAACTGGGCCGGGGTCACCGTTGAGCGTAAAGAGGGCGTTTTCGCCACCACTGACCATCAGGTCACGCTGGTCGACCTGCCGGGGACCTACTCCCTGACCACCATCTCTTCGCAGACCTCGCTGGACGAGCAGATTGCCTGCCACTACATCCTGAGCGGCGATGCCGACATGCTGATTAACGTGGTTGATGCCTCCAACCTTGAGCGAAACCTCTATCTGACGCTGCAGCTGCTCGAGCTGGGGATCCCTTGCGTCGTCGCGCTGAACATGCTGGATATCGCCGAAAAGCAGCAGGTGCGTATCGATATCGACGCCCTCGCCGCCCGTCTCGGCTGCCCGGTCATTCCGCTGGTCTCGACCCGCGGACGCGGGATCGAAGCGCTGAAGATTGCCCTCGACCGTCATCAGGCGAACAGCGATATTGAGCTGGTCCACTATCCGCAGCCGCTGCTGCGCGAAGCTGACCTGCTGGCGCAGCAGATGTCAGCGCAGATCCCGACCCGGCAGCGGCGTTGGCTGGGTCTGCAGATGCTGGAGGGCGATATCTACAGCCGGGCCTATGCCGGCGACGCCGCCGATAAACTGGATATTGCTCTGGCGAATCTCAGCGACGAGATCGACGACCCGGCGCTGCATATCGCTGACGCGCGCTATCAGACCATCGCCGCCATTTGCGACGCCGTCAGCAATACCCTGACCGCCGAGCCGAGCCGCTTCACCGCGGCGATGGACAAAGTGATCCTGAACCGCTTCCTCGGGTTGCCGATTTTTCTCTTTGTCATGTACCTGATGTTCCTGCTGGCGATAAACATCGGCGGCGCGCTGCAGCCGATTTTTGATGCCGGCTCGGTCGCGGTCTTTATTCACGGTATTCAATGGCTGGGCTACACCCTGCACTTCCCGGACTGGCTGACCGTGTTCCTCGCCCAGGGGATCGGCGGCGGTATCAACACCGTGCTACCGCTGGTGCCGCAGATCGGCATGATGTATCTGTTCCTCTCCTTCCTCGAGGACTCCGGCTACATGGCGCGCGCCGCCTTTGTCATGGACCGCCTGATGCAAGCCCTCGGCCTGCCGGGGAAATCCTTTGTCCCGTTGATTGTCGGTTTCGGCTGCAACGTGCCGTCGGTGATGGGCGCCCGTACCCTTGACGCGCCGCGCGAGCGTCTGATGACCATTATGATGGCGCCGTTTATGTCCTGCGGCGCGCGGCTGGCGATCTTCGCCGTCTTCGCAGCCGCGTTCTTTGGTCAGAACGGTGCGCTGGCGGTCTTCTCGCTCTACGTGCTGGGCATTGTGATGGCCATTCTCACCGGCCTGATGCTGAAGCACACCATTATGCGTGGCGAAGCCTCGCCGTTCGTGATGGAGCTGCCGGTGTACCACGTCCCGCACATCAAGAGCCTGATTATCCAGACCTGGCAGCGCCTGAAAGGCTTTGTGCTGCGCGCCGGGAAGGTGATCGTCATTGTCAGCATCTTCCTCAGCGCGCTGAACAGCTTCTCGCTGAGCGGTAAGGTCGTCGACAACATCAACGACTCCGCGCTGGCCTCGGTGAGCCGGGTCATTACGCCGGTGTTTAAACCGATCGGCGTGCATGAAGATAACTGGCAGGCCACCGTCGGCCTGTTTACCGGCGCGATGGCGAAGGAGGTGGTGGTCGGTACGCTGAACACCCTCTATACCGCCGAAGATATCCAGAATGAGGAGTTCAATCCGCAGACCTTCAGCCTCGGCGAAGAACTGCTGGCCGCCGTCGACGAGACATGGCAGGGACTGAAAGACACCTTCAGCCTCAGCGTCCTGGCCAACCCCATCGAAGCCAGCAAAGGCGATGGCGAGATGGCCACCGGCGCCATGGGCGTGATGGGCAGTAAATTTGGCAGCGCGGCGGCGGCATACAGCTACCTGATCTTCGTTCTGCTCTATATCCCCTGCATCTCGGTGATGGGCGCCATCGCCCGCGAATCGAGCCGCGGCTGGATGACCTTCTCCATCCTGTGGGGGCTGAATATCGCCTATTCGCTCTCGACGCTTTATTACCAGACCGTCAGCTTTAGCGACCATCCGCGCTACAGCCTGGTGTGTATCCTGGCGGTGGTGTTGTTCAACGTGGTGCTCTTCGGCCTGCTGCGCCGGGCGCGCAGCCGGGTGGACGTCTCGCTGCTGGCCACCCGAAAAACGCCGGCCTCCTGCTGTTCCAGCCCGGCTGGCGATTGCCACTAAGGAGGGTCTGTGGCGTCGTTAATGGAAGTCCGCGATATGCTGGCCCTGCAGGGCCGTATGGAGGCGAAACAGCTCAGTGCCCGCCTGCGGACGCCTCAGCCGCTGATTGACGCGATGCTGGAACGGATGGAAGCCATGGGTAAGGTGGTACGGATCAGCGAAACGAGCGAGGGCTGTCTCTCAGGCAGCTGTAAAAGCTGTCCTGAAGGGAAAGCGGCGTGCCAGCAGGAGTGGTGGGCGCTGCGATGAAAGGAGTCAGGCCTGGTCGTGCAACGGGTAAAACGAGTAAGAAAGCAGTGAAAAACGGGCCAACAGGCCCGTTTTTTATGACTGGATTATTTATAAACGTCAGCGTTAGCGTGTACGGTTTTTTCGTTTTTCTGCCCGGCAATCACCACAAAGTATTTCCCACCCAGCTCATCGGCTTTTTTAGACAGATCGCGTCGGGCGTCCATCGGTGACGTCGTCCTGGAGGTCGTGATGCTGCCGACCTTGGTCAAATTCATCTTCGCCACGTCTTCTTTTTGGATCTCTTTCGCGGCAAATGCGCCAAAAGACAGGGTGCCAATCACCAGAGATGCAACCATTCCTGTAACAAGTTTCATAGCCTCTACTCTCCATAAGGTTGTTATTGTAGGTCACGGTGGCGGAATGAAATAATCAACCACCGTAACAACCTAAGTATTGCTAGGAATGGCCCATTTACCATGGCGCGGCAAAAAAAATTACCCCAGCCGCTTTTTCAACGCCAGCAGCGGCTCGCAGAAGGCCGCGGGATGGGAAACAAACGGCGCATGCGCCGCCTTATCGAAGAGGATTGACTCGCTTTCCGGCCACAGCTCATCCAGCAGCGGGACAATCTTGCGCGGCACCAGTCCGTCCAGCCGGCCATACAGCCGCAGAAACGGTATCGGCAACCCAACCAGCGCCTGGCGCAGATCGACGGTTCTGAGGATCTCCAGTCCGCCGTTCAGCGCCTCGGCAGAAGGCATCGGCAGCGAGAGCACCGCCTGCTTTAACGCCCGCGCATCCTGACGCGCGCTCTCTGTGCCCATGGTTTGCAGGGCGAGGAATCGCTCGACGGTGCGCTGGAAATCGTCGCTCAGCTGCTGCTGAAACCCGGCCAGCACCTCGGGCTTGATGCCGGGCCAGTCGTCACGGGCCGCGAAACAGGGGGAAGAGGCAACCGTCACCAGCGCCTGCACGCGTTCCGGGTGCATCATCGCCACCTGGCTTGCCACCAGCCCGCCCAGGCTCCAGCCCAGCCACACCGCCTGAGGAGGAGCCTGCTCCAGCACCCGCTGCGCCATCGCCTCGAGCGACATCGCCCCATACCCGCCGCTGCGGCCATAGCCAGGCAGATCCACCAGGTGCAGGGTAAAATGCGAAGCCAGCTGCGGCGTGATGCAATCCCATACCTGAGCGTTCAATCCCCAGCCGTGCAGCAGCACAAGATGACAATCCCCTTCGCCGATTGTTTGCCACCAGATGTCGTTCATCCGTTACCGTTCTCTTTTTTACTGGACAGAAGGCCAAATATGCTAACAGCACACAGCTTATGCTGGCTATGCCAAATGCCGCTGGCGCTCGCCCACTGGGGGTTCTGCTCTCGTTGCAGCCGCGCCCTGCTCGCCAGCCCCCCGCTCTGCCCACAGTGTGGCCTGCCGGCGGCGACATCCCATCACCCCTGCGGCCGCTGCCTGCAAAAGCCGCCTCCCTGGCATCGGCTGGTGGCGGTCAACGGCTATCGCCCGCCGCTGAGCGGTCTGGTCCAGCAGTTGAAGTTTCACCATCGTCCGGAGCTGGGGCCCGCCCTGGCGCGTCTGCTGCAGCTGCGCCTTAAGCAGCGGCACGATTTGCCGCCGGTGGACGGTATGGTCGGCGTACCGCTGTGGCGCCGTCGTCGCTGGCGCCGGGGTTATAATCAGTGTGACGAACTGTGCCGACCGTTAGCCCGCTGGCGAGGTTGCGTCTGGCATCGGGAAGGCCTGACGCGCCAGCGAGCCGGCGCCGTCCAACATTCGCTCAATGCCCGCCAGCGCAGGCAGAACCTGAAAAATGCCTTTCAGCTTGAATTTGCCGTGGAGGGACTCCATATCGCTATCGTGGATGATGTCGTCACGACCGGCAGCACCGTCGCCGAGATATCCCGCCTGCTTTTGCGAAACGGCGCCGCGACGGTTCAGGTATGGTGTTTGTGCCGTACCTTGTAGACCCCCGCTGATGGGCGTATTATAACCCAGTAAAATAGTCAACTATTAGGCCAACGCTATGATCCGTATTTCCGATGCTGCACAAGCGCACTTTGCCAAACTGCTGGCAAATCAGGAAGAAGGGACGCAAATTCGCGTATTTGTGATTAATCCCGGCACCCCAAACGCTGAGTGCGGCGTATCTTACTGCCCACCGGATGCGGTGGAAGACACCGACACGGCGCTGAAATTTGAACAGCTGACCGCCTATGTCGATGAGCTCAGCGCGCCCTATCTGGAAGACGCTGAAATTGATTTCGTCACCGACCAGCTTGGCTCGCAGCTGACGCTGAAAGCGCCGAACGCCAAGATGCGCAAAGTCTCTGACGATGCCCCGCTGATGGAGCGCGTCGAGTACCTGCTGCAGTCGCAGATTAACCCGCAGCTGGCGGGCCACGGCGGCCGCGTGTCGCTGATGGAGATCACCGACGACGGTCTGGCTATTCTGCAGTTCGGCGGCGGATGCAACGGCTGTTCGATGGTTGACGTGACCCTGAAAGAAGGCATTGAAAAGCAGCTGCTGAACGAGTTTCCGGAGCTGAAAGGGGTTCGCGATCTGACCGAGCATCAGCGCGGCGAGCACTCCTACTACTAAGCCCTTCCTCCGGCGGCACCCTGCCGCCGGTCCTCCCTGGCCCTTTCTGTGTTACCGCGCAACATCTCCCGCTAAATGACCGGCAAAAACCGGGGAAAGAGTATGACTTAAGTCTCATATTTAACATTTTCCCCCGTCAGGTGATTCTCAACCCTCACATGTTACCCGTATCATCCACTTCAGGCACCACCGGCAAAAAAATAGCCAGCTATCCTTTCTCTGGGTAAGGATAATGCAAGTATTTACGGTGCCAGACTATTTTGCTCCCACATGGGGCAGATGTCTTACAGGTTGAATCTTTGACGTTACCCATAACAAATTAAGGCCAGGTAAATCATGCCATTAATCATCGTTGCTATCGGGGTTGCCCTGTTATTGCTGTTAATGATCCGTTTCAAAATGAACGGCTTCATTGCGCTGGTTCTGGTGGCGCTCGCCGTCGGATTAATGCAGGGTATGCCGCTGGATAAAGTGATCGTCTCTATCAAGAACGGCGTTGGCGGCACCCTTGGCAGCCTCGCGCTGATCATGGGCTTCGGCGCTATGCTCGGTAAACTGCTGGCAGACTGCGGCGGCGCCCAGCGTATCGCCACTACCCTTATCAATAAGTTCGGTAAGAAGCATATTCAGTGGGCCGTGGTCCTGACCGGCTTCACCGTCGGCTTCGCGCTGTTCTATGAAGTAGGCTTCGTGCTGATGCTGCCGCTGGTATTTACCATCGCCGCCTCGGCCCGCATCCCGCTGCTGTACGTCGGTGTCCCGATGGCCGCCGCGCTCTCTGTCACCCACGGCTTCCTGCCGCCGCATCCGGGTCCGACCGCGATTGCCACCATCTTCCATGCCGATATGGGCAAAACGCTGCTCTACGGCACCATTCTGGCTATCCCGACGGTTATCCTGGCAGGGCCGGTGTTTGCGCGCTTCCTGAAAGGCATTGATAAGCCGATCCCGGAAGGCCTGCATAACCCGAAAGTATTCACTGAAGAAGAGATGCCTGGCTTTGGCGTCAGCGTCTGGACCTCGCTGGTACCGGTGATCCTGATGGCGATGCGCGCCGTGGCCGAGATGATCCTGCCGAAGGGCCACGCCTTCCTGCCGATTGCTGAGTTCTTCGGCGACCCGGTGATGGCCACCCTGATTGCGGTACTGATCGCCCTGTTCACCTTCGGTTTGAACCGCGGCCGCTCCATGGAGCAGATCAACGATACCCTGACTTCTTCTATTAAAATCATCGCCATGATGCTGTTGATCATCGGCGGTGGCGGCGCCTTCAAGCAGGTGCTGGTGGATAGCGGCATGGATAAATACATCGCCTCTATCATGCACGAATCGAACATGTCTCCGCTGTTTATGGCGTGGTCAATCGCCGCAGTGCTGCGTATCGCGCTGGGTTCGGCGACCGTTGCCGCCATCACCGCAGGCGGGATTGCCGCGCCGCTGATCGCCACCACCGGCGTCAGCCCGGAACTGATGGTTATCGCCGTTGGCTCCGGCAGCGTTATCTTCTCTCACGTCAACGATCCGGGTTTCTGGCTGTTCAAAGAGTACTTTAACCTGACCATCGGCGAGACCATCAGGTCCTGGTCGGTGCTGGAAACCATTATCTCAGTATGCGGTCTGGTAGGCTGTCTGCTGCTGGGGATGGTGGTGTAAGGAGACTCCCGCACAGAAAAAGGGCGGTCCGCATTATGCGGACCGCCCTTTTTTATCGGACATGCTCATCGCCGCGCAGCAAACGACGCGGCGGGAAGTCATCTGGCGGCGGCTTTCTTGCTCGCCGCCTTGCGCCGTTTATCCAGATCCTTAATCAGCTTATTGACCTGTTCATCGGCAAACATCTGCTCCAGGGTGACGGACAGCTTCCGGCGCCAGTTCGGGTACTCAGTGCTGGTGCCCGGAATGTTAACCGGCGACGCCATCTCCAGCCAGTCTTCCGGCTGCAGGCCCAGTAGCGCACTGTTACTGTCGGCAATGTAACGCTGCATCCCCCGGTTGAGGATCCCGGTCATGCTCATCAACGAGGCCTTATGCCCGGCACGTTTGGGCAGACAGCCGTACTTATGCAACGCATCCAGCAGCCCTTGCTTCGCCAGCTCGCGGTCCTGGTACAGTCCGCGCAGCACCACCTCGTCGGGATAGAGCCCCAGCGCTTTACCTAACGTCAGATCGCCGCTTTCCCAGTAGCCGCGGAGGGTGGGCAGGTCGTGCGTTGTCGCCACAGCCATTGATTGCTCCGGGTACAGCGCCGGCGCGCGGAACGTTTTCTCTGCATCACTCTCAAAATAGAGCACCTTATAAGAATAGACGCCGCTATTGCGTAACTTGCTGACAATCTCCACCGGTACCGTGCCCAGATCTTCACCGATCACCATGCAGCGATGACGCTGGCTTTCCAGGGCCAGGAGCGACAGCAGATCGTCGACGGGATACTGAACGTAAGCGCCATGGTCGGCGGTTTCACCATAGGGGATCCACCACAAACGCAGCACCGACATCACGTGATCGATGCGCAGCGCGCCGCAGTTCTGCATATTGGCGCGCAGCAGATCAATAAACGGCTCATAGGCGCGAGCGGCAATAATATGCGGATCCATCGGCGGCAGGCCCCAGTTCTGGCCCAGCGGGCCCAGAATATCCGGCGGCGCGCCCACGGACGCTTTCAGGCAGTACAGCTCACGGTCGCACCAGGTCTCCGACCCGCCTTCGGCGACGCCCACCGCCAGATCGCGGTAGAGGCCAATCGGCATCCCGTCGCGCTGGCTGGTTTCCCAGCAGGCGGCGAACTGGCTCCAGGCCAGCCACTGCAGCCAGAGATAGAAACTGACGTCGTCCTCATGCTCAATGCAGAAGGCTTTCACCTCCGGGCTGTCGATATCCTGAAAGGCCTTCGGCCAGGCCGGCCAGCCCCAGCGCAGCGGGTCCTGTTGTACCTGCCAGGCGTGAAGCGCATCGAAAGCGGCCTGCCAGTAGAGGCTTTCCCCTTCGCGCAGAACAAACTCGCGGAACGCTGTCATCTGCTCATCTTCACGACGAGAGAATCGTTTCCACGCCATACGCAGCGCGGTCATTTTCAGCGTGGTGACCGCGGTATAGTCGACATCATCCGTTTGCCGCGCCGCCTGCAAGGCCTGCTGGGTCGCTGCGGACTGCCACCACGCCTGCGCCTCTTCGCTACGCTGGAAATCTTCAACCGCATTAACGTCGATGTAGATGACGTTCAGCCAGCGACGTGAAGACGGGCTATACGGACTGGCGCTCTCCGGGTTCGCCGGATAGAGAGCATGTATCGGGTTAAGGCCAATAAACGACCCGCCGCGGCGGGCGATTTCCGGCAACATGGCCCGCAGATCGCCAAAATCGCCGATCCCCCAGTTTTTCTCCGAGCGCAGGGTATAAAGCTGCACGCAGGTGCCCCACAGCTTTTTCCCCTCTTTCAGCGGCTGCGGTTCGTAGCAGCGCGCCGGCGCGACAATGGTCCGGCAGTGCCAACGCTCTCCCTCCTGGATGAGCGTCAGGGAGTGGTACCCCTCCGGCAGTTTAGCCGGCAGCGGCAGCGTCTCGCCGCCGCGGGTTTTCCCTTGATACTGCTTACCGTCCTCAGTGGTCAGGATCCACTGATACTCACCGCGTCCTGCCACCGGCAGCGACATTTTTTTGCCGTGGGTGAAAATTTTCACGTTCGGCAGCGGGTTAACCGCCACTTTCGTGGCGGCGGTAGAGCGATGCATCGCATCCAGCAGGCGCTGTTTGGTGACAGCCGCGATAGACTGCGGCTTACCGTGCGCGTTGATATAGCTGGGGCTGATGCCCGCCGCCAGCGCGGCATTATCGAGGCGTTTACTCTCCATAGGCCTTCCTTTAGCGTTTCGCCTGCCAGATACGTTGCTGATAATCGCGGATCGAGCGGTCGGAGCTGAACATGCCGCAGCGCGCGGTGTTGAGGATAGCCGCGCGGGTCCAGGCCTCCTCGTCGCGATACAGCTCATCTACCCGTTTTTGCGCCGCTACGTAGGCTTCGAAATCGGCCAGCACCAGGTACGGATCGCCGCCCTGCAGCAGGCTGTGCAGCATCTGATCGAAGGCATGCTTGTCGCCGTTGCTGTAGGTGCCGTTCTCCAGCTCCTTAAGCACCGCATCGAGCAGCTTGTCTTTTTTACGCCATTTCAGCGGATCGTAGCCTTTCGCTTTCAGGGCTTTCACCTCTTCAACCGTGTGGCCGAAGATAAAGATGTTTTCCTCGCCCACCTGCTCAGCGATTTCCACGTTAGCGCCATCCAGCGTCCCGACGGTCAGCGCGCCGTTCAGCGCCAGCTTCATGTTGCCGGTGCCAGAGGCTTCTTTACCCGCGGTGGAGATCTGCTCGGAGATATCCGCCGCCGGGATCAGTTTTTCCGCTGCCGATACACAATAGTCCGGCAGGAAGACCACCTTCAGCTTATCGCCGACTTTCGGGTCATTGTTGATCGCTTCCGCTACCTTATTGATGGCAAAAATAATGTTTTTCGCCAGATAGTAGCCCGGCGCCGCTTTCGCGCCGAACAGGAAGACGCGCGGCACGCGGTCCGCCTGCGGGTTTTCGCGGATCTCTTTGTACAGCGCAAGAATATGCAGCAGGTTAAGGTGCTGACGCTTGTACTCGTGCAGGCGTTTGATCTGAATATCGAAAATCGCCTGCGGGTTGATCTCAATCCCGGTACGCTGCTTCACAAACTCGGCCAGATGAACTTTGTTGGCCTGCTTGATATCGCGATAGGTCTGACGGAATGCCGCATCGTCAGCGTATTTTTCCAGATTGATCAGCTGGTCGAGGTCATTGGCCCACTCTTTTTTCAGCGTCTCATCCAGCAGCGAGGCCAGCGCCGGGTTGCACTGCTTGATCCAGCGGCGCGGCGTGATGCCGTTGGTCACGTTATGGAATTTGTTCGGCCACAGCTGGTTATATTCCGGGAACAAATCTTTTACCACCAGGTCCGAGTGCAGCGCCGCCACGCCGTTGACAGCAAAGCCGCCCACCACGCACATGTTGGCCATCCGAACCTGCTTGTCATGCACCACCGCCAGCTTCGCCCAGACCTGCTTATCGCCCGGCCAGGTTTTGTCCACCAGCTGTTTAAAGCGGTCGTTGATTTCTTTAATGATCTGCATATGGCGCGGCAGCAGCGCTTTCACCAGCTTCTCATCCCAGCACTCCAGCGCTTCCGGCATCAGGGTGTGGTTGGTGTAAGCAAAGGTTTTACTGGTGATCGCCCAGGCGTCGTCCCAGCTCAGCTGGTGCTCGTCGATCAGCACGCGCAGCAGCTCCGGAATGGCGATGGTCGGGTGCGTATCGTTCAGCTGGATCACTTCGTAATCCGCCAGCTCGGCCAGCTTGCGGCCTGCCAGATGATGACGACGCAGGATATCGGCCACTGAGCAGGCGCACTGGAAGTACTGCTGCATCAGGCGCAGTTTTTTACCGGCCTGATGGTTGTCGTTCGGGTACAGCACCTTGGTCAGTTTTTCCGCGTCGATGCCCTGCTGCTCGGCGCGCAGGAAATCGCCATCGTTGAATTTGGTCAGGTTGAACGGATGAGCGTGTTTGGCCTGCCACAGACGCAGCGGCTGGGCGACGTTGTTGCGATAGCCAAGCACCGGCAGGTCCCAGGCTTCGCCGGTAATGACGAACGCCGGCTGCCATTCGCCGTTTTTGCTGACTTTCCCGCCGATGCCGACCTGGACATCCAGCGCCTCGTTATGGCGGAACCACGGGTAGCTGTTACGCCCCCAGTCGTCCGGGGCTTCCATCTGCTGGCCATCGTCAAAGGACTGGCGGAACAGACCATACTGATAGTTGAGGCCGTAACCGGTCGCCGACTGCCCCACCGTCGCCATGGAGTCGAGGAAGCAGGCTGCCAGACGTCCCAGGCCGCCGTTACCCAGCGCCGGGTCTGTCTCTTCTTCCAGCAGATCGGTGAGGTTGACGTCGTAGCCTTTCAGTGCGTCGCTGACGCCCTCGTACCAGCCCAGGTTGAGCAGGTTGTTGCCGGTCAGGCGACCAATCAGAAACTCCATCGAGATGTAGTTAACGTGACGCTGTCCTTGCGCCGGTTTCGCTACCGGCTGCGCCGCCAGAAGTTCCGCCAGCGCTCCGCTGACCGCGCGCCACCATTGACGCTGTGTCATCTCGGAAGCGGACTGTAAACCAAAATGCTGCCACTGACGCGTCAGTGCAGCCTGAAACTGAGCTTTGTTAAATGAAGTCTGTGACATAATGAGATCCGGGTCCTTTACTAAAACGATGGCGCTAGTGTGCCGACCTCCCGATTCATCGTCCTCATCCCGACGGGGATTAGACAGGGAGGAGTGGCGGGGATGAGCGAAAAGTGTGATCCTGGACACTATAGTGTGGGTGAGAAGGCAAAAATATGCTGTAAAAATCACCGCGATATGACAATCGAGAGGTTACGTCCGCAGGGAAAAAATTTGTTACAGGCCAATACGCGCTAAAAATCTTTCCGCCTCTCGCCAGGTTATTAAAAAAATAAATAGAGAGCTCTGGAGAAATAAGCACATTTCATCACATTGATCCGCAAAAAAGATTACTTCTAAGAAATCACTGACAATAATTTAATAAAAACAAACAACTACTCTTCACATAAAATAAATCTCTCCCCGCTCCGCCAGCCGCCGCCTGAAAACCGCTGGCGGCGAGTTCTGCCTGCGATTTTTCCCCATTCTCAACCAATGTCAAAATTTGTGACATAGAGCAAATTCAAGAGCATAAAGTTCGGACATAACTTGCAATAAATTTCATAATCACCGACCTTATTAGATATTAATTACGAAGCGCAAAAAAAATCGCAACCTCTCTCTTGCACAGCGAAATGTAGAACTATGTTGATTCCGTCCAAATTAAGTCGTCCGGTCCGCCTTGAACACACTGTGGTTCGTGAGCGTTTACTGGCGAAACTTTCCGGCGCGAACAATTATCGTCTCGTGCTGATCACCAGCCCTGCCGGGTACGGTAAAACAACGCTCATTTCTCAGTGGGCCGCGGGTAAAAACGATCTCGGGTGGTTTTCGCTGGACGAAGGCGACAATCAGCAGGAGCGTTTTGCCAGCTATCTGATCGCGGCGATCCAGCAGGCCACCGGCAACCACTGCGCGGCCAGTGAAGCGATGGTGCAAAAGCGCCAGTACGCCAGCCTCTCCTCTCTTTTTGCGCAGCTGTTTATTGAACTTGCCGACTGGCAGCGCCCGCTGTATCTCGTCATTGACGATTACCATCTGATCAATAATCCGGTGATCCATGACGCGATGCGCTTTTTCCTGCGCCATCAGCCGGAGAATATGACCCTGGTGGTGCTGTCGCGTAACCTGCCGCAGCTGGGCATTGCCAACCTGCGCGTCCGCGATCAGCTTCTGGAGATTGGCAGCCAGCAGCTGGCCTTTACCCACCAGGAAGCGAAACAATTTTTCGACTGCCGTCTGACGTCGCCAATCGAAGCCGACGACAGCAGCCGGCTGTGCGACGATGTCGCCGGGTGGGCCACCGCGCTGCAGCTTATCGCCCTCTCCGCCCGCCAGAATAACTCTTCCGCCCAACACTCCGCCCGCCGCCTCGCCGGGATTAACGCCAGCCATCTGTCGGATTATCTGGTGGATGAAGTACTGGATAACGTCGACGCCCGCACGCGTAACTTTTTGCTGAAGAGTTCTCTGCTGCGCTCGATGAACGACGCGTTAATCGTGCGCGTCACCGGCGAAGAGAATGGCCAGATGCAGCTGGAGGAGATCGAACGCCAGGGGCTATTCCTGCAGCGGATGGATGATTCCGGTGAATGGTTCCGCTATCACCCGCTGTTTGGCAGCTTCCTGCGCCAGCGTTGTCAGTGGGAGCTGGCGGTTGAACTGCCGGAGATCCACCGCGCTGCGGCGGAAAGCTGGATGGCGCAAGGGTTCCCCAGCGAGGCCATTCATCATGCGCTGGCCGCTGGCGATGCCAAAATGCTGCGCGATATCTTACTCAACCACGCCTGGGGCATGTTTAACCATAGCGAACTGGGGCTGCTGGAGCAGTCGCTGTCGGCGCTGCCCTGGTCAAATCTGCTGGAAAATCCGCGCCTGATCCTGCTGCAGGCCTGGCTGATGCAGAGCCAGCATCGTTACAGCGAAGTCAACACCCTGCTGGCGCGCGCCGAGCAGGAGATGAGTGTGGAAATGGACACCGCGATGCATGGCGATTTCAACGCGCTGCGCGCACAGGTAGCGATTAACGACGGCGACCAGGACGAAGCGGAACGTCTGTCGATGGTGGCCCTGGAAGAGCTGCCGCTGGCCAACTATTACAGCCGCATCGTCGCCACCTCGGTGCATGGCGAAGTCCTCCATTGCAAGGGGAAACTGACCAAATCCCTCGCCGTGATGCAGCAGACCGAACAGATGGCCCGCCGTCACGACGTGTGGCATTACGCGCTGTGGAGCATTATTCAGCAAAGTGAAATTCTCTTTGCCCAGGGCTTCCTGCAGGCTGCCTGGGAGAGCCAGGAGAAAGCCTTCCAGCTGGTGCGTGAACAGCACCTTGAGCAGTTGCCGATGCATGAGTTCCTGCTGCGCATCCGTTCTCAGCTGCTGTGGGCATGGGCGCGCCTCGACGAAGCTGAAGCCTGCGCCCGCCAGGGAATGGACGTTCTCTCAACTTATCAGCCGCAGCAGCAGCTGCAGTGTCTGGCGCTGATGGTCCAGTGCTCGCTGGCGCGCGGCGATCTCGATAATGCCCGTAGCCACCTGAACCGGCTGGAAAACCTGCTCGGTAACGGTCACTATCACAGCGACTGGGTCTCCAACGCCGATAAGGTGCGGGTGATCTACTGGCAGATGACCGGCGATAAAACCGCGGCGGCCAACTGGCTGCGCCAGACGCCGAAGCCGGAATTCGCCAACAACCACTTCCTGCAGAGCCAGTGGCGCAACATTGCCCGGGCGCAGATCCTGCTGGGCGATTTCGAACCGGCGGAAATGGTGCTGGAAGAGCTGAACGAAAATGCGCGTTCGCTGCGTTTGATGAGCGATCTCAACCGCAACCTGCTGCTGCTCAACCAACTGTACTGGCAGGCAGGACGCAAGAGCGAAGCGCAGAAAGCCTTGCTCGAAGCCCTGACGCTCGCCAACCGCACCGGCTTTATCAACCACTTTGTGATTGAAGGCGAGGCGATGGCTCAGCAGCTGCGCCAGCTGATCCAGCTAAACACTCTGCCGGAGCTGGAGCAACACCGTGCCCAGCGTATTCTGCGCGACATCAACCAGCATCATCGCCACAAATTCGCCCACTTTGACGAAGGGTTCGTCGAGCGGCTGCTGAATCACCCGGAGGTGCCGGAGCTTATCCGCACCAGCCCGCTGACCCAGCGCGAATGGCAGGTGCTTGGCTTAATCTATTCCGGTTACAGCAACGAGCAGATTGCCGGCGAGCTTGACGTGGCGGCCACCACCATCAAGACCCACATTCGCAACCTGTATCAGAAACTGGGCGTCGCCCACCGGCAGGACGCGGTGCAGCATGCTCAGCAGTTACTCAAAATGATGGGATACGGCGTCTGACGACGCCGTTGCCGTTTAGCACAGCTCCAGCTGGAGGTTGTTATCGGTGATGACCTTCAGCACGCCCGCCGGCGGCAGCACGTCGGTATAGACCGCATCAACCATACTGATACTACCCATATTGACCATCGCATTGCGGCCAAACTTGGTATGATCCACCACCAGCATCACGTGGCGTGAATTCTCAATGATCGCGCGCTTGGTGCGCACTTCATGATAATCAAACTCCAGCAGCGAGCCATCGCTGTCGACGCCGCTGATGCCAAGAATGCCGAAGTCGAGACGGAACTGCGAGATAAAATCCAGGGTCGCTTCCCCAATGATCCCGCCGTCGCGACTACGCAGTTCACCACCGGCGAGAATAATGCGGAAGTCCTCTTTAACCATCAGCGTGTTGGCCACGTTCAGGTTATTGGTGACAATGCGCAAATCGTGGTGATCGAGCAGGGCGTGCGCCACCGCTTCCGGCGTGGTGCCGATATCAATAAACAGCGTCGCCCCGTCGGGGATCTCGCTGGCTACCCGCCGGGCGATACGCTCTTTTTCCGCCGTCTGGGTCGCTTTGCGATCGTGCCAGGAGGTGTTCACCGAGCTGGAGGGCAGCGCCGCGCCGCCGTGATGGCGGAGGATCATTTTCTGTTCGGCTAAATCATTCAGGTCGCGGCGGATGGTCTGCGGGCTGACCGCGAACTGCTCAACCAGCTCTTCCGTGCTGACGTAACCCTGTTTTTTTACCAGCTCGATAATCGCGTCATGACGTTGTGTTTGTTTCATGAAATATCCCTGGAAAAATGTCGCCTACCCGACCCCTGTCGGTAAGTCTTTATGCGCGTTTTCGCCCATGTAAGGTATCAACAAACGCCATCGCCAGGCCGGTCGCCAGACCAGCCACATGCGCGCCGTTAGCGATCGCCATGCCGAAAACGTCAAACCAGCCAGCAATTAACCACACTAAAGAAAAGAGTATCAACCCGCGCTGCAGATAAATACCGCTCTGCGGATCGCGCTCGCCCCGCAGCCAGACGTAGCCCATCAGCGCATAGACCACGCCCGATAAGCCGCCAAACCACGGGCCGCTAAACTGATGCTGCACGAAGCCGCTCAACAGGGCGCTGATAACGGTGATCACCACCAGTTTGCCGCTGCCGATGCGTTTTTCCACCGCGCCGCCGAGATACCACCACCATAGCAGGTTGAAGAGAATATGCATCAGCGAGAAATGCATGAAAGCATGGCTGAAATAGCGCCAGGCTTCAAACTGCAGCGAAGGATCGTAGGGCCAGGCCAGCCAAATCATCACCGGCTGATCGCCCAGCAGATTTTGCAGGATAAACACCGCGATGCAGATGAGCAGAATCGCCCAGGTGAACGGGCCGGCGTTATGCCGCAGCGTGGCAAAGAAAGGAAAGCGCTGATAGCGCAACCCGCTATTGGTCTGTCCGGACTGCCAGCTCGCCGCCAGATAACGCGGATCCGCCGGGTTCTCAAGGAAGCGGGCCAGCTCAGCCCTGACACGCCCGGCCTGACTCTCATCAGCCAGCCAGACGTCGCTCTGGGCGTGCTGCTGAATGGTCAGGATAATCCCCTGCGTCGCCATATAATCGACAAACGCCTGGGCCACCCGTGGATTGGCAAAAGAGGTAATCATTAACATGCAGCGAATCGCTTATTCCACACAAAGGGGGATAGTATACCTGCCAGCCGTTAAAACGTCCCGTGCGCCACTTCCGCCGGGAAATGGCGATGCCAGGCGTCGAACCCGCCATCAACGCTGTAGACCTTATCAAACCCCTGCTGCAGCAGATACTGCGCGGCGCCCTTGCTGCTGTTGCCGTGATAGCACATCACCATCACCGCCGTGTCAAAGTCGTGGTCACGCATAAACGCGCCCAGCGTATCGTTGGTCAGATGAAACGCGCCCGGCGTATGGCCCATCGCATAGCTTTGCGGATCGCGGATATCCACCAGCACCGCCGTCTGCTGATGCAGCTTCTGGTGCGCTTCTTCAACGTTGATACATTCAAACTGTTCCATGGTTCTCTTCTCTTTCTCGTCATGACGGGCGATGGCCGGCCCAATTTTACCCTGTAGTGTACCGTCAGGCGGTAAAGAAACGCCAATATGTTACACCCATCACTCCAAAATGTTTTTTTGATGTTACCAAAAGCGCGTTTGTTTGCTATAGTGAGCGATATCGAGCATTTGTGAGCTTAAACGAAAGTGTGAGAGGGTAAGAACGTGGAAACCAAAGATCTGATTGTGATAGGCGGAGGCATCAACGGTGCCGGTATCGCGGCAGATGCCGCCGGGCGGGGTTTATCCGTACTGATGCTGGAAGCGCGCGATCTCGCCTGCGCTACCTCCAGCGCCAGTTCCAAACTTATCCACGGCGGGCTACGCTACCTCGAACACTATGAGTTCCGCCTGGTCAGCGAAGCGCTGGCCGAGCGTGAAGTGCTGTTAAAAATGGCTCCGCATATCGCCTTCCCGATGCGCTTTCGTCTCCCGCATCGTCCGCATCTGCGTCCGGCATGGATGATCCGTATCGGCTTGTTTATGTACGATCATCTGGGCAAACGCACCAGCCTGCCGGGCTCCACCGGCTTGCGTTTTGGCGCAGAATCGGTACTTAAGCCGGAAATTGTGCGCGGTTTCGAATATTCCGACTGCTGGGTCGACGATGCCCGCCTGGTGCTGGCCAACGCGCAGATGGTTGTCCGCAAAGGCGGCGAAGTGCGGACCCGCACTCGCGCCATCTCGGCAAAACGAGAGAATGGCCTGTGGGTGGTGGAAGCGGAAGATATCGATAGCGGCGAGAAGTTTACCTGGAAGGCGCGCGGTCTGGTCAATGCCACCGGTCCATGGGTCAAACAGTTCTTCGACGAAGGGATGCATCTGCGCTCGCCTTACGGTATCCGCCTGATCAAGGGCAGCCACATCGTGGTGCCGCGAGTGCATACTCAGAAGCAGGCCTATATTCTGCAAAACGAAGATAAACGTATTGTGTTTGTTATCCCGTGGATGGATGAGTTCTCCATCATCGGCACGACGGACGTCGAGTATAAGGGCGATCCGAAAGCGGTAGCCATTGATGATAAAGAGATTAATTACCTGCTGAACGTCTATAACGCGCACTTTAAAAAGACTCTCAGCCGGGACGATATCGTCTGGACCTACTCCGGCGTCCGTCCGCTGTGTGATGACGAGTCGGATTCGCCGCAGGCGATCACCCGCGACTACACGCTGGATATTCACGATGAGAACGGCCAGGCGCCGCTGCTCTCCGTCTTCGGCGGGAAGCTGACCACCTATCGCAAGCTGGCCGAGCATGCGCTGGAAAAACTGACTCCCTATTACAAAGGAATCGGCCCGGCATGGACCAAAACCGCGGTGCTCCCCGGCGGCGATATCGGCGGCGACCGCGACGACTATGCAGCAAAACTACGCCGTCGCTTCCCGTTCATCAGCGAATCACTGGCCCGCCATTATGCCCGCACCTACGGGAGCAATAGCGAGTGGATCCTGAAGGAAGCCAGCGCCCTGAGCGATCTGGGGGAAGATTTCGGCCATGAGTTTTATGAAGCCGAGCTGAAGTATCTGGTTGAGCACGAATGGGTGCGCAGCCTGGATGACGCCATCTGGCGTCGTACCAAACAGGGCATGTGGCTGAATGGCGAGCAGCAAGCGCGCATCAGCGAATGGCTGGCGCAGCATGCGGGAAAGTCTGAACTGTCGTTAGCGTCCTGACATCGCGTGGCGCCAGGAGAGAAATACCCGGGCTATGGCTTGCGCTTGGCCCGGATACCTGTTCACAAATTAAACGAGACTTTTTTTCCAGTCGGCAACGTGACATTTATACTGAGTTCTCCCCCCAATGCCGCAATGTAGCGTTTTAGGGTCGAAAGCCGCGGATCGTTATCAGCCTGTTCCATTTTAGCGATCGTTGGCTGCTTTACCCCCATAGCCGCAGCCATCTCTGTTTGCGACATTTGCAACTCTTCTCGAAGCAAGTTTAAAGCGACAGACTGGCGTATCTCTGCCGCTTTCGCTGCAATACGCTGCTGGCTTTCAGGACTCTGTTTCGCCATGAGTTCTTTTAGCGTGGCCATTATCGCTCCTTAGTCAGGTGTTGGCTGAATTCTCTGTCAGCCAGAGTAATCATCTCTTTGTAAAAACGTTTCTCATTCATGCCATCCTTATTGCTCGCACATAAAACGATAGCTTTCCGCAGAGGATCAAAAGCAAAAAAGGCGCGGATGGGGAGCCCATGATGCTGAACCCGGAGTTCTTTCATATTCTGAAACGTTGAATCTTTCACCGTATCAACATACGGGCGCCCAAGCTGCGGACCAAACTCAGACAAGATGAGCATCGTGGCCAACATATCCTCTTTTAAAGCTCTACTTTGTAATTCGAACCAGGCATCAAACGTATCCGTCGTTTCTACATCCCACATAGGCGATCCCTCATAGCCTAAAGGCTATCATCCATATTATAGCCATTAGGCTATGAACGTAAACTTATTGAGCATTTATCGTACTGCTGGCGAATTCACGTCAATAGTATATTCCCGCAATAGCCTGAATCCTCCCCGGCACTTTTCCGAATAAAACGTTCTCCGCACAGACAGAAACGGGGCCAAATGGCCCCGTTGAGTTGCATTGACTGGCTTACAGCCTTACCGGGTCGATATGCCAGATATATTTCGCGTACTCCTGGATCGTCCGGTCAGAGGAGAAGTAGCCCATGTTGGCAATATTCAGCATCGCCTTATAGGCCCACTCTTCCGGATGTTGATACAGCTCGTCGACGCGATCCTGACAGTCCACATAGCTGCGATAGTCCGCCAGCACCTGGTAGTGGTCGCCAAAGTTAATCAGCGAATCCAGCAGGTCGCGGTAGCGCCCCGGTTCCGCCGGGCTGAACACGCCGGTACCGATCTGCGTCAGCGCCTGGTGAAGCTCTTCATCCTGCTCGTAGTATTCGCGTGGTTTATAGCCGCTGCGACGTAGCTCCTCCACCTCTTCCGCGGTGTTGCCGAAGATAAAGATATTCTCTTCGCCCACGTGCTCCTGCATCTCCACGTTCGCCCCGTCGAGGGTGCCGATAGTCAGCGCTCCGTTAAGGGCAAACTTCATATTGCTGGTGCCGGAAGCTTCAGTGCCTGCGAGGGAGATCTGTTCCGACAGGTCTGCCGCCGGAATAATCAGCTGCGCCAGGCTGACGCTGTAGTTGGGGATAAAGACCACCTTCAGCTTGTCGCCAATCTGCGGATCGTTATTGATCACCGCGGCCACATCGTTGATCAGGTGAATAATATGCTTGGCCATGTAGTAAGCCGAGGCCGCCTTACCGGCGAAAATGTTCACTCGCGGCACCCACTCCGCCTGCGGATCGGCTTTGATCCGGTTATAGCGGGTAATGACGTGCAGCACATTCATCAGCTGGCGTTTGTACTCATGGATGCGTTTGATCTGCACATCAAACAACGCCTTCGGATTCACCACCACATTAAGCTGCTGCGCAATATAGCTGGCCAGCCGCTGTTTGTTTTCCAGTTTAGCCTGACGCACCGCCTGATTGACCGTCGGATAGTCGATATGCTGCTTCAGCTCGTCAAGCTGGCTCAGATCGGTCCGCCAGGTGCGGCCGATATGCTCATCCAACACTTTCGACAACGGCGGGTTGGCCAGCGCCAGCCAGCGGCGCGGCGTGACGCCGTTGGTGACGTTGGTAAAGCGCATCGGGAAGATTTTAGCGAATTCGGCAAACAGCGACTCCACCATCAGCCGCGAATGCAGCTCCGACACGCCGTTGACCTTGTGGCTGACCACCACCGCCAGCCAGGCCATCCGCACGCGACGGCCGTTGGACTCGTCGATAATCGAGGTTCGGCTGAGCAGCGCGGTATCATTGGGATACTGCTCCTGCAGGGTCTTGAGGAAGTAATCGTTAATCTCGAAGATAATCTGCAGATGGCGCGGCAGAATTTTGCCCAGCATATCCACCGGCCAGGTCTCAAGCGCCTCGCTCATCAGCGTATGGTTGGTATAGGAGAAGACCTGACAGGTCACCTCGAACGCCTCGTCCCAGCTGAATTTATGTTCGTCGATAAGCAGGCGCATCAGCTCCGGTATTGACAGCACCGGGTGGGTGTCATTGAGGTGAATGGCAATCTTGTCCGCCAGGTTGTCAAAGGTCTTATGCAACATGTAATGGCGGCTCAAAATATCCTGTACCGTCGCCGACACGAGGAAATACTCCTGGCGCAGACGCAGCTCGCGTCCGGAGTAGGTCGAGTCATCCGGATAGAGCACGCGGGAGACGTTTTCGGAGTGGTTTTTATCCTCTACCGCAGCGAAGTAGTCGCCCTGGTTGAATTTACCAAGGTTAATTTCGCTACTGGCCTGCGCGCTCCACAGACGCAGCGTGTTGGTGGCGTCGGTGTCAAAGCCGGGGATGATCTGGTCGTAGGCTTCCGCAATAATCTCTTCCGTCTCAATCCAGCGGGTTTTCTTTCCTTCCTGCTGAATGCGGCCGCCGAAACGCACTTTGTAGCGGGTGTTGTGGCGCTCAAACTCCCACGGGTTACCGTACTCCAGCCAGTAGTCAGGGGACTCTTTTTGTCGGCCATCGACGATATTCTGTTTAAACATCCCGTAGTCGTAGCGGATCCCGTAACCGCGTCCCGGCAGACCCAGCGCCGCCAGGGAATCCAGGAAGCAGGCCGCCAGACGGCCCAGACCGCCGTTGCCAAGACCGGGGTCATTCTCTTCATCGATCAGCTCTTCCAGATCGAGCCCCATCTCCGCCAGTGCGCTGCTCACATCGTCATAAATGCCCAGCGACAGCAGCGCGTTAGAGAGGGTACGGCCAATCAGGAACTCCATCGACAGATAGTATACCTGGCGCACTTCCTGCGAGAGCTGCGCGCGGTTGGAGCGCAGCCAGCGCTCCACCATGCGATCGCGGACGGCAAACAGCGTGGCGTTAAGCCATTCATGCTTGTTGGCGATGGCCGGATCTTTACCGATGATAAACATCAGCTTATAGGCAATAGAGTGCTTTAACGCCTCAACGCTCAGCGTCGGTGATGCATAGCTAAAGGGTACATTCATAACAATGACTCCAGTGGTTACATCAAGCGTTGATAAAGTTCGCGATAGGAGTTCGCGGCAACCTGCCAGCTAAAATCCATATTCATCGCCTGACGCTGCACATAGCGCCAGAGCGACGGGCGCGACCAGAGAACAAAGGCGCGACGGATAGCGCGCAGCAATGACAGCGCATTGCTGTCCTCAAAGACAAACCCTGTCGCCAGACCATCGGCAAGGTTCTCCAGCGAACTGTCAGAGACCGTGTCCGCCAGCCCCCCGGTGCGGCGCACCAGCGGCAGCGTGCCGTACTTCAGACCATACAGCTGAGTTAAGCCGCACGGTTCAAAGCGGCTCGGCACCAGAATGACGTCGGCGCCGCCCATAATGCGATGGGAGAAGGCCTCATGGTAGCCAATCTGCACCCCCACTTTGCCCGGATGTTCGGCGGCGGCGGCGAGGAAACCTTCCTGCAGCACCGGATCGCCGGCGCCCAGCAGCGCCAGCTGGCCGCCCTGCTCAAGCAGACCCGGCAGCGCTTCGAGCACCAGATCCAGCCCTTTCTGGCTGGTCAGGCGGCTGACCACGGCAAACAGCGGCGCTTTGTCATCGACCTTCAGGCCCATCGCAATCTGCAGCTGACGCTTGTTCTCCGCCTTCTCCTCCAGCGTGTCGCGATCGTAGCGCATCGGCAGCAGCAGATCGTTTTGCGGACTCCAGATACCGTCGTCAACGCCGTTGAGGATCCCCGACAGCCGTCCTTCATGATGGCGCTGGCGCAGCAGCCCTTCCATGCCGTAGGCGTATTGCGGTTCGGTGATCTCGCGCGCGTAGGTCGGGCTTACCGCCGTAATATGGTCGGCGTAGTAAAGACCGGCCTTCAGAAACGAGATCTGACCGTTAAACTCGAGGCCATGCATGTTGTAAAACGACCACGGCAGCTCGATATCATTCATATGCCAGGAGTAAAACATCCCCTGGTAGGCCAGGTTGTGCACGGTAAAGACCGATTTAGCCGGGCGTCCGCGCGCCGCCAGGTAGGCCGGCGTCAGGCCGGCGTGCCAGTCATGGGCATGCACCACATCCGGGCGCCAGAACGGATCCAGTCCGCTGGCCATTTCGCTTCCCACCCAGCCCAGCAGCGCAAAGCGCAGGACGTTGTCGGTATAAGCGTGCTGGTTGGTATCGTGGTATGGGCTCCCCGGCCGGTCATAGAGATGCGGGGCGTCTATCAGGTAGATCCCCACGCCGTTAAAGTGGCCGTACAGCAGCGTGATCCGCCCGGCGAAGGTATCGCGGCGGGTTACCACCTGGGCATCCACCACGCCGCGGCGGATATCGGGAAACGCCGGCAACAGCACGCGGGTGTCGATACCCTCCGCAATTTGCGCCGCCGGCAGTGCGCCGATGACGTCCGCCAGACCGCCCGTCTTTAACAGCGGGAACATCTCAGAACATACATGTAAGACCTGCATTAGCGCTCCTGTTTGTGCCCCAATTTCCGCAGCATGTCGCGGGTCACCAGCACGATACCTTCCTCTGAGCGATAGAAGCGGCGTGCATCCTCTTCCGCGTTCTCACCAATCACCATACCTTCCGGGATGACGCAGGCGCGGTCAATCACGCAGCGACGCAGGCGGCATGAGCGCCCCACCCAGACATCTGGCAACAAGACTGCCGAATCAATGTTACAGAATGAGTTCACCCGCACGCGCGGGAACAGCACCGACTGCACCACCACCGACCCGGAGATAATGCAGCCGCCGGAAACCAGCGAGTTCAGGGTCATGCCGTGGCTACCGGAGCGGTCCTGGACGAACTTCGCCGGCGGCAGCGATTCCATATGGGTGCGGATCGGCCAGTTCTGGTCGTACATATCCAGTTCCGGCGTGACTGACGCCAGATCGAGGTTGGCCTTCCAGTAGGCCTCCAGCGTTCCCACATCGCGCCAGTACGGCTCAGCGTTCGGGTCAGACTGCACGCAGGAGAGCGGGAAAGGATGTGCATAAGCCATGCCAGCTTCGGTGATCTTCGGAATGATATCTTTGCCGAAATCGTGGCTGGAGTTTTCGTTGCGATCGTCTTCTTCCAGCAGCTCATAAAGATAGGCGGCGTCAAAGATATAAATGCCCATACTGGCCAGTGATTTGGTCGGGTCGGTTGGCATCGCCGGCGGGTTAGCGGGTTTCTCGACGAATTCAATGATTTTTTCGTTTTCATCGACCGCCATGACGCCGAAGGCGGATGCCTCTTCAATGGGCACCGGCATGCAGGCCACGGTGCAACGCGCCCCTTTTTCGACATGGTCAATCAGCATGCGCGAGTAATCCTGCTTATAAATATGATCGCCCGCGAGGATCACCACGTACTCCGCTTTGTAGCGGCGGATGATGTCCAGGTTCTGCGTCACTGCGTCCGCCGTGCCGCGATACCAGTTTTCGCCGTGCACGCGCTGCTGGGCTGGCAGCAGATCGACAAACTCATTCATCTCTTCGCTGAAGAACGACCAGCCGCGCTGGATATGCTGCACCAGCGTGTGCGACTGATACTGGGTGATGACGCCGATACGGCGGATCCCTGAGTTAATGCAGTTAGATAATGCGAAATCGATAATACGGAACTTGCCGCCGAAGTGAACGGCAGGTTTCGCACGCTTAATGGTGAGATCCTTGAGCCGGGTGCCACGCCCGCCCGCGAGGATCAACGCCACGGATTTGATGGGTAATTGACGCGCCAGCATCAGCGGATCGTTTTTTTCAAGCCTAACCATGATTAACTCCTTTTTACACCCCAGCTTTCCTTCTCATCCCGCCGCGCCGCCGCCACGAGTTCAACCGGAAGCTTCAGGGATTACGACCTTTGAAATACGCACACTCCGTGCGCGGGCCCATGCCAGACAGCCATGATGACCGGATTATCCTCTCCGGCGAAGGGAGGAACGGCGCGCCATTCCCCCTCAGGTAAAACCATATCGACCACCTCTGAGGTGGCGTTCAGCGTGAGCAGCCAGCGATCAGACAACTGGATCTGCATACACGCTGCGCCCTGCTGCCACTCCCCGGCAGTCAGCGGCTGGGCGTTGCGATTAAGCCAGCGGACATTGCCATCGCCCTCCTGCCACCAGCGGTTGCGGGTGAGCGCTGGAATGCGACGGCGCAGGTGGATCAGCGCCGCGGTAAACGCGGTTAACCCCGGGTTCGCCTGACGCCAGTCCAGCCAGGTCAACGCGTTATCCTGGCAGTAGGCATTATTGTTGCCGTGCTGGCTGTGGCCCTGCTCATCGCCCGCCAGCAGCATTGGCGTCCCCTGAGCCAGCAGCAGCGTCGTCAATAGCGCATGCACGCTGGCGCGCCGCCGTTCAATCACCGCAAGATTGGCGTCTAATCCCTCTATACCATGATTGTTGCTGTAGTTATTGTTAGTCCCATCGCGATTCTCCTCCCCGTTTGCCTCATTGTGTTTCTGATTGAAACAGACGCAGTCGCGGAGCGTGAAGCCATCGTGGGCCGTCACCAGGTTCACCGTCGCCGATGGCCGTTTGCCATCGCGAGCAAAGAGATCGCTGGAGGCCGCGAAGCGTTGCGCAAAGTCACCGAGGGAGACGTTTTGCTGCAGCCAGAAACGACGGGAAATATCGCGAAAATGGTCATTCCATTCGGCGAACAGCGGTGGAAAATTAGCCACCTGATAGCCGCCCGGGCCGATATCCCAGGGTTCCGCAATCAGTTTCACCTGCGACAGCACGCTGTCGCGGCGGATAGCCTCGAACAGCGGCGCATCCTGGCGGAATTCCGGCGTCCGCCCCATCACTGAGGCGAGGTCGAAGCGAAAGCCGTCAACATGGCACTCATCCACCCAGAAGCGCAAACACTGGCGCGCCCATTCCACCACCCCGGGGTGGCTGAGATTGAGCGTATTACCGCAGCCGGTCCAGTTGTGATAATCGCCATCCTCCCTTACCCAATAATAGCTACGGTTGTCGATTCCGCGCAGGGAGACGGTGGGCCCTTCGAGATCAATTTCCGCGCTATGGTTGAGCACGATATCCAGAATCACCTCGATGCCGGCGGCATGAAGCGCCTTAACCGCATCACGAAACTCATTGAGGGCACGCGCGGGATCGCTGGCATAGCGCGGATCCAGCGCGAACCATGCCAGCGGGTTGTAGCCCCAGTAGTTGCTCAAGCCCATCCGCTGCAGTCGCGGCTCGCTGGCGAACTGCGCTACCGGCAACAGCTCGAGGGCGCTGATGCCCAGCGATTTGAAGTAAGCGATCATCACCGGGTGGCCCAGCGCCTTATAAGTTCCGCGAATGGCTTCCGGCAGCTGCGGGTGCAACAGGGTGAGCCCTTTCACGTGCGCTTCATAAATCACCGTTTCCCCCCACGGGGTACGCGGCGGCTTATCGCCCCGCCAGTCGTAATGCAGATCCACCACTTGCGATTTTGGCGCGATTGCGGCGCTGTCGCGATGATCCGGCTCCCACATTCCACCATGCAGGCGTTCGTCATCCGGCAGATCGCCCTCGACCCGATACGCGCAGGGATCGAGCAGCAGCTTCGCCGGGTTAAAGCGGTGCCCCTGCGCCGGGTCCCAGGGACCATGCACCCGATAGCCGTAGCGCAGGCCCGGCCCGGCAGCGTCCAGCCAGCCGTGCCAGATGTCGCCGCTGCGCGCCGGGAGATCGACGCGTTGCTCGTTGCCCTGCTCGTCGAATACGCACAGCTCCACCCGCTCCGCATGGGCGGAGAAGAGGGCGAAATTCACGCCCTTGCCGTCATAGCTGGCGCCCAACGGCGCAGGTTTGCCTGCCGCCAGTGAGGTCATTGCGCCTCCCGGACCAGCCAGATCGTCGCCAGCGGAGGCAGGGTCAACGATAGCGAGTGTTCGCGGCCATGGCTGGCGATCGCGTCGCTCTCCACCACACCGCCGTTACCCTGGTTGCTGCCGTGATAGTGCATGGAGTCGGTATTCAACGCCTCGCGCCAGCGTCCCGGCTGGTTAATGCCGAAGCGGTAGTCATGGCGAGGCACCGGCGTGAAGTTGCTGGCGACGATAATCTCATTCCCGGCCCGGTCGCGGCGCACAAAGACAAACACCGAACGCTCATGGTCGTCGACCACCAGCCATTCGAAACCGTAGGGGTCAAAATCCAGCTCGTGCAGCGCTTTATGGTGACGGTAGGTATGGTTCAGGTCACGCACCAGTCGCTGGACGCCATGGTGCCAGTTGTCGCCGCCCTCCAGCAGATGCCAGTCGAGGCTGCCGTCGTGGTTCCACTCGCGGCCTTGAGCGAACTCATTGCCCATAAACAGCAGTTTTTTACCCGGGAAGGCGAACAGCCAGCCGTAGTAGGCGCGCAGGTTGGCAAACTTCTGCCAGGCATCCCCCGGCATGCGGTCGAGAATCGATTTTTTGCCGTGCACCACTTCATCGTGGGAGAGCGGCAGCACAAAATTTTCGGTGTAGTTGTAGAGCATGCCGAAGGTCATTTTGTCATGATGGTAGCGGCGATGCACCGGATCGAGCTTCATGTAATCCAGGGTGTCGTGCATCCAGCCGAGGTTCCATTTGAACCAGAAACCGAGGCCGCCGCCGGCTGGCGGACGGGTCACCCCGGCAAAATCGGTGGACTCTTCCGCCATCGTCACCGCGCCCGGCGTCTGTTCGCCGAGGATGCGGTTGGTGCTGCGCAGAAACTCAATAGCTTCCAGATTTTCCCGGCCGCCGTATTCGTTGGGGATCCACTCACCTGCCTTGCGGCTGTAATCGCGATAGATCATTGAGGCCACCGCGTCGACCCGCAGGGCATCAATACCGAAGCGCTCGATCCAGTACAGCGCGTTACCGACGAGGAAGTTGCTGACTTCGCGGCGACCATAGTTGTAGATCAGGGTATTCCAGTCCTGGTGATACCCCTCGCGTGGATCGCTGTGCTCATACAGCGAAGTACCGTCAAACGAGGCAAGGGCAAAATCATCCGCCGGGAAGTGGCCGGGCACCCAGTCAAGAATGACGTTCAGCCCGGCGGCGTGCGCGGCGTTGATAAAGTAACGGAAATCGTCGCGGGTGCCGAAACGGCGGGTCGGCGCATAGAGCCCGGTGGGTTGATAGCCCCAGCTGCCGTCGAACGGGTGCTCGTTAACCGGCAGCAGTTCGAGATGGGTGAAGCCCATCCATTTCGCGTAGGGCACCAGCTGGTCGGCCAGCTCGCGGTAGCTCAGCCAGAAATTATTATCGGTATGACGGCGCCAGGAGCCGAGATGCACTTCATAGATAGAGATCGGGGCATCAAACTGGTTCGCCGCTTTGCGGTCCGCCGGCTGTTCCACTTTGGGCGGCAGGTCGCAGATAAGCGAGGCGCTTTCCGGACGCATTTGCGACTCAAAGGCGTAAGGGTCGGCTTTGACCCGCAGATGGCCGTGGGCGTCAATCAGTTCGAATTTATACAGCTGGCCATTATGCGCGCCGGGAACGAACAGCTCCCAGATCCCGGACTCTTTGCGGAATCGCATCGGGTGGCGTCTGCCATCCCAGTAGTTAAACTGCCCCACCACCGACACGCGGCGGGCATTCGGCGCCCACACCGAGAAACGGGTACCGGTGACGCCGTCCATGGTGGCAGCGTGCGCGCCCAGCGTTTCGTAAGGGCGCAGGTGGGTCCCTTCGGACAGCAGCCAGACGTCAAGATCCTGCAACAGCGGACCAAAGCGATAAGGGTCATCAATCAGATTCTGCTGCCCGTGCCAGGTGACGGCCAACTGATAGCGAAAGGCGTTTTTGCGACGTGGCAGGACGCCGCTGAAGAAACCACGCGAGTCGAGGCATTCGAGCTTGCCGACTTTGCGTCCGGTTTTCGGTTCAATAACCCACACGTCGGTGGCATCGGGTAATAATGCGCGTACTTCCAGCCCGGCGTCAGTACGGTGCATGCCGAGCACGGAAAAGGGATCCGCGAAATGACCGGCGATTAGCGCATTAATCACGTCTCTATCAATATGATTAGACATGCTTTCATCCTGTTGTAAGTGTCGCTCATTCCTGTAACTGGCGACTTTTTTTGACCTGAACGGCGCAGTGCTCTCAGCATCCTCCTGCTCCGTCCCACCTTCAGGTAAGGAATTCCTTACTTAAAGCATAGCCAAGGCTGAGTTACCTCCGTGGGGAAAAATCTAACATCCGCGTTTACTCCTTGTATTACGCAAAAAAAAAGGGGGCTTGAAGACCCCCTTTATGTTCATCCTGCGCTTACGCCAGCTGGCGAAGCATCCGGCGCAGCGGCTCCGCAGCGCCCCACAACAGCTGGTCGCCAACGGTAAAGGCCGACAGATACTCCGGCCCCATATTCAGTTTACGCAGGCGCCCTACCGGGGTGGTCAGGGTGCCCGTCACCGCGGCTGGGGTCAGCTCGCGCATGGTAATCTCACGATCGTTCGGTACCACTTTGGCCCACGGGTTGTGCGCGGCCAGCAGCTCCTCAACGGTCGGGATAGACACATCTTTCTTCAGCTTGATGGTGAACGCCTGGCTGTGGCAGCGCAGCGCGCCAACGCGGACGCACAGGCCGTCTACCGGGATAACGGACGAGGTGGCGAGGATCTTGTTGGTCTCCGCCTGGCCTTTCCACTCTTCGCGGCTCTGGCCGTTATCCAGCTGTTTGTCGATCCACGGGATCAGGCTGCCCGCCAGCGGTACGCCGAAGTTATCCACCGGCAGCTCGCCGCTGCGGGTCAGCGACGTCACTTTGCGCTCGATATCCAGAATGGCGGAAGCCGGATTCGCCAGCTCTGCCGCAACATGGTTGTGCAGCTGACCCATCTGGCTCAGCAGCTCGCGCATATGACGCGCGCCGCCGCCGGAAGCCGCCTGGTACGTTGCCACGCTGACCCACTCCACCAGATCCTGGGCAAACAGGCCGCCGAGGGACATCAGCATCAGGCTAACGGTACAGTTGCCGCCGACAAAGGTTTTGACGCCATTATTCAGGCCGGCGGTGATCACGTCCTGGTTAACCGGGTCGAGGATAATGATCGCATCGTCCTTCATGCGCAGCGAAGAGGCGGCGTCAATCCAGTAACCCTGCCAGCCGCTTTCGCGCAGCTTCGGGTAAATCTCGTTGGTGTAATCGCCGCCCTGGCACGTGACAATAATGTCCAGTGCCTTCAGCGCGTCCAGATCGAACGCATCCTGAAGCGTGCCACCGGTGCTACCGCCGAATGACGGCGCTGGCTGTCCCAGCTGGGAGGTAGAGAAGAACACCGGGCGAATGGCGTCGAAATCGCGCTCTTCAACCATGCGTTGCATGAGAACAGAGCCGACCATTCCGCGCCAGCCGATAAAACCAACATTTTTCATAACGTATTCCTGCGAGGTGTGTGCTGTTTGTGCCTGGCCAGTTTCCAACTGGATTATCCCTCACCTTACAAAATGCAGCTAAAGTCGCAAGTGAAATTAATCAATGATTGCTGAACAATCAGAAAAGCAACTTATCCTGCACATTGTCCACCGTCGCTGGTCGTCGTCAAAAACGCAACGATTATCGGGGAAATCCCCTGCGCAATGGAATATTTTCCGTCGCTATTTTATTGATCCTGATTATGGATTGAGCGCGAAATCAGGTGATTTACCGCTTGCCAAATAAACGCATCAAACCCAGGCACAGCAAGGGCTGACGAGGGATACGAGTATCGTCGTAGCGCTAATAAGGGCGAATAGCAGGCAAGGAAAAGGGGGAAAAAGGGCGGCTTATTACAAAGAAGCCAGGGTAAGCAGCGTTACCCTGGCTTTTTATACCCCGCGAGCGGGAGGTGAGCGGGCTTAGCTCAGCAGCTGGAAAGCGATCATACCGACAATCGCCCCGGTGGTACCCAGGATGGTTTCCATCATGGTCCAGGTTTTCAGCGTCTGGGCTTCCGTCGCACCAGTAAATTTACCGAACAGCCAGAAGCCGGCATCGTTCACGTGGCTTACCACAATCGAGCCGCCGGCGATACAGATAGACAACGCTGCCATCTGCGCGCCGCTATAGTTCAGCTGCTCAATCACCGGCATCACCAGGCCGACCGCCGTCAGACAAGCAACGGTCGCGGACCCCTGAATGATACGGACGGCAGCCGCCAACACGAAACAGGTAATCGCAATCGGCAGACCCAGGCCTGTCAGCGCTTCGCCGAGCGCCGGGCCGACGCCGGAGTCAACCAGCACCTGCTTGAAGACGCCGCCGGCGCCGATCACCAGCAGGATAATCCCCGCCGGCTGCAGCGCGTGGCCACAGATCTCCATCACGCGGTCTTTCGCCATCCCCTGGCGCATCGCCAGGCCGTAGATCGCGACCAGGCAGGCAACCAGGATCGCGGTGAACGGATGGCCGATAAACTCGAACCATTCGTAGGCAGTGGAACCCACCGGCACAAAGCGCGCGGCGATGGTTTTCAGACCCACCAGCACCAGCGGCAGCAGGATCAGCGACAGGCTAAAGCCGAAGGAGGGCATTTTGCCTTCGCCGAGATGCGGTTCGCTGATATCGTCAGGAATATGCAGCTCAACGTAGCGGCTAATGAAGTTACCCCACAACGGACCGGCGATAATCATCCCCGGGATCGCGGCGCACAGGCCAATCAGGATCATCCAGCCAAAGTCGGCGTGCATTTGCGACGCCAGCAGCATCGGCGCCGGCCCGGGAAGCAGGAACGCGGCGGCGGCGGCCACCCCGGCAAACAGCGGGATCACCAGCTTCACGAGGTTAGTGCCGGTATGGCGCGCCATCGAGAAAGCGACGCTGATCAGCAGGACAATGGCCACTTCGAAGAACAGCGGCAGCGCGCAGATAAGACCGGCAAGACCAATCGCATAGTGCGCGCGGTTGTGGCCGAAGGATTTGAGCATCTTGACGGCAATCTGATCGACCGCCCCCGTTTCATGCAGGATCTTACCGAACATCGCGCCGAGCGCGACGACGATCGCCAGGAAGCCCAGCGTACCGCCCATCCCTTTCTCCATCGTCGCCGCGATTTTATCCAGCGGCATGCCGGAGAAAAGACCTGCACCAATAGAAACCACCATCAAAGCCACGAAGGCGTGCATCCGCGCTTTCATGACTAAAAACAGCAGCAGCAATACCGAGCCGACTGCTGTTAAAACAAGCGTTAAAGTACTCACTAGTGACTGCCTTTGTTGATCACCTCGATGGTGCTGGCCACCACGCCTTCCAGCGGCTGGTCGATATCGACGATAAGCACATCGCTCTCGTCGGCGCCTGGTTCCTGCAGCGTTTCAAACTGCGTCACCAACATTTGGGTTTTGAAGAAGTGTCCTTTGCGTGCCTTCAGACGGTTTTCGATCACGTCGAAATCGCCTTTCAGATAGATGAAGGAGAGGTTCGGGTTGCCCTTACGCAGAATGTCGCGGTAGCTCTTCTTCAGCGCCGAGCAGACGATCAGCGACACCTTGTTGGTACGCTGCATAGCAAACGCGGCGTCATTCAGCGCCTGCAGCCACGGCGTGCGGTCATCATCGTTCAGCGGCTCACCGGAGGCCATCTTGGTGATGTTGCTGCGCGGATGCAGAAAGTCGCCGTCGAGAAACGCGGCATGCAGTTGATGCGCCACTTCGCTGGCGACAGCGGATTTCCCGCTGCCGGAAACGCCCATCAGAACATAGACGTGGTGATCATGATTAGTCGTGCTCAAAGCATCCTCCCACCGGACAGGTACGCCGCGCCATGGCTGACTCATCCAGCGCGAAGGCGGCGTATCGGTTAATTGTTACGGGTAACTGTTATCGGTAACATTGTCATGCCGGACCTGTGGAGAAGCAATATCCATTCGTGCCAGATGTGAATATGTGTGATCTACTTCAAACTTGTCAGTTTAAATTGATCCGCCCGGTGACAATGTGAAACCTAAATCTAACATCTTAGGGGTAATCGCTTCACCACGAATGCGCGCCAGCAGCCGTTCGGCGCCGATGCGTCCCATCCGCTCGCGCGGGGTCAGGACGCTGGCGAGACGCGGCTCCATCACCTGGCCGATATCATGGCCGTGGAACCCGGCGATCGCCATATCATCGGGGATCTTCAGCCCCAGACGCTGGCATTCAAACGCCGCGCCGACCGCAAGGTCATCGTTGGTACAGAAGATACCGTCAAGCTGCGGATATTCGCGGCGCGCCTGACGCATCAGCTCAATACCCGACGAGTAGGACGAAGACTGCTCCACCATCACGCTATAGGGCGTCATCCCGGCGTCGAGCATCGCCTGCTCGTACCCCTTCTGTTTGATGATAGTTCGTTCATCGAGACGCGCCCCCAGATAGGCGACGTGGCGGTGGCCGCGGGCGATAATCGCTGCGGTCATCTGCCGGGCGGCTTCAAAGTTATCAAACCCGACGGCGATATCGAGGCACGGCGACCGGCTGTCCATCAGCTCCACCACCGGAATGCCGGCGACTTCAATCATCTTCAGGGTGCGAGGCGTATGAGTGCGTTCGGTGAGGATCAGGCCGTCAATGTTCCAGGAGAGCATCGATTCGAGGCGTTTCTCTTCCATTTCCGGCTTATAGCCGTAGTGCGCCAGCATGGTTTGATAGCCGAAGGCGTCGGTGACGCTTTCGATACCGCGCAGCACTTCCGAGAAGACCTGGTTAGTTAACGACGGCAGCAGCACGCCGATGGCGCGGCTGGTCGCGTTGGAGAGAATGTCAGGGGCGCGATTGGGAATATAACCCAGTTCATCGAGGGCAACGGCAATCTTGCCACGCAGCGCTTCGGAGACCTGCTCCGGGTTGCGTAAATAGCGACTGACCGTCATTTTGGTCACGCCGACAAGATCGGCTACATCCTGAAGTACGGGTCTTTTCTTTTTCATCGTCCTGACTGTGATCAACGGGGAAACATTTTCTCAGTTTATCACGGACAAAGCGCAACCTTCGCCGATGTTGGAGAAGGTTGCGCAATTTATTTAACCTGGCTCAGATAACTATCAAACCGGCGGCAGATCGAACAGCAGGATCTCGCTATCGCTGTCGGCATGAACCGAAATCGCCTGCTCGTCCCAGATGGCCAAACCGTCGCTGGTGGTGGCTTTGGTACCGTTGATGGTCACTTCGCCTTTGACCACCTGGATCCACACGCGGCGTTCCGCGGCAATCTGGTGAACCGACTGCTCATCTTTCAGCAGCGCCCAGCGATAGAGTTCCATATCCTGGTACACCTTCAGCGAGCCATCTCGCGCATCTGGCGACAACACCAGCTGTTTGCCCTGGGCGGCGTCGAAGCGGCGCTGCTCGTAGCGCGGGGTAATGCCGGTTTCTTCCGGAATAATCCAGATCTGATACAGACGCAGACGATCGG
Source organism: Klebsiella sp. KTE92 (assembly GCF_000398905.1). Classification (NCBI taxonomy): domain Bacteria; kingdom Pseudomonadati; phylum Pseudomonadota; class Gammaproteobacteria; order Enterobacterales; family Enterobacteriaceae; genus Klebsiella; species Klebsiella sp. KTE92. The sequence goes on from NZ_KB976100.1 coordinate 4,932,466, forward strand.
TTTTGCTCGGGTTGTACTCAGAGTGGCGTACCCCGGTACCCGCACTCATGATCTGGAACTCGCCTGCCGGCACCTGCTCTTTGTTGCCCATGCTGTCCTGGTGCTCCACCGCCCCTTCCAGCACATAAGTCAGGATTTCCATGTCTTTGTGTGGATGGGTACCGAAGCCCTGACCGGCGTCGATGACGTCGTCGTTAATCACCCGCAGGGCAGAGAAGCCCATAAAATTCGGGTCATAATAGTTGGCGAAAGAGAAAGTATGCCAGGAATCCAGCCAACCATGGTTAGCGTGGCCACGTTCGTTCGCTTTGCGTAAGTAGATCATGTTGCACCCCCGTATGTTTTCGATGGAGTCAGTGTGGACCCATTTCGCCGTCGATCATAGAGGGTGAAAATTGACTCCTCTGTTCAAAAAATATGAACAAGCGTCGAGGAGCCCGTTTTGCTTATTTTGCCAGGGTGATGGTGGCCGGAGAAGGCTGTTCAAAGCCGCGCTCCAGGATCTCCATATTGGTGAGAACGTCAGATTCCTTGACGTAATTCGGCTGGCCGTTGACGAGAGTTTCATACAGCGCGTCGTACACCCGACCGTAGTCGCCGGTCTCCAGCGGCACCGCTTCACGCACCGTCTCCCCCGCCTCGTTGACGTACACCAGCTCGCCGACGCTGTCGTCCGCGCCAAAACCCGGCTCGCCCGGCATGATATTGGCCTTCAGGCTGGTCTCCTGCTGGTCAATGCCGTATTTCACAAACGAACCTTTATGGCCGTGAACGATGAATTTCGGGTAGTCGATCTGCACCAGGTGGCTGGTTTTGACGATGGCCTTCAGATCGCCGTAGAACAGTTGGGCCTCAAAGGTGTCATCCGGGTTGGCTTTATTGCGCAGCGAGCGCAGATCGTAAGAGACATGGTCCGGACGGCCGAACAGCGAAATGATCTGATCCAGGGTATGTACGCCAAGGCCATAGAACTCGCCGTTTTGCGGGCCGCCGGGGTTGGTCTCCGCCACCGGGCGGTAGTTATCAAAATGACTTTCGATCTCCACCAGTTCGCCGAGTTTCCCGCTCTCAATCACCTTTTTGGTGGTCAGGAAACAGGAGTCGAAACGGCGATTCTGGTAGGGCGTCACCGTGAGACCTTTGCTGTTTGCCAGGGAAAACAGGGTTGTGGCCTCCTCAAGCGTCGGGGTGAACGGCTTTTCCACCAGCACGTTTTTCCCCGCCTCCAGCGCCTTTTTCGCATATTCGAAATGACTGTCGGCGTGGGTGCAGACCACCACCAGATTGACCTGTGGGTCGTTTAACACGTCATCAAGATCGCTGGTGAAATGGATATGGGAATACTGCGGCGCCTGCTCCTCGGGCTTCGCCCGGCGGCGGTAGATATGCGCCACATGCCAACGGTCTTTGCGGTGCAAAACGTAAGGAAGATGGTAGCGGGTGGTACTTTTGCCGAAGCCAATAAATGCGCAGTGCAGAGTCATAACGCTGTCCTTAGTTGATGAGCTACCTTCAACCATAGCGCAAGCCGGGCCATCACTTCATCCTCTCTGTCCGCTTTCCTGGAAGATTCGCCAGCAAAATAGTTCAAGCATCACTTATACGAAAATATTAATAACCAATTGATTAACCAGGAATTAATTCGCCATTTTCCAGCTAAAAAACTTGATCCTAACGGCGAAACTACGGATAAGTGGAGGGCAAACCAGGACGTTGCTGATGACTAACGGAGTAGCCAGCCGCTGCTAATGGACAAACAGTATTTCGCCATAAACGGCACCCTTTTTTTCTGGCTTCTTGGACTGATCGCCTGGTCTGTCGATGCCATCGCGCTGGCGCGCCTGGCGGCCGCCTGCGCGCTTGTCGCTTTCCTCCTCCATAGCCAACGGAACAAGATTAACGCGATGTTTATTAAGAAAAATAAAACGGAACCTCAAGCGTCAGAAGCAGCCACACTTCCGGCAATAAACCCAGAACCCGAAGCGGTCGCCAGCAAAAAACACGAGACCACGATCATCGCCAGCGGGGTACATTTCGTCGGCAATATCGTCGCCAGCGGCCATGTCTATATTCACGGCCAGTTGACCGGCAACATTGAGGCCAAAGAGCATCTGATTAAGGTAATGCGTGAAGGCCAGGTGGAGGGCAACATCAGCTGCCGGGAGCTGATTATTGACGGCAAGGTGCAGGGCCAGTGTCATGGCGATAGCATCACCATCGAGGAGCACGGCCATCTGGATGGTACCCTCGCCTATCGCGCGCTGGCGATCAAGAAAGGCGGGGTTTTTAGCGGTCGCGCTGAAATGCTGGCCGCAGCGGAGAACAAAAGTCATATTCTCGGTCTGGTAGCAGACACGCCATCTAAAGCCGACGCGGAGCCCGCCAGGCCGCAGAGCGCCTGAAATAGCGGCAAAAAAAAGCCAGCACCCGGCTGGCTAAAGTAATACTGGAAGCAATGTGAGCAATGTCGTGCTTTCAGGCTTTCCGCAAGGGTCTCCCTGAATGCAGGACAATAATAATCATTCTCATTCGCACTTGTCTACTTTTTTTTGCAAATAATGCGTGTTGACTCGAACGCCGTAGTCAGTGATGTTTAAAGGGACTTTTCACCTGAATGAGGAACAAGGAATGAGTGACATCGTGATACGCCATGCTGAACCGAAAGATATTGACGCGATTCGTCAAATTCACGCCCAGCCGGAGGTGTATCACAACACGCTACAGGTCCCTCATCCATCCGAACATATGTGGCGGGAGCGGCTAACCGATACGCCCGGCGTGAAGCAGCTGGTGGCCTGTATCGATGAGCAAGTCGTCGGCCATTTAAGCATTGCCGTCGTCCAACGTCCCCGCCGTAGCCACGTCGCCGATTTTGGTGTCAGCGTGGATTCGCGCTGGCACAACCGCGGCGTCGCCAGCGCGCTGATGCGTACCATGATTGATATGTGCGACAACTGGCTGCGGGTTGAACGTATTGAGCTGACGGTGTTCGCCGATAATGCCCCGGCGATTGCGGTGTATAAGAAGTACGGCTTTGAGATCGAAGGCACCGGCAGGCGTTACGCGCTGCGCAACGGTGAGTATGTGGATGCGTATTATATGGCGAGAATGAAGTAGCGTGTTGCCGGGTGGCGGCGACTGGCCGCCCTCTGTGCGCTCCCTGCGCCATGAGAGTCATAACGCAGAAGAAATATCGGGAGCGCAATGTGCTCTGAATTAACACAAAGCACATATTTTTCCCGGACCAAAAAGTTGAAAACCGATAACAGTATCTACGTTCGCACAGTTGTAGGCCCGGTAAGCGCAGCGCCACCGGGCAACACATCAATACCCCGCCGTTAAATCATCCGGCGAACGCGGATCGGAGGCGCCATACAGCATACCATCCGGTCCCACCATAATGCTCTGGGTACTGCCCATCGCCTCTTTCAGCGCCACTTTCTGCCCCTTCGCCTCGAGTAGCTTCAGGGTATCCGGGCTAAAGCCTTTCTCCACCCGCAGCTCATCCGGCAGCCATTGATGGTGGAAGCGCGGCGCGTTGGTGGCTTCCGCGACGTTCATCCCGAAATCGATGGTATTGACCACCATCTGCAGCACGGTGGTGATGATCCGGCTGCCGCCCGGGCTGCCGGTCACCAGCCAGGTTTTGCCGTCTTTCACCACAATGGTCGGCGACATCGACGACAGCGGGCGTTTTTTCGGCTCCACCGCATTGGCGTCGCCGCCCACCAGACCATAAACGTTAGGCACGCCGGGCTTCGCCGAGAAGTCATCCATCTGGTTATTCAGCAGAATGCCGGAGTCCCCCGCCACAATGCCGGTACCGAAGGTGGTATTCAGCGTATAGGTCACCGCCACCGCATTACCCTCTTTATCGACCACCGAGAAGTGGGTGGTCTGGTTACTTTCATACGGCGCCAGCTTGCCCGGGCGGATCTGACTGGAAGGTTTGGCCTTGTTGACATCAATCTCGGCGGCAATTGCTTTGGCGTAAGCTTTGCTGGTCAGCGCCTGCCACGGCACTTTGACGAAGTCAGGGTCGCCGAGATATTCAGAACGGTCGGCATAGGCGTGTTTCTCCGCCTCCGCCATCACCTGCATAGCATCGGCACTGCCAAAGCCATATTTCTGCATATCGAAGTTTTCGAGGATATTGAGGATCTGCACGATGTGGATCCCGCCGGAAGACGGCGGCGGCATGGAATAAACCTCATACCCGCGATATTCGCCGCTAACCGGCGTACGCTCCACGGCCTTATAGCTGGCAAGATCGGCTTTGGTGATTAGCCCGCCGTGCTTTTTCATCTCGTCAGCGATCTGGTCGGCGATGGCCCCTTTATAGAAGGCCTCCGGGCCGTGCTCGGCAATCAGCTCCAGGCTCTTACCGAGATTCTTTTGCACCAGCCGGTCGCCCTTTTTCAGCGGCTCGCCGTTCTTCCAGAAGATCGCTTTACTGTTTTCATGCTGCGGGATCACTTCGCTGCCATAGGTCTTCAGATCGTCCGCCAGCGCATCGTTAACGATAAAGCCCTCTTCTGCCAGCTTAATCGCCGGGCGGATCACTTTGTTCAGCGGCATGGTGCCGTATTTTTCCAGGGCGAGAGAGAAACCGGCGACGCTGCCTGGCGTGCCGGAGGCCAGATGCGAAGTCAGTGATTTTTTACTGTCCGGGTTGCCCTGGTCGTCAAGGAACATGTCGCGGGTGGCCTGTTCCGGCGCCATTTCGCGGAAATCGATCGCCGTGGTCTTGCCGTCTTTAGTCCGCAGCAGCATAAAACCGCCGCCGCCGATATTCCCGGCCTGCGGATGCGTGACCGCCAGCGCGTAGCCAACCGCCACCGCCGCATCGACAGCGTTGCCGCCCTGGCGCAGAATATCCACGCCGACGCGGGTCGCCAGCGCGTCCACCGACGCCACCATCCCCTGCCGGGCGCGTACCGGGTGGAACACATCTTCCTCTACGCCATAAGAGACCGGCGGCGGCGGTGGCGGATTGGCGGCGACGGTGAAACTACCGCCCGCCAGCAACGCAGCGATGACCACCTGGCGCCATATTGTTGTTTTTATCATTGTCTTACTCCTGAAAGGTAGGTTTCATTCCCCGCTTAAGCCTGGTTGATAACTCCTAAAAAATCATTGTTATGGCGCATTCGAGGTACACTTAAGTGATCCCACGCACGGGAGGAGAAAACCATGAAAGCGATTCTGTTTCTGGCGGCGCTGATGCCGCTTGGCGTATTAGCCCAGCCGATCAATATTAATAACAACCCTAACCAGCCGGGTTACGTGGTGCCCAGCCAGCAGCGCATGCAAAATGAGATGAAGGTGCAGCAACAGCAGCAGCAGAGCATGCTGAAGCAGGATCTGAACAATCAGACCCGCTCGCAGCAGCAGCATTTGCAAAACCAGTTGCAGACGAATCAGCAGCGCGCGGCCCAGGGCGGTAATCTCAATCCGCCGCAGCAGGTGCTACCGAACAACAACGGTGGAATGCTGCGGCAGACCAACCCGTAAAGGTCAGCCGCCGCAAATCCGTCTTAAGGGTGGAAATTCGGCCCGATGACGTCAATGGCATCGGTGCAGATGCAATCTACACCCCAGCGCAGCAGCTCGGCGGCGCGCTGGGGTTTATTGACCGTGTACACCAGAATATGCAGGCCGGCCTGTTTCAGGCTCGCCACCCGCGCCGCATCCAACAGCTTGTGATTGAGGTGAATCGACACGCAGCCCAGCCGGGTGGTCAATTCGCGCCAGTCATCGCGCCACTCATCCAGCAGCAGCCCGCGCGGCAGCTCGGGCGCGGCTTCCTGCGCCGCCTCCAGAGCATCGATTTCAAAAGAGGAGAGCAGCGGCGCGGCCATGCCTTGCCACAGATCGCGCGCAGCCAGGGCCACCACGTTGCCGGTCTGCGGCCCCAGCCCGGTGGTCGGCTTAATTTCGATATTCGCCATCATACCGTGACGGCGGCAGCGCTCCGCCACCTGAGAGAGCAACGGCAGCGGCTCGCCCTTAAATTCACGGCTGAACCAGCTGCCGGCATCGACCTTCAGCAGATCGTCCCACGCCAGCTCGCCCGCCACGCCCCAGCCGTTGCTGGTGCGTTCGAGATTATCGTCATGCAGCAGAAAGATCTGCCCGTCCTTCGACAGCTTGGCGTCAAATTCAATCATCGTGTGCCCGTAGCGGGCGCCGACGTCGATAGCCGCCAGGGTGTTCTCCGGCGCCAGTTTACCGCCGCCGCGATGGGCGACGATGTGGGGATAAGGCCAGTTACTCATGCGCGTTGTCCTGTTTCACCATTAAAGAGGTGCAGATGTTCCAAAGGCAGATGCAGCCATAGCGTGCTGCCGCCCGCCGGGCGCTGCTGATGCGGCAGTCTGACCACCAGCTTCTGCTCGCCCCAGCGCCCGTGGGCGAGGTTATCGGCACCTAAAATTTCCAGGGTATCCATCAGCAGCGGAATGCCGCCTTGCGCCTGCGAGCTTAAAATAAAGTGCTCCGGGCGGATACCGAGCGTCATTTTACGCCCGGCGTAGCGCCGATGCTCGTGATTCATCGGCAACGCCATGCCACCGGCCAGCTCGAAGCGACCGCCGTCATCGCTGATGCGCCCTTCCAGCAGGTTCATGGCCGGGCTGCCGATAAAGCTTGCCACAAAGCGGCTGGCGGGCTTCTCATACACTTCCACCGGGGTGCCGATCTGCTCGGCAACGCCTTTATTCATCACCATCACCCGCTGGGCCAGGGTCATCGCTTCGACCTGATCGTGGGTGACGTACAGCGAAGTCGTTTTCAGGCGGCGATGCAGCTGCTGCAGTTCCAGACGCATCTGCACGCGCAGCTTGGCGTCGAGATTTGACAACGGTTCGTCGAACAGGAATACCGCCGGGTCACGCACGATAGCGCGGCCCATCGCCACGCGCTGGCGCTGACCGCCGGAGAGCTCCCGCGGGCGACGCTTGAGCAGACCATCCAGCTCCAGAATACGCGCCGCCTCCTGCACCCGCTCGGCAATCAATCCCTTACCCATGCCGCGGATCTTCAGCCCCCACGCCATGTTCTCTTCCACGCTCATATGCGGATAAAGCGCATAGTTCTGGAACACCATCGCGATGCCGCGATCTTTCGGTTCCATCTCAGTCACCCGTTTGCGATCGATCCAGATATCGCCGCTGGTCACCCGCTCCAGTCCGGCAACCATCCGTAGCAGCGTTGATTTCCCGCAGCCCGACGGGCCGACCATGACGATAAATTCCCCGTCCGCCACGTCCAGCGTCAGCGGTTGAATCACCTGGGTTTTGCCATCCCAGCTTTTGCTTACTGCCTGTAGTTTTAAACCAGCCATTTTATTTCTCACTATCGACCAGGCCACGCACAAAGGCGCGCTGCATGGCTAAAACGATGACGACCGGCGGGATCAGGGTCAGCAGCATCGCCGCCATCACCTGATTCCACTGGGTAGTACCTTCGCCGGTGGCGATCATGCCTTTAATACCGGCGACGGCGGTGCCAAGATTCACATCCTGAATAATCAGCAGCGGCCACAGATATTGGTTCCAGCCGTAGATAAAGGTGATGACGAACAGCGCCGCGAGATTGGTTTTCGACAGCGGCAGCACGATGTCGCGAAAGAAGCGCATCGGCGAAGCGCCATCGATACGCGCCGCTTCAATCAGCTCGTCCGGCAGGGTCATAAAGAACTGGCGGAACAGGAAGGTGGCGGTGGCCGAAGCCATCAACGGCAGCGTTAACCCGGCGTAGCTGTCGAGCATGTTGAGGTTAGCGATGACCTCCACCGTCGGGAAAATCCGCACCTCAACGGGCAGCATCAGGGTGATAAAGATCATCCAGAAGAACAGGTTACGCAGCGGAAAGCGGAACCAGACGATGGCGAACGCCGAAAGCATCGACACCACGATTTTGCCGACCGTAATGGCGAACGCCATGATGAAACTGTTGAGCATCATCAGCCAGAACGGCGCGCTGTTGACGCCGACGCCGTTCACCCAGATGGTCTTCATGTTCTCCAGCAGATGGCCGCCGGGGATCAGGGTCATCGGCGTTTCAAACACCGATTGGTTATCCAGCGTCGCCGCCACGAAGGCGACGTACAGCGGGAATAAAATGACGGCAATACCCAGAATGAGCATGGTGTGGCTGAAAATCGTCAGCCCGCGACGGTTCTCAATCATTGGTAACGCACCTTACTTTCAACGTAACGGAACTGCACCACCGTCAGGATAATAACGAGGAACATCAGCACCACCGACTGCGCGGCGGAAGCGGAAAGATCGAGTCCGGCAAAACCTTCGCGATATATTTTGTAGATTAGGGTGGTGGTGGCCTGCACCGGGCCGCCGGCGGTGGCGGCATCGATCACCGGGAAGGTGTCGAAGAAGGCGTAAACCAGGTTGACCACCAGCAGGAAGAAGCTCACCGGCGCAATCAATGGCAGCGCCAGCTTAAAGAAGCGACGAATGGGCCCGGCGCCGTCAATGGCGGCGGCCTCAACCAGCGAACGCGGGATCGACTGCAGCGCGGCGAAGAAGAACAGGAAGTTGTAGCTTATCTGCTTCCATACCGAGGCGAAGACCACCAGGAACATCGCCTGGCCGCTGTTTTGCGCGTGGTTCCAGTCGTAGCCCAGCTCGCCGAGGAAATGGGTGATCAGCCCGCGCCCGGGGTTAAAAAGGAAGATCCACAGCACCGCCGCGACGGCGGGAGCCACGGCGTACGGCAGCAGCATCAGCGTTTGATAAAAGCGGCTGCCGCGCACCACATAGTCGACCAGCGCGGCAAAAAACAGCGAAACGAGCAGGCCGCTAACAGTCACCAGGGTGCTGAATTTTATAGTGGTCCAGAACGAGTCCAGATAGTACGGGTCGTGGAACAGCGCAACGAAGTTATCCAGGCCGACAAACTGGCTGGAGAGACCAAACGGATCGACGCTCTGCAGCGAGTACCACAGCGCTTCGCCCGCGGGCCAGATAAAGAAAATCAGCGTGATAATCAGCTGCGGCGCGACCAGCACATAGGGCAGCCAGCGTGAGCGGAATACCGGACGGGATGATGACATTGAGATTGGGTTCCTGAACAATGCCGGGAGGCGGCTACGCCTTACCCGGCCTACATAGGGCACATCGTAGGCCCGGTAAGCGCAGCGCCACCGGGCAAGTTACAGATTACGATTTGGTCGCTTGCTCGAAGCGACGCAGCAACTGATTCCCACGCTGAACAGCGGAATCCAGCGCCTGTTGCGGGGTTTTCTTGCCGGTCCACACGCTCTCCAGCTCTTCATCGACGATGGTGCGGATTTGCGGCATGTTGCCCAGACGCAGGCCTTTGGTGAACGGCAACGGCGGCTTGTTCAGCATCTGGCGGGTGGCGATATCGGCGCCCGGGTTCTTATCATAGAAGCCCTGCTGGCGCGTCAGATCGTAGGCCGCAGTGGTGATCGGCAGATAGCCGGTTTTCTGGTGCCATTCGGCGGCGATTTCCGGTTTGGTCAGGAAGTCGAGGAACTTCGCCACGCCGGTGTAAGTCTCTTTGTCTTTACCCTGCATCACCCACAGGCTGGCCCCGCCGATGATGGCGTTCTGCGGCGCGCCTTTCACGTCGGCATCGTATGGCATCATGCCGACGCCGTAGTTGAATTTGGCATACTGACGAATATCGGCCAGCGAGCCGGATGACGCGGTAGTGATCGCGCAGTCGCCGTTATAGAACTTCTCGGTGGACTCGTCTTTACGCCCGAAGTAGCTGAAATCGCCCTTCTTGTTCATCTCTTCGAGCAGGGCGATATGCTTCACCTGCTCCGGCTTATTGAACTCCAGTACCGCATCGGTACCGTCGAAGCCGTTATTTTTCGTGGCCACCGGCAGACCATGCCAGGCGCTGAAGTTTTCAATCTGGATCCAGCCCTGCCAGCCGCTGGCGTACCCGCACTTCATCCCGGCGGCTTTCAGCTTCGCGGTATAGGCCGCCAGATCCTGCCAGGTCTTCGGCGGCTGCTCCGGATCTAAGCCGGCTTTTTTGAAGGCGTCTTTGTTGTAGTACAGCACCGGCGTAGAGCTGTTAAATGGCTGGGAGAGCAGATGGCCGGTTTTCGAATCGGTGTAATACCCGGATACCGTCGGCACGAACTGCGATTCATCAAACTTGATGCCCGCCTCGCTAAACACCTGGTACACCGGCTTAATGGCTTTTGACGCCATCATGGTGGCGGTGCCGACTTCATACACCTGCAGGATCGCCGGGGCGTTGCCGGTACGGAAAGCGGCGATACCAGCACTCAGGCTCTGTTCATAGTTGCCTTTGTATACCGGAACGATTTTGTAATCAGGATTGGCCGCGTTAAAGCGTTGCGCCAGAGAATCCACTTCTTTACCCAGCTCGCCTTCCATTGAGTGCCAGAATGGGATGGTGGTAACCGCCAGGGCCTGACCGGCAAAAGCCAGGCTCAGCGCCAGTCCTAAAGCTGTATGTCGTAACGATATCATCGGTTATCTCTCTTGTTGTGCCGGATGCGCGATTTCACGCGTTTTATGCTCGCGGGGTAACATGACATGTTCGAATTACAGAAAAATAACTTTTTTATTACAAAAAAAAGATAGTAACGGGTCAGAGAGATGACAAGCCGATGAAAGGACGGGGGAAGTAAAGTGGGAGCTGAGACACGGATAATAGTTGCGCGATCGGCTCCCGGGGTCGGCGCAAGCGCCTCGCCCGGGCTACAAACCGGCGAAATGAATGACGCCGGGTTACGATGTATTAACCGCCGAGATAGGCGCTGCGCACCGCCTCGTTGGCCAACAGCGCGTCGCCGGTATCCTCCAGCACCACGTGACCGTTTTCCAGTACGTAGCCGCGATCGGCCAGCTTGAGCGCCTGGTTGGCGTTCTGCTCGACGAGGAAGATAGTCATCCCCTGCTCGCGCAGCTGCTCGATGGTGTCGAAAATCTGCTGAATGATAATCGGCGCCAGCCCCAGCGACGGTTCATCCAGCAGCAGCAGGCGCGGTTGGCTCATCAGGGCGCGACCGATCGCCAGCATCTGCTGCTCGCCGCCGGACATGGTGCCGGCGCGCTGAATACGGCGTTCATGCAGACGCGGGAACAGCTCATACACCCATTTGATGCGGGTCTGGAACTGATCGCGGTCGGCAAAAAAACCGCCCATCGCCAGGTTCTCTTCCACCGTCATACGCGAAAAGACGCGCCGCCCTTCCGGAACGATCGCCACCGCCTCGCGCATGATCTTCGCGGTTTGCCAGTCGGTAATATCCTTACCGTCAAAGACAATGCGCCCGCTGGAGGCGCGCGGGTCGCCGCACAGCGTGCCGAGCAGGGTGGTTTTCCCCGCGCCGTTGGCGCCGATAAGCGTGACGATCTCGCCCTGTTTGATATGCAGGCTGACGTTGTGCAGCGCCTGAATCTTGCCGTAGTGGGCGCTGACGTTGTCAAAAGTTAACATCGCGTTTTCCATCTTATGCCTCACCAAGGTATGCGCGGATCACGTCCGGGTTATTACGAATCTCTTCCGGCGTCCCGTTGGCCAGCGGCGTCCCCTGGTTTACGACGTAGATACGATCGGAAATGCCCATCACCAGCTTCATATCGTGTTCGATAAGCAGGATGGTGGTGTTGTGATGGTTACGCAGCTCGGCGATAAGCTCGTCCAGCTCTTTGGTCTCTTTCGGGTTCAGCCCCGCCGCCGGTTCATCGAGCATAAGAATTTCCGGCTGGGTCACCATGCAGCGGGCAATCTCCAGCCGGCGTTGGTCGCCGTAAGCCAGGTTGCTGGCCTGACGGTTGGCGTGCTCCAGCAAGCCGATACGCTCCAGCCAGGTGGCGGCCCGGTCCAGCGCTTCGCTCTGCGCCCGACGGAAGGCCGGCGTTTTCAGCAGGCCGGAGAAGAGCCCGGTTTTCAGCTGCTGATGTTGCGCCACCAGCAGGTTTTCAATCACCGTCATTTCGCGGAACAGGCGCACGTGCTGGAAGGTCCGCACCACGCCCATCCGCGCAATCTGCTGGCCCGGCAGCCCTTCCAGGTGCTGGTCGCGCAGCATAATGGTGCCGCCAGTGGGCTTGTAGAAACCGGTCAGGCAGTTAAAGACGGTAGTCTTCCCGGCGCCGTTAGGGCCGATCAGCGAGACAATCTCGCGCTCTCTGAGCTCCAGCGACACATTGTTGACGGCCAGCAGGCCGCCGAAACGCATCATCAGGCCGCTGACGGATAATAATGGCTGACTCATGCCTGCTCTCCTTTCGCCTGACCGTTTTTCAGCTTCAACTGCACGCGCGTCATTGGCAGAAGCCCCTGCGGACGCCAGATCATCATCAGCACCATCAGGCCGCCGAGCATTAACATGCTGTATTCGTTGAAGTCACGCATCAGCTCGCGCGAGACCACCAGCAGAATAGCCGCGAGGATCACCGCGAACTGCGAGCCCATCCCGCCCAGCACCACGATCGCCAGTACGAAGGCCGACTCAGCGAAGGTGAAGGACTCCGGGCTGACAAAGCCCTGGCGCGCAGCGAACAGCGTCCCGGCGAAGCCAGCAAACGCGGCGCTGATGGTAAAGGCGGTCAGCTTGATGCGCGTCGGGCTCAGGCCCAGCGAACGACAGGCGATCTCATCTTCACGCAGCGCTTCCCACGCCCGCCCCAGCGGCATTCGCAGCAGGCGGTTGATGACGAACAGGCTGAGCACGACCAGCAGCAGCGCCACCAGGTAGAGGAAAATCACCCGATCGGAGGGATCGTATTTGACGCCGAAGAAATTGCTGAAGGTATCCCAGCCGCCTTCGCGGGCGGTACGGCTAAATTCAAGGCCGAAGAAAGTCGGTTTCGGGATCTGGCTGATGCCGTTCGGCCCGCCGGTGATCTCGGTATTGTTGAGCAGCAGAATACGCACAATTTCACCGAAGCCTAAGGTCACAATCGCCAGATAGTCGCCGCGCAGACGCAGCACCGGGAAGCCCAGCAGGAAGCCGGCCGCCGCGGAGACCAGGCCAGCCAGCGGCAGACAGGTCCAGAAGCCGAGACCGTAATAGTGGTTCAGCAGCGCGAAGGTATACGCGCCGATGGCGTAGAACCCGCCGTAGCCCAGCACCAGCAGGCCGGAAAGGCCGACCACCACGTTCAGCCCGAGGCCGAGGATGATATAGATCATCGTCAGGGTGGCGATATCCACCGTGCCGCGCGACACCATAAACGGCCAGGCCACGGCGATCACCAGCAGGGCTATCAGGAACAGCTTCTGCTTCACCGTTGAGCCGTCAATCGCCGGCATAATAAACTTCGGCCCGGAGACGTTCTTAACCGCTTTCTGGAACAGCGGCCGCAGCAGCTGGAAGAAAAAGACCACCGCGGTGCCGATAAAGATCCACTGCCAGCGAATATCGGCGGCGGTATCGACTACCAGCTTGGTGCCGTCCAGCTCCAGCTGCACGCCCATAAAGACGCCCGCCAGAATGAAGAACATCACGGCAGACAGCAGCGCCATTGCAATTTGCATCGGTTTCATACTTTTTCCACCTCCGGGCGGCCCAGAATGCCGGTCGGCATCACTAACAGCACCAGAATCAGCAGCGCGAAGGAAACGACGTCCTTATATTCGGTGCTGAGATAGGCAGAAGAGAGCGCCTCGGCAATACCCAGGATCAGGCCGCCGATCATTGCGCCAGGAATACTGCCGATACCGCCGAGCACGGCGGCGGTGAAGGCCTTCATCCCGGCCATAAAGCCGATGTAGGGGTTAATCACGCCGTAGAACTGACCGAGCAGCACGCCCGCCACCGCCGCCATCGCTGCGCCGATGACAAAAGTCAGGGCGATGACGCGGTCGGTGTTAATCCCGAGCAGGCTCGCCATTTTCAGGTCTTCGGCACAGGCGCGGCAGGCGCGGCCCATCCGCGAGTAGCGAATAAACAGCGTCAGGGCCAGCATGGCGATAAAGGTCACCACCCAGATCACCAGTTGCATGGTGGTGATCGTCGCGGAGAAGCTGTCGCTGTGGCCGACGATCCACTGGCCGTTAAACAGGCTTGGCAGCGCCACGTCGCGCGACCCCTGAGTCAGGCTGACGTAGTTCTGCAGGAAGATAGACATCCCGATAGCGGAGATCAGCGCAATCAGGCGCTTGGAGTTACGCACCGGCCGATAGGCAACGCGCTCGATACTCCAGCCGTAGGCGCTGGCAATCACAATGGCGCCCACGAATCCGGCGGCGACCAGCAGCCAGCTGGTGTCGATGCCCATCATCATCAGCGCGGCGATGATCATGAAGGAGACATAGCTACCAATCATGTAGACCTCGCCGTGGGCGAAGTTGATCATGCCGATAATGCCATACACCATCGTGTAGCCGATGGCGATCAGCGCGTAGGTACTGCCCAGCGTGACGCCGTTAAACATCTGCTGCAGAAAATAGAGAAACTGCTCGGACATAAGGTAACCTTTTTCAAACCGCCCGCGGTTCGCGGGCGGAGGGATAACTCGTCTTCAGCGCTTATTTCGCCGCGCTCGAAGAGCCGTCGGCGTGCCACTGGAAGACACCAAACTCAAATCCCTTCAGATCGCCTTTTTCATCCCAGGTCAGCGGCCCAATCACGGTTTTCGCCCCGTGCGCTTTCAAATCTTTGATTAAATCCAGCGGCTGCTGGCTGCCGGTTCTGTCCATCGCCTGCGCCAGCGACTGAACGGCGGCATAGGTGATCCAGACGTACGGCCCGCTCGGATCTTTCTTCTCCGCTTTCAGCGCGTTGACGATGGCGCTGTTGGCAGGGTCCTGATCGTAGCGTTTTGGCATCGTCACCAGCATGCCTTCCGCCGCGGCGCCCGCAATATTGGACAGCGAAGCGTTACCGACCCCTTCCGGCCCCATAAACACGGTTTTCAACCCGACGGAGCGCGCCTGGCGCAGCATCTGGCCCATTTCCGGGTAGTAGCCACCGTAGTAGACGAAGTCGATGTTCTCTTTCTTCAGGCGCGCCAGCAGGGCGGAGAAATCTTTTTCCCCCGCGGTGATGCCGTCGAAGAAGACGATATTGGCCCCGGCTTTCTTCAGGTTGTCCTGCACCGAACGCGCCAGCCCTTCGCCGTACTGCTGCTTGTCATGAATGATGGCGATACGCTGCGGTTTCACTTTCTCGACGATATATTTCGCCGCGGTCGGCCCCTGCGAGGAGTCGAGGCCGGCGGTACGCATGATGTACTGGTAGCCGCGCTGGGTCAGCTCCGGATTGGTCGCCCCGGGGGAAATCATCAGGATGCCTTCATCCTCATAGATGTCGGAAGCCGGCTGGGTGGAAGAGGAGCAGAGGTGGCCGATAACGTACTGAATGCCGTCGTTGACGATTTTGTTGGCCACCGCGACCGCTTGCTTCGGATCGCAGGCGTCGTCATATTCGACGGCCACCAGCTTGTCACCCTTAATACCGCCGCTGGCGTTGATGTCTTTAATCGCCTGACGCGCGCCATTGAACTCCATGTCGCCCCACTGGGCCACCGGACCCGACATCGCGCCGACCACGGCGACCTTAATATCCTTGGCCATCGCCGCGTGCGACATCGCTAATGCGACAATGCCCGCGACGATGGTTTTCGCGTTCCTTTTCATGCTGCAGAACCCCGTTCGTGATGTGGTGTAAATGTTTTGTATTTTTATGGTTAAAAAGCATTCTGTGCTTTTATTAAACAACGCCATTTTTACCATTGAGTTTAATGGTTTAGCGCAGCTTTTCACTAAAAAACAGATTAAAATCTCTATTTTTCAGTCGATTAAGCAAAGATAATATTCTGTATTTTGGTGAAGATAAACAAAAAAAAGTCCATCCTGCAGCATAAAATAACGATACATAAGGCGGAATAAAACGCTGCACATTAGGTTAAAATTCTGCTTATTTTTCGATCCATGACGGATTACGCTACCCTGACTACATCCGGAAAACGAATCCCCTGATGTATGCGCAAAAAACAGCGCTCCGCCAGACAGCAATTTTGGGTACACTGGCGCCTCTGTTTTGCACTGGATTTGCCGCCCATGAAACTGACCATTATCCGTTTACAGCACTTCAGCGATCAGGATCGCATCGACCTGGGGAAAATCTGGCCGTCGCAGGATCTGTCGACCCTAACCCTGGACGAGAATCATCGTCTCTACGCCGCCCGCTTTAACGAACGCCTGCTGGGCGCCGTGCGCGTCACCCTGCGCGGCGTCGAAGCCGAGCTCAGCGATCTGTGCGTGCGTGAAGTGACCCGCCGCCGCGGCGTCGGGCAATACTTAGTGGAAGAGACGTTGCGTGATAACCCGGCCATCAATAGCTGGCGCGTCGCCGACCAAGGGGTGGGGGACCGCGGCGTGATGGCCGCATTTATGCAGGCGCTCGGCTTTAGCGCCCAGCAGACCGGTTGGGAAAAGCATTAAGCCATAGCCCCAATATGCGGAGCATGACCAAGGAAGAACCCGGCGGCGCTTCGCTTAGCCGGGCTACCTGGAAATTGTAGCCCCGGTAAGCGCAGCACGACCGGGGTCTGACAACACATCTGTGGCGTGAAAGGCCCCACTCATTTAACCCAGCATTTCGCGTTGCAAAAAGGCGTCAAGACCCGAAATCCCCGGGAGCTTACTCAGTCAGTGACCGGGGTTGAAGGCCGCAGACAACGCATTTGCAGCGTGAAAGGCGCCCCCCATTTAACCCAGCATTTCGCGTTGCAAAAAGGCGTCAAGACCCGAAATCCCCGGGAGCTTACATCAGTAAGTGACCGTGGTTGAGGGCCGCAGACAACGCATTTGCAGCGTGAAAGGCGCCGGTTAAATTATTTGGCGTCGGTCGCCGTACCGTTAGCATGCCAGGTAAAGACCCCGAACTCGAACCCTTTCAGGTCGCCTTTCTGATCCCACGACAGCGGGCCCATCACGGTGTCTACCGTCGCGCCTTTCAGGTATTTAGCGATTTCCGCCGGATCGTCAGACTGATTCAGGCCCGCCTGCAGCGACTGCAGCGCCGCGTAGGTGGTCCACACGAAGGCGCCGCTCGGATCCTGTTTCTTCGCCTTGATCGCATCCACGATCGGTTTGTTCGCCGGCACCTGGTCGTAGTTCTTCGGCTTGGTCACCAGCAGGCCTTCCGCCGACTCGCCGGCGATGTTAGACAGGGAGACGTTCGCTACGCCTTCCGGGCCCATAAACTGGGTTTTCAGACCGGCAGCACGGGCCTGACGCAGGATCTGGCCCATTTCCGGGTGGTAGCCACCGTAGTAAACGAAATCGATATTCTCTTTCTTCAGGCGCGCCACCAGGGTGGAGAAATCTTTCTCACCGGCGGTGATGCCGTCGAAGAAGACCACGTTCGCCCCGCCTTTTTTCAGGCCATCCTGCACCGCACGGGCCAAACCTTCACCGTACTGCTGTTTATCATGTACCACAGCGATACGCTGCGGCTTCACTTTGTCGAGAATGTATTTCGCTGCGGTGGGTCCCTGATCGGAGTCCAGGCCGGTGGTGCGCAGGATCAGCTTATAGCCGCGCGCGGTCAGCTCCGGGGCAGTCGCTGCCGGCGTGATCATCAGAATGCCTTCGTCTTCATAGATGTCAGACGCCGGCTGAGTGGAAGAGGAGCACAGATGGCCAATAACGTACTTGATGCCGTCGTTGACCACTTTGTTGGCGACCGCTACCGCCTGTTTCGGGTCGCAAGCGTCATCATATTTGACGATCTGCAGCTTATTGCCCTTGATGCCGCCCTTAGCGTTGATATCCGCTACCGCCTGCTCGGCACCGGTAAACTCCTGGTCGCCGTACTGAGCCACCGGGCCGGACATCGCCCCGACGACCGCGATTTTGATGTCTTCCGCCAGCGCCGCGCTGCTCATAACTAAGGCAATACATCCTGCCAGTAACGCTTTACCCTTCATATTCATCCTGAGGTTCCCCATTATTATGGTTTTTGCATTTGTTGTGATGTTGTTTGTTAGCGCATTATTTTGTTTATATCGATAGGAAAAGCATATGATAGCTAATCCACCGGGGGCTGCTCGCGCTTTTGCAGCACACTATGCTAAACATACCGTCATTCTGAGGAATTTGAAACGACTAAATTGCGGGCTATGTAACAGATAAGTGACAAATAAAAAAACCGCGCCAGCATGAACCGGACGCGGTGCAAAACAGGCCCTGATTACCAGCCAGCGGGCAGGTAGCCTACCGCGGACGCTATCGCGTAGACGGCGCTGCAAAGATACAACAACACAATGAAGCATTGGATAAGCGGATGGGTCATCCAGGCCGGACAGGTCCAGCCTGGGGTCAGGTCGCCACGCTGGCGGGCGCCCTTCAGCATCAGGATCGGCATAATCGATAAAATGACGCCGCTGAACACTCCGGCAAAATAGAGCGCGTTGACGAAAGAAACCATGCCGCTATAGGCCAGCACGAACGGCGGGATCGCCACCACCAACAGCACCATCAGGCGCCGGGCGGGCTGTTCGTCATTCCCCAGGCGGAACTGATCGAAGATATTGGTCAGAAAGCTGCCGCCCAGCCCCCAGTAAGAGGTCAGCATGGCGCACAGCGCAAACAGGTTGGCCGAGAAGAACGCCCATTCGCCAAGCGCCCGGCCCCAGGAGATGGTGGCCACATCCGAGATATTGTCCAGGCCATTAAGCGAGATAACCGATAGCGGCACCAGCGCCAGCAGGGCAAAGGTCAAAGCCATACCGACCATAATGGCCCTGGGCAATTTTTCCGGTTTGTCGGCGAAGCCCCGCGCCATCTCCGGCACGATATACTGTGCCGAGAAGCAGAATGCCACGACATTGAAGACCGGAACCATATACAGCCAGTTGCCGTCGAGCAGATAGCCCACGCGGGTGGTCTCTTTCAACAGCGTGGCAATCACCAGCACCGAGATCATCACCACCATACCGATGCTGATAAATTTCTCGCCGCGGCCAATCGCCTTCAGGCCCAGGTAGAGCACCCCTGCCGCCGGGACGAAAAACAGCACGCTGCCCAGCGCCGGCGAGATGCCAAACAACGAGTGCAACAGCTTGCCGCTGCCGGTCATATACGCCGTCAATGCGCCGACGCTGTTAACGCAAACGGAGAGGAACATCATCAGCGCGCCAAAGCCGCCGACGTAGCGCTTCGATAAACCACTGAGCTGCAGATGTTTACGGGTGCGGAGCGTGGATTCCGCGACATAGAGCATAGTCACCGTCGTCAGGCTGCCCACCAGCACCAGCCAGAACAGCAGCGGTAAGAAGCCCGCTTTGCTCGACGCATAGGCGATAGAGAGGACACCCGCACCGATATTGGTACCGACAATCATCGATACCCCTTCGATGAAGCTCAGAGATTTTGTAGGGACAGCCGTACGTTCCCGGCCGGTGAGGACGGGAGAAAAGGTGGAGTTTTCAGACATAATACTTTCCGTTTTACTCCGGCGGTTTTTACCGCCGGAAAAAAGGTGATATCAGGGTGATAAACCACTCACGCTGAGCATGAACAGCTGGCTGCGGCGTCCTGTTTCTGTTCGGCTTCCCTGCCGCCGCAGCCCGCCGGGGAGACGTTAGCTCTTCAGGATGCGCGCCAGAATATCCAGCGCTTTCGAGAACTGGGCGTCGGGGATAGTCAACGGATACAGGAAGCGGATCACGTTGCCGTAGACGCCACAGCTCAGCAGCAGCAGGCCGTTTTCCTGCGCTTTCTGTTGCACAAGGCGGGTGAACTCCGGCGACGGCTCGCCAGTTTGCGGATCGTTAAACTCCACCGCCACCATCGACCCCCGGCCACGGACATCCACGATCGCCGGGCAGGTAGCGCGCGCCTGGTTGAGCACTTCCTGCAGATGGCTACCCAACTGCTCAGCGCGCTGGCACAGCTGTTCTTCGGCAATGACATCCAGCACCGCGTGCGCCGCGGCCACCGCCAGCGGGTTACCGGCATAGGTTCCGCCCAGCCCGCCTGGGGCTGGCGCATCCATCACCTCGGCGCGACCGACAACGCCCGACAGCGGGAAACCGCCGGCGAGGCTTTTCGCCATCGTCATCAGATCCGGTTTCACCTGATAGTGCTGCATAGCGAACAGCTTGCCGGTGCGGGCGAAACCGGTCTGCACTTCATCAGCGATCAGCAGAATACCGTGGGTATCGCACAGATCGCGCAGCGCCTGCATAAAATCGGCCGGCGCGACGTTAAAGCCGCCTTCCCCCTGGATCGGCTCGAGGATGATGGCCGCTACCTGGTCCGGCGCAATATCCGCTTTGAAAATGCGCTCCAGGCTTTTCA
This sequence comes from Klebsiella sp. KTE92, assembly GCF_000398905.1. Taxonomy (NCBI): domain Bacteria; kingdom Pseudomonadati; phylum Pseudomonadota; class Gammaproteobacteria; order Enterobacterales; family Enterobacteriaceae; genus Klebsiella; species Klebsiella sp. KTE92. The sequence goes on from NZ_KB976100.1 coordinate 4,952,758, forward strand.
GCGCATCCGCGGTGGTCACGCCGTGCGCCTCATTGGGATAAACGCCGTGATAGACCGATCCCGGGAACGGCCCGAAGCCGATTTTGTAAGGAGCAACCTTACCGGTGAGGGCCATGGTCATAAAGGTACGGCCGTGGAAGCCGCCGCCGAAAGTAATCAGTCCAGGGCGGCCGGTGTAAGCGCGGGCAATTTTCACTGCGTTCTCAACCGCTTCCGCGCCGGTGGTGAAGAAAGCCGTTTTTGCCGGCCCGTCAATTGGCGCCAGATCGTTGATACGCTCCGCCAGCGAAACATAGCTTTCGTACGGCACAATCTGATAGGCGGTGTGGGTGAACGCCTGCAGCTGATCGGCGACCGCGGCGACCACTTTCGGATGACGGTGACCGGTATTTAACACGGCGATCCCGGCGGCGAAATCGATCACCTCATTGCCTTCGATATCCCACAGCGTGGCGTTTTCCGCCTTCTCGACAAAGTAGTTACACATTACGCCTACGCCGCGCGGCGTCGCCTGCTGGCGACGTTGATTCAGTTCTGAGCTTTTCACCTGCGAATCTCCTGTCGTGTATGTCACGTTATCGCAACAAATTAGAAACGATGTCGTTTATTTACACAGGAGTTGGCCCTATAATCGAGTACCAATTTAGAATATCTGAGGGATCCAATTGCGTTCGCTGGTGGGTGACCTGGTGCTGGTCCGTCTGCAGGAAGAGCGGGATCCTCTTCTGCACAAACGCTTATATAACGCGCTGCGCCGCGCGATCCTCGATGGTTCGCTGGCGCCGCAAAGCCGCCTGCCGCCGTCGCGCGATCTGGCGGGTGAACTCGGCGTATCAAGAAACACCATATTAACAACTTATGAACAATTACTGGCGGAAGGATATGTGGTTTCCCGCCGGGGAAGTGGAACATTCGTTGCCCAAACCGCCCCTGAGAGCTCATTGACGGCTAAAGGTCAGCAAGAAAACAGCAGTATCGCGGCACCGACGGCGCATCTTTCACGCCGAGGCCAACATCTGCTCGGCCAGGTCAGCGCCAGCCCGCGCCAGTGGGGGGCGTTTATACCCGGCGTGCCGGACGTTAACGCCTTTCCCCACCCGCTGTTCAGTAAGATCCAGGCCCGTATCAGCCGTCGGCCCAAGCCGGAGCGGCTCAGCTATAGCTGCAACGGTGGCACCCCGGAACTGCAGCAGGCGCTGGTGGATTATCTGCGCGTGTCGCGCGGCGTCCACTGTCAGGCAGATCAAATTCTTATCACCGAGGGGATCCACCAGGCGATCGATCTGGTCACCCGCATGCTGTGTGATAACGGCGATCTGGCGTGGGTGGAGGAGCCTTCCTATTGGGGGATCCGCCACGTGCTGGCGATGAACGACGTTCGGGTGGAACCCCTGACCGTCGATGCCAACGGCCTGTGCCCGCCGGAAACGGTTGACGACGCGCCGAGGCTCATCTTCGTTACGCCTTCCCACCAGTACCCGCTGGGCGCGGTGATGAGCCTTGAGCGCCGCCAGCGACTGCTGGCGCTCGCCCGTCAGCAGGGGAGCTGGATCGTCGAAGATGATTATGACAGTGAGTTTCGCTTTTCCGGCCAGCCGATCCCCGCCCTGCAGGGTCTGGTCCCCGATGCCCCGGTGGTCTATATCGGCACCTTCAGCAAAACGCTCTATCCCGGCCTGCGCCTGGGCTACGTGGTGATCCCTCGTCCGCTGGTCAGCGATCTGAAGCACGCCCATGCCGAGCTTTACCGCGGCGGCCATTCGCTGATCCAGATGGCGCTGGCGGAGTTTATTACCGCCGGCCACTATTCGGCCCATATCCGCCGTATGCGGTTGCTCTACAGCCGTCGCCGCGCCTTTTTAACTGAGCTTATCCAGCGGCACTGTATGCCGTACGCCCTGTCTGACTTCAGCGATAATGCCGGGCTGCATTTGATCCTCAATTTGCCCGCAGAGGCTGACGATGTGGCGATTGCCAAAGAGGCTAATGCGCGCCACATTCTGGTGCGGCCGCTGTCGCGCTACTACCTGACGGCGGCGCGGAAGAAAGGATTACTGATGGGATTCGCCAGCCAGCCCGAAGAGCAGATGGCGCCGGCGTTCAGCGTCTTACTCGGCTGCCTGCAGACGCACTGCCCGCAGATGCTCCTGCCCCGGGAGGACGCAGAAAAACAAAACGCCCCAACCTGAGGCGGGGCGTTATCGGGGAGCCTGATATCAGGTATCAGGCAGGCGTGGCGTATCAGGCTTCGATAGCGGCACGCAGTTTTTTCATGGCGTTCTTTTCCAGCTGACGCACACGCTCTGCGGAGACGCCGTAGCGGTCGGCCAGTTCCTGCAGCGTGGACTTGTTGTCTTCGTCCAGCCAGCGGGCGCGGATGATGTCCTGGCTACGCTCGTCCAGGCCCTGCATCGCGTCAGTCAGCTTATTCGCCGCCTGCTCTTCCCAGTTGTCGTCTTCGATGCCGTCGGCAAAGTTAGACGTTTTGTCCTGCAGATAAAGGACCGGCGCCATCGGCTGGCTGTCGGACTCATCGTCGGAAGACATGTCGAAGGTCATGTCCTGGGCCGCCATGCGGGATTCCATCTCGCGGACGTCTTTGCTCGACACGCCCAGCTCACGGGCCACCATTTCCACTTCATCCTGGTTGAACCAACCCAGACGCTGTTTGGTTTTACGCAGGTTAAAGAACAGCTTACGCTGTGCTTTGGTGGTAGCGACCTTCACAATACGCCAGTTACGCAGCACGTATTCGTGAATTTCAGCTTTAATCCAGTGCACGGCGAAGGAGACCAGGCGCACACCCACTTCCGGGTTGAAGCGACGCACGGCTTTCATCAGGCCGATATTGCCTTCCTGGATCAGATCCGCCTGCGGCAGGCCATAGCCCGAGTAGTTACGAGCAATGTGAACAACAAAGCGCAGGTGAGACAGAATCAGCTTTTTCGCTGCTTCCAGATCGCCCTGGTAATGCAGCTTTTCAGCAAGCTCCCGCTCTTCATCAGCCGACAGCATCGGCCAAGTGTTAGCGGCCCGGATGTACGATTCCAGGTTACCAACGGGGGCTAAAGCTAAAGTTTGCATTTCTTTGGTCATTCAAATCCTCTCAATTGATATCTTCTGACGCGTTCTTGTCCCCATCAGGCAACAAGCATGCCAGCATTCATGAGCAACGAGAATATCACTCACATTAGTATCAGACAGTGATTTTATCCACAAGTTCCATGCAACGGTGTGAATAAATTACGCACAAAATGTGACACCACGATGAACAAGTGAGGGCAGGAAAAGGAGAACAAGCTTGCGGTATCTTTCCCTGCGAACAGGAACTCATTGCAGCAGGGAAAGATTATATCACGCTTTTTTTAATCGGGAGTAAAGTGACGTAAATGTTGCACTGTCGCCAGCCAGGCGGCGACCCACCCGATCATCGAGCAGACAATCAGCATCAACAGGCACTCGTCGAAGCCCAGGCCGCTCAGCTCAAACTGGGTGCCGAACACTTTCGCCACTTCGGTCACTGCCGACGAGAGGCGCATCACCAGAATCTCCGACAGGATCAGCGATAAAAACGCGCCGGAGAAGCCCAGCATCGCCCCGCCGTAGAGGAACGGACGCAGGATAAAGCCGTCGGTGGCGCCGATCAGCTTCTGCACGTTAATGGTATCGCGGCGGGCAAAGATGCTCAGGCGCACGCTGTTGCCGATCACCAGGAACACCGCCGCCACCATCAGCACGCCGATCATCGCCGACACGCGGCCTACCAGCCCGGTAAGCGAGGAGAGACGGGCAAACCAGCTGTCGTCCATCCGCACCTCATCCACCCCCTGGATCCGCGATACCCGCTCGCGCAGGGTATTGAGCGCTTCCGTGCTCTGGAAATCCAGCTTCGGCACCACGATGGCGACCGCCGGTAGCGGGTTCTCTTCCAGCATATCCAGTGCGCCGCCAAAGCCTGACCAGTTACGGAATTCACCCAGCGCCTCGTCACGGGACAAATAGTTTACCTTGTCGACGCCCTGCTCCGCCTGCAGCTGGCCCACCACCCGCGCCGCGGCGTCGTCATCCAGCGTTTTTTCCAGATAAACGGTGATCTGCGGCGATGGATAATACTGTGACGCCGCGCTGCTGACGTTTTTGTAGACCATGTAGCAGACGCTTGGCAGGGTCAACGAAATGGCGATGACCATCACCGTCAGGAAGGTCGCCAGCGGCGTGCTTTTGAGATCCTGCAACGCGCCGTGCCAGGCATAGCGCACCTGTTCGTTGAACACGTTACTCTTACGCGAGGCCGGGTTAGGCGCCGCTTTCGGCCGTTTTGGCGCATTGCGCCCGCCGCCGCTGCCGCCCGCCGCGTTGCGCAGGCGATCGAACTTACTGCCGAACTGGCGAATCTGGTTCATTGCGTCGCGCTTATTCACCCCGAATGCCTCCATGCAGATGGCCGTCGCTGAGCGACAGCACGCGGTACGGACGACTGGAGATAAGCCCCAGATCGTGCGTCGCCATCAGTACCGTCACCCCAACGCGGTTAAACTCTTCAAACAGACGTAAAATCCCCTCCGAGAGCGCCTCGTCGAGGTTACCGGTCGGTTCATCCGCCAGCAGCACCGCCGGCTTGTTGACCACCGCGCGGGCTATACCGACGCGCTGCTGCTCACCGCCGGAGAGCTGAATCGGAAAGTTCTTCGCTTTGTCCAGCAGGCCGACCTTGTCCAGCGCCGCCGAGACGCGGCGACGAATGTCATCGCCGCTGGCGCCGGCGATAATCAGCGGGATCGCCACGTTGTCATACACGGTACGATCCATCAGCAAATGGTGATCCTGGAAAATCATGCCGATCTGGCGGCGCAGGAATGGCACCTCACGGCTCTTCAGGCGGCTGATTTCATGACCGCTGAAGAAAATTTTCCCGGCGCTGGGCCGTTCGATACCACAGATAAGCTTCAGCAGGGTACTCTTCCCTGCGCCGGAATGGCCGGTCAGAAACGCCATCTCGCCCGGCTGCAGGTGGAAGGTCACCCCCTGCAGCGCTTGTCTCCCACCGAGATAGGCTTTGCTGACTTGTTCAAAGCGAATCATTCTTAATCCTCTCGGGCAAAAAGTGCCTCAATAAAGTCGCCCGCATTAAACGGACGCAGATCCTCAATACGCTCGCCGACGCCAATATAGCGAATCGGAATGCCGAACTGATCGGCCACCGAGAAGATCACGCCGCCTTTGGCGGTGCCGTCCAGCTTGGTCAGGGTGATCCCGGTCAATCCTACCGCCTCATGGAACAGTTTGGCCTGGCTAATGGCATTCTGCCCGGTGCTGGCGTCAATAGTTAACATCACCTCATGCGGCGCGTCGACGTCCAGTTTTTTCATCACCCGGACAATCTTCTTCAGCTCTTCCATCAGGTGCGATTTATTCTGCAGACGCCCGGCGGTGTCGGCAATCAGTACGTCAACATGGCGCGCCTTCGCCGCCTGAATGGCGTCGAAAATCACCGAGGCGGAGTCCGCGCCAGTATGCTGGGCGATCACCGGGATATTGTTACGCTGACCCCAGACCTGCAGCTGTTCCACCGCCGCCGCGCGGAAGGTATCCCCCGCCGCCAGCATCACCGATTTACCCTGCTGCTCAAACTGACGCGCCAGCTTGCCGATGGTGGTGGTTTTCCCCACCCCGTTTACGCCGACCATCAAAATAACAAATGGCGTTTTGCCTTCAACGTTCAGCGGCTCATCCACTTTGGCGAGAATCTCGCCCATCTCTTCTTTCAGCAGGCCGTACAGCGCTTCCGCATCGCGCAGTTGCTTACGGCTGGCGCCTTCCGTCAGGTTGGTAATGATCTTGCGAGTGGTTTCCACCCCGACGTCGGCGATCAGCAGTTGCTCTTCCAGCTCTTCAAACAGATCATCGTCGATCTTCTTGCCGCGGAACAGGCTGATAAATCCGGAACCGAGATTTTCTTTTGTTTTCAGCAGGCTACGCTTGAGGCGGGCGAAAAAGCCTTCTTTCGTCGGTTTTTCCTGCTCCTGGGCCAGCGCTTCCACCGGCGCCTCGTCCTCGGGCTCCGGCACCACGACCGCCGCCTCTTCTGCCGCCTCGGCCGCCAGCGCCAGTGCTTCCAGCTCTTCATCGCTTAACGGGGCGTCCTCTTCAGGGACCTCCGTCTCCTGCGGCTCGGCGATAACGTCTGCCACAGGCTGCTCTGCTACGGCTTCCGCCACCACCGGTTCGGCGATCACCTCTTCCGCCAGCGGCTCAACCACCGCAGGCTGTTCAGACGGTTCGCTGACCGCGGGCTCCGGTTCAACAACAGGCGCTTCATCGGTCAGAGCAGGCGTTTCCACCCACTCTTTTTCCTGCACGCTGGCAGGCTCCGCGAGGTGCGCTTTTTCGCTTTCGACCACCGTCTCGGTCACTTCGACGACATCTTCGGCAAACGCCTCCGGGTCTGCTTTCGGCGCGCTCGGCTCAGCAGGGGTTTCCGCTACCGGCGTCTCATCGGCAACTGCTTGTTGTTCTTCTACTTTTTGTTCAGTCTCGGTTTCCTGTGCCTGTTCTTTCTGTCCAAAGCCCAGCCAGGAAAAGAAGCCACGTTTTTTCTCTTTTGCCATTTGCGACCACACTCCTCGCTGTTTTATTCATGGCGCAGCTTCATCAGAAGCTGAAAAAATGATGAAATTAGTCGGATAGTCTATCACTTAACTTAACTCGCAGCACCGCCCCCGGATTAAGGTTTCGTCAACCGCCGTCGATCGCTAGAATAGCAGGCCGGAAGTTGAGACTTGAGCAGAGAGATGAAAAAACCAAACCACGCGGGCAGCGGCCAGATCCGCATTATCGGTGGGCAATGGCGCGGCCGTAAATTACCGGTGCCGGAGAGCCCGGGCCTGCGGCCGACCACCGACCGGGTTCGCGAAACCCTTTTTAACTGGCTGGCGCCGTCCATCGTTGACGCGCACTGCCTCGACTGCTTTGCCGGCAGCGGCGCGCTGGGGCTGGAGGCGCTGTCCCGCTATGCGGCCAGCACCACGCTACTGGAGATGGAGCGCGGCGTAGCCCAGCAGTTGCAAAAAAATCTCGCCACCCTGAAAGCGGATCGCGGCAAGGTGATCACCACCAACACCCTCAGCTTCCTGAGCCAGCCGGGGACACCGCACCAGATCGTGTTCGTCGACCCGCCGTTCCGTCAGGGGCTGCTGGAGGAGACGCTACGTCTGCTGGAGACACAAGGCTGGCTGGCCGATGAGGCCCTGGTGTATGTCGAAAGCGAAGTCGAAAACGGTTTACCGCCGGTGCCAGCTAACTGGCAGCTGTATCGTGAAAAAGTGGCCGGACAGGTCGCCTACCGTCTTTACCAACGTGAGGCCCAAGGAGAGCACCATGCTGATTAATTTAGGCCGCCTGCTGATGCTGTGCGTCTGGGCCTTTCTGTTATTGAACCTGTTTCAGCCCTTCCCGAAGCCGCTGAATATCTTCGTCAACGTCGCGCTGATTTTCATGATCCTGATGCACGGGCTGCAGTTGACGCTGCTCAAGGCGACGCAGCCGAAAGAGGCGCCGCCGCTGAGCCGCTTTGAGCAAATCCGTATTTTTATCTTCGGCGTGTTTGAGCTCGTCGCCTGGCAGAAAAAACTGAAGGCGACGCTGAAAAAGTAGTCCTGAAAAGGGCTCAGGGGTCGGGCGTAAACGCCACGAACGCTGTGCCCTTATAACTCAACATCCCGCGATCGCCCACGCTCAGCGCATGATATTGCGGCGCGTCGAGGCGAAACACCACCTCCAGCCCACCGTTTTCGGGGCGAAAGCTCGCTTCATAGCGCATCTCACTGCCTGCGGGCGTCACCGTCTGCTGCCGCGAGCGCCGATCGTTAATCACTTTTTCCCGTTTATTGCTGACGATAACCCGCTTTTGTAGCAACGGCGCGGCGTCATTCGCCTGTTTCTCACGGCGCTGCTGGACATAGCGAAACGAAGCCGCCACCACAATCACCGCGACGACCAGAACAAAAAAGAGGGGCATTTTACTCATCAAGGTTACCCATAAAAAATATCAGGAATCAGCATACTGCGTCGGGAATAACATTGTCATCTGCTACGCCAAACCACTACACTGAGTTGTAGCATCACGCATCCGTAACTTTCTTTATGATAACAGATACAGGGACTTACTATGCTTTGGTCATTTATTGCTGTCTGTTTTTCCGCATGGCTTTATGTCGATGCATCCTATCGTGGGCCGGCCTGGCGACGTTGGGTATTTAAACCTGTCACCCTGATTCTGTTGCTGTTACTGGCCTGGCAGGCGCCGATGTTCAATGCCATCAGCTATCTGGTGCTGGCCGGCCTGTGCGCCTCGCTGCTCGGCGACGCCCTGACCCTGCTGCCGCGCCAGCGGGTGATGTACGCGGTGGGCGCTTTCTTCCTGTCACATCTGCTGTATACCATCTGGTTCGCCAGCCAGCTGACGCTGTCGTTCTTCTGGCCGCTGCCGCTGGTGCTGCTGGTATTCGGCGCCCTGCTGATGGCGGTGATCTGGAGTCGGCTGGAAGAGATGAAAATGCCGGTGCTGACCTTTATTGGAATGACGCTGGTGATGGTCTGGCTGGCCGGTGAGCTGTGGTTTGCCCGCCCCACCAACACCGCGCTGTCCGGTTTCGCCGGCGCGGCCTTGCTGCTGCTGAGTAATGCCGTGTGGCTGGTGAGCCACTATCGTCGCCGCTTCCGCGCCGATAACGCCATTGCCGCCGCGTTCTACTTTGCCGGCCACTTCCTGATCGTGCGCGCGCTATACCTGTAATTTAGTCCTTGACTCTGGAGTCGACTCCAGAGTGTATCCTACGGCTAATGAGAAAATTATCATTTCCCGGAGGGTGCCATGTCGACTCCAGACGCGCAGGATAAAAAAGTCCCACAATTCTCGTCATTCACCATGCGGCCAGCGACCGCGCCGGCGGAGAGCTGCTGTACAGATCACGCCTGCGCCACAGAATCCGCCCCTGCCGCCGAAGCGCTCAGCGACGCCCGCTATAGCTGGCAGGTTGATGGCATGGACTGCGCCGCCTGCGCCCGCAAGGTGGAAACCGCGGTTCGCCAGGTACCCGGCGTCAGTCAGGTCCAGGTGCTGTTCGCCACAGAAAAGCTGCTGGTTAACGCCGAGGGCGATATCCGCGCTCAGGTTGAGAACGCGGTCCGCCAGGCGGGCTATACGCTGCGCGATGCCGATGCCGATGCTCCCGCAGCAGAGAAAACCCGAGGGTCGCTGCTGCGCGACAATCTGCCGTTACTGACGCTGGTTATCATGATGGCCCTGAGCTGGGGGCTGGAGCAGGCCAACCACCCTGCCGGTCAGTTGGCCTTTATTGCCACCACCCTGGTTGGCCTGTGGCCGGTTGCTCGCCAGGCGCTGCGCCTGATCAAGAGCGGGAGCTGGTTTGCCATTGAAACGCTGATGAGCGTCGCCGCCATCGGGGCGCTGTTTATCGGCGCCACTGCGGAAGCGGCGATGGTCCTGCTGCTGTTCCTGATCGGCGAGCGTCTCGAAGGCTGGGCTGCCAGCCGCGCACGGCAGGGGGTGAGCGCGCTGATGGCGCTGAAGCCCGACACCGCCATCCGTCTGCGCAACGGTGTGCGGGAAACCGTCGCCCAGCGCGACCTGCGTCCCGGAGATGTGATTGAAGTGGCCGCCGGCGGGCGTCTGCCGGCGGATGGCCAGCTGCTGTCGCCGTTTGCCAGCTTTGATGAAAGCGCCCTGACCGGCGAGTCGGTGCCGGTGGAGCGTCAGGCCGGGGAACGAGTCGCGGCGGGCGCCACCAGCGTCGATCGCCTGGTGCAGCTTACCGTGATATCCGAACCGGGCGACAGCGCCATCGACCGCATCCTGAAGCTGATTGAAGAGGCAGAGGAACGTCGGGCGCCAATCGAGCGTTTTATCGATCGCTTCAGTCGGATCTACACCCCGGCCATTATGGTCGTAGCTTTGTTGGTCGCCATTGTCCCACCGCTGTTCTTCGCCAGTGCCTGGCTGCCGTGGATTTATAAAGGGCTGACGCTGCTGCTGATCGGCTGTCCGTGCGCGCTGGTCATCTCCACGCCGGCGGCCATCACCTCCGGCCTGGCGGTCGCCGCCCGCCGCGGGGCGCTAATCAAAGGCGGCGCGGCGCTGGAACAGCTGGGCCAGGTGCGGCAGGTGGCGTTCGATAAAACCGGCACTCTGACCGTCGGCCAGCCGCAGGTGACTTCGGTGATCGCCACGGCTGAGGTTGACGACAACGCGCTGCTGGCGCTGGCGGCGGCAGTGGAGCAAGGCTCCAGCCACCCGCTGGCGCAGGCCATCGTCCGTGAAGCACAGCGGCGTCAGCTGAGTATTCCGCTTGCCAGCGGCCAGCGGGCGCTGGCGGGCTCTGGTATCGAAGCCGAGGTGAACGGCAGCCGCATCTTGATCTGCGCCGCCAGCAAAGCCGCCCCGGCAGAGCATGAGGCGCAGATCCAGCAGCTGGAAAGCGCCGGGCAAACGGTAGTGCTGGTGATGCGCGGCGAGACGCTGCTCGGTATTCTGGCGCTGCGCGACACCCTGCGCGACGACGCGCGTCAGGCGGTGGATGCTCTGCATCAGTTGGGGGTTCAGGGGGTGATCCTTACCGGGGATAACCCGCGCGCCGCGGCAGCCATCGCCAGCGAACTGGGGCTGGAATTCCGCGCCGGTCTGCTGCCGGCGGACAAAGTGAAAGCCGTCATGGCGCTGAATGCCGATGCGCCGCTGGCGATGGTCGGGGACGGAATCAACGACGCCCCGGCGATGAAAGCGGCCACCATCGGCATCGCCATGGGCAGCGGCACCGATGTGGCGCTGGAGACGGCCGACGCCGCGCTGACCCATAACCGTCTGACCGGCCTGGCGCAGATAATTTCCCTGGCGCGCGCCACCCATGCCAATATTCGCCAGAACATCGCGATTGCCTTAGGGCTGAAGGGGATTTTCCTCGTCACCACCCTGCTTGGCCTGACCGGGTTGTGGCTGGCGGTGCTGGCGGATACCGGCGCCACCGTGCTGGTAACGGCTAACGCGCTGCGGTTATTGCGTAAGAAGTTGTAGCATAGATACCGGCTTCCCTGCTCGCGCTGCGCTTAGCAGGGCTACGGTTCCAGACCGTCGGGTAGCCCGGATAAGGCGCTACGCGCCGCCATCCGGGAAAAGCTCAGTGGCTTTTGCGGATCAGATAGCGGTACGGCAGGGCTTCGGTTTCCTGGGCCACCAGCTCATGCTCCATAAAGCGGCAGAATCCCGGGATATCGCGGGTGGTGGCCGGATCGTCAGCAATAATCAGCAGCGTCTCGCCGACCGGCATCGTCCGCACGGTTTTACGCACCATCATGACCGGCTCCGGGCAGCGGAGCCCCAGGGCATCCAGGGTATGGTCAGGAGTGGAGAAAAGTTCGCTCATTTTAGTCTCACGTTAACAAAACGGCCCTAGTTTACCCCCAGTTCGCCAGTACGCAAGCCAGGTTAACGTTTGCGCGAAAAACAACCATTGCATTACGCCGACAACGCAGTATCATGCAGCCGTTTTTTATTGGGTTCCCTCACCCCAACGTTCCGCTGCCGATTGCTCCTTAACCTGAAGCATGACGGGCATAAAAAGGTCACAATATGAATCCGTTTACTACCGTACAGCGCAAAAAAGCGCTCGTCTGGCTTTCGCTATTTCATCTGCTGGTCATCACCTCCAGCAACTATCTGGTTCAGCTGCCGATCTCCATTTTTGGTTTCCATACCACCTGGGGCGCGTTTAGTTTTCCGTTTATCTTTCTCGCCACCGATCTGACGGTACGCATTTTTGGCGCACCGCTGGCGCGACGCATCATTTTCGCGGTGATGGTCCCGGCGCTGGTTATCTCTTACGGCATCTCTGCGCTGTTCTACATGGGCGAGTGGCAGGGCTTTGCCGCGCTGGGCACCTTTAATCTCTTCGTCGCGCGCATCGCCATCGCCAGCTTTATGGCCTATGCGCTGGGGCAGATCCTCGACGTCCACGTCTTCAACCGCCTGCGGCAGAGTCGCCACTGGTGGCTGGCCCCCACCGCCTCGACGCTGTTCGGCAACATCAGCGATACCGTCGCGTTCTTCTTTATCGCTTTCTGGCGCAGCCCGGACCCGTTTATGGCCGCCCACTGGGGGGAAATCGCCCTCGTCGACTACAGCTTTAAAGTGCTTATCAGCATTATTTTCTTCCTGCCGATGTACGGCGTGCTGTTAAATATGCTGTTGAAAAGACTGGCGGATAAATCTGATTTGTCGGCATTACAGCCGAGTTAAAGGTACTCGCGGGCCGATGTGTTAAGATAGCCGGATGAGCCATTAGTGGCCGTTTATCGAAAGGAAGATGTCAATGCGCAATTTGGTTAAATATGTCGGTATTGGCCTGCTGGTAATGGGGCTTGCCGCCTGCGATAACAGCGATTCAAAAGCGCCAACCGTTGGCGCAGCAGCGGAGAGCAATGCCAGCGGCCAGGCAATCAGCCTGCTGGATGGCAAACTGAGCTTCACCCTGCCTGCGGGCATGGCCGACCAGAGCGGCAAACTGGGTACCCAGGCGAACAACATGCACGTCTACTCTGACGCTACCGGCCAGAAAGCGGTCATCGTCATCGTCGGCGACAGCACCAATGAAGATCTGGCGGTACTGGCGAAACGACTGGAAGATCAGCAGCGTAGCCGCGACCCGCAGTTGCAGGTGGTGAGCAATAAATCGCTGGAGATGAAAGGCCATACCCTGCAGCAGCTGGACAGCATCATCTCTGCCAAGGGGCAGACCGCCTGGTCTTCCGTGATCCTCGGCAAAGTGGATGACAAACTGCTGACCCTGCAGGTGACCCTGCCGGCGGACAACCAGCAGCAGGCGCAGACCGAAGCAGAAAGCATCATCAACACCCTCACCATCCAGTAATTACTGGCCTGGTGCGATGGCCTCCGGTTCGCTAACCGGGGGCCGTTTTTTTAGCCGCCAGCCCAACAGCAGCGCCGCCATCACCAGCCCAGCCGCGGCGAGATAAATCATCGAGATCCCGGTCCACGCCATCAGCAATCCGGCCAGCGGCCCGGTGACCCCCAACGACAAATCCATAAACACGGTATAGGTCGCCAGCGCCGACCCCTGATTGTGCTGCGGCACCGCTTTGACCGCCACCACCCCCAGCGCCGGGAAGACCAGCGAGAACCCCGCCCCGGTAAGGAAGGTACCGATTTTCGCCAGCAACGGCGTATCGGCAAAGCCGACCAGCAGTAGTCCGATAATCTCCACGCTAAAGCAGAGCATCGCCACGTTCAGTCCACCGAGGCGATTAATGCCGTTAGGAAATAGCAGCCGCGTGCCAACGAACGCGCAACTAAATAACGTCAGAGCGAAAGCCGCGCCGTCCCAGCCTTTGGCGTCATAAAACAGCGTGATAAAGGTGGCGATCACCCCGAAGCCGGCGGAGGCCAGCGCCAGCGCCATACCGTAGGGCCAGACCCGGCCAAGCACCGCGCGAAACGACATCGCTTTACCTTTGGTAGCCTTCACCGCCGCGCGGGGCAGCGCACAGAGGATCGCCACCAGCGCCACCGTCATAATGACTACCGCCAGGCCGCAGAGGCCAATGTGTGAATAGCACAGCACGCCGAGCGGCGCGCCCATCGCCATCGCCCCGTAGGTCACAATCCCGTTCCACGAGATCACCCGCCCGATATGCAGCGAACCGACCACGCCGACGCCCCACAGCGTCGAGCCGGTGCCGGCGAAGCTCTGGCCGATACCAAGGATCACCCGTCCAAGGCATAACAGCAGCAGGCTAACCAGAGGCCAGCCGCTGCTCCAGGCCGCCAACAGATAGCTCAAACCGCTCAAAAAACAGCCGCAGAGACCGAAGACGACAATCTTTTTAGGCCCCAGCAGGTCGGCATAGCGCCCGGCATGCGGGCGGCTGAGCAGCGTGGCGAAATATTGCAGACTAATCACCAGCCCGGCCCAGAAAGCGCTAAAGCCCATGACATCATGCACATAGCCGGGCAGCACCGCCAGCGGCAGGCCGATGGTGAGATAGCTGGCAAAGTTAAAGATAACGACAGAGACAATCCGCAGATTGAGGCGCAGTCCATTGAGCGCCGGCTCGGCGACGGGTTCGGGCATCAGGTTCCACCAGATTTCGACAATCAGCTTTCACTATTACCACGCTGTCGGCGGAAAAGCAGCCCTCCTTTCAGAATATTGGCAGTCGGCGAACCGCTACACTTATCTGGCGCGACTCATAAAAGGAATCCCTATGTCCTCTCCGCAGGCTGATAAAGCCGGGCTCCATATTTTACTTAAGCTGGCAGCGTTAGTGATTATCCTCGCCGGGATCCACGCCGCCGCCGATATTCTGGTGCAGCTGCTGCTGGCGCTGTTTTTCGCTATTGTTCTCAACCCGCTGGTCACCTGGTTCATTCGCCGCGGGGTGCGGCGTCCGTTCGCCATTACCCTGGTGGTGACGGCGATGTTGGTGATGCTCACCGCGCTGCTTGGCGTACTGGCGGCGTCGCTCAATGACTTTGTCGCCATGCTCCCCGATTTCAACCGCGCCCTGACGCGCAAGATCCTCCAGCTCCAGGAGTATCTCCCCTTCCTTAATCTGCATATCAATCCGGAGCGCATGCTGCGGCGCATGGATTCAGAACGGCTGATGACCTGGGCCACGACGCTAATGACCCAGCTTTCCGGGGCGATGGCCAGCATCGTGCTGCTGGTGATGACGGTGATCTTTATGCTGTTTGAGGTTCGCCACCTGCCCTACAAACTGCGTTTTGCCCTCAATAACCCGCGCCTGCATATCGCCGGATTGCACCGGGCGCTGAAAGGCGTCACCCATTATCTGGCGCTGAAGACGCTGATTAGCCTGTGGACCGGGCTGATTGTCTGGCTGGGGCTGCTGGCGATGGGGGTACAGTTCGCCCTGATGTGGGGAGTGCTGGCGTTTCTGCTGAACTATGTGCCGAACATTGGCTCCGCTATCTCCGCTATCCCCCCGATGCTGCAGGCGCTGCTGTTTAGCGGCATTTATGAGTGCCTGTTGGTCGGGGCGCTGTTTCTGGTGGTGCATATGGTGCTGGGCAACATGGTGGAGCCGCGCATGATGGGCCATCGGCTGGGAATGTCGACCCTGGTGGTGTTCCTGTCGTTGCTGGTCTGGGGCTGGCTGCTGGGGCCGGTGGGGATGCTGCTCTCGGTACCGTTAACCAGCGTCTGTAAAATCTGGATGGAGACCACCGTCGGAGGCAGCAAGCTGGCGATCCTGCTCGGCCCGGGCCGTCCCAAAAGCCGGCTCCCCGGCTAGCGGCGTTTGACCGGCCAGAAGATGGTCAACACGCCGGCGACAATGATCGTCACGCCCAGCAGCGATTGCCAGTAGAACGGCTCATGCCAGCCGGGCAGCCAGATGGCGGCAGCCCACACGAGGATATAGCTCAGGCTCAGCAGGGCATACGCTTTCGACAGCGGCAGGCGATGCAGGGCAAAGTACCAGCAGACCATCGACAGCAGGTAGCCCAGCAGGCCGAAAAACAGGCCGAAGGTCCCGGGCTGGAAATGCAGCAGATGCTGGAGAAATGCCACAATATCGGTCAGCGGCGGCAAGGCCACCATGGCGCTGCGCAGCAGCAACTGCGCGGCGCTGACGAGGCCGACGCTGAATAATGCCCAGAGAAAGCCCATCAGACGCTGGTCCCCAGAATGACAATGCCCACGACGATCAACCCGACGCCAAGCCAGTGACGGCGAGCGACCGGCTCATGCCAGATGCCCCAGCCCGCGAGGGTAACCCAGACGAAATTCAGGCTCAGCATCGGATAGGCGATGCTGACCGGAATAGACTGCAGCACGCTCAGCCACAGCAGCATGCCGCAGCCCAGGCATAACAGCGCCATCCCCAGCCAGAAGAGTATATGGCGACTCCGCCGTCCGCGACGGGACGGGCGGGTCGCCTGTTTCTGGCAGAGTTGCCCGGCGCAGCTCAGCAGGCTGGCGAACACCAGACAGATCCAGACGCTCATTGCGGCAGATACTGAAGGAAGACCACCCGACCCAGCTCGTAGGCGTTATCTGGCTTCGGTAACGGTAAGTCAACCATACTCTCTCCTTTATCCATCAACAGCACCAGCGAGACCGGCCCCTGCTGACGGTGCGTGGCCAGCCAGTCGGCAAAACCGGCCTGGCTGACAAAGCTTCCCTGAGCATCCGGCCAGTCGAGACCGTACTTCAGCTCACCCTGTTTGTCGAACATAATAATATCGCTGCGCTTCAGCTCCCAGGCCAGGCCGCCGGCGATCCCAACGTTGTTGGTCAGGACGTAACGGCTGGGCTGCAGGGATTCACTGACGATATCCACGAGGAACTGCGGCTGTTTGCTGTCGATAACCCGGTCCGGGATGGCGAAGCCCACCAGCAGCGCCAGGCCGAGCGGACAGAGCGCGGCGAGGCTCCAGCGGCGGCACGGGTTTTTCATCGCCAGCCAGCCCATCAGCGCCCAGACGGCGAAGGCGATCGCCGCCAGCAGACATTTATACAGCTCAATCTTGGTCCACACCGGCTTGTGCATCACGCCCCAGGGTGAGACCACCAGCACGGCGATCAGCCCCAGCAGGCCAACGCCCAGGTTGATCATCCCGTTGATGCGCAGCGCTTTTGCGCCGGTCTTTGCGGCCTCCAGCGCGTAGCGGGCCATCAGAATCGACAGCGGCGCAAAGCACGGCAGGATATAGGTCGGCAGTTTGCCTTTGGCGATACTGAAGAACAGGAACGGCATCGCCACCCAACCCAGCAGATACAGCGCGCCGCGAGCCTCATC
The DNA here is from genome assembly GCF_000398905.1 of Klebsiella sp. KTE92. Taxonomy (NCBI): domain Bacteria; kingdom Pseudomonadati; phylum Pseudomonadota; class Gammaproteobacteria; order Enterobacterales; family Enterobacteriaceae; genus Klebsiella; species Klebsiella sp. KTE92. The sequence continues at coordinate 4,969,612 of NZ_KB976100.1, forward strand.
GCGCTCAAGCCAGCCGCGCTTCAGCGCCCCCGGCAGCAGAGCCAGCCACGGCAGGCTGCCGGCGATCAGGAACGGAATGTAGTACCAGAACGGCGCTTTGTGCTGGGCATCTTTTTCGGCAAAACGCTGAATATGCTCGACCCAGAAGAAGTAGCGCCAGAAGTCCGGCTCGCGCTGGGCGATAGCCAGCCCCCAGGGCAGCACCACCAGCGTACAGACGATCACCGCCAGCCAGCCGTAGGTCAGCACTTCACGCCAGCGTTTACGGGCGATCACCCACGGCAGCACGCCCACCACCGGCACCGCCAGCGCCAGGAAGCCCTTGGTCATCACCCCCATACCGCAAGCGACGCCCAGCAGCGCGTAGCCCAGTATTTTGCCGCTGCGGCTCTGCGCCTGCGCCGCGCCCCAGAAGCTGCACATCGCCAGTGCCAGCCACAGGGTGATCATCGGGTCCAGCACCGCATAGGTGCCAATCGCATACACCAGCATCGCGGTAAGGAAAATCACCGGCGACAGGACAGCCACCTTTTTGTCGCGAAAGACGCGCCACGCCAGCCAGGCCACCAGCAGGGCAGTCATGGTGATAGCGAAGACCGACCCAAAGCGTACGCCGAAGTTATTATGGCCAAACAGCCACTGACCGATACTGTTGATCCAGTAACCGGCAATCGGCTTTTCGAAGTAGCGCAATCCGAGAAAATGCGGCACCACCCAGTCACCGGTGGCCAGCATTTCACGGCTGATCTCCGCATAGCGGGTTTCATCGGGTTGCCAGAGCAAACGAAAATTAAGCGGCAGCAGGTAATACAGCGCAAACAGCGCAATCAGAGAGACGCCATAGCGAATGCTTTTCATCAAACACCCGAAGTCAGTAATTGTTCACGTCCGAGCCAGCCTTCCCGGCCAGCCAGTTCACCCCGAACCACTTTGCCAGACGGCAGCTCGCTAAAGTCAGCGGGCAGCAGCTGGCTCAGTGGGCAAAACTGAATTTCCTCTTCCGCCGCCATGGTCAGCAGTTCATTGAACTGATCGGCGTAAGCAATACCTTCCACTTCGGCGTGAATGGTATAGACCGGCACGCCCGGGTCGCGATGGATGCAGTCGAGCAGGTAGCGGTTAAAGCCGGCGATATCGACCGCCGTGCCCACCGCCTCATCCCAGGTCGGCAGCGTGACCGGGATCTGCACCGTACCAAACGTGCCGCTACCGAGCTGGGGCAGGAACGGCCGCGTGCCGCGACAGTCGCTGTTGTAGAGAAAATCGAAGGATTCTTTGGCTTTGACCACCCGCTGATCGGCGCGCCAGCCGGCGACAGCCGAACAGGTGACCGGCCGGCCGATGATGCGTTCCAGTTCGAGCAGGCCGCGCTCAACCTCCAGCGCCAGCCGTTCCTGCGGCCAGACGCCGCTCCACGCCTGCCAGCTGTAGTGATCCCAGGCGTGCAGCCCGACTTCATGAGACTCGGCGGCCGCGCGGATCACCGCTTCGTTCCCCGCGCCGATGCGGCGTCCCGGCCACGCGGTGCCAGCCAGCAGAATATCCCAGCCGTACAGCGAAGCCGCTCTGGAACGCAGCATCTTCCACAGAAACTTCGGTTTTACCAGGCGCCACAGATGGCGCCCCATATTGTCCGGCCCGACGCTGAAGAAGAAGCTTGCCTGGATCCCGTGCTGGCCCAGCAGGTCCAGCAGCCGCGGAACGCCGTCCCGCGTTCCGCGAAAGGTATCGACATCTATGCGTAAGCCGACCTGTTTCATGGATTTTTATCGTCCACCAGTTCAACTGTACGCAGGAAGAAGTCCAGCGTGTGTTCGACCGTTTCTTCCATCTCCACCTTCGGTTCCCAGTTCAGGCAGCGTTTGGCGTTGCGAATGCTCGGCTTACGATGCTCAACGTCCTGGTAGCCCTTCCCGTAGTAATCGCTGCTTTCCACTTCACGGAAGCCGGCAAACGGCGGGAAGCGATCGCGCAGCGGATGGCGTTCGAAGCAGGCGAGCAGCATTTCGGCCAGCTCTTTGATGCTCGCTTCGTTTTCCGGGTTGCCGATGTTGATGATCTGCCCGTCGCAGCGGCCGTCTTTGTTCTCGATGATGCGGAACAGCGCTTCGATACCGTCGCTGATATCGGTGAAGCAGCGCTTCTGCTTGCCGCCCTCGATGAGCTTGATCGGCGACCCTTCCACCAGGTTGAGGATCAGCTGGGTGATGGCGCGGGAACTACCGATACGCGCGGCGTTGAGGTTATCCAGGCGCGGTCCCATCCAGTTGAACGGACGGAACAGGGTGAACTTAAGATCGTACTTATCGCCGTAGGCCCAAATCACGCGGTCCAGCAGCTGTTTAGAAACCGAGTAGATCCAACGCTGTTTGTTGATCGGCCCGACCACCAGATTGGAGGTATCTTCGTCGAAGTTTTTGTCGGTGCACATGCCGTACACTTCAGAGGTCGACGGGAAGATGATGCGCTTATTGTATTTCACGCAATCGCGGATGATCTTCAGGTTCTCTTCGAAATCCAGCTCGAACACGCGCAGCGGGTTGCGGGTGTATTCGATAGGGGTGGCGATGGCCACCAGCGGCAACACCACGTCGCATTTCTTAATGTGATACTCGATCCACTCGGAGTGAATGCTGATATCGCCTTCCACGAAGTGGAAACGCGGGCTCTCAAGGAAACGGCTGATGGCGTCGGAGCCGATATCCAGGCCGTAAATTTCATAGTTGTCGTCCTGCAGCAGGCGCTCGGTCAAATGGTTACCGATAAAGCCATTGACGCCAAGGATCAGCACGCGGGTGCGACGCTTAATCGCCACCACCGGTTTGCTGCTGATCACCGCCCCGGACACCAGGCCCAGCGCCTGCGCCAGCTGAGCGCCCTGCATGTACACACCGCGTTCGGTCTGGCCGGTGACAATTTCCAGCGCCCCGTCCTGGCACGCCACGATCAGCGGCGCAACGGAGATAACGGTACCCGGTTTGGCTGCCGGCAGATCGTGGCGGACGCGGGATTTCCAGACGATAAACTTGTTCGCGCCAGCGTAGCCGAAGGCGCCCGGCCACGGATCCGAGACGGCACGCACCAGATTGTGCAGGGTCTGCGCCGGCTGCTCCCAGTCGAGGCGGCCATCCTCCGGGGTACGACGCCCCACGTAGGTCGCCTGGCTGTGATCCTGCGGGCGCTCTGCGGTTTTTCCTTCAAGGATCGCCGGCAACGCCTGGCCCAGCAGCTCAGTGGCGGCGGCGCACAGCTTACGATGCAGCGTCAGGGCCGCGTCATCCGGGCCAATCGCCACGGTTTGCTGGGCGACGATATCGCCGGCATCCGCGCGGTTCACCATGCGGTGCAGGGTGACGCCGGTTTCGCTTTCGCCATTGACCAGCACCCAGTTCAGCGGCGCACGGCCACGATATTTCGGCAGCAGCGAACCGTGCAGGTTGAACGCCCCTTTCGGCGCCAGATTGAGGATCTCATCGCCCAGCAGGTTGCGGTAGTAGAAGGAGAACAGCACGTCCGGCTTCATCTCGCGGATACGCTCAATCCACAGCGGATGGTTCACGTCTTCCGGCGCCCACACTGGAATGCCCTGCTCGGCGGCAAGGCGCGCCACGGAGCCAAAGAAATGGTTTTCGCCAGGGTTATCCGGGTGGGTGAAAATAGCAGCGATATCATACCCGGCGTCCAGCAGGGACTGGATACCGGTGCAGCCCATATCGTGATAAGCGAAGACTACGGCTTTCATGAACGATCTTCCTCTTTAGATGCCGTTTCCGGCTGGCGAACAACACGTTGAATAAAGTAGCGGGGACGAGCGCGAACGTCGTTATAGATGCGTCCGATATACTCGCCGAGCAGGCCCATACCGATAAACTGGGCGCCGATGAACATAAACAGCACGGCGAAGAGCATGAACACCCCTTCCGCCGCCCACTGCGGGCCAAAGGCCAGGCGCAGCACCACCAGCAGCAGGCCGAAGGCGAAGCCCAGCAGGGCAATCACGCTGCCGAAAATGCTGAGCAGACGCAGCGGCGTGGTGGTCAGACAGGTCACCAGGTCGTACATCAGGTTGATCAGGCGCATGAAGCTGTATTTGGAGTCGCCGAATTCGCGCTCGGCATGCATCACCGGGATCTCGACCGCGCGACGGGCGAAGGTATTCGCCAGGATCGGGATAAAGGTGCTGCGCTCGTGGCAGTTGAGCATCGCGTCGATAATATGGCGGCGGTAAGCGCGCAGCATGCAGCCGTAGTCGCCCATCGCTTTGCCGGTGGTGCGCTGGATCAGGCGGTTGATCATCTTCGAGGCGCTTTTGCGGAAGATGCTGTCCTGACGGTTCTGGCGGACGGTGCCCACCACGTCGTAGCCTTCATCAGCCTTCTCTACTAACCGCGGAATTTCCTCCGGTGGGTTTTGCAGATCGGCATCAAGGGTAATAATCAGATCGCCCGTCACATGGCTAAAGCCGGCCATGATCGCCGAGTGCTGGCCGTAGTTACGGTTTAACAGCACGGCGACGACGTGACTGCCTTCCGCCTCGGCGGCTTCGGTCAGCATGCGCGCGGAATCGTCGCTGCTGCCATCGTCGATCAGCAGAATTTCATATTGCCGCCCCAGCGTGGCGCAGGCGGTATCCGTACGACGAAGCAGTTCCGGCAGACTATCCTGTTCGTTATAAACCGGGATAACCACCGAGACCTTCTTCACGGGAGGGTAAGTAAGCATATCAACGTCCTGACAGCTGGCGCAGTGCGGAAATGACGCGAGTGACATCGTCATCGGTCATGTCCGGGAACAACGGGAGAGAACAGATGCGGGCGCTGTTCCATTCGGTATTTGGCAGGGAAACCTCAGGGAAGCGCTCGCGGTAATATTTTTGCGTATGAGCCGCACGGAAATGCAGACCCGTGCCGATACCCATCGCCTTCAGCTTTTCCATCAGCGCGTCGCGGCTGATGCCGCATGCGGCCTCATCGACGCGGATGATAAACAAGTGCCAGGCGTGCTGGTGATCCCATGCCGGGACGGTCAGCGGTTTAAACGACGTGTCCGCCAGCTCGCGCAGGTAGCGCTGGGCAATCTCGGTCCGGCGCTGATTGGCGTGGCTCAGTTTTTCCAGTTGGACCAGCGCCAGAGCGGCGTTGATATCGGCAAGGTTGTACTTGAAGCCCGGGGTGATCACCTCCGCCTGCGGCGCGCGGCCGTGGGTCTGACGATCATAGGCGTCCACGCCCAGACCATGGAATTTCAGACTGCGGATACGGGAGGCCAGCTCGTCGTCGTCGGTGACAATCAGCCCGCCTTCGGCGCAGGTCATGTTCTTGATCGCGTGGAACGAGAAAATGGCGGTCCCCTGCCAGCCAATGTGGCGGCCTTTATAATGGGTACCCGCCGCATGGGCGGCATCTTCAATCACCGGAATGCCGTGGCGCTCGCCCACCGCGCGAATGGCGTCGATGTCGGCTGGCGCGCCCGCGTAGTGCACGGGAATTATCGCTTTGGTACGCGAAGTGATCGCCGCTTCCACCGCGTAAGGGGTAATCATCAGATTGTCGTTATCGACATCGATCATCACCGGCGTAGCGCCCAGCAGGCAGATCATATTGAGAGTGGAGACCCAGGTCTGGGAAGGCGTAATGACTTCATCGCCGGGGCCAATACCCAGCGCCATCAGGGTCACATGCATCCCGCCGGTCGCTGAACTGACGGCAATCGCGTGGCGGTTGCCGGTCAGCTGGCAGAATGCCGCTTCGAGTGCCTGATTCTTCGGTCCGGTGGTGATCCAGCCCGACGCTAAAACTTCACGCAGCGCAGCCAGCTCTGCGTCGCCCATCGACGGGCGCGAAAACGGCAAAAAATCGCTCATCATCATCCTGTTCTGTAGTTGACCCACGCACAAATCAGGGTCGTTAGAATAAAATATCCTGCGCCTGCGGACTTAAACGAAATTAAAATGAAGTGAGTTCAGCGCGGCATTCCATTTCAGGGTATTTCGACCACTATTAATGTAGTCGACCTTGCTTAGGATAATATTAAGAAATTAATATTTTCTCAGAATAAGTAATAACTCATTACTAAACAGTATGATAGGAATTTTTTATGGCAGGGGTATGACAGGAAAGCGTTCCTGTTAAGCGGCAAGAAACAGGAACGCAATAGCAAAAAGTAAACGGGAATTAAACCAATACACAATACTTTAATTAGCGATCGTCACGCTTAATGACAAAATGTTAGCGCAGATCACAAAGTTATTTCTGCTGAATTACAAGTTTGCAGGAAAATCCGCAGGTAATTCGCTCGCCGGGCAATTAATGACCTCGTCATTATCGGCGCCACAGTCGCGAATGAAGGTGATAGTGGCGAACTCGTCAATCACTTCCGTTGGATAGGCCGGGCCGGCATCACGGTACGAATTCATCAGCGGAATATGGTCGTTCTGGAAGCAGACGGTTTTTTCCGGGTTATTCATGATCCAGCGCGGGAAGAAAATGGTGCCGTGGAACAGTTTGTCGCCCAGGTTGACGATCAGGCTGACGTCGGTGCCGGTCGGTTCGGTCCAGGAGATTTTGTAGATACTTTCCCCCACCCGCACGATGTACGCTTCCTGATCTTTCACCCAGCGATTGCCGACGATGCCGCTGTGAATACGGTAGTCGAGGGTGTGGCCATTTTTGACGTAAATCTCGTAGTTCCAGCCGTTGTCGTAGGTATAGACCAGATGTTTACCGATAAAGCCGCTGAGGTCATGTTTGTCGAAAGTGCTCATCATTTATTCTCCTCTGTTTTGTTGAGGACAGCATACGTCTTTAAAAAATGAATGAATAACGCTATGTTTGGATTAAATACATCCAAATTTTAGATTGATTATGCACAAGACAACCCTGGAGCAGTGGGCGTTACTCGAAAAGGTAGTGGAATTGGGGAGCTTTGCCAGAGCGGCGGAGGAGACCAACCGCAGTCAGTCTTCGGTGAGCTATAACCTCGCGCTGCTGCAGGAGCGCTTAGGCGTGGCGCTGCTGGCGCCGTCCGGCCGGCGGGCGGTGCTGACCCCGGCCGGCGAACTGCTGCTGAATCAGGTCAAACCGCTGCTGCAGGCCTTCGCCTACGTCGAGACCCACGCCGCCACCTTACGCAACGGGGCGCGCACCCGCCTGGATCTGGTGGTCGACAGCATTTTCCCGCGCCAGCGGCTGTTCGCGATTTTACGCCAGTTCCAGCAGCGCTATCCGCAGACCCAGGTCAGACTCACCGAAGTGCTGGAAAACGTTGATGACGAGAGCGCGGCGCGGACGGAAGCTGATGTGATGGTGCTGACCCGCCGCCAGGATATTACCGGCCGTGGAGAGTGGCTGATGAATATTGATTTTATCGCCGTCGCCCACCGCGACCACCCTCTCGCCACGCTCGACGGGCCGCTGGAGGACAGCACGCTGGCGCCGTGGTCGCTGGTGCGCATTGCCGATCAGACCGGCGATGGTCAGGCGACGCGTGACGCCTGGACCTTCTCCACCATTGACGCCGCCATTGATGCGGTGATGTATCAGGTCGGGTTCGGCTGGCTGCCGGAAGAGCGCATTCGTTCCCATCTCGACCAGGGCGTGCTGAAGCGGCTGCCCCTCAGCCACGGCGCGCGCCGCGCGACGCCGCTGCACCTGATCGTTAAGCGGGACCTGGCGCCGATCGACGAGCAGGTAGCCACGCTGCTGGGCTTATTCCGGGCGCCCTGAGAAGCGCAGGCGGTGTTTACCGCCCGCGTGTAATGATACGATTTTCTTATACTTTCCGGCGCAATATTGATCCAGGTTACTCCCAAAGTATGATGAATCACTAAAATCGTCATACTTTCCTGTCGCTGAGATCACCGTCTTGTCTACTATCCGCCTCACCCTGCTGGCGCTGGTTGCCTGCGTCCCTTTACTGGCTCAGGCCGCGCCGCACCAGCTCACCACCGCCTGGCCGGTTAACGTCGGCCCGCTGAATCCCCATCTCTATACACCCAACCAGATGTTTGCCCAAAGCATGGTCTATGAACCGCTGGTGAAGTATCAGGCTGACGGCAGCGTACAGCCCTGGCTGGCGACCCGCTGGCGTCACGCCGCCGATGGTAAAACCTGGTGGTTCACCCTGCGCGACGATGTGACCTTCTCCAATGGCGAACCGTTTAACGCCCAGGCCGCGGCGGCCAATTTCCAGGCGGTGCTGGCCAACCGCCAACGCCATGCCTGGCTTGAGCTCGCCAACCAGATCACCGACGTGCGGGCGCTCAGCGCCACTGAGTTGCAGATCACTCTGAAAAGCGCCTACGCGCCCTTACTCCAAGAGCTGGCCCTGCCCCGCCCGTTCCGCTTCATCGCGCCCTCGCAGTTTATCGATGGCGGCACCGCCAGGGGCATTAAAGCCCCGATCGGCACCGGTCCGTGGCGACTGGCGAGCTCGCAGCTCAATCAGCGCGATGTGCTGGTACGCAATGAGCGCTACTGGGGTCGTAAACCGGCACTGCAGCAAATCACCATCAAGGTGATCCCCGACGCCACCAGCCGGGCGGTGGCGTTCGAAACCGGGGAAATCGATATGCTCTACGGTGACGAAGGGCTGCTGCCGCTGGACACCTTCGAACGTTTTCGCCATCACCCCGGCTACGTGGCGCGCCTGTCCGCCCCGGTGGAAACGGTGATGCTGGCGCTGAACGCCAGCCAGGGCCCGACCCGCGAGCAGGCGGTTCGTGAGGCGCTCAACTACGCCGTCGATAAACAGACCCTTGTCGATAGCGTGTTGTATGGCACCCAGCAGGTTGCCGACACCCTGTTTGCCCCCTCGGTCCCCTACGCGCCGCAGGATCTGACGCCGCGCCGTTACGACCCGGCAAAAGCCCGCGCCCTGCTGGAGCAGGCTGGCTGGCAGCAGCCGGATGGCCAGCCCTGGCGACAAAAAGCCGGGCAACCGCTGGCGATTGAGCTGGCGTTTATCGGCACCGACGCGCTGGCTAAATCAATGGCCGAAATTATTCAGGCCAATCTGCGGCAGGTCGGCGTCCAGGTCACCCTGGTGGGTGAGGAGGAGAGCAGCATTTACGCCCGCCAGCGCGAAGGCCGCTTCGGTATGATCTTCAATCGCACCTGGGGCGCGCCCTACGATCCGCATGCCTTTTTAAGCTCGATGCGCGTCCCGTCGCATGCGGATTACCAGGCCCAGCGAGGCCTGCCGGACAAGGCGCTGATTGATAAAGAGATTAGCGAAGTACTGACCACGGGGGACGAGGCGCTGCGGAGAAAACTGTACCACGATGTGCTGACCCGCCTGCATCAGGACGCGGTGTATCTGCCCATCAGCTATGTCTCGCTGATGTCGGTTGCGCACCAGGAGGTCGGGGAGATCCCGTTCGCCCCGGTGACCACCGAGATCCCTTTCGATCAGATTAACCCGGTAACGCCATAATGCTACGCTATATTTTACGCCGCCTGCTGCTGCTGATCCCGCTGCTGCTCGCCGCCTCCGCCATCATCTTTCTGCTGCTGCGGCTCGGCACCGGTGACCCGGCGCTGGATTATTTACGCCTGTCGAACCTGCCGCCCACTGAAGAGATGGTTGCCTCGACCCGCGAGCTGCTGGGGCTCAACCAGCCGCTGGCGATGCAGTATCTGCACTGGCTGTGGCGGGCGCTGCACCTGGATTTCGGTCTCTCCTATGCCACCCAGCGCCCGGTGCTGGATGACCTGCTGCACTTCCTGCCAGCCACCCTGCTGCTCACCGGCGCGGCGCTGGCGCTGATCCTCGTCACCTCCCTGCCGCTGGGCATCTGGGCGGCGCGCCATCGCGATCGCCTGCCGGACTATGTGGTACGGCTGATTGCCTTTCTTGGCGTCTCAATGCCGAACTTCTGGCTGGCCTTTCTGCTGGTGATGCTCTTTTCCGTGCATCTGCAGTGGCTCCCGGCGATGGGGTATGGCGACTGGCAGCACCTGATTTTGCCCGCCGTCTCCATCGCCTTTATGTCGCTGGCGATCAACGCCCGCCTGCTGCGCGCCAGCATGCTGGACGCCGCCAGCCAGCGTCACGTGATATGGGCGCGGCTACGCGGATTGAGCGCGCGCCAGGTGGAGCGCCGACATATCCTGCGCAATGCCACCCTGCCGGTGGTGACCGCCATGGGCATGCACATTGGCGAGCTGATCGGCGGCACCATGATTATCGAAAATATCTTTGCCTGGCCCGGGGTCGGCCGCTACGCGGTTTCCGCCATTTTCAATCGCGATTACCCGGTGATCCAGTGCTTTACCCTGATGATGGTGACGGTGTTCGTGCTGGCTAATCTGGCGGTGGATGTGCTTAACGCGGCGCTCGACCCGCGCCTGCGCCGCCACGAGGAGGTGAGCGCATGAGATGGCTACAAAGCTTTCGCTGGCCGGTAAAACTGGCCATGCTGGTTATCGCGCTGTTGGCAGTCATCGCCATCGGCAGCGGCTGTTGGCTGCCCTGGGATCCAGCGGCGATTGACCTTCAGCAGCGGCTGCTACCGCCGGGCGCAGCACACTGGCTCGGCACCGATCATCTCGGCCGGGATATTTTCTCACGCCTGCTGGCCGCCACCCGCGTTTCGCTGGGGGCGGTGATGGCTTGTCTGCTGCTGGTGCTGCTGATCGGTCTGGCGGTCGGCGGCAGCGCCGGGCTGCTGGGCGGCCGCGCCGACCGCGGCCTGATGCGCCTCGCCGAACTGTTTATGACCTTTCCGACCTCGATCCTGTCTTTTTTTATGGTGGGGGTGCTGGGTACCGGGTTGACCAACGTGATCCTCGCCATTGCGCTGTCGCACTGGGCCTGGTATGCCAGAATGGTGCGTAACCTGGTGGTTTCCCTGCGCCAGCGCGAATTTATCCTCGCCGCCCGACTGAGCGGCGCCAGCCAGTGGCGGCTGTTCAGCGACCATCTGGCCGGGGCGGTGATCCCCTCGCTGCTGGTGCTCGCCTCGCTGGATATCGGCCATATGATGCTTCACGTGGCCGGCATGTCGTTCCTCGGTCTCGGCGTCAGCGCGCCGACGGCGGAATGGGGGGTAATGATCAACGACGCCCGACAGTATATCTGGACCCAGCCGCTGCAAATGGTCTGGCCGGGGCTGGCGCTGTTCATCAGCGTGATGGCTTTTAACCTGCTGGGCGACGCGCTGCGCGATCGTCTCGATCCCCACCTGATCGCGGAGCATAGCCACTGATGCCGCAGAAGATCCAACTGGAACAGATCTCGCTTGCCGCTGACCGACCGCTGGTCAGCGACGTTTCCTTCACCCTGCGCCGCGGGCAGGTGCTGGCGCTGCTCGGCAGCAGTGGCTGCGGAAAATCGCTGACCTGCGCCGCCGCACTGGGCATGTTGCCGCCTGGCGTCAGGCAAACCGCCGGCCGGGTGCTGCTCGACGGCATTCCGGTGCACGGCGAACAACTGCGCGGCACGACTATTGCCACCATCATGCAAAACCCACGCAGCGCCTTTAATCCACTGCAGACCATGGCCGCGCACGCCCGGGAAACCTGCCGGGCAGCGGGTCGTGAAACAAATGACGCCGTGCTGCTGGCAGCGATGGAGGAAGTGGGTCTGGACAATCCGCGGGCGCTGCTGAAGCGCTACCCCTTTGAGATGAGCGGCGGCATGCTGCAGCGGATGATGGTCGCTCTCGCCCTGCTCAGCCGCGCGCCCTTTATCATCGCCGACGAGCCGACGACCGATCTCGATGCCATCGCCCAGGCGCGCATTCTCGATCTGCTGGCGGATATCGTCGCCAGGCGCGGTCTGGGGCTGCTGCTGGTGACGCATGATATGGGCGTCGTGGCGCGGCTGGCGCATCACGTGACGGTCATGGAGAACGGTCGCCTCGTTGAACACTGCGATGTGAATACGCTATTTAGCGCCCCGCGGCACCCGCTCAGCCAGCGCCTGCTGGCCGCGCATCTGGCGCTGTACGGCCTGGAGAAAACACCATGAATTTACTCAGCGTCACCGGAGTGAGTCACGATTATCCTCACCACGGCAGGGTCCTGCATGCGATCCATCTCGCCATCGCCCCCGGCGAAACGGTGGCCCTGCTCGGACGCAGCGGCTGTGGGAAAAGCACCCTGGCGCGGATGCTGGTGGGTCTGGAAACGCCGCAGCACGGTGATATTGCCTGGCGCGGCACGCCGCTGACTGCCCTCAAGGGCGAGGCCATCGGCGCCTTCCGCCGTGATATTCAGCTGGTATTTCAGGATGCCTTCAGCGCGGTGAATCCGCGCAAAACGGTGCGCGAGATCGTCAGCGAGCCGCTACGCCATCTGTTACGCTTGTCGCGTGAGGCGCGTTCGCGGCGGGTGGAAGAGATGCTGCTGGCCGTCGACCTCGCGCCGTCGCTGCTCGATAAGCGCCCGGCGCAGCTCAGCGGCGGGCAGCTGCAGCGCGTCTGCCTGGCACGCGCCCTGGCGGTGCGGCCGCAGCTGTTGATCCTGGATGAAGCGGTTTCGAATCTTGATCTGCTGCTGCAGGCGGAGATTATCGCCCTGCTGAAGCGCCTGCAGGCGCAGTTTGACACCGCCTGCCTGTTTATCACCCACGACCTGCGGCTGGTGGAGCGCTTTTGCCAGCGAGTGCTGGTGATGGAGCACGGGCGCATCGTCGAAACCGCGACGGTCAGCTTACCGCTGCGCCTGCACTCCCCTGCAGGTCAGGCGCTGCAGCGCGCGGTGCTGCCACCTTTTCCTGCCACTCTGCTAAACGAGGCCATGCCATGCAGCGCGTAACCCTGACCCTTGATGATGACCTGCTGGCCGCCCTCGATGCGCTCAGCGCCCGCCGTGGCTACCACAATCGCTCGGAGGCGGTACGCGATATTCTGCGCGACGCCCTCAACCAGGATCCTCCGTCGCCGGAATCACGGCGCGGGTATGCCGTCCTGTCGTACGTGTATGAACATGAGAAACGCGAACTGGCGAGCCGGCTGGTGGCCACCCAGCATCATCATCACGATCTCTCCGTCGCCACGCTGCATGTGCATATCAGTCATGACGACTGCCTGGAGATTGCGGTGCTGAAAGGTGACATGGCCGAGGTACAGCATTTTGCCGACGAGGTGATTGCCCAGCGCGGCGTGCGGCATGGGCATTTGCAGTGTTTAGCGGATGATTAATTATTTGAAAATTCTTGGGTGGTTTATCAACAGTTGATAAACCACATAAACTATACGCTTTGTGAATTATCCCTCTTCGCCAATAATGGCGCCTCATTTAACGATCTCGTTATGGCGAGGCTCCTGCATAAATACAAGTTACCGCCCTGTTGGTATCGAGAGAGACCACTCAGGGAAATACAGGCTTCCATCGAATCAAGGTGTTGCCAAGGTAACTTCTGGCGGTCATGACCGTTCAGATACGTTATACAGTGCTAAAACCAGGACGTAGGGATCTGCCTGCGCTAACCCTGTCTTGTTCGCCCCTATGAGTGATTTTTTATAGGGATTTTAATCATGTCTTCCATTCAACTCTGCGCCGCCCATCAGGCGACCTCTGGCTTCGACGGCGATGCGATCGCCCAGTACATGCGTACCGATTTTATTACGCTGCAGGAACATCTCAGCGTCCATGAGGCGCGCGAACACTTTATCTCCCAGCTGGACAGTGATGATATTCCCGGCCAGGTGTTTGTCGTCGCCGGCAGGAAACTGCGCGGCAGCCTGTCGGTCAAAAAGCTCCTGCAGGAAGGGGATGTCGGGCAGTCTATCCGCTACCTGATGGACAGCTGCCTGTTTCGCGTCAAACCTGACGACGAGCGCCCGCAGGTGATTGCCGAACTCACCGAGCGCGGCCTCGATCTGGTACCGGTTGTCGATAAAGGCGAGCTGGTCGGCTGCCTGATGGAAAAGGAGATCGCCCATCTGCTGGAGGATGACGTCACCGAAGACGCCCAGCTGCAGGGGGCGACGCTACCGCTGGAAAAACCGTACCTCGAGATCAGCCCCTGGACGCTGTGGAAGAAACGTTCGGTCTGGCTATTGCTGCTGTTCGTGGCCGAAGCCTATACCAGCAGCGTGCTTCAGCATTTCGAAGAGGCGCTGGAATCGGCCATCGCCCTCGCCTTCTTTATTCCGCTGCTCATCGGCACCGGCGGCAATAGCGGAACGCAGATCACCTCGACGCTGGTGCGCTCGATGGCGCTGGGGGAAGTGCGGCTGCGCGATATGGGGCGGGTGATCCGCAAAGAGGTGTCGACCTCGTTTCTGATTGCCCTGACCCTGGGTCTGGCGGGCTGCCTGCGCGCCTGGATGATGGGGATTGGCATGGAAATCACGCTGATCGTCAGCCTGACGCTGGTATGTATTACCCTGTGGAGCGCGATTGTCTCGTCGATCATTCCGATGGTGCTTAAGCGGATCGGCATCGACCCGGCGGTGGTTTCCGCGCCGTTTATCGCTACGCTGATTGATGGCACCGGGCTGATTATCTATTTCAAAATCGCCCAGTATTTTCTTGGGTTGAACTGATCAAGTAAGCCCGGGTGCCACAGTACCCGGGCCCTTGGATTACCCTTCCACCAGCGCCTGCGCGCAGGCCCAGGCGCTTGACCACGCCCACTGGAAGTTATAGCCGCCGAGCCAGCCGGTGACGTCCATCACTTCGCCGATAAAGTAGAGACCCGACGCCTTACGCGCCTCCATGGTACGTGACGAAAGTTCGTTGGTATCCACGCCGCCGAGGGTCACCTCCGCCGTCCGGTAGCCTTCGGTGCCGTTCGGCTGCACGCGCCAGGCGGTCAGTGTCTCCACCAGCGTCTGCTGATCGCGAACGTTCAGTTGCTTCAGTGTCACATCAGGTATCTGTCCCAGCTGCTGCAGACACTCCACCAGCCGCTTCGGCAGCTGCATCGCCAGGGTATTTTTCAGGCTCTGGTTGGGATGCGCGCTGCGCTGCTCGTTAAGGAAGTCCTCAAGATTGCAGTCCGGCAACAAGTTAACAGTGACGAACTCGCCGGGCTGCCAGTAGCTGGATATCTGCAGCACCGCCGGCCCGGAAAGGCCACGATGGGTAAACAGCAGATTTTCGCGGAACAGGGTGCCGTTCTCGGCGGTAATGGTAGAAGGCACCGAAACGCCGGAGAGCACCTGAAGCTGCTCGAGCAGCGGCTTATGCAGGGTAAACGGCACCAGCCCGGCGCGGGTCGGCAGCACCTTCAGGCCGAACTGCTCGGCCACCTTGTAGCCAAACGGCGAGGCGCCGAGCCCCGGCATCGACAGACCGCCGGAGGCAATCACCAGCTTTTTGGTCATCAGCGTTTCGCCGTTCACCTGTAGCCGGTAGCCTTGTTCATCTCGCTCGACGCTGAGGATTTCGCTGCGCAGGCGGATCTGCACGTCGCCCTTTTCGCATTCCGCGAGCAGCAGATTGGCGATCTGCTCCGCCGAATCATCACAAAACAGCTGGCCGAGCGTCTTCTCATGCCAGGCGATGCCATATTTGCCGACCAGCTCGATAAAGTCCCACTGGGTGTAGCGCGCCAGGGCAGATTTGCAAAAATGCGGGTTTTGGCTCAAATAGGCCGCCGGCTCAACATACATGTTGGTAAAGTTGCAGCGGCCGCCGCCGGACATCAGAATTTTTCGTCCCGGCTTTTTGCCGTTATCGAGCAGCAGGACGCGGCAGCCGAGCTGGCCCGCCTGCGCTGCGCAAAACATTCCCGCCGCTCCGGCGCCAACGACAATGGCATCAAACCTTTCCACACCGCGTTCCTCGTTCCCCAATTGTCGGGTTTTGTAAATATTTCACTCTGGTCACACCAGCGGGAAAAATCCCGCATTAGATACATCATTGAAAGATATAGGATTACTCCCAACAGGGTAAAACCTAAACAGGAAGAAAATCAAAAAAAGTCTATATTTCACTTTGCCCGCGCCGCTAAAGTCACTGATAATGCGCCGCGTTCATGTCCTCAAAATGGCGTAACGTCCTATGCTACATTTATTTGCCGGTCTGGATTTACATACCGGACTATTATTATTGCTTGCTTTAGCTTTTGTACTGTTTTACGAAGCGATTAACGGTTTCCATGATACCGCAAACGCGGTGGCTACGGTTATCTACACTCGCGCAATGCGGTCGCAGCTTGCTGTGGCGATGGCGGCGCTCTTCAACTTCTTCGGCGTTCTGCTGGGCGGTCTCAGCGTAGCCTATGCCATTGTGCATATGCTGCCCACCGATCTGCTGCTTAACATGGGTTCCGCACATGGCCTCGCCATGGTGTTCTCTATGCTGCTGGCGGCGATCATCTGGAACCTCGGCACCTGGTATTTCGGCCTCCCGGCCTCCAGTTCTCACACCCTGATTGGCGCCATCATCGGTATTGGTTTAACCAATGCGCTGATGACCGGTACTTCAGTGGTTGATGCGCTGAATATCCCGAAAGTCATCGGCATTTTTGCTTCGCTTATCATCTCGCCGATCGTCGGTCTGGTGATTGCGGGCGGCCTGATTTTCATTCTCCGTCGCTACTGGAGCGGTACCAAAAAACGCGCGCGTATCCACCTGACCCCCGCAGAACGTGAAAAGAAAGACGGTAAGAAAAAACCGCCGTTCTGGACCCGTATCGCCCTGATCCTGTCCGCTATCGGCGTGTCGTTCTCCCACGGCGCCAACGATGGGCAGAAAGGCATTGGTCTGGTGATGCTGGTGCTGATTGGCGTCGCCCCGGCGGGCTTCGTGGTGAATATGAACGCCTCCGGTTACGAAATCACTCGTACCCGCGACGCGGTCAACAACGTGGAAACCTTCTTTCAGCAGCGCCCTGACCTGCTGAAGAAAGCCACCGGTGTTGACCAACTGGTTCCGTCTCCGGATACCAATACCGCGGCCAACGGTGAGTTTCATTGCCATCCAGCAAATACTATCAACGCGCTTGACCGCGTGAAGACTATGCTGACCGGCGTTGAAACCTACGATTCACTGTCACCGGATCAGCGCGGTCAGCTGCGTCGCATTATGCTCTGCATCTCCGACACCACTGATAAAGTGGCGAAGCTGCCGGACGTCAGCGCTGACGACCAGCGTCTGCTGAAGAAACTGAAAACCGATATGCTGAGCACCATCGAGTACGCGCCAATCTGGATTATTATGGCGGTCGCGCTGGCGTTAGGTATCGGCACCATGATCGGCTGGCGCCGCGTGGCGACCACCATCGGCGAGAAGATTGGTAAGAAGGGCATGACCTACGCTCAGGGGATGTCGGCACAGATGACCGCAGCGGTTTCTATCGGTCTGGCGAGCTACACCGGAATGCCGGTTTCCACCACCCACGTGCTCTCCTCCTCGGTGGCGGGGACAATGCTGGTGGATGGCGGTGGTCTGCAGAAAAAGACCGTGACCAGCATCCTGATGGCCTGGGTGTTGACCCTTCCGGCAGCGATTATCCTTTCAGGCGTCCTTTACTGGCTCTCCCTGAAACTGATTTAAACGTCATTCGATCAAAACGGGTCAGCTTGCTGGCCCGTTTTTTTATCCCGAAGATGTCGTTAGTGCCAGATCATCAGCGCAATCAGGCTCACCACCACCAGACCGCACAGCGCGCTGGTCAGGATAAACTGACGACGGACACGTTCGCAGCGACGAATAAATTCATCATCGTGATGGTCACGGTAACGCTGGGCGTAGATATACCAGACCAGCCGCATCTGTTTGCTGGGCTGCCCATGCGAGGTAAAAAAGCCGCCGCCATCAACATACTGATAGAGCAAGGGATCGCAACCACGTAGCACCACCAATAATGCACGCAACGATGAGAAGTAGCGTGCCATATTCACCACACAAACGACACACAGGGCCCAAAACAGCGCAATAGTGCTGATCATACCTCCTCCCCGGCGACCCGCCCACGGAGAAATCCTCCGCGGCTACCGCTCCCCAAATAACCCACGACGATACCGTAAAGAGTGCGATTCCGATCACATTTATTTTTCCGACCGGCTCATTAAATAGTGTAGGAGATCCATTAATTTTTTTACCACAAGGTTATTCGTTATCAATACGTAAGACGGATAAATTTGTTTAACTTTTAGGTGAACCCAGTGCATTGACGGAGTGCGGGGGGCGCTATAAGGTAGGAAATATCTTCTACAATGAAGTCCTTAAAGGCTACCCTCCCGCGAATGTAGCACGCAGGACGCGGGCGAAACGGCAGCGCCAGCTGTCAGGTCCAATGGTCATCGACAAACTTATGGAAGGAGTAACACTATGGCTTACAAACATATTCTTATTGCAGTAGACCTGTCCCCGGAGAGTAAAGTACTGGTTGAAAAAGCCGTTTCTATGGCCCGCCCGTATAACGCAAAAGTGTCCCTGATCCACGTGGATGTGAATTACTCCGACCTCTACACCGGGCTGATTGACGTTAACCTCGGCGACATGCAAAAACGCATCTCCGAAGAGACCCATCACGCGCTGACCGAGCTCTCCACCAACGCGGGCTACCCGATCACCGAGACCCTGAGCGGCAGCGGCGACCTCGGCCAGGTGCTGGTCGATGCGATTAAAAAATATGATATGGATCTGGTGGTCTGCGGCCACCATCAGGACTTCTGGAGCAAGCTGATGTCTTCTGCCCGCCAGCTGATCAACACCGTCCATGTCGACATGCTGATCGTCCCGCTGCGCGACGAAGAAGACGAATAACCGTCCCGTTTTATCCGCGTAAGACGCCCGCCGATGCGGGCGTCTTTATTTTCGCTTTCCCCTCACCGCATGGCAGAGATTAAAGCCATAAAATCGCCATTCAATTAGTGTGATCAACCAGTTATTCGCCAAAACATCTATATAATAATCTATTCACTAAGCCAATAACCGCAGCATGGCGAGTTATCAGACATTTTCGGCGCGTTCTGGCATACGCGTTCATACTTTTTGGGAAAGTAAAACAAGGCGAAGGAATATGAATACAACTGCACCTACGGGCTTGCTGCAGCAACCTCGTCCGTTCTTCATGATCTTCTTTGTGGAGCTCTGGGAACGTTTTGGCTATTACGGCGTTCAGGGGATCCTGGCGGTCTTCTTTGTCAAACAGCTGGGCTTCTCTCAGGAACAGGCCTTTATCACCTTCGGTGCCTTCGCGGCGCTGGTTTACGGGCTGATCTCCATCGGCGGCTACGTGGGCGACCATTTGCTGGGGACTAAACGCACGCTGGTGCTCGGCGCCATTGTGCTGGCTATCGGCTACTTTATGACCGGGATGTCGCTGCTGAAACCGCAGCTGATCTTTATCGCTCTCGGCACCATCGCCGTCGGCAACGGTTTGTTTAAAGCCAACCCGGCGAGCCTGTTGTCAAAATGCTATCCGCCTAAAGACGCCCGTCTCGACGGGGCGTTTACCCTGTTTTATATGTCGATAAACATCGGTTCACTGCTGTCGCTCTCGCTGGCGCCGGTGATCGCCGAAAAGTTTGGCTATGCCGTGACCTATAACCTGTGCGGCGCGGGGCTGATTATCGCGCTGCTGGTCTACTTCGCCTGCCGTGGGATGGTGAAAGATATTGGCTCCGAGCCGGATCATCGCCCCCTCAGCCTGCGCAATCTGGCGCTGGTGCTGGCCGGGACGGTGGTAATGATTTTTCTCTGCGCCTGGCTGATGCATAACGTGATGGTCGCCAACCTGGTGCTGATTGTCCTGTCGATCGTGGTCATTGCGTTCTTTTTCCGCGAAGCGTTTCGCCTCGATAAAACCGGACGCAACAAAATGTTCGTCGCCTTTATCCTGATGATCGAGGCGGTGTTGTTCTACATTCTGTATGCCCAGATGCCGACCTCGCTAAACTTCTTCGCCATCAACAACGTCCATCATGAGATCCTGGGCTTTACCATCAATCCGGTCAGCTTCCAGGCGCTCAATCCCTTCTGGGTGGTGGTTGCCAGTCCGGTGCTGGCGGCGATCTACACCCATCTCGGTCACAAAGGGAAAGACCTGACCATGCCGGTGAAGTTTACCCTCGGGATGTTGCTCTGCGCGCTGGGCTTCCTGACCGCCGCAGCCGCCGGGATGTGGTTTGCCGACGCCCAGGGATTAACCTCGCCGTGGTTTATTGTGCTGGTCTATCTGTTCCAGAGCCTGGGCGAACTGCTGATCAGCGCCCTGGGGCTGGCGATGGTTGCCGCGCTGGTGCCGCAGCATCTGATGGGCTTTATTCTGGGGATGTGGTTTCTGACCCAGGCCGCCGCGTTCCTGCTGGGCGGCTATGTGGCGACCTTCACCGCAGTGCCGGAAAACATTACCGATCCGCTGCAGACCTTGCCGGTCTATACCAATGTGTTCAGTAAAATTGGCCTGGTGACGCTGGGCGTCACGGTGGTGATGGCGCTGATGGTGCCGTGGCTGAACCGGATGATTAATACCCCGGCCAGCGCCGAGTAACCGTTTAAGATGGCCGATCCGCGCTGGCGCCGTTTGTTCAGATATTGCGGTTCCCGGCTTGCGCTACGCTGAGCCGGGCGACAATTCGGTAGCCCGGATAAGGCGCGTTGCGCCGCTATCCGGGAGATACCACCACGGCGTAATATTACTCCGGCGTACCGGCGTAAATATCAAACCGATGCCCTTTGGTCACCACCGCGTTCGGCGTGGCGACCTCCGCCAGCGGCGGCGCGTAATCCGGGCGCTTCACCACCACCCGTTTGGTCGCCAGCTGGCGCGCCGGGGCCAGCAGGCCATCGGCGTCTAAATCGGGCCCCACCAGCGACTGAAAGACGCGCATCTCTTTCTTCACCAGCGCGCTTTTCTGCTTATGCGGGAACATCGGATCGAGGTACACCACCTGCGGACGCGGGGTGATATCGGTCAGCGCCGTCAGGCTGGAGGCGTGGATCAGCTGCAGCCGCTCCTCCAGCCAGCCGCCAATTTCCGCATCGGCATAGCCGCGCGCCAGGCCATCGTCGAGCAGCGCGGCGACCACCGGATTACGCTCCAGCATTCGCACGCGACAACCGACCGACGCCAGCACGAAGGCATCGCGTCCCAGCCCGGCGGTGGCGTCGACGACATCCGGCAGGTAATCACCTTTAATACCCACCGCTTTGGCGACCGCTTCACCGCGGCCGCCGCCAAACTTGCGCCGGTGGGCCATCGCCCCGCCGACAAAGTCGACGAAGATGCCGCCAAGTTTGGGCTCATCGCGCTTACGCAGCTCCAGATGCTCCGTCGTCAGCACCAGCGCCATCGGGTTATCTTCATCCTGCTCCAGCCCCCAGCGGGCGGCTAAAACAGATAAGGCGCCGTCTCCGGCGCCTGTTTCATCAATTAAGCAGATCTTCACCGCAGACTTAACCCTTGATCCCGTAGTGCTCCAGCATCGCGTCCAGCTGCGGCTCACGGCCGCGGAAGCGTTTGAACAGCACCATCGGCTCTTCGGAACCACCGCGGCTCAGGATATTGTCGAGGAACGACTGACCGGTTTCGCGGTTGAAAATCCCCTCTTCTTCGAAGCGTGAGAAGGCGTCCGCCGCCAGCACGTCGGCCCACAGGTAGCTGTAGTAACCTGCCGCATAGCCGCCGGCGAAGATGTGGCTGAACGCATGCGGGAAACGGCCCCAGGTCGGGCCCGGCACCACAGCGACCTGCTTTTTAATCTCGGCCAGGGTCTCAAGAATTTTCGCCCCCTGCTCCGGCTTGTATTCCGCATGCAGGCGGAAATCGAACAGGCCGAACTCCAGCTGGCGCAGAATAAACATCGCCGCCTGGTAGTTTTTCGCCGCCAGCATTTTCTCCAGCAGCTCCTGCGGCAGCGGTTCACCGGTTTCATAATGACCGGAGATAAACGCCAGCGCTTCCGGCTCCCAGCACCAGTTTTCCATAAACTGGCTCGGCAGTTCGACTGCATCCCACGGCACCCCGCTGATGCCGGAAACGCCGGCGGTATCAATGCGGGTCAGCATGTGGTGCAGACCGTGGCCGAACTCGTGGAACAAGGTAATCACTTCGTCGTGGGTGAACAGCGCCGGTTTGCCGTTGACCGGGCGGTTGAAGTTACAGGTCAGGTAGGCGACCGGCTTCTGCAGGGAACCATCCAGTTTACGCATTTGGCCGACGCAGTCGTCCATCCACGCCCCGCCGCGTTTATGTTCGCGGGCATACAGGTCAAGATAGAAGCTGCCGCGCAGCTCGTTGTGTTCGTCATACAGCTCGAAGAAGCGCACTTCCGGATGCCACACATCGACATCGGTACGCTCTTTGGCGGTAATGCCGTAAATGCGCTTAACCACTTCGAACAGGCCGTTAACGGCTTTGTTTTCCGGGAAATAGGGGCGGAGCTGCTCATCGCTGATGCTGTAGAGGTGCTGCTTCTGTTTTTCGCTGTAGTAGGCGATGTCCCACGGCTGCAGTTCATCAACGCCAAACTCGGCTTTGGCGAAGGCGCGCAGCTGGGCCAGCTCTTTTTCGCCCTGCGGACGGGCGCGTTTTGCCAGGTCGGTGAGGAAGTCGAGCACCTGCTGTGGATCCTCCGCCATTTTGGTGGCGAGGGATTTAAAGGCATAGCTGTCAAAGCCCAGCAGCTGCGCCAGCTCATGGCGCAGAGCGAGGATCTCCGCCATCACCGGGCTGTTATCCCATTTACCGGCGTTCGGCACCTGATCGGAGGCACGCGTGGAGTAGGCGCGGTACATCTCTTCGCGCAGCGCCTGGTTGTCGCAGTAGGTCATCACCGGCAGGTAGCTCGGGATATCCAGGGTCAGCAGATACCCTTCCTGCTCTTTCGCCTGGGCCTGAGCCTGAGCGGCGGCCAGCGCGCTTTCCGGCATACCGGCCAGATCGGCGACGTCGGTCACCAGCTTGTTCCAGCCCATGGTGGCGTCGAGGACGTTGTTGCTGTACTGGTTACCCAGCTCAGAGAGGCGCGCGGCGATTTCACCGTAGCGTTTCTGCGCCTCCGGCGGCAGGCCAATACCGGATAATTCAAAATCGCGCAGCGCGTTGTCGACCGCTTTTTTCTGCGCGGTATTCAGCGTGGCGTAGTTATCGCCATCGCGCAGGTCACGGTAGGCTTTATACAGGCCTTCATGCTGGCCGACCCAGGTGCTGTACTCGGAGAGCAGCGGCAGGGTCTGTTCGTAAGCTTCGCGCAGTTCCGGGCTGTTTTTTACCGAATTCAGATGGCTGACTGGCGAGAAGATGCGTCCCAGCACATCGTCCACTTCCGCCAGCGGCTGGCAAAGATTTTCCCAGCTATACGGCGCGCCGTGCGCCACCGCGCTTTCCACCGCGGCCCGGCAATCATCCAGCGCTTTGGTGACCGCAGGGACCACGTGTTCCGGTTTGATCGCAGAAAAAGGCGGCAGGGAAAAAGGCGTCAGTAATGGATTGGTCATATGCGCTGTCCTGTTGAAAAGGGTGAATGAAGCGCGCGTCCGGCGCTTATGCATGAGATCTAGAATGGGGGATAGTTGGGGGAATTTCAATGACGGGCGGTGCGTCATCCTGGGTATTGCTGCGATAAGTCCGCCCGTTGCGGGAAAAGGCCGACACGCGGTGCAGCGTGCCGGAAACCGCATTAATGCCTTTTTTGCGCCATCTCCCAGGCCGCCGACAGATTC
The DNA here is from genome assembly GCF_000398905.1 of Klebsiella sp. KTE92. Taxonomy (NCBI): domain Bacteria; kingdom Pseudomonadati; phylum Pseudomonadota; class Gammaproteobacteria; order Enterobacterales; family Enterobacteriaceae; genus Klebsiella; species Klebsiella sp. KTE92. Next base: position 4,993,182 of record NZ_KB976100.1, read on the forward strand.
AACCGCTGCCAGAACTGTTGTTCGGGGGTGGTGCCGGAAAGGGGGTAACCCGCCGGCAGCGCGGTGTTGACCATCAACGCCCGACGCTGGGCCGCTGACAGCTGCGGCAGGGCAGCCTCCAGTAACACTTCCGCCCCCTCAGGCACCTGCAGACGCGGCTGCGGCCCCTTCTGCTGCGGCAGGTCGTAGGTCATGGTGAAACGAGAGAAATCACGCATCGCCGGATCGCGCCAGGGATCGTCTTTCACGCTGCTCTTCGCGCACTCAGCAAGCGATGTGCCGCAGGCTTTCGCCAGCGCGGCGCGCAGCTGATCGCGGGCTTCGTTAAATAATACCCGGTAGTGCGGATCGTTAAGATAGTGGGCCACGTTGCGCTCGGCCACCATCCGCGAGCCGATCACGTCCAGCGGATAGTGGACGCCCAGCACGATGCGCGAGTAGCCATAGCGGGCGCCGCGGGTTACCAGCGCGTCGTAGCGCTCCGGGATCATCGCCGCCAGCAGCAGCGCATCAGTATAGCCGGTGTTGGTGTGGCCGCTGGGGAACGAGCCGCCGTCGGCGGTATAGGGCTGGTTATCCTTCACCACCACGTCGTCCGGCACCAGGTGAATGGTGTTGCCCTGAACCAGAAACGGCCGCGGATTGTTGAAGTGCTTTTTCGCCTCGCCGGTGCTGACTTCCGAGGCTTTGATCAATGCTGCCGCTTTCCCCAGCGCGCCCTGGTCATAGGCGGTCAGAAACGCTATGCCCAGCCGCGGCCCCAGCGCATCGCTGAGGAAGTAGAGGTAGCTAATCCCTTCCGCATCGGCCAGCGCCTGACGGCGTGTCGTCTGCACGGCATCGCGATTGATGCTAGTCACCGTCGCCAGATTCTGCTTCACGACGGTCTCCGGCAGGGTGCTGAACGCCGACAACAGCGCAATACCCGCCTGCTGGTTGGCCCGGGTCTGGAAGTCATAGCCGCTGGCCTTCAGCCAGGCGGTATCGGCCTGAGTTTTGTTTTGTTTCGTGTGCGCCAGCCGATCGCGGGTCAGCGTGGCGGCATCCCCCTGCAGAGCGTGACGTAGCTGCGTCAGCGCCTGTTGCTCAAGATCGTCATACGCCTGGCTGGAGGCAGCCGGCGTCACGCTATTGGCGAGGGCCGCCGCCCTGTCCAGCGGGATGTCTTTGGCCAGAACCGGTTGCGCCAGCAGCAGCGCGATGGCCAGCAGTGAGAGTTGCCTTTTCATTATTTTTCCTTTTATTCAGATAATTACCTTGCCTGCACCCGACGCTAGCGCGGCCGTTTGACGTTTTTATGACAGCGTTATGTTTTGCAACGCTTTTGGCAGAAATGAAACAGCGCGGCGGCGCAGCGGTAATCTCGGCCGATCTGCGGTAAACTATCGGTTAACTTGTTTACTTCCCGGAATCTCTGTATCCATGCTCAGTTATCGCCACAGCTTTCACGCAGGCAACCACGCCGACGTCCTCAAACACACTGTTCAGAGCCTGATCATCGAAGCGCTGAAAGAGAAAGAAAAACCGTTTCTCTACCTGGACACCCACGCTGGCGCGGGCCGCTATCAGCTGAGCGGCGAGCACGCCGAGCGTACGGGCGAGTATCTCGAAGGCATCGCCCGCATCTGGCAGCAGGACGACCTGCCGGCAGAGCTGGAGCCGTATATTTCCGTGGTCGAACACTTCAACCGTAATGGCCAGCTGCGCTACTATCCGGGCTCTCCGCTGATCGCCCGCCAGCTGCTGCGCGAGCAGGACAGCCTGCAGATGACCGAGCTGCACCCGAGCGACTTCCCGCTGCTGCGCGCCGAGTTCCAGAAAGACCGCCGCGCGCGCGTCGATAAAGCCGATGGCTACCAGCAGCTGAAAGCCAAACTGCCGCCGGTATCACGCCGTGGTCTGATTCTGATCGACCCGCCGTACGAAATTAAAACCGACTATCAGGCGGTGGTGACCGGGATCCACGAAGGCTACAAACGCTTCGCCACCGGCACCTACGCCCTGTGGTATCCGGTCGTGCTGCGCGCACAGATCAAACGCATGATCAAAGAGTTAGAAGCCACCGGCATTCGCAAAATTCTGCAAATCGAGCTGGCGGTGCGTCCGGACAGCGACCAGCGCGGCATGACCGCCTCCGGGATGATCGTCATCAACCCGCCGTGGAAGCTGGAGCAGCAGATGAACAATGTGCTGCCGTGGCTGCACAGCAAGTTGGTTCCGGCCGGCACCGGCCACGCTACCGTCAGTTGGATCGTACCGGAGTAATCGCAACCATCGGTGGAACCTTTTAAGCCTCGCGCTACAATCGCGGCAATCAACGATTAAGGACATATGGGCATGAGCAAACATTATGATTACCTCGCCATCGGCGGCGGTAGCGGCGGTATCGCCTCGATTAACCGCGCGGCCATGTACGGCCAGAAGTGCGCGCTGATTGAAGCCAAAGAACTGGGCGGCACCTGCGTCAACGTCGGCTGCGTGCCGAAAAAAGTAATGTGGCATGCGGCGCAGATCCGCGAAGCGATTCATCTTTACGGCCCGGACTACGGTTTCGATACCACCATCAACCATTTCGACTGGGAGAAGCTGGTCGCCAGCCGTAGCGCCTACATCGACCGCATCCATACCTCCTACGACAACGTACTGGGTAAGAACAACGTCGACGTGATCAAAGGCTTCGCGCGCTTTGTCGATGCCCATACCGTGGAAGTGAACGGCGAGACGATCACCGCTGACCATATCCTGATCGCCACCGGCGGCCGGCCGAGCCACCCGAATATTCCGGGTGTGGAATACGGTATTGATTCCGACGGTTTCTTTGAACTGCCGGCGCTGCCGAAGCGCGTGGCGGTGGTCGGCGCGGGCTATATCGCCGTTGAGCTGGCGGGGGTGATTAACGGCCTCGGCGCCGAAACGCACCTGTTCGTGCGTAAACACGCGCCGCTGCGCAGCTTCGATCCGCTGATCGTGGAGACCCTGGTGGAAGTGATGAACGCCGAAGGCCCGCAGCTCCACACCAACGCGATCCCGAAAGCGGTAGTCAAGAATGCCGACGGCAGCCTGACGCTGGAGCTGGAAGATGGCCGCAGCCAGACCGTAGATTGCCTGATTTGGGCGATTGGCCGCGAACCGGCGACCGATAACTTCAACCTGGCGGCTACTGGCGTCAAAACCAACGAAAAAGGCTACATCGTCGTTGATAAGTTCCAGAACACCAACGTGCCGGGCATCTACGCGGTGGGCGATAACACTGGCGCCGTCGAGCTGACCCCGGTGGCCGTGGCCGCAGGCCGTCGCCTCTCCGAACGCCTGTTTAACAACAAGCCGGAAGAGCATCTGGACTACAGCAACATCCCGACCGTGGTCTTCAGCCACCCGCCTATCGGTACCGTCGGCTTAACCGAGCCGCAGGCGCGCGAGCAGTACGGCGACGACGCCGTGAAGGTCTACAAATCCTCTTTCACCGCGATGTACACCGCCGTCACCTCGCACCGCCAGCCGTGCCGCATGAAGCTGGTGTGCGTCGGCCCGGAAGAGAAGATTGTCGGGATCCACGGCATCGGCTTTGGGATGGATGAGATGCTGCAGGGCTTTGCGGTGGCGCTGAAGATGGGCGCCACCAAAAAAGACTTCGACAACACGGTTGCCATTCACCCGACGGCGGCAGAAGAGTTCGTCACCATGCGCTAAGACGCGATCGCCGGATGATAAAAAGAAGCCCCCAGGGGCTTCTTTTTTTATGTTCAGGCCACGCCGTTATTGCCGTGGCGCATAAACGCCGGGCGCTGGTTGAGCGCCATATACCAGCGTTCCACGGCCGGCATCTCCGGATGGGCAAAAGGGGTCATCTTCCAGCGATGCACCGACAGCCCCAGCACGATATCGGCGAGGGTGAAGCGCTCGCCGGCTATCCACGCCCCGGTTCGCTGCAGTTGCGCTTCGACAATGCGCACGCAGTGGGTCCAGGTGGCAATACTCTCTTTAATCGCCGCCGGATCCTGAAAGCGCGGATCTTTACGCACCAGCCCCATAAAGGCATGGCGCCAGGCAGTGTTAAACTCGGTCGCCTGCCAGTCCATCCAGTGCTCCACCTCGGCGGCGGGCTGTGGCTCGGCGGGCAGCAGATCCCAGCGCTCCGCTTTCCGCGCCAGATAGCGGCAGATACTGTTCGACTCCCAGAGCACGAAGTCACCGTCCAGCAGCACCGGCACCAGGCTGTTAGGATTCAGGCGCTGAAACTCAGGCGTATCCAGAGGCTTAAATCCGCTGCCGTAATCCTCCTGCTGGTACGCCAGCCCGGCTTCCTCGCAGGTCCACAACACTTTCCGTACATTGATTGAAGAGCGTTTGCCCAGAATTGTTAGCATTGTCAGCGATTCCTCAGCCATAAAAGAGAGATCTTTCACTCTACTCTATTGTCAGCCTTGCCAGCCAGCAACAAGGCAGAGTAGTGGATAATGTGTATAGTTGATTCCAGCCTGTTTGCCGAAAAGGAACCCGACATGTTGACCCCTTTTACCGTTTTGATGCCCGCAAATATTCGTTTTGGCCGTGGTCAGGCCCTGAGCGCTGCCCCCTGGCTGGCGCAGCAGGGCGGCCCCATTCTGCTGGTGCATGGCGCCAGCCCGCAGCGGGCGGCGTTTCTGCGCCATCAGCTGGAGGCGCTGCAGCTGGAGGTCACGATGCTGGCGATAAGCCGCGAACCCTGGCTTATCGATATCGAGCAGGGCGTCCAGCTGGCGCGCGAGAAAGGCGTCCGGGCAGTGGTCAGCCTCGGCGGCGGCGCGGTGATTGACGCCGGTAAGGCGATTGCGGCGCTGGTCCCCGCCGCCGGCCCGCTGGTCGACTATCTGGAGGTGGTGGGAACGGGTCGTCAGCTGGAAGCCAGTCCGCTGCCGTTCGTGGCGATCCCGACCACCGCCGGGACGGGCGCGGAGGTCACCAAAAATGCGGTGATCAACGTCCCGGAACAACAGCGGAAAGTGAGCCTGCGCGACGACCGAATGCTGCCTGACCTGGCGATTGTCGACCCGGCGCTGACCGACAACGCGCCGCGGAGCATCACCCTGAGCTCCGGCCTCGATGCCCTGACCCAGGTGATCGAGCCCTGGCTCTGCAGCCGGGCCACTCCCTTCACCGATGCCCTCTGCCAGCAGGCGATCCCGCGGGGCATCCGCGCGCTGAAAATTCTGATGGAACAAGAGTGTCCGACCAGCCGCGACGAGATGGCCTGGGTCAGCCTGTGCGGCGGACTGGCGCTGGCGAACGCCGGGCTGGGAGTGATCCACGGCCTCGCCGGCCCGCTGGGCGGCCTGAGCCGCGCCTCGCACGGTGCTTTATGCGGCAGCCTGCTGCCGTTTGGCCTGGCGCTCAATGAGTCGCAGATAAGCGACCCTGCCCTGCGCCAGCGCTTCAACGACGTTCGCCGCTGGCTGGCCGACGGGCTGGACGTCCCTGTGGATCGGGTCTGGGACAGTCTGCGGGAATGGAGCCATCGCGCCGGCCTTGGCACCCTGCGCGACCTCGGCGTAGCGCGCGATGCCCTGGAACCGGCGGCGCTGGCCGCCAGCACCTCCTCATCGATGAAGGCCAACCCGGTCAGCCTGAGCGGCGAACAGCTGCTGGAGATGCTGGAGGCGGCGTGGGAGTGAGCGCCCCGGGATAAAATTTTGTTGCATAATGAATGCTCCGAATTTCATCTGTGCCAGGATGTACAATTTTTAATTACTTATCAACAGCATACTTTAAAATGACAGCTTTTCTTCTCGGCGGAAAAGCGTGATCTCACGCACAGTTTGCTTCACACTCACCGAAGCGACTGTCTACGCTTAATAGACAAGGCCGGGTATGCCCGGCCCCGAACTCACGCTATCCGGAGGTCCGTATCGCTATGTTCAGCCAGAAATTACGCCACGTTGAAGACGACGAGTTAAGGATCGACATCGATCCCTGCTACGAAGCCGATCCGTACGAATTAAAGCTGGATGAGATGATTGACGCTGAACCGGAGCCTGAGGTGATCGAGGGGCTTCCGGCGTCCGATGCCCTTACCCCGGCGGATCGCTATCTTGAGCTGTTTACCAACGTGCAGAAATCACGCATCTTTGCCGACAGCAAAACCTTCCCCGACTGCGCGCCGAAACACGATCCGCTGGACATCCTGCGCAACTACCGCAAGGTCAAACGTCAGCCCGACTTCGACCTGCGACAGTTCGTGGAAGACAACTTCTGGCTGCCGGAGAACCAGACCGACGTCTACACCTCGGACCCCAGCCTGACGCTGAAAGAGCACATCGATAAGCTGTGGCCGGTGCTGACCCGCGAGCCTCAGGATCATATCCCCTGGTCGTCGCTACTGGCGCTGCCGCAGGCCTATATTGTGCCTGGCGGTCGCTTTAGCGAAACCTATTACTGGGACTCTTATTTCACCATGCTGGGGCTGGCGGAGAGCGGCCGGGAAGATCTGCTGAAATGCATGGCCGATAACTTTGCCTGGCTGATTGAAACCTACGGTCACATTCCGAACGGCAACCGCACCTACTACCTCAGCCGATCGCAGCCGCCGGTGTTTGCCCTGATGGTCGAACTCTTTGAAGAGGATGGCGTGCGCGGCGCGAAGCGCTATCTGGACCATTTGAAGATGGAGCACGCCTTCTGGATGGACGGCGCCGAGTCGTTGATCCCGCACCAGGCGTATCGCCACGTGGTGCGTATGCCGGATGGCTCCCTGCTCAATCGCTACTGGGACGACCGTGACACGCCGCGGGATGAGTCCTGGCGCGAGGACGTGGAGACCGCCCGACACTCCGGGCGGCCCGCCAATGAAGTGTACCGCGACCTGCGGGCGGGCGCCGCGTCCGGCTGGGACTACTCCAGCCGCTGGCTGCGGGATATCACGCGGCTGGCCAGCATCCGCACGACGCAGTTTATCCCTATCGACCTGAACGCCTTCCTGTTCAAGCTGGAGACGACCATCGCCAATCTCTCCGGCCTGAAGGGCGATCGCGAGACAGAGGCGGCCTTCCGCCAGAAGGCTCAGGATCGGCGGGCGGCGGTCAACCGCTATCTGTGGGATGATGAGAACGGCTGTTTCCGCGATTATGACTGGCGCCGTGAACAGCTGGCGCTGTTTTCCGCGGCCAGCATCGTCACCCTTTACGTCGGCCTGGCGACTCACGAGCAGGCAGAACGCCTTGCCGATGCGGTGCGGGCCCGCCTGCTCACCCCCGGGGGGATCATGGCCACCGAATATGAAAGCGGTGAGCAGTGGGATAAACCTAACGGCTGGGCGCCGTTGCAGTGGATGGCGATCCAGGGATTTAAACGTTACGGCCAGGATCCGCTGGGGGATGAGATTGCCTGGAGCTGGCTGCAGACGGTCAATCACTTTTACAAGCAGCATCACAAGCTGATTGAGAAATACCATATTGCCACCGGCGTCCCGCATGAGGGTGGCGGCGGGGAGTATCCCCTGCAGGATGGCTTTGGCTGGACCAACGGCGTGGTGCGCCGACTGATTGGCCTGTACGGTGAGCCAACCTAGTCGGGCTGTTCCCGGCGGCTTTCTCCTGCTATGTTCAGAGGATTCGCCCTGCCCGGAATGACGCTTATGCCTGAACTCCTGACGCCGCGCCTGCGCTGCTCACCGCTGCAGCTTGACGACTGGTCGTTTTTTCTTTCCCTGCAGCAGGATCCGCAGGTCATGCTTTACGTCGCCGATCCCCGGCCGCAGGCGGCCATCCGCGAGGCGTTCGATTCGCGGCTGCCGCCGTGGGCGCCGGGGGATGAACACTGGCTGTGCCTGGTGGTGCGCGACAGGCTCACCCATACCCCGCTCGGCCTGACCGGTTACCAGCATCATCAGCGCGAGATTGCCGAGGTCGGCTTTCTCTTCGCTCCGGCGGCGCAGGGCCGGGGCTACGGCTACGAATCGCTGCGCGCGCTGTGCGACTACGCCTTTACCACCGGCGGCGTCCGCCGCCTGACCGCCAGCGTCACCGCCGGCAACGAGGCGTCTAAGCAGTTGTTGCTCAAAGCCGGCTTCCGGCTGGAGGGGGAGCTGCGGGAGAACTACTGGCTGAACGGGCGCTGGCACAATGACTGGCTGTTCGGTCGGCTGCGTGGGGAGGGCGATGCGCCGTAGCGCACCGCCCGGCGTCAGTCTGGCTCAGAGGAACATCCCGCCCGAGACTTCCACGCGCTGCGCGTTCATCCACGCCAGCTCATCGCTGAGCAGGGCGGCGATGGCGTCGCCGATATCATCCGGCAGCCCGACGCGCCCCAGCGCGGTCTGGGCGGCGATATGCCGATTCACCTCGGCGTTATCGCGCACCACGCCGCCGCCAAAGTCGGTCTCGATGGCTCCCGGCGCAATGATATTCACCGAAATACCGCGCCCGCCCAGCTCTTTCGCCTGATAGCGGGTCAGGACCTCCATCGCCCCCTTCATCGCGGCGTAGGCCGCATAGCCCGGCAGGGCAAAGCGCGCCAGGCCGCTGGAAACGTTGAGGATCCGTCCCCCGTCCTGCAGGAGGGGCAGCAGCCGCTGGGTCAGGAAAAATGGCCCTTTGAACTGGATGTTCATCAGCTCGTCAAACTGCGCTTCGCTGGTCTCGGCGAAGGGGACGTTAAGGCCGATCCCGGCGTTGTTCAGTAAATAATCAAAGGTGGTTCGCCCCCACTTCTGCGCCAGCACCTGTGCCACCTCGCTGGCGAAAGCGTCAAAACTTGAGATATCCCCGACGTTCAGCGCTAATGCTGCCGCTTTGACCCCTTTTTGCTCGATTTCTGCTACCACGTCGAGGGCCGCCTGGCGGTTGCTGTGGTAAGTCAGAAGAATATCGGTTCCCTTCGCCGCCAGCTTCAACGCGGCGTTTTTACCCAGACCGCGGCTGCCGCCGGTCACTAAAGCGATACGTTGTGTCATCAGAAGACCCCTTTCAGGTTGCGTTGTGATTGTGTTCTAGCTTATTAACTGCCAGTGAAACAATAAATACGCTACATTACGTTTTACTGTTTCATTCATAACAACAATAGGCGATCGGCATGGATAAAATTCATGCAATGCAGTTATTCATTCGCGTAGCGGATCTGGAGAGTTTTTCCCGCGCCGCCGAGACCCTGGCGCTGCCGAAAGGCAGCGTCTCGCGGCAGATTCAGGCCCTGGAAAGCCATCTTGGCGTGCGGCTCCTGCACCGCACTACCCGCCGGGTTCAGCTCACCCAGGATGGGATGGTCTACTATGAACGGGCAAAGGATCTGCTGAGCAACCTCGATGAACTGGACGGCATGTTCCAGCACGATCCGGCGAGCATCAGCGGCCGGCTGCGGGTGGATATGCCGGTCGGTTTTGCTAAAAAACTGGTGATCCCTCATCTGCCGACTTTTTTACAGCAGTATCCGGGCATCGAACTGGAGCTGAGCAGCAGCGATCGGCTGGTGGACGTGATCCGCGAGGGGTTTGACTGCGTGGTACGCGTCGGCGCGCTCAAAGACTCAGGGCTTATCGCCCGCCCACTGGGCAAGCTGACGCAAATTAACTGCGCCAGCCCGGACTACCTTGCGCGATTTGGCTATCCGCAATCCCTTGAGGATCTGGCGGATCATGCCCTGATCCACTACGCCAGCACCCTCGGGGTCCGTCCCCCCGGCTTTGAGGTGGTGATCGATGGCGCGGTGCGCTGGATAAAAACCGGCGGCATATTGACAGTCAACAGCACGGAAACCTATCAGGCAGCCTGTATCGCCGGGCTGGGGATCATTCAGGTGCCACGCACCGGCGTGCGCGAGGCGTTACGCGCCGGCGACCTGACGGAGATCCTGCCCCAGTACCGCGCCGAGCCGCTGCCGGTCTCGCTTATCTACCCCCATCGGCGCAATCTCTCCCGTCGCGTACATCTGTTTATGGAATGGCTGGGCGGGCTGATGAAAGCGTATGTCGATTGATCCACACGAGTGGAGAACGGGGGGCAGGCAGAGGCGTTCCTGCAGGATACGCCATTTAAGGTATACTTTTTGCTGAATCTCGCGGTAAAAAAGGAAGAAATCACGTATGACGCCGGAAAACGACGATCGACGCCCACCACAGGAACCGGACACGCAGCCGGAGAAAAACAAAAGCCCCCTCGACGCTCTCAATGACACGGCCGTCGGGCAAAAAGCCAGCCAGGCGCTGAAGACCGTCACCGGAACGGCGGCCAAAGTGCAGCGCAACCCGGTGATCGCCCATCTGATACGCGCCGCAGAACGTTTCAATGACCGACTGGGCAATCAGTTCGGCGCGGCCATCACCTACTTCTCGTTCCTGTCGATGATCCCGATCCTGATGGTCTCCTTTGCCGCCGCCGGCTTCGTGCTGGCCTGGCACCCGACCCTGCTGCAGGACATTTTCGACAAAATTCTGCAAAACGTCAGCGACCCAACGCTGGCGGCGACCTTGAAAAACACCATCAACACCGCGGTGCAGCAGCGTACCGCCGTCGGTCTGGTCGGCCTGCTGGTCGCCCTCTATTCCGGTATTAACTGGATGGGCAATCTGCGTGAAGCGATCCGCGCCCAGTCGCGCGACGTCTGGGAGCGCCGGCCGCAGGACGAAGAGAAAATCTGGATAAAATACTTCCGCGATCTTATCTCGCTGATCGGTCTGCTGGTGGCGCTGATTATTACGCTGTCCATCACTTCTGTCGCGGGTTCCGCCCAGCAGTTGATTATCTCCGCGCTGTATCTCGACAACATTGAATGGCTGAAGCCCGCCTGGCGGCTGATCGGCCTCGCCATCTCGATTTTTGCCAACTATCTGCTCTTTTTCTGGATCTTCTGGCGGCTGCCGCGCCATCGTCCGCGGCGCAAAGCCCTGTTTCGCGGCACGCTTATCGCGGCGATTGGCTTTGAAATCATCAAAATCGTCATGACCTGGACGCTGCCGGCGCTGGTGAAATCCCCCTCCGGGGCGGCGTTCGGATCGGTGCTGGGGCTGATGGCCTTTTTCTATTTCTTTGCCCGCCTGACGCTATTCTGCGCCGCATGGATCGCCACCGCGGAGTATAAAGACGACCGGCGGATGCCTGGCAAAACCCACCGTTAACGCATTGCGAGGATGAATTGAAGAGGCAAAATTCATCCTCGCGCTTTATTTCAGTAGATAAATCCACCCATTAACTTTTATTTAACCAAAAACTGGTTTTATCCTCTATCTTTTTAATTGTGTGAAGCATTTCATAGAACCATTTTTACTGGTGTAAAAATTATCCGCTTTTTGCCTGTTTTTTGCCCACTTTCCACGTTTGTTACAGATTGAAATGTCCCTGTGGCTGTGGCTATATGGCTTTTCGTTCGCGCAAAAATAAGAAAGATCTATGCAAGCCACAGCCACCACACTCGAAAACTCGCAGGAAACCGCCCCGGTCAATTCACGCAACAAAGTCGTTGTCGCCTCGCTCATTGGCACCGCCATTGAGTTTTTCGACTTCTACATCTATGCCACTGCCGCGGTCATCGTCTTCCCGCATATCTTTTTCCCGCAGGGCGATGCCGCCGCGGCCACCCTGCAGTCGCTGGCCACCTTCGCCATCGCCTTCGTCGCCCGGCCGATCGGCTCCGCGCTGTTTGGTCACTTTGGCGATCGCGTCGGCCGCAAGGTCACTCTCGTGGCCTCGCTGTTAACCATGGGGATCTCCACCGTGGTGATCGGCCTGCTGCCCGGCTATGAAAGCATTGGCATTGTCGCGCCGGTGCTGCTGGCGCTGGCGCGCTTCGGTCAGGGGCTTGGCCTCGGAGGGGAATGGGGCGGCGCAGCGCTGCTGGCAACGGAAAACGCCCCGGCGCGCAAGCGCGCCCTGTACGGCTCCTTCCCGCAGCTGGGCGCGCCGATCGGCTTCTTCTTCGCCAACGGCACCTTCCTGCTGCTCTCCTGGCTGTTAACCGATCAGCAGTTTATGGAGTGGGGCTGGCGCGTGCCGTTTATCTTCTCCGCGGTGCTGGTGATCATCGGTCTGTACGTGCGCGTCTCGCTGCACGAAACGCCGGTCTTCGCCAAAGTGGCAGCGGCGAAAAAACAGGTCAAAATCCCGCTGGGTACCCTGTTGACCAAACACGTCCGCGTGACGGTGCTGGGCACCTTCATCATGCTGGCAACCTATACCCTGTTCTACATCATGACCGTCTACTCGATGACCTTCAGCACCGGCGCCGCGCCGAATGGCCTGGGCCTGCCGCGTAACGAAGTGCTGTGGATGCTGATGATGGCGGTGATTGGCTTCGGCGTGATGGTGCCTGTCGCCGGCCTGCTGGCGGACGCCTTTGGCCGTCGCAAGAGCATGATTGTCATCACCACGATGATTATTTTGTTCGCCCTGTTCGCTTTTAAACCGCTGCTGGGCTCCGGTAACCCGCTGCTGGTCTTCGCCTTCCTGCTGCTGGGTTTAAGCCTGATGGGACTCACTTTTGGCCCGATGGGCGCGCTGCTCCCGGAGCTGTTCCCGACGGAGGTGCGCTACACCGGCGCGTCGTTCTCCTATAACGTGTCGTCGATCCTCGGCGCCTCGGTCGCGCCGTATATTGCCGCCTGGCTGCAGGGCAACTATGGCCTGGCGGCGGTCGGCACCTATCTGGCGGCGATGGCGGCGCTGACGCTGATCGCCCTGCTGCTGACCCACGAGACCCGCCACCAGTCGTTGTGATCCTTCGCCCTGACGCCGCTGGCGTCAGGGCTCTCCCCTACTTTTTCATCTGTGACAAAATGGTCCGACACTGGTTGCTATCGCCCTCCGCCGGGGAGACCAGCGCCAGCAGCGCGGCAGCCGGCGTCACCAGGGTCGCCAGCGCCGCCGCTACCGCACCGCGGACAATCAGCGGCCCGGCCTTCACCCCCGCCTGCGGCGATTTAAAGGTGCCCCGAACATACAGCGGTGAACGCAGGGTGATCACCCGGAAGCCTTTGCTTTCCGGATCGATGGTCAGGTCCAGCTGCTCGGAGGCGAAGCTGGCGGTTCCGGTCACATTGATCAGCGCGTTTTCCGTATCGAAGGCAAAAATCTGCGGCCGGGCGACGCCGTTGGTCACGTCGATATTGGCCGCCGCACAGTTCACCCGAACTTCCTCATCACCAAAAATCTGGCCGATCAGGTAGTTGCCGACGTTAAGACCGAGAATTTCCATCAGGTTACGACTGATCAGGCCGTCGTTCATCAGCAGTTTCAGGTTGCCATTACTGTTGCCGAGCAGGGCCGCCACCGAGTTGCCGCTGCCGCGCAGCTGAACATCGCCATTCATCTCGCCAAGGGTTTTCTGCATCATCTCGACGTTCGGCATCAGCGCCTTCAGCTTCAGGCGTCGCGCCTGCAGATTGGCCTCACCCTGCAGCGGCTTTTTATCGCCCTGCAAGTGTACGCTGCCGGCAATCGACCCGTTGGCCAGGCCAAAGCGCACCGGCTGCAGGCGCAGGTCGCCATCTTCCAGGATCACATGGGTCGACAGATCGCTGATCGGCAGGGTGCCGCCGTGCTCAATTCTCCGGCCCTTAAAGCGTACATCGGCATCCATCACCTGCCATTTATCGGTTTCAAAACGGTCTGCCGGCAGCACTTTACCCGCCGGCTGCGGTCGGTCGCCCGCCTGGCGCGCAGCGCCTTTCTTCGTCCCTTTGCCGGAATCGACGCCGATTAACGGCCCGAGATCCGCCAGCCGCAGCTGCTTCGACTCCATATCGCCGCTGAGTTTCGGTCGCGGTTTGCCGGTGGTATAGGTGAGGGAGCCATGAATGTCGCTATCGCCGATCCGACCATTAAAATCCTGGTAGTCAAAACGCATGCGGTTTTTCTGCTTAAAGTCGGCGCGCAGGCGGCCATCGGTAGAGAACGATGGCGTCTCCGGCAGCAGCACACCGGTCAGGTCGTAGAGATCGCGCAGCGAGTCGCCGGCGAATTTCAGCCGCAGGTCAATACCGCCGACGTTGAGCGGGTCGCTGACCGTGCCGCTGAATGCCACCCGGGTGTTGCCGGAGTGGAAGTCGCCCTGCAGCGGGAAAGGGGTGCTTGCGCTGCGCAGGGCCAGCATGCCGCCGATTTTACCGTTGCCGGTGACCGGCTGGTCCTTGTAGCGGCCCTTCAGCGACAGGCCAAAGACATAGTCACCCACTTTCGCCGCGCTATGCTGATCCTTCGTGCCGGTCACTTCGCTGAACGGCAGCGGTTTGCCGAGGGGATCGACAAGGATGGTGATATCGCTGCGGGTGATCTTGTCATCGATGGCGATAGTCCCGCGGTCAAAGAGAATATTATCGAGGCGAAAGGACCAGCTGGAGGGCGCGCTGTCGCCCGACGTACGCTGATCGCCAGCCAGCTGAAAGGTCCAGTTATTATTGTCTTCCGCCAGGCGGATCAGCCGCACGTCGGGCTGTTCCAGCTTGATCCACGGCAGGTACACCGTTTTGCTCAGCAGCGCCAGCGGGGCGAGGGTCGCCTCCACCCGCGGCAGGTGGATCATAGTCACCTGGGGGATGGCCGGCGGGTTGCCCAGCACGATATCTTCCGCGTGCACATGGGGCCACGGGATCCAGCTGCGCCAGCCGCGCTCGTCCGGCTGCCGCTCCCAGACCACGCCGAGATCGCCGCGGATGGCGAACGGGCGGTTAAGTTCGGCGGACACTTTCTGATTGATCGTCGGCTTCAGCCGGTTCCAGTCAAAGGTGGCCAGCACGATAAAGAAGAGAACGATCAGCAACAGTATCGTTCCTGTGATGATAACCAACGTTTTACGGGTTCTGCTCATCCCTACTCCGCTCCTTTTGCATCACGTCAGTCCTGAATATAGTCAAAACGCGGCGTTTATCCTGGAAATGCGCTTTTCGTCACATTACGCGCGTCAGGTCAAAAAAATAATGGAACGATGTTTTAATATGATTGACCAGCAAAACAGCGCAGCGCACACTAGCGCTTATATCGATTCCATTGCAGGTTCTGGCTATGTCTAAAAAAATTGCCGTTATTGGCGAATGCATGATTGAGCTGTCAGAGAAGAACGGGGCCGTTAACCGCGGCTTTGGCGGCGATACCTTAAACACCTCGGTCTATATCGCGCGGCAGACCGATGCCAGCGCACTGAGCGTCCACTATGTCACCGCGCTGGGAACCGATGCGTTCAGCCAGCAGATGCTCGACAGCTGGCAGCAGGAAAACGTCAACACCGATCTTATCCAGCGGATGGCCGACCGCCTGCCGGGGCTGTATTACATTGAAACCGATGACACCGGCGAGCGCACCTTCTACTACTGGCGCAACGAGGCGGCGGCAAAGTTCTGGCTGGAGAGCGATCGCGCGGCGGCGATTTGCGAAGAGCTGGCCACTTTCGACTATCTCTATCTGAGCGGCATCAGTCTCGCCATTCTCAGCCCGGCCAGCCGCGACAAGCTGTTCACGCTGCTGCGTGAGTGCCGCGCCAACGGCGGCAAGGTGATCTTCGACAACAACTATCGTCCACGCCTGTGGGCCAGCCAGGCGGAGACGCAGCAGGTCTATCAGGAGATGCTTGCCTGCACCGATATCGCGTTTCTGACGCTCGATGATGAAGACGCGCTGTGGGGGGAAAAACCGGTTGCTGAGGTGATCGCCCGCACGCATGCCGCCGGCGTGGAAGAGGTGGTGGTGAAGCGCGGGGCGGATGCCTGCCTGGTCTCGGTTAGCGGGCAACCGCTACAGGAAGTGCCGGCTGTCAGGCTGGCCAAAGAGAAGGTGGTGGATACCACCGCCGCCGGAGACTCCTTCAGCGCCGGCTACCTGGCCGTTCGCCTGACCGGCGGCGATGCTGAATCCGCCGCCAAACGCGGACACCTGACCGCCAGCACGGTGATCCAGTATCGCGGGGCGATCATCCCGCGGGAAGCGATGCCGCAGTAATTCTCCGCAGGAAGCGCTCTCCGGCCGCCGCTGGCGCGCCGGAGAGGCGTTAGTTACTGCCCTGGCGGGATGTCGCTGGCCTCGCTGTGGGCATCAACTGTATCAGCGCTGCCGCTGACCGCCGCGGCCGCCGGATTCGGCGCCATCAGTTTTTCCCACGTGGCCTGCAGCTCCTTCATGTTGTATTCCGGTTCGCCTTTCGGCTGTTGTAGCACCAGCGCCATATCCTGGGACAGCTGCTGACGCAGGTACTGATTCAGCATGTCTACCGTCAGGGAGTTGAGGAACTCCTGGCGCAGCTTCTGATACTGCTCCGGCGCGATATCCACCACCTGATTCTGCAGGGAGCGCATGCGCTGGCTCATCAGAATATCGGTGTCAGTGCGCGCATAGGTGGCAAACAGCCTCTGCAGCTCGAGGCTTTTCTGGGCGATAAGCGCGTCAAACTCCTCCTGCGGCAGGCCGTTGTCCCGCACTTTCGCCAGCTCGCGCGAGACCACGCTCAGGTTGTTGTTCAGACGCTCGCCCGGCGATTCGATGTTGATCGCGCACTGCGCGCGCTGATAGAGCACCCGGCAGTCAAAGCCAAGACCAATATCCTTCACGTTATTTTTGCTCAGGCTCTGCTGCACGTGCCAGAACAGCGCTTCGCGGGCGAGGTCGTCGCGCCAGTAGCGCTGCAGCGCCGCGGAGTCGCGGATTGGCTGCCAGGGCGCATCCCACATGATGGACAGTTTGTCCTGACGCACCGCGCTGGTCATGATGCTGACCGGCACGGTAGGCAGTGGCGATAAGGTCGGCACCGCCGCGGGCGTTTCCCGCTTGCCCTTCAGATCGCCGAAGGTTTTGCTGATTTGCTCAGCGACGCTGCGGCTGTCGACGTTACCGACCACAATCAGCGTCATGGCGTCGGGGGTGTACCATTTATGATAAAAGTCTTTCAGCTGCGCCACGTCTATCGGCTGCTTCAGCGGCGCGGCAGGATCATGGCCCAGCATGGTGGACCCTTTCAGGCGGTAGCGCCACCAGCCCTCTTTGGTATCCAGCGGCCACGTCGCCACCATGTCGCTGCCCTGCAGCGCATGATTGATCGATTCAGGCGTAATGGTCAGCTTACCGCTGGCGTCCGCCAGCCAGCTCAGCGCCTCTTTCAGCAGATCGTTGCGGTTATTGGGCAGACTGAGATTAAACATTGTGTAATCGTAGGAGACGATGGCCGGCGGCAGAGGACGCTTCGGGTCAATACTCTGCTGCCATAAAGAGCGCGCCTGCATCGTCGGCAGGCTGCCGCTTTGCGTCAACGCCAGGCGAGGAACAAAGCGGCTGAAACCACTCTGCTGAGTGCTTTCGCTCAGCGAGCCAATATTCACGGACAGACGGACTTCAATACGGTCGCTGGGACGCTGCGGCGTGGCCAGCACCTGCCACGTCAAACCATTCGCTAAGGTCCCTTGTTGCCAGGCCGGATCAGGCTGGAGCGCTTCTGCCTGCACATAACCGGCCGCCGCTACCATCAGCAAACCGCCCGTTAAAAGTTTAATTGTTGTGCCCTGCATGTGAACCCCTGATGAACATTCCTGGTTACAACAGCACCCCACTGACGGGCTGCCGAAAAAAGTGAGAGTGAAATACGTCGGTTAGACCACACGGAGACGAAAATGTCGCATGACAACGCAAAATAATCATTTCGTGTCATTTCCGCCAAGCGGAAATGACCTCTAATTATGCGCAGGAGCCCGTACTCCAGCAAGGGAGTACGGGCCTAAGAGGAGGATTTAAGAGGATAATTCGTGCGATTTGTTCGCTGGAACACGGTTATTCAGAACATCATCCATCTGTTTGGCATCGAGTTCTTTGACCCATTTAGCCACCACCACCGTAGCGACGCCGTTACCCACCAGGTTGGTCAGCGCACGGGCTTCGGACATAAAGCGGTCGATACCGAGGATCAGCGCCAGGCCCGCCACCGGCAAATGCCCGACGGCGGAGATGGTCGCCGCCAGCACGATGAAGCCGCTGCCGGTCACCCCCGCCGCCCCTTTCGAGGAGAGCAGCAGCACCACCAGCAGGGTGATCTGATGGAAAATATCCATATGGCTGTTGGTCGCCTGGGCGATAAAGACCGCGGCCATCGTCAGGTAGATGGAGGTGCCATCGAGGTTGAACGAATAGCCGGTCGGGATCACGAGGCCCACCACCGATTTGCGGCAGCCCAGCTTCTCCATCTTGTCGAGCATTCTCGGCAGCGCTGATTCTGACGAGGAGGTTCCCAGCACAATCAGCAGCTCCTCACGGATATAGCGGATAAATTTGAAGATGCTGAAGCCGGTAGCCCGGGCGATACTCCCCAGCACCACCACCACGAACAGAATACAGGTGATGTAGAAGCAGATGATCAGCTGCCCCAACTGCACCAGGGTGCCGACGCCATATTTACCGATGGTAAAGGCCATGGCCCCGAAGGCGCCAATCGGCGCCAGGCGCATGATCATATTGATGATGCCGAAGATAACCTGGGAGAAGCTTTCAATGACGTTGAAAATCAGCTGGCCCTTGCTGCCCAGACGGTGCAGGGCAAAACCAAACAGGACGGCGAACAGCAGCACCTGCAGAATGTTGCCGCTGGCGAAGGCGCCAATGACGCTGCCCGGGATCACATCCAGTAAAAAGGCCACCACCCCCTGGTCTTTCGCCTGCTCAGCGTACACCGCCACCGCTTTCGCATCGAGCGTTGACGGGTCGACGTTCATCCCGGCGCCAGGCTGCACCACGTTGACGATAATCAGACCGATAATCAGCGCGATGGTGCTGACCACTTCGAAATAGAGCAGCGCCACCGCCCCGGTACGACCGACGGCTTTCATGCTTTCCATCCCGGCGATCCCCGTCACGACGGTACAGAAGATAACCGGAGCAATCACCATTTTAATCAGCTTAACGAAGGCGTCGCCGAAGGGTTTCATTTGCGCGCCCAGTTCCGGGTAAAAATGGCCCAGCAGAATACCGATCGCTATGGCCGTCAGAACCTGGACATAGAGGCTTTTAAAGATAGAGGTTTTCATAGGGTGTCCTTTGGGAATAACCACAGAGCAAGAAGGGATATTTGACGTCTGTGGCTTAAAAATAACACCCTGGAAACATTTCAGAAATAACTAACGCCGAAAGTGCAACGCAATTGTTAAAATCTTTGAGCTGACTCGCACAAGTCAACAAAACATTTACAAATTTTCATCCTCACGAACCGGGGAGAGATAGCGCGCGCTGAATGCCTCCAGCGGCAAAGCGCAACCGAACAGATGGCCCTGGAGCACCTCGACGCCCGCGGCTTGCAACCAGCGGTACTGGGCGTCGTTCTCCACCCCTTCCGCCACGATACGCAGCGACAGGCCGCGCGCGAGCTGGATCATCGCCGGCACCATGCTGACATCCTCCGGCAGCATATCGATGAATACTTTATCGATTTTCAGAATATCCACCGGCAGAGCTTTCATCTGCTGCAGCTGGTGCAACCCGGCATAACCCATGCCAAAATCATCCAGCGCAATCTGTACCCCGGCCTCGCGCAGCGGTCGCAACCGCGCCATCACATCCTGCGGATCGTCCATCCGGCAGCTCTCCGTCACCTCGAGGATGAGGGTGCCAGGGGCGATACGGTAGCGGGCGATCAGCTTTAGCATCTCCTCGCCACGGTCGTGTTCCAGCAGCTGGAGCAGGGAAACATTGACCGACAGCGGCAGCATAATCCCCTGGCTTTGCCAGGCCGCCAGCTGGCGGCAGGCCTCTTCCATCACCCAGTAGCCGACCGGGATAATCAGCCCGCAGGACTCAATGCGCTCAATCAGCGACGGCGGTAGCGACCAGCTGCCATCCGCCTGCCGCTGGCGCAGCAGCACTTCGGCGCCGCAGATCTCGCCGCTGGCGCAGGCCACCTGCGGCTGCAGCCAGATAGCGAACTGCTGGTTGTCGAGGGCGGTCATAATGTCGTGCTCTTCCATCAGACGGCGCTGAGCCTTTTCCATCTGCTCGGGATCGAAGAACTCAATCTGGTTTTTGCCTTTACGTCGTGCGGTGACGGCAGCCGACACCGCGCGCCGGTAAAACTGCTCGGCGCTGAGCCCGGCGTGGAACATGGCGATCCCGACGCTGGCGTAGGGCCGCAGCTGCAGCCCATGCAGCGGCAAACGCTCATTAATAATAGTGAGCACTTGCTTACTTAACGTCACCGCCTGCCACGGTTCGGCAAGGCCATCGGCGAGAATCGCGAAGTCATACCCGCTCACCTGAGCCAGCACCATTTGCGGCGGAATGGCGGCTCGCAGCTTCTCCACCAGCGTCAGGAGCAGCATTTCGCGCTGGCTTTCCTTGAGGACCCCGGCGGCATCCTGCAGGGTTTCGCAGGCGACGACGATTAGCGCGGCGCTCTGGGGGCGGGCCACCGTCTGCTCCAGCATCGCCAGCAAAAAGGCTTTATTCGGCAACTCTGAGACCGGGAAGCGGGTCGACTGGATGGACAGTTCATCATGCTGGCGCACCAGGCTCTGCTGGTTGCGGTTATAGCTGCGCACCAGCATACCGATCTCGTCGTCATGGTGCAGGCGCGGGAGCGTTAGCTGATGGCCGAGACGATCCTGCTGGGAGAGATCGTTCAGCTCGCGGGCGATACGCCGCAGGGGGCGCACCATCAGCCGGTTGATGCACCAGGTAAGCGCCACCGTCAGCATCAGCACCAAAAGTAAGTAAGCCGTCACTAACGTAGCAAGGGCGCTCATGACGAATTTATACATGCGGTATGAATCCGCCTGCAGCACGAGATAGGCCAGCGGCTGGGGGTTAGCCGGCCGTTCCAGTGAATAAATAGGCAGCGAAATCTGCACCGGCAGCTCAAACAGCCGGGTGACGGTCACCGGCACCGGCCGCTCGGGGATAAATCGCATCCGCAGCGCCTGGAACTGGTTCGGCAACACCACATCCGCCCGGCTGACGATGCCAGCAGGCTGGATACGGCTTAAAATGGCTTCCGCTTCCGGAATATCGGCTTTCAGAATAGCCGCAGACAGCGGTTCGCGAACGGATCGCGCGATACTTTCTAACTGCGTGGCCGTGGTAAAGCGACTCTGTTGCACAAAGTGAAACAGCAAAATAGTGCAAAAAACCAATACAAAGGCCATGGACACGCTCGCGACCATCGCCATCTGTTTGATTGTAAGTGAACGGCTGACGCGCAACGGTGTTCTCCACTGATACTGAATGCATACCCGGTATCAATCCTTCAATGCCGGTCGTTTCAGGCTGATTATATACTCAAATCCTTCGCCCACGCCCGCGAGGGATGAAGTGACGGGATATTTCCGCGCGGTGGCGCAGACGCCGGGGAAATCGCCCCGGCGGCCGACGGTGGGCAATGCCTCACGAGTATACGCGAAGCGCGTCGTGGAGTGGCGCTCTGTGACGTAATTCAGCCTATTCTGCTACCAGTCGGCGTAGGGCACCAGCGGCTGGGGCGGCATATCCAGATCCCCCTGCCAGCCGGCTGCCGAGTAGCGGACGTAAAGCAGCGCATGGCTCGGGGTGTAATCCTTCGCCTGCTGAATATCGACCGCGGCGCCGACGAACCAGTTGCTGGTCACCCGCCGCTCCACCAGCGCTCTGGCGGTGTAACCGAATCCCTGGCTGCTGCTCCCCTCCTCCGTCAGCTCGCTGGCGCGCTGGCGGTAGTCGGACGGGATCAGGTTCAGCAGCGGATAACGGGCTTGCGTCTGGGTGCGCGAATGGGACCATGACACCGACCCGCCGAGCTCCCAGGACCAGTTCTCGGTACGCTGACGCCAGGTCACCGGCACGGCGAATGAGAGATACTCCTGCGGGCTGTAATAGCCGCCCTGGCCGAGGGTGTAACCGCTGAGATCTTTGTCGTAGTGCCAGATCATATTGTTGAGGCCGACGGTGACGCGACGATTATTCTCGTTGATGACCTTGTAGTAGTACCCGGTCATCCAGCGCACGCGCCAGTTATCCGCCACGTTTTTACCGGTCAGCGAATCGGCCCCCAGCGAGGACCAGATGCCGTGCGCTTCGCCCCGGTCATAGCTGAGGCTCAGGCCGCCGCCGTCGGCGCGGACGCCGCCCCAGGTGGTGCCGGTATGGCTGCTGCTGTCTTTCTGCCCGCCAAAGGAGAGCAGCGAGCTGGAGATGGGGCGCCGGTGGACATTGACCGTGTACCCCACCGGCCCGACGTCGCTGCTGTAGCTCAGCCCCCCCACCACATCGACGACATTGAAGCCCATCGGGGTGGTGCCGATATCGCCACTCCAGGTGTCATTCTTCCAGCCGACCGCCACGCTGGCCCCGCTGTCGGTCTGGTTTTTACTGCCGCTGGTACAGGCGATCTCCCCGCAGGTGCCCCAGCTGGGCGAGTAGCTCCCGTCGCTGTGGGTGGAAAAGCTGCCGGCATCCATATTGACCAGATCGGTGCGGAAGAACATCCGGCCATCCGCCAGCGGAGCATCCACCTGCAGCATGGTGGTATGCGCCTTCAGGTCGGAATAGCCGCCGGTGCCGCTGGAACCCCAGAAGTCGTGTTCCAGGGTGACGTTCAGATCCTGCTGGCGATAAAGATCGGCGGCATCGCTACGGATCCCGCGCTTCAGCCAGTCATCCCGGCTGTCGTTGCGCGTCAGCCGCGTAAAGGTATCGTTATCCTGCGGCTGCGCGGGGGCGATGCCGGAGGCCACCATCGCCTCCCGGTAGTGCGTCAGCGCCTGCTGCGGCGCCCCGGTCTGGGTGGCAAAGCGCGCGGCATCGCGCAGCACCAACGCGCTCTCCATCGAGGGCGGCTGCGCCTTCGCCTGCGGCACAATCTGGTTAAAAATCTGTTGCGCGTCAGCGGTATCGCCAAGGCCGGCTCGCGCCAGCGCGACCCGACGCTGCATATTCATGGATTCGGTCTCTGCGCCTTTCAACTGCATGACCTGCGCCCGGGCGGCCTGTTTATCGCCCTCGGCCAGGTAGACTTCCGCAAGGCCGAGGCGCGCATCGCCGTTGTCGGCCTCCTGGCGCAGCACCCGCTGATAGTCGGCAATCGCCGTCTGGCTGTCGCCGCGCTGCTGCGCCCAGTCGGCGAGCGTCAGGTCATAGCGCACCGAGTCGGGCTGCTGTTGGATAAGGGCGATCGCCTGCGCTTCGTTACCGCTGTCGCGCAGCTGGTTGGCCTGGCGCAGCACCCGGTCGCTTTGCAAACGCGCTTCGAGCTCACGAATATTATCCGTCCACGCGCTGCGCGGCAGAGCGGCGATTTGCGCCAGGGCCAGATCGTCCTGGTCGTTTCCCGACAGGTAGAGCCCCGAGGCGTAGACCCGTTCAGCATCCTGCGGCTGGCGGTTGACCATCGCCCGCATCAGCGCGTCGGCCTCCTGGCGTTCACCGGCGCTAACCAGATCGCGCGCCAGACGGTAGGTTATCCACACGCTGTCCGGATCCAGCGCCAGGCGCCGACGCTGGACTTCCGCCGCCTGCGCCCAGTTGCCCTGACTTTCCAGGGCCTGCGCCTGTTTCTCCAGCCGGTCGTTGGTCAGACTGCGCTCAATATCATCGATGCTCCGCCGCTGAGCGGGAGGGAGGCCGGCGATCCAGGCGCTGGCTTTCTCCGGCGATTCGGCGCGATAGAGGTTGGCCAGACCGCGCACCGCCAGATTATTACCGCGATCCAGGCGCAACGCCTGCTGGTAATAGCGCTCCGCCGCTGCCGACTCTTTGCGCGCCGCCGCGACGTCCCCCAATCCCAGCACGGCATAACTGTCGGTGCGATCGACCCGCTGCGCCTGGGCATAATAGTTCTGCGCCTGCGAAAGCTGGCCGGCTTTCAGGGCGTTATCCCCCTGCTTGATCAGTAGCCAGTAACGGTTGGTTTGCAGCAGGCTGTCCCATTTGCCGCGGTTCGGGCTGTCGGGGTCCATGGCAATCGCTTTATTGAGCTGCGCCACTGCCCGCGCGCGATCGCCGCGCTGGGAATAGGCCTGACCGAGGGCGCCCACCGCATCGCTGTCGCGGCTGTCGGCCTGAACGGCTTTCTGAAGATCCGCGACCGCCTGCGAGGCATTCCCGGACTTGACCGCCGCCAGCCCTTCCGAGCGGGCGCGGAAGGTCGGATCCTGCAGCTGCGCCTGCTGCTGGTCGAGCAGAACGCGGGCGTTCGCCGCCACCGAGCCGGTGGGAAACTGCAGGAGAAATTGCTGCAACGCCTGCACGCTGGCCTTGCTCACCGGCATGCTTTTCACTTCACTGAACCACATGTCGGCGGCGATGCCGCGTCCTGAGGCCGAGCGGGCCATCTCCGCCAGATAGGCAAACCCTTCCTGCGGTTTGTTATCGGCAAACATCTGCTTCGCCAGCGAAGTCAGCAGGCTGACGTTGCCCGGCGCGCTGGCGTTCAGCTTTTTCAACTGGCTGACGCCTTCGCTATGGCGAGCGGGCAGGCGCGCCACCAGCGTCCAGTATTCAATGGCGACGTCAACGTCATCCGGCACCCCGCCGTACAGTTTTTCATAGGCGGCGATGGCTTCATCGACCTTCCCGGCCACGCCCAGCAGTCGCGCCTGCTGCAGCGCCTGCCGGCCCTCGCCGGTGTTGCTTTTCATCTCATTGCGCGACGCCTTCAGCTCCGGGGAGTCCGGCGCCAGCTTCGTCAATCGTTCCAGCTCTTTTTGCGCCCCGGCGGCATCCCCCTGACGCAGCAGGTAGCGCATCCGCGCGGCAATCAGATCCGGGTTGTTGGGATCAATCAGCTCCAGGCGGTACAGCGACTGGCGCACCAGGTCTTCACGATTACTGGCCTCGCCAAGGCGGACCTGCTCCAGCAGATGCTCCTGGGCAGGCGTCGTCGCCGCCTGCGCTAACGGCAGCAGCGCCACGCCGAGGGACAGCGTGAGTAAACTTAGTGAGAGCTTGCGCATTCCTGGTTCCAGTCAGGTTGTAATTCGCCACCCGCAGTGAAACGAAAACGGTGTTGATCCCAACCCTGGCCGAACAGCGTCAGAACTGCGCTGTAGTAGGCATCCGCGCCGGGATAGTTATCGGCGACGCGCTGGCGTTGCACCGACCGGGCCTCGTCGTCCTGTAAAAACGGTAGCATCACCGCGGAGAAGCCCACGGGCCCCTGGCCGCTGGTTTTGCCGGTGGCGATATTCACTTTCTCCGGCGGCACCCCCTGCTCCGTGGTCTGCGCCGCCATCGGCGCGAAGCGTTGCAGCAGGCGCGCTTTCTGCTTATCGCCATCATGGAGCATGCCCACCCACAGGTAGACGCGAATCGCGTCATAGCTGCCGATCAGCGGCTTTTCGGTTTTCAGCTGCCAGCCTTTCCCTTTCTCATAGCGCACCCAGTCCGGGATAAAGCCTTTCGGCGCGGTCTCCAGCAGCAGGCGCAGGTTGCTGTCGCGCAGGGCAGGCCACGGCGCGCCAAAACGCACAAAGTAGGTGGCCAGCTGCGGCGGAAGATAGCTGGGGTTAAACCGCCAGCCGCTGTCATCGGCAAAACCGACTTTTCCCGGCAGCAGCATCGTGCCAAGACCGGGCACCGCCACCGTCTCTTCCTCGACAATCCGCGCCAGCAGTGCTTTGCCGGTCTCGGTGTACTGCGGCTGCTGCCACAGGCGGCCCGCCTCCAGCAGCGCCCAGGCTATCCACAGATCCGAGTCGGAGGCCGAGTTGCTGTCCAGCAACGTCCACTGCTCATCGTCCTTTTTGCCCCACAGCCAGCCCGGCAGATGTTGCCGCAGGTCGCCTTCCGCCAGGTTGTTCTGCGTCCAGGTCAGTAGTTTGTCGAACCCTGCGCGATCGTTGGCGGCCAGGGCGAAAAACAGGCCATAGCTCTGTCCTTCCGAGGTGGAGATTTTGCGCGCATCGCTGGGGTCAATCACCCGTCCCTCAGGGCTGACGTACGCTTTTTTAAACTGCTCCCAGGCGGGCCACTGGCAGGCGGCGCTCACCGGGCCCGCCGCCAGCAGCAGCGCGGAGAGCACCGCGCCACAAAGTACTTTCATCATGGTTTATTCATCATCCAGGCTAAGACGGCGGCGACTGATGATGCGCAGCATGCGCCACAGCACCCACGCCAGCAGCACAATACTGATAGCGGCGAAGATCGCCAGCAGTATCGGGTGGTTAGAGAGCGCGAACCAGATGCGCTCGAACCAGGGCAGATGACCCACGTAGTAGATATCCCCTACCCGCAGACTGTTGACGCCGGACTCGCGGATCACCGCTACCGAGCCAAACATTGCTGCCCGCTTACCGCTGTCGTTGAGGGCGTTGGTCAGCAGTTCATTACCGCGCGGGCTGTCGGCCAGCAGGGCCACCACGCTGCGCTGATCGTTATACGGCGACTGGAAGCCAATCACCGCCGCCATCGGCCCGGAAGAGGTAATGTCGGTGCGGGTATTGGGCGTGCGGGCATCGTCATCGGGATAAATGCTCGCCAGGTCATAGTGGCGCATCGGCATTTTCACCCAGCTTTTGGTCGCCTCGACCAGCAGGTTGATTTTGGTGTCGTCCTTGAGGGACGACGGGATCGCGCCGATCAACAGCAGATCCGCATCTTTGTTCTTGATCTGGTTGCCATCGTCGGTCATCTGCAGATTAATCGCCGCCAGACCGGTCTGCGAACCGATACCGCCCAGCGCCTGCAGCAGCGTCGCCACCTGGCCCTGGGTCGGCGCTTTCGGCACCACCACCAGCGTGTCGGAGAGGTCGGCCATACGGCTGTAAGGGAAGCCCGCATTGGCGAAGACGCGCAGGTCCGGCAGGGCGATAAAGTGATAATACTTCGAGAAGTCGATGGTCGAATCGTCGCCAATCACCACATGGTTCTGCACCGGCTGGAAGGTAATACAGTTGTCGATGGAGCCGCCCGGCATCGGGTTCATGTACTGGAAGTCAAAGCGCAGCTGGTTGACCGCCCCGAGACGCAGCGCGGGGATGGTGACCTCTGATTTGCCGTCCAGCAGCCCCTGCAGCACCGGCAGGCGCAGGATCAGTTTGTTCACGTCCTGAGCGCTGTTCAGGCTGAACGACTGCAGGAACTGGTCGTTGAGGCTGATATCCATCCGCGAACTGTCCTTCACCGGCGGCATGGTGTAGCGATATTTCAGATCCATATCGATGCCGTTGGCCCGCAGCAGATAGAGATCCGGCGGCAGATTAAGCGCCACGGTGATGGCATCCGGCACCAGCCCGCTGGACTGCAGCTGTTGCTCATAGGTTTTCAGCTCAGCGAAGGTGACCGAGCGGTCGGTGCGCACCCAGTTCGGTGCGTCGTAAGGCTGACGCGGCTGCAGGATTTTGATGCCGTCCACGGTGACGCTGCTGGAAGGTCAGGCCGCGACCAAACAGGGGATTATCGACGCGAAAGATCTGCGTCATCCCGCGCGCCCAGCGGGTTCGCTGGATGACGTGCACCACCAGACGTTCGGTGGCGAGACCAGCCGCCAGCGGAATATCGAGAAAGGCCGACTTCCATCCCAGACGCTGAAACTTCAGCGCCGTATGGGCATCTTCGGTCACCGTTTCGACAGCGAAACCGCCGATCTGCGCCAGCGCCTCGCGGCGGATCACCGCGCAGGAGCCGCAGAAAAAGGTGGCGTTCCAGTTGTCGTTCCCCTGCTGAATCGGGCCATAGAACAACATCCCTTCGTTCGGGATGTTGCGCCCGACGGAGAGGTTACGTTCAAACGGGTCCGGGGAATAGAAATAGTGCGGCGTCTGCACCAGAGCCAGCATCGGATCTTTCAGGAAACCGCCGACGGTGGCCTGCAGGAAGACGCGCGTGGCGACGTGGTCGCAGTCGAAAACGCAGATAAGCTCCCCGTGGGTCAGGGTCAGCGCATGGTTAAGGTTCCCCGCTTTGGCGTGCTTGTTGTCGTTACGGGTGATATAGCCCACGCCGACGTCGGCGGCGAACACGGCAAACTCACTGCGTTTGCCATCATCCAGAAGATAGATCTTCATTTTATCTTTTGGATAATCAATGCATTGTGCCGCCAGGACGGTATCGCGCACCACCTCTAACGGTTCGTTATAGCTCGGAATATAGATATCGACCGTCGGCCACTTGCTCATATCATCCGGCAGTGGAACAATGCCGCGCTTCAGCGGCCAGACCGTCTGCAGGTAGTTAAGCAGCAGCATCACCCAGATATAGACCTCCGCCAGAAAGAGTCCCATTCCGAGAATGGCTTCAATGGACGAGTTGAAGTGCAGGGTCTGCGTGAGGCGAAAATACATGTAACGCGTGGACATCAGCAGCGACGTGACGACCATAATGACCGATACGCTGCGGCGCTTGCTGAAGCCCATCAGAAAGAGAATACCGATACTTAGCAGACCAAAAATATACTGCTTTTGGCTGTCCATCGGCGTGATCACCACCAGCACGGCGACGGGAGACAGCACCAGCGCCAGCAACCAAAAAAGAGATTTTTTCATTCAGCAGCCCTGCAATAAGTTAAAGCCCTGACATGCGTGGCTGGCTGTGCACCGTGCCATCGCCAATGTGGATACCCAACAGCGAAGATATTTTTTTAGCCATGATTTCAATATCAAAGGCCGCTGCGGAGGAGGCGTTGAAGTCCAGGATCGACTTCTGCGAGGCATTAGCCTCTACCACGCTTTCATCACGATGGATCACGCCAAGCAGTCGCTCGCCCAGTTTCTCTTCCATCAGGCTGGTGACGTCCCGGCTGACCTGGCGACGGCTATCGCTTTGGTTTATGACGAAATAGTGCCCGTGCTTGTGATTCAGCGCCCCGCCGGTCAGGCGCTGCTTTTCCACGTGCGCCAGGGTCGACATTGAGGCGGTATCCGCCAGCAGCGGGATCAGATGCAGATCCGCCAGCCCCGTCAGGGCCTTCAGCGCCGGTGAAGGCCCTGGCGGCATATCGGCGATGGTGATAAGCCCGGGATAGTTGAGCAGCGCCGACAGACCGCGCTGGAGAAAATGGTCATTGTGGGTCAGTTGCTCATCAAACGCCTGACGCTGCGCTTCGCTCACTTCGCCGTAAGGCAGGACGAAAATATTGCTGCCGGCGCTCAGCACACACTGGCTCCAGTCATGCAGTTCCAGCGCCTTCGCCACGTAGCCCCGCTCATCGCTCAACGGCACGCCAAAATGCAAACGCAGCGCATTCTGGACGTCAAAATCCAGCGCCAGGACTTTGCTGCCGGTCCGCGCCAGCGAATAAGCTAAATTGGCCGCAAGGGTCGTTTTCCCCACGCCACCTTTCGGTGAACAGACGCAAATCAACGGCATGTAGCGATCCTTTCCAGAAGAGATTTCAAAGGCTGGTCTTTATTTTTCGCCACCGGCTCCGCGGTTTTTGCCGCGAACAGGTGGGCATAGTTGTCGGCGCCCGGCGCAGGCCGCGGGGCCATCCTCGGCGGCGGGGACATCACCGGTTCAGGTACTGGCGTCGCTGCCAAGGGCTCTGACGTCATCGCCGGCGCCGGAGCGACAGGTTCCGGCATTGCAGGTTCTGCGACCGGCAGTGGGATCGCGGCAATAACTGGGGGGACTGGCGCAACCGGAGGTGATGCTGGCGCGGCGACCACAGGGTCGACACGCTGGAAGAGATCCGCAGGCACGGGCTGCGGCAGCGGCGCGGAGACCGACCCTCCCAGCGCCAGAGAAGCGGGTTTCCCGGCGTCGGGATTCAGCTGATTGAGGATCGCCCAATCCCCATGTTCCCGCGTGGCGGCTTGCGAAGAAAGATCCTGAAATTTGAGGTTTTGCGTCCGCGTTTTTTCTTGAAAGCGCTGCAGATCATCATAATGGTTCATTGATAACCTCATGATTTTAAAAATTTCATATTAAGTTTGTTGTTATTTTCTGGGTATATTAAAAATATCGTGACGCTTCTGGTATGGCAGATAAAGCGCCGGTGGTGACGTACCAATACACACGATTGACAGGGTTATAATAGTTTAGAATTTGATTTTTGGGATGATTCCACGGCAGAAGTATCGCTACACTAACACTTCCCTTTCAGAAGGATAGCCCCATTTTTTAGGTATGCGTACATCCTTAACCCCCGCAACCATCGCGCTTCCCAGTCGTTTTTATATAAAAGTATTACGCCATGATGAAATCATAGCGTCAGTTGAGCGAAAGAATAAACCTGAACCATTTTAATTTCTCTTTAATTCTATAAAAATGGACTGAAAGGCTTATTTTTTCGGATAATCGACGAAGAATGCTCCGAGAGTATGGCAGAAACTGCGGTAATAAACGGTGTTGCCAGGTTTCCTCTCCGGCGGAAGAGAAACTCCCGGTCCTGGGACCGGGAGTGTGCCATCAGGCGTGGGGTTTTTGCGGATTCTCATCCTGATCGACGGCAAAGCAGGCTACCAGCTGGCCGCCGTAATCCTTAAGCTGCGGCTGAAGCTGAGTGCAGGGACCAAAGCGTCGACGGCAGCGCGCGTTAAAGGCGCAGCCCGGCGGTGGGTTCAGCGGGCTCGGCAGTTCGCCGGTCAGCTTGATCCGCTCGCGCCGATCGTCCGGATTCAGACGCGGCGTCGCCGACAACAGCGCCTGGGTGTACGGATGACGCGGATTGTTGAAGATCTGGTCCTTGGTGCCCTTCTCCACGCAGCGGCCGAGATACATCACCATCACTTCATCAGCGATGTGCTCGACGACCGACAGGTCGTGGGAGATAAACACGTAGGACAGCCCTAAATCCTGCTGCAGATCCATCATCAGGTTCAGCACCTGGGCACGTACCGAAACGTCCAGCGCGGAAACCGGCTCATCGGCAATCACCACGTCCGGATCCAGCATCAGCCCGCGGGCAATAGCGATACGCTGGCGCTGACCGCCGGAAAACATATGCGGGTAGCGATCGTAATGCTCGGTTTTCAGGCCGACCTTCGCCATCATCGCCAGCGCTTTTTCACGGCGCTGCTCTTTACTCAGGCTGCTGTTAATCAACAGCGGCTCTTCCAGAATCTGCCCCACTTTTTTACGCGGGTTTAGCGAACCATACGGGTTCTGGAACACAATCTGGATTTTCTGCCGCCGCAGCTTCTGCGCCTGCGGGTCGTGCTTAAGCAGATCCTGCCCCTGATAATACAGCTCACCGCCGGTGGGGATCTCAATCATTGTCAGCAGACGACCGAGGGTCGATTTGCCGCAGCCCGACTCCCCCACCACCGCCAGCGTTTTACCACGCTCAAGGGTAAAGGAGACGCCGTCCAGTGCTTTCACCAGTCGTTCCGGGGCGAATATTCCCTTCTTCACCGGGTAGTGTTTTTTCAGATCAATGGCCTGCAACAGCGGTTGTTGCGCGGCGGCCTTTTGCGTACTCATAATCCAGGCCTCCCGGCATCATCGAGTGGGTAGTGACATTTAGACTGACGGCCGCCGGTAAGATCCGCGAGCGCGGGCTCTTCGCTCCGGCATTTATCCGTGGCATAGGGGCAGCGCGGGTTCAGCAGACAGCCGACAGGACGGTCATATTTCCCCGGCACCACGCCCGGCAGCGACGCCAGACGCGCCTTATCCTGGGCGAACTCCGGCAGCGCGCGCAGCAGCGCCTGGGTGTACGGATGACGCGGCGCGCGGAAGATATCCTTCGCATCACCGGTCTCCACCACCTGACCCGCATACATGACGATAATTTTATGCGCCGCCTCGGCCACCAGCGCCAGGTCGTGGGTGATCAGCACCAGCGCCATATTCTCTTGCTGCTGCAACTCCAGCAGCAGCTCGATGATCTGCGCCTGAATAGTCACGTCCAGCGCGGTGGTCGGTTCATCGGCAATCAGCAGTTTTGGCCGACAGGCAATCGCCATCGCGATCATCACGCGCTGACTCATCCCGCCGGAAAGCTGGTGCGGGTAAACGTCGAGCCGCGACGCCGGATCGGGAATGCCCACCAGGTTCAGCAGGTCGATGGCCCGCTGACGGCGAGTTTGCTTATTGCCGCCCTGATGAACTTTGATCGCTTCCATAATCTGGTAGCCGACGGTATAGCACGGATTGAGGCTGGTCATCGGATCCTGGAAGATCATCGCCACTTCCGCCCCCACCAGCTGACGCCGCTCTTTTTCAGAGATGCGCTGCAGGTCGCGGCCATTGAACTCCAGTTTGTCCGCCATCACCCGGCCGGGATAGTCAATCAGGCCCATAATCGCCAGCGAACTGACGGATTTACCGGAACCGGACTCCCCCACAATACCGACCACTTCACCCTGATTCACGCTATAGCTGATGCGGTCTACGGCGCGGAACGGCGCGTTCTCATCGCCGAAATGCACCGATAATTTATCTACATTTAATAACGCCATCTCGAACCTCTTACTGCTTCAGTTTGGGATCGAGCGCGTCACGCAGACCGTCACCCATCAGGTTAAATGCCAGCACCGTCAGCAGGATCGCCACGCCCGGGAAGGTCACCACCCACCAGGCGCTTTGCGCGAACTGCAATACGTCGGAGAGCATGGTGCCCCACTCAGGCGTCGGCGGCTGCGCGCCCATGCCGAGGAACCCCAGCGCTGCCATGTCGAGAATGGCGTTAGAAAAGCCCAGCGACGCCTGAACGATCAGCGGCGCGAGACAGTTGGGAAGAATATTGACGAACATCTGGCGCATCGCGCCGGCGCCCGCTACGCGGGAAGCGGTCACGTAGTCGCGGTTGACCTCCACCAGCACCGCGGCGCGCGTCAGACGCACATAGTGCGGGAGCGCCACGAAGGTTAGCGCCAGCGACGCGTTGACGATAGATGGCCCGAAGATAGCCACCAGCACCAGCGCCAGCAGCAGGCTCGGCAGCGCCAGCATAATATCGACGACGCGCATGATGATGGAATCCACCGCCCCGCCGAAATAGCCCGCCACCAGACCGAGCACCACGCCAAGGATCAGCGACAGGACCACCACCAGGCAGCCCACCAGCAGCGACAGGCGGGCGCCGTACATCAGACGCGACAGAATATCGCGGCCCACGTCGTCGGTGCCGAGCAGATGCGCCAGGCTGCCGCCATCCTGCCAGAACGGCGGCGCCAGCAGCGAATCACGGAACTGATCCGCCGGGTTATACGGGGCGAGGAAGTTGGCGAACACCGCGATGATAATCATCACCGCCACGTATACCAGACCGACGACCGCGCCTTTGTTGCGTTTGAAATAGTGCCAGAACTCCTGCAGCGGGGTCATTGGCACCGGTGCAGCAATCGCTTTATTCTCAGAAACTTGTGACATGATGGCCCCTTACTTCTTATGCCGGATACGCGGGTTCACCACGCCATACAGCAGGTCGACCAGCAGGTTGACGAGGATAATCATCGTCGCCACCAGCAGCACCCCGCCCTGCACCACCGGATAATCGCGACGCTGCAGCGCGTCGATCAGCCAGCGGCCTAAACCAGGCCATGAGAAAATGGTTTCCGTCAGGATGGCGCCCGCCAGCAGCGTGCCCACCTGCAGGCCAATGACCGTGACCACTGGCAGCATCGCGTTGCGCAGCGCGTGGACCACAATCACTCGCATCCGGGTCAGCCCTTTGGCGCGCGCGGTACGAATATAGTCTTCGCCGAGCACTTCCAGCATCGACGAACGGGTCATACGCACAATCACCGCCAGCGGGATGGTGCCCAGCACGATAGCTGGCAGGATCATATGCATTAAGGCGTCAATAAAGTCGCCCTGCTCGCCCCAGATGGCGGTGTCGATCAGCATGAAGCCGGTCAGCGGCAGAGTATCGTCAAGGAACACCGTATCGCTGATACGCCCGGAGACCGGCGTCAGATTCAGCTGCACCGAAACTAGCATAATCAGCATCATGCCCCACCAGAAGATAGGCATCGAGTAGCCGGTCAGCGCCAGACCCACGGCGGTGTGGTCAAAGATGGAGCCGCGTTTTACCGCAGCCAGCACGCCCACCGGAATACCGACGGCGACAGCGAAAATCATCGCGCAAACGCCCAGCTCAAGGGTGGCTTTAAAGCGCGGGACAAACTCTTGCCACACGGGAATTCGGCTTTTCAGCGAGATGCCTAAATCACCGTGCAGTACGCCCCAAATGTAATGGGCATATTGCTGCCACAGCGGCTTATCAAGGCCCATTTCGGCCAGCAGCTGCGCGTGACGCTCGGGGGAAATACCACGTTCACCCGCCATAATCATCACCGGATCGCCGGGGATCATATGGACGAAGGCAAAGGTGAGAAGGGTGATACCGATAAATGTCGGGATG
This sequence comes from Klebsiella sp. KTE92, assembly GCF_000398905.1. Taxonomy (NCBI): domain Bacteria; kingdom Pseudomonadati; phylum Pseudomonadota; class Gammaproteobacteria; order Enterobacterales; family Enterobacteriaceae; genus Klebsiella; species Klebsiella sp. KTE92. Next base: position 5,027,313 of record NZ_KB976100.1, read on the forward strand.
ACGAGTCCCAGACGTCGGAGAATAAACTGCAACATAACCCGGATTCTCTCTAGTGACGCCCCGCCTGGCGACAGGGCGTCTGTATTGCTCACAAAAGCATTCCCCGGAATAGCGGGAATACGCCCCCTACCTCTCCCTCGCGGGGAGAGGAGGTCAGGCATCGTGCTTATTATTCGACGGAGACGTTATCGAAGTGGTGTTTGCCCAGCGGATCCACCACATAGCCTTTGACTTCTTTACGCACCGGCTCATAGACGGTGGAGTGGGCGATGATCAGCGCCGGAGCCTGGTCATGCATCACTACCTGAGCCTGTTTGTACAGTTCAATACGCTTGTTGTGGTCGTCGGTAGCGCGGGCCGGCTGAATCAAATCTTCAAACGGCTTATAGCACCAGCGCGAGTAGTTGGAGCCGTCTTTCGCTGCGGCGCAGCTGAACAGGGTCGCGAAGAAGTTATCCGGATCCCCGTTGTCGCCGGTCCAGCCCATCATTACGGTCTGGTGCTCGCCCGCTTTCGCCCGCTTCAGATATTCACCCCACTCATAGGTAACAATCTTGGCCTGGACCCCGACTTTCGCCCAGTCAGCCTGGATCATTTCAGCCATACGGCGAGCATTCGGGTTGTACGGACGCTGTACCGGCATCGCCCACAGGTCGATGGTGAAGCCTTTTTCCAGGCCCGCTTCTTTCAGCAGCTGTTTCGCCTTCTCCGGATCGTAGGTGTAGTCCTTAACGTCGTCGTTATAGCCCCACATGGTCGGCGGGATCAGGTTCTTCGCCGCCTGGCCTGCGCCCTGGTAAACGGCTTTGATGATCGCTTCTTTGTTCACCGCGTAGGTCAGCGCCTGACGAACTTTGACGTCGTCCAGCGGTTTCTTCTCGGTGTTGAAGGAGAGATAACCGACGTTCAGGCCCGGCTGTTCCAGCAGGGTAATGTTCTTATCTTCCTTCATGCGCGCGATGTCCGCCGGGTTCGGGTACGGCATCACCTGGCACTCATTTTTCTGCAGTTTGGCATAGCGCACGGAAGCGTCCGGGGTGATGGAGAAGACCAGACGATCGATCTTCGGCTTGGTACCCCAGTAGCCCGGGAAGGCTTTATACAGAATGCGGGAATCTTTCTGGTACTGCAGCAGCTGGAATGGGCCGGTACCGATAGGATTGAGGTCCACTTTTTCCGGCGTGCCGGCTTTCAGCATGTTATCGGCATACTCTTTCGACAGGATAGAGGCGAAGTCCATGGCCAGGTCAGCGAGGAACGGCGCTTCCGGGCGAGTCAGGACGAACTGGACGGTTTTATCGTCCACTTTCTTCACTTCGCTAATCAGGTCCGGTAACCCCATCCCTTCAAAGTATTCATAGCTGCCGCCAGAAACTTTATGGTACGGGTTATTGGTATTCTTCTGGCGATCGAAGGAGAACACGATGTCATCGGCGTTCAGGTCACGGGTGGGTTTGAAGTCTTTATTATCTTGCCACTTCACGCCCTGGCGCAGATGGAAAGTATAGGTTTTGCCATCAGGACTGACTTCCCATTTCTCAGCAAGCCCTGGAATAACTTCCGTCGTACCGGTTTTAAATTCGACCAGGCGGTTATAGATCGGTACGGAACTGGCGTCATAGGTGGTGCCAGAGGTGAAGAGCTGTGGGTTAAAGCCTTCCGGCGAGCCTTCAGAACAATAAACCAGGGTTTTCGCTTGCACGCTGGCGGCGACGGTCATGGCGACCAGGCTCAGACCAAGCTTCAGCATCCCTGATTTCTTCAAGGAAATACTCATTATTCTGCTCCAAAACTGTGATGTTGTTTGCATATATCCGCCGGACCTTTATTTATTTTTATTCGTCCTATTTCAAACAACGGATGCGTTGGCTGCGCTCGATCATCCCAGTCACATCGTTATCTATGCTCAGGGGAGCTCGTACACTTGCCGCCTTTCCGCAGCTCGAACTATTTAGAATATACCCGGTCCAGTCGGTGGTGCCCGAAGGCGTAGAGAGAGATGGGGATTCCTTTCGCAAAAACGACTGAGTTGCAGTACGGATTCTCCATGAAATGCCCCTCATGCCCTACAATCTGTCAACAGAATGGGGAAACGTCAATACAGCCAGCCGGGTTTTACATCCAGCGTGAGAAACGGCAGGCAAAGATTAAAAAAACTTCAAGGCGCTATTTTCAGCAGAGAAATTTATGCTACGGGTCAATAAGCAGAATAATGACCTTAATAATTTGCAACACGCAGAGGGAAACAATTCCAACAAATGAGAAAAATTTCTTGCCGTGTGACCAATATGTGAGCGATTAATAGCGCGAACGTTAAAGCGCACAGCGGAAAATGCTACATTTAGCCATAAGCTTCGCGAAAAAAGATCTGTTCATCGATAAAAAAATGCAATGGAAGATGTCACAAAATAGCGAATAGCTGGCTGGAAACGTGGGTAAAGTCGTTTATTGTGATTTTGGTGGAGTTTTTGGCCGGTCCCTACTTACGGTGCCAGACGGCACGGCATGTATATCGTCCTGACAAATGGCAAGAGGGGTATTGCGCGAATCATAAAAACGAAGGGCGGCATTGCGTCGGAAGCTCACGAACAAAAGGCTAGACCACCGTATACCCTTGTCGAGGTGAGTTAGGCTTGTTGGGAAACGCCAGTTTGAGTTGCCTCACATCCACCATGGGCTTTAAGTAATTCTGGCGAATACTCTGCGCCTTACGTCCCAATAATTTCTCCATAACTGCGACGGATAAGTAATGACCAGCGCACAACTGGACAAGCAACGCCTTCATCACCTCGGTTTCCAGTCGTCGTTGCGCCCGGGATGGCGCGGTTAACACTTCAAGCTCATGCCGGAATCCATCACTTAATGCGTCAAGATCATCAATGAACGGCTTATCTAAAAAGTGGCTGATGAACCGACCATATTCATCCCTTCCCTGAGGGTTACCGACTAAATCAGGAACGCTATGCGTTAAGCTGTTGCCACTATGCGTTAAGCCCTGAGCGTTATGCGTTAAGCTCGATGTAGAACTTAACGCATTTGCAAATATGTCTTCCGGCGATGGCAGTGCCATTCCAGGTAAACTATATGATTTATCTCGCTTTTCACCGCTGGCAACCAGAAATCCCCTATCGACTAATTTGGGAAATGCCAGGGTGACATCACGCGAATGTCTGCTCGTTAGCTGACAGGCTCGCTTATGGTTTACCCATCCCTCTGTCGCCGCGGTGATAACGATCATCCTTTCAAGATCATCAAGCAGAGAAAAACGGTGGCCAAACAAACCATTGAGCCGCTCAGTCACTACCTGTGATACAAGGCTTACTGTGGACAGTTCAAGCAACGTTTGTTCAGAGGGTTCCGTTTTTTCATATAACTTTGGTGTGCGCCAGTTTGCCCATTTCCAGCCGCTTATAATTTTCGGAACCCCGGACCCCGCTCGCTCCCCCGCCCCAATCATTAAAAACATCTGATGCATACGGCGGTTACGACAGTCGCTTTCTCCACCTTTCACTGCGATTTCCGGCGGTATTCGCATCAGCCCTGGATTACGGAAGCCAAAAAGATCCGGCCGTCTGACCACTAAGATTGAGCTTCGACCCGTATAATCAGCATGCACCAGGGTATTAACAAGCGCCTCTCGGATAGCTTCATGAACTTTGGTTTCATCCAGCCGAATACCGTCCTGCAATTCAAAAGGTACCTTAAGATCAGTGATCAGTTTTCGATAAGTCCGGCGGTAAAAATCAAAAACATTGCCTGACCATGATCCATCCGGATAGATACGGTCGATCCAGCGGGAATCAGGTTGTGCATCGTCCCGTTCACGATAATCAACAAAATAGTTACGGACCGCGTCCTGAATGGCATTCCAGGTGCCAAACATCAGGATACCAGCAAGAGTTATGCCCTCCTCCCCGCTCTGACGATTTTGACGCCAGCTGCCGATATTCTTAAATAAATCAACGAGATTTAGTTCCTGCCATGGATGCTGAGGTTTCGCCACCGCAAAGAGATTACGGTAGGCGCGCAAACTGTCCTGATCGATATCACTGAAATCAAAGCCGGTCAGGATCCGGTCATCACGGCTATCCTCGACCTGCTCTGCAAGCATTCTTTTGATTTGCTCTGCAGAGCAGTGGCAGTCCGCTTCATGACGGCGGAGATAGGTTTCCGTCATCGGCTGATTATTGAGATAGACGGGTTTTTGTTCTCGTCTTGCTATGGGAATCTCAATGACAATGACTTCTTTATTATCAAGTTTGATGACTTGTAGCGACTCTTCGGTCAGTAAATTGACATTGACTTTCTTCTTATTGTTAACAATATCAAAAAGTTGCTTCGTAACGGTAGCCATATCGCTAATCCCTTCAACGATAAAGTTTCCTTTCTTTTCCCTGACACCTAACACGACATAGCCACCGCGGGTGTTCGCCATCGCACTGTACGTCCGCCAGAAATCCTCTGGCAGTTTACCTTTACCCTCCGCTCCCTGCGCCAGCTTAAACTCCAGTTCAACTGATTCAGAAAGCGTTTGTAAGTCCAGCAAATCACTGACAGGAAACATAATCGAATTGGCACCTGTTTGATTTTTCAATCAAGGGATGAAAAGGACAACCTGAGCGCTCAGTTAATCTCATTACCAATACATTTGCCTGCTGTGCCTGCAAAAACTTCGGCTTAATACGCAAAAAAAGCCTGCTCATTGAGCAGGCTTTCAGATTGCGGTTAAACGCATGCCCGGCGGCGCTGCGCTTGCGCGGGCCTACGGAACACAAGTCGAACTCTGCCCCCGGAGGTTCTCATCCTCACAGGCCACAGATGCAAAAAAGCCTGCTCGTTGAGCAGGCTTTTCGAATTTGGTCGGTGATAGAGGATTCGAACCTCCGACCCCTTCGTCCCGAACGAAGTGCGCTACCAGGCTGCGCCAATCACCGAATGCGGGGCGCATCTTACTGCTGGGATGCCTACCCGTCAATGCCTTATTTTCAAAAAATCGCTCAACCGGCGAGAAACTCAGCAGCCTGAGCAGCGAATCGCCGGTTGGTCATCGTTTTCAGCGGCAGGTCACCTCAAACGCTTTGCGATACTCGGATACCTTACAGGTCACCGGCTCACCGAGATAGGTCGAGCCCGCCGGGTTGAATTTAAATTCCCCCAGCAGCATCGTCAGTTCCCCCAGCTCCGGGCAGGATTGCTGATGACGCATAATATCCGGGCGGGTATCGTTATTCACCGCGCGGGCGATGTCGCTGTATGCCAGCTTGTCGGCAAAGGCATTAGCACAAAACTGCAGTTCGCTTTGCGCCATATGCGCGGCCTGCCCCTTCAGCTCGGCATGCTGCGCCAGCAGCAGCTGGCGAACCTCGCCGGCCCGGCTGTAACCGATCGCCGTATAGCCGGCCTTATTGCTGAGGTTGACGCTGGCGCCAGCCTCAAGCAGCGCCTCGACATTGGCTTTATTATTCATTTTGACCGCCAGCATCAGCGGGCTGAGGTCGTTGGCGGAGACCTGGTCCACCTTTGCGCCGCGCTGCACCAGCGCCGCGATCACCGCAGGCGCCCCCTGACCCGCCGCCACCTGCAGCGCCGTGAGTCCTTCACGGTTCGGCTTATCCACCTCCACACCGGAGGCCGACAGCGCCAGCACCAGATTGGGATCATCCCCCGCCGCCGCCAGCATCAGCGGGGTGGTGCCGGATTTATCCGCCAGGCTGGTGTCCGCCCCGGCGTTGGCCAGCGTCGTGATGGTTTCCGTCGAACGCGCGTGATCGACCGCGAGGAAAAAGGCTGATTCCCCTGACGCATTGACGGCCTTCACGTCCGCCCCATGCCTGATCAGCAGCGCCACGATCTCGTCGACGTTCTTCTTAAACGCGCCGGGCGCCAGTTGTAACGCCATGTCTTCGGTCATCAGCGCGCGGTTACCCGTCGCCAGCGATTTCGCCGCCGTTGCGCCGACAATTTTATCCAGCGCGCTCTCCTTCTCGACAGGCGCATCGGGCTTTTTCATCGCCAGAATATGCTGATAGTCGTTTCTGACGTCCCCGCCGTCGGCAATGGCGGACATCAATGCCGTACTCTTCTCGACGCTGGTCTGATTTACCGACGCGCCGGCCTGGAGAAGATCGCCGATAATCGCGGCATCGCTGCCGCGCGCCGCCGCCAGCATCAGCGCCGTGACGCCCTGGCGCGTCTGGAGATTCGGCTTCGCCTGACGCTTAAGCAGTAACGCTACCACATCACGACGATTTTCCGCGGCAGCGACCATCAGGCCACTTAAGCCGGTTTTATCCTGACCATCCACATCGATGCCATTATTCAGCATGGCTTCGATCGTCGCTGGCGCATCGTATTTACAGGCCAGCAGGAACTGGCTGGTCTCTTCCTCAGACTGGCAGCCCGCGAGCATCAACAGGCACAGTAAGGCCAACCCCTTTATCACCTTCATCCTTTCTCTCCATGAAAAGTTCGTGCACAGGGGGAGCGAGAAAACTGGAGGGTAATCAAAGAAGAAGAGGCAACCTGCCAGACACATCCACTGTGCGAAAAAAATCCCTCGCGCGGCGTCAGCCGGCGAGGGATTAGCTTATCCTGGGCTCAGGAAGGGAGAACAGACCCGAGAATCTGAAAATAAACCCCGTGCCTTACTTTTTCCACCGGCACCAGTTGTTATTCTCATTGATCCCGCCATCCGGCGAGGTATAGCCGAGACAGCCCATAATGGTGTCATACAGCTCGACGTGACGGCGCGGCACCTTCATCGCAGCCTGCTGCTGCAGATGGGCAAACGCGGCGGCATGATCGGGGTTCTCCAGGTATTTATCCGACATCCACACCATCATCGGCACGCGGAACTGCTCCGGCGGCGCCATCTTGCGCGGCGTTCCGTGCAGGTGTTCGCGTTCATTAATCGACTCCCCATGATCGGCGGCATAGAACACAATCGCTTTCTTATCCCGCAGCTGGTCGAGGACGCTGACGATAAAGTGATCGACGTAGGTCACGCTGTTATCGTAGGAGTTAATCAGCTCCGCTTTCGAGCACTTGTTGTCGACGCCGACGCACTCCGGCTTCCACTGGGCGAAGCTGCGCGGGTAGCGTTGGGTGTAGTTAAAGTGAGACCCTTTGGTGTGGAGAATGATCAGATGCTTACCGGAGGCGTTGCCCTGCGCCATACCGCGTTTCATCTCCTCCACCAGCAGCATATCGTCAACGCTCTTACCGCGGTTGCGCGGCTCGGCGCCAATTTGCTCGCGGTAGGCGATATTGTTGGCCATCGTGTTGCTGTAAAACCACATCTCGCTCTGCATGGCATAGAGATTGCCGTTGAAGCCCAACTGATGAAGCACGGCAAAGACGTTCTGCTCTTTGAGCGTTCGCTGCGGGTTATCCTCCGCCCCGCCCTGACGCACAAACATACAGCGTAACGACAGCTTGGTGGCGGTATCGCAGGAGTAGCCGCGGAAGGCGACAAGATTCTTCTCTTTCTCCAGCTCTGGCGTGGTATTGCGGCTATAGCCGAGGATACCCATATGATCCCAGCGGGTCGTTTCGCCAATGATAAACACCACGTAGGTGTCATCCAGGCCTTCCGGCGCGACGTAGGTAAACTTCTTCGCCGGGTTAATCAGCGATTTATTATCCGAGGATTCATCCACCTGCGCCCAGGCGTACAGCCCCAGCGCCGACAGCCAGTTTGATGGCAGATAGGAGTTGGCGATCACCCCGCCGTAACTCGGCATATCCACTTCCGAATGGCGCTCCACATCATGCTGACGCAGCTCAAGCAGGCGGATGGGACCCCAGACAATGAGTCCGGCCAGCACGACGATCAATACGTTTTTAACCCGCTGACCCGGGGTGCGCAGTTGGCGCAGCAGCGTATGGCGGCAGCGGTTGCTCCAGATGAACAGCAGCGGCGGCGCGCTCACCACCACCAGCCAGAGGATCAGGTGCCAGCCAATGACCTCTTTCGACAGGTCGATATCGGTGGTCATCACCGAAGCGATAATTCCGTAGCCAATCACCACATTGAGGAACGTCATGTAGTAACTGGCGGCGGCGGAAAACAGGACAATCAGCGTCGCCAGAATGCGCCAGATGCGGCGACCAAACAGTGACAGCAGACGTAACAGGAAAAAGGTGACAAAGACCGTGGCGACCAGTTCAACGACACCGGAAAGCCCTTTCCAGAAAGTGAACTCTTGAGCATAACCATCGAAACGCCGGAAAAAAACGGCGATGTTCATAAACCAGCCGATGTACAGCGCCAGCCAAAAACTAAGCTTCTGCTGCGTCATCGTTCTAATATATTTCATGCAAGCAAACCTGGAAAAAGAAGAATAAAACACCGCCTGACGCTGTGGCACGAGTCAGTAGGCTAATAGGGTGCGTTAGGGTTGGTTATCAGAAACCTCTACAAAGCGCGATAAGTAGACCACAGGGAACGGGAAAAGTATCAGGAGGGAATGTGATCCAGCCAAACATTTACAAAACATTTGGCTGGATTGGCACTATTTGCTTAGGGGATTAACAAGGGGCACGTTTCACGCTGCAGGTTTCAGGCGTGCGCCTCGCTATAAACACTGCCTTTCGGCTGACGGATGGTGGTGGACAGCGCCAGCGACAGAATCAGCAGGGCGAAGATCACGCAGAAGGTCACGTAGAAGCCGCCGAACAGCGAAGCGATGAGAGAGCCGCAGATGCTGCCGATACCAAAGCCCAGATAAATCACGCCGTAGTTTTTCGCCAGATTGTTCAGGCCAAAGAACTCACTCACCAGCGACGGGAAGACGGTGATGGTGCCGCCGAAGTTAAAGGCGACGCAGGCGATGGCGGCGAAGAAAGTCATGGCATTCAGCGGGGCGAACAGCAGCGCGGCCATCCCTACCAGCGACACGATCTGACCGAGGGTAATCACACGAATGCGGGAGATCTTGTCGGACAGGATGCCTAACACCAGGCGGCCGCTAAGGTTAGCAATCGAGATAACGGTTACCGCGTTTGCCGCCGTGGCGACATCCAGGTGGACCATCCCCTGGGCAATATCTTTCGCCACGCCAATCACGTACAGTCCGCTCATGCAGGCCGTCAGGAACATCACCGCCAGCATCCAGTACTGCGGTTTGCGCATCGATTCGGCGAGAGTAAAGTCATTTTCCACAACGCCGTTGGTCGCGGTGGTCGCCGTATGATTCGGCGCATCTTTCATCAGGGTCGCGCCAAAGACGATCATCACCAGCACGATAGCGCCCCAGATGACGAAGGTTTTTTCCAGGCCGACGGTGGCCAGCAGATGGGAATCAATGAATTTGAACCCCAGGCTGCCGAGCCCATAGGAACCAATGGAGAAAGCAGAGATCAGCCCTTTACGCTCCGGGAACCACTTCACGCAGTTCGACAGAGTCAGCAGATAGCCGGCGCCGTCCGCCAGCCCCACCAGCACGCCCGCGCTCAGCCACAGCATCATCAGGCTGTTGGAGTGCGCGGTCAGGAAGAAGCCCAAACCGAGCAGTATCCCGGAGGCCATGGTCACACGCTTAACGCCAAAGCGTTCCTGCAACTTCCCGGCGACCGACGAGGAGAGCGCCAGCCCGAGGCTCAGCAGGCCAAAGGAGAAAGCCACCTGGCTGACCGGCTCGCCCAGTTTGTCAGACAGCGAACTATTAAACAGGCTCCAGGTATAGACCGAACCGAGAGCAAATTGGGTGATGATGGTGCCGATTAGCGTAAGCCAGCGGGTCGATTGACGGTTTGCAGCGTTCATAGCAGTTGTCCTGATAAATTAACTGCCGCCACAATAGCGAAGGCCCCTCATCCTGTGGGGAAAAAGGCATGAACTGCCACCAGCAGGGAATGAAATGCATTAATGGCGGAACGAATGACATTGCAAAACATTCATTCCGCGAATTTCAGGAAAAAAGTTAGTGTGCGCTATCTCACAGAAATGCGCCATTACTGAGATTTAACAATAACCGCGTCGTTTCAAACGCGTAACAATATCGGTCAAAAGTTGGCGCTGACGCCCATCAAATAGAGCGTATTTTCCCCGGATGGGACATTGTCCGCCTGCGACAGCGTCGCCCATGCCGCAACATGGGATCCCAACCGCATATCGGCGCCCAGGGTGACATCACTCCAGCCGCCCTCTCTGGCGCGGGTCGTCGGCGACCAGGCATCGCTGGTAAGCGACTGGTTATAGCTCACCTGAGCCCAGGGATGCACGCCCCACAGCGACTGATAATCCATGCGCCAGCCGAGCGTGTTGACATACCCCGTCTCGCCAGCGCTTCTCGTCACTGGCGCGGTGACGTCACTGCGCAGGCTGGCCACCGGCCCGGAGGTCATGCCATTTGCCAGCAGATAATTCCAGCCAACGCTCTGACCACGGCTGCTGTCCGGTGGCGCCAGCGCCTGGTTTAATGCCAGCCCGCCAGGCGTCTCTGAGGACTTCATCCGCTCAGCGAGAATATCTTCGTAACGTGGTTGGTGATCGCTATCCCATGTATAGCGTTCCGGCGTATTACTTTTTGTATCGATAGCGATATATTCCTGTTGCCAGGCATTCGCTCCAGAGACACACGTCATCCAGACGGATACGCTCGCCGGGAACAAGAAGCCCCGGAGGCCATTGCATTTCTTTATTATCATTAATGCGACTCCAGAAAAGAGCCGAATCGGCAATATTGCTGTGTTTTTTTTGGGGATACGATTTCCCTGTATTAACTATTATCTTTATCTTTCAGCCGTCAAGCCGGGGCGTCCACTTTTTTAGCGCAGAGGGAGAAATAGCTATGCAACGTTGCGGATGGGTGAGTCAGGATCCGTTATATATCGAATATCACGATACCGAATGGGGTGTGGCGCAAAAAGAGGGCCGCCAGCTGTTTGAAATGATCTGCCTGGAGGGCCAGCAGGCCGGTTTGTCATGGATCACGGTGTTAAAAAAACGGCAGAACTACCGTCAGGCTTTTCACCAGTTCGACCCGGTGCGCGTGGCAGCGATGGGGGAGGACGATGTCGAGCAGTTGCTGCAGAATGCCGGCATCATTCGCCATCGGGGAAAAATCCAGGCCATTATCGGCAACGCCCGCGCCTATCTGGCGATGGAAGAAAATGGCGAGTCGTTCACTGATTTTGTCTGGTCCTTCGTCAACAATGAGCCGCAGGTGACCTGCGCCGCGACGCTGGCGGAGATCCCCACCACGACGCCGGCCTCCGATGCGCTGTCGAAGGCATTGAAAAAACGCGGCTTTAAATTTGTCGGCTCGACAATCTGTTATTCCTTTATGCAGGCCTGTGGGCTGGTCAACGACCATATCACCGGCTGCTTCTGTCACCCTGGAGGTCAGGATGATCCGCAAGTGGGACACTAAAGATACCGCGCCGCTGCTGGCCCTGTGGCTGGACAGCACGATTCATGCCCATCCTTTTATCAGCGAAAGTTACTGGCGCGACAGCGTCGCGGTGGTACGGGATGTCTATCTTCCCGCCGCCAGCACCTGGGTCTGGGAACGCGATGGGGAATTAAAAGGCTTTGTTAGCGTGCTGGACTCCCGCTTCGTCGGCGCGCTGTTTGTCGCGCCGGACGCCATCCGCCAGGGCATTGGCCGGGCGCTGCTGGATGAAGTCAAACAGCACTACGCCTGGCTGAGTCTCGAGGTTTACCAGAAGAACGAATCGGCGGTCAGTTTCTACCATGCGCAGGGCTTCCGGATTGAAGACTGCGCATGGCAGGACGACACTCAGCACCCGACGTGGATTATGCGTTGGCCGGCGGATCAAATGCTGTAAGCGGCAGCGTCGGGCCGGTATATTTCTCCAGCCACGCCAGGGCGGTGTTCCCGGCACAGCCGTTGCCCAGCCGGGATGTCGGGATATCTTTGGTTAAGACATTCACCGCCCCGTTTTTGCAGATGCCCACCCGCGGATCCAGGTCGGGCCATGCCCCTTCATGCAGGCAAATCACCCCCGGGCGGATCCCCTCCGTCACCACCGCGCCGGCCAGCACCTGACCGCGGGCGTTCCACACCCGCACCAGATCGCCATCGGCAATCCCCCGGGCCCGGGCATCCTGCGGATGAATAGTCACCGGTTCGCGTCCGGCGACAGCATAGCGTTCGCGCAGCGTGGTGTGGTTCAGTTGACTGTGCAGACGGTGGGCCGGATGGGCCGACAGCAGCTGCAGCTGCCCCGCCTCAGCGTTGCCATGCCACTCGTCGGGCTCCAGCCACATCGGGTGCGGCGGGCAATCGGCGTAGCCAAAGGCGGCGATGGTCGGCGAGTGGATCTCAATTTTACCGCTCGCCGTTTTCAGCGGATTAGCCTGCGGATCGGCGCGGAAGGCGGCGAAGCGCGCAAAACGGGCATTCTCCGGCTCCTCTGGCATCTCAATCAGCTGGTTAGCCTGCCAGAATTCGGCAAACGGCGGCAGCGTCACCTGCTGGTGAGCCCCGCGCTGGGCGGCGATCTGATAGAAGGTCTCCAGCCACTGCAAATCACTCTTCCCTTCGGTGAAGCGCTCGCGGCCGCCCACCTCCCAGCGTTCGCTGAGGTCGGCAAAGACCGCGAAATCGTCGCGCGCTTCATCTCGCGGGGCGACCACCTGCTTCATCGGCACCAGATGCTGATTGCTGTAATCTCCAGTCATGGTCAGATCGTTGCGCTCAAACGAGGTGGTCGCCGGCAGGACGATATCGGCATGGCGCGCGGCGGCGGTCCAGAAGCATTCGGAGATGACGATCAGCTCCGGCTTCTGCCAGGCCTGAATCAGGCGGTTGGTGTCCTGATGATGAGTAAAGTTGGCCCCGCCGGCCCACCAGATAAAGCGAATATCGGGGAAGCGACGCGCCATGCCGTTGTGCTGATACTCTGCCCCCGGATTCTCCAGCGCCTCGACGATCCGCGCGACCGGGATCTTCTCCACCGCGTCCACGCCCCCGGCGACGCTTCCCTGCATCGAGCCCAGTACCGCCGCGCGGCGCGTCGGGTTGCCGCCGTTGGCGAAATGATAGGAAAGACCAAACCCGCCTCCCGGGGTGCCAATCTGCCCCAGCATGGCGGCCAGGGTGACCAGCATCCAGTGCTTCTGCTCGCCATACTGCTGGCGCTGCATGCCCCAGCCAGACATCAGCATGGTGGTATTTTCATGGAAAATTTTCGCCAGTTCACGGATCTTATCCGCTTTCACGCCGCAGATCGCCGCCGCCCAGTCAGCGGTTTTCGCTACGCCGTCGCTTTCGCCGGTCAGATAGCGGGCAAAAATATCGTAGCCGCTGGTGCAGCGGGTAAGAAACGCATCATCCTGCCAGCTATTCTCCACCAGCGTATGGGCGATCCCCAGCATCAGCGCGACATCGGTGCCCATATGCGGCGCGATCCATTCCATCGAATCGCCAAAGAAATCGACGGTTTCCGATCGCATCGGATCGATGCAGATCAGGCGCTTACCGCTCTGGCGCAGCCGGTCGAACCACGGGATCCCCTGCTCGTCGGAGGCGTTCCAGGCAATTTTCAGGGTGTTCAGCGGGTTGGCGCTCCACAGCACCACCACTTCGCTGTGCTCGAGCACCAGCGGCCAGCTGGTCTGCTGCTGATACACCTCATTCCCGCCCACGACGTAAGGCATGATCGCCTGCGCCGCGCCAGTGGAGTAATCGCCAAGATGGCCGGTATAGCCGCCCGCCAGGCTCATGTAGCGCTGCAGCAGGGTGGCCGCCTTATGCAGGACGCCGTTAGAGCGCCAGCCGTAGGAGCCGGCGAAAATCGACTGCGGACCGTAGCTTTCGCGGATCCGCCGATGCTGGGCGTCAATTAAATCCAGCGCCTGATCCCAGCTCACCCGCACGAATTCATCCTGACCGCGGACCCCCTGGGGCTTGTCCGGTGAAGCAAGGAAGCCTTTGCGCACCATCGGATAGCGCACGCGGGTTTTGCTGTGGACCTGATCGCGCACCGCCGTTTGCAGCGAGTTGGCAAACGGTGTCGCCAGCGCGCCGCGGGAAGAGAGGACGTTTTCACCGTCCGTTTCCACCAGCATCGGTCCCCAGTGGGCGGCGGTTAAGATGGTTTTGGTTGCAGATGAGGTTGGCAAGGGCGGCTCCTGGTCAGCGAATGCAGGTGTCATGACGGCGTGATGGGCAACCGTTCAATGTTATTTACAAAATGAGATGGTATCCGGGGAATTTTCTACGTAATCACGCGTCATAATCAACCGTCACGTTCGCTGTGACAAAGAATAAAAAGGATTAAGGACATTAAATGAAAAAACGCGTACTTATGATTGCGGCGCTGGTCAGCGGCACTCTGGCCATTTCTGGCTGCACCACCAACCCCTATACCGGTGAACGTGAAGCAGGTAAATCCGGTATTGGCGCAGGTATTGGCTCCTTAGTGGGCGCTGGCGTCGGCGCGCTCTCCTCTTCCAAACATGACCGCGGCAAAGGCGCGCTGATTGGCGCAGCGGCCGGCGCGGCGCTCGGCGGCGGCATTGGTTACTACATGGACGTGCAGGAAGCGAAGCTGCGCGACAAAATGCAGGGAACCGGGGTCAGCGTGACGCGAAATGGCGACAATATCGTGCTGAACATGCCGAATAACGTCACCTTCGACAGCAATAGCGCCAACCTGAAGCCGGCCGGCGCCAACACCCTGACCGGCGTGGCCATGGTGCTGAAAGAGTACGAGAAAACCGCTGTTAACGTCGTCGGCTACACCGACAGCACCGGCAGCAAGGATCTGAATATGCGTCTGTCGCAACAGCGTGCAGACAGCGTCGCCAGCGCGCTGATCACTCAGGGCGTGGCGGCCAATCGCATTCGCACCACCGGCATGGGGCCGGCGAATCCTATCGCCAGCAACAGCACGGCGGAAGGCAAAGCGCAGAACCGTCGCGTGGAAATTACCCTCAGCCCGCTGCAATAAGCGCATCCTCATGTCGCCCGGCAGCCGCTCTGCCGGGCAAAATGCTTGATATCGCTATTTTTCGCGCTAAGGTGTTGGCAGATTTTCAGCAAAGGAAGCCACCATGGCGAAAGCGGCGCGTGCAACTATCAGCGATGTGGCGAAAGCCGCAAAGACCGGCAAAACCAGCATTTCACGTTATCTTAACGGCGAGAAGCATCTGCTTTCCGACGATCTGTTATCACGTATTGAAAAAGCCATTGCCGAACTCGACTACCGCCCCAGCCTGATGGCCCGCGGCCTCAAGCACGGCCGAACCCGCCTTATTGGCCTGATCATCGCCGATATCACCAACCCCTACTCGGTCAATGTCATGAGCGGCATTGAAGCGGCCTGCCGGGAAAAAGGCTTCACCCTGCTGGTGTGTAATACCAATAACGAGCTGGATCAGGAACTGCACTACCTGGACCTGCTGCGCAGCTACCAGGTGGAAGGCATCGTGGTCAACGCAGTCGGTATGCGGGAGGATGGCCTGAACCGCCTGCAGCAGTCGGCCCTGCCGATGGTGCTGATTGACCGTAAAATCCCCGACTTCGCCTGCGATGTGGTCGGGCTTGATAACGCCCAGGCCGCCACCACCGCCACCGAACACCTGGTGGAGAAAGGGTTTGAGGCCATCCTGTTTCTCAGCGAACCGCTGGGCTCGGTGAATACCCGCCGCGAGCGTCTGAGCGCTTTTCGCGCTACCCTCACTCGTCACCACGGCGTGGTGGCTGAAAACGCCGAAGTGCAGCTCAACGACGGCGCGATGATGGACAACGTCCTGCGCCAGTTCCACGCCCGTCACCGCGGGATGCGCAAAGCGGTCATCTCCGCCAACGGCGCCCTGACGCTGCAGGTGGCCCGCGCTCTGAAGCGCGTCGGCCTGATCTGGGGGAGCGATATCGGCCTGCTGGGCTTCGACGAACTGGAGTGGGCGGAGCTGGCTGGCGTCGGTATTACCACCCTCAAACAGCCGACGTGGCAGATCGGCTACGCCGCGGTCGAACAGGTGATTCGGCGCATTGCCGGCACTAACGACCCCATCCGCGAGCGGGTCTTCTCCGGCGAGCTTATCGTCCGCGGATCAACCTCTCGTTAACGATCCTTCGTGATGCCGATCATAAATTAAACATCTCGCCCTTTCTTATGGAACCGATACCATCTAGCGTATTAAGGAGATTAAGCAACAAACGCCGGGAGTAAGAGCGCGATGGCCAGAAAAATTATTGTCGTTACCGCTGCGTATGGTAATGACCATGTTAAATCCTTAGGCGGCCAGGCCGCTGTCCTGCCGTTCATCGCCGACGCCGGTGCGGACGGTGTCGAAATCCGCCGCGAGCTGTGCAGCGCGGAAGAGCTCAACGCTCTGCCGTCGCTGGCGGCCACCATTGAGCGCCACGGCCTGCTGGCCTGCTACTCCGCGCCGCAGGCGCTGTTCGCCGATAACGGCGAGCTCAACCCGGAACTCCCGGCGCTGCTCGCGGAAGCGCAAACCCTTAACGCCCTGTGGCTAAAGCTCTCCCTTGGCCATTTCCTTCACAATCAGCAGTTGGATGAGCTGCGCGAGATCCTCCGCGACAGCGGCATGGCGTTGGTGGTAGAGAATGACCAGACCGACTGCGGCCAGCTGGCGCCGATGCAGCGCTTCAAAGCCGCCTGCAGGGTCCATCAGTTGCCGGTCACCTTAACGTTTGATATGGGCAACTGGCTGTGGGTCGGCGACTCGCCGGAAGAGGCGGCACGCCACCTTGCGCCGGCGGTCAGCTATATTCATGTGAAAGCGGCGGAGCCTCATCATGAGAAATTCCGCGCGGTACCGCCGGATCAGGCCGCCGATCGCTGGCTGGCCCTGCTCGATAATCTTCCTGCCGACGCGCCGCGTGGAATCGAGTTCCCGCTGACTGGCCATGACCTGACGGCCGTGACCCGCCGCTACGTCAACCTGTTACGCGAGGATTAAGCCGTGGAAAATTTAGATGTCATCACCATCGGCGAAGCCATGGCCATGTTTGTCGCCACCGAAACCGGCGATCTGGCCGAGGTGGAGCATTTCATGAAGCGTGTCGCCGGCGCCGAACTGAACGTCGCCACCGGCCTGTCGCGCCTGGGTCTGAAGGTCGGCTGGGTCAGCCGCGTCGGCAACGACAGCTTTGGCCGCTTCGTACTGCAATCGCTGGCGAAAGAGGGGATCGATAGCCACGCTGTCGCCATCGACAACCGCTTCGCTACCGGTTTCCAGATGAAATCGAAAGTCGAAAATGGAACCGATCCCATTGTGGAGTATTTCCGCAAAGGCTCTGCCGCCAGCCATCTGTCGCCGGACGATTTTCGCGCCGACTACTTCACCAGCGCCCGCCATCTGCACCTGAGCGGCGTGGCCGCCGCGCTCTCTGAAAGCTCATATGCGCTGCTGGAGCATGCGGCGAAGGTGATGAAAGCCGAGGGAAAAACCCTCTCTTTCGACCCTAATCTGCGCCCGGTGCTGTGGAAAAGCGAAGCCGAGATGGTGGAGAAACTCAACCGTCTCGCCTTCCAGGCTGACTGGGTTTTGCCAGGCTTAAAAGAGGGCGTGATTCTCACCGGCCAGCAGACCCCGGAAGGGATCGCCGATTTTTATCTCTCCCGCGGCGTCAAGGCGGTAGTCATTAAAACCGGCTGCGACGGCGCCTGGTTCAAGAGCGCCAGCGGCGAACAGGGAACGGTTGATGCCATTAAAGTCGAAAACGTCGTCGATACCGTCGGCGCCGGCGACGGCTTTGCCGTCGGGGTGATTAGCGCCCTGCTGGAAGGCAAAACCCTGCTTCAGGCGGTGAACCGTGGCAATAAAATCGGTTCGCTGGCGATTCAGGTCCAGGGCGACAGCGAGGGGCTCCCCACCCGCGATGCGCTGGGCGAATAACATTTATACGCAACAATAACAGCCGTCCTGTACCCTACCTGCAGCGCGGCACAGCAGCGTCCGTTTCGACGGACGGATGTCACCTCATTGACAGAGGCAAGCCTATGAATAGCTCAACAAATGCAACGAAACGCTGGTGGTACATCATGCCTATCGTGTTTATCACGTATAGCCTGGCGTACCTCGACCGTGCCAACTTCAGCTTCGCCTCCGCGGCAGGCATTACCGAAGACCTGGGCATCACCAAGGGGATCTCCTCCCTGCTGGGGGCCCTGTTCTTCCTCGGCTACTTCTTCTTCCAGATCCCCGGCGCTATCTATGCGGAGCGCCGCAGCGTTCGCAAACTGATCTTTATCTGCCTGATCCTCTGGGGCGGCTGCGCCTCGCTGACCGGTGTTGTGCATAATATCCCGGCGCTGGCGGCCATTCGCTTTATCCTCGGCGTCGTCGAAGCGGCGGTGATGCCGGCGATGCTGATCTATATCAGCAACTGGTTCACCAAATCAGAGCGCTCTCGCGCCAACACCTTCCTGATCCTCGGTAACCCGGTGACGGTCCTGTGGATGTCGGTGGTCTCCGGCTACCTGATTCAGGCCTTCGGCTGGCGGGAAATGTTCATCATCGAAGGGGTGCCGGCAGTAATCTGGGCCTTCTGCTGGTGGGTGCTGGTAAAAGACAAACCGTCGCAGGTTAACTGGTTGGCGGAGAGTGAAAAAGCCGCGCTGCAGGAACAACTGGATCGTGAACAGCAGGGCATCAAAGCGGTACGTAACTATGGCGAAGCCTTCCGCTCCCGCAACGTGATCCTGCTCTGCGCGCAGTACTTTGCCTGGAGTATCGGCGTGTACGGTTTTGTACTGTGGCTGCCGTCGATTATCCGCAGCGGCGGCGAAAATATGGGGATGGTGGAAGTGGGCTGGCTCTCTTCGGTTCCGTACCTGGCGGCGACTATCGCCATGATCGTAGTCTCCTGGGCCTCCGATAAAATGCAGAACCGTAAGCTGTTCGTCTGGCCGCTGCTGCTGATTGGCGGACTGGCCTTCATCGGCTCCTGGGCGGTCGGCGCCAACCACTTCTGGGTGTCTTATACCCTGCTGGTGGTGGCCGGTGCGGCAATGTATGCGCCTTACGGCCCCTTCTTCGCCATTATTCCGGAAATGCTGCCGCGCAACGTCGCCGGGGGCGCCATGGCGCTGATCAACAGTATGGGCGCCCTGGGCTCCTTCTGCGGCTCGTGGTTTGTCGGCTACCTGAACGGTGCCACCGGCAGCCCCGCAGCCTCCTATATTTTTATGGGGGTGGCGCTTTTCGCCTCAGTATTGCTGACTTTGATTGTTAAGCCTGCTAATAATCAAAACATTCCGCTTGGCGCTCACCACGCCTGAACTATTTCTACTACGGAGATTCGCATGAAGCCGTCTGTCATTCTCTATAAAACGCTTCCCGACGACCTGCTACAGCGCCTGGAGGAGCACTTTTCCGTCACTCAGGTAAAAAACCTGCGGCCGGAGACCGTTTCGCAGCATGCAGAGGCCTTCGCCCAGGCTGAAGGCCTCCTGGGCTCCAGCGAAAAGGTTGACGCCGCGCTGCTGGAGAAGATGCCGAAGCTGCGTGCGACCTCTACCGTTTCCGTTGGCTATGACAACTTTGACGTCGAGGCGCTGAACGCTCGCCGGGTGCTGCTGATGCATACCCCGACCGTACTGACCGAGACCGTCGCCGATACGGTCATGGCGCTGGTGCTGAGCACCGCGCGCCGGGTAGTGGAAGTGGCGGAGCGCGTCAAAGCGGGCGAGTGGACGAAGAGCATTGGCCCGGACTGGTTCGGCAGCGACGTGCACCATAAAACCTTAGGTATCGTCGGCATGGGCCGCATCGGTATGGCGCTGGCGCAGCGCGCCCACTTCGGGTTCGGCATGCCGATCCTGTATAACGCGCGCCGCCAGCATCCGCAGGCGGAAGAGCGCTTCAATGCCCGCTATTGCGATCTCGATACCCTGCTGCAGGAAGCCGATTTCGTCTGCCTGATCCTGCCCCTGAGCGAAGAGACCCACCATCTGTTCGGTCAGGCGCAGTTTGCCAAAATGAAATCTTCCGCCATCTTCATTAACGCCGGACGTGGCCCAGTGGTGGACGAGCAGGCGCTGATCGCTGCTCTGCAGGCGGGTGAAATTCATGCTGCCGGCCTTGATGTCTTCGAACACGAACCGCTGGCAAAAGACTCGCCGCTGTTAACCCTACCAAACGTTGTCGCGCTGCCGCATATCGGCTCTGCCACCCATGAGACGCGCTACAACATGGCGGCCTGCGCGGTGGACAACCTGATCGATGCCCTGAACGGTAATGTAGAGAAAAACTGCGTTAACCCGCAGGTCAAATAAGCCATAAAAAAACCCGGGTAGCGGCGGCAATCGCCCTCCCCGGGTTCTTTTTGCATCTTATCCATCATCCTGTTCGTTCGCCGCAGCCAACGTCAGTCAGATGAGACATTAACGGGTGGCGTTCACCGCTGCCGTCCATGCCTGATTAAACGCCTGATGCTGCGCCGCCAGCGGCCCAATCAGCGCATTGTACTGGCTGGCCTGCTGCGAGGTGGGGAACTGAATGCCGTTGGCCACAAAGCTCACCTGGGTCCCCTGCTGAGCGACAAAATCCCCCACCTGAACCAGCTGCTGGGTAAAGATTTGCGCGGCCGGGATCAGCGGCTGCAGCGCGTCAGCTGGCGCGGTCACCACCTTGGCGTAAACCTGATCGAAGACCGGCTTAAGATCGTCAGCCTGCTTCAGAGCGCTATGCGCGGCATCGGCCTGCATTTTCGCATTCTGCAGCTGCTGGCTGAGCACGCCCAGCGCGCCGTTCGCCTGACGCAGCGGCTCACGCTGGGTCATATAGTCCTGCGGGACGCGGATAGCATTGACGCTGTCCACCACCGGGCGCAGACCAGCGTCCATCGCCTGGCTCACCTGCTGCGAGTAACCGTAGATCACCGCGTAGTCAGAGACAAAAGGCCCAAACTGTTTTTTCTGATCGGCGGTCAGCGTCGGCAGACGTTCACCGCTACGCATCGCCGTATTCTGCAGGAAGTCGATAAACGCTTTGCGCTGATCGCCTTCTTTATCAAAACACCCACTCAGGCTAACCACCATCAATAAGGCCGCCATAGCCGCAAACCAGCGAGAGCAGGACTTTCCTGTCGCCATTTTTTTACTCCTTTCAGCCAAAAAAAGCGCACAACGACACACACGTGCCAGACGCTGACAAGGATAGTCCAGCTCGGCCTCGCAGGATACCCTTTACTGCTAATCTTACGCAGGAAAAACGCCATTTCGCACGCCATCGTCGCGGTGTAGAACGTCTGTTATGCACATCACAAATATAGTCATCACATTCTGCGAGCGAAGTTTATATAACCATCTGATTTTTATGGCACTAAAAAAGTTTCCGTACGACGTGGCGTCCTAAAACGGACGATAATCGCACGCTTTGGCGCGCGCCTGCATTGCCTGCTCCCCACTTCAATGATTTGATGAATGAGCGATTAACGGCGATACGTTCGATTATCGCACAAATCAAACTCAATGACGCGAGGACGACGATAAAAACAGACCTCTGTCCCTCGCTCAGTCTGCCAGGAAAGCCGTATGACTAAGACAACCATCGACATTCAGGCCTTTATCAACGAGCACCCCTTCACCCGCTACCAGTGGATGATCCTTGCGCTCTGCTTTATCACCGTCGCGATGGACGGATTCGACACCGCGATCATCGGATTTATCGCCTCCGACCTGGTACAGGAATGGGGCGTGGAAAAATCGGCGCTCGGCCCGGTGATGAGCGCCGCGCTGGTGGGCCTGGCGGTCGGCGCCTTAACCGCGGGGCCGCTGGCTGACCGCATCGGCCGCAAAAAAGTGCTGATTATGTCGATCGTGGTGTTCGGCGGATTCAGCCTGCTTACCGCCTTCGCCACCAGCCTTAATCAGCTGACGCTGCTGCGTTTCCTGACCGGTCTCGGGCTCGGCGCGGCGATGCCGAATGCGGCCACCCTGATGAGCGAATATGCGCCGGAGCGCCGTCGGGCGCTGCTGGTGAACCTGATGTTCGTCGGCTTTCCGATGGGATCATCGCTGGGTGGCTTTTTATCCGCCTGGATGATCCCGCACTATGGCTGGCAGAGTGTGCTGGTGCTGGGCGGCGTGATGCCCCTCCTGCTGGCCGTAGCGTTAATTTTTCTGCTGCCGGAGTCTGCCCGCTATCTGGTGGTGAAGCAGCAGCCGGCGCAGCGCATTGCCGCCATCCTGAAACGCATCGCGCCGCTGCCGGAGGCGGTGGAATTTGAGCTGCGCGAAGCAGGCCAGGTGAAAGAGAAATCGGCCATCGGCGTCATTTTCTCCCCACGCTACGCGGTGGGTACCGTGATGTTGTGCCTGACCTACTTTATGGGCCTGCTGATTTTCTACCTCCTGACCAGCTGGCTGCCGCTGCTGATCCGCGAAACCGGCGCCTCGATGAGTCAGGCCTCCATCATCACCGCCCTGTTCCCGCTGGGCGGCGGGATTGGCGTACTGATCCTTGGCGCCCTGATGGACAAGATCAATCCCAACAAGGTGGTGGCCGTCGGCTGGTTGCTGACCGGCGTTTGCGTCTGCCTGGTGGGTTTCTCCACCAGCAGCCTGGTGCTGATGGGGGTGATGGTGTTTATCGCCGGTAGTATTATGAATGGCGCGCAGTCGTCGATGCCCGCGCTGGCGGCAGGCTTCTACCCGACGCAGGGGCGCGCCACCGGCGTCGCCTGGATGCTGGGTATCGGCCGCTTCGGCGGGATCCTCGGCGCGTTCAGCGGCGCCTTCCTGATGCAGGCGCAGCTCTCCTTTGAAACCATCTTCACTCTGCTGGCCATCCCGGCGTTCCTGTCAGCCCTCGCGCTGCTGATCAAATACCGGGTCAGTAAATCCGCGCCGGCGACGAAAGACGACGCGAGAGGTCTGCAGAAAGCCTGATTGTTAAGCCGGCGGCCCGCGCCGGCTTTGCCGCTTTTTTCTTATCCGTTTACAAAAATTTTCGAAGCCATCTCATCGCGTTAGTAATCATTCTCTTAGGCTCCACTGCCGTTTGGCTGCCGGGGCCGATTCGATAGCCTGTTGGCAAATAATCACGGACGTTACCATCCGCTGCACGATTTTCTGACTATTCTTAAAGAGCTTTATAAAAAATCTCTTCCGCTGTGTGATAAAAGGAGTTCTCAATGGAATATAAAGATCCCGTGTTTGAACTGCTGAGCAGCCTGGAACACATCGTATTTAAGGATGATAATCAGAAACTTACCTCAAACCGTAAGTCCACTGTGTTTAGTGAATTTGAGCAGCTGCGTAAAGGCACTGGACTTAAGATTGACGACTTTGCCAACGTCATGGGCGTGAGCGTCGCCATGGTAAGAGAGTGGGAGTCGAGACGGGTTAGACCGTCTCCCACCGAGCTGAAATTGATGCGCCTGATTCAGGCCAATCCACAGCTTTCACGACAGTTACTCGATTAATCCAGCGCGCAGCGGCATGGGTCAGTAAGGGGGCTTTTGCCGCTGCACCGTAAAAAAAAGTTTGCTATCAGGTGCTGAACGTGCGTTAATGCTCGCAGGTTTGATGTACAGACCACAGAGCAGTCGAATAGAGCAGTCCTTCTAAGGTTATCCAAAGATACCCCCGTAGTGAACTTTCCCTTTATCGCTTTAAATCTGTAGTCCAGACCGCTACGCCGCAAGGCTCACTTATTTTTTTAAAGGTAATTCACTATGTCCGGTAAAATGACTGGTATCGTAAAATGGTTCAACGCTGACAAAGGTTTCGGCTTCATCACTCCTGACGATGGCTCTAAAGACGTGTTCGTACACTTCTCTGCTATCCAGAACGATGGCTACAAATCCCTGGACGAAGGTCAGAAAGTTTCCTTCACCATCGAAAGCGGCGCTAAAGGCCCGGCAGCTGGCAACGTAACTTCTCTGTAAGTTCAAGCCGCTAAGAATCGAGAATCCCTGCCTGATGGCGGGGATTTTTTTTATCTGTCGCCAACAGCCGCCAGCATACGATGGCGGCTGTTGGGCATTCAGAGCAGGGAAAAGTGCCAGCCCGTCTCCCGCCACGCCAGGCTATGGGTCAGCTTCAGACCGTGTAAAAAAGCCTCATCATGTGACACCACCAGCATCGCGCCTGGAAACGCCGCCAGCGCGCTTTCAATAGCCTGTGTCGATGCTAAATCGAGATGGTTGGTCGGCTCATCCAGCAAAAGCAGCTGAGCGGGATCGCGTCGCCAGAGCACGCACGCCAGGGCCGCTTTCAGACGCTCGCCGCCGCTGAGCGTCGCCAACGGCAGAGTGACCTTATCCGCGCCAAGCTGGAGCTGCGCCAGACGGGTGCGCAGAAGGCCCTCATCCAGCGGGGTATCGTCCAGGCTCAGGTGCGCCATGACCGATAACGACAGATCCAGCTGTGTCAGATGTTGATCCAGATAAGCCGCGCTCACCGACAGCCGGACATCGCCTGAGACGGCCTGCTCCAGCCCCAGCAGCGTTTTCAGCAAAGTGGTTTTGCCACAGCCGTTCGGTCCCTTTAGCGCAATACGCATCGGACCATCCATACGCCAGTCCAGCGGCGCAGCGGGTGAATGGGCGAGCTGCAATGCTTCCACCACCAGAACCTGCTTGCCGGCGGCCACTTCGCTACCCGGCAGGGTGAACATCACCGGATTGTCGTCTTCTACCCGCTCCCGTGCCTGCTGCACGGCGGCATTCAGACTGCTGTTCTGTTCACGATGCTGACGGCGCAGCGTTCCCGGGCGCTCTTTTGCCGCACCTTTGTACTTCACACGTTCAAACGAGGCGATATTTAGCGTATCAACGGTCCGCAGCGTCTGAGCCGAGCGCCGCTGGGCGGCGTCATGCTCCTTTTGCATTCGCGCGCGGGTGCGCCGTCGCTCGGTCACAGCATGTTCCAGCGCCGCGCGCGCAGCCTGCTGCTCCGCCATACGCTGGCGCTGATATTCATCATAGTTGCCGCCGTAGCTGCGCAGCGCCGTCGGCGTCAGCTCAATAATCCTCGGCATCCGCGCCAGTAACTCGCGGTCGTGGCTGGCGATCAGAGCCCCACCCTGCCAGCTTTCCAGTTGGTGATAGAGCCACTCCCGTCCCTGGCGGTCCAGATGGTTGGTGGGCTCATCCAGCAGCAGATAATCGGCGCCGGAGACAAAGGCGCCGCACAGCAGAGCCTTCATCCGCTCGCCGCCGCTGAGTGAAAAAGCGGGACGATCCGCAGAGAACGGCGGGAGAGCGGCTTCATGGAAAGCTAAACTCAGGCGATCGGGGAGATCCCAGTGTCCATCCAATAGATCGAAATCGGCAGCCAGCACTTGACC
Organism: Klebsiella sp. KTE92; assembly: GCF_000398905.1. Lineage (NCBI taxonomy): Bacteria > Pseudomonadati > Pseudomonadota > Gammaproteobacteria > Enterobacterales > Enterobacteriaceae > Klebsiella > Klebsiella sp. KTE92. The sequence continues at coordinate 5,052,556 of NZ_KB976100.1, forward strand.
CTGTTCAAGGCGAGACAAGGCATCAAATATCGGCGCATAGCCCAGCAGCGCCGCGAGGGTCATCTCTGGCGTGACGTTCGGCTGCTGCGCCACCCAGGCAATAGAAGCCCCGCGCTCGATATAGCCGTCGGCGGGGGAATCCAGACCGGCCAGCAGACGTAGCAGACGCGTCTTACCAACGCCGTTACGGCCGACCAGGCCGCAAAGCGACGATTCCAGCGATAAATTCAGCGGACCAAATAGCGTATCTCCCGTCGCAAACTGACAGGTGACCTGATGTAAAACAAAAGCGGGGATATGGGCGCAATGAGCCATAAGCACTCCTGAATGAAATCAATACTCCCCTACCCGCAACATCTGCGAGGTAAGGCGTGAAATTCATCAGTCGTGTTTGTTCATTTGTGGGGCGCGCTCCGGTGAGACGAGGAATTCGTCGGGACATAGGATAGCCACACTCCGGTATGCGTTGCAAGCCTGTTTTATTCAACGATCGTGTAAAAATAAAAAGGCCTCCTGATATCAGGAGGCAAATGATTTATTTGGTGAACAATGAAAGGGTGCATTGAGAATGCCTGACACTGCAAGCATGGTGGGGATAGATCCCCACCAGATGCTCTTACTGTTTAATATCACAGGCTAAGAATGCCACCAGCTCAATATTTCCCTGCCTGAGCTGTAATTCACATAGCGAATCACGAACCATCCAGGTCAATAATAAAATAGTGAAGCAAATCACTACTAAGCCAAACAACAGATACTTTTGCGGCATTCCTCGCCTCCAGTGTTGATTTTCAACAAGTAAGAGGCTACTCTTATGGTGTTCATGCATAGGGGAGCCTCACTTTGATTACTATCAGGTGGGGCTTTTCTCTGTCTGTCTCCCGCTGAATACCTGAGACACACAGTCTCAAGCACCCGCCGCCATTCTAGCGTAAATACCTCACGGAATTATGTTTATATATTCCTAAAACATTTCTTATCGATGAATGTAAATAATGGAGATATCAATGACAGAATTATTAACGGTTCATCTATTTATATTTCCCGTATAAAAAAACCTGCCCTGAGGCAGGTCTTTTATTATTACCGATACGCTTACTGCAGCAGAGAAATATCCGCGACCTGCAGGAACAGTTCACGCAGTTTGGACAGCAGCGTCAGACGGTTGATGCGAACATCTTTGTCTTCAGCGTTAACCATCACGTTCTCGAAGAATTCATCCACCGGCTCGCGCAGCGCAGCCAGCTCAATCAGCGCATCCTGATAACGGCCTGCGGCGAAATACGGCTGCAGTTTGTCGCGCAGCACCACCAGATTGCCCGCCAGCTTGATTTCCGCCGCTTCTTTCAGCACTGAAGCGTGAACGATGTCGTTCAGCGTCTCGTCGGATTTCGCGAGGATGTTGGAGACACGTTTGTTTGCCGCCGCCAGCGCGGAGGACTCTTCCAGGGTACGGAAGTGCGATACGGCTTTCATGCGCGCATCAAAATCCGCCGGGCGGGTTGGACGACGCGCCAGTACCGCCTGGATCGTGTCGACGCCGTAACCTTCGTCCTGATACCAGGCGCGGAAGCGGCCCAGCATAAAGTCGATCACATCATCAACCACGTTGGCGTTGGTCAGCTTCTCACCGTACAGACGCACCGCTTCTTCGGTCAGCGTTTGCAGATCGAGATTCAGGTTCTTCTCAACGATGATACGCAGCACGCCCAGCGCGGCGCGGCGCAGCGCAAACGGGTCTTTATCGCCTTTCGGATGCTGCCCGATACCAAAGATACCCGCCAGGGTGTCCATCTTATCGGCAATCGCCACCGCGCAGGCCACCGGGTTAGACGGCAGCGCGTCGCCGGCAAAGCGCGGCTGATACTGCTCGTTCAGCGCCACGGCCACGTCTTCCGCTTCGCCGTCATGGCGCGCGTAGTGCATCCCCATCACGCCCTGGGTGTCGGTGAACTCGAAGACCATGTTGGTCATCAGGTCGCACTTGGACAGCAGGCCCGCGCGGGTCGCATGGTTCACATCAGCGCCAATCTGCCCGGCAATCCAGCCCGCCAGCGCCTGGATGCGATCGGTCTTGTCGCGCAGGGTCCCAAGTTGCTGTTGGAACAGCACGGTTTCCAGACGCGGCAGGTTATCTTCCAGACGTTTTTTACGGTCGGTGTTGAAGAAGAATTCAGCATCGGCCAGACGCGGACGAACCACCTTCTCGTTACCGGAGATGATCTGCTGCGGATCTTTGGACTCGATGTTGGCTACGAAGATAAAGTTCGGCAGCAGTTTGCCGGCATTGTCGTAGACCGGGAAGTACTTCTGGTCGCCCTTCATGGTGTAAACCAGCGCTTCGGACGGCACCGCGAGGAATTTTTCTTCGAACTTCGCCGTCAGCACCACCGGCCATTCCACCAGCGAGGTGACTTCTTCCAGCAGGCTTTCGCTCAGATCGGCTTGACCGCCAATCTTACGCGCCGCTTCTTCCGCATCGGCTTTGATTTTGGCTTTACGCTGTTCGTAATCGGCGATGACTTTACCGCGCTCCAGCAGGATCTGCGGGTACTGGTCGGCATGATCGATAGTGAACTCCGGCTCACCCATAAAGCGATGCCCGCGAATCACGCGATCGGACGGAATACCGAGGATAGTGGCCGGGATCACTTTGTCACCCAGCAGCAAAGTCACCGTGTGAACCGGACGCACGAAGTGGACGTCAGACGCGCCCCAGCGCATCAGTTTCGGGATCGGCAGCTTCGCCAGCGAGCTGGCAATCATGTTCGGCAGCAGCGCTTCAGTGCTTTCGCCCTTTACATGGGCGCGATACAGCAGCCACTCGCCTTTGTCGGTGGTCAGACGTTCGGCCTGATCGACGGTGATACCGCAGCCGCGCGCCCAGCCTTCGGCCGCTTTGCTTGGCTTGCCTTCGGCATCGAACGCCTGGGCAATAGCCGGGCCGCGTTTTTCCACTTCGCGATCGGCTTGCGCCGCCGCGAGGTTGGCTACCTTCAGCGCCAGACGACGCGGGGCGGCAAACCATTCCACTTTACCGTGTGCGAGGCCGGCATTATCCAGCTCCGCGGTCACGTTCGCAGCAAAAGATTCCGCCAGGCTGCGCAGCGCTTTTGGTGGCAGCTCTTCAGTGCCGATTTCCACCAGAAAAGTATTCTCAGACATGGCCGCCTCTTATTTATTCTTGTTGCACATCGGGAAGCCGAGCGCTTCACGGGAAGCGTAGTACGCTTCCGCCACTGCTTTAGTCAGGGTGCGAATGCGCAGAATATAGCGCTGACGCTCGGTGACGGAGATGGCTTTACGCGCATCCAGCAGGTTAAAGCTGTGAGCCGCTTTCAAAATACGTTCATAGGCCGGCAGCGGCAGCGGGGTCTCCAGCGCCAGCAGCTGCTGGGCCTCTTTCTCATACTGCTCAAAGCAGGAGAACAGGAAGTCGACGTCGGCGTATTCGAAGTTATAGGTGGACTGCTCCACTTCATTCTGGTGGAACACGTCGCCGTAAGTGGTTTTACCCAGCGGGCCATCGCTCCAGACCAGGTCATAAACGCTGTCCACGCCCTGGATGTACATCGCCAGACGCTCCAGACCGTAGGTGATCTCGCCGGTCACCGGCTTACACTCGAGGCCGCCCACCTGCTGGAAGTAGGTGAACTGCGTCACTTCCATGCCGTTGAGCCACACTTCCCAGCCCAGACCCCAGGCGCCCAGCGTCGGGTTTTCCCAGTTGTCTTCGACAAAACGAATATCGTGAATGGTCGGGTCCATACCCAGCTCTTTCAGCGATCCGAGGTACAGCTCCTGAATGTTGTCCGGCGAGGGCTTAATCACCACCTGGAACTGATAGTAGTGCTGTAAACGGTTCGGGTTTTCGCCATAGCGGCCATCGGTTGGACGACGGGAAGGCTGCACGTAGGCGGTCGCCATTGGCTCCGGCCCTAACGCGCGCAGGCAGGTCATCGGGTGAGAGGTGCCGGCGCCGACTTCCATGTCCAGTGGTTGAACAATGGTGCAGCCCTGACGAGCCCAGTAATCCTGTAAGGTCAGGATCAGGCCCTGGAAGGTCCTGGTATCAAACTTTTGCATATGATTTCGTGCTGGATACGTGTGGATTTAAAGGAAGGAGTCAGTATACCCGCTGGCTGCGAGATATACAGTACGAAACGGCGTTGTTTCAGGAAAACGGACGAAATTTACGCCAGCCGGGGTCGATTCAGCGCATCGAAAGATGCATAAACTGGCCGTCCGGGTCAAAGGAACAGATGAAACGCTCATTCTTGCCGGTCCGCCCCGAAAGCTCATAGCTCGCCTGGAATTGTTCAAAATGGTTCACGTCAACGAGCTGCGTTTGCGTGTTGTAGCGAATAGCGGCCTGATCCTTGCAAAGCTGGGCCATATTGAGCGTCGTTTGCGGAGTAATGCGTGCGCGCTGCGCTTTTTGCGCCGGGGGAGAAATGGTCTCGCTGCAGCCCGCGAGGAGCAGCACCAGCATAATGGAAACAACACCTTTCACCACGTACTCCTCCACCGCCTTGTTAGCAAGTTGTTATCGTAAAGATTCAGTATTACAGGTATTTTGCGAATATCATAAAACCGCGACAAGTCTGTGACCGAAAACTCAGACTAATCTATTGCGACACCGGGACATAAGGCGGGTCAGACCTTATTTCGCCAGCAGACTTTGAGGGACTGATGCAAGAAAAGATACACTGGATCACCAACCTGCGCGGTATCGCCTGCATGATGGTGGTGATGATCCACAGTACCAGTTGGTATATCACTCATCCGCATGCCATCACCCTTATGGAATGGGACATCGCCAATCTGCTCAATTCCGCCTCCCGCGTCAGCGTGCCGCTGTTTTTTATGATCTCGGGATACCTGTTTTTTGGCGAGCGCAGCGCCCAGCCGCGCCATTTCTGGCGAATTGGTTTGTGCATTGCGTTCTATAGCGCGCTGTCTCTGCTGTATATCGCGCTGTTTACCCATATCAACGTCGAGCTATCGTTAAAGAATTTGCTGCAGAAGCCCGTCTTCTACCACCTGTGGTTTTTCTTTGCTATCGCCGTCATCTACCTGCTCTCACCGCTGATTCAGGTTAAGTCCGTCAGTGGCAAAATGCTGCTGGTGCTGATGGCGATCCTCGGTATTCTGGCCAACCCCAATATGGTCAGCGTCAAAGCCGCCGGGATTGAGTGGCTGCCAGTCAACCTCTATATCAACGGTGATACCTTCTACTACGTGCTCTACGGCGTGCTGGGCAGAGCCATTGGCACCCTGGACACCAATAAAAAATGGCTGACCCCGTTCTGCGCCGCGCTGTTCATCGCCGCCGTGTGGGTTATCTCCCGCGGCACGCTGCATGAGCTGCGCTGGCGCGGAGACTTTGGCGACACCTGGTATCTCTACTGCGGGCCGGCGGTGTTCGTTTGCGCGGTCGCCCTGCTGACGCTGGCCAAAAACTGGCTTAACGCGCGTCCCCTGCCCGGTATCGCCTGCATTGCGCGACATTCACTGGGGATCTACGGTTTCCATGCCCTGATAGTGCATGCGCTGCGCGCCAGCCATCTGGAGCTGTCCCGCTGGCCGCTGCTGGACATTGTGTGGATATTTAGCGCCGCCCTGCTCGGCAGCCTGCTGCTGTCAGGCCTGGTGCAGCGGATTGATAGCCGCCGGCTGGTCAGCTAACGGTCCGCCACCCGGAGGGGCCCGACTTACGACTCAGGCCCCTCTTCCGTCACGCTGAGAGGTTCCCGTAAGCGCGTCGGGTCCCAGGCATCACGCACGTTTTTCTGCACCGCAACAGCGCCAAACAGGCTCAAAAAGTACGCCAGCCCATAGAACCCTTTCTCGCTGAGCAGCAGAGTGGCATTCCACAGTCCGATAACCAGCAAGCCAACAGCGATAACGAAGACCACCAGACAGGTGGTGTAGTACAGCGCGGTGGTCGGAATGGCTTCATACTTATCGCGCACCGTCTTTTGATAAGATGCCGCGGCAAACAGCCCCAGTACCAGGACAGCAAAATAATAGCCTTTCTCATTCAACTGCATATCGGCATTCCACAGCCCCACCAGATAGGTGACGATGCCGCCGATCAGGGCAATCCAGGAGATCAAATGAAACGCCGGAGAATACGTCGCGTGCTTGTTTTCCATCACTTTTTACCTTTTACGCGCCTCGGGGCGGCGCTTATTCCGTTTTTTGCATCGCCCGGGCGACGCGGGTCCGTTCGGGGGTTGCCGATGCGCCATATAAGCAGACAAACCACGCCGCGATATAGACGGCTTTTTCATGCCAGTCTGCCGGCACATACCAGGCGCCAACCAGCAGCAGGCCGACCGATAGCAGCAGCACCAGCCGACATAAGGCAATAAAACCGTCGTCCTGTTCCTGCCACTGGCTGGCGCGCTGATGGGCGAGGACGGCAAACATCCCCATCACCAGTACGCCGAGAAAATAACCTTTACCGCTAAACAACGGGCAGGTTCGCCAGATACCGAGCAGATAAACCAGCGATCCTGCTGCCATCATCACCCTGGCAATGTTGCGTTTTGTGTTCATCTCACCTCCCTGGTCGACAGGGGCTGATTATGACCGACTCTCCCGGCGATGCCGCAGGTTACGCACCGGAAAGCAGAGATTTCGGAATAAACAAATACGCTTTTTTGGATGGATGTAGCCGGGACATTCAGGGAGGGAATCCGCCCGGCGCTGCCGGACGGACTGAGGCTAAGACATCAGCGATTTCAGCTGCTGATAAATCTGGCGGAAGGTTTCCCGCTGTGGCGCATAGTGGGCCACACGGCGATCGTCCGGGCGATGGGCTTGTTCAAGCGGCAGCGGCTTCAGCAGCCCGGCGCGGTCTGCCTCGTCGTGCACCGCCAGCTGCGCCAGCCGGGCCGCCCCCAGCGCCGGGCCGACATCGCCCCCGGTACGGTAATCGAGCTGCAGGCCGCTAATATCCGCCAGCATTTGCCGCCAGTAAGCGCTGCGCGCCCCGCCGCCGATAAGCGTGATGCTCTGCGGCTTGATGCCGCAGGCGTGTACCACGTCCATGCCATCCGCCAGCGCATAGCCCACTCCCTCCAGCACCGCCCGCGCCAGCTCTGCCGGCCCATGCTGATGCGTCAGGCCAAAAAAGACGCCCTTGGCCTGCGGGTTGTTGTGCGGCGTGCGTTCGCCCGACAGATAGGGCAGGAACCACACCGGACCGGCGCTTTCATCCGCCGTCTGCGCCGCCGCGATCAGCGCCGGCACGCTGGCCAGGCCGGTTAATTTCGCCGCCCAGTCCAGGCAGGAGGCCGCGCTGAGCATCACCGACATCAGATGCCAACGGCCCGGCAGCGCATGGCAGAAGCTGTGCACCGCGCTTTCGGGTTTGCTGAGGAACCCTTCGCTGACGGCGAAGTAGACGCCTGAGGTGCCCAGCGACAGCATTGCCTGCCCGGCGTCGGCCATTCCGACCCCGACCGCGCCTGCGGCGTTGTCGCCGCCGCCGCCCACCACCAGCGCCTGCGGCATATTCCACGCCTGCGCCACCTCAGGTCGCAGTTGTCCGGTGACGTCGCTGCCTTCAAACAGCGCCGGCATCGCATCCCGACTGAGATCGCAGGCGGCGAGCATCTCATCGCTCCAGTCACGCCGGGCGACGTCCAGCCACATCGTACCGGCGGCGTCAGACATGTCGCTGGCAAGCTCGCCGGTCATGCGCAGGCGCAGATAGTCCTTCGGCAGCAGCACTTTATCGACCTGGTTGAACACCGCCGCCTCGTGGCGCTGCACCCAGAGTAACTTCGGCGCCGTAAAGCCCGGCATCATCAGGTTGCCGGTGATCTGCCGGGAAGCGCTGACTTTTTCCTCCAGCAGCTGGCACTCTTCGGCGCAGCGGCCGTCATTCCATAAAATGGCCGGACGCAGCACCTGTAACGATTTATCCAGCAACGTGGCGCCGTGCATCTGACCAGCGATGCCCAGCGCCTTCACGTCGCGCAGGCTATACTGCGCGCCCAGGGCTTTCATCGCCGTGTCTGTCGCCAGCCACCACTGTTCGGGATCTTGTTCCGACCACAGCGGATGAGGACGCGAGACGGTGAGTTTTTCGGTATGCGATGCCACTACCTCACCCTGCTCATTCAGCAGAATGGCTTTGACGCCCGATGTTCCCAGATCGATGCCGATATACATACTACCTCTCCTTAAACGCGCGCCACGGCTAAGCGTGGCGCGAACAGAGCATCCTGGTTGCGACGCCGGTCACGCCGGGCGCCGCCGCATGATTACTTATCAAACAGATAATGGTTGACCAGGTTTTCCAGTTGTTCCTGCTGGCCGCTGCGATGCTGCGGCGCCAGCTGATGCTGAGTGGCATACTGGGCTATGTCGCTGAGGGTCATCTGCCCGTTAAGGATCTGCTGCCCCAGCTCACCGTTCCAGCCGGCGTAGCGTCTGGCCACACGTTTATCCAGCTCACCGTCCTCAATCATCCGCGCCGCAACTTTCAGCGACAGCGCCATGGTATCCATCGCGCCAATATGACCATAGAACAGGTCGTATTTGTCGGTACTCTGCCGGCGCACTTTCGCATCAAAGTTGAGGCCGCCGGTGGTGAAGCCGCCCGCTTTAAGAATTTCATACATCACCAGCGCATTCTCTTCGACGCTGTTCGGGAACTGGTCGGTATCCCAGCCCAGCTGCGGATCGCCGCGATTGGCGTCGACGGAGCCGAACAGCCCCAGCGCGATGGCCGTCGCGATTTCATGATGGAACGAATGGCCGGCGAGCGTGGCATGGTTAGCTTCAATATTCAGTTTAATCTCTTTTTCCAGACCAAACTGTTTGAGGAAGCCGTAAACGGTAGAGGCATCATAGTCATACTGATGCTTGGTCGGTTCCTGCGGTTTGGGCTCAATCAGCAGCGTGCCTTTAAAGCCAATTTTATGCTTATGCTCCACCACCAGTTGCATGAAGCGGCCAATCTGTTCACGCTCCTGGCGCAGGTCGGTATTCAGCAGGGTTTCATAGCCCTCGCGACCGCCCCACAGCACATAGTTTTCGCCTCCCAGCTGATGAGTGGCATTCATGGCGGTGACCACCTGGGTAGCCGCCCAGCTAAACACTTCCGGATCCGGGTTGGTGGCCGCGCCGGCGCCGTAGCGCGGGTTGGTAAAGCAGTTTGCGGTCCCCCACAGAAGCTTCACGCCGCTCTGCTGCTGTTTCTCTGCCAGCACCTCGACCATGCGGGCGAAGTTATTGCTGTACTCCTGCAGCGAGGCGCCTTCCGGCGAGACATCGACATCGTGGAAGCAGTAGTAAGGCACATTGAGTTTGTGGAAGAATTCAAACGCCACATCGGCTTTACGTTTGGCCATCTCCAGGGCGTCGCCAGGCTGCTGCCATGGACGGTCGAAGGAGCCCACGCCAAACATATCGGCGCCATTCCAGCAGAAGGTATGCCAGTAACAGGCCGCAAAACGCAGATGATCTTCCATCCGTTTGCCCAGCACCAGTTCATCCGGGTTGTAGTGACGGAAAGCCAGCGGGTTAGTGGATTTCGGGCCTTCGTAACGAACGCGATCGAGTTGATCGAAATAGGTCTGCATAGAGAACTCCATATTCAGAGATGCGGCGAATAACCAATCAGATACCCTAAATAATTCGAGTTGCAGGAAGGCGGCAAGAGCGTGAACCTCCAGGCGCTGGTACCAGCAAGAGGTCGGAGCAACGAATGTCACCAACCCACCTACAACTTGAAGTATGACGGGTTTAAGCCAATATAGAATTTCACTTTCCATCTCCTCAATTACGTTATTTCACACCGCCATTGAGAGAATCCACAAACGTGCGCCAGCTCGCAAAAAATAATATACTTCCGCCTTCTCCGTGCCTTGTCGGACAAGTCCAGTGCAATAATAAGAGTGTGCATGAATAAAATACGATCGCCGTCATAATTTGCACATTAAACGAAATTTCATAACGGCAAAATAAGAACCGGTAATTGCCAGCCCTGCTTTCCGCGTTAAGAATCTGTAACGTATCCGCAACCTCATGTATCAAACATTATTTTTCCGTTCGTCTTATCTACCCTTACAAAAAAGGTATCATTATTATGAAGATAAAGAACCTTTGCCTTACACTTTGCGCCAGCTCCCTCCTGCTCGCCAGCATGGCGGGGATGGCGAAAGAAGTGAAGATTGGCATGGCCATCGACGATCTGCGTCTGGAGCGCTGGCAGAAAGACCGTGATATTTTCGTCAATAAAGCGGAATCCTTAGGCGCCAAAGTTTTTGTCCAGTCCGCCAACGGCAATGAAGAAACGCAGATGTCGCAAATTGAAAATATGATCAACCGCGGCGTCGATGTGTTAGTCATTATTCCTTATAACGGTCAGGTACTCAGCAACGTGATTAAAGAAGCCAAGCAGGAAGGTATTAAAGTCCTGGCCTATGACCGTATGATTAATAATGCTGACATTGATTTTTATATTTCTTTCGACAATGAAAAAGTTGGTGAAATGCAGGCGCAAAGTCTGGTCGACAAAGTGCCGCAGGGTAATTATTTCCTGATGGGCGGCTCGCCGGTGGATAATAACGCCAAACTGTTCCGCGCCGGGCAGATGAAGGTCCTCAAACCGTATGTGGATGAAGGCAAAATTAAGATTGTCGGCGATCAGTGGGTTGACGGCTGGCTGCCGGAGAACGCGCTGAAAATAATGGAAAACGCGCTGACGGCGAATAATAACAAGATCGATGCCGTGGTCGCCTCCAATGACGCCACCGCCGGCGGCGCCATCCAGGCCTTAACCGCCCAGGGGCTGGCCGGTAAAGTGGCGATCTCCGGTCAGGATGCTGACCTGGCGGGTGTGAAGCGCATTATTTCCGGTACTCAGACGATGACCGTCTATAAACCGATTACCACCCTGGCCACCAACGCCGCTGAAATCGCCGTTGAGCTGGGTAACGATAAGCAGCCGAAGGCCGATACCACGCTGAATAACGGCTTAAAAGATGTCCCTTCGCGCCTGTTAACGCCCATTGAGGTGAATAAAGAGAATATCGACGCCACGGTGATTAAAGACGGTTTCCATAAAAAGAGTGAATTGTAATGGCTGACGCCCCGCTCCGGGGCGTCATTTTCATCCCGCCGGATATCACTTTTGCGGAGTCTTTATGGCCTGGCTACTCGAAATGAAGAACATCACCAAAACCTTCGGCGCCGTTAAAGCCGTGGATAACGTCAGCCTGCGTCTTAACGCGGGTGAGGTGGTCTCGTTATGCGGTGAAAATGGGTCGGGGAAATCGACGCTGATGAAGGTGTTGTGCGGTATCTATCCGCACGGAAGCTATGAGGGCGAGATTATTTTTGCCGGCGAAACGCTGCAGGCAAACCATATTCGCGATACCGAACGCAAAGGCATCGCCATTATTCACCAGGAGCTGGCGCTGGTGAAACATCTCACCGTGCTGGAGAATATTTTCCTCGGTGCCGAGATCTCCCGCCACGGTCTGCTGGATTATGAAACCATGACGCTGCGCTGTCAGAAGCTGTTGGCGCAGGTCAATCTGCCCATTTCGCCCGACACCCGCGTCGGCGACCTCGGCCTTGGCCAGCAGCAGCTGGTGGAGATCGCCAAGGCGCTGAATAAACAGGTTCGTCTGCTGATCCTCGACGAACCGACCGCTTCCTTAACCGAACAAGAGACCGCGACGCTGCTGACGATCATTCGCGATCTGCAAAACCACGGTATCGCCTGCATTTATATTTCTCACAAGCTCAATGAGGTCAAAGCGATCTCCGACACGATCTGTGTGATCCGCGATGGCCAGCACATCGGCACCCGCGACGCCAGCGGCATGAGCGAAGACGATATCATCACCATGATGGTCGGCCGCGAGCTCACCGCGCTCTATCCCAGCGAGCCGCACGCCCACGGCGAGGAGATCCTGCGGGTCGAACATTTAACCGCCTGGCACCCGGTAAACCGCCATATTAAACGCGTCAATGACGTCTCGTTTTCCCTGCGTCGCGGGGAAATCCTCGGCATCGCCGGGTTGGTCGGCGCCGGACGTACCGAGGCGGTACAGTGCCTGTTCGGCGTCTGGCCGGGGCGCTGGCAAGGGGAGATCTTTATTGATGGCCAGCCGGTGAGCATTTCTAACTGCCAGCAGGCCATTGCCCACGGCATCGCCATGGTGCCGGAAGACCGCAAAAAAGACGGTATCGTGCCGGTGATGGCGGTGGGCAAAAACATTACCCTGGCGGCGCTCAACCAGTTCACCGGCGCGATGAGCAGCCTGGACGACGCCGCCGAGCAGCACTGCATTCAGCAGTCCATTCAGCGTTTGAAAATTAAAACCTCTTCGCCGGAACTGGCGATTGGCCGCCTGAGCGGCGGCAACCAGCAAAAGGCGATACTCGCGCGCTGTCTGCTGCTCAATCCGCGCATTCTGATCCTCGACGAACCCACCCGTGGCATCGATATCGGGGCAAAGTATGAAATTTATAAACTGATTAACCAGCTGGTGCAGCAGGGCATCGCGGTCATTGTCATTTCATCAGAACTGCCCGAGGTGCTCGGTCTCAGCGATCGGGTGCTGGTTATGCACGAAGGCAGACTAAAAGCCAATTTGGTTAATCAACATCTGACCCAGGAGCAGGTGATGGAAGCCGCGCTGAGGAGCGAACGCCATGTCGAAGAACACGTCGTCTGAAATCAAACTCACCCCAACCGCCCCCGCCGCCTTGCCGGCGCTGAAGGGGCTGAATCTCCAGGTCTTTGTGATGATCGCCGCCATCGTCGTCATTATGCTGTTTTTCACCTGGGTTACCGATGGCGCCTACCTGAGCGCACGCAATATCTCCAACCTGCTGCGCCAGACGGCCATCACCGGCATCCTCGCCGTTGGCATGGTGTTTGTGATTATTTCGGCAGAAATCGACCTGTCCGTCGGCTCGATGATGGGGCTGCTGGGCGGCGCCGCGGCAATCTTTGACGTCTGGCTCGGCTGGCCGCTGCCGCTCACCATCCTGGTGACCCTGGTGATGGGCCTGCTGCTCGGGGCGTGGAACGGATGGTGGGTGGCCTATCGCAAGGTTCCCTCGTTTATCGTCACCCTCGCCGGGATGCTGGCGTTTCGCGGCATTCTGATCGGCATCACCAACGGGACCACCGTCTCGCCCACCAGCCCGGCGATGGCGCAGATCGGCCAAAGCTATCTGCCAGACGGTATTGGGTTTGGCATCGGCGTTGTCGGCATGGCGGCGTTTATCGTCTGGCAGTGGCGCGGGCGGATGCGCCGTCAGGCGTTAGGTCTGGCGACCTCGTCCTCCACCGCCGCCGTTGGCCGTCAGGCCATTACCGCGGTGATTGTGCTGGGCGCAATCTGGCTGCTCAATGACTATCGCGGCGTGCCCACCCCGGTGCTGATCCTCGCTGCCCTGCTGCTGGCAGGTCTGTTTATGGCCACCCGCACCGCCTTTGGTCGTCGCATCTATGCCATCGGCGGCAACCTGGAGGCGGCCCGCCTCTCAGGGATCAACGTCGAGCGAACCAAGCTGGCGGTGTTTGCCATTAACGGCCTGATGGTCGCCATTGCCGGGCTGATCCTCAGCTCGCGCCTCGGCGCCGGGTCGCCCTCGGCGGGCAATATCGCCGAACTGGACGCCATCGCCGCCTGCGTCATCGGCGGCACCAGCCTGGCGGGCGGCATCGGCAGCGTCGCCGGAGCGGTAATGGGGGCGTTTATTATGTCAGCCCTGGATAACGGCATGAGCATGATGGACGTCGCCACCTTCTGGCAATATATCGTTAAAGGCGCCATTTTGCTGCTGGCGGTGTGGATGGACTCCGCCACCAAGCGGCGCGCGTGAGGAGAGACTCTCTGGAGAATGTCTGAATTCTTTGCGCTACCGCCAAACTTCGCCACAAGGCGCTTGAAATATCTCGGGCATTAGCCGGTAGTGTATACCCAACAGCATTCGGGTTGCAGACGGCGCCCCCGGGCTGCGTACCGGCGTACGTGGCCCGGGTGAGTGAGGAAGCCAGGCCATCGGCAACATCATGAATGAAGGGGTATGACCGGGGTTAGAGCAGGAACATTATCTATGTTTGAAAAGCGTCACCGTATTACGCTGTTATTCAATGCCAACAAAGCTTATGACCGCCAGGTGGTTGAGGGCGTCGGCGAGTATCTGCAAGCCTCCCAGCTGGAGTGGGATATCTTTATTGAAGAGGATTTTCGGGCACGAATCGAAAACATCAAAGAGTGGTTGGGCGATGGCGTTATCGCCGACTATGACGATCCCGAAATTGAAAAGCTGCTGGCCGATGTCCACGTGCCCATCGTCGGCGTCGGCGGCTCTTATCATCAGCCAGAGCAGTACCCGCCGGTCCACTATATTGCCACGGACAACGCCGCGCTGGTGGAAAGCGCCTTTCTTCATTTGAAGGAAAAAGGGGTGCACCGCTTCGCGTTTTACGGACTCCCCACCTCCAGCGGTAAACGCTGGGCGGTAGAGCGCGAGTATGCCTTCTGCCAGCTGGTCGCGAAGGAGAAGTATCGCGGCGTGGTCTACCAGGGGCTGGAGACGGCGCCGGAAAACTGGCAGCACGCGCAAAACCGGCTCGCCGACTGGCTGCAAACCCTGCCGCCGCAAACCGGCATCATCGCCGTCACCGACGCCCGCGCCCGCCACGTCCTGCAGGCCTGCGAGCTGCTGCATATCCCGGTGCCAGAGAAACTCTGCGTTATTGGCATCGATAACGAGGAGCTGACCCGCTATCTCTCTCGCGTCGCCCTCTCCTCCGTCGCCCAGGGCACCCGCCAGATGGGTTATCAGGCGGCAAAATTACTCCACCGGCTGCTGAATAACGAGGTGCTCCCGCTGCAGCGCCAGCTGATCCCGCCGATGCGTGTCGTTGAGCGACGCTCCACCGACTACCGGTCATTGAACGATCCCTCCGTGATTCAGGCGATGCATTACATTCGCAACAATGCCTGCAAAGGCATCAAGGTGGAACAGGTGCTCGACGCCGTGGGCATCTCTCGCTCCAATCTGGAGAAACGCTTCAAAGAGGAAGTCGGGGAGACCATCCACACGGTGATCCACAGCGAGAAACTGGAAAAGGCGCGCAGCCTGCTGGTGTCCACCAGCCTGTCGATCAATGAGATTTCACAGATGTGCGGCTACCCATCGCTGCAATATTTTTATTCGGTGTTTAAGAAGGAGTACGACGTGACGCCGAAGGAGTACCGTGACCGGCACAGCGAGGTGATGCTGTAGGGCAAAAAAATGCCCGGCGACAAGGCCGGGCATCCGGATTACAGATGGGCGGCGATGAGCCGCTGATTGTCCTGATACATCGCGAAGAGATAGTTGTTGTAGCTCGACCCTTTGGTCGAATAACCCTTCAGCTTATGAATCATCGTACTGGCCGTCACTTCCTGATCCGCCTTGCGCAGCTGCAGGCGCGATTTGCGGAATGAAGAATAAGCCGGGTGGGTGTTCAGGTTGGTGACATAAGCCTGCACCGACTGCTCCACTGATTCGAACTGCGAGTAGCCTTTCATCGCCCCGCGGCAGCGACCGGCGCCGCACTTCATGCCAAACAGGTTGTTGTTCTCACGCGCCAGCTTGGAGGTACCCCAGCCACTTTCCGCCGCCGCCATGGTTGCTACCATGCTGTTCGGAATAATGTCGACACGCTCAAGCAGCGCGTTCCAGGGCACATGACGCGTATTGCCTGACCACTTCACCTTATAACGGGCAGCGATATCTTTCAGGCGCGCCTTCTCAGTCGGCGACCAGCGAGCATCGTACTGCTTGGAAACAAGCCAGTTACGATCCGCAGTAATCGCCTGATTCTGCTTGGTAATATAAGGCATGACCGTCCGGAGAAACGCTTTTTTCCTTGGTGTTCCGGAAGGGTATTTTCGCAAGTCAGGAAGTGAACTGCTCTTTACACTATTGCGAGAATACTCTTGTTTACTGCTTACCTTAGTACTACTGATCTTCTTAACCGTTGGGGCTTTATGACTCTTTGTTGCTGTGTGCGTTGTTGCCAACACACTACCTGAAAATACACAGGTTAGTAACATAAGTATGGCGGCCCCATATCGTCGTATGGGATTCGATATCATCAGGTCTCCTGGTCGGATATATGCATTCCAACACCTTGTTTTTCACAAAAAAACGATAGCTGAATCGCTAATAGTATCAAAAATACGCAATGAGAGCATCAACAGAAATAGTCCAATTCCGAATTGGTGTCATCTGAAATCGGTTTCTGCGCCGCATCGCCAGTGCGAAAATGCTAGCTTCGTCTCATTTTTAGCCTATTTTTTGAGCGGTGTCACTCACCCCTTTTCATCCTCCTGGTAAAACGCCGGCCAGGAGGAGTTCACCCGTGCGGCAACAAGGCACACTAGATAAAAACCGCTCAAGGATCCCGCAATGAAACTCGCTGCGCTTGCCACGTTATTCGTGCCTGGGATGGCCTTTGCCGCCTGGACTACCACCGACTTCCCTGCCTTTACCGAAGAGGGGACGGGCCGATTCATCAGCCAGAAAGTGGTTGAGAAGGGTACACGTCCTCTGCAGCTAAATTTTGACCAGCAGTGCTGGCAGCCTTCCGGCGGCATTAAGCTCAACCAGATGCTGTCCATGGAGCCCTGCCGTGGCACCCCGCCGCAATGGCGCATCTTCCGCCAGGGGTTATATACCCTGGAGGTGGATACCCGCTCCGGCACACCGACAATGATGATTTCGCTGGAGGAAAAAGAGGCCAGCGCCGCGGCGCCGCAGATCCGTCAGTGTCCGAAGTGGGATGGAAAACCGCTGACCATCGACGTCAGCAAAACCTTCGCCGAGGGCAGCAAGGTCCGCGATTTCTACAGCGGCAATGTCGCAACCGTCAGCGGCGGCAAAATCACCCTGCAGCCCGCCTTCGGCAGCAATGGCCTGCTGCTGCTCGAGCGCGCCGAGACCGCCGCCCCGGCGCCGTTTGACTGGCACAATGCCACTGTCTACTTCGTCCTGACCGATCGCTTTGTAAACGGCAACCCGGCCAACGACAACAGCTATGGCCGTCATAAAGACGGCATGCAGGAGATCGGCACCTTCCACGGCGGCGACCTGCAGGGATTAACCAGCAAGCTGGATTATCTGCAGCAGATGGGGGTTAACGCCCTGTGGATCAGCTCCCCGCTTGAGCAGATCCACGGCTGGGTCGGCGGCGGCACGAAGGGCGATTTTCCTCACTACGCCTACCACGGCTATTACACCCAGGACTGGTCGAAACTGGACGCCAACATGGGGACCGAAGCGGATCTCCGCCGGCTGGTGGATGAAGCGCATAAGCGCGGCATACGCATCCTGTTTGACGTGGTGATGAACCATACCGGTTACGCTACCCTGGCCGACATGCAGGAGTTCCAGTTCGGCGCCCTGTATCTGCAAGGCGATGAGCTGAAAAAAACCCTCGGCGAGCGCTGGACGGACTGGAAACCGGGCGCGGGCCAGACCTGGCATAGCTTTAACGACTATATCAACTTCAGCGACAAAGCCGGCTGGGAGAAATGGTGGGGCAAGAAGTGGATCCGCACCGATATCGGCGATTATGACAACCCAGGCTATGACGATCTCACCATGTCGCTGGCCTTCCTGCCGGACCTGAAAACCGAATCGAAGGAAGCCTCAGGCCTGCCGAACTTCTATAGCCATAAACCAGACACCGCAGCGAAAGCGATCCCGGGCTATACGCCGCGCGACTACCTGACCCACTGGCTGAGCCAGTGGGTGCGCGACTACGGCATCGACGGCTTCCGTGTCGATACCGCTAAACATGTGGAGATGGACGCCTGGCAGCAGTTAAAAACCCAGGCCACCGCCGCGATGGCGGAGTGGAAGAAAGCCAATCCGGATAAAGCGCTGGATGCTTCGCCGTTCTGGATGACCGGCGAAGCCTGGGGACATGGGGTGATGCAGAGCGATTATTATCGCCACGGTTTTGATGCGATGATCAATTTCGACTATCAGGATCAGGCGGCGAAAGCGGCGACCTGTATGGCTAATATTGACCTCACCTGGCAGCAAATGGCGGACAAGCTGCAGAGCTTTAACGTCCTGAGTTACCTCTCCTCGCACGATACGCGCCTGTTCCGCGAAGGCGGCACCACTGCGGCGGAGCTGTTGCTGCTGGCCCCTGGCGCCGTGCAGATTTTCTATGGTGACGAATCATCACGTCCGTTCGGCCCCACCGGCTCGGACCCGCTACAGGGCACCCGTTCGCAGATGAACTGGCAGGATGTTAACGGCAAGGCGGCCCGCAGCGTCACTCACTGGCAGAAGATCGGTCAGTTCCGCGCTCGCCATCCGGCAATCGGCATGGGCAAACAGACAACGCTGTCGATGCCGCGTGGTTACGGGTTCGTGCGTGAGAGCGGTGAAGACAAAGTGATGGTCATCTGGGCCGGACAACAGCAGTAATCCACAGGTGGCTCTCCGCCCTGGCGGGGAGCCATTCAGAACAAAACGCTAACAAAATAGCAATTTACAGGATAAAGATAAAAAGCCGTCTCCTCCCGCCGATTTGCACCACGCTAGCGCTGGCGTTATGGTTAGCCACTTTCCAGAACCACCGATAGACTATTCGCGATGACATTTTCCCTTTTCGGCGACAAATTCACCCGTCATTCAGGCATCACCCGCTTGATGGAAGACCTTAATGACGGTCTGCGCACGCCGGGCGCTATTATGCTGGGCGGCGGCAACCCCGCTCAGATCCCGGAAATGAATGACTACTTCCAGCAGCTGCTGTCCGACATGCTGGATAATGGCAAAGCCCTTGATGCGCTTTGTAATTATGATGGTCCGCAGGGCAAAAGCGAGCTGCTGAGCCTGCTGGCGAACATGCTGCGCGACGAGCTGGGCTGGGAGATCGAACCACAGAATATTGCGCTAACAAACGGCAGTCAGAGCGCATTTTTCTACTTATTTAATCTGTTTGCAGGCCGTCGGGCAGATGGCACCACGCGTAAGGTACTGTTCCCACTGACGCCGGAATATATTGGTTACGCCGATGCCGGTCTGGAAGAGGATCTGTTCGTTGCCACCCGGCCGAACATCGAACTGCTGCCGGAAGGCCAGTTCAAATACCACGTTGATTTTGAACATCTGCAGGTGACGGAAGAGACCGGGATGATCTGCGTCTCGCGCCCCACCAACCCGACCGGCAACGTCATCACTGATGAAGAGCTGATCAAACTGGATGCGCTGGCGAATCAGCACGGGGTCCCGCTGGTGATTGATAATGCCTACGGCGTGCCGTTCCCGGGCATTATCTTTAGCGATGCCCGACCGCTGTGGAATCCAAACATCGTGCTGTGTATGAGCCTGTCCAAACTGGGCCTGCCGGGCAGCCGCTGCGGGATTATCATCGCCAACGAGAAAATCATCACCGCCATCAGCAACATGAACGGCATTATCAGCCTCGCCCCTGGCGGCATTGGGCCGGCAATGATGTGCGAAATG
Source organism: Klebsiella sp. KTE92 (assembly GCF_000398905.1). Lineage (NCBI taxonomy): Bacteria > Pseudomonadati > Pseudomonadota > Gammaproteobacteria > Enterobacterales > Enterobacteriaceae > Klebsiella > Klebsiella sp. KTE92. The sequence continues at coordinate 5,072,086 of NZ_KB976100.1, forward strand.
ATTAAACGACAGGATCTGCTGCGCCTGTCAGAGACGGTGATCAAGCCCTTCTATTACCAGCGGGTGCAGGAAACCATCGCCATTATTCGCCGTTATTTACCGGAGGAGCGCTGCCTGATCCACAAACCGGAGGGAGCCATTTTCCTCTGGCTATGGTTTAAGGACCTGCCGGTCTCCACCGAGCTGCTGTATCAGCGGCTGAAAAAGCGCGGCGTGCTGATGGTGCCGGGGGATTACTTCTTCCCGGGTCTGGATAAGCCGTGGCCGCACACTCACCAGTGTATGCGCATGAACTATGTGCCAGACCCGCAAAAAATTGAGGCCGGGGTGAAAATTCTCGCCGAAGAGATTGAATTCGCCTGGCGCGAACAGGAAGCATAGCCTCTGACGCCACGGGCGGTTAACGCCCGTCAGCGCCCCCACTCACGCCAGCGCCAGCCGCTGGCGTTTTTGCGCACATAGCGCCTCCAGCTCCGCGGGAACCATCACCCGCAGCGCCTGCGTCGGGCAGGCGGCCACGCAGGCTGGTCCTTCAGCGCGGTGATGGCATAAATCGCATTTCAGCGCCTGCGCCTGCTCCTTCACTACCGTAACGGTCATCGCGCCGTACGGGCAGGCCACCATGCAACTTTTGCAGCCGATGCAGCGCCGCTGGTCGACCCACCAGACGTCATTGTCGCGCTGAATCGCCCCTTGCGGGCAAACGCTGGCGCAGGGCGCATCCTCGCATTGCCGGCACGCCGTCGCCGTCGATATGTCACCGCTTTTCACCACCCGGATACGCGGCGCGAAATGGTTCGTCGACAGGGCGGCGACATCCTGCGCCTGCTGGTGCGCCACCGCACAAGCCACTTCACAGGTACGACAGCCAATACACCGCTGGGCATTGGCAATAAGAAACTGGTTCATCCTCTGCTCCCTGGGGATAAAACCGCAGGGTGCCAGAATAGTCCCTGCCCGCGCTTTGATCCTGAATGGAATCAGCGCTGTTTTTTGTCAGATGGCCTGCAGGATGTGGTCATTTGCCTGACGCTTCACGCACCGTGAAACCCAGCTCACGCGAAATTGCTTCGGCGGTCTCACGCAGCGGTTTTAACAAGTTCTTTTCGCCAGCTCCCCTGCACGAAGTCCGCCGGGGAGCTGGCGTGAATGATTACAGAAACAACGCCTTATCGCGCAGGATATGATCGTTACCGCGACGGCGGGTGAAGCCAATCCGATCGAAATACTCCAGGATCTGAATCGCCAGCTTACGCCCGACGTTTAAGGTGTCGCGGAAATCCGCGGCGCAGGTTGATCCGCGCAGCTGATCCAGCTCGCGCACCCGTTGGGCGAACTGCACAATGCGATCGTTGCGGTAGTAACGATCCTTGACGATCGCAGTAATCATCCCCTGCTGCGCCGCCTGGCGCAGCACCGCGCGCATCAGGGACTCTTCAACATGGACTTCGCGCGCGAGATCGCGCACCCACCAGGGGTCATCGCCGAACAGGGTTTCCACCTTCTGCCAGACCGCCTGCTGCTCGTCGGTAAACCCGGCTTTATGCTCCGGCAAATGCAGCCAGCCGTGATGGCTGTGGACTATGCCGCTCTCACGCATCTGCTCAATCAGCAGCAGCACCAGCGCTTCATCTTCCATCGGCAGCGCGATGCGGCGCAGGCGCTCCCGGCCCGGCCCGGGCTCATCGCGATGCTGCTCATGGTAACGCGCCAGAGCATCCAGCAATTTTCGCTGCCAGCGGGCGGCAAGCGGGGCACTGAGCAGGCGCTGTCCGGCCTGCAGATAGTCCGGTCGCTGGATCAGGGCCGCCATTCCGGCTTCGCTGAGCTGCCGTGCCCAGGCGAAGTGCTCAAGCCGGACGGCATCCCGCTGCAGATGCAGCTCAAGCGCCTGCGCATCGTCAGCGCCAACTGCCGCCAGGGCGTGCAGCCACTGCAGATATTCCGGTTTACGTTTGCCGCGGCGCGGGGGATCCAGCGTCACCACCCGTGCGCCGGCCAGCGTCATACGCGCAGAGATATCGCGGAGCACCAGCCGGTCGTTATCCGCCAGCCACAGCGGGGTATCCAGCACCAGCTCCGCCAGGTTGTCCTCGAGGAGCGACACCCGGCCGGTAATGTGGCTGGCAGCATGGTGAATATGCAGCGGTTGCCACTGGCTGAGCGGCGTATGGCACTGCAGCTCGACAATCACCCGTTCCGCAGGCTCCGGCGGCGGTGAGGACAACAGCCAGTCGCCGCGGTGCACTGCCTCTTTCTGTGCATCGCCGACAATATTCAGCGCGATGCGCTGCCCGGCGTGCGCCTGCTCAACCGCTTGATTCTGGGCATGCAGGCCGCGGACGCGCATCGGCGTGTTGACGCCGGTGAGCCACAGAGTATCCCCGACCCGGACTTCGCCGGAGAGCGCCGTCCCGGTGACCACCAGCCCCGCGCCTTTGACGGTAAAAGCACGGTCCAGCGCCAGGCGAAACCGCTGCTGCTGCGGGTGGGGGCGCTCCGCAAGCTGCAGCAGATGGCTGCGCAGTTCGGCAATACCGATGTTTTCCGCCGCCGCGGTGGGAAAGAAAGCGACGGCGTCAAAGCCCAGCTCGCGCAGGGTCTGCTCGACCTCCGCCTGCACCTCCTCCACCCTGGCGGCCGTCACACGGTCCGTTTTGGTGAGCGCCACGGTCAGCGTCGGCTTTCCGGTCAACAGCAGGATCGCCAGGTGTTCGCGGGTTTGCGCCATCACCCCGTCATCGCAGGCCACCACCAGCAGCGCATGGTCAATACCCCCCACCCCCGCCAGCATGTTGGACAAAAACTTTTCGTGCCCGGGAACGTCAATAAATCCCAGCACCCGCCCGTCCGGCTGCGGCCAGTAGGCATAGCCGAGATCGATCGTCATTCCCCGCGCTTTCTCTTCCGGCAGACGATCGGCATTTACGCCGGTTATCGCCTGCAGCAGCGTCGTTTTGCCGTGGTCAACATGTCCAGCGGTGGCAATAATCATCGTAACAACATCTCCATAAACCGGGTTTCATCTTCCAGACAGCGCAGGTCCAGCCAGAGCCGACCATCATCAATGCGGCCAATCACCGGACACGGCAGCGCGCGCCAGCGGGCAGCCAGCGCCTCCAGCCGGCTGCCGCGGCCGTCATGCGGGGTAAAGGTCAACGCCGCGCTGGGCAGGCGGTCAACGGGTAACGAACCGCTGCCAATCTGCGACTGGCAGGCTGCCACGCTGACGGCAAAGTCAGCATAGTGTGCCGCCAGGTCAGGCAGCAGGCGTTCAGCCAGCCGGCGGATCTCTTCCGCCGGACGGGTGAGCAAGCGCAGCGTCGGTAATCTCTCCGTCAGCACCTCCGGGTGCTGATAGAGGCGCAGCGTGGCTTCCAGCGCCGCGAGGGTCATTTTATCCGCGCGCAGGGCCCGCTTCAGCGGATGGCTTTGCAGCCGGGCAATCAGCGCGCGTTTGCCGACGATAATTCCGGCCTGCGGGCCGCCGAGCAGCTTGTCGCCAGAGAAACTGACCAGGCTCACCCCGGCGGCGATCATCTCCTGCGGCATCGGCTCCTTCGGCAGGCCATACTGGCTGAGATCCACCAGCGACCCGCTGCCCAGGTCGGCCACCACCGGGATGTCCAGTTCGCGGCCAATGGCCGCCAGCTCCGCTTCGTCGACGGCTTTAGTAAAGCCTTCAATGCTGTAGTTGCTGGTGTGAACCTTCATCAGCAGCGCGGTATTTTCATTCACCGCCTGACGATAGTCTTTGGCATGGGTGCGGTTGGTGGTACCCACTTCGTACAGCTGACAACCCGCCTGACGCATCACATCAGGAATGCGAAATGCGCCGCCGATTTCCACCAGTTCGCCGCGGGAAACCACCACTTCGCGGCCGCTGGCGGTGGCCGCCAGCATCAGCAGAACGGCCGCCGCGTTGTTGTTCACGATACAGGCATCTTCCGCGCCGGTGATCTGGCACAGCAGATCGGCAATGGCGCGATCGCGATGGCCGCGCCCGGCGTCGTCGAGATCATATTCGAGCGTCACCGGCGCGCGCATCGCGCTGGCAACCGCCTCCACGGCCGACTCCGCCTGGATGGCACGCCCCAGATTGGTATGCAATACCGTACCGGTGAGATTAAACACCGGACGCAGGGCGCTCCGCTGGCCGGCGGTGAGCCGCTGCTCACAGGCGTGCAGCCAGTCATGGCTCCAGTCAGGGAGCGTCTGCCGTTGGCTAATCTGTTCCCGCGCCTCATCCAGCATCTGGCGCAGCTGCGCCACCACCTGCGAATGGCCGTGCTGTGCCAGCAGGGGAGAAAAAGCGGGGTCGCGTAGTAAGCGGTCAATGGCCGGAAGCCGGGTATAAAGCGCACGAATATCGGTAGTCATGAATGGGCCTGGCGGTAAGTTATTTTCCCCCCTCCCGACGGGAGAGGGAGTCAACAATCAGCGGCGATTGTAACGCCTCCTTGCGCAAACTGTTACCTGCCTGGGTCAAGTCCGCGGCGGTTCGGTACGCGCAAAGCTGGCGCGCTGGAACAACGCATCCACCAGCTTCACCAGTTGCGGCCGGGTGGCGCACCAGCCGGGCGCGACCCGGCGAAAGTTCAGATAAGCAATGGCGCAGGCCGTTGAAATGGTCGCCAGATTAACCTCGTCGCCGCGCAGCGTTCCGTCTGCCGCGCAGGCTTCCAGCCGGTCGAGGCCGCGAGCCACTTTCTCCCGCTGGCGGAGCAGCTCTTGCTCTGACTGTTGCGCGCCCGGGCGAGCCTTTTCACGCACCAGCGCCTGGGCGGCCTCCATCACCCCATCCGCCAGTGCTTCAAGCTGGCGCATCCTGAGAGCGGCTCTGGGGTCGGAGGGGATCATCGGCGGCGCCACGCCCAGTAGCTCCAGATACTGGGCGATGACCGGGGAGTCAAACCAGCACTCACCGTCGTCTGTCACCAGCGCCGGTACCTTGCCCAGCGGGTTATAGCGCGCCACACCGTTGCTTTCGCTGTAGGGGGATTCGTTGACAAACTCAAAAGGGATGCGCTTTTCCAGCAGGATCACGGAGATTTTGCGCACAAAGGGACTGGTGTAGCTGCCGATCAGTTTCATAGCCTGCTCCTTATCGCCAACAAATTATCGCCAACAAAGATATGAGTATGGCTCAGGGCAGGACAAAAGGCAGGTGAGCGTCCCGCTCAACCTGCCGCCGATCGCATTAATGATCGAGATAGAGGTAGTGCATCCAGCTGGTCATCCGCAGCAGCACTTTACGCATCACCGAGACGTGGGCGAAATGGTCGGAGTAGACCGCCACCTGCGCGTAGATGCCATCGGGCAGCGCATCAATTTCGGCATTGGGGTCGAGCTCGATGGTCGCCAGCACGCCATCGCTGCCCGGCGTCACGGTCAGCGACTGTAACGCCCCTTGCGCCTGATAACTTCCTCCCGGCACCACCGGTAAAATACTCACCAGTTTGCCGTGGAACACCTGCCCGGGCAGAGCGTTAAACACCGCTTCCGCATCGTCTCCTTTCTCCAGCCTTAACAGGGAGTTTTGCCGAAACTGGGCGACGATCAGCCGTTTTTGCTCCGGGATAAACACCATCACCGGACGCAGCGGCAGCGAGGCGGCATAGGTCCCCGGACGGATCAGCACCTGGGTGATATACCCATCGCTTGGCGCCCGCACGGTGGTCTGGTCGAGATTATATTTCGCCTCCGCCAGCTGGGCGCGCAGGCTGGCCACTTGCGACTGCTCGCCGTTGATCATGCTGTCCAGCTGGCTCTGGATCTGCGCCTGCTCCGCCACCGACGCCTTGACCAGCGCGTCCTGGGCAAGGTAATTCTGCCTGGCGTTATCGATGTCACTTTCCGAGAACGGGTTCACCCGCGCCTGGCTCCCTTTCAGGTAGCGCTGATAGTCCTTGTATAAGCGATCGCGCTCCGCCGACACGCGGGTGGTGTTGGCCTGGGCTTCAGAGAGCTGCGCCTTGAGGGTGTTAATACTGTGCAGCGCCGTCACCAGGTCGGCCTGCAGACGGTCGACCCGCGCCTGATAGCGTGCCGGGTCAATGGTAAAAAGCACCTCACCCTTTTTGACGCGCTGATTCGCTTTGTCGGTGACGCTGTTAACCACTCCGGTAACCTGCGGCGTAATAGGAATAGATATCACCGCCTTTTGCGCCAGAAAGGTGTAAGGGTGGTTATAGTTCATTAATAAAATAAGCGCGCTAACAATAAATACGCCCCCCAGCGCCGCGGTAGGTACCGTCCATTTATTTACGGGTATTTTGAAGATTTTAAATATCGACCAGGCGATGGCCACATAGGTCAAAATTATCAACAGATCCATAGATTATTTCTCCGCCGCAGAGGTGGACTGCGGCCGCTGAATGGCCGCCACCTGGTGTTCAAGGTCGCTCAGTCGTTGGCGAAGCTGTTGTATATCGGTCTCTTTTTCAGGTTCGTCAGGGGCCGTATTCGCCTTATGCTGCATGCCCCAGCCGCGCTCAGGCTGGTACAACGTGGCCCAAATCCATAAAAACGGCCAGATGACGTGGAGAGTAAAAAGACTGACCCATCCGGCGACATGAATAGCATCGGAATGAGGGTGGTTGCGTTTTTTGGCGATCAAATAAGGAATATCGTGAATAATGATAATCCCATAAAAAATGACCAGAAAAACGAAGATCAGAACGCCCAGCGCAAAATAATTGAGAAACATAATTCCCTCGGCTTTACGCTAATAATTTATATGAATTTTATTCACGACCCACTGACATCCGGGCCGCTATTTTGAGCATAATTCACGCCTTTCATTTTTGCCATCCGGCGTAAAAAAGTTATTCGGCAGTTAAGGTTGCTTAGTTACAGAGCCATCCCGACGTGGAAGCAAAACCGGGCCGAGATCACAGCGGCAAAAATCCACCGTGAAATTCTTTGTGATCAAAATCACAAACAAACAACAAAACCACGAAACAAAATTGTGACAAATATCACACAAAAAGGCAGATCAGCGGCTAAAAAGGCGCTGTGTTGTTTTTTTACACAGGAATTATGTGATCAGCATCACTACAAAAAGCGCTTTGCCCCCTATATTCATGTGATCCGTGTCACACAAAAGGGCGCTGGCTGGACAGCTAAACGATTCAGTGCCAGATTTCGCACTATCAATCAGGGCCCGGCTACCTCTGCCGCCACATTAACAACAAACCTCGGGCTTTAAGCCTGCGCGATACGCAAAACAGAAGAAGGGGTGTTTTATGTCATCCGATATCAAGATCAAGGTGCAAAGCTTTGGTCGTTTCCTCAGCAATATGGTGATGCCGAATATCGGCGCGTTTATCGCGTGGGGTATCATCACCGCGCTTTTCATTCCGACAGGGTGGTTGCCAAACGAAACGCTGGCGAAGCTGGTCGGTCCGATGATCACCTACCTGCTGCCGCTGCTGATCGGTTACACCGGCGGTAAATTAGTCGGCGGCGAACGTGGTGGCGTGGTCGGGGCGATCACCACCATGGGCGTTATCGTCGGCGCGGATATGCCGATGTTCCTCGGCTCAATGATTGCCGGTCCGCTGGGCGGCTACTGCATCAAGAAGTTCGATAACTGGGTAGACGGTAAGATCAAATCCGGTTTTGAAATGCTGGTGAATAACTTCTCCGCTGGCATCATCGGGATGATCCTTGCCATCCTGGCCTTCCTCGGCATTGGCCCGGCGGTTGAAGTTCTGTCAAAAATTCTGGCGGCTGGCGTTAACTTTATGGTGGCGCACGACATGCTGCCGCTGGCGTCTATCTTCGTCGAACCGGCAAAAATCCTGTTCCTCAATAACGCCATCAACCACGGTATCTTCTCACCGCTGGGTATTCAGCAGTCCCACGAGCTGGGTAAATCTATCTTCTTCCTGATTGAAGCTAACCCGGGTCCGGGGATGGGCGTTCTGCTGGCGTACATGTTCTTTGGTCGCGGCAGCGCAAAACAGTCAGCAGGCGGGGCGGCTATCATCCACTTCCTGGGGGGTATCCATGAAATCTACTTCCCGTACGTGCTGATGAACCCACGTCTGATCCTGGCCGTTATCCTCGGCGGGATGACCGGTGTCTTCACCCTGACCATCCTCAATGGCGGTCTGGTCTCTCCGGCTTCCCCAGGCTCTATCCTGGCGGTGCTGGCGATGACGCCGAAAGGCGCCTACTTCGCTAACATCGCCGCGATTATCGCAGCGATGGCGGTCTCCTTCGTGGTCTCTGCGGTTCTGCTGAAGACCAGCAAGGTAAAAGAAGAAGACGATATCGAAGCCGCGACGCGTCGTATGCATGACATGAAAGCGGAATCCAAAGGCGCCAGCCCGCTGGCGGCCGGTAATGTCACCAACGACCTGAGCCATGTGCGTAAAATCATCGTCGCCTGCGACGCCGGGATGGGTTCCAGCGCCATGGGCGCCGGGGTACTGCGCAAGAAAGTGCAGGATGCCGGACTGAGTAACATCTCGGTTACCAACAGCGCGATCAATAACCTGCCGCCGGATGTTGACCTGGTTATCACTCACCGTGACCTGACCGAGCGGGCGATGCGCCAGGTACCACAGGCGCAGCATATTTCGCTGACCAACTTCCTCGACAGCGGTCTGTACACCAGCCTGACCGAGCGTCTGGTCGCGGCCCAGCGCCACATCGAGAATGAAGTGAAAGTTACCGATAGCCTGAAAGACAGCTTTGATGATGGTGACAAAAACCTGTTCCAGTTGGGTGCGGATAACATCTTCCTCGGGCGCAAAGCAGCCACCAAAGAAGAAGCCATTCGCTTCGCCGGCGAGCAGCTGGTGAAAGGCGGCTACGTCGAGCCGGAATATGTGCAGGCGATGCTGGACCGCGAAAAACTGACCTCGACCTATCTCGGCGAGTCCATCGCGGTACCGCACGGCACCATCGAAGCGAAAGACCGTGTGCTGAAAACCGGCGTCGTCTTCTGCCAGTACCCGGAAGGCGTGCGCTTTGGGGAAGATGAAGACGATGTCGCCCGTCTGGTCATCGGCATCGCGGCCCGCAACAACGAGCATATTCAGGTTATCACCAGCCTGACTAACGCCCTGGATGACGAAACCGTGATTGAGCGCCTGGCGAAAACCACCAGCGTCGACGAAGTTCTGGCACTGTTGAATAAATAACCAAAACGGTCCATTCCCTCTCCCTTTGGGAGAGGGTTTGGGTGAGGGGAAAAGCCTCACCCCAGCCCTCTCAGGTAAAAACATTAATTGAAGGTTAATACTATGAAAGCATTACATTTTGGCGCAGGTAATATCGGACGTGGCTTTATCGGTAAATTGCTGGCCGACGCGGGCATTGAACTGACGTTCGCCGATGTCAATCAGACCGTACTTGATGCCCTGAATGCCCGTCATAGCTATCAGGTTCACGTCGTCGGTGAGAATGAGCAGGTGGATACTGTCTCCGGCGTCAATGCCGTCAGCAGCATCGGCGATGAGGTTGTGGACCTGATCGCTGAGGTGGATCTGGTCACCACCGCCGTCGGTCCCGTCGTACTCGAGCGCATCGCCCCGGCCATCGCCAAAGGGCTGGCGAAGCGCAAAGCGCAGGGCAGCGAACGTCCGCTGAACATTATCGCCTGCGAAAATATGGTGCGCGGCACCACGCAGTTAAAAGGCCACGTGTTTAACGCGCTGGCGGAAGAAGATAAAGCGTGGGTTGAAGCCCATATCGGCTTTGTCGACTCAGCCGTTGACCGTATTGTGCCGCCATCGGCTTCCGCCACCCATGACCCGCTGGAAGTCACCGTGGAAACCTTCAGCGAGTGGATTGTCGATAAGACGCAGTTCAAGGGCGCGCTGCCGACTATCCCGGGAATGGAATTAACTGATAACCTGATGGCATTTGTCGAACGCAAGCTCTTCACCTTGAACACCGGGCATGCTATAACCGCCTACCTCGGAAAACTGGCGGGCCACCAGACGATTCGCGACGCGATCCTCGACGAGAAAATTCGTGCCGTCGTGCAGGGCGCGATGGAAGAGAGCGGCGCGGTGCTGATCAAACGTTACGCCTTTGACCCGCAGAAACACGCGGCTTATATCCAGAAAATTCTTGGACGTTTCGAGAACCCGTACCTGAAAGACGATGTTGAGCGCGTTGGCCGTCAGCCGCTGCGCAAACTGAGCGCTGGCGACCGTTTAATTAAGCCGCTGCTGGGTACCCTGGAATACGGTCTGCCGCACCGCAACCTGGTGAAAGGGATTGCAGCGGCGATGCATTTCCGTAGCGAAGACGATCCGCAGGCGCAGGAGCTGGCGGCACTGATCGCCGACAAGGGGCCGCAGGCCGCGCTGGCGCAGATTTCCGGCCTGGATGCCGCAAGTGATGTCGTCGCGGAGGCCGTTAACGACTACAACGCGGAAAAATGATGCACAACCTGGCGCGACCAACGTCGCGCCCATTACGACTCCTGTCAGATATGCAGGCAATGATGGAAGAAACACAAGCATTTGAAAACCGTGTGCTTGAGCGTCTGAATGCTGGCAAAACCGTACGAAGCTTCCTGATCGCCACCGTCGAACTGTTAACGGAAGCGGTCAATATTCTGGTGCTTCAGGTGTTCCGTAAAGACGACTACGCGGTGAAATACGCCGTCGAGCCCTTGCTGGAGGGCAGCGGGCCGCTCGGCGATCTCTCTGTACGCCTGAAGCTGATTTATGGCCTTGGGGTGATAAGTCGTGCCGAATATGAAGACGCCGAACTGCTGATGGCCCTGCGCGAAGAGCTTAACCACGACGGCAATGAGTACAGCTTTACCGACGACGAAATTATCGGGCCGTTCGGCGAGCTGCACTGCGTCGCCGCCCTGCCGCCAACGCCGCAGTTTGATGACAGCGATGCCGAACTGCTGGCAATGCAGAAGCTGCGTTACCAGCAGATGGTGCGCTCAACAATGGTGTTGTCCCTGACTGAGCTGATTTCGCGAATCAGCTTAAAAAAAGCCTTCCAGAAATCAACGCTCTGACTCCGGCTCCGTCTGGTCGCAGGTCGGCCGGTAAAGCTGACGATAATATTCCAGACGCTGCAGAAACAACGCTTCCTTATCCTGGGGAATATCTCGCGGTATATGCTGCAGACGCGGAGATTTTTTCAAATACTCCATAAACGCCTGACTGGAAGCCATAAAATCAACCGCTTTATCGATTAAACGTGGTACGCCGTCGCCGATCTTTGCCATCACGTCCTCCTTTTGGGAATAATCTGATTAAGCATTAGCCAAATCACCGGCGCGGGTTAAGGAAAACGTGCTTATCTGCCGACGGGCTTCACAGAAATGAAATTAGAACGGGTATTAGGCGGAATATTAATAAAATTCAAATTATTAGCGAGCGCTGGTATAGCATTCTGCGGGCGATAAACGGCGAATTTTTGATAAATAACTATCAACAATGGCGGTCACGGCACATACTATAGGCGAATGAAGCCCCTTTATTAACAGATTAAGTCACCATGAAAGAAGTCGAAAAAAATGAAATCAAGCGCCTGAGCGACCGTCTCGACGCCATCCGCCATCAGCAGGCCGAGCTGTCGCTGGTGGAAGCCGCCGACAAATACGCCGAGCTGGAAAAAGAAAAAGCCACCCTGGAAGCGGAGATTGAACGTCTGCGTTCCGTCCAGAGCCAGAAGCTGAGCAAAGAGGCGCAGAAACTAATGAGCCTGCCGTTCCGCCGCGCGATCACCAAAAAAGAGCAGGCCGATATGGGCAAGCTGAAGAAAAGCGTTCGCGGTCTGGTGGTCGTCCATCCGATGACCGCCCTGGGCCGGGAAATGGGTCTGAAAGAGATGACCGGTTTCGCCCGCAGCGAATTCTGATCCCCTGCCCTCTCCGCCCGGAGAGGGTCATTCTGTCTTCACTTCCCACATTTTTCCCCTCAGCCAGGTCGATTGGTCCAACCAATAATTTCATCTACCCCCCAGCAGTTCACAAATCCATCAAAATACATCACAAACACGTTGCTTAAGAGCAACATCTGATTAACCATTCGTTGTCATCAACCCTGATACCCTTAATTGGCCGGGCCAATTTTACCTACGATGGGATCGGCAATGAGCGCAGACTCAGCCCTCCTCTCCTGGCGGCCCGATGGAGACCCTGCATGAATCTCTGGCAACAAAACTACGATCCCGCCGGTAATATCTGGTTATCCAGTCTTATCGCATCGCTACCGATTCTGTTTTTCTTTTTTGCGCTGATTAAGCTCAAACTGAAAGGCTACCTCGCAGCCACCTGGACCGTCGCTATTGCGCTGGCCGTCGCCTTGCTGTTCTATAAAATGCCGGTGGACCGCGCCTTAGCCTCGGTGGTCTACGGCTTCTTCTACGGCCTGTGGCCTATCGCGTGGATTATTATCGCCGCGGTCTTCGTCTATAAAATCTCGGTGAAGACCGGGCAGTTCGACATCATCCGCTCATCGATTCTGTCGATTACGCCGGACCAGCGCCTGCAGATGCTGATCGTCGGCTTCTCGTTCGGCGCCTTTCTCGAAGGGGCGGCGGGTTTCGGCGCGCCGGTGGCGATTACCGCCGCGCTGCTGGTCGGCCTTGGGTTTAACCCGCTGTATGCGGCTGGCCTGTGCCTGATCGTCAACACCGCGCCGGTGGCCTTCGGCGCGATGGGCATCCCGATCCTGGTCGCCGGCCAGGTGACCGGTATCGACAGCTTTGCTATCGGCCAGATGGTGGGCCGCCAGTTGCCGTTCCTGACCATTATCGTCCTGTTCTGGATCATGGCCATCATGGATGGCTGGCGCGGCATCAAAGAGACCTGGCCGGCGGTGATGGTGGCAGGCGGTTCGTTCGCTATTGCCCAGTACCTCAGCTCTAACTTCCTTGGCCCGGAGCTGCCGGACATCATCTCGTCGCTGGTCTCCCTGGTCTGTCTGACCCTGTTCCTCAAACGCTGGCAGCCGGTACGCATCTTCCGCTTCGGCGATATCGGCGCCTCGCAGGTGGATATGACGCTGGCCCGCACCCGCTACACGGCGGGACAAGTGATCCGCGCCTGGTCGCCGTTCCTGTTCCTGACCGCCACCGTGACCCTGTGGAGCGTACCGCCGTTTAAAGCGCTGTTCGCACCGGGCGGCGCAATGTATGACTTCGTCATCAATATTTCGGTGCCGTTCCTCGACAAAATGGTTGCCCGTATGCCGCCGGTAGTTAGCGCCGCGACGCCATACGCCGCGGTGTATAAATTCGACTGGCTGTCGGCAACCGGCACCGCCATTCTGTTCGCCGCCCTGCTGTCCATCGTCTGGCTGCGCATGAAGCCAAAAGACGCGCTGACCACCTTCGCCGGGACGCTGAAGGATCTGGCGCTGCCGATCTACTCTATCGGCATGGTGCTGGCGTTCGCCTTTATCTCCAACTACTCCGGGCTGTCGTCGACCCTGGCCCTGGCGCTGGCGCATACCGGCCACGCGTTTACCTTCTTCTCGCCGTTCCTTGGCTGGCTGGGGGTATTCCTGACCGGTTCGGACACCTCGTCTAACGCCCTGTTCGCCGCACTGCAGGCAACGGCCGCGCAGCAGATTGGCGTCTCCGATATTCTGCTGGTCGCGGCCAACACCACCGGCGGCGTCACTGGCAAGATGATTTCCCCTCAGTCGATCGCCATCGCCTGCGCCGCGGTAGGCTTGGTGGGTAAAGAGTCGGATCTGTTCCGCTTTACCGTCAAACACAGCCTGATCTTCACCTGCATGGTGGGCCTGATCACCACGCTGCAGGCCTACGTTTTAACCTGGATGATCCCGTGATAGTGATGCCTAAACGCCTGGCCGACGACGTGGCGCGTCGCGTCCGGGCGCTGATTGAAGAACAACAGCTGGAGGCGGGCATGCGACTGCCCGCTGAACGCCAGCTCGCCGCCCAGCTCGGCGTCTCGCGCAATTCCCTGCGCGAAGCGCTGGCGATGCTGGTCAATGAAGGCGTGCTGCTGAGCCGTCGCGGCGGCGGCACCTTCGTCCGCTGGCAGCATGAACCGTGGTCAGAGCAAAACATCGTCCAGCCGCTGAAGACGCTGCTGGCCGATGACCCGGACTACAGCTTCGACATCCTCGAAGCCCGCCACGCCATCGAGGCCAGCACCGCGTGGCACGCAGCGATGCGGGCCACCGACGCCGATAAAGAAAAAATTCGTCTGTGCTTTGAAGCGACCCAGAGTGAAGACCCGGATATCGCCTCACAGGCGGATGTCCGCTTCCATCTGGCCATCGCCGAAGCCTCGCATAACGTGGTGCTCCTGCAAACCATGCGCGGTTTTTTCGACCTGCTGCACTCCTCCGTTAAGCAGAGCCGCCAGCGCATGTATCTGGTGCCGCCGGTGTTTGCCCGCCTGACTGAACAGCACCAGGCCGTTATGGAGGCTATTGTTGCCGGTGACGCCGAGGCGGCGCGCCAGGCGATGATGGGCCACTTAGGTTTTGTCCACGCCACGATTAAACGTTTTGATGAAGACCAGGCCCGCCAGGCGCGAATTACCCGCCTGCCCGGTGACCACAATGAAAATTCCAGGGAGAACTCGTGATGATTATTTCCGCCGCCAGCGACTATCGCGCCGCCGCACAGCGTATCCTGCCGCCGTTTCTGTTCCACTATATCGACGGCGGCGCCTACGCCGAACATACCCTGCGCCGTAACGTCGAGGACCTGTCCGATGTGGCCTTGCGCCAGCGTATTTTGCGCAATATGTCGGATCTGAGTCTCGAGACCACTCTGTTCAATGAGAAGCTGGCGATGCCGACGGCGCTGGCGCCGGTCGGGCTGTGCGGCATGTACGCTCGCCGCGGCGAAGTGCAGGCCGCCGGCGCGGCGGACGACAAAGGCATTCCGTTCACCCTCTCTACCGTTTCCGTTTGCCCGATTGAAGAGGTCGCCCCGACCATCAAACGCCCGATGTGGTTCCAGCTGTACGTCCTGCGCGACCGCGGCTTTATGCGCAATGCGCTGGAGCGCGCCAAGGCCGCCGGCTGCTCGACGCTGGTCTTTACCGTCGATATGCCGACCCCTGGCGCCCGCTACCGCGACGCCCATTCCGGCATGAGCGGCCCGAACGCCGCCCTGCGCCGCTACTGGCAGGCGGTGACTCATCCGCAGTGGGCGTGGGACGTCGGCCTTAACGGTCGCCCGCACGATCTGGGCAATATCTCCGCCTATCTCGGCCAACCGACCGGTCTGGAGGATTACATCGGCTGGCTGGCGAATAACTTCGATCCGTCGATTTCATGGAAAGACCTCGAGTGGATCCGCGATTTCTGGGACGGTCCGATGGTGATCAAAGGGATCCTCGATCCGGAGGACGCCCGCGACGCGGTGCGCTTCGGCGCTGACGGCATTGTGGTCTCTAACCACGGCGGCCGCCAGCTCGATGGCGTGCTCTCCTCGGCCCGCGCCCTGCCGGCCATTGCCGACGCGGTGAAAGGCGACATCACTATTCTCGCCGACAGCGGCATCCGCAACGGTCTCGACGTGGTGCGGATGATCGCCCTGGGCGCCGACAGCGTGCTACTGGGCCGCGCTTACCTGTACGCCCTGGCGACCCACGGTAAGCAGGGCGTGGCGAATCTGCTGAACCTGATCGAAAAAGAAATGAAAGTGGCGATGACCCTGACCGGGGCGAAAACCATCCGTGAAATCAGCCGTGATTCGCTGGTGCAGAACGCCGAAGCGCTGCAGACCTTCGATGCGCTGAAGCAGGGCAACGCCGCGTAGGCGGCGTCATTCTCTCCCCTCACCCTAACCCTCTCCCAAAGGGAGATGGGACTGTCCGGCAGACAGGTTAGCGGCGGCGTTTCCCTGAGCCTCTGTCCACGAGAAGTATCGACTGATGGGTGAGTCCTTTACCCGCGCCCTCCGGTCCACCGACCGGCGCCGGTTTTCCCCCTCTCCCTCAGGGAGAGGGCCGGGGTGAGGGTTCGCCAAATATCTGCTATTCTGCCCCCCGCAATTAAGGGGGCAGTATGCTTAACATCGTGTTATTCGAACCAGAGATCCCGCCGAACACCGGCAATATTATTCGCCTGTGCGCCAACACCGGCTTCAATTTACATATCATTGAGCCGATGGGCTTTACCTGGGACGATAAACGCCTGAGACGCGCCGGACTGGACTATCACGAGTTCACTGCCGTGCAGCGCCATGCGGATTACGCGGCGTTTCTCGCCAGCGCGCAGCCGCAGCGGTTGTTCGCCCTGACCACCAAAGGCACGCCGGCGCACAGCGCAGTGAGCTATCAGGATGGCGATTTCTTAATGTTTGGCCCGGAAACCCGCGGTCTGCCGGCCAGCATCCTCGATGCCCTGCCGCCAGAGCAGAAAATCCGTATTCCGATGATGCCGGACAGCCGCAGCATGAACCTGTCCAACGCGGTGTCGGTGGTGGTGTATGAAGCCTGGCGCCAGCTGGGGTATCCGGGCGCCGTGTTGCGCAGCTAACCTGAGCCATTCCCGGATGGCGGCGCACCGCGCCTTATCCGGGCTACATATCTGAGCTTAACAGCGGCAAATGGCAATACATCAAATCCCGTCGCCGTACTCGAAGGTGTGGTGGATGCCGTTGAAATGCTGATCCATGTCCATCGCCGGCTTGTCGCTCTCCGGCTTGCCAACGATGCGCGCCGGTACGCCCGCCGCGGTGGTGTGCGGCGGAACCGGCTGCAATACCACCGAACCGGCGCCAATCTTCGCCCCGCGTCCCACTTCGATATTACCGAGGATCTTCGCCCCGGCGCCAATCATCACGCCTTCGCGAATTTTCGGGTGACGGTCGCCGCTGGTTTTACCGGTACCGCCGAGGGTGACCGACTGCAGGATAGAGACGTCATCTTCAATCACCGCCGTTTCGCCGACCACAATGCCGGTGGCGTGGTCGAGCATGATCCCGCGGCCGATTTTCGCCGCCGGGTGGATATCCACCTGGAAGGAGACGGAGACCTGATTTTGCAGGAAAATCGCCAGCGCACGTCGGCCCTGAGTCCACAGCCAGTGGCCGATACGGTAGGCCTGCAGCGCATGAAAACCCTTCAGGTAGAGCAGCGGCGTGGAGTATTTATCCACCGCCGGGTCGCGCGTGCGCACCGCCTGAATATCGCAGGCGGCGGAGGCGATCATTTCCGGATCGGCGGCATAGGCCTCTTCCACCACTTCGCGAATGGCGATCGCTGGCATAATCGGCGAGGCCAGCTTGTTGGCCAGCATATAGCTCAGCGCACTGCCCAGATTTTCATGCTTGAGTAGCGTAGCGTGGTAAAAACTGGCGAGCATCGGCTCACAGTCAGCCAGAGCCCGGGCTTCGGCTTTAATATTATTCCAGACGATATCCAGTTCTTCACACGGCATTGCATACTCCAGACGATATGATAATGACCTGCCAGTTCTGCGCTGGCAGGGTCATTCAGGTGACAAAGGAAAGCTAATTGCTGCTGCGCTCGTCCTTGCGGGCGCGACCCAATAAGGTCAATGCTGCCTCGCGCGCAATTTTTCCGCAATACAATACCTGATAAATTTCCTCGGTTATTGGCATTTCGACACCTAAACGCTGTGCCAAAACGCGAACTTCCTTGGTATTGCGGTAGCCTTCGACCACCTGGCCAATCTTGTCCTGGGCGCTCTGCACGTCCATACCCTGGCCGAGCATCATGCCGAAGCGACGGTTACGGGACTGGTTGTCGGTGCAGGTGAGCACCAGGTCACCGAGACCGGCCATGCCCATAAAGGTTTCCGGATCGGCGCCCAGCGCCGCGCCGAGACGGGACATTTCCACCAGCCCACGGGTAATCAGCGCCGTACGCGCATTGGCGCCGAAGCCGATGCCATCCGACATACCGGCCCCGATGGCAATGACGTTTTTCACCGCGCCGCCGAGCTGCACGCCGATAAAGTCCGGATTGATGTAGACGCGGAAACTTTTGCCGCAGTGCAGCAGGTGCTGCAGATCCTCGGCAAACTGCGGATCCGTCGCTGCCAGCGAAATCGCCGTCGGCAGACCGGCGGCCAGCTCTTTGGCGAAGGTTGGCCCCGAGATCACCGCCAGCGGGATATCATCGCCCAGCGCTTCACGCGCCACGTCCTGCAGCAGGCGGCCGGTTTCAGCCTCGAGGCCTTTGGTCGCCCACACCAGACGTGCGTCGGGACGCATCAGCGGTTTAATCTGACGTAATACCTGGCCGAACACATGGCTTGGCACCACGACAAGGATGTCTCGGCTGGCGGCCAGCGCGGTGGCCAGGTCGCTCTCAAGATGCAGCGTATCCGGGAAAGGCACATCGGGAAGGAACGCGGCGTTGCAGCGATCGTGTTGCAGCGTCGCGATATGTTTCGGGTCATGGCCCCAGAGCACAACGTGGTGGCCATTTCTTGCCAGGGTGATGGCAAGAGCGGTGCCGTAAGAGCCGGCACCGATCACAGTCATTGCAGCATTAAGTGCGTTCATCAGGCATCCTGATGTTGTTCAGCACCTTCGCCAGCCTGCTGCTGCAGATAGTTCATAAACAGCGCGTCGAAGTTCACTGGCGCAAGGTTAAGTTGCGGGAAGGTGCCGCGGGAAACCAGGCTGGTGATGCACTCACGCGCGTACGGGAACAGAATGTTCGGGCAGTATGCGCCGAGGCAGTGCGCCATCTGGGTGCCTTCGATGCCGTCGATGGAGAAAATACCGCCCTGCTGTACTTCACAGAGGAACGCGGTTTCTTCGCCCAGCGCGGCGGTCACGGTCACACGCAGCACCACTTCATAAACGCCTTCAGCCAGCTGGGTGGAGGCGGTATCCAGATCAAGTTTAACTTCCGGCTGCCAGTCTTTCTGGAAAACTTGCGGCGCGTTCGGCGCTTCAAAAGAGATATCTTTGGTATAGATACGCTGGATCTGGAAGGTCATTTCGGTGCTGTTTTGTTCTGACATAGTAAAACCCTTTCGTGTTGTCCTTAAATACGCGCTTCCGCCAGGGAAAGCGCGCAAAAATTAGCGCAAGAGGGGATCAAGTCCACCACGTGAATCAAGCGCATACAAGTCGTCACAGCCGCCAATGTGCTGCGCATCAATAAAAATCTGCGGAACCGTCGTCCGTCCGCTGCGCTGGATCATCTCCTCACGCTTCGCGGCATCGCCATCGATCGGCAACTCATGGAACGTTACGCCTTTGCTGTTCAACAGCGCTTTCGCGCGTACGCAGAACGGGCAGGTCGCTTTGGTGTAGATCTCAATATTGGCCATGACTTTACTCCTGTTTTTACCCTGGGGTTTTACGCCGCAGCCTGAGCTTCCCCTCACGTCAGGCATGAAGGGGAAAGCGCGGCGGCATTACCACGCGAGGTAAGTTATTTGCCGCGTACCAGAGGAAGGTTTTCGCCGCTCCAGCCTGCGATGCCCTCTTTCAGTACAAAGACTTTTTCAAACCCGGCTTTGTTCAGCGCGCTGGCTGGCTCTTGCGCCTGCATGCCGGAACCGTCTACCACAATAATGGGTTGCGATTTGTGTTTTTCCAACTCGCCGACGTTATTGGCTTTGATATCGGCAGGCAGCAGGTTGATGGCGCCGGCAATATGGCCTTTACGGAAATCGTCACGCTGACGCAGGTCGACCACCACCGCATCTTCTTTATTGATAAGACGCGTCGCTTCACCACGGGTGATGACTTTAACTTTCGACATCAACCCTTTAAAGGTGGTGAAGAGTACCGCACCCAGCAGCGCGATCCACGCGATGCTCAGGACCGGGTGACGGCCGATGAATTGCATAATTTCTTGCATGGGGGGTTACAACTCCCGACTAAGTGATAAAAAACCAGGGAAGGAGTATACCTGTGCATTGCGGCAAATACAGCCAGTGAGCGCGATGTAATGTATTTTCTGCGGGCGGTCACGAAAAAAAAGCCGCCTTCATCATCGCCTCTGACGCCGCCCCTTCCCTTTCTTTGATCTTTCACGGGGATTTAAACGATTCAGCTGTAGTAAAATTACGCAAAATTTCTGTCTTTGAGCATGAGGTTGTCGCAATGTCGGTTTCTAAAAAACCTATGGTACTGGTGATTCTGGATGGCTACGGCTATCGCGAAGACCAACAGGATAACGCCATTTACAGCGCTAAAACGCCGGTAATGGACGCCCTGTGGGCCAAACGTCCGCATACCCTGATCGATGCATCTGGCCTGGAAGTCGGCCTGCCGGACCGTCAGATGGGGAACTCCGAAGTAGGCCACGTCAACCTGGGCGCCGGTCGTATCGTCTACCAGGACCTGACCCGTCTCGATGTTGAAATTAAAGAACGCACCTTCTTCGCCAACCCGGTACTCACCGCCGCGGTCGACAAAGCGGTTGCCGCCGGTAAAGCGGTCCACATCATGGGCCTGATGTCTCCGGGCGGCGTCCACAGCCACGAAGATCACATCATGGCGATGGTGGAGCTGGCAGCAGAGCGCGGCGCTGAGAAAATCTATCTGCACGCCTTCCTTGATGGCCGTGATACGCCGCCGCGCAGCGCGGAAAAAACGCTGGCGACATTCGAAGCCAAATTTGCCGCGCTGGGCAAAGGCCGCATCGCGTCTATTATTGGCCGCTACTATGCCATGGATCGCGATAACCGCTGGGATCGCGTGGAACAAGCTTATGATCTGATGACCCTGGCGAAAGGCGAATTCCAGGCCGATACCGCCGTCGCGGGTCTGCAGGCCGCCTACGCCCGTGACGAAAACGACGAATTCGTCAAAGCCACCGTTATCCGCGCCGCCGGCCAGGCCGATGCCGCGATGGAAGACGGCGACGCGCTGATCTTCATGAACTTCCGTGCTGACCGCGCGCGTGAAATCACCCGCGCCTTCGTCAACGCCGACTTCGACGGCTTCGCGCGTAAGAAAGTGGTTAACCTCGACTTCGTGATGCTCACCGAATACGCCGCCGACATCAAAGTCGCCTGCGCTTATCCGCCCGCCTCACTGGCTAACACCTTCGGCGAGTGGATGGCGAAGCACGATAAAACCCAGCTGCGCATCTCCGAAACCGAGAAATACGCTCACGTCACCTTCTTCTTCAACGGCGGCGTAGAAGAGCCGTTTAAAGGCGAAGAGCGTATTCTGATTAACTCACCAAAAGTGGCAACCTACGATCTGCAGCCAGAAATGAGCTCCGCCGAGCTGACCGAGAAACTGGTCGCCGCCATCAAAGGTGGCAAATACGACACCATCATCTGTAACTACCCGAACGGCGATATGGTTGGCCATACCGGGGTGATGGAAGCGGCAGTGAAGGCGGTTGAAGCGCTGGATCACTGCATCGACCAGGTGACTCAGGCGGTGGAATCCGTTGGCGGCCAGTTGCTGATCACCGCCGACCACGGCAACGCCGAGCAGATGCGCGACCCGGCCACCGGTCAGGCGCACACCGCCCATACCAACCTGCCGGTTCCGCTGATCTACGTCGGTAACAAAGCGGTCAAAGCGGTCAATGGCGGTAAACTTTCCGACATCGCCCCGACCATGCTGTCGCTGATGGGAATGGAAATCCCGCAAGAGATGACTGGCAAGCCGCTGTTCATCGTGGAATAATCCTTCCCCATGAGGGGAAAGGCGACGTATTCAACTACATGGATCGCAACGGCAGTTCGATCCGTCCTTTACGCCAGCGCGCTCAGCGCTGGCGTATTGCTGTGCGCGTCATCTGCGCACGCCGACGATCGCGATCAGCTAAAGTCCATCCAGGCCGACATCGCCGCCAGGCAGCGGGCGATTAAGCAACAGCAGCAGCAGCGCGCAAGCCTGCTCGCCCAGCTCAAAGCGCAGGAAGAGGCGATCGCCGCCGCGGCCCGCAAACTGCGTGAAACCCAGGACAGCCTGAACCAGCTCAATAAGCAGATTGACGAGATGAACGCTTCTCTCGCGAAGCTGGAGCGTCAGCGCGCGTCTCAGGAACGTAACCTCGCCGCGCAGCTTGACGCCGCGTTCCGCCAGGGGCCGCATACCGGCATCCAGATGGTGCTGAGCGGTGAAGAGGGCCAGCGCAATCAGCGGATGCAGGTCTACTTCAGCTATTTCAACCAGGCCCGTCAGGAGACTATTGCGGAGCTGAAGAAAACGCGCGAAGAGATGGCGGTGCAAAAGTCGATGCTCGAAGAGAAGCAGAGCCAGCAGCAGACGCTGGTCTACGAACAAAAAGCCCAGCAGGCGAAGCTGGAGCAGGCGCGTAACGAACGGAAAAAGACCCTTTCCGGTCTGGAGTCCGCCATTCAGCAGGGTCAGCAACAGTTAAGTGAATTGCGGGCTAACGAATCGCGCCTACGCGGTCGTATCGCCCAGGCGGAGGCTGCCGCCAAAGCCCGAGCCGATCGGGAAGCTCGCGATGCGCAGGCGGTGCGCGACCGCCAGCAGGAAGCATCGCGCAAAGGCACCACCTATAAACCAACGGAAAGCGAGCGTTCGCTGATGTCACGCACCGGCGGGCTGGGCTCGCCGCGCGGCCAGGCGTTCTGGCCGGTTCGCGGTCCGCTCCTTCATCGATATGGCGAACAGCTGCAAGGTGAACTACGTTGGAAAGGGATGGTTATCGCCGCGTCTGAAGGCACCGAAGTCAGAGCCATTGCCGATGGTCGGGTCATTCTGGCCGACTGGCTGCAGGGCTATGGTCTGGTGGTGGTGGTCGAACATGGCAAAGGCGACATGAGCCTGTATGGCTATAACCAAAGCGCGCTGGTCAGCGTCGGTACGCAGGTTCGTGCCGGTCAGCCTATCGCGCTCGTAGGCAGCAGCGGCGGTCAGGGCCGTCCGTCGCTCTATTTCGAAATTCGCCGCCAGGGTCAGGCGGTCAATCCACAGCCGTGGTTGGGAAGATAAGTTTTGCTTCAATTTCGCGCAATTGCTCTTGCCGTAGCCGGTTCGCTGGCTCTGGCGGCGCCAGCGTTCGCTGGCAAACTCTCCATCGTTATTGACGATTTTGGCTACCGCCCGCAGACCGAGAATCAGGTGCTGGCGCTGCCGTCAACTATCTCCGTCGCCGTGCTGCCGAACGCGCCGCACGCCCGGGAAATGGCCACGAAAGCGCATAATCTGGGCCATGAAGTGCTCATCCACCTGCCGATGGCGCCGCTCAGCAAACAGCCGCTGGAAAAAGACACCCTGCGTCCCGAAATGAGCAGCGAGGAGATCGAGCGCATCATTCGCGAGGCTTACGGCAAAGTTCCCTACGCCATCGGGCTGAATAACCATATGGGCAGCGCGATGACCTCCAACCTGTTTGGCATGCAGAAGGTGATGCAGGCCCTGGAGCGCTACAATCTCTATTTTCTCGACAGCGTCACCATCGGCAACACCCAGGCCATGCGCGCCGCGCAGGGCACCGGGGTGAAGGTGATTAAGCGCAAGGTGTTTCTTGACGATACGCAGAATGAAGCCGATATCCGCACCCAGTTCAATCGCGCCATCGCCCTGGCGCGGCGCAACGGTTCGGCAATAGCCATTGGCCATCCGCATCCAACGACGGTGCGGGTGCTGCAGCAGATGGTCTATAACCTGCCGCCGGATATCACGCTGGTGCGCCCGAGCAGCCTGCTCAACGAGCCGCAGGTCGACAACTCGACGCCAAACTACGCTCAGCCGCCCGCGCAACAAACGCCGCCGCAGCAGCAGAAGCCGCGTAATCCGTTCCACGGCGTGAAGTATTGCAAGCCGAAGCGCCCGCTGGAGCCCGTGAACGCCAGCCGCTTCTTCACTATCCTCAGCGACAGCATCAGCCAGAGCGCGCTGGTCCAGTACTATCGCCTCAAATGGCAGGGCTGGGACAATCCCGGCAACTAGACCACTCAGGGGTCCGTTCGCTTTTGCGCGACGGGCGCCTGGTTATCTTCGTGGGCGTACCACGCCTTAAAATATTTGAGAAAGCTGTAAAACGTGGCGTACAGGCCGGTGACCACGCCGACTTTGCCATAGCGCCACGCTCCGCTAAAGAGATACCACTTAAAGAAAGCGCCAATGGCGCTGACGATCCCCCGCGTCAGCGAAGGTTTGATCTGCTGGTACTTCACCAGCCGGGTGGTATAGCTGTTTAGCTTATTAAACACTTCATGCAGCGAATAAAAGGTGTCATGGCGTACAAAGCCCGGCAGCCTGACGGAGCGTGCGTGTCCGACCACCTGGTCATCCACCGGCCGGTCGTTAAACCGCGCCTGCTGGCGGTTAAAGAGACGCACCGGGTAATCCGGCGAAGAAATAGGGTAGATCGTTCGCACCTGCGTGCCGAGCACAAACCAGTAGCGCGGCAGACGCCAGGCGCAGGTTGGGTCCGGCTCCTCCCCCGCTTTTAGCGCCTGAATGGCCGCCACTACGTCATTATCAAGAATCTCATCGCTATCCATACACAGCACCCAGTCATGGCTGGCCAGCCCGATGGCGTAGTTCATCTGGGCGCCGTGGGCTTTATAGGCATGATGATGGACGGTGAGGCCAAACTGCTGACAAATAGAGACCGTTTCGTCGGTGCTGCCGGAGTCGACGACGATACATTCATCGGCCACCTTCAGCAGCGGCGGCAGCACCTCCATCAGCAGGCGCGCAGAGTTACAGGTCAGTAAGCATACGGAGAGTTTAAGCATGATAGTTACAAAGTTAAACCGCGACTAAACACACTGTATAAGCGAATAACCGTAAAATCGATGTAGAAATTGTGCGCTTAATATTAAGCAGGCTAAAAATGTTATCCAAATCTAAATTAAGGCGCCCGCAGGCGCCTTTTTTGCTGATTTTTACAACAGCCCGGAGGCGTTATTCCCAGCTCAGAACCACTTTACCGGACTGGCCGGAGCGCATCGCGTCAAAACCTTTCTGGAAATCATCAATGCCGAAGCGGTGGGTGATGATCGGTGAAAGGTCCAGACCAGACTGGATCAGCGCCGCCATTTTGTACCAGGTTTCGAACATTTCGCGACCATAGATCCCTTTAATAAACAGCCCTTTGAAGATGACCTTGGTCCAGTCGATGGACATATCCGACGGCGGGATACCCAGCATCGCGATACGGCCGCCGTGGTTCATGGTATCGAGCATGCTGCGAAACGCCGGCGGCGCGCCGGACATCTCCAGGCCCACGTCGAAACCTTCGGTCATGCCCAGCTCGGCCATCACGTCGTTGAGGTTCTCTTTCGCCACGTTCACCGCGCGGGTGACGCCCATTTTGCGCGCCAGCTCCAGACGGTACTCGTTGACGTCGGTGATCACCACGTTACGCGCGCCGACGTGTTTCGCCACCGCCGCCGCCATCACGCCGATCGGACCGGCGCCGGAAACCAGTACATCTTCCCCGACCAGATCGAAGGAGAGCGCGGTGTGCACCGCGTTGCCGAACGGGTCGAAGATAGACGCCAGGTCATCAGAGATATTGTCGGGGATTTTAAAGGCGTTAAAAGCCGGGATCACCAGATACTCGGCAAAGCAGCCCGGGCGGTTAACGCCCACGCCGATGGTGTTGCGGCACAAATGGGTGCGGCCCGCGCGGCAGTTGCGGCAGTGGCCGCAGGTGATATGCCCTTCGCCGGAGACGCGGTCGCCAATCTTAAAGCCGCGCACTTCCTGACCAATCCCCACTACTTCGCCGACGTATTCGTGACCGACCACCATCGGCACCGGAATGGTCTTCTGCGACCACTCATCCCAGTTGTAGATGTGCACGTCGGTTCCGCAAATAGCGGTCTTGCGGATTTTAATCAGCAGATCGTTATGGCCGACTTCCGGTTCCGGTACGTCGGTCATCCAGATGCCTTCTTCCGCTTTCAGTTTGGATAACGCTTTCATCTCACACCCTTATTAGGCGATGACGCCCAGTTGTTTGCCGATGCGGGTAAAGGCTTCCACCGCACGCTCAATTTGTTCAGGGGTATGCGCCGCCGACATCTGGGTGCGAATACGCGCCTGGCCTTTCGGTACCACCGGATAGAAGAAGCCGGTGACATAGATCCCTTCTTTCTGCAGCTCGCGGGCAAAGTTCTGCGCCACCACCGCTTCACCCAGCATCACCGGAATGATGGCGTGGTCGGCGCCCGCCAGCGTGAAGCCTGCCGCGGTCATTTTTTCGCGGAACAGACGCGCGTTAGCCCACAGCCGATCGCGCAGGTCTGCACCCTCTTCAACCATCTCCAGCACTTTGATGGAGGCGGCCACAATGGCCGGCGCCAGAGAGTTGGAGAACAGATACGGACGGGAACGCTGGCGCAGCCACTCAACCACCTCTTTGCGTGCGGCGGTGTAGCCCCCGGAGGCGCCGCCCAGCGCTTTACCCAGCGTGCCGGTGATGATGTCGACGCGACCCATCACGTCGCAATATTCATGAGAGCCGCGGCCGTTTTCGCCGACGAAGCCGACGGCGTGGGAGTCATCGACCATCACCAGCGCATCGTATTTATCCGCCAGGTCGCAAACGCCTTTCAGGTTGGCGATCACGCCATCCATCGAGAAGACGCCATCGGTGGCGATCAGCACGTGACGCGCGCCGGCCTCGCGCGCTTCTTTCAGACGCGCTTCCAGCTCCTGCATGTCGTTGTTGGCATAGCGGAAGCGCTTCGCTTTACACAGGCGCACGCCGTCGATGATCGAGGCATGGTTCAGGGCGTCGGAGATAATGGCGTCTTCCGGCCCGAGCAGCGTTTCAAACAGGCCGCCGTTGGCGTCAAAGCAGGAGGAGTAGAGGATCGCGTCTTCCATACCGAGGAAATCGGCCAGCTTCTTCTCCAGCTGCTTATGCGTGTCCTGGGTACCGCAGATGAAGCGCACCGAGGCCATCCCGAAGCCGTGGCTGTCCATGCCGGATTTCGCCGCGGCAATCAGTTCCGGGTGGTTCGCCAGACCCAGATAGTTATTGGCGCAGAAGTTAATCACATGGCTGTCGCCGACGGTAATGTCCGCCTGCTGCGCCGAGGTGATGATCCGCTCTTCTTTGAACAAGCCTTCGGCCCGAGCGGTTTCCAGATTACTCGTTAACTGTTTGTAGAAATCACCACGCATTGCAACTCTCCAGATTCGGCAAAATTTGGCACATATTACCCAAAGCTATACGCTGATACGAGATGATGCAGGCCTGAATGAATTATTTGCAGCATAAATCACGTCAGCCCAGCACCTTATTCTGCGAATGGCTGTAGGCTTGCTCATGTGGTGATATGATATGAGCATTCATGCCCGGATTGTCTTCGGGCTCCCAACTTCAAAGGTACAGTTATGATCATCGTTACCGGCGGCGCAGGCTTTATCGGCAGCAACATCGTTAAAGCGCTGAATGACAAAGGCATCACCGACATTCTGGTTGTCGACAATCTGAAAGACGGCACCAAGTTTGTGAATCTGGTTGACCTGAACATCGCTGACTACATGGATAAAGAAGACTTTCTGATCCAGATAATGGCGGGTGAAGAGTTCGGTGAAATCGAAGCGATCTTCCACGAAGGCGCGTGCTCTTCCACCACCGAGTGGGATGGCAAGTACATGATGGATAACAACTATCAGTACTCTAAAGAGCTGCTGCACTACTGCCTGGAGCGCGAAATCCCGTTCCTGTACGCCTCTTCCGCCGCCACCTACGGCGGGCGCACCAGCGACTTCATCGAGTCCCGTGAGTACGAACAGCCGCTGAACGTCTACGGCTACTCCAAATTCCTGTTCGACGAATACGTCCGCCAGATCCTGCCGGAAGCCAATTCGCAGATCGTCGGCTTCCGCTACTTCAACGTCTACGGGCCGCGCGAAGGCCACAAAGGCAGCATGGCGAGCGTCGCTTTCCACCTCAACACCCAGCTGAATAATGGCGAAAGTCCGAAACTGTTCGAAGGCAGCGACGGCTTCAAGCGCGACTTCGTCTACGTGGGCGACGTGGCAGACGTCAACCTGTGGTTCTGGGAAAACGGCGTGTCCGGGATCTTCAACCTTGGCACCGGCCGCGCGGAATCCTTCCAGGCGGTTGCCGATGCGACCCTGGCTTTCCATAAAAAAGGCAGCATTGAGTACATCCCGTTCCCGGACAAACTGAAAGGCCGCTACCAGGCATTCACCCAGGCCGATCTGACTAACCTGCGCAAAGCGGGCTATGACAAACCGTTCAAAACCGTTGCCGAAGGCGTAACGGAATATATGGCCTGGCTGAATCGGGATGCGTAAGAGATAACATGAAAATTCTGGTGGTAGGCCCGTCTTGGGTGGGCGACATGATGATGTCGCAAAGTCTTTATCGTACGCTCAGGGCGCGCTATCCCCAGGCGATTATCGACGTGATGGCGCCAGCCTGGTGCCGTCCGTTGCTATCGCGCATGCCGGAAGTGAATGAAGCGATCCCGATGCCGCTGGGCCACGGCGCGCTGGCTATCGGCGAACGCCGCAAGCTCGGCCACAGCCTGCGCGAGCGTCGCTACGATCGCGCTTACGTGCTGCCGAACTCGTTTAAATCGGCATTAGTCCCCTTCTTTGCCAACATCCCGCTGCGCACCGGCTGGCGCGGCGAGATGCGCTACGGCCTGCTCAACGACGCCCGGGTGCTGGACAAAGACGCCTGGCCGCTGATGGTGGAACGCTACGTGGCGCTGGCCTACGACAACGGCGTGATGCGCTGCGCCAAAGATCTGCCGCAGCCGCTGCTGTGGCCGCAGCTGCAGGTCAACGATGGCGAAAAATCACAGGCCTGCAACGCCTTTAATCTCTCAAACGAGCGGCCGATCATCGGCTTCTGCCCCGGCGCGGAATTCGGTCCGGCCAAACGCTGGCCGCACTATCACTATGCTGCGCTGGCGAAAAAGCTTATCGACGATGGCTATCAGATTGCGTTATTCGGCTCGGCGAAAGATAACGAGGCCGGCAAAGAGATCATCGCCGCCCTCAGCAGCGAGCAGCAGGCCTGGTGTCGTAATCTGGCGGGTGAAACCCAGCTGGAGCAGGCGGTCATTCTGATCGCCGCCTGTAAAGCTGTAGTGACTAACGATTCGGGGCTGATGCACGTCGCCGCCGCGCTGGACCGCCCGCTGGTGGCGCTGTATGGCCCGAGCAGCCCGGACTTCACCCCGCCGCTGTCGCATAAAGCGC
This sequence comes from Klebsiella sp. KTE92, assembly GCF_000398905.1. Taxonomy (NCBI): domain Bacteria; kingdom Pseudomonadati; phylum Pseudomonadota; class Gammaproteobacteria; order Enterobacterales; family Enterobacteriaceae; genus Klebsiella; species Klebsiella sp. KTE92. The sequence continues at coordinate 5,101,150 of NZ_KB976100.1, forward strand.
GGGTTATCCGCCTGATTAGCGGCTACCACAAGGTGCGCAAAGGCGATGCCGCGGAAGGCTATCATCAGAGCCTGATCGACATCACCCCAGAACGCGTCCTGCAAGAGCTGAACGAACTGTTAGCGGAAAAAACCGAGCACGAGGAAGCGTAACGGATGCGGGTATTGATCGTAAAAACCTCGTCCATGGGCGACGTGCTACACACGCTGCCCGCGCTAACCGACGCTGCGCAGGCCATCCCCGGCATTCGCTTCGACTGGGTGGTTGAAGAGGGTTTCGCGCAGATCCCCTCCTGGCATGAAAGCGTCGAGCGGGTGATCCCGGTGGCGATCCGCCGCTGGCGTAAAGCCTGGTTTTCCGCGCCGATTAAAGCGGAGCGTCAAGCCTTCCGCGAGGCCGTGCAGGCGGTAAAGTATGACGCCATCATCGACGCCCAGGGGCTGGTGAAAAGCGCCGCGCTGGTTACTCGCCTGGCGCACGGCGTCAAGCACGGTATGGACTGGCAAACGGCCCGCGAGCCGCTGGCGAGCCTGTTTTACAACCGCCGCCACCATATCGCGAAACAGCAGCACGCGGTGGAGCGTACCCGCGAGCTGTTCGCCAAAAGCCTTGGCTACACGAAACCCCAGACCCAGGGGGATTACGCCATTGCGCGCCATTTCCTGCAGCACGAGGCTAGCGCTGCCGCGCCCTATCTGGTGTTTCTGCACGCCACCACCCGCGATGATAAGCACTGGCCGGAAACCCGCTGGCAGGAGCTTCTCGATCTGCTGGCCGACAGCGGCGTCCGCATTAAGCTGCCGTGGGGCGCCCCGCACGAAGAGGCGCGGGCAAAACGACTGGCGGAAGGCCGAGAGTATGTTGAAGTGCTGCCGCGCATGAGCCTTGAGCAGGTGGCGCAGGTTCTGGCCAGCGCCCGGGCTGTCGTCTCGGTCGATACCGGACTGAGTCATTTGACCGCCGCGCTGGATAAACCGAACTTCACGCTCTACGGCCCGACCGATCCGGGGCTGATTGGCGGATACGGTAAAAACCAGCATATCGTCAGGCCGGAAAACAGCACCAGCACCAGCGATATTCCGGCCAGCCGGGTTCATCTTCTCCTGCAAAATCAGGGGCTGCTCTGATGGGATCCCTGTTTAAACAGATCTACCGCTATACGCGCCCTCGCGCTTATCGCCACAATGAAAATCTGTGGCCTTTTACCCGTATTACGCGCGCGCCAAGCGGCGAAATCAGCGCGTTACGCTATAAAGGGAAAACGGTGCCGCTGGTCAGCCTGAGCGCGCTGAAAAACAGCATGCAGGGCGAAGTCCTGCTGACCGCCACCGGCCCCTCAACCCGCAATATCGATTTTTCCCTGTTGTCGAAAACGATCCCGGTGATGGGCGTCAATGGCGCCTGGCATCTTGCCGACCGGCTACACTTTTCGCTCTATACCATCGTCGACATGGAATTTTTCGATAAGAAGCCTGATATTATCCGCGCCATTGTCAGCCAGCCGGAGATTCTGCTGTTCACCACCATGCACGGGATCGCCAAAATCCTCGATCGCTATGGGGACGCACTACGCTGCCGTTTGGCGTTGATTGAGGACGGTTGCTATAAGATTTACCAGCCGAAAGTCGCCAGCGAAGCGATAAAGCGCACTTACCAGCAGAATGCGGCGATGTGCTTTCATCCTCAGCGCCCGGATATCTGTTTTAGCACCGATATTCGCCAGGGCATCTTTGATGCCGGCACGGTGGTCTACTGGGCGCTGCAAATTCTCGCCTGGCTGGGCTTCAATACTATCCTGGTGAGCGGCCTGGATATGACCAACTTTAACCAGCCGCGATTCTACGAAACACAACAAGAAAAATTGCCTTCTTACCTGGCAACAAAAGTGGATACCCTCGTCATGCCCTCCTTTGCGCATGCCGCGCAGGTACTGCAGCAACGTCAGATTCGGGTGATTAATTTTTCCCCAGAAAGCGCTGTGCCGGATACTATCTTCGAAAAGGTTGCGTTTAATGAGTACTTTAAAAGTGAGTAGCTTCGCCAGACAGGGTTACTCGATTGTCTTTCCTTTGTTTTTATTTTTCAGCGCGATTTTTTGCATGTCCACCCGGACCAATAATCTGCTGCATTTATCGATCCTGCTGCTATTGCTGTCGCTGGTACGCCAGGAAAACCGCCAGGCGCTGGCCGGGGTGTTACGCGAGCAGTGGCAGACCTGGACGCTGCTGGCGGCTTTCTTTATCTATTACGCCCTCAGTAACCTGTGGGGACATACGCCGCAGCATATTGACTCGCCGATCACCCACGGCGTGTATCTGACGGGGTATCTGTTGCTGATGACGATGCTGCTCAGCGACGAACGGACCCGCCGCCTGGCCATGCTGGCGGTGGTTGGCGGGATCACCGTGCTCTCCCTGTGGACGCTGATTATCGACCACACGCTGGTCCTCACTGCACGAGCGGTCTCCCCCGAGAACCCCGGGCCAACGAACGTTATCGATCTTGCCGGTTACTGCGGCATCGGCATTTTAATCTGCGGCATGCTACTGAAAGAAAAAGCCAGCCACTGGCTCTATCTGCCGGTGGTCATCATGCTGGTGATGCTGCTGCTCACCCAAAGCCGTGGGCCGATCATCGCCCTGGTGCTGGCGGTCGGCTGCACGTTGCACCTGCACGTCTTCACCCGCCGCAACCTGCTGATCGCCGCGGCGCTGGCTGTGCTGGTAGCGCTGCTTTTGGTCATGACGCCGGTGGGCGACATGCTGCTCGCCCGTTTCGAAGAGCTTGGCACCCAAAGCGGGCTGCGCCTGAGCATCTGGCATCATACGCTGTCGGAGATGGCCAGCCAGCCGTGGCTGGGGCGCGGCTTCAGCTATGAACTGGATTTCATCAACTACAGCGGCGAGCACATCACCACCACCCACAGCGTGTATATGGGCGCCCTGCTGAAAGGCGGCATCCTGGGGTTACTGCTGCTGCTGGCGGTCATTGCCTGCGGGCTATGGCAGGCGTGGCGCAAGCGCCACACCGACAGCCGCTACAGTCTGGCGATCCTGTTTTACGCGCTGGTGTTTATGGCCTCGCAGGGGATGTTTATCATCAGCAACCCCCGGGAAACCTGGGTGCTGTTCTGGCTGCCGCTGGGCATCGCGCTCAGCAAAGGGCTGGCGGAAAAACGCTAACAAAAAGGGCCGTCAGCGGCCCTTTTTTATATTCACTTTTAAATCAACTGCGGGCGGCGACCAGCCGGTCGGCCTGCTCTTTAATCACGGGCCACACCGACTCAATCGCCACATCGGCGACATTCGCTTCTTCACAGACAATCTGTTTCGCCTTGTCATAGCCCGGCGCCCAGATGTGATAGCCGGGCAGCCCGGTATCCTTGAGTTTGCGCTTGTTATAGACCGCCACCATCGGTTTATCGAAGGCCCGGGCGATATGCACGATCGAGGTGTCTGGCGTAATGACTAAATCACAGCTGCGGATCACTTCGACGGCGGAGTTGATGGTGCTGTCGGCGATATACAGCGCCATATCCAGCCCCAGCTGGCGGATTTTCTCACTACGCCCCACCATCACGATACAGACCCGGTAAGGTAGGGCGCGTAACCGCTCGACAAGGGTCGCCACCTGGTGACGACAGAAGTCTTTATCCTCAGACGCGGTAAAAGGGTTAATGGCGATACGCAGTTCGACCTCTCCGGCCTGGGAAAGCAAGCGAGCCACTTTCTCCCGCTCATGGCGGCAGCCGGGGAGATGATAGTGATACGGGTGGTCGTCAACGATGCCAAACAGTTTCACCACCTGTTTATAGCGCTGGGAAATATGGCTGTTGCTGTCAAAAAAAGCGATCGAATGATCGTAAAGTTTATATTGATCTTTATTAAAACCAATCACGCTGGCCGCCCGTAAATCGGCGAGTAATTTAAAGCGTTCATAGCTGGTGACGTCATCAAAATCGATAACTGCATCAAAACCTACCGCCCGCAACGTATTTAAGGACATGCGCGGCCGATATAAATATACTTGCTGAATGAATTCTGAGCCTGCTAATATTTCGCAGCATATTGGTCCGGTTAACACCGAAACCTGATATCCCCGTTCGGCCAGTATTCTGGCGCAGCCGGTCGTGACCACCATATCCCCGACTTTATCGTCCAGGCGCAATAGCAGTACGCGGCGGACAGCCGCTGGGTCGAAGGCTTTACGCGCCGGCTTATTTCTGTATCGATAGTTAATTAAATTAAATTTAATGCCGCGGAAAAAAGCATTCTTTTTCCGCGTTAATTGTTTAAGGATACGCATACGGTACCTTGAGCTGTGTTAGCGCTGTGTGATTTTCCGCTGGTAATATTCTGCCAACGTCATGCCCTTCACCTGCGGCGCCAGCCAGCTAAAAAAGGCTTCAAGGTCAGCGTATAAACGCTCAATATCCCGTTCATTCTGGAACGTGGGGCTGCCGCCGGGCATATACTCTGAAGAGTGGAGCATATATTCCACGTAGTCATTGCCCTGCGTCAACGTTTGTTCGACGACTTTTTTCATCGTCTCCACGTTGCCGCCCATCGGACGCAGCCAGTGTACGGAGGGGGAACGCACTTTACCCCGCAGGCGATCGTAGCCCTGCTTCACGCTGTTCATCCACGCTGAGTGCTTGTACTGAATGCTCATCGGCACTTCCAGCAGCGGAGAGTGGCCTTCGCGGCTGATATCATTTTCATCGAGAAAATAGGCATGCTGCGGGAAGCGGCGATAATCGGTCCCGCCATCGCCCTGCGGCGCTCCCTTGGCGGTCTTCCAGTTCACCCGCGGGGTCACCGAGCAATCCACCTGATAACCGTGCTCCACCAGCAGACGCGCATAGCGCTCGTCAAAGGCCCAGCGCCCGGCGCGATGGCTGACCATTTTAGTCTGGAAAGTATCCTCCAGCAGATGCGTCATATAGTCGACCTTCTCACGCATCATGGCATCGCTGTATTCAATGAGATAAGGCTTATGCCGCCAGTCATCGGCGGTCAGCGGCTCGGTCGGCGGGCTGTTCCACGCATGCAGATGCATGCCGACTTCCGCGGTGCCGCGGGCAATCACGTCTCTGGCGAATTCGATATAAAAGGGGTCGATGGCCATTTCATAGTTGGTCAAATAGACCGGTTTAAAGCCATACTTTTCGCAAAGCTGCTGAAAACGCGGGAGATAACGCGCATTCTCGGTGGTGATGCTGTCATGTTTTTGCCAGAGGTTATCGCCCTCTGTATCAATCGTGATGAGAAATGCGGGATTGTGCACGAAAACGTCCTCAGGCCATACGTATCGGGTCATGGTAGAGCAATACAACGCTTCTCTCAATCTGTCTGATCCCCTAGAATCGGAACCCTTATCCTGGATGAAGAACAGAGTATGACGCCTGAAACCCTCTCCCGCGGCCCGTTGAACCCGGCGCGGATCCTGGTCATTAAGCTGCGCCATCATGGCGACATGCTGCTGATCACGCCGCTTATTCACGCGCTGAAACAGCAGTATCCCGCCGCCAGCGTGGATGTGCTGCTGTATGAAGAGACCCGGGATATGCTCGCCGCCAACCCCGATATCCATCATATTTATGGTCTCGATCGCCGCTGGAAAAAGCAGGGAAAAAGGCATCAGTTGAAGATGCAATGGCAGCTCATTCAGACGCTGCGTCAGCAGCGATACGATATGGTGCTTAACCTTGCTGACCAGTGGCCGAGCGCGATTATCAGCAAACTGACCGGCGCCGCGACGCGGATTGGTTTTGATTTTCCGAAGCGCCGCCACCCGGTCTGGCGCTATTGCCACACCGCGCTGGCCTCCACCCAACAGCACAACCAGCTGCATACGGTACAGCAGAATCTCTCTATTCTCGCTCCGCTCGGTCTCCCGTTGAACGACGCGCCGGCGCGGATGGGCTACAGCGAAGCAGACTGGGCCACCAGCCGCGCCCTGCTGCCGGAGGAGTTCCGGGAAAACTACATCGTCATCCAGCCAACGTCGCGCTGGTTTTTTAAATGCTGGCGCGAAGATCGTATGAGCGCCCTGATCAACGCGCTGTCCGCCGAGGGGTACGCGGTGGTGCTCACCTCCGGCCCCGACGATCGAGAGAAGAAGATGGTGGACACCATCATCGCCGGCTGCCCGCAGGCGCGTCTGCACTCTTTAGCCGGCCAGTTAACGCTGCGCCAGCTGGCGGCGGTGATCGATCACGCCCGCCTGTTTATCGGCGTCGACTCGGTGCCGATGCATATGGCTGCGGCGCTCGGCACTCCGCTGGTCGCCCTGTTCGGCCCCTCGAAGCTGACCTTCTGGCGTCCGTGGCAGGCGAAAGGCGAGGTGATCTGGGCCGGCGACTTCGGTCCACTGCCCGATCCGGACGCCATCAACACCAACACCGAAGAACGTTATCTCGATTTAATTCCTACCGACGCCGTGATCGCAGCGGCGAAAAAGGTACTGGCATGAGTAAATTCAGGCTGGCTCTGGTGCGGCAGAAGTACCGCCCGGACGGCGGCGCAGAACGGTTTGTCTCCCGCGCGCTGGAAGCCCTCGACAGCAGTCATCTGCAGCTGAACGTCATCACCCGCGAATGGCAGGGGCCGGTGAAACCGGACTGGCAGATCCATATCTGTAACCCACGTAAATGGGGGCGCATCAGCCGCGAGCGCGGCTTTGCCAACGCCGCGCGTGCGCTCTGGCAGCGTGAGTCTTTTGACCTGGTGCAGAGCCATGAACGTATTCCCGGCTGCGATCTCTACCGCGCTGGCGATGGCGTTCATCGCCGCTGGCTGCAGCAGCGCTCGCGCATTTTACCGGCCTGGAAAAGCCGCCTGCTGTTCGCCGACCGTTACCACCGCTACGTCATGCAGGCGGAGCGCGAGATGTATGAAGACTCACACCTGCGCGGGGTGATCTGCAACGCCGAGATGATCAAGCGCGAGATCATCGAAGACTTTGGCCTGCCGGCGGAGAAGATCCACGTTATTTACAACGCCATTGATAACCAGCGCTTCCTGCCGCCGGACGAAGAGACCTTTGCCGCCTTACGCGCCAAATGGCAGCTACCGCTGCAGGCGACCTGCCTGATCTACGTCGGCTCCGGCTTTGAGCGCAAGGGACTGGCGGCGGCAATCCGCGCCATCGCCCCCACCAATCGCTATCTGCTGGTGGTTGGCAAAGATAAGGATCAGCCGCGCTATCAGGCGCTGGCGAAGAGTCTCGGCTGCGAAGCGCGGGTGCGCTTCTTCGGCATGCAGTCGGAGACGCTGCCCTTCTATCAGATGGCCGATGGTCTGCTGCTGCCCACCCTCTACGATCCGTTCCCCAACGTCATTCTCGAGGCAATGGCCTGCGGTCTGCCGGTGATCACCACCACCGGCTGCGGCGGGGCGGAGTTTATCGTCGACGGCCACAACGGTTACGTCTGCGACGCCCTGGATATCCCGGCGCTGCAGCAGGCGGTGATGGCCCTGCCTGCCCGCGCGCTGGGCTCCGCGCAAGGTGGTCGCGCCCGCGAGCGCATCATGGCCTGCACCAGCGAGCGACTCTCAACCCAGCTGCTTTCTCTTTATCAGGATCTGGTGAAATAACGATGCGCATCTTATTTGTGATTGACGGTTTACCCGGCGGCGGCGCGGAAAAAGTGGTCCTGACCCTGGCAGCACAGTTCCTGCGCGACGGCGATCGGGTGTCGCTCATTTCGCTGCGCGATGTCTGCGAGTATCCGTTGCCCGAGGGTCTCGACTATCAGGTGGTGGCCGATCGCTGCCGTAAACCGTGGCGCAAGCTGACCGAGCTGTCCCGCCGCGCCCGCCAGCTGGACGCCGCGGTCATCCGGGCCGAACAGCAGGGGCAATTTGACCTCGTGCTTTCCAACCTGCACAAAACCGACCGCATCGTCGCCCGCAGCCGGGCGCTGCGCGAGCGTAACGTCTGGTTCTGCCTGCACGGCGTATTCTCTGCCTCCTATCTCGGGCACCGCACCGGCTTTGACCGCTGGATGAAGCAGCAGAAAATTAAGCGAATTTACCAGGGTCGCAACGTGGTGGCGGTTTCCGACGCCGTGGGACGCGATCTGGTGGAAGCCTTCGCCCTGCGTCCGGCACAGCTGAAAACCATCTACAACCCCTTCGATATCGCCACTCTGCGCGCCGAGGCGGAAGCCGAGAGCGAGCGACCGGCCGGTGACTATCTGATTCACGTCGGCCGCTTCCATCCAGGCAAACGCCACGACCGCCTGCTTGAAGCCTATGCGCAAAGCGGCATTGACGCGCCGCTGGTGCTGTTAGGCCAGGGAAAACCGGAGCAAGAGCAGCGCCTGCGCCAGCTGGCCAAAACGCTGCAGGTTGACGATCGGGTGTGGTTCAAGGGTTTTCAGAAAAACCCCTTACCGTGGATCAAAGGCGCACGGATGCTGGTTTTAAGCTCCGATAGCGAAGGATTCGGCAATGTGGTGGTGGAAGCGCTGCTGTTGCATACGCCGGTTGCCAGCACCCGCTGCCCCGGCGGCGTCACCGAGATCCTCACCGGCGAACTTGCCCGCGGTCTGGCGGATCTGACCAGTCCGGCGCTGGCTCAGACGATGCAAAGCATTTACCATAACCCGCCGACTATCGACGACGCCGCGCTGGAAAAATTCAGCGTCGTGTCCATTTGTCAGCAGTACCGTCAGCTGCAGCGCACCTGACGCCGTTAGTTAACCAGGATCGAAGATTTATGAGTCAAACGCCTTTATTGAGCATCGTGGCTGCCGTCTACAACGGTGAGAAATTTCTTGCGCAGTTCTTTGAGTGCCTTGAACAGCAGCAGCTGGAAAGCTATGAACTGATCCTGGTGAACGATGGTTCGACAGACAACAGCCTGGCGGTGATCGCCGAATGGCGGGATCGGCTGCAGAACGTCCAGGTACTGGAGCAAGAAAACCAGGGCGTCTCGGTCGCGCGCAATACCGGCCTCGCCGCCGCCAGCGGCAAATATCTGGCGTTTCCGGATATCGACGACAAACTCTATCCGGACATGTATCGCACGCTGCTGGAGATGGCCGAGAAAGAACATCTCGATATCGCGACCTGCAACGGCACCTACGTGTATGAAAAGCGCCGCGAGAGCCACCCGATCTTCCCGCTGGATCGCCTGCCCTCGACCGGCGTGCTGCCGGGTCATGTCTGGCTCAAGCAGGCCTTGGACTCGCGGAAGTTTCTACACGTCACCTGGCTCAACATCTATCGCCACGACTTTATCCGCCAGCATCACTTCCATTTCGAGCCCGGCCTGCGCCATCAGGATATCCCGTGGACGACAGAGGCGCTGCTGGCCGCGGAGCGCGTGCAGTACACCAGCCAGCAGTTCTATGATTACTACATCCACTCTGAGTCGGTGTCGCATAAGCCGGACAACGACGACACGCTGATGCGTTCGGCGCGCCACTATATGAAGATTCTGGAGATGCTGGAGGCGATCAACCAGCGCTACCCGGATAAAGTGCGCCATATCACCGCCTGTCGCTGGCAGATCGCCAAAGAAGGCCTGGGGATCATCCACACCTTCGACAGCATGAAAGATGAGTCGAAAAAGCATGTTATTATTAAAGAATTCTTCGACCGCGGTATCTGGCGGTTAATCTGGAAAAACGCCTGTACTTTCCGTTTACGCTGGCGACTGGGACGCCGTTATCTGCGTATTAAGCGTTATCGCCACGCGGTATAGACCAAAAACCCGCTGTTTCCGCCAAAGAGATAGCTTTACGCGGGCTAAATGCTTAGAATTTGCCCGCCAAAACAGAGAACGGATAAATAGTTTGGAATTGCTTTATACCACCCTACTTTACCTTATTCAGCCGCTGGTGTGGCTGCGGCTGCTGCTGCGCAGTCGTAAGGCTCCTGCCTATCGTAAACGCTGGGCGGAACGCTATGGCTTCTGTCAGAACAAGGTAGAGCCGGATGGCATTCTGCTGCACTCCGTTTCCGTCGGAGAAACCCTGGCCGCCATTCCGCTGGTTCGCGCTCTGCGCCACCGCTACCCTTCGATGCCGATCACCGTCACCACCATGACGCCGACCGGCTCCGAGCGCGCCATGTCGGCGTTCGGCAAAGATGTCCATCACGTCTATCTGCCCTACGATCTGCCCGGCGCCATGAACCGCTTCCTGAATACCGTTCAGCCGAAGCTGGTTATCGTGATGGAAACCGAGCTATGGCCGAATATGGTGGCCGCGCTGCATAAGCGTAAGATCCCGCTGGTGATCGCCAACGCCCGCCTTTCTGAACGTTCCGCCAAAGGCTATGCCAAACTGGGCGGTTTTATGCGCCGCCTGTTAAGCCGTATTACGCTTATCGCCGCGCAGAATGAAGAGGATGGCAACCGCTTCCTTGCTCTCGGACTGAAGCGCAACCAGCTGGCGGTCACCGGAAGTCTGAAATTCGATATCTCCGTCACCCCGGAGCTGGCGGCCCGCGCGATTACGTTGCGCCGCCAATGGGCGCCACACCGCAAGGTCTGGATTGCCACCAGCACTCACGACGGCGAAGAACAAATCATCCTGCAGGCGCATAAAAAACTGCTGGAGACCTTCCCGAACCTGCTGCTGATCCTCGTTCCTCGGCATCCGGAGCGCTTCCCCGACGCGCGTGAGATGGTGCAAAAGGCCGGAATGAGCTTTACTCTGCGCAGCACCGGCGAGATCCCCTCCTCCAGTACCCAGGTGGTGATTGGCGATACCATGGGTGAACTGATGCTGCTCTACGGCATTGCCGACCTCGCCTTCGTTGGCGGCAGCCTGGTGGAGCGCGGCGGCCATAACCCGCTCGAGCCGGCGGCGCATGCCATTCCGGTGCTGATGGGGCCGCATACCTTCAACTTCAAAGATATCTGCGCCAAGCTGCAGCAGGATGATGGCCTGATCACGGTCACCGACGCCGACTCGCTGGTCAGGGAAGTGTCCACGCTCCTGACCGATGAAGACTACCGCCTGTGGTATGGCCGTCACGCGGTGGAAGTGCTGCACCAGAACCAGGGCGCGCTGTCGCGTCTGCTCAAGTTACTGCAACCTTACATGCCGCAACGGAGTCATTAATGTCGAACCGGCTTTCCGTGGTGATGATCGCCAAAGATGCAGCGGACCTGCTGCCGGATTGTCTGGACTCCGTTAGCTGGGCAGATGAAATCATCGTCCTCGACTCTGGCAGTACCGACAACACCGTCGAGCTGGCCCGCCGCCTCGGCGCCCAGGTCTATACCCATACCGACTGGCGAGGCTATGGCATTCAGCGCCAGCGCGCGCAGGACTATGCCACCGGCGACTGGGTGTTGATGATCGATACCGATGAGCGCGTCACGCCAGAACTCAGGCAGGCTATTCTTAAGGTGCTGGCAGCGCCGCAGCGCGGCGCCATCTACAGTATTGCTCGTCGCAACTACTTTCTCGGACGCTTTATGCGCCACAGCGGTTGGTATCCCGATCGCGTGCTGCGCCTGTACGAACGCGCCCGTTACCGCTATAACGATAATCTGGTCCATGAATCGCTGGATAGCCTGGGCGCAGAGGTCATTCCGCTAACCGGCGATCTCCTGCATCTGACCTGCCGCGACTTCGCTGGCTTCCAGCAAAAACAGCTGGCGTATGCTGCCGCGTGGGCGCTTGAGCGCCACCGCAAGGGCAAGAAGACCTCGATGGCGGGCATTTTCAGCCATACCCTGGGCGCGTTCCTGAAAACGCTGCTGCTGCGCGGTGGGGTGCTGGACGGTAAGCAGGGCTGGTTACTGGCGATGGTCAACGCGCAGTATACGTTTACGAAATATACCGAGCTGTGGGCGCTGAGCCACGGCTACTCGGAGAAAGGGTAATCATGAGCACAAAAGCGATCTATCCGGGTACCTTTGATCCCATCACCAACGGTCATATCGACATTGTCACCCGCGCGGCGAGCATGTTCGATAAAGTGGTGCTGGCTATCGCCGCGAGCCCGAGCAAAAAGCCGATGTTTACCCTCGACGAGCGTATCGCGCTGGCCACTCAGGCAACAGCGCATCTGGTTAACGTGGAGGTTATCGGCTTTAGCGACCTGATGGCCAGTTTCGCCCGCGCGCAGCAGGCCAATATTTTAATTCGCGGCCTGCGGGCGGTGGCGGATTTCGAGTATGAGATGCAGCTGGCCCACATGAACCGCCACCTGATGCCAACGCTGGAGAGCGTGTTCCTGATGCCGTGCAAAGAGTGGTCGTTTATCTCTTCCTCACTGGTGAAGGAAGTGGCGCGTCACCAGGGCGACGTTTCTCATTTCCTGCCAGCTAACGTCCACCAGGCGCTGTTGAATAAGCTGAAGTAACGCATCAGCTGGGGCATGAGCCACGCAGGCTGGCGCTGCACTGCGCCGCCCATCCACACCGGCTCTGTCCCGGTCTTTGTGCCAGGTGGCGCTACGCTGACCTGGCCTACAAACCTTCCTGTTCCTGAGAACTACTTCTGGCACTGACGGCAATAAAAGGTCGCCCGCTGGGCATGTTTGGTCCCGACAACCGGCGTGCCGCAGAGCCGGCACGGTTCGCCCTTGCGGCCATAGACCTGCAGCTCCTGGGCAAAATAGCCCGGCTTGCCATCGCTTTGCAGGAAATCCTTCAGCGTGGTGCCGCCCTGCTCTATCGAACGCAGCAGGACCAGCTTAATCACTTTCACCAGCTGCTCACACTCTTCCCGCGACAGTGAAGAAGCCAACCTGTCGGGATGGATCCCGGCCGAGAACAGCGACTCGCTGGCGTAGATATTGCCGACCCCTACCACCAGCTTGTTATCCATCAGCCAGGGTTTGATCGCAGTTTTTTTCTTCGCGCATTTCTGCTGAAGATAGTCGGCGTTAAATTCATCGCTGAGCGGCTCCGGGCCAAGGTGGGCCAGTACCGGATGGTCTTCCAGCGTTTTGGTCCACAGCCAGGCGCCAAAGCGGCGCGGATCGGTATAGCGCAGCACCTTGCCATTACTCATGACCAGGTCAACGTGATCGTGTTTTTCGGCCGGTAGCTCTTCGCTCAGGATACGCAGGCTTCCCGACATCCCGAGATGAACGATGATCCAGCCGTCCGGCAGTTCCAGAAGCAGGTATTTGGCACGACGCCGCACGCTGAGTACCGGAACGTCGCTCAGGCGATAAATCTCTTCGGAAACCGGCCAGCGCAGCCGTCCATTGCGCACAATGGCGTGCAGAATAGTTGCGCCAACCAGGTGCGGCTCGATGCCGCGGCGGCTGGTTTCAACCTCTGGTAATTCAGGCATGATTTTCCTCCATTTACCCGACGTATTGTGCTTCACGGACAGGTGACTGAAAAGGGAGTATGTGAAAGCAATATGGGGGAGTTTTAAAAACAAAAAACCCCGCCGAAGCGGGGTTTTTATACAAGGAGGCTAAAATTATTTGATTTTAGCTTCTTTGTAGATAACGTGCTGACGTACAACCGGATCGTACTTTTTCAGTTCCATTTTTTCCGGTTTGGTACGCTTGTTCTTCGTGGTGGTATAGAAATGACCAGTACCAGCGGAAGAAACCAGCTTGATTTTCTCACGAATACCTTTAGCCATGATTTATTTCCTCTAAGTACTTAGTACTTTTCGCCACGGGCACGCAGTTCAGACAGAACTGTATCGATGCCTTTCTTATCGATTACACGCATACCTTTAGCAGATACGCGCAGGGTGACAAAACGCTTCTCGCTCTCAACCCAGAAACGGTGAGAGTGCAGGTTCGGCAGGAAACGGCGTTTAGTCGCGTTCAGTGCGTGGGAACGGTTGTTACCGGTCACCGGACGCTTGCCAGTAACTTGGCAGACTCGGGACATGTCTATTCTCCAAAAATCAAATTAGCTCGAGCTTCGTATGGGGTATTGGCGCCTCGTCAGGCTTTACAGCCTGGTCATCGCAGTTCAATGTGAACTCTCGACTGCCAGGCCCAAATGCCAAACCCGAGATTCTCAAAGGTGGCGTAGTATACGCTGACTCGGCGATGTGCTCAAGTCCCGAACAGACAAAGATCCCGAAGGATCGCCAGTTCGGGGCTAAATCCAGCCACGCTCGGCAAAAGATACATACGCACCGCGGCCGATAACCAGATGGTCAAGCACGCGTATCTCCATGAATCGACAACATTTTACCACCCTTTCGGTAATCAGCCTGTCTGCCTGGCTCGGCTCCGGACTACCGGAGGGATGATTATGCGCAAGGATCACGGCGGCAGCGTTCACTTTGATGGCTTCGCGTACAATTTCTCGCGGATGCACCTCAACGTGGCTAAGAGTACCAGAAAAAAGGCGACTATGTTTCAACACCCGATTCTGATTATCTAAAAAGATCACCATAAAGATCTCGCGCTCCTCTTCCGTGAGCTGGCTTTGTAAAAATTCCCGCGTCGTCGAGGGGCTGACCAGCGCAGCCTCCTCGACCAGCTGTGAGCTAAAATAGCGTCGCGCCAGCTCGGCAATACCCTTCAGTTGCGCATATTTCGCCAGCCCCAGTCCATCCACGGCAATCAACTGCGCTTTATCCGCGGAAAGCAGAGCGTAGAGCGAGCCAAAACGCTGCAGTAACGCCTGCGCATAGCTGAGCACATCCTGACGACGCGTGCCGACGCGCAGAAACAGCGCCAGCAGCTCAACATCCGTTAGCGCTTCGATGCCGTACTGCAACATCTTCTCTCGTGGCATCAGATTTTCCGTTTCGTCCATGCGCCCTCCTGGGTGAATTTGCCTATCCTGGCACAGCCTGACGGCGCTGCCGACCCGCTGCTTTTCACCCTGCGTAGCCGCTCGCAAAGTGAATGCCCACCAGAGGCACGACGACGACAGGATTGTGATAAGATGCGCGGATTCTGGTCTACGGCAACAGGAAGACATCATGATGACTCTGGCGGGTAAAAAAATCGTCCTGGGCGTCAGCGGCGGTATCGCGGCGTATAAAACCCCGGAACTGGTGCGCCGACTGCGCGAACGCGGCGCGGAGGTGCGTGTCGCGATGACGGAGGCGGCAAAAGCGTTCATCACCCCACTCAGCCTGCAGGCGGTATCCGGCTATCCGGTTTCCGACAGCCTGCTCGATCCGGCGGCGGAAGCGGCCATGGGCCATATTGAGCTCGGGAAATGGGCCGATCTGGTGATCCTCGCCCCGGCAACCGCTGATTTAATCGCCCGCGTGGCGGCCGGCATGGCCAACGACCTGGTGTCGACGATCTGTCTTGCCACCCCTTCCCCGGTTGCCGTGGTGCCCGCCATGAACCAGCAGATGTATCGCGCGCAGGCCACCCAGCAGAATCTGCAGACGCTGGCTTCCCGCGGCCTGCTGCTGTGGGGACCGGACAGCGGCAGCCAGGCCTGCGGCGACGTCGGCCCGGGGAGAATGCTCGATCCGTTAACCATCGTGGAGATGGCCGCGCAGCATTTCGCCTCCCCTGTCAAAGATTTGCAACATCTCAACCTCATGATTACCGCGGGCCCGACCCGTGAGCCGTTGGATCCGGTGCGTTACATCAGCAACCACAGCTCAGGCAAAATGGGCTTCGCGATTGCCGCCGCCGCCGCGCAGCGGGGCGCGAACGTGACCCTGGTCAGCGGCCCGGTATCACTACCGACACCGCCGTTTGTGCAGCGCATTGATGTCACTACCGCACTGGAAATGGAAGCCGCCGTCCAGGCCGGCGCTCAGCAGCAGCATATTTTTATTGGCTGCGCCGCGGTGGCGGATTACCGCGCCGCCGTCATCGCCGAAGATAAAATTAAAAAACAAGGTGATGAATTAACAATAAAAATGATTAAAAACCCGGATATCGTGGCCGGGGTTGCGGCGCTAAAAGCCCATCGCCCTTACGTCGTTGGGTTTGCCGCCGAAACGAATAATGTGGAAGAATATGCGCGGCAAAAACGTGCCCGCAAAAACCTCGACCTGATTTGCGCTAACGATGTTTCTCAGCCTGATCAGGGCTTTAATAGCGATAACAACGCATTACACCTTTTCTGGCAGGATGGGGAAAAGCGCTTACCACTTGAGCGCAAGGAACTCCTGGGCCAATTATTACTCGACGAGATCGTGACCCGTTATGATGAAAAAAATCGACGTTAAGATTCTGGACCCGCGTGTCGGCCAGCAATTTCCGCTGCCGACCTATGCCACCTCCGGCTCCGCCGGACTTGACCTGCGAGCCTGTCTCGACGACGCCGTAGAGCTGGCGCCGGGTGCAACCACGCTGTTGCCGACGGGCCTTGCGATTCATATCGCCGATCCCTCTCTGGCGGCGGTAATTCTGCCACGCTCCGGCCTGGGCCATAAGCATGGCGTAGTACTGGGCAATCTGGTGGGCCTCATCGACTCCGATTACCAGGGGCAACTGATGGTGTCCGTCTGGAACCGCGGTCAGCAGAGCTTTATTATCGAGCCGGGCGAACGTATCGCGCAGATGGTCTTTGTGCCGGTCGTGCAGGCGGAATTTAACCTGGTGGAAGAGTTTGACGCCACCGACCGCGGCGAAGGCGGCTTCGGTCACTCAGGGCGTAAATAAGCCCAGCAACACGGAACCTGCATCCCAACGCGCATAACGCAATAACATCACCGCAAACTCCGGTTTGCGGTCGCGTTGTGGATGTCTGCCTGACAAGTGCTTATTTTCAGGGGTATTTTAAAACATGGCAGAAAAACAAACTGCGAAACGGAATCGTCGCGAAGAAATACTTCAATCTCTAGCGCTCATGCTGGAATCCAGCGATGGTAGTCAACGTATTACCACCGCGAAACTGGCGGCTTCCGTCGGCGTCTCCGAAGCCGCGCTGTATCGCCATTTTCCCAGCAAAACCCGCATGTTTGACAGCCTGATCGAGTTCATTGAAGACAGTCTGATTACGCGCATCAATTTGATTTTGAAAGATGAAAAGGACACCACCGCGCGCCTGCGCCTGATCGTTCTGTTGATTCTTGGGTTTGGCGAGCGTAATCCTGGGCTGACGCGTATCCTCACCGGGCACGCGCTGATGTTCGAACAGGACCGGCTACAGGGCCGCATCAACCAGCTTTTTGAGCGCATCGAAGTGCAGCTGCGTCAGGTGATGCGCGAGAAAAAAATGCGTGAAGGCGAAGGCTACACCCTCGACGAAACCCTGCTGGCCAGCCAGCTGCTGGCCTTCTGCGAGGGTATGCTGTCGCGCTTTGTGCGCAGCGAGTTCAAATATCGTCCGACGGATGATTTCGAGGCCCGCTGGCCGCTGGTCGCCGCACAGCTGCAGTAAATCCTCACATGCAGCCGCCAGGCTGCATGATTCTCCTCGCAATCTGCGTAAGTTTGTTGCAAATCCCAGGGCCATTGGTTGAATTGCCCAATGCGCGTTTCCGCTTTCCTTTCCTACTATCCAGCTTGCTGATCGTTTCACCCTCCCCCAACACCACCCGACAAGGAGAGATTTGATGGCGACGTCACGGCGGGATTTATTGAAGATAGGCGGGTTGGCAACCGCATCGCTACTAGTCAGTCAAAAAAGCTTCGCAGCATGGGCCCCTTCTGAACGCTATCCTGACCCACGCATCGTGGCCGTCGATGACAGCTTTCGTCGCTATATGCTTGCCAGCGCAAAGGTTGAACGCATCGCCAGCGGCTTCCGTTGGGCGGAAGGCCCGGTCTGGTTCGGCGACATGCGAATGCTGCTGTGGAGCGACATTCCGAATAACGCCATCATGCGCTGGGATGAAATCAGTGGAGAAACCAGCGTCTTTCGCTACCCGGCCAATTATAGCAATGGCCACGCCCGCGACAGACAGGGGCGCTTAATCAGTTGCGAGCACGACACCCGCCGCATTACGCGTACCGAATACGATGGATCTGTCACCGTACTGGCCGATAGCTACCAAGGTAAGCGCCTCAATTCCCCAAACGATATCGTTGTGAAGTCAGACGGTACCATCTGGTTTACCGACCCGCCATTTGGCATCAGCGGCTTTTACGAAGGCCACAAAGCAACGCCAGAATTGCTGCAAAACGTCTATTGCCTGGAGCCGGAAAGCCGCAAACTAAGCGTGGTATTGGGCGACATAAAAGGGCCAAATGGTTTGTGTTTCTCGCCGGACGAAAAGACCCTGTACGTGGTGGAAAGCCGGGCGACACCGAACCGCTTAATTCTGGCGTGGGACGTGGAAGGCAATACGCTGAAAAATAAACGGGTGTATCTCGACTGTGGCAACGGTACCGCCGATGGGATCGCCTGCGACGCAGACGGCAATCTGTGGTGCGGATGGGGAAGCGGAAACGAAGAACTCGACGGCGTGCGGATCTTTAACCCTCAGGGTAAGCATATCGGCACCATTCAACTGCCGGAGCGCTGCGCGAACTTGTGTTTTGGCGGCGAACAGCGCAATCGGCTGTTTATGGCGTCCAGTACGTCAATCTATTCGCTGTACGTCAATGCGCAGGGCGCTAAGCTGGTATAGAGGAAATATCCGGCAGCCGAGGCTGCCGGATGCATCATCAGATGCCGTAGGCTTCACGATAGGCACGAACTGACGCCAGATATTCCGCCATCTCGGGTTTCTCTTCCAGATAAGCAATCAGCTCTTTCAGAGTGATGATTGAGATAACCTGGCAGCCGTAATCCCGCTCCACTTCCTGAATAGCGGAGATCTCGCCGCGGCCGCGCTCCTGACGATCCAGGGAGATCAGTACGCCCGCCAGCTGGGCGCCCTGGGCCTGGATAATCTCCATGGATTCGCGGATCGCCGTACCGGCGGTGATCACGTCATCCACCAGCATCACACGCCCCTGCAGCGGGCTACCGACCAGGTTGCCGCCTTCGCCGTGGGTTTTTGCCTCTTTGCGGTTAAAGCAGTAAGGCAGATCGCGGTCATGATGCTCGGCTAACGCCACCGCGGTGGTGGTGGCGATCGGAATACCTTTATAGGCCGGGCCAAACAGCAGGTCGAACTCAATCCCGGAATCCACCAGCGCCTCGGCATAAAAACGGCCCAGCAGTGCCAGATCGCGCCCGGTGTTAAACAGGCCGGCGTTGAAGAAATAGGGGCTCTTGCGCCCGGATTTCAGCGTGAACTCGCCAAACTTAAGAACCTGCTTGCTAAGCGCAAACTCAATAAACTGGCGCTGATAAGGCTTCATGGATTCGCTCCTTTTGGTACTTTCATCATTGTCAGACTACGCGCTCATCCTTCGCAGGTGTAATGAAGGATGAAGCGCAAAAAAAAGGCGACTTCTCAGTCGCCTTAATCATTAATTTTCTAACGCCGCCTTCTGCGTCGTGATAATGGATTCGATCCCCCCTCGGGCTAACGCCAGGAGAGTGAGGAGCTCTTCATGGGTGAACGGCTCGCCTTCTGCCGTCCCCTGCACCTCAATAATGCGGCCATCTTCGGTCATCACCACGTTCATGTCGGTTTCCGCTGCGGAATCTTCGATGTACTCCAGATCGCAAATGGCTTCGCCGTTAACGATACCAACGGACACCGCGGCAACCATCCCCTTCATTGGGTTGGTTTTCAGCTTGCCGGCTGCCACCAGTTTGTTCAGCGCATCGGCCAGCGCCACGCAGGCTCCGGTAATCGACGCCGTACGGGTGCCGCCATCGGCCTGCAGCACATCGCAGTCGAGGGTGATGGTGAATTCACCCAGCGCTTTCAGGTCAACCGCCGCGCGCAGCGCGCGAGCGATCAGACGCTGGATTTCCATCGTCCGGCCGCCCTGCTTGCCTTTTGCTGCTTCACGCGCGTTACGCGTGTGCGTTGAGCGCGGCAGCATGCCATATTCAGCGGTGATCCAGCCCTGTCCCTGTCCTTTCAGGAAACGCGGAACGCCTTCGTCAATGGAAGCGGTGCACAACACTTTGGTATCACCGAATTCGACCAGCACGGAGCCTTCAGCGTGTTTTGTGTAATTACGGGTCAGGGTGACGGGACGCACCTGATTAGCGCTACGGCCTGCTGGACGCATGATAGAAATCTCCGGCTTGAAACGAATGTGGGGCGCATTATACGAATTTCATGGCGAAAAGCCTATGCCAACACGTGCCGGGCATGCACATAATGTCAGTCCAGTGTTTTACGATAAGATTTCAACCCCACGCCAATCACTATCACCGCCAGGCCGATCAGTGGCAAAAGGTCGGGTAATAATGCCATCGCAGAATAGCCTTTCAGCATGATGCCCTTAACCAGTCGGATGAAATAGGTCAGCGGTAAACAGGAGCCAATGGCTTTCGCCCAGTCAGGCATACTAATAAAGGGGCTGATAAAGCCGGAAAGCATAATGGAAGGAATAAAGTAAAATGACGACATTTGCAGCGCCTGCAGTTGGTTTTGTGCCAGGCCAGAAATACCAATGCCAATTGACAGGCAGAGGAAAACATATATTAACAGCACCAAAAAAAGCAGAAAAACGCTACCATGAAGGGGAATATCGAACAATAGCACAGCGGCAATCAGAATTAACGTCGCCTGGAACAAACCGATGACAACAAAAGGCGTTATCTTCCCGACAATGACCTCAAACCCGGTCAAAGGAGAGACCAGTAAATTTTCTAACGCCCCGTTTTCTCGCTCACGGGTAATAGACAGGGCGGTCATCAGGATCAAGGTGGTACTGAGTATCGATCCCATAATACCTGGAATAGTATTAAACTGGGTAATCCCCTCAGGGTTAAACATCCGATGGATAATAAGCTCGAAATCATCCTCTTTTTGCGAGACACGCATGTCGCCCGGCAAATCGTGTTGAAACATCGATTTCGCCACCTGTACAAGGGCACTTAGCGCATTCCCCGTGGTTATCGGATCGATGGCATCCCCCTGAATTAACAGCTGAGGCTTTTCTCCACGCAGCATCTTGCGCGTAAACCCCTCAGGAATTGTCACGATAAAAGTGACATCTCCCCGAACGAACGCTTTCTGCGCCGCCTCTTCTGAATCGACAGGAATCATTGAAAAATACCCTGTATTTTGCGCTTCCGTCACAAAAATATGACTCATGCGTTCGGTATCGTAATTTAATAACGCGGTAGGAAGATTATGGGGATCCATATTGATCGCATAGCCAAGAATGATCAGCTGAAAAATAGGTGTCAGGAGCACCATACTAATGCTGACTTTATCACGACGTAATTCGTGGATTTCCTTAATAACCACGCCGATCCAACGGGTAAAGGAGAAGCTTAAATTAATTTTTTTCACAATCGTTTTTCATCAAGTAGGTAAATGCATCTTCCAGATTGGTAGCCACCTGACAGAACTCATAGCCCTGTTGTGTAAATGCAAAAAGCGTGGACTTTAATTTGGCTTCATCTCTGGAAGTAATATAAAGCTGATTGCCAAAAATGACCGTTTGCTCAATATCCGGCAAGCGTTGTAGCTGGTTTTCAAGCAGCGTCAGACCGGTGCCACTGGTTCGCATGGTGATCAGATTCTGGGACGCGATAATCGACGAAATAGTGCCATTCGCCAACAGACGGCCATAAGACAGATAGGCAACCTTATGGCAGCGCTCGGCCTCATCCATATAATGCGTGCTCACCAGGATTGAGATCCCTCTGTCCGATAACTGATGCAGCATTTGCCAGAACTCTCGCCGCGCTTTCGGATCCACGCCAGCGGTTGGTTCATCGAGAAACAACAAAACGGGTTCATGCAACATGCAAGCGGCGAGGGCCATTCTTTGCTTCCAGCCGCCAGAAAGCTCCCTGGCCTGCTGATGCTGTCGGGTAGTGAGGCCTAACTCTGAAAGCGCGCGTTCAACCCGGGCTTTACGTTGGTCGAGGCTATACAACCGCGCGATAAAAAGTAAGTTTTCCCGGATGGTTAAATTTCCCCACATTGAGAAATACTGGGTCATATAACCTATCTTTTTTTTTATTTTTTCCCGCTGCGTAAAGATGTCCATGCCCAGACAAGAGCCTTCACCTGAATCCGGGGTAATCAAACCACACATCATCCGAATCGATGTTGTTTTCCCGCTACCGTTCGGCCCAAGAAAACCATAAATTTCGCCTTTTGCCACCTGCAAAGAGAAATCCTTTACGACGTGATGCTCACCAAAATACTTATTGAGATTTTTTACATCAATACAAAGATTATTCATTACCAATAACCTCCACATCAAACGGCTGGCCGATTTTCATCCGCTCAGCCTGCTTCCGGGCAGGAACAGCCTCAGCCATAAAAATGAGTTTCTCCCGGCGTTTCGTACTATAAATAACCGGAGGCGTAAATTCCGCTTCAGGACTGATGTAGTTAATCACGCCAGCAATGGGCTCAGCGCAACCATCGCATATCAGTTTTACCTTAGTTCCGATTTTAAATTTACCAAGCATCGCCTCGGGTATAAAAAAGCGTACTTTTATATTCTCAGGAGGTAACAGACTAATTATTGGTCTGCCGGCAGTGGGCCGTTCCCCGGCACGATAAATAATATCGAAGACTTTAGCATTGACCGGAGAAACAATCGTCGTTTGCTGGACATCCCAAAGCGCCTTGTCACGTTCGAGTTTTGCCGCGGCCACCATCGAGAGCTGTTTGCTAATCTCATCCTGACGGGCAGGCAGTTGCCGCGCTTTGAGTTGATTAATTAACTCTTCAACCTGCGCGCCTTTTTGCGTTAACTCATCCCGGATATCCTCCCATTCTGCGAGCGAGATGGCGCGACTGGCGTAAAGATTACGATACCGCTCAAGCTGACGCTTTACCTGGGATTCCGCCGATCGTGCTTTTTTAATCTGGGCACGAATAATATCCAGCTCTTCAGGCCGCTCTCCCGACTCCAGATTTCGCAATAATGCGCTCTCTGCAGAAAGTTTTTCCTCAGCTCGCAGGAAAATATTTTGCGCATCAAAGGACTCAATCTTCACTAACTCTTGCCCAGGCGTGACATTATCTCCTTTCTTAATGAATAGCTGTTCAATTTTTGCAGTGGAAGAATAAGAAAGATAGACAAATTCGCCATGTGAATAACCAGATAACCTGTTCTCCGGTTTGTTATCACACCCCGTTATCATCAGCATCGCTATCACAACAATAAATATATTTACTGGCTTTTGCATTAAAACGCATCCGTACGCATAGAGTTTTCATTACTGATGTCTGGATTGAATTATTCTCATTCCAAACCCTAACGTTATCGTCAGTTTAATCCTTTAAATAATGCTTAAAGTATATTTCATTCAATTTATCGAGAGCACTCAGGTTTAAACCAGCGATCGAGTGAAAAGCATCATCTTTTGTGAATGCAAGAATCGACGATCCGCCTGGAGAAAACCATTTAGCGCTCTGTTTAAAAGGCCATGGTAGTTCATAACCTTTTTCTCTCAGTAAATCGTTAAGCACACGCCAGTCGTCTCTAAAATCATTTCCGGAAAATGGGCTATCACTTTGTGCACCTTCTGCAGTGAATAATTGAATTGGCGTACAAAAGTTAACCGAACTGGGAAAGTACATATTATAAAAGCTTACAATGAGTTTCTGCACCTCTTCAGGAAAAGAGCCGGGGATCGTCAACACACCTAACAAATATTTATAGTCTGGATATCTTTTTATAAAATCAAATATCCCGCGCCATAAATAATCAAGAACATTACTTTTTTGATAAGGCTTCTGGATAAATCCACGGCCGATTTCCACACACTGGCTTAAACAGGAATAGGCATTATTATGGTACTTGAACAGGCTGTTGCTATAGAGGCCTGTTATTCCATGTTGCGCTAACTGCTCACCAACGGGTATTAGACGATAGGCACCCAGTATTTCTTCATCAGAAGGATCCCATAAAATGATATGGTAATAGGTTTCATCAAAAACATCATTATCTCTGTCTTTACCGGATCCAGCGCCAATATCGCGATAACAGCGCTCGCGTAAGCGCCCTAGCTCATCAAGAATGGGTGAGTCCCCGAGGGTATTGCAGCGAAATATCAATAATTTTCTACCATCATCAAATTGTCTTAATACTTCGCACTCTTCTATTGCGTTTATTAAACTCTCTCGACTACCTGTTAATTTTTGCGGAGAAACCGTATCTACCAGCGCCGGACCATTCTCTCCGATGCTCTGGAGATGCATCAAGCATACACTTGACGCGGCGGACAGATCTTTATTAAATCGATTAAACGAAGATAAGGCTATTTGCTGCCCTACTTTGATTTTCATGGTCTTACCACGATGGCGTAGCGCTTCACGAATAATCATTATATTTGACAGTTGCCGCCAGACCGTCGCAGCTAAATAATAAGTTTTGCTGTTTGATCCCGTAATATGGACAGGTACCAGCGCCGCGTTGTTTCTCATCGCCAGTTGTAAAAAACCGGGATTCCATTGATGTTCCTGTAAACCTGAAAGAGACCAGCTAGCCAACTTACCTGCAGGACAAATAATCAACACACCACCGTTCTTCAGGTGATCGTTCATTTCCCTGAATTTCTTATGGCTCATCTTACCAGCCATATTCTCAATACCAATGGTAAGTTCTGCCACCTGTGGGAATATCATTGGCAAAATATGGTTAGCCACTATTTTTATATCTTTCCTGACCTGAGCGATAGTATGTATTAAAGCAATACCATCCATTACCGTCGGATGATTTGAAATAACAACTGTAGCACCCTGTCGGGGTATATTATTAAAGTCAGAGTATTCCGTTTCACATCGGACGTTAAAAAAATCAATGACCGAACTAACCCAATGCACACCATTTTTATCAATTAACCGTTCGTCGTTTATTAAACGAGAGAATATCTTATTGCCAAATGCGGCTCTGAAAACCCATTTTTTCCAGTGTGGAATATGGGTATCTGGGAAAAACTCTCGAATGACTCTGTCAAAGATAGCGTTCATATTAAAATCCTTTTTATAGAACTAATCTAAAACGACTATACTCGTGATCCTTCTGTCGGACAATACCGCCCAAAATGAAAACCCACTAATACAAAATTAATGAATATAGTTGAAGTGATAATATTCATGAAGACAATATAAACAATAGCAGGTTTAATATATTCGCCGCAATAAATTCAAAAAATCATACATAATACTTAAAGATAATACACCGCAGTATTTCCTGTGGTTATATTTGGCACGAAAGCATCACTCTGATAAGATTTTCCGACAAGAAACTAGCTCGTATAGCATCATCTGTATTTGATGTTCACGCCAAATAACATAAAACCATTAACTACAGCAAAAAGTAATATCTCCCCGCGGTCAACAAAGCGCAGAAAAACCATTTCTTCAGTAAGCCCAAATAATTAACCACATATAACTTAACAGCGTCATTGACGTAAAATCGCTAATACAAAACGTCTTATTTTTACCCACAACAGAAGCATACCGCTCGCTTAACTTAGTAATTGCATGAAATAGATTGTGGCTATGCCCCTCAAAACAATCGCCATCCAGGTATTTCATCACTATTCCTGTTAAGTCACCGCCCGCATAGCTATAATCCTTGCATTCATTATTACGAAAACAGGAACGTCTATGATCCGCAGTATGACCGCCTATGCCCGCCGTGAAATCAAGGGTGACTGGGGTAGCGCCGCATGGGAGCTGCGCTCGGTAAACCAGCGCTATCTGGAAACGTACTTCCGCCTGCCGGAGCAGTTCCGTAGTCTGGAGCCCGTGGTACGCGAGCGCATTCGCGCCCGCCTGACTCGCGGTAAAGTCGAATGCACCCTGCGTTTTGAACAAGATCCCAGCGCTCAGGGTGAACTTATCCTCAACGAAAAGCTGGCTAAACAGCTGGTCAACGCTGCCAACTGGGTGAAAATGCAGAGCGATGAAGGGGAAATCAACCCGGTTGATATCCTGCGCTGGCCGGGCGTGATGGCCGCCAAAGAGCAGGATCTCGACGCCATCGCCGCCGACATTCTGGCCGCTCTTGATGGCGCGCTGGACGACTTCATCGTCGCCCGCGAAACGGAAGGCCAGGCCCTGAAAGCGCTTATCGAGCAGCGGCTTGAAGGGGTGAGCGGCGAAGTGACCAAAGTTCGCGCCCATATGCCGGAAATCCTCCAGTGGCAGCGCGAGCGTCTGGTTGCCAAACTGGAAGACGCGGAAGTGCAGCTGGAAAATAACCGTCTTGAGCAAGAGCTGGTGCTGATGGCGCAGCGTATCGACGTTGCCGAAGAGCTGGACCGCCTCGAAGCGCACGTTAAAGAGACCTACAACATTCTGAAAAAGAAAGAGGCTGTGGGTCGCCGTCTCGACTTTATGATGCAGGAGTTCAACCGTGAGTCGAACACCCTGGCGTCAAAATCGATTAACGCCGAGGTCACCAACTCCGCGATTGAGCTGAAGGTACTGATCGAGCAAATGCGCGAACAGATACAGAATATCGAGTAACGCTTTCTCACCCATCCAGGCACTACAGTATAAAAGGTCATGATCAATCATGGCCTTTTTATTTATCTCTCCCGCCGGCTGACGATAAGAATCTACGTATAAAAATAGTCGTCCAGTTTTCGGTTGTGGCAAATGAGCCCAACGCGGCACAGTCTGGGGACACACTACCGCGGGAGAAAAGAATGAACTTCAACGCGCTTCACCAGCAAAACCAACCGTTGTTGCTTGCCAACGTCTGGGATGCCAGCAGCGCTCAGGCCGCTCAGCAGGCCGGTTATCAGGCGCTGGGCTCCTCCAGCGCTGCTATCGCCGCAATGTTAGGGTATGAAGATGGCGAAGAGATGAGTTTTGACGAGCTGTTATATATCGTCTCACGCATCAAAGCTGTTAGCGAACTGCCGTTAAGCGTCGATTTAGAGGCGGGCTACAGCGCCACAACCAGCCACATCATTGACAATATCCGGCGTCTGGCGCATCTCGGCGTGAGCGGAATAAACCTCGAGGATAGTCATGTGGTGAATAATACGCGTCGTCTTGACGATGCCGTGGTCTTTGCCGCCAAAATCCAGGAAATCACCCACGCTTGTCCCGATATGTTTGTTAATGTCCGCACCGATACCTTTCTTCTCAACGTACCAAATGCACTGGATGAGACGCTCTATCGCGGTCAGTTATACGCTAACCATGGCGGATGCGGTTTTTTTGTGCCTTGCGTCACCCGCGCGGAAGATATTACCGCCATTGTCCGCCACGTGCCTTTACCCTTAAACGTAATGTGCATGCCTGAGCTGGCGGACTTCAGTACCTTATCGGCACTGGGCGTAAAACGAATTTCGATGGGCAATTTTATTCATGCTGCCACACAGGCCAGACTGAAAGACTTATTATGTCAGGTGCAAGCTAACTACTCTTTCTCGGGTGTTTTTTGACCATGAAAATTACCGACAGCATCCAGTGCGATATCTGGTATCAGGCGCTGCTTGAACGCGCTGTGGAGTTTACCGGCGTCTTTTTCGTTGGCGTGAAAACCACCGGCGTATTTTGTATCTCGGTCTGTCGGGCGCGAAAACCCAGGCGGGAAAACGTCGAATTCTATAATGACGTTAAATCCGCGCTGGATGCCGGGTTCCGGCCATGCAAAGTCTATCGCCCGACGGAGAATGCCCGGACAGCCCCCGCCTTTGTTGAGCAAGCGCTCCGCCTGCTGCGAGAAGACCCGAAGGTTCGCCTCAGTGATAGCGAACTACG
Source organism: Klebsiella sp. KTE92 (assembly GCF_000398905.1). Lineage (NCBI taxonomy): Bacteria > Pseudomonadati > Pseudomonadota > Gammaproteobacteria > Enterobacterales > Enterobacteriaceae > Klebsiella > Klebsiella sp. KTE92. The sequence continues at coordinate 5,128,745 of NZ_KB976100.1, forward strand.
TCAGCACGATATTAGCCCGGAACGCGTTCGCCGCTGGTTCCTGCAAAACCACGGGATCACCTTTCAGGCTTTTCAACGGATGCAGCGCGTTAATATGGCGCTTCAGGAGCTGAAAGCAGGCCGATCAACCACCGATGTCGCTTTCGATAGCGGCTATGAGTCCTTAAGCGGTTTCGGCTATACCTGCAAAAAATTGACCGGTTCCGCACCCAGCGCGCAACGCCAGGTTGTTTTAATTCATCGTTTTACCACCCCATTAGGGCCAATGTTTGTTTGTGCAACGCAGCGGGGGATTTGTCTGCTGGAGTTTGTCGACAGACGAGCGCTGGAGACAGAATTCAGCGACCTGCAGCGACGGTTCGACGCCAGCATCATCGCTGGTGAAAACGCCCACACCCGGCAGGCGCAACAGGAAATAACGGAGTATTTTGCCGGGCGGCGTCAATCGTTCGAGGTGGCGCTTGATACCCCAGGCAGCGAATTCCAGCGAGCGGTCTGGCGCCATTTACAGTACGTTAGCTTCGGTGAGACGACGCATTATCAATCGATTGCGATGGATATAGGTAAACCAACGGCCACGCGCGCGGTGGCTGCAGCAAACGGCGCTAACCGCGTCGCGATTATCATCCCCTGCCATCGAATTATCGGCAAAGATGGTTCGATGACCGGTTACGGCGGCGGCGTTGCACGTAAAAAATGGCTTATTAACCATGAGGCAACCATCAGGGAAAAATGCGGCTGATTTTACTTCCCGGATGAAGGGCCCCTCCCTGTTCACTTTCACTGCGGTTCGGTAAACCTATTTTTTGTCCAGCGCCCGGCAGGTTAAAAACGCCCCTGCCGCGCACAGCAGCGCCGGAGCCAGATAGCTGTGATCCATGTGGGTGAACTCCATCACCAGCACCACCGCAGTCAGCGGCATCTGCATGGAGGCGGCGAGAAACGCGGCCGCCCCCACCAGAGCGAAGCTGCTTTTATCTCCGCCAGGGAAGCCGAGCTGCCAGAGTGCGCAGAGCAGCAGACTGACCAGTCCGCCTACCGCCAGCCCCGGGGTTAACAATCCACCCTCCGCGCCGCCGCGCAGCACCGCCAGGATCACCACCATCTTCAACACTAACAGGATAGCGACCATAGAGAGAGGCAGCCCGTCGCTGAGCGCCAACTGCATTGGTCCCTTGCCATTGCCCGGAAGTTCCGGGAAATAAAGGCTCAGGATGGCAAGAAGGGAAAACCCCAGCAGACAGAACACCGGCATCTGCCAGTTACTTCGGACGCGTGAACGCGCTGCGCTGGTCGCTTTACGAAAGAGCCAGGCGCCGGTGCCAAGAATCGGGCCCGCCAGAATCGCCCACCAGAGAAAGGAATGCGGAAGCGTGCTGGAAACAAAATGGTATTGCGATTCATCCCCTAACCCCAGGGTAGCCGTCCACGCGGCAATCGCCGAGGTCATTATCGCCGCCAGCGTTTTTTCCCAGCTAAACGACAGCAGCATGACCTCAAGGCTGAACAACGCCCCTGCCAGCGGGACGTTATAGACCGCCGCCAGACCGGCGCCCGCCCCACAGGCGATCAGGGTGCGGGTTTCATCTTCCAGCAGGCCCAGCTTACGCGCCACCATCCCCGCCCCCAGCGCGCCCATTTCCCGGGGCGCCACTTCGCGGCCAAGCGGGGAACCCAGCGCTACGGTGACGATCTGCAGCAGGGCGTGGATCGTCGTGGTGCCTGCTGGCATGGGTACGGAAGGGTTGGCCACCGCCGCCGCAATGGAAACCCGCTTCTGCCCATAGCGACCAAGCAGCCACCAGCCAAATCCGGCGACGACGCCGCCGGCCACGATTGCCGCGATGCGGCGTGGCCAGGACGACTCCGTGACGCCCTGTAAAAATGACACCGAACCGACGATCTGCCCGGCACTGTAGCCAAAAGCCAGGTGCTGTATCGCGTGTAAAATCAGTGCCAGCACCATACCGGACAAACCGGCCAGAATCCCGGTTAATACCACGGCTATCAGGCGAGTCAGATTGTTTTTATTCCCGGCGGCGACGCTCATTTTCTCAGGCCTTGAAAAGGAAAAATAAAAGAATAAAGGACGAGACTTAAACATTGCGTAATCATAGTGTTTTCGATAGTGATACCCGTCGCTTCACTTAGCATTACTTTTTCTAATCAATAAAAATACCTAAAAAATCAATAAACCTTTAAATCAAGCCATCACAGATACTACTTCCATTAATTTTTCCTGGCGTAAATGATTCGCTTTAGAAAATCTCAATCGTGATCCTGCGCACAAATCGTTAACCTGCCCGCCATTATCTGGGGGGATCTATGCTGCTTCATGTTCTGTATTTAATCGGTATCACCGCGGAAGCCATGACCGGCGCGCTGGCTGCCGGGCGCCGGCGGATGGACACGTTTGGCGTCATCATTATCGCCACCGCGACCGCGCTGGGCGGGGGTTCCGTTCGCGATATCCTGCTGGGACATTATCCTCTCGGCTGGGTGAAACATCCGGAATATGTCATTATTGTCGCTGTCGCCGCCGTCCTCACCACCATTGCCGCTCCAGTGATGCCTCACCTTCGCCGGCTGTTTCTGGTGCTGGACGCGCTGGGGCTGATCGTGTTTTCCATCATCGGCGCGCAGATCGCCCTGGATATGGGCGAAGGTCCGATCATCGCCTCTATCGCCGCGGTCATCACCGGCGTTTTTGGCGGCGTACTGCGAGATATGTTCTGCAAACGCATTCCGCTGGTCTTCCAGAAAGAGCTGTATGCCGGGATCTCGTTTGCCGCAGCCGTACTCTATATTGCCCTGCAACATTACGTCAGCAGCCACGATGTGGTGGTGCTGGCTACGCTGCTGTTCGGCTTTACCGCCCGCATGCTGGCACTGCGCTGGAAACTGGGGCTACCGGTCTTCCACTACACCCATGATAGCCACTAACCGCCTCAAAATCCGGGGATGCGCTGCCCACTGAGCCATTGCGCCAGCGCCACCACATCCGGATGGTGCAGGAAGGCCACCAGCTGGCGGGCTCTGATCTCCCCCACGCCCGGCAGCGCGCGCCATTGCGCTTCACTTTTTGCCGCCAGCAGATGCCAGTTCTCGCTTTCGAGCTGCGTCAGCGCCCCCTGAGGCACCGGGAGCCCCATCGCCAGCACCCAGCGGATAAAAGGCCGTTTGCGAACGAGATCAAATTGATGCCAGAGGTGCTGCCCGCGGGCGGCGGAGATCCCTGGCACCGCCTGCAGCTGCTCCACCGTAAGCGCCAGCCAGGAAAAAATATGCGTCATCGGGTTTTGCTGCTGAATGGCGCGCCATAAATGTTCCCCCACGCCATCGACATCCAGCGCGGACTTTGATGACAGCCAGATCAGCCGGGAAAGAAACTGTTCGCTGCACTCAGGGGTGGCGAAATAGCAGGTTAGCGCATTGAATTTCGCCGCCGGCGGCGTCGGTTTATGGCGCTCGGCCGTCCGCCAGACGACGGCGTCGATCCGAGGAATACCCTGCCCTGCCAGACTGATCTGCAGCTGATCGCCAACCCCAATATCCAGCGCCTGCCAGCGGGCCACAGAGCCAACATTAACCCGCTGCACGCGTTTATCATCCAGCCGCTGGGGCTCAAGCTGGGCCACGACGTTGAGCCTGCCGCTGCGGCCAGTGCTGAAATGGATCGCCCGTACCTCCATCACTTGCGAGGCCGGAGGATACTTCCAGGCCGCCAGCCACTCTCCCTTTCCGGGAGACCAGACACGTCCCGGCGGTTCGCGCCCTTCGCGCACAATCACGCCATCGCTGACGAAGGGGAGCGGCGAGCGATACCAGCGCTGGCGCCACTCCGCCACCTGCTCAACGCGCGTTACCGAATGGGTGTATTGTCCGCTGTAGCCAAACCCCGCCTGCGCCAGCAGCTGCTGTCGACGGCGCATATCCGAGGGACCGTCTGGCCAGGCCCAGATAAAAACGTCCAGCTGGCTGAGCGGCGCCGCCGCCGCGTCGGCTCGCATCATCAACCCGGCGACTTTCGCCCGCGCGTTCATCCCCCCAGCCTGCTGCTGTACATGGCCGTCCCGGCGCAGAAACAGCTCCCCCTGCAGCACGCTGTTGGCCAGTTCACCGGTCGTCACTTTCGCCAGCGCCGGGATCTGCCGCGCTCGGGCGGTCCATGCCTCACCGCGCAGACCATCGCCGCGGCTAATGGCCTGAACCAAACTCCCCTGGCGATAGACCAGGGTCACCGCCACGCCGTCCACTTTAGGCTGTATCCACAGGTCGGTTTTATTTTTCATCCAGTGGGCCACGCTGGCGCCATCGGCCAGTTTGCGCACGCCGGTATGCGCCACCGGATGACGCGTATCGCCCGTCGGCGGAGGCAGATCGTCATCCTCAGGCGTCTCGTCCGGAAAACATTGCCGCCACTGCGCCAGCCGCAGAGTGAGCTGGTCATAAACGTCATCGCTTACCTCACTGGTGCCTTGTCGCCAGTAGGCCTCTTTCCAGGCGACAATTTGCTGATGAAGGCGTGAAATCTCCTGCCTTCCTTTGGCCGGCGGCCAGTCCGGACACGTCGCCAGCGCGCTGGCAGAGAACATCCCCATCGCCAGCCACCACCCTCCTTTTCGCATAGCATTCCTCTCCTTCGTCACCTGGCGGAGAGTCTGCTGTAGAACACCGCGAACCGCGATGGGTACTTTTTCGCCTTGCGAAGCGCCTTCCAGGATTTACGCCTCATTGCAGCAACGGCTGGCGAATTCAGGAAAACGGCAGGCAAAATGAAAGAAACCGCGGCAAAAAGTGTGACAATGACTGCGTCACGCCGCGGCGACGTGTATAATAGGCTCGTATGTAGGACCTCTTTCGATAACCACATACAAAAGACACTCATGGCTCAAGGCACGCTTTATATTGTTTCCGCCCCTAGCGGCGCGGGTAAATCCAGCCTGATTCAGGCTTTATTAAAAACCCAACCGTTGTATGACACCCAGGTATCGGTCTCCCATACCACGCGGGCGCCGCGTCCGGGTGAAGTGCACGGCGAACACTATTTCTTCGTGAATCACGACGAATTCCGCTCGATGATTGGCGAAAACGCGTTTCTGGAACATGCAGAGGTCTTTGGCAACTATTACGGCACGTCGCGTAAAGCGATCGAGCAGGTGCTGGCGACTGGCGTCGATGTCTTCCTCGATATCGACTGGCAAGGTGCGCAGCAGATCCGTAAAAGCATGCCCGGCGCACGCAGCATTTTTATTCTGCCGCCGTCAAAAGATGAACTGGACCGTCGCCTGCGCGGCCGCGGCCAGGACAGCGAAGAGGTGATCGCGAAACGGATGGCCCAGGCCGTTGCGGAAATGAGCCATTACGCGGAATATGATTACCTGATTGTGAACGATGATTTTGACACCGCCCTGAGCGACCTGAAAAATATCATCCGCGCTGAACGTCTGCGCATGAGCCGCCAAAAGCAGCGACATGGCGCTTTAATCACCAAACTATTGGCAGACTGAACCCACATTCAGTATCATGCCCAGTCATTTCTTCACCTGTGGAGCATTTTAAGTATGGCACGCGTAACTGTTCAGGACGCTGTAGAGAAAATTGGTAACCGTTTTGACCTGGTACTGGTCGCCGCGCGTCGCGCTCGTCAGATGCAGGTAGGCGGAAAGGATCCGCTGGTACCGGAAGAAAACGATAAAACCACCGTTATCGCACTGCGCGAAATCGAAGAAGGTCTGATCAACAACCAGATCCTCGACGTACGTGAGCGCCAGGAACAGCAAGAGCAGGAAGCCGCTGAATTACAAGCCGTTACCGCGATTGCTGAAGGTCGTCGTTAATCACACAGCGGGTCGCCCTTGTATCTGTTTGAAAGCCTGAATCAGCTGATTCAAAACTACCTGCCGGAAGAGCAAATCAAGCGCCTTCGGCAGGCGTATCTCGTTGCACGTGACGCTCACGAGGGTCAGACACGTTCAAGCGGTGAACCCTATATCACGCACCCGGTCGCGGTAGCCTGCATTCTGGCCGAGATGAAGCTCGACTATGAAACGCTGATGGCCGCGCTGCTGCATGATGTGATTGAAGATACCCCCGCCACCTACCAGGACATGGAACAGCTTTTTGGTAAAAGCGTTGCCGAACTGGTAGAGGGGGTGTCGAAACTTGATAAGCTCAAGTTTCGCGATAAGAAAGAGGCGCAGGCCGAAAACTTTCGCAAAATGATCATGGCGATGGTGCAGGACATCCGCGTCATCCTCATCAAGCTTGCCGACCGCACCCACAACATGCGTACTCTGGGCTCGTTACGCCCGGATAAACGCCGCCGCATCGCCCGCGAAACGCTGGAAATTTACAGCCCGCTGGCGCACCGTTTAGGTATCCATCACATCAAGACCGAGCTCGAAGAGCTGGGCTTTGAAGCGCTGTACCCTAACCGCTACCGCGTCATTAAAGAGGTGGTCAAAGCGGCGCGCGGCAACCGTAAAGAGATGATCCAAAAAATCCTCTCCGAAATCGAAGGACGGTTGCAGGAAGCGGGGATCCCCTGCCGCGTCAGCGGTCGCGAAAAGCATCTGTACTCCATCTACTGCAAAATGGTGCTTAAAGAGCAGCGTTTTCACTCGATCATGGATATCTACGCCTTCCGCGTTATCGTCCATGATGCCGATATCTGCTATCGCGTGCTCGGCCAGATGCACAGCCTCTACAAACCGCGTCCAGGTCGTTTCAAAGATTACATCGCCATTCCGAAAGCGAACGGCTATCAGTCTTTGCATACCTCGATGATCGGCCCCCACGGCGTCCCGGTCGAGGTACAAATTCGTACCGAAGACATGGACCAGATGGCGGAGATGGGGGTTGCGGCGCACTGGGCTTATAAAGAGCACGGCGGCGAAAGCAGCACCACCGCGCAAATCCGCGCTCAGCGCTGGATGCAAAGCCTGCTGGAGCTGCAGCAGAGCGCCGGCAGCTCGTTTGAATTTATCGAGAGCGTAAAATCCGATCTGTTCCCGGATGAGATTTACGTTTTCACCCCGGAAGGTCGCATTGTCGAACTGCCCGCTGGCGCCACGCCGGTGGACTTCGCCTACGCGGTGCATACCGATATCGGCCATGCCTGCGTTGGCGCGCGCGTCGATCGCCAGCCTTATCCGCTGTCGCAGCCGCTCTCCAGCGGCCAGACTGTCGAAATTATCACCGCGCCGGGCGCACGCCCGAATGCCGCCTGGCTGAACTTTGTCGTCAGCTCGAAAGCGCGCGCCAAGATCCGTCAGCTGCTGAAAAACCTTAAGCGCGACGATTCGGTCAGCCTTGGCCGTCGTCTGCTCAATCACGCGCTGGGCGGAAGCCGCAAACTCGCCGAGATCCCGCCGGAGAATATCCAGCGCGAACTTGATCGCATGAAGCTGGCCACGCTTGACGATCTGCTGGCGGAAATCGGTCTGGGCAACGCCATGAGCGTCGTGGTGGCGAAAAACCTGCAGCAGGGCGAAGCCGCTGCGGCGCCGGTACCGGCTAACGCGTCGAACCACGGCCATCTGCCGATCAAAGGCGCCGATGGCGTGTTGATCACCTTCGCCAAGTGCTGTCGCCCGATCCCAGGTGACCCGATTATCGCCCACGTCAGTCCGGGTAAAGGGCTGGTTATCCACCATGAATCCTGTCGTAACATTCGCGGCTACCAGAAAGAGCCGGAGAAATTTATGGCGGTTGAGTGGGATAAAGAGACCGCTCAGGAGTTCATCACCGAAATCAAGGTGGACATGTTTAACCACCAGGGCGCGCTGGCTAACCTGACGGCGGCGATCAACACCGCGTCTTCCAATATCCAGAGCCTGAATACGGAAGAGAAAGATGGCCGCGTATACAGCGCCTTTATCCGCCTGACCGCGCGTGACCGCGTGCATCTGGCGAATATCATGCGCAAAATCCGCGTCATGCCGGACGTGATTAAAGTCACCCGTAACCGAAACTAGCTTTATGAACTCAAAGCGCTACGAGCGTATCTGCGAGATGCTCGCCAGGCGTCAGCCTGACCTGACGGTCTGCATGGAGCAGGTCCATAAGCCTCATAACGTCTCTGCGGTCATTCGGACCGCAGATGCCGTTGGCGTACACGAAGTGCATGCCGTCTGGCCAAGCAGCCGGATGCGTACCATGGCCTCCGCCGCCGCGGGCAGCAACAGCTGGGTGCAGGTGAAAACCCACCGCACCATCGCAGATGCCGTCGGCCACCTGAAAGGCCAGGGTATGCAAATCCTCGCCACTCACCTTTCCGACAAAGCCATCGATTTTCGTGAAATCGACTATACGCGTCCAACCTGCATCCTGATGGGCCAGGAGAAAACCGGCATCACCCAGGAAGCGCTGGCGCTGGCCGATCAGGACATCATTATCCCGATGATCGGCATGGTGCAGTCGCTGAACGTCTCCGTCGCCTCGGCGCTGATCCTTTACGAGGCGCAGCGCCAGCGGCAGAACGCCGGGATGTACCAACGCGCCAACAGCATGCTGCCGCCGGAAGAGCAGCAGCGCCTGCTGTTCGAAGGCGGTTATCCGGTGCTGGCCCGCGTCGCCCGACAAAAAGGTCTGCCTTACCCCCACGTCAACGAGCAGGGCGAAGTGGAAGCCGATGACGCATGGTGGGCTACCATGCAGGCAACGAGGTAAACCTGATGTCAGGCCGCCTGCTCGATGCCGTTCCGCTCAGCTCACTCACCGGAGTGGGCGCTACGCAAAGCAGTAAACTGGCGAAGATCGGCCTGCATACGGTTCAGGACCTGCTGCTGCACCTGCCGCTGCGTTACGAAGATCGCACCCATCTTTACCCGATAGCCGAGCTGCTTCCCGGGGTTTATGCCACCGTGGAAGGCGAAGTGCTCAACAGCAATATCACCTTCGGCGGCCGGCGGATGATGACCTGCCAGATCAGCGACGGCACCGGCATCCTCACCATGCGCTTTTTCAACTTTAACGCGGCGATGAAAAACAGCCTCGCGACTGGTCGTCGGGTGCTGGCCTACGGTGAAGCCAAACGCGGGAAGTACGGCGCCGAGATGATCCACCCGGAATACCGCGTCCAGGGCGATATGAGCACCCCGGAGCTGCAGGAAACGTTAACTCCGGTCTATCCGACCACCGAAGGCATCAAGCAGGCGACCCTGCGCAAGCTCACCGACCAGGCGCTTGAGCTCCTGGAAACCTGCGCGATTAGCGAACTCCTCCCACCGGAGCTGGCGCAGGGGATGATGAGCCTGCCGGAAGCGCTGCGTACGCTGCACCGTCCGCCTCCTTCCTTGCAACTTAGCGAGCTGGAAAGCGGCAAGCACCCGGCGCAGCAGCGTCTGATTCTGGAAGAGCTGCTGGCGCATAACCTCAGCATGCTGGCGCTGAGGGCAGGCGCCCAGCGCTACCACGCCCTGCCGCTCGGCGCCAACGATACCCTGAAAAACCAGCTGCTGGCCTCCCTGCCCTTTAAGCCCACCGGCGCGCAGGCGCGGGTTACCGCCGAGATCGAACACGATATGGCGCTGGACGTGCCGATGATGCGCCTGGTGCAGGGCGATGTTGGCTCCGGTAAAACGCTGGTCGCCGCGCTGGCCGCCGTGCGCGCTATCGCCCACGGCAAACAGGTGGCGCTGATGGCGCCCACCGAACTACTTGCCGAACAGCACGCCAATAACTTCCGCAGCTGGTTTGAACCGCTGGGCATAGAAGTCGGCTGGCTGGCGGGCAAACAGAAAGGCAAAGCCCGTCAGGCGCAGCAGGAGGCTATCGCCAGCGGCGAAGTGCAGATGATTGTCGGCACTCACGCCATCTTCCAGGAGCAGGTGCAGTTTAACGGCCTGGCGCTGGTGATTATCGACGAACAGCACCGCTTCGGCGTGCATCAGCGGCTGGCGCTGTGGGAAAAAGGTCAGCAGCAGAGGTTCCACCCGCATCAGCTGATCATGACCGCCACGCCTATCCCCCGCACCCTGGCAATGACCGCCTACGCCGATCTGGACACCTCGATTATCGACGAGCTGCCGCCGGGCCGAACCCCGGTGACTACCGTCGCCATCCCGGACACCCGGCGCAGCGATATTATCGACCGCGTACGCAACGCCTGCACCCACGAAGGGCGCCAGGCCTATTGGGTTTGTACGCTAATTGAAGAGTCCGATCTGCTGGAAGCCCAGGCGGCGGAAGCGACCTGGGAAGAGCTCAAACTGGCGCTGCCGGAACTGAATATCGGCCTCGTCCACGGGCGGATGAAACCGGCCGAGAAGCAGGCGGTAATGCAGGCCTTCAAGCAGGGCGAAATGCACCTGCTGGTGGCCACCACGGTGATTGAAGTCGGCGTCGACGTGCCTAACTCAAGCCTGATGATTATCGAAAACCCGGAACGTCTGGGTCTGGCGCAGCTGCACCAGCTCAGAGGGCGCGTCGGGCGCGGCGCGGTCGCTTCCCACTGCGTGCTACTCTATAAATCGCCGCTCTCCAAAACGGCGCAGAAACGCCTGCAGGTCCTGCGCGACAGCAACGACGGTTTCGTCATCGCCCAGAAAGACCTCGAAATCCGCGGTCCCGGCGAGCTGCTCGGCACCCGCCAGACTGGCAACGCCGAATTTAAAGTAGCGGACTTGCTGCGCGATCAGGCGATGATCCCCGACGTTCAACGCATTGCTCGCCATATTCATGAACGCTATCCGCTGCAGGCCCAGGCGCTTATCGAGCGCTGGATGCCGGAAACCGAACGCTATTCCAACGCGTAGCGCGCGCTTTTGCCGCGCTGCGGGCAATTTTTCTACACAACGAGTGGATTATGAAACGAGAACTGGCCATCGAATTTTCGCGTGTCACCGAAGCCGCCGCGCTGGCGGGCTATAAATGGCTGGGCCGCGGCGATAAGAATACCGCCGACGGCGCAGCGGTTAACGCCATGCGCATTATGCTTAACCTCGTCAATATCGACGGCACCATCGTCATCGGCGAGGGCGAAATCGATGAAGCGCCGATGCTCTATATCGGCGAAAAAGTGGGTACCGGCAAGGGCGATGCGGTAGATATCGCCGTCGATCCCATCGAAGGCACCCGCATGACGGCGATGGGCCAGGCCAACGCCCTGGCGGTGATGGCGGTCGGCGATAAGGGCTGCTTCCTCAACGCGCCGGATATGTATATGGAAAAGCTGATTGTCGGCCCCGGCGCCAAAGGCGCCATCGATCTCAATCTGCCGCTGGAAGATAACCTGCACAATATCGCCCGCGCCCTGAACAAGCCGCTGGGCGAGCTGACCGTCACCGTGCTGGCGAAACCGCGCCACGACGCGGTCATTGCCCAGCTGCAGCAGCTGGGCGTGCGTGTATTCGCGATTCCCGATGGCGACGTCGCGGCCTCTATTCTCACCTGCATGCCGGATAGCGAAGTCGACGTACTGTACGGCATCGGCGGCGCGCCGGAAGGGGTGGTTTCCGCCGCGGTGATCCGCGCCCTCGACGGTGATATGCAGGGGCGTCTGCTGGCTCGCCACCACGTGAAGGGCGATAACGAAGAGAACCGCCGCATCGGTGAAAACGAGCTGGCGCGCTGCAAAACCATGGGCATTGAAGCAGGCAAAGTGCTGCGTCTGGATGAAATGGCGCGCAGCGATAACGTCGTCTTCTCCGCCACCGGGATCACCAAAGGCGATCTGCTGGACGGCATCACCCGCAAGGGCAACATGGCCACCACCGAGACGCTGCTGATCCGTGGCAAGTCGCGCACTATCCGTCGTATTCAGTCGATTCATTACCTCGACCGTAAAGATCCGGACATCCAGCAGCACATCCTGTAATACCGCTTTTTCTCTCCCAGGCAACCGTCCGCAGGCGGTTGCCCTGTTCTTCGTTTATATTTGATCAATAGAGCTTTCTTGTACCTTCGGGGTGGAAATCTTGCTCGTCTGGACCGAAGATAAGGCATCGCTTGGCAACAGGAGAAGACGATGGCGGACTGGGTTAGCGGCAAAGTGACAAAAGTGGAGTACTGGACGGATGCCTTGTTCAGTTTATACGTGCGGGCGCCTGTTCATCCGTTTACCGCCGGGCAGTTTACCAAGCTCGGACTGGAAATCGACGGAGAACGCGTGCAGCGCGCCTACTCCTACGTCAATGCCCCCGGCAATCCCGATCTCGAGTTCTATCTGGTCACCGTCCCGGAAGGCAAGCTGAGCCCGCGTCTGGCGGCGCTGAAGCCGGGCGATGAAGTCCTGGTGGTGAGTGAAGCGGCAGGTTTCTTCGTCCTCGAGGAGGTACCGGATTGCGATACCCTGTGGATGCTGGCGACCGGCACGGCCCTCGGGCCGTACCTGTCAATTTTGCAGGAAGGCAAAGATCTTGAACGCTTTAACAACCTGGTACTGGTCCACGCCGTCCGCTACGCCGCGGACCTGAGCTATCTGCCGCTGATGCGCGAACTCGAGCAGCGCTATGCCGGTAAACTACGCATCCAGACCGTGGTCAGTCGCGAAACAGTGGAAGGCTCGCTGACCGGCCGGGTACCGTTCCTGATTGAAACCGGCGCGCTGGAAGAGGCGGTCGGGCTGGCGATGAACACCGACACCAGCCACGTCATGCTGTGCGGCAACCCGCAAATGGTGCGCGATACCCAACAGCTGTTAAAAGAGACCCGGCAGATGACCAAACATCTGCGTCGCCGGCCGGGCCATATGACAGCGGAGCACTACTGGTAATCAGGCGTCCGCTTTCCAGCGCACGTCCTGGGTCTCCTTGCCGAACTTATTCTCGCCCTGGGTGCCGACAAACGCCCCCAGGTCGATCAACATCATGACGATAATCAACGTCGGCACAAAGCGCCCGACGCCCCACTGCCAGACCTGCGGCAGCATCGCCCAGTTCCCCGCCAGCAGCATCCACGCCAGAATCATCAGCAGCGCCCACAGTCCGGATTTGCCGCGATCGTGCAGCCGCTTGACCACCACCGCCGCCGTCGGCCACAGCAGGCAGACGATAATAAACGCCGCCGTCTGCAGGTTGAGAAGATTGCTGCCTGCCAGGGTAAACAGGGCGCTCATGGTCACCAGCCAAATGGCAATCCAGATCCAGAAATCGCGGCGGCCAATGCGCCCTTTAATTGAGAATAACCACTGCTGTAGGGTCATGCGTTTTTCCTTATCATCATCGTCTGCGTAGTTTACCCTGGCGTCGTGACTTTTTGACAAGCGCCGCGCTTCCCGATTTAATCGTCAGCAGGCAAAAAAAGGAACGACGGGCATGAAGAAGTGGACAATCTTGTGTTTAAGTGGGCTGATGGGCCTGACCGTCGGCCCGCACGCGTTGTCCGCAGAAAGCGAATCGGCGACAGCGGCGCCCTATCTGCTCTCTGGCGCCCCGAGTTTTGACCTGTCGATCAGCCAGTTCCGGGAAAAATTTAACGCCGATAACCCGAAGCTGCCCCTGAACGAATTCCGTTCCATCGCCACCAGCCGGGATCAGGCTAATCTGACCCGCGCCGCCAGCAAAATTAATGAAAATCTCTATGCCTCGACCGCGCTGGAGCGCGGCACGCTGAAGATCAAATCCATGCAGATCACCTGGCTGCCGATCCAGGGGCCGGAGCAAAAGGCGGCGAAAGCCAAAGCGCTGGAGTATATGAGCGCCATGATCCGCGCCTTTGTCCCCACCCTTAGCCCGGCGCAAAGCCAGCAAAAGCTGCAGAAACTGCTGACCGCCGGCAAGGGCAAACGCTACTTTGCCGATACCGAAGGCGCTGTACGCTATGTGGTGGCAGATCATGGCGAAAAGGGTCTGACCTTCGCCATTGAACCGATTAAGCTGGCGTTATCTGAAACGCTGGAAGGCAACAATAAATGACAAAAAGCAAAGCCTTTCCAGTGACGAGTCTCTATACTGTTTCACAGACCATGCTGCCCTCTGGGGCGGCTATATTCCTTAATTCGCTTAAGTAGCGTGGAGAATTAAAATGCGACATCCTTTAGTGATGGGTAACTGGAAACTGAACGGCAGCCGCCACATGGTAAACGAACTGGTTGCGAACCTGCGTACCGAGCTGGCTGGCGTAAGCGGCTGTGCAGTTGCCATCGCCCCGCCGGAAATGTATCTGGACCTGGCTAAACGTGCGGCAGAAGGCAGCCACATTCACCTGGGCGCGCAGAACGTTGACGTGAACCTGTCCGGCGCATTCACCGGTGAAACCTCCGCCGAAATGCTGAAAGATATCGGCGCACAGTACATCATCATCGGCCACTCCGAGCGTCGTACCTACCACAAAGAATCCGACGAGCTGATCGCGAAGAAATTCGCTGTGCTGAAAGAGCAGGGTCTGACCCCGGTACTGTGCATCGGTGAAACCGAAGCCGAAAACGAAGCGGGCAAAACCGAAGAAGTTTGCGCACGTCAGATCGACGCCGTGCTGAAAACGCAGGGCGCTGCCGCTTTCGAAGGCGTGGTTATCGCTTACGAACCGGTATGGGCTATCGGTACCGGCAAATCCGCGACCCCGGCTCAGGCTCAGGCGGTGCACAAATTCATCCGTGACCACATTGCTAAAGCTGACGCGAAAATCGCTGAGCAAGTGATCATCCAGTACGGTGGTTCCGTTAACGCTGGCAACGCAGCAGAGCTGTTCACCCAGCCGGACATCGACGGCGCGCTGGTTGGCGGCGCCTCCCTGAAAGCTGACGCTTTCGCGGTGATCGTTAAAGCAGCAGAAGCAGCGAAAAAAGCGTAATTCGCTTTTCCCGGTGGCGAAACGCGACCGGGGTGACTGACAAAACTCGGGAGCCCGGCTTAGCACAGCGCAAGCCGGGCTTTCTTTTGCCGTTACAGTTTCCCCAACAGCTGATACCACGCGTAGTCCAGCGGCAGTAAAATCAGATAACTCACCGCCGCCAGCACCAGACACAGTTGCATCCCCGCCCTCGCCGGGACCTTGCCTAACCCCATCGCCACCACGATCGGCGACGCCTGATAGGGCAGCAGCGGCGTGGAATACCCCAGCACCTGAATCATGATCACGCTGAGCAGCGGAAAGCCGGTCGCGTCGGCAAAGCTCTGCGCAAAAGTGGTATACAGCGCCGGCACGCCGTTGGCGGTCATAATAAAGTTCAGCGCGCTGGTTATCCCGGTCAGGGCGAGGAAGCTGGTGAACGGATTGTCTTTATCCAGCGGCATCACCTGCAGCAGCGCATTGCCCACCGCACCGCCAATTCCGGTTTGGGTAACGGCGATCGCCAGTCCCAGAATCCCGGCAACATAAATGCAGGTGCGCATATTCACCCCGCTGGCAAACTCCTCACCGTTGATAAAGCCCACCCGCGGCAGCAGCGTGACCACTGCCGCCGCCAGGCCGGTCCACGCCGGGCCGACGCCGTGCCAGCTCTCGGTCACCCATAGCGTAAGGACTACCGCCAGCAGCCACGCCAGACGTTTCTCGTCGCGGCTCATCGGCGGCAGCGGCGCCAGGTCACGAGGTGGATGCGGCTTGCCGGGAAACAGCCAGCAAATCAGCGCCACCAGCACCGCCCCTTTCAGCCAGCCAAGCACCGGCGTATGCAGCAGCAAATAGGGAACATAATTCAGATGGATACCGTACGAGCCTTCCGCCGCGCCGCTCATCACCAGATTTGGCACGTTAGCGGGCAAAATCGTCGCCGAAAGCTGAAAGGTGCCGAACCCCACCGCCAGCGCCAGGCCGAACCAGCCGCGGCTGCCATCGACAATGCCCGCGCGGCGGGCCATCGCCGCCACGATCGGCATCAGCAGCGCGATACGTCCCATGTTGGAAGGCATCACAAACGCCAGCGCGTAGCTCAGCAACACCACGCTGCCGACCATCCGCGGCCAGGAGTCAGTGAGCCGCGCAGACAGCGCCTGCGCCGCCCGGTCTGCCAGCCCGGTTTTACGGATCGCGATACCGAGCACAAAGCCGCTGAACACCAGCCAGAACGCCGAGGAGGCAAAGCCGCCGAAGATCACCTCCGGCGGAGCGATTTTGGCCATCATCGCCGCCGCGAAGAACAGCAGCGCGGTGATAAATTCCGGCAGCAGCGACGTCGCCCAGAGCACAATGGTGACGCCGACAATCAATGAAGGAAGGAACAGCGGGTGGGTAAGCCAGAGCGACATGCCTGTCTCCTGTCGTTTTTTTCAGCAAGAATACGACGACAGGTAAGACAGGTAAACGCCAGAACTAGTGGTTTGCGTTAAGGATGGCGCAACGATGATCCTGAATTTCTTCCGCTGAAGCCCGGTTCAGGGTCAGCAGGTTACGCTCCGTCGCCAGCAGCACCAGCGAGCCGTCGCTCTGCTGCGCCATCGCCAGCGCGAAGCGTCCCATATGTTCACGCGCCTCCGGCACCTCTTCCGCCAGCATCAGGAACGGGCTGCGCTGGGCCAGTTCGGCCTCCGTCACCCGGCGCGCCAGGTATTCATGGCCCTGAAGCCCGCCCGGCAGCGGCAGCCAGCGGCTGCTGACCGCGCCCGCATCCTTATCTAACTGCGCGCGCACATCGGGGCGCAGGCAGGAGATATGAATATGGAAATGGTTTTGCGTGCGTCCGCTGCGCGAGTTAATCGCCAGTGATATCGCGTTATCAGGAACCGGCGCGCCGTGACGCTGACTCATGATTTCACGTCCCTGCCAGGCCTGCCAGAAGAAGTTCGGCGTCAACGGGTCCAGCAGCAGCGGGCTTTCGGTGCCGTTAATGCGGTAGGTCGGCATCAGCAAATACTGCAGCGGGCCGTTACGGTCTTTAAACAGCACATAGCCGCCCTTGAGGTTCACTTCCGCGCACGGCGACGGGTTTTGCTGCTGTTGCTGATGGGGTACGCACTGCTGCAGGACAATCTTGCGTAATGCGTCCGGGTTGCCGGAGTGCAGCCAGTAGTAGCCGCCCGCCAGCGCCGCGAGGATCGCCACCAGCAGCGCCAGCAAAAAGTATCTTACTCTTCTCATTTTCATTCCCTGTTAAGCCTGAAGCGGAAGAGTAACGTAATTTGATGACTAAATGAAAACAGATGGCGGGCGGGGAGTTATCCCGGGTAGCGGCTGACGCCTTACCCGGGCTACGGACGGTGCAAATAGTAGCCCGGCTAAGCGCAGAGAAAGCCGGGGATTCCCCGGGTCGCGGCGTTCCGCCTTACCCGGGCTACCAGACGAAGCAGAACTGTAGCCCTGCTAAGCGTAGCGCAAGCAGGGACAAGAGGATTAACGCTGGCTAATCTGGTCGAAGGTGCCGCCGTTGGAGAAGTGCTCTTTCTGCGCTTTCGTCCAGCCGCCGAACTCCTGATCGATAGTAAACAGCTTCAGTTTCGGGAACTCGTTAGCATATTTCTTCGCCACATTCGGATCGCGCGGGCGGTAGAAGTTCTTCGCCGCAATCTCCTGGCCTTCCGGCGAGTAGAGATACTTCAGGTACGCTTCCGCCACCTGGCGCGTGCCTTTTTTATCCACCACTTTGTCGACCACAGAGACGGTCGGCTCAGCCAGAATCGACTCACTCGGGGTCACGATTTCAAACTTGTCTTTGCCCAGTTCGTTGGTCGCCAGCAGCGCTTCGTTTTCCCAGGCAATCAGCACATCGCCGATGCCGCGTTCTACGAAGGTATTGGTCGAACCACGCGCGCCGGAGTCCAGCACTTCCACGTTTTTATACAGCGCCTTGACGAATTCCTGGGCTTTGGCCTGGTCGCCGTGATTCTGATGCAGAGCATAGCCCCAGGCTGCCAGATAGTTCCAACGGGCGCCGCCGGAGCTTTTCGGGTTCGGGGTAATGACCGACACGCCCGGTTTGATCAGGTCGTTCCAGTCATGGATCTGTTTCGGGTTGCCCTTGCGGACGAGGAACACGATGGTTGAGGTATACGGTGCGGAGTTATCCGGCAGGCGTTTCAGCCAGTTTTTATCGATACGGCCGCGTTCAGCAATGGCGTCTACGTCGTAGGCCAGCGCCAGTGTGACCACATCCGCTTCAATACCGTTAATCACTGAGGTCGCCTGTTTGCCAGAACCACCGTGCGACTGGCGGATCACCACGTTGTCGCCGGTCTCCTGCTTCCAGTGCGCGCTAAACGCTTTGTTGTACTGTTCGTACAGCTCGCGCGTTGGATCATAAGAAACGTTTAAAAGCTGAATGTCTTTTGCCAGAACGCTGGCGGATGCCAGCAACAGAGTTAACCCTACGCCCCACTTATTCATCGCACCGCTCTCTTTATGTGTGTTGTGATGGGCTAAGCGTGCCAGAAAGCGATTCAATGATTAAAGAATAAAAAAAGATTGGCTATAACTTGTGGATATAAAGAGGTGAATAAGGATTGCCCCCTCCCGGGCGGGAGAGGGCGCGAAGCGATTAGACTTCTTCCATACGGCCCAGCAGCGCCTGCAGGCGATCCTGCCAGCCCTGCTGTTGCTCTTTCAGCTGGCTGTTTTCGCGCTCCAGCTCTTCACGACCATGCTGCGCGCTCTGAACTTCCTGAACCAGGGTGTTGTTCTTTTCTTTCAGCTCTTCGATTTCCATCTGCAACAGAGTGATGGTATCAATCGCCTGCTGAACTTTAGATTCTAATTTCTCAAACACTTCTAATGACATCGTCATACCTCTCCTGAACTTGCAAGGCGTTGATAGAAACTCGTGTTTCGTATACGCGGTCCCGCCTTAACGAAAATTAGCGCACATAGCGGTGTTATCGTCGATTGTATGAATCCCCGCCGCCCCTGTCCAGCGGCAAGCCGCGCAGATTGCGGTTTGCAACACTTTTCAGTCTTTACCTGGTGCTTTCAGCGCAGTTCGCTCGTACTTCATGGGTCATTGTTAATTTTATGGTTAACAAAATGCGAGGTGAAACGCTCCGGCACCGGTCTCAATGCGCGCGGATGGCGCGAAAACGCTCATTTTCTTGACGCGGTACACACATTTGAAGTTCGATATTTCTCGTTTTTGCTCGTTAACGATAAATTAACACTATGCCTACATGGCAATATGGTCGTCTGTGACCACCCTACATACAATAATCATCACCACGCTTCAGGATTCGATTATGAGCCAAACATCAACCTTAAAAGGCCAGTGCATCGCAGAGTTCCTCGGTACCGGGTTGTTGATCTTTTTCGGCGTTGGGTGCGTGGCTGCGCTCAAGGTCGCGGGAGCCAGCTTCGGGCAATGGGAAATCAGCATCATCTGGGGTCTGGGCGTCGCCATGGCGATCTACCTGACCGCTGGGGTCTCCGGTGCGCACCTTAACCCTGCGGTAACTATCGCACTCTGGCTGTTCGCCTGCTTCGATGGCCGCAAAGTGGTCCCTTTTATCATTTCGCAATTCGCTGGCGCCTTTTGCGCTGCGGCATTAGTTTACGGGCTTTACTACAATCTTTTCCTCGATTATGAAACCACCCACCATATGGTCCGCGGCAGCGTAGAAAGCCTCGATCTGGCCGGCATCTTCTCCACCTATCCGAACCCGCATATCAATTTTGTGCAGGCCTTCGCGGTAGAGATGGTGATTACCGCTATCCTGATGGGCGTCATCCTGGCGCTGACCGACGATGGCAACGGCGTGCCGCGCGGTCCGCTTGCTCCGCTGCTGATCGGCCTGCTGATTGCGGTGATTGGCGCCTCCATGGGACCGCTGACCGGCTTCGCCATGAACCCGGCGCGTGATATCGGCCCGAAAGCTTTCGCCTGGCTGGCCGGCTGGGGCGACGTCGCCTTCACCGGCGGCAAAGATATTCCTTATTTTCTGGTGCCGCTGTGCGCACCGGTGGTCGGCGCGGCGCTGGGCGCATTCAGCTATCGTAAGCTGATTGGCCGTCACCTGCCTTGCGACACCTGCGTGGAGGAAGAGCAACAGAGCCCCTCCTCTTCCACCACTCAACATAAAGCTTCGCTGTAATCTGACTACGGGACACCGACTATGACCGACAAAAAATATATCGTTGCGCTTGACCAGGGCACTACCAGCTCCCGGGCCGTTGTGATGGATCATGATGCCAATATCGTCAGCGTCTCCCAGCGAGAATTTGAACAAATTTATCCTAAGCCAGGCTGGGTCGAACATGACCCGATGGAAATCTGGGCTTCCCAAAGCTCGACGCTGGTCGAAGCGCTGGCCAAAGCGGATATCAACTCCGATCAGATCGCGGCCATCGGCATCACCAACCAGCGTGAGACCGTGGTGGTGTGGGAGCGTGAGACCGGTAAACCCATCTACAACGCCATCGTCTGGCAGTGCCGCCGTACCGCGGAGATCTGCGAGCAGCTCAAGCGTGACGGAATGGAAGAGTATATCCGCAAGGCCACAGGCCTGGTGGTGGACCCCTACTTCTCCGGCACCAAGGTAAAATGGATCCTCGACCATGTCGAAGGTTCCCGTGAACGTGCGAAACGCGGCGAGCTGCTGTTCGGCACCGTTGACACCTGGCTTATCTGGAAGATGACCCAGGGCCGCGTGCACGTTACCGACTACACCAACGCCTCACGTACCATGCTATTCAACATCCACGAGCTGGACTGGGACGACAAAATGCTCGACGCGCTGGACATTCCGCGCGCCATGCTGCCGGAAGTGCGCAAGTCTTCCGAAGTGTACGGCCAGACCAACATCGGTGGTAAAGGCGGGACCCGTATTCCTATCGCCGGGATCGCCGGTGACCAGCAGGCGGCCCTGTTCGGCCAGCTGTGCGTCAAAGAAGGGATGGCGAAAAACACCTACGGCACCGGCTGCTTTATGCTGATGAATACCGGCGAAAAAGCGGTCACCTCCACCCACGGTCTGCTGACCACCATCGCCTGCGGCCCGCGCGGCGAGGTGAACTACGCGCTGGAAGGGGCGGTGTTTATGGCCGGCGCGTCTATTCAGTGGCTGCGCGACGAGATGAAGCTCATCAGCGATGCCTTCGATTCCGAGTACTTCGCCACCAAAGTGAAGGATACCAACGGCGTATACGTGGTACCCGCGTTCACTGGTCTTGGCGCACCATACTGGGACCCGTATGCCCGCGGCGCGATTTTCGGCCTCACCCGCGGCGTGAACTCCAACCACATTATCCGTGCGACGCTGGAGTCCATCGCCTATCAGACCCGCGATGTGCTGGAGGCGATGCAGGCAGACTCTGGCATTCGTCTGCACGCCCTGCGCGTGGACGGCGGCGCGGTGGCTAACAACTTCCTGATGCAGTTCCAGTCCGATATCCTCGGCACCCGTGTCGAGCGTCCGGAAGTACGCGAAGTGACGGCGCTGGGCGCAGCCTATCTGGCGGGTCTGGCGGTCGGTTTCTGGCAGAATCTGGACGAGCTGCAGGAGAAAGCGGTGATTGAGCGCGAATTCCGCCCGGGGATTGAAACCACTGAGCGTAACTATCGTTACAGCGGCTGGAAGAAAGCGGTGAAACGCGCGTTAGCGTGGGAAGAGCACGACGAAGCGTAAGATTGTGGAGGTATTCCCGGCTTGCGGCGTAAACGCCTTAGCCGGGCTACAAAACCCCAAACAGCACGATCTTGTAGCCCGGACAGGTGCGCAGCACCGCCTCCGGGTTTTTTATCAGCCAAATATTGGCAGCAGCAGGTATAGCTTAATCACCAGTGCGTTAACGATGTCGATAAAGAACGCTCCCACCATCGGCACCACCAGGAAGGCCATATGTGACGGGCCAAAGCGGTCGGTAATCGCCTGCATATTAGCAATCGCCGTCGGCGTTGCGCCCAGACCAAACCCGCAGTGGCCCGCCGCCAGCACCGCGGCATCGTAATTCTTGCCCATCATCCGGTAGGTAACGAATACCGCATACAGCGCCATCGCCAGCGCCTGCACCGCCAGGATAATAATCATCGGCAGCGCCAGCGAGGCCAGCTCCCACAGCTTGAGGCTCATCAGCGCCATGGCGAGGAACAGCGACAGGCTGACGTTGCCCAGCACCGATACCGCGCGATCGAACACCCGGTACAACCCCGCCAGCGCCAGGCTGTTGCTAAGGATCACGCCGATAAACAGCACGCAGACGAAGGTCGGCAGCTCGAAGACGCTGCCCGCCAGCAGTTGCGCAACCACCTTGCCCACCGTCAGACAGATAGCGATCAGGGCGATACTTTCGATCAGCACCAGCGAGGTGATCACCCGCCCCACGTCCGGTTTTTCAAAGGCGGTTGGCGCCACCTGATCGTCCGGTGTGCCGTCCGGAGAGGAAGAGTGCTTCACCAGGTAGCGAGCCACCGGACCGCCGATCAGGCCGCCCAGCACCAGGCCGAAAGTCGCGCAGGCCATCGCCACTTCGGTGGCGTTGGCAAAACCGTAGCGTTCAACGAACAGCTTGCTCCACGCCGCCCCGGTGCCGTGGCCGCCGGATAAGGTAATCGACCCGGCCAGCAGGCCCATCAGCGGATCCAGCCCCAGCAGCGTCGCCATGCCGATACCGAGGGCATTCTGCAGCAGCAGCAGGCCAACCACCACGATCAGGAAAGTGCCCAGCACCTTGCCGCCGGCCCGCAGGCTGGCGAGGTTGGCGTTAAGACCGATGGTGGCGAAGAACGCCAGCATCAGCGGGTCTTTCAGACTCATATCGAAATCAATTTCGATATCCATGCTTTTCTTCAGCACCAGCAGCGCCAGCGCTACCAGCAAACCGCCGGCAACAGGTTCAGGAATGGTGTATTTCTTGAGGAAGGGAACGGTTTGCACGAGTTTTCTGCCGAGCAATAGCACAAGCGTTGCGGCAACGAGCGTCGATAAGGTATCGAGGTGAAACATAAAAAGCTCCTTATGGGCGCATGATCCATTCACACGCGACGTAATTCCTGGTGTCTTTAGCTTCTCATCATGAGGAGTCAGAAGGGGATTTTACGCAGAACGGCGGAAAAAATGACAGAAAAAGATATTTTGTATCCTTAATGATGCGATTTAGCATACAAAATGTTAATAACCTCGTTGCGCATATTCACGGCATAAATTTTTATGACCAAATGCTGGCAAACGTTTGCTTTTGGTCTACAGTCCGATAAAATTCCCGCTTTGCCACCTTGGGATTGCTTGTGATGTCCGTTAACACCGCAGAGTCAGAAAATGCGCAACCGGTTGCGCATAAATCAGCTAGCGAATTAATCTACCGCCTCGAAGATCGCCCACCGCTACCGCAAACCCTGTTCGCCGCCTTCCAGCACCTGCTGGCGATGTTTGTCGCGGTGATCACTCCAGCGCTGTTAATCTGCCAGGCTCTCGGTCTCCCGGCGCAAGATACCCAACATATCATCAGCATGTCGCTGTTCGCTTCCGGTGTCGCCTCTATTATTCAGATCAAAGCCTGGGGCCCGGTCGGCTCCGGATTGCTCTCCATCCAGGGCACCAGCTTTAACTTTGTCGCCCCGCTGATCATGGGCGGTACCGCATTGAAAACCGGCGGCGCCGACGTCCCCACCATGATGGCCGCCCTGTTCGGCACCCTGATGCTGGCCAGCTGCACGGAAATGGTGCTCTCCCGCGTCCTGCACCTGGCGCGCCGCATCATTACCCCGCTGGTCTCCGGCGTGGTGGTGATGATTATCGGCCTGTCGCTGATTCAGGTCGGACTGACTTCCATCGGCGGCGGCTACGCGGCGATGGCCGACCACACCTTCGGCGCGCCGAAGAACCTGCTGTTGGCGGGCATCGTGCTGGCGCTGATCATTATTCTCAACCGCCAGCGTAATCCCTATTTGCGCATTGCTTCGCTGGTGATTGCCATGGCGGCGGGCTATCTGGCGGCATGGTTCCTCGATATGCTGCCAGCCAATACCGCCCCGACCAACAGCAGCCTCATCACCGTGCCAACGCCGCTCTACTATGGTCTCGGCATCGACTGGAGCCTGCTGCTGCCGCTGATGCTGGTGTTTATGATCACCTCTCTGGAAACCATCGGCGATATCACCGCCACCTCGGACGTCTCCGAACAGCCGGTTTCCGGTCCGCTGTATATGAAGCGCCTGAAAGGCGGCGTGCTGGCTAACGGCCTGAACTCCTTTGTTTCCGCGGTCTTCAACACTTTCCCGAACTCCTGCTTCGGCCAGAACAACGGCGTGATCCAGCTGACCGGCGTTGCCAGCCGCTACGTCGGTTTCGTGGTCGCCCTGATGCTGATCGTCCTCGGTCTGTTCCCGGCGGTGAGCGGCTTCGTGCAGCACATCCCTGAGCCGGTGCTCGGCGGCGCCACGCTGGTGATGTTCGGCACCATTGCCGCGTCCGGCGTGCGCATCGTCTCCCGTGAGCCGCTGAACCGTCGGGCGATCCTGATTATCGCCCTGTCGCTGGCAGTGGGCCTCGGCGTGTCGCAGCAGCCGTTAATCCTGCAGTTCGCCCCAGACTGGCTGAAAAACCTTCTCTCTTCGGGAATTGCCGCCGGTGGTATCACAGCGATTGTTCTGAATTTAATTTTCCCGCCAGAAAAAGCCTGATCTGACGCGCTCCCGGTCGCGCCATTGGCCGGGACGCTTTCCACGACCTGCCTCATCACGGAAATAAACCACGCCCGCCTTGAGAAGTGCGCCTAAATCGGGCATAACACGGTGATGTGCATCTCACAGAATGGAAGACCATGAAATTTCTTGGAAAGCTGATTCTCTGGCTGCTAGTCGCTCTGCTGCTCGTCATTGTTGGCGCGTGGTTCCTGCTGCAAACCCACTGGGGCGCCCGCCAGGCCAGCGCCTGGCTCAGCAATGGCACCGGCTGGCAGGTCTCCTTCGATGCGATGGAACACGATTTCTCCTCCCCTCTTCATGTGCAGTTGCAAAACGTCACCTTTGGCCGGGAAGGCAAGCCGGCCACCCTGGTGGCAAAAACGGTCGATATTGGCTTCAGCACCCGCCAGTTTAGCGATCCGCTGCATGCGGATGAGATAGTCCTTAACGACGGCACTCTGAATCTGTCACCCCACTCTGCAGACCTGCCGTTCGCTGCCGACCGGCTGATGTTGCGCAACATGGCTTTCAACAGCCCGGAAACCGGCTGGGCGCTCAGCGCGCAGCGCGTCACCGGCGGCGTCAGTCCATGGACGCCGGAAGCGGGCAATGTGCTGGGGAAAACGGCGCAGATCCAGATGAGCGCGGGCTCGATGACGCTCAATGGCGTCGAAGCCAGCAACGTTCTGATTCAGGGCAGGATTGATCAGGGTGAAGTGACCCTCTCCACCCTCGGCGCCGATGTCGCCCGCGGCACCTTAACCGGCAATGCGAAACGCAGCGCCGACGGCAGCTGGCTGGTGGATAACCTCCAGCTCAATGAGATTCGACTGCAGAGCCCCGCCTCGCTGGCCGAGTTTTTCGCGCCGTTAACCACGGTCCCCTCTCTGCAGATTGGCCGCCTGGATATCACCGACGCCCGCCTGCAGGGGCCGGACTGGGCGGTAACCGACCTCGACCTGAGCCTGCGCAACCTGACGCTCAGCCACGGCGGCTGGCAGAGCCAGGACGGCACGCTGTCGATGAACGCCAGCGAATTTATCTACGGCTCGCTGCACTTCTTCGACCCGATTCTGAATGCTGAATTCTCTCCCCAGGGCATTGCGCTGCGCCAGTTCTCCTCGCGCTGGGAGGGCGGCATGGTGCGCACCTCCGGCAACTGGCTGCGCGCTGGTAACGCGCTGGTGCTCGACGACACCGCCTTCGCCGGACTGGAGTACACGCTGCCGGCGAACTGGAAACAGCTGTGGATGGCGCCGATGCCAGCCTGGCTGCAAAGCCTGACGCTGAAAAAATTCAGCGCCAGCCGTAACCTGATCATCGATGTGGATCCTGCCTTCCCGTGGCAAATTACCGCCCTCGATGGCTATGGCGGCGAGCTACAGCTGGTGAAAAACGGCAGCTGGGGAGTATGGAACGGCAGCGCGACGCTGAACGCCGCGGCGGCGACTTTTAACCGGATCGACGTGCGCCGCCCGTCACTCAAGCTGAGCGCGACAGCGTCGACGGTCAATATCACTGAGCTTAGCGCCTTCACCGAGCGCGGCATTCTGCAGGCCACCGCCGCGGTATCCCAGCTGCCGCAGCGCCAGGTCAATCTGAGCTTTACCGGCCGCGGCGTGCCGCTGAATATTCTGCAGGCCTGGGGCTGGCCGTCGCTACCGATAAGCGGGGATGGCAATCTCCAGCTGACCGCCAGCGGCAGCGTGCAGGCCGATGCCCCGCTCAAGCCGACGGTCAACGGGCAGCTCAGCGCCGTGAATATGGAGAAACAGCTGGTGGCGCAAATCATGCGCAACGGCGAGGTCAGCCCCGCCCCCGCCGCGCCGCAGTAACCCCCCCCTTATCTGGCCCTCTCCCCACGGGGAGAGGGCATGCTTTCCGGCAAACTCCGCTCTGGCCACTCCCTCTCCCTTTCAGGGAGGGGGTTAGGGTGCGAGTCCTGAAACCTGTGTGCAATACGCGGCTATCTGTACCTATTTAGCGCAACAGGTTCCTTTCAAATATCAGAATTGCTATAACCAAATTACTGGAAGTCGATAAAAAACCGCTCCCTGTACCTACAAAAATATAAAAGGATCAATCATGCCTGAAATACGTCAGCGTATTCTGGAGAATATGCAAAAATTCTCCCGGGCCATGATCGGCGCCGTATTGTTCTTGCCGGTCATTGGCTTAATTCTGGCCCTCAGTTCAGTATTAACTAATCCGACATTAATTGCTGAAACCAGTTTCTTACATCAGCTTGGGCAAATGCTCGGCGACACTTTTTGGCCTTTATTTGGCAACCTCGGCTTATTATTTTGCGTCGGCATTAGCTATGGCCTGGCAAAGGATAAAAAAACCGAAGTCGCGCTGGTTGCAGTGATGTGCTTCATTATGTTCCTTGGCGCCAACCACTCCTGGCTGGAACACATCCACGGACTCGCCGAAAAAATTAACGGTGAATATTATGGCACCGGGCAAACCCAGCTGCTGGGCTTTGTGGTGGTGGATATGGGCGTTTTCCTGGGCATTATTCTCGGCTGCACGATTGCGTGGGTGCACAATAAAGTCTCTGCCATTGAGCTGCCTGGCGCGCTGTCGATGTACGGCGGCGCCAAGCTGACGCTGGTGGCGATGACGCCGGTGGTTATCTTCTACGCCATCGCCTTTACCTGGATTTGGCCCTTTATGACCCACGGCATCTCCGCCCTCACCGGTTTTATGAAAAATGCCGGGGTCGCCGGGGTCTTCGTCTATGGTTTCTTTGAAAAATTCCTTATCCCCACCGGCCTGCACCATTTCGTCTGGTCCCCCTTCCAGCTCACCCAGATTGGCGGCACCCTGCACGTGGACGGTCAGGTGGTCTCCGGGACCCAGGCCATTTTCCTCGCCTATATGCGCCACCCCGACCTGACGCCGGTCATGAACGACGCATTACGTTTTTCGCAGCAAGGGATGACCACTATCTTTGGCCTGGCGGGCGCCTCGCTGGCGTTCTACCACACCGCGAAACCGGAGAAGAAAGTGATGGCGAAGGCGATTCTGCTGCCGGCGATCATCACCTCGATGCTGACCGGTATCACCGAACCGATTGAGTTCACCTTCTTGTTTGTCTCGCCGCTGCTGTGGGTGATCCACGCGACGTTAACCGCCGCCTCGCAAGCCATTTGCGACATTTTCACCGTACGTCCCTGGGGAGCATCGGGCCTGATCGAGTTTCTGATCTATAACCTGCCGCTGCCGGTCTCCTTAACGCGCTGGCCGGGCTATGTCCTTATTGGTATCGGCCAGTTCGCCGTCTACTACGTGATTTTCCGCACCCTGGTGGTGAAGCTGAACCTGAAAACGCCGGGCCGGGAAGATGACGAGAACGTGAAGCTTTACAGCAAAGCAGAGTACCGCCAGAAAGTCGCGCAACCGCAGTCGGTCACCGATGACATCATCCGCGGCCTCGGGGGCAAGGAGAATATTCTCTCCGTCGATAATTGTTTTACTCGTCTGCGCGTGGCCGTGCGCGATATGGCGCGGGTTGATGACGCGCAATTAAAAAATACCGGCGCCAACGGCGTCGTACGAAATCGTAATGAAGTTCAGGTTATTTATGGCGTCAAAGTGGGACAGGTACGTTCCCGGGTTGATAACTGGTTAGCAGAAAATTAATGAGGAGTTTGTATGAAATTAACCGTATTAGGCGGGGGCGGCGTTCGCTCTGCATTTTTAGCGAAATCTCTGGCCTATAACGCTCACCGCATTGGTTTAACAGAAGTGGTTTTTCTCGATAACTCTGCTGATAATCTGGCGATATTTGGCGAAATTGCCCGCTATGTATTTAATACTATTCGCCCGGATATTCAGTTTAGTACCACTACCGACCCGGTCGCGGCGCTGCAGGATGCCAACTATATCATTACCACCCTACGGGTTGGCGGTGACGAAAGCCGCATTCGCGACGAACGCATTGCGCTACAGCATAACACCCTCGGCCAGGAGACCACCGGCGCCGGCGGTTTCGCGATGGCCATGCGTTCGATCCCGGCGATCCTTCGCTATTGCCGGCTGATCGAAGAACATGCCGCCGAAGACGCTATTCTGTTTAACTTTACCAACCCGTCAGGCCTGGTGACGGAAGCGATCGTCAAGTCCGGTTTTAAGCGCCGGGTCTATGGGATCTGCGATGCTCCCTCCGAGCTGATTCGTGAACTGCCGGCGATCCTTGGTTGTGAAGAACGCGACCTCAGCGTGGAATGCTATGGGCTGAACCATTTCTCATGGTTTACCCACTTCACCGTACGCGGGGAAGAGGTAACCGAACGGCTGATCGCCAGCCCGGAACTGTACCAGAAGACGGCGATGCAGTACTTCTCCCCGGAGCTGGTGCGGCTTTGCGATAATCAGCTCCTCAATGAATATCTCTATTATTACTACTATCGAGAGGTGGCGCTGAAGGCGATTCAGGAAGCCGGCGAGACGCGCGGAGAGCAGATCGCCCGTATCAATCAGGAGATGCGCGAAGCGCTGCGCACTGTGGATGCCAGAACGCAACCGGAAGCCGCTTTCACCATCTGGATGCAGCATTACCTGCGCCGGGAAAACAGCTATATGCAGAATGAGTCGCAGCAGGAAAAATTCCACACCCGCGAACCGCTGACGCTGCGCCAGTTTATCGAAGAGCCGGACACCGGCGGCTATGCCGGGGTGGCGCTGGATATCCTGGAAGCGGTGAACAGCACCACCACCAAGCGTATCGTGGTATCGATCCAGAATCACGACACGCTCGACTTTTTGCGCCCTGACGACGTGATCGAGATCAGCTGCGACCTGAGCCGGGATGGCCTCAAGCCGGTGACGCCGGTGAAGGTGCCGACGGCGCAGAAGAATTTGATTTCCTGCGTGAAGGAGTATGAGCGGCTGGCGGTGGCGGCAATCCTGCAGCAGGATAAATCGCTGGCGGTGCGGGCGCTGATGGCGCACCCGCTGATCGGTTCCTATTCGCTGGCGAAAACCCTGGTCGAAGCCTATCTCGACGATGAGCAATTCGCCGCCTGGCAGTAACCCGCATTGCCGATGGGATTCCCCCCCGCTCGCGCTGCGCTTAGCGGGGCTACGAACGGAGCGGTTTGTGTTTTATGTAGGCCGGGTCAGGCGTAAGCCGCCACCCGGCAAAATAGCCGCATCACCCGGTAGCCCGGATAAGGCGCCAGCCGCCATCCGG
>NZ_KB976100.1:5158896-5296396 GCF_000398905.1 Klebsiella sp. KTE92
CTCGCGACGCGCTTAGCGGGGCTACGAACGGAGCGGTTTGTATTTTATGTAGGTCGGGTCAGGCGTAAGCCGCCTCCCGGCAAAATAGCCGCATCACCCGGTAGCCCGGATAAGGCGCCAACCGCCATCCGGGAACTCCCCCGCTCGCGCCGCGCTTAGCGGGCTACAAACGGAGCGGTTTGTATTTGATGTAGGCCGGGTCAGGCGTAAGCCGACACCCGGCAAAATTGCCGTATCACCCGGTAGCCCGGATAAGGCGCCAGCCGCCATCCGGGAGCTCCCCGCTCGCGCTACGCTTAGCGGGGGCTAACTATTGCTGCGTAGGCTGGTAAACCACATCTTCAATAGTCGCTCAAAGCCTAAGATGCAGTAGCCAAAAAACGGGTTGCTCCAGTAAATATCATCGTCGAACTTCTGCGGGTCGTGAATAATAAACGCCGTATCCGCAGCCTGCGCCAGCGGGCTTTGGTAATCGCCGGTAAAGCAGACCAGATTAATCTCCTTCCCCTCCAGGGCCTTCACCCAGTTGAGCGCCGAGCTGCTGCGCCCGGATTTAGAAACGATCCAGATGGAGTCGAAGCGGGCGGCGTTTTTCTGTTCGAGGATTTCATAATCCGGCCACAGCGCCAGGCTGGCATTCACGCCGGTGACGAGGAACTTGTTGTAAATATACTGGGCGATTAGCTGCGAAAAGCCGCTGCCGTGGATCAGGATGCGCTGCTGTTTAAGGCTTGCCAGCAGCAGCGTCAGCGCTTCTTCCGGCTGAACGCTCATGTAGTCGATATCGTTGGTGACATCGAGCTTCGGCATGGTGATATTGAACTTGATGAAATAGACCAGCTCCAGCCAGCCGCTGAACTTCAGTTTCTTCGCCAGCCGGACCAGCGAAGAGGGGTTGCTGTAGCACTGTTCGGCCACAGCGCGGACTCCCTGGCGGATACACTGCTCCGGGTCGTTCTGAATAAAGCGCAGCACGGTCATTTCCGTTTTGCTTAGCTTCACGTCACGAAAGATATTTTCTAAGTCCATGGCGGGCTCCTCTCAACGGCAGAATACGCTAACACCGTTCGGCGACAGCGTCTGCGGCCTGAGTCACCACTATGAAATGAACGTTACTTTTTGTACAAAAATGGAATAAAAAAACCCTCTCCGCCGGGCGAAGAGGGCTGCAGCCGTTAAGATGGTGTTTTACAGGGTAATCGTCAGCGTATTGCCCTCGGCGCTCACTACCACACCCCATTCGCTGCCGGCCTGAGTCCCGCCCTGCACGCCCGCGACCTGCGGGATATTACGCAGACACAGCGTCCAGCCGCGGGCCTCGCCATCGCCGCTCACGGCGATGGTGTTGCCCTGGCGCCTGGCCTTCAGGGTGAAAATCGTCGAGCCGTCTGCCGCCGGAACGTCACAACGTGCCTCGCGTCTATCCTCGAGGTGGAACAGCTGGAAGGCGGTGCCCTCATGCCAGGCATAATCCGGCTTCTGGTCATTGTTGCCCAGCGCCAGCAGGGTGTTGTCGCGAACGTAGACCGGCAGGCTCAGCGCATCGTGATGCTGCTTATGCCAGCGGCTACCCGGTAATTCATCGTTATGCCACAGGTGCGTCCAGCGCCCATCCGGCAGATAAAATTGCACCTCGCCCGCTTCGGAGAACACCGGCGCCACCAGGACCGAATCACCGAGCATATACTGGCGGTCAAGATAGTCGCAGGCCGGATCATCCGGGAACTCGAGCATCATCGCACGCAACATCGGCGTGCCGAACTCGTTGGCCAGCGCCGCCTGGCGATAAAGATACGGCATCATGCGGCATTTCAGCTGCGTGAAGTGGCGCACCACATCACTGGACTCTTCGTCGTAGGCCCATGGCACCCGATAGGATTTGCTGCCGTGCAGCCGGCTGTGGCTGGAGAGCAGGCCGAAGGCGCACCAGCGCTTGTAGACGTGGGCCGGCGCGGTGTTTTCGAAACCGCCGATATCGTGACTCCAGAAACCGAAGCCGGACATGCCGATCGACAGCCCGCCGCGCAGGCTTTCCGCCATCGATTCGTAGTTGGCGTAGCAGTCGCCGCCCCAGTGCACCGGGAACTGCTGCGCGCCCACCGAGGCGGAACGGGCGAACAGCACCGCCTCCTGCTCGCCGACGGTCTCTTTCAGCACCTTCCACACCAGCTCGTTATAGATGAAGGCGTAGTGGTTGTGCATTTTCTGCGGATCGGAACCGTCAAACCACTGGACGTCGGTCGGGATACGCTCGCCGAAGTCGGTCTTGAAGCAATCGACCCCTATCGCCACCAGACCTTTTAACTTGTCGGCGTACCACTGGCAGGCTTCCGGTTTGGTGAAGTCATAAATCGCCAGCCCCGGCTGCCACTTATCCCACTGCCACAGCGAACCGTCCGGGCGCTTCAGCAGGTAGCCCTTCTCTTTCAGCTCCTTGAACACCGGCGAGCGCTGGCCGATGTACGGGTTGATCCACACGCAGACTTTCAGCCCTTTCGCCTTCAGGCGTTTGATCATCCCTTCCGGGTCCGGGAAAGTTAGCGGATCCCATTCAAAATCGCACCACTGGAAGGCCTTCATCCAGAAGCAGTCGAAGTGGAAGACGTGCAGCGGCAGATGGCGCTCAGCCATGCCGTCGATAAAACTATTCACTGTCGCTTCGTCATAGTTGGTGGTGAACGAGGTCGTCAGCCACAGACCGAACGACCATGCCGGCGGCAGCGCCGGGCGGCCGGTGAACTGCGTATAGCGGTTAAGCACCGCTTTCGGCGTCGGGCCGTCGATGACGAAGTACTCAAGGTATTCGCCTTCAACGCTGAACTGGACTTTAGAGACTTTCTCCGAGCCCACCTCGAAGGAGACGCGCTGAGGATGATTGACCAACACGCCGTAGCCGCGGTTGGTCAGATAGAAGGGGATATTTTTGTAGGATTGCTCGGTGCTGGTGCCGCCGTCTTCGTTCCAGGTTTCTACCGTCTGGCCGTTGCGCACCAGCGCGGTAAAGCGCTCGCCGAGGCCGTAGACGGTTTCGCCGACGCCGAGGTCGAGGCGCTCAAACATGTAGTTGCGCTGGGTCTTACTATCCTGCACGTAGCCGTTGTTTTTCAACTGGCTACCGGTGATGCGCACGCCGTCGCGCAGAAAATCCAGCGCCCAGAATTCACCTTTAGTGACGCGCACGCTGAGGTTGCCGCTTTTCAGCTCGGCGAACCCGGCCGTATTTTCTATTTCGACATGGATGTCTTTCTGCACGTTCAGCGGATAGTGCGGGCCGTTATCCAGCGCGCCCTGGAAGTGCGCCATGCGCACGCCGATTATCCCTTCCTGAGGCGAGAAAAAGCGCAGGGTGAACAATGGCGTATCCAGCTGCCAGGCACGTTCGCGAACATCGCGCGGCGCGGCATAGACCACCATTTCATTCCCCTGCTGTTCCACCTCGTAAACCTGTACGGGTTGGATCAGGTTGAGCCCTGGTTGAATGAGCCAGTTTCCATCACTGATTTTCATTAAAACGTCCTCTTAGTTTTGCCATTCTTTATCGATCGGGGCTGCGATGAAATCTTGTTCGTTGCGACGCGCGCCCTCGGCCAGCTCGGCCATCATTTTTTTCAGGAACGGCGTTTTCAGCGTGTAGTAGCGTTTGGCGATCACCGCGCTCAACAGGTAGCACACCGCCGGAACGAGGGTGAACAAGGCGATAATGATGGTGAGGGTGGCGCTGTTCTGGGTTTTAGCGGCGGCGTCATAGCCGCCGCCGGCCAGCATCCAGCCGATCAGCGCGCCGCCCAGCGCCAGCCCCAGCTTGAGCACAAACAGGGTGCCGGCGAAGCTAATGCCGGTCAGACGTTTGCCGTTGCACCATTCGCCGTAGTCGACGGTATCGGACATCATCACCCACTGGATTGGCGTCACCAGCTGGTGCAGTACGCCAATGATGAAGATAAAGGTGAACATAGTGATTTCGGCGTCCATCGGTACGAAGAACATCGCCACGCTGAGCACCGCCAGGAGGGCGTTGGTCCACCAGAAGACGCTGACTTTGCATTTCCAGTCGGTCAGCGGTTTCGCCAGCGCCGAGCCAATCAGGTTGCCGACGCAGTAGGTGGTGAGGAAGACGGTGAACAGCGCCGCCGAGCCCATGATCCAGGTGGTGTAGTACATCATCGCGCCGCCGCGAACGCAGACCGCGAGGATATTGAGGATGGTGAGCACGCCAACCACCCGCCACTGGTCATTGCGCCAGATATCGCGCAAGTCTTCACGCATCGAAGTGCTGCTCGGCGGCGCTTCGACACGCTCTTTGGTGGTGAAAAAACAGAAGGCCAGCATCAGGAAGGCAATCACCGACAGCACCGCGATGCCCCCCTGGAAGCCGAGCGCTTTGTCTTCGCCGCCGATAAAGTTGACCAGCGGCATCATCAGCACGGTGGAGAGCATGCCCCCCGCCGTCGCCAGCACGAAGCGCCAGGACTGCAGCGAGATGCGCTGTGTGGGGTTGTCGGTGATCACGCCGCCCAGCGCGCAGTAGGGGATATTCACCACGGTGTAGAGCAGGGTCAGCAGCGTGTAGGTCACGGCGGCGTAGATCAGCTTGCCGTTGTGGCTTAAATCCGGCGAGCTGTAGGCCAGCACGCAGACGAGGCCGAACGGGATGGCGCCGAAGAGGATCCATGGGCGGAACTTACCCCAGCGGCTACGGGTTCGGTCGGCAAGCAAGCCCATGCACGGGTCAGAAATCGCGTCCAGCGCGCGCGCCAGCAGGAACATGGTGCCGACAAAGCCGGCGGGGATACCAAAAATATCAGTGTAGAAAAACATCATGTATAACATGACGTTATCAAAAATGATGTGGCTGGCGGCGTCACCCATGCCGTAGCCAATTTTCTCTTTGACGGACAAAATATGATCTTTCATATGCGCACTATTCCCTTAGCGGCACCGCGGATTGGTACCGGTTACGATTTTTGTAAACCTTTGCCGCAGTAAGATGAATTGCGATATCTCGTTATCAGATTACGTTTCTTGTTTTCTGTGATCGTGGTAGGGAATCAGGGAGTGAAAAAGTGTAACTCACGGATTTTGTGAGGATTTGTCCAGGACTGTTCTGTAAAGTCCAGTTTTAACAGTAAAAAAGTGCGTTTAGGTATGTGGTAAACGGCTGAAAGTAGCTATAATGCGCCCCGCCTCCATGTAGCAATCGAGGCGCGGAAGATCGTCATCTCCGGTGAGGTGGCTGGACTTCAAATCCAGTTGGGGCCGCCAGCGGTCCCGGGCAGGTTCAACTCCTGTGATCTTCCGCCAATTATCATCTCATCATGTCCGAAAAAGTCATTTGAAACCCTAATTTTCAGCACAGGGTGAACAATCGACTGGGCACTCTTCACCATTTGATCACCTCTTAACGCAATGAAATTATTATATAAAAATGAAAGCTGAATAGAGTGAAAAGTAAAAACCAAATAAACGTTTTACCTTCTGTCACCTGACCTGGCGCCTCCCGAGTAAAGAATTTTGGTATTCAAACTTTTTCTACTCCAGCGCTGGGATAAAAGAAAATCACTTCACATCAATGGCCTTCCTCTTGAATCCTCTTCAGATTTATGAGAGCGTTACAGAGCCAAACTTAGCATTTTATGGGTTAATAGCCCATCGGGCCATGAGTCATGGTTTCGCCTAGTATTTTAGCTATGCCCGTCGATCAGTTCGCTGAGCGGCGGCTGGGGGCCACCGATCAGCGAACTGATCGACGTGCTCAAGTAGGTTTGGCTCTTCTAGCCCTCAACCATCTAGGCGCATAAGGATATTCTCGATGCTGACTCAGTTAAAAAAAAATGGTACTGAGGTATCCAGAGCAACCACGTTATTTTCATCATTCGTTGACAAGAACAAAGTAAAATGCCCTGGTAATGTAAAAAAATTCATCTTTCTGTGTGGTGCTAATAAAAAAAATGGAGAGCCATCAGCGAGGCGACTGGAATTAATAAATTTTTCTGAACGGTATTTAAGTAATTGCCATTTTTTTCTTGCTGAACTAGTTTTCAAAGAGTTAAGCACAGATGAGGAATCATTATCTGATAATTTATTAGATATCGAAGCTGATTTATCAAAATTAGCCGACCATATTATCATTGTTTTAGAAAGTTATTCTTCCTTTACGGAACTTGGTGCATTCGCATACAGCAAGCAATTACGCAAGAAATTAATAATAGTTAACAATACAAAATTTATAAATGAGAAATCTTTTATAAACATGGGACCAATAAAAGCTATTACTCAGCAATCTCAACAATCTGGTCATTTCTTGCATTATAAGATGAAAGAAGGGGTTGAAAGCATAGAGCGCTCTGATGGGATTGGTGAAATTTTCGATCCATTATATGATATTCTTTCAAAGAACGACAGAGCAATTTCAAAAACTTTAAAAAAGGAAGAGTTAGATCCCTCCAGTAACTTTAATAAAGACTCAGTACGCTTTATTCATGACGTGATTTTTGTATGTGGTCCTTTGCAACTCAATGAACTTATCGAAATAATCACAAAAATTTTTGGTACAAAAAGCCATTACAAAAAAAATCTTCTAAAGCATCTTGGTATGCTAATGGCAATTAGAATAATATCATGCACAAATGGGATTTATTATTCTTTGTATAAAGAATATTATTTTAAATATGACTTTGACATTGACAACATATCATCAATGTTTAAAGTTTTTTTCCTCAAGAACAAGCCAGAAAGGACGAGGGTATATGAGAATATATAGCCTAATTGACTCACAGACATTGATGACAAAGGGATTTGCTGCTGAAGTAATGCGATCACCTGAGCCACCAAAAAAATGGGATATAGCTAAGAAAAAAGGAGGTATGAGAACAATTTATCACCCATCATCAAAAGTTAAACTAATTCAATATTGGTTAATGAATAATATTTTTTCAAAACTGTCAATGCATAATGCTGCATATGCATTTGTTAAAAACCGTTCAATAAAAAGCAATGCTTTATTACATGCCGCATCAAAAAATAGATACTATGTAAAAATAGATCTCAAAGATTTTTTTCCTTCAATAAAATTTAGTGATTTTGAGTATGCATTCACTCGTTATCGAGATCGCATTGAATTTACACCCGAATATGATAAAGAGTTACTACAACTTATAAAAACAATATGCTTCATATCAGATGGCACCCTCCCTATCGGGTTTCCTACATCTCCAATAATTGCAAACTTTGTGGCAAGAGAACTTGATGAAAAACTTACGCAAAAACTAAATGCAATTGATAAACTTAATGCTACTTATACACGATATGCAGATGATATTATTGTTTCTACAAATATGAAAGGGGCTAGTAAATTAATACTTAATTGTTTTAAAAACACAATAAAAGAGATTAGGCCTGACTTTCAAATAAACATTAAAAAAATTAAGATCTGTAGTGCTTCGGGAGGAAGCATAGTAGTTACCGGCTTAAAAGTTTGCCATGACTTTCATATTACATTACATAAGTCAATGAAAGATAAAATAAGATTGCATCTTTCTCTTTTATCAAAAGGGGTATTAAAAGATGAAGACCACAATAAACTTTCCGGTTATATTGCTTATGCAAAAGATATAGACCCCCATTTTTATACAAAACTGAACAGAAAATACTTTCAAGAAATAAAAATGATTCAAAATATTCACAACAAAGTTGAATAACCCTATTATTTTGGTTGCAACCTAGCAAGAATATGGAATAAAGCGCGAACAACATAGGTTTTCTAGAATGAACTACAATCTTGAGAATGTGTATATATAAACGTATAATTTATTCTCAATCTAAGATAGAATGCGATAAAATCATCCCATTGGCGGAAATTTACCACTCCTAAATCTCCACCAAAATGTTCAACTTCATTCTTATATTAGAGTGTTCGATAAGAGATTATATTTTATGCTGCCGGAATTTTTAAAATATGGGTACCTTGGTCTTTTAGCTATTATAATAGTACTTTCTTATAGAATAATTATAAATGGCAATAATAAAAACCATAAAACATCAAGAGTCATTTATATTTTACTTGCTTTTTCTTTAATTAATTTCTTAAGTGGTTTTATGGGATACATTTGGGCCTCAAAGGAACTCGAGGTTGCGGCAAAAAAAGCGACCACTGCATCAGTTTTAGATACACACATACGTAACATCACTAAAAAACATGAAGACGATATGCTCCCTTTACAGCTTGCTTTAAAAAGTACTGTAGACAATTTAAAAGTCTCGTTACTAGAGAGTACCAGGAGTCAGTATCTCAATGAAATAGAACGAATCAATAAAGTTATTCGTGAAAGAGAAATTATTTTCTCAGAAAACATAAACAATCTTAAAAATAACATATCAAAAGAAGTCGATTAATATTTGACTGCCGAAATTCCTTTTACCTTCAGTTATCCCTTTGGTTCAATGTTTCTTTTTTTGAGACTCCCTCGCCAGTTCCTTTAACCAACTGGCGAGACTTACCCCTCCCTCTGCCGCCACGGTATCAAGTTGTCGCTTTAATGCTGGGTCCATGCGCATTTTGAACTGTGGAGACAGTCCGCCACCTTTTGTTTTTCTCGCGCGATATGGTTGACATGGGGCCATCTAAATGCATCTTGTGCAAGCAACGCTCCGATGTGCGGGAATACAACCGGAGCGTCTAACCTCACCAACAATCAAGGGGTTGATTATGGCTGATTTGCATTCTACCCTAGATATCACCGTTAGCGGAACCGAGCGTCGGTTGCTGGTTGGCTATCGACCCAATGGCCGGGATATCAGTACACCAAGTCTTCCCCTTTCTGGCAAGTGGCTACGCGAAGCGGGATTCGGTACCGGGAAGCCGGTCACGGTTAAGGTGATGGATGGCTGCATTGTGTTGTTACCGCTCAGCGATAAAGAAGAGAAGCTAACAGCCGAATTACGGCATATTCAACAATCTTTGAAAAGCGTCAACAGCACACTGCAACATGCCTGATAGCGCGAACAAGCCCCGGGTGGCGGCTGACGCCTTACCCGGGCTACCGAGCCGCGCAGAAACGTAGCCCTGCTAAGCGCAGCGCGAGCAGGGATATCCACCGGATTGCGGCTGAAGTCTTAATAACTTCACTTTCCGGATCGCCGCCCGCAAACGCGCCAGATTAATCGTTCGTCTAATGAAATTTATGCCCCGCTCCTGACATACTCTACCGTTGTGAACAGGTTGACCCGGAGACCATATGGCAAAGGAAACTATAACGTCGTCCCCAGCAGATGAATTCATTATGTTTGCCAGTAGTGATGGGGAAGTGCGCGTTGAATGCCGCTTTGAGCAAGAAACACTATGGCTCCCTCAGGCAACTATCGCCAGCCTTAATCAAGTCACCCCCCAAGCCGTTACACGGCATATTAAAGCGATCTATGAGGAAGGCGAGCTTGAGCAAAACGCAACCTGTGAGTCTTACTTACAAGTTCAACAAGAAGATAGCCGTCAGGGATCAGTTCCGGCAATTTAACGACCGTGATGTTTTGCAAGGCGCAGGTAAAGTCAGTAAAAAAATGGCCGATGAAACAGCACCTAAAAAGTAGCCAAGGATACCCCACAGCCACTCCCTACCAACCTGAGCACCCCCAAACTCATCATCCCAGCCAATCATTTTCATCCAAACCCTGCGTTATTTTGTCTCTCGCAAACCCGTTACACTGGCGCGGTGGCCGCGTGCCGTTGCCAACCGAAACAGGAGAGCCATAATGACCCCCGAACTCAGACACTGTTTTTCCATTACCATCCAGGTTGATAAACCGATAATTGTCTCCCGCAGCCCGCAGACCGGTAAGCGCCAGCTGATCCCGATTATCGGCGGCAGCGTCTGCGGTCAGCTTCGCGGCCACGTGCTGCCCGGCGGCGTCGACAGCCAGATAATCGAACCCGACGGCACCTGCAGGCTGTCCGCCCGCTATGCCCTGCAGGTGGCGGAAGGCACGGTCTATGTGGAAAACAATGGCATCCGCCGGGTGCCGGCCGAGTATCATGACCAGCTATTCGCCGACGATATGCGCTTTTTTAGCGATATTCCGCCAGAAGCCATCTATTTTCGCACCGTTCCCTCCTTCGAGGTGGATACCCCCGCGCTCAGCTGGCTAACCACCTCGCTGTTTATCTGCGCCGGTGGCCGGACCCAGGATGGGGTAATGCTCGATTTCTATCAGGTGGGCTGATTTTCACTTTCTGCATATAACTGTTATTGCCGTTAGCCCGTTTTTCCCCTCCCGGCAGCGGTCTACTATCGCGTCATCTTTTCATTCACACGAATCACAGACCGGAGCAGTTATGAAAGCTATCGCCATTACTCAAGCCGCCGCTGACGGCAACAACATCCCTTCTTTAACTGAGATCGACCTGCCGGTCCCCACCGCCCACGGGCGTGACCTGCTGGTCGCCGTGAAAGCCATCTCGGTCAATCCGGTAGACACCAAAGTGCGCGCCGGCTTCCAGGGCGACACACCGCGGGTGCTGGGCTGGGACGCCGTTGGCGTGGTGCAGTCCGTCGGTGAGGAGGTGACGTTGTTCGCCCCGGGTGATGAGGTCTGGTACGCCGGCGCGCTGGGCCGGGCCGGCAGCAACAGTGAATATCAGCTGGTGGACGAGCGCCTGGTGGCGCACAAACCGCGCACCCTCGATAACGCCGCTGCCGCCGCGCTGCCGTTGACGGCGATCACCGCCTGGGAGCTGCTGTTTCACCGTCTCGGCGTTAAGGAAGGCGGCAATGCGGGCGACACGCTGCTGATCGTCGGCGCGGCGGGCGGCGTGGGGTCAATCCTGACCCAGTTGGCCAGCAAACTGACCGCCATGACGGTGATCGGCACCGCCTCGCGTCCGGAGAGCCAGCAGTGGGTCCGCGAGGCGGGCGCGCACCATGTGATCGATCACAGCAAGCCGCTCGCCAACGAGCTGGCGCGCATTGGCATCAGCGCGGTGACCCATGTCGCCAGCCTGACCAACACCGAGCAGCACTTCAACGCGCTGATCGACGCCCTCGCCCCGCAGGGCAAGCTGGCGCTGATTGATGACCCGGAGACCCTCGACGTGGTGCCGCTGAAAGCGAAAAGCCTGTCCCTGCACTGGGAATTTATGTTCACCCGTTCAATGTTTGAGACGGATGATATGATCGCCCAGCATCAGTTGCTCACCCGCGTGGCGGCGCTGATCGACAGCCACACGATCAAAACCACCCTCGGCGAACACTACGGCGCCATCACCGCCGCTAATCTGCAGAAAGCGCATCGCCAGCTGGAAACCGGGCGTGCCGTCGGCAAGATTGTGCTCGAGGGGTTTTAAGATGATATCGCTTATCGCCGTGCTCAAGGCGAAACCGGGCCAGACGGACGCCCTGCGCCAGGCCCTGCAGGCGCTGCTCCTGCCGACAAGACAGGAGCCGGGCAATCTCGACTACGCTCTGTTTCAGCTGCGCGACGCGCCGGACACCTTCTACATGCGCGAGGCGTGGCAGGGACAGGACGCCCTCGATGCGCATGTCGCGATGCCCTATTTTCAGGCGTTTATGACGCAGATGGAGTCCCTGCTGGCTGAGCCGCTGCGGCTGGACTACCTGACGGCGATTGAGCCTTAGCAGGTTCGATTCACGAGGGGTGGGAAAATCACGCCCCTCCGCCGCGCGGGTTTAAAAGTGAGCGGGAAGCGGGTGGGCGATGGTCCTCAGCACACCGCGATGGATCGTAATATAGTCACCTTTACGCAGCTCCGACAGAATCGACATGATGCGGCTACGCGACAAGTTGGTACGGCGCTGAATAAAGCTCAGGACGTTGATTTGGCGACGATATGCCTCCGGATAGTCCGCCAGCTCTGTTAGCAGGGTTCGCACCATCAGATAAGAATCCACCCCCATCAGCTCTTGCTCACGTATGCTCAACACCATCAACCGCTGCGCCAGGATATGCGTGACATGGCGCCACAGGTTTTGCTCATTCAGGATATCAACAGCAGCCTGGTGTGATATCCAGCGCCCACGCAAATCCGTCTCGGCAAACAGCACGTAGTGCCGTTTTTGTGGGATATCATCAAATAGCCCATAACCATCCATAAATCCTAATATCGACGGAGAAAAAAGCGGGGTTACCACCATCTGTTTTTCCCCATGACAAATTGAAGCAATCCCCTCTTCAAGCATAATGACCCCAGGCTCGGCCTGATCTGGACGAAAATCATAATTGCTCTCTCGCGCCAGTTCAAAGGGCGCACTAGCGGGACGAAATGCCGTGAATAAGGACTCCAACGCCAATAATGGTTTTGTCTGTCTTCCGTAATAAAAAGACGGTAACGCCTGGTCGGTAGAGAGGCTGGCTGCAGGTATCGACATGGTTTTATGCCATCGGTCAGGTTGAAAAAGTGATTCGTTGAGAATCATAGTATCAACAGGTGAAATAACGAATAAAAGACAAGACGTTACGGGGATAAAAAGAGTGTAAGCATCATTATCTGCAATAACTATTTATCTTTATTCTACAGGAATAAATAATACTATTTGCCGTAAATACCTATAAGGCTTAGCGGCTATAAAGATAAGGCCACCTTATTATTTACTGCGCTGGCTAACGCCGCGCCTGAGGGTTTCTCAACCGCTTTCCCCCTCGCATCTCGGCCAGTCCAGGCTACGCTTATCGATGCCACTGACCACCCGCATTCCCCTCCCGTTCTATTGAGTCCATTCATCAAGAAGAGGTTTCGCTATGCTGATCAATGCTATTGGTACCTACTCCGCCAGCCAGCCGCTGGAATCAATGGCCATCACCCGCCGCGAGCCGGGGCCACAGGATGTACAGATCGCCATCGCTTACTGCGGCGTCTGCCACTCCGATCTCCACCAGGCGCGATCGGAATGGGCGGGAACGCACTATCCCTGCGTGCCGGGGCATGAAATTGTGGGTCGGGTGACCGCGGTCGGCAACGCCGTCTCGCGCTACGCCGTCGGCGATCTGGTGGGCGTCGGCTGCATGGTCGATAGCTGTCAACAGTGCGAAGAGTGCGCTGAGGGGCTGGAAAACTACTGCGACCACATGGTGCTGACCTATAACGGCCCGACCCAGGACGCGCCCGGCCATACTCTGGGCGGCTATTCCCAGCAGATCGTGGTCAAAGAACACTACGTGCTGCGGATAACCCATCCCGAAGCGCAGCTGGCCGCCGTCGCGCCGCTGCTGTGCGCCGGGATCACGACATACTCGCCGCTGCGCCACTGGCACGTCGGGCCGGGTAAAAAAGTCGGCGTCGTCGGCATCGGCGGCCTCGGGCATATGGGGATCAAGTTGGCCCACGCCATGGGGGCCCACGTGGTGGCCTTTACCACCTCGGAATCCAAGCGTAATGCGGCCAGAGCGCTGGGCGCCGATGACGTAGTGGTGTCGCGCAACGACGACGAAATGGCGGCCCACGTCAAAAGCTTCGATTTTATCCTCAACACCGTGGCGGCGCCGCACAATCTCGATGCCTTCACCACGCTGCTGAAACGCGATGGCACCATGACCCTCGTGGGTGCTCCGGCCACGCCGCATCCGTCGCCGGAA
This sequence comes from Klebsiella sp. KTE92, assembly GCF_000398905.1. Classification (NCBI taxonomy): domain Bacteria; kingdom Pseudomonadati; phylum Pseudomonadota; class Gammaproteobacteria; order Enterobacterales; family Enterobacteriaceae; genus Klebsiella; species Klebsiella sp. KTE92. Next base: position 5,172,475 of record NZ_KB976100.1, read on the forward strand.
GTGTTCAATCTGATCTTCCGCCGTCGGTCGATTGCCGGCTCGATGATCGGCGGTATTCCGGAAACTCAGGAGATGCTCGACTTCTGCGCCGAACACGGCATCGTCGCCGATATCGAGCTGATCCGCGGCGATGAGATCAACGAAGCCTGGGAAAGAATGGTCAAGGGTGACGTGAAATACCGCTTCGTGATCGACAGTGCGACCCTCGCCGGCTAAGCGCCGCGACGAAAGGTGCGCCGCCACTCCGTCGGGCTGACGCCAAAGCGCGCCTTAAACTGCTGGCGCCAGGTGACCGCTGAAAGATAGCCCACCGCCTCCGCCACCTGTTCGACCGGCAGATCGCCCGCCTCAAGCAGAGTCTGGCTGCGGCGCAGACGTTCGGCGGTCAGCCAGTCGGTAATGGTCATCCCGGTCGCCCTGGCGAAGTGGCGGGTCAGGGTACGGCGGCTCATCGCCACCACCCGGGCCAGCGAATCGAGACTGTGCGGCTCGGCAATATGCTGCTGCAGATAATCCAGCAGGCAGTTGATTCGCGCATCGCGGGTGTTTTTCGGCACCGGCTGGGCGATAAACTGCGCCTGGCCGCCTTCGCGGTGCGGCGAAACAATCATCCGCCGGGCGATCTGGTTGGCCGCGAGGCTGCCGAAACGCTGGCGGATGAGGTACAGGCAACAGTCCAGCGCCGCCGCGGTGCCCGCCGAGGTGATCACCCGCTGGTCATCGACATACAGGGCATTGATATCCAGCTGCACCTGCGGAAACCGGCGCTGGAAATCCTGCTCGAACTCCCAGTGGGTCGCCGCTCGCCTGCCGTCCAGCAGCCCGGCGTAGCCGAGGACAAACGCGCCGAGACACAGGCCGACAATCTCCGCGCCGTTATCCCGCGCCCGCACCAGGCTATCAAGCAGTGCCTGCGGCGGACGCCGATCGACCTCGCCCCAGTAAGGCACCACCACGATATCCGCCTGTTCCAGCGCGGCGAAATCGCCGGTGGCGTACAGCGCAAAACCATCGCGGGCGCGAAGCAGCCCCGGCCGCTCGGCGCAAATGTGCAGGTTAAAGCGTTTGATTTCAGAGACCGAGTCGCCAAACAGCATGCAGGGGACGGCATAGTGAAACGGGCTAAAGCCCTCTACAGCGACAATCGCCACGTCGGTGAGTTTCATCGTCCTTTCCCCTTGCGCATGTTAATAAACCACGGTATCCCCATCCTGCGGGATACTCACCACATCGGCAATCTGATTATCCAGCGCATACTGGCGCATCTCTTCCCGGCTCACCAGACAATGGTTGACCGCCTCGAGGTGGATAGCCATGATTTTCGCTTCCGGCAGGGCGAAGTGCACGTTAAGAAGATCTTCCTTGCCCATGATTATCGGGCCAAAGCCGATGACGTGGGCGTAGCCGGCGTTCAACACCACCACGTCCGGGCGCAGCTTCAGCAGATCAGCTTCAATTTCATCACGCCAGATGGTATCCCCCATCAGCCACAGCGTCTTCTCCTGCGGATGGCGAAACACCACGCCGCAGGCTTCTCCCAGGCGCTCAGCCATCGCCGGCACCGCGTAGGTCCGGTCGCTGCCGTGTTGGCCGGAGGTGGTTTTCTGCAGGCGCACGCCGGCAAATTCGCTGTCTGCCGACAGCAGGCGCAGATCCTGAAATCCCTGGCTGCGCAGCAGCGCGGCGTCGGCCTCATGCTGGACGAACACCGGCAGGGTTTTCGGGATCGCGGCGATCGCCGCCGCGTCCCAGTGATCGTCATGGGTATGGGTGACGATCACCGCATCAACATCGATAATTTTATCGCGGGAAAACGGCAGCTCAACCAGCGGATTGCGCAGCTCGCTGCGCGCAGTGCCAGGAAAACCTGGCCAGGCGCCCTTGTCAGCCAGCATCGGGTCGATGAGAAATCTTTTCCCGGCGTAGTCAATCCTCTGGGTCGCATTACGGATGTGGGTGATGTTCATGTTGGTGTTCCTCAGTGGGGTCATCTGACGAACATCGTACTGAGTACTAGCCTGGCTCAACAGGGGCATTTGGACAATGATCGATGAAATCGGGCCAACCTGCGGCAGTTGCCATCCGCCTCCGGCTATGTTGTTCTTAAGGCTCAATTTTTGACAGGAGTGGCACGATGAAAAAGAAACTGACCGCCGCCGATATGCACGACCCGCAGGTCATCGCCGAGACGCCGTGGTTCAGCATGCGTAAGGTGGGGATTGATGTCGCCTCCGGCGAGCGCCGCGACTTTTATTCCATTCATTACCCGCGCCCGGCGGTGGGGATTGTGGCTATCCAGGATGAGAAAGTACTGCTGATTCGCCACTACCGCTATCTGATCGATCAGGTGGTGTGGGCCATTCCCTCTGGCGGCGTCGATGAAGGGGAAGATCCGGCGGTCGCCGCGCTGCGCGAGCTGCGGGAAGAGACCGGCTGGCAGGCGCAACGCGTCGAGGAGATCATTCGCTTCAACCCCTCCTACGGCAGCAGCGATCAGCTGTTTATCACCTGGCTGGCCACCGGTTTACGCTGGGTGGGGATGGATGCAGATCAGGATGAGGTGATGGAGACCGGCTGGTTTACCTTCGACGAGATAAACCAGCTGATCGCCCGCGGCGAAATGCCGGACGGGCTGTCGCTGGTGCCGCTGCTGCAGCTGATGGCGCAGCGGCGAAGCGGCCCGCTTACGGCTTAAGCATCCGCCAGCGGAACCACAGCTGGGCCACCAGGATCAGCACGCCGCCGATAATCTTCTGTAGCGGCAGCTGTTCGCCGTACCACAGCGCGGCGGCAATGACCGTCAGCAGCGGTTCGAGCACCATGATGATCGCGGCGCTGGCCACCGCCGCGTACTTTTGCCCCTTCATCTGCAGACCGAAGCGCAGGCTGGTGGCGATGACAATGCTGGCCACCAGCCAGCCGAGAGTCGGCAGGGTCATCGGCTGGTCCCAGCGTTCAACGGCAGCGGAGATGGTCAACCCGACGATACCGGTGATCGCCAGCTGCACGGTGGTCAGGGGGATCAGCGGTACTTCACGCGCGCAGCGGCTGGTGTAACAGAACCAGATCGACTGCACCAGCGCCGTCAGCAAAAACCAGCCCTGGCTGGGGTGGAAGGCTATCGGCATATGCAGACTGAGCAGCCCCAGGCCTACCACCGCGATCGGCAGGCACTCCCACCAGGCGCGAGGCGGGCGCACCTTTATCATCACCCACGCGGTTAGCGGGACGAACATCATCGACAGGCTCATGATAAACGCCCCTTCGCCGAGCGACGCCGTCGTGGAGACCGAATAGATCCACAGGCAGAGGTTGAGCGCAAACCAGAGTCCGCTGATGATGAGTTTTGGCCAGTGCTGCTTTTGCGGGCGAAAACCGCGGCAGAACGGCAGCAGAAGCAGCGCGGCGAAGAAAAAGCGCAGCCCAAGGAACGCGAATACCGGCATGCCGGCGATCGCCTCGCGGGAAAAAATCCAGCCGCAGGCGGCAATCACCGTCGCGGCAATCAGCAGCAGGTCAGCCTGCCGTTGGCGTACCATACGCGCCTCTCCCTGTGTGTAGGCTTACCAGCCCGGCACCGCGCCGCCGTTGAAGATAGTCTCTGCCGCCTTCGCCACCTCCGGCGACTGGTACGACTGCATAAACTCCTTCACGTTTTCCGCGTCTTTATTGTCTTCCCGGGTCACGATGATGTTCACGTAGGGCGAGTTTTTATCTTCGATAAAGATGCCGTCACGAACCGGCGACAGCCCGGTTTGCTGCAGGTAGGTGGTGCTGATGATAGCCACGTCGACTTTGGGATCGTCGAGTACGCGCGGCAGTTGCGCCCCTTCCAGCTCCATGATCTTCAGGTTATGCGGGTTGTCGGTGATATCCACCGCCGTCGGCAGCAGGCCGGTCCCGGCTTTGAGGGTAATCAACTTCTCTTTTTGCAGCAGCAGCAGCGCCCGCCCGAGATTGGTCGGGTCGTTGGGAATGGCGATCGTCGCGTCGTCTTTCAGTTCGGCGACTGACTTGATCTTGCGCGAATAGCCGGCCATCGGGAAGACGAAGGTATTGCCGACCGCCACCAGATGATAGTTATGCGCTTTGTTGTCCTGCTCAAGGAAAGGCCGATGCTGGAAGACGTTGGCGTCCAGATCGCCGGCATTGGTCGATTCGTTAGGCAGCAGCGAGCCGCTGAATCCCACCAGTTCGACGTCCAGACCGTACTTCTCTTTGGCCACCTTCTTCGCCACTTCCGCCACATCCTGCTCGGCGCCGTTAATCACACCGACCTTAATGTGCTTCGCTTCATTACCCTTTTGGTCGCAGCCGACCAGCGCCAGACCCGCCAGCATCACTGCGGCGGCGGCCCGTAAACGTAATCTCATCCTCTTCACCCTGTCTGTCCTGACTGTCATTGTTTTTTTCGTGCAAAACTATAGCGACTTTCGGGTCGGGTAATAAACAGCAAACCACGCAACTGGAAATAAAATCATCTTCGCGAAACGCGAGGCGCTAGCCCCGTCGCCACTCGCCCGGCGTCACGCCATAGCGCATTTTGAAGCGCTTCGAGAAGGACGCCAGCGACTGAAAGCCGCAGCGTTCGGCAATGACCTCGAGGTTGGTCTGACGCTCCAGGCGCAGCAGCCGGGCGGCCAGCGCCATTCGCAGCTGCGACAGCCACGCCTGCGGCGTCAGGTGATAAACGCGGGCAAAATGACGGGCAAAGGTGGCCCGCGAAAGAAAGGCACGGGCGGCCATGGTTTCCAGCGTCCACGGCTGCTCCGGGGTCGCCATCACCGCCAGCACCGCCGGCATCAGGCGTTCATCGCTCATCAGACGCAGCAGTCCACCGGGCGGCTGTTGCTCACCAAGCAGCATGCGCAGCAGGAGCACCAGCAGCGTATCGCCGAGGCTGCGCACGATAGCGCTGCCGCCGGGACGCTGCGCCAGGCTCTCGCGCACCAGTATATTAAGCAGCGCGTCCAGCTCCGGGCAGTCTTCACGCGCATCGGTATGGAGATGGATCAGCGTCGATGCTTCACTGAACAGCCAGCTGACGTGCGGACCAAAATAGAATTCGCCGCACAGCATCTCCAGCGCCCCTTCCGCCGGGCCGGCGCGCATTTCCGTCACCGTGCCGTTAAACCGGTGCGCTACCGGCAGCACCTGGCCCCACTCCACCAGGCTCTCCATCAGATGCGGCGAACCGTGCGGCAGGAGGACCACATCTCCCGCGCGCAGGTGATGAGTCTGGCCGCCGACGTTGAGCCGCCCCTCACCGCGCAGCACCACGTGCCAGGGCACCACGCCGCTGCGCATTTGCTGGTGCCCGGCCTGCCAGCGGCCGCCGAAGCGACAGTGCAGGTTCACTTCGCAGCGCGGCGCCAGCAGCGCCAGCAGATGACTGAGACTGTCCATGCTTCTCCTGAGACGATAAGACAAAAAGGTGAGACGAAGACCGCCAGTCTAGCATGCGGCAAGCGCCTAAGATGACCCCATTGCCAACACACCCTCGATAACAACAGGAGTTAACCATGAGCCGTTTAGCAGATATCCGTGAACAAGACGCCACCGGCAAAGCCGCCGATATTTTCGCCGGGATCAAAAAAGCGATGGGCAAAGTGCCGAACGCCTATCTCACCATCGGCGGCCACTCGCCGGCGGCGCTGCAGCAGGCGCTGGCGCACAATGCGATGCTCCATAAAGGCAGCCTCAGCGCCCAACAGCTGGAAGCGATTAACCTGTCGGTCAGCGAAGCCACCGGCTGTGACTACTGTCTGGCCGCGCATACCCTGATGGCGAAAAAAGCCGGCTTCAGCAGCGAACAAATCCACGCCCTGCGCCGCGGGGAGTATGCGGAAGAGGCGCAGCTTGATGCGCTGGTGAAATTCGCGCAGACCCTGGTGACCACCACCGGTACGCTGCCGGAAGCCGACGTCGCCGCGCTGCGCAACGCCGGTTTTAGCGACCAGCAGGTGATTGAGATTATCAGCGCCGTCAGCGCCATCCTGTTCACCAACATGGTGAACCGGGTTAACGACACGGTGGTCGACTTCCCGAAAGCCGATTAACCCGTCGTCGCGCGCCTGTTTACAGTCCCAATTCGCTTAGCCCCGGATGATCGTCCGGGCGGCGCCCCTGGGGCCAGTGGAACAGGCGCTCGCTTTCGGCGATCGGCAGATCGTTGATGCAGGCGTAGCGCGTCTGCATCAGCCCGTGCTTATCAAACTCCCAGTTCTCATTGCCATACGAGCGAAACCAGTTGCCGCTGTCGTCGCACCACTCATAGGCGAAGCGCACGGCAATGCGATTCTCCTGCCATGCCCACAGCTCCTTAATCAGCCGGTATTGCTGCTCCTTGCGCCATTTTCGCTGCAGGAACTCAACAATTTGCCCCCTGCCGTGGACAAATTCGCTGCGGTTGCGCCATTCGCTATCGACGGTGTAGGCCAGAGCGACTTTTTCGGCATCGCGACTGTTCCAGCCATCTTCCGCGGCGCGGACCTTCTGGATAGCGCTGTCGCGGGTAAACGGCGGTAACGGGGGACGTTGCTCATTCATCAGGAGTCTCCTTTTGAGGCTAATTGCTGCTGCAGGCGCTGATTCTCCTGCTCCAGGTCATGAATACGTTGCTGCAGGTTCTGGCTGTACTCCGCCACCTGCTGCGCGCTGTAGCGCGGCGTAATGTGCTGCGGGCAGTTCCAGTCAAACGCCTGCAAATGAAAAAGAAACAGACGTTCGATGCGAGCGCGATAGTTTACCGGCGCCACCTGCGCCAGCAGCTGCGGATGGTCCTCTGCCGCCACGACTTCGACGGTGGCGTAGATTTTCAGCCTGGCACGGCGCGGATAATCCATCAAAAACAGGCAGGCCCGGTCGCTGCCACGCAGATTGCCGGTGGTGATGTACTGGCGGTTGCCGCCGAAATCGGCCATCGCCAGGGTGGTGTCATCCAGCAGATGCAGAAACCCCACCGGGCCGCCGCGATGCTGCATGTAGGGCCAGCCGCTCTGCGACACCGTCGCCAGATAAAAGCTGTCGCGGGTGGCGATCATCCCCGCTTCGCTGTCGCCGAAGCGGTCGGCCTGGCGGCGACTGTGCGGCGTTTGCCACAGCGAGTCGCTGCCCATTTCATGCTGCACATCCATCACGTCCGGGGTGATGGCGATATCGAGAAAGGTTGCTGCCATAGCGCCTCCTGTTGTCTGGCGCCATCATGGACTGTACTGTGAAGAATGATAATATGGGTAAAGTGGCAATCATCTTTCCGGAAAACGGGAGAATAATGGATCGATTAAGCGCGATGGCGCTACTGGTGAAAGTGACCGAGCTGGGGAGTATGTCGGCGGCGGCGCGGGCGCTGAATATGCCGTTGACCACCGTCAGCCGCCATATCGGTGAGCTGGAGAGCGCGCTGGGCGTGCGCCTGCTGGCGCGAACCACCCGCAAACTGACGCTCACCGACGCCGGAGTCGATTATGTCGCTGCCGCCCGGCGGATCCTTGAGGAGGTGGAAAACGCCGAACGCCAGGCGACGGGCGAATATCAGGAACCGAAGGGCGAGCTGGTGATCTCCGCGCCAACGATGTTTGGCCGTCAGCACGTTCTCCCGGTGATCGGTGAATTTATCGCCCGCTACCCGCAAATTCGCGTCCGTTTGCTGCTCAGCGATCGCTATGCCGACCTGGTGAGCGACCATGTCGATCTGGCGGTGCGGATTGGCGACCTGGCGGACAGCAGCATGGTGGCCACCCGCCTCGGCACCATGCGGATTGTGGTCTGCGCCCATCCGGCGCTGCTGGCGAAATACGGCGAGCCGCAACGGCCGCGCGATCTGGCGGCGCTGCCGATCATCCGCATTGAATCGCCGATGCCCTATCGCGGCTGGCGCTTTCGCGCCGCTGAGCGCGAGGACCAGCTGATTAACCTGCCGCCGGTGCTATCCGTCACCACGCCAGAGAGCGCCGCCGATGCTGCGCGCCTGGGGGTGGGGGTGGCCCGCTTACTGCATTATCAGGCGCTGGATGGCCTGCGCCACGGGGAGCTCCGTCTGCTGCTGGAAAGCGTCGAGCCCGCCCCCGCGCCGGTCCATTTGCTGTATACCGCACGGGATCTGGCGCCGCTTAAGCTGCGGAAATTTATCGATTTTGCCGCGCCGGCGCTGCGTCAGGCACTGCTGCGCATCGCCGGGGCCGCTTAATGCGTCGCGGTCTTCAGCGGCGCCTCCTTTAACAGCCAGGAGAGGACAAACGCCACCGCCATAATGCCGGCCGCCATCAGGAACGCCGCGTGGATCGCCGCACCGAAGGCGTCGAGGTAGTCGAGGCGGATATCCGCGGGCAGGTGCTGAACCGCCACCGGATTCATTCCCGGCGGCAGCACCGCGCCTTCCGGCAACAGCTTTTGCAGGTTGCTCTGCAGCACGTGCGTGAACACCGCGCCAAACAGCGCCACGCCGATCGAGCCACCAATCGAGCGGAACAGGGTCACGCCGGAGGTGGCGACGCCGTACATCTGCGCTGGCATCGCGTTCTGCACCGCCAGGACCAGCACCTGCATCACCAGCCCCAGACCCGCTCCCAGCACGCCGGTAAACAGGTACAGCTGCCATAGCGGCGAGTGAATGGTGATGCGGGTCAGCAGTACCATGCCGGTCACGCCGAGCAGGGTGCCGAGGATCGGAAACAGGCGATATTTACCGGTACGGCTGATAATCCGCCCGCTGATAATCGAGGTCAGCAGCAGGCCGCCCATCAGGGGGATCAGCTGCAGCCCGGCCTCGGTGGGCGTCGCCTCCTTCACCACCTGCAGATAGAGCGGCAGGAAAGTGACTGACCCGAACAGCGACATGCCGATGACGAAGCCAATCAGGCTGCACAGCAGGAAGCTGCGGTTGCGGAACAGCGCCAGCGGAATAATCGGTTCGATGGCGATCCGCTCTTCGTACATAAAGCCGATGATCCCCACGATGCCGAAGGCCAGAATGCACCACAGCTGCGGGTCATTCCACGCGTGGACGCTGCCCCCTTCAGAGGTAAACAGAATGATGCACAACAGCGCCATGCTGAGGTAAATCGCCCCCAGCCAGTCAATCTGATGCTGGCTGCGTTTATTGCTGCTGTGGAATACCGCGCCGATCACCAGCAGCGCGAACAGGCCGAGCGGCAGGTTGATATAGAAGATCCAGCGCCAGGAGGCGTGCTGCACCAGAAAACCGCCGATCAGCGGGCCGATCACCGTCGCCAGGCCAAAAACACCGCCGAACAGCCCCTGATAGCGGCCGCGGTTGGCGGGTGGGATGACGTCGGCGACCGCCGCCATGCTGATCACCATCAGGCCGCCGCCGCCGAGCCCCTGCAGGCCGCGCATCAGCACCAGCTGGGTCATGTTCTGCGCCAGCCCGCAGAGCACGGAGCCGACGAGAAACAGCCCAATCGCCACCTGCAGCACGATTTTGCGACCGAACAGATCGCCGAATTTCCCGTACAGCGGCACCGCGATGGTGGAGCTGAGAATATAGGCCGTGACCACCCAGGAAAGCTTGTCCAGCCCGCCCAGTTCGCCGACAATCGTCGGCAGCGCGGTGGAGACAATGGTCTGATCCAACGCCGAGAGCAACATCACCAACAGCAATGCGCTGAACAGCAGGCGTATCGACTGCACCGGTGGGTTAGCGACTTCAGAAGTCATTACAACGCTCGCTTGAAATTAATTAAATGCATAATTAATATTTAGTGAAAGAATGAGTCGGGTCAAGAGATCGCCATACCATGACAGCACAAAAGGATCAGGATGCCCCCCGCCGCCCGGGTCGGCCGCGCGGTAAAAAACCGGATACTGCCAATCGCGAACAGCTGATGGACATTGCCCTGATGCTGTTTGCCCGCGACGGGGCGGGCCGCGTATCGTTGAACGCCATCGCCAAAGAGGCCGGGGTGACGCCGGCGATGCTGCATTACTACTTCAGTTCCCGGGATGCGCTGGTGACCCAGCTGATTGAGGAGCGCTTTATGCCGCTGCGCAATCACATCAGCCGCATTTTTGTCGACCATCCGCAGGATCCGGTGCTGGCGCTGACGATGATGGTCGAGACGCTGGCGCATATGGCGGAGAAAAACGCCTGGTTTGCGCCGCTGTGGATGCAGGAGATCATCGGCGAGATGCCGATCCTGCGTCAGCATATGGATGCCCGCTTCGGCGAGGAGCGTTTTCAGGTGATGCTGGAGACGGTGCGTCGCTGGCAGCTGGAGGGCAAGATCAATCCGGCGCTGTCGCCGGAGCTGCTGTTTACCACGGTGATTAGCCTGGTGCTGGTGCCATTTTCACACATTCACAGCGATCCGCGTTTACAGGCGGTCAACCGCCAGACCATCATCAGCCACGCGCTGGCGTTAATGGGCCACGGCGTCGGAGGTTAAGGCGTGGTTTTGACGCTTTTGTAGCCCGGATAAGGCGCCACGCGCCGCCATCCGGGAGTTTCCCTGCTCGCGCTACGCTTAGCAGGGCTACAACTTCTATGTTAATTCCCGGCAGATTGCGCTCCCGGTTGATCTTCTGCGTTATGTCTCTTATGCCGCAGGGAGCGCACAGGGGGCGGCCAGTCGCCGCCGCCCCCTGTACCCCCGGGCTCCGGCCAGCAAAATCGCCGCTTCGTGGTGCCTTCGACTTTTCCCTGCAGGCTTCGGGTCGGGCCGAGGCAGCGTCCGTGCAAAACACGGCCCTCAGCCCGCATCCATGCGGGCTGCCCCGGCCTTCCGGGAACGTCTCAGCGATTTTGAGGCCGCCAGCACCGGCAGTTTCAGTCGCGCAAGTGGGTATATCAATAACAGGCCGCTCGGAACGTAGGCCGGATAAGGCGCCAGCCGCCATCCGGCACAACCACAGGTAGGGTACCTGACCGCCCGGGAATACCAGGATCGTTACAGCGCCTTCGACAAATAGTGGCGCTGCATGCCTGCGTGGGGGAAGTCGGGCAACGACATCTGCAGCTGATAGCCTAATTTCTGATAAAACGGCAGCGCCTGGAAGCTAAAGGTATCCACCAGCAGATGGCTGCAACCTAGCGCCTGCGCCTGCTGTTCCGCCTCCTGCATCAGCTCGCTCCCCAGCCCGCGCCCGCGCGTCGTCTCGCTAACCCACAGATACTCAATGCACAGCCAGTTGCCCTTGCGTTTGGCAATCAGCCCGCCCTGCATCACCCCTTGCGCATCGCGGGAGTAAACCCCCAGATCGCCAAACTGCGCCGCATCGAGATACTGCTGATTATACTGCCGCAGACCGGCAAACAATTCTTGTTGATCGTCGGGATTAATGCTTTTTGTAATGATTAGCGTCATTAACTATCTCCAGTATCGCGATGCCGAATGGTTATTTTCCCTCTCCACTTTCACAAAATATTCTTATTTTCTCCATGATTATTTGCCTTAATTTTTGGCGTTCTAAAAGTAAGCAAAAAAACCTTTCCATTATCGCGGCGGATCGTATAATGGAGAAAATGAGAATGATCATTCTCACCACAAAACCAGAGGAGATGCGCTTTTCACCTCCTGAAGACCGAAGAGGTTGGCTTCAACGGAGACACAATAACAATCACGTTCAGGAACATCTGTGTTCCTTTTTTGTCATTTTCGCTAATCCGAAAATGCCTCAGCGCCCAACCTATTCCCTCGTTTTTTAATAAACGGGGCGGACGTCTTATATCTTGAGAAAATATAATGAAATACATCATAGCTCCCATCGCGACAGCATTATTTCTCCTTAGCGGATGCGATAATGCGCAGACATCTGCCCCGCAGCAACCCACGCCGGAAGTGGGCGTGGTCACCCTGCAAAGCCAGCCGGTGCCGGTAGTCAGCCAGCTCACCGGGCGCACCACCGCCTCGCTCAGCGCCGAAGTTCGCCCCCAGGTGGGCGGCATCATCCAGAAGCGCCTGTTTACCGAAGGCGATATGGTGAAGGCCGGGCAGGCCCTTTACCAGATCGATCCCTCCAGCTATCGCGCGACCTGGAACGAAGCGGCGGCCGCGCTGAAACAAGCCCAGGCGCTGGTGGTCTCCGATTGCCAGAAGGCCCAGCGCTACGCGTCGCTGGTCAGGGATAACGGCGTTTCCCGCCAGGATGCCGACGACGCCGCCTCCACCTGCGCCCAGGACAAGGCCAGCGTGGAATCGAAGAAAGCGGCGCTGGAGAGCGCGCGCATCAACCTGAACTGGACCACCGTCACCGCACCGATAGCCGGGCGCATCGGCATCTCGTCGGTTACGCCGGGGGCGCTGGTCTCCGCCGATCAGGATACCGCGCTGGCGACGATCCGCGGGCTCGACACCATGTATGTCGATCTGACGCGATCCAGCGTCGATCTCCTGCGTTTACGCAAACAAAGCCTGGCCAGCAACAGCGACACCCTCAGCGTGACGTTAACCCTGGAAGATGGCAGTACCTACCAGGAAAAAGGGCGTCTGGCGCTCACCGAAGTCGCCGTCGATGAATCCACCGGCTCGGTGACCCTGCGCGCTATCTTCCCCAACCCGCAGCACGTCCTGCTACCGGGGATGTTCGTCCGCGCGCGCATCGATGAAGGCATCATGAACGACGCGATCCTCGCCCCACAGCAGGGGATCACCCGCGATGCCAAAGGCGACGCCACGGCGCTGGTGGTCGATGCCGCCAACAAAGTTGAGCAGCGTACCGTGGAAACCGGCGACACCTATGGCGATAAATGGCTGGTGCTGAGCGGCCTGAAAGCAGGCGATAAGCTGATTGTCGAAGGCACCAGTAAAGTGGCCCCCGGACAGACAGTGAAGGCCGTTGCCGTCAACAATAACGGAGGCAATGCCTGATGTTCTCCCGTTTCTTCGTGCGTCGCCCGGTCTTTGCCTGGGTGATCGCCATTCTGATTATGCTCGCCGGGGTGCTGGCGATCCGCACCCTGCCGGTAGGCCAGTATCCGGACGTCGCCCCGCCGGCGGTGAAAATCTCCGCCACCTATACCGGGGCGTCCGCCGAAACCCTGGAGAACAGCGTCACCCAGGTGATCGAGCAGCAGCTCACCGGGCTCGACCATCTGCTCTACTTCAGCTCCACAAGCAGCTCCGATGGCTCGGTCAGCATCACCGTCACCTTTGAGCAAGGGACCGACCCGGACACCGCCCAGGTGCAGGTGCAAAACAAAGTCCAGCAGGCGGAATCGCGGCTGCCGAGCGAAGTCCAGCAGTCCGGCGTAACGGTGGAAAAATCGCAGAGCAGCTTCCTGCTGATCCTCGCGGTATATGACAAAACCGACCGCGCCACCAGCTCCGATATCTCCGACTGGCTGGTCAGCAATATGCAGGACCCGCTGGCGCGCGTGGAGGGCGTCGGCAGCCTGCAGGTATTCGGCGCCGAATACGCGATGCGCGTCTGGATGGACCCGACCAAACTCGCCTCCTACTCGCTGATGCCTTCCGACGTTCAGTCGGCGATTGAGGCGCAGAACGTGCAGGTTTCCGCCGGTAAAATCGGCGCGCTACCGTCGTCCAATGCCCAGCAATTGACCGCCACCGTGCGGGCGCAATCCCGGCTGCAAACCCCTGACCAGTTCAAAGCGATCATCGTGAAAAGCCAGGCCGACGGCTCGGTAGTGCGCCTGAGCGATGTCGCGCGGGTGGAGATGGGCAGCGAGGATTACACCGCTACCGCCAATCTGAACGGCCATCCGGCCGCCGGGATCGCGGTGATGATGGCCCCCGGCGCCAACGCGCTGGACACCGCGACCCTGGTGAAAAGCAAAATCGCCGAATTCCAGCGTCAGATGCCGCAGGGCTACGATATCGCCTATCCGAAGGACAGCACCGAGTTCATCAAAATCTCGGTCGAGGACGTGATTCAGACCCTGTTCGAAGCGATCATTCTCGTGGTCTGCGTGATGTATCTGTTCCTGCAGAACTTCCGCGCGACGCTCATTCCGGCGGTGGCGGTGCCGGTGGTGCTGCTTGGCACCTTTGGGGTGCTGGCGCTGTTCGGCTACTCGATTAACACCCTGACGCTGTTCGCCATGGTGCTGGCGATCGGCCTGCTGGTGGATGACGCCATCGTGGTGGTGGAAAACGTCGAGCGCATTATGCGCGACGAAGGGCTGCCCGCCCGCGAAGCCACCGAAAAATCGATGGGCGAAATCTCCGGCGCGCTGGTGGCGATCGCCCTGGTGCTGTCGGCGGTGTTCCTGCCGATGGCCTTCTTCGGCGGATCGACCGGGGTCATCTATCGCCAGTTCTCGGTAACCATTATCTCGGCGATGATGCTGTCGGTGGTGGTGGCGCTGACCCTCACCCCGGCGCTGTGCGGCGCGCTGCTCAGCCACTCCAAACCTCACACCAAAGGGTTCTTCGGCGCCTTTAACCGCCTGTGGGGGCGCACGGAAGCAGGCTACCAGCGCCGGGTGCTCGGCGGCCTGCGCCGGGGCGCAGTGATGATGGGCGCTTACGCGTTGATTTGCGGGGCGATGGCGCTGGCGATGTGGAAGCTGCCGGGCAGCTTCCTGCCGGTGGAGGACCAGGGGGAGATCATGGTCCAGTACACCCTGCCCGCCGGGGCCACCGCGGTGCGTACCGCCGAGGTGCGTCGCCGGGTGACCGACTGGTTCCTCACCAAAGAGAAAGCCAATACTGACGTCATTTTCACCGTCGACGGCTTCAGCTTTAGCGGCAGCGGGCAGAACGCCGGGATGGCCTTCGTATCGCTGAAAAACTGGTCGCAGCGCAAAGGGGACGACAATACCGCCCAGGCCATTGCCCTGCGCGCCACCAAAGAGCTGGGGACGATCCGCGACGCCACCCTGTTCGCCATGACCCCGCCGTCAGTGGACGGTCTCGGGCAGAGCAACGGCTTCACCTTCGAACTGATGGCCAGCGGCGGTACCGACCGCGACAGTCTGATGAAGCTGCGCAGCCAGCTGCTGGCGGCGGCCAACCAGAGCAGCGAGCTGCAGTCGGTGCGCGCTAACGATCTGCCGCAGATGCCGCAGCTGCAGGTGGATATCGATAACAACAAAGCCGTCTCGCTGGGGCTGTCGCTGAGCGACGTGACCGATACGCTCTCCAGCGCCTGGGGCGGTACCTACGTGAATGACTTTATCGATCGCGGCCGGGTGAAAAAGGTCTATATCCAGGGCGAAAGCGACGCGCGCGCGGTGCCGTCGGACCTCGGCAAATGGTTCGTTCGCGGCAGCGATAACAGCATGACGCCGTTCTCCGCCTTCGCCACCACCCACTGGCAATACGGCCCGGAAAGCCTGGTGCGCTACAACGGCTCCGCCGCCTTTGAGATCCAGGGCGAAAACGCCGCCGGCTTCAGCTCCGGCGCGGCGATGGACAAGATGGAAAAGCTGGCCGACAGCCTGCCGGCGGGCTCCACCTGGGCGTGGAGCGGCATTTCGCTGCAGGAAAAGCTCGCCAGCGGCCAGGCGATGAGCCTCTACGCCATCTCGATTCTGGTGGTGTTCCTGTGCCTGGCGGCGCTGTATGAGAGCTGGTCGGTGCCGTTCTCGGTGATCATGGTTATCCCGCTCGGCCTGCTCGGCGCGGCGCTGGCGGCGACGCTGCGCGGTTTAAGCAACGACGTCTACTTCCAGGTGGCGCTGCTGACCACCATCGGCCTGTCGTCGAAAAACGCCATCCTGATCGTGGAGTTCGCTGAATCCGCCGTGGATGAGGGGTATTCGCTCTCCCGGGCGGCGATCCGCGCCGCGCAGACTCGTCTGCGCCCGATTGTCATGACCTCGCTGGCGTTTATCGCCGGGGTACTGCCGCTGGCCATCGCCACCGGCGCCGGAGCCAACAGCCGCGTGGCGATCGGCACCGGCATCATCGGCGGCACCCTGACAGCCACCCTGCTGGCGGTGTTTTTCGTACCGCTGTTCTTCGTGCTGGTGAAACGTCTCTTCACCCGCCAACGTCCTTCTCAGGAGTAAGGTATGTTTCGTTTGAGTTTTATGTTTATCGCGCTCCTGACCGCGGGCTGCGTCTCGCTTGACCCGCATTATGATCGCCCGGCCGCGCCGGTGCCGGCCACCCTGCCCGGGGCGCACAGCGAATCGACGGCGGTGGTCGGCGACTGGCAGAAAGTGGTCAATGACGCGCGGCTGAAAAAAGTGGTCAGCATCGCGCTAAACAGCAACCGCGATGTGCAAAAAGCGCTGGCCGATATCGAGGCCGCGCGCGCCCAGTACGGCGAGACGCGGGCGTCGCTGTTTCCCACTGTCGATGCCGAGCTGAGCCATACCCGCAGCAAAACGGTAGCCAGCGGCCTGAGCTCCGCTTCGCAGGCCGACGGCGCGGTCTCCAGCTTCGAACTGGACTTGTTCGGCAAGAACCAGAGCCTGTCGCGCGCGGCGCGCGAAACCTGGCTTGCCAGCGAATTCACCGCGCAGAATACCCGGCTGACGATGATTGCCGATTTGACCACCGCCTGGGTGACGCTGGCGACGGATAACAGCAATCTGGCGCTGGCGCAGCAGACCATGGACAGCGCAGCAAACTCGCGCAACATCGTCGCCCGCCAGATGGCGGTGGGTACCGCTTCCGCCGGCGATGTAAGCTCGGCGGAAAGCGTCTATCAGCAGGCCCGCGCCAGCGTCGCCAGCTATCGCACGCTGGTGGCGCAGGATAAAAACGCCATTAACCTGCTGGCGGGGGAAACCGTGCCGGAGAGCCTGTTGCCCGGCACCCTCGAGAGTCTCGGGGATAACAGCATCGCGCTGGTGCCGGCGGGCGTGTCGTCGTCGGTGCTGCTGCGCCGGCCGGACATTCAGGAAGCGGAGCACAATCTGAAGAGCGCCAATGCCGATATCGGCGCGGCGCGGGCGAACTTCTTCCCGTCGATTTCCCTGACCGCCAGCGCCGGGGTCGGCAGCGACTCGCTGTCGTCGCTGTTCAGCCACGGGATGCAGGTGTGGTCGTTCGCCCCCTCCATCAGCCTGCCGCTGTTCACCGGCGGCAGCAACCTGGCGCAGCTGCGCTATGCGGAAGCGGAGAAAAAGGGGTTGATTGCCACCTACGAGAAATCGATTCAGAGCGCCTTTAAGGACGTTGCCGATGCGCTGGCGCGCCGGGAAACGCTGAGCGAAGAGCTCGATGCCCAGCGGCAGTACGTCGCCGCCGAGCAGACATCGCTGGATATCGCCATGAAGAGCTATCAGGCCGGAGTCGGCGATTATCTGTCGGTGCTTACGGCCCAGCGCACGCTGTGGTCGGCGAAGACGACGCTGCTGTCCCTGCAGCAGACCGACCTCAATAACCGGATCACCCTCTGGCAGTCGCTGGGCGGCGGCGCCAGTTAATTTCACCCGCCGGGCGGCCGCGCCCGGCTTCTGTAAGGAATCGTTATGCCACGTGTTTCCCTCTCCTGGGCGCTGATCCTCGGCCTGCTGTCGGGTATCGGCCCGCTGTGCACGGATTTTTATCTGCCGGCGTTGCCGGAGATCACTCAGCAGCTGCAGGCCACCAGCACCCAGACCCAGCTGTCGCTGACCGCCGCGCTGATTGGCCTCGGCCTGGGTCAGCTGTTTTTCGGCCCGCTGAGCGATCGCATTGGCCGCCTGAAACCGCTGGCGCTGTCTCTGCTGCTGTTTATCTTTGCTTCGGCGATGTGCGCCCTGACCCGGGATATCAACATGCTGATTGTCTGGCGCTTTTTACAGGGCTTCGCCGGCGCCGGCGGCTCGGTGCTGTCGCGATCCATCGCCCGCGATAAATACCAGGGCACCCTGCTGACCCAATTTTTCGCCCTGCTGATGACCGTGAACGGCATTGCGCCGGTGCTGTCCCCGGTGCTGGGCGGCTACGTTATCACCGCCTTCGACTGGCGAATTCTCTTCTGGACGATGGCCGCCATCGGCGGCGTGCTGCTGGTGATGAGCCTGACGATCCTGCGGGAAACGCGCCCGGCCACAGCAACGCATGCCGCCCGCCAGCAACGCGGCCAGCCGGTGCTGAAAAATCGCCGCTTTCTGCGCTTCTGCCTGATTCAGGCCTTTATGATGGCCGGGCTGTTCTCTTACATCGGCTCCTCTTCCTTCGTGATGCAAAGCGAATACGGCATGAGCGCCATGCAGTTCAGCCTGCTGTTCGGTCTGAACGGTATCGGGCTGATTATCGCGGCGATGATCTTTTCCCGCCTGGCGCGCCGCTTTAGCGCCGAAAGCTTGCTGCGCGGCGGCCTGACGCTGGCGGTGAGCTGTGCGGCGATCATGCTGCTGTTTGCCTGGCTGCAGCTGCCGGTGCTGGCGCTGGTCGGCTTGTTCTTTACCGTGTCGCTGATGAGCGGCATCAGCACCGTCGCTGGCGCGGAGGCGATGAGCGCCGTCGATGCCGCGCAGTCCGGGACCGCGTCCGCGCTGATGGGCACCCTGATGTTTGTCTTCGGCGGCATCGCCGCGCCGCTGGCAGGCCTCGGCGGTGAAACGATGCTGAAAATGAGCCTCGCGATGGCCATCTGCTACCTGCTGGCGCTGCTGCTGGGCCTCAGCAAACCGCGCAGCGCGCGCTAATCTCCTGCTGCGGTAATAAAATATTCCAGATTTATTACCGCACTATTTCCCGCCATACCTACCATTCTCCTATTATTCTCCGCGTACTAATCGTGATACTCTTCACAGGCAAGGAATAAATAATTCCTTATACTGCGCGCCACTGAGAATAACGAGGTTTCTATGAGTATCGACCTGAGCAAACTGCTGACCGAGCGACGCAACGCCAACAGCGCCAACATTGACACCCTCTCCACCCTCGACATGCTGACGGTGATAAACCAGGAAGACCAGCAGGTAGCCCAGGCGATTACGCCCTATCTGCCGCAGATTGCCGAGGTGGTGGATAAGGTCGCGACGGCGCTGCAGGCCGGTGGCCGCTTGATTTATATCGGCGCGGGTACCTCAGGGCGTCTGGGGATCCTCGATGCCAGCGAATGCCCGCCAACCTTCGGCACCCGCCCGGAGCAGGTGGTGGGGATCATCGCCGGCGGACATAAAGCGATTCTCAGCGCCGTGGAAAACGTGGAAGACAACAAAGCGCAGGGGGCGATGGATCTGCAGAACCTGAACTTCAGCCACCGCGATGTGCTGGTGGGACTGGCGGCCAGCGGACGCACGCCGTACGTCATTGGCGCCATGGAATACGCCCATAGTCAGAATGCCTTTGTCGCCATCGTCAGCTGTAACCCGCATGGCGAAATGGCCCAGCTGGCGGATGTGGCGATCACCCCGGTGGTCGGCCCGGAAGTGGTCACTGGCTCTACCCGTCTGAAAGCCGGTACCGCGCAGAAGCTGGTGCTGAACATGATCTCCACCGGGGCGATGATCCGCGTCGGCAAGGTGTACAGCAACCTGATGGTCGACGTCGAAGCGACCAACGCCAAGCTGATTGAGCGCCAGGTCTCTATCGTGATGGAGGCGACCGACTGCGATCGCCCCACTGCCCGGAAGGCGCTGGAGGCCTGCGGCCGCCACTGTAAAACGGCGATCGTGATGGTGCTGGCGGACTTAAGCGCCGCAGAGGCGCAGTCGCTGCTGGCGAAAAACAACGGCTATATCCGCAAGGCGCTCAGCAACACCTGAGCACCGACAGACAGGTAACGGGCAATGGCAAAAATAACGAAAGAGATGATAGCGCGGATCCTCGCCCACGTAGGCGGCGCCGCAAACGTCGCGCAGGCGGGCAACTGCATGACGCGCCTGCGCTTGACCCTGCGCGATGAAAGTCTGGCCGACAGCGCCGCCATCCGCCAGATTGACGGCGTAATGGGGGTGATCGTCAGCGACGAGCAGTTCCAGGTGGTGCTCGGCCCCGGCAAGGCGCAAACCGCCGCCGAGATGATGAACGTCCTGCTGGAGGAGGCGCCCGCCGCGCCGACGCTGGCCGACGTCGCAGCGGAGAAAAAGCAGGCGCTGAAGGGCAAGCAGACCAGCGCGGTGCAGAAGTTTCTCGCCAAATTCGCCACCATCTTTACGCCGCTGATCCCCGGCTTTATCGCCGTCGGGCTGCTGCTGGGCTTTGCTACCCTGGCGGAACAGGTCTTCGTGCTGGAGAACGCCCATCCGAACGCCAGCCTGGTAGCGCTGATTGGCTATATGAAGGTCTTCAGCAAAGGGATGTTCACCTTCCTGAGTATCCTGATTGGCTATAACGCGCAGAAGGCGTTCGGCGGCTCCGGCGTGAACGGCGCGATTATCGCCTCGCTGTTCGTGCTGGGCTACAACCCGGAGGCGACCAGCGGCTTCTACGCCGGCATTTCCACCTTCTTCGGCCACGGCATCGATCCGCGCGGCAATATCATCGGCGTATTGATCGCCGCTATCCTTGGGGCGTGGGTTGAACGCCAGGTGCGGCGGGTAATGCCGGCCAACCTCGATATGATCCTCACTTCGGCGGTGACGCTGCTGATCATGGGCGCGGTGACCTTTACGGTGATCATGCCGATTGGCGGCTGGTTGTTTACCGGCATGTCGTGGCTGTTCCTGCATCTTAACGGCAACCCGTTTGGCTCGGCGGTGCTGTCCGGCCTGTTCCTGCTGGCGGTGATGTTCGGCGTCCATCAGGGGTTTGTCCCGGTCTATTTTGCGCTGGTGGACGCCCAGGGCTTTAACTCGCTGTTCCCGATCCTGGCGATGGCCGGGGCCGGGCAGGTGGGGGCGGCGCTGGCGCTATTCTGGCGGGCGAAGCGCGATTCGCTGCTGCGAACCCAGATTAAAGGGGCGATTATTCCGGGCTTCCTCGGGATTGGCGAGCCGCTGATCTACGGCGTCACCCTGCCGCGGATGAAGCCGTTTGTCACCGCCTGCCTCGGCGGCGCCTGCGGCGGGTTCTTCGTCGGACTGATCGCCTGGCTGGGGCTGCCGGTCGGCCTGAACACGGTGTTCGGCCCATCCGGGCTGGTGGCGCTGCCGCTGATGACCTCCGGCAGCGGAATTTACGCCGGGATGGCGGTCTACGCCGGCGGGCTGGCGGTCTCCTACCTGTGCGGCTTTGTCCTCACCTGGCTATTCGGCAGTAAAAATGTCGATTTAAGCTAGAACGCGACTGTCGGGTAGTGCCCGGTGGCGGCTTCGCCTTACCGGGCCTGCAACATCGTTACGCCGCCGCGCCCGACTACCATTTCCTGCCCCGCCGCCCGGGCTGGCGCATGCTATGATTCCCCTTTGTCATATTTCGCTTGAGGAAAAGATGGGCTCCAGCAAAAAAGGGATGCTGAACGTACTGATTGCCGCCGTGCTGTGGGGCAGTTCCGGGGTGTGTGCGCAGTTTATTATGCAGGAAAGCCAGATGTCGTCGCCGTTTCTGACCATGACGCGTCTGCTGTTCGCCGGGCTGATCCTGTTGATGCTCGGCTTTGTTCACGGCGACCGCATTTTCCGCGTGCTGCAAAACCGCCGCGACGCCCTCAGCCTGCTGTTTTTCTCGCTGTTTGGCGCGTTAACCGTGCAGTTCACCTTTCTGATGACCATTGAAAAATCCAATGCCGCCACGGCCACGGTGCTGCAGTTCCTGTCCCCGACGATCATCGTCGCCTGGTTTGCCCTCGCCCGCAAAGCGCGTCCCACTCCGCTGGTGCTGGGAGCTATCTGCACCTCGCTGGCGGGCACCTTTCTGCTGGTGACCCACGGCAACCCAACGACGCTGTCGATTTCGCCGGCGGCGCTGTTCTGGGGGATCGCCTCGGCGTTTGCCGCCGCGTTTTATACCACCTATCCCTCGACGCTGATTGCCCGCTACGGGACGCTGCCGATCGTCGGCTGGAGTATGCTGTTCGGCGGCGCGATGCTGCTGCCGTTTTACGGCGGCCAGGGCACCGATTTTGTGGTGAACGGTAGCCTGCTGTTAGCCTTTTTCTACCTGGTGGTGATCGGTACTTCGCTGACCTTCAGCCTTTATCTTAACGGCGCGCAGAAAATTGGCGGCGCGAAGGCCGGGATCCTCAGCTGCGCCGAACCGCTGAGCAGCGCCCTGCTGTCGCTCCTGCTGCTGGGGATCACCTTCACGCTGCCGGACTGGCTGGGCACTCTGCTGATCCTCGCGTCGGTGGTGCTGATCGCCATCGACTCGCGGCGGCGGGTGAGAGCCGCCTGAGCAGGCGATAAAAATTGCATTTTCAATAAGTTAAACTGACCACTATTTGCGTGTTTTCGCGCCTGCGCATATAGTTGACGGAAGCGATTACGGAAGGAGAAGCCTGATGAAAGCATGTTGGATGGTATGCCTGGTCACCGCCCTGAGCGCCACGTCGGCGTGGGCCGAATCACCGCTGCAAAGCCTGCAGTTCGAGCAGCAAAAACAGCAGGTGCTCAAAGCGGTGAAGGAAAAATGCGCGCCAGCAAGCCACCTCAGCGATAACGATTTTGCCAATAAAGTGCTGGCGACCGACGGTAACAAGAACGCGGTCCGCGAAGCAACGCTGGCGAAAGAGCGCAATAACCAAAAAAGCTACCAGGCCGCAATCGACAAAATCGTCTGTCCGGCCAAATAGCGGTTATTTCAGCCTGGCGACCAGCGTTTTCCAGTCAAACGGCGTCAGCTGCCTGTAGCTCAGGCTACGGGCGGCCATCTGCTCCGGCAGCTGGCGCTGGCTTTTCGCGATCGCCTCGCTCATTATCCCGGCGCTCCCCACGTCACGCAGGGTTTTCACCACCTCTTCCATCTCTTCGCTGCGCCGAATGCCATGTTCCGCCACCCGGCTGATCAGATAGTCGGGGAACGCTCCTGTCCAGCCCAGAGAGGGGAAACTATGATGCAAGGAACTAAGCACCTCCTCCTCGACGCCATATTCACGGGCCGCGAACAGGCATTCTGTGGTGAGCGCTTCAAGACCTTTGATCATCACGCTACGGCACATTTTTATCGCCGACACCTGGCCCACCTTACTGGCGCCATAGCGGGCATTCAGCCCCAGCCCCTGCAGACGCGGCGCGATCGCCTCCGCCTGCGGCCCGCCGATCAATAACGGTGTCTGCAATCGGGCCGGCGGTACCGGCGCCATCACCGCGACATCGATGTAGGCGCCGGGCAGAAAATGTTCAGCCGCCTGCCGTTTCGTCTCCGGCGCCACGGAGTTGAGATCGAGGAAGTATTGCCCCGGCTGCAGCAGCGCGGCGGCCTGCTGCGCCACCTTTAGCGCCTCACCCGCGGTCACAGTAGAAAAAACCAGCGTGGCGCTCTCCAGCGCCTGCGCCAGCGAACTTCCCACCTGAACGCGCGAGTCACGGGCTTTTTTGCCCATCGCCTCTCGCGCCGGGCCATTGAGCTTGCAATCCCAAATGGTCACCGCATGCTCACGGGCCAGATCCGCCGCCAGAATGCCACCCGCCTCGCCAAAACCAATAAACGCGATCGTCATCATTACTCCTCACGCGGCCAGACGCGGGCCGGAATAAAAACCTCGCCAGCAAACAGCAGTCGCGCCGTGCGTAACAGGCCGCAGCCAGCCAGGGCGCCGTCAGCATCAAGCTGAAGCGTTACGCTAAATTCGCCTGTCGGATGCTCAACGCTGAGCAGCGGCGTATCGCCTGGCGCTACCTGCGCCAGGCCCTGCGCGACAGAGCCGGGGAGCAGACAAGCGCTGGCCACGCTCACCGCGCCAAACACGCCGATTGACGCGTGGCAGCGGTGGGGGATAAAGGTGCGGCTGCTGATGGCGCCGCCGTGTCGCGGTTCGGCGATCAGGGTCATCTTGGGCACCGTGCGCTGGCTGACGTCGCCAAGCTGCATCAGCGGCCCGGCCTGCAGGCGAATCGACTCCAGGCGACGTTTAAGCGCATCGTCATTATCCAGCTGTTCGCGCGTCTCATAGCCGGTGCAACCGAGGTCGGAAGCGCGCAGCAGGATCACCGGCATACCGTTATCGATGCAGGTCACCTCAACGCCGTCAAAACGGTCACGAACCCGGCCGGTCGGCAGCAGCGCCCCGCAGCTGGAGCCCGCCACATCAAGAAAATGGAGCAGGATCGGGCTGGCGCTGCCCGGCACGCCATCGATACGACTCTCGCCGGCGTAGTCGACCCCGTCGGCATCGCAGGGGATCTCTGCCACCGCCAGTTGCCCCGTGTTCTCCATATAAATACGCACCCGAGTGAGCGGCGCATCGTGGCGAACCAGACCACGCTCGATGGCGAAAGGGCCAACGGCGGCGAGAATATTGCCGCAGTTTTGGCCGTAATCCACGGTGGCCGCCGCCACGTTCACCTGGGCAAACAGATAGTCCACATCGGCGTCAGGCCGTGCGGAGCGGCGGATAATCGCCACTTTACTGGTCAGCGGATCGGCGCCGCCGATCCCGTCAATTTGCCGGGGATCAGGCGAGCCCATCACCGCCAGCAGCACCGCATCACGTTGCACCGGATCGGCAGGCAGATCGTCAGCCAGAAAACAGGCTGCCTTCGAGGTGCCGCCGCGCATCCATAGACAGGGGATTCCGCGTTGCGCCATTTATTCCTCCACCTCGTCTGCGCGGTCGTAATACCGCAGCCCCTTTTCCGCCAGACGCGGGCGCATCGCGTAAATATCCAGCCCCAGCTCGCCATGGCGCATCCGCTCACGCTTCGCAAGCTCATTGCTCATACGGGCTTCCGCTTTATCGAGCACATCACGGACCTGCGCGTGAGGCAGCACCACGACGCCATCGTCGTCGGCCACCACGACATCGCCCGGCTGCACAAGCTGGCCTGCGCAAATCACCGGGACGTTAACCGAACCGAGGCTCTCTTTCACCGTTCCCTGGGCATAAACCTGACGGGACCAGACGGCGAATCCCATCTCCCGCAAAGTCTGCGAATCACGAATGCCGATATCGCCCACCAGACCGACCACGCCGCGCGATTGGAGAGACGTCGCCAGCAGATCGCCGAAGAAGCCATCGCCGCACGGCGACGTCGGGGCCACCACCAGAATATCGCCGGCGCGGCACTGCTCGACCGCCACATGAAACATCCAGTTGTCGCCTGGCGTCACCAGCACGGTTACCGCGTTGCCCGCCCGGCTGACGCCCTGCTGAATCGGACGGATTGCCGGCCCCATCAGCCCCTGACGATCCCAGGCTTCATGGAGCGTCGCCACCCCGGCCGCCTCACAGCGGCGCAAAACCGCCTCGTCATGGCGCGGCAGGTGGCGGATCACAAGGCCTTTTTTATTTAACAGGTTCATGCCAGGTTCTCCGTTACGCGGGGGAAGATGCTCTGGAAGGCTTCGCCGTGAACGATATCGCGCGCGGCCGTGATGCCGATATTGCGCTTGGCCTGCACCCCGCGCTGCAGCGCCACGCGGGTGTAGTATTCCCACAGATGCTCCTGACCCTGCATGCACTGAATGGCCTGATACTTTTTCTCCCAGACGGCGGTGATGTCCAGTAACACATCGGGTTTCCAGTTGCACTGCTCCGGCTGGTGCGGTTCGAAACAGTAAACCGGGGGAGCAGCGACAATTTTCTCACCGGGGCGATAGCCCTCTGCCTGGGCGATAATTCGCGCTTCCTGCGCCAGATGGGAGGCCAGGGGGTGATCGTAGTTATAGGGATCGTGCAGGGAGTGCGTCAGGACAAAGTGGGGCTGGATGCGACGATACACATCCGCCAGACGAAATAGCGTCTCTTTATCGGCGCGCAGCGGATAGTCGCCGATATCAAAGAATTCGACGCTGGCGCCCAGGATCTCAGCGGCGGCCTGCGCCTCTTCGCGACGCACCTGCTTCACCGCCTCCTCGGTCATGTTGCCTTTGCGCCACAGTTTGGCGGACTCGCCGCGCTCGCCAAAGGATAAACAGACCACATGGACCTGATAGCCCTGCAGGGCATGCAGCGCTATCGCACCGCCCGCGCGCCAGACGAAATCGGCCGAGTGGGCGCTGACGACAAGGGCACTTTTTTCGCTAACCGGATGAGACATGATGGCTTCCTCTGTTGTTTTTTTCAGCTTGTCATGTCCCGTCGCAGGGAGGTAATTCGTTAACTTGCGAAGGCTATGATTTTTATTTATGTTGTCGACTCACTCACTGTTTCAGGCCTGACGAACCATGCTGAAGAAAAAGCACGATAAAATCATAAATATCATGCAGCTGCGCTTTTTCTGTCAGGTCGCGCTGCGCGGAAGTGTCTCGCGTGCGGCCGATGACTTATTCCGCACGCAGTCAGCGATAACCCGGGCGATCCGCGACCTTGAATCCGCCTTGAACGTCACGCTGTTCGAACGCCATTACAGCGGCATGGTGCCCACCGAGTATGGCAAGTGCATCCTGCCGCGCGCCCGGCGGGCGATTGACGACCTGCAGGCCATTCCGGCGCTGTTGCAGAAACACCATACCCGCACCAGCGGCCCGCTGGCGGACGCCGGCTGGCTGTTCAATACCCGCCGGTTAGCCATATTTATTCAGCTCTATCACGTCAACCATACCCAAACCGTCGCGCAACAGTTGGGGATCACCCAGCCGGCGGTCAGCGCCGCGCTGAAGGTCCTGGAGAAAGGGGCGGATTCGGCGCTATTTCGCCGGACGCCAGAAGGGGTGCGCCCCACGCCCGCCGCGGAGCTACTCTATCCCCCGGTAAGCAGAGCGCTCAACGAGCTGGAAAACATCTGGAGCGATATCGCCGCCCGTCGCGGGGTGCTGGAGGGCACCGTGCGCATTGGCGCCCTGCCGCTGAGCCGGACCCGGCTACTGCCCTCCGCCATCGCCGCCTTTCTGGCTCAGCACCCGGGCATTACCCTCATGACCAATGAAAGCCCGTATGAGTCGCTGGTCGCCGATATGCGGGCAGGTAATATCGATTTTATTATCGGCGCCCTGCGTCAGGATGAAGATCTTCCGGACCTCTGTAGCGAGGCGTTATTTGAAGAGGATATGTTGATTTTACTGCGTAATAACCACCCGCTGCTGCGCCATCCGGATCCGCGCAGCCAGCTGGCGACCGCGCAATGGGTGCTGCCGCGCGCCAACGCGCCGGCGCGCCATTTGCTGGATAAGGCGTTTATCACCCTGGGGCTGCCGCTGCCCCAACCGACGGTGGAGACCGGGGATGCGGCGATGGTGAGAGGATTGCTGCAGGACTCCGACATGCTGGCGGCGGTCTCCGCCAGCCAGATGCGTTTTGAAACTGACAATGGGCTGCTCAGCGTGTTGCCGGTCCCCCTGCCCGATACCACCCGGCGTATCGGGCTGACGTTTCGCGCCGGCAGCCTGCCCTCCCCGGCGACGCAGGCGCTGTTGCGTTTTATCTATCAGCAGGTTCAGGACGGGACCGTTTAACGTTTACCCGCCACCGAATAGGTTACCTGTTGGTTGCGCGTTTGCTGAAACGCCTCCAGCGTCTGCCCGCGCATCGCGGCGTAAATATGCAGGTTGGATACGCCGACCACCGCGCCCATTTTCTCCAGCAGGAAGAAACTGGCGCCATACTGAATCAATCCCCGCCAGTCGCGTGCGTTGAGCAACTGCTGTTCCTCCTCACTCAGTCCGGCTTCGGCATAAAGCGACTGAGGCGACTGCAGAAAACGTTCGCGCCAGGCAGGCTCAATCAGCCGATGCAGGAAACGGTTAAGCCGCAAGCCATTCAGGCTGCGCTCGTGGGTAAAAGGATAGGTTCCCGGCAGTTTCTCCACCCCGGTCAGCTGCTGCGCCATATGCTGGCGATGGCGCGTCAGGGTATCGACGGGGGGCAGGCGCGCATTGTTCTCAAGGATCAGCGTGGCGATACCGGTCATCGACGGCAGGTAATAGTCGCGCCAGGTTTCGGTGACATTGGCTGATAGCGCGCCGCGCATCACCAGCCACATGATCACTTCGGACCCCTCCATCCCCCCCAGCTCAGCATATTCGCCAAGGGTCATTTCGGTGAGCTTTTCCGGGTCATTAACCAGCATGTCAACAAACTGGGCATCCCAGTCGGGATTATTAAATCCGCAGCGCTCGCCATGAACCTGATGCGAGAGCCCGCCGGTCGCGACAATCGCCACATTGATATCTTCCGGGAAGCTTTCAATTGCCCGGCGCAGCGCCTGGCCGAGTTTGTAACAACGGCGCGCGCTCGGTACCGGAAATTGCAGCACGCCGATCTGTAACGGGATCACCGCCGTCGGCCACCCCTGCGCTTCATCCCAGGGCAGCAGCGCCGAAAGCGGCGAGAAAAGGCCGTGGTCGAGCTTTTTATCCATAAAGAACGACATATCAAACTCATCGGCCATCAGGCTGGCGCCAATGTGCCTTGAGAGCGCCGCATTGCCCTGGACCGGCGGCAGACAGCGTGGTCCGCCGCCTTCATCGGCAACGTCATATTGACTGTCGATTCCCAGCGTAAAAGTCGAATAGTGATCGAAGAAAAAGGCGGTCACATGATCATTAAAGATGTACACCAGCGCATCCGGTTTTTTCTCCTCCAGCCAGCGCTGCAGCGGTTCGAAGCTCTGGAAGATCGGCGACCACGCCGGGTCCTGCTGTTTATGATGATCGACCGCGAAGCCGATAGTCGGGGTATGAGAGACGGCGATACCGCCGAGAATGTTAGCCATCAGATAACTCCACTTATCGGTGTTCCAGGGGGGATGACAAAGCGTCCAGTTCTGCCTCTGTGAGTCGAGGCTTAGCGTGATTCATACGGTGCAACAAAATACAGATCCCCGCCAGGCAGGCCGGCAGCGCAAGCACCAAAAAGATCGACGAGTGTCCCGGTACGGCCAGCATCAGCATCCCGCCCAGCGTGGAGCTGAGAATAGCCCCGGTACGGCCGATACCATGCATCCAGCTGACGCCGGTAGCACGGATCTCGGTTTGATAATAGGCTGGCGAATAGGCCTGCAGACCGTTCTGCGCGCCGTTAATGCACATCCCGCTGATAAAAATCAGCACCGACAGCGCCGCCGATCCGAAATCCATCAACCCTTGGGACAACAGGCACAGGCAGCCGAGGAAATAGGTTGCCGCAATCACGGCTTTCGCCGAAGCGCGATCCATCAGCATACCGACAAGGATCCCGCCCAGCGGGCCGCCGAGCTGGAACAAGCCGGTCATCATCGCCGCCTGCTGCAGCGACAGCCCGCCGGAGCGGAGAATGGTTGGCAGCCAGCCGTTCAGCAGATATATCACGAACAGCCCCATAAAATAGGTCAGCCACAGCGCTATCGTGCCGCGGGCATAGCCATGCCGAAACAGCTGCGCCACTTTGCTGCTCCGCGTGATGGGCGGCGCATTCAACTGAAAAACGGTTTCCGCCGTAAACTGGCCCCCAAGCCGGTTAAGCGCCCTGGCGATCTGCTCGCCCGGTAGCCGGCGCGCCACCATGTTCATCGCCGACTCCGGCAACATCACGATCATAAAGGGGAGCACCACGAGCGGCAGCACGCCGCCAAAAATCAGCGCCGAGTGCCAGCTGTAATGCGATAACAAACCGGCGGCGATAAAGCCGCCGAGGCCGGAACCCACGTTAAAACCGCTGTACATCAGGGTGATCATCACCCCTTTACGCCGCTCCGGCATATATTCTGCCACCAGCGTGACGCAGTTGGGCATCACCGCGCCAAGGCCAAGGCCAGTAAGAAAACGCATCAGCGCCAGTTGCGATGGGCTTTGCGCCACGGCGCCGGCCAGGCTGAACAGCGCAAACAGCGCCACCGACCAGAGTAAAATGCGTTTTCGGCCGTAGCGGTCAGAAAGCGGGCCCGCCACCAGGGCGCCAATGGCGACGCCGAACATGGCCGCCCCAAGAATCGGCCCCATTTCAGCCCGGCTGATGCCCCAGTCCTCAATGAGCGCCGGGGCGACAAAGCCCATCACCGCGGCGTCATACCCATCCAGCATAATGATGATGAAACAGAGCAGCAGCACGTTCCATTGAAAGCGCGAGACCGGACGGGCATCTATCCACGCTTTCACATCGACAACGTTCATGTGATTCATAGGGTCACTTCCTTAAGCAGGCGGTACGAATGTTCTGGTTAGTGTTTTTTGAGTGGAACTTTCGTACTCAACTTAAGGCAGGTCACGCAGGCTGTCCGGTTCGAAAACCCGGCGTCAGATATGAGTTTTATTTATAATGTGAGGGATACGACAAAAACCAGCCAGCAAAAAACCCGCAGCCAACGGCGGCGGGTCAGGGCAAGAGCGGTGTTCAATGCTTCGGAATAATTAAATCGCCGCGCAGCGGGCTGCCGCCCGGGTTGTCCGTTTTCTCGGTCAGCCAGTTGACGATCCGCGACGCCATCGCGTCCATGGAATATTCAATGGCCGGAATGGTGGGAATACCGGGCAGCTGTAACGATCCGGCGAGACTAAACACCATCACATTTTGCGGAACGGCACGGTTAAACGCCTGCAGCTGCGGCACCACGCGCTGCGCCTGCTGTTCATCGCTCACCAGCAGCGCGTTAAAGTTCAGCGTCGTGGCGTTATTGACCAGCTCCTGCACCGCCACCGACGGCGAGGTGTTATCCAGAAACACCAGGTTGCGATTAAACGGCAAAAAGTTTTTTTCCAGCGCGTGCTTGTAGCCCAGCAGCACCTGATCGGCAAAGCCGCTGCTCTGCGGATGAATCAGCGCAATCTGCCGTCTCCCCTGACTAATCAGATAATGACAGGCGGTTTCGGCAGCGAAGGCATGATCGAACTGAATGCTGTTGTCGCCCTCGCTGTCGAGGCAGTCCACCAGCACCACGTCCGGGCGGTTAATATTCAGGGGAAAACGCGCGCCGATGATCAGCACGTTATCGCACAACCCGCAGGTCAACTCCTCCAGCGAGCTCATCACGCCGTTGCTGGTGTTGGCGAAGCGCAGCAGCAGGTGCTTCTGGTGCTGGCTGAGCTGTTTTTCCAGGGCGTAGAGATAGCTGGTGGTTTGGTTGATGTTGTCCTGGGCGCAGATGACGCCGATACAGCCGGTGGACTGGCTGAGCAACGACTGGGCTATCATGTTTGGCCGGTAATTGAGCGCTTCCGCCGCCTGCAGCACCGCCTGACGACTGGCTTCCTTCACGCCACGTGAGCCGCTCAACACTCGCGACACCGTGGCTTTGGAAACCCCGGCAAGTCGTGAAACATCATTGATTGTCGACATCATTTTCCCCTGCGCGGGCGCCGCGTCCCGCCAAAATCCTGTAAACCTGAATCGCTTCAATTGTGACCAGCGCAGTATATCCATTTCACCATTTGTTTGGAAACCGATTTTCCATTTCAGCGCAAAACATCGCCAAATCGACAGAATAATGTGAGCGAAATCCAATAAATCCGCCCCATAAGCAGGAGATCTTGACCACTATCACAGTTCTGCTTTTTATGAATGGAAACCGGTTTCCGTCTGATATCAAATCATCCACGCAATAACTTTTTACATTTTGAGGATGGTCGTCGATGTACAAGATTATGCTGTGCTGCTCTGCCGGGATGTCCACCAGTCTGCTGGTCAGAAAGATGGTGGAGGCGGCGAATGAACGTGACCTGCCGGTGCAGATTGATGCCTATGGCGTTTCCGAATTTGACATGCAGTTTCCGCAGTATCAGGTGGTGTTGCTTGGCCCCCAGGTGAAATACATGTTGAAAACCCTGTCTGACAAAGCGGCTTCCCTGAACATTCCCGTTCAGCCCATCGATACGATGGACTACGGTATGCAGCGGGGAGACAACGTCCTGAATTATGCTCTGTCGCTGATCCCAGCGGCGCACTGAGAGGTGTTGAAATGAGTTCTCTGTATCAGTCCATGATTGCCGTGATCGAGCAATCTATTACTCCGCTGGCAGGACGCCTTGGGCAGCAGAAATACGTTATCGCTATCCGCGATGGCTTCACTGCCGCCTTGCCGTTTATGATCATCGGCTCTTTCATGCTGGTATTTATCTTTCCGCCGTTTTCACCCGATACCACCAACGGCTTTGCCCGCGGCTGGCTTGATTTCTCCCAGCACTACCGCGAACAGCTGATGCTGCCGTTTAACCTCAGCATGGGCGTGATGACCTTCTTTATCTCGGTCGGCATTGGCGCCAGCCTCGGTCGTCAGTTTCAGCTCGATCCGGTGATGTCCGGTCTGCTGGCGTTTATGGCCTTCCTGCTGGTCGCCGCGCCCTATGCCGATGGCAAAATTTCCACTCAGTATCTGTCCGGTCAGGGCATTTTCACCGCGCTGATCACCGCCATCTACT
The DNA here is from genome assembly GCF_000398905.1 of Klebsiella sp. KTE92. Taxonomy (NCBI): domain Bacteria; kingdom Pseudomonadati; phylum Pseudomonadota; class Gammaproteobacteria; order Enterobacterales; family Enterobacteriaceae; genus Klebsiella; species Klebsiella sp. KTE92. The sequence continues at coordinate 5,204,592 of NZ_KB976100.1, forward strand.
CCACCCGCGTTTATGCGTGGCTGAAGCAAAACAACATTACGATTCGTCTGCCGAAAGAGGTCCCCACCGGCGTCGCCCGTTCGTTTGAAATCCTGATCCCGGTGCTGGTGGTCATTGCGACTCTGCATCCGCTGAACCTGTTTATCGAAGCGCAGACCGGGATGATCCTGCCGCAGGCGATCATGCATCTGCTGGAGCCGCTGGTTTCCGCCTCCGACTCGCTGCCGGCGATTTTGCTCTCCGTTCTGATGTGCCAGATTTTCTGGTTCGCCGGGATCCACGGCTCACTGATTGTTACCGGCATTATGAACCCGTTCTGGATGGCCAACCTGTCGGCAAACCAGGCGGCGCTGGCGGCGGGTACGGTGCTGCCGCACGTCTATCTGCAGGGCTTCTGGGATCACTATCTGCTGATTGGCGGTGTCGGTTCGACTCTGCCGCTGGCTTTCCTGCTGCTGCGTAGCCGGGCCACTCATCTGCGCACCATCGGCAAGATGGGCATTGTGCCGAGCTTCTTTAATATCAACGAGCCGATTCTGTTCGGGGCGCCAATCATCATGAACCCGATGATGTTTATCCCCTTCGTCTGCGTGCCGATGGTCAACGCGGTGCTGGCTTACGGCGCGACGCGTCTTGGCTGGCTGAGCCAGGTGGTGTCCCTCACTCCGTGGACCACGCCGGCACCAATTGGCGCGTCATGGGCGGCCAACTGGACCCTGAGTCCGGTGGTGATGTGTCTCATCTGCATGGTGATGTCGGCGGTCATTTACCTGCCGTTCCTGCGCGCCTATGAACGTTCCTTAATGAAAACCGAAGTTGAGAAAGCCAAAAATAGCGTTCCAGTGGCAGAAACCGTTAGCTAATCCCTCTCCTTCCGGAGAGATAATAAGATGACAGCGTAATAATGCAGAAAATGGACTTTCACTGCATTATTAAATAATAAATACCTCAGGAATACACATGATTGAATTAGAAGATGCGGTAATGGAAATTATCGTTAATGCAGGACAGTCACGCTCATTATGTTTTGAAGCGTTGCATGCGGCCCGAACCGGAAATATCGACGAAGCGCGCTTACTCTTAAATGAGGCCGACGGCTACGCCCGCCGGGCGCATCAGATGCAGACCCAGCTCATCGGGCAGGATGCCGGTGAAGCGCGTCAGCCTATGACGCTGATTATGGTACATGCCCAGGATCATCTGATGAATTCGCTGCTGGCCCGCGAGTTCTCAGAAGAATTAATCCATCTGTACCAGCGTTAATTAATATGGAATAACGTCAGCGAGAATATTATTCTCCGGCGTCGCTGTACCCTAAAAAACAAATCAGCTTATTTTGGTTATTTATTTTAGCCAGAATGGGATGGTTATTATCTGAAATATATTAATTATTAAAGCGAGATAACCATGAATACTGTGAAAAAACTGCCTTTAGCCATGGCGGTTGTCGCCGCGCTGTGCCCAATTTCTGTCATGGCGCAAGAATTTACGCAGGAACAGATCGACGCCATCGTTGCCAAAGCCGTTGATAAAGCGCTGGCCGACCGCCAGGCGAAAATCGACGCCGCGGCCAACAAAAAGGTCGACGTGATCACCAACCCGCAGACCACCGCCGCCTCGCCGGATATGGCCATTCCGTTCGGCCTCAAGTTCAGCGGCTATGCCCGCTATGGCGCCCACTTCCAGACCGGCGACCAGAAATATGTCGGCGTCGACGGCTCCTATAACGGCGCCTCGGCGATCGGCCGTCTCGGCAACGAAAGCAACGGCGGCGAATTCCAGATCAGCAAGGCCTTCAAAAGCGCGCAGGGGGCTATCTGGGATCTCAACGTGATGTTCGACCACTGGAGCGACGAAGTTAACCTGAAGAAGGCCTACGTCGGCGTCACCAACGTCCTCGACTCCAACCCCAACGCCTATCTCTGGGCCGGCCGCGACTTCCACCAGCGTCCGCAACAGGGGATCAACGACTACTTCTGGATGAACCACGACGGCCAGGGCGCCGGGGTGAAGAACTTTGATATCGGCGGCGTGCAGTTTGACGTGGCGACGGTGTCGCAGGTGAAATCCTGTAGTCCGGAAGTGATGGCAGACGAGACCAACCCGTCGCGCATCACCTGTACCGGCAGCTCCGACACCGGCGACAACGGCCACTACGCGCTGACCACCAAAACCCACAACATCAAGGCCGGGCCGATCGACGTCGAGGTGTACGCCAACTACGGCTTTGACTCGAAGGCGGTGGACAGCGACGCGCGCCTCGAAGCCTGGCAGGGCGGCCTGGTGCTGAGCCACACCAACGACAGCGGGGTGAACAAGGTGATCCTGCGCTACTCCGACAACTCGGATAACAGCGTCTACAACAAAACCGACGACCTGACCACGGTCTACGCCAGCTTCGAGGGCAGCCATAAGTTCACCCAGCAGGCGCAGATCGAATACCTGCTGGCTTTCCATGACTACGACAACGGCAAGGACAACACCGACAACCGTAAAAACTACGGCGCCATCGTCCGGCCGATGTACTTCTGGAACGACGTGCACTCCACCTGGCTGGAAGCGGGCTACCAGCGCGTGGATTACGACCAGGGCGGGGATAACCACGGCTGGAAGCTGACGCTGTCGCAGAACATCGCCATCGGCATGGGGCCGGAGTTCCGCCCGATGCTGCGCTTCTATGTGACCGGCGGTCAGGTGGACAACGAGCATACCGCGAAGGTTAACGGCACCCAGGACCAGCAGCTGGATTCGCTGAACGTCGGTGGGATGTTTGAGGCGTGGTTCTGATGCGATAGCGTTGTCGAAGGAGCGTTCCCGGCTGGCGCTACGCTTAGCCGGGCTACGACTGAGGAGGCCTGCGGGATCCCGCCGTAGGCCCGGCAAGCGCAGCGCCGCCGGGCGGTCAGGCGCCGTACCCGCGGTAGTGCCGGCTGGCAAAAGGCGAGCGGCCTTAAGCGGGTGGATTCACCTTCACTTTGGTCGCCACCAGCAACCCGGTAAACAGCATTAATATTCCTGACAACACCAGCGGCGACAGCAGCCCTAAGTGGTCGAGCGCCACGCCGCCGACCGCGGCGCCGCAGGTGTTGGCCAGCTGGATCACCGCCACCTGAATCGACCCGGCTTTTTCCGCCTGATCGGAGAGCGAACGGGTGATCCACGTTGACCACCCCACCGGGATCAGCGCAAACGCGAAGCCCCAGATAATCGCCACCGTCGAGGCGACGATTTTGCTTTCTCCCCACAGCACCAGCGCCACCGCGCAGGCGGTCAGCACCAGCGGCGAGATCGCCAGCGCCGCTTTTACCGAACGCTTGAGAAGCACCGAGGAGAGCGAGGTGCCGATAAAGCTGGCGATACCAAAGCTCAACAGCACCAGCGTCAGGCCGTCGACGTCAAAACCGGCGAGGGTCATGTAAACCGGGCGAATATAGGTAAAGAAGGCGAACTGCCCGGCAAAGGCCATGAAAATGGCGCACATCCCGGCCATCACCCCCGGACGCTTCAGCAGACCAAACATATTTTGCTGCTGAGAAGCCGATTCACCGGGCAGCGACGGCAGCGCTTTCAGCACCCAGAGCGTACACAGCACGCCCATCACCGCCGCGCCGTTAAAGACGTTGCGCCAGCCGATAAGCCCGCCAAGGAAACTGCCCAATGGGGCGGCGATCACCAGCGCGATTGATACCGCGCCGAAGATAATCGATAGCGCTTTCGGCACCACGCGCATCAGCACCAGCCGCATGGTCAGCGAGGCCGACATCGCCCAGAAACCGCCGAGCGCCAGGCCCAGACAGGCTCGTCCCAGCAGCAGCAGGGTGAAGCTATCGGCAAACGATACCAGCAGGCAGGAAAGGGTCAGCAGCAGCGAAAACAGGATCACCACGTAGCGGCGATCGGTTTTGCCAATGATGGAGGTGATAAACAGGCTGGAGAACATCGCTACGAATGCCGTCGTCGTCACCGACTGCCCGGCCATCCCTTCGGAGATGCCTAAATCCAGCGCCATCGGCGTCAGCAGACTGACCGGTAGAAATTCGACGGTAATCAGGCAGGCAACGCAGAAAGCAACCGCGAAAACCGCCGACCAGTTTGGTCGCGCCAGCTCGCGTGCATGGGGTTTGGCTTCATTTGAATGACTCATGAGTGACCTGCGAAGAAAGTGGCTGAAAGCCGCGCAGTGTAACATTTTGTTTGTGACGAATTTAACGTTTTCGCAACTCTTCTCGCTTTTCACGGCATGATACAAAGGGATAGCCTGAGAATATAGCCTTCGCCATTCTGCCGGATGGCGCTTACGCTTATCCGGCCTACAAGGGACGAGTGCGTAAACCGTAGGCCGGATAAGGCGCAGCCGCCATCCGGCACTCGGATTTACTCGCCGCGAGCCGATTTTACCAGCCCGCAGATCCATTCCTGGTGACCGTTAATCATCGGATTGGGCAAGGTACGCGCCAACTCCTGCGCCGGAACGCCTTTTTGCGACTCCTGGGTGAGGATACGTACGCGCCCGCCGGGCAAATCTTCAAATAGCCACGCGTGGATCACATCAAGACGCGTCGTTGCATCCCCTTCCGCCCAGCCGTGCCAGGCTACGCGCGCCGCCTGCCCGGCAGCGGGAGGTACATACTCTGTAATCTGCGCCTCAATCGGGAAGCCGAAGGTGCTGAAGCGGAAACGGGCGTTGGCGCTGAGGGTCGGGCCGCTGCCGTCATGGAAATGGATATCGGCAACGTTGCTGTAATAGCCCGGCCACAGCGTGGTGTCATCGAGCTGCGCCCATATCTGAGCTGCCGTCAGGCCGCTGACGATAATTTCATTAGAGGCAAAATTGTCGGTCGTGCCTGGCAGATACTCTTCCGGCCAGACGATGGCGCTTTGCAGCAGGGGCTGTTTCATGATTAACCTCGTGAACGATTGTTTTAACGAGGTTAATCATGCGTCGGTGAGTGATATAAATCGAATCACCATCCTTGATAATACACATAAGCAATTATGATATCAGTGCAGCCAGTGCACGCCGTCTTCCGGCAGAAACAGCGCGTTATAACGCTGCTGTAGGTTATGCAAATCGCTTGCATCCGGATCCAGCTCGCGCAGAAACCCTTGCGCAAGACGAATTTGCGCGTCGGTAATCGGCGCCGCTAAACGCGCTTTTTGCATCAGGCGATACCAGTAATGCAGGTTTTTTTCGCTGGCATCGACGATAGCGGTCTGCCAGATCAGCAGTACCTGTGCGGCGTTCTGCAGATGCGCTTCATTCGGCCGCTCCAGGTAGCGCAAATACTCATTACCGGCGGTTTTTCCCAACTGATCGATCATCGATTCCAGCGGAACAGGCGTTATGCCAAGGCGTTCGCTCAGGCGACGAATCGCGCGGCGTGAATCAGAGGTAAGCACCCGAAATCCCACAACAAATACCACTACCAGGGTGGCCAGTCCTATCCAGATCATGCATCCTCTCATCCAATCGCAGCCTCACTATCATAATGGGAATTTGCCTGCTGTCGACTACCGGGCATACCATAATGTGACTTATCGCGTTTGCGGATAGCTATCATGAAATCTGATATCAGAAACCTCGATCTCAACCTGCTGAAAGCCCTGGATGCGCTGCTCGATGAGCGCAGCGTCACCCGGGCGGCAGCGCGGCTGGCGCTCACCCAGCCGGCGGTCAGCGGCATGCTCACCCGCCTGCGCGACGCCTTTAATGACCCGCTGTTTATCCGCGCCCCGCACGGTATGGTGCCGACGCTGCGCGCTCAGGCGCTGGCGGCTCCGGTAAAGCAGCTGCTGATCGATGCTGAAACCCTGCTGCAACCCGCCATCTTCGAGCCGCTGGAAGCCAATTTTACCTGGACCATCGCCGCGACGGATTATGCGTTGAAAGCAGTGATCGTGCCATTTATCGCCGCGCTGAAGCCACTGGCGCCGGGTATCCGCGTGCGCATCATTCCCGAATCACCGGCCACGCTGCTGACACAGTCCGAACGTGGTGAAGTGGATATTGCGCTATTGACGCCCCACGATACGCCGCCGGCGCTGCACAGCCGGGCGCTGTATCAGGAAGACTATGTCTGTCTGATGCGCGAAGACCATCCGCAGGCCAGCCAGCCGCTGACGCTCGACCGCTTCTGTGCGCTGGAACATGTGCTGGTTTCATGGCAGGGCGATAGCTTTCGCGGCGTGACCGACGACGCGCTGGCGGCGCTTGGTCGAACCCGGCGGGTGGGATTGTCGGTGAGCAGTTTCCTGGTGTTGCCGGAAATACTGGCGGTGAGCGACATGATCGCCGTGGTACCGCGCCGACTGGCGAAAAGAGCCAGCGGCATGAAAATAGCCCCACCGCCGCTGACGATCCCGGGTTTCACCAAAAGCATGGCCTGGCACGAGCGTAACCATCATGACCCGGCGCAGCAGTGGCTGCGGGAGCTACTCCTGCAATCCAGCCAGCAAGAACAATAAAAAAGCCCGGCGCACTGGCCGGGCAAGGTTACCAAATACCTGGTGAATCAGGCAGTCTGCAAAATACGGTTCTTTTTCTCGCGGCGAATTTTACGCTCTTCGAAGATAGCCACGATGGCCATCAGGCAAATACAGCCGATGGCGGCGGCGTCCAGCGCCGCAAAGGTGCCGGCCCAGCCGGTCAGGCCGAAGACCGGCGTGCCGTCGGCGATCATCCCGAGACCCAGCTTGGCGAAGCTATCGCCAATCAGATAGGCGAAAGTGCCCTTGATCCCATCGGCGGCGCCGATCGCTTTTTTCGGCACAAAGCCGACAGCGGCGACGCCGATCAACAGCTGCGGACCAAACACCAGGAAGCCCAGCGCAAACAACGAGGCCAGATAGACGTACTGGTTGCTGGCATGTTGGTAAACCCCGAGGGTGGCGATAATCAGCGCCAGCGCGATGCAAGCCACCAGCGCGCGGCGGCCGTTGGCCAGATCCGACAACCAGCCCCACAGCAGCGTGCCGACCAGCGCGCCGACCTCAAACAGGGTAAAGCCCTGAATCGCCACCTCTTTAGACAGCTTCAGCTCCTGGAAGGCATACACGGTGGACCACTGATCGATACCGATACGCACCACGTAGAGGAAGATGTTGGAGAAGCACAGCAGCCAGATCACTTTGTTTTTCAGCACGTACTCAACAAAGATCTGCCACTTGGTCATCGCATTTTCTTCGGTCTCTTTGTCCTCTTCGCTGATCGCTTCGCCAAACAGCTCTTCCGCCGTACCGAGGCCATAGGATTCCGGCGAGTCGCTACCGTAGCGCAGGCCAATAAAGCCGACGATCAGCGCAATAATCGACGGGAAGATAAACATGCCGATCACATGGCCGTCGAACAGATAGTTGGCGCCAAACAGCGCCACGCCCGCCGCGCCCGCGCCGCCGAGGTTGTGGGAGATATTCCAGAAGCCGAGGAAGGTGCCGCGTTTGCGTCTGGGCGTCCACTTGGTGATGGTGGAATAGCTGCACGAGCCGCCGGTGCTCTGGAAGAAGCCGCTCAGCGCATAGAAGGCGATCATCAGGAACAGGCTGGTTGAACCCGCCCCCATGCTGGCGCTAAAGCCCAGCATACAGATGGCGGAGAGGATCAGCATAAACGGCAGGAACTGCTTGGTGTTTTTACCGTCGGCATAATAAGACACGAGCGTCTTGCCCACGCCGTAGGTGATGGAGAAGCCCAGGCCAATCATCCCCAGCTGCGTCATGCTCAACCCATAGGTGGAGATCATGTCATTCTGCGCGATGTTAAAGTTCTTGCGGATCAGGTACATGGTCAGGTAGCCGATGAAGACCACCAGATAGGACTGCATGAAAGGTTTGAACCACATTTTGCGCCGCACATCGAGCGGCAGATCCAGGGTCGGCTTGCGCACCTGATTCAGAAAGGCCAGCATGGGTATCTCCTGAGCTGATTTTTTATGCCTGCGTAATAACCAGGCATTGTAAAAACCCGCGCGCCGTCTGGCCTGAGACGGCTTCCAGGTAAAACCGGGAAAATTTCTTAGTTTTGCCCCGTTCGCGGCGAAAGGGTGAGCTACATCACGCTTCGCTGGCGGTACGCGGCGCCTGCGCGTTTAAAAACGGCAGCAGCAGCAGCGCGGAAATGCCGGCGGCAATCGCAATCACCACGAAGAATCCGGTCCAGTGCCAGATATCCATCACCTGCGCCAGCGGCCAGCCGGAAAGCGAGGCGCCAAGATAAGCGAACAGGCCGACAAACCCGGTGGCCGCCCCAGCGGCTTCTTTATGCGAACATTCCGCCGCCGCCATGCCAATTAGCATTTGCGGGCCGAAAACGAAGAACCCGGTGGTGAAGAAGCATGCCGCCTGCATGACGTAGCTGGCAAACGGCATCAGCCACAGCCCGCCAACCGACAACAAAATTCCGGCGGCGAAGATCAGATTCATCGGCCCGCGATTGCCGTTAAACAGCTTATCCGAGCCCCATCCCGCCACCAGCGCGCCGATAAAACCGCCCAGCTCAAACATGGTCACCGCCGAGTTAGCGGTCACCAGATCGACGCCAAGCGTCTCCGACATATACAGATTGCCCCAGTCGTTAATCGCCGCCCGCACCACGTACACCAGCACATAGCACAGCGACAGCAGCCAGATATAGGGATTGGCCAGCACGTAGCGGGTCAGGATCGCTTTGCGCGTCAGCCCTGCGCCTTCCTGCTGCTGGGCGATTTCCAGCGCATCGTGACGCCAGTCGCCTACGGCGGGTAACCCCACCGCCTGCGGGCGATCGCGCAGCCGCCAGCACAGATACAGTCCAGCAAGGATCGCCAGACAGCCGGCAATCGTCATCCCCATTCGCCAGCCGTAATGCAGCGCCGCCGCGCCCACCACCATTGGGATCAGCGCGCCGCCGACGTTATGCGCGGTATTCCATAGCGCCCACCAGCCGCCGCGTTCGGTCCGCGAATACCAGGCCGTCAGCAGCCGGGCGCAGACCGGAGAGCCCCAGCCCTGGAAGAAGGCATTCAGCGCCCACAGCAGCGCGAAAGCCCACAGCGAGGTGGAAAAACCGAACAGAATATTCACCACCCCGGTAGCGATAAGCCCCAGGCCCATGAAATAGCGGGCGTCGGAGCGGTCGCTGACGATACCGGAGAAAAATTTCGACAGCCCGTAAGTGATGTAAAACAGCGTGGCCAGCAGGCCAATATCGCTGCGGGTCAGCACATTGCTGGCAAGAATTTCAGGCACCGCGGCATTAAAGCTTTTGCGGGTGAAATAAAACAGCGCGTAGCCAAGCCAGATAGTGAGCAGAATATGTCGGCGCCAGTAACGATAACGCTCGTCCAGCTCGCGTTTATCGCTAACTGGCGCGGCGTCCGGCGGCGCTTTTAAAAAGGCAAACATCGGCGCTCCTCTCAGGCGTAACGCAGCGGTAGATTGACGCACACGCGGGTACCGTGTGTGCAGGAGATAGTTAACGTACCGCCCAGCGCGGTCACACGTTCGCGCATGCCGGTCAGGCCGAACCCCTGCAGATTCGACCCCGGCGGCAGGCCGCAACCGTCATCTTCCAGCACCAGCATTAGTCGCTCATCCTGCTGCCAGCCCTGCAGGGTAACAGCGCTGGCGCTGGCGTGCTTGACGATATTATTCAGCCCCTCCTGGCAAACGCGAAACAGCGTCACACGCTGGTTCTCGCTCAGTCCCGCCTCGTTAATCCGCCAGTCGAGATGGCTGACAATGCCGCGGTCCTCTAGCTCCATCTCGCGCATCAACGAACGTACTGCCTGCTCCAGCGGCAGGTCGTCGAGCTGACGCGGACGCAGACGGCCTAGCAGTCTACGCACCGAGTCGTAAACTCCCAGCGACAGCTGTTCTATCAGCTGGCCGCTCTGGCGCACGCTGGCGTTATTCGGCGCCAGCCGTTGCACGATCCCCGCCTGGGTGCGAATTGCCGTGATAGTCTGGCCAATATCATCATGGAGCTCGCGCGCCACGTCGCGCCGCACGCTCTCTTCGGTCTCCAGCAGACGTTCCGCCAGCCGCCGATTTCGCGCCAGCTCGTTCTGTAGCGACAGGTTAAGCTCGCGCAATCGCTGGATCCCCGCGCCCAGCAGCAGCCCGGTGAGGCTCTGCGCCAGCAGCGAAAGCAATAGATCGACCGGGTGATCGTGCCAGGTCTGGCTGGCAATCAGCGCAATCGCGTTCATCAGGGTGGCGATCAGCGCCCCCTGCCAGCCGTAGTGCCAGGCGAGGGCAATAATCGGCAGCGCGAGGCAAAATGGGGTAAAGCGGGAGAGCTCGGCGGGCAGCCCAAGCTGCAGCCACAGGCTAATGGTGAATAACAGCAGGTACCAGATCAGATGCCGACCGCGCCAGTTAATCGGCTGGGAGACCAGCGCGGGCCCCAGTGGCCTCCAGACGGTACTGGTAAGATAGTGCCAGATAACCAGGCAGGTCGGCGCCAGCGTCAGACCGCCGGTCAACGTCAACAACAGCGCGGTCAGTCCCTCACTGCCTTCTTGCGCCAGCCACGGCAGCGATTGCAGCAGCGAGGCGGCGATCAGCGCCCCGCCCTGGCGCAACAATGTCAGCCAGTCTCGCTGCTGGCGATAGCGTGAAATCAATGCCACCGGCAGCAGGGTCAGCAGACTTCCGGTCATCAATATTATCGGATGCGCCAGCGCCACCTCCTGCGCCAGCCAGAAGATAAGCAGCCACTCGGCGCCCAGCAGCACCGGCCAGTAGCCACGCGGGCACTGCAGCATCAGCCCTAAACGCAGGCCAAAGGGAAACAGCAGCACCGCCAGGTCCGCGCGTTCCACCAGATGCAGACTGATGCTCCACAGGCAGAACCAGGCGGCTGAGAAGATAAAGGCGCAGCCGATCACCGACAACAATCGTGAGACGACGGCCTTCATTGCCAGCTATCGAACATGCGGCGCGCCAGCTCAACGTCGTTACTGACGCCCAGTTTTTCCAGCAGGTTGGCGCGGTGAACGTGAACGGTTTTCGGCGACAAGCCGAGCTCGGCGGCGATCTCTTTCACCGCCATGCCCTGCGCCAGCTTTTCCGCCACCTGGCGTTCACGTTTGGTGAGCGGATCCTGGCGCCCTGCAGCCAGCTTCATGGCGATATCCGGCGTGAGATAGCAACCGCCCGCCGCCACCGTGCGGACCGCGGCGATAAGTTCATCCGGACTGCAGCGTTTCGACAGGAAGCCGCGCGCGCCGGCGTTCAGCGCCTGCTCGATCAGCGCCGGGCTATCGTGCACCGACAGCATGATGGTCGCCATCCCCTTAGGCAATTGGCTTAGCAGCTCCAGCCCGGAAATATCCGGCATTGAGATATCGCAGATACAGACCTGTACACCGCGCCCCGGTAGCCCCGCCAGCGCCTCCCGTCCACAGCCGAATTCAGCGACAACCTGAAAATCAGCTTCCAGCCCCAGCAGCTGAGCAAAACCGGAGCGGACAATCAAATGATCGTCAATAAGGGCGATGGTAGTCATGGTGTTTCCTGGTGCCTGAAAGCGCCGGATGGCGGCGTAAACGCCTTATCCGGCCTACGGATCCACTCCCTGTAGGCCGGATAAGCGCAGCGCTATCCGGCAAAGGCGCTTACCTTAGCGGTAAGCGCGTAGCTGTTCAAGCCTTGAGCGTTATTCGAAGAACACCGCAATTTTGTTAAACATGGTGGGATCGGACTGGTTACGCGCCACGTTGGTGACATCTTCCAGCTTTTCAATCTGGCTAATCATCTGCCCCAGCCGCTGGTCATCATTTACCAGCAGCCAGATGCGGCTGTGCTCGCTGCCCTGGATCGGCAAGCAGAGAATGCCTTCAACGTTAAACGCGCGGCGGGCAAATAGCCCGCAGACGTGGGTCATGACGCCAGGGTGGTTGCGGACGGTGAGTTCCAGAATGACGTTATCGTGTTGCTTTTGCATGGCTTATTCCCCCACCATCTCAGTATTGGCCGCACCCGGCGGTACCATCGGATACACTTTCTGCTGCGCGTCGATACGCACGTGGATCAACGCCGGACCCGGACGGTCGATAATCGCCTGCAGCGCCGCCTGCGGATCTGCTTCGTTATTTAAATCACAGGTTTGCAGACCAAAACCGGCGGCGATCTGCATAAAGTTAATCATCCCCGGATAGGTCGCGGCGAAGACGCCCTGTTGATAGAACAGGCTCTGCTGCTGATGCACCAGCCCCAGCGCTTCGTTGTTCATCAGGATGATTTTTACATCCAGCTGATTTTCGGCAGCGGTGGCCATCTCCTGAATATTCATCATCAGGCTGCCGTCGCCAGAAAAGCAAATAACCTTACGCTGTGGATTGGCCAGCGCCGCGCCGATGGCCGCCGGCAGGCCGAAGCCCATGGTACCGAGACCGCCGGAAGTCAGCCACTGGCGCGGACGGTTGAGCGGATAGGCCTGCGCCGTCCACATCTGATGCTGGCCAACGTCGGTGGTGATGATCGCCTCATCATCAACGCAGGCGGCCACGGCGTTAATCAGGCCGTAATGGGAGAGCGGGTCGCTTTCCTGCGGGATGGCGCAGGGGAATTCTCTTTGTAAATCAGCCACCAACTGGCGCCACTCATCACGCAGCTGCACTTCAATCTGCGGAATAAGCTGGGCTAAGACCTCCGCCACATCGCCCTGAATCGCTACGTGCGGTTGCTTAATTTTGCCCAGCTCCGAGCGGTCGATATCGACGTGAATAATCTTCGCGTTCGGGCAGAACTGCTCGGTCTTGCCAATCGCCCGGTCATCAAAACGCGCACCTAAAACAATCAGTAAATCAGCCTCTTGCAGAATAAAGTTAGTGCTGCGCGCGCCGTGCATCCCCAGCATGCCCAGCGACAACGGATGTGCCTTCGGCAGCATACCCAGCGCCATTAAGGTCATGGTGGTCGGCAGGTTGGCTTTTTCCGCCAGGTCCCGAATCGGCTGCGGCGCGTTAATCACGCCGCCGCCCAGATACAGTACCGGGCGTTTCGCCGCGTTGATCATTGCCGCCGCTTCACGCACGCTTTCAGGCGCGAATGCCGGTGCCGGGGCGCGCTCGCCTGGCTCCGGCAGCGTTTCCAGTTCAATCGTCGCCGACTGCACATCCTTAGGAATATCTATCCACACCGGGCCCGGTCGCCCGGACTGGGCAATACGGAAGGCGTCGCTCATCACCTGCGGCAGCTCGGCGATGTCGCGCACCAGGTAGTTATGCTTGGTGATGGGGATAGAAATGCCGTAGGTATCGACTTCCTGGAAGGCATCGGTGCCGATCATTGAGGCCGGAACCTGGCCGGTGATGCAGACCAGCGGAATAGAATCGAGGCGGGCATCGGCGATGGCGGTAATCAGGTTGGTGGCGCCAGGGCCGCTACAGGCCATGCAGACCGCGGGTTTACCTTCGGTACGCGCCATCCCCTGAGCGATAAAACCCGCCCCCTGCTCGTGGCGCGCCAGGATGTGGCGGATCTGCGTGCTTTGGCTCAAGGCATCGTAGATGGGCAGGATAGAACCGCCCGGAATGCCGCTGACCATAGTGATACCCTGGCGTTCCAGTAAATGAACAACCAGCTGCGCGCCGGTAAAGCGCATTGTGTTTGATGTGGTGCCCGAACTTGCCATGCTCCAGTCCTTTTATTCTGGGCCGACTTTACCGGGGGGCTCGCCAACAAAAAACCCCGCTCGGTTTGCGCCGGCGGGGTTTGGAATTCGTGTTGTTCCGGACCCTACGGCGCATTGCCGACGACGACCACCACAGACACGACGACCACCGCGGCAGGCGCGGTTTTTAGTAGGGTCGAAGTCATCATGGCAGCGTTCATTAGGGACCTGTTGTGTCGAAAAATAAGCTGAATTTATACAAACACAGGTTTTGCGTTTTCACAATGGATTTATTTTCATCCACGAGAATTTGCGCGAAAGATCACAATTCGCGACATCAGCGGCAGAAAACAAAAAACCCCGCCGGAGCGAGGTTTTTATCAGCATTTTTACGGGTGGTAGCCGCAAGCACACTGTATTACGTCAACGACAAAAGTATACGCGATCGCTGCAATTCGCGCAATTTAAGGTCGAAATTTCTCTGTCATAGAGTATGGATGGCGGGTGCGAATTTGTCCAAAAAATACTGTTCATACATACAGTATTTATCTATACTGGATGTGTTCACTTTGTGCCATTCGGGGGCCGCAAGTTTGACCGGCGCAACGAAGTCCTGGCTGAAACGGGTGGTGCCGTCAGTGCCTTAACCCCGAGAGAGCACACTGTGTTACGTCAACAACGTGCAGTCACTGGCCCGCGCGGCAACGCGTGGTTCAGCGCTGCGCACCCCTGTCGTTGCAGGCGGCGGGCCGGGAAGCCGTTCATGGAAAGAACGAACTATCGGCCAGGGCAGACGCCGCCAGCGACAGACAGGGGTAAGCTGGCAACGGGCAGCGGAAAGGTACGTCAGCTTATTGTGCTCCTTAACCACAGGAGACGCGCGTATGGGCGGAATGGATATTATTATTTTAATCCTGAAACTCATGGTTGCTGTGTTGCAACTACTTGATGCAGTCCTGAAACAGTTCCGCTGATTCAGGTTCAAGTCGCACCTGAGGGGGGCGGGAAACCGCCCCCCTGCAGGCGCCCGCCGGGCGTCCCGGGATGACTTGATGGAGGAAACTATGCCACCCCTGTTAATTGCCGCCACAACGCCGGACGATCCGGGGTTCGTTGCGCTGCGCACTGAAAGCCTTGAACAGCATTTCAACATGCTGCGCCGCCTGGCGGAAAACTGGCAGAGCGGCAAAAACCGCTTTAACGCGCCGGGCGAAACGCTGCTGGGCGCATTCGTCAACCACCAGCTGGTAGGGGTATGCGGCATCAATAGCGATCCCTTCAGTCCGCAGCCGCGGGTCGGGCGCATTCGCCATCTCTACATTAGCGAACGTTACCGTCGCCGGGGCATCGGCCAGCAGCTGCTGGTCTCGGTCATTACCCACTCCAGCGCCTGGTTCGATTTTCTTAACACCCATGCCCCGGCGCAGGCCTGGCCCTTTTATGAAAGGCTTGGTTTTCGCCCGGTTTACGATGAACCGCGGGTGACGCATCGCCTGTTTTGTTCGCTTTAACCCCCCCGCTGGCAGGCAGCGCGGGCGCGTGTTACATTCCGGTGACCTTCACTGTTGAACCTGTCTGCGATGACCCTCACCGTATTCTGCATTTTGCTGTTCGCCGCCCTGCTGCACGCCAGCTGGAACGCTATCGTCAAAGCCAGCGGCGATAAAATGTACGCGGCGATCGGCGTCAGCGGCTCGGCCGCGCTGATCGCCCTGGTGATGCTGCCCTTTGCCCCGCAGCCCGCGCTTGCCAGCGCCCCCTATCTGCTGGCGTCGTGCGCGTTACAGGTGGTGTATACGGTGCTGGTGGCGAAGACCTATCAGGTGTCGGATATGAGCCAGACCTATCCGCTGATGCGCGGCACCGCGCCGCTGCTGGTCGCGGCTATCAGCGTGATATTTCTCGGCGATCGCTTATCGCCGCTGGCCTGGCTGGGCATCGGCGTTATCTGCCTGGCGATTCTGGCGATGGCCTTTCACGGCCGCGTTAGCTCTCGCAAAGGCATCGTGCTGGCGCTGATCAACGCCTGCTTTATCGCGGGATATACACTGGTGGACGGCACCGGTGTCCGGCTGGCGGGCTCGGCGCTAGGCTACACCCTGTGGACCTTTTTTATGAACGGTTTCTGCCTGCTGTGCTGGGCCATGGTGGCACGACGGCGAGAGGCCAGTCGTTATTTACGTCAGCACTGGAAAAAGGGCATCCTCGGCGGTGTCGGCACCATGGGCTCCTACGGCCTGGCACTATGGGCGATGACCCAGGCCCCGCTGGCGGTGGTCGCCGCGCTACGTGAAACCTCCATTCTGTTCGGCGCGCTGATCGCCTTTATCGTTCTGAAAGAACAACTGATGCCGCTGCGCATCGTGGCCGCCTGCGGGATTGCCGCCGGGGCGATCCTCCTGCGGCTGTCATAGCCTGAAATGGCAACATTAGTTGCCGAACCTGTTTACATAATCTGCCTGGAATTCCCTCAACAATCGGCGCTTTGCAGTTGTCCTGTCATTTTAATATGGTAGATTCCTCCATCGTTTACGGTATGTGCCAGTCACATATTCTTCATTTCTCTTTACTCGCAAAGTATTCATCGACATGAAACGGCATAAGAACTTCAATTTGTTGTTGATGCTGGTACTGCTGGTGGCCGTCGGCCAGATGGCGCAGACCATTTATATTCCGGCTATTGCCGACATGGCGGTCGCGCTGAACGTCCGCGAAGGGGCGGTACAAAGCGTGATGGCGGCCTATCTGCTGACCTATGGTATTTCACAGCTGTTCTACGGCCCGCTCTCGGACCGCGTCGGTCGCCGTCCGGTGATCCTCGTCGGGATGTCGATTTTTATGCTGGCGACGCTGGTAGCTATTACCACCCATAGCCTGCCGGTGCTGATCGCCGCCAGCGCCATGCAGGGGATGGGCACCGGGGTCGGCGGCGTAATGGCGCGCACCCTGCCCCGCGACCTGTACGAAGGCGCGCAGCTGCGTCATGCCAATAGCCTGTTAAATATGGGTATTCTGGTCAGCCCGCTGATTGCGCCGCTGCTCGGCGGCATCCTCGACACTCTGTGGAGCTGGCGCGCCTGCTACGCCTTCCTGCTGGTGCTGTGCGCGGGCGTGACCTTCAGCATGGCGAAGTGGATGCCGGAAACGCGCCCGGAAGGGGCGCCACGCACCAAACTCCTGACCAGCTACAAAACGCTGTTCGGTACCGGGGCGTTTAACTGCTATCTGCTGATGCTGATCGGCGGCCTGGCCGGGATTGCGGTGTTCGAAGCCTGTTCCGGGGTGCTGATGGGCGCGGTGCTCGGCCTGAGCAGCATGGCGGTGAGTATTCTGTTTATTCTGCCGATCCCGGCGGCGTTCTTCGGCGCGTGGTTTGCCGGCCGGCCGAACAAGCGTTTCCCGACGCTGATGTGGCAGTCGGTGATCTGCTGCCTGCTGGCAGGTTTGATGATGTGGATCCCTGGACTGCTGGGCATCATGACCGTCTGGACCCTGCTGGTGCCGGCGGCGCTGTTCTTCTTCGGCGCCGGGATGTTATTCCCGCTGGCCACCAGCGGCGCGATGGAGCCGTTCCCGTTTCTCGCCGGAACCGCCGGGGCCCTGGTGGGCGGCTTGCAGAATATCGGCTCCGGCGTGCTGGCCTGGTTGTCGGCGATGATGCCGCAAACTGGTCAGGGCAGCCTCGGCCTGCTGATGATGCTGATGGGCCTGTTGATTCTGCTGTGCTGGCTGCCGCTGGCCTCGCGCTTCACCCACCATCAGCAGCCGGTATAAGCGCGGCGGTCGTTCCCCGGATGGCGGCTGACGCCTTATCCGGGCTACCGGACTGTAGGCCCGCGCAAGCGCAGCGCCGCCGGGCGATTATCAGGCACCGAGCCGTTGCTCACCTCTTTTCAGGTCAGGCTGTGCAGCCATTCGATAAAAGCGTCGATTTTCGGCCACTGACGGCCCGGCAGGGTCGTCACGTAATAATGCTGATGGCATTTCAGCGTCATGTCGCCAAAAGGCGCAATCAGCTCGCCGCTCTCCAGCCGCTTCTGCACCAGCCGTTTACGCCCCATCGCTACCCCCACATGATTCATCGCCGCAATCACCGCTAAATCAGAACGATCGAAGCCAATGCCCGATGATGGCGGCAGTTCCACCGCAAATTTCTGCGCCCAGCTATACCACTCATCGGTCCCCGAGTCGTTGCTCCATGCCTGGCGATCGTGGAGCAGTGTGCAGTGGCGCAGATTGTCAGGATGCTGCGTTAACTGGTGCTGGCGGGCATAATTCGGCGTACATACCGGCACGATCGCCTCATCCATCAGAAAATGATGGCTCAGCTGCGACGACGGCGCATCATCAAAATAGATTGCCAGATCGATACCCGCCCGCTGCAGGTTGACGTTATCGTTGCCGGTCAGTACAGTCAGCGAGATGGCCGGGTAGCGGTGAGTGAAATCCCCCAGCGCCGGCACCAGCCAGCATTGGGCTATCGACGGGCGCGAATAGACCGTCAGGCTGCCAGAGAGCTCCTGGTTTTTGATGTCCAGAATCTCCTGATTGAGGCCATCCAGCGACGACTTCAGCGCCCAGTAAACGCGCTTCCCTTCTCGCGTCAGCTCCACTTTGCGGTGCGAGCGGACAAAGAGCTGGATCCCCAGCTCCTCTTCCAGCTGATTAATCCGGTGACTGACGGCGCTTGGGGTGAGCGCAAGCTCGTCTGCGGCCAGGGCGAACGACTCGTGCCGCGCCGCCACCTCAAACGTCGACAGCCTGGAGAGTTGCCAGCCGTTGAGCAACCGGGTACCTAAGGTTTTGAGTACATCCATTATGCGCTCCTGGCAAAAAAGGGGATCTGGATGATAAAAAAATAACGCCAGAACTTCCGCTCAAGGATGAATTAATTTGACCCATAGCATATTCATAGGTCGCTTTTAGAGCTAAATCACCTTTTTGATTCAATTTGGCTCACCTGAAAGGCCATTTATATCGTTTGTCAGCCCATGCCGAGTTTCTGTTCAATAACCACACGTTACTTACGGCGAGGTGGGGTATGGAATCGCAAATCTGGGTTGTGAGCACGCTGCTGATTAGCATCGTGTTAATCGTCTTAACGATCGTCAAACTGAAGTTTCATCCGTTTCTGGCGCTGCTGCTGGCGAGCTTTTTCGTCGGGGCGATGATGGGGATGGGCCCGCTGGAGATGGTCAACGCCATTGAGAGCGGCATCGGCGGCACGCTGGGCTTCCTGGCGGCGGTGATCGGTCTCGGTACCATCCTCGGCAAGATGATGGAAGTCTCCGGCGCGGCGGAGCGCATCGGCCTGACGCTGCAGCGCTGCCGCTGGCTGTCGGCGGACGTGATTATGGTGCTGGTCGGCCTGATCTGCGGTATTACCCTGTTTGTCGAAGTCGGCGTGGTGCTGCTGATCCCGCTGGCGTTCTCCATCGCTAAAAAAACCAATACCTCGCTGCTGAAGCTGGCTATTCCGCTGTGTACGGCCCTGATGGCGGTGCATTGCGTGGTGCCGCCGCATCCGGCTGCGCTGTTCGTGGCGAATAAACTGGGCGCCGATATCGGGACGGTTATCGTCTATGGCCTGCTGGTCGGTCTGATCGCCTCGCTGGTCGGCGGCCCGCTGTTCCTCAGGCTGCTCGGCAACCGCCTGCCGTTTAAATCGGTGCCAGCCGAGTTTTCCAACCTCGACGTTCGCGAAGAATCGACGCTGCCCTCGCTCGGCGCTACGCTATTTACCGTGTTGTTACCGATTGGGCTGATGCTGGTGAAAACCGTCGCTGAACTGAATATGGCGCAAGGCGGCACGCTGTATACAGTGCTGGAATTTATCGGCAACCCCATCACCGCGATGTTTATTGCCGTCTTTGTCGCTTATTACATTCTCGGTATTCGTCGGCAGATGGGCATGGGCGTCCTGCTGACTCATACTGAAAACGGCTTTGGGTCGATCGCCAACATTCTGCTGATTATCGGCGCCGGCGGCGCGTTCAACGCGATTTTGAAATCCAGCGGCCTGGCCGATAGCCTGGCGGTGATCCTCTCGAATCTGCATATGCATCCGATTTTGCTGGCCTGGCTGGTGGCGCTTATCCTGCACGCCGCCGTCGGCTCCGCTACCGTGGCGATGATGGGCGCTACCGCCATCGTTGCGCCGATGCTGCCGCTTTATCCTGGCGTAAGCCCGGAGATCATCGCCATTGCCATCGGTTCCGGCGCCATTGGCTGCACGATCGTCACCGATTCCCTGTTCTGGCTGGTAAAACAGTACTGCGGCGCCAGCCTCAGCGAAACGTTCAAGTACTACACGACAGCGACATTTATCGCGTCACTACTTGCACTGGCCGCCACCTTCCTGCTTTCTTTCATTATCTGAGCGCAAAGAGACGTATGATGAAACACGCTGACCTGACCACCTTAACCGCGACCTTCCCGCTTGTGCAGGATCTGATCGCCCTGAAAGAAACCACCTGGTTTAACCCGGCCACCACCACCCTGGCGCAAGGGTTACCTTACGTCGGTCTGACCGCCGACGATGTGCAAGACGCCCATGCCCGCCTTCAGCGCTTCGCGCCCTATCTGGCGGAAGCTTTCCCGGAAACGGCCGCCAGCGGCGGGATTATCGAATCGGAAGTGGTTGCCATTCCGGCAATGAAACGCAGCCTTGAGCAAAAGTTCGGCCAGCCGATTAGCGGCGATCTGCTGCTGAAAAAAGACAGCCACCTGCCGATTTCGGGTTCCATTAAGGCGCGTGGCGGGATTTATGAAGTGCTGACCCATGCGGAAAAGCTGGCGCTGGAGGCCGGACTGCTCACCACCGCAGATGATTATCGCAAATTGCTGACACCGGAATTTAAACAGTTCTTCAGCCAGTACAGCATCGCTGTCGGCTCCACCGGCAACCTCGGGATGTCGATCGGCATCATGAGCGCGCGCATCGGCTTTAAGGTTACGGTACATATGTCGGCGGATGCCCGGGCGTGGAAAAAAGCCAAACTGCGCAGCCACGGCGTGACGGTCGTTGAGTACGAAGAGGACTACGGCGTCGCCGTCGAACAGGGGCGCAAGGCAGCGGAATCCGACCCGAACTGCTTTTTCATTGATGATGAAAACTCGCGCACGCTGTTCCTCGGCTATGCCGTAGCCGGCGAGCGCCTGAAGGCGCAGTTTGCCAAAGCAGGGCGCGTGGTCAATGCCGATCACCCGCTGTTCGTCTACCTGCCGTGCGGCGTTGGCGGCGGCCCCGGCGGCGTGGCATTCGGCCTGAAGCTGGCCATCGGCGACCACGTTCACTGCCTGTTCGCCGAACCGACCCACTCGCCCTGCATGCTGCTCGGCGTCTATACCGGGCTTCATGACCAGATTGCGGTGCAGGATTTAGGCATTGATAACCTGACCGCTGCCGACGGTCTGGCGGTCGGCCGGGCGTCCGGGTTCGTTGGCCGGGCAATGGAGCGCCTGCTCGACGGGTTCTATACCCTTGATGATCAGACGATGTACGACATGCTGGGCTGGCTGGCGAAAGCGGAAAACATTCGCCTTGAACCGTCCGCGCTGGCCGGAATGGCCGGGCCGCAGCGGGTCTGCGCCAGCAAAGCGTACCATCAGCTGCAGGGACTGAGTGAGCAACAGCTGCAGCAGGCCACCCACCTGGTGTGGGCCACCGGCGGCGGCATGGTGCCGGAAGAGGAGATGGCGCAATATCTGGCGAAGGGGCGCTAATCTTCAGCGCAGCAGCGGCATCAGCGCCTCTGGCGGCCGCTGCTGTCGGCGCAGGTCCCGCATCACTCGCATATAGGGCCCGCTAAGATCGTAGAACTGCCGGTAACCCGCGCACAGCGGGTCTTCCTGTTCGCCGCAGCGGCACAGGCGCAACCACGGGCAGCCGTAGCAGGTACTGTTGGCCGCTGGCGCGCCTGGCTGGGTCAGCGTCTCGCCGCACCAGGCGCTCAGCGTCTCACTAAACAGCAAAATATTGATGCGCCCAATATCTTCCCGCACCCAGCGGTGAAAGACAGCACAGAGAAACTCCCCCCAGAGCGCGGCGTCGCCGGCCGCCAGCTGCGGAATAAAATGGATAGCGGTGAGCCCCTGTTGACGCAGTTGTGCATAGAACGCCTGCGGCTGATGGCAATGATGCGCCTCCACCACGACAGCCTGAAAGGGTGTGTCATGTTGCTGGCCGGGGGCATGAGTGAGAGGCAAATTCGCCGGACATCCTGTCATGACATATCCCTAATGAATAAAACGATCGGTTGAAGGTGAGTAACAGCAAACAGGAATGCCAGAGAAAGTACTGCGAGTGCGATCAAAAATTTGTCACGAACCGCCCGCGGCTGTAAAAAATCGCTATCGTCGACGTCCATCAGATGACGACGGCGGGTATAGCCCCAGAGGATCACCGCCACTATCGCCAACACGCCGATCGACAGCCAGAACGGCAGGCCGGCGCGGTGCCAGCTGTGTTTAATCGCCAGCGCCATCAGCGCGCCATAGCCCAACAGAGTGCGAAACCAGGCCAGCGAGGTGCGCTCTGGCTGTAGTCCCGGATCGCCTTCCCGCCGCGCCCGGCGTTTATCCGCCATACACCACCAGCAGCATCACCGCGGCCACCACCGCCAACAGCAGGATGCTAATCACCAGCAGCGTGCGGGTATAGGGAAGGTCCTGTTTCAGACGCATCGCTTTCTCGTTATTCAGCCAGCGCAGATAGCCATAGATGGCCATGCCGCCGGCAAAGAGACACAGCAGCAGGGCAAGAATTTCACGGATCAGCGGCGTGGCAAAGTCCGGCGCTAACTGGTCAAGGCCGACGCCGGCGGCGAGAAAACCGAGCGCCGTGCGGATCCACGCCAGAAAGGTGCGTTCGTTAGCCAGCGAAAAGCGGTAATCCGGCGCTTCGCCGAGGCGGGAGATTTTCATTACAGTTCCTTGTTCATCGCGCTGCAGGCTTCAGCATAGCGTAAATCAGGAACCGGGGAGAAGAACCGGCGCCCCGCGGGCGCCGGTCAAACAGCGGGGATTAATGCAGCTCAGGCCAGTAATCTTTGTTGGCTGCAATCAGGTCGTCGAGGATCGCTTTCGCCACTGAGGCGCTCGGTACGGTTTTCGACAGGGTAATCGCCTGCCACAGCTTGTGGTAAGAGCGCTGTTCCCAAGCATCGACCACCAGTTTTTCCACTGCTACCTGCTGGCTCATCATCCCTTTCTGGAAGTGCGGGATGTCGCCAACCGTCAGCGGTTCCGGTCCGTTGTGACCCACCAGACAAGGGATCTCCACCATCGCGTCAGCGTCAAAGTTATGGATCGCGCCGTTGTTTGGCACAATCAGCAGCATCCTTTCCTGCGTGTTAAAGGCGATGGCCGTCGCCAGATCGACGATATACGACGCATGCTCGTCAATCTCCAGATCGCCAGCGGTGGATTTCCCGGCGGCAATAATCGCCCGGCAGGCGCTGAAGACGTTTTTCTCCCGATGATCCATCACCTCATTGGCGCGGGTACGCTCCGGGTTGGAGTGAGCCACCACGTAGTCCGGGAACAGGTAATATTTCAGGTAGGTGTTCGGCATGGTCTGCGGATCCAGCGCCTGCACGTCTTTCGCTTTAGCAAAGGTATCGTTCCAGCTGGCCTCGGTGTGCGGATCGTTAGAGGGCGGCACATAGCCATATTTCGCCACATATTCACGCAGTTTCGGCATCAAATCGTTGCCGTCGAGGTCCTCAATCGATGTCCACCAGCCGAAGTGATTGAGGCCGTAGTAGCGCACGCGCATCTGTTTGCGATCTTTGAGGCCGACAATCTGTGCCATCCGCCCTTCAATGCCGATCGGCATATCGCAGATATTGAGGATTTTGGCGTTCGGCCGCAGACGTCGGGTGGCTTCCGCCACAATCGCTGCCGGGTTGGAGTAGTTAAGCATCCAGGCGTTCGGCGAATATTTTTCCATATAATCCACCAGCTCCAGCACGCCGCCGATAGAGCGCATACCGTAGGCGATCCCCCCCGGACCGCAGGTCTCCTGGCCCAGCACGCCGTGGCGCAGCGGGATTTTCTCATCCTGTTCACGCATCGGATATTTACCGACGCGGATATGTGCCATGACGAAATCAACATCGGTAAACGCCGCCTGCGGATCGGTGGTATAGCTGAATTCAATCTCCGGCGCCTGCTCTTTGAGGATCACTTTGCACGCCTCGGCGATGGTCTCCTGACGCGCGCCGTCGTTGTCGTAAAATTTCAGCGACCGCAGCGGAAAACGATCCTGGTTTGCCAGCAGCATCAGAACAATGCCCGGGGTGAAGGTGCTGCCGCCGCCTGCGATAACAACTGAGAATTTTTTCATGATACTGCCTCCGTCATGGTGGTATGTTCGGTCGAAAGAGAATCTTTCATCAGGTTTTCCAGCTGGTCGCGCACCTGGGGAACGTGCAGGCCGACGATGACCTGAATCCCGTTGCCGCGGCGTACTACCCCGTGGGCGCCCAGCGCTTTAAAGACGTCGTCACTTTGCGTTTTCGCCATATCGACCAGCGCGATGCGCAGTCGGGTGGCGCAGTTGTTGATGCTTTCAATGTTGTCGGCGCCGCCGAGGGCCTGCAGGAAGCCAGCGGCCTGACCCAGCCGGGTCTCTGGCGCGGCGGCGGCCGTGGTTTTACCTCGTGCCGCCTGGTAATCGGCCTTGCTGTAGAGCTTGATTTCGCTCTCTTCCCGGCCAGGCGTCTTCAGGTTCAGACGCAGGATCAGGGTGCGGAAGACCACGAAGTAGAGGGCGGTGAAACAGAGGCCGATGCCTATCTGAATGAACATCATCGAGGCGTGGTGATGGAACATCGGGATCCAGTTTTGCGGCAAGAACTGGTCGAGCAGGCCGCCGCCGAAATTGCCTACCACGCCGCAGATGTACATCACCGTCGCCATGGTCGCCGCCAGCACCGCGTGAACGGCGAACAGCAGCGGCGAGATGAACAGGAAGGTGAACTCCAGCGGTTCGGTGATCCCGACCAGCATCGCGGTCAGGGTGGCGGGGATCAGCAGGCCGGCGACCTTGACGCGATTTTCCGGCGCGGCAGTGAAGTAGAGCGCCAGCGCAATCCCCACCGAACCAAACACTTTCGAGTTACCGTGCAGAGCAAAGCCGCCCTCCGGGAACAACGTCTTCAGCGGTTCCGTACTCTGACTGAACGCCTGCAGATGCTCCGCCCAGTAGACCTGCAGACCGCCCTCCACCACCGCCGGGCCAAAGATGAACGGGCCATAGACGAAGTGGTGCAGGCCGGTGGGGATCAGAATGCGCTCAAGGAAGATGTAGACCCACACCCCAAGCGCCCCGGCTGAGCGCAGGAAGGCCTGCAGCGATTCAATGCCCAGCTGAACCTTTGGCCAGCCGAGCAGGGTCAACCAGGCACAGGGGATCATCGCGAGGAAAGCGACAATGACCACAAACGATGATCCCTGAAAGATGCCGAGGAACACCGGCAGGGGTTTATCGAAATAGCGATTGTGCAGGGCCGTCACCAGACCGGAGATGACGATGGCGCCGATAATGCTGGTGTCGAGGGTTTTGATCCCGGCAATCATCGTCAGGCCGCTGCCTGCCGTGGGTTCAACGGAAAAGTCGACGCCGAAGAAGTGGCCCCAGGTCATCCCCATGGCGTTAATAAAGTAGTTCCAGGTGAGAAAACTCACCAGCACCGCCAGACAGGCCCGGCCCTGGGCCTGTTTCGCCAGGCCGATCGGCAGACCGACGGCGAAAATCAGCGGCATATTACGAAAGACGGTCCAGCCGCCCTCTTCAATGATGTGAACGATCTGGGCAAACAGGCTGTCGGGTGCGGTCAGCGCTTCGCCGACGAACATCGGGTTGCGCAGCATGATGGCGATACCGACCACGATTCCGGCAAAAGGAAACAACAAAACCGGAGTAAACATGGCGCCGCCAAAGCGTTGTATTTGACTGAGCATTTGAAAATCCTCATGTAACAACTCGTAGGGTGAGTGGCCTTCTTTTTCTTGATTACCGGCCTGACTCGAGAATAGAAATTTGCCCGTCCGACAACATGCCGCGCCGTTGCGATTCGTGATCCCATTCATGGTTTTAATTTGGCCAAAGTCGTCTACTTCGATAACCAAAGTTAGACATCGATAAGTCAGACAGTGGAATTAACGAAATGAATGAGTATTAATTACTTGTAATAAATCTATTTTTTTAACGAAAAGAGAAGACAGCGACATTCCACTTTCCTGCACAAGAGGACTACTGGTGATCTACAAATCCATTGCTGACCGCCTGCGGCTGCGGCTGAATTCCGCCGACTTCGCCATCGGTAGCCCGCTACCGGGAGAGAAAAAACTGGCCGAGGAGTTCGGGGTGGCGCGCATGACTATCCGCAAAGCCATCGACCTGCTGGTGGACTGGGGATTGGTTGTGCGTCGCCACGGCTCGGGGACGTTCGTGGCGCGTAAGGACGTCCATCATGAAACCAGCAATCTCACTGGCCTGGCGGAAGTGCTGCGCAAGCAGGGTAAAGAGGTGGTGAGTCAGGTGCTGGCCTTCGAGGTGATGCCTGCTCCGCCGGCCATCGCCAGCCTGCTGCGGATTAAAATTGATGAACGGATCTACTTCTCACGGCGGGTGCGCTACGTCGATGGTAAGCCGCTGATGCTGGAGGATAGCTATATGCCAGTGAAGCTGTTCCGCAACCTGTCGCTGAGCCATCTGGAGGGTTCGAAATTTGATTATATTGAGAAGGAGTGCGGGATCATCATCAGCGGGAATTATGAAACGCTGACGCCAGTGCTGGCGGACAAGCAGCTGGCGCGCTCAATGAATGTCCCTGAGCAGACGCCGCTGCTGCGTATTACCTCCCTTTCCTACAGCGACAGCGGCGAGTTTCTTAACTATTCCGTCATGTTCCGCAACGCCAGCGAGTATCAGGTGGATTACCACCTGCGCCGCGTCCAGGCGCAAAGCCCGCTAGCTCAGCCCCCAGAACAGCACGGCGAGTAGCTGCGGGGTGATAATCCGCAGGAACATCACCAGCGGATAGACGGTGGCGTAAGAGAGCGCCGCCGCGCCGCTGGTGGCGTGCAGATTGTTGGCGAAGGCCAGCGCCGGTGGGTCAGTCATGGAGCCGGCCAGCATGCCGCACAGCGTCAGATAGTTCATTTTCGCCAGCATGCGCGCGAGAATGCCTACCGTTAGCAGCGGAATGGCGGTGATGAAAATGCCGTAGGCGATCCAGCTCAGGCCCTCGCCCTGGGTCAGAGTGGCGACAAAGTCGCCCCCCGATTTTAGCCCGACCACCGCCAGAAACAGCACGATCCCCAGCTCGCGCAGCGCCAGGTTGGCGCTCGGCGGCATAAACCAGTACAGCTTGCCGATGCTGCCGATACGCCCGAGGATCAGCGCCATAATCAGCGGCCCACCGGCCAGCCCCAGCTTCAGTGCGGCAGGAAAGCCGGGAATAAACAACGGGATAGACCCCAGCAGTACCCCGAGTCCGATGCCGATAAACACCGGCAGCATCTGGACCTGCTGCAGCTTCTGCTGAGCGTTACCCAGTTCGGCGGCCACGGCGTCAATCGCCTCCTGACGACCGACCAGGTTGAGGATGTCACCAAACTGCAGGCTGGCGCTGCTGCTGGCCACCAGCTCGACGCCAGCGCGATTCAGCCGGGAGATCACCACGTCATAGCGCTGTTTGACGTGCAGATCGCGTATTTTCTTCCCCAGCACTTTTTCGTTAGTGACCACCACCCGCTCGACTTTCAGATCGGTGCCGCGCGTCGACAGCGAGGTGGCCACCTCCTGGCCAATCACCAGCTGCGCATTGTGCAGATCCTCCGGTCGCCCCACCAGGTGCAACAGGTCGCCCGCCTGAATAAGGGTGCCCGGCGCAGGTACCATCAACAGCTCACCGCGCTTCAGCCGCGAACAGACGATGTTGTCGCTATTGAGCATCGGCACATCCTGAATCGCCATCTGGTTGAGGTTGGGGTTCTCCACCCGCACGTTAATGGTGTGCAAATGAGCGTGGCCGTTGCCGCTGCTCTCCTCAAACCGCTGGGCCTCTTTCTCCACATTGATTCGGAAGAACAGGCGCACCAGCCACATGGTCAGCAGAATGCCGCAGATGCCGAACGGATACGCCATCGCGTAACTCATCCCCATCTGATCGACCACCTCGAACGGTACGCCGAGATCGCGGAGAATTTGCTGCCCGGCCCCCAGCGCTGGCGTGTTGGTCACCGCACCGGAGAAGATACCGAGCACCACCGGGAGAGGAATATCGAACAGTTTATGCAGCACCGCGGTCACCAGGCCGCCGAGGATAACAATAAGGATAGCGAACAGATTGAGCCGCAGGCCTGAGACCCGCAGCGAGGCGAAAAAGCCCGGCCCCACCTGAATACCGATGGTGTAGACGAACAGGATCAAGCCGAATTCCTGAATAAAATGCAGCATCGGGCTGCTGAGGGCGACACCCGCCTGATCGACAAAGTGGCCGACAATAATCCCGCCAAACAGGACACCGCCAATGCCAAAGCCGACGCCGCGGATTTTGACATTGCCGATCCACAACCCCACTACCGCCACCAGCGCCAGCACGCTGACCGTCAATGCTATCTCACTCATGGTATCGTCCCTGTGAATAACACCATTAACTACAGGGATTATGACCGCTGCCAGACGGGTTGTATGCCGCCTGGCGCACAATACCAGCAAACAGACCGGCACAAAAAAGCCCCGAAAAACGGGGCCTTATCAGTAGGTTACTTTATTAGCTATTTAGCGCCGGTCGTTCGCTGATGGCGATACGCTGCGGGGCAATCTGCTCAGGCTCATTGCGGGTCAGATCGATATGCAGCAGGCCATTGGTGAAGGTCGCGCCAGAGACCTCCATGTTGTCGGCGAGGGTGAAGCTCAGGCTGAAGGCCTGGCTCACCAGCCCCTGGTGCAGCCATGTGGTCTCTTTTTCCGGCTGCTGCGGCGTGCCTTTCACCACCAGACGGGTGCCTTCCAGTTGAATATCCAAATCTTCCTGACGGAAACCGGCCAGCGCAAGGGTAATGCGATAGTGGTTATCGTCGCTTTTTTCGATGTTATAGGGCGGGAAGCTCTGGCTTTCACCGGCGGTTTGCAGGGCGTTGGCCAGTTTGTCAAAACCGATCCATTGACGCAGCAGGGGGGATAAATCGTAGTTACGCATAGTGTTTTCTCCTTCTAAGAAGCGAGTGAATACCTGCGAATTCTGTAAATTCGCATCTGCTCCCTGACGGCGAGCAGGTTGTGACATCAGGCCGCCACGCGGCCTGAAACGGACAATTAGTTGATTTCGATGCGGCGCGGCTTGTTCGCTTCCGGGATCACGCGTTCCAGATCGATATACAGCAGGCCGTTCACCAGGTTGGCGCCGCGGACGTGAATATTTTCCGCCAGCTGGAATTTGCGCTCGAAGTTGCGCTCGGCGATCCCCTGATACAGGTAGGTCCGCTCTTTCTGCTCGGCGGCGTGGGCGCCTTTGACGATCAGCAGATTGTCCTGGGCCGTGATCTCCAGCTCGCTTTCAGCAAAGCCAGCCACCGCGATAGCGATGCGATAGTGGTTTTCGTCTACCAGCTCGACGTTATACGGAGGGTAGCCGCCGTTGCTCTGGCTTTGATTGTTTTCCAGCAGGTTGAACAGGCGGTCGAAACCAATGGCTGAACGATATAGCGGGGAAAGATCGAAGTTACGCATAGTAAATAGCTCCTGAAAATCAGCGAGAATCAAATGACCTTCCATCGTGGACAGGCCGCGGTAATCCGGAATACCCCTCAGGCGTATTCTCAGTGGGTTACACCTATAAAATGGGTTTCTCCCCGTGCTTTTCAAGGGATTGAGGGCGAATTTTTTTGCAGTTTGCCGATGATTGCTTAGACTGGGGGGAGGAGCACAAAAAGCAAAGTGCGATGCCCGCCACAGTGCGGCGCAATAACGCTATGCATTCACGGGTTGGCCCGATATAACCGCTGGAAGGTTATCTCAACGCCCGAAACGACGATGGAAGAACAATGAAAAGCAGACGACTGTTAAAGCTGGTCCTGTTCAGCGGGATAATAAGCCTGAGCGGTTGCTCCAGCGTAATGTCACATACCGGTGGCAAAGAGGGAACCTATCCGGGCACGCGATCCAGTGCGCAAACGCTGGGAGACAGCGATACCAACTGGGGTGTGAAATCACTGGTGGCGCTGGACATGCCGTTCACCGCCGTCATGGATACCCTGCTGCTGCCGTGGGATATGTTCCGCACCGACAGCTCAATCAAATCACGGGTCGAAAAAAGCGAGAAGGCCACGCTGGCGACCAACTCGGTGATACCGCCAGCGCCGATGCCTGCCCAGTAAGTTATCGTCCGGTCTGTGTGACCCACAGCTGGCGATAACCGTCCACCTCCTCCATCCAGGCAATCTGTTTACCGTCTGGCGAAAAGACGATCGCATCAGCCGAGGGCGCATGCGCATGCACCTTGGTTAAAAAGGTGATATCGCCTGTGCCGGCATGGCAGCAGGCAATCCGATCCTCCAGCACAAAGCCCAGCCACTCTCCTGATGGATGCCAGTTAAACGCCGACTGGATACCCGACGCATGATACGTCAACTGACGCGGCTCGCCCCCCTGCGGTGAAATAAGCCACAGCTGCACCACGCCGGCGTCATCGCACATCAGAAAGGCTATCGCCGTCGCCTGGGGATTGGCGCGCACCCAGTGGCGCGGGACGTTCACCAGTCCCGGGTAGCGGCGATGGTGGGTGAAGGTCAAACGACGCTGACTGACGCCCGCCGGCGGCGCCGGCATTGTGGTTGCGGTACCGGCCAGCGGCGCCCCGCCAGGCTGCTTCCAGCCGGCTTCATCCTGCGGCAGATCGACAATAAACAGCTCAGGCACTTTATCGCCATTTTCCGCCAGGGTATCGCCAATAAACGCCAGCGCATGGTTCCCGACCCAGCCCTCTTCATAGGCGCGATTAATCTCATCGCTGCCCGGCACGGGAGTCGGTGTCGTGCGGCTTACCAGCACGCACCAGTGGCTGCCGCTATATTCGCGCGGATGCTTTCCCTGCGGCGTCACCGGCCCATATGGCGCCGCCACGCCGACGTTGCGCAAGTCCAGCGCCGGGTCGCGCTCGTGCAGCACGTGGTCGTTATAGGTAAAGCTGACGAACTGACCGTTGGGGCTATAGACATGGACGTGGCTGCCGCCGCGCAGCGCGCCGGGCGTGTAAGGGGCGGTAATGTCCATGGCGTCCAGATTCTCGACGGCTCCCTGAAAGGCCACCACCCCGCGGCGATGATGAAAATCATACTGCCACTGCGCATCCGGCTGCTCGGGGCCATGAATAAACACATAGCGCTCCTGGGTTGGATGCACGGTCACCACGCCAACGCGCGCGCCTTGCGTGGCATGATAGACGGTCTCCACAGTACCGCTGTTTACGTTCACTCGCTCAATGGTTTCACCGGTGAACGACGCGCCGGACGGGCGGACGTCGAACACCAGCCACTGGCTGTCGGGGGTCCAGGTGCGGGTGTTAGTGAGCTGGTGGTTGCGAGGGGCAAAGGTAACTTGTTTCATGGCGTGCTGACCTGGCCGATATAAGAGTGGCGTTAGCATACCGCAATCCGCGCGGGGTTGAATGCCCGACAATGTGCTTAAAACGCTTCTCCAACCTGGAAATAGAACCCGCTGCTGCCTTTGCCGATGCCGTAATCAAGACGGATATTGACCCGCGGCTTGAACTCGAAACGATAGCCAACGCCGCCAGTAGGCAGCCAGCGGCCATTGTTCAGCGATGACAGCGACGGCCCCATGGTTCCCGCCCCGACCCAGGCCACAATCCCGTGCCGCCAGGTGAGCTGCCGACGGTATTCCAGTTGGCTGCTAACGACGTTTTTATCCCGGTAGCGCCCCTGATAGTAGCCGCGCATCCGCTCGTCGCTGCCCAGCAGGGGCATCATGCTCCACGGTACATCCCCTTGGGTGAAGGCGCCATCGGCCTCCCAGGCGAGCACGCTTTTCTCGCTCAGGGCATGATAATGGCTATAGTGCAGCTGAAATTCATCAAAACGGGTATCGCTGCCTAACCCGGGGGCGTAATGGGTGTAGCGGAAGTTGGCATACTGGCCCCGGCGCGGGTTGGGGACAAAGTCGCGATCGTCCCAGTTGATATCGATGCTGGCGCCAGAGCTGAATACCGACGGTCCCTGTGGGGTACTTTCTATTTTCGGTAAATCGTCGTGGTCCATCTCATCGGCATTCTGCGCCGCCAGCGACCACCCCGCGCCGAGATAAACATTGTCGATCAGTTGCCGGTAGATTGTCGGGCGCAGGGTCAGCACCTGGGCGGTATATTTTTCCTTCTCGTTGTCTTTATCTCCGGCGTGAAAACCCTGCCCCCAGTAGTAAGTCGGGGTATTGGCCATCGACCCTTCAACAAATACGCGCCACAGATCGTTGTCGAAAAAGGCGTAGTTTTTCACGCTGAGGCCAAACGCGCCGGTGGAGCTGGCGTAGCCGCTGAGCGTCAGGGTGGAATTCTGGCTGGTGGTATCCTGCGGATCGGGGCGATACATGCCGACGACCGCGGTGCCGATGCCCAGCCCCAGCTCCGGCGTATAGAACGGACCGGGCATCACGCCCCAGTCGATGCCTTTGCTGGCGTCGAACTTATCGCTGGCGCCGAGATGCTGCAGCCAGCCGTCGATTTTCTCGCGGCTGAGCGTCTCGGCCTGGCTGCAGATCGGGTAGGTTAACAGCAGCAGAAAAAGGATAAACAGTCGGCTCAAAAGCGATACTCACCGGCGATAAAAAAACTGTTACGTTCGGCAAAGCCAAACTCGGTAGTAATATTGAAATGCTGCGTCAGCTCGTACTGCGCGCCCACCAGTACGTTCCACGGCGACTGTAAATGCTGTTTCACATCGAAGCGGCCGTTATTGTCCTGATTGGCCAGATTGACCATATTTTGCAGCATCGGCGACGGCATTGAGAGATCGTTGAGACTGCCCTTAAACTCCTGCTGTACGTCCTGATACATGCTGCCGACCCACAGGTTCAGCTTTCCGGCGGGGAGATGCAGCGTATCGACCGATGGCGTAGTGAAACGATAGCCTACGCGTGGCGAAAAGGTAAACGCGTCGATACTGCCGTCGAGGATATCAAAGCGCGTTTGCGTGTAGTTGGCGTCCAGCACGGTAAACCAGTTGCCGACGCCGCCCACCAGGGTGGTGCCCATCCCGTAGGTGGCGCCTTTAAAATCGAGGCGAAAGTCGAGATCCTGCATCCCCGGCAGGGGGACCACTTTACCATTCGGCCCCTTCAGGCCGACGGCAATCTGCGAAATCGAATGTCCTTCGGTGTGTCCGACGAGGCCATAAACGTTCATAAATGGCAGCAGCCAGGCATCCAGCTTAAGCGTCTCGGTTTTGCTGCTTTCCCGCGTATTACCGACGCCAATCTGGAAGGCGTTATCCAGCGAGACCGGCCCATTAGCGAAAATGTTATTCACGGCGTGTTTGCAGACAGGATCCTTACCGCAATCGATGTTACGGCCATCCAGCGACAGCCCGGTGAAGTTAATGCTGTTGACATTAATATTCTGCCGCATATCCATATAGTTCATGCTGACGCCGAACGGCAGCGGCAGGACGTAGCCGCGCTTTCTGGCCTCATCGCCTAAAAAAGGCAATATCGCGGTTGGTTCCGCTACTGCAGTCTCGGTTTTGACCGGCGCAGGCAGATCCGCCGGTTCTGCGCCGTGATAGGCGTATACCGGCTCAAGCGGCGCCGTTGGTTCCGCGGCCACGCAAATCTGTACAAAGGCGAATGGCAGCGCAACCAACATCAAACGGTGGTATATATTCATGAAAATTATGATGTTAGTGAAGCATTGCGAAAAAGAGGGCGGGTAGCTTATAGAATCCCCTGTACGGAATAAGGGATTTAAATGCGGATTAACATCTGTTCATGAAAAAAGAGAAGATCGGCCCGGACAACGCCGGGCCTGAAGAACGCTTACGCTAAAACGTATTTTTCAATGGCGAAGGCGACGCCATCTTCGAGGTTAGATTTGGTGATGAAGTTCGCCGCTTCTTTGACCGCGGGAATGGCGTTATCCATCGCCACGCCGACGCCGGCAAACTCAATCATCGCGATATCATTTTCCTGATCGCCAATCGCCATAATCTCTTCCGGTTTGATACCCAGCGCATCGGCCAGGGACTTCACGCCAGTGCCTTTATTGACGCGTTTATCCAGAATTTCGAGGAAGTACGGCGCACTTTTCAGCACGGTGTACTTCTCTTTCACTTCCGCCGGGATACGGGCGATGGCCTTATCCAGGATCGCCGGCTCATCGATCATCATCACCTTCAGCAGCTGGATCTCAGGGTCCATTTTTTCCGCTTCACAGAACACCAGCGGGATGGTCGCCACGTAGGATTCGTGGACGGTGTAGTAGCTGATATCGCGGTTCGCGGTGTAGAGCGTGTTGCGATCGAGCGCGTGGAAGTGAGAGCCAACCTCGCGGGAGAGCTGCTCGAGGAAACGATAGTCGTCATAGCTTAGCGCGGTTTGCGCAACGGTACTGCCGTCACCGGCCTTCTGCACCAGCGCGCCATTGTAGGTAATGCAGTAATCACCCGGCTGCTCCATATGCAGCTCTTTCAGATAGCTGTGGACGCCAGCGTAAGGGCGACCGGTGGTCAGCACCACGTTGACACCCCGCTCGCGCGCCGCGGCAATGGCGGCTTTCACCGCAGGAGAGATGGTATGGTCTGGCAGCAGCAGCGTGCCGTCCATATCGATTGCAATCAGTTTAATAGCCATAGGATCCCCGGGTAAGATGAGTCTTCCCTCATGCTAACGCGATTCCGCTCAAAAAACAGTAAAAGTGTCGGGCAGAAAGGGGGATGGAAGCGGGAGCGAAGAATCCCCTTTTAGCAGCAAAAAAAAGCCCGGTCACGCGATGCGACCGGGCTTATACATCCTGTTGCCCCGGTAAAACGCGTTACCGGGAAATACGCGACTTAAATATCGATATTCGCCGCTTTCAGGGCGTTCTCTTCGATAAAGGCGCGACGCGGCTCAACGGCATCGCCCATCAGGGTGGTGAACAGCTGGTCGGCAGCGATCGCATCCTTAACGGTTACGCGCAGCATGCGGCGGCTGTCCGGATCCATGGTGGTTTCCCACAGCTGATCCGGGTTCATCTCGCCCAGACCTTTATAGCGCTGGATGGAGAGACCGCGACGGGACTCCTTCACCAGCCAGTCGAGGGCCTGCTCGAAGCTGGCTACCGGCTGACGGCGTTCGCCGCGCTCGATGTAGGCATCTTCTTCCATCAGGCCGCGCAGTTTCTCGCCCAGGGTGCAGATACGGCGATATTCCGGCCCCATGATGAACTCGTTATCCAGCGGATAGTCGGTATCCACCCCGTGGGTACGGACGCGGATAATCGGCTCAAACTGCTGCAATTCACCGTTCTCGCGGACATCAAATTTCCACTGGCTGCCGTGCTGCTCTTTCTCATTCAGCTCGGAAACCAGGGTGTTCACCCAGCGGGTTACCTTCTGCTCGTCAGCCAGATCGGCCTCGGTCAGGGTCGGCTGATAGATAAGCTCTTTCAGCATCGCTTTCGGGAAGCGGCGCTCCATGCGGCCAATCATTTTCTGGGTGGCGTTGAACTCGGCAACCAGTTTTTCCAGCGGTTCGCCCGCCAGCGCCGGCGCATTGGCATTGGTATGCAGGGTCGCACCGTCAAGAGCGATAGCGATCTGATACTGATCCATCGCTTCGTCGTCTTTAATGTACTGTTCCTGCTTGCCTTTCTTCACTTTGTACAGCGGCGGCTGGGCAATGTAGACATGGCCGCGTTCGACGATTTCCGGCATCTGACGGTAGAAGAAGGTCAACAGCAGGGTACGAATGTGCGAGCCGTCGACGTCCGCATCGGTCATGATGATGATGCTGTGATAGCGCAGTTTATCCGGGTTGTACTCATCGCGGCCGATGCCGCAGCCAAGGGCGGTGATCAGCGTCGCCACTTCCTGGGAAGAGAGCATTTTATCGAAGCGGGCTTTCTCAACGTTGAGGATTTTACCCTTCAGCGGCAGGATCGCCTGGTTCTTACGGTTACGACCCTGTTTAGCAGAGCCGCCCGCGGAGTCCCCTTCCACGAGGTACAGTTCAGACAGCGCCGGGTCGCGTTCCTGGCAATCCGCCAGTTTGCCCGGCAGGCCTGCCAGATCCAGCGCGCCTTTACGGCGGGTCATTTCACGGGCGCGACGTGCGGCCTCACGGGCGCGCGCGGCGTCAATAATTTTGCCGACCACGATTTTGGCATCGGATGGGTTTTCCAGCAGGTATTCGCTCAGCAGTTCGTTCATCTGCTGTTCTACCGCAGACTTCACCTCAGAGGAGACCAGCTTGTCTTTGGTCTGTGAGGAGAATTTCGGATCCGGCACTTTCACCGATACCACGGCGATCAGACCTTCACGCGCGTCGTCGCCGGTGGCGCTGACTTTCGCTTTTTTGCTGTAGCCTTCTTTATCCATGTAGGCGTTGAGGGTACGGGTCATCGCCGCGCGGAAGCCCGCCAGGTGAGTACCGCCGTCACGCTGCGGAATGTTGTTGGTAAAGCAGTAGATGTTTTCCTGGAAACCGTCGTTCCACTGCAGCGCCACTTCCACGCCGATACCGTCTTTTTCGGTGGAGAAATAGAAGATATTCGGATGGATCGGCGTTTTGTTCTTGTTGAGATACTCAACGAACGCCTTGATGCCGCCTTCGTAGTGGAAATGATCTTCTTTGCCGTCGCGCTTATCGCGCAGGCGGATAGAGACCCCTGAGTTCAGGAACGACAGCTCGCGCAGACGTTTCGCCAGGATGTCATATTCGAATTCAGTAACGTTGGTGAAGGTTTCATGGCTCGGCCAGAAACGCACCATGGTGCCGGTTTTATCGGTCTCGCCGGTCACCGCCAGCGGCGCCTGCGGTACACCGTGCACATAAATCTGTTTGTGGACTTTGTTATCGCGCTGGATAACCAGCTCCAGCTTCTGCGACAGGGCGTTAACCACCGAGACGCCTACGCCGTGCAAACCGCCGGACACTTTATAGGAGTTATCATCAAATTTACCGCCGGCGTGCAGGACGGTCATGATAACTTCCGCTGCGGAGACGCCCTCTTCCGGGTGAATGCCGGTTGGGATGCCGCGACCGTCATCCTGTACGGAGACGGAGTTATCGCTGTGGATGGTGACAACGATATCTTTGCAGTAACCCGCGAGCGCTTCGTCGATAGCGTTATCCACAACCTCGAATACCATGTGGTGCAGACCGGTGCCGTCATCCGTGTCGCCGATATACATACCCGGGCGCTTACGCACCGCATCCAGCCCTTTCAGGACTTTGATACTGGAGGAGTCATAAGAATTCGACATCAACGTTTCTCGCTCATTTAATCTTGGGTTAATCCGTTATTTTACCTTTTTCCACGCGGAACATCTTCGAATTTTTGTCCGACATGTCCATAACGTGTTCAGCGCTGATCGCGCTGACGAAAACCTGCGACTGCGTCGCTTTCAGGCGGCTGGATAACAGACCGCGGCGGGCATCATCAAGTTCCGAGGCAAAATCATCTATCAGGTACAGGCAGCGCCGCCCGCTGACGCGGGTGAGGAACTCACCTTGCGCCAGACGCAGGGCGCACATCAGCAGCTTAAGCTGCCCGCGCGACAAGGTATCTTCCACCGGCGCCCCGTCGGCGCGAATACGGAAATCCGCTTTATGCGGGCCGTGGGCGGTGTAGGTTAACATTCTGTCGCGTTCGAAATTCCGCTCCAGCACCTCGGCGTAGTCCGTTTCTTTTTCCCAGCCGCGCTGGAAAGAGAAGGTGAGGGTGAATTCCGGTAAAAATTGCTGACAGGTATCCGCCATGTCTTCGACAATAGCGGCGCTGTATTCGGCACGCCAGCGGCTGATCTGCTCCGCCAGCGGGATTAATTCCAGATCCCACGGCCGCAGCTGGGCATAGCGGCTCACCTGGCGTAGCGCGGCGTTGCGCTGCTTGACCAGGCGCTTCAGGTTGCTCCAGGCGGTGAAGAATCCGGCTTCGTTGTGAAAACATCCCCAATCGAGGAATGCTCTTCTGTATTTGGGGCCGCCGTTGAGTAAAGTAAACCCCTCCGGCGTAATCAGCTGCATCGGCATCAGGTGCGCCAGTTCCGCCACTTTGTGGCCGTCGGTGCCGTCGATGCGCACCTTGCTGTCGCCCTGTTTGTCTTTGGTCAGGCCGATGGCGGTTTCCCGCTCTTCGCCCTGCAGGCGGCCGTGCAGAACAAAAGCCTCCTGCTCGTGGCGGATCACCCGGCCAATTTGCAAACTACGAAACGCCCGGCCGTGACCGAGCGTATAGATAGCTTCCAGCACGCTGGTTTTACCGCTGCCGTTTGCGCCAACCAGGAAGTTAAAGCCGGGAGATAAAGCGAGATCCGCATTTTCAATATTGCGGAAGTCTTTGATGAGCAAGCGCGTCAGTGACATATCAGCGTTCTTTGGGCCAGGGCGTTATCGGCGCAGCCAGTTTCAACGCGGACTGCGCGCAGACCCTGGAGCGTACACGAAGTACGTGACAGGGGCGAGCACAGCCCAGGTTGAAAATGGCAAGTAAGATAGCCTGATATTTTCCACTACAATCTCATAGGCATGACGACATAGGCGGCGGATTGTGAAGCCGCATCCTCAATCTGCACGCTCGACACCGAATCCGTCAGCAGAATGCGCACATTCTCGCATTTCAGCGCATTGAGCACATCCAGCACGTAGCTAACGTTGAAGCCAATCTCCATCTCCGTTCCGGCGTAGGTCACATCCAGAATCTCTTCCGCCTCTTCCTGCTCCGGGTTGTTAGCGGTGATTTTCAGCTGATTTTCGCTGACGTACAGCCGCACGCCGCGGAATTTCTCGTTCGAGAGGATTGCCGCGCGGGCGAAGGCCTGCTTGAGAATGTCACAGCCAGCATCGAGATGTTTATCCGGATTTTTCGGCAATACGCGGCGATAATCCGGGAAACGGCCATCAACCAGCTTCGACGTAAAGATAAAATCGCCCACATGAGCGCGGATATTGTTGCTGCCAATCTGCACGCGCAGCGGGGTATCGCCGCCGTCAAGCATCCGCATCAACTCAATCACCCCTTTACGCGGCACGATCACCGAATGGTTCGGCAGCGACGCTTCCAGCGGCATCGAACAGACCGCCAGGCGGTGACCATCGGTGGCCACCGTGCGCAGTTCGCTGCCTTCGGTTTCAAACAGCATGCCGTTTAAGTAGTAACGAACATCCTGGTGCGCCATCGAGAACTGAGTGGCTTCGATCAGACGCTTCATGGTCGCCTGCGGCAGGGTAAATTCCACTTCGCTCTGCCAGTCATCCAGATTCGGGAAATCGGCAGCAGGCAGCGTCGACAGCGAGAAGCGGCTGCGGCCGGAACGCACCAGCATCCGATCGCCTTCCAGCTGAACCGCGATCTCCGCGCCTTCCGGCAGGCCGCGGCAGATATCAAAGAATTTCCGTGCCGGAACGGTCGTTGCGCCCGCTTCGTGCGGCTGAACCAGCGCCACGCGCGCCACCATCTCCATTTCAAGATCGGTACCGGTCAGCGACAGCGCGCCGTCCGCGACCTGAAGCAGCAGGTTACCGAGAATGGGCAGCGTCGGACGACCACCTAACGGACCGCTCACCTGTTGCAGCGGTTTTAATAAATGTTCACGTTCTACGGTAAATTTCATAGCGTCACGAGGATAATGTTCTGATTAAATTGGAAAAATCTTCTTTAATGTCGTGGCTTTCTTCACGCAACTGCTCAATCTTACGGCAGGCGT
Source organism: Klebsiella sp. KTE92 (assembly GCF_000398905.1). Lineage (NCBI taxonomy): Bacteria > Pseudomonadati > Pseudomonadota > Gammaproteobacteria > Enterobacterales > Enterobacteriaceae > Klebsiella > Klebsiella sp. KTE92. The sequence continues at coordinate 5,244,115 of NZ_KB976100.1, forward strand.
GCAGCACGGTGGTATGGTCGCGGCCGCCAAACGCATCGCCGATTTCCGGCAGGCTGTGGTTGGTCAGCTCTTTGGCCAGCGCCATCGCCATCTGGCGAGGACGCGCCACCGAACGGGAGCGGCGCTTGGACAGCAGATCCGCTACCTTAATCTTGTAGTACTCCGCCACCGTCTTTTGAATATTGTCGATGGTGACCAGTTTTTCCTGCAGCGCCAACAGATCGCGCAGCGCTTCGCGCACGAAATCGATGGTGATCGCCCGGCCGGTGAAGTTGGCGTTGGCGATAACGCGGTTCAGCGCCCCCTCCAGCTCACGCACGTTTGAGCGCAGTCGCTTGGCAATAAAGAACGCCACTTCGCCCGGCAGGCGAATGTCGTTTTCATCGGCTTTTTTCATCAGGATCGCGACGCGGGTTTCCAGCTCCGGCGGCTCGATCGCCACCGTCAGACCCCAGCCGAAGCGGGATTTAAGACGATCTTCTACGCCGTTGATCTCTTTTGGATAACGATCCGACGTCAGGATGATCTGCTGATTACCTTCCAGCAGGGCATTGAAGGTGTGGAAAAACTCTTCCTGGGATCGCTCTTTATTAGCAAAGAACTGAATGTCATCGATCAGCAGGGCGTCAACGGATCGGTAGTAGCGTTTAAACTCTTCGATGGCGTTGTTTTGCAGCGCTTTGACCATGTCCTGGACGAAACGCTCGGAGTGCATATAGACCACTTTGGCGTTCGGCTTACGCGCCACAATGCCGTTACCCACCGCGTGCAACAGGTGGGTTTTCCCCAGACCGGTGCCGCCATAAAGGAACAGCGGGTTGTAGGCCCCGCCCGGGTTATCCGCCACCTGACGCGCCGCCGCGCGGGCCAGCTGGTTAGATTTACCTTCGACGAAGTTATCAAACGTGTGTTTCACGTTAACGTTAGAGCGGTAGGTCGGCTCCGCTGGCGCCGGGACATTATCCCAGCCTGGGCGCACGATCGTCGGCGCCACGCGCGCGGTCTGCACCTGCGCCGCCGGAATGGCCGCCGCAGCCGGGCTTACCGCTCCTTTCTGCAGCGAGCTGGCTGGCTTAGCACCCACCTCAAAACGCAGCTGCGGGGCATCAGCACCGCAAAAGTCATTGAGGAGTCCATTGATATTATTGAGGTATTTGTCCCTTACCCAGTCGAGCACAAAACGGTTTGGCGCATACAGTGCCAGCGTGTTATCGCTCAGTTCCGCCTGCAATGGGCGGATCCACATGCTGAATTCTGTGGCTGGTAACTCATCCTGCAATCGGGCAAGACACTGCTGCCAAAGCGAAAGTGACACGGCGGACTCCACTCGAACATAAAATCGATATCAAAGAAAAACAGAAACAATCATGATTGTTGGCACACGTCGACAAGACCCTGCATTAGCCGAAAAGCCCCTGCACAAAAGGGGTGACGTGCGAACCGCTATCTGCGGTTATTACCCGTTGCGGATCCGTGGATCGCGATCGGGACCGGGGATCATAGCCTAAACTGAGAAAGAGATCTTGTGTTTCTCAACAGATTCTTCCCGATTTATCCACAGGAAGGATCGAAACCGGGTAAGTGTAATCGATCCTGGGGAGAGTGAAGCACGATTTCCGCCGCATATTGGAAAAATTAATGAGCTATGCTGGTTTTGGGCGGAAACGATCTAACAAAGATCCTTCAGGATCCTTGCGCTTTACTGGCCAGGCCGTATAATCCCCCACCCGGCGCGTAATGCCCGTTTTCGTCACGCGTCTCAGCTTATTTTTTGTGCGACGAGGTGCGAGAAATAAGGAAAGAGAATTGACTCCGGAGTGTACAATTATTACAATCCGGCCTCTTTAATCACCCACGCTGAGGCGTAAGTCGTTCGAAGTTCGTTCGGGTCTACGCAAAAGTCAGTGAATTTATTCAAGTTTAGGTAGAAATCGCCATGAAACGCACTTTTCAACCGTCTGTACTGAAGCGCAACCGTTCTCACGGCTTCCGTGCTCGTATGGCTACTAAAAATGGTCGTCAGGTTCTGGCACGTCGTCGTGCTAAAGGCCGCGCTCGTCTGACCGTTTCCAAGTAATAAAGCTAACCCTGCGTGGTTAAGCTCGCATTTCCCAGGGAGTTACGCTTGTTAACTCCCAGTCATTTCACTTTCGTCTTCCAGCAGCCACAACGGGCTGGCACGCCGCAAATCACCATCCTCGGCCGCCTGAATTCGCTGGGGCATCCCCGCATCGGTCTCACCGTCGCCAAGAAAAACGTGAAACGCGCACATGAACGCAATCGGATTAAACGTCTGACGCGTGAAAGTTTTCGTTTGCGTCAACATGAACTCCCGCCAATGGATTTCGTGGTGGTGGCGAAAAGAGGGGTTGCCGACCTCGATAACCGTGCTCTCTCGGAAGCGTTGGAAAAATTATGGCGCCGCCATTGTCGCCTGGCTCGCGGGTCCTGATCGGCCTGATTAGAGTTTATCAGCGCCTGATTAGTCCGCTACTCGGGCCGCATTGTCGTTTCACCCCAACCTGTTCTCAATACGGAATTGAGGCCTTACGCAGGTTTGGTGTGATAAAAGGCAGTTGGTTGACAATGAAACGCGTATTAAAATGCCACCCTTTACACCCTGGTGGTGACGATCCCGTCCCGCCTGGACCATTTGATACCAGAGAACACTAACGATGGATTCGCAACGCAATCTTCTTATCATCGCTTTGTTGTTCGTGTCTTTCATGATCTGGCAAGCCTGGGAGCAGGACAAAAATCCGCAGCCCCAGCAGCAGACCACGCAGACTACGACCACAGCAGCGGGTAGCGCCGCCGACCAGGGCGTACCGGCCAGTGGCCAGGGGAAACTGATTACGGTTAAAACCGACGTGCTTGAACTGACTATCAACACCAACGGTGGCGATATTGAGCAGGCGCTGCTTCTGGCGTATCCAAAAACGCTGAAGTCGACCGAACCGTTCCAGTTACTGGAAACCACGCCGCAGTTTGTCTACCAGGCGCAGAGCGGCTTAACCGGCCGTGACGGTCCGGATAACCCGGCGAATGGCCCGCGTCCGCTGTACAGCGTCGATAAAGAGGCGTTTGTGCTGGCAGATGGCCAGGATGAAATCGTCATTCCGCTGACCTACACCGACAAAGCCGGCAACGTCTTCACCAAAACCTTCACCCTGAAACGTGGCGGCTATGCGGTGAACGTCGGTTATAGCGTGCAGAACGCCAGCGAGAAGCCTCTGGAAGTCTCGACCTTCGGTCAGTTGAAGCAGACCGCGGCGCTGCCGACCAGTCGCGATACGCAGACCGGCGGCCTGTCCACGATGCATACTTTCCGTGGCGCAGCGTTCTCGACTTCAGATACGAAATACGAAAAATATAAATTCGATACCATTCTGGACAACGAAAACCTGAACGTCAGCACCAAGAACGGTTGGGTTGCCATGCTGCAGCAGTACTTCACCACCGCGTGGGTGCCGCAGAATAATGGAACGAATAACTTCTACACCGCTAACCTCGGCAACGGCATTGTGGCTATTGGCTACAAATCGCAGCCGGTACTGGTGCAGCCTGGTCAAACCGACAAACTGCAGAGCGTGCTGTGGGTCGGCCCGGCTATTCAGGACAAAATGGCTGCCGTTGCGCCGCACCTGGATCTGACCGTCGACTACGGCTGGCTGTGGTTCATCTCCCAACCGCTGTTTAAGCTGCTGAAATTCATCCACAGCTTCCTCGGCAACTGGGGCTTCTCGATCATCGTTATCACCTTTATCGTTCGTGGCATCATGTACCCGCTGACCAAAGCGCAGTACACCTCCATGGCGAAGATGCGTATGCTGCAGCCGAAGATTCAGGCCATGCGCGAGCGTCTGGGCGACGATAAACAACGTCAAAGCCAGGAGATGATGGCGCTGTATAAAGCGGAAAAAGTGAACCCACTGGGTGGCTGCTTCCCGCTGATTATTCAGATGCCGATCTTCCTTGCGCTGTACTACATGCTGAGCGCCTCGGTTGAACTGCGTCATGCGCCGTTTATCCTGTGGATCCACGACCTGTCTGCACAAGACCCGTACTACATCCTGCCGATCATCATGGGCGCGACCATGTTCTTCATCCAGAAGATGTCGCCAACCACCGTGACCGACCCGATGCAGCAGAAGATCATGACCTTTATGCCGGTCATCTTCACGGTGTTCTTCCTGTGGTTCCCGTCTGGCCTGGTGGTGTACTACATCGTCAGCAACCTGGTCACCATTATTCAGCAGCAGCTGATTTACCGTGGTCTGGAGAAGCGTGGCCTGCATAGCCGCGAGAAGAAGAAATCCTGATACTCTTCATTCTTCAAGCCAACGCATCTGCGACTTGGATAATTTAGAGTAGTTACGGTAACGTTAATGCCAGAGAAGGCGGTCAATGGACCGCCTTTTTTACATCTACATAGAGAGTCACCATGAGCCATAACGACACTATCGTCGCCCAGGCAACCCCTCCGGGACGCGGTGGGGTGGGCATCCTGCGTATCTCCGGCCTTAAGGCGCGCGATGTCGCGCAGGCGGTGCTGGGCAAGCTGCCGAAGCCGCGTTATGCCGACTACCTGCCGTTCAACGACGTTGACGGTACGCCGCTGGATCAAGGGATTGCGCTGTGGTTCCCCGGGCCGAACTCCTTTACCGGCGAAGATGTGCTTGAGCTGCAGGGCCACGGCGGCCCGGTCATTCTCGATCTGCTGCTCAAACGTATTCTGACGTTGCCCGGCGTACGCATCGCCAGGCCGGGCGAGTTTTCCGAGCGCGCGTTCCTCAACGACAAGCTCGACCTGGCGCAGGCAGAAGCCATCGCCGACCTCATCGACGCCAGTTCAGAACAGGCGGCGCGCTCGGCGTTGAACTCCTTGCAAGGGGCCTTCTCCGCGCGGGTTAACCACCTCGTGGAAGCGCTCACTCACCTGCGCATCTACGTGGAAGCGGCGATCGATTTCCCGGATGAAGAAATTGATTTCCTCTCCGACGGCAAAATTGAAGCCCAGCTGAACGGCGTGATGGCCGACCTCGACGCCGTCCGCGCGGAAGCTCGCCAGGGCAGTCTGCTGCGCGAAGGGATGAAAGTGGTGATCGCCGGGCGACCTAATGCCGGTAAATCGAGCCTGCTCAACGCCCTGGCGGGCCGCGAAGCGGCGATCGTCACCGACATTGCGGGCACCACCCGCGACGTGCTGCGCGAGCATATCCATATCGACGGCATGCCGCTGCATATCATCGATACCGCGGGCCTGCGCGACGCCAGTGACGAAGTGGAGCGTATCGGCATCGAGCGCGCCTGGCAGGAGATTGAGCAGGCGGATCGGGTGCTGTTTATGGTCGACGGCACCACCACCAGCGCCGTTGATCCGGCGGAGATCTGGCCAGACTTTATCGAGCGCCTGCCCGCTAAACTGCCGATTACCGTGGTGCGCAATAAAGCCGACGTCACTGGCGAAGCGCTGGGTCTCAGCGAAGTCAATGGCCACTCACTGATCCGCCTGTCGGCGCGAACCGGCGAAGGCGTGGAGGTGCTGCGGAACCACCTTAAGCAGAGCATGGGCTTTGATACCAGCATGGAAGGCGGCTTCCTCGCCCGCCGCCGTCACCTGCAGGCGCTGGAAGAGGCGGCGAACCATCTGCAGCAGGGCAAAGCCCAGCTGCTGGGCGCCTGGGCCGGGGAGCTGCTGGCGGAAGAGCTGCGCCTCGCGCAGCAGGCGCTGAGCGAGATCACCGGGGAGTTCACCTCCGACGACCTGCTGGGCCGCATCTTCTCCAGCTTCTGTATCGGCAAATAACGTTTAGTCCGTAAACGTTCACTCACCCGCATTAACGCCGCGTTAATGCGGGTTTTTTCTTGCCCTTTGCGGCGCAACGTTCTCTACTTTTATCTCCCCTTTTACCACGAGACTAAAGCATGACCGTTGAATATACCGTGATCGAGAAGGTGCCCTCCGCCGAAGCGTTTTGCCACCTGCGGGTGGCGGCAGGCATGTCGCCACGCCCCCTGGAAGGCGCCAGAGCCGGGCTGCCGCATAGCTGTTACGGCGTACATATCCTCTGGCAGGAGACGCCGATCGCGATGGGACGCATCGTCGGCGACGGCGCGATTAATTTCGATATTGTCGACGTCGCCGTCGATCCGGCTCATCAGGGAAAAGGCCTTGGCCGGCTGGTGATGGAGAAGCTGATCGCCTGGCTGGACGCTAACGCCTTTGACGGGGCCTACGTTACGCTGGTGGCGGATGTGCCGGAGCTGTATGCGAAGTTCGGCTTTGAAAGCGTTCGGCCGGAAAGCGAAGGGATGGCCCGCGTCTGGCGTACCCGGAGTCGTTAACTCGCGTTTCCTGCCAGGAAAAGAGCGTTGTCCAAATGGCAACTCGTCTTGTGGCGCGTTCCTCACTATGCTGAACGCCATTCACATCGCGAGGATCCCATGACACGCTTTCTTCTCTGCAGTTTCGCCCTGGTTCTGCTCTATCCCTCCGGCATCGATATGTATCTGGTCGGCCTGCCGCGTATTGCTCAGGACCTGGGGGCCAGCGAGGCGCAATTACATATTGCCTTTTCAGTCTATCTGGCCGGTATGGCTTCCGCGATGCTGTTTGCTGGTCGCATCGCCGACCGGTCAGGACGTAAGCCTGTCGCCATTGTGGGCGCGGTGATCTTTGTTGTCGCCTCCCTGCTCTGCGCCCAGGCGCACGCCAGCAGCCACTTCCTCGTTGGACGCTTTATCCAGGGGATCGGCGCCGGCAGCTGCTACGTGGTGGCTTTCGCTATCCTGCGCGATACGCTGGACGATCGCCGCCGCGCCAAGGTGCTGTCGTTGCTCAACGGCATTACCTGCATTATCCCCGTCCTGGCGCCGGTGCTTGGCCACCTGATTATGCTGAAATATCCGTGGCAGAGCCTGTTCTACACCATGACCGGCATGGGCGTCATGGTCGGTTTGCTGTCGGTCTTTATCCTGCGCGAGACGCGCCCGACGGCACCTCCGCAGACTGCGACACCGCAGCATGGCGGCAGTGAGTCGCTGCTGAACCGCTTTTTTCTCAGCCGCATTCTCATTACCACCCTCAGCGTGACGGCGATCCTGACCTACGTGAACGTCTCTCCGGTTCTGATGATGGAAGAGATGGGGTTCGATCGGGGAACTTACTCAATGGCGATGGCCCTGATGGCGATGATCAGCATGGCGGTCTCCTTCTCGACGCCGTTCGCCCTGTCGCTGTTTACCCCCCGCACCTTAATGCTGACTTCGCAGGTACTGTTCCTGGCGGCAGGCCTGGCGCTGAGCCTCGCCACCCGCCAGACCCTCACCCTGATCGGGTTGGGCATGATTTGCGCCGGCTTCTCCGTTGGATTCGGCGTCGCAATGAGCCAGGCGCTGGGGCCGTTCACGCTGCGCGCGGGCGTCGCCAGTTCGGTCCTCGGCATCGCGCAGGTGTGCGGTTCATCGCTGTGGATTTGGCTCGCCGCCATCATCGGACTCAGCGCAATGAATATGCTGATCGGGATACTCATTGCCTGTAGCATAGTGAGCCTTGTTTTATTACTGGTCGTCACCCCGCCGCGGGTTGCGCAATACGATGAAGAAGCCGCTGTCGAGTCTTGATCTTAATTTACTCCTCTGCCTGCAGCTCCTGACCCAGGAGCTCAGCGTTACCCGTACGGCGAAGCGGATGAACGTTTCGCCGTCAGCGGTGAGCAAGTCGCTGGCCAAACTGCGCGCCTGGTTTGACGACCCGCTGTTTGTGAAAACCCCGCTGGGTCTGGCGCCTACGCCGCTGGTCAGCAGCATGGAGCAGGATCTGGCGGACTGGATGCAGATGGGCAACCAGATCCTCGATAAACCACACCACACCATGCCCAGCGGCCTCAAATTCGAGCTGGCGGCGGAAACGCCGCTGCTGATGATCCTGTTTAATACCCTCTCCCAGCGCATCTATCAGCGCTATCCGCAGGCATTGATTCGTTTGCGCAACTGGGACTACGACTCGCTGGACGCCATCATTCGCGGCGAGGTGGATATCGGCTTCTGCGGGCGTGAAAGCCATCCACAGTCGCGGGAGCTGCTGAGCCTGCTGCCGTGGTATATCGATTTTGAGGTACTGTTCACCGACCTGCCGCAGGTCTGGCTGCGCGCCGATCATCCAGCGCTCAGGGAAGAGTGGGATCTGGCGGCATTCTTACGCTATCCGCATATCACTATCTGCTGGGAACAACGCGATACCTGGGCGCTGGACGATGTGCTGCAGGAGCTGGGGTATAAGCGTAACGTGGCGCTGACCGTGCCAGGGTTTGAACAATCGCTTTTTATGGCCGCTCAACCGCAACACACCATGCTGGCTACCGCGCCGCGCTACTGCCAGCACTATAATCAGCAGCACCAGCTGCCGCTAGTCTCCCGGCCGCTACCGCTGGAGGCGCAGCATCTGGAAAAGCTGCGCGTTCCCTTCACCCTGCTATGGCATAAGCGCAACAGCTACAACCCGAAGCTCGTCTGGCTTAGAGATACGCTGAAAGCACTCTATTCCGGTACGCTGTAAGCCTTGTTTCGTGTCTATCGCCCCTTATTTGCGCAAGAATTTGTAAAATTCAAACAAATTCCCTTTTCAAGGGGGGATTTCGGCATTAAAACCTGTTAATACCAGGCGATAATAGCGCCCGCAATTTTATCCAGACCATTACTCACGGAGCGACGTATGGCAACGCATTTTGCAAGAGGGATACTTAGTACCGGGGAGCCGCTATCGACACGTTTGTCAGCGGCCTGTCATCAATCCGCACGCCTACTCCCTGAATACCGCCAGGCTCGCTTTCGCGCTTCGCGTTCGCTACTCGCCGAACTGCTGTTTATGCTTTACGGTATCAGCGAGCTGCCTGAAATCATCAATGAAGCCAATGGCCGACCGGTTTTTAGCGATCGTCATCTTCCTCGCTTCTCTATCTCTTATACTGGCAATATTGTTGGCGTCGCGCTGACCACCGAGGGGGATTGTGGCCTCGACATGGAACTGCAGCGCACGGTGCGTGGTCACGACGCCGACCGGCACAATTTCAGTAACAATGAAAATCTGTGGATTAACATTCAGCATGACCCGGATGAAGCGCGTAGCCAGCTGGTGGCCCTGCGGCGAAGCGTGTTGAAACTGACCGGCGAAGCATCAACGCAGCTGCTGCCGGGTTCTGGCCGCCTGCGCACCGCCGGTAGCCAGCCGATCGAAGCCGTCTGTGATGCCGAATCGCTGCTGGTGTGGTCGATTGCCGCCAGCCCAAATATCGGCTCGCTGAAGGTCTGGGAATATGATGCTAAGGGGGGCGAATGGCGCAGCCTGCCGGATGCTCAGCAGCGCGCACGCGAACCGTCGGCCCGTCTGATGCGTTTTACCAGCTTACCGATGGAAAAAACCTTATCCCTCAATTGACCGGTTTTGCCGGCATCATGATACAAAGGAGCAATCATGTCAGATACCTTAAAAGTGGTTACGTTACTCGGCAGCCTGCGCAAAGGGTCGTTTAATGGAATGGTCGCGCGCACCCTGCCCGGCATCGCGCCAGCGGGCATGGATATCTCCGCGCTGCCGTCGATCGGTGATATCCCGCTGTACGATGCTGATATGCAGGAGGAAGAGGGGTTCCCACAGCGCGTGCAGGATATTGCGCAACAGATCCGCGAAGCGGATGGCGTGGTGATCGTCACTCCCGAGTATAACTATTCCGTGCCTGGCGGCCTGAAAAACGCTATCGACTGGCTGTCACGCCTGCCCGAGCAGCCGCTGTCCGGCAAACCGGTACTGATTCAGACCAGCTCAATGGGCGCCATCGGCGGTGCGCGCTGCCAGTATCATTTGCGCCAGATTCTGGTCTTCCTTGATGCGATGGTAATGAATAAACCGGAATTTATGGGCGGCGTCATCCAGAACAAAGTGGATCCGCAGTCGGGTGAAGTAGTCGATCAGAGCACCCTCGACCATCTGCGTGGCCAGCTGACCGCCTTTGGCGACTATATTCGGCGGGTTAAAGCATAAAAAAAGCCCGGCAGCGATGCCGGGCTTTTTCATCATGCGTGCGGATTAATGTGCATCGATAAAGACAATTTTCAGCACGAACAGCAGCGAGACGATAATCACGCACGGGCTGAGCTCGCGCAGACGGCCGGTACCGATCTTCATCACGCAGTAAGAGATAAAGCCTAAGGCGATACCTTCGGTGATTGAGAAGCTAAACGGCATCATCACCGCGGTGATAAACGCCGGTACCGCTTCCGTCAGGTCATCCCACTTCACGCGCGCCAGGCTGGAGGTCATCAGCACGCCAACGTAAATCAGCGCGCCGGCGGCGGCATAGGCCGGAACCATCCCTGCCAACGGTGACAGGAAGATAACCAGCAGGAACAGGATCCCAACGACAACGGCGGTCAGGCCGGTGCGTCCGCCCACGGAAACGCCGGAGGAGGATTCGATATAGGCGGTCACCGAAGAGGTACCAATAAAGGAACCGGCAACGGACGAGACGCTGTCGACAAACAGCGCTTGCTTCATGCGCGGGAATTTACCCTGTGCATCAGCCAGACCCGCTTTATCGGTGACGCCAATCAGCGTCCCGGAGGAGTCAAACAGGTTGACCAGCATAAACGAGAAGATCACGCCGGACAGGCCCAGGTTCAGGGAGCCCGCCAGATCGACATGACCAATCACCGACGTCACGCTCGGCGGCGCGGAGACGATGCCGGTGTAGTGCACATCGCCCAGCATCCAGCCCAGCAGGGTAGTGACCACAATAGACACCAGGACCGCGGCATGAATGTTACGTGATGCCAGAATCGCGATGATAAAGAAGCCCAGAATGCCCAGCAGCACACTGTGGGAGGTCAGATGACCAATGCTGACCAGCGTTTCCGGATTAGCGACGATAACCCCGGCATTTTTCAGACCCATCATGCCGATAAACAGGCCGATACCGCTGGTGATACCGACGCGCAGGCTCACCGGAATATTGGCGATCATCCAGTAGCGTACACGGAAAATCGTCAGCAGCAGCAGACCGACGGCGCCCCAGAAAATCGCGCCCATGCCTACCTGCCACGGCAGGCCCATCGCCTGCACCACCACAAAGGCGAAGAAGGCGTTCAGACCCATCGCCGGCGCAAGAGCCACCGGCAGGTTCGCGAACAGGCCCATCAGGATACTGCCGAACGCAGCAATCAGACAGGTAGTCACAAACACGGCGCTGGTATCCATGCCCGCTACGCCAAGAATTTGTGGGTTAACAAAAACGATATACACCATCGTCAGGAACGTGGTGAAACCGGCGATCGCTTCCGTGCGCACTGTGGTGCCGTGCTCGCGCAGTTTAAATACGCGCTCCAGCAGACCCTGGCCAGAAGACTGGCTGGTTTGTTGTTGACTCATTATCGGTTTCCGAACGTAAAGGAGGGAAAATTCGAGGCTATCCTATACCAAAACAGGGCACCCGGCGCAGTTGTATGGTAATTTTTTTCATTTATTTTGCTTATACGGCAACGATTGCGTCGCGGCATTGGGCATGACGAAAACGTTAAACTTGTTAATACGGAAAGACTATGACTCAACCAGAAGCAGTATTTTTTGACTGTGACGGCACACTGGTCGACAGTGAGGTGATTTGCTCCCGCGCCTACGTTCACATGTTCCAGGAATTCGGCATTACGCTGGACCTTGCCGAGATTTTTAAGCGCTTCAAAGGGGTGAAGCTGTACGAAATTATCGACACCATCAACGCTGAGCATGGCGTTAACCTGCAAAAAGCGACGCTGGAGCCAATTTACCGTGCGGAGGTCGCTCGCCTGTTTGATAGCGAACTGGAGGTGATTGCCGGAGCCCAGGCGCTGCTGGATGCGGTAAGCGTCCCGATGTGCGTGGTCTCCAATGGTCCGGTCAGTAAAATGCAGCACTCTCTTGGCCGCACCGGCCTGTTGCACCATTTCGCTGACCGCTTGTACAGCGGCTATGATATTCAGCGCTGGAAGCCTGATCCGGCGCTGATGTTTCATGCGGCAAAGGCCATGCAGGTAAAAGCCGAAAACTGTATCCTGGTGGATGACTCCAGCGCCGGTGCTCAGTCGGGGATTGCCGCCGGCATGGAGGTGTTTTATTTCTGCGCCGATCCGCATAACCAGCCGATCGATCATCCCAAAGTGACGACCTTTACCGATCTGGCAGAGCTGCCGGCATTGTGGCAAGCGCGCGGCTGGGATATCACGCGTTAAGGGCCTGGTGAGCGGCACGTTGGCATCGATGTAGCCCCGCTAAGCGTCTGTGCAAGCGGGGAATAGAATCAGCGACTGGTTATGGCTGCAATTCAGTGACTGCCGCTTTATCGGCAATAATCACCAGTGAAGGGTGTAATTTGAGCACCGACGCCGGCACCTGCTCGCTGACCGGGCCTTCAACCACCTGCTTAAGGGCTTGCGCCTTCGCCGCGCCGCTCACGATCAACAGCAGATTTTTTGCCGCCATCACGCTTCTCGGCCCCATGGTGACATAGCTATCGGGCACGACGGAAAAATCCCCGCCCATCTCGCCGTTAGCGACAATACCAATCATTTCCCCATGAATCGGCACTTCGACCGTCTGATCATGAAAGCGGGTGGTATTCGGCAGGTTGCCGCAAAAATGGCCGTCAGCCCCCAGCCCCAGCACCATCAGATCAAGGCCGCCAGCCTCTTCCAGCTGGCGATCGTGCTGAGCGGCGTTGTCCAGCGTCAGCTTGTGAATGTTCTCTTCTTTGATCTGCGCCGGGGTAAAAAACAGCTGGCGCAGATTAGATATCGTGACGCCTTCTCGCGACTGGCCGCGAAAGGGGATCTCATCGAAGTTGTAATAGTGCACCCGATCATAGAATGCTTTGCCTTTCACGGCGGCGGTTAGATGCTCATACATCCGCTTTGGCGTGCTGCCGGCCGTCACGGCGAGATTCACCCGCCGCGGTGCCGTGATATAGCCCAGAACATGATGGCTGGCGACCAGGCTCATCTCTTCATAATCTTCGGTCACAATCATTTTCATCTTGTCGTCCTTCACAAGCACAAAACGGGGGCTGAAGGCCCCCTAACGGTTATTTAAACAGTTTCTGCACAAACTCGGCGTAGGCCGGGCGCCAGACGTCCATTTCATGGTTCAGGCCAGGATACGAGTGATAGTCGAAGTTGATCTTCTGTTTTTCCAGCTCGCGTTTCAGACCCGCGATATCGTTGCCGGTGACGGAATCTTTTTCCCCGACGACCACGGTAAAGTTGCGCAGCTGCTTATTGATCGCGTCAGGCTGCTTCAGCTGCGCTTCCACGCCGGCATTCGGCACTGTCGTGGTCGTGACGCCGCTAAAGGTGGCGAGCCAGCCAAAGCTATCCAGATGGTTCATTCCGGAAACCAGCGCCTGATAACCGCCCTGTGACAGGCCAGCCAGCGCCCGGCCGTCGGCATCTTTACGCACGTTAAACCGGGTATCGATCAGCGGAATGATATCCTGCATCAACTCGTTATCCGCCGCCTGCGCATTGAGCGGATAGAAGTTTTTGCGCCGCTCCTGCGGCGGAAAGTTTTCCGCTATCGCTTCCGGGGTATCGGTTTCGGTATCCGGGACCACCACCAGCATCGGCTTGATTTTGCCCTCCGCCAGCAGGTTATCCATGATCTGCGGGATACGCCCCTGATCGATGGCCGACAGACCGCTGTCGCCAAAGCCATGATAGAAATAGAGCACCGGCAGCGGATCGCCGGTTCCGCTATAGCCCGGCGGCGTCCAGACATAGAGACGACGTTCGGCGTTCAGTGCCTTCGAGTGATAGGTGAGGGTGCGCAGATCGCCATGCGCGACCGCCCGATCGTCGAGAATACTACCAGGTACCAGAATCAAACTGGTATTCACCTGGCGCTGCGGCTTCTGATAGCGGCTGCCGGTATCCACCGAGCGGAAGCCATCCACATCGAAATAGTATTCATAGAGATTGGGTTTCATCGGCTCACTTTTCCATGTCCACACCCCCTGAGCCTCTTTGGTCATGTCGTGAGAGACAAAGGAGTCCGGCGTGGCGCCGGTCACTACCGACACCCGCCGGGCATCAGGAGCAAACAGGCGATAAGTGATACTCTTATCCGCGTTAACCTGGGTAATAAAGTGGCTCACCGGCAGGGTGGGATCCGGCATCGCGGGTAATGGCGCCGCCTGGAGGGTAAATGCCGCGCCCGCCAGCGCCAGTGCGAAATACATTGCATGTCGTTTCATCGTTAGTCCTCTTCCGTTGTGTCCGTTCTGTTATCGTCTTACCACCAGATTTCCGCCTGCGCCCCCACGGCAAACTGATCGTTTTTACCGTCTTCAAAAATGCTGGTGGTATTATTCGCTGCCTTATCCAGGTCGATATCCTTCGCTTTAATATAGGTGGCATAGAAGCGAATTTCCGGGCGCGAGGTCAGCATACTGGTATTGACTTTGAAGGTATGGAACAGCGTGGTCTTGTAGCCGGACTCGTTATATTTCTTGCCGGTAACATCTTTGTTTTGCTGTTTGAAGTATCCTAGCTCAACGCCGGTCTGGTTATATTTATCCCAGATATAAGCCGGTCGCAGGACCGTGCGAATGGATTCAAAATCGGAGTGGGCCCCGGTTTCGTAGCTATAGACATCGTTACCAAAGGAGTAGACGATGGCATTCGCCATAATAACGTCATCGCGTAAATAGGTTTCCCCCTGCGAGGTTAAGCGCACGGCGGTGCCATTGGTATGATCGCCATAATAGCGGCCGTTAAAGGTGGTATAGGGGCTGGATCCGGCATAGCGCGAGAAGCTGCTGGCAATAGAATTATTCGCCAGTAAGAAAGAGAATTCATTAAAGCCGCCGTTTGCCCATTTCTGTGTTAACGAAGTGCCTGCCATCCAGGTATCTTTCCACGGATAATAACCTTCATTGCCCTCTTTATATTTCTCTGAGGAACTTTGATTCGCGGCGACATAGCGTCCGCTGACCATCAGGCTGGCTTTATCCCACAGCGGAATCTCTTTGTAGCGAACGTCCAGAGTATTGGTGTTAATTTGCTGCTTATTGCTCAAAGAACGATCGTAATCATCGACATCTTCGCGGACCAATGCGATATCGAATTTCCCGGCGCCCACCTGCCAGTTTTCCAGCCCCACGCCGGCCGCCGCATCGGTTCTCTGCGTTTTCCAGTCCAGCATCTGGATTTCGATTTTTGGCGCCCCGTGTTTGCCGACCCAGAAATCGGCTTCCGGGGCAAACGGCAGGAACCCTTTGGTGTTAACGTACATATCCGAGAACTGGATGTAGTTTTCGCCGCCGGCATTGTCACCAAACCAGCCTGAGGAGTACTGCTGGCCGACGTTCCCGTCGAGCATCACGATGGCATCAACGCGTTTATCACCTTCCTGAAACACCCGCTGCTTCAGCTGCAGATCGAACCAGCCGGAATATTCATTGCCCAGGCGGCCAAGCGAACCGATCGCCCACGATTTTGGCGAGCCGTGCGAGGCGGTGCCCCAGCCGGAACGGAAGTAGCCGTTATAGCTGAAGCCAATTTCATCTTTCACGAACGTGCTAAAATCTTTCAGCGTCATCGCGCTGTAGGCTGGCGCGCCATCCGTGGCAGGTTGTTGATTTTTAACCAGCACCGCATCCGGTTTAACCGCCGTTTTCGGACCGGCGGCCGCCACCCCTGTCTTACGCTTCTGACCTTCCGCAGGCGGAGACCATGAGGCCCAAATCTGGTCTCTTTTTCTCTCCTGGTCCTGATATTTTTTGAGCTCTTTTTGCGTGTCTTTGAGCGCTTTCTCCAGCAGCTCAAGTCGTTGCTCCACCGTCAACGGGCTTGCTATCAGAGTGGTGGAATAACAAAGAGGCGCCAGCAAGACTATCGCCGAAGCGATCCTGTTTTTTCTCATCATAATATTCCTTTATATAAGCATTGGCGTAAATAAAACACGACAGCAACAACCATCCCGCGCAGGTTCTAATAGCCCTATCCATACCGTTTGAGGTCGCGGCGGCTGTTATTTTTGCAGTTAGACAAAAGCAAAAAAAAACCTGAAGAAGACCATCTGCCTTAACAGATAATCCTCTTCAGGTTTTGCCCGCACATCGCGGTAGCAACCCTCATTCAGCCATTATTGGCCCGCATAAAACAAAAAAACCTGATACCGCCGCCGTAGGGGCAATATCAGGTTTTGCCTGCTGTCGCAGTCACAATCCGTTTAAACCACCCTGAGCGTTTAAGCTCAGGAGTGGGCGTTGATTGTTACGCGATAAAATGAATAACTCAAACGGGCAGATTGTTAATTGTGACGATAATCTCAGCAATCTCGCTGCCACGAGATAAATCATATCTAATTCTGATAAAGCCATTTACCAGAATTAGACAGAATGATTATTACTCTTTCGGATCTTTGCCGGCGAGCAGTTTATCCAGCTCATCGCCGCCAACGTGACGGAAATCCTGACCTTTGACGAAGTAGAAAATATATTCGCAGATATTCTGGCAGCGGTCGCCAATACGCTCGATGGAGCGCGCGCAGAACAGCGCGGTCAGGACGCTGGGGATAGTGCGCGAGTCTTCCATCATGTAGGTCATCAGCTGGCGTACGATGCCTTCATACTCCTGGTCGACTTTTTTATCTTCGCGATAGATACGTACCGCTTCGTCGAGATCCATACGCGCAAACGCATCCAGTACGTCATGCAGCATCTGCACCGTGTGACGGCCCAGCGATTCGAGGCTCACCAGCAGCGGCTGGTGCTGCTGGGAAAACTTCTCCAGCGCGGTGCGGCAGATTTTATCCGCCACGTCGCCGATGCGTTCCAGCTCAGCGATAGTCTTGATGATCGCCATCACCAGGCGCAGGTCGCTGGCGGTCGGCTGGCGCTTGGCGATGATGCGCACGCAGGCCTCGTCGATCGCCACTTCCATCATGTTGACCTGCTTGTCGCCGTCGATGACGCGTTTCGCCAGATCGCTGTCCTGGTTATGCATGGCGGTGATCGCATCAGAAAGCTGTTGCTCCACCAGCCCACCCATGGTCATCACCTGGGTGCGGATATACTCCAGTTCAGCGTTGAACTGGCCGGAAATATGTTTGTTAAGATTTAGGTTGTCCATGGTGTCTCCTGATTGCCCAACTGGTGAGAGCCTGAAAGCACAAGGGCAAATCAACCGTAGCGGCCAGTAATATAATCTTCAGTTTGTTTCTTCGCGGGCTTGGTAAACAGGTCGTCCGTGTTGCTGAATTCAATCAGCTCGCCAAGATACATAAATGCCGTATGGTCGGAGCAACGCGCAGCCTGCTGCATGTTGTGAGTCACGATAACGACGGTGTAGTCCTGTTTCAGCTCGGTGATCAGCTCTTCGATACGCCCGGTGGAGATCGGGTCCAGCGCGGAGCACGGCTCATCAAGCAGCAGCACTTCCGGGCGGATCGCGATACCGCGGGCAATACACAGACGCTGCTGCTGACCCCCGGAGAGAGAATACCCGCTCTGGTGCAGTTTATCTTTGGTTTCGTTCCATAATGCGGCTTTGGTCAGCGCCCACTGCACGCGCTCGTCCATATCGGCACGGGACAGCTTTTCAAACAGGCGCACGCCGAAGGCGATATTGTCATAAATGGACATCGGGAACGGCGTTGGTTTCTGGAACACCATGCCAACCTTAGCGCGCAGCAGGGCGATATCCTGGGTGTTGGTCAGAATGTTGTCGCCATCCAGCAGGATCTCGCCTTCCGCACGCTGCTCCGGATACAGTTCGAACATTTTGTTGAACGTGCGCAGCAGGGTGGATTTACCACAGCCTGACGGACCGATAAACGCCGTCACCTGGTTTTTGGTGATATCCAGGTTGATGTTCTTCAGGGCATGGAATTTGCCGTAGTAGAAGTTCAGGTTACGAACTGAAATCTTACCCGGAGCTGTATTCACCATACTCATCTCTATCTCTTCCTCATTCAGCGCAGCAGTCGCTGCGCCGCAAAAAATTAACCGTGTTTCTTCTTGGCGAAGATAACGCGCGCCAGGATGTTCAGCAGCAAGACGCACAGGGTGATAATCAATACCCCGGCCCATGCCAGTTGCTGCCACTCCGCAAACGGACTCATGGCAAATTTGAAAATGGTCACCGGCAGGTTAGCAATCGGCTGCATCATGTCGGTGCTCCAGAACTGGTTGGACAGCGCAGTGAACAGCAGCGGCGCCGTTTCCCCGGCGATACGGGCGATAGCCAGCAGGATCCCGGTCATAATCCCTGAGACGGACGCTTTCAGGGTGATCGCCGAGATCATCTTCCACTTCGGCGTCCCCAGCGCATAGGCCGCTTCACGCAGGCTATCCGGCACCAGCTTCAGCATGTTTTCGGTGGTACGAATAACGATAGGCACCTGCAGCAGCGCCAGTGCGATAACGCCCGCCCAGCCCGAGAAGTGCTGCATCTGCGCCACCACGATGGTGTAGACAAACAGGCCGACCACGATAGACGGCGCGGAAAGCAGAATATCGTTGATAAAACGGATGATTTCCGCCAGCACCGATTTGCGGCCATACTCCGCCAGATAAATTCCGGCAAGGATACCCAGCGGCGTACCAAAGACGGTTGCCCACAGGATCAGCAGGCCGCTGCCGGCGAGGGCGTTAGCCAGGCCACCGCCCGCCGTATTCGGCGGCGGCGTCATTTCGGTGAAGAGCGCCAGACTCATGCCATCGAAACCGCGGGTTATCGTCGCCATCAGGATCCAGATAAGCCAGAACAAACCAAACGCCATGGTCGCCATCGACAGCGCCAGAGCGATACGGTTCTTCATACGACGTTTGGCCTGCATCTTGCGACGGGACTCCGCCAGCTCGGTAGAGGTTTGCAATTCAATGGTCGCCATTAGCGTGCCCCCTCATTCTTCGCGAGGCGCATAATCATGAACTTAGACGCGGCCAGAACGATAAAGGTGATAACGAACAGGATCAGGCCCAGCTCCATCAGCGCCGCCACGTGCAGGCCGGTTTCCGCTTCGGCGAACTCATTAGCCAGCGCGGAGGTAATACTATTCCCTGGCATATACAACGAGATGCTGTCGAGCTGGTAGGTGTTGCCGATAATAAAAGTTACCGCCATGGTTTCACCCAGCGCGCGGCCCAGACCGAGCATCACCCCGCCGATCACCCCATTCTTGGTGAACGGTAAGACAATGCGCCAGATCACCTCCCAGGTGGTGCAGCCGATGCCATAGGCCGACTCTTTCATCATCACCGGCGTCTGTTCGAAAACATCACGCATGACCGCGGCGATATAAGGGATGATCATGATGGCCAGAATGACGCCAGCGGCGAGAATACCGATACCAAACGCCGGGCCGGCAAACAGCGCGCCGACGAACGGGATGGTCGACAGGACGTTACCGACCGGCTCCTGGAAGTAAGTCGCAAACAGCGGGGCGAAAATAAACAGGCCCCACATGCCGTACACGATACTCGGGATTGCCGCCAGCAGCTCAATCGCAATGCCCAGCGGACGCTTGAGCCAGGCGGGGGACAGTTCGGTCAGAAACAGCGCGATGCCAAAGCTCACTGGGACGGCGATCAGCAGCGCGATAAAGGAGGTCACCAGGGTTCCGTAAATCGGTACCAGCGCGCCGAAGATTTCGTTGGGCGCATCCCACTCTTTGGTCCACAAAAAAGCAAAGCCAAACTTTTGAATGCTCGGCCAGGAAGAGATGATCAGGGAAACGATGATGCCGCCCAGCATCAATAGCACAATCAGCGCAGCCAGTTTTACCAGCGCACTGAAAATCATGTCACCCTTTTTCCCCGGAGGGGTAAATGCAGGCTTGGTTGCAGCCATAGATTACTCTTTACGTATTAAAACTTGTTCGAATAAATGCCCGGTGGCGTTCGCTCCCGGGCCTACAGTCTGAACCGTAGGGCGGGCAGCGCCTGAACGCCCCCGCCATCTTCGTCAAAAATCTACTGTTAGTACAGCGCTTTACCGCTGCTGTCTTTGACGTTGGTTTTCCATGCCGCGCGAACCTGCTCTACCACGCTTTCCGGCAGCGTCGCGTAATCCAGCGCATTCGCTTCTTTCCCGCCGTTTTTATACGCCCAGTCGAAGAACTTCAGCACTTCAGCGGTCTGTTCCGGCTTGTTGGTCGCCTTATGCACCAGGATGAAGGTGGTTGAGGTGATCGGCCATGCATTTTCGCCTTTCTGGTTGGTCAGGTCCTGAGCGAAAGACTTGCTCCAGTCAACGCCTTTTGCGGCGTTAGCGAAGTTGTCTTCAGTCGGGCTAACCGGCTTGCCGTCGGCAGAGACCAGCTTGGTATACGCGAGGTTGTTTTGCTTGGCGTAAGCGTATTCAACGTAACCAATCGAGCCCGGCAGACGCTGAACAAAGGCGGCGATACCGTCGTTGCCTTTACCGCCCAGGCCGGTTGGCCAGTTAACGGTAGAGCCGGCGCCGATTTTCGATTTCCACTCTTCATTCACTTTGGACAGGTAGCTGGTGAAGACGAAGGAGGTACCGGAACCATCGGCGCGGCGGACCACGGCGATGTTCTGCGACGGCAGCTTCAGGCCCGGGTTGAGTTTAGCGATCGCTGCGTCATCCCATTTTTTAATTTTACCCAGGTAGATATCACCGAGGGTTTTGCCATCCAGCACCAGTTCGCCGGATTTCACGCCAGGCAGGTTAACCGCCAGTACCACGCCGCCAATCACGGTCGGGAACTGGAACAGACCTTCCTGGGTCAGTTTGTCATCAGCCAGCGGAGCATCAGAAGCACCGAAATCAACGGTGTTGGCAATAATCTGCTTAACGCCACCAGAGGAACCAATACCCTGGTAGTTCACTTTATTGCCGGTTTCTTTCTGATAGGTGTCAGCCCATTTGGCATACACCGGCGCAGGGAAAGTTGCGCCTGCGCCAGTCAGGCTTGCTGCTGCGAAGGCAGAGAAAGCGCTCATCGATAAGGTCGCGGCGACAACTGTTGCGACGGTGGTACGCATAACGTTCATAATGTCTCCTGCTGGGATTCGTAAATCATTGTTTCGAGGCTATGGTGAGCAAAATAGGTCAAAGAGGTGACAGTAAAATGTACGAATTATGACAGTTTTATGACAGGCAGAAAGAAGGGATTTTACAGCAAATAATAAATATATAACTCAGATAGTTATCTGTAATCATGACCGTGCAATGACAGAATAATTTTCTTTTTATGACAGCGAAATCGGACCGCAAAACGTTCGTTTGTCACCTACCGCCAGCCAAAATATTTCGCGCAAGTTCGGTAATAAACAGCAGGTGAAAATAAAAAGGGCCGCCGCCGGCAGCCCTTTGCAAGTAATGATGGTTTTACTCAACCGTTACCGATTTCGCCAGGTTACGCGGCTGGTCAACGTCAGTGCCTTTGATCAGCGCGACGTGATAAGCCAACAGCTGCAGCGGTACCGTATAGAAGATAGGGGCGATCGTCTCTTCGACATGCGGCATCTCGATGATGTGCATGTTGTCGCTACCGTTGAAGCCGGCTTCACCGTCGGCGAAGACATACAGCTCACCGCCGCGGGCTCGAACCTCTTCGATGTTGGATTTCAGTTTTTCCAGCAGCTCGTTGTTCGGCGCCACCACAATCACCGGCATTTCCGCATCAATCAGCGCCAGCGGGCCGTGCTTAAGCTCGCCCGCCGCATAGGCTTCCGCGTGAATGTAGGAGATCTCTTTCAGCTTCAGCGCCCCTTCCATGGCGATCGGGTACTGATCGCCGCGGCCAAGGAACAGCGCATGGTGCTTATCAGAGAAACGCTCCGCCAGCTGCTCAATACGCTTGTCCTGGGAGAGCATCTGCTCGATACGGTTCGGCAGGGCCTGAAGGCCGTGCACGATATCATGCTCGATAGACGCATCCTGACCTTTCAGTCGCGCCAGCTTCGCCACCAGCATCAACAGCACGGTTAGCTGAGTGGTAAAGGCTTTGGTCGAGGCCACGCCGATTTCCGTTCCGGCTTTGGTCATCAGCGCCAGATCGGACTCACGCACCAGTGACGAGCCCGGTACGTTGCAGATAGCCAGCGAGCCGAGATAGCCCAGCTCTTTCGACAGACGCAGCGCCGCCAGGGTATCGGCGGTTTCACCCGACTGGGAGAGGGTGATCATCAGGCTATTGCGACGCACCGCGGACTTGCGATAGCGGAATTCCGAGGCGATTTCTACATCGCATGGGACGCCGGCTAATGCTTCGAACCAGTAACGGGAGACCATCCCGGAGTTATAGGAAGTCCCGCAGGCAACAATCTGAATATGTTCAACCTGAGCCAGCATTTCATTGGCGTTCGGCCCCAGCTCGCTGAGATCCACTTCGCCATGGCTGATGCGCCCGGTCAGGGTGTTCTTAATCGCGTTCGGCTGCTCGAAAATCTCTTTCTGCATATAGTGGCGGTAGATACCTTTATCGCCAGCGTCATACTGCAGATTGGATTCGATCTCCTGGCGTTTCACTTCCGCGCCAGATTTATCGAAAATCACCACCGAGCGGCGAGTGACTTCGGCAATATCGCCCTCTTCGAGGAAGATAAAGCGGCGGGTCACTGGCAGCAATGCCAGCTGGTCGGAAGCGATAAAGTTTTCGCCCATTCCCAGGCCAATCACCAGCGGGCTACCGGAGCGAGCCGCCAGCAGGGTTCCCGGGTCACGGGTATCCATGATCACCGTACCGTAGGCGCCGCGCAGCTGTGGAATAGCGCGCAGCACGGCTTCACGCAAGGTACCACCTTGTTCCAGCTCCCAGTGCACCAGATGGGCGATAACTTCGGTATCGGTCTCGGTGACGAAGACATAGCCGCGAGACTGCAGCAGGGCACGCAGCGGCTCATGGTTCTCAATGATCCCGTTATGGACCACCACAATGTGTTCAGAAACATGCGGATGCGCATTGCTCTCGGACGGTTCGCCGTGCGTCGCCCAGCGAGTATGGGCGATCCCGGTACCACCATGTAACGGCTGCTCTTCTACCGCCTGAGCCAGCATCTGAACTTTACCCAAGCGACGCACGCGGGTCATATGACCTTCGCTGTCGACCACCGCCAGACCGGCAGAGTCATACCCACGGTATTCCAGACGACGTAAACCTTCGAGAAGGATTTCAGCAATATCACGCTGCGCGACTGCGCCAACAATTCCACACATAGTTAAATTTCCTGATAATGGCGATATGCCATGCGTTGTCGCTGACCTGTATTTGCCCGTTTTCCGGGCGCCCCGAGCCTTGTAGAGAGTGGGGTTATTGTTATGGTACTGCCTGCGGACGGGGGTCTATATTGACCCTCTCATCCTGGTTCGCCGGGCATATTTCCCCGGCGACAATCCAAATTATTTCTTCTTCACCGGACGCTGCCAGCCCTGTTTGTGGACCTGCGGTACGCGGCTCAACACCAGTTCGTTATCGGCGATATTGCGCGTGACGGTGGTCCCGGCGGCGATAGTGACGCCGTTGCCTACCGTGACGGGCGCCACCAGCTGGGTATCCGAGCCGACAAAGACATCATCGCCAATAATCGTTTTGTGTTTATTCGCGCCATCGTAGTTGCAGGTGATGGTGCCGGCGCCGATATTGACGTTATCACCGATCTCCGCATCGCCCAGATAGGTCAGATGACCTGCCTTGGAGCCTTTCCCGAGACGCGCTTTTTTCATTTCCACGAAGTTGCCAACGTGGGCGCCTTCCAGCAGTTCGGCGCCCGGGCGCAGACGGGCAAATGGGCCGATGGTGCAGGCAGCCTGCAGCTGGGCATCTTCCACCACGCTATAGGGGCTAATTTCGCAGTCATCGCCGATGGTGCTGTTTTTGATCACGCAGCCGGCGCCGATTTTCACACGATCGCCCAACACCACATTGCCTTCCAGAATAACGTTAGTATCGATCTCCACATCGCGCCCGTGCTGCAGCGTACCGCGCAGATCGAAACGCGCCGGATCGCGCAGCATCACGCCCGCCAGCAGTAATTTTTCTGCCTGCTCAGCCTGGTAGACGCGCTCCAGGCGCGCAAGCTGCAGGCGATTGTTGACGCCTTCGACTTCGCTCAGGCGCTGCGGATGCACCGCGACGATCTCGCGCCCTTCCTGATACGCCATGGCGATGATATCGGTGATGTAGTATTCGCCCTGAGCGTTGTTATTGGTGAGCTTCGCCAGCCAGCGCTTGAGGTCTGCTCCGCCGGCGATTAGGATCCCGGTGTTGATTTCCTGGATCTGGCGCTGGGCCTCGCTGGCATCTTTGTGCTCAACGATACCCGTCACCTGGTCATTTTCACGGGTAATGCGGCCGTAGCCCGTTGGGTCATCCAGCTTCACCGTCAGCAGACCAATGCCACCCAGTGGTTTCGCGGCGCGCAGGCGCTGTAGCGTCTCAACCGAGATCAGCGGCACGTCGCCATAGAGCATCAGAATGTCTTCATCATCATTGAAGAAGGGTGCCGCCTGCTGCATAGCGTGTCCGGTTCCGAGCTGCTCAGCCTGCAGCACCCAGTTCAGGTTGTCTTCATGGAGGGTCTGACGCAGCAGATCGCCACCGTGACCGTACACCAGATGCACCGCACATGCGCCTAAATCGTTAGCGGCATCAATGACATGCTGCACCATTGGCTTCCCGGCCAGGGTATGCAGCACCTTAGGAAGATCGGAATACATGCGGGTCCCTTTGCCTGCGGCAAGGATAACCACGCTCATCGCACTATTTGACATACTCATCCTGACGGTAGTTAGAACGGAAAGTAAAAGCCTTTCACGTTGAAATTTCTACATATTTTTCATCATAAAACGAGACGTGGAGAAAACGCCCAAGCCCGCGGTTATACACCATTTTATGACGCTATTTTTAACCACTGCAAATCAGTTTAACGCTGAAAAAGGGGGGTGGGGAGGGTAATCATTGACTATCTCACTGCTTTTGCTGTTTTTTCGCCACCTGAATAAAGCGGCAGAGCGCGGCCCTATTGACGGAGATTAACAGGAGATGAGCCGACTGAGTGTAAATCAGCCGCAGGCAGGGGAGAGCTGAAGTGATTGGTGGCATCAATAAAATACAAAAGGCCACCGTCAGGTGACCTTCATTTACCGGTTGCACATCGCCAGTGTTGTCGTTTTGATGGGCGATACGTCGTGCAAGCCGGGGGATAGCGCGTGGCTTAGAAGCTCAGTACGCTGAATTTGGCGATGATTTTATGGAACAGTTTCATGATGATTTCCTGACGCAGGTGCAGTTTGATAACGCTCTTTTATGTGACATACATCACAAAAATAGAGTCTACGCCTCATCATTTAACTAATCAATAACAATTAAGGGTGGATCCTGTTTTCACTTTATCCGCTCGCCAGCTGCTGGCCATAAAAAAAGCCAGCCTGGAAACCAGACTGGCCTTTTACGTTCAAGCCGGTGTTACATCGCTTTTTTGGTCAACTCGATAACGCGCAGTTTAGCGATCGCTTTGGCCAGTTCCGCAGACGCCTGAGCGTAATCCACATCGCCATGGGAGCTCTTAATGTGCTCTTCGGCTTTGCGTTTCGCTTCCAGCGCTCGCGCTTCGTCGAGGTCCTGACCGCGAATTGCGGTATCCGCCAGAACGGTCACGCTGCCAGGCTGCACTTCAAGAATGCCGCCAGACAGATAGATAAACTCTTCATGACCGTGCTGTTTAACGATGCGAATCATACCAGGCTTAATGGCGGTGAGCAGCGGCGCGTGTCCCGGGTAAATACCCAGTTCACCTTCGCTACCCGTTACCTGGATTTTTTCGACCAGACCAGAGAACATTTGTAACTCTGCGCTGACGACGTCCAGGTGGTAAGTCATTGCCATATCACCCTCCGATTAAGGCGTTAAAGTTTTTTGGCTTTTTCCACGGCTTCGTCGATGGAACCGACCATGTAGAACGCCTGCTCTGGCAGGTGATCGTATTCGCCTTCCATGATGCCTTTAAAGCCACGGATAGTGTCTTTCAGCGCCACGTATTTGCCCGGAGAACCGGTAAAGACTTCTGCTACGAAGAACGGCTGGGACAGGAAGCGCTGGATCTTACGTGCGCGAGCTACCACCAGTTTGTCTTCTTCAGACAGTTCGTCCATACCGAGGATGGCGATGATGTCTTTCAGTTCCTGATAACGCTGCAGGATGGACTGAACGCCACGCGCGGTGTCGTAGTGTTCCTGACCAACAACCAGCGGATCCAACTGACGGCTGGTGGAATCCAGCGGGTCAACCGCCGGGTAGATACCCAGGGAAGCGATCTGACGGCTCAGTACTACGGTTGCATCTAAGTGAGCAAAGGTAGTGGCTGGGGATGGGTCAGTTAAGTCATCCGCCGGTACGTATACCGCCTGTACGGAGGTGATAGAACCGGTTTTGGTGGAGGTGATACGTTCCTGCAGAACGCCCATCTCTTCCGCCAGAGTCGGCTGATAACCTACCGCTGAAGGCATACGACCCAGCAGTGCGGATACTTCAGTACCGGCCAGGGTGTAACGATAGATGTTATCGACGAACAGCAGAACGTCACGACCTTCGTCACGGAATTTCTCAGCCATGGTCAGGCCGGTCAGCGCAACGCGCAGACGGTTTCCCGGCGGCTCGTTCATCTGGCCGTACACCAGGGATACTTTATCGATAACGTTGGAGTCGGTCATTTCGTGGTAGAAGTCGTTACCCTCACGAGTACGCTCACCGACGCCCGCAAACACAGAGTAACCGGAGTGCTCGATCGCGATGTTACGGATCAGCTCCATCATGTTTACGGTTTTACCTACACCCGCACCACCGAACAGACCAACTTTACCGCCCTTGGCGAACGGACACATCAGGTCGATAACTTTGATACCGGTTTCCAGCAGTTCCTGAGAGCTGGACAGCTCTTCATAGGAAGGTGCTGCGCGGTGGATAGCCCAACGCTCTTCTTCACCGATGTCGCCTTTCATGTCGACCGGCTGACCCAGGACGTTCATGATACGACCCAGTGTTGCTTTACCTACCGGGACTTCGATTGGGTGCTCGAGGTCTTTTACTTCCAGACCGCGGCGAAGACCATCGGAAGAACCCATGGCGATGGTACGAACGATACCGCCGCCGAGCTGCTGCTGAACTTCCAGCACCAGAACTTCTTTACCATTCTGCACCTCAAGAGCTTCGTACACGCGCGGTACGGCATCCTGAGGGAATTCGACGTCAACTACGGCGCCGATTACCTGGACAATTTTTCC
This sequence comes from Klebsiella sp. KTE92, assembly GCF_000398905.1. NCBI lineage: Bacteria > Pseudomonadati > Pseudomonadota > Gammaproteobacteria > Enterobacterales > Enterobacteriaceae > Klebsiella > Klebsiella sp. KTE92. The sequence continues at coordinate 5,271,391 of NZ_KB976100.1, forward strand.
AGTAGCCATCTTGAATCCTCTACGAATTAACCTGGTTATACCGCGGATGCACCACCGACGATCTCGGTGAGTTCCTGAGTAATGCTGGCCTGTCGAGCTTTGTTGTATACCAACTGCAGCTCTTTAATCAGGCTGCCGCCATTGTCGGTCGCGGCTTTCATCGCCACCATACGTGCGGCCTGCTCGCTGGCCAGGTTTTCTACCACGCCCTGATAGACCTGAGATTCGACATAACGACGCAGGAGGGTATCCAGCAGCGCTTTCGGATCGGGTTCGTACAGGTAATCCCAGGATTTACGTTTCAGATCAGCGTCTTCTGATGCCGGTAACGGCAGCAGCTGAGTGATCGTCGGAACCTGAGACATGGTGTTAATAAATTTGTTGCTGACAACGTACAGCTTGTCCAGACGGCCTTCATCATAGGCCTGCAACATCACTTTTACCGGGCCGATCAGTTCGGACAGGGAGGGGTTATCCCCCATACCGGTCACCTGTGCAACCACGTTACCGCCAACGGCGTTAAAGAAAGAGACGCCCTTAGAGCCGATCATTGCGAGGTCGCACTGAACGCCTTTATCGGACCATGCTTTCATTTCCGCCAGCAGTTTCTTGAACAGGTTAATGTTCAAGCCGCCGCACAGACCACGGTCGGTCGACACCACCAGGTAGCCCACGCGCTTAACGTCGCGTTCTTCCAGGTAAGGGTGCTTATATTCCAGATTACCGTTCGCAAGGTGACCAATCACTTTGCGCATAGTATCTGCGTAAGGACGGCTGGCCGCCATACGCTCCTGCGATTTACGCATCTTGGAAGCGGCGACCATCTCCATCGCTTTAGTGATCTTTTGCGTGTTCTGGACGCTTGCGATCTTACTACGTATCTCTTTTGCGCCGGCCATGAGCTTCTCCTCAATGCCTTGCGGCCTGTCCTAAGACAGACCGCCAGACGTTACCAGGACTGGGTTGCTTTGAAGGAATCGAGGATGCCTTTCAGCTTGCCTTCGATTTCGTCGTTATAGCCACCGGACTGGTTAATCTCTTGCATCAGCGGAGCGTGATCACGGTCGACGTAAGCCAGCAGAGCGGCTTCGAAGCTACCGATTTTCGCCAGTTCTACATCAGCCAGGTAACCACGTTCTGCTGCGAACAGAACCAGAGACTGCTGCGCGACGGACATCGGCGCATACTGTTTCTGTTTCAGCAGCTCGGTCACTTTCTGACCGTGGTCCAGCTGTTTGCGGGTTGCATCGTCAAGGTCGGATGCAAACTGGGAGAACGCTGCCAGTTCACGATACTGCGCCAGTGCGGTACGGATACCACCGGACAGTTTCTTCATGATCTTGGTCTGCGCTGCACCACCAACACGGGATACGGAGATACCCGGGTTAACCGCAGGACGAATACCGGCGTTGAACAGGTTGGTTTCCAGGAAGATCTGACCATCGGTAATGGAGATTACGTTGGTCGGAACGAATGCGGAAACGTCACCCGCCTGCGTTTCGATAATCGGCAGTGCGGTCAGAGAACCGGTTTTCCCTTTCACTTCACCTTTGGTGAAAGCTTCAACGTATTCGGCGTTAACACGCGCAGCACGCTCCAGCAGACGAGAGTGGAGGTAGAATACGTCGCCCGGGAAGGCTTCACGTCCTGGCGGACGACGGAGCAGCAGGGAGATCTGACGATAAGCAACAGCCTGTTTAGACAGGTCATCGTAAATGATCAGCGCATCTTCGCCGCGGTCGCGGAAGTATTCGCCCATTGCGCAACCGGCGTATGGCGCCAGGTATTGCAGTGCAGCAGATTCGGATGCAGTCGCTACCACCACAATGGTGTTAGCCAGCGCGCCGTGCTCTTCCAGTTTACGCACCACGTTAGAAATGGTGGACGCTTTCTGGCCGATAGCAACATAGACGCACTTGATACCGGAATCACGCTGGTTGATGATGGCATCGATAGCCAGCGCAGTTTTACCGGTCTGACGGTCGCCGATGATCAGTTCACGCTGACCACGACCGATTGGGATCATGGCGTCAACGGATTTATAACCAGTCTGTACCGGCTGATCGACGGACTGACGTTCGATGACGCCCGGTGCGATCGCTTCTACGGCGGAGAAACCGTCGTTTTCCAGCGGACCTTTACCATCAATTGGCGCGCCCAGGGTGTTAACCACACGGCCCAGCAGGCCACGGCCAACCGGAACTTCCAGGATACGGCCAGTACATTTAACCTTCATGCCTTCGGCGAGGTCAGCATACGGACCCATCACCACGGCACCAACGGAGTCGCGCTCCAGGTTCAATGCGATAGCGTAACGGTTACCCGGCAGGGAGATCATCTCACCCTGCATACATTCGGCAAGGCCGTGGATGCGGATAACACCGTCACTTACAGAAACAATAGTACCTTCGTTATGAGCTTCGCTCACAACATTGAACTGAGCAATGCGCTGCTTGATCAGTTCGCTGATTTCGGTGGAATTCAGTTGCATGCTCCAGTCCCCTTAAGACTGCAAGACGTCTGCAAGGCGATCAAGACGGCCGCGTACGCTGCCATCAATGACCATATCACCCGCACGGATGATAATACCTGCCATAACAGACTTATCGATTTTGCAATTCAGCTTAACTTTGCGTGACAGACGTTTTTCCATCGCGCTGACGATCCTGGCAAGCTGTTCATCACTCAGTTGGTTGGCAGATATTACTTCTACCTCTGCGATGGCCTCACTGGCCGCGCGCAGGTGAATGAATTGCTCAAGAACGTCCGGGAGCACCTTCAGACGATTGTTTTCCGCCATCACCTTAATCAGGTTCTGGCCGTTTTCGTCGAGTTGCTCACCGCAGATAGCGATAAACGCTTCTGAGAGCGTTTCCGGCGCCAAAGCACCGGAGAGAAGCTCTGCCATTTGGTCGTTTTTGGTCACTTCGGCGGCAAACGCCAGCATATCCTGCCAGCGTTCAACACTGTTGTGTTCGACGGCAAAGTCAAAAGCTGCTTTGGCGTAGGGGCGAGCTACCGTTACAAATTCAGACATCAGCCCCTCCCTCCTTACAGTTCAGCGACAAGTTTATCCACGATGTCGCTGTTAGCAGCTTCATCCACGGAACGTTCGATGATCTTCTCGGCGCCAGCAACAGCCAGGATAGCGACCTGCTTACGCAGCTCCTCGCGTGCACGTTTACGCTCAGCATCAATTTCAGCCTGCGCTTGTGCAACGATTTTGGTGCGTTCCTGTTCTGCTTCAGCTTTAGCTTCGTCCAGAATCTGAGAGCGACGCTTGTTCGCCTGCTCAATGATTACCTGGGCTTCCGCTTTCGCTTTTTTCAGCTGGTCGGTCGCGTTGGCCTGTGCAAGGTCCAAATCTTTCTTAGCGCGTTCTGCAGAAGCTAAACCGTCAGAAATCTCTTTCTGGCGTTTTTCGATGGCAGCCATTAAAGGCGGCCATACGTACTTCATGCAGAACCATACGAAGATAACAAACGCGATGGCCTGGCCGAGGATTGTTGCGTTCATGTTCACAGCACAATACCTCTTTAATTAACTCTGTGGCTTAGGTTTCTAACAACTTACTACGCGACGGCGAACATCACGTACAGACCCAGACCTACAGCGATCATCGGGATAGCATCCACCAGACCCATAACGATAAAGAACTGAGTACGCAGCAGAGGAATCAGATCCGGTTGACGCGCTGCGCCTTCCAGGAATTTACCTCCGAGGATGCCGATACCGATCGCAGCACCGATTGCCGCCAGACCCATCATCACAGCGGCAGCCATGTACAGCAGATCCATATTCAGGTTTTCCATGACAGTCTCCAGTTTGTTTCAGTTAAAACGTAGTAGTGTTGGTAAAAATCAATGCTCTTCGGACGCCATCGACAGATAGACAATCGTCAGAACCATGAAGATGAAGGCTTGCAGCGTAATAATCAGGATGTGGAAAATGGCCCAAGGCACATTCAGGATCCACTGTGACCACCACGGCAACAGACCAGCAATCAGAATGAAAATCAGCTCACCGGCATACATGTTGCCGAACAGTCGCAGACCAAGAGAAACCGGTTTGGACAGCAGGCTTACCCCTTCAAGGATTAAGTTGACAGGAATGAACGCCCAGTGATTGAACGGCTGCATGGTCAGTTCTTTAACGAACCCACCTACGCCTTTCATTTTGATGCTGTAGAAAATGATCAGGATGAACACACCAAGCGCCATCGACAGGGTGATGTTCACGTCGGCAGACGGAACCACGCGCAGTGCAGGCAGGCCGAGTATGTGCTCACCGATCCAAGGTAAGAAATCGATAGGCAAGAGGTCCATCAGGTTCATCAGGAAGACCCAGACGAACACGGTCAGCGCCAGCGGCGCGATAACCTTGCTCTTGCCATGGTACATGTCTTTGACGCTGCCATGGACGAAGCCGATGATCATTTCGATGAAGGTTTGGAATTTCCCTGGTACGCCGCTGGTCGCTTTCTTAGCAACGCTACGGAACATGGCAAGGAACAGCAGACCGAGAACCACCGAGAAAAACATGGAGTCAATGTTGAGCGTCCAGAAGGTGGCTGTGTGGTTGTGCGGATCCACCAGCGAGAATGTACGTAGGTCCAGCTGAAGGTTGTTCAGATGGTGTCCTATGTAATCCTGCGGCGTCATATTTTCTGAAGCCATGATGCCTTTACCCTTTGTTGTTAATTACAGCTGGCGCCAGAACTTGTACCACCAGCACCAAAACCCACGTCACGATCAGCGGCATAAATACCACTTTTAAAACAGCCAGCGCCATCGCCAGAAGGGCGAAGGTCAGCAACACCTTGAAGGCTTCACCGAAGGCGAAGGTCCAGGCCACACGGCCTTTTGCTGGTGTATGCGCCTGATGACGCCAGGCAAAAATCATAAACATCAGGTTCGGCAAAACCACCGCCAAACCGCCGCATACAGCGGAAATGCCCCAGAAGGGGTCTTTGAGGCTGAACAGCAGTCCACTTGCTATTACTGCCAGTAACTGAATAAACAGAAGCTTGCGAGCAACGTTTCGACTCAAGAGCGACACTGACATCACGTTTTTACTCCTGCTCCCTTTGAGGTATGTCGCGTGTCGTATAAAACGTCCTTTAAGACGAAGAGTCAAGCATCAAAAAGCGGACAAATTATACGGTGACGCCCCGTGATTTCAAACAATAAGTAGCAAAATAGTGAATAAATGTTTAATTATTTTCCAACGGACAACTTTCCGTGCATTTCAGCGTTCTGTGAGCAGTCATACAAAACTGCAAATAACGTGGAAACACGGCAATTAAAGCGTGCATTAGATCACATAATAAACATTTCAAGCGCCCTTTAATGAATCAAGGACATAAAACACTATTTTTCATGCTTTTGATATTCAAGATAAAAAGTGAGGACATTATCTAAAACAACCTCACATACAATAAAAACCTTTTATTGACATTTATAATAAAAATTTAACATCACTATGCTGTTTATCTGTGTCGATTTTTAGCACCCTGATATTTTCAAAGTTGACTATTTTGTCAGTGAATCACTTACGCTAAGTTAACTGCAAGAAAAGCCATAGTAAAAACATGGTTAAATGCAGCCCGATAATATCGGGAGGTGACCTTTATTTTTGTAACATCCGCAGGCCACATTTTTTCCACATTTTTTGATAAAAACTAACGCGATTTTGGCGTGATCACCACCAGGTGCCGCTCCCCTTCCAACTGAGGAACATGCAGCTCAATCACCTCAGCAATGGCATATCCTTCCGGCAGGTTTTCCATTTCGTCTTTTTGCGCTAACCCTTTGAGTGCATAGAAGTGACCGTTCGCTGCCGGCAGATGATGGCACCAGCTCACCATATCATTGAGCGATGCGAAGGCGCGGCTTATCACACCGTCAAACGGCGGTTCGGCCGGGAAGGCTTCCACGCGGCTCTGCACCGGGGTGACATTATCCAGCTTCAGCTCATGCTGCACCTGACGCAGGAAGCGCACGCGCTTGCCGAGACTGTCGAGCAGGGTGAAATGCGACTCCGGACGCACGATGGCCAGTGGAATGCCAGGGAGCCCCGGTCCGGTCCCGACATCGATAAAGCGCGAGCCCTGCAGATAAGGCGCCACGATGATGCTGTCGAGGATATGACGCACCAGCATCTCATTCGGATCGCGAACGGAGGTCAGGTTATAGGCTTTGTTCCACTTATCGAGCAGCCCGACGTAGGCCACCAGCTGGTTTTTCTGGTGATCGGTGAGCGAAATACCCGCTTCATCCAGCAGACGAGAAAGTTTGTTGAGCACAGTCTGTACCTTCAAAAAATAATGAGCCCGGAGGCGCTAACGCTTACCGGGCTATGAATGATAAAGGCGAACGCTGATTATGCAACAGTGAAATCAGCGCAGGCAGGCGGCCGCAATCAGGCGCTGCGGCGCAGCATCCCCTGCTTTTTCAGCCAAACCAACAAAATAGAGATCGCCGCCGGCGTGATCCCGGAAATGCGTGACGCCTGCCCTATCGACGACGGCTTATGGTCGTTCAGTTTGGCGATCACTTCGTTAGACAGCCCGGTGACCTGGCGGTAATCGAGCGTCGCCGGCAGCACGGTATTCTCATTACGCTGCTGTTTCTCGATCTCATCCTGCTGGCGAGCGATGTAACCTTCATACTTCACCTGGATCTCTACCTGCTCGGCCGCTTGTTGATCTTCCAGTCCCGGTGCGAACGGCGACAGCTGAATCAGTTGCTCGTAGGTCATTTCCGGACGACGCAGTAGATCTTCACCACTCGCTTCACGCGACAGCGGCGCCGTCAGGTGAGCATTCACTTCGGCGGCGCTCTCTGCCTGCGGGTTCACCCAGGTCGATTTCAGACGCTGACGTTCACGTTCAATGCTTTCCAGCTTTTCGTTGTACCGCGCCCAGCGTTCATCGTCCACCAGACCCAGCTCACGCCCCTGTTCGGTCAGGCGCAGGTCGGCGTTATCTTCGCGCAGCATCAGACGATATTCGGCACGGGAGGTAAACATGCGGTACGGTTCTTTGGTACCCAGGGTGCACAGGTCATCCACCAGCACGCCGAGATAAGCCTGATCGCGACGCGGCGCCCAGCCCTCTTTTTCCGCAGAGAAGCGGGCGGCGTTAAGACCGGCCAGCAGACCCTGAGCAGCGGCTTCTTCATAACCGGTGGTGCCGTTGATCTGTCCGGCAAAGAACAGACCCTGAATGAATTTGCTCTCGAGCGTTGGCTTCAGATCGCGTGGGTCGAAGAAATCGTACTCAATGGCGTAGCCAGGACGGACGATCCGCGCGTTCTCCATCCCCTGCATTGAGCGGACGATTTGCATTTGCACATCAAACGGCAGGCTGGTGGAGATACCGTTCGGATAAATTTCGTTTGAGGTCAGGCCTTCCGGTTCAAGGAAAATCTGATGTTGGTTGCGATCGGCAAAGCGCATGACTTTGTCTTCGATCGACGGACAATAGCGTGGCCCGATCCCTTCGATCACCCCAGCGTACATTGGGCTGCGATCGAGGTTATTACGGATCACGTCATGGGTTTTCTCGTTGGTGTGGGTGATATAGCACGGCACCTGGCGCGGATGCTGATCCGCGGATCCCATGAACGAGAAGACCGGCATTGGGTTATCGCCGTGCTGTTGCGCCAGCACGCTGAAATCGATGGTGCGGGCGTCAATACGCGGTGGGGTTCCGGTTTTCAGGCGGCTTACGCGCAGCGGCAGCTCACGCAGACGACGAGACAGTGGAATTGACGGCGGATCGCCGGCACGCCCGCCGCTGTAGTTATCCAGACCAATATGGATTTTGCCATCGAGGAAGGTTCCGACGGTCAGCACCACCGCTTTGGCACGGAATTTGAGGCCCATCTGAGTGACGGCGCCCACGACGCGATCGTTTTCCACAATCAGATCTTCCACTGCCTGCTGGAAGATCATCAGGTTCGGCTGGTTCTCCAGCGCGGTGCGTACCGCCTGACGATACAGCACGCGGTCTGCCTGGGCGCGAGTGGCACGTACCGCGGGCCCTTTGCTGGCGTTTAGTATCCTAAACTGAATACCCGCCTGATCGATCGCGGTTGCCATCAATCCGCCGAGTGCGTCCACTTCTTTTACCAGGTGTCCTTTCCCAATGCCGCCAATCGCCGGGTTGCAGCTCATCTGCCCCAGCGTGTCGATATTGTGTGTCAAAAGCAGGGTTTGTTGGCCCATTCGCGCTGCGGCCATCGCGGCCTCAGTGCCTGCATGACCCCCGCCAATGATAATGACGTCAAAAGGATCCTGATAAAACATGGTGATCTGCCTCGCATAACGCGGTTTGAAAATGGATTGAAGCCCGGGCCGTGGATTCTACTCGGCTTTGGTCTTTTGAGAAAGACTCCGGGATCCTGAGTATTAAAAAGAAGATCTTTATATAGAGATCTGTTCTATTGTGATCTCTTATTAGGATCGACTCTCTTTGTGGATAAGTCGGATCCACGATGTAAGATCAAAAGCTTAAGAAGGATCACTATCTGTGAATGATCGGTGATCCTGGTCCGTATAAGCTGGGATCAAAATGAAGGGTTATACACAGCACAAAAACCATACGACGGTTATTCTTTGGATAACTACCGGTTGATCCAAGCTTTTAAGCATGGTTATCCACAGAAGATCCGACGATCTTTACAATTGTCAGAGCAAATTTTTCCAGGATCCCAGCCAGATTTCCGCTGGATCCTCCGGAATTTCATGTTCCAGCACGTTAATCTTCAGCGTTTCGCCGATCTGTTTTGCGCCGCTGGCCTTCAATGCTGCTTCTAATTTATCGATCGCCCCACAGAAGGTGTCGTATTCGCGGCTGCCGATCCCGATGGCGCCAAAGCGCACGGCGGAAAGATCGGCCTTCTGCTCCAGCAATGCGTCATAGAAGGGAACCAGGTTGTCGGGAATGTCGCCGGCGCCATGCGTTGAAGAGATAACTAACCAGATCCCTTCTGCCTGCAGATCGTCCACCAGCGGACCGTGCTGGATTTCAGTGCTGTAGCCGGCTTCTTCCAGCTTTTCCGCCAGATGCTCTGCTACATATTCCGCACTGCCCAGGGTACTGCCGCTGATAAGTGTAATGTCTGCCATGATCGCCGATCGCCCGCTCAACTGTTCAGAGTGGCGTATTGTACGCTGTGAGCGAGCTGGGATCTACCTGTGGAAAAATGTGGGATTAAAAAAAGCGATCAGGGCTTGATGGTGCGCATGATCGGGTTCTGCAGCACGATCAGCGTCTCGGTGGACTGAATTTCATCAATTGTTTGGATCTTGTTGATAAGTACCTGCTGCAGGGCATCGATGGATTTACACATCACCTTAATAAAGATGCTGTAGTGGCCGGTGGTGTAATAAGCCTCGGTGACCTCCTCCAGGCTTTCCAGGCGAGCAAGGGCGGAAGGGTAGTCCTTGGCGCTCTTGAGAATAATGCCGATAAAGCAGCCGACATCATAGCCCAGCTGCTTGGGGCTGACGTCAATGCGCGCACCGGTAATGATACCCGCCTGTTTCATCTTTTCGACGCGCACATGAATGGTGCCCGGGCTGACGCTGAACTGTTTAGCCAGTTCGGCATAGGCGGTACGGGCGTTGGCCATCAGCGCATCGAGAATGCCGCGGTCCAGATTGTCGATCTGATAATTTTCCATATCTTTTTCTTATGAAGTTTGAGGGTTCTTGCTATTTTAGCGTCATATTTTGATGAATTAAAAGTCGATGCGGCTTTTTATTGATTGATTATTGTATTGCGGCCCTGTTTTGTTGCTTAATCAATGGCAACAGGACGCAGGAGTTATAAAAATGAAAACCGCATATATCGCAAAACAACGCCAGATCAGTTTCGTTAAATCCCACTTTTCCCGTCAGCTGGAAGAGAAGCTTGGCCTGATTGAAGTCCAGGCGCCAATCTTAAGCCGCGTGGGCGATGGGACGCAGGATAACTTGTCCGGCTGCGAGAAAGCGGTTCAGGTAAAAGTGAAAACACTGCCCGACGCCCAGTTCGAAGTGGTTCATTCGCTGGCGAAGTGGAAGCGTCAAACCCTGGGACAACACGACTTCAGCGCGGGCGAAGGGCTGTACACGCACATGAAGGCCCTTCGCCCCGATGAAGACCGTCTGACGCCTATCCATTCCGTTTATGTTGACCAGTGGGACTGGGAGCGCGTGATGGGCGATGAAGAGCGTCACGTCGGCACACTGAAGGCAACCGTCGAGGCGATCTACGCCGGGATCAAAGCTACCGAGCTGGCGGTCAGCCAGGAATTTGGCCTGAAGCCTTTTCTGCCGGAACAGATCCATTTTGTTCACAGCCAGGAGCTGCTGAGCCGCTATCCCGATCTTGATGCCAAAGGCCGTGAGCGAGCCATTGCCAAAGAGTTGGGGGCCGTCTTCTTAATTGGTATCGGCGGCAAACTGTCTGACGGTAAGCGCCACGACGTGCGTGCGCCGGATTATGATGACTGGAGCACAGAGATTTCTGAAGGCTTTGCCGGTCTGAACGGCGATATCCTGGTTTGGAACCCGGTGCTGGAAGATGCTTTCGAGATCTCCTCAATGGGGATCCGCGTTGACGCCGAAGCGCTGAAGCGCCAGCTGGCCGTGACCGGCGATGAAGATCGCCTACAGCTTGAATGGCACCAGGCGCTGCTGCGCGGCGAGATGCCGCAGACTATCGGCGGCGGCATTGGCCAGTCTCGTCTGACGATGCTGCTGCTGCAGCTTGACCATATCGGCCAGGTACAGTGCGGCGTATGGCCGGCCCAGGTTCGCGAAAGCGTTTCCGCGCTGCTGTAATGAATTAGCGCCGCCAGCGTCGCAGCAGGCGGCTACGCAGCCCGGTATCAAAGCGCCAGATATGATCGAAGATGCGCATGATGCCGGGTTTGCCGTGTACCGACATCGCCACCGCGTGAAAACGGTGCTGGTGCTTACGCTGTAACTCCCCCACCTGAGCAATCACCTCATCCGGCAACCGCTGGGCGATAAAGTCAGAGATCACGACGGCATCCGCATCCACCCACTGCGGGTTTTGCAGACGTTCAATAATGGCGCGAAAACAGCTGGCCAGATCGGTACCGCCGCGAAAGCGCTGGCTTAAAAAGCGGATCGCCTGCTCCAGCCCGCGCTCGCTGGTCAGTTCGTAATGCACCACTTCGCTGGAGAACAGCATAATAAAGCAGCGACGGTTATCGGCCAGCGCGACGCGCATCAGGGCCAGACAAAAGGCCTTAGCGCACTGCTCGTTAAAACCGCCCATCGACCCTGACGTATCGACGCAGACAATAAAGGGCCCGCGCGGCTGTTCATCAAAATCCTGCCGTGTTACCGGGCGTTCGGTGATTTTCTCACGCCAGGCGTCGCCATGCAGCCGGTAGGTGAGCAGCTGTTTCTCCACCAGCTTGCGATAAAATTCAAACTCCAGCTCCGTGATGCCGAGCGTCGCCAGCTCCGGCGGCAGCAGGCGAAGAATGTCGTCACTCTGCTGGAGGCCGTCGACTTGCTCCGGTACTGTCGCCGGCTCGCGCACCAGGCTGCGAAAGGTTTCCATCGGGGCGTCTTTCTTCGGCACGGATTTCGCTTCCCGTGAACGTCCGAGTTGTTCCGCCAGCTGCAGTAGCTCCGGTTGCTGGTTGAGAAAATCGCCATAGCGCACGATCAACTGATAGTCGCCGCGTTTGAGTTCGCCAGCGCTCATATCCCACAGACGCCCGGCGGCAGTGTCATTTTCCGCCAGTACCGGATCGAGCTGACCGCTGAGCGTCATTCGTTCCTGGACCTCACTGAGTAACTGATCGCGTTCTTCATCCAGCAGTTGCTGGTTAAGGCTGGTGGCTTGCACCACCAGGCTCAGGCGCCAGCGCTGTAAAAACAGCGTATGCAACGCCGGGGTAAAGGTGGCATTGTCATCCACCAGCTTCTGCGCCTGAGCGGCAAAAGGAGACTGTAGCTGGTGCAGTTTGCCGAGGATCTGCGGGAGCTGGACAATAAACTGCGAGGTAGAGAGTAGCTGAGCCTGCTGATAGGTTTGCACTTCGGCGTCCAGATCCGGCGGGACGTTAACTTCTTTCAAACGGGCGCGAACGGCTTCACGCCAGCGTGGAATATCCGCCGCGATGATGTTTTTCAGGCGGGGGAATTTCTCAAAGAACACCGCCAGCTGAGGAGAGGCCAGCAGCGCCAGCAGCATCTCCTCGATCATTCCCTCTTCGCTGACTGCCAGCATGACATTCAGCATATCGAGCGTCATGGCTGCTTCGCCTGTTTAATCTGCGCGCCGACGTCCTGCAGGCTGGCTTCGATTCTTCCCAGCCACTCGACCGGGATAAACAGACACTTTTGCTGCTCGCTGAAGCGGTTGTGTTGCTGGTGCCACTCATCATCGAGCGCCTCCAGCTGTTGGCGAATTTCTGCCGGCATGTTCTCCTGCGATGCACTACCGGGCAGCGCGAGGCGTGAGCCCTGCAGGCTGACGTCGCGGACGACCAGGTGCTGGCTGGTGTCGACATCCATATTGAGCAGTTGGGCAAAGCCGATCCCGTTGAGCTTACCGCGGATCTCACCGCCCTTTTCCAGCCAGTTGGCTAACGCCTCGCGTTCAAAAGTAATGTGGATCACTTCCATATCGTGAAGTTTGAGCGGCTGCTGCAGCAGCAGCGTCAGGGTGGTCCCCTGGATCTCCGCCGGCAATTCATAATGCGGTTTGCGGCTAAACATCCCGCCAAGGCGGGTGACCTTCAACGCCGTTTTGTCGCTTTGCTGCTGTTGGATCTGAATGCGTCTCTGGACAATGGCCCCCAGCCGCGTCAGCATCGCCTGCTGTTGCCAGGCGTGACAGGTCATGAGCGTTTCCAGCTGCTGCGACATCAGGTTCATGCTCTCGACGTTGTGCCACAGACAATCTTTCAGCAGGATCAGATCTATCGGCGCGATGCTGTCGCGCCCGCTGAAGAAGGCGCTGGCCTGCAGCAGGCGAATGGCCTTTTTCCAGCGGCGATCCGAGACGTACGGCGCATTTGGCAGGGCATCCAGCTGCTGGCGGAGCTGGAATATCAGCTCAAACACCGCGTCTGGCAGTTTGATATTGCCGATCTGCTGCTGCCATTGGGTAAACTCTTCGTCGCTAACCTGCAGCGCGCTGGGCACTGGATTGATGTTTTCATCCTGCTGGCTGACCAGCATTGAACGGAAATTACCTTTATCCTGCACTTTATCAAGCCACAGACGGATCAGCATTCGGTCATACAGCGCTTCCAGACTGCTGTCGGCTTCGGGGAGTTCGTTCGACGCGGCCACCAGCAGGCGCATCGGGATTTTCTCTTCGTGCGCCCCATTGCGGAAGTGACGTTCGTTAATCGCCGTCAGCAGGGTGTTGAGGATCGCCGGACCCGCTTTCCATATTTCATCGAGAAAGACGATTTCGGCTTCCGGCAGGTAGCCGGCGGTTAAACGTTCGTAACGGCCTTCATCCTTCAGTGCCTGAATGGACAGTGGCCCAAAAACTTCTTCCGGGGTGGAGAAGCGGGTCATCAGGTATTCAAAAGCGCGCGCCTGCTGGAAGGCGAATTTGAGGCGGCGGGCAATCAGGCTTTTGGCGATCCCCGGTGGGCCGAGCAAAAAAACGCTCTCGCCGCTGAGCGCCGCCAGCAGGCAGAGGCGTATCGCGTGGCTGCGTTCAAAGAGTCCTTTTTCGAGTGCCGCGCTGAGCCGGGAAATTCTTTCAGCCAGTAAATGTGTTTGAGCCATAATTGAGTTGCGTGCTTTGTCATGTATCGTTATTGGGTCGAGTATAGATGTTAGAGCAGGGGCGGTAATAGCCTGAAGAATCGATTTATTTTTTTTGAGCCAGGTTAATATGGTGTCTGTTAGGGGTACGATTTCGCAAATAATCGTGCATACTGTGCGCTTTTTGTGGGCCAAGGGACTAGGCACACATTTGTTTTATAAACGAAAAGACTAGTCTATGAGCACTGATAATAAACAATCGTTGCCGGCATTAACGTTGGCGGCCATCGGCGTGGTGTACGGCGATATCGGTACCAGTCCACTGTATACCTTGCGCGAATGCCTGTCAGGTCAGTTTGGCTTTGGCGTTGAACGCGACGCCGTGTTTGGCTTTTTGTCGCTGATTTTCTGGCTGTTAATCTTTACCGTATCGATTAAATACATCACGTTCGTGATGCGGGCGGATAACGCCGGGGAAGGCGGGATCTTAACGCTGATGTCGCTGGCCGGACGTAATACCTCGGCCCGAATGACCTCCGTACTGGTGATCCTCGGCCTGATCGGCGGTAGCTTCTTCTATGGCGAAGTGGTGATTACGCCGGCGATTTCCGTTATGTCGGCGATAGAGGGGTTAGAAATTATCGCCCCGCAGCTTGATACCTGGATTGTCCCTATCTCCATTATCGTGCTGACCCTGTTGTTTGTGATCCAGAAGCACGGGACCGGCATGGTCGGTAAGCTGTTTGCGCCGATTATGCTGATCTGGTTCCTGTTGCTGGCGGTGCTCGGCGCGCGAAGCATTTACGCTAACCCGGAAGTTCTTCAGGCGCTAAACCCCTACTGGGCGGTGCATTTCTTCCTGCAGTACAAAACGGTTTCCTTTATTGCGCTCGGCGCGGTGGTGCTGTCGATTACCGGGGTGGAAGCGCTGTACGCCGATATGGGTCACTTCGGCAAACTGCCGATCCGCGTGGCCTGGTTCTCCGTCGTGCTGCCCTCGCTGGTGCTGAACTATTTTGGCCAGGGCGCGCTACTGCTGAAGCACCCGGAAGCGATTAAAAACCCGTTCTTCCTGCTGGCGCCGGAGTGGGCGCTGATCCCGATGCTGATTATCGCCACGCTGGCGACGGTTATCGCCTCGCAGGCGGTGATCTCCGGGGTCTTCTCCCTGACCCGTCAGGCAGTGCGTCTGGGCTATCTGTCGCCGATGCGCATTATCCACACCTCGGAAATGGAGTCCGGACAGATTTACATCCCGTTCATTAACTGGCTGCTGTACGTTTCTGTGGTCATCGTTATTGTCAGCTTTGAGCATTCGTCTAATCTGGCGGCGGCGTATGGTATCGCGGTCACGGGCACCATGGTGCTGACCTCCATTCTGTCGGCAACGGTGGCGCGCAAAAACTGGCACTGGAATAAGCTGTTTGTCGGCCTGATGCTGGTGGCCTTCCTGTGTATCGATATTCCGCTGTTTTCGGCGAACCTCGATAAGATTGTCTCCGGCGGTTGGCTGCCGTTGTCCCTGGGGCTGGTGATGTTCACGGTGATGACCACCTGGAAGAGCGAACGTTTCCGCCTGCTGCGCCGAATGCACGAGCATGGCAATTCGCTGGAAGCGATGATCTCTTCGCTGGAGAAGTCACCGCCGGTGCGTGTGCCGGGTACCGCGGTGTATATGTCCCGCGCCCTGAACGTGATCCCGTTTGCCCTGCTGCATAACCTGAAGCACAACAAGGTGCTGCATGAGCGAGTAATCCTTCTGACTCTGCGCACCGAAGACGCGCCTTACGTGCATAACGTTCGCCGGGTGCAGATTGAGCAGCTGTCGCCGTCGTTCTGGCGGGTGGTGGCCAGCTACGGTTGGCGGGAAACGCCGAACGTTGAAGAGGTGTTCCATCGCTGTGGCCTGGAAGGACTCAGTTGCCGAATGATGGAGACCTCGTTCTTCATGTCGCATGAGTCGCTGATTATCGGCAAACGACCGTGGTATCTGCGCCTGCGCGGCAAGCTTTATCTGCTGCTGCAGCGTAACGCCCTGCGGGCGCCGGATCAGTTTGAAATCCCGCCAAACCGGGTTATCGAGCTCGGTACCCAGGTCGAAATCTGATGTCAAAAAAGCCCTTCCATTGCGAAGGGCTTTTTGTTTCTCACTCCGGCTGTCATCTCCTGTCGCTGTCTTGCGAAACGTTTCGATGGCGATCACATTTCTCTCTTCTGGTGATGGTTTTCTGCTCACACATTGATAATAATTATTTTAGCGAAACGTTTCGCTAGTGGAGCAAAAGAGAAAAATGAAAAAAGGCACCGTACTTAACGCTGATATTTCCGCGGTCATTTCCCGCCTGGGCCACACCGATACGCTGGTGGTCTGCGATGCCGGATTACCGGTTCCCCGCAGCAGCACGCGCATTGATATGGCGCTGACTCAGGGCGTACCTTCCTTTATGCAGGTGCTGGAAGTGGTGACGACGGAAATGCAGGTTGAAGCGGCTGTTATCGCGGAAGAGATTAAAACCCATAATCCGCAGCTCCACGCGACGTTGCTCACTCACCTTGAGCAGCTGCAGCAGCACCAGGGAAATACCATTGAAATTCGTTACACCAGCCATGAGCAGTTCAAAAAACAAACCGCAGACAGTCAGGCGGTAATTCGCAGCGGGGAGTGTTCCCCGTTTGCGAATATCATTCTCTGTGCCGGCGTCACGTTCTGAGGTCGCCGCCATGGAAGCCTTATTGCAACTAAAAGGGATCGATAAAGCGTTCCCTGGCGTCAAGGCGCTCTCCGGCGCGGCGCTGAATGTCTATGCCGGTCGGGTGATGGCGCTGGTAGGGGAAAATGGCGCCGGCAAGTCCACCATGATGAAGGTGCTGACCGGGATCTACACCCGTGATGCCGGCTCTTTGCTGTGGTTAGGCAAAGAGACGACCTTTAACGGCCCCAAATCCTCCCAGGAAGCCGGGATCGGTATCATCCACCAGGAACTGAACCTGATCCCGCAATTGACGATTGCCGAGAACATCTTCCTTGGTCGCGAATTTGTTAACCGTTTTGGCAAAATCGACTGGAAGCAGATGTATGCCGAAGCCGACAAGCTGCTGGCAAAGCTGAATCTCCGCTTTAACAGCCAGAAGCTGGTGGGCGATCTGTCGATTGGCGATCAGCAAATGGTGGAGATCGCCAAAGTGCTGAGCTTCGAATCGAAAGTCATCATTATGGATGAACCGACCGATGCGCTGACCGATACCGAAACCGAATCGCTGTTCCGCGTCATCCGCGAACTGAAGTCGCAGGGGCGCGGCATCGTCTATATCTCCCACCGTATGAAAGAGATCTTCGAGATTTGCGACGACGTGACCGTCTTTCGTGACGGGCAGTTTATCGCCGAGCGCGAAGTGGCTTCGCTGGATGAGGACCGACTGATCGAGATGATGGTCGGCCGTAAGCTGGAAGATCAATATCCACATCTCGATAAGGCGCCGGGCGCGGTGCGCCTGAAGGTCGATAATCTCTGCGGCCCGGGCGTGGAAAACGTGACCTTTACCTTGCGCCAGGGGGAAATCCTGGGTGTCGCCGGGCTGATGGGCGCCGGACGGACCGAACTGATGAAAGTGCTGTACGGCGCGCTGCCGCGCAGCAGCGGCTCCGTGACGCTGGATGGCCATGAAGTGGTGACCCGCTCGCCGCAGGACGGTCTGGCGAACGGCATTGTCTATATCTCCGAAGATCGTAAGCGCGATGGCCTGGTTCTCGGGATGTCGGTAAAAGAAAATATGTCCCTGACGGCGCTACGCTACTTCAGCCGGGCGGGCGGCAGCCTTAAGCATAAAGATGAACAGCAGGCGGTCAGTGATTTCATTCGGCTGTTTAACGTCAAAACGCCGTCCATGGAGCAGGCAATCGGCCTGCTTTCCGGCGGCAACCAGCAAAAGGTCGCCATTGCCCGCGGGCTGATGACCCGGCCAAAGGTGCTGATCCTTGATGAACCGACCCGCGGCGTCGACGTCGGGGCGAAGAAAGAGATCTACCAGCTCATCAATCAGTTCAAAGCCGATGGCCTGAGCATCATTCTGGTCTCCTCTGAGATGCCGGAGGTGTTGGGCATGAGCGATCGCATCATTGTGATGCATGAAGGGCATCTCGGCGGTGAATTCACACGCGAGCAGGCCACCCAGGAAGTATTGATGGCTGCCGCTGTGGGCAAGCTTAACCGTGTGAATCAGGAGTAAGAAAGATGACAACCCAGGCTGTTACTGGTCGCCGTTATTTCACGAAAGCGTGGCTGATGGAGCAAAAATCGCTGATTGCCCTGCTGGTGCTGATCGCGGTGGTATCGACCATGAGCCCCAACTTTTTTACCGTCAATAACCTGTTCAATATCCTGCAACAGACCTCCGTTAACGCCATCATGGCGGTAGGGATGACGCTGGTCATACTGACCTCGGGGATCGACCTGTCCGTCGGCTCCCTGTTGGCGCTCACCGGTGCGGTGGCGGCGTCGATTGTCGGCATTGAGGTTAATGCGCTGGTGGCGGTCGCTGCCGCCCTCGCATTAGGTGCCGCGATCGGCGCAGTCACCGGGGTGATTGTGGCGAAAGGCCGCGTGCAGGCCTTCATCGCCACCCTGGTGATGATGCTGCTGCTGCGCGGTGTGACCATGGTGTACACCAACGGCAGCCCGATCAATACCGGCTTTAGCGATAACGCCGATCTGTTCGGCTGGTTTGGCATCGGGCGTCCGCTGGGGATCCCGACGCCGGTATGGATTATGGCGATTGTCTTCCTGGCGGCCTGGTACATGCTGCACCATACTCGCCTGGGCCGTTATATTTACGCGCTGGGCGGTAATGAAGCGGCGACGCGTCTGTCCGGGATTAGCGTCAATAAAGTCAAAATTATCGTCTACGCCTTGTGCGGGATGCTGGCGTCGCTGGCCGGGATCATCGAAGTGGCGCGTCTCTCCTCCGCGCAGCCGACGGCGGGGACGGGCTATGAGCTGGACGCTATTGCGGCGGTGGTGCTCGGTGGCACCAGCCTCGCGGGCGGCAAAGGACGCATTGTCGGCACGCTGATTGGCGCGCTGATCCTTGGCTTCCTGAATAATGGTCTTAATCTTTTAGGCGTTTCTTCCTATTACCAGATGATCGTTAAAGCGGTGGTGATTTTGCTGGCGGTACTGGTAGATAACAAAAAGCAGTAACTGAGAACTCTACAGGACATCTTAACTATGAATATGAAAAAACTGGCGACCCTGGTCTCTGCTGTTGCGCTAAGTGCGACCGTCAGCGCAAACGCGATGGCCAAAGACACCATCGCTCTGGTTATCTCTACCCTGAATAACCCGTTCTTCGTGTCGCTGAAAGACGGCGCGCAAAAAGAAGCTGACAAGCTGGGCTACAACCTGGTGGTGCTGGACTCCCAGAACAACCCGGCGAAAGAGCTGGCGAACGTCCAGGATTTGACGGTGCGCGGCGCCAAGCTGCTGCTGATCAACCCCACCGACTCTGATGCCGTCGGCAACGCCGTGAAGATGGCAAACCAGGCGAAAATCCCGGTCATCACCCTTGACCGTCAGGCCACAAAAGGCGATGTCGTGAGCCATATTGCGTCTGACAACGTGCAGGGCGGAAAAATGGCTGGCGATTACATCGCGAAAAAAGTGGGTGAAAGTGCGAAAGTCATTGAGCTGCAGGGCATTGCCGGGACTTCTGCGGCGCGCGAGCGCGGCGAAGGCTTTAAACAGGCCGTGGCGGCGCACAAGTTTAACGTCCTGGCCAGCCAACCAGCCGATTTCGACCGTACCAAAGGGCTGAACGTGATGCAGAACCTGCTGACCGCGCATCCTGACGTGCAGGCGGTATTCGCGCAAAATGATGAAATGGCGCTGGGCGCCCTGCGCGCGCTGCAGACCGCAGGCAAGTCCGATGTGATGGTGGTTGGATTTGACGGCACTCCGGATGGCGAAAAAGCAGTAAACAGTGGCAAACTGGCGGCGACCGTCGCACAGTTGCCGGAGCAGATCGGCGCGAAAGGCGTTGAGACGGCTGATAAGGTACTGAAGGGCGAAAAAGTGGAAGCTAACTACCCGGTTGAGCTGAAGCTGGTCGTTAAGCAGTAAAATGCGATTCGGACTGGCAACGGTCCGAGGGACAATATAAAAAAAGAAAAGCAGGGCATGCGCCACCGGATCCCGGTGGCGCGCTTTCCCGGGAACAGAAATGATGAAAACTGCAGGCAAACTTGTCGTCCTTGGCAGTATCAATGCCGATCACATTCTTAACCTTGACGCTTTCCCGACGCCGGGTGAAACCGTCACCGGCAACCATTATCAGGTGGCTTTCGGTGGTAAAGGGGCCAACCAGGCGGTCGCCGCCGGGCGCAGCGGAGCGGATATCGCGTTTATCGCCTGCACCGGTGATGACGACATCGGTGAACGCATCCGCCGCCAGCTGGCGAGCGATAAAATCGACGTGGCGCCTGTGCGCGCAGTCGCCGGGGAAGCGACCGGCGTGGCGTTAATCTTCGTTAACGCCGAAGGTGAGAATGTCATCGGTATTCATGCCGGCGCCAATGCGGCGCTTTCCGTCTCCCAGGTTGAGGCGGAAAAGGAACGTATCGCTAGCGCACAGGCGCTGTTAATGCAGCTGGAGTCGCCGCTGGAGAGCGTCCTGGCGGCGGCGAAAATCGCCCATCGCCATCAGACCACCGTGGTGCTTAATCCCGCGCCAGCGCGTGAACTGTCCGATGAACTGCTGGCGCTGGTGGATATCATTACCCCCAACGAAACCGAAGCGGAAAAGCTGACCGGTATTCGCGTTGAGAGCGACGAGGATGCGGCAAAAGCCGCCGACGTGCTGCATGCCAAAGGCATTGGTACGGTGATGATCACCCTCGGCAGCCGCGGCGTCTGGCTCAGTGCCGAAGGCGAAAGTCGTCGGATCCCGGGCTTTCGTGTGCAGGCCATTGATACTATCGCTGCCGGTGATACCTTTAACGGCGCGCTGGTGACCGCGTTGCTGGAAGGGACTTCCCTGCCAGAAGCGATCCGCTTTGCGCATGCCGCGGCGGCGATCGCCGTGACCCGCAAAGGCGCGCAGCCATCCGTGCCGTGGCGCACAGAGATTGATGAATTTTTAGCGCAACAGGGGTAATGCTTGGCTACGATGAAAGATGTGGCCCGCGTCGCGGGCGTTTCCACATCGACGGTGTCACACGTCATCAATAAGGACCGCTTTGTCAGTGAGGCGATTACCGCCAAAGTAGACGCTGCGATCAAAAGCCTCAACTACGCCCCCTCTGCGCTGGCGCGTAGCCTTAAGCTTAATCAAACCCGTACCATCGGCATGCTCATCACTGCCAGTACCAATCCGTTTTATTCGGAGCTGGTGCGGGGCGTAGAGCGCAGCTGTTTTGAGCGGGGTTATAGCCTCGTACTCTGTAATACGGAAGGTGATGAGCAGCGAATGAATCGTAATCTGGAGACGCTAATGCAAAAACGCGTCGATGGACTACTGCTGCTGTGCACGGAGACCCATCAGCCCTCTCCGGAAATTATGCAGCGCTATCCGTCGGTACCGACGGTCATGATGGACTGGGCTCCCTTTGATGGCGATAGCGATCTGATTCAGGATAACTCGCTACTTGGCGGCGATATGGCGACCCAGTATCTGATTGACCAGGGGCATTCGCGCATTGCCTGTATTGCCGGCCCGCTGGATAAAACCCCGGCTCGTCTGCGCCTTGAAGGTTACCATGCTGCGATGGCGCGCTGCGGCCTGCCGGTTGCCGACGGATACGTGGTGACCAGTGATTTTGAGTTTGGCGGCGGGTTTAGCGCGATGCAGCAGCTGCTGGCTTTGCCGCAGCGGCCGCAGGCGGTATTTGTCGGCAACGATGCCATGGCGGTTGGCGCTTATCAGGCGTTGTACCAGGCCGGTTTGCACATTCCGCAGGACATGGCGCTGGTGGGCTACGATGATATTGAGCTGGCACGCTATATGACACCGCCGTTGACCACCATTCACCAGCCAAAAGATGAGCTGGGAGAACTGGCCATCGATGTGCTGATCCATCGAATGGCCGATCCGCAGCAAAAGCAGCAACGCGTTCAGTTAACGCCGGAGCTGGTGGTTCGTGGCTCCGCTTAGCGTTTGTGCCGCTCGCTAATCAGATTACGGCCATCTTTCGCTCTTAACAGCATAAACATCAGCGCCGACACGATGGTGATCACGCCCATGGTTATAAAGGTGTAGTGAAACTGCTGTACCGTGCTGGCATTGTCAAAACCTTCATAGAAGCGCAGCACCGCAGCGCTGATGGCCACCCCGAGACTGATTGAAAGCTGCTGGGTCACCGCCAGCAGGCTGTTACCGCTGCTGGCATTGTCATCCGTCAGATCGGCCAGCGTAATGGTATTCATCGAGGTGAACTGCGTGGACATCGCCATCCCCAGCACAAACAGTGGCAGAAGAAGCATCCACAGCGGCATCTCTGGCGACTGCAGCGAGAACTGGGCAATCATGAGGCCAATAAATACCGTGATCCCCACCAGGGTCTTACGATAGCCAAACCAGCGCAGCACCTGGGTAACGGTAGATTTCGCAATAATGGAGCCGATAGCGGTAGGGGCAATCATACAGCCGGCGATAATGGCCGGATAGCCGAAGCCAACCTGCAGCATCAGCGGCATCAGAAATGGCACACAGCCGGTACCCAAACGCGTGGCAAGGTTGCCAGCAATGCCGACTGAGAAAGTATGCGTCTTAAATAAAGAGAGCGAGATAAGCGGCGCCGGATGGCGGCGCGCGTGGCGAACATAGGCCACGAGCAGTAACAGACTGACGGCAATCACGGCCAGCGCCAGCCATGTCGCCACGATTTTTTCTCCAAACAGTTCAATACCGCTGGAAAACAGTACCAGGCTTAAGCCAAATAACAGAAAACCGGTTATATCGAAGCGCCTGCGCGGCGTTGTGAAATTCGGCATGTATTTGCGGGCATATAGAATGCCAATCACCCCGATGGGAATGTTTATCAGGAAAATCCAATGCCAGCTGGCCCAGGTGACAAACACCCCGCCGAGCACCGGGCCCAGTATCGGCCCCACCAGACCTGGCATGGTCACAAAGTTCAGTACCGGAAGCAGCTCGCTGCGGGGATAGGCGCGCAGCAGCGCCAGCCTCGCCACCGGCATCATCATCGCCCCGCCGATCCCCTGAATCACCCGAAAAATGACCAGCTCCATTAATGAGCTGGAGAGCGCGCAGGCGAGAGACCCCAAAGTGAACAAGCTAACAGCGATGATAAAGACCCGGCGCGTGCCGAAGCGATCGGCCAGCCAGCCGCTGACCGGGATCAGCATCGCTACCGTCAGCGTATAGCTGATAATGGCCGACTGCATCGCTAAGGGAGAACGATTAAGACTGTGGGCAATAGCCGGGAGGGCGGTGTTAAGAATGGTGGCATCCAGCGCCTGCATAAAGAAGGCCATCGCCGCGATCCACGGCAGGCCAGCCATACTGCGCCCTTTTTTTCTGCTCATGCCAATTCCTTGTTATTGATTTACGGGGTGAGGGGCGTTCAACAACGCCTGGCAGGCGAGCAAGGCACCTGGCGCATCACTGTTGAGAATGGCATCGACAATCGCCTGGTGGAGATCCAGCTTCACTACTTCATTTTGCGTAATCGACGTGAAGTAGGTGTGGTAGACGGAATGAAATAAAGAAGCGAATGAGCTGAGGAAAGGATTACCGCTCATTTCATAGATATGTTCATGCCAGGCCATATCGACCTCTATCCAGCGATCGCGCTGAAAATGACGTTTCAAGGCAATCATCTCTTCCATTAAAGTATTGAGCTGCGCTTTTTGTTCTGCGGAGCCGTTAGCGGCAGCGAGAAAACAGGCTTGTGGCTCCAGGCTGCTGCGCATGACGAGAAAGTGGCTCACCACTTCTTCGAAGTTATCTTCTGTTAGCCACCAGGACAGGAGTTCCTTATCAAGGAAGTTCCAGCTGCTGCGCGGCATCACCCGGGTGCCAATGCGAGGGCGGGGCAGCAACATGCCTTTTGCCGTTAGCGTCTTCACCGCTTCACGGACGGCGGTACGGCTCACACCGAACTGCTCCCCCAACTCCATCTCGCCGGGAAGAATGCTTTCCGGCTGATATTCGCCAGTCAGTATTTTTTGGGCGAGCTTCTCGGCCAGTACCCAGGAGATGTTCTTTTGTGCCGCCAGTTGCTGTGCGCTTAAAGACATAAATGCCGTTCCTTTCTTTTCTTTACTCTAACAGTATGCCACCAGGCGTCCCGTTTCGTCGGTTAAAACAGCAAAACGGCGGTTTTTTGCGACATTCCTCGCCGCATTGTTGAAAAAAGAGACGGTTGAAAAGTTTTTTTGAATTTCCCCTTGTCACCTCAGAATTACTCCCTATAATGCGCCTCCACTGACACGGAACAACGGCAAGCAAGCCGCCGGGTCAGCGGGGTTCCGGTGAGAACCTCGCAGAGAAAAGCAAAAATAAATGCTTGACTCTGAAGCGGGAAAGCGTAATATGCACACCCCGCGCCGCAGCGAAAAACGAAGCGGCACTGCTCTTTAACAATTTATCAGACAATCTGTGTGGGCACTCAAAGTGACATGGATTCTTAACGTCCTCGGACGAAAAATGAATACCAAGTCTCTGAGTGAACATGCGTAATTCATTACGAAGTTTAATTCACGAGCATCAAACTTAAATTGAAGAGTTTGATCATGGCTCAGATTGAACGCTGGCGGCAGGCCTAACACATGCAAGTCGAGCGGTAGCACAGAGAGCTTGCTCTCGGGTGACGAGCGGCGGACGGGTGAGTAATGTCTGGGAAACTGCCTGATGGAGGGGGATAACTACTGGAAACGGTAGCTAATACCGCATAACGTCGCAAGACCAAAGTGGGGGACCTTCGGGCCTCATGCCATCAGATGTGCCCAGATGGGATTAGCTGGTAGGTGGGGTAACGGCTCACCTAGGCGACGATCCCTAGCTGGTCTGAGAGGATGACCAGCCACACTGGAACTGAGACACGGTCCAGACTCCTACGGGAGGCAGCAGTGGGGAATATTGCACAATGGGCGCAAGCCTGATGCAGCCATGCCGCGTGTGTGAAGAAGGCCTTCGGGTTGTAAAGCACTTTCAGCGGGGAGGAAGGCGGTGAGGTTAATAACCTTGTCGATTGACGTTACCCGCAGAAGAAGCACCGGCTAACTCCGTG
>NZ_KB976100.1:5300461-5403718 GCF_000398905.1 Klebsiella sp. KTE92
TCTCCCCGGTGGCGCTGCGCTTACCGGGGCTACGGATTCGCACCCGCCCTGCACGACCTGTAGCCCGGACAAGGTGCGCAGCACCGCCTCCGGGGAGGCCCCTGTCTGCCGATGCCATTCATTAACGTCTGTGTTAAGAAGCAATCCCTACCGATAAACTGCTAATGCCTCTCTAACCAATTCGCAATAAATGTCGCGATCTGTTGAATATCATTTAAATCCAACTGCGGAAGCGAGGTCGCGATGGGCATATCGCTGGCCACGGCGATGGTATGTTCATCAATTATCAGCTCTTCTACACGATGGCCGCTGTTTTGCCGAAAAAGTAGGATCTTCGGCACGGGTTCATGTTTGAACCCCTCCACTAAAACCAGGTCCAGTTTGCTGACATCCATTCGACTGACAAGCCACGTGAGATCTAATCCCGGCGTCTCTGGCGTCTCCGTCATCAACGCCCAGCGCTGTTCGCTGGCGACAATAGTCTGCGCAGCGCCCGCCTTACGTAATTCATAGCTATCTTTGCCGGGCTTATCGACGTCCATATCATGATGGGTATGTTTTATCAGCCCGGGACGCAGACCTCTGACGCAAAGCTCAGGGATAAGACGCTTTAATAATGTTGTTTTTCCGGTACCGCTCCATGCGGCGATCGCCAGTAATGGGGTCATGATGGCTCCTGCATCTGCTGCAAATCTTCAAGCGTATTTACATTGATGAACGCTGATTTCACATCGCTGAAATTCACCGGGCGCCCACCCACTTGTCGCATAAAGACCATCACCCTGCGCTCTCCATGAGCCAGATAAGCCTCCAGTTCCGGAATGATTTGACGATGAACTAATGCAACGGCGGGATGATCCCGTTCGCCGTCATGGGCCCAAACGACCGGTGCGGCCCCTTTCTGCTGGATAAAGCGCTCCACCAAAAAGGATGGAATGAACGGCGTGTCGCAGGGGCAAAAAACAAACCATGGGCTCGCGACCTGCTGCATCACAGCAAGCATTCCGGCCAGCGGCCCCTGATAACCCTCCTGTATGTCTCGAAAGACCGGATATCCGCTGGCACGCCACTGTTCAAGATGACGATTGGCGCTAATGACTAACTCATCTACCTGCGGGGCTAATGTCTCCGCGACGTGACGCCAGAGAGGGCGACCATTTAGCGCCTGTAATCCTTTATCAATGCCGCCCATTCGCGTGGCTTTGCCGCCTGCCAGCACGACGCCGGTTATCGCCTCGCTTTGCATCTGAATATCGCCTCTTTCATTGTGGGATTGACCCTGTTAACTTGTCCCTATCAAGAGTAAGGAGCATGACCATGAAATGTAAACGTCTGAATGAAGTAATTGAACTCCTCCAGCCTGCCTGGCAGAAAGAGCCTGAACTGAATCTGATGCAATTTTTGCAGAAACTGGCGAAAGAGGCTGGCTATGATGGCGAACTGAGCGATCTTTCCGACGATATTCTGATCTATCACCTGAAGATGCGTGACTCTTCTAAAGATGCTGTCATTCCCGGTATTCAGAAGGATTATGAAGAGGACTTTAAAACCGCGCTGCTGCGCGCCCGCGGGGTAATAAAAGAGTAAAAGGTTGTAAGCGCTGCCGCGTAAAGTGCAATGAGATGATATCCTGAACTATTCGTACGATTATCGGAAGTCAGGATGCACGATAAGGCTTTTACTTTTCAGACGCTTCGCCCGGATACCATTATCGATGGGTTATTCGATCTGGGTATACGGGTGGACTCCGGTCTCACCCCGCTAAACAGCTATGAGAACCGCGTTTATCAGTTCCAGGACGAAGAGCGCCATCGCTATGTGGTAAAGTTCTATCGTCCTGAGCGCTGGTCCGCAGAACAGATCCTTGAAGAACACCAGTTTGCGCTTCAGCTTGTAGAAGATGAAGTGCCCGTTGCTGCGCCGCTCTTCTTTAACGACAGCACGCTTCATCAGCATCAGGGATTCTACTTTGCCGTTTTCCCAAGCCTTGGCGGTCGTCAGTTTGAAGCGGATAACCTTGATCAGATGGAATGGGTTGGCCGCTATCTGGGGCGCCTGCACCAGACGGGCCGCAAACAGCGCTTTACTGCCCGCCCGGAAATTGGCGTCCAGGAGTACCTGCTGGAACCGCGCCAGGTATTTGAACAGGCGACGCTGATCCCCTCTGGCCTGAAGGCCGATTTCCTGAAGGCGACCGATAAACTCATTGCTGCCGTCATGGAGCAATGGCACGGCCGCGGGAACACGTTACGCCTGCACGGTGACTGCCATGCGGGTAATATCCTCTGGCGCGACGGGCCACTGTTTGTCGACTTAGACGATGCGCGAACCGGCCCGGCGATTCAGGATCTGTGGATGCTGCTCAACGGTGATAAGGCTGAACAGCGTATGCAGCTGGAGACCATTGTCGAGGCCTATGAGGAATTCAGCCCCTTTAACAGCGATGAAATCGCGCTAATTGAACCTTTACGCGCTATGCGACTGGTTTATTATCTGGCGTGGTTGCTCAGACGCTGGGACGATCCCGCTTTCCCGGTCAATTTCCCCTGGTTAACCGGGGAGGATTACTGGCGGGGGCAGACGTCGACTTTTCTTGAGCAGGTGAAGGTTCTACAGGAACCCCCGCTTCAGTTAACGCCAATGTATTAATGTGATATATCCAGGAGAGAGTAAATCATGAAAAAAGTTTGGCTGGCGCTGGCTGGTATGATTCTGGCTTTTAGTGCATCCGCTGCCCAGATCACCGATGGCAAGCAGTACATTACCCTTGATAAGCCGATTGCTGGCGAGCCGCAGGTGCTCGAGTTCTTCTCATTCTACTGCCCGCACTGCTACCAGTTTGAAGAAGTGCTGCATGTTTCTGACAATGTGCGTCAGAAACTGCCGGAAGGCACCAAAATGACCAAATACCACGTTGAGTTCCTGGGCCCTCTGGGCAAGGATCTGACGCAGGCGTGGGCGGTGGCCATCGCGCTGGGTGTTGAAGATAAAATTACTGCGCCGATGTTCGAAGCCGTGCAGAAAACCCAGACCGTGCAGAGCGTGGCTGACATTCGTAAAGTGTTTGTCGACGCTGGCGTGAAAGGGGAAGACTACGATGCCGCATGGAATAGCTTCGTGGTGAAATCTCTGGTCGCTCAGCAAGAGAAAGCGGCAGCCGATCTGCAGCTGCAGGGGGTACCGGCTATGTATGTTAATGGTAAATACCAGCTGAACCCGCAGGGGATGGACACCAGCAATATGGATGTCTTCGTCGCTCAGTATGCGGATACCGTGAAGCAACTGGTAGAGAAGAAATAAAAAAAACGCCGGTCACTGACCGGCGTTACCTTAGCTATTCTGGCAGTGACTACCTTTCTTTGTCCCGCATGATGTCAGTCAACTGACGGTCTTTCTCTTCCCATAGCCCATTGAGCCAGCGCTGGAAGCCGCGCTTAAAGTTCTTATCGTTAACGTAATCGCCGTGCAGCTCTTCACCAATAGGAACCAGATTGATACGTACTACAATGCGCGTCAGGCGGCCGCTTAACATATCGTAAAACGGCTTTGTATTATTCTCCGGGTAGCACAGCGTGACATTCAGTAGTTTATCGAACTGCGAACCGAGCACGTTTAACGCCATGGCGATACCTGCCGCTTTAGGCGGTAGCAGGTTATCGTAAGGCGAGCGCGTCTCGTGCTTTTTGGCTTCGGTAAAACGCGAGCCTTCCACAAAATTGACGATAGTCGTCGGATGCGCGCGAAATTTTTCACATGAACGGCGGGTGGTTTCGACATCTTTACCGCGGCGTTCCGGGTGTCTAATAAGGTAACTGCGTGAATAGCGGCGCATAAAGGGCATATCCAACGCCCAGCAGGCGAGGCCGATGAAGGGTACCCACGCCAGCTGTTGTTTAAGGAAGTACTTATTCATCGGAATATGCTTGCGGAACAGCACGCACAGCACCACGATATCTGCCCAGCTATGGTGGTTACTGATCAGCAGATACCAGTTCTTTTTATTTAAGCCTTCCAGACCCTCGACGTCCCATTTAAGCCAGGGATTGAGATGCAACAGCAGCGCCAGCCCTTCGCACCAGCAATACATCATAAAATTGCAAAAAACAGATATAGAGCGCCATACCGCTGGAATGGGGACCAGCAGTTTAATCAGCCCGGCGACGATGATCGGTACAGAGCAGATAATGGTGACTAAGATGGTTAAGGCGATACTCAGCGGAAGTGTTATCGCAGCGAGTAATCTCGACATAGTTAGTTTATTCAGAAAGTTAGGCTGACAAAGAGCGCCTTTAAGCTGCGCAAGGGGCTGATTTTACCAGAAAACGCGGCAAATGACGGGTCTTACGAGAACAGAAAAAAACAAGGATCTTCTATCCACATGGAACATTGGGTCATCAAATTGATGCCAGGATCGTCGATCTGTTTTTAATTAACTGATATATAAAGAGTAATAGTATTTGTTCATTTATTTTCAGGGGCGGTAAAGCTGACGCTGTAAAACTATACACAAAGTTATCCACAAGCAAAGTTCTTGTGCGATCGCGACGATCGTTGAATCTTTTCCGCGAAATGCGGGAAAAATTCAGGATTTCATGCCCGTCTGTGGCATCCTTTACCCATAATCTGATAAACAGGCACGGAAATTATGGTTCAGATCCCAGAAAACCCTCTCATCCTCGTTGACGGCTCATCCTATCTTTATCGGGCGTATCATGCGTTTCCGCCGCTGACTAACAGCGCAGGGGAGCCGACCGGGGCTATGTACGGCGTACTGAATA
This sequence comes from Klebsiella sp. KTE92, assembly GCF_000398905.1. Taxonomy (NCBI): domain Bacteria; kingdom Pseudomonadati; phylum Pseudomonadota; class Gammaproteobacteria; order Enterobacterales; family Enterobacteriaceae; genus Klebsiella; species Klebsiella sp. KTE92. Next base: position 5,305,240 of record NZ_KB976100.1, read on the forward strand.
TGCTGCGCAGTTTGATCCTGCAGTATCAACCGACTCACGCCGTCGTGGTCTTTGATGCGAAAGGGAAAACCTTCCGTGATGAATTGTTCGAACATTACAAGTCCCACCGCCCGCCGATGCCGGACGATCTGCGCGCGCAGATTGAGCCGTTGCATAAGATGGTGAAAGCGATGGGGCTGCCGCTAATGGCGGTTCCGGGTGTTGAAGCCGACGATGTGATTGGCACCCTGGCGCGGGAAGCGGAAAGGGCGGGTCGTCCGGTGCTGATCAGCACCGGTGATAAAGACATGGCTCAGCTGGTGACGCCGGGGATCACCCTAATCAATACCATGACTAACACCATCCTTGGACCGGATGAGGTGGTCTCCAAGTATGGCGTCCCGCCGGAGCTGATTATCGATTTCCTGGCACTGATGGGCGACTCTTCGGATAACATTCCTGGCGTGCCGGGCGTGGGCGAGAAGACCGCCCAGGCGCTGCTGCAAGGCCTTGGCGGCCTTGATACGCTGTATGCGGAACCGGAGAAAATTGCTGCACTGAGCTTCCGCGGCGCGAAAACGATGGCGGCGAAGCTGGAGCAGAACAAGGACGTGGCTTATCTCTCTTATCAGCTGGCGACCATTAAAACCGACGTCGAGCTGGAGCTCACGTGCGAAGAGCTGGAGGTGCAGCCTCCGGCGGCTGACGATCTGCTGGCGCTGTTCAGGCAGTATGAGTTTAAGCGCTGGACAACCGACGTCGAGGCCGGGAAATGGCTGCAAGCGAAGGGCGGCAAACCGGCCGCTAAACCTGCAGAGCCTGCGGCAGCGGCACAGGCAGAAGCAGAGGATGAACCGGCCTCCGCCCTTTCAGCAGAGCACTACGTCACTATCCTTGATGAGGCCACGCTGGTCACCTGGATCGATAAGCTGAAGCAAGCGCCTCTCTTTGCCTTTGATACGGAAACCGACAGCCTGGATAATATCTCTGCCAATATGGTCGGTCTTTCATTCGCGGTTGAGCCTGGCGTGGCCGCCTATGTCCCTGTGGCGCATGATTATCTTGATGCACCGGATCAGATCCCCCGCGAGCGCGTACTGGCGTTACTTAAACCGCTGCTGGAGGATGAGAAGCTGCTCAAGGTCGGGCAAAATCTCAAATACGATCGCGGTATTTTGGCCAACTATGACATTGAGCTGCGCGGGATTGCATTCGATACCATGCTGGAATCCTACATTCTCGACAGCGTGGCGGGCCGCCACGATATGGACAGTCTTTCCGACCGCTGGCTGAAGCATAAAACCATTACCTTTGAAGAGATCGCTGGTAAAGGTAAGAACCAGCTCACCTTTAACCAGATTGCACTGGAGGAGGCTGGCCGCTACGCGGCGGAAGATGCCGACGTCACGCTCCAGCTGCATCTGAAGATGTGGCCGAAGCTGCAGCAGCATGAAGGTCCGCTGAATATCTTTAAGCATATCGAAATGCCGCTGGTGCCGGTGCTGTCTCGGGTTGAGCGCAATGGTGTGAAAATCGACCCTGCCGTGTTGCATGCGCATTCCCAGGAGATCGCCCAGCGTCTGGTTGAGCTGGAGCAGCGCGCACATGAGATTGCCGGGGAAGCGTTTAATCTCTCCTCCACTAAACAGCTGCAAACGATCCTGTTTGAGAAACAGGGTATCAAGCCGCTGAAGAAAACGCCGGGTGGCGCGCCATCCACGTCTGAAGAGGTCCTGGAGGAGCTGGCGCTGGATTATCCGTTGCCAAAAGTGATTCTGGAGTATCGCGGGCTGGCGAAACTGAAGTCGACCTATACCGATAAACTGCCGCTGATGATTAACCCTAAAACGGGGCGCGTGCATACCTCCTATCATCAGGCGGTTACTGCCACTGGCCGTTTGTCGTCTACCGATCCAAACCTGCAAAATATTCCAGTGCGTAACGAAGAAGGACGGCGCATTCGCCAGGCGTTTATCGCGCCGGAAGATTACGTCATTGTCTCAGCGGACTACTCGCAAATCGAACTGCGTATTATGGCGCACCTGTCGCGGGATAAAGGCCTGCTAACCGCCTTCGCTGAAGGGAAAGATATTCACCGGGCGACGGCGGCTGAAGTGTTTGGCTTACCACTGGACAGCGTCAGCAGCGAACAGCGCCGCAGTGCGAAAGCCATCAACTTCGGTCTGATCTACGGCATGAGCGCCTTCGGCCTGGCCCGCCAACTGAACATCCCGCGTAAAGAAGCACAGAAGTATATGGATCTTTATTTCGAGCGTTACCCGGGCGTCCTGGAGTATATGGAGCGCACCCGCGCTCAGGCGAAAGAGCAAGGGTACGTTGAAACGCTGGATGGCCGTCGACTCTATCTGCCGGATATTAAATCCAGCAATGGTGCCCGTCGCGCCGGCGCGGAACGTGCGGCGATCAACGCCCCGATGCAGGGGACAGCGGCAGACATTATCAAGCGGGCGATGATTGCTGTTGATGAATGGCTGCGGAAGGAGCAACCTCGCGTGCGGATGATCATGCAGGTTCACGATGAACTGGTCTTTGAAGTGCATAAAGATGAGCTCGATGCCGTGTCGAAAAAAATCCATGAACTGATGGAGAACAGCACTACGCTGGCGGTGCCGCTGCTGGTGGAAGTCGGTAGTGGCGAAAACTGGGATCAAGCGCACTAAGTATACAAAGCGCAAAGCGATTTTCTGTAAGTAAGCAACATAACTTATAGCGTTTTGTGAGGATCATTTGAATTTGCTATGTAAATAGTGAAAAAAAACTACAAAAAATGCTTTATCCGTGAGCGAAAGAAGAGTAGAGTTAATCGCGTAGGGTACAGAGGTAAGATGTTCTATCTTTCAGACCTTTTACTTCACGTAATCGGATTTGGCTGAATATTTTAGCCGCCCCGGTCATTTATGACCGGGGCGTTTTTTATTGCGCGAAAGAAAAGTTTGATGCAGTTAAAAGCGCGTAATATGAACGTCCGGATAGGGCGCTACGCGCCGTTATCCGGAAAAAGCGGGGGTTACTCGGCGTCTTCAACGGCTTCTTGCGGCGGGATTTCGTTAAACCAGCTATCCAGCTTCTGTCGCAGCTTATCCACGCCAGATTTTTTCAGCGAAGAGAAAGGTTCAACCTGAATATCGCCATTGAAGGCCAGTACCGCTTCACGCACCATATTCACTTGCGCTTTACGCGCGCCGCTGGCGAGCTTATCGGCTTTGGTCAACAGCACCAGCACCTGAATATCACTTTCTACCGCCCACTCGATCATTTGCTGATCGAGATCTTTAAGCGGGTGGCGAATATCCATTAGCACCACCAGGCCCTTCAGGCACAGACGTTTTTCCAGGTACTCTCCCAGCGCGCGCTGCCACTTGATCTTCATCTCTTCAGGTACTTGCGCATAACCATAGCCGGGCAGGTCAACCAGGCGTTTGCCCTCGGCGACTTCGAACAGGTTAATCAGCTGCGTACGTCCAGGAGTCTTGGAGGTACGCGCCAGGCTCTTCTGGTTGGTCAGCGTATTTAGCGCGCTGGATTTTCCCGCGTTGGAGCGGCCGGCGAACGCCACTTCAATGCCGGTATCGGCAGGAAGATGGCGGATATCTGGCGCGCTAGTGACAAAGTGCGTCAGTTGATAATTCCAGTTGGTCAAGACGGTCGTCTCCGTTAAAACAGGCTATGGCAGGGATTATACCTGAACAGCAGAAAAAGGCTGTTTTTACCGCACGCCGTTCCTGTAAGTAAAAACCATATGGTTTGTGAGACATTGACTATTCTTCGTATAGGACATACCTGAGAAAAATAAGACGATACAGATGTAATTAACTGAAAAAAAACAAGTTATAAAAATAGAGAAATCTGAAAATGTTTTTTTAACGGCCTGGCTGGTTGTCGATTTTTGTCAACAGGGTAAAGTAATACACAACGGCGGGGATGCTGAAAGGATTAAGACTCAGGACGAGGGGTCAGGAAGCGCCAGGAGGCGAAGACCACAGGATAGTCAGGATGACGCGCGTCTTGGAGACGTTTCAAAGGGAAAAGGAAGAAACAGGGACCGTTGGACGCTAAGGGAAAGACAGGGTAAGTCGTTAGCGAACAGGGAAAGAAGAAGCCCGTTAAGGGTGGTCAGTGAGGAAAAAGGCGACAGAGTAATCTGTCGCCTTTTTTCTTTGCTTGCTTTCTGCTAGATTCCGCCTCAATTCTATACTGAATAATACTGTCTGAAGATTACACACCATGAAAAAACCGACATCCGCCACCCGTGGCAAATCCGGCCGCAAGTCGCGTGAAGAGTTAAATCAGGAAGCTCGCGATCGCAAACGGCAGAAGAAACATCGTGGCCACGCGGCAGGCAGTCGCGCGAACGGCGGCGATGCGGCTTCAGCGGGCAAAAAACAGAGCCAGACGCAAGACCCGCGCGTCGGCAGTAAAAAACCGATCCCGCTGGGCGTGAGCGAAAGCAGCACCCCAGCCCCCAAGCAGCATAAACCAAAGAGCGAGAAACCTATGCTTTCACCGCAGGCTGAGCTGGAGTTGCTGGAGAATGATGAGCGCCTGGACGCGCTGCTGGAACGTCTGGAAGAGGGCGGCACCCTGAATGCTGAAGAGCAGAGCTGGGTGGACGCCAAACTGGATCGCATTGATGAGCTGATGCAGCAGCTCGGCCTCTCTTACGATGACGAAGATGAAGAAGAGGAAGAGCGTCAGGAAGATATGATGCGTCTGCTGAAGGGCGGAAACTAACATTTGCATCCCATCGGATTCCCGGTATTGCTTATAACCCTTCTGGTTATATGTTATCTGCTGTGGTTATTCGTTAAACTACGACGGTTGTCGCGGCGTCAGAAATGGCTGCGCAACCGGCTCATGACCCGCGGTGCGGTGGGGCCGGGACGGCGTACCCGTCGGCGGCACCATCGGAAGGAGTGAGCATGTCTGAGCAGATAATCGACTGGGATCTGGCCCTGATCCAGAAATATAACTATTCCGGGCCGCGCTATACCTCGTATCCCACCGCGCTGGAGTTTTCACCGCAATTTGGCGCGGCGGAATTCGATGCCGCTGTGGCCCGTTACCCACAGCGTCCCCTGTCGCTGTACGTGCATATCCCGTTTTGCCATAAGCTGTGTTATTTCTGCGGCTGCAATAAGATAGTCACCCGCCAGCAGCATAAGGCCGATCAATATCTCGATGTCCTTGAACAGGAGATCATCCACCGCGCGCCGCTGTTTGCCAGTCGCCAGGTTAAGCAACTGCACTGGGGTGGCGGCACGCCAACCTATCTCAATAAGGCGCAAATCAGTCGCCTGATGGATCTGTTGCGCAGCCACTTCCATTTCAGCGCGGAAGCCGAGATTTCCATTGAGGTCGATCCACGTGAGATCGAGCTGGATGTCCTCGATCATTTACGCACCGAGGGGTTCAACCGCCTGAGTATGGGCGTGCAGGACTTCAATAAAGAGGTTCAGCGCCTGGTTAACCGTGAGCAGGACGAAGCGTTCATCTTTGATTTGCTCCACCATGCGCGGGAGATTGGTTTTACCTCGACCAATATCGACCTCATCTACGGCCTGCCGAAGCAAACGCCGGAGAGCTTCGCCTTTACCCTGCAAAAGGTCGCCGAGCTCAATCCTGACCGCCTGAGCGTGTTTAACTATGCGCATCTGCCCACGCTCTTTGCCGCACAGCGCAAAATTAAAGATGCCGATCTCCCCTCCGCTGAACAGAAGCTGGAGATCCTCCAGGAGACCATCGGCTCGCTGACGGCGGCAGGCTATCAGTTTATCGGCATGGACCACTTTGCTCGCCCAGACGATGAATTAGCGGTCGCGCAACGTCATGGCATACTGCACCGCAATTTCCAGGGTTACACCACCCAGGGGGATACCGATCTGCTGGGGATGGGCGTGTCCGCGATCAGCATGATTGGTGACAGCTACGCCCAGAACCAAAAAGAGCTGAAGCTGTACTACCAGCAGGTGGCAGAGCAAGGGGACGCTCTATGGCGCGGGATCGCGTTAACCCGCGATGACTGTTTACGTCGCGACGTGATTAAGGCGTTGATCTGTAATTTCCGTCTGGATATTGAGGCTGTAGAGGCGCAGTGGGATGTGGATTTTCAGTCTTATTTTGCCGAAGACCTGAAGCTGCTGGCGCCGCTGGCGCATGACGGGCTGGTGGCTGTGGATGATAAGGCCATTCAGGTGACGGCGAAAGGCCGACTGCTGATCCGCAATATCTGCATGTGCTTTGATGCCTATCTACGGCAAAAAGCTCGGATGCAACAGTTCTCCCGGGTCATTTAATGTTTTCCCCTCTCCCGCGGCCGCAGGAGAGGGGAACCATTAGCTGAACAGCCCGACCAGCGCAGCGCACAGCACGGCAGCGACTGCCGTTTGTGGCGTGTGACTGGCTGCGGCGCCGCTCGATATCATACTCACCAGTGATTCAAACATGATGCTCTCCCCTAATGCCGGGCACGATCATACTCAACTCATCGGAACAGTAAAGTACAAAATAGCAGCACTTTGCGCTGAACGGCTAATTTTCATCATGCCGTTAATCACTACTCCATTCCCAGCTCTTTTAGCTTACGCGTCAGGGTATTACGACCCCATCCCAGCAGACGCGCAGCCTCCTGCTTGTGCCCCTGGGTATGGCGCAGGGCGGTCGTCAGCAGCGTGCGCTCCATTTCGGGTTGCGCTTCTGAGAGCAGGTTTTGATGACCGGATCGCAACGCCCGATCGGCCCACTGACCCAGCAGCGTCGCCCAGCTGTCGGGCTGCATCTGCGTCGGGCTGTCCGGAACCGTGGTCTCAAACAGTTCGCTCGGCAGATCCTGCGTCAGTACCTCCTGGCCGGCGGCCATGACGGTGAGCCAGCGACAGGTGTTTTCCAGCTGACGGACGTTGCCAGGCCACGCCAGGCGTGTCAGCGCTGTCTCCGTTTCCGGATGCAGCTGTTTGGCTTCAACACCGAGCTCGCGGGCGGCTATCTGCAGAAAATGGCGGGCCAGGCGTGGAATATCTTCCCGGCGCTCGCGCAGCGGCGGTAAATGTACCCGGATCACGTTCAGGCGGTGGAACAAATCTTCACGGAATTTCCCCTCCTGCACGCGCTGTTCCAGGTTCTGGTGGGTGGCGGCGATGATCCGCACATCGACCTTCACCGGCGCGTAACCGCCCACGCGATAAAACTGGCCATCCGCCAGCACGCGCAGCAGACGAGTCTGGACATCAAGCGGCATATCGCCAATTTCATCCAGGAATAGCGTGCCGCCGTCAGCCTGTTCGAAGCGTCCCTGGCGGACGGTATTGGCGCCGGTAAAGGCCCCTTTTTCATGCCCGAACAGCTCGGACTCAATCAGGTCTTTGGGTATTGCCGCCATATTCAGTGCGATAAACGGCGCTTTTGAACGTGGGCTATGACGATGCAGGGCGTGAGCGACGAGCTCTTTACCGGTACCGGATTCGCCATTAATCAGCACGCTGATGGATGAGCGCGACAAGCGGCCAATAATGCGAAAGACATCCTGCATTGCCGGCGCTTCGCCGATGATGTCGGCAGTTGGGCTGCTTATCGGCGCATTTCGCGGCTGTTGCTGCTCCTGGTAGTGGCTTATCGCCCGGTCGACCAGGGCGACGGCTTCATCAATATCAAAAGGTTTGGGCAGATAATCAAACGCGCCTTGCTGATAAGCGCTGACCGCAGCGTCCAAATCGGAATGCGCGGTCATTATGATGACCGGAAGCATCGGATGACGCTGCTTAATCTGTTTGAGCAGCGCCAGACCATCCATTCCCGGCATACGGATATCTGACAGCAGTACATCCGGGGTTTTGGTGGTGAGGGCATCTAGCACCTCATTGCCGCTTTCGAACGTTGTGCAGCTCAAGCCGGCTCCGGTGAGCGCGCGTTCAAGCACCCAGCGGATGGAGCTATCGTCATCAACGATCCAGGCTATCCCTCGTTGCATAAACACCTCTACTTCCGAATAGGCAGGTATACCGAAAATTCGGTATGACCCGGCCAGCTGGTGAATTCAATTTTGCCGGAGTGCTGATCGATAAGGCTGCGGGCGATAGATAAGCCCAGGCCGGTACCACCTTCGCGGCCGCTGACCATCGGATAAAACAGCGTATCCTGGAGATGGGGCGGAATACCCGGGCCATTATCTTCAACGTCAATACGTGCGGCGAGGCGATAACGCACCCCGTGCAGCGTCAGCTGGAAAGCGGTGCGGGTGCGGAGAACAATTTCGCCCCCTTCCGGCCCCAGCGCCTGCAGCGCATTACGGACGATGTTCAGCAACACCTGTTCAATTTGATCCGGGTCGTGGGGCAGCTCTGGTAGGCTGGGGTCGTAATCACGGATTAACTTCACGTTGTCCGGTAACTCCATGGAGACCAGTTTCACTACCCGCTCGGCGACTTTATGGATACTTTCAGTAACGTGCATGCCCGGATGCTGTGGCCCAAGCAGGCGATCGACCAGATTTCTCAGCCGGTCAGCCTGCTCGATGATCACTTTGGTATATTCCGTTAGCGCCGGGTCGGGCAGGGCTTTGCTGAGCAGCTGTGCCGCGCCGCGCAGGCCGCCTAACGGATTTTTTATCTCATGTGCCAGGCCGCGGACCAGATCGCGGGCGGCGACCTGCTGCGCGTGCTGCAGCTGCTCCTGGCTCAGGCGGCGCTGGTTATCCATCGGCGCCATTTCCAGCAGAATAAAGCCTTCCGGCAGCCGCTGGGCGGTCAGCGACAGGATGTGCGAGCGGCCATCAATAACCAGCGTGACTTCGTTATCGGTAAACCCCTGGCCCGCCTGCAGGCTCTCCTGCATCAGCCCGATATTCAACGAAAAATAGCTCAACAGCTCAGGTAACGGGGTGCCAAACAGCTTGCGTGAACTTTGCGCCAGCAGCTGCTGCGCCGCAGGATTGGCAAAGTGCACCGCCAGGTCATCATCGACCAGTAAGATACTGTTGATAAGAGAGTTGAGGATCTGCCCAGCATCGGGCAGTGTGCCTGTTGCCATTCGACAGTCTCCTGAAAAAGAGTGCACCAATTTAGTGCAGTATAGCTTTTTATCGGTAAAAAGCTCGCGAGATCAGCGTGTTGGTGGAGAAAAAAGCCCATCCTGAGATGGGCTGAAAGTTTCCACGGCAACAAAATATCCCGGGCATCCCGCGCCACAACACGACATACCCTGGATTTACAGCAAAATTAGACGCTGTAGTACAGTTCGAACTCAACCGGATGCGGAGTCATGCGTACGCGGTCGTTCTCTTCCAGACGCAGGGCGATGTAAGCATCGATAGCGTCATTGGTGAACACGCCGCCAGCCGTCAGGAACTCGCGGTCAGCATCCAGGGCCTGCAGGGCTTCTTCCAGAGAACCAGCAACCTGCGGGATCTCTTTCGCTTCTTCCGGCGGCAGGTCATACAGGTTTTTGTCCATTGCTTCGCCCGGATGGATTTTGTTCTTGATACCATCAAGGCCAGCCATCAGCAGCGCCGCAAAGCACAGGTACGGGTTGGCAGCCGGGTCCGGGAAGCGCACTTCGATACGACGCGCTTTCGGAGAGGTCACCACCGGAATACGGATGGAGGCAGAGCGGTTACGCGCAGAGTAAGCCAGCATAACCGGCGCTTCGTAACCCGGGACCAGACGCTTGTAGGAGTTGGTGGTCGGGTTCGCCAGGGCGTTGATAGCTTTAGCGTGTTTGATTACGCCGCCGATGTAGAACAGCGCCTGCTCAGACAGACCTGCGTATTTGTCGCCGGAGAACAGGTTAGTCCCGTTTTTCGCCAGAGACATATGGCAGTGCATGCCGGAGCCGTTATCGCCGAACATTGGTTTCGGCATAAAGGTCGCGGTTTTACCGAAGCGGTGAGCGACGTTGTGAACAACGTATTTGTAAATCTGAATTTCGTCCGCTTTTTTGGTCATGGTGTTGAAGCGGGTTGCCACTTCGTTCTGACCTGCGGTAGCCACTTCGTGGTGGTGAGCTTCAACAACCAGGCCCATCTCTTCCATGATCATACACATGGTGGAACGGATATCCTGAGAAGAGTCTACTGGCGGAACCGGGAAGTAACCCCCTTTCACGCCCGGACGGTGACCTTTGTTACCGCCTTCGTATTTGGTGGAGGAGTTCCACGCACCTTCGATGTCATCGATCGCGACATGGGAGCCGGAGATAGAGGCGCCAAAACGGATGTCGTCGAACAGGAAGAATTCTGGTTCTGGCCCGAACAGGACGGTGTCAGCGATGCCGGTGGCGCGCAGGTACTCTTCAGCGCGTTTCGCGATGGAGCGCGGGTCACGGTCATAGCCCTGCAGGGTGCCTGGCTCGAGGATATCGCAGCGGATGATCAGGGTCGGTTCTTCGTAGAACGGGTCAATGACCGCGGTGGAAGCGTCCGGCATCAGGACCATGTCAGATTCGTTGATACCTTTCCAGCCACCGATCGAGGAGCCATCAAACATTTTGCCTTCTTCGAAGAATTCGGCATTTACCTGATGAGACGGAATCGTGACGTGCTGTTCTTTACCTTTGGTATCGGTGAAGCGCAGATCGACAAACTTCACTTCGTGCTCGTTCAGCATCGTCAAAACGTGTTCAGCGGACATACTTAAACTCTCCCGGATTGGTCATTGTCGTCGTGGTAACGAAAACTTCATACTGCTTAAAAGTGGCGTTGTTGCCTTAAAAAATATAAAGCGAAATCTGTGCCAACTTTTAAATGCCCTATAAAACGCTGTATCATGCGCACCATAGTGCAAAAGGACTGCACCATGATGGAGATAATGCACCAAAATAGTGCCTCAGTGTGAACATTGAGCACCATTTTGGTGCAATTTTTGTTACGGTGCCCTTTTATCGCTCCGTGAAAGCGGTCACAAAGAAACTCTGCAATACTTGTTTGCGGAGGATGTTTGTGATCCTGTTCAGTCCTTCGCTTAATACGTGTACAATAACGCGCTATTTCTAATGCCTGAGGCAAAGTTGTGATCGAAAATCTGCGTAATATCGCCATCATCGCGCACGTTGACCATGGTAAAACTACCCTGGTTGACAAGCTGCTACAGCAATCCGGTACGTTCGACGCACGTACTGAAGCACAAGAACGTGTGATGGACTCCAACGATTTGGAGAAAGAGCGTGGGATTACCATCCTCGCGAAAAACACCGCAATCAAATGGAATGATTACCGTATCAACATCGTTGATACCCCAGGGCACGCCGACTTCGGAGGTGAGGTTGAGCGTGTTATGTCCATGGTTGACTCTGTGCTGCTGGTGGTCGATGCCTTTGATGGCCCGATGCCGCAAACGCGCTTCGTGACCAAAAAAGCTTTTGCCCACGGCCTGAAGCCGATCGTGGTCATCAACAAAGTTGACCGCCCGGGCGCCCGTCCGGACTGGGTTGTCGATCAGGTCTTCGACCTGTTCGTTAACCTTGATGCGACCGACGAACAGCTGGACTTCCCGATCGTTTACGCGTCCGCGCTGAACGGTATCGCGGGCCTGGACCACGAAGACATGGCTGACGACATGACCCCGCTGTACCAGGCGATTGTTGATCGCGTGCCGGCGCCGGACGTTGACCTTGACGGTCCGCTGCAGATGCAGATCTCCCAGCTGGACTACAACAACTACGTTGGCGTCATCGGTATCGGCCGCATCAAACGCGGTAAAGTGAAGCCGAACCAGCAGGTCACTATCATCGATAGCGAAGGCAAAACCCGTAACGGTAAAGTCGGTAAAGTGCTGACTCACCTGGGTCTGGAGCGTATCGAGAGTGACGTAGCCGAAGCTGGCGACATCATCGCGATCACCGGTCTGGGCGAGCTGAACATCTCCGACACCATCTGCGATCCGCAGAATGTCGAAGCGCTGCCGGCACTGTCCGTTGATGAGCCGACCGTAACCATGTTCTTCAACGTCAACACCTCGCCGTTCTGCGGTAAAGAAGGTAAGTTCGTTACCTCTCGCCAGATCCTGGACCGTCTGAACAAAGAGCTGGTGCACAACGTGGCGCTGCGCGTTGAAGAAACCGAAGACGCTGATGCGTTCCGCGTTTCCGGCCGTGGTGAACTGCACCTGTCCGTTCTGATTGAAAACATGCGTCGTGAAGGTTTCGAGATGGCGGTTTCCCGTCCGAAAGTTATCTTCCGCGAAATCGATGGCCGTAAACAAGAGCCGTTCGAAAACGTGACGCTGGACGTCGAAGAGCAGCACCAGGGTTCTGTCATGCAGGCGCTGGGCGAGCGTAAAGGCGACCTGAAAAACATGAATCCAGACGGTAAAGGCCGCGTACGTCTCGACTACGTGATCCCAAGCCGTGGTCTGATCGGCTTCCGTTCAGAGTTCATGACCATGACTTCTGGTACCGGTCTGCTGTACTCCACCTTCAGCCACTACGACGACGTTCGTCCGGGCGAAGTGGGTCAGCGTAACAACGGCGTACTGATCTCTAACGGTCAGGGTAAAGCGGTTGCGTTCGCCCTGTTCGGTCTGCAGGATCGCGGTAAGCTGTTCCTCGGCCACGGCGCTGAAGTTTACGAAGGCCAGATCATCGGTATTCACAGTCGTTCTAACGACCTGACGGTAAACTGCCTGACCGGTAAGAAACTGACCAACATGCGTGCGTCCGGTACTGACGAAGCAACGGTTCTGGTTCCGCCGATTAAGATGACCCTGGAGCAGGCTCTGGAGTTCATCGATGACGACGAACTGGTAGAAGTGACCCCTACGTCTATCCGTATCCGTAAACGTCACCTGACTGAGAACGACCGTAAACGCGCAATGCGCGGTGCAAAAGAAGAGTAATTTTTCTTCTTGTTGTTCGCTAAACCCCGCCTCTCCGGCGGGGTTTCTTTTTTTCATTCCTGCATCATACGCCAATAGTCAAATCCTGCCTTTCCCGCTAAAGTTAATTTTCCACGGCGCGGAAGGAGACAAAAATGCTCTATATCTTTGATTTAGGTAATGTGATTGTCGACATTGACTTCAACCGGGTATTGGGAGCCTGGAGTGATTTAACCCGCATCCCGCTGGCGACGCTGAAGCAGCATTTCACCATGGGAGAGGCTTTCCACCAGCATGAGCGTGGCGAGATTAGCGATGAAGACTTTGCCGCCGCCATGTGTCATGAAATGAATATGTCCCTCAGCTATGAGCAGTTTGCTCACGGCTGGCAGGCGGTATTTGTCGCGCTGCGCCCGGAGGTAATTACCATCATGCATAAACTTCGTGCCCAGGGGCATCGGGTGGTGGTGCTCTCCAATACCAATCGTCTTCACACCACATTCTGGCCCGATGAATACCCGGAAGTGCGCGCTGCCGCCGATCGCATTTATCTGTCACAGGAGATGGGATTGCGTAAGCCTGAAGCGGAAATTTATCTGCGAGTACTGGAAGAAGAGGGATTTTCCGCCGCAGATACGGTCTTTTTTGATGATAACGTCGATAATATAGCAGGGGCCAACCGGTTAGGGATCACCAGTATTCTGGTGACCGGGAAGAAGACCATCCCTGACTATTTCGCGAATCAGCTATGCTAAAAACCGTTCAGCAAAAATTACACCACCATACCCGGCCGCTGCTGGCTTGGCTTAAGCTGCTGTGGCGGCGCATTGATGAAGACCATATGACGACTCTGGCGGGGAACCTCGCCTATGTGTCATTACTTTCCCTGGTGCCGCTGATAGCCGTCGTGTTCGCGCTGTTTGCGGCCTTTCCCATGTTTTCCGAAGTCAGCGTGCAGATTCGCCATTTTATCTTCGCCAATTTTATTCCGGCGACCGGGGATGTGATTCAGGGGTATATCGAACAGTTCGTGGCTAACTCCAGCCGTATGACCGCCGTAGGCGCGTTTGGCCTGATCGTCACCTCGCTGCTGCTGATGTACTCGATCGACAGCGCGCTAAACACCATCTGGCGCAGCACGCGCAGCCGTCCCAAAGTTTACTCCTTTGCCGTTTACTGGATGATCCTGACTCTTGGCCCGCTGCTGGCAGGCGCCAGCCTGGCGATCAGTTCGTATCTGCTGTCGCTGCGCTGGGCGAGCGATCTGGACGGCGTGATTGATAATCTACTCCGCCTCTTCCCGCTGATCCTTTCATGGGCGGCATTCTGGCTGCTCTACAGTATTGTACCGACCACCCAGGTGCGTAACCGCGATGCAGTGATCGGGGCGCTGGTGGCGGCGCTGCTGTTCGAGGCAGGTAAAAAAGCGTTTGCCCTCTATATCACCACCTTTCCGTCCTATCAGTTAATTTATGGCGTGATTTCGGTGGTGCCGATTTTGTTCGTCTGGGTGTACTGGACCTGGTGTATCGTCTTGCTTGGCGCTGAAATAACTGTCACTCTCGGTGAATACCGCAAACTTAAAACAGAAGAAACAGAACAACCATGATTGCATTAATTCAACGCGTATCCCGTGCAAGCGTTACCGTGGAGGATGAAGTGACGGGCGAAATTGGTCCGGGGCTTCTGGTGCTGCTGGGCGTCGAGAAAGACGATGATGAACAAAAAGCGAATCGCCTTTGTGAACGTGTGCTGGGCTACCGCATCTTTAGCGATGCGGAGGGAAAAATGAATCTGAATGTCCAGCAGGCGGGCGGCAGCGTGCTGGTGGTTTCGCAATTTACGCTGGCGGCCGATACCGAGCGGGGGATGCGTCCGAGTTTCTCGAAAGGTGCAGCACCGGACCGTGCCGAGGCACTGTATGAGTATTTCGTCGCCCGCTGTCGTCAGCAGGAAATGAACACCCAGACCGGAAGATTCGCTGCGGATATGCAGGTTTCTTTGGTCAATGATGGTCCCGTGACCTTTTGGTTGCAGGTATGACCCAGCTTCCGGGCAGGCTGCGGGTAACAAAAGAGAGTACGACTATGTATCACCTTCGTGTACCGCAAACAGCAGAAGAGTTAGAGAGCTACTACCAGTTCCGCTGGGAGATGCTGCGTAAGCCGCTGCATCAGCCAAAAGGATCGGAACGCGACGCCTGGGATGCGATGGCGCATCATCAGATGGTGGTGGATGAGGAGGGCAATCTGGTTGCCGTCGGCCGACTGTATATCAATGCGGAAAATGAAGCTTCCATTCGCTTTATGGCCGTGCATCCCTCCGTGCAGGATAAAGGGCTGGGGACGCTGATGGCAATGACCCTGGAGTCGGTAGCGCGTCAGGAAGGGGTGAAGCGGGTCACCTGTAGCGCTCGCGAAGATGCGGTGGAGTTTTTCGCCAAGCTTGGCTTTGTCAATCAGGGGGAGATCACTACCCCGACCACCACGCCGATCCGTCATTTTCTGATGATTAAACCGATCGCGTCGCTGGACGATATTTTGCACCGCGGTGACTGGTGCGCACAGCTTCAGCAGGCGTGGTATCAGCATATCCCGCTGAGTGAAAAAATGGGCGTACGCATTCAGCAGTACACCGGGCAGAAATTTATTACCACCATGCCGGAAGCGGGGAACCAGAATCCGCACCATACGCTGTTTGCCGGCAGCCTGTTTTCGCTCGCTACCTTAACAGGATGGGGGCTTATCTGGTTGATGCTGCGCGAGCGGCATCTGGGGGGCACCATCATTCTGGCGGATGCGCATATCCGTTACAGTCAGCCCATTAGCGGCCGCCCCAGCGCCATCGCCGACCTGGGATCGCTGAGCGGCGATCTCGACCGCCTGGCGCGTGGGCGTAAAGCCCGCGTGCAAATGCAGGTTGAGCTTTTTGGTGATGATAAACAGGGGGCAGTTTTCGAGGGGATCTACATCGTGCTGCCGGCGAAGCCCTTTGGCTCTTATGAAGAGGGCGGCAACGAGGAAGAGTAATCCCCTGCGGCGGTTATCGTCCTGGCGATGCCACACGCCAGGCGATATCCCGTATAGCATCACGCGCGGCGTGGCTGACGCCTCCCAGCTGAAAGAAGCCGTGGATCACCCCCAGATAACGCTGACAGGAACTCTCCACCCCTTGCTCTGTCAGTCTTCGGTACAGCACTTCACCCTCATCGCGTAAAGGATCGAACTCCGCCGTCAGAATATGCACCGGTGGCAGCCCGTGAAAATCTTCGCGCCAGAGCGGACAGGCATCCGGATGGTTTGCCGGCGTCGGGGAGAGGTACATTTCGTAGCCGCTCAGTAGCGTGTCCCGGGTAATCACATAGTCATCGCCATTGCTGAGGTAGCTCGCCATGCTGGCGGTGGGGTCGAGCATTGGATAAATCAGAATCAGTTGTGCAGGACGCCACGCCGCTTTCGCTTTCAGGCGCAGAGCCGTGACCAGGGCGAGATGACCTCCGGCGCTGTCGCCGGCCAGCGTGATACGCGAGGCATCAATGCCAAGCTGCTTTGCGTGCTGGTGAATAATCGTAGCACCTCGTTCTGCATCATCGTGCGCCGCCGGAAAGGTATGCTCCGGCGCAAGGCGGTACTGCACAGCGATCACCCGGCAACCGCTGAACATGGCTAACTGACGGAGTTGGTTATCGTGCGTGGCAAAGCCGCCGCTGACAAAACAGCCGCCGTGGAAGTAGATAAGCGCGGGTAGCAGGCCGTCGGCATTAGGCGGTGAAACGACGCGGAAGTGCATACCCTCCAGAGTGGTATCCTCCACCCGCACTCGCGTTTCCGTCTCCCCGGCGAGTACCGCACTGGCGATATAGCCGGCCCTCCGGTCATCAATATGTTGATCGCGTGATGACGGACGACCTGCCGCAATAAATGCCTCAACCAGCGAAGCAATCCCTTTTTCCAGCGCCATATGAAGTTCCTTATACTGTTTTAATATCCAGTGTTATAGCCTGGATTATGACGAAAAGACAGGCCTGTTGAGGTCGCCTGTGCATTATGGAAAGCGGCTCGCAAAAAAGCGTTTACCTGGCAAAATCCTGTTTGTTTCCGATTTCAAAAGCTGTAGATTGCTCATAATTTCATCACTGGTGATATACTTGAGGTATATATGAGCATGATGGCTGAAAGGGATATGGGCAGAATTCTTCTCGATTTATCAGACGATGTCATTCAACGTCTCGATGACCTCAAAGTGCAGCGTAACATTCCGCGAGCGGAACTGTTACGTGAAGCGGTTGAACAATATCTGGAGAAACAAGATCGAGCTAAAGATACCATCTCCAATGCGCTGGGTCTGTGGCAAGACTGCGAAGAAGACGGCATGGAATATCAACGTCAGCTACGCAAGGAGTGGTAATGACCTCCGGATCTGCGCTTTTTGATACCAATATTCTTATTGATTTATTTAGCGGGCGTCGCGAAGCCAAACAGGCGCTGGAGGCCTGGCCACCGCAGAATGCGATCAGTCTGATTACCTGGATGGAGGTGATGGTTGGCGCTAAAAAATATCACCAGGAGCAGCGTACGCGAATGGCGCTAAGCACCTTTAATATCATTAACATCTCACAGGATATTGCAGAGCGAAGCGTTGCGCTGCGGCAGGAGTATAAGCTTAAGCTGCCGGATGCCATCATTCTGGCGACGGCGCAACTCCATCGTCTGGAACTGATTACGCGGAATACGAAGGATTTTGCCGGTATTCCTGGCGTAGTCACGCCGTACGAACTACACCCTGAATAATTCGAGTGGCAGGAGGACGACAAGTGAGCGACAAACTCGTCTGAAACGAGTGTGTCCAGCCAAAGGCTGACCTCTGATGACAGTCAGTGACGCGGGTGAGTCATTCCTGACTACGCTCGTGTCGCAAGAAGGAAAGTGGGCGGCAAGAGCCGCCCGAAATCACACCGCAGAACTTACTCCCCTTCGCCGGGGAACATGAACGGGTTAATTGAGCTCCTGGCGAAGCCTTCCTGTTCCATACGGGCGTCGAGCACCAGGGACGCCAAATCGTCGGCGACGGCTTCGACTTTCGGATCCTTCTCCTGATACATAATCTTCAGGTAGGTTCCGCAGTCGCCACAGCTTTCGGCTTTCACCGCTGCCTGCTCGTTGTCCAGCGACCAGTAGTGCAGGTCGCGGCTCTGTTCACAGTTGCTGCACTTGACGCGCACCACGTGCCACTCGGTTTCGCACAGGTTGCAGTGCAGATAGCGCAGCCCCTGAGTGGTGCCGATCTGCACGATGCTGGAGACCGGCATCGAGCCGCATACCGGGCAGAACTGACGCTGTTCGCCGTATTCGGCGCGCGCTTTCCCCGGGATCAGGCTGGCCATCTGCGCCCAGTAGAGCGACAACGCGGCCCAGATGAACGGCGCTTTATCACTGCTGACGGAGGCGAAGTCGGAAACAAACAGCGCGCTGGCCATCTGCTCCAGCTCCTGCTCAGAGGCTTTTTCCAGATTCTCAATGACCGCCAGCGCCGGGCCGCTCATTTCCGGCTTCAGCTCGGCAATCAGCGAGTGCAACAGCTTGTGCCAGTGCTTGTCGCGCGGCAGAACGTGGATATCCAGCGGCGGTTTACCCTGTTCGCTGGCCGCTTTAATGCGGGCCGTCAGATCCATTTGCAACGGATGGTCGTACAGCACCACTTCCTGGGCATGGGCGATCAGCGCGGCAAAGCGCAGGTAATCGCCCAGCGGGTTGTTGGCGGCCAGCTCACGCAGGCGTTCAGCGCGGCGGTTGTACAGATTTTTCAGCCTGGGGAACAGTAACGGCGGAATTGCTTCCGCCGTGCGTTTCTCGCTCGAACCCAGCTCGTCTTGCGGGATTATGCGAATACTCATTCAGATGACTTTTCCTGTTTCTGGCGGACCTCTCGGTACCAGCGCGGGTGATGTTTCTTCGCCCACGTTTTGGTAACCCAGCCTTCCACCATCGCGGTAATGGTGCCTTTCACCCAGAGGGCGGCGTAGATATGCACCATGATAACCACAATTAACGCCACTGCGGCAAATGAATGCAGCATCAGCGCAAATCGGATCACCGGGATTGAGAAAGCCGGCGCAAAATACGGACGCCAGATGATCACACCGCTCACCAGCAGCAGTACCAGCAAAATAATCGCCGCCCAGAACACGCATTTCTGGCCGAAGTTATAGCGCCCGGTATCGCCCACCTCCTCGTTGACGACGATCTTACGAATATTCTTCGCCCAAAAGATATCATCCCGATTGATTAGGTTGTGGTGCCAGTAACGGAAAAACATGATGATAAACGACGCGAACATCACCACCCCGACGAACGGGTGGAGAATACGCGCCAGCTGCGGCGTACCGAGAATATGCATCAGCCAGTTAAAGGACGGGAAGAAAAAGCCTAACCCGCTCACTGCCGCCAGGACGAAGCAGAAGGCGGTGACCCAGTGGTTGATGCGTTCCGGCGCCGTGTAGCGCACGATGGTGTCACGTCTTTTCATTTGCGCACCTCGTCTTTCTCTTCATGCAGGTTGTCCTCTTCCTCTTCCGCGCGGTTCGGACCGACGCCGACGTAGTGGAAGATACTGGCTGCGAAGGTCGCGGCGAAGCCGACGGCCGCCAGCGGTTTCCAGATGCCTTTCCAGAACTTCACGGTCTGGCTGATCTCCGGGTTTTCCGGCAGGCCATGGTACAGATTCGGCTTGTCGGCATGGTGCAGCACATACATGACGTGGGTGCCGCCGACGCCGGCCGGATCGTACAGGCCCGCATTGTCATAACCGCGGGTTTTCAGCTCAGCCACGCGTTCACCGGCCAGCGTTTTCATATCCTCTTTGGAGCCAAAGTGGATTGCGCCGGTCGGACAGGTTTTCACGCAGGCAGGCTCCTGGCCGACGGTCACGCGGTCTACGCACAGGGTACATTTGTAGACGCGGTTGTCTTCCGGGTTCAGACGCGGTACATCGAACGGACAGCCGGCGATACAGTAGCCGCAGCCGATGCACTGCTCGGACTGGAAGTCGACGATACCGTTGGCGTACTGAATGATCGCGCCTTCTGACGGGCAGGCCTTCAGGCAGCCCGGGTCCGCGCAATGCATGCAGCCATCCTTGCGAATGAGCCATTCCAGCTTGTCGTTTTGTTCCACTTCCGAGAAGCGCATGACCGTCCATGACTTGGCGGTCAGGTCCGCCGGGTTGTCATACACACCGACGTTGTGACCGACTTCATCACGAATATCGTTCCATTCGGAGCAGGCCACCTGACAGGCTTTGCAGCCGATACAGGTGGTGACGTCGATAAGCTTCGCCACCTCCTGCTGGTGGTCCCGCGCCTGAGGCGCGGGGGTGAAACCGTTAGTCGCGGAACGACGAATAATATCTTGCGATTGATAAGCCATAAGTCGTCTCCGTTACACCTTTTCCACGTTCACGAGGAAAGCTTTGAACTCCGGTGTCTGCGTATTTGCATCACCGACGAACGGCGTCAGGGTATTAGCAATAAAGCCTTTTTTCGCTACGCCCTCATAGCCCCAGTGAATAGGAATGCCGATGGTATCGATATCCTTACCGTCAACTTTCAGCGTGCGAATACGCTTGGTCACCACTGCCTTGGCTTTGATATAGCCGCGGTTAGAGGAAACTTTCACGGTATCGCCGTGGCCGATGCCGAGCTTATTCGCCAGTTTTTCACCGATCTCCACAAACTGCTCCGGCTGCGCGATGGCGTTAAGCAACGCGTGCTTGGTCCAGTAGTGGAAGTGTTCGGTCAGGCGGTAAGTGGTGCCGACGTACGGGAATTTGTCCGCTTTGCCCATCTGCTCGAGATCGCCTTTGAAGACGCGAGCGGCCGGGTTAGAGACCACGTTCGGATGCAGCGGGTTAGTCCCCAGCGGCGTTTCAAACGGTTCGTAGTGTTCCGGGAACGGTCCTTCCGCCATCTTATCGATAGCGAACAGACGGCCCATCCCTTCCGGCTGCATGATAAACGGACCGACGTCGCTGCCAGGGGCGGCGGCGCTGTAGTCCGGAATATCCACGCCGCCCCATTTCGCGCCGTCCCACTTCAGCAACTGACGTTTAGGATCCCACGGTTTGCCCTGCGGGTCCGCGGAGGCGCGGTTATACAGGATGCGGCGGTTGAGCGGCCAGGCCCAGGCCCAACCCAGCGTGTTGCCGAGGCCTGACGGATCGGCGTTATCGCGGCGCGCCATCTGGTTGCCGTCCGGCGTCCAGCTACCGGCGAAGATCCAGCAGCCGCTGGAGGTGGTGCCATCATCGCGCAGCTGGGCAAAGGAGCTCAACTGCTGCCCTTTCTTAACGATCACCGCGCCGGTCGCCGGGTCGGTGATATCCGCCAGCGCTTTACCGTTGCTTTCCATCGCCACTTCTTCAGATGCCGGCTCGTGCGGAGTGGAGTAGTTCCACGTCATGTTGAGCACCGGCTCCGGCGCCGGGCCACCCTCGTCGGCATACATCTTACGCAGACGAGTGAAGATACCGGCGAGGATTTCACCATCGGTGACAGCGATCCCCGGGGCGTCCGCGCCTTTCCAGTGCCACTGCAGCCAGCGGCCGGAGTTGACGATCGACCCGTTCTCTTCAGCGAAACAGGTGGAGGGCAGGCGGAACACTTCGGTCTGGATTTTCGACGGGTCAACATCGTTCGACTCACCGTGGTTTTGCCAGAAGGTGGACGTTTCGGTGTTCAACGGGTCGATGGTCACAAGGAACTTCAGCTTCGACAGAGAAGCCACCACCTTGTTTTTGTTCGGGAACGAGGCGACCGGGTTAAAGCCCTGGCAAATATAGCCATTCACTTTGCCCTGATTCATCATCTCGAAATACTGCAGAACGTCGTAGCTCTTATCCCACTTCGGCAGCCAGTCAAAGCCCCAGCTGTTTTCTGCCGTAGCTTTGTCGCCGAAGAAGGCTTTCATCATGGAGACGAAGAACTTCGGATAGTTGCCCCAGTAGTTGACCTGGTCTTTCAGCAGCGGCTTCGGCGTGTTAGCCGTCAGGTAGGTCTGCAGGTCGGCCTGTTTTTCATTCGGCAGCGACATGTAGCCCGGCAGGCTGGTGGAGAGCAGGCCGAGGTCGGTCAGACCCTGGATATTGGAGTGACCGCGCAGGGCGTTGACACCGCCGCCGGCCATCCCCATGTTGCCGAGCAGCAGCTGGATCATCGCCATGGTGCGGATGTTCTGTGCGCCGATGGAGTGCTGGGTCCAGCCGAGAGCATACAGGAACGACGCGGTCTTATCCGGCGCGCTGGTTTCGGCAATGTATTCGCAAACTTTAAGGAAGTCGGCCTTCGGCGTACCGCAGATGTTTTCGACTACATCCGGGGTATAACGAGAAACGTGCTGCTTCAGCAGGTTCCAGACGCAGCGCGGATGTTGCAGCGTGGTATCGCGTTTGGCGAAGCCGTTCTCATCCAGCTCATAGTTCCAGCTGGTTTTGTCGTACTGGCGTTTTTCTGCGTTATAGCCGCTGAACAGCCCGTCGTCGAAGCTATAGTCCTCACGCACGATCAGGCTGGCGTTGGTGTAGGCTTCGGTGTATTCGCGGTTGAATTTTTCGTTATTCAGCAGGTACAGGATCACGCCCGACAGGAAGGTAATGTCGGTACCGGAACGAATCGGGGTATAGAAATCTGCCACCGATGCCGTACGCGTAAAGCGCGGATCGATAACGATGAGCTTGGCGCCATTATGAATTTTGGCTTCCATCGCCCAGCGGAACCCCACCGGATGCGCTTCTGCGGCGTTACCGCCCATCACCACGATCAGGTTGGCGTTCTTAATATCCACCCAGTGGTTGGTCATCGCACCGCGACCAAATGTTGGAGCAAGACTTGCTACCGTTGGTCCGTGTCAAACACGCGCCTGGTTATCCACCGCCAGCATCCCGAGGGCGCGGGTGAATTTTTGCGTTAAATAACCGGTTTCGTTACTGGAGGCGGAGGCGCACAGCATCCCGGTGGTCAACCAGCGGTTGACGGTGGTGCCGGCGTCGTTTTGCGCGATAAAGTTGGCGTCGCGGTCCTCTTTCATCAGCTTGGCGATGCGATCAAACGCTTCGTCCCAGCTGATTTGCTGCCATTTATCGGAACCTGGCGCGCGATATTCCGGGAATTTCAGGCGGCTTTCAGAATGGATAAAGTCCACCAGACCGGCCCCTTTCGGGCAGAGCGCACCACGGTTAACCGGATGATCCGGATCGCCTTCGATATGGAAAATGGATGCTTTGGCGTTTTTTGCGCCGTCGCCGAGGCTATACATCAACAGCCCACAGCCGACAGAACAGTATGTACAGGTGTTACGGGTTTCGCGCGTGCGCAGCAATTTGTACTGCCGTGTCTCCGCGAGCGCAGTTGCCGGGGCAAAGCCCAGCGCTGCTGCCGTGGTTCCCGCCATACCGCCAGCGCAGATCTTAAAGAACTGCCTTCTGCTGACCTGCATGGTTCGCTCCTTGTTTCGACATTGTCACATGTAGTTATTTGCTTTGCGGTGAAGGCCGCAAAGGTTCAGAATTAGGGCTAATTTCCCTCATTCCTGAAGGGATAAAAACAGAATACCACATTGTGTGTATGCCTGTTCCAATACGGTTAAAGCAAAGTGAACAAGAAGCCTCTCGAACAAATCAAAAATGTGACGAATGTCACAGGATATCGCCAGGTCTCCCTCTGGAAACGCGAGGATCTGCAACACCCTCAGCCAGACGAGTTAGCCGAAGAAATTCCCGTCGCGCTGGTCTACAACGGTATCTCCCATGTGGTGATGATGGCCACGCCGAAAGACCTGGAGCAATTCGCCGTCGGCTTTTCCTTATCCGAAGGGATTATCGAGCATCGGCGGGAGATTTTCGGCATGGACGTGGTGTCGGTGTGCAATGGCCTTGAGGTACAGATTGAGCTCTCCAGCCGACGTTTTATGGGGCTCAAAGCCCGGCGTCGCGCGCTGGCCGGGCGCACCGGCTGCGGGGTATGCGGCGTCGAGCAGCTCAATGATATTGGTAAGCCAGTTCAGCCGCTACCGTTCACTCAGACGTTCGATCTAGCCAACCTCGACCACGCCCTGGCGCATCTTAACGACTTTCAACCGGTCGGCCGGCTCACCGGCTGTACCCATGCGGCTGCCTGGGTCAGGACGACTGGCGAGCTGGCGGGCGGTTTTGAAGACGTTGGCCGGCATGTCGCCCTGGATAAACTGCTGGGCCAGCGCGCGGAAATTGGCGAGGACTGGCAGCATGGCGCCGCGCTGGTCTCCAGCCGCGCCAGCTATGAAATGGTGCAGAAGGCCGCGATGTGCGGCGTCGAGATCCTGTTCGCGGTCTCGGCGGCCACCACCTTAGCGGTGGAAGTGGCCGAGCGCTGCAATCTGACGCTGGTGGGCTTTTGCAAGCCGGGCAGGGCGACAGTTTACACCCATCCGCAGCGTTTAATTGCGGGTTAAATATCGATCAATAAATTTGAACAATGACAGCAAATCCTTCCGCTTTTTGTTTAGCGATGTGCGGGCTACTATTTAACACATCAAGGCACGGCGCCTTATCTAAACAACTAAATGAAAGGGTTTATATCATGAAAAGCATCAAAACTTTTGTCGCAGTAATCGCACTGGCCGCTTCTTTTGGTTCATTCGCTGCTGAAACCGTGACTGCAACCGCTGCCACGATGGATGGTGCGGAAGCGAAAATCGCTGCTCAGGCGCAGGCTGCTGGCGCTTCGTCTTACAAAATTACCGAAGCCTTTACCGGCAACCGCGTGCATATGACTGCGGAACTGAACAAATAAGCATAAAGTTACTGTCGAAAGAGCGCCTTAGGGCGCTTTTTTTGTTTCGCTTCCCGCATCGGCGAAATTACCCGATATTCCCCTCTGCTACGAAAAAATGTGGCAGTAATCACGTTTCCGCTCTTTTCTTAAATCCCCATATTAACGGCAAAGGAAAGGTCTGCACGCCTGAATATCTCGATATTTTAACGCTATGAAATATAAAGATATTAAAAACAGAAAGCGATGGCGATCACCCTCTTTAAATGAGATGTTTATCACAGAAATAAGCATGTCACTGCTACTGTCAACCATTCACTGACGTAATTTAATACGCATTATGTGATCTTTATTGCAAATAGAAGGCTTGTACTCAGGGAAAAATGTTGTCAGGCAAATGAGCGAGGAAGCGTCATGAAAATTGGCATCGTTATTAGCGGCGGGGATGTTTCGGGAATGAATAATTTTATATTCCAGGTAGCCAGGCAGGCTAATGCCGATATCACGCTGTTTAATGGCGGTATTCCAGGGCTACTGGAGAAAAATCATCAGGATATGGCGTGGCGCGATCTGGTTGATTTCTCCATTACCGCGGTGCCGATCATTACCTCGGGGCGAACCAGTCGCAAACTGCAGCGCAGTGAATATGAAAGCATTGCTAAAAAACTTAAATCTCTGCGTATTGATGTGCTCATTATGGCCGGGGGGGATGGCAGCCTGCAGTTTCTGAATACCCTTAGTGAATTTGAGATTAATTGCTTTGGTGTCGGGATGACTATCGATAATGATGTGTATGGCAGTGATTATACGATTGGTTTTTCCACGGCCTGTGAGCAAATTATTAAAGAAGTCTCCCGTTTAAGAAATACCGGAAGAGCGCTGCCGGGTCGGGTTTTTATGGTTGAGATATTAGGAGGCTATTGTGGAGAACTAACGTTACAGTCCGCCATTAAATGTAATGCTGATATTGCCCTGATCCCGGAGGCACAGATGCCGCTGACCATGCTTGCGGAACGGATTACCCGGAAGCTGAGCACGCAAAATAGCGTCGTGATCCTCTGCTCAGAAGGCTATACCAAAGAGTACTCTCCCGGCTTTCAGGGGGCGATTGATACCATGATTAAACAGCTGGAACCACAAATAGGTGTCCGTATCCGTAAAACGATCGTCGGCTATGGTTTACGCAGCGGTGATCCAACCTGTGAAGAGATTTATCAGGGTACCATTATGGCCAGTGAAGTGGTTCGCTGTATTCAGTCAGGTATGAAAAATAAAGCCATAATAATTAATTCCAGTAACAAACCTATTCCGATTGATTTAGTCAGTATGAAAAAACGTCTGGTCGATACTGAAGGACATCATTATAAACTTGCCAAGCAACTCAATATTATTTGAGGAGACCCTCCATGCTGAAAATTTTATGCGTATGTGGCTGCGGCCTCGGTTCAAGCTTTGCCATTGAAATGACGGCGAAGGCAGTTTTAAAGAAGCTGGAAATTCCCGCTCATATTGAACACACCACCGTTTCCGAAGCTGGGGCCTTTAAATCGGATATGATTCTGACGCAAAAAACCTTTGCCGACATCTTAACCGCCGATGCCAGTGAAGAAGAAATTAAACGTGTCGTGGTATTGAATAAACTTACTGATAAAGAGGAGATTGAAACCAAGATCGTCGCATTCTTAAAAGAACGTCATCTGAAGGTGGCTGATTATGAATAGCTTCGTTGCGTTTATCGTTAAGGATTTACTCGGCCAGGCATCCATCCTTATTGCTTTTATTGCCATGCTTGGCCTGATCCTGCAAAAGAAATCGCCAGGCAAAACCGCGGAAGGGACATTTAAAACGCTGCTCGGTTTCTTAATTATGATGGCCGGGATAAACATCATTGTCGCCACCCTGACCTTCCTGAATGATATCTTCACCCAGGGGTTTGGCATGAAAGGCTACATTACCGATGTGGCCGCCATCGCCGGGTTAGCGAATCGGGAATTAGGTTCGGAAGTGGCGCTGACGCTGCTGGTGATCTTTGCCGTCAATATTATTATCGCCCGTCTGACGCCGCTGAAATATATTTTCCTGACCGGCCAGGCGCTACTGTGGATGGCGACAATTGGGGCTGTGATTGGCTATAAGTCCGGGCTCACTGGCGTACCGCTGATTTTAACCGGGGGTATCTTCGGCGGTGTGATGGCGGTCTTAATGCCGGCCCTGGCGCAGCCGGTGGTCAGGCGCATTACCGGGTCTGACGATGTGGCCCTGGGGCACTTCTGTACCATCGGCTATCTGGTGCAGGCTGCGGTCGCTAAAGTTGTCGGAAAAGGCTCTCGCTCCACGGAAGATCTCGAACTGCCTGATAACTTTAAGTTTCTGCAGGATACCTATCTGGCCATGGCGGTGGTGATGGTGCCGATGTATCTCATCCCGGCTATTGCGGCGGGGCCGCAGTACATCGCGCAATTCTCCGGCGGCATTAATTACCTGATGTATGCCTTCATGCAGTCCATTCAGTTTGTCGCCGGGGTCTTTGTCCTCTATAGCGGTGTGCGTTTATTACTCAATGAGCTGGTGCCGGCTTTTCGCGGTATCGCGATGCGTATTGTCCCGGATGCAAAGCCTGCTCTCGATTGCCCGGTGCTGTTTCCCTATGCGCCAAATGCGGTGATTGTCGGATTTCTGGCGACGACTGTCGGCTCGATTATCGGCATGCTGGTTTTCCCGATGTTCGGTCTGGCGATGATCCTCCCCGGGCTGTTAACCAACTTTTTCGCCGGCGGTACGGCAGGGGTATTTGGTAATGCGCTGGGCGGACGTCGCGGGGCGATGATCGGCGGGGTTATCCACGGTCTGTTTATCACTTTTCTGCCGGCTATTCTGGTGCCCATGCTGGAGAGCTACGGCTTTACGGGCGTCACCTTCAGCGATTCTGACGTCATCAGCTCCGGTCTGGTATTAGGCCACGCCTTCCAGAATAACTGGCTCTTTGTCGCCTTGTTTATTGTGTTTGTCGCCGCACTGGCATGGTTTGTAAACGGTAAATCCGCTAAGCCGAAAGGGGAAAATGTTCATGAGTCTGTATAATTTTAATGAGATTTTAAACATCGCTCAGGAAAGAAATTTTAAAGCGATTGGCTCGTTTAACTTGCACTGTATTGAGATGTTACCGGCTTTTTTCAAAGCCGCGCAAAACAGCCACAGCCCATTAATGATCCAAATATCAACCGGTACCGCAGAGTATCTGGGGTATCGGTTACTGGTCGATGCCGTGCGTTCATTAGCAGACAGTGAAAATATCCCGACCTGCCTGCACCTCGATCACTGCTCCGATATTAAAGCCATCGAGACGGCAATGAATGCGGGCTTTTCTTCGGTGATGTACGACGGGTCTCACTTAAGCCTCGAGGAAAATATCGGTAACACGCGGATTGTGGTGGAAATGGCCCGGCCGCGGAATATTACGGTAGAAGGTGAGCTGGGGGCGATCGGCGGGTCAGAGGATGGAAAAGCGGTGGCTGCCGAAGATATCTGTTTTACTACCGTCGACGACGCGAAACGTTTTGTGGAGGAGACGCAGGTCGATATGCTGGCCGTCTCGGTGGGCACTGTGCATGGCCTGTACACCGGTAAAGCGCAGATACAGCATGCGCGGCTGAAGGCGATAAGCGAAGCGACTGGCGTGCCGCTGGTGCTGCATGGCGGCACAGGCGTTAGTGACGACGATATGCGGCTGGCCGTCACTGAAGGGATTAATAAAGTGAACGTCGGAACGGAAATGAACGTGCAGTGGGTCGACCGCTGTAAATCAACGTTCGAGAAAGGAAAAGTAAATGACAGCGTACGGAAATTTTTAATTCCCGCCAACCAGGCAGTGACTGCCGTATTAATGGAAAAAATGGCGCTATTTAAATAGCGTTTTTACCGACACATATCTTTTGTTGCCCTGTCTTCCGCCAGGGAGGGAGCTTGCTATGTTTGAATCATTGAAAACGCTGTGGAAAAAAGAGCAAAACCCGCTGCAGGATTATGATCAACAGTCCCGTCAGCTGGCGGAAGAGATCGCCAGACTGGAAGGCGAATTACAGCGCCAGCCCGATAATAGCGACGTGCAAAAAACATTGATGTTGACTTACAACCGGGCATTATCGGTATATGCCAAGAGTAAGAGCCACCGGCAGGATATCGATGCGCTGTTTCTGCAGATTGATAATTTACGCAATATTATTCGTCGCAATATCTAGGAACAGAGAATGACCATAAAAGAACTGCTTATTGAGGCCGATGCCATTCAGGTTGGCGTTGTGGAATCCGACTGGCAGCGGGTAATAAAGTTGGCTGCCCGCCCGCTGGAGGCGAAAGGCTTTATTTCGGCGGAATATAGCCAGGCGGTGATCGATAATACCTTGAATCATGGCGCTTATTACGTTTTTGATGAAGGGATTGCCATCCCCCATGCCCGCCCCGAGTGCGGCGTCAGACGCAACTGCTTTAGCCTGGTGGTGCTGAAAAAGCCCATCCCGTTTGCGGACAGTGAAAAGGCGGACATTGTTATTATGTTTGGTGCCCGGGACAGCAATGCGCATATCGAGGAGGGCATCCGTTCCATCGTCGCGCTGCTGGATAACAATGACACCATGGCCAAACTGCGGACGGCCCGCAGCCGGGAGGAGGTCGTCGCATTACTATGAACAGACATCTGACCCCAGGCTGCAAAACGGCCATATTAATCAACGGCATTCCGGCGTCGGGGAAGAGCACCATCACCCGTTTGCTGGCGGAGACCTTTAGCCTGCCAGTGTTGACGATCGACGGCATCAAAGAGCCGTTTATGGCGCGCCTGGCCCCTGTCGACCGGCCGATGAATCGCCAGCTGGGCTGTGCGGCGTATGAGGTGATTTGGTCGATTGTCGGCGCGTCGCCTGCCAGCATGGTTTGGTTGATCGACGCCTGGTTCGGTTTTCAGCCGCGGGAGACCTTGCAGCGACTGCTACAGCAGGCGGGCGTGGAGCAGGTAATTGAGATCTGGAACCATATCACCCCGGAGCTGGCCGTCGCACGCTATGCCTCGCGGCTGGCGACGCGGCCGCCGGGCCACCCCGGCGAGGAGTATCTGCCGGAGCTGGCCCAGCTGGCCGGGCGGGCGCAGCCCATGTCTTTAGGGCCCGTATTGACGATAGACCAGCGGTATCCGCTGGAGATAAAACCGATTATTCACTGGCTTGAAGGCACGATCGCTGGAAAGCACGCCGGTTTGGCGGATTACGCTTACCCGCCCTAAGGCATACCCGCCAGGCGCAGCAGCGCGGTCACCACGGCGGCGGCGATAATCACGCCGATCAGCGGGACCTTGCGCCAGGCGAGGAACACGGCGACAGCCACACCCAGAACGCGCGCCATGCCGGCGAAATGCGCCCCTTCATAGAAGGTGGTGGCCAGGGCGACGGAAAAAAGCAGCACCGTCGCCGCATCGGAAAGCAGCGCCTGCGAGCGCTCGGAAAATGCCAGCCGATTGCCGAGCTTCGCGCCGCCGAGGCGCATCAGATAGGTTCCCAGCGACAGGATGGCGATACCGGCGATAAACAGCGTCATATTGCCCATTATTTTTTTCTCGACAGTAAACCAAACAGCGAAAGCAGCACCGGCAGCCCGGTGGGCACAAACGGTACGGCGGCAAGCGCAAGTGCGGCGCCGCTGGCGGCGCGGATCAGCGTAGTGCGGTTTTTAAAGGCCGGGATCACCAGCGCCAGCAGGATCGCCGGGAAGACCGCATCAAGCCCGATGGTTTCCGGCGCTGGCAGCAGTTTGCCGACGGCCGCGCCGGTTAGCGTGCCGAGGGGCCAGATCAGCGCGACGCCGGCGCCGCACAGCCAGTAGGCCGCTTTGCGCTGCGCAGGGGTGGGCTGCGACAAGCCAAAGACCACGCTCTCGTCGTTCATAATGTGGCACCCGATAAAGCTTAAGGCGCGCCGACCAACCAGTTCGCGCACGGTCACCCCGAACGGGATATGGCGCGCGTTGACTAACAGGCCAGCGGCAGCGGCGGCCAGTGGGCTACCGCCGCTGGCGATAATGCCGATAAACATGAATTCAGAAGCGCCTGCCAGCACGGACACCGAAAGCAAGAGCGGCACCCATAAGGGGAAGCCGTAAGCCACCGCCAGCGACCCATAGGACATACCCACCACCCCGACGGCAAGGCAGACCAAAACGATCGCTTTTATCGTGTCTCCGCTGAGACTGGAGAGAGTTTGTTTCATATCATTTAGCCATATCGAACGAATTTCCATTATAATGAACACATAATAATCGTTTTTCAAGGCGAACGAATCGTTCGATATAAAAAACAAAGGGGCGGGTATGACACAGCCAATCAGCGTTATTGCCAAAAGCCTGGTGCGGGAGCGGGCGCGGACCGGTCTCTCGCTGGCGGAAGTCGCGCGTCGGGCGGGTATCGCAAAATCCACGCTATCGCAACTGGAGTCCGGCAACGGCAATCCGAGTCTGGAAACGCTGTGGTCGCTCTGCGTGGCGCTGGATATCCCGTTTGCCCGCCTGCTTGAGCCGCAGGTGAACAAAACGCAGGTGATCCGCCGCGGAGAGGGGACAAAGGTGGTGGCGGAGCAGGCGAACTATCAGGCCATTTTGCTGGCCGCTTGTCCGCCAGGCGCGCGTCGGGACATCTATTTACTGTTAACCCAGCCCGGCGCCGATCGTATTTCGCATCCGCATCCGCCAGGCTCGGTGGAACATATTATCGTCACCCAGGGGCGGGCGCGGGTAGGGCTGACGTCGGCGCCGGAAGAGCTCGGCGAGGGCGACTATATCTGCTACCCGGCGGATCAGGAGCATGTTTTTCAGGCGCTGGAACCGGATACGCAGGCTCTGCTGATCGCTGAGCAAAACTGACATCGCGTCGGCGGGGGACGCGCGCTCGCTGGACGTCATAGCCATATTGCGGGAAACTAGCTTTCCTATGCGAAAACAGGGATTTTTATGTCGCTGAAAGCCATTGCCAAACAACTTGGGATCTCCGTCACGACCGTCAGCCGGGCGTTGAACGGCTATGACGATGTGTCACAGGAGACCCGCGCCCGGGTTGAGGCTGAAGCGCAGCGCCGGGGCTATCGCCCCAACACTTTCGCCCGCCGTCTGAAAATGGGCACCATTGATGCCGTTGGTCTTGTCTTCCCTGTCCGCCCCGCGCCGCTCAACAATAACGTTTTTCTCGAGATGGTCGGGGAGATCAGCCATGAGCTGGCGCGCCATGACATTGATTTGTTGCTGATCGCCGATGATGAACAGTCGGATAAACATGGCTATATGCGCATGGTGCAGGGCCGTCGCGTCGACGCTTTAATCGTGGCCCATACCCTGGATGACGATCCGCGGCTGGCGCAGCTGCAGGCCTCAGGCTTTCCGTTTCTGGCGCTTGGCCGTAGCCGCCTGGCACAGCCCTACGCCTGGTTTGATTTCGATAACTATGCCGGCACCTGCCGCGCCACCCGCCATCTGATTCAACAGGGCCACCAGCGTATCGCGCTGTTGGGCGAGAACAACAATCAGGCGTTTATTTTGCAACGGCGTAACGGCTACCTCGATGCTCTGCGCGAGGCGGGGTTATCCGATGCGTGGCTGCGTAGCGTGCCGGCGACGCGCCGCGGCGGCTATCAGGCCACGCTGGAGCTGCTGCGTCTGCCGGAGCCGCCCACCGCGATCATCACCGACTGCAACACCCATGGCGATGGCGCCGCCATGGCGCTCGCCCATCTGGGCCGTTTAACCGGCGACAACCGCGTCGCCCTGGTGGTGTATGACGGGCTGCCGCAGGACAGCATCATAGAGACCGATGTCGCCGCGGTGATCCAGTCCACGCGCCAGGGCGTGGGGCGGCAGATTGCCGATATGGTCCGCCGCTTAATTGCTGGCGAGGATCTGGCCTCGCTGCAGGTGCTCTGGCAGCCCGAATTCATCCCCGGCGAAACTGCCTGACCTGACCCCTTTTTAACCCGTAATTCTGAAGCCGATCACGGATCCGAAACGTTTTGGTTGGCATCCGAAACGTTTCGGATCAACAGTAAGACATTCCTTGTTATGGAGATGTCTGATGTCTGATTCGCTGATTCACCTGCAAAGCGCCGGTGCCGATGTTGTCATTAAAACTCGCCCTTTCGCCGAAATTGTCTACTGGGGGCCACATTTAAGCCACTTTTCACCGCAGGATGCCGACAGCCTGACGCGCCCGGTCGCCAACGGCAGACTGGATGTCGATTCGCCAGTGACCTTAATGGCGGAGCTGGGCCATGGCCTGTTTGGCGCGCCGGGCATTGAAGGCCATCGTCAGGGTCTGGATGCCTCTCCGCTGTTCACCACCAGCGAAGTGCGGCACGAGGGCCAGACGCTGACCCTGGTCAGCGAAGATCCACAGGCCGGCCTGCGTCTGCACAGCGAGATCGCGCTGGATGCCAGCGGCGTGCTGATCGTGCGCCATGGCGTGACCAATCTGCGCGCCAGCCCATGGCAGGTGGATCGCCTGGCGGTCACATTGCCGGTCGCCGAACGCGCTCGCGAGGTGATGGCTTTCCATGGCCGCTGGATCCGCGAGTTCCAGCCTCACCGCCTGACGCTGGAGCACGACAGCTTTGTGCTGGAGAACCGCCGCGGGCGCACCTCTCACGAACATTTCCCGGCCCTGATCACCGGCAGCCGCGCCTTTAGCGAGATGCAGGGTGAAGTCTGGGGCGTACATCTGGCCTGGAGCGGTAACCATCGCCTGCGGGCAGAGGTGAAAACCGATGGCCGCCGCTATCTGCAGGCCGAGGCGCTCTATCTGCCGGGCGAAATGGCGCTGGCGGAAGGGGAAACCTTGTGGACGCCGTACCTGTATGCCAGCTACTCGGCGAACGGGCTGAACGGCATGAGCCAGCAGTTCCATCGTTATCTGCGCGAACGGATTATTCGCTTCCCGGGCAACAAGCCGCGTCCGGTGCATCTCAACACCTGGGAGGGGATCTATTTCGACCACGACCCGGACTACATCATGCGTATGGCTGACGAGGCGGCGGCGCTGGGCGTCGAGCGCTTTATTATCGATGACGGCTGGTTTAAAGGGCGCAACGACGACTGGGCGGCGCTTGGGGACTGGTATCTTGATGAGAAAAAATACCCCTACGGCCTGACGCCGGTTATTGATCACGTGAAATCGCTGGGGATGGAATTCGGTATTTGGGTGGAGCCGGAAATGATTAACCCGGACTCCGATCTGTACCGGGCGCACCCGGACTGGGTGCTGGCGCTGCCGGGCTATACCCCGCTGACCGGCCGCCATCAGTTTGTCCTGAATCTCAACATTCCGGAAGCGTTTGATTATCTGCTGGAGCGGATGAGCTGGCTGCTGGGCGAGCACGCGGTGGACTACGTGAAGTGGGATATGAACCGCGAGCTGGTGCAGCCTGGGCATCAGGGACGCGCCGCCGCGGACGCGCAAACGCGCCAGTTCTACCGCCTGCTGGATACGCTGGTGGCCCGTTTCCCGCACATTGAATTTGAATCCTGCTCCTCCGGGGGCGGGCGGATCGATTATGAAGTCCTCAAGCGCAGCCATCGCTTCTGGGCGTCTGACAACAATGACGCCCTTGAGCGCAACACCATCCAGCGCGGCATGAGCTACTTCTTCCCGCCGGAGGTGATGGGCGCGCATATCGGCAACCGCCACTGTCATGCCACTTTCCGCCAGCACAGTATCGCCTTTCGCGGCCTGACGGCGCTGTTTGGTCATATGGGACTTGAGCTGGATCCGGTGAGCGCTGATGAAGAAGAGCGCGCCGGATACCGGAAATATGCGGCCCTGCATAAGCAGTGGCGCGACGTGATCCATCACGGCGTGCAGTGGCGGATGGATATGCCGGACGCTACCACCCTTGCCCATGGCGTCGTCAGCCCGGATAAAGCGCAGGCGATTTTCCTCGTCAGCCAGCTGGCGATGCCGGACTACACCCTGATGGCGCCGCTGCGCCTGGCGGGGCTGGAGGCGAACGCCCGCTATCAGGTGACGCTCCTCGATCATCCGAACATTCAGATCACCGGCGAGGGTGGCCACACCATGCGGAAGCTGCCGGCATGGATGACGACGCCGCAGACGGTGAGCGGTGAGTGGCTACAGCAGGCGGGGCTGGCGCTGCCCATCCTCGACCCGGAAAGCGCCATTCTGATTGGCCTGCAACGCGTGTGATGGTATCGGGCCGCGTCGCGGCCCTTCTTGAGGAAAATATAATGAACCCGACCGTCTGTACCCACAAAAACAACCCCAACTTCTGGATTTTCGGGCTGTTCTTCTTTCTCTACTTCTTCATCATGGCCACCTGCTTTCCGTTTCTGCCGATCTGGCTGTCGGACGTCATCGGCCTGAATAAAACCGAAACCGGCCTCGTTTTCTCCAGCCTGTCGCTGTTCGCCATCTGTTTCCAGCCGGTCCTCGGGGTGATCTCTGACAAGCTGGGGCTGAAAAAACACCTGATGTGGATCGTGACTGTTCTGCTGGTGCTGATTGCTCCCTTCTTCCTCTATGTTTTCGCTCCGCTGCTGAAAACCAACATCTGGCTCGGGGCGCTGAGCGGCGGCGCCTATATCGGCTTTGTATTCTCCGCAGGTGCCGGCGCGATGGAGGCCTATATCGAACGGGTAAGCCGCAACAGCGGGTTTGAATACGGCAAGGCGCGCACCTTTGGCTGTCTGGGATGGGCGTTGTGCGCGACCACCGCCGGAATGCTGTTCAGCATTAATCCCGAATGGGTGTTCTGGATGGGGTCGGCCGCCGCGCTGCTGCTGGTGGTACTGGTGGCCATCGCCAAACCGCAGGCCAGTCAGTCCGCGCAGGTGATGGATTCGCTCGGCGCCAATCGCCCGGCGATCGATTTAAAAACGGCGGTGCGCATGTTCCGCCAGCGTAAGATGTGGATGTTTATTCTGTATGTTATCGGCGTGGCCTGCGTGTATGACGTTTTCGATCAGCAATTCGCCACCTTCTTCAAATCGTTCTTTGCGACCCCGGAAGCGGGCACCCGCGCCTTTGGTTTCGCGACCACCGCGGGAGAAATATGTAACGCCATCATTATGTTCAGCTCGCCGTGGATTATTAACCGCATCGGGGCGAAGAATACCCTGCTGATCGCCGGGATGGTGATGGCGGCCAGAATGATTGGCTCTTCCTTCGCCACCACCGCCGCGGAAGTCGTAGCGCTGAAAATGCTCCATGCGCTGGAGGTGCCGTTCCTGCTGGTGGGCGCCTTTAAATACATTACCGGCGTGTTTGATGTCCGGCTGTCGGCGACGATTTATCTGGTAGGCTTCCAGTTCGCCAAGCAGGTGGCGGCGATCTTTCTCTCCGCGTTCGCCGGCAATATGTATGATCGGATCGGCTTCCAGGAGACCTATATGATCCTCGGCGGTATTGCTCTGACGGTTACCTTAATCTCCGCGTTTACGTTAGCGGGTAAGGCGAAAACCGAGCCGCTTCGGGATAATGCGATGATTGTTTAATCTCCGAAATTTCATGGCACAGGAGTGTGCCTGAAAGATAAGAAAGTTGATATGTTAAATATGAGAAACACATGAAAGGGCTATGGATTATTTTTCTTCAGTAAAGAAGTATTAATACTTGAATAGCTAACCCCCTCATCCCCGTGATGAGGGGTAATGATATAATCACTCCTCTGTTTTTCCTGCCTAAAAATATTGATATCTTTTGAGTTCATTAATTTCTCTCAAGGAACGTAAATGAATAACGATGGCCAGTAAAATAAAAATGCGAGGCCAGAGTATGGATCTATGTAACGCAGCAACATGTGAACTGGATTACATTCTTGGCAGAGATCACAATTTATAGTGAACACCATTGTTAGAGGGTATGTTCAATCATCATGGCATCTATTAAAGACGTAGCGAAAAGAGCTGGGGTCTCGACAGCAACCGTATCGCGAGTGCTCAACAATCATCCCAGCGTCGTGCCGGAAACGCGGCAGGCTGTGCGTGATGCGATGGATTATCTCTGCTATGTCCCCAGCAAAAGTTCGTTTCAGCTTAGCGGTAAATGTTCAGGGTTGATTGGTGTGGTTTTGCCTAACCTGGTGAACCCTCACTTCTGTGAACTGCTGGCGACGGTGGAAGAAGAGGCCCGGTATATCGGCAAATCGGTGATCGTTAAAACGCATCAGAACCAGCCGCAGCAGGATAAACACATTATTCAGACCTTGGTGGGGATGGGCATTGACAGCTTGCTATGGGTGCCGACAGAAGCAGAAGTCGAACTTTCAGAATGGTTAAGTATTACCCGGATCCCGGTCGCCGTCGTCACCCAGGTGTCCCGGTTCTTTAACTCCGTATCGATTAACCAGGACCGGGGGGCAGAAAGTATTGCGGAACATTTTATTCATACAGGCCATCTTTCGTTTGGCTTTGTTGCCCAGGAAGGGGTTGATAATCGTAAGGTTTCATCGTATACCAAAAAAATAGCGAGTCATGGTTTAAAACTTGCTAAAGATAATTCGTTCTGGATAGCCAAAGGTGAGGGGGAAAAGATATCAGGCCATATTAGCATTCTTGATGATATTATTGCGAAACTCAGCGATCCGAAGCGAATCTGTACATGTCTACTAGTGTATAACGATATTGCGGCAAATTATATTATCGATGGGCTAAAAGAAAAAGGCATCTCCATTCCTGAAGATGTTGCGATTGCCAGTTTTGACAATACCTTGCTGGCACAAACTAAAAAAATAACCAGCGTTGCACAGCCGGTAAATGAAATTGCTCACCTCGCGTTTCAGATGGTGAAGCATCAACAGCAGCCGGACAGTATTGAAATGCACGAAATTGTCTCTCGGTTAATTGTTCGTGAGAGCAGCGTAAAAATTAATATTACTTCCCTGTAAGGGATATATGTTTAGAAATGGCGCGACAATTTGCGCCATGGGCTCCTTTTAACAAAAAATAGGTATATTTATGTCTGCTACCGCAATGGAAAAGCCAAGTGCTTATGAAAAGCTGGGGTTGAGGGAGAAGATCGGCTACGGGATGGGGGACGCTGGTTCAGGAATGATATGGAGTGTACTGGCGCTCTATCTGACGTGGTTTTATACCGATGTCTATGGCCTCAATGCCGGGGTGGTGGGTACATTATTCCTCGTTATTCGCATCTTTGACGCGTTTAGCGATCCGCTGATGGGGGCAATCTGCGACCGCACGGTGTCACGCTGGGGAAAATTCCGTCCATGGCTATTATGGATGGCGCTTCCGTTTGGTCTAGGCGCGGTACTGATGTTCACTACCCCAGAACTCAGCATGAACGGAAAGATTATCTATGCCTGGGTTACTTATCTGGTCATGTCGCTGATTTATACCGCGATTAATATTCCCTATTGCTCCGTCGGCGGCGTCATTACCCTCAATCAAAAAGAGCGCATGGGTTGTCTGTCATGGCGCTTTTTCCTGAATGGCCTGGCAACATTAATTATCTCCTCCTCTATTCTGCCGTTAACCGACTGGCTGGGTAACGGCGACCGCGCCTCCGGTTTCCAGCTGACCATGGTCATTATGGGCGGGGCGGCAACGCTGATGTTCCTGTTCTGCTTTTCCAGCATTAAAGAGCGGGTGGTATCGGTTAAGCAAAACGAGTCGTTGAAGAAAGACCTGCGGGATATTATCAAAAACGATCAGTGGCTCTTAATGATCTCTATTACTTTCCTGAACGTTTTTCCGGCATTTATCCGCGGTGGCGTCACTATTTATTATGCGACTTATGTCATGAAGGCGTCTGTCGGATTTATTACCTTCTTTATGGCGCTGGGCGTGGCCTGTAATATGCTGGGCAGCGTGCTTGCCAAACCGCTTACCGATCGCTTTGATAAGCTGGCGCTGTTCCGTATTATTAATATTATTCTCGGGTTTCTGTCATTGGCGCTGTGGTTTATCGATCCGCAATCGTTGACCCCGCTGATGGCGCTATTTATCGTCATTAACGTTCTGCATTTAATTCAATCTGGCCCCATTCTGTGGGCGATGATGTCCGATGTCGATGACTACGGTGACTGGAAGTTCGGTAAACGCCTGACCGGTATCTCTTTCGCGGGTAACCTTTTTATGCTCAAAATGGGGCTGGCGGTGGCTGGCGCAATCGTCGCCTGGATTCTGGCGTTTACCGGCTATATCGCTAATGAACCACAGCAAAATTCCCAGACCATTCAAGGCATTATCATGATGTTCTCACTGCTGCCGATGGTGAGTTATTTCATTAGTGCGTATCTGGTGCGCTACTTCAAGCTGAATAACGCCTTCCTTGAAAAAATCAAAGCCGATCTTGCAAAACGTGAACTGGAAAAAGGACGCGGTTAATGGGTAGGGGAGCAGGCTATCCGTATTATTTATCATTCAATATCAGTCTTAATGAAACTAGAATGTTTTAAGTGATTTTCTTTTCATATCAGAGGAGGTTCTTTATGACGCATAATAATTATTATGACGTGACGCAGTGGCATATCGGTAATCCTTATAAGGATATTGGGGAGGTTATTAACAGTATTATCCTCGATATTAAAAAACGACAAACCGCAACTGATGTTAATAACGGCGGGAAACCTGGCGCCGTTATCTATATTCCGCCCGGCGATTATCATCTCAAGACGCAGGTTTTTATCGATATCAGTTATTTAAAAATTATGGGTGCCGGACACGGTTTTGTCTCCTCAAGTATTCGTTTCAATACGCCGGCTGTCGAGTGGGCGTATTTGCATGATGTTTGGCCGGGTGGTAGCCGTATTCTGGTCGATATTTGTGTGTATCCCGGCGATGAAGAACATGCTGGCGCTGCATTTTACGTGAAACGCAGCGGAGCGCCGCGAATTAGTTCGGTGGCGTTTGAAAACTTCTGTATTGATGGCCTGCACTTTATTGATGATGGATTGGGAAACAACGATCCGGAAAATAGCTATATTAACGGCAAAACAGGGATTTATATCGCCAGCGCTCAGGATGCTTTCCGGATTACAGGCATGGGATTTATCTATCTTGAGCATGGTCTCACGACGTACAATAGTGATGCTATGGCTATCCATAATAACTTTATCGCCGAATGCGGCAACTGCATCGAGCTTCGTGGCGCCGGACAGGCTTCTAAAATAACCGATAATCTGATTGGCGCAGGCTATAAAGGTTATTCGATTTATGCCCAAAACTTCGGTGGGTTATTGATTTCCGGTAACAATATCTTTCCGCGTGGCGCCAGCAGCGTTCATTTATCTGGCGTTGTTCGTTCTAGCGTTACTAGTAATCGATTGCACTCATTTTATCCAGGAATGTTGGTTCTTGAAAATAACTGTGCGGAGAATCTCATCGCTGCAAATCATTTTTTCCGCGATCGCGAACCCTGGCCGCCGATGCAGACCTATGACAATGGCCTGGATGATGCCTATGGTCTGCTGCATATCAATGGTAGTAATAACTCGGTTATTGCCAATCATATTTCCGAAACTATTGATATCCAGTATCTTCGGCCACAGGGAATAAAGCCGGTCATCATCCGGCTGGTTGCCGGTAAAGGAAACTACCTTGCGAATAATCATATTGTTGCGACCACGGAAGCGTCAGTGCAGCAGGCGCACCCTTCCGAAGAGGACGCTTGCTTTGCGGCTCAGGTCAGCGCTTTGCTGACGACGGATAGATTAAAAGCCCTTGATGCGGTCGCGGTGCTGGTAGAAAAAGCGTCGTCTCAAAACACGATACTTGATTGCGGCAATAGCCAACAGGTGATGATGGACAGAGCGACGAATGCCTTCAGGGCTACGCCAGCTCCCGGCAATATAGAGATGGAATAAACCGGCAGGAGACGCAACGGCGCAGAGTAAGTCGTCCTACTCAGCGCTGAAAACGGCTGCCCCACTCAGCACAGCGAGGCAGCCATGATTTCACGCCAGATAAAACACTTCTTTGAGCTCCGCGCTCAGCGGGCTGTTGTCCGGGTTGCTGGGCATCACCTCGCGCATGTATTTCCACCAGCGCTGGCATACTTCCGTGCTGGCAACCGCCTCCCAGCGGGCTTCCGACTCAATCTCCACCGTCGCGAACAGCAGATGGCGTTCTTTATCGAGATAAATGGCGTAATGGTGCGCGCCGTGGTCCTTCAGCACCGCTTCCAGCTCCGGCCAGATGGGGTTATGGCGGCGCTGGTACTCCTCGTGCGCGTCGGGGTTCACCTGCATGACGAAAGCTTTACGGATCATAAGGCCTCCAGATAGAGCTCGCGAACCTCATCGCGGCTGGCGGGGCGCGGGTTACACGGCGCGCAAGGGTCGGCCAGCGCTTTATCCAGCCAGCCTTCGATATCGGCTTTGCTGACGCCAAGCTGGCTGAAACCCTGGGGGATCCCTACGCGTTTGCTCAGCGTGCGGATGGCATTGATGGCCTCCATGCTGGCAGCCTCATCGCTCATGCCGCGAGTATCGACGCCCATCGCCTGCGCCACGCGGGCGAAGCGCGCCACCGCGTTCGGGCGGTTAAAGTTTTCGATGATCGGCAGCAGGATGGCGTTGCACACCCCGTGCGGCAGGTTGTGGGTGGCGCCAGGCTGATGGGCCAGGGCGTGTACCAGCCCGAGACCGGCGCTATTGAACGCCATGCCCGCCAGGTATTGGCCAAACGCCATCTGCTCGCGGGCCTGCAGATCGTGACCATCGTCTACCGCTTTCGGCAGCCACAGGTTGATCAGGCGAATGGCCTCGAGGGCGTTGGCGTCGGTCAGGGGATGGGCGCCAACGGAGACAAAGGCCTCGATGGCGTGGGTCAGGGCATCCATGCCGGTGGCGGCGGTAACGGCTGGCGGGATGTCGAGCATCACGCTGGCGTCGTCGACGGCGATATCCGGGATCAGGTTCGGGTCGATAATCACCTCTTTTACCTGCCGCTCGCTATCGATAATCACGGCGTTGCTGGTCATCTCCGCCGCCGTGCCGGCGGTGGTGTTGATGGCCACCAGCGGCACGCCAGCGTTTTTCACTTTGCCGACGCCGGAGTATGCGGTGGAGGGACCAGGGTTGGCGGTGAGGATTTTTATCGCCTTGGCGGTATCAATCGGGCTGCCGCCGCCGAAGGCGATCAGGTAATCGCAGCGGGCCGCCTGGTACGCCGCGTAGCCTTGCTGCACCAGCGCTTCGGTGGGATTGGGGTACACGCCGTCAAACAGCTGATAAGCCATCTGCTGTTCATCCAGCGCAGAAAACAGACTGTCCAGCAGGCCCAGCTTCACCAGTTGACCGTCGGTGACGATCAGCGCCTTGCCCCATTGTTTGCCCGCTACCAGCTTGACCATATCACCGATAGCGCCTGCGCCGTGGAGGCTGATTTTAGGTAGTGCCAACATAAAACTCATGATAATTCTCCTTAATGTTGATTTTGGAAAATCCGTTTCCCCTCACCCCAGCCCTCTCCCGCAGGGAGAGGGGGAAAACCGGTCCCGGACTACAGGCTGCCTGCGTGCGCCGGGCAGTCCCCTCTCCCTTGGGGAGAGGGCCAGGGTGAGGGGGAAATTAACATCGTCTTCGCTGCATCATCCGCCGGGTCATAATCGGCAGGGAGATCACCACGATCAGCATGGCGCCGATAATCACCGACATCACGATACCGGGGACGTTCAGCAGGCTCAGGCCGAAGGTCAC
Source organism: Klebsiella sp. KTE92 (assembly GCF_000398905.1). Taxonomy (NCBI): domain Bacteria; kingdom Pseudomonadati; phylum Pseudomonadota; class Gammaproteobacteria; order Enterobacterales; family Enterobacteriaceae; genus Klebsiella; species Klebsiella sp. KTE92. Next base: position 5,347,536 of record NZ_KB976100.1, read on the forward strand.
CAGCCCCATCAGAAAGGCGGCAATGATCACCCCGGGCATGCTGCCGGAGCCGCCGAGAATATTGACGCCGCCGAGCACCGCCATGGTGACAACCGCCAGCTCCCAGCCCATTGCCAGGGTAGGGCGGGTACTGCCGAGCCGTGAGGTCAGCAGGACCGCCGCCAGCCCGGCCATCAGCCCGACCAGCGCGAACAGCACCAGGTTATGACGCTTAACGTTGATCCCCGAAAACCAGGCGCCGGTCGGGTTATTGCCGATGGCGTAGGTCCGGCGACCAAAGTTGGTTTTATGCAGCAGGAAGGTGAAGGCGGCCGCGAGGAGGATAAACAGCGCAAACTCAAAAGAGAGCGCCCCCCACACGTAGCCCTGGCCGAACCAGGCGAAGCTCTCCGGATAGTGATTGAGCGCCTGATCGCCCAGCAGGATATAGGTGATGCCGCGATACAGGCTCATGGTGCCGATGGTGATCACAATGGACGACAGGTTAAAGCGAGTCACCAGCAAGCCGTTGAACAGGCCGCACAGCAGACCTACGCCCAGGCCGATGACCACCAGCAGCGGCGTGTCCACCCCCGCTGCCGCGCAGAGGCCCATCACCGTTGAGCTGAGCGCCATCGTCGAGGCCACCGACAGATCGATTTCCCGGGCGATAATCAGCATCGCCATCGGCAGGACGACGATCGCCTTCTCGGTAAAGGTAAAGGTCGCGTCCGAGAGGTTCCAGATATTGAGGAAGTACGGGGAAGCCACCGCGTTGCCGATAAATACCGCCAGGGTGACCGCCAGTAAAAACCCTTCCCAGCACAGCAGGCGGCGCAGCGGCGACGGCGCGGCCGGGGCGTTTTTCATCTCTTCAGATACCATCATCTTGCTCATGATTTCACCGCCTGTTTCTGTCGGGCTAACGCCGCGTTGCGCAGGATTAACCGCCCGTGACCGCGATTGCCGCGCTCGTTGAGCAGCACCGCCATGACGATCACCGCCCCGGAGATCGCCATTTGCCAGAAGGGCGAGATGCCGATCACCGGCAGGGCGTTATTGATGACCCCGAGGAACAGCGCGCCGCACAGGCAGCCCAGCACCCGTCCGCTTCCGCCCATGGTGCTGATACCGCCGATCACGCAGGCCGCGACCACCTGCAGTTCAAAGCCGTTCGCCACGTCGACATAGGCGACGGCGAAGCGCGAGATCCACAGATAGCCGCAGAAGCCAGCCAGCGCGCCGGAGAGACAGAAGCTGACGAACTGCATTTTTCCGGCGTTAATGCCGGTGTAGTACGCCGCCGTCGCGTTGCCGCCCGCGGTGTATAAGGCCCGGCCGGTGCGGCTGTAGCGCAGGAAATAACCCACCAGCAGCAGCGCGGCGATGGCGCACCAGCTCAGCAGCGGCAATCCCAGGAGCGTGCTGCGCGGCAGACTGAGAAAATCAGCGCTCATCTGATGTGAGTTAACCCAGCCGCCGTCAGTCAGCAGGAAGATAATGCCGCGATAAATGCTCATGGTGCCCAGGGTCACCACGATGGCGGGAATGCCGAGGCGCCAGACCAGCAGGCCGTTAATCATCCCCATCAGCAGGCCCAGCAGGGTTGCCAGTGCCAGCAGCGCCACCACCGGAATACCCGGATAGTGGGCGTTAAGCAGGGCGACGATCATCCCGGTCAGCGCCAGGTTGGCGGCCATCGACAGATCGATGCCTTTGGTGAGCAACACCATCATCTGCCCGAGGGCGAGGATGATAAGGATGGCGGTATCGTTAAACATCTCCACCAGATTGCCCGGTGAAACGAACGACGGCGCCCGGCTGCCGATGGCGCCGATCATCAAAATGATGACCACCGCCAGCAGCGCTTCGCGATGTTTAAGCCATGCGTGTCCCATCATGCCGCCTCCTGGCCGATGCCGCTGGCGGCGCTAACGATGGTTTCCGCTGTCGCTTCACCGGCCTGGTATTCGGCGACCATCAGCCCTTCGTGCATCACGATAATCCGGTCGGCCATGCCCATCACTTCCGGCAGCTCTGACGAGACCATAATCACCGCCAGTCCCTGGCTGACCAGCTCGGACATAAACTGATGCACGGCGGCTTTTGAGCCGATATCGATGCCTTTGGTCGGCTCATCGAGGATAATCACCTCGGGATGGGTCGCCAGCCATTTGCCGATCACCACTTTCTGCTGGTTGCCGCCAGAGAGGGTCTCCACCGGCTGCCGCCAGCTGAAGGCTTTAACCTGCAGGCGCGAGGCGTACTCGTCCGCCAGCCGCCATTCCCGGGCGTCGTTCAGGACGCCGTTAGGATTGAGCTTGCTGAGCTGCGGCAGACTGATGTTCTGGGCGATGGGCAGGGCGATGATCGCCCCCTGTTTCTGCCGCTCTTCCGGCACGCAGACGATGCCCGCGCGGATGGCGTCGGCGGGCTGGCGAAAGCGCATGGGGCTGCCGTTCAGGCGGATCTCGCCGGAGGAGGGACGCGAGACACCGGAGAGCGCCTGCATCAGCTCGGTGCGTCCGGCGCCCACCAGGCCGTAAAAGCCGAGAATTTCGCCCTTGCGCAGGCGGAAGCTGATATGGGCAAACTCGGTAGGATGACAGAGATCGGTCACCTCCAGCACCGTTTCTCCGGGCGTGCAGTCGATTTTCGGGTAGGTTTGGGTGATCGCCCGGCCCACCATCATCGACACCATTCGCTCTTCGGTGATGTCGCTTATCGCCCCGGAGCTGACGTACACCCCATCGCGCAGGATGGTGTAATAATCGGCCAGCTCGAAAATTTCATCGAACTTATGCGAGATAAACAGGATCGCTTTGCCGTCCTGCTTCAGACGCTCAACGATGTGATAAAACTCCAGGATTTCATGCTGGGAGAGGGCGGCGGTCGGCTCATCGAGGATCACCACCTGGGCGTCGAAAGCCAGCGCCCGGGCAATCGCCACCATGTGCCGCTGGGCGATGCTGAGGGTTTTCAGCGTGGCCCGCGGGTCGATCTGGACTTCCAGCCGGGTGAGGATCTCGCTGGCTCTGCGGTGCATCGCCGGCCAGTCGAGCGTTTTTAACAGTCCCTTATACAGATACTGGCCGACGAAAATATTTTCACTGACCGAGAGTTCGTCAAACAGCACGGTTTCCTGGTGAATGGCGGTGATCCCTACCTTATGCGCCGATTCCGGCGTTGGCAGATGAATAGGGATCGCTTTATAGAGGATCTCGCCCTCTTCGGGCTGATAAATACCGGTCATCACTTTGACCAGCGTGGATTTCCCCGCGCCGTTTTCGCCGATTAAGGCGGTCACTTTGCCGGGCCAGAGATCAAGCTGCACGTTCTCAAGGGCGCGCACACCGGGAAAAATCTTGGTGATCCCCTTCAGCGACAGCAGTGGCGTTGATGCTGACATGATAGTTCTCCACAAAAATCACCCCTCACCCTAACCCTCTCCCCAAAGGGGCGTGGGAACGGTCCGGCGTCCGCTGGCCACATCGTGCAGAGGACCAGCCTTTCCCCCTCTCCCTCCGGGAGAGGGCCGGGGTGAGGGAACAAGGGTTAGAAAATTTTCGAGAACTTATCGATGTTGCTCGCATCGTAGACGAACGGCTCGGCCATCGCGCCATTCCCCTCAGCATCCAGCTTCACTTTGCCCAGCTTGCCCATACTGGCTTCGGTTTTGGTCGCCGTGCCTTTGACTAAATCGTCGGCCAGATAGGTGGCGGCGTAGCCCAGGTCAATCGGGTTCCAGATGGCGAAGCTTTTGCTGGCGCCGGACTTGATCGCGCCGGCCATTTCCGACGGCAGCCCCAGCCCGGTGACATAGACTTTGCCGATTTTGCCCTGATCCTTCACCGCCTGCGCGGCGGCAACAATGCCCACCGACGACGGCGAAACAATGACTTTCAGGTCCGGATATGATTTCAGCAGGCCCACCGCTTCGCGGTAGCTTTTATCCGACAGATCGTCCCCGTAGGCGACGGTGACCAGCTGTACGGACGGATACTGCGGCAGCACCTTTTTCATCTCCTCAATCCAGATGTTCTGGTTAGTGGAGGTTGGGGTGGCGCTTAACACGGCCACCTCGCCTTTCTCAACGTTCAGCGCCTTCAGCGCATCGGCGGCGAGCTTGACGTTGGTTTCGCCAATTAAGGCGTTATTCGAGGGGTTAAGATGGATCTGGCGGCCTGCCGGCGCCACGCCGGAGTCCCACGAGACCACCTTGATGCCGCGCTGCATCGCTTTTTTCAGCACCGGTACCACGGCGTCCGGATCGTTGGCGGAAATGGCGATCGCATCCACGCCCTGGGCGATCAACCCGTTCAGCACATCGATCTGCGCTTCGGCGGTGGTAGTGGTCGGGCCGGTGTAGATCACTTTGACATCACCTAACTCTTTGGCTGCCTGTTGGGCGCCAACGTTGGCGGCTTCGAAGAAGCCATTTCCCAGCGATTTCGCCACAAGGGCGATCTTAACTTCTGCTAAGGCGGAACCGGACAACGCCAGGGCGGCAACGGTGAGGATCAAGCTTGTCTTTGTTTTCATTGCTTTTACTCCACATGAGTTAGTTTTGTAGGGTTTGCAGGTGATGTTTCGCCCCGTCTCGGTGAGCGGGGCGCGATGTTGTTATGGATAAAGATCTAAAGCGGACTGCAGCGGCTGCACGTTGAAGCGTTTGCCAAGGGCGATAAGCTCTTCGCGGGTGATGGTCTGCTTCATCCCGCCCATGGACAAGACTTTCACCAGCACTTCGGCGGACTTCTCGGCGGTGTCGATCAGGCCGAAGGTCTCATCCAGCGTGGGGCCGCTGCCGAAGACGCCGTGGAATGGCCACAGCACCAGCGAGTGTTTTTGCATGGTTTCGGCGGTCGCCTGGCCGATTTCATCGGTGCCCGGCACCATCCACGGCAGAATGCCGACGCCGTCCGGGAAGACCACCAGACATTCGGTGCTACCTTCCCACAGCTTGCGGGTGAACAGATCGCTGTGGTTCTCCAGAACATAGGTCAGGGCGATCAGGTTGGTGGCATGGCAGTGCATGATCACCCGGTCTTTGCCGCCGGTCAGTTTGATGCGCTCGCTATGCGACAGGAAGTGTGCCGGCAGCTCGGAGGTCGGTACGGCATCCTCGGTGAGGCCCCACAGGATATGGTATCCCGCGCCATCGCTGTCGACCTTTACCACGCCGAGGTTAGCGGCCGGGTCGAGCTGGACGTTACGGAAGAATTTGCCGGAGCCGGTGACGATAAATGGCTGGTTGGCCAGGATTGGCATCGGCTGGCTGAGGGCGATGTAACGCGGTTTGGCGTGGAAATCCGCCGCATAAGGTTCGATATCCGCTTCATCCAGACGCAGCGTCAGGTTGCCGCCGTTGCGTTCGTCCCAGCCTTTCAGCCAGGCGTCGGAGGTGGCTTTGATCATGCCCTGGACGAACCAGGCGTCGATAATGGTCTGCATAGTCTTGTCTTTCCTGTTGATTTGGTGGGGGTAGCCCCTCACCCTAACCCTCTCCCCACAGGGGAGAGGGAACTGTTCGGTGCGCTCTGGCAACATCGCGCAGTTCGTAGCCCGGGTAAGGCGTCAGCCGCGACCCGGGAAAGCCCGTGCATTACCCGCGCTGGCTCAGAACCGCATTCTCATAAGCCCGTACGTTGTCCAGCCACTGACTGCCCGCCGGCGTGTCGTGACGCTGACAGTACATCTCCCAGATGGCCTGCCATGGCAGCGATTTTTGCTCTTCGAGCAGCGCCAGGCGGGCGGTGTAATCGCCGTCGTTCTCCAGCTGACGAAGCTGAGCGGTCGGTTCCAGCAGGGCGCGCAGCAGCGCTTTTTTCATATTGCGGGTACCAATTACCCAGGCCGCGATGCGGTTGATGGAGGCATCGAAGAAGTCGAGGCCGATGTGCACGCGGTCAAACAGGTTGTGGCGAATGATTTCACTGGCGATGGCCTGGGTTTCATCATCCAGCAGCACCACGTGGTCGCTGTCCCAACGTACCGGGCGGCTGACGTGCAGCAGCAGGCGCGGGATGTAGAGCATGGCGGCAGAGATTTTGTCGGAGATCACTTCCGTCGGGTGGAAGTGGCCGGCATCGAGGCACAGCGCCGTCTGGCGGCTGGTGGCGTAGCCCATATAGAACTCGTTGGAGCCGACGGTGTAGCTTTCGGCGCCGATGCCGAACAGCTTGCTCTCCACGGCGTCAATATGGTGCGCCGGGTCGAGCTTCTCGCTGATCACTTCATCAAGGGCATTCAGCAACCGCTGGCGCGGCGCGAAGCGGTCAACGGTAATATCTTTCATGCCGTCCGGCACCCAGATATTCATCACCGATGGGGTACCCAGCTGTTCGCCAAAATAAGCGGATACGCGACGGCTGGCTTTGCAGTGGTCGATCCAGAACTGGCGGATCTCATCGTTGGCGTGCGACAGGGTAAAGCCGTCGGCGCTCAGCGGATGCGAGAAGCAGGAGGGGTTGAAATCCAGCCCCAGTTTGTTGGCTTTCGCCCACGTAACCCAGTTTTTAAAGTGCTCCGGCTTAATCTCATTGCGCGCTACCGGCGCGTCGGATTCCAGGTAAATAGCGTGCAGGTTGAGACGCTTTGGTCCCGGGATCAGGCTCAGCGCCTGCTCAAGGTCGGCGCGTAGCTCTTCAGCATTGCGCGCTTTGCCTGGGTAGTTGCCGGTCGCCTGGATGCCGCCGGTCAGGCTTCCCGCCGGGTTTTCGAAACCGGCGACGTCGTCACCCTGCCAGCAGTGCATGGAGACGGGCAGACGGTCCAGCTGGCGCAGGGCCTCCTCGACATCCACGCCGACGGCGGCGTAGCGCTGCTTAGCAATTTCCCAGGCTTGTTCAAGTTGAGTGGTCATGCGCAAAGCTCCTTGGTCTGTTGTGGCTGAAACTGCGCCACGAAACGGGCAATTTCACTATCAGGATTGGGGGTAAAAGCGGTGAGCGCCGCGTTGTCGCGCACCACTTGACGAAACTCATCGACATTGGCCAGCTCGTCGAGGGTCATTAACTGGATGCCGATATTGCCGAGGGTGGAGGCTTCTATCGGGCCGGCCACGACGGCGATCCCGCAGGCGTCAGCGCACAGCTGGTTAAGCAGCGCGTTCTGGCAGCCGCCGCCGACGATATGCAGCTGGCTGAAGGGCTCGCCGCGCAGCGCCGCCAGCTCGTTAAGCACCCGGGCGTAGAGCAGCGCCAGGCTGTCGAAAATGCAGCGCGCCAGCTCGGCATCGCTTTCAGGAACGGGCTGCCCGGCATCGCGACAGGCGGCCTGGATCTCGGCGCTCATACTGGCCGGGTTGATAAAGCGGTCATCGTTGCAGTCAATCATGAAGCGGCACGCCGGTAGCGCGGCGGTGCGGGCGATCAGCCCCTGCAGGTCGCTGACGTTTTGCTCTTTCAGCACCCGCTGCAGCAGCCACAGGCCCATGATATTTTTCAGCACCCGGTAGCGGCCTTCCGCTCCGCCTTCGTTGGTGATATTGGCCTGCAGCGCCGCGTCGCAGTTGTATGGGGTCAGGCTCTCAAACCCCATCAGCGACCAGGTGCCGGAGGAGAGATAGGCGGCATCACGGTCGGCCAGCGGAGAGGCGATCACCGCGCTGGCGGTGTCGTGGCTGGCGACAGCGACCACCGGAATACGGTTGCCCTGCGGGCAGATCCAGTGACCAATCACATTGCCGGGGTGGGTCGGCGTTCCGAACCACGCCAACGGCGCGCCGGTCCAGTTCAGCAGCGTCTCATCCCAGCTATCGCTATTGATGTTAACCAGCTGGGTGGTGGTGGCGTTGGTATATTCCCAGTTCAGATTGCCGGTCAGGCGGAAGCTGAAATAGTCGGGGATCAGCAGGGCATGCGCGGCCTGACTGACCAGCTCCGGCTGCTGCTCCACCAGGGCGCGCAGCTGGTAAAGGGTGTTAAACGGCAGAAACTGAATACCACTGCGGCGATAGATCTCCGCCCGGCCCAGCTGTTCTTCAGCGTGACGTAGCAGGCCCTGGGTGCGGTCGTCGCGATAGGAGATCGGCAGTCCGACGCGCTGGCCCTGCTTATCCAGCAGGACATAATCCACCCCCCAGGTATCGATGCCGATACTGTCGATCAGGATGCCCTGCTCACACACTTTCTCCAGCCCGCGACGGATCTCGCCTTCCAGGCTATCCACATCCCAGCAGTCGAAGCCATCCACCTTCTGCAGGCTGTTGGTGAAGCGATGGATTTCCCGCAGGGTCAGGGCGCGTGGCCCGGACTGATAGCTGGCGAGCATCACCCGCCCGCTGGAGGCGCCTAAATCGACGGCGACACAATGACGAATACTCATGGAAAGACCCTTCTTAAAATCATTGTCCGCAGTCTAAAAAAGGCCGCTTACTGACACCTTCTCGCTACGGACAGTCAAAACTGGCCGCTGGCAAGAAAGCAAAGGTGACCGTGAGGGAAATCACAATTTGCGGTTTTAGGGGGTGGCGAGGGGGATGTGATGGCGTCCGCAGTTCCGTATCTTTCCGACTGATTCTTGAAAAAGCGGCAGGATTTACGAATTTCATGGTCAAAAATTGAAGGCCGGATAGCCAACCCTTCATTACTATCAGCCGGTGACTGATAATTTTTCTCATTACGAGGGTGGCATCATGACCATATTGCACAGTACGGATTTCTTTAAGGCCGGGATCTCGACGGTGGCTATTGAACCCCGCCTCCCTCAGTCGGCCTTTCCGGAACATCACCATGATTTCCATGAAATTGTCATCGTGGAGCAGGGCACGGGTATTCACGTCTTCAATGGTCAGCCCTATACCATCGGCGGCGGTTCGGTCTGCTTTATTCGCGATCACGACCGGCATCTTTACGAGCATACGGACAATCTGTGTCTGACCAATGTGCTCTATCGCGCGCCGGATGCGTTTCGTTTTCTCGCCGGGGTCAGCCAACTGCTGCCCCAGGAGCAGGAGGGGAACTACCCGTCGCACTGGCGGGTGAACCAGACGGTCCTGCAGCAGGTTCGGCATATCGTGGCGCAGATGGAGGCCATGGGGAGCGAAACGGATACCCATGCCGTCGCCAGCCGTGAGATCCTGTTTATGCAGCTGCTGGTGCTGTTGCGTAAAAGCAGTCTTGCGGAAGAGGCCACCAACAATGATGCGCGGCTGAATCAGCTGCTGGCCTGGCTGGAAGATCATTTTGCCCAGGAGATCTGCTGGGAGGAGGTGGCGGCGCAGTTTTCGCTGTCGCTGCGTACCCTGCACCGCCAGCTGAAGCAGCAGACCGGCCTGACGCCGCAGCGCTATCTTAATCGGGTGCGCCTGATGAAGGCCCGGCATCTGCTGCGCCACAGCGATGAAAGCGTGACTGATATCGCTTTTCGCTGCGGCTTCGGCGACAGTAACCACTTTTCGACGCTTTTTCGCCGCGAATTTGACTGGTCGCCGCGCGATATCCGCCAGGGCCGCGACGCCATTCTTCAGTAACGCGAGAAGAGTCAACGTATTGCGGGCTAAAAACGCGAATAATGCGCCCTTATCCGCGTTTGGAGTGTGAACCGTGGCCGGTCTGATTCTACGTAAAGAGGAGTTTTTCCCTTCCGCCACGCAGGCAGTGGCGGTGGCTGACCGCTACCCGCAAAACGTTTTTGCCGAGCATACCCACGAGTTCTGCGAGCTGGTGCTGGTGTGGCGCGGCAACGGGCTGCACGTCCTTAACGATCGCCCCTGGCGCATTACCCGCGGCGATCTGTTCTATATTCGCGCCGAAGATAAACACTCCTATGCTTCGGTCAATGATTTAGTCCTGCAGAACATCATCTATTGCCCGGAGCGGCTGCAGCTCAATTTTGACTGGGCGGGGACGATCCCTGGCCTCTTTGGCACGCCGTGGAAGCCCCACTGGCGCATGGGCAGCACAGGTATGGCGCAGGCGCGCCAGGTGATTAGCCAGCTTGAGCATGAGTGCGCCCGGCGCGACGCGCAGGGAAATGCGATGGCCGAACTGCTTTTTGCCCAGCTGGCGCTGACGTTGCAGCGCCATCGCTACGCGACGGATGATCCCGCGGCGACGCAGCGCGAAGCGCTGCTGGACAAATTGCTGGCCGCGCTGGCGGCCAGCCTCAGCCGCCCCTTTGTTCTGGAGCGTTTCTGCGAGCAGGAGGGCGGCAGCGAGCGGGCGCTTCGCCAGCAGTTTCGCCAGCAAACCGGGATGACCATCAATCACTATTTACGCCAGCTGCGGATCTGCCATGCGCAGTATCTGCTGCAGCATACCGAGCGCTTAATCGGCGATATCGCCATGCAGTGCGGCTTTGAGGACAGTAACTACTTTTCGGTGGTTTTTAGCCGGGAAATCGGCATGTCGCCGGGGCAGTGGCGGCAGCGCAGTCGCGCCGCCGCCTGAAGACCGTCGTTGTCTGGCTGATGACCCGGTGGTTAACTGGCCATTCCCAGGCCGACGATATTGGCGGCGATGATGATCACCACGCAGCCGAGGCTCAGGACGCTCACCGGACGACGACCGGCGTTGTTCCACTCCTTCAGCACCAGACCCACCAGACCGCCGCACAGCACGTAGAAACTCATGTGCAGCATCCAGCTCATATAGTCATACTGCGCCGGAATGCTGGCGTGGCCCCAGGCATAGAAGAAGAACTGGAGATACCACATCAGGCCGCCGAGGGCGGAGAGCAGAAGGTTGCTGATGATGAGCGGTTTGGCCAGCGAGAAATCGGCTTTGACTGACAGGTTCTTCACTTTCGCCAGACGAATAAAGCAGAAGCCGAGGTTGACCAGCGCCCCGCCGCCCATAATGACTACGTAGCTTGGCAGCGCCGCGTACAGCGGGTCGACGCCGAGCGCTGCGGCGGCGTCATGCATCGGTTTGGCGGCGTTCATCGCGAACGACATCCCTGCTGAGAAGATGCCGCACATCACCGCCAGCAGAAGTCCTTTCTTCAGATTGAACTCTTCGGCTTTGATGCCCATTTTGCGCTCTTTCAACTGGCCCGCGCGGGTGACGATGCCGACGCCAATCACCGCCACCAGCACGCCGAGCAGCGTCATTTGACCGCCCTGGGTGTGCATCAGCACTGCAAACTGACCGTTAATAATCGGCGTCATCAGCGTGCCGACAATCAGCGTGATGCCAATGGCGATGCCAATCCCCATCGACATGCCAAGATAGCGCATGGTCAGGCCATAGTTGATATTACCTATGCCCCACATGGCGCCGAACAGAAAGACCGGCAGCAGCGTGGAGGCGTTAAAGGAGCGGTAGTAGGCCCAGAAATCGGGTAACAGTGTGGCGCTGATGGCCCAGGGCAGGATCAGCCAGGAGACGATCCCTCCAACCGACCACATGGTTTCCCACGACCAGTGTTTTACTTTTTTGAACGGGGCATAGAAACAGGCGGCACTGGCGGCCCCTATCAAATGCCAAAAAATACCCATCGTAATCGCGTGGTTCATTGATTTTATCCTCATCTTTTTTTATCGGAGACGGCGGCTTCCGATGTGATGAGTGTAAAAATTAGCCGCTTTGGCCGCCTTCAAGCCGTTGCCACAGGATGGCGAACCCTGGCAACCATGGGCTTAATTAGTTGTTCTACATCACAAAATGGCGGGTATTTCTTCTGGTTATATCCATATGAAAAATACGGCATTGATAAGCATTTTCAATACCATTTAATTAACTATAATGGACAAACTGCTTACGCGGCGTTAACACTTGAGCCGCTCGACAATAATGGAGATGATTATGAGCTATACCCTGCCATCCCTGCCGTACGCTTACGATGCTCTGGAACCGCACTTCGACAAGCAGACGATGGAGATCCATCACACTAAACACCATCAGACCTACGTGAACAATGCCAACGCCGCGCTGGAAAGCCTGCCGGAGTTCGCTAACCTGTCCGCTGAAGAGCTGATCACCAAGCTGGATCAGCTGCCGGCTGACAAAAAGACCGTACTGCGTAACAACGCGGGCGGCCACGCTAACCACAGCCTGTTCTGGAAAGGCCTGAAAACCGGCACCACCCTGCAGGGCGACCTGAAAGCGGCTATCGAGCGCGATTTCGGCTCTGTAGACAATTTCAAAGCGGAATTCGAAAAAGCCGCTGCGACCCGTTTCGGCTCTGGCTGGGCGTGGCTGGTCCTGAAAGGTGACAAACTGGCCGTTGTCTCCACCGCCAACCAGGACTCCCCGCTGATGGGCGAAGCCATTTCCGGCGCTTCCGGCTTCCCGATCCTGGGTCTGGACGTGTGGGAACACGCTTATTACCTGAAATTCCAGAACCGTCGCCCGGACTACATCAAAGCTTTCTGGGACGTAGTGAACTGGGACGAAGCTGCAGCGCGTTTTGCCGCTAAAAAATAAGGTTGCATTGCGCTAAGAGAGAAGCGAGTCTGATGACTCGCTTTTTTTATATCTGTAGCAAGGAGAGCAGCCATGCATTATCCGGTGAATGTCTTTGTCGGCAAAATCAGGGACTACGCGGGCAGTCGCCCCAGCGCGATCGGCAAAATCCAGGTCGATGGCGAATTGCAGCTCGGCGATCTCGGCCTCGATGGGGATGAGCAGGCGGAGAAGAAAATTCACGGCGGGCCGGACCGCGCGCTGTGCCACTATCCGCGCGAACACTATGCCGACTGGATGCGTGAATTCCCCCAGCAGGCCGAGCGCTTCTGCGCGCCGGCGTTCGGCGAAAACCTCTCCACCACCGGGCTTACCGAGCAAAATGTTTATATCGGCGATATCTTTCGCTGGGGCGAGGCGCTGATCCAGGTCACCCAGCCGCGATCGCCGTGCTTCAAGCTCAACTTTCATTTTGCGGTCGGTGATATGGCGCAGCTGGTGCAAAACAGCGGGAAGACCGGCTGGTTGTATCGGGTGATTGCCGGGGGGCAAGTCTCCAGCGATGCGCCCCTAGAACTGGTTTCCCGGCTGAGCGATGTCAGTGTCCATGAGGCCGGGGCGATTGCCTGGCAGATGCCGTTTGATGATGATCAGTATCATCGTTTATTGTCGGCTGCGGGCCTGTCGGTGAGCTGGAGCCGAACGCTGCAGAAGCGGCGTTTAAGCGGTAAGATCGAGGATAGTTCGCGGAGATTGTGGGGGAAATAATTCCCCCACATTGAGTATTTTCGGGGATGCTCCCGGCTTAGCGCAGCGCAAGCCGGGACAGAGTCAGGTGCGCTTATACAGCGGCAGCCAAAGGGTTAAGCGCAAACCACCCAGCGGGCTGTCGTCGGCCTTCACCCAACCGCGGTGTTGCTGAATAGCGGTTTCGACAATCGCCAGCCCCAGGCCGGTGCCGCCGGACTCGCGGTCGCGCGCCTCGTCGGTCCGGTAGAATGGCCGGAAAATCTGTTCGCGATCCTCCGGGCTGACGCCGGGGCCGTCGTCGTCGACGTTAACCGTAATCCCGTCTTTATCCACCGAGAAGCTGACGGAAATCTTCGTGTGCGAGTAGCGCAGGGCGTTGCGGACGATATTCTCCAGCGCGCTTTCCAGCGCATTAGGGTTACCGTACAGCGGCCAGGGGCCCGGCGGATATTCAACGGTGAAAGATTTACCCATCTGCTCGGCTTCAAACGCCGCGTTGTCCAGCACTTCGCCCCACAGCTGATTGGCTTTCACCGTCTCGCTGACCAGGGCATTTTTGGCCTGATTGCGCGACATCACCAGCAGGTCGTTGATCATGCTGTCCAGCCGGTGCGCCTCGGTTTCGATGCGCTCCAGCTCCTTGCTCTCACCGCTGCGGCGACGCAGCAGGGCGGTGCCCAACTGCAGGCGCGTAAGTGGTGTGCGCAGCTCATGCGAGATATCAGACAGCAGCCGCTGCTGGCTGGTCATCATCCGCTCCAGCGCGGTGACCATCTGGTTAAAGCTGGCGCCAGCGGCTAAGAACTCCTGCGGCCCGGCTTCCAGCTCCGGATGCTGGCGCAGGTTGCCCTGGGCGACTTCGTCGGCGGCGTTTTTCAGCTTACGCGCCGGTTTCGCCAGGCTCCACGCCAGCCACAGCAGCAGCGGGGCGCTGACCAGCATCGTGACGATCAGCAGCAGCAATGGTCGATCAAACAGCAGGTTGATAAAGTCGGATTGTGAGGTGCTGGCGGGACGAATCAGATAGAGCTGATAGTTATCCTCACCGTCCCTGACGGAAAACGGGCCCACCATTTCCAGGCGGCCATAGCGTTTTTTCTGCGGATGATCGGCATTATCGGCCTGGCCGATAAAGTTACGAATGATCTGCATCTCGTTGCGTTCTGCGCCGATCACGCGGCCTTCGCTGGTCACCAGCAGCAGGCGTTGTCCCGGCGGCGCCCATTTATCGATGGCGCGAAACAGACGGCGCCACCACATCAGGTCGTTTGGCGGATCGTTGGCCAGCTCGGCCTCGACGTGCTGCTCGATCATGATGCCCTGACGCTGCTCGCTTTCCAGCAGCTCGGTCATCTGCCGGGAATCCAGTTTGGGCAACATCAGCACCAGCATCAACACCAGCGCCAGCGTGAGCCAGAAGATGGCGAAGATGCGTGCAGTCAAACTTCCAATCATGAAGCGGAAACCATCAGATACCCGCGGCCACGCAGCGTTTTAAACCACGGATGGCCATCTTTGCGCTCCGGCAGCTTACGCCGCAGGTTGGAAATATGCATATCGATGGCGCGGTCGAACGGCGTCAGGCGCTTGCCTAACACTTCCTGGCTTAAATGTTCACGCGACACCACCTGGCCGAGATGTTGCGCTAACAGATAGAGCAGGGTGAACTCGGTACCGGTGAGCTCCAGCGTCTGGCCATCGAAATTGGCTTCCTGACGGCCCGGATTGAGGCTTAAGGCATCCACTTCCAGCGTTGGCGATCCGGCTTCGGTCGTCTGCTGCTGCTCGCTCCAGTGGGAACGGCGCAGAATCGCGCGTATACGGGCCACCAGTTCACGATCGTTGAACGGCTTAGGCAAATAGTCATCCGCGCCCAGCTCAAGGCCGAGAACGCGATCCAGCTCGCTTCCGCGCGCTGTTAGCATGATAACCGGGGTCTGGTGTGTCTGACGCAGCTCTTTCAGCGTATCAATACCGTTTTTCTTCGGCATCATTACGTCGAGCAGCAATAAATCAACGCTGTCGTCCAGAAGGGCCAGCGCCTGTTCCCCATCATGGGCCACCAGCACGTTAAAACCTTCCATATCGAGCAGCTCTTTTAACAGGGAGGTGAGCTCCCGGTCATCATCAACTAACAGGATTTTATTCATCTTTTAAATACCTCCGAGGCAGAAATTACGTCATCAAGGCCCGCTAATCCATGACTTTACGTTGTTTTACACCCCCTGACGCATGTTTGCAGCCTGAATCGTAGACTGTCTCTCGTTGAATCGCGACACAAACGTTTTGGGAGTATGTGATGCGCAATGTTATCGCTGCCGTCATGGCCTCAACGCTGGCGCTAAGTGCATATAGCCAGGCCGCTGAAGTCGTTACCAGCGTTAACTGGCTCCCCGGAGACGAAGGGGGACAGCGCGGTAGCCAGAGCCATATGTTTGACGGCATAAGTTTAACCGAGCAGCAACGTCAGCAGTTACGGGATCTTATGCAACGGGCACGCCACGACAGGCTCCCCGTTAATGTTAGCGAAATGGAGACAATGCATCGCCTTGTCACCGCAGAAAATTTTGATGAAAACGCTGTGCGCGCCCAGGCAGAAAAGATGGCGCAGGAACAGGTTGCTCGCCAGGTCGAGATGGCTAAGGTCCGCAACCAGATGTATCACCTGCTTACGCCAGAGCAGCAAGCGGTTTTAAATGCTAAGCACCAGCAACGTATGGATCAGTTGCGTGAGGTTGCAAGGATGCAGAAAGGCTCAGCCATGATGCTTTCGAGTAGTAGCAACACCCTGCAACCCCAGTAACAAACCCTGTTTTCCTTGCCATAGACACCATCCCTGTCTTCCCCCACATGATGTGGGGGTTTTTTTTGCCCTTTTTTCGGCAAATCAACTTCTTCGCGTATCCCGTGAGCGTCACAAGTTCAGGTTATACTAAGCGCATTGCAGGAGAAGGAGCCTATATGAATCAATCTTATGGCCGGTTGGTCAGCCGCGCCGCTATCGCCGCGACGGCCATGGCCTCCGCGTTACTTTTGATCAAAATTTTTGCGTGGTGGTATACCGGTTCAGTCAGTATTCTGGCTGCGCTGGTGGATTCACTGGTGGATATTGCCGCCTCGCTGACCAACCTGCTGGTGGTTCGCTATTCGCTGCAACCTGCTGATGAAGAACATACCTTTGGCCATGGTAAAGCGGAATCGCTGGCGGCGCTGGCGCAAAGCATGTTTATTTCCGGCTCGGCGTTGTTTCTGTTTCTCACCGGCATCCAGCACCTGGTGCGTCCGGAGCCGCTGCAGGCCGCTGGCGTCGGTGTCGTCGTCACGTTGATCGCCCTGTTCAGCACGCTGGCGCTGGTGACCTTTCAGCGCTGGGTGGTGCGAAAAACCCAGAGCCAGGCGGTGCGGGCGGATATGCTTCATTATCAGTCTGATGTTATGATGAACGGCGCTATTCTGGTGGCGCTGGGCCTTTCCTGGTACGGCTGGCATCGCGCCGATGCGTTGTTTGCCTTAGGAATTGGCATCTATATTTTATATAGCGCGCTGCGGATGGGCTATGAGGCGGTTCAGTCACTACTCGACCGCGCCTTGCCTGACGAGGAGCGTCAGGACATTATCACCATCGTGACCGCATGGCCCGGCATCCGCGGGGCGCACGATCTACGAACGCGGCAGTCAGGGCCGACCCGCTTTATTCAGATTCATTTGGAAATGGAAGATAACCTCCCGCTGGTGCAAGCCCACGTGATTGCAGACCAGGTGGAGCAGGCGATTCTGCGCCGTTTCCCGGGTTCCGATGTCATTATCCATCAGGATCCCAGTTCTGTGGTGCCAGCGGCGCAGCAGGGCTTTTTTGAGCGTTAGGTTATAGTCTGTAAACTCGATGTAAAAATGTGGGGCAGATCGGCATTTTTTGTATAAATTACCGCCGTTTGGTCTGACCTGAATCAATTCAGCTTGAGGCGTTTGATATACTATTGTCATTAGCGTCGTGCACTCCTGGTGAGGGAGCGCTTCAGGCAACAGAATTATTTTTTGCTTCCTAAGTTCAGAGGTAGTCATGATTAAGAAAATCGGTGTGTTGACAAGTGGCGGTGATGCGCCGGGCATGAACGCAGCAATTCGTGGCGTGGTGCGCGCGGCATTAACGGAAGGTCTGGAAGTTTTTGGAATCTATGACGGTTACCTCGGATTGTATGAAGACCGTATGGTTCAGCTCGACCGTTACAGCGTTTCCGACATGATCAACCGCGGCGGCACCTTCCTGGGCTCCGCTCGCTTCCCGGAATTCCGCGAAGAACACATTCGCGCTGTGGCTATCGAAAACATGAAGAAGCGCGGCCTGGATGCGCTGGTGGTTATCGGTGGTGACGGATCCTATATGGGGGCAATGCGCCTGACCGAGATGGGCTTCCCGTGCATCGGTCTGCCGGGCACCATCGACAACGATATCAAAGGCACTGACTACACCATCGGCTTTTTCACCGCCCTGAGCACCGTGGTGGAAGCGATTGACCGTCTGCGCGACACCTCTTCTTCACACCAGCGCATCTCCGTGGTGGAAGTGATGGGCCGTTACTGCGGCGACCTGACCCTGGCGGCGGCGATTGCCGGCGGCTGTGAGTTCATCATGGTGCCGGAAGTGGAATACACCCGTGACGATCTGGTGGCCGAAATCAAAGCCGGTATCGCGAAAGGTAAGAAACACGCTATCGTGGCGATCACCGAGCACATGTGCGACGTTGACGAGCTGGCAAGCTACATCGAGAAAGAAACCGGGCGTGAAACTCGCGCCACCGTCCTCGGCCACATTCAACGCGGCGGTTCCCCGGTTCCTTACGACCGCATCCTGGCTTCCCGCATGGGCGCCTATGCAATTGAGCTGCTGCTGCAAGGCCATGGCGGCCGTTGCGTCGGCATCCAGAACGAGAAGCTGGTGCACCACGACATCATCGATGCCATCGAGAACATGAAGCGTCCGTTCAAGAACGACTGGCTGGATTGCGCGAAGAAACTGTACTAAGTTGCGCGTCGGATAAACAAAAGGCCTTCTCATGGAGAAGGCCTTTTTTATGGCGGAGGGTTTATTCGATATCCAGCGGGTCTTCCGACAGGATCATCCCGGTGTTATCGGCATACAGATGGTCGCCGGAGAAGAAGGTCACCCCGCCGAAATTGACGCGCACGTCGCTTTCGCCGATGCCTTCGCCAGCCGCGCCGACCGGAATAGCCGCCAGCGCCTGGATGCCGATGTCCAGCTCCTCAAGGTCGTCAACCTGGCGCACCGCGCCATAGACCACTAACCCTTCCCATTCATTCTGTACGGCCAGACGCGCCAGGTCGGCGTCAATTAACGCGCGTCGTACTGAGCCGCCGCCGTCGATCAGGAGAATATGACCACGGCCGTTCTGCTCGAGCAGATCATAGAGCAACCCGTTATCCTCGAAACATTTTACCGTAATGATTTGTCCACCAAACGACGACCGTCCTCCAAAGTTAGAGAACAGCGGTTCCACGACGTTGACATCTTCCTGGTAGATGTCACAAAGCTCGGAAGTATCGTATTTCATAGGCTTAACGTTCAGTTGCTGCGAGAGTTTTTAGTATATCCCGCGAATCCCATTGTTGGCAAAATCATCAATTGTTAATTGATATTTGTCAGTTAAGCCATCAGCTTACTGGCAATAATTCCGATGACAAACAGCAGGTTGGTCAGTAAGGCCCCTTTAACCGTCTTTTCGAGCATCGGCCGCATCGCTACCGGATCAGGTTCGCGCAGGACGTAACGCGCCTGTTTGACCAGCAGCGGCGTGGCGAGAATAAACAGCCAGCCCCACACAGAATGCAGCGCCAGCAGATTAAACAGCGCCAGACACAGCAGGGCGCCGAACAGCAGGCAGGCATGATAGCGGCGGGCATTGACCGGCCCCAGACGCACGGCGAGGGTGTTTTTTCCGTTCTGGCGATCGCTATCAATATCGCGCAGATTATTGATGTTCAGCACGGCGGTTGCCAGCAGACCGCAGGCCGTCGCTGGCAGAAAAATGGCCGCTTCCACATTATGGGCTTGCAGATACCAGCTGCCGAGGACGCTCAGCCAGCCGAAGAAAACGAGTACTGAGATATCACCCAGACCAATATATCCATAGGGGCGGGTGCCCACCGTGTAGGTGATGGCGGCCACGATAGACAGGCCTCCCAGGGCGAGGAAGCCGATGAAGTCGCCGACGCTCTGCCAGGCGGCGCACAGCAGCGCCAGACCAAACAGACAGATCAGCGCGACGGTGACGATGAGAGCGCGCTTCATCTGCTGGGGGGTAATCACCCCTTTCTGCATGCCGCGCAGCGGCCCGATGCGATCGGGTTTATCGCTCCCTTTGACTGCGTCGCCATAGTCATTCGCCAGGTTAGAAAGAATTTGCAGCAAGCCAGCGGTGATCAGCGCCAGCAGAGCAACCCAGGGATCAAAATGGCCCTGCTGCCAGGCAAGGGTGGTGCCAACAATAATCGCGGCAAACGCCAGCGGTAACGTTTTAGGACGCAGGCTTTCCAGCCACGCCCGAGAACGGCTGATATCAGTCATAGTTATTTTAGCCAATAAAAATGGGGGCTATAGCCCCCATCAACAATGATGAAAATGCATTGCACCGGATTATAGGATAAAACGGCTCAGATCTTCATCTGCCACCAGAACATCCAGGTGTTTACTCACATATTCGGCATCGATAATGACGGTCTGGCCGTTCATCTCGCTGGCATCATAGGAAATATCTTCCACCAGACGCTCCAGCACGGTATGCAGGCGACGCGCACCGATGTTCTCGGTGGTTTCGTTTACCTGCCACGCGGCCTGGGCGATACGCTTGATACCGTCTTCGGTGAATTCGATATTCACCCCTTCGGTCGCCATCAGCGCTTTGTACTGCACGGTGATGGAGGCATTCGGCTCGGTCAGGATGCGCTCGAAGTCATGGGTGGTCAGCGCTTTCAGCTCAACGCGGATCGGCAGACGCCCCTGCAGCTCAGGGATCAGATCGGACGGACTGGCCACCTGGAACGCGCCGGAGGCGATAAACAGAATGTGGTCGGTCTTAACCATCCCGTGCTTGGTGGAGACGGTGCAGCCTTCAACCAGCGGCAGCAGGTCGCGCTGTACGCCTTCGCGAGACACGTCCGGGCCGGAGGAGTTGCCGCCGCGCTTACAGATTTTGTCGATTTCGTCGATAAAGACGATACCGTGCTGCTCTACAGCGTCGATGGCTTCCTGCTTCAGCTCTTCCGGGTTGACCAGCTTGGCCGCTTCTTCTTCAATCAGCAGCTTCATCGCGTCTTTGATTTTCAGCTTACGCGGTTTTTGCTTCTGGCCGCCGAGGTTCTGGAACATGGACTGCAGCTGGCTGGTCATCTCTTCCATGCCCGGAGGGGACATGATTTCAACGCCCATCGGCGCCGCAGCGAGATCGATTTCAATCTCTTTATCGTCCAGCTGGCCTTCACGCAGTTTCTTGCGGAACGCCTGGCGCGCAGCAGAGGGTTCCTGCGGCTGTTCAGCCTGGCCCCAGTTGTTTTTCGCCGGTGGGATCAGCACGTCAAGTACGCGCTCTTCCGCCAGCTCTTCCGCGCGGTAACGGTTTTTATCGATGGACTGCATGCGAACCATTTTGATCGCCGCATCGGTCAGATCGCGGATGATCGAGTCCACTTCTTTACCAACATAGCCCACTTCGGTGAACTTGGTCGCTTCAACTTTAATAAACGGCGCGTTGGCCAGTTTCGCCAGACGACGGGCAATCTCGGTTTTACCGACGCCGGTTGGGCCGATCATCAGAATGTTTTTCGGCGTGACTTCATGACGCAGCTCTTCGTTAAGCTGCATCCGGCGCCAGCGGTTACGCAGGGCGATAGCAACAGAACGCTTGGCGGCGTCCTGGCCGATAATGTGTTTGTCCAGTTCGCTGACAATTTCGCGTGGGGTCATTTCAGACATGGGAGATCCTTACGCTTTAGAAGGTAATTCTTCGATGGTGTGGAAATGGTTGGTATAGATGCAGATATCACCTGCAATATCCAACGCTTTCTCGGCGATGTCGCGCGCGCCCATATCGGTGTTTTCCAACAGCGCGCGGGCCGCGGCCTGGGCGTAAGGACCGCCGGAGCCGATAGCAATCAAATCGTTTTCTGGCTGTACCACGTCGCCGTTACCGGTGATGATAAGCGACGCGTTTTCGTCCGCGACGGCCAGCAGCGCTTCCAGCTTGCGCAACATCCGATCGGTTCGCCAGTCTTTGGCCAGCTCAACGGCGGCCTTCACCAGATGGCCCTGGTGCATTTCCAGTTTACGTTCAAACAGTTCGAACAGCGTGAAGGCGTCAGCGGTGCCGCCAGCAAAACCGGCAATCACTTTGTCGTTATACAGACGACGCACTTTCTTCACGTTGCCCTTCATCACGGTGTTGCCCAGCGTGGCCTGGCCATCACCGGCAATAACAACATGGCCGTTACGGCGAACACTTACAATTGTAGTCACGAGCAGACCCCTTGGTTGCAAAAGCGGAACAGGGGCCCCGCGCTGTCCGCGGGGCCGAATGCAATTATAGATGGGGGGGATTTTGAGGGTTTCAACCCCTGGCGGCGAGACGAATGCAGTTCGCGTGTCCGGCCATCTTCAGACGGGTGATCATCTCGTTGGCGCTTTCTTTGCCTTTCAGCGGGCCAATGACTACGCGGTTCCAGCCGTTGTTGGTGGTGATATGTGAAGCAAACCCTTCAAAAGCCAGCTGAGCGCGGACGGTTTCGGCCTGCTCGGCGCCTTTAAAGGAGCCACACTGGATCATCCAGCTACGATCGTCTTTCTTCTCGGCGGCTTTCGGCGCTTCCTCCACGCGGGTTACCGGCGCGGCGGCCTGCGTACGTGGCTGCGTGGTATTGGTATGCGCCGGCGTCTGCAGCAGATCCTGGTACGGCTGCTGGTTCGACGCGGTCTGCTTCGGCTGTTGCTGTTGCACCGGCTTCGGCTGCTGGACGCGCGGCTGCTGCTGCACGGCCTGCGGCTGAGTTTGCGCCCACTGCTGCTGTTGCGCCTGCTGTTGCTGCTGTGCTAAACGCTGACGCTGCAACGTCTGCTGGCGCTGTGCCGGGGTTTGTTCGTTCCACGGCACTTCGGTCAGCTGGGTCGGCTGCTGGCGCATATCGGCCTGCATCTGGGCGAGCAGCTGGCGCTGCTCGTCGGTCAGCTGTTCCGGTTTCATCACCTCGCCACCGGCGGTCGGTTCGGTCGGCGCGCGGACGCCAGGCTGGCGGCTTTCCAGCTCTTTGATATAGCGCCAGCGCTCTTCCGGTTTTGGCGGCAAGCCGTTACCGGCGGCCTGGCGATTTTGCATCGCTTCCGCTTCTTCTTTCTTATGGTGCGTAATGAAATAAAGTCCACCGATAAAGGCCACCAGCACCGCCGCCGCGATCGCCACCATAGCCGGTGAAATCGCCGGAAGGCTGCTTTGCTTATTCCTTGAGCTTCGGGTAGTGCTCTTTTTGCGCCGCGAAGAAGCCGGTTGGCTGCGGCGTACATAATCTCGTTGTGCCACTATCGTTTCGCTGTCTTATATTTGTTCGTCAGCCCGCCATGTTACTTAAGCGGCGGGCCTTTGACCAGAAGAGCAGGCCCGAAAGCCTGATGGTTATCGTCTGATTTTTTGCGTACTGCCGCGAACGATCAGTTCGCAATCAAGCAGACGCGAGCCGCTGTTCACATTATGACCCTGCATTTGCTCAAGTAATAGCAGCATTCCTTCACGGCCGATATCAAAACGCGGCTGTGAAACGGTAGTCAACGGCGGATCGCAAAATTCAGACAACGCGATGTTATCGAAGCCGACAATCGACAGGTCGTCCGGCACCTTCAGGCCGCGGCGTTTCGCCAGCGACAAGGCGCCCAGCGCCATCACATCACTATGGCAGAAGACCGCGGTGGGCGGCACCGGCTGTGACAGCAGCTGCTCCAGCGCATTGGCGCCGGCTTCAAAGGTAAAATTGCCGCGAGCGATATAGTGCGGATCGACGGTGATACCGCTGCGGCGCAGCGCCTGCACATAACCCTGCAGGCGATAATGGCACAGCGGCATATCTTCCGGGCCGGCGATACAGCCAATACGCTGGTGTCCCAGCTCATGAAGATAGTTCACCGCGTTAAAGGCCGCCGTCAGGTTATCGATGTGGACGGTGGGTAACTCCAGCTCCGGCGCGAATTCGTTCGACATGACCATCGGCGGCAAATTGCGCTGCTCTTCCACGCTGGCGTCGAACGGCAGGCGCGAGCTGAGCAGCACCATGCCGTCGATCTGCTTGGTGATAATAAGGTCAATAAAGGTTTTTTCTTTCTGGTTCTGGTGGGCGCAATCGCCGATTAACACCAGATAACCGTGCTCGGCGGCCGTGACTTCAATTCCGCGGATGACTTCACTAAAAAAGGGATCGCAGATATCCGGCACGATCACGAGGATCGTCCGCGATTCGTTGCGCTTCATATTTCGCCCGAGCGACTGCGGTAAATAGCCGACTTCCAGCGCCGCCTGCTCGACCCGGTTACGGGTGGCTTGCGACACCTTATCAGGGTTCATCAACGCTCGGGACACGGTTGCCGTGGAAACGTTTGCCTTGAGGGCGACGTCTTTCATGGTGGCGGCAACCACTTGTTTTTTGGGCTTCACCTGGTTTCTCCTCGCTGAATGGCGCTGACATTTCCCTTGCGCGCTAACTGCTGCATCATTTTTATCAGATAGTCGCGGCAGTGAGTTACAGAATTTTCATGAAAAACGTGATGCTTGTTGAATTTTTCGATCCGGCTCGCAAGAGAGGCCTTACCCTTCAATAGGATCGACATCCAGCACCCATTTCACTTTTCTCGCCTCCGGTAGCGTATTGATTAACGCCAGCGTACCGCTGACGATGTGCTGCAGGCGCACCCGCGAAGGGTGCTGCAGCAATATTTGCCAGCGCCAGCGGCCGCCGCGCTTCGGCGCCAGCGCCGGAACCGGACCGAGCACCCACAGTTTATCGTCGGCCAGCGGGCTGGCCTGCAAGAGATTACGTAACTGCTGTAAAAACAGCGGCGCCTGCTGGTTGTTATGGTCTTCAGCACGTATCAACACGTGACTGGTCCACGGCGGTAGCTGCATCGTCTGGCGTTCGGCCAGCGCCTGCTCGGCAAAGGCGTCGTAGCCTTTATACAGCAGGGTCTGCAGCAGAGGATGCTCCGGATGGTGGGTTTGCAGGATCACTTCGCCCTGTTTTCCTGCCCGGCCCGCTCGTCCGGAGACCTGGGTATAGAGCTGAGCGAAACGCTCTGCGGAGCGGAAATCAGCGGAAAATAGCGCCCCGTCGACGTCCAGCAGGGAGACGAGGGTCACGTCCGGAAAGTGGTGGCCTTTGGCCAGCATTTGGGTGCCGATCAAAATGCGCGCGCCGCCGCGGTGGACTGCGGCGAGATGTTCCTCAAGCGCCCCTTTACGGCTGGTGGTATCGCGGTCGATACGCGAGATAGGCACGCCAGGGAACAGCGGCGTCAGGGACTGCTCCAGTTGCTCGGTGCCGATACCCACCGGCACCAGATGTGTGGAACCGCAGGAAGGGCACTGGCGCGGGACAGGGCGCTGACTGTCGCAATGGTGGCAGCGCAGATGGTGCTGCGCCTGGTGCAACGTATAGTAGCTGTCGCAGCGCGGGCACTCCGCGATCCAGCCGCAGTCGTGGCACAGCAGCGCCGGCGCAAAGCCGCGGCGGTTAAGAAACAGGATCACCTGGTTATCCGCCTGCAGATGCTGGCGCATGCGGTTGATCAGCGCGGGTGACAGACCCGCCTGCAGCACCTGTCCTTTCAGGTCGAGCACGTGCTGCTGGGCTGGACGCGCGTTGCCCGCGCGTTTGCTTAAGGTTAACTGCCGATATTTGCCCTGGCGGACGTTGTGCAGGGTCTCCAGCGCCGGCGTCGCCGAGCCGAGAATAATCGGGATCTGTTCGCTGTGAGCGCGCCATACCGCCAGGTCGCGGGCGTGGTAGCGCCAGCCTTCCTGCTGTTTGTAGGAGCTGTCATGCTCTTCGTCGATGACGATGACGCCGAGATCTTTAAACGGCGTAAACAGCGAGGAGCGAGTGCCTATCACAATGGCCGCTTCGCCGTTTTTCGCCTTCAGCCAGGCCGAGAGACGTTCGCTGTCATTGAGTCCGGAGTGCAGCACTTCCACCGGCGCATTAAAGCGCTGGCGAAAACGGGCGATAGTTTGCGGCGTCAGGCCGATCTCCGGCACCATCACCAGCGCCTGGCGCCCCTGCGCCAGTACATTCTCCAGCACGCTCAAGTAGACTTCCGTTTTCCCTGAGCCTGTGATGCCTGCCAGTAGCCAGGCGGAGAAGCGATCGGCAGCGCTGTGGATCGCCCCGACGGCGGTGGCCTGTTCGGTATTCAGACGCAGGCGCTCGCCGGCAACCGAATACGTGCTGCGCCAGTCGGTGAGGACGGGCGCTTCACAGGCCAGCTCCGCCAGCCCTTTGCCACGCAGCGCCTGCAGCGCCGCTTCATTAAATTCCAGTTCGCTAACCTGATGACGCCAGATCTTTCCCTGGCGCAGCGCCGCCAGCGCCTGCTGCTGCTTTGGGGAGCGTTTCAGACCGTTGAGGTCGACAGCCTGCCCCTGCTCGGTGGCGAACCAGTACCACAGCGGCGTCGCGCTGGCGGGTTTGCCCTGGCGCAGCAGAATGGGCAGCGCATGGAACAGCACATCGCCAATCGGATGATGGTAATACTCAGCCGCCCACATCAGCAGTCGCCAGACGGTGCCAGAGAAGACCGGCTCGTCGTCCAGCGCTTCGGCGACCGGTTTGAGTTCATCCAGCGGCAGCTCGCTGCGCTCGCTCACCGCCGCGACAATGCCGATCCGCTCCTGTTTGCCGAACGGCACCCGCACCCGACAGCCCGCTTTGACCGTCATGCCATCAGGCAGCAGATAGTCAAAGGTGCGCGGTAGCGGAACGGGTAGGGCAACGTGGGCGACGGGCATGTCATCTTCCTGACTTGAAATCTGGCGGGATAGTATACACATTACGATAAGGCGGCGCGGATCAGTTTGCATATGCTGGTCAAATTCTGTATGATTCGCCGCCTTCAATGCACTTTATACCGCATTGGAGATTGACCATTACCGTACGCTTCGCGCTGTCAGCAGCGTGGAAGACGACGGGAAATTATTAATATCGCGTGGTGTCTGGCGTTAGGGCTGGAAGAGCGACGCGGCCTTAACTGAGGTTCTCCCATGAAAAAAGGTATTCACCCAAAATACGAAGAAATTACTGCTACCTGTTCTTGCGGTAATGTCATGAAAATCCGTTCCACCGTTGGTCACGACCTGAACCTCGACGTGTGCGGTAAATGCCACCCGTTCTTCACCGGCAAACAGCGTGATGTTGCTACCGGTGGCCGTGTTGACCGCTTCAACAAGCGCTTCAGCATCCCGGGCAGCAAGTAAGTTGCCAGAAGAAGCCGCCTCAGGGCGGCTTTTTTGTGCCTCTCGCCAGCCTGGGCGGGACACAAAAAAGGGCGGAAAATTGCTTCCGCCCTTTTTATCAACTCAGTATTCCCACGTATCCGGGTCGATCCCCAGTTCACGCATAATCTCTTTCGCCGCTTCCGGGATCTCATCGCTGCGCTCTTTACGCAGGTCTTCATCGTTAGGCAACGGTTGTCCGGTAAAGGCATGCAGGAACGCTTCGCACAGCAGCTCGCTGTTGGTCGCGTGACGCAGGTTGTTCACCTGACGACGCGTGCGTTCATCGGTGAGGATTTTTAACACCTTCAGAGGAATGGAAACCGTAATTTTCTTTACTTGCTCACTCTTCTTACCGTGCTCAGCGTATGGGCTGATATATTCGCCGCTCCATTCAGCCATGAGATACCTTAATCCTCTGTTTATTAGTGAAGGGCCAGAATATTCCGCCCGGGCTATAATTGCGCGTAGTTTACCGTATGAGCGCGCTTTCTAACATGAGATAAGCCGCTACCGACGTGCGCTAATGCATATAATTTTAACGGCTATTTGCACTTTGCTCAATCTATACGCAAAGAAGTTTAGATGTCCAGATGTATTGACGTCTATTGTGACAATGTTTACTCTGGAGCCTGACTTTTCACCGATTCAGCCCAGGAACTTCCCAACATGACGCGTAAACAGGCCACCATCGCAGTGCGTAGCGGTTTAAATGACGACGAGCAGTACGGTTGCGTTGTCCCGCCGATCCACCTTTCCAGTACCTATAACTTTACCGGCTTTAATGAACCTCGCGCCCACGACTACTCCCGCCGCGGCAACCCGACGCGTGATGTGGTGCAGCGCGCCTTAGCGGAGCTGGAAGGTGGCGCCGGCGCGGTGCTGACCAATACCGGTATGTCGGCGATCCTGCTGGTGACGACGGTGTTCCTTAAGCCGGGCGATCTGCTGGTGGCGCCGCACGACTGCTACGGCGGCAGCTACCGTCTGTTCGACAGCCTGGCGAAGCGCGGCTGTTATCGCGTCCAGTTCGTCGATCAAAATGATGAGCAGGCGCTGCGGGCGGCATTGGCGGAAAAACCGAAGCTGGTGCTGGTTGAAAGCCCAAGTAATCCATTGCTGCGGGTGGTGGATATTGCGAAAATCTGTGGTCTGGCGCGTGAGGCAGGCGCGGTGAGCGTGGTGGACAACACCTTCCTGAGCCCGGCGCTGCAAAACCCGCTGGCGCTGGGCGCCGACCTGGTGTTGCATTCCTGTACTAAATACCTGAATGGCCACTCCGATGTGGTTGCCGGGGTGGTGATTGCCAACGATCCGGCGACTGTCACCGAACTGGCATGGTGGGCGAATAATATTGGCGTCACCGGCGGCGCGTTCGACAGCTATTTGCTGCTGCGCGGTCTGCGGACGCTGTCTCCGCGTATGGAGGTGGCGCAGCGTAATGCCCTGGCGATTGTTGAGTATCTGAAAACCCAGCCGCTGGTGAAAAAGCTGTATCATCCGTCGCTGCCGGAAAACCAGGGGCATGAAATTGCGGCGCGTCAGCAAAAAGGTTTTGGCGCAATGTTAAGCTTCGAGCTGGACGGTGACGAGCAGACGCTGCGCCGTTTCCTGAGCGGGCTGTCGCTGTTTACACTGGCGGAATCGCTGGGGGGCGTTGAAAGCCTGATTTCCCATGCGGCAACGATGACGCATGCCGGCATGGCGCCTGAAGCGCGTGCCGCCGCCGGAATTTCAGAAACGCTTCTGCGTATTTCAACCGGTATTGAAGATGGTGAAGATTTAATTGCCGACCTGGAAAATGGCTTCCGGGCAGCAAACGAGGAATAAAAATGAGTGTGATTGCGCAGGCAGGGGCGAAGGGTCGTCAGCTGCACAAATTTGGTGGGAGTAGTTTAGCGGATGCGAAATGTTACCTGCGTGTCGCGGGGATCATGAAGGAATATTCGCAGGCGGGCGACATGATGGTTGTCTCCGCCGCTGGCAGCACCACCAACCAGCTGATCAGCTGGCTTAAACTTAGCCAGAGCGATCGCCTTGCTGCGCATCAGGTTCAGCAGTCGCTTCGCCGTTATCAGACCGAGCTGATTGGCGGTCTGGTGGAGCCGGCGGCGGCTGACACGTTAATTGCCGCCTTCATCCATGACCTTGAGCGTCTGGCAGGGCTGCTTGATGGCGGGGTTACCGAAGCGGTTTATGCGGAAGTGGTCGGCCATGGTGAAGTCTGGTCCGCACGCCTGATGGCGGCGGTCCTTAACCAACTAGGTATGGAAGCGGCCTGGCTGGATGCTCGCGCTTTCCTGCGTGCGGAACGCGCCGCGCAGCCGCAGGTGGATGAAGGATTATCTTATCCACTGCTGCAACAGCTGATGGCGCAACATCCGAATAAGCGTCTGGTGGTGACCGGCTTTATCTCCCGCAACCAGGCCGGGGAAACCGTCCTGCTGGGCCGTAACGGGTCTGACTACTCCGCCACGCAGATCGGCGCGCTGGCGGGCGCCTCTCGCGTCACCATCTGGAGTGATGTCGCCGGGGTGTACAGCGCGGATCCGCGTAAGGTCAAAGATGCCTGTCTGCTGCCGCTGCTGCGTCTGGATGAAGCCAGCGAGCTGGCGCGTCTGGCCGCTCCAGTGCTCCACGCCCGCACGCTGCAGCCGGTGTCCGCCAGCGATATCGATCTGCAGTTACGTTGCAGCTATACGCCGGAACAGGGTTCTACGCGCATTGAGCGCGTGCTGGCTTCGGGTACTGGCGCGCGGATTGTCACCAGCCATGATGACGTCTGTCTGGTGGAGTTCCAGGTGCCGGCCAGCCATGATTTCAAACTGGCGCATAAAGAGCTGGACGCCCTGCTCAAACGCGCCCAGCTGCGCCCGTTAGCCGTTGGCGTCCATGCCGACCGTAAGCTGCTGCAGTTCTGCTATACCTCCGAGGTCGCCGACAGCGCGCTGAAGCTGCTCGATGAAGCGGGTCTGCCGGGCGAGCTGCGTCTGCGTCAGAAGCTGGCGCTGGTGGCGATGGTGGGCGCGGGTGTCACCCGTAACCCACTGCACTGCCATCGTTTCTGGCAGCAACTGAAAGGGCAACCGGTGGAGTTCACCTGGCAGTCCGAAGAGGGGATCAGTCTGGTAGCCGTGTTGCGCGCCGGACCAACGGAAAGCCTGATCCAGGGGCTGCATCAGACCTTGTTTCGTGCAGAGAAGCGTATTGGCCTGATGCTGTTCGGCAAGGGGAACATTGGCTCCCGCTGGCTGGAGCTGTTTGCCCGCGAACAAACCACCTTGTCGGCGCGTACTGGCTTCGAGTTTGTTCTCGCCGGCGTAGTCGACAGTAAACGCAGCCTGCTGAACTACGACGGGCTGGATGCCAGCCGGGCGCTGGCCTTCTTCAACGATGAAGCGGTGGAACAGGATGAAGAGTCGCTGTTCCTGTGGATGCGCGCGCATCCGTACGATGATTTAGTGGTGCTGGACGTCACCGCCAGCGAACAGCTGGCCGACCAGTACCTTGATTTCGCCAGCCATGGCTTCCACGTGATCAGCGCCAACAAGCTGGCGGGCGCCAGCAGCAGTGATAAATATCGCCAGATCCACGACGCGTTTGAGAAGACGGGTCGCCACTGGCTGTATAACGCTACCGTTGGCGCGGGTTTGCCGGTGAACCATACGGTGCGCGATCTGATCGACAGCGGCGACACCATCCTCGGCCTGAGCGGTATCTTCTCGGGAACGCTCTCCTGGTTGTTCCTGCAGTTTGATGGCACCGTGCCGTTCACCGACCTGGTGGACCAGGCCTGGCAGCAGGGGCTGACCGAGCCGGATCCGCGCGTCGATCTGTCCGGTAAGGATGTGATGCGTAAGCTGGTGATCCTCGCGCGGGAAGCGGGTTATGACATCGAACCGGATCAGGTCCGTGTGGAATCACTGGTCCCTGCACACTGCGAAGAGGGGTCGGTCGATCACTTCTTTGAAAATGGCGAAGAGCTGAACGAGCAAATGCTGCAGCGTCTGGAAGCGGCCCGCGAGATGGGGCTGGTGCTCCGCTACGTGGCGCGCTTTGATGCTAACGGCAAAGCACGCGTCGGCGTGGAAGCGGTACGCGAAGAGCACCCGCTGGCGGCGCTGCTGCCGTGCGATAACGTGTTCGCCATCGAAAGCCGCTGGTATCGCGATAACCCGCTGGTGATCCGCGGGCCCGGCGCCGGGCGCGATGTGACCGCCGGGGCGATCCAGTCGGATATTAACCGTCTGGCGCAGCTGCTGTAGTTCCGAGAAAAAGACCAGGCGCTGCCTGGTCTTTTTTGTTAGTGCGCCGCAAAAACCGCTTTAGCGGCAAACAGGCCGTTGAGCGCCGCCGGGAATCCGGCGTAGACCGCCATCTGCATGATCACTTCCGTAATCTCCTCTTGCGTCAGACCGACATTTAATCCTGCGGCAATGTGTACTTTCAGCTGTGGCGCGGCGTTACCCAGCGCGGTGAGCGCGGCAATAGTAGCGATTTCCCGGCTGCGTAAATCGAGCCCCGGCCTGGCGTAAATATCGCCGAAGGGGAACTCAATCAGATAGCGGGCGAAATCGGGGGCGATATCCTGCAGGCTGTCGACGACGGCTTCCCCACCGCTGCCATCCACCCGCTGCAGCATTTCCTGACCGGTGATATAACGTTCGCTGGACATCGTTTTTTCCTCTCTGTGATGAAGCGTTGAGAGGAAGGGTAGGGAAGTTTGCCGGACTTGAGTAATACCCTTTTCGTGATACCTTTTCAGTATGACAACTTCGCAATTACATTCCCTGGATATTCGCCTGCTGCGCGCCTTTGCCGTGGTGGCGGAAGAAAATAACATCAGCCGGGCGGCGCAGCGGTTATTTATCTCGCAGCCGCCGCTGAGTCGTCATATGCGTCAACTGGAAGCTCAACTAGGGGTGACGCTGTTTCAGCGCCACAGCAAAGGCTTGATCCTTACCGACGCGGGAAGAGAAGTGCTGGAGATTATTCGGCCGATGCTGGCGCTCCAGGCGCGCACGCTGGCGGCATTGAGTGAGCTCTCCGTTCACTCGCCGCAGCCCTTGCGTCTGGGATTGACCACCGCCTTTGAACAGGGCATTTTCGCCGCCGTTGAATCTGCGCTGAGCGATCATACCCGCGCGTTGCATATTACCCGCCACGCCTCACCGGCACTGGCTCAGCAGGTACGCAAAGGCAAACTCGATGCGGCGCTGGTCGCGCTGCCGCTGAATACTGAAGGGCTGCACCTGCATCCTTTGCCGTATCAGGAGCCGCTCATCGCGGCATTGCCTGTCTCCTGGCCGGAAGCCGCCAGACCAGCGTTAACGCTACGCGCGCTCAATCATCGGCCGCTGTTCTGGTTTAAACGCGAGCGCAATCCCGATTTCTTTGACTACACGCGACGTATTTTCGACCGGGCTGGTTATACCCCCGCTTACGTGGAAGAGCCTGCCGAACATGATGTGCTGCTGGCGCGTATTGCGCGTGGCGAAGGCATGATCCTCCTGCCGGCGTCCTTTTCCGCGATCCAGCGTCAGGGGGTGGTGTTCTGTCCTGTCGCTGAAGGCGACAGCATGCCGTTAAGCCTTGGCGTGGTCTATGCGCCTCACCAGGCAGAATCCGTGCAGCAATGGCTTCCTCTGCTGGATGACCATCTGACGACTGGCTAGCCTCAGGCTGAACATCGTACTACCCCATATTGACTGCAGAGCGAGCTCTTTCGGCGGGCAAAACGCCGGAAGATGAATTTTTTTCATTTTAGAGGCCTATTCCTCACTCTTTACGCAGATTTTTCTATTGACGCCCGCGCGCTTTTCCGTCATTTTTACATCTGGACGTCTAAACGTATAGAAGTTCGCAATATAACAGCCATTACATGCGATTGATGAGGTAAGGTATGAGCTTTTTTCACGCCAATCAGCGGGAAGCCCTGAATCAGAGCCTGGCGGAAGTCCAGGGCCAGATTAATGTGTCTTTTGAATTCTTTCCGCCGCGCACCAGTGAAATGGAGCAAACCCTGTGGAAATCCATCGATCGCCTGAGCAGTCTGAAACCGAAGTTTGTTTCGGTAACCTATGGCGCGAACTCTGGCGAGCGCGATCGCACGCACAGCATCATCAAAGGCATTAAAGAGCGAACCGGTCTGGAAGCCGCGCCGCACCTGACCTGTATCGATGCCTCTCGTGATGAGCTGCGTACTATCGCTCAGGATTACTGGAACAACGGTATTCGCCATATCGTCGCCCTGCGCGGCGACCTGCCGCCGGGCAGCGGTAAACCGGATATGTATGCCGCCGATCTGGTGACGCTGCTGAAAGAGGTGGGCGATTTCGATATCTCTGTCGCCGCGTATCCGGAAGTGCATCCGGAAGCGAAAAGCGCACAGGCGGATTTGCTGAACCTGAAGCGTAAAGTCGAGGCGGGCGCCAACCGCGCGATCACCCAGTTCTTCTTCGATGTGGAAAGCTACCTGCGTTTTCGCGATCGCTGCGTTTCGGCGGGCATCGACGTGGAAATCATTCCGGGTATCCTGCCGGTCTCCAACTTTAAACAGGCGAAAAAGTTTGCGGATATGACCAACGTCCGTATCCCGGTGTGGATGTCGAAAATGTTCGAAGGGCTGGATAACGACGCCGAAACCCGTCAGCTGGTGGGGGCGAATATCGCCATGGACATGGTGAAGATTTTAAGCCGGGAAGGGGTAAAAGACTTCCACTTCTACACCCTGAACCGCGCCGAGATGAGCTACGCCATCTGCCATACGCTGGGCGTGCGTCCGGCCTGAGTGCTTGCCGTTTCCGCGGTCAGTAGGCGGCGCGTTCGACAGATAGACATAAAAAAACACCCGGCTGATGCCGGGTGTTTTGCTCTGGGTTATTCCCATTCCTGCAGGAAGCGCTGGCCGTATTGGTCGGCCACCAACAGCGCGGCGTAGACCTGGTCTGAATCGACGCCGCCCGGCATATTGTGAATGGTTTCGCCTTCAGCGCAGGCGGCTTCCGCCACCAGGCGCATTTTGGTCGGGATATCACCTTTGATATCCAGCTGCGCCAGGGTGATCGGCAGCCCAACGCTGTGGCACAGCGCGGCGACGGTCTCTATTTCGTCCACCGGCGCATTTTCCAGCACCAGCTGCGTCAGGGTACCGAACGCCACTTTTTCCCCGTGATAATAGTGGTGGGCGTCAGGGATGGCCGTCATGCCGTTATGAATCGCGTGCGCCGCCGCCAGACCGCCGCTTTCAAAGCCGACGCCGCTCAGGTAGGTGTTGGCTTCCACCACTCGCTCCAGCGCCGGGGTGACCACGTGCTGTTCGGCGGCCAGCATCGCTTTTTCACCCTCTTCAAGTAAGGTGTTGTAGCACAGCTCGGCCAGCGCCAGCGCCGCCTGAGTGCATTTCCCGCCCGCCATGGTGGTGGCGCCGCTGCGGGAGCAGGCGCGGGCTTCGAACCAGGTGGCCAGCGCATCGCCAATCCCGGCGGCCAGCAGGCGGGCCGGTGCGCCGGCAACAATCTGCGTATCGACAATGACCATGTTGGGGTTGTGCGGCAGCATCAGGTAGCTGTCGAACTCCCCTTCGTCGGTGTAAATCACCGAGAGCGCGCTGCACGGCGCATCGGTGGAGGCGATGGTGGGGGCGATCGCCACCGGCACATTCATAAAGTGAGCCAATGCTTTTGCGGTATCCAGCGTTTTACCACCGCCGATCCCCAGCACGGCGGTGCACTTCGCGCTGCCGGCGATATCGCGCAGGCGATTGATTTCATTATGCGAACACTCGCCGCCAAACGGCGCAATTTCGGCCGCCAGGCCAGCGTCGGCCAGGCTTTTACGCAGCATCTCTTCCGCAAACCCCAGTACGAACTTATCGCCGACTACCAGCCAGCGTTCGGCCAGCGGCTTCAGATAGTCGCCGAGGCGCTTGATGGCGCCTGCGCCCTGAATGTATTTGCCTGGTGATTGAATAATGCGATCCATTTCGATTCCTCCTCGATGACCGTGCTGCCGCCCGCAGGCGACTCTCAGGTCCGGTTACAGGTTCAGCGTGCCAAAGGCGTTATTCCAGTCCTGTTCAAACTTCTCTATGGCTGACTCTACCGCAGGGGTGCCGAGCATTTGTTGCGCTACATCTAATGGAAGGGTGATGGCTTCGCAACCGGCCAGCAGGCAATCCAGCGCCTGACGGGGCGTTTTGAAGCTCGCCGCCAGCACTTTGCTCTCGGGCGCATGCATTTCCAGCAGAGATTGCAGCTCCTGCACCATGCGGATGCCGTCTCCGCCCTGGGCGTCAACGCGGTTAACGTAAGGCGCGACGTACTTTGCGCCGGCCAGTGCGGCCAGCAGGCCTTGCGAAGCGCTGTAGACGGCGGTGCCAAGAGTCGGGATGCCTTCCTTCTTCAGCATTTTGATAGCGGCGAGGCCTTCGGCGGTCACCGGGATTTTGACCACGATGCCCGGCACGGCGTTGCTCAGGCGTTTAGCTTCTTCCACCATGCCCTGCGCATCGCGGCTCATGGTCTGCGCGAAGAGGGTGCCCTCCGGACCGATGGCTTTCTGCAGGCGTGGGAGCACGTCCCATACCGGAGTTTTACCGGCGGCGATAATGCTCGGGTTGGTGGTTACCCCGGCCAACGGGTAGATGCGGGCCAGGCGTTCCACTTCGGCGACGTTGGCGGTATCCAGATAGAGTTCCATCGTGTTTTCCTCAATGCTTAATTCGATATTGGCGTTGAGGTAAGCATACGGCTTTCGTTCGAAGGACCGCCAGATGACAAATTTGCCAAAAACTGGATAAATGTACGCATCACGATTAAGGATGATTTAGATCACATTTATCGGCGATGGTGGGGTTGGGCAGCAATAAAAGCGCGCACAAAAGTCAGGTTTAACACACAAAAATCTAGTTTTTGGCCGGAGAAGATATTTCCGTTAACTGGCTATGATACTGACGGCGGTATTCAGACGGCGAGCGCTCGGTGGTTTTGCGAAACAGGCGGCAGAAATAATTGCTGTCGGCGAAGCCGCAGGCGTGGGCGATATCTTTCACTTTCATATCGTGGCCCTTCAGCAGCATACGGGCCTGTTCAAGACGAATATGGTTCAGATATTCATTGAAGCCCATTGGCCCGCATTTCTGGAACAGGTGAGAAAGATAGTTGGGGGAGAGATAGAACGCCTGGGCCACCGATTCCCGGCTCAGCGGCTCTGCATAATGGGCGTCCATGTACTGGCGGATCGCCTCAAACAGCGCCTGGCTGCGCGAGGAGGTTTGCGCCTGGCTGCCGAGAAGGTCATGGCAGTGGCTGAGCAGGCTGACGACAATGCTGCGGGCGGTTCGCTGCTCCTGCGGCTGCATCCGGAGCTCATTGAGCGCCTGCAGCAGAAATGAACCGACGCGCGGCCCGCGGCGCAGCGCCTGCCGCTTTTCGACAACGGTTATCGCCTTGCCATTCCAGTGCTGCAGCGAGCACTCCAGTCGCTGCTTATCGAACAGGATACTTAACAGCAGGCAGGGCGCCTGCCACTGCGGGCAGTTCCAGCTATCGCCAGGGATATAGAGCACGTCGTTCGCCTCAAGAGGGCTGGCGTTTTCGCCGAGTGCCCGGTCGGGCAACTGCCCATTGAGGATGATGTTCAGACGGGGAAAATCAACCTGCACTACCGGCTCAGCAGGCGAACGCATCTCGTCGGCAAAATAGACCCGGCCGATACCATTCTGCTTTTTTAGGAATGAATCAATAAGTTGATCGATATCGTTGTCCATCATTCTTCCGTTCAGCGCATCACCTCTTTCATCATACCGGACATTTTTCCAGCGGTAAAAGCGCTTGCCAGTCACGCTTGCTTCTCAGATAAGATATGTTATATCGTAACAATTTGTCGCCATTGATAGCAAACTCAGGAGAGAGTAATGACCAGAAAGATCCCCCTGCTGGCCTTTGGATTCGGCATGGCGTTAGCCAGCGCCCAGGCGTTTGCCCACGGCAATCATAACCATGGCCCGGCGTTAACCGACATCGAGCGTCAGGCCAGCGAAGGCATTTTTGCCGATAAAAATGTGCAGGACCGCGCGCTGAGCGACTGGGAGGGCGTCTGGCAGTCGGTAAACCCGTATCTGCTCAATGGCGACCTCGATCCGGTGCTGGAGCAGAAGGCGAAAAAGCCCGGCGGCAAGAGCGTCGAGGAGTATCGCGCTTATTATAAGAAGGGCTACGCCACCGATGTGGAGCAGATTGGCATTGAAAATGATGTGATTGAGTTCCACGTTGGCGAGACCGTCAACAGCTGCAAATACCGCTATTCAGGCTACAAAATTCTGCATTACGCCTCCGGCAAGAAGGGCGTACGTTACCTGTTTGAGTGCCAGCAGGGCGATGCCAACGCGCCGAAATTTGTGCAGTTCAGCGACCATATTATTGGCCCGCGTAAATCGCAGCATTTCCATATTTTCATGGGCAATGAATCACAGGAGGCGTTGCTGAAAGAGATGGATAACTGGCCGACCTATTATCCATATGCGCTGCATAAAGAGCAGATCGTTGATGAGATGCTGCACCACTAGAACAGGTGAAAATCCCCCGACCGGGCGGCCGGGGGAGAGAGGCTTCGATTAGCCGGTGTTACGCATACCGGCGGCAACGCCGGCGATGGTGACCATCAGCGCTTGTTCAACGCGCGGATCCGGGTCCTTGCCTGCTTCTTCGGCCTGGCGTGAACGGTGCAGCAGTTCCGCCTGCAGGACGTTCAGCGGGTCGGTATAGATATTACGCAGCTGGATAGACTCGGCGATCCACGGCAGGTCGGCCATCAGATGGGAGTCATTGGCGATGGCCAACACGACGTTGATGTCGGCAGCCAGCAGCTTACGCAGCTCGGTACCCAGCGCCCACAGCTCCGGCTTCACCAGGCGCTGATCGTAGTACTCCGCCAGCCACAGGTCGGCCTTCGAGTAAACCATCTCCAGCATGCCAAGGCGGGTGGAGAAGAACGGCCAGTCGCGACACATCGCTTCCAGTTCACTCTGTTTTCCACCTTCGACCACCTTCTGCAGCGCGGCGCCAGCGCCCAGCCAGGCCGGTAGCATCAGGCGGTTCTGGGTCCAGGCGAAGATCCACGGAATGGCGCGCAGCGACTCGACGCCGCCGGTCGGGCGACGTTTTGCCGGACGCGAACCCAGCGGCAGTTTGCCCAGCTCCTGCTCCGGAGTCGCAGAGCGGAAGTAAGGCACGAAATCTTTGTTTTCACGTACGTAGCCGCGATACATCTTGCAGGAGACGTCGGACAGCTCAGCCATGATGTCGCGCCATTCGGCTTTCGGTTCCGGCGGCGGCAGCAGGTTGGCTTCCAGAATGGCGCTGGTATACAGCGACAGACTGCTGATGGTCACTTCCGGCAGGCCGTACTTAAAGCGGATCATCTCGCCCTGCTCGGTGACGCGCAGGCCGCCTTTCAGGCTTCCCGGCGGCTGCGAGAGCAGCGCCGCGTGGGCTGGCGCGCCGCCGCGGCCGATGGAACCGCCGCGTCCGTGGAACAGCGTCAGTTCGATACCGGCTTTCTCACAGGTTTTGATCAGCGCGTCCTGCGCCTGGTACTGCGCCCAGGAGGCGGCCATCACGCCAGCATCTTTGGCGGAGTCAGAATAGCCAATCATGACCATCTGCTTGCCCTGGATAAAGCCGCGGTACCAGTCGATATTCAGCAGCTGAGTCATGACATCGTTGGCGTTGTTCAGGTCGTCCAGCGTTTCGAACAGCGGGGCCACCGGCAGAGCAAAACCAATCCCGGCCTCTTTCAGCAGCAGATGAACCGCCAGCACGTCGGACGGCGTTTTGGCCATCGAGATCACGTAGGCGGCGATCGATCCGCGCGGCGCCTCGGCGATCACTTTGCAGGTATCGAGGACTTCGCGCGTCTCTTCGCTTGGCTCCCACTGACGCGGCAGCAACGGACGTTTGGAGTTCAGTTCGCGGATCAGGAAAGCCTGTTTGTCGGCTTCTGACCAGCTTTCGTAATCGCCGATCCCGAGGTAACGGGTCATTTCGCCCAGCGCTTCGGTATGGCGAGTGCTTTCCTGACGGATATCAATACGCACCAGTGGTACGCCGAAAGACTTCACGCGGCGCAGGGTGTCGAGCAGTTCGCCGTTGGCGATAATGCCCATGCCGCAGGCCTGCAGCGATTTATAGCAGGCGTACAGCGGTTCCCACAGCTGCTCGTTCTGAGTGATCAGTCCCGCCGGTTTCGGCAGCTTCTGACCTTTCAGGCGCGCTTCCAGCCAGGCCTGGGTCTCCATCAGCTGAGTGCGCAGTTTCTTCATCAGATAACGGTACGGTTCCTGAGCACCCTCGGCGCCAGCCAGCGCGCGAAGTTCGTCGGTACACTCCACCATCGACAGCTCGGAGATCAGCACCTGCACGTCTTTGAGGAACAGATCGGTGGCTTTCCAGCGGCTGAGCAGCAGCACGTGGCGAGTGATGTCGGCGGTCACGTTCGGGTTGCCGTCGCGGTCGCCGCCCATCCACGAGGTGAAACGCACCGGGACGAAGTCCACCGGTAGCTGATAGCCAAGGTTGGCTTCCAGCTGTTCGTTCAGCTCGCGCAGATAGTTAGGCACCCCTTCCCACAGGCTGTTTTCCACCACCGCGAAGCCCCATTTGGCTTCGTCGACCGGAGACGGGCGGTATTTACGGATCTCGTCAGTATGCCAGGACTGGGCGATCAGCTGGCGCAGACGGCGCATCAGCTGATGGTGCTCGTAGTCGGCGATGTCTTTATTGTCCAGTTGCTTGAGGCAGCTGTTCACTTCCACCATTTTATGGATCAGCGTCCGGCGGGTGATCTCGGTCGGGTGGGCGGTTAATACCAGCTCCAGAGACAGAGATTCCACCGCTTTTTTGATGGTGTCTTCGTTGAGATTGGGTTGGTCTTTGAGCTTTCTCAGGGTACGCGCAATGACTTCCGGATTGCTGGCCGCTTCGCCATTCGGCGAAATGCTGTGGTACTGCTCAGCGGTGTTCGCCAGATTCAGAAACTGGCTGAAGGCACGGGCAACCGGCAGCAGTTCGTCGTTAGACAAATTCTGCAGCGTGGTCAGCAACTCCTGGCGGTTAGCTTCGTTGCCGGCGCGTGAAGATTTGGACAACTTACGGATAGTTTCGACACGATCAAGAATATTTTCTCCCAATGCATCCTTGATGGTATCGCCCAGCACCTTGCCGAGCATACTGACATTACTACGCAATGCGGAATATTGTTCGTTCATGTTACCCCAGACACCCCATCTCATTTTATTTTGTTATATCCGCTGCGCTGGAACGTGAGCAACGGATAAGCAACCCGTCTTTTATAAAGCCACGTAAATACCCCCACGTCAATTACTGCGAAATCGCTTCAGCAAACGAGTAAATCGCCGTAATTTGCGAAATTTAATTCAGGGGGCGCTGGATAAGCATCGCTTATGGAAATGTGACGATCGTCACCGTTCCGCCCCGGGAGAACGGGGCGGAAAAAGAGGGCGATTTTAGTGCCAGCAGAAGTGGTGGACGACCTGGCTAATCAGCTCCCGGGTCGGCTTGATAAAGCGCGTCTCCAGATACTCGTCAGGCTGATGGGCCTGGTTGATGGAGCCTGGGCCAAGAACCAGCGTCGGACACAGCGTCTGGATAAACGGCGCTTCGGTGCAGTAGTTCACCACGTCGGTCTGCGCGCCGAGCAGTTTCTCAACCACCTGGACCAGCTTATGGTCCGGCGGGCATTCGTAGCCGGGGATCGGCGGATGCAGCTCTGAGACCGTCAGGCGGCCCGGCCAGCGCTCACTGACGGGTGCCAGCGCTTCGCCCAACAGACCATTAAGATCGTTGAGGGTCATCCCCGGCAGCGGGCGGATATCCATATGCAGTTCGCAGCAGGCGCAGATACGGTTTGAGGCATCGCCGCCATGGATAGCGCCCAGGTTAAGGGTCGGGTAAGGGACCGTGAACGCCTCGAAGTGGTAGCGCTCTTTTAGCAGATCGCGCAGCTGCATAATGCGGCCGATGGCGTCGTGCATAAGCTCAATCGCGTTAACTCCGCGTGCCGGATCGCTGGAGTGGCCGGACTGGCCCTGAATACGGATCGCGTTGGACATATGTCCTTTGTGGGCGCGGATCGGCTGCAGGGAGGTGGGCTCGCCGATGATGGCGCAGTCCGGGCGCAGCTGGGTGGTTTCGGCAAAATAGCGCGCGCCGGCCATGCTGGTCTCTTCGTCGGCGGTGGCCAGAATATACA
Source organism: Klebsiella sp. KTE92 (assembly GCF_000398905.1). NCBI lineage: Bacteria > Pseudomonadati > Pseudomonadota > Gammaproteobacteria > Enterobacterales > Enterobacteriaceae > Klebsiella > Klebsiella sp. KTE92. Next base: position 5,388,418 of record NZ_KB976100.1, read on the forward strand.
GCGGTTTTTTCAGCGTGGTGACGTCGACATCGCGCAGGGCGTCGAGAATAAAGGCGAAGAAGCCTTTCATGTCAGCCGTGCCGAGGCCGTAGAGCTTGTTATCGTGTTCGGTGAGGGTGAACGGATCCCGCGTCCAGCGGCCATCATCGAATGGCACGGTATCGGTATGCCCGGCGAGCAGCAGGCCGCCGGCGCCGTGTCCGGTGCTGGCCAGCAGGTTGAATTTATGGCGCGTATCCGGCACCGGCTGTATCTCAACATTGAAGCCGAGATCGCGGAACCAGCCTGCCAGCAAATTGATTAAAGACTCATTGCTTTGATCGAGAGCCTCTTCGGTCGCGCTGATGGACGGTGTGGCGATCAACGCGCGGTAAATCTCGATAAAGGGCGGTAAATTGTTTTTCATTGTTGACACACCTTGGGTCGTGATAGTATCAATATTCATGCATTTATTGTGAATAAAAATACAATATCGTTGAGCGTAAGAAAACCCATCGAATGTAAGGAGATGCGCTTCCAATGTTAAATACGCTGATTGTGGGTGCCAGTGGTTATGCCGGCGCAGAGCTGGTGACCTATATCAATCGTCATCCGCATATGAACATAACCGCTTTGACGGTCTCCGCGCAAAGCAATGATGCGGGAAAATTAATTTCCGACCTGCATCCGCAGCTCAAAGGCATTGTCGATATGCCGCTGCAGCCGATGTCCGATATCAGCGAATTCAGCGCTGGCGTGGACGTGGTGTTTCTCGCCACCGCGCACGAAGTGAGTCACGACCTGGCGCCGCAGTTCCTTGCCGCCGGCTGCGTGGTGTTCGATCTTTCCGGTGCCTTCCGCGTTAACGATGGGGCGTTCTACGAAAAATATTACGGTTTCACTCATCAACATCCCGACCTGCTCAAACAGGCGGTGTATGGTCTGGCGGAGTGGAGCGCGGATGCGCTTAAAGAAGCGCAGTTAATCGCGGTGCCTGGCTGCTATCCGACGGCGGCGCAGCTGTCGCTGAAGCCGCTGATTGAGGCCAATCTGCTGGATCTGAACCAGTGGCCGGTGATCAACGCCACCAGCGGGGTGAGCGGCGCGGGTCGTAAAGCCGCGATCGGCAATAGCTTCTGTGAAGTGAGCCTGCAGCCATACGGCATATTTAACCATCGCCATCAGCCGGAGATTGCCAGCCACCTCGGGGCAAAGGTGATTTTTACCCCGCACCTGGGTAATTTTAAGCGCGGCATCCTTGAAACCATTACCTGCCGCCTGAAGCCGGGCGTTGGCCACGCGCAGATCGCAGCGGTTTACCAGAAAGCTTACGCCGATAAACCGCTGGTACGTTTATATGATAAAGGCGTACCCGCATTGAAAAGCGTCGAGGGTCTGCCATTCTGTGATATCGGTTTTGCCGTGCAGGACGACCATCTCATCGTCGTCGCGGCTGAAGATAACCTGCTGAAAGGCGCCGCAGCGCAGGCAGTGCAGTGCGCGAATATTCGTTTCGGCTTCGCTGAGACGCAGTCTCTTATTTAAGGTGTGATGATGAACCCATTAATTATCAAACTCGGCGGCGTATTACTCGATAGCGAAGAGGCGCTGGAGCGCCTGTTTACCGCGCTGGTTAACTACCGTGAAGCGCACCAGCGCCCGCTGATTATCGTCCATGGCGGCGGCTGCGTGGTGGATGAGCTGATGAAGCAGCTTAATCTGCCGGTGAAAAAGAAAAATGGCCTGCGGGTTACGCCTGCCGATCAGATTGACATCATTACCGGCGCGCTGGCGGGAACCGCCAACAAAACGCTGCTGGCATGGGCGAAAAAACATGGTATTTCCTCGGTAGGCCTGTTCCTCGGCGATGGCGATAGCGTGAAGGTCACGCAGCTGGATGCCGAGCTGGGCCATGTCGGGCTGGCGCAGCCGGGCTCCCCGGCGCTGATCAACATCCTGCTGGCGGGCGGTTACCTGCCGGTGGTGAGCTCTATCGGGGTGACCGATGAAGGCCAGCTGATGAACGTCAATGCTGACCAGGCGGCGACAGCGCTGGCGGCCACCCTGGGGGCGGATCTGATCCTGCTGTCTGATGTCAGCGGTATCCTCGACGGTAAAGGACAGCGCATTGCCGAGATGACCGCCGAGAAAGCGGAGCAGCTGATCGAGCAGGGCATTATCACTGACGGCATGATTGTTAAAGTGAATGCGGCCCTTGACGCCGCACGTGCCCTGGGCCGTCCGGTGGATATCGCCTCCTGGCGTCACGCCGAGCAGCTGCCAGCGTTATTTAACGGCACGCCGATCGGCACACGTATTCTGGCTTAAGATTTCATGCCCGGCGGCGCGTCGTCTGCCGGGCTTACAGACTGTAGGCCGGGCGGCACAATGCCGCCGGCAGAACTAACGAATAAAGGAAGCATGTTATGGCACTTTGGGGCGGGCGTTTTACACAGGCAGCAGATCAACGGTTCAAACAGTTCAACGACTCGTTGCGCTTCGACTATCGTCTGGCGGAGCAGGATATCGTTGGCTCTGTCGCCTGGTCGAAAGCGCTGGTAACGGTCGGCGTACTGAGTGCCGCTGAACAGCAGCAGCTGGAAGAAGCGCTGAACGTGCTGCTGGAAGAGGTGCGCGCCAATCCGCAGCAAATCCTCGCCAGCGATGCCGAAGATATTCACAGCTGGGTGGAAGGCAAGCTGATCGATAAAGTGGGCCAGCTGGGCAAGAAACTGCACACCGGGCGCAGCCGTAACGACCAGGTCGCCACCGACCTTAAACTATGGTGCAAAGATACCGTTGTCGAACTGCTGTCGGCGAACCGCCAGCTGCAGAGCGCGCTGGTGGAGACTGCCCAGCATAACCAGGACGCGGTGATGCCGGGGTACACTCACCTGCAGCGTGCCCAGCCGGTGACGTTCGCACACTGGTGTCTGGCCTACGTTGAAATGCTGGCGCGTGACGAAAGCCGCCTGCAGGACGCGCTGAAGCGCCTCGACGTTAGCCCGCTGGGCTGCGGCGCGCTGGCGGGGACGGCGTATGAAATCGACCGCGAGCAGCTGGCCGGCTGGCTGGGCTTTGCCTCTGCCACCCGCAACAGCCTCGACAGCGTTTCCGATCGCGACCATGTGCTGGAGCTGCTTTCCGATGCGTCTATCGGCATGGTGCATCTGTCGCGCTTTGCTGAAGATCTGATTTTCTTTAACTCCGGCGAGGCGAACTTCGTCGAACTTTCTGATCGCGTGACCTCCGGCTCCTCGCTGATGCCGCAGAAGAAAAACCCGGACGCGCTGGAATTAATTCGTGGTAAATGCGGCCGCGTGCAGGGCGCGTTGACCGGCATGATGATGACGCTGAAAGGCCTGCCGCTGGCCTACAACAAAGACATGCAGGAAGATAAAGAGGGGCTTTTCGACGCTCTGGATACCTGGCTCGACTGTCTGCATATGGCGACCCTGGTGCTGGATGGCATCCAGGTGAAGCGCCCGCGCTGTGCGGAAGCGGCGCAGCAGGGCTATGCCAACGCCACAGAACTGGCAGATTATCTGGTGGCAAGAGGCGTTCCGTTCCGTGAAGCGCACCATATTGTTGGTGAGGCGGTAGTCGAAGCCATTGCGCAAGGGAAACCGCTGGAAGCGCTGCCCCTGGTCGATCTGCAGAAATTCAGTCCGGTCATCGCAGACGATGTTTATCCGATTCTGTCTCTGCAGTCCTGCCTCGATAAACGCGCAGCGAAAGGCGGCGTTTCGCCGCAGCAGGTGGCGCAGGCTATCAGCGACGCGAAAGCGCGCCTGAGCTAATTCTCTGGCATCCGCCTCTCTGAACCCGGCCGAGCCTGATGACGCCGGGTTTTTTATGCAAAAAAAAAGCGGACACAAGGTCCGCAAAAGTTCACGTTGGCTTTAGTTGTTCGGGTAGAGAAACAGTGTGACGGGCCAATGATTTTCACAGGTATACCGTCTCTATGGGCGTATTATTGAACAGAAAGCTTGATAGGGATAATCGTTCGTTGCTATGCTATCTATCGCCATGGACTATCGTGGCGATGGAGGATGAATAATGAATATTCGCGATCTTGAATACCTGGTAGCGCTCGCCGAACACCGCCACTTCCGGCGGGCGGCTGACTCATGCCACGTGAGCCAACCGACGCTCAGCGGACAGATCCGCAAGCTCGAGGATGAACTTGGCGTCATGCTGCTGGAGCGCACCAGCCGTAAGGTTCTGTTTACCCAGGCGGGGCTGTTGCTGGTGGATCAGGCGCGTACCGTGTTACGCGAAGTAAAAGTGCTCAAGGAGATGGCAAGCCAACAAGGGGAAACCATGTCCGGGCCGTTGCATATCGGCTTGATCCCGACAATTGGCCCGTACCTGCTGCCGCAAATCATTCCGATGCTGCACCAAACTTTTCCGAAACTGGAAATGTACCTGCACGAAGCGCAGACCCATCAGCTGCTGGCCCAGCTCGACAGCGGTAAGCTCGACTGCGCCATTCTGGCGCTGGTCAAAGAGAGCGAGGCCTTTATCGAGGTGCCGCTGTTTGATGAGCCGATGATGCTGGCTATCTATGAGGATCACCCGTGGGCGAACCGCGACCGGGTGCCGATGTCGGATCTGGCTGGTGAAAAGCTGCTGATGCTGGAGGATGGCCACTGTCTGCGCGATCAGGCGATGGGCTTTTGCTTTGAAGCGGGAGCGGATGAAGATACCCACTTCCGGGCGACCAGTCTGGAAACGCTACGCAATATGGTGGCGGCAGGCAGCGGCATTACCTTGCTGCCTGCGCTGGCGGTACCGCAGGAAAGAAAACGCGATGGCGTGGTCTATCTGCCGTGCATTAAGCCAGAGCCAAGACGAACCATCGGCCTGGTTTACCGTCCCGGCTCCCCGCTGCGCAGCCGCTATGAACATCTGGCGGAGGCCATCCGCGGTACGATGGATGGCCATTTCGACAAGGCGTTAAAACAGGCGGTTTAAGCCGTTCAGCGCGGCGACCCGATACGCTTCCGCCATGGTCGGGTAGTTAAAGGTGGTGTTGACGAAGTACTCAATGGTGTTACCACCACCTTTCTGCTCCATGATCGCCTGGCCGATGTGAATGATTTCGGCTGCGCGTTCGCCAAAGCAGTGAATGCCGAGGATCTCCTTGGTCTCCCGATGGAACAGGATCTTCAGGGTTCCCACGCTCATGCCAACGATTTGCGCCCGCGCCAGGTGTTTAAACTGGGCGCGACCCACCTCATACGGCACTTTCATCGCCGTCAGCTGCTGCTCGGTTTTCCCGACGGAGCTGATTTCCGGAATGGTGTAGATCCCGGTTGGGATATCTTCAATCAGATGCGCTGAAGCTTCGCCTTTCACCAGCGCCTGGGCGGCAATGCGCCCTTGATCGTAAGCGGCAGAAGCCAGGCTTGGATAGCCGATGACATCGCCAACCGCATAAATGTGCGGGAGGGCGGTCTGGTACATGCTGTTGACCTTCAGCTGGCCGCGGCTGTCAGTCTGCAGACCGATGTTTTCCAGCGCCAGGGTGTCGGTATTGCCGGTGCGGCCGTTGGCGTACAGCAGGCAATCGGCCTTCAGCTTTTTGCCGGACTTCAGGTGCATGATCACGCCGTCATCCACCCCCTCAATTTTCTCATACTCCTCATTGTGGCGAATGACCACGCCGCTGTTCCAGAAGTGATAAGAGAGCGAGTCTGACATCTCCTGATCGAGGAAGGCCAGCAGACGATCGCGGGTGTTGATCAGATCGACCTTCACCTCCATGCCGCGGAAGATCGAGGCGTATTCACAACCGATCACCCCGGCGCCGTAAATGATCACGTGGCGCGGCTCATGCTGCAGGCTGAGAATCGAATCGCTGTCATAGATGCGTGGGTGGTGGAAATCGACATCGGCCGGATGATAGGGGCGTGACCCGCAGGCGATAACGAATTTCTCCGCAGTCACCGTCTCGACCGTGCCGTCATGGCATTCCAGCGCCAGAGTATGTTCATCAACGAAGTGCGCATTGCCCTGCAGAATTTCACAGTGGTTGCGCTCATAGAATCCCTGGCGCATATGAGTCTGCTGGTTGATGACGCTGTCGGCATGGTTGAGGATGTCGGCGAAAGAAGAGCGAAGAAGGCGGGAGTGGTCGCTGTAGAGGGGGTTTTGGTTAAACTCGATAATACGGCTGACGGCATGGCGGAGGGCTTTCGACGGGATGGTGCCCCAGTGGGTGCAACCGCCGCCGACATTATGGTAGCGCTCAATGACGGCAACGCGTACTCCCTGTTTCACCAGTCCCATGGCGGCGCCTTCGCCGCCAGGACCGGAACCAATCACTATTGCATCATAATCCCAAGAGTGTGACATGGCATTACTCACCTGTTTTATACATAAAATAAACACGATGATAACATTCGCTGCGCTTTAACCCAATTATCGTTGTGCTTTTTTGCGGCATAAAAGCAGAAACGGCTCGTAAACAATCATTCACAATCCAGTGCAAACCGATTAGTTTTAATCTCTGGTATAGTGCCAGCAGGGCTATTGGAAGGATTCATACATCGTGATGGGCGTAAGAGCACAACAAAAAGAAAAAACCCGCCGTTCGCTGGTGGAAGCAGCATTCAGCCAACTTAGCGCTGAGCGGAGTTTCGCCAGCCTGAGCTTGCGCGAAGTGGCGCGGGAAGCTGGGATCGCGCCGACGTCCTTTTATCGTCATTTTCGCGATGTCGATGAGTTAGGCCTGACGATGGTCGATGAGAGCGGACTGATGCTGCGCCAGCTGATGCGCCAGGCGCGCCAGAGAATTGCTAAAGGCGGCAGCGTGATCCGTACCTCGGTCTCCACCTTTATGGAGTTTATCGGTAACAACCCGAACGCCTTCCGCTTGCTGTTGCGAGAGCGCTCGGGAACCTCTGCGGCGTTTCGCGCCGCCGTCGCGCGCGAGATCCAGCACTTTATCGCGGAACTCGCCGACTATTTAGAACTCGAAAACCATATGCCGCGCGCCTTCACCGAAGCGCAGGCTGAAGCTATGGTCACCATCGTCTTTAGCGCTGGCGCGGAAGCGCTGGATGTCGGCCCTGAACAGCGCCGGCAGCTGGAAGAACGGTTGGTGCTGCAGCTCAGAATGATCTCGAAAGGCGCGTATTACTGGTATCGCCGTGAACAAGAAAAAATGTCACATCATTCCGAATAACGTGAAGGACGAGCAATGAAACACTCAGTTCAAGATAAAGGTACGCTGCTGCTGGCGCTGATTGCCGGGTTATCCATTAATGGCGCCTTTGCGGCGCTGTTCAGTTCGATAGTTCCGTTTTCCGTCTTCCCGATTTTATCCCTGCTGCTGACGGTCTACTGTCTGCATCAGCGCTATCAGAATCGCAGTATGCCCGTTGGGCTTCCGGGCCTGGCCGCCGCCTTTTTTATTCTCGGGGTACTGTTGTACAGCACCGTCGTGCGTGCGGAGTACCCGGATATCGGCTCTAACTTCTTCCCGGCCGTTCTGTCCGTCGCGATGGTCTTCTGGATCGGCTACAAGATGCGTAACCGCAAAAATACGGCAGCCGAGTAAGCCGCCAGTGGTGTAAAAAAAACCGGCAATATGACATTGCCGGTTTTTTTGGGCCTATTTCCGGGTCAGCAGAACGCCGCATTCCATATGATGGGTGTACGGGAACTGGTCGAACAGCGCCAGCCGGGTGACGTTGTGCGTCTGGCTTAACGTCTCCAGATTGCGGCACAGCGTTTCCGGGTTGCACGAAATGTACAGAATGCGCGGATAGGCCTGCACCATTTTTTCCGTTTCGCTGTCCAGTCCGCTGCGCGGCGGATCGACGAAAATGGTCTCGCACTGATAGCTCTGCAGATCGATACCCTGCAGCCGGTTGAACTCCCGCACGCCATTCATCGCCTGAGTAAACTCTTCCGCCGCCATGCGGATAATCTGCACGTTGTCGATATGGTTAGCGGCGATGTTGTACTGCGCCGCAGCCACCGACGGTTTGGCGATTTCGGTGGCCAGCACGCGATCAAAATTACGCGCCAGCGCCAGCGAGAAGTTACCGTTGCCGCAGTACAATTCCAGCAGGTCACCGGTCGCCTCTTTGGTGACATCCAGCGCCCACTCCAGCATCTGAATGTTCATGGCTGCGTTCGGCTGGGTAAAACTGTTTTCCACCTGACGGTAGATCATCTCTCGACCGCCAACCGGCAGGCGTTCATCTATATAGTCCTGATCGAGCTCGATTTTGGTTTTGGTCGCCCGTCCAATCAGATGCACATTGAGTCCCTGGGCTCGCAGGGCGTCACGCAGCGCCTCCGCTTGCTCACGCCAGGCATCATCGAGTTTTTTGTGATACAGCAGCGAGACGACCGCCTGGTTGCTGAGGGTGGTCAGATAGTCAATCTGGAACAGCTTATGGCGCAGCACGGGATTGTTGCGCACGCCCTCCAGCATGGCGGTCATCAACTGATTGATAAGCGCGCTGGCGGCCGGAAAGCTGTCAACGCGAATCCGCGACCGGGTCTGCTGGTCGAAAATAATATGGTACAGATCGTCGCCATCGTGCCACAGACGGAACTCGGCGCGCATCCGGTAGTGGCTGACCGGCGAACGAAACACTTCCGGAACCGGCGCGGCAAAAGGCGCCATCATGGTTTGCAAACGGACGACTTTTTCTGCCAGCTGCGCTTCGTATTGTTCGGTAGGAAGGTGTTCGGGGGTCATGATGCATCCTGAATAAAATAAGTACGCGGGGATTGTAGGGAAAGCGCCGGGGATGTCCAGCCTCGAATGTGGCGGGAAATATAATTAGCAGTCTGGACATCTATATGATTCTAATTGTAGCATTCGCCTACCGGTCCTGTGAGTTAAAAGGGAACCCAGTGGAAATCTGGGGCTGACGCGCAGCGGTAAGGAAGGTGAGAAATGAGCGCACTCGGTGCAGACACTGCGGCTAGCCGTGGGAAGTCATTATTTCTTGAAACAGCCTCCAAGCCCGAAGACCTGCCGGAATACGTCGCACTGGGTTTTATCGTCGCGAGCAACTGATAAAACCAGCGGCATCCTTTTTCTGTTTCGGATGCTTTTACAATGATTAAAAAAGCTTCGCTGATGACGGCTTTATCCGTCACGGCATTTTCCGGCTGGGCGCAGGATAGCAATTCAGATACGTTAGTGGTGACAGCAAACCGTTTTCAACAGCCGGTCAATACCGTGCTGGCGCCGACCGACATTGTGACGCGCGATGATATCGACCGCTGGCAGTCCAAAGATTTAAACGATGTCATGCGTCGTCTTCCTGGGGTCGATATTGCCCGCAACGGCGGCATGGGGCAGAGCGCTTCGCTGTATGTTCGGGGGACGGAGGCTCGTCACGTGCTGGTGCTGATCGACGGTGTGCCGATGGCGCGTCCGGGGATCTCCAATGGCGTAGATATCAGTCAGATCCCTATCTCGCTGGTCCAGCGGGTGGAATACATCCGTGGCCCGCGCTCCGCAGTCTACGGCTCCGGAGCGATCGGTGGGGTGGTGAACATTATCACCATGACCGACGCTGAGCGTTCGCAAATTAACGCCGGCGCGGGGACGAACGGCTACCAGTCCTATGATGGCGCCTTTAACAAGCGGTTTGGCGATACGCTGGTTACCGCTGCCGGCGCCTATCAGACCACCAAAGGATTTAACGTTCAGCCAAACTCCTCTTATAGTGGCGACAGCGATCGCGACGGCTACCGCAATAAAATGCTGTGGGGCGGGGTACAGCATCAGTTCGATGACAACTTCTCAGGTTTCTTCCGCGGCTATGGTTATTCCGCCAACGCTGACTATGACCAGGGCAACTGGGGCTACGCAGGCGGAAACGATGAAGATCAGTCTTATACTCAGTCCTGGGATACCGGTCTGCACTACCACTCCGGGATTTACTCCTCTCAGTTGATTGCTAACTATCAGCGCATCAAAGATTACAACTACAGCAGCGACGCTGGCCGCTATGCCGCGGGCACCACCCTGGATGATATGGAACAGCGCTATATCCAGTGGGGAAATAATGTTGTGGTAGGCCATGGGGCAGTGAGCGGCGGCGTTGACTGGAAACAAGAGAAGCTGAAATCCAGCGGAACGACCAGTACCGACGTGTATAAGCGTGACACCACCGGTCTTTATCTGACTGGGCAGCAGCAGATTGATAGCGTGACGCTGGAAGCTTCCGGCCGCGAGGATCATGACGAGCAGTTTGGCTGGCACGGAACCTGGCAGACGGCGGCAGGCTGGGAATTTATCGACGGTTATCGGACAACGCTCTCGTACGGTACAGGATTCCTCGCCCCCTCCCTTGGGCAGCAGTATGGCGCAGAGCGTTTTGGCATCGCCTCTAACCCGAACCTGAAACCCGAGGAGTCGAAGCAATGGGAAGCGGGCCTCGAAGGGTTAACGGGGCCGCTCGACTGGCGCCTCTCCGCGTATCGCTATGAGATTCAGAACCTCATCGATTACGACAACAACGCCTATTACAACGTCAAGTCTGCGACGATCAAGGGGCTGGAGTGGACGGGAAATGTCACCACCGGGCCGGTGGAGCATCATCTAACGCTGCAGTATGTTGACCCTCGCGATGACGAAACCAACAAGATCCTCTATCGCCGGGCGAAGCAGCAGGTGAAATACGAGCTGAACGGTCAGGTCTACGATCTGGGGTGGGATGTGACGTATCACTACATCGGCAAGCGTTACGATTATGACTACGACAACTCGCGTACCGTCAATATGGGTGGGTTGAGCCTCTGGGATGTCGGTTTATCGTATCCCGTCACCTCACACCTGACAGTTCGTGGTAAAATAGCCAATCTGTTCGATAAAGATTACGAGACAGTTTATGGCTACCAATCTGCAGGACGGGAATACACCTTGTCTGGCAGCTACACCTTCTGATCCACGTCCCACCGTGCTGGTGTTTGATTCCGGCGTCGGTGGGTTGTCGGTTTATAATGAGATTCGGCAGCTGCTGCCGAATCTGCATTACATCTATGCTTTTGATAACGTCGCTTTCCCGTACGGTGAGAAGAGCGAGGAGTTTATCGTTGAGCGCGTTGTGGAAATCGTGACTGCCGTTCAGCAACGCTATCCACTGGCGCTGGCGGTCATCGCCTGTAACACCGCCAGTACCGTCTCACTGCCTGCCCTGCGTGAAAAGTTCGCTTTCCCCGTCGTTGGCGTGGTGCCGGCGATCAAGCCCGCCGCCCGCTTAACGGCGAACGGTATTGTTGGCCTGCTGGCGACGCGCGGTACCGTTAAGCGTCCTTATACCCGTGAGCTGATTGACCGCTTTGCCAATGAATGTCGGATTGAGATGCTGGGGTCGGCGGAGCTGGTGGAGCTGGCGGAAGCGAAGCTGCATGGCGAGCCTGTGCCGTTAGAAGAGCTGCGCCGTATCCTGCGCCCGTGGCTGCGGATGCAGGAGCCGCCGGATACGGTGGTGCTGGGCTGCACCCACTTTCCTCTTTTACAGGAGGAGCTGCAGCGCGTTCTGCCGGAGGGCACGCGGCTTATCGATTCTGGCGCGGCGATTGCCCGCCGCACCGCCTGGCTGTTAGAGCATGAAGCGCCGGATGCGAAGTCCAGTGACGAGAATAAAGCATTCTGCATGGCGCTGACGGCAGAAACAGAACAACTTTTACCCGTTCTGCATCGCTATGGTTTCCCAACGCTGGAAAAATTACCGCTTTAAGGGCGTTTTGCACAAAAAAGAGACGGTTGAATAATTTTTTGAAAACAGGGCTTGTCAACGTCTCAGAACTCCCTATAATGCGCCTCCACTGACACGGAACAACGGCAAGCAAGCCGCCGGGTCAACAGGGTTTCGGCGATGAAGTTCAGCGCTGAAAACCGACAGAGAAAAGCAAAAATAAGCGCTTGACTCTGCATGAGGAAAACGTATTATACGGGACCTCGCAACGGTGAGCTGAAAGCCACGTTGCAACTGCTCTTTAACAATTTATCAGACAATCTGTGTGGGCACTCAAAGTGACATGGATTCTTAATGTCTTCGGACAAAAAATGAATACCAAGTCTCTGAGTGAACATACGTAATTCATTACGAAGTTTAATTCACGAGCATCAAACTTAAATTGAAGAGTTTGATCATGGCTCAGATTGAACGCTGGCGGCAGGCCTAACACATGCAAGTCGAGCGGTAGCACAGAGAGCTTGCTCTCGGGTGACGAGCGGCGGACGGGTGAGTAATGTCTGGGAAACTGCCTGATGGAGGGGGATAACTACTGGAAACGGTAGCTAATACCGCATAACGTCGCAAGACCAAAGTGGGGGACCTTCGGGCCTCATGCCATCAGATGTGCCCAGATGGGATTAGCTGGTAGGTGGGGTAACGGCTCACCTAGGCGACGATCCCTAGCTGGTCTGAGAGGATGACCAGCCACACTGGAACTGAGACACGGTCCAGACTCCTACGGGAGGCAGCAGTGGGGAATATTGCACAATGGGCGCAAGCCTGATGCAGCCATGCCGCGTGTGTGAAGAAGGCCTTCGGGTTGTAAAGCACTTTCAGCGGGGAGGAAGGCGGTGAGGTTAATAACCTTGTCGATTGACGTTACCCGCAGAAGAAGCACCGGCTAACTCCGTGCCAGCAGCCGCGGTAATACGGAGGGTGCAAGCGTTAATCGGAATTACTGGGCGTAAAGCGCACGCAGGCGGTCTGTCAAGTCGGATGTGAAATCCCCGGGCTCAACCTGGGAACTGCATTCGAAACTGGCAGGCTAGAGTCTTGTAGAGGGGGGTAGAATTCCAGGTGTAGCGGTGAAATGCGTAGAGATCTGGAGGAATACCGGTGGCGAAGGCGGCCCCCTGGACAAAGACTGACGCTCAGGTGCGAAAGCGTGGGGAGCAAACAGGATTAGATACCCTGGTAGTCCACGCTGTAAACGATGTCGATTTGGAGGTTGTGCCCTTGAGGCGTGGCTTCCGGAGCTAACGCGTTAAATCGACCGCCTGGGGAGTACGGCCGCAAGGTTAAAACTCAAATGAATTGACGGGGGCCCGCACAAGCGGTGGAGCATGTGGTTTAATTCGATGCAACGCGAAGAACCTTACCTGGTCTTGACATCCACAGAACTTTCCAGAGATGGATTGGTGCCTTCGGGAACTGTGAGACAGGTGCTGCATGGCTGTCGTCAGCTCGTGTTGTGAAATGTTGGGTTAAGTCCCGCAACGAGCGCAACCCTTATCCTTTGTTGCCAGCGGTTAGGCCGGGAACTCAAAGGAGACTGCCAGTGATAAACTGGAGGAAGGTGGGGATGACGTCAAGTCATCATGGCCCTTACGACCAGGGCTACACACGTGCTACAATGGCATATACAAAGAGAAGCGACCTCGCGAGAGCAAGCGGACCTCATAAAGTATGTCGTAGTCCGGATTGGAGTCTGCAACTCGACTCCATGAAGTCGGAATCGCTAGTAATCGTAGATCAGAATGCTACGGTGAATACGTTCCCGGGCCTTGTACACACCGCCCGTCACACCATGGGAGTGGGTTGCAAAAGAAGTAGGTAGCTTAACCTTCGGGAGGGCGCTTACCACTTTGTGATTCATGACTGGGGTGAAGTCGTAACAAGGTAACCGTAGGGGAACCTGCGGTTGGATCACCTCCTTACCTTAAAGAACCTGCCTTTGTAGTGCTCACACAGATTGTCTGATGAAAATAGAGCAGTAAGTAATCTCTGCAGGCTTGTAGCTCAGGTGGTTAGAGCGCACCCCTGATAAGGGTGAGGTCGGTGGTTCAAGTCCACTCAGGCCTACCAAATTCGCTCTCGTGCTTTGTTGTGGCAAAGCTCGCATACTTCAGTATGCTTCGCTTCACCACGCCGCGCCCGAAAACGAATTAAGGTTAAAAGAGATTCATTCGATGGGGCTATAGCTCAGCTGGGAGAGCGCCTGCTTTGCACGCAGGAGGTCTGCGGTTCGATCCCGCATAGCTCCACCATCTTTACTGCAAACACAAGAAAACTTCAGAGTGAACCTGAAAAGGTGCACTGCGAAGTTTTGCTCTTTAAAAATCTGGATCAAGCTGAAAATTGAAACGACACACTGTTTATGTGTGTTCGAGTCTCTCAAATTTTCGCAATCTGAAGACATCTTCGGGTTGTGAGGTTAAGCGACTAAGCGTACACGGTGGATGCCCTGGCAGTCAGAGGCGATGAAGGACGTGCTAATCTGCGAAAAGCGTCGGTAAGGTGATATGAACCGTTATAGCCGGCGATGTCCGAATGGGGAAACCCAGTGTGATTCGTTGCACTATCGTTAACTGAATACATAGGTTAACGAGGCGAACCGGGGGAACTGAAACATCTAAGTACCCCGAGGAAAAGAAATCAACCGAGATTCCCCCAGTAGCGGCGAGCGAACGGGGAGCAGCCCAGAGTCTGAATCAGCTTGTGTGTTAGTGGAACGGTCTGGAAAGTCCGACGGTACAGGGTGATAGTCCCGTACACCAAAATGCACAGGTTGTGAACTCGAAGAGTAGGGCGGGACACGTGGTATCCTGTCTGAATATGGGGGGACCATCCTCCAAGGCTAAATACTCCTGACTGACCGATAGTGAACCAGTACCGTGAGGGAAAGGCGAAAAGAACCCCGGCGAGGGGAGTGAAAAAGAACCTGAAACCGTGTACGTACAAGCAGTGGGAGCACCTTCGGGTGTGACTGCGTACCTTTTGTATAATGGGTCAGCGACTTATATTCTGTAGCAAGGTTAACCGTATAGGGGAGCCGCAGGGAAACCGAGTCTTAACTGGGCGTTAAGTTGCAGGGTATAGACCCGAAACCCGGTGATCTAGCCATGGGCAGGTTGAAGGTTGGGTAACACTAACTGGAGGACCGAACCGACTAATGTTGAAAAATTAGCGGATGACTTGTGGCTGGGGGTGAAAGGCCAATCAAACCGGGAGATAGCTGGTTCTCCCCGAAAGCTATTTAGGTAGCGCCTCGTGAATTCATCTTCGGGGGTAGAGCACTGTTTCGGCTAGGGGGTCATCCCGACTTACCAACCCGATGCAAACTACGAATACCGAAGAATGTTATCACGGGAGACACACGGCGGGTGCTAACGTCCGTCGTGAAGAGGGAAACAACCCAGACCGCCAGCTAAGGTCCCAAAGTCATGGTTAAGTGGGAAACGATGTGGGAAGGCACAGACAGCCAGGATGTTGGCTTAGAAGCAGCCATCATTTAAAGAAAGCGTAATAGCTCACTGGTCGAGTCGGCCTGCGCGGAAGATGTAACGGGGCTAAACCATGCACCGAAGCTGCGGCAGCGA
>NZ_KB976101.1:0-63821 GCF_000398905.1 Klebsiella sp. KTE92
CGGCCATGGATCAGTACCGCAATAATCGCCGACCGTATGACGCCAAGACCAAACGCAGGGAACCGCTGCTGACCTTCAAGCGTGGGGCGGTGGTGCATTTCGCCATGTCCGACTCTGAAATCATGATGGCGACCAAGCTGGATGGAGAAAACACCTTTTTCCTGCCGTTCAATAAGGGGCGCAAGGACGAAAGCGGCACGGTACATGCGGGTAACCCGCCAGGTGAGATTAAGGCCGATGGTACTCAGGAATACCCTGTAGCCTACTTCTGGGAGGAGGTCTGCGAACCGGATGCCTGGCTGCGGATTTTCCATAGCTTTGTCTACGTCGAGAAAAAGGACGTGGTGGATATTCAGGGCAACTGGTCGAAGAAAGAAACCCTGATTTTCCCGCGCTTCCACCAATGGACGGCAGTGAACCAGATGCTGGCCGATGCCCGCGAAAACGGCGCAGGCATGACCTACCTGTGTGACCACAGCGCCGGTTCCGGCAAGACCAGCACCATTTCCTGGACGGCTCATGACTTGGTGAAACTGCGCGAAGATAACGGCGACGCGGTATTTAACAGCGTGATCATTGTCACCGACCGTAATGTGCTGGACGGCCAGCTTCAGGACGCGGTGAAGCAGATTGACCATCAGTTTGGGGTAATCGCCGCCATTGACCGGCAGAAGTCATCCAAGTCCAAGAGCAAGCAGCTCTCGGAGGCCTTGTTGTCTGGCACGCCGATTGTTGTGGTCACGATCCAGACCTTCCCTTACGCGATGGAAGCCATCATCACTGACAAGGCCCTGAAAGGGAAAAACTTTGCTGTGATCATTGATGAGGCGCATAACTCGCAGACAGGCTCTACCGCCGCTAAGCTGCAAGCCGCGCTGGGAATGAGCGGACAAGGCAAGATGTCCACCATGACGGTGGATGAACTGCTGGAGCAACTGCAAAAGTCCCGCGCCCGCCCGGAGAATATCAGCTACTTCGCCTTTACCGGCACGCCCAAGCACTCCACTTTGATGCTGTTCGGTCGCCCGGCAGATACAAGCCAACCGGCCTCGGACGATAACCCGCCACAAGCCTTCCACCTGTACACCATGCGCCAGGCCATTGAGGAGAAATTCATTCTCGATGTGTTGAACGGCTATGTACCCTACAAAACGGCCTTCAATCTTTCCAAGCAGCTTGAAGACAGCAAGCGGGTGAGCGGCAAGGCCGCCAAACGCGCCCTGGCACAGTGGATGTCATTGCACCCTACCAATGTGACCCAGAAGGTGCAGTTTATCGTTGAGCACTTTACCAAGAACGTCGCCCACCGGCTGGATGGCAAGGCAAAGGCGATGGTCGTGACCAGCTCCCGCGCCGCTGCCATTCGCTACAAGAAGGCGTTTGACCGCTATATCGAGCAGCACAGCGAGTACGGCTTTATTCATTCACTGGTGGCCTTCTCCGGCAAGATGACCGGTAAGCAGGTGATGCACCAGGATGACGGCGAGTTCAAGGACGATGTGTTTATCGTCGATGAGAACGAGGAGTTCACCGAGCAGAGCATGAACCCGGATGTCCACGGGCAGGATTTGCGCTTTGCCTTTGACCGCCCGGAATACCGGGTGATGTTGGTGGCCGACAAGTTCCAGACCGGCTTTGACCAGCCGAAACTGGTCGCCATGTATGTGGACAAGAAAATCGCCAACCATGTGGAGATTGTGCAGACCTTCGCCCGCCTGAACCGGACGGCACCAGGGAAGGATGAGGTCTTTATCATCGACTTCGTGAACGACCCGGAGAACGTGCGCAAGGCCTTTGCCACCTATGACAAGGGCGCTCACATCGGCGAAGTGCAAGACCTCAATGTGGTCTACGAGATCAAGGAGCGACTGGACGAGCACGGCCTTTACGACGAGAAGGATTTGGCCGCGTTCAAGGAAGCCCGCTTCAAGACCATCCGCGACATCACTCATACTAAATCGCCGCAGCACAAGGCGCTGTATGCCGCTACGGCTGGAGCGACGGCCTTGTATAACGACAAGATGAAAATGCTGCGCGATGGCATGGCAACCTGGGAAGCAGCGTTTGAGAAGGCCCGCGCCAAGGGTGACGAGGCGGGCATGAAGTCTGCCGATCACCACCAGGATGAGTATGCCGAGCAAATCAAGGCGTTGATGGGCTTCAAGTCGGACCTGGGGCGCTTCTGCCGTACCTATTCCTATATCGCCCAACTGATTGATTTTGGCGATCCGGAGTTGGAAAACTTTGCCGCTTTCGCCAAGCTGCTGCAAAAGCGCCTTCAGCACGAAGCACCGGAAACCGTGGACTTGACAGGCCTGGTGCTTACTGGCTTTGACATCAATGCTCGACCCGATGACGTAGAAGACGAAGGCAAAACCCCGGTATTGCAACCAGCAGGTGCAGGCGGTGGTGGCGCGGTAGGCGACAAGCCTAAATTCGTCAAAGAAATTATCGAGAGGCTCAACAGCCTGTTTGGTGAGGCGACGCCGATCCAGGATCAGGTGGCTTTCGTTAATCAGATTTCAGCGATTACCGGTGAAAGCGATGTCGTCATGGCTCAGGTGGAAAGCAACACCCGTGAGCAGGCTATGAAAGGCAACCTCCCCGGTGCTGTTCAGCAAGCGGTTGTTCGTGCTTTGTCCAGTCATCAGAAGCTGGCAACCCAGGTGCTCAAGTCTGACCGTCAGGGCATGACCGCATTGGTTGATATGGTGTATGACCTGCTGCGCGAAGGCAAAGACATCGACCTGGATATGGATTAAGCCTATGCTTGACCTGCTGAATCTGCCAGGCATCAAGCCGGTCGATATGCGCCACGAAAGCAAGTGCCTTGTGATAGTTGCTGAGCCGGTAACGGTCGAGGTGCCGTTATGTGGGGACTGCAACACCCCTATGCACAGACACGGTACGCGCAAAAACAAGTTCATGGACACGCCGTTGTACATGGAGCCGGTCCGCCTTGAAGTTCAGCGCCCGCGCTTTCGCTGTGAGTCGTGCGGAAAAATGTCCATGCCGGAGTTGAGTTTTCTGGATAATAAACGCCGAGCCACCAAACGGCTGATCGATGTTATTCGGCAACAGTGCCTGGGAACCACCTTCCATGCTTTAGCCGAGCAAACCGGTGTGGCGGTGAACACCGTCAAGAACATCGCTCACGATCTCATTGAGGAACTCTCCCAAACCGTTCGTTACGAAACCCCGGTCATCATGGGTATCGACGAAGTGAACCTTGCCGGCGGGTATCGCTGTGTAATCACCAATCTGGCAACCAACAACGTCTTTGATATGTTGGAGCATCGTACTCAAGAGCACCTGAAGCCCTTCTTCAAGGATTTGCCGGATGCTGACAAAGTGGAATGGGTCTGTACGGATATGTGGCGACCCTTCAAGCGTTCCTTTGCTCAGTATCTGCCCAACGCCAAACTGGTGATCGACAAGTTCCATGTCGTCAAGATGGCCTCTGAAGCCCTGGAAGAGGAGCGCAAGAACTATCAGGCACAGTTAAGCAAAGAAGATCGGATTTATGTCAAAAAGTCCATTCGCTGGCTCACCCTGAAGCGGCCCGGCAACCTGACGCCCGCGGAGCAAAAGGCGCTGGAGGTTGTAAAGCAGGCGATCCCAGAACTTGCCGTGGCCTATGACTTCAAGGAAGCCTTCTTCTGCATCTACGACGAACCCGACAAACAGAGCGCTCAGAACGCCTTTGAGGCTTGGGAGAACAGCCTGCCGCCTTATGGCATGGAGCCTTTCAAAAAACTGGTGAAAACGGTACACAACCATTACGACGACATCTTTGCCTACTGGGATGCGCCGTTCTCAATCACCAATGGCTATACCGAAGGGCTCAACGGCTTGATCAAGATGTCCAACCGGTTAGGTCGGGGTTACAGCTATGACATCATCCGTGCAAAGACGTTGTACTCCAAAGAAGCCCGCAAGGTTGGCAGTGGTATTCGAGCAGGACGAGGCAAGGTCGAGTATGGGCCGCACATTCCGACATTGTTGAAGCAGGCAGAAGGTGGAGAGTTGGATTAACGCGAGAGAGGGCGCGTCTGAGAATCCAACCAATGTTAGATTCTCGCAGGGTGGTGAAAAACAGAAAAATCCAACCAGAAGCAGCTTTTTGTCCGACTAAGAGTCTAGGGTTAGAATGGATGAATTCCAACCCTAGAATGCAAATAGCCAAAACGACTTTGTCGACGCCGAAGCTATTTGTGAAGCTGCATCGCGTCCGTCTATGCGTTTTGTGCAGCCCAGAACGGAATCTCAGCAGGCAATGCGGGCTCTGCATCGTGTCCGTGAATCCCTGGTTCAGGATAAGGTAAAAACAACCAATCAAATGCATGCTTTTCTGCTGGAATTGGGGTTCGAGGTCCAATGATGTAAAAAACCACGCTAAGAGGTTAATTCATTGTTTGTATTCAAATTTAATGGTCTTAACTCGCCCTTCAGAATATCTTCCGGTAACGAAAACGTATAATGTCCCAGCATATTTATATGGCCATGTATCAGCGGCGATAATCTTGCCAGATGCTCCTCTTCAGGTGTTTCCCCCGATTTGCGAAGATGTGACAACGCCTCCTGCATGTAAAGTGTATTCCACAGCACAACCGCATTGGTCACCAGACCCAGAGCACCGAGTTGATCTTCCTGCCCTTCACGGTAGCGTTTTCTAATCTCACCACGTTGTCCGTAGCAAATGGCTCGAGCCACTGCATGGCGTCCTTCTCCCCGGTTGAGCTGAGTGAGGATCCGACGCCGGTAATCCTCATCATCGATATAGTTGAGAAGATACAACGTCTTGTTGACCCGGCCCACTTCCATAATCGCCTGAGCCAGACCAGATGGTCGGCTACTTCTCAACAGTGAACGAATAAGCTCTGATGCATGGATGGTCCCAAGCTTCAGTGAGCCCGCCATTCGCATCATTTCATCCCATTGGGATTCTATTTTTGACAGTTCAACACATCCCCGGGCCAGCTCATTCAGGGCACCATAATGTGCCGTTTTATCTGCCCGCCAGAATATCGCCCCGCCTGCATCGGCCAGACGAGGGGAAAACTGGTAGCCCAGTAACCAGAACAGGCCAAAAATGATATCGCTGGATCCTGCCGTGTCCGTCATAATTTCTACCGGATTCAGCCCGGTCTGCTGCTCCAGAAGCCCTTCCAGTACAAAGATGGAATCACGAAGCGTCCCGGGAACTACAATGCCATGGAAACCGGAGTATTGATCGGAGACGAAGTTGTACCAGGTGATACCGCGTCCTGAACCAAAGTATTTACGATTTGGTCCGGAATTAACCGTTTTAACCGGTGTGACAAAACGCATACCATCTGCGGAGGCAACCTCACCACCTCCCCAGTACCCCGCGAGCGGCAGCGTGGACTGAAAATCAACCAGCCGTGCATTAGCGGTGACCAGCGTTTCTGCCCTGAGATAATTTTGTTTAACCCAGCTCAGACGATGGCGAGTAAGCGCGGGAATATTATGCTTTATCAGGGGTTCATGCCCTATATTGCAGGCTTCTGCCAGCAGTGTTGCGCACAGACTGACCTGGAGATCCTGCGCCCGAGCACCTGATTCACTGACGTGGCTGAATTCGCGGGTAAAACCGGTTCGGGCATCTATTTCAAGCAACAGCTCCGTCAGATCAACCGGAGGGATCAATTCTCTTACCCGACGATTCAATTGTATCAGTGCCGGTGGCTCATCCAGTTTATCCAGACTGCTAATCGTCAGTGAGGGATGCTTACCTTCATTGCTTATGCTGACCGCTGCGTTGCAGGCAAAACGTGAAGCCACTGATTTCCATGTGTCATCAAGCCGCGTAGCCAGTTGTTCTGCTGCTTTAGTTCCGTCTGATGGATGACCCAGCGCCCGACATACCGGGATGCGTTGTGCCTGCCATTCAGCTCCCTGAAGCAATTTTTGACGCGGGTCCCCCCACCGATCACTGTTCTCCAGCCAGAGATCACGACGGCGCAAAGAATCTTGAAGGCGCTCGAGAAGACACAGCGAGTAACCCGCTCGTAGAATCCTACCATCTCTGTCGTAGACCAGACGTTTCCATGGGCCGGAAATGATTTGCTCTGGTGCATCGTCGAGAATTCGCTTTTTTGAGCCACTCAGTTCGGCCAGATAATGGATTGCTGACAACGTGAGCTCCCCGGCCGGGGCGGCCTGAAAGTGTAAGTCACGCAACATCGCGGACAGGAAACGCTTCACCCGTCCATATTGTTCCACCATTTCATCCTGAAACTGAGTATCTTGCGGGCGCGCCAGCTCATTTACCTTGCCGACGGATTCAGCCAGTTTGTCCTTTGGTATGCGGCGAAAAATAGCCTGCCGCAGAGCTGCTTCATCGGTGTTCTCATCAAGTAATAACGTGCATGCCCGTGCCAGTAATAGCGCGGCACGATCAAGATCTTTCAGGGTCCTGAGCCGCTTTTTCTGCCCGATATTTTTTGCAGAACGCGTGATATCCAGAATAAGCATATCCAGCACATCCACGGCCTCGTCAAGCGCCGAAATTTCCTGTGCTTTCACAAACGCAGTAAGCACGGCCAGTCGCCGTTCGTCAGGCATTCTTGAAATGTATTTCACCGAAGCCATTCCGGCATAACGGGCCAAATTCCGCAGCTGGATGGCAGGCAGACCGGAGAAATTCAACCGGGAAAACTCCATGCTACGCAGTCGGGTATATCGCTCCAGGGCGTCTGTAAATGACGGCCCACTGATAGTGACAGGACCTTTTCGCATCTCCTCCAGCACCGATATACGCTGCCCTTCAGGTATTTCAAGTAAACCGTCCAGTTGTGTTTTCTGCCAGCTGTCAGGCAACAAAGCCAGCCTTCGCCATAATCGTCGACTTGCCCGTTCGCGTACTTCGCCAATCAGCCTTGTCAGAGTCGAGGCTGCGGGTAGCAGGATCGGCACTGTTGCAAATAGTCGGTGGTGATAAACTTATCATCCCCTTTTGCTGATGGAGCTGCACATGAACCCATTCAAAGGCCGGCATTTTCAGCGTGACATCATTCTGTGGGCCGTACGCTGGTACTGCAAATACGGCATCAGTTACCGTGAGCTGCAGGAGATGCTGGCTGAACGCGGAGTGAATGTCGATCACTCCACGATTTACCGCTGGGTTCAGCGTTATGCGCCTGAAATGGAAAAACGGCTGCGCTGGTACTGGCGTAACCCTTCCGATCTTTGCCCGTGGCACATGGATGAAACCTACGTGAAGGTCAATGGCCGCTGGGCGTATCTGTACCGGGCCGTCGACAGCCGGGGCCGCACTGTCGATTTTTATCTCTCCTCCCGTCGTAACAGCAAAGCTGCATACCGGTTTCTGGGTAAAATCCTCAACAACGTGAAGAAGTGGCAGATCCCGCGATTCATCAACACGGATAAAGCGCCCGCCTATGGTCCCGCGCTTGCTCTGCTCAAACGCGAAGGCCGGTGCCCGTCTGACGTTGAACACCGACAGATTAAGTACCGGAACAACGTGATTGAATGCGATCATGGCAAACTGAAACGGATAATCGGCGCCACGCTGGGATTTAAATCCATGAAGACGGCTTACGCCACCATCAAAGGTATTGAGGTGATGCGTGCACTACGCAAAGGCCAGGCCTCAGCATTTTATTATGGTGATCCCCTGGGCGAAATGCGCCTGGTAAGCAGAGTTTTTGAAATGTAAGGCCTTTGAATAAGACAAAAGGCTGCCTCATCGCTAACTTTGCAACAGTGCCCCATATAGGCTTCAATCAAATCCAGGCGTAGCGCTTCGTGAAGTGTCAGGAGCACTGGTTTGTTGTCGTCCATTTTTCTCTCATCTGTCGGCCATATCAGATCCGCAGGTGAGGGAAGGGCTCATCGCTTCAGGCTGGGGATATAATCCTGCGGACTGGCCAGCACCGGGTTGATCGCCCTGAGTTCTTCCAGTGCACGCTCCTGAGCGCGCCTGCGGGGCATTTTTGTACTGCGCATTCGCTTTCCTTCAGCCTCCAGCTCGTCCTGTTTCTGCTGTGCCAGCCTCAGAACGGCACCCAGTCGTTTGTTATCAACAACCGCCCCCTGATCAGTAAGCGTACAGCGAGAGCCGTATTGACGGGGAGGTGTTATTCAGTTGGCAGTGTGATGCGCCAGGGTAGCAGTTCACTGACCCGGTTGACCGGCCAGTCAGCTATGACGTCAAGCACATGGCGAAGGTAGCTTTCTGGATCCACGCCGTTCAGTTTGCACGTCCCGATCAGGCTGTACAGCAGCGCTCCCCGCTCACCACCATGGTCAGAGCCGAAGAACAGGAAGTTTTTACGACCCAGACTGACCGTCCGCAGGGCATTTTCAGCGATATTATTGTCTGCTTCTGCCCAGCCATCGTCCACATAGTACGTCAGTGCCAGCCACTGGTTAAGTGCGTACGCGAACGCTTTTGCCAGCTCTGAGTGTCGCGACAGCGTTTTCATCTTTTCACGCAGCCAGCTTTCCAGGCATTTCAACAGCGGTTTCGTTTTTCGCTGACGTTCAGCAAGCCGCTGCTCCGCCGGCATTCCCCTTATATCCGCCTCTATGGCGTACAGCTCGCCGATACGCTTCAGGGCGTCTTCCGTCAGCGCTGACGGGGTGCGGACGTGCACATCGTGGATCTTTCGGCGGGCATGAGCCCAGCAGGCTGCTTCAGTTATCCGGCCATTGCGGTACAGCTCGTTGAACCCGGCGTACGCATCCGCCTGCAGCACACCGCTGAAGCCGGCAAGATGGGTCTGCGGATGGATGCCTTTTCTGTCCGGGCTGTAGGCGAACCAGACCGCCGGTGCCAGCGCTGAACCGGCGTTGCGGTCGTCACGAACATACGTCCACAACCGTCCGGTTTTCGTCTTCTTATTGCCCGGCAACAGCACCTGGACCGGGGTGTCATCGGCATGGAGTTTGCCGTCGGTCAGGACATAGCCCTGAAGCGCCTCTTCCAGCGGGGACAGCAGCCGGCAACATGCATCCACCCAGCCCGACAGCAGTGAGCGGCTCAGCTCCACACCCTGCCGGCCGTATATCTCTGACTGCCGATATAGCGGCGTGTGCTCTGCATACTTCGAGGTCAGCACGCGGGCCAGCAGCCCCGGTCCGGCGATCCCCCGCTCGATGGGCCGCGAAGGCGCCGGGGCCTGCACGATGGCATCGCACTGAGTGCAGGCATGCTTTTCACGTACTGTCCGGATAACCCGGAAGGCGCTGCGCACCAGCTCCAGCTGTTCGGCGGTATTTTCGCCCAGATAGCTCAGTGAACCGCCGCAGTCAGGGCAGCACGACTCCGCAGGCAGCAGTCGCTTTTCGTCACGAGGAAGTGACTCCGGGAACGGTTTGCGGGTGCGGGTCTGACGCAGCGGGCGCTGCACTGCCGGGTCATCCACCCGACCGGTCAGCGTATCGCTTTCTTTCTGAAGCGCCTTCAGGTCAGCTTCCATCTGTGCGGTACGACGGGATACTTTTTCGGAACGGCTGCCGAAGTTCATCCGGCGGAGTTTATCCAGCTGCGCCTGCAGGTGGTCTATTTCGCGTTCACGACCGGCCAGTTTCTCCAGCAAGGCACGGTTCAGCGCTTCCTGTTCGGCCAGGCGCTGTTTCAGCAGAAGGATTTCGTCAGAAGAGGTGTCGTTCATAAGCCCGTATTTTACCAGGCTTATTCAGCAACAACCAGGATAAAGAGATTTACAGCATGGTCAGGGATGTCAGCAGCCGTTTAGGTTGTCGCCAGTCGATACCTTCCATCAGCATCGCCAGCTGTGCCGGGGTCAGGAACACTTTGCCATCGCGGGCCGACGGCCAGGCGAAGCGGCCGCGCTCCAGCCGTTTGGTCAGTAGACACAGTCCATCGCCGGTAGACCAGAGGAGCTTTACCTGACTGCCATTACGCCCACGGAAGATAAAAACGTGACCTGACATCGGATCGTCTTTCAGCGTCGTCTGCACCTTTGCCGCCAGGCCGTTGAAGCCGTTTCTCATATCGGTGATGCCAGCGACGAGCCAGATCTTTGTCCCTGATGGTAATGGGATCAACGTTTGAGCTCCCGTATCAGCAGGTTCAGGATATTTTCGCTGATGGCACCATTCAGACGGAGTGAGCCATGCCGGAACGTCACTTCACAGCTGATATTGAGTGATTCAGATGTCGCAGCAGCTACAGGTTGTGACCGGGAGGAGGTTGTAGGAACAAGATCTTCGGCATCAAGTGTTATGGGGAGCAGCTCAGGCACGCTGTTTTCTGTTGTTGAAGGAGGGCGTAGTTTTCCTTCGCGCCAGTACTGGCGCCACTTGAACAGCAGATTATCGTTGATCCCATGCTCACGAGCGAGTTGCGCTACGGAGATATCTGGTCGATGCGAGAGTTCAACCATTTTGATTTTGAACTCAACGGGATAATTAGGGCTTTTTTTACGCACTGTGGTTAATGATTTCATGGATAGTGTCCACCATATTTGGTGTCCACTATCCTCTCAGGAATTTCAGGATCTGCCAGACGGTGCTGAGACGACGCTTACCCTGATCAACGCAGGTCAGTTTATCGAAAATCTTATAACCCAGTGGCCGGTGCTGATGCCGGAAAGTAATGCTTCCGTCAGGGTAATCATAAACGGTAATTTTTTCACCTGCTATGCGCGTATTTTGTTCGGTGGGTTCAATGATATACATGACTTTATCATACTGAAAAGTCAGTGCTTTCGATAAGGTCCGTAGCTCCTGCCAGGCGAAGATATCATTCAGCTCCAGTGGACTCTGTGTGACCGCACGGTGCAGATCTTTAGGGTATTTTGCCGGCCGGGAGAAACGACGGTTAAAATCAGACATGAAATGTTCAATCCACTGATTGGCTTCAGCAACCGAGCTGATGTTCTGCAGGCGCATCTCTTTAATCAGGCGATCCTGGAGCGTTTTATTTACCCGTTCCACGCGACCTTTTGCCTGGCTGCTGTTGGCACAAATCAATTCGATCGCCAGTTCCCGGAGAGCCCGTCCGAACTGGGTTGTGCCAGTACGTCGACTTTCGGCTCCGCTGACCCTGAACACCGCATGCTTGTCGCTGTAAAATGCGACAGGTTTACCATGTTTATCAATGTATTGCCGGGTAGCCATCATGTAGTCAAACGCGTTTTCTGAATCACAGAATCGCAGGTGCATCAGGCGACCTGTGGCGTCATCCATGAAGACCAGAAGACAGCATTTTGGGGCTCTTCCTTCGAACCAGTCATGGTGAGAGCCATCGATCTGAACCAGTTCGCCGAGACAGTCGCGACGATAGCGCGGCTGGTAAACCCGGGTTCGCCGGCGGGAATGAGGACGCCAGAGACCGTCGGCTGTCATCCAGTTACGGATGGTTTCAACGGAGAGATATATATGATGGCGTTCAGCCAGTTTTTCGGTTGCGAGCGTTGGGCCAAAATCTGAATAGTGGCACCGGATCAAATCCAGGGCTTTACAGCGTGTTTCTTCATCGATCCGGTTGTTTGCAGGACGTCCACGGCGGGAAGATGCAAATGCGGTTGCGCCATCTGTCCGGTACAGACGCACAAGACGCTGCACCTGACGAACACTGAGCTTAAGTATGTCTGCTGCGTCGCGCTGAAGCAAAGCCCGGTCAAATACTCGCTGAATGATGCCAAGCCGGTAAAGTTCTTTGTCTGTCATAGTCACCAACATAAGATCGCGGTCCTGTGCTGAGCAAAATGAAGGCTTAGCGTACACGACGCGTGTGAATTGTGCTGAGACGACAATAACGCTTTGTGCTGACAGTATTTGTCAAGGCTCAATTGAAATGTCCGTTATCCAGCTCAATTAAAATGACCACTTTGATCTCTCATTCTCTTTACTGATAGACTTTCCTCCGACTGAAACAACAGGATGATTGAGCCCATGCTTCGATACGAGTTAACGCCGAACAATGCAGGTTTTATACTGTGGGGAGATTCAGAAGCCCTGAATGAATTACATGAACTCATTCATTACATCGTGGATGAAAGCCCACTGATTAAAGTTAAAGACGGATTTATGTTATCCCTTGCCTATGATATTCGTAAAGCACGGGAAGGTAATCGTCGTGTTGAGCAACATCAGTATGATCAACATGATACATATAAGCTTTATGGTGTTGAGCTTTTATGGCCTCTGGTCCTGGTACAGTCCTCAATACTCAGAAACTCAATGGGTTATATTCAGACAGACAAAAACCAGCTGTCTGTCATGTATGCCTTTGAATACCTGATAGAATCAGCATTAACAGAGTCTGAGAGAACAACGTCGAATGATATTATGCTAACAGTAAAATATGCATCAGACTCTGATTTTAATTTCATTGAGGATAATATTGACAGCAGGTGCTGCTATTTTATCAGCCTATCTCCGGAGCAAAGAAAAAAGCAGTTAATCAGTATTGTTCGTTCTTTTCATTCATTATGGGGTAAGTATGCCCGTGAAAAGCAGGACATAAAGATGCTGAACGAAATGAATAATACATCATGGGTCTGGCCGGACAATATCAACTGGTGAGCAACCACTGTCCGGCCAGTGAGTACCATCAGCGGGCTCTTTTACCAAAAATGTCCTCTGAACGTGACTGAAGCTGTTTGAGTGCTTCGAGCATGTCATCATTATCCAGTGAGCGCTGGGATTTCTTCCCTTCCTGCTTTGGCCGTCGTCGGGAAGGGCCATCTCCAGCGGGAATTGACTGAGAGCGCGTGTTATCCCGCTTGCTCTGCACCAGACTGATAAACTCCAGGGTTCGGCCAAGACGCTTGTTATCGACAATCGCGCCCTGGTCGATTTCTGACAGTCGGTCGTAGGTAGAGTAGGGAAGTAGCGTACCGTTCAGGCGCAGCTCTTTTCTGCCATCAGGATAGTGATACACATCGATATATTTACCTATTGCACGGCGACTCAGTTCGCTGTCTTCAATCAGGTACAACATTTTATCATATTGTATCGTCAACGATTTTGAGACTTTACGTTTTTCACGAACAGTGAAAATAAGCCCCAGGTCCTCATCATGTTCTACAGCACGGTGTACGTCAAAATCATGTCGCGGTACTTTGCCAAAACGGCGGTTATAGTCAGCCATATAGGCCTCAGCGAAGTCATTTGCAGCCTCCATTGAACAAATGCCCTGTAACCGCAGCTCTTTGACCAGACGATCCTGTAAAGTGAGGTGAGCTCGTTCTACACGCCCTTTGGCGGGACTGGTTTCTGCACAGATAGTCTGGATGTTCAGTTCATGCATGGCTCGCCCAAACTGAGTATGCCCGTCTCCGCCTGTGGCGTGTTTATTGTTAACACGAAAAACACCGGCTTTATCGCTGTACAGTGCCAGCGGTTTACCATGCTTATCGATATAGCGCCGCGTGGCTTCGAAGTAAGAAAACGTGGACTCCGATTTAACAAACAACAGTTCCATCAGTTTGCTGGTTGCATCATCAACATAGACCAGCGCGGTGCAGGCCGGGCCACGGCCTTCAAACCAGTCGTGATCACAGCCATCTATTTGTATCAGCTCACCAGTACACGGACGCCGGTACCGTGGTTGAGGGATCCTTGCGGCACGTTGTTTACGGGGAACCCATAAGCCAGCCCGCACCATGATGCGCCGGACAGTTTCTTTGCCAAGAAACAGTCCGTGGAGTTCTTCGAGCTTTTCACGCGCCAGAGTCGGACCGAAATCAGCATAACGCGTCTTGATCAGTTCCAGAGCCTGATCTGCGAGCCCGGGTGGCAACTGGCGGTTACCACGCATGCCACATCGTCTGCTGGCCATACCAAGCGGTCCGCCTTCACGGTAACGGGCAAGAAGTCTGCGGCATTGCCTGTCGCTGATACCGAGGTGCTCGGCCGCACGGCGCGTTGTGATGCGACGTTCAATGACGTCCTGTATAATCTTGATCCGGTTGATCTCTTTCAAAGTAAACACTCCTGAGCTTTCTGCGCTCATGATATGCCTCCCGGTAGTTTAAACGGACCAGTGAAGCTTACCATAGCGCGGACATCTGAATTGAGCCACAGGCGGACATTACTATTGAGCCATTACAGTATTAGTGCGCTTAATGCGTTTTATGTTAAATATCAGTCAATTACATTGAGATCGCAAAGCTTGCAGCGACATATCAGTGTCGCTGCAACAACCCGACCTTTGCGATGAAAAAACGGATTACGGATAGATCACAATAGGGCATTTCCTCAATAACCACCTCAAACTTCATTTCTATAGTCTGAAATCAAGAGCGGCATTTTTGACCCTCTGATATGTTTCGTTATCTGGTGCGGCGGGTATTTTCGCTCGTGTAATCGCTGAAATGGCTGCTTTACACAATTTTGCATCACCCTCTTTTGCTGTCGCACTGTTCACTGAACCATCAGGCTGAAGATAGATACGAATAGAGCAGGTTTTTCCTTTATACGCATCGGGTTCGTACATTTCGGCAACAATGGCATTCCGTATTTGTGCTGCATATACGACTATTTTTGAATGCTCCGGGGGAAATGTTGGAGACCCTAGGTTACCTAAAAGATCATCAACTTCCGCTGATTTATCGTTGCCGGGCATTACCCTGACGTTTGTTTTTTGAGTATGGTTTGAACAGGCTGTTATAAGTAGCACCAGGGTGAGTATGGGGGCTGAGAACGCTCTTAAATTCATGTGAAACTCCAGTTTTTATCTCCAGGTAACCATTCGCTTAGTCCTTTTACTGGAGTTCAGAGAGAATTTTATCTGGAGAAACACTACCCAGGAAAGTATGCACAGACGGCTCCAGCACTACCATAGCAGGAGTTACTGTAACGCCCAGTCTATCAGCAAGTTCAGATTGTTTAATCACCAGATTTTTACATTTTTCTGAGCTATCATTGTCTGGCAAAAAACCGGCCATCGCATTTTGAAAACTTTTCTGACGATCTGATGCACACCATACTCGTCCCATATCTTCAATGACTGAGTCTTTGATGGATGATGGAACCACCGTCAGAAATGACATAGTCAGCCCTGCATCAGTGTATTTCTTGATGTTTTTTACAACATAGCTGCAATAAACACATTGATTATCTACAAAAACTAATATTTTATATTTTTCCACTCCAGACTGAAACGTAATCGGCTGCAATTCAGTTAAGGAGCGAGAGATATCCTCATAGGCCATCTGTGGCGTTGTGTCTAAAACAGGAGCAGTTGTAGCCCCAACACTGAAGCTGGCTATCGTAAAAACACCTGCGGCTAATGATTTAAGAAAAAAACTCATAATCCCTGTTCCCTATTCAGTATTAATTTCAGGTTGTTGATGCCTGGTTCATGCCAGATTTGAATATTTTTATCATCTGTAAAAAACAATAGTTCCTGTTTATGCGACTCCATCATTGATCCGCGAGGGTGCTATAGTGTGTCCAGATACCATACGCGCTCTTTTTTCCACTGCCTATAGAGCGTAACGGTAATGAAGCGGAAAAATTTTCGGATGAATGCTGGGAGAAGGGTTTGCGGCTGGATAAAAGCCCGTCTGTGCACTATCAACTTCTGATGGAAACCATCCGCTGGACGCTTATCCCGCAGCAAAAGTAAAGTCCTCCGTCGCTCTCCCTTACGGTACTGATCTTTCCACTCATTTGGCATGTCCTGGAGAGCAGCTATCTTGCATGTCACACTATAGGGGGTTAGTTTGGATATCGAAAATTATTGTACGTCAAGGTCAATAATTGACCATCATTAACAATTTCCTTTGTGCTAATGGCAAGATTATGAAAAAGACTTTACTGATAGCCGCCATAGTGGCGGCAGGTATTACGTTCGCAATGGCCGACGATGGCCAGCCCGCTGGTCGACTGTACAAAATTGGCGAGCACACCGTAGAAATAGATGCGGATTGCATGATCCTCTCGGTTGACGGCTCCCCCGCTACGCTAAACGCGTCCGTATCCGGGCATATGGATTTTAATTTAGCCAACGGCGGCATTGCAGAATCGGAACCACGGCCAAACCGTCATACCTGCAAAGTGTATGCGGGGAGTGATGTGCGAACAATTCACATAAAAGAACAAACTCAATGAAAAAGACTTTCCTGATCGCAGTCGCTGGTAGCGGCAAATATTGCACCAGTACATGCGATTAGCGAAAGCTATCGCGACGCTTGAGTGGGCAACTGAGTCGTGCAGCGTCATGAGATGGCGGTAGCCGCCGAACAGATGTCTCAGCAACAACAGCACGAAATACACCACTACCCATACCGCTGTTTTCATCACTGCCCTCTGTTATATAATTTGTCTGTAACGAAAATGGCATTCAGGCGTTCAGGTCCGTGCCGTTCTGCTTCAGATAATCACTGATGCTCAGACCGGACAAGCGAATGTTATCCGAAATCTCCCTGAACTGCTCCTCCCAGCCGTCCTGCAGCTCCTTGATTGCCGCGATCTGGAAAGCAACACTGAAAGGCGTTCTGCCCAGTTTCTCGGAAAGCCAGAAAAGATGACTGCCAATTTCTTCGTCCGGTACCGAATCGAGCGCATCACTCAGTAAGGTTTTTTCGTCTTCCTGCCAGGGATGACCGGCTCGCGGAAAACGCGGATCAGACTGGCGGTCTTTTTTCTCCCTTTTTTCCCGTCTGGCACGGTCGGCGCATCGCCTTTTTTCAAGCCGACGCGCGCTTTCATGGCGCCGATGGCGGCGACGGCCAGTACCAGCGTTTCACGCTCCTGGCGCGTGAGCAGGCTGTCCTCGCAAATCAGGGTGTTCAGGTTATCGATCAGCTTATTCAGCCCGGGTTCAGTGACTTTCATTTTATGCTCATATTCCTTGTGTGGTGGCGATCAGTCCCGGCTCTCATTCACCTGGACGGTGACCGGCAGGCCTGCATCAAAACAGGCCTGATACCAGCTGGCCACCTGCAGGGGATCGCCCTCTTTTATCCGGCGTATGCCACCGGCATCCGTCAGCTGCAGGCAGGTGGTACCGTCCAGACGGATCACGTAGGCCGCTTCCCTGATGGTGTAATGGCCGTCATCCAGCTGCAGCTCCACCGCGTCACCGGCAGTCGTCTGGCGTAACGGCAGACGCCGGACGTCGGTCAGTCGTTGTCGTGCCTTTTCAGCCTCGCGTGCTTCCTGGTAGAGCGGTTCTGCAATGCCGCGACCGGCCTGCGTCAGCTCGACGGCCAGCTGCAGGTTCGGGGCGCGCAGGGTGCGCAGCCAGCCCGCGGCTTCCATGCGCCGGCAGGAGGCGCGCAGGTTCGGCCCGTACACCGGGGCGTCCCCGCCCTGCTCCAGCACCCGCTCAATATCCCGCGTCGCCACCGGCCCCGGACGTTTCGCACCGAGGGCGGCCAGCACAATCAGCACCCGCCGCTGCAGCGGCGACGGACGTCGGGATTTTTCCCGCATCATTGTCCCTCGTTCCTCTGAGAAATGAGCGTTTTTAACCGTTTATAGTCTGCTTCGACCCGAGTGGTGGCCAGGCCCGTGTGTCCGCGCAGCGCCAGGAGATACCAGAAGCGGAGGATGTCATGAGCCTTGTTCACTTCCCAGACATAATGGGTGCCATCCCTGCGAAAATCGCATTGCTTTATTTCCTCTTCTGCCATCTGCGTCATTTGCTCATAGCTGAGCGAAAACATCATTTCTTCATCCATCCTGCACGCTCCGTCTGATAATGTCCGGTTAAGTAGAAAATCATATCATGTATGATTTCTTGCTAATAATTCAAATATCATATCAGATATTATTATGTGTTTAATGCTAACTATCACATTCAGTATGATTTTATGTATGTGGTTTGATTATCATATCCTTTGCGCGTTTCCCTCCGCGCAGATCCGAAAAGATGCTGAGTCGGATCTTTGCCCGTGAATCTCTCAAGAGAGCAGTATGGATAACTTCAAGATTGGACTTTTAGAAGGGTTTTAGTGCAGGTTGACAGGCAGCTATGAGCGAACAGCGGACCTTTGTTTGATTGAAGTGTTTCCTCTCAGCTGAGTCAACGTGTATACCCGCAATATCACAATTAAATAAGAAAGGGTGTGTCATAATTCCTGCCATTACGGCGCAAATACAACATTCGTGGATTAGGAAGGAAACATGGCTGTTATCCGCCACATAAGCATTCAGAATTTTCGCTCAATACGGCAGGCAGAATGGTTTCCAGGTTCAGGGCTGAATTGTCTGATAGGGCCTGGAGATTCAGGGAAATCGACCTTTATTGATGCTATTGACCTAGTACTCGGAGCGCGAAGATCGTACACATTCAGTGATGCGGATTTTTATCTCATGAATTCCGCTACTCCAGTCTGCATCAGTGTAACTCTCGGACAGCTTGATGACGGGCTTCGGAACCTTGAGAACTATGGGCGTTATCTTCGTGGTTTCAATAGCGAAACAAAGGAAATCCATGATGAACCTCTGGCAGGAGATGAAACCGTACTCACACTGAGAATGGTCGTTGGTGCAGATCTCGAACCAGACTGGTGCTTATTTTCAGAACGAGCAACAGTGGAAGGGTTAGAGAAAAGGTTACTGTGGAAGCACCGGGAGCAGTTAAGCCCTACTCGCCTTGGGGCAACCTCGCATCATCATCTGGCATGGGGCAACCGCTCAGTGCTGAATAAATTATCTGCAGAAGATTTTGATATCAGTTCAACGTTGGCCGAACTGTCCCGACAGACACGACACAACTTTGCTGCCCGGCAACTACCGCAGTTGGATAACATTCTTACCGAGGTTAGAACCATTGCAAATGAGTTAGGCGTTCAGGTTGGAGAACTTAAAGCGCTTCTGGACGTGAATGGTGTCTCCCTGTCTAACAGTGCGATCAGCCTGCATAACAGTGATAACACACCACTGAGAATGCTTGGTACAGGATCAACCCGATTGCTGGTGAGCGGGTTACAAAAAGCTGTCGGGGGGCCGGGGATCATACTGGTTGATGAAGCAGAGTACGGACTGGAGCCTTACAGGATCAGTCGACTCTTGAATCAACTGGGTTCTCGTGATGATGAACCTACTTCGCAGGTATTCATCACCACCCATTCCCCATATGTTCTCAGGGAACTCAAGGCAACCCAGCTCTGTGTGTTGCGGAAACTAGAACAACCGCCCCCAGAGCCTTCACACAATTTCCTGACACTAAGTGGGGACGATAAGGAACAAGCTACCTTAAGGGCCTGCGCTGAAGCCTTTTTCAGCAAAGCCGTAATTGTGGGCGAAGGTGGAACTGAGGTTGGTTTTATCAGAGGGCTGGACTTGTCCAGACAACGCAGGGGAAGAACAGGCTTTCAGGATCAGGGGGCCTTTGCTACAGATGGCGGCGGCGGGGACAATTATTTCAAACGCGCCGAGGTTTTTGCACAACTGGGATATCGTACTGCCTTATTAAAAGATTCAGATATCACGACACCTGCACACAGGCAACAGACAGAACATTGCCGGGCAAGCGGCGTTACCATTTTTGAATGGGGGAATGGTTTTTCAACAGAGGCTGCCCTGCTAGCTTGGTGTCCTACTGAGACTATCCGTGACATCGTTCTTCTTGCTGCGGGTCTGAACAGCCAACAACAAGTGGATCAGCACATTCATAACTGCTCCCAAGGGGCTTATAACTTTGACACATGCACAGGTGAACCGACAGAAGAAATGAGAACGCCAGTGGCTCACGCTGCTGGCAAATATGGCTGGTTTAAAACGATCGGGAAGGCTGAGGATCTAGCGGAGAATATCGTGGGTCCGGTCATCAATCAGTTTTCAAGACCATTCAAAGCAATTATAAGAGATCTGCTGGCGTGGGCAGCAGAAAACGGTGACCCACGATGAGTGTGGATGCCGTTTTAAACGCCAGTAAAGGCCTGATTGTAGCGCCAGCGGGATGTGGCAAAACCCACCTGATTACTGAAGCACTTGGTTTTGCGCAAAGTAAGCCGTATCTCGTGCTGACGCACACAACCGCAGGTGTAACGGCACTCAAAAAGCGACTGAGCCGTTTTGCAATTCCTCCGCGGAACTATGTTGTGACAACAATCGATGGATGGGCTCTGAAAATAGCTGGCTGCTTTCCGGGATTGTGTCCGCTCGGTGTGGGTCCTGAAAATCCAACCGTTTTTTACCCTTCTCTTCGCCGTGCCGTACGGGATTTGGTTGTTAACGGTAATATTAGCGAAATCATCACAGCTACTTATTCGCGTTTGCTGGTCGATGAATACCAGGACTGCAATAGCGAGCAACATGAACTGACTTGTGCGCTTTCATGTTTGCTACCAACGGTAGTCTTTGGTGACCCGATGCAGTGTATTTTCAACTTTAGCGGCCCTATGCCCCACTGGAACCAAACCGTTGAAACATTTTTCCCTACTCTGGCAACCTTACAAACGCCGTGGCGTTGGAACAATGCACAAACGCCAGATTTGGGACAGTGGCTCCTTGAGCAAAGACATCGATTACTTCTCCGGGAGCGTATCGACTTGAGGTCCTGTCCTGACTATGTACGTTTTCGGCCTCTTTTACGAAATCATAATGACAATATCCAGCGCCAGCAGCGCGAATATTACTCGCTGCTGCGACAGTTTCCCAACGACTCGGTTCTAGTTATAGGTGATTCACGAAGAGCGTCATCCAGGCATCAATTTGCACAACGAATCAATGGCATTGATGTTGTCGAACCGGTAGATCTGAGTGACGTGATAAAAATGGCTGCATCCCTTGACGATGCTAATGCTGCCAACGTGATGCCAAGGCTTTTACAGGCAGCAGCTGAGCTGATGACAAACGTTGGCGTTAGTACAACCTTACGAAGAATTAGTTCTATTCAGGCTGGACGAAACAGAACAGCCCCTTCTTCGCTTGAGAATGCATTGGTAGCACTTGCTCTGGCCCCAACCCGACAAAATATTCGAACGACACTCCTTTTGCTCGAAGAGAAGGAAGAGACACGCGTATTCAGGGCCGGAGCTCTGCACGTTCTAAAAGATGCGATAAATCTGTCCATCAGTTCACCTGACAAAAGCATTAGAGAGTCAGCATCAGTTATTCGTGAACAACGTAGATACCAAGGTGAAGGACGCGTATCGCACCGTTCAATAGGCTCAACTCTTCTTCTAAAAGGTCTGGAATGCGACCACTCGGTGATACTAGATGCGGGAAATATGGGGGCAACTGATTTGTATGTTGCGCTCTCAAGGGGAGCTAAATCTGTTACGATCTTCTCAGGTCGTGATGAGTTCACACCCTAATAGCCCACCATAGACTGCCCCCTAGACGATCGTACCTTAATGTTTATAAGGTCTGCTCTTGGTACAAAGCGGCCTTCAACAGCGTCCACACTGTCAGAGGTCTGGACGGACGCTCTGGCAGAAAAATGATGCGTGCCGCTTCGTGGCTGATTCGCCGTCAGGATGATTTGTTCACTCAGGGTAATAATCATCGCCCTTTCCTTCCTGGATAACAATAATCCCCCATTCACAACAATCCGCCACCTTTTGTGCTCTTCATGCAATAATCCTTCTTCTCTTATCCGCAGCTCCGAAAAAAGGTTAATTAGGATCTCTGGGGGAGCCGATATGGTGAAAATAAGTTTGCTGTAGTGGGTAAGAATTTCCGTGAGAAGGGGAAAGGGTCTCAGTCCCGTCAGCATAGTTCCGTATGCCACCAGAACCGCAATGGCAGAAAGCATCTGATAGGCACGTTCGTATATAGAGAAGCTGGATGCAAGTGGTCACGTTTATGCGCTTGTAAAGGCTTGCGGTAACTATTAGGTTATGTTCTGTACTGACATCCCGGGTGCGTAAACGCAGATATCAATTTTTGATAGACATGTTAGAAGGAGGTAACAGTGAAGCTATTCCCGAATGGCTCTGAATGGCGTAAATGGGATCTGCATGTTCATACCCCTTCGTCATCACTTGAGAATCAGTATCGGAATGACTGGGAAGCTTATCTTTCTGCAATTGAAGCGTTTGGCGACGAGGTCGCTGTCATGGGGGCGACCGACTACTGCACTATCTCCGGGTATGAGAAGCTGCTCGCATACCGTGCACAGGGCCGGATAGCCAACATTGAGGCCGTTTTTCCTAATATAGAATTTCGCATCACACCTGAAACGCAAAAAGATAAGGGTGTGAATATTCATCTTATTGTCAATCCGGCGGATGCCGGTCACGTTGACAAAATAAAACACGCGCTGGGCCGGCTTCACTTCCGTTACTGCGGGCAGAACTATTCCTGCAGCGATCAGCAGCTGACTGAACTGGGGATTGCGGTAGCAGGGTTGTCCTCTCCCGAGAAAAATCTGCGCGACGGCATTAACCAGTTCAAACCTTCTTTTGACGTCTTTGAAGACTGGCTGAGGAGTGAAACCTGGCTGCGGAACAACGTTATTGTCATTGCATCTAACAGCTCAGGAGACGGAATCTCCGGGCTCCGCGACAATGGTCTTCTTGCTGTCCGGCAGAACATCTATCACCTGGTTGATGCGATTTTTTCTGGTAACCCGCAGGATTGTGAGTACTTTCAGGGACGCGGCAGCGACAGCAGGGCTGACGTCATCAGTAAATACGGCAAGCTACTCCCCTGCCTTCACGGTTCGGATGCACATGGACTGACTAAAATTTTTCGTCCCGACGGGGATCGTTTTTGCTGGATTAAAGCCGATCCTACTTTTGCGGGATTAAAACAGGTACTGTACGATCACACTCGCGTCAGGATCCAGAAAACGTCCCCCCATACAAAAACGCCTTATCAATATATTAAACACGTCTGCTTTACGGATCGCAGTGGCCATGCACTTTTTTCAGACCAGCCTGTAAACTTCAGTCCCGACCTGAATGCAATCATAGGCGGGAAGTCTTCAGGCAAATCTCTGCTGCTTTACCACATGGCATGCGCCATTAACGCTGATGAGGTTAGCGAGAAAATCAGGATCTCAGGACAAGCCGCCTATGACGACTTTAGCAATCTCGATGTTGAAGTCACATGGGGAAACGGTGAAGTTAGTTCATTACATGGTGACGACTGTCGGCCTGTGACCTACATTCCGCAGCTCTATATCAATCACCTTGCCGAACGTAGCGGTCAGCTTCAGCTAAATCAGCTGGTCGAGGAAATTCTTTATCAGAATAATAATTTCAAGGCTTTCGCGGTTGAGAATACCGCACAGCGGGAAGCGACTATTCGGGTCATAAAAACCAGGATTGATTATCTTACCGAGCTGCGCAAAAAATACAGCGAATGCGGTAAGGAAATGGAGAAGTACGGCACGGAAAAGGCGGTAAGTGATGAAATCCGGCGGCAGGAGGAGAAGATAGCTCAACTGAGGAAGCAGGCATCGTTTACACCGGATGAAGAAAAGCAGTATATGGCACTCAGACTGCGCACGGACAACCTTCAATCCCGTCGGCGCGCGATA
Organism: Klebsiella sp. KTE92; assembly: GCF_000398905.1. Taxonomy (NCBI): domain Bacteria; kingdom Pseudomonadati; phylum Pseudomonadota; class Gammaproteobacteria; order Enterobacterales; family Enterobacteriaceae; genus Klebsiella; species Klebsiella sp. KTE92. The sequence goes on from NZ_KB976101.1 coordinate 23,408, forward strand.
GAAGATCTTACTGATGCCAGCAGAAGCCTTAAAGAAAGCCTTTATCGGCATGCCGGTAGCACGATACAAAGCCTTACCGACCAACTCAGGCTGGATATTCCGCTCTCTGAGAATTCCTCTTTTTTGGAGAAAAGCCTTCGTCAGCTGGAGGCCAGTCTTTCAGCTGCTGTCAGTGACTTCATTGGTCGCCACGAGGCCCGTTTTGGCTGCATCCCCGCAAGGCTGAGGCGGATTGATACCGAAAGCGCAGCCAAAAAGGAAACGCTGCTTCCCCTGTCAGTAAAAATTACCGATCAGGAAACGCTCAAAGCATCCATGGCTGCGCTTGAAAAGGAAAGAGAAAAACTCAGACAGCTACAACAGCTCTCTGAACGCCGTCGGTCCATTTTACAGGAAGGTAATGATACAAAAAACCAGCTCCAGACCGAGTATGCGCGCCTTACTGACCTTTACCAGGCTTACGTGGACGAGCTAAGCAAGCCTGAATACCACCCTGAAGGCGAAATTAGCGTAATTGCTCGCATATCCTTCAATGCTGAGAAGTTTGATCGCTTCACCGGCTGCTTTGACCGGCGAGGGAACATAAACCTCCTGCTCGGCGATCTGGCCAGCCCGAAAGGCGGCTACACATTTTCCGCTGATAGCCATGCGGATACGATCGCAGGCATCTATGACCGCTACAGAAGCGGCGGGGTTGCTCCCGCTCTTCGTAAGGGCATTGAGGATTCCGATATTCTGAGTTATCTCTATGATGACTGCTACCTGATTGATTTTTCTGTCCGTTACCGCAACGACGATATCGTGCAGATGTCGCCAGGCAAACGGGGTCTGGTGCTGCTTAACCTGATCCTTCACCTGAGCAATTCGCGACACCCTATCCTTATTGATCAGCCTGAAGACAATCTCGATAACCGGACGATTTATTCCCAGCTCAATGATTTCGTCAGGCTGCGCAAGGCGGACCGGCAGATCATTATGGTGACGCACAATGCCAACCTCGTCGTGGGAACGGATGCTGAATGCGTGATCGTATCTAACCAGAGTGGGCAGCGCTCGGGCATTGAGAACAGTGAATTCCGGTTTGAATATTATACCGGCTCACTGGAATGCTCGTTCACTTCACAGGACGATTCCGGCCGTCTGCATACCCGGGGTATCAGAGAACACGTTTGTGAAATTCTGGAAGGCGGGATCCAGGCCTTTAAGGAAAGGGAACGCAAGTACGGCCTTTAGACTAAAACAACGCTTCAGTTCTTGCCGTACGCTGGGCATCGGCAAGAACTGACCATATTTCTGCTCTTCTATTATCATCCTGATCCGAACCTCAATAACCCGGAAGGTATCCGGGTCAAAAAGGGCCAGTAAAGATATGGGAACCTAGAGAATGGCGATGGAATTATCATTGCCGATGGTAAGTACCGTCTGACCCTCCTTCACAATCCGGATGAACTCATTTTTTTCGAGGATCCTGATTAACCTGCTGATACCTTTACCACCCCGTGAAACCTTAATCTGCGCCTTAATTTTTTCCGGGGCGATGTAGCTGTTCAGTCCGTCCACCGAGCACAGGGCATAGAAACGCAGATTTCCTGAATGACTCAGGAAATTAGCCTTCCGGTCGGGACTCATCCAGCCTATCATTTCCAGAATGTCATCATAGTGTTTCCTCAGAAGACTGCAGCTGGCTTGCGTACCGTATACTGGTTTGGAGTAATCCGTTTTCCCGGTAACGGGATCGCGTTGGTGAAATTTCCACACAGCTTCATGGTGCGACAGCCGGTTTCTCAGTTCTTTTATTTGAAAGAACGCTTTACAAATATCTGTCCGAGTAAAACCTGCGGGGGCGTTCGGGAACACATGCGAAGTCAGGGCCGGCCAGAGTAATCGATCGCTCTGGTTATCTTCATACATGTCTGTCAGCAACGTGGTCCAGAACCCAAACGTAAGACCTGAGATAATCCGGTCTGGCGTTGGTTTTTTACCTTCCTTACTAATCTGGGACTTAGCCATGGCTACCTGGTTTTCTTCTGACAATGTTCGCGCCAGGAGCCTGTTACCCCATCTGTCCACTTTATAGCCTGCCGCATCCTGGCGATCTCTTGGCGTCCTGGCTCGCTGGTAACGTTCAGCCGGATTAATACGGGTATCCCCCATGTATTTAGGGAGACTGGTAACCCAGTTTGCGTTTGTGTCCCACAGGCCTTTCGCCCCGGCAGGCGGGAAAGACTGTATAGCGGTATTCAACGCATTACGGAGCGTGACTTCAAGGCACTGCATGGCAGGGAGTAGAGCCCCTGCCAACGCCTTATTCCAGTGATATGCAGCCATGACCTGAGAGGGTTTAACCTTCAGATTCTTTTTATATATATCCAGCCTCTCTGTCGTTATGTAGCGTTGTGCTGTCATTGTTCTTTCCCAGAAAACGTTTGACATACGTGGTATATGTCTGGCCTAATAGTCACATCAAGGCGGAGTCGCCTCCTCTGGAGGTCTCTCGCGGAAAAAGTAGTCTGGAAAAGCCATCCTTCGGGGTGGCTTTTCTCGTTTCAGAGTCCGGTTATTGGCAACAGGGATTTCGCGATTCTGATCTCATTAATCTCCTTGTAATACTCCTCCTGCCCGATAACAAACCAGAGAGAAGTATAGAACTGGGCGATGGTCAGTCCGTCCCGTCCGGCCACTTCACAGAACAGAGCCATTATCATCGAAATTCCTTTAGGCAGAAAAGGGATCATACCGTAACGAAGCTGTCGTGCACGAAGCTCGAGATAAGGAATATTATTCATCATTATACGCTTGAGATCGTCTTCATTATTAAGTTCGAGGATACGACAGTATTCCCGGTTATAGATCGGGACAAGATCGCTTTCAAAGCTCTGAGAAGTGATCTCCCGTTCAGTCAGTCGGGCAACCTCCTTGTCCATCAAGGCAACCAGTTCGCTGGTACGCACAAAATTTCCCAACAGATCGCCGAATGTGGCTGTCAGTAGCTCAAGCACAAGATCGTTCTTGGATTTACCTGTCAGTCGGGCCTGCTCTGTAATAGCAGCATCGACATCAGAAGGTATTTTTCGCAGCGTCATCACCCGATTTGTTTCTTCCTGGCATTTATTCATTACCTCCCCCATCATTGCAACCATAACTAACATTAGAAATGAACTGGCATCATTTATCTCATGCAAAGCCAGTTGAAGTCAATTAATGTGATTTGTAATCAATTTATAATTATGATGCAAAATATCAGTATGTGACATTTCATGATTTGTTCTATTTTCACCTCAGATCCGATTTCTGGTGGTTCCGGATCTCCGTCAGACCCACCGGCGCTCTGCGGCCCCCTGACACAATATGTAGCGGTGTTATCAGCTGCTGGTTACGCTATATGTTGTGTTAACCCCCTGCCCCGTGACCGGCCGCTCACCACCCTAAAAGGGCGGTATGGTTATTCCCTGACCGTGGTACACTTCCGGAAAGTTGTTATACGCAAGAAAATCGGATCTGCCGGAAACGGTCATCCGGTAATTTAGCTGCGTAGCTATAAGGCTGCGTATTATCAGGACGGAAATGATTACGATATGGGAAAATCATTCTTGTGACAGAAGCAGGGTTGTGCTGCGCGTCATCATTACTCTGCGTGACTATTGAACCGGATACTATTTTTGAGGCGAGGGATGGGTAAACCAACATTTAGATCATTTTACGATGTGGTCCGGGAGCTTGAGGATGTATATGGCCATAAAGAGCTATGGCTGTATTCAGGAACGGCATACGCAACGCCAACAGAAATGATTAACGCCAGACATAACTGGAAATCGCCAAAAATCCTGAAACGTAACGGAAGAATGGTTGCAGAACGAATGGATAACTCGGACTCATGGCAACTGGTTGGTGACTACAAAAAACCATTGTTCCAACATTGTGCTCCGCCCTGGCAATCCTGTCAGATAGATGACTATTTTAAAGGCTATTACATTATCGCCCCCTGAAGGTCAGAGGAGTAATTGATGGCGGGATTTCACAGTAAAGGATGGATTATGTGTGATTTATGCAGGGCGGATGAGAATTACTTCCATACGGCAGAATGCGTGTATGACCAGCTGGTCAGTGAATACCCCGTGATGTGGCTGCGGGACTCGACCCGGATCGGGGCCTGCTACACCCTTCGTGAACTGCTGTCGCCGGAAGGGATGGTGCTGGCCATACAGAACTCTCTCCCGATTAAGGGGTGGCGGCTTCGCATGCTTTACAACGAAGCCATTGACGAAGAAATTAACCCACAGCACGGGGACTGTATTGAACTGCCCTCCAGAGCGGATGCCCTGCAGGCTTTCGTGGGGTCAGCTTAAACGAACGGTTCACACAAAAACCCTTAAGCCAGTAACATTTACGCAACGGGACAAAAAGGCCGGTATGGAAGGGAAAACGGAAACCTTCATAAAAACGTCTGTTGATGATAACGGCATGTGGCTGCTGACCGTCCCGGCGGGGAGTACGGGCGACGAAACGGTGGTTGTGGTCGTCAGACGGGTGGAGGAATGTCGTTACGGGTCAGAGGACTCGCCAGGGGCATATCTGTCGATCACCTCCAGCCTGACGCTGTACGGTGACGGACAAGGAACACCGCAGACCATTGTCGCGAAGTTCGTGCCCGGCACGGTGGAACTGTTCAGTGTCGAATTTATGCTGAAAGAATTTTTACCCCGTGGTCGCGGGGTGGGCAGCTGGATCATGCAGCAGATGGTGCTCTGGACCCGCTCCCTGCCGCCGGAAACGCTGGTCGGAAGAATCGACATCTCGTCCGTGGATGAGAAAAACATTCACAATCTGATCCGCCGGAGCAGACTGTGGCGCGGGCTGGGGTTCCGGTTCCCGCCGGGGGAAACCAGCTCAATGCCGCTGCGGGCAGACGAACTGCAGTTGCCGCGGGGCAGGTGTTCAACGCTCCGGGTGGAGCCCCTGGTATCCGCGGTACGCCAGCTGGAAGACTGTTATCGCGGGCTGCAGGAAAAGATCGTGCAGCTCGAAGGCAAAAAACGGTCGCAAAAACAGTTAATTACTTCACTTCAGAATCGTCCATTTTATCATCTGTTGCACAGGAAAGGGGGCCAGCTCCCGGACGAGAAATGTGACGCCCTGCCGCTGCGGGCAGAAAAACTGTCTCTGCCGCAGAGCGGGGATTCTGACCTGGAGGTGGCGCAACGGGCAACCGGGGTCATCCGGCTGGCTACCCTGTGTGCTCAGTCGCAGAAAAGAATCCTGGAGCTGGAAAGGGAGCTTGCCTCGCAAAGTGAGGAGCTCGTTGACCTGCAGGCAAATCTCCTTTCTATCCTGCGTGAGAAAGTCGGCAACGAGGCCTTATTCTGGGGGGGCGTGGTGAGTATTATTGGATTTATCTACTGGATGTTGGGGTCATGAATGTTCCCGTTCCATAGCCACCCACTGAAGAGGAGTGAAACCTGTGGCCGAAAATATCGTGTCTACCGTCATTGACGGGGTAGTTTTGTTTGCGACTTCGTCTGTTTTCTGGCTGGCCGTCGCTGGCTGGTTAGTCATCCTGACTCCGGTAATATTACGAAGAAAATTCTCTGCAAAGAAAAAAGTTAACATAAATTATGAATAACCTGGTTCCAGTTGGATCTCCGGCATCTCCCGGAACATTGCTCCCGGTGGCCATCGATTACCCTGCCGCCCTCGCCCTGCGCCAGATGGCGCTCGTACAGGATGAACTCCCGAAATACCTGCTGGCGCCGGAAGTCAGCGCCCTGCTCCATTACGTGCCGGATCTTCACCGCAAGATGCTGCTGGCGACGCTGTGGAACACCGGCGCGCGCATTAATGAAGCGCTCGCGCTGACCCGGGGGGATTTTTCGCTGGCGCCGCCGTATCCGTTCGTGCAGCTGGCCACGCTCAAGCAGCGCACCGAGAAAGCGGCCAGGACGGCAGGTCGTGCCCCCGCAGGCAGTCAGGTCCATCGTCTGGTTCCCCTTTCCGATCACCACTACGTCAGTCAGCTGCAGATGATGGTGGCCACCCTGAAAATTCCGCTGGAAAGACGAAACAAGCGCACCGGCAGAATGGAGAAGGCGCGTATCTGGGAGATCACAGACCGTACCGTGCGCACCTGGCTTAGCGAAGCGGTGGAGGCCGCAGCGGCCGACGGGGTGACGTTCTCAGTACCGGTTACCCCCCATACGTTCCGTCACTCCTACGCGATGCATATGCTGTATGCCGGCATACCACTGAAGGTTTTGCAGAGCCTGATGGGCCACAAATCGATCAGTTCCACGGAGGTCTATACGAAGGTGTTTGCGCTCGATGTCGCGGCACGGCACCGGGTGCAGTTTGCTATGCCGGAAGCTGAAGCTGTTGCGTTGATAAAAAAGTTAACCCCAAACCAATCTACATAGGTCAACTATGGGTAATACCCCAGGTTTCGACCTAAAGTAGTTCTTGTGTGGGAAACAGTCCAAGCTTAATGGGGGCTTATCCAGCCTCACTTTTTACAGCTTTCAATCACATTAATTATGTTCAGAAAGGCCCTCATTGCCCTAAAGAAAAAAAATGCAGCCATGAAAATAAGGAATAATTGAGATACAACTCCTGCTAAATCATGGTTGCTACCAGCCACTGATAGCAACGTAAATAGTAATGCAAGCGAAAAATGTAAGGCGATTGTAGTATTTGAATTCATGTATATCCCCTTATGTATAGGACTGAGGCCATCCGCAAATTTTCACTATCGCGAAGTTGTTGCCTCGATATAAAAGGTGTTACCACCCTGAACAAGATAACAAGATAACAAGATAACAAGATAACAAGATAACAAGATAACAAGATAACAAGATAACAAGATAACAAGATATTATCGTTGTTTCGCTTCTGCGATTAATCTGGATATCTCTGTTTTTGATAAACTTTTTAGTGCCTCTACAGCTGCCCTGACTACGTCAGAACGATTCACTCTGCTTTTACCTGAAATCATTTCACCCGTTATAAGATCATCAATGTCTTTTAAGTTTTCTTCAAAAAAGGAAATGCTCACTGGTTTTGCTTTACTTACAGCCAATGGTCTCTCTGAAGTCACTTTGGTATTATCAATACCAGCAGTACCACCGTTAATAAACGCTGCCTCATCACGAGATGGAGTATTTGCTCTATTTCTCACAGAATAACCTCTTTAACTAACGATTCGATTTCTTGTTGTGCTTTGTCATTTTGCGTTTCAAAAATTGTCATTGATTCTGCCCAGGCATCTCGATGCGCTTTTCGATCACAAACTCGGGAACTAGCCAGACGCATTTCAGGATAATCCTTGAGTACGTCAGCTGCCTGATTTGCTTCATTGACAAACATGTTCGTGGGCGTCATGTTTAAAACGAGATATCCCCGGACGTCCTCATTAAAATCTTTTGCTGCTGTAAAAACAGAGCATGTATGAGGCACTACATCCAAGTCCATTTGAGAAGGCCGCAACGGAGAAATGAATACGTCAGCGGCCATCAACCCACTACGCATTTCTGCACTGTCGCGGCCAGCACAGTCTGCGATGACAAAGTCATAAGATTTCTCGTGTTCCTTTAGCATGGCTTTGATGTTGCCTGTTGCGCCAGTAACCGGAATATGGGGAAGATCTTCAGGACGATTGTTGTACCAGGTCAATACAGATTTCTGGTCATCTGCGTCGACAATGATCACTCTATTGCCCAGTGACATCAGATACGCAGCTATAGATACCGCCAGTGTACTTTTACCAACCCCACCCTTTTGACTACCCAATACTATTATCATCATAGCCTCATATTAAGTTGTTAAGTTAACAACTTAATATTGCCAAACAGGCGACAATATTGCAATGCCTTTATTAAGTTAATATCTTGTTAAGTTGTTAACTACATGATTTATAACTGAATTATTTTTATATCTTAACAAATTAGCAAGATGTTAGGATAACAAGATAACAAGATAACAAGATAACAGGATAACAAGATGGCAAAGTGGTGCCTTTATCCGAAATCCCCATGGAACCACATAATGCGGCTTTCAACTCCAGGCTACCTTTAGGGAGGGTAGTATCAACCAGTTATGACCGCGTGAAGCAAAAAGTGGGGCGTAGTGGGAAGCCTTTGAATCTTCGGTGTGTCGAAGTGGGGAGTTGGTGAGACAAATTTGGTAAAAGGTGGTGAGAAGCGGGATAGCTTCTCACTTCTATCCAAAAAGGTGTGTTGAAGTGGGATGGTGCGTAAGTATATACAGATAAAAACACACATTTAACAGGTTCTCATCCCGCTACAACACACCTATTAAGACGTTTAAGGCGAGGCTTCCCCCTACAACACACCTATCAAGATGTTTAAGAAGAGACCTCCCGTTTCAACACACCTTAATCGCGTTGCTTCCCCGTTTTGACACACCTTATACAGCTGTTCCTGGTTTCAGGTTTGCTGAGCGACGGTGGATCAGAATGAAAGTCTCTTTACCTTTTTTGGTGATGCTGTGGTCAAGGTACCCAATATCCTGCAACTGCTTGAGGGCCAGTTTAATGATACGGTTCTGTTCCTTTACCGGAGAGAGCAATGAGAGCCTGTCTCGTATTCGTTTGAAAGATATGGGGACTGGGTTCGTAGGCAGGCTTTCGATGAAAGTATACAGGGCCTGAGCTGCTTCCTTTCGGGTTAAAGCGTTTATCGGTTTATGTCGTAGCAGAACAGTGTAATCAGTTTGGTAGAGTTCCCATAGTCGCTGATCAGCTTCAAGTTCCACCTGGTCGTTTGCAAAATCCAGTTCACCTGTCTTAAGCAAACCTGTTACGGAAACTTTTTGAAGGCCCTCTGAGTCGCTACGGGTAAAGGTAATGGTCTTGCCACGTATCCTGGTCAAAGCTTCTGAAATACTTTTTCTAAGACGGGAATCGAATCTCTTAGACTCAAAGCGGCACATTCCAGCAAACTCATGAAAAGTAAGCTTAATGCTGTTGGTTTTTAAACCGTACTTACTGAAAGCTTCTATGATACCGACCCATACCTTGAAGTCGATGGCCATACTCAACCGTTCACCGGTTATACGAATATCGTCGTACCCCTCCCGCCTTGAGAATTCCAGATCCTTGAGAACAGAGGTCGCATCGATTGATGTTCTGGTGCCCTTTGCAGGCCTGCTTGAAGGAACAAAAACATTTAATCTCATCAGGGCTACAGGCTGAACTGTGGCCTTACTTGTGACGGTGAGTTTATTGTTAACACTTTCACAATCTGGACCTATAACCTCGCCGATATAAACATTCTCATTCATATAGTTATATCCATTCATAGCATATGATCGATATGTGCCTAAATATTAACTCTTTCCCGTTTCGACACACCTTTCTTCCCGATTCTACCCACCCTTACCCCGTTTTGACACACCTTTTTCCCGCTTCAGAACACCTTTTTCCCACTACGACACACCTGAAATCGCTACGAAGCCCGTAAACAAAGGTTTTGCCGCTAAAGGGATCAGTTTGGATCTACTTGGATAACTAAGGGTAAGTTATTGGATCTACTCAAAGGATATGTGGATAACTCATTATGGAATCTATAGAACTTAAGTGCGTAAGGTGCTTTAAAAGGCTTCAGCTCCCCTGGTGCTTCCTCGCTCACTCGCGGGCTTCGCCCTGTCGTTCGGCTGCGGCGAGCACTGCTGGCTCTCTCTGAAAGGCAAAATTTAACCGATCCTCGCAACGGGGATATCTCTCCAGCGAGTGGTGTACGCAGGGGAGAGCATATCGCGTTTCATTTGCCAGGATGGCGCAATTCCTCTACCGGCAAACCATACTTTACCCAGCCCTGAGTTGTTGATCCCGTCCAGAACCCTCATCAGCTCAGCACTGTGAGGGCGTGGCGGGCGTTCGTCAAACAGCTGCAGCTGCGAAACGCCAGAGCCGGTGAAGTCATTCAGCATAACTCCGGCTTTGGCATACCGGTGCCCGTCCTTCCAGATACGCTCCAGAGCCATTGTGGCGGCCGCAATAATGTCCCGGGTGTCCTGAGTGGGTGTAAGCAGTTTCTCCGTGGCCACGTTGCCGTAGTAAGGCTCTTTGACGGCGAACGGAGACGTTTTGATGAATACGGAAATATGCCGGCAATACTGGCGCTCTTTACGCAGCTTTTCAGAGGCCCGCTCTGCGTACTGACAAACAGCCTGGCGGAGCGAATCGTACTCCGTGATTTTCTCTCCAAAACTGCGGCTGCAGACAATCTGCTGTTTCGTTGGTGGGGCTTCCTCAAGCGACATGCAGCTTTCCCCGTTCAGTTCGCGTACTGTTCGCTCGAGAACGACGGAGAAATTTTTCCGGATGAAGGCCGGGTTCGTCAGGGCCAGATCGAGCGCGGTCCTGATACCCAGTACATGGAGCTTGCGTGCAATACGGTTTCCCACGCCCCAGATCTCTTCGACCGGCTGCAGTGAAAGCAGTTTCCGCGTTCGCTGAGGATTCCCCCGGGTCAGTGCGAGCACACCACGGAACTGTTTCCACTCTTTTGAGGCCCACTGGGCTGATTTTGCGAGGGTTTTCGTTGGCCCGGCGCCCACGCCAATGGTCAGGCGGGTACAGTCATACACGTGCTGACGCAGCTGCCGGCCGAAGTCCTCAAGCTCCATACAGTGCTCCACGCCGGTCAGGTCGAGGAACATCTCATCAATTGAATACTGTTCCACCCTGGGGGCCAGTTCCTCCAGGCAGTTCATCACGCGCGCCGACATCGAGGCGTAAAGTTCATAATTACTTGAAAACGCATATATTTTTTCCGGGTATCTTTCGTTTTTTATCTGAAACCACGGAGTTCCCATTTTGATCCAGGGCTTCGCCTCGGCACTGCGAGCGATTACGTTCCCGTCGTTGTTGCTCAGGACGACTATCGGCTTTCCTTTCAAATCCGGGCGGAAAACACGTTCACAGCTGGCATAGAAGCTGTTCACATCGGCCAGGGCAAACATCAGTACATCTCCCTCGGGCGGTGGATGATATGCGTGACGACGCCAAAGATATCCAGCTCGTCGGGATCAGGATAAATCGGCGACCAGGAGGCATTCATGGGCTGCAGCGTCAGTCGCGGCGTCAGCAGAAGCCGTTTCACCGTAAACTCCCCCTGTACGCTGGCGACAACGATATCGCCGTGCCGCGGCTTTTCAGCACTGTCCACAACCAGCAGATCGCCATTGTACAGACTGCCGTCGGCCATGCTGTCTCCGCTGGCACGCAGGTAGTACGTCGCGCTCGGATGCCGTATGCAGTAATCATGGAGATCCAGATCGGACTCGACATAGTCAGCAGCAGGGCTGGGAAAACCGCAGCTGGCCAGATCGGCAAACAATGGAAGGGCCTGTGGCGGGAGTTCTTTCCCGGTGCTGAAAAGTTGTAGCTTCATCTTTCCTCCTGACACTCTAATTTTACTGGTTATGCATACAGTGTGCGCCGGGAGACCGGTAGAGATCAAGGGGTGAAAGTCCCCGACCATTGAAGGACCAGCAATCCACAAGGTCCCCGAGTCATGCGTTGCATACCGCGAGGTATGGGGCGAAGCGTTGATTTCGCCAGATACGACGGCGTTCTTTGCCGTGTTTTTTGACTTTCCACTCGCCTTCACCGAAGACCTTCAGCCCGGTGGAATCAATTACCAGGTGTGCGATTTCACCCCGGGTGGGCGTTTTGAAACTGACATTAACCGACTTTGCCCGCCTGCTGACACAGCTGTAATCCGGGCAGCGTAGCGGAACGTTCATCAGAGAAAAAATGGAATCAATAAAGCCCTGCGCAGCGCGCAGGGTCAGCCTGAATACGCGTTTAATGACCAGCACAGTCGTGATGGCAAGGTCAGAACAGCGCTGAGGTCTGCCTCGTGAAGAAGGTGTTGCTGACTCATACCAGGCCTGAATAGCTTCATCATCCAGCCAGAAAGTTATGGAGCCACGGTTGATGAGGGCTTTATTGTAGGTGGGCCAGTTGGTGATTCTGAACTTTTGCTTTGCCACGGAACGGTCTGCGTTGTCGGGAAGATACGTGATCTGATCCTTCAACTCAGCAAAAGTTCGATTTATTCATAGATGGTCGCCTCCTGTTTGCCAAGCTAAATATGTTGTGGTGGCTTTACTGGTCATCGATTGCAGCCATAGATCCGGACTTTGCCGAGGTGATGTAAAATACCTCTGTCCCTGATGGAATACGCTGATGGAGGCCTCTATCAACAAAGCGCTCTTTCAGGAGCCTTGAATAAACCGGGTTTTCCCCATCGCGGTCTGACCTGTCTTGCCATCACTTCATGCTTGCCTGGGCAATCGGTGGTGTTGTTTCTGTCTTACTGATTAAGCAACTTAAGCGCTTATTATTGGTGCACAATACTCCCGCTCTTTGGCCAGTAGCGCCCACACAGTCCGCGCATTCTTGTTAGCCAATGCTACCGAGGCAATGTTGTTATTCCGGCGCGCCATTAGCTGGTTAGCCCAGCTCGATACGGCATCCTGTTTATGTTTGGCCGACTGCAATACCGCCCTGGCACCATGGATAAGCAAGGTCCTCAAATAGGTATCACCTCGCTTGCTTATCCCGAGCAGGACTTGTTTACCCCCACTGGAGTGCTGACGTGGAACCAATCCGAGCCAGGCAGCCAGTTGTCGGCCATTCTCGAAATTGTTGGCTTTACCAATGGTCGCAATCAGCGCGCTGGAGGTAACAGGGCCAATACCAGGGATCTTGCCGATACGCTGGCAGAGAGCATTTTGCCGATAGCACTGCTCAATCTGCTTGTCGAGTGTAGCGATGACATCGAACAGGTACGCCATGTGGTGCTGTAGTAGACTCAGCTGTGTACGAAACAGGACGGGTAACGGGTTATCCGCATCTTCCACGAGCTCAGGTAATCGTCGCTGTAGCTGCTGGATACCTCGGGGGACGACAATGCCAAATTCGGCCAATAACCCCCTGATTTGATTGGCTTGTGCGGTTCGCTGTTTGATGAAGCTCTGACGACTCCGGTGAAGTGCCAATACGGCTTGCTGCTCAGCGGTTTTGACCGGCACGAACCGCATGTTAGGTCGAGTGACGGCTTCACAAATAGCTTCAGCGTCTGCAGCATCATGCTTATTGGTTTTAACATAGGGTTTGACGAACTGAGGGGCCATCAGTTTGACATTATGGCCCATCGATATCAGTTTATTGGCCCAGAAATGAGCAGATGCACAGGCCTCCATGCCGATCAAACAGGGTGGGATGTTGGCAAAAAAGGAGGCCATTTGTGCCCGTCTGAGTTGTTTGTTGAACAACCGTTTTCCGTGCTCGTCAACCCCATGGATCTGGAAAACGTTTTTTGCCAAATCGATTCCAATAGTTTTAACGTTCATGATAGCAGCGCTCCGTTCAATGAGTGACGATTTATCGTCCCACTGTGGCACAAGAGATGGGAGGCGACCATTCCATTAACAAAGCCGTTTAGATAGTTAGACAGGGAGTGTCAGGGCAGATCGATTACTTAAGTGGAATACTAATGGTATATACTCGTAGTATTCAAGTAACGAGGAGATACCCGATGAAACACAGAGCCAGCGTCACAGTAGACAAGGAACATTATCTGGAATTACTCGCGGCAGGCGTGAATATTTCGGGACTGGTGAATGAGGCTATCGGACGGGAAGCCCGGCGCATCCAGGCTGAACGCTGGAAAGCAGAGAACCGGGAAGGGATGGAAGAGGTAGCGAATTTCATCGCGCAGCACGGCTCTTTTGCCGACGAAAACCGGAGCTGGTGATGCAGTTCACCGTCTACGAATACACACGCGAGAGCCATTATCGTCTTTTTGTGGATGTGCAGAGCGACATTGTCGAGACGCCTGGGCGACGCATAGTGATCCCGTTGCTGGAATCGCACCACTTATCAGAAAAGGTTAATCAGCAGCTTTTCCCGGTGGTTAGCGTCAATGGGAAAGAATACCGTGCCGTGACTTCCGAATTATCCGGAGTCTCTGTCAGTGTCATCGGCGACGCTGTGGCCGATCTCAGCCATGAGGCAAATGCCATTAAAAATGCCCTGAACCTGATGTTCTGGGGCATTTAAAGCATCAGCCCTTCTCAGTGGAACGAAACATGTGCTTTGCAGGGGCGGCTTGACGATCAGTATGCAGAGAACCGCCCGCGCGCTGATTACTCAATAAAAGGAAATAATTAAGTGACGAATTTACGCGCCTTACCTGCTTTATGTATGTTCCTCACCGGTTGTGATATGGCCAGTTATTTTCCTGACGGGCCTCAGCCAGTGCCCGTCATCTCGCCTGGCTATCAGGTATCTATTGATGGGCACACGGTAACAATCTCGGGATTTGATAACTGCCCGCAGAAGAACGTTGACGGGAATCTGTCGGCTGATACGGACAGAAAGAGCTGTATTGCTCTGGAAAAGGCTCGTACCGAAGTGAAGGTGATAGTCGCATGGCCAGACAATGTTGTTATAGAGACATGGCGGATCATCCGTGAGAAAGATACTCATGATAATGAAGCCATTCGTCTGCAACGCCCGAACGGTGAATTCGTAAAATCATTCAACTAAATTCTCCCTGTAACTGGAGATGAAAGCACAGTTTTGAACAGATGGATGAAGAAATCCGGCGTCATATAATATCCCTTTACTACCAGTACACTTCCGTTCGGGAAATAGCCCGGGTGACCGGTATTACGGTGAAACAGGTCACCAGAATTGTTGCGCCCTTCATGGACGAACGGCCACCGGAAACAGGGCCGGTCTGCCCGGCCTGTGGCGATACCCGCAAAAAACACAGAATTGGCCAGGTAAATGATCGTCAGCGCCTGAAATGCCTCTCCTGCGGTCGTCGGTTCAGTCCTTCTGCAACTTCCGGGACGAATACGGCGCTACCGCCCGAAACCGTTTCCTCTGTTGTGGCGAAATATCATGCCTTTATGCCACGTAAGGAGATCGCGGTGCGCTGTGGGCTGACGGTGAAAGCGGTATCGGAAATTTTGAAGCCCTATCGGCATACCCGGATCCACGTTATGTGCCCCCGCTGCTCTGGGTTGAAGATATACCGGTGGGGAAAAGTGAGTGGCGGCTTGCAGAAGTATCGTTGCAGGGAATGCGGCCGCGTTTTCAGCCAGAACCCGGATCGCCTTACGTCAGGATTCACAGTAAGTGAATCCTGACCACAGTGAACATTAATGTCGGCGGAAAAAAACCGGTAGAGCGGATAAAGGCTCTACCGGGTCCCCTGGTGAGGGCAATTCTCTGGTGTCGCAATGCCGGACCTGTACTGTGAACCGGCTATTGTTCCCTTTGGGGGGCCTGTAAATCCTGAATCGCATCACGCTGCTTAGGTTCGGCTCGTTGAAGTGGGAATCCCCGTCCTTCAGGCAAGGCATGGATTGTCCGTGTTGAGCAGCGTCTGCAGGCGCTGCAGGATCTGTTCTTTGGTCAGAGACTCAAACTCCCGGAGCATGAGGCGCAGCTGCAGCTCCCGCGTGGCACGTTCGGCCAGCAGGGGAATATCCCTTTGGTTTTTTTCATACATTTGGTAGGTGCGCAGCGACACGTCAAACTCCTCGGCCGCGCGTTCCTGCGTCCAGCCACATCCTTTACGCCACAGGCGAAGCTCGTAACCCAACATTATTATGCTCCCGGATTTGTTATAAAAAGCGCAGATTCTGCGTGTTTTCAATCCTATCGCAAAATGTGCAGAATCTGCATATTTTAATGACTTTATTTTTCCTAAAATCATCAAGGAAGGAAGCGTTAGAGAAGAGGCAACGGCAGCGGGCTCAGACACTACATTTTGTGCCGTGAGCAGCTGATTGATATACCACATATAGTATTATCCACAGAATCTGTGGGTAACTTCGCCGGTTGTTGAGTGTTCCGATAATCCGCATTATCCGGAAAATTTGAGAAAAGCAGGTTATCTGGTTCTGATCGCTAGAAGCCGTGCAACAGTAAGCTCGAATGTCGCAGGCAGATCATCAAGCGGCCTACTGACTTGTGCGACGCAGCTGCTCCGGGGGAAGATGTTAACAAATACGATACACGCCAGGAGACGCTCATGTTTACCGACATCCGAACACCAGAAGAACTGGCAGCGGCCATCCAGGCGGCGCTTGAGACTGCGGCCCGATACGGCGGCAGGGAAACCGCGCACCATAAAGCGTGGGTTATCGATCAGATGTGCCGCGCGCTCGCCGGCGATGGCTATGCAGAGTATGTGGCCGGTGTCTGTGCCGGCGAAGACGGCCCAGACACCTACGCCTGGGACGAGGGTATAGCACCTTGAGAAGGAAAAATTTATGGATAAAGAACTTTTTGATGTCCTAATCAACAGCATGGAAGAAATGGTTGCTATTGAGAATGGCCAGAGCCAGCCAGCAGCAGAAAATGTTCATCGCCAGAGTACTTTCCATACACTGCCATTGGAGGGGAAAATGGATAAGTCGCAATTAACCGACCAACTTTGCGACGATAAACGAGACAGATTGATGTATGGGTCAGGAAGGACGTTGTATCTCCCCGCGTAAAGGTGAAGAAACCCAACGAGCGATTCCGCTGACCGATCCTCTTTACGCTGTGGGTGAAACACTAAAAGTGACGCAGTCACTTTTAGTGACTGCCCATCACTCATGTGTTTTTTTGCGTCAGCTCATGACGGGCTGCCTGTGCAAGGAAATGGCTTCTGTCCCTGTATACGGCTTTGTTTCCCTGAATAAAGCCATCAATGCGCTTCACCAGAACGTCAGGGAGTGTGATATTGAGCCTCTGCTGCTTCCCTTCGAACTGGCTCAGGTCTACATCAATCATGACCCAGTAATCACAATGCGCGTAGTCAGCGTTAGCGCTGTAAACCATGAACCCGGCGTCTGTAATATCCTCGACAGAGTGCTTTCCACTGAGCAGCATTTCCTCAACGACCATCAGGATCGCCTCTCTCGCCATGACAGGAATATCTGATTGTTCATCGGCGGCTGACACGCACCCATAATCAAAACGGTCAAAAGCAGGTACAGAAATACCGTAAGCAGTGTCTGAGTTTACTGGTGATTCAATACCGACTGAAAAAAACATAGATTTTCCTCCAGGTTGGCGGGGATTAAATCCCCGCCAGTTTTCTGATTGATCTGACAGTCCCAAGCGGCAAATCCTTCTTCGGATGCGGAACAGGAAAAGTTTTTCCTGTTATGGGAGACCACCAAATCTGGTGACTCCCTCCGTTGTGCCGTTTCAGTTCGCAACCTGCGGCCATCAGCTCTTTCAACAGGTCAGCAGATTTCATGATTCCTCCCTAACCTGAATTCCATTATACACACATATGCACACAATTAAAGAAGCTCAGATAACATCACGCTCTTTTTGTCCAAAATGCGCTCGACTTTATAAAAAACATTAAAACTCATACGTGCTACTTACATGCTATTTAAGTGTATTTAACTGATCTGTTTGTAGCGACCTGTGCATAAAATGATGTGTATATGACTCTTTAAAATCTATTTGGTGACATATAAATGATTTGAAGTTGGGTTTACATGTCCTCGCTTGTCTAATAAAGTTATTTATGTGTTATATATATTTCATGATGATGATGTCTGTGCAGGTCACGATGTGACCTTTTTTATACACCTGTGAGGGGTTTGCGATGCGTATTTATGTTGATGACGGCTCTACTAACATTAAGCTGGCCTGGAAAGATGAAAACGGTGAAGTGAAAACCTTCATCAGTCCGAACAGCTTCAAGCCAGAGTGGTCACTGAATCTTTTCGGGGACGGCCAGTCCTCAAACTATGTTATCGAGGGTGAAAAGTTTTCTTTCGATCCGGGCAGTGCCGATGCGATTGTGACGACTGAAACGCGCTATCAGTACAGCCAGGTGAATACTGTTGCCATTCATCATGCGCTGCTGCACTCCGGTATCAAGCCCGGCGAGGTGGATGTGGTGGTAACGCTGCCTCTCTCAGAGTATCTGGACGCGGATTTTCAGCCGAATACAGTGAATATTTCGCGCAAGAAAAACAGCGTGAAACGTGAAGTCACCTTACAGGGTAAGAAGCCGGGCTTTACGATTGGAAAAGTCTCTGTGCTGCCTGAAAGTATTCCGGCCGGTTTTAATATTCTCACCAGCCTGAAGGATGACGATTCACTGCTGATTGTTGACCTCGGAGGCACGACGCTTGATGTGTCACACGTCCGTAGCAAAATGTCCGGCATCACCAATACCTGGTGTGATCCAAAAATTGGGGTTTCTATCGTGACCAATGGCATCAAAAATGCAATGGCGTCAGATACCCGAATCAGCTCCCTGCAGGCGGATAACATGATTATCCACCGTCAGGATAAAGACTGGATCGAGCACCGCCTCCCGGATGACAAACTGCGTAAGGCATTCTCTGAGGCATTCGCCGAAAAGGAACGTATCCTGATAAACCGCGTTATTGATGCCCTCGATCGCTTCACTGGTTTCACGCATGTGATGTGTGTGGGCGGCGGCGCTAAACTCATTTCTGAGGCCGTAAAAAAGGCGACCAACGTGCCGTCAGACCGGTTCTATACGAGCAAGGAACCTCAGTTTGACCTCGTGCTTGGCATGCTCGAAATGAAAGAAGGCAGCGCTAATGAGTGATGAAACAAAGCCCCGTAAGATCGCGTTTAATCTATACCCGGAGGAACACGCCGGGGACAGGTTAGCGAGTGATCTGCTGGATAACATACGCCTCAAGGAGCGGGGCCGTGCGATGCGTGCGTTTCTGCTGACTGGAGCGGCGCTGGCCGCGATTGACCCCAGACTCCCTAATCTGATTGCTGAGCTGGCCAATGAGGATGTGACCCTGAAAGACATTCAGCGCATCATCAGCAGTGTGATCCCGGATGCCTTTGCCCCTGACGATGCGATGGTTCGTGCGTTACTGTCCCGGCTGATGGCTCCCGGTGTAGAGGGAGAAACGCCGCCGGTGAAAGCGCCCGACGCCACACCGGAGAACAAAGATCTGGTTGAAACCCGTAATAACGCGCTGAAGATGTTTCAGAGCGACGACGATGACTGAGCCGGACAGCGCGACTGGCCGTTGTATTGCTGAACGGGGGTTGCCTGTCAGCTCCCCTTCAGACGTAAAAAAAACGTGTTAAAGTATGTCTTTTGTCGTATCATGAGAACACCTTTAACGGAATCGCCCCGACAGGCGACGGAGTCATAACCATGAATACTAACCTTCTGCTCACCGCAGACGATGTCCACATATCAATGCCCGCCGGCGCTTATCTGCCCGTCACATGCCGTTTTTACTCGCATATTCCGCACCGCCGCCATGCGGTCAGACCGGTAACAGAGCGACAGCGCACAGGCACATCTCTTTTCAGACTGACGCAATGCTGCCACCGGCGGCCCGCCGTCCACAGGACCTATTTTATGACAGAGACTGCCCCGCTTTATTACGACGAAGGCGTTAACGGAAGTACCAAATTTACCTTTGAAGTTTACCGGGACAGCGCGCAATACGTCGTGTACGTTCGCCGCTGGAACGCGAAGAAGAACACCATACTTGAAGAAACGCGTTATACCTCCCCTGACAAAGCTGGCCTGCGGGAAATTAAATACACTAATTCCCGCCAGGCAAAAGCGTTTTTCTCCTCTGATTTCTGGAGCCAGTCGGTATGAAGGACGGAACTGTTAAAACACCTCTGGAACCTGCACAGGTTGCAGCGATCCGCCAACGTATGGGGCTGACACAGACCGAACTGGCAGACTTGATGGGTGTGGATCTGCGAACATGGATGCGTAAAGAGGCAGATCCCGAAAAGGTAGGCAGCAAATATGATTCAAGCCTGCTTAATATCGGCGAAACCAATTTTTTGCTGTTGATTGCTGATGAACATCCGGCATGGCGGATTAAAAATTACCGCCTGGACAGGCTGTTTTCTGAAGTTATCCGGTCCCAGCCTTCAGCCGAAGAGGTTAAGGAGCTGCGCGTTGCGCTCGGCATGAAGCAACAGGAAATCGCGGATTTGTTGGGCTATACACTTGCCGCGTGGAAATCCAAACAGTCAAAAGCGAACGCCGGTACGCTCAAGCCCGGTGAGTATAATTTTCTGATGCTGCTTGCAGACGAACATCCGGGACTCAACCTGATACGCCGATCCTGAGAGGAAGACTAACAAAAAAATGTGCAATGGTATGTCTTTTGTCGTATAATGGGTTTACCGAAACGGCATAACGCCGGAGTAGCGGAATCGCCCCGCAGGCGACGGAGTCACCCCATGAAGTTTACCGATGAAGAACAGCAAATCATCCGCCGGGCAGAGGCTATCATCTCAGCCAAACTCCCAGGCACTGATTACCTCACCAGTCCGGATATGGTCCGTTCCTTCCTGCGTCTGCACTTTGCCAGTGCCGATCGAGAATTGTTTTGGGGTGCTGTTTCTGGACAGCCAGAATGGTGTAATTGCTTTTGAAGAACTGTTCCAGGGGAGCATTAATACCTGCTCAATATACGTCCGCATCATTGTCCAAAAAGCGATGCAGTATAACGCCAGCAGTGTCATTCTGGCCCATAATCATCCTTCATCTAATCCTGTGCCGAGCGCTGCTGATAAGGCGCTGACACTACGCATAAAGGCGGCGTTATTGCTCGTAGAAGTTAATACGCACGATCATATGATCGTAACGGGCAATACGTTAACCTCCTTTGCAGAAAGCGGTCTGCTGTAGCCCCGTGCGGAGACGCTTACGCGCCCCGCCACCTCCTTTTTTTCGTTCCAGTGCTGTACTGATAGCCATGATTTGCGCCCGTAAAATCGCATGAGACGGGATGTGGCTTTTTTTTCTCATGACGCCATATATTTCCGTGCCTTTTCCATTTAAGGCGCTTAAAACGCCTTACAGGGCGCCAGGTTCATGGTGTCCTTTTTCCCTTTTGCTATGAATTAAAGTCAAAGGCCACTGCTGGGGACACCTTCGGCTCACCGGCAATGCCGGTTCGTCGTGACCACTCCGCCTGGCAGCTGCTTCGCACCAGCCAGGCTCCGCCGAACCCGCAAGCGGTTTCGGGCTGCCGCTAGGCCACGATGTCTGAAAATCCCGCCTATCTGCACCGTCGCACTGTGGCTTATCTCCCCTTCAGCACGCCTTAATCCTGCCGTAACCGCGGGAAAGGTAAAGCGCCCCGACTGCACCCGTTCTCGTTCGCAGGCTCACTGCGCTGCGGCTTTGCCGTGTCGCTTTACCTTTCCCTTATGCGGTTACGGCCGGAACGTGGCGCTGCTGAGGCAGCGATAACCCACAAACCGACAGGAGCAAAAAAGATGGCGTCAGAAAAAGGCATTAAAAACCCACAGAGCGACCTATGCGACAAGGCTGAGGGAATCGCAACCTATACCGACCTTGTATTTCTGGACGCGGAGCAGTTCCGGAATTGCGGTGATGATTTGTTCGTCAGCAACGCTGAACGCGCACAAATGGCAGCCACCGGGCTGATTGAATTCGCGAAAATCAGCGGGCAGCATCAGCACGGTACTGAGCCAGTCAGAGGGATTGTGATCAGCATGCTGGCCAGTACTATGCACGCCTGCCATTTGTTGGGCGTGACAGAAGCTGAGCCGTTTCTTTCCCTTGTTAATATTGCCGCAGGGCATTTTGAGGCAGAGATCCGGGATGAATATTAACCATATGATTTAAAATATAAAAAATACCATTCAGAGTAAGAAATAGCTTTGAATGGTATGTCTTTTGTCGTATAATGGTTACATCGAAACGGCAATAGTGCCGGAGTAGCGGAATCGCCCCGACAGGCGACGGAGTTTACATGATGTCAAAAGCATTAACCCCTTCCCAGCTCAAGGCAGAATTTGCCGCAGAGAAAGATTTCCTTCTGAAAGCGTGTCTTTCAGCGCTGAATCAAATCCCCAACCAGCGGATCAGCGGTCCCTTCCCGTCAACTTATGCGCTTGCTGCTCAGATCAGTAAGTTACTCCCGAGCCGCAGATAGCCATTCCCAGGCTGGCAGCGTGCCAGCCTTCGTTAACCCTAACTTAACGCCAGGAATGGCACAGGAGTTTTAAATGTCGGAGTCAAAAAATGTTCCATCTGTTGAAATCATTCTGGGCCAACAGAGTGCTGAGGTTGTTCCCTCAGTCGCTATTGAGCGCATCATCTCGCTTCGTGATGAAGGTATACGGCTTTACCTAGATGCTATCGGGCAGATACGCAAGGCGCGCGATTTGATGCAAGAGGCAGGCGGCTGCCAATACCTTTACGATTTTGACAAGGCTGTAGAAAACGCCATCAGATGGAAAGACACCCCGTCAGACCGAGCCGTAACCGCTATTGCACGCGTCATTGATGGAAAAATCTGGGATCGTCTGATGTCTGAAACGGGCATGTATACGCTGATGAGTAACAAACAGCGTCAGGAATGGGATCGGCAGGTGGCAGGCAGTGAAATGCCTCCGATAACGCTGGATAACGTTATGAGCACCTTCAGGCACCTGAACGCAAGCAAGGCTGATACCTTCACGCAAGGGCTGATTGATATATTTAAATCCCTGTCGTGGGACTATAAAACCAATAACCCCTGCATGTTTGGTAAGCGTATCATCATCGCGCCGTTGCTCGATGTCTGGCGGAGTGGCTGGGTTCGCTTCAGCTCAGACGGGCACACCAAGATTGACGATCTGGCGCGACCGTTCTACGTGCTGGACGGGCGGAACGTGCCAGATCACCGCGTTTCTGACGGCGCCAAACTGGATGCCTTTTTCAGTGAAAACCAGTTCAACGGTAAGGTGTTCGAGTGTGATTACTTCAGCGTGCGATATTATAAAAAAGGCAGTGCGCATATTACGTTTAAACGCCTCGATTTGGTTGAAAAAATCAACGACATGGTAGCCAGCCATTACCCTGATATGTTACCTCCCCGACAGTAAGCATTATCCAGTAAGGTCGCTTCGGCGGCCTTTAAAAAAATCATGTATTTCATCATGAAAGGGATAATACTAGTTGATAAAGGTATGTCTTTTGTCGTATAATAATTACATCGAAACGGCAATAGTGCCGAAGTAGCGGAATCGCCCCGACAGGCGACGGAGTAGCATTATGATTCACGAACCTACCGCAGTTATCTCCTCACAAATTGTTCCTAATAACGAGCGTGCATTATTTTTGTGCCGCTTATTTGGCTCATTAACCCCCTACGGGGAAAACAATATTTTTAATCAGGCTCGCCGCTTATGTAAGGAATACGATGGCGGAAGCTGGAAGTATATAAAGCTGTCAATTGGTGGAGGTTACTTGGTGCCGGAGTGTGCGGAATATTTCAATGTTTCTGTGCCTGGTAATTATTTTGAGGGAGAACTTTCGGCAGATGCAACCGGTATTGTTCTTACCCTGTTTACCCTTAATGCTCTTATTTTTCTTGCGTGGGATAAAAAATGGCATAACGCGCAGGAAGAACTGATTAAGCAGAGTGAGAGGCTAAAAGGGTATGCGTCCCAGCATAAAGAAAAAGTGAAAATATTTGCCGCTATAGACTGACGAGAACGCCCCCGAAAGGGGGCGTACAAATGATCCGTTAGCGAGCATCTAACGGCAGCGGGATGCATTGAACACACCTCCGATACCCGATTATCAGTTCAGGCAACTGCATGACAGCGGAAAAAACACGTCAATACATAACACAGGCAAGCGGTGAAAAAGCGACAGCGTTTACGTGGTCAGCGGAACGTTCTTACTGCTTCGTTTTAGTAAAAGGGTGTCAGAGAAAATTAATGAAGATGTAAAATAGTGATGGAGTCAGAGCAATGACTAACTCAAATAAAATGACGAAAGATTACCGCGCTAGTGTAACGATTATTGTTTGCCCTGTGCGGGGCAATACTGCCATCCACTTTTGCGCTATACCCTCATTACAGGGGTCAGATTGTGAACTTTGGTGGCCTGTGGTCGCCGGAACAAGCCTGCATGAAGCTGTAGAAGCAATCATGGTGACAAACGGGATAGCAATTAACGTGACGAGAGTTGATAAAGTCAGAATGCAGGGAAGAAGCACTGACTATCAGGTAACGTATAACCGGATGCAGTGATACATATAAAAAAGGTTCGAGGCATCGGCCTTTTTTTTGTTTTTTAGTTGATAAAGGTATGTCTTTTGTCGTATAATAATCACATCGAAACGGCAACTGCGCCGGAGTAGCGGAATCGCCCCGACAGGCGACGAGGTTAAAAAATGGAACTCAATGATACCGCAATATTGCCTGAATCTGATGCACGGAAAATTAACGCCGTAGCGTCTCAGGCATACCCTCTTGGTCTTCTGCCTAACCTGAAAATTAACTTCTACTCGATTGACGCCATTCAGCTTGAGCTGCGTGATAACAGTGGTGATCTTATCTGGCGAGATTTCACGTTCTCCCGCGATTTTATCAAAGGTTTTATGCCTTATATCAGAACAAGAAATTAGCACTGATTATCAACCGGAGCGGGGGATAAACTCCCCCGAAAGGAGATTAAGCAATGGTATTAACCGGTATTGAAACAGTAAAGGTTGCAGTGATCTGTACAGGCCACGTCAGCCATAAGGATTCAGAAATTATCCCTGAATTTCTCTGGAACAACTGGAAAGAATCCGGAGAGTTCTGGATAAGCAGCACTGCTCACGGTTGGTTATTTCGGTTATGTGCATTGCCCTATGAATGGGAAGAACGTCTGAAAAATTTTGGGGTAAGTGATGGCTGCATATCAAATCTTAGAATGCTGGAATGTGAAGGATATGACTGGGTTCATTTCCAGGCTGATGCGCCCATCATCGAGGAGCTTAAGCACTGGGACTGGTAAAAAACTGGAACACTAATGGAGGTTTAAGAAGTAGAGAAAAAAGGGGGCCGGATTGCGACAACAATCCGGCAGGTTGACAAAAGAAAATGTGAGGTTTGCTTATGTCGTTATCCATTCTACAGCTTGCCGAGGATCTTGCAAAGGGTAAGCGAATGAGAGTACCGCCGATGAACGGGCCGGAGTGGCGGTACTTTTGTTTCTGGCTTGAATATTACATGGGGTACAGTATGTAAATTAACGAACGGCGCTCATAGCAGCGCCGTTTTTTTTTCAACTTTCAGCAGGCGAATTTGCCGCATGAACTGGCGTTTTATCCTCAGTCGATGAAGAGACCCGCTTTCTCTGACGAGTTCTTTTTCCTTCAGTAATCTCTTTTAAATCTTTAAGAGTCACGTCATGAAAACCAAAGTTCTTGAGATGCTCAAGGATCTCACTGAGTGTATAGCCTTTGTTTCTAATCAGAGTCTCAATGTCACTTTTCAGGGAATCAAGTACATCACGTTTCTGTAATCTTTCTTGCGTCACATCTGGAAGTTTAGCCAACTGACCTCGAATAGATTCGATGTCAGTTGCGCTGTACAGGTTAGATTTCTTTGCAACCATTCTGGATTCTCCACCGGAAAAATGTTCATTGTAACCACCGATAAAATCATTACAAGCAGAGCAGACTTTTCTGCGTAAGAAGACGGATAACCAGCTCTGGAAATCTTAATCACTGAGAGCTACAGGAAACGTACCCTATCCGTTCTCTTTTAAAAACCGGCGATGATACGCCAACCATGTCTATCAATATACCCGAAATAATTCAGCGTACTCCTCTTGTCATCTGGCAGACAGATTGCAGATTTGGTAAACTTACTCACGAAGTTCAAAAGCGGGACAGGATATGTTTTGTATTACCGCCACCACGGTGGCAGCAATCCAAAACTCCTGGTCAGGGCGAAGCCCCGACACCCCAGACTGTGCTAACTGTTGGACCGAAAGGAAGATTTAACGTCATGAGCAAGAGTGAGCGTCGTAACAGAACAGCCACTCTTCCGCCGGTAAGGTGTCTTCCGGAAGAGCGGGATGAGATACGTCAAAAGGCGGAGGATGCCGGTCTCAGCATTGGCGCATTCATGCTGAGGGCTGCGTTAGGAAGGAAGATTGCTCCGCAGACAGATCACAAGCTCATTAACGAACTCTCACGTCTTGGCGGTTTACAGAAGCACCTCTTTAAAGAAGGGAACGGGGTCGGCAGTAAGGAGTACGCAGAGATACTGCAGGCCATCAAGGCAGCCATTTTCAGGATAGAGCAAAAGAACGACTAAACATGAACGCCATCATTCCACCCAAACGTCGCGACAGGAAGTCCAGCTTTGTTCAGCTGGTCGCGTACGTTTCCGTGCGTGATGATGTTCCGTTAAAAGACGAGCTGAAAGAAGACCAGCGTTTCCGGCGTCCGTCGCGTTCCCGCCAGGCCATTTTTGATCGCCTTGTTGACTACATGAACCGTAGTGAAGGTACGATCATTGAACAGATTTCTGATATGACTCCGGAAGGTGATATCCGTTGTTCTGTTGACGGAGTTACCTGTCAGCATAACCTGATGTCAGTTGAAACAGCCGCAATGGAGATGAACAGCATTGCCATGCAGAACCTGCATGTTAAGGATGCCGTTTATCATTACATTCTGAGCTGGCAGGAAGATGAAAATCCATCTGACGATCAGGTTTTTGACAGCGTTAAACACTCACTCAAGCGCCTGGGGATGGAAGAGCACCAGTACGTAGCGGCAATTCACCGTGACACGGATAATCTTCATGTTCATATTGCCGCTAACCGCGTTCACCCGGTTTCTTATCGGGCGGCTAATGTCTGGAATGACGCGGATAAACTTCAGCGTACCTGCCGCGAACTGGAACTGAAGCACGGATTTAAAGTGGATAACGGAAGCTGGGTTCGTGATGCTGACAACAACCTTGTACGGGCCAGAAAAGGGTATCGCAATGCACCACGTTCAGCGCGACAGCTTGAACACTTCTCTGATAAAGAGTCCCTTCATCATTTTGCTGTCCAGCATGTTCGTAAGCCTGTTAACACCATGTTCCGTGAGAAGAATGCTTCATGGGAAAAACTGCATCAGGTCATGAACGACGCCGGTTTAATGTTAGAGCCTTCCGGCAAAGGACTTGTCGTGCGTGATGTGTGTGGCGACGAGAAGCTGGCCGTGAAATCTTCGCGTGTTCATCCCGGTATGACGCTTTCCCGTCTTGAGCCTGCGCTGGGAACCTTTGTTCCGTCATCACGTTCTGCGGAAATGGTTAAGCAAAGTGTTCAGACGCCGTACAGTGACAGACTACATGTCCGCGATCGTGGTGCCCGTGCGGAACGCCGGCAGGCACGCGCTGAGGCCCGTATCGATTTGCGTGAACGCTACGAGAAGTACCGCAACGCCTGGAAAAAGCCTGACCTTCATGCTGCCGAACGATTCCGGGCTGTGTCCGCGGCATTCAAAGAGCAGAAGACACATATCCGGGATAACGAGAAAGACGCGCATATGCGTAAGCTCATGTACCACATCGTGGAGTTTGAACGTGAGAAGTCGATGGCGGCCCTGCGTATTGAGCTGAAGGCAGAACGCCGGAAATTATATGATGAGGGCAGGATGCGGCCGCTGACTTACCGTGCCTGGACCGAACAGCAGGCGCTGCACGGCGATCAGGCTGCGCTCAGCCAGCTGCGTGGCTGGGCTTACCGGCAGAACCGTAAAAACCGGACGCCGCAGGCTTCAGACAGCATTATTTTCTGTGCTCCAGCTGATGATACGTCTTTGATTAAAGCGGATGGTTACGATGCCCGGTTATATCGTGATGGCGCGGTTGTCTATTCGCGTCACGGGCAGGATGCGATCATTGATCGAGGGGACAGGGTTGAAGTCATTAACCCGTATGATAACGGTGACCTCAATACGCGCATAGCTGTTGACATGGTGGCCTGGAAATCAGGCGAGCGCATCGAGTTCAGCCGGGATGGTAGCTTCGCTTATGCTGCCGGCGATGCGGTGGCAGCACACAACCTTCATCATCGTGACAGTATCCTTGTGCCGAGTAACCGGGAACAATACGACTATACGCGGGAGAAGTTTAACCAGCTGAAAGGCCGGTATACGGATCGTGAACGGGAAGCAGTTCGTCAGCAGTATGACAATCGGTATTACGACGATGTTCGTCATAATGATGACAACAGTTATAAGCCATAAAAAAAAGGCCGGCTGAATTATCAGGCGGCCTTTTTAATAGTTATTTATTTTTTGCAGATGCTCCTTTTAACTGTTCGGCGAAATCCAGACAGTCAGTCAGCCAGAACTGCCTTGTCTTTCCCTTTAACAGACTCACCGGGGCGGGCAATGTCATTCCGCGCAATATATTTGTGGTGGCTGCTGCGACGCCGAGTTCATGCTCTGGTATGCCCAGCATGAGCGCAAACTCGCGCGTTGTGATTTGTATATCGTTATTGCGCCGGGCTTTTTTTCTTTGTGTGTTTTCAGACATAACAACTCTTTTTAATATGTCGATTTCCAGTCTCTTCCTGTTTCCCAGCGGGACTGCCAGTGTTCCAGATAGACGCTGGCCACCTGTGGCATATCATTCAGGACCAGCGCATTTTCTGAATTAGAATATTCCGCTGCTTTGGTGAAATTAAATGATCCGGTTTCAACCGTGCTCCGGTCGATGATGATGACTTTGTCATGGTGGATTTTATAGGCATCCGTCAGACGGACTTTCACGCCGGCATTCACCAGTATATTGGTAAGCGTCATCTCAGTACCGTCTGTTGAAATTTCCGGTGATTGACGATGATAGAGTCCTCTTATAAACGTTAATGGACTCTATCAATGTCAGATTCTCTTCGTCCCCGCAGGGTTCGTGCGTCTTACTCCATGGACTTTAAACTGGAACTTGTCGAAAAATCTTATCAGCCTGGAGCCTGCGTGGGGCTTTGTTGAATAAATCGAACTTTTGCTGAGTTGAAGGATCAGATCACGCATCCTCCCGACAACACAGACCATTCCGTGGCAAAGCAAAAGTTCAGAATCACCAACTGGTCCACCTACAACAAAGCTCTCATCAACCGTGGCTCCCTCACTTTCTGGCTGGATGATGAGGCGATTCAGGCCTGGTATGAGTCGGCAACGCCTTCATCACGAGGAAGGCCCCAGCGCTATTCTGATCTCGCCATCACCACCGTTCTGGTGATTAAACGCGTATTCCGGCTGACCCTGCGGGCTGCGCAGGGTTTTATTGATTCCATTTTTGCCCTGATGAACGTTCCGTTGCGCTGCCCGGATTACACCAGTGTCAGTAAGCGGGCAAAGTCGGTTAATGTCAGTTTCAAAACGTCCACCCGGGGTGAAATCGCACACCTGGTGATTGATTCCACCGGGCTGAAGGTCTTTGGTGAAGGCGAATGGAAAGTCAGAAAGCACGGCAAAGAGCGCCGTCGTATCTGGCGAAAGTTGCATCTTGCTGTTGACAGCAACACACATGAAGTTGTCTGTGCAGACCTGTCGCTGAATAACGTCACGGACTCAGAAGCCTTCCCGGGCCTTATCCGGCAGACTCACAGAAAAATCAGGGCAGCCGCGGCAGACGGGGCTTACGATACCCGGCTCTGTCACGATGAACTGCGCCGCAAAAAAATCAGCGCGCTTATTCCTCCCCGAAAAGGAGCAGGTTACTGGCCCGGTGAGTACGCAGACCGCAACCGTGCCGTTGCTAATCAGCGGCTGAGCGGAAGCAATGCACGGTGGAAATGGACAACGGAATATAACCGTCGCTCGATAGCGGAAACGGCAATGTACAGAATGAAGCAGTTGTTGGGAGATTCACTGACGCTGCGTGACTACGATGGTCAGGTAGCGGAAGCTATGGCCATGGTGCGTGCGTTGAACAGGATGACAAAGGCTGGGATGCCAGAAAGCGTGCGTATTGCCTGAAAATCCAGCCAGCTACAGGGTCGTTCGCAAGAAATCTTATTTATTCAACAAAGCCCCAATTCGCCCCTCAGGGAAGGTTATGAAACACTCCTGAAATACAAAACAGCAGGCCTGTCCGTTGAGCACTGGATAAACGATGCCCTGATGGCCGTATTCTTTATGATGGTCGGGCTGGAAATCAAGCGTGAGCTTGTCACCGGCCAGTTAGCCACCTGGAGCCAGCGTGCGTTGCCGGGCTTTGCCGCACTGGGTGGTCTGGCCGTACCTGCCCTGATTTACGTGGGGTTTAATGCCGGTCATGACGAAACCCTTTCCGGCTGGGCCATCCCGGCGGCCACGGATATTGCTTTTGCGCTCGGTGTACTCGCCTTACTGGGCAGTCGTGTGCCAGTCTCGCTAAAAATTTTCCTGTCGGCGCTGGCTATTCTGGATGACATGGGGGCGGTGGCTATCATCGCGCTCTTCTATACCAGCAACATTTCGCTTCTGATGCTGGGTGGTGCAGCGGCAATGGTTGCTCTGCTGTTTAGCCTGAACCGTGCCGGCGTGACGCGCCTGCTGCCCTATCTGCTGACGGGGGGAGTACTGTGGTTTTTCATGCTTCAGTCAGGCGTGCATGCCACCGTCGCGGGTATCCTGCTGGCGTTCTTTATCCCGCTGCGAACCAGGAATGCGGCTGATGAAGTGCCTCTGGACAGGCTTGAGCATGCCATCAACCCCTGGGTCACGTTTATGATACTGCCGCTGTTTGGCTTCGCCAATGCGGGCGTCGCGTTGTCGGGCATGACGATGAATGACCTGTTGTCGCCGGTTCCGGTAGGCGTGGCGCTGGGCCTGTTTTTGGGTAAACAGGCAGGTATCTTTGGCCTGTCGCTACTGGCCGTCAGCCTGGGCCTGGCGAAACGACCAGAGAAAAGTACCTGGTTACAGGTTTATGGTGTCTCGGTACTGTGTGGGATTGGTTTTACCATGAGCCTGTTTATCGGCAATCTGGCCTTTACAGGCAGCCCTCTGCTCGTTGATGAGGTCAAGGTGGGGGTTCTGGCAGGGTCCATACTGGCCGCTCTGGCCGGTATTTTGATACTGCGCTTTGCGCCTTCTAAGCAAGTCAGGTAACGTATTATCTACAGGAAAATCCCCGTGATAACGGGGGTTTTTTCACACTGTCAGTGTATATTCTGAAGAGAAAATTGAAATTATTTAATTTTATTATAAATAATTACCTTTCTATCTTTCACATTTTACAGGCGGAGCCCTGTTCAGATAAGTCAGGATGAACGCTGGCATATCAGTTAAAATATTATGTTATTCAAATAAATAGTCGGCTAACGTGGTTTTTTACACGACTGGCCCTCTAACCCCGCTACTGAATACTGACCGCCAAAAGGCGGTTTTTTTGTTCAAAGAAACTGATCTCAGTATCGCGCCCGGGGCAGCTGGCCAACGTCGCCGGCATCGCGCCGGCAAAAATCGAAAAACAGAAATATCAGCAAGATAGCTTAAACAGGTGTCGGGAAATTTCGTTGAGATATTTTGAAGGAATCACAGTGTAAGCAGGCGCTTTTTCAGGGAGGCGCGTTCTTGCGGGTTGCGTCCCTTGTGATTGGCGATGCGATCCGCCGTGGCGGCCTGGCGCTTGACGGGCCAGTAGGAGCGGCCATCCTTGCCCATCGACCAGACGCTGCTGGCCTGGTTTTCCAGCAGGGGCAGATGGGCGCTCAGGGCTTCGGGCGACGCGCTGGTCAGCGCCGTGCGCTCACGGGTGCGCCAGCGCTGATGCCAGAGCTTCTTGTCCTCGCGCTCGCTGCCGCAGGTCGTGTGCCCGACGATGGGTGTTTTGCGGCGGCTGCGGCTCATAACGTAGTGGTCTCCAAGAACATTCAGGACTGATCCCAGGCGTCGATGGTCAAGACCTGATCGGCAGGACAGGCGGCTACGCGGTCGGGAACTGGATGGTGTTCAGTCTCATGCCGACCCCATTCGATTGATCGCGTCGCTTGCGGCACGCTGCGACGCAAGGAGGTTTGCGACCTGGTTTAGCAGCCGTGTCCGCTGCATGTCTGTTACCTATCTCCCCGACCGCTCATTGGACCAACTCCAGAGATTGGGCTCTATCGCTCAGCCAATACGAAACCGGCATTGGCTGATGCCACAACCGAGACTAACACAAATGGCTCGGTACCTGTATTTCGCGCCCCGTGCACTTGGCCCGGTCTTGCCACGGCTATCTCACCTTCCCTGAGGGCACGAACAATCCCATTGCCCTGAAAGTAATCAGCCATTCCCGACAAAACAGTCCACGTGTCTTGGCCGTGAGGATGAATGTGAGCCGCAATTTCCTGCCCGGGATGGACATGCCAAACCACGATAATTGAGTCTCGGGTTTCAAGCACAACGGAACGAATAGGCTCGCCTTCGGACGGCTGAACATACTCGGCTACAGAAAATATTCTCGATTCAACAGTCATCGGAGATCCCTCTTTCACAGTTGTCGTTACGGTCTTCATCGTCGGCATCCTGACGCACGGCGGGCAATTGCTGGAGCAACGCCGGCAGCCATTCCTGTACCGTCTCCCACACCACATCGAGGTTGATGTCGAAATAGCCGTGAGCCATGCGATTACGCATATTGCGCATGCTGCGCCACGGCACGTCGGCATGCGCCTGGGTGAACTCGACGTAGCCATCCATCACCTTTGTGGCCGCCTCGCCGATGACGATCAGGCTCATGATGACGGCCTGCTGGGTGCGCTTGTCGGCCAAGAAGTCGTCCTTGGCCATCCCTTCCACGAAGCTGCGCGCATCGGTTGCGGCCTGCTGAATGTGGTCGAGGTAATCGGGCAGGCGGTTCTCGCTCATATCGGTTGCGCCTCCGCGAGCACCTTGGCCCGGAACTTCGGCGGCAGGTCGCCGGGAGTCAGCAGATCGACGTCAACGCCGAGCAGCGATTTCAGTTCTTCTTCCAAATCGCCCAAGTCCAACAACGTGGCACCGGGCAGCGCATCGACCAACAGGTCGAGGTCGCTGCCATCCCGGTCGGTGCCATGCAGCACCGAGCCGAAGACGCGCGGGTTCGCGGCGCGAAAGCGGCCTACCGCTTCACGCACTGCGCTTCGCTTCATGTCAAGCACAACAGACGGTCGCATGCGCATCCTTTCTTATCGAAACTCGTTGAGATGATATGCAATCAAGAATAGAATTTCAAGAAGAAGGAAACCGCATGCCCCGCCGTTCGATCCTCTCCGCCGCCGAGCGCGAAAGCCTGCTGGCGTTGCCGGACACCAAGGATGAGTTGATCCGTCACTACACGTTCAGCGAAAGCGACCTCTCCATCATCCGGCAGCGGCGCGGCCCGGCCAATCGGCTGGGCTTCGCGGTGCAGCTCTGCTACCTGCGCTTTCCCGGCGTCATCCTTGGCGCTGATGAGCCACCGTTCCCGCCATTGCTGAGACTGGTCGCCAACCAGCTCAAGGTCGGCATCGAAAGCTGGGACGAGTACGGGCAGCGTGAGCAGACCCGACGCGAGCACCTGGTCGAGCTGCAAACGGTGTTCGGCTTCCAGCCGTTCACGATTGGCCACTACCGGCAGGCTGTCCAGTTGCTGACCGAGCTGGCCATGCAAACCGACAAGGGCATCGTGCTGGCCAGAGCCTTGATCGAGCACCTGCGGCGGCAGTCGGTCATTGTGCCCGCCCTCAACGCCGTCGAGCGGGCGAGCGCCGAAGCGATTACCCGCGCCAACCGGCGTCTCTACGACGCCTTGGCTGAGCCGCTGACGGACGTGCATCGCCGTCGCCTCGACGATCTGCTCAAGCGCCGCGACAACGGCAAGACGACGTGGCTGGCCTGGCTGCGGCAATCCCCGGTCAAACCGAACTCGCGGCACATGCTGGAACACATCGAACGCCTCAAGGCGTGGCAGGCGCTCGACCTGCCCTCCGGCATCGAGCGGCTGGTTCACCAGAACCGGCTGCTCAAGATCGCCCGCGAGGGCGGCCAGATGACGCCCGCCGACCTGGCGAAGTTCGAGCCGCAGCGGCGTTACGCGACCCTGGTGGCGCTCGCCATCGAGGGCATGGCCACCGTCACCGACGAAATCATCGACCTGCATGACCGCATCCTGGGCAAGCTGTTCAATGCCGCCAAGAACAAGCATCAGCAGCAGTTCCAGGCATCCGGCAAGGCGATCAATGCCAAGGTGCGGCTGTTCGGGCGCATCGGCCAGGCGCTGATCGAGGCCAAGCAAGCGGGCCGCGATCCGTTCGCCGCCATCGAGGCCGTCATGTCCTGGGATGCTTTCGCCGAGAGCGTCACCGAAGCGCAGCGGCTCGCGCAACCCGAGGACTTCGATTTCCTGCACCGCATCGGCGAGAGCTACGCCACGCTGCGCCGCTACGCGCCGGAATTTCTCGACGTGCTCAAGTTGCGGGCCGCGCCCGCCGCCAAGGACGTACTCGACGCCATCGAGGTGCTGCGCAGCATGAACAGCGACAACGCCCGCAAGGTGCCCACCGACGCGCCGACCGAGTTCATCAAGCCGCGCTGGCAGAAGCTGGTGATGACCGACACCGGCATCGACCGGCGCTACTACGAACTGTGCGCGCTGTCGGAGCTGAAGAACGCGCTGCGCTCCGGCGACATCTGGGTGCAAGGCTCGCGCCAGTTCAAGGACTTCGAGGACTACCTGGTGCCGCCCGCGAAATTCGCCAGCCTCAAGCAGGCCAGCGAATTGCCGCTGGCCGTGGCCACCGATTGCGACCAGTACCTGCATGACCGGCTGACGCTGCTGGAAACGCAGCTCGCCACCGTCAACCGCATGGCGCTGGCCAACGAGCTGCCGGACGCCATCATCACGGAGTCGGGCCTGAAGATCACGCCGCTCGATGCGGCGGTGCCCGATACCGCACAGGCCCTGATCGACCAGACGGCGATGATCCTACCGCACGTCAAGATCACCGAATTGCTGCTGGAGGTAGACGAATGGACGGGCTTCACCCGGCACTTCGCCCACCTGAAGTCAGGCGACCTGGCCAAGGACAAAAACCTGTTGCTGACCACGATCCTCGCCGACGCGATCAACCTGGGCCTGACCAAGATGGCGGAATCGTGCCCCGGCACGACCTACGCCAAGCTGGCCTGGCTGCAAGCCTGGCACATCCGCGACGAAACCTACGGGGCGGCACTGGCCGAGCTGGTCAACGCGCAGTTCCGACATCCCTTCGCCGAGCATTGGGGCGACGGCACCACGTCATCGTCGGACGGCCAGAACTTCCGCACCGGCAGCAAGGCCGAGAGCACCGGCCACATCAATCCGAAATACGGCAGCAGCCCAGGGCGGACGTTCTACACCCATATCTCCGACCAGTACGCGCCGTTCCACACCAAGGTCGTGAACGTCGGCGTGCGCGACTCGACCTACGTGCTCGACGGCCTGCTGTATCACGAATCCGACCTGCGGATCGAGGAGCACTACACCGACACGGCAGGGTTCACGGACCACGTCTTCGCGTTGATGCACCTGCTGGGCTTCCGCTTCGCCCCGCGCATTCGTGACCTGGGCGACACCAAGCTCTACATCCCGAAGGGCGATGCCACCTACGAGGCGTTGAAACCGATGATCGGCGGCACGCTCAACATCAAGCACGTCCGCGCCCATTGGGATGAAATCCTGCGGATGGCCACCTCGATCAAGCAGGGCACGGCGACGGCCTCGCTGATGCTCAGGAAGCTTGGCAGCTACCCGCGCCAGAACGGCCTGGCCGTCGCCCTGCGTGAGCTGGGACGCATCGAGCGCACACTGTTCATCCTGGACTGGCTGCAAAGCGTCGAGCTGCGCCGCCGCGTGCATGCCGGGCTGAACAAAGGCGAGGCGCGCAACGCGCTGGCCCGCGCCGTGTTCTTCAACCGCCTGGGGGAAATCCGCGACCGCAGCTTCGAGCAGCAGCGCTACCGGGCCAGCGGCCTCAACCTGGTGACGGCGGCCATCGTGCTATGGAACACGGTCTATCTGGAGCGGGCCGCGAACGCCTTGCGTGGCCACGGTCAAGCCGTCGATGACGGCCTGTTGCAGTACCTGTCGCCGCTCGGCTGGGAGCACATCAACCTGACCGGCGATTACCTCTGGCGCAGCAGCGCCAAGATCGGCGCGGGCAAGTTCAGGCCGCTACGGCCGCTGCAACCGGCTTAGCGTGCTTTATTTAATGAGATGGTCACTCCCTCCTTCCCGGTACTATGCTGAGGACAGGCTTTCATTCGGAGAACTATCATGGAAAACATTGCGCTCATTGGTATCGATCTGGGTAAAAACTCTTTCCATATTCATTGCCAGGATCGTCGCGGGAAGGCTGTTTACCGTAAAAAATTTACCCGGCCAAAGTTGATCGAATTTTTGGCGACATGCCCCGCTACAACCATCGCAATGGAAGCCTGTGGCGGTTCTCACTTTATGGCACGCAAGTTGGAAGAGTTGGGGCATTCCCCAAAGCTGATATCACCACAATTTGTCCGCCCGTTCGTTAAAAGCAATAAAAACGACGGCTATTTGCATTCTGAGGTAGGATCGCAGATTTAGCTAGGAATTGAAATCCATCCCCTTTTGTGCAAAATCTGGTTGACATTCGCAGATTGACTACAGTACCGTTCTGTGCAAAAGGTGGTTGGAGTCAAGAATGAACGAATTTACGGGATCGGCAGCTTCACAGGCTGACTTTATTTGGAAGAACGCGGAAGACCTGTGGGGGGACTTCAAGCATACGGACTTTGGCAAGATCATTTTGCCGTTTACCTTGCTGCGCCGCCTGGAGTGTGCGCTGGAGCCGACTCGCGAGGCGGTGAGAGAAGCGCATGACGCTTTCAAGGATGCCGATGTTGAGCTGGATACCATTCTGCGCTCAACCGCTGAATACCCCTTCTACAACACCTCTGAATACTCCCTTGGCACCCTGGGTAGCACCAAGACGCGCCGCAATCTGGAAGACTACATCGCCCTGTTTTCGGATAACGCCCGCGCTATCTTCGAGGAGTTTGAGTTTGGCAATACGGTGATCCGGCTGGAGAAAGCGGGCTTGCTGTACAAGATTTGCCAGAACTTTGCCAAGATCGACCTGCACCCGGACGTGGTGCCGGATCGGGTGATGAGTAACATCTACGAACACCTGATTCGCCGCTTTGGTGCCGAGGTAAATGAAGGGGCCGAGGACTTCATGACGCCGCGTGACATCGTTCACCTGGCGACCGCATTGCTGCTTGACCCGGATGATGCCCTGTTTGAGGCCAGCCCCGGTTTGATTCGTACTCTGTATGACCCGACCTGTGGTACGGGTGGCTTCCTCACCGATGCCATGAACCATGTGGGCGACTACGGTAACCGCGACAAGATCCCGCCAGTGCTGGTGCCGCACGGGCAGGAGTTGGAGCCGGAAACCCATGCGGTTTGTGTGGCCGGTATGCTGATCCGCCGTTTGGAGTCCGACCCTGGCCGAGATCTGTCGAAGAACATTCGTCAGGGCAGCACGCTGTCCAACGACCAGTTTGCCGGTGAGCGTTTCCACTACTGCCTGTCCAATCCGCCTTTTGGCAAGAAATGGGAGAAGGACAAAACCGCCGTCGAAGCGGAACACAAAAAAGGCGAGCTGGGCCGGTTTGGGCCGGGCCTGCCGAAAATTAGCGATGGCTCCATGCTGTTTTTGATGCACCTGGCGAGCAAGCTAGAACTGCCGATCAACGGCGGTGGCCGCGCCGCTATCGTGCTGTCGGGTTCGCCACTGTTTAACGGCGGTGCCGCGTCTGGCGAATCGGAAATCCGCCGTTGGTTGCTGGAAGACGACCTGATTGAAGCCATTGTGGCTCTGCCAACGGATCTGTTCTTCCGCACCAATATCGCCACCTACCTGTGGATTCTGTCCAACAAGAAGCCGCAGGAGCGCAAAGGCAAGGTGCAGTTGATCAACGCCACCGACCTGTGGACTGCAATCCGCAACGAGGGCAACAAGCGCCGTATTGTCAGCGATGAGCAGCGCCGCCAGATTCTGGACATCTACGCCGCAGGCGAAACCGGTGCGCTTTCCCGGATGCTGGACTACCGTACCTTTGGCTACCGCCGTATCAAGGTCCTGCGCCCGCTGCGCATGACCCTGGAGCTGGATAAGGTGGGCATGGAGCGGCTGGAAGCCGAAGCTGCCTGGGAAAAACTCTCTGACGCGCATCAGACATTCTGGCGCAAAGCCCTCAAGCCGTTGATCGGGCAAACGCAGCCCTATAGCTGGGCAGAAACCTTTGTTAGGAACTCGATCAAGTCCGACGAAGCCAAGCAGCTCAAGGTCAAATCCAACAAGACATTGATCACCGCGCTGATCAACGCCTTTGGTCACAAAGACCCGAAAGCCGAGCCAGTCACGGATTCCAACGGCGAGCTGGTGCCAGACACAGATTTAACTGATTACGAGAACGTCCCCTATCTGGAGGACATCGACGACTACTTTGCCCGCGAAGTGCTTCCTCATGTGCCGGATGCCTGGCTGGATGAGAGCTTTACCGATGCCAGGGATGGTCAATTGGGCCGCGTTGGCTACGAGATCAACTTCAACCGCTTCTTCTACCAGTACCAGCCGCCGCGCAAGCTGCATGATATTGATGAAGACCTGAAGCAGGTAGAAGCCGAGATTGCCGCGCTACTGGCGGAGGTGGCCAGCGAATGAGTCACTACAAACCGTATCCAGCCTACAAGGATTCCGGCGTTGAGTGGATTGGGCTGGTGCCGGAGCATTGGAAGGTTGCGCAGATCAAGCGTATTTCCGCCTTGAATCCCAAGAAATCGACCCTAAGCAAGGAAAAGGATTCTCTTTGCACATTTCTCCCAATGGAGAAGCTGAGAACCAATGCTATAACACTTGATGAAACTCGTCCTATTCATGAGGTGTATGACGGATATAGCTATTTCTGCGATGACGATATTCTGATCGCCAAGGTAACGCCTTGCTTCGAGAATGGAAACATAGCGGTAGCCAATGGTCTGGTTAACGGCATTGGGTTTGGCTCTACAGAAATCAATGTCCTTCGGGTAAATGGAAAGGGACATAACCGATTTCTTTACTACCGTCTGCAAGAAGAGCAGTTCAGAACAATTGCCAAATCTGAGATGAGAGGCACTGGAGGCTTAAAGCGAGTTCCAACGGAGCTGTTTGAGTCATTTACTTTCGGGCTTCCCGACACTGACGAACAAGTCACCATTGCCGCCACCCTCGACCGCGAAACCGCCCGTATTGATGCGCTTGTCGAGAAGAAAACCCGCTTTATCGAGCTACTGAAGGAAAAGCGCCAGGCGCTGATTACCCATGCTGTCACCAAGGGACTAGACCGCAACGCCAAGATGAAGGACTCCGGCATTGAGTGGATTGGGCAGGTGCCAGAGGAGTGGTTAAATAGGAAGGTTTTTCATGCTTTCCAAGCCATTGGGAGTGGAACAACGCCACCGGCAAAGGAGCATGAATGGTATCAGGGAGGAACCATTCCGTGGATAACAACAAGTGAGCTTAGAGAAAACACCGTCGTTAAAACAAAGAAGTGTGTTACCTCAGATGCCATGCAGAAATTCTCAGCCTTGAAAATTTTTCCCGCTGGTTCATTAGCTATTGCCATGTATGGTGCAACAATTGGTCGCCTAGGGTTTCTTGGAATCCCAGCAACAACCAACCAAGCTTGCTGTGTGCTGTCTGGTGAACGCGATTTGAATATCCAGTTTTTGTATTACTGGTTGATGGCATTCAGAGCCGATATCGTGGCTTTCTTCTCTGAGGGCGGGGGCCAGCCGAATATCAACCAAGAGGTGATAGCCAGCCTTAGGGTGCCATCCCCAGCCCCTGATGAACAAGCCACCATTGTCGCCACCCTCGACCGCGAAACCGCCCGCATTGATGCACTGATTAGCAAGGCGGAACAAAGTATCACCCTGCTCAAAGAACGCCGCGCCGCCTTTATCACCGCCGCTGTCACCGGCCAGATTGATTTGCGAGGAAAACAATAAATGCAATCAGCAGCACATCAGGAAAAATACTTCCAGCAATACATCATCGACCGGTTTGTAGAACAGGGCTGGAAGCTGGGTGATTCCAAGTTCTACGACACCGAGAGGGCGGTGTACCCCGAAGATCTGGAAAACTGGATCAAATCCAGCGGCCAGCAGGAAAAATGGGACAAGCTGGAACGGCTCAACGGGGCCAAAACCCTTGAAGTGCTGATGGACCGCTTGGATAAAGCACTGGAGAAACAAGGCACCATGCAGGTGTTGCGCCAGGGCTTTTCTATTGCCGGTTGCGGCCTGATCGAGATGACCGAGGCCGCACCGGAAGACAAGCGCAATGCAGCAGTCATTGAGCGCTACCAGGCCAATATCCTGCGCGTGGTGCCGGAGCTGAAGTATCACCCGGCCCGTGAATTTGCCATTGATCTGGTGCTGTTTATCAACGGTCTGCCGGTGGCAACCGTCGAACTGAAGACCGACTTCACCCAGTCCTGCGAAGCGGCCATGGATCAGTACCGCAATAATCGCCGACCGTATGACGCCAAGACCAAACGCAGGGAACCGCTGCTGACCTTCAAGCGTGGGGCGGTG
>NZ_KB976102.1:0-3804 GCF_000398905.1 Klebsiella sp. KTE92
CTGATTTGAGCGTCAGATTCTGTGATGCTTGTCAGGGGGGCGGAGCCTATGGAAAAACGGCAACGCCGTGGCCTTTTCCACAGGCTCTTCTCTTCCTGGTTATAGCTATTACTCTTCTGTGTGTCCCGTCCGCTCGCCGCAGCCGAACGGCAGGAGCGTAGCGACTGAGTGAGCGAGGAAGCGGAAAAGAGACCGGTTTGACACTGAGCACTGACGCCCTGAGGCCCCTTATGACGAAACAACAGAAAACTGCCCTGAACATGGCTAAATTCATCCAGAATCAGTCCCTGCTCCTGCTGGAGAAGCTTAACGAGCTTGATCTCGATGTGGAGGCTGACCTTTGTGAGAAACTCCACGATGATGCGGAGCATCTTTTCCGTACACTGTCCCTACGACTGGATGCACTACAGGAGGGTGACTGATGGCGAAAGTGTCGATCAGTGAGGCTGCACGCCTGACGGGTAAGAGCAGGACAACCCTGCACAGGTTAATTAAAGCCGGTGAGCTGTCCACCTGTCGGGGTGAACGGAATGCGAAAATGCTCGAGACTTCAGAGCTTTTGCGGGTGTTTGGTGCCTTTGCGCCGGTATCCGTTGAACAGGCGGAAGAACAGGTCAGTGGACAGCGTGACACAGTCACTTCTGACCGTAATGAACAGGTCATTTACATTCTGAAACAGGAAATTGAACACCTGAACACCCTTCTTGCCTCCAGAGATTCACATATCGACAGTCTGAAACAGGCGATGTTGTTGCTGGAGAACCGGGAAGAGAAGCGGCAGAACACGACCCGGCCCCGTGCCTGGTGGCGTTTCTGGCAGTCCTGAAATGCCTCAGTGTTTTTGCCCTGCTGTTCCGTCAGTGGCCTGGAGTTTTTCCAGTTTCCGTCTGCGCCGTTCCGCTGTTGCGCTGGCATTTTGTCGCCTTTTCTCTGCTTCCTCTGCTTCCAGACGGGCCCGCATGGCGTTATGCCGCTCTCCGGCAACATACTTTCTGACTTCCGCCATTCTGGCTTTCAGTGCCTGCTCCTGTACCAGCAGGCCGGACGCGCGCTGATTCAGTGCCTCCGTCTGTTCCTCCAGCTCCTGCCTGGCTTCTTCCCGGGCATTCTGCAACGCCTGACGCCAGCGCTTTTCTCTTTTCGCATACTCTTCCCGCAGTACATTCGCCGCATCACAATAGTGACTGTGCAGGGTTTCTGTCTTCATGTTGT
Source organism: Klebsiella sp. KTE92 (assembly GCF_000398905.1). NCBI lineage: Bacteria > Pseudomonadati > Pseudomonadota > Gammaproteobacteria > Enterobacterales > Enterobacteriaceae > Klebsiella > Klebsiella sp. KTE92. The sequence continues at coordinate 1,213 of NZ_KB976102.1, forward strand.
GATCCCTGATAAGGGCATTTTGTCTGGCGGTATGCGCCTCTTCTGCCTCCCTCAGTGCCTGCTGATATCCGCTTATCTCGCGCTGTATCCGGCGGTACTCTGAGCCTCTGAAAAACAAAATGAACAGCCACAGCGAGAACGCTGTGGCTGCGATCCCCGTAGCCAGGATTGCGGGACCGAGTTCGGTGACCGCCTTCCAGCCAGTGAACAGCTGCGGATTACTGGCATCCGGATAGTAAACGCCCATATGTTTCAGCTCATACAGGGCGTACGCGATGGCGAAAACACCGGTACACAATAAAATAAACGTTCTTGTCATCGCAGGTATGTCTCCGTGATTTCCGGACGAAAATGGCCCATTTCCTGGCTGACGGTGCGCAGGGCCATATCACGAACCAGACCGAGTTTTTGCAGCTCCTGCATCCGTTGCTGGGCGTAGCTGTGACGCACGCCGTGTGCCCCCCGTGACCAGCCCAGGGTACGCATGGAGGCGGCACTGAAAGCGTTCGACCAGCGCTGGCCTCCGCCAATGGCGTACTGACTCTGGTAAAACACGCCGCGATCGGTCACCCGGACCGGGCTCGCCAGCCTGACATGCTCCAGACGTTCAGCCAGGGGGGACGGTATCAGGACTTCCCTGACCAGGCCGCCTTTGCCCTGAACGGTGTAAATCACACCCTCCCGACCGGCAAATTTACTGTCCGCTGCCGGACGGGGATCCGGTGCACGCTCCTGGCGGGGCGCGAGGGTCAGCAGTTCATGGGCGCGTAATCCGGCGGCCAGGGCAATCGCGGTGGCCAGGGCGTTGGCGGGCTGTTGTGCTGCGGCAATCAGGGCTACCTGGTCCGGGCTGTAGGCCCGGCTGCTCAGGATCTGTGCCTGCTCCGATTTCACCACCGGCAGGTGTTCGCCGGCAGGGAGGGTCTGCGTCACGTGGATCATCATGGCCTGGATGGCCTGGCGTTCCATATCGAGCGTTTTCTGGCCGACCTGCTCCCCGCGCTGCTCCAGGTAGGTGATGGCCTGCGCCGGTGTCAGTGTGCGTAAATCACCGTGGTTGAGCCGGTTCTCTTTCATCCACTCTGCGACGCGGGTCAGTCCCTGCTCGTAATTCCGGACTGTGCCGACAGAGCGCAGAATATTTCCCTGGAGTGGTTTTATCACGCCAGCCGCCTGGCGGGCAGCGCTGGCGAATTTAGCCATTTTTTTCCAGCCAGCGGGTAACCGTGGACAACACCACTTTGATTCTCCGGGCCCGGAGCCAGCGTTGCAGCTCCGCTGCACTGGCCCCGGCCTGGTACAGGCTCAGCAGTTCGCCGGTATAGCGGTCAAGGCGGGAGGGACGGTAGCGGACCTGGCGGATACGGCGGGTCTGCGCCTGCAGGGCGGCCAGTTCGGCGGCGGTATCAAATTCCATCTGTACTCCGGTGTGTAAGAACATCAGTGGAAATCCACTGCGGCCTGCGCCGATCGCCCTCGTTTAAACCGTAACGTGGTTAAGCCCGGACTGCTCGCGGCTCAACGTCTCTTTAGTCAGAGAATGACTTGACCCGGTTGTGGGTCTGACAGATTTGGGCTGTTGTCTCAGTGTTCTCGGATTGGGCTGCCCGGTACAGTATCCCCGGAGGGACCCGGCTGTTTTACCTGCTGCCGGTAGGCAGGTGCGCGTCAGAGTGCGCGGGCTCATGGTTTGACTAAATACTAGCCAGGTTTTTCGTGCGTGTGAATGTTGTTTTTTAAATGTTGCGTCTGACTCCGCTCAATAGCGACTCCCGCTATGTACAGGCGCATTTTATGCGTCGTACATAGCGGGTGTCGCAGGTGCTCATATTGCCTGAATAAAAAAACCGGGACTGACCGCCCCGGACCCCGCCAACGGTGACCGGACAGACAAAAAATTTGCCTGCCCGGTCACCGTTTTCACGCCAGGATGACCGTCGTGATGCCAGGATGGTGTCACAGAGAAAGCGGAGAGACAGAATGAAGCTGATTACGGTGGATGAATCCGTGGTGAACGCGATAGTGGAATACTACGCACAGGGCAGTGAGGAGGCGCATGCAGAGGGAAACAGGATGTTCCTGCGTTATCTGCACGAGCTAACGGGAACACAGCGTGTGGCGGTTGAGGCGGCCAGAAAGCAGTCTCTGGCCGCGATAAATAAGGGGGGCGCTTCCCTGTGATTAAAATCGCATTTATGGACGGCTGATGTCTGTGCACTGGCCCGGAAATATTTTTCTCCGGTGAGGGGCTGATATGAGCTACCTTTTTCTTGTCGCCGGCACCGCACCAGGTGCGACGGTCCTTTTACAGAGTTGTCCTCATTTGACGGGCCTGGATGGCCCGTTCTTTTATGCTTTTAACGTCCAGAACCCTTTTCTCGACCGAAATCACCGGCTATGCGGTGGTGTGCATAGCCATGCATGTGCGTAAAATAAATCAGGTGCGTTTCTGGCGGGTTTTCGGGTGGTTTGTTGCCTGTTTTACCGGTTTCCCGTCAGAAACGCCCTGAGGCCGTTTTCGCGGTGCGCGTAAGAAGACGTTATGGTAAATAGGGCGCTATCGCCTAAATACACGGCTGATTGTTTTTTTTT